>NZ_CP108785.1:0-5731424 GCF_045207655.1 Embleya sp. NBC_00888 | reverse complement strand
ACGCGCGACCCTACGGGTCGCAAGAGGTGTTGGTTGGAAGTGACTCCGTCACTTCCAACCAACACGCAATCGCTACGCGATTGCCCGCCGAACCGAACGCACCGGTCCCCCCGATCGATGGGCTCCGGAACTGTGCTGGCAGCACGGCGGGTTGGTGTGTGGTTCCGTCTCCACTGCGGGACCGGCGATTCGAGACAACGACCGGTGGGGCAAACCAACATCGCACGATGCCAGAGGACTTGAGATCGTCATGCGCCAACCATCATTGGAAACAGGCGACTTCATGACCAGTCGAAGACTTCCAATATAGGTGGGTGTCGCATCACGCAACAAGACCATGCATCAGAACTTCTTGCCGGGTACGATTCGGGGAAATCCACAGGCCCCACCGGACCCCAACCCCGGCCTGGTGCGTCCCGTCACGCCGGGCAGGGCATTCTCACCGTGCGGCCGGCCGATCCCAGGGCGTCGTCCCACTCACCCGACCGCGACGAGATCACCAACTCCCCCACGGACAAAGACGGATCCCGATTTCGCACCCACGCACCCCATGGACAGTCCGATGAGAATCCACCGGACAACCACACAGGACCCCACGAGCCCGCTCCGCGGCCCCACCGCCGCACCCGACGGGCCGAACCGGCACCGACCCCAGCGCATCGAACCGGCCCTCCACAGCCATCGCAAGCCCACCCCGACACCCACACCAGGAACCCCCGACAAGCGGCCTGGACACCCTCCTGCGGCCCTCACACCCGAGCCCGCCACAACCCACCCGCCGACGCCCCATACCCCCGGAAACCACGCCCGAAAGTCGTAAGGAAAACCCGGCGGGAAAATCAGCCCGAAAACCCCGGAACCTGCAGGTCGACAACCCTCCACCCGGCGCAGCGGCCGGCGACCCCCACGCAGCAGACCGGACACGAGCAACTCCCGGAACCGGGACGCAGGAACCGGACCGAGGTACGGGTTGTGCCCACGGACGACTCGACGAGGCCGCGTCCGCAACTCGGCATGCTCGGCATCGTGTGATCCCACCCCCACGCCGTGTCCGACAGGCAATCCTCAATCGTGTTGCGCGGCCTTCTCAAACCCTGCGGCACCACAGGCCAACCGCCCCGTCACCGAGCAGGCACCCATCGGGGGCGGGTGATCGGCAGCCCCTCACGCTCCGGGGATTCGTCGGGTCGTCGGGCGAGTGGGAGAGGCGTCGGCGGGGCTTCGCATGAGGAACTTTCGAACAATTCCTTACCACTTACCGAAATGTTGATTCCTTACACGAAGCCTGTGCGGTGGGGGCGGGCCGGGTCGGTGTGGTCATCGGGTCCCGCGCCGCCGGGATGGTGGAGGTTGGGGGGCACGCGCGCGGAGCCGGCATCGATCGGCGAGCGCGGGGAGTTCGGGGGCGATCCCGTGGGGATCGCTCGGGTCGACGAACAGGAAGGCGCTCACGCCGGAGGTGATCCACGTCAGGTGACGGGCGGCGATCAACGAACGGCGAGCCCAGGGCGGCACGGGATACTCCACGCAGCCGTAGTGGTAACCGGACGGATCGTGCAGGAGCAGGGCGTCGGCATCCGGGGAGAGGTCGGTGGCGCGGGTCCACACGAGCTGGGCGGTGGAGGCGGCCGTGAGCACCGTGGCCACCACCGCTGCTGCGGGGCGGGGGTGGGCGGTGGCGGCGTCGAGCCTGCGGAGGATCTCCGCCGCGGTGGCCTGCCGCAGGCGCGGCACGACGGGTGGACGCAGTCGGGCGAAGGTGCGGGCGGGGAAACGGCGACTGCGCGGGGTGCAGCCGCATCCGGGGCGCGGTGGTTCGTGCCGGCTGCGCTCGCCCAGGCGGGCCAGGGCGGGCAGGGTGATCCACCGGTTCGTGGGCCGCCGCGGCACTGCGGAGGCCGCGATGTCGGGCTTGGGGTCGGTGGGTGGGAGCAGTGCGGCGGCGTCGGCGAGGTGGTGCGGGACGGTGGCGAGCGCGCGGGTCAGGGCGGTGGGGACCGTGGGGCGGTGGCACACCGCCTGGAGGCGGATCCCGGTGTGCGCGCGCAGGGTCAGCAGGTGTTGCCAGCACGATGGGGGCAGTAGGTGTGCGCGCAGCAGTGTCAGGTGGGTGATGTCGGTGGTGAGAATCCATGCCGCGGCGGTGGCCCATGCGATCCGGTTCCGGATCTGCTGGTTGCGGGGACCGCTGGGGTGGGCGAAGGGGACGGGCTTGCCCAGGGCGGCGAGGACGTCGTAGGCGAGCGTGAGTGGTGAGGTGGCGGCGGGCGTGGGGTGGACGGTCAGTCGCCCTTGGGCGGGGTGGTGGGCGTGGAGCGCGGCGCGGGTGTGGGTCACGTCGTCGAAGGGGTCGAGGACCACCGTCACCGGTGGGAGGAACGGGGTGTTCGTCATCGGGCGGGTGCTCGGCGGGTGAGTTTGCTGTAGGCCCAGCGCAGGAGTTCCTCGTCGACGCGGGTGCGGTCGGTGGCGTCCAGGCCGGTGGTGAGGTGGTGGGTGATCTTCGCCCAGGCGCGGAAGTTGCCGTGGGCGGCTTCGCGGTCGCAGGTGGCGATCAGGTCCGGGTCGGCCTCGGCCCAGATCGGGTGGAAGGCGGGGATGACGGCGAGGACTTCGTCCAGGGGCATCGGGCCGATCTCCTGCCAGGCGTATACGCGGGATTCGAGCATGGGTTCGCTCTGGAGCATCTCGAAGCAGCCGTTGCCTCCGGTGAAGACGATGGTCAGGTCGGTGTCGGTGTCGTCCCAGAGGTAGCGCAGGTATTCGAAACAGAGTTTCGACAGCCATTGGGCCTCGTCGCAGACCAACACCCGGCGTTCCTCCAGGGCGCCGCGGAGCATGCGGTCGAACTCGATCGCGTGGGAGGGTGGGCGGCCGGGCAGGCCGAGGGCGTGGAAGAGTTCGTGGCGCAGGTCGCGGGTGCTGGGGCGGGCGCGGAAGACCACGCGGTGGGTGGTGGTCGGGGCGAGTTCGCGCAGCGAGGCGTTCACCGCGAGGGATTTGCCGTGGCCGGCGGTGCCGTGGACGCAGATCATCGCGCGCGCGTCGATCGCGGCGCGGATGTCCTCCCTGACGGCGAGCAGGGTTCTGGTGCCCACGATCTGGGCGCCCTTGAGGCGCATGTAGTGGTCCTCGCGTTCACCGGGCAGGCGGCCCTTGCGTGTCGCGGTGCTCATGTCGGTCGCCTTCCTCGGACGGACTCGGCGGTCGGCGCGGTGCGGTGTCGCAGTTCCGTTCGCCGGTGTCGTCGCCGGTTGTCGGTGCGGTGTTCGTGTCGGAGGCCGCCGGTTGCCTGGTGCGGGGGCGTGCCCAGGTCGTCGGTGGTTCGCGGGGCGGGATCAGGTCCGGCAGCGCGCGCGAGGCCAGGTCCGCCTGTCGGGAGCGAGTCAGCTCGGCCTCGGCCTGCGCGGCGGTGAGTGCGCCCAGTTGTCGGGGGGCGGTCGCGGTGGTGACCGCCGCGTAACGCCGTCGGCGTTGTCGGTCGGCCTCGGCCAGGGCGTGTGCCAGGGTGCGGCGTTCGGCGTCCTTGGCTCGGCGCAGTGCGGCGCGTTGTGTGGCTGTGGCCTGGTCGGCGAGGTGGGCGCGGCCCAGGTGGGCGTGGGTGGTGGCGTCGAACACCTCGATCTCGTGGTCGTGGTGTGGGATGTAGCGCAGGCGTACGCGGATGCCGTCCTTGCCGTGCATCCATGGGCCGACGTAGTCGCGGCCGCGCCAGCGGATTCCTTTGGTGGTCAGTGTCCTGGTTCGGCCGTCGTCTTCGAGGGTGAAGGCCCAGAGCAGGTCGGGGGGGACGTCCTCGATCGGGGTCGGGTCGGCGTTCCACGCCTGCAGCGGGGTGCCGGCGTGGGCCTGGCTGTGGTGTTCGGTGTTCCACCACGCGATCCAGTCCAGGAGTCGGGAGGTGAATTCGACGAAGGGCAGTACGTGGGTGGGGGCGGTTTTTGGGGGTCGTGCGCGGAGTGAGGTGGTGGGGGTGTGGAGGTGGCCGGGCAGGGCGATGCAGAACGTACTCGCCACGCAGGCGTTGAGGTTTTCCACCGTGCCTTTGAGGTCCGGGCGGTATGGCGGCAGGTCGTGCACGGGTACGGCGAACGCGCCGAGCGCGGTGGTGACGGTGCGGGAGAGGAAGTCCTTGCCGCGGTCCACGCGGACGAGTTCGGGTAGACCACCGATCGGGCCGTAGGGGCCGTCGGGTTCGTCTCGTGACATGGCGATGCGCAGCGCGGCCAGGATCGCGTCGCGGGAGGGGGTGTGGGGGGTGACGGCCGCGCCGGGGACGGCTCCGGTGGCGCAGTCGATGAACCAGGTGACCCACGGTGTGACCAGTTCCCCTTCCAACTCGACCTGGACGGGTAGGTGTTTGTGGTCGGCTTCCCAGCAGGCGTTGCGCCATTGGCGTGGGCGGGCCAGGTGGACGTCGTGGAGGCGGCGGGCGCGTTCTCCGCCTTTGAACGCGGCGCGTTGGCCGGTGTTGACGTCTCGGCGTATCGCGCGTTGCAGTGTGGCCAGTGACGGAACGTCCGGCGGGGCCGTGCTCGTGTCCCCTGTTCCTGTGGTGCGGTGTGTGGCGGCCGCGTGGGCCTCGGCGATCAACTCGCGGTGCACGGCTGCCGCGTTCCCGCCCCACAGCGCCAGCCGGGCGTGCAGGTCGGCGGTGATCGTGAACCGTGGCCGTGGGCGAGGGGTGGTACGGCCTTCCTCACGGGCCGTTTGCAGCCAGCGCTGCAGGGTGCGTGGTGACTTCCCCGCTGCGGCTGCAGCCAGTCGGAGGTGCTCGGGCGTCAACGCGCCCCGGGCTTCCAACCCCGTGAGGCGGGCGATCACTTGCTCCCGGGCCGCAGCCGCCGGCACCACACCGGTTGCCCACAGGTCGTCCTCGGGTGCGTCGGTCACCACCACTCCCCCCTTCCCCTTTTTCCTGCCCGGCCCCGGGAGCCGGACGACCCGGCCGTCGGAACACCGCTTCCTCCAGGAACACGGAAACCGCGTCACCGTGACGCCGAAAACGGCATTCCGATGACGCGGGCGGGACGTTCTGGTAAAAGCCGGACAGCGGGCGGCCCAAGGGGAAGTTGCAGGACGCCGACCTGCGGGACGTCGTTTCCATGACGCCACAAAACCGCACCGGAAAGACGCGACCAGGGCCCTACATGGCTGTGACCAGGCAGATCTGTCACACGATCGACGACATACTCACGCGGCCACCACGACACCCAACCGCAACTTCACACTCGTGATCGGGACCGCCGAACCACGGGAGCTGGCGGACCTCACCGTCACGGTCAGACCGAAGTCGAACACCTCAGGCCGACCCACCAGCGAAACCTCCTCCACCTCGCTCCAGAGCGAACGCGGCCCCGCCTGAAGGACATTCGGACACCGGCCCCCGGCAAAACCCGCCGCGGCCACCGACGGAACCCCGCAGCCGGCCGTCAACCACAACGTGCCCTCACCCGCACGCTCACCCGGAGCCACCACGGGCACACACCCCGGAACCCGCAAACCGACGACGAACGCCACCGGATCACAGGAACCACCGACCACATCCACCAACGACAACTCCGTACCGCCGGCTCCCCAACCCGGACCCTCCGACACACCGCCCACCACCATCCCGGCCAGCGAACACACCGCTTCCCAAAGGGAATTCTCAATCGCGTTGCACATCCCTCTCAAACTCTGCGACACCGCAGGTCAACCGACCCCTCGCGAACGAGCGCGCCCCATCCACACACCGAAATCCCAGGTCACAAAACACAAACCACATTCTCAATCCGTGCCGCACCGCAGGTCAGCGCACCACACCCGCACAACCCAAGTGAGACGACGTACTCGCCAACTGCCGCCGACCCCTGGAAACCCGCACCAACCCCGCCCGCCGGGCGCAGCGATGGGAACGGCTCGCCGCCGTCGACCCCGACTGGAACCCCATGGGCCGCACCGACCCGGCACGGCGATGGTCGGTGGACTGGCAGCGGATACTCGCCCTGGTCCGGCTGCACGTGGAAGGCGGTGGGCGCCCGGCCGAGTTGACGCCGGGTCACACCATCGGCGGCGAACCCGTCGGACGATGGCTTCAGCGACAGAAGACGAGCTGGGCGGAACTGACCCCGGCGCAGCGGAGGGCGTTGACCGGGCTCGGCGTTCGACGGGTGCGGGGGGTGCCCCTATGGGTTTCGTCAAGGGAAATCGGGCTGCATTCGGGGTGGGGAGCCGGGCAACATGGTGGTGTGCCCGATCTGCTGTGGGATGACGTGAAGTGTTTCTTCGATCCCGACCTGATGGGATCCCTGCCGGACATGCGTGTCCCTGACGCCTCGGTGGAGGACTGGCAGACGGTCCTTGATCTTGTCGAGGCGAGAGGCTGGAAGTGCCGGTACTCCGAGGGCGAGATGGTGCTGCCGGTGCCCCGGGCGAGGGCCGTGCTGTCCCGCCCGCGTGACGCCGAGTGTCCGAACCTGCGGGTCTGGCCGACGGGTGGTGTGTTGGCGATCTTCCGTTTCCACGACCACGACGAAATCGACTTCGACGTCGACCTGGGGGAGTTGCAGGGCCAGGAGCGACTCGATGCGTTCTGCGGATTTCTGCGGGAGATCGGGCGGGGTTTGGGCAAGCCCGTGCTCATGGACCCGGAGGGCGACCACGGCCATCCGGTGCTCGGATTCGAGGTCGGGGCCGACCGGGTCGTCCTCCTGACCGAGCCGCCGCTCAGGTGACCTCCGCCGGCCGGGGTTCGTAGAAGGTGCCGTCTCTGAGCATGGCGAAGAGGACGTCGGCTCTTCGGCGGGCGAGGCAGAGGAGGGCTTGCGTGTGGTGCTTCCCCTGGGCTGTCTTCTTGTCGTAGTAGGCCCGGGAGGCGGGGTCGTTCAGGGCAGCGAACGCGGAGAGGAAGAACGCGCGTTTGAGCTGCTTGTTGCCTCTCCGGGAGGGCTGTTCGCCGCGGATCGACGATCCCGAGCTCCTGGTCGCCGGGGCCAGGCCCGCGTAGGCGGCGAGGTGGGCGGCGGAGGGGAAGCGGCTGCCGTCGCCGACGTCGATGAGGATCCGGGCTCCGGTCCTGACGCCGATGCCGGGCATCGAGGTCGGGACCTTCGAAAGAGGGTGGGCCTCCAGGAGCTCCTCGATCCTGGCGGCGAGGACTTTGCGCTGGTCCAGGACGGCGGTGAGCGAGCCGGCGAGGCTGGGGACGATGAGCGCGGTCGCATCGGTGCCGGGGACGACCGCGGTCTGTTCGTCGAGCGCGGCGAAGATGTCGTCGACCAGGCGTTCGGCCATGCGTGGGGCCTTGGGTCGTATGAGGTTCACGAGGCGTCTGCGTCCGGCCTTGCGGATCAGGGCAGGGGACCCGAATCGCTGCAACAGCGTGAGGATACCGGGGTGTTGGATGCGTGGGCCCAGGACGCGTTCCAGGTGGGGGTGGATCTGGGTGAGCAGGCCGCGCATCCGGTTGGAGACTCGCGTGGCCTCGCCGGCGAGGTCGTCGTCGAAGCCGACGATCATCTCCAGCTCGGCGATCGCCTCGTCTGCGGCCTCGATTGCCCGCAGGGTGTGGGGCATCGAGCGGGCGGCGTCGGCGATGACGAAGGCGTCGCGGGCGTCGGTTTTGGCCTCGCCGGGGTAGAGATCGGCGATCCGCCGCATGGTCAATCCGGGCAGGTAGGCGACTTCGCAGCCCATGTCCCGGGCCACCGCGAGCGGTAGGGCGCCGATGGAGGCGGGCTGGTCGACGACCACGAGCACGGTTCCGTGTTTCGTGGCGAGTTTGGCGAACACCTCGCGCAGCTTGGGCTCGCTGTTGGGCATTCGCTTGTCGAGGACCTTCTTCCCGGCCGGGGTCAGCGCGGTGGCGTGGTGTTCGCCCTTGCCGACGTCCAGGCCGAGGAAGACGTCGATGTCGCCGATGTCGATCACGTGCTTCCTCCAATCGTTTCCTGCCCGGCCGTCCCACGGCACCGATCGCCACATCCACATTACGAAGAGCCTCCCGACCTGCGGACAAGCCGGTGGTCATGCCCCTAATCAGCGGTCTGTCGATGCCTTCGGGATCGGTGACACCACCCCCCTGGCCATGCGTTCAACAGGGGGAGACAGTCATGCCGGTCCCGAAGGCCGGGAGCCCCGTTGCGGGGCCACCAAAAAGGTAATGGGGAGTGCGAGGAGAGGGCGGCCCCGGCGGGTGTCGTTGTCAACCGGTGGACGCTCACTCTCGCCGCCGCGGGTGCGTTCCGGGCGCGCGAGGTGCACCTGACCGTACCCCGCAGGCATCTCGAGATCGTCCGGGCAGGCGGTGTGGACCACGAGGTGAAGTTGGGGGTGGCGTTGGCGAACGCGCGGCAGCGGCGGGGTCCTACCCGCAAGACAGGCTCGACGCACTCTCCGCTCTGGGCATGCGATGGGCGTAGCGGCGCGGTCGCCTGAACCGCCGACCGCGCTGGGGCGACGCGTCCGTGAGGGTGTCGCCGCGGCCGGTCGTGGAAGGGCTCGCGTCGGGCTCTCGGGCTCGGTGGCGGCCGGGTCGAATCGGTCGGCGGTTAGGGGCTGTTGCCTTGGCTTGCGTTGATGTTTTGGTCCGTTGGGCGCGGGTGCTCAGTTCCGTGTCAGTCGCGCTTGGTGGTGCCAGTCGTGCCCGGTATGTGGGTGGTCGAATGTGGGGATCGGATGATCTGCGTCCTGCCGCAGGGCTTGAAGTCGATGGCCGAAGGATGTGCTGAACAGCCCGTAGTGGCCGGGGGCTTCCTCGAGTACGCGGAACATCCGCGCCGCCTCGAGGATGGGCCGCGCGCGGGGCGGAACGGTGTACCAGACCAAGGGCGGCGGACTGTCTGGGTCGTGGTCACGGCTCCACTGTTCCGGTAGTGCCAGGCGGGTACCGTTTTCGTCGATGCCGTCCACCGTGGTTGCCGCCACCTGGTCCGGGTGGGCTCCGGTGAACAGCAGCGTGGCGAGCGCGGAGAGTTGTACGGGATGCGGAACGGCGCGGCTGACGCGGTGCGCGACGTGGGCGGTGAAAGGGACTGTGCAGATGCCCGGTCCCCCGGCGGCTTCGAGGTCGGTGGGCACGGTCAGGCGCAGCCCGTGTGCGGCGAAGCCGGCCTGGGCGCCCTGGACGCGGGCCGTGGTGTGGCCGGGGTTGGGGCTGAGGGTGGTCAGGCGGGACAGGAACAGTTCGAGGTCGGCTTGGTCGGGGGGCGTCGAGGGGGTGATGCGGTGCCGGGCCAGCCAGGTCTTGGCGGCGTTTTGCCCCGCGCGGTGCTGGGCGCGCGAACTCGGAGTATCCGCCGGGTTCGACGTGCGCGGCCTCTCGGCCGGGAGACCGGTGTCCTGGGTCTGCGGCGCCGCGAACGGTGGGCGGAAGCGGTTGGGCGTGGTGGGCGGGACGAACAGGCCCAGCGCGGCGTGGACGCCGTCGAGGCGCTGCAGTTCTCCGGCGAGACCGGCTTCGGCAAGGTGGAGATCGAGGCGGGCCGTGTCCGGGCGGCCGGGCGGGTTGGCGATCAGGACCAGGTGGATGCCGGTCGTCGCGCGTAGGGCGGCCAGGCGCTCGGTTCGGTCCGGAGTCAGCAAGTGGGCGCGCAGGAGTATCAGTTGCCGGATGTCGTCGACGGTGAACCAGCAGGCGACCGCTCTCCACGCGGGTGCGGCGGTGATGGCCCGGCCGTGGGTCGGGACGTAGGCGGTGCGGCCCAGTGCGGAGAGGATGTCGCGGGCCAGGAACGTCGAGGTGACGGTGGCGGGGGTCGGGTCGACGGTGATTCGCCCGTGCCGGGGATCGGAGCATTGCCGAGCCGCGCGGGCCAGTGCCGCGTCGTCGCCGTCGTCGGTGATCAGCGTGACCGGCGGTGCCGGCCGGGAGAAGAGGGTCAGGGGTTTCATCGGCGAGGCGGAGGGTCGATACGGTCCGCGATCCGCTCGAGTAACTCCGGTGTGACGGCGCCGGTGTGGGCGAAAGTCTGGGCGCGGCGGGTGTGATGGGTCAGCGCTGCCCAGCGGCGCAGCCGGCCGTGGGCGAAGCGGGCGTCCATGTGGCGCAGCACCGTGTGGTCGGTGTGCCGCCAGATCGGGTGGAGGCGGGAGATGGCCTGCGGCACGTGGTCCGGGAGCAGCGGGGTGATCTCCACCCAGGCGGCGGTGCGGGAGGCCAGCATCCGTTGTCTGCGCAGCAGTTGCCCGCTGTCCTCGCCTGCGATCAGCACGATGCACAGGCCGCCGGGGAGGGTGTCGTACAGGTAGCGCAGGTACTCGAACGCGGCGGGCGAGAGTTGGTGTGCGTCGTCGACGACCACGATTCGCGGCGGTCGGGTCAGGGTGTCGAGGATGCTCGCGTCGCAGACTCCCGGGTCTGAGGGGGGATCGCCGGGGAGGTGGAGGGCGTGGTGGAGGGCCGCGCGCAGGTCGGTCGGCTCGGGGTGGGCGCGCAGGTCGAGCCGGCAGTGCCGGTCGGGCGGGTGGCCGGCGAGTGCGAGGCGGACGGCGAACGTCTTGCCCACGCCGGAGGCTCCATACAGGCACAGCATCGCCCGTTGGGCGAGGCAGGCCGTGAGGGCGTGTGTCGTGTCGAGCAGGCCGGGGGTGCGCAGGGCCCGAGCACCCGGCAGGTCCAGGAAGTGCATCCCCGCCTCGAGGGGGTGGGGTACCGGAGCGAACAAGTGGGACGGCCGCCGGGGGTCGGAGGTTGTCAGCACTGTTTCAGTGCCCACTCGATCACCTGCTGGTCGACGTCGCCGGTCCTGAAGTGCTTGAGGCCTTTGAGGACGTGGTGGGTGACCTTGGCCCACTCGCGTATGGAGCCGTCGGCGTGCACCCGGTCGATGTGCTGCAGGAGTCCGGCGTCTGCGGTCTCCCGGGCCGGGTGGGTGGCGGGGACGACGCTCATGGTCTCCTCCTCCGACATGGCGAGGACCTCGGTGCGGGTGTAGATCCTGGAGGCCGGCGGGGTGGATCCGCGAAGAACCGGTTCACCGCAGTCCGGTTCAGGCACTCCGCCTCACCCTTCAACCGCGTGCTGCGCACGACCTCGACCCGGACGACGGCCTCGGGGTCGTGTCCGCGTCCTGCATGGACCACGACAGTAGGAACGGCCCCGGCCCTCACCGCCACGAATTCACACTACTCACCCGAATGGATGAACCCATATCGATTCCCCTCGCACTCACCGGCTGTGCCTGCCAAGCGGACCCGGACCCCGGAACATCAACCCGCGCCACCGGCGTAGGAGACACGGGTTCCCTGACTGTCAACGGCCACGCGGCCACCTGACGTACTCGACAGGGGCTGTGCTGTCAGCGGTATGCCGATACCGGTCAACCGGGTGACGAATCTCTGGGACACCTGATGTCGGAGCGGCCGTTCGGGCTGCCTGACGGCTCGGCGAGAAGGGGGATGCATGACGGATGGGGGCGGTGAGGACTACCGAGGTGGGGTGCAGGCCGTCTTTCCGTCACGCCTGGGGCGGGCCGCGGCGATGCCCAGGCTCCTGGACCTCGATGGCCGCGGGGAACTGACGGCCGTGCATGTGCGCTTGGTCGCACAGGCGTTGGGGAAGTCGGAGCGCACGGTGTGGCGGTGGCTGGCGGTCGCGCGCCGGGACCGGCGTCTCGCGCGGGTGGAGGCGTCGCGCTTCACCGTCACCACGGAGATCCGGCAGTTGCTGGCGCTGTGGGGCGGCAACGCCTCACGGGTCCACGCCGAGCTGGTACGGCAGGCGGCCGAGGATCCGGACGCGCCGGCTGTGCCGTCGCTGTCCACGCTGCATCGGGCGGTCCGCCGGGACCTGACCCGCGGCGAGCGGGCCGGCCTCAAGAGCGGGGAGGCCGCCCGGCGCGCCCACGACGTGTTCGGGCAACGGCCGCCGACGCACCGCAACGCGGCGTGGGAAGGCGACCACAAGCACGTTCCCGTCGAGGTCGACGTGGAGGGAGAGTTGGCCACCCCGTGGGTGACCTGGTTCATCGACTGCGCCACCAAGGTCGTCACCGGGGTCGCGGTCACCGCGCACGCGCCGAGCCGGGACGCGGTACTGGCGTCCTTGCGGATCGCGATCACCCGCGGAGGACCCTTCGGGCCGATGGGGGGACTGCCCGGTCGGATCCGGGTGGACCGCGGCAAGGAGTTCCTGTGCGCGACGGTCACCGCGGCGATGGGCGCGTTCGCCGTCCCCGTCACCGACCTCCCCGCCTACAGCCCGCATCTGAAAGGCACCATCGAGGCGTTGAATGACGCGGTGGAGGAGATGTTCCTCGTCTCGCTCCCCCGCTACACCGGCCGCCAGAGGCTCACGGGCGGCCGGCTCGCCGACCCGGACGCCCCACCGCTGACCTACGAGGCGTTCGTGGGCCTGCTGTTGGACTGGGTGACCTGGTGGAACACCGAACACCGGCCGGCCGCCCTGAACGGCAAAACCCCCGTCCAGGCGTGGCAGGCCGATCCGACACCGCTGGCGGATGTGCCCGCCGGGCAGATGGCGACCTTCGCCCTGGAAGACGACGGGCGCACCTACACGATCACCACCAACGGCGTGCGCCGCCGGCGCCGCGACTACCTCGCCCCCTGGATGAACGGCCGTACCGGCACCAAGGTCTCGGTACGGCACCTGCCTCACCATGACGACACCATCGAAGTCTTCGACGTCGTCACCGGCCGCTACCTCGGGCCGGCGTTTTTGGCCGCCGCCGCGAGTCGTGAGCAGATCCGCTCGGTCCAGGCCGCACGCACCGCGGCCGCCCGCCGGCTCAAGGCCGATCTCAAGGCCGCGGAGAAACTGCGCCGCCGACGCTTCGAGGCCTCCACCGTCGCGGCCCCGCCCCGTCTCCTCGCCTCGCCCACCTCTTCGCAGGCCGAGGACGAGTTGGGCACGGCGGCGCGGGTGGACCGACGTGCGCTGGCGCGCCCGGACTTCGTCCCGCACGGCCCCGCGCCCGCCGGCTGGGTCCGCCCGGTCGCGGCCGCTCCTCCCCCGGACAAGGACACGGATGATCACTGACCCGGACTACGGACTCCTGCCCGACGAGAGCGAGGACCACTTCCTGGGCCTTGAGCAGGCGCGGTTGGTGGGTACCGAAACACTGCTGACCACCCGGGACAACATCGAGGCCGTGATCGAGGCGAAGGCGATGATGTGCGTCTACGGGCCGGCCGGGTCCGGCAAGACGATGTCGGTGAACTCCGCCCTGCGTCACCTGGCCCCCGACATCACCCATCGTCTGGAACTGCGTGCCGGCCCCACGCCCAGGGACATCCGTCACGGGCTCTTCCGGGCGTTGGGGCTGCCGGGTGAGCCTCCCGCGCGTCCCATCGAGTTCGACACCCTCCTCAAGGACGCCCTCGCCGAGGAGTTTCGGGTCCTGGTCTGTGACGAGGCGCAGTGGATGAAGAAGACCGGGTTCGAGTTCTGGCGTCACCTGTGGGACGACAAGCGCACCGACATCGCGGTGATCTTCGCCGGGGGCGACGGCTGCTACAAGGTTTTGCGCCGGGAGCCGATGCTCGCGTCGAGGATCTTCATATGGCAGGAGTTCACCCGCATGTCCAAGGAAGAGGTAAGGGCTACGATCCCCGCCTTCCACCCCGTCTGGGCGGACGTGGACATCGCGTTGATCGACGCGATCGACAAACAGGCCGCCCACGGCAGCTTCCGCAACTGGGCCAACATCACCACCCACGTCCTGGCCGGGATGCGGAAGATGGAACTCGTCCGGGTCGACGGGGACTTGGTGCGCTGGGTGTACAGCAAGATCGGCGGCATGTGACGCACCTCGCCGCGCCGTCGGCGGGGCCGACGGCGTTCTCGGTGTCGGCACCGGATCCGCTCCACGTCATCGTCGATCGCCGTGACGATCCCGCCTGGACGGCGACCGTGCTCGGGGGCGCACGACGGGGCGGCGGGCCGGGTCACCGTCCATCCGACACCGGCGGCGGGTGGTGTGGCCGCGCCGGCGCAGGACGTGTTGTACGCGCACTGGGCGACACCCCACGCGGCAGCGGGGACGCGAAGCCGGACCGACGGACGGGACGCACGCTTCCTGAACGGAAGACGTCGGCGGCCCGGCCCCACACCCGAACCCGGGCGCGGAGGATCCTCGGCTCCCATGCAGTCACGACCCGTCGGCCCCACTGAGGCTCGGGCCCATCACAGGCGAGGCGTGTACGCCTGGCAGAGAGCCGGTCGAGGATCGATCCTCAAGGCATGAACAACGAGGACTCACCAAGCGATCTGCCCGACAACTGGGCGCACCACCACCGGTTCGGCACCGCGCTGCCGACCTGGCCCGAGAGTGACCACCTCGGGCGGGCATTCACGCTGTACGGGGGCTTCGTGCACGCCCTCACCGGAACTCCTGTCGAGGGCGCCTTCCCGAACGCTATCGCTGCCGCCGCTCTCTTCGGACGTGGGTACACGCAACTTCGGGCCGCGTACGAGCTCGCCGCACAGGGGTTCAACGCCGAGGCGTTCAACCTTCTCCGCTCGGTCTACGAGTCGACGGGGCTCGGCCGCATGCTCGCCAAAGAAGAAGGCACGGCCCAGAAGTGGATCGAGAAGGGACAGTGGACTCCCGACAAGAAGGTCCGCGAATGGCTCGGCGAGGCACAGCACGAGTCGGAAGACGGGGTGAGGCCCTACGCCAACTTCTACCGCGAGGCGAGCGCTTGGGCCCATCCCAAGGCGGTGTCGTGTCTGGGGCTTCTCCACGTGGAGGACGACGTGATCAACGTCCAAACCACGATCATCTTCGACGCCGACACGAGCCGGAAGGTCGTCTCCGCCATCACCTGGACGACCGTCTTCGCGTGTTTCGCCCTCAGGAACGCCGTGGTCGACGAACGCGTGATCCCACCGGAATGGAGGCAAGAACTCTTCGCTCTCGCACGCGCACTGTCTGGCGATGCCATGCCCCATCTCGAACGGGATTGGGAGCAGGAACGCACCCGTTTCGAAAGCGTGTTGTCACGGCTGAGGGACGCCAACGAACTGACCGAGACGTTGAGGACCGACCCGCGCTCGTGGGACAACCTTTCCGCCACGCCGGAAAACACGACAACGGATTAGGACAACCACCGGCCAGGGAACACACACCAGGGCGCGGTCCGTCGTCTTGGGGCGCCGTCGCCCACTCGTGTCGCCTCGCCCTTGTCGCCCTGGTGATCGGCGAACCCGAGGTCCTCGCAGTGACCGATCCGGTGCCCTGACGCATGTAAGCGACAGCCACGGCGGTGCAGGCCCCCGGTCCACTGACACGAACCGGCCTGTGACCTGGACCAACACCACCCGTCATACCGATCTGCGTTCAACCGACCCGATGATTCGTCAAAAGCGTCAGCAGAAGATCGGCACCCACCGTCAACGGACCGCCCAGCCCCGCACCCCACACCACAAGCCGGAACGCCGACTCCACCCCACTGACAAAACCCCGCCGAATCTCCACCGACACACCACCGCAGATCATCAGCTTCTTGTACGCGTAGTAGGTGGACGGGTGGATGCTGCACGCGTGTGCGGTGAGCACGGTGCAGATCGGCTCGACTCCGCCGAAGCGGTCCCGGTGCTCGTCGATGAAGGCTACGAGCGCGTGTGTGGCCGGTCGAGCTCGGCCGCGAAGAAAGACGCCGCGGCTTTGAGGATTTCGTTCGCGCGCTTGAGTTCGGCGTTCTCCTTTTTCAACGCCTTGAGTTGCGCGGATTCCTCCGTCGTGGTCCCGGGTCGGTGACCGGCGTCGACCTCCGCCTGGCGTACCCAATGGCGCAGCGACTCGGGCCCCACATCGAGCTTGGCGGCGATCGATCGGATCGCCGCGTGCTCGGACTTGTACTGGTCACGGGACTCCAGCACCAGGCGCACGGCCCGCTCCTTGAGGTCCCTTGGATAGTGCTTCGGCATGATTCGTCCGATTCTCTCAAGAACGAGAGTCTCGATCAAACCCGGAGCGGTTCACAAGACAGCAAAACCCAGGCCACACAGCCAAGATCCAAAGTCCCAGATCCTGCAAATCCAATGGTCAACACATGATCAATCGACAAGATCTTTCAAAACAGCCGGGACGGAGCAGCCGATGTGGCGCGGCGGGCGGCGCGGGTCGGGGTGGATCCCGGGGAGGCGTTCGAAGTGGCGTGGGCGATGGTGTGCCGATGGTGGGAGTCGGCGCTGACCTGGGAGCGGGAGGAGATCTGGCCGCGGCGACTGCGCGCGGTCGCGGGCGGGGACGCCGGGGATGACTACTTGTGGTGGCGGGTGGTCGGACGGGACGCGGTCGTCTTCCCGGAGGTGGTCGCGGTCGCGGACGCGCTGCTGGATCCGGTCCTGGCGGAGCGGTTGTGGCGCAACAGCGTTGCCGGGCGGCCTCGGACGTTGTCCGCGGACGGGGCGTTCTGCCGCGAGCTCGGGGAGCGCGTCGGGCGGTCGTGGTTGGGGCCGGTTGTCGCGGTCGACTACGGCGGCCCTTTGATCGCGTGGATGGGCGCCGTCATCCGCCGACGGCGTGGGGGCGCGGGTGGGGGTGTGGGGTTCGGGTGGGTAGACGACCCGTGGCGGGTGCGGCAAGAGGATCGACCGGCGACCACGGCCGCGCTGTTGCGGTCGCTGGGCAGGGAACGGAAGGCGGGCGGCTCGGGGACGCTGTGGCGCACGACGGTGCCGGCAGAGGAACGCATGCTGATCGGCGAGCTCGTGGATGGTGTGCAGGAACAGTTGGTGCAGCTGCGTGGAGCGCAGACCGGCAGCACCGCGGACGCGGCCCGGGCGGTACTCCGACGGCCCGTCCGACCCGCCGACGACATGGGACCGTCCGACCCATCGGCTCCGGCAGCCGGTGTCGGCCGGCCGGTGCCATCCCTGGCTGCGCAACTCCCCTGCGTGTCATTCGATGTATGGGTTGACGATGCGGTGGGGTCGCTTGGCGATCTCCAGTACGTTCTGCGGGAAGCGGGGGCCGGCGACGTAGTGGCGGCCCTTGGTCTGTCCCACGGCGGTCAGCACCCCTGCCTTCGTCAGCGCTTGAAGGTCGCGTGTCGCCTGTTGGGTGTTGATCGCTTCGGCCCGTTCGTAGCGGGAGCGCCGCACTCTGCCGACCATGGCGACTTCGTGGAGGGCTGTGACCTGCCGTTCGGTGATGCCGTCGGCTTCGGCGGCCTCCATGAGTTGCACCCAGCATTCGTTGGAGCGGTCGACACGGTGCCGCACTCGCTGGGCCTGCTGGTGGTAGGCGAGGAGGTTGAACTTGATCCACGGCAGGGTGTCGCGCTCGGGCGACCAGACGGGGCCGCCGACCTCGCGGAGCACCTTGTAGTAGTCCCAGGTGTTGCCCGGCATCCCCAGCCACTCCTCGATCGAGGAGAACTCGGGGGCCAGGACTCCGCCGCGGGCGATCAGCAGGGTCTGCAGCGAGCGGGACATCCGCCCGTTGCCGTCCGACCACGGATGGATCTTCACCAGGTTCAGGTGCGCCATCGCGGCCCGGATGAGCACGTGGTCGTCGAGGTCGCCCTCGTTCAGCCAGTCGACGAGTTCGCCCATCAGGCCGGGGACCAGTTCCTGATCCGGACCCTGGTAATCGGTCTCCAGTTCGTCGCCGGGGGCCGTGATCCGGATGGAGGTCTTTCGCCACTGCCCCGCCGTCTTCAGCGGATGATGATGTCCCTGCAGCATCCAGTGGAGCGCGTTCAGCAGTTCCTTGCCGTAGCGGAAGTCGGCGACGTCGTGCAGCGACTGGATGTACGTCATGGCCTGCTGGTACGCCAGCGTCTCCGCCTTGTTCTCGTCACTGGCCTCGACTTCGCGTTCCCCGTCCATCAGGTCCGCGACGTCCTTGGCATCGACCCGGTAGCCCTCGATCGTGTTCGACGCCGCGATGGCGCTGGCCGTCAGGGCCTTGCGCAGGTCGAGGGTCCATTTCCTGGGGGCCTGCTGGACCGCGTGGCGCAGCCGGTCACGCATCGTGTCGACCTGTTCCAGGACCTGCAGGTCGACCGGCTCGAGATGGGGAATCGCATACAGCATGAGGCAATGATACCCGGCTCCTATCATTTCGTGCTTGTGGCTTACGGCCACACCGACCCGGCATGCGCGCCACCGTGTGTACGGCGCAGCGGCGGGTGGGCGTGGGGTGTCACACGGCGGCGGTGCGAGACGGTGCGGTCGAAGGCGCGGCGGCGGGTGGTGGCCGGGCTGGGTGTCGCGAGGCCGGGCGGTCGTGGGACTGCGACGTCCGGGAACGCAGCGACCGGTGGGCACGGATCGGGCGGTGAGGTGGGTGTGGCCGGGCCGCGCGGCGCAGCGGTGGGTGTCGGGGCGGGTTCTGCGTTCGTCGCGGCCGTCAGGTGCCCAGCGTTCGGATCAGCCAGGTACGCACCTTCTCGCGGGTGGTGTAGCCGTGGGCGCGGAGGAGAAGGCTGATGTCCTTCCCGCAGATCAGGCTCAGCGGATACCCGCTTTCGCGAACTTGGCGATAGATCGAGGGCTCGAAGAACGATGTGGTGACGAAGACGCCGAACGCTCGCCGGTCGCGCACGGTCACGAGCAGACGTAGCACGTCGCTCGCTCGAACCGGGTCGTCGGCGCGGTGACACCGGGCTGCGAAGCCGAACTCGAGGGCCATGGGGTCGTCGACGGGGCCGAGGAGATACCGTCCTGTCCAGTCGCCGTTCGTGGTGGGTTCCCCAGCGGGTGGCACGAGGTCGTGCGTCGCGGGTGCGGTCATGCGCCAAAGCGCGGCGGCGCAGCGTTCGAAGGCCGAGGAATCGTCGGCGCAGAACGCGACGATCTCCTCGACGAGGTCGTGCCCCGCCGAATCCGGGTGCTGCTCGTCGGAGGTGCGCGCCTTCGCAACGGATCGGGGGACGTAGGTGTTCGTCTCGACCCATCGGCGCCATGCCGGCGGGGCGGCGGGGCGGCGGATTCGCGTGAGCGTCGCAACGTTGCAGCGTCATGGTGTCAGGGCCGCGGCGAATGCGAGGGCGGGGGTCTGCCAACCGAGGGTCTTGCGGGGTCGGTTGTTGAGTCTGTCCTCGATCACGCGGAGGTCGTCGGGAGTGTGCAGGGACAGGTTCGTGCGCTTGGGCAGGTACTGGCGGATCAGCCCGTTCGTGTTCTCGTTCGTGCCGCGTTGCCAGGGGCTGCCGGGGTGGGCGAGGAAGACACCATCGGTGAAGTAGGGCGCGAGTTCGTGGTGGCGGGCCATTTCCGAGCCCTGGTCCCAGGTGAGGGTCCGGCGAGCGTGATTCGGGAGTGCGCCGAGTGCGGCGACGAGGGCGTCGCGGAGATGGTCGGCGGAGTGTCCGTCGGGCAGTGCCACCAGGAGGAGGTAGCGGGTGCGGCGGTCGACGAGGGTGGCCACCGCTGATTGGCTGCGGGGACCGACGATCAGGTCGCCCTCCCAATCGCCCAGACGTGACCGCAGCTCGACGACCTGTGGTCGGCGGTCGATGAGGACGGCCGGGGCCGCGAACCTCGCCGCCCGTTGGTCGGAGCGGCGGCGCTTCTTGCGAAGGGGCCGTCCGGTTCGGAGTTTTCTGGTGAGCGTCCTGCTCAGGCCGCCTCGGGCGCCCTGGTAGAGGGCCCGGTAGATGCTCTCGTGGCACAGATGTCGTTCGGGACGGTCGGGCCAGAGAGCGCGTAGGTGGGCGGCGATCTGTTCGGGGCTCCACTCCAGGTCGAGCCTGGCCTGGACCTCGGCCTTCAGCTCGGGGTCCGCGGCGAGCTTGACGCGGCGCGGTCGCCCGCCGCGTTCGAGACTGCGGTGATGGGCCAGGTCGGCGTCGTAGACGCCGCGGTCGTGTGGGAGGCTGTTGCGGCGCAGTTCACGGCTGATCGTCGACGGTGCCCGGCCGAGTCGCTCGGCTATGTCCCGGACGCCCAGGCCACGTTCGCGCAGAGTGGCGATCCTCTTGCGTTCCAGCAGTGACAGATAGCGGCCCGAGCGGGAAGCCTCCGGGAGGACGACCGGTGGCAGGCCGCCGCTCTCCGCCCTCCATCGATAGCCCGTCTTCCGCCCGATCCCGAGCTGCTTGCACGCGTCGACCGTGCCCACTCCGGCCGCCAGCAGGCGCCAGTATTCAGCCTCGATCTCCAACCTGCGCTTACGTCCCCGCCTCGCCATCGACACACCCCTAATGATCAAGGAATGTTGCGACGAACGTTAGAACCCAAGGACCCGCAGGGGGTCAGTTTTCAGAGAGCGTTGACAGGGGCACGCGTTCACGGCCCTGTCGGCCGCCTGCGGCTTCGCGGAATACGTCGCGGAGGAAGGCGTTGCCCTTGGGTGTCGTGTCGTGCAGGTCGCGCCCCGGTCGGTTGTTGTCCCCGTGGTAGAGCGCCGTTCCGCGGAAGGCGTCGATCGTGTCGGGCCACTCCGGTCGGCTCCGGTTGGCGTACAGCACGGCGAGCACGGTGGCGCCGCAGTGGACCCGTCGCCGGAATCCGCCCCGATTCGACGTCCCGACGATCCGGTGGATGGGATCGTGGTCGAAGCCGGTGGTCGGTCCTCCTTCGTAGACGACGTCGACGGTCAGATCGGTACTCGGCAGATCGGTGTAAGGAACCGAGGGGTCGGGCATGACCGGCATCGTAGCCTCGGCTCTCTTGTCCGCATCAAGCAGTTTCCCGCCGGTCGGTCACCGACGAAAGAAGGCGATGCCGCCGACGACTTCGACGCATCCGCACCGACCGGCCGGGCGGACGGGCGGGAATCACGTCGACGCGGAACGCCACGGAGAGCAGGACGGCCCATCCCGGCTTCCCGTGCGCAAATGTGCGAAGCGGGGATTAGACGAAAGCCGGTTCGTGGAGGGGCTGTTCGAGACCGGATCCGCCGCGACACAGGAGAAGACAACGGCACACGCGCGAGGGGCGGTCACGCCAGCGGGCGGCGGCAACAAGGCCGGAGAACGACCCGGGCCGGCGGACCCCGGCCCGCGGAACGGGCCTCCAAAGTCGAAAAGTTGACGATGCCGGCTTGGGGGCAGGTGTAATCGACGACGACGACGATGACGATGCAGCGCATGCGAGCGACCTACCGCGAGCAGGGCGTAAGGAGTCGTCAACCATCGCGCCACCCGCGATCCCGGTGGCGTGGGGCGGGCCGCCCGAACGCGTGGCAACCACGTTCCGGGATGTGCTCCGAAGGCGGCGGGAGCGTGCAGCCGGCTCCGCCGTTCGCGCCGACGGCGAAAGGCATCGTCGAGCGCACCTTCGGATCGATCAACTCCCTTTTCTGCCAACACCTTCCCGGATACACCGGCTCCGACGCCGGCCGGCGCGGCAGGGATGTCGAGCGTGAGGCGTGCTTCAGCGTCGCCCAGTTGCAGGACCTGCTCGACGAATGGCTCGTGCACTGGCACCACCGCCCCCACGAAGGGCTGCGACATCCGGTGATGCCGAAGGTCGCGTTGACACCGAACCGGATGTGGGCCGCCCTGGTCGCGGCGTGCGGATACGTGTCGGTACCGCTGAGCGGCAAGGACTACGTCGAACTGTTGCCGGTGCGGTGGCAGGCGGTCGGCGAATGCGGGATCCGCATCGACCACCGCAGCTACGACCACGAGGTCTTGGGCCCGTACCGGGGGCAGTCCTCCGGGATCGTCGCCCGAGGCGGGAAGTGGGAGGTACACCACAATCCCCACGACGGCCGCCAGGTGTGGATCCGCCTGCCCGACGGCGAGTTGACGGAGATCCCCTGGATCCACCGCGAGCACGCCCACCACCCGTTCGACGACCGCACCTGGCAATACCCGCGTGCCACCGCCGGCCCCCACACCGACGCCGACATCCACGAAGCGAACCTCGCGGAAGCCCTCGATCAACTCATGCGTCGTGCCCGCGCCGGAGGGGCCACCCGCACCGAAGAACGCCTCCTCGCCCGCGGCACACCCACCCGGATTCCCCCGCCAGCCCGTTCCGTGCGAGAAGGGCGGGAGCAGGGCCTCTGCGACAGCGTCCCGGGGAAAGGCGAGGAGAGCCTCGACGAACTCGACGACGGCCTCGACGAGTCACCGCTCCCGGGGCCGGACGCCGACGAGGACGAGCCCGGCTCCCCCGCCCCGCCGTACCCGGGTTACGGGCTCTACGACGCCCATGAGGAGGCCCTGAAATGGTGAGCCTCGGCGTGCACTCGGCCGAAGACCCGTGGGGCGACGGTGGTGACGCGACGGAACAATCCCGGCCGGTCACCACCTGGCAGGATTGGCAGAACTTCGTGGCCGCACCGCCCCCGGTGCCACCCGAGCCCGGCGCGCCGCCACGTGGCCGGGAGGAACGGCTGGCCTATCACTCAGTTCGCCCGCTATCTCGGCGTCCCCGTCACGGCCCGGATGACGCAGGCACAGATCACCGAAGCCGTCTGCCACACGTACGACCGGGCCGGTGTCCGCCTGGTCCTCATCGACGAGACTCCGCCGCCTCAACCCGCGCACCACCACCGGCGCGGAGACCGCGGATCTGTTGAAAGACCTCACCGAACGCATCGGCGCGACGTTCGTGTACGCGGGCATCGACGTGGCCGCCACACCGTTGTTCGCGGGTGTACGCGGGGCGCAACTCGCCGGACGGGCCTCACTGATCGAGTGCGGGGCGTTCCCCGCGCGGTTGGGGAAACGCGAACCGTTCACCGAGTTGATCGCCGGCGTGGAAACCGCGCTCGACCCGAACGCACACCGCGCCGGGACACTCCCCCGCCTCGCCGCCCACCTCCACCAACGCACCGCCGGACGGATCGGCAGCCCCCTCCCACCTGATACGCCAAGCCGCGATCACCGCGATCGACGACGGCACCGAACGCATCACCAAAACCAGCCTCGACCGGATCCGCCTGGACCACCTCGCCGAAACCCGGCACCACCCCGGCACCACCCGGCCACGCACACCCGGACGGTATGCCAGCGCCTCACCCCTGCGACCCAGTCCGAAACGCCGTGACCAGCACAAACACGATCCGGGCCTTTAGATGCACAGGGCTACGTGCAACACACCCGGGTGTTCTCAACGAAACCGCGATAATCCCAGGTCAGGCCCCCACGGCCCTCGCCGGGACGGCCACGAAACGTTCTCACCCAACCTGCAACACCCCAGCTCACACCACCACGCACACACCAACCACCACCCCCGGAATCACACCAGATCCGCCACCACCCACCCATCAGCCGGCAACGCCACACAGCGCCATCGACAGGCCCACGTTCGCCGAGCAGATCGGGCACTTGGACTACCGCTACCAGCGTGGAACCCAAGCCGTCTCCCGAACGGTCCAGGCGATCGGATTGGCCGTGGGAGGACGGGCCAGCAGCCGCCTGGCCGGGTTCCGAGAGATCCGTTGCGCACTGAGCGCCAGCTCAGCGTCGAGGCCTGAAGCAGACAGCAACCGTCGGCGGTGAGACTCTGGAAGAGTCACATTTGACGTTATCGCCGAGGAGGGGTCGAGGTGCTGTATCGATGCCGCCAGTGCGGAGATACCGGCCCATTCAACGCCATATGCGAGACGTGTCGGGACGATGACTTTCTATATGAGGAACCTGTAAGAGAATCATTGCCACCATATTTCCATGCTCCCCAACCAATATCGCCCGAGGCCCGGCGATTGATTCAATTGGATGAAGAAGCCCGGATGCGGGAGGAGGAGCCGGACAGACCATTCGTCACCCCGCCTGTCAAACGACAGAAATCCTGGCGGGAGCCGGACGGGTATGTCATATGCCGCAAGTGTGAAAAGAGTGTCGAAGAAGCCGGAAAAGGAAAGGCCGGATATCATCACCGGTGGTCCAGATTCAGCAGCGGAAACGTACCATGTCGTGGATCCGGGAGAAAGGGGACGCCAGCTCTTCGGACCGTCTACTCACCCCTTGACCCGCAACTCATCTATGACCTCGTCCCGAAGGCCACGAAGGAGGAGAAGGCACGGGCATTCATGGAAGTCTACTGCTGGATCAAAAACAATCTGAGTCCGCGCCAGTACGCAGACGCCATGGCCTGGATGGGGCAAACCAATGCTACGCACCACGCCGAACTCGTGCTGAAGAACCAGCTCCCAGGCGGTGTGCCGTGGGCTAAGACCAGCGAGCTAGCCGAGGGACTTCGGCGCCTCTATTTCCCAATGCTGGGCAAGCGTACACCAACCCTCGATTGGCAAAGGCGGGTGTGTGAATACCTCGGCAAGGAACATCCACGTGCCATCGCAGAGATGGAGAGAGTGGTCGAGAATGAAAGAATAGGCTATGAGCGTCGGAAATCTGGCAAGAGTTCATGGCAGCTGTAAGCCCCCGGCGGTGTTTTGTACCGTACTTCAGCTGGTCGCCACCTTGCTTATGGTCCTCTCCCTTCACTGGCCCTGCACCGGCAAGTACCCACAGCACCACCTCCCCAATGCGGCTCACTGTGACCTCTAATCGAATGCCTGCTGTGCCGGACCCCACAAGCAGACCATGCCGCTGAAATCCAGGCAGCAGATCCGGCTGGCTGCCGCTCGGCGATGACCGCGGACACCGGCTGACAGATCGCGGCCGGGCCAGACTGCAAGACACCCGGGCACAGCGTCCAAGCGTCCGTAGGCGATGCACGTGAACTATCCGTCGTGGTGCCACAATCACGGGGTGACCGGAGAGGGCGCGGAGCGCTCGCTGTCAGTCGGCTGTTCCGGCGGGGGCGACCCATTGGGTGGGTTGGCCGGTGACGGCGGCGATCATGTCGTAATCACCGTCGTAGTGCAGGACCACCACACCGTGGCGCTCCGCAGTGGCGGCGATGAGCAGGTCGGCCATGGACAGCGCCCGATGGAAACCCTTGCCCACCGTCAGGCGCTGCACGTCCTTGGCGCGATCCCACACCTCGTCCGGACAGGGCAGGTAGTCGAAGCCGGTGAGCAGGCGGTGCAGACGGTCGGCCTCGTCAGCGTCACGGGCGCTGTGCAGGACTTCCATTTCCACCGCCCCGGTGACCGCGAGGAGCCCGCGCTCGGACAGGTCGTCCAGGACGGGGCGCACGGCGGGTTTGCCCCAGCGGGCGAGCGCGGACTTGTCGATCAGGTAACGCTGCCGGTTCACGTTCACGAGACGTCGCGTGGGGCGGAGCGGCCCTCGTCGAGGAGGTCGAACTCGCCGGAGGCGATCGCGTCCGCCAACTCCCGCCGCCGGGCCAGTTTGACCGCGGCGAGCAGCGCCGCGTTCACCGTGGCGACCTTGGTGCTCGTCCCGAGGTGTTCCTGGGCCTCGGCGAGCAACGCGTCGTCGAGATCGATGAGCGTACGAGACATGAAGACTCCCCTGTCCTCGACGGAAAACAATCCCATGATATCAAAACTGGTCCATATTTGATATCAAGGCTGATCCGTGGCGTCCGTGCGATCCGGGGGGCGGGCCCGGTTACGGTCGGGGATCCGGGGTGGTGGGTCGTCGACCACGGGGCGGCAGCGTGCCCATGCTCGGCCCCTCACAGGCGCAACACCCGCGAAAATACCGGTACCACCGCAAGCAACACCGAGACGACAGCACGACCACGGTCCGGGAACCGGCACCACGAGGAGAGAAACCGTGCAGGAATCCTTGCCACTTTTCCCAGCCGAGACCTCACCACATCCCACACGCTGGCCCCTGTCACCGCTCCGCCCGCACCAGCGCGAAGCCGTCGACGCGATCATCCGCGCCCTGGAAAACCCCGAGACCGACGCGGCCCCGGATGGGCCGCACGGCGGCGCGCGGGCCACCGCGGTGATGGCCTGCGGCACCGGCAAGACGAGGATCGCCGCAGCGGTGGCCGCAGCGCTCGCGCCGCGCGGGCGCGTGCTGGTCCTGGTCCCCACTCTTGATCTGCTGACCCAGACCGTCACCGCCTGGCAGGGCGCCGGACGCACCGCCGGAAACCGGATCGCCGTGTGCTCCCTCGCCGGCGACCGCACCCTGGACGAGGCCGGCGTGCGATGCACCACCAGCGCACCCCGAATCGCCCTGTGGGCGGCCGGTGCGGGGCCGCTGACGGTGTTCGCCACCTACCAGTCGCTGGGCGCCGTCCTGACCGCCCACCAGGGCGCCTACGGCCTGGCCCTGGCCGGATTCGACCTCGTGATCGTCGACGAGGCCCACCGCACCAGCGGATCGATCGGGAAGGAATGGGCCGCGGTCCACGACAACACCCGACTCCCACCGCGCGCCGGCTGTACCTCACCGCCACACCCCGGGTGTGGGAACCACCCGGCAACAGCGCCTACAGCGAAGCCACCACCTCGGACACCAACCCCGAACTGCCCCCGGCCCTGGCCCAGGACGACGTGTGGGAGGACCTCGACTCGGCCACCGACCGGGCCGGCGGGGGTGAGACCGGGGAGTGGGACGACGAAGGCGGGGACGATCGTCCGGTTCGTGTGCGGGGCGGGCGGCCTGTCCACTCGGCGCTGAAGGCCCGCGCGGTCGCATCGGTACAACCACATTCGGCTCCACGGTGAGATCGGCCACGTTCCACCCGTCGAATACGAAGCCAAGCACTACCAGGGACTACCGAAACCGCAGGTCATCGCCACAACCCCGAGTCTCTAACGAACCCGGAGCGGTTCAGGCCGCCTGTACGAAGCCGCGGTTCTCCATCGCCGCCCACAGCATCGCCGCGTACGTGCGGTGCTGGTGGCGAGCTGCAACACCCCAGCCCACACCCCCACCCACACACCAACCAACCACCACCCAGGCTCAGGACTCATGTAGGGTCGGGGGCTGGCGCGGTGGCAGAGTACGTCCGCCCCGTTTCCAGCCCCCGCCACATCGAACCGTGCATGCGGTTCTCCCGCACACGGCTCACCGACGCCGTTCACCACCGGCATTCGGCCTACCCCGCCAGTCCCGGAAGGGCCTGGGTGCAACGACGGGCCCGTGCAGGCCGATCAGGTCCGGTCGGCCGCGTGAGGCGAACGCCACCACGGACCAACCGAACGCTCGGCTGCGGCGATGTCGCTTGGCGAGGAATCCCGCCAACCGCATCCGTGCGTAGGACCCGATCTTGTCGAAATGCCGGGCCGAGTTCCCGAACCGGAAATACGCGGCCCACCCGCGCAGGAACGCGTTCACGTCCTGCACGATCACATCGACGGGAAGCAGCAGTCGGCGCCGTTCCGTGAGTTCACGGATCCGGTCGCGGGCATGCTGCACGGCCTTGTTCGCAGGCCAGCGGGCGAGGAAGGTCACCGGGCGCTTCCCATCGCGCGACCGGGAGGCCACCAATCGGTGGTGGAAGCCGAGGAAGTCGAGCCCCTCGCCTCCCACTTCGAGGTGGACGATCCTGGTCTTGGCCGCCTTCGGCTCCAAGCCGAGTTCGGCCAGCAGGAACGTCAGCCGCTCCAGGGCGGCTTCGGCCTGCTGCCGGGTCGCGCACATCACCACCGCGTCATCGGCATAGCGCACCAGCACTCCGTGCTGCCTCGTCTGCCAGGCCCGGTCGATCCGGTGCAGGAAGACATTGGCCAACAAAGGGGATAGGACTCCTCCCACGCAGTAGGTAACTTCGACTTCGATGCCGTTCTGACGTTCCGTCGGCTGGAACAGTCCCGCCGGAAGGGGGACGGCTGACATGTTCGGCGCTACGTTCGTAGTACGGCTGCTCGCCGGGGTGCCGGACGTGCCCGTTCCGCTCAGCGACGCCGGGTGGGGTGTGGGCGGGTGCGGTGATGACCGAGCGCAGGGCCGAGGCCGAGTATCTCTTCGATCGTCTCGGCGCGGCCGAGTTGGCCGGCGCCTACCTGTGCCTGGTTCCCGAACGGCGGGGACGGATCCCGGCGCCCAGCGGTGCGGAAGGTGACAGTCATGACCAGTGCGGCACTGTATGCCCGGGTCTCCTCGGCGAAGCAGAAGGAACAGGAGACGATCGGCTCCCAGCTCGCCGGGCTGCGCGCGCACGCCGAACGGCTCGGGCTCGACGTGCCCGAGGAATGGGTCTTCGCCGACGACGGCTTCTCGGGGGCGACGCTGGTACGACCCCAGTTGGAGAGGCTGCGCGACCTGATCGCGCAGGTGCCGGTTGACGTGGTGCTGTGCCACTCGGCGGACCGTCTGGCCCGCAAGTACGCCCACCAGGCCCTGCTGATCGAGGAGTTGGCCCGGGTCGGCACCGAGGTTCGCTTCGTCAAGGCCCCCAGCACCCACAACCCCGAGGACGTGCTGCTGGTGCAGTTCCAAGGCATGATCGCGGAATACGAGCGGGCCCAGATCGCCGAGCGCACCCGCCGCGGCAAGGCCCACCGCGCCCGCACCGGCACCGTCAACGTGCTCTCCGGCGCCCCCTACGGCTACCGCTACATCCGCCGCGGCGAACACGCCGACGCCCTCTACGAGATCGTCGAGCACGAGGCCGCCACGGTCGCCGAGGTCTTCCGCCGCTACGCGTACGAAGGCAGCACGCTGGCCGACCTGACCCGCCGGCTCACCGAGGACACCACCACACTCACCCGCACCGGCAAACAGCGCTGGGACCGCTCGACGGTCTGGGCCATGCTCCGCAACCCGGCCTACGCGGGGCGCGCGGCCTTCGCCAAGACCATGCGCGTCGAGGCCACCGCGGTCCTCAACCGCGCCGCCCGCCTGCAGGGCCGCACCACCCCCAACAGCCCCACCGTGGTGCGCGAGCGTCCCCGCGAGGAGTGGATCGAGATCCCGGTCCCGCCGCTGGTCACCGAGGAGGTCTTCGCCCTGGCCCAACGGCGCCTGGCCGACAACGCCCGGTTCGCCCCTCGCAACAGCAAGACCCCCTATCTGCTGCAGAGCCTGGTGTCCTGCGCAACCTGCGGCTATGCCTACTACCGCACCTCGACGCGCACCACCAACAAGCGGATCAGCTACTACCGATGCCTGGGTTCGGACGCCTGGCGCTATGAGCACGGCAAGGTCTGCACCAACACCCCCGTGCGCGCCGACCGCCTCGAAGACCTGGTCTGGAACCAGGTGATCGCCCTCGTCTCCACACCCGCACTGATTCAGGCGGAGCTCGACCGGCGCCTGGCCCGGATGCGGGCCGGCGACCCCGGCACCGCCCAGCGAGCCCGCCTGGAACGGGCCCTGGCCAAGACCACCATCGCCATCACCCGGCTGATCGAGGCATACCAGGAACAACTCCTGTCCCTGGCCGAACTCCGCTCCCGCGTCCCTGCCCTGCGCGCCCGGGAAACCGCCCAACGCACCCAACTGGAGGCCCTCGCCGCCCAGTCGGTCGACCGCCAGAGCTTACTCAAGCTCGCCGAGAGCCTCCAGAGCTTCCTCGCCCGCCTGCGCGAGAAGGCCACCACCGCCGACATCCTCGAACGCCGGAAAGTGGTCCGACTCTTGGTCCGCGAGGTCCTCATCGGCCCCGAGAAGGTCACCATCAGACACTCGATCCCAGCCGGCAGCCCCGACCCCACCCCGGGTTACCTATTGCGCGGGAGGAGTCACCACCCCGCCCTGCGGAGTACCGGTGACCGGCCGGCGGACCTGCCCGTCCTCCATCACTCCGGCCCGCAGCATCGCGCGCAAGAGCTTCAGGACGGACCGGTCACAGACGCGTTCCTCGACCGCGTGCATCAACTTCTCATGGTCAATCGCCTCGAAACAGTTGGCGATGTCGGTCTCGACGACCCATCGCCGTCCCCGCCAGGACTCGTCGATCAGGACCTGGAGGGCATCATGCGCGCCGCGCCCGGGCCGGAACCCAAACGAGCAAGGCAGCATGTCGGCCTCGAAAACCGGCTCAAGCACGAACTTCAGTGCCGCCTGCACGATGCGGTCGCGGACTGCGGGAATCGACAAGGGCCTTTGCTCCGGGGTGCCGGGCTTGGGAATGAACACCCGGCGCGCGGGAAGCGGTCGCCACCTGCCGTCCTTCAACTCCGCGGCCGGCTCGTCGAGAAGCCGGGCGACCCCGTACTCCTCGACCTGCGCGAGATCGACCGAGTCGATGCCCGGTGCGCCGTTGTTGCGACGCACCGTCGACCACGCACGCGCCAGGACGTCCCTGCGGTGGACCTTGTCCCCCAGCGCGTGGAACCGCCGTCCGGGATCGGCCTTGGCCGCCCGGTAGAGCGCATGCTGGAGGGCACGGACCGGATCCGAGGGAGAACGTCCCCCGACGGCGGGAATAGCCACGCGGGCACTCACCGGGCCCCTCCACTTCAGCAGTACGCATCGACGAAGCAGCGGCCCTTCCCTCACCGACGGTTGTGTTGTCCGTCCGGCTCAAGCAGTACTACGGCCGCCTCCGACGCCCACCCGACCCGCTTCCCCTTCCCGGGGTGCACCCGGTTATAGGTCGCGATGCTTCCGACAGCGCTCTTGCCGCAGGCTGTCGGGCCGGGGAGGGCCTCCCCAGTTCCCGTCGTCACCGTCGAAACGTTCCGTGTCCCATACGCCGGGGAGTCCTTCGCGGCTGCCCTCCAGGGTCTTCACCGCTTCCATGGCCTTCGCCCTGATTTCGGGGGCTCGGCTCTCCCTGTCCCCACCCTCACGGGCGGGCCTCTAACGACGCCGCAGACTTCGCGTGATGCTACGGACCGCTTCTTTGCTCCCCCTTCACAGGGCTTTCGACGCTGGACTTCGACGCCGGGCGTTTCCCCCCGACGCCGCCAGCCTGCTACCGGGCCTCCTGGCAGCTACCCGGACCGGACTCACACCGGCAGGCGACGACGAGCTTACGCACCAGTGATCAACCATCTACATGGCCAACCTCCAAATCCTGCTGGGCGTACCAAACATCGAGGTTAGGCACTCATGCTGTTCGAATCTTCAACATAAACTGAGATCGAAGCCGAAACGATGTCCATCGAGAAGGGTCCTCGCACCCGAATCCAAATCAGTTCCGGGATTGGATCGGCAAGAACTCTATATCGAGCAATTTCTTCCGGCCAGCGATTCAAGCCGGGCGGCAAGCGTTCAATGGAAATCGACTCGAGAATCTCTTGATCCTCACCTGGGACCCCGCTCATCGAGAAGTGGTGAATATTATCCAGTGATAGTACGATGCTGGGCTTGCCCTCCCAACAGAGTTCAAACTGCAGGGAATCCACTCCCGAGATAATCGAGAGAGAGGTCCTTCGCAACGCGTATCCTTCGCACGTCGCGACGACGCGGATCGCATCTTCAAAAATGGTCATCCGACCCCACATTCGAACCGACTCGGCGCACACCGAGTAATGAACTGAAGCCTAGCAGAACGGCTTGATCATCTCTCCCGTATCGTGACTCAGAGTATTCTTGCCATCGGGCCCAACGCGCCTTGACCCGTTCTTCGTGTTCGGCCCGTTGTCAACGACTACGGATCGCGAAACGCGACCGTCAGCATCTCTCAGGGTGATCTTGCTTCCGTCTTTCGCCCTATAGGTGACATATCCCCGCTCCGACCATGAGTGCAGATCAAATCCGTGCTGGGTTAGGATCCGGTCCGCCTCATCAAGCGTCGTGTTACTGAGGTCAGGTAGCCGACCTGCGGCACCATTTCCATTGTCGTTGTGGACCAATATCGACGTGGTCCCGACAGACACATAATAGGTGTGGACATAGTCGACGGTGAGGTCGTGCGTGCGTGCTGGCTGCCCGAACCGGCGGACTGCCTCAACCCAGATCCATGTTCCGTCCGGGCTTCGGAGGTGTTGGCCCGGTTTGAGATCGCCTGCGTCAACCCATTCCTTCAGGTCGGGGACCCAGAAGGGGTGGTTGGTGGTGGCGATGATAGAGGCTTCGCCGTCTTCGGTTTTAATCGTGAGGTCGGCAAATTCCTTGTCGTCCTCGGTGGTGATGGCGGCCAGGACGGTGCGGGGCTTGGACTCGCCGGTCTCGGGGTCGGTGGCCAGGACGGCGTCGCCCGGTTGGACGTCCTCAATGGCCTTGGTGGTGCCGTTCGCCATGAGGACGCCGGTGCCGGGGACGAAGCTGTGGCAGACGCGGGCGTACTTGTTGATGACGCCTTGGGCCGCTCCGCCGGTCAGGGCGCCTATGCCCGCGTCTCCGGCGATCTTGACCAGGGACTCCATGGAGCTGCGGTCGCCGTGGTTGAGCTGGTCGTCGAGAGCGCCGTAGATCGAGTTGCCGAGTGCGCCGCACAGCATGGCCCCGCCCACCGCGGCCGCGCCGGCGGTGGCTGCGCCCGCGCTTGCGGCGGCTGCCATGCAGCCCCATTCGGCGAGGCCGCCGGCCACGATGGGGGCGACCTTCTTCCAGTTGTCCTGTACGTAGTGGGCCGCCTGGCTGGTCTTCTTCTTGGCCGCGCCCCACGCCTTCGCGAAGGGGTTGTCGTTGCCCTTGCCCTTGCCCGTGTTCGAGGAGGAGGGCTTCTTGGGCTTGTCCATGCAGTACCTGACGCAGCCGGCCGTGCCCCCGGGGGCTGTGGGCGAGGTGGTGGTCTGGTCGGTTCCGGAGCCTCCGCAGGCCATGACGTTGCCGCAGTAGACGGGGTCCGGGTCGCAGGACATGACGTTGCCGCAGTAGGCCATGCCGGACGGGTCGGACTGCGTCAACGGGTTGTTGTTGCTGTAGGTGTAGCCGTGCATCTGGCCCGCGTCGGTCAGATCCATGATCGGGTCGACGCTGATGAAGCGGCCCAGGTCCGGGTCGTATTCGCGGGCGCCGACGTGGGTCAGGCCGGTGGCGTCCATCGGTTTGCCGAGGAAGCCCTTGTCGTCGGGCCATTGGCCGTTGGCCTGGGTGGGCTGGGGGCCGCGGGGTTCGCCGAAGGGCTTGGACTGGCGGCGAGTTGCGTCCAGGGTGGCGGAGTCGAGGGTGCTGACCGGGGTGCCGTGGTGGTCGGCCGCCATGTACACGATCGCGCCGTTGCCGCTGCGCACGACGGCGGCGCCGCCGGCCGTGGGGTAGTAGCGGGTGCCGACGACCGGGCCGGACTGGTCGGTGTTGGTGGTGAGTTCGTCGCTGCCGAGGTAGAGAGTGGTCTTGCCGGCCTCGCGGCGGATGATCCGCTGGCCGTCGGCGTCGTAGAGGTAGTCGCTGCTGCCGGTCGCGGAGGCGACCTTGGCAAGCTTGTCCTCTTCGTTCCAGGTGAGGGTCTGGAGGTTGGCGTCGGCGCCGGGGCGGGTCTTGATGCTGCCGTTCGCGTCGTAGGTCAGGCCCGTGGTGACGGCCTCGCGGGTACCGGTCTTGAGGGTGACGGTCTCCAGGCGGTGGGTGCGGTCGCCGGCCTGGGCGCCGGGGCGATAGCCGTACTCGGTGGTGACGTTCTTGGCCGGGTCGTCGGTCGCGTCGTGTTCGACGAGTTTGGTGCGGTTGCCGACCGCGTCGTAGTCGAAGGACTGCCAGTACGGGTCCGGGCCGCCGACGGTCGCCGTGCTCGGGGCCTGGGTGACGCAGCCGCCGATACCGGGGACGCTGGGGGCGGGCAGGGTGGTGGTGCCGGCGGTGTCGGTCCAGGCCTGCTTGAGGCGGCGCAGGCCGTCGTAGGCGAAGCACTGGGTGTCGGTGGTGGTGCCGTCGCGGACGGTCTTGACGGAGGTGACGTCGCCGCTGGGCTTGTAGGTGTAGGAGGTGGCGTCCACGCTGGCCGTGGTCGCGGTCTGCTTGTCCCAGTTGGTGGACAGCAGGCGGCCGGTGGCGGGGTCGTAGGCGCTGGTGAACGCGGCTTGGAGGGGGGCGTCGCCGAGGGTGGCGCGGATGTTGCGGCCGAAGACGTCGTAGATTGCACGGTTCAGATACGCCCGTTCGCCGCCGAGCTTGGTCCGCAGTCCCTGGGTGCTGTAGGTGCTGCTCAGGGTCTCGGCAGGGAGACCGCCCTGGGCGGGGACGTCGGTCTTGATTGGCAGGCCCAGGACCGGCTCGTAGGTGGTGGCGGTGGTGTAGGTGCCGGCGAGTTTGCCTTCGGCGGAGGGGATGGTGACGCGGGTGCCGGTGGGGCGGTAGGTGCCGGGTTCGAACCCGGTGATCTCGCTGGTGTACTTCGCGCCCGACTTGCCGCCGACGTAGCGGGAGGAGCCGTCCGCCTGGCCCTTGGCGTAGCGGTCGTACGTCCACTCGGAGAGCAGGTTGGCGTCGGCGACCGTGTCCTTGTAGGTAGCGGTCTTGCGGCCGAGCGCGTCGTAGGTGTAGGCGAGGATCTGGCCGCGGGCGTCGGTGGTGCCGGTGACGCGCCCGACGAGGTCGTAGCGGGTGTCGGACGGGCCCTTGTCGGGGTCGTCGACGTGGGTTTTGCGGCCGAGGAAGTCGTAGGTGTAGGTCCAGGTGTTGCCGCCCGGGTCGGTGACGGTCTTGAGTTCTTCGCGCGGGGTGTAGGTGTAGGTGATCTTCGAGTAGTCGGTGCCGGTGGGGGCTCCGCCGTTGTACTCGCGCAGTTCCTTCGGTTTGCCGCGGGCGTCGGAGATGGACAGGGTCGCGGTTCCGCCGGGCGGTGGGGTGACCCGGGTCTCGTCGGCGCCGACGTAGGCGGTGGTGGTGCGCCACTGCTCGATGGCCTTGGAGGAGAACGTCTGGGCGGTGGTGCGGCCCATGCCGTCGTAGACGACCGCGTTCTGGCCGGGGACTTCGTTGTCGTTGGCGACGAAGAGGTCCGTGTTCGGGAGGTCGTCCTCGTTCAGGTAGGGCGTATTGGTCTTGTGGGGGCGGCCGAGGCTGTCGTGGAAGGTGTCGGTGATCATGCGCCCGGCCGCGTCGTTGACCGGGTCTGATTGGGTCTGGCGTTCCTGGAGGAAGCTGTTGAGGATCCGGTGCGAGACCGCGTAGTCCTTGTTCAGCTTCAGGGTGCGGGTGGTGACCACCGAGGGGCCGGTCTTGCTGGGCGCGTAGGCGAATTGCAGGTCCGCGTTGTCCTGTTTGGTGTGGCCCGGTTTCCACACCGCGATCAGCCGGCCGAGAGTGTCGTACTCCTGCTCGATCACCAGACCGTTGGCGTCGACGGCCTTGACCGGAAGGTTGCGAGCCCCCGCGTAGACGGTGGAAGCCGTCCAGTTGGCGGGGCCGGTGACGGCCACCGTGGTGGGCAGGCTGCCCGCGGCAGGGGTGTACGCGGTCGTGGTGGTCTTGTTCTCGGCGTCGGTGGCCTTGGTGACGCGGCCGTAGGCGTCGTATTCCGACTTGGTGGTGGTGACCCAGTTCGGGGTGCCATCCGCCTTGTAGTCGATCACCGCGTCGGTGGAGGTGGTGTCGCCGACCGCGCCGACGTCGCCGTAAGGCTTGTTGTCGTAGAGGGTGTGTGACCACGCGTACACGGTGTCCTTGGACGGCGTGGTTGCGCAGGTGCCCACCAGAGACCGGGTTTCGGCGGGTTTGCCGATGATCCACGCGGACGTGTTGTGTGCGTAGGTGGTCTTGGTGCAGTACTCGGGCAGGCCGTCGGCCTTGTCCGAGACCGTCTCCGGAAGGCCGTGGACGGGCTCGAACGTGGTGGACTTGGAGGTCTCGCGCCACGTGGTGCCGTCGGCGAGGAGACTGCGGTCCCGGGTCTTCTCGGTCGCGGTGCGGCGGGCCGTGAGCGGGGGTAGGCCGCGGACGCGGGCGTGGGTGGCGGTGACCGCCGAGGCGTGCGGCGTGCTGAGGGAGGTTGCGGCCACCGTGCCGCCGTCGCCGGTGAACGTCTTCGTCTCGTAGGCGAATCCGGCGTGGTGGTTCGCGTCGACGATCGACGCGCCGGTGGAGTCGGTGAGGGTGACGGCGCGTGTGGTGCCGTCCTTCCTCACGTCGGCGTCCATGCCGCGCAGGTAGAACGTCGCGGACTGGGTGACCGGGTCGGGGGCGACGCCCGAGCGGGTGATCACCTGGCCGTAGCCGCGGTACTGGTTCCAGGTCCGGCGGTCCTTGCTCTTGGGCCGGGAGGCTTCCTTGTCCTCGGTGAGCTCGGAGTCGTCGCGGTGCCATGCGGCGCCGCCGACGTACTCGTAGCGGGTGGAGCGGTTGGGGGCGGTGGTTGCGATGTCGTGTTCGGTGACCTCGGCGACGGTGTACTTGTGGAACCAGTGCAGGACCGGTTCCGCGTCCTCGTCGTAGTTCCACCACATCGGGTAGCACGCCTTGGTGTTGGCGTCCGGGGTGGGGAGGGTGGCCGGGGTGCACTCGGGGGTGTTGTACACGACCGTGGTCTGGCCGCCGGTTTCGTTCGTGATCCCCTTCAGGCGGCGCCGGTTCATCGGCGGCGCCAGGTCACCACCGGCGTCGACGCGGTTGTGCATGAACTCGCCGGTGAAGTCGACCGAGGGGACGTCGATCTTCTTGGCGCCGTCCCAGGCGGTGCGGGTGATCGAGTTCAGCCACAGCGTCGGGGAGGAGCCGTCCTGCGGGTCCGGGTAGTCCTGGCCGAGGGCGTATTCGTCGACCGTCTGGTAGCCGGCTCCGACGAGGGACTGGGTGACGATCTTGGTGAGGCGGCGGGTGGAGAAGAACGACTGCCCGTGCTCCTCGCACGTGCCCGACGTCGCGCACTGCTTGTCGACGGGTACGTCCGGCCACTTGGCGGCGTTGGCCTTGGTCATCTTGGCCGGGTCGCAGTCGAACCCGTCCTTGACCAGGCATCGCTCGGCGGTGTCGAAGAGGACCTGGGCGGTGGGCGGGGTGGTGTCGGTGGTCTTCGACCCGTAGGTGATCTTGGCGAGGGTGCCGCCGCGGGTGTACTCGGTCAGGGTGCCGGAGCCGACCAGGACCGTGCCGCGGGTGTATCGGTTGGTCTCGGCGTTGTACCAGTAGGTGACCATGCCGCCGCGCGGGTCCACGACGTAGTCGAGGTTCCAGCGCCACCCCTGCCGGCACCAGGACGCGTCGAACCCGGCGGTCTTGTTGCAGGGTTCGCCCGCGTTGTTGCCGTAGACGGGCGCGGACCAGGTCGAGTTGGTGGCGGTGTCCTGGTTGTTGCCGCCCGGCTTGTGGCCCACGCCGAAGTAGTACTGGACGCCGTCGCCGGTGGTCAGGCGCCAGTACTCGCCGTTGTCGTCACCGTTGACCGCACCGGTCAGGGGTTCGATGCGGGAGTCGTCGTCGCCTTCCAGACGCCACTTGGTCTTGTCGGTGTCGTCCTGGATCAGGGTCGAGGACTTGCCGTTCAGGGACAGCGTCAGGGAGTTCTGGTTGGACCAGCACTTCTCGCCGGACTTGTCCTGGCCGTCGCGCGCGCAGGACTGGTAGGAGCGCTCGACGAACCCGGGTGAGTATTCCCAGCCCTCGCCGATCCAGGAGGCCTGGTTGTTGGTGGAGGTGGTGCGGCCGTCCACGGCGCCCGAGTTGTAGGCCAGACTCACGGTCGGCGCGGTGCCGCCGATCGCGGGCGGCACGCCGATCGCGTACGACCAGTTCATCGAACCGGAGTTGCCGCCCGCCGACCACTGACCCGACGGCGACAGCGAAGTCGCCTTGTAGTCGCCGGAGGGACCCGACGCGTCCGCCGTCGCGGCGAACACCATCGCGCCGCCCGTAGCGGGAGCGTTCGCCGACTTTGCGGTGGTGGGCGAGGCCGCAGTCAGGTCGACGTCGGCGAGTACGCGGTTCTTGACCCGGTCGTTGCGTCCGCCCGTCACCGGCGTCTTGACACGACACGCGGGAACGTCCGGCGTGGTCAGCGCGCACTCGGGCATCGACACCAGACGCAGCCGGGAGGACCAGTCGGCGCCGAACGCGTCCCGGAATCCCGCGTAGTCGACGCCGACGGTGACCTTGCCGGGGGCGGTGGCGGTGTCGGTGGGGCGGACGGTGATCAGGACGCCGTCGACGCCGGCCCGCTCGGCCGCGGCGTGGTCGGCGACGGTGACCTTGAGCCGTCCCGAGGGGCTCGCCGCGCCGGTCGCGGGGGCGGCGAAGGTGTTCGAACGCAGGGGGCCGCGGGCGGAGGTGTCGGGGGTGGTGATCCATACGGGGGTGCCGGGGGCGTTGCCGCCGGTAGGGGCTGCCAGCAGGGACGAGCCTCCCCGCGCGACGAAGTTGGACGCGGGCGCCGGGGTGGTCTCGGACTCGGCCGGCTTGGGCCAGGTGGTCGCGGTGGGTTTCCACGAGCGGTGGCCGTCGCCGGGGATCGGTCGCGCGTCGGGTTTGGGTGCCTTCTTTCCGCCGACGGAAGGCGTCTTGGGCAGGTCGCGTGGTGACCATCCCTCGTTGTCGGGGCGGGATTCGATCCAGTCGACGGCCTGGGCCGGGCCCACGCTCGCCGTCAGCGCCAGGACCGTCGCACCCGTCACGAACAGGCGCGCCGCACGCGACCCTCGTGCACGCCGGGACTTCGATCCCCACGACCAACCACGCATGACGAACCCCCACCGAGACAGGACGGATCCCGCCCCCGAACAGGCGAAAGATCACAGACGGAGCGCACCGTACGCGGCAAGTTCCCTGCGGGTAAAGGGAGTTCCCGTGGGTGGATGTGTGCTTCGTCACTACAACCCAACCGGTCGCTCGAGAGTCCCCGGCAGGACCGAATCGCCCGTTGGCAGGCATAGTTCGGCAATTCGAAAGCGCCTTCGAGAGACTTGATTCCTTGTCGATATATCGAATGAGTCGATGTGATCTGCGTCACCTGGTGAAGGGTTCCGGCCAACCGGTACGTTCCGCGCATCTATGCGCGCTCGCGCCCCGCACCGCCAACTCTCCCGAGGAGCACCCTTCATGGGGCACCCGCCTCCCCGCCCACGCCCATACGCACGAGGACTGTCGGCGCTCGTCGGCGGACTCGTCACCTTGTCGATGACGTGCGCCGCCGGCGCCGCCGGCGCCGCCGGCGCCGCGCCCCACCACGCACCCGCCACCGCATCCGCCGCCGGGGTCTCCACCTCGACCGCGGGCAGCGCCGCTGCGGGTGCCCCGTCGGCCGAGGCGAAGGCCGCGGCCGAGGCAAGGGCGACCGCGCAGGCCGTGCGCACCGGAGTCCCCGTCCCCGTACCGGAGTTGACCACCGAGACGGACACCGTCACCGCGAAGCCCGACGGCGTCCTGGCGCTCGAACGGACCGTGGAACCGTCGCGGACGAAGAAAAGCGGTGTCTGGCGCGACCTCGACCCGACGCTGGCACGCGCCGCGGACGGGACGGTGCGGCCGGCCAGCACGACCGGTGACCTGCTTCTGGGAGGCGGTGGCACCACGCTGCTGGCGTCGATGACCAACGGCGGCCGCAAGCTCACCTTCACCTGGCCCACGACGCTGCCCACGCCGGTCCTCGCCGGCGACGGCGCGCTCTACCCCGGTGTCCTGCCCGACGTCGACCTCAAGGTCACCACCGGCGAACAGGGCGGCTTCACCCACACCCTCATCGTCAAGACCGCCACCGCCGCGAAGAACCCGCAACTCGCCACGCTCAGGCTCGGGATGGCCACCGACGGCGTCACCGTCACCGAGACGGCCAACGGATCACTGGCCGCCAAGGCGGCCGACGGCAAGGTCGCGTTCACCGCGCCCGCGCCCGTGATGTGGGACTCGCGCAGCACACCCAAAACCTCCCCCGCCACCGGGAGCACGAAGACCGCGTCCGCGCCGGCCGGGACGCAGGACCCGCCCCCTCCGGTACCCGCGGACGAACTCGTCTCCACCGACAGGCGCCCCGGTATCCACGCCACCACCGCCCCGCTGGAAGCCGCCGTCACCGGCACCTCGCTGACCCTGACACCGGACGCGAGCCTGCTCGGCGCGGCGGACACGGTGTTCCCGCTCTACATCGACCCCGGCTGGGCCCCCATCCCCTTCCGCGACAACATCAGCACCTACGGCTGGGCCCAGGAGGCCTACCCCGACACCCCCGGCTACGGACGCACCGACTACCAACCCGGTGCCGGATACCAGCGCTGGCGCACCAAGACCGGCCTGGAACGCACCTACTACCGGGTCGACTACAACTGGCAGGGGCGCCTGAACGGCAAGGTCATCAAGCGCGTCACCTTCAACACCACCCAGGTCGACTCCGCCGTGAACGGCTGCGAGGAAAACCTCGCCCAGCCCGTCTATCTGTACCTGGCCAGTGACACCCTCACCAACGCCACCAACTGGGACAACAGGCCCACCGAACAAGGCCTGTGGGGCACCGCGTCGGTACCGAGCTCCAGCGTCGACTCCCACTGCGGAAATCGCCTGGTCGACTTCGACATCACCGCCAACATGCTCCCGCACCACAACTGGGAGTTCCTCACCCTCAGCGTCCAGGGCAAGGAATCCCCCCAGAGCACGGCCAACAACGGGTTCAAGCGGTTCTCCCGCAACGCCGCCGACAACTTCATCTACATCGAGTACAACACCCCGCCCAACCAGCCCACCAACCTGCGCATGACGCCCGTCCCCGTCAACGGGGGAACCTCGGGCAACGACGGCTACATCGGCGCCGTCAACCCCGCGGTGGGCGGCGTCAGCCTCTACGCCACCGTGACCGACCCCGACCGCGTCCAGACCCTGGACGCCAACTTCGTCGTCACCGAGGTCGGCAACGGCGACCCCGTCGTCCACACCAGCGGATTCGTCTCCAAGGGCGCAGACGGCCACGAGGCCCGCGTCGACCTCCCCGTCGGGCTGCTCCTCGACGGCCACACCTACAGATGGACCGCCCAAACCGGCGACGGCGACGCGAGCTCGCCCCCCACCGTCGGCCGGACCTTCACCATCGACGGCACACCGCCGTCGGTACCGACCGTCGACAGCATCGACTACCCGAAGGCCGGCGGAGGCAAGACCGCCGGCGACAAAGGCACCTTCACCTTCACCGCCGTCGACAACGCCTCCGGCGTCGACACCATCGAATACGCCCTGAACGCCACCATCCCCGTCGGCGGCGCCGCCCGCGCCACCTGGGACGACATCACCAAGATCTGGAGAACCGACCCCCTGCCCGTCGTCCTGTGGGGCGCCAACACCCTCTACGCCCAAACCGTCGACAAGGCCGGCAACCGCTCCCAACCCACCATCTACAAGTTCTACGCACCCTCCGACCCCCACGCCAAAACCACCCTCGGCGACGTCACCGGCGACGGGCGCATCGACCTCCTCACCGTCGACGACGCCGGCGCACTGCGCATGTACGCCGCCGACACCGACCCCGCAGCAGGCGGCACCATCGCCTCAAGCACGCTGCAAGGGCCGCCCAACGCCAATGGGAAACGCACCTGGGCGGGATCGCTGATCACCCACCGCGGCGGGGCCGGCATCACCTACGACGACCTGTACGCCCACGCGAACGGACAGCTCTACCGCTACTCCAGCGCCGGCGCGGGCGCCCAGGGCCAATACTTCACCAGCGCCGTCCGCGATGTGATCACCCGCCCCGGAACCTGCAGCGATCCCACTCGGCCCGGCGGCAACTGCGCGGCGTACACCTCCGACTGGTCCCGGGTCCGGCAGATCCTCGCCCCCGGCAATGTCGACAACGACCTCAGCGGATCCCGCGTCGCGCGCCTGGACCTGCTCACCCTCGAGAACAACGGTGACGGCAGCGCCGGCCTGTGGCTCTTCCACGGCGACACCTCCGGCGGCGCCTTCGACAAGGCGATCCCCCTGGGCACCGCCGACTGGAGGAACCTCGACCTCCTCGCCCCCGGCGACGTCACCGGCGACGGGCTTCCCGACCTGTGGGCTCGCGACCGCGTCACCGGACAGCTCCACCAGTACGCGTCGAAGAAGAACGCCGACGGCAGCGTCGACGTCACGGCGTTGGGGAACACCGCCGCGCGCACGCCGATCGGGACCGGGTTCGACGCCGCCGCCTACCCCAGGCTCAACTCCGACGGCGACCTCGACGGCGACGGCAAAGCCGACCTGTGGGGACAGGCCGCCGACGGAAGGCTCTACGTCGCACTCGGGATCACCCCCGGGCCGGACGGGAACGCGTTCGGGCCGATGCGGCTGATCGCGGACAACCAGACGCCGTGGACCACCTGCGAGAAGTTCCCCTCGGCGGGGAACCCGAACATCAAACTCGACCTGTGCGGGCCGATCCTGGCCAAGTACAAGGCCACCGGCGGGCCCACCGGGCCGCTCCGGCTTCCCACCAGCGGCGTGGTCGACGACGGCGGCATCGGCAAGTACGCCGACTTCCAGGGATCCGCGAACGACGGCACCACCAACGCCCACATCAACTGGTCCCCCACCACCGGCGCCTGGTCCCAGCGCGGTGACACCCGCACGAAGTGGCTCCAGAGCGGCGCCCTCAACGGGCCGCTCGGATACCCCGTCTCCGACGAGACCACCGTCCGCGACGGCGCCGGCACCGTCGTCGGCCAGATCACCCACTACGCCGGCACAACCACCACCGGAGCCGGCGCCGTCACCTGGACCGGCGACACCGGCGCGCATGTGATCAGCGGGGAGACCTACAACCGCTGGCAGGCCACCGGAGGCCCCCGCGGCACCCTCGGCTTCCCCGCCACCGACATCGCGAACACCCCCACCAAACCCGGCACATACACCCACTTCCGCACCCCCGGCGCGAGCGCCGACAACGGCTCCGTCTACACCAGCCCGAACAACGGGGCGTGGGCCGTCTACGGCAGCATCCGCAACCGGTGGGCCACGCTCGGCTGGGAACAGGGATACCTCGGGTTCCCCACCAGCGACGAGTACGACATCGCCGGCGGGCGTCGCGGTGACTTCCAGGGCGGCTACGTCCGCTGGAACTCCGTCACCGGCGCCGCCGTCGACCACCGCCCGGGCGACGGCACGAGCGCGCAACGCAACGAATACTCCGGCGACTTCGACGGCGACGGACGCGACGACGTGCTGACCGTCTACGACCACGGCCAGGCCACCACCGCGTTCTTCGTCTCCCCCGGCAACGCCGACGGCAGCTTCGGCGCGCCCCGCCAGGCGTGGGTCAGCCTCGCCGGGCACTTCGACGTCGGACGCACCAAGTACAGCGTCGGGGACTTCGACGGCGACGGGCGCGACGACATCGCCGCCCTGTACGTGTGGACCGACGGCAGCACCTCGCTGTTCAAATTCATCGCCCACCCCGGCGGCGTCTTCTCCGACCCGATCCCCGGCTACGTCACACCCGCCGGGAACTGGGACTGGAACAGGGCCGCCATCCTGGCCGGCGACTACAACGGCGACGGCAAGGACGACGTCGCCATGATCTTCGCCCAGGTCATCGACCCCGCCGGCGGCACCACCTCCGTCCACACCTGGATCATCCGCAGCGATGGCGCCTTCGACACCCCCGTACCCGGCTGGCAGTCCCCGCCCGGCACCTGGAACGCCGGCTCCGCCAAATACACCGTCGGCGACTACAACGGCGACGGACGCACCGACATCGCCGCCCTGTACGGCTGGGCCGACACAAGCGTCACCCTCCACACCCTCCTCGCCCAACCCGACGGGAAACTCGCCGCACCCGTACAGTCCTGGCGCGCAGCCCCCGGAGCGTGGGACTGGAACAAGGTTCAACTCACCACCGGCGACCACAACGGCGACCACCACGTCGAACTCGGCGCCATGTACGACCTCGGCGGCGGCACGACCGAATACCGGACCTTCCCCAGCACCGCGGCGGGACTGTTCACCGACCCCAGCGTCGCCTGGCGCTCCGCCCCCGGCACCTGGGCAACCAGCGCCGCATGGCCCCTGACCGGCGACTACAACGGCGACGGACGCGACGACCTCACCGCCATGTACGAATGGACCGACGGCTCCACCACCCTCGACGCACTCCTCGCCAACCCCGACGGCACCCTCACCCGCGCCCCCCAAGGATGGCGCGCCCCACCCGGCACCTGGTAACCACGACACCGCACACCGACCCGACCCGTGCCAACAAACGGAGCCCGGCGCACACCCGCGCCGGGCTCCGCCCATTTCGGGTGTGAAGTCCGCGCGCTTCGGGCCGGGTTGCCGCCGCCGTGGGTGAGTGCTGTTCGCGGTAGGGCGGCCGGCCATGCGTGCCGGGCCGGATGCGCGGATCGGTCCCGGGTGCGCCACCGGCCGGCCTGTTCACCCGTTCGGGCGGGCTCGTTCGTCTCGATCGGCGCCCACGCCGGGGGCCGGGTTGCCGTAACCGTGAGCGGGTCCCCATCGCGGGGTCCACACGTTCGCCGGCGGCGCGTTGTGCGGGCTGTGCCCCGCGACGGACGACAGGACACGGCTCCGACCGCGGCAACACGCGGTCGGAGCCGTTCTTTTCGTCGCGCGAGCAATCGGACGCAGGGACGGGCCGGGCGCTCGCGTACGGGTTCGGGCCGGCTTGCCCCGCGGATCCGGTCCGCGATCGCCTCGGTCCACCGGTCGGGTCGGCACCATCCGACAACGCCCACGCCGATGCCCCGGCGCTCGGTCCTTTGCTCAGGCCACGTTCGAGGACGTGCGCCGACGGCGGACCAGGAAGGCACCGACACCGGTCAACGCACCACCGCCGATCAAGGCGGCTCCCGCCGCCGACCAGGCGTCGTCGTCGTGGGTGACCGGCCCGAAGCCGGTGTCCACACCGCCGACGGGCGTGCCACCGGTCACCGCCTCGGCCGCCTCGACGACACCGGCCGGGGCCGGGACGGTCGGGGTCGTTCCGGGCGCGGCAACGGTATCGGGGGTGGTCGCGGCCGACGCGCCGCCGGGACCCGAGGGGCGGTCCTCGCAGGCCAGGCCGTCGTTGTCGGCGTCCAGGCGTTCCGGATCCGAGGGGTCGAGATCGAACGCGGCCTGGGCCAACTCGCGGGTGGCGAAGTCCGCGCAGTCCCGATCCACCGGCGCGGCCTGCGCGAAAGAGGCCGTCGGCAACACGGCGACGGAGACCAGAACGGCCGCGCAGGCGGCATGACGAATACGCACGACACAACTCCAATACGGAAGGTGATCGAACGGTCACGACGATCATCCGTCCCCGACCACCACCACGCCACCCGAGGAGTTGGGTGCTGGTGCCGGGCCCTTTGTCCGGCGACGGGCGGTTCGGGCGCAGGCTGGAGAAAGGTGGCATCCGGGGCAGCCGCCAGGGGTAACCGCATCCACTCGAACACCTGGCGCGTCCCGACCCGCCGGCCAGGGCATTCCCACCGTGTAGCCGGCCGATCCCGGGCCTCGTCCCACTCACCCGGCCGGGACGAGACCACCAACTCCCCTACGGACAAAGACGGATCCCGGTTCCGCGTCCACGCACCCATGGACGCTCCGATGAGAGTCCACCCGACGACAACACGAGACCTACCACCTGGTGCGTCCCGTCACGCCGGGCAGGGCATTCTCACCGGGTGGCCGGCCGATCCCGCAGCATCCGTCCCACTCACCCGGCCGGGACGAGACCACCAACTCCCCTACGGACAAGTACAGATCCCGGTTTCGCGGCCCACGCACCATGGGGGTCCGATGAGAAGAACCCGCCGCACGACAACTCACACGCACCACCCGACCCGGGCGCTTGGACCCGGCCCGCTCCGCGGGCCCCGCCACCGACGCTCTCCGGCCCTCCCGGGCGAGTTCGGCACTGACTTGCCTATGCGAACCGAACAAGGCCTCCACGTCGGCCACGAGCCCGTCCTGATACCTCCAGGAAGCCCGCAATAGCCACCTGGATGCTCCAACACGGCCCCCACGCCTCGCGCCGCCCAATACCCGCCAGGGCTTGCGGGACGTCGTCTCCATGACGCCGGAAAACCGCACCGGAATGACGCAACAAGGCCCACACAGCCGTGACCAGGCACGACCTGTCATACGCCGCGACACATTCACGCGGCCACCCGACACCGAACCGCCCCGGGAACGACTCACCGGGCCGACACCCGCCCGCTGTTCCTCGCCACTTACCTCACACGACATTCAGCACATGAATCCTCCCCACTTTCGGATCGGCGCCCGTCCGCGTGCCACTACCCGAGCACCCGGGACGACCGATCCGGACCACGACTGTGCTGCTTGATCTGATTCAGATATTGATGCCGGGAGTGCATCACGTGTGGTTCACTGGGACGTAGCAGTGATGGCCCTGCCACTCCAAAGGGCGGGGCCGTGCTGAACCACCACTGGCGCCGGGAGCAACGGCGCCACGACGGGAACCCGAGAAGGACGAACCGTCGAGCACTGCGTCTTCCGGAACGCCGTGCTGAACATATATGGGAGTCCGCGCCATGTCCGAAACCAAGATCCGAAAGTCAGTGCCACTCAATCCTGACGACATCCACGCACTCACCGAGCTGCGCACACCCGACACGGGCCTGAACGAAGCATTGAAGGTGCTGCTGGCAAAGGCAGGGCTTCCCGAGCCCGGCAACGAGTCCGCCGCCCTACATGCCTTGCTGGTTCTGGGTCGCCGTGCGGTCGAGGAGCAGGCCCAACTCACCGGGTACGCCGCCTACGCGGCGTCTCTCGACGACGAGGACAGGGCCGTGGCGAAGTCGATGCGGCGAAGGCGTCGCATCGCGGATGACGTCGTTTAACCCCGAAGGAGCGCGTTCCGCACGTGAGCACCCTCATCCCGACCCGCGGCCGGGTCTACCTGATCGCGGGTGACGAAGAGATCGGGCCCAAGCCCTTCCTCGTCGTCTCCAACAACGCGCGCAACCAGCGCCTGGACGGCTTTCTCGCCGTGCGCCTGACCACCTCGCCCAAGCCCGACCTTGCCTCGATCATCGTCTTGGATCCGGCCGATCGCCCTCTGGTCGGCCGGGTCCTGTGCGACGACCTGCACACGATCTTCCGCGACGAGATCGTCAAGGACATGGGCGGTCTCACCCCGCACACCCTGCAACGCGTCGGCGTCGGACTCCGCGCCGCCCTGGCCCTTTAAAATTGCACCTACCGCATCGAACGAGGTCCCCATCGGAAATTGCCGGTGGGGACCTCGTCGGCATGGGCGCGCTCGGCCGGGTTGCGTCTCCGGTCCCCGGCAACGGAGGAACCTCCCACCCGCACGAGCGCGCGGCGTCGTGCCGAACACGGTCGAGTCGCCCGGCAGTCGTCGCGCCCGGCACGGGCAGGTCGACCACGTGGCCCCGGTCCCCCACGCGCGCCGTCGACCCGAGGCCGGGGCCCGGCGACCAGGACACGACCCAAAAAAGCGGACCCGTCGACGCCGTTTCGAAGGGCCGAGCGCACTCTGGTGTCAGCCGGGGCCACGACGCGGGAGTATGGCACTCGTCGGACTGCCGGTTCCACCGAAACGACACCGAGACGCTGGCACGACCACGATCCGGGACCCGGCGACGTCAAGAGAGACACCGTGCAGCATTCCTTGCCACTTTTCCCGTCCGAGACCTCACCACATCCCCTACGCCGGCCCGTGTCGCCGCTGCGCCCGCACCAGCGCGAGGCCGTGGACGCGATCGTCCGCGCCCTGGAGAACCCGGATGTGGAAACGGCCCCGGACGGGCCGCACGGTGGCACCAGGGCCACCGTGGCGATGGCCTGCGGCACCGGCAAGACGAGGATCGCCGCAGCCGTGGCCGCAGCCCTCGCGCCGCGCGGGCGGGCGCTGGTCCTGGTCCCCACCCTCGATCTGCTGACCCAGACCGTCACGGCCTGGCGAAACGCCGGGCGCACCGCGGGAACGCAGATCGCCGTGTGCTCCCTGGCCAACGATCCCACCCTGGACGAAGCCGGGGTGCGGTGCACCACCAGCGCACCACGACTCGCCCTGTGGGCCAGTGCCCAGGGGCCTTTGACGGTGTACGCCACGTACCAGTCGCTGGGCGCCGTCCTGACCGCCCAAGCGGGCGTCTACGGCCTCGCCCTGGCCGGATTCGACCTCGTGATCGTCGACGAGGCCCACCGCACCAGCGGATCGATCGGGAAGGAATGGGCCGCCGTCCACGACAACACCCGCCTCCCCGCCGCGCGCCGGCTCTACCTCACCGCCACACCCCGGGTGTGGGAGCCGCCCGGGAACAGCGCCTACAGCGAGGCCACCACCTCGGACGCCGACCCCGAACTGCCCCCGGCCTTGGCCGAGGACGACGTGTGGGAGGACCTCGACCCCGCGGTCGGCGAGGGCGACACCGAGGAGTGGGCCGAGGGAGGCGGGGACGATCGGCCGGTCCGGGTTCGGGGCGGACGGCCGGTGCACTCGGCGCTGAAGGCCCGCGCGGTGGCGTCGATGGACGACGAGGCGATCTTCGGTCCCGTCGTCCACCGCCTGGAACTCGCCGCTGCATCCCGTATGGGCCTGATCGCGAGGCCGAGGGTGGTCGTGGTGGAGATCACCGATCCGCAGGTCCAGGAGCTCGCGGCGGCCACCGGCAGCGACCTCAACCGGGGCCTCGGCCGGCGCAGTATCGACGAGGTCGAGCAGTACCGGGCAGCGCGTCTGGTCGCGCTGCAGACCGCGCTCCTGCGCGCCGCGGCCGACGACGACCTCGACACCGTCATCGCCTACCACTCCCGCACCCTGGAGGCCCAGGCCTGTGCGGCGAGCCTGCCGGACGTGGCCGCGCGCCTGCACCAGGACGACCCGGGGCGTCATCCCGCGTACGTGTGGACGGACTGGTTGAGCGGCGAACACCCCGCCGACCACCGGCGCGATGTCCTGGCTCGGTTCGTCGAACGCGCCGACCCCCACGGCACCATCGCCCGCCGTGCGGTCCTCAGCAACGTGCGCGTGTTGGCCGAGGGCGTGGACCTGCGGGCCCGCGCGGTGGCCTTCATGGACCCCAAGTTCAGCATCGTGGAGATCGTCCAGGCCATCGGCCGAGCCCTGCGCCAGAATCCGGGCGAGGGACGCACCGCCACCATCATCGTCCCCGTCTTCCTCGCCCCCGGGGAACGACCCGACGACATGCTCGTGTCCGACAGCTACCACCCGCTGGTGCGCACCCTGCACGCCCTGGCCGCGCACGACGCACGCGTCCTGGACATGCTCGCCACACCCGCTCCCAGCGGACCGAAGACCTGGGCGAGGGCGTTGACCGATACCGAGGACATCGAGGAACGGGGCGACGTCGAGCCCGGTGACGGCGACGAAAGCGACGCCGGCGGTAAGGAGGAGCGGTTCCTGGTGCGGTTCATGACCGACCGCGACCCCACCCTGCTCCGCGACTTCATCAACCTGCGCGTGATCAACCCCGAACGCCGCGACTGGCGCCGGGGATACCAGGCCGCCAAACGCTGGCACACGGCCCACGGCCACCTGCGGGTGCCGCTGGAGAGCATCGACTACGACAGCGAAACCGGGACCTCGTACCCACTCGGGCAATGGATCGGGGACCAGCGGCGGGCCCGGGCGGAGGGGTCGATCACCCCGCACCGGATCGAGCTGCTGGAGGGGTTGGGGATGGTGTGGAACACCGACGACACCGCCTTCGAGGACGGGCTGGCCATAAGCCGCGCGCACTTCGCCGTCCACGGGCACCTGGCGGCGCCCAAGCCGGCCGCGATCAACGGGTACCCCGTCGGGCAATTCCTCGCCAACTGCCGACGGCCTCTGGAGACACGCAAGAACCCCGAACGATGGCGCGAACGCTGGGCGAGGCTGGCCGAGATCGACCCCGACTGGAACTCCACCGGACGACCCGACCCCGCCCAGCGGTGGTCACTGGACTGGCAACGCGTGCTCGCCGCAGTACGCCTGCACACCGAGGCCGGCGGCAGCGTCGACGACCTGGTGCCCGGACACACCGTCGGCGGCGAGGACGTCGGAGCATGGCTCCAACGGCAACGGCGCAGCGGGGCGGGTCTGACACCGGCGCAGCGGGAGGCGTTGGCGGGTGTGGGTGTCCACGTCACCGAGCAGAAGGAGCAGCCCGCGATGTCGGCGGCAGGGGTGGTGCGGGCGGATCGGTGGGCGCTCACCCTCGCGGCGGCGGCGGCGTTTCGGGAGCGCGAGGGGCACCTCACCGTCCCGCGCAAGCACGTCGAGTCCGTTGAACACGGCGGCGAGGCGCACCGGGTCAAGTTGGGGGTTGCCCTCGCGAACGCGCGACAACGGCGCGCCACGTACCCGCCCGAGCGGCTCGACGCGCTTTCCGCGCTCGGGATGCGGTGGGCGTGAGTTTCGGGCGTCGGGCCGGGTGGGACTCGAGGTCGCTGGGTCGGTGCGCCCGGCTCCGGGTCCGGGGCCGGGTGGCCGGTTTGTCCGCCGGAGGGGCGTGTTCGTCTCGTTCGGATGAACCGCCCGCGTAGGGGGTCGGTTTGGTGCGAGGGTGGGTGGGTGCCCTTCGTGGGGTCCACACTTTTCGCCTCGTGGCGTGTTGTGCGGGCTGTGCCCCGCGAAGGATGACGGGGAATGGCTCCGGCCGCGGCAACGCGTGGCCGGAGCCATTCCTGTTCGTCGCGCGGGCACTTCGGTGGAGGGGACGACCGGTCGGTGCCCGTGGACGGGTCAGGGTGTTTCGCCGCGTCTGATCCTCTCCGCGATGGTCTCGATGTGTTGGTCGAACATGCGGTTGATGGTCGCCATCAGCTGCGGGTCCAGGTCCGGGCGGAGCAGGCCGGGGACCAGGTCGTCGAGGCCGATGTGCCGGCCGGGGGTGTTCAGGCCTTCGAGGCGTTCCAAGACGAAGGCGTCGAGGTTGCTGTTGAGGACTTGGTTGACGGGTTCGAGCGCGGGGTCGGGGGGCTTTTGGGCGAGGAGTTCGAGGCGGCGGTGCATCGCGCGGAGTTCCTCGTCGGAGCGGGCGGCGGCCTCTTCGCTCATGACGGCTTTGCAGGTGTGGCCTTCGTCGTCGGTCCATTCACGGATGACCCACACGTGACCTCCCAGGATCGGGACCGGGAACGGTACTCCGCAGATCCGACAAGCAGAAGAGGGGCCGCGTCGCGGATTGCCGGGGCCGTCGGTGCCCGCGGTGCGGGCCGGTGGGGGGCGGGGGTTGCTGTGAGGATGGCAGGTGATGGCGATATTCGTGGCGGTGTTCGCGGCCGGGGCCGGTCTGGGATCGTTCGTGCGCTCGGTCGTCTTCCGGTACGCGGTGCCCGCCGGCGAACCACTTCGGCGGGCCTGCCCGGACTGTGGCGGTGCGGTTCCCGTGTCGGCGGCGCCGGTGGTGGTGCGGCCGTTGTCCGCGCGGGGGCGTTGTCGGTGGTGTGGGGTGCGGGTGGGTTCGGCGCCTGGGGTGCCGGAGGTGTCGACGGGGCTGGGTTTCGTGGGCGCGGTGTCCGTGGCGGCTCCGCCGTGGACGGCGATCGCCTGGTGCTGGTTGGTGCCGTTCGCCGTGGCGTTGGCGTTGGTCGACGCCGCGGTCCACCGGCTTCCCGATCGGCTCGTCCTGGTCGCCGGCGTCGGCCTGGTCGTGATCCTGGGCGGCGTCGCCGGGGTCCAGGGCCGTCCCGGGGCGTTGGTTCGCGCGGTGGCGGCGGGCCTGGTGCTGGGGGCCTTCCATCTCGTGCCGGCGTTGGCGGGCGGGATGGGCATGGGTGACGTCAAGCTCGCCCTGGTCGTCGGGGTGGCCTTGGGGTGGGCGGGGTGGTCGTGTGTGCTCGTGGGCGCGTGTGCGTCGTTCGTGGTGTCGGGCATGTACGCCGGGGCGATGCTCGTGGTACGCCGGGGTGGGCGCGCAGGGCGGGTGCCGTTCGGGCCGTGCATGATCGCGGGTGCGTGCGTCGCGCTCGCGATCGGCAGCGTCTGACGCGGCGGCACCCAGCCCGGGGGCGGCGTGCCGGTTCGCGTTTCGCGGATCGGGTCCGGGGCCGGGGTCAGGGGCGGAGGTTCTCCAGGAGGGCCCGGATGGCGTCGCGGTCACGAATGCCCTCGGTGAGGAGGGCGAGTTGGGCGAGGGTGCCGCCGTTGTTGACGGAGGCGGCCTGTTTGCCGAAGGCGGTGTGTACGGCGTCGTCGAGGTCTCCTTCACCGATGCCGAGGTCGGCGGCGAGGGCGAGCAGGTCGCGGGTGTGTTCCAGGTGTGCGAGTGCGGTGCGGGCGTGGTGGCCGGTGGCGGCGTGAAGCAGTCGTGTGCGGGTGTCGGGGTCGGGTTCGGCCGCGATCCGCGTGGCCGTGTCGGTGTCGATCACGGGGGTGCCGGATCGGTCGCAGGGGCCTCGCCAGGTGTGTCCGGGGGGCGCGGACGAACAGGTCGCCGGCCTCGCCCCGTTCGATCTCGGTCCGGACGCGGTACGCGAGTGCGGGGTCGAGCGTGGTGAGTTCGTCGAGGAGGGTCTGCACGTCGTGGGCGTCGAGGCCGTAGGCGGTCAGGGCCGGGCCGGGCGCGAGTTGGGGTTCGTCCGCGTCGGGGTCGGTGCGGTGGCGCTCGGTGTCGGTCATGAATCCCGCGTCGCGCAGGTGGTCGCCGAGTTCGGCTGCGGTGTCCGGGGAGCAGTCGATGACGGTGAGGATGGCGTAGTACTCGTCGTCCATTGCCGATTCTCCTTGTCGTCGTGCGGGTGTCGGGGCTGTGTCGGGGTTACGCGTGGCGGAGGTCGCGTCGGGCCCGGTTGAGGTGGTGGTCGGTCGCCGCGATCGGGCCGATGTCGGTGGCGGCGTCTGCGCGCCAGTCGGCGGGCCTGCCCGGCGCCTGCGGTGCCTCGGGGTCGGCCGCGGGGTGGTTGAGCCATCCCCACAGGTCGCCGACGAGTTCACGCAGTCGGCCGTCGTCGTCCTCCAGGTAGAAGTTCGAGCCGCCGCCGAACCCGCAGGGATCCACGTAGTCCCATACGCAGACAAGGCGGGTCCCGAAGGCGTCGTTGAGGCGTCCCAGGACGGCGTTCACGTGGTCCTGGTCGTATCCGTCGTCCATGGATCCGCGCAGATCGTTCAGCACTGCGGCGTGGGGGTCGTGGTGCGGATCGGGCGACGGCGTGCTACGAGGGCCGGTTTTGATCCACTCTTCGAGGCGCGTGCGGAGGTCGTGCACGGTGATCGAGGCCAACTCCTCGATGGGCACGCCGAGGTCGTCGTGGAACGAGAAACCGGTCCGGTACCCGAGGCCGCGCTCGTGGATTTCGACGGCGGAGGGCGGGAAATAGCGCAACTCCCACCCGACGTCGCGCACGCGCACATAGGGCGTGTGCCCGTTCTCCAGATGGATCGTCTCGTCGGGGAACTGAGTCCGTGTCTCGTCGTAGTCCCGTTCCCGGGCCCGGCGGACGATGTCGTCGCACAGGCTCGACAAACTCGCCCGATGGTGTTCGCGACGGATGTGCCGCTCGTCGACGCCGGCGGATTCGATCAGGTTCCGAGCGGTGTCCGCGCCGGGGTCCTCGTCGCTTCCTCGGGCCGGGTGGTCGGGAGTGTGCACGTGTGTCTCCCTTCGGGGTTCGGGCGGGGCCGGCGGGCCCCTGCCCGCCGCATCGCGCGCGGCGGGCAGGGGGTCTCAGGCCGGGGTGTCGTGGCAGCAGGCGCAGGGGGCAGCCTCGGCGCGGCGTGCGCGGGCCGCGGCGCGACATTCGCGCTGTTCCAGGCAGGTGCGGCAGGTGATCTCGCCCGTGGTGACGCGGTATCGGGTGAGCAGCTGGTTGCGGTCCATCGTGCGACACAGGGGATGGACGACCTCGTGGTCGTGGTCGCGGGGGTGGGCGGTGTGGGTCTCGCCACCCAGGACCGACGTGCACACGGTGGAGAAAGTGTCCTCGTCGGCGACGGTGATGTGGGTCCGCCAGTCCTGGTCGAGGGCGGCCTGCCACGCCTTGGCCTCTCAGTAGTACTGGCCGAAAAAACACCGGATATCGCTGACCTGCGGTGATGGGCGTTTGCCTGACCGGGCGGGCGCTCGACACGCCCCGGTTCTCCGCGTGGGCGAAGTCGGGTCCCCCGTACGTCGCGAGCCATTCGTCCGGGAGGGCACGGAGCGCGTCGTTGACGGGGTGCGCAAGATCGGTGAACGGGTCGCCCCTGCGAGGGGCAACCCACCTTGGGTTCGGTCGAAGCGGTTGCGGGCGGGCCGGGTTGTGCGATCGGCTGTGGCATCGGACAGCGCCGGCCGAGACGCGGCCCGGGCGTTGCTCCGGAATCGGGGGCGTGATGGAGCCGCTGGACAGTGGGGATCCACAGCAGGTGGATCGGTTCCGGCTGGTGGGGCGGTTGGGGTCCGGGGCGATGGGACGCGTGTTCCTCGGGCGGGCACCGGACGGCGCGGCCGTGGCCGTGAAGACGGTGCACCCGCACCTGCTGGTCGGCGACCAAAGCGAGTTCCGGCGCAGGTTCGTGCGGGAGGTGCAGGCCGCGCGGAGGGTGGGCTCGGCGTTCACCGCCGCGGTGGTGGCCGCGGATCCGCACGCGAAAGTCCCTTGGCTGGCCACGGAGTTCGTGCCTGGGATCTCCCTGGGTGCGGCGGTGGAGCGGTTCGGGCCGCTGCCCGAGGCGTCGCTGCGCGAGCTGGCCGCGGGCCTGTTCGCCGCGCTGGCGGAAATCCATGCGGTCGACCTGGTGCACCGGGACGTCAAGCCGTCGAACATCGTGCTCGGTGTCGACGGCCCCAGGGTGATCGACTTCGGGATCGCGCTGCCGGCCGGCGCGACCGGCCTGACCGGGACCGGACACACCGTGGGAACGCTGGGGTTCATGTCGCCCGAGCAGTTCGAACGCTCCGACGTCGGACCGGAGAGCGACGTGTTCTCCGCCGGCGCGGTCCTGGCCTGGGCGGCCACCGGCCGCCCTCCGTTCCCCGGCGACACCCTGCCCGTGCTGTTCGCGAGCCTGACCACCCGCGCCCCCGACCTCGACGGACTCCCCGCCTCGCTCGCGCCCCTGGTCGAGGCCGCCCTCGCGAAGGGCCCCGCGGCACGCCCCACCGCCCGGGCCGCCCGCGCGATGGTGCCCGCCCCGCCCACCCACGTCGGCGCGGACCACGGATGGCTGCCGCGCGGCGTCACCCACGCCATTCTCCTCGCCGCCTCGGCCGTGCTCCGCGCCCCCGCGCCCCCGCTCGCGTCCGACGGCGACACCGCAACCGCCGTACCGCCCCCATCGGCGACGCCGAAACACCCGGCGCCGTCCGCCGCCGAACCGCCGCAGCAGGCACGGACCACACCGGAACCGGCACGCACCGAGCCGCAGGCGCCGGAAGACCGGACCTTCCCCGAAGACACCTTCGACATCTCCTGGACCGGCCGGGAACCCATCACGGACTACGCCACCCCGAGATACGACCTCGCCAAGGACATGCGCTCGGTCCTGATCTTCCTGGCGATCGCGCTTCCCTTTGCCCTCGGCCTGATCTCCCACTGGGACGCCATGCCCGACGACGGCAAGGGAGGGAAGAACTTCGACACCCTGGGAGGAGTTCTGGGCTGGTGTGCCGCCATGGCAGCGCTCGGGGGATTGCTCGCACTCGGGGAACTGGTGCTCGACGTGTTCCGCAAGGTGTACGCGGACGAGCGGCACCGGCTCGGGGTTCCGAACAGGGTCCCGTGGTCACTGCGCATCGACCCGCACGGCATCACGACCGCCGACAACGACGCCCACCGCTCCGTCCCCTGGACACAGGTCAAGAAGGTCAGAATCACGCGCATCGCGGGCGGTGGGCCGTACACCTATGCGGGACTGCACGTCTACGCCGTCAAGGGCGCCAAGGTCACCCGCGTACGCCCGGCGGGCTGGTTCTACCCTGACAGGACTGGTCTCGACGGTGCATCTGAAGTCCCCGTGTGCGTTCTCGGTCCACTGACCGACCACCAATACGTCGCACTGACCCGGGCCCTTACCCGCCACGCCGGTGCCTGGGAGCAGAGTCTGAGTTACACAGGCAACCCGACGCCACGAGCCACGAGGTCGTAGGCGCCGCGGACTCCGGGGTCGAGTAGCAGGCGTACAACCGTTGGCGTCGATAATGATCTTGTTGGTTCGCCCGGCTCCGTTTCGCCCGCGAAGAGCGCGCTCGCACTGGAGGGCGTCGGATACGTCGTCCATCGTCGCGGTAGCCCGACACGCCCGCCCCCGCGCGTGTGCCAGCACCACCCGGGCACGGACCGCGGTGGGCCCGCAATCCAGTCCGCCAGAAAGGTGAATTCGCTGCTTCGGGCGTTCCCACCACGTGGAAGCCACCGGTACAACCACGACATGACGAAATCTCTTGTGTCGAGCATGGCCGCCGTCACGTTCGTTCTCGGGGCCTTCACGCTCGGTTCGACAGCACATGCCGCGGAGACCTCGGCTCTCGCCGCAGCGGGCAGACCCTCGGTCCTTCGAGCGGCGTGCGAGATGAACGGTCCCCACACCGATTTCAAGGGCACCGACATCAACATGCGCAACAGGCCGGGCGGGGACCACGTCGGGTGGGCCAACCAGGGCGACTGCGCGGAGTTGTTCCAGACCGAACCCGGGCCCGAGGTCCAGTGCCCGGACGGTCAGAGCACGGCCGCTTGGCATTCGGTGCGGAACAAGCGCACCGGCGTGGTCGGTTACGTTTCCGGCTGCTATCTGGGTTCGTAGCGGCGGAATCGCAGCACGGAACGGGGCGCCGACAAGGAGACCTTGTCGGCGCCCCGTGGACGAGGTGAGCCGTAGGGCGGCGGCGACTTCCGCCGCCCTACTTGGTGCCACGAGCAGCGGTCGAGCAGCCTCAAAATGCTCTCCCACAGCGCCTTCGCGCCGAGGGCGGCACCAAGACGTACGGCCAACTCGCGACGCCAACCCTGATGCACCGGGGCCTTCTTCGTGACTTCCATCGTGCGCCTCTTCTCCCTGAGGTCACCCCGGCCTAGGCCTGGACCGGAGGTGTCCCCTGGCGTGCCGCCTCCACGGCACCCGGGAGTTGGTCAAGCTCTGGCGTACCGCAGCCACGGCAAACCATTGCGAGCTTGGGATCAAACTGGATTGGGCTCTGGGGCACGTTCAGGGATAACGAGGTGTCTCTCACGGTAACTTCAACTCCGCTGGCAATGCACGCCTTCGAGCCGATCTGCGGTGCCGTCGCCTATGGACAGGACGAAGGGCAGCGATCGCCGGGCCCGGCGCACGGTCTCGTACGTCACCCTTCCCCCTCGGCGGCGGAGGGGGCGACGGGCCACTGCGCACCGGTCGCGGTCTGGTGCACGTGGTGTGCGTGGCGGGGCGGCAGGGTGCAGGGCCGGTCGGGGTTCCCGGGGGACGGTTCGCCGCAGATGCGGATCGCCGGCACCGAGTCCCGGTCCTCGTCGCCGGCGGCCGCGGCGCGCGCGGCAAGGAGTTCGCGCAGTTCGGCGGCCTGGCCGCGGGTGCGCGTGGCGTATCGGCGGTAGCCGTCGGCGATTTCGGCGTCGGGTTCGGCGTCGGCGAGGCGTTCGTAGAGCACCGTCTGCCGTTCGCGCACGGCGGCCAGCTCGTCCAGGGGCAGCGGTTCGCGGGCGTGGGCGAGCAGGACGTCGAGTTCCTCCTCGGACGTCATCCGGCGCAGCGCGCTCGACACGCCCCGGTTCTCCGCGTGGGCGTGGTCGGGTCCGGCGTAGAGGGCGAGCCAGTGGTCCAGGAGGGCGACGGTGTCGTCCTCGATCGCGGGCAGTCGGGGCAGGCCGTGCGCGTCGGTGGCCTCCGCCCGCCAGGCGATCAGTTCGGGGTTGTAGGCGCGGTAGACGGCCTGGCGCTTTTGTCCGAGCGTCTCGGCGATCTGTTCCCAGTTGGCGCCGACGGTGGCCGCGTGGAAGATCGCGGCGGCCTTCGCCCGCGTCGTCTGCCTGTGCGTGTGGTCGGCGACGCGTACCAGGCTGAGAGCTTCCGGGACGTCGGTGATCTCCTGGTCCTCGACGGCCACCAGGGTCACCGCGTCGTCGCAGATTCCCTGGGCCGCCAGGGCCAGTTGCAGCCGGGTGACGCTCGCGGGCGCGTACGGGGCATCGTCCACCTCGGGCTCGGAACGCAGATCGATCGCCTCGTCATTGAATGTCATGTGAGCAACATAGTGTTGCTCGACGGCACTTCAGGCCGAAATCGAGCTTTTCCCCGATCGTGCGAATTCGCGCGTTCGACCCACTATCCGCGCCGGCAAACGCCCCGACAAGGTCCGCGAGATCAGCGGACACGCCTCCGGCTCGGCCTCGTTCTGGGAGTACGTGCGCGACGCGAGCCTGTGGCAGGACGCCGCGACGGTGGGGTTGCTGTAGAGGCCCGGACCGACGTCGCCCACCCCGCCTCGCAACACCGCCCATCGGTGGCGCGGGGCGGCAGAACCGCCGGGTCCGACCCCCGGTGTCCCGGAACACCGCTGCCCCGGCGGGTGTGGTTCGAGTGGCGGCCCGGTATGGCGCACGGGAGAGTTGATGACATGGCCGCGTTTACGATCGGGTCCAGGTGCTACCCGTCGAAGGAAGCCGCGAAGCAGGCCGTGCGGGATGTGCTGTACCGGTACTCGCCGGGGGACAAGGTGGATCGGCCGGACGACGTCGAGCTTCTGCGGGATCTCCTCGACCTGCATCCGGATGCGGACGAGAAGGTCGGTCCGGGGGTGGCCGGGTTCCGCGTTGTACGAGGGGAACGGGCCGGAGTGCACGCATTCGAGGTGGTGCACACGGACGACAACGTGCTCGATTTCGGGATCAGGAAGTGCTTCGACCCGCCTTCCCTCCGTCGGCGGGTCCTCGAGGCGATGAGCCACGAAATCGAGCCGAACTCGACGGCCTACCTCGACAGCCGGGTTCAGGGTCGTTCCCTCGTGTCGGACCTGTCCGGGACACCGGTGGCCACAAACGCGGTCCGCGTGAGCCATTTCCAGGGGCCGCAGCGCGACGTCATCGCCACCGAGTTCGTCGAGGAGCACGGCGGATGGGACGCGATCGAGCTGACCGGTTCCCGGCGGCCAGGGCGCCCGCGGTTCGTGGATCGTGAGCTGGCCGACGAGTGGCGCGCGTATCACCGACAACGCGCCGTGCTCGGACTGCTGACTGTGGACGAGCATCTGCATCGTGCCTACGGCTCGTAGAACACCGATCCTCCCTGCATGGACAATCGAGTCGATCATCGACACCTCACACTGAACTCGCACGCGGCCTGGTGCCCGCCGTGTACGAGGAGCGCCGCAGTGATCCGGTGTGCTACCTGCGCGACGTCCTGACGATCCGCGAGAAGTTCCTCGCTCCCCTGGTCGTGCGCGCGGTGATCGCCAGCCGCGAATGCGGCGCGATCTGGGAACAGATCGCCTGCGCACACGACCCGGAGCACGTCGCCCTGGAGGCCCAAGGCCTGCGCGTGGAGGTGCCCGCGGTGAAGGGGGGCCCGCGTTCCGCGCGGTCGACCAGGTCGGCCGGATCGGCGACGGCCTGTCGCCGAACGGGTGTTGCGCGGTGATCACCCGGGTCGCCGAACGCGCCGGGCTCCCCGTGCGCCTGACCGCCCACTCCAGTCGCGCCGGCCTGATCACCACCACCATCCGCGCTGGCAAACGCCCCGACAAGGTCCGCGAGATCAGCGGACACGCCTCCGGCTCGGCCTCGTTCTGGGAGTACGTGCGCGACGCGAGCCTGTGGCAGGACCCCGGTGCCGGCGAGGTCGGCGGCAAGCACCGGCGTGACCGCGTTGACCGCGGCCTTGGAGCTGAAACCGGTGGCCGCCGCGCCTATCCACCCGGCATGCTCCGGAAATGAACACTCGCCTCGGATCGCTCCCCGTCGTCTACGCGGATGAGTCCTCGAACTCGGGGCAGAACCTGCTCGACCCAGATCAGCCGGTGTTCACGGTGGCTGGGGTCCACCTGGCCGACGAATTGGCCGCGTCGATCGTGGACAAGGTCCGAGCCCAACTTCCAAGAACCCAGGGGGAGCCCAAGTACGGCTCTCTCGCCCGGTCAGCGGGGGGACGGAAGGCGTTGATGGGGGCCTTCGAGCAACTACCTGAAGGAAGTACCCGCAGCTATATCGTGCGCAAGTCGTTCATGGTGACGACGAAGATGGTCGATGTCCTGGTCGAGCCACGGGCGTACGCGAACGGCTTCAACTTGTACGAGGGCAAACAGGCACTGGGCCTGGCGGAACTCCTGTACGAGTACGGGCCCGTCCTCGGGGACGCCGCAGCCTTCCAGCGGCTGCTTCAGACCTTCGTGGACTGGCTGCGCCAGAGAGCCTCGACCGACGACCTGTTTGCGACCGTGGCCGCATACAAGGAGTCAGTACACGGCGGCCGCTTCGCCAAGTGGATCGATCTGCTGGCGTCCTGTCGGAGAGAGGCCGATCAGTTCGCCGCCAACCTTGCGACCGGTGAGCATAGCGATCCGCTCGACCCGGCGGTTCCCTCGCTGTACTGCCTGTGCACCAGCTTTGGGAAAAGCATTGGACCGTTCAGTCTCGTTCACGACACATCCAAGGTGATCGACCGCAACGCGGCGCTGCTGCGCATGGTGCACCTGCTCCCGGATCCAGCCCGGCCGGGGCAATTCATGGAACCTCTCATGGCCACACGAATCGACTTCGCGGACAGCACGGCCCACCCACAGCTCCAACTGGCGGACTGGGCGGCGGGTGCGGCACGGCAGTGGGCCACCCACCGGGCAGTGGGCGGCGGCGACCGGTTCTCGAAGGAACTGGAGAATGTGGTGCTGCCTTGGCTGGTAGACGGCATCTGGCCATCTGGCCTCAATCGAAGAGAGTGAACTCCGGGCCCTCGGCCGTTGGCTGAGTGCCTACCTGCGGGGCCGCCGAACGGTCGCCGAGTACATTACTCCCGCCCCGGTCGCCGCCGGTGTCGACGGGTTCCGCCCCCAGGACACATGTCCGCCCGAAGCCCTCGTTCGCGATGTCGCGAACGAGGGCTTCCTCAACGGCACCGACAGGGTGGCCCACTCGGGTGTATTTCGTCTGCCGCCCGGACGCGTTGTCGTTCAGGCGGCAGACGGCGGCATAGCGTCGCAGCATGACGGAACCGGTCCCCGATGCCACTCAGTGCGTCCGCTTCGCCGTCGAGTTCCTGACGCCGTACATGGCGGCGGACACTCAGGAGGAGCGTGCGGAGGCAGCCGAATACATCGCCCGGAGGCTCAGCGGCCTCGATGCACTCGACCCCATTCACGTAGTCCGGGGCCAGTTGTATCTCAATGAGATCCTCCTGATCTCCCTGGCCAAGGCGAACGGTGTCCAAGCCGAAAACTACCGGACATGGGGCGGGGATTGGCTTCGTACCTTCTCTCCGGAGCTGCCCGAGTAGAGGGTCGGCGTTCGCGTATGTCGGGCGGTGGTTCAGGGCATCCAGCGGTCGATGAGGTGGTCGTAGAGGGGTACGGTGGCCGCGGCGTGGGCGGCGCGTTTGGTGCCGTCGTCGCGGCGGCGCACGTACACCAGCGTGGTCGCGAGGTCCTGGTGGTCGGCGAATTCGCGGATCTCGTCCAGGTCGATGCCCTCGTCGTGCATGTGGGTCAGCCGGGAGGCGCGCAGCACGTGCGGAGTGAGTAGGTGGTCGACGTCGTGGCTAGGCGTTCGCTCTTCTCGTCGAGCATCAGTGGCCCGTCGACGCGGTCGCCCAGGACAACGTCGAACAGGGTTGGCCCCCTTCACGGACGGCCAGGACAATGCTCCGCATGGATGCAGGCATAGCCGCGTTGCTCGGAGCCGTCGTCGGTGGGCTCCTGGGTGCCGGCGGCACATTGGGGGCTGCGGCCCTCACGGCACGGACCCAGGGACAGAGCCAGCATGCTCAGTGGCGGCGCGAGGGACGCAGAAACTCATACAGCGCCTTCATTGCGACGGTGAAGGCCCACCAGACGGCCGCCGACGACCTGATGTCCCTCATGGACGAGGTGCCCTTGCACCAGACACGGATCGCGGCGGCGTTGGAACGCGTGAAAAGTCTCCTGCCTGCGGTGAGTTCGGCGGCGCCGGTGATTGCGGTGGAGGGCCCGGCCGACATGGGAGCAATTGCAGAACAGATTGCGCGCCACGCCGAGAACCTCACGGTGTGCCTTGAACTCTGGATGTCCGAAGTGCCGAGCGGGAGCGGCCAACCGTCTACGTTCGCCAACATGGCCCACGGGCACATCGTGGACATCAATCGACGCCTCGACAACTACACCGCCCTGGCGAGGGCGGCGCTGGACGCGACGGATCGCGTTTGAGCCGAGGTGTTGCGGCGACCCTGCGGGATCGCCAACGGCCCAGTTCAGGCGCGGCGGAACTTCGGGACGACGTCGGCCAGGACGGTGGCGCCGGCGTCGACGTGGCCCTGGTTGCGCTGGTCCTTCCTGCGGCGGTTGTTGTACGCGATGGTCGTGGCCGGGTTGTCGTGGTCGGCGAACGCCTGGACCTCGGCGAGCGGGATTTCGTCGTCGAGCATGTGCGTGATGCGGGAGGCGCGCAGGACGTGCGGTGTCAGGTCGCGCCCGGGCAGTACGCCGGCGCGCTTGCCGAGTCGGGTGAGCATGCGGGCGACGTCGTGGCGGTCGAGGCGGTCGCCCTTGGAGTCGAGCAGCAGGGGCCCGGTGGTGCGGCCGTCGAGGTATTCGTCGAGGTTCTCGGCCAGTTCCAGCGGCAGGGGGAGCAGGCGTTCCTTGTTCTCCTTGCGGGTGAGGTCGATGTAGGTGCGACGGCCCCGGTGGACGAGGTCGTCGACGTCGGCGGCGCACATCTCGGAGACGCGGCTGGCCAGGATGTACAGCAGTTGGCTGGTGACCAGGTCCGGCAGGGACTCGGAGCGTGCGACGACGGCCTGGATCTCCTCCTTCTCCAGGACCGGGGTGGACGTGCTGGAGTTCTGCTTGTCGATGTGGGGCCGGTCGTCCTGGGTGACCGGGTTGCGCGGTAGGTCCATCTTCTCGGCGGCGTACTTGTGCAGGGATGACAGGACGTTGAGTCGGCGCGTGATCGTCGTGGGGGGTACGCCCGCGGCTTCCATCGCGATCCGCCAGACCCGGACGTGGTCGGCGTTCAGGCAGCCGACGAAGAACCGTTCGTGGCCGCCGAGTTCGAGGGCGAGCGGCGCCCACACGTTGCGGATGTCGTCCACGTAGGCGCGCTTGGTGTTGACCGAGCCGCGTCGGGGCCTCGCCGTAGTACTGGCCGAAAAAACAACGGATAGTGCGTCACGAACGCGGATCGGAGCTTGATACGTAGGTAGTTGCTCGGTGATGCGATGTTCCACGGGAGATGAAGGTTTTGTGGCCCTTCGGAGCCGCCCTTACGGGGGGAGGCTCCAAGCCACCTCATGCTGCGTTGGCTGAAGACCGTCGTGGTGAGCGATGAGGAAAAGGCGCACGTGATGCGTCAGGCGGGGACCGGGAAGACGACCACCGTCGAAGGCGTCGAAATGTTTTCAGATGGCATCAGAACCGGGGTGTCTATTCGCACCCCGGGAGAAGTCTGGCGGGTGCCCGTGTTCTGGCCAGGCGGTGCCCGGCGTAAAGGTGGCGTGAGTCCGGTCTGCGGCTCTCGTGGGGAACGTGAGAAGGCGTGTCTCGATACCGTTCGCGGCCCAGCGGCTGCGGCGACAGGGAGAGTCCCGGGCGGAAGTGCTCCGCCGGGGCGTTGAGTACCGTCGCGGGACACGCCGGCGGACCGGCCCGTAGTAGTGCCGAAGTCTCTGTAATGGGGGCGGAGCGAAGGGGCCGGGTCGTTCGTGGCTGGTGTTCGTCTGGTTCAACCAGAGGATCTGGGAGGGGCTTTGATGGACGAGCTGAAAGCATCCGGTAAGCCGTTCGACATCTCCAAACAGGAGGTGTGGGACGCCTGGGTGAAGGTGAGAGGGAATCAGGGTTCGGCCGGAGTGGACGGGGTCTCGATCGCGGAGTTCGAGAAGGATCTGAGGAACAACCTGTATCGGATCTGGAATCGGATCACGTCCGGCACGTACTTCCCGCCGGACGTGAAAGCGGTGGAGATCCCCAAACCGGGGGGCACCAGAACGTTGGGGGTGCCCACCGTCGGCGACCGGGTGGCGCAGACCGTGGTGGCCGCGCATCTGTCGGCTCGGGTGGAACCCGTGTTCCATCCTGATTCATACGGATAGCGGCCGGGTCGCTCGGCGCTGGACGCGATCGAGACGTGCCGGGTGCGGTGCTGGAAGTACGACTGGGTGGTCGAGTTCGACATCCGGAAGTTCTTCGACACCGTCTCCTGGGACAAGGTCGTCAAGGCCGTCGAGGCGCATACCGACGCCCGTTGGGTGGTGCTGTATGTCAAGCGGTGGCTGGCCGCCGGACTGCGCATGCCCGACGGGTCCGTGCAAGAGCGGGACCAGGGGACGCCGCAGGGATCTGCGGCTTCCCCGGTTCTGGCGAATCTGTTTCTGCACTACGTGTTCGACCTGTGGATGGATCGGGAGTTCCCGGCCGCCAAGTTCGAACGCTACGCGGACGACGCGGTGGTCCACTGCCGCTCGTTGGCGGAGGCAGAGCGGCTTCTGGCCGCGTTACGGGCCAGGATGGTCGACGTCGGGTTGGAGTTGCACCCCGACAAGACGAAGATCGTGTACTGCAAGGGCAGCAACCAGACGGGCGGATATCCGCTCATCGAGTTCACGTTCCTGGGGTTCACGTTCCGACCGCGCAGCGCCAAGAACAAGAACGGGGTCCAGTTCACCTCGTTCCTGCCCGCGATCAGCAAGGAAGCCCTGAAGAAGCTGAGCGGGAACGTGCGGTCCTGGCGACTGCACCGGCGTTCCGGAAGTACGGAATCCGACCTGGCCCGGGTGATCAATCCGATGATCCGGGGATGGATGAACTACTACGGGCGCTACTACCGTTCGGCGTTGAACCCGCTGTTCTACCGCATCAACACCTACCTGCTGCGGTGGATCAGAAGGAAGTACCGACTCGGCTGGAAGCAGGCCGTCCGTCGATTGGCGCACGGGCACGCACTTCGGCCGAAGTACTTTGCTCACTGGGCCTGGACGAAACCGGGTCCCGGATGACCAGGACGACAAGAGCCGTATGGCGAGAGATTGTCACGTACGGATCTGTGGGAGCCCGGGGGTGAGATTCCCCCGGGCCACCCGACTCGCTGACCTGCACTGATGCGACTCCAATCCTCGTGGAGCCGACCGATCGGTTCGGTCCCGTGGTTGCGGCCTCGTGGTTGCCCGACCTGCGACAGGGTTGAGGGTGACCGAACGAGTGGTGGGGGTTCGATGGGCAAGCGGACGAAGAAGAAGCCGGGCACGATCGCGAAATGCTCTCGTCGCGCTGCGGTCGGCGCCGGGGCGGAACGTGGACCGGTGGGTGCCGGCCCTCGCGGCGGCGGCCGCGTTCCGCGGGCGGGAAGGTGGCGGTGCGGCTCGTCCAGGTGAAGTCGCGGGCCGGGGATGTCCGGGCGAGTCGGAACGCACGTACCGTGGACGCTCGGGCGCCGCTCCGACGACCACCCGGGTCTGAGCGACCTCGGTCTGTGCGGCACGTCGCCGCGCCCCGAGGCCCTCGCCGACCGACGGCGGGTACCCCCGCCGATCACCGGGCGGGCGTACGGTCGCGCTCGGGGAAGTCCCGGCGGTCGCGGTATCCGACGCTGCCGTCGGCCTCGTAGGCGGCTTCGCGGGCGGTGCTCGGCCGGGATCCTCAGACGGTTCGGGCGGTGCGGTCCCCGGTGGCGTCGAGGAGGAGGCGGGCGGCGTCGCGGGCCTGGTGTGCGGGTTCGGGGTTGCCGATGATCGCTGCCGTGGTCATGGCGCCTTCGGCCAGCAGGGCCAGGTGGTCGGCCAGCCGGGTCGGCTCGTCGGCGGCCGTCACCAGGTCGGCGAGGTATCGGAAGAATTCCTGCTTGTGTGCTCGGGCGGCCTCGGCGACGGCGGGTTCGCCGGCGCCGAGTTCCCCGAAGGAGTTGACGAAGGCGCAGCCGCGGAAATCGGGCTCGGCGAACCAGTCGTGGAGCCAGTCGAAGACCGCCAGGATCCGCTCGCGCGGGTCGGTCCGGGCCTCGACGTACGCGGCCAGACTCTCCCGCAACCGGACGTCGCGTCGCCGCAGGTACGACCGCACCAGGTCCGCCTTGGAGGGATGGAGCCGGTAGAGCCGCTTGAGGGAGACGCCGGACGCGGTGCGGATCTCGTCCATGCCCACCGCCTGGATGCCCCGGGCGTAGAACAGGGACTCGGCGGCATCCAGGACCCGCAGCTCCGCGGTCTCCGAGTCGATCATGTTCCTCACCTTCTCCCTTGCATCGAGAACTATCGTTCTCCTATAATAGCAGCCAGACGCGAGAACGATCGTTCTCCTCGGGGGTCGGGGCCGAAAGATCGCGAGCCCAGCCATGTTCGTCCCACCGAACGCAGTACCGCCGGCTCAGACCGGAGGGCTTTGCCGCCGAACGCGGGCGCTGACAACGACCACCGCGCAACCGCCCACACCCGCGGCTCCGTGCCGGTGCGCCGCCGCAGCCCTGCCGGCGCGGGAGTGCCGGGTCTCCGAAGCCCGCCATTTCGCCCGCGCCCTCCTGGCCCTGTGGGGTGTGGCCGGGGACGACCTGGACTCCGCCGTCCTCGTCGTCGGCGAACTGGCCGGCAACGCCGCCCGGCACGGCCGCGCCGACATGACCCTCACCCTGACGCTGACCGACCGCGTCCTGGGCATCGAGGTCACCGACTGCGGCAAACCGGACGAGCGCCTCCATCCCCCACGCGCCGACGACGAACACGGCCGGGGCCTGGCCATCGTGGAACACCTCGTCGAAAACCTCGACACCCGAGAAGAACCACGCCGCCGCACCACCCACGCGACGCTGCGCCTCGGCCCGACGACGGCTTGCGTCAACCGGTGCTCCCCCACGCGCCGCTGACGCCGAGCCGGGTGTGGGAGGCGCTGGTCGCGGTGTGCGGGTTGTGCGCCGCTTCCGTTGGCCGGGCGCGACTGTCTCGAGTCGCTCCCGGTGCGGTGGCATCGGGTCACCGACCGCGGGATCCGCATACCGCACTTACGACCACGAGGCGTTGGGTCCCTTCGTGGGTAATCCTCCGGCGTCGTCGCCCGGGAGGGGGAATTGGGGGGTGCACCAGCGCGCACTGGATCGCGTCGACATCGGCCCGTTGGTCCTGCCGACCGGCTACCCGACGCCGGCCGTCCTGCGTCGCACCGGCCGCGGCCGATTGGAGACGCGGCTCGGAAACCGCGGAGTCCGCGGCGCCGAGGCCCTGGCCGAAACCGTTCCGGACGCGGCCGAGCGCCGGCGCACCGCCGTCCCCGGGGAGAGGTTCACCGCGCAGGTGATCCACACCCCTCGCGAAGGAGGTGACGGGCCTCAACGAGCGGACCCTCGGAGATCTACAAGCTCACTGCGGCCCGCTTTCGCGAGCACGGACTCGCCGAAGTGATCTCCAGCCTGCCCGGAATCGGCCCGCTGTCGGGCGCCGAGTGCCTCGCCGCCACCGCCGGCGACATGAGCCGCCACGGCAACTCCGACCGCCTGGCCGGCGTCGCCCCGGCCCCCGGGGAATCCGGCAGCGGCGACGGCAACCGGCACCGCCCCCGGCGCCATCACCGCGGCTTGCAACGCGTCTTCCGTACCTCCGCACTCATCGGCATTCGCAACCGCGACGCGTCCCGCCGCTACGACGAACGCAAGCGCGCCGAAGGGAGGCGGAACACCCGGCCGTCCTCGCGCTGGCCCACCGACGGGTGAACGTCCTGTGGGCCTTGATCCATGACGGACGGTGCTTCCGATGAACTCCCCATCACAGGCGCAGCTTGACAACGTCATGGGGTGGAGGGCGACGTGGTCTTCGAGCCGGATCTCGGCCTGCTCGGTGGCCCACCGGGCCACAAGCTCGGCCGGCGACGATGTCCGTCCGGTTCACGCCGGCGGGGCCCCGGTCGTTGTCGACCGGAACCGCACCGAGGAGGATCCCGTGCCGGTTGATGTCGTTCGCGGACGCGGCAAAGGAGTGCCGGCCCGGGTGCGGGCCGGGGATCCGTTGCTCAGGTGGGGCGGCGCGCCAGCTCCGAACGCAGTGTGTCGTTCTCGGATCTCAGGCGTTGGAGTTCTTCTCGCACCGGGATCAGGGCCTCCTGAAGTTCGGCTGCCGTGTAGCGGGGGGTGATGTGCTGTGGGCAGTTCCAGTCGTAGGCGTGGACGTGTAGCAGCGCGAGCCGCTCGATCCGGGTGCGAGGGGTTGTGGGCATGGTCCGGGCCCGGAGTTCGGGATGCTGGTCCGGATCGAGGAGTTGGATGCTGCCGAAGATCTTCAGGCGCTGCCGGTGGGCGTAGTCCATGAGGAACACGGAGGCCCGCTTGTCCGTGGTGAGGTTGCCGTGGCTGATGTACTGCCGGTTTCCTCGCAGTTCCGCCCAGGCGAGTGTGGTCTCGTCGATGGCGTGCACGAATCCCGGGAGGCCGCCCCGGTACTGCACGTAGGGCCATCCGCTGCTGCCGGCGGTGGCGAGGTAGAAGCCGTCGCGTTCGGCGATGAACGCTTCTTCGGCGGGTCCCAGGACGTCGTTGTCGAAGTCGGCTTCCTCGAAGCGCTGCATGGCGCGTCTGCTGCCGTTCGCCCGCTGTGCTTCCTTGACCTCGTCGGTGAAGGCGATGCGTGCGTAGTGCTGGGGCATGCGCTCTCCTTGGTGACTGCGGCATGGTGGGTCGAGGCGTGGGTGTGCGGCGCGTCGTAGTGGGGTGGCGACGGTGCGGGATGGGCAGGCCGGCGGGTGCCGGCCTGCCCGGCGCGGCGGTTTGGTCAGTTCAGGACGCGCCCGAGGAAGCCGCGGATGTAGCCGGCGATGGTGTCGAGCTGGTCTTCGAGGGCGAAGTGGCCGGCGTTCAGGAGGTGGATCTCGGCGTCGGGCAGATCGCGACGGTACGCCTGGGCTCCGGCGGGGCCGAAGATTTCGTCGTTGCGGCCCCAGACGGCCAGCAGGGGCACCTGGGTGGTGCGGAAGTACTCCTGGAAGGCGGGGTAGGCGGGGATGTTGTTCTTGTAGTCGCGGAAGAGTGCGAGCTGGATCTCGGCGTTGCCGGGCCGGTCGAGAAGTGCCTGGTCGTGCGTCCAGGTGTCGGGGCTGATCAGGGTGGTGTCCTTGACGCCGTGGGTGTACTGCCAGTGCGTGGCGTCGGCGGTCAGCAGGGCTCGCACGGCGGGTTCGGTGTCGGCGCCCGGCTCGGTGGCGTAGGCGAACAGAGGCTCCCAGAAGGGGGTGAAGCCTTCCATGTAGGCGTTGCCGGACTGGGTGATGATCGCGGTCACCCGGTCGGGGTGGGCCTGGGCGATCTTGAGGCCGATGGGTGCGCCGTAGTCCTGGATGTACAGGGCGAAGTTCTGCAGCCCGAGGTGGTCGAGCAGTGCGAGTGTGACCGCGGTGAGGTTGTCGAAGGTGTAGTCGAAGGCGTCGGCGGAGGGGGCGGAGCTGCGTCCGAAGCCGATGTGGTCGGGTGCGATGACGTGGTACCGGTCGGCGAGGGCGGGGATCAGCTCGCGGAACATGTGTGAGCTGGTCGGGAAGCCGTGGAGCAGGACCAGGGTGGGGGCATCGGCGGGTCCGGCCTCGCGGTAGAAGACCGTCTGGCCTTCGATGTCGGCGAACTTGTGCTGGGTGGTCATGACATGCCCTTCGTTGTCAGGCGGGTGGAAGGATCCGGCACGGGGGTGTCGGAAGTCTGGGTGGAGGCCGGCTGCGTCGCGGCGCCGCGGTCGGAGTCGGCCGTGCGGTCGCGCAGCAACAGCACCAGGGCGAGAAGGGGTGCCGCGGCGATGCCGGCGAGCAGCGTGGTGTAGCTGCCCGTCCAGGCGTGCACGGCGCCGCCGGCGGCGACGCCGATGGCTGCGGCGCTCTGATGGACGAGCCACGCGCGCGCCATCGACCGGCCCAGCCGGCTCGCGGGGCTCTTCTCGGTGAGTGCCGCGACCGTGAGGGGGATGGTCGCGAAGCTGGAGAGACCGAACAGGAGGGTTCCGGCGAGAACCAGGGCCGGCCCGGGCGCGAAGGCGAGCAGGAGCAGCGCGAGCGTACGCAGTGCGTGCAGTGCGTAGAGCAGGCTGCGGGGTGCGGTACGGCGCAGCAGGAGGCCGGTGGCGATCATGCTTGCGAGGCTGGCGGCGGCGGCGAGGGCTGCCAGGTTTCCACTGGCGGCCGGGGTTGTGCCGTGGTCGATCGCGTACTGGGGCAGGGCCAGCATGACCATGTACAGCGACAGGGCGTGCAGGCCGAACGTGATGGTCAGGGTCGGGGAGCCCGACCGCGGCGCCTCGCCGGCCGAGTTCGCGGGTGCGGGGGGAGGGGACGCGCCGGGAGGCTCTGTGGGGATGGCCAGCAGCAGCGGGACGACCAGCACGGCGGCGCCCGTTCCGAGGAGGGTGTAGGTCGTCGGGATGCCCTGTGCACCGGCGAGGAAGGCCGCTGCCGGTACGACGAGCAGCTGTCCGATGTTGATACCGGCGGTGATGATCGTCAGAGCTGTCGCCTTCCGGCGTGGGAACCAGCGGCTCACCAGCGCGGAGACGGGCGGCGTGCTGGAGGCGGCGAAACCCGCGGCGCCGAGAACGCCGTAGGCCAGCACGAACTGCCACAGCTGCGAGGTCAGCGACAGCAGCAGTTGGGCCGCGACCAGCAAGGCCATGCCGGTGAGCAGGACCCGGCGTGCGCCCCACGCGTCCACCGCCCGGCCCACCAGCGGCTGCAGAAGCCCGGTGAGTGCAGTGTTCAGGCCCGCGACGGCGCCCAGGGTTGCCGCGCTCCATCCGTGCTCGGCCGCGAGGAAGGGGAACAGCGCGCCGGCTGCGAAGTTCATGCCGAAGGCCGCGGTCATGCAGGCGAGCCCCGCCAGGAGCGCAACGTGTCGACGCCTCAACAACATCGTAACCCCTTCGGATGCTTGTACCGGTTATCTCGGTTCGAGGTAAGCACGCTTCTGCTAACCTGTCAAATGTGTCTGAATGGTTATTCGGGAAGTGGGTGTCGTGGTCGTGACGCAGCAGGGCGAGACCGAACCGGAGGCGCGGCTGGCGGCGATGGGGTGGCCCGGGCGCCCTCTCACGGACGAGCCGTTGGCCGCCGACCTGATCAATACGCGGTGGCTGGCGGGGACGGATGAATACGACCTGCTGGAGGAGGACGCGCTCACCCTGGCCTGGCTGGACAAGCACGGCCTGGACACGGGGGCTGCCGCGGCCGACGTCCGCCGCCACCTGCGCGAGGCCCGGTCCGCCCTCGCCGCCGCGGTGGCGGATCCCTCGGACACCGCCGCCCTGAACCGCATCCTCGATCACGGACGCGTCAGGCTGTCCCTCGAAGCCGAAGGGGCGATCGAAACCCCGGAGGTGGGGGACGCGGCACGCCATGCCGCCTGGATGTGCGCACGCGACCTGCTGCGCGTGACGACCGAGGCACCGGGGCGCATGCGCAAGTGCGCCAACCCGCCCTGCCCGCTGCACTTCGTCGACACTTCACGCAAGGGGGAAAGACGCTGGTGCTCGATGGCACTGTGCGGCAACCGGGCCAAGGCCCAACGCCACCGCACACGCCATCACGTCGCCACTTGAGCAGAGACGGGCGGCCGCAGATCCGCCTGCTCGAGACGCCGGGGACGGTGCGGAACACCGACGACACCGCCTTCGAGGACGGACTCGCCACAAGCCGCGCCCACTTCGCCGTCCACGGACACCCGGCGGCGCCCAAACCCGCCGCCATCAACGGCCACCCCGTCGGCCCTTTCCTCGCCAACTGCCGAAGGCCACTCGAAACCCGCAAAAACCCCGAACGACGGCGCCAACGCTGGGCACGGCCGGCCGAGATCGACGGAACCCCACCGGACGGCCGACCCCGCCGCGCGGTGGTCGCTGGACCGGCAACGCATGCTCGCCGCAGTACGCCTCCACGTCGAAGCCGGCGGTCACGTCGACGACCTGGCGCCTGGCTGGGTACACCGTCGGCGGCGAAGACGTCGGAGCCTGGCTGCAGCGGCAACGACGCGCCTGGGCGGACCTGTCACCGGCGCAGCGGGAGGCGCCGGCGGGTGTGGGCGTCGACGTCACCGAACAGAAGGAACGGCCGGCTGCCTTGGCGTCGGCGTCGCGGGCGGACCGGTGGACCCTCACCCTCGCCTCGGCGGCCGCGTTCCGGGAGCGCGAAGGCCACCTCACCGTGCCCCGCAAACACGTCGAGGCTGTCGAACACGACGGCCAGACGCACCAGATCAAGCTTGGGGTCGCCCTCGCGAACGCGCGGCAGCGACGGGCCACATACCCACCCGAGAAACTCGAAGCGCTCACCGCGCTCGACATGCGATGGACATGAGGTCGGGCATCGGGGCGGGTGGGCCCGAAGTCGCGTTCGGCGTCAGTCGAACGTGCGGTGATCCCGATCCGGGCCACCACACGCGTCGATGTCGCTCCGGCGGTCAGTCGGTCGTGGCGCGCGAGCGCACCGGGGTCTCGCTGTCGGGCGTCGGCAGCCGGTGCTCGGGAAGAGGGTCGTCTGTGGGAGTGGTGGTACGTCGAGCAGGGGCCGACGGCCGATCCCGGCGCGGCGACGAGCATCCGCACCGCCTTGCCCCTCGCGAGTCGGCCACTTGGTGGCGTCCACTCATCCGCTCGCTGCTGCCGGTCGACGCGTTGGACGGCTTCCACCTCGCGTGCCGCCCGTGGGCGCTGGGGCGGGTGGTCGGTGCGCCGCTATGGAAGGCCGCCGACGGGGACCGCCAGTGCGGTCGCTTCGGCTTCGGTCTCGCGGGTCACCGGGATCTTCGGTGTGCGGTACCGGTCGAGGAAGACGAGGGCGATGGCGGGGACGGCCAGGTAGAGCAGGAGGACGACGAGTGCCTGTGTGGTTCCGTGGCCGTCGAGGTAGATGGTGTTGCGGAAGCCGAGGAGAGCGGTGTGGCGTCGGCGTCCGGTCGGGCTGCCGGTGGTGGCTCTGAGCATCGTGGCGGCCATGTATCCGCCGACCAGCAGCGGGACGAGCATCAGCGACTCGACGAGGCCGAACGGGTCCTTCTCGGCGAGCGGGTGCGGTGCGTACTGCTTGACGGTGAGCGGCTGCCCGAGGCTTCTGGCGGCGATCTCGAAGTTCGCGGCCAGGTCGAGGGAGGCGAGGCCGCTGAGGGTCGGCACGACGAGCAGGGTGTCCTCGCAATCCGGCGCACCGGCTCGGACCGGGCCGCGTCATGGCCCACGGTCAGGTGGTTGCCTCGGCCCGGGTAGCGGTGCCTCAGGCTTCATGCTCCTGATGCACCGCCCCCGGGGCTCTCCCCGCAGTCCCTCGCTCCGACGGCGGCTGTGCCACGGGTGTTCGCGATCGAGTCGAACGTCGGTACACCCCGTGCCGAGCGTCGGTTGTCAGGAAGTCGCGGCCGCCACTTCCACCGTGCACAGGTGGTCCATGCGGAACAAGGCCAGTTGCGCGTTTGTGGCACTCGCGTCGGTGATCAGCGTCCAAGGGCGGGTGAACGACGCCCACCAGTTCGACTCCGCGCGGCCCAGCTTCTGCGCGTCGGCAAGTACATAGACCGCACGCGAGCGTTCGACCATCAGCTGCTTCAAGGACGTCTGTTCCGGCCGTGCCTCGCAGATACCGCGGCCCGCCACCACACCGTCCGCGCCCAGGAAGACCGCGTCGGCCGTCAGTTGCGACACCATCGATTCGGCCAGTGGGCCGACCATCCCCAGGCTCAGGCGCCGCAGTGCGCCGCCGATGACGATCAGTTCGATCCCCGGTGCCCCGGCCAGAATGTCGACGGAAGTCAATCCCGGTGTGGCGACCGTCAGTCCATCGTGGGTCGCGAGCCGGGACGCGAGCGCCCCCACCGTGGTACCCGCATCGAGCAGGACCAGACGACAACCCGCAACGTGCGCCTCGGCAGTGCGGGCGATCGCCGCCTTCTCGGCGCGAGCGAGCGTCTCCCGTTCCTGCAGGGTCTGCTCCTCCGCGCCACCGGACAAGAGCGCGCCACCGTATGTACGAACGATCTCACCAGCCCCCGACAGCTGCGTCAGGTCCCGACGGACGGTCGACTCCGATACTCCGTACCGTTCCGCCAGTTCCGACACCGACAGCGGGCGCATTCGCAGGAGGTCGCGGATCTCCTGGCGCCGCTGCGCTCCGCTCATGCCGCGTTCCCCCCGGCTGCGGCACCGGCGGTCGAACCGCCTCGTAGCGGCGCCAGCTCCACGGCTTGTCGAAGGGCCTCCACCATCGATGCCTCGTCGGCGCGGCCGGTGCCCGCGATGTCGAAGGCGGTCCCGTGGTCGACGCTGGTGCGGATGACGGGCAGGCCGACGGTGATGTTGACGCCCGCGTCCAGGCCGAGCACCTTCACCGGCCCGTGTCCTTGATCGTGGTACATGGCCACCACGAGGTCGAAGTCACCGCGAACGGCACGGAAGAACACCGTGTCGGCAGGGAGCGGGCCCTGGACGTCGATGCCCTCGGCTCGGACCTTCTCGATCGCAGGGACAACCTTCGTCTCCTCCTCGCCCTGTCCGAACAGGCCGTTCTCGCCGGCGTGCGGGTTGATGCCGCACACCGCGATGCGGGGCTCGGCGATGCCGGCGGCGACCATCGTCTCGTACCCGCGGCGGATGGTGCGCTCCACGAGGCCCGGCTCGATTTTCGCGACTGCGTCGATCAACCCGATGTGGGTGGTGACGTGGATGACGCGCAGCTTCGGCGCCGACAGCAGCATCGACACCTCCTGGGTGCCGGTGAGTTCGGCAAGCAGTTCGGTGTGGCCCGGGTACTTGTGCCCGGCCGCTTGCAGCGCCTCCTTGTTCAGGGGCGCAGTGCAGATCGCGTCGACTCGCCTCTCGGAGGCGAGCCTGGTGGCTGCCTCGACATACCGGTAGGCGCCCTCGCCGGCCACGGGTGACAGTTGTCCGAACGGCAGGTCCTCCGGGATGTTCGCAAGGTCCAGACAGTCCACGGTTCCGGGCTGATAGATGCCGTCCTCGGGGGAGGCGACCGGGTTGACGCGAAGATCGACACCTGTCAGCTCGGCCGCGCGGCGCAGTCGGGCCGCATCGCCAACCACGAAGGGAAGGAAAGGCAGCAAGGCCGCGGAGCCCCCCAACGCCTTGACGACGATCTCCGGTCCGACGCCGGCGGCGTCTCCCATGGTGATGGCGATGATAGGCCTGGGCATGAGTCTTCCTTCAGGATCGTTTGCGTAGCACGGATGTTACGGGTCAGGAGGTGGCGGTCGCGGCGGCTCGTCCCCGCAGCATCCGGGTGACGCGCAGCAGCGTTCCCGGATCACCGAAGGCCCCTGCCTTGGTGATGACGGTCAGCCCCCCTGGTGTCCGCAGGCGTACCACCCCGGGCTCGACCTCGCCCTCGACTTCGAGTGTGTGCACGCCGATCGCGAGCAGCACGGCTCGCGCGGTCTCCCCGCCCGTGGCGACAAGGGCTCCTGCGGTATCCAGGCCGGCGCGCGCGACCTCGGCCAGCGCCGCCACGAACTGCTGGGCGCACTCGGGCCGGACGGCCAGGGCGGGGTCGGGGAAGACGACCGCGTCGTAGCCCGCCGCAAGTGTGCTGCGCACTTCGCGCATCGCCCTCGCGGCGTCGCCGGGCGCGGTCGACACCTCGACCGGTACGGCGGGCAGTTCCTCCATCAGGGCGTGGCGCTGGGCGTGCGCCTGCTCGCTGCGGCTGCCGATGCAGACGAGCGCCGGCCCCGGGACCGAAAGGTTCGTCATGGCCGCGGGTGCCGCGGGGGTTGACGCCGCATCCGCGTCCGTCCGCAGCGGGTCCAGCCTGTGGGCCATGCCGCCGGACCCGACCAGCAGGACGGGCAGGTTTGCAGAGGCTCGGACCGTGAGCGCGAGGTCGTCGTCGGTGACAGCGTCGACAACCACCGCGTCGACGGTGCCGACCGCTGCTGCAAGGGTGCCGGCCGGGTCGCCGTCCCGGAGTTCCGCCAGGCTCAGCAGCGCCACCCTCAGTCCTGCGGCTTCCAATTGCTCGACGAGTGGACGGCGGCCGGGGTGTCGTTCCTGGACGGGTTCGCCTGCGATGAGTACCTGGCCGTCGACGACGGTGCGTCCCGTGGCGGGGAAGGCAGGGGCGACAACCGCGAGGTGACGCGCCCCCTCTCGTTCGTGCAGGGCCGATAGGCAGCCGCCGATCTCGGGACCTACGTTTCCTCGCAGTGTCGAGTCCATCTTCTTGTAGATCAAGGTCTGCGGAGCCGACCGGCGGATGGCCGCTGCGGCCCGCCCGGCAGCGATGTCCGGGCCGGCGTGACGGGAGTCGATGTCGATCGCGACGACCCTCGCTCGCGGCCACTCCGCCTCCGGGTCCAACAGCACCACCGTGTCGGCGCGACCCGCGAGTGCGACGGCACTGTCCGCCGCACCGGACAGGTCGTCGGCGACGATGAGCAGGGAGGGAGGTGGCGAGGACAACGGGGTGATCAAGGCATTTGGCGGTATCCGGCTCATGGGCCTGTGCTCCCGTCGGTTGCCGCGGCGTCGGCGGTCGTGGTCTTGGCGGTCGTGGTCTTGGCGGTCGTGGTCTTGGCGGGCACGTCGTCGTCGGCGAGCGCCTCCGGCCGCACCCGCTGCAGTCTGCGGTGGTACGCGGCAGTGATGACCGGTGTGAGCAAGGAGGTGACCACCACGGAGGCGGCCACCAGCACGGTGGCCTTGTCCGCTGCTTCCTTGTAGACGGGATTCGCCGCTGCGACGAGCGCGGGCACGGCAGCTGCGTTACCGGCGGTGCTGGCGGCCGCGAGGCCGGGCAGGCCGTTGCCGCCGAGCAGCCTGTCCGTCACGAAGAGGGTGCTACCGCTGACCGTCAGGACGAACAGGCCGAGCCCAAGGCCGAGCAGGCCGGCCGTCCACACCGCGCCCAGGTCGATACCGGAGCCGAGCGCGAAGCCGAAGAACGGGATGCACACCGGTACGGCTGCGCCGAGGAAGCGGCGCATGTCCGGGTCGAGATTGCCCAAGGCCATGCCGACGACGAGCGGCAGGATCGCACCGAGCATGGTCTGCCACGGGAATGCGGACAAACCCGCCACACCCAGCGTGAGCATCGTGAGGAACGGACCGGACTCCAAGCTCATTACCGAATATGCCACCGTGTCCTTCGGCTTGCCGAACTGTCCCATCAGGGCCATGTACAGGCCACCGTTGGTGTCGTTGAGCGCGGCCACGATCGCCAGGGTCGATATACCCGCGAACATTCCGCCGTCCACCGGGGCCTCGCCCAGGAAATGGCCCGCGATGACGCCGATCACGACTGCGACGCCGGCCTTCACGGACAGGAGCGCCCCGCCCTTCTTCAAGATATAGGGCGTGGTGCGCAGTTCGATCGTGGCGCCCATACAGACGTAGAACAAGGCCAGAATCGGCAGCGCGCCGGTGAAGAGCGCACCGGTGAACGAGCCGAAGAACTTGCCCGTGCCGGAGTAGACGGTGTTGATCGCAGCGCCCGCCAGAAGCGGTACGAGCATCATCCCGCCGGGCACACGCTCCAGGCCCTTCTTGATCGGTACAGACATGGTGTGTGTCCCTGCCTTCCGTCGGCCCCTCGGAGTGTCGGCGACACGCCACATCCCTCCCTCCCGAAGAAGGGGAGCCGCGACACTCGGCTGATGCGTGGACATTAGCCACGCGTGCGCGCTTCGCGCAAGATGCTCGAAACAAGCAATCCTGAGAGCGCCTCTTCCAGGGCACGAACATGACAATTCGGAATATGCCAGCTACCTGGCGTGCGCTGCGGACACCTGTCTTGCCGCGCTTCGATCACTGTTGCGCACTTCGCGCAGGCAGGGTCTCCGTGGTGCGGCCGCGCGAACCTCCCGCTCAGCGCGCCCCCTCCGCCGCGCATGAATGCCGCTGGATCGGCACGATCGGGCACGAGGCCCTCGACTACAACTGCCACCGGTCACACCGATCACGAGACAAACGCCCCCGAGGCCCAGGAACAGCCGGGGGTCAGTTCCACGATCGCTCTGCATCCGATGAGCAAAATCAATGCGTTCACTCGCGATGGCACACCTGGTCCTACGATTCCAAACGTTTACCAACAAGGGTTGATTCGGCAAAAATCGGATTATCCTTCCCGTCTCCATGCAGGGCAGTCGGCCTCATGGAGGCGATGAGCAGGCCTCGCCGTCGATGATTGCAATGTTGGAAATTGTTGATGTATGGTGCTTCAATCGACCACGAGGGCTGGATGTCGGAGTCCCTCGGACGGCGCCATGACCTCGATCGAGGCACCCAAGGGGAACACTGCCACCGTCGCGTAGGCAGGAGCGGTTCCGCCTGCGCCGGAAAGTCATTCCCTCCAGAAGGAACAAAATTGATCCTATAAATGGTCAAACCATCCAGTCGACTGCAAGCCGAGCCCGACCTTTCCGGAACCGATTCCAGGTGCAGTCACGCACCGTCCGGACAACCACCCCGGCGCGCCGGCGATCGGACGAAACGGCGCGGTAGGTCCGAGTGTGCAGCAGGCCGCGCCGTACCGCATCGACAGCGAGACGACACCGGCATGGCAAGAGATCGCCGAGCAGGAACCCGGGTCCTTCGCTCGAGAGCCGTGTCGAGCGCTCCCGAACGGAGCCGCGCAGTCGAGGCGTACCCCGGTGAGCGGCAGCCCCCTCTCGTGCTGCCGCGGACCGGCGAGGCACTTCGAGCCCGTCCAGACCGACCCACCACAATGTCCCCGACCATGCAAAGGCGCCTTTCCATGCAGTCACCCATACGTATCGGACTCGTCGGCTACGGGTTCGGTGGTCGCTTCTTCCATGCCCCGCTGATCGCCGCCGAGCAGGCCTGCGACTTCGTGGGAGTGGTCACCACTTCGCCCGAGCGCCGTGCCCAAGTGGCCGAGCACTGGGACCGGCCGACCTACGATTCGCTGGAGCACCTGGTGCGGGCGGGCGCCGAGGCGGTCGCCGTCTCCACTCCCGCGGCCACCCATGTCCCGCTCGTGCGGCGGGCGTTGGAACTGGGATTGGCGGTGGTCTGTGACAAGCCGTTCGCCCTCGACGCGGCCTCCGCGCGTACCACGGTCGAACTCGCGGAAGAACTCGGCCGTCCGCTGACGGTGTATCAGAATCGGCGATGGGACTCCGACTTCCTCACCCTGCGCGCACTCCTCGAGGGCGGTCGGCTCGGTACGTTGGTGCGGTACGAGTCCCGCTTCGAGCGCTTCGCCCCCGGGCAGGCGGTGCCCCTCGCGGGCGGTGGCACGCTCGTGGACTTCGGCAGCCACCTCGTCGACCAGGCTCTGGTGCTCTCCGGGCCGGTCGCGAGCGTGTACGCGGAGATGCATCGGCGCGACGACACCGCAGGGCTCGACGACGACGTCTTCGTGGCCCTCACCCACCGCAACGGGGTGCGGTCCCACCTCTGGGGCAGTTGGCGACAGGGCTCCCCGGGCCCCAGGATGCGCGCCACCGGAACCACGGGCACCTTCGTCGTCGACCGCGTCGACGGCCAGGAGCAGGCACTGCTCGCGGGCGCGACTCCCGAATCCGAAGGGGACCACTGGGGTCGAGAGCCCGAGCAACACCGGGGCCACGTACGGCGCGGGGACGTCGTCGAGCCCGCTTCCCCCGAGCGCGGCAGATGGGATCTGTTCTACGCCGGTTTCGCCGCCGCCGTCCGTGGGACGGGCCCCGTGCCCGTCGACCCCTGGGACGCCGTGGCCACCGCCACCGTCCTGGACGCCGCCCTGAGCAGTGCCCGCGAGGGGCGAGTGGTTCAACTGCCCTGACTGCACACGGGACGCCATCGCAGGCCGACCCCCGCCGGCATCCGTCAGACCAGGCAGAACTCGTTGCCAGAGGACACCAACGCAGGGCGGCGAGGGATGCCTCGATGTGCCGGCGCGCCATGCGCGCGAGCAGCGATCGAGCGGCGGCGTGCCCCGGTTCGGCCGTGCGGCGCTCTGTCATCGCACGGGCGAACCGGGCACATCCTCCCACGGCAGGTGCTCGGCCTCCGGTTCGCGATCGATCACGTGTCCGGTGGGCGCTGTCAACGCTCTCTGAAAACTGACCCCCTGCGGGTCTCGGAAAATTGACCCCCGCGGCTGGTTCAACCCTGATTCGCGCGGTTCTCCTTGGCGAGGAGTTCGCGCCGCTGGCGAGTGCGATACGAATCACCGGTGAGGGTGAGAACCTCGGCATGATGGACCAGGCGGTCGATCATCGCGGCGGCCACGACGTCGTCCGAGAACGTTTCTCCCCAGCGCCCGAACGGCAAATTTGAGGTCACCATGACCGAGCCCTGCTCGTAACGGGACGCAATGAGTTGGAAGAACAGATTCGCGGCGTCCTGGTCGAACGGGATATAGCCGACCTCATCGATAATGATCAGCTTGTAGCGGCGGATCTTCTTCAGCTCGGCTTCCAGACGGCCGGCCTGGTGGGCCTCGCCGAGACGCGAAATCCAGTTGCTCGCGGTGTCGAACAGGACCGAATAACCTGAGTGGGCCGCCTTGACGCCGAGCCCGATGGCCAGATGTGTTTTCCCGAGTCCCGGCGGTCCGAGTAGAATTACGTTCTCCGCCTTCGCGACGAATGTGCCGGTCGCCAGGTGCGCGAGAACATCACGCCGCAGCGAGGGCAAGTGGTCGAGGTTGAAGTCCTCCAGCGTTTTGACCTGCGGGAAGTGAGCAGTGCGGATCCGCATCACCGTTCCCTTCGATTCCCGATCGGCCACCTGTCGCTGCAGCAGGGCGGCGAGGTATTCCTCGTGGGACCAGTTCTCGTCCCTTGCCTGAGCAGCGAGGTCCTCCCAGACGACACCCATCGTCGGCATCTTCAGTGCCCGGGTGAGATAGGCAATCATCGAGGGAAGCCCGTCCTTGTGGCCCGAACTCTCCTTGGTGGCAGTGGTCATTCGTTGCTCGCTTTCGTGGGTGTGGGGTCGAAATCGACACCGAAAAGGGCGTCGTAGTCGGGCAGGGCCCGCAGTGTGACGGCGTGGCCGTCGGGATGATGCCGGGTGGCGGCCTCGCGCCGCCGGCGTTCCAGGGCGAGGGCCTGGCGCATCCGGGCGGCGGCGGCCGCATGAGCGGGGTCGGTGACCACGGCCTGCTTGGCCCAGGACCGGTGGTGACGTGCGACGACCTGGCCGTCCGCAGAACACCGTCACCTCCTCCGGCGACGCGGTCACGTCGACGAATCGGCCGATCACCTGCGGGTCCACGGAATAGTCGACGGTGTCGACGCGTACGTAGTAATCACGCGCCAGACGAATCCGGTTGTTCAGCCCGATCGGTGGGACGACGGGCGGCAGCGGAAGCATCGACTGATAGTCGGTCTCCAAAAGGTAGACCGGCCGGCCCTGAATCGAGCGGACCGTGCGGGAGTTGGCCCGCACCAGCCATTCCGCCAGCTGGCCGTTGAAATCCGCCGGCGAGGTGAACCGACGCCCGGGCAGGAACGATGTCTCCAGGAACTGGTTGTTCCGTTCGACCATTCCCTTGTATTCCGGGTCCCGCGGCGGCGCGAGCTGGATCCGGGTGGCCAGTGTCCCGGCAAAAGCCGCCGCCGGAGCAGTCACCCGACCCGTCCCGCCGATCGCGGACTCCCGATCCCGGACCAGCGTTCTGGTGACCCGCCCAATCGCGCCGATCAGGGACCACATACCCGACAGGATGTCGCCGCCCTGACGGGTCGGAATCATCGCTGCGGACAAGTGGCGGGAGAACCCCAGCGTCATGACCAGCACCGGCAGAATCCGTTCCTGACCGGTCATGACCGGTATCTTCGTCTCGGGAAACCACAGATCGCACTGCGTGATCCCGCCGGGCTCGTAGTGGACACGATCCACCGGGTCGATGCCCACGTATTCGGGCCGCAGCAGAGCCAGTCGCTTCCTCAACGGCGACATGGAGTACGGCCAGCCGATCCGTTCCGCGACGACCGGGGCCGGCATCCTCGGCCATTCCTTCAACAAGACACGGATCTGCGATTCGAAGGCGTCCACGACCGAACCCTGCAGGGCCCGCTCGTATTTGGGCGGCCGGTTTGAGTTCAACGCGGCCCGCACGGTATTCCGGGCCACCCCTAGCCGCCGCGCGATCTCCTTGATGGGTACGCCCTCCGCTCGATGCAGACGACGTATCTCGGCCCAATCCTCCACCTTTAGCACCCCCCATGATCAACAAGGGGGTCAACTTTCGGAAGCCTCCTGGGGGTCAGTTTTCAGGAACCAGCGACAGGCGCCCTGTGGTCGATTACGTGAGTTGGCGGACCATCACCGCGTATCGGGGTGAATCGGCGAACGGTTGGGCGTCGGCCACACGCCGGTACTGCCACGCCTCGTAGAGCGCGAGCACCTTGGAGTGCTCGGGGTCCACCAGCAGCGTCACGCGCTCCTCGGTCCGCGCGGCGAGCAGTTCCTCGTGTATCCGGTGGGCGAGGTCGCCGCCGCGGTGTGCGGGCAACAGCATGAGTTCGAACAGGGCGAGCGTCCTCTCGCCGGTCTCTGCGGTGAACCCGTCGGGAACCGGTGTCACCAGAGCGGACCACCATCGCGCGGTCGGGGTGAGGGGTGCCGCATAGCTGAACCCCGCGGGGTTGCCGTCGGCGTCGTACGCGATCACCGCGTGCCAGTCGGGGCCGCGTGTGTGGCCTTTCAAGCGCTCCTCGAAGCGCTCGGCGGTGTGGAACTCGTCGGCGAGGTCTCCCGAGTAGACCTCGGTGTAGATCCGGGTCAGGATCGGTCGGGCCTCGTCCAGGTCGGCGAGGCGGTAGTGCCGTAGGTCCATCTCGTGTCACTCCTGGGTGCGGGTCTCGCGCTGTCGGGTGATCCACCCGCGAGTGTGGCGGGAGTCGGGGGCCACCGTGAGCAGTTCGCGTCCGAAGCGGGTGAGCAGGTCGCCGGTACGGCCCGTGGGCGGGGCTCCGTCACCGACACGGGCGGCGGTGGCGCACGCCTGGTCGAGGTCACCTTGTCGGAGTTGGGCGCGGGCGAGGTACGCCGTGTAGTACGCCCGGTTGCGTTGCAGACAGGGGCGGAGCAGGGCGAGGGCGTGATGGGCGCTGGCCTCGGCCTCGGCTGGCCGGCCCAGGTCCAGGTGCATCACGCAGGCGAGGCCTGCGAGTTCGGCGGCGTCGTAAAACACCATCCAACTCGGGCGGTCCTCGGCGTTGTCGACCCGGGCCAGAGCGTGGTGTGCCCGTTCGTAGTTCCGTAGGGCCGCGGTGCGGTCGCCGGTGGCTGCGTACACGCCTGCCACGCGGGCGGCGGCCAACGACCGAAACAGCGGGCTGCGTCGCGTCATCGGGGCCGCGCGCGCGGCCTCGGCCGCGGCGAGGGCCTCGGCGTGGTTGCGCTGCTGGAGCGCGAGGATCGAGGTGTGGCTCCAGATACGCCACTGGATCGCGCGGTCCGTGGACAGACCGGCGAGGTGCGCGGCCTGTTCCAGGTGGCGACGGGCCCGGCCGGGGCGGCGCGCGTCGACGCTCGCCCACATGGCGGTGGACATATAGGAGGCGGCGAGGCCGTAGAGCCGGCCGCGTACCCTCGCCGACGCGTTGCCGGACTGCTGGAGTTCGAGGGTGTGCCGCGCGAGGTGCACGGCGCGAGCCTCGATGCTGTCGGTACCGCCGTGCCGGTCGTCCGCGGCCGTGAGTCGGTCGAGTTCACCGCGCAGGCGCTCGACGTCGGATGTACCGAGCGTGCGCCGGGTCGGAACGACGAGAGGCACGGCAGTGGCCGTGCCGGCGGCGAGGAACTGACGGCGGTTCACGGGCGCGTCCTTCCGGGTGCCCCCGCCTGGGGGGCGGGGGATGAACCCCAACTCCTCGACGGGGCATCCGAAATATGCCTCGAGGGCGGCTCGTTGACGCGCCTGCGGCCATTGCGACCTGCCCGACACCCACCGCGCGACCGTGAGCTCGGTGACGGACCCACGCGATCCGGTGATGTCGGCTATCGCGTCGTTGACGTGCTCGGCGGTCTCACGGTGGGTCAGGCCACGGCTGCGAATCACATGGGCCAACTGAGAGTTGCCGGTCATGGGCCGACCGTAGCGACGAGGTGTCGGCAGCCCGACCGGCTTTGCAAACCGATGGTCAAAATGATGGGTCGCCGGTCGGCGATCGGCGCCGGCTTTGATGGGCGCCTGGTCGACGCATCGCCGTTGACTGGTCGTGGCGGCCCGGCCCGCTGTTCGGAGCATCCGCTTCGCATCCGGGCCCGAGGAAGGGGCCGCGACGTGGCCGAGGAGGGGCTCCGGGTCTGCGAGGTCCGGGTCGAGTCGACGACAGGCGAGCGGCCCATCACGGTGCGCGTCGCCTACACGTACGGCGCACGGGTGGAGACGGGCGTCATCCACGCCCACCACCTGACCCTGGCACAAGCCGAGTCGCTACACGCTCGGCTCGGCCTCCACCTCGCATACCCTCCTCCGCCCCCGCGCTGACCTCGTCGCCCACCAACGGCCGTCCCCCACCCACCCGGGCGCCGGCCCAACACGGGTGGGGCCGGCTCCACCCTCGTTCCTCGGAGGATCACGTGAGCAGACTCGCGGCGCCCGTGCAGGCGGGCGCCGAAGGCATCGACGATTCGGACCGTCCCATGCCCGGCGAGGATCGACACGACGGGGTTCGGGCACGGGATCTGCCCGTGCGGCCGCGGGGCCCGCATCCCTCGCTGGCCACTTCCCCGGCCGCAACGGGTGAGCCCTTGGAGGGTGTTGTCGTGGCACCCACGGGGCCGGTGCGCCCGCCGGACTCGCCCTACGCGGCGCGCAGCGATCACGCGTTGCGGGCCTCGTCGCCCGTGGGCGCGAACGGCTACGCACTCGACGCGTGGTGCCGTCCCGAGCAGGAGACGCGCCGGTACGCGGGCATCGTCGCCGAGGGCCGGGCCATGGCCGGTGACGCGGCTCGCGTGGACAATCCGCACGTGACGCACGCGAGATGGGTGGAGCGGGTGATCGGGCGTCACGCCCTGGCCCTGCCCCGGGCCGGGCTCGGCCCCGATGTGGGGGTCGTGGCGAGCTCCCTCCTGTGTGGCAGCGGGGGCGTCACGGTGCCGATGCACCAACGCGGGCACGGTCCCGGTCATCTCGTCGACCCGCGCCACGCGATGGGTGTGGTGTGCCTGCTCGCGCACGACGGGGCCCGGCCGTGGGCCCGGGTCGCCCCGTACACCCCGGGCTGCGGCTACATGGCACACGACTACACCGCCCTTGCCGGCCCCTTCGGGGTCTGGCCCACCCTGCCGGGCACCGACGGCCGCCTCTTCGAGTCGGCCGACGTGGACATGTCGCCGGGTGCCGTGCTGTACGTGGACGGCCGGACGCTGCTCTCGTACGGCACCGCGGCGTCGTGGATGGCGCTGGAACTCCTGTTGGTCGGGCGGCACGGGCTGATCGGCAGCGCGGCGGACGCCCCACCCGTCCGGACGATGTCGGGGTCCGCGGTGCGCTGGCAGGCACGGCCGCGCGACGTGGCCCGGCTCCGAGGGTTCGCGGCGCCGTGAACGCACCGACGGCAATCGAGGTGGAGAGCGACGCCCTCGCGGCGGCGATCCGCACGGCCACCGGGCCGCGACGGCGCGCGGTGCCGGACCGGGGACCCGGCGACGGCCTGTACCTGGCCGCGACCGTACGCCTGGTGACACCGGCCGGCCGGGCGTGGGAACGCTCGACCTGGGTGGAGGACGGAGCACTCCACGCACACCTGTCCACCGGCCTGGGCGCCTGGGGACCTCACTCGAACCTGCAGGAACCCCACGGCGGCAAGGAGTGCGCGACACCCGGCCACGCCTGCGACCCGGTACCGATGTGGGAACACCTCGCGCGGCTGGACGGACGGCGGGCCGGCCGGGGCACTCTGACAGCCGCCGTCGCACTCCACACCCCGGGCGGCAAACGACGTCTCGTCACCTCCGGCACGGTGACCGAGTGCACGGTGCGCGTCGACCTCGCCGCGTTGCTCACCACACTGCCCCGGAGATATTCACGGCTGGACCCCTACTCGGCGGGATGACCCCCTCCGGTGCGGCGCACCGCGCGTCGTCGATGGGCCTCGTACTGCTTCGCGTCCCTCGATGCGTCCGACCCGGCGCTGACCCGACGAACGGGGTCGTCAAGCCGAAGTGCCCCTCCTCGTGCCCGGGTTCCCGATTGCCGATGCACGGCGCCGGTGGTCGGGGCCGGTGATCACAACTCCGAGTGCGGTGACGATGTCACCGCACGACGCCTGGCCGCCAGGTCGGTGACGGTCGCCGGTGGCGTCGACGAGGACGCGTCCGCGGGCGGCACGTTCTCGTCCCTGCCGCTCCCGGGTCGGGGCAGGCATCCTGCCGCGGACCCGCCGCTTCCGGGGTTCGACCAGTTCCGGCACAGGTCGTCGAAGTCCTCCCGCAGCACGGACAGGGCTTCCTCGGCGACCACCGTCGCCGGGTCGATCAGGTGCACGCCGTCCGCGAAGGCTTCGAAGCCGACCCTGGCCCACGCGGCGGTGATCCGCGCCGTGACGCGGTCCCACTCCTCCCGCCCAAGCTCCCGGTCCGGTTCCCGGTCGGAGATCCCGGGCATGCAGGCGACCGCCCGCGTGCCCGGGGACAGTCGTTCGATCGCCTCCGCGGCCAGGATCGGCCCCAGGCCGAACCCCCGCCACCGCTCGTCCAGGACGACCCTGTCCATGACCAGCAGATCCACCCCCATGTACTCCAGGTACTCGGCGGCCCGCTCGCCGAAGTCCCCGCTCTCCTCGTCGAGCAGCACGCAGCCGATCCGGTGCAGGTCCGCGGACTCCTCCTCCATCGCCCACCACGCGTTCATCCCCCGGTCCATCCGGACACGGAAGAACACCATGCGCCCCATTGCGACGCCGTCCGGCTCGAACGCCGGGCAGAAGGTGTCGTCCCGGCCCGGCGCCTCGTCCTCGCAGGAGATCTCGCCGTCCGAGCCGAGAAGGGTCGGGCAGCGGGTGTCGTCGTGTACCTCGTAGCCGTGCCGGACCGTCACCGTCCAGCGTTCGATCGTGTGGTCGTGGGGGTCCTCGCGCAGACGGTGCCGCAACGAGTACTCGAGGTGCAGCTCGGACGGGTCGCCCGGCAGGTCCTGCGCAGTCTTGGTCACCCCGCCAGACTAGGACCGCTTCGACGGCACAGGCGCCGACTTGTCGCGGTTGCGCCCGCGCTATCGGCCGCCCGTCAGGCGCGGCAGCAGCATTCTCAGGTCGCGGGCGGCGCGTTCGGCCAGGGCGGTGGGGTCGTTCGCGGTCCATTGGTGCGCCGTCCCGAGCGCGTCCGGCCGCCTGCTCCGGGAGCTGCCCGGGCGCGGCAAGGGGGCGGACTCGACGCGGACGGTGAACGTCGACGGCCCCGGCGGGCGGGGCAGGAACAGCATGTGGCACTGCTCGCTCCTCGTGATTGCGGCGAACTCCCCAGGGGGATACTCGCGTTCCGGGAAGCCGGCCTTCCCGGGTCCCCCGTGTCGTGTCGGGCGCGGACGGAACGCTCCGGCGGCACGGGACTGTCGCCGTGCGTCCACCAGACATTACGATCCGCACGCGTGGGTCGCGTGTGCGCGACTGCGCGCCATGGATCGACGTTCGGGGGAGAAGTCGTGTTGTCGTATTCGAGGGTCCGTCGTGCCCACGCGGCCGCCGCAACCGCCGCGCTGCTGTTCGGGATGACCGCCTGCGGATCCGACGGCGGCTCCCTCCCGCGCCCGCACCGAACCCAGGCCCCGCCGATACCCCAGTTCGCCCCGACGGTGGGCCCTTTGACCCAGGATCAGGCGCGGCGCAGCGTCCTGACCCCCGAGGACGTCGGTCCGGGCTGGAGCGCGGGAGCCCTCGAGGACGGTGTGCCCGGTCCCGGCGACGAGGCGTTTCCGAAGTCCGCCGGGAGCCGGGCGTGCGACAAGGCGCTCGACGATGCGCGGACCGGCGCCACCCGCGTGACCGTCGGTGTGGAGCGCGAGTTCGAGCAGGACGGGACCGGGGTCAAGGTGATCGTCTCCACGCATGTCCATTCGGGGGACGGCGCGGTGGTCCAGCTTCGCTGGACCCGCGCGATGGTGGAGAGCTGCGGGGATGTCGATTTCCCTGTGGCCGACGGTGCCGCCACCATCCGATACCGTGCCATCGCCGCCCCTGTCGTGGGGGACGAGGCTGTGGGCATGCGGATGGTGATGCGCCCGGGCGTCAACCCGGGTACGGCTGTTTCGACCGGGGACATCATCACCGTGCGGGTGGGCCCCAACACCGTCACCCTCCTCGTCGTCGGCGACGCCGGCCTCGACCCCGTCGTCCTGGAACGGCTCGCCCGCCGCGCCGGCGAACGTCTGGTGACCGCCACCCGGGAGTGAACGACCACGCCCCGACCCGGACGCGGCGCCCCGACGAAATCCGTTGCGCCCGGGACGGCCGTCCACTGGGTCACGTCACCGCTCGCCCTGTGTGCTGTGCCTGGCGGCCGGTACACCAGGGACCGCGCCGGCCGGGCGCCGGTTCGTGCGGGTCCGCCCCGTACGGGGATCGGGGTGCTCGAGCGAAGGAGCGTGCGGTCGTGGTGGAACACGACGGCGCCGCGGGTGCGGTGGTCGGTGGTCTTCGTCGGTTTCGGTGTCGTGGTGGGTGGGGCGCAGCCAGACTGGGTCGCGTTCGGGGTGTGTCGATCGGGAGGAATCGTCGCGTGTTCGTGGAGTCCGAGGTCGATTCCGTGGTCGTGTCCGGATGGGGCACGGCGGTGACCGCCGGGCTGCCGGAGGTCCACGAGGCGGTGCGGGAAGTCGCCGCGATGCCCGCACTGGCATGTGTCACCGGGGCGCCCGGGGTCGGGAAGAGCACCGCCGTCGCCGACGCGTTACGCGCCGATCGTGGTGAACGCGGGCGGGACGCGGTGTGGTTGACGTTCCGCTCGCGCCCCACCACGGCGATGCTGCGCGACGCCCTGTGGCAGCGGCTGTGGCCGGGGACGTCGACCCCGCGCTCGCGCACCGATTTCGAGCACGGCCTCACCCGGGCGTTCGAACGCACCCGCCGCACCGTGGTCCTCGACCGCGCCGACGTGCTGCCGCGCGAGGCGTTGGAGTACTTCGCCGCCCTCGCGGAGGATCCACGCGTCGACATCGCGCTGATCGCGATCGGCTCCCCCGCCTGGGGTGCGGCGCTGCCGCAACGGGCCCCGAACCTGCACTCGTTCACCTGCCGCCGCATCCGCCTCGAGCCGAACCCCGGGAAATTGCATCTGATGCGTGATCCGCACAGGGCCCATGCCGCTGTACTGCGGGAAGTCTAGCCTCCTCGTCCTGCTTGGCATGCCGATGTGATCGCAGCTCTGACCTGGCAATTTGGCCATGATCAGTCATCAGATGCATGATTCTACCCTCTGACGAGAGGGCGGGGAGTGTTCGAAGGTACGCGTGAAGTCGCTGGTTCGGCTCGGCTGGAGCTGGTCTCCGGGGTGCATCTGCTGCACCCCGAGGACGCGGTGCTGGAGGCGATGCTGGCGGGCTGGGCACGCCAGCAGATCGGCGGCCGAGGCCTCCAGAAGAAGACGGTCAGCGACCGTCGGAAGATCGTCGAGCAGTTCAGGGACTTCACAAACGCGTACCCGTGGACGTGGACGGCCGCGGACATCGACGAGTGGATGGCCGACCTGGTCATGCGCCACAACCGGGCCAAGGCGACGCTCCGCACCTACCAGGGGGCCGTGGGCGTGTTCATGGATTACCTGCTCAACCCGGTCTACGGGTGGGTGGAGGTCTGCCTGGGGAGATTCGGTACACACCCGACGCCGATCCTCCACGACGGCAACCGGCGCGAACACCTCGTGGGCTACGAAGGCGAGGAAGACCGCCGGCCGATGACACGGGAAGAGTGCCAGCTCTTCTTCGACCACATCGACGAGCGGGTCGAGAAGGCGATCAAGCGGGGCCGCAAGGGGGCTCTGACCGCCTACCGCGACTCCACCCTGTTCAAGACGATCTACGGGTGGGGGCTGCGGGCCTCGGAGGCGTCCGGCCTGGATGTCGTCGACTTCTATCGCAACGCGAAGGCCCCGCAACTCGGCCGGTTCGGCATGATGCACGTCCGCAAGGCCAAGGGCACAAGAGGGTCGGGGCCCCGGCGGCGGAACGTCGCCAGCATCATGCCGTGGGCGGTCGAGTCCCTGGAGGACTACGTCGTCCACATCCGGCCCCGTTACGGCTTCCCCAGCCACCCGGCCCTCTGGCTGACCGAACGCGGCGGTCGGCTGCAGGTCCGCGAGATCGAGGACCGGTTCGCCCTCTACCGCGATGAGTTGGGGCTTCCCAAAGAGCTCGTTCCGCACTGTCTGCGCCATTCGTATGTCACGCACAACATCGAGGACGGCGTCGATCCGAAGTTCATCCAAGAACAGGTCGGCCACCTCTACGCCTCCACGACCGCCCTCTACACCGCGGTCAGCGACGACTTCGCGAACACGATGATGCTCAAGGCCATCGAGTTGGCCTTCGACAACGACTCCGGCCTCACGGCCCAGGAACGGAACGGATGACGATGTCGGCCAAGCTCGACTACAAGTGGCACCTGCGCGAGGTCATGGCGACCAAGGGCATGTTCTCCACCACCGACCTGCGGCCCTTGCTGGCCGAGCGGGGCATCGACCTGTCACCCAGTCAGATCTACCGGCTGGTGGTCGAGACGCCGGAACGGCTCAACCTCAAGGTGCTGATGGCCCTGCTCGACATCCTCGACTGCCAGACGGACGACCTGATCGAGCCCGTCGCCGCGGGCAGGCCCCGGGCGAACAAGGCCGCGGACGGCACCGAGACCACCGGCGTCGGCGACTTCCGGCCCAAGCGGGCCCGGATCACCCGGTCGTGACCGCCGAGTCCAGGGTGGCGGACGACCCGCACGCGGTGATCGGCGACCTGGTCGCCGACGTCGAGCCCGGTCTGCCCGCCGAGACCGTCCAGGAGGCGCTTCGCCGGGCGGTCCGCACGAAGGCGGACGCCGTCCGGCTCGGCCGTGCTCTGCTCGGCGACCCGGGTCTGCTGACCTCGGGCCGGGCCGAAGGCCCGGCCTCGGTCGAACGCTTCATTCGCATCCTCACCGAGCTCGGTGCCACGAGCGTCGTCCGCCCGCTCTGCTCACGCTGCGGCAACCTACGGCCGCTGATGAGCATCGGCGAAAGCGGTCGAATCTGCTCCTCATGCAGCAGTTCTCGCAGGTCGGCGGGCTGGGCCTGCGCGGCCTGCGGCAACGGCGCCACCCCGCGCTACGGCTTGGACCCCGCAGGCCGGGACGTCTGCCGTCTCTGCTTCAAGGCCGAGTGCACCGAGGACCCGGCCACCGACCTCCTGGACCACCTGCACGGCCTCGCCCTCGGCGTCGACGCGTTGGTACTCAACCGTGTGATAGCCGATGTCACAGCCGGGAACACCTCCGTCATCCGCCGACTGCTCTGGGATCTTCGGCATCAGCCCGGCCTGCTGGCCGGGAAGGCTCACCACTACTCGCCCAGGACCGTGCTGCTGGCCACCCGGCTCCACCAAGAGGGAGCCGACGACGTCCCCGCCCCGAAGTGCCCGCACTGCGGCCGAGCCGTCCGCCTCGGCTACTCGATCAAGAAGCTGCGGGTCTGCGGCACCTGCTACAACCACTCGAAAGCCGAGCCCTGCAAGTGGTGCGGCCGAAGCCTCCCGGTTGCCGGCCGCGACGACACCGGCGCCCCGCTCTGCATCTCCTGCCGCAGAAAAGAGGCGTCCTACCAGGAAAAATGCCGAGCCTGCGGCCGTCTCGGCGCCGTCGCCACCCGCAACGAGGAGGGGCCGATCTGCAGTGTCTGCCTCAAACCGCCGGTCGTGAAGTGCGGTTCCTGCGGCAAGATGCGGCCCTGCCACTTCGGGGACACCGACTCGCCCCGCTGCCGGATGTGTTCGCTCAAGCTGGAATCCTGCACCGACTGCGGCACCCCGTCGCGCGTCGTCGCCCGGACCCCACGCGGACCGTTCTGCGAGAACTGCTGGAAGAGGGCCCCCGAGGCCGTCAAGCAGTGCAAACACTGCGGCACCGTCGAGCGGCTGTTCCACTACGACCTCTGCCGACGATGCGCCGGCGAATGCTACCTGCGCGACCTCCTGACCTCGCCGGACGGCACGACGCGACCCGAACTCGACAGAATCGTGGACGCACTGCTGAACTTCAACTCCCGCCGAACACTTCTCTATCTGCGCGAATCCGCAACCGCCGCCCGCCTGGTCACCGACCTCGCATCCGGGGCCTGCGAGCTCACCCACGAAGGCCTCGACGCCCGCATGGTGGGAGGCCAGAAGGATCTGGCCGTCGACTACTTCCGCTCCGTCCTCGTCTCCGCCGGCGTCCTGCCCGTCCGCGACGCACACCTGGCCCGGCTGGAGCGGTGGGTCGAGCGGAAGATCGCCACCATCGACGATGCCGAGGACCGCAGGCTGATCACCGCGTTCGCCTGCTGGGACCGCATCCCACGAGTGAGACGGCGGGCCCGCAGCAAGCCGACCTCCGAGGCGTCCACCAACATCGCCCAGACCCAGATCGCCAAGGCCATCGCCTTCCTCGACTGGATCAAGGGCCGGGGCGAAACGCTGGCCACCTGCCGGCAGGCGCTCGTCGACCACTGGCTCACCTCCGAGGACCACCAAGGCCCCTACGGCGCCGCCCCGTTCGTCACCTGGGCGGTTCGCAGCAAGTTCGCAACCGACATCAGCATCCCCGCCCGGCCCCGACGCGTCTTCCACCCCCCACTGGACGCCGACGCGCGATGGAGCCTTGCCCGCCGATTCCTGAACGACGACTCGATCGAGATCAAGGACCGCGTTGCCGGGCTGATGGTCCTGCTCTATGGCCAGACCCCCGCCCGGACCTGCCGCCTGACCACCGATCACGTCGTCCAGAACGGCAACGGCGTCGCCCTCAGACTCCGCGAAATCCCGTTGCGGATGCCGCCGCCCCTGGACGACCTGATCCTCCGACTTGTCGACATCGCCAACGAGCACCAGCACGTCGCGATGGGAAACGAGTCCAATGCCCCTTGGCTGTTCCCGACTCAACAGCCAGGAAGGCATCTGACCAGCAAGCAACTCGGCGCCCGCCTGCGGAAGATCGGGCTCTACTCGGAATCCGGCCGTTGCGCGGCCCTGCTCGACATCTGCACCACGATGCCCGCAGGCGTCCTCGAACGACTCCTGGGCGTCAGCCCATCCGCCGCTGATCGGTGGTCGGCCGGCGCCATCAGAACCGCCTATGCAGCCGAAGTGGCCAGTCGATCAGAGGGCTGAGACTGACTGCGCAGGAAGGAGCTGGACGATCCCCACCCACGGAAAGTCGCCTGTCTTGTGAAATGCGCGAACTCTCCAACGTCCCGCCGGCACGGCAATTTTGGCCTGCTCTGGCAAGCCTTCCTGATCCGGGTACTCCATGGCCAGGTCAGCTCCCGCGACAGCGGAGTCCAGGAGCACCGCTGCCCCATCGGCCTCCCAGACCCCACAGTCTTCCCAGTCGGTTGCGGGGTCCTCCAAGACGGCGTTGGCAGCTTCAAGGAGCTCGGCGTCAGAGTCGGCGGCAAGCCATCGCAGGAAGACATTTTGCTCAGAGAGGTAGCAGGTCGTGGCAGGCTCGTCGGCCAGCACCAACCCTGATCCCTTGGCGCCGACTTCGACAATCCCCGCCCAGCCTTCCACGTCACATGCGCGGTCGTAGTCGTCGGGAACCTCGGTGCCGCCCACGATCACTCCGTCTTCCGTGCATCCGCCCCACTTGTCCAGCGCGGAGACCGGGATAACGATCAATGGGCCACCCATCGACCGCACCCAAGCGAGTTCGGCATGGACGTGACGAGAGACGTTGAGGGAGGCGGTCATGTGATCAGTCTGCCCTTGCCCGCTGACACCGCCTAAGGCGCTATTCCGCACAGACGAATATCCGAACCTACCGATACTGACCGACACCGAGGCCCGCACCGTCGTCCCCGGCCTCCACCCCATCTGGGCCGACGCCACCGCCCACGCGATCACCGACCTCAACCACGACGTCGCGGGGGCCCTGCGCGGATGGCAACCCCACCACCCACCCACCGTTGAAATTGCTCCAGCCATGACTTCGCCCGCCAAGAAGAGTAAGTTTCGGAGGATCAGTGGACTACAACTATGAATCGCTGCTGGATCAGCGATTTCAGATGCTTTGCCAATCACTTTTGACTACCGAGTATGACAACATTCAATGCTTCCCTATTGGAATGGCCGACGGGGGGCGGGACGCCACTTCCCGCGCGGGCGGTCGCCTCGAAACGGTCTTCCAAGTCAAATTCACGCGCAATCCCAGCGCCATCAAGAACCCCAGCAAGTGGATTATTGATGCCCTTAAGGGCGAAAAGGAGAAAATCGACAGACTGGTCGAGCGAGGCGCAACACGGTATATCATCATTACTAATGTCCCACCAACGGCCAGTCTCGACAGTGGCACCATTGACAAAGTCGATGCGTATCTCGCAGACAATGTCCCCATTGACGCTTACTGCTGGTGGCGCGATGACCTAGATAGGCGACTTGACGGTCAATTTGACCTGAAGCTTCGATACCCGACACTGCTATCCGGCGTCGACATGCTTCGCCTTCTATGGGAGAACCTCGGATCGCGTCAGGACTCCGAACGTCGACAAATGGCGCTGACCGCCTATTTCGCCCACCAAGCAGAGTTCGAGGCGACTATTCGATTCAAACAGGCCGAGCTTCTCCCAAGTTCCTTGCTCAATCTTTTCATCGACGTTCCGGCAGCAATCCCAAACACTGCAAGCAAGTCGGAGTCTGATCATCTTGCACTGCATTATATCAATCACCTTAAGCGAAGGATTAGGGAGGCAAGAGACGGGAGTGATACCGCAGCCCAGGCGCGCTTTGAACAAATGACTGCGATGGCACCGTCGCTTCTCTTCCCCGAGGGCATGCATCACCGAGAACTCATTTACATGCTGGAATCCTCGAAAGCTTTTAGCGGAGCTGCCGAATTGCTCATGGACGAGCAATTCATGGAGAACTGCCCCGCAATCGTGTTGGAGGGCGCCCCCGGTCAGGGCAAATCAACGCTCTCTCAGTACCTGGCGCAAATTCACAGGTTGCGCATCCTCAGCCGAGAGGACGAACTGCGACAGCTACCACGCTACACCGAGAGCGCAATCCTAATTCCGTTCAAGATTGAGTTGCGGGACCTTGCATCATGGATGAAAGGGCAAGACCCGTGGTCTGGAACAGGAGGCTCACAGCACGATAAACCCAAAACTCTCGAAGGTGCTATTGCCGGCCACATCGAGAGGTATTCTGGGGGCGTCGTGTTTGACGTATCCGATGTCGCATTCATGGCACGCGAACGTCCCGTATTGTTGATCCTCGACGCGTTGGACGAGGTCGCCGATCTGGAGGACCGGCATCGGGTCGTTGAAGAAGTCAGCTCCGCCATCACGCGCTTGCGGCAAGTTAATTCAAACTTGAAGGTTCTGATCACAAGCCGGCCAACCGCAGTAACTGGAGCCGCGTCCTTCCCGCGCACGAAATTCCACTATCTATCCTTGGCGCCGATTCCACAGGATTTGGCCCTTGAGTATGCAGATAAGTGGGGCACTGCCAGAAAACTGAACAGATCAGACATCATTGAAATCAGTCACGTGCTGAAGCAAAAAATGTCTGCACCGCACATGGCTGAACTTGCGAAGAACACCATGCAGCTCTCCATTCTACTGAGTCTCATCTACCACCGAGGGTCGAGCCTCCCTGATAAACGGACTGAACTATATGACGCTTACATTGCCTCGTTTTTCAACCGGGAAGTTGAAAAAAGTCAAGTAGTTCGCAAGAACCGGATGCTTTTGATCAGCTTGCATCAGCATCTGGCATATTACATGCACGCCAGAGCGGAGAGCAATCGCACCACAGGACGTATCAACTTCGACGAACTAAAGCGGGTTGTCACAGACTATTTGAACGCCCATAAAGAACCGCCGGACGTGCTGGATGACCTGCTGACAGGCATGGTCGAGCGAGTGGTTGCTCTAGTTTCTCGCGTAGAAGGGACCTATGAATTCGAAGTACAACCGCTGCGTGAATATTTCGCGGCACGCTACCTGTACGATACGGCACCCTATGTCCCTGCGACTAGCGTCGGCCGTGGAACGAAACCTGATCGCTTTGAGGGTATTGCGCGCAACCCTTATTGGATGAATGTAACCCGGTTCTTCGCGGGCTGCTTTACGGTCGGGGAATTGCTAGATCTCGCGGAAAGGGTTTGCGCCCTATGTGATGCACCAGAGATGGCAGGATCAACCTATCCTCGCTCATTGGCCCTTTCCCTCCTGCAAGACTGGGTCTTCTCCCAGTCTAAGGTAGCCACGGAAAAGGTGATTGACAAGGTTTTCAATTCCTACGGAATCCGATCTGCCTATCTGGCAAACAGTGAGCATCGGCGCTCTCCTTGGTCTGCGACGTCATATCTCGACGTGAGCCTCTCGCCGACAACTGGGTCCGCATATCTTACAGAACAGCGGCGGGCAGAATTCTTCGACTGCAGCTTGCCGACCGAACATACTCGCGCTGTCGCATTCCTTCTCGGGAAGCAAACGGAAGAAAGAGCGGAGTTGCAGTCGGAGTGGCTGGACCGCTTTAGATCTGGAGATGAGGCTGAACGGCTCAAACTACTGCGTCTTGCAAAATGGGCTGGCTTCAGTGCACCGTCACGCCACCTGAGATCGCTCCACGGAGAGAAGAGCGCGCTTATGCTGCTGCGGCTATTTATGGCTGGGGAGCCTAACAAAAATATCGTGCCTGTGTCGCGCCATCGCGATCTGATCCTGGCTAAGCTAAACGGGCCTGATCAATTCGACGTGGAGAATGGGCCTGGCGCTCTCGGTCGGGCACTCTTGTGTACGCTGCCAGCCATTTGGTCATACCGGGCCATGGAAGGCGCAGGCACCTTCATGTTCCAGCACATGGGTATTCCTCTAGAAGAGAGTCGGTCCAAGCCGCTTGCCTTGCTTACGGATATCGCCCGCCCTCTCTATGAGGGAGATGAATCACTCATTGAGGGACTTGCTAGCTGGCGATACATTGTCCGGGAAGTCGATGCGGCATTCGGAATTAACTGGTCAACTTTTCTGATCGGCCTGATCTCGGCGTCAGTGCCCTCGCAGCATGATCGAGGAACCGGTGCTGATGAATTCTTCTCAGAGGAGCATTCGCTTGTTGATCGAATCCGCAATGCTAGACGCCGCGGCAAAAATGTCGATTGGTGGAACAGTCAACTGCAGGCAGCAAGTACAGATTCGGAAAAGGAGCGACTGCTAGCAGCAGCTTACTGCTGGGCTGATGTAGATACTCTGCGCGCACTCTGGGAAAGCATCGAATCGGTAGTTGACTCCCTTCCAGAACCGTCGTTTATGCGCCTCGCAGACCTTGCCAACCTCGCAGCAATCCGCGTATCTAGGCGCGCCGGCGAAGAGGTTGAGGTCACCGCCAGCTGGCTCAGAAGGGCGGGTATGGGATCACGCATGTTGACCCTATTCTTCCATCGATTTCCTGCAGGGGCAGCGAAGGATCGAGTTTTTTCCAAAAAGACCGGAAATGAAATTTCTCCCCTGTTGGCGCAGTCCATCCTCGCGTACGCCTGGGACCGTCGCATTCAAGGAATCATCAGCGATACAGAACTCTTGTCCCTCACGAAAAAGTTCTACCGCCATGAAATCTTCTTTAATCACAGCTTCCCTGTTCCTTCGTTGATTACCGAGAAGCGCGCCCTTCGGGGCGTAGCTGAACAGGTACTGAAGAATCCAGATGCAGCCCCAGACAGTTTTATCATCGCAGCCGAGCAGACACTTCGGTCCACGTCACGGAAACCCAAGCCGGTACTGCGCATTGCCGAAAAGGACAAATGGTTCTCTTAGGGCTCGTAACATGATCAATGAGCGGGTCTTCTTGAGACGTCGGTAGCAGATGAGGCTGCAGGCGAGTGCTGAAGGTGTCGTGGGAGCTGGTGCGGCGTTCTCATCGGACTGCGAGGCGTTGAAGTGGTGGAGCAGGGCGAAGGTCTGCTCCACGGCTTAGCGGATTTTCCCAGACCCTTGATGTTCGGGCAGCCCTTACGCAAGACGACGGGCAGGATCCGGCGCTCGCGCAGGCGTCTCGGCTTGAGTTCTGGGCATCACCCCATTCGTCCGTTGAGGTTCTTCCTCAACGGACGGACGGTCGGGGCTGGGTCGGAAGGACATGGCCGTTGCTCGGTCGCTCGGCCAGTTGAAGCCGGAGCTGTCGGTTCTCCATCACCACCTGGTGCAGGGCGCCGACCAGTGCCTCGTTGTCGGCCTTGAGCTGTCCGATCTCCTTCAGTGCCTGGGCCCGGAGTTCCTTGGCCTTCACCAACTGCCGCCGGAGACGCTTCTCGCTGTCGGGCATCTCGCCGCGGGCTCGGTCCTTTTCGTAGAACTCGTTCTTGAGGTCGAGGTGCCGCTGGGTGAGGGCATCGCGGGGGACGTCGGCCTCGGTGGCGAGAGCGACGATAGTCAGAGCCCCGTTCGACCGCTGCGGGGTTCCTCCGAGGATGCGGTCCATGGCCGCGCGGATGCGGTCGCGTTCGTCAGGTGCGGGGCTCATGCAGGCCCCTCCGAGATGGTGAGCCGTTCGCGGTAGTGCTTCTCCGCGAGGTGTCGCAGCCCGGCGGCATAGCTCCGGAGCCGTTCGGCCAGGGGCTCCGCAGTCCGCTCACCAGGATGAGTCGGCGGTCCCCGAGGGCTCGGCGAGCGGCCGGGCCGGGCTACTCGCCGGTCTCAACGGCCGTCACGGCGGCGCTGGCCGGGGGCAGGATGAAGTGCAGCGGGTTCGATCCGTTTTCCGCACAGGGTCGGAAGCGGTGGACGGCCCCCTTGTCTTCGAGGTCCTTCATGCAGCGCCGGGCCGCGCTCGGGCTGTTGAACGCCACCTCGGTGATCTGATGCGAGGTCAGGACGCAATGCGTGGCGAGGGTGCGCAGGACCAGGCGGTCCTGGTCGGTCAATTTCGGCGGGTACCTCGTCCCCCACTACCACCTCCCGCGGTGAAGTCGGACGGCGTCTCGCCGTGTTCGTCCTGGACGCGGAGATCGTCTCCAACAGGTCCATGCGGGATTGTTCAACGCGCCAGCGCCGACTGGCGGCCAAGCCTCCGTGCGGTCCAGGACGTCCCGGGTCTCGCCGTGACACTCGAGCGCGGCGACGCCACTTGAGCTGGACCCGGACATCAGGGTTTCGTGTTCCGGACGCCGCTCGTCACCTCGAACGCAGCAGACCGCCGACGACCACCAGGGCGCCGTCGGCGTGTTCGACTCGGATCGACATTGCCCGCGCTGGTGACGGTGGTCGTGGAGAGCTGGGTCTTCGGCGATTTTCGTGAAGCGCGTCAATCCGCGAGGAGTATTCGGCGTCGTAGAAGCCCGAAGCTCGCGCGGCCATAGGTCTGGCGTTTGAGCATCTTCGTCCGGTTCACGTGCCCTTCCACCGCCCCCGAGCTCCAGCGGAGCGTCAAGCCGGCGGTGACGGCGTCGAGGTCTTTGCGCAGGCCCTGGGCGAACGTGCGCAGTTCCTTGATCTCGGAGACGTCCGTCTGGGCGAGCCATTCGGGAAGCCGGTGGCCATGTCGTTTCCGCAGAAGCGTCGCGAAGCTGCGAGCGAGTCGGTTGATCTCCGCGAAGTGGGGGCAGCGCTCGCACAGTTCCTTTAGTTGCCGGCGGGCGGCTTCGCTCTGCCGCTCTCGGGTCGGCGGACAATCCACCGGACCACCTCCCGGACGGGCGGCGGAGGAGGTGGCTTCATGGGCGAAAGCTCTTTCTCGGCAAGGCTGTTGAGGAAGCGGCGGACGGTTTTGCGGCCTCCGGTGTACCCGCGGGCGGCGATCTCGTCGCGGAGCGTCCGGGCGTTGTTGCAGCCTTCGGCCCACCGCGCGGCGAGGTAGGGCATGTGGGGTGCGAGAGCGCTGCCGCGGCGCGGTCGGCGTGCGCGTAGCGGCGGACGGTCTTGCGGTCCAGCCCGGTCTGCTCGCTGATCGCGGTGATGGTCAGGCCCCGCTCATGGAGGGTGCGGATCTCGGTCCAGCGGGCGCGTATCTGCTGCCGGGCGGGGCTCTCCTCGGGGTCGGGGGTGCTCGCGTAACCAGGCGGCGAAGGTGTCCGCGGTGTGGTCCGGCAGCACGTCGACGGGCCGGTGCGTTTCCATGTCGACCAGGATCGTCCCGAAGACGCGTCCGCGCCGCAACGAGAACTCGTCCACGCCCAGCACCTCCACCTTCGGCGGTGCGGGGACGTCGAGCCGGTGGATCGTCCGCAGCAGCGTCGACCCGCTCGCGGGGACGGCCATGTGCGCGGTGAGCCGCTCGCCGGCCTGGCCGCCGAGCGCGAGCGCGACTCGTTCGAGCAGCCGCTGCGCGGTCGGGGTGCGCCGACCGTACCGGACGGTGAGACCGTCGACCTGCTCGGCGAACGTCCTTCTCCCGCACGCGACTTCGTCGCAGAAGAACCGACGAACATGCAGTTCGATCCCGGCTGGGCGGCCTGAGACCGCAGTGTCCGCGAGCATTCGCGCGTACCGGCTGTGGACCCGCCGGGACGGCGACCCGCACCCCGGGCACTCAGCCTCCAGACCGGTACAACGCGCCTTGATCCGCACCGACCTCCCGACCGCGGCGACCGCCTCGACCGCCACCCGCGCGAGATGCGGAAACAGGACTCTCAGCAGTTCAGCGACTTGACCCCCGAGCACCCAGCACAATTACCACACCATGATCCGCTTCACGAAAATCGCCGAAGACCCAGCTTTCCACGACCACCGTCACACGTGCGAAGTCCACATCGAGCAGAGCCTGGCCGCGCCGGGGGCCTGGGCACCACCAACGCCCTCCGCTGGCATTGGTGGTTGACCGCCCGGCCGAATCGTGCACTCCGACTACCAGTACACGATGAAACTGTGCGACCAAACGGCCCGCAGATGGGCGGCCAAGCACGGAGGGACGATCAAGTGACGGTTGGTGGCGCTTGGGCGACGCCGATCCCGAAGCGCCCCGTCGCCTTGGTCGTGCGCCGCCGGCGCGTGTTCGGGCCCCGCCTGCCGCCGGTGCACTCTGTAGGGCTCGGCCCCGGATCAGGGGACGACGGTGACGAGGAAGGCGTCGCCGTCGAGCATGCGGTGTTCGCCGTAGAAGGTGCTGCCCAACCGGCTGCCGACGCGTTGGTTGTCGTCGCGGTCGATCAGTCGGGCGGAGAAGTGCCCGTCGCTGAGCGAGGCGCCCTCCTTGGTCGCGGCGAACGGGTATTCGTCGCAGTCCAGGCGTTTGCCCGGCCCAGTCGCCCCAGACCTCGGTGCACACCTTGCCCGCGGCCGTGCGGTTCTGTTCCTGGAGGGTGGGGTCGATCAGGCGGTGGAGTTCGGCGGGGACGTTCTTGCCGACGGTCGGGGGGAATGTCTTGACGGGGTGGTGCAGGGCGTCGTCGATGTGGCGGGCGCTCTCGTCCTCGTCCGGGTTGCCCAGGCTGACGGCGAACGTGGGTTTGTGGTCGGGGAAGACGGTGCCGCGGGTCTTGCCGGCGACGCGTCCGGCGGAGTCGAATCGCACCCGGAGGGCGGCGCTGCGTTCGTCGACGTAGGGGTCGGCGCCGGGTGGGCCGGTGACCTCGAACCGCACCAGCATCGTGGCGAAGAGTTTCTTGAAGGGTGTGGTGACCGCGCCGTCGGGTGAGGTGTAGGTGAGGACGGTCTGGGGGCGGGCGTCCCAGGCGCCCCACAGGTCGGTGCGGTCCTGGCCTGTGGGGCGGACGATGTCGGCGCCGCCGCCGTCGGAGACGGTGGCGCTGTAGCTGACGCGGATCGGCCACGTGCGGGCGTCCTGCCCGGGCACGGTCGAGGCCTGGATGTTCTCCAGGCTGGAGACGAAGTCGACGCGGCGGTCGCCGTCGTAGGCGAAGCCGAGTTGCCACTCGTCGAACCACATCGTGCCCAGCCGCTTCGGCGGCCGGTCCTTCGTCGTCAACACCACCTCCCGCCGCCGATGCACACACACCTCGAACCGGCTCTTCACCCACCCCGTCGGCGACGCCGCCTCGGCGGGATGCCGGGCGCACTCCTGGCGCAGGTCCGCCGCCAGGGCCGCCCGCGCCGCCGGCCCGATCCCGGCCGGGCCCGCGCCGGCAGTGGGGGTGGTGTCGGCGGGGGCCGCGGCCAGGGTGAGCAGGGCCGCGACCACCGGGACCAGGACGCGGCGCAGCGCACGGCGGCGCGGCCGCAGGCGTGGTGGTGTCACGTGTGACCTCCGGGAGTCGCGGTCGTGAGCGCGGGGTGGGGTGGGTGCGGTGGGGGTCATGGGGTGCAGGCGGGGCCGAGGCAGGCGTGGACGAGGGCGCCGGTGCGGGCGTCGAAGGTGAGGCGGTAGCCCGTGTGTTCGCGTCGGTCGCCGGTGAAGGCGCGCATGCGGCCGGTATTCGAGGTCACCACCCACACGGGGCGCTGCCCCACCGTGTCCTGGCCCTGGGTCGTGCCGGGTGGGAGGGTCGCGGCGTGGGCGCGGGTGTCGGGGTCGGTGCCCGGGCGCAGCCGGGCGGCGGTGGCCAGGGCCTGGTCCTCGGTGTCGATCGCGCCGTGGGTTCGGGTGGCCTGGTCGGTCGCGGGTTCGGGGGTGGCGTTGCAGGGCAGGCCGGCGTCGATGCAGGCGCGTAGGCCGGGGACGTGGTCGAGGCAGGTGTCGGGTTCGGTGTTCGCGCAGGTGTGCAGGGCGTGTTGGGCGACACCGTTGAGCGTCGCGACGGTGGGCGCGGGCGAACTCGTGCCGGGTTGTGCGGGATTCGGGCTGCGGGTGGTGGTGCGTGGGGTGGGGGTGACGACGTCCTTGGCCACGTCCCAGGACACGAGGTGGTCGGCGGTGGTGTTCAGTGTCGTGGTGAAGCGGAAGCAATAGGCGGGGTCGGCGCCGGGTTCGCAGTTCCCGGCCGGGGCACGGACGCTCAGGTGCGCGGTGGGGTGGCGCAGGAACTGGCCGTTGCCGTTGAGGTAGCGGATCCGGTCCTGCGTCTGCGGAAACGAACTCTGCGCGTATTCGGCCGGGAGGTCCCAGCCGGTGACGGTGTGCCGGGCGAACGGCGCGCCCTGCGCGGTGGTCTCCCCCACCGGGTTGAAGTCGTAATGCACGCGCCAGGCGGCGCAGCCGGAGCAGGTGGGGACGGCCATCCAGCTGTGGAAGCGGTTGTCCGCGACGTTGTGTTCGGGGCCGATCGCGTGGAACTCGTAGTTCTCGCCGTGGTTGGCCCAGAACGGCTGATACCGCGTCCCGCCCGGGTCGTTGCGGGCGCGCAGGCCCATCTCGAACGAGCGGCCCAGATCGTCCGCGGTGAACATGCGGGTGCTGTTGTACGCCTCCCCCGCCGGGTCCGAACCCGCACCGTACGCCACCGGGCGATGCACGAACGTCAGGAAGACGCCGTACATGTTCTCCGCCGGGTCCGCACACACCTGCGCCACCGCGTCCCGCGGCTCGTCCGCACACACCGACGGCGCCGACACTCGCGTGGGCGCGGGCGGTTGCGCCTGCGCCGGGCCGCCCGGCAGGAGTGACAGCGACGCCGTCACCACAACCGCGGCCGCCAGAGCCATCCGGCGCCTGCCCCGATCCGATGCCACCCGGCTTCCCCTTTCCCTCGTCGAGCGGTCTGCCCCGACACCGGGACCACCGAGCCCGGAATCACCCAACCGGTCGGAAGAATGGGGCGATCAATACCCGAAATCATCCGAACGGTCGCCGCGAATGGGCCTCCTTGATCCGCCCGAACAGGGGCACGGGCACCGACGAGAGGGCCCTTCTTTCGAGGACCATGAGCACGACACGGAGCCGGCCTTAGCCACGATCGATCACCCTCTCCGGGTTCCACCGTGCCCGATGCGGGTACCGACACGGTCCTCGATGGCGTGAACTCGCCACCGGCACGGCACAACCTCGGCCGCCCCGTCGCCCGAACCGACCCGAACCGGGCGAAGCCGCAAGGTCGGCGCGCGACTCCTCGTCTCGCCGGGCTCGTCCGATCGTGCCCGGCCGAAGCTCCGGTCGGCGTCGTCGGCGCCTCCTCCGGCGGGCCGGACCGTGGTCGTCCCGAAGGGCTTGCGCGGCGAACAGCGTGCGTCCGTATCGGAGTCGGGTTTGCCACCGCGGCGTCCGGTCTTTCGCGATGATGGCTTCCTCAACGAAACGGGGTACCGCGTGTCGGATCTGTCGTGGGGTGCGCCGCCGGAGGCGGGGGACCCGGTGCGGGTGGGCCCGTACACGGTGTTGCGAGTGCTGGGCGAGGGCGGCATGGGGCGCGTGTTCCTGGCCCGGGGCCTGGGGACGCGGTTGTTCGCGGTGAAGACGATCCGCCCGCACCTGGCCCACGACGCGGATTTCCGCAAGCGATTCGTCCGCGAGGCACGGGCGGCGCAGCGGGTGAGCGGGGTGTTCACCGCGCCGGTGGTGGGGGTGTCCGGTGAGGGTGAGCGGGTGCCGTGGTTGGCGACGGCGTTCGTGCCGGCGCCGTCGTTGGAGGAGGTCGTGGCGCGGTGTGGTGTGTTGCCGGGGCGGGGGTTGTGGTGGCTGGCCGCCGGGGTCGCGGAGGCGTTGGTGGCGGTGCATCAGGAGGGGTTGGTGCATCGTGATCTGAAGCCGGGGAACGTGTTGGTGGCCGAGGACGGGCCGCGGGTGATCGACTTCGGGATCGCCAAGGCCTTGCACGGCTCCACCGCGTCGACGTCGGTGGGTCATGTGGTGGGGACGGTGGGGTTCATGGCGCCGGAGCATCTGCGGGGGGCGGCCGCGCCGGCGAGTGACGTGTTCGCTCTGGGGGCGCTGCTGGTGCATGCGGCGACCGGGCGCGCTCCGTTCGCGGGGGCGGACGTCTTCGCGGTGATGACCGCGACGTTCTTCGACGCGCCGGACCTGGACGGCGTGCCGGAGGGGGTGGTGGAGCTGGTGCGCGACTGCCTCGACAAGGAACCGGGGCGGCGGCCGTGCCCCGAGCAGATCCTCGAACGGTTCGCGCGGTACGCGGGCACGGACGCGGGGGCGCACGCGGTACGAGGGTGGCTGCCCGCGGCGGTGTGCGACCTGGTCGAGACCCGCGCCCGCCCCGGCCACGTATTCGGCGGCGCCGCGGAACAGACCGCGATGGTCCCTCCTCCGCCTCCGACGCGCCTGGTCACCCGGGAACAGGCGCCACTCCCGACGCAGGTGCGCGAGCTGGCCGCGGGCGGGACGGCGTCCGGCACGGAAGATCCCGACGGGGATGACCAAAGCACGCTGAATACTCTGCGGGACCGGGCAAAGTCTCTCGGTGAGAGCGGTGAACCGGGCGAGGCCCGGGACCTGTTCGCCTTGCTCGTACGCCGCTGTACCGAAGTCCTGGGTGCCGACCACCCGCACACCCACGGCGCGCGTGTCGAGCACGCCCGCTGGACGGGTGACGCGGGCGACGCCGCCCAGGCGCGGGACCTGTACGTGTCGCTGATCGCCGACCGGGTACGGGTGCTGGGTACCGACCACCCCGACACCCTCCAGGCCCGCCACAGCCACGCCGGCTGGACGGGCAAGGCCGGCAACCCCGCCGAAGCGCGGGACCTGTTCGCGCCGCTGGTCACCGACCGGGCCCGTGTGCTGGGTGCCGACCACCCACACACCCACGGCGCGTGCCGTGAACACGCCAGTTGGACCAGGCAGGCGGGGCCGACCGGTTCCGGATAGCGGTGGTAGTGCTGTCGCCGGTCGGCCGACGCCCCTGTGCCCGAGCGGAAGAACTGCTCCGGCTGCGGTACGCCGACGGCCGCTCGTGGCCTTCGTTTCGGGAAACGTCGGTCGACCGGGAGCCTTCTCGGGCCATTCGTCGACGGCCACTTCAACCGGATCATCGTCCTCAAGGCAGGGCCTGCCCGAGGAACACCGCAGAGCGAGCATGAGACCGGACGGTCTCGGGCGGCCGAGCCGACGGGCTCGCCTCCTCGTGCTCGCGCGAGGACGTGTCGGGAGGCCCTCGCCCGCGACCGCCGGTCGCGAACCGGTCGTACACACAAAGGCGCGGCGCCCATGGGCGCCGCGTACACGAGGAAGGCTCGACGATGGTTCCGGTACGGATGTCCACCGCCACCACGGTGGCCGTGGTCCTACTCCTTCTCCTCGGCGCGGGCGTCGGCGGATGGGCCGCGGGACGCGGCTCCGCTCCCGAGCGATCGAACGCCGCGCCCGCCGCCGCGGGTTCCCCCGGGGCCGCGTCGGCCGGTCCGGTCCCGGCCGTCGCGACGGGCGGGTTCGCCAGGACCGCCGAGGGGGCCGGGGACGCGCTCGCCTCGTACGTGCGTCGAAGCTTCGCGCTCACCGTCGCTCCGGTCGAGCAGGGCGACGCCTTCGTGAAAGAGATCGCCGCCCCGGGCGCCGAGAGCCGGGTCGCCGCGAGGTTCGGCACCCGCGGACTGCTCAACGGCTCCCCCAACGCGTTCAACGTCTTCACCCCGATCCGGGTGCTCACCACGACGCAGGCCGACGGGTCGATCCGCGCCACGGTGTGGGGAAACAGCGTCCAGGGCGCCGAGACGGACGACACGCTCGCCCAACCCGGCGCCGTGACCGCCTGGTTCACCGTCACCGCACGCATGACCTGGGGCACGGACGACACCTGGAAGGTCTCCGAGCCCACCGACGCCACCGGACCCACGCCCCACACCATGGGCGAGCCCGACCCGCCCGCCGCGTTCGGGCCGATCCTGACCACGGCAGGCCGCACACCCGGCGAACGCTGACCGCACTCCCGGCGGGACGACCATCGGCCCACCGAACGTCGTGGCCGGCGGCGCGGGCCGGCCCGGGCGGGAAGTGGCCACCCTTTCGGGGGACTTTGCTCCCCCGATTCCGTGACTAGCATCGTCCCAATCGGCTCGTGCAATTGCATATGGCGTTGCACGGCCGCGCGCGGGCCTCGTCTCGGGGCAGGCGGATCGGGCGGCTGAGGGAGTGATGATGGACGTGCGCGAGGGTGTCAACGGTGCCCCGGCGGCTTCGTTGGGCGTGACGGAGTGGGTCAAGAGCGCGGCGAGTTCGGCTACGGGTCAGTGTGTGGAGCTGGGCGTGGTGCCCGGTGGTGGTGTCGCGGTGCGGAACTCGCGGGATCCGCAGGGGCCGGCGTTGGTGTACACGCGGGCGGAGGTGGCGATGTTCGTGGCCGGGGCCAAGGCGGGCGAGTTCGACCGCCTTCTCGAATAGCGACCTGCTCGCGGTGTGATCGTGTGATCGGCGGACGGGGGTGTGCGCCTTTGGAATACTGGCGCGTACACCCCCTCTTTTGTTCCGCTTGGGAGTCGCCGCGTGTCCCTGTCCCCCGACCCCGCCACGGGCTCCACGCGCGAGGCCGGTCCCGATCCGCTGCCCGATCGGCCGGCCGCGGCGGTGAAGGTGCTGGGGTCGATGCTGCGGGACCTGCGGCTGGAGAGCGACATGGGGCTCAAGGCGGCAGCCGACGTCGTGCGCGGGTCGGCGTCGAAGGTCTCGCGGCTGGAGCGGGGTGAGAGTCCGCCCAAGCACCGCGACGTGATGGAGCTGCTCAAGGCGTACGGGGTGCGGGAGCCGGGCACGTTGGCCACCGTCGAGGACCTGCTGCGCAAGGCCGTCCAGAAACCGTGGTGGCACCGGTACGCGGATGTGACCCCGGGCTGGTTGCGGCGGTTGATCAGCCTGGAGGAGTCGGCCACCCGGATCAGCACCTGGGAGGTCCACGTGGTCCCGGGCCTGCTGCAGACCCCCGAGTACGCGCGCGCGGTCATCCGCAACGGCCTCCCCGACGCCGACCCGGGCGAGATCGAACAACGCGTGGCGCTGCGGCGCGGCCGCCAGGAGGTGCTGGGCAACGGCCAACGCACCCAGACGCTCATCGCGTTGCTGGACGAGAGCGTCCTGGCGCGCCCGGTGGGCGGGCCCGCGGTGATGGCCGATCAGATGCGGTTCCTGCTTGAGGCGATCGAACGCCGCTGGATCCAGGTGCGGATCGTGCGCTTCGCCAAGTCCGCGACGCTCACCCCGCCGTCGTCGATGACGCTGTTGCGGTTCGCGCACGGCGGCCTGCAGGAGTTGGTCTACCTCGAACATGTCGAGGCGGCCACCTACCTGAGCCGGGTCAAGGACGTGGAGCGCTACCGCGCGCTGCTGGAATCGCTGTACCTGGCGGCGGAGTCGCGGGCCCGCAGCAAGGCTTTGATCCTCGAAGCCCACGACCGCTACCGGGCACAGACGACCTGACACTCGGGAACACTCGGCATCCTGTTCGCCCGCGAACCGCGAGCGCCGGTCGTCGATGCGGTGGTCGGTTCTACCACGGGCGCCAGGTCTGGTATCTGCCCTGGAGAGAGGATGCGGCCGCGTCGGCGACGTCCGCGCGGGGGCCGGCCGCGCAGCCTTGAAGGAACTCTCGGACCCGGGGGCCGGACCAGCCCGCCGCGGCGGCCACCGCCCAAAAGCGCAGCCCGTCGTGGGGTTCCAGGGGGTCGAGGAAGTCGAGGACACGGTCGACGGTTTGTGGTCGAGACGCAGGCGTTGCACGGCGACGGCGCGCAGGGCGCCGTCGGCGAGAGCTGCGGTGCCGCTGTCCACGCACCAGAGCAGGGCACCGGCCGGGTCCTCGGGGGTGCTCAGTCGCACGATGGTGTCGCCGAGGGCGTCGTACACCGCGGTGGCGTCGAAGTGCCGTCGGGCGAGTTCGCGAGCGGTTCGAGGGCGGGCCGGTGGTCGCACGCCCCCAGGGCCATGACCATCTGGTATTGGGTCTCCCAGGTGCGACGATCACGCACCTCCCGCCGTAGGGCGTCCAGCAGCGGCGGGCCCGCGGCCGGTTGTGCGAGCCGGCGCAGGCGTTTCGCGGCCGAGCGCCGTCTGGCGGAACGCGCATCGCCGAGTTGTTCCACGGCTTCGCCCAACGTCGGTGCCATCACGTGCCGTCCGGGCGGGTCTCGGCGCCGGCGCAGATCCGCCGTGTGTGGGTGATGTTTCGCCGCCATCGGGGACCGTCGCCGGTCTCGTCCCACAGGTCGGCGAGTTCGGAGTCCTCGGCCAGGACTCGGTCGAGCGCGTCGATCGCCAGTGCGCGCAGGTCGAAGGACAGTGGCGGGATGGACTTTTTGGGGCCGTGGGAGGAGGTGATCGGTGCTCCTCCGGGGCATTGGGCCGCGATCAGGGCGGCGGCCGCGACGGCCTCCGTCCCTTCGAAGGCGTCGAGGTAGCCCCGGGTGGCGATCGTGGAGGTGAGCGCGGCGCGGACGATGTTCTCGCGCTCCGTTTCGGGAGCCTCGTCCAGGGTGTCGGCGAAGTCGGCACCCATGTCGTTGTCGAAGGGGCCGATGTCCCAGCTGCCCATGCCGTTCCTCTCGCTTCACTCTCTCGCGCATGTTCGCATCGATCACCGACACACGGCGGGCGACGCGAGCGCGGCGTGTTCGAGGCCGTCGGCCTCGCGTGGATACGGCGGCTGACGGTGGGTCAGTCGGAGTGGGGCCACACGAGGATGCCGTCTTCGAACTCGGTGGTCACGGGGATCCACGCCTGCGTCGCCTCGGACAGGCGGGATTCGTCGACGTGGACGGGCGTTCCGGGTCGGCCGGCCGCCGAGGTCCTCCGCTCGGCACACCTTGGTGAACGCCCCCGCCGTATCACGTTGTCAGGGGTCAGCCGTCGGCTGTCGGCAGGCCCATCGCGCGCAGCAGTTCGAAGAAGTGGTGCTCGGCGGACTCGATGCGATCCGCCGACAGGATCTCCAGCACCTTCGCGGGCTCGGGGCGCCAACCCGCCGCCTCCGCCCAGGTGCAGGCCTCGCGGGCCCGCTGCGGCATCTCGTCCCTGATACGGCTGTGCGCCGCGTCCCACGCGGCTTGGTAGGCCGTGCCCGGCATCCCGGTCTCGTCCTCGTAGCAGATGTCGTTCGGGACTTCGTAGTCCGCCGCGAGTTCGGGCGTGAACCAGGTCTCGAACAAGCCGCCCCCGTCCGACCAACCCTGGACGAACCCGGTGTCGCTGTCGCAGATGTACACAACCAGCGCGGGACGGCCGGTCCGCTCCACCAGCGTTCGCAGCGTCTGCGGTGTGTGGCCGGGCAGTCCGTGGCGCACGACCACCGTCTGCCAGCCGTCACCGTGCGCGCGGGGAACACCCACGCATCCCTCGTCGCCGTCCCGACAGACACCCGCGCTCAACGGTTCCAGTTCCGACAACGACCGGCCACTGCGGGCCACGACATACTCGCCCCAAAAGCCCATGACACGCCTCTCGTTCCGCCGGTACGCCGCGAACCTACCGGCGGGCACCCACATCGCCTCCGGTCCCCACCGCACGCACCTCCCCCGCGATCGTCTCGCCCTTCAGGAGACGGTCCGGTGTGCAGCCGCGATCGATGCGCGAGACGGACGTGCGGTGCGGCCCGCGGGCCGACGAGGGTTCGGCGTCGCGGGTTCGGTCACCGGACGCGGGCGAGGCCGCCGTATTCGATGAAGTCGTCGCTCTGCAGGACGCGGGGTTCGGTGTCCGGGTACCAGTCGGTGACCTCCATCAGCCCGGGCGGCATGATCTCCAGGCCCTCGAGGAAGTCGTGGACTGCCTCGCGGGGGCGTACCTCACCCCAGTTGCCGTCGGTGGCCTCGGCCATGAACCGTGTGACGCCCTCGCGGACGCCCGCATCGTCGCTGACGAGTTGGCACACCACCAGGAAGCTGCCCGGGCACAGTTTCGCGGCGACCCGACGCACCAGCGCCTTGGGATCGTCCTCCTCGGGGATGCAGTGCAGGACGGACACGAACAAGGCGGCGACCGGCCGGTCGAAGTCGATCATCGAGCGGACGATCGGCCGGTCGAGAATGTCGTCGGTGCGGCGCATATCGGCCTGCAGGAACAGCGTCGACTCGTCGTCCTCGTCCAGGAGGGTACGGCCGTGGGCCAGGACGGTGGGGTCGTTGTCGACATACACGACGCGGCAGGAGGGGTCGACGGCCTGGGCGACCTGGTGCACGTTGTCGCGCGTCGGCAGCCCGGAACCGTGGTCGACGAACTGCCGGATCCCGTACCGGTCGGCGAGCACGCGCACCACCCGGCGCAGGAACGCCCGGTTGTTCAGGGCGAGGGCGCGGGTGTCGGGGACGATTCGCAGCAGTTCCTCGCAGGCGACGCGGTCGGCGACGTAGTTGTCGGTGCCGCCGAGGAGGTAGTCGTACATGCGGGCGACGCTGGGGGTTTTGGTGTCGATGGGCGGCGGATCGAAATCCGTGTCCTCGTGCATGGTGTCCCCTCGACGTCCGCGCCACCTCCCGCCAGGGTGACGTTTGCCCATGCTAGGGGCCCCGCCGGCAGGACCGCCGGTACTCCGTGGAGTGAACCGGCCTCCCGCGGGGGTGATTTCGGGGCGGCGGCGGCGAAACGGGCGCGCGGGCGGAGCGGGAACGCTCGAGAGGGGGCGCGCGGTCGCCGCGAGCCGCAGCGGGTCGGGCGGAGACCGCAGAGGGGCCGCGGTGGTCGCGTCTGAAGTGGGTCGCCCGGGTGCGCGGGATGGGCGGTTCGTCAGGCGGGGCGGGTGCGTTCGAGGTCGCGGATCATCGCGGCCGGCAGGGCCTTCTCGGCCAGGACCAGGTGCAGGGCGACGGTGGGGGCGTCGACCCCCATCAGGTCCGCGGTGCTGGTCAGCGTCATGCCCAGGCGGTAGTGCAGGACGAGGGCGTCCAGTTGCTCCGGCGGCAGGGCGTGATGCAGGAGGTCGCGGGCGGGGCGGGTGTCGGGGGCGCGGGTCGCGGCGGCGTCGACGGCTTCGGTCAGCACGTTCCAGGCGTACCCGTTGGGGTTGGCGGTGCGCAGGATCTCCTCCCAGCGCGCGGCGAGTTCGGCGAAGGCGCGCTCGACGGCGGTGTCGGCGCGGTGATGGTCGGCGACGCGGGTGTGGGCGTAGCGGAGGTAGGGGGCGTGGTGGCGCAGGCGGAACGCGGTGAACGCGGCGGAGGCGGTGGGTGGGGCCGGCCGTGACGTGGTCATGGGGCTGCTCCGTGATGTGCGGGGGCGGGCGTCGTCGGGTGGTGGCGTCCTCGCGGGAGGTCGGGCGGCCCGGGACGGGCCGTGGGGGGTGTTCAGGGCGTCGGGGGTGGCGCGGTCGGCGGCGTGTCGGTGGTGTCGGGTTTGGCGGCGAACTGGATGCGTTGGGCTGCGGCGAGGTGGTGGTCCGGGCTGCGCTCGCTCACGGGCACGGTCGGGTCGAACGGATCCGCGACGGCGGCGGCGAGAATGTCGTCGGGCGGAAACGGCGACGGTGGTGTGGCCGGGGCCGTGGCGTGCGGGTCGGGCGAGGCGGGCTGGGGTGCCTCGCCGATCTGGTGTGCCAGTCGGTCGTTCTCGGCGCGCAACTGCTCGTGCAGGTGGTTCAGTTGCCGGGGCGCGTCTCCGCGGCGGTAGGCCTTGGCCAGTGATGCGGCCAGGGTGAGGATGACGTCGGCGGGTGTGGTGTCGTCGGGAGTGTCGCGCCCGCGTGCGCGGCCCTCGCGTTTGCGGGCGTTGGCGGCCGTCGCTCGGCACGCCTTGCCGCAGTACTCCGGGGGGCGGCCCCGGCCGGTGGGCGGCAGGGCGAAGTGCTTGCGGCAGGTGGGGCAGATCGTGGAGGTCGCGCGGGAGCCGGCGCCCATGTCCATCTCCGTTCGCTCGGGGCGCCCCGCCCCGCCGTGCCCGCCCCGGGGATCGGGTGGGCACGGCGAGGTGGGCGGACAAGGTTGTGCCGGCGGACCGGCGGGGGGCGTCGGGCTCAGCGCAGGCGGATCCGCGCCCAGCGGATCGTGGAGCGCCCCATGAACGCCGTGGCCGCCACCGACAGCCCCACCGCGACGGGGTGCGCGGCGACGCCGGGTGAGGCGGCCCACCAGGACACTGCCGCGGCGGGCACGACCGCGCCCGGGCGCAGCCTCACGTCCCAGATGTCGATGCCGCGAGTTTCCGCGCCACGAGGACGTGGAATGATATATTCGATTGGCGGCAACGGTTCGCGCGTGAATCGTCGACGCAGTGATTCGAGCATTGGAATATCCGTTCGGATTGTGGGCCCTGGGCGCGCTGGTATCGCACCCGGGGCCTTTGCGTTGGGTGGAACCCCGTCATTTAATCAGGCGTAAACGGCCGGCCGTCCAGCATTCTGTCCAACGCTCGCACCTGGACATACGGGTCTTAATTTCTCGAACGCCCGCACGGTGGACTTTCGCGAAAATAGGATGAATCGAAATTCGACGGTCCGCTTTCGCATTCGATCGCCGAATGGTCGTCGTATGGTCGGGACGACGGCGCCGTCGGTCGATTCCGCTCAACCGCTTCCACGGGCTCAAACGGTCATCCGCGCAGGCTTTCACCCGCACGGGTGAATATGCGATTGCATATGCAAGGGGACATCTTCGGAATCACCGGGCGCGGACGACGCGCGGGACCGCTCCGCGCGGTCGTGATCGCTCCTCCAGCGTAGCCCGGGGGTCCGACACCCCCGCGTTCGCGGCGCCCGCGTCGGGCGGGAACCGGCGGGCGGGGCTCAGCCGTTCGGGAACAAGGGATGACGTCGGGCATGTTCGCGGGGACGCCCACCCGGCGGCGTTGCCCGTCGGCCGCAAGGAATCGGCCGCACGCCCAACGCTCGCCCGCCGGATGTGCACACGTGAGGTGCCTCTCTCGGTTCGCGAGAGCACGACGATGGCCACCCCGATCCGCCATCTGCCTGCGTGGGTCGCGGACGCCGCACCCCGACCCGGCCGGCTACCCGAGCAGGACGAACGGCCGGGCAGCGCCCCCGGCGGCCCTTGGGCCCCGGGGGCGTACACCGCTGCGACCCGACGGTTGACGGCGGGCCGCGCCGCGTCGGGTCATCGAATCGGCCGACTCCGCGCCGTCACCGCCCGGGAGGTCGAACGCCGGCGTCGTCTGCGTTGCGGTCCGATGCCGCAGTGGGCTCGGGAGCGTGAAACGAACCCCGACGGGTGGACGTCGACGCCCGATCGAAGTGTCGAAAGGTGAGGCTGACGCGGCGCCCGGCCGTCCGCTCACGCGGGACGGCACGGCTCCAACCGCGTTGCGTCACGGCCGTCATCAGCAGCAACGAGCCGTGTTCCAGAGCCAATTCCTGCTCGTGTACGCGATCGAGGCTGCGGAACACCAGGCGGCGCGTCGCGCCGAGGGAGACGATCGCTATCGCGTTGTCGGGGACGAGGTCCTCGTACGAGTCCTGATGGAAGCCCATCGTGTTGTCGCCGGTCTCGTACAGGTTCGCCAGGCAGTTGTCGAACGGATGACCGGCATGCTCCCCGGCCCGGCCCGGGCCGCGATCGCGGCGATCCGAGGGGGCATCGGAGTCGCCGCATAGCGCTGGCCCGCGTAGTCGTACGGCACACTGAAGCCGGCCGTCCGCCGTGCCCGCATGCGCCCGTCCCAGACGACTTCGGCCGAGACGAAAGCCAAGTCGGCGTCGGGATCGGCCGATACGCCGGCGAGAAGGCGGATTCCGAGGGGTGGTGGCGCCATCGTCTCTCCAGGTGAGTGCCACCACGGTGAGCCGTGGTGCGTGGTCGTCGCCGATGATCGTCCCTGTCCGCGTCCGGGTCACCGCGGTGCTTGGCCTCGGACCGCTCCTCGGCCGGGACAGCAGTGCGGCCGGCGAGGCTCGAAGTCGACGGGTGTCCGGACGGCCGATGCTCCCGTGCCGCACAAAGGACGTCACGACCGACCCTATGAACCCGGCTCCATGATCCGCCAAGGATTTACCACGCGGTGTCGTTCCCGACGTCGACCATCGATTCTCCCGATCGGCGCGCCCACCGGAGCCGTTGCCGGGCCCGCGCCCACGGGGTCCGTAAAGGTCCTGGGCCGGCGCTGGACGACTCATTCGAGGCGGTCACCAGATCCACTCGCGCTCGAACCCGATTCCCGACAAGAACGCAGGTCGTGGCCCGTTTTCCGCGGAATCCCCTTGTTCGACCGGATCGCCGCTCGTGATCTCGACGCTTCCGATCCGTGCCAGTCGGCGTGGACGATGGCGCCGTGACCAGCATCAGCGACGGCCACGTAAAGATCCATTTCCGACTGGAAGCGGACGAGGGCGGCTGGCCGCCGGCAAACACCGAAAGCCTGTGGGCGGTCGATCTCGGCGACGGAACCGTCCGCCTCGACAACATCCCGTGGTTCGTCCGTGGGTCGCGAGCAACGGAGGCGGCCGTGCGGTGATCGGGCCGTGTGGGTGCGGCGTGCCGCGACAGCGGGTCGGGGGTTACCTGGTGAGGGTGAGGAAGTCGCGGACGGCGGGGACTTGGTGGTGCTTTCCGAGGTTGCGGCGCAGGGTGGCGAAGGTGGTGTCGCTGCGGGTGGAGGCGACGTCGCCGAGGTGGGTGAGGACGTCGGTGGCGACGGTTGCGGCGGTGTCGACGTCGCCGAGGGTGAGGTGGGTGGCGGCGGTGCGGGTGAGGCGCAGTGCGGTGCCGCGGGGGTAGGCGGGTGTGTCGTGGTGTTCCTGGTGGTGGGCTCGGGGGATGGTCAGGTAGTGGTGGAGGGCTTGGCGGGGGAGTTTGAGGTCGGTGGCGTTGGAGGCGAACCAGGAGTGGAGTTCGCCGAGGTCGACCCAGTACAGGCTCGGTAGGGGTTCCTCGGTGGGGTGGGGGGCTTGTGCGTAGGCGGTGAGTGCGGCGGTTTCGGCGTGGGCGCATGCGCGGGCGTCGCCGGCTTTGGCGTGTGCGCGGGAGGCGCGGGCGTGGAGCATGGCGCGCATGCGGGGGGATCCGGTGCGTTCTCCTTGGCGCAGTGCCTCGTCGATGAGGTGGAGGCCGCCTTGGGGGTCGTGTTCGGAGTAGCGCTGCATGGCCCAGAAGGAGAGGGTGGTGGCTGCGGTGGCGGGGTCGTTTGCGGCGGCTGCGGCGCGCAGGGCTGCGGCGTAGAAGCGTTCGGCGACGGCGGGGTTGTCGTTGTCGAAGGCGGTCCAGCCGGCGATGCGGGCGGCTTCTCCGGCTGCTGCGAACAGGCGTCTGGCGGTGGGTTCGGTGTAGGAGGCGTCGTCGAGGGTGTGGGTGATCAGGGCGAGGTCGGCGCGGGCCATTTCGTGGACGCGGGCGGAGCCGAGTTCGTCGTCGAGGCGGCGTAGGGCGGCGAGTCGGTGGTCGATGTGGTCGGCGGCGGCTTGGCCTATGCGGCGGCCGTGGGTGCGGGTGGTGGCGGGGGGTGCGGTGGAGAAGAGGGTGACGGCGGCGGTCACCGCGGCCGGGGAGTAGGTGATCAGGGTGCGCCGTTTCATGGGTCCTCCCAGTCGGGTCAGGGCGTTCACGGCGGCGTGTGTGGTCCAGGCCTGTAGGAGTTCGTCGTCGTTGTCGGGTAGGGCCAGGCGTAACCAGCGGGGCCAGCCCAGGTCTTGTACGCGGGCGGCGGGGATGCCGTGTACGTGTGCCATCGCGAGTTGGGTGTCGGCGTCGGGTGTGGCGCCGGCGAGCCATCGGCTGACTTTTTCGGGGCGGATCGCGGAGACGCTCAGGCCCAGGGCGCGTTGCGCGTCGGCCACGGCGGTCAGGTAGGTCCTGGCGTTCCAGCCTCCGCCGTGGAGGACGGCGTTGAGTGGATGCGCCTTGGTGTCGTGTCGCACGGCGTGCCCTTTCCGTCCGCGTGTGACAACCATCGTCGCCGGTTGTCAACGGCTTGGACAGGTGCTCGGGAAAGAGGCAAGGGGCGCAATCCGGAGGCGGCGGGAGGCAACGTCCGGCTACTCCCGCCGGCTTGCCAGCCGTGGGTAGCTTCGCGTCCTGCCCTCACGGTCGGGGACGACGTTCGTCCTTTGGAGGCGTGCACGCTCGCGTCCTCGTGGCCGGTCTCGGCCCGCATCGGCGGGCCGGGCCGGCGAATCCCCGGCCTGGGGGCAGGCCCGAGGTCCGCACGCGATCCCCGTACCCCGGCCGTTGCCGGGAGACCCAGAAGGGCACGCCATGTCTCGATCCCCTGTGCCGCGTCACGTGGTGCTCATCTTCTCCGGCGGCCTGGACAGCGCCGTTACCGCCTACAGACTCCTCGCCCAGGGCTGCAGGGTGCGTCTGCTCTCGTTCGCCTACGGGCAGCGCCACGCGCGGGAGTTGGACCACGCCGGGCGGATCGCCGAACTGCTGGGCGTCACCCACGACGTCGTCGACCTGACGTGCCTGGGCCGGATCCTGGGCGGGTCCGCGCTCACCGACCCGGACGTGCCCGTGCCGCACGGGCACTACCGGGCCGCAACGATGCGCGCCACGGTGGTCGCGAACAGGAACGCGATCATGTTGGAGATCGCCGCCGGTGCCGCGGTCGCCGCCGGGGCGGACGCGGTGGCGTTCGGCGCGCACAGCGGGGACCACGCGATCTACCCGGACTGCCGGCCGGAGTTCCTCGCCCGTCTCGAGGCGTCGATCAGGGCAGGGAACGAGGGTCACATCGATCCCGGGTTCCGGATCGTGCCGCCGTTCCTGGAATCGGCGAAGGCCGACATCGTCCGCGAGGGCGCGGTGCTGGGCGTTCCGTTCGCACTCACCTGGTCGTGTTACGAAGGCGCGCGGGTGCACTGCGGGGCGTGCGGCACGTGCGTCGAACGGCGCGAGGCGTTCGACCAGGCCAAGGTCGCGGACCCCACCGTGTACGCGCCTTCCGCGACGGGGGCCGCCCGGTGAGCGCCGAAGGGGCCGTCTACCGGATCGGGAAGCGTTTCCGCTTCGAGGCCACCCGCCGGCGCGACGACCGCACCTGGGACGGCAACTCCTTCATCGCGGAGGCGGTGCTGTCCTCCCCCACGCTGGGCCCCGAGGGTTTCGTGGCGGACTTCGGCGAACTGGGCCCCCTGGGCCGGTACATCGACCGGGCGTTGGATCACCGGATCCTCGACGAGGTGGTCGAGGACGTCTCCGACGAGGGCATCGCCGCGCACCTGACGCGGTGGGCGAGCGCGCACCTGCCCGCCGACGTCGCGGGTGTGCTGGAGTCGATCCGGGTGCGCACCGGGCGGCCGTCCGCGCCGCCCGCCGGCGCGTTCGTCTCCTTCGCGGCGTCCCACCGCCTGCGCGGACTGCGGCCGGACCACCCGTGCGGGCGTCTGCACGGCCACTCCTACGTGCTGACCGTGCCCGGGTCGGGCACGGGCCGCCGGGGGGAGGTCCCGGTGCTGTTGCGCACCCACGTCCGCTACGCGGTGCACGGCCGGGTCCTCAACGAGGCGTTCCCCGGGCTCAATCCGACCTCGGAGAATCTCGCGAGGCACTTCGCGCACTGGCTGGCCGATCGGGCCGTGGGCACTGCGCGCGGGATCGGTCCGTGTGTGCGGGTCTCGGAGACGGAGACCAGTTGGGCCCAGTACACCGGGAGCACCTCGTGATCGCGCCGTCGACGACGGTATCGCGGTCGGTGCGGGTCGCCGAGAAGTTCGGTGACACGGTCCAGGGCGAGGGGCCCGGCACCGGGATCCCGGCGTGCTTCATCCGGTTCTGGCTGTGCAACCTCGTCTGCTCCGACTGCGACACCCCCTACACGTGGGACACCACCAGGTTCGACGCGGGCGTGGAGTCGCACTGCGAGAGCGTCGAGGACCTGTTGGCCTGGGCCTTGGATCGGCCGGAGGAGCTCGTGGTCGTCACCGGGGGCGAGCCGCTGATCCAGATGGCGGGCCTGACCGCCCTGGTCCGGGGGCTGCGCGCGGCCAGGCGGTCGGTGGAGATCGAGACCAACGGCACCATCGCGCCCTCACGCGAACTGGTCGCGGCGCGGCCGTACTTCAACGTGTCGCCGAAACTCTCGAGGTTCGGCGCGGGCATGCCACCGGCGCGCAGGCTCGTCCCGGACGTGTTGCGGGCGTTCGTCGCCACCGGCAGGGCCCGTTTCAAGTTCGTCGTCTCCGAGCCTTGTGAGGTGGCGGAGATCGCGGCGCTGGAGGCGGCGTACGGGCTCATCGACATCAGCGTGATGCCGGAGGGCACCACCGCGGAGAAGGTCCTCGCGGGGATGCGGGCCCTGGAGGGGCCGGTGCGCGAACGCGGCTACCGGCTCGGCACGCGCCTGCACGTCCTGCTGTGGGGTGACGAACGTGGCCGCTGACCCCACGCGGGTGGCCGACGGGCTGGTGATCGTGGCGTGCTGCCGGGAGAAACGCGTGACCTCGGGTCCGGTTCCCGCGCTCGACCTGTACGAGGGCTGGGTCGTCCCGTTGATCCGGGACAGGATCGCCCGCCCGGGCGGGCCGCGGGAGCGAGTCCTGGTGCTGTCCGCGCTGTACGGACTGATCACCGCCGACACGCCCGTCACCACGTACGAACAGCCCATGACCGACGAGCGGCAACACGTCCTGGGCACCACCGCCCCCCGGGCCCTGCGCCGCCACCTGGCACGCCACCCCACGTCGCAAGCCCTGCTGCTGATGATCTCCTCCTACGCGCGGGTCCTGGGCCCGGTCCCGGTGTCGACAACCCTCCTGATCACCGACCCGATGCGGCGCCACGACGACATCCACACCGTCCTCGACTCCTGGAACTGGCCCTGACCCGGCCGGTTTCGACAGCCGCCGCACCACCGACCCCACCCGCCCGGGACACGCACACCCACGCACGCCCCGCACCCCGCACCCCGCACCCCGCACCCCGCACCCCGCACCCCGCACCCCGCACCCGACGACGGTTCCGCTCACCCGTACACACCCGTCCCCCTTCCACGGATCAAGAGGAGGCAGGCCATGTTCGGCCTGAAGCCCGGCGACCGCGTCCTGGTCGTCTCGCCCCACCCGGACGACGAGACCCTCGGTGCCGGAGGCACCATCGCCCGCCTGACCGCCGTCGGCGTCGACGTGCACGTCCTGGCCGTCACCTGCCGCACCGAGCCCCGCTGGGGCGCCACCACCGACTCCGGGTTGCGGCGCGAGGAGTTCGACGCGGCGTGCGACGTCCTGGGCGTCGGCGGCCGCAGCGTCGCGTGCACCGACGACACCCCCGAGCTCGACCTCGCGGACCTGGTCCGTCTGGTCGAGGCCGGGCCCGAGCTGTCGCTGGCCGCGCTGGAGCCGGCCGCGCTGTTCATCCCGGCGGCCGGCGCCGTCCACCAGGACCACCGTCTGGTCCACCGGGCCGGCTACGCGGCCGCGCGTCCCAGCGGGTCGCTGCGGCCCTGGCCGCGAATGGTCCTCGGTTTCCGCGGACCCGAGGACCACGCCTGGGGTGCGGAGGCCGCGCGTTCGACCGTGGTGGTGGACATCACCGGGACCGCGACCGTCAAGGACAAGGCCTTGGGTTGCTACGCCCGGGAGTTGCGCGAGGGCGACCATCCCCGGTCCCTGGAGCGGATCCGGGCGATCGACACCGCGACCGCCGCGGGAGTGGGCACCGGCCGGGCGGAGGCATTCGTCGCCTACCGCATGATCTGGTGACGCGTACCGTGACCGGGGCGGTGGCCTTGCACCAGCCGGCGTACCTGCCCTGGCCCGGCTACTTCTCCCGCCTCCTGGACGCCGACGAACTCGTGCTGCTGGACCACGTGCAGTTCGCCAGGCACGGCTGGCAGAACCGCAACCACGTGCGCGGTGGGGCGGGTTCGGGGCCGGTACGGCTGACCGTGCCGATCCGCCGCGACTTCGGACAGAGCATCGACACCGTGCGCATCGCCGACGGATCGTGGGCCCGGCGGCACTGGCGCACCCTGTCCCAGGCGTACTCTCGCGCCCCGTTCTGGCCCCGGTACGGGCCCGCCCTGGAGGACATCTACCGCACGCCGTGGAAGCGGCTCGCGCCGTTGAACGAAGCGCTGCTGCGGCTGCTGCTCGACGGCTTCGCACTGCGCCTGCCGGTGATCCGCTCCAGCGAGCTGGCCCCGGCCGGCCACCGGACGCGGATGTTGGTCGACGTGTGCCTGCGGCGGGGCGCCACCCGGATGGTCCTGGGCGACGGCGCGCACGCCTACCTCGACCACGACCTCCCGGCCGAGCACGGCATCACCGTCGAGTTCGCCTCCTACGCCCCCCACCCGTACGGCACCGCGCCCGGTTGGACGCCGCATCTGAGCGCGCTCGATCTCCTGCTCCACGAGGGCCCGAACGCCCCCGTCGTCCTCCGTGCCGGCGCACGGACCCGAACGAAGGCCACATCATGACGCACCCGGACACGATCACCCACACCCGCGGTTTCGACCTCGACCGCGTCACCGCCCTGTACACCGAACTGCTGTACGCGCTCGGGGAGGACCCCGACCGCGAGGGCCTCAAGGGAACGCCCGGCCGGGTCGCCGCCTGGTGGCGGGAGTTCCTGGGCCACGACGCCGGACGCACCGACACCGTCTTCACCCAGCACCTCGCCCACGGATCCGCGCACCTGGTCGTGGTCCGCGGGATCACCGCCTGGAGCCTGTGCGAGCACCACCTGCTGCCCATGCGCCTGGATATGACGATCGGCGTCCGACCCGACGGCGGCAAGGTGTTGGGGTTGTCGAAGTTCTCCCGGATCGTGGCCGCCCACGCCCACCGACTCCAACTGCAGGAACGCATCGTGGACGGCGTCGCCGCCGACATCGTCACCACCCTGGGCACCCCGGACGTGGGAGTGGTCGCCGAGGGCCGGCACCTGTGCATGCAGATGCGCGGTGTCCGCGAACAGCAGGCGAGCGTCCTGGGCTACAGCTTCGCCGGCGCCTTCGAACGCGAGGGCGCGCTCGGAGACCGGCTGCTCACCCTCGCCGGAGCGCACACGTGAGGGGTCGGGCGCCCGGACAGGGTCGTCTTTCGCCGGCGGCGAGCCCGCACGTGTGGGGAAGCGGACCAGTTCGGCCACCGGGGAACGTACCTGCCGCCCGGGACACCTCCACGGTAGCGCCCCGCGTCGATCCCGTGCAGTGGATCCGCGTGATCGGCGGACGTGTTCCGCCCGGCGAGTGGCACCCCGGCCGGCCGGTGGCGACGCTGTGGTGGTCCGCGACACCCCTGGCCCGCGGTCGGATGCCGATCACCGGACTGTCCCTGCCCCACGCCGCCCGACTCGCCTTCGAAGTGGGCGGACGGCTGCCCACGTCCGCCGAATGGGAGTGGATGGCCGGCGGCGGCACCCGCCGCTTCCCCTGGGGCAACCGGGCCCCGGAACGCGGATACGCCAACCTGCGCGGGCTCGGCCCGGGCCGCGTCACGCCCGTCCGCGCCCACGCCGCCGGCCGTACCCCGGAAGGGGTGTGGGACGCGGCCGGGAACGTGTGGGAGTGGACCACCGCGCCCTGGCGCCGCGACCGCGCCGCGCTCCTGCACGGCGGCTCCCACCACTCCCTGATCCAGTACGCCGCGTGTATCCACGCCAACGACGCCCCGCCCGGGCTGTGTTCGCCCGGCATCGGCATCCGCGCCGTCCGCGACACCCCACCCGACCCCCACGAGAGCGGAGCCCGACCGTGAACATCGCCTTCGTCCTGCTCACCCACAACCACGACGAACCCGCCGGCATCGAACGCAGCGTCGCCGCCCTGGCCACAGGGCTGCGCGAACTCGGCCACCGCGCCCTGATCATCGCCGCCGGCCCCGCCCGCACGGGCGATGGACCCGACCTGCTGCGCCTGACCACCTTGACGCTGCCCCGACCCGCGCTGGAGGAGGACCTGACCGCCCTGCTCACCGACCCCGCGCCCGTCGAGGCCGAAGTCCGCGCGATCCTGACCCACCACAAGGTGGACCTGGTGTGCTGGGCCGACGCCATGTGGGGACTGGGCTACCTCGCCCCCACCCCGGCCGGGACGCGCACCGCGTTGATGGTCCACGTCCCGCGCACCGACGCACCCCTGCACCGGAGCCTGGACCACCGACCCGGCCGGGTCCTGACCGTCAGCGCCTTCATGCTCGAGGAGTTCGCCCGACGAGGCATCGACACCGAAGCCTGGGCGACCCTGCCCAACGCCCTCATGCACACCGTCGCCCCGCCGTCCCCGGACGAACGCGAGGCGCTGCGAGAGCGCGGACCGGTGCGGATCGTGGCCCGAGCCGAGCCCCAGAAGGGCATCGCCGAACTCCTTCAGGCATACCCGGCCGGCGGCGTGGGCCGGCCGCTGCAGATCGTGCTGGCACAGGCCGGATTCGAATACTGGCCCGGGATGCAGAACGAGGTCGTCGCAAAGTGCCGCGCCCTGGCCGCGAATCTGCCGGACGTCGAGATCCTCGAGGCCCTCCCGTGGCAGGACGTCCCGGTCTTCCTCCGGGACGCCGCCACCACCGTCGTGTGCTCGACCGAGCCGGAGACGTTCGGCAACGTCGCCGCGGAGGCCCTGTCCGTGGGCACGCCCGTGATCGGATACGGACTCGGCCACCTTCCCGAACTCACCGGCGCGGCCGGGCGGATGACCGACCCGGCCGACGGGCCCGGGCGCCTGTGGCAGACCCTCACCGGGCTCCTGGACGACCGCGACGCGTACCACGCCGCCTCCCGGGAGGGTCCGCGCCGCGTCGCCGCCCACACGCCGGCGGCCGTCGCCGCCGCGTTCCTGCACGCCACCGCCGACGCCCCGCGATGACCGCGCCCCCCGCGGCCCACTCGCTGATGCGGCAGGTCACCAGCGAGCGCAACCTCAAGCGGGCCGCCCGCCAGTGCATGCGCCGCACCGGCGCCCCCGGCACCGACCACACGACCTGGCACGACTTCCGCCGCGACATGCCCACCCGCCTCGCCGCCCTGTCCGCCGCCCTCGCCGACGGCACCTGGACGCCCGCCCCGGTGCGGATCGCGGAATTCCACGCCTGGGGCAAACGCCGGAGCATCGCCATCCCCACCGTCGGCGACCGGATCGTGCACCGCGCGCTGCGCAACGCCGTCGAACCCGTCCTGGAACACCACGCCTACCCGCCCTGGATGTTCGGCTGGCACCGCCGCGCCGGCCGACACCTCGCCATCGCCGCCGCCGACCGACACCTGCGCTCGGGCCGCCCCTGGGTCGTCGACATCGACGTCGCCGCCGCCGCGCACGGCGTCGGCCTCGAGGACGCCGTCACCTCCGTCGCCCGCTTCGTCCACGACGGCACCCTCCTGGCGCTGCTGCGCCGCATCCTGGCCGCCCTCCCCGAACCCCTGGCCCCGGGAAGCGGCCTGTGCCCCATGCTCACCAACCTGCGGATGACCCCCGTCGACCAACGGCTCGCCGACCTCGCGGTGGTGCGCATGGCCGACAACTACACGATCTTCTGCACCACCCGCCCGGACGCCGAGACCACCTACCGGCACCTGAGCGACCTGCTCGCCGCACACGGGATGAGGCCCGCGCCGGCGAAGTCGAAGATCTGGCGGCCCAACCCCGAAGACCTCTACGCCGCCGGCTGACCCCACACCCCGGAAGGGAGACATCCGTGCCCCACGGCAACGCGCTGCTGTACTGCGCCGCGAACGGCATCGCCAACAACACCAACGGCGTCGGCCGCCAGACCAAGACCCTCCTGGCCACCCTCGCCCACCACCACACCCGACTCGCCGCGCACACCGGCGCCTTCACCCCCTACCTCGCCGTCCCCGAACCCGGCCCCGCCACCTGGGGACACGACGAGAGCGACCTCGCCCACGCCCGAGGCGTCGTCGAAGCGCTCGGCGGCGCCGTCATCCCCCTCCCCCACGACACCACCCGCCCGATGTGGCGCCCCGCCACCTGGCGAGGCCTGTGCGACCGGGCCGCCCTCGCCGCCCGCGATCTCGCCGACCGGCACGACCACGTCCTGGCCATCGGCGCCGACACCCCCTTCGCCGGACTCGCCCACCACGGCGGCGACCGCGAGAACCTCGACGTCCTGCTCGCGCTGTTCTCCACGACCCGCATCACCGAACGCCCCCACCCCGACCCCGACCGCCTCGCCTGGGAAGAACACGCCATCGCCGCCGCCAACCACCACCCCCGTGCCTGGGTCGCGGACATCGGCACGTTCCTCACCGACCACCTGCGCCGCCACTACGGCCTCCACCCCTCCCGGCTGCGGCGATGGCCCTCCGCACTGCCCCTGAACTCCCCCGACCTCACCCCACCCACCCCGGGCGAAGCCGAACGGGTCCTGCGCGCCTTCGACATCCCCACCGGGCGGCCGATCGTCGCCGCGGTCGGCCGCACCGACCACACCAAAGGCCTCGACCTCCTCATCGAAGCCCTCGCCCCGCTGCGCGAGGACGTCCACCTGGCGATGATCGCCGTGCCCAGCGACGACGAACGCGCCGCCCTCCTGGACATCTACCGGCGTCGGTGCACGCAACTGCGGCTGCACGCCACCGTGATCGGCCGCTACGACCGCGCCCTGCCCCGCGCCCTCGCCGCGCTACCCGCAACCCGCGCCATGGCCGTGCCCAGCCGCGGCGAGACGCTGGCCAACATCGTCTTCGAGACCGCGCTGTGGGCCCGACACCACGGCGCCGTCGTCGTGGCACCCAGCATCGACGGCTTCCCCGAACAGATCACCGACGGCCACAACGGACTGCTCTACGATCCCGCCACCCCCGGCGCGCTCACCAGCGCACTGCGCCGCGCCCTCGTCCTGACCGACACCCAACGCGCCGCCCTGCGCACCGCCGCCCACCGGCGGGTGGTCGCCGAACGCTGCGCCACCGAACACCTCGCCACGCTGCTGTCCGGCTTCCGTCGACCCCGTCACGACGGGCCGGCTAGACTTGTCGACCATCCGGACACGGGTACCCGTACGCCGCGGTCACAGGCATCCACCAGCATCCGACGGAACCCGGGGACCGCGCCATGACCGTGCCGCTGCTGCTCGTCGACGGCCACAACCTGCTGCACCGCGCCTGGTTCGGCTTCGCCACCCGCATCCTCAGCCGGGACAAGACCCTCGACCGCACCGGCGTCTTCGGCTTCGCCGCCCTCCTGCGCAAGGCCCAGACGCACCACGCGAACGGCTTCGAGATCCTCGTGGTCTTCGACGCCGAGAACGGCTCCGCCGCCCGCGCCGCCCGGGACGGCGACTACAAGGCCCAACGCCCCGCGCCCGACCCCGGACTGTACGCGTCCCTCGCCCTGGTCAAGGACGGCCTCGACCACACCGGGGTCCGCTGGATCGAACACGACGGCTGCGAAGCCGACGACGTCATCGCCACCCTGACCACCCGAGCCCGCGCAGCCGGCCGACCCGTCGACGTGATGAGCACCGACAAGGACTTCGTCCAACTCCTCGCCGACCCCGGCGTGCGCCTGCTGAACACGGCACTGCGCGAAGACCTCCGCCACACCACCGCCGAGCACATCCACCCCCGCCACGGCGTCCTGGCCGCACAATGGCCCGACTACCGGGCCCTGACGGGCGACCCCGCGGACAACATCCCCGGGCTGTGCGGCGTCGGCCCCAAGACCGCCGCCCGCCTCCTGGCCGACGGACGACGCCTGGAGAACGTCCCCGCCGAGCGGATCCACCCGGCCTGGACCCAAAAGTGGGAACAGGTCCTGCTCTGGCGCGAAATGATCAGACTCGGCACCAAAGTCGACCTCCCGGACGACCTGATCACCGACCTGGCGACCCCACCACTGCCCGCGGCGGCGGTCCTCCTGGAAGAACTCGACCTGTGGTGACCCCACCCGCGGCCCCGGACTTCGACCGGGTGCCGGACCCACGCGGCCGCCGCGAGACCGTGCCCGCGCGGCACGCCAGCCGCCACACCCCACGAGGCGGCGGCCCGGTCACCGCTCCGGCCGCAACGAACACGAAAGGGCCGTCGTGACGATCGAGGCTCGGCGCAGGGCGTACGTGGCCGCGCCGTTGTTCAACGATGCCGAGAAGACGTTCAACCTCCTGCTCGACGCCCGGCTGCACACGGCCAGCCTGGACACCTACCTGCCCCAACGCGACGGCGGCGAGGGCGCCGAGATGGTCCGCCGGGGACTGGACGAGGCCACCGTCTCCCGCGAACTGTTCGACAAGGACGTCGCCGCGGTCGCCGCATGCGACCTGTTCGTGATCGTGCTCGACGGTCGCGTCCCCGACGAGGGCGCCTGCGTCGAACTGGGCCTGGCCCACGCCTGGAACAAACCCTGCTTCGGCCTACAGACCGACAGCCGCCGATTCGGCGGCACCGGCACCAACAACCTGATGATCGACCACGCGCTCGACCACGGCATCAGCCACACCCTCGACGAACTCGTGACGGCCGTGACGGTGTTCCTCGGGTCGAACACCCTCGCGCAGGGACACCGCGTGCCCGATCCGAGCGCAACCCGCTGACGCAAGGCCCCCGAACCGCGGAAACCGAAACCCATCCACGCACACGCCCGCCCGGCCTCCGCAAGGAGGATCCGGGCGGGCTCCCGTCGTGGAGGCCGTCGCCGCAGGTGTGCCGTCTCCGTGCCGGCCGTCGATCGAGAACACGCCTGCGAAACGGGCACGAGTGGCCACCTGCGCGGGCGCGCTGGCCGTCGACCTCCCGGCACGAGGGAGAACGTTCGCCACCACCGCGCCCGATCAGGACCCCGTGCCACCGTCCCTCCGCCGTGGTTCGACCGATGCCCGCGGTGGGCGCATGGAGCCGCCGGAGTGCTCGACGTGGGACCTCAGCAGGGCCGGCCCCCGATCGAAGGCGACCGGGTCCTCGGACAGGTTGACGCGCAGCAGCTGCCCGCCGGGGTACAGGCCCTCCCATGCGGCGGAGGTGCCGCCGTGGACGACGGTGGGGTTCAGCCGCAGTCCCGCTCCGCCGCACCGGGTAACCCATCGCAGGAAGTCCCCTCGAGGCGCGGCGAGTTCCGCGAACGCCGAGAAGCCCGTCGCCGCCCCCACGCCGGTGATCGGGCGCAGCGGCGACTGCGGGTCCTCGAGGGCACGGGCGTTGCGGCGAAAGCGCTCGCCCATGGCGGTGAGGTGGTCGCGGACGTCCCGGTACGTCCGCTCGTCGGGGAGGTCGGGCAGGCGGGCGCGTCGGGCACGGTCCCGCGCGGTCTCCACGAGTTCGCGGGTGCGTGCGGCGGAGGCCTCCAGGACGGGCAGCAGGGAGGTGTGGAAGAGCATGACGGTCTCCCCGATGGGGTTGCCGCTCGTGGCCATCCGCTCGAAGCGGTCCCGGGAGAGGTGCTCGAGCAGTGGCCTGTTCCTGGAGACGACCAGGGCCGCGCGAAGTCCCGGCAGGGACAGGTCCTTGGATGCCGTGACGATCAGCGCGGCCCTGCGCAGGTCGAGGCTGCGCACGCGGTCGCGGAGCATCCGCGCCGGGTGCAGCCCCTCGGCGCCGATCTGGAAGGGCACGTCGACCAGCGTGAAGTCCGGCTCGGGAAGATCCGGCAGCGTGTGGCGGGCTCCGGTGACCCCGTTGGGAAGGACCTCCACCAGGAGCGCAAGCGGCGCAGCAGTCGTCGGCGGCGTACGAGGCCACCTGAACAGCCAGGCGCGGTCGAACGTGCACAGCGTCCGATCGCGTGACGACGAGCTGTACGACGCTCCGCGCTGTGGCTACCGTTCGGTGGGCCGACTGGCGAGAACCCCTGGCCTCTACCGCCGGCGCATGACGGCGACGACAGTACGGTTGGCCATGGTGAAGCCGGCAAGGCTCCAGCCGGCCTGGTCGAGCATCTCCACGGCGCTCATGACCAGTGGGATCTGGCTGTCCGGAGTGCCGATCTTGGCAACCTGCACCACGGCGAGATGACGGTAGGGGTAGGCAGAGGTGTCGAACTTCCGGTCGACTACCTCGCGTGCGGTTACGGTCAGCGTCTGGACGGAGTCGGTACCCACGCCCGCAGGGTAGCAAGCATCTCCGCCGCGTCCGATCAAGGCTCGGCATGAACCTCGACCGTCGGTGAACCGTGCACGTCCAGCCGTACCGGGTGGGACAGGTTGACTCGGATTTGTTCCCGAGCATGTCTGCTGTCCGGGAGTTGGATGCGGATGGACGACAGGGTGAGCACCACACCGACAGCGTGGCCACGAACTCCGACTTCTCGCGCTCGGCAGGAGCGCCGTCCTGGTGCTCATTTTGAGTGGCGGTCAACAGGGATGCGGGAGACAAAGTCCCCGATGTCCGGAGTGATCGTAGTGATCTGTTGTCATGCGTCGGCTATCACCGGTGATGCGCTGCGAATGGAGCGGCCGTGAACAACATGTGGGCCGGTGGATCCGAACCGGTGTACCGCGCCGCGCGGATCGCTGCGTACCGACGAATGTGTGATGGCATCGCCCGGCATGACCTCGACTCCACGGTGTCCGTCCACACCGAGGAGAAGACGCTGCGATGGGACCTGCACAGCCGCGACGAGGTCCGCGATCGGTCACGTTCGGGACGCAAACCGGTGAGCGCGGTACCCATCGACCGCCGTGGCACGTCCTGGACTCCCTGGAAGAGGGCTGCCTTGCCGACCACTTCGAGCAGGTGGGCAGCAACCTGAATCCCGTTGCCGATCTCGGGACGATCTTCACCCTGCACACGGGCATCCCGGTGGTCGCCGAGACGTTGGGCTGGGACACCGGTTACTGACGGCTGTGAGCTGCGTCCGGTACGCCGGTCGGCCCGCCGAGCCAAGGGGGCGCCGGCCGGCGGGCCGATCAAGGCCATGGGGCGGGGTCGCTACGACTCCCGGCCGGCAAAGAGGGTGCTGAGCAGCGGTATCAGCCCTCTCACTCCCCGGTCGTGCTCGGCTCTCAGGATCGCTGCGAACTGCGAGTAGCCGGTAACCGCCCAATGCTCGTTGCGGAGCCCGCTCGGGAACATCTGGTCCATGGGCTTTCCGTAGCCGTCGAGGACGACGAATCTCACCGGGAGTTCCGGGTCGGTCTCGTGCATCCACTGGGGCCAGTAGTCACTGGTCGCGGCCTCGTGGGCCACGTCGGTTTGCCAAGGGGCGCCGGGGTTGGTCCTGTACCCCGGGGCGTGGGAGGGGGAACGGAAGCGCTTGTGCTCGACCACCACGAGTTCGCGACGATCCGGCCGGTGGACTTCGAACACGAGACCGACACCGCTGGACGGGCAGTAGGGCCACAGCACCCGGACATCGTCGGTCCGCAGCGATGGATCATGGCCGGCGAGCAGAGCGTGGCACACCGAAGGGGCAGACTCCGGATCCAGAAGGCCGGCCAGGATGAGCCCGGTGTAGGGAATTTCCTTCATGTCATAGGGCTGCTCATTGATCTCCTTCTCCCGGAGCCACGTGCGATGTGCCACGTGGTCGTCCCGCAGCCTCTGCTTCTGATCCGCCGTAGGCGCCTTGATGTCCATGGGCGGAAGGTTGTCAGCCCACTCTGACGTGAAGCGGATTCGTCGGGGGGATTGCTCAGGGATCGCCGACGGCGAGGGCAATCCGGACGGCCTGTCGAAGCCGGGCAACGCGCGGCGTCAGGAGATCAGGTCGATCGAGGTGTTGGGGTTGTGGCTACGGCAACGTGACGACTCGCCCGCGCGACATCGTCCGGTCTCCTTCGGATCATGACACCGGACTGCCGGCACGCGGACGAAGATCGGTGGCCGGCGCCGGCGTGGCGTCCCGTGGGTCGGCATCGTGCCCCGTGACGGCTGCGGACCACCCTCGAAGAGGTTGCGCCAGTCGACAGTGGGGCGTGTTCGGTTCGGGGCGCAGGCGGATGCCGAAGGTTGTTTCGACGTCGGTCACCAAGCCGGCCAGTGTGTCGGCGAATGCGGTCGCGGTGGCATTCTCCCGGGCGACGACGGTCAGTGCGCGGAGGGTCGAGCACCAGATGCCGGGGCCCAGCGGTGAGTCGGGTCGGTGTCCGAGTCGTTGGATCATCCAGCCCGCGCTGGCGCGTTCGGTGCCGTCCGAGGTGCGGTGGAGGGGTCCTCCCGCCGCGCGTACGGCTGTGGCCTGGTGCGCGGTGACGGGTGGGTTGAGGAAGACGGAGCCGACCTGGCGGGCGTCGGGGCCGTGGGCGGGCAGCAGGAGTCCGCGTGCCGCGCGGTCGGCCGCTACGCCTGCGGCGGCTTCTGCCAGTGGTGGCGTCGCCCCGAGGACGACGTCGAGGGCTTGGGCCAGGTGCCGGTAGGTGATCGGTGCGGCGTGGCTGCGTGGGGTCAGGCGCAGGGTGATGTCCAGGATGGTGAATCGGCCGGGTTGGGTCTTGAAGCGGCTGGTGCGGTAGCCGAATCGGCATTGTTCGCGGGTCAGGCGCACGGTGCGGCCGGTGTGGTGGTCGTGGGCGGTGAGCGTGGTGAGGGTGTCGGCGATCTCCTGTCCGTAGGCGCCGGCGTTTTGGACGGGCGCGGCGCCTGCGGTGCCGGGGATGCCGGTCAGGTATTCGATTCCGGAGAGGCCGTGGGCGACGGTGTGGGCGACGAGGTCGGCCAGGGGTTCGCCGGCGCGGGCGGTCACTTCGACGGTGTCGCGCGGGCCGTGGGTGGTGGTGATGCCTCGGGTGGCCATGATCACGACGACGCCGCAGTGTCCGGCGTCGGGTGCCAGGACGTTGCTGCCGCCGCCCAACACCCACGGTTGGCAGGGCAGTTCCCCGAGGAGGTCGGGCCAGGCGGTGGGGTCGGTGTGGACGAGGAGTTCGTCGGCGGGGCCGCCGAGACGCAGGGTGGTGTGGTCGGCGAGAAGGTCACCCATGGTGAACCTCCGAGGTGGTGGGGGTCAGGTGATGGTGAGGGTCTTGCGGGCGAGGGTGCGCAGTGGGGCGAGGCGGGGGCTGGGTGGGCCGTGGTAGACGGCGTTGGTGCAGATCGTGATGTAGCGGCCGATGGTGGGGGCGAGGTACAGGCTGGTGCCGGTCCAGCCGTGGTGGTACAGCATGTGGCCGTCGTCGGCGACGAGCCAGGCGAGTCCTCGGTCGAGGCCGGGTTCGACCGGGGCGTGGGGTGTGCGGGAGGTGGTGAGCCAGGTGTGGAGCGGGTGTTCGGGGTCGAGGAGGTGTTCGGCGTAGCCGGCGAGGTCGGCCGCGGTGGTGAAGGCGCCGGCGTGTCCTGCGACGCCGCCGAGGAGGGCGGCGTTGTCGTCGTGGACTCCGCCCCAGATCCGGGGTGCTCCGGCGAGACGCTGTTCCGTGGGGGCGACGTTCGGGCCGCGAGCGACGGGTCCGTATGTGGTGTGGGGCATGCCGAGGTCGGTCCACAGTTCGGTGGCGAGTTCGTGCAGCGACCGCCGGTGGACGTGGGTCAGGGCCAGGCCGAGGAGGATGAAGCCGCGGTTGAGGTAGCGGTGGCGGCCCGGGGGTTCGTCGAGGGGTTCGCGGCACAGGAGTTCGGCCAGCGGGGTGGGGTTGCCGCGGTAGCGGTCGAGGCGGGTCTCGGCGCGCAGTCCGCTGGTGTGGGTCAGGAGTCGGCGGATGGTGGCGTCGGCGCCGGGGGCGTCGCCGGCGATCGGGGCGAGGTGGGTGTCGATGGGGGTGTCGAGGTCGAGGAGTCCGGTGTCGAGGGCTCGGCCGATCAGCGGCCAGGTGGCGATCACCTTGGTCAGGGACGCGGCGTCGTAGGCGGTGTGTTCGGTGGGTGGGGCGTCGCCGCACTCGGGTGCGACGACGCCTGCGGTGATGGTGTGCCGCTGCCCGGTCGACGTGCCGCAGACGACGATGCCGCCGGGGCTGCCCCCTGTGGTGACGAGGGCGTCGTGCAGGGCTTGGACGTCGGTGCGTGCGAACGGCGTCGGACTCATGGGTGGGGGTTCTCCGGGGTGGTGAGGATGGCGTGGGCTCCGAGCGCGGCGAGGGTCGGCAGGAGGCGCTGGTAGCCGCGTCGGAGGTGGTACATGCCGCGGATCGTAGACGTTCCGTTGGCCGTCAGGGCGGCAATGAGGTAGGCGGTGGCGGCGCGGATGTCTTCGCCGTGCACGTCGGCGGGGTGGAGTCGAGCGGGTCCGCGAACGCGGATCTGGGGGCCGTCGGTGGCGATGTCGGCGCCGAATGCGCGGAGGCCGGCGACGTGGGTGTCGCGGCGGGGGTAGATCGTCTCGGTGATCGTGGAGGTGCCGCGGGATTGGGTGAGCATGGCGGTGAGTTGGGGTTGGGTATCGGTGGGCAGCCCCGGGTGTGGGCCCGTGCTCGCGGCGATCGGGAAGAGCCGGTCGGGGGCCGGGACGGCGACGGCGTGGTGCAGGTCGGCCAGGGTCACCCCTGCGTCGGTCAAAAGCGTGGTCAGCCCGGTGGGCAGGTCGGCCAGGGTGATGCCGTCGAGGAGGACGTGGCCGCTTGTGGCGGCGCAGGCCATCGCCCAGGTGGCGGCCTCGATCCGGTCGCCGGGGATGGTGTGTGCCCCGCCGGTGAGGTGGTCGGTGCCGGTGACGTGCAGTCCGTCGTCGGCCCAGTGGATGCCCGCGCCGGCGGCGGCGAGGAACGTGGCGGTGTTGACGACTTCGGGTTCGATGCTCGGGTGGGTGATCAGGCTGCTCCCGGGCGCGCGGGCGGCGAGCAGCAGTGCGGTGACGGTGGCGCCCATGCTCGGGCCGTAGGGGGTGTTCACGTCGACACGGAACGGGCGCGGCCCGTGCGGGCCGAGGTGGGCGCGGATGGTGTGGCCGTCGTCGATGATGGTGGCGCCGGCCTCGGTCATCGCGGCGAGATGGCGGTCGATCAGGCGGAGGCAGAACGCGTCCCCGCCGGGCCGGGGCATGCTCACGTGGCCGGCGCGGGCCAGGACGGCGGCGCCCAGGATGGTGGTGATGCGGACACGGCCGCCCAGTGTGGGGTGGGTCTCGGGGATCGGGCGGTCGGTCGGGGTGACGTGGAACTCGTGGTCGGTGTGGTCGGCTTCGGCGCCGGTGTGGCGCAGGATCGCGGCGCATACGTCGGTGTCGACGATGGCGGGGGTGTTGCGCAGGACGGTGGGGCCGTCGCAGGCCAGGGCTGCGGCGTAGAGGTGGAGGGCGATGTTCTTGCTGCCCTGGATGGTGGCGGTGCCGGTGAGGGGCGTGCCGCCGGTGATCCGCAGACTGTCCGTGGCCCCGGTTGTCGTGGTGGTGGGGTGTGTGGTGGTCACGGGGGTCACCTGATTCGGGCGCCGCGCGGCAGGACGCCGCCGACGTGGTTGCGGGGGAGGATCACGGTGCCGGGGCCGATGAGGGTGGCGGGGCTGAGGACGGTTGCGGCGGGGAGGGCAACGCCGTCGCCGATCACCGCGCCGAACTTCGTGTGGCCGGTGGTGATGCGCTCGCCGTCGAGGACGAGGGTGATCTCGTCGGTGGCGGGTTCGGTCACCGGGCCGGTGACGCGCATGCCGGTGGTGGTGCAGAACGCGCCGACGTTGACTTTGTGGCCCAGGATCGAGTCGCCGACGAACGCCTGATGCACCATCAGCACTCGGCCGGCCAGGAGGCTGCGGGTGATCTCCGCGCCGCCCGCGATCCGGCAACCCGGTCCAATCACGGTGTGGTCGCGGATCACCGCACCGGACCCGATCACGGCGCCGGCGCAGATCAGCACGGGTCCCACGATCGTGGCGCCGGCCTCGATCCTTGCCCCGTCCTCGATGCGGACGGCTCCGGTCAGGCGCGCGTCGGGGTGGACGTCGGCGATGGTGGCGGTGAGGCGGGCCAGGTCGGCGGCGATGGCCGGCTCCCTCGCAACCGGCGTCGCAACCTGCGGCACGGTGGCCCTGGGCCTGGTCGCACTGCGCCAGGCCACCGCCGCCTCGCGAGAGGCGGCGATGAGCGGCTCCCCGGTCGGATACCTCCTGCGCGCCGAACACGCCCTCCAACCCGTCTCCCTCCTCGAGCGCTTCCCGCGCGCACTGGCCCGAATCTCGGGTTCCGCCCTGTAGACCGTCGAGGATCGAGCAGCCGACGCGGCAACCGACCCGGGCCGACAACCCGGAGCCCGACATCTCCCGGTCCGGGCGAGAACGCGGCGCAGGTGCCACCGGCGACACCGCCGGTCGGCGACGACCGCGATCGCCCGACGGGCAAGTCCGGTGCCGCCAACACGGCGAGCAGACACTTCACCTCGATCGGCTCGAGTGACAGGATCCCTCGATGCGGACATCCCCGATACGTTTGGACGAGGACGTGCGCCGCGTGCTGCGCCGGGACCGATGGCCCATCGTGATCGTCGGCGTGATCACGGGCCTCGCCACCGCGACCCGGTTCGGGGCACGAAGCGACCTCCCCGCGCATCTGGTGTTCGTCCTGATCGCCCCGGTCCTGGTGGTGTGCGACGTGAGGCTCATGCGCCTGCCCGACGCGTTCACCCTCCCCGGATACCCGCTGCTGGCCGTGTTGTTGGCGATCCCCCTCGACGCGAACGCCTACCTGCGGGCGCTGCTCGCGATGACCACGACACTGGCCGGCCACCTCCTCCTGGCGCTCCCCCGTGGCGGCATGGGCATGGGCGACGTGAAGGTCGCGGGCCTGGTCGGATTGATCCTGGGGTGGTCGTCCTGGGGCGCGCTCGCCCGGGCCCTCGTCCTCGCGTACCTGTGCGCGGCGCTGTACCTCCTCGGCCGCAGAGCAGTGGCACGAGCCGCGAGCGGGACGGCGATCGCGTTCGGGCCGTTCCTGTTGGGCGCGGCAACGACCGTCATCGTGCTCACCGGGCACTGAACAACCGAACACCCGGAGCCGGCGGACCACGATTCGCACCCGGCTCGTTCCGTGCCCTCGCGCGGTGGTTCTTCGCCGTTCGTGAGTCACGACGGCCCGTCACGGACTAACGTGCCCGGCACCAGGGACATGGGGGTGGCGGATGGGGCCGATCGACGATGCTCGAAGGCGGGAGCACGAGATCGAACAGATCAAGTTCGCGGAAGAGCGGGAGCGCCTCAGACTCTCGGGCATCGACTCGCGCCGGGGAGTTCGGATGACTCCCGAGCTCGCCACCTTCGTGGCCGACGTGGCCGGGCGGCTGCCCACACGGAAGCTCGTATCACTGTTCCTGCACATCGACACTCGCAAGGAGAAGGCCGGCCTGTTCGGCCGCAAGACACAGTTGGTGCGAGTCTTCGAGGAGGTCGGCAAGGGCTGGGAACTGGCGATGTTCGCACCGGAGACCGGCTACAGCGAACACAGCCTCGTATTGTCTGCGGATGGGCGTCTGTTCGAGGCACGCAGGGTCGACGCCGCATTTCACCGCGGCATCCCCAAGGGAGGCGGGCTGACGTTGGTCCCGACGAGCGAGGACGTCATCGCTCTGACCCCGGATCTGCAATCGCTGTTCTTGGACTACCTGGACTCGCGAACCGCCACCCGAACACAAGACCCCTGCCGACCTCCCGGTTAACCCCTGGATCGAACAGGTGCGCCGGGCCTTGACCCGCGCCCGCAAACGCCGACGGCGCCCGACCCGCCACGCTTCTCTTTCACCGGAGCGTGGACCCTCCCCCGTGAAGCCCTCGGCCACGTCGGCCTGTTGCTCACCGCCGACGACGAACAGTCACGCTTCTCCGATTCAGCGGTCGACGCCGCCGAGGACGGGGTCGGTGCTGGCCAGGGCCGCCACGACGTCTGCGATCAGGCCGCCTTCGATCATCGCGGCGACGGCTTGGAGGTTGGCGAACGACGGGTCGCGCAGGTGTACGCGGTACGGTCGCGGTCCGCCGGTGGAGACCAGGTGGCAGCCCAGTTCGCCGCGCGGGGATTCCACGGCCGTGTACGACTGGCCGGGCGGGACCGGGAAGCCCTCGGTGACCAGCCGGAAGTGGTGGATCAGGGACTCCATCGAGGTACCCATGATCGTACGGATGTACTCGGCCGAATTGCCGAGCCCGTCCGGCCCCAGGGCGAGCTGGGCGGGCCAGGCGATCTTCTTGTCCTCGACCATCACCGGCCCTGGCTCGAGGCGGTCCAGGCACTGCTCGACGATGCGGAGCGACTGCTTCATCTCGGCGATCCGGAGCCGGTAGCGGTCGTACGCGTCGCAGCCGTCCAGCGTCGGCACGTCGAACTCGTAGTCCTGGTACCCGCTGTACGGCTGGGTCTTACGCAGATCGTGCGGGAGCCCGGTGGCCCGCAGGATCGGACCCGTGACACCCAGCGCCATGCAGCCGGTCAGGTCCAGGTAGCCGATCCCGACGGTCCGCGACCGGAAGATCGTGTTGTCGTCGAGCAGTTGCTCGTACTCGTGGATCCGCCCGGGCAACACGTCCAGCAGTTCGCGCACGCTCGCTTCGGCGCCGGGCGGTAGGTCCTGGGCCAGGCCGCCCGGTCGGACGTACCCGTGGTTCATCCGCAGCCCGGTGACCGCCTCGAACACGTCGAGCACCAGTTCGCGGTCGCGGAACCCGAACGTCATCACGGTGAGCGCGCCCAGTTCCATGCCGCCGGTGGCGATGGCGACCAGGTGCGAGGAGATCCGGTTGAGTTCCATGAGCATGACGCGGAGCACGCGGGCGCGTTCGGGGACCTGGTCCCCGTCGGGGCCGGTCAGTCCCAGGAGTCGTTCCACGCCGAGGCAGTAGACGACCTCGTTGAACACCGGCATCAGGTAGTCGGCGCGCGTCAGGAACATGACGGCCTGCGTCCAGTTGCGGTACTCGCAGTTCTTCTCGATGCCGGTGTGCAGGTAGCCGATGCCCAGTCGTGCCTCGACGACGCGCTCGGCGTCGAGTTCCAGAATCAGCCGCAGCACGCCGTGTGTGGACGGGTGCTGGGGGCCGAGGTTGACGACGATGCGCTCCTCGGGCGCCGTCCCCATCTCGGCGACGGCCTCGGTCAGCTCCTGCCCGGAGTCGACGAAGACTTCGCGGGGGGCGCTGCCTGCCTGTTCTCCGGTCATGTCGGGCCTCCGTCGCGGCGGGCGGCCAGTGCCGGGATGACGCCGCCGGCCAGCACGTTCTCGCGCTGGCGCGCCGAGAGCCGGTGGGTGACTTGGTAGTCCTCGTCCTTGTCGGCGTTGTGGACGACCAGCCGCGGTTCCGCATCGCCGGCGAGCGCGGCGTGCAGGTCCGCCAGATGCAGCCGGTCGCCCTGTTCGATGCGGTGGTAGTCCGCCGGGTCGGTGAACTCCAGGGCCAGGACGCCGAAGTTGGCGAGGTTCTGCCAGTGGATGCGGGCGTACGACTTGGCGATGATCGCGCGCAGTCCGAGCAGCCTCGGGGTGATGGCGGCGTGTTCGCGGGACGATCCCTGCCCGTAGTTGTCGCCCGCGACGATCAGGTGCGGTCCGGCCCGGCGCGCGCGCCCGGGGTAGTCGGGGTCGATGCGGGTGAGCGTGAAGTCGGCGAGCCTGGGCAGGTTGGAGCGGTACGGTAGGGCCTTGGCGCCGGCCGGGGAGATCTCGTCGGTGGACACGTCATCGCCGACCTTCAGCAGTACCGGGCCGTCCCATTCCCGGGGGAGCGGGTCGAGTTCGGGGAGTGCCGAGATGTTCGGGCCGCGGACCAGCTCGACGCCGCGGGACTCGTCGGGCGACAGGGGTGGTTCGAGCATCCCGGTGTTGACCGCCGCCTGTTCGGGCAGGTCGAGGCGCGGTGCGTCGATGCCCTCGCGGAGCGCCCAGGCGCGCGGGTCGGTGAGGTGGCCGACGAGCGCGGAGGCCGCCGCGGTCTCCGGCGAGCACAGCCAGACCGCGTCGTCGGCGGTGCCGGAGCGGCCCGGGAAGTTGCGCGGGAAGGTCCGCAGGGAGTTCTGTCCGACGGCGGGCGCCTGCCCCATGCCGATACAGCCGAGGCAGCCGGCCTGGTGGATGCGCGCGCCGGCCGCGATCAGGTCGAACGTCGCACCCATGCGGGTCAGGTCCTGGAGGATCTCCCGCGACGTCGGGTTGACATCGAAGCTGACCTCGCCGGACGTCTGGCGGCCCTTCACCATGGCCGCGGCGACCGCGAAGTCGCGCAGGCCCGGGTTCGCGGAGGAGCCGATGACGACCTGGCCGACCGGGATCCCGGCGGCATCCCGTACGGGCACCACGTTTCCCGGCGAGGTGGGCTTGGCGACCAGCGGCTCGAGGGAAGCGAGGTCGATGTCCTCGGTCAGGTCGAACCGGGAGTCCGGGTCGGCGGCGAGCGGGGTGTAGTCGTCCTCGCGGTGTTCGGCGCGCAGGAACGCGAGGACCGCTTCGTCCGCGGGGAACACGCTGGCGGTGGCGCCGAGTTCGGCGCCCATGTTGGCGATGACATGCCGGTCCATCGCGGACAGCTGTGCGAGTCCGGGGCCGTGGTATTCGAGGATGCGGCCGACGCCGCCTTTGACGCCGTGGCGGCGCAGCAGTTCGAGGATGACGTCCTTGGCGCTCACCCAGTCGGGGAGTTCACCGTCGAGCCGGATGCCCCAGATCTCGGGCATGCGCACGTACAGCGGCTCACCGGCCATGGCCAGGGCGACATCGAGGCCGCCGGTGCCGATCGCGAGCATGCCGAGCGCGCCGGCCGCACACGTGTGCGAGTCGGAGCCGATCAGCGTCTTGCCCGGGATGCCGAAGCGCTGCATGTGGGTGGGGTGGGAGACGCCGTTTCCGGGCTTGGAGTACCAGAGGCCGAATCGCCGGGCGGCGGAGCGCAGGAAAGCGTGGTCCTCGGCGTTCCGCTCGTCGGCCTGCAGGATGTTGTGGTCGACGTACTGGACGCTCAGCTCGGTGCGGACCCGGTCCAGGCCCAGGGCTTCGAGTTCCTGCATGACCAGGGTGCCGGTGGCGTCCTGGGTGAGGGTCTGGTCGACGCGCAGGGCGATCTCCTCGCCCGTGACCATCCGGCCTCCGACCAGGTGCGCGGCGATGAGCTGCTGCACGACGGTGAACGGACCGACCAGATCCTGTGGGGGAACGGTCACACCATGCACCTCCTCGGCCTGCGCACGATCGTGTCGTCTACTCCGGCGTCTGCCCGGTTCGGACGCTTCATACGCCCACTCGGGCCCCGGGCGGCGCTGTCCGGTCCGCGGTTGCGCCGGCCGTAGCCGGTTCGAGAGTCTGCCGGAGCCGGATGTCGGCGAGCGCGGTGTGCGGGTCGCATTCTTCGGCGAGGTCGCCGAGCGAGATGAATGCGACGGGCCGGTCGTCCCGGATGACCGGCAGACGCCGCACCGTGTGGGTGCGCATGAGGCCGGTGTGGGCCGTGGTGGAGGAGTCACAGCGCACGGTGTGGTCGTTCGCGCTGTTCTAGCATGTGGGCCCGTCGAGGTTCGGCATGACCCACGAGCAGGCGATGGCCACGGTCGACGGCGTCCTGGAGGCGATCGGAACGCGCGGGGACGGCGAGGGGCGGGTCACACGAGCCGATCTGACGATCTGACTCCAGGACACAGCGTCGGCGGCGAGGACGTCGGAGCCTGGCTCCGGCGGCAACGACACGGCGCGGGGAGTCTGACGCCGGCGCAGCGAGCGGCGTTGGCCGAGGTCGGCGTCGACGTCACCGAGCAGGAGACGCAGCCGGCTGCGGTCGCGTCGACGACGAGAGCGGACCGGTGGACGCTCACCCTCGCCGCGGCTGCGGCGTACCGGCACCGCGAAGGCCACCTCACCGTCCGCGCAAGCACGTCGAAGTCATCGACCGCGACGGTGAAACACACCAGGTCAAGTTGGGGGTCGCCTTGGCGAACGCGCGGCACCGACGGGCCACATACCCGCCGGAGCGGCTCGACGCCCTCTCCGCACTCGACATGAGGTGGACGTGAGTTTCGGGCGTCGGGGGTGGGTTCGCGAGCGGGGTGGGCGTCCCGATCGCATCTTCCTCGATCGGGACGTCCGTGCCGCACGCTACCGGGTAGGTGACCGAAATCGATCATTCCCAGCCGCCAAAAGATAGGTTGCCAGGTGGTGTCGGAGGGTGGATCGCAGTGCGCGAGAACATGCGGAACGGGGGCGTACGGGATTCGGGGCCGTCCAGGTCCCCGCATCCAAGTCGCGGCCGAGCGGATCGCTGCGTGGCGCACTCGCGCTGTGGTGGGCGGGCGTCGAGTGTGAGCACCCGGCGCCCCGGCCGGATGTGCGAGCCGGTCCGGCCGGTGCAGTCGCTCTGTCGAGGGCGCGGCCCCCTCTTTGGGGTGAAGTTCCCGAGCCCCGGTGCCGGGTTGCACGGTGGCTGGGTGCCGTTCGTGGGGCCGCACATTCGCTGTCCGCGGTTGTGCGGACTGTGCCCCGCGATGGGATCAAGAAGAAGGCGTCGACCACGTGTGTGCTCGACGCCTTCTCCGCGTCTCACAGGCGCCGGTGGAGCATGCCGTCGTGAAGCCGTGGTGCGAGGCGTTGGACGCGCACATGAGCCGGCGCCCGCCCGAACACCCTGCCTCCGCCTGGGAACAGGCGTGGGTGAGCCCCTCGAGCGCGCTCTACGAGGACCTGCTGTTGTTGTCCGAGGCGCGGGTGGCGTTGATCGCGCTGTGCACGATCGTGATGGACCCTCCGACGTGATCGGCCGGCGAGGGAGGGTCCGGCACCCGCACCGGGGATGCGAATGCAGGTTTCGGCACGGTCGCGGCCGCGCGAAAAAGAGGCACGACCAAGCGGACCGCCCGCTCGGGAGCCGGCAGCGGGACCGGTTGTCCACAACGCGCACAGGCCCGATGAATCCAGGATAATTCATATATGACCGATTCAGACCTTTTGCTGAAATTCATATCTCTCGATGCCTCGGATGAACAATCCAGGAGTGGCGGTCCGGATTGATCTTCCGCAACCCCACCGGCCGGATCAAGGTCGGCCAATACGAGTACGGAGTGCTCCAACCTCTCGCACCCGACCAGATCGACCGCTCCGTCAGAGCGGCCATAACCCCGGCCGCGCGACTGGTCCTCGCCCTCGTCGCGGTTCACGCCGCCCGAGTCGCCCAGATCGGCAACCACATGTTCGACGACATCGACCTCGGCAACCGCCGGCTGACCATCGCCGGACGGGTCCGTCGGCTCGACGACCTCACCCTGAAACTGCTGCTGGACTGGCTGGAGCACCGACGACATCGGTGGCCCAACACGGCGAACCTCCACCTGCTGATCAACAACCAGACCGCCACGAGGACCGGACGCGCCAGCAACCACTGGATCAGCGCCGCGATGCGCGGGCAGGACGCGACACTGGCGCGACTCCGCGTCGACCGGCAACTCGAAGAGGCCCTGACCCACGGGCCCGACCCGCTCCACCTCGCCGAGGTGTTCGGGCTCGACGAGAAGACCGCGATGTGCTACGCGGACTCCGCAAGGGCGCTGCTGGAGCAGGCCGCCGAAGCCGACCCCGTGGGTTGACCGCGAACCCACCGGTCCATCCCCCGGAATCCGGGCAACACACCCCGGGTTCGTGCTGAAGAACCTTCAGTTTCCGCGAACTCACAGGCCTCCTCGGGGTCGAGGAACACCGGAACGAGGACTGGCGCTGGGGAGAATCTCCGGCCGGCCGCCGGATTCGGGGGCGGGGCGGCCGATTCCCCGACCTCTCGTCTGTCTCCTGTCGGTCTCCCGACGATTTTCCGTCGGTCTCCCGCCGAGCTTTCCCGTCGACTTCTTTCGTTCGCCTCTGTCGCGCGTGTGCCCGCTTCCGGCACCCTTGCCCTGGAAAGACCGTCGTGCGCGTGGGTCGTGACGCATGGTCAGGGGGCCGTGATGGGGATCTGGAGCGTGTCCGCCACGGTGATCGGGGGACTGACGTTCGTCGCCGCGGTCGCGTGTTTCGGGCTGTGCCGGGCCCGGAGGGCTCGAGAGGCCGCGAAACGGGTGAGGATGGAGGCGGTGCTCGCCGGCGGGATCGAACTCCATGACGCGGTGCGGTACACGTGGGGCAGGACGACCTGGTCGAGCCTCGAGGAGGTGGTGTTGGGACGGCTGCACCACGAGGGCCGGGTGCACGTGTCCAGGGACGGCCTGGTCACCTACGCGGCGCGAGAGGGCGGTTGGACGAAGGCGGAGGACCCGATCGCCGAGGCCGCACTCGTCGCCGTGCGAGACCGTCCCCACGGTCTCAGGCTGTACGAGCTCGCCGAGGACCCCGCCTACCGGGTGGCCAGGGACGAGCACGCGCCTTGGCCGCCGGAATTCGTCGTCGTGGCCTCGCAGGCTCGCGAGGACTTGCTCGACGAGGCGGTGCAGCCGGTGTTGTGGGTCTGGTCCGGAGGAATCGCCGGCTACCTGACGTGGTTGGTGTCGTGGGACGCCCTGGTGGACGTGCGTGTGATGGTGGGGTATCCCGGTGTCTGGGCGGTGGCCCTGATCTCGGCGGCCTTCGTGCTGACCGGAGGGCTCACGTCGGCGGCGCTGCTCGAATCGTGGCCCTGCCACCACCATGTGTCCTGGACCGAGATCGTGAAGGAACGGTGTGCGGAAGTCGTGCGCCGAGAGACGAGCGACCTCGACCCCACGATCGCAAGCGCGCTGCGGTTGCACCGCGAGCGTTCCCGCATGGCCGCCGACTCGAATGCGGCCTGGTCGAGCTATTGCGGAGACATCTGTGGTGAGGGTGACGTCTACGGCGATGCCGATGGCGATCTTTGAAAGAGCCTCATGTCGCCCCGCCCCCGCCCCCGCCCCCGTCCGTGGACGCCGAGGAGTCGGAACCGCACCACCCAGAGAGGGGGAACTCCCACGTCCCACCAGCTCCGAACCGCCTCCCGGCCCCAAGCGATCCGGGCTGTCCGCGGCTGGTCGGCGCCCTGGACCACGCTGCAACGCTAGTGCTGCATTCCTCAAAGGATGTACATGAACCGGCGCCGTAACGTGCGGGTCGGTGGGGCAGGTCTTCCCCATATCCAAGGTCTGGCACGGGCGTTGAGTTGGAATGTCGCGAGGGTCGTGGCCTGCGCAATGTCGGAGGGGTTGGAAAACGAGCGGCCGGCCAGTGCCGCCTTGCGGAAGATGCGCCACCACCCCTCCTGCAGGTTCAACCAACATGCGCCGACCGGCACGAAGACATGTTGGATCCTGGGATGGTCGACGAGCCATTCCCGAGTGGAAAGGCTGTTGTGGGAAGAGAGGTTGTCGGTGACCACCACGATGTCGCCGGTGGGGTTGGCGTCCTCGACGAGTTGGAGGAATCGCTGGTAGAAGACGCTGTTGCGCGACGACGCGGTCATCGTGACCTCGGTCCCGTCGCGGACCCGCAGGCCCCCGTAGACCCAGGTCTTCTCCGGGCCGCGGCCGTAGTCGAGTTCGTTCTTGATGCGATGCCCGTCCGGCGACCAGCCCGGCGCCGGAGGGAACGCGCGTGGGATCACCGGGCCGAGCTCGTCGACGCACACGACCGTCGCGTCTTCGGGCGGGTTGGTGTAGAGCTCGACGATCCGCGTCCTTTTCCCGCGAAGTCCGGGTCCCTCGACCGGACCCACGACCGGGTGCGGCGCCACCGAACCCCCTCGGCGAGCAGGATCCTGCGGACCTGCGAACGGCTCACCGCAATGCCGATCCTTCCGGCCTCGGCGGCCAGGGCGTCCAACGTCCACTCCGGCGGCCCCGCCTCGTCCGCCGCCCACAACTCGTCGGATGGCTGCGTCTCCAAGCGGCCCGGTGGAGTGAGCTTGACCAAGGCGACGATCCGGGAGCGCTCGGCCTCGGTGATCCGCCGTTTGCGGCCGCAGCCGGGCCGGTCCGCGAGGCCGTCCAGGCCCTGTTCGTTGAACCGGTGCAGCCACCGCCGCACGGTCTTCGCATCGCACCCCGCCCGAGACGCCACCTGCGGCACGCGCAGACCTTCCCAGCTCAGCGTGACGATCCTCGCCCGCAGGATCCAATCACCCGGCGCGTGACGCGCCCCGGCCAACCGCCGGATCCTCTTCTCCTCGTCCCCGTCCACGGGTTCACGGGCCATCAGAAACTTCGGCACCACACTCGCCCCCGAGCAGCCGAAACACCACTGTTTGACCAGTACTTACCCGCCCAAAGCGGAACCTAGCACTAGTAGTACTTCGTTAGGTCGGGATTGGTATTCGTGTGCGGTGTTCGGGTTTCCTTGTGGGGAGAGGGCGTTCGCAGGTGTGGCAGATGCCGTCCCAGCAGCTCAGGAGGTCCTGGAGTGCGTCGAGGACCTGGTAGAGCGTCAGGCCGGCGTGGGGACTTTTGGGTGGAGCCGGTGGAAGGTGAGGAAGGCGTGGGCAGCGGTGACCAGGGCGACGTGGTGGTGCCATCCGCGCCAGGTCCTGCCCTCGAAATGGTCCAGGCCCAGGCCGTGTTTCATCTCGCGGTAGTCGTGTTCGATCCGCCATCGCATCTTCGCCAGGCGCACCGGCCGACGGGTCGAGGTGCCCTCGGGCAGGTTCGTCAGCCAGTACTCGGTGGGGGCCTTCTCCCCCGCGGGCCACTCGCTGAGCAGGGTCGCCGTGGGCAGCACCCCGTCCCAGGCGGCCGAGCCGCCCGCCCGTTCGATGGCGTGCGCGCGGATCGCGACGCCGGCCGGGCGCACGATCCGCACTCTGAAACGGGAACGCATCGGTCCCCTGGAACCCTTGCGCCAGGTCACCCGCCGGTGGGACTTGGGACCGGGTTCCAACGCGAGGGCCTTGAGGGAGGACGCCTTCCCGCGGTAGCGAACCGCGGGTCTGCGGCCCCTCCCGCTCCAGGCGGGCGCGGTCGGCAACGCCTCGTGCGGGTGGGCCGACTCGTCGGCCCGCACCGCGACCACGAACTCCAGGCCCCGGTCGACCAGGGCCCGCCGAAACGCGGAGTTCTGCCCGTATCCGGCGTCCGCGACGATCGTCCTCGGGGACAGCCCCCAGGCGATCGCCTCGTCGATCAGGTCCAGCGCCAGGCGCCACTTCTCCCGGTGCCCCACCTCGTCCGGAACCCCGGCCCGGGTCCTGCGTCCGGCGTCCTCGTCCCACTCGGCGGGGACGAACAGCCGCCACGAGATCGGCACGGAGGCGAGGTCGGAGGCGGCGTGCAGACTCACCGCGACCTGGCAGTTCGACTGTTTGCCCAGCGCCCCGCACCACTGCCGGGCCACCCCGACCGACATGCGCCCGTCCTTGGGGAAGGACACGTCGTCGATCACCCACACCTCGGGCTCCACGATCGGAACCGTCCTGAGCGCGACCGCCCGCAACACCGCCGCGTGGTCCCACGGCGACTGGTTCACGAACTGCTGCAACGACTGCATGTCCCCGTCCGGCAACCGATCCGCCATCGGCTGGATCGACTTCCGCCGCCCGTCCAACATCAACCCGCGCAGATAGCAGTCCGCCCACCCACGCGTGTCCCGACGCGACACCGACGCGAACACCTCCGCCACGAACGCACCCAACTCGGACCGCAGTTCCTCGATCTCCCCCAGGTTCACACCCACCAGCATGCCGGAAACCGGTCAGTGAGATCAACAGAGCTAACGAAGTACTACTAGTGTCCTGCGCCGGAGATCCGTCGGCAGAACCGGGCGAGGGAGTCGAGGATCTCCTCGGCTGTCTTGGTCCATACGAACGGCTTGGGATTCTCGTTCCAGTCCTTGACCCAGGCTCGGATGTCGGCTTCGAGGGCCTGGACGTTCCTGTGTGCGCCGCGGCGGATCATCTGGTCGGTGAGGAAGCCGAACCACCGCTCGACCTGGTTGATCCAGGAGGAACCCGTCGGGGTGAAATGCACGTGGAAGCGCGGGTGTTTGGCCAGCCACGCCCGAATCGCCGGGGTCTTGTGGGTGCCGTAATTGTCACAGATCAAATGGACCTGGAGATGCGCGGGGACCTCCTTGTCGATCCTGATCAGGAACTTCCTGAACTCCGCCGCCCGATGCCGGCGATGCAGGGCGGTGATGACTTCGCCGGTGGCGACGTCGAACGCGGCGAACAGGGTGGTCAGGCCGTTGCGGAGATAGTCGTGGGTGCGCCGTTCGGGCATGCCGGGCATCATCGGCAGGACCGGCTGGGATCGATCCAACGCCTGGATCTGCGACTTCTCGTCCACGGAGAGCACGACCGCACCCTCGGGCGGGTTGAAGTACAGCCCGACGACGTCGTGGACCTTCTCCAGGAACAACGGATCCGTCGACAGCTTGAACGTGTCCGTCAGGTGTGGCTTGAGCTGGAACCGGCGCCAGATGCGGCCGACGGTGGACTTCGACAGGCCGCTGCGGTCCGCCATCGACCTGCGCGACCAATGGGTGGCGTTCCTCGGGATCTCCTCCAACGTGGCGACCACGACGGCCTCGACCCGTTCGACGTCGATGGTGGGCGGCCGACCCGGCCGGGGTTCGTCCACCAGACCGTCCAACCGGTCGACGAGGAAACGCCGCCGCCACTTGCGGACCGTGTCCGCGGCGACTCGCAGATCCCGGGCGACCGCGACGATCGGCGGCACCTCCGGCCCCGCACACGCCAACACGATTCGCGAGCGAAGTGCCAACGCCTGAGCCGACGTTGCCCGGCGGGTCCACCGCTCCAACGTCACCCTCTCCTCGTCGGAGAGCAGTAACGGCTCCAACTTCGGACCACGACGAGGAACCGACGCACCAACCACAGAAGTCACACAACATCTAACGAACAACTACAGGCGCAGGACACTAGGCCGCGTATCCAGTTGAGATCAACAGGTGCCCCGGCTGAGGGCGTTGACCCAGATCATCGCGGCGCGAAGGTGGAGGCCGGCGAGGTAGCTCTCGGGGGTCTTGTCGTAGCGGGTGGCGATGCCTCGCCAGGCCTTGAACCTGTTTATCAGGCGCTCGACGGTGTTCCGTTCCTTGTAGAGGTCTGCGTCGTGGCCGACGGGCCTGCCGCCCCCGGTGCCCTTCCTCTTGCGGTTGGCGGCCTGGTCCCTCTTTTCCGGGATGACTGCCTTGATGCGGCGTCTCCGCAGGTGGGCGCGGTTGCCACGGGACGAGTAGGCCTTGTCTCCGGCGACCGCGTCGGGCCGGGTGCGGGGACGCCCGACGGGCCCGCGGACCCGTACCTTCCCGAGGACGGGGACGAACTGCGGGCTGTCGGCGGCCTGTCCCGCAGTCAGGATCAGCGCCAAGGGCCGGCAGTTGCGGTCCGAGGCGAGATGGATCTTGGAGGTCTGTCCACCCCGCGAGCGTCCGAGCAGGCCGGCCCTCAGCCGGATCCGATGCCGGCGCCGGACACGTCGTCGTTCCTCCCGGTCCGGGTCGATTCCGGCTCCGTTCCCGCTTTGTTCCTCCGGATCGCCCCCTTTGCCGGGCCTTCTCCTCCTCGGCGGCGGCCTTCTCCAGAGCGGTGAGCGTGTCCGGGTCGAGATGCATCCCGGCGGCGTCGTGGTGCGCCCGGACGGTGGTCGAGTCCACGCTCACCAGCGACATGTCCACCACGCCCCGCTTCGCGGCCTCCGCGATCAGGCCCTCCAACAGGGCCTCGAAGACACCGGCGTCCCGCCACTGCCGAAAGCGGTTGTGCACGGTCGGCCACGCACCGAACCGCTCCGGCATCTCACGCCACTGCGCACCCGTCCGAAACTTCCAGATCACGCCCTCGAACTGCTGCCGCAGCCGCTCGGGATACGGACCGAACCCACCGATCGGCAGATACGGCCCGATGAACTCCCACTCCACGTCCGTCAGTTGCTCTCGCGTCACAACAAGACCAATTACCAGACCAGGACCGGGTTGACGACGAATCCCACAGATCGATCACAACCCGATACACGCCCTAGCGGTCTCAACGCCATCACGAACGGCATCACGAGGTCGGCGAGTTCGCAGCGGAAGCCGTCCTGGTCGCGGTACGCGCAGTCCGCAGCAACCGCCCGGAAGGACACGCCCGCCTGCTTCGCCTCACGGGCCAGAGCGGCTCCGATCCGCAGTTTCGTGCGGACACGTCTGCCATCGGACTTTCCCATTCAGGAACAAAGTTGGTGACGACAGTATCGGGATCCCGCGGCCCCGCCGAAGCGGGGCCGCGGTGAACTGTGTTCTCCTTCCCGCGTTGCCGCGGTTCGCGGCATCACGCCCTGGCTGATACCGGTGAGATCACCCTTCGATGTCGGCGATCACGCGATTGGCATCCCGTGTGATGGCCGTGCGCACGTCCGCGTTCGGGACCACCTTCACATCGGCGACGAGGGTCTTGAGCTTCCCCAACTCGGCGATCGCCTTGTCGTCGTTGCCGTGTGCCTCGGCCACGCGCGCCTGCTCGAGCCGGCTGGTGAGCTTCGTCTTGGCCGTCGCGGACAGCCAGCCGGTGGCGCGGAACCGGTCGATGAGGTTCTGCATGTCGCGCATCGATGTGGTCACCGCGAACCGGATCGCGGTCGTGGTCTTGTTGCCCGCGTTGTCCACGGCGAGGACGTCGACGGTGTGCTGCCCGAGGCTCAGGGCGAACAGCGGTTGAACCGTGCCGGACGTGGCGGCCTTTCCGTCGACTGTGCCCGCGAGCGTCTTGACGCCGGAGGTCGGGTCGATCGCTTCCCAGCTCACTCGCACGTCCTGCGAGTCGCCGTAGACCGCGCCGTCGGCGACCCCGGCGACCAGCAGCACCGGCTTGGTCGCGTCGATCTTGATCGTCGCGGCCTTGTCCGCTTCGACGAGTCCGGCCCGGTCGGTACCCCGGTAGCGCAGGACGTGTTCGCCGTCGCCGGACACCGATACCGCGCTGCCCGGGTAGGGGGTCCAAGCGCCGCCGTCCAACGCGTATTCGATGCCCGCGACCCCTGACGATTCGTCAACGGCCGTGAGCGTGACCGGAATCGCTCCCGCGTGCCAACCGCCGTCGCCCGGTGCCGCGAATCCCGCCGTGGTCAACGGCGTCCTGGTGTCGACCTTGACGACCAGTTCCTTGCTCTCCTCCGTGTTGCCGGCCCCGTCCTTCGAGCGGTACTGGAGCTTGTGTTCACGGTCGCCGCTCACGCTCACCGGGGTTCCGGCGTACGTCGTCCACCCGGCGGCGTCCAGGTTGTACTCGGTGGCGGCGACGCCCGACCCGTCCGCCTCGTCGGTCCCGGTCAGGGTCACGTTGACGGGAGCCGTCGTGTACCAGCCGTCCTTCCCCGTGGGCTGAGCCGGATCGGGCGTCGCGGTGGTAACCGGTGCCTGGGCATCCGCGGCGACCTTGGTGAACTTCCACTTCTGGTTGTTCGCGCCGTTGCAGGTCCATTGCACGACCTTGGCCCCGTCCTGCGTGCCGACACCGGCGACGTCGGCGCACAGCTTGCTCGTGACGTTGGCGAGCGAGTACGCGCCGGGCTCGGCGCCCGCCGTCGGCTTCCAATGCTGATTGCCGCCACCGTTGCAGGTGTACTGCGCGAGTTGCACATCAAGCTCGGTGGACCGGCCCGGGACTTCCAGGCACTTGCCGTCGATCGCCGACTTGATCGTGTACGAGCCGTCACCGACCGGGTCGACCTGCCACTTCTGCTCCTTGCCGGCGCCCGGTGCCTGCTGGACGATCGGCGCGGAGTCGGCCGGCGACGCGCCCTGCACGGCCATGTTCTTGCCGCTGTGCTTGGCCGTGAGCGTGTACAGGCCCGCTTCGATGCCGGGCTCGGTGACCACACCGGTATCGAACTGGATCGCGTCCACATCGAAGGAGTTGTTCTGTGCCGCCTTGAACACCATGTAGAGCTTGTGCGTTCCGGCGAGCGCGGCGAGCGACACGCCCGGGGTGGTCTGGTAGTTGTTCCAACCACCGGTGGACGGCACGGGCGTACTGCTCAGGAGCGTTCCGGTGGGAGAGTCCGCGTGCACCTCGATGCGTGCGCCGCCGGCGGGTGAGGACAGCCGGTATCGAATCGACGCGGTCCCCACGAGGTTGGCGGGATCGAACATGACCCAGTCGTTGTCGCTGATGTCACCGAGGCGTTTGCCGCTCTCCGCGCCCGGTTCGTCGACCACCCGAATCCCGGACTGCGCGGTGAAGTACTCGGCCTGCTTGTGGCGCGGCTGGAGCACGGCCCGGGCGTAGCCGGTGAGCGGGCTCGCGTTGGGGCCACCCTTGTCGGTGTACTTCGCGTTCAGGACGAAGTACAGGTTGGCGCCCTCCGGGTGCCCGCCGAGGTCGCCGGTGGCGATGGTGCCCTCACAACCGGGAATGTCGGCGGTCGGGTGTTCGTGGTCGTCGTGTCCGAGGGCCGGGTTGACCACGACGTTCGCGCAGTCGACGGGCCCGTCCTCGGGGTCGGTGACCTTGACCTTGTAGGGAACGCGGTCGCCGAAGGCGATGAACTGCCCGTTCGCGGGGAACTCCAGGGTGACCGTGGGCGCGGTGTTGCCCACGGATATCGCGAGGTTCGCGAAGCCCGATTTGCCGGTCGCGTCCGTCACCTTGAGCTGCGCGCTGTAGTCGCCGTTGACGGTGTAGACGTGCGTCGGATCGGCCTCGGTGGAATCGGTGGTGCCGTCGGCGTCGAAGTCCCACGCGTAGGTGAGCGATTCGCCGTCGGGGTCGAATGTGCCCGCGCTGGAGAACTTCACGGTCAGCGGGCCGGGGCCGTTGGGCGGGGTCGCGCTCGCCTTGACGATCGGCTTGCGTTGGCCCTGCGTGTAGTCGATCCGGTAGAGGCCGGAGTCGTTGTTGCCGCCGCCGAACGAGCTGCCCCAGTCGAGCACGTAGAGGGAACCGTCGGGGCCGAAGGTCATGTCCATCGGCTTGGCGAATTTCGCCGTGGGCAGGAAGTCGTTGATCTTCAGGAGCCTGTTCGACGCGTCGAAGCGGATCTCCTTGACGAAGCCGCGCGCCCATTCGTAGAAGAAGCCGGCGCCGTCGTAGTAGGCCGGGAACTTCGTCGTGGAGGGGTTGTTCGGGTCGTAGCGATACACCGGCCCGGCCATCGGCGCGGAGCCGCCCTGGCCCATTTCGGGGAACTCGGGCGAGGCGCCGTAGCCGTACCAGATATCCGGCAGTTGCACGGCCGGGAGCTGGGTCAGACCGGTGTTGTTGGGCGAGGGGTTCGTCAAGTTGGCGCAGTCGAACTTCGCTCCGACGACCTTGGTGTCGGGGTTGTAGGGCGCGTAGGGCTGGTTGTTGCCGTGGCAGAACGGCCAGCCGAAGTTGCCGGGCTGCTTGATGACGTTGTACTCGACCAGGCCTTCGGGCCCCCGGTCGGTGGTGGGCAGCCCCCGGTCGGGCCCGTAGTCGGCCACGTGCACCCATCCGTTGGCCCGGTCGACCCGGAAGCGGAACGGGTTGCGGAAGCCCATCGCGAAGACCTCGGGCCTGGTCTTGTCCGTGCCCACCGGGAACATGTTCCCTGACGGGATGTCATATCCCCCGTCGGCCTTGGGCTTGATCCGCAGGATCTTGCCGCGCAGGTCGTTGGTGTTGCCCGCGGTGCGCGCCGCGTCGAGCATGAACTTGCCGGGCCGCCAGTCGATCGGCGCGTAGCCCTGCCAGTTCGGGTCCAGGTTGGGCGGCACGTCGTCACCGGTACCCAGGTACAGGGTGCCGTCGGGGCCGAAGTCGAGTGCGCCGCCGGTGTGGCCCGGTTCGCCGAACGTACGGCTGCGGTAGGCGGGCACGTCGATGATCTTCTTCTCGCTAGCCAGGTCCATCGTGTCACCGGTGACGGTGAAGCGGGACAGGCGGTTCACGTCGTCCGGGCTCGCGGCCGGCGAATGGTAGAGGTAGATCCATTTGTTCTGCGCGAAGTTCGGGTCGAGGGCCATACCGACCAGACCGTCCTCACCGCCGGTGTACACCGAAAGCTTGGCCACCGTGGTCGTGCTGTGCGTGTCGGGCTTGTAGACCTTGACCTCACCGCTGCGCTGAATGTAGAAGACCCGGCCGTCGGGGGCAACGTCGAGTTGCATCGGGTCGGCGGTGTTGTCGTCGAGGGTGACCTTCTCGAAGCCGCTCCACACCGTGCCGCCGCAGTCGCCGGGGACGTTGCCGGCCGCCCACTTGAGGCCGCCGATGATGTGCTTGCGCAGATCGGGTTCCGCGTAGGAGGAGGCGGTGTGGCCCATGGCGGTGGCCCAGATCCGGCCGCCCTCCGCATTGCGGCACCAGGAGATGGGGTGGTCGGCGCCCATCCTGGACGGGCCTGGGTTGTAGGTGATCTCGTCCGCCGTCACCAGGACGTGCACGTTCCCCCGGGGGTTCTTGTCGAAGTTGTACCACTCCTCGCTGCGGGACCAGCGCTCCGGCAGGTCCTTGGTCGAGGGGTGCACGCGGTCGGCGACCTTGGCGGTGCCCGCGAGGACACCGGGCGAGTGGGCGGGCATGTGGGCACCGCCGTTGACCAGGTCGTCCCACCACGGGAAGTCGTTCTCGATGCCCATGTCGGTGGCGTTGTGGATCGCCACGATGCCCTTGCCGGAACGGACATACTTCTGCAGGGCGGTGCGCTGGGCGTCGTTGTCCCAGACCATGCCCGAGTTCTGCAGCATGACGATGGCGTCGAAACCGGCCAGGCTCGCGTCGTTGAAGACGGCCGAGTCGTTGGACTGCACGACCTCGTAGTGGTTGGCCTCGGCCTCGTCCTGGAACATCTTGATCCCGGCGGGGATCGAGTCGTGCACGTAGCCGACGGCCTTGGTGAACAGCAGGGCGCGGAACGTGGCGTGCGCCTGCGCCTGCTGAACGGGTGTCAGGGTGAACAGGGCCAGGGCCATCGCGAGGACGGCGCCGAGCGACCGTACGGTTCGAGTGGTTCGCGAGGTGCCTCTGGGGAAGGGTGGACCGATCGAGCGCATGGGTTCTCCTCGTTTCGCGCGGGGATGCGCTGCTCACGCCACGCGGATCGCGGGTGAGCGGGACTGGGCGAGGGTTTCCGTGGCCGGCTGGTCGAACTTTGGCGAGGTGCCGTACGGGTCAGAGCGTGGCGAGGGTCGCGCGCAGGAAGGCGATGCCGTCGCGGGCGATCGTGTCCTGGGTGGCGGCGAGAGGTCTCCAGATGGAGGCGGCCACCGCGATCGAGGCGTTGTGCGCGGTGAACGACTCGATGCAGAGCGGACCGTGATGGCCGGCTGCCGCCAGGGCGGTCAGGAAGCCGGGCCAGTCGAGGTGGTCGGTGCCGGGCGTGCCGCGGTCGTTCGCGCACACCTGCACGTGCGCGATCCGGCCCGCCGCCGCTTGGACGGCGCCGACGAGGTCGTGTTCCTCGATGTTCTGGTGGTAGGTGTCCAGGGCGATGCCGACGGCGTCGGCGGGGAGTTCGGCGATGGCTTCCAGGGTTTGCGCGACGGTGTTGAGCACGCTGGTCTCGTACCGGTTGAGGGGTTCGACGGCCAGCAGGACGCCGGCGGAGCGGGCGTGTTCGACGATCGGGGCGAGGCCGTCGCGGAACTCGTCGAGGAGGCGGGCGCGTTCGGCCTCGGTGGTGCGCCAGGTGCGGCCGACCGCCGCGTACATGGGGCCGGCGACGACGGGTGCGCCGACCTCGGCGGCGGCGTCGACGCAGCGGCGCAGGTAGTCGCGGGTCCGACCCAGGCCGGCCGCGTCGGTGGCGACGAGGTCGCGGCCCGGCGACATGACCGCCGCGACGGACGCAGCCGTCAGGTCGTGGTCGAAGGGAACCTTGCGGAGCGACGCCGTACTCCAGTCGTCGGGTTGCTCCAGCGGAAGCTCGACCACGTTGACACCGAGCTCCCGGACGCGAGGCGCGAGTTCGACGAGGTCGGCATCGTTGAACGGGGAGGTCCGGATCCAGGTGTTCACACCGAGCGCACGCATGGCTGTGCTCCTTGTCGTCGCGGGGTCGCGGAGGCGGCGGGATCGGTGCGGGGCCGGAACCGGGGGTAGCGGGACGACCGCCCGGGCCCGCTCCGCTACTTGCCGCCCCACTTCTCCAGGTAGCCCGGCAGGGTCCCGCAGCCGCACATCGCGTAATGCAGCGGCGGCATGCCGGGCTTGAGGTACTGATCGCGGTTGTCGGCCGTGATGGTGGGTTGCGGAAGCTTCCATTCCTTGGGTACCGGCTCGCCCTTGAGGATCTTCAGAGCCGCGATGATCGGAGTGCGCCACTGGTACGAGGGGTAGGTCGGGGCGATCGCGGTGAGGTTCTTCTTCTTCCAGACCTCCAGGAACTGCTGCTGGTCCTCGCCGGTGATCGGCGGGACCTTCCTGCCCGCGTCCTCGAACGCCTCCACGGCCGCGACGGCGGTGTCGCCGGCGTCCATCCAGACGCCGTCGATGGTGCCGTGGCGCTGGATGGCGTCGCTGACGACGGCCTTGGTCCTGGCCGGGTCGCCGTCGGTGAACTTCACGTCGACGACGTCGAGTCCGCCCTGCTCCAGCACACGCTTGCCCGCGGCCCAGCGGTTCTCCAGGACGTCGACGCCGGGCAGGACCCGCAGCGCGAGAATCTTCCCGCCGGGCTTGACCTTCTCCTTCAGGAACCGGGCGCCGGTGTCGCCGAAGGCGTAGCCGCCGACGGGCGCCGGGACGTTGCCGGTCTGCACGGGAACCCATCCGTTGCCGTTGTCGGCGCTGGTCTCGACGGCCGCGAGGACGCGCTGGACTTGCAGGCCGTCGGCGAACGTGGGTGTGGGCTCCGTGCGTTCGGCACATGCGGTGAACAGATCGGTGGCCTGGTGGGTGAGGGTGTGTTCGTAGCCGAGCACGTGGCCCGGCGGCCACCGGGCACCGGTGTAGGGGTGTTCGGGTTCGGGGACGAGGATGCGGCGGAAGCCTGCCGTGCGGGCCTCGTCGGCCCGGTCGTCAAACCGCAGTTCGTTCATGGGCTCGAAGTCGAACACGGTACTGCCGGCCGAACCGTTGACCTCGATCCGCAGGCTGTTCTTGCGCCCGGTGGCGAAGCGGGTGGCCTCGAACGACGCGAGCCCACCGCCGGAGAGGCGGCCGATGAACAGGGCCGCGTCGTCGACGCTGACGTCGCCGTGTTCCGATCCGGACTCCCCCAGCGGCCGTTGGCGCACGAACGTCTCGGTGAGCGCGCTGACACCGGTGAGATGTTGGCCGGTGACGAACTGGGCGGTGGCGATGATGTGCGCACGGAACTCGCCGAGCGCATCCGAACCGGCCTTGCTCTTGGCGAGGCGCCATACGAGCGGGAAGGAGGGGACGACGATCCGGTCCTGAAGGTGCTGGGCACGTACGTGTCGAATCTCGCCGAGTCGGCCCTCGGCCACGGGTTCGCGGGCGAGGGTGAGTGCGGGCACCCGCCGGTAGTTGAACCCGACCATGGCGCGCACGCCGTGGACCCGGGCGGCGTCGGCCCCGGCTGCCATGGCCTCGGCCTCGGCGACGGAGTTCGCAAGGGGATTCTCGCACGGCACGTGCTTGCCCGCCGCGAGGGCGGCAACGGCGATCTCGGCGTGCGAGGCGCCGGGCGTGCAGATGTCGTCGTCGCGGTCGAGCAGCTCGCGCCAGTCGGTGAGAGCGGTGGACCAACCGAGCCTGCGTGCCGCCGTCGTCACGGCGGAACGGTCGCGGCCGACCAGCGCGGCCATCGCCGGAGCATGTGCCGAATCGAAGAACGGACTCACGTTGCGCCACGTCTGGGAATGCGCACGGCCCATGAACGAGTAGCCGACTGTTGCGATCCCGAGTGCCGGTCTGTCGTGATGCGTCGTCACAAGTTGCGTCCCTTCGCCGCACAATCGCCCTCAGTGGTCGATGTTTCGCCAGGAACGTAGTCTCTTTTACTCAACCCCAGAAGAGTTTTCCCCGAAGAGAAATAAACTTCTTCCACATACTGGACAAATGATCAGGTCGAGCGGATCCTGATTCTGATCCCCTGTCTGGAAAGGGAGTTGCGTCCCCTTCCCGGGCGGCGCCGACGCGCGCACCTGCGCGGCCTGACTGGCCGGTGGCCGAGGCCCCAGGAGGCCCGGGCCGCCGGCCGAGCCGGCCCGGCGGACAAGCCCCCCGAGGAGTCGACGTGCCAGGGGAATTCCGCACCACGGTTTGCACACCGTGTTGGGACGGCCGGCCAGGGATACGGATCCGCAACGACCTGGGTTCCGCCGCACCGGATGCGATGGACGGCTTCGCGGCGTGGTCCAGGACGAAGGTCAGGCCGAGGAGCCGGGGGCTGCGGCCGTCAGGGCGGGCAGTCGGTGCGGGAGGGCGACGAGGTCGTAGGCCGGCGTCGGCGACGAGGCCGCGCAGCACGTCGTAGGTCGGCGAGGGTGAAGTAGTCTCGCAGCCGAGCGAGTTCGGGGCCGGTGGTCCAGTCTCGGTCGCGCACGGACAGGTCCCATACGTGGTGGTGCGCGCCGGCGACGGTCGCATCTGCCACACCACGGGGAGAGCCGCGGCGGCTCTGTCGGCGCAGCAGTCGAGGAGTTCCGCCATGCGTGCCTGCCACACGAGGTCGACCGGATCGTTCGACGATGGCGAACAGCGCGGCGTAGTCCTCGCATTCGACGAGTGGCAACGGTCGGTACCGCCGCGCCGGATGGTCCAGGATGTGGCGCCGGTCCGGCGGATGGCCTGGGTGAGTTCGGCGGGGACTTCGCGGTGGACTGCTCCTACTCGGTGATGCGGTCGGCGTGCTGATCGCGGACCGACACCACGAACGCCTCATGGTGGTGCCGGATACCGCCTGGCGCGGTTCCTCGATCTGACGACGAACCGGCACCTGAGCGTGGTCGAGCCGGACAAGCGGTGGGCTTTGCAGGAGTTGGACGCCGACGGCAAGCCGGTCGGTGCCCCGGGCTGCGTCGGAGCCGGCGTGGATCACGGCCGCGAACACCCGGCCCGCCACTACCGTGAGCCGGCATTCGTACGCCTTCGCCACGGCCGTCTGGAACAGATGCGCGGTGGTGGCGATCGCGGGGTCCTCCAACTCGGCGGGGTCAACGACGCTCGCGTACACCGCGACGGAGGCACCATCGACGACCCCGCTCACCGGGCCGAACGGCTTGTACACCGCCGGGCCTTCGACGTCGGCGGCGAACGTCCGGGCGGCGGCCGGGTCGTTCGTGATCAGCGTGCGTGGGACCACAAGGCCGCACTCGGCCGCCACCCGCAACTGCAGCGGCTTGTAATCGGCATCCGCCGCCCGCCCCGCAGGCGGCATCCAGCGGCACGGCAACGCGGCCAGGAGCCCGCCGAAGCCCAAGCGTGCCTCGCACTCCGCAATCCGCCGCGCGGGCGCCGACATGCCGGCGGGGAACGCGGCCGGGTCGGACGGCGATAGTGGACCGACCGCACCGTGGCGAGATCGAGATCGCGCCGGTCGTCGCGCAACGACCCGGACCAGGCCGTGCCGTCGAACGTCGCGACCAGGGACAGAGCGAGGGGGAACTCACCCAGATCCGTACGGAAGACCGGCACGGCGCGCCGGTTCAACTCCTCCACAACCAGGTCCGCGGTCGTGTCGAACCGACCCGACAGGACCGGGACTTGGCCCTCCCGGCGCAGCGACGGGGTCGGGGTGGGCGGACGGGTTCAGTCAGCCCTGGTGCCGGGGGCGTCGGGGGCGTCCGTCTGGCCCGACACGGTTGGGTGGGGCCGTAGGCCTTGGGCGGGTTCTCGGTCATGTAGACGCCTGGCGAGAGATCCTCGTACACGCCGGTCTGCGCGTCCTCGTCGTACGACAGGTCCTCGCGCAGGATGCCGGCGGTACCGGCGACCGAAACCAGGAACCGGAACGCGAACGGCAACGAGCCTTGTCGATCCGACAGGTCCGGCAACGGCCCTGCCTCCGACGGGTTCACCGGCAGACGCAACTCCGGAGCGTCCAACGCCAAGCCCACCGGCCCTGCGAAACCCGGCACCAGCCCCGAACCCGCGAAAACACCAGATCAACCAGGCCGATCAGGCCTGCGGACAACCCCGGGCCACCCCAGCACCGTGAGGTTCCCCCGAGATGCGGAAGGCGGCATTCCGTGGCCTGATGGGTCATGAGAAGGGAGCCATCGACATGCCCGCTCCGAAGAAGTACCCGCCCGAGTTGCGGCAGCGTGCCGTGGCGATGTATCGCGCCGCGGAACCCAAGCCCGTGATCCGCCGGATGGCCGACGACCTGGGCGTCCATCCCGAGGCCCTGCGGAACTGGATCCGCCAGGACCAGGCCGACCACGGCGAACGCGAGGCGGCGACCACCGCCGAGAAGGAGGAACTCGCCGCGCTGCGACGCGAGAACCGGGAACTGCGACGGGCGAACGAGATCCTCAAGGCCGCCTCCGCTTTTTTCGCAAGGGAGCTCGACCCGACCCTGCGCAGGTCCTGACGTTCCTCGACGAGCACAAGGACCTCGGGGCCGAGCCCGTCCTCAGGGAACTCCACATCCCCGCCTCCACCTACTACCGCTGGCGCCGTTCGGCCGAAGTCCCCTGCGAACGACGCAGGTTCGACCTGGAACTCACCGCGCGAATCACCGCGATCCACGCCGGATCCGACCACACCTACGGCTCCCCGCGCGTGCACGCCGCCCTCGCCCGCGAAGGCGTGCGCGTGGGCCGCAAACGGGTGGAACGCCTGATGCGCGAGGCCGGCCTGCAAGGAATCAGCCCGAATCGGCGGCCCGAGGGCTTCACCCGCCGCGACCCGGCGGCGGACCTCGCCCCCGACCTCGTGCGGCGCGACTTCACCGCCCGGGTGCCGAACCGGCTGTGGGTCACCGACCTGACGATGATCCCGACCGGCGAGGGACCGCTGTGGCTCGCCGCGATCCGCGACGCCTTCTCGCGCCGGGTGGTGGCCTGGGAGACGTCCGCCCGCGCGGACGCGGACCTGGTCCTGACCGTGCTCGAATACGCCCTGCGCGGGCGTGAAGTCGCGCCCGGCACGTTGGTCCATCACGCCGACCACGGCTGTCAGTACACGTCGATCAAACTGACAACGCGCCTTCTGCGCGCCGGAGTTGCCGCCTCGATGGGTTCGGTGGGCGACTCCTACGACAACGCCCTCGCCGAGAACCTGTGGAGCGTCATCAAGACCGAGTGCATCCGTGGCAGGGTCGCCGAGACCCGTGCCGAGGCCAACCTGGCGCTCTTCGCCTACATCGACGGCTGGTACAACCCCAAACGCATCCAAAAGCGTCTGGGACGGCTCAGCCCGGACGAATACGAGGAGAAGCACTACGCCGAACAAGCGACGGCCAACCAGGCAATCATCAAAACCCCGCAACCCGCCCTGACCAGCTAATCCACACCTCCCGCACAACGGGGGAAGCTCAACCCGACCACTGCCGCGCCGCCCGGACCGCCTACGGCGACCCTCTCGACATCGGCGAACGCGTCCCCCACCCTCCGTCACCCGCAACCCTCCGTCACCCGCAACGCGAAGGAGACACGACGAAGACGACACCGATCAATACGGCTTCATGTCCCCAGAGATTCGGAAACGTGTCACCACGGTCCAGGACCGAAACAACCACGACCCGCATGAACAAGAACACTCATCAGTGACACACAGAACCGAACATCCCAGTGACACCACAACCGAACCTCACACCTGGGACACGGCCTGATCCCGGCCCGCGGGGAACGCACCATGGCCGCGCTCGTGTTGCTGTGCCTGGAGCAGCAGCCGATCCCGCTGCCCGGCGAGGACACCGCACCGACCGACGTCGACCAGGTCCTCGACGCCGCCCGGCGCCTGGTCGGGGTCGGAGCGGTCGGTCACGACGACGAGCTCGGCGGGTACCTCGTCCCCCGCTACGACCTCCCCGCCGCGTTCAGGAGATAGGCCCGGGGCGCGTCGCCGGGTCGGCATCGCGCGAGTGGACCTGGACCCGGCTAACGCGAGTTCGGGTCCTGGCCCGTCAGGGCGGTCAGCAGTTCGATGATCCGGGCGTTCGCGGCACGCTGCTCGGCGACGAACGCGGTGAGCCCGGTCAGCGTCTCACCGTGTTCGTCCTGGCCGCGGGAGATCTTCTCCCGGCACCGCTGCAACCGGGCGGGGGGTGTTCATGCCGCCCTCCAGTTCACGACCAGGTGCGGCTCGTTCGCCCCTTTGGTCCGGGCCGTCACCGACCTTGCCCACTGACTGCTCCGGCTGGCTCGAGCGGCTCCCGGCACGGCATGGCCGCGTGGTCGTCGGCTTCGCCGGCTGCGGCTTCCGCGACGGCGCCGAGCGTTGCGACGGGTCAGTGGTGGGTGATCCACCACACGATCCAAGTGCCGGTGGCGGTGCCCGCGCCGGTGGCGAGGCCGCGAGTGGCGCTTGCGGCGAGGGTACGGACGACACGCACCAGGCGGCCTCGGCTCGCGCGGGTGGGGTCGCTGGTGGGCTGATCGTCGTTCACGGTGGTCTCCCCGAGTGGGTGCGAACCCCTGGGCGGGTTCGCGTCGCCCCATCGAGCGCTCACGGACGTTTTTCCGGCGACCGTCCCCGGGCCGGTCGTCCGTCTCTAGGCTGCTGGGTCCGGGAGCGTGGGTTATCCGGTGGTCGTCCGGACCGGATCCGGACCGGACGGGAAGGTCGGGGTGCGTGGCAGGGGATGTGGGCGGCAAGGCGGCGGAACTGGCGCGGTCGCTCAGGGAGTTGTGGGAGCGGGCCGGGTCGCCCACGTACGCGACACTCGTTCGCCGAGGCGCCGGGGAACGACCCGCGGTGGTGTTGAGGACGACGGTGCTCAGCGACTGGTTCAACGGGCGCGGGGTGCCGGCCGATCCGGTGCGGTTCGCGTTCCTGGTGACATGGCTGGAGCGCGAGGCCGCCCGCATCGATCACTCCCATGTCGCGACGCCGGCCGCGGGGTGGGAACGCCGGCGCACGGCTGCCGAGCGGGAACGCCGCCCCGCCGGACGACCCCGCGCGCCCCGTCGCGGCGAACCCACGGACGGTGGGGGTGGTTTCGTCGGGCGGCCGGTTCGCGAGTTCACGGATCCGTTCGCGTTGGAGGTCCACCACGCGATCGACGCCCCCGAACACGCGCAGGCCGGGTTGCCGCTGTTGCCGGTGTACGTGCCCCGTGCCCACGACCTGGTGCTGCGCGAGGAGGTCGACCGCGCGGTCGGCGGGGAGAGCGTGATGGTCACGTTGGTGGCCGGGTCCTCCACCGGCAAGACCCGCGCCTGCTGGGAAGCGCTCCGGGGTGTGCCGGACGGGTGGCGGTTGTGGCATCCCATCGCCCCCGGACGGCCTGAGGCCGCCTTGGCCGAGTTGTCGGCCGTCGGGCCGCGCACGGTCGTGTGGTTGAACGAGGCCCAGTTCTATCTGGGAGCTGTCGGGGTCGGGGAACGTGTTGCGGCCGAGGTGCGTGAACTTTTGCGCGACCGGTCCCGCGGCCCGGTGCTGGTGCTGGCGACGCTGTGGCCCGACCCCCACTGGACGACCCTGACCGCCACCCCCGCGGCTGGGACGCCGGATCCGCACGCCCAGGCCCGGGCCCTGCTGACGGGCACCGATCTGCGGGTTCCGGAGGCCTTCACCGGCACCGACCTGGACGCCGTCCGAGAACGCGCCGTGGAGGATCCGCGGTTGGTAAACGCCCTGGCGGCCGGTGACGACGGGCGGGTCACGCAGTATCTGGCGGGGGCGCTCGCGCTGCTCAAACGCCTCGAGTTGGCGCCGGCCGCCGCCCGGGCGGTACTCGAAGCGGCGATGGACGCCCGACGCCTCGGCCACGGACCCGTCCTGCGACAGGCGTTCCTCGAGGACGCCGCCGACGCCTACCTCACCGACCACGAATCCGACACCCTCGACGACGACTGGTTCGAACAAGCCCTCGCCCACACCACCGAACGGGTCCACGGCGCGACCGCACCCCTGACCCGCATCCGCCCCCGGGGGAGACGCACCCGCGACGTCACCGGCGACGGACCCACCTACCGCCTCGCCGACTACCTCGAACAACACGCACGGCGCACCCGCAGCACCTCGTGCCCTGATACCTCGTTCTGGATCGCCGCCCACGACCACGCCCACACCACCGACGACACTGTCAACCTCGCAGAAGCCGCAGTCGACAGGCTCCGGCTCCGCCATGCCGAACGCCTGTACCGCAAAGCGGCGAACACGTGCGATACACGCGCTCTTGTAGGACTGGCCCGGCTGCTGGGGGCTGCGGGGGACCTGGAAGGCGCCGAAGGCCTCTACCGCCAAGCCTCCGACGCCGGAAACCTCGACGCGCTATGGGCCGTCGCCTGGACGCTTGGGGAGGCGGGGGACCTGGAAGGCGCCGAACGCCTCTGCCGCCAAGCGGCCGATGCCGGAGAACCCCACGCGTTGACGGACCTGGCCAACCTGCTGGAGGAGGTGGGGGACCTGGAAGGCGCCCAACGCCTGTACCGCCAAGCGGCCGATGCCGGAGAACCCTACGCGCTGATGGACCTGGCCAACCTGCTGGAGGAGGTGGGGGACCTGGAAGGCGCCGAAGGCCTCTACCGCCAAGCCGCCGACGCCGGAAACCTCGACGCGCTAGGGATCCTGGCCTGGATGCGAGGGGAGGTGGGGGACCACGAAGGCGCCGAACGCCTCTACCGCCAAGCCGCCGACACCGAAGACACCGGCGTACTGATACGCCTGGGCAGGCTGCTGGAGGGAGCGGGGGACCGGGAAGGCGCCCAACGCCTGTACCGCCGAGTCGCCGACGCCGGAAACACCGCCGGGCTGAAGCACATGGCCCTTCTGCTGGAGGAGGCGGGGGACCGGGAAGGCGCCGAACGCCTATACCGCCAAGCCGCCGACACCGGACAACCCCACGCGCTGACGGACCTGGGCAGGCTGCTGGAGGAGGCGGGGGACCGGGAAGGCGCCGAACGCTTATACCGCCGAGTCGCCGACGCCGGACACGCCTACGCGCTGGAGGACGTGGGGGATCGCAACAGCGTCGAACGTGTCTTGCTCCGTCGTGGTCTCGACGCCGACGACGACCTTCCACCCTTCGAGGAATGAACCGGCATCAGGCGGCAGCGGGGGCTTGGATTGAGTCGCTCTGACGTCATGCGGTTGGGATCCGGCGATTCGAACGCTCACGCGCGAACGTCATCACAGGCATTTGCTTTCGAAGCGGGATGGTTCGCCTCTGCACGGCCCTATGGAAGGATCGAGTCGTGAACAGAGGATTATCGAAGACCGCAGCCATTGTTGTCATGACGGTTGTTTTGGGAGGATGTGCGGCATCGAATCCGGATACCGTCTGCACCGCCGACAAGTCGCCCTCCCTGATGTTCGACATCGCTCCCGACGTCGCCGATCGCGTCACCGACATCTCCATACGCCTCTGCAGGGCGGGATCGTGCGAGGAACCGTCCGTGACGCTGCTGCCCGCCCGGGAAGGGTCCGGTCGAGTCGGTCGGGTCCTCGACTCGGCCCTGACGGCGGAGCCCGTGGAGACGACGGTGCAGGTGAGTACCTCGACGGCCGGCGATCCCGTGGCCTCACGGCTCACGATCACGCCCCGAACGATCCGCCGCGGTGGGAACTGCGGAGTCGACTACACCGCACAACTCCGTGTCGCCGGCGACGGGAGCGTCACCCAGTCCTGAGTGTGATCAGGAGCGGAAAGGGAACGGCCGGACCTTGCCGTCTTCCTGTTCGAGGCGATTTCGTCGCGGGTCACTCCCAGTAGTCGATATGGCCGGAAAGCTCCTGTCGCCATCATTATCCATCCGGTTGGATCGAGCGGTCGGGAAAGAGCCGCTCTCTTTCGAGGCGGCCGCGAACCCGATAATTCCACCGATCGAATCCCATGGAAAAATGGTGAATCATGGATCGACGTTCTAAAAGTCGCTTACGGGGCATTCCACTGCTCGTGTCCGCGGCTCTAGTGCTCGGCCTCACGGCCGGGATTCCGACCGCATCCGCGGCGGACGGGCCCGGGGCATCGAACCCGACCCCGTCGAATCAACTCCGAGACACCCCGCAGGATCGGCTCATCCATAGGAACTCGGCCGTCCTGAGCCGCATCGCCGATCAGCTGATCAACGTGCCGGAGGATCGCCGGAAGGACGTCCCGGGCTTCGCGGGGATCGTCCTGGACGCAGAGCAGGGCAAGATATCCGTCTACTGGAAGGGGGAGGCCCCCGCCAGGATCGGTCGGATCCTTGACGCCGCGCCGCGCGGCATCACGGGTCGGATCCTGCCGGCGCCGTACTCCAAGCATGAACTGAGCGTCGCCCGCGACGCGTTCTTCGCCCGGGAGGACACCCGCGACCCGGCGTCCCTGGCCGCACGAGGTCTGCGGGCGGGGTCCGTCACCGCCCTCTCGGACGGGACCGGACTCGACGTGGCCTACGACATCGAGGCCGCACCGCTGCAACCGGGCCTCGCTACGGACACCGCCGAACCACCCGCCGCGGAGTCCGACATCGGCCGGCGAATGACGGCCGACCTCAAGGTTCCCGTGATCCTGCATCGCCGACCCGCCCCCGTGCCCGCGGCAACGCGACAGAACGACGCCTCCCCGTGGAAGGGCGGCGCCGCTCTGTACACCCCCACCAAGAAGTTCTGCTCCTCGGGGTTCGGCGCGTATTCCGGAGCCGGGTCATTCCTCATCACGGCGAACCACTGCGGCGCGCAGGGCCTCTACAGTGACTGGGCCGAAGAACCCATCGGCGACGTCTGGGGCGCTCGCCCGTCGATGGACGCGGCCGTGATTAAGATCGCCAACGGATATTCCGCCGAGTACTACTACGACGGCCCCTGGGACACCCAGTGGGGCAAGATCGTGGACGGATCCGCCACCAACTGGACCGGCGACTACATCTGCGGCTCCGGGGCCATGTCCGGCATCCGATGCAATCTGAAGATCATCAACGATGACACCACGTGCGACATCAACACCGGCGTCCGGGTATCTCCCTGCGTGCAGGCGAAGCGAGTCTTCCCGACGGACATTGCCCTCGCCTTGGGCGACAGCGGCGGCCCCATCGTCGCGTCGTCGGACGGAACGTACGGACCGAAGATGACGGCCCGCGGGATCATCAGCGCCTCGTACGGGACCTGGGTGGTCTGCCCGCCGGAGGGCGACGGCGTCGCGGGCCCGACGGAATGCTTCGAGGGCGTCTCGTACGTGCCGATCCGGCCGATCCTGAACAACTTCGGCATCAGCCTGCGCACCGGATAGGCGAACCGAGAATCCGGGCGACTCCCTTCGGGAAGGGCGCGGTCCGACGGCCGGACGGGGGTGAGCGGGCGTCGGACCGCGCGAGTGCCGACCACGGGGAAGCCGGCAGCACCGGACGACTACCCGAGTCACGACCGGCAATGCACCTGGGCCCGTGCGTGATTGTTCGGGCGCGGCCACGGCAGCGTGGCGAACCGCGATCGAAGGAGCGTGGTCCGGTTCAGCAGGGAACCTGGGGTGCGGCGGTAGTCGGGGGACGATCCGTGTGTTGCCGGCCACTTCGATGAGGGTGGTGTCGAAGGACCAGGAGCGGGTCTCGAAGGGGGCGCGGCCGGGGGCCTTCCGTAAGCGGGTCGGGAACCTCGAAGTCCCACGCCGCCATGTGGAAACCGTGGTGGCGTTCGACGGATGGTCCGAACAGGTGCGCCTCGGGGTGTGGATCACCACCACCAGGTCCAGGCGAGCGAAGCTTCCGGCCGAGCGGAGCACCGCGCTCGACGAACTCGGCGTGCGATGGACGTGAGTACCGGTTTCCGAACCCCTGGGCGGGGTCGGGGTCATAGCCCGGTCCCCCATCCGCTGTACCCCAGGGAGAGCCACGCCCGAGGTTTCCGACAGTCATCCACGCACTCTTGCTGCCGAACCCAGGCGCTTCGGCAGCGCGTGTACGACGCCGTCGCCGGGTCGGACGAGCTGACACCCGACATGAGCTTCCGGCTCGGGGAGGCGTTCGCCTCGCTCGGGTCGGCGGCACGGACCCTGGAAGCGGCGGCCAACGAGGCCACCCGGGCCTGAACGCCCAGGGCAGTTCCGTTCGCCGAACGGTCACCGTGACCACGTCGGTTTCGAGCGCAACATACCGGGACGCCACGTCCCGGTGTTGGGCGGCGTCTTCCCGGGTCTTTCGTTCTTCTCTGGTTAGTGTCGTGATCGACTCGGCGATGACGGTGCCGACGTTCCACCGGGAGGCGACCATGTCTGTTGACCCTTCGGATCCTTCGACTTTCGAAGAGGATCCCCACGTGGTCGAGATCGACGTCGAGGTTCCCGAGGCGGACGCGGCGGAACGACACGCCGGCCTCACGCCGCGGCGTGACGACCGACTCACGGGTTTCGATCCGGCTGCCGCCGGCGCGGCCGATGCGGCCGATGCGGCCGAACAGGCGCGGGTGGTGGAACCGGACGAGGACGACTACCGCTGAACCCCGTTCCCGGGTGGGGTCTGTCGTTCGGGCGGGCGTGTCGGTCTCGTTCGGGTGAAGTGCGCGCGCCGGGGGCCGCGTTGGTGTAACGGTGGGTGGGTGTCCTTTGCGGGGTCCACACTTTTCGCCTCGTGGCGTGTTGTGCGGGCTGTGCCCCGCGACGGAGACGAGGGAATGGCTCCGGCCGCGGCAACGCGTGGCCGGAGCCATTCCTGTTCGTCGCGCGGGCACTTCGGTGGAGGGGAGGACGACCGGTCGGTGCCCGTGGACGGGTCAGGGTGTCTCGCCGCGCCTGATCCTCTGAGCGATGGTCTCGATGTGTTGGTCGAACATGCGGTTGATGGTCTCCACCAGCTGCGGGTCCGGGTCCGGGCGGAGCAGGCCGGGGACCGGGTCGTCGAGGCCGATGTGCCGGCCGGGTGTGTTGAGGCTTCGAGGCGTTCCAGGACGAAGGCGTCGAGGTTGCTGTTGAGGACATGGTTGACGGGTTCGAGCGCGGGGTCGGGGGGTTGTCGGGCGAGGAGTTCGAGGCGGCGGTGGATCGCGCGGAGTTCCTCGTCGGAGCGGGCTGCGGACTCTTCGCTCATGACGGCTTTGCAGGTGTGGCCTTCGTCGTTGGTCCATTCACGGATGACCCACACGTGACCTCCCAGGTTCGGGACCGGGAAGGGTACTCCGCGGATCCGACAAGCAGAAGAGGGGTCGCGTCGCGGGTTACCGGGGCCGTCGGTGCTCGCGGTGCGGGCCGGTGAGGGGCGGGGGTTGCTGTGAGGATGGCGGGTGATGGTGATATTCGTGGCGGTGTTCGCGGCCGGGGCCGGTCTGGGATCGTTCGTGCGCTCGGTGGTCTTCCAGCACGCGGTGCCCGCCGGCGAACCGCTTCGCCGGGCCTGCCCCGGCTGTGGCGGGGCGGTTCCCGTGCCGGGCCCGGTCACGGTGCGGCCGTTGTCCGCGCGGGGGCGCTGCCGGTGGTGTCGGGTGCGCCTGGGTCCGGCGCCTGGGGTGCCGGAGGTGTCGACGGGGCTGGGTTTCGTGGGCGCGGTGGCCGTGGCGGCTCCGCCGTGGACGGCGATCGCATGGTGCTGGTTGGTGCCGTTCGCCGTGGCGTTGGCGTTGGTCGACGCCGCGGTCCACCGGCTTCCCGATCGGCTCGTCCTGGTCGCCGGCGTCGGCCTGGTCGTGGTCCTCGCGGGCGTCGCCGCGGCGCAGGCCCGTCCCGGGGCGTTCGTTCGCGCGGTGGTGGCGGGCCTGGTGCTGGGGGCTTTCCATCTGGTGCCGGCGTTGGTGGGTGGGATGGGCATGGGTGACGTCAAGCTCGCCCTGGTCGTCGGCGCGGCGTTGGGGTGGGTGGGTTGGTCGTGTGTGCTCGTGGGCGCGTGTGCGGCGTTCGTGGTGTCGGGTGTGTACGCCGGGGTGATGCTCGTGGTGCGTCGGGGTGGGCGCGGAGGGCGGGTGCCGTTCGGGCCGTTCATGATCGCGGGCGCGTGCGTCGCGCTCGCGATCGGCGGTACCTGACGCGGCGGCATCCCGCCCCGGGGCGGGGTGCCGGTTTCCGTTTCGCGGACCGGGTCCGGGGTCAGGGGCGCAGGTTCTCCAGGAGGGCCCGGATGGCGTCGCGGTCACGGGTGCCTTCGGTGAGGAGGGCGAGTTGGGCGGGGATGCCGCCGTTGTTGACGGAGGCGGCCTGTTCGCCGAAGGCGGTGTGGACGGCGTCGTCGAGGTCTCCTTCACCGATGCCGAGGTCGGCGGCGAGGGCGAGCAGGTCGCGGGTGTATTGCAGTGCCGCGAGCGCGGTGCGGACGCTGTGGCCGGTGGAGGCGTCGAGCAGTTCCGTGCGGATGCCGGGGTCGGGTTCGGCTGCGATCGCCGCGACGGTGTCGGCGTCGACCATCGGGGTGCCGGATCGGTCGCACGGGCCCTGCCAGGTGAGTCCCGGGACGCGAACGAACAGGTCGCCGGGCTCGCCTCGGTCGATTTCGGTCCGCGCGACGTACGCGAGTTTGTGATCCAGCGCGGTGAGTTCGTCGAGGAGGCCCTGCACGCCGTCGGCGTTGATGCCGTAGGCCGTCAGGTCTTGGCCCGGCGTGAGCTGGGGCGCGTCCGTGTCGGGGTCGGTGCGGTAGCGCTCGGTGTCGGTCATGAATCCCGCGTCGCGCAGGTGATCGCCGAGTTCGGCCGAACTGTCCGGGGAGCAGTCGATGACGGTGAGGATGGCGTAGTACTCGTCGTCCATTGCCGATTCTCCTTGTCGTCGTGCGGGTGTCGGGGGTACGGGGGCTACGCGTGGCGGAGGTCGCGTCGGGCGCGGTTGAGGTGGTGGTCGGTAGCCGCGACCGGGTCGATGTCGGTGGCGGCGGTTCCGCGCCAGTCGGCGGGCCTGCCCGGCGCCTGCGGTGCCTCGGGGTCGGCCGCGGGGTGGTTGAGCCATCCCCACAGATCGCCGACGAGTTCACGCAGTCGGCCGCCGTCGTCGTCCTCCAGGTAGAAGTTCGAGTCGCCGCCGAACCCGTAGGGGTCCACGTAGTCCCAGAGGCAGACGAGGCGGGTCCCGAAGGTGGTGTTGAGGCGTCCCAGGACGGTGTTCACGTGGTCCTGGTCGTATCCGTCGTCCATGGATCCGCGCAGATCGTCCAGTACTTGGGCGTGGGGGTCGTGGTGCGGATCGGGCGACGGCGTGCTGCGAGGGCCGGCGTTGATCCACTCTTCGAGGCGTGCGCGGAGGTCGTGCACGGTGATCGAGGCCAGCTCCTCGATGGGCACGCCGAGGTCGTCGTGGAACGAGAAACCGGCGCGGTACCCGAGGCCGCGCTCGTGGATTTCGACGGCGGACGGCGGGAAGTAGCGCAACTCCCACTGCCACCCGGCGTCGCGCACGCGCACATAGGGCGTGTGTCCGTTCTCCAGGTGGATCGTCTCGTTGGGGAATTGGGCCCGTGTCTCGTCGTAGTCGCGTTCTTGGGCCCGGCGGACGATGTCGTCGCACAGGCTCGACAGTCTCGCCCGATGGTGTTCGCGACGGACGTGCCGCTCGTCGACGCCGGTGGATTCGATCAGTTCCCGAGCGGCGTCCGCGCCGGGGTCCCCGTCGCTTCCTCGGGCCGGATGGTCGGGGGTGTGCATGCGTTTCTCCCTTCGGGCTTCGGGGTTCGGGCGGGACCGGCCCCCGGGGCCCGCCGCGTCGCGCGGCGGGCCCGGGGGGTTCATGCCGGGGTGTCGTGGCAGCAGGCGCAGGGGGCGACCTCGGCGCGGCGTGCGCGCTGTTCCAGGCAGGTGCGGCAGGTGATCTCGCCCGTGGTGATCCGGTATCGGGTGAGCCGCTGGTTGCGGTCCATCGTGCGGCACAGGGGGTGGACGGCCTGGTGGTCGTGGTCGCGGGGGTGGGCGGTGTGGGTCCCGCCGCCCAGGACCGGTGTGCACAGCGTGGAGAAGGTGTCCTCGTCGGCGACGGTGATGTGGGTCCGCCAGTCCTGGTCGAGGGCCGCGTCCCATGCCTTGGCGGGGGTGTGGGTCCTGGCGCGCCACAGGGTGCGGGCGGCGGCGGTGACGGCCGTTCGGCGGCGTTCGGGCAGGTCCTCGAAGTTGCGGCGGGCCCAGCGGTTGGCGGGTTCGGTCCGACCTCGGGGTCCTGTGGTGTCGGTGGGTTCCGGAAATGCCATCGGTACTCCTTGGGGGTGTCCGTTCGGGTGGCGGTCAGGTGCGGATGCCGGCGTGGAAGCGTTCGGTGGCGATGCGGACGGCGCGTTCGGCGCCGGTGGCGCGGACGACGTCCCGGTGGGTGAAGGCGAGGCCGGGGATCCGGTGGTGTATGTCGAGGTCGGGCTCGCCCGGGATGGTGGCGTGGAAGGTCACCGCGCGGTCGTCGTGGGTGCCGTGGACGCTCCACCACCGGGTCGGCTTCGCGCGGGTGGGGGCGATACCGGCGCGGCTCAGGGCGTGGTCGGCGTCGACGGCCCATATCCGGTCGGCGTAGGGCACGGTGCCGTCGGACAGGCGGGCGAGTTCCAGGTCGGCGGCTTCGCCTGGGAACGTGCCCAGGACGAGCGCGGTGTCGTCGGGCATGCGCAGGCCGACGACGGTGAACGGGACGTGGACGTAGTCGATGCCGTCGGCGACGGCCCGGACGTACGCGTGCTCGCCGACGACGCGGGCCGCGTTGTCGTGGTCGGGGCGGATGCCCACGAGTCGGTCGCGGACGAAGCGCATGGCCTCGCGGGGGTCGACGTTCCAGTTCCTCGCGGTGAACGCCGTCGCAGCCGGGCCCTGGGGGGTGAGGACGATGTCGATGTCGCCGTGCCGTCCCTCGACGGCGGCGACAACCGTCCTGTCCTCGCCGCGCCGCACGCCGAGCACGGTGTACGGGATCAGGGGGCTCTTCAGGAGCGGCGAGGTGAGGCGGACGTGGGCGCGCTCGCGTCGGGCGAACGTCAGGGACGCGCGCCCCGACGACTCGGGCGGGTCGGTCGGGTCGGTGGGGGTGTGAGTGTCGTCGGCGGGGGTTCGGGGTGTGGGGGTGTCGGTCACGGTTCGTCCTCCGGACGTGGATCGTGGTGGGGCTCGGGTCGGGTGGGGTGTGGGGGTGAACGGCGGGGCGGGTGTGGGGCGTTCGCCCCGCTGTTCACCGGGTGGGTCTAGGTGGTGGGCGGGCGGCGGTAGAGGTACTCGCGCATGGCGTGGACGTAGGCGGTGACGGCCTCGACCATGTGGGCGTCGTCGGCGGGGCCGCTGCGCTCGATCCGGAAGAGGTCCTGGGGGATGTAGTCGGTGGGCGGGTCGTCCCAGCGGTGGTGCATCGCGGTCCAGGCCCCGACTTCGCAGAGGTTGTCGGGGAGTTCGTCGTCGTGCTCGGTGTCGGCGATGTGCAGTCGGGAGCCGTCGGGAAGGACCAGGAGGATCAGGGGGTAGCCGGCGGCGTCGACGGCGACGCGGGCGACGTGCCCGGCGGCGTTGAGGGCGTCGACCACCGGGGCGTATTCCTCGTGCATGCGCCGCTCCGGTTCGTCCAGGGCGGGCTGGGCCATCGCCTCGACGACGGCCGCCAGGGCGGGGTACGTCCACCAGCCCCTGGGGGTGACGGTCGATTCCTCGCGGCCGTCCGTGACGCGTCGGCCCACGTGGATGTCGCGGCCCGACACCGACACGGTCGCGTGGGCGGGGAACTCGCAGGCCGGTGGGTCGGTGCGGTGCGTGGTGATCGTGGGCTGCGCGGGGCGGCGCCGGACCGCCCCGACGATCACCGCGACGTCCCAGGGGGTGGGTGTTTCGGGGTCCCGGGTCTCGGGGGCACCAGCCAGGATCGCGCGGATGGTGGGGACGGCGACCTCGGGGCGCACGGCGCTCCCGCGCAGGGTCAGGTACGCGATCGGCTCGCCCTCGTGGGGGGCGTCCAGTTCGGTGCGCGGGTGGATGCTCACGCCCACTGACTCGCCGGCCGAGAACACGACGACCGGGTGCACGCTCATCGACGCCTGCCCACGGCGCGCGGGGGCGACGGGCACGTGGAATCTGCCGGCGCCGGGCGCGGCCCACAGGGCGCGGGCGATGGCCGCGACGTGGGCGGGCTCGCCCCGGAGCTCGCCGGGGTTGTACAGGCCGGGGCTGTTGTGGCTGAAACGCGTGGGCTGCATGCCCATGGGGTCTTCTCCCTCGTGTGGTGTGGGGCGGTGGGCCGGCCCCGCCTCGCGGTGTTCGCGACGCGGCACGGCGAGGCGGGGCCGGTGGGTGGGGGTGCGGGGGCCTATCGGCCGCCGCAGCCGGCGTGGCCGCAACCGCCGCAGAATCCGCCGTGGTTGCACACGCACGGGCACGGGCCGCCGGCGGTGGCGGTCGTCCGTCGGCGGGTGGGGCGCGGTGCGGGGCCGGCCGGGCGGGCGGACGCGTTCGCGGGCGCGGCGGCGGTGATCGCGGTGGTGGTGGTGTGTTCCGTCGCGTACTTGTAGGCGTCGACCAGGGTGTTGAGGTCGCGCACCGCGATGGCGTGGTGGGTGGCGGTGGCGTCGAGTCGGGGGCCGGCGCCCTGGAGGATCCCGGCCTCGTGGAGGCGGCCTTGGGGAACGGCTTCCAGCGCGCGGTTGAGCGTGTCGATCAGGCGGTGGATGTCGTCGACGAGGGTGGTGGTGGCGCGGTCGACGTCGGTGGCGATGGTGTCGATGAGCACGGCCAGGCCGTGGAGGCTGTCGGACTTGTCGGCGTGGCGCTCGTGCAGGGCGCCGGGGGTGACGCCGAGGCGGTCGATCACGGTCCGGGTGCCCGGCTTCGAGGCGGCGATCCCACGCGGGGTCGGCGGGGTGGGCGCGGTCGTGGGGGTGGGCGGCTTGGGCATCGGGGTGTTCTCCGTTCGTGGTGTGTGGGAGGGCGGGATCGGGGGGTGGGGTCAGCGTTTGAGGACGTGGACTCGTTGGCCGCCGATCAGGGGCGCGGTGGGTGGGCCGGCGATGTGGTCGCCGATCCAGATGGGGCGGGCGCGGACCTCGTCGCTGAAGCGCGGTGCGCGGTAGCGGCGCCAGTGGCCGCGAACGACCCAGCGGTGCTGGTAGGCGCGGGTTCCCGGGGTGTTCTCCTCGGCGCCGTCGCCGGATGTGCGGGCGTGGCGCAGCTCGATGACCCGTACGCGGGCGGGTGTTCGGGGGGTGAGGCGGGCGATGCGGCGGCGGGCGGCGCGGGGGATGTCGCGGGTCGTGTGGGTCGCGATGGTCTGGCCCATCAGGAGCCAGGTGGCCGCGAGCAGGCGCAGGGTGTGGGCGTTGTGGTCGCCGAAGGCGGCGTCGACGGGGCTGCCGGGGTGGAGTGCAGCGGAGAGGGCGAAGTCGTGGTGGTGGGGGGTGTGGACGGGGTGGAGGCGGTGTTCGGGGCGGGTGGGGTGGGGGCGGGGTCGGGTGTCGGTGTGGGGGACCGGGTACATCGCGGTGTAGTGCCGGGTCCAGTAGTCGACGGCGGTGGTGCCGCGTTGGGGGCCCCAGGTGATCGCGTGGACCGGGCGCCTGACGCCGTTGCGGTCGCTGTCGTCGGGTGGGTCCTGGAAGACGAGGAGGCCGGCGGGGGCGGGCAGGTCCTCGACGGTGAAGGTGTAGTCGGTCAGGCTGCGGGCGGCGTGGTGGGCCAGGGCCGTCATGTCGGCGGTGACGTAGAACGCCTCGGCCAGGTCGAGCGTGTCGGCGAGGTGGCGGGCGACGGAGGCGGGCACGGTGTGTCCGGCGAACGCGGGTCCGGTGGGCAGGCGGTGGATGCCGGCGGCGGTGAACAAGGTGGTGAAGTAGCCGGTGGCGCCGTGGCCGGTGGTGTCGTGGGCCCACGCGGCCATTTCGGCCTGGAGTTCGGGGACGTCCTGGGCGGTGCGGACGATCACGGTCGTTCCTCCTTCGACGGGCGGGCGATAGGCGCGGGCGGGCGGTTCGGGTCGGGGTTCGGGCAGGGGGCATCGCCGACGCGCAGGGGGTGTGGTGGGTGTGGGCCGGTGTGGTCACGGGCCCGGGGCCGGGGCGGCCCGCCCGGGTGCTGTGGCGGGGCGGGCGCCCGGCGGTCGTGCGAAGTGCGGCCGTGCCGTGGGGCGGTGGGTCAGGGTGTGCGGGTGGGGCGGCGGACGTGGTCGGGCAGGTCCTCGGGGTGGCGGACGATGTCGGTGGTCATCGCGGCGCAGAACGCGGTGATGGGCTCGTCCGGGATCGGGCCGGTGAACTCGACCTCCCAGGAACCGGTGAACTGGGCGTTGCCGACGGTGACCTGCCACCGTGCTCCCCCGTCCGGGGCCGCGCCCGGGGCCGGGTCGGGGTCGGGGTCGGTGGTGTGGGTGATGGTGGCCAGGTTGTCGGGTGCGGTGAGGGTGTGTGTGCCGGTGTCGCCGGTGCGGGTCCAGCCGGCGCCGGTGAGGATCTCGAACGCCGGCCCCGGGTCGCCGGGAGTGCCGGGCGGGCGGACGCGGGCGGGGAGGGCGGACAGGGCCGCGCAGAACGCGTTGATCAGCTCCTCGGGAACGCCGTCGGGGAACCCGGCGTGCCAGGCGATCCGCCGGTCGGCGCCGCCCACCACGACCATCCGGATCGGGTCCGGATCGTCGAGGGGGCGTTCCGGCCGCCAGGACACGAACGCGTTCCGGTCCGGGGCGATCAGGTGGATGTTGCCGGGGTCGTCCTCGCGGCGGGTCCAGGCGGCGTCGGTGAGCGTGTCGAAGATCGCGCCGACCGTGCCGTGTCCGATGCCCGCCAGATAGGCGGGCACGCTCACGTCGCCGTCCGGGTCGTACAGGTGCTTCAGAAGCTGGAGTTCCGCCTCTGGTGTCATCGCACGTGTCCCTTTCCGTGCGGGTGCGGTCGATGGATTCGGACCCCGGGGTGTCGGGGGCGGGTGGGGCGGACCGGGTCGGCGCGGTCGGGCAGTTCCTCGGGGTGGCGGACCAGGCCGGCGGGGTCGGTCATCGCGCGGCAGAACGTCTCGACGAGTTCATGGGGCACGTCGTCGGTGAACGTGGTGTGCCAGGTGGGCTGGTACCTGCCGTCGCCGACGGTGATCCGCCACAGGTTGTCGTGGTGGTGGTAGTCGGGGTCCTCGGGCTGGAACCGCACCCTCGCCAGGCGGTCCGGGGACCACGCGGTGACGTTGCACCAGGAGTCGGTGACCATGGTCCAGCCCGCCACCTCCAGCGTGCGGAAGACCGCGCCGACGGTGTTGTCGCCGATACCCGCCAGGTAGGGCCTGACCGCGATCCGGCTGTCCGGGTCCTCGAAGCAGGCGCCTTCGTCGTCGTTCACCGGCTCGTCCTCGACGTGGGCGTGTTCCTCGCTGTTCACGGGGTCGTCCTCTCGGTTCGGTGGGGTCGTGCGCCCGGGCCGGGCGCACGACCAGGCGGGGTCAGGGCCTCGGGCCGGCGTCGGCGCGGACGCCGGCGGTGGTCCCGGACGGGTCGTGCGGGGCGGCCGGGTCGGGCGCGATGGCACGCCGGTAGGTGTCCAGGAGGCCGCGTAGTTCTTCGGCGGTGCTCTCGCGGCGGGCGGCGTTGACGGCGGCGTCGCGGGCGATTCGCCCGGCCCGGGAAAGGCCGTACGGGTCCGAGAGGCGGGCGGCTGCCGGGTCGATGTCCCGCGGGTCCGCGCCGAAGTTGTCGAGCATGTTGAGAACGTCGGCGGTGTGGACGATCCGGGCGATCAGTCGGGCCAGGCCCGGGGCCGCGTCGGTGCCGGGCGGAGTGTCCCGAAAGTCCACGAGCGCCCGGTCGGGGTCTGCGGATGTGTCGCCGAGGGCTTCGTGGATAGGACTTGGTCGGCGGGGGTGGTGGGCAGGCGGTAGGTCACGGCCCAGTCGATGTCGGCGCCGATGACGTTCGCGGCGGACATGGTGGATGTGGAGGTGATCACGACGGGCTCCCGTCGGGAGGTGATGGGTTCGGAATCGGGTGTCGGGGGTCAGAACCAGCGGTCGCAGGTCGCCGTGTGGAATCGGGCCTGGCCGATGTAGGGGCCGGCGACCGCGCGTTCGATCACCTCGTCGGCGTAGTCCGGGTCGAGGACCCGGCCGAGGTCGGCGAGGTTGGTGATCTCCACCATGGGCATCGGCCGGTCGCAGCAGGGGCATTCGCTCACCCAGCACACCGTGAACACGTCCTCCGGGGAGGGCTCGTCGGGGGCGGGCGGCACCCAGAACGTGTGCCGGCGCGTGCCGTCGGGCACGTGGAGGAACCAGATCAGGTCGGGGCCCCGTTCGCGGACGATGACCTCCGGGTCCACCTCGAGCATCCGGGCGAGCATCCGCCACGGCTCGCTGCGGCGCATGTGCGTGAACACGTTCGCGCGGAACAGGCCGTAGGCCTCGTGGGCCCGCAGGGCGCCGTCCGCACGCTCCGCGAGCGTGATCGGCACCGGTTCCGGGCCCCGGGTGTTTCTAATGGCTTGGGTTCTAAAGGTGGTTGCAACACCTGACCCTGCGGGGTGTTGCGATGGCCAAGCCGCGTCGAACATCGAAGAAGCGCGGACCTGCTCCGTTGGCGGACAAGCGTGATCAATACCTTCGCCTCATGGCGCAAGGGATGAGCAACTCGGCGGCGTGCCGCGAGGTGGGGATCAACCGCAGGACCGGGACCCGCTGGCGGTACGGACGCAAGGCGGTCGACCGTACCGGGCGCGAGCGTGTTTACGCGCCGATCACCGAGGAGCGCCGTCGCGACGGCACTTCGGACCGGTTCCTGGCCGAGGACGAGCGCCTCGTCATCGCCGATCTGCTCCGGTCCGGGAACTCGCTGCGCGCGATCGCCCGGGAACTCGGCCGCAGCCCGGCCACGATCAGCCGGGAGGTGCGGCGCAACAGCGACCCACGCACCGGCAAATACCACCCCTACCAGGCACAGCGCCGGGCGGCCGTGCGCCGCGCCCGCTCGAAGGAAGGCAAGATACGGCGCGACCCCGAGCTGAAGGAGTTCATCCAGCAGCGTCTGGACCGGCGGTGGAGCCCGGAGCAGATCTGCCAGGCCCTGCGCACCGCCTTCCCGGACGAGCCCGAGCGGCACCTCGCGCACGAGACCGTCTACCAGGCCGTCTATCTGCCGCACCGCGGCGGCCTGGAGCGCACCCCCGGCGTCCTGCGCACGGGCCGACCCGCTCGCCGTCGACGCCGCCGGCCCGACGAGCGCGCCACCCGGTTCATCGACCCCGGCACCCTGATCAGCCATCGCCCCGAGGAGCTCAACGACCGTCAGGTGGCGGGCAGTTGGGAGGGCGACCTGATCGTCGGCAAGGGCAACCGGTCCGCGATCGGCACCCTGGTCGACCGATCCACCCGCTACGTCAAACTCCTCCACCTGCCCGGTGGCCGGGGCGCCGAGCAGGTCCGCGACGCGCTCGTCCACGCCCTCGGCGACCTCCCCGCCGAGCTGGCCCGCTCGGTGACCTGGGATCAGGGCAGCGAGATGAGTCGGCACGACGAGTTCACCCGCGCCACCGGCATTCCCGTCTACTTCTGCGAACCCGCCAGCCCCTGGCAACGCGGCTCGAACGAGAACACGAACGGCCTGCTCCGCCAGTACTTCCCCAAGAGCACCGACCTGTCCCTCTTCGGCGCCGAGGACCTCGCCTTCGTCGCCGCCGAACTCAACAGCCGCCCCCGCAAGACCCTCAACTGGAACACCCCCGCGAACCTCTTCGCTAGGCTCGTCGCAACACTGGAATGATCACCGTGTTGCGACGATTACTGGAATCCGCCGTTCGACGCGGCTTGGCCATCGCAACACCCCGCAGGGTCAGGTGTTGCAACCACCTTTAGAACCCAAGCCATTCCGGTGGGGCCAAAAACACCCGGTATAGACAGCTCCCGGAAGTCACGTCCCACACCGTGAGCTCACGACGGCCGCGCACGCCGACGGTGATCGCCGCCGCGGCCTGCGGCGCTGCGGGGAGGGGGCGTCGGGGGGCCGCGTCGGCCGACACGGGGGTGTCGTGGGCCGGCTCGTCCGGGTCGGGGACCTCGGTGGCGGGGTCCGCTGTCCGGGCCCACAGGTGGGCGTGTTGGGCCTCGCGGACGATCCCCGCCAACGGCGGCGGCTCCGCGTCCCCCACCCGGTGCCGGCGACGCCGGTGCGCGCGGGCGAACACCAACGCCGCCGCGATCCCCGCCGCGAACGTCACCCCGATGAAGCCCGCCTCCCCCACCTCGATCCCCACCGGACGACCCTCGTCCTCGCGATCGTCCGAGGGCGAGGCCGCGGACGGAGGCACGGCGGGCGCGGTGGTGGCGGGCGCATCCGCGGTCGCCGTCGGAATCGGAACCTCGGCCGGGGCCGGAGGTGCGGCCGGGGCGGGAAGGTTCTCGCCGGGCGGGGTGGTCGGCTCGGACCGGTGCGGGGACTCGGCGGCCGGCGACGCGGGCCCGGTCGACCCCGGCGGCGGCGCGGCAGGCGCGGGAACGTCGGCCGGCTGCGCGGGATTCGGCGGCGCGGTCTCGGGCGTGGCAGGCGCGGTCGGCGTGTGCGGAGCCTGCTCCGGGTCGGGGGTGTCCGCGGCGGGCGCGGTCGCGTCGGCGGGCAGGTGCAGGACCCAGCCCGGCTCGATCAGGTCCGGATCGCCCAGGAGGGCACCGTCGGGCTGCGGCAGGGTCTTGCTGAGCTTGTAGATCTCCGGCCACCGCAGCGGATCGCCCAGGCATTCGGCGGCGATGTCCCACAGGGTGTCGCCGCGTTGGACTGTGTACGGAACCGGCGGCCCCACCGCGGCGCTGCGGGCAGGCATCGGGCGGGCGGCCGTGTACTGCTCGCCGACCGACGCGGGCGCGGGGGCGGGGGCGTGTCGGTCGACGATCGTCGCCGGTTGGGCAATCCCCGGTGGTCGGTGTGTGTGGTCGGGCGCGGCGGCGGGGGCCGCCGCGGCGGTGGCGCCGGTGCGCCACATCGCCAGGACGGTGAGCATCACGCCGCCGACCAGGACGGCCGCGACCATGCGATAGGCGGGCAGCTCGGCCAGGTGTGCGGCATGCGCGGCCCGGGCCCCGGTATCGGCGGCCAGGGCGGGCAGGCGGCGGGCGTACCAGCCGAGTTCGCCGAGGATGTTGAGGACGAACGCGAGCCAGCAGATCCAGGCGATGACGGCGAGGAGGCGGATGAGGGTGTCGTCCTCGATCGGCTGGGAGAGGTTGTCCCAGGCCTGGCTCGGGGAACCCCAACCCTCGCCGCGATGCCAGGGGTTCGGGTTGCCGACGAAACGCACGAGCAGCCACGGGATGCCGACCGTGAGCGCGGCGAGGCCGGCTGTGTCGAACAACAGGCGCGCAGTGGCCGCGACCGCGTGCAGGAGGCGGCGCAGTCCGGTGGGAGGGGTCGTCGTCATGGTGTGCCCCCCGGGCGGGAGTCGTTTTTGGTGAGGACGCCGCGCTGTGCCTCGGCCGTCGCCGACGCCGTGACCGTAATCTGCGAAACCCCGGCCAAGGTCAGGATCTGCGTGCGCTGTTTGTGGGTCACATGAACCGTGACCCGGGCACCGGTGACGGTCGCGGTGCCCTGATACCCGGCACCGGCAAGGGAATCCAGGGCCGCCTGGCGCGCCTTCGCCGCATCCACGGTGGCGGGGCCGGCGCCCCGGGCTGCCGCCAGGTCCAGGGCCTGGGCGCCGGAACGCGCGGCCTCCTGCGCGGCGTCGAGCGCGTCCGTCTTCGCCGCCAGGGCCAGGCCGCCGTCCAGGACCAGCCCGGCACACAACAACAGGCCGGCGATCAGCGCCGCGACGAAAGCGGTGATGCGCCCTTCGTCGCCGGTGAGACTCACGCGGCGAACCCGGGCGCGCAGGCGGGCGATCGCAACTCGTGGGGTCATCGTGAACTCCCCGGGGTGCCGGAGGTACCGCGGTGGGTGTCGACGGCGGAGCTGGCCGTCGCCGAGAGCGTGCGGCTGCCCGGCAACCCGAACGCCGTCACGTCCGCCAAGTCCACGGCGCAGCGCACGGTCACCCTGGCGACGCCGCCGGGCGCGAACGAGGAGACGTCCACGCTCACCCCGACCTTGCTGCAGGACAGCCCGGCGGAGGCGAGCGCGCTGCGCGCGGTGCTCTCGGCGCGGGTGCGGGCGGTGACCGGGTCCCGCGCCAGTGATGCCGCGCGTGCGGCCTGGTGGGCGGCGTCCTTGACCTCGATCCGGTTCCCTGCCAGGCGTCCGGCGGCGACCACCAGGAGCAGGATCATGACCAGGAGCGGCAGCAGGACGGTGAGTTCGGCGGTGATCGAACCGGCATCGGGCCGCGCACGCAGCAGCGCGACGCGGCGGCGCACGGCATCCGACGCGCGGCGGGCTCGGGTCGGGGGCATCGGTCATCGCCTCGTGTCGGAGGTCGCGGCTTCGCTGATGTCCGGCCGGAAGGTGTCGACGGGGCCGGAGACGACGGCCTTGACGCCGGGGTGCATGCCGGGGACGACCGAGACGGTGCTCCCCCTGATGACCACGCGCACGGTGGTGCCGTCGCGGGTCACCTGCACGGACGGGTTCTGCAGGGTGCGGCCGCCGATCGCGGCCAGGACCGACTCCGCCCGCGCCTGCCCCGCCGCCGCCGTCCCGCCGTCGGCGCGAGCCTGAGCGAGGGCGCGGGAGGCGGCGGCCTGCGCCACGTGTTGGGCGTGCATGGCCAACGCGAACTGCACGATCAACAGCAGGATCAGCATCAGCAGCGGCGTGATGACTGCCAGTTCGGCGCTCACCCCGCCCGAGTCGTCGCGGAGTCGGGCGCGCACGCGGCGGACGCGTCCCGGGCCGGGCCCGGGATCGGGGGTCGCCCGACGGGGTCGACGGGGCGTTGTCGTGGTGGGCATGGCGGCTACAGGAAGGCGAGGACGGCGTGGGCGACGAACGTGTGGGCGGCCGAGACCGCGGTGTGCGTGGCGCCGTCGACCGTGTCCATCCCGAAGTTGATCGAATTCACCTTCGTGATGATCTTGCCCCGGAGAATCACCAGGACGGCGATCGCAATGGCCAGGAGCGTCGCGGTGACGATGATCGTCTCGGTGGTGTAGCCGTCGTCCTCCGTCCGCAGCCGATGCCACAGATCCCGCGCCGAAGCACGAAAGCCGCCTGCGGGCTCGGCCGGTTCGGCGGTCGCAGTCTCGTCGTCGCCCGGAGCGGGGGTGTTCTCGGTGGTCATCGGTGCCTTCCTTGCGTACGGGTCGAACGGGAGGGTCGTCGGGAATCGTGAACCTGCAGGTGCGTCACAGGCCGTTGGACACCGCGGAGACGGCGGGGTAGCCGATGAACAGCAGGAAGCCCATGAACAGCACCGCCAGCGGAAGGGTCATGCGTTCGGTGGCCGCGCTCGCGGCGCCTTGGGCGTCGGTGAGTTGCCGGGTGCGCATGCTCACCGCCTTCGACGTCAACGAGGCCTTGACCTTGGCACCCTCCGAACCCGCCAGGGCGACGGTGGCTGCGAGTTCCTGGAGTTCGCGTACGTCCAGCTCCTCGCCGAGCCGGGCCAGGGGCTCCCACGGGGCCGTACGTGTCAGGGCCGCGGTCGACAACGCGCCGCGCAGTTGATTGGCGGCCCAGCCGCGCGGCACGGACGCGGCGTCGTGGAGCGCCTGGTCCACACCCGCGCCGCCCGCCAGGGACACGACGGTCAGGTCCAGGAACACCGACAGGGCGTGACGCATCTCCGCGCGCCGGGCCCGCGCCTTGGCACGCACGTCCGCGTCCGGGGCCAGGAACAGGGCAACGGCCAGGAGCAGAGCCCCCGCCACCGGCATCACGACGCCGCCGTCGACGGCTCCCCCGGCGGTGAGCACACCCAGGAACAGCGGCGGGATCAACAACCCGGCGACACCCGCGGCCGCCTTCTCCGCGAGGTGGCGCTCCACGCTGCGGCCCACCACCCGCAAATCCTGGCGCAGCGTGGTGTTCGGCAGCCCCAACGCGAGGAGGGCGGGGACCAGGACGCGTCCGGCGCGCGCGGACCAGCCCTCGCTCTCGGCGTCGGCGACGGGTGCGGGCTTGGCCGGGCGCTGCAGGGCGGCGAGGGCTTCGGACAGCGGGACACGGGGCGGGAACGCGGCCTTGAGGGCGACGAGAACACCGGCGCCGGCGAGGGCGCCCAGGAGCATGGCCCAGATCACGAGGACATCGCCTCCCGCGACGCGGCGGACGTGTTGGTGGGGGTGGTGGGGGTGGTGGTGGGGTTCTGTAGGAGGCGGGCGGGTGCGGGGATCGCGGCGATTCGCGCCATCCACGCGAACGCCACCCCGAACAGGCCGCCGACGCCGGCCAGGACGAGTTGGCCGGTTCCGGTGTCGAACGGGTCGAGGTAGGTGCGGTTGAGCAGGACCAGCCCGGCCGCCATGGCCAAGGTGGTGGCGACGACGATCCGCACGCTGCTGTGGACGCGGGTGCGCTCGGCGTCGACCTTGAGGCGCATGACGACCTGTTCGCGGGCGGCCTCGGCCAAGGTGCCGAGCAGGGCGGCGAGTTGGCGGGCCTGGCGTTCGGCGGCCAGGACCAGGGCGGTGACGACCAGGTCGCAGGTGGGGTCGTCGACGTCGTCCGCGAACGCCCGCAACGCGTCCGGGAGGCGCTCGCCCGCCTCGATCCGTGCCGCCAAAGCCCGCACCGGGCCGGCGAGGGCGAGCGGCGGGGCGGTGGCGGTGGCCCGCAGGGCCTGCTCCAGACCCGCCGCTGCGGACAGGGTGTCGCGGAGCATCTCGGTCCACACCGCGACCGCCTCGATCCGCTCCGTCCGCTCCCGCGCACCCCGGTCCGGGGCGACGATCCGGGGCACCAACAACACGGCGATCGTGACCAGCAGCCCGCCGACCGGCCAGCCGGTCAACACCCCGGCCACGATGCCCGCGGCGACGGCGCCGACCACCAGACGCTGGTGACGCAGGATCTCCCGCACGGCGAGCAGCCAACGAGGTGTGGGCCTGACGGTCTCGGCTTCCGGACGCACGGCAGTGCCGCGCCATCCGACGACGGCCAGGACGAGACCACCGGCGGCGGCCATGCCCAGCAGCACCGTGGCGTTCATCGGCGGCCCGCCCAACCGGGGCCGGGGTAGCCGGCGTTCCCGGGTTGCCAACCGACGCGGGCCAGGCGGGCCGCGGTCTCCGCGCGCACGGGTGTCGCCGGCACGGCGCGCAGGTCCGGGCCGGGCCGGTAGACCTCGTTGGAGATCACCTGGGGGCCGTCCGCGCCGACGATCTCCCGCACGGAGTCCACGACACGGCAATTGTCGGTGGACCAAGTCACGTGGACCACGAAGTCGACGGCGGCCGCGACCAGGAGGTTCGTCGCCTCCATCGACAACCGCTCCGGCGACTGCGCGGCATACGCGGCGAGCTTCGCGAACACCCCGGCGGAGGTACTGGCGTGGATCGTCGACAGTTAACCGTCGTTGCCCTGCGACATCGCGTTGCAGGCCGGCACGACCTCCGAACCGCGGATCTCGCCGACGATCACCCGGTCCGGCGCCATCCGCAGGCCCTTGCGGACCAACTCGGCCTGGTCGACCTCCCCGACGCCTTCGAGGTTCGCCTCGCGAGCCTGCATCGCGACGACGTCGGGGTGGGCCTTCTCGTCCTTGTCCAGGCCGAGCTCGAAGGTGTCCTCGATGGTGATCAACCGCTCCTCGGGAGGGATCTCCGACACCAGGCCGCGCAGCAGCGTGGTCTTGCCGGTGTTGGTGCCGCCCGCGACCAGGATGTTCATCCGGGCCCGCACCAGGGCGCCCAGCAGATCGCGCAGTTCGCGGTCGAAAACGCCGAGGTTCTCCAGGGCGTCGAGCGTCACCTTCGGGAAGCGGTGGCGGCGGATCGACACGGAGACGCGGGGTGTCAGGTACATCAGGGCGTGCAGGCGGCTGCCGTCGGGCAATTGCAGATTCAGACTCGGCTGGGTGCGGTCGATCCGCCGCTCCTCCGCACCCGCGCGAGCGGCGACCGTGCGCAGCAGCTCGACCAGTTCCTCGTCGGAGCCCACGAACGGCTCGACGCGTTCCTTGCGGCCGTCCGCGTACGTCACGAACACCTTGTCGTAGCCGTTGACGTTGATGTTCTCGATCGACGGGTTCTGCAACAACCGCTCCAGACCGCCCAGACCGAACAGACCGTCCACGACCAGGCGCGTCACCCGGGCCTCGGCGAACTCGTCCAGCGGTGCCCGCCCTGCCTGCAGACTCGCCGAGGTGTCGGCGGCGAGTTCGGAGGCGAGGAGCCTGCGCACCGTCTCCTCGCGCTCCGCCACCGTCTGCGGCGGCCGACCCGCATCCTCCAGACTCTGCGCGTACGCGGTCATCCGAGGCCCGATGCGGGCACGGAGCGCGGCGGCGTACGCCTGTTCGTCACTGCCCGGTGTCTGCTCGTGGCCCACCCACGGCAGGTGGGCGGGGTGCTCGGGAGTGCTCATCGGTGGGATTCCCATCCGTGCGTCGGCGATTCGGCCGAGGGCGGCGCGGCGGGCCGGGCGGCGGGGAGTTCGACATGGCGGCGGACCTCGCGGATCAGATCCTCCATCGCCGCGGGCAACGTGTGGCGCCCACGACGGCGGCGCGGCGGGGCGCCGCGTCGGAGCGCATCGACCGCGTCCGGATCCCACGGCAGGTGCTGCACCCGGTCCAGCCCCAGGTTCCGGGCGATCTCCGCCATCGGATAGGGGCACGGGCCCACCACGGCCAGGCACATCCACGACGCGGCCGCCTTGAGGTCCTCGATGGCCGCCGCGACATGCGCGAGCGCGTCCACCCCGCCCTTGCAGACCAGGACGAGAGCGTCGGCCGCGCCCGCCCAGGACGTTTCGACCGGGCCGAGCCGACCGACGTCGACCACCAACACCCCCGACGACGCGGCCTCGTTGGCGCCTCGCACGGCGGCGAAGGAGTTGCGGGCAAGGAGCTCACTGCCCGCACGGGCCTGCGCCGCGCTCGCCGGGGCCGGCACCAGCAACGCCCCAGGTTTCGTGAGGGGTTGGGCCCAGCGGGCGATCAGATCGCCCGAGTCCGAGCCGTGACGCACCGCCGCGGCCAGGTCCAGCAGACCGGGGCTCTGCGACAGGCCCCGCCACGCGGCGACGTCACCGCCGGAGGGATCCGCCTCCAGCAACAACCGCACCCCGGCCCCGTCCGAGGCGGACGTGCCCGTCGACGTCGAGCGGCCGCGCCCCGTGGGGGCTTCGCCGTCGACGGTGGGCCATTGGGTGGCCAGGGCCAGCGCGGTCGTCGTCGCCCCGGGCGCGCCCTTGACCGACGCCACCACCACCATCCGCCGCATCACGGCACCTCGGACGTCGACGCCGGCAACAACACCAGGCGCGGCTCGCGCATCGCGGTGACCACCCGCGACGCGGGAATGTCCACCAGCAGACTCACCGCGAAATCCTGCGTGGTCACCGCCGCGCCACCGACGGTGACCACGGTGGCCACCACCCGCGCTGCGGGAAGAGCGGTCGCTGGCGCGGTGCCCGCCGTGGCGGCGGGTTGCGCGGCCTCGATCACCGCCACCCGCTGCCCCTCACGCACCTGCGCCGGCGCGCCACCCGGCTTGATCGACACCGACACCACGGCCCGACCCGCAGGCGGGAACGCCTGGGCGTCGCCGACGAAGGAACGCTGCAGCAACGCGCCCGCCTCCAACGGCACCAGCGCCACCCGGCCGACGACCTGCGCGCGGTCGCCGTCGCGAAACAGCCCCAGGCCACCGTCCTCGGCCACCTGGACCCGGCGCAGGTCCCCGTCCGCGATCACCTGCCCGGCGGGAACCGGCCGCGCCAACGCCAGGACCGCGTGCCGATCCCCCAAGCGCTGCGCCAGCAGAGCGAACACCAGGCCGGCGACGACGACCAGCGCGATCCCGCCCCACAACCAGCCGTGCCGGCGCCGTCGTTCGCCCACCGGGGGCGGCGCCTTCTTCGCCGCGCCTGGGCTCACCTCGCCGGGCGCCGTACGCCCGGCGGAACCGCGTGTCCGGACGCCGTTCACACCCCGCGCGGGCGATTCGGGCAAGGGGGTACCCACAACTCGCCTCCCATCAATGTCTGCTCGTTCGTCGAGCGAATCGGTCGTGTCGTCGGGTCGGGAAAGTGAGGTCAGGGGCGGTAGTCCACGATCACGGCCTGGACCTCGGCCACCCGCGCGCCCACCTGCGCCGTGGTCTGCATCCCCGGCACCACCCCGGCTTGCCCGGCACCGGCCCACGCAACCGACCACGTGATCGTCGCCGACACCGCATACGCCGCACCCGGCTGCGACGCGGACGAACGCGTGTAGGTGTGACCACAGTCCGGCGACGCGGACGCCGGGTCGAACCGGGCCGAGTACGCGGTGCCCGGCCCGACACAGTCCACGGTGGAACCGTCGCCCATCGACCACGTCACCTTCCGCAGAGTCGCCGTCGCCGTCACCGACACCCCCGGCACGGTGGCGGTCGCCGACACCGGAGCCCACGACGCCGGAGCGATCCACAACCAGGTGGGCACGTTCACGATCTGCTCGGCGATGGGGTTCATCGCGATCACCGGCGAGGGCAGATGAAGTTGCGACACCGCAGTCTGCGCCACCTCCTGCGGCGAAGGCGGCGCCGGAGGAGGCTGCCCACCAGGAGCCAACGGCGACCCCAACCGAGGACCCGGCCCCGGACCCCAAGCAGGAGGCTGAACAATCGACGGCCCCGACGGGGCGTCCGTGTTCTGGCCGGTCCCGGCCGGGTTTGTCCGCCCCTCGCCACCGGGTGTGCTCGTGGACGGGCTGTTGTTTGCGGTGACGGTGCACTGCGTCCCGTTGCAGGTGACCTTTCCGCCTCCGCCATTGTTGGTGCGGACGCCGTCGTCCGCGAACGCTTGTACGTTTCCGAGGGTCAGCAGCCCGAGGGTGGCCCCGACGACGACTCGAGACCTCAGCATGTGCCCACCCCCTCGATGGTGAGGCTCGTAACTCTCCACCCGCTGGTGGTTCGCGTCACGGTTGCCTCGGCCTGGTGGTGCCCTCCCGGTACGTCGTCCGCCAGTTTTCCGTCGGATGCCCGGTACTTCAGCCAGTGGGAGCCGTCGACGCAGTCCGCCAGGGTGACCCGATCTCCGGTTTCCCCGACCACGCGAGGGGAGATTCCGGGTTCGCCCTTGACCACGACACCCTTCTCCTTGTTTTCCAGGTTGCTTCCGACGAAGTACGCCAAGGCGTCGTCGTGGGCGTACTTGCGCAACTCCGGATCCTCGGCGTTGGCGGTGGCGGCGGCTTTCGTCGCGGCGGTCCACAGGTTCCGGTACGTGGCGAGGGCCTCCGCCTGCGAGGGCGACGTCGAGGCCGTCGGGCTCGGTGCCGACGGCGGTGGCGTCTTCTTCGTTGCCGGCGGGTCGTCCGAGCAGCCCGCGATCGTCATCAGCGCCGTCGCCAGGCCGATTATCGTCACCGCGCCGCGCATGTTCCGTTTCCTCTCCCCCACAGCCGTCGCGCGGTCGGTGCCTCCGCAACCGTGACGACGGATCACACATAGTCCCTGACCTGCGAAGAAAGCGGTAGGGCGCGGGCGTGCATGCCGTTGTCGTGCCAACGTGATCTTGCCTCCCTGATCGTGCCGATTCGACGACGCTCGCCGACCGGATGTGCTTCCACCTGCAGAAACAGGGGTGACTCAGGTAACCGTTCAGTGACAGGATGTGACGCGAGGGGCGAGAGGGGCTCGAGAACGCCGAAGGATCCCGCACATCGATTTTCGGACGACGCGGCCGAGTCGCGTCGCGACCCGAGGGGGGAACACGTCATGGACGTCGACGAGATACGCCGCGAGGACCTGAACCACCTGCTCACCACCTGCCGGGCCCGGATCGAACCCGCCGAGGTGCACCTGGACGAACGCGCCGGCCACCGCGCCCCGGGCCTGCGCCAGAACGACATCGCCGCTCTCGCGGGCGTCAGCACCCGCTGGTACGCCACCCTCGAACGCGGCGAACACCGGGTCCCCCCGCCCCGGATGCTGCGCCGCGTCGCCGACAGGCTCCACATGTCCGAGGCCGAACGCTGGCGACTCGTCCTGCTGGCCACGCCGTTCTGCGGCGGCCCCCACGACCCCGACCCCGTACCCGAGGACCTGTACCGCGAACTCCTGACCCGCCTCGAACCCCGACCGGCGGCCCTGCTCGACCACGCGATGAACCTGGTCGACGCCACCACGACGTTCCGCAGGTGGCTGGGGCCCTCCGACGACGGGCCGTGGACCAACGCCCTGTTCTGGGCGTTCGGCCCGAACGCAGCGCGAAGGTTCGTCGACGTCGACCGGCTGCGGGCCACGGCCGTGGCCCGGGCGCGGGACCTGTGGATCCGCCGGCCCTCCGACAAAGACCGTCAAGGCCATGGTGGAGGCGCTGCTCCTGCTGCCCGACGCGCGGACGCACTGGCACAGCCAGGACCTCGAACTGCTGACCCCGGTCGCCACCCACCGCGTGAGGGATCAGGACGGCGGCGTTTACGACATGATCGCCACCACGACCCAACTCACAGGCGGCTGGCACCTGTTCGAGGTGTACGAGCCAACCGTAGCCGGCCCCCACGCGAGCGCGCCAGCCCCCACCGACGAGAAGTGACCCCGCGCGCGGGCGTGCGCGATATCCCGTGGGTTCGCCCGAGTGTCCGTCCCGCTGATCGGCAGTGTTGTCCCAAGTCGGCGTGGCGTGAAGGTATCGGGCCGCCTGAACAGATCTGACGGTTCTTCAGGATTCCCGAGGAACCGTCATGATCCCCACGTTGAAACGCGGGCCGGTGACCGCAAAACCCATGTTCAGATCCGCGCTGCGGCAATCGCTGCCCGACGGGAACCCACGGGATGTCGGACAATCCAACGCCCTGTTCTCCCGAAGCTACGGCGAAGTGAAAAGTAGCTCCCTGTAATCAGAGTGACGCCGGGTCAGAAGGAGCAAGGGGGTGCCCAGCTGAGTCGCATCGCTCAGGGGGGATCAGGCCAAGCTCACGTGCGGTCTGCAGGTCTTGGTACGCCTGCGTACGGCTGACGTAGGTCTGGGAGCACACGTCCTCCACGATCACTTTGCGTGTTGATTTCTCAGGCGAGGCGCAAGCGACGATGAAGGCTGTCTGTTCGATTCGCGGCAAGTAGGCGTCCCACCACTTCGGCCCTGTCCGGCGCCGAAGCTCCTTGAGCAAGGCAAGCTGCGGGCTGGGCAGGTCGCCGACCTTGTGGACGGCCGGCGGGGACCAGCCCATGGCCACCCACTCCCAGCCCTCTTCCGTCTCCCGGGCAGGGCCGAAGGGTACGGCGGCCAGAGCAAGGGGGAGCGCAAGCTTCCGTGCAGCCACCCGCACCTGGTCCCGCTCACGGTCGGAGGCAACGCCGTGGACCGTGATGGCGTTCTCCTGCTCGATGAACCCCCCGCGGTCGACCTCCAGGGCGATGCACATTGCGATGTCCGACGCGCGGCACTTCATGTAGATCCGGAAGCGCGGGGGGAAGAGGTGGCCGGCCACCTTGACCATGGGCTCCTTGAACCACTCCTCGTCGCCGGGATGGTCTGAGGTGGGCTCCACATACATGCCCTCGCTCCAGTATGGGGTCACTGAACTCCCTGGCCGGGGTTGTCCTTGAGCGCGGTACTCAGCAGCAGGCCCAGCGTGGTGGTCCCACCGAATGCGACGCCAGCGTTCCGGATGACATCCGTAGCGGCGTGCCTGTCGAGCACGGCGAGGATCACGGCGACGGCCGCAGCGAGGAGACCCACCAAGACGATTACCAGCACGCGGTAACGAGTAACTGTCATGGGCAACACTCTTGCGCCCGACCTCGGTCCCAATCCAGCTTTTGCCGGTCCGCAGAAGAGGTAGGAAAAAGTGGACAGCCTCTGAATTGGGCAAACGTGATACCCGTTGGGTCCCGGCTCCGCGGTCCGGTCGGATCGGGGAACGCCGCAGCGTACGACCGACACCTGTCCGGGTGCCACAGCGGCGGCCGCCTGGGCAGCCGTCGCCGTCCGCCACCCCGGCACGGGCCAGTCGCCGTACTGCCCCGTCACAGGTGCACGCGCGCGAGCAGACCACACCCATATGCGACATCCGGCAGGTTCGTCGTGGGGCCCTTGCTTTCGGCGGGCATCTGACCAGAGGTGGTTCGCGGTCCCAGGTCCGTCCCTCTTCGTACCGATCATGATGGAACTTCGGAATTCCTGAAGATCCATCATGATCGGTACGGCCACGTCGGTGCCGCCTGTGTCCCGACCTGCGAAGAACACGTAGAGAAGCCATCGCGAACCCACGGGATGTTCCACAGCCGCGCACGGGGTCGTGGTCGGTCGCGGCGCGGGCGGGGCGCGGCGGCCGGAAGGGGTGGTCAGGCGGGCCGGGGGCGGTAGGGGCGGACCACCGGCTCGTGGACGAGACGATCGCGGCCGGTGTGCGCGTCGTCGACCTCCACCCGCACGTCGGGGCGCAGCGTCACGCAGTACCACCTGTCGTCGTATTCGCTCCTGCGCAGGTCGGTGGGGAGTTCGTCGAAGACGGCCAGTCGGCTGTGCAGTCGTTGGAGCGTGTGGCGCAGGATGGCGAAGTCGAGGGCGGTGCGGGCACCCCATGCGGTGCGGGTGGGGTGGTCGAGGTTGTGGAGGTCGACCTGTTCGTGCATGCGGTCGAAGTCGAGGAGGGTCTCGCCGTGCGCGTCGAGGACGCGCTTGGGGTAGGTGTCCTCGTGGCTGTGGTCGTGGTCGTCGTGGACCGCCAGGAGCAGGTAGGCCGCGTCGGGCAGGGCCCCGGTGATGGTGTCGGCGACGTGGCGCATCAGGGTGTCGGTCGCCGTGCGGAACATGTCCTCGGCCGCCTCGAAGGCGTCCAGACAAGGGGCCTCCGCTCGCGTGAGCAGGCGTACGCCGCCGGCCGTGGCCAGGGCCGTGGTGGAGATCGGCAGTCCGACGCGCACGTCGGGCAGCGGATCGAATCGGGGGAACACTCCGCCCATGCGCCGCAGTCGGTCGAGGATCCCCGCGTGCGCGGCGCGGCGGGTGAGATCGAGATCGCCCCAGTACGCGCGCAGTCGCACATCGGTGACGGCGGGAATCTCGCCGTCGCGCAACCGCAGGACGGGTCGCCCGAAGACGTCCACCACGTACAGGCGCGGGTCCCGGACCGGGTCGGGGTCGCGGCGGTGGTCCGGCTCGTACGGGACGGCGAGAACGTGGGCATCGGGCCCGGCGAGGTGGCCCAACGTGGCGGCGTACACGTCGGCCAACTCCCGCGCGGCGGCAGCCATCCGGTCGTCGTGACGCGCCATGCGGGCGGCGAAAGTGTCGAGATCGTGCTCGTGGACGGTGGTCATCATGCTTCTCCCTGCGATCGCCGATGCGAAAGGGCCGGGCTGGGGTGGGGTGGGGTGGGGTGGGGAGGGCGGGCGTCCGATCACGGGGGCGCCCGCCGTCGCGGGTCAGGGTGTGTCGTCCGGCACGGAGACCGGCGCGGGGGCGTCCCCGGTGGGCGCGGTGGCGCGGTAACGGCGCGGCTTGGGGCAGGCCAGGACCGTGTCACCGTGTTCGGTGAGCGTGGCGAGGGCGTTGGCCACCGCACCGGAACTGCGCCCCAGAACCCGGGCGACCTCGGTGGCCGTGAACTCGGCCTGCGGGTGGGCGAGGAGGTGGGACCGCACCTGGTCCCGCAGCGCGCCGGGCCGCAACCGAACACCCGCGCCTTCCGTGCGCGCCGGGAGCTCGGCCGGCACCGCCTCGTCGGTTCGCTCGGCCGTATCGCCGCTCTCTGCGTCCGCGCCCGACGCGGGCGCCTCCGGCTCCGGCTCCGGCTCCGGCTCCGGCTCCGGCTCCGGCTCCGGGACGATCTCCTGTGTGTCCGTGGTTTCGGTGTCCTCGTTCGCGGGCGTCGGCGAAACCAGAGCCTCCGGCGTCCCGCCGCCGTTGCCGGCCTCCTCCTTCTCCGGGGCGCCGGCGGTCTCGGCGGCCTCGGGCGTGGGGTCGTCGTGGCCGGCGGCGTCAACGATCGGGTCCGGCTCCGGGGTGACGGTGGCCGTGGCCGGGGCGGTGGTGTACCAGCGGGTGGGCTGCGGCTTGTGGCCGACGCTCGGGGCGGCTTCGCGGCGCACCGCCCCCTCGGTCTCCAGACGGACCAGGAGCTTGGTGACGGTGGAGCGGCCCAGACCGGTGGCCTCGGACATGCCCGGCGCGGTGAACCCGCCCCGAGGGGCGGTCTCGGCGATGGCCGCGCGCAGGCGTTCGGCGGCGGAGGTGCGGGTGTTCTCGGGCATGGTGGGGTCCCTGTCTCGACGGTGGTGAGCGGGGTCCCCGGCCGGGGCGGCCCGGCGCGTGGCCTACGCGGTGCCCCGGGCTCGACTCCATGGACGCTCTGGTGCGCCTCAAGAGTCAAGTCGCCTTCCACACATGGGATTTCGCGACGCCGCGCGGCGGGCGGGAGGGCGGGTAACACGTGTTACCCGGGGTAACGCTTGGCGTTACCCTCGCAGGTCACCGCCCCACCGGGGGCGCCGGCGCTTCGGTCGTTGAACCGGGCGCGGAAGTGGACTGCGCGGTCCTGTTCCGGACGCGGGGCAGGGAGGTCCCCACGCGGGTGGTGGGGACCGGCCGTCGCCCCGGAGCACAAAGCCGCCGCGTCGAACCCGAGACGATCGCGCATCGGTGTCCGCTGCGGGCCTGCCACGGACGTCAGTTGCCGTAGGGCTCGCGGTAGAGGTCCGCGTGGACCTCGTCGTGGATTTCGGTCCGGGCCCGGCGTACTTCGGGGCCGGCGAGGTAGTGCTGGGTGCGGGCGTGTCCGACGGCTTGGACGAGGTCCAGGCGGCGCAGGGTGCGGAGGTCTCCGAGGGCCTGGTCGCGGGTGAGGGCTTCCTCGGCCTGGTAGGTGGTGCGGCGCAGGGTGGCGTTGGTGGCGGCGTACAGGGCGGAGACGGTGCGTTCGTCCAGGCCGTGCCGGTGGGCGATTGCTTCGAGTCGGAACCACAGACGGGAGGCGGTTTCGAAGCGGCGTTGGACCTCCTGGGCCTGGAGGTGGTGGGCGGTGAGGCAGAAGCGGATCCAGGAGTGCGCGTCGCGTCGTGGTTGCCACGATCCGGCCTGGACCGAGCGCAGCGCGGCGTAGTACTCGCGGGTGTTGAAGTCGTCGGCGCCGAGCCATTCCTCGATGCTCGAGAATTCCGGGGCGAGGACTCCCTCGCGGGCGAGGACGAGGGTGTGCACGGCGCGGGACATGCGTCCGTTGCCGTCGCGCCAGGGGTGGATGGAGACCAGGTTGAGGTGGGCCATCGAGGCGCGGACGAGCGCCGGCTCCGGTTCGTCGTGGTCGAGTCGGGCGAGGAACTCGGCCATCAGGTCGGGGACCTGTTCGGGGTCCGGGGCGGTGTAGACGGGAGGCCGGTTCGGCCCGCCGGAGACCCATACCCCGCCGGTGCGGTACTCGCCGGGCCGGGTCTCCTCGTCCGTCCTGGTCATCATGAAGTGCAGGGCGGAGAGCAGCGTGTGGTTCCAGGAGAAGATCCGGAAGCCGGACGCCCGTTGGATGTAGGTGAGGGCGTCGCGATAGCCGGTCACGGCGCCTCGGGTCGCGTCGTCGGTCTCGGGCGAGACCTCTCCGCCGGCGACCAGGGTCTCGGCCTCTTCGGGGCTGATCGTGTAGCCCTCGATATGCGTGGAGCCGCGCACCGCCGCCGCGGTCAGGGAACGTCGGAGTTGCCCCTCCCACCTGCGCGGTTCGGCCAGGCGATGGCGGAACTCGGCGCGGAACGCCTCGATCTCCTCCACCACCCGCAGGTCGTCGGCCGTCAGGGGAGGCGTCGCATACAGCATCCTCCGATACTACGACACATGTAGGGTCGGAGGAACGGGAGCGGACCGGCCCCGGGTGCTCCCGAAGAACGGAACTACCGGCCGGAAGGCGTCCGGCGCAAGGCGGCTCCGACCGCGGTGCGCGCTCGTGTCGCCCACAAGGTTGGTGACGACAGGAGCCGCTCCCCCGTGAAGCAGCGGCGCTGCCGGCCGGAGGACGGGTGCGAACAGTGGTCGACCGCCGTTCACTCGGATCGATCCCCGGTGACGAACCGAACCGAGGGACCCGGTTACGGCACCGGCCGGCGACCCGCAAACGCGTGATGCTCACGGTGGCGCCCGTCCTCGCCCTCACAGGTCATCCCACGGCGGGGGGGTGGTGGTGGTTGGTCGTTGAGCCAGGCGCGGAGGTGGACGGCGCGGTCCTGTTTCAGGCGCAGGGTGCGGCGGATGACGCGGATGGACGCCGGGCGTCCGGTCTCGGCGCGGGTGCGTTGGTCCAGGCGCCACGCGGCCAGGTAGAGGCCGTCCGTGCCGCCTTGGGGCGGGTCCGGTTCCTCGGTCGGGTCGAAGCCCGCGGCCGTGACCGGGCCGTGCGATGGAGGGGATGCCGGTGGGGAGGGCGGTGTTGGCGGCGGGGGCGTGTGGGCGTCGGGCGGGGTTGTCGGGGCCGGGTGGGCGAGGAGGGCGGTCAGGTGGGTGATGAGGTCGGTGATGCGGCGGCGGTAGGCGGCGACGGCCTCGGCCAGGAGCATCAGCAGGACCGGCGGAATCGAGTGCAGCACCACCGCGGCGGCGTCCGCGTCGCGCGGGACGCCGACGCGGCCGGTGGGCCAGCACGCGGTCCAGGTGTTGACGGTCAGGGTGGCGATGCCCGCGTACCAGCGCAGCACGCTCCCCCACGCCGGCGGGCGGACACGGTGCTGCGCCAGACGGGAGTCGGTCAGCAGACCGATGGCCAACGCTAGCGCGAGCATCGGATCCAACAGCCAGGCGATCGACCCCGACACCCCATGGTCGCGGGCGAAATCGGTGACATTCACGGCGGTGAACACCAGGGCGAGGCTCGCCACGCCGATCAGCGCCGCCGTCAGACGCGCCAACAGGGCGCGCAGGCCGGCGATCTCGGCCTCGAGGGCGTCGACCGTCGTCGGGGCGGGGAGGAGCGGGTCGACCCTCATCGTGCCGCCGTGGGTCGGGTGGCGCCGAGGAAGTCGTCTCCCCGGTGGCGGATGTCGGCGACGCGGACCGCGACGCCCGGGCGTGGGGCCTCGATCATCCGGGTGCCGTCGATGGCCAGGCCGACGTGGTGCACGTCGGCGGGTGTGCCGTAGAACACCAGGTCGCCGGGCGCGATCGGGGCACCCGGCGCCAGGCGGGGCATGGAGTGGTACTGGTCCTGGGCGACGCGCTCCAGGGTGATGCCGGCTGCGGCGTAGGCGGCCTTGGTCAGACCGGAGCAGTCGTATCCGCCCTCTGCGGGGCCGTCGCCGCCCCACACGTACGGGGTGCCCAGCGTCGTGCGGGCGAACGCGATCGCCTTGGCGATGGCCTCGTTCGGAGCGCCCACGCCGGTGTCGGTGCCCGGTGGGGCGGCGTATTTGGCGGCCTGGTCGAGGACTTGGGTGACGTACCAGTCGGCGTGGTTGTAGGCGAAGATCGCCCCGCGCAGGTTCTTTTCGTCGCGGGCGCCTTCCGCGCAGAGCATGCGGGCGGCCGCCGGGATGGCGTCGGCCGGGTTGTACACGTCCGGCACCCCGCCGGTACTGCCGACGCTCCCGGAGGGGTTGTAGGCGATCCAGGTGGAGTCGATGAACTGCATCGGGCCGCGGGCACCGCTGCCGTTCGCCCCGGAGGCCACGCCCGGGAGTGGGCTTCGGCCGTGATCGGTCTCCACCTTCCCGATCGCCGCCAGCACCGTCCACGACAAGCCCGGGCAGGTCCCGGCGGCCTGTTGATACAGGGTCAGGTAGCCGGGCGGAATGTCCCTGCGGGCTTCGTCGCTCGCGTCGGCGAGGGAGGAGGCGACACCCCCGCCGGTCAGGACATCACCGATCGCATCGACCACGGCGGCCACCAGGGCGCCTGCGAGCAGGACCAGGGCCAGGAACGCGCCCCCGCACCCCAGGGCGACCCTCCCGAGAACAGCCACGAGCTCACCCCCTCCCCCGGCCGGGCACGGCGGTGCGCGTCGGCGGCAGCGGCGGGGCGGGGGGCCAGCGCAGGGCGCCCGGGTTGGACTCGTCGTCGGGATCCGGCGTCCACGTGCCGGGCGCCGTGGGCGCCGGTCCCGGGTGCCGGTAGTGGGTGGGGAGTTCGAGCAGGGCGGTGCGCGCCGCGGTGCCCGCGAGCGGCAACCACACCGCGTCGGAGGGGGATCCGCCGTCGGTGAGGGCGTGGTGGGTGGTCGCCACCGGCACGCCCAGGGTGGTCGCGGTGGGCTGGAGGCGGTTGCGCAGGGCGGCCTCGCGGCGGGGAGTGGAGGTGTGGATCAACACCAGGGTGGGGGTGGGCGGGTGGGTGGAGGCGGCCAGGCCCGCGTAGCCGGCGAGTTTCGCGTCCACGCGGGCGAGCGCGGTGGTCCCGGTGTCGTACTCCAGGAAGAACGCCACCGCCCGGCCCCCGCCTCGGCCGGGGTCGCCGGGCGGGTGGTGGCGGTAGTGGGCGTAGGCGTCGGGGTGAACGTGGTCGCCCCACAACGTCGCGCACACCCGCTCGCACGCCCACAACGTCAACCGCCGCGCGGCGTCCGTGTGGTGATCGGCGGCCAGGCGCACCATCAGGTCGTTGCGGGCGACGTCGTGCCCCAGCCACGGCGAGTGCGCGATGCGGGCGCTGCGGTCGGCCCGCCACCCCAACGCCTTCAGGTCCACGGCCCGTTCGGCGGCCAGGACGACGGCGCCGGCGGGGCCCAGGGTGTAGTGCTCGGGCGCGGAGCCGACCTCGAGGTAGGGACGGAAGCTGTCCAGGACGCCCAGGTCGTACAGGCGGCGCAGGGTGCGCTGGGTGCTGCGGGTGCCGGTGCCGGTGGCGAGGGCGATCTGCGCGGTGGTGAACACGTCGTGGTCGAACAGCGCGTGCAGGAGCCACCGGTCCCGGGCGGTCAGACGGGCCGTCAAACCGACACCGTCGCCACCCCGCCCTCGGGTGGCGCGGGTGCGGCGGCGGACGGGGCGCGCGGTGGTGTGCGGGCGAGTGGCCATGAGGGATCTCCGGCTTCGTCGGGGCTGCGCTCCGGGTGCCCCGGGTTTCCGGGGCGGGCCTCGGGGCGCGCGGGCGCTGGGCGCTGTGGGTGGTGGGTCAGGGTGTGGGGTTGCGGGTGCCGCCGACGCGGCGGTGCGCGGCCGCGCGCAGTGCTTTCGAGCGGCCCGGGATCGGGTCGCGGGCGGGGTGGGTGGTGAAGGTGAAGGAGGGGGTGGAGGCGCCGTCGACGAGCAGGCGTGCGGCGACCTGGTAGGCGCCCAGGTGGGCGAGGTCGTGGGCGCCCAGGTTGGGTTGCACGTGGCGCTCCAGCGCCTTGCCGTCCTCGGGGCTCGCCTGGAAGTACAGCTTGTTGCGGGCGTTCGCGGAGATGCCCTCGCGCAGGTCGCCCGGGAGTTGGGCGAGGTTCTGGTGGGACAGGACCATGCTCAGGTGGTAGCCGCGGGCCTCCGCGAGCATGTCCTCCAGCGGATACGGCAACGTGAGGAAATTGTGGGCCTCGTCGATGACGAGGGACGCGTCGATGCGGTCGTGTTCGGGGATGCGCGAGCGCCGCGCGGCGGCCTGCCAGACCTTGCCGACGACGAACGACCCGAGCAGGCGGGTGGTTTCCTCGCCGAGGGCTCCTTTGGGGACGCGGACCAGGCAGATCCCGCCGTCCAGGACCCGGTCGAGGTCGAAGGTGGAGGGGCCGGCGGCGATGGTCTGGCGGACGAAGCCGCGCAGCAGGAACGCGCGGAGCTTGTTCTGCACCGGCCCGATGACCGCGGCGCGGCTGGGTTCGGACATGGACTCGTACCAGGTCCAGAACCCGCGCAGGACCGGGTCCCGCACCGTGGGGATCATGCGGGAGCGGTAGGCGGGTTCGCCCAACAATCGGGGGACGTCGGCAAGGGTGACGACGTCGCCGGTCGCGGCCGCGTGCCGCATCAACGTCAGGCAGGTGGCGCGCATGATGTCGTCGGTGCGCGGGCCCCAGAAGCTGGAGAAGATCCGGCGGAAGATCCCGGTCACGTTGTCCACGACCACGTCGATGTCGTCGCCCTCGAAGACGTTGAGGCTGGGCGGGGTGTGCGGGTCGTCCGGATCGATCACCACGATCCGATCCGCCGCGCTCGGCGGAAGACGATCCAGGAGATCGGTGATCAGGTCGCCCTTGGGGTCGATGACCACCACCCCGCGGCCGCGCGCCACGTCGTCGTCGACCAGATTCGCCAACAGCGTCGACTTGCCGGAGCCGGTGGCGCCGACCACGTGCAGGTGCTGCCGGCCGTCACGCACGTTCAACCCCACCCCGCGTGGGTGACCGGCGTCGGAGATGCCCAGGGGTTTGACGTCACCGCCCGGGCGCGGCACCGGGATCCGCGACGGCGGGATGACCGAGCGCGCCCCGGCGCGGGCCAGGCCCGGGGCGTCCGCGTCCAACGGCAGGTGGGCCAACGCCGCCAGTTCGGGCACCGACAACAACGAACCGGGACCGTCGAAACGACGCGGCGCGATGACGTGCTCGGGACGGCGCAGGCGCGTGCGGGTGAGCCAGTTCTCCCAGGAGTGGATCGCGAACGTCGTCGCCAACGCGTGCACCCGCCCCCGCAACACCGCATCGATCGCGCCGGCGCCACCGGCCCCGGCCGCGTCCGCGCCGACCCCTCGCTTCACCACGGCGGCGGGTGTGGAGGTGGTGGCGGCGTAGCGGATGCTCACCGCCCATTGCGGGCCGGCGAGTTTCGCGGCCGCGTGGCGAACCTCCAGGGCATGCGCCGGGTCCGCCTTGCCGGAACCCGAGCGCGCCTGGCCACGCGTGGCCAGGGTGCGCAGGGCCGTGGGCCTTCCGCCGGGGTGGTGGCCGGCCTTGAGCCTGCGGGCCGCCGCCCTGGCCCGTCGCAGGCGCAGTCCGGTGGCGGGGCGGGCGAGGATCTGCACGAGTGCCCGTTGGTCGCCCGACATGCCGGTCGCCGCCTGCAGGAGACCGCGCAGCGGATCCGCGTCGTGCCTGTCACGCAGCGGCAGAACCTCCGGGCGGGCCAGGCGCAGGGCGCCGGCGACGGCGATGTGACCGGGGACCAGGGCGGGTTCGGCCGGTCCGGTGGTGGTGTGCGCGCCGGGCCAGGCCCCCTGAACGGCCTGGCGCACCAGCGACTCGGGGACCGTGCCCGGGAGCCACAGCCGCACGGTCAGGCCCGTGGCGGTCCAGGCGTACTCGAAACCGAGATGGAACTGGCCCAGGAGCATGCGCTTCCACCACGGGTGCGCCAGACCCGACAACTGGCGCCACAGGGCCTCGCCGCCGGAGGCGTCCACGCGCGGAGGCGCCAGGATCGTGATGCACCGGGCACCGTCCGCCCACCGGGCGTGCCGCCACTTCCGCACCCGGCCGCGCGCGCCGGCCGCGACCAGGACGCACGCCAGGAGCAGCGGGAGGGTGATCGGGGCGTAGGTCGTCAACGCCGCCCGGGCGGAGTCGGTGATGCCAGACCACCATGCGCCGGGGGCGGTGAGGAACCGCCCCAATGGGCCACCGTCGGGCGCGTTGGCCGGCGGCGCGGGCGTGGGGGTCACCGGGACGTCCTGCGGGCGGAGCGGGCGCGACGCGGGGGCATACGCGAAGCGCCGCCGGGGTCGACACGACCGCGGACGTCGGAGCCGCCGTCGTCGCGAAGCGCATCGGGCCCGGGCCCGCCCGCGGCCGTGTCCGTGTCCACGCGTTCGGCGGTGTCGGCGCCTTGGTCGAAGGGGCTCTCGTCCGGGTCGGCCCGATCGAAGCCGTGGAGAGGGTCGACGTCCTCGTCCTCGTCGAAGCCCTCGTCGTCGAACACGTCACCTTCGAGTTCTTCACCCGGGTCGTCGAAGGTGTCGTCGTCGAGGTCGTCGTCGAACTCGTGGCTTTCGTCGTCGTGTTCCGGGTCGAAGTCGGCGTCGCCGTGGTCGGGGTCGGTGTCGGTGGTGTCCTCGTCGTCGGCCGGGTCGGCGGGGTCGGTGGTGACGAGGGCGTGTTCGCCGGCGGCGGCCAGCGCGGCGAAGGACACCCGGCTGCTCGTGCCCGCCAGGAGCAGGCCCTCGCCCTGGTCGGCGCTCAGGAGGAAGTCGCTTTCCCCGGCGGAGAGGCCGAAGGTGTCGGCGATGTGGTCGACCGCCTGCGGCGCCTGACGCAACAGGATCTGCGTGGCCGAGTTCGCCACCACCGCCCGCCCGAGATCGGAACCCAGGACGTCGTCGGCGTCCTGCGAGACCACCGCAAGGCCCGCCCAATACTTGCGGGCCGCCTTCGCCATCCGGAACAGGAACCGGCCGCCCTCGCCCTCGCGCATCAGCAGCCACGCCTCGTCCACCACCACCACCAGCCGCCGACGCCGATCGGCGGAGTCGGTGACCCGGCGCCAGATCGCGTCCAACGTCAACAACATCCCCACCGACTTGAGTTCGTCCGGCAGCCGGCGAAGGTTCCACACCACCAGATGCCCCTCGGGCCGGGTGGTGGTCGGGCCCTCGAACAGGGAGCGGTGGGTGCCGGTGGTGTACGGCGCGAGCCGCGCCGCCAGGTCGTGCGCGGTCTGCGTGTCGGCGTCGACGAGCGCGGTCTGCAGGTCGAACAGCAGCGGTGCCGGGCGGCCCCAGGTGCGGGGGTCGGCGGTGATGCCCGCCGTGCGATAGGCGCCCATGATCGCGGTGTCCAACACCGCGCGCTCCGCCGCCGTCGTGGAACCCCCGAGCAGGACCGCCAGGAGGGTGTGCACGAACAACGCCCGCCGCGTCAGGACATCCCCGCCCACCGCCTCCGCCGCCTCGCCCTTCGTGCGTCGACCACGGCGACGCGGGGCCGCCGGGAGGTCGAACGGGTTGACGCACACCCCGGGCGCGCCCGGGGTCAGGACCGTGCCGCCGACCGCGCCGGCCAGGCGCACGTACTCGCCCTCGGGATCGATCACCGCCGCCTCGACACCGTTGTGCAGACTCCGAAGGAGTTCGAGTTTCGTCAGGTAGGACTTGCCCGCGCCGCTGCGCGCCAGGGTGACGGAGTTGTGGTTGGGCTGCGCCCACCGGTCCCAGATCACCAAACCGCTGCTCATCGTGTTGATGCCGTACAACACCCCGCCGGTGGGGGCGGCGGCATCGGCCGGGTCGGCGGTCGGCAGATCCGGCGAGGCGAACGGGAACGCGGCGGCGAGTGCGGCGGTGTCCATGGTCCGGCGCGCCCCGATCAGGTCCACACCCAACGGCAGCGTGGAGATCCAGCCCTGCAACGCCCGGAACGTGGCGGGGACGGTACGCAACAGGAGGGAGTCGGCGATCGCGCCGACCGCCCCCAACTCCTCCCCCAGACCGGTCTCGTCGTCGGCGTGGACGGTCAGGTACAGGCCCACGCGGAACAACTTCCCCTCCCCGCGGGCGACCCGGTAGGCCAGATCGGTGGCGTCCGCGGCGGCGGCCTCGGTCTCCGGGTCGTCCAGGCGGCCCTTGTCCGCGTCCTGACGGCGCGTGGACTCCAGGCGGGCGCGCTGCTTGCGCAGGCGCTGGGTGGCGACGTGCCCGGGGACGGGGTCGACGTGCAGGACCACGTCCAGGCGCCCGGGATACGCCAGGAGCGGCTCCAGCCAACCGGGACCCACCTCGACCGGGTACCCGGTGACCACGAGCGTGGACGAGACGTGGCTTCCGACGCCGAGCATGCGCGGCCGCACCACGACCGCGTCCGGCAACAACTCGCGCGGCGTCGCCGGGCCCGACTCCGCCTCGACCGGGCGACGACGGCGGACGAGGCCGCGACGAGGGAAGCCGGGGCGGAGGCGGGGGCGGGTGGGGCGGCGTGGAAGGGATCTCACAGGAACTCCCCGTCGAAGTCGTGGTCGTGGCGCTCGTGTGGGCCGGTGATGGTGGTGTCGGTGAGGGTGTGCAGTGCGGTGGGGGTGGGGTTGTCGGGGTCGGCGGCGGAGGCGATCACCTCGCGGACGCGGGGGCCGTCGAGGGCGACGACGCCGACACCGGCGGGCCCCAGGGCACGGGCGGCCTCCAACACGCGCTGCTCCGCGCGCCCGCTCGGGCGGCCCTTCTCCCGCTGCACCAGCAGGACCTGGCGCACCAGCAGATCCCGCTCGGCGGCCAGGGCCTGGACGAAGTCGGCGTGGGCGAGGGCGGATTCCTCCAGGGCCGGGTGCGGAAGGCCCGGCGCCCGCGACCGCAGGCCCCACAGGTAGGGGCCCAGGTCCATGCGCTGGGCGCGGACCACGATCTGGGCGGGCCCGGTCAGCGAGTTGAGGAAACGGCCGAACGCGCCGGTGAGCGCCTGCTGTTCGGCGTTGGTGCGCAACGCCATGTTCACCGTCGAGCAGGCGGCGATCACCGCGTGCCCGTCCTCGCCCAGATCGACCGCCCCGGCCCGGGTCACCTCGCGCACCGGCGTGCGCAACGGCTCCGGGCGCGGTTTGGACCGGCGAACCCAGTCCGGGCCCAGCCAGGCCGGGGTGTCGTCGGGCGGATCCGCGTCGCGATCACGGGGCGGGGCCAGGTGCTTGGGGCCTCGAAGATGGCGCAGGCCCGCGAGGAGCCAGCGGTCCAGACCCACCCCGTCACGCCGACCCAGGACCACGACGACCAGCAACAGGGCCGTGGGCGCGATCAACGCCAGATAGACCAGCGGCGCCAGCCACGGTTGGGTCAGGAGCCGCCCGCCCCACGCGAGCGCGGCCGCCGCGGCCAGGACCGCGATCTGACGGGCGGTCAACGGGCCCAGGAGCTTGTCCTCCTTCTCGATGTCGGCGGGGATACGAACGCTCGTGTACTCGTCGTCCTCGTCCGTGCGATGTCCGGGCACGACTGCTCACCTCCCGATACGGGGTGTGGATTACGTGGTCGTGGTGCAGGTTCGGGCGCGGGGTGCGGGTGTGGGTTTCAGGAGTCCTGGTCGTCGAGCGGCAGACGCGGTGGACGGCTCGGGCGCGGCACGGGGGGTTGCGGCGTCGAAGCGGGTCGCGGTCCCCAACCTCCGTACGGGGCCTCGACGTCGGGGTGATCACGCGGAAGCGCCCGCTCCGGAGGCGGAGCCGCGCCACGCCCGGGAGTGGGCGGGCGGCTCCGCCGAGGCGGCGCCGGACGCGGACGCGAGGAGGAAGCCGGCGTACCGGCCGCGGGCTCCCCACCGCCGCCGGCCGAGGACGGCGGCGCGGGAGGTCGCGTCGGGCGCTCGGGTCGACCCCCGGCCGGAGGCCGGGTCGGTCGTTGCGGTCGGGCCCCGGCCGGGGGCGTGGTCGGGCGGCGCGGTCGGGCGGGTGCGGCGGGCGTGGTCTTGCGGGGCGTGGTCTTGCGCGCGGGTGAGGCCTGCGCCGAAGGCCGCCGGTGTCGACCGGCCGCCGTGGCGCCGGAGGGGTTCTCCTCGCGGCCGGGGGTTGCGGGTGCGCGGTGCAGGCCGTCGGGCCGACGATGCCGACCGGTGGGAGCGGTCGTGGCGGGGCTCTCCGGGCCGGGCACACCGGGTGCGCGGTGGCGACCGTCGGGACGGCGGTGCCGGCCGGTGGGGGCCGCGGTGGTGGGACGCTCCCGACGCCTGGGGGTGCCGGGCATGCGGTGGCGGCCCTCCGGGCGGCGGTGCCGGCCGGTCGGCGCCCCCACGGGCGGACTCTCCCGGTCCCACGGGCCGACGGGGCGACGATGCCTGCCCCCCGACCCCCGCCCCGGCCCCGGCGAGCCGGGGCGTGGTCGGGGGCCGCCGCCGCGTTGCGACAGGTGCCGGCCCAGACGGCCGCCGAGCCCGCGCGATCCCCGGCCCCCGCCGCCCAGTTGCGGCAGGAACCGGCCCAGCAGGTACGCGGACGCCACCGTTCGCAGGATGCGGCCCACCGGCCCCGACCCCGGGTGCGGGGCGGACATCCCGGAGCCGGCGAACACCGTGCGGCCCACCCACGCCGGGATCTTCAACAGGATCCAGAACAGCGCGATCCCGGTCAGCATCGCCGAGAGCCCGTCGGCGGTGGGGGTGCCGAACATGGTGTTGCCCTTGGCGTACATCACCCGCAGGCCGACGATCAGCGTGACCGACTGGGCGAACTGCATGACCAGCGCGCCGACGAACGCCCGCCACCACATCCGCGCCATGCCCTCGGTCAGCGGGGTCGCGTGCCCGGCCAGGGCCAGCGGCGCCACCACCGCCAGCAGCATCACGAGCGCGATGCGGATGACGAAGCCCAGGAGCAGGCCGACCAGCAGGACCAGCGCGACCAGGGCCATCACGATCAGGTAGAGGGCGTTCCCCGGGTTGAACAGCGGGGAGATCAACTGCTGGGCCAGACCCGCGCCGTCGACGCCCTCGCCGACCACGGCCAGGGCGAGGGCGTTGGACAGCTCGATCAGGCGGCTCATCACCTCCAGCGACGTCGCCGCCGCCACCAGCCCCACCACGATCCGCGGCGCCACGTCCTTGGCCGCGTACCGGGTCTGGACCGTCTGATGGGTCATCACCAACAACCCACCCGCCATGATCAACAGGCCGTACAGGGCCGTCGCCAGCGCCAGGTTGCGCGACCACAACTCGTGCACGGGGCCGTTCGCCGCCACGTCGGGAGTGTGCAGGAGCGTGTGACCCAGGAGATCGAGCAGGGGTTGCGCGGCCTGCGCGACCAGACCGCCCAGGAGATTCCCGATCGCGTCCCACAACATCTTCGGAACGTCCAAAGGCCCGCCCGCGCGAAACCAGTCCCGGGGATCCCACCAGGACGCCGGCGCCACCGGAACCGCCCCCGGCGGCACCGGGCCGGGAGGCCCGGGCACTTGCGGTGTGCTCGGCGGGGTCGTACCGGCGGGTGGGACGGACGGCGTCCCGGCAGACGGCGCGGCCGTGGCCGGCGCGGTCGGGGGCCTCGAGGACGGGGGCGTCGTGGGTGGCGGGGTGGTCGGGGGTGGGGCGGTCGGGGGTGCGGGGTCTCGGGGCGCGGCGGCGATCGCCGGGTTCATCGAAGTCGGCTCCGCGGCAGCCGGGTTCGCCCCGACGAGAAGGACGGCGCCGAGCACCAGGGCCGGGACCACGAGAGCCGACACCGTCAGGCCGGCACGAAGGAACCCCGTCCGCTGCTTTGCGCGCCCGGTCCCCGGTCGCGTGGACGGGGCGCTGCGTCCCGGCGCCGCGTTCACGCCGGCAGGGCGAACGCGCCGGCGACCGCCGCCGGAACCGTGGAGGGTTTCGGCACCTCCGGCGGCGTGGTGGCGGTACCGGGGTCGCCGACGATGCCCTGCAGGACGGCCAGCAACACCGGCGCCAGGATCGCGATCCCGTACCCGACCGCCGCCGCCTTCAACGCGCCCTTGGCCTTCTCCACCTCCCCCGGGTCCCCGCCCGCCAGGAGATAGCGGATCCCGCCCAGGGTCAGGAACAGCGTCGCCAACCCGGCCGCGATCCCCACGATCCAGTTCCGGGTGTTGTCGATCACCGCAGGGATGCTGTTCGCCGCGAACGCCGCATCCGGGCCGAACAACACCAGGAGCAGCCCGATGAACGCGACGGTGAAGGCGAACTCGCGGGTGACGAAGGGACGCCACCACGCAGGGCGACGCCACCACGAGGGACGGGGACGGCGGTGACGCCCCCGCGCACGAAACCGGCCCACACGCGTCAACCGGGCGAGAACGGCGAACCGGGCCGACCGGCGGGACGGGGCGGACCGGTCGGGCAAGGCGGTGCGGGAGGGCCGGGTGGGCTGGGTTCGTGGGCGGGGGTGGGGCATCGGAAACCTCCGGGAAGGACGGCGGGACGGGGCAGGGGACGGGGAGTCGACCACCTCGATCCGGGTGGGCGGGGGTCGGGGTCCGCCCGGCGGGCGGGGCCGCTCCGGGCCACCTCCTCCTCGAGGAGTTCGAGTGGCTCGGAACTCGGGTGTCAGCGCGAGACGGGCGACACCCGCCGGACGAACCACGGTGACGACGCCGGAAACCCGAAGCGCCGAGGGGACAGGGCCAAGGCCGCGGGCTCCTGCCCGGGCGAACGCCCTCACCGGTAATGGAGTCGAACGACTCAGTCCGCGACACCCGCACGGGCATCACATGACGGACGGCGGGACCGGGCCGGTCAGATCACCTCGGCGGTGATCGCCTCGCGCAGACGGTGCTCGGCGGCCCGACGCCGCCGGTAGGCGGCACGCATCCGCGCCGGGGACCCGCCGGTCAACTCCCGCACCAGAACACCGTCGATACGGGTGACCGCAATCAGCTCCGCCTCCTCGACGGAGACCACGTTCGCGCTCACCGCCCGCTCCAGCAGGCCCTCCGCCGCACCCGGGCCGGAGGCCGGATCCGCGCCCGAGGTGGAGGCGGGGGCGGAGGTCGCGAGTGCCTCCTCCGCGCGCCGCGCGGCGGCCTCGGCCTCCAGCGCGACGGTGTTGCGGGCGTGTTGCCGGGCGTCCTCGATCAGGTGGTACGCGGCCAGGTCCGCCGCCCGCCGCAACCCGTGATACGCCCGCGGGTCGTCGGGGTCGGCGGCCAGGAGGGCCTGGAGGAACGCGCCGAGCATCTCCTGCTCCAGATCCGCGCGTTCCACCAACCCCCGCCACGACCGGCGGGCGATCAACCGGCGCAGACTCGGCGCCGCGACCGCCGCCGCAACCACCACCCACTGCTGCGCGTGCGGACGCCGGGCACGCCGGATCAACTCCGGCCACACCACTTCCGCGAGGGCGGAGGCGTGCGGGCCGCGCAGCTGCGCACGGACCCGGTCCACACACACACGACGCCGACCCGGCGCCACGTCCATCACCGGCGCCACCAGATCGGCGGGCAACGTCAACGGACGCGAACCCCGGGACAGCGCGCGGAACGTCGCCTCGAGGACCTGCAACGGACTCGCCGAACCCGACACGGGCGCGGCGGTGGAACGCGTGGACGACGACATGGACGACTCCCGACGAGTGGAGGTGGAGGGGCGACGTCGTCCATGTCACCGACCACCCCCGCACCCCACGCGCACCCTGCGAGCACCCCGGGCCCGAGGCACGCGGGGTGCACGGAGACCGCGCGGGGCGTGCCCGGACCCGGGCGGGTCGATCAGCCCCGCGGCGAGGGTGCCCGCAGGGTGCACATCACGGCCCCACCTGCACGGAAGCAACCCCGAAGGGGTGCCCGGCGTCGGGTGGCGCGCGACCCGGAGCCGCGCACGTGGAGCCGTGGAGCCACAGCAACTGCGACGCACGAGCCCGGATCGGCGGTCAGGAAAACGAGGTGCGTGCCGTCGGTCGTATCCACCCGCCCCAGGACGACGGGGGTGTCCCCCGCCCGCCGAAGGGCCGGCAGTCCCCGGTCGAAATCCTTGCGAGCGACGACACCGTCCTCCGCCGTACACCGGGCCCGCCACACATGGATGTCGAGGAACCGGGCGGCCGGCGCCGTCGACCCGGCCCACACCCGAAACGACACTCCGGCCCGCAACGCCCAAGCGGCCCGACCGGCCGCACCGATCCCATGTCGTTCGACAACGACAGCCAGGTCCTCGCGATCCACGACGTGCAGTCCGGCCCCCGCGGCGCATCGGGGACACAGAGTGCTCGCAGGGTGCACATCACGCCCCGACCAGCGGCAACACACCGACCGACGCCACGTGATCGCCCCGACGCCACAGCCGAGCCGCACGTAGGCGAACACGCCTTGCACCACCGCCCCTTGGTAGGCGAGGGTGTGAAACGACGTGTCATCCGGGACCTCGGACTCTCGCACTTGTCACGATCGAATCCCCGACATCCGACGCAGTAAGCCACGCACGACCGCGCCGTACGGGATGCTTGCGATACGGCAAGGCGGCAGGCCTTCCGCTTGAAGGGAAGGTCGTTGCCCTGGCGGGTTCCGGTGGCCCCAATCTCGGCAAGCCCGACGTCCTCGCCAGATCAGGGCGGCAGTCGAGTATCGAAGCCTGACTGCGAGCCCGAGCACCCCGACCGCCTGGATCGCTCACACCGTGAACACGGGGCATACGCAACTGCGGACACCACATTCCTGCAGCAAGGAAATGAGAGAAATAAGGGCTAATGACCGATTCAGCGAAAGTATGCAAAAACGCGCCCCCTGGGAACTAAAGCTGCAGATCACCGAGTCTGCTCCCCGCGCACGCGGGGATGGTCCCACGATCGACTGCGCCGTGAGGGGCCGGGCCGTGTTGGCCCCGCGAACGCGGGGATGGTCCCCCGTTCAGACGTCCGTCCGTCTCCTCGAAACCCTGCTCCCCGCGCACGCGGGGATGGTCCCGCCTCGATACCTACTTCGCCACGCGCGACGCCCCGCTCCCCGCGCACGCGGGGATGGACCCGGTTCCCGACGTCCGGACGTCCGGATCTGAACCGCTCCCCGCGCACCTGCTGCCGGCCGCGGCTGCACCATCGAGTCAGGGGTTCGATGGTGCAGCCTGGTCCCTCCGTGGGTGCCAGCCGACGTCTCTTGCGATCAGGCTCAGGTGCCCCAGTGCCCCAGGAGCAAGTTGAGGGAACAGCGGGATCGTGTGGGTCCACGATTCGGTTCTCAGTAGGCTTCGTACGATGCGTCGAGCCGTCGCCTGGGCGGGCGGACTGCCTTCGTCAGAAGTCCGAACGAGCGCCAGACAGGTCCGGACCACCCTGTCCTCGGCCCGGCTGTCCGTGGCCAGGGCAATCGGGGCGCCCGCAAGGTACGTGGCGGCTGCACAGAGCGCCGCCGCTCGCCTGTCTGGGGTGCGGGCCGCCTCGGCATGGCGCCAGAGAGCGACGGTGCCACCGTCCAGGGCGGAGAGCACAGCGAGCTCCGCGCAGGGCTCTTCCCCCGGCCGGATCGAGCGCTGCCATCTGTTCGTCATGCCCGCGACGACGTCGATGCTTTCCTCCGGAAGGCAGCCAAAACGCTCCAGGATGAAGAGAACGGTCATCGACGGTGCGTGCCATGGCGGGGGCGCATCGGCCACTCGAAGCGAGGCTAGCCGGATTGCTTCGAGCAGTCGCGGGTCTGGTTGCCGGATGTCCGGATAGGCGAGCAGGAGGGCTGCCAGTTCCGGCAGGGTCCGGAAGGGGCTTCCGGCGTCGATCCGGCGTGTCAGGGCCTCTGTGAGAGATTCGGCGATATGTGCCGCTTCCTCTGGGCAGTGACGCATGAGTCCGGCTGCAACGGCTGTCAGCACCTGCCGTTTCTCCGTTGCGGTACGGCCCGTTGCCGTGGCCGAAGCAGCGGGCCCGTCGCCGGCATAGGCGAGTGCTCGCGCTACGACGTTCGTGAGGCCGGGATCGGGATCGCCCGTCACCAGACGTGCTGCCTCATGGGCGTAGCGGTCTCCCGCGTCCGTGTGGCCGCCGAGAGAGCACCCGAGGGAGAGGGCCGACAGGTGAAGCACACGGTCCGGTGTGCCCGGCAGGCATTCGGCGAGCGCTTCGGCGGCGTTGAATTCGCCTGCCGATCCCAGGGCTTGGGACAGACTCACCGTCCAATCACGCGGGACGGGCGGATGAGGGGGCGAGAGGGGGGAGCGTCGCAGCGCGGTCTCCAGTAGTTCCCGGCTGCGCAGGAGATTGCCTTCGTTCAGTTGATCGTCCGCCTCTTGGAGGAGAAGGAGGTGGTCAGCGCGCTGTCCGTCGCCGAAGGGGCGGAGGCCCGTGGACGGTCGATGCGTGTGCGCGCGTGGGGTTGCCGGGGCGTCCGTCGCCTTCCTCTGTGTGCGTGCTGGTTCCGTTCGCGTCTCTCTATCCTCGTTTCGCCACGCATTCAGTTCTTTTCGTTCGGTGTCCTTCTTCCTGCGCTCCGCATTCCTTTGCTCCTTGGCTGCGATCGAGGCTTCCCTGTCTTGTTGTGCCCTGCGTTCCTCGCCGGCTTCGGCGAGTAGCCAGGCCCGTTCCGGGATGATGTCGCCGAGTACGCCGACGCGCATGTGCTCGGGCAAGGACCGCAGCAGGTGGTCGATGTCGTTGAGGGCGTTCCTCGTGGGTGCCGTGTCGTCTACCGCTTGGGCGAGACGCACCAGGGTTCCGGCCAGTTCGCGGCCGAGGTGCGCCTGATCGTCGTCGGACAACGCGTCGGGATCGGCCAGCGCTTGCGTGATCTGGGCCAGTGCGTCCCGAGTCGTTCTGCGGGCCGCGGCATGCCGGCTGCGCGGAAGCCGGCCGAGCGCCGACGCGGCGATGGCCAGTACGTCGACGGCGCCCAGTCCGTCGGAGGAGCCGAGGTCCTCGCAGATGGCCATGATGCGATCCCCCGCCTCGCTGCCGAGCGCCGGTATCGCCCGCGCCAGTGCTCCCCACAGGTCCGCTGCGGCCGCCCAGGCGCGTGTGCCGCCCGCTCCCAGGGCCTCCGCGCGTTCACGCAATGCCGTCACGACAGTTGCGTTCCCGCGGAACCTGTCAACGCGATCAAGGCAGATATTGATGGTTAACGCTGTGCCGGAGCGTGTTCTCGGTGTTCGGTGGGCTTGTTGATCCACGCATGGGTGGGAATGCGCGGTGGTTCGGGAGGTCCGTGGACGAATCGTTCGGGATGGTCTCGGTAGGCGTCGGCGAGCGTGCCCGCTCGGACTTCGCGGACGACTTCGGCCAGGCCGTGGTGCATGTCGTGGGGCGTGTGGTAGCCGATCCCGGAGTGCCTGTGGTCGTGGTGGTACCAGTCGAAGAACTCCGCGCCCCACTCGCGCGCGTGCGTGATGGAAGCGAACCGCGTCGGATAGTCCGGCCGGTACTTCAGTGTCTTGTATTGGCTTTCGGAGTACGGGTTGTCGTTGGAGGTCTTGGGCCTCGAGTGCGACCTGGAGACGCCGAGTTCGGCCATGAGTTCGGCCACCGACTTCGCAGTCTGGATGGCTCCGCGGTCCGCGTGGATCGTCAACCGGGTCTCGTCCGCGTCGTGTCGGGTGACGGTCTCGGTGACGAACTGTCGTGCGAGTTCCTCGTGTTCGCGATCCGCGACCATCCAGCCCACGGTGTATCGGGAGTAGATGTCGATCATCGTGTAGAGACAGAAGAACACCCGCCGATCCGGTCCGCGCAGCTTCGTCACGTCCCACGACCACACCGTGTTCGGGGCGTCCGCCATCAACTCCGGTTTCACGCGGGGCGGGTGGGTCGCCTGGCGTCGGCGTTCGCGGACCTCGCCGCGCTCGCGCAGGATCCGATACATCGTGGACTCCGAACACAGGTGGACGCCCTCGTCCAACAGCGTGGCCCAGATCTGGGCCGGGGCCGAATCGGCGAACCTCGGCGAGTTCAACGTCGCCACCACCGTCGCGCGCTCGTCGGCCGTCAAGGCCCGCGGGTGCCGTTTGCGCTCGCGGGTCGGACGCGGAGGGGCAGGTGAGAGGCGGTGCCGGCGATACCAGGTGGCGCGGTTGACGCCGACGGCGGCGCACGCCCTTGCGCGGCCGATCGTCGGCGTCAGGTCCTCCAGGGCCCGTTCACGGGCGGCCTCGAATGCCTCGCCGAACCCGCCGGAGGTGCCGATGTCGACCGTCAGGCCTTCTCGCCCGTGCTCGTGTCCGGGCTGCCGGTGGCGAATTGATCCAGCAGCGCGGAGAGTTTTCCCCAACACCGGTGATTTACGGCCACGCACGACTTGTCAAGAGGACAGGATCCCGATGTCGGCGTGGAGGGTGTAGCGACGGCTGGTCTTGGGCACGCCCATCGCGCTTGCGGCGTACTTGCTGGTCGGGCGTTTCTTCGAACGGGGGTTGGTCCGGTTACGTCGTGGTGCGGGCTTCTCGCGCAGGAGCGCCCTGCCGATCACTCCGACGAGGTCGACGGCGGCGGTCACCAGGACTCCGGCGGCGGCGATCACCTGGCCGCAGGCTGTCTCCAGTGCGACGGTGAAGCTCATTCGGTCCGGATCCAGGCCCGGCTCAGTGGCGGCCGCGTCGGCCATGGCGATCCGCAGTGCCTGATAGACGGTCAAGAGCGCGTAGATTTCCTGATCGATGTCCTGGGGGAGGTTGGAACGCAGCACCCGTCCGCCGAGAAGCGTGCATTTGATCGAATACAACGCGGTCTCGACCTCCCACCGCTCGTGGTAGAGGGTGACCAGTTCGCCCGCCGGATACCGCCGGTGGTCGATCAGGCTGGTCACCAGCCGCCACGGTTCGGTGCGCCGGCTGCCGTCGGCGAATCGCACCACGACGGTCGCCTCGACGATTCTGACGGGCAAGCGGCCGTTGCCGAAAACCGACAGGTAGGAGCCGTCCGGCAAACGTTTCAGGATCATTGGGGTCCTGGCTGTGCGGGAACGGACCAGGTAGTCGGCGCCCCTGTCGCTGATCGCCGACAACAGCTCCCAACTGTCGAACCCGCGGTCCGCAAGCACGAGCATGCCGGCGCGCAAGTGCCCGAACAACGTCGGCGCGTACGTCGTCTCGCCCTGGGCGTGAGGACCGAAGGTCACGCCGAGCAGGACTCGCGTCCCGGTCTCCACCAGGACCAGCAGCCGCAGGAACGGGTAGCCGTTCTCGCCTCCGCCCTTGGCTTTCGCCTTCCCGAACGTCATCCTGTTCGCCGGCGCGTCGGGAACCTGCAACGTCGTGCCGTCCATTGCGACCGTACGTAACCCGCGCCAGAAGGCTCCCGGCGTGTTCCGCCAGGCAACAGGCCCCGCAAGCACCTCGAAGAGGGACTTGAACGGCGCCACGCCAACGCGACGACGAGCCCGCGAGAAGGCACCCGAGGTTGGATAGGCCACAGGCAGACCCTCCAACCCGGCCACCAGCTTCGCCCAGACGCTCCGATACCCGACGTGTTCGAACAGGGCCAAAGCCAGCACGAAGTACACCACCACCCGGGACGGCAGCACGCGAACTCTCCGCTGTACACGGCCGGTCTCCGTCAACACGGCGTCGACCAATGCGAAGTCCACGATCTGGGTCAGTTCGCCCAGATGTCCGGGCGCGAACACACCCGGGGCTACGGCGACTTCACGCGAGATGACACACTTTTCCGGCAACGCAACTCCTTGGTCAACGGTCCTGGCCGAACGCTGATCCAACGGAGTTCCATCGGGTTCCGCAAGCCCTCTTGACAAGTCGTGCGTGGCCGTAAATCACCGGTGTTGGAGTTTTCCCTGCACCTCGATGACGGTGCGGGCCTTGCCCAACTCCCCTTTGAGCCGCGCGACTTCACGCTCGAGGCGGGCGATCTCCCGCTCCCGCGGATCGGCCTTCGGCCGGCCCGGCGGGGTCGCGAGCGCCACCCGCGCGCCGTCGTCCCGCTGCTGCCTCCACGTCGAGATCAACGACGAGTACAGGCCCTCCCGCCGGAGCAGGGCGCCCTTGCCCTGCTTGTCCAGGCCCTCGTACTCGGCCAGGATCCGCTCCTTGTACGCCGCGCTGAAACGACGCGTCACCGATCGGGGCTCCACCTGCGGATCCGGGGTTCCACGGTCTCTGCTTCCGGCCATCGGGATCCTCCTTCTCCGTCCTCGACTCATTGATTTGTGAAGATTACCTGACTCGTCCTACTTTGACAGAGAGGGGCCTGCCTCGCCGAAACCGGCCTCACCATCCGACCCAGGGAATGAAAGCCAACCCACCGACATCACGACGAAAACCTCAGCAGCAGTCGAGTCGCCGCGGGGCTCCGGGCGGCCAATCTCAGTGAGCCACACCAGCAGCTGACGACGCACAGCCACACCCGGAACCCCCTGGGCATCCCGATCTTACAAAGAGCCGGAACGACCCATTCCAAAGGTAAGGAAGACGCACTCGCCAAGGTCACCGCCCCCGCCACCCGCCGACAATGGCCCGAGTGTCCTCGCCGATGGCCCCGGCGTAGCGGGCCAACACGGCCGTTGTGTGCTGACCGAGCTGCGGCGCGGGCGCGAGCTGGAAGGGCTCCGAACCGGCGAACGGGGCGCCGGGCATGCGCAGTCGCCCCAGTCCCGGTGCGTCGATGTCGTGCCAGATTCCGGTCTCGGCGAGCGTCGGGTCGGCGAGCAGGTCGGCGGGCCGCGCGACGTAGGAGAACGGCGCGCCGTGTTCGACGGCCGCCGCGTGGACCTCCGCGTTGGTCCTCTCGGCGCACCAGCGGCCCACGAGGTCACGCATCTCGCCGGCCAGGAACGTCTTGTCGGACATGCGGTCCCGGAGGTCCGGCCGCCCGATCGCGGCGAGAAAGGAGTCGATGTTGGTCGGATTGACGAAGATGCCGACGTCTCCGTCGCGGCTCGGGTAGTACGACCACAGCGAGTGGGTCGAGTTGCCTATGCGTTTGCCGTAGCCCGGGTAGGGCGGGTCGCCGTTGTAGGCCATCGGCCCTTGCATGTCCATGGCACTCGCCTGCAGTTCCTGCAGCGCGAGCTCGACGTAGGACGACCGGCCGGTCCGCAGCTGCCTGAGCACCGCGGTCATTGCCGCACCGAGCACCGACAGCGCGGCCTGGCAACCTGCCTGGTCACCGTACGGCTTGACCGGCTCGCGATCCGGCGAGCCCATCAGCGACAGCTGACCGCCGGCGGCGAACGTCGTCAGCTCGGTGACGAGATGGTCCGCCTTCGGTCCGTCCTCCCCGTACGGCGTGACGGCGACGACCGACAGCTTCGGGAACCCGGCCGCAAGCCTTGGTTCGTCGAGGCCGAGTGCCTCGAGCTCGCCGCGGCGACGGTCCGTGACGAGCAGGTCGGCCGCCGACACGATGGCGGTGAGCGCCGAACGGGCGGCCTGCTGCCGCAGGTCGAGCACGACCGACGACTTGCCGCCGTTGAAGTACAGATGGGCGGCGCTGGACTCGCCGTCCGTCCGCCCGTTCGGGAACGCTCCGACGTGGCGCAGGCAGTCACCCTCGGGCGGCTCGACCTTCACGACCTCCGCGCCGAAGCCGGCCATCGTGCGGGTGGCGAGCGCGGTCGTCACGCCGCTTCCAAGCTCGACGACGACCAGACCCTCAAGCATGACGGCTCCTTCCCGGTTTCTGCTGCGGTTCCTTCGCGATGACGCCCTGCGCCTCGAGTTCGTCGACGTAGTCGTCGGACAGGCCGAGCCGGCCGCGGAGGATGTCGCGATTGTGCTCGCCAAGGCCTGGCGCGGCGCGGAGTTCGACGTCCAGCCCGTGGAAGTGCCACGTGGGTGCGGTCAGCTTCATGGGCGTCATGGTGGCGTGGTCGACGGTGCGCAGGAACGCTCGCGCGGTCAGCTGCGGGTCGTCACGGAGATCGTCCGGCGTGAGCACCGGCGATGCCGGCACGCCGACGGTCTGGAGCTTGTCGGCGACGGTCGCCGCAGGCATCGTCCGGGTCCACGCCGCGATTTCCCGGTCGAGGTCGTCGTGAGTGGCGCGGCGGGCGCGGGCGTCGAGCAGCCGGGCGTCGGCGGCGAGGTCCGGGCGGCCCATGGCCTCGGCCAGCCGGGTCCACTGCTCGTCGGTCGTGACCGAAACCGCAACCCAGGAGTCCGCCTGCTCCGCGGGTGTCCCGTCCGCACCCTGGCTGGGGTAGACGCCCTGTGGTGCGTGCACGGGGCTCCGGTTGCCCTGCCGTTCGACGTGCGCCCCGAACTGATGGGCGACGATGGCGTCGCCGATGAAGGTGAGCAGAAGGTTGCGCTGGCTAACCTCGATGCGCCGCCCGACCCCGGTCCGTTCGCGGGCGACGAGCGCCATGAGAACTGCGGCCGCACCGCCCAGCCCGGCCACCGGGTCGCCGTAGGAGATCCCGAACTTCTGGGGTGGTCCGTCGATATAGCCGCTCAGGTGGGAGATGCCGCTCATCTGCTCGACGTTCGGCCCGTACCCGGGCAGCCGGCGTTCGGGTTCGAGGCCCGAGTACGCCGGGAGGGACACCATGATGACGCGCGGGTTGGCGTGGCGGAGTTGCTCGTATCCGAGCCCGAGGCGCTCGATCGCTCCCGGTCGGAAGTTCTCGACCACGACGTCGGACATCGCGGCCAGGTCCTGGACGATCCTGCGGCCGGCGTCGGTCTGCAGGTCGATCGCGAGGCCGTACTTGTTCCGGTTGTACTCGTTGAAGTAGCGGCTGGTGTTGTAGGGCTCGGCGACCGATCGGTCCGGGACCGACACGGTGCGGACGTGGTCGATCCGCGTCGGGCCCTCGACCTTGATGACCTCGGCGCCGAGATCCGCGAGGTGCTTCGTCGCGAAGGGGCCGGCCCAGAACATCGAGAGGTCGAGCACGAGGAAGCCGGCGAGCGGCAGCTCTGCGACCCCTCCGTCGGGCGGCCGGTCCGTGCCGCCGGGTTCCGGGCTCACGGCGCGTCCGCCACATTGGCACGGCGTAGCTCCGAACCCACGGGCTCGTAGTGCAGCAACTCCGGTCGACCGACGAACAGCGAGCCTACGAGAGCGAGGAATTCGTCCAGCAGTCCGTCCTTCGCGAACGTGACGGTCTGGTCTTCGATGTGGTCCCATGTGGCCTCGATGACGTAGCGGGTCTCGTCCTCGACGCAGCGGAGCAAGCGGGCCGAGTGCCAGCCCCTTGCCCGCCGGTAGATGCCGTCTGTCTCGGCGAACGCGGACTCGAACGCGGCCCTATCGGCAGCCGCCACGCGCAGGGCGGCGAGTTCGACGATCACGACGACTCGTCGACCGCGAACTGGATCGCCGCACCCGAGCCGTAGACCGGTGTGACGACGTCCTCGGCGAAGCGGTCGTGCGCGGGGTGCACGAGGTACGCACGCCAGTCGGCCTCGTCGGCGAACCTGGCGATCACGACGACGTCGGCGTTGTCCCGGCCCAGGCCGAGATCCCCGCCGAACGTGAAGGAGAGGATTCCGGGGATCTGCTCGGGTAGGGTGGCGAGTGCATCGAGCACCGCTTGGCGCTGTTCGGGGGTGCTTTCCGGCTTCATCCGCATGCTCCACACGTGACAAATCATGGAAGTCTCCTCGTCTGGTCCGGCCGTGGTCGTCGGCCCGTGTTACTTGGCGAATACGTCGGTGTACAGCTGCTCGATCTCGGGCGCGCTCGGGATCCGCGGGTTGTTGGCCGGTGACCCGGAGGCGAGTGCCTGCTCGGCCATGAGCGATGTCAGGGCCGACCACTCGGCCGCCGGAATGCCGCATGCCTGAGGGTTCGGCACTTCCAGGTCCTCGTTGAGCCTGGTCAGTGCCGTGACCAGCGCGAAGCAGGCGGCCGCGTCCGAGTCGTCGTCCGACGCGACGCCGAGTACCCGGGCGCAGGTTGCGTACCGGTCCGGGGCGCCGTCGACGGAGAACTCGGTTACCACCGGCAGAAGCATGGCGTTCGACAATCCGTGCGCGAGGTGGAAGTGCGCGCCGATCGGGCGGCTCATGCCGTGGATCAGCGCCACGCTCGAGTTCGAGAACGCCATCCCTGCCTGGGTCGCGGCGAGCATCATGGCCGAGCGTGCGTCGTGGTTGTCCGGGTCCTCGTAGACGCGGCGCACGTTGGCGTAGATCGTGCGCATCGCGGGCAGCGCCAGGGAGTCGGCGAACGGATTCGCGCGCCGGCTGACGTATGCCTCGATGGCGTGTGTCAGCGCGTCGACCCCGGCGTCGGCGCTCAGTCGGGGTGGCATCGTCAGTGTCAGCCGGTAGTCGACGAGCGCGGCGACGGGCAGGAACGCGAGCCCGGCGCACAGCATCTTGTCGTTCGTCTCGGTGTCGGTGACGACGGTGAAGCGCGTGCACTCGGACCCGCTGCCCGCAGTCGTCGGGATGGCGATGATCGGAAGGCCGGGCGTGTCGGTCAGCCTCGGCGTTCGGTAGTCACGCATCCGCCCGCCCGACGCGGCGAGGATCGCGGCCGCCTTCGCGGTGTCCATCGGGCTTCCGCCGCCGAGTCCGACGACGCAGTCGAAATCGCCCGACCGCAGGACGTCGGCCGCGGCCTCCACGCAGTCGTCGGTCGGATCGGGAACCGTGTCGGCGAACACGACCGCCTCGATCCCGGAGCCCAACGATCCAAGGACACGGTCCACGACCCCGCTGTCGTACAGGTAGGTGTCGGTGACGACGAGCGCGCGGCGACACTCGAGCGACGAGAGGACCGAACCGAGTTCCGCGCCGGCGCCTCCGCCGATCAGCAACCGTCGGGGCAGATGGATGGATGCCGTCATGATGCGGTGGCCATGTCGTTGTCACTCCAGATCGCCAGGGCGTCGATGACCTCGACCTGCGCCCCGTGGACGCGCAAGGGGTTGATCTCCATCGCGGACAGTGCGGGCCCGCACGCGATCGCGAGATCCGCGATCCGCGCGATGACCGCACCGAGGACGTCCAGGTCGGCAGCCTGCGAATTGCGGGCGCCGAGCAACAGGGGTGCGCTCTTCAGGCTCATCAGCATCGGCTTGACGTCCGAGGGAACCACCGGAAGCAGACGAGCTCTGACGTCGCTGAGGACCTCGGTCCACGTCCCGCCGAGGCCGACGGTGAGCACCTTGCCCCACTGGGCGTCCGTCGTGATTCCGACGAGCAGTTCGAGAGCCGACGACCGCATCGGGCTCACGAGAACGCCGTCGAGTCTGGCCTCGGGGCGAGCCCGGCCGACGCCGTCCATGATGGCCGTGAACGCCCGGCCCACCGCGCCCGGACCGGCCACGCCGAGACGGACGCCCCCGACCTCGGTCTTGTGGGCGATGTCCGGGGACACGATCTTCATCGCGACCGGTCCCGCGAACTCCGCGGCCACGGCGATCGCCTCCTCCGGCGAATGCACGAGCCGACGCGGGACCACCGGGACGCCCCAGTCGGAGAGCATCTCGCCGGTACGGACCTCCGACCACGTGCCACGTCCCGGCTCGGGGGTGGGTGCTTGGGGGATCTTTGCGTCGCCCGGCGTGCGCTGTGACGCGTTCAGTCGCTGGTGCGCCCACCATCGCTGCCGGGCCAGCGCGGACAGCGTGATGTCGAGACCGCCCCCGAGGTAGGGGATGTCGAACTCGGTCAGACTCTGCTTCTGCCGATCGGTGAGGCCTTCGCCGGTGGACGAGATGAGGTAGGTCGGGATGCGTGCCTCGCGCATCGCCTTCGCTCCGTTGATGATCGAGTCGGTGGGCCGACTGCGCTTGCCGAGGTTCTCTTGGCACAACACGACATCCGCCTGCCCGTCGTCCGCGACTGCGGTCAGGACGTCCGCGAGCAGTTTCGGGTGGCGCACGACGGCGCCGGTGAGGTCAAGCGGGTTGTGTGCGCCGGCGAAGTCGGGGAGCAGATCCGCGAGCCGCCGGCGGGTCGATTCGGCGAACTGCGGAAGCGGGATGTCGAGTCGATCGCAGCCGTCCGCGACAAGATCGCACACTCCCCCGGAGATCGCGGCGACGGCCACCCCGCGCAGCGGTTCGACGCCGACCTTGGCCAGCACTCCCGTGGTGACGACCAGGTCCTCGAGGCTGTCGACGCGGATGATCCCGTCCTGGGCGAGCGCCGCGTCGACGACGGCGTCGTCGCCGACGATCGAGCCGGTGTGGGTGGCCGCCGTCTGCGCGGCGAGTTCGGACCGTCCGACCTTGAGCATGACGATCGGCTTGCCGACGGCGAGCGCTCGCTGTGCTGCGCGGCGCAGCCCAGCCGGGTTCCGGATCGACTCGGCGAAGACCCCGATCGCCTTGGTGGCGGGATCGTCGATCGCGAACTCGATGACGTCGCTGACCGTGAGGTCCGCCTCGTTGCCGGTGGCACACAGGAAGTTGATGCCGATGTCGTGCGCTGCGGCGTAGCCGGTCATCATGCCGCCGAGAGCACCACTTTGGGTGACGAGGGCGATCGATCCGGGCGTGACGTCGCCGAGCCCCTTGCCTGCGGGGTACAGGAGTGTGTTGGTGGTGAAGTTCAGGTACCCGAGGGTGTTCGGCCCGAGGAGCACCTGCCCTTGAGCGCGGACCGTCTCGCCGATCCCCTGCTCGATCCGCCGGCCGGACGCACCGGACTCGCCGAACCCGGAGGACAGGATGATGAGACTGGGGATGCCCACACGGCCCGATTCGAGCACCGTCTCGAGTACCGCTGCCGCGGGCGTCATGACGTAGGCGAGGTCGACCTGAGCGTCGATCGCGGACAGCGACGGGACGGCGACGACGCCGTGGACGGTCTCTGCGCGCGGATTCACCAGCTCGACGTCGATGCCGGAGCGGATGAGTGCTTGGTACACGAGGCGCGACCACGCGGAGCGGTCGCTCGCGCCGACCAGCGCCACCCGCCGCGGGCTGAACAACCCCGCGACCCGCGCCGAGGCATCGGCGCCATCAGGCCTGCGGCTCTCCGTCGGTGACATGGGCGTTCCTCCCTCGGTCTGTCGGTGGGAGTGATCCACTCGTCCCGTCGAGCAGGCGGCCGTCGTCGTCGAACGGGTCCGGCCCGGTGACGTTGACGATCCCGGGCCCGAACAGCTCGGTGCGCCGCCGCTTGAGCACCGCGATGTACTCCTCGCGCGGGGTGTTCGCGAGCTGACGGGCCGTGGGTGAGGTCATGGCGCTGCCGTCGGTCATGGCCGCCATCTTGTGGAGCATGTGGAGCCCCATGAGTTCGAGCGTCGTGTTCTCGATGCGCTTCTGGCTGGCCAGCAACTGCCAGTCGATCTTGCTCAGTCGCCGGACGAGACCGAGGGCCTCCGCACGCGCCTGGTCCGCGGGCAGGGCCTTCAGGACGAGGCCGATCCGCGCCGCGTCGGCACCGGAGATGCTGTCGCCGGTGTAGAGCAGGCGCCTGGACCACTGCGGTCCCGCGTAGTAGGTCCACATCGGCGCGGCCGTTGTCCCCATGTCCCGGATCGGGGGGAATCCGAGTTGGGCGTCGTCGGTGACGATCGCGATGTCGCAGAGCGCCACCAGTTCGGTGCCCGCCGCCAGGCAGTGGCCGTGCACGAGCACGACCACCGGCTTCCGGAACGTCCACAGCGAGCGCAGGAGACGCCGGGGGGCCTCGACGGCCTCCACGTGCTTGCTCATGTCGAGGTCGGTGTTGCGCGCGTTCGGTTCGGCCGCGTCATCGCTGCCGACGTCCATGCCACTGCAGAAGTCGGGGCCGTTGGCGGTGATGAGGACCGCGCTGACGTCGTCGTCCGCATCGGCCTCCGCCAGGGCGTCGCGCAGCGCCTCGAGCAACGGCATCGACAGCGCGTTGCGCTTCTCCGGGCGGTTCAGCACGAAGTGCCGCCACCCGGGCTCCTTGATCACTTGCAGGATCTCGCTCATTGCTGCCCTCTCGAAGTCGTAGCGGTCAGGGACAGGGTCGGTGGTGGTCCGTCGGGCGGGAGCACGATCTGGCGTTGCGCGCCGAGCCCGGTGATGCCGAGCTCGACCACGTCGCCGGACCGGAGCCAGACCGGGGGGTGGTGTCCGAGGCCGACGCCCGGTGGGGTCCCGGTGTTGATGAGGTCGCCGGGCTCGAGCACGAAGAACTGGCTGAGGTAGTGCACGATGACCCAGGGGTCGAAGATCATCTGCGCCGTCGTGCTGCTCTGCCGCTGCACGCCGTTCACGGTCAGCCACAGGTCGAGGTTCTGCACGTCGTCGATCTCGTCGGGGGTCGCCAGCCACGGGCCGACCGGGTTGAAGGTCTCCGCGGACTTGCCCTTGGACCACTGCCCGCCGCGCTCGGATTGGAAGGCGCGCTCGCTCACGTCGTTGACGACCACGAAGCCGGCGACGGCCGCGCGCGCCTCGGTCAGGTCGGACAGGTACCTGGCGCGGGTTCCGATCACGATGCCGAGCTCGACCTCCCAGTCGAGCTTGGTGGCTCCGCGGGGGGTGCGGATGCCGTCGTTGGGGCCGGTGATCGAGTTCGGTGCCTTCGTGAACACGAGCGGTTCTTCCGGCACCGCTGCCCCGGTCTCGGCAGCGTGGTCCGCGTAGTTCAGGCCGACGCACAGGATCTGGTGCGGCCGTGCGATCGGGGCACCGATGCGCACGTTGCCGAAGGTGTCGACCTGCCCGCGGGCACTGCGTTCGTCCACGATCGACCGCAGACGGTCCGTCTCGCCCGCGGCGAAGAACCACTCGTCGAAGTCGCCGACCACGTCGGACACATCGACGTAGCCGCTCTGGGCGACACGCACGACGGGGCGCTCTGCGCCGGCCGGTCCGATTCGCATCAGCCGCATGTCCTAGTCACCTTTCTCCGCGCGGCCGACCTCGTCGGCGCGCGCGATGCTCAGTGGTACGCCGGCCACGGCCCACGAGTCGGGTTCCGTCGGCTGGGCCCAGCCGCGGATGACCGACCGGTCGACGTCGAGGGACTCCTCGATCACGTCGGTCAGGCGTGCCAGCAGCGCGGTGCGGTGTTCCGGGGGGCGATGGGAACTGACGTGGCAGACGAAGAACGGCGCACCGATCTCCCCCGGCGCCAGCGGTCGGCCTCCGACGGCTGCTCGTCCCGGATGGGTGTGGATGAAGACGCGCGTGCGGTCGATCGGCGTCTCGAGCGTGTCTGCAATGACCCGGCTCGCCCGCGTCAGCAGTTGCTCGTACCGCTGGGGGTCGGCGATGTCGTCACCGAGGTACAGCATCAGGATCGGCATGGGTCAGTCCGCCTTGATCACGATGGAACCGAGGTGCGTGAAGTGCACCGCCACCCGTGACCCGGGGTGCAGCGGCACCGCCTCGGTGAGGCCGCCGGTCAACACGACCCATCCGGCCTCCAGTGCCTGCCCGCGCTTGGCGAGTTCGTTCGCGGCGAACGCGAGAGCGTGTGCCGGGTTGCCGAGGATCGCTGCGCCGGTCGCACTGTCGACGACCTGCCCGTCGACCTCGAGCAGGCAGCCCTCGAGCGCGAGGTCGAGCCCGTCGGGCGGGAGTTGCAGCGGGCCGGTGATGTAGCGACTCGACGAGTTGTTGTCGGCGACGACGTCGGGGAGCGTGAAGGAAAACCCCGTGAATCGGCTGTCGATGATCTCGATGCCGCCCACGACGCTCGCGACCGACTGCATCGCGCGGGCGGCGGTCACGCCCGGGCCGCGGAGTTCGCTGCCCAGCACGAAGACGATCTCGGGTTCGGCCCGCGGATGGATCAGCCGGTCGGTCGGCACCGCCGTCCCCGGGGCGAGTTCCATCGTGTCCGTCAGCCAGGCGATCGACGGGGTGTCGACGTGCATCTGCCGCTGCTTGGCCACCGACGTGAGTCCGAGCTTGACCCCGACGATCCGCTCCCCGCGAGCGACCCGGAGCCGGACCGCCAGGTCCTGGGCACGGTAGGCGGCGTCCAGGTCGAATTCCGGCCAGCGCGACGCGATGCCCTCGGTCGGGGTTCGCCGGGCCTCGGCGTCGAGAAGCAGTTCGGCCACGATCTCCGATGTCCACGAACGCTCGGGGCCGGCCATCAGGCGGCTTCCTGGGTGTCCGCGGCGAAGACGGCGCCGACCGACCCCAGCCCGGCGAGGTGTGCGCTCACGGTGTCGCCCGGGCGGACGGACTGGGCACGGGTCATCGCCCCGGAGAGAATGACGTGCCCGGCCTCCAGCGTCACGCCGAGCGATCCGAGGGCGTTGGCCAACCAGACCAGCGAGTTCAGCGGCGACCCGAGCACGGCCCCTCCCGCACCCGTGGCAACGACTCCTCCGTTGAGGTGCAGTACGCACCCCGCGAGCCGCAGGTCGATCGACCGAGGCGAGACGGGGTGACCTCCCAACACCACGCCCCCCGACGAGGCGTTGTCGGCGATGGTGTCGACGATCGTCAACTGCCAGTCACGGATCCGGGAATCGATGATCTCGATCGCCGGCAGGAGGCAGTCGATCGCTCGGACGGCGTCGGCCATGGTGACGCCCGGCCCCGAGAGGGGTCGCGCGAGGATGAATGCGATCTCGGGCTCGATGCGCGGCTGTATGAACCTCGTCGCGGAGATCGGGAAGTGCTCGAGCTCGAACATGCTGCGCATGAGGTGTCCGTAGTCGGGCTGGTCGACGCCGGTCTGGATCTGCATCGCGCGCGACGTGAGACCGACCTTGTAGCCGACGATCTCGTCACCACTCTCGATCCAGCCGGCGACCTGCTGCTTCTGGATCGCGTAGGCGTCGTCGACACCTAGGTGCGGATGACCGTCGATGACGGGATCGGTGGCCTCGCGACGCTCGTAGGCGCGGCGTAGTCGCTGCGCGGTCGCGCGATGTACGGCGGCGTTGTCGGTGTTGTCGTGCTCAACCAGGCCCGCAGACATGCTGGTGCTCCTCATCAGTACGTTGAGCGGCCGCCGGAGATGTCGAAGACGGCCCCGGTCGCAAAGGAACATTCGGGTGAACTCAGCCAGGCGAGCAGAGCGGCGACCTCCTCGGGGCGACCGAGCCGGCCCATCGGGATCTTGGAGGTCATGTAGGCGACGTGCTCGGGCGTGGACTGCCCGACCATCGGGGTTGCGATGAGCGCGGGCGTCACCACGTTGACGAGCACGCGCGTGGCGACCAATTCTTTCGCGAATGCCTTGGCGAACGCGATGACGCCGCCCTTCGACGCGGAGTAGGCCGCGGCCTGCGGATTGCCCTCCTTGCCGGCGACGGATGCGAGGAGGACGATCCGGCCCGCGTCGGACCGGCTGAGCGCCGATGCTGCGGCGCGACACATGCGGAAGGTGCCGCCCAGATTGACCCCGACGACCGAGTCCCACTCGGCGTCGGACGTGTCGGCGACCGGGTCGTTCGCCCCCGGGATGCCAGCGCAGTGCACCAAGGCATCCAGTCGTCCGAGAGCGTCGACGGCATATCGCACCACTGCGGCGCACTCCTCGCCGTCGCTGACGTCCACGCGTACCGCCCGTGCAGTCGATCCGGAGCCGGCGATCTCGTCCGCGAGCTCCGCGGCGGCGTCCACGTTCCGATCGGCGACCACGACGGCGTACCCGTCGTTCGCCAGCCGGCGTGCGGTGGCGCGCCCGATGCCCGACGCGCCGCCCGTCACCAGTACGACCCGTTGCTGATCACTCGCACGCTTGGTCCGATCCATGCATTCATCCTGTTGAGTTCGCCTGGGGCACACCAGATCGAAGAACTGGAGTCCGCTATCCGCAAAGTGGATCGGTCGGGGTCGGATCCACTGCGGTGCCGTAGGAAGGACCCGACACATTCCGGGTTCCGCACGGATCCGTGGATCCGGCCGACTATCCGTGCCGAAGCGCCGTCGTCGCCGGCTGCGGACCGCACGGCGGCCGTCCCGGCGCGGACGACGAAGAGGGGGGTATGACCGTGCAGGTTGACTGGCTGACCAGCTTCGTTGCCGTCGTCGACCACGGAGGCTTCGCGGCGGCGGCGGAAGCGATCTTCCGTGCACAGTCGCGGGTATCGGCGCACGTCGGATCTCTCGAACGGGAGTTGGGTGTGCAACTGTTCGATCGCCGTGCGCGGCCGGTGGCCCTGACGCCCTCCGGCGAGGCGTACCTGGCCTATGCCCGCGGCACGCTGACACAGCTGGACCTCGGACGCAATGCGGTCGCCGAGGTCAACGGCCTGATCCGCGGCCAGCTCGCGGTCGCGGCGCACCCGAGCGCAGCCGCGAGCTTCCTGCCGCGGGTGATCCGGGACTTCCGCCGCCGGTTCCCGGGCATCCACGTCGAACTCGTCGAGGAGTTCGTCCACGTCGACGAAGCATTGCTGACCGGCCGGGTGCAGTTGGGGCTGCGCCCGCGCTACCCCGCGACCCAGGACGGACGCCTGCGGGGGTTCCCTCTGTGGAGCGAACCGATGCGCGTCGTCGTTCCCGCGCATCACGAGCTGGCGCGCGTCGGCGAGCCCGTCCGCACCGAGGACCTGGGGCTGTACGACCTCGTCGTCCCGGGCCACAACCTCGGCCAGACGGAGGCGTATCAGATGCTGCTCCAGCACGACGTCACGCCGACCGTCGCATACCTGACCAACATCCCCCAGACGCTGATCGCGCTGGTCCGCAACGACCTCGGCGTGGGGTTCACGAACTCGCTCGCCGTCGACGGCTGCGGGCACGACGGTGTGTGCGTCCTGCCCTTGGCGGACCCGGCGCTCGTGCGCGAGGTCGCTGCCGTGTTCGAGACGAGTCAGGAGTTCGCCGTCATCCGCAGCCCGTTCTGGCAGGCGATCCTCGACGCCCCGCTGCCGGCCGGCACCGTCGACCTGCGCCCGGCCCCGATCGAGGCTCCAGCTCAGCGGTGATGCGCCGTGGCGTAGTGGCGGGCGAGAAGGTTCTTGCCGTAGTCGTTGCCGTTGGGCGTCCGCACGATCGTGTGGACGTGGTACGGCTGCGGCTCGGGGTTGTCGAGGAACACCCCTGAGTGGTTGTCGTACTCGATCAGGATTATGGGGCTGTGGACCCGGTAGTAGAACGGCTCACCGTCGCCCCAGCCGCCCATCCACAGAACGTGTGTCACGTCGAGATGGCGATCGATCTCGGCCTGCCGCGCCAGGCGTGAACCGTCCGGGAGCACTCGCAGGTAGGGCCGGATGAGGTTGTGCAGCAACGTCCGCTGCTCGCGGTCGAGGCTGTCGCCGGAGAGCCCCTCGTAGGGCAGCACCAGGTTGTCCTGGCCGGCGCCGGCGACGTGTCGACCGTTGATGGGTCCGGCCAGATGCGGTGGCAGATCCGCGTTGCGGATCGACCGGTACGCGACCGCTCGGTCGCGCTGTGCTCCGTTCAGGGCGTCCATGAAGCGCACGGCCGCCTTGATGTGTTCGGCGAACAGTTCGTGGCCGTCGAACTCGGTCCCGAGGAAGCTGGGGGTCAGCACGACCTGACCGCCCACGATCAAGCAATTGAGGTCGAGGTGATGCCCCATCAGCTGCCAGCCCCACGGCTCCGTCTCCGACGGTTCGCCGAAGATGGTCAACCAGTACATGTACTCCTTGAGCGTGTCCTCGTAGCCCGCACACAGCTCGCCGAGGCGGGCGTTCAGCCGCATCGCCGTCCGGATGTCGTCCATTCCGGCTGCCGACACCGTGGCGCGGACGAGGTCCATCGCCAACCCACGCCGGTCGGCGCCGAGTTCGTCGAGCAATACCCCGTGCTCCGGGAAGGTCAGAAACGCGTTGATCCAGTGCTGCCACTCCACTGCTTCGACGGACAGGACGGCCTTCCGCCTGTGATCCGCGTCGAGACAGTCGAGCCAGGCGCGGGCCGCCCCGGCGATGACAGCCGTGGAGAGCCCCTCGTCACGCAGCCCGAAGAGGTCGGGCCGCGGTACGCCGTCTTCGGTGATCCCGACGAAAGACTGTGCCGAGGTATGGAGGACCGGGGCAGCCTCCGACACCGCCGCGAACACCTCCGGCCCGAGCGGCATCATCGACGCGTCGATGTGGCCGCGGCGGAACGGGCGGCGGACGGGGCTCGGTCGGGCCCCTCGGTAGACCGTCCGGTCGTCGTCTGAGGGCATGACATTCCTCCGATCACGGTTCGGGTGACAAACAGGGGTTGTGGGCAACCGATGAACGGTCGCGACACACCGCCCGTCCGGGGTGGCGATCCACTTCGGAGCTCGAGTTCTGCGAGACCGTAACACCGGGAATCGGCCCGGCGAACCGAACCGGATCTCGAACCTCGCAGGTGATCGATCCGGATCCCGGAACCTGACCAAACGCCTTTGGATCCGGGGGCGCCAGTGGTGCCGTGACCGGATTGGTTCGTGGCGTTGCTGTTCGGCGCTGTCGGCCGGAGTCTCGGTTGGAGGGTCCTTCGGGGTTGTTCGGGTCGTTCGAGCGGGAGGGTGCGGGTGGCCGAGGGAGTCGTGGTACGGCGGTCGAGTAACAACATCGGGCGCCGCGTGCAGGCGATCGTGCGCCGGGACCGACCAGTGTCCGTGCCATCGTCCGCCTCCTCCAGGCGGACGATGGCACCGTGCGGGATGTGATCCACCGGTTCAACAAGTCGGGATGGAAGCCTGGACCCACGGTGGACGGGAGGCCGTCCCCGCCTGTCGACGCCTGACGACGAGGACTTCGTCGTGGCGACGGACACCACACGCCCGACGAGACTCGGCCTGCCGTCAACCCGCCAGCCCATCCGCAGACTCACCGAGCACCTGCCAGGACTGCCAACCTCACGCGCACGCGTCGGCACCGAGGCCCTGGGCGCCTTGTCGGACCGCCGCAGTGTCACGTTCCAAACGGATCGAGCACGTCACGCGGCACTTTCCCGACCGGGTTTCGCGAACGCGCCGCCTACCTCTTGACGAACGGGTTGAAGGCCGGTCTCTCGACGTACTGGCCGTTCACGATCTCGTTCGTGAACGTGATCGGGTTGACGATCCTCGGGTAGTCCTTGAGCGGGCCGGCCTGGTCGAACGACAGCGATTCGAGCCAGTAGAACTTCATGTTCTCGACCTTGTTCATGGCACCGAGCACGCTGGCACGAGTGATTGGCCCCTTGATGTCCTGGGCGACCTGCGCAAAGAGCTTGACCGCGAGCCAGGCGTTCAGGCCGACACCTGTGATGACCTTCTCGTCCGGCGCGTACTGGGCCATCGACTCCGAGTACGCCTTGCCGGTCGGATTGGTCGCGTTGCTGGACGGTGTACCGACGCAGACGTAGTTGCCCTCGGTGATCTTGTTGCCGGCCTGCTTGATCAGGTCGGCGGAAACCGTGGCATCGCTCATGACTGTCTTGAGGGCCGACTTGCTGGAGCTGATGGCCTGCCACAGGGCTAGGTTGGCCTGCGGAGTCATGCTCGAGACGACGACCTGCGCACCGGCATCGTCGAGCTGCGAGACGTACTGCGTGAAATCGGTCGCGTCGGCTGGGACCTCGATCTTCTTGACGATCTTGACGTCGGACGTTTTGGCACCGGCCTCGAAGTAGGAGTTGAGCGTCCCGACGGCCGGCGTCGAGATGTTCATGACGCCGATCCTGCTCGCATTGAGGTACTTCTTGGCGACCGCCGGCATGGCGGCGAAGCCAGGGACACCGGCAGACGTCGCGAAGCTCATCGGACTCCTGGCGTCGGAGTCGGACACCAGGGAGACACCCACGTTGGCGAGTTTGGCCGCCTCGATGATGGGATTGATCTGGTCGCCGAAGAGGCTGAGCCCGCCGACCAGAGCGACATAGTCCTTGTCCTGGGTCGCGGTCTGCGCACATTTCACCGCCGCGTTCGGATCGTTCCTCTCGTTGCACGAGGCGAGTTCGAGCCGGCGCCCCTTGATGCCGCCGGACGCATTGATTTCCTTGACGGCCGCCTCGGCCGAGGTCTTCATGAACGGTAGCGACGTCGCAGGGGACTGCAGCTCCGAAATCTGATAAAGCTTGATCGGCCCCGCATCGGACCCTGCCTTCTTATCGCTCGAGCCGCACGCGCTCAGCGCCATCGTGACCACGACAAAAAATACCAACAATCGCTTCATGCTGTCTCCTTGTGGAATCCGAACGAGCCCGAACTCGATCCCTGGGATCGTGTGACTCAGATCACGGCGACGTCCACGAAAGCGTGTCTCAAGACGGGCCGGTCGGTCCATGCCGAAAAGGCGACCTCGCTGATCCGGAAACCGGATAGGCAGAACACGTCGTGAAAGCTGTCGACAGGCGCTCACTTCGAGCGCGGCGGTAGATCCGCCGCGTAAGCGACGCACACAGCGCACCAATGGTGCGGGGTGTCGCGGCGGATGCGGCCAGAGCAGGCAAAATCGAGCCTGACGTCATCTTGACGACGGCGGCGACCGGCCCACACTCGGCAACCGGGCGGATAAGTAGAGCCCGTTCCGGATACTCGACAACGAGTTGACTGAGTAGTGAGAGAAACCAGATCCAGAATAACGTCCTTCGGTTGAGGCTTGCGGAGAAACAAATAGTGACTTCCGTCGTGGCTGGTCATTGTTGCGCCATGGGGATGTCGGAAGAAACCGACGCGGTGCCGGCGGCGAAGTTCGAGGCGTTGTTTCCGCATCCGGACGAGCGCCAGCGCCGGTTGGCCACAGGAGCGCAGGTCCGGCCGCCGGGTCATGGCGAATCAGGAAGGTGACCCGTGCGGCCGGGGTGCACGCGCTGCGCTGGACAACGAAGTCGACCCGTCATCTGCCCGGCGAGCCGACCGGACAGGGCCACCGCGTCTCGGCGGAGACCGTGGCCGACCTGATGCGTGAGAAAAGCTTTAGCCTTCAGGGCTATGCCAAAACCCCCGACGGCAGGCAACACCCGGACCGTGAAGGCCAGTTCCGCTACATCAACGAGCGGGCCCGGGACCACCAAGCCGCCGGGGACCCGGTGGTCGGCGTCGACACGAAAATGGAGGAAGTGGTCGGCAACTACAAGAACACCGGCAGCGAGTGGCACCCTGCGGGCGAGCCGGCCCGGGTTGCGGATCCGCGGCTTCCCGGATCCGGAGCCGGGCAAGGACATCAGGGCCCTCCCCGTCGCGGAGAGCCGCGCGATCGGCTTCGCGCACGACGCTCCGGAGAAGATCGCGCATTGCGGCCTCCGCTCGTTGCTCGGCCTCGACGACGGCTGAGCCCGCACTTCCGTTGATCCGTTTTCCGTATGTCGAGTGCGCAGAAACGGCGTTGAACGGCAGCCCGCTGGGTGTGACGATCATGTGCGCCATCAGTGCCCCGGACGCATCGCAGCCGACCAAGACGACGTCGGACGGTTGGTCGGCGCACTCTCTTTCGGCCACGCGGCCACCCACCAGATGGAGGAGCTCACGTGGAGGACATCGCGTACTACGGCCTTATCGGGCTCGGCCCTGGTGCCATGCTCGGCCTGCTGGCGCTCGGGCTCGTGCTGGTCTATCGCGGAACGGGTGTCCTCAACCTGGCGCACACCTCGCAGGCCGCGCTCGGAGCCTACATGTATGCGTACTTCAGCAACTCGATGGGGATCCCCCTGGCACTCTCCCTGCTCGCCGCCGTCCTCTGTGCCGGCCTGTCCGGTGTCCTTGTCCAGCTACTGGTCATGCGCCCGCTGCGCCTGGCCTCACCGCTGACACAGCTCATCGCATCAACGGGAGTGCTCCTCGTGATCCAGGCGGGACTGCTGCTCGCCTTCACGAGCGACGCGCAGAGCGTCAAGTCCCTCCTGCCGACGGCCCCTCTCGATCTGTGGGACGGCCGGTCGATCGGTCGAGACCGCCTGCTGCTCGTAGTCGTCGCGATCGTTGTGACGACGATCTTGTGGGCGATCTTCCGCTACAGCAGGTACGGGGCGATCACCGCCGCGGTGGCCGAGAATCCGATCGCTGGGCAGACGCTCGGGCACGACCCTGGACGTATCGCGATCGGCAGCTGGTTCCTCGGCGGTGTGTTGGCAGGCTTGGCCGGATCTCTCCTCGCACCTCTGAGTGGTCTGAATCTCGTGGCCTTCCTCAGCCTCCTCGTCCCGGTGCTCGCCGCCGCACTGGGCGGCGGTCTCGTGTCCTTCCCGCTGACGATCGTCGGCGGCATCGGGATCGGTGTCGCGCAGTCCGAGGCGACGGTGCACACCGACGTCCGCGGCGCCGGAACGATCGCGACGTTCGCACTCCTGGTCCTCCTGATGCTGTTGCGCGGCCGCGCGATCCCCTCGCGTGGCTTCGTCGGCACCCGGATGCCCTCCTTGGGAGACGGCCGGATCCGTTGGGCGCTGGTCCTGCCGACCTTCGCGGTCACGATCCTGCTTGTGTGGGTCGTCCTGCCCGTGGAGTGGAACTTCGCCTTGCTGACGAGCCTGCTCGTGGCGATCCCGATGCTGTCTGTCGTGGTCGTCACCGGATATGCGGGACAGGTTTCGCTCGCCCCGTTCGCGCTCGCGGGTGTCGGCGCGGTCGTCGCGTCCGAACTCGCCCACGACCACCCCGGGATCCCGTTCCTGCTGCTGCTGCTGATCGGCGGAATCTGCGCGATCCCGTTCGGCTTCGTCCTCGCCTTCACCGCGAGACGTATGCGAGGGGCAAGTCTCGGGATCATCACGCTGGGGTTCAGCGTCCTGCTCTATGCGACGGTCTTCAGCCGCAGCGATCTCGTGACGGTGCCGAGCCCGACGATCCTCGGCCTGGATCTCACGCCGATCATCGATCCCCGTCGCTATCTGACGGTTGTCATCTTGGTGTTCGTGATCTTCGGTCTGCTCGTAGCCAACCTCCGTCGTTCCCAAGGTGGACGCCGGTTGATCGCGGTGCGAGGCAACGAGCGTGCGGCAGCGTCGATCGGTATCAACGTCAACGGTGCCAAGACCACGGCATTCGTGATCTCGGCCTTCATCGCGGCTGTCGGCGGAGTGTTGCTGGCCTTCCGGTCCACCGCCGTCGTCTACGGCAACTTCGACCCGTTGTCGTCGATCAGCCAGCTTGGCTGGACGGTCATCGGTGGGCTCGGCTGGATCATCGGTCCGCTCGTCGGCATGACGTTCGCGAGTGGAGGTGTCGGCAACCAGGTCGTCGCCTCGGCCTACAACGACCAGTTCGCGTGGCTGCCGATGGTCGGTGGCGTGGTGCTGCTCGTCACGATCCTGCTCAACCCCGATGGAATCGTGTCGGTCAACGTCTCGCTGGTCCGCCGTCTGGCCACTCGTCGCCGGCGCAATGCGCCGGCGCGGATCCCCGAGCCGGCGACACCACAATTGCAGCGCGGCACACGGACACGTCGGGCCCTGACCCTGACCGACGTCAGGATGTCGTTCGGCGCGGTGCACGTACTCAAAGGCGTGTCGCTCACGGTCGAGCCCGGCACGGTGCACGGGCTGATCGGGCCGAACGGGGCCGGCAAGACGACGCTCCTCGACGTCATCAGCGGCTTCGCGCACCCGCAGAGCGGGCAGGTCTGCCTCGGCAACGACTCACTGCGGCGGATGCCAACCTGGAAGCGGTCGCGACTCGGGATCGGCCGGTCGTTCCAGAGCCTCGAGCTGTTCGATGACCTCGACGTCTACGACAACATCCGGGCGGCGTCGGAGATCAACCGTCGAGACCATGTGGTCCGCGAACTGATCCGGCCGCAGGAGGTCTCCTTGAGCCCAGCCGGCTGGGAGGCCGTACGCCTCCTCGAACTCGACGGTGTTCTCGACCGCCGCATTGAGGAACTCTCCTACGGCAAACGGCATCTCGTGGCGATCGCCCGGGCACTCGCCACCGACTCGGACATCGTGCTGCTCGACGAACCGGCCGCGGGTCTGGACGAGGTCGAGACCGCGGAACTGCGTACGCTCATCCGCCGGATCGCCGAGCAGAGCGGCATCGGTGTCCTGCTGATCGAGCACGACGTGGAACTGGTCATGGATGTCAGCGATGTCGTGACCGCCCTCAACTTCGGCGAGGTGATAGCCAGCGGTGCGCCGAGCGAGGTCCGGAAAGCCCCGGAGGTCATCGCGTCCTATCTCGGCGAAGAGATCGAGAACGTAGGCAGTGCGGATCTGACAGCCGGCGCGCACGGAGGTGTCCTGTGAGCCCAATAGTCGAAGCGTTCGAAAAGAACGTACCGATACCGAGTGGCAAGGTCGTACTCGCCGCCCGCGGACTGAGCGTCGGTCACGGTGGCTCGGTCGCCTACGTGCAAAAGCTCGATCTGGAGGTCGGACAGGGTGAGATCGTCGCGTTGCTCGGCGCCAACGGCGCCGGCAAGACGACCACGCTCATGGGGCTCGCCGGGCTCCTCACAGCTCAGGAGGGCACGGTCGAGCTGGACGGCGAGACCGTAGCCACACCTCTCCACTCCCGCGCGCGTCATGGGTTGTCCTTCGTCACGCAGGAGCGTTGCGTCTTCATGAGCCTCACCGTGCGGGACAATCTGCGGGTCGGCGGATGCGACGCGAGCGCCCTGGACTACTTCCCCGAGCTGAAGCCGCACTACTCCCGGACCGTCGGTCTGCTCTCGGGTGGCCAGCAGCAGATGCTGGCAGTAGCGCGCGCGATCGCTCGTCACCCCAAAGTCCTGCTGGCCGACGAGTTGTCGCTGGGGCTCGCGCCGATGCTGGTCGACCGGATCCTGGAGGCCCTCGTCGAGGCATGCCGGAACGAAAACCTCGGCGTCCTGCTGGTCGAACAGCAGGTCACCAAGGTGATCGGCATAGCCGACCGCGGTGTGGTCCTGCGTCGCGGTCGACTCGAACTGACCGACACCGCCGCATCTCTGCGCGGTCGGATGGACGAGGTTCGCCGCCTCTACCTGTGATCGCCAGGAGGTTGTCCTTCGCTCACCGATGCCGCGCCGCTGACCGGCGAGCACGCCGGGCCCGACTGCTGGTCTTCGCCGCGAAACTGCGCTCATCCAGGCCGCGCCGGCCGGAGACCGGGCCGGTGCAGGCGTCGCCCAAGAGTGTGGCGGCGAGGTGGAGAAGACGTTGTTCCTGCGCGACCTGGACGCACACGCACCCCACCGCGCTGCCCGCCGAACGGCGCCGCTTCCTGGCCCAGGTCGGAGCGTCCGACCTGGCAGGCGCTGGTGCGGTGCGAGCACAACCGGCACCACTCGATCCTGCTCACGCTGCTGGCCCAGTCCTCGGTCGACGTCCTGGACTCCGTGGTGCAATTCTTCGACCAGACGCGTTCGGGCTCGGCGCCGCGGGCCCGGATCAAGCTGAGCGACGAGTTCGCCGAGCGGGCTCAAGCTCTCCGAGGACCGGCGCGCCCTGCCGGACGAAATCCTGCGGGAGCCGAACGCCATCGGCGCCAGCAGGGCTACCTCGACCGGGCCGCCGCCACGGGAGACGCGACCTGCTACCGGCACTGTGGGAGCTGTGCGCGCTGCGCGACGGCCTGCGCTCGGGGGACGTCTTCGTGCCCGCCCGGCAAAACCCTCGTCCTCACCGAGGCCGGGATCGAGGACACGGTGACGTTCGAGGAGGAGACCGGCACCTCCAGGCGCCTCCACCCGTTCCAACGGCCGCAGTTCGGCGAACTGCCCGCTTACGCACGGCACGGCGACACCGTGCACATCTCCGAGATGTTCCGCCTCGTACAAAACACGCGACATATCCTCGAGGTGCTCGACGTCCTGCGCCAGGGCCGCCTCCCCCACGTATGTCAATGGCCTCTGATCTCTGGGTCTTCGGCTATTTCCGTGAAGCCGGTCAATCCGCGAGGAGTATTCGTCGTCGCAGGAGCGCGAAGCTCGCGCGGCCGTAGGTCTGGCGTTTGAGCATCTTAAAAGTTACGTGGAATCTGCCGGGGTGATCATGTCTCCCTGGTGTAGCCACGAACTTGGGAGACGGCTTGAGCGCCGCTGCGGGAGTGACGGAGAAGTGGCCGGTGCTGGGGCGCCACGAGAGGGCAGCGGGCTGGCTGCAGGTGTGGTGCGATCTTGGCCGTGCGCCTCGGACGATCGATGCCTACGCCCGCGGGCTGGCCGAGTACCTGGTGGTGTGCGAGCGAGAGGGTGTCGACCCACTCGCTGCCAGTCGGGCTCATATTGCCCTCTACGTAAGGGAGTTGACTGAGCGACGCAGTCATCGTGGCGTGAACGTGGTCTCGATTGATTCGGGGGCGGGTCTGGCGAACGCCACAATCCAGCAGCGGCTGGTACCGGTGCGGTTGTTCTACGACTTCCTGATGGAAGAGGGACTGCGGGAGTCCAATCCCGTGGGCCGGGGCCGCTATACGCCGGGCCGCCGCTGGGGCGGGCACCAGCGTGGCCTGGTGCCGCGGCTGACGAAGCTCCCGTGGATCCCGAGCGAACAGCAGTGGTTGACGATCTTGGAGGTCGCGCGGGAGGAGCCGATCCGCAACCGGGTGATGCTCGCCCTGGCCTACGATTCCGCGCTGCGTCGCGAAGAGCTGTGCTCGCTGCGGACCGATGACCTGGACCCGGCTCACCGTACGTTGCGGGTGCGCGCGGAAACGACGAAGAACCGGCTGGAACGAGTGGTGCCGTACTCGGCGTCGACCGGCGTGCTGATGTCGGCCTACCTCGCCCACAGGGCCACGGTCAGCCGGGCGAGAGGCCCGCTGTTCCTCTCCGAATCGCGGCGCAACTACGGCCGGCCGCTGAGCCTGTGGACGTGGTCGAAGGTGGTACGCCGGATCGCCGTGACGGCCGGCGTCCCGCAGTTCTCCACGCACACCACCCGACACCTGTGTCTGACCGATCTGGCCCGCATGGGCTGGGAGTTGCACGCGATCGCGACCTTCGCCGGGCACCGCCACACCGACTCCACGCTTCAGTACATCCATCTGTCCGGCCGGGACCTGGCCGACAAGCTCGCCCGCGGCATGGAGCACATCCACGCGTGGCGAATACAGGCGCTCATCTCCCCGAACGGCACGTCGCCGGAGGTGGCACGGTGAGTACATCTCGGCTGGCCCTGCCCGCGGAGAACGGGCCCGAACGCTGGTCCTGGCCGATCCTCCCGGACCACTACGACACCGCTCTCGAAGGTCTGGCCCGCCGAGGCCCTGGCAGTGAACGAACTCGGGGTGCGGAATCTGCGCCGGCTCAAGGACCACGATCCGTCCGCTGCCGGGTGGCGGGTGATCCGCCGTCTGCTGGGCCCGCTGGAGGCGGTCAACGCCGCCCTGGACTCGCCGTCCACCCCGCACCGTCGACGCGCCATGCTCGACGTGATCGCCGTGCTGCTGACACGTTGCGCGGAGACCGGCCGGACCTTTTGGGGATGGACTCCGCAGGAGTGGATCCATCTGCTCGGCCGCAACCAGACCGAGTTCCACCAGCACGGCCCGGGCTGGGTCACCGATGAGGTCCGCCCCTATCTCGCCGCGCACGCCTACCTGCTGGGCTCTTTCAACGAATTCCACCGCCTCGGCGGCTTCCAGCGGCTCACCCTGTCCTGGCGGATCTTCGGACGCGACCGGGTGAACAGCGAGATCGCCCGCATCCGCGCGGTCCTCGCCTCCTGGGGCTACCAACTCGGGCGGGACGACGACACGCTGCTGCCGATGGTGGTCTGCCAGTTGCTTCTCCTCAACCGCAGCCCGCATCTGGAGGATCTTGACACCTCGCTGTTCGACCGGGTCCGCCGCGAGAAGCCCTCTCTGTCAGTGTGTGGCGAGACGCCCGATAGATCCGGGTTAGCCTGAGAGGGCACGACAGGAGCACCACCTTCATGACCAGCCCGAATCCCGGCGGCGACCCGGCTTCCAAGCCCAAGCGCCGCACCTTCTCCCCGGAGTACAAGCTCCGGATCGTCACCGAGTACGACGGCGCCCCGGATGCCGCCGGACGCGGCGCGATCCTGCGACGCGAGCGGCTGTATCACTCCCACATCCAGGAATGGCGGGCCGCGCGCGACGCCGGCGCCCTGGCGAAGCTCACCGACCGACGCACGAGCCCCGCCCGACCGAAGAAGCCCGCGGCCGAAGCCGAGAACGAGAAGCTCCGGCGCAAGGTCGAGCGCCTGGAGAAGGAGGTGGCCAAGCGCGACGCCGCGCTGGAGATCCTGGGAAAAGGGGTCAAGCTCTTGGAGATGCTCTCCGAGAGCGAGGACCGAAACACGCCCTGAACCACCAACTGACCCTGATCGTCAACGAGTTGGCCCCGCACATCGGGATCGTGACCGCCTGCCGACTGATCGGCCGCTCCCGCGCAACCCACCACCGCCACCTCCACCCGGCCGCCGCGATGCCTCGAAAGCCCCGCTCGTCGCCCGCCTCGGCGCTCGACACGGACGAACGCGCCGCGATCCTGGAGTTGATGAACACCGGCGAGTACGCGGAACTGCCGCCCGCGCAGATCTGGGCCCGCGAGTTGGACGCCGGCCGCCATCACTGCTCGATCTCCACGATGTATCGCATCCTGCGCGCGGCCGGCCAGGCCGGTGAACGCCGCCGCCAGGCCACCCACCCCGCCAAAACCGTGCCCGAACTCGTCGCCGACGCCCCCTCGCAGGTGTTCACCTGGGACATCACCAAAGTGAGGGGTCCGGCTAAGGGCGTGTGGTTCCACGCCTACGTGATCATCGACATCTTCAGCCGATACGTGGTCGGCCACACCGTGGAGCGGGCCGAATCGGCCGAACGCGCAAGGGAATTCGTCGCGGACGCCATCGAGCGCAACGGCCTGGTCCCCGAGACCGTCCACGCCGACCGCGGCACGTCGACGACCTCGAGGAAGGTCTCCCAACTCCTGCTCGACCTCGGGGTCGTCCGGAGCCATTCCCGGCCGAGGGTCTCCAACGACAACCCCTACAGCGAGGCGAACTTCAAGACCATCAAGTACACGGGCGACTTCCCGGGCTCCTTCGACTCGCTCGCGCACGCCCGCGAGTGGTTCGAGGGGTTCGTGTCCTACTACAACCACGAGCATCGCCACTCCGGAATCGGCTACCACACGCCCGCCTCGGTGCACTTCGGCACCGCCGGCCAGGTCCGCGACCAACGCGCGATCACCCTCGCCCGGGCATACTCCGCCCACCCCGAACGCTTCGGACGACGCCCCACACCACCCGCGATCCCCACCACGGCATGGATCAACGACCCCGCCAAACGAAGGGAACCCGAACCGCACAGTTCATAGCTTCACGGACGTCTCATTGGACTTGAAATCTTCCGAAGATGCTGGCCGGCTCACAGCACTACACCCTGCACGCCACGCAGCGGGCGGTTGCCGAACTCGGATTCTGTGATCCTCCCCAGCCCATCACCGGCCGCCACTCGGCACGGGCGACCGGCGCCCTCCCTGTCAGACTCTCGTGAGACATGAGGACAATCGACTCTTCTGTTGTTAGTAGGGCGAGAACAGGATCTTTCGAGCGTGACGCTGAGTAGTGTCGACCTTGAGGCCGGTGTGGCCGATGATGAGGCCGTGGGCAAGAAGAAGCGCGGTCCCCGCGCGGGCGGGCCGAAGCGGCGGTCCTTCACCCCGGAGTACAAGCTTCGGATCGTGGAGGAGTACGAGCGGCTGACCGAGCCCGGCGCGAAGGGCGCGCTGCTGCGCCGGGAGGGGCTGTATCACTCGCACATCATCGACTGGCGGACCGCCCGGGACGCCGGCGCGCTGGATGCGCTGGCCGCGAAGCCGTCCGGACCGACGGGCAAGAGCGCAGCCGAGAAGGAGGCCGAGCGGCTGCGGGCGGAGAACGAGAAGCTGGCCGCCGAGCTGGCCAAGTCCCAGAGGGCGCTGGCCATCCTGGGAAAAGCACACGAGCTCTTGGAACTGCTCTCCGGGAGCGAGGACTCCGAGCCCAAGCGGACGAAGTGATCACTGAGGCGTTCGCCGCCCTGGAGCCGGTCGTCGGGATCAAGCCGGCCTGCGAGCTGACCGGCCGCTCGCGGGCCACCGTCTACCGGCAGCGCCATCCCAAGCCCCGCGTGGCCGGGCCGCGCCGGGCGCCGGCAGCTCACCCCGCGGCCCTGTCCGAGCTGGAACAGGCACGGGTCCTCGGCGTGCTGCGCTCGCAGCGGTTCGTGGACAAGTCGCCGGCGCAGATCTGGGCCACCTTGCTGGACGAGGGCACCTACCTGTGCTCGATCTCCACGATGTACCGGCTGCTGCGCGAGCACGGGGAAGTCCGCGAGCGCCGCGCGCAGGCCACCCACCCGCCCCGGGCCAGGCCCGAGCTGGTGGCCAACGGCCCCAGCCAGGTGTGGACCTGGGACGCCACCAAGCTCAAGGGCCCGGACCGCGGGATGTACTACGACCTGTTCGTGATGCTCGACATCTACTCCCGCAAGGCGGTCCACTGGCTCGTCGTGCCGCGCGAATCGGCCGCACTGGCGAAGGAGTTCATCGAAGACGCCTTCCGCGCCAACGGCGGCGTCGTCCCGGACGTAATCCACGCCGACCGGGGCACCTCGATGACCTCCAAACCGGTCGCCCAGCTGCTCGCCGACCTGAACATCGTCCGCTCGCACTCGCGGCCACGCGTGTCCAACGACAATCCGTACTCGGAAGCAAACTTCAAGACCTTGAAGTACTGCCCGGTCTTCCCCGACCGGTTCGGCTCACCGGCCGACGCCCGCGCCTTCTGCCAGCGGTTCTTCACCTACTACAACAACGTCCACCGGCACTCCGGCATCGGACTGCACACCCCCGCATCCGTCCACGACGGCACCGCGGTGACGATCCGAGCACGGCGGGCCGACGTCCTGGCCGACGCCTACGCCACCAACCCGCACCGGTTCCGCCGAAGACCGACGCCACCCCGCCTCCCGAAGGCGGCCTGGATCAACCAACCCGCCAAGGAGGAGCATCAGGAAGAACCCGCAGCCTGACGTGTCTCACCGGAATTGACAGGCACCGGCGGCGCGAAGACGTGGGAACAGTGGGTCGATCGCTGGTATGCCACCTCTACGCTCACGCCGCGTCCGCGGCGCCATGCGCTCCGCCCTCCTCAGGGTGGGCCGGTGGATAGTCGCGGAACAGCCGGACGTTGCTGACCCGACAGACTGGACGCGGCAGACCTGCGCGACCTGGATCGCCGCAGTGGACCGGATGAAGGTCGGTGACTACGTTCAGCGAACGGCCGGCCTGGGGGACCGTCTCGGCAAGCCACTCGAAGCGTCGACCAAGGCTGGGCAGATCACCGCGCTGCGGACGTTCTTCCGGGACTGCCAGGAATGGGAGTGGCTGCCCCGCAGCTTTGACCCACTACGCACGCTGGCAATCCCGCGCAGCATCACCGCCCTCCTCGGCCCCGACCCGCAGGTGATCGCCGACGAGGTCTGGGCGAAGCTTCTGTGGGCGGGCCTGAACCTGGAGGCCGCGGACCTCCCACAGTCCCAGGCCGGGCAGTTCTATCCCTTGGAACTGGTCCGCGCGGTCACACTGACCTGGTTGTTCTCCGGTCAACGCAGCAACGAGATCGCCCGATTGAGGGTGGGCTGCATCCGTTGGCAGCACGACGGCGCCCCCATCACCGGTGACTCACAGCAGGTCCTGGCCCGCGACACCGTCTGCCTCCTCGACGTCCCGCCCCACAAGACCGGCACCGCCTTCAGCAAGCCGGTCGACCCGATCCTCGGCCAGGCCGTCGATGCTTGGCAGGCTGTCCGCCCGGATCAGCCGACGTTCACCGACCGCCGCACCGGAGAGCGCGTTGACCTGTTGTTCGCCATCCGGGCCCGCCGCGTCTCCACCCACTACATCAACAACACGATCATCCCGATGCTCTGCCGCAAGGCCGGCGTCCCTGCTGCCGACGTCCGCGGGAACATCACCAGCCACCGGGCGCGGTCCACCATCGCCAGCCAGCTCTACAACGCCAAGGAACCGATGACGCTGTTCGAGCTGCAAGCCTGGCTTGGACACCGTTCGCCGCAATCCACCCAGTACTACGCGAAGCTCACCCCGAACACCCTGTCCAAGGCGTATTCCGAGGCGGGCTACTTCGAGCGGAACGTCCGCACCATCGAGGTCCTGATCGACCGGGACGCAGTCGCCTCCGGCGCCGCGGCCAACGGCGAGCCCTGGCAATATTTCGACCTTGGGCACGGCTGGTGCACCTATACCTTCTTCGAGCAGTGCCAGCACCGCATGGCGTGCGCACGCTGCGACTTCTACACTCCCAAGGCCTCCAGCAAAGGCCAGCTGCTCGAAGCGAAGGAGAATCTGCAGAAGATGCTGGCCAACATCCCCCTCACCGATGACGAACGCATCGCCGTCGATGATGGCCAGGCCGCTCTTGATCAACTCCTGGAACGACTCACCGATGTCCCCACCCCGGCTGGCCCGACACCCCGCCAGCTCGGAATACCTGCGACGGCCACCTTGCTTCCCCTCGTCGAGCTGCGGAACATCACGAAGCCGACGGGGAGTCACAAAGAGCCGTTCACAACCGGCGGCACCAACTGAAGGGCGAGCTGTGACGTCTCAAATGGCCGCGCACCTGGCCGGTCTCTATCCTGAACTCGGCCAGGACGGCACGCTCCAGACCGTCATGCAGAAGGCTGTCCGCCGGGCCGGATATCAGTTCGACGTGCTCCCTGAACGACTCCACGGGTGGAAGCGAATCGGCGCCCGGGCGGACAGTGACAACCGGACGACGAGCACTCTCCTGGGCCTCCATTACCGCAGCTTCCTCATGCGGTTTTGGGAACACGGCGTCACGATCGCCACGGGCACGACCAGCAGTCTGAACGAAGCCGCCACAGCAACCGCGGTCTGGCAGTCCGGGGCCAACCCGGAAGCCCTTTTGTCCGCCTGCCCGTTCGTCCACTCTGGACCGCTCACGGAGGCACCCGAGCGCGGCACCGAAGTGGAGACCGCGTGGGCAAGGTATCGCCAGACCCCGGCGACACACGTCGACCACTTCCTCATCGAGGCCGCCTTCAACCAGCCACCGCTGCGGGCGTTGTTCCCCTTCCACAGCCACATGGCGTTGAACTTCAGCCGCTGCACCGACTTCCCCTACACCCACGACGTTCCAGTGGTTACTCCCGTGAACGGGAAATACCGCGTCACCTGGTGGGGGACACGTTCGCCTCACGGACCGGCGGATATCGGAGAGGCCGACAACCCGCAGGACGCGGTCGCCTTGGTCGTCGCCCACCTACCTCCGGAGTGCGGCCCGGCAGTCGTCGGCACCGCCGAAGACCTTGACAAATCAGATTCCACATAATCGTCCGGTTCACGTGCCCTTCCACCGCGCCCGAGCTCCAGGGCAGTGTCAGGCCGGCGGTGACGGCGTCGAGGTCTTTGCGCAGGCCCTGGGCGAACGTGCGCAGTTCCTTGATCTCGGAGACGTCCGCCTGGGCGAGCCATTCGGGAGGCCGGTGGCCGTGGCGTCGTCGCAGGAGCGTCGCGAAGCCGCGGGCGAGCCGGTTGATCTCGGCGAGATGCACGCACCGCCCGCACAGTTCCTTCAGTTGCAGCCGGGCGGCTTCGCTCTGCCGCTCGGCTCGGCCGATGATCCACCGGGCCACATCGCGGACGGGCGGCGGAGGAAGTGGCTTCATGGGTGAACCGTCTTTGTCTGCAAGGCTGTTGAGGAAGCGGCGGACGGTCTTGCGGCTCCCGGTGTAGCCGCGGGCGGCGATCTCGTCGCGGAGCGTCCGGGCGTTGTTGCAGCCTTCGGCCCACCGCGCGGCGAGGTAGGGCATGTGGGGTGCGAGGGCGCTGCCGCGGCGCGGTCGCACGGTGATCAGCTCGTCCCGGGTGGCGGCGTGCGCGTAGCGGCGCACGGTCTTGCGGTCCAGCCCGATCTGCTCGCTGATCGCTGCGATCGTCAGGCCCAGGTCATACCGAGCGCGGATCTCCGTCCAGCGGGCGAGTATCTGCTGCTGCGCCGGGCTCTCTTCGCGACCGGGGTCGGGGGCGCTCTCGGGGACGCCGTGTTCCGGCGGGAGCGGGTTCAGGCAGGCGCGGTGCTTCCGGACGGCCTTCTCCACCGCGGTGGCGAGGTTGTCGAGCAGATGCCAGCGGTCAGCGACCTGCGGAACACCCGGAAGAGCGCGTTCGACGGCCTCGGCGAACGCGCCGCCGCGGTCGCGGCAGACCATGCGGACCTCGGGGTGCTCGCGTAACCAGGCGGCGAAGGTGTCCGCGGTGTGGTCCGGCAACACGTCGACGGGCCGGTGCGATTCCATGTCGACCAGGATCGTGCCGAAAACCCGGCCGCGCCGCAGTGAGAACTCGTCCACGCCCAGCACCTCCACCTTCGGCGGCGCGGGAACGTCGAGTCGGTGGATGGCCCGCAGCAGTGTCGACCCGCTGGTCGGGACGGCCATGTGCGCGGTCAGCCGCTCGCCGGCCCGGCCGCCCAGTGCCAGCGCGACGCGCTCCAGCAGCCGCTGTTCGGTCGGGGTGCGCCGGCCGTACCGGACCGGTGAGCCCGTCCACCTGTTCGGCGAACGTCCGCTTCCCGCAAGCGACCTCGTCGCAGAAGAACCGACGGACATGCAGTTCAATCCCGGCCGGGCGGCCTGCCACAGCGGTGTCCGCGAGCATCCGCGCGTACCGGCTGTGGACCCGCCGCGACGGTGACCCACACCCCGGGCACTCGGCCTCCGGACCGGTACAACGCGCCTTGATCCGCACCGACCTCCCGACAGCGGCGACCGCCTCGACCACCACCCGCGACAGATGCGGAAACAGGACTTCCAGCAGTTCAGCGACTTGACCCCCGAGCACCCAGCACGACTACCACATCATGATCCGCTTCACGAAAATCGCCGAGTGCTCGGTCAGCCAGCGGGCGAGGGTGGTGGCCTCCCGGTCGGGCAGAAGGTCGACGGGACGACGGGTCTCGACATTGATCAGTACGGTGCCGTAGACGTGGCCCTTGCGCAGGGCGAAGTCGTCAACTCCCAGTACCCGTGGTGTCGTCGCCTGCGGATCATCCGCAGCAGCGTCGAGCGGCTGATCGTCGAGTTGAGCACGTCGGACAGTCGGGCGCCGGCTCGGCCGGCCAACATCAGTGCCACCGCCTGCAGGACCGTGTGCAGCCGCTGGCTCCGTCGCCCGTGGCGGAAGGTGAGTCCGGCGACCTGCTCGACGAATGTCGCCCGGGCACACGACGTGGTGGGGCAACGGAAGCGCCGGACCTCCAGCTTCACGATCACCCGGCGACCACCGACTGCCGAGTCCGCCAACCGGCGCTGGTACCGGCTGTGTACCCGACGTGACCTGGCGCCGCAGGCCGGGCAAGGCGCCTCGGGCGCACACGCGCAGGCCGCGACGGTCACGCTGTCGCCGCCGATCTCGATGTTCGCTATCTCCAGGTCGCCCAGGCTCGGGAACAGGACTTCCTTGGCATCCACGTCGTTCACGGCCATGGATCATCACGAACGCGGTACCGGCCGATTCGGAGAACGTCGAAATGGATCACAAGCCGTTGGTGTCGTTCGTGAACGGGATCGTTTCTGATCTTCGGGCGGTGGAGGCGGGGTTGAGTCTGCCGTTCAGCTCGGGTGCGGTGGAGGGTCAGGTGAACCGGATCAAGATGCTGAAGCGGCAGATGTTCGGCCGGGCCGGCCTGGACCTCCTGCGCAAGCGCGTGCTCCTCGCTTCGTAGCCGGAACCCGCTCCTGGCTCGGTCGGTGACGGCTAGTCATATCAGCACGGAAAGTGATCCAGAACCTCAATTCAACCGTTGCCGACACGCCCGTCACCCGCGCTCCGGAGAACCGCTGTCCACCGTGAAGTTCATGGCTCAAACCCTTGCCGCAGCTGGCGACCTGCGGCGCGACCTCCGGCAGGAGCCGACGTACGACGGGCTGCGGGCCGTCGAGCGCGCCGCACTCGACCAGCGCATGACCGTACGGCGCGGCCAGGGCTACACCGTCCGAGTCCCCGGCGCCGTCTGGCCCGCGTGGCAGGAAGGAGTTGGCCCCGACGATCTCGGAAGTCGTGGGCACGGTCCTGCGCCATCTTTGTCCAGGCGGTAGTCGAGCACGCCGCCGCGGATGGTCCCGGGTCGCGTCTGCCCTGATCTGCGATGCCGCATTCACGGTCCTCCCGCACATCGGTGCCGGCTCGGCCAAGGCCGCCGAGGACTCGCGTCAGCTGCACCAAGCGCTGCACATGGCAGGACCGGCGGCTCGGGCGGGCCGAGACACGCGTACGAGAGCCATCCAGAACCTCGCACGGTTCGGGCCGCGTCTCCGGCCGGACGACGAAATCGTCTTCGGTCTCAACCGAGTCAGCGGCCGATCGACGGCGAACGGCAGCTCAGCCGGAGGCGAGTACAGCGCTCGGTGCATCGCACGCCGGCAGGCGAACGGGACGGAACTCTTGGGCAGTCCCGGTCCGGTGCGCCGCCCGGTGGCGCTCTCCCCCGCCGTCGACGAGCCGGGGAGTGGGCGTTGGCGTGGCCGCCGTACCATCGCCCTCCGTGGACGACATCGGCCTCCGCACATCGACGGTTCCGCGCGGCAGTCGACAACGCATCAAAGCCTTCCAGAACGGGTTCGGGGTGATCAGGGCGACCTGGCCAGCCTCGCAGACCACCGACACTTCCCGGACCATCGTGGCGTCCCCGAGCGGCAGGACGCGAACCCCTTCGGTGGTGCCGTTCGCCACGGCGAGCTCGTTGGTGAGCCCGACTCCGAGGTCGCTGCGCACGAGCGCGATCAGCGTCTGCGGAACGTTCGTCAGATAGGTGATCCGTGCGGTGATCCCGCGCTGCGCGAGCAGTTGCTCGGCCTCCGTCTGACCCGCGCCTGAGCCCGGGACCACGAGGTCGTACTTCGCCAGGTCCGCGGCGTCGACCGCCGAACCCCGCAGGGCGAGCGGGTGCTGCGGATGGACAACCACACGCATCGGCTCGCGCCACAGCGCCACACGGTGCAGACGGCGGTCGCCGGACAACGGGTACAGCGGTCTCAGGCCCACCTGCACCCGACCGGTGAGCAGGGCGTCGTCGACCTGGGCCAGTTCCTCGATCAGATCGATGTGGATGCCCGGGTAGCGGCGTCCGAACTCCTGGATGACCTGCGGGAGGAAGGTCGCGGCAGCGCACGGGTCGGCCGCCACGGCCACGTGTCCGCGCGCGAGCTGGTTGACCTCCGCTACGGCATTGCGTCCGAGCTCGAGCTGGCCCAGCATCGCCCGCGCGTGGGTCAGATAGGCCTCGCCGGCCGGGGTCAGCGCGACAGGACGCGACCGCCGATCGAACAGTTGCACCCTGAGCTCGCGCTCGAGCGCGCTGATGTGCGCGGACACTCGCGACTGGGCCCGGAACGTTCCGTTCGCGGCGGCGGCAAACCCGCCGTGGTCGACGACCGCCGTGAAGCTCACCAACCAATCCACCTGCACGACTGCTCCTCTCCGCCCGCGAGTTCACTTCGCCCCGCCTGCAACCACGGCAGCTCGTCCTCGAGACCCGGACTGCTCACCGAGACGCCGATCACCACCGGCGGCCTGTTGGAGGCGGTCATCCACGAGCTCCCCGCCGGGCCGTCGGCAACGGCCGAGCCCGGATCGCTCGCACTCGGGAATTCGAGCCCGACTTGCTGCCGTAGGAAGCACATGCTGCCGCGACGCCGAATGTCCTCGTCGGGTCTGCGCAGGACGGGCATTGCCCCTGCCCCACTAACAAGAACCAAGTTCTACTTAGTGAAGATACACCGCAACCGTCCCCTGTCAAGAGGCGCACACGCAAACTCCCGAACACTGCTGCTGCCCTACAAGGAAAAGGTGTGCGAAACGGTCCGGAGACAACGCGTCAGGCCGTCGCGGACCAACGCACGGGCGCGAGTTCGATTCCCACCGGATAACGGTGGTCGAAAATCCACGACCCGGACGACAACAGCGTCGACGACAGGCTTCGGCCGGAGCGCATCGCGTCGAGGAGCCCGCCCGGAGAGCAGCCGAGCAGCGCGACGACGACGCGCTGCTCGGCTCCTTGCATCCCGGGGCCTCGAGCGACCACGGACAGCGTGACGCCATCCGCGGTCGCGGCGACGGCAGGGTCGGCCAGCGTCAGGTCAATCAATCCGCCGTGGGCGCGCATGCGCACGGACCCCACGTGGCGGACCACGTCGGTTCGGCCGCGCGGACATTTCCGATTCTGAGCGGGCGGAAAGAGAATCCGACCCGCCCGGAATAGCGCGCCGTCGGTGTCACAGGAGCCGCCGACAGCCAGGATGTAGTCGAGGAAGCTGCGTTTCACTCCCCAGTTCAGCAATGGTCCCGCTGATTCCTCCGCGGACACCAAGAATCACCTCGGATTGCCGCGCGCCGGCCCGGTCACGACCTGCAACTCGGTGAAACCCAACAGCCCCCAGGGCCCGTTCTCGACCCCGATGCCGCTCCACTTGTGTCCGCCGAAGGGCAGGTGCATCCGCACGCCGCCCCCGTGCGTGTTGACCGAGACCTGCCCGCCGTCGACGCGCTCGGCGATCGCATAGGCGTGGTCGGGGTCCCCGGACCAGACGGACGCGGTCAGGCCGTAGTTCGAGCGGTTGGCGCGCTCAACCGCGTCCCGCTCGTCGCGGAAGGCGACGATCGGCAGCACCGGCCCGAACTGCTCCTCGTCGACGACCCGCACGCCGTCGTCGAGGTTGTCGAGAATCGTCGGGGCATAGAAGTAGCCCGGCCGATCGAGGGCCGCGCCTCCACAGGCTGCCCGCGCGCCCCTCCCCAGCGCGTCGGCGACCAAGTCCGACACTCGATCGAACTGTGGGGCGTTGTTGATCGGTCCGAGTTCGGCTCCCGGCACCAGGCCGTCGTCGACCTTGGTGTCTCGCGCGATGCTCGCGAGAGCCTCGACCAGTCGGTCATGGATGTTCTCGTGCGCGTAGACCCGTTTCACCGCGAGGCAGATCTGTCCGTTGTTCCCGAACGCGCCCCAGAACAGGTCGCGGGCGATGGCGTCGACGTCGGCATCGGCCAGCACGATGGCCGGGTCGTTGCCCCCGAGTTCGAGCGTCGTCCGCTTGAGGTCCTCACCGGCGGCGGCGGCCACCCGCATGCCGGTCGCCGTTGAGCCGGTGAAGCTGATCTTGCGGGGAACAGGGTGCGCCACCATCGCCGCACCCAGCGGGTCCGGGCCGCTGACGACATTGAGCACGCCCGGCGGGAGAGCTTTCCGGAGCACGGCACCGACGGCCAAGGTCGTGAGCGGTGTGTACGGCGACGGCTTAACCACCACCGTGTTCCCTGCCCGCAGCGCGGGGGCGATCTTCCAGACGGCGAGCAGGATCGGGAAGTTCCACGGCGTGATCGCCGCGACCACTCCGATCGGCCGTCGGCGCACCGCCTCGTAGCCCTCGCTGTCGTCACGCAGCACCTCGTCCGGCCACCCGAGGTCCGCGTAGTAGCGCAACCACGCGGACGACGCCTGCAACTCGATCACCGAGTCGTGCAGCGGCTTGCCCTGCTCGAGGGTGAGCAGACGGCTGAGCCGATCCTGGTCGGCGTCCAGCGCATCGGCTGCGGCGCGCAGGTGCCGGCGGCGAGCGTCGTCGTTCCGCGACCAGGTCCGGAACGCGTCCGCCGCCGAGCCGAAGACGTGGTCCAGGTCCTCGGCCCGGATGGCCGGAGCGGCGCCGAGGATCTCGCCGGTCGCCGGATTCACGACGTCGAAGCTGTCGGCGGTCGCGAAGTCGGCTCCGTCGACCGTGGGGAAAGCCGGTGCCAGGTCGTCGCTGGAGGTCATGTTCGCTCCTTCTCTGGTGGGGCCGGGCGCCCCGTGTCGAGGCCGGCGGGAATGAGGACCGGCTTGATCACGGCGCCGGAAATCGCGTCGGCCTCGGCGGCGTCGATGTCACTGAGTGGGTATGTGCGGATGAGACGGTCGAAGGGGAACAGTCCCCGCCGCCAGAGGTCGATGAGGCGAGGCACGAAGACCTGCGGAACGGCGCTGCCCTCGTAGACGAAGGTGACGTGCTTCCCGGCCAGTTCGTATGCCGTGACGCGCACCTCGCCGCTCCCGCCGCCGACGAGGACTGCTGAGCCGGGACGGGCCAGAACGCGGATCGCGGCCGAGATCACCTCGGTGATCGACGTCGTGTCGAAGCTGAAGTCGACGCTCCCGCCGTGATCCTGCACCGCGGCGACCAGGTCGTCAGTGCTCGCGTCGACCGCGTGCGTGGCGCCCGACTCCAGCGCCGTCTGCAGCCTGCCGGGCTTGAGGTCGACGGCGATGATCCGGCCGGCGCCGGCGGCCTTCGCGGCCATGATGGCCCCGAGTCCGACCGCGCCCACGCCGAACACCACGATGGATTGGCCGGGGGCGAGGCGCATCTCGTTGAGGACCGCGCCTGCCCCCGTCTGCAGGCTGCAGCCGAGCGGGCCCATGATCTCCAACGGCACGTCACGGTCGATCACGACGGTACTCGCCTCAGTCGCGACGGCGTACTGCGCGAACGAGGACTGCGCGAACCATCGATTCGCGATCGGTGTCCCGGCCTGGTCGCGAGCGGAGATCCGTCCGTCGGAGTCCGCACCGGTCAGGTTGGCGATCTCGAACCGGGCGCAGTACGCGGGCGACCCCGAGTGGCACGCCGAGCAGGCTCCGCAGGAGGCGAAGCTCATGACGACGTGGTCGCCGGGCTTGATCGCGCGCACGCCCGCGCCGATCCGCTCGACGACGCCGCTCCCCTCGTGTCCCAGGATCACCGGGAGGCGGACCATCTGCTGGCCGGGGATGCGCGCTTGCAGGTCGGTGTGGCACAGTCCGGAGCCGACGACCCGCACCAGCACCTCGTGCGGCTGCAACTCGTCGAGCGTCACGCCCGTCAGCTCGTAGGGCTTGTCCGATGATCGCAGGACTGCGGCCTGGAAGGTCGTCATCACTGTTCCGTTTCTCGTCAACAGGGGGGTCAGGTCACCGGTTCGCGGCTGGAGCGGGCGCAGAGCGAGACGGCGGCGTCCCAGCCGTCCTCGGCCGCAACCATCCGCCGAAGCTTCATGATCTTGCCGGGCTCGTTGAGCGTCGCGGCGCCCACGAGGTGGCCGGCACGCTCGAACAGTGCGACGAACCGGTCCTCGTCCGGCCCTCCGGAGACGAAGGCGACGCTGTCGGCGTCGGCCGTCCCGACGAACTGGATGCGGTGCCCGTACCAGTCGCTCCAGAAGTAGGGGACCGTGCTGTACGCCTGCCGGCTCGCCGGCCGCAGGGCGTTCAGCACGGCACGCGCGCCCTGCTCGGCGGCGTTCGTCCAGTTCTCGAGCCGCATGCGCGCGCCGAAGACCGGGTTCGGCCAGCCGGCCACGTCGCCGGCGGCGTAGACCCCGGGAAGCGACGTGCGCAGGTACTCGTCGCAGACCACCGCGGAGTCGATGGGATCGAGATCGACGCCGGAGCCGACCAGCCACTGGGTGGCCGGGACGGCGCCCACGCCGACGACGACGAGGTCCGCGGGGACGAAGTCACCGTCGGCCAGGAGCACCTGGGTCGCGCGATCGTCCGAACGGACTCCTATCACGCGAACCCCGCACCGCAACTCCACACCGTGGCGACCGTGCAGCCCGGCGAGCGCCGCCCCTACGACGTCACCCACCGCGCGTACCAGCGGGACGCTCGCACCCTCGAGCACGGTGACTGAGGCTCCGGCATCGAGTGCGACGGACGCGACCTCGGAGCCGATGAACCCTCCACCGACCACGACCACGCGCCCGCCCCGTCCGACTCGATCGAGCACGGTCCGCACCTCGTGTGCGTCGTCGAGCGTGCGCAGACTGTGGACCGCAGGATGCGCAGCCCACTCGCCGACGTCGCGCGGGGCGGAACCGGTCGCGATCAGGAGCCGGTCGTACGGGACGACCTCGCCGCCGACGACGACGCCCTCGCCCGGACGCAACCCGATCGCCCGCTTCCCCAGCCGGAGGTCGACGCGCAGGTCGTGGAGCAGTCTCTGCTCGGTGGCGAGCGGAGTCGGGTCGCCACCGGCGAGGAAGGACTTCGACAGCGGCGGGCGATCGTACGGTAGGTGCATCTCGTCACCGATCAGGGTGATGCGCCCCTGGTACCCGGATCGCCTGGCTGCCTCGACTGCCCGGAGCCCGGCGAGCGACGCGCCGACCACCACGAGCCGGCGGGCCTCGGGGCAGCCGAGAGGCGAGTCGTCCGCCTTCGGGTGTCCGCTGTTCGTCGTCATTCCGACACCACGGACAACGCCACAGCGGGACACGCTCGGACGGCCTTCATGACGGTGTCGTCGCCGTCGTCGGCCATCTCGGACACGAGTACGAGCGCGCCGTTGTCATCGATCTCGAAGTGCTCGGGGTCCAACGACTCGCAGATGCCGATACCGGAGCAGCGCTCTCTGTCCACCACGATCCTCATGTGCTCTGTCCGCTCTCTCGCCGTCAGTTGGTCCGCACCGGAAGGCGCCGGATCCCGTTGATGAACTCGCTGTTGAGCATTTCCGGCTCCCCGACCTCGAGGCGAGGCAGCTGTGTGAGGATCTCGGCGAACAGCGCGCGCAGTTGGGCTCGGGCGATGCCGTTGCCCAGGCAGTAGTGGATCCCGCCGCCGCCGAAGCCGACGTGCGGGGTGCGGGGACGGCCGAGGCTGAAGCGGTGCGGATCCTCGAATACGTGCTCGTCACGGTTGCCGGAGCAGTAGAAGATCCCGACCTTGTCACCGGCCTGGATCCGGACGCCGCGGAGTTCGACGTCCTCCAAGGCGACGCGGCCGAAGCACATGACCGGGGTCGCGTGCCGGACGAACTCCTCTATGGACCCGGCGATCCGGCCGGTGAAGTCCTCGAGAAGCCACGTCCGTTCGTCGGGATTGCGGTCGAGGTTGAGCACGGTCCAGCTGGTCGTCTGCTTGGTGGTGTCGTTGCCCGCGACGCTGAGCAGCAACATCGTCGACGCGATCTCGTCGTCGGACAGGGGTTTGCCGTCCATCCGAGCACTGCCGAGCGCGGTCGCGATGTCGTCTGACGGGTGCTCGCGCCGGTAGTGGACGAGGTCGACGCCGATGTCCCGCAGCACGGTGAGTTGACGGACCATGAAGTCGACCTGGGTCATCCCGGGCGGAAGCATCGACTCGTCGTGACCGCCGACGAAGTTGTCGCCCGCCTGGGCGAACGTCGTCACGAGGCTCTCCGGTACGCCGACCATGTCCGCGATGGTCAGCATCGGGAGCTTCGCCGAGACCGAGGAGACGAAGTCGATGTCGCCCGCCCCCACGACGTCGTTGACGATGTCGTGTGCGCGCGTCTCGATCTGCGCGTTCAGACGGGCCACCGCCTTGGGCGTGAACGCCGCGCTCATGATTTGGCGGTACCGCGTGTGCTGTGGGGGATCCATCTCGAGGAAGTTCGGCGTCATGATGGTGTCGGGGTGTCGGGGCCGAACCATGATGCTGCCCTGCGAGGTGGAGAACAGCCTGTTGTTCTGGCTGATGTAGGAGATGTCCTCGGCGCGGGTCACCGCCCAGAAGCCGGCCTCGCCGTGTACGTCCGGCGGGACGTCGGCGTCCTCGAGCGGCTGCTGCCAGCTGACGGGGCAGTGCTCGCGCAGCCAGGCGAAGGTCTGGTCACGCTCGACGAACGACCGGCGCCAGAACGCCATGCTCGAGATGTCCTGCCCGGATGTCACCGGGTGGTCGGTCGCGAAGAGTCGGCGGATCATTGGATGCTCCCTCGACGGTGGGGGGAAGCCGGCTCCGCCGAGTGCGCTTGCGCGCTGTCGGGGCGAGTCGTCGGCCGGCGATTATGTAGAACTGTGTTCTAATTGTGGACGAGTGTGCGGTTCGTGGTGTCACGTGTCAAGCATCCGAAGCCGACAAGGTCGGCCTGGTCCGCGCAGGCCGCGCGGCTCAGCGGTAGACGGCCCGGAGCTGCATCGCGACGGGTCCGCCCTCGGCCGCGACACCGTCCGCGAGTGCGGCACGGATGTCGGATTCGCCCACCCCCGCCTCGCTCAGGACGGCGGTCGTGTGCTCGCCGATGCCCGGCGGGCTCATCGGTCCGCTGCGTTGCGTGCGGGAGAAGGTGGCGTGTCGACCGGTGGTGGCGAAGACCGACCCGTCGGTCGCGGTCCTGAGGTGCACGAACTCGGCCGACCGCAAGCGGGGGTCGGAGACCGCCTCCGAGATCCGGCGGGCGCGGACGGCGGGAATCCCGAACCGGGCCAGCAAGGCGATCGCCTCCCGCGCGTCGAGGTCGGCGAGCGAGATCCGCATGCGGTCGACGGGGTCGCCCGGGGCCGAGCCGAGCACGTCGTCGACCGTCAGTCGCGGATCGCGCGACTGCAGACGCACCCAACCGTCCGACACCGGGTAGTAGCGATCGAGCGGGCCGGGCCCCTTGAAGTCCGGGCCGCTCCGGACTGTCGGGGCTCGGCCCGGGAACCGGACGAGGTCACCCGACTCGAGCAGCGACGCGGCACCGACGAGGGACGCCGAGACCTGCTGTCCGGCTCCGCTGCACTCCCGGTGCAGCAAGGCGGCGACGACCCCGAGGGCGCACAACGCCGCCGCCGTGACGTCGATGATGGCAATCGTCGTGGCGATCGGCAGCTCGAGGTCGCCCTGGGCGCTCATCATGCCGCTCATGGCCTGCACGACCATGTCGACACCGCCCCGGTCGGCCATCGGCCCACAGACGCCGTAGGCGGACAACGAGACCGACACGAGGTCGGGGTTCGACGTGCTCAGGTGGGCGTGGTCCAGACCCAACGCGGCCATCACGCCGGGGCGCATCCCGCCGATCAGCGCGTCCGCGCCGTCGCACACCCGCCGCACGAGGCGGCGACCCGCCTCGGCGCGCAGGTCGACGGCAAGACTGCGCATGCCACGGTTGAAGACGAATCCGGCGTCGCGGAACGGATCACCGGTCGTCGGCTCGATCTTGACCACGTCCGCGCCGAGTTCCGCGAGGAGGAAACCCGCGTACGGCGTGGCGACGAAGGTTCCCATGTCGAGGATCCGCATCCCGTGCAGTGGGCCCGGACTCGGCGCCGATGGTCCGGCCGGCGCCGCCGACTCCCGCGGCGGCCAGGACGGGTGGTCGTTGTGCTCGCCGAGGGGTGGCGCGGCACCGGCGACCCGCGCGGGCGACCTGCCGAAGCGCAGTGGCACGCCGGGCATGGCGACGGTGCCGCGGTCGGCGTCCTGCACGTCGACCCGAAGATCGTTGGCCGCGACCTGTGGGTGATCGAGCCAATCGTCGCGCGACCCAACCGGGCCCGCCGGGACACCGCGCTCCTCCAGTTCGCGCAGCCAGACGTCGCGTGGGCGGCAGCGGAACGCGGCGGACACCCGTTCCATGACCCACTCGACGTTCTCGGGCAGCACCATGTTCGTCGTCGTCCCGGCCAGCCGTGGGTCGTCGAGGATGTCCGCGATCCCGAGCACCTCCAGGACGGCTCGCTCGAACTTCGGGCCGAGAGCGCCGCAGGCGAGCCAGGCGTCCGCGGCGCGCACCGCCCGATAGGTCGGGTGGCGTCCGAGCACGCCGACCGCGGTGTCGAGGTCGGGTGCGTCGGGAGAGACGGCCAGCGTGTACGAGCTCGCCTCCATCACCGCGTTGACACCGGTGACGGTCACGTGTTGGCCGCGCCCGGATCGCTCCCGTTCGACGAGGGCGGCAAGCGCGCAGGCGGCCGCCCAGACGCCCTGGATGTGGCTGAGGTACGGCACGACGAAGTCGACCGGTGCGCCGTCCTGCGAGGCCTGGCGCCAGGACACACCGGTGTGCGCGCTCAGCATCGCCTCGGACTCCTCGTCCCCGAGCCAGGGGCTCCCCTCGGCGAGGTAGGCCGGCATTTCCAGCACGACCAGCCGATGGTTGGCCTCCGCGGCATTCACCACCTGGTCCCCGTACGCCGCGAGCGACTCGTTCGGCGCGAGGATGCAGACGTCCGCTGCGGCCAGCGCCCGGGCGAGCCACGCCCGCCCGCGCCGGTCGTCGGCCGGGTGGCATACCGAACGTTTGCCCCGGTCCCATACGGCGTATCCCGGCACGTCACGGCGCCGTTGCCCGCTGTCGGGCCGCTCAACGAGCACCACGTCTGCGCCGAAGTCGGAGAACAGCATGCCGGTGACGGCGGCCGCAGTGCTGACCCCGAGTTCCAGCACCCGCCGCCCGTGCAGGGCTCCGGGTGCGGCGGTCGACGACATCGTGCTCACCTCGGTATCCGGGACGTGAAGATGGACGGCGCCGGACCGTCGGCGACCGGCCGGAACTCCTTTTCGACGCGGTCCATGAGGTCGGCGACGCCCCACGGGCCGTCGGACTCGAGGGACCGGACCACCTCGGGCGTGTTCCACAACGTGATCTGCCGCCCCACCGCGCCCAACACCCGACCGGACAACCAGTCCGAGCCGGTGCCGGCGATATAGGCGACCAGCGGTGCGACGTTCTCGGGTGTCATGTCGGCGACGGTCGCCGCGTCGGCGCCCGCGGCCTTGTCCGGGTCGACGGCCGCGGTGAGGCGGGTCGTGGCACCGGGGGCGATGGCGTTGGCGGTCACGCCGAGGCGCCCCAGCGCGTTGGCGAGCGACATCGTGAGCCCCACCACGCCCATCTTCGCCGCTGCGTAGTTCGGCTGACCAGGAGAACCTTGCAGGCCGGAGTCCGAGGTGAAATTGATGATGCGGAAGTGCCCGTCGGGCTTGCGCTGTGCGCGCCAGTACGCGGACGCCGGGCGGATCGTGCTGTAGTGGCCGCGGAGGTGGACCCGGATGACGGCGTCCCAGTCCTCCTCGCCGAGGTTGAAGATCATCCGGTCACGCAGGATGCCGGCGGCATTGACCAGGACGTCGAGCCGGCCGTACTTCTCCACCGCGGAGTCGACCAACCGCCGGCCGGTCTCGGAGTCGGCGACGTCGCCACCGTCGACGATCGCCTCGCCACCCCTGGCGATGATCTCCTCGGCGACCTCGCGGGCCGGGCCGAGGTCCGCCCCGCGCCCGTCCGACTCGGCGCCGAGGTCGTTGAGGACGAGCCTGGCTCCCTCCGCGGCGAACAACCGGGCGACCGATGCACCGATCCCTCGTCCGGCACCGGTGATGATCGCCACTCGCCCCTCGAGGTTTCCCATCTTCTCCTCCACGTTCCAGGGTTGATCGCGCCCGCGTGCATCGGCGAGCGTGTTGTTCGGTCGTACGTGCCGAGCACTCAGCCGATGAGCGCCCGTCCCCGATCGATCACGGCGTTCCCGGCCGAGTCCGTCGTCCGGAACCGCGCGGTCTCGCCGTCGACCCAGATGCTGACCGTGAGGGTCTCCCCCGGCACGATGGGCTTGGTGAAGCGTCCCGACATCGACCGGAACCTCTTCGGATCGGAGTCGGCCGCCGCGTGCAACAGGGCTCGTCCCGTGTACCCGTAGGTGCACATGCCGTGCAGGATCGGCCGCTCGAACCCGCCGCGCGAGCTGAACGACGGGTCGGTGTGCAGCGGGTTGCGGTCGCCGGTGAGGCGGTACAGCAGCGCCTGGTCGGACCGGGTCGCATAGATGACGACGTGGTCGGGTGCCCGGGTCGGCAATTCCCACGACGACGACGGTCCTCGGTCCCCGCCGAAGCCCCCGTACCCGCGGAAGAACACCGACGTGCGCAGCGTCGCCGCCAGTGAACCGGCGTCATCGTGCGCAGTGGTGACCGTCTCGACGAGCGCACCCGATCCCTTGTCGTACACGCCCGCGATCTCGCACCGGGAGTTGACAGCCCCGCTCGTCGCCAAGGTGCCCGCGAGTTCGAAGGCCTGCTCGGCGTGCAGCATCTTGGTCATGTCGACGTCGTCGGGCAACGGGAGCTCGACGCCCAGGGCCACGTTCGCGAATGTCGGCAGGACCAACTGCTCGTGGCCGCAGGTGTTCTCGGTCGTGAACGCGAGCTCGCTCAACGGATTGATCTGTCCGGCTCCGACCGAGATCGCGTAGAGCATCGCGTCGTCGGCGGTCCAGCTCCGTCGCACGGCAGGACCGCTTCGGCCCACCAGCGATTCGTCAATCGGCATCGTCTCGTCCTCCCGGCTGTGCACCTCGTCGGCACCGCACCACCGACCACCCGCCGGCACCGGAATCCGACCACGCGCCCCCCACCTGGGCAATCGATCAACCGTTCTCCGGATAGTGCGATGCCACATTCGGTGGATGACGTTGACCTTGAGGTCGTGATCCGTGAAATTCGCACCGACAGTCCGCGCCGGCTGAACCAGGAACGACCCTCGGCGGTGGACTGACCCGAGCGTGAGTCGTCGAGAGGAACCTTGATGTCTGGCTTCGAGCCGACCCCGACGCCGGAGACGGCGCCGTATTGGGAGGCCGCCGCGCGTGGCGATCTGTCGGTGCAGTTCTGTTTGCAGTGCGCGCGCCACTACTTCTACCCCCGACCCGCGTGCCCCCGGTGCGGCGGCGAAAGTGTGGAATGGCGAACCGTCGCCGGGCGCGCGAGGCTCGTCTCCTACGTCATCAACCATCGCCCCCTGCCGCCGTTCGATGCGACGGTGCCGCAGATCGTCGCGCTCGTCGAGTTGGACGAGGGGCCGCGCATGATGACCGCCATCGTCGGCGTCGAGCCCGCACCCGAGCATTTGCCTCTGGATCTTGCGCTCGAGGTGGCGTTCGTCGACCGCGGCGACGTCCGGCTCCCCGTGTTCAAGCCGATGGCGGTCGCGGCATGAGCGCGACCTCGATGCACGGTGGCCGGGTGGCGATCGTCGGCGCTTCGGAGACCGACACCATCGGGAAGCGCCCCGAGGCCTCGGTGCTCGGCCTGCACGCGGAGGCCGCGCGCAACGCGCTGCGCGACGCGGGCCTGACGATTTCCGACGTCGACGGGATCGCCACCGCCGGCATCTATCCGCAAGACATCTCCCACTACCTCGGCATCACGCCGCGATGGCTCGACGGCACGCTTGTCGGCGGTTGCAGTTTCCTCCTGCACGTCCGGCACGCGGCGGCGGCGATCGCCGCCGGTGCGGCCGACATCGTGCTGGTGACGCACGGCGAGTCCGGTCGATCCGGCGTCGGTGCGGACCCGTGGATCCGAAACCCGGCGGCAATCAGCGGCCAGTTCGAACAGCCTTACGGCGCCCAGGCCCCGTACTCGACGTTCACCGTTCCGGCGCTCCGCTTCCTGCACGACCGGGGAATGACCGTCGAACACCTGGCCCACGTCGCGGTCGCCCAGCGCACCTGGGCCGTCGACAATCCCCGCGCGGCGCGGCGTGACCCGGTCACCGTCGCCGACGTCCTGGGCGGTCCGACCATCGCCTACCCGTTCACCCGCGACATGTGCTGCGTGGTCACCGACGGCGGCGGAGCGCTCGTACTCACCAGCGCCGAACGAGCACGTGACCTGCCGTCGACGAACCGAGCCGTGTACCTCCTCGGATCGGGCGAGTCCGCGGAATCGTCGATCGTCTCACAGATGGCCGATCCGGGGTCGTTCGCGGCATTTCGGCACGCGAGCGCGGAGGCCTTCCGAACAGCGGGACTCACGCACGCGGACATCGATCACTTCATGGCCTACGACGCGTTCGCGCACCTCCCGCTGTACGCGCTCGAGGACGCCGGGTTCGTCGGACGCGGTGAGTCCGGTGATTTCGTCGCCGAGGGGAACACCGTCAAGGGCGGACGCCTGCCGGTGAACACCAACGGCGGCGGGCTCTCCTACACGCACTCCGGCATGTACGGCATGTACGCCATCCAGGAGGCGGTTCGACAGCTCCGCGGCGAGGCACACGCACAGGTTCCGGGCGTGGAGGTCAGCTTCGTACTCGGCGTGGGCATGTTCTTCGCGGCCGCCGGCAGCCTGGTGCTCGCGCGCCACCCGGCCTGACATGGCAGCGCCGCAGGATCGACTGCGCTGCCTGGGAAGATCGGGTCGGCGGGGTGTACGGCTCCGCTATCGTGAATGTGCCGGGTTCGGGCGACAGTCGGCGGGCCGCCGAGCAAGGGACACCGGTCGCCACGGATACCATGCACCGACAGTGCGTGGCGAAGGATCTCGGAGTGACGATGTCAGCGATTCGAACCACCGGGCGCACACCTGCGGCGCAAGCCTTCCGCGCCAACCAGGTGATCGAGACGGCACGTCAGCTCGCGTCCGAAGGCGGCTACGAGGCGGTCCAGATGCGCGAGGTCGCCAAGCGCGCTCGCGTCGCGCTCGCCACGCTCTATCGCTACTACCCCTCGAAGGACGATCTCATCCGGGCCTTCGTCGACACGGACGTGCAGCTGCTGCGCGACGACGTCATCGCGCGGCCGCCGCGCAACTCGACGCCCGACGCGCGGGCGGCGACGGTGTTCATCCGGGCCTTCCGCGCGATGACCCGCGATCGCGGCTTCGCGCAGGCCGCGATGAGCATCCACCACTCGCCGCGCCCGCTCGGGCTCGGCCGCGGCCCGGTCGCGGAGCCACTGCGGAACTCCTTCGTCGACATCGCGGCGCTCGCAGCCTGGGGACCGGACCACGAGACCACGGCCGACGAGTACCTCGCCCTGCACGTGCTCGAGTCGTTGCTCAACAGCAGCGTGCTCAGTTGGCTCGACGGTGCCATGACTGCGGAGTACGTCGAGGAACGGCTGGCGTTCGCCGGAACCCGGATGCTCACTTCCGAGACGCCGGCCCAACACGCAGATGTGAAGACGGGAACCCGCCGGGTCCGATAGCCAGGCGGAATCGCCATGCGCCGCCGGCACGACCGGGAACCGCCCGTCCGGACCGTGATTGAGGATGCGCGGTCCACGATCCACCTGGATCCTTGTCACCTGTCTTCTCGGTCTCTTCGTCACCACGCTGCCCGTCACCCTCTTGACGATCTCGGTCGGTCGGATAGCGCGGGACGTCCACTCCGTGCCGTCCGTCGTCTCGTGGACCACCACGGCTCCCATGCTGGCGGCTGCAACCGCGATGCCGTTGTTCGGTCGCCTCGGCGACATTCACGGTCATCGGCGGATCTATCTCCTCGGACTGGCGACCGCGACGTTGTTCGCCGGAACCACGGCGTTCGCCTGGGATGCGCCGAGTCTCATCGCGTTCCGCACGCTGTCGCAGACCGGCGCGGCGGCCATGGTGCCGAGCACCTACGCGACCCTGTTCGCCACGTTCACCGAGGAGAAGAGGGTTCGCGCATCCTCGCTCGCCGGCGCGACCCAGGCCGCGGCAGCGGCCGGCGGCCTGGTCGTCGGCGGACCCCTGGTCGACCTGATCGGGTGGCGAGCGCTCTTCCTGGCTCAGGCCGGCGCCGCCGCTGCGGCCCTCGTCGCAGGTGCGGGCGTGCTGCCCGCGACCAGGAGACCCGGGCCGTCCCCGTCCCTCGACCTGCCGGGCGCCTGCCTGCTCGGCGTCACCACGTTCTCCGTCACATTCGGACTGAACCGACTGCTCTCCGGCTCCCCCGCCCTCGCGCTGCCGATCCTCGCCGTCGCACCCGTCTCCCTCCTCGCCCTGGTGAGCGTCGAGCGTCGAGCGCGCCATCCGCTGCTTCCGCTGCACCTGCTGACCGACCGGGACACGGCGGTGGGATGCGGTGTCTCCTTCGTGGTCAACATCGCATGGATGGGGAACTTCGTGACGGCCCCCCTGCTCCTGCAGTCGGTGTTCGGTCTCTCCACGACCGCGACCTCTCTCGTGAGCGCCCCACGGACCTCGCTCATCCTGGCGGCCGCACCCGCGTCGGCCGCCTTGAGTGAGCGACGGGGTGAGCGACGCGTGGTCACGGGTGCGGCCATCGTGCTCGCAGCCGTAAGCGGTGGCCTGAGCGTCGCGAGCCATCTTCGCGAGCTCGCGCCGATGGCGGTCCTGCTGGCGGCGAGCGGCCTGGCCCTGGGGCTCGTCCAACCCCCGCTCGTGTCCGCCACGATTCGCACCACGCCCCCGGACGAAGTCGGCCTCGTCGTCTCGCTGCAGCAGACCGCGAATCAGATCGGCGGCGTGGTCGGCATAGGCGCCGGGACCGCGATCGCCGCCGACGCGACCACGCCACAGCCGTTCGTCATCGTGTTCGCGCTGTCGGCGGGCCTTTTCGCCGCCGCGGCACTTCTCAGCACGAGGCTCAGGCGCCGCAGGTCAGGTCGACCCGTCGAAGTCGAGTCCCAGTAGCTCGCCGGCGTTGCGGTACGCGATCCGCGCGAGAACATCGGGAGCGAAACCGATTGCGTGCATCTCCCGGACAGGGAACGCCGTGTAGAAGTTGCGCGGCCCGGAGTAGTGGTCGGTGCCGAGTACGAGCCGGTCCGGTCCCCAGCGCTCGACGAAGTGCGCGAATCCATGCGCCACGGCCGTCGCGACGCCGGTGTCGAACCAGACGTTGGGGAAGTCGCCGGCGACCTCGACGAGTTGGGCCGCCTGCTGCGGGCTGGAGAAGCCGTCGAGCGCGAGGAAGCGCACGTCGGGATATCGGCGTGCCAGCGCGAAGAGCCGCCAGGGTGACTCCATGTCGGAGGACTCGGCGAGGATGTGGACGAGCACCGCGCGGTCGAACGCCCTCGCCGTCTCGAGCACCACCGACATGCGTTCGTCGTTGACGGTCAGGCCGAGGTAGCGGTGGTGGTAGGACACACCGCGGAAGTCCAACTCGTCGAAACAGCGGACGAGTTCGGCTTCCGCAGACTGCGGCTCGGCAGGGTTGACCGTGGCGCAGGCAGCCGCGACGAGATCCGGCCGCTCGTCGCGGTACCGGGCGAGCACGTCGTGGGCGGTCGCGTACCGCTGATTGTCGTGCGTGAGTGTCATCAGCGGCATCGGCATGATGACGCAGCGATCGATGTCGTTCGCTGCCATGAAGTCCTGCCGGTCGGCTTGATCCTGCTGCCGCCACTCGGGTTGCATCCACTCGTCGGGCTCGATGTTCCCCACGTGGTGATGACAGTCGATGACCGGAATGGAAAGCTCGGCAGCGCCGGCTGCGTCGAAAACGCGGTATCCCATGTCTCCTCCGAAATTCCGACTGGCCCGCGCGCCGTCGCCGGCGTGCTGCGCACAGACAACTCGCCATCGCCGACGACCGGCGCCGGCTGTGAAGTCGCTGACTCAGGGGCAACCACCCCGACCGTCGGCTGCGGGTGGCCACTGCGGGAGCAGCCAACCGCATCGAATCGGCGATCAGTGCAGTCACACCGCGTCATCTGCATCGATCAGGTGACACTGAAACCGCCGTCGACGATGACCGTCTGACCACACATGTAGCCACCGGCGGCCGAGGCCAGCCAGATGATGGTCGCCGCGATCTCCTGCGCTGATCCGAACCGGCCGAGCAGAGTGCGGTTGGTGAGCTTGGCGAGTCGGTCGTCGTCGTAGACGGCGGTCATCTCCGATGCGACGTAGCCGGGGGCGATTGCGTTGACCCGGATGCCGAGTCGCTGCGCCCACTGCTGGGCGAGGTCACGGGTCAGACCGACCAACGCCGCCTTGCTCGCCGAGTAGGCGGCCTGCGGCAGCCCGGCCGTGGTATACGCGAGCACGCTCGAAATGTTGACGATGGCACTGCCGGGTTGCATCACTCGCGCGCACGCCTGCGCGAGCCAATAGGCACCCATGAGATTGATGTCGACGACCTGCCGGAACTGTTCCGGCGTTTCCCGAAGAGCCGGTACCGCGGTTCCCAATCCGGCGTTGTTGACCAGGACGTCGACATGACCGAAGTGGTTCATCGCCGCATCCACAACCGCCTGGCAGTCCTCCGGCTTGGTCACGTCGGCCGGCACCGCGAGGGCCTCCCGGCCGGCCGCGCGGACCAGTTCCGCGGTCTCGGCCAGTCGGTCTCCGCGGCGGGCGGCGAGCAGGACATCCGCACCGGCCTCGGCCAGGCTCACGGCGAACTGCACCCCCAGTCCAGAGGATGCGCCGCTGATGACCGCGACCTTGCCGTCCAGTCGAAACGAATCCAGGACGCTCATACGAAGACCTGCCTTCTGGAAGGGTGCGGCGCCGGGCCGGGCGCTATGCGCCATCGAGCAGCCTGAGGCCACGGGCCGCGAGAACGGGCACGGCCGTCCCGACCTTGTCGTAGCCCTCGCCCACGGCGAGCCCGCCAAGGTGGCGCGCATGCACTCCTTCGAGGATTGCTGCGAGCTTCATCGCCGCGAGGGCCAGGTAGATCGGCAGCTGGGACAGATCACGTCCGGTCCGGGCCGCGTAGCGCTCGGCCAACTCGGTGGTCGTGCGGAACCCGGGCAGGGTCGTCAACCCGGCAGCCACCGAAATGGAGCCCCGCTCAACGTCGTCTCGGTCGTGCCAGTAGGTAAGCATGGACGCGAGGTCGACCACCGGGTGCCCGAGGGTGGCCAGTTCCCAGTCGAGGATGGCGAGTACCCGTGGCGGGGCAGTGTTGACAATGGTGTTGTCGAGTCGATAGTCGCCGTGCACGACCGTGGTCTCCTCGTCGGCCGGCACGGCTTCTTCCAGCCTGGCGAGCAACCGGTCCATGTCCGGAAGTTCACGGGTCCTCGAGTTCTGCCACTGCTTGCCCCAGGTGCGTACCTGGCGGGCCGCATAGCCGCCCCGCTTGCCGAAGTCGCCCAGGCCGACCGCGTCGACGTCCACCGAGTGCAGGTCACCCAGCGCATCGACGAGGCCGTCGCTGAGCGCGGCCCGCTGTTCCGGCGTCAGCTCGCCGGCCTCTGCGGCGTCTCTCACCACAAGCCCGCGAACCTCGCGCATGACATAGAACGGCGCGCCCAATACCTTCTCGTCGTCGCAGAGAGCGAGCACCTCGGGGACGGGGACTGGGGTCGGGCCCAGCGCCACCAGCGCCCGGTGCTCGCGTCGCATGTCGTGCGCGCCGCGCAACGCATGTCCCAGCGGCGGCCGGCGCAGCACCAGTCGCTGGTCACCGGCTTCGATCCGATAGGTCAGGTTGGAAAGGCCGCCGGAGATGACCTCGGCGGACCAGTCGGAATCGAGACCGAGTTCCCTCCCCAGGTAGGTGGCGACCGATTCCCGCGGCAGGCCGGGCAGGTCTTTCCGGGTGAGGCTCATCGGGTCTCCGCCCTCGCCCGCCGCACCGCGCGCTTGGCCAACGACATCCGGTGCACCTCCGAGGCGCCGTCGTAGATACGGAAGGCCCGGATGTCGGCGTAGATCCGTCCGACGACCAGTTCCTCGCTCGTACCGAGACCGCCGCAGAGCTGCACGCTGCGGTCGACGATCCGGCCGGCTGCCTCGCTGACGAAGACCTTGGCGATGGACGAGGACTCCGTGCTTCGGTCGCCCTCGGCGATCGTCCAACTGGCTCGCCACGTCAGCGCACGGGCGGCTGCGAGGTCGATCTCATTGTCCGCCAACATTTGCTGCGCCATGCCGTGTTGCGCGAGCGGTTCGCCGAACAGCTCGCGGGTGACACTGCGGGCCAGAGCGATCTCGTGCGCGCGGCGCGCGGCTCCGAGCCAGCGCATGCAGTGCGTGAGCCGCGCCGGGGCCAGGCGGACCTGGGCCTGACGGAATCCTTCGCCCGGCGCACCAAGGACGGCCGCGTCGTCGACGCGAACGTCATCGAACGTGACCCGGCAATGGCCGCCGACCATGGTGCGGTCGATGGTGCGGGCGTGGCCGGTGATCCGATAGCCGGGCGTGTCGGGATCGATCAGGAACATCGTGGCTCCGCTGCCGTCGGCGTTTGCGGCCATGACGATGCACAATCCCGCGCCTTCGGCCCCGGTGATCAGGTGCTTGACGCCCGAGATCGACCAACCGCCGTCGACTCGGGTCGCGGATGTGCGCAGGGCCCTCGGGTCGGACCCGGCTCCCGGGGGCGGCTCCGTCATCGCGAAGCAGGAACGCATGTCACCGGCGACAAGCGGGACGAGATAGCGTTCCTTCTGCGCCTCGGTCGCGACGACATTCAACAGGTGGATGTTGCCCTCGTCCGGTGCCGCGCAGTTGATGGCCAGCGGGCCGAGCAGCGAACGGCCGGCCTCCTCGAGGAGCACCGCGGCCTCGTCGAAACCGAATCCGCCACCGCCGACCGCCGCGGCCGCTTGGGGGGCCCACACACCGGCCGCCTTGGCCGCGGCCTGAAGCCTGATGCGCACATCGTCCGTCAGACCGTTGGCGAACACCTCTTGCTCGATCGGAATGACCGTGCAGTCGACGAAGTCGCGAATGGCTTCCTGCCAGTGTCGTACCCGGTCGGGCACCGTGAAGTCGAACGACATGTCCTCCGCTCCTTTCGAGTGTGTCGGCGAATTCACCGGCCGGCGGACTGCTGATGATCGGCGGGCGCGGACGCGGTCAGGGCGCATCCTCCATCAGGGTGATCGCCAGCGTCGGGCACATGTCCGACGCTTCCTGGAGCTGCTCGCGCTGCGATTCGTCCAGAGCCGGCGATACATAGCGGTCGGTGGACTCGGCGCGAAAGGCAAGCAGTCCCTGGTCGTCCAGGCTGAACACCTCGGGAGCGGAGAACACGCATTGGCCGTGATTGTTGCATCTCTTGAGATCGACTTCGATTCTCATTCGCTCTCCCGTTTGGCTGCAGATGCGGAATCATGTCGCTGCGAATCGAAGCGGAAGTGTGGCCAATCTGTTGACGCCAACGAAAGGCAGCGTACGCACATCGTCCAGAGGAACAGCGGAACGAATGTCGTGCAGCCGCTCGAACAATACCTCGAATGCTATCCTGGCCTCGGCACGGGCGAGGTTTACCCCGAGACAGAAGTGGACTCCGTGGCCGAATGCCATGTGGGCGGAAGTGTCACGATGGATGTCGAAGGTCGCCGATTCCGGGAAGTAGGCTTCGTCTCGGTTGGCCGACGTCCACAGCGGGCGCACCGTCGCACCGACCGGAATCACCGTGCCGCTCATCTCCACAGGCCGACCGACGATCGTACGTCGAGTCCAGCGCGCCGGTGAGACCAGCCGTACCGACTCCTCGAGCATGGCCGGGATCAGGTTTCGATCGGCGAGCACCTCCTCGAACTGGCTTCGGTGGCTCAGCAGCAACCTCATCGTGCCCGAGATCCAGCTCGCGGTCGTCTCGTTGCCGGCTGTGAGGAAGACTCGGATGAGATCGAGAATCTCCGGCCGGTCCAAAGGCCGCTCGCCACCGACCCGGGCTGCCAACAGCGCCGAGATCAGGTCGTCGCCGGACGCCTGCTCCCGCTTCTCGATCTCGTTCGCGAAGAACTTCTGGAAGTCGATGACGTGGTGCTGGATTTCCAGCATCCGCTCCCGGGAGAGGATTTCTCTCCCCTGGATGGAGTCCACGAAGTCGTCCGCCCACCCCATGAATCGATCTTGTTCATCGCGTGCCAGACCCAAGGCGTCCGCGATGATGTATCCGGGCACCAGGCTGGCGAACTCGCTGACGAACTCCACGCTGCCGCGCTCGACGAACCCGTCGATCAGGTCGTGGACGATCCGTCTCATGCTCGGCTCCAGCGCTCGGACCGCCTTGGGGCTGAATGCCTGGTTCACGAGCTTGCGGTACCGGGTGTGGATCGGCGGGTCCGTCATCGTGAGAGTGGGGACCTGCGGGTAGCCGGATGCCTGGAGCTCCTCGAGTTCGGGATCACCGGCCCCGAAGAACGGGCGATCGCTTGAGAATGTCAGCGGGTCACGCATGGCCGCCTTGACATCGTCATAGCGGGCCAGCATGTAAGTGTCCATCGCTTCCACGTAGGGCACGGGGCAGCGTTTCCGCATTGCGTCGAATACGGGCTCGGGATGAGCGATGGCTTCCTCGGACGTGAGGTCGTACTCATTCGGATGCATGAACTGTCCCTCTTCGTTGAAGACGCTCTCGGCGTCTTTTCGGGAGCCCGTCAGGAAAATATCAGGCGGACGGTTCCTGTCCCAGGTCGGAACTGCTCGGTTTCCGGTGATTCGCAATCCGCTTTCCGGATGGCACCGAATCGTCATCGCCATGGTGTGTGGAGGTCCTCGATCCGGACGGTGGAGGGGTCCCGCGCATTGCGGTGAGGGGAACCCGGGGTTCGTGGCCTGTTCGACCATCGCCGGTGCCCGCTCCCGCCCGCTGCCCTCCGGGAATCCCGTACCATCGGGGGCCGGCGACATCGAAGTCGGCAAAGGAAGCGCCGCCGGACCATCCGAGGCTCCTCGCCAAACGGGCCAGGACTCGGGCGCACGTCGCAACCCAGGGTCTTTGCGTGGGGTGGGGGATCGAGACCCGCTGTGTTCCTCGGCCGTGTCGGCGGGCCACCTCCGGCGACAACGACGGCCCGCAGGAAGAGCGCCGAAGCATTCCTCGAATCGGGAGCCGGCCTCACGCGAGGCCGTCCGATCTACGAGAGCCCAATGCCGCCACCGACCGCCGGGAGTTGGCGTCGCGCGTGCTCACATCCCTGCCCCCAGGCCACTCGCTCCGGCGGGCGGCACCACCACGATCCGTTCCCGCGCTGATCCAGGAACCATCCGCAGTCGCCCTCCCCGGCGAAGCCGATCCGCCGGCGGGCAGGGCCGTTGTCGACCGATGGCCGTCGGGTGGGACGGAGGCCCCGTAGTGGTCCGAGCAGGCGAGATGCCCACAATCCAGAGAGTCGCATAATTCCTTTTTCGACGAAAATGGAATGAAGTTCTAAAATGTTCGCATGGCAGATTCGGTGGCAGGCTACGAGGCGCTGCCGATGAGCGACCGCGATCTCCTGTGGCGGGCGCTCACGAGCCAGCGGGACGTAGGTGTCGTCGTCACGGACGCCGACCTGCGGATTCGTCGCGTCTGGAAGGCCCCGGACACGTTCCGCGGCCTGGTCCTGAAAGTGGGGGGTTCACTGCCCGCCCTCGTGCCCCCGGAAGATGCCCCGGGTCTGGAGCAGGAGTTGCTCCGGGTGCTGGCCACCGGTCAGCCCCTGCTCGACCGGACCCAGCCGATGCCGGAACGGCCGAACCGACCACCGTCAGGGCTGGTGGTATCCCTCGCCGCGCTGCGGGCGGGCCCCGACGCACTCCTCGTCACGCTGGCCGACCGGACCGACGAGCACTGGGCGCGGCGCAGCCGCGACCTGCTGTTCCGGGCCACGGAGAGCGTCGGGGAGAGCCTGGACGTGGTGGTCACCGCCCAGCAGATCACGGATCTGCTGGTCCCGGCCCTGGGTGACGCAGCGGGCGTCACCCTGGCCGACGAGGTTTTCCTGGGTCGGGAACCGCCACGGCGCGGCGGAGCGGAATTGGGGCTGCATCGCGCCGCAGTGACGGACTCCCCCGGCTGCCCGTGTCCGCCCCCGTATGCGCAGCCCGGCGAGGCCATGCCCCCGATGCCGCCTGTACCGATCGTGGAGATGTACCGGCGCGGCGATGTCGTGCCCATCCCCGACCCGGAGTCCATGGCCAGGGAACTCGACCACGATCCGGCGCTGATGGCCCGCCTCGTCCCGTCGGCGGGCGCGGACTACCTGGGGATCGCCCTGTTCGCCCGCGGGGTCCCCCTCGGCAGCATGGAGGTCTGGCGGCGGCACGGCGCCCGGCCCTTCGACGCGCACGACCGGCAGGTTTTCGGTGAAATCGCGGCGCGCACGGCGCTGGCGATCGACAACGCCCGCCGACACACACGTGAAATCGAACTGGTCTACCGCCTGCACCGCTCGATGCTGCCGGGCCACGCCCGCACCACCGCGGCGGAGACGGTCGCCCGCTACCTCCCGTCCGACCGCGCGTCCGGCGACTGGTACGACGTGATCCCCCTGTCGGGCTGCCGCGTGGCATTCGTCGTGGGTGACGCGGTCGGACACGGCGTCGACGCCGCGGCCATGATGGGGCGCCTGCGCACCGCCGCACGAACCCTGGCCACCCTGGACCAGGCCCCCGACGAGGTCCTCACCCACCTGGACGACATCGTGGTCGAACTCGCCGAAGACCAGCCCCCGGACGCCCCCGACGAAGTCCTCAGCCGCCTCGTCGGCATCGCGGCCGAGGCCACCGGGGAACCCCCGCAGGCAACCGACGGACCCACGGCCACCACCTGCTGCGTCGCCGTCTACGACCCGGTGGGGCATCGCCTCGCCATCGCCACCGCCGGCCACCCCCCACCCCTGCTGGTCCAACCGGACGGCTCGGCCGCCTTCGTCCATCTGGACCCGGGCCCGCCGCTGGGCGTGGGCTGGCTGCCGTTCGAGGTGACCGAGATCGCCCTCCCACCCGACGCCACCCTGGTCTTCTTCACCGACGGGCTGGTCGAGAGTCGCACCCGGGACATCGGCGCCGGGATGGACACACTGAGGGCACAGGCAACCGGCCTGCGGCCCGGCGACGATCTCGGCGACCTGGCGAACCGCCTGACGACCTTCGCCACGGCCCGCGACCGGGAGGACGATGCGACGCTCCTGATCGCCCGTCTCCGGGAGATACCCGCCGAAGACACCACGGCATGGGAATTCCCGGCCGAGGAGGCACAGGTCTCCTCCGCACGGACGCACGCCACCCGGTGGCTGGCGGAACTGGCCGCCTCGGACGACCTCGTCGCCACCGCCAAGCTGATCGTCTCCGAACTCGCCACGAACGCTGTTCGCTACGGCTCCGGACCCCGCATGGGACTGCGGCTGATCCGCGACGCCGAGGAACTCGTCATCGAAGTGTCGGACGACGCCTCGACATCCCCCCGCCTCAGACACGCACGGCCACGCGACGAGGGCGGCCGAGGCCTGCTCATCGTCGCCCAACTCACCGGAGGCCACTGGGGCGCACGACACACAGAGCAAGGGAAAACGATCTGGACACGGATCTCGTGGCAACACCCGCCCGAACCCGTCCCGACCATCCCACTCGACCTCGACGGCCTCGACCCGTAACCAGCATCCGCGACGACGACTGCGTCCTCGAGCCCCACACCTCCCGAATCACGGAGATGGCAACCCTCGCGGACCCACAGGCCCCTGACACTGACCACCGCCGATCACGTACTCGCCATGGTCCAGTCCGGAGACGGCGAGTACCGCTTCGCCGGGTGGAGTCAACAGCGCACCCTCCGGCTCGCCGACGACGGCGTACGACTGTATGCGCGCCGCGGGCGCGCCCGCTCCGAGCGCCACCTCCACGACACGATGGCGGCCAGGCGGGCGTTGGCTCGCCGTGCGCTGCGGCCCGAACTGCGGCGGCTGTCTGCGGCCGTGGGGCCGCGCCAGCCCCGGGCGGTACGAGACCTGGACGGGAGCCTGGTCGAGGTCCACCCGGACCGCGCCCGGTGCACCGCCTGCCGGGCCACCCACCTCGTGCTCGACGCCACGCTGCTGCCCCACCGCACCTACACGACCCGCTTCATGGGCCGGGCCCTGGTCGCCGCGGCGGGCGCGCGGCCACCGGCCGATCGCCGCCGACCTCGGAGCGCCCCCGGACACCGTGCGCGGCACGTGGCCTCGGCCACCGTCGCGTACGACCGCGCCTGCGCAATCTCCCGGAGCTCCTCGACCCGCCGGGCCGACACCCTCCCGGTCCCGAACCGGTCCACCCCGCGCACCACACCGAAAGCGCGACACCGGCAGGCTGCTTCCTCGATTCCCTCGACGCGGCGGTCCGCCGGATGCACTCTTGAAGGGCCGTTGCGCGCACTGGTTGTGACGTGTGCTCGGGAGGCGTTGATGGGTGTCTGGGGCGTGTCCGTCGTGGTGCTCGGAGGATTGACGGCGATCGCACTCGTGCCGTCCGTGCGTCTGCTGCGGGCCCGGAGAGTGCGAAACCTGGCCGAAAAGGCGGTGGTCGAGCGCCTGATCGCCGCGGGACCGGGCGTGTACGAAGCGGTGGACTACGCCTCGGTGCCGAGCTGGTCGACCGTCGACGAGATCGTGCTGGGCCGGCTCCATCACCAGGACCGGGTGCACGTGTCCCGGGAGGGCCTGATCACCTTCGCGACGTCGAGGGCCGAATCCCCGATGCCCGAGGACCCCCTCCTGGCGGCCGCCCTCGCCGCGGTGCGAAGGCGACCCGACGGCATCGGCCTGTACGAACTCCACGAGGACGACGCCTATCGCGCCGCCCTGCGAACCCACGCGCCCCGGCCAGTCGAGAGGTACTTCGCGACCGACGCGCCGACGCGGCGTACCCCCATGCGGGACGGCATGCAATCGGTGATCCTCCCCTGGTCGGCGGGAGTCATCGCCTACCTGACATGGTTGCTGTCGTGGGACACGGCCCACGCCATCCGGTCGGTGCTGTTGATCGTGCTGATCCCCGTCCCCGCCGCCATGGTCACGACGGCGCTGCTCGTCGAAACGTGGCCGCCCCGCCTTCGGCCCTGGGTCAAGATGCTTCGGGACCACTGCGACGAGGTGGTGCTTCGGGAGACACGTGATCTCGACCCCGCGATCGCAACGGCGGTGCGACGGCGTCGCGACCGTCCCCTCTCCGACGCGAACGATTGCTCGTGCGCTTCCGGCCCCATCGTCGGCTGCGGCGTACCCTCCCCCGAACCGCCCGCGCCCCAGGACCCTCCGATGACATGCGCATGGTAGGGGGCGCGGGAAGTCGTCGACGGGAATCGTGCAACCCCAACCGAACGGCGGGTAGACCCACCGAACGGGCATCGCGGGCGGCCAACGCATTCGATACCCGCCCGCATCACAACAGGAAAACACGACAGCCGGAGGGCACGGCCGGCCGACCACCCACACCGCCCGGCTCGGGCAGGACACGCGCCCGGGCACGCGCGGGTGGGCTTTCACCGGGCAGTGGCCGGCGGGCACGGGTCGGGGCACCGGGGCGTAGCACGCCCGGGACACCACCGGCTCACGCGGCTGCGGCCAGGCGGACGGCGTGCGCCACCAGCGCGGCCGCGGCGGACCGACTGAGGTGCCACGAAGGTTCCGGACAGGGACCCAATAGGGTTGTCCTGTAAGGAATCGAGGAGCCCATGGCACGTCCCAGCTCGTACACGCCAGAGTTCCGCGAGGAAGCGGTTCAACTGGCGCTGAAGTCCGCTCCTCGGCCGATCGCGCAGACCGCACGAGAACTCGATCTGCACCCGGAGACGCTCCGAAACTGGGTCCGGGAGTACAAACGTGAGCACGAGAGCACCGACGAGGCGTCCTCCGTGGACGAGCACGCCAGGCTGAAGGAACTCGAAAACCGCGTCCGTGAGCTGGAGATGGAAAACTCCTTCCTGAAAAAAGCCGCAGCGTACTTCGCGAAGGATTCCCGGTAGCCGGAAAGTACGAGTTCATCGAATCGATGCGACTCGACACCGCGGAGTACGCTTATCCCATCGCATTCATGTGCGATCGCCTCGGCGTGTCCAGGTCCGGATACTACAACTGGCGCCACCGCCCGGAATCCGCGACCACACAACGGCGCGAGGAATTGACGCTGCTCGTCTCCAAGGCCTTCGAGATGTCCGACGGCACCTACGGACATCGCCGCATCCACGCCCAACTGCTGCGCTGGGGCGCCCCGGCCGGCCCGGAGCTGGTCCGCCGGATCATGCGCGACCTGGACCTGGTGCCCTGTCAGCCCCGCCCGAGGCGCCGGTCGCTGACCCAGTCGGCGTCCACGCCCGTGCCGGACCTGGTCGGCCGCGACTTCAGCGCCTCGGCTCCCGGCGAAAAGCTCGTCGGGGACATCACCTACATTCCAACGGGCGAGGGATGGCTCTATCTGGCAACCGTCATCGACTGCTGCACCAAGGAAGTCGTCGGCTACGCGATGGACGACCACTACCGGACCCCGCTGATATCCCGGGCGATTCGCAACGCCGCACGGAACCGCACCCTGGCGAGGGGTGCGATATTCCACTCGGACCGCGGCAGCAACTACATGTCGGTCGAGTACGCGAGCCTGCTCGGTGAACTCGGCCTGCGCCGGTCCGTCGGCCGTACCGGGATCTGCTTCGACAACGCAATGGCCGAATCCTTCTTCGGGGTATTGAAGAACGAGCGGATCTCACGAGTGAGTTACCCGACTCGCGATGCAGCCCGACGGGATATCACCCGGTACATAGGATTCTGGTACAATCGCAAACGCCTTCACTCGGCTGTGGGTTACCGCCCTCCACTCGAAGTACAAGCCGAGTTCGAAGAGTTGCGACTGGCCGCATGAACTGACAGCCGGGCCCTGTCCGAAAAACGCGAGGCCCCTCACTCAACACACCCGACGCCGTCTCACCCAACACGCCGGATCAGGCCACACACCCATGACCAGCACCACCGACCGAACACACCCGCCGACACACCCATCAAGCCCGGAACACCGTCTCAACCAACCCGCAGACACCCAGGCCACACCAACCACCAACCCCACAACCCCAACGAGACAGGACAGTGTCGAGGGAACGTCCACGACGTCCTCGCCGGCCGCGGCCAGCTGCTGGGCGAGCGTTCGACCGAGCCCACCGGCTCCCTCGACCGCGCACCGACGCTCGGGCCACCGCTCGCACCAACGCATCAGCTGCGCGAGGGTGCCGGCGTTGACGACGAACCGCCGCCGGCCGATCTTCCCTCCCCCGACATCGATCGCGACGGCTGTGTGAGAGGACTTGTGGGGGTCGATCCCGATGGTTATCACGCGCATCCCGGCCTGTTCGAAGCGGCAGAAGTGTGCGGTGGGCACCCTGACTTGAAGTAGTGATCACACATTCATGCCTCTGTCGAGCCACACCGCGCGGATGCCGATCGGCGGCGGCACGCCAATCATGAGCCAGTCCCGGAGGACGGCAAGGAGCTATGCGAGCCAGTGCCGATCGGCACCCTGGACGCTACGGCTGCAGACCGAGCATCTGGTGACGATTCAACAAGTCAGGAACTGCGATTCGGTCGCTGTGTAGGGACTCGACGGCGAGGTCGTCCGCGGGACAACACGAACCGACGGGCTTGCGGAGGCGCTTGTGGCAAGGATCTGGGCCGGGGTGGACGCGGGGAAGACCCACCACCACTGCGTGGCGATCGACGAGAACGGCAAGCGGCTGCTCTCGCGCCGGATGGCCAACGACGAGCCGGTGCTGCTCGATCTGGTGGCCGACGTCCTGGCCCTGGGCGCGGACGTCGTGTGGGCCGTCGACCTCGCGGACGGCGCCGCGGACCTGCTCATCGCGCTTCTCGTCAACCACGACCAACACCTCCTCCACATTCCCGGCCGGGTCGTCAACCGCGCGGCCGACGGCTACCGGGGCGAGGGCAAGACCGACTGGGAGGATCGTCCTGATGGTGGTGTTCTCCGGCTGGTCGGACCCGAAGACAGATCGGCTTCGTGCCTTGTTGGCGACGCGTCGGCCGGCCGGGGAACACCGCTTCGCGGAGCCGGTCGGGTGCGCTGTGGCCTGATAGGGGCATGAGGCATCCCATCGCAGTCTTGCCCGCGCTGCCCTGGCCGGCGTCGCCTTCCCGACGGCACGACACGAGGAGCGAGGGTGGACAAGGCCGCGGTGGCAGAGGTCGACGAGGTCCTGGTGACGGTGGGCGTCGACACGCACGTCGACGTGCATGTCGCGGTCGCGCTGGACCAGTTCGGACGCAGGCTCGACGGGCTGAGCATCCCCACCACGGGGCATGGGCACAAGCGCCTGCCGGCTGGGTTCGCGGGCTGGGAACCCCGCACCGGTTCGGGGTGGAGGGCACGGGTGCCTACGGCGCCGGACTGACCCGCTGCCTCCGCCGTCAGGGCATGGACGTGGTGGAGGTCATCCGTCCGAGTCGCCGGATCCGACGCCGGGCCGGCGGCAGGAACGACGCCATCGACGCCGAGGCCGCCGCCCGGGCGGTCCACGCGGGCACCGTCATGGGCCAGGCCAAGTCCCAGGACGGCCCGGCGGAGATGATCCGCACCCTGCGGACAGCCCGCCGCTCGGCGATGAAGGCCCGCACCCAGGCCGCCAACCAGCTCCACGCCGTGGTTGTCACGGCCCCCCAGGAACTGCGCGACCGGCTGCGCAAGATGCCCATCGTGGATCTCGTGACCACTGCCGTCGGGTTTCGGCCCGGAGACGTCAACTCCCTTGAGACCGCTGCAAAACTCGCGTTGAAGAGCCTGGCAGTCCGATACCGGCAGCTCACCCGGGAGATCACCGCGCCGGACCGGCAGATCGAGCGTCTTGCACACCGGGCCGCACCGGAGCTGATGCAGATCAAAGGCGTCGGCGTGGACACCGGCGCCGCCCTGCTGGTGGCCGCCGGCGACAACCCCCAGCGCCTCCGGTCGGAGGCATCCTTCGCCCACATGTGCGGCGTCGCACCGATACCCGCCGGCTCCGGCAAGACCAACCGCAACCGACTCAATCGAGGCGGCAACCGGGAAGCGAACCGCGCTCTCTACATGTTGGCCATCAACCGCCTCAGCCGGGACCCGAGAGCACGTGCCTACACGCGGCACGACGGACCGCAGAAGGCAAGACACGACCCGAGATCGTTCGATGCCTGAAACGGTACCTGGCACGTGAGGTCTTCAAGGCCCTCACCAGCAAGAACAGCACACTGGCTCGACCTCAGGAACAACCGGTCACCCCATCTGCGGCATGACACCGGGCCGTGATCAACTTGACGCATAGGAGCGTCGCGAAGGACGCGGCGATCATCGCCGACCAGGCCCGCGTCCGCCGCGACCTGCACCCGCTGCGACCCGGCGACGAGCTCACCGTCGAGCTGGGGCTCCTCACCGCCCACCGCATGGATCTCGTCGCCGACCGCACCCGCTCGATCACCCGCCTCCGAGCCCTGCTGACCGGCATATTCCCTTCCCTGGAAAGGGAGTTGGACCTCACCAACGTCGGACCACCGGTTCTGCTGACCGGCTACCGGACGCCGGCGGCGATCCGCCGCGCGGGCGCCCGGCGGCTGGAGACGTGGCTGCGCAACCGCAACGTCCGCAACGCCGCGCAGCTCGCGGCCGGAGCCGTTGCGGCGACCGAGCGCCAACACACCGCAGTGCCGGGCGAGAAGATCACCGCGCGACTGGTCCACTCGTTGGCGAAGGAGGTGATGGCCCTCAACGAGCGGATCGCCGAGACCGACAAGCTCGTCGAGGGCCGGTTTCGCGAGCACGAACACGCCGCCGTGATCGCGAGCATGCCCGGCATCGGGCCCTGCTCGGCGCCGAGTTCCTCGCCGCGACCGGTGGCGACACGGCCGCGTTCGCCATCCCCGACCGCCTCGCCGCCTTCGCCGGCGTCGCCCCGGCCCCACGTGATTCGGGCAAGGTCAGCGGCAACCTGCACCGCCCCCAGCGCTACAACCGGCGCCTCCAACGCGTGTTCTACACCTCCGCGCTGATCAGCATCCGGTACTGCGACGAGTCCCGCCGCTTCTACGACCGCAAGCGGGCCGAGGGCAAGCGGCACACCCAGGCAGTCCTTGCTCTGGCGTCAACGTCCTGTGGGCCCTGCTGCGTGACGGACGGTGCTACGAGCCCACACCACCCGTCACACTCGCCGCTTGACAACAAGATTAGGAATCGGCCGCCGCTTGGCCGTTCTGCCCGGGCACGTGGCCGATCCGCTTGTTGCGCATGATCGAGGAGATCAACGCGACGCCGATGAAGCCGACCCCGATCACACCGGTGATCACCTCGTGGATCTCCCACTTGATCGACAGCAGCAGGATGCTCGCCAGGGCGCCGATCGCGTACATCGCGCCGTGCTCCAGGTAGACGTAGTCGTCCAGCGTGCCCTGGCGCACCAGGTAGACGGTGAGCGACCGGATGTACATCGCGCCGATGCCCAGACCCAGCGTGATCATCAGCAGGTCCTGGGTGATCGCGAACGCGCCGACCACACCGTCGAAGGAGAACGACGCGTCGAGCACCTCGAGGTAGAGGAACATGAAGAACGCGGCCTTGCCGGCGGCGAGCTGCACGGGCTTGGGCCCGCCGCGGCCCTCGGCCTCGGCCGGCTCCGCGGCCGCCGCGGCCTCGGCTTCCTCCTCTTCCTCGTTGATGTGCGCCAGCGTGCCGTGCGTCTCGAAGTAGTCCGAGAGCCCGCCGACGCCCAGGTACGCGATCAGGCCGAGCACGCCGGCCACCATGACCGTGCCCTCCTTGTGCGCGGGCGAAAGCGTCTGCGCGGTCACCACGAGCACGATCAGCGCGATCAGCGTGGACAACACGTCGAAGTTGCCGAGCCTGCCGGTGACCCGCTCCAGCGGGCCGATCCACCGGTGCTCACGCTCGTCGTCGAACATGAAGTCCAGGAAGATCATCATAAGGAACAGGCCACCGAAGGCGGCGATCGCCGGATGCGCCTCGTCCAGGTGCTGCGCGTAGGTCATCCCGTCGATCATCTTGTCGTCGTGGAACGCGAGGTCGACGACGTCCACCGGACCGATTCCGGCGGTCAGGCTGACGATGAGCAACGGGAAGACGAGCCGCATGCCGAAGACGGCGATCAAGATGCCGATCGTCAAGAACATCTTCTGCCAGAAGGCATTCATCTTCTTGAGGACGGTGGCATTTACTACAGCGTTGTCGAAAGACAGCGAGATCTCGAGGATCGACAGGATCAGCACGATGCCGAATCCGGTCGCCCCCCAAAAATAAGCGGCGACGGCGAGACCGGCCACCGTCACGCCGAACGACCAGCCGAACGTACGGATTACCACGGATGAGGTCCTTATCTACCTGGGGATTGCATCTCCGGGTGGGTCATCAGGAAGACCGACCCTCACTCCCCCCACCCGAGAACCTCGGGATAGGCGTCAGGGCCGGCCCCACCGGGTGACCGACCCTGACACACACCGTCAGCACGTACTCATTGCACGCTGACGCCGAAGTCGAGTGCGATCTCCCGCAGGCCCGGGGCTGATTGTCCGCCGATGGTGGGATCGCGTTCCGTCGGTGGGGGAAGGCATCGCGTTGCGGTCGCGAACGCGGCGCGCAGGTTCGTCTCATGTCGCCTCGACTTGTCCGGTGATGATTCGCCTCGCCACCGAGTTCGCCGAGGTGGGACAGCGTGGACGAACGCCCACAGCCGTCGCCGGAACATCGGGTTCCCGCACTCGGCCGCGGACGCGAGGACAGGCGGGCATGAAGTGTCTTCAGGGCGTCGGCGAAGCTACTTCGCGATCCGTTCGGTGACGTGAAGGAAGTGCTCAGCCTCCTGCGGGGTGTGGCAGTGCAGAGGAGAGACCCGCACCACTCCTTCGAGGCCGAGCGAGCGGAGGATACGGGCAGAGTAGTGGTTGTTTGCGACGCGCTCGTAGACGATTACCCCGTTGTCCTCGTAGGCGCGGACGGCGTTGGCACAAGAGAGCGCGTCGAAGGTCAAGGGCACGATGAGATCCCGCGGATGGTCGGATGACGCATCGGCGAAGTGCACTTGGACGCCTGCCATGTCACGCAGGCCGGTCTGTCCCTCCGTGCCGTCAAGCAAGGTGCGCAGGATCGCCTGCTCGTGTCGTTGCACGGCGCGGATCCCGGCGACGATGGACTGACGGCGCTCGGTCCCGGGTGCCGTTCCGCCAACAGCGGCAAGGTAGTCCATGATCGCGGTGAACCCAGCGAAGGCCGCCGGCGCGGAGCTGCCCAGGCTCCAGCTGTCCGGGTTCGCACCGGTGAGCTTGTCGTGGGTGAGTTCCGCGAGTCGGGGCGAGAGATAGGTGAATGCGTTGCCTCGGTCGCCGAACATCTTGTATGGCGCGATGTTGACGCCATCGATCTCCCAGGCTTGGGCGTCGATGATGCCGTGCGGTGCGTATTGCACCGCGTCCACGACGATGTAGACGTCGGGGTTCTTCGCCCGAACCGCCTCGACCACGGCGGGGACGTCGATGACGGCGCCGGTGATGTTCGACGTGGCGATAACCGAGACCAGGGAGGTGCCGGTGTCGACGAGTTCGGCTATCGCCGAGGCGTCGACGCCGCCGGTCGTGCGATTGGGCTGGGCGACTCGGAGTTGCTGTTCGGTCCGTCGCGCGTACTGCTCGCAGGCGTCATAGGACGACGGGTGCTCGATCGCGGTGGTCACGATGTTGGTGCCGGGAACGTTTTCGGCGACCGTCCGGATGAGGTCGAACATCGCCCGCGACGCGGTCGCCGTCGGCAGGATGGCGCCGGACGTGCCGGCTCCGAAGAAGGCCAGGAGATCGGCCTGGCCCTGCTTCTCGACCTGGTCGAGCGCTTGGGCGACTTTGCTGGGTCGTGAGGGGGCTTCCGGATAGAGGGAGACCTCCATGGAGCGCTTGGCGGCCTGTCGCAGCCGCAGCGAGCCGCCGGAGTTTTCGAAGAAGAGCCGGCGTGCGCCGTGCGCGTCTTGTTCGAGGTGGGCGAACTGCTGCCGCACGTACTGCATGGTCTCCGGGCCGAAGGGCTCGGAGTCTTGGGGGGTGAGAGTCACGTTCTTCTCCAGGGCGAGGGGAAGCGCGGCCGGCGACGCGGTTGTTCGCTGCCGACTCCCAGGTCAGGGCCTGGGGCCGGCCATGAGAAGCGCGGCGCGGTGTGAGCTTGGGCGAGAGATAATGACATTGAATGATACGACTATATCAGTTAGAGGATGTCAGCGCGGCTCGTGCACCGAAAGCCGGGAGGGCGCATTGATCGGAAACCCGGTGGAGTTCGACCCAAATCCCTTCGCATTCGGGGCATTTCCACCCAGAGCCCACCACCTCATAGCCTGCGATGTAGGACCAGCTGATGAGCAAGAAATGAGACTTCTTCCCCAAATAAGAAGCTCTACTCGATTCGTAGGTGTAGCTCGGCTCGGCCCCCTCGATCCGTCGAGATCGGCCGTGTCCACCGCCACATCCGCCGGCGACTGCGCGGCGTCTACCGACCTGGGTGCTTCGATGCCGAGGCCGGGGTCGGATGGGTGCCGCCCCTTGAACGTGACGGTGGGGGTTCCCGGCCACCCTTGTGACGTGACCGGGAACCCCCACCGTCGCCGGCGCCGGGTCCCGGACCACCGGCCGCTGGTGGCGCCCTTCATCGGCACGCGTAACCGGCTCACGTCATCGGCACGAATTCGGGCAGGGTGAGGGCCGAGTGGGCCGGTCGTCCCTCTGCGGAGGGTATGGCGCTGAGTTTGCGCAGCCTGTCGTTGCGCTCTTCCAGGGCCTCGGTGGTGGTCGGGAAGAGGGTGGCACCGCCCTTGCCGACCAGATTCTGATTCACGGTCACGAACTCACGGGTGTTGTGTTCGTAGGCGTCGAAGCCCGCGGCGTGGTGCCGGTCGGCCACGGAACCGGCGAGCATGTACGCGCCGACGAGCGCGAGGCTGGAGCCCTGTCCGGTAAGGAACGAAGGCGCCCACGCGGCGTCGCCCACCAGCGCGACCCTGCCGTCGGACCAGCGAGGCATCCGGATCTGGCTGACCGCGTCGAAGAACAGGTCGTCCGACTTGCGCATGGCGGCCACCATGCCCGGGACCTCCCACCCGATGTCGGCGAAGACCTTGGCGACCAGGTCCCGTTGGGCATCCGGGTTCGGGAACGCGTCGAACGGCGGTTCCGGGTGGGCGAAGTTCAGGAAGGCGTGCACTTCGTCTTCGTCCCCCACGGCGTAGAGTGCCGCGGCCTTGCCCGGGGCGTTCCACATCACGGTCTCGTGGGAGAGCCCGAAGGTGTTGGGCATGGTGAAAACGGCGAAACAATAGCCGAGGAAGTGGTGGAACTGCCCTTCGGGGCCGAACAGCAACTCGCGGGTGTGCGAGTGCAGACCGTCCGCACCGAACACCATGTCGAACGTACGCGTGCCGCCCCCGCGGAAGGTGACGTCGACCCCGTGGCGGAACTGATCGAGGGTCTCGATGGAGTCGTCGAACAAGAACTCCACGTCGTCACGGACCGCCGCGTAGAGAGCGTCGGACAGATCCCCGCGCCGTACCTCCAGGTCCCGTCCCTCGACACCGCCGGTGACGCTGTGCGGGTGGACCGAGACCACCTCGCTGCCGTTCCCGTCGAGGAAGGTCAGCCGGCGCAGGTCGATGTGCGCCTCCCGCAACCGCGGCATGATCCCCATCCGCCGGACCACCTCGAGTGCGGTGCCGCGCACGTCGATGGGATAACCACCGCCACGAAGTGTGCTCGCCTTCTCGACCACCGTGACCGCGAATCCGTGGCGGTTCAGCCAGAACGCCAGGGCGGGCCCCGCGATACTGGCACCGGAAATCAGAACCTTGCGCTTCGACGTGGTACGGATGTCCGTCGACTGGTCAGTGCGGGTCATTTTCTTTGGCTCCTTTACCCAGGGTACGAACGAAAAACAGGGCCAGCGCCGTGACGGCGGCGGCGATGAGGAAGCCGGTGACGAAGGCCGATTCGGCCGGCACGTCCGACCCGGAAGGGGTCCCGGCGGTGAGGTAGGCGCCGCTGACCTGCACACCCACGGCGAAGCCGATCACGCGAGTCACCAGAAGCAGGCTGGTGGCGGTGCCGGTGGTGTCACGATCGACAGAGGTGGCGGTCTTGACGACCATCGCCGTGACACAGGCACCACTGCCCAGGGCGATCAGCGCCTTGGCGACGATGAGGTGCCAGATCTCGCTGTGTACGACCGCCAAGGCGACAAACGTGGTCGTCATGACACCGATTCCGGTGGCGACCGCGACACTCGCGCCGAAACGCCGCGCCGCGATCCCGCCGAGCGGCCCGCTGAGCCCCGCCGTGACGGCGCCGGGCAGCAGGTACCACCCGATGTCGGTGGCGCTGGCGCCGAAGCCGTACCCGTCGCCGGAGAGCGCGAAGAGTTGCGGAACGAGATACAGCGATGCCGAGGTGCCCAGACAGACGGCGAAGGTGATCACATAGGAACTCCAGATCGCAGGCTGCACGAGCATGCGCAGATCGACCATCGGCGAGGTCACCCGACGCTCGACGGCTATCCATCCGATCACGCAGGCGGCCATGAGCACGGCCATGGCGCTGGGCAGGAGCGGCCGCGAGTCGAAGTCGGGCGACCATCTGAGCAGGAGCATGAGCGCGACCAACATCCCGCTCAAGAGAACCAGGCCGGGCCAGTCGAGCCCGATGTCGTTCGACTCGCCCGGCAGATCGTCCGGCATCAGCATGCCCAACGCGATCGTGGACACGATGACCACGATCGTCGGCAGCGCGAACATCCAGTGCCGGGACAGCTTTTCCGCCACGGGCCCGGCCGCCAGGATCCCGACCATCCCGCCCCCGACGAACAAGCCGCTGATCACCCCGATGGCCACCTTGGACTCTTCCGCCGGAAGGTGTTTGCGTACCAGGATGAAAGCCAGGGGCAACGCGCCCACCATCGCCCCCTGCAGGAGCTGGCCCAGCAGCAACACCGGCACGTTCGGCGCCAGGGAGGACACCAGGCCGCCGATACAGACCACCGACATCAGCCGGATCATGATCCGTTTCCCGCCGTAGCGGTCACCGAGGTTGCCCGCGATGGGCGCGACTATGGCACCGGTGAGAAGCAATGTGATGCTGAGTAGTGCCCCATCGGAAGGGGTCATCGACAATTCGCGTTGCAGCAGCGGGAGCGTCGGCGTCACCACCGACTCCAGGGCACCGGTAGCGAGTGCCAGGATGCCGAGGGCCCAGATGCCGGCCTTCCCGATGCGGACCGGGGGAGCCAGACTTGCGGTGGTCATGGACGTCCTTTCCGTCATTGCCGGCGAGTAAGGGGTCGGACACACGCGTAGCGCTGCCGCCTTACCCGGAAATACGCGCGCTGCCGCCTGTCGAAGGCACGGTCGCGGAACTGCTCGTGGAGGACGTGGTCGATCCGGTCGTGGCTGTCGCCGCGTCGTCGGCGATGCGAGCGAACGCGTGGCCGAGGCCGGCCACGGCGAGCACGACGAACGCTGCCGCCGCCACCGCGAGACCTTCGTGTACTTGGCACAGCGCCGCGCCGGCGACCGCTCCGAGGGTGATCAGCGCAACGGCCGCGACTCGACGCAGGGCCCCTTGGCCGCGGTTCGCTCCCAGCCGGGAGTCCGCCGCGAGGCCGGTCAGGGTGGAGGTGACGACCACGGTGGTGACGTCCTTCACCCCCAGGTGGCGGGCCGTCGCCGCCTGCACCCCCATGGCCAGGGCAAGTGACGACGCCATCGACGCGCGGCCGGCGTGGGTGCCCACCCCGGCTACGGCCATGCCGAGCGCAGTGGCGGCCAGGACCAGTCCGACACCGCCCAGCAGACCCGTGCACCGGCGGCCCCAGCCCGGGGCGGCGGTGCGCAGCAGCCGCCCGGCCGCCGCCGCGCCGACGAGAAAGCACGCCAGCGCCAGGAGCGGACCGAGGACGGGCAGCCCCGTCCCGCCTGTGGCCGCCATGCCGAGGATGACGACGTTGCCCGTCATGTTGCCCGCGAACACCTGGTCCAGGCGCAGGTATCCGACAGCGTCGACGACGCCCGTCGCGAAGGTGAGGGCAAGCATCAGACCCAGCGGCGTGACCCGCCGTTGCACAAGCCGGCGAGTGCCGGACGCAAAGCCGCTCATCGCCCCGCCGCATACCCCTGGGCACCACGCGGGTTCGCCGCCGCCCGGAGGACACCGTTGTCCGGATCACGCGTGACCACCGACAGCCGGCCCTGACTCCATGGCCCGGAGACGGTCACGTCGTGGCCACGTTCGCGCAGCTCGTCGACGACTGCCCCGCCCGCTCGTTCCTCGATCACCAATCCCCCCGGCGTCCAGGTCCGGGGCCAGAACGAGCTCGGCACCGCCGTGGTGTGGAACGCGGGCGCGTCGATCGCCTCTTGCGGATCCAGCCCGAAAGCGAGCGTGCGGATCAGGTAGATCAGTTGCCACTGGTCCTGCTGGTCACCCCCCGGTGTGCCCAACGCGGCCACGGGGCTGCCGTCGCGCAGCAGGAGGGTGGGAGTCAGGGTCGTACGGGGTCGCCGCCCCGGCGCCAGACGCGATGGGGCAGCCGGGTCCAGCCAGGTCATCTGGAGCCGGGTGCCCAGCGCGAAACCGAGATCCGGCACGGCGGGAGAGGACTGGAGCCACCCTCCCGACGGTGTGGCCGAGATGATGTTTCCCCAGCGGTCGACGACGTCGATGTGGCAGGTGTCGCCGCGGGTCTCCCCGGTCTGCTGCACGGTGGGTTCGCCCACGCCGTCGACCCGAGCGGGGTGCCGATCGATGACGAGCGGTGGTGTGTACGGGGTGACGCCGATGTCACCGGGCCTGAATTCGGTGGACGCGACCGGGCCGATCAGGCCGGCTCGCTCCCTGCTGTACCGAGGGGACAACAGCCGGCGCACCACGGCCTCCGCGTCCGCCGGATCCAGATGCCCGTAGAACGCCTCCCGGTCGGCCATGGCCAGCTTCAGTGCCTCGGTGATGGTGTGGATTCCCCCGGCGGTCGAGGGATCGATCCGTTCGTCGTCGAAGTGGTCGAGCATGGTGAGGGCCTGGAGCAGCACGGGACCCTGGGACCACAAGCCCGCCTTCGCCACCGTGGTCCCCCGGAACTCCGCGGTGACCGCGGGTTCGAGGGAGGGAACGAAGTCGGTGAAGTCGGCGGCGGTGATCACTCCGGCGTGGTCCGTGCCCGAGGAATGCCGGTGCGGCGTGGCCGCGAACTCCGCCACGGCGGTTGCCACGAACCCGGTTCGCCAGGCGCGCCGTGCGGCGTCGATCCGTGCGGTTCTCGTCTCGCCGGCAGCCGCCTCACCCAGCCGGCGCAGAGTCCGGCCGTAGGCGGGGTTGACGAGAGTCTCATCCCGTTGCGGGACTCGTCCTCCGGGCATCCACAGCGCGTACGACGTCGGCCAGTGCGTGCGGAAGAGATCCTCGACCGTGGCCAGGACGCGCGCCAATTGGGGAACGACCGGAACTCCGTGCTCCGCGTAATGGATTGCGTAGGCCAAGACGTCGACGAGTTCCCAGGTGCCCAACTCGGCGAGCAGCCAGAGCCAGGAGTCGACGGCGCCCGGGACGGCGGCGGCCAGGGCACCCGCACCCGGGACGTGGTCCAGCCCTTCGGCCCGGAAGTGCTCGATCGTGGCTCCCCTCGGAGCGTGGCCCTGTCCCGCCAGCACGAGCGGAGACGGGCTTTCCGCGATTGCGAGCACGGCGACGAGGTCACCGCCCGGCCCGTTGAGATGTGGTTCGGCGACGTGCAGCACGAAGGCGCCGGCGGTCGCCGCGTCGAACGCGTTGCCGCCCTGCTCCAGTACGGACTGGGCGGTCGCGGAAGCCAGCCAGTGCGTGGAAGCGCACATGCCGAAGGATCCGCGCAGCGTGGGGCGCGTCGGTTGGGGAGGAGCGTCGCTCGGTGACGGCTGTCGACCGGCCATGTCTGTCACATCCCGTCGTTATGGCACGTGGTGGGCGGCGTGGTGGGCAGCGAGGACGTCGCCGCCGAAGTCGGTCTCGGGGTCCCGCCACACGGCGTGGGCGTGGTTGACGCCGCGGTGGATGTTGGTCCACTCGACGAGCAGCCGCGGGCCCTGCAGGCGGTAGTAGTGCGGCTCGCCCGCCGTGGTGGAGCCGGCCCAGGCGAGGTGCACGGCATCGAGCGCCGTCGGGTCGTCGTAGCGGGGCAGCGGGGACACCCCGTTCGGAACGCGGTCGAGGTAGGTGCCGAGCAGGGCCCGCAGCAACTCCCGCTGCGCGGCGTCGAGTTCGGCGCCCGGGACGCCCTTGGGTGTCGGGGTGAGGGCCAGCGCCTGCCGGTTCGCGCCGTCGAGGCCGGTGACCGGGTGCTCGGCCCGGTCCGGGGTGTGTCGGCCGGGGCGCCAGAGGTCGCTGCGCCTGACCACACGGTCGTCGATCCGATTGCTGTTGCCCGCCACGATGTCGTTCGGGGCGCGCCCGAGCAGCACCGCGCGGGCGGCGGACTCGGGGCGCAGCGAGCGGACCAGCTCGCGGGCCAGGTCCTCGGCCGTCCCCAGCGGGCGCAGCTTCTCGCGGCCCAGCAGCGGCGACACGGCCGGGTCGGCGCCCAGGAAGCAGGGGGTGGTGGCGACGACGCGTCCGTCCACCACGAGGTTGTTGAGGGAGACGTGGTGGCCGCCGAACCGCCATCCCCACGGCTGCGGCCCGCCGGGCTCGCCGAAGACCCGCAGGTAGTACATGGCCGGGTCGCGGGTGCGTTCGCGCCCCCAGTTCACCGAGAAGCCCTCGACGTGGTCGAGCACGTTCTCCAGGCCGAGCACGGTGGCGACGGTGTTGTACCCGGCTTCGGACAGTCCGCTCGCGACCAGTTGCATCACCAGTCGGTGCTGGGCGGGGCGCTGCCGATGGAAGGTGAGGCCGCCGTGATCGGTGGGCGTGTAGTACCAACGGGTCCGTTCGGCCTCGCCGTCGGCGCCCGGCCGGGGTCCGATCGCCGTCCGGCGCTGGTCGGCGTCCAGGGAGTCCAGCCACGTCTGGGCTGCTTCGGCCATCCGGGTCGCGACCTCGCGGGCGCCGGTGTCAATCATTGCCGTACCGGACGTCGTGCCGGGTCGGTCCGGCAGGATGCGGATGGGGTCGCCGCGAGCCGGCCGTGACGTCCCGAGCCGGGCGGACGATGCTCGCGCCCGAGCCCGGGGCCGACCGGATGCGGGCCTGCGTCGCGCCGCTCACGCTGCGGTCACTCCAAGGAACTCGCGTACCCAGGGGGCGATCGTGTCCGCGAACTCCATCGCGATCGCGTGTCGCCCACCCTCGATCGAACGCAGTTCGGCGTTCGGAATTAGCTGTCCCATCAGGACGGCGCCGTCCCAGGGCGCCAGCCGGTCCTCCGTACCGTGCACGATCAGCGTGGGTGCGGATATCTCCCCCAGCCGGTCCCGGATCTCGTGCTGTCGGGCGACGTCGTGGCGGCGGGCGCTCTGCTCGGGATCGCGGACGGTGAGTGTCCGGGCGGCCCGGTTCTGTAGCTTGGGCCGGCCTTCGGGGGTGACGAAGTAGTCCGCGACCGCGTTCTGCCGATCCTCGTGGGACATGTTCAGCAGCCTGTCGATTGCCTTGCCACCCATCGCGAAGCTCGGCGTGGTGGCGACCAGGATCAGGGACGCGACCCGCTCGGGATGCCGGAGCGAGACGTGCTGGGCGACGGCGCCGCCGAAGGAGGTGCCCAACAGGTGCGCACTCTGCAGCCCCAGGGCATCCAGCAGATCGACGAGGTCATCGGCGAGGTCGGCCAGCGTGAACGGAACGGGCGGGTTTACGGTGATCCCCGAATCGCGTTGATCATAGGAGATCGCCCGGATTCCTCCGCCGAGGTGCGCGCGGAGGGTTGCGAACTGGGTGCGGTCGCTCTCGCCGCCATGAACGAGCACGAGCGGCACACCGCTACCACCGTCGATGTACCCGACTTCGAGCTCACCGGCCCGAATGGTGGAACCGGCCGAATCGGCGGGCTCGGCGGGCTCGCGCTCTGCCTGGTGCGTTGCCACTGTTGACCTCCTTGTTCGACAAGCGTTCTTAGATGCTTCTCTGATTTGAGATGACCGTATCAGATAATGCTGTGGTGGCTAGTGTCGTGAGGGGACGTATTCGCCGGTGCGACGCCTTGGTGCGTCCTCGTACCCCGGAGTACTCGGACGTCTCGGCGGTGCGGCGAGGGGCGGGGCGTATGTTCCAGGCCACGGCACTGGTCGGGAGAGGTCTGCATCCCGCGACCGGAGGTGCGAGGTGTGTGGCGATCCCCAGGGCCTCGCGGCCTTCGCGCGGGGAGGTACCGGGTCCGCCGCTCGGCCTCGAACCGCCCGAGCACGCCGGGTCGAACGCCGCAGCACGTGCAATCTCACCGAGCCGTGCGGTGATCAGCGGACCCTGGGCGATATGTGACGCCGCAGCGTCGGCTCCACGGGTGACCAGCCTGTCTGCGGGCGCGGGACTCGGCGTACCCGGTCCGGCGCCGTGAGCGGCGCCGGTGATCCGGTGGCGGACGCAAGCGAGGGAGCCATCGACGCCGAACCGGCGCCACGTCGGCGCCTTCGGTGGCGGCCAGGCGGTACCCGGCGATCCGGCCGCCGAATTCGTAGGATCCGGTCCGGCGACCCGTCGGCGCCCGGGGGCGATCAGCCCGCCCGCGCCCACCCACGCAACGCGCCGCCGTACGCCTCGGTGAGCCGGGTGATGACCTCCCGGCGGGAGAGGTCCGTCTCCTGCAACAGGTCCTGAATCTCGCGCGGATCGAACATCATGTTGCTGAGGAACAAGGCGTACTTGATCATCTCGTCCGGGAGACCGATGTCGTCGAGCAGCCCACGCACCGGCTCAGTCCAGGCATCTCGCACGGTGACTAGGATCTCGTTTTCGGCGTGCAGCCGCTCCAGGTAACCCCGTCGGGATCGGAGTTGCACCAACACCGGGCCGTGCTCGGCGAGCAGGTCCACCCATTTGTCCACGACGGAATCGAACAGCGGTCGCCCTGCCGCGGTCGACGTCTCGCTGAAATCGCGCAACTCCCCGACGACGCTGAGCACATAGGCCGCGAGCACGTCTTCGATCGAGGAGTAGTAGCGGTAGGCGGTGGCCGGGCCGATCTCCGCGCGGGACGCGACGGCCTGCATGGTGAGCTGGTCGGGCGTCTCCCGGGCAAGCTCGCCGACGGCCTTGAGAAGGCGCCGATGATTGCGGCGGGTGTCACTACGCAACTTGCGCCCCCCACGTGGGGCGACCTCCTGCTCGGTCACAGGTCTCCTCCACCCTCATCGATGCGCGGGCAAACAATACCCGCCCCCCAGTGACTCGCGTCCGACCGCTCCGACATGGTCGATACGAAGTGCGCTCGCCCGACCACGTCAGGGCCTCGCATGCCTGGATGATGGACGACGCGGACGGGACCGATCCGCAGGTCGTCCTGCGTCGCCCACGAGCACGCCACCCACCGCCCCCACGTCGCCGACTGCCACAGGGCACCCGCGCCGGCCCGTATTCGGCGCGTCCGGCGGGAGTTCCCACCCACGCGCAGAGGGCCGTGGCGGTCTCGGACAACTCCTGAACGTCCCGGACGGCACCGTCGACTTCGGCATACGCAATCCCAACTCGGAGCGAACGTTGTTTGTCATTTACATCAACGATGATGGATCCTACTTCTTAAATAAGATCCATCTCCCAGATAAGGGAAGTATACCCTCAGGGCCTCCGGCTGACGACTCGGGCCGCCGGGATCGACACCAGGAGTGGGCAGGCGCAGAGCACGAGCAAGCTGCACGGCGGACATCAGAATCGGCGCAGCGCCCGCATTGCACGGCGCGATCACCACGCACCACTGGGTTCTGGACGAGTTCGACCCACTGCATGGGGCCGCCCGCCTCGGCACCGTCGACGCGGCGAACCCCAGCAGCCCGGCGCGACCTTCGAGACCCGGTCCGCCGCGGCCCGCGCCGGCATCGAGCGTGCCATCGCCCACGCTCTCAAAAGTGGTGGAGGCTCGGCGCGAGAGCATGTCCGATGCCCAGCGCCGGACGCTGGCCGCCGCCCAGATCTTCGCGAACTCTCCAGGGATTCCGACGGCACTGGACAGCACGGATCCGACCGCGGTCCTGCAGCCGCGCGTCGAGGTGGCGCGGACGGTCGCCAAGGTCGATGACCTGGTCGTGTACGGGCGGAACGGGATCGTTCTCGACCCAGGGGGCCGTCCGTGGCCTCGGCCGCCCCCGTCAAAGACGCCGACGGCTCCGTGGTTGTTGTCGTCGCCGCCTCGGCTGCCCGGCGGTGTTCTGCCGCCGCATCGCCCGCGCGACGAGGCGGCAGACGCGCGCCGGTCGCGGTCACGCACAAACTCTCACCATCGCCGTCCGGCACGTCCTGCACGACAAGGTCCCCTACCGCGACCTCGGCACCGACCACTACATGTTGACGCCTCCTTTGTTGGCGGGGGGTGCTGCGCGGGTTGTTGTCAGAGGCTGGGGGGTTCGGGGTGTACCAGGCCGTTCTGGTAGGCGATGACAACGAGTTGGGCGCGGTCGCGGGCGCCGAGTTTGGTCATCGCGCGTTGGATGTGGGTGCGCACGGTCAGGACGCTGAGCACGAGTTTCTCCGCGATCCGGTCGTTGGACTCGCCGTGGGCGGCCAGGACGGTGACCTCCTGTTCGCGGGGTGTGAGGTCGGCGAGGCGTTCGGCGGGGGCCAGGGGCGGTCCGGAGGCGGGGGTGGTGAGGAAGCGGGTGATCAGGGCCCGGGTGGCTCCCGGTGACAGGAGCGCCTCGCCGGCGGCGACGGTGCGGATTCCCTCGAGCAGCGCGTCGGTGGTGACGTATTTGCCGAGGAAGCCGCTGGCGCCGACGCGTAGTGCCCGGGCGACGTATTCCTCGGTCTCGAACATGGTCAGGATCAGGACGCGGGTGCCGGCGAGGCCGGGGTCCGCGCAGATGGCGGCGGTGGCGGCAAGGCCGTCACCGTTGGGCATCCGGATGTCCATCAGGACGACGTCGGGCCGGTGGGCGCGGGCGAGTTCCAGGGCTTGGTGACCGTCCGCGGCCTCTGCGACGACCTCCATGTCGTCGCAGGAGTCGATCAGGAGCCGGAAGGTGCCGCGCAGCAGGGCCTGGTCGTCGGCGAGCAGGACGCGGATGGTCAACGGGTTTCCTCGGGTCGTGGTCCGGTCGGGGCGTCCGCCGGGGTGCGGGGCTGGAAGGGGAGGGCGGCGGCGACTTCGAAGCCGCCTTCGGGTCGGGGGCCGGCGCGCAGGTCGCCGCCGACGGAGTGGGCGCGTTCGCGCATGCCCATCAGCCCGTAGCCGCCTCCGGGCACCGGCGGGGCGACCCCGCCATGCATTGTGCCGTCGTTGGTGACGGTGATGAGCAGCCGCGAGCCGTCGTAGCGGAGCCGGACTCGGGCCGTGTGGTCGGGCGCGTGCTTCGTGGCGTTGGTCAGGGCTTCCTGGATGATCCGGTAGGCGGTCAGATCCACTCCCGGGGACAGGGGCCGGGTCTCGCCCTCGGTGTCGACGGTGACGGTCAGGCCGGTCGACGCGCAGGCCGCGACCAGTTCGGGCAGGCGGTCCAGGCCCGGGGTGGGTTCCAGCGGGGAGGCGTGCGGGTCGGCCGTCTGGCGCAACACGCCCACGGTGGCGCGTAGTTCCAGGAGCGCGGAGGTGGTGGTGCCGACCAGGTCGGCGAGGATCCGGCGGGTCTGTTCGGGGTGGCTGTCGGCGAGGTGGGCGGCGGTGCCGGCCTGGGCGTGGGCGACGGCCATGTGGTGGGCGACGGCGTCGTGGAGTTCGCGGGCGATGCGCATGCGTTCCTCGGCGACGCGGAGCCGGGCCTCCTCCTCGCGGGTGTGTTCGGCGTGCGCGGCGCGGGCCTGGACGGATTCGAGGTAGGCGCGCCGGAAGCGGCTCCTGCCGCCCAGGGACACCGGCAGCAGCAACCACAGGACGGTGCCCACGGTGCGCAGGATGAAGTCGTCGCCGAGCGGCGCGCCGGCCAGCGAGGTGGCCACGAGCAGGGCCACGGTCGCCGAGCCGTAGACGCCGGTGGTCCGCGAATCGGTGAGCGCGGCAAGCCAGTACAGGGCGGTCATGACCGGGGCCAGCAGCAGGGGACTGGGCAGGTAGCCGAGCGCGGTCAGCAGTGCGGCCGCGCCGGTGGTGACCGCGAGGGTGGCGCGCGGGCGGGTGCGGGCGGCGAGCACGGCTGCACCCGAGACGACGAGGATCCAGGCGGGCCACAGGGCGTGTGGCGGCGAGGAATCCGACGTGCTGATCTGCGCCCCGAAGAGCGTACAGACGCACAACGCCACCGCCGTCACCACATCCGCGGACCGGACACGGCCTTCCGCGGCCCGGGCATGGCGCCCCATGCTCCGGGCATGGCTTTCCGCGTACCGTTCAAAGCTACTGGACATTGTGCTCTCCGCCGGGGGCGTGCTGAGGCCATGGTCGCCGATTATGACGAGGATGGGTGCGCGGACCGCCCGAGAAGTGCTCGGGCGGTCCTGTGGGCGGAGCCGGTCACACGCGCGCCTCGACCGGCCCGTCCGGATCACGGCCCGGGCCGGCGGGCCGCGCGTGGTCGAGCGCCTGGCCTTCCACGTCGACCCGGGGCAGCACGCGGCCCAGCCGGCTCGGCAGCCACCAGGCCCGGTCGCCGAGCAGGGCCAGGACGGCGGGCACGATCGCCATCCGGACCACGAAGGCGTCGAAGAGCACCGCGGCGGCCAGCCCGAACCCGAGCATCTTGATCAGCCCGCCCTGCTCCCCGATGAACCCGGAGAAGACCGCGATCATGATCAGCGCGGCGGCCGTCACCACCCGGGCGCTGTGCCGGAACCCGGACACGATCGCCTGATCGGCGGATTCCCCGTGGGTGTACGCCTCCCGCATCCGGGAGACCAGGAAGACCTCGTAGTCCATGGCCAGCCCGAAGACGATGCCCATCATGAAGATCGGCATCAGGCTCATGATCGGCCCGGTCTGCTCCACCCCGAACAGGTCCGCCGCGTGTCCCTCCTGGAAGACCAGCACCAACACGCCCAGCGCCGCCAGCACCGAGAGGACGAAACCCAGGGCCGCCTTGACCGGCACCAGCACGGACCGGAAGACCAGCAGCAGCAACACCACCGCCAGGCCGCCCACCACCGCCAGGTACGGCACCAGCGCGGACTGCACCTTCGCCGCGATGTCGATGTTCAGCGCGGTCGTGCCGGTCACCTCGAACGTCGCCGACGCCTGCTTCTCCACCGCCGAACGGTCCCGCCGGATCGTCTCCACCAGGTCCTTGGTCTTCTCGTCCGTGGGGCTGGTCGAGGGGGTGGCCCGGAAGACCGCCGTGTCGCCGGCCTGGTTGAAGCGGGCCTGCGAGACCGACACGATGCCGGCCGTGTCGCCGATCCGGTCATGGACGGTGCGCACCGCGGCCTTCGGGTCGGCCGATCCCCTGGCGTCCACGACGATGGTCAGCGGTCCGTTGAAGCCGGGGCCGAAGCCCTCGGCGAGCGCGTCGTAGGCCCGCCGCTCGGTGGTGGCGGTGGACTTGGCCTCGTCACCCGGCATACCCAACTGCAGCGACACCACCGGTACGGCCAGTGCGACCAGGGCCACCACGCCGAGAATCAGCACCGCCATGGGACGACGCAGCACGAAACGAGCCCAGAGCGTGCCCAGGTTGCCACGCCCGCCCGCGCTCGGCGCGCCGCCGATCGGGAGCAGGACCCGGTCGCGGTCCAGCGTGCGGGCCTTGCGGACCTTGCGAGCCAGGACCGCGTCGGGCCAGTATCCGAGCAGCGCGGGGACGACCGTCAACGCGACCAGCACGGCGATCGTGACCGCTCCTGCGGCGGCCATGCCCATCTTCGTGAGGGTGGGGATCCCGACCACCGACAGGCCCGCGAGCGCGATCACCACGGTGACCCCGGCGAACACGACCGCCGATCCGGCGGTGCCCACCGCCACCCCGGCCGCCTCCTGTGCGGCCCGGCCGCGCCCGCGCTCCTCCCGGTAACGGGACACCACGAACAGGGCGTAGTCGATGCCGACCGCCAGGCCCAGCATCATCCCGAGGGTGAGCGTGTCCGCGGACAGGCCCAACGGGCCCGCCAGCAGAACGATCGAGAACAGGCTCACAGCGACACCCACGATCGCGGTCAGCAGCGGCAGACCCGCGGCCGCCAGCGACCCGAACGTGAACAGCAGTACGACCGCCGCCGCCGAGAGGCCGATGAGCTCCGCCGTCCCGCCGGGGCCGCCGCCGCTGTCCATCGCCGACCCGCCGGTCTCCACCGTCAGGCCCGCTGCCCGCGCCCGTTCCGCCGCCTTGTTCACCGCGGCACGACTGGCGTCGGTGACGTCGTCGGACTCCACCTTGTAGGTGACGGTCGCATACGCCGTCGAACCGTCCCTGCTGACGGCCTGCGACTCGAACGGGTCCGCGACACCGGCCACCTGCGGGCCGAAGCCCATCGAGCCCACCGCGTCCTCGACGGCCTTGCGCAGGTCGCCCACATTCACCTGTTGCCCGTTCGGGGCGACGAAGACGACGCGGGCGGTGGCGCCGTCTGCGGCCGTTCCGGGAAAACGCTCCTCCATGAGATCGAACGCCTTCTGCGACTCGATCCCCGGCATCGAGAACTCCTCGTCCGAGGGCCCCGACGCCAGCGCCGCGCCAGCCGCGACCACCACCAGCATCCCCAGCCACACCAGCAGGACCCGGCCGCGCCGCCGAAAGGCGCCGCGACCGAGCCGATACAGAAAATTCGCCACGTCAGGGTCTCCAAATCCACAAGCGATGACCGCTCAAGGCTCGCTCTGGAGGACCCGTCCCGTCGTCATGCTGCTACAGACACTGCGACCTACTGAAATCACACGACCGTCTACTGAAATTGCAGTAGGGACGCCCCGGCGTCACCCGCCCGTGCCGGAAACTCCCTCGTTCCCCGGCTCAAGGCGCAGGCGCCTCGTGGCGGAAGATTTCAAGTCCAATGAGACGCCTATGAGGCTATGAACTGTGTGGTTCGGGTTCCTTGCGTCTGGCGGGGTCGTTGATCCACGCGGTGGTGGGGATCCCGGGTGGTCTGGGGCGTCGCCCGAAGCGTTCGGGGTGGGCGGCGTATGCCCGGGCGAGGGTGACCGCGCGCTGATCGCGGACCTGTCCCGCGGTGCCGAAGTGCACGGACGCCGGTGTGTGGTAGCCGATCGCGGAATGCCGATGTTCGTGGTTGTAGTAGGACACATACGCCTCGAACCACTCGCGGGCGTGGGCGAGCGAGTCGAAGGATGCCGGAAAGTCGCCCGAGTACTTGATGGTCTTGAAGTTCGCCTCGCTGTAGGGGTTGTCGTTGGAGACCTTCGGCCGCGAGTGGCTCCTGGAGACACCGAGGTCGATGAGCAGTTGGGAGACGTTCCGCGAGGTCGTCGACGTTCCGCGGTCGGCGTGGACGGTGGCGGGGACGATGCCGTTGCGTTCTATGGTCTCGGCGATGAATTCCCTTGCCCTGTCCGATGATTCGGCTCTCTCGACGGTGTGGCCGACCACGTATCGGCTGAAGATGTCGATGATCACGTAGGCGTGGAACCACTCGCTTCTCGCCGGTCCCCTGACCTTGGTGATGTCCCAGGTGAACACCTGGGAGGGAGCGTCGGCGACGAGTTCGGGCACGATCCTGGCGGGGTGGGTGGCCTGGCGCCGGCGTTGGGTCTGTACAGGCCAGCGGCTCTTACAAGATTTTCGTAGCCGGTGATCGTCTCGGTCGGATGTCAGCTGAGCAGTATGCGCTGGCGTAGGAGCGGGTGTTTGGCGCGGCCGTACATCTGCCGCTTGAGCAGTTTGATCTTGTTGTTGACGCCCTCGGTGCGCCCGTTGTGATGGGGCAGGGTCAGGGCGGCGTCGGCGGCGGTGCGGTCGCGTTCCAGGCCGGTGGCGTAGGAGTGCAGGAAGGGCAGGTCGGCGGCGCGGACGCGGGTGATCCAGCCGGTCAGTGCGGTGGCGTTGCCGGGGGCCGGATCCAGCAGGTGTGCGAAGCCGCCGATCAGGTCGGCCAGGGTGGTCATCTCCGGGCACGCTCCGGCGAGTTGGTCGCGCAGGGTGCGCCGGTCCTCGTCCAGGTGGTCGGGGTGGGTGAGCAGGAGGCCGGTGGCGCGGCGCGGGGACAGGCGGGCGTGGTCGACCTCGACGCGGCCCTGGGTGATGTGGCGGACCAGAAGGTTGGCGCTGCCGCTGTAGCCGAGTTCCCGGATCTCCGCCAGGAGGTGGGTGGTGGGGACGGCCGGGTCCTGGTCCCGGCGTCGACGCAGGTGGTCGCGGAAGGGGTCGATCAGGGTGGGCCGGTACTGCGGGGCCTTGACCGGGTGGTCGGGCTCGGTGTGGCGCGCGTAGCGCTTGACGGTGTTGAGCGCGAGGTTGAGGCGGCGGGAGCACTCCGGCAGTCCGACGCCGGCGTCGAGGAGCGCGTGGACCTGCCGCCAGCGCTCCCGGGTGGTCTCCGCGCGCTTGCCCTCCCGCAGCGGCGGACCGTACTTGGCCCGGCAGGCGCTGTGGGCGCCGACGTCCTTCAGGGCCGCTTCGGCCAGCCCGTGCCACAGGTGCCAGCGGTCCGCGACCTGCACGATCGTGGGGTCGGCGTCGGTGACGGCCTGCGCGAAGCCGCCCGCCCCGTCCCGGCACACCACTTCGACCCCGGGATGCCCGGCCAGCCACGCCACGACCGTCTCCTTCTTCCGGTCGGGCAGCACGTCGATCCGCTCTCCGGTCTCGGCGCAGGTCAGGATCGTGGCGTAGCGGTGGCCGCGCCGCAGTGCGAACTCGTCGATGCCCAGCACCCGCGGGGTCGGCCGGTCCGGCACGGTGATCCGCATCAGGCAGTTCAGCACGCTCGCCCAGGACAGCACATGGTGCAGCACGCCCAGCAGGCGGGCCCCGGCCGAGCCCACCAGCGCCACGGCCACCGCGTCGACGATCCGCTGCAGGGCCGGGGTGCGCCGCTGGTAGCGCCGCGTCAGCCCGTCGACCTGCTCGGCGAAGGTGGCCTTCGGGCAGTCCGGGTTCTCGCAGTACAACCGGCGCACCGTCAGGTCGATCCGCAGCGGCCGACCGCCGACCGCCTCGTCGGCGACGTGCCGCTGATAGCGGCTGTGCACCCAGTCGGAGGACCGCCCGCAGCCCGTACAGGGGGCCGGACCGCCACGCGTTCGCGCGGTCACGACCACCACACCGTCGACCGCCTCGACCAACTCGGCCACCACCGTCTTGAGTTGCGGCAGCAACACGTCCAAAACCTCGTCAGACACCCCGTAGCATCTCGCCGCGCGGCCCCGGTGTCACGCCCTGCGGGCACTGGCGATCACCGGCTACGAAAATCTTGTAAGAGCCTAAATCCTGATACTCCCCAGGACACCCACTGACCTGCGTAGTCTCACGAAGGGACATGCATAGGACATGGGTCGTGAGATTAGGACACGCGGGCTGAGACCCTACAACTGCCCTCAGGCGGCGAATCCGACTCCGGAGGCGTATTCGTAGCCGCCCCAGTCGGAGCCCAGGTCGGCCAGGGCCTCGTCGGTCCACAACTCGTCCAGGGCGTGTTCGTCGCCGGCCGCCCAGGCGCGGACGATGGCGTCCCATCGGCGGACGTTGACGCTGCGGTGCCCGGCCACGCCGGTCCGGCGGTGCCGGTCGCGCACCCCGGACTGGTCGTGCGCATGCAGTTCTACCCGGGTGCCGCGGCCGCCGTTGTTCAGACGGTTGGTCAGCGAGCGGACCACGTTGCGGCGGCGCAGGTCCCGGTAGGCGGTCTCGATCCGGCGCAGGTTCGCCCGGTTCGGGGTCTGGTCCTCGGCGAGCCAGGCGGCGAGGGTGCGCGGTGTGACGGCGATGCCCGCCGCGTCCATCGCGGTGTAGCCGGCTCCCGAGGCGGTGAGGTAGCGCAGCCGTGCGGCGAGGCCGCGTTCGCTGTCGACGGGGGAGGTGATGCCGTCGGCGAGTTCGTCCAGGCGCTCGGCGGCCAGGGCGGAGGCGCGCATGCCGCGCATCCCGTACTTGCCGGGCTCCAGGGAACGGTACGGCATCCGCGGTCAGGTCCTCTCGGGCGCGGCGGGGGTGGGCTCGGCGGGGTCGGTGGGGCGGGCTGTCAACTCTTGTCCTTGGTCTGGAGAATGTACGTGTCCTTGATCTTCACGTCGCCCACACCGCGTCCCTCGGTGAACACGGTGCGCCAGTCGCCCCCGGTGAGGTGGAGCTCGTCGGTGCCCATCACCCGCACCACGGCAAGGCCGCCCCGGTGGGCCTTGAACGCCTTCACCCACAGGTTGGAGAACGCCTGGGAGCGGATGACGTGCATCCAGTCCGGGCGGTTGATCTCCCGGTTGTAGTTCGAACCACCCATCGTGGACACGAGTTTGGCGTACATCTGCTTCACATGGTCCAACGTCACGTCGTCCCCCTCCGCGATCGCCGCGTCGCGGGCATCGCGCAACGCAGTCCGCAACCGCTCGAGGAGGTTCTCGGTGGCGACGGCGGTCCAGGATTCGAGGACGTGTGGCTCCTCGCACAGGTTGCCGTAGGCGGGCGACGCGCACCGCAGGAGCAGCCGCGGGGTGGGGTCGGTGATCCACAGCGGGCCGGGCTCGTCCCGGTCGCCCAGCGGGTTGGGCAGGGTCTCGTGCTCCCAGGCCGGAGGGTCGACGAGGTAGATCCCGGCGCGGCGACGCTTGCGCCCTCGCGGTCCATCGAAGTCGTCCCACTCCGGGCCGGCGCGGTGCTCGAGCGGCCGTCGCCCGCTTGAGGATCGGCGACCCCGAGCGCTGGGCGGAGCGGTGGGAACAACTCACGGCGATCGCCCCGGACTGGAACCCCATGGGGCGCGAGAACGTGACGGACCGGTGGTCGATGGACTGGCAACGCATGCTCGCGGTCGTACGGATGCACCTCGCGGACGGTGGATCCCTGGCCGAACTGACGCCCGGTCACACGGCCGGCGGCGAACGGGTCGGCGCGTGGCTCACACGGCAACTCCGGGAATGGGCGGGGCTGTCCGAGGCGCAGCAGCGGGCGCTGTCCGCGCTCGGGGCCGGGCCGGTGGAGGCGCCCGCTCCTGTGCGGGCGCCGGACCGGTGAGCGCTGACCATGGCCGCCGCGACCGCGTTCAGCGAGCGCGAAGGGCACCTGAAGGGTCACACGCTCGCACGTCGAAACCATTGCGATCGACGGCACCGAGCACGTAGTGAAGTTGGGGGTGGACACTGCCGGTATTCGCCGCCGCTGGCGGCGGCACCTCGCTGTCCGGGGCGGGCGACTTCCGGACGAGCACGATCACCTGGGGCATCCTCGCCAAACTGATCGGCGGCAAGTTGCCGGGCATCTTCGGCGCCACGTTGCTGACCGCCCGCTTCACCCCCGCCCGCCTCAACCCGCAGCTCAGCTGGGCCGACATCGCGGGCGTCGGGATCCACGGGCGGCATCGGCTTCATGGTCTCCCTGCTGGTCGCCGAACTCTCCTACACCGACGACGCCCACCTCACCGACGCCAAGGGCGCCATCCTCCTCGCCTCCACCGTGCCTGCTCGCCGCCGCCGTCCTGGGCACCCGCAACCGCCACCACCGGCGCCTGGCACAGCCGACGCGCACGCGAGCATCCGATCAGGTGGGAGGACCGGCGTGATCACCGAACGCACGGGCTCGTCGATCCGTCCCGGGGCGCCCGGGAGCCTGTGGCGCTCCCGGGCGGAGGGACTCACCGGGCCGTGGACTCGTTCGCGTCGCCGAAGAGGACGGACGCCACGTGGTGGGTGTCGGCGTACTCCCGAACCGAGGTGATCCGTCCGTCGCGGACGACGAAGACGCCGATGCAGCGGTTGCGATACGCCGCGCCCCCCGCAGCGGTGCCGTCCGAGGTCCATTCGGCGACCACTTGCTCCCCATCCGCGACGATGTTGGTCAACGCGATGACCAGCGGGGCGCCCGCCTGCAGGCGCGTGCCCATGCCGCCCAGGAAGTCGTCGATGATGTGGTCGCGCCCCTCCCACACGCCGGAGATCGGCAGGCTTCCGGGAAACGTCCAGGCCGCGTCCACGGCGAAGCTGTCGCGCATGACGTCGACGTCGACGTCGCGCACGGCCTCGACGTAGCGGGTGACAACGGTCTTCGGGTCGAGCGATGCGGCCATGGTGGCTGCTCCTTCGGGTGTCGGAATGTCGGGTGTCGCCGGGAGAGTCGTGCCGAGGCGAGACGCCGGTGGTCAGGAAACGGTGAGGACCGCGTTGCCGCGTATCTTGCGGTCGCGGAGCCTTGTCAGGACGTCGGCGGTGTCGTTCCAGGAGGCGACGAGACCGATCTCGGGGTGCAGGCGGTCCGCTGCGACCAGCCGGACCAGCGTGTCGAGGTCCTCGCCGAAGGATGTGTCGAAGTGGTCGTAATGGAAGTGCCGGATGGTGGCGGACTCGGGACCGCTGAAGAAGTCGAAGAAGTTCAGGGTGACCGGAGTCCGGCTGGCCTGCCCGAACCAGATCAGGGTGCCATGCGGCTTGAGTCGCGCAAGGGCCCTGGGCAGATCTTCACCACCCGTGGACTCCAGGACGATGTCGAAAGGGTCTTCCGCGTCGGCTGTTGTGTGCACCGTCTCGGCGGCACCCAGTTCGAGCAGACGTCTTCCGCGCTGCGGTGAACCGGTCACGGCCGTGACATCCGCCCCTGCCGCCGCTGCGAGTTCGACGAGGTAGTGCCCGACGCCCCCGGAGGCACCGGTGGGCAACAGTCGGCGGCCCAGGACCGAGCCCGCGGTGCGCAGCAGCCTCAAGGCGGTGAGTCCGGCCGGCGGGAGCGCGGCCGCCGTCACCGCGGCGACGCTGTCGGGGAGCTCCGCGAGCGAGGACGTGGGGACGGCGACGTATTCGGCCCAGCCTGCCTGTGGTCTGTCCGACGACGCGGCAGCTCACCCCCGGCCCCGATCCGTCCGCCGCGGCCTGCACGACCAGGCCCGCCACGTCCTTGCCGGGACGCCAGTGGGGCTGCGGATTCTCCAGTTGGAACGTCTCGCCACGATTGACCGAGAAGGCCTCCACTTTCACCAGCGCCTCGTCGGGTCGCGGCGTCGGCGGCTCGACGTCACCGAGTGTGATGTGCGATGCCGCGTTCCCGGTCGCCACGAATGCCTTCACGAGAATCCCACCTCGTCATAACGTCGGCCGCGGCGTGCGGCCCGGTGTGCGACCAGCAAAGACCAGCGCGCGCCGGCGGTCCAACAACTCCCGGAGATTTACGACAACCATCGGTTGTCGCCCCTGTTCCAAGGGGATACCAGGCGTCCCTCCGCTCCCGGTCGACCGCAGGACGCGTGGCGGCTGGTGGCCGATTGGAAGGGCGTCCGAGGCGCCGACGTGATGTCCATCCGCATGTCGCCGCCTCTCGGGCATCCGCAGCGAGAAGACGTCCGCGCGACGATGTCGTGCGGTCCCCCCGCTCCGTACGTACGGCTGTGGAATCGGCAGAATCCACCACAGGAGTGTCCGAGCGGTCTGCCGATGCCATTCATGTCGAGGTGGCCGGGTGCCACTGTGACGGCCCCAGTCGTAGCCCCGGTCGATGATCGACTCGCGGACCGTCGGCTGACGCGCTCCTTCTCAACTCCTGGAGGGTCCATGAGAAACGCCGACCGCGGAGTTCCGGACGCATCCGGTGTCGGCGGCGGCTCAATTTCGGTTCTGGATCACTCAAGGTCGGCCGCTGGGCTGCCGATCAGTGCCCAGAGGCCGAGGACCCGACTGCTTGGACTCGGCAGACGTGCGCGACGTGGGTCGCGGCGCTGGACCGGATGAGCGTGGGAGACCATGTCCAGCGCACTGTCGGGCTGCGGGGAAAGCTCGGCAAGCCGCTGCAGGCTCCGACCAAGGCCGGGCGAATCTCCGCGCTGCGCCGGTTCTTCGTGGACTGTCAGGAGTGGGAGTGGCTGCCGCGCCGTTTCGACCCCTACCGGGTGCCGGCCACCCCGCGCAGCATCCGTGCACTCCTCGGCCCGAACCCTCGTGTGATCGCCGACGAGGTCTGGGCCAAGCTCCTGTGGGCCGGACTGAACCTGACCGAGGCGGACCTGCCAGTGACCCAAGCCGGGTCCTTCTACCCCATTGAACTGGTCCGCGCGGTCACACTGACCTGGCTTTTCTCCGGCCAGCGCTCCGATGAGATCGTCCGGCTGCGCACCGGCTACATCCGCCGGCAACACGACGGGCGCCCGATCGCCGGCGACGCCGATGTTCTGGTCGACGACGCCGTCTGTCTGCTGGACGTACCGGCACACAAGACCGGCACCGCCTTCAGCAGCCCGTTGACCCGATCCTGCGCCAGGCCATCGACGCCTGGCAGGCCGTGCAACCTGCCCAGCCGAGCCTCCTCGACCGACGCACCGGCGAGCTTGCAGACATGCTCTTCGCTGTCCGTGCCGCCGGGTATCGGTCGTGTATATCAACAACTCCGTCATCCCGATGCTCCGCCGCAAGGCCGGGCTCCCGGCCGCCGATGTACGCGGCACGATCACCAGCCACCGCGCCCGCTCCACCATCGCAAGCCGGCTCTACAACGCAAAAGAGCCGATGACCCTGTTCGAACTGCAGGCCTGACTCGGACACCGCTCACCGCAATCCACTGCCTACTACGCCCAGATCAGTCCCACGACGCTGACCCGCGCCTACGACGACGCCGGCTGCTTCGCCCGCAACGTGCGCACGATCGAGGTCCTGGTCGACCGCGACACCGTCACCTCGGGAGCCGCCTCGGGCGGCGAACCGTGGCAGTACTACGACCTGGGACACGGCTACTGCTCCTACACGTTCTTCGAGCAGTGCCGGCACCGGGTGGCCTGCGCGAAATGCGACTTCTACACTCCGAAGCACTCGAGCAAGGGCCAACTGCTCGAAGCGAAGGAGAACCCATCCCGCTGACCGAGGACGAAAGGGCCGCGGTCGACGACGGACACGCCGCGCTCGACGCCTTGCTCGACCGGCTCGCCGACGTGCACGCCCGCCGGCCCGACTCCGCGCCAGCTCGCGGTCCCGGCTGGTGTAAAGCCCTTGCCGATCGTCGGTGTGATCCACCGGAACCGACGGCGTCCTCCGGCGCGGCCGACTCGGCCGTGCCGGAGGAACCGCACGGGCGTTAGCCTTCCCCGGTGACAGACACTTTCGTCGACGCGCCCGACGCCTGGCTCACGCTCACTTCAACCAGCGACGTCGAGCGTAAAGTGGGGATCTCGTGGCTGTCCGGGCTTTGCTTCAACCGCGCGGCACCCGTGAACGTGCTCCTTGACCTCCTGGACGCTGACGAACCCGGTCTCTTGTGGCGTGAGGACCTGCCACCCGACGTCCTGGACGCGGCAGTCGTCCACACCGCAAGGCGTGTACGCGCCACCGCCGCCGAATGCGGCCGCCTTTCCGAGGATCAGTGGGAACGGCTGATCGCCACCGCGCAGAGTCCGCGCGAGCGAGAGCTGCTGACCGAATTCGCGGAAGAGAACCTGGCAGCACGACGGCTCTCGCGCGGCGGCCGCGGCATCGGACGCGCTCCGCACCCCGATGCCACACCGCCTGCGACCCCCGATGAGATCGCGGCCGCAGCCGCTGAGGTACCCGATATCGATCCGGACGGCCAGACGACCGGGCTGTGGTGGGTCGGTGCCCTCCACGACGACGCCGAAGCCATGCGCCGGCTCGCGGCTTCGCCGAAACTGCTCGTGCGCCGCAGCGTTGCGCGGGCAGCGCGCCTCCCCGAAGACGTGGCTGCCTTGCTCGCTCGCGATGAGGACCGCGTTGTACGGCTGTTCCTCGCCGAGTCCTGTGACGACGCGCCGCCGGAGATGCTTTTGGAGGTCGCATCGTGGTGGGACGGCAGCCTCTCCTTCCCGGGCCGGCCGCGCAGCCACCCGAACTTCCCGCGCGACGGCCTGCTGCGCTACGCAACCGACCCGAACCCGCGCCTGCGGGCAATCGCACTCGACGACCCCGCGGCCACGGGCGCCGTGATCGAGCAGCTGAGCCGGGACGCAGACCCGCTCGTTCGCATGGCCGCCGGTGAAGACCTCCGGCTCTCGCCGGACTCCTTGCGACGGCTCATCGCCGATCCGGACCAGGCCGTGCGCCGGCGGGCCTGGAAGAACCCGTCCCTCCCGCCGGATGCGCTCGTCAGGCTCCTACTCGACGCCCACAGCGCCAAATACGCCGCCCACAACCCGCTCATCCCGACCCCCGTCATGCGCCACATGGTCGCCCTCGGACGACGTATCTCAGCGTCACAGGCTTGATGAGCCAACAGCGTAACCGGAACTCGCACCCTGATAGTGCGTGCACCGGACCGCTCGGGCTTGACAGCTCAGATTCCACATAATGATCCGGTTTCACCCGACCTCCACCGCACCCGAGCCGAACGGCAGACTCAACTCCGCCTCCACCGCCCGAAGATCAGAAACGATCCGGTTCACGAACGACACCAACTCGGGCGGGCCGGTGACCTTCACCCGGTCGATCCAGCCGGTCAGCTGATTGCGGCCGGTACGGGCGGTCGTCATCTCGGCGAAGGTCCGAACACGGTCGGCAGTGGTGTCGAGCTCGGGGCAGCGGGGAAGCAGAACCGAACTTCGGGTGCCGGAGACGGGACTCCACCCAGGAGGTACAGACCACCAGGCGATGATGCCTTGTCATGTCCTTCGGAGAGTTGGGGTCGCATGTCGTATGTAGGTTCCTACCTGTGGTCGGTGCGTCAGAGCGTGGGGTCACGGCTGCTGCTCGTGCCCGGTGCGCAGGTGGTAGTGGTCGACGAACTCGGCCGGGTGTTGTTCCAGCGGCGGGCGGACACGGGTTTGTGGGAGTTCCCCGCGGGTGCCTGTGAAGAGGGCAGCAGCTTCGCCTCGACGGCGGCGCAGGAGTTGGCGGAGGAGACGGGCCTTCGGGTGGACGTTGCCGATCTTCGGGCGTTCGGCTGTCTGTCGGATCCCGGGGTGCACGTGGTGCGGTATCCCAACGGAGATGTCACGCACTGCTTCGCGATGTGTTTCGAGGCCCGGCGATGGGCGGGTGATCTCGCTCTGGAGGCCGGGGAGGTGACCGAGGCGGTGTTCGCGAACCCCGCCGAACCGCCGGGGCCGCTGCACGGCCCGACTGTCGCGGTCCTGACGATGCACCGCCGATACCGCGATACGGGCGAGTTCCAGACCAACTGAGCACCCACGCCCGTCGAGGGCCGGGCGGGTCGGTGCATCCGGTCATGGCGGAATCGGGTGTTTCGCTCACACAGGGTGTCTCGGCCGGTCATCATGTGCGCATCCGGGCGCGGACCGTCGCGCCTGCCGGGGAGTCGAGTGAGGGAGTCGCCGAATGGCGTCGTCGGTTCGGGAACTGCTCGTGACGCTGGAACACGAAGTCGAGGAACTGGCCGTGCGCCGCGAGGAGTTGGAGAGGGAGCTCGCCGAAGTGGAAGCCCAGTTGGAGGCCCGCCGCCAGGCGGTGGCGCACCTGGCCCTTATCCGGCCTCTCACCGCCCCGCCACGCCCACGCCCACGCCGGGAGGCCACGCCCCCGACTCCCCTCGCCCAACCCCCGAAATCGAGGGCGGGTCTCGCCGCCGCCGACGGGCGGTCCGCATCCGAGCGTCGCCGCGGTGCCACACCGCACCCCCGAGCCCGATCGGGCACCGCGCGCACCGCTTCCACACCTGCGGCGGCCACGAACGGCGCCGCGCGCTCGAAGGCTCCCAGAGACGCGAAGCCACGCCTGTACCGGCCGGGCCGCGCGCTCGCGGTCGGCTGCGCGAGGAACTGGCCGCCGTTCTGGCGGACTCCGACGAACCGATGAACGTCCGCCGACTCACCGAGGCATTGGGCGAGAACCCCACCAAGAGCCGCATGGAAAACGTGCGGACCACCACCGAAGCCCTGGTCAGGAACGGACGCGCCGCCAAGGCCGGACGCGGACTGTTCACCCGCCCCGCCCCCTGACCCTGCGCGGCACGCACAGCACCGGCCGATACGCGCCTCAGCGGCTCGATCGGAGTCGATGTCGAAGGCAGGTACCGTCCTGCGGCGAAGTCGCGACCGCCGCTCGCCCCAAGGCACAACCACCACGGACGTCGCCGTTGTTGTGGATGCGAACCCGGCCGGAGCGAATGCAGACGGGCAACGCGTGGCACAACCGGCCGACCCCCCGAACCGGTCCGTGCCGCGTCGGAGTGGCCGCAACGCCAACGACGTCCCGCAGGCCGGGCCGGCCGGGACGGGTTCCGCTCCGTCGTGACATCGGCGTGCGGGTACGGGTTCACGGATGCGCGCCGCTGTCCTTGTCCTGCCACCAGCCGGCGCGGGTGTCGTCGAGCGTGGCGAGCCAAACCTCGGCCACGACCAGGTCGCGCAGGTGCGTCGACGGAGCGGGCATGCCGTGGACGGCTTTCTCCAGGTCGCCCAGCATGCGAGCGGGGTCGACCAGGCCCGCCCGCCCGAGCGCGGATCCGGCGATCAGCGCCCGCAGGGCGGGCGCGTTGCGGCGCAGGCCGGCGTGGATGTTCGCGGTGGCGGCGGTGTTCGTGGCGCGGCTCGGCAGCCATGGGGGGATTCGGCCGGTGAGCGCGGCGCGCAGCAGGGGTTGGGACTGTCCGGGTCTTTCCCGCTCGGGTCCGGGGACGGCGAGGGCGGCGTCCACGACGGTCGTGTCGAGGAACGGCGCGTGTACGGTCGTCGCCCATCGGTGGTGGGCGATCTGTGTGAACGTGGCGTGGCGGTTGCCGGTGCGTTCGAGGGCGAGGCGGTCGTGGAGTTCGGCCGCGCGGGTGTCCGCGCAGGCGTGGTGGGCTCGGTCGGCCACGAGGGTCGCGGCGGCGCGGCGGCCGTCGGGGGTGAGCCACCCGGCTGCCGCGGTCGTGCCGCACCAGCGCAGCGGTGCGGGGCGGCGGGGGCGTGGGTCCGGATTCTCCAGGGCGTTTGCCAGCAGGCTCAGGGCTCGGGGGTATGTGCGGGCGGCGGCTTTGGTCGCGTCCGCGATCGCGTGGTGGGTGGCGAGGCGGTGGGTGCGCGCGTGCGCGGTGATGCGGCGCAGGGCTTCGACGCGGTAGTAGCCGTCGCGGAGCAGGTCGATCAGGTGGGTGGGGGTCGAGCGCAGGATGGTGTCGCCGCCGCGTCCGGTCAGGTGCGTGGTCGAACCGCCGATGGCGGTGGCTGTGAACCGTGCGTTGGTGAGGGCGAGTCGGGTCAGGGTGGCGGCGGGCGCGTCGGTGCGCGGCAGCGCGGCGAGGTCGTCCAGGTGGTCGAAGTGCGCGGTGGTGGGGCCGTGGACGATGTGGTGGGTGATGCCGGGGGTCTCGGCCGCGACGCGGCACGCGTGGCGCAGGTCGTCTTCGACGGTCGTGCGGTCGTCGGTGAAGGTGACCGCGTCCACCGGTCCGTGTGCTGCCGCGAGGCAGGCGAGGGAGGCGCTGTCGAGGCCTCCGGAGAGGTCGCAGGTCACGTGTTCGGCGTGCCGGGCGCGGCGGGAGGTCGCCTCGGTGAGGGCTCGGCGCAGATCGGCGGCGCCTTCGTCGAAGGACGAGGGGGCGCGGGTTCGTCCGAAGGCGGTCGGTGCGACGTGTGTGGCTGGTTCGGCGCCGTTGTCGCGCGTGATGATCAGTAGGGATCCGGGCGGGACCCGGCGTACGGCCTGGAACCGGGATTGGTGCGCGAGGGTGTCCACGCCGGTGACGGCCAGTTCGGTGGCCGGCAGTGGCAGGTCGGCGCCGGTGCCGGCGAGGGCTGCGAGGGGGTGGCCAGGGTCGACCAGAGTGTTCCGCCGGCGGTGGGGGTCCAGAACAGGGGGACCGCGCCGGCCCGGTCCCCCGCCACCCACCACGCGCGTGGGGTGCGGATCGCGGTGAGGTGGGAGCCGGGCAGGCGCATCGCGTCACGCCACGATCCCGCGGCGGCGGTGTCGGCCGCCTCCCGTGCCTGCGTCGCGGTGGCGAGGCAGTGACCGATCAAGTGGAGTGTCGCCGTCCCGTCCCGTGAGGAGACCACCCTCACGTCGGCATCGGGATGCCCCACCGCCCACAGGTCCTTGTCGATCTCGTGTCCCCCGCGGGGGCGTACGCGGAGATCGGTGTTGTTCCCGCGACCCATCCCGTGGTGTATCGCATGCTCGTTGTCCTTCGGTTCGGTGTGTGGTCAAGCCGGCGCATGGGATCGGGCGCACGCTGCGGCCGTGGCAGGGTCGACGTTCGGCGGTCTTGCCCGGGTGTTCGGGGCAGCGGGGCGTGCCCGGGCGTTCGCGGTCCCGCAGGCGCCGCCCCTCTCGGGCCGGGACGGTCGGTGTTCGTCGACGGTGGGCGCGGTCATTGGGTCGCGTAATCACGGGCGTACACCGAGGGCCTGTAGCAGGGCGGCTCGTCGAGGGTCCAGAAAGCCTTTGCGCCAGCGGACCCTTTGGTAGATCAGCCACCGGCCGAGGGGGATCCCGGTCTCGACGTGGTCGCCGGGGACTTTCGCGTGGTGTTCCCTGGCGACCTACAGGCGCAGGGCTGCGAGGTGTCAGTGGAACTCGACGTCTCGGGCGTCCTGCAGGAGGTTGTGTTGCTTGATCAGGGTGATGCGCCGCTGTGGCATGGTGCCCTGGCGGAGTGCCTCGAGTTGGATGGCGCGCCATTTGCCGAGTTCGATCCCGTCGGCGGTGACGTGGTCGAGGGGCACGGTGGGGTGGCCGTTGGTCCGCGACCGTTTGGCCGAGGTTGCGGCCGGCGGGGTTGGTGTAGTTGGTCGGGACGTCGAGGTCGGGGTGGTCGACCAGGTATGCCTTGAGGTCTGTGACGAATTGCCGCCAGGCGTGGTCGTGGGGGTTCCAGACGATCCCCAGGGCTTCCATGTCGGTGATCTGCTCGGGGCTCAGTCGTCCTTCGCGGTAGCGCTCTTTCACACTTTGGAGCCAGCGCCACAGGGGGAGGCCTCGTGGGGTGGTCCACCCGCGTGGCATACCGCGCAGGGATCCCCCGTTGTCGGTCCGGTAGGTGGCGGCGGCGGCCAGGTATTCGGCCCAGGAGTCGGTGGATTCGCGAATGGCTCGTACCGTGATCGCGTGGGCGAAGCCGGGGGGTACGTCGATGCCGTGGAAGGTCAGCCATTGCGGGAGGCCGCGGCGGGTGTCGGGCTCGGTGTAGGACCCGAGGGATCGTCGGGCCCGGTCGAGGTGCTGGGCGAGGGAGTCGTCGTGGGCGGCCAGGGCCCGTACGACCGCGAACACGGTGGCGTACGCGGATCCGGACAGGGCCGTCTCCGGATCCTCCCCGGGGCCCAGCAGCACGGGCACGATGATCGTCGCCGCCTTGTCCGCGCCGCGGTCGCCGCGGCGCAGGGCTCTGCCGACGGCCTGGATGGTGTCGATCGGGCTGCGGGGGTGGAGGAAGCAGACCGCGTCGATCCCGGGGATGTCGACGCCCTCCGTCAGGAGTTTGGCGTTGGCGACCACGACCACGCGTTCGTCCGCGGCGCGGAGGTGGTCCAGGACGCGGCGGCGTCGGGCCGTGGATTGTTCGCCGTGGACGTGTCCGGCCCACAGTTGCCTGGTTGCGCACGTCGTAGCCCGGGAAGCGCCGGTCCCGCTCTCCGGGTGTGCTGCCCCGGCCTCGTGCCGGTGGGCGGGTCGTGCGTGGTCCTCCCGGCGCAGGACCGTCGCCGACAGGCCCGTGCCGCCGACCGTCGTCACCAGCAGCGGAGCGAACAGTGGCGGCCCCATTTCGATGTTGTAGCGGGCCATCGACCAGCCACCGGGCTTTTGCGCCACTTGCCGTGCTTCTTGCGCCGCACCAGCGGCAGCAGCCGCGCGCGTGTCTCGCGCGCGTCGCCGACCAGGTTGATCTCGTAGGGGTAGCGCAGGCCGATCATGGAGGGGTCGATGTCGATCTGCACGCCGCGTGCCTGCCCGTACTCCGGGAGGAACTGCGAATAGGGGAAGTTGGACCCGATCGATACGAGCGTGTCGCAGCCGGTCATCAGTGCGTAGGAGGGACGGGTGCCCAGCAAGCCGATCGAACCGGTGACATACGGCAGTTCGTCGGAGAGCACGTCCTTGCCAAGCAGTGCCTTCGCGACCCCCGCGCCGAGCAGGTCGGCGAGTTCCGCCACCTCCGCTCGTGCCCCGCGAGCCCCCTGGCCGCCCAGGATCGCGACCTTCTCCCCCTCGTTCAGCAGGTCGACCGTGCGCCGCAGGTCCTCGTCCGAGGGAACGGGCGCCGAGCGCGACAGACCCAGGCTTGAGGGCACCGTCTTGAAGGCGTGCCCGGGTGCGGTGTAGTCGAGTTCCTGCACATCGGCCGGGATGATCACGGCCGTGACCGTGCGGCGCGTGTAGGCGATCCGGACCGCCCGGTCCAGCACGTTGGGCAACTGCTCGGGCACGGTGTCGTCCACGGGCCGGCGACCGCGCCGCAAACCGGCCTTCGAGACCCGGGTCGTCGGCGAGGAACTCCAGGTCCGCCTGCCGGGCGCGGGTTAGCCGCGGGCGCCGCGCGCTCGCCTTCCCGGACGCTGCCGGCGACGCCCGGAGGTTCCGCCCTCGACGTCCCATCGCAGGCATCTGTGCCCGTGGAGCCGCACACGTGTGTGGGCGACGGTCTGGACGTAACACGCCGCACAGAGTCGGGACGGTAACCGCGTTTGTCCACCCGACAATCCCGGGCTATCCGTTACTCCACGAATAGCCTCACGCATGTCGGGTACGCGGCATGGAGTCCGAATTCCCCCGACTCGAGGTGACCGGCATGCCCAGCGGATCGAGCCCCAAGCGGGAACGCCAGTACGAGCACATCAAGGACAGTGCGAAGAAGCGCGGCGAAAGCACCAAGCGGGCCAAGGAGATCGCGGCCCGTACGGTGAACAAGGAACGCGCCCAATCCGGTGAGTCCAAGACCGCAAGCCGTACCTCGCTCAAGGACAAGCCGGCGAGCCAACGTGGGGGGCAACGTTCGCACAGCGGCTCGCAGGGCCCCACCTACGACCAGCTCTACGCGGACGCCAAACGCCGGGGCGTCAAGGGACGCTCCTCGATGAACAAGAAGCAACTCCAGCAGGCCCTGAGCCACTGACCCGCCGAGCGAGACGCGGGCCCGCTCGGCGCCACGCCGGGCGCGGTCGGAAGGGGCGGCGTCCGGCCCTCTCGGCGGTGCGACGACGAAGTCGGGCATCGTACGACCGGATCCTTCACCATGGGGATCGACGCCTCGGCACAGACCATCCGATGCCGACACAGTCTTCATGCCCGCGTCCGGTTTTCCGCATCAGACGACAAAGGCGGCTTCCGACCCAAGTCCCGGGCCGGAAGCCGCCCTTCGCGGTGCGCTACGACGAACGTCCGATGTGGAGCGTGCGGACTCGTGCCCGCGAACTCACGACCCGCCCGTCCATCGGAGCCGGATGTCTAGGCGTACGCCCACCACACCCAGCCCTTGACCCCACTGGCGTTGTGCTTCACGTAGTACCACCAGTTGGCCTCGCCGGCGTCTTTCTGGCAGTACAAGGTGACGTCGGCGCCCTTCTGCAGCAGCCGAAGCACCGTGGAGTTGCTGCTCGGCTTGGATCGCAACCGCACGTTGCTGCCGGAAATCTCCACGACATGGTCCCGGAAGTCCTGATCGCAGGACGGATGCGACGCGGCCGACGCGCCGGGAGCCACGACGACGGCGCCACCGGTGAAGAGCAACGCGGCCGAGGCCGCCATGCCCAGACGACGTCGAAGCGTCATGGATCGCCCTCGGTACTCGCGGTTTGCCGTATCGGATTTCATCGAATCCCCTTTCCGCCCGCACACGCGCGGACGACCCGGAGCGGCGGCACACCGGCCACCGCGTGAGCACAGTCGGCAGTTCAAGCTAGTTCCAGGCCCCGGCGCCGACTATCCGTATCGCGCACACCCAGGTGCCGGATGATCGGCGTTGGGGATCGCCCGATGGTCCACCCGCCAGGCGCCCCCGGCCCCGTGTCCGCTCCTGCGACCGTCTGCGTCTCGCGCCGCGACCGTCGCGACGCCCCCGTTCGCGTCGCCCTTCACCACCAACCAGGCTGTGCAGCCCCTCCTCATGCGCCATGTCGGCGAGGGCTACCCGTGCGTGTGGGCCGCAGACGGCTCCGCCTCGCTCCCCTGCCGCGATCGACCGTTGCGCCACTGAACAACGAGGAGTTCGGGGCGGGTGCGCACCCCTCGGCCCGAGGTCGCCGCTCGCGACACCTTCAAGGGCGAACCCGGCTGTGCCGTGGGCCGGTCGGGTGAACTCTGCTCGCCCGCGCGTGGATCGGTGGCTTCGCGGGCAGGGGCCGCGCGTTTGCCGTGACGCGTGGTCGCGGTGCTATGAGGAGGCGGCCGTGGATGGCGGGATCCTGAGTGAAGGCGAACGGCGGGCGTGGTGCGCCCTCGTGGCGGAACTTCGCCTTGGCACGAGGGCGCATGAGCATGCGCCGGCCGGCGCGACAACGCCCGTACCGAAACTGCGGATCGTCGCAGCCGTGACCGTCCTGGCTCCCGTGGCCGTGGCGTGTGGCGTGATGGCGGCGACCAGGCTGTCGCACCCGCTGGTACTGGTTCCCCTTGCGTCGCTCGCGGCACTGGGCGCACTGCCCCTGATGGCGTGGGCCTCCCGGCATCGGCGTCGGCATCCGTGAACGACGTCCTCACCCGTCGAGCGCACCGATCGGCCGCCCCGATCCTGTTCTGCCTTGCCACTTCTTCCGTGGAGCACGAATGACCGACGTCCAGACCCCCCTGGCGCCTTTCCCGCCCGACGCGGCGGCTCCGCGCTCGTCTCGTCGTGGGACGATCGTGGTGAAGTGGCTGACCACCACCGATCACAAGACGATCGGCAGTCTGTACCTCACGACATCGTTCCTGTTCTTCCTGTTCGGCGGGATCCTCGCGCTCGCGATCCGGACCGAACTGGCCCGGCCTGGGACCCAGTTGCTCTCGAATGAGCAGTACAACCAGGCCTTCACCATGCACGGCGCGATCATGCTCCTGATGTTCGCCACGCCCTTGTTCGCCGGCTTCACCAACTGGATCATGCCGCTCCAGATCGGCGCCCCGGATGTGGCGTTCCCCCGCCTGAACATGCTCGCCTACTGGCTTTACCTGTTCGGTTCGCTGATCGCGGTCGCCGGGTTCCTCACCCCGGACGGGGCAGCCGCCTTCGGCTGGTTCGCCTATACCCCACTCAGCTCGGCCGTGCGCTCACCCTCCGTCGGCGGCGACATGTGGATCATGGGCCTGGCCCTGTCCGGATTCGGCACCATCGTGGGCGCGGTCAACTTCATCACCACGATCATCTGCATGCGCGCGCCCGGAATGACGATGTTCCGGCTGCCGATCTTCTGCTGGAACGTACTGCTGACCTCGGTCCTGGTCATCATGGCATTCCCGGTCCTGGCCGCCACGCTGTTCGCGCTGGAGGCGGACCGCAAGTTCGGCACCCACGTCTTCGACCCCGCCAACGGCGGTGCCCTGCTGTGGCAACACCTGTTCTGGTTCTTCGGCCACCCGGAGGTCTACATCATCGCGCTGCCGTTCTTCGGCATCGTCACCGAGATCCTCCCGGTCTTCGCGCGCAACCCGGTCTTCGGCTACAAGGGTCTGATCGCCGCCACCATCGCCATCGCGGGCCTGTCGGTCACCGTCTGGGCCCACCACATGTTCCCCACCGGTGCCGTGATGCTGCCGTTCTTCTCCCTCATGACGTTCCTGATCGCGGTCCCCACCGGCGTCAAGTTCTTCAACTGGATCGGCACCCTGTGGCATGGGTCGCTCTCCTTCGAAACGCCCATGCTGTGGTCGATCGGCTTCCTGGTCACCTTCCTCTTCGGCGGCCTCACCGGCGTCATCCTCGCCTCACCCCCGCTCGACTTCCACGTGACCGACTCCTATTTCGTCGTCGCCCACTTCCACTACGTCGTCTTCGGCACCGTGGTCTTCGCCATGTTCGCCGGATTCCACTTCTGGTGGCCCAAGTTCACCGGCAAAATGCTGGACGAGCGCCTGGGCAAGATTCACTTCTGGACCCTGTTCGTCGGTTTCCACACCACCTTCCTCGTCCAACACTGGCTCGGGGCCGAGGGCATGCCCCGCCGCTACGCGGACTACCTCGCCTCCGACGGCTTCACCACTCTCAACACGATCTCCACCGTCGGCTCCCTCCTCCTCGGCCTGTCCACCCTCCCGTTCCTGTACAACGTCTGGAAGACACACCGATTCGGCCGCGAGGTGATCGTGGACGACCCCTGGGGCTACGGACGCTCACTGGAATGGGCCACCTCCTGCCCGCCACCGCGGCACAACTTCACCAGACTGCCCCGGATCCGCTCCGAATCACCGGCCTTCGACCTGCGCCACCCCGAGATTGCCGTCCTGGACTACGAGACCCAACGCGGAAGAGAGGGCCTCCTCGACGTCAACCCCGACAAGATGGGCAGATAGGAACCGCGGACCGAAAAGTCTCGACCGGCGACGGCCGCCACCCAGCGGCACGCCGTCGCCGGCCCGACCCCGACTCGACGCGGCGCGCACGCAGTAGAGGAATAGAGGCGCGAGCCTTCGGGTCCTGAATCGGCATTCGCCGTTCGTCGAAGTGTTCGCGACGCGAGGTGACGACGTCCTCGCCACCACGGGAACAACGGCGAGGGCACCCCGGCCCCGTATCCCACTCGCCAAGTTTTCTCCCGGAGGGTCCGGGCACCGGGGAACGATGTGGTTGCTCAGGCTGCCGGGAACATACCGTCCGCAGGCCGACACGAGACTGGTGGCGTCGGCCTTCGTCGACCAGGGGCCGTATCGGGCCGGACAGGTGCTCGATGTGGGCACCGGAACCGGCGCAGTGGCGCTCGCCGCAACCACCGCCGGTTCCCGGGCGTGTTCGGTAACAGCCATCGACGTCTCCCGCAAAGCCGTGTGGACCACCCGCCTCAACAGCGCCTGGCGGCGGGGACGCTTGTCCGTCTTGCGCGGAGATCTACTGGAACCGGTCGCCGGACAAACCTTCGACGTGGTGTTGGCGAATCCCCCGTACGTCCCCTCACCCGAGGAGAACGCCCCCACCCACGGGCGAGCACGCGCGTGGGACGCAGGCACCGACGGACGACTCGTTCCTGGACCAGCTGTGCACCCAGGCCCCACGGCACCTCAATCCCGGCGGGACACTCCTGGTCGCGCATTCCGCGCTGTGCGGCGCGGGAACGACCCCAGGCCTCCTGGAGCCCCTCGGCCTGCACGCCGAAGACGAAACGCCCACCGAGCCATTTCCACCGTCAACCGCACGCAGGTGACTGCGGATCGGCCCGGTCCCCGAATTCTCCCGGCCTCGCATCCCCACTCCGGCTGATCCGCCCGCGACACCACAACGTGTCGCGGATGACCGCGCCCCCTCGGGGTATCGGCAGAAACCGAAACGATCAACGCTTTCGCGTTTGCACTCCCGGAAATCGGATTAACCCGGAAAACAGGACAAGGCACCGCCATGCGCCCACCGGCCGACGGCGAACTCGAAACGATTGGAAGCATCATGGTCATGCCCTCGACCGGCCGTCCCCTTCGAGCCGCCCTCACCCTCACCGCGCCCCTCCTGATGTGGACACTCGCGAACTCGCCGGGACTCGCGCACGCCTCCCCCCTCCCCACGAACGACGGTCGACCGACCCTGACCGCCGACCGCACCGGCACACTGGACCCCGCCGGCGATCGCATCACCGTGACAGGCCGCGGCTTCCAGCCCGGCAGCGAGGTGCGCGTCAAAACGTGCGACCCCGCCCAGGGCTCCGACAAGGCATGCGACACCGACCTCGGTGAAGAGCCCGTTCGGGTCGACACCGACGGCTCCTTCGCCCGGGAGTTGCGCGTACGCGCCGCGTTCGGTCCCGTCGACTGCCTGCGCACCCGCTGCGCCGTGGCCACCACCAAGGTCGGCGGCGGCGGGGACCGCAGCCAGGAGAGCTACCTCTCGATCGGGTTCCGCGGCGAAGTCCCCGGACTGCCGGCCACCTGGGCACCAATCCCCTCGGCCACGCCCGGCAGCGACGGCGCGACGGCCACACAGCCCTCGCCGGCAAGTCCCTCGTCCCCCACCGACTCGGCGCCCCCGAGTGCACAGGACACCGACACCGACGAGAACCCCTGGGTACTCCCCGCCATCATGGCGGGCGTGATCGCGGTCGTCGCCGTGATCGTGGTGTTCGTGGTCCGCAACCGACACCAGGCCGGTACGGGACGAGGCAGCGGCGACAAGTAGATCCGAGACCGGGCGTGGACCACGAGACTTGGGAATTGGGGCATGGGCGTGGGACCAAAAACGGCGCGTCGCGTGCGCGGACGTTATGAGGCTTTCGGTCGCGAGTGAGATGGGCTGTTCCAGGGAGCGGGCGTGACTCGCTCGATCCCGCTTCGGGTGCTGCCGGCGCCGGGGCGGGTACTCGTCCCGTTGCGGCAGCCGTCCGCTCGCCTCGGAAGAAGGGACCCGGATGTCGACTGTGCAGACGACAGCGCGAACGAATCGTCTCCAGCGGGTTCGTCACCGCGCCGGGTTGGACGGCTCGTGATGCCGAGTACCGCTCTGATCGTCATCGACATGATCAACGCCTACGAGCACGAGGACGCCGAGGCATTGGTCCCCTCGGTACGTGAGGCCCTACCCGCGATGCGGCGGCTGATCGACCGCGCCCGCGGACACAAGGCGGACGTGGTCTACGTCAACGACAACTTCGGCAGGTGGCGCTCGCACCATGACGAGATCCTCGATGCCGCACTGCACGGGCGGCACGCCGACCTCGTCGAGCCGATCCGGCCGGACGACACCTCGATGTTCGTCGTCAAGGCCCGCCACTCGATCTTCTACCAGACACCCCTCGAATACCTGCTGAACCAGCAGGGCGTGCACCGGATCGTGCTCTGCGGCCAAGTAGCCGAGCAGTGTGTGCTGTACTCCGCGCTCGACGCCCACATCCGCCACTTCGAGGTGACCGTGGCCGCGGACGCGATCGCGCACATCCACGCGGACCTCGCGGACGCCGCCGTAAGCATGATGGAACGCAACATGGGTGCCACCGTCCTACCCACCGACCGGATCGAGTTCTCCTGACCACCGGGGCGAGCGCCCGCCATCCGGAGCCCCTCGGCCTTGTCACCACACCGGGCACGCACCCCGCTCGGATGAACTTGGTCCGTCGGAACCAATCGGGGCGATCGCCGCTCTCGGAGCGGGTCCGGCTCCGGACAGGCGTCACGGTCGGCGACCACCGCCCGGGTCGAGGCGAGTGTCAGGCCGCCGGGACAAATCAGTCCCAGGCATGGTGGTGGGCATAGGCCGGTGGCACCTGCCAGGCCCGCATCCGCATCAGCCATCACCTCCGGCGGCATTGGGGGATGCCGCCCCTCGCCAAGGCGTCGATCGCGTCGGCCGGAAACCGGCAGCCGGCATCTGCTCGATCCGGGTACGGCGGCGGTGTGGCCCAGTACCGGCCGCCTCGACGAGACACTGGGCCATCCCGGTCCTCAGGTGCGGGATAAGCACCTCCCACGTGTCCGAATCCGTGTCATCGCTCAAGGCAGCAGGCGCACGATGCCTGTCGATAGGGTTCCTCACCCTTCCCCCGCCCGAGGTCCGGCGTTCGGGACTCTCGGGTCTCGCATGGGCGGACTGCCACAGGGTGGGCGGTGTACCCCTGCATGCGAAGGAGTCACGATGCCGGATTCCGCCCGCCCGCGCGACCGGGCCGCAGACCACCCGCCGGTTCCGGTGCCCGGATCGGCCCGACCTGCGGGCGGGGGACGGCCGCAGGTGGTCACTCTCGACGTCGAAGAGGAGTTTCTGCTGCTGAACCGCGAGGACGGGGAGCCCGTCGCGTGTGCGGAGGCGGTTCGTGCGGCGGCCGACCTACAGCCCGCGCTCGAGGATGGTGAAGTACAACCGGAGATGCTCCAGGTCCAGGTGGAGGTGGCGACCCCGGTGTGCGAGAGCCTCGACGAAGTCGGCGAACACCTGCTGCGGCTGCGGCGGGCGGTCTCCGCTGCGGCCGAGCAGACCGGGCGCATGCTCGCGCCTTGCGGTTCGGCGGCCTTCGCCTCCGAGGGGCGGGCGTCGGTAACGGCACGTCCGCGCTACCGGTCCCTGCACACGGACGCTCCGCAACCGGTCGACGAGCAATTGATCAACGGTATGCACGTCCACGTGGGGATACCCGACCGCGACGCGGGCGTCGCCGTGATCAATCGGCTGCGGCCCTGGCTGCCACTCCTGGTGGCGATGTCCGCGAACTCTCCCATGTGGCACGGCGACGACACCGGCTTCGCCGGCTGGCGTACCGTCGTCTTCGGCCGCTGGTCGGTCAGCGGCATCCCGCCGCTGTTCGCCGATGCCGGCGACTACGACCGGCGCGTGGACGATCTCCGGGACGTCGGGGCGCTGCGAGATCGCGGCAGGATCTACTGGCAGGCCCGGCTCTCGGAGCGGTACCCCACCGTCGAGGTGCGCGCCATGGACGTGCAACTGCGCGTCGACGAGGCGGTGCTCCTCGCGGGGGTCGTCCGTGCGTTGATCACGACGGCCCTGACCGAGGACACGGCAGGCGCCCCCCTTGCCCGACCGGCCCCAGAGCTCCTGGCCGCAGCCCAATGGCACGCCGCGCGCTACGGCTTGGGCGACGCGCTCATCGACCCGCGGATCCCCCAACGCGTCCCCGCCGCGGACCTGGTCGGCCGGTTGATGGACCACGTACGGCCGGCCCTCGAGGACGCCGGCGACGCAGAGCGCGTCACCGCACTGGTGCACCGATTGCTCGCCGAAGGAACCGGCGCCCAACGACAACGCGCGGCCATGCGCCGCGGCGGCCCCGAAGCGCTCATGGACCTGCTTGCCACCGAGACGACCGCGGCCCCACAACCCCACCAGTAGAAGCGGCAACCCCATCGGGAGACACGCACGGACAGACCCACCCCGACCGACGGTGCCTCGAGACCGACCGTCGACGTCGATCACGAAACGGTCGAGCGCTCGACGTGCCCGGCGGGGGTCAGCAGCCGATGACGCGGGCAATCGCCATGCGATCGGCGCGCAGCGCGGCGCGGGCGGCGTTCGCGCCGCAGGCCCCGTGCACACCCCCGCCGGGGTGAGCGGATGCGGAGGCCAGATACAGCCGACGGACCGGCGTGCCCGATCCGCCCGTGCCCGGGACGGGGCGGAAGACCAACTGCTGGTGCAGCGCGGCGGATCCACCATTGAGGGCGCCGCCGACCAGGCTCTCGTCCGCCACCTCCAGAGCGATCGGGGACATGATCCGGCGCGCGGTAATCCGAGCGCGAAACCCCGGCGCGAAGGACTCGACCCGTGCTTCGAGGCGATCGGCGTACGCTTCCGTCTCCGCAAGGTCCCAGCGTCCGGTCAGACCACCTCCGAGGTCCTCGGTGACGTGCCTGGGGACGTGTGTGTAGGCCCAGGCGGATTCCGTTCCGGCCGGGGATCGAGTGGGGTCCGTCGTGGTCATCTGTCCCAGCAGCAGGAACGCGCGGGCGGGCAGTCTGCCCGAGCCCACCTGTACGGCGTAGTCGGAGAGTTCCGCGAGGTCGCCGACCAGATGCACGGTGCCGGCTTCGGACGCCGCATCCGCTGTCCATGGGATCGGCCCGTTGAGGGCCCAGTCGACCTTGAACGTCCCCGGGTCCCAGGCGAACCGACGCAGGTCCTCGCGCAGCCGCGTGGGCAGGTCGTCCCACGAGACGAGCCCGCCGTACAGCGCCGGCGCCGGGACGTCGGCCAGCACTGCCCGGCGCGCCCGCACAGCCTCGCCGTCCGCCGTACGTACTCCCAGAGCCGCACCGCCGCGCACGACGACCGACGTCACCCGCGAGCCACAGCGGACGTTGCCGCCCTTGGCGGTGAGGCGTCGAACCAGCGCGTCGGTCAACGTGCCCGCGCCGCCCACCGGCACAGGCCAACCGCACTGCTGGCCGAGCATGGCCAGGAGCCAGCCGTATGCCGCGCTCGGGGCGGTCTCCGGCAACAGATCGGCGTGCAGTGCGCAGCCGGGAACGTGCGCGGACCTGGCCGCGATCGCCGAGGTCTGCCATCGTCGTGGTCGACCGCTGATCGTCGACGAGGCGTGGGGCGCCCACCTGCCGTTCCACCCCGACCTGCCCACCTGGGCGATGGATGCGGGCGCCGACGTCTGCGTGACCAGCGTGCACAAGATGGGCGGCGGGCTGGAACAAAGCTCGGTCTTCCACCATCAGGGCGACCTCGTGGACCCCGACGTCCTCGCCTCCCGCGCCGACCTTCTCGGCACTACCAGCCCCAACGTCCTGATCTACGCGGCCCTCGACGGTTGGCGCGCGCACATGGTCGCCGACGGACACCGCCTGCTCGACGCCGCGCTGCGTCGGGCCCGCTCGGTGCGCACGAGCATCGAGGAGATCGACGGCCTGCACGTCGACCACGCAGAGTTCCTGGGCCCACAACGTGCCTACGACCTCGACCCGCTCCAGGTCATCATCGACATCAACACGCTGGGCCCCAACGGCTACACCGCCGCGGACTGGCCGCGCGAGCACCACCGGATCAACCTGCATGTCTCCGACCACCGCCGGATCAGCGCGCAACTGACCTACGCCGACGACGACCACACCACCGAGAAGTTGCTCCAAGGGCTCCGAGACCTGGCGGCACACGCCGACTCGATGGCGGACGAGCGGGGTAGCGTCCAGGTTCCCGCTCCGCACGAACTGCGGCTGGAACAAGTACTCCTGCCCAGGGACGCCTTCTTCGCCCGCACCGACCAGGTGCCTGTCCGCGACGCGGTCGGCCGCATCAGTGCCGAAATGCTCACGCCCTACCCCCCGGGCATCCCCGCCGTGCTGCCCGGCGAACGGCTCACGGCCCCGGTCGTGGACTACCTGACGTCCGGAGTCCGGGCCGGCCTGGTCGTTCCGGACGCGGTGGACCCCAAAGTCGGCAGCATCCGGGTGGTCGACGAAGAACTCGACGAGTAAGCGCCGATCAAAGGCGAACACGCGCGGGCAGCGGGCTGTTCGACTGCGAAATCCACGTCCCCGGCAGCTCGTTCGTCGAGTGTCGGTCTCCGTTGCTCGAGTTCCCGACCGTCGCCCGCGCCGGAATGGCCGAACTCCGCCAGACACAAGAACGGGTATCAAATCGGGACGGCGGGACAGGCTCGGGTGATGTCATCTGTGTCTTGGGGGCGACTCGTGGTGCGCCCGCAGTGGTCGGGGCGGAGCTGCAGGGGATCGGGCGGTCGGCGACCCGCGCGTGGCGAGGTCCAGGGTGCGAGCGGGATCTGGTCTGGCAGTCGGCCAAGGCCGCGCTCGCGGCGGTGCTCAGTTGGGCCGTGGCAGGGTGGTGGCTGCGGGCCCCGATGGCGATCATGGCGCCCTGGGTGGCGATCGTGCTCGTTCAGGCGACGGTGTACCGATCGGTGGCTCATGCTCTCCAGGTCCTGGTGTCGATGACCTTCGGCACACTGATCGCCGCCCTCGCCTGGGTGATGTGCGGCAGCACCATCGGGGCGATGGCGGCGGTGCTGCCGATCACGATGCTGCTCGGCAACTGGCGACGGTTCGGGGACAAGGGGATGTACAGCTCGACCAGCGCGCTGTTCGTGCTGTCCTACGGCCCGGTCACCGGCGCCACCATCGGACACCGTCTCGGGGAGGCACTCCTCGGAGCCCTGATCGGACTCGCGGTGAACTTCCTGATCCGGCCGCCGATGCACCTGCGGGACAGCCGCCGCGCCGCGCTCGACGTAGCGGACGAAGTCGCGGAGATCCTGGCCGAGTCGGCCACCGGGCTGCGCAAGCAATGGGACGCGTCGGCGACGGACGAACGGTATCGGCGAGCACTGCGGGTCTCCCGACGGTGGGAGGACCTGCGGGCGGCCACCGAATACGCGCGCGAGAGCGTCCGGATGAACCCGCGCCGGCACCGCCATGGCCCGGTACCGGAGATCGAGCACGGCTTCCTGCCCACGCTGCAGGACCTGGCGGCCCGCACGATCGCGATCACCAGGACCATTCGGGACACTGCGCGAGCGGACGGGGTGGACCTGACCCCGGACGGCAGAACGTTGGCGCCCTACGCGGCCTTCCTGGAGGCACTGGCACGAGCGGTGCGCGAGTACGGACGGGCCGTGGCCACGACCGGCACCACCTCGGCGCGGCCTGACGCAACAGCCTCACCGGACACGCAACTGCGCCGCGTCCGGGAGGATTTGGACCAAGCCGTCGAACTCCACTCCGTACTGTCCGAGCGTCTGCCCGAGGCGGCGCGATCGGGCCCGATGACGACGGCGCCGACCGGTTCCCTACTCGCGGAGGCGGGCCGGCTGCTGAGCGATCCGAAAGTCGACCCGGACAACGGTCTTCACCGGGTCGGAGACTGAGCAGCGTCGCGCCAGAGCAGTCATGTCGGCTTGGCTACCCCGGCTCGCCAAACTCGCCCGTCCCCCTCGCCGCTCCTCGTCCTGGTGGTGCTCGGCTTCGCGTTCCTGGTGCCGATGCCCTACGTCGTGGTCCGACCGTCCGCGACGCTCGACACTCTCGGCGAGAGCACGGACGGACCCACGGTCCGGCTCGCCGGCCCCTCCCCGTGTATCCGACCGCCGGACACCTTCTGTCGACCGCGATCGGGGTCAGCGCTCGCAGCGAAAAGCACTACGGCGAGAGGTGCCGGCTCGCCGTCGGCCCACGCCAGGACCAGGGCACAGTCGCCAAGCGGTCCACACGGGATCGCCCAGGCACGACACCACCGGGAACGGCGCGTCGACGGACTGGGCTTGGAGTGCCGCTCCGCGCGGATGCGGTTCTCGGGGCCGAAGATCCGCGGTATGCCATGACAACGCACAAGAACCGGCCAGACGAACATCGCGACAAGAGCGCCGGCGGCCGGGTCGACGCCGAGAATCGCGGCTGGTCCCCTTCCGTGAATGCCACCCACCAGGAGGACAACGACAGCGCGCACCGCTCGTTCCACCCCGACGACTACGCCCGCCCCCGGGCCCGGACGGACCGTGTCGAAGGAGGAGACCGAAGAGGTCACCGGCGACACGGTCGAGAGCACCGGCCGACGCGGCGAGGAACAGAGCGGGAAATCCGGCGACAAAGGCACCCATGACCGAGGCCCCAAGGGCCCGTCCCGCCGACCCGGCGGAGGCGAGGACGCCTCCGCCGCCACCGGCGTCGACCCCCAGGACGCGGACTCCCCCGACCCGCGCGCCCACGCCGCGCCTGACATCCGGATCCGGCGGACGGGACCGGTGGTCGAATTCGGGCACCCGAGGTGCTTGTCGTCCCCTGTGCCGGACGTCGCCGTTAGGATCCGTGCCGGAGGTTCTGCGGCGTTCTCGCCTGATCAGAAACGAGGCGCCGTCTCGACCGTACTCGGTGCCGTCGTCTCCGGACCCGGTTGGCGTGGGGGTACGCAGGGGCTCGGCGGGGAGTCGGATCGCGACCGGGCGCGCCCGCCTGTGAACGCCGCCCATCCGGATGGGCTGTTCTACCCCGGGGGCGGCGGCACTCCAAGCCATTGTGCACAGCGTGCCACCTGCCCGTGCGGTCGATCGCCCCACACCTCGACGAAATCCTGAGCGGCATGTCTGCGGATCGCCTTGGCCATCGCCGCCAGGCGTCGTGCCCGTGTGTGCAGTCGCGCGAGCGCGGCGGCCGGTCGGAGCTCCCGTTCCGGTCCCGGCCGGCGACCCCGACGCGCCGCAGGAGTCACTCGGGCTGGCGCGATGTCTCCGCTGTTCCGCCGTTCTCACCGCTCCCCGGGGAGGCCGAGTTCGGCCGACCGAGTGCCGACGTCGGCGGCCGGGTCGACGGTGGCGCGGGCAGCCGGTCTGGGCGTCCTCGTCGTAGGACAGGTCCCCGGGGAGGATGCCGCCGGCGCCGATGCCCGGAACCAGGAAGCGGAACGCGAACGGCACCGGGCCTTGTCGATTCGTCAGGTCCGGCAACGGCTCAGCCCCGGACGGGTTCACCGGCAGACGCGACTCCGGCGCGTCCAACGCCAGGCCCCCGGTTGGCTGTTCACGTGCCCCGGTATCGGCCGCGGCCGTCCCCTCCCCGCACGGTGACAACGGTTCGAGCATGCACACCCACACACCGCCACCACAAGAGGAGCGCAGGAAGGACGCGAACGGCGGCCGAACCCGGCGGCGGGTGGCGAACTGGCGGACGATCCGCACACCGCCGACGCCCGAGCACAACGTCCGGGCGTCCGTAGGCGAGCACGTGAGCGAGGTCCTCGCGGAACGAGGCGAGAGCTTCGGCCGGTGCTTCTATGACGGCCTCGATCTCGCTGTCGCTCAACCGCAGGTCTTCCAGCGCCTCAGGGGCGAGCAGGACACGGCGGTCTTCTCGTCCAGGCCGAAGACCTCGACGAGGTGGAGCGGGTCGGGGCCGTCGACGAGGGCTTCTTCGAGTCGGCGATCCGCGTGGAGTCGGTCCGGGGTGGCTCCTTGGCCGCAGAACTCGCGGTCGATGTATCAGCCGCTGATCGGGGCCGGTCTCCAGCGCGGTGTTCATGTTGACGATCAGGTGCGGGTTGGCGGTGTTCGGCCGGCGCCGGCGATCCAGCCAGGCCGGCAGAGTCTGCCGGGACAGGTCGTCCAGGGGTGGGAGCATCCGTTGAGGAGGATTCGGCGGCTGCCGGGGTCGACGTCGTCCGATTGGAGGGCGCGGATGGCTCCGGGCCGGGCGGCGTGGATCGCGGCCCGGACGAGGGCGAGACGCCCGGCCGGGCTGGTCACGGCCTCGGCGGAACGGGCCACCAGCGCGGGCGGCAGCGGCTGCAGCACGGTGGTGACCCGCTCGCCGACCTGATCCGGGATGTCGGGTTGCGGAAGACGACGCCGTTCTTCCTCGCCCAGGCGAACAAGGACCGCAGCCGGCTGCCCGACATATGTCACGTGTTGCCGGCCCTCGCCTTCCGGAAAGGCGCGCCTCGGGCACCCTTTCGTGCACGCCGCCGGAGAAGACCGTGATCCGGTGGCCGGACCGGCCCACCGGATCACGCGTACGGGTCCCGCTCGGCGATGCGCCGGAGAGCCGGCTCCTATCGCCCGCTCAACCGATGGCCCGCACCGATTGGGGGCCTCCGACGTAGGACAGCCCGCGGCCGGGGGCCAGGTTCGTGACGAAGGTGGCGCAGCTCGTGCCGAGGTAGACGCTCACCGTCTTGTTCGTCTCGTTGCTCATCGAGGTTGCCCGGACCTGGAGGGTGATACAGACGTTGTCCGGCGGGTTGGCGACCCTGAACTCCTGTCCGTTGGTGTTGAAGTACCGGAAATTTCCCGTGGCGGCCTGCGCGTTGGTGGTCAGGCCGGTCGCCAGCACGACTGCCGTACCGACTGCCAGGCCAGTCCTGACCAGGTGGGTGAGTGCAAGCATGGTGGAGGTTCCCTTTCCGTGTGCGCGCCGGCTTCCAATGTTCCGGCGTCTCCACCATCGTCGGGTCGCACCGCGACTGCCGGACCCCCCTGATGTCGGGGATGTACGTCCGGCCGCTCATCGTGTTATCGCGGCGACGAGTTCATCGCGCCCGTCTGCGCCGGTCTTGCGGAAGACCGCCTTGAGGTGGTCGTTCACCGTGTACGCGGACAGGTCGAGGCGGCGGGCGATCTGCTTGACGGACGCCCCGATGCGCAGTTGTGCGACGACGTCGCGTTCGCGGGCAGTGATGCCGTACCACTCGGCCAGGGACGGCAGGACCAGGTCCCACGTGGCCCCCTGGATGACGAGCGCGACATCGCCGGCGGCGTCCGCGTCGAGCGCCTGGCCCTGGCAGGTGATCCAGCGGCCGTGGACCGCCGGGGGCACGCAGACCAGGGGAACCGACGCGTCCTGCCGACGCGCTGCCGCCCGGGCGGCGAGGGAGAGCGAGACGAAGGAGGTGTGCGGCGCCCACGCGGGCATGGTGTGCGCGGACCACTGGTCCAGCCACAGGCGTGCCTGGGGGCTGACGGCCTTGATCCGATGGTCGGAGCCGACGGTGATCACTCCCGCCGGAAGAGGGGGTACCTCGGGGCAGAGCGGGCCGGCTGTCGCGTACCGGCGCAGGGCGGCCACCAAGGCCGGTACCAGCCGGGCCGCCCGCTGCGCATCGTCCTGACCGAACGGCGCCGCGCCCTCGCAGCGGAGCAGCCCGAGAGCCCCCCACAAGCCGTGCCTGTCCCGGAGCAGCAGCCGCAACCCCGAACTCGCCCCATGCGCGGTGAGAATCTCCCGCAGACGCGGTTCCGGCGACCCGTGCGCGTCCGTGCCCACGACCACAGCCGGAGTCCGTGGGAGAGCCGGAACCGCCGGTTGCCGCGGGTCACCGCTCAGATACTGGTGCATGACGAGCGCGCTGACCAGTTCGGGGTCGTACTGGTGCCAGAAACTGAAGCTGCCCAGACCGAGACCGGTTGCCGGGTCGGTTGCCAGCAGGCTCAGCCCGTCGTGAGCCACGATGGGGGCGACCACGCGGGAGATCCCGGCCCCGACCTGATCGGGCCCGGTGTGCCGGCTCGCCGCGGCATGGACATCCCGCGCCAAGCGCCTGTCGTCGAAGAGCGAAAGGCTCATGACACCCGATTATCCCTGAATATGCAGGCGTCCGGGCAGCGGACACGGTGTCCCGGGGCCGGGGTGGGGGAGATCGAGGACGTGGAATTCGGCCTCGGGGCCGGGCCGCCGGCCCAGGCCCGCGACCGTACGCGGGCTCGGCACCACGGTGCTCGCCTCCAGGTGCGTCACCCGACCGGTGCTGTCGGCGAGTCCCGCCACGGCGCTGTCCGGGCCGGCGGACGAACACAACGGCGGCACGACAGCGCCTCCGACCGCAGAGCAGCGCTGGTCGAAGCTTCAGGCGAAGCTGTCCGCGATCACGGGCCAGTGGACGGACCAGAAGTACAGCGGCTCGATCTCGACCAAGATCCCCAATACGGCGCTCCTCGGCAACGGCGACGTCGGCGTGACCTCCGGCGGCAGCGTCGGCGTGAAGACGTTCCACATCTCCAAGAGCGACTTCTGGAACGGAAACGGCAGCACCCAGCCGCTCCCGATCGGCGGCATCACGCTGAAGTCGACAGCAGGGTGGCGAAAATCTCGCAGTCGGGGCCAAGGCGACCGCGAGCAGTGCCTTCCTCGCACCCGACCGCGCGGTCAACGGCCAGTGGGCCCCGGGCTACGAAGGCTGGGTCTCCACCGTCGGCAAGCCCCAGTGGATCACCCTCGACCTGGGCTCCGAGCAGACCATCGCACGGTACGTCATCCGCAACGACGAAGCCGCCCGCCCCGGCACCCAGGCATTCAACACCAAAGACCTCGCCGTCCCAACCAGCCGGGACGGCAGCACCTGGACCGACGTCGACATCGTCACCGGCAACACCGCCGCGGTGATCGACCGGAACGTCGCCACGTTCACCACGCGCCACCTGCGGCTGTACATCGCCGAACCCACCCAGGGCACCACCGACGACTCGATCCGCAACCCCCGTGCACGCATCGGTCAGTTGGAGTTGTACGCGCTGCCGAAGACCGCGCCGGATCCGGGCGCACCGAGCCCCGATGCCTTCCACGAGGTGCAGCGGATCCTGGACGCCCACGTCACCACCTCCGTCGTGATGGACGGCGTCACACTGGCGTTGGACACCTGGCTTGCGGCCGAGGACAACATCCTGGTCGTCACCGTGACCTCGAAGGGGACTTCGCCGGTGGAGCTGGTGGCCCAGACGTGGGCCCGCGCGAACTCCCCCTCGTACCCGGCGACCGCCGGGGTCAGCGGGGACACCGCCTGGGCGCAGCGGTCGACCGCCTCCGGCACCAACTGGCTGTCGACGGCCGCCTTGGCCACTCGGGTGTTGGGAGCCGACTCCGTACAGGCGCCGATGGTGAAGGGGGCGACCGCAAGCACCGTGTTCACCCTGCGGCCCGGCCAAACCGCGACGATCGTGACGGCCGTCAGCGGCGGCGGCAAGAACCCCGGCGGGGTGCAGACGGACGCGGTCCGGGCGGCGGGCGCGCAGAACGGACGCACGCTTTCCACACTCGCAACGAAGCATGCCCACTGGTGGAAGCGGTACTGGCTGGCATCAAGCATCGACATCGGCAACCCGGTGTTGGAGAAGTACTACTACGCGGCCCAGTACTTCATCGGCTCGGCCAGCCGGCCCGGCAAGGTCGCCCCCGGCCTCTACGGCGTCTGGACCACCACGGACCAGGCCGGCCGGCACGGCGACATCCACCTGAACTACAACGCCCAGGCCCCCTTCTACGGGGTCTACTCCAGCAACCGCCCCGAACTCGCCCTGCCCTTCCACGACGTGATCCTCGACTACGTACCGGAGGCGCAACGCCGGACACAGGGAGAAGAGGGCGGCGCGAGCCGGGACGGGCGTGAGGGTGGCGTTGGGCCGGGGTCGGGCAGCACCTGGTCGGTGCGGGCAGGCCTGGGTTCGGCGTGGGCAGGCACGCTGAGCGCATGCGCCCCGACGAGTTCGAGTGGTTCGACGGTCACGACGCGAGCGAGTTTGCGAACGCCGCCTGCCGGGCATGGATGGCGGCCGACCACGCCCGGCGTGAACGCGCGGCCGGGCGGTGGACGCCGAACGCCGCGGGAACGCGACCTCGCCGGCCAGGTGTGGCGGGTGTTGACCGGGCCTCCGGCGCCCGGGGCGTTCGAGCCCGGCGCCGACGACGACCCGCTCGTGTGGTGGGGTCTGGCCCACGCCGGGACCGTCGCGGTCACGGTGCCGATCCTCGTCGAATACGCCGCCGTTCCCGCGTCGTCGACGCTGCCGGCGGCCCTGGTCGCCTGCTGCGACGCGCATGCCGTCGTGAAGCCGTGGTGCGAGGCGGTGGACGCGGACATGAGCCGGCGCCCGCCCGAACACCCTGCCTCCGCCTGGGAACAGGCGTGGGTAAGCCCCTCGAGCGCGCTCTACGAGGACCTGCTGTTGTTGTCCGAGGCGCGGGTGGCGTTGATCGGGCTGTGCACGATCGTGATGGACCCCCCGACGTGATCGGCCGGCGAGGGAGGGGCCGGCACCCGCACCGGGGATGCGAATGCAGGGTTCGGCACGGTCGCGGCCGCGCGAAAAAGAGGCACGCCCAAGCGGACCGCCCGCTCGGGAGCCGGCAGCGGGACCGGTTGTCCACAACGCGCACAGGTCCGATGAGCCCAGGATAATTCATATATGACCGATTCAGACCTTTTGCTGAAATTCATATCTCTCGATGCCTCGGATGAACAATCCAGGAGTGATCCCTACCGGATTCAGGTGCTGGTCCGAGGGGTCGTGCTGAGCGGCCAAGTGATCGCCGTGAGTGCTTTCGTGGGGGAAGCACTCTCCCCGGACCAGAAGCAGAAGTACGAAAAGAACCACTCCGTCGAGGACGACGCGAGGGCGTACCTGCACTTGCACACGGACTCGGAAGGGGAGGTCGGGAAGGCCCGGCGACAGAAAATACGGATCCGAATCGATCACATCGATGCCTGGTGGCCGAGCACCTGACGGGAGAGGCCGCGCAACGACCCGGATCCCGTATCGGCAACCGACATGTAGCCGCGCAGTGGGATGGCCTTCGCCACGATCACGACCGGTTCCACTGTGTCGGGCGGCGTCACCGCAGGCCTGTTCACGACTCGGGCCGCCGGAAGACAGGCCAAGGCCACAGCCGAACAGCCCCCGCCGGCATCCGGCGCCCTCAGCGTCCTGGACGACCTGGTGCGCCGAGCGGAGCCTTCACCCGGCCGACCGCACCGACACTCGGGGACTTCCCGCGAGCAACGGACCGGGAACGGAGCTCCGCACCTGCGACAAGAGGAAGAGGATCTCCCGAACGTGACCATCCCGGCTTCCCAGGCTCCGTCACTACCGGCCTGTCCGGGTGAACGAGCACGTCGACACGGCGGAACACGGACACCGACCCGGGCGGCGACTTCAGCCTGCGGGAGATGGACTCCACCCCGATGCCCGAGCCGCTGCGCCGGGCGGCTATTCAACTCGCCGCCGAGGCGATCTGCCACATCCGGGACGTCCTTCGCTTCAGCGAACCGAACGTCACCGACGACGCGACCGCGAACCGGGTCCCCAGGCGAAGGACCGGGCCCGTCTCGCGGCCCTGCTCGCCCCGTCCGAGGACGCGATCGGCGAGCCGAGCCTGCGTGCGCGGCAGGCGCCGGCGAACGCCGGGTCGAGCGACCCGCAGGACCTGTTCATCCGGGTGTGCCTGTACGGCTTGCACGCCACGCTCTGCGGGGACGTCGACACCCTCGACGACTACCTGCCGCCGCAGGTGGCGGAGATCGCGCACCAAGTGGCCGACGCCCTCGAGGAATGCCAACCCGCGCGTCCGGTCGTGGTCTTCGTCGCGATTCGCGTCGCGGTTTCGCGGACGAACTCCTCCCACGCCGGGACTTCCCGCTTCCCGATTACTCACGTCCGGGGCCGTCGAGGTTCAGAGCACCGTGAACAGGTGTCGGGTCCCGGTGACGTCCAGGAGTTCGGCCACGATCGGCGGCACCTCGTGCAGGACCACCAGCGCGTCCAGGGCCCGGGCCCGGCGACGGGCGCTCAGGAACGCGTCGAGTCCGCGACAGTCGCAGAACCGGACGGCGTACAGGTCCACATGGAGCTCGGCCGAGCGGTGGTGCAGGCAGCGATGCAAGGCCCGTCGCAGGTCCGGCGCGGTGTCGACGTCGATCTCCCCGGCGGGTGTGACCAGCGCGAAGGGACCGGCGAGGACGGTGTCGACGATCAGGATCGGGTCCGCGGGCATCGGGTGTCCTTCGGGATGTATCCGGGGACGGGCGGGCACGGCCCATCGAACGAGCCGATGTCGAAACCGCGCGGGGCGACGCGGCAACACAGGATTCCTTCCCCGCTCCCGCGACGGCATTCCGCCGGGTGCGGGGCGGCGCTCTTGAACGCGGGCTCGCCGAAGCCGGCCGCGTGGACGGCCCGGGCGGCCTCGGCGGGCTCGATGTGGCCGACCCCAATGAGTTCTGCCACGAGCAGGCAGATCGCGCCGTCGTCCGTCAGCGACCCGAAGGCCCCGACCAGGGTGTGGTGAGGTCGCCGTCACCCTGGCAACCACAGGAGGTCATGTCGAACGTGCCGTCGTAGTCCTCGTCGACGAATTCCCTGCCGGTGATCCGGACGCGGAATCAAAGGGACACGCAGGGCCCGTTCACCCGTCGACGCCCGCGCCGTCCACGAGAGCCTGCCCATCCGCGTCACCCACCTCCAGCCCCTGATCGCCCAGGGTCCCTGCGCCCGGATCTGGGGGCGGGTGCGGTCGTGGGTGCCGCAACTCTTCGCCCGCTACACGGATGGCACCGCACTGTTGGCCACTCGTAGAGTCCACGGGATGCAGGTGCAGCGCCGACGACGACCAGCCCTACCGACGGGCTCCGCGTCGCCGGCACTCGGGCCGCCCCGTTCTGCACGAGGCGGCCCGACATCCGTCCGAGGAGCGGCGGGGCGGCGGGCTCGGCGAGGAGCCCCGCAGGGGCGGATGCCGTGCCGGGCGCCACAACGAGGCAAACGTTGCCCGGCGCGGCACAAGGTCGGAGGGCGCGCGGCTCGGGCGACGCCCCCGTTGATCACGGGCCGCACAGCGCGGCGGCCAACACCCTTTCCACTGCTCGGCGTTGGGCGTCGTCAGGCTTCAGGCCCAGTGGGTTGTAGGACACGGCGACACTGCGGTGGCCGTCCTCGGTGGTCCAGAGTTCGGTCATGAATCCCGGTGCGCCGCCGGGTGGCCCCACACCGACTTTCCGCAGGGCAGGACTTCCGATTCCAGACCGAGGCCGTATCGGTACGGCGCGCCCGCGTCGATCGTGTCGGTCATCTCGCGCAGTTGCGCGGGCCGGAGCAGACGGCCCGTCGCCAGGGCGCGGATGAAGCGGGTCAAGTCCCGGGCGGTGGAGAGGATTTCGCCGGACGCGCCGGCCTGGGAGGCGTTGAACTCGGTGACGTCGATCGGCTGCGGCACGAGTTCCGCGTACGCGTGGGCGTGCGGTCCGGGGATCGTGGCGGACGTGCCGGGGAAGGTCGTGTGTGTCATGCCGAGCGGTCGCAGCACGCGCGGTGACCTCGTCCGCGTAGGTACGACCGGTGACCTTCTCGATCAGCATTCCCGCGAGGACGTAGTCGGTGTTCGAGTAGCGGTAGCCCGTGCCCGGATTGAAGTACGGCGGCTGCCGGACACCGGCGGCGACCTTGTCCTTCGCCGTCCAGGTCTGCCAACGGCCGTGCAGGTACCAGTTCTCGCTACCGATATCGAGTGCGTACACGTAGTCGTGGATGCCTGCCTGGTGTCGGAGGACCTGCCGTACGGTGATCCCGGGACCGCCCGGGACCACGCCCGGCAGGTAGTGCTCGATTGGGGTGTCCAGGCCGATTCGGCCTTCGCCGACGAGTTGCAGGACCACGGTCGCGATGAACGTTTTGGTGGTGCTGCCGATGCGGAAGGTCGCGTCGGGGCGCATCGGTGTGTTGTCGGCGTGGTCCGCGATTCCGGCGGCGAGCGCGCGGTGTGCCCCGTCGCCGTCGACGCGCGCGAGGACGGCGGTGGCACCGGCGCCGACGACGGCGTCCAGGGCGTGGCGGAGTTCGTCTCCGCCTCGGGTCGGCGATCCCACTGCGGGAACGGCCCCCGTCGCGGGCGGGATGGACAGGGCCGCGACGAGTCCCCAGCCGGTGATCACGGCGCCGATGCGCCTCTTCGTTCCACTTCTCATGTCCGTCCTGCCTCTCTGTGCTCCTTCGGTACGGAGCGGTCGGCCGTGACGACCCGGCGGGTCGTCTCCGGCGGTCTTGCGAATTTGGCGACGACCCGGCCCCGTCGCGCCGCGCGGTGTGCTCTGCCCGGACTCCACGGAACATGGCAGGGCCGCATCAGCCGTCGCCGATCGCCGTCAGGATGTTCATCCGGGCTGCGCGGCGGGCCGGGAGTGTCGCTGCCGCGACTCCCATTGCGGCGGCGCCGATCGCGACCGCGACGATCGTGGGCCAGGGGATCGCGAGCACGGTCATGGCCGCCGTGGCGCGCTGGTTCGCGATGCCCCAACCGACGCCCAGGAGCAGGCCGAGCAGTGTGCCGTAACCGGCGATGACGAGGGATTCGAGTCGGATCAGTCGGCGGATCTGGACTCGGGACGCGCCGACCGCGCGCAGCAGGCCGATCTCGCGTGTGCGCTCCAGGAGCGACAGCGCGAGCGTGTTGAGCACGCCGAGTCCCGCGAGGAGGATCGCGAGGGCGGTCATCGCGTACACCGCGGTCAGCAGGGCGCCGACCCGGTCGCGGGCCGCCGCCCGGAAGCCCGAGCGGTCCAGGCAGGTCAGTTGCGGATGGTCGACCAGCGCGGCCCGGAGTTCCCGGCCCAAGGCCGCCCGGTCCGCGCCGGACGCGGCGGTCGCGAAGACCGTGGTCGCGCGGGCCCCGGGAGCGATCCGGTCCAACGTGGCGTTGCCGACCATGGGGGCGCCCCGCACCCGGCCGATGCTGCCGCCCGGCGGTTCCACGACCTGGATCGCGCCCACCGTCAGCGGGACTTCGGGTCCGCCCTCGGCGCGCAGCCGTACCGTGTCGCCCACGCGTACGCGGTGCCGCGCGGCGTAGTCGTCGCCGACGACGATCTTCCCGTGGGTGAGCGCGTCCCCCACCGAGCCGGAGCGAGACCCGCACGGTGCTCTGACGTTCGTTCACGACCACGCGCACGCCGCGCACGCCCCGGACCGCGCCGGCGACGTCGTCGCCGAATCCCGTGTCGCCCGCGTTGCCGGCAAGGTCCTTGCCGTCGCCGGCGATCACGAAGTCGGCGCCGAGCATCCGGTCGGCCGGCACGGATTGCGAAGCCACCATCGACGCGCCGATCACCGACATCGCGCACACCACGGCCACGCCGACCATGAGCGCGGCGGCGGTCGATCCCGTGCGGCGCGGATCACGCACCGCGTTGCGCGCGGCGAGCCGACCCATCGAACCGCATCTCGCCGGGAAAGCGCTCGTGAGCACGGGCAACAACCGGCGGACCAGGATCGGCCTCAGTACGACAAACGCCGCCGACGAACAGACGATCGTCGGGATCAACGCCTGCATGCCGCCCGCGAAGGCCCCAACCCCGGCCGGGACGAGGAGCCCCGTGCCCGACAGCACGCGCCGCCACGACGATCGGACCGGCTCCCGAGGCGCCTCGCGCAACGCGGCCATCGGCGCGACCCTCCCGGCCTTGCGGGCCGGCGCGTAGGCCGCCGCGACCGTGACCGGCGTACCGACGAGGTACGCGACGATCGGCGTCGCCGCGCGGCAGGCGACGCACACGGCCCGGCCCCGGAACCGGTCGAATGCCGCGGTGCCTGCAGGACCGAAGCGACATCCGAAGCCGGCGGCGGCATCGACGACCTGGCCGGGTACACCGTCGGCGGCGAGGACGTCGGAACACGGCTTCAGCGGCAACGACGCAACTGGGCGGACCTGACACCGGCGCAGCGAGAGGCGCCGGCGGGTGTGGGCGTCGAAGCCACCGAACAGACGGAGCAGCCCGCGACGGTGACGGCAGGGGCAGCGGCGGCGCGGGCGGACCGGTGGACCCTCACCCTCGCCGCGACGGCGACGTTCGGGGAGCGGGAAGGGCACCTCACCGTTCCGCGCAAGCACGTCGAGGCTGTCGAACACGGCGGCCAAACGCACCAGTTCAAGTTGGGGGTCGCCCTCGCGAACGCGTGACAACGACGCGCCACATACCCGCCCGAGCGCCTCGACGCGCTCACCGCGCTGGACATGCGATGGACATGAGAACGGGGATTGGGGCCGGGTTTGGGGTCCGATGGCATGCTCGGCCGACACTGCGTTGACCCCGACCGGAGGTGATCCGCTCGCCCCGGCCGGATGTGTGGCTCGGTCTCGGATCCGCTCCCGGGCCGTTCGGTTCGCCGACGTCGTGGTGGCGCGTTTGCCTCGTTCGGGTGAACCACCCGCGCCGGGGCCGGGTCGGTGCAACAGTTGGCGGGTGCTTTTCGCGGGGCCCACACATTCGCTCGGCGTGTTGTGCGGGCTGTGCCCCGCGGAGGATGACGGGGAGCGGCTCCGAGCGCGGCAACGCGCGGTCGGAGCCATTCTCGTTCGTCGCGCAGGCACCGGTGGAAGGGGATCACCGGTGGCCCGTGGACGGGTCTATGCCGCCTTGCCGCGCCGGATCCGATCGGCGACGGTCTCGATCCGTCGATCCAACAGGCGGTCCATGCTCGCCATCGACTGCTGGTCCAGGTCCGAGCGCAGCCGGCCGGGCGCGAGGTCGTTGGGGCCGACGTGGTGACCGGGGGTGTGGAGTCCTTCGAGGCGTTCGAGGACAAAGGCGTTCAGGTTGGTGTCGAGAGTGCGGTTGACGGGTTCCATCGCGGGGTCGGGGGTGGCGAGGGAGCGGCGGTACATCGCGCGGTGTTCCTCGTCGGGTCGGGCCGCGGCCTCGGCGGTCATCGCGGCCCGGCAGGTGACGCCATTCTCTGTCGTCTGTGGAACGCGTGAGGGGCCCTGGTGCCGTTGGCGCCAGGGCCCCGAAGGAACTGCTACACCATCCGCCGACCCTGACACTGCGCCGGCCCGTTGTTTCCGCGGACCCGACCGGGAGGGCGTCGGGGGCGCGGGGATCGCGGTTGCTTGACCGGAGACCACCTCACTGACGATGTCCTGCGGTACCCGGGCTCAGGTTTCCGCCCGGGCGATCCCGATGGCGCTTCCACTCCTTCGTTGTTTCCTCGGTGACCATCTTGCGTACTACCGGTACTGCCTTATCGGTTTCTGCGTACTGCCGGTACTGCTTTCTTGTGTGCCGCGGGTGATGCGTCCTGCCCGGTGGCCCGTGACGGCGCCACTCTCCACGCTTCGACAGCCAGCCCCGTCGCCGACCCTGCGTCTCGCTCTTGGCTTGGAACCCCACTGCCGAACCTCCCGGTGCGCGCGCCCGCAGCCGACGCCTTCACCGAGGTACCGCCCACCTACTCCACTGCTCTACTGCGGACTGCCTACTGCGACTGCCCCAACTGCGGTACTGCTCACGGCGGCCCCGGTCGTTGCGGACCGCCCGGTGCGTCCGTCAGTCCCGTCGCCGTCCTGCGACAACCTGGCTTCGGGACTCCACAAGCGCACCGTCCTGCACCTGCGACCTCATGTATTGCGCACTGCTACCACGGGTACTGCGGCCGGCAGTTCGTCTCTGCCAGGCCCTTCGGCCTCTCTGGGCTACGACAGAAACCATAACCACACCAGCACCTGATGTCTACTGCGGCCAGCATAGATTTTCGTGCGCTCGGTGGTGAGGTAATCGACCACGAGCAGCGGTGGGGCGCGGCCGTCACCCCCGGGGTCGGCGGGCGGTGGGGCGGCACGGTGTCGCGGACCTCGGCCGCCGGTCCGCCGCTCCCGGCCCTCCTGCCGGGACACCACGCACCCCACTACCGGCTGTTCACCGGGGTGGAGAGCACCAGGTGAGCGAGTCAGGCCCGCCGGTCACCCCCGAGCACTCCGACGCCCCAATCCGGCACGAGGATCCCGCCCAGCCCATCCAAAAGCTCGGTCTCGTTGTCCACGACCTCCGGGACCGGTAGCCCCTCGCGGGCATCACCGCAGGCGCGGGATCCGGGTTCCCGTCCGCGTGGTCGTTCACCGTGGCCGGCCGGGCGGGCGGGCCGCGGGGCTGCGGGGGTGGTGCAATGTTGACGTGTCCCGTGCCGAGCTCGGCATGAAAGTCGCGCAGGTTCGGGAATAGGCCCGGGGCGTCGTCGAGCAGTGGGAGTCGTTGTGACCGCTGAAGGGCCCAACGGCGGGTCGGACTCTCGTCCTGTCGGGGACGGGAGCCACCGGGGCGGGGCGATGACTTTGGCGGGGACGTTGGCGGCGGCGGAGGCCGCGGCGCCGGTGGAGTCGCTCGACGTGGTCGCGCGCATGCTCAGGGAGCACCTCGGGGCCGCGTCGGTGTCGTTTTTGATCACCGACTTCACCGGCGGTTCGGTCGTGCGGTTGGGGGCGACGGGCACCGTCGAGACCGGTGAGCCGGCCCGGCGCATCCCGCTGCGGGGCACCCTGTACGACGACGTGATCCGCACCCAGCGCCCGAGCGTGGAGGCCCTGGACGGGGGCCCGCAAGTGCAGGTGGTCGCCCCGGTGACCAACCGCGGGGACGCCATCGGGCTCCTCGAACTGTTCCTGCCCGCGGCACCGGACGCGGGGACAATGCGCGAGATCGGCGAGACCGCGCACGCACTGGCGTACATCGTCATCGCGAACCGGTCCTACACCGACGTGTACCAGTGGGGCCGGCGCACCACCCCGCTGAGTCTGGCCGCGGAGATCCAGCACCGACTCCTCCCCGCGTCCCTGGCCTGCGAGGCCGCGCAGTTCGCGGTCGCCGGGGCGCTGGAGCCCGCCGACCGGGTCGGGGGCGACACCTTCGACTACGTGATCGACCGGGACACCGTCCAGCTCTCGGTGACCGACGCCATGGGTCACGACGTCGACGCCGCGCTGCTGGCCACCCTCGTGGTGGGTGCCCTGCGCAGGGCCCGGCGGGCGGGCGCCGACCTCGGCGAACAGGCCCGCCAGGCCGATCGGGCCATGCGGGACCACGCCCGCCAGGCCTACGTCACCGGCCAGTTGCTGCGTATCAGCCTCCTCGACGGCGGGGCCGAGTTCGTCAACGCCGGGCACCCCTGGCCGCTGCGGATGCGGGACGCAAAGGTGCGGGAGATCGTTCCGGACATCGACCCGCCGTTCGGTCTCGGGTTCGGGTTCGGTTTCCGAGCATCGGAAGCCCCCGCCTATCGGGTGCAGTCGCTGGATCTGCGGCCCGGTGACCGGCTGGTGATGTTGACCGACGGCATGCTCGACCGCAACGTCACGAGTCTCGACCTGTCGGACCTGATCGTCGGCACCCGCGCGCTGCATCCCCGCGAGGCCGCCCGCGCCCTCGTCGGAGCCATCGTCGACGCCGCCCGGGGCCATCTACAGGACGACGCGACCGTCATGTGCCTGGACTGGCACGGCGTCGACCACTCCCGGCGAGAAGCCGCCACCGGCGCCGACCTCACCGAAGCATCACGACCCTCGATCACGGAACCGCCCACCCCCGGGTGACGACCGAGCACGGGAGGAATCGCCCCGGACAGGCAACCGGCCGCCACCCGGACACGCTTGTGGATCGGTCCTCTCTCAGTGCCTGGGCACTGATGACCCCACCAGGCGACCGTCCCGCTCTCCGTTGGCAGCACCGGCCGCGGAACGGAACCGGGCGATTCCCGGGTCCTCGACCGTCACGTGCAACCGTGTCGCCGATGTGTTGAGAGCCTGCGTGGCCATCCACGAGGTGAAGCCGCCAAGAAACGCATCGTCGGGAACCACCAGATCGAAGATCAAAGGCAGGTTCCCACCGACTTCGATCGTGTCGTCGGCGTGGGCACCGCCCCGGGCGGACGCCGGGACGCGTTCAGCCCAGGCGATCCGCCCACCGGGCCCGACGATCTCGACCGAGGACAACAGCGGCGCAGCCAGGCACAGCGGCCACCAAGCTCGTCCCGAACGAGGAGATCGCCTGGACCGTCGAGGGCCGCATCCGACCGCACGTCCGCCACGTGTACGGCTACCGGTTGGAGCCGGCCGAGGGCGGCACCCTCGTGACGTCCTACTACGACTGGTCAAGGCTCGCCGAGGAGTGGAAGCGGCGCCTCACCTTCCCGGTGGTCCCAGAGTCGGCGCTCAAGGCCACCCTCGGAATCCTCGAACGTACCGTCCGCCGGGCGGGTGTTGCCGCGCATCCCGGCGAGTTGGACCGGTTCGAGGAGGTCGCCCTTCAGGAGCTTGCCGTAGCAGCGGTTCAGGTCGGAGTCGGTGGAGACCATCTGGCCGGCCGACCACGCCCACGACGGGTCCATCTCGGTGATGTCGGTCAGCGGCGCACCCGGCGACTCCCGGTCGTAGCCCCTGGGGTGCGGGCCCCGGATGGTGCTGTCGTGCCGGGCGGGGAAGTGGGTGTCGCGCGGGCCGATGCGCTTGATGATGCGCCGGTCGAGTTCTCGGGCGATGGGGTGCCTGGTCACCTTCTCGACGAGCATGCCGGCGAGTACGTAGTTCGTGTTGCGGTACTTCCAGCGCTCGCCGGGCGCGAAGTCGGCCGGGTGTCGCAGCGCGATGTCGACCGGCTCGCGCGCCTCGTAGTACCGGAGTTCCAGGTTGAACTCGGTGTGGTTGGGCAGCCCGCTGGTCTGCTGGAGCAGGTGTCGGACGGTGATGACGTTCCCGTCGATCCTGTCCCCGTGACCACGCCCGGCAGGTAGGTCTCGATCGGCTCGTCGAGTCGGATCCTGCCCTCGCCGACCAGTTGCAGTACGACCACCGCGGTGAACGCCTTGGTGTTGCTGCCGACCCGGACCCGGCCGTCCCGGGGCACCTTCGCGCCGGTGGCGATGTCGCCCACGCCCGCGGTGTGTACGGGTGCGCTCGTCCCGGTCCTTGACGCTCGCGAGCGCGCCCGGCGAGCCGTCGGGCCCGACCAGCGCGTTCAGGCCCCGCTGTACGCCGTCCGGCCGGCGGCCGACGCGGCGGGCGGTGCCATCACCCCCGCCACGATCAGGCCGGCGGCCGGCGCCGCCACGGCCGAGACCGCGCCGCGCCGGCCGATCCGGGGTCGTCGGGAAGGGTGGTGCCTGTGCCGTGCCGATGAACGCACGAGTCAACTCCTGGGGGGAGATGCCGGTCGGTTGCCTGATCCAGGATCCGCGCCCACACCCACCCGGCACGATCCGGCCGGCCGCCCGACTTCGGGTAGTGCCAACCCCCCGGCTGTCTTTTGCCGTTATATATCGCCGCGCGATATATAACAGTCATGAAGCCACTGAGAGAGCAGAGCTACCTCATCCTGCTCGCACTGGCCCCCGAGCCGCTGTACGGCTACGGGATCATTACCGCAGTCCGCGAACTCTCCGACGAGAGAGTCAAGTTGGGCGCGGGAACCCTGTACGGCGCGCTGGACCGGCTCGCCGGCGACGGCCTGGTCGCACTCGACCGCGAAGAGGTCGTCGGCGGCCGATTCCGCCGCTACTACACGTTGACCGGCGAGGGCCGCCAAGCCCTCACCGCCGAAACCGCACGACGGGCACAGCTCGCCCAGCGGGCCGCGCGCCGGCTCGGCACCCTTCCCTTCGCACTCAACCCGGCGGGATGATGAACGACACGTACGAGAGACACAGTCGCCTGCTGCTGCGCACCTACCCGCCCCGCTACCGGGACGCCCGGGAGGCCGAACTCATCGGCACCCTGCTCGACGCCGCCCCGCCCGGCGCGACACGGCCGTCGATGGGCGAGGCGTGGGACATCGTGCGCGGCGGGCTGCTGACCCGGCTGCGGGACCGCCCTCCGCTGCACCACTGGCTCGCCTACCGCCTGTTCGCCAAGCGTGTCCCGGATCGGTACCGCATGTGGGTCCGGGACGATGCCCTCGGCCGTTTCCACTTCCTCCGCAGAAACCTCTGTGGTCATCTGGAGGGCATCGGCCTCTTCGTACTCATGATGGTCTTGAGCGGACCCGGCTTCACCGCTCTCATGGAGCCCGGACTCCTGCTTCCACCCCAACCCGGGCCGTGGATCCTGCTCGCCGTACTCGTACTGGGGATCTTCAACCCCCTGTACTCCAGGCGTTATCGCACTCGCACGCTGCACAAGCATCGGTTCGCCGCGGACGGAACCGAGCTGCCGGCACTGCCCGGCGCCCCGAGCGGGGCCTGACCCCCGAGAGCGCACCGTCGGGCTCGGCCGAGGGCGTCGGTCAGGTCGCGGAGGCGACCCGCCACGGGGCCGACGGTCAGCAGGCCGCTCGTGGCGCCGGCCTCCTCGGCCGCCTCGATGGTCGCCGAGCGGTGCCAGCGGGCCGCGGGCACCGACGGCGAGGTCGCGCGCCAGGCCCACCGACGACGCCAACCGGGCCGTATGTCAAGGCCACGGTCATTCTGGCCTGGGACCAGGTATCCCTATGGCGATGTGGAACAGCGGACGCCTGCGGGCACGTGGCCCGCCCTCACAACCTCCTCTCCGTCGCGGTCCCCGCTCCCGAGCGGATCGCCGCCGCCGTCCGAATGCTGCTGACGGGCCTGCCCGTCGGATCGTCGCGGGCGGATGAGACGCCTCTGCATCGGCCACCGCCCTGTCCCACGACCTGCGGCGCGCCGTCGACGACGGCGACCTCGAGCACGACACCGCGGCCCGCCTGGCGATCTGCGCCGCGGCACCGCACTTCAGCGGCATCGGGACGGCCGGCCGTCCACGCCCCGGTAGCGCAACGCGAGACGGCCCGCACCCGCCGGACAAACCTCGAGGTGGGCACCCGCATGAATCGGGCCCGATTCGGGGCGGCGGGCCGCGCCGGCATCCGGGCGGAGCCGCGGCTTCGGCGCGCCCTCGTCGGTGTGGGTCGGGTCGTAGGGTGGGCGGGTGATCATCCTCGACACGAGTGGTTCGGCGTCAGTCCGTCGATTCCCCCACCGTGACCACGCTGCGCGCGGTCGCCGAACACATGGGCCTGCCGCTGGCGTTGCCCACGATCGTCCTCGAGGAGGAACTCGCGAAGTACGGGCACGAGGTGGCCCAGGCGCACGGCGCGGTCAGGAAGGCGGTCAAGGATCTCGGCATGCTCGTGCCGGACTGGCCCGCCGACCTCTCCCCGTTCGACACGGAGCGGGCGGCCCGGGCGCGGTGACCGTCTCCGCGAGGTGTTCGCGCTCCTGACTCCGCCCGAAGGCGCTGAAGCCGACGGCCTGCGCCGCGAGACCTGGCGCGAGCTGCCCGCGAAGCGGGACTGGGAGCGCCCCGGTTCCGGCGGGGGCGAAATCGTGGTGTGGCACACCGCCGTCGAGGCGTGCCGGGGGCGGCACCGGGCGATTCCTGCTGGTGTCCAACGACGCCTCCGCGTTCGGTCCGGGAGGCGTCCTGCACCCCGAGTTGTCCGAGGAGCTGTGGATGCGGCTCGGGGGCGACGCGGAGCGGTTCGCGTATCAACCCACGCTCGCGTCCGCCCTCGACGCGCTGGTCGAGTCCCACCCCGAGCACCGGCTCACGCACGCGGACGTGGCCGGCTCGCCGACGCTCCTCGACGCCCTGGAGAAGGAAATGGCGTCCGGGGAGACGTTTTTCGAGCTGTTGGCCGGGGCCGGGCTGGTCGGCAAGGGTACGTTCACGTCCCGCGCGGCGGTCCTCGAGCCGGCGTTGTCGAGTCTGGGGAAGGTCGTCGCGTATCGGGTGGGCAAGGCCGCGCTCGTGTGCGCCAACCCCCGGTGGATGGCCCATCGGCTCCTGACGGGCGACTACGCGCTGCCCGGCGGACAGGCCCGAAACGTCACGGTGCGGGTGCGGCGGCGGCCCGGCGAGGGCTGCGACGACGAAGGCCACGCCCGCCATCGGGGACATCATCAGCCCGGCCCCGCACGGGACCGTGGCCGAGCTGCGACTTGAGCCACACCGACACCTGCGGGAAGTACGCGAACGCCGAGAACCGCAGGGCGAGTCCGGCCAACAGGTTCCCGCTGAAGGAAGGGTTCCGCAGCAGCCGGAGATCCAACATCGGCGCCGCAACCCGGCTCTCGATCACCACGAAGGCGATCAGGGCCGCCACCGCGCCACCCAGCGCGAGCCGTACCCCCGGGTCGCTCCAGCCGCTCTCCCCCGCCCGGATCAGGCCCTACGTCAGCGCCCCGGCCGGCCCCGTGAACACCGATGCTCCGGGCAGGTCCACCCGGGTACCCGACACCCCGCGCGACTCCCGCAGCATCCGCGACGCGAGCACCAGCGTGAGCACGCCGACCGGGATGTTGACCAGGAAGATCGACCGCCACCCCACCTGCTCGGTCAGGATTCCGCCGACCATCGGCCCCAGCGCGGCCGCCGCACCCGAAACGGCGCCCCACACGCCCAACGCGATGCCCCGGTCACGGCCCTGGTACGCCGAACCGACCTCGGCGTGTAATTCGCGTGGAGGGTGCAGACGACGCGCTGATGGTTTCCGCCGAACCTGTACTTCCTCACCAGGCGTTCGTGGATCACCGAAACCTTCGACAAGACCTCGCGCCGCAACCAGGCGTCGATGATCGGCTCGACTTCGCTGATCACCCTCCGCGGACCCGTCGGCCGGCCGACGGCCTTGCGCGGCGGGCCCGGCGGAGCGTCCGTGGACAGGTACTTGCGCATCGTCCGCCGATTGAGGCCCGTTTCACGGGCGCGGCCCAACTCGTCCTTGACCTGCTTATAGCTCTACTCGATCCCATGACGGGTCCCATAAATCCGCACGATCTCGTTCAGGTCGGCGGCCGAGTGCGGGGCCTCGTCCTCGTGTGGCCCGCCGGGGCGGGACAGGTTGGTGGCGAGGTACCAGGTGGCCTTGGCGGAACACGATCGCCACCAGCCGGCCACCGCATCCCGTGCTCACACCCACGGCCTCCCTTTCACGGGCCCAATTCGCACTCCGCGCTCGGGGCCGGGCCCGTGTCCAGGGCGCGTTGGGGGCTGCGGAACGTGGCCGAGACGCCCGGGGACGGGAGGGTTGGTTCCGCGCCGGCGACCCCCTTGGGGCGCACGGGGCCGAAAGACCTGGCGAGCAGACGGGTGAGCGGCGATCCGAAGGCTCACTCGGTGAGGTTCCGCTCGACCGCCGCCGGGAGCCTGGCCAGAAGATCGCGGCCCTCCCCGGCGACACCGGCAAGCGTGCGGTCCTCCGACTCCTGTCACATCGTGGTGACCTCGGGACGCAGCGCTTCCCCGGTCTCCGGATCGCCAATCGATCGGACGAATCCCGTACTCAAGGTGCTGCCCGGGACGGTCAAGGTGAGACCAAGGCGCAGACCGCGGCGACCACCGTGCTGCCGGATCGCGCGAAGGCGCAGGTGCACCGTCGGATGGCGAAGTCCGGTTCGGGCGACGAGTGATCGGCCGGGCGCGGCACCGGGCGGAAGCGCTGATCGGCGGCCCGGGCACCAACGGGGCCGGCCCCGTGGCTGACGCCTCCCGCACCGTGCAGGAGACGCCCGGAGAGGCCGGGCGCCGTGGCGTCCGGCCTCTCCGGCGTGAGTCCGGTCAGGGAGACCACTCGGCGCGCGGGGACGGGGCCGCGCCGGCTTTCCGACGGGCACGAGACCCGTCGCCGAACTGCTGTTCCCGGCGGCAGGTATGACGAACAACTCGGACCACGGCCGCCCCGGCACGGCCGTCGGGCCCGCGGTGCGGGTCCAGAGCGGCCCGCACCGGGGGCGACCCGGTCTCGCTGCGTCAGTACGAGCGGCGCCCGGTCAGGTGAGCGGAATCCGCGGCGTCCAGGCGGTGAACGGCAGCGTGCGGGACGGATCGGCGTTCTGGGCCGTGCCGATCACCCGGAGGCCGATGCCGAACTCGCCTGCCGTGGCACCCCAGAGGTGTTGCACGCCCGGCGGCAGGGCCACCCGCGTCGCGGACTGCCCGGGGCGGGTGGGCAGTCGAACGGCGTAGCCGGACTCGCCGATCGGCGCGGCGGGGTCGTACTCGGCCCCGACGGCGACCGGGCCGGCCGCGGTGAACGCGACGTCGTCGAGCTGGTATCCGGCTCCGGGGAGGGTCACCCGCTCCCAGGCCCGGCCGGCCCAACGCAGCGCCACCGCAACTCGGGGACTGCCCACGACGTAGCCCACCGCCCAGGTGCCCTGGTCACCCGACGAGCGAACCTGCTCGAGCCAGATACTCGAGCCGTCGTCCGCGCGGGGCACCGCAACCTGCGTCCAGGCGCGGCCGTCCCAGTGGGCGGAGGTGTTCTCCGGCCCGACCACCCACACGTCGTTCGGCGCGAGCGCGCTGACCCCGCTGTACCAGCCGATGTCCCACGGCGTGCCGTCCGGGTGCGTGGGGAGCGCGACCCGGGTCCAGGTGGTCCCGTCCCAGCGGGCGACCAGCGATCCGTCGTCGGCGCCGCCGACCGCCCACAGGTTCCCCGCCGTGCCGGTGATGCCGAACAGTTCACCGCCCGGCAGTGCCTTCGTGTCCACGGTGCTCCACGTGGCGCCGTCCCAGCGGACGACCCACGGCCGCCCGTCCAGATTGCCCGCCGCCCAGGCCTCGCGCGGACCGGTGACCCGGACGCTGTGCAAGCGCGCGAAACTCGCGTCCGCCGGTACCGGCACGGCGTTTGTCACCCACTTGCCGCCTGCCCAGTGCGCGGCCACCGGAACCCATTTCTTCGTCCCCGCCGGCCTGAGGGAACCGACCATGACGGTGGTTCCGCCAAAGGTGCCGACCTTCTCGAGCACGGTGATGGGCGTATCGCCCGTCGGCGGGGTATCGACGCGCCACGCCGAGTTGCTCGCCTCCTCCGCCGCCCGCTCCTCCGGCGTCGCCGTCTGGGCGTGCGCCACGGACAGTCCTGCCGTCAGCGCCGCCACCATCAGTCCTGACCCCGCCACCCGCGCGATCTTCGCCGCGCGTGCGCCTCGCTTGACCACCATGTACCGCTTCTCCCAGCTTGCCGGCCACCGGCACCCCGCCCGAACGTGGAAGTCTCGACGAGGCGTTCACCCTTCTGACGCAGCGGGAACACCACGGCGTCACACCCCGACCCGTCGGAAGAAGGAAGTCGGTCGTTGGCCGACCGGGAGGCGGATTCGGCTCATCTCGGCAGAGGTTGTCGAGTCAGGCGAATGCCGCGGAGGTAAGGGGCACCCGTGAGGCAGGCAACTTGCGAAAGGTGTAAGGACGGTGGGCAGTCGCGCGCGCCTCCGCCCCGCCCACGACGGGCGGGGAATGTGATGTTCGGCGCGGTCAGCTGCCGGCGCCGTGCCATTGCAGGAGCAGGATGGTGGCGTCGTCCTGGAGGCGGTCGTGGTGGTATTCGCGGATCGCTCGGATGAGTCGGCGCAGGGTCTCGGGCGCGGACGGGCCCCGAACATCCAGCAGGCCTTCGAGGACCAGGCCCCCCGGACCGACATGCGCATCGACGTGTGCGACGCCCCGACCCGGCTCGCGCTGTCCGCCTCCGACACGTTCGGCGACCGGCACATCGAACTGCTCCCGGCTGGGAGTACTACCTCGACATACTCGCCGCCGCCCGCACGGATACCGCCCGGCCCACATTCGACGACTACCACCCCGCACAGAAGCCCTACTTCGACGCCCTGGCCGCCGACCTCTGAACAACCCCCACGATCCCGGGGCACCGTCCCCCCGGGGCGGTGCACGCCGTCGTGCACGTGGTCGTGAGCGGTTGGTGTGGGTCGGGGCTACGCACGGATCGAGTGGATCGCCGACACCGAAGGAGTGGTTCGGTGTCCTTCGGCTTTCGCCGCCGTATCGGTTTCGAAGAGGATTCCGACACGGTCGAGATCGACGTCGAGGCGCCCGAGGCGGACACGGCGGAACAACACGCCGACCTCACGCCCCGCGCGTGGCGACCGACTCACGGGTTTCGAGCCGGAGTTTGTATTCGTCATTTCGGCCGTCGACTCGGTTGTGATGTACGAGAGTTGCTGCCCCAAGCGTATTCGTGGGTGGTCCGGTTTCGGTCAGGGGTACAGGTTGTGGCCCTCGCGGATGTGTTGGTGGACGTCCGGGTCCAGGATCAATTCCCATTCCCACTCGTCGATGGGGGTGCCGTCCTTGAACTCGGTGGGTCCCATGCTCATCGCGAAGCGCCCGTCGGCGTAGAGCATCGGGCGTTGCTCGTCCGACTCGGAGTACCGCTCGACGTGCCGGACCGTCGGGCCCTCCGGCCGGGTGAAGTCGATCAGCGCGATGGCGACCCAGTAGCTGTTGTCGTTGTCGTCGAGGAGCGGGACCGTCACGACGGAGCCTCGGCCGTCGTCGACGACGGCCTTGGCGCCGTAGGACTTGAAGCTGCCGGCGCCGTTGCCGAGCGCGCTGTACGCGCAGATCAGCACGTGGCCCTGGAGGTCGGGGCGGGTGATCCGGATGACCTCGCGGCCCGGGCCGCGGGCGTCGCCGTCCAGGTGTACGTACGGCTCCGCGGTTGCCGAGCCGAAGTCGCGGTAGTAGATCGCGCCCTTGGTCGGTATTCGCCTGTCGCTCGGGGGGACCGCCTCGGTGCGCGGCACGAACATCGCGTAGAGGTCGAGGTCCGCCTCGCCGAAGTCGGCGTACGCGGTGCCACCGTCCCATTCGAGCGCCGCCGTGATCACGGTGCTGCGGTCGCCGTCCCACGGCAGTGCCACGCTCTGATCCTTGGTCAGCTTCATCGCGCCGAGCGGCGGCTTGGTCATGGTCAACGGCGCGGCGGCGTACGGGGCCGCCGCCGGGTACGGCGTGGGTACGTACGCGGTCGTCGGCGCGGGGGCCGGTTGCCGCGTCGGGGCGTCCGGGCGCCGGCGCAGCCGAGACAGCGCCCGGGACACCGGGGAGCCGGACGGCGGGGCGGATGTCCGTGCGGTGGGCGGCGCGATGGCCGGCGGCGGGGTGAATCCGACGGGAACCGGCGCGGACACGGGTGCCGCGAATCCGGTGGCGTACTCCGGAGCAACGGCGGCCGGGGGCGCGGCGAACTCGGTTCCCGGGAGCTGCTGTTGCGGCTGCGCGGCGGGTGGAGCGAAGGCGACGGGCGCCAGTGGTGCGGTGGGGCCGGCGAAGCCCGGGGGTGCTTCCGCCGCGTCGGGGATCGCGAAGCCCAAACCACGCTCCGGGTCGGTCGGCGGGTCGTCGGGCTCCTCGGCGACCTCGATCCCGAAGTCCGTGGCGATGCCCGCGAGACCGCTCGCGTAGCCCTGACCGACCGCGCGTACCTTCCACGCGTCCGCGCGCCGGTACACCTCGACCAGCACGGCGGCGATCTGGCCCCTCGTCAAATCATCGGGCCGGTAGACCGTCTCGCCCACGACGGCCTGTAGGCCACGGACGTCCGCGAGGGTGTCCGCGCCCGTCTGGCCGTCGGCCGCGACCACCACGACCAGGCTCGCCACGTCGTCGGCGACCGCGCTCGTGACCACGGTCATCCGCCCGCCGCCGGCAAGCCGGACCGCACCGTCCGGGCTCGCGGGGTTGTTCCAGAAAACGAAGTCCGCGTCACCGCGCACCAGATGCTCGGCGGTGAGGAGCAACGCCGAGATGTCGACGCCCGCGCGCCCCTCCCACGACACGACGATCTCTACGACCCCATCGTCGAGCGGCGCGTTCGCGCCCGTCGTCAACACGACACGCGACATCGATGACCAACCCCCCGGAGTCGATGAGTTCCCCGCTGGGATCCTACGCGGCGATCTGCGGGAGCGACGTGCGGGAGTCGGATCGCGTGGCGGATCAGGCGTGCCGACGAGCGCCGGATACGGACGGGAGTACGCCGAGGCGGCGGATCGTACGGACCCGAGGGTGCGGTTCCGGAGGCGGTGGTTGGTGTGTTGGGTGGTATCCCGGCTGGGGTTGGTGACGTCGACAAGGTCTGCAGGACCTTGGCGCGCGGCGTTCGGTGCGCTCTACGCGGTGCGCGGGTCTGCGCTGAACTCGGCGCCTGGGCCCGCCGGTTGGTGCGAGGCTTGCCGGTGGCCTCGTGGCCGCCGCCGTCGGGGATGTTGCCGAGTTTCTTGATGTCGACGTGGACCAGGTCGCCGGGTGCGGCGTGCTCGTAGCAGATGTCGCAATCCACACCGAACCCGAGGGGCCCGCATCCGTTCGGATCACCTGGCCATGCGATCCGTCGCCAACCTCCGTGGGCAGTACACCTGGTCCTGCCCCCGCAAGGGCCGGAAGAAGTCCCGGAGGTCGCGGGCCAGTTGCTCGGGCTCCTCGTGGGCCATGAAGTGCCCGCCGCGCTCCGGGGTGCGCCACTGCCGCAGGTCGGTGAAGATCCGCTCGGCGAGGCCGCGCGGCATTCCGCGGAACGCCGGCTCGTTGCTCAGCGTCACGGCGCCGGGGACGGCGATCGGCGGCACCGGCCGGTTGTGCGGCCAGTCGTAGTACTCGCGGAACGACGTGCCGATCGACCCGGTCGCCCAGTACAGGGTCGCCACCGTCAGCAGCCTGTCGCGGTCCCAGCGCGTCGCCACGTCGCCACCGCAGTCGCTCCAGTCGCGGTACTTGTCCACGATCCACGCCGGCAGCCCCGCCGGGGAGTCGACCAGCGCGGCCGCGACGGTGTCCGGGCGGGTGGACATGATCCCGCTGTAGCCGCCGTCGGCGGCGTCGTATTCGGCCATCGCGTCGAGGAACTCCCGCTCCTCGGGCGTCGGCGGCGCCGCACCGAAGTCGGTCGGGACCACCGACGAGGTGACCAGTACGCCGGCCACCTCGTCCGGGAACAGCGCGCCAAGCCACTGCGTGATCCCGCCGCCGATGTCGCCGCCCTCCGCACCGAAGCGCGGATAGCCGAGAACGTCGACCATGAGCCTGTGCCACGTCTCGACCGCGTCGTTGCCCGGCGGACCGGTACACCAACGGCCGCGCCGCCGGCGACGCGCAGGTTCACCGATACCGGGCCGTCCGCCGACGCACGGCGGTCGAAGACGACCAACCGACGACGCAGATGGCTGGGACCCGGGGTTTTGCATCGGCTTGCCAGTGGCGGGTCAGAAGGTCGGGCAGATGTGTTTGCGGATGATGGCGAGAACTTGCTCCGCCTTTGCGGTGCCGATCGGGCCGTTCGGTGTGGTGAATCGCTGTTCGGTGAGGGCGACCCACTTGGGTTGGTCGTTGGGCCACATCTTGATCGAGGTGCATTGGTCGCGCCCTCGGCTGACGGCGCGATCCGCCCTGCCGTTGACGATGGCCGCATCGATTGCGTCGAGGTCGGCCACGAACTCGGCCTGGGTGGCGACGTCGGGCTTGGGGACGGGGACGGCCGCGCCCGGCGCCGGGGCTTCGCCGGTTTCGGCCTTGGTGGCGGGTGCGGGCGGGGCGTTGGTCGGTGGTCCCGACTTCGAGGCGGTGGCAGCGCTCGGTGTTGTCGCCTGGGCTGCCGGCTTGACGACCTTGTCGTCGTCCCCGCCGCCGCAGCCGGTGGCCAGGAGAAGTGCCGCCACGAGAGTTGTGGTGGTGGTGATGCGTCGCACTGTGCCCCCAGATATGGATGTCGCTGGGTAGACCTGCGGTGTGGGGGCGAGGTTGTACGACAGGCGGCGAAGTGATGTATCCCACGGGCTGGTTGTTCGAAGGTGCCGACTGAGGGAATCGGCCGAAGGGGCGGCAACGCAGGGTTGTCGGGTGGCCGGGGACGGCGACTGCCGGGTATCCGGCGCCGCACTACATAAACCGGGTGAGATCCCGGCTTGTCCACGGAATACGCCGACTTGCTCTGCGAACCATGCATGGCCGGGTCGCAGGGATGATCCCGACCACGCAAGCCGACTCCATGACGACCGCGGCCTGGGTCGTCCGATGCCGGGTTCCCTCGGCAGGCCGTTCATCGTGCCCGCCGACGAACGGCCCCTTCGCGATCCGGCTCCACCACCGACCGGTCCCACGACGACGCCGGCAACAATACGATCGTCCGCACCGCCGAGACCTACACCGACCTCGGCCGGCCCAAGGCGATCACCGCCGACGCGACCACGGCCGACGCCACCCACGCGGGCACCGACGCGAGCGAACGCACCGCCTTTTCCGGCACGACGTTCGCCAACACCGCCCTCAGCGCCACCCGCGGCCAACCCGCAGGCGTGACAACGGGTGAGAGAAGGTGGGTTCGGGGCCGGGACGTGGTGTCCGTCGTACCCCGGGCCGGATTTCGACTGTGCGCAGGATCCGGAGCCGGTCGGCGGGTCGCCCTTTCGAGGGGCACGTGCGCCTCTTTGGGGTGAAGTTTCCGCGCCCGGGCCCGGGTTGCCGGTAGGGTGGGTAGGTGCCCGTCCATGGGGTCCACACACTCGCTGTCGGCGGCTGTGCCCCGCGCGGGATGAAGGAAAAGGCGGCGACCACGTGTGCGGTCGACGCCTTCTCCGCGTCCCACGGGCTTCTCTTCGCGCTTCGCCGATGTCGGGCGGCCCCGCTCACGCACTGCCGGTGGTTGTGGCCGTGTCCGGCGTGAACGGGGCCGGTGGTCGTGCGAAAACGTCGCCGTCAGAGGTTGACGGCCGCAGCGGTCGCCTTCAGTTCCTCGGGCGTCATGTCGGCGACGCGGGTGGTGAAGAACCAGGAGTGGCCGAAGGGGTCCTCCAGTTCGACCTGTCGATCACCGTGGTACTGCATCTCCACCGGTCGGACGACACGCGCTCCGGCGGCTGCGGCCCGTTCGGCGAGAGTGTCGACGTCCGGTACGTAGACCAGCAGATTGACCGGAGTGCCGCCGATCGTCCTCGGGCTGTGGAAGCGGTATTCGGGGTATTCGTCGCGCAACATGAACAGCGCGTCGCCGATCTTGAACTCGGCGTGTGCGACCTTGCCGTCGTGACGGGGGATCTCGATACCCACCTGCGCGCCGAAGGCGTCCCGGTAGAAGCCGATGGCGGCCTTGGCGTCGTGCACGTTGAGGTAGGGGACGCCGGCCTTGAACCGCTCGGGGACGGGGTTCGTCATGTTCGCCTCCGGTGATGGGGTTTCTCGTGTTGACGTCTCCATCCTCCTTGGGCCTCCGACCTGCAACAATGACGAGATTCGCACCGATTGCCAACCTGTGGGTTAGCGATCGACGGGCTCCCTCGTCGCCCTCGCCGTGTCCTCGCCGAGCTGTGAGCGGGCGAGCGCGATGAAGGAGCGCACCCGACTGGTCTGGCCGCCTGCGGGCCAGACAGGTCCGTACTCGATCGGCGGCAGGTCCTCGATGGGCACGTAGACGATGTCCGCCCGGGCGTGGAAGCGGGTTGCCTGGCTCCCCACCACGGCCATCCCCTCGCCGGAGCCGACCAGCGTGAGCAACTCCTGACGGGAGGTCAGGGTCGGGGTGCGCAGGATGGGACGCCCGCTGGGCGCTTGCGCCGGCACGAGCGCGTCCAAGAGATAGCCGGGAGCGTCGGCGGGCACCAGCAGGGTGTCCCGGGTGAGATCCTCCACCGTGACGCGCTCTCGGCGGGCGAAGGGATGCCGGGCGGCGACGGCCAGCATGCGCGGGTCGCGCACCAGCGCGGGGCCGCACGACAGATCGTCCTCGCGCACGGGCAACTCGGTCACCTGCATATCGAGTTCGCCGCTGCGCAGCGCGCCGAACGCGTCCGACAGGTGCACCTCGCGGATGCGTACCTCGCAGTCCGGATGGCGGGCACGGAAGGCGTCGGCGGCCTTCATGATGACCTCGCCCGCCAGTGGGCTGGAAAAGCCGACGCGCAAGGACCCGGTGAATCCTCGCCCGGCGGCGATGGCCCGGGCGATGCCCTCCTGGATGCGCTGGTAGCCGGCCTGGACATCCTCACGCAAGGCGCTGCCGGCAGCGGTGAGCTCCACGTGCCGACTGGTTCGCCGGAACAGTGCCACGCCGAAGCGGCGCTCCAGTTGTTTGATGGTCTGACTGACCCGGGCGCCGCTGACGCCGAGCCGCTCGGCCGTACGTGCGAAGTGCAGCTCCTCGGCCAGGGTCAGGAAGATCTCGATGTCGCGCCGTTCCATAACCCCCAGATTAGCGATCGACACGTTCTCCGTCGTTGTTGCCGCCCGGCACGACCGCCAGGCTGAACCCCATGAAGAACTCAACGCATGTGGAAATCACTCTCGACGTCGTCTGCATTTGGTCCTACCTGGCCTTTACCCGCTACCGGCGAGCCGCCGCCCGATTCCGGGAGGAGGGCGGCCACACCGATCTGACGGTCCGTTCCTGGCAGGTGGAGCCCGGGGCGGCAGGCGGCGAGTCCAAGCTTCGGCAGAGCTTGACCAGGTTCGGCGAAGGCGCACTCGCGCGACTGAACGCCATGGCCGCCGTCGACGACATCCCGTTGGACTTCGCCAGAGCGGTGACCGCCGACACCGCCCACGCCCACCGTCTGATCGCCATGGCAGCCGGTCAAGGGTCGGCCGAAGAGATGACCGCACGGTTGTTCCGGGCGCATTTCGTGGAAGGAGCGCACATCGGCGACTCGGACGTCCTGCGTGCTCTGGCCGCCGAGGTCGGCGTGCGTTGGAACGAGGCCACCGAGGTTCTCTGGGCCGAAGATGTCAGCGGCGTCCCGGTGTTCCGTTTCAACCGCAAACCGGCGCTCGACGGCGGAACCCTGTCGGAAGAAACCTTGTTCGGCCAGTTGATCACGGCCTCGGGATGACGACAGCCCTTCCGTGACGTCATCTCGAGCGGCCATGGGACCGAGCCCCGGTTCCCACCCCGGGAATGGGGAGCATCGGCACAGACCAGCGCGCCGCGCGGCGGCTGGTTGTGCGAGCGTGTATCGACACCCCCGTGGTCGACGCTCACGCGATCCGGCGCTCGTCATTCCTGTCCGGTCGTCGGACCGCGCTTTCCCGGAGATACGGCAAGTGACCGAAATCCGGACGCCACCGGGCGCCGGCGTGGCGATCGAGGGCCTGAGTGAGTTCGTCGTACTCCTGCTCGGTCAACGGGCCCAGGATGCACAGGGGGATGCCGCCTATCACGCCGGAAGCAACGCTGCCGGGGTAGAACCAGCCCGCGGGACGTAGGGGAGTGTCACCGACGTCGTCGACGAAGTGGACGTGCAGTCCCGAATAGCGGTACTGCACGTGGGCGTTGACTATCTGCGCGGTGACCACCTCGACCTGGTCCCAGGTGACGGTGCGGCGGGAGCCATCGGTGGTGACGATGCCCTGGGGGCCGACGTGAAGGGACCAGGGGGCCCTGTTCGGGAGCGCGTGTCGGTGTCGCCAACCCCCGGGTGCCTGCCACAACAGAAGCAAGAGCATGAAAATAATGGTGATGCCGCCCGCGAACGCCGTCCAGGCCAGGTTCTCCCAGGACTCGGCCTTCACTTTGGGGTCGAGGCCGCCCTTGGTGTTCATGCCGATGACGCAGGCCATCGAGATCAACAGGGCGATCTTGACGACGAGCACGATCCGGGAGGTGGGTACGAAAATCGGCCGGGCGTAGTCGGTGATCGGTTCCCGGCCGGTCCAGGAGATATCGAAGGCGCCGTCGCGAGCCGGCCGGCGTTGTGTGTGCGGTGGGGTCGTGTTCGGGGATCGTGGGGCGGTGACGGTGGTCGCGGCGGAAGTGCCGGGAGCGGCGGGGGCGGTGCCGAGTCGGCCGAGGCGTTCGTGGACCTCTTCCGCGCTCCGGGGGCGCCGGTCGGGTTCGCGTTCCAGGAGTGCGGCAACCAGTTCCGTCAACGCGGGCGGCAGGCCGGGGCGGAGGGTGTCCAGGTGTGGGGCGCCCTCGGTGAGCTTGCGTCGTCGGCCCCGCAGAACTCGTCCGTTTGAACCGACTCGTCGACGGCGCGGGTTCTGGGATGCGCGGATCCTCGATCCTTCGTCGTCGACCGGCGGTTGACCCGGCAACCACCCTGAGACCGCCGTCGTGGGCGGGTCGGCGTTCGAGCCGTGGAGCGGATACCCGCCGGCCTCGCCCAGGCCGAGCGGGTCGGCACGGAAGGCACGGCTGCGGGAGTGCCATTGGCGGGGTCGGTCGTCGCCAAGGGATGTTGCCGGCGTCCTGGCCGCGTTGCGGTCGTGGTCCACCGTCGGCGCCCGCCGCCCACGACGCGGGCCCCGCCGCATCCGACCCCGGGTAGTCCCCCGGGCTCAGACCCTGGTCATGGTCGACGTGTATCCGCCTCCACCGGGGTAGACCCAGTCACCGGTCATCACCGTGTCGTCGGCGTTGAAGGTACCCCGGAAATACGCCGGACTGCTCTTCGCCCCTGCCCAGATGGTGAGTGTGTCGCCGGCGAGTTCGTAGACGTAGTCGAACGTGTTGCCGTTCGAGTCGTAGTACCGCGACACCACGTCCACGCCGGCGGGCTCGCCGAACGGACGGAGGTTCCCGATCACTTGCAGGCCACTCACCGGCTCACCGAACTGGGTGAGTTCGACCTGCTGACTCAGGAAGAACCCGCCGGGCATCCACTCGTATCGCACGCTTCCTCGGCCCCGCCGGTCACCGCCCAGGTACCGACCAGACGATCCAAAGCCTTGAGCTCGACGCTCGGCTGGTTGCTCTCGGACATGTCGTCCTCCTTCTTGTCGATGGTCACCGATACCTCGAAGCCATCGACCCGACCTCGACACCCGGCGCGTGTGGCGTGGATCACGCCTGAGAGATGTCGAGACCCGGGATTGGGCACCGAGGTATCCGGCAGGACCCACCAAGGAGGAGTCATGACAGACACCGTCACCATCGCCGCCGTCCCCGTGATGCGCCGCTCGGATCACCTGTTCATCGCCGGGGCGGGGACGGGCCGGTGTTCTTCGCCCCGGCGGGCGTCCAGATGGCCACCCGCGAGGGCTTCGACATCACCCGGCACCCGATCAGCCAACTCTCCACCGGTGGGGCCGGCTGGATCCAGGTCACCACGTTCGTACTCGCGGGTCTCGGTGCTCTCGCCCTGGCCGCCGGCATCGCGCGCGCCCTGACCGAAGGTGTCGGTCGGCGGACGGTACCGGTCCTCGTCGCGGTCTTCGGCGTCGGGATGATCTCCACCGGACTGTTCGCCATGGACGCGGAGAACGGCTTCCCGGTCGGCACCCCCGACCGACCGGTCGAACACATGTCCTGGCACAGCATCGTCCACTCGGCCTCGGCCGTCGGCGCACGACTGCCCGCGGGTCCACACCACCGGCGAGTACGCGTACACCTGATGCCGCGTGTACAAGGGCAAAGTTCGACTGATCGCCGACTGCAACGGACCCGACGCCTACTCGGGCCGGATCACCCCGGAGGCGGGCAACCCGACCCAGCGTCGGCAGGCGGGCCCGTGCCGTCTCGGGACGCTGTTGGTTAATTCGCCCCGTCGAGCTTCGGCTCGGCGGGGCGAAGCCGTGCGAAGTGGCTGGTCCGGGTCCGGGCTCGCGGTGTGTGGGTGAGGTGGGCGTCGATGCGGGCGAGGTTGATCGCGGCGCCGGTGAGTTGGTGTTGGAGGCTTGTCTTGGCGAGGCCCCGGTAGCGGGATCTGCGCAGGCCGCAGCGTGCGGCGCCCTGGGAAATGGTGCCCTCGACGCCGGCGCGGATCTTGTAGCGGTCCTTCCACGCGTCGGTCTGCTGTTCGGCGCGGGCGGTGCGCAGAACCTCGTGTTCGTCGCGGTGGCGCAGGGTGAGCTCGCGGCGCTCGGCGCTCGGCGAGTTGACACAGGCGCGCAGATCGGGGCAGTGCCGGCAGACGGCGGTGGGGAACCGGATCCGAACGACCGGCAGTCCGGCCTGCGAACGGCGCTGGTGCCACTCGGTGTTGGTGGCCCCGTTCGGGCAGGTGGCTCGCTGGTCGTCCCAGTCGACGGTGAACGAGTCCTGCCGGAACGGGCCGTCCGCCTGGGCGTTGGTATCGGCTCGGACCGGTCCGAGCAGCGCGACGTCGTGGTCGCGCCGGGCGGCGACGATCTGCGCGGCGGTGGGGTAGCCGGCGTCGACCCAGTGCTCGTCGGGCAGCAGGTCCCGCTCGGCGAGGCCGGCGTGGACCCGGTCGGCCAACACGCTGTCGGGGACGGTGGACTCGGTGGTGGCCACGTTCGTGACCAGGTGCACCGCGTCCGGATCGCAGGTCTCGGTGAGGTGGACCTTGTAGCCGTCCCACATCGTGTCGCGTTTGACGCTGCCACGCGCGTCGGTGTCATAGGGGGTGACCAGGCGCTTCGCGCCCGGCGGCCGGTCTTTTGGGCCGCGGCGCACCACCTGCCCGTCCACCCGGTGGAAGTGCTGCACCCACACCCGCCGCAGCGTCTCCACCTCCTCCAGGGCACGCAGACCGCCCGGCGCGTCCGCGGCGAGCACGAGTGCGAGCAGCCGCGTCCCGTCCCGGCCGATCCGCGCCCCCACCTCGTCCCGCCGGGTGCGGGCCCTGGGGAAGCGGGACTCCTCCGCCCGGGTCGCGTAGTGCCGGAACCAGTCCGGCTCGGCGACCGGGCGCAACCACTCCGGGTCGGCCTCGGCGACCGCGTTCAACGCCGCGCGCAGCGTCTCGGACACCAACTCCAGAAAACCCAACTCGCGTGCGGCGGACAGCACATGCGTGGAATCGGTGCGCGCCTTCCCGCCGCCGGCCAACAGGCCCTTCTCCCGCGCCGCGGCCAGAACACCGTCCAACACCCGCCGTCCCGCGTCCGCCTCCACCAGCCGGTCGCGGAACTCGGACAGCACCGAGAAGTCGAACCCCGGATCGCCCAACTCCAACCCCAGCGCGTACTTGAAGTCGATCCGTGCCCGCACCGCCTCCGCGGCCTGACGATCGGTCAACCCCTCCACGAACTGCAACACCAGCACCAGCGCCAGACGTCCCGGCGACCACGCCGGCCTGCCCCGCCGCCCCGGGAACAGATCGGCGAACCCCTCGTCCCGGAACAACGGCCCCAACTCGTCCCGGACCCGGATCGCCAGACTCCCCTTCGGGAACGCCGCCCGCGCCACCCGTACCGTCTCCGCCGGAATCTCCCCCGGCTCCCGCGGCTGCATCGACATCGACACCCTCCCCCTACGACAACGTCGGCCCCCAAGACCACAACCGGGTCTTGAGGGCCGACGTCACGCGCAGGGCCCAAATTAACCAACAGCGTCCGTCTCGGGCTCGGGCCCAACAGCGGTGTGCAGGGGGCGTCCTGATGGCCGATGCCCGCGGCGGGCCCGTTTCCTGCGTGGCGCGGCCGTGGCGGCGGCGCTGGTGTTCGGGCTCGTCGCCCCTGTCGCGTCGGCGAATGCCGCGAGCCACGGATCGGGGTCCGGTTCGTCCGCCGGCGTCGTCGTCGCGCGGTGGACCCTCACGGCGAAATGCCCCATGGAGCGGATCTCCGACCTGCACATCGTGGACGTGGTGTACGAAACCGGATCGGGATCCACCCACCAGAGCGCCTGGAAGAACGCGGTGAAGAAGGCCAACGACCAGCGGCAGGGCACCGCGCCCACCATTGCCGAGAGATCTGAGCAAACCCTTCCGATGGGTGGGCCGCCGCCGAATGGCGACATCCGGCGGCGGCTGTGCCCGGCTCGGACTACCGCGAACGCGAGGGTCATCCGAAGGTTTCGCGTGCGCATGTCGAGGCCAGGACCGTGGCCGGGTCGGACGAGGAGGTCCAGTCCGGGTGCGGTTGGGGAAATGGATCAACAACCAACGCAGGCGCGATTCGGCGGGCAAGGGCTCGGATGCCCCGGCCCGGCCGGCTCCTGACATGATCGTCGCCGGACGGTGGAGCACGGCCGTCGCCTTCGCGGGAACGGCCGCCCGAAATCCCGGCTTCCGGACGACTGCCGGAGGCTCGCGCCACGGGCGTGGTTCAGGACGGGGTGTCGCGGCGCGGGCCTGGAATGGAGCGTCGGGGTGGTCGGGTGAGGGTGATCTGGCGTACGAGCTGGTGCAGGCAGGCCGTGGTCGCCACCGCCGGCAGGACGGCGACGACGACCCCCGCGACGGTCATGGGGGCGTGGGTGAGGGACAGCGCCATCGACAGGCCCGCGAAGGCGGCGACCACGATCCACGAGTGCAGTGCCCGGCGGCGGTGCAGGCTGGAACGCAGGATCGACAACGACGCCACCACCCACGGTCCCTGGACCAGGACCGGCCACCACCGCGCCGGGCCGGTGGCGGCGTCGGCGGTGTGCCGCAGCGGAGCGAGGGTGATCACCGCGCCGAGCACACCGATCGCGGCGACCAACACGACGCTGACCACGACCAAGGTGCGGCTGAGCCGGTCCAGCCGCCCCGCGCCCGTGACCGGGAGGGCGGGCGGCAGGGGCCGCCGGCGGTGACTGCCCGGCCCCCGAACCGGGGCCGGGGCCGGGAGTTCGACGGTGGCGGGAACCTCCTCGGCCGGGCCGGCCAGCAGCCGGGCGAGGTCGGCCTCGAACCGCGGGTCCCCCACCACCGCGAACGACGAGGACAACCCGTCCGGCGGCGCGACCGCAGCCGGCGGCGGCCACTCCGCCACCGGGGGGAACGACGCCGCGTTCGGGGGGAATTCCGTACCCGGCGGGGGGTACGGGTCGTATCCATAACCTTCGTACATGGGCCTGATTCGTTCAAGGGATCGGACATCGGCGGGGCACCGCCACAAATATTCGATGCCGAATACACGTATTCGACGGCGGGCGTACGGTCCCGGAATTCACGACCGGGGATCGTCCAGGACGTCGTCGAGACGGCGCGAGTACTCCGCGACGATCAACACCATCGCCAGGGCGAACTGCTCGATGTCGGCAGAGCAATGACGAAGCGCGATGCGACGTCCCGCACGCTCGATGAACGCGTGCGGAGACCGCTTGCGGAACGTCGCCCCACGAGGGGTGAGCACCCAATCCCCCATGGGGAAGGCACGTTGGGCGAGCGCGGGAGGAGCGGAGGTGGAGGCGGAAGCTCTGGGAGTCACGGCGGGGTAACGACACGCCCTCCCCGCAGGCTCTGGCCCAAACCGGTGAACGACGACCCGCGGGCGCGTCTCCATCGGCCGGCCATCGCACATTTCCGAACACCGGCACCACAAGGCCCGCACCGCCGGGAACGCGAATCCCGTGCCTGCACAGGGAAGCGGCACCATTCACCCGAGGCACCCTTTACTTGCGCAACAAGAACCCCACGAATCGGTAAAAACTCGGGACACACCCACTCAAACGCGGTCCCATCCCCCGCCGTACCCGTCATCGTGAACGGCGGTCCCACCTTCCGTGTGCACAAATTCGGGGAAATCTCGTCACCCCGGACCCGCGTCGCGCCGGCCCCGCAAACGTCGCAAACGCCGCCGCATCCTCGACACCGTCGGCACGTTCCTGCGCCCGGGCGAATACGGGGCCTCGGTCGGACGATGCGAGCGAGGCCGCCGCACGTTGCCGGGCACAGCCCGCACAGCACATCGCGAGTGACCGTGAGGACCCGACGAACCGCACCTACCCGACACGGCCACCGACACTCGACGACACACCGGCCATCACCCGAAAGAGTCGTCGGCACACGGTAGTTCCGCTCGCGCCGGGCCCACCCGATCACGGCGTGCGCCGCCCGGCGGACCGTAACCGACCTGCACTCGAAGGCGGGCCTGGGGTCGCACCCCCAGACCCCGGGTTCGAAGGGCGACGATTCACGATCGGAAATGTCCGCTCCGCTACCTGGGGGTGATATGTCAGTGATTGCCCGCAGGCCGTACGGCGGGTCCGCGCGGGCACCGGCACCCGTATGAGGCACAGCGATCCACCCCCGAAGGCCGATGCCGACGCCGACGCCGACGCGTTGGCGGCCCTGGTCGCCCAGGCGCGGCCGTGGAGCGACCCGCAGCCGCCGCTTCCGGACCGGGGACGGACGTTCCCGCACGCCCTCGCCGAAGCCATCGGCGATCGCCTGCGACGCCCCACCTCCCACCTTCGGGCGATCCGGGCCCGACGGCACCCAACCCGCGACGCGCAAGGCTCGTTGGACCGGCCGTGAGCGGCCTCCACGCACGACCCGATCCCACGTCCCCCGAAGACCGGCACGACACCCCGGTGTTCGACGCACTGGCGAACGAATGGACCGCGGCCGGACGCGAACTCCCCTGGGAAACCACCGCGGACCAGGCGAACACCGGACCCGGACCGCGCACCCGCCCACCCGGCGCCGGCGGACCCACCCCCGTACCCGGCCCCCGCACCGGACGCCCCTGAACAACGCCCACCCACCCTCCACGCACCGGCTCGGCGGCCCACCCGAGCACGTGAGGGCACGGGCCGACACCGGGACGGCCACCGATCACCGCTTCGTTCGGCGAGAACGCGGCCCGACCGGAGTTCACCACAACGGGCGACCCATGAACCCCCCGACGCCCGGGTATGAAACCCCTCGGGCGCGGCGCCGGGTCCTCGGGGAAGAAAGACCCGGCCCGCGCCCCCGCACCAACCGCCACCGCACGCCGCCCGGCCCAACGCCCACCGGCCCCACGGGACACGACCGTTGCGACGAGGACTGTAAAAAGTCCGGATACTCCCACCACCGGACATGAGAGCACCGACGATCACCTCCCGAGGCCGCCATCGGCCCCGTGTCGAAGGTCGGCGGCGGGCCCGAGCGGTCGATCCGCCGTCGTCGAGTCCTGGCAATACATGACCTTGAGCGGGGCACACTCACCCCGGGAAATGCACCACACCGGCCCCGCAGGCAGGCGAGACCCACTCGCCGTCCTGGCTCGATCCCGACTTCCCGGGGCCGGTGGGGGCGGGTTCCCGCCGCGATGCGTCGCGGTTGTGGCTGTTGTCGTGTCGGCACGGAGAAGTGCCGGTGGCCTGGGGAGTGATCTGGTGCGTGAACGGATTGGACTGGCCGAGGTGTTGGCGGCTGCGGAGGGTGCCGCGCCGGTGCGTTCCCTCGATGTCGTGGCACACAATCTGCGCGAGCGTTTCGACGCGCGATACGTGTCCTTCCTGTTCGTCGACGTCGTCGGACGACGGCTGCTGCGGGTCAACGACACCCCCGCCACCGACCACGAGCACCACGCGGAACAGGTCCCTCTCGCCGGCAGCAGCGTCTACGACGAGGTCCTGCGCGCCCAGAAGCCGGTCGTGACACCACAGGGCGACCAGGGGCAGCGGGTACTCACCCCCGTCACCAACCGCGGCGACACCATCGGTGTCCTGGAACTGTTCCTCGCCCACGTCACCGCGGACGTGCTGGCCCAAGTCGAGGAGGCCGCGCACGCGCTGGCGTACATCATCGTCACCGACCGCCGCTTCACCGACCTCTACCACTGGGGCAACCGCAGCACCACCGTCAGCCTGGCCGCGGAGATCCAACGCCAACTCCTGCCCTCCGCCCCCACCTGCGAAGCCCCCGAATTCACCCTCGCCGGCGCCCTGGTCCCCGCCTCCGACATCGCCGGCGACACCTACGACTACGCCCTCGACCACGACACCCTGCACCTGTCCGTCACCGACGCCATGGGCCACGACGTCGACGCCTCCCTCATGGCCACCCTCTTGGTCAACGCCTCCCGAGGCGCCCGCCGCGCCGGAGCCGACCTCGCCGAACAGGCCCGCCAGACCCACCAGGCCCTCCTCGACCACGGCCGGCAGACCTTCGCCACCGGCCAACTCCTGCGCATCGGCCTCGACGGAAGCAGCGCCCAACTCGTCAACGCCGGCCACCCCTGGCCCCTGCGACTGCGCGACGGAACGATCGAAGAACTGCGCTTGGCGGTGAATCTGCCCTTCGGCGTCGTCGGACAGGGCGGCTACCGCGTGCAAAACCTCGACCTGCACCCCGGCGACCGCCTCCTGCTCCACACCGACGGCATGCAGGACCGCGAAGCGCATACCGTCGACCTGCCCGGCCTCGTCCGCAAGACGGCCGCCGAGCACCCGCGCGAGGTCGTACGCACCCTGGTCGCCGCCGTCGCCGACGCCTACGACGGCAGACCGCCCAAAGACGACGCCACCGTCCTGTGCCTGGACTGGCACGGCCCCCGACCCGGCCCCGGCCCCGAAATCCGGTACCCGGACTCGGCCCGGTTCTCGCACGGCCAAGGCTGATCCGTCGACGGCGACGGACGAGGCTCCTCTGTGCATGGTTCGCCACTCGGCCGCTCGGTGACGGCCGTGATTGCCCAGGGTCCCAGACGTGTTGCCTTCCGTGGCTGGGGAAGTCGTCCGTTGGCGCCGGCTTCCCCCGTGGTCGACGCTCGCGCGGTCCGACGCCCGCTCACCCCCGTCGGCCGTCGGGCCGCGCTCTTCCCGGCCTGCCCGAGAGGATCCGCCCGGTGATCCGGCTCGGTGGTGGTGAACGGCGCGGAGACGGCGTATGGGTGCCGGGGCGCGGCCACGTCGCTCTTGAGCGAATCTCGCAGGTATCGGTCGGGCGGCCCCATCGATCGTTTCGGGTGGCTACAGGAACCGTCTGATGGGGAGGACCGCCGCCTCTCGCAGGCGTTGCCCGGCGGCCCGATGCCGCCATCGGTCCGGGTCGATGGTCACGCTGCGTTCGAGGTCCGCGTCGTAGTCCCGGTCCAGTTCCGCGGTGAAGGTCTCGTCGAGGACGGCGAGCATGACTTCCTCGTCGTGGTCCATGGAGCGGCGGTTGAAGTTGGTCGAGCCGATCAGCGACGCCACCCCGTCCACGGTCATGATCTTGGCGTGCATCATGGTCGGCTGGTACTGGCGGATGTGCACGCCCGCTTCGAGGAGTCGGCTGAAGTGGTGCCGGCCGGCGAGTTGGCAGGCACGTTGATCGGTGTGGGGGCCGGGGAGCAGGATTTCCACCGTGACGCCGCGGCGGGCGGTGGCGCACAGCAGGTCGACGAAGTAGGTGTCCGGGGCGAAGTAGGCGGTGGCCAGGCGGAAACGTTGTTCGGCGGAGGTGAGCATGACGCGGATGAGGGTCTGCATGTCCTGCCATCCCACGCCGGCCGAGCCGCGCACGACCTGGACGATCGAGGTCCCGACCTGGTCGTGTCCGGTGAAGCGGTCACGGTCGTCGAAGAGTTCGTCGTGGCATTCGGCCCAGTTCTGTGCGAACGCGGCGGCGATCCCGTCCACGGCCGGGCCGCGGACCTTGACGTGGGTGTCGCGCCACTCGTCGGGGTTGCGGGCGTCACCGCACCATTCCTCGGCGATGCCGACGCCGCCGGTGAAGGCGGTGTGCTCGTCGACGACGAGGGCCTTGCGGTGGCAGCGATGGTTCTGTTTGAACGGCGACAGCCACAACGGCTTACGGAACCAGGCCACTTGGACACCGGCGTCGTCCATGACGTCGAGGAGGTCCCGCTCGATCTCCTTGGCGCCGAAGCCGTCGAGGAGCAGCCTCACCCGCACGCCGACCCTGGCCCGGTCGGCGAGCGCGGCGGCGAAGTCGCGAGCGATCCGACCTCGCCAGTACACGAAGGTCATCATGTCGATGGTGTGCTCGGCGCCGCGTATCGCGTCGAGCATGGCGGGGAAGATCGCATCACCGTTACGCAAAGGTACGAGTTCGTTGCCTTCGGTGGCCGCCATGCCCAGCAGGCGCTCCAGTCGCCGTCGCAGGCGCTGCTTGCGGGCCGGTACATCGCCCCGGGCCGTCACATCGGTGCCGTCGGCGTGTTCCGTGTTCTCCCGAGTGCTCATGCGGCACCTTCCGACGATTGGGATGGCGAGCGCCTCGGTCATCCGCGGACAGATCAGCAGCGGGGCGATGGTGCCCATGTTCATCGGAGTTTTGACCGATGTGGTGCGTGGGAAGGTCCACCACGCGCGGTTGCGAACCAGGCGACGCGGTCGTTCCCCGGGCATCGCGTACCTCGATCGGGTTTCAGTCGGCGAGGAGTTGAGTGCGCAGTCCGGTCAGGGTTCGGGCCAGGAGGCGGGAGACGTGCATCTGGGAGATGCCCAGGCGCTCGCCGATCTGGGACTGGGTCAGGTCCTGGCCGAAGCGCATGGACAGGATGTCGCGCTCGCGCTGCGGCAGGGCCGCGATCAGTGGCTTGAGGGTGTGCAGGTTTTCGGCAAGGTCGTATCCGGGGTCGACGAACGAGGCGCGCGAGGCGTGGACCTCGGTGGGGCCGTCGTCGCCGGCCGGGGCGTCGAGGGAGGCGGCCGTGTAGCCCGCGGCGGCGGTGAGGCCTTCGACGGCCTCCTCGACGCCGATGCCGAGCTTGTCGGCGAGTTCGGCGGGGGTGGGTTCGCGGTCGTGTTCGGTGGTGAACGCGTCGCGGGCCCTGGCCAGTTCCAGGCGCAGTTCCTGCAGGCGGCGCGGGACGTGCACGGCCCAGGAGGTGTCGCGGAAGAAGCGCTTGATCTCGCCGGAAATGGTGGGGACGGCGAAGGTGGGGAACTCGACGTCGCAGGAGGGGTCGAAGCGGTCGATGGCCTTGATCAGGCCGATCGTGCCGACCTGGACCATCTCCTCGGTGGTCTCCGGGCGCGAGCGGAAGCGTCCCGCGACGAACCGGACCAGGGGGATGTTGAGTTCGATCAGGGTGTTGCGCACGTACTGGTACTCGTGCGTGCCCTCCTCCAGCACCCGCAGCCGGTCGAACAGGACCTTCGACATCGCCCGCGCGTCGACGGCGGAAACACTGCCCGGGTCGTCGACGATCGGCAGATCGGCGAGCGCGCCGTCCCCGGCTGCGGCGGTCGCGGTCGCGTCGGGGGCCGGGAAGGCGGTCGCGGCGGTGCGGTTCATGTCGGCGTCCTCCTGCTTTCGGGCCGGCTGTGGGCCGGAGCATTGTGCCCCACGCCGCGGGGCGTACACCCGTTCGGGGGTCGGATTCCGCGCCGACGGCAGTAACGCGTCCCCCTCCCGCCGGGGGCGGCATCCGAAATACGGCATTCGCGGCGCCGAGTGCCGATCCACTCGATCGGGCGACGCGTAAGGCGCGGGTCGCCGGGCAGGTGTGCGGGCACGACGGCGCCGGCCTCGGGAAAGGATCGCCGATGGTGCACGAACGGCCAGGTCACGGCACCTACGGTGGATTCGTGGTCTCCCGCTCCGATCCCGCGCTCGAGGACCGTCCGGACGAGGACGCGAGCGAGTCGCTCCGTGCCCGGGCCCGTATACCGAGGTCGCGTCGGAACACCGTCCGCCGTCCGCCCACGTGCCTGTGAGGAAGGTCATGCCTCGACGTCGTCGTTGTCTCGTCCGGTGGCGCGTGCCACGACGGACCGGGGCTTCCGCCCGGGCCCGCACGGCTGCGGGAGCCGCCCTCGCCGACTGGGGTTGGGACGAGGATCGCGTGGCCGCGGCCGTCCTGGTCCTGTCGGAGATGTTGACCAACGCCCAGGTACACACCGACGGGGACGTGGTCCTGGCCCTGCGCCGGACCGGGCGCGGGGTGCGGTTGTCCGTCACCGACACCGACCCCCGGATGCCGACGCGCCGCGATACCGGCCCCGAACACGAGGGCGGCTTCGGCCTGCACATCCTCGACACGATCACCACCGACTGGGGCGTCCGCAAGCACCGGGGCGGCAAGACCGTCTGGGCCGACCTGGGCGTCCCCCACCCCGACGCACACCGGCATCCGCGTCCCGTGCACGCCCGCCCCGGGGCCGCCTCGATCCGGGCGGCCCTTGGCTCAATTCGTCGGGCGGGGCCGGCGGCGGCCCGCCGAGCGGCAGTGCCGCGTCGATCGGCGGCGTGGGTGCGGCGGCAGGTCGGCTCGTCGGCGCGCGGGTGGGTGCCGGCGGCGATACGGCGGATGCGGCACGGGAGTTCGCGCCTGATGCTGGTGGACGTCCTCGCCGCGGTCTGACCCCGCGCAGCGGGCACGCCGGCCGAAAGCAGGGTGTTCCCCGGTCAAGGGCGGTCAGATGCCGGCGCCGTGCCATTGCAGGAGCAGGATGGTGGCGTCGTCGCGAAGCCGGTAGTGGTGGTACTCGCAGATCGCTCGGATGAGTCGGCGCAGGGTCTCGGGCGGGGGCAGACCGTCCGCTATGTGGCGGATGACGAAGTCGACGAACCGGTCGGGGCCGAAGATCTCGCCTTCGGGGTTGCGGGCCTCGGTGACGTCGTCGGTGTGGAACAGGACCCGATCGCCGGGTTCGAGCTGCTCGTCATACAGCTCGACCGACAGGCCCATGGCCGTGCCCATCGGGTGCGCGGGCGGGCGTTCCAGGGTGGCGACCCCTTGGCCGTTGCGGATCGCGATCGGCGGGTGGTGGCCGCGGTTGACCCAGGTCAACGCTCCGGTGAGCAGGTCGAGTCGGCCGATGATCGCGGTCGCGTAGCGGCTGCAGCCGAACTGACCAGCAGCGCGGCCTCGATCGCCTCGCTTTGGCTATACGAACGGCGGGCCTTATCGGGACCTCTTCCCCGATCCCTCGGTGGTCGCCCGGTCGGAGGTTGCCGTCGGCGTCCGCGCCTGCCGATGTCGACGGGTCCGGCGGCGGGATCGGCGGCGTGCCACGCGGGTGCCGTCGCGTCGGTCAGCGCGCGCGCCCGGGTGCGTCGTCACGGGGACCGGGCCCGCCCTGGAGGGCCGTGATGCGCGCGGCGCTGCTGCTGAGGCAGCTCGCGATGTCGCGCAGGTGGGACCTGTTGTACGAGTCGGTCGACCAGCCGAGGTCGTCCATGCCCTTGACGGCGAGGAGCAACTGGTCCGCCGCCGCGGCCAATCGCTTCGCCAGGGCGGCCATGTCCGCCGGGTCCGGCTCCATCGCTGCCTCCGATCATCGACCGGGCCCACGGCCCGCTTGGGTGTCCTCGTCGCGGGCTCCGCCGCATTCCGGATAGGGGTTGCCGCCTCGTGACGAGGACCCCGGCGGCTTCTCGGGGAGGACCGGACCCGGCGGTTTCGACCGCGGTGGCGTCGATCCGCGCCGGGACGCGTGCCCGTGAGGGCGCCGCGCCTGGCGTCCTCGGCGGGTCAGGGGCTCTCCTGCGGCCGGGTCTCGTTGGCGTCGCGCAGTTCGGCGTTCAGGCGCAGGGCCTCCTCGAGTTGGTCCTCGAGGATGACGATGCGGCAGGCGGCGTCGACGGCGGTGCCCCGGTCGACGAGCTCGCGGGCGCGTTGGGCGATGCGCAACTGGTAGCGGGAGTAGCGGCGGTGGCCGCCCTCCGAGCGCAGGGGGGTGATCAGGCCATAGTCGCCGATCGCGCGCAGGAAGCCCTGGGAGGCGCCGATCAGTTCGGTCGCGCGGCCCATGGTGTAGGCGGGGTAGTCGTCGTCGTCGAGCCTGTCGGCCTTGGGCGGGGTCAAGCCGGATACGGGTGCCATCGGCGCCTCTCTGGAGTTCACATCCGTGTCGGGGTTGTCAGGAAAACGCGTCGAGGGGCCCCGGTGCCGTACGGCACCAGGGCCCCGAAAGAAATCCACACCATCCACCGACACCGACGTGTCGGCCTACCTGTTCCGCATCCGCCTCACGTGGCGGGGCTGCGGGGATCGCAATTGCGTGACCGCGGACCACCTTTCGTACCGGTGTTCTCGACGGATCCCGCTCGGCCGAACAACCTCACCGCACCGAGCGGGCGATCCGGATGGCGTTCACTCCTTCCTTTCCTGGCGTTGTGCAACGTGTAATGCCACCGCGGGTACAACCGAACTGCAGGTACTGCCGGGTTACTGCTCGTCCTGCACGACGGCCGTGGGCCGCCCTCAGTTTCTCCTCGGCCCGACAACCAGCCTCCGGAACCCTTCGCCGAACAACACACGGCCCCGGGACTCTGCTGTCGAACCCTCAACAACGCGCGCCAGTTCGTCTCTGTCGCGCCTCACTGATTCGCTTGGCTACGACAGAAAACATACCCACCGACTCCCCTGATGTCTACCTCGGGCACGGTAGATTTTCCGGTGTCTTCGAATGCGGAAACGACTCGCTCGGTAACGAACGATCACTTGCCGCCGCGCAACCCCACCGATGTGACCCTCCGTTCCCGGCAAGGACCCGACGAGCCCGGGCAGCGGCGGCGCTCGGTCGCCCGTCGGCCTGCCACGCCCAGGGGTCGGGCCGGGCCCCTCCGACCGGCGCCCGCGTCGCGGGCGGTCCCGCTCAAGCCTGTTTGCCCACTCGGGGCGTCCTGCGGATCTCGCGCGGCGACAGCAGCGAGGCCGGGGCCTGCTCGGGGTCTTCGCCCGGATCCGGGGTCCGGCTTCGCCCGGTCGCGGCGTTGCGGACCGCCGATCGACGGCTTCCGGGTCACCGCTGCGGCCGGAGGCGGGCCCCGCAGCGAGGGGAGGTCCGGGGCCACGAGAACCGCGTACCTGCCCATCGCGCATCCTTTCGTGGAACGCGTGGAGGGGCCCCGGTGCCGTGCGGCACCGGGGCCCCGAAGGAACTGCTACACCATCTGCCGGCCGTGATACTGCGCCGGCCTCATGTTTCCGCCCACCCGACCGAACTGCCGTCGGGGGTGCGGGGATCGCGGTTGCTCGACCGGAGACCACCTCACTATCGATGTCCTGCGGTACCCGGGCCCAAGACGTCCGCCCGGGCGATCCCGATGGCGCCCGGCTCCTCCGTTCTTCCCTCGAATGATCAACTGCTCGACTGCTCTACTGCGTATTACCGGTGATGCGGACTTTCGGTGACCTCTCATGGCGCCACCCTTCGACAATCAGCCCCGTCGCCCGTCCTGCGTCCGCTTGGCTTGGAACCCCACTGCCGAACCTCCCGGTGCGCGCGCCCGCAGCCGACGCCTTCACCGAGGTACTACTCACCCATTCCACTGCCGGGTACTGCGACCTGCACGCACCGGTACTGCCACTGCGTGGACCACTGCCTGCGGCGGCCCCTGTTGCTGCGGGCCACCCGATCCGGGTGGCCGTCCCGTCGCCCTGTCGCTCAAACCGTGGCTTCGGAACTCCACCGCCGAACCGTCCTGCGTACTGCGACCACGTACTGCCGCCCGGCAGTTCGTCTCTGCCGGGCCCTTCGGTCCCTCTGGGCTACGAGAGAAACCATAACTACACGACCATGTAATGTCTACTCCCGTCGCAATAGATTTTGCGGTGTTGCGGGAGGAGGGAATCTTTTCCCGACATCGAGGGGCCTTCCCCGGAGACTCGAAGCCTCCGTCCCGGAGGCGGCTTCGGGGCATCCGATACCGGCAGCGGCAGTCGGGGACCGGGACAGGAGCGGGAGTCGTCGCCCCCACCGGTGCCGGGGCCGCTTCGACGCGCCCCGGTGTCGCCTGGGCGCCGGGCGACGGCCCTGCCCGGCATCGGCGAACCGCAGCCCACGAGCCGCTTCGCCGGCGGTCCGGCCGGTGCGGTTCGTTCGAAGGCGATCGTCGTTGCCTTTCGGGGGCATACGGCCGCCGGCAGGACCGGTGGAACCGCCGCCGGTACGCCCTTTCACCCTGGAGTCGTCCTGAACCACGGCCGTACCGACATCAAGCGACCCGCCGCCGCGGCGCGCACCGCCGGGCGTATGCGGTGAGCGTCGTGCTGTTGGAGAGCGAGGACGTGGCGTGGTTCCGCGACAGCCTCATCGGCGCCCGGGGGGCCGCCTCCCGGTTGGCCGCGCGGATCGGGCTGAGCGAGCACCGCGCCGGCGAGGTCGCCCTGGCCGTGTCCGAAGCCGCCTCCAATCTGGCCAAACACGCCGTCGCCGGGGCGATCGTGCTGCGGATCGTGCGGACTCCGCAGATCGCCGGGATCGAATTCCTGGCCCTGGACCACGGACCGGGAATGGCGGACGTGGCCGCCTCCATGCGCGACGGCCGCTCGACCACCGGCACCCTGGGCATCGGCCTGGGCATGGTCGCCCGCCTCGCGGACACCTTCGACCTGCACTCCGCCGCCGGACAGGGGACCGTCATGCTCGCCCGGTTCTGGCCGCGGGGCGCGACCTCGCGCCTGCGGGGCACCCCCGGCGAACCGTCGGAATCCGTGGTGGCGGGAGTGACCCGGCCCATCAGCGGGGCGATGCCGCGCGGCAACGGCCCGCCCGCGTGCGGGGACGGCTGGGCGGCACGCCGGGACGACACCGGGACGGAGGCACCCGGGCCCGCCCCGGGTGATCCGACGGCCGATGCCCGTGTCCGTGCCTTGGCCCCGGCCATACCCTGGTCGGCGCCGGCCTCCGCGTCCACCGCCCTCGGCACGGGGGCTGCGGTGACGGTGATGCTGTGCGACGGACTCGGCCACGGCCCCCTGGCGGAGACCGCCTCCCGGGCCGCGATCCGTGCCTTCCACACCGGAGGCAACCGATCACCGGAAGAGACCGTGCAGACCATCCACCGGGCCCTGGCCGGTACCCGGGGCGTCGCGGTGGCCGTCGCGCGCATCGAACCCGACCGCGCACGCGTGCTGTTCTGCGGGGTGGGCGACACCGCCGCCGCAATCGTCACACCCACCACCAAGACCAGCCTGCCGTCACAGCCCGGAATCGCCGGACACCGCATGCGCACCCCGCGCACCACCACCCACCCCCTACCGACCGGCAGCGCACTGGTCATGCACTCCGACGGCCTCACCCAACGATGGAACCCCGAATCCCTCCACGGAGTCCTCCGGCACTCCCCGACAGTCATCGCCGGACACCTCCTGCGCGGCGCCGGCAAACACCACGACGACGCCTCGATCCTCGTCGCCAAGGGGCCGTGGTGACCACGCGAAACGAGCCCACGCCGCGTCCCGGCGAACCGAGCCGGCCTGGTCCCGTCCGCCGACGCGGGCAACGAACTCGCTCACCCGAGTGAACCCCGCACGTCGACGGGACACGCCACGCGAAACACGGGACGAGCCACCGGCGAGCGCAGTCCACGGCTCCTCCTTCCTGCGTTGGCCGCAGGACTGTGCCCCGGCGTTCAGGGATTCCGGGACCCCGATCGCAAACGATCGGGTCTTCGTCGTGTCCTCCGCCCGGCCTCCCGAGTTCGGGTAGGGGCACCCGCTCGCAAGCGCGGGGGCAGGCGCGCGGAGGATGCACGTCGTTTCATGTCGCTCTCACGACGCCCGCACAGCCCGCCTCGCCACCCCCGTGCCGCGGACGACGCCCGGCGGCTGTGCGCGGCGGTCAGGTCCCGCGCGAGCAGGGGAAGACCTCGACGCCGCCCGAGTCGGGCGCGAGGACCACCGTTGCGGATGCACCTCGCGAGGCCTTCGGGTGGCTCGGTCAGGAGCCGGGCGAGCCGACGCGAAGAGCACGCACGACGCGGCGCCGACCCCGGGCACACGACGCCGCGGCGAGCGCCCGCCCCGTGGATGACCCGCCGTCGGGCGCGACCGCGGCATGTGCGGTGTGCGGCACACCCCGCGCCGGAAACGCCGGCGGGAAAGGCGTTCATCCCGTTCCGGATCGCGCCCGGCCGAAAAGAAGGCCTTTCCCAGGTATGCGCCCCGAAGGGTGGGGCACAAGCGGGTCCGTGACGGACACGACGGGTCGGAGGTAAGACGAAAATGATTCCCCTGCTGCTGGTCCTGCTTCTTGCTCTGGTCCTCTTCGGCGCCGGTTTCGCGTTGAAGGCGCTGTGGTGGTTGGCCGTGATCGTCCTGGTCGTGTGGGCCTTGGGCTTCGTCTTCCGATCGGCCGGCGTCGGGGGCGGCCGAGGTCGCTGGTACCGCTGGTAGACACGCCCCCTGGCGACGCCACGACGCGCGGCGGGTAGTACCGGACTCGGAGCACCGAGCCGGGCACAACCCGCCGCGCGTTTCGCGTTCCGTTGCGGCGCACGCGCCGACATACCGACCGGAACACGCGTCCCGCCCGGGGAACCCTCACCCGCCTCCACCCGCACCGCCTCCCCGTGCCCGACCAGCGGTACCGACGGGCAACGCGATGCCGCGCCACGCGGGCCGCACCCTGCGCAGACTCGACAAGTCCCGGACGTCCTCGGCCGAACCTGCTCGGGCACGAGGCACGGAAGGTAGGTGCGCAACGCGGTTCGGACAGTCTGCACGGCGGCCGTGATCCGACCGGTGTCTGATGCCGTGCATCGGGGGCGTGGCGGCGCCCCGCACACCGGCAAGCTCCTGCGCCTGCCGGACCCGTGAGATCTCGACCCGCACGGAAGGCGGGTCGACGGTCATGTCGGCGCGGCGTGGCCGGTCGCGGTGGGCGGGTCCACGAGGGCCCCGATGCGGGCGGCCAGGTCGGGGTGTGCGGTGGCCAGGTGCGCACGGGCGGCGTTGAGGGGGTCGATCAGGGCGGTCGGGTCGTCCTGGCCCAGGGCCCGGTCCAGTCTTCCCACACATGCGCGGGATGCGGCCGGGAGGTCGGTGAGTGCGGTGATGCGGCCCGCGAGGCGGCGCAGGTCGGCGGCGTTGTCGCGGGCCCGGGCGCCGGCGGCGCGGTCGGCGGCGCGGCGTTCGCGGGTGGCGGTGACGCGTTGTTCGCCGGTGGTTCCGGCGGGGCCCGGACGCAGCCGCAGGTAGCGGCGCTCGGCCGCCTGCCGGCTGGCCACGCCCAGGGGGTGGGCCAGGTCCGCCCAACTGGCGCCCGCGTCGCGGGCGTTCTCGATCAGCCCGCTCTCCCATCCGGCGAGCCGCTCGCGGATCTCGCGGAGCAACAGCAGCGAGGCCAATGCCTGTTCGGGGCCCTCGTCCGGGTGCGGCGGCCCGGCGTCGCCGTCCTGGGCCGTGCGCACGGCTCGGTCGATGGCTTCCAGGGCCGCGGCGGCGGCCAGGAAGGACGCGGGCCGTGCGGCGGGGTTGTCGGGTCGGTCGGTCGCGTTCACCGGAGCCTCTCTCACAACGTCATCTCCTGCGACGTCATCACTTGGACGACCCATGTATTTGTCATCCTTCCGATGACATGCTACAACAGTTTCGGGTGGCCCGTCAGGGCGCTACCGACCGATACTTTCGGAGGTGTTCTCGCGATGTTGATGCGTACCGACCCCTTCCGCGAGCTCGACCGGCTCGCGCAGCAACTCCTCGTACCCGGCGCCGCCTCCCGGCCGACCGCAATGCCGATGGACGCCTGGCGCGACGGCGAGGTGTACGTGGTCGCGTTCGACCTGCCGGGCGTGACCCCCGAGGCGATCGACATCGACGTCGAGCGCAACATGCTCACCGTCAAGGCCCGCCGCGAACCCGTCGCCAAGGCCGACGAGGTGCAGGTGGAGTTGTCCGAGCGCCCCGTGGGCGTCTTCTCCCGCCAGATCGTCCTCGCCGACACCCTCGACACCGAACGCATCGACGCCGACTACGAAGCCGGCGTACTGACCCTGCGGATTCCCATCGCGGAACGCGCCAAGCCCCGCAAGATCCCGATCGGCGGCGCCGCCGACCGCAAGGTCATCACCGCCTGACGCAGAACCCCGACACCGCGGCACGGGGCGGGCGGCGGGCACGCCGAGACGGGGCACGCCCGCCGCCCGCCCCCAACCACCATGCGCGAGCGGCTACATGAGCCCAAGCCTTCACGGGATCGCGGTCACTCGTATGCCCTCGCCCGCCCGCGCCGTACCGACGCTTCCCTCCGCCGACACCCATCCGACTCCGAGATCGGAAAGGCGATCCGCAACGATGCACACCCGAACCGAACCCTCTCCGACCACGACGGTGGGCACCTACACCGAACTGGTGGACCAGGTCCGCCTCGAAGGGGCCTACCGCACCCGGGCCCAAGCCGAGGACGCGATTCGCGTCGTGCTCGCCGGGCTGGGCCGCCAACTCGCCGGACGAGAACGCCTGGACCTCGCCGCCCGGCTCCCCCTCGAGGCGGCCCTCCTACTCACCGCGTACACCGCCGAACCCCGACCCTCCAACGGCCTGCGCTTCGTCAAGGACATCGCCGCCCGCACCGACACCACCCCCGGCGTCGCACGCTGGGACACCGGATCGGTCCTGACCGTCGTCGCCACCCTCGCCGGCGCCGACCTCCTCACCCGCATCCTGACCCGGCTCCCCTCCGGCTGGGCACTGCTCTTCGGCCGCGCCGAACTCGCCCCCGCAGCCTGAAAGAAGCAGATGCTTGCGGTGTAGGGACATCGCTTGCGACAAGTAACCACGGCGCCGCCGACGTCGGGGCGACCGACGGCGGGTTCGACGTCCTTGCGGCGATGGTGGTCCTCCTCGTGATGGCAGCCTGCTGCGTCCGCCATCGGGCCACAGCCCGCCGCCGATCAGGGGCGGCCCGCCCGCGTAGCCTGGCGGCATGATCGTGTTCCGCGAGGCAGGGCCCGGCGATTTCGATGCCATCCTGCGTCTGTACCGGCAGTTGCAGCCCGAGGACCCGCCGAGCTGCGATGGCGCGGACGCGGCTGTGTTCGTCCGGATCCTGCGCTCGCCCGGCCTGCACCTGTTCGCCCTGGAGAGCGCGGGCGAGGTCGTCGCGACCACCTACCTCAATGTCATCCCGAACCTCACCCGCTCGGCCTCGCCGTACGCGGTCATCGAGAACGTCGTGGTCGACGCGAGGCTGCGCGGTACCGGTCTCGGCCGTCGGATCATGGATGCCACGCTGCAGGCCGCCTGGGAGGCGGGCTGCTACAAGGCGATGCTGCTGACCGGGTCCCGTGACCCGGGCACCCACGCGTTCTACCGGGCATGCGGGTTCTCCGCCGACGCCAAGACCGCCTATCTCGCCCGTCCCCCGTCTGTCACGGCCTAGTCAGCGGGGCCGGCCCCACCCCTCACGATCGGGTCGAACCGGCCCGGCCGTTCCCGACGAGCGGTTCGAGGACGATGACCGGGATCCGGCGGTCGGTGTTGCGCTGGTATTCGGCGTAGTCGGGGTACGCGTCGACGGCGCGGGCCCACCACTGGGCCTTCTCGTCGCCGGAGACCTCGCGCGCCCGGTACGTGTGGGTGGTCCTCCCGTCCTGGATCGCGACGACGGGCTCGGCGAGCACACCGGCGAACCACTGCGGATTGGTCGCCGTGCCACCGTTGGACGCGACGGCCGCGTAGCGGCCTTCGTGTTCGACGCGCATGACCGGGGTCTTGCGGAGTTTGCCGGTCTTGGCGCCCCGGTAGGTCATCAGCACCGTGGGCAGGTCCTTTATGGTGACGCCGTCGGTTGTGCCGGTGCGGTGGACCCGGTCGACGTGGTCGCGGACCCACGCCAGACCGCTCGGTTCGTATTCCCCGGTGAGTCCGACCGCGCCCGCCGGGTCGGCGGGGCGCCTGGTGTCGACGTTGCGGGTCGGGGCGTTGAGAAGGCCGGGCAGTTCGGTGGCCGTGCCGGCGGGCAGGCCGACCACGGTCTCCTCCGCCAAGGCGACCCAGACCTGCTTGACCCGCTCGGCCAATGCCCGGTCGCCGTCAAGTGCCGACACTGGGACCGGTCAAGGTTCGCCCCGAGTCCGGTCTCCGGTCGGTTCGACCGTCGCCCGGGTGAAACGCCTGCCCTCGACGGCCACCGAGAGGGACCCGGGAGCGGTTGGCGACGTGCTCCGGATTGACCCGGGCACGCGCAAGTGCGCAGTTGGAACCGATCTCGTGATGGGCCGCGAGCGCATCTGCCGGTCCGGACGCCGGGTTCGGCCCAGGGACCACTTCGTGCTGGCCACCAAGTTCACCAACGGGGCGACGCCGCAGCCGGGCGTCTCAAGCACGGGCAACAGCGGCAAGAACATGGCCGCGTCCGTGGAGGCGAGCCTGAAGCGACTTGGCACCGACCACATCGACCTGCTCTGGGTGCACTTCCCCGACGACCTGACCCCGATGGAGGAGATCCTGCGCGGGCTCGACGACCTGGTGAGCTCCGGCAAGATCCACCACGCCACCCTGTCCAACTTCCCCGCCTGGCGCGTCTCCCGCGCCGCCACGCTCGCGGACTGGAGGAACTGGGCGCCGGTGGCGGGCATCCAGGTCGAGTACAGCCTCGCCGAGCGAACCGCCGACCGCGAACTACTGCCGATGGCCGAGGCCCTCGGACTCGGCGCGGCGCTGTGGTCCCCACTCGGCGGCGGACTGCTCACCGGAAAGTACCGCCGCTCCGACGAGGGCCGACTGACCGGCCTGGGAGCGGTCATCCACACCGAGAGCACCGACCGGAAGACCGCCGTCGTCGACGCCGTCCTGGGCGTCGCCGAGGAGACCGGCGCAGCCCCCGCCCAGGTGGCGGTCGCCTGGATCCGCGAGCGTGCCGCCCGGGCGGCGACCCCGTTCGTCCCGATCATCGGGCCACGCAGCCTCGCCCAGCTCGACAGCTACCTGGGCGCTCTCGACGTGGAGCTGACCCCCGAGCAATTCGCCCGGCTGTCCGAGGTGAGCGCCGTATCTCCCGGGGTTCCCCACGAGGCGATCGGGGGCGCCCGGGACGCCGTCCGCGGAGGCGCCGCCTACCACTTGAGCCCCGCAGCCGCGCCGGTGGCATGACGTCGAGGGCGCGGCTCTCGCGACAACCCCAATAACCCTGATAACGCCGCAAAACGGTGTCTACTACTCACAGGGAGCCCGCGATGAACGGAAACCCCCCGCCCCGCCCGAGGACAGGAAACGGAGACGACGATGAGGGCCGTGATGGTCGAGCGCTACGGCGGCGAGGCCGGCGTGCGCACGCGCGAGGCGCCGGAACCGAACGTGGGCGCGGACGACGTCCTCGTCCGGGTCCACGCGGCCGGCGTCAACCCGCTGGACCTGAAGATCCGGGACGGGGAGTTCAAGGCGATCCTGCCGTACCGGGTCCCGTTCATCCTCGGCAACGACCTGGCCGGGGTGGTCGTCGACGTGGGCGCGGCCGTCACCCGGTTCGCGGTGGGCGACGAGGTCTACGCACGGCCCGACAAGGACCGCATCGGCACGTTCGCCGAACTCATCGCGGTGCACCAGGACGACCTGGCGGCCAAACCCGCCACGCTGACCATGCAGGACGCCGCCTCCCTGCCCCTGGTCGCCCTCACGGCGTGGCAGGCCCTGGTCGAACGCGCGCACGTACGGCCCGGCCGGAAGGTCCTCATCCACGCGGGCTCCGGCGGTCTGGGCACCATCGCCATCCAACTCGCGAAACACCTCGGCGCACACGTCGCCACGACCGCGGGCACGGACAACATCGACCTGGTCGAGAGTTTGGGTGCGGACGTCGTCGTGGACTACAAGAAACAGGACTTCGCGACCGTCCTCCACGACTACGACGTCGTCCTGGACACCCTCGGCGGCGAGACGCTCACCAAATCCCTGGACGTGCTCAAGCCCGGTGGGAAGGTCGTCAGCGTCGCAGGGCCTCCCGACGCCACGTTCGCCCGGGAACTGGGCGCGAACCCGATCATCCGCCTGGCGATGACCGCGCTGAGCTTCCGCACCCGACGCCGCGCAAGGCGACGCCAGGTCACCTACTCCTTCCTCTTCATGCGAGCCAGTGGTGACCAACTGCGCGAGATCACCGCACTCGTCGACACCGGAAAGATCCGCCCCGTCGTCGACCGCGTCTTCCCGTTCGAACACGCCAAGGACGCACTGGCGTACGTCGAACAAGGACGCGCCAAGGCCGGAAAGGTCGTCATCACGATGACCTGAACAGGCCGCACCCCACGCCCCCGGTCCTCGCCAAGTCACCGAAACCGCCCCAGGCCAACGGCCGAAGCACAAACCCGAAACGCCGCCACCGCACCGGAAAGTCCCTGCCATGACCACACCAGGCAAACCCCCGCCCCACCCGCCCTCGTCGTACCAGGACACGCCGACCCGCTCGGTGTCCGTCCGCGGCGTGGACTTCGCCTACCGGCGACTCGGCCCGGAGGGCGGCGTACCGCTGATCCTCCTGAACCACCTGGCCGCGGTCCTGGACAACTGGGACCCGCGCGTCGTCGACGGCATCGCCGCCCCCCGAACCGTCATCGCGTTCGACAACCGCGGGGTCGGCGCGTCCGGCGGCACCATACCGAACACCGTGGAGGACATGGCCCGGGATGCGGTGCTGTTCATCCGCGCCCTCGGCCTCGACCGGATCGACCTGCTCGGCTTTTCGATGGGCGGCTTCATCGCCCAGGTCGTCGCCGCCGAAGAACCACGCCTGGTCCGCAAGGTCATCCTTGCGGGCACCGGCCCCGCCGGAGGCCCCGGCATCGACAAGGTCACGCCGCTGACCCTGAGGGCCATGCTGAAGGGCGCGCTGACCCGCAAGGACCCGAAGCAGTACCTCTTCTTCACCGACACCGACGGCGGCCGACAGGCCGGACGCGCCTTCCTGGCACGGCTGAAGGAACGCACGGACAACCGCGACAAGGCCATCTCGCCGCGCTCGTTCCGCGCCCATCTCAAGGCCATCAAAGAATGGGGCCTCCAGACGCCGGCAGACCTTTCGGCCATCACCCACCCGGTCCTGGTCGCCAACGGCGAGAGCGACCGGATGGTGCCCAGCCGGAACAGCCCCGACCTGGCCGCTCGGCTGCCGCACGGCGAACTCGTCCCCCTCTACCCGGACGCCGGACACGAAGGGATCTTCCAATACCACGACGACTTCGTCGCCAAGGCGCTGGAATTCCTCGAAGCCCCACCCCAAGCCGAGCAGCCGAGCGCCCGCTGACGACCGCGTCCAGCGAGCACGGATGCCGGTTTCGAGCACACGCAGCCCGCCGTACTCCCGGCACGCCACCGGTGCGATGACCCGGCAGCGCGCCGGGCGCCCGCTGTACCGGAACCGCCTTCCCGCTATGGATGGTTCACCGAAACCGGACCATGCCCGGTCTACCGCGTCCTACGGTCGCGACGGCACCGGCCCTTCGGCGCGGCCACTTCACAGGCGAACGGGAGTTCGTGACGGGGAGGGATCCGGGGCCGGACGGCGTCGTCGACTACTTCACGCTCGGTGGCGCCGAGTGGACGGTGATGCGCAAAGCAGGCTGGTCGCCACCCACGAGAAATGCTTCTTGTCACCATCCGCAAGTGTGTCACCCGAAATCTCGGGCACACCGTCAAGAATGCCCGTGACCCATCGCATCGAAGCTCCTCACCCCACCGATGCCGACGCCGTGGGCCGGATGGGGGCGTGGCTCCAGACGTACCCCAACGATGCGGCGGGGATCGACGAGACGTGGATCCGGGAGCAACGGAGGTCCGCTGTCACCACGCAAGGCACCACCCGCCGGCTAGAGTTCATCGCGCAGACCGGGCGGCGGCCGAACCTGCTCTTCTGCCGTGTCGTCCTCGCCGAGGCGGAGATCGTCGGGCTCCTCTGTGCCCGGCGAGAGGAGACGGTCACCCTCGGACCGATGTACCTGCTGAACGAAACCCAGAGTCAAGGCATCGGACATGGGCTGATGGGCGAGTACCTCCCATGGGCGGAAGACGCGCCGATACACCTCTGGGTGACCGACTACACCAAGAGGGCGATCCGCTTCTACGAGCACCACGGATTCAAGCTCACAGGCGAGCGCGAGCTCTGGCGAGGCCGGCTACCCAACGTGCGCATGGTCTGCGACTCCATGCCGAACCATGAACTGTTCAGTGAGCAGATGGCTTTCCCGCAGCCGATCGAGGCGGCTGCTTGACGCCTGAGCGCCATGAGGTGTCTGCCTTTGTGGCAACTACGGCGCTTTGGCTCAGCGATCTGAAGCCCAGAATCCGATGGATCAGTTTGTAGGGTCCCAACCCCCGTGGCACAGGCCGGGCTTCTGACCAGCGACTTCCTCGCTGTCTCATCGCGATGGCACGCCGCTTCAGTCTCAGATTCGTGGCACACCCTCAGCCGACTCGTACATCCGCCGGGCACCCCAGTCCGCTGACCTGCGGCGTCTCAGTTCGATGCCACGTTCGATGCCAAGATCGTGAGACTGTGCCACGGCGGCTGAGACCCCACAAAGTTGGTCAGGCTGCGAATCCGACCCCGGATGCGAACTCGAAGCCGCCCCAGCCGGATCCGAGATCGGCCAACACCTCGTCGGTCCACAGGTCGTCGAGCATCCGTTCGTCGCCGGCCGCCCAGGCGCGCACGATCGCGTCCCAGCGGCGGACATTGACGCTGCGATGCCCGGCCACCCCCGCTCGGCGGTGCGACCCGCTACGCCGGACTGGTCGTGGGGGGTGCAGTTCCACCCGGGTGCCGCAGCCGCCGTTGTTCAACCGGCGGATCAACGACCAGGCCACGTTGCGCCGGCGCAGGTCCCGATAGGCCGCGTCGATCCGGCGCAGGTTCGCCCGGCTCGGCGTGCGGTCCTCGGCCGGCCAGGCCGCCAGGGTGCGCGGCGTGACGGCGATCCCGGCGGTGTCCATCGCCTCGTAGCCGGCCCCCGAGGCGGTGAGATAGCACAGGCGTGCGGCCAGTTCGGTGTCGACGGGCGAGGCGACGCCGTCGGCCAGCTCGTCCAGCCGCTCGGCCGCCCCACACGGTCATCGGCAGACCGTCCAACGCTGCCGAACCGTACGGGAAGCGGGCATTGCGGCGTACGGGTCACCCGGATGTTCGTCATCATCCGGTGGCCAGTCGGTCGTCGCTGTCGATCGTGATGGTCCGACGTCCTGTCCCAGTCGCCACACCTCGGCCGGTTGGGCACCTCCGCCTCCCGCGGTATCGGCCGTCAAAGCCGTGTCGGGCGCGAAACCGGCGGGCGCGTCGGGGGCGTTCGGCGAAGAGCGCGAGGCCGTGGCTCACCCACACGCGTGGGGTTGTCCCGCACGAGAGCGACGTCGCACCGCATCCCGTGCCGGGCAGCTGCACCGGATCGCCCCAGCCGCATCCGTTGTACCGGGACCGCGTGCCGCACGGTGTCCACGATGGACACGAGCGGGTGAGGTTCCCCGACACGGGGGCGACACGAGTCCTCGCATCGCGTCGGGAAGGGCATGGTGGGAACGCCGTCGCCACGTGGGGCCGCGGCGGGCGCGGCGCGCCGTGGCACGCGAGAAGGGATCGACACCGATGACAACGGGCATCGTGAAGTGGTTCAACACCGAGAAGGGCTACGGCTTCATCGAGCAGGACGGCGGCGGCCCGGACGTGTTCGTCCACTTCTCCGCGATCCAGACCACCGGCTACAAGGAACTGGCCGAGGGAGCCAAGGTCGAGTACGACATCACCCAGGGACCCAAGGGCCCCCAGGCGGAACAGGTCGTCCCGATCTGACGCAGGATTTCCCGACCGGTCGTCGGGCGGTCCCTGCGGGAACCGCCCGACGACGAAGGCACCGAAGGCCGAACCACACCACCGCACACGAATCCCCGGCGCCGCGGACAAGTCGCCGCTCGGCGCCGGCACGCCACCCGCGGCCACCTGAGAGAGCCGCTGGATGCATCGACTACGACACCGAGACCGGGACGTCGTACCCGATCGGACAATGGATCGGAGACCGGCGACGGAGGCGACCGGGTCGATCACCCGCACCGGGTCGAACTGTTCGAGCGGCTCGGAATGGTGTGGAACACCGACGACACCGCCTTCGAGGACGGACTGGCCATAAGCCCGCGCGTACTTCGCCGCCCACGGGCACCTCGCCGCACCCAAAGCCGCCGCCACCAACGGCTACCCCATCGGCCGATTCCTCGCCAACTGCCGCAGGCCGCTGGAAACCCGCAAAAACCCCGGACGCTGGGCGCAGCGGTGGGAACGCTTGGCCTCCATCGACCCCGACCGGTACCCCACCGGACGACCCGACCCCGCCAAGCGGTGGTCGCCGGCCTGGCAACGCATGCTCGTTGTCGTACGCCTGCACGCCGAGGCCGGCGGCCACGTCGACGACCTGGTACCCGGGTACACCGTCGGCGGCGAAGACGTCGGGCCTGGCTCCAACGGCAACGGCGCTGCGGGGCGGACCTGACACCGGCGCAGTGGGAGGCGCTGATGGGTGTGAGTGTCGACGTCACCGAGCAGGAGAAGCAGCCGGCGACGTCACCGGCAGGGGCGGTGCGGACGGATCGGTGAACGCTCGCCCTCGCTGCGGCTGCGGCGTACCGGGAACGCGAAGGCCACCTCACCGTCCTGCGCAAACACGCCGAAACCATCGAACACGACGGCGAGACACAGCAGATCAAGCTCGAGGTCGGCCTCGCCAACGCGCGGCAGCGGCGGGCCACCTGCCCGCCGGAGCGGCTCGAGGCGCTCCGGCGTGCTCGACGTGCGATGGACATGAGTTCGGGCGCCGGGGCCGCGCGGGCTGTGCCCTGCGGCGCGGACACGGCATCCTACTTCTTCGACGTGGTGGTCGCCTGCGCGCATATCACATTGGGCCGGGAACACATCCGCGCGATGTCGGAGGCACTCATGGGCGGCGACGACGGGGACACCGAGACCGGCGGTTGCTCCGCAGGAGCGCGGGACGACCCCTCGTCGAGCACACGCGTCGCCGTCCAAGCGGCCACCACCACGACGACGTAGACCACCGCGTGCTTCCGGTATCGACGCATGACTCCCCCGTGGACTCGGACCCGCGACACAGTAGCCACGGCTCCCGACACCTGCGCCCACCGATCCACGCACGGTACGTTCGGGATTCCGGATGAACGGACGGAATGCCGCCCGGAGTCGGGCTCGATCCTTGAGCGTCGTGGTCGGCGCCGCACGGTCGGACCGGAGCAGGCCCCGGTGTGTCCGGTTCGGCACGGTCACGGTGGGAAGGCGGCCGCCGGTCAGCCCTGCGGCGTAAAACGTTGCCGGAGACGATCGCGCTGTTGGACACCGAGGCCGCGGATCCGGCGGCTCTCGGAGATTCCCAGTTCGGCGAGGAGTCCGTCGGCACGTACCCTCCCGATGTAGGAGAGAGCCTCGAGCAGGGCTCGCACCGGCATCCCGCGGACGGCCGGGGAGTCGGTGGCCAACACCTCGCGCAACGACAACGTGCCGCATTTGAGACCCTCTCGCACCTCGGCTCGCTCCCTGCGGACGGCAGCGGCCTTGACGAGCGCGGCTTGGCGCCGCTCGGGACTGAGCGGTGGAGGCGCGGTCATCGAAATCTCCTCGCGTCGTGTCCGAAACGGGATCATCATGGCCGCACGTTCGGGGCATCGACCAGCACCTTACGGATGATGACGAATGTCCTCGTACTCGGGCGGCCGACGCCCTCGATGACGCATGGTTGCCCGGACACGGCGGTCGACCGCACGACCCGCCCCGGGTAGGGGCGTCAGAACACCGGGAACCGGCTCCCCGGCTCCGGACGGCCGGCGCGTCTGTCCGCGCGCGTTCGTCGCTCGTTCGGTGAATCACCCACGCCGCGATCCGGATGGGCACAGGCGTGGGCGGGTGCCCTTCGCGGAATCCACACACTCGCCTCGCGGCGTGTCGTGCGGCAGCATCGGAGACGAGGGAACGGTCCCGGCCGCGGTAACGCGCCGACTCTGTTGGCGAAATAGGGCCCGCAGCGTGACGTCAGCCTCCGAGACCCGATTCCCCCTCGTCCGGCGACGGCCGGGTCAGGCGGCGCCGGCCGGGCCGGGGTCGTCCGGGCCCTCGCCCGCCGGGTATCGACATCCGCTCGAACACCGACAGGGCGGTTCCCAAGGAAAGACGACGAACGGCGGCGAAGTCCCGCAGTGGACATGGGAGGTGCGCAGCAGCCGGGTGCCGTGCGGACCGACTCGATACACGGTCACGGTCAATCGCGAATCCCCCGCCGCCGGCGAGGCGGCGACATCCGAACCGAGTGCGCCGGACACGGGTCCTCCTTCCACGACCGAAGAGGCCACCTCACAGACAACCACGGACGTCGGGGACCCGCGCGGGCGGGCGTATCCCACCACCCGAACGGCGCAAGGCGGCCACCGGCACCCCGGGCGCACCTCCCGCAGCTCAAGGCATCCTGCGGCAGGGCATCAAGGACCCGGACAAGCAGCGGGGGGTGAGCCCGGACGGGGACGACCGGCGGTCGTTCGCCCCCGTCCGGGACACGATGCGCCGACGGACGCAAGGATGCACGGCCGACGGCCCGCAGGAACAACCGCCCGAAATACCGGCGTTGGGGATGACGCTCGCCTACGGCTCGCACCATGGGCGTGGTTCACGCTCGAGGCGCGCGGCGTGGGCCGGGAATGGAGCGTCGGGGCGGTCGGGTGAGGGTGATCTGGCGCACGAGTTGGTGCAGGCAGGCCGTGGTCGCCACGGCGGGAAGGAGGGCGACGACGACGCCCTGGACGGTCATGGGGGCGTGGGTGAGGGACATCGCCATGGACAGGCCGGCGAAGGCGGCGACCACGATCCACGAGTGCAGTGCCCTGCAGCGGTGGAGAGTGGAACGCAGGATCGACAGCGAGGCCACCACCCACGGTCCCTGGACCAGGACCGGCCACCACCGGGCCGGGCCGGTGGCGGCGTCGGCGGTGTGCCGCAGCGGAGCGAGGGTGATCACCGCGCCGAGCACACCGATCGCGGCGACCAACACGACGCTGACCACCACCAACGTGCAACTGAGCCGGTCCAACCGCCGCCCGCCCGTGACCGGACGGACCGCCTCCGGCGAACGCCGGCGATGACTGCCCGGCCCCCGGACCGGGGCCGGCAGCTCGACGGTGACGGGCACCTCCTCGACCGGATTCCCCAGCAGCCGGGCGAGGTCGGCCTCGAATCCCGGATCCCCCACCACCGCGAACGACGAGGACAGCCCGTCCGGCGGCGCGACCGCGGCGGGCGGCGGCCACTCCGCCACCGGGGGGAACGACCCCGCGTTCGGGGGGAATTGCGAACCCGCCGGGGGGTACGGGTCGTATCCATAACCTTCGTACATGGGCCTGACTCATTCAAGGGATCGGGTGTCGCGCGGCACCGACACGAATATCGATGCCAAGTACACCTTTTCGACGGTCGGCGGGCGGTCTGTCCGGGAATTCACGAACGGGGATCGTCCAGGACGTCGTCGAGACGGCGCGCGTACTCCGCCGCGATCAACACCATCGCCAGGGCGAACTGCTCCATGTCCGCGGAGCAATGACGAAGCGCGACGCGACGTCCCGCACGCTCGATGAACGCGTGCGGAGACCGCTTGCGGAACGTCGCCGCACGAGGGGTGAGCACCCAATCCCCCATGGGAAAAGCACGTTGGGCGAGCGCGGGAGAAGCCGCGGCGGAGACGGAAGCTCGGAGAGTCACGCCCGGGTAACGACACGCCCCCTCCGACGGCGCTGGTCCGAACCGGTGAACGACTCCCCGGAATCGCGCCCCTTTCCGGCCACGCGTCGCACATTTGCGAACACCCGCATCATCCGAACCGCACCGCCGGGAACGCGAATTCCGTACCCGGACAGGGAAGCGGCACCGTCCACGCGAGGCACCCTTTGCCCGCGCAACAAGAACCCCACGAATCGGTAAAAACTCGGGACACCCACCAGCCGCAGCCCCATTCTCCGCCGTACCCGTCATCGTGAACGGCCGTCTCACGCTCCGCGTGCACGGATCCGGGGAAACCTCGTCACCCCGGACGCGCGTCGCGCCGGCCTCGCGAACGCCGCAGACGCCGCCGGATCCTCGACGCCGTCGGCACGTTCCTGCGACCCGGGCGAACACACCACCGTCCCGGGATTCCCGGGGTGCGGGCCGCGCGCGAATGCGTACGGGGCCTCGGCCGGACGATGCGACCGAGGCCCCGTGCGGCGCCGGGCACAGCCCGCACAGCACATCGCGAGTGACTGTGAGGACCCGACGAGGCGCACCTACCCGGCCGGAGCGTGGCCCACTCGACGACACGCCGGCCCTCACCCGAAAGAGGCACCGGCGCGTGCGAGTTCCGCTCGCGCGGGGCCCACCCGCTCGCGCCTTCCGCGGCCCGGCGGCGCGGACCCCCGCCCCTCACCCCAAAGACGCGGCCACCGCCGAGAAACCCCGAGGCCAAGAGCGCGAAGGACGACAACCCGTGACCGGAAATGTCTGCTCCGTTACCTTGGTGCGACATGTCCGTGATCGTTCGCAGGCCGTACGACGCGACCACGCGGGCAACCGCACCGGCATGAGGCACAGCAATCCCCGCCCGAAGGTCGATGCCGACGCCGACGCGTTGGCGGCCCTGGTCGCCCAGGCACGGTCGTGGAGCGACCCGCAGTCGCCGCCTCCGGATCGGGGACGGACGTTCCCGCAGGCCCTCGCCGAAGCCATCGGCGACCGGCTGCGACGCCCCGCCTCCCACCTTCGGGCGATCCGGGCCCGACGGCGCCGAACCCGCGACACGCAACGCTCGTTGGACCGACCGTGAGCGGCCTCCATGCGCGACCCGACCCCGCGTCCCCCGACGACCGGCACGACACCCCGGTGTTCGACACGCTGTCGAACGAATGGGCCACGGCCGGACGCGAACTCCCCTGGGAAACCCCCACGGACCAGGCGGGCACCGAACGCGGGCCGCGTACACGCCCGCCCGGCGCCGGCGGACCCACCCCCGTACCCGGCCCCCGCACCGGACGCCCCCGAACAACGGGCCGCCCAGCCTCCACACCGGCTCGGGCAGCCCGAGCCGGAGCGCACGGGGCATGGGGCCAGGGGCCGACACCGGGACGGCCACCGAACACCGTTTCGCTCGTCCGCAACGCGGCCCCACCGGAGTTCACCACAACGGGCGACCCATGAACCCCTCGACGCCGGGGCAGAAACCCCTCGGGCGCGGCGCCGGGTCCTCGGGGAAGAAAGACCCGGCCCGCACCCCCTCACCAACCGCCACCACGCCCCACCCGGCCCAACGCCAACCGGCCCCACGGGACACGGCCGTTGCGACGTTTGGATCGCCCCGGCCGAGTTCCGCGCAGCCCGGGGGCTGCGGTCGGACCACGGTCGACCGCCGCGCCCGCACCACCGCGGCCACCCGCCGGACGGGCGGCGGCAAGACCGCCGGCGCCCTCCTCGCCCGACAACCGCCTCGGCGCCGGCCGGAACGGCCACCGGCCCCCGGATCGATCCCACCGACGACTGTTCCACGGAAGGCTGACCGCCAGGGTCGTCCCGCGCGACGGAGCACCACATGCGAGTGCAGGGGTCGATTCCCTCGGCCGGGTGGCGATTGGGGCCGCTGTTGAGGGGCAGGTCTGCGGACGCGACGGCGTCGACCTCCGGGGCCGTCGCCGCAGTCCCACGAGCGACCGGGCCACCGTCCGCGTCGAAGACCCACGTCCGCCCCGCGTGCCTTCAGCACCGTCGAATCCGGGATCCGGGATCCGGGCACGAGTTCACTCCGAGGAGTATCTGCAGCCCGACCGGAAATGGTGCATCATGCTTCGACTTCGCGGGTCGTATGCCCGGTGGCGCGTGCCACGGCGAACCGGCGCGTCAGCCCGGGCCCGGGAAGCGACACGGACCACCCTCTCCGGCTGGGGCTGGACGAGGACCACGGGCAGCCAGGAACCGTACGAACGGGATCGGGAAGTCGGGAGAACCTCCTCCATCCGCGCAGGGGGTGATGCACACGCCGACGTGGTCGAGACTCCCGGATTCACCGTCGCCACCGGTATCGGTCCGCAGCCTACCGATGCGTGGGGGGAGACTTCCACGGCGTCATCCCGCTGCCCGACGGACGGACCGGCGTTGCCGTGCGAGACGTCACGGACAGCGGGCCGAGCGCGGTCGCCCTGACGGGGCGACCGCGCTCGGGCACCACGATGGCGCATCGGTGGGCGTACGCGGGGTCTCCGCACACGCCCACCGGGTGCCGCCCGGCCGGAGGACCGGCTACTTCACGCAGGTCGGGTCGGTCGCGGGCAGTGTGCCCGTGGCCAGGTAGGCGTTGACCTGGTTGTCGACGCAGGCGTTGCCGTAGGAGCCGAAGACCCCGTGCTGGTTCGCGCCCTGAAGGGTGACCAGCCGGGAGCCGGGCAGTTGGTTGTGCAGGGCGACGGAGCCCTTGTAGACGGTGCGCGGGTCGCCCGTGGCGGCCACGATCATGATCGCGGAGTCGCGCTGCACCCGGGTGGGTTGCTCACGGGGCCGATCCCAGAAGGCGCACGGCACGATGTTGTTGCTCAACGGACCGAACAGCGGGTGCGCGGCACGGCTGCGCTGCACGTCCAGCCAGTAGACCTCCGGGTTGCGCGGGGCGGCGACGTCACCGCAGAAAACCGCGGACTGCGCGCTGCCGTGCGGCGAGCCGCCGCCGGTCAGCGCGAACCGCAGGAGCCCGACGAGGCCGGGCGACGCCGGTGCCGGAAGCCCCCGCGCGGCCTTGTTCAGCACCGACACCTGTTCGGCGAGAGCCGCTCGGGCCGCGTCGCTGTCGTCGGCGATCCCGATGAAGTACACGAACGGCACCTGGGTGTCGTCGACCCGGAAGACCTCGGGCGCGGTGCCGACGGTCAGCGGACTGCGCGCGGACGCCGCGACGATGCGGTCCGCCGTGGCGAGCACCTCGTCGCGGGTGCGGCCGAGACCGTAGACATCGTTGCGGCTCGCCGCCCACGCGGCCCAGTCGCCGAACGCGTGCTCGTACTCGGCTTCGCCGCCGCGCAGGGTCCGGGAGCCGTAGTTGTTCGGGTCCAACGCCCCGTCGAGGACGACCCGGTCGTAGCGGCCCGGGAACATCTGGGTGTAGGCCGTGCCCAGGTAGGTGCCGTACGAATAGCCCAGGTAGGAGATCTTCCGTTCGCCCAGCGCGGCCCTGATGACGTCCATGTCACGGGCGGTGTTGCGGGTGGTGACGTACGGCAGCACCGATGCGTTCGTGGCGCGACACCGGTCGGCCAGGTCTTTCTGCAGGGCGATCTGACGGTCGAAGGCCGCCCGGGTCAGGCCGGCCGCGAAGATGTTGGTGCCGACGGGCCAACCGCAGTCCAGTTGGTTGCTGCGGCCGACGAAGCGCGGGTCCATCCCGATGATGTCGTAGCGCGCGCCGACGTCCTTCATCGCGGTGCGGGTGTCCGGTGGCGCGCCGATGGTGTCGTTGCCCGGACCGCCGTAGTTGAGCAACAGGGCGCCGAGCCGCCGGCGGGTGTCGGTGGCCGCGAGCCGCGAGATCGCGACCGTGGTGGTGCGGCCCCGGGGGTTGCCGTAGTCCAGCGGAACGGTCACGTTCGCGCAGCGTGCGCCCGCCTGCTCCAGGTTGCGGCCCACGGCGTCGTCCGGACCCAGGACACAACTGCGCCAGTCGAGGTGTTGGTGGTGGAAGCGGTCGAGGCCGACCTCGGACGCTGCCACGTCCCCGGTGCGGTCCGCCGAGGTCGCCGCGGTGGCGGACACCGTCGTCAGACTCGCCGTGAGAATGAGACCCGTGGCCAGCGCGGTGGTGCGCCGGGCCGTTCGATACATGCCGCAGAAGGATCTCTTCTCGCCGTGCCGTATGAAAGTCATAGGGCCGGACGCTAGGGGGGTGCGACACCCCATCCATCGTTCCCCGCTACGAAAGCCGACCCGCGCTGCTGTGCCGAGACCCGTAGCGGGCTCCCGGCAACGTGTCGAACTCGAGCCACCGTCTCGACAACGCCGCCGAGAACGCCGCGAAGCTCCGGATGTGGTCGTGCACGCCCTCGTAGCGCAACACCCGGAGATCCTCCGCCTGTTGCGGCGTCGCCGGAGCCGGATGGTCCAGGTTCACTGGCCCGCCCCTCGGCGAGTTCGCCGCCCGGAACCTCGATTCCGGTCGGCATGCCGAAGAGCTTGTAGCCGCGTCTCGGCGGCGGTACGTCGTCGACGGTACTCAGCCGCAGGGCCGGTGAAGCCCCCTTGAACGCCTGGCCGGTGCCGACACGGACACCCTCCCTTCGGATTCGCCCCTTGACGGCGCCCCGCGGTCACCGCCACCACCGCCCGCCGTGCATCCGCCGGCCACGACGAACTCACCCTTCCAGGCCGGTGATACACCTGCCTTGAGGGTTTCCGCACGGCATTCTTGGGCCCATCGACGAAACAGTCGTCTCGTCACTCTCGATGGAGGACCCATGGGCGTGCGCGAGGATGCGAAGGCGGTCGGAGACGCGCACGGGCTCGGCCGATACGAGTGCCTGGCACGTCCCGGCCTCGACGGTCGAAACCTGCCCCTGGCCTTCGCCGCGCTCACCGCCGTTCCCGCCGCGGCGGAGCACGACGGGTCGGCCTTCGTGTGGATCTTTTCCGCCATGGCGGCCGGTTGGATCGGCGTATACGGGTTCCTCCGGTACCAAGGTCGTGCCGGCGCGGACGTGCCCCACCTGTACTGCTTCACCCACGGCGTCGTCCACACCCACAACGGCACGTCGACCCCGTACCGCTGGACCGAGGTCGGCATCGGCAGTTCAACGACGGTCACGGAGGAATCGGTACAAAAAACCACCCTCATCTTCCTCAACTCGAACGACGACGGCTACCAACGCCTGGCCGCCTTCACCGGTGAACCCCGCCGCGCACACCTGGCACGCCTGAAGGACCTGCACACCGCCGCCATCGACGCCCTGGGCCGGGATGCCACTCCCCCGACATCCGGACAGACCTGAAGACCCTTTGGCCCGACACGGTGTCTTCCCAGGTCGCTGTAGGCCCTCGCCAGGTTGTTGCGGGTGTTGAGTGTGTGGGGGTCGTCTTGGGGCAGAATGCGCAATCGGTCGGCAAGCGTTCGCGCGAACATTTCTGCGGCTTCTCGAAGGCGGCCCACGCTCTGGAGGGCGAACGCGAGGTTGTTGCGCGAGTTCGACGTCTCCGGGTCGTCCTCGCCCAGGAGTCGGGCGCGGACGGACAGCGTGGGTGTGCAGTTCGATGGCCTTCCCGGGGTTGCCCGCGGTGAGGTGTGCGACTGCGAGGTCGCTGTACAACCTGAGTGTGGGAACGCCCTCCTCGTCCAAGGCCCGCATGACGTCGGAGTTTTGCGCGCTGTTGTGGTAGCCGGTGTGTGTGCCGGATACCACCTGCTCCTCTCGGTTACGCGAGAGGATCGGGTTCGGCGCCGGTCACCACGGGAGGGGTGTCCGCATTGTCGGGGCTAATAAGCGGTACGGATCCGAGATCGACAAGGGGACTGTCGCCGCCGAGGGGTCTCCAGTACAGGTAGAGGTGCGCTGAACCGAAGTTGGCCGGGGGTTGTACCTTGTTGTAGATCTTGATGGTGACCTCCTTCCCAGCTGGAACCAGCGCCGTTGCCGAATCGCCACCGGAGGCGTAGTCCTTGCGATAGACCTGTGTCGTCGAGGCACGAGCCGACTCGCCGCTCTGCACGTCGATGGTCACTCCGAACACGTTGAAAAATTCATTCGCGGGAGTGACCGTAAGAGTGGAGGTGGGATAGATGGAAGCGCTGAGGAATCCGTCTGACTGCGCCCTGAATTTCTTGGAAAGACCACTGCTCACAGCAGCACTGAATACTGTGTAGGTCGCAGCCCTGAGGATTTCGGCTTTCCCCTTGACGCTGAGGGTTGTCCCCGCTGGGACGGTGGCGCCGCCATTGGCCTTGATCTCACCGCTTGCGGTCAGGGAGCCGGTGCTCGTGCTGCCGAAGGAGCCCAGCCCGTCGGCGGTGACCGTAGTGCCCTTCACTGCGCCGGTGGCGGTCAGGGAGGTGCCCTTCACCGTGTCGGTGGCGGTGAGGGAGGTCGTGCTGGCCGCTCCTGTCACCGAGAAGGCGGTGCCGGGGGCCAGAGCGCCCCCGACGGTGAGCGTCGTTTCCGCCGTAACCGCACCTTCGGTGACGAGGGTGTTGCTGATGGTAAGCGCGGCCAGGGTCTGGTCGCTGACGCAGACGGTGACGTGGTCCCAGCGGACGACGTGGCCGCCTGTCGGGGTGGGGGTGCTGGTCTTGAGGGCGAAGGCCGTGTCGCGTCGGAGGCCTTCGGTGATCTCCCAGCGGCTGCCGCCGGCGATCGCCTCGAGTTCGGCCTGGGTGGACCCGACGCGTTTGCCGTCGGCGTACAGCTCGTGGTTGTCGCCGCGCAGGTGGTGCCATTCCAGGACGAGGGCGACACCGGCGTCGATCTTTGTCGCGGGGGGCTGGCCGGTGCCGGTGAGGGCGACCAGGGCGCGGCCGATGCCGGGGTGGGGGTCGGATCCGCTGCGGAAGGGGAATTTCGCGACGTCGAGGCGGCCGGTGTTGGGGACTTCGGGGAGGGGGCCTTCGGTGTCGGTGGCCCATTCCTCGATGCCGATCCGGGCGGTGCCGCTCTTGGTGCTGACCTTGATACCGGAGAGGTGGATGTAGAGGCCGTCGACCTCGATCTCGCGGCCCGAGCGCGGGACCACCTCGAAGCGCGCCTGGGAGGGCTCGGCCGTGGTGTCGTCGGGCGGGGCGAACACGGCGGTCTCGGTGGTGGGTACCGCGAGCAGGACGTCGGACTGGATGTCGACGATGGTCCATTGCGTCTCGGGGCTGACGTAGGCGTCGATGCCCTCGCCGGTGACGGCCAGGTCGCGGGCGTAGGAGCCCACGGGCAGCACGACGGCGATCCTGGAGCACCGCACGGGTTTGTTGCCGGTGTTCGAGATGACGATGTCGATGTCGGCGAAGGCGTGTTCGTCCTCGGTGCCGGGAATGATGTTCGGCGGGCTGGCGGTCAGCGGGTTGGGGGTCGTCGTCAGCGCGTAGGTCAGCTTGCAGTCCTGTTCGGTGCGCACGGCGGTGGTCATCGGCGGGTTCCTTCGCTCTCGTCGGCGGGGGCGGGACGCAGTTGCAGACGCCCGGTGCGCAGGGTCGGGCTGGGGCGGGGGTGGTGAGCCCGGCCGTCGGCGGCGTCGGTGGGGGCATCGGCCCAGGTGTCGCCGTCGCGTTGGGCCCAGGTCCAGGTGCCGTGGCGGTCGGAGGGCCGCGGCAGGGTGAGCGCGGCAACCTCGCCGGTGCGCGTTTGGTCGGGGGCGGGGGTGGCTGCGGGGAGAGGGCCGAGACGGAAGGAGACCGGCAAGGCGGCAAGGGGTGGTTCGACCAGCCGGGTGGGGAGTTTGATCTCGGCGGTGGGCACGATGTCGGTGGTCGCGTGGACGGTCCCGCGGGGATCGGCGAGGAGGGTGAGGAACGCCGCTTCGCGGCCGTCGGGATCCGAACCGGGTGGCCTGGCGGGCAGGGTCAGGCCGGCGCCGGTGCCGATCGGGTCGAAGTAGTCGCGTCCCCCGGCCGGCAGTTCGTCGTCGTCGAGGACGGTGTGCAGGAGGGTGTAGTCGGTGGTGCCTTGTGCGCCGCGGAAGTAGCCGACGAGGCCGTCGGCGAGTTCGTTGCGTTCGCCGAGGCGGATCGGCCACCGGTAGTGGGGGTAGGGCGGCGGTTCGGCCTCGCGCAGGTTCTGCCAGGAGGGGTCGGCCGGGGGTGGCCCCTCGAGGTCGAGTTGCAGCCTGACGCGGATCAGGGCGACGGGGCGTCCCAGGAGGACGCTGGGGGTGGCCGGTGGTGGGGTGCCGCCGGTGGGCGCGGACGTGGACAGGGTTCGGTCGACGACCTCGAGGAGTGCGCGCAGCGCGGCGGGCCCTCGTGCGCGCAGTGCGGTGAGGAAGTCGTACAGGTGCTTGAACTCTTCGCGCAGGTCGTCCTGGTCGGGGTACCGGGAGTAAGGCAGTGCGTGCCAGGTGACCCGCGGGGTGCCGTCGGGGGGCACGGTGGTGCGGAGTTCGCCCAGGGGTGCGCCGTCGGGTGCGTAGCAGTGCAGGGCCTGGTCGAGGTGGGCGGGGACGAGCCAGGCGGCGACGGCGGTGACGTCCGGGTCGGGGGTGCGGGTGAGGGGGGTGTGGTCGTCGAGGGCGTCGAGGAGGGTAAAGCGGGCGCGGGCGGGTTGGAGCAGGCGTGGGGTGAGTTGGGCGAAGCGGTACCAGGTCGGTGGGTGGATGGTGTGGGATCCGTCTTCGGGGCGGTCGGGGTTCTTGGGGGTGGGTGCGAGTTCCTCGGGGAGTTCGGGGGCGAAGCGGCGGGCGGGGGTGCCGGGGGCGATGACGTCGCCGGGTTCGTCGTCGTCGAAGTCCAGGGCGCGCGGGTCGGGGTAGATGGCGGGGAGGGTGTGGCCGAAGCGGTCGATGACCGCGAGGCGTTCGAACGCGAACTGCCCCGCGCGCAGGGGCTGGTGGAGGGTGGGGTTCCAGCCCTCGAACGGGTGGGGACGGTGGCCGGGGTTGGGGGGCAGGGTACGGGCGGCGGCTTCGGTGAGTGCGGTGCGCAGGTCGGGGTCGAGGTCGTGGTGGGGGTTGATCACGGCGGGGGTGTGGCTGCGGGCGGTGAGTTGTTCGGTGAAGCCGACCATCTGCTGGGAGAACAGGTCGCCGTCGTCGGCCTGGCGGGCAAGAGCGCGCAGGGCGCCCGCGTGGGGTCCGGGGTGGGTGCGGGCGTATTGGCGCAGCGCGGCGGCGTCGGTGCGGCCGGGGGTGGGGGTGAGGAATTGTCGGCCGCGCAGGGTCAGGGGGACGGGGTTGGCGCCGGTGCCGAGCCAGTGGTAGCGGTCGCCGTCGAAGTCCCAGTTCGCTCGGTCCGGGTTGGCTCCGTCGGGGTCGCCGTGCCAGGTGATGGGGAAGTAGTCGACCTTCCACTCGAAGAACAGCGGTGACCACGGTTGGCGCCATTGCGCGGTGTACGCGTCGGGGGTGCCGATCGCGTTGGCGTGGGGGTCGCGCATGGCGTCGGCGAGGGCCTGGACCTGGCCGGTGTGGCCGGTGACGGCCGCGAGCGTGGGGGCGTTGGAGGAGGCGAGGTGGAAGAGCTCGCGCAGCAGGGCGTCCAGGGCTCCGGAAAGTCCTTCTGGGGCGGGCAGGTTGCGCGGTTTCGGGGTCTGGGCCTGGGTCGCGGACACCGGTCGGCCGGCGACGGTGACGCCGGTGATCAAGCGGTCGGGCCAGCGGCAGGCGAGCGGCGGGTTCTCGTCCTCCTCGTCTTCGGCCCAGGTGCCGGGGGGCACGGTGTAGGGGTCGGTGTCGAGGGGGGTGGGTGGTGTGGGTTTGTCCTCGGTGCCGCGGATGACGACGACGGGGTCGTTGGGTAGTTGGAAGTCGGGCAGGACGGCGCGTTTGAGGACGACCTCGTCCCGGGGCAGGTCGTGGTCGGTTTGGTATCGGCGGATCGCGGCGTCGAGGGTGTTGGGGGTGTCGCCCCAGGGGACGGCGACGCGTGCGGCCAGCGCGTCGGCGCGGCGCGCGACGGCCTCGCGGATGGCATTGCCGACGAGTTCGTTCAGGTCTCGGCGGTAGGCGCCGTCGTCTTCTCCGGGAGCGTCAGGGACTTTGGGCAGGTTCGCGGCCCACCACAGGTCGTACAGCCGGCGTTGGGCGGCGGCGAGGTCGCGCATCGCGGTGTCGTAGGCGGCTTGGTCGGTGTTGAGGCGGGCCAGGGCCGCGGCGTGGGCGACGCGGGTCACCCGGGGGCGGCGGAGGGTGGTGCGGGGCGTAGGGGTGTTGTCGCCTTGGGGGGCGGCTTCCTCCAGGACCCAGGTGTGGCCGGCGGCGGTGGGGGTGAACCAGGAGGCGTGAAGGGCGCGTTCGGCGGCGAATTCGCCGTCGGCCTCGTCGAGGAGGTCGAGTACGCCGGAGTGGAGCGCGGTGAGGAGCGCGGCCGTCTCGGGGGGCTCGCCCGCCCGGTGGGCGGCGCCTTCGCGGAGGGCGCCGGTGGCGTGTTCGGTGGTGTTGCCGACTGCGATGGTGACGTAGTCGGGGCGGTCCGAGTCGGGCATGCCACCGACGCGTTGCCAGCACACGTCCAGGGCGGTGCCGTGGCACAGGGTGCGGGCGGCCGTGGTGGGCGCGGTGCCGCTGGCGACCCAGTTCAGGGCCTGGATGCGGGCATGGTGGTCTCCGGCGAGGGGGTCGCTGGTGGGGTCGCTGTACCAGCCGGCGACGAGGTAGTTCAGGCGCCACTCAAGGGTCGCGTCGAGGCCGGTGAGGCGGTCGTGGATGGAGAACACGTCGGTGTTGTAGGGCTGATAGACCGCGAACGTAGCCAGGCCGGGACCCACGGCGGTGAGGAACATGCCGCCGGCCGGGGTTCCCGGCTCGGTCCAGGCTCCGGTGGCCAGGTCAACGCGACGGCCGATGCGAGTGAGGCTCCCGTCGCGGGGATGGAGGTAGGGGCTGGCGCCGTGTTCGGGGTCGAGGTGGTCGCTCTCGACGATCCAGCCGCTCTCGGTGCGGGCCCTGGACGCGGTGGCGATGGCTTGGCGGACGATCAGCCATCGGTTGGGAACCGTGGGGAACACGGGCCCGGCCTCTGCCCCGTCCCCCTCCCCCGCGCGCTCGGGGTCGGGTTCGGCGGTCTCGTCGGTTCCGGCGGTGAGGGCGTCGGGGAGTTGCCAGTGGAGGTAGACGCCCTCGCGGTCGGGGTCGGCGTTGAAGTCCAGGTCGGTGTTGGAGAACGGCGGGGGTTCCGGGGACAGGTGCAGTCGGGTCAGGGCGTAGTTCGCCTGCCAGCGTTGGAACACCTCCGCTTGGCGGACCCGTTGATTGACCGTCAGTGCCTCCACCCGCATGGGCACGACCAGCGGCTGTTCCGCCGCCGCGGCGATGGCCGGGGTGGGGGTGGTGGCGGGGCTTCGGGAGTCGGTCACGGTGTGTCCCTGCCCGTCGTCGAGGTGGGCCGCGCGGCCGAGGCCGTGCGGGTGATGAGCTGGCGGCGTGGGGTGTTGACGAGTTGCACTGCCAGGCCCGCCGGCCCGAAGGCGGCGGCCGAGGGCTGCCCCAGAGCGGCCAGCCGGGCGCCGAGCGCGCGCACAAGATCCGCCGGGTCTGCGGGGCGCAGGTTCAGGATCGCCGGGCTGCCGGAGGGGTCGGGACGTAGGTACGCGTCGAGTCCCGTCGGCCCGGCGGGGGTGGGGAACGCCTCGCCGGGGATCTCTTGGGCGACGGGGGCGTCCAGGCGCCGCAGGCTGATGACCGGGGTGCCGCCGGGGGCGGTGTCGATGCCGAAGGACAGGCCCTCGGGGGGTTCGGCGAGTTCGATCTCGTCGGGGACGTCGGCGAACAGGACGAGCAGGACGTCGGAGGCGAGTGCGTCCTGGCGCATCACCCGGATCGGCGTGCGTGTCGGTTCGTCGGCGCGGTAGGGCCGTACGAGGAGTCCGGGGCATTCGTGGACGAGGGCGGAGCGGATCAGGACGCCGGCGCGTGGCGGGTTGGTGTTGGCGCCGTGGGCCCAGGGGGCGGCCATGTGGGTGATGTCGGTGTCGTTGTCGCCAGTGATGGCGATGCCCGCAGCCCCGGCTGCCAGGGCGGTGGGCCAGTCGGCGTCGACGTGGAACAGGCGCAGCGACTCGGGGGGCAGCATCCGTTCGTCGGGGACCAGGTCGGCGAACGGCACGCCGTGCAGCAGTCGCAGGTGGTCCAGCCAGGTGACGATCGGGGCGCCTTCGAGGGCGAGGAGGTCGGCGAGCGCGGTGCGCATCGCGGCGGGCGGGTCGGCGAGCAGGTTCGCGGCGCGAGCTGCCCGCCCCTGCCCTCGCCGCCCCGGCACCGCACCCCGGCGCCGTGGCGTGGGAGGCGGGGTATTGCGAGCTTGGGCCGGGTGGGTGGCCGCGCGCAGCAGTCGGGCGGCGGAGCCGTCCCCGACGAGGGCCTCCAGCATCGTCCCGAAGGGACGGTGGCCGAGCGCGCGGGCCTGTCGGGCCGCGAACGCGGCCGGTTCGGCCTCGGCGCCTGCTTCGGTTTCGGTGGTCGTGTCGGTGTCGGTGGCCGCTTGGGCTTCGGCAGCGGTGTCGGCGAATGTGGGGGGTTGTGCGGCGTCCAGGCCGGGGGCGGCGAGGCGTTGTGCCATGGCGGCGGCGCGGGCGCGGGCCTTGGCGTGCCAGGCGGTGAGCATGGCGGAGAACTCCGCGTCGGCCAGCGCCAGGGCCCGCCCGAGTGTCCAGGCCGCGGCGCGGCTGGTGTCGAAGACGCCCCACGCCTGTTCGTAGGCCAGGAGTTGGGCGGCGCTGGTCCAGCCCCCTTCGGGGGTGGGGGGCAGGGGTTGGGCGGGTTCGGCGGTGAACGGTCCCCGGTACCAGGCGTAGGTGTCCTCGCCGGTCTCCACACGGTAGGGCAGGGGGAGATGCCCCGAGGCCAGGCGGGCGTGGGCGGCGGCGTGGGCGGCGGGGTCGACACCGGGCGGGGGCGCGGGCGGGGCCTGAGGCAGCCGCAGCAGGAGGTCCCGGTCGTTGCCGTTCTCGTCGCGGAGGAAGTTGCGCACGCGGCCGGGGAAACCGCCGCCGGGGGCGGGGATGCTGGTGAACACCCAGCTGTGCAGGGCCGCGAGGCGGATGCGCACGTGGGGGGTGAGGGTGCCGGCGTCGGCGTCGGCGAGGATCGTTCGGCAGCCTTCGAGGGAGACCAGGTGGGCGCTGTATCGGGTCTCGGTGGTGCGGTCGGGCAGACGGGAGGCGACCACGACGGCGAATTCGCCCTCGGCGAGTTGTTCGGCGCGCAGCCCGGGGTCGGGGCGGACGTCGCGCACGTGCAGGAGGTGCCGCAGCTCGTCCGTGCGTGGGACGACGGTCTGGAAGATGTCGCCGGGGATGTCGACGGTTGCGCACAGCGCGTTCGGGTCGCCTTCGATCTGTTGCTCGCCGATGCCGGGATGGCGGATGCCGGGCGTGTCGGTGAGGAGTTCGCGGGCGGTCATGGCGGTGGTCGCCGCAGTGGCTCCGGGGTCGTCGGGGAGCTCGCCCTGGGCGAACAGCAGCAGGGCCAGCCACGGTGCGGTGGGTTCGGAGCGGTCGGTTTCGGCGAGGTGGCGTTTCCACGGCAGGAGCGGGTCGGTGATGGTGATGTGGGCCAGGGTGGTGGTGAAGTCCGCTGCGGCCTGCGGGGCGGGGTTGACCGCGTGGACCAGTTCGGTGTCGAGGGCGAACTGTGGGGCGCGGACCTCGAAGTCCTCGTGGACGGGGTCCAGGTAGGTGCCGGTGTCCAGGTCGGTGACGGTCTGGGTGGCGCGGATGCGGAACTTGCCCGCGGGCACGGCGGGTTCGCGGTTGTCCTGGAACCGCAGGACGAAGCCGGGGTCTGCGAGCGGTGTGGGGTCGTCGAGTCGGTCCGTCATCGTGCGGCCCTTTCGGGAGCGGTTGCCGTGAACACGGGGAACAGGGCGGCGGAGGCGACCGTGCCCGGGGGCAGGTCCCACCGGTCGACGACCCGCGGGCCCGTGTCGCCGACCTCGACGACCGCGACGGTGGTGTCGGCGCAGGCGATGTAGGCGCGGGCGGCGTCGGCGGCGAACGCGATCACCACCGGTGGCGCGTCGAGTTCGACCGTGCCGCGCGGGTTCGCGCCGTCCACGACCGACACGGCCGCGGCGTGCAGGACCCAGCGGCGGTCGCGCGGGTCCAGGGCCAGGGCGACCGGCGCGGCGTCCAGGGCGACGTCGGAGACCAGGCGTGTGCTTCCGGGAGTGCCGTTCTGGACGGCGAACGTCGCCAGGTGCCCGGTGCCGTCGGTGAACGCGCGGGCCAGCACGGCCTGGTTGTCGAAGTCGACGAGCATGGCCCTCGCGGTCCCCTTCCTCGGGAAGCGGTAGGGCTCGTAGTACTTCGAGGCGGGCGGACGAGGCCTGACTTGGACGACGCCGTTGCCGCCCTGTTCGGAGCCGTAGACGAACAACACGTCCTGCCCGGGGACCGCCGACACCAGCAGCGGTGCCGACGGCTCCGGGACGTGCCCGATGTAGGTGCCGGTTTCGGTGTCGAACGCGGCGGTCCTGCTGGTGTTCGTCTCGACGGCGTACAGGTGCCCGGTTTCGGCGTCCACCGCCAGCGTGTCGATCCGCTGCACACCGCTGCCGTACCCGTCGGTGGTGACCGGTTCCCGGGCGCCGGTCGGGTCGATCGACACGGCGGCGGTGGACTGCGCCGCCGGGGCGGCGGCAATCACGCGTGTCCCGTCGCGCTTGAGGGCCAGCGCCCGGATCCTCGCGCCCAGGGCGGCGAGTGGGAGCGGCGCGCGCAGGCGCATGGTGATCGTGTCGAGGACGTCGATTCGCCTCCCCGGAGCGCCGGCGACGTACAGACGTGCGCCGTCCGCCGAGGTGCGGGCGAGGTAGGGACCTTGTTCGAGGCCGCCGACGCGGCCCAGGACCGCTCCGGTGCCGGGGTCCAGGGCTAGGACGGCGGCGGTGGTGTCGTCGAGGATCAGCACGGTCGCCTCGGGTCGGGGCGGGGCGGTGTCGTGGGTGAGCAGGAGCGGGTCGGCGTCCAGGCCCACGGTCTGGGCCTGTTCGGCGTATGTGCCGAGGGTGCCGTTGGGCAGGTCGTCGTGCCCCAGGAGCCCCGCGAGGGCGCCGTGCAGGCGGGTGCGGGCGGCGGCGGAGGGCAGGGTGGCGAGGTGGTCGGCGACCATGGCGACGCCGGTGCCGGGCGGCGCCGGGACGCGGACCGGGGGGCCGGTCGGGGGGTCGGCGGGGTTCAGGGGGTTCGGGGCGTTGGGGTGAAGTGTCTCCCAGGCGAGATCTTGTTCCGCGATCGGCCCGAGGTCCTGCCCGTTGATCCGGTGCGGGGGCACGGTCACGCGCAAGCCGGTGATGTGGGTGAGCATGGCCTCGTGGCCCGGTTTGAGCGCGTCCTCGGTCTTGACGGACGGGTCGCCCCAGACCGAGAACGGGACCCGGCCGTACTCCGGTGCGACGATCCACCGCTCCAGGCCCGGGACCGCGTCCCACGTGCCCTGCCGGGCGGGCTCCCCGGGGGGCAGGTAGGTGACGCTCACGTGCAGGAGGCCGTCCAGGCGGGTCTTTCCCATCGGGCGGATGTCGACGGCTTTGTCGCCGACGTCGGCGCGGGTGTCGAAGCGGACGCGTTTGGTGGGCACGACCGTCGCGACGACGAAGGAGAACGCGACGGGGTCCACCAACCACGGCTCCTCCCCCGCCTCCACCCGCGCGGCCCGCAGCTCAGGGCCGGCGTCGGCGTCGACCCTCAGCCCGGTCAACGCGGTCACCGTCAACGGGAGGCCCTCGGGCAACAACTGCCGGGCGAAGTCGGGCCACTCCAGCTCCACCGGCCGTGCGTGGTCCGCCCCGAAGCGCACGGTGACGGTGATGAACACGAACTTCGCGGTGACCGTGCCGCCGGTCGGCGGCCCCCACAGGTCCAGGGAGGCGCCCAGCTCGGCACGCAGCGTGAACAACAGCTTGACCTTGACGCCCACACTGACCGAGATCCCCGCGCGGAAACTCAACGGGGCCCACTGGACGAGGATGTCGGCCTTCGCCGTCAACCACGCTTCCACGTTCCCCGACCGGTACCGCACGTCCAGCATCCCACCCGCCATCACCGCGTTCGGGGTGAGCGCGAAGTACGAGCCGCCGGTGATGCTGACCGAGCCCAGCGACCAGGAGAACCCCAACCGCGGCACCACCGGGAAATGCGCAGGCACCTTGTAGTCGGGGTGGTAGCCGCCGACGGTGACCACGAAATCCCCCGCGTAGGGGCTGCGGCCCGACCACAGATAGAACGCGAACCCGCCGGTGAGGACACACGCGGGGTCGATCACGTAGGAGTCGACGAGCTGCGCGGTGACAGCGAGTTCACCCCGCTTGGACTGGTACACCACGCGCAGGTCCACACCGATGCGCGCGTACGCCTTGCCCGTCTTGGGGAAGCTCGCGTTCGCCCGGCCGATCAACGCGAGGGTGAGGTCGCTCCCGGCCTCCAGGAGCAGGAGCACGCGGGTTCGGACGAACTCGAACGAGGTGAAGTCCAGGCCGCCGGCCAGCCAGATCTGGCCCTGGGCCGGTTTCACCCACGGGTTCTCGCCGCCGGTGAGCAACGCCAGGGTCTGCAGCGGATCCGCCGGGAGGTCTACTTCCCCGTCCTTCACGCCCTCGAGCAGGGGGAACGACTCGATCTCGTGCTGTTCGGGGATTCGCACACTCGACTGGTAGCCGAAACCCAGGGCGAACCCGGTCACGTGGAACGGCGGGGGCCCCCCGAACGGGCCCGACGCCCGCCCGAACACGAACAACGACACCTGCCCGTGCTGCGACTTCTGGTAGGCACCGATCGCCAACACACTCAGCTTGGGGGCCAGTTCCACCGTCAACGAACCCTGGACCAACACCGGCCACTCGGGAGGTTTCGGGCGGCTGACCAGGGCGCCCGCGACGTGCAGCGGCGGGCGTTCGAAACCCACGCCCAACCCGTCCAGGCGGGTGCGCACCGGGAAGGCGTCGTCGTCCTCGCCGTTCAGGTCGATGCCCAGGCCCAGGCCCGCCACGCCGATCGTCAACCCCGCGGCGGACAGGGACGCGTCGACCATCAGCCACACCGTGCCCTTGGTGTACGCCAAGCCGATCCTGGCGACGTGCAGCGGGCCGAACGCACGACCCACGTCCAACCACGCGCCGGGGGCGGTGGACGGCTGCGGGGGCGAGGAGGTTCGGGCGGGTTCCAGGGCCGGGGGTTTACCCGGCGGGCGAGGGCCCGCGAGTTGGAACGACATCACCGATCGCGCGACGCCCGGGAGTGTGTAGTCGGCCGCCAGCCACGTGCCCGCGCCCAGGCCGCCAGCGCCCGGCTCCAGCGCCGGCAGGGTCAGTTCGGACCCGGCCGCGACGATCGCCGCGTTCAGGCCCGCCACCAGCGGCGCGGGTACCGGGGCCGAGGTGTACAGGAGTCGGATCCCGTGCAGCATCAGATCCGCAGCGGGCGGGATCATACCCTCGAGCAACGGAAGCGACGACAATCCGAACTCTGCGGCCACCACGACCTGCACGGCGGTGACCCGGCGGCCCTGCAGGTCCCGCCCGGACGCGACCACGACCTGGAGGGGGTCGACGGCGGCAGAGAACACGCTGCGGCCGCCCACCGAGTCGTACACGATTCCCAGCGACCGCAGCGCCGGCCGCAGTGCGGCCGGCCACACCTGCTCCGCCACGTCGATGCCGTCCACGCCGACCGCGGCCAGCAGCGCGAACAGGGGCACCGCCCGGTCCGTGGCGTTCCAGCGGGCACTCCACGCCGTGCCCGTGCCGCCGTGATCCAGCTCCATGTCCAAACGCATCGGGTAAGGGGTGTCGTCGAGGGCGACGACAAGGTCCAGGGATCCGGAGAACGTGACGCTCGGCTTCCCTGCGCCGTCCCTGGCGACCTGGGCGTCGAGAGTGAACGCGGCGCGGTTCCCGGCGTCGCCCAACGGAAGCGTTCCGGTGAGGGTCACCGACCCCGCCGGCTTGGAGTTCACCGCGACGTGGACCTCGGTCAGTTCCAGGCCCGCAAGGGAACCCGGCAACGGCACGCCGAACGTCGTGGCGAACCACCCGGCCACCGCGTCCAGGCCGATGCCGTGGGCGCTCCCGGCCACGGCCCAGCCGTCGGCGCCGCGACGGGCCTCCAGGATCAGCGGCACACCGTCCAGGTCGACCACCCCGGTCACGGCCACGTCCGTGGCCGCGCCACCGTGGGTCAACTGCAGCGACAGCTGCTCGAGTTCGAGGCCGGGGGCGAACTCCCAGTTCGTGTCCAGCGCGAGCGCGAGGGTGTACACGCCGGATCGGGGCGCGCATCCCACCGCGAGACGACGCAGGGCGATACCCGTGGGCAGGCCGGTACCCTCAAGGGAATCACCGATCAGGTCTGCGCCACCGGGCGGGTTCGACACGGACGCGGTCAGATAGGCGTCGGGAAAGGTGACCGCCGCTTCCAGGACATAACCGCCGTCGAGACGGCATCGCCCGGACAATCCGCCCCGTAGAAGGGGCGCTGCCGCGAATCCCCCACCGGGTGGGCGGGATTCGGGCGACCCCGCGGCGGCCGGCCCGGGGCCGGCGCCGCCCGGATCGGGTGCGGGTGTGGCGGTCATCAGGTGCAGCCACAAGCGTAGTTCGTCCAGAGTCAGGACGCCCGGCAGAACTGCCCAGGCGGAGGTGTCCAGGCGCAGGTCGAGCGTGATCTCGCGGAAGCGTCCGGTTCGGGTGTCGAAGGCGCCGCCGATGCTGACCAGGGACAGCGAGGACAGGACGTCCTGGATCTCGTCCGGGAGCGCGGCGTCGCCGAGAACCTCGGCGTCCACGAAGGGAAGCGCGGCCAGTGATGTCAGCGAGGCGAACGTGAGGCGGTCGGCGAAGTACCCGACCACGCGCCACACCCCGGTCAGTTCCTGCTGCGCCATCAGCAGGTGCTCGGCGCGGCCCGTTCCGGCGAAGGCGAGGGCCGCCATCGCTCCGGGCCGCAGGACGCCGTCCTCGTTGGGCGTCGCCAGCAGCACCAGCGCGGCGGATCCGAAACCCAGTCGGGACAAGGAGCCCAGGTCGCAGGTGAGGTAGGGCATGTCGATCCGCCAGGTCGGCCAGGTCGCGACCACCTCGACACCGATCACGGCGAGTCCCTCGTCGTCCGCCAGGAATCGCGCGATCGCCGGCAACCGCCCCGATTCGACGCCCGGCAGGGCGAGATCCCCCGAGACGCTGAGCCCAGCGCTGTCGCCGGTCGCGTCGGCGAAGTCCAGATCACCGCCCAGGTAATCGGTGAACAGCGGTTCGGCGTCCGCGATATCCAGCGTCTCGGCCGACAGTAGGAATTCCTTCGATGCCGAGTCGAGAAGGTGCCTCAGCTCGGAAATCGGCATGCCCATACGAACACTCCCTCTTGGTCGGCCGGAGCATGAGGTCTACGCGAAGGAGGCTCGGGTCCCGGGTCGGGCCAGCCACGTCATGTTCGAATCGTTCGGTCCCCACAGGAACACCGGGCCGGTCTTGCGGGTGGGCGCGGGAACCCTGTTCACCCACAGCGAGTCCTCCGCGCCGGGGGCGTTCTCGCGTGTGCCGAAGGTGAACCATTCGCCGCTGCTTTCGCGGAGCACCCAGAACTCGGGGTTGCGGCCGTCCGTGCTGCCGGGGCGCGGCCAATAGGCGAGCAGGGTCTGGCCGGTGTCGCTCTCCCACAACTGCAAGGCGTATTCCGTGCCGCCGGGCGTGGCGAAACCGGAGAGCGTGTCGATGCTGAAGATCATGCGACGGAAGCCGGTGCGCACAGCGTCTGTGCCGAGCCCGAGGAGGGTCCAGATGGGGGGTGTCTGGGCGCCGGGTGAGGCCCGGTAGCAGGGGTGGCTGGGGTCGGTCCACCAGAACACCGGGGCGGTGTCACCGGGGGGTCGGCTTTGGGCTTTGACGCTGAACGTCGGTTTCTCCGCGTCGGGCGCCCCGTCCGCCTGAAGGGCCCACACCGCGACGTACTCGGGAAACCCGGGCGTCTGCGCATACGCCCGAAGCCAGAAGTCCGGCTTCCGGCCCGGCGCCTGCGCCACCCACGTCGCCACGCCGCCGTCGATACCGGACACGAAGTTGAAGGGAACACCCGGTTTGAGTTCGGAAGCAGAGTCGACCCGGAACTCGCACTCGCGGGATTCGATCCCCGTCGGCGTCTCACGCAACCAAAAACGCGTCACCTGATCTGCGGGAACACCGTCCGGACGCCCACCAGGAGGCCGCATCATCCACGTCGGGCCACTGCCCGAAGACTGATCCAACCAGCGGAACACCGGCCCTTGGTCCCGTTTCGGCGCAGCCGTCCGGGCCACCCACAACTGCGGGCGCTCCCACTCGCTCCCCGGATTCTCCCGAACCCCCAACGCGAACCACTCCACCTGCCCGGTGGCCTGGATCTCACGACGCACCCAAAAACTCGGAAACCGCCCCTCCGACGTCCCCGCACGAACCCAATACGCGCCGAAACGCCAATTCCTCCCATGAATCTCCAAAACCTCGTCCGTACTGCCCGGCACATCAAACGAACGCAACCGCCCGATATTGAATTCGCAGGCGGGCCATTCGTCGGCGTCGCCGAGCCCGAGGAGGGTCCAGATGGGGGGTGTCTGGGCGCCGGGTGAGGCCCGGTAGCAGGGGTGGCTGGGGTCGGTCCACCAGAACACCGGGGCGGTGTCACCGGGGGGTCGGCTTTGGGCTTTGACGCTGAACGTCGGTTTCTCCGCGTCGGGCGCCCCGTCCGCCTGAAGGGCCCACACCGCGACGTACTCGGGAAACCCGGGCGTCTGCGCATACGCCCGAAGCCAGAAGTCCGGCTTCCGGCCCGGCGCCTGCGCCACCCACGTCGCCACGCCGCCGTCGATACCGGACACGAAGTTGAAGGGAACACCCGGTTTGAGTTCGGAAGCAGAGTCGACCCGGAACTCGCACTCGCGGGATTCGATCCCCGTCGGCGTCTCACGCAACCAAAAACGCGTCACCTGATCTGCGGGAACACCGTCCGGACGCCCACCAGGAGGCCGCATCATCCACGTCGGGCCACTGCCCGAAGACTGATCCAACCAGCGGAACACCGGCCCTTGGTCCCGTTTCGGCGCAGCCGTCCGGGCCACCCACAACTGCGGGCGCTCCCACTCGCTCCCCGGATTCTCCCGAACCCCCAACGCGAACCACTCCACCTGCCCGGTGGCCTGGATCTCACGACGCACCCAAAAACTCGGAAACCGCCCCTCCGACGTCCCCGCACGAACCCAATACGCGCCGAAACGCCAATTCCTCCCATGAATCTCCAAAACCTCGTCCGTACTGCCCGGCACATCAAACGAACGCAACCGCCCGATATTGAAATTGAAGTCGCCTCCGGCGACCACATCTCGGCCAAGCCATTCGCGCACGGTGCTCATCGACCGGCCGCCCCCCGTCTGCGCACCGGGTCGACCGCCGGAAGGCGCCGACGCGGGTGCACGCACCGTCGGTACCCCCGGCCGCGCCGCGCCCGCGCCACCGGCAAATGCCTCCCGACCACCGCCGCTCCAAAACGCGGCCTTCTCGGACAACGCCACGAGTCCCCCTCGCCGTCGTGTATCTCCAGACCTGCGCACACGTCACCGGGCAGGCCCAACCCCACAACCCACGACGCGCCCCGCCTCACGCACGACCCGCGACCACTCGCCCGGCATCGCACACGTCCCCTGCCAACCGGCTCGCGCCCACACCGAACCACCCACCCCGAGCCGGCGGGGACACGTGATCCTGACATGCCACCAACCAGGCGGGAACCCACCGAGCGAAGCTGACCGGAACTGTCCGACACATGACCGGATCAACGCCGCCGCACACGTTCGCCCCGCCGGTTCGTCCGGCCTCGGTCGGCTCAGAGTGCCGGCGCAGGTGGTCCGCTCGAGTCCGGGGCTGACGACCGGACGACGACGCCCCACCGCGCGGTTGCGAACCGCGGAGAGGTGTGACCGCATTCGGCCTCGCCCTCTCCCACGAGCTCGTCGTCCACGGCCTGCTCACGCCGCCGGACTGCGCGGGGAACTGCCAGTCCCACAGAGCACGAGGCGGCGACAACCTCCGAATAGGCGCAACGCGGGCCGCGTCCGGGGCCGCGTCGGCGCCGAGCCGGTCTCGTCGGTACCCACGACACGCCTGCTAGCATTTGCTAGCATCGGGTCATGGTGAAAACACAACTCAACGTGCGCTTGGACGAGGACACGGCCAACGCCGCCCGCCAGGCCGCCGAAACACGACACATGACCCTGCAGCAATACATCGAACACCTCGTGCGCAGCGACACCGACCCGTTGCGCGCGGCGTTCGTGGCGTCCGCGCGCGATGTGATCACGGAGTACGGCGATCTCATCGAGGAGCGCGCGTGCACCTCGCGGTTGACCTGACGTGGATCCTGGAGATCGCCCGCCTGGCGGGCGAAGGCGACCCCTCCCCCGACGACTCGGGATGCGGTGGACGTAGGGGGAGGGTGCCTGGTGGGGTTTGTGGGGTCTCGTGGGTGTGCCGGCGACGGTATGCGGTTCGTCCTGGTCGGCCCCGACCCTCGTGCTGTCACCGATGAGAGCCCTCGGCGACATCCTCGACCGAACCGGGCACGCCACGGCGCAGCCGCCGGGCTGATCGACGCGAAGGATCGCGGCTGGAGCCTCCGTCCGCCGACGGTGTTCGTCTCGTTTCGGGCAACCGCCCGCGTCGGGACCGGGTTGGTGTAAGGGTGGGCGGGTGTCCTTCGCGGGGTCCACACATACTCGCCTCGTGGCGTTCCGTGCGGGCTGTGCCCCGCGCAGGTCGACGGGGAAAGGCTCCGGCCGCGGCAACGCGCGGCCGGAGCCCTTCTCGTTCGTCACGCGGACGACCCGGCGGAGGGGGACACCGGTCGCCCGTGGACGGGCTCAGGCCGACCCGCCGCGCCGGATCCGGTCCGCGATCGTCTCGATCCGTTGGTCGAACAACAGGTTCATGGTCGCCAGGAGTTGCGGACCGATGTCCCGGCGCGGCAGGCCCGGCACCAGATCGTCCAGGCCGACGTGGTGTCCACACGTGTGGAGGCCTTCAAGGCGTTTCGCGCGGCGTTACCTTGGCGGTGCTCCGCGTCGCGACCGGCGTCCCCGTCGCCTCCGGTCGGGCGGAGCTCCCGGCCTGAGGCCCGCCGGCCGAATCCGGTTACGAATGGTGATGGCACACCCGCACAACGACATGCGGCCGGGCGGCGCCGGGGTCACCTGCGCGAGCGGCGTGCGGGTGCCCCGTACAGCGCCGTCACCGAGGTGACGATCGCGTCGATCAGCTCGTCGCGGAGTTCGTCGGAGCCGATCAGGCGGCGGTAGAGGAACGGCCCGGAGACGAAGTCCCCGACGATCTCGGCGTCCGTGTCGGCGCGCAGTTCGCCTCGCTCGATGGCGCGCTCGATCGCGCGCTCCAGGGACTGGCGGCGCGGCTCGACATAGTTGCGGTTGAACAGCTCGCGGGCCGCCGGGTCGCTGGCCATCGCGAAGTAGACGTCGGCGAACAGGTCCCGCTCGGAGCGGTCGTACATCCCGCGCATCGACTCCAGTCCGGCGCGGAGGTCCCCCGTGAAGGACCCGCTGTCGGGGAAGACGTCCGGCGACTCCGACGCCCAGGTCATCGCGGCGACGACGAGCGCTGCCTTCGAGGGCCAGCGACGGTAGACGCTCTGCCGGCCGACGCCGGCCCGGCGGGCCACCTCGTCCATCGAAAAGCCGGCATAGCCGTGCTCGAACATCAGCTCCCGGCCGGCCTCGAGGATCGCCTCGTCCGCGCCGAACCGCCGGGGGCGGCCGCGCTCGGGCGGCTCCTCCCACGAGGTCTGCCCCATCGGGTCCTACTTCCGTCGCGGCTTCCGGTCCTCGCAGACACTACCGCCCGGGAACGCGGTCATTGCGGCCCGCGCCCGGTCCGATCCGAGGAGCCGGGCGCTGAGCGCGATGATCGCGTCGGCGTGTTCCTCCGGATGCCGCAGCGTGGTCCGGGTGAGCACCGCCTTGGTCTCCGCGAGCCCCTGCGGGTGTGCCCGGAGCAGCTCCGCACACGCCGACGGCGGCCTCGTCCGGTGCGCCGAACCGGCCCCGCCCGGGTGGCCGGTTCGATCCGCACCGCCTTCTCGGCGCCGAAGGTGCGCGCTGTGAGCGAGGTGGCGTCGGTGGGGCGATGGTGACGTCGTCGGCACGGCGCACCGGGTCGCCCACCGGGTCGCCCACCGTGACGATCCCGAGGCCGGCGGCGCGCATCGGGCCGGCCGGGTCACCGCCGGCTTCGGGAGGAGCAGGAGCTGTTGCGGCAGGTCGACCGGGCGCCCGGCTCCCTCGGTCGTCCCGCCGTCGGCCGCCTCGGCCGCCTCGGCTGCTGAGCAGCAGACACCGCCCGCCGAAGTGAGCACCACGACAGCGAGGCGGTGGTCGGCAGAGGCCTTGTCGAGCCGCTGTTCCAGGTCGTCGGCGAGCCGCCGAGAGTGCGTTCCGGTTGTGGGGGGAGTCCGGGGTGGGGGTGGCGACCCGGTGGCGTACCTCGTTGCGGACCAGCGGGCTCGCCGCGTGCGTCTCAGTCGAGGAACAGGTCGGTCTCGGGCTCGTCGTCGGAGACCGCGTACGCCGTGAAGTCGGTGACCCCGGCCTCACGGAGCACGCCCTCGTCCAGCAGCGTCCGGCCGGTCCGCCGGATGCTCGGACCGGTGATCACGTCGTACGCCGCGTCGGCCATGATCTGGGGCCGCCGGGAGCGCCGGACCGCCTCCTGTCCGCCGATCACGTTCGCGACCGCGTCGGTGGCGATCAGCGTCTGCGGCCACAGGCAGTTGGCGGCGACCCCGTCGGCGGCGTTCTCGGCGGCCAGGGTCAGCGTGGTCAGGGTCATCGCGTACTTCGCGACGGTGTACGCCGGATGCGCGGCCAGCCAGCGCCGGCTCAGGTTCAGCGGCGGGCTGAGTGAGAGGATGTGCGGGTTGGCCGCCCGCTTGAGGTGCGGCAGGCAGGCCCGGCTCAGCATGAAGGTGCCGCGCACGTTGACGTCCTGCATCAGGTCGTAGGCCTTCGGTCGGACCTCGGTGGTCGGGCTCAAATCGAGCACGCTGGCGTTGTTGATGCAGATGTCGATGCCGCCGAAGGCCTCGACCGCGGCCTCGATGGCCGCCTCGATGGTCGCGTCGGACCGGATGTCGCCGACCACCGGGAGCGCGGTTCCGCCCGCGGCCCGGATCGCCTCCGCGGCCGTGTGGATGGTGCCCTGCAGGCGGGGATGCGGGGTGTCGGTCTTCGCGATCAGGACCACGTTCGCTCCGTCGGCGGCCGCGCGCAGCGCGATCGCCAGTCCGATGCCACGGCTGCCGCCGGACATGACCACCGTCTTGCCGGCGAGGGCGGGCCGGCCGGGCTGTGTCATGCGGTCACCTCTCCCCGGGTGTACGCCGCCAGCAGTTCGGCGGTCCGTTTCCGGTAGCGCTCGACGTTGGCGAGTTTCACGTGCTCGTAGCCGCGGATCACGTCGGGTGCCTCGGTCAGCGCCAGCGCCGACTCCAGGTTGCTCCCGTCGAGACCGGCGAGCACCTGGTCCACCAGGACGGCGTACTCCTCGATCAGCCGGCGCTCGACCCGCCGGACCTCGGCGTGGCCGAACGGGTCCAGGCGGGTGCCGCGCAGGAACCGGTGCGCCGCCAGGACGGCGAAGACGGGCCGGAACCAGCGGCCGAGCCGGATCTTGCGCTTCATGCCGAGCGCGCGCAGCGTCGGCGGGTGCAGCCGGTACTGGTAGCGGGCGCCGGGACCGAACTCGGCCTCCACGGCTGCGGTCAGCTCCGGCAGCAGCGCCAGTCGGGCGACCTCGTACTCGTCCTTGTAGGCCATCAGCTTGTGCAGGTACCGGGCCACCGACGCGGTGAGCGCGGTCGATCCGGGGTGGACCACCTGTTCCCGCTCCCTGACCCGGTGGACCAGGTCGGCGTAGCGCTGGGCGTACCGCTCGCTCTGGTAGGCGACCAGCTCGGCGACACGGTCCACGACCAGCGCGGCGACCTGTGGATCGTCGTCCAGCGCGACCCGGCCGGCGATCCGCAGGACGGCGGCCGAGGGGACGACGGGCGTGGGGTCCGCCGAGGAGGGCAGCGTCCGGTCGAACGCTGTCCGGTCGGCGACGTACTGGCGCCCCCACCGGAAGGCGTGGGTGTTCTCCTGCACCCGGACCCCGTTGAGCTCGACGGCCTGTTCGATCGCCGACGCCGGGATCGGGAGTTCGCCCAGTTGGTAGGCGATCCCGGTCAGGAACAGGTTCGCGAACTGGTCGTCGCCGAAGAGGGCCCGGCTGAGCGCGCGTGCGTCGGTGAAGACCGCGTCGGGTGCCCGGGTGGAGCGCCGGATGTCGGCGATCAGCGGCTCGGGGTCGGGGTAGGAGGCGGTTACGTCGGTGGCCATCCGCCCGGTCGGGATCCGGGTCGTGGAGACGACGGCGCGGGTGCGGGTGCGGTGCGTCGCGGTCAGGTTCCGCGGGTCGGCGGCCACCAGCAGGTCCGCGCCCAGGTAGAGATCGACCTCCTCGGCGGCCGCCTTGGACGCGACTGGCCCGGCCGGCTGCCCGATCTTGACGTCGGAGACGACGGCGCCGCCCTTCTGCGCCAGGCCGGTCTGGTCGAGGGTGGCGACGGTGCGGCCGGCCAGGCTCGCCGCGGTGGCGAGGATCTGGGAGAGCGTCACCACTCCGGATCCGCCGATGCCCAGGATCCGGGTGGTGTGGTGTCCGGTCAGCGGGCCCCGGCCGGGGTCCGGCAGGTCGGTGGGCGCAGGCGGCGTCGGCCGGCGTCGCGCTTTCGGCGCGCGCGGGGTGACCGTGAGGAACGCCGGGCAGTCGCCGTCGAGGCAGGAGTAGTCCTTGTTGCAGGAGGACTGGTCGATCCGGGTCTTGCGCCCGTGCGCCGTCTCGACCGGGTGTACCGAGAGGCAGTTCGACACCCGCCCGCAGTCGCCGCAGCCCTCACAGATCCGCTCGTTGATGAGCACCCGTTCCCGCGGGTCGGCGGCCAGTCCCCGCTTGCGCCTGCGGCGCAGTTCGGTGGCGCACTCCTGGTCGTGGATGAGGACGGTGACCCCGGGTGTCGCCGCGAGCGTCTCCTGCGCCTGCACGAGCCGGTCGCGGCTCCACACCGCGACGCCCGGCGCGAGCTTGGCGCGGCGGTAGGTCTTCGGGTTCTCCGTGGTCACGATGATCCGGGCGACGCCCTCGGCGGTCAGGCTGTGGGTGATCGCGGGCACGCTCATCGCGCCTTGGGCCTGCTGCCCGCCGGTCATCGCGACCGCGGCGTTGTGGAGCAGTTTGTAGGTGATGTTCACGCCGCCGGCCACCGCCGCCCTGATCGCGAGGCTGCCGGAGTGGTGGAAGGTGCCGTCGCCGAGGTTCTGGAAGAGATGGGCGCGATCGAGGAACGGCGCCATTCCGAGCCATTGGGCGCCTTCGCCGCCCATCTGGGTCAGGCCGGTGACCTCGCCTACCTGTTCGGGCGCCATCCCGAGCACCAGGCCGTGGCAGCCGATGCCGCCGCCGACCAGCGCGCCCTCGGGCGTCTTCACCGAGCTGTTGTGTGGGCAGCCGGAGCAGAAGTACGGCGTCCGCTGGGCGAGCGGCAGCAGTCTCAGGTGCCGGCGCGGCCGGCGCTCGGCGGCCCAGCGCTCGACGCTCGGGAAGTCGCCGTGCTCCAGGAGCCGGGCGGCGAGCACCTCGGCGATCCGGTCCGGGTCGAGTTCGCCGGCGCTGTCGAACGCCGCCCTGCCGTCGGGCCCGGTCTTCCCGGTGATCACGGGAGCCTGGGTCCGGCCGTAGAGGAGGTCCTTGATCGCGCTCTCCAGGAAGGCCCGTTTCTCCTCCACCACGATGATCTCGCGGAGCCCGGCCGCGAAGGCGGCGACGATCCGCGGCTCCAGGGGGTGGATCATCCGCAGCTCCAGCAGCCGGATCCCGCGCCGGGCGAGCTCCTCCTCGTCGAGGCCGAGGGCGCCGAGCGCCTGGCGCAGGTCCAGGAAGGTCTTGCCGCCGGCGACGATCCCGATCCGGTCGCCGGGATGGCGGGTGAGCCGGTTGAGGCCGTTCGTGGCCGCGTATTGCCGGGCGATCTCCAGGCGCACCCCGTTGCGGCTCTCCTCCAGCGGGGTGAGTGCGGGCTGGAGGAGCTTGGCGGTGACCTCGTGCCGATAGGGCTTGCCGTCGATCTCGACCTCCGGTCGGACCGGGTCGAACTCGTCGAGGAGTATCGGCACCCGGCCGCTGCCGTCGGCGACGTTGGTGACGATCTTGAGGGCGACCCAGAGGCCGCTCGCCCGGGAGAGCTCGACCGCGTGCAAGCCGAGCAGCAGTGCGTTCGCGGGGTCGGCCGGGTAGAGGATCGGCAGGCCGAGGTCGGCGAGGAGTTGTTCGGACGCGCCGGGGACGGTCGACGACTTCGCGGCCGGGTCGTCGCCGACGAGGGCGACCGCGCCGCCGAGCGGATGGGTGCCACCGAGGTTGCCGTGCCGGAGCGCGTCCGCCGCCCGGTCGAGTCCCGGTGACTTGCCGTACCAGATGCCGACGACGCCCTCGACGCGTTTCTCCGGGCGGGACGACGCCAGCTGGGTGCCCTGGACGGCGGTCGCCGCGAGCTCCTCGTTGACCCCGGGCCGGAAGACGATGCCGAGCTCCTCCAGGAGCGGCCGTTGCCGGGCCAGCTCCAGGTCGTAGCCCCCCAGGGGCGACCCTTCGTACCCGGAGATGTAGACCGCGGTCGACCGGCCGCGGGCCCGGTCGGCGCGGCGGACGTCCATCGGCATCCGGGCGAGCGCCTGTACGCCGGTCAGTTCGACCGTTCCGGACAGGTGGAGGTAGCGGTCACTCGGCGACGGCACGACGGCTTGGGTCACGGATTCTGCCCTTCTGGGGATTTTCACCAGAGTCTCGCCTGCGCCGCCCCGTAGACTAGGGACAGATCCGAGAAGATCCGACCGCTTGTTCGTGATTGTCACGAGCCCCTCGAGGAGTCGCCGTGCGGGATCGATCCGTGCTCGCGCCGGTCCTGGCCGACCTGCGGGGCGGCTTGGGGCCGTTCGCCGGGGAGGTGGCCGCGCAGATCCGCCGGGAGGTTCCGGGGTATGCCGGGATGACGCCCGCCGAGCACCTGCGCGGCGTCGAGGGCCAGCTCGCCGCCATCCTGGACGGGCTGGTCTCGCACCGGCTGCCGGCGGACACCGACGTCGCCCAGGCCCGCGCACTCGGCGCCCGCCGGGCCGAACTGGGGATCCCGCTGCAGGACGTCGTGAACGCGTACCACGTCGCCTACCCGGCCATCTGGCGCGAACTCGAAGCCCGCGCCGGCACGCCCACTCAGCAGCGTGCCCTGCTGGCGGAGGTCGAGTTCGTCTGGCGCTGGCTGCATCTGCTCAGTACCGCGGTGGCGGAGGCACACGTCGCGGAGACCACCAACCGCGCGACCGCCCGCGCAGCCTTGATGCGCCGGCTCGTCGAGGTCCTCGAACGCAGTCCGCTGGAGGCCTCGGCGGGAGCCCGGCTCCTCGGCCGGCTCGGGTTCGACCCTGCGGGCGGGTTCGTCGTGGCCTGCGTCGCGGGTCTGTCGGTGACCGAGACCGAGGCACTCGAGGCCGCCCTCGCGGGACCGGGCCGGCTCGTCCACGGCGTCCAGCAGGACGAGTACGCGGTGGTGGTCGCCCAGGGCTGGCCGGCCGCCGCGATCACCGACGCCCTGGCCGCCGGCTTCGGCGACCGGACCGGCGCCGCCGGCGTCGGCCGTGGCCGGGACGGCCTCGTCGGCGCGGCCGCGAGTCTGCTCGACGCCCGTGACGCGCTCGGCCGCTCCGCCCTGACCGGCCGGGTCACCGGATTCGACGCGGACTGGGCCGGCTGCGCGCTGGAAGGCGCCCGGCCGCGGCTGGAGCCTTTTGCCGCGAGGGCCGCGGAGGTGGTCGCGCGGAGCCCGCACATCGCCGAGACGGTCCGGGCGTTCGCGGCATCGGGCTTCGCGATCAGTGGCTGCGCGCGGAGACTGCAGATCCACCCGAACAGCGCCAAATACCGGCTGGAGCGCTGGCATCGGCTCACCGGTTGGGATCCGACGACCTACGCGGGGCTGCAGCAGTCGATGGTCGCGCTGGACTGCTGCGGCTTCGGCACGGGCGACGACCCGCCCGCGCCGAAGCCGCCGGTCAGCTGACGACCCCGGACGTGCGGTGGGCGCCGTACAACAGCACGACCGCATCCACGCTCGCCTCGACGAGCGAGTCGCGAAGGTCGTCGGCGGCGATCAGCCGCCGGTAGAGGAACGGACCCGAGACGAGATCGATCACCGTCGAGACGTCGGTGTCCGGCACCAACTCGCCGCGCTCGATCGCCCGCGAGATCGCACGTGCCAGGGAGCGTCGCCGCGGCCGTATGTGATGCTCGTTGAACAGGTCCCGGGCGACCGGGTCGCCGGCCATCGCGAAGTAGACGTCGGCGAAGAGCTCGGCGCTCGACGCGTGGTAGAGCGCACGCATCGCCTCCAGGCCGCAGCGGAGGTCACCCGCGAACGAGCCCGTGTCCGCGAAGACCTCCGCGTCGGTTCCGGCCGAGGTCATCGCCGCGACGACGAGCGCCGACTTCGACGGCCACCGCCGGTAGACGCTCTGCCGGCCGACCCCGGCGCGGCGGGCCACCTCGTCCATCGAGAAGCCCGCGTGTCCGCGCTCGGTCATGAGCTCGCGTCCGGCGCGGAGGATCGCGTCGTCGGCGCCGGAGCGCCGGGGCCGGCCGACGGCCGGGTTCACCAGTCCTCGCGCGGAGCCGTCAGATACTCCAGGCGGCCGTTGCGGAAGATGCCCGTGTCGCCCAGGATGCCGAACCGGTTCGTCGGCCGGTGCACCAGCGTCGGATGGATGACCACGGCCATCCCGTCCTCCACCGTCTTGGGGTTGTTCGGCATGAACTGGAGCGTCGTCTCCTGGAACTGGCCGTCGCGCCGGTCGCCCGGGTCCTTGCCGAGGTCGCCGGCGGACCAGTAGCCGATCCAGTGCCCGGACCGGGCGATCGGCTCGAAGTCGAAACGCTCGCAGGCGTCCAGGGTGATCCTCCACATCGCGTCGCCGGTGATCCCCTCGCGCAGGCGCTCGCGCATCACCTCCTGCACCGCCCGCAGCCCGTCGAGCAGGTGCCGCTGGGACGGCGTCGGCCGGTCGCCGACGACCCAGGTGCGACAGAACTGCACGTGCCAGCCGCGGTGCGAGACCGGCAGTTCGCCACCGATCAGGTCGCCCTCCCGGATCCGGGCATCCGGCAGCGTGTAACGGTCGTCGAAGGGCCACCACGGGGTACCCTCGCCGGACATCACGGAGAAGAGCGGGTAGGCGTTGCACTCCAGATCGATCAGCTTGTGCCACATCGCGGTGAACACCTCGGAGTAGAGGGCGCCCGGCTGGGCGGTCTCCATCAGCGTCCGCATCGTCGCCTCGGCGGCTCGCTGGCAGTAGGTCAGCTGGACCTCCTCGTACGCCGAGTTGATCGTGAGCGCCACGTCCTTGAGCACCGCGTCGGCCACCTCGAAGCTCGCCTGCGGCAGCGCCGTGCGGGTGGCGTCGATGCCCGGCCAGGTGCCGACGGTGCCGATCCGGCCACGCTCCAGGCCGGACTGCTTGAGCGCGGCCACGACATCCTCGTCGTACGAGGCGCCGAGAAGGCCGAAGAAGGTCCGCGCCTTCTCCTCGGCGGTCGTCGCGACCGTGCTGACGATGTTGGTGATCCAGGTGCGGTCGGCGGCCTTCGCCGCGACGCCGCCGCCGGGACCGGGCGAAACCACCAGGGTCACCTGTCCCTCGGCGGGGACGATGACGATGCTGTGGTACAGCGGCCACTTGAGGCCGAACCCGCTGAGGTAGGCGCTGTAGCGGAAGCCGTCCTCGAGGCCGTAGGGATGGTCGCCGACGACGACCGTGTCGAGACCGCGCTCGCGCATTCTCGCGCGGACGGCGGCGATGCGCCCCTCGTACTCCGCGACGTCCGCGGGCGTCATCGCGTGTGACGACTTGGTCAGCTCACCATGCATTCCTCTGAATCCTCTCCAAATTAACGATACGGTAGTTACGTATTGAAAGTCGGCCGATGCGGCTTCCCGGGATTCCGGGGACGGCGGCTCAGCCGGCCGCGAAGAGCCCGCCGGGACCGAAGACCCGGTCGGCGAAGCGCTCGCCCATCGACCGCTGGGTCTCGGCGTCCGGGTGGATCGCGTCCGGCAGAGGGTGTTCCTCGGCGTCCGCCTCGCCGTACAACTCGCGACCGTCGAGGTAGCCGATCAGCGGATCGGTGGCGGCGCGGCCGTCCACGATCCGGGCCAGTTCGTCGCGGATCACCGACAGGGTCAGCTTGCCCGCGGCGACCTCCGCCGGATCGCCGGCGGCGAGGAAGCCGATCCGCCCCTCGGCGAGACGGGCCATGTCCGGCACGCAGGGTCCGGGCGTCTCCTCGTGGATCGGGCACAGCACCGGGGAGACCACCAGCAGCGGGGTGGACGGATGGCCGTCCCGGATCAGGTCGAGGAACCCGTGCACGGCGGGCGTGAACGCGCGCAGTCGCATCAGGTCCGTGTTCACCAGGTTGATCCCGAGCTTCACGCTGATCACGTCGGCCGGGGTGTCCCGCATCGCGCGGGCCGTGAACGGGTCGAGCAGCGCACTTCCGCTGAACCCGAGGTTGACCGGATCGACACCGGCGCGGATCGCGGCTGTCGCGACCCACGTCCGCGTCGGGCTCGCGGAGACCGACCCGTGGCTGAGGGAGCTGCCGTGATGCAGCCAGACCCTGCGGCCGGACCCGGTCGGCGGGGCCACCGGCGCGTCGGTGCGGAGCGCGACCGGCTCGACCGCCTCGTTCCAGGGCAGCCAGATCTCGACCTCCTTCGCCCCGGGCGCCAGACCCTCGAAGCGCACCGTCCCGGTGGGCCCCTCGGTGAGGGTGGCCGCCCCGGTGGTCATGTCCATCGTCACCGTCCGGCCGCCCTCGACGGTCCCGGACGCGACCGGCCGGCGGTCGACGAGCAGGTCGTAGACACCCGCCGGCTGCGGCGGCGCGCCGACGTAGGCGAGCCGGGTCGCCAGCGCCTCCAGCTCGACCACGGTCGCGCTCGTGGAGAACGCCACCCGGACTCCGGAGGTCTGGCCCTCGGCCATCGTGAGCCGGGCGTCGGCCAGCGCCCGTGCGGACGGCGGTAGCCGGTGCGGCGTCACGCCGCCGCCCGCGCGCGGTTCGAGATCCGGGGCGCCGCGGACCAGGTCGGCGGTGACGGGGGTGCTGAGCAGTTCGGACACGGTTCTTCTCTCCGTCGTCGGTAGGGGCAAGTGTCGGATCGTCAGGTCGCGGCCGCCAGGTAGACGCCGGCGAGGTGGTCGACGTCGGTCTCGGTGGAGTCGCCGAACCAGACCACCGTGCCTCTCGTCATGCACGCGATCCTGTCCGCCACCCGGAGCGCGTTGTGCGCGTGCTCCTCGACCAGGAGCACCGCGGTGCCCTTGCCGCCGAGCTCCACGATGGCCTCCAGAACCAGCGCACCGACCAGCTGGGAGAGCCCGAGCGTCGGCTCGTCGGCGATGAGGACCCGCGGCGGTTCGACCAGCGCCGGCGCGAGGCTGAGCATCTGCTGCTCTCCCCCGGAGAGGAGGCCGGCCACCTGCTTGCGGCGTTCCCCCAGGATCGGGAATCGCTCGTACGCCGCCTCGACCCCGGCCGGATCGGCGAGCATCACCCGGAGGTTCTCCTCGACGGACAGGCCCGGGAAGATGCCCCGCGCCTCCGGCACCAGCATCAGCCCGTCCCGGGCGCGCAGATAGGTCGGCCGTTCGGAGACCGCGACACCGTCCAGCAGCACCCGGCCCTGGGTCGGCGTCAGCAGACCGGCCGCGACCGCGCAGAGCGTCGACTTGCCGGCGCCGTTCGGCCCGAGCAGCGCGGTGATGGTGCCGCCGTCGAGCCGAAGCCCGACGCCGTGCAGCACCTCGATGCCGCCGTAGCCGGCACGGACCTCCTCCACGCTCAGTGCCGCCGGGCCCGGGCCGTCGCCGGCCACCACCGTGAGCGCTCCCACCCGGTGCCCGGCCCGCGCCGGCGCCGGTGGCGTGAGTGCGGCCGCCTTGGCACGTCGCCTGGCGAGCTTGCCGTTGCCGACCAGGGAGAGGATGCCGTCCGGCTCCTGGGCCAGCTGGACCGCGCCGAGGCCGGTCAGGATGGGCAGCAGGTACGGCGAGTCCAGCAGTACGTTGACCGCGCTCCCCGACGAGCCGATCCCCGCGACGGCGTGGAAGAGCGCGCCGCCCCCGGCGCACGCCAGGCCGGCGAGCAACGCGCCGCCGGGCCGGCGCACGCCGAACAGCACCACCAGCGCGAGCCAGAAGAGGCTCGCCATCGGCGGTGCGGTCGCGTTGCTCACCTCGAAGCTGAACAGCCCGAGCAGCACGCCGCCGAGGCCGGCGATCGCCGCCGCCAGGCCGAAGACGAGCACCTTGGTCCGCTCGACCCGGACACCGGCGGCAGCGGCGGCGACCTCCGAGCTGCGCACGGCCAGCACCGCGCGGCCGGACGCCGAACGTCGGAACCCGTGCAGGCCGGCCGTGATCAGGCCGAAGAACCCGAGGAAGAGGAGGACCTGCTCGACCAGCCGGGAGCCGTCGAAGAACGGCTGCGCCCCGGGGGCCATCAGGTCGTTGATCTGGTTGAGGACGGGGACGTCCCAGGTGGGCCCGGTGATCGCCCAGCCCCCATCACCGTTGCCGATCCGCGGCAGCGGGAAGACCACGAGCGAGGCGACCAGCGCGATCGCCAGTGTGCCCAGGGCCAGGCCGATCCCGCCGAGGCGGGCGAGCGGGAGCGCCACCGCCATGCCGACCACGACCGAGACGACGACCGCCAGCGCCGCCGCGCCGAGGAAGCTCCACTCCCGGGAGAGCGCCCACCCGGCCGCGAAACCGCCGAGTGTCACGAACGACGCCTGCGCCAGGCTGACCATGCCACCGAGGCCGGTGACGACGACGAACGAGAGGAAGATGACCGCCATCGCCAGGCCCTGCGCGATCCACGTCTGGGTGTAGACGCTCGCCTGGAGCCCCCCGACCGGGATCCAGTGCATCGTGTAGGCGAGCAGGATCAGCGTCCAGATCGCCCACGGGAGCCGGCGCCGCAGCGGGGACAGCCCGGCACGATGGTCGGCCGGCGGCGCCTCCTCCGCGACGGTGCCGCCGCGCCGGGAGCGGTCCCGGCCGAAGAAGAGCAGCAGGATCAAGGTGAGGAGGAAGGGGACGGCCGCCTTCAGCCCGCTGAGGCTGCTGATCGCCTCGGGAAGCAGCCGGTCGCTGTAGCCGGCGATCCAGTTCTGCAGCACGCCCATCACCAGGCCGCCGACGAACCCGATCGGGATCGAGCGGAACCCTCCGAGCACGACCGCGGCCAGCGAGCCGAGCACGACCAGCGTGAAGACGCTCTCCTGCAGCGAGAAGAGCGGGGCCAGCAGCACCCCGCCGAGACCGGCCAGCACCATCGTCAGGATCCAGGCGATCGCGGAAGCGCGGCCGGCGTTCACGCCGCGGAGACCGGCGAGGCTCTCCCGGTCCACGACGGCCCGCATCCGCAGGCCCAGCCGCGTCCGCCGGATGACCACCCACAGGGCCAGCGCGCAGACCGCCGCGGCGACGAAGACGGCGAGTTGACCGGAGCCCAGCACGATCCCCGGGAACGGCTCGAAGAGCGTGGCCGGGAACGGACCGATCCCTGGGACCGGGGTGCCCTCGCGGACCGCGGAGTTGTCGGCGAGTCCGAGTCCGAACACGTTGCGCCCGACCGTCTCGCCGAGCCACATCATCAGGTTCGGCAACGCGATCAGCAGCCCGATCGTGCCGACCAGACGGGCGTAGAGAGGCGCGCCGGCGAGTCGGCGCAGCATGATCCGGTCGAGCAGCAGCCCGAGCAGCGGCGCGAAGACGAAGACGCTGATCATCGCGGCCGGGATCGGGTCCATCCCGAGGCCGGTGTGGAGCTGGTAGAAGACGTACGCCGTGGCGAACGCGATCGCGCCGTGGGCGAGGTTGAAGATACCGGAGGTGGTGTAGGTGAGGATCAGACCGGCGGCCATGATCGAGTAGATCGAGCCGGTGACCAGTCCGGAGACGGTCAGGTTGAGGAACTCTCTCATGCCGATTGTGCTCCGTCCTTCTTCGCGTCCTTCTCCCGCGCCCCGCCCAGGTACGCCGCCCGCACCGCCGGGTCGGCCTGGACCTCCTTCGGAGTGCCCTGCGCCAGGACGGCGCCCTGGCTGAGCACGACGATCCGGTCGCTGTGCCGCATCACGAAGCCGGTGTCGTGCTCGACCAGCAGCACCGAACATCCGTTCGTGGTGCGCAGGTCCTCGACGAGCGCGGCCAGGACCGCGGCCTCGCTCTCGTCCAGGCCGGAGGCGGGCTCGTCCAGGAGCAGCAGCCGCGGCGGCTCGGCGATCGCACGAGCCAACTCGACCATCCGCGCCACCCCGATCGGGAGAGAGGAGGCGAGTCGGTCGGCGTACCCGGCGAGGCCGCACCGGTCGAGCACGCCGGCGACCAGCGCCCGCCGTTCGCGCTCCCGTTTCCGGCGCAGGGGGAGCGAGAAGACGTCCCCGGCGAAGCCGCCTCCTCCTCCGCGGCAGTCGAGTGGGACCAGGACGTTGTCCTCGACGGTGAGCCAGCCGAAGGTCTGGACGCGCTGGAAGGTGCGCCGCACTCCGCGGTGGGCGCGGGTGGTCTCCGAGAGCCGGGTGACGTCCTCGCCGTCGAGGCGGACCGCGCCCTCGCTCGGCCGGCGGACGCCGGAGACGACGTCGAACAGGGTGGTCTTGCCGGCGCCGTTCGGGCCGATCAGGCCGACGGTCTCGCCGTGCCCGACGGTGAGGCTGACGCGGTCGAGCGCCTGGATGCCGCCGAAGCGGACGATGATCTCGTGCAGCTCGAGCAGGGGGCTGGTGCCGTCCAACGGGTACGCCTCACGGTGAGTGGTGAACGGGGGGCCGGGTCGGTCGCCGGGCGCGTTCCGCGCCCGGCGACGGACACGGGTTGGTGCCGTGGCGGCGACGTCTGCCCGTGAAGGAGCGGTGTCGGTGTGTGCGCTCGGCGTGCCGGCCGAAGGCCCTCGTATGGGACGGATTCGGGTCTTCGTCCGGTGCGGCGAGAGTGCGTGCCGGGCGTCGCGACGGGGCGAACGTTGCCTGTCACGGCACTATTTGTTGTGGAAGGTGTTGTCGAGACAGGTGAACTTCATGACGGTCTGCCACTGGGTGCCGTCGGACTCGAGCACCGAGCGGCAGCCGGTGGCCACCGCGGACGCCTCCGGGTAGTGGGTCGGCCCGACGAGCCCCTTGATCTCGAAGGTCATCTTCGACGCCTCCTCGCGGACCGCCTCCGGGGTGATCTTGTCCTTGCCCTTCTCGGCGACGGCCTTGAGCGCGTCGATGAACATCGAGGCGCTGAAGTAGCCGGAGATGACGCCGATGTCGATCGCCTGGTCGGATTTGACGGCCCTGACGTCGGCGCGCATCCGGTCGGCCGCCGGGGTGGAGTCGTTCGGGTTCGCCCACGCGATCGGGGTGAGGCTGCCGGCCATCGGCTTGACGAGCGCGTCGGACCACAGGCTGTGCGCGTACAGGCCCTTGAAGCCGCCGGCCTTGAGCAGTGCGTAGATCTGCACGCAGTCGGGACCCAGGTAGCACTGGATGACGTCGGGTGCGCTGCCGCCGTCGGACTTGAGGAGCTGCTGGATGTACGGGGTGTAGTCGGAGACGGGCGGCGGGGGCACCATGGCCTTGGAGAAGACGACGTCGAACCCGGCGCCGGCCAGTTCGGTCCCGCCGTACTTGGTCGTGATCCGGCCCGCCTCGACGTCGTAGCTGAACAGCGCGATACTCGGCGACTTCTTGCCGGTCTTCTCGGTGGCGTACGCGCGCAGCAGACCGAAGGCGTTGGGCAGCTTCTCGGGATTGGGTGGGGTCAGGCACCCGGAGTAGCCGAATCCCCAGAGGTCGGTCGACGGCTTGTCGGCGCAGTAGCTGGGCTCCAGGCCGATGCCGAAGTAGGGCACCTTCTGCTGGGCGAAGTACTGGACCGGATTGGTCTGGGAGACGTCGCCGACGATCGCGAAGACCTTGTCCGAGGTGACCAGGCGGCGGGCCTCGGACAGCGAGGTCGCCGGGTTGGCCTGGTCGTCGACGAACTTGGTGTAGTCGATGGTGAGGCCGGGGATCTCCTTCTCGGCGTTGAACCGCTCGATCCGGGCCTTGGCGCCGATCTCGGCGCTGCCCATGTTGGCCTTCACTCCCATCCCGGCCACGGTGACGGTCTTGCCGTCGTAGCCGCGGGCCGAACCGGAGGCCGCCCCGCCGTTGTCGGGGGAGCCGCAGCCGGCGATGAGCGCAATGGCGACGATCGCGGCCACCATGACCGGCCGGCGCGCACTGGTCGAGCTGATGATCTTCACTTCTTGCCTTCCTCTAGAAGGGCGAGACAGGCCACAGCTCCCACCACCGAGAAGGGTGACTGTCGAGTTGCGATACGGTATTCTCGTATCGTAATCACGTCAACGGTCTGCGCCGTGAAGAATCGGCGTCGCCCGTCGCCAGGTCGCCGGAGGGATTCGGATGAACGTGTTGGAGGGCCGTCGCGCCCTGATCACCGGTGGTGCCTCCGGCATCGGCCGCGCCACCGTGCGCCTGCTGGCGGCCGAGGGCGCCAAGGTCGCGATCGCGGACATCGACGAGAGCGCGGGCCTCGAGACCGCTGCCGAGGTCGGCGGCACCTTCGTGCGGATGGACGTGGCCGACCCCGCCCAGGTCACCGCGGGCTTTGCGCAGGCGGCCACCTCGCTGGGCGGGCTCGACATCGTCCACCTCAACGCCGGCGCCGGCACCGCCGAGGCGGACATCGCCGCGATCACCGACGAGCAGTACCGGCGCGCGGTCGGGATCAACGTCGACCAGGTCGTCTACGGCGTCCGTGAGGCGGTCCGGCTGATGGAGCCGGACCGAGGGGGATCGATCCTCGCCACCTCCGGGCTGGCCGGGCTGTTCCCGTACGTGCAGGACCCCGTCTACTGCATGGCCAAGCACGCGGTCGTCGGCCTGGTGCGCGGCCTCGGCCCGACCCTGGCCGCACGCGGCATCACCGTCAACGCGATCTGCCCGGGCATGGTCGAGACGCCACTGATGGGCGCCGAGGCGACCGCCTTCCTCTCCGCGGCGGGCTTCCCGCTGCTCAAACCGGCAGAGATCGCCGCTGCCGCACTGGCCGCGATCACCTCCGGCGGCAGCGGCGAGTGCTGGATCTGCCGGCCCGGCATGCCGGCCCGCCCACTCGGCGCCGACCTCGGCCTGGCGGACGTCGAGGAGCACGTGAACCGGATGATGGCGGTTCTCGCCAGTCCGGAGTTCCCCTACCCGAAGAGCTGAGCCCCATGGATCCGGTCACCGAGCCCGCCATCAGGCGTCGTCCCTCGACTGCACCAGGGACGAGGCCAAGCTGCCGAACCTCCCGGCCCACCCGGTCGACCGGCCCCGGGCGAGCCCGGACCTCCTCGGCCGGACGGGCCCGCGCGCCGCTGCAGGCCCCCTCGTCGCCGCGCTCGACGGCTCGCTCGTCGGCGTCCGGTCGGAAGCCGTACGACATCGCCGCCCAGGGCGAACAGGTCGTCGCCGCACTCGACAGGAAGCCCGTCCCCAAGAGCATCTCCACCGACCTCGTCGCCGTCACCAAGGACGAGGTCGACCGACCCGACGCGAACACGCGCCTCGACAAGGGCGCTTGCCGACGTCCAACCGAACCCCGCCCGGACCGCACCGACTCGCCGCGAGCCGGTGCTTCCCGGGGGCGACGAACCGCGCATGGTCCCGCGGGCCGTTCCGCGTCCCGGCGCCGCACACAGCGACCAAGACAACTCGGGGAGCCACTCGTCAACGCTCTGTACCTCGGAGACCAACGTGAACCCCCACAGCACCACCTCCGCCTCGCCGGGCGGGAACGCGTTCGTCGAACTCGTCCCCCGGCCACTCGCCCCACCGTCCGACCCGCCCACCGCCCCGTTCGGTCCGCCGCTCGCCGAGTTGACGGTGGCGGCCGACACCCGCCTGGCACGCGACGTCCGTGCCTTCACCCGCGAGCACCTGGTCCGCATGGCGGCCGACCGTGACACCGTCGCCGATGCCGTCCTGCTCACCTGCGAGCTGTACGCGAACGCCCTCCAACACGCTCCCGACGGCGCGGTGGTCCTGCGCGTCCTCCACGACAGGCCCAGCAGCACTTTCACCGTGTCCGTCGACGACACCAGCCGCGTCCCGCCGGCAGCCGCCGACTGCAGATCGGCACGCCTCCAGGAGTCCGGGCGCGGACTGGCCCTCGTCGCCGACCTGGCCCTCGCGTGGGGATGGCACCCCATCGACACCGGGAAACGCGTGTGGTTCTCGATGAGCATCGTCCCCATCGCGCAGGACTCCGAGGAGTCGTCGTGTGCGTGAGGACACCAGGTTCGACACCACGGGCACCATCCTGTGCGGTTGGCCGTACTTGCCGACGCCCCGCCGTGCACCGCTTCGAACCGCATCCCGGTGCACCCGGTCGACATCGGAGCCGTGGAACGGCGGGAAGGCATCGGCGACACCGAGTTCCGCTGGTCACCCGAAGGCGCAGCACCCGTCGAGGACTTGTAAAGCCACCAGGCGGACGACAGCCGCACCAAGCGGATCATGCGCCAGATGCACGGCCGAGCCGGATTCGACCTCCTCCGCCACCGCATCCTTCTCCAATGACGACGGAACGTCACCACCGACTACGGAACAGAGCCGAGTCCTTGATAGTCCCGTGGGTCGAGCGCACGGCGGACCCTGCGGCACGGGTGGACGCGGCGGCGGTGTGATCGGGCTTGATGACGTTTCCTGAAAGTCCGCCTTGCGCTCGCGTGGTTGGCCGGAGCTGCTCGTCTGCATCCCTTGCATCGAAGCCGCGATGCGTCCGTGGGCGGGTGTCTCGTCGATCGGGACATCGTGGGGCTTGTTGGCCGTGTGCCGGTCGTCGGCATGAACTCGTCGGAGACAAGGGCGGATTCGCTCTCGTTGCCGCTGGGTGGAGGGACGGGTGGGCGGGTGGTGTGGGATCTTCGGTGTGGTCCCGTGAGGGCGGGCCGGGCCGATGTGCCGTTCGGGGGGAGTTGTCTGTGGTCGTTCGGGTTTTGGGTGGTCGTTACGAGTTGGTGGCGTTCGTGGGCCGGGGCGGTATGGGGGAGGTGTGGGAGGGCCGGGATCGGGTGATCGAGCGGCGGGTGGCGGTCAAGCTGTTGCCGCACGATCGACGCGACGCCTCTGGCGCGGAGTTGTTCTTCCGGGAGGCCAAGACCGCCGGCGGGCTGAACCACGCGGGTGTGGTGACGGTGTTCGACCTGGGCCGGGATCCGGACGACGGCACTCTCTACCTGGTGATGGAGTTCCTCGCCGGGCGGGACCTGGACACCGTGCTGCGCCAGGACGGTCCGCCCGAGGTGGCGACGGCGGTGGAGTGGGCGGCGCAGGCCGCTGCGGCGTTGGAGGTCGCCCACGCGGCGGGGGTCGTACATCGGGACCTGAAGCCAGCGAACCTGATGCTCGGCCCGGAGGGTCGGGTGAAGATCCTCGACTTCGGCATAGCCCGCTACGTGGCGTCGACGAATCGATCGAGCAAGGTCGTGGGTACCCTGGCGTACATGCCTCCGGAGCGGTTCGGCGAGTTTCCCGGGGACGCCCGCTCGGACCTGTACTCCCTGGGTTGTGTCCTGCACGAACTCCTCAGCGGGCACCCGCCCTTCCGCGCCGGTGACATGGTCGCGATGATGGCCGCCCATCTGCACGCGACCCCGGTGCCACCGGGCGGCACGCGTCCGGGTGTCCCCGCCGCCCTGGACGACCTCGTCCTGGCCCTGCTCGCCAAGGACCCCGACCAGCGGCCCGCGTCCGCGGCCGAGGTCCACGACCGGCTTCGCGAACTCCCCACCACCGCCGCGTACTCGCCCGGCACGGGCACGAACAGGGCCCCGCTCGCGGACGCCGACCCCCCGGCTGCCGCGGGGGGAGCAACGACCGTTCTGCGTGCCCCTGTCCCGCACCAGGTGCCCACGGTCACGGCCCAGGTGCCGGAGCGCGTTTCGGGAGCGGCGGCGGACACCCCGTCGCCGCGAGGGCGCGTCACCCGCCGCACGGCGCTGAGGCTCGGCATCAGCGCCACGGCCGGCGCCGGCGTCACCGCCGCCCTCACCCTGTTCGACGACGACGCCCCCTACTCGCGGCTTCGGTGGCGGCAGCGCATCGGCACCCTGATCGGTTCGTCGCCTGCGGTCGCCGAGGGGGTCGTGTACGTCGGCAGCGACGACAAGGAGATGCACGCCCTGGACGCGCGCACGGGGAACCACAAATGGACCTACACCACCCGCGACAAGGTCGACTCGTCGCCGACCGTGGTCGACGGGGTTGTGTACTTCGGCAGCGACGACGGAAACATGTACGCCGTGGAAGCGGGCACTGGGAACCGGAAATGGACCTTTACCCCTCGCGTCCTTCCCTACCCCGTCCAAGAGTCCCCGGCGGTGGTCGGGGGGAGCGTGTACATCGGCAACAGCAACCACGTGTATGCACTGGACGCCGCCACCGGGGTCGTGAAATGGAACTTCGAGCGCCCCGGCATCGATCGCCCCGGCATCGATTGGGGTTTCTCGTCGACGGCCGTGGTCGGCGGAGTCGTGTACGTCGTCGACGCCACCAACGTGTACGCCCTGGACGCCGCCACCGGAAACCAGAAATGGGCCTCCACCCCCGGCAGCGACCGGGCCTTCTCCTCGCCGGTGGTGACCGACGGAGTCGTGTACACCGGCACCCGCACAAACGTGTACGCCCTGGACGCCGCCACCGGAAACCAGAAATGGGCCTCCACCGTCGACTACAGCGACTTCCACTCGTCGCCCGCGGTGGTCGACGGGCTCGTGTACTTCGGCGGCAACGACAGCGTGCACGCCCTGGACGCCGCCACCGGGGTCCGAAAATGGATCTTCACCACCGGCGGCTCGGTCCCAGAACCGCCGGTGGTCGTCGCGGGGGTGCTGTACGTGGGCAGCTACGACAAGAACGTGTACGCCTTGGACGCCGCCACCGGAAACCGGCGATGGACCTTCACCACCGGCGGCGGGGTCTTCGGGACACCGGCGGTGGCCAAACAGGTCGTGTACGTGGGCAGCGCCGACGGGAACATGTACGCCCTGGACGCCACCGGAAACGACCCGGCATAGCTTTTTCCCCACCCCACCCTCGACAAGGGGGCGACTCCAATCGTCCAGGGTCGAAGCACGTGGAGATCGTCGAGGCGGGTGGTGAGGCGCATGCGGCGAAGTTGGGTGTGGCGCTGGCCAACGCACGCCAACGACAGCCTGCTTGGGCGCCGGAGCGCGCCGAGGCGCTCACCGCGCTCGGGATGCGGTGGACGGAGTTCTCGTGGGTGTGCCGGCGACGGAATGCGGTTCGCCCTGGTCGGCCCCGACCCTCGTGCTCTCACCGATGAGAACCCTCGGCGACACCTCGACTGAACCGGCCACATCACCGTGCAGCTGCCTGCTGATCGACGCGAAGGATCGCGGCGGGATCCGGCGTCCGACGACGGTGTTCGTCTCGTTCCGGTGAACCGCCCGCGACGGGGGCCGGGAGGGTGTAAGTGTGGGTGGGTGTCCTTCGCGGAGTCCACACATCTCGCCTCGTGGCGTGTCGTGCGGGCTGTGCCTCGCGCGGGTCGACGGGGAAGGGCTCCGGCCGCGGCAACGCGCGGCCGGAGCCCTTCCCGTTCGTCGCGCGGACGATCCGGCGGAGGGGAGGGCCGTCTCGCCCGTGGACGGGTTCGGGTCGACTCGCCGCGCCGGATCCGGTCCGCGATAGTCACGATCCGTCGGTCGAACAACAGGTTCATGGTCGCCAGGAGTTGCGGGTCGATGTCCGGGCGCAGCAGGCCGGGGACCAGGTCGTTGAGGCCGACGCGGTGGCCACACGTGTGAAGGCCTTCGAGGCGTTCGAGGACGAAGGCGTCCAGGTTGGTGTTCAGGGTGCGGTTGATCGGTTCCATCGCGGGGTTCGGTGGGCCTTGGAGCAGGGGTTCGAGGCGGCGGCACATCGCTCGGCAGCCTGGCCCGCCTGGTACGCCAGGCCGCGATCGCAGCGATCCTCGACGGCACCGAGAAGATCACCACTACCGCCCCCGCGTCACCAGGCGCGTCCGCACCGGCGGCCGACACGCCGACACGCCATGTGAACACGACCGGGACCGGCCTGGCCCCGGGGTCGGGGTCGGGGTCGGGAGGACTCCCGTGACGCGACGGAACCAACCGGCGGGGCCCGGCCGCGAACCCGCGGGGCAGGACCCGGACCGGCACACGACCGGACGCGTTCCGTGTGGCGCCCCTGCCCTACGAGTCCACCGCCTCCTGGCTCGGCTGCGTCGCGGCGACGTACCGGCAGAGAGCGCCCGACCTCCTGAACGGCATCGGCATCGCCACCTCGGGCACGCGAGGCGCCGGCGACACCGACACGACCGAGATCCACCTCGACCCGGCAGCACAACGGCGCCTCGCCGCGTTCGCCCGAGTCCCCCACCACCACCTGAAGCGAGCGCTCCCCCGCCTCGAACGGCCCGGGACGGGCACCCGGCCCGAACACCGGACGCCGTCGGGGCGACCGGGGCCGCCATCGCCGTGTGGCACCGCCTCGACCCCCGGGAACAACCCTCATGGGCGTGCCCGTGGTGCACCCTGCGACACACCCATGGCGCCACCGCACGGACACGGGTGTACCTGCCCGCCCATCGGGTGTGGTGCCCGCGGCACCGGTGTTGGAGCGCCGGCGGGCCCCGGCCGCGGCTCCTGGACACCCGGGGGCTGCCCGAACTCGCCCACACACACCGGGAACACCGCAGGCTCGGGCGCCGGCCGAACGCGAACACCGCTTACACGTGGGCGTCGTCGATCGTCACGCGCCGGCAACGACCACCGGTTGTATCTCACCGGCCGGTGGCGGGCACGAGGACACCGCCTGGCCACCTTCAACCGAGACCACACGGCCGCGCAGGACAGTTCCCGGGAACTCACCGCCCGGCCCGTGATCGTGTATCCCGAAACGGTCACCTCGTCCGCGCCCTCGCTCGCACACACCCAACGGCGACACCCCCGGCCCGACCGGCACCCGGCCGTGACCGCGTTCCTCGAACACACCGCCCACACACTCGAACTCGCACGCCTCGCGCCCGGACCCGACGACTTCCTGCGGGCCTGGACCCACCACACCCGACCCTGAAAACCCCGCCCCGGGGCCGATCCCCAACCGCCCGGCAAACAGGGCGGGCAACCGCTGCCTACGGCATTCCCATCCGAACTGCACAAAATCTCAGTACATCCCACAACATCCGCTAAATCCAACAGAAGTGAGAAAACCCCAGCTCACAACCCCGTCGAACCCACCGACACCCCACCCCACACCCCGAAAACCAGGCCCGCCACACCTACACACCCGAAAACCATCCCGACACGACAGCGAAACCCCAGCCCACACACCCCACCAAACCCCACAACCAACGACCACTCACACATGTCGGGGCAGAGGAAATGGCTTGCCGGATCTGCCCTGAGCGGCCTGCGGCACACAGTGAACTGCGCCTGTGTCAACGGCATCTGAGCTCGTGGAAGAGCGGGGGCGCCGACAGCGCGGCCTTCGCCTCGTGGGTGTCCGGCAAACAGGCGTATCCCGGCTACGGGCCCTGCGGCGCGGTCGTCTGCCCGAGTCCGGCCGACTCCCCGCTGGGGCCGTGCTCATGGCACGGCAGCCGCTACCGCCGTGACGGCAGGCCCGGCAAGGCCGCGATGCCGAGCAACTGGTGGCCGCGATACGAGAAGTTCGGAAAGCCGGTCCCGATCGATTACGGCGACCAGGCGGCGTTCCGGCGCTGGTGTGCTGCCGTTCCGGCACATCACTGGCCGGGGCAGATCAATCTGGGCGGGCTGCGGCCCCTGGTGCGGGCCGAGATCCAGTGGGGTCTGTTCGTCCACACCCGCCGAGCCCGGCCCAGTCGGTGGGATCTGGGCTGGATCCGGTCGCTGGTGACCACATGCCGCACGCTGGAAGTGAACTCGCTGGTCGACTTCGAGTTCGGGACCGGCGGTTCGGCCGCGTTCACCGGGGCGATCGCCGAGGAGATCCTGCACGAGCTGCGGTTGGTCTACTTCACCCCGCAGGAGGCCAAGGACGCCGGCTTCCTCGAGACCGAGCACTTCGGGGTGCTGTTCCCGCACCGGATGAGCCACATCGACCTGAGCGGCATTCCGCAGCGCCGGCTGCGGGATCTGACCTGGGACCACGTGGCGGACCTGTTGCGGTCACCGCGCTGTCCCCGCTCGGCCGGCCCGGTCGACGACCTTCGCCGGGCCTCCGTCGAGCCGGGAACCTTCCTGGAAGTCGAGGCGCGTGGCGGTGGCCACGACCCTGCGGTTCCGCGGGAAGAACACGCCCAGCGTTTCGTCGCCGACCAGCGCCACCGCGAGCGCGAAGGGCTCCCTTCGCCGGCCATCAAGCGGCCGGACGGGACCGCGAGCGTCGTCACCACCGTCACCCGGTCGGTCGTGTTCAACGCCGTGCGCAAGCTGATGCGCGAGGCACTCGACACCGGCGCCGCGGAACGGCTCGGCCTGAAGAGAGAGTTCATCATCGCGTTCCCGACAGCCGGCGCCACCACCGGCCGGACCGCGCGCCGTCCCTTCCCCGACGAAGTCGCCCTGGCCCTGGCCGACGAGGCGAATCCGGCGGAACTCGCCGCCACCTACGACGCTCACGACAATGGCGTCCGCGATATCTGGGAGACCACCGTCACCACCGGCCGTCGCATCGGAGAGGTGATCAAGGTGCGGTGGGACTGCATCGGCCGCTACGGCGGCCTGGCGATGTTCTGGCACGACCAGACCAAGGTCGGCAACCACGACGCCGCAATCCGCATACCCGAACGGCTCTACGAGCTCCTCGCCGAACGCCGGCGCAAGACCCTGGACCGCTTCACCGCCCGCTACGGCTACCGACCGACCGGCGCCCAACGCAGCCGCGCTGGCTCTGTTTCCCACGATCCACCGCAGCCAGGACGGGACCGTGTCACTGACCCATCAGTGGTTCTACAGCCGGTTCCGGCCCTGGGTGGACACCATGGACCTCGGCCACTACGTCCCCCACCAGGCTCGCCACACTCTGGCGGGCGCCTCATGCGTCTCGGGGATCTGCCGCCCCGATGCGGTCTTCACGCCACCGGCGCGCACACGCTTCACATAGTCCAGGCACTGCGTGCGGTTCACACTGGGGAGGACGAGACGTCCGGGAATGGGGAGTGTGCGGTGGAGCCGATGACGACGGTGGTGCGCGGCAAGGTGGTCGCGCTCCCGAGAACACTGGACGAGATCCGCGAGGCGCTACCGGTCGACAGGCGCGCGGAGTTCGACGCGGTGATCGGAAGCACCCCGATCGCGCAGTTGACGCAGGTCGCGGCGGTGTGGGCGCTGCCGGTCGAGGCGCGCGAGGACGCGGACGCGGCGATCGCACGAGTGGAGGCGGGCGACTTCGACGGCATGTTCAACCGGGACGGAACACCGGTGCGGTGAGCTACCGAGTCCAGCTCACCAACGAGGCCCGCAACACCTACGGCCACCGCACCCCCACCCAGAGGCAGGCCTTCGACCGCGGCATCTCCGACATCGCCGACGACCCCTACCGACGCGGCACCGCCCCCGAGGGCAAAGACCCCGACCGCCGCACCGCCGCGTTCGGACCCGTGATCGTGGCCTACATGATCCACGGCAACATCCTCACCGTCACCGTCCTGCACATCATCCCCATCTGAACCCACGCGCCCGAACGGCAACCGAACAGAAACACAGGGGCACCGCAGGCCAACCACCCTCCACCCGGCGCAGCGGGTGCGTTCACGGGTTTTTGATGGCGCCGACGATGTCCGGGTCAGAGCCCAGGCGCAGTTGCGGGTCGGAGCTTTCCGGGAGCGGTGCGGCCCCAGGACCACGAACCGGCCTCCCCGTTGGGCATGTCGACCATCACCCCGAACGGGCGGTGGCGAACCACGACAGCCTCCACCACCGCACCCCGCGCATACGCATTCGCCATCGGCTCCCCGCCCTTCCTCGGAATTTCCACCGTCCGATCCGCGAACGCCGCGACGGGCCCGGGGTCACGCTGAGCGGCCTGCGGTCCACCACACCGACAGGTTCACGTCCCACAACACGTTCGACGTGCACGTTCGTCTCGTTCGGGTGAAGTGCGCGCGCCGGGGGTCGGGTTGATGCAACGGTGGGCGGGTGCCCTTCGCGGGGTCCACACTTATCGCCTCGTGGCGTGTTGTGCGGGCTGTGCCCCGCGACGGAGACGAGGGAATCGGCTCCGGCTGCGGCAACGCGCGATCGGAGCCGTCCTTCGAGTCCGGGCGGGCGGGGTTCAGTGGTGGAGGAGCCACCACACGAGCCATCCCCCGGCAGCGCGCCCCGCGCCCGAGGCAATCCCGCGAACCGCATGGGAGGCGGCCGTACGGGCGGCACGGACGATCCAGGCGTGGACGCGCCTGCGGGCCGCGGGGATGCGGGTGGGGGTGGTGTCGGTCATGTCATCTCCCGAGTCCGGTCGGGCGCCCTCGATGTCGGGCCGCCCGGTGTCAGGAGCCCATGAGGCCCGGACAGCGGTGTGTTCGGCGATCGGACGGTGACCGGCCCGAACGATCCCTACTCTGGTCACCCCGGGAATCCGCAGGTCCCCGGGAAGGGATTCGGTCCGTATTCGGACCGAAGACACAGGCCGGGGGGCGTGAGTGGGGACGGACGAGCGAAGCGCCGGCGACGACAGCCGCGGGCAGAGCCACGCGGGCGAGTCTGCGGTGGAGTGTTTCGCGCGATGCCTGCGCGAACTCCACCAGGCGGCCGGGAGCCCCGCACACGCCGAACTGATCCGGCGGGGCCTGGCCCACAAACCACCGATCCGCCTCAAGGCCGCCTCGCTCAGCGACTGGTTCACCGGCCGTTCCACCCCCACCGCACGCTCCACCCAACTCGCCTTCCTCCTCGGGTATTTGGAGAAGATCGCCGACAACCACACACCCGGACGGCAGCCCACCCCACCCGAGCAATGGCGGCAACGCCGCAGACTGGCCGAGAACGAACGCCGCGCGAGACGCCCCTCCCCGAGCACACCCGGGACGCGTCCCGACCACACCGCGCCCGGCCACACCGCGCCCGGCCACGTCGACGAACCCGACCCTGGCGCCCACGCCGACGGCCGGGCCGCCACGGTCGTCTACCAGGGCGACCCCATCGACTCCGGTCACGGCACCCTCACCGGTCCCGGGCTCCACCGCACGATCGGCGCACCCGAAACCGCAGGCCGGCCTGTGCGCGAGTTCACGGACCCGTTCGCGCTTGAGGTGCACCAGGCAATCGACGCACCCGAACACACCGGAAAGGCACTACCGGTGCCGCCGGTGTACGTACCCCGCGCCCACGACCGGCTCCTGCGTGCGGCCGTGGAACGAGCGGCGGGCGGGGAGAGCACGATGGTCACGCTGGTGGCCGGGTCCTCCACCGGCAAGACCCGCGCCTGCTGGGAAGCACTCCAACACGTGCCGAACGGCTGGCGGTTGTGGCATCCGATCGCCCCGGGACGACCCGAGGCCACCCTGGCCGAGCTGTCCGCCGTGAGGCCCCGCACCGTGCTGTGGCTCAACGAGGCCCAGTTCTACCTGGAACCTGACGAGGTCGGCGAGCGCGTCGCGGCGGAAGTGCGCGAACTCCTACGCGACCCCGCCCTCGCACCGATATTCGTGTTGGCGACGTTGTCGCCGGACCCGTACTGGGACGCCCTGACCGCTTCCCCCTCCGCCGGTGCCCCGGACCCACACGCGCAGGCGCGGGCCCTGCTCACCCGAACCGACCTGCGCGTGCCCGACGCGTTCACCGGCACCGATTTGGACGAGGTGCGCGCCCGAGCCGGAGAGGACCCGCGGCCGGCGGATGCCCTCGCGAGTGGGGACGGCGGGCGTGTGACCCAATTCCTGGCTGGCGCACTCGCGTTGCTCAAGCGCTACGACCTCGCCCCGGTCGGCGCACGGGAGGTGATCGAGGCCGCCATGGACGCCCGCCGCCTCGGCCACGGACCCGCCCTGCGCCAGGCGTTCCTCGAGGACGCAGCCGACGCCTACCTCACCGACCACGAATCCGACACCCTCACCGACGACTGGTTCGAACAGGCCCTCGCCTACGCCACCACCCGCGTCCACGGCGCCTCCGCACCCCTGACCCGCATCCGGCCCCGCCGACGCACCCGCGACACCACCCGAGACAGCGGTGACCAACCGACCTATCGCCTCGCCGACTACCTCGAACAACACGCGCACCACGCCCGGAGACGCTTCTGCCCACGCGCCTCATTCTGGGACGCCGCCCACGAGCACGCACACACCACCGAGGACCTGCTCAACCTCGCTGACGCTGCGCGCGCTCGGTTGCGACTGCGCCACGCCCAACACCTCTACAACAAGGCGGCGAACACCTGCGATCCACGCGCACTGATGAGCCTCGCCGAATTGCGGGATGAGGCTGGGGATCATGAAGGCGCCGAGCACTGGTACCGCGAGGCCGCCGATGCCGGACACACCGGCGCGCTACAGGCCCTGGGGAACCTGTGGGAGCGCGTGGGCAATCACACCGCCGCGGAACGCCTGTACCGCAAGGCCGCCCGTACGGGAGACATCTCCGCACTGCATTGCCTGGTCATGCTGCGCGTGGGGATGGGCGACCTGAACGGCGCCGAACGCCTCGCCAACGAAGCCAGCGACGCCGGAGACAGCGACGCACTGTCAGCCCTTGCTCAGATGCGGTACGAGGCAGGCGACCACGACGGCGCCGAACGCCTCTATAGGCAGGCCGCGGACGCCGGCAATACCTACGCGCTGACAACCCTGGCCCAGATCCGGGAGGAGGCAGGCGACCACGACGGCGCCGAACGCCTCTATAGGCAGGCCGCGGACGCCGGCAATACCTACGCGCTGGGAACCCTGGGTCGGATCCGGGAGGCGGCGGGCGACCTCGATGCTGCCGAACGCCTGTACCAGCAAGTCGTCAACGCCCAGCTTGAAAGATTCCTCAGATCGTCCAACCGGAGAGCAGGCGATCCGCGGCTCCCCGACCGCGCATACCACCCAAGCCTCGGCTACGGCGGTGCCCTCGGGCTGCTTTCCCTGGTCCAGGCCCGGGAAAGGATGGGTGACCGCAACGGCGCAGAACGTCTAGCTCGCGAAGTCGCCGACACCGGAGACACCCACGCACTGACGGCTCTCGCCCAATTCCGGGAGGAGGCAAACGACCACGACGGCGCCGAACGGGTGTGGGGGTGGCTACGTAGCGGCCTCGACGCAGACGATGCGCCATCCGTCGACGGCTGAGGACGTAGCGGCGCGGTGCACCGGCGTCGGGTCGGGGTGTCCTCGATCGCAGAGGTCAGGCGGGAGGGCCGGGCCAAGGGCGATTCACACATCTCGTTCGGACCAACGCTCCGAGAGTCGGTCTCGGAGCGGGCTGCAGCACCTTCGCTCATGACGGTTTTGCAGGTGTGGCCTTCGTCGTTGGTCCCTTTACGGAGGACCCACACGTGACCTCCCACGGGATCGGGATCGGTACTCCGCCGATCCGTCATGCTCGGTCGTCGGACCGCACGCACCCCGCCAGGAGCGGGGGTGGGCCGCGGTCGGTCGCCTACCGGCGCCGGGAACTGCCCGACCCCCTGCGGAACTTACAACAATTCCTCACAACTTGGGACTGAACCGCGCACCGGCCGGCGCGTCGGTGTCCTCCTCGCTATTCCCAGGCTGTGAGCAGGTCTTGGGGTTCGTAGGCGTAGTCGATGCCTTGGGTGGTGGTGCCGGAGCGGCTGGCGGCGATCAGGGGGGTGTCGGGGCCGGCTCCGGGGAGGCGGTCGCGGTGGACGGTCAGTGCGGCCAGGTCGCGGTGGTCGAACGCCGCGCCCTCGAGCCATTTGATGGAGCCGACGACGGTGACGTGTTCGGCGACGGGTGCGCGGTCGGCGGCGACGATGTCGATCTCGGGGTCGTTGGTGCGGGTCCAGTAGCCGCCGAACGCCTCGCATCCCGGTGGGAGGCGTTCGGGCGGGAGGAGGGCGAGGGCCTCGCGGACCACGGGTTCGACGGCGCGGCCGCGCCGACTGCTCCACGAGGTGCGCAGGCGTCGGTTGGCGCGGTCTCCGCGGCCGCGTTCGATCTCGGCGAGGTGCGGACCCACGAAGGCCGGCCACAACCGCAGGTGGGGGTCGGTGACCCGATAGCGGGTGTCCTTGTTCGCGGGTTTGGTCGACAGGGGTGTCTCGGCGGCGACGATCCGTTTGTGGACCGGGAGCGTGAGGGCCCGGGTGAGGCCGGCGCCGGCGATGTCGCCGGCGGCGCGGGCGATGTTGGTGAAGGTGCGTTCCCCGCTGCCGATCGCCTCCAGGACCCGGCGTGCCTGGGCTTCGGTGGGGAACTCGGCGGCCAGGCTGCGTTCGCCCGACACCACCAGGGCCGAGAGCAGGTCGGCCAGGCAGGTTGCGAGGTAGGTGTCGGTGTCCGTGCCCGGTTCCCATTCCGCGCACAGCAGCGGCAGGCCGCCGGTGGCCAGGTAGGCGTCGAAGGCCTCGGCCGCGGGAAGGTCGAGCATGGCGGCGACCTCGCGCGGGTTCGGTTGGGGGACGACCGTCTCGGTGGCGCGCTGGTAGAAGGGGCGTCCGTAGGTGCCCATCGCCTCCATCATGGCCAGGTCCGAACCGATGCCGATCAGCAGCACCGGCTTGCGGGGCTGCCACATACGGGGTCGATTCCCCCTCGTCCGACGACGGCCGGGTCAGGCACCGGCCGGGCCGGGGCCGTCCGGGCTCCTGCGGCACCGGCAGGACAAGGGCCGCCGCAGCGGTCGCTGCCGCTCTCACGCCCCGAGGGCGGGTGTTGGACCGGGTGAGGACGTAGCGGCCTCCGCCGTCCGAATCCACCCGGTTTTCGAACGTCCGGTCGGGGCCTCGTCCATCCCGGAGGACACCCGATTCGGGAACCCTCCGGCGTGGGGCCGGTGTTCCCGCCGCAGGAGCGGGAGGTTCGGCGAGGACGTGGGAGGGAAACGTTCAGGAGCCGGAGCCGGGTCGAGGCTGCGGTCGGCGCGTGGTTTTGCGCTGTGGGCATGCGAGAGGAACCGGCACCGATGGCGCAAGGCACTGTGAAGTGGTTCAACGGGGAAAAGGGCTTCGGGTTCATCTCGCCGGATGAAGGCGGCCCGGACGTGTTCGTCCACTTCTCCGCGATCCAGGGCTCCGGGTTCCGGAACCTGGAGGAGAACCAGCGGGTCGAGTTCGAGATCACGCAGGGCCAGCGCGGACCGCAGGCGGACAAGGTCCGCGCCCTGTAACGGCAGCCCTGCCGAAAAACCGCCGGCGTCGACACGGGTGCGGCCCGGCGGACGTGGGAACCGCTCGAAACGCGAGCAGGACGGCGAGGCGTCGGTGTTCCATGTACCAGACGATCAGGCGGCCCTCGGGGTGATCACGGATGCCCGACACGCCGGAATCGTGGTCGGAGGGGTCGCCGAGGTCCCGGACGGCGGCGGCCAAACGTTGTCACGACGCACCGTGTGATGAGCGTCGCCAACGACACGCCCCGGGTTTGCGAGGGGACTCCGTCTTCGGTGTCCTTGTCGGCTCTGGCACACATCCAGCGGTGCAGCGCCTTCACGTTCCCGTCCAGGTCCGTCAGACACGCCCAGAGCGCGTCGTCCAGCGTGAATCGGTCACGTCGCACGCGGGTCCACGCGATCCGACCCGCGTGCCGCTGCCAACCAGCGCCACACGGTGCGCTCGGACACACCCACCGCGTCGGCGGTGACCGCCATATGCGCGCGGGTGACACCCCCGCTTCCGCCAGGGCCGGCAGACGCCGCACCACCAGCGGCCGCATCCACCGGCGCTTGGCACAGCCGACACGCACGCGAGCATCCGATCAGGTGGGAGGACCGGCGTGATCACCGAACGCACGGGCTCGTCGATCCGTCCCGGGGCGCCCGGGAGCCTGTGGCGCTCCCGGGCGGAGGGACTCACCGGGCCGAGGACTCGTTCGCGTCGCCGAAGAGGACGGACGCCACGTGGTGGGTGTCGGCGTACTCCCGAACCGAGGTGATCCGTCCGTCGCGGACGACGAAGACGCCGATGCAGCGGTTGCGATACGCCGCGCCCCCCGCAGCGGTGCCGTCCGAGGTCCATTCGGCGACCACTTGCTCCCCGTCCGCGACGATGTTGGTCAACGCGATGACCAGTGGGGCGCCCGCCTGCAGGCGCGTGCCCATGCCGCCCAGGAAGTCGTCGATGATGTGGTCGCGCCCCTCCCACACGCCGGAGATCGGCAGGCTTCCGGGAAACGTCCAGGCCGCGTCCACGGCGAAGCTGTCGCGCATGACGTCGACGTCGCCGTCGCGCACGGCCTCGACGTAGCGGGTGACAACGGTCTTCGGGTCAAGCAATGCGGTCATGGTGGCTGCTCCTTCAGGTGTCGGAATATCGGGTGTTGCCGGGAGAGTCGTGCCGAGGCGAGAACCCGGTTGTCAGGAAACGGGGCCCTTGCACTGCTCAAGCCGCACGGCACCCCGATCTGGTTCGGGCAGGCCGGCCGGACTCCGGTCACCCTGAACTTCTTCGACTTCTTCAGCGGTCCCGAGTCCGCCATCATCCGGCACTGCCATGACGACCACTTCGACACATCCTTCGGCGAGGACCTCGACACGCTGGTCCGGCTGGTCGCAGCGGACCGCTTGCACCCCGAGATCGGTCTCGTCGCCTCCTGGGACGACACCGCCGACGTCCTGAGACGGCTTTGCGACCGCAAGGTGCGCGGCAACGCGGTTCGCGGCGAAGTAGTGCCCGACGCCCCCGGAGACACCGGTGGGCAACAGTCGGCGGCCCAGGACCGAACCCGCGGTGCGCAGCAGCCTCAAGGCGGTGAGTCCGGCCGGCGGGAGTGCGGCCGCCGTCACGGCGGCGACGCTGTCCCGGAGCTCCGCGAGCGAGGACGTGGGGACGGCGACGTACTCGGCCCAGCCTGCCTGTGGTGGGTGTCCGACGACGCGGCAGCTCACCCCCGGCCCCGATCCGTCCGTCGCGCCTTGTACGACCAGGCCCGCTATGTCCTTGCCGGGACGCCAGTGGGGCTGCGAATTCCCCGGTTGGAAGTCTCGCCGCGATTGACCGAGAAGGCCTCCACTTTCACCCGGCGCCTCATCGGGTCGCGGCATCGGCAGCTCGACGTCACCGAGTGTGATGTGCGATGCCGGGTTCCCGGTCGCCACGAATGCCTTCACGAGAATCCCACCTCGTCATAGCGTCGGCCGCGACCTGCGGCCCGGTGTGCGACCAGCTAAGACCAGCGCGCGCCGGCGATCCAACAACCCCCGGAGATTTACGACAACCATCAGTTGTCACCCCTGTTCCGAGGGGATATCAGGTGTCCCTCCGCCGCCGGTCGACCGCAGGACGCGTAGTGGCGGGTGGCCGATCGGAAGGGCGTCCGAGACGCCGACGTGATGTCCATCCGCATGTCGCCGCCTCTCGGGCGTCCGCGGCGAGAAGACGTCCGCGCGACGATGTCGTGCGAGAACGGCCCCGGCTGCCACTCCGTCGACCACGGGCCTCGGCCCGGGAGGACCCGGTCGGTGTCTCCGAATCGGCCGCGGTGCCTGCCCCGCGGACCGATCGCAGGCCGCCCGACCGGCCCGGGCCGGGAGAGTCCGGGCTCGCGACACGGCCTCGGATGCGGAAGGCCACCTGAGGGGTATATCAACATAAATCTGACAAACTCCATTCATGGCAGACGCGGATACGGGCGCGGACGAGGGTCGGTCCCGTCGGCTGCGGACCGCTCGGCTGGAGCGTTCAGCGACGGCGTCTTCGCCATCGCGATCACGCTGCTCGTCCTGGACATCGCCGTTCCGCCCGGGTCGGCGGACGACTTGGCGCACGCTGTCTTCGAGCAGTGGTCCTCGTACCTGGGATACGTGGTGAGCTTCGCCACGATCGGGGCGGTGTGGCTGGCCCATTCGGCCATCACCGAGTACCTCGAGTACGCGAACATCTGGCTGATGCGCCTGAACCTGCTGCTGCTCCTCGCGGTGTCGTTCCTCCCGTTCCCGACCAAGCTGCTGTCCGAGTACATCCGCGAGGGACCGCACCGCATTGTGGTGTGTGCGGCGGACCGCAGATGCCGGCGCACCGCCAAGACGGCAACCCCGCGACCGAAGGGAAGGCCGAACCCGTGGCAGACCACGTGGACGAGGGACTGCGCACCGAGCTGCTCGCACGCATGGACCGCGACCAGCAGGCACGCGAGGCACTCGGCCCTGCGGCGACCGACGAGGAATGGGCGCGGGTGAACGCGGTCGACGCCGACAACACCCCATGGATCATGACGGTGATCGCCGCCCGGGGATGGCCCGGGCGCAGCCTGGTCGGCGACGACGGGGCAACCGCCGCCTGGCTCTTGGTGCAGCACGCCCCGTTGGAGGCACAGTTGACGGCTTTGCCGTTGCTTGCCTCCGCTGTCGCGGTCGGGGACGCCGCGTTCCGGGACTTCGCGTGGCTGCTCGACCGAATCCGGATGCGGCAGCAACTCCCCCAGGTCTTCGGGTCGCAATTCACCCGCGACAGGCCGTCGGACCCGTGGCAGGTCTACCCCATGGAGAAGCCCGAGGCGGCAGTCGACGCGCTGCGTGCCGCAATCGGCGTGGATCGCGTCGACACGACACGCGGCATCCTCAACCCGGGCACCTGACGTTGGGGGAAATGCACGGACGCCTACAGGGGGACGTGCAGGTGTCCGGTGCTCCCGTGAACCGATGACTCGTGCCGCAACGGTGTGGGCTCGGGAGCGTTTCGGGTGTAGGTGACTCACCGGGAGACAGCGGGCGTTCGGGGCGCGCGTTGATGGGCCGACAGCGAATCCTGAGGGGCCTCGCGTTCTTCGGACAGGGCCCGGCTGTCAGTTCATGCGGCCAGTCGCAACTCTTCAAACTCGGCATGTACTTCGCGTGGAGGGCGGTAACCCACGGCCGAGTGAAGGCGTTTGCGATTGTACCAGAATTCTATGTACCGGGTGATATCCCGTCGGGCTGCGTCGCGAGACGGGTAACTCACGCGTGAGACCCGCTCGTTCTTCAATACCCCGAAGAAGGATTCGGCCATTGCGTTGTCGAAGCAGATCCCGGTACGGCCGACGGACCGGCGCAGGCCGAGTTCACCGAGCAGGCTCGCGTACTCGACCGACATGTAGTTGGCGAGTTCAACCGGTCGTTGCAACACCGGGTTGTTGTAGTGAGCGTAGCTGTTCCTCGAAGACCTCGGCCGGGGTCTTCCAGCCGAGGATCTTGCGGGGTCGGTTATTGATGGCCAGGGCAACGGCTTCGAGGTCCTCGGCGGACCACCGGGACAGGTCGGTGCCCTTCGGGAAGTACTGACGCAGCAGCCCGTTCGTGTTCTCGTTTGTGGGTCGCTGCCAGGGCGAGTGCGGATCGGCGAAAAACACCTTCGTCCCGGTCTCGAGCGCGAACTGGGCATGCCCGGAGAGTTCCTTCCCGCGGTCCCAGGTCAGGGTCTTGCGGAGCTGCTCGGGTAGCTTCGTCATCGACTCAGTCAGGGCAGTGTTCATCGCGACGGCGCCGTAACCGCCCAACGGCGGGCCGTTCTTCACCGGCGGCACCTCGCCCCAGCCCTCCATCCTCGGCAGATGCACCAGGAGTGTAGATCGGCTGCTGCGCTCGACGAGCGTGCCGATCGCGGACCGGCCCGTCCCAATGATCAGATCGCCTTCCCAATGCCCCGGGACCGCGCGGTCCGCGGCCTCCGCAGGACGTTCACCGAGGACGACATCCGCGGTGACATGCCCCTGCGGCTTGTTCCGTGACCTCGACCGAGGCTCTCGAAGTGCCCGCCCGGTGCGCAGGCAGGCGACCAGCTCCCGCTTGAGCGCGCCACGGCCCTCAATGAACAGCGACTGGTAGATCGCCTCGTGGCTGATGCGCATGGACTCATCCTCGGGGAAGTCGGCCTTCAACCGGTGCGAGATCTGTTCCGGGCTCCATGCTGTCGCCCACCGCCTGTCTTGCCGGTGCGGCTTGTTCAGCCCCTTCCACGGAGGCGTCCGCGGTCCCGCGACGACCGTCCCGTCAGGCCGGTGAACGTTCCCCGAAAGCCTCTCCTGCACGTACTCACGCAACCGGTCGTTGCCCAGGAGCTTCGCGCTCTTCGGGCGCTTGGCCGCCTGCTGAGCCTTCCACTGGGCGACCGTCGCGCGGTACTCCTGCTTGCCGCCGCGCGTGGCGGCGTTGCGGCGCAGTTCGCGAGAGATTGTCCCGGGGTCACGCCCCAGGGCGCGGGCGATCTCGCGCACGCCCTTGCTCGTCGCCCTGAGGATCGCAATCTCCTCGCGCTCCTCGAACGTGAGGTACCGGCCCGAGGGCTCGGCCAACGAGATCGGCGGCATGCCGCCAGCGTGACGAAACCACCTCGCGCCCACCGGCCACGACACGCCGACCGCCAGCGACGCCTCCACCGTCGTGACCCCCGTGGCGATAAGTCGCCAGAACTGGCGCTGCACGACCCGAGACGGATCAGGCCGCCCGGGCGAACGCATCGCCGGCCGCAACGCACGGTCAGCGCGCCACTGCCGACGCCGCCCCTCCGGAACATCGCTGGTCTTCAAACTCCAGTCCGCCGTGGCCACGCCGCACACCTCCGAGATCAGGGTGTTGCGACGACCGGTTGAATCCACCGTTGCTCCCGCGGTCCGAGTGGAATATGGCATCTCTCGCCAGGGTGCGGTTCCGCGCGGCGTTGCGAATCGCCCGGGATATCAGCGGCGTCCGATAGTGGTCGTCCATCGCGTAGCCGACGACTTCCTTGGTGCAGCAGTCGATGACGGTTGCCAGATAAAGCCATCCCTCGGCCGTCGGAATGTAGGTGATGTCCCCGACGAGCTTTTCGCCGGGAGCCGAGGCGCCGAAGTCGCGGCCGACCAGGTCCGGCACGGGCGCGGACTCCGGCTGGGTCTGCGACCGGCGCCTCGGGCGAGGCTGACAGGGCACCGGGTCCAGGTCGCGCATGATCCGGCGGACCGGCTCCGGGCCGGCCGGGGCGCCCCAGCGCAGCAGCTGGGCGTGGATGCGGCGATGTCCGTAGGTGCCGTCGGACATCTCGAAGGCCTTGGCGACGAGCAGCGCCAATTCCTCGCGCCGTTGTGCGGTCACGGATTCCGGGCGGTGGCGCCACTCGTAGTATCCGGACCTGGACACGCCGAGGCGATCGCACATGAATGCGACGGGATAGGCGTACTCCGCGGTGTCGAGTCGCATCGATTCGATGAACTCGTACTTTCCGGCTACCGGGAATCCTTCGCGAAGTACGCTGCGGCTTTTTTCAGGAAGGAGTTTTCCAACTCCAGCTCACGGACGCGGTGTTCGAGTTCCTTCAGCCTGGCGCGCTCGTCCACGGAGGACGCCTCGTCGGTGCTCTCGTGCTCGCGTTTGTACTCCCGAACCCAGTTTCGGAGCGTCTCCGGGTGCACATCGAGTTCTCGCGCGGTCTGCGCGATCGGCCGAGGAGCGGACTTCAGCGCCAGTTGAACCGCTTCCTCGCGGAACTCCGGCGTGTACGAGCTGGGACGTGCCATCGGCTGCTTTCCTCGATTCCTTACAGGACAACCCTATTGGGTCCCTGTCCGGAACCTTCGTGGCACCTCACCCCCACATGATCAGAGCTTGTTGTCGTGAAGGAACTCCCTGATCAACTCGTTGTACTGCGCCGGATTATCCAGAAACGGCGCATGGCGGCATCCGTCCATGACGACGGGCGTCGACCGCCACAGCGCGGCATAGGTCAGAGAGTCCACATAGGTGCGGTTCACGAAGGGATCTTCACGTCCGTCGATGATCGCCAGTGGCACGGACGATGTCGCGACGAGTGCCCGCTTGTCCAAGTCGTGTCCCGCCCAGACGGACGCGAACATGACGCGCCGCGCCCGCCCATCCGTGCGCAGGATGTCGCTGAGCACCCCTTCCGGTGCAGGTGGCGTGGTGACCTGGTCGGCATAGTCCGCCGCCTCGGCGAGCGTGATGTCCTCGACGCCCGCGTACCGGAGGTCGGCGGTCGGGAGGAATCCGTCACCCAGCGTGTCCTTGCCGACCGGTGGTGTACCGGTCATGATCAGCCCCGCCAGACCGGGGAACCGGGGAATGAGCTCCAGACCGATGTACCCGCCGAGCGACCAGCCGACCACGACCGCTCGCTTGATGCCCAGCGCGGTCAACACCTCCACGATGGTCGCTGCGTAACCTCGGTGCGTGTACGCCTGCTCGGGGTCCGTCGCGTTGTCGGACTCGCCGTGTCCCAGCAGGTCCAGAGCCAGCAGCCGCCGCGGCCCGAAATCATCGTCGAGTTGCGCGCGGAAAACAGCGCGGGACGCGGAGTTTCCGTGCACGAACACCAGCGGGGCGCCGGTGAGCTCGGCGTCGGGGTCGGAGTCCGTGTAAGCGATGCGGCCGAACTGCGTTCGGACGAAACGGGTATCGCTCGGGGCGGCGGGGGACTCGTTATGGGTTGCCATGATCGGGGACCGCTCTTTCGATGTGTTTCACAAGACGCCGCGGGATGCGCGTATGCATCCCGGGACACTGCCGGATGCGACGGTGTCGGACGCCGTGAGGCCGGCTCGCCTGGTCGGCTCGAGGCTCGTTGCGGGGCCGGCGTCGTACATCTCAGCCGTCACGCGCCACATCCGGACATCGGCGACAGTAGCCCGCCGATCATCCGACACACAAGATGATTTTCGACATTCATGCTGAGTGTCGCATCAGCGCTAGGGTGTCGGCATGTCAAAAGGGGTGACGACTCGCGGTGAAGTCGTGTTCATGGCGATTCGTGAAGATATTTTGACCGGGCGACTTCCTCCGGGCTCTCGACTGCCGTTCGCTCGGCTGTGCGAGCGATACGACGCCAGCATGGGAGTGCTGCGCGAAGCGCTGTCCCGGCTGTCGGAACAGAACCTGGTGCATGTCGAGCCCCAGCAGGGGTACCGAGTCGCCCCGCTGTCGGCCGAGGACCTCACCGACCTGACCACCGCTCGGATTCACATCGAGAGCCTGGCCCTGCGTGAGTCCCTGGCGCAGGGTGACCTCGCGTGGGAATCGCGCGTAATCGCCCTGCACCACACCCTGGCGCGTACGCCACAAAGCCGTCCCGACGATCCCGCGCGTCTCACGGAGGCGTGGACCCGCGCGCACGCCGCGTTCCACGCCGGCATCCTCGACGGCTGCGCCAATCGGCGCCTCCGCAGCATCGCCGCCGGGCTCCGCGACTGCGCTGAGCTCTACCTTCATTGGTCCCGGCTCCTGGGACCCGACGAGGACCGTGACGTCGCCGGCGAGCACCGTGCCCTGCTCGACGCCGTGCTCGCCCGAGATACCGACACCGCCGTCGACGTCCTGGTGCGACACATCCAACGCACTACCACCACGTTGCTCGACAGCGCAGCAGGAAACGCCGACCTCGCCGGGCTCGGCGCCGAAGCCGGAGCGCGTCCCGCACCGCCGCGGAAGTGATTCGGAGAGCGTGTCGGCGACGGCGACGTCAGCTCTCCCCCCGCATGATCAAAGGGGGTGCGGCGGTCGACGCTCCAGGTCAGGCGGGCGGTCAGGGCCAGCCGCCGGGGCGCGGGCGGCGACGCGGCGCTGTGAGGTGTCGGTGAAGGCGTTGTCGTGGGAGCGGTCGGGGGGTTCGGTGTCGAGGACGAGGATGTCCCCGGGGCGGGTTTCGCGTTCGGCCACGGCCTGGGAACGAGATTCCGGGTTCCGGACGTTTTCGTCGTGATGTCGTGGACGGTCGGAAGATCCCTAGGCCAAGCCGCGGATACGCCGGATGCGCAAAGTGGTGGGCCGGCTCCCAAGGAACGGGCGGCGCGGGAGCGGTTGCGGTTGAATGCCGCCGAGCGGTTCGAGCGCGGTGAGCCGAACGCGGTGATCGCGTCGGAGTCACGGGTGGCGCGTCGGTCGGTGCAGCGGTGGCATCGGGCCTGGCGTGAGGCGGGTGTTCAGGGTCTGCGGTCCGCCGGCCCCGCGTCGAGTCCTCGGACGAGTCCGCCGATCTCGTCGAGGCGCCGTGGCGGCAGATCAAGCACGGGCCATGATCGCTCGTGTATGCGGGCGGAGCCGTCGCGGATCACGTTTTTCGTGTCGGTCCGGCCTCGTGGGTTCCGGTGAGCAGAGCTTCGGCGTGTTTGCGGAAGGCGGTGACCAGGCGGCTGCGGTCGCCGGTGCGCGTGGCGAGCACGACCTGGCTGGGTTCGACCCCGTGCAACGGGATGGTGGTGAGGCTGGGATGCAGGCCGGTCGCGTAGTCGAGGGGCGGCCCGATGGCCACGGCCTGCCCGGCGGCGATGAGTTCGTGTTTGTCCTCGAGGGCTTCGACCAGGGGGCCGTCGGGCGCGGGCCGCCCGTCGGGCCGGGGATCGAGCCGCCAGTAGGCGTTCAGCAACGGGTCGGACTGGCGTACGTGGGGGATCGGCTCGTCGGCGATGTCGTCGAGGGTGACCGACTCCTTGCCGGCCAGACGGTGGTCCCGGGGCACGACCAGCACGCGCGGTTCGTCGTAGAGGACGGTGACGCGCAGCCGGTCGGTGGGGAACGGCAGGCGCGTCACCACCGCGTCGACGCGGTGCTCCAGCAGCGCGCCGCGCGAGTCGTTCCAGGCGAGCAGGCGGGTGTGGACCTCGGCATCGGGATGGCGGTCCCGCAGGGCCCGCACGGCCGCAGTGAGGACCAGGCCCTTGGTGTAGCCGATGGTGATGCTGCCGGGTCGGGCCGCGGCCCGGGTGCGGGCCATCGCCTCGACCGCGGCGCGCAGCAGCCCTTGGGCCTGGGGCAGGAAGATCTCGCCGGCCTCGCTGAGCCGGGTGCCGCGCGTGGTGCGGTCGAGGAGGCGGGCGCCCACTTGCTGTTCGAGGCGGCGGATCTGCCGGCTCAGCGACGGCTGGGTGGTGTGCAGCGCCTCGGCGGCGCGGCCGAAGTGCTGGTGCTCGGCGACCACCGTGAAGCACTGCACCAGCCGGAGGTCGAGGTCGACGGGGGCGGGGAAGCGTTCGGACACCATCCCACTCTAGCCGGCCTTATACGCAGACCGTATTACGCGTTGCGGAACAATCATTGGACCGCGAACCCATCGTGGCCGCACCGTAGTGATCATGACATCGAACAGCGTGACACCGTTTCGCATCGATATTGCGGACAGTGCCCTGGAGGATCTGAAGGACCGACTCCACCGGGTACGCCTTGCCGACCGGGAGACAGCGCCGGACGGCACCCAGGGAGTGCAACGGGAGCGGCTTGAGGAGTTGCTGGGCTACTGGGCCACCGGCTACGACTGGCGCAAGCTCGAGCGGCAGCTCAACGAGCTGGGCCAGTTCCGCACGACCATCGACGGTCTCGGCATCCACTTCATGCACGTGCGCTCGCCCCGGCCCGACGCCACTCCCCTGTTGCTGCTGCACGGGTGGCCGGGCTCGTTCCTGGAGTTCCTCAAGACCGTCGGCCCGCTCACCGAGCACGGCTTCCACCTCGTCGTCCCCTCGATGCCCGGCTACGGCTTCTCCGACCAGCCCGCCTCGACAGGCTGGGACCCGGACCGGATCGCCCGCGCGTACGGCGTGCTCATGCGGCGCCTCGGCTACGACTCCTACCTGGCCCAGGGCGGCGACTGGGGCGGTGTCGTCGCGACCCGCATGGGGGCGCAGCGCCCGACGGGCCTGCGTGCGATCCACGTCAACTTCCCCGAGTTCCTCGCCGCACCACCGGTCGGCGACGACCCGACCCCTGAGGAGAAGGCCGCACTCGAACAGGGCAGCCGCTTCTTCGCCGTCCATTCCGGATACCACGTCGTGCAGCGCACCCGGCCGCAGACCATCGGCTACGCCCTGACCGACTCGCCGGCCGGGCAGGCCGCGTGGATCTACGAGAAGTTCCTCGACTGGGTCCGGCCCGACGCCCTCACCCCCGACGAGATCCTCGACCACATCTCCCTTTACTGGTTCACCGGCACCGGTGCCTCCTCCGCCCGCCTGTACTGGGAGTACGCCCGGCAGCCGCTCGCTCCGACCGAGCTGGACCTTCCCGTCGGGGTCAGCGTCTTCCCGGACGAACTGACGCGTACCCCACGCATCTGGGCCGAGCGCGCCTACCACGACCTGCGCTACTTCAACGACGACATCCCCGCGGGCGGCCACTTCGCCGCCCTGGAGCAGCCTGAGCTGTTCGTCGAGGAGATCCGCAAGTTCGCGCGGACGGTGGCCGCATGAAGACGGTCGTGATCACCGGGGGCACGGACGGCATCGGGCACGGCATCGCCCGTGTCCGTCTCGGGCGTGGGGACCGGGTCGTGGTCGTCGGGACCGACAATGCCGAGGCCGCGCGCATCGGCCGTCTTCGCGCGACCGGTAAACCTGCGGTGATCGCCGTCGGGAAGACCCTGCCGTTCCTGGACTCCGGCACTCCTGGCCGGCCCGTCGCCGTGAGCGAGGGGGTCGCCGGCCCCCCGGACCCCCGGGCCTCCTCCCCCGCCGGCGCACGGCGACTCCACGACTGCACCCGGGAGGTGCTTGCCCGATGAGGTGGGTCAGCTACCGCTCCGCGGACGGCTTCACACGCTGCGGCGTGGTGCACGACAACGAAATCCACGCCCTGGGTACGGACCTGCTGGAGCTGCTGCGCGCCGAAGGCGGGCTGGCGGCCGCCGCAACCAGGCAACCGAGCGAGATCGTCGAGCTGGCTACGGCCCACCTGCTGGCGCCGATGCCCGTACCCCCGGCGGTTCGGGACTTCGCCGCGTTCGAGCGCCACGTCGGCAACGCGGGAAAGGCAGCCGTCGGCGACGGCACGGTCAGCCCGGTCTGGTACGAGTATCCGCTCTTTCACTTCTCCAACCCGGCGGCGATCAAAGGACCGCACGACAAGATCCCCATCGCCCCGGGCGCGCGGTTGTGGGACTACGAGGTCGAGGTCGCCGCAGTGATCGCCGGGGACTGTTCGAACCTCGACGCCGGCACGGCGGAGGAGCACATCGCCGGCTACCTGGTCTATTGCGACTGGAGCGCACGCGATATCTCGGCAAGCGAGATGGGGTTCGTGTACGGCCCGTCCAAGAGCAAGGACGCCTCGACCAGCCTCGGCCCGTTCCTCGTCACCCCCGACGAATTGGAGCCCTACCGCTCGGGCAAGGGCTACGCGTCGCGGATGGACGGATACGTCAACGACGAGCACTACGGCGGCGGCAGCTGGGACGAGATCCACTGGTCGTTCGGCGAGATGCCGGCGCACGCGTCGCGCGGCACCACGCTGCGAGCCGGCGACATACTCGCCAGCGGCCCCGTGGGCACCGGCTGCATCCAGGAGTTGTCCGGCCACCGCCCCTACCTGGCATCCGGAGACACAGTCCGGATCGAAGTACAAGAACTCGGCGCAGTCTCCGCACGGATCACCGCGCCAGAGCCGCCCTGACATACCCGGATAGGTCACAGACGATCCTGCACTTCACCGCGTGAGGTTGAGCGCGGTCACCCTTGCGCCGCCCCTCACCCGACGTTGATCCTTCGACTTGCCAGGAGACAACCCGCGATGCATCTCGCCGGCACCTTTGGTCGTGCCAACATGGACATGAACGCCGTTCGCGAGGTCAGCCTCACCATCAACGCGACCCACCTGTTCGTCTACTTCGTCCCCGAGGCACCGGAGGAGGCCGCCAAGCTCGGCGTGACCGAGTACGGACCGGCGTACTTCGCGTTCCGGTCGGCCCCGATGGGCGCAGTCCCGTGGCAGGTCACACTCGCGACCTTCTACAACTTCAGCCCGCGGTCGGTCCAGGCCATGGCAGGCGTGTGGGATACCGCAACGCCGGAGCAGTGGCAGGCCGCTCGCTTCGCGGCCGTCGATCGTGCGTTGCAGCGCGTCGACGTGAACCTCACCGCCGATCAGATCGCCGAGGCGCGATCGCTGATCGCCCCGGTCGTCGCCGGCGCCGACTACGCCGGAAAGACGATGGCTGCCGCCAACGCCTCCGTCCCCCTCCCATCCGACCCGCTCGTCGCGCTGTGGCAGCAGATCACGGTGCTGCGCGAGTGGCGCGGCGACGCGCATTTCATCGTGCTCGCCGCCAACGACCTCGGGCCGTGCGACTGCAACGTTCTGCAAACCGCGACAGGACACTTCCCGGAAGCGATCGCACGCGCCACCCGGCTGTGGAACGACGAGGAGATGGCCGCGGCAACGACACGCCTCGTCGCACGCGGCTGGCTCAACGCCGACGGCACCGCGACCGATGCCGGCATCGCGGCGCGCGAGCAGATCGAGGCCGAGACCGACGCGCACTGCGCCGCGCTGTGGACGCCGATCGGCGACGCCAACGTCCGTCGCCTCACCTCGCTCATCATGCCGATCCACGACACCTTCACCGCAGCCGGGACATACCCCTTCCGCGTGGAGATGGGAGACACGCAGTCCGCCGATCCGCAGGCCGCCAGGTAGTCCGATCGCGGTGACGGGACATCCCGCCGGTGTCGGCCACGGCCGGCAAACAGACAGGCCCGCCGCGAGCATGGACGCGCCGCCGGCTGGGACAAGTGCCCGGCCGGCGGCGCGGCGCCCAGGCGCGCCGCAGCCACGCCGGCCGCCGGCGGACCTCACCCCGCGACGAGTGCGGGGGCACGGCACGTTTCATAGGTGACCGCTCAATGCCGCGAAGCCGGGGCTCGCAGACCATTGACCCGCGGCTTCCCGGTTTGGCGGTCGTTGATGTGGTGTGAGCGGGCGGGACGGGCAACAGGCTTTACCGGCAGCCGACTTCGATGCGGACCTGCCGCATCCGGATGAGCGCCGGCCGTGGTCGAGCCGGACGTGCGGGGTGATCCGATCGTGACGCAACACACTCGAAACCGGGCACAACCGCGACCAAGTCCCGCACCAGCCGAACACCTCGCTCCACGGCACCCCCTCCTCCGGGCCCTCAGAGTAGATCCACCAGCGTCGAGCCGGCCGCCGAGATGCCGGCCCAGCACGCGGCCCCGGACCCGCGCACGCCGATCCCGGCCGCGGCGGGAGCGTTCCGGGAGCGGGAGGGGCACCCGGTCGTGCCGCGCAAACACGTCAAGGCGGTGCGGGTCGACGACGTGGAGCATCCGCGCGTCGATGTCGCGCTGTTCGCGATCGGCGCCCCGCTTGGGGCACGGCGCTGCCGCAACGGGCCCCGAACCTGCGCTCGTTCACCTACCGCCGCATCCGCCTGGAGCCGTTGACCAACGGCGAGGCCCGCACGGTCGTCCCCGGCCTGCACCCGATCTGGGCCGACGCCACCGCCCCGCGCGATCACCGACCTCAACCACGACGTCGCGGGGGCCTTGCGGGGGTGGCGGCGGGTCACCGCGCACCGCCTCGCCACGTCGGGCGCCGATCGGACGTAACGCCCGGGGACGAGCCGGGCTCGTACCGGGCGTGTCGGTAGGGGCGTGTACGTTCGCGCGTGGCCGCCGGAGACCTTGCCTCCCCACTCGGGTCCGCCGGCCACATGTGCGCACCCCCTGGCCGGCGGACCGACCGGCGTCCCGGACACAGGCCCGCGCGGGGGTCGGGCCCCTCCGGGACGCCGCAACGGACACCATGATCATCACCTCGGCCCGCCGTTCGGCGTAGTGACGACGGTCGCAGAACCTGTGCGGTCACCGGGAGGCCGCCGACACCGGCGACTCCGACCCGCTGCGGCACTGCATCGCGATGCAGTGGATGGTGTCGCGGCGTGTGCGGGCGCGAGTGTCCTTGGCCGTGGAGCTGTCAGTGGCTTGGCTGTCGGTTGTCGGTGGGTTGGCCGTGAAAGTTGCGGCTGCGTCAAACGCTGAACCACGCGGTGAGTGGCAAGAACGCAGCCAACCTCGCTACCTACACCTGTGTGCGCACGTTACCGCCCCGCTCGCGTTGCACCGTACCGCGCTCGCAAAGTGCGCGGTCCTGACCGGCGCCGGCGGCGCCGCAGCCGCACGCAAGGCTCACCGCGCGTACGCGGACCGCATCGGCGCCGCGTCGCCTTCGTAGACACTCAGACGAGGTCGAGGCGACCGAGTTCGTGAGCCGTGGGCAGGAATTCGGCTGGGACCCCGAGGCCGCACAGGTTGATCGACTGAAGGGCGGGGTGTTATGAGCACGGCGTTGCCGGCTGCTGTGGCGGGCCTCCTCGGTCTCGTTGTGGGGAGGTTGTGGGATGTGCGGTCAGAGACATCACGCTGGCGCCGAGACCAGAAGGTGGTGAGCTATCAGCGCCTGGCCGAGGCATTCATCGTGCTCTACGAGGATGTGCGATCGATTGCGCTGGCGGCGCCTGGTACCCACGCCGCGACCGAAGCAGTTGACCGCGCACGACGAGACAAGACGTGGGACAACGCCCTCGTCGCGGTCTGGCTGCATGGGTCGGCTCCGGTTGCCTCGGCGGCCACCGTGATGGACCGCGTGGTCACCGAACCTTCTACGGAGTACAAGAGCGGCTGTTCTCCCTCGCGGACTGGGACCAGGCCCGACGGCCTGCCGAGGAAGCATTCAAGGGCTTTACGCCTCGCCCGGAGCGTACGCACCGCAGTCAGGGCCGGATACGTGTGACCACCCGTCCCACCGCCCGAGACGATCAACCGAAGAGCCCGGTCACGCGGAAGACGATCGACGAAGTCACTGATCACAGCAAGAACTCCCCATCCGGCAAAGCCGGGATTCACCCCCGCCGTAGTGCGTCCAGGATGCCTCACCCCACCGCCCCGGCACGCCGCTTACACCCGGCAGGGGTACCCGATCGGGCCGGTCGACGCCGGAAGTCGGACGAGGGCCCTGCCGGGCACGGCAGTTCGTCCGCTGCCCTCGGTCATCGGGCGCAGCACTGCGGACCACGGTCACTTTCGGTGCCTCGCCCGAGTCGAGTCGGGGTGCGGTCCCCGATGCCGGGCGTCCGGCGCCGAGGCGCCGGACCCGTCGCAAGTCAGCGTTTCATCAGGAGGTGAAGCGCCAGGAGCAGGGCGATTCCGACGGTCAACGGTGTGCCGAGTCCAAGGTGTTCGTGGGTGATGTACACCGTTGCGGCGAAGGCGCCGAGGAGGACGACGGTACGGACGTCGAGGGGGCCGTTGGGTTCCTCGGGGTGTTGTTCGGGGGCCGGGGGTGTTGTTCGCCTGGTTGGTCACCAGGCCCTCGCTTCCGTGCCGGCGGGTCGGTCGCGGGCAGGTGGGGGCCTGTCGGACGTGGGGTTATGCGGGTGTGGCGATGCCGACCGTCACCGTCACCTTCTCTGGGGGTTCCGAGTCCGTGGCGTGACGTCGCAGTGCGCCTTTTCGTTGGGCGTGCCGTGGCGGTTTTTTGGGGGTTGTGGCTCTGCGGTGGATCGATGCGGATCAACTCGTGGAGCAAGAGGTGGAGATGCGCGCATTCCCGGTACGGATGCCTTCGGGTACCGGCTACTGGACCGTGGTGGACGACGACCTGGTGGTCGTGCGGGAGGCGGATCGGTTCCTGCGGGAGCTGCGACTTGCCCGTGACCGGGCGGAGTCGACGACGAAGGCCCACGCGGGTGGGGTCGCGTTGTTCCTGCGTTGGTGCGCCGGCACGGGGCGGGACTGGCGGACCGCGGCCCGGGACATGGGGCTGTTCATCCTGTGGCTGAAGTGGATGCCGGGCGACGGGGAACGGGGTCGGGTGGTCGTTTCGGGCCCGGGCTCCGAGCCGGTGCGCGGCAACGCTCGCATCAACGCGGTGCTTGCGGCGGTGCGCGGGTTCCTGGTTCACGCCGTGGTGGAGAAGTCGGTGCCGGGCTGGGTTCTCGACGAGATCTACGAGGTGGGCGACAGTCGGGACCTGCCGTTCGAGGCGCAGGGTGAGGACGGCGGGTTGCGGTATCGGCTGAGTACTCGTCACCGGCTCCGGGAGGAGGAGAGCGGTGTCGACCGGGCCACGGACGAGGAGGTCGTGGCGATGTTCCTGGCCTGTCGTTCGGCCCGTGATCGGCTGATCGTGTTGCTGTTGGCCCGGGTGGGGCTGCGTCGGGGGCAGGTCGCGGGGTTGCGCCGGTGCGATCTGCATCTGTTGATGGACTCGCGGTCGTTGGGCTGTGCGGTCGAGGGCGCTCACGTTCACGTCGTGCGGCGGCAGAACGAGAACGGCGCGTGGTCGAAGTCCAGGAGGTCGCACGCGTTGCCGGTGGATTTCCTGGTGGTGCGGGCCTGTGACCAGTACGCGCTGGAGCGCCACGAGGTACTCGGGGCGGGCGGCAGCGACTTCGTCCTGGTCAACCTCGCCCGGCCGCCCTACGGTTCGCCCGTCACGCCGGAGGCGATCGGCGAGATCGTCCAGTCGTTGTCCGGGCGGGCCGGGCTCTCGCGGCGCGTGACCTCGCGGATGTGTCGGCACGCGATGGCCAGCAATGTCGCGGATGCGGGTGGTTCGCTGGACGAGGTGCAGGCCCTGCTCGGCCACGAGAACCCGGCCTCCGCGCGCCCCTACCTGCATCCGAAGGCGTCCCGGTTGCGGGACGCGGTCGAGCGTGTGTCCTCCCCGCGTGTCCGCGTCGAGGAGGGCCGGCGATGACCTCCCCGCTCGCCCTGCCGCGACCGGGCGAGGCCGAGGACATCGCCGCCGCGATGATGGCGGCGGTGGCCTTGGACTTTCGCACCCTCATGGGCTTCGACCCGACGGCGCGGGTTCTGGTCTTCCCGACCGGCGACCCGTTGCTCAGTGCCGACGCGTGCGCGGTCGACGGCTGTCACCAGCAAGTCTTCGACGGCGGGCACCCCAGGTTGTGCGGCGGGTGTTCGCGGCGCATGGAGCGGGAGGGCCTGGGCTTCGAGGAGTTCGTCGCGACGACCAAGCGGTACTGGAAGGGTGTCGGGGTCTCGCCGTGCCGGGTCCCCGACTGCGGTCGTCCGTGGAAGACCTCCCTCAAGCAGTTGTGCGCCGTGCACGACGGGCAGCGGGCGAAGGCACGGGTGCCGGTGGAGGAATTCATTCGCCGTCCGAACGTACGGCCGTTGCCGCGGTTCGGTCCCTGCCGGGTGGCCGCGTGCCACAGGGATCGCGACGGGCGGGGACCGTACTGCGCGGTGCACACCCAGCGCCGGGCCGCGGATCTGCGGCGGGGAGGGGAGGCGGACGAGGGGACGTGGGAGGCGACGGCCGCGTCGGTGGCCCAGTCCGGCGTGGTGAGCCTGCGCGGTCTGCCCGATCGGGTGGTCGCCGAGGTTCTGTACGGGATGCAGCAACGCGTCGCGGCGGGCCCCAAGCACAGGGACCACCACCTTCGTACGTTGTGTGACCTGGTCCGGGCCCGGCGGGTCGGCTCGCTGGCCGACCTGGACCTGGACTCCTTGGATACCGGGCACCGGCGGCTGGCGAAGGGACTGCTCAAACACGTGGGCCGGTTCCGGATGTCCCCGGAGACCGAGCGACACAAGGACGTCTGGGACGGCGTCGCGTTCGGCCTCAACGGCGAGGTCCGCTTCGACGCGATCGCCCAGGCGTGGCTGCGCCAGGCCACGAAGGACTGGGCCCTGGACAACGCGCCGCGGCGGCGGGGCAACAACCCCCGGGCCTCGATGCAGCAGCAGATCAACGCGGTGGCTCGCCTGTCCGAGAGTCTGCGTCTGCACCGCGACGACGACGGCGCGGATCCGCGGCTGCTGGGTCGTGCCGACGTGGTGACCTTCCTGTTGAGGCTGCGCCTCCTGGAGGAGCGGGGAGTGATCGCGGCGAGCCGTCGGGTGGAGGACGTGCGGGACGTGCGGCGTCTGCTGGCCCGGATGCGCACGCTCGGGCTGGCCCGTCCGGGCCGGGCCCTGCACGGCCTGCCCGGCGACTTCGACCTGCGCGAGGAGGACGTCCCCGACGATCCGCAGGACCGCGAGGCCGGGCGCGACCTGCCGGTGGAGGTGATGCGCCATCTGTGCGACCATCTCGACGCGTTGGCGGCGGGCGGTCCCCAGTTGCGCGTCGCGGTCGAGATGGTGATCGACACCGGTCGACGACCGGGCGAGATCTCCGGCCTGGCCTGGGCCTGCCTGGACCGGGACGGCGACGGGAAACCCGTCTTGGTCTACGACAACCACAAGGCGCTGCGGAACGGCCGGCGCCTGCCCGTGCCCGAGGCGACCGCCGTCGCGATCCTGGACCAGCAGCAACGCGTGCGCGATCGCTTCCCGCACACGCCGACCGCGGCCCTGAAGCTGTTTCCCTCCGCAGTCGCCAACCCCGACGGCACCCGGGCCGCCACCCACGGCTGGATCACCGCACGACACCGGATCTGGGTGGATTCCCTGCCCGAGATCCTCGTGCCCACCGTGGTCGACGTCGCCGGGGAACGCGTCACCAGGATGCTGCCCTTCGACAAGCGCAGGATCTTCCCGTACGCGTACCGGCACACCTACGCCCAGCGGCACGCCGACGCCGGCGTCGAGCCGGACGTGCTGAGGGAATTGATGGACCACCGCCAACTGAGCACCACCCTGCGCTACTACCGGGTCGGGCAGGACCGCCGCCGCGAGGCGGTCGACCGGGTCACCGCGATGCAGTTCGACCGCCACGGCCGGCGCGTGTGGCGCACGGCGAAGGCGCTGCTGGACTCCGAGCACACGCGCCGGGCGATGGGCGAGGTCTCGGTGCCCTACGGCCTGTGCACCGAACCCTCGAACGTCGCGGCGGGCGGACACGACTGCCCGGTTCGGTTCCGCTGCGTGGGCTGCGGACACTTCCGCAGCGACATCTCCTATCTGCCCGACCTGGAGGCGTACCTGGCCGACCTGTTGCGCAACCGCGAGCGGCTGGCCGCGTTCGCCCACGCCGACGGCTGGGCGGCAGCCGAGGCCATGCCCTCCGACGAGGAGATCACCCGCGTCCGGCGCCTGGTGGACCGCCTCAAGGAGGACCTGGACGAACTCACCGACGACGACCGCGCGCAAATCCGGGACGCGGTCGCGGTGGTCCGCCGCACCCGCCGGGTGGTCTCCCTCGGCCTGCCCCGCATCCCCCAGCCCCTCCCCGACATCCGCCCCGACAGGACCACGTGAACAACGCCATGATCGAAGGACGCCGGGCCGACTCCGCCCGGCGTCGCGAACGCGTCCTCAAAGCCCTCGACGCCGCCCTGCGCACGGGCGAGGACATCACCGTCTCGGCCCTCGCCCGCGCGGCGAAGGTGGACCGCGCCTTCCTCTACCGCCACCGCGACCTCCTCGCACGCGTCCACACCGCCGCGACCACCCCGCACACCGAAGGACACCGGACCGCGGTCGGCCGAGCGTCGCTGCAAGCCGACCTGGCCAACGCACTGGACCGCAACACCCGCCTGCAAGGCCAGATCCGACGGTTGGAGAAACGTCTGTCCGAGACGATGGGCGAGGCTCTCTGGTCGGACTCCGGACTCGGCGCCCCCGTCGACGTCGACCGACTCCAGCGACGGATCGCCACGCTCGAACGGGAACTCGCCGGGACACAAGCCGAACTCGGCGAACGCACCGACGAACTCGACGCGGCACGCGCCGCCAACCGGGAGCTGACGCGGGCCTTGAACCAGGGCCCGTGATCGGAACATCCGGCCTGCAGGCGGCGGGCGACTCCCCGCTCAAGGACGAGTACCTCATCAACGGGTCGTACCCGTTCGTACGGCCCGGCCTCGCCGACGGCCTGCGGTCGGTGCGCGATCCGAACGGCACCGGCGAGGAGTGATGCCGATCACGGACCCCGTAAGCCCAAAGAGCGTGGGCAGGCAGTAGTGGTGTCCGACGGCAGACGCTTGGTCTGCCGCCTTCGGTCGGGCTGCTGCGAACTGGTGGAAGTAGGGCGTCCCGGCCCCTTTGCGTCGCTACGATCGCGGGTGAACCTCCGCTCCGTCCGGCCGACCTCGCGGAGCGGCATCGTCGATTCGATATGGAGCACCATGTTCCTCGTTCCGGCACCGGACCGCTCTCGATGCCATGAGTCGTGCCGCCGCGACACGGGGCTGCGGGTACGTCGAGATCACCGGCCCCCTCGTCTTGTGGCGTGTGCACGCGCCGACGGTGGACAGACGCGATGAGCGAGCGTCAGTCCTCCCACATCGTCGAAGTGCCCTTGGGCACCGGCGGAGACGTCGTCCGAGTCCAGGTGAACGAGATCGACGAAAGCCTGGTGCGCGTCGGCCGGGGCGGCCGCACCGTGGGGCGGGCCGAGGAGACACTCAGCCAGATGCTCAGCGTCATCCGTCCCGTGGCGAACGCCTTCGTCACGCAGTGCCGACAGATGGCGTACCCGCCGGACGAGGCCACCCTGCAATTCGGCATGTCGCTGTCGGCCGACGCGAAGATCCTCATCGCCGGGTCGTCCGTCGCTGCGAACTTCTCCGTCGGCATGACCTGGCACAGGAATGACGGGCCGGTGTCTCCCGAGAGCGGTCCGCAAGGGAACTGACCGGGCATCGGGTCGCGTTCACGGGGAGGTCGGCGGTGGCAGGAGACGGCGAGGGCGACACTCGAGGACCGGAGTCGGTACTCGTGTCCGCAGTCGTGCGGATCAGGGGCCGGGACGGCACGATCGGCGGCGCCGGCTTCCTCGTCGCCCCGACCCTGGTCCTCACCTGCGCCCATGTGGTGTCCGACGTGCTCGACCTGCCCCGCGACACGCCAGTGGGGATCGGCGCCGAGGTCACCGTCGACCTGCCGCTGGCCGACGGCACGGGCGAAATCCCCACGGCCACGGCCGACGTACGGCAGTGGGTGCCCATCCGGGCGGACCAGAGCGGGGACGTGGCCCTGTTGCGATTACGCGACCCCCTCCCCGGCGCGCTCCCACTGCCGATGGCCGATGCCGAGAGCGTATGGGACCATCAGGCACGCGCCGTCGGCTTCACCGACGACCACCCCGACGGCATCTGGCACCAGGGAAGATTCCGCGGGCCCACCGGCCGCGGCTGGGTCCAACTCTCCCGCACCAACGGACAGGCCGTACACGTCAAACCCGGCTTCAGCGGAAGCCCCGTCTGGGACGACCACCTCGGCGCTGCGGTCGGCCTCATGGTGGCCGCCCAGCCGGCACGCGAGGCTCAGCAGGCGTTCGTCCTGCGCACCCGGGCACTGCTGCGAGAGATCCCCGAACTGGCCCCCGTACTGCGCCCGGCGGCTCCCTTCCGCGGACTCGCCACCTTCCGGGAGACCGACGCCGAGGTGTTCTTCGGCCGCACCGAGGATGTGGACGGGGTGGTCGACGCCCTGCGGGGCGGGCAGCCGAGTGTCACGGTCTACGGGCCCTCCGGATGTGGAAAGTCCTCGCTCGCGCTCGCCGGCGTGGTGCCCGCCATGCGACGAGCCGACCACGCGGTGCTGGTGGTCGACGCCGGCCGTGTCGGGTCCGCGCGGGCGGCGCTCGCGACGGAGTTGTTCGAGACGGCGAGGTCGGGTGGGCCCGGGCCCGCCGCCCGGGTGGACACCGCCGACCGGGTGGACGACTGGTTGCGCGAGTTGGGGCTCGTGGATGCCTTCCACCGGGCCACCGGGCGGTCGCCGGCAGGGCTGCTGGTCGTACTCGACCAGGCCGAAGCGCTGCTGAACGTCCCGGAGCCCGAGCTCGCCGAGATCCTCGCGCTGCTGTTCCCCATACACCCGCCGGCCGGCCTGCGGGTCCTGGTGACCCTGCGTGCCGACTTCATGGACTCCGCCCTGAGCCACCCGCTCCTGGGCCCCGCCCTCAAGCGCGGGGCGACGCTCCCGCTCACCCCCATGACCCGGGACCAACTGCACACCGTGATCACCGAACCGCTCGCCCGCGTTCCGGCCGTCGAGTACGACCCCGGGCTGGTCCGGCGCATCCTGGACGACGCAGGCAGCGAGCCCGGCATCCTGCCACTCCTGGGCTTCGTCCTGGAGCAACTGTGGGAACGACGGAACGCGGGCAGGATGCGGGCCGCGACCTACGAGGACATCGGCGGGGTGTCCGGCGCGCTGCGCCGCCACGCCGACCAGGCATGGCGCGAATGCGTCACACCCGCGGGCGAAGCGGAGGCGTGGAGGCTGTTGACCGGTCTGGTGCGGGTGCTGCCGGGCGGCGAGGCCCCGCTGCGGCGCGCCCTGACCCGCGAGGAGGCCGGGGAGAACGCCTGGCACCTCGCGCGGGCGCTGGCCGGCCACCGCCTGTTGGTCCTCTACGGCGGCGACGGCCAGCCCGAAAGCGCGGAACTGGCCCACGAGGCGCTGATCAGGGTATGGCCGACGCTGGCGGAACTGGCCCGGGCAGACGCCGACTTCATCGCCGCGCGGGCGGAGGTGCAACACGACCTGGAACGGTGGCGGCTCGCGGACCGCCCCGCCGACCTGCTGCCCGGCCCACTCCAACTCGCCGCACTGGAAGCCAGGCTGCGCGGGCGCGGCACGGAACTCGCCCGCGATCAAAGCGACTTCCTCGACCGTGCCCGCCGACGCCGACGGGCCCGACGGATCCGGGCTCACGTCGCGTGGATCACGGTCGCCCTGGTCCTCGCGCTGATCGCCGGTCTGGGCACCTTCCTCGCCCAGCAGTCACAGGTCAGCGCGCGACGACAGGTCGAGGGACGCTCGCGCACACTCGCGGTGCAATCGGACGAATTCACGAAGAGCAACCCCGGGCAGGCCGCCCTCGCCGCCCTCGCCGCGTACAAGACCGCACCGACCCAGGAAGCCCGCAACGCCCTGCTGCGGCGCTACGAAGAGCTGAGGGACGCGGCGTGGATCCTGTCCGGCGGTGAGGGGAAGATCCTGTCGACGGCCATGAGCACCGACGGCGCGGTGACGCTCGTGGTGACCAAGGAACGCCACGCGACCCTGTTCGTCCGCTCCGTCGAGGGCAGGGTCCGACAACAGCCGCTCCGCCTCGCCTACCCCGTCCTGTCCCCCGTGGTCAGCCGGGACGGACGACGGATCGCCTATGTCCGCGACCGGGACGGAGTGGTGATCTGGCACGACGTCACGCCCTTTGGGAAGCAACTGGTGGGGTCGGCGCACCCACTCCAGGGATCACTCCAAGAACCCTCCGTAGGTATCCGAATATCCGGTGGCATGAAGATCCTGGACTTCTCCCCGGACGCCCAACGACTGGCCGGGGTATCGGCGATGTCGACGACACTGCCGGCCCAGGTGTGGGACCTGGACACGGGACGGCAGCGGACACTGCCGACCGACGTCGCCCACTTCGGGGAGATGTGGTTCGGCCCCGACCGGAACACCTTGCTGGCCATCCACGAGACGGGTCAGGGAAGGACCGCGATGGTGACGATCGACATCGGCACCGCCACAATGCACGAACTGGCAGATGACATCAACAGTGCACATGTCGCAGTGTCCGGGGACGGCAGCCTGACCGTCGTCTGCAAGCAGAGCACCGACCTGTCCCAGGCGCACTACGAGGCCATCGGCGTAGTGGACGGACGAGTCCTGCGCCGCCACGAAACGGACCGACTTTGCGGCAACTTCGTCGTCGACGCGAAGGGCGAACACTTCGCGCTGGCCACCGATTCGCCTGACAAGTGGGACCTTGTCGAAACACGCGGTGACAGTCGGCCGCAGCCTTTCCTCAGTTCCTCGGGCCCCACGAGCACGGAGGCGTATCTGACGCTCCTCGGGACTCCGCGCGAGCCCGTCCTGGTCATCCAACACGCGAACTCGGTGACCGGGTGGAAGTTGGCGAACGCGGACGACAGCACTACTTACACCCCTCCGACGCTCCTCGGCGACGGCAGCACGATGGTGATGCGCGTGGGCCGCGACGGCGCGAGCCTGAGAGTCTCGGAGACCGAGCGCGAGCAACGCACCCTCGTCGAAGTCGCGAACGAAGCACGCATTCCCCCGGACAAGCGGCAGGAACTCGCGGTCAACCGAGCCCAGACTCTGGTGGCGGACGTGTCGGACCGCAACCGGATCACCGTCCGCGCCCTCCCCACGCTGCGCCGGGTGGCCGAGTTCACCACCGCGGAGCCCCCCACCGACCAGGACGGAAAGCCGGAGCTACTGGACTTTCTCTTCCTCGATGGGGATCGGCTCCTCACGGTCTCCGGCACGCACGTCGAGTACTGGGATGCCCGCGACGGCCACCCCCTCTCGTCGCCGATCGACCTTGAGAACCTTCGACTCACCACCGAGGACCGGCCGAACTACGTCGTCACACGCCGCCCCGAGCCGGGGTACGTGGTGGTCGTCGTGCAGGGCGAACCTGACATGCACACCATCGACTTGCGAACGGGCAAGGAGAACGAGGGCCTTCGTGTGCACCTCGTCGACGGCCTCACCGAGGCCTTCCCCTTGAGCGACCGTCGCCACGTGGCCGTGTTCACCAGGAGCGACATGGTGGAGCTGTGGTCGACCCGGCCCGGGAAGCCGGCGAAGAGGGAGGCGGGCCCATTCGGGCCGTTGAACCCGGACCTGGATCTGGTGGGCGACATCGGGAGCTCCGGGTTCTTCCTGGCCACCGGCAGTTCCGTGCGCTTTCTGAAGGCGGACGATCCTGGGTACCTACAAAGGTACGAATTCGCGGAGAACCAGCGCTTTTTGGCGGCCACCAAGGACGGCAAGGCAGTGCTCCTCAGCCCCGTGCCGGGAGGCGTCCTACGCCTGGTCCGCTTCGACCCGGCCCTGTGGAGGCGGCACCTGTGCACCGTCCTGGGACGTGGCCTCACCGACGACGAACGCGGCAGCCTCCCGGGCGACCTGCCGACCGAAATCTGTCCTCCGTGAATTCGCATTCGCTACGAAAGTGCTTCGCAGGTAGTCACTTTCGCCGGGGACGTCGAGGCTGTGCCGCTGGTCTCGGAAGTCTCACCCAATCCGGTGATGGCGCCACACCTGTTGCACTGGCTATCTTCATGCGGACCAGAGCCGAGCTGTATCAACCCTGAGGTACGTGCGCCAGGGCAACAGCTCGAACCCCCAGAGAAGTCACCAACCGCGCGACGGGCGCGGGTGGGGCGGTCGAGGTCGCGGCTCCCAGCAGCGGGGTGCGCGGGTACACGCGTACGCGGCATCGGGAACGATCGAGGCGGTCCCCGGTGCGCAGGCCGACGACGAGCCGGTGCAGGGGCGACGTCCGGGCGCGCGAGAGCTCGTGCGTCGACTCGGCCCAAGCCCAGGCGGCGGCCGACGTTCGCGACCAAGTCGACGCTGCGCGCGCCGAGTTCACGCAGCCGTCCGCGCCAGGTTCGCGCTCGGTGGGAAGTCGCAGTTCCCAGCAGCGCCTGCAGGCGGTCGAGCCAGCCCGTCCCCGGGAGCCGCTGGTCGTAGATGTCCTTCCACGCCTGTTGGACGACGTCGAGCGGCACCGCCGGAGCGGGGTCGTGCAGGAGGTCCCGGTAGAGGTCGCCGAGGGCCGCGATCCGGTCGGAGTTGTCCTGCGTGGCGCGCACCACACGAACGAAGACATCCTCCTGGGGTCGCCCCGCGACCCAGGCCCACGGCACACTGCCCGGAGCCGGAGCGGGGACGCGAAGGATGGGGTCGGCACCGAGCGTCCAGGGACCGGGCCCGCGAAGCACACGATGGTCGAAGTACGTTCCGGCCAGGGCGACATCGCGCGGACCGAAGGTCACGCCCATCCCGCCACCCCCTCCCCCGACAGTCGGCCCGCCGATCGAAAAGTGCCACACAAGCACCGCCGTCCCCGCCCGTGACCGCGTTCGAGGTGCCACACAAGCACCATCGTCTCGGCGTGTCCCTGGTTCCCATCCGGATGCGACGCAGCGTTCGACGGGCGTGGCTCCGTCCTTCTTTGTGACACCGGCAGATCTCACAGGAGGGCCGGAGCAGGAATGAGAACGAACGACGAGGCCGACTTCGACGCGTTCGTCGTCGCGCGCGGGGCGGCGTTACGCAGGACCGCGTACCTGCTGTGCGGTGACTGGCACGCCGCCGAGGATCTGGTGCAGACGACGTTGACCAGCGTCTACATACGCTGGAAACGCATTCGCGAGCCCGGTGCGCGGGGCGAGTACGCCCGCAAGGTCCTGATCCGGGCGTACATCGACACCACGCGCAAGAAGTCGAACGACGAGGCGCCGATCGCGAACTTCCCGGACATGCCCACGGTCCGCGACGGTGACCCGGACGTGCGCGTGGCGCTGATGGCCGCGCTCGCACAGGTGTCACCGGGCTACCGGGCGCTCTTGGTACTGCGGTTCTGGGAGGACCAGAGCATCGAGCAGACCGCCGCACTGGTGGGCCGGTCCCCGAGCGCGGTGCGCTCGGGGACCGCACGTGGCCTTGTCCGGCTGCGAGCCCTCCTCGGTGACGAACTCGCCGAACTGCCGCGTCCCTGACGCCGACATGAGACCGCGAACGCGTGACGCGTATTCCGAAGACCGCTCGAACAGGACCGATGTGCCGGCACGAGGAGATGACGAGCCCATGCTCACCGAAGCCGAACTGCGAGACGTTTTCAACCGTGCGCTGCCCGACCTGACGGACGAACCCCCGCTTCCCGATTTCCGTACCCCGGCCCGCAGTCGCGGACACGCCATCCGCCGCCGGCGCCGCGTGGTCACCGGTATCGGCGCGCTGGCCGTCGCCGGCCTCGTCACCGGGATCGTCATGCTCCCGGCGTGGCTGCACGAGCCCGCCGAGCGAACCGCAGGACCCGCGGCGGCGAGCCGTGTGACGCCCGGGCCCGTCGCCTCCGCGTCCGCGAGGGACTCCGAGCTCGCCGCGGTGGCGGACGCCGCCCAGGAACGACTGCGGGAGATCCTCGACCGCCGTCTCCCCGACGCGGTCGGAACCGTCGAAAACGACCGGGAGGACCTCGGTCCCTGGTACGTGTTGACGCTGCGGGACGGGCGCACGCTGCGGCTCGGCGCCGCCGATCAAGCGGTACGCCAGTTCTACGGCGAGCCCGGGCAACTCGGCCTGTGCGGCCTGCCGCCCGGCCTGCCGGGCGGCCCGGACGGCCCCGGCGACGCATGCGACCGGCGCACACTGCCCGACGGCACCAAGGCCGTCGCCGCTCGCCACACCGACCCGAGGAGCGGCATCACGTTCGTGTGGATCAGCATGCTGACTCCCGAGGGGAAGGCTCGATACCTGGTCTCCGAGGACATTCCCGCCCAGGGGCCCAATCGCGCCCAACCCCTCACCGCCGAAGAACTCTTCACCCTCGCCGGCAACCGGGAAGTCATCGAGGGTCTGAACGCCCTGATCCGCAACCAGGGCTGACACCACAACCGTTGACGCCCAGGCGAGGTCGCGACCCCGGGTCGCGGCCTCGCCGACCGTCCCGCTCGGATCCCCCACCTCCGGGTCCTCGGTGTTCTCGCGAACGCCCGTGCACCGTCGAGTCGTTCCCGGACCGCCCGAGGACGCCAAGATCGCCGTCGGACGTACGGGTCTCGTATGCCTCGATGCCTTGGGACCGGATCTCCGCCCGGCCAAGCGCCTCCTCGGCGCCCGGCCCTGGCTATGACGTCTTGAGTTGGCCCCGGCGGGACCGCCGGGGCCAACTCAAGACGTCATAGCCACCCGGCAGCGCGCCCGACCAACTCACGGTGCAACGCAGCGGCATTGCCCCGGTGATACGCCAGCTGGCGCCGAAGCTCGTCGGTGACCGCGAACCGCGCTCTCCGCGCGGGGACGTACCGGCCCTGTTCACGCGCGACCGCCAGCCACCGCCGGACGCTCCGCTCACCGACACCCAATGCCTGCGCGACCATCCGCACATGCCCCGGCGTCAACTCACCGGTCGACTCCAACACCAACAACCGACGAACCGCGGGCCCGCGCAACGCGACGTCATCCCCACCCGACACCACCGCGCAACCCCCACACCCCGCCGCGACAACCAGCAGGGACCCTACCCGGTGCAGGTCCCACCCCGAAGACCAGGGGCAATCCCACCCCACGACCGGCCGATCCTCACAAGCCGTCCCACCCACCGAACGACACACCACCGGCAACTCCCCCACAAACAAAGGCACATCCCGACCGGAAGCCGACACACCCATCGGACAACCCAATGAGAATCCACCCGGACAACAGCACAAGACCCACCAGCTACGACGACAGGAGGCGGTGTCAGGGTCCGAGCCAGGTGACCTGGGTGTTGTAGATACATTCCCGGCGGGGGACGGTGAGGTATTCGAAGAGGAGATTACGGGCCGGGTCGCTGTGGGTGCGAATGCCCGGGCCGGTGCCCTGGAAGTCGACACCGTCGAGATAGACCATGGAGTTGACCGTGGCCAGGTCCGCGGCCGCCTTCTCGACGGCGGACAGCACCTCGGACGGCAGACCCGCGGCGACCTCTTCCAGGCTGGGCAGCCAATCCCAGGACCAGTCACTCACCGGCGATCTCGCGGTGCGCCTCGGCGCGCAGGCGAGCGATCTCGGTACCCGCGTCCCGGATCTCCTCGGGATCGTGCGACCGCGCCACGACACGCTCCAACTCGCGCAGACGCCGCGCGAGGGCGGGGCGGCGCTCGATCGCCACGAACACGGCCCACTTGCGCAGGAACAGACGCACCGCGTTCGGCTGGAGGTTCTCGGCAACCCAGTCCAGCGCCTCGTCCTCCTCCTGCTGGAACTCCGGCAGAAAGGTCGGACTCAACACGGCCACCGCCTCCCGAAGCGCCCGGATCTTCAACGGCGGCATCGGAATCAGCGGCTCGTCGCCCCACTCGGCATGCTCAGCGGTCATGATCTCCTCCTCCACCACCCAGTCAACCAGAACCATCCGACCCACACCCCCCACCACCACGAACCTGCCAGAGCACAACAGGCCCGGTCAGGCCAAGCCGGTGGGCCGGGGGAACGAGTTGTCGATGCTCGGTCCGGAGCCCCGTCAGGCGCGGCGGGGGGTGTCGCCATCGAAAGCGGGCCCGGCAGCCAGTGGCGCAGAGGTTGTCGAATTCGACCTGGCTGAAGCCCGAGGCCCCGGGAGCAAGCCTTCCAGACCGCCCCCGGCATCGCGGCAACCCATGGGGAACGGGTTCAGGCCAGTCCGCCAGCCCGAGGATGGTGGCGGCGCAGCGGGGGGACTATCGGGGACTCGGCTCAGTGCTTTGTCATTTCGAGACGATCCGCCTGTGTGGCATTTGGCTTTGTCCACGTCCAGCGACAGCGTTTGTTCACCAGATTCAGCAGCATTCGCTCCAGGCGACCAGCTGCGGATGTTCACGAGAAACGCAACATGTGAACAAAGCCAGGCATTGATGCGCGCTTGCGCTTCCTGCGGCATCTGGTCCCACAGCGCTGCCGGTTGGGCAACCACCACGGGCAGCTGTGTGTCGGGACAGTTCCCCGTGGTGGAGAACCTGCGCCGCAGCCTCACTTCGACGGTCGGCGCCCTGTGAGCTCCTGCCACCGGTCACACGCTCCGCTCAGCTCGTCGAGGGCCTCCTTTCGGCGGGGGTCGCGGCTCTGACGGGCCAGGACCTGGGACAGACGCCGACGGGCCGCGTCCAGGGAAGTGGTGTCCTGCCGAGCCTCGGCCAACTCTTCCTGTCTCTGTTCGAGCCACGCGGGCAGGTGGGATCGGAAGTCGTTCTCGTCCGCCACGGCATTCTGGATCTCCACCGCGAAGTCCCGTACCCGGTCCTCGTCGAAGAACTGCACGCTCTCTGCCTCGTCCGTCGCCGCCGGCACGGGACGATGGGGGTACTTCGCCCTGTGCATCCTGCCGTCGGGCCGAGTCAGGTAGATCGAATGGGTCTGCCGGCCGACGCGAAACGGGCCTGAAGGCCGGCGAGCGGAATTGTCCCCGCGTCCGACGAGACCACCGCGTGCTCGTGCAAGACAAGTTCACCGACCCGCCCCGTCAGCCGCACGCCCAAGCCCGGATCGCGGAGATCCTCGACCGCCCGCTTCAGCGCGTCCACCCGTCGGTCGTACTCGGCGCTCTCCGCATCGACTCGCTCCCGTGCGGCCGCCTCCAGCTTGCCGGACTTCTTCTCCACCCCACGCAACTCCCGCCGCGCCCTGGCCAGATCCTCCCGATCGCCCGCATGACGCGCGCCGAAAACGAAAGCCCACCCCCCCGGGATACCTGCTCCGCCTCCACACCACGAAGGCCACACCGCCCAGCAGCACGAACACAACCGCGCGCACACCTTCCACCCCGCCCCTCCCCGATCGTCGTCCAACGCACCCGCTCTGTCATACCGCCCGAAATCCGACGACGTGAGCGAATCGGCCGAGAAGGCGGTCGCACGGGGAACCCGCCGCAAGGCGTAGCCGACCAAAACCGGGGCCGCGTGACTTGCCAGCCATCGGCGTCGTCCTGTTGGCCGGGCGTCTCGAGCTGACCAACACCACCTTCCGAACTCCGCCGATCGGAGTTTGAAGCCTGCGTCCGCGATGGCCGGGATCCGGTTCGCCTTCGACATCAGGGAACCCGGGTCAACTTGGCCGACGGCTTTCATGGCGTCGCTCTCCCGGTGCGCCAGCACCATCAATTCCTCGTCGACGGAGGCGGCCGCACCGCTCGAGGCGTACAACGGTGGGCGTCAGTGCGTGGTCGGGGGCTTGGGGCGGGGTTTGCGGGTGGGGCCCTGGCCAAAGCCGTTGAGGCCGGCGATCGATTCGAGCGGGGTGCCCTTGTTCCACAGGCCGAAGAAGTCGCGGTGGATGGCCAGGATGCCGTTGGCGACAGCGAACTCGGTTGACTGTTTGGTGAACCCGGTGGTGGTCACGAAGACCGCGACGTCGGCCCCGAAGTGCGCCTTCGCGCCCAACAGATCACGCATTTCTCGCGGGGGGATCCGGCTCTTGGTGGTGTAGCGCTTGCACTGGATCACCGCTGTACGGCCGTCGGGAAAGCGGCACAGCACGTCCGCTCCGTTGTCGCCGGCACCGCCGACCCGGCGTACCTCGGTGAACCCGTCCCGGCGGCACAGCCCGGCGACCAGTTCCTCGAACTGCGCGCCGGTCATCGCATCGACCTCGTCGAGCGTCCGCAGACCGACGGCGACCGCGTCCGCCTGCCGCCAGCGCTGGTCCTCCGACCGGACCCGCCGATGCGTGCGGCTCAGCACCCAAGCGCCGAAGGCCGCGCCACCGAGCACCAGGACCACCAACCCGTACAGCACACCAGCCATGTCGGTTCCCCCAACCGTCGAGCCGCTGCGAAACAGTATGCTCACCCGATCGGGCCGTCGGCAGCGTTTCGCCCAATTCGTCACCGGTCGACTCCACTGCGGTCCGGCGACCGCCGGAGCGGGCGGGCACGATCTCACGGGGTCGGAGTCGCCGGTGTCACGTGAATTCCCGACCGGTCAGTCCAGTGGGGCGAACCGTTCCAGGAGACGCTCGCGTTGCCGAACGCCCAGACCGCGTACCCGGCGGCTCTCGGAGATCTCCAACTCCGCAAGAAGCCGTCGGGCCCGCGCCGTGCCGATGTCGGGGAGCGATTCGAGGAGGGCGCGGACCGGCATCTTGCGCACGGCATCGGAGTCGGCGTCCAACACCTCGCGCGGCGACAGTCCACCGCGCTTGAGTGCTTCCTTCACCCGGGCCCGTTCGCGCCGCGCGGCGGCGGCCTTGTCGAGCGCGGCGCGACGCTCCTCGGTGGTCAACGACGGCACGGCCATCACGGTGCTCTCCTCGCGTCGCCCGGAACGGAACGGGCCCATCATGTCTCTTTGCCCGCGGCTTCGACCAGCGACTTTGCAAGGATCGCCGTCGCCAGGTCAAGGATTCCCTGATCACGGCCGCGCAGCACCAACCCGACGTGTGGGATCTGCTGGTCCCCGTTCTGCCCACGAACGGCGAGTGGGACTGGTTCGACGGTCTGCGTGGTGATTTCCCGTTCGTGCGGGAGATGTGGCACCGCGACCGGCTGGACGAGGAACTGTCGAGACACACCGATCTGGTACACGCCGTCCAGGAGCCGGACGGCTATCTGGCGGATCGGATGGCGGAACTCAACGCGGAGCACGCCGTGATGCATCGCGGTATCCCGGATCTGGTGGAGCGGTACCAGGCGTTGGAGCGCCGCGCGCGTGAGATATCCGTCCACTACGACGTGTCCGTCTCGCGGACCGGGTCGGCCACGGTGACCACGATATCGGCGAAGCGCGGTGGCGGGGCGGTCGAGGTGCCGCCGATCGTCTTGTCGGGGGAGGTGGTGTTCGAACGCGGAGCGGTGGGCGACGCGGCGCGGCGGGAGTTGGAGGAGGCGCTGACGTACGGCGGGGACGTGCGGTTGGGCGAGGAGCACCTGCGTCGGTGGCGTGTGCGGGCACCGGCAGAGTTGGGGTTGTCCCAGACCGTGGACCGGCCCGATCGGTTGACGTTGTCGGCGCATCGGGTTCCTTTGCGCCCGGCGTTGTGTGCGACGTTGAGTCTGCTGGGTGGATCGGGTATTCCCGTGCGTTCGGTGCCGGTGCGCTTCGACGAGCGCGCGCAGGGCCGGCTGGGCGCGACGTACCACGGCGAGGACCTCACCGGGCTGTGGTCGACGCGGCTGCGGGTGGACGAACGCGGGTGGACGCTCGACGTGACCCAGCGGGAGGGGGCGATGCTTGCGGGAGCGGCCCTGCCGATGGTGCGGCTGCTCGCCGCGGCCCGGGCCGCAGACACGCTTCGCCTGGGCATGCCGGTCGACGGGCACACCCGCTTTCTCGACGTCGTGCTCACCGACGACCTCCAGGACGACGACTACCGCGTGTGGGCGAGCGCCGTGGAGACCCCGCACTCCGTCCAGGAACGCACCACGGCGTCGTTTCCCGTCCCGGCGCGGATGACCGGTCTCGATGTCCGCAACGTCCGTGACGCCCTGCGTCTGCTCGACGGCGAAGCCGTGACGGTGGGCAACGGGGACGTCCTCACGATCAAGGGTCTGCACCCGGCCGCGGGGGCCCTGGAGCGATTGACCGCGCCGGGGCGGTTCCAGGTCGCGGTGGTCCGGCAGGCGTTCGCGTACGACTTCGAGGGATGGCAACCCCCCTGGGGCCCTGCGCGGAGACGTGCGTGGTCGAGGGGCTGATCAACCTCGACGAGCTGCGCGAGGCCATCGCGTCGGGAGGCCCGACACGGTTGTGTCTTCGCCTGGCCCCCGGACAGGAGTTGCAGCGGCGGCTGCCGGCACACCTGCCGCCCGGCGCCGACCTGCCCACCTCCTCGGGCGTGTTGTACGTGCGGCCGTGGCCCGCGGAGGCAGGAGACGCGGTACCCGAACGAGTCTGACCGGACAACCACCGGGGCCGTTCGGATCGCCGGGAGCCGCGGCTCGGCGCCGGCCGCCGGACCTGCCGCGTCGAGCAGTGGGGCGCCCACCACGGCCGTCGCCTGGCGCAGCCCATCGATCCGAAGGACCCCGCCACCGCACCACCGCACCGACCCGCCCTCGCAAGACCGATCCCGAACATCCCACGCCGAACAACCCCCCACCGCACGAACGCCGACGTCTCGCGGCGTAGCCGAACGCCCCGACGTCGGGATGTGTAGGGCTCCCGCGCCGGCGGGCGCGGGTTCAGGCGTCGCGCCACGCCTGCCGGAAGCGTCCGCGGTCGGCCGGGTCGTCGTCGGGTCGGGCGGCGAGCAGGACGCGCCAGGCAGCGAGTTCGACGTCGCGCAACCACGCCTCGCCCAGGATCGCGGCTTCGAAGCCACCGCGGTCGAGGGCGTCGACCAGTGCCTGCCCCACGACACGCGCGGTGGCGACGCGGCGGTCGCCGGCGATCCCGGAGAGAAAGGACAGGATCTGTCCGGCCGGCCCGTCGCCGTCGCCGGCGAGCGCGCGCAGGACCTGGCCCTTGACGTTGGCCGGCAACAGGTAGGCGCTGTCGGACGTCTTCCACAACCGCGCCCAGAAGTCGTCGGGGCCGCCCGGTTCGGGAAGGACCGCCCACAGGGTCAACAGATGCGCGCCGGCGGCGTAGGAGGAGGAGTGGGCCGCGGCGAGCGTGGCGACGTCGCACACGCCGCGGACGTCGAGATCGGCGACGGGAAAGTCGCCGGGCAGGTTCAACCGCCCGAGCAGGTGCGGCAGCAGGGCCTCGGTCGTGTGAGGACGGTGATCGGGCAGCATCGAAACTCCCGTGGGTCGGGTACGGGCGACACCGGCACGCTCGGCGCCGGTCGGATCGATCCTCGCAACCACCGTGCGACCACCGCGGCGACGTCGGCGGCCCTTGGCCGGGAACAGAGCACGAACGCCGCGTTGTCGCTCCTTGGGCATCGGTGTGAGGATCGGTGGAGGCTCGATGCGCGGACCCACATCCGGCTCCACGACGGACGCCCGGGGTCTCCCACCTTCCAGGGCGCGACACCCGCCGAGGCGCGACGCCATCGCCGCGGACACCGGCCATCGACGGGGATGCTTCCCGGACGGAGGACGGACCGCCAAGATGTGGGTGGTCGAGGACGGCGTCCTCACCGGCTACGACAGAGTCGGCGCGGACCGGTCGTTCACGACCGGGGCACGCGACACGTTCCCCGCCCGCAGGGGTTCCGACGTCGCACGCCGGTCCTAGGGTGGGGGCATGAGCACTGGGGACGGCATCGCGTGGCTGCGCGAGGCCCGCGAGTTCGAGTCCGACCGCTGCGTCACGTTCGCCCGGGGCCTGGAGCCGTTGGAGCTGCTGACCCGTCTGGGGTGCGATCCGGCGACAGCCTCGCCGATGGGGCTCGTCGACGCCACCGAGACCTACTTCGACACCGGGGTCGAGACCATCCGGGCCGGCACCTCGCGCGGATGGGCCCACGCCGTGGAGACCGCGGGAGGTCGGGGATTCAAGGACGGTGTCCTGGCCGCGGTCTCGACCGGCACACCGAGGCGGTACTGGTCTACGGCGACTGCAATCCCGTCGCGTACCTGATCCACGCCCGGGACGGCGAGATCGTGTGCGGCTTCGAGGCATACGCCCCCGGGCACCGCTTCGGAACGGACCCCGACCGGCTCCTCCCGCACATGATCGCCGCCGGGCTCCTCGGCCCCGACGGCCACCCACCCGACGACGGCACCCAGGCGCGGGGATGCGAACTGCGCACGGCCGAGAGCGCGTTCGGCCTCGACCTCCCCCACCACGACGTCGTCCACGGTCTGCTCCTCGCGGCCGGACTCCGCGAAGACTCTCCGAACCCCTACCCCTCGTCACCCAGCCAGGGCGTGTCTGACAAATATGCAGGGGTCGGGCGGACAGACAGGTGCACCGACCGAGCCCGTCCGCGACCGCAGACGGCGACCCCGTCGGGACGGGCCGACGCGACGAAGGTCGGGAATGGCCGCGACGTACAATCGCGGTGAGGGCGAAGCGCCGGGCCGAGATTCCGGCACCGGTGTGAGGGAGGGGCCAGGATGTTCGGTTCGAAGAAGAAGCTCGACGATCCGATGGCGCAGCTCAGGCCCGACCTGAGTCGGGAATCGCTCGGCGTCGGGCCCGACTTCCCGGGCGTCGCCCCGAACCCGCTCCTGAGCGGTGATGCACGCAAGCGCAATGCGGAACTGCGTACGGGGGCGCTTGCGCTCGGCGTTCTCGTCGACTGGCGGGAGGTCAACAGCAATCCACGCGTGGTCCTGATGTTCGACGTGGAGACCGCCGACGGCATCTCGTTCCGCGGTATCGCGGACGAGGACCTCACGATCACCGAGCTCACCCGACTCGCCCCGGGACGGACGTTGCCCGTGCGCTACCGGCCGGCCGTCATGGACCACTACGTCTGCCTCGCCCGGGACGCGGACCCCGCCCACGTGCAGCAACTCTCCGACGAGATCGCGAGCCGCAAGCGGACCTGACCCGAAGCCGTCGGCCGGATCCCCGGGGCGTGTTCGGCAAGGGTCGAGCGTTCCGGCCGGAACTTCGGTCCCGTGTCGCGGTTTCGGTTGCTCTCGGATGCCCGGTGGTCGTTGATCGAAGGGATGCTCCCGAAGCCGACGGGACCTCCGGGCGGGAAGTTCCCGGATGCGCGGTCGATGGTCGAGGGGATCATCCACCGCCATCGGTGCGGGATCGCAGCCCGGATCGCGCCGTGCGCATCGAAATCAACCGAACCCCCGAGGGCGGGCGTGCGCGAAACGTCGGCCGCCCGTGGTCCTCTCGTCTCGGCGGCGACCGTCGGCTACCGCGGACGGTAGGAGTTCGCGATCTCCCCCACCGCGACCACCATCGCGACCAGGCCGACGGCCCACGCGAGGACCGCGCCGCAGCGCACGGCCCGCACACGGGCGAGGATCGCCACCGTCCCGACGACGGCCAGGACCGGCCCGCCGAACCACGGGATCTGCCAACACAACGCCCGACCCCTCGCCATGCAGATCAGACCATCCGCCGCCGAACCACACGGATCGCTCGCCATCGCCCCCAGCGGCAGAACCAACATCAACACCCCGGTCGCCGCCCACAACAACACCAGCGACGACGCCACCACCACGCCACGACCCCCGGCGCCCGCCCCCGACGCCCGCATCCCGCCCACCGCATCGCGCCGCCCCACCGCCCTCGTCGTCATGCACCCACCCTCCCGGGGCGAAAGGGCACACCCACAGGGGCGACGTACTCAACCGAGCGCGTCCACGTACTCAACCGACCGCGCTCACCCCGGCCGTCGCCACGCACGCGAGGCGCGACACACGCCGGATACCGGGCCCGCGGTGCACGTGGACGCCGCTGGCCGCACCGAGCGAACGGCGCACCGCGGTGGGTGGTCCACAGACCGTCGGCACGGCGTCGTGTCGCGACGGGCTCGACACAACGCCGTGGAAGTTCGCCGAGCCGGACAACTTCGCGCGATCGCGCCCGCGTCGAATTCCTGGCGAACACCGACGAGCCCGAGAGCCACACCCGGCACGAAACACTCACGCTGAGCATCGACGATCGGATCGTCGTGGAACCCGCGGACATCGAACTGCAGGACGCCTGACACCACATGCCCGTTGCCGCCATGCGTCCGGCGACCACGGCCACACCAACGCGCGAAGTCCCCTTCTTGCGCGGGGACTTCGCGCGTGGGGATCCCCGCGGCCCCGGCGCTCGCGCCCACGCACGGCCCGGGGTGGCGCCCCGTGTGTGGTCGCTCGGATCCTCGAATGCGGCCATCGGGATGCCCGTCTTCGGGTCGCGGCGGCGTCCGGAATGGCTGGTTGAATGCGGTCCCATGACGGATTGGTCGCTGCTCCATCACTTCGAAGGCCCGGCGGACGACATACCGGTCCTGTTCGCGAGTCTCACCCCGCAGAACCGGAAACGGACCTGGCGCGACCTGCACGGCAGGCTGTGCCGGGACGGGAGGGTGTGCCCCGCGAGCTTCGCCGCGTTGCCGCTGTTGTGGGAGGTCGCCGTCGGCGGGAGTCCGCCCGACCGCGACGCGGCGCTGTCCCTCGCCGGCGACATCGTCGCGAAGGGACGCCGGTACCGCGAAGAATACGACGCGGCCCTCGAGGCGCACGCCTTCCGGATCGCGGGGATGGCGACCCTCGCGGACGCGCACCTCGCCGACCACGCACACCGGGCGCACTACATCTCGCTGCTGTGCGGCATGCTCGCGCTCGAGGGGCACCTCGCCTGGGCCTGGGCGCTCGACGACCTCACCGACACGTTCCTCGCCGTCCACTGCCCCCACTGCGGCGCCGACGTCACCATCTCCGTGGGCCGTTACGGAGACCACTCCGCGATCCGGGACCGGCATCGGGGAGACATCGACCGCCGCCCCCTGCGGCCGGCCGCGGCAGGCGAGTTGTCCCCACTGGGCGCACGCCTGCTCTCGATCGCGACCCGCGACGGGCAGATCTCGCTCGCCCGCGGCCTGCCGTACCTCTTCGGAACGGCGCAATGCCCGCCCTGCGCAAACCCGTTCGCGATCGCCCCCGCATTCGAGAAACGCGTCGCATCCGACGGCGAGCCGAGGCTCCCGGGTACCCAGCGGCAACATCATCGAGGAACCGGCTGAACAGCGGACGTTCAGATGTGGGCCCGGATCTGCTTCACCGGATGGCCCAGTCGCTCCCCGAGTGCCGTCAACTCGTCCTCGCCGAACCAGAGGCGTTCGGGGTTCCAGATTGCGATCTCGAAACGGGCGAAACCACACGGCCAGTCGTAATCGAGCACATCCAGAGTGGTCGAACCCCCACAACACGGGACCTCGACCGCGAGCGTGGTGAACCCGTCGTCGCGGTGGGCCTCGAGGAGGTCGCCCCACCACTCGGTGTCGATGGCCGCCCGGCACAACGGGCAACCGAGCCTCTCCAGGTTCCCCCACAGTCGACGGCAGTGACCACGTCGTGCCGGATCACGTCGATCTCCACGCCCACACCGTCGGCAACCCCGATTGTCAGGTCCTCGACCAGCGCCATGACGCGATCGACCCCATCACGGTCCGGCTGCCACCGCGGATCACTCGGAATGATCGACAGGACGTCATCGCTCACAGCTTCCTCACCTCGTCAGGCCACGGCAACATCGCGACGCAACGCTATCGATCACACGTTCCGACGCTGTACGGACATCACCTCGCGCAGCAACACCCACGTTCGAGCGCCTCCTTCACCCCCACCCGATGCAAGGACTGGAAGACTGACCGCGTCTGCGTTGGGTGTGGTCACGACGACGTGAACCATCTGCCGTCGCTCGCGTCGCGGCCGGCGCGCGTACCGGTGACGGCCGGCACGAGGGCGCCGAACACGGGAGCCGGGGATGCGCGGGAGGTACTCCTCAGGGCATACCGCCGGTCGGTGCCGCATAGCGGGCGACGATCGCGGCGAGGGAGTGCCACTCCCGGTCACTGAGTCGGTACGGGTTCTTCCCCCGGTTCCTGCGCTTGCTGTCGAAGATGCCGCAGTCGACAAAGGAGCCCTTGTCGGTCAGCACGTCGTCGGCGTGCAGAACCGTACGCGGCACGGTGACCGGCACGGCCTGTTCGACCCGTAGGTGCAGGAAGCGCGTGCCCTGCAGCGTGTACTGCCCGCGTACGACCACGCCTTGCGAGACCACGATCTGTGTTTTGGCACGGTAGTCGGCGCGCCACAGAAGGTACGGCTCATCCGGTTGCGGCGCCTCGGCCGGGGAGAAGTTCCGCCCCATCGACCATCGGAATCGCGAGCCGACACCGTGTTTGGTCGCATCGAGGTTGCTCGGACTGCCGTCCCAAGCCAGCACCCAACCGGTCACGCGTGCCCCCTGATCCCCGGCCTCGGAAGGCTTTCCGCCGGGCTTGGAGGAGGTCCCATAGCAGGACGGGGTTTGGCAGGTCTTGGGTCTGTTGGCGCTGCCGCCCGCATGGTGCCCTCCATGCTCCGTATGACGTCTCACCGTACCTCGGCGCTACCACCGCGGCGGGGTATCCGGTCGAAGTGCTGGTCAACGTAGGCCGGCATGGCTCGGTACACGTCAGGTGAGACGGGTGAAGCGCTGCCAGAGCAGCGGGAGCAGTTGCTCACCGCAATCGGCATGCACTGGTGAACACGGTGTTGCCCGGGGGGATCCACACACACCGACCACCACCCGGAATCACGGCAGCCTCACCACGCGCCCCAGGAAGTCGACACGGGAGTGATGTCACGGTCGTGCCAGGTGGCGACCGCCTCCTTGACCCGTCCCACACGGATCAGCAACGAAGCCAGGGTGGCGACGTCCCACTCCCTCGTGCTCGGTGTGAGGATCTCGATGGCCTCGTCGAGGCGCCCGGTGAGCGTCAGGAGGTCGACCGGATGGCCCCTCATGTTCGAGGTGTCGGCGTCCGGACTCGCGCGCACTTCGGCGATGGCCCGGTCGGCACGGCCCAGCTCGGAGAGCAACCAGACATGCAGGCCGAATAGTTCGACCGACATATCGGCGACCGGGGCCAACCCGTCGACCATGGCCAGAGCCTCCTCGGCCCGCCCGCGTTCGATCAGCAGGATGAACAGCGACTGCAGAGCCCATGCCTCGTAATACTCCAACCCCGGCGCCGGGCGCAACAGCTCGACCGCCTCGTCGACGCGGCCGTGTCGGAACAGTATCTCCGCCGTGCCCAGCGCGGGATTCAGGCCGCCAGTGGCGACGAACGGTCGCAGGGCGTCGACGGTGTCGTCCACGCGGCCCCGTTCCTCCAGGTGGAGGGCCAGACGCGACGCCGCGTGCACTCCGCCGGCCCCGTCGGCGAAGTCCCGCAGCTCCGCTTCCCGGTCGTGGCGCGCGAGGATGTCGGCGTACTGCTCGACCAGGTTGACCGACCCGTTTGGGTGGTGGACTCGAGTGGCCAACAGGGCCAGGGCCTCGTCGACGCGGCCTTGGCGCTCCAACACCTCGGCGGGCAGACCCACGACACGGGGGAACTCCCCGAACGACGGCTCGGCGGGCACCGCGGGCAGCAGGCGCAACACCGTGTCGTCACGGCCACATCCGGCGGTCAGGTCGACCAACTCCCAGGCGCGGAACATGTCCGCGGTGCGCGGGGCCAGCACCGCGATCGCCTCGTCGATCCGGCCTTCGCCGGCCGACAGCGCCGCCAGCCGCTTGATCGCGGGCCCCTCGCCGCGCTCCGCCGCCGGGCGGACCAGGGCGATCGCCTCGGCCGTGCGCCCCCACCCGGCCAGGTGCTCCGCGACCGTCTCCACCGCCACCCACCAACTAGTGTCGGCGAACGGCGCCAACACCCCCAGCGCCCCGTCCCGCTCACCCCCGCGGCAAGCACCGACGCCCACTCCCGCGCGCAACACCAATCCCCCGCCCGCGCCCGGAAACGGAGTTTGAGGTCGGCGAGTGACGGGCCCGCACGAGACGGAGGACCGGCCTCATGTACGACAAGCCCGCGACGGTGACCTTGTTCAGCGGCCCGAATCACACGGGTGAAAGCTGCGAACTCCCGACCGACGACAACACCTACTCCTTGAAGACGAACTGACTCGGATCGGCTCGGTCAAGATCCAGCAATCCGACCACTCCAAGGACACCGGATGGGTCGTTGCCGCGCGCCTGTACCTCGAACGCCCCGAACACGAACACGACTCCGGGATGCAGGCGTACAACGACTTCGAGAGTGTCTCCGACACGGAGGAGTGGGCCAAGCCCACCTACGTCCAACCGCTGAACTACCTCCCCGTCCGCTCGTTTGGGTCCGGGGCAGACATGATCCGTAGGCCGCAGAAGCGCACCATCCACGACACGGTCCAACGCTGATGCGCTGACCGGACGACGCGGTGACCCAGCCGGCGCCCGCAGGTCGCGGGGCGCACGGCCAATGTCACGGCACGCCGAGCAGGGCATTGTCCTCCCACCGGTCGACGACTTCGAGGTAGCCGGCTTGGACTTCGGAGTGCAGGCCAAACCGCCCGGCTCGGCGACGATCCGAGGGCTGCTGGGCGCTGCCGCCACACCGTGGCGCGACACCGGCCGCCTCCTGGAGCCCCGGCGAACCGTCGCAGACACGTCATGGCAGAGAGTGACAATGACCGCACCCCAACCCAGACGGCGCCGAAACGTTCTCACGCCACCTGCAACACCCACCCCAGCCCACACCACCACCCACACACCAACCACCGCCCCCGGAATCACACCGGATGATTTGCGGGTTCCCGCGGCGATACGATCATGTTTCCTCCGCGTGTGTGACGTCGGGCCGTCGGGGCCCCCGGCTCGGGCGGCGGACGGTGCCGGCCGTCTCGTCTCGCGAGCGATCGAAGGGTGCCTCCCCCTTGCGCGTCGGGGCGGGGACCGGGATCGTCGTCGGTGGAGTGATTACGCGCCTGCGGACGGGAGCGATCATGACAGCGACGACGGCGATGGCGGCGTTGTGGACGTTGGTCGCCGGTGTGGGTGCGTTCGTCGTGGTGTGTCTGTCGCTGGGCATCGCGCGCTGGTGGGTTCTGAGGCCGGGCAATGCCGTGGTCGCGCGGGCGAAGCGCGGCGAGATCACGCTCTGGCAGGCGGCGTGCGAGGCCCAGGGCGCGCGGGGCTTCGTCTGCGCGGGCGCCCGAGTATTGCACCGGCGCGGACTGGTGCACATCTCCCGGGACGGTCTGGTGACCGCGACCGACACCTCGCCCGACCAGGCCCCCGACCCGTACAGCGCTCGGATCCTCGACGCCGTCCGCAGGCGCGCGGCGCTGGGTCGGGTGCGACTGCGCGACCTCGCGCACGACCTCGATCATCGGGACGTTCCCCGGGTCGCCCCCGAGCTGGATGTGATCGAACGGCGTGCCAAGGCCGTGACCACGACCGCCACGCGCGTGACCACGGCAATCGTCTGGGCCTGCACGATCACGTGGGCGGTGCTGGTCGTCCCCGACTGGGCATACCTGTACGCGGTTCTCGCGGTGGGCGTGTTCCTCACCATGTGTGCCATCAGAGGGGGAGAATTCCTGGTCGGCCGGTGCGGCCCTCGGCACCCGCGCAAGCGCCTCGGGGCACATTGCGCCGCGGTGTTGTCGCGGTATCTGACACCAGACGAGGACCAGGACGTCCGCGACGCGGTGGACCGGAGTTGGGAGCACACCGACGCGCGCACCGTGACAACCGAGACCACGCGACTACACGAAGACAGCGTGGGCATCGAGGCCTGCGGGGGCATGGACTGTGCGTTCGGCTGAGACGTCGAAGCCGGATGGTCGCCCGCCGTAGCGCCCCGCCGCCCGGATCGTCCCGGGCCGACGGCGACCTGCAGGCCATCGTGCGCCGGCCCCGGTGACCGCGCCCGTGGGCCCACCGGTGCGTTCGAGGGTGCGTGGGCGGTGCGGCCGGGGGTGAGGTGCCCCCGGCCCGCCGGACGCCCGAACAGGCAGGTCGGGGCCTCTGTTCGGGCTCCCGACGACGCCGACATCTCCTTCTGCGTCTTTCGTACCGGCCGAGGTGCTTCTCTCTTTCTCGCCCGGGCCCGAGGCCCCGTTATCCGTGCTTGCCGTCGCGCGCCGTGCACCGGTCGACCCGGGGCCTGTGCGACAGCTACTACCCCGCAGTGTCCAGGCCATCTTCATGCCACCTCGTACACCCGGGCCGACAAACATCACCGGCTCGCGGCCAGGTCGAACAGACAGTCGGTTCTGCCGTGGGCGCCGGCCGGGCCGAGCACGATCGGCAACAGAATCAAACGGGACACCGCGGCTGCCCCGAAGGGCCGGAAGGCAACACCCCATGCTCGCGCGGGTCCACGTCGGGACTCCCGCATGTTCGTGGACCCCGAATCCGTGCACGTGGCCGGGTACACCGGCTCGAACGTGACCAGGCGCAGGCGGGGCGTGGCGAGCGAGGCGTGTTGGACTGTGCCGCAGTTGCAGGAGTTGCTCGACGAATGGATCACGACGGAAGCCGTCGAGGTCTACCGCCGCCTCACGACCGCGAACCCCGGCCGCACACGAAGCCCCTCGCCACGGCGTCGAACAACCTGTCGGTCAACTACGGCGGGCTGGGCAGACGCAACGAAGGCCTGACCGTATAGGCCACCCGCAGGCGGACGCACGGCGCCGAACATTTCCGGGGTGTCGGCAACGGGTGAAAATTGGTTCTGGATCACTTTCCGTGCTGATATGACTAGCCGTCACCGACCGAGCCAGGAGCGGGTTCCGGCTACGAAGCGAGGAGCACGCGCTTGCGCAGGAGGTCCAGGCCGGCCCGGCCGAACATCTGCCGCTTCAGCATCTTGATCCGGTTCACCTGACCCTCCACCGCACCCGAGCTGAACGGCAGACTCAACCCCGCCTCCACCGCCCGAAGATCAGAAACGATCCCGTTCACGAACGACACCAACGCTTGTGATCCATTTCGACGTTCTCCGACTTGGCCGGTACCACGTTCGTGATGATCCATGGCCGTGAACGACGTGGATGCCAAGGAAGTCCTGTTCCCAGGCCTGGGCGACCTGGAGATAGCGAACATCGAGATCGACGGCGACAGCGTGACCGTCGCGGCCCGCGCGTGTGCGCCCGAGGCGCCTTGCCCGGCCTGCGGCGCCAGGTCACGTCGGGTCCACAGCCGGTACCAGCGCCGGTTGGCGGACTCGGCAGTCGGTGGTCGCAGGGTGGTCGTGAAGCTGGAGGTCCGGCGCTTTCGCTGCCGCACCATGGCGTGTGCCCGGGCGACATTCGTCGAGCAGGTCGCCGGATTCACCTTCCGCCACGGGCGACGAAGCCTGCGCCTGCACACGGTCCTGCAGGCGGTGGCACTGATGTTGGCCGGCCGAGCCGGCGCCCGACTGTCCGACGTGCTCAACTCGACGATCAGCCGCTCGACGCTGCTGCGGATGATCCGCGCGATGCCCGATCCGCAGGCAACGACACCACGAGTACTGGGAGTTGACGACTTCGCCCTGTGCAAGGGCCACGTCTACGGCGCCGTACTGATCAATGTCGAGACCCGTCGTCCCGTCGACCTTCTACCCGACCGGGAGGCCACCACCCTCGCCCGCTGGCTGACCGAGCACCCCGGCGTCGAGGTAATCTGCCGAGACCGTGCCCCCGGCTACGCAGAAGGCGCCCGCGTCGGTGCACCGAACGCGGTCCAAGTCGCAGATCGCTGGCACCTGTTCCACAACCTCACGGAAGCCGTGGAACGCTGCGTCACCCGACACTCCACACGACTGCGTGAACCCGCCCGTGTCCCCACCCGGGAGGAATCCGCAGCCGCCCTCGCCGAACTGGAGAAGATCACCACGACGGCGAAGGCGGACCGGGCGGCACACCGATACGCGGACCGCACCCACGAGCGACATCAGGCCGTGCATACCCTGCTCGACCAGGGTTTGTCCCGGCGGGAGATCAGCCGCCGGCTGGGCTTGGCCCGCGGCACCGTGAGCCGGTTCGCCCGGGCCGACGCCCCCGAGGACCTCGTGGTCGGCAAGTGGCAGGGCCGTGCCAGCGTTCTGGACGACTACAAGCCCTACCTCCACCAGCAGTGGCAGGAAGGCCGCACCACCGCGAGGACGCTCTTCGACGAGATCAGGGCCGCCGGTTACACCGGCGGCCTGACCGTCCTGCGCGACTACCTGAGGCCCCTACGATCCGGTTCCCAGCCGCAGGACCGCTCCACCCGACCGCCCTCGGTCCGCGACGTGACCTCCTGGATCACCCGCCACCCCGAGGGCCTCACCCTGGAAGAGACCCTCAAGCTCGAGGGCGTCCTCGCCCGCTGCCCCGAGCTCGACACCACCGCCAACCATGTCCGAACCTTCGCCGAGATGATGACCGCCCGTACCGGCCGCAATCAGCTGACCAGCTGGATCGACCAGGTGAAGGCCACCGGTCCGCCCGAGTTGGTGTCGTTCGTGAACGGGATCGTTTCTGATCTTCGGGCGGTGGAGGCGGGGTTGAGTCTGCCGTTCAGCTCGGGTGCGGTGGACGGTCAGGTGAACCGGATCAAGATGCTGAAGCGGCAGATGTTCGGCCGGGCCGGCCTGGACCTCCTGCCCAAGCGCGTGCTCCTCGCTTCGTAGCCGGAACCCGCTCCTGGCTCGGTCGGTGACGGCTAGTCATATCAGCACGGAAAGTGATCCAGAACCTGAATTGAGGTCCACGGACGGCGCATCAAAAGCGGGCCACTCTGCGATCTCTTGATCATCCTGACTTCATTGGTACTGGAGTCAGGAGGAAGAGAGGTGATCCACGTGGAGGACTGGGCTGAGATTCGCCGGTTGCACCGGGCTGAGGGCTTGTCGGCGCGGGCTGTCGCTCGGCGGCTCGGGATCTCCCGAGGCACGGTGCTGCGGGCACTGGCCTCGGACCGGCCGCCGCAGTACCGGCGGGCGCCGAAGGGTTCGGCGGTGGATGCGGTGGAGCCGGTCGTGCGGGAGCTCTTGAAGGAGACCCCGACGATGCCTGCCACGGTGATCGCGGAGCGGATCGGTTGGGAGCGGGGGCTGACGATCCTGCGCTAGCGGGTGCGGGAGCTGCGACCGGCCTACCCGCCGGTGGACCCGGTCTCCCGGACGATCTACCGGCCCGGAGAGCTCGCTCAGTGCGACCTGTGGTTCCCGGCCGTGGACATCCCGCTCGGCTACGGCCAGTCGGGGCGCCCGCCGGTCCTGGTCGTCGTCTCCGGGTATTCGCGGGTGATCACGGCCCGGATGCTGCCCTCGCGGCAGACCGGCGACCTGATCGACGGTCACTGGCGGCTGCCGGCCGACGGTTGGCACGCAGTCCCCAAGACGCTCGTCTGGGACAACGAAGCCGGCGTCGGCAAAAGCAGGTTGACCAGCGAGTTCGCCGCGTGTCGGCGTACTGAGGAATGTGCTCAGCCGAGTACAGCCGAACGTGCCCAGTTGTCAGGCGACGTCGGTTTCGCGCTCGATGGCCTTCAGCCGGTTCTTCAGTCGATAGCTGGGACCGTTGATCGCGACGACGTCGCAATGGTGAAGGAGCCGGTCGAGGATGGCGGTGGCGAGGACCTCGTCGCCGAACACCTGTCCCCATTCGCTGAAGGTCTTGTTCGAGGTCAGGATGATCGAGCCCTTCTCGTAGCGCTTGGAGATCACCTGGAAGACCAGGTTGGCTTCGGCGCGTTCGAGGGGCTGGTAGCCCACCTCGTCGACCACGAGGACGCCCGGCCGCAGGTAGGAGCCGAGTTTGGAGGTCAGGCGCCCGGCGGCCTCTGCGGCCTTCAGCTGTCGGACCATGTCGTCGAGCGTGGTGAAGTAGACGGAGAACCCGGCCCGGCAGGCCGCGACCGCCAGGGCGACGGCGATGTGTGTCTTGCCGACCCCGGGCGGCCCCAGCAGGGCGGCGTTCGCCTTGGCCTCGACGAAGCACAGGGTGGCCAGGTCCTTGACCTTGCGCGGGTCGAGGTCGGGCTGGAACGAGAAGTCGTAGTCGTCCAGCGTCTTGTGGTGTGGCAGCTTCGAGAACAGCAGGGCCCTGCGGAAACGCCGGTCGTCACGGACGGCGAGTTCCTCGGAGAGGACGAGGTCGAGGAAGTCGAGATAGCCGAGCTTGCCTTCCTCGGCCCGGCGCGCGAACTGGTCCAGCCCGTCGGCGAGATGGGGCAGGCCGAGCTTGCCGGCCGTGGTGCGGATGCGGTTGCCGGTCAGCTCGCTCAACGTGTTTCCTTGCTCTCGGGAGGGGTGTTGAAGGGGCGGGTGCCCGTGAGTTCGTCGTAGATCGACAACGGTCGGCGGCCGACCTCGATCCGAGTGGCCGCGGCCCGGTTGAGCAGGGCCCTGAGCGGCCCGGCCTCGTCGCCGAAGGCGGTCGTGCGACGCGGCCCCGGCAGGTCCGGTTCACCGGTGGTGACCCGGCGTCCCCGGCCGGTGGGCAGGCCGTTCCAGCTTCGGTGTTTCCGCGACCGGCCGCAGGGGCGCCGCGGGTCGTTCGACGGGGGTGGTATCCACCTCGAAGAGGTCGTTGGGGGTGCACTCCAGGGCGGTGCACAACGCGATGAGGGTGCTCATCTTCACCTGCGAGGGTTCCTTGGTGAACAGCGCGGACACCGACGCGGAGGACAGCTGGACGCCGGCGCGTTCCGCCAGGAGCCGCTGGAGTTGCGTGCCGGTCCAGACCTCGCGCTGGGCGGCGGCCATCCGCAGTCGCCATCGGATCTTCACGAGCGACCGTCCTCTCCCGCGGTGAGTTCGCCGAGTGTGGTGGTGATCGCGCGCCGATAGGCGTCCTCGACGAACGTCGCGGACGGGCGGACGTATCTCATGGTCGAGCCGACGGTCCAGTGGCCGAGGAGTTGCTGAATGGCCACCAGGTCCACACCGCGCTCGTAGTTGTGCGTCGCGCACGCCCGCCGTAGAGCATGTGGACTGAACCGGTCGGCGGGCGGTCGGCCCTCCAACTCCATGAGATGGCGCCGGCGATTGCGGATCGTCCCGCGATGCAGGGGGCCGCCTGACTCGTCCGCGAACAGCACGGGCGAGTCCGGGAACCTTCCGCGGACGTCGTCGAGAAACCAGTGCAGCACCAGGTCGAGGCCGTCGAGCATCGGCACCCACCGCGGGCGCGGACCGGAGGTGCGGGCGCCCTTGCCGAAGCGGACGTGGAGCTTGCCGAACGGACCGCGCGAGAAGTGGACGTCCGGAAGGTCCAGAAGCGACGCCTCCTCCGAACGACGGCCGGCGTGATAGAGCGTCCGGAACATCGCGTAGTCGCGGGCGGCGGGTGCGTACTTGCGCGCGGTCGCGATCCGGGCCTTGAGGAAGTCGAAGAACTCGACCACCCGCTCGGGAGCCGGTGGCGCCTTCTCGGCCGGGGAGTCGTCGCCGACATGGCGCGAGGCGTTGAACTCGTCCACCGGACAGACCAGCCGGACACCGAAGCCCGTCTCGATCTCGACGGCCTTGCGGACCTGCAGGAAACGATGGAAGGCATTGAAGATCTGCACGTATCCGCGTCGAGTCGACGCTGTCCGGCTGGCAACGGCCAGGTCACCGACGACGCGGTCGATGTCCTCCGGGGTGACGTCCCACGCCGGCCGCCCGAGCGCGTTCAACGTTCGCTCCAACAGGCCGATGTCGTTCTCGATCGTCACCGGACTGAAGCCGCGCGCCCGCCACGAGGCGACGAACGCCTCGACGCACTCGGCCTGGAACTCCGCCGGATCGGCGGTCACCGGTTCAAGCGGGACGCCGCCGCCTCGGATCACCCGCAACTGGGACGTCACCGGCACACCTTCCTCGCACCTGACCCGTCAAGGCAGCACCTGGAGAATGCGAGCACCACCACGAAGACCAACGAGGGCCGCCGGAGATGGATACGGGCCGGTGGCAGCGGCGATTCCCGAAAAGGAACAAGTGCCAGCCCCAGTTGGCTGGGCCAAGACATTCACCGACCCTCGCCTCTGCGCGGCCATCGTCGACCGCCTCACGTTCAACGGCACGATCATCGAAACCGGCACCGACTCCTATCGCCTCGCCAGCACGCGGGCCCGAGCCGAACAGCCTGCGACGGCCGGCTGACTCCTGCGGGTTCAGTCTCGACGGTCCGCCGCCTTCACGGGCGGCGGACCGTCCCATGCATTTAAGCCATTTCGGAGGGCCCGGGGTTTCGACGGGGTGGCGGCGGCCTATCCCGGATTCCGCATGGCGTGGCCGATCGCAGAGGCAACGCTGTTCGCGACGTGGGTGGGCCGGTAGGAATCCTGGGACCAGGGCCGGCCGTTCGCCACCCACACGCTGCGAAGCCCGAGCCGTTCGGCGCCGGCAATGTCGGCATGCGGTGAATCGCCGATGATCCACGCACCAGGCAGCGGAATGCCGACGGTTGCCGCTGCCGCATGGAAGATCTCCGGTTCCGGCTTCTTGTGGCCGACGGCCTCGGAGATCACCCAGCCCTGGACGAGTCGGTCGAGTCCGGTGTTACGGATCTTCGCTTCCTGCTGAACGGTGCGGCCGTTGGTGACGATCACACAGGCCCAACCATCGCCCCGTGCCCTGCTCAACGCCTCGTGGGACGAGGGCGTCAGGACGACGTGGTCGGCGCCGCCATTGTCGAGAAGGGCGCGGATAGCGGTGGTTGGCACCATGTCGCCGTATCGGTCGGCCAGGGCCGTGGTGACTTCGTGCCGCGCGGTATAGCCGCCGGCATCAAGCGCGGTCACCCACGCGAGCTCGGAGTCGGGCAGGCCGTGCCGGGCAAGGAAGTCGGCGACGGCGGTACGGAAGGCTGTATCGCGGTCGACCAGGGTGTTGTCGAGGTCCAGCAACAACAACGGCATGACCGGCAGTAGATCACAGGCACTGGGTGGCCAACTACACCGATGAAGCTCGACCCCGGGTGCCGAACTTATCTTCCTGTGGGTTCAGTTTCGACGGTCCGCCATCCTCACAGGGGGCCGACCATCTCATGCCCTGACGTCATTTCTCGTGAACATTTCCGCGCCCATCGACCTCCGTCTGCTGCCCAACCTGCCGGACAAACGCTGCTACTGAAAGCGAACGAAGCCACGCGCGGGGTGGGCCGCTGGGAATCCGCAGAACGGGACTGTCGCCTGCGGACGGAGCGTTGTGCCGCGGACTCGGGGAACGGGTCGGGCGGTCGGGGCCGGTGGCCGCGGTCCGGGACGGCGCCCTCCTGATCGCGTGGACGGGCGCCGCCATCCGCCGACGGCGCGCCGGCGCGGGCGTGGAGGCTGCGTGTGCGCAGGTCGGCCGGATCCTTCGAGGGTCGCAGCCGCCGGATCCGGTGGTCGATGGCGAATCCGCGGTGATCGGCCCGGTTCCGGCATCCCCGCGACAGGGGCCGCCCGGGGGCGACGGCCTCGGTGTTCGAAGCGCTCGCGCGGCCACGCCCGCCGATCGAGGGCACCGAAGCGGCCGGCGGCCCGGAGAGGCGAGCGTCTGGGGTGAGTGCGGTTTACCAGGCGGTGACCTGCAGGATGTAGACGCGTTCGTGACGTGGGACGACCTGGTAGACGAACATGCCGTTCGCGACCAGGGCCGTGCCGCCTTGGGGTGACATGCCGTCGTATGCCTCGCCGTGGATGTAGAGGGCTTCGGCGGCGCGGACGAGTTCGGCGGCTTTGTCCTCGATCTGGACGAGCAGGGCCGGGGGCGCGTCGCCGGTCACGTACGCCTCGTCGGGTTCGTACTCCCACGCCCAGGTCACGTGGTGGCCTCGCGGGCCTCGGTGAGGACGGCGAGGAGTTCCGCGCGTGCGGCCTGCCAGGCGGGGTCGTGGCGTTGCAGGGTTTGCAGGGTCTGCTCGGCCGCATGGCGGCGGGCGTTCAGGTCGGGGCGGCGTTCGATCTCGACCTCGCCCGCCCACACCGTCAGCCAGCCCTGGATCGGGCCCAGGTGTGCGGTTTGGGCGGCGAGTTGGAAGGCCTCGTTCTTCTGGCGTTCCATCTCGGGCAGGCGGTGCGGCGCGACGCGTGCGAGGGCCACGCGCAGGGCGTCGGGGTTGCGCTCGGGGCGGGGCAGCCGTGCGCCGCCCGGCAGGGGTGCGGTGGGCTCGGTCATGCCGCGTCGTCCTCTCGGTGGGTGCGGGGTACGTGGCCGGTCGCGGTCAGCGTGGTGGTCAGGTGTCCGTCGACGTAGCCGCCGAGCAGCAGCTCGCACAGCACGGGCATCGACTTCATGCCCGCTGCGGCGCGCCGGTGGTCGGCGCGCGACCACACGTGGTGCGACAGCGGGCCCGTGCGGCAACCGGTGCGGGCGGTGCCGTCCCGGGTCGGGCCCAGCGAACGGCCCGCGGGCGGGGTCACCGTCACCCGGCCGTCGGCGTAGGCGTCCAGGAGGGCCTCGAGCACCGGCGTCAGACCCAGGGCGTCGTCGGCCGCGCGGGCGCGGGCCCGCCGCCACACGGCGACGTCCATCCACAGCAGGCGCTCACGCGCACCGTCCTCGGGATGGTTGGCGTCCTTGCGGCGCGCACGGACGTGGGTGTCGGTGGCGTCCGACATGGCGTCGTCTCCCGTCTCGTGACAGGTCCCTCTCGGACCGACCACAATCCTAGATGTGGCGCATCGAGCCCCGCAAACCCCTGCGCCCTGGCCACGCGGAACCGGGAACGCGGCTCGCGGCCAGAGCACTGACGGCTCACGAGTCGAACCAGCGGAGCCGGATGGGCACGTCCGTCCCTGCGTGCCAGCGGTCGTTTGCCGCACGACGCAGTTCCGGGGTTGTCAGCCGATTTTCGCGGGTGAGCCAGTCCACGTACCACTCGCCGAAGGTCGCGGGCTGTCCGTCGTCGTTCAAAAGCGGGTTGAGGCGATCGCAGGTCGCGCGTCCGTCGAACCACATGGCGCCACGCATTGGGTCCGCTGACCACAAGGAGGGTGTGGAAGCCGCAGCCGTCGTCTCGAAGAGGGACGGCCCCGCAAGTGCGCGCGTCCTCGGCGGCATCGGCCGTCCACAGGCCCCACCGGACCCCAACCCCGGCCTGGTGCGTCCCGTCACGCCGGGCAGGGCATTCTCACCGTGCGGCCGGCCGATCCCAGGGCGTCGTCCCACTCACCCGACCGCGGCGAGACCACCAACTCCCCCACGGACAAGAACAGATCCCGATTTCGCACCCACGCACCCCACGGGACAGCCCGACGAGAATCCACCGGACAACCACACAGGACCCACCAGCCCGCTCCGCGGCCCCACCTCCGCACCCAAACGGGCCGACCCGAAACCGACCCCAGCCGCATCGAACCGGCCCTCCACAGCCATCGCAAGCCCACCCCGACACCCACACCAGAAAGCCCCGACAAGCGGCCTGGACGCCCTCCTGCCACCCTCACACACCGAACCCGCCATCAACCACCCCCGGGGCCGACAACGCCACACCCCCACACCGACGGCCCCGACCCCAACCGGAAACCTTCGTGGCACCTCACATGCCGAGCAGGCACCCATCGGGGGCGGGTGATGGCTGTGGCGGATATTTCGTGACGGTCGCCGACCTACAGTCCATGGGGTCTCTGTGAAGCTGCCTTGGTGGCCGCCGGCGTCCGTGGTGTCGGTTCGCGGCGCGTCCGAGAGTCACGCGCGGCGTCGATGCAAGCTCGATTTCGGCAGGAATCGACTTCCCCTGGCTGCGCCGCCGCGCGGTGCTGCAGGTCTTGGACGTGCCTGACCAGGACTGCGAGCTCGCCCACCTCGTCGGCATCGACCATCCCGGCGCCGCGGTTGGACGGCGCGTTGTACTGGTCGCGAACAGCCTTGTAGGCGTCGGCGTGATGCTCGTGCCGAAAGGCCAGAAGGGAATCGCCAATGGGTTCGATCGGGCTGTCGTGTCGGGCGTTGCGAGAGAGAGCGAAGACCGTGGTGCGGCCGGCAGCCAGTTCGCTGAGTCGGTAGCCGACCGTCTTGCCGCCATGGCGTGCGTGGAGACCGATCGGGACCAGCAGGGGCAACAGGTCCCGGTCACGAGCAAGCAGGGCCTGCTCCTGTTCCTCCTGTTGGGGTAGCACGGAGGCGCGGGGGCCTCTCCGTTCCGGAGGGACAGCCATCCGCCACGGCTGGTTGAAAAGGACGATGAGCAATTCCTCGGTGGCTTCGGGTGTTTCGGCCAACACGAAGAACTCCCGCGGGAACCGGACCCCGTAGCACCGCTGCAGAACCTCTGCGGGCCTCAGCCCGGACCCGTACAACCTCAGTGCCAGGCGCGCCATTGCGGAGATGAGCGCTCGCGCGTCACTGCTTCGCGCCGGCGATCTCACACTGCGGCACACACTCCGAACCAGGTGCACGCATGCGCCGCTATGCGGAAGCCACAACCTCCCCGGCCATGACCCGGGGAGGAGTGGGGAGCACCGCCGCGAGGTTGTCCCGCGCGAACTCCGACGCCCTCGAGATCGACGCCTCGGCACCGGCCCGGTCCTGGAAGACACTGGTCGAGACCATCACTCCGTCCCCGGCATCGATCCAGTAGTAGGCCACGAAGCCGGGAACCCGGCGGATGAGCGGCACGAACCCTTCTTTCACCACGCGTGCCGCCTCGGCCGCATCGGTCACACCTTCATACCGCCGGACAGCTGCGTACATGGCCGATCTCCTCGCGGGTTCCGGGTTCGCACATTGCCGAGACCCCGTACCCCCTGCGACCCACCTCGCTCACGAGGCGTTCGGCATTCACCGGAAGGGCCGCCTTGTGTGACCCGAACGGCGGCTTCCGGTCGAGGGTGTCGAAGTGGAGGTGCACCCCGTCCACATCTGCGGCGGCGACGTGGACGCGGATGACGAGGCCGAGCGTGGCCGTCGGGAGGCTGTGGCCGCAGCGGCGAAGCAGGTCATCGGGGATGGCCCGGAGTACGGCGGAGCAATCCCCCGCTGCCACGCCCGCGGGGCCGGTCGGCGTGCCACCGCAACGGCCGAACCCTTAACGGGAGGCCGATGCCTTCGGGAGCGGCACCGGGTTCCGAACAAAGCGCCCGCGTCACCGCGAGCGGAATCGGTGGTCACGGTGCCTGTCGATCACCGTCCGAAGTCCTGCGTCCACCATGGTCCGCCGGAACCGATGTACACGCCGATGGGAAAGCCCAAGACTTTGGCGCGGACGGCGGGCCTTTGCCGTGGCGCCAACTCGCATTGCTCTCCCTCGTTCGTGTCCCTTTGGTTCACGACCAGGTGGAGGTCGCCGCGTTCCACGTTCTCGTGGCGGCGGCGGCGGCGGTCAAGCGGGCGTCCGCGAACGCGGTGACGTGCCTTACCACCTCGGTGAAGCGTTCCGGGTAGGCGTCGGCGGCGGTCCTTGTCGGCGGGCCAGGTGGGGTCGGCGTTCCGTCCAGTCCGGGCAGGAGCGGACAGGCGGACGCCGCTTGTCGGGTGGAAGTGTGATGCCGAGCTCGTCCAGCCAGGTGATCCCGTTGCCGGTGAGCGTCAGCTCTTGCTCCCAGTCCAGCAGTCCCCGATCGGTCATGGCCGTGGTGATCGCGACCCCGAGGGCGCCGGCGAGGTGGTCATAGCACGTGCGGGCGCGGGCCGGCGCCCGGCTGCGGTTGACGGCCGGCAGCGAGTGGAGCGGGGCCGGTGTGTCGAGGAGCCATGGAGGCAAGGTTCTCGATCAGTTCCGCCGTATCGGGGTCGGCCAGGCGAACGTAGCGATGACGGCCCTGATGCTCCTGTGCCGGCAACCCTCCGGCGACAAGGAGGTTCAAGTGCTCGGTCGCAGTCGAGGCAGCCACCCCGGCATGGCGAGCCAACTCGATCGCGGTCCACGCTCGGCCGTCCAGCAGCGCAAGGCAGAAGCCCGCCCGGGTGCTGTCGGCCGGCAGACCGGCCAGGGCGGCCAGGTCCGGGCCCTCGACATGCGCGTCACGGCTGTTCATCATCGTCCATCATCCACCAGCGATCCTTCGGCGCGCGCCGAAGAGCCCCCGCCCTACCGTCGAGTCCCATGAACACCATGACATCGGGCAGCGCGCCCACCGACACCTCGGCGGATCACGTGACCATCACGCCGAGCATCCTGTACTTCGGGACACCGGTCGTGCTGCTCTCCACGGAGAACGAGGATGGCTCCTTCAACCTTGCGCCGATGTCCTCGGCTTGGGCACTGGGCCAGGTGATCGTCCTGGGCGTGGGCGGCGAGGGACAGACCGCGCACAATCTCCGCAGCCGCCCCGATCTCGTGATCAACCTGCCCGCGCCGACTCAGTGGTCGGCGGTGGAACAGCTTGCGCCGCTCACCGGGCGCGCCCCCGTACCCGTGGACAAGCGTGGTGGCTTCCGCTTCGAGCCGGACAAGTTCGCGGCTGCGGGCCTGCGACCTGAGCCCTCCGAGCTGGTCGGGCCGCCCCGGGTCGCCGAATGCCCCCTGCAGCTGGAGGCCCGTGCCGCCCGGGTCCAGCCTGACGTCTCCGGCGGGTTCCTCATCATCGAAGCCCATGTGCTCAAGGTCCACGCCGATCCGCGCATTGTCGTCCCCGGCTCTCAGCACGTCGACCCGGCCATGTGGAGCCCGCTGATCTACAACTTTCGTCACTACTACGGACTCGGCCCCGAGCTCGGCCACAGTTTCCGTTCCCAGACACCCCGCTGAAGCCGCTGAGCCGATACCGAAGTCAGGCGGCATCGCGGGAAAACCGCAGGGAAACGATCGAACCGCTGTCGGCGGTCCCTCTGAATCGCAACCGCCGGGGTCGGCTCCGGTTGGTAACCATTCGTGCGGGATGATGGAGGTATGCGTGATGGGGATGGGCTGTTCGAGGTCGAGCCGGTCGAGAAGAGGCAGCCGCAGGGCCGTCCGGCGGCGGTGGACAAGCGGTTTCGGTCGTTCGACCCGCACCAGGTCCTGCTGCTGCCCCCGTCGCTGGACGACTGGCTGCCCCAGGATCACCTGGCCCGGTTCGTCGCCGATTTGGTCGACGATGTGCTCGACCTGGCCGCGATCCGCGCCGACTACACCGGGAAGCGCGGCTACCCGCCCTACGATTCACGGCTGATGGTGCGCTGAGCGGTCTTCTACTTCTTGATCAGGTCGGCGCCCTTCTCGGCGATCATCATGGTCGGGGCCATGGTGTTGCCGCTGATCAGCTTCGGCATCACGGAGGCGTCCACCACGCGCAGTCCGGCAATGCCGCGCAGGCGCAGTTGTGGATCGACGACCGCGTCGTCGCCGGGGCCCATGCGGCATGTGCCGACGGGGTGGTAGTCGCAGGAGGCGTATTGGCGGACGTAGGTCATGATCTCCTCGTCCGTTCGCATCCGGGAGCCGGGCAGGCGCTCTTCCTTGATGAAGTGGGCCATTTCCGGCTGGGCGAGCACTTCGCGGATCGTTCGCACCTGCAGCAGCGCCATCTCCTTGTCGCGTGGGGCGCTGAGGTACCTGGGGTCGATCAGCGGCTCGGCCGTGGGGTCGCTGTTGGCGAGCTTGACCGTGCCGACGCTTTCGGGTCGCAGGAACGTCGAGTTGATGGTGAACCCGTGCCCGTCGAGGCGGGTCCGGCCGCCCCGGACCACCATCGCGGGTGCGATGTGGATCTGCATGTCGGGGCGATCTGCGCCGGGGCTCTCGAAGAAGCCGCCGCCTTCGACGATGACGGAAGAGGCCGGTCCGGTGCGCATGAAGATCCAGCGCATGCCGGGGGCCAGGAGCTTGGGGAATCGGTCGAGTCCGTCGTAGCTGATGGGTTCCTTCAGACGGGAATGGACGTTGGTGTTGAGGTGGTCCATCAGGTTCTTGCCCACCCCCGGTAGATCATGGACAGGCGTGATGCCGAGCGGGCTGAGTTCATCTGCGGCGCCGATGCCGGACAGCATCAGCAGGCGGGGGGTGTTGATGGCACCGCTGGCGAGGATGACCTCGTGGTCCGCCCGGACGATCTTGGAGGTGCGGCCGTGGCCGATCTCCACGCCGACGGCACGCCCCTTCTCGATGACGACGCGCAGTACACGAGCGCCGGTCTTGAGAGTGAGGTTCTTGCGGCGCAGGGCCGGCCACAGGAATGAGGTCGACTGGGAACGACGCATGCCACTGCGGAAGGTCACCTGGTACATGCCCGCGCCGTACATGGAGGCGCCGTTGAAGTCGGGGTTGCAGGGCAGGCCCCAGGACTGTGCGGCGCGTACGAAGGATGTGCTCAGGATGTGGGGGTTGGTCTGGTCGGAGACCGCCTGAGGGCCGCCCTGCCCGTGGTACTCGTCGACCAGACGGCTGTTGTCCTCGGACTTCCTGAAGTAGGGCAGCACGTCGTCGTACGACCAGCCTTCGTTGCCCAGGGACGCCCAGTGGTCGTAGTCCTCTCGTTGGCCGCGGATGTAGATCATGGCGTTGATGGAGCTGGAGCCGCCCAGGGTCTTGCCCTGGGGGTACCAGATGCGCCGGTTGTCGAGGTGGGGCTGAGGCACGGTGTGGAAGCGCCAGTTCACCCGGGGGCCGAAGAGCATGCCGACGCCGCCCGGGACGTGGATCATCGGGTTGAGGTCGCGGCTTCCGGCTTCCAGAAGCAGCACTTTGACGCCGGGGTCCTCGGTGAGTCGGTTGGCCAGAACGCAGCCCGACGTGCCGGCACCGACGATGATGTAGTCGTAACTCACGGACCTTCTCCTTGGCTGTCAGGCTTCCGCGGGGCCGGGGGTTGAGCGGCCGGGGTTCGCGAAACCTGAGGTGCGGTGTGGTGGTGTCGGGCTCAGCGCACGACGTCGCCGGTCGGCTTCAGCAGTGCGTCGAGTTCCCTGCGCGTGGGCAGCAGCTCGCAGTCCCCGGGCACGGTGACGGCGTAAGCGCCCATGGCGCAGGCCGTGCGCAGCCGCTGGTCTGCTTCGGCGCCTGCCATGTGTTCCGCGAGATATCCGGCGACGAAGGCGTCACCGGCGCCGACCGGGTCGACGACGTGGACCGTGGGTGCGGGTTCGACGAGTTCGGCGCCGTCGATGGATGCGACGCAGCCGTCGGGGCCGGCTTTGATGATTGCTTCCTTCGGGCCGAGCAGGGCCAGGCCTTCGGCCAGCGACACGACGTCGTCGGTGTCGGTGTCGAGGACCAGTTGGGCTTCCTCCACCCCGGCGAAGACGATGTTCGCGTGGCTGACGAGCCTGCGCAGGAGGGGGCGGGCGTTGTGACCCGTCCAGAGTTTGCTGCGGTAGTTGATGTCGAGGCTGACCGGCACACCGGCGGCCTCGGCAGTGGACACAGCGTGCAGCACCGTGTTCCGGGCGGAGTCGCTGAGTGCGGGCGTGATACCGGTGATGTGCAGGATCGACGCTCGCCGGATCAGCGCGGAGGGCAAGTCGGACGGCGCCAGGCGGGAGCCTGCGGATCCGGTGCGGTGGTAGTCGACGTGCACGGTGCTGCCGGCCCGGCAGTGACGCACCATCAGCCCCGTGAACGCTTGATCGCGGGGGGTCAGGACGTTGATCCGCTCGGATCGCAGGCGCCGCTCGATCAGGTCGCCGGCCGCGTCGGAGCCGATGCGGCCGGCCCAGGTGACCGGGGCGCCCAGGCGGGCCGCGCCGATGGCGACGTTGCTCTCGGCTCCGCCGATGCTGAAGGTGAAGTCCCGCGCGTAGTCGAGGAAGCCGGTGCCGACTGCGGAGATCAGGCCCATCGTCTCGCCGAAGGTGAGCAGGCCGATGGGGGGCGAATCGGTGGCTGCCGTGTTGCCGGCGCTCATGGTGTGCTCCGGGCGGCGGCGATGAGGTTCAGGGCCTTGCGGGCCCGCGAGGTCAGGGATGCGGTCACTCCGTCGGTGGCGTCGTTGCCGATGAGGGGGCCGCCGAGGCCGACCGCGGCAGCTCCTGCCGAGATCCAGGCGGGGATGTCGAGCAGGGTGATGCCGCCGGTCGGAATGATGGGAACACCGGGGAGGGGGCCGTGCATGTCGGTGATGAACCGTGGTGGGACGGCTGAGGCCGGGAAGAGCTTCACGGCTGCCGCTCCGGCATGGACGGCGGCCGCGATCTCCGTCGGGGTGAGAGCGCCTGGGTAGGCGGCCACGCCGGCGATGCGGGCCGCTGCCGCGACGTCGGGGGATGCCACCGGTGACACGAGGAAGGACGCCCCGGCTTCGATGCACGCCTCGGCCTGGTCGGCGGTCATCACCGTGCCCGCGCCGATGACGACGTCGTCGCCGTAGGCCGCGGTCAGAGCACTCAGGCACGGCAGGGCGCCCTGGGTGGTGAGGGTGACTTCGATGGCCCGGATGCCGGCACTGACCAGAGCGTCCGTCAGGGCGGGGAAGTTCTTGGCGGTGGGGGCACGCAAGATGGCGATCAAGCCGCCGGCGGCGATGGTCTCGGTGACGATGCGTTCCCGGCCGCCGGTGATGCTGCTCACGGCGGCGGGCGATGGGACGGTGCGTAGGGTTCTGGTCATGCCGACTGTCCCGCCCTAGCCGTCAGTTGGTGTGCGACATCGAGTGCCTCGAGGAAGTAGTAGTCGCCCCACATCACGCTCTCGTCGATACCGAGGCCGTTGCGCTGGTGGTAGGTGGCGTGGCGGATGATGCCCTGCCAGCCGGGTGTGTCGGCGGCAATGAATTCGGTGGACGAGAGCGTGTTGAGGCTCCGAAGCCCATACGACTGGTAGTCGTCGAGGCCGGAGGCGGCGCCCAGGCGAAGCATGGCGGCCGCGGCGATGGCGGCGGCGGAGGCTTCCCATGGCAGTGCCGGTGACGGATCGCTCCAGTCGTTGGGCGGTATTCCGTGCCCGGGGGTGTGGTTGATGTAGAAGTCGGCGGCGCGGCGTGCGGCGTCGAGCATGTCCTGGTCACCGGTGTACTGGTAGGCGGTGGTGAAGCCGTAGATCGCCCAGGCCTGGCCGCGGGACCAAGTGGAGTCGGCACGCCATCCCTGGTGGGTGGCGCTGCGCATGAACTCACCGGTGCTGGTGTCGAACCAGCCCTCGTGCAGGGTGCTGCCGTCTCCGCGCATCAAGTAGCGCCGGCTGGTGCGGCAGTGGGTGACGGCGACATCGTGGAGGGCGGAGTCGTTGCTGTAGGCGGCGGCGCGGAAGATGATGCCGACGTTCATCATGACGTCGATGAAGGTGCTGCCTGGGTCGACCCAGGTGCTGAGGTAGCCCCCGGGGGCCTGGAGCCGGCCGGCCATGGTGCGTCCGCCTTCGATGAGGACGTCCCGGGCGCGAGGCGTGGGGTTCAGGTCGTACCAGCGGCCCCAGCTGGGTTCCAGCACGAATCCGATGTCGTGGGTACCGGTGTCGGACTTTCGGGGCTCGAGCAGTTCGCTGTAGTGCTCGGCCTGCTGACGCCACCATGGATCCTGGGTATGGCGGGCGAGGATCCACATCATGCCGGTCAGGAAACCCCCGCTCCACGTCGGCGCCCATGGATCGTCTTCGAGCACCCAGTGGCCGTGTTTGGTGTAGGTGGGCATCCGCCCGGGGTCCTGGGTGATGAGGGTACGAACCTGGTGCTGGGCGAAGGCCATGGCCTCGGTGAAGTCGAGGAGGCGGCCGGGGTGGGTGGATGGGGCGGCGGCCTTCGGGTCCCGGGACTCGGTGTTGGGGGAAGCCATGACGAGAAGCCTTTCGTGGGGTGGCGGTCCAAGGGGCTCGGTCGGTGGGCCGATCAGGAGCCACCCGAGGCTTTGCGCTTGAGGAAGGCCTGCACGGCCGCCTTTTGTTCGGGCGTTTCGCAGCAGGCGGCGACGGCGTCCGCCTCCATCTCCAGGCCGTGCTGGATGCCGTGGGTCAGGCCCGCGTGAATGGCACGCTTGGCCCCGGCGACCGCGGTCGCGCTCTGGGCCGCGATCCGGGCGGCGAGGTCGAGTGCTGCGGTCACCGGGTCGTCGGCGACCCCGTCGACCAGGCCGAGGTCGGCGGCCTGCTGCGCTGTGACGAGGTCACCCGTGAGAATCAGCCGGGTGGCCCGGCTGCGGCCGATGAGCCGTGGCAGCCGCTGGGTTCCTCCCCATCCGGGAAGGTTGGCGAGGGTGATTTCGGGCTGCCCGAGGCGCGCGGTGGGCGCGGCGATCCGGATATCGGCGGCCATCGCGAGTTCGAGACCACCGCCCAGGGCGAAGCCGTTGACGGCGGCGATGACCACGACGGGAAGCCGCTCGATCCGGTCGAAGACCCGCTGACCGTGGCGCATCTGCTCACCGGCCCTGGCTCCGCCGATGCCGTCGAGTTCCGTGACGTCCGCGCCGGCACTGAATGCCTTGGCACCCGCACCGGTCAGAATCAGGGCCCGGCAGCCGTCGTGGCGGCTCTGGTCCCTCTCCACCTCGGCGGCAAGGCTGTCGAGCGCGTTGATGAGGGGCTGGTTGAGGGCGTTGCCCTTGCGCTGCCGGTTGAGTGTGGCCAGCAGGGCAGGCCCGCGCCGTTCGCGCAGCAGGAGGTCGTCATTCTGCGTCACGGGCGTGTTCCCTTCGGGACGGGGGCAGGGTGAGCCCCATGGGATGAGGCTGGAACAGGCGGATGTCCATGGGCACGAGGTCAGGGCTGACGCGCGGCTTGAACTCCAAGTGGTCGAGCACGTCCTGGGTGAGGTCCAGGCTCGGCGCGATCTCGGTGAGTTCCAGGCCCTCTTCGGTGAGCCGGAAGACGGCCCGTTCCGTCACGTACGTGACCGACTGTCCCGCGCGCAGTGCCTGTGCGGCGGAGAAGCTGATCTGTGCGACGTCCTGGACGGCCTTGGTGGGCCGGTTCCGCGGAACGCTGATGGGCTGGTCGCCGCCGAGGGTGTAGGAGCCGCCGACCACGAGGGTGCCGACGAAGACGAGGCGCTTGGCGCCCTGGGAGATGTTGATGAATCCGCCGACACCGGGAATGCGGTCGCTGAAGCGGCCCACGTTGACGTTGCCGGCCGCGTCCAGTTGGGCGAAGCTGAGGACCGCGACGTCCAAACCGCCGCCGTCGTACCAGTCGAACTGATGGCCGGCGTCGACGGAGGCGTCGGGATTGATACACATGCCGAAGTCGCTGCCGCCTACCGGGATGCCACCGATGTGGCCCTGCTCGACCGTGAAGGTGACGTCGTCACTGTGTCCTTCCTCGGCGAGCACGGCCGCCACCCCGTCGGGCATGCCGTAGCCGAGGTTGATCACGTCGCCACGGTGCAACTCGATGGCGGCACGGCGGGCGATGACCTTGCGGACGGACAGCGGCATGGGTGCGTGCGCTGTGGCCGGGGCACGCAGCGCGCCCGTCATGAACGGGTCGTCTGCGGTGGCGAAGGACAGGCGTTGCGTGGGGTCGACGACCAGGGCGTCGACGAGTACGCCGGGGACGCGCACCCGCCGCGGGTCGAGCGTGCCGGCCTGGACGACTTCACGGACCTGGGCGATGACCAGACCGCCGCTGTTGCGGGCGGCCTGCGCAGCAGAGAGGGTCTCGGCGAACAGGCCCTCCCCGTCCATGGTGATGTTGCCGTTGGTGTCGGCGCGGGTTCCGCGGATGACGGCGACATCGATGGGGAAGGCGGGCGTGAACAGCCACTCGCGCCCCGCGAGTTCGATCAGCTGGACGATGTCGTCCCTCGCCGAGGCATTGAGACGCCCCCCGCCGAGACGGGGATCGACGAAGGTGCCGAGCCCGACCGACGAGACGACGCCGGGCCGTCCGGCGGCGATGTCGCGCAACAGGTGAGAAAGGGTTCCCTGCGGGAGGCAGTAGGCCTCGATCCGTTCGTCCCGAGCCAACTGCTGCATGCGGACGGTCCAGCCCCAATGGCCGCCGATGACCCGACGGACCATGCCCGGGTGGGAGAAACGGTCGATGCCGCCGCCGTGGCCGTCTCCCATACCGGAGACGTGCATCACCGTGAGGTCGCGGGGGCGGCTTTCGGCGAGGAAACGGGCCTCGAGACCGGTGAGGACCGCCGCGGGTTCGTTCACTCCGCCGCCGGAGCCGTCGACCAGGACGGTCGCACCGTCCGGCACCAGGGCCGCCGCTTCTTCGGCACTACAGATCTTCATTCTCGCCGCTCCTTGAAGAACTCACGCGTGGGGTGATGTCGTTGCCGCCTCGCGCCGGTGTGTCAGGCCGTGCGCTCATGAGTCCCGCCGAAGGCGAAAGTGCCGCTGCGCTTGCCGGTGCGAATGCTCACCGACTTCAGTTCGGTGAACTCCTCGAAGCCGGCCTGTCCCATTTCCCGGCCGACGCCACTGGCCTTGTAGCCGCCGAAGGGCAGCGTGGGTGGGGCGTCGATGGTCGTGTTCACGTAGACGGTGCCGCTCTTGAGGGCCTTCGCCATGGGCAGCACGGTGTCGACGTTCTTGGACCAGACACTGTTGGCGAGGCCGTAGTCGACGCTGTTGGCCAACGCGATGGCTTCCTCGGCATCGCAAAAGCGCGAGACGGTGAGCACGGGGCCGAAGATCTCCTCGCGGAAGACGCTCATGTCACGGCCGACGCCGTCGAGGATGGTCGGCTGGACGAACAGTCCCTCGTCCAGCGCCGGTCCGGTCGCACGGGAGCCGCCGGCCACCACCTTGGCGCCCTGCGTCCGGCCCTGGCTGATGTGGCCGAGGACCGACTCCAGGTGCCCGGGGTCGATCATGGCGCCGACATCGGTGGCGTGGTCGAGCGGCTGCCCGACCCTGACCCGGCGGGCACGGGCTTCGAGTTCGGTGACGAAGGCGTCGGCGATGCTGTCCTGCACCAGCAGACGGGCCTGGGAGACACAGCATTCGCCGTTGTTGAAGAACGCGCCGAAGATCACTCCTTCGGCGGCGTCCTCCAGATCGGCGTCGGCGAAGACGATGTTGGCCGCCTTGCCGCCCAGTTCCAGGGACAGCTTCTTGAGGTTGCCCTGCGAGGCGGTGAGGATCTTCCGGCCGGTCGCAGTGGAGCCGGTGAAGGACAGCACGTCCACGCCGTGGTGTTCGGCCAGTGCCCCTCCGGCGCGCCCGTCGCCGGTGACCACGTTCAGCACACCGTCCGGGAGTCCGGCCTCGGCGTACAGGCGGGCGATCTCCAGGGTGCTGCTGCTGGTCAGCTCGGACGGCTTGACGACGACGGTGCATCCCGCCGCGAGCGCGAAGGGCAGCTTCTGGCACAGGATGAGCGCCGGGAAGTTCCACGGCGTGATCAGGCCGGCCACCCCCGCCGGTTCGCGCAGCACCAGGCCGGTGTGGTCGGCCCCGTTGTTGGTGTGGGTGGTGCCGTGCATCTGCACGGCCAGGCCCGCCGCGTACCGGGTCAGGGAGGCGGCACCGGCGATGTCGCCCTCGCTCAGCCGGATGGGCTTGCCGCCTTCCTCCGCGTCCAGCGCGGCCAGCGGGGTGCTGTTCGCATCGATCAGGTCCGCCGCACGGTTGAGGATCCGCGCCCGCTCGGTGGCCGGAGCCTGCGACCAGACTCCCCTGTCGAAGGCACGGCGCGCAGCGAGGACCGCGGCGTCGACGTCGGCAGCGCCGCCCGCTCCCACCATGCTGACGACAACCCCGGTGCCGGGGGCCCGCCGCTCCAGTACGTCGGCCGGCTCCCGCCAGGCCCCGTCGATGAAGTACCCGTAACTCCGCGGGCCGTTCGCGCTCTGCGAGGTGCCGGTCCGGATGGCGTCTGCGGTCATTGTTCCTGCCTCTTCCGACGAGAATCGCGGTCGTGCTGGTGCACATGTGCTAGGCGCGGCCGTGCGCTGCGCGGGATCGCCGCGCCATCGAGTCGACGATCACGGCAATCAGCAGGACCACGCCGGTGATGACGAATCGGATGGCCGAGCTGAGGTTGAGCAGGGTCAGCCCGCTGGCGATGGACTGGATGACGACGATGCCCAGCAGCGCGGAGTAGGCAGTGCCCCGTCCGCCGAACAGGCTCGTCCCGCCGATGACGGCCGCGGCGATGGCATTGAGGTTGGTGTCGCCGGCTCCGCTGCTGGTGCTGGCGGTGGCGAGTCGGCCGGCCGCCAGCACCCCGCCGAGCGCGGCCAGCAGCGAGCACAGGGCGAACGCGGAGAGGTAGATGCGGTTGACGCGGATGCCGACGCGGCGGGCGGCCTCGACGGAGCCGCCGACGGCGAACACCGACCGGCCCCACCTGGTTCGCGTGAGCGCGAAGTTCGCCGTCACGACGAGCGTGACGAACAGGACGAAGGGCGCGCTGACGCCGCGGTCCCGGTTGAGGTACCAGCAGCCGGCCTCCAGCGCGATCAACAGGAGTCCCGTCTTCACGAGTGCGGCGGTCGGCGGTGCCGTGGACAGGGAGTGCGTGCGTCGACGCCGGTTGCGGGCCAGTTGGGAGGCGAAGTAGGCCGCTGCGATCAGGGCGGCCAGGATGTAGGACACCGGACGGGACACGAACGTCTGCTGGCTGAAGCGGACGATCCAGTTGTCGAAGGGGATGTTGATCGAGCCGTTCGTGCCGAGGATGTTCAGCTGCAGTCCCAGCAGCGCCAGGAGCCCGCCGAGGGTGATGACGAACGACGGCACACCGAACCGTATGAAGATCACGCCGTAGAGCAAACCCGTGGCCAGCCCGGCAGTCAGGGCACAGCCCATTGCGATCCATACGGACCAGCCCATTTGGGTCAGTCCGATGCCGAGGATGGCGGAGGCCAGGCCGCTCATTGATCCCACGGACAGGTCGATCTGCCCCAGCAGCAGTACCAGGACGATGCCGAGGGAGATGGTCCCGACTGCGGCGCACTCGGTGGCGAGTGAGACGAGATTGGCACTGGAGAGGAAGAAGCCGTTGAGGCTCTGGAAGATGACGGCGATCAGGACCAGCCCCGCGACGACGGGCAGAGATCCCAGGTCACCGCCGCGGACCCGGGCGGTGAAGGCGGTCAGGGCGCCCCGAGGCCCGGTGGTGCGAATGAGGCGTTCGTCGTGCAGGTCGATCGGCGTCATGACCGGATCGACGCCGGTCTTGGTAATCTTCGTGGCGCTCACGGCGCGGCCCCTTCCGTGTTCTGCGTCGCGTTTGCCGTGGCGGCCGCCCGGCGCGTCACGGCGCTGTCGGCAGCCCCTGTGATGGCCGCGACGATCTCTTCGTGGGTGACGTCCTCGACCCGGAACACCCCGTTGTTGCGGCCCAGGCGCAGGACGACGGCACGGTCGGCGACTTCGCGCACGTCGGCCATGTTGTGCGTGATCAGCAGAACGCCATGGCCGCGGTCACGAAGCCGTTCGATGAGGTTGAGGACTTCGGCGGTCTGCTCGACGCCCAGCGCAGCGGTCGGCTCGTCGAGGATGACGATCGACGGATCCCCGATCAGGGAACGAGCGATGGCGACGGTCTGGCGCTGGCCGCCGGACAGGCCTGCCACCAGGGTGCGCACCGAGGGGATCTTGGCCGACAGCTGGCGCAGCAGCGCCCAGGCCTGTTCCTCCATGCTCTCCTCGCTCAGCGTGAGGCGGGTGCGTTCACGGCCGAGGAACAGGTTGGCGACGACGTCGAGGTTGTCGCACAGGGCCAGGTCCTGGTAGACGGTGGCGATACCGAGGCGGCGTGACTCTGCGGGAGAGGAGATGTTCACCGGCTCGTTGTTGAAGGTGACCGTGCCGGAGTCCGGGGGATGCACGCCGGAAAGGGTCTTCACCAGCGTGGACTTGCCTGCGCCGTTGTCGCCGAGCAGGGCGACGACCTCGCCTGCGTGGATGTCGAGGTCGACGTCGGTCAGGGCGCGGACGACACCGAAGGTCTTGTTGAGTCCTCGCAGTGACAGCAGCGGCTGCCGTCCGGAGGACGAGGTGACGGAAGCGGTAAGGGTGGGAGACGTCATCGTTGCTCCTGGCGATGCCGAGAGTTGTGCAGAACGGGCCGGTGCGCTGCGGCCGGGGCGCAGCGCACCTCTCCCCTACTTGATGCCTTGCTCGGCACACGCCGCGTTGTAGGCGGAGGTGCACAGCTGGGAGACGGACCAGAAGCCGTCGCGGATCACGATCGACTCGATGGTGGAGGCGGTCACCGCCACCGGCGGATTGAGAGTGGCCGGGTGCCCGTCCACCGTCGCCGGCGCCTGCGGCGGCACACCCCTCGCCAAGTCGTAGGCGACCGCAGCCGCCGTCTCGGCTTCCTTCTGGAAGGAGTTGTACGTCGTCATGTACTGGTTGCCGACGAGGATCGCCTGCAGGCCGGACAGCGTGGCGTCCAGGCCGGTGATCGGGGGCATCGGCGCGACGCCGGCGGCCTTGAGCGCGGCGATGGCGCCGCCGGCATTCCCGTCGTTGGCCGAGTACACGCCGACGATCTTGGTGCCGAAGCGCGTGATCTGACCGGACGCCCAGCTCTGCGCGGCGGCGGGTTCCCACGTGTCGGTGGAGGACAGGACCTTGTAGCCGCTCTTGTTGATCACGCTGAGCGCGCCCGCCTTGATGGAGGCCGCGTTGTTGTCGGTGCCGGCGCCGTTCATCATGATGATCCCGCCCTCCGACGGGGACACCTTGCCCGCATTCAGCTTGTCGACCAGAGCCTGCGCCTGCAGTTTCCCCACCTGCTCGTAGTCGTTGGAGACCACGTACGACAGTTCGGGACTCTTGATCAGCCGGTCGTAGGCGACGACGGGAACGTTCTTGGCCTTGGCGGCCGTGACGATGCTCGCCGCGGCCACGCCGTCCACCGGGTCGACCACCAGTACGTCGGCGCCCTGCGTCAGCATGGACTGAGCCTGCTGCTGCTGCGTGTCGGCGCTCGCGTTGGCATTGGCGTAGAGCAGGGTGCACGAGGCGCACAGCTTCTTCAGCTCTGCCTTGAAGTAGGGCTTGTCCTTCCCGTCATAGCGGGGAACCGCCGTCTCCGGGAGCAGCAGGGCGATCTTGTAGTCCTTTCCATCGCCCTTGGCCGCGGCGGAGGACTGGCTCGGGCTGTTGGTGCTGCATGCGGCCAGGGCGAGTACCCCCGCGGCGCATCCAGCGAGCAGGCGCGCCTGTGCGTTTCTCATGGAACGAACCCCCACTTTCGGGACAACGAACGAGTGCCTACAAATCGCCACAATATGGACGTGGCGGCTGAACTGCGCTCACCGTAGGCCCAGCGTTTCGTTCGCGTTAACGCTGTTAGCGCACTGCTAACGAATGTTCCCGGCCGCGCACGCTCGGGGTGCAGACTGGGGCCGGATACCGTTTGGCATGAGCAAACGGTCCACGAAGAAGGGAGCGGAAACATGGCCGAACCTGCCGCCGGCAAGTCGCGCCGCGTGCGAGCGGTCGACCACGCCGTGGACGTGTTGCAGGCCATCGCGGGCGCCTCACACCCCGTGGGGGTCAGCGACCTGGCACGACGCACCGGCCTGAGCAAGGCGAGCGTCCATCACCTGCTCGCCACCCTGGAGAGCCGGCGCCTGGTGATGCGGGACGACGAGACCGCCCTCTACCGTCTCGGCTGGGGCCTGTACGAGTTGGGAGCCAATGTCGTACGCAACACGGACATCTCCCGTGTCGCGCGGCCCTACCTGGACAAACTGGCCCTGCAGACCGGTGAATCGGTCCTGCTCGGCATCCTCGACGACGAGTCGGTCCTCTATCTCGACCGGGGAGAACCACCCCAGGGGCTGCACATGGTGGCCAATGCCGGCCGGCGCGGGCCCCTGCATGCCACTGCCTCGGGAAAGGCACTGCTGGCGTTCGCGGCGAACTCCGAACTCGTCGAGAAGATTCTGCTCGAGCCGCAGCACCGCTACACCAAGACGACCATCACCGATCCATCCCAGCTGAGGCAGGAACTGGCTCAGGTGCGCCAACAGGGCTACGCCACCTGCTGGCAGGAGCGGGAAGTGGGCCTGTGCTCGCTTGCCGTGACCCTCAGGGACTACACCGGCGCCGTGGTCGGTGCCCTGACGGTGGCAGGCCCCGCCACGAGACTCACCTCGCGCACCGTCGGCAGCCACCTCACCCCCCTGCAAGCGGCCCGCCATGCCATCGAAACCCGGCTGGGCGCTCAGCCGGACGGATCGTGACGTGCAAGTCGCCGGGACGTGCAAGTCGCCGGCGGGACTCACCCCTTGGTGCCTGCTGCGCTCCGTCGGGCCGTCCAGTCATCCCGGGCGAAGGCAGGAAACGTGGCCATGGCCCGACGCGTCCACATGAGCCCAGACGGCCTGTCCTGCCTCTATCCGGCGCCTTCCCCAGGATGACGCGGCGTGGGCGACGAGGAAGAGCCCCCGCCCGGACTCGTCCTCGTCCGCCGCCCCGCCCGGCTCCAGCGAGCCACCCCCGCCCGGCCCCTCGTCACGTACCTCGATGGCGATGGTGGAATCGGTCAGCGCGAGCCCGAACCACACCCGGGCCGAGCGGGTATGGGTAACGGAGTTGGTGATCAGCTCGGAGACGATCAGCTCCACCGCATCGGCCGGCTCTCCCCCGATCCCCCAGCCGGCAAGGCAGATCCGAGCCAGCTTCCTGGCCCGCCCCGGGCTCTCCGGCGTCCGCGGGAACTCCCAGAGCCGGCTGTGGTTCAGGGATCGCTTCTCACGGCACGCGTCCACCCTGCCGGGAGAACGACACGGCGCGGGGCCGACCGTCGACCTCGCCCCCACGTGACCCGACAGGTCCGTCAACAGCCCGGTCACTTCTCGCATCGCACTCACCTCTCCGGAACCGGCGACGACCTGAACGGCCTTCTCGCCCAAGGTAGGCACTTGCGTTTCCCGATCGTAAACACCGTTTGGCTATGACTAACAGAATTCGCGATGATGGGGGCCGTCAAGAACGCCCACCTGCACGCACTGAGCGGCGAGTTCCCGCAGACTGAGAGGAAATGGGAGGCCTGTCGGTCGTGTCCGACGGGGTTCCGGAGCGACGGCAGGGACCGGGGAGAGGGGAATCACGGTGGGGTGGTTCGGGCGGGCGGCCCGGGCCACGACGACAGGAGGTGGGGTCGTGCCGTACCGCAGGCCCGATCGCTCTCGAAGGCCGAACCGTGGTCTCAACTACCGGTCCTGGTGCCACATTCATGGAGCTTCGGGTGGAGCCTGATCGAAGAGTGACCGGAGAGGGCGCGGGGCGTTCGCCGTCAGTCGGCTGTTCCGGCGGGGCCACCCATTGGGTGGGCCGGCCGGTGACGGCGGCGATCATCTCGTAGTCGCCGTCGTAGTGCAGGACCACCACGCCGTGACGCTCCGCGGTGGCGGCGACGAGCAGATCGGCCATGGACAGCGCCCGGTGGAACCCTTGCCCACCGTCAGGCGCCGGACGTCCTTGGCGCGATCCCACACCCCGTCGATCGGGAGCAGCGCCCGCGCGCCGCGGGGCACGACCGCGCCCGTCGAGACCGCCACGGCGCACCCCGCGGCCAACCCGTCCCCGATCCACGCCCGCCCGGCAAGCGCCTGGCCCACGACCCGCCAAGGTCCGACCCCCACCACGGCGAAGCCGTCCATCGCCGCAGTGTCGAACCCCGGCAAAGGCGCTCCGGCGACCAAGAAGCCGTCTCATTTGGCGTATCGGCGGTAGCAAATGAAATGCGGCCGCGATGCTGACGAACGCTCCGAAGTGCGATGCCTTGACCTCGTATCGACGGGTGAACTTCGTCGTCTTCCACCTTTGGTGCGACGAGTGCCAACCCCGCGAAGACCAACCCGGCGAACGCCTCGGCCTCAGCGGCCAACGTCAACGGCACGGGTCGCACATCACGATCCGAGACCCCCGCCCCTGACCACCGCCGGGGAGGACGTGTCGCATGCGATCGGCACGGTGCAGGGTCTGCCGGAGCGGCTGGCCGAGCCGGTGTCGATCGAGGTTCGCGGGGAGATCCTGTTGACCGGCGAGCAGTTCGAGCGGACCAACGAGATACGCGTCGACAACGGCGCGACCGTCTTCTCCAACCCGCGCGGCGGCGCGGCGGGAACGCTGCGGGCCAAGGACCGGCCGTACACGATCCCCACGACGTCCTACGGCTACGTCGGCATGCCCGTGGCCGACGACGATGGCTCCTTCGCCGCGTTCCTGCGCGAGGCGACGCACTCCGAGGTGATGGCCGCGGTCGCGAACCTGGGGGTGAACACCACCGGTGGCACCCCCGCCGGGCTGCGGGTGTGCCCCACGTTGGTGGAGGTGCAGGAGGCCGTGGACGCGATCGCGGCCATGCGGCCGGACCTGCCGTTCGGCATCGACGGTGTGGTGATCAAGGCCGACGGCGCGCAGGACCAGGCCGACGCGGGCAACGGGTCGCGCGCGCCGCGCTGGGCGATCGCGTACAAGCTGGCCGCCGTGCACAAGATCACCCGGCTCGTCGGCGTCGACTGGGCCGTGGGCCGCACCGGGGTGATCGCGCCGCGCGCGATCCTGGACCCGATCGAGATCGACGGCAGCGTCGTCGGCTTCGCCACCCTGCACAACCCCGCCGACATCGAACGCCGCGGCCTGATGATCGGCGACCAGGTCAGCGTGTACAAGGCGGGCGACATCATCCCGCGCGTGGAGGCGCCGTTGGTGCACGTGCGCACCGGGGACGAGACACCGATCGAATTCCCCGCGGTGTGCCCGCAGTGCGGCGGCGGGATCGACACGTCGGAGCAGCGGTGGCGGTGCGTCCAGGGGCGGGCGTGCGGGTTGTACGCGGGGATCCTGTACGCGGTGGGCCGGGACCAGCTCGATGTCGAGGGCATCGGCGGCCGCTTGGTCACCCAGCTCGTCGACATCGGAGCCGTCGCCGACGTGGCCGACCTGTTCACCCTCACCCGCGAACAACTCCTCGCTCTCGACCGCATGGGCGACAAGAGCGCGGACAAACTCCTCGCCGGGATCGAGGACGCCAAGTCCCGGCCGTTGAGCCGGGTGCTGTGCGCGCTGGGGATCCGCGGCACGGGGCGTTCGATGTCCCGGCGGATCGCCCGCCACTTCGGCACCATGGACGCGATCCGGGCGGCGGACGTCGTCGAGATGGCACAGGTCGAGGGCATCGGCGACGGCAAAGCCCCCGTCATCGTCGCCGAACTCGCCGACCTGGCGGAGGTGATGGACAAACTCGTCGCCGCCGGCGTCAACACCACCGAACCCGGCGCCACCCCTGCGGGAGCGGCCGACCCGGACGCCGCCGACTCCGCGAGCGGGGACCCGTCCACGGGCCCGCAGCCGTTGGCCGGCCAGACCGTCGTCGTCACCGGAGCGATGGCCGGGCCGCTGGCCGCGCTCTCCCGTAACGAGATGAACGAACTGATCGAGAAGGCCAGCGGTCGGGCCGCTTCGAGCGTCTCCGCCAAGACCACCCTGGTCGTCGCCGGGGACAAGGCCGGCTCCAAACGCGCCAAGGCCGAGACCCTGAACATCGAGATCATCACCCCGGAGGAATTCGCGACGCTGGTGGCGCCCGTCCTGGACGACGGCGCGTCGAACTGACGCTGCCCGCTCCCGGATCCCACACCCGATCACGACTGCATACGAAGGACATCCGGTGGAGCTCGCGCGCGTCCTCGGCGCACCTTTGTTGAATCACGACGTCGACTCCGATTGGCGGGATTTCGAGAACGAATTCGAAGTCCGCCTCCCACTCGACTACAAGAGGTTCATGTCGGCCTACGGGCCGTGCGTGATCAGCGACACTTTGACCCTCTTCCATCCTCGGGCACCGAATGCGGACGACAGTCTCAGCCTGCGCTGGAAGATCGCGACTGTTTCCGACGTGTACGCGCAGACCGAACCGTCTCTCGTGCCGTACCGGATCTTCCCGATGGCGGGTGGTGTGTTCCCGATCGGGCACACGCCGTTCGGGCACCAGGTGTTCCTACGGCCCAGGGCCGCCCGAGTCGACGACGGTTGGTCCGTCCTGGTCGACTGGGGCACCGAGTGGCTCGATTATCAGATGGGTTTCGAGGAGTTCCTCACCAAGGCGCTCGCGGGAGATGTTCATTTCTTTCACGATTCGGTTCTGGAAGAGCCGTCCTACGAGATGGTGGGTCGTGTGCAGTAGCCATCGGGGGGCCCGGATGCGCGGCGCGGGCCCGGATCAGCACCGAGTGCTCGGTGGTAGAGCGAGCGCACGTGTGCTGCGATCTTGGAAAGTCCGTGATGCCTGCCACGGCACTCGAGGCCGCCATCGACGTACTGCAGTGCAGCGTGGCCGCGAGGCGGCTCGCCGGGGGCCCGTGGCGCGGTCCGCGGCGGCGATGTGGAGCATGCGATGCCCCGGCTCGGATCGCGGGGAAGCGCTGCATGGGCCGAATCTTCCACCGAACCGCAGGGCCGGGGAAGCAGGTTGTGAAACCCGAGGTGGGTCGCACCGCAGCCGTTCGGCAAGTCAAGGTGGACCGGGTCGAGTTGGCGTTGCCGCGAGTGGCGGGTCCGGGACGCATGGCCGGTTCCGCTGTCGTCACGGGCGATCCACGCCGACACCGCGCAACGCCCGGAGCGTCCACCCGCGCGGATCATGTGGTGGCCGTCGACGGAGACGGTCGCCATCACGCCATGCCGGCGAACCTTCCGTGATGTGTTCACCCGGTCGGGCCGTTGTGCCCACCGTGCAGGCCCGGCGTCCCCCCGTCGCAGGTGTCCCGCCACACCCGACGGCCCATCCCCCGAGGCCGGCGGGGCCGGACGCGGTCGGCGCCGGCCGGCACGACGCCGGCGCCGACCGCCCCCGGCGCGCGGGCGGCACCCGACCCTGCTCCCGGGCCGCGACCGCGGCGCCGAGCCGTCAAAAGGGCGGGTCGTCGGCGCACCCCTCGGGTGCCGCCCAGGGGTCGTCGGCGCCCGCCGGGCGTCGGCGGGAATCCGGGTCGAACATCCGCTGCAGGGTGTGGGTCAGTCCGTCGCCGTCGTAGTCGACCCGGGTCATCCAGGGCACCGAGGCCATCGAACGGCCGAGTTCGTCGGTGACGCACTCGTCGAGGACGGCGCAGGGTGTCCGGCGCGGGGTCGTCGACCAGGCACAGCCATCCCAGGGCCGCGCTCACCCGGACCTCGGCGGGACGCGCGGGGTCCGACCACAAGGCGCGGGTGAAGGCGGCGGCGTCCTCGTGCCGGTGTTCCCGGGCCAGTTGCGCGATCGCCAGGACCAGGCTCGCGCCGACCCGCGCGTCGTCCTCGGCCCGGAGGCGGTCGTGCAGGGCGGCGGAGATCTCCCCGGCCCGACCCGTCGACGCCGCCGGCACGTACGCGGACGCCTCGCGCACGTCGGGGTCGGGGTCGTCCAGGAGCGCGATCGGGATGTGCGCGTCGGCGGCGATCGCGTCGCGCGCCGCCTCGACGGTCCAGTTCTGGAAGTAGCCGCTCATGTCGAAGTGCCAGTCGTCGTCGCCATCGGCGACCTGCTGGCTCTATTCACGAGTAGTGACGTCAGTTGTTCATGGGTTTGGGAGGCACCCGGATCCACGGTCGGGTGATGTTCACGAGTTTTGACAGCACTGGGGTACTTGCCAGGGCAGCATCGGGGTGCTCCTGGTGAAAGGTCCTGGTCATGCCGCAGATGTCCAAGGTCGAGCTGTACGCGGCGATCCGGCGTGATCACCGCGCCGTCATGACGATGCGTGAGCTTGAGCGCAAGTACAACGTGTCGTGGCGGACGGTGAAGAAGGCCGTGGACTCGGTCTGGCCGGAGCCTCGACGGCGCGGGCTCAGCCCGGTGGGGCCACCAGGCCCGCCTCGTAGGCGGCGATGACCAGTTGCACCCGGTCGCGGGCGCCCAGTTTGGTCAGCAGGCGGCCGACGTGGGTTTTGGCGGTGGCGGAGCCGATGTGCAGCTCGGCGGCGATCTCGGTGTTCGTCAGGCCGCGTCCGACCAGGGTGAGCACTTCGCGTTCGCGGGTGGTGATGCCGGACGGCGCCGGGCCCGAGCGTACCGCCCGTCCCGGGGCGCCGGCGGGGTCGGGGCGGCCGGCGAATTCGGCGATCAGGCGGCGGGTGACGCTCGGTGCGATCAGGCCGTCGCCGTCGGCGATCACCCGGATGGCCGCGAGGATGTCCACCAGGGCCATGTCCTTGACCAGGAACCCGGCGGCGCCCGCGCGCAGCGCGCCGTACACGTTCTCGTCGTCGTCGAACGTGGTCAGCACCAGGACCCGGGTGGCCGGGCACTCGGCGGTGATGATCCGGGTGGCCTCGATGCCGTCCATGTCGGGCATCCGGATGTCCATCACCACCACGTCCGGGCGTAGTTCGGCGGCCAGTTCGACGGCGCGCGTGCCGGTGCCGGCCTCGCCGACCACCTCCAGGTCGGGCAGGCCGGCGATGACCATGCCCAGGCCCGCGCGGATCAGTTCCTGGTCGTCGACCAGGACGACGCGGGTGCTCACGCGGGCAACCTCGCCGCGACCCGGAAGCCGCCCTCGGGCCGCGCCCCGGCGCCGAACCGCCCGCCGACCAGGGCCACCCGCTCGCGCATCCCGGCGATGCCGAGGCCACCATCGCCGGCCGAACCGGTGCCGGTCGAGCCGGTACCTGCCGAAGCAGTGCCCGCCGCGCCGCCGTCGCCGTCGTCGACCACCTCGATCGCCAGTTCCTCGGCCGAGTACTCCACGGAGACCCGACACCGCCGGGTGCCGGAGTGGCGCACCGTGTTGGTGACCGACTCCTGGATGATCCGGAACGCGGTCAGGTCGATCTCGGGTGGCAGCGGGCGCCGTTGGCCGTGCCAGGCCACGTCCACCCGTACGCCCGCCGCCGCCGCGGTCGCGACCAACCGCTCGACCCCCTCCAGGCCCACCGCCGGCGCGAGCCGGGCGCCGTCGGGCCGGGTGTCCCCGTCGACCCGGCGCAGCGAGACCAGCATCCGGCGCAGCTCGGCCAGGGTCTGCCGACTGGTGCTCTCGATCGCGTCGAGCGCGGTGCGCGCGCCGGCCGGCTGCGAGTCCAGGACCAGGCTCGCCGCGCCCGCCTGGATCGCGATCACGCCGATGCTGTGCGCCACCATGTCGTGCAACTCCCGGGCGATCCGCAGCCGTTCGGCCAGTACCGCGCGGGCCGCCGCCTCGGTGTGCAGCGCCTGGAGGTGGTCGTGGCGTTGCCGGGCCGAGGTGCCCATCATCCAGCCGATCAGCACCATGACGAAACCGGCCGCGAGTTGGGTGAGCACGTCGCCCAGGGTGTCGCTGCCGGTGTCGACCGCCCAGCGGCCGACGAACACGGCGCCCCAGGCGGCCCATACCAGCCCGGCCGCCACCGTGCCGCTACGGCGCGACGCGTCGGCGGCGTACCGGCCGACCAGAACGGCAAGGGCCGGGACCAGCGGCCAGGCCCGGTCGCGCAGGAGCAGTACCGCGATCGCCTCGGCCGCCATGATCGCGAGCACCGGCAACGGCCGTTTGCGCAGCGGCCCCACCGGCAAGGCGAGCAGCACGGCCACGATCGCCGCAGCCATCGTCGCCAACGGCGTGTAGGACTGCTCCGCTTGATACAACAACATATGCAGCACGAACCACAGGACGACCACGACCAGGCCGACCAGCGCGGCGAGCACGGCACGGACAACGGCGGACAGGGTCGGACGGGGTGGACGAAGCGGCGAGCGCGGCTTCGTGGGCACCGGGGTCGAGATCGGCGGAGACGAACTGTCTGCGGGCACGGGCCGATCGTAGCCGGCGCCCTCCCCACCGAGCGTCCACCGCCGGGCGTACACCCGAGCGGCTACCCGGCCCGAACGGCTACCGCGAGTACGACGGCGCCTGCTGCCATTTCTCGTGAACATCCACGGGCCCCGAGACCCGCAAGTGCCGCTAAAAGCAGGAGACAAACGCTGCTGCGAGAAGTGAACGAAGCCAACCTGCAGCAGATCGGTACGGAACCCGTCCTCCCAGCACTTGCGCCGCGCCACGACCGCGACCAGTTCGAGCGTGTCCGCGCGGTGGTGCGTGGAGCGATCCGCGGCGATCCGCAGCAGGAACGGCACCGCGAGCGGGGCCACCGAACACCGCGATCCCTGATGGGAGATCGATCCCCACCACGACCGGAGCCCCCGCCCCGCCGTCACGGCGTCGGCACAACGCATCTCCTCCAAGCGCTCGGGGACGTTCTCGCCCGAGCCGTAGGCGTGGGAGAACCGGCCCCACGGAACCCGGTCGTAGACGAAGCCGTCCCTCACCTCGACCGGCATCCGCGCCACCACCATCCGCACGTCCCGCTCGCTCCCGCGCCACTCCTCCGACCAGACCTCCGGCAACCGGACCTCCGGCGACGTCTCGCCGCTCCAGGCCTCCCGCAACGAATCGCTCCAGGCCTCGTGCAGCGCCTCGACGTCGAAATCGTCGTTCATCCGCACCCGTCCCCAAGGCGGCTTTGACGATGAGGTCCCACCGGACTCTGTCGAAGAACTTCTGGACGTCGAGATCGATCACCCAGTCCCTCTTCCTGCAGCGCTTCCGGCAGCGTTCGACCGCATCCAGTGCCGACCGTCCAGGGCGGTAACCGTAGGAGTCTTCTGGCGAAGGTCCACGAGCGTCTCCCTTCCAGGCGATCACGGGCGAACAACACCTCTGGCGTCACCGCGACACGGCATCCGCAGCCCCCGCCGCGCAGGCCCGGGGCAGCCACGGGAACCGGGGCGCCGAGCGACGGACGCCGTCGGCGAACTCCCGGGCCAACGCGCCGGCGGCGGCCGCTGCATCGGAACTGGCACGCATCCGTCGAATCAGCGGGGACCCGATGATAACGGCGTCGGCGAAGCCCGAAACGTGCGCCGCCTGTTCGACGGTGGACACCCCTATACCGACGCCTATCGGCAACGAGGTGAGCGACCGCAGACGGTCGACCAAGTGTGGAAGATGCGGACTCAGCGGTCCCTGGGCGCCTGTGCCACCAGTCGTGGCGGGTACGTAGATCATTCCGGTGGAAACGGCACACGTTCGGACGAGTTGCGCGTGGGTTGCGTGGGGCGCCACGAGATTGATCGTGTCCAGCCCCGCGGACTGTGCGACGGCCGCCCAGGGTCCGATGTCCTCGATGGCGAGGTCCGGCACGATCACGGCGGAGGTTCCGGCGGACGCCAGTTCACGGGCGAAGTTCGTGACGCCGTAGCGCTGGATGGGTGCCCAGTAGGTCATCACCGACAGCGCGGCCGGTGACGCCGACAACTCGCGCAGCACCGCGAACAAATCTCGCGTCCGAAACCCGGAGGCGAGGGCCTGCGCAGATGCCTCTCGAATGACGGGCCCGTCGAGTACGGGGTCCGTATGGGGGACACCGATTTCGAGGACGTCCGCACTCTGTGCCAGTTGTCGCAGTGTGTCCAGGCTTTCGGGTACCGATGGATACCCAACGGGCACATACGTGACGAGCGCCGCGCGGCCCTCCTTCGCGGCCACGGCGAGCACCCGGTCGAACCGGGCGAGGGGTTCGGGAGAGGACTGCGACAAACGCAACATGATGACGACCGTCTCTCTGCTCCGGCTTGAGGTGTCCGATGGCCGGGCCCGACACGGCGACGGGCCGGAAGCCTGCGGCAACCTCCGCTGTCGGCGAAGTGGTCGGCGGGGACGCGGCGGGTGGGGTTCGGCCTCGAGAGCACCGCGGATCCTGCACCACTTGATCGTCATCTTGGTGTCCCTGAGGGTTGGTCACTATCCAGGAAACGCGAACGATGTCTTCGATTTCGGATCGTCACGCCCGGTATGCGCAGTCTCACGTGGCCGTGCGGCCTCGGAGTCGGCACGCAGCCGGTCGGTGAGCGCGGCGAGCGCCGCCAGTTGCGGGCGAGGTCGATGCACCGCGAAAGGACGCGACGACCTGCACCGGTGTCGCTGCATCGGGGAGAACCCAGGTCGTAGCCACGGTCCGCCAGAGCCTGCGCGACGGCTCTCGCTCCGACGCCGAAGCCGAGCTTGAGCCCCAGGACGGGCGCGGTCGCGGCCGGCAGCGCCGGCACCGGGCGGCGTCACCACCCCGGTCCACCGCGCCCACACCGACCGTTCCGGCTCCGGGCCGCCACCCACCGCGCGGCCCAGCCCCGGCACCAGCGGTGGGTCCGCCGACCGAGCAGCGCCAGGACCGCCGGCAGCAGCGACACAGCCGGCGCGAGTATGACTGCGACGACCATCACCCCGGCGGCCATGGCCCGAAACACCGGCGTGCGGACCAGCAGAAACCCGGCCACCGACACCGGCACCGTGCCCCCGAGAACAGCGCCTTGCCCGCAGTGCCCATCGTCGGCCCCACCGTGCCCGACACCGGCCGGTCGGGGTCGCCAACCGGTTCCTCCCGCATCCAGATGACGACTAGCCTAGGGAGCGCGACGACGGGCCCGACGACGACGGACACCGACCGACACCCGCGACGGCGTGGAACCACCACCCACCCCGGGCACCCCAGCCGGCTCCGTCGACGAACCACCCGGGCCCCGACCGCCCTCCTCGGCGATCCGGGCCTGGGCGGGATCCCGGCGGGGCCACACACACCCGCCGCGCACGAGCCCGACCCCCGCACATGCGTTGTGGTCGGGCCTTCGGCGCAGGACGGGAACGGATCTGCTTCCGGTGCGGCCGCTCGCCGGGACTGTAAAAACTACGACACCCCCAAGCCGGACCCCTCACGGCCCTCGCCCGGACGGCCGCAAAACATTCTCATCCAACCTGCAACACAATGCCGGGGAGTCAAGGATCTTCGGTGCTTGTCAAGCTGTTGCCGGAGATTCGGCCCACGATCTTGTAGGTGGCCTGCAAGGCGGCCCGGCCTTTGGCCCGCAGCGCGGGCAGTTGTCTTTGGGCAAAGGCGGACACAGGACGCTTGACGGCGCGTGGGCTGACCCGGGTCCGACGACGTGGGAGCACTTCTCGGAGCAAGGATTGATGCAGTCGCCCGTCCGTGTGTGCCTTCGGTGTGATCGTGGCCTTGACCAGACTGTCCCGAGCCCCGCGAAGAGCGACCGTGAAGGACAGCCGATCCGGGGCGATGTCAGCGGCCAAGGCGGTGAGATGCATGGCGCCGCGCAGCATCTGATAGACGATCAGGAATCCGTAGAGTCCTGGTCGACGCCCTCCGGGACGTGTGATCGCAGCACGGTACGCGCGCCCCGCAGGGACACCTTCAGGCTGAAATAGGCGGTCTCGATCTCCCACCTGCGGTGGTACAACTCGGCGAGTTCGTCGGCCGGGTACACGCGCGCGTCCCGGAGCGTCGTGACGAGCCGGATGTGTTCGGTGCGCATGTCGCCGTCGCTGGTCGACACGGTGATGTCGTACTCGATGACCCCTACCCGGTGGCCGATCGGCTCTCCCGGGAGCGTCTTGCCGCGGCTGCGGTAGGTATTTCGGCGGCGTTGGTCCCCACGTTCGGGCAACAGCGCCGTGTACGAGCCGTCCGGGAACTCGCACAACGGCGTGAGCAGACGTCTGCCGTTCACCCGCCACAGCAGATCCGCACCGCCGCTGAGGACCTCGCCCCACAACTCGTAGCCGTCGAAACCGCGGTCGGCCAAAAGGAGCATCCCGGCCCTGAGACTGCGGACCAACCGCGCGGCCAGGACGGTCTCGCCGGTAGCCCTGGGAGCCCACACCGCGTCCATGAGCGCGCGAGTGCCGCAGTCCACCATGGCCACGAGCCGCACCTGCGGATAACCGGACGGGCCCCGTCCACCGGTCGGAAGTCCGTAGAACCTCGTGTTGGCCGCGCTGGCCGCGACGCCGATACCGGTGCCGTCCCATGCGACCACCCGCAACCCACGCCACCACACCCCGTGTGTGGTGGTCCCGGAGACCGTGCCGCAGATCCGGCGGAACAACTCTGCCATCGGTTCCGTCCCCAGACGGCCTCGCGCCAGACGCAGGGCCCTCGCCGACGGAAAGAACGGCACCGAGTCGTCCAAGCCGGCGGCGAGCCCAGCCCACACGCCTCGATAACCCTGTCCCGGAAACATGGCCATGGCCAAAACGAAGTAGACGACCACCCGGGCCGGAAGCAGTCTCACACGGCGTTCCTGCCGCCGCGTCAGTTCCAGGACCTCGTCGACGACTTCGGCCGGCAATATCCCCGTCAGCTCTCCCGGATGTGCCGGAGCGAAGGCCCTGGCGGCACGGGACATCGGAATCTCCACGGACACGAACTCCCAGCGGACGAGATCACATGGTCAATCGACCTTCCTAGCGGCAGCCCCGACTTCGCGGCGAGGTTCTCCGGAAGTGGTTGACAAGCACCGAAGATCCTTAAGGGCTTGCAGAGAATCAACACGCTGTCTTGATCTCTGATGGTGCGGTGATGCCCTCTGCGGTGGCGAAGGCCAGGAACTCGGCCAAGGTGCGGATGCGTGTGGTGGTGGACTCGGGGGCGTATCCGGCCAGGGTGAGGAGTTGGTCGGTCTGGCGGATGGTCTTGTTGATGGACTGCTGACTGACGCCGAACAGTGCGGCGATGGTGCGCTCGGGGATGCTGAACCGACGGTGCAGGACGGCGGCCAACGCGGGGTCGGTCAGGGTGAGGACGGCTTTGCGTCCGGTGCCGGGAGCGGTCCGACGTGAGCCGCCGCGCCGGTCGTGTAGAGCGGCTTCCCGCTGGGCGTGTCGCAGGATGGCCAGCCGTGGGATCAGATCCTCCCAATCGTCGGCGGATATACCGGTGATGGCGGGGTGGAACAGCCAAGCGTGGCCGGGACGGGCCGGTGTGGCATCGGGATCGAGCCGCGGCCCGAGGGCCGGCCGGGCGGATTCGGGAAGCAGGGTGTGGTTCCAGTCACCGTGCCAGCCGTGGCGCACCAAGGGCAGGGCGTCCATCTGCTCGTCGCCGATACGGATTCCGGTGGTGTAGGTGGCGGTGTCGAGTTCGGCGTGGACTTTCAGGCCTGTGCGGGTCGTGGTCGCGGCGATGCTGTTGACGATGACTTCGTGGCTGGTCAGGGGCCTGCCGCGCCAGTTCATCGTGATGTGGGAGAACAGCCGGTGCTCGATCCGGTTCCATTTTGATGTGCCCGGACAATGCCGTTGCTTGAGCAGGGCAGGCAGTTTCGTGACGCCGGAGCAGTGGGGTCGTTGAGCCCGGCATGCATCCGTGGGTGGGGTTGTCCGATGATGTGCGGCTGGGTGTGGTGTCCCGATGGGTGACACCCGAACTCGTCGCCGGGGTGTTGGAGAGATGTGGCGTCCGTGACAAGAAGCCCGGTGCGTTGCCGGCCGGGTTCATGGTCTATTTCACACTCGCCCTGGCCCTGTTCCAGCAGGACTCCTACGATGACGTGGCGGAGCAACTGGTCGGCGGTATCGCGGAGTTGAGCGGAAGCATCCCGAACAAGTCCTCGTTCACGCGGGCCCGTGGGCGGCTGGGCCCGCAGGTCTTGGAGACGATCTTCCGGGAGCTGGCCGGCCCGTTGGCTCCCGTCGGCCTGGAGGGCTCCTTCCACCGTGGGATGCGTCTGGCCGCGGTGGATGGTTTTGTACTGGATGCTCCGGATGCGGAGGCGAACCGGCGTCGGCTCGGCGGGATGAAGGACGCGCGCAGCCAGGATGCGGGCTTCCCCCGGGTACGCGTGGTGACGTCGACCGAGACCGGCACCCACGCGCAGATCGACGCGGCCATGGGCGGTGCGGCCATGGGCGGGTTCTGTAACGGCGAACCGGAAACGGCGATCAAGCTCGCCCCATCGGCCGGCGGCATGCTCGTCGTCATGGACAGGGCCTTTGCGGGGGTTGCCCTGTGGCGCGCCTATGCCGACGCCGGCGCCCACCTGCTGATCCGAGCGAAATCGTGCATCGCCACCCGGCCGATCGAGCACCTGGGCGACGGCACGTATCCGGCCCGGATGAACCCGGCGGGACAAAAACGCGCGGCACCCGGCCACGTCGTCCTACGCGTGGTGGAGTACCGGGTCGACGGCGGCGAGGTCATCCGGCCGCTGACCGATCTGCTCGACCCCGGGCAGTACCCGGCCGCCGAACTCGCAGCCCCGTACCGCGACAGGTGGGAAGCGGAATCTTCATATCGCCAGGTCAAGACCTTTCAGCGCGGCCCGCAGCAGGTCTTGCGCTCGGCCGACCCGGACTTGGCGTTCCAGGAGGCGTGGGCGCACCTGGCCGTCCACCACTGCCTGATCGGGATCATCATGGAGCAGGCCGACGGCGGGAACATCGACCCCGCCGGGTCTCCTTCCTCAAGGTGCTCAAGCACGTGCGGCGCAGTGTGGTCAGTCAGACCACGACCACCGCGGTGAAGATCGGCCGGTTCATGGCCATGCCGGCATCCAAACCGCGCCGGAAACTCGACAGCGGCCCCCGACGCAGACGCGAGGCCGACCGCCTGATCGAGCGGCCCGATTCAAAGTACTCCTACCGGACCAAAGGGCAGGTGCTCCTGCCCACCCGCAAGGCATCGGCGAAGGTCATCACCTTGCACCCAGCGATAGTTCACTGACTCAAGCAACGGCATTGTGTGCCCGGAGGAAAGTGGCAGACAGTGACCTGTAGGCCTGTCTCCAGGGCCAGGGCGGCGAGTTCGACCTTCCAGGCGCGGGTGCGGTAGCCGTTGGAGCCGCCCGCGTCGGCGGTGATGAGCAGCCGGCCGGCCTGCGGGTAGTCCTCGGTGCCGCGGGTTTTCCACCAGCGGCGGATGGATTCGACGGCGAAGGCCGCGGTGTCGTGGTCGGTGCCGACGTTGACCCAGCCGGTGTTCGCGGCCGGGTCGTAGATGCCGTAGGGCACGGCCTTGCCGAGTTCCCTGTCCGGGAAGTCGTGGGTGCTGACTCGCGCGGGGTCCCCCGCGGGGCGCCACTCCCTGCCGCCGTTCTTCAACGGGCCCACGACCTCCTTCTTTTTCGTATCGACGCTGATCACCGGATCGCCGGCCGCCTGATGGGCCTTCGCCTGGTCGTTGATGTAGCGGAACTGTTCGTCCCGGTCTGGGTGTTGTTTGCCTTCGATGACCTTGGCGTTGCCCTGGAGGCTGAAGCCTTCCTCGCGCAGGACGTCGGCGACGGTGTCGGCGGAGATCCGATGGCCCCGGCGGGTGAGTTCGGCGGCCAGGTGGCGGGTGGACTTCGTCGTCCATCACAGAAGCGACATCGGGTCGCCGCGCACATCCGGTTCCACCAGGGCCAGCAGTGCCGAACGCAGTCCCGGGTCCAGGTCGACCACCCGTTTGCGGCCACCGCCGACCCGGCGCACCCGCCCCAACGGGGCCTCACCGGAGTCCAGTTCGGTGATGCCCCGGGACACCGTTGCCTCGCGCGCGCCGGCAGCTCGGGCGACCAGTCTGATCCCGCCATGCCCCAGCGCCCGGGCCTCTGCCGCCAGCAACAGACGGCGCTGACGTTCATCCAGATGCGGGAACAGCACCGTGAACTTGGCCGCCAACGCCGCTGCTATGTCTTCCTTGGCTTCCATATCATGCCAACGACCACCGAACCGGGAAGCTACGGGTAAATCCTCTGCAAGCCCTAACTCCCCGGCATTGACCTGCAACACCCCAGCCCACACCACCGCCCACACACCAACAACCACTGCGAAATCACACCACGAAATCGGGGTCCCTCGACCGAACCCACGACTGCGGGCGGCGCCACCGAACCCCCTCCGCGAGCAGGATCCTGCGAACCTGACTTCGACCCACCGCGATACCCATCCGCCCGGCCTCGGCGGCGAGGGAGTCCAATGTCCACTCCGGCGGTCCGGCCTCGTCCGCGGCCCACATTTCAATGGAGGGCTGCGTCTCCAGCCAGCCGGGCGGAGTCAGCTTGACCAGGGCGACGATCCGGGAACGCTCGGCCTCGGTGATCCGCCGCTTGCGACCGCACCCGGGCCGGTCACCCAGACCGTCCAGGCCCTCTTCGTTGAACCGGTGCAGCCACCGCCGCACGGTCTTCGCGTCGCACCCCGCCCGAGCGGCGACCCGCGGCACGTGCAGGCCCGCCCCGCTCAGCGTGACGATCCTCGCCCTCTGGATCCAGTCGCCCGGCACGTAAAGCGCCGCAGCCAGTCTCCGGATCTTCTTCTCCTCGTCCCCGTCAACGGGTTGACGGGTCATCAGATACTTCGGCATCACACTCGCCCCCGAGCAGCCGAAACAGCACTGTTTGACCACTACTTACCCGCCCAAAGCGGAACTTAGAAGTAGCGTTGGTTTGTTGAAGCCGTCACGATCAGGAGTCCAGCGGGACCCGATGTATGCCACACCACGGGTCATGGCGTCGTCATGGCTGCGGACACTCGGTAAGCACCGCTGATGAGTTGTGCGCACTTCGGTCGCGGCGGCGTGTGAGAAGCAGGAGGACGAGTGAGGCGGCGACGCCTGCGGCTGCGATCAAAGGCAACCGGGTCAGAGTGTGCGCTGCGACAAGACCACCTCCTCCCGCCCCGATGGCGATGGCGATTTGCATGACCGACTGGTTGAGGCCCAGCAGCACGTCGGACGCGTTCGGGGGCGAGAGAGGCCACGCGGATCTGCTGGGCGGCAGTGCTCGCCCATGCGGCGGCGCCCCACAGCAGAATCCCGGCTATCGCGCTGCCCGTTGCAGCGCCGACTACCGGGAGGGCGACAAGCACGAGCACGTGGAGAGCCTTCGTGGTGGTCAGTGTCCGATGAGGTCCGACGCGGTCCGTCAGGAATCCGCCGAGTTGTATGCGACAATACTTGCGATGCCGAAGAGGAGCAGGGGGAGGCTTACTGCTTCACCGTCCAGTTCGACGACGCCGAGTAGGTATGGCGTGAGATATGTGTTCAGTACCGCGTAGCCGCCGAGCCAGAGAAATGTGACCGTCAAGCCGAGGATGGTGCGCGCGTTGGCGAGCAGGCCGAGTTGACGGCGAAGCGGCACAGGAGCATGAGGGGCGGTGCGGGGAAGGGCCGTCCACACTGTTCCCGCCACGAGTACCGCGAGTGCGGCGTTGAGGGGGAAAATGGTTGTCCACTCCCAGTGTTCGGCGATGGCGCGTCCGGTCGGCACTGCGCGGACCAGGGATGCCGTGATGCCCATCACGACGGTCGAGACCGCGCGTGCGCGGCGCTCGGCAGGCGCGAGGCGTACTGCGAGGCCCAGTGCTGTGACGACGATGAGACCGGTACTCGCTGCCATGACGACCCGGAGCGTCATGCTCGTCAGGAGGGTGGGGCTCTGCCAGGACGCGATGTTCGTGGCCGCGAAGACGAGCAGAGCTGCCGATATGAGGAGGCGGGCGTCAGCAGCCCGTACGCGAGAGCGAAGACGGTGACGAGCTGGCCTGTGGTCGCCTCACTGACTCCGAGTCCTTGGGCGACGAGGTCGAGTTGTCCCGTCAGGACGTATTCGGCGACTCCGGCCGTGAACGTTGCACCGGAGAGCACGGCAGTGATCAGCGCGGGACGGTGTTTTCCCGGGTTTCCAGGGTTGCGCATGGTGCTCAATTTCGTGGCGTTGAGGAGTGCTTGGAGCGCGCCCGCCGGGCGCTGGTGGAGGCGAGGGGGCCTCGTGGCCGTGCGGAACCGGATCGTTCGTTGCGGCCACGAGGCCCCCTCGCCCTGCCGGGCTGCTTCAGATCGCCGACCTCGGCGGCCGGGTGCGGTTACAGATGCGCGGCCAGGAACGGCAGGACGACCTCGGCCATCTCGTCGGGCACTTCCTCCGCGAGGTCGTGGCCGGCGTCGAATACGTGTCCGGTGACGTCGTGGGCCATGAGCCGCATCTGGGACTCGTTGCGGTCGCCGATGAACGCGGACCCGCCGAGCGCCAGGACCGGGATGTCCAGTTTCTTCTGTGCGGTCTGCCGGTTCTGTTCGGCGTCGACGAGCATCGCGCGGTAGATCGAGAGCATCGCGCGGATGCCGCCGGGCATGGAGTAGCAGCGCACGTATTCCTCGACGGCGTCGGGGGTGGCGGTGTCGGGGTGGCTGCGCTCGTACTTGATCATGTAGGTGATCAGCTCGCGCTCGTGTCCGGCGATCAGCATCTCGGGTACGTCCGGCTGGAAGTAGAAGCCCAGGTGCCACAGGTGCATGCCGGCGGAGACGTTCTCGGGGGTGAGGGCGGTGTGGTCCTCGAAGCCGAATCCGGGGAACAGGGCCTCGGCGAACACGAGGGCGGTGACGTGGTCGCGGTGCCGGGCGGCGAGTTGGTAGCCGATCACCGCTCCCCAGTCCTCGCCCACCACGGCGTATGTCTCGTGTCCGAGGTGGGTCATCAGCTCGGCGATGTCGTCGCTCATCGTCGCGGAGTCGTAGCCGTCCGCGGGGCGGGCGGAGTCGCCGAGGCCGCGCAGGTCCGGGACGACGACGGTGTAGTGGGGCGTCATCTTCGGGAGGAGCCGGCGCCAGTGGTAGCCGGTCTTGGGCACGCCGTGCAGGAGCACCACCGCGGGACCGGCCCCGGCCGTGCGGTAGTGCAGACTCGTTCCGTTGACGGCGGCTCGGCCCGTGCGGACGGGCATTTCGTCGTGGTCGAACATCATGTTCTCCAACCTTTCTGTTGTACTTCGCGATACGAGTGTCAGTGGGCTTGCGGAGGGTCGACGACAGTCACCAGGCGGCTCGGTCCGGTGCCGTCCGTGGTTGTCCGGGCAGCGGAATGGCCGGCGGGGTGCAGGGTCATGTTCTCCGGGTAGAGCCGACCGAGCAGGGCCAGTACGACGAGGTCGTCCTGGCCGGTGGCGTCCAGGGTGACGTCGCCTGCTTGCGTCCACACCAACCCCGGTGCGCGCAGTGCGGACCACACAGTCGCGGTGCGGGGCGCGGCATCGGTGTGCGCGTCGCCTGCGGCGGGGTCCGATCGGTGGGCGAAGCGGTGGCCGCGCAGGGCCTGGCCGAGGTCGACGTGGGCGGTGGTGCCGTCGTGGGTGACCTCGATGCGGGCGGTGCGGGTCCCGCCGGCGACCGGCCCGGTGCCGGTGCGGGCGGTGAGCGGCCCCGATGCGGTGTTGGCGGGCGGGAGATCCTCGACGAGGGTGCGGGGGGCGGCGTAGTAGTCCTGCACCTCGGCGACGTACGTGACGCTGTCGTCGGCGGCCGGATCGGTGCGCCAGGTCAGCAGGTGCCGGGGTGCGGTCAGGGGTGGCTGGTCGAGGACGGCGGGCAGGGCGGTGCCGCGGCCGGTCTCGAAGCCGTAGCCGGCCGGGCCGGAGGTGCCGGTGACGACATGGCGGGCGAAGTCCACGATGCCGGCGTGCCGGATCTGGCGGACCAGCAGTTCGGTGAGGAACGCGTCGCGGGCCGGTTCGGCGTGCCGTAGCCCGGTCGGGGTGATCAGGAGCGGAACGTCCTGCCAGTTGGTGAAGGGCAGCAGGGCGTCGCGCAGCAGGACCATCTGGTGCAGCCACTCGTTGTAGAGCTGCATCGTGACGGGCCCGCCGCGCCGGCCGCGGAGCAGATCGGCCGCAGATGGGGTGAGCAGGTGGCCATAGCAGTGGCTGCGGACGACCAGGGGGCCGGCGGGCAGCGGTACCGGATCGGTGAGCAGCCTCTCCAGGGCCGAGGTGGCCCAGGAGGTGAGCTCCCGGCCGATCGTCTCGGCCTGCGCGCCCAGTTCGCGCGCTGCCGAGGCGCTGTCCGGGCCGATGGCCAGCGGCAGGGACGTCTCGCGGGTGCCGAGAGCAAGTGTCGCGCGGATCTGGTCTTCCAGCACCTTGCCGTCGGCGCTGGTGAGGGCGTTGTCATCGATGATGCCCTGCAGCAGTGGCTCGGTGGCGGTGAAGAAATCGCGGGCGGTCAAGGTGGTACCGGCCCCGGGGAAGGCGTTCCAGCGGCTGCCGCCGAGAGCGGGCGTACTCGGGGTGGGTGTGGGGTGGTGCATGGGTCCTCCTCTGTAGTCGATGAAGTAGGGGCGGGTGTCGTCTGTAGTCGATGAAGTAGGGGTGGGTGTCGTCTGTAGTCGATGAAGTAGGGGTGGGTGTCGTCGGATTCCGTGCCTGCGCGGGATCCGAGGGCTTTTCTGGATCGTCTGATACAGATTTCGGGCATGGAAAGTCAGTCGAGGGCGGCCAGCGCGACCTCCACGAGGGGTTCGAGGCTGCGGACGTCCGGCGTGATCTTCGAGGAGACCAGCAGTCCGTTGAGGAAGGTGACGAGGAAGGCGGCGAGGGTGTGCGGGTCGTGCCGCGTCGCGATCTCGCCCCGCTCCGCCGCGACCCGCAGCACCTCGGCGAGCGCGTCCCGACTGGCCTCCTGCATGTCCCGCACGGTGCGCCGGATCGCCGCATCCTCCGGCAGGCGCTCGCAGGCGGCGTTGACCACCAAGCAGCCCCGGCCGTTGTCTTCCACGGCGATCCGGACCCGCTCGACCAGCATCGTACGGATCGCCGACCGCGCGTCCGTCCCCTCCTCCAGGCCGCGCAGGGCGGCCGCCGCGAGGGTGATGCGGTAATGCTCCAGCGCCGCCCGGTACAGACCCTCCTTGTCGCCGAACGCGGCATACAAGGACCCCTGCCCGATCCCCAACTGCCGGGTCAGGTCACGTACCGAAGTCGCCTCGTAGCCACGCGTCCAGAACAGCTCCATCGCGCGACTCACCGCCGCCTCGGTGTCGAACTCCCGGGTCCTTGCCATGACCCCACCGTAACCTATCTGGATCGCACGCTCAAGAATGCGGAGGCGGCGGCCGAGGGGCGCACGCGCAAACAGAGGGACACCGCCCCATTCCCGGCCCCGAATGCGGCGCACAAGGGCCCTGCCCGAAGAGAGCGCCTTCGGCGTTGCCGAGGCGCGGTGATCTTCAACCCCGGACGTCCCCATCGCCGCCATCGGCACCCTTGCGGCCATATGCCCGGGTCGGCGATCTGCTCACATCCCTCTCTTGGAGCAGCGGTCATGCCGGGGGAATCAGCATTTCGAACCATGTCGTCTTGCCGCGTCCCGTTGGAGAGCTTCCCCAGCTGGAGGCGATGGCGTCCACGATCAGGAGACCGCGGCCGGATTCCGCTTGGTCGTCGCCGGTCTCCGCGGTGTCCAGGATCGCTGCGGGAATGGGTGGGTGTGGCTCGTTGTCGCGTACTTCCACCCGCAGCCGGTCGCCGTATGTCCGCATACGGACGTCGACCGCGCTCTGGCCGTGGATCAACACGTTCGTCACGATCTCCGAGACAAGTAGTTCCAGCTCTTCGGTGAGCGCCTCCAGACCCCAGTCGACTGCCTGTGTACGGGCGAAGCGACGGACATCCTTTACCCGCCCCACGTCGTAGCGGTGGACCGCCATGTCGGCGATCTGCGCGGAGACGCCCTCTGCGCCGAGGAAGCGTGTCGGCAACAGTGCGGTGTCGTCGCGTCGGGGCCGGGAGTCGGAGTCTTCGATGAGCCGGTCAGCCAGCGTCTCCAGGTTGTCGGACACGTGCTCGGCGACAATGCTGCGCAGGCGCTCGACGGGCTCCTCGGCGTCCACCGTTCGGGTGTTGAGCAGACCGTCGGTGAAAAAGGCGGCGACCGTGCGTTTGGCCAGCACGAACTCTGATTGGCGGTAGCTCGCCACGGGGTCAACTCCCAGGGGCGGGCCCACGCTCACCTCGGTGGCGACCCTACGGCCGTGGGGGTCGATGGCAACGGGCGGGTGATGACCGGCGCTGGCCAGCGTGGCCGTACCGGTCTCCAGGTCCAGCCACAGGCAGCTGCACGTGGCGAACAGATCGCTGCCGAGTGCCGAGAGCAGGCGGTTGCTCCTGGTGAGTACGCTCGCGGGGTCATGGCCCTCGGTCGCGTAGGCTCGCACGCCGCTGCGCAACTGCCCCATGATCCCGACTGCGTCCAGGTTGTGGCCCTCGACGTCGCCGATGATCATGCCGACCAGGTTTCCATCCAGCCTGATCACGTCGTACCAATCACCTCCGACCTCCGCTCCTGCGGTCGCCGGGAGGTACCGGGCCGTGGTTTCCACGCCCCTCACATACGGCAAGTCCCGCGGCAGCAGGACACGTTGCATGCCCCGGTTGATTTCCTGCTGTGTCTCGTTGCCACGTGCCCGCTCCAGCGCCTGTGCCACCTGGCTGAGCATGGTCGTGAGGATTGCGAGATCCTCATCCTGCAGGTCCGGGGGACGATCGAAGGCGATGATGCAGCAGCCCACTGCCCGCCCGTTCGATACCAGCGGCAGGAAGGCCCGCGGCCGCCCGTCGTGGTACCGGTCGAGGTCGGGGTACGCCTGGTGAAGCTCATGGGAGGTCGCGAAGACCATGGGCCGTATGCGTAGTGCCGCATCCGTTTCCGGTGCCCCCTCCGAGAACGGGAGTTGGCCCACACTACGCAGATCCTCCTTGGACGCTCCGGACGAGCCGGCGACCAGCAGCCGTTCGTGCTGCGTCATGCACAGCGTCACGGCCCGGCCGCCGAAGGGCCGCGACACGACCTTCCGCGTGGCCGCGATGACATCTGCCACCCGGCTCGCAGCGGTGAGTTCGATGCCGAGCTGCTGCAACTGCCAGAGGTATCTGCTGCTGCTCGTCTGCCGACGCCACTCCGTGGGGACGGCGCCAGACCGCAGGGCGGACTCCGTGGCCGCCGTCCCGGATTCCACCGGCACGTAGAGGGGAACGTCGGGGGCCTCCATCGAGACGCCCTGGTCGGCGAGGGCGTCCAGGGAATCGGCCACCCTGTCGGCGAGAGACATCAGGAAATCGCGGAACCCTGTGGGCACGGCCCGGTCCTGAACCCACCGGGCGCTCAGCACGCCAAGACGCATGCGTGCTGTGCGCAAGGGAGCCGAGACTGCCCCTCTCGTCAACTCATCTGCTTGAGGTTTCTCCCCTCTGCTGGAGGCCGGACATCAGCTCCAACGACAGGGTGTGCGGCCCGCAGCCGCGGTGAGCCCTGCGCGCAATAGAGGAGCGAAGGATTCGGGCAGGTCCAGTAGCGGGAGGGTGGCCACCGCCTGGGATTCGAGATGGGCAAGGCCGTCGCACACGGTAACGCCCGCCCAAGTTGCGGTGCGTTGCAGCGCCGTGGGCACGGACGCGTACACGAAGTCGTACAGCATGGGGCGCCCGCAGAACCGGGAACCGGGTATGGGGCTCGGCTCGCTCGGATCCGTCATGCCGAAGGGAGCCGAGTTGATCACCAGGTCCGCCTCGCGCACGACGGACTCCAATGTCGGCCAGTCCCCGACTCGCCCGGGCAGTCCCCAGGCCCTCGCGCGCTCCGCAAGGCCCATCGCCGCGGTGCTACACCGATCGAGGATGACCAGGTCGGCGACGTGGAAGCCGTCTGGACCCGCGACTGCCGCACGGCCTGCACCGCCGGCACCGCGCAGGACGACCCGCCACGGTGAGCGGGCATCGTCGCCCCTCTCGGCGAGCAGGGTGCGCACTGCGGCCACATCGGTGTTCGCCGCGTACAGAGAACCTCCGTGCCGGCTGAGCCAGTTGGTGGCCCCAGCACGGTCGGCGTCCTCGTTCCGGCCGTCGGCGACAGCGAGCGCCGCGACCTTGTGCGGCATGGTGATGTTCGCACCCGCGGTACCGGGCCGCCTCAGGGAAGTGATCGCTGCAGGCAGTTCGGCCGGCCGGGTGGGACACCCGGTGTAGCGCCAGAATTCCGCCAGTCCCCCAGCCTCGAAGGCATGGTGCCACATCGCGGGGGACAAGGAGTGAGAGGTGGCCTCGCCGATGAGGTAGAGATTTTGCATCATGCGGGATCGGCTTTCGCGTTTCGGGGCTGCCGTCGCCGGCGAAGCTGCGGCACCTGACGGGGTGCGGCCGTGCACAAACAAAACACCTCACGCAGCCAGAAGTGCTGATCCGCCTGCCACTGGGCGGCAATCCAGGCTTGGTGTCTCAGGGTCGTAAGCGAGTATGTAGTCGTGAAGCGACTGAATGGCAAGGAGAGAAAGATGCGTCGGGACATCGTCGAGTCGATAAGCCTGGACGACGTCGAGTTGGCCTACCGTATCGTCGGCGACGGGCCGCAGTTGGTCGTGCTACTCCACGGATGGCCTCAGACGGGTGCCTGTTGGCGCCATGTCATGGAACCGCTCAGCCGCAGCCACACCGTGATCGCCCCGGACCTGCGCGGTTACGGAGCCTCGGGGCTGGCCGGTTCGGGCTATGGCAAACGCGCCACCGCAGCTGACCTGAGCAGCTTGATTCACCGCCTTGGATACGAGTCGGCGGTGGTGATTGGCCATGACCGCGGTGCCCGCGTCGCCCACCGATGGGCTCTCGATCACCCCTCGGAAGTCGATGCGCTGGTGCTGCTGGACATTCTGCCGACCAGGGTCGTCATGCGGTCGTATGACCGAGACTCGGCGAGCGCAATGTGGCACTGGTTCTTCCATCGGCAATCCGACCTGGCGGAAGAACTGATCTCTGGAAATGTCGAGGCGTATCTTCGATATTTCTTCGATCGCGTTCTCGGCTCAGGCGCCGTCGACTCGGAAACATTCGAACATTACGTTGCCGCATTCAGCGACCGGCGCCATCTGCGGGCGTCCTTGGAGGACTATCGAGCGGGCTTCACGACCGATCTCGAACTCGACGAGGCAGATCACGAGCGCGGGCTTCGGCTGCAGCCGCCACTGCTTGTCCTCTGGGGCGCCGAGGGTGGCCTCGCTCAGAGCGACGTCGTGCGCATCTGGCAGGACCACCACGCCGACCCGACCGCGGTGAGCGGTGGTGCAGTACCCGGGGGCCACTACGTTCCAGAGGAAGCTCCCTGGGAGGTCGTGCACGCCGTCGAGTCGTTTCTCGACGTTGCGCACACGCAGGTCCACGGGTAGCGACGGTGAGCCGACGGTCCGGCAATGCGACCGCGATCAAGACCCCGCCACGGTGCCCTTACAGAGGGACGAACTGGTAGGTAGCAGCTACCGAGGGACAGCGCACCGTCGTTGAGCGGCGACGAACACCCGGCGGCTCCGGCGGCGGGGAGCCGGCCGCGATCGCTGCCGGGATGTCACCCCTCGGGCTGGGCGGCGACATCGCCATCTCGGTACGCGGCCCCGCGCACGACACGGGGGTCGTCGCCCTGAAGGCGGCCAGGGAAGAATCCCGATTGTCGGCACTGGCACTGCCGGTCGGAACCACCAGCGACAACCTCCCCCGTAGGTGTACAACTCATCACCCGCCGGCACGATGAAGCGACCCTCCTGCGCCTGGCCACGGCACTCGAAACGATCAGCCCCGTCCGCGACCACCACCCTGCCCCCACCGGAAGCCGAGCGGTGAGCGATTGCCCGTTGCTGTGCCGCGGGCAGCGGCCAGGCAGGACGGAGCCACCGGCGTCTCCCCCGGCTCCGCCACGTCCGGCGGTACGGTGCCGGCCGCCCACAGGGCCGCCCGCCGCGCGTTGCGGGTACACGCCTTCGATCCGCCCTGGGCTGCGCACCCGTGCAGCTACCGGGCGGAGCCATCCGGTGATTTCCGTAGCAGTTCTTCGGGCCGGGAAGGCGCATGAGACGCAGCGACGGCGCGCTGTGAAGCTGCGGCTCACCCCGCTGTGCGTCGCGCAGCTTCGCGGGTCTCGGTCAGACGGAGGTGAGGCCGCCGTCGACCAGGATCTCGATCCCGGTCACATAGGAAGACTCATCGCTGGCGAGGAACAGGACGACGTCGGCGACCTCCTGGACCTCGCCCGACCGCTTCATCGGCACGCCGTCGATCTGCTTGGCCCGCCAAACCGGGTCGGCGGAGCCCCGAGACGTACGCATCGGAGGCAACATACCCGGGGCGACCGCGTTGACCCGAATACCATGCTCTGCATGGTGTACCGAGGCGGTGGTGGTCATCGACTTCACGGCGGCCTTGGACGCGCCGTAGCCCATGTGTACGCCCGGCTGGCCGATCGTGGCCGAGATCGAGGACAGGTTGACGATCGAGCCGCCGCCCGAGCGGATCATGGCGGCGGCCCCGTGCTTGATGCCGAGAAAGACGCTCTTTGCGTTGACCAGCATGAGCTGGTCGAAGAAGCCGGTGCTGGTGAGGTCAGGGTCGAACGTGCCGCTGATCCCTGCGTTGTTGACCAGCACGTCGAGTCGACCGAACAGGTCGAGGACCTCGTCGATCGCGGCCGTCCAGGCGTTCTCGTCGGTGACGTCAAGGTGAACGTAGTGGGCCTGCCCACCGGCGGCATGGATCTCCTTGACCGCGGAGGCGCCGTCGCTGTCATTGATGTCGGCGACGACGACCGTGGCGCCCTCGCGGGCGAACGTGTCGGCGGTGGCCCGGCCCATCCCACTGGCGCCGCCGCTGATCAAGGCAACCTTGCATTGAAGCCGCATGATGTGCATCCTTCCTTGCCCCCGCCTACTGTGCGTCGCGGGACGCTTCATGGGGTGGCGCAGCCATCGCAGGAATCGAAAGCTGCATGAGCGAAAGTGTGGTCGCCGTCGGCCTTGAAGGCGGCGGCGGATTCAGCCTTCGCGATGATTTGCATCGTCGTGAATACGACTTCCTCGGAAACCACTTCGAGAGGAAGTCGTTCAAGGGCGTCGGAAACCGGCTCGACGCTGATCGGAGGCAGACCGGCCGCCAGCAGGAGAATCCTGGCCAGAAAGCCCACGGTATCCAGGTTGCCGCGCCCTGGGTAGGTGCGGAGGTGGCGCGCTTCTCTTGCGAGCTCTACACCGGTTCTGGGGGATACGTCGGAGAGTTGCACTCCCGCAACGTGGTCAAGGAGCTGATTGTCGATCTGCTCGATTGTTCCACCGGATCTGAAGAAGTGGACGATGTCGAGCACGATCGTCGCGTTGTCGGTGTCGGCGTGCGAAACCAGTGATAGTGCGGCTTCCACGTTCTTCAAGACCGAGTAGGGCATGAATTCCACCGCCACCGGCGTGTGCGGGTGTCGCCGGCACAGGGCGGCGAATTCGTCCGCGGCCCTGGCGGCTTCTCCGGTGAAGGCCGCGGTGTGGAGACGGTCGGGTTCAAGAATGTCGACGAGATCCTCGACCAGGCCGTTGGCACACCGAGTGGGTCCATCGTCGCAGAGCCGGACGAGTTCGAGCTCGGCGACCTTCAATCCCGCGTCCTCGATGCGTTTGGGCAATTCCTCCAGCGCGATACCACGCTCGAGGGCAGACACGCACTGTCCGACTGTCAGTCCGATGCCGGGGAAGCCGCTGGCGCTCGCCGCCGCGATGATCTGGGGGAAGGGCCGATCGCGAAAGCAGATCGCCCCAAGAGCCAGGGGTGCTGCAGGTCTCCCGTATGAGAAGGACATGTGCGCTCTCCGTCCGATGGCAGGTAGAAATCGGGACACGATGGAGGGCATGCTCGCCCGGACCGGGCGTTGGATGCACGCCGTCCCTCGAGCGCTACGGCGAGTATGCAGACGGCGACGGGGGCGAGCATCCCGTCGAGGGTCGCCACTCCCGGACAGGGCAGCAGCACCCGGCGTTGCAGGCTCCCGATCTTGTGGCGGTTGATGAGACCTTGCAGATCGAGGGTGGCGGTCCAGGCACGGGTCCTCCAGTGGACGGCTTCATTGGCGCCGACGGCATGGGTGGCAGGGCTTCCGCCCGAGGCTGCGCGAAGAGAGGGCGGTGGGGAGCGGGCGGGGATGCCGACGGCGCCGCTCGTTCATCCCGCGGCCGGGCACGGGCCCGGGAATGACCGCTTTCTACTGTGAGGCGCCCGGGCGGGTGGTGGGCGCGGCGCCGAGCAGGGCGTTGCCGAGGAGGTGGCGGAGGTCGGCTTCGGCGACGGGTGTGGGGTTGGCGTAGGGAGCGGCAATCGTCTGGTCGATGACGGTTTGCAGGCCGTCCTCGGGCATGCCCAGCGCCTTGAGTGACATTTCGGCGCCGAGGTCTTGGGCGAGGTGGAACAGGTGCACTGATGGCTCCGTGGTGCCCAGCGCGGCCTCCAGCGCGGTCCGCGCCGTCGACGCGGCGGGGAGGTTGACGGCGAGGACGTGCGGCAGTACGGCGGTGTGGGTCTCGGCGTGCGGGAGGTCGAAGGTGCCGCCGAGGATGTGACAGAGCTTGTGGTGCAGGGACATCGTGGTCGATCCCAGGGCGCTACCGGCGAGCCAGGCTCCGTAGAGGGCGTCCGAGCGGGCGTCGATGTCGCGCGGGTCGGCGACCAGGCGGGGGAGGGCGCCGGCGATGGCTCGCGCCGATTCCGCTGCCATGAGTGCGGTGATCGGAGAGCAGTCGGGCGCGTAGAGCGCCTCTGCGGAATGCGCGAGGGCGTTCATGCCGCTGGTGACTGAGAGTGCGGGCGGTAGCGTGACGGTCAGCTGGGGGTCGTAGACCACGGTGACGGGAAGCACTCGCGGGTCCCGGCCGGTGGTCTTGCGGCCGGCGTCGGTCAGGCCCCAGATCGTTGTCATTTCCGAGCCGGCGTATGTCGTCGGCAGGGCGATGATCGGCAGGCCGGTGTCCTTGGCAATGGCCTTGGCCAGGCCGATTGCGGAGCCCCCGCCGATGGCGATGCAGCCGTCGGCGTCGATCTCTCGGCTTCGCGCGATCCCTTTCGACGCGACGGCGACCGGGACGTGCATCGTGGCGTGCGGGTAGAGTTCCGCCACTTTGTCGCCGAGCGGAGACGTCAGCTCGGCGGCAAGGTCAACCTGCTCGGGTGTGCACACCACCATCAGGTTGTTCAGGCCAAGGTGGTCGATCTCCTCGGGCAGCCGGGTTCTCGCCCCTACCCCGAAGACGACCCGACCGGGACGGCTCTCGTGGACAAAGTCATGCTTCATGATCGCTCCGCGCGGCGAGGGGCTCGAGGACGATGTCGAACGCGAGGAGCCGGAAGGGGTTGGGGACGTTGTACTGCTCGGCGTGACGCGGATCGTCGACCACCGTGACCGGCCGGATCAACGACTGCTTCACCCCGAATACGGTGTCGGAGTCCAGGTAGGGGCTGCCTTCGACGAAGACGTGCGTGGTGAGCGGGGCGTGGCTGTCTGCTTCGCCGATGACGTGGATGTGTGCGGGGCGGTTGGGGTGCCGTTTGGTGACGGCGAGTAGCTGCCCGACCGGCCCGTCGTCGGGAATCGGGTAGTGGCGGGGAACCACGGTCCGCAACCAGAAATGTCCCTGATCGTCTGTGACGAACAGTCCGCGGAGGTTGCGCTCTGGCTGCACCTCGGGTTGCTGGACGTCGTAGTAGCCGGCTCCGTTGGCTTGCCACACGTCGACCCGCGCTCCGGGCAGCGGTGTCCCGTCGGAGGACCGGACCTGGCCGGCGAACACGCAGGGCTCACCGTTGTGGTCGAGCGAGATGGTCGCGCCCAGCTCACGCTCCGGCGACTCGACCATGTGGAACGGGCCGAGGACGGTGGAGTCCGTGGCCCCGGCAGTCTTGCGATGGTTGATCGCATTGACCAACATCGATACCCCGAGCACATCGGAGAGCAGGACGAACTCCTGCCGGGTGCTGTCGCACATGTGCCCGACATCCGTGAGGAAGTCGACGGCGTCCTGCCACTCCTCCTCCGTGGGCTCGACATCCTTGACGAACGCATGCAGGTGCTCGACCAGACTCGTCATGAGCTGCTTCAGCCGCGGGTTGGGGGTGTCGGCGAAGCTCTCGGCAACCACCTCGACGGAGCCTTCCTCCGAGAAGCCGGCGGGGCGGGCGGCGGGTTGCTCGGCCCTGCCCGTGGTCATCGGGCCTCCTCGAGGTTGGTCGTCCAGGACGGGGCGCTGAGGTTCGCACGGTCGAGGGCCATGGCGCCCGCGTCGTATGCCAGTTGGGCCGCGTCCGCGGCGGGGAGTGCGTCGAGGTCGTCGGAGAAGACCTCCACCGACGCCGGCACCCTGATGCCGCGGTCGTGCAGGGCGCCGAGCACGCCGAGGGTGTCTCCGGCGCCCTGCCCGGGGAGCAGACGTCGGTGGCGGGCCTCGTCGGCGAGGTCGGGACCGGTGTCGGGGAGCACGTCGCACAATTGCAGGGAGGTGATCGCGGACGCCGGAATATCGACAAGGTCCTCGGGCTCGGCGCCGGAGCGGAACCAGTGCCAGAGATCGAGGATGACCCCGCCGTTCGGCCGGGCCGCGGCGGCGACGACTTCCCATGCCTGGCCGAGTGTTCGAACGTGGCTGTAGGGGAGGAACTCGAAACCGACCAGCAGGCCGTGTCTGGCTGCCCGGTCGCACAGCGCCGCGAACGGCCGCACGAGATCCGACAACGGGTGCGCCGCGAACATCGGGACGTTGAGCTGCCGGACGCCGATTCGGTCGGCGAGCCGGAACATGGCCGCCTCCACCGGATCCTCGCCGGCGGCCCAGTCCCAGGTGTGCTCCAGTTCGAGCACGCGCAGACCGTGCCGGTCGAGGAGGTCGCGGATATCCGCATCCGCCATGTCGGCGTCGAGGTAGTCGGCTACGCGTAGGCCAAGGCCGGTGAAGCCGGCCGTGGCCGCCGCGGATACCCGGGTGGGCAGGTCGGCGAAGCGCAGGGTGTTCGCACTACAGGTCAGGTGCGCGGTTGGCATGTCCGAGGCTCCTCCCAGTGCAGGTCGCCCGGGGTTGCCGAATCGGCCAACCACCTCGCGCCCTCGTCGTACAGACGCTGCACGGCCTGCCCGGTCAGACCCGGGAGACCGGCCGTGACCGTGAAACCGACCTTGGTCTGCAAGTACCCGAGGTGGCGATAACCCACGGGGAAACGGTCCAGCAACGCTCGGTCGAGCTTCAGCTCAGCGGACGGATCGACCAGGTCCAGACGGTCGTGCTCGTAGATGGGCTGCCGACGTACGATCTTCCACTGACCGTCGTATCGGCGGCAGAAGTCGTAGAAGCGGCCGGTGCAGACCACGTCGACATCGACACCATCGATGCTCCCGCGCTGCTTTATCGTCATCTTCGTCTGGCTGATGGCACGGTCATCCAGGACGTCTGCGGTGTGTCCGCCCAAGAAGTGCAGAATGCTCACCCCACTGTCGAATCCGGCCCTGCTGGCAGCAATGAACTCTGTCGCCGGGCCCTGAAACCACGTCGCCGTCATCCAACCCTCGGTCGGGTCCCACACAGTGGCAAAGCGATCCCAGTCCCCGCTGTCGCGCCACAGCGCCCAGTTCTCGACCAGCTCCCGCAGCGCCAGCCTGTCCTTGTAGCTTGTCGACACCCTCATGACCTCCCCTTATTCGTGCCGGCCGACTCGAGTCGAGGCCGTAGTCCTCGGCGATCGGGCAGCCTGCAACCTCCCTGCAACACGGCAATACTGCGGGGCAAACCCTGCTCCATGCCATGGTTGCTTGTCATCCAGTGGCACTTTGACGAGACTTCGTATGCGGTTCAGTGGATGAACGGCGCGAGCTGCGTCCCGGCCGCCACATGCACCGTTTCGCCGGTGATGTTGCGGGCTCGGTCGGACAGGAGGAACGCCACGGCGTTCGCGACATCGACCGGTTCCACGAGCCTGCCCAGCGGCGACGCCGCAGCGAACCGGTCCGCGTAGGCGTTGACGAACTCCGCATCGCCCTTCTCGGCATTGAGTGGTGTACGTACGAAGCTCGGCGCGACGACGTTCGCGGTGACCCCGAGAGCGCCGAGTTCGCGGCATGCCGTACGGGTCATTCCGACGAGCCCCGCCTTCGACGCGGAGTACGACGCCGTCGCGCCGCCGCCAAGCCACACGCGTGAGCCGATCGACACCACCCGGCCGCCGCCCTGCCGACGCCACAGCGGAATGCAGTGCTTGATCATCAGTGCCGGGCCGGTCAGGTTGACATCGAGCGTCACCCTCCAGGTGCCCGCCTCGATGCTCTCCAGCGAGTGCTGTGGTTCGATGCCGGCGTTGTTGACCAGCGCGTCGACCCGGCCCCACGTCACATCGACCTGCGCGACAGCGGCCCGTACGGCCCCCTCGTCGGTGACATCGACCTCGACTCCCAGGACGCGGCGGCCGGTGGCTTCACCGGTTTCGGGAAACATGGCGGCGGCCTCCTGCGCCCCGCGGCGGTCCAGGAGTGCAACCCGGAAGCCGTCACCGAGCAGTACGGTCGCGATGGCCAAGCCCATCCCCCCGGCGCCACCGGTCACGATCGCAACGGGCGCGGGCACAGTGTCGGCCGTCGAATCGCTCACGACACACTCTCCATCCCGCCGGCCGATACGCGATGCCGGGACTCGAAGTCGATGATCGTGTGCGCTACCGCCTCCGGCATCGACAGCATCGGCGAATGGCTCGACTCCAGATCGCTCGACGACCCCAGCCGGGCCGCCATCATTCGCTGGACCTCGGGCGTACATGCCCGGTCCAGGGTGCATACAACGAAGTGAGAGGGGACCGTCCGCCAAGCCGCCTCGGTGATGACCGCGGTCCGGGCGTCGACGTGCTCGGGCGTAAGGCGCTCGACGGCGTTCGCCGCGTCAGTCGGCGAACAGTCGTGGTAGAACGCATCGCGCGCAATTTCCGGGTCGATGACCAGGTAGTCGCCGACACGGCGGATGTCGTTTACGCCGGCCTGCGACCCCGCCTTCGCGTCGTTGACCGACGCGACCGACTCCCCGGGCTCGAGGGCAAATGCGCTGACGAACACCATGGCGCGTACGTTGGGTGCGCCGCCGGCCTCTCCCAGTACGGCTCCGGAGTATGAGTGCCCGACGAGGACGACGTCATCGGGCATGTCCGCGAGGACTTGGACGAGATGGTCGCAGTGGCCCCGGAACGTGGGGTCGCCTGGAGCGCGGTCTTTGCCGGGCAAGGTGACCCGCACGCATGGGTAGCCGTTCGCTTCGAGCAGCGTCGCGACCGACTCCCAGGCCCAACCGCCGTGCCACATCCCGTGCACAAGGACGATGGTCGGCAGGCTCTCGCGGGCCCTTTCCTGATTCGACACCCGGTTCTCCTTTGTCCGCGAAGTCATTGGCTGGTGGGCAGGGAGGGACTGGAGAGGGACGGGAGATCGGCACAGCCCACCGACTCCGTGTGCCGGGTGCGCAGGCCGTAGGTCAGCCCGATACCGACGACGTAGATGCCGGAGATGACCCAGATTGTTCCGGCGACACCGATCGGTGCCACGAGCCCGGCTATCGCCGGCCCCATCAACTGGCTCACTCCCGCGCCCAGGTTCAGGACCGCCAGGGCGCTGCCGACACGGTGCGGAGCCAGCGAGGGCAAGATCGCGGACAGCGGAACAAAGCCGGCGAGCGCTGCCCCGTAGACAACACCAACGCCAAGGATCGCCCAGAAGTTCGGGCCGAGCAGTTTCGGAACGTAGTAGAGGGCGGGGGCGCTCACCGCGCAGAGAAATCCGCCGAACCACGCTACGGTCGAGATGCGGCCGACGTAGTCGCCGACGTACCCGAACAGCACGCTGCCCAGGATGTTCGCCAGCAGCATCGTCCCCCACACCTCCTGCCATTCAGAGGTGGACAGACCGACATCGCGGACCATGTAGGTACCCAGGAACACGACGAACGCGTAGAAGCCCAGCGTGTTGATCACTCGCACGATCCCGCCGATGCCCACCTTCGGACGCTCGACGACGATTTTGAGGGCGCTGGACATCGAGCGCAGGCTCGTGGCGAGGTCGGTCGGTTCCTGCCGGGGCGCCTTCACCAGGAGGAACATCACGCTTCCGCCCACCCCGATGAACACGAGCGACGAGGCGAGGGTCGCGAACTCCCCGATGAACGGGATGACGAAGCCCGCGTAGTAGGAGCTGATCACCCCGAGGCCGAGCACGAAGGAGAACCAGTACCAGCCTACGGCCTTACCCATTACCGCGTCGGGAGTGTCCCTCGCTACCCAGACGAGGAAGCCATAGGAGAAGAGCGGGTACCCCAGGCCGCGGATGCCGAAGGTGATCAGCATGAACGTGATGTCGTTCTGTGCCAGTGCGATCAGGAACGCGATCTCGAGGACCACCCAGATCACGAACCCCGCGAACATCACCCGCTGGACGGCAAAGGCCTCGGTGAGCGCAGCCGAGAGCCATGAGCCCAGGGCGACGGCGAGCCCGTAGACGCTCCATAGCAGGGAGACCTGGCCCGAGCCGAAGCCGTGCGCGTCGAGGTACGGGGACAGGAAGCCGGCTTCGATCCCGTCGCCGATCATGAACACGGTGAGCGCCACGAATCCCCAGCGAAGTTTCGGGACGATGCCCTGGCGTACCCAGAAGCTGGTCTCTTCGGGGGAGGCGGAGGCTGCCGGTGATGAAGTCATCGGCATCTCCCGGCTGACTTCCACCCAGTGGCAATGCAATTCCGGATGATTGCGTCCCGGTCCGGCGCCGGCCCTCGCGGGGCAAGTCCATTCTCGTGGCTCGTGAACACCCTCAAAACCTCCTCGTTTTCTGTCGGTCCTCCCGACCACCAGGTCGCACCTCGTGTCGGGAGGGCCGGACAAGGCTGTAACCTCTCGGCAACGCAGCGATAATGTGGCCGAAACCCGACCCCACACCAGACTTCATTGCCATTCAGTGGCAATGCCCCTTAAGCTGCCGGGCAGCTAGGACCGAGGGCGGGCCGGACAGCCAGACGAAGGTGAGAATGTGGCCGGACGAACGAATACCCCAGGCCAGACCGTCTCCCGGCGGTTGCTCGCCGTCCTTGACTGCTTCGACGTGGCTCATCCCGCACTGTCGCTCACCGAGGTGGCCACGCGAAGCGGTCTACCTGTCTCGACCGCCCGTCGGCTCATCAACGAACTCCGCAACTGGGGTGGGCTGGAGCGTCTCGAAGACGGCCGTTATCGCATCGGGATCCGGCTGTGGACGATCGGCACTCTCGCTCCGCAGCAGCGCGGGCTCCGGGAGGCGGCCCTCCCCTACATGCACGATCTCTTTCGGGCGACCCAGGAGAACATCCAACTGACGGTCCTGGATGGCCACGAAGCCCTCTGCATTGAGAAGATCTCCAGCGACAAGGCCGTTCCTACGCAGACCCACATCGGTGGTCGGCTCCCCCTGCACGCGACTGGGGTCGGGAAGGCCCTCCTGGCCTTCTCGGGTAGGGAGCTGTTCGGTGCCGTCACTGAGGCAGGCATGGTCCGCATGACGCCATACACCATCATCCAGCCCGGCCGGCTTGCGGCGGCGCTGGCCGAGGTACGCAAGTCCGGAGTGGCCTACTCCTGCGAAGAGATGACCTTGGGAGCCGTGTCCGTCGCGGCCCCGATCCTCAGGTTGGATGGCGGAGTACGCGCCGCACTCGGCATCGTGGCGCACTCCCGGGCGGCCGTGGACCGGCTTGCCCCCGCCGTGCGGACTGCGGCGCTCGGTATCGCCCGTTCGAGCAACTGAGCCGGGACGGACGGCGCATTTCTCGACAACGACGATCTAGCCAGTGCTGCATTCCTCAAGGGTGTACCTGAACTGGCGCCCTAAAGTGCGGGTCGGTGGGGGCGGGCGGTCTGCCCCAAGTCCAGGGTCGGGCTCGGGTGTTGAGTTGGGCAGGTCGCGAGAGTCGTGGCCTGCGTGATTTCGGCGGGGTTGGAAAAGGATCGGCCGGCCAGGGCGGCCTTGCGGAAGATGCGCCACCAGCTTCCTGGAGGTTGAGCCAACACGCGCCGACGGGGATGAAGGCGTGTTGGATCCTGGGGTGGTCGAGGAGCCACTCCCGGGTGGAAAAGCTGTGGCCGTGATACGGCGAAGGCGCGGTGTACGTCCGGCTCTTTGGCATTCCGTGGCCCAGCACCCCGGAATGGAAGATCGTCACCTGACCGGTTCCGTCGGTGAACAGCGCTGTCTTGCCGGCATGTCGCACGACGTGTCCCGGTTTTGCGCCCTTGAACTCGACGTCCGTCATCGGGCGGTGCCCACCCTCCGCGTGCCGGAAATGCTGTCGTTTCTCGTGAACATCCGCAGGCGATCGCTGCTGAATGTCGTCAATGGACGCTGTCGCCGGACGTGCACAAAGCCAAATTGGTGTTCGACGGCGGACTGGTCCCCGTCGTTAGCATTGGCGGATGCGAGTTGAGCCATACACGGTCGTCGTACCCGATACGGTTCTGGAGGACTACGAGAGCGCATCCGACACACCCGTTGGCCGGATGGGGCGCCTGGAGAACCGTGGAGCCAGGGCACCGACCTGGACTACCTGCGTGATCTGCTGGCGTATTGGGCGGACGGTTTCGACTGGCGGGCGCGAGAGCGCGAGCTCAACCACTACCAGCACAGGACGGCCGAGGTGGACGGTGTGCGAATTCACTTCGTGCACCATCGGGAGGCCGGTGGCAGGGTTCCGCTGATCCTGACCCACGGCCGGCCCAGCACGTTCGTGGAGCTGCTCGGCCTGGTCGACCGTCTCGGCGACCGGTTCGACCTGGTCGTGCCATCGCTGCCCGGCTACGCGTTCTCGCACCGCCCGCCGCGCGTGGGCGTCGACCGCGAGTTCGTCGCCAGCCTATGGCATCAGCTCATGCAGGGACTCGGGTACGAGCGATACGGCGCGCACGGCGGCGACTTCGGCGCCGGGTGGCCACGCACATGGCGCTGCTGCAACCCGACCGGATGATCGGCATCCACTTGAGTACGCCGGAGATCCGGCCGTACACCGGGCCGGGCACGCCGGCACTGTCGACCCAGGAGCAAGCATACGTCGACCACGTCGCACGCTGGGACGAGACCGAGCGCGGATATGGCGCCGTTGAGTCCACCCGGCCGCAAACGCTGGGGTACGGGCTGAACGACTCACCCGCGGGTCTGGCCGCGTGGGTACTGGACAAGTGGCGCTCGTGGTCGGACAGCGGCGGCGACCTCAGTTGGCCGATCAGCCTGGTGCAACAGGTCTGGGTCTTCGGGAGTTTCGCCCGGGGCGCCTGCGAGCCGCAGGATGTCGACGTGGCCGTGCGTTTCGAACGCGACGAGCGGATGCGGCAGGCGGTCGTCGAAGCCATCCTCTCCGGCCGCGCCAACCCCTATGCCCCGCTGCGCCGCGCGCTCGCCGGGACTTCACGCGGGCTGCAGTTCCAGTTCGAGGACCACGCACGGGAACGACTCCGGGCCGAAGGCACCGCCATGCTGTCGCTGTGGCAACGCGGCGACACGCTCCCCCAGGCCCGCACCGTCCTGCACTCCATCCCCGAGGACCCGTCCGCGGGCCGAGCCGAACGCCACGACATGATCGACGCGTTCACCGGCCTCGACCGGTACTTCCCCCGCCCGGTACGCGCGGAACTCATCGCCTGGCGGCAACGCGGACTCGTCGACATCACTCGGATCCCGCTCCCGGACGCCCCCGGGACACCGACCTGCTCGCGAACCCGCACCTCCGATGGGCCGTCGGCCGACGGTGGAACGACGACAGCCCACCGCGCCGCGCGGCCCTCGCGGGCCTGTCCCACCTGCTCACCCTCGGGGCCGACCTCGACGACGTCGACCCGGCCGGCCAACGCCTGCCCACCCCGCGACGCCTCGCCGGACACCGGAGCGACGCACACTGGTGGATCAACCGGAAGTGGCACGGCTACTCAGGCATCCCCCACCGCGTCCCCCGCGGAACGCCTGGCTCGAAGTCGTCCAGCCCACCCGGACCCGCCCGTTGACGCCCTGATGATCCGACCGGGACCGCACGCCGGAGCCCCACGGGGGTGAGGCGCGGCTCCCGGATCCGTGTGCCAGGCTCGATGGTTGTCACCGGTGGACCCGTCCAGGCCGGCAGAAGGGCCGGGCGAAGCAGCCTGGTTGTCACCTGGGAGGCAGGCCGGTTGTCACAGACGCTCAATCAGCCGCCTTCTTGTCACGTGACGCGCGACGGCCTCGCCGGGATGCCGGGCGAGCAGACCACGGCATGTGGCCCCGCACGTGACGCCTTGGTCGCCGGGGCGACGTTCGTCGTCTGGGACGGCCTGATCCCTGCCGAACGGCTCGCACACACCTACCGGATACGGCTCCAGCACACCCGAAAGCGCGGCCGGCCGACAGCGGATCCCCAGAGCCGGGCTCATCACTCGTCGTCGAAGTCGTAGGGAGGGATGGTCCATCGCATCACCATCTCCCCCGCTTCGCCGGCTTCGAGCGTGACCGGATGGACCCGGCCGGCGCCCCGCTCACCGCGGTGCCTGATCGAGTGGTCGCCCTGGTCCCATTCGATGCCGAGCACCCGGCAACCGCCGACCTCGATCGCACCGACATGGAGCGGATGGTGCCGGCCGGCCCGCCGGAAGCGGTGGAAATCGGTGTGTTTGTCGATCGAGACCATGAAGCCCTTGCCGTGGAAGCGGTCGCGCCAGGCGTCGAGTTCGGCCGCACGCGCGACTGCCTCGGCCACCGGGAGGTCCAGCCAACCGCGCGGTCCGTCAACGCCGTACCGCGTGATCCGCTCACCGCCGAACCGCGCGTGTGCGTCGTCCGCGTATCGGCCCCAGTAGGAGACATCGGCAAGCCCGTCGGCCGGCTCGTCGGCCATTCCCGTCCACGCGTCCAGCCCTGTGGCATCGCCGACAACCATGCCGCACCTATCGACCGGCAGGTCCCCGAGCGGCACCGGCACCGACCGATCCGCAGTCCCGGGCCACGGAAGACCGAGGCCGATCTCCAGGGTCGCGATCGTCGGCTCCTCGTCGAACGGGGACGGCGAGGTGCTCGCCCTCACCCTCAACCTCCGGTCGTCGGCGGCCGGGACCGCGACCGCCTCGCACAACCACTCACGAAGACGACCTCCTCCCGACGACGCCGCCACCCCCGCGCGCGTGGACAGGGGCCGGCCCGGTGCCCGCCAGTGGTCGATCCCTCCGGCCATGCCGAGCACCAGCACACCGGACGGCGCATCGACAAATCCCAGATCGACGAAGGTCTCAGACATACGCCGATCGTGCCTTCCCGGTACGACAGCGTCGGTACGAGCTGTCGGCGCCCGCCGCCAGAGCCTCCGCGCTGCGGCAACCACCCGACCGCACTGCCGTCCACAGCACGATGCCCCCGTCGACACGCCGACGAAGGCACAGCACTGCCACGCTCGAACGGGTGAGTCATCGGCCTGCGAGTCTCACGACCGCTTCATAAATGCGGTCCATATGAAGCCAGTTCAGAGATTACGAAGCGCGGCGGGAGACCCTACAAGTTTGTAGGGTCTCGCAGTTCGTGTCCTGCGCCGACGCTGTGACCTGGGACTTCTCGCGGTGTCTCACGACGTATCCGGTCCCGGAATCTCACGACCGTGTCCGCATCCTCGGATCGGACGCTGAGCGCGCCCCACTGACCTGCGCAGTCTCACGAAGGGACATTCATAGGACATCGGTCGTGAGATTAGGTGTGCCGAAGCTGGATGGTTGTCACCAACCGAGCGGGGTGACCTGGCTGTTTGTGATGTGTAAAGCAGGCTGGTTGTCACCCACGAGGCATGCTTCTTGTCACTATCGGCGAATGTGTCACGGGAGAACTCGGGCGCACCGTCAAGAATGTCCCCCATGGCCCATCGCATCCTCGCTCCTCACCCCGCCGACGCCGAGGCCGTGGCCCGGATGCAGTTGAGGGCATGGCTCCAGACGTACCCCAACGATGCGGCGGGGATCGATGAGACGTGGATCCGGGAACAGCGTGGGTCCGCTGTCACCGCGGAAGGCATCACACGGTGGCGAGAGTTCATCGAGGAGGCCGGGCGGCAGCCGAACCTGCTCTTCTGCCGTGTCGTCCTGACCGAGGCAGAGATCGTCGGGTTCCTCTGTGGCCGCCGAGACGAGACGGTTTTGCTCGGACCGATGTATCTGCTGAACGAGGCCCAGGGCCAAGGCATCGGACACGGGCTGATGGGCGAGTTCCTCCCGTGGGCGGAAGACGCGCCGATACGCCTCTGGGTGACCGACTACAACAAGAGGGCGATCAGCTTCTACGAGCACTACGGATTCAAGCTCACCGGCGAGCGTGAGTTCTGGCGACGCCGGTTGCCCAATGTGCGCATGGTTCGCGACTCCATGCCGAACCATGTGAAGACAGCCTCCGACCACGGAATCCGGTGACAACAACCCTGCCTTTGTGGCAACTACAGTGCTTTGGCTCACTGAGAAAATGACACGCGATTTGAGAACCTACAGTTGATCAGGCTGCGAATCCGACCCCGGAGGCGAACTCGAAGCCGCCCCAGTCGGATCCGAGATCGGCCAACACCTCGTCGGTCCACAGGTCGTCGAGCATGCGTTCGTCGCCGGCCGCCCAGGCGCGCACGATCGCGTCCCAGCGGCGGACGTTGACGCTGCGGTGCCCGGCCACGCCCGCCCGGCGGTGCGGCTCGCGTACGCCGGACTGGTCGTGGGGATGCAGTTCCACACGGGTGCCGCGGCCGTTGTTGTTCAGGCGACGAGTCAGCGACGGGGCCACGTTGCGCCGGCGCAGGTCGCGGTAGGCCGCGTCGATCCGGCGCAGGTTGGCGCGGTTGGGGGTCTGGTCCTCGGCGAGCCAGGCGACAAGGGTGCGGGGTGTGACGGCGATCCCGGCGGTGTCCATCGCCTCGTAGCCGGCGGTGGAGGCGGTGAGGTAGCGCAGGCGTGCGGCGAGGCCGCGTTCGGTGTCGACGGGCGAGGTGACGCCGTCGGCGAGTTCGTCCAGGCGCTCGGCGGCCAGGGCGGACGCGCGGGCGCCGCGCATCCCGTACTTGCCGGGCTCCAGGGAGCGGTACGGCATCCGCGGTCAGGTCCTTTCGTGCGCGGCGGGGGCGGGTCGGCGGTGGGGCGTCATGTCCTGTCCTTGGTTTCGAGGATGTAGGCGTCCTTGACCTTCACGTCGCCGACGCCGCGGCCCTCGGTGAAGACGGTGCGCCAGTCGCCGCCGGTGAGGTGGAGTTCGTCGGTGCCCATCACCCGCACCACGGCAAGGCCGCCTTGGTGGGCCTTGAAGGCCTTGACCCACAGGTTGGAGAACGCCTGGGAGCGGATGATGTGCATCCAGTCGGGGCGATTGATCTCCCGGTTGTAGTTCGAACCACCCATCGTGGACACGAGTTTGGCGTACATCTGCTTCACGTAGTCCAGCGTGACGTCGTCGCCCTCGGCGATCGCGGTGTCGCGGGCGTCGCGCAACGCGGTCCGCAGCCGCTCCAGGAGGTTCTCGGTCGCCACCGCAGTCCAGGACTCCAGGATCCGCGGTTCCTCGCACAGGCGTCCGTAGGCGGGCGACGCGCACCGCAGGAGCAGCCGCAGGGTGGGGTCGGTGATCCACAGCGGGCCCGGCTCGTCCCGGTCGCCGAGCGGGTTCGGGAGATCGTCGTGGTCCCAGGCCGGGGGCTCGATCAGGTAGATGCCGGCGCGGCGGCGTTTGCGCCCGCGCGGTCCGTCGAAGTCGTCCAGGTCGGGGCCTGCGCGGTGTTCGAGCGGGCCGATCGGCAGGTGGGCCTTGAGCGCGGACAGGTACGCGGCGTTCATGTCCAGCGCGGTGACCTCGTGCTCGCCCGGGGGCAGGTACTTGTTGCGCCACTTGGGGCGCGCCTCCCATACCGCGTCCGACTCCTCCTTGCTGCGCTTGCGCAACAGGTCCGGCAGAGGCGGATACCAGGTGTGCTCGTACCGGGACCCGGCCCGCGACAGGCGCAGGAGTTCCATCACGTCCGGGATCGCCCGCCGGGCCAACGCCTCGCTCGCGGCGGTCATGTCCCCCTCGGCGGCGGCGAGTTCCTCCGCGACGGCGCCCGCGATCGCGCCGGGCAGCGGGTCCTCGTCGGTGTCCACCACGACCCTGTGTCCCTTCTTCGACGCGGCCGGAACCTTCGACGCGGTGGACGCCGAGCGGGCGGTCCCGCGTCCGGGCGCGGACGACGTACGGGGGGCGGTCGCCGGTGCGCCGGGCGCAGGCCGGTTCTGTCGGCCCTCGGCTCGTTCGCGAGGAGCGGGGGCGGGGGTCTTGGTGCTGTCGGCCGGGGGCGCGTCGGCCGGGCCGGTCTCGGTCGAGGCGGTCGAGGCCAGCAGGGGGTCGGTGAAACGGACGTGGGCGAGGTCGGCGTGCAGGGCCGCCTGGGCGACCGGGCCCAGGTCGCGTTCGGCGACGATCGCGAACGCCTGCTCACCCTCACGCGTCAGATGCACCACGGTGTCCGCCTCGGCCCACGCCGCCGCGACCTCCGGAGGTTCACCCGCACCGGTCTCCCATACGGCCACCACCGGCACGTCCAGGTCCGTCGCCAACCGACGCAACGCGCCCACACCCCGCCGGACATCGGAGCCCGCGGGACCGGTAGTGGCGGGGAGGAGATGGTTGAGCGGATCCACCACGATCAGACAGAGGCCCGCGATGTCGGCTGCGGTCGCGCGCAGCAGGTCCAGGGTCAGGTCGGCGCCGTCGTCCAGGAGCAGCCCCCCGGCGGCCAGGCGGGTGGACGCGGCATCTGCGGCGTGGCGTTCGGTGTCGGCGAGGGTGCCCGCGCGCAACCTGCGGTGGTCCACCCCGGCGGCGGCCGCCGTCAGACGGGCGGCGATGTCGGCGCGGGGGCGGCCGGGCGTGCACGAGAGCACCGCGTTCGGCGCGTCGGGGTCGTCGGCCGGGGCCAGGGTCGCGGACAACACGGTGCCCGCCGCGAGCAGGCCCGCGCCGGCGCCGGGCACACCGACCACCACCACCAGGCGACCGGGCAACGCGCCGCCGCCCAAAGCCTCGTCCAGGGCGGCGGGGCCGAACGAGACCGCGCGTCGGCGGGCGGTGGTCGCCTCGCCCAACGCCGTCGCGAACCCCGCGACACGCCGCCCGATCTTCGGGGCCGTGGACGGCGCCGGTGCAACGACGTCGGTCTCCCGGTGCGGGATCGCGGCGGCCGGCACGGCCGGGACGGTGGCGGCCGCGCGGGTACTCGCGGGCGTAGCTGTGGGGGCGGGTGCCGCGGAGAGGTGGGTGATCTGGGCGTAGACGGTGCGGTAGCGCAGCACCAGCTGCGGTGTGCCCGTCGCGGCGGCGCGCACGAGGTTGCCCAGGTGCTGCCGGGCCGCGGTCATCGTGAACACCGGCAACTCGCCCTGCGCGGCTATCACATCCGGGGTGGGTGGCGCCAGCACGGCCCGGACGCCGTGGGGGGCGTGGATCACGATCCGGGCGCCGGCGGCGGCGTCGGCCACCATCTGGGCCCATTTGCGGCGGACCTCCTCCACACCCAACGCCACGTCCGGACCGGACCCGGCCGGGAGGTGGCGCGGGGGTTCGGTGCGCTCGTCCTGATCGGACGCCCGGCTCTCGTCGCTCATCCGTCCGACCTCTCCCACGGCGGCAAACCGACTCCTCTGATCCTACCGTGATCCGACGCGAGAACCTGGCGAATCATAAGGAATTCGAGCGGGGGATGCGGGGGTTGGCGATGCTCGCGCACGTCCCGGATGTGACCACGCCTGGTTGACGGCGGTGTCGAAATGCCGTTGACGGCCCGGCGGCCGGACCCGCCCGGTGTCGGTGATGTTCACCGGTGGTGGTGCGTCCCGGTCGGTCGTTGTCGGTCGTTGTCGGCCGGGGGCGTCGTGGGCTCCGGCAGCGCACGCTGCAGGTGTGCGACGCGGGGACCGCCGGGTGCGGACACGGGGCGGGGTTCGGGTCGGGGATCGCTCCGGGGCGGCCGCGGAAAGTCCGGGAGGGGTTCGCGGGCGAACCTCCTCGCGGATTCGAGTTCGCGTCGTGACTCCTCGCACAGGCGGACGAGTCTCTCCTCGGCCCAGGGGGCCGGCCAGAGCTGGAGGAGATAGGAGTCCCCGCTTCCGCGGCCGGCGCGTTCCTCGCCGCGGTTGTTCACGTACACCCGCACCCGGTAGTCCCCGGGGCCGAACGCGGCGAGGTCGCCGAACAGGAACGGATGCCGGACTCGAGCACACGCAGCCCTCCCGAGGGAACCGCGACGGAGACCTCTGCGACATCCTCCCAACCGGGCTCCAGAGGCGGCTCCCGGTCCAGGATCTCGGTGGCCGGCGGCACCTCACCGGTTTGTGTCCCGGTGGTGATGCGCACCTCCTGCCCACGTGCCGAAACCAACCCCGTCGTCAAGGAGTGCGGCCAGCCCCGAGGCCGTTCCTCCCCGGGCGCGAGGTAGAAGCTCCCGTACTCCGTGAAAACGGTGCCCCGTGTTCTGTCGGCCATACCGCCTCGCCTCCCCAGGAGCCTGCCCCGACGTCGAACCCAGCCCCGCGAGGATACGTTTGTTGCCGTGGAAGGCCCCGAGGACAGCGCCGGCGGTGTTGTGCCGGGCCGGCGGTGAAGTGGCCCGGTCGGCCCGGGAGTACGGGAGGGCTCGGCGCGAGGAACTCGACCGCCGACCGGCGGGCGCGCCGCACGCCGACCACCGAGGTCACCGCCCGAACCCTTGGCCCCGGATGCGGGATTTCAACGGTGCCGGTCGCACTGACGGCGACCCTGGCGTAACGGCGACGGCGGCCGACTCGACTCGACCGCTCATGCCTCGGCGCTGCGGGCGGCGACGCGAGGGGCGTCGGGAGCGAGCAGATGTTCCACGCAACGCGGCAACCCGGTGTCGTCGGAGGCGATCATGTGCATCCACGGAACGGGCGCCATCACGCGGGCGAGTTCGTCGGTCACGGTCGCATCGAGGACCTCGCGTAGTTCGTCGGGTATCGGGTCGTCCACCAGGCACAACCATGCCAGGGCCGCGCTCACCCGCACCTCCGCCGGCCGTCCCGGGTCCGCCCAGCACGCCCGTATCCAGGCGACGGCCCCCTCGTCCGGATGCTCCCGGGCCAGTTGGGCGATCGCCAGGACCAGACACGCCCGCACCCGCGCGACCTCCTCCACACGCAGGCGACCGTGCAATGCCGCTAGAACGCCACCGATTTCGCCGGAGGCTGCGGCAAGGACGTAGGCCGCCAGGCAGCGCACCTCGGGGTCGGCGTCGTCGAGCAACGCCGTCACGATCCCCGCGTCGGCGCCGATCGCGTCGCGTGCCGCGGCGATCGACCAGTTCTGCAGGTAGCCGCAGGCGGGGAACGCCCACTCGTCGTCCGCGTAGCCGACCAGGAGCAGGTCTCCGCGGCCGAATCCGTGAAGGTCTCCGGCGGCGTCGGGACGCTATCGGTCGCCACCGACACGAACGCGCCGCATCCCCTGGGGCGCCACCGGGCAGAGTCCACAGCCGGCCGGGCAGCCGCTCGGCGAACAGTGCCTCCCGTCGACGAAACCCGTCGTCGGTGTCGTCCCGGACCATGCGGCCGTCACACCGTGACCGGGCGACACCGTCGTTCCGTTCGGTGACCACGTCACCGGTCCGTGCCGGCACGGCCGTGACACGACGACTCCCGTATCCCCCGGGCCTTGCCGGGGGTACAACCCCATGCCGTGCGGGTCGTGGCGGGCAGACCCGGTCCCGAACAGGTGCCCGGCGCGCGGGTAGGACGGCCTGCCCCGGCCGATGATGGGGTCCCGGTCGGCAAGGCCCGGCGCTCGCGGTCCCAGTGGCCCGTGATCGTTTTCGACCGCGTCACGGGAACGGTTCGCCGGTGGGGAAGTCGCCACCCTTTCGGGAGACTTCGCTCCCCTGTTTCCGTGACTAGCATCGTCCCAATCGGCCCGTGCAATTGCATATGGCGTTGCACGGCGGCGCGGCGCCTCCCTTCGAGGCGTGCGGATCGGCGGATGAGGAAGTGGTGATGGACGTGCGCGAGGGTGTCAACGGTGCGCCGGCGGCTTCGTTGGGTGTGACGGAGTGAGTGAAGAGCGCGGCAAGTTCGGCAACGGGTCAGTGTGTGGAGTTGGGCGTGGTGCCCGGTGGTAGTGTCGCGGTGCGGAATTCGTGGGATCCGCAGGGGCCGGCGTTGGTATACACGAGGGCGGAGGTCGCGATGTTCGTGGCCGGGGCCAAGGCGGGCGAGTTCGACCGTCTTCTCGAATAGGCACCGCTGCGGTGTGATCGTGTGATCGGCGGACGGGGGTGTGCGCCTTTGGAATACTGGCGCGTACACCCCCCTTTTGTTCCGCTGGGAGTCGCCGCGTGTCCCTGTCCCCCGACCCCGCCACGAGCGCCACCCGCGAGGCCGGTCCCGATCCGCTGCCCGATCGGCCGGCCGCGGCGGTGAAGGTGCTGGGGTCGATGCTGCGGGACCTGCGGCTGGAGAGCGACATGGGGCTCAAGGCCGCCGCGGACGTCGTGCACGGGTCCACGTCGAAGATCTCACGGCTGGAGCGGGGCGAGAGCCCGCCCAAGCACCGCGACGTGATGGAACTGCTCAAGGCCTACGGGGTGCGCGAGCCGGGCACGTTGGCGACCGTCGAGGACCTGCTGCGCAAGGCGGTCCAGAAGCCGTGGTGGCACCGGTACGCCGATGTAACCCCGGGCTGGTTGCGGCGGTTGATCAGCCTGGAGGAGTCGGCCACCCGGATCAGCACCTGGGAGGTCCACGTGGTCCCGGGCCTGCTGCAGACCCCGGAGTACGCGCGCGCGGTCATCCGCAACAGCCTGCCCGACGCGGACCCGGGCGAGATCGACCAGCGCGTGGCGCTGCGGCGCGGCCGCCAGGAGGTGTTGGGCAACGGTCAACGCACGCAGATGCTGATCGCGTTGCTGGACGAGAGCGTGCTGGAGCGTCCGGTGGGCGGGCCGGCGGTGATGGCCGGACAGATGCGGTTCCTGCTGGAGGCGATCGAACGCCGCTGGATCCAGGTGCGGATCGTGCGGTTCGCCAAGTCCGCGAAGCTGACCCCGCCGTCCTCGATGACCTTGTTGCGGTTCGCGCACGGCGGTCTGCAGGAGCTGGTGTACCTCGAACACGTCGAGGCGGCCACCTACCTGAGCCGGGTCAAGGACGTCGAACGCTACCGCGCGCTGCTCGAATCGCTGTACCTGGCGGCGGAGTCACGGGCCCGCAGCAAGGCCATGATCCGCGAAGCCCACGACCGCTACCGGGCACAGGCGACCTGACATCCGCGCGACACTCGGCGTCCTGCTCGCCACCGGCGACTGTGAGCGTGGGGCGCCTGTTCGGTCGTCGGTTCCACACGGGGCGCCAGGTCTGGTATCTGCCCCGGAGAGAGGATGCGGCCGCGGCGGCGACGTCCGCGCGGGGGCCGGCCGCGCAGCCTCGAAGGAACTCCCGGACCCGAGGGCCGGACCAGCCCGCCGCGGCGGCCGCCGCCCAAAAGCGCAGCCCGTCGTGGGGTCCCAGGGGGTGGAGGAAGTCGAGGAGGTGGTCGACGGTTTGTGGGTCGAGACGCAGGCGTTGCAGGGCGACGGCGCGCAGGGCGCCGTCGGCGAGAGCCGCGGTGCCGCTGTCCATGCACCAACGCAAAGCGCCGGCCGGGTCCTCGAGGGTACTCAGTCGCACGATGGCGTCGCCGAGGGCGTCGTACACCGCGTTGGCGTCGAAGTGCCGTCGGGCGAGTTCGCGCAGCGGTTCGAGCGCGGGCCGGTGGCCGCACGCCCCCAGGGCCATGACCAGCTGGTATTGGGTCTCCCAGGTGCGACGATCACGCACCTCCCGCTGTAGGGCGTCCAGCAGCGGCGGGCCCGCGGCCGGTTGTGCGAGCCGGCGCAGGCGTTTCGCGGCCGAGCGCCGTTTGGCGGAACGCGCATCGCCGAGTTGTTCCACGGCTTCGCCCAACGTCGGTGCCATCACGTGCCGTCCGGGCGGGTCTCGGCGCCGGCGCAGATCCGCCGTGTGTGGGTGATGTTTCGCCGCCATCGGGGACCGTCGCCGGTCTCGTCCCACAGGTCGGCGAGTTCGGAGTTTTCGGCCAGGACTCGGTCGAGCGCGTCGAGCGCGAGGGCGCGCAGGTCGAAGGAGAGTACCGGGATGGATTCCTCGGGGCCGTGGGAGGAGGTGATCGGTGCTCCTCCCGGGCATTGGGCCGCGATCAGGGCGGCGGCCGCGACGGCTTCCGCCCCTTCGAAGGCGTCGAGGTAGCCCCGGGTGGCGATCGTGGAGGTGAGCGCGGTGCGGAGGACGTTCTCGCGCTCCGTTTCGGGGGCTTCGTCCAGGGTGTCGGCGAAGTCGGCGCCCATGTCGTTGTCGAAGGGGCCGATGTCCCAGCTGCCCATGCCGTTCCTCTCGCTTCACTCTCTCGCGCATGTTCGCATCGATCACCGACACACGGCCGGCGACGCGAGCGCGGCGCATTCGAGGCCGTCGGCACCGCGTGGATACGGCGGCTGACGATGACAGTCGGAGTCGGGCCACACGAGGATGCCGTCTCCGAACTCGGTGGTCACGGGGATCCACGCCTCCGATGCCTCGGACAGGCGGGATTCGTCGACGTGGACGGGCGTTCCGGGTCGGCCGGTCCGCCGACATCCTCGCGCTCGGCACACCTTGGTGAACGCCCCCGCCGTATCGCGTTCCCAGGGGTCAGCCGTCGGCTGTCGGCAGGCCCATAGCGCGCAGCAGTTCGAAGAAGTGGTGCTCGGCGAACTCGAGGCGATCCGCCGACAGGATCTCCAGCACCTTCGCGGGCTCGGGGCGCCAACCCGCCGCCTCCGCCCAGGTGCAGGCCTCGCGGGCCCGCTGCGGCATCTCGTCCCTGATACGGCTGTGCGCCGCGTCCCACGCGGCTTGGTAGGCCGTGCCCGGCATCCCGGTCTCGTCCTCGTAGCAGATGTCGTTCGGGACTTCGTAGTCCGCCGCGAGTTCGGGCGTGAACCAGGTCTCGAACAAGCCGGCCCCGTCCGACCAACCCTGGACGAACCCGGTGTCGCTGTCGCAGATGTACACAACCAGCGCGGGACGGCCGGTCTGCCCCACCAGCGTTCGCAGCGTCTGCGGTGTGTGGCCGGGCAGTCCGTGATGCACGACCACCGTCTGCCGGCCGTCACCGTGGACGAGGGGTACACCGACGCATCCCTCGTCGCCATCCCGGCAGACGCCCGCGCTCAGCGGTTCCAGTTCCGACAACGACCGGGCACTGCGGGCCACGACATACTCGCCCCAAAAGCCCATGACACGCCTCTCGTTCCGCGGGTGCGCCGCGAACCTATCGCCGGGCACCCACATCGCTTCCGGCTGCCACCGCATGCTCGTCCCCCGCGATGGTCTCGCCCTTCAGGAGGCGGTCCGGCGCGCAGTCGCGATCGAGGCGCGAGACGAACGTGCGGTGCGCGGCGGGCCTCGGCCGCGGTCATCGACTGGTTGGCGTCGACCATGATGTCGAGCCCGTCCCCGACGGCCTCGCGTACCGCGCGCAGGCGTTCGACGTCCTGCTCGATCCTGGGTTGGCCCACCTTGAGTTTGACGCCCTGCCAGCCGGCGGCCTGTGAGGCCAGCGCCCCGGCGACGAGTTCGTCGGTGCTCAGGTGCAGCCAGCCGCCCTCGGTGTCGTACAGCGGCACTTCGGGGCGGAAGCCGCCGGCCATCCGCCACAGTGGCTCGTCGGCCCGCAGGCAGCGCAGGTCCCACAGCGCGGTGTCCACCGCGGCCAGCGCGAGCGAGGTTATCGCGCCGACGGTGGTCGCCCGGGTGGCCGCGAACAGGTCGTGCCACACCCGTTCGATCTCTCGGGCGTCGCGTCCGGCGAGCCGGGGCAGGAAGTGGTCGCGCAGTATCGCGAGCACGGAGGTTCCGCCGGTGCCGATCGTGTACGAGTAGCCGGTGCCGATGTTCCCGTCGTCGGTGGTCAACTCGACGAAGACGGTTTCCTGCTTCACGAATGCCTGTACCGCGTCGGTGCGTTCGGTTTCCACCTCCACGTCGAGCGTGAAGGCACTCGTCTTGATGATCCTGGTCATGGGGTCTCCGGGGTCGTGGGTGTGGGTGCGCGTGCGGTGTGGTGGGAAGGCGAGATGTCTCAGGGGCGGGACCGGACCGAGGTCTTGAAGCCGTTCATCAGCCGGTTGGTCTTGGTCTGGCGCTCGGCGTCGTAGGTGCCGACGTCGTCCCGGGTGACCGCGAAGGAGCCTGAGTCGATCACGGCGCCGGGAGCGCGCGGTGCATTCCCGGGCCTACAAGCGGCTCGGCGCCCGCCGAGCCGACGTGTGCCCGGCCGGCCGGGTTCTGCGCGACGGTCGCGGACACCGAGCCGTCGGAGATGCCGGCCGGGATCTTCGGGCCGTCGTCGATGGCGGCCACCTTGATCGACAGGTTGCCCTGCTTGATCTCGGTGGCCGCGGCCACCGCCGGGTTGTAGGCGGTTGCCCACATGCGCCTCGTTGCTGCTGGTACGCCACACACGATCCACGCCACGGTCCGGTCACGGTCGGTGCGCCACTGTCGGCTCAGGCCTGTTCGAAGACTTGGCGTTGAGTGCCCAGCCCCGCAATCTCGAGTTCGACGACGTCGCCGGGGCGCAGGTATGGAGTGTCCGGTAGCCCCAGGGCGACTCCGGTCGGGGTTCCGGTGTTGATGACGTCGCCGGGTTCGAGGACCATGTATTGGCTCAGGTACCAGACGATGTACGGCACGTCGAAGATCATGTTCTCGGTGTTGCCGTGCTGGCGCGGCACGCCGTCGACGGACACGCGGAGCGCGAGCGACTGTGGGTCGACCTCGTCGGGGGTGACCAGCCAGGGGCCGAGCGGGTTGAAGGTCTCGCAGGATTTGCCCAGGTCCCGCTGTCCGGAGTACTCCAGTTGGAACTCGCGCTCGGAGACGTCGTTGCTGATCGTGTATCCGGCGATCACGGGGGCGGCGGCGTCGTTGGGCGAGTCGAGGTAGCTGGCCCGTTTGCCTATCACCACGGCGAGTTCGACCTCCCAGTCGGTCTTCGTCGAGCCCCGAGGGATCGAGACCGTGTCGCGTGGGCCGACGACGGTGGCGGGGTCCTTCAGGAAGACCACCGGCCGAGAAGGAATCGGCGCGCCGGTCTCCTGCGCGTGGTCGCGGTAGTTCAGGCCGATGCATACGACCTTGCCCGGACGGGTCACCGGGGCGCCGATCCGTACGCCGGCGAAGGGGAGTTCTCGCAACAGCCCGGTTTCGGCGGCGACCCGGATCCGGCGGTCTGCGAGCGGGACTGGGCCGCGCACGTCGGCGAGGTCGAGCACGCCGCCGTACCGCTGCCCGAGGACGTCGCCCGACTGTTCCGACAGGTCGAGGAACGGTTGGACACGCTGTCCGACGACGCGCCGCTGGTCGCGCTGCGCGCGGTACGACTGCTGCGGACGACCGTCGCGGAGGTCGGCCCCTGCGCGGCGACGTCCGCACGCTACGAGCACGACGTCGAGACGATCGGCCGCGCCCTGGGCCTGCCGGAGAAGGAGACCACTGCCTGCCTGAGCCGGTACGCGCGCTGGTGGCCGTTCCCAGGCGATGAGGTCCCGGCGTTGGGAATCTCGCCTGCGGCCCTCGTCGTCCTTCGCCCTGAAGTCGCAGCGCCACTACTCGGCACCGACAACGAGCCGGTCCTTCCGCGACGCCTCCGCACCGGCTACCGTGCGGGCACTTCGATCAACCGCAGGCGGTCCCGGCTGCGGCGAGGGCGTGGTGGAGGTCTTCGCCGGGTCGGGGAATCGCCGTAGTCCTCGTCGTCGTCCTCCACGCGCAGTCGGTGGACGACGGCCTCGAGGGCGTGGGGCAGGCGGGGCAGGTCGCCGCGGCGGCACTGTTCGAGGATCGCCGCGCGAGCGTCCTCGGGTAGGAGCGGCAGGTCGCGGGCGTCGTGGGGGTCGACGGCGGCAGGAGTGCGGGCGAGGTGGTGGGACCGGGCGAGCCAGTGGTGGGCGTCGCGGATCTCGCCGCGGGTGCGGTGGTCGAGGTAGAGGCGGTAGGCGGCGGTGTGGCTCCCGGCCCCGGCGGCGAAGCACCACCGGAAGCCGGACCCCTCCTCCCGGCCGGTGATGTGCAGCAGGCAGGCGAACACCAGGGCCCCGCGCGGCTCGATCCGACGGTCGTTGACCAGCCGGGACAAGCGATGCACCGCATGGGGGAACGCGAGGAACATCGCGTCGGTGGAGCCGGGTTCACGCGCGGCACGCTCGTGCCGCGACAGGGTCGACCCCCCGGGGCCGAGGCGGTTGGCCTCGAGCGTGGTGGGGGTGTCGGCGCGTTCGCGGGCGAGGTACTCGCGGGCGGCGACCACGTCCAGGTCGTCGTACTCGTGGGCGAGCACCCGCGCGCCGCGTAGTGCCTCCTCGACGGCGGGCCCTTGGGGGCCGAGACCGACTGAAGCTCCGAACACGTCGCGCGTCCGCGAACGCGGTACGCCCCGACCCTTGTGCCCGGGGTGGCGCGCCGTCCGCTGAGCCACTCCGCTGCCGCCGGCCCGACCGGGTCGATGTGGTCATCCGGGTCACAGGGTTGTATCCGGTGCATCGGTGTCGACCTCGTACCGGCCGGTGATCGAAGCCGTCCCGGATCCTCGGGGTTTGCGTCGCGTTCAGATCCGCCAGGAGCGCAGGAGTTCCGCAGCGGCGTACACGTCGGTGGTGCCGGTGTCGACGGCTCGGGCCAGGTCGATCAGTGCCCCGTACGGGGCGTCGACGCCGTCGCCGCTCGCCGCCATGTACGCCACCGCGACACCGCACGCGAACAGGGCGTTGCGGGCGGGCAGGGGGTGCAGGCGGATGAGGGTGTGCAGGAGGGCGGCGGCGCGCCAGGCCGCGTCGGCGTCCTCGCCCAGCCGTGGGGTGTTGACACGGTGGCGGGCGATGGCGGCGACCAGGCCGGAGTAGTCGTGGACGTCGATGCCGTCGGGCAGGAGCGTGGCTTGGCGTTCGAGGAGCCACCGCAGATCGATGTGCAGTTCCATGGGGTTCAGGCGGCTCCGCGTCGGCGCCGCTGTTCCTCGGTCGGGGCGTCTTCGGGGAACGCCTCGTCGAAGGCGGCCGCGTTCTCGCGTACGAACGTGTCCAGGACGTCGGCCATCCGGGCCAGCGCGCGGTGTCGATCGAGGTCCCCGGTGACGGCCTCGCGGACCAAGCCCTTGAGGGTCACCCCGCGCTCGTGGGCGGTCGCGCGAAGCTCCGCGAGTTCCTCTTCGCTGAAATCGATGTTCAAAGCCGGCATGCCACCACAGTACCGATCCGGTACCGGAGAAGAAAGATCCCCTGCTCACAGGGTATGGACGGCAGTACCCCGCCGCGAGAAACAACGACATTGTCCAGTTGGCGGCACGCGTGGATCCACCGCGACCACGTGGACGTGCCGTTCGACGTTCACGTGTGGCGGCACGTGCAGGCGGATGTCGACCGGCGGGGCGACCGGGAACAACACGAGGCCGACCTCGCCTGCGCCCTCGGCACGCTCCTGCGCGGCATCCGCCTCGCTGCGGGCCCACCCGCCACAAGAGCGGACAAGGTGATCCTCCTGGGCCCGCGCCCCCGTTACCTAATGCAGTGCGTACGAGGTTCGAGACGCGTCGCGCGCGGCCCTGTGTTGCGTTCCGTGGTGGTCCGGCGGGTGTCGCGAGCTGTCCGAGACTGCGGTCACCAGGGCAGGTTTGCTGTCACGTCGGCGGCCCGAACTATGGTCTTGGCTGATTCCGCCGTGCCGTCATCGCGCGGCATGGCGAACCACCATGCGTTCCAAGCCCACACCGAAACCGCGACCGCCTGTTCTGGGGCGTGTTCGCCGTGGATGGACGTGCCGGAGGACTTGGTGGCCGGGGCGAGGCCGGCGTAGGAGGCCGGGTGGGCGGCGGTCACACCCGAGCCGACACGACTGCGACACTCCCGGGCCAAGCCCCTCACGGTCCTGGCCCGGACTCCCACGAAACGTTCTCACCCAAACTGCAACACCCCAGCCCACACCACCACCCAACCACTCCCCAGGCTCAGCCAGGGCGTCGCCCTCGGAAAACTTGCATACAAGAACGCCAGTATGCAAGGATATTAATGTGAAACCAGATCGAAGCCTTGGAGTGCAGGCCCTCGGGCCCATGAGCAGGAATCGTGTCCGGCCACGGATGTCCGACCTCGACTACGCGGAACTCGCCTCGGCCATCCGCGAGTTCCGGCTCCCCCGGGAGCCGCCCTGTCCGAGACCGGGCCGGCCGAAAGGCTCCAGGTCAGCCGTAGCCCGCTGCGCGAGGCGATCGCCCGGCTCGCGGTGGCCGGAATGGTCTCCGTCGTCCCGCAGGTGGGGACGCGGGTCGAGCCGATCCGGCTCGGCGAGGTAGAGCAGGCGCGGTTCGTCAGGGAAAGCCTGGAGGCAGCCGCGTTCGCCGTTGCCTGCGAGATGCCGGACAGGGATGTTGGCAACCTGCGGGCGCTGCTCCTGGAGCAGGAGCGCTGCCACCGAATCACGATCCGGACGGATTCTTCGCCGCCGACGAGGCGCTGCACAGGGAGCTCTTCGCCCCGAGCGACCACCACACTGCCTGGCAGGTGATCCAGCCGCTCAAGATGCACTTCGGCCGGTTGCGTCGACTCAGCCCGCCCGACCCGGACACCGTGCTGGGACTGATCGATGAACACACGGCCATCGTCGACGCGCCGGATGCCGGCGACACCTCGGGTGGCCGGGCGCGCATCCGCCGCCATGCCCGCCGTGCCCTCGACCACGGCCCGCAACTGCGAGCCCAATACCCGGAGTACTTCAGCGAATGAGCAACGTTTACGACTCCCACGACGCGCCCACGCGCGACCCGGTCGCATACCTGTACCGGAAGGCCCTGCTCCAACCGCCGCAGGTGGTCCCCCTGTCCGGCGGTGTCTCCGGGGAGACGTTGCTCGTAGAGGCCGCGCCTGCCCGCCTGGTAGTCAAGCGGGCGCTGAGCCGGCTGCTGGTGGCGGGAGACTGGACGGCCAAGCCCGAACGGGCCATGACCGAGGCCGCCGCCCTGGAACTCCTCCACGGCCTGACTCCGGAGTACACGCCGCGACTGGTTCACGCCGACCGGGAGCGGCACACGATCGTGATGACCGCCGCACCGGCCGACTGGCTCCCCTGGAAAACCGTCCTGCTCGGCGAGGCACCCGATCCGACGCACGGCACCGCCGCGACGGCGCAGGTGCTCGGCACTGTGCTCGGCACCTGGCAGGACCGCACCTGGGAGGCCCCGCATGTGGCCGCTCGATTCGACGATTACGAGGCCTTGGACCAACTGCGCCTGAGTCCCTATCACGGCGCGGTCGCCGCCGCCCACCCCCAGGTCGCCGAGCGCGTCGTCGACCTGTCCGACGAGCTGCGCAGCCGGCGCGACTGCCTGGCCCACGGCGACTTCTCCCCGAAGAACGTCCTGGTCGGCCCGGACGGGCTGATGGTGCTCGACTTCGAGGTCGCCCACGCCGGCGCAGCCGTCTTCGACCTCGCGTTCCTTCAGTGCCACCTCGCCCTGAAGGCGATGCACCTGCCGCACCGGGCACCGGAGTTCGCCGCCGCCGCAGAGCATTTCCTGCGGGCGCATCGGGCCGTTCTCACCGCCGGGCGGCGGCCGGCGGTGGAGCGGACCGGCTGGCACACCGCCTGCCTGCTGCTCGCCCGGGTCGACGGCCTGTCGCCCGCCGGCTACCTCCGCCCGGCGACCGCCGCGGCGGTACGAGCCCTGTCCCTCGACCTGCTCCAAGCGAACGACCCGGCGATCGAGGAGGTCTGGGCGAAGATCATGGAGAGCGCATGCTGATCACGAAGGTGGACTCCTGGGAGGCCCTCGACTCTCGCGGGCGGCCCACGGTCGCCACACGAGTGGCCCTCGAGGGCGGCGCCCTAGGGGTCGCCCTGGTGCCTTCCGGCGCCTCGGCGGGATCCCACGAGGCGCTGGAATTGCGGGACGGCGGTGGCCGATACGGCGGACGCGGGGTCCGCAAGGCCGTCGGCCACGTCACCGACACGCTCGCGCCGCTGGTGACGGGCCTGACGCCCACCCGGGTGGACGCGGCACTGCGTGCGGCCGATCGATCCCCCTCCTTCGCCGTCGTGGGAGCCAACGCCGTCCTGTCCGTATCCCTCGCCGCCCAACTCGCCGCCGCTGCCGCCCACGGCACCTCGCTCGCCCGCTACTTGGCCGCCGACACCGGCCCCCTGCTGCTGCCCATGCCCATGGTCAACATCCTCTCCGGCGGAGCCCACGCCGGCCGGATGCTCGACGTCCAGGACTTCCTGGTCGTCCCGGTAGGCGCGACGAGCTTCGCCCAGGCCGTCGAATGGGCGGTCGCCGTCCGCGAAGCGGCCACCCGGCTGGCGCTGGCACGTGGCCACGCCCAAGCGGTGCTCGTGGCCGACGAGGGCGGACTGGGCCTTCCTCTGGCGACCAACCGTGCCGCGCTCGACCTGCTCACCGAGGCGATCCGAGCGGCCGGCTTCGCGCCCGGAACGGAGGTCGCGATCGCGATCGACGTGGCCGCCACGCAGTTCTTCCACGAGGGCCGCTACCGATTGGCCCGCGAGCAGCGGGAACTGACGGCAACAGGTCTGATCGCCGAGATCGCCCGGTGGTGCGACCACTACCCCGTGATCTCGGTCGAGGACGCCCTCGCCGAGGACGACTGGGAGGGCTGGCAGGAAGCCACCGCCGTACTCGGCGAGCGCGTCGAGCTGGTCGGCGACGACCTGTTCGTCACCTCCGCCGAGCGGCTGCGGCGCGGCATCACCGAAGGCGTCGCCAACTCCGTGTTGGTCAAGGTGAACCAGAACGGGCTGGTCGGCAGTTCCCGCGCGGTCGTGGACCTGGCCCGCACCGCCGGATACCGCACCGTGGTCTCCGCCCGCTCCGGAGAGACCGAGGACAGCTGGCTCGCCGATCTCGCCGTCGGCTGGCGTGCCGGGCAGATCAAGGTCGGCTCGACCCACCGGTCCGAGCGCACCGCCAAGTGGAACCGCCTGCTGGAACTGGAAGCAACCGAGGACACCGTCTTCGCCGGCCCGTGGCCGGGCGGACGACCAGGAAAGGACGCGGCATGAGCACGCGATTCGACGGACGCACCGTTGTCGTCACCGGGGCCGGCTCCGGTATCGGCCGCGAGATGGCTCGCCGGTTCCACGCCGAAGGCGCCCGCGTCTACGCTGCCGACCTCGCCCCCGACGATGTTCCGGAGGGCACCACGCCGCTGCGCGTCGACGTCACCGACGCCGGTTCGGTCTCGGCGGCCCTGGCCGCGATCGTGCACGAGACCGGTCGAATCGACGTGGTCTGCAACAACGCCGGCGCGTCCTCCACCACCGACCCGGTCGCCTGCTCGGTCGAGGAGTGGGACCGGGTCTTCGCGGTCAACACCCGCGGCGTCTTCCTCGGCACCAAATTCGCCCTGCCCACCATGCTGGCGCAGCGCTATGGGGTCATCGTCAACACCGCGTCGGTCGCCGGACTCGTGGGCCTGAAGGACCGCGCCGCCTACTGCGCCAGCAAGGGCGCAGTCATTGCTTTCACCAGGCAGGTCGCCGTGCAGTACGCGGGCACCGGCATCCGCTGCAACTCGATCTGTCCCGGCACCGTCGACTCGCCCTGGGTCGGCCGCCTGCTGGCCGCCGCCGACGACCCGGAGCAGGCCCTGGCGGGCCTTGTCGCCCGTCAGCCCATGGGGCGCCTGGGACGACCCGACGAGATCGCCCAGGCCGCCCTCTACCTGGCGTCCGACGCCGCGGAGTTCATCACCGGCACCGAACTCGTGCTGGACGGTGGCCTGCTGGCCGGCTGACCGTGCTCGCCCGCAATCCCCACCGCACCGCCAAACCCTGCACAAGGAGCTCCCCATGCGATTGATGCGCGTCGGCGCCCCCGGCTCTGAGATACCCGTCGTGCTCGCCCCGGACGGTGAGTACCTCGACCTGCGCCGGCTGACCCCCGACATCGACGGCGCCTTCCTGGCAGGCGACGGCCCGGCCCGGGTCCGGGCGGCGATCGCCGCGGGCACCCTTTCGCCCGTCCGGGCCGGGCGCATCGGCGCGCCCATCGCCCGACCGGGTGTGGTGCTGTGCATCGGCATGAACTACGCCGCGCACGCCGCCGAGACCGGAGCCGCTCCGCCGCCGCACCCGGTCATGTTCTACAAGGCACCCAACACCGTGGTCGGCCCGTACGACGAGATCCTGCTGCCCCGCGGATCGAGTAGGACGGACTGGGAGGTCGAACTCGCCGTCGTCATCGGCCGCCGGGCCCGCTACCTGGACTCACCCGAGCAGGCCCTCGACCACATCGCAGGCTACGCTGTCTCCAACGACCTGTCCGAGCGCGAGTTCCAACTGGAGACCAGCGGGGGTCAGTGGTCCAAGGGCAAGAGCTGCGAGAGCTTCAACCCGCTCGGCCCCTGGCTCGTCACGCCCGACGAGGTGCCCGACCCCCAGGCCCTGGGACTGCGCTCCCGGGTCAACGGCGAACCTCGGCAGGACTCCACGACCGCCGACATGATCTTCAGCGTCGCCACGCTGATCCACCAGCTCAGTCAGGTCACCGTGCTCGAACCCGGCGACCTCGTCAACACAGGCACACCAGAAGGCGTAGCAGTCTCCGGCCGGTTCCCTTACCTCGGCGAAGGCGATGTCGTGGAGGTCGAGATCGAAGGCCTCGGCCGACAGTGCCAGAAGGCGGTGCGGGCGTGACGATCCGGCTCGCCCTCGGTCACGTCGACGTCTACGACGACCGGACGGCCATCTTCGCCCACCAACTCGGTCCGACCAGCGGCGAGGGGGCAACCACCACCACCCGGCACGGGCGATCCGCCGCCTCCACGACGTGGGCTTCGACGGCTTCCTGAATCGACGACCACGTGCCCGGCGTGATCGGTGACCCATACGGGAGGCAGCGATCGGGAGCCTCCCCGGGCACTCGACCAGGCCGCCGATTCCCTCGCCGACCCGCAGCTACGCGGTCGACCGCGTAGCTCCCCGCGGAGTCTCAGGTGCCGCAACCGCGGGAGGGACGTACCACGCGCGCCGTGACACGTGTGCCGTGGGAGCTGCGGTCGAACATCACGCTGTCCGCGTACGCGCCGACGAGGAGCAGTCCGCGTCCGCAGGTCGCGATCTCGCCGGGTCGATCGGGTGGAGATCGGGTGGAGGAGGTCCGGGGGCCATCGTCCGGAATCACGGACGCTTGCCATGATCTCCGAGTCGCACGCGGTGACGATCAAGGCGACATCGCAACTGCCGCTGTGGCGCACGGCATTGGCCACGAGCTCGGTCACGATGAGACCGAGTGCCTCGCGCACCTCGTCGGGGATCCCCCATTGCCGTGCCACATCGACGGTGAAGTGCCGCATCGTCGTCGCGGACTCGCGGGCGGCGGTCGTGTGGCACGCGGCGGTCCTCGCCGTCCCCGCGAGGGTGGCGGGCCGGATGTCGGCACGAGGGGCGACCGCGGCGATCATCTGAGGCTTTGGGATCGCTTGCTGTGGTGTGAATGAGCGTGGTCGGGGCGACAAACGTCTCCGGTCTCCTCAGGCCCCGAGGTCCAGCGCGTCGAGGACGCCTTGGAGGCATCCGATGGCATGGGCACGCCCGCGGCTGAAGGACGCCTGCGACGAAACGTCCCCCCACGTGCCGGCGTCGCCGAACGCGTACACCACCCCCGTGACCTGCGTGATCACCCGCCCGACCCGCGCGAGAGTCCAGACCTGCCCGGTGAAACCGGCCGCCTCCGAACCGGCCTCCAACACCGCCGCCACCTCGGCGAACCCCTCGTCCGACACCCGCCGGTGGGCACCCGGCGGGCCGGCCGACCGCAACGCGTCCGCCCCGCCGTCCACCCACGCGCGATGCCACACCGACACCGCCTGCGGCGACACACCCGAGCGACGCGCCACCTCGGCCTGCGACACACCCTCCACCAACCAACCAGCCGCCCGCAACCGCAACTCCTCCCGGCGCCCACGCTCCGCCGAGGACATTCCCGAGCTCCCCATACAACGGGTATGCCCCTATATGACACACCGTCAATCGGACCCGGAAACCTCAGTAAGGCCCCAGTACCCGGCGTCTCCCCGCAGCAGGTTGGGGTGTGGAACTGGACGCCCTTCAGACCGAGCTGATGCGCGAAGGAGGCGGTCCGGTCGTCGTACTCGTCGACGTGGCCGAGTGGGATCCGTATGGTCACGTCGATACTCCTTCCGGTCCTGGCACGGGCGAGGCGGGGATGTACCCGCGGCCCGCGCGAACGTCATTCGGTGAAATAGGTGGGGTATTGCGCCTGGAGGGCGGGGCCGTTGTCGAGCGCCCGCCGTGCGTGCCGTCGGATGTGGGCTCGCCCGCCGAGGACGTCGCCGGCCTCCAGTGCGTCGACGATGGCCGTGTGTTCGTCGATCAGACCCAACACGGTGTCCGGATCGGGGAGTGACAACCGCCTCAGCCGGTCCAGGTGCATCTTCATCGGCTGCATGACCTGCCAGGCCCCCGGATATCCGCTGATGTCGAAGATTTGGGCGTGCAGAGCCTCGTCTGCGGCGAAGAAGCCGTCGACGTCGTGGACCTCGAAGTACCGCCGCTGCTCGGCCAGGAGGGCACGCAAGCCGCTGACGTCACGCTCCGGCTTCTCGCAGGCCGTCGCGAACGCCGCCGACTCGAGGTTCTCCCGCACGAAGCGCGCCTGCTCGACGTCGTGCAGACGGATCAGCTCGACCCGAGTCCCGACCTGGGGAATGACGGAGACGAGTCCGGTCTCGACCAAGCGGGCGATCGCCTCACGCAGCGGGGTGCGGCTGACGTGCAACTGCTCGGCAAGGTCGGTCTCGGACAGTGACGCCCCGGGCGGGAGCCGCACATTGCGGATCGCCGAAACGAGCTCCTCGTAGACGCGGTCCGAAGTGCGCTGACGCGGCCGGGACCGGCCTACCGAGGCCAAGGCGGCCACGCTCGCCGGGGGGGTCCGTTCGATGCTCATGAGGTCATTCTTGCATGCTGGTCGACTTGTATGCAAGAATTCGTCATGTACAGAAACACCCGATTTATCCTCGAATGCGGAGCATCCGAGTCGCCGATCCAGGAGAGAGGGACTCGTAATCATGGCGGAGGGCCCGACCAACGCGGTACGGGCGGCAAGACCGGCAGGATCGCCGTCGTCGGCTACGACGCCTGCGCGCAGGAGGTCACCCACCTGCGGGCGGGGAACCTGACGGCGCTGGTGTCGCAGAACCCTTACACCATCGGTCAGCTCGCGGTGCAGAACACCGTGAAATACCTCGACAGGGACCGCTCGATCCCCAAGGGCCGGCCCTTCGACCCGGTGGTCGTCACCAAGGACAACCTCAACGACCCGGCGATCCAGAAACACGCCGTACAAGTAGCCGACGCGGCCGGCCGACCGGCCGACGCCCGCGGGCCGACTCCTGGATCGGCCCGCGGATCCCGCCCATGCTCCGAAAGCTCGCCAGGGTCACTCCGCGGTGATGGACAGCCCGGTCGAAGAGCTGGTGATGGTGTGGCTGACGCCCTTGAACATCACTCCGGTCAGTGTTCCGTTGAATCCACGTGACACGGTGGCGTCCTGCAATGCCGTCTTCGAGCCGTTCGGGGTGTAGCCGAACAGGTCGCTGATGATGACGTCGGCGAATTTGCCTCCGCAGATGCAGTAGTAGGTCATGACCAGCTCTGCGGGGACCCCGACGGCCGGGGCGGTCGAGGCGGCCCCGAAGACCAGCGCCTTCCCGAATCCGGTCTTCCCCGTCGACCAAGTCATGGGGCCGATCGGGATCGTCGTCCCGGTGGTTGCCTCGGTGGTCGACGAGCCGGTGCCCTCGTCGAAGGGCAGGCGCAGGGTCATGGCCGGGTCGGCGGCGGACTCGTCGGCCACACCGTCTTTGTACTTCGATGTGACTTGGGCGGCGGTCAACGCGCGGTCGTAGACGCGGGCTTCGTTGATGGTGCCGACGAACTTGTGGGTGCCGCCGATGGGCCTGGCGGTACCGCCGACGAGCACCGCCACGCCGGTCGAGGGGGTCAGTGCGCCGGTGAGGGTTCGGGAGGCGCGTTCCGCCCCGTCGATGTAGATCTTCATGGTGGCGCCGTCGTAGACGCCCGCCACGTGGTGCCATCCGCGGGTGGGGACGGTGGCGGTCGTTTGCAGTTCGACGAACCGTGTACCGACCGCGACGAGGAAGGAGATGCGTCCGCCCGGCCCGCCGCGCAGGGCGTAACCCTCGTCGCCTCCGGTCGAGGTGTCCTTGGCGATGATGCTCCGCCAGTTCGTCGCGGCCCAGCTTCTGGCGTTGACCCAGGCCGATGCGGTCAGCGTCTGCCGGGGGTTGAGTTCCGCCGAGTCCGCGGTGGTCACGACGGCGCCGTTGCTGGTCGGCACCCGCAGGACGAGGGCGGGGTCCTGCGTTCCCGCCGTCGCATTGGTTGCCTGATACGCGGCGGTGATCTCGGCGGCGGACAGCGCCCGCGTGTGGACGCGGGGCTCGTCGATGCTTCCGACGAACCTGCGGGTGCCGTCGGAGGGACAGTTGCCGATGGCGACGGGCGCGCCGGAGGCGCTCAGGGAGCCGGTCCGGTTTCGCGTGGCCTTCTCGACACCGTCGATGTAGATCTTCATCGTGGCGCCGTCGTAGACGCCGGCCACGTGGTGCCATCCCGCGGTCGGTATCGTCGCGGTCGTTTGCAGGTCTGCCCAGTTTCCGTCGACGGCGATGGCGAAGGAGATGCGGCCCCCCGCCCCGCCGCGCAGGACGTAGCCCGCGTTGCCCTGGGCCCAGGTGTCCTTGGCGATGATGCTGCCTCGCCAGATCTCCGTCGGCCAACTGTCGGGGTTGATCCACGCGGACACCGTCAACGCCTGCGCCGGGTTGAGGCTGGACCGGTCGGGCACCGAGACGCCGGTGTAGGGGTATGTCAGCTGGTGCGCCTGGTTGAGCGGGCCCTTGCCGGTCACGTTCGAGAACTTGGCGAATTGCTTCAGCAGGCCGGTGTAGTCGCCGAACCGGGCGAAGGTCTGCGAGGTCAGGGCGGGCCAGGCGTCGTAGGCGCCGGCCGTTCCGTGATCGACCCGATCGACCGGCGCCTGGGAGTCCTTCAAGGACAGTGCACGCATCCAGTCGCCGTCGAGCAGTTCGTCGGTGACGAACTTCTTCATCTCGGCCTTCTGCGCGCTGGTGAGCTTGTCGGCCAGGAGGTTCGACCCGATTCCGAAGTCGAGGACGGTACGAACCGTGACCAGGGTCCCGTCGGCGTGCCTGCAGTTCCAGACGCCCTCACCGGAGGCATACAGGGCGAGGACCTCGGGCAGCAGCGTGTCCGCCGAGGAACGCAGGCTCGCGGCCGTCGTGGTGTTGCCCGCCGCCGCTTGCAGGTCGGCGGCCCGGTTCATCATCCACACGTTCGCCGCGTTGAACGACGCGACCTGGTTGGTGTACTTCGGCAGGACTTCGAGAAGGTTGTGATTCGCGCCGTAGTCGGCGAGTTTTCCGCCCGTGGGCACCAGCGACGTCCAGTGCGTCGAGTTGTCGGTCAGACGTTGCAGAACCGTCTTGCCGTTCACGGTTGCCTGCAGGTACGCGAGGTCGCCGCTGTAGTTCACGTAGTTGAGGACGGTGGAGAAGACGGTGAGGTCGTTCGCCGAGTACCACGGCCCGACGGTTCCGCCTTGGACCCACTCGACGGCGTAGCAGCCGTAGATGTCCTTGGACATCCAGGTCTCGGTGATGGTCCGCAGGATCGTCGGATCGAGCAGCGACAGGATGACGGAGGCGTAGGACGTGTCCCAGAAGTAGGTGACGGTCGGCGCGTACTCGGGCGAGGCGGTGACGTAGACCCGGTCGAGGCCGGAGAAGGTTCCGGTCCGGCCGAGGACGCTGTTGAACGCGGGCCCGAGGTTGGTGCGCTCGAGGGCGAGCACCGAGAGCACGCTCATGTAGTACAGGCGCGCGATCGCGTTTCCGGTCGCGGTGTTCTCCGGAGTCAACACCGGCAGAGAACCGGAGAAGTGCGTGTTTCCGGATGTGAAGGCTTGAGTCCATCTGGTCGACCACCCGGTGGCGGCGGTGATGAAGACGGACGTGAAATTTTGCAGGGTGGTGTTGGCCGCGTCGATCACGTTCTGGCCGTCCGATACGGCGACCAGGGCTTGACCGGTCGACGTGTCGCCGACGGCCATGACGATGGTCAGCGTCTTGGTCGCGCCCGCGGCGAGGGTCAGGTCCCACGAGGCGGTCCCGCTGGATCCGGCCGCGGTGAGCGTTGCCGCGGGACTCACGGCGAAGACGGTGACCGCAGGGCTCGAATTGTCGGAGATCATGACGTTCGTAGCCGGGGTGCCCACGGTGCGTCCGGTGAAGCTCGAGTCGCCGGGGCGCGGAACGCCCCAGGACCAGCCGTTCGTCCTCTTGCGGATGCGGGGGTTCAGATTCGCCGACAGTGTGGTCGTGACCGGTGCCGCGGTCGGGTTGGACACCGTCACCTGGAGCAGAAGCTGATTGGCCTCGAAGGTCAGCCGGGTCGCGGTCTGGACGGTCAGCCCCTTGGCCGTGGTGGCCTTGCGGAGGACCTCGTAGGCCGACCAACGCGAGAGGGCCGTGACCAGCGGGGCGCCGTCCACCGTGAGGTCGCACGACGAACCGCCCTGAGCGTACGGCGGAAGCGTGAAGTTCTCGAAGCCGAGCACGTTTTGGCCGACGTTGACGCCACCCCAGAAGTTGCCGATGGCGGGCAGGTGCCTGAGAGTCGACGGCGCCAGCCAGTCGCTGGTCAGCACATCCAGCGGCGGGGCGGTTCCGGGCGTGGCCCCGGCCAGTGCCGCCGGGAGCAGCGGCGCGGCGAATGCGGCAGCCGTCAGGGCTGACGACCACTTGAGAAACGTGCGGCGACTTGTTTCGCTCATGCCAGGGACTCCTATGGTTCGGTTGCTCCCGAGGAGGATGAAAGCCCGGCCGCAGACTGGTGGCCCGGCCTTTTGGGCGTTTGACGCCGATCGCCGGGTTGGCGGTGGCTCCGCTGCACGGGACAGGGCGTGGTCCTGGTCCGATGCTCCGTGGTCGGCTTGTCGTGGTGCGAGTGCGGAGCCCGGTCGGGCCGTGTGCTCAGGACAGGGCGGGTGAGTGGATTCCGGCGGCGGTGACCCGGGTCGCGGCCCATTCGTCGGGAGAGGCGGCGAGGAGGTCGGTGGTGAGGTCGGGGGAGGGTGGGGTGCCGTGGTCGCCGTGGGTGGTGAGGGCGGTGGCGGCGGTGATGTGGCCCAGGCGCAGGCGGGAGCGCTGGTCCAGGTGGCGCAGGGTCGCGGCGAGGTATCCGGCGGCGAACGCGTCGCCGGCGCCGGTGGGTTCGACGACCTCGACGACGAGCGCGGGTTCGCTGACGGTGGTGCCGTCCGCGTTGAGCGCGGTGACGTGATGCTCGGCGTTCTTGACGATCACGGTTGCGGGGGCGGGGAACGCTGCCCGGATGGCGGCGTTGCTGCCGAGGCCGAAGGCGGCTTCGGCTTCGTCGGCTCCGAGGAAGAGCAGGTCGGCGGCGTTGCAGAGGTCGAGCAGGATGGCCGGGTCGCGGTCGTGCCACAGGGCGGGCCGCCAGTTGAGGTCGAAGCTGACGGTGCGGCCGGGGCGGGGGGCGGTGAGCAGGGCCCGGATCAGGCCGAGGCAGCTGTCGGAGAGTGCGGGGGTGATGCCCGACAGGTGCAGTAGTCGGGCGCCGGAGACGAGTTGGTTGAACACGGGGTCGGTGAAGGTGTCGGGGCCGAGGGCGGAGGCGGCGGAACCGCTGCGGTAGTAGCGCATCCGGCTGTGCGGGTGGGTTTCCTTGAGGTAGAGGCCGGTCGGACGCAGGTGATCGATGGTGACGGCCGAGACGTCGACCCCGCGGGCGGTGAGTTCGTCGGTGATGCGCCGGCCGAAGCCGTCGTCGCCGACCCGGCTGATCCAGGCGGTGGTGATCCCGTGCCCGGCGAGGCCACAGGCGACATTGGACTCGGCGCCGCCCACGCCGACCCGGAACTCTTCGACGGACTCGGTGGGGCCGGGGTGTCCGGGCAGGAGGACGGCCATGGTCTCGCCGAGGCACACCGCCTGCGGGTGGTGGACGGCCGGTTCGGTGCCGGCGTGGATCATGGGTGTGTGGTCCTTCCGTGTTCGTCCGGTGCCGGAGGTGGTGCGCTGCCCGCGGGCGACTGCCGGCTTCAGGGGAGGTCGGTGATGGTGAGGGTGATGTCGCTGGTCCAGCTGCCACCGGCGGGCAGAAGTGGTGCCCGGCCGCGGTGGGGGCAGGCCGGGGAAGGGTCGCCGGGCAGGACATTGGCGGGTTCGATGGCGACCACGTAGGCGCGGCGGTACCAGGGGAAGCCGCTGCTCGCGTGGCACTCCTGCCACAGCCAGGCATGGGGGAACACGGTGGTGTCCCATGCGAGCCGGATGCCGAAGCCGGCGGTGGGGCTGTCGATGCTGAACCAGCCGGCGTCGAAGTCGGTGAGGCAGGCGAAGACGGACCGCCTGCTGCCGGGCCCGGGGACCTGCCGGAGGTCGATCGTGCCGCCGTCGGCGGTGGGGACGAGCGGGAAGACGGCTCGTCTGTCCGGTGGCATGGCGTTGCCCGGCTGTTCGGCGTCGGTGAGCACGGTGCGGGCGGGGGTGCCGATGGTGCAGAGCTCGTCGATGAACGGCGCACCGAATCCCGGGTGTTGGACCCACATGACGGGGACGGGTTCCTCGGCGGTGTTGTGGACGGTGTCGCGTACGCGTAGGGCCGGGCCGTCGAGGTGCAGGGTGCGCGTGAGCCGCAGGGGGGCGGTGATCAGTTCGGTGACCAGCCGGGCCCGGGAGTCGTCGGCGTCGACCACGGACCAGGACACGGTCGCCGCCTCGCCGTGGTAGCCGTGGCGGACGCCGTCGATGGTGCGCTCGTGGCCGGCGTTGGGGACGAGTTGCTGCCAGCCGCCGCCGTACCGGGCGAGCCAGTCGGCCCGGCTGTCGCCGGTGACGGGTGCGCCCGCGAGGTCGCGGCGTCCCCATGGGGCGCGGAAGAGGATGTCGATGCCGGTGGCGCGCTCGGTGATCGAGGTGATGTCGGCGCCCTTGTCGGGACGGACCTCCACCGAGAGCCGGTCGGTGTGCAGCCACAGGGAGGACGTCATGACCGGTCAGCCTCCGAAGCGGGTGACGGGCAGGCCGTGTACGCCGAGGCCGCGGACGGCCAGGACGGAGCCTGCGGGGCCGACAGGGTGGGGTCCGAGGCCGTCTCGGGCGGTGGTGACGTAGAGGACGTCGAGGTCGGGGCCGCCGAAGGCGCAGGAGGTGGGCTGTGCGACGGGCAGAGGGACTTCGCCCAGGGGGCGGCCGTCGGGGGCGAGGCGGACGAGTCGGCCGCCGCCCCACAGGGCGATCCACAGGCAGCCTTCGGCGTCGATCGCCATCCCGTCGGGTTCCCCGCCGCCGGAGGGAAAGCGTGCGAGGGCGCGGCGGTTGCCGGGGGCGAGCCGGTCACGCGGAAGGTCGAAGGCGTTGACCTCCCGGGCGACGGTGTCGATCAGGTAGAAGGTACGGCCGTCCGGGCTCCAGCCGAGCCCGTTGGGCTGGGTCACGTCGTCCAGGACGTGATGGACCGTCCAGTCGGTGTCCAGGATGTACAGGGCACCGCGCGCGGGGGCGAATTCCAGGTCGCAGCTGCCGGCCCACAGTCGCCCGGCCGGGTCGCACTTGGCGTCGTTCATCCGGCGGCCGGGCGGCAGAACGGTACGGCGGGTGGTCCAGCTGCCGTCGCGGCGGACGTCCGTGAAGCCTTCGGTGGTGGCCGCGACGAATCCGCCGGAGCGTTTCGGGACGGCGGCGCCGACGAGGGTCGGCAGAATGGTGGTACGCGGGTGCGGCCGGGTGGGATCGGCCGTGTGGATGGCACCGTCGAGGATGTCCACCCAGGTCAGCTCGCTGGTGGTGGGGTCCCAGAACGGCCCCTCCCCCACCCTGGCGGTGCCCGGGACGGCGACGGTGATGTCGATGGCCAACATCGTTGCTCCGGTGGTTGGTTGGTCTCGGCGGGCGTCAGTCGGGAAGCGCGACGGCCACCTGGGCGAGCAGGCCGCCGTCGACGGGCAGGGCGATGCCGGTCACAAAGCTCGCGCGGTCGCTCGCGAGGAAGGCGATGGCCTCGGCGACCTCGTCGGGGCGGGCGACGCGGCCGAGCGGGTGGCTACGGCCCCAGGTCGCGATCAGCGATTCGGCCTTCGCGGGACTGCCGGCGAAGCCGGCGGCGGCGGTGCGCAGCATGGGGGTGTCGACGGAGCCGGGGCAGACGGTGTTGGCGCGCACGCCGTACTGCGCTTCGTCGACGGCGATGGAGCGGGCGAGGGCGTTGAGGGCGCCCTTGCCGGCGGTGTAGGCGGCGACGTTCTTCTGGGTGACGAAGGCCTGGACGGAGGAGACGAGCACGATCGACCCCGTGCCGGAGGCGCGCAGCGCGGGCAGGGCGTGCTTGGCGGCGAGGAAGGCGCCCTCGACGTTGACCGCCATCACCTCCTGCCAGGTCGTGCGGGGGGTGTCGGCGGCGGTGCCGTAGCGCTGGATGCCGGCGCAGGCGACGAGGACGTCGAGTCCGCCGTGGTGGTGGACGGCGTGGTCGACGGCGGCGGCGACCGAGGACTCGTCGGTGACATCGGTCTCGACGTGGGTGATCGCGTCGTGGGCGGCGGCCGGCGGTGTGACGGACGCGCACACCACCCGCGCGCCGCGGGCGGCCAGGAGTTCGGCCGCGGCCAGGCCGATGCCGCTGGATCCACCGGTGACCAGTGCGGACTTGCCCTCGAATTCCATGGGTGTGTGGTCCTTTTGCGAGGAGACTGCGGGAGGAGGTCCCGGGGCCGATGGGGGGCGGCCCCGGGACGCGGCGCGGGAGGCCGGGGTTACTTGTACAGGGCGGTCTGCGAGGCCGGGTCGTCCAGGTTGTCCTTGGTGATGACCAGCGGGACGAGCGGCTGATCCTTGGGGATGTTGTGGTCGCCCCCGAGGTACTTCAGCGTGTTCTCCACGGCCAACTGGCCTATCTGGTAAGGGTTCTGGGAGACGAGGGCGGTGAGGGTGCCGTCCTTGAGGTAGGCGGCCTCCTGCGGGCTCGCGTCGTAGCCGACCACGGCGATCTTGCCGGTCTTGCCGGCGGCCTTGACTGCGTTGGCCGCGCCCTCGGCGGTGATGACGTTCGAGGCGAAGATGGCGACCAGGTCGGGGTTGGCGGTGATGGCGGACTGCACCAGGCCGGCGGCTTGCGTGGCGGAGTCGTTGCCGGCGTAGAGGTTGGCCAGCACCTTGTAGTTGGACTGACCCGCGAAGGCCTCCCGGTAGCCCTTCTCGCGGTCGTCGATGGAGCTGATGCCCGGCTTGATGTGGACGAACACCACCTTGCCGCCTTCGGGCTTCTGCTTCATGAGCTCCTGGGCGCCGAGCGTGCCGCCCTTGGTGGAGCTGGCCGCGATGGCGGTGAAGATCTTGTCGCTGTTGACGTTGTTGCCGGTCGTCATCACCGGGATGCCCTTGGCGACCACCACGGCGATGGGGGCGGCGAGCGCGGTGGCGTCGGTCGGGTCGATGACGATGGCGTCCGGCTTCTTCTGGGCGACCGCCTGGAGGACGGGGATCTGCTCGGATGCCTGGAAGTTGGCCGGGCCCTGCACGATCGCGGTGGCACCGGCGGCCTTGGCCGCGGCCTTGAAGCCCTCGATCTGCGTCGAGTAGTACGGGTCGCAGGTGCACCCGGGGATGAAGGCGATGGTGCGGTGCTTGCCGGAGCCGCCACCCTTCTCGCTCGCGGGGGTTTCGGAGGAGGAACAGGCCGACAGGGCGAGAGCGATGGCCAGGGCGCCGGCCGCCGGCGCGACTCGGGTGGTTCTGCGGGACATGGGGTGATCCGTTCCTTGTGTGCGGCGGGGGTCCGGGGTGGTGCGAGGTGGGATCAGGACGCGCGCAGTTGCTGACGGCGTTTGATGTCGTCGATGGCGACGGCGACGATGAGGATGGCGCCGATGGCCACCGTCTGCCAGAACGGCTGGACGTTGACGATGACCAGTCCGTTGTTGAGCACGGCCGGGATCATGACCCCGACGGTGGTGCCGAAGATGGTGCCGCGGCCGCCGAAGAGGCTGGCCCCGCCGATGATGACGGCGGCGATGGCGACGAGGTTGTCGGCACTGTGGCCGCTGACCTGGGTGGTGGTGAACCGGGCGACGTCCAGAACGCCGGCCAGGCCCGCGAGGGCGCCCATCATGGTGAAGAGCACGATCTGATGGCGGGTCACCTTGATGCCGCTGCGGCGGGCGCCCTCGGCGTTGGAGCCGATGGCGTAGGTGTAGCGGCCGAACTCCGTCCTGGCGAGCACGAGGCCGGCCACGACGGCCACGCCGAGGGCGATCCACACGGACAACGGCAGCCCGAGCACCTGGCGCATGCCGATGCCGGTGACCATCTGTGGTGGCAGCCCGGTGACGTCGGTGCCCTTGGTGATCACCTGTGCCAGGCCCAGGCCCATGCCGAGGGTACCGAGCGTGATGATGAACGAGGGGATCTTCAGCCGGGTGACGAGGACGCCGTTGAACAAACCCCACGCCGCGCCGACGACCACGGCGACCGCGATGCCGAGCGCGATGGCGACACCGGCGTTGGGGTATCCGCTTTCCGCGGACCCGCCGACCGCGACGATCGTCTTGGCGGCGATCACCTGGCTGAAGACCAGCACGGATCCGATGGACAGGTCGAGTTGTCCACCGATGATCAGATAGGCGGTGCCGACGGCCAGCAGGATGGTCCCGGAGGCGTTGAACAGGATGTTGCGGAAGTTGTCCGCGTTGAAGAACGTTTCGCCGGCCTGGACCGAGAACGCCAGCACGAGCACGACCAGCGCCAGGAAGACCCAGTTGCTCGTCAGTGCGGCGACCGCGCGGCGCAGCCGGTTCGCGGTGTCCGGACCGGACGCGTCCGACCCGACCGCGGAGGTGGGGGCGTGGGTGGTCATGTCGTGCTTCCCTGCTGGTCGGTGCGGGCTCCGGTGGCCGCGCCTGTGATGGCGGCGACGATCTCGTCGTGCGAGGTGGTGGCGGGCGACAGCGTCGCGGCGCTGGAGCCCAGGCGGAGCACGACGATGCGGTCGGCCACCTCGGTCACGAACGGCACGCTGTGGCTGATGACGATGACGGCGATGCCCCGATCTCGGGTGCGCTTGATCAGCCGGGCGACCTGCTCGGTCTGGACCAGGCCCAGCGCGGCGGTGGGCTCGTCCATGATGACCAGTTCGCTCGCCCAGATCCCGGCCCGGGCAATCGCCACGGTCTGGCGTTGGCCGCCGGAGAACATCCGCACCGGAGCCCGGTAGTCCGGAACGCGGGCGCCGAGGGTGCTCAGATACTCCTCCGCCTCGGTCTGCATGCGCTTGTTGTCGAGGACGCCCAGCCTGCCCAGCAGTCCCGCCTTGCGGCGCTCACGGCCCAGGAACAGGTTGGCGGGGGCGGACAGGTCGTCGGCCAGCGCGAGGTCCTGGTAGACGGTCTCGATGCCGGCGGCGCGGGCGTCCGAGGGGTTGGCGAAGTGGACCCGTTCGCCGCCTACGCGCATCTCTCCGCTGTCCGGGGCCAGGGCGCCCGACAGGATCTTGATCAGCGTGGACTTGCCCGCGCCGTTGTCGCCCATCAGCGCCACGACCTCACCGGGGGCCACCTCCAGGGACACGTCGGTCAGTGCCGTGACGTGACCGAAGCGCTTGGAGATCCCGGTGGCAGAGAGCACGGGGACGTCCGGGCCGGAGGGTTCGGGGGGTGGTGTCGTATCCGACAGATGCTTCATCAGCACGAGTCTTCCTCTCTCGTTGGCGACTCAGCTGCTCTCCGCGAGAAGTTCCAGGGGCCTCCGCTTGTGAACCGGAGATTGCCTGGAGGTAACGTGGATGCTTGCATACAAGTTCTTCAGTATGCAAGGATCCCTTTCGTGAAATCGGATCGAAATCTCGCGGGCGGCCTGCCGGCCCTCTCATCGGTGGGGCGGCCGCGTGTCCGCCGGCGCACCTCCGACCGTGTGTACGAGGAACTGGCCGCGGCCATCCGTGACCTTCGGATCGAACCGGGTGCGTCGCTGTCGGAGACGGATCTGGCCGAGCAGTTGCAGGTCAGCCGTACGCCGCTGCGCGAGGCCATCGCGCGGCTCGTGGACGGCGGTCTCGTATCCGTGCTGCCCCAGGTGGGCACCCGAGTCGAGCCGATCCGACTGCACGACGTGGAGCAGGCACGCTTCGTCCGCGAGAGCCTGGAACTGGCCGCGTTCGCCGCGGCCTGCGACAAACCGGAACGGGACGTCACCGGACTGCGCGCCCTCCTCACCGAACAGGAACGCTGCCAACAGGCCCACGACCTCGACGGGTTCTTCGCCGCCGACGAGGCACTCCACCGGCAGATCTTCGAGACGAGCGGCCATCTCGGCGCCTGGCAGGTGATGCAGCCGATGAAGATGCACCTGGACCGCTTCCGGCGGCTCAGCCTGCCCGACCCCCAGACCGTGCGCATCCTCATCGACGACCACACTGCGATCGTGGACGCGCTGGAATCCGGCGACGCGGCAACCGGCCACGAACACATCAGCAGGCACGCGCGCAGGGTTTTGGAGATCGCCCCCGGTCTCCATGGCCGCTACCCCGGTTACTTCGCCGGATGAGGACCGGACGAGCCGGACCGGCCGCACCGACTGCGCCGGCCGCCGACGGCGGGTTCCGCCCGGGGCCGGCCCTTCCTTCCCTGCGGAAAGGACCACCATGAGATTCCTGCGTATCGGCCCACCCCGCGCCGAGACGCCCGTCGTGGCCACCCCGGACGGCGAGTACCACGACCTGCGCTCCGTCGCCGTCGACATCGACGGCGCCTTCCGCGGCGGCGGAATGGAACGCGCCCGCGCCGCGCATGTGGCCGGCACCCTGCCGCCCTTCGACGTCACCGGCCTGCGCATCGGCCCGCCCGTGGCCCGCCCCGGCGGCGTGCCGTGCGTCGGCCTGAACCACGCCGCCCACGCCGCCGAGTCCGGCTCGCCGCAGCCGGACCACCCGGTGGTGTTATACGAGGCCCCCGACACGGTCGTCGGTCCGTACGACGACCTCCTGCTCCCGCGCGGATCAGACCGGACCGACCGGGAGGTCGAACTCGCTGTCGTGATCGGCCGGAGGGTCCGCTACTCGGAGTCCCCCGAGCGGGCGCCGGTCCGCAGCGGGGGATACACCGTCCCCAACGACGTCTCGGAGCGCCGGCTTCGGCTGGAGACCGGCGGGGGCCGGTGGTCCAAGGGCAAGAGCTGCGAGACGTTCAACCCGTTGGGCCCCCGACTGCCGACGCCCGACGAGGTCCCCGACCCCCAGGCGCTCGGGCCGCGGTCCCGGGTCAACGGCGAGCCCCGGCAGTCCTCCTCGACGGCGGACATGATCTTCGATGTCGCCACGCTGATTCGCCCGCTCAGCCGGGTCACCGTCCCGGAGTCCGGCGACATCGTCAACACCGGCAGCCCCGAGGGCGTCGCGCTCTCCGGCCGGTTCCCCCATCCCACCGAAGGCGACCTCGTCGAGGTCGAAATCGACGGCCTCGGCCGACAGACCCAGAAAGCGGTACGAGCATGACGCTGAGGCTCTCCCTCGGTCACATCGACGTCTACGACGACATGACGGCGACCTTCGCCCGTCAACTCGGGCTCACCGGCGTCCAGTTCCACACCCCCGACCTGCTGCCCGGCGAGGCGGGCCACTGGAGCCTGCAGGAGCTGCGGGCGCTGCGCGAGCGCTGCGACGCCGACGGACTGCGGATCGACGGCCTGGAGAACGTCCCCCTGGCCCACTTCTGGAAAGTCCAGCGAGGCCTTCCCGGGCGGGACGAACAGATCGCGAACTACCGCACGACCATCCGGAACATGGGCGCGGTCGGCATCGACATGCTCGGCTACAACTGGCTTCCGACGTTCGTGTGGCGCACCGACATGGACGCGGCGGGCCGCGGCGGCGCCAAGGTCACCTCCTTCGACCTGGCCGACATCGGCGCCGGCAACGCACTCGCCTCCTACCGGCTCTCGCCCACCGAATCGCCGTCCGAGCCGATCACGGCCGAGCAGATGTGGGCCAACCACCAGTACTTCCTCGACGCCGTCCTGCCCGTCGCAGAGGAAGCCGGGGTGCGGCTGGCACTGCACCCGGACGACCCGCCGGTGGACGAGCCGTTGGGCGGCGCGGCGCGCATCTTCACCTCGCCGGCCTCGCTGGCCGCAGCGCATGAGCAGGCGAAGGGAAGTCCGGCCTGGGGTCTGGACTTCTGCCTCGGCACGGTCTCCGAGATGGGCGGCGAGGACACCGTCAACGAGGTCATCGACACGCTCGGTCCGCTCGGCGCGATCTTCTACGTCCATTTCCGGGACGTCCAGGGAACCGTCCCGTCCTTCCGGGAGTGCTTCCTCGGCGAGGGCAACTACAACCCCGCCCGCGTCATACGCCGCCTCCACGACGTGGGATTCGACGGCTTCATCATCGACGACCACGTGCCCGCCATGATCGGCGACCCCGACACCTGGCTCGACATCTCCCCCGACGCCTACTGCAGCCGCGGCCGCGCCCACGCGATCGGCTACCTCCAGGGCATCCTCAACGCACTCGGCCTCGACTGACGCGATTTCCCCGACGACTTCCGGCGGAAAGCTCCGGAGTTGCACGCGCAGGCCTTCCCACGACGACGAGGGGGCTGGGGAGCGGTCCGGACGTGACAGCCCTGCAGAGGCCGCGTCCAGACCGGCCGGGCACCCCCCGACCCCATTGGATACTTGCATACACAGCGTGCGATGATGACGACGTGAAGTCGGAGCGTAGTAGCCTGAACACGGCGTCGAGCCTCTCGCCGGTCACTCGTCCCCGGATGCGGCAGCGCACCTCCGACCGTGTGTACGAGGAGTTGGCCGCGGCCATCCTCGAGCTGCGGATCGAGCCCGGTGCGTCGCTGTCGGAGACGGATCTGGCCGAGCAGTTGCAGGTCAGTCGAACGCCGCTGCGCGAGGCCATCGCGCGGCTCGTGGACGGCGGTCTCGTATCCGTACTGCCCCAGGTGGGCACCCGAGTCGAGCCGATCCGACTGCACGACGTGGAGCAGGCACGCTTCGTCCGCGAGAGCCTGGAACTGGCCGCGTTCGCCGCGGCCTGCGACAAACCGGAACGGGACGTCACCGGACTGCGCGCCCTCCTCGCCGAACAGGAACGCTGCCAACAGGCCCACGACCTCGACGGGTTCTTCGCCGCCGACGAGGCACTCCACCGGCAGATCTTCGAAATGAGCGGCTATCCCGGCGCCTGGCAGGTGATGCAGCCGATGAAGATGCACCTGGACCGCTTCCGGCGGCTCAGCCTGCCCGACCCCCAGACCGTGCGCGACCTCGTCGACGAGCACACGGCGATCGTGGACGCGCTGGAATCCGGCGACGCGGCAACCGGCCACGAACACATCAGCAGGCACGCCCGCCGGGTACTGGAGGACGCTGCAGTCTTCCAGGCCCGGCATCCGGGCTACTTCGCGGACTGAGTTCCGGTGTCGCGGTCGCGGAGGAACCGGCACCGCACGTCGTCGATCAGCGTCGCGTCGCTCTGCACGCAGTGGACGACGCTCTCGAACGACCGCATCGGCCGGGCCAAGCGGGCGCATCCGGAGGCGAGCGGTTCGCCGCCCGTGCCACGCCTCCACGCCCACCGCGTACGCGTCCCGATCCCCTCCCCCACGGCCGTGATCGCATACACCGCGCGGCGCCGGGGAGGGCGGCCAGCCCGCCCACGGATACAGCGTGAGCGTGGTGACCGCCTCCGGTTTCAGAGTCCGAACTCGGCACGGGCGATGCCCAACGCAACGCAGGCCTCACGGACGACCGTCCGCTCGCTCGGGTCGAACCTGCCGTCCGCGCCGCCGATGACGATGCCGATCCGAATGACCGCCCGCGCCTCCTCCGGCTTCGCCCCGGCCTTGGCGATGTCCTTCATGACCTGTGCCTTGCCGAGCCGGCAGTCGGCCGACAACCGGTCGACGTGGGCGTGGAAGCGACGCTGCAGGTCGTCCCCGTCGAACTGGCGCAGAGCCTCGTTGCCGGCGATCAACTGCGCGACCTTGCTCGTCTCGGCCTCGTCGATCGTCCCGTCCGCGGCGGCGACCAGCGCGCACATCGCCATGCTCGCGTCCCGGAACGCGTCACCGGTCAGATCCTGCCTCTTCGCGATCAACTGCGCCTGCATGTGCCGGACCGACTGCTCGACCTTGTCCCACAAGGGCATGACGCCTCCGTACGTTGCCGCGTCGCCGATCCCGCGCGATAGCCGCTCGGGCACACTCCATCCCGACCAACGTAGAGGAACACCACGCGAGGATGCGGCGCGGGGCGCAGGTGTGCCGCCCCGCGGATCCGATCAGCCGGTTCACAGGCCGAACGCTCCGCGCAACACGTCGCGCCTCGACGCCCCGGTGCCTTTCGACACCCCCCGACACGGGCCGCCGCCGCCCGCCTGCTCCGCACCGACGGGCTCGAAGTCCGGTACGAGGACGTGGGACCCGTCCCTCCCCACCAAGTCGTCGTGGCAAGGGGTCGCGATGAGGACGTCGGCGAACTGCGCGCGGAATTGGGCGAAGCGACGGGAATCAGATTCGCGACGATCACCGTGCCGGTGTCCAGGATCGCCCTGCCATCCAGAGCCGTGCGAGCCGCAGCGAACTCGCTTGCGAGCAGGTGGGGTTCGTGAGTGGCGGCGGGAATGATGCCGCCGGCCCGCTGGGCGTACGCCAGGCCGACGGGACGCTCGGACCGTTCGGCCAGGACGGCAATCGGGATCGCACCGATACGGACACCGTCCTCGGCCGCCGCGATCGTGCCTTGGTGGGGTCCGAGCGTGGTCCGGACGAGGTTGACGAGTTCATTCGAGGTGGCGGGGATCCTGCGGAACACGGGGTTGTGCGGGGAAGCCCGGTCCACGAGGGCTCGGAATCCATCGACTTGGTCTTCGGTGAGATCGAATCGCTCGGGACGATCCGAGCTGTTCGGGTCTGCCCGCCGCCGACACTGGCAAGCCGCTGCTCACGTTCATGACGATCGCCGCCGCGCTCGGCGTCGAGTCCGAACAGGCTGCCCAGGGCGCTACCGCCGCAAGGTCGGCAACCTCAACGGCAGCGACTCCGGCGCCGACGGCACCCCGTTCGGGATTCACCCGAGGACCGGCAGGCGCTCGGCGCCTTGCCCCGTTCAGAAGCGGTTCCGCTTTCGGTTCTGGAATTGCTCCCGAGTGATGTTGCCGTCCCGGAAAGCCGTCTCCCACATCGCCTCGGCGTGGTCCTCATTGGGGTCTTCCTCCCGGAAGTCCGCTTCCCAGCCGTCCGGATCTCCGTCCCACACCGGGTCCAACCATGGATCAGACTCGTACGACGGACCGTAGTCCGAGCTTCCGGGCCCGTATTCCTCCGCCCGCCACCCTGTGCCGCCGGTGGGCCGGTTGGTGCCCTGTGGCTGCTGGGTGCTCCCCCACCAGCTTGTGAACTCCTCGGCCGGTCCGGCGGCCTGTGCGGCGTCTTCGACGATCGGCACCTCGGGGAGGAGCTCGTTCGGGTCCACTCGATCCTGGGAGGTGGCATCGTGGACGGCCGCCATCACTTCGTGGAGGCGGTGCCATTGGCCCTGGTCTTCCAGAATGGAGCCGATCCTCGTGCCACGCGAAGTGGCCTCGACGATCCGGTCCACTTCGTCGTTGTCCGGCGCCGTCATCGGCTGCTTGCGGCGGCCAGCAATCCATATCGCCGTTGCCGTCAGCCAGAAACAGTCTGTCGGGGAGTGCTGTGGAGCACGTTCCTCGTCAGGCGAGGCGCTACCTGCGGGGCCGTCACCCGTGGAGAGGATGGCCCGGGCGCGATCGTGCAGTTGCCGTACTCGCCTCCAGGCCACGCCGCAGAAGTACCGGAACTTGTTGTCTTTGGTGACCTTGGTGTTGCCCATCGCAAGTCGGATGGCGTCTTCAAAGGCGAAGGCTTCAAGACCGGCTGCGCGGAGGGCGTCGATGGTGCTCTCCCAGCCGCTCGGCAGCGGAAAGGTCTCGTTGTCCGCTCCGTACGCCCACTCCTCCCATAGAGTCGTGAAGCCCTCCCGGTAGGCCAGGCGGGTGCTGTAGTCCGCACGGGCTGCCGCAACGGCTTCCTTCATCGCCGCCGCCCAGCGCACAGCGTCCTTGGCAACGTCCTCGACCACATCCGCGCCCGGCGGGACGGATGCCTTGCCGCCATTGCACTCCTCGCACGCTGCCACCAGGTTCGATGGCTCATGCGTTCCGCCCAGCGCCTGAGGCACCACATGGTCCACGACCAGCTTCACAGCCGGTGCCTTCACGCCGCAGTACCTGCACGTGTGATCGTCCCGCCGCAAAATCTCGTACCGAAGCCGCTGCCCAACAGCCATGCCAGTCCCTCCCCCATCGGCCGTGGAGAGCATTGTGTCCCTGCCGGCGGACAGTTGCGCGAAACTCCGCGGATTCGTCCGGCGCGAGGCCGGCCTCGGTTCGCGATGGCGCCGGTGACTTCGTCATCCGGTCCTGATACCGGCATCATTCCAGCGGACGCCCATCCATCCGAGACCGTTCGTCTGCCCGGGGCGCCCGCCCGGGGAAATGCGCCTGTTCCGCGCGGATCTCGGACGGTGCGTCCGCGTGGAGGCTGCATCGTGGGCCTCGCGGCCATCGCTCAACCGAGCCGGCGCCGGTGAACCGCAGTGTCGGTCCGGGATGTTCGTGTCCGGTCGATGCGAGTCCCGCAGTGGGATCCGGGGCGGATGCGCAGCTCGGGTCGGGCGTTGTTCCGGGCGAATCTCCGCAGCGCCAGGATGAGAGCATGACGAACGACGATGTGGCTGTGATCGCGCTCCTGCGTCGGCTCGACGACGCGGATCACCTGACGGGACCCCGAGAGTACGACGAGGGAGAGATCTCGGCCATGCTCGACCGGCTGGTGTCCCGGTTGGAGGCCGACTTCGCGACCCGCTGCCCGGCGCAGCGCTACGGCCGGAACACCGTCGAGTACGCCTGTGTCGTCGTCCCGGGCGAGGCGACGGTGTGTGGTGAGCGGATCGTCGTCTCCGTGAGCAATTTCGGCTCGCTGGCCATGGTGGCGGCGGAGAACCCCGGCGCGTATCTGGGGACGGACGACGCGCGCGAGGAGGGCGCGCTGGACGTCGGGGACCTCGCCACCGTGGAACGCGCCCTGATCGACATCGGGTATGTGTTGGTATCGGAAGTACTGCTTCACACCCGCTACGACGGACCCGCGCCGCTGCGCACGGACGAGCGGTGGCCGGCCACCTGGTGGGACCGCTACTTCGGCCATCCATAGACCCCCATAACCCAGGCGACGGCGGGCGGATCGGGCGCGGGCCTCGAGTCGAGGGCCCTGCGGTGGCATGCCCGAACTCGCCTGCCGTGTGGGGTTGTCGTCCGGTGCACGTCGAGCACCTCGGGCCGCAGGATCTCCAACGCGGAGGCGCCCCAGCCGGGAACACGCTCTCGTGTCGCCGCGACTCCACTCGGGACCACGTCGCAACGCCGGCTCCGTCGGAGCCGCCCCTTCGCGTCCGGTGGTGCCTTCGTTGATCTGCCGGACCGTCGACTCTTCTACGGCCGGGACCGGCGCTGCGCGGCGCGCTCCACCTGACGGAGCAGCAGGTTCACAAACTGCCCACCGTCGAGGGCACGGAACCCTCCCACCACCGCTGGGTGTTGGCCTGCCGCGGCCTGGCACGTCCCGAGGAGATCGCGTACTACCTCGCCTTCGCCCCGGCGGACACCGCCGTCTCCGAACTGGTTCAGCGGTGGGAACACTTGGCGGCGATCGGCCCCGACTGGAATCCCGCCGCACGGCCGAACCCGGCGCAGCGGTGGTCGCCGGACTGGCAACGCATGCTCGCCGCGCACCGCAGCCCGACACCTGGCCACCGCCCCCGAACACCACCTGCCCGCCGGGGGACGGTCCCTGTGGAGCGACGGAGTACACCTGAGCAAACTCGGTGATGGCCTCGTACGCGCCGACCTCGCACGCGCCCTGTGCAAGGTCGGCCTGTTCGACGAACTCCCCGACTACCCGCCGATGGACCGCGACCCGGCCGTCGACCACTACCGGCCGGCGTTCGAACCCCACCGGCCCTGAGCGGTGCCCTGTTCCACGAACGCGGAGAACAACGCTGCGGCGGCCTCGCGCACCACATCCGGCGGGGCCGCCACCGCGACACCGGGAAGGACCGCGTCCAGCGCGGTCATGTCCGCGCACGTGTAGTACTGATAGGCCCCCGCGACCGGGTTCGGCACGAGATCCACCACCAGGTCCGCGCCGTGCCAGCCCGCACACCACTCCAGCAACTGCGCGAACGAGACCGCGTGGCCGGCGCCCAGGTTGTACACCCCGGCCGGCACCGCCTCCTCCAGCAGTCGGGCCACGGTATCCGCGACCGTCTCCACCGGAACGTAGTCGCGCGCCGCGGTCAACGTGTCGGCGAACACCCGCACCCGCCCCGACACCGCCGCGCCGCGAACCAGTTGCGACAGGATCGACGCCATCGGACCCTTGGCCATCTCCCCCGAACCGAACACATTCGTGTACCGCAACCCCACCCAGCCCGCGCCCCGCCCCGGATACGAGCGGCACATCGCGGTGTCCAAGGCGAGTTTGGACACCGCATACGCGTTCAACGGCCCCGAACACCGGGCCCGGTCCGCGACCGCTCCCTCCGCGATCGGCGCCCGCCGGGACAGCCGCCCGTAGACGCTGTGCGATGAGGCGTAGACCAGCCGGGTGCCCGACCGCGCACACGCGGCGGCGATCCGCAACGGCCCCAAGGTGTTCGTCTCCCGCAGGGCCGCGCTGTCGGGCACACGGGTGTCGGTGATCGCGCCCTGGAGCACCACCGCCTCGAACGCCCCGGCGGCGATCTCGGCGATCCGAGCCGGATCCGCACCGTCCCCACGCACCCATCGTTGCGCCGCCGTGCTCGCCGGCGCGCGTCGCACGTCACAGCCGACCACCATCCAGCCGGCCCGCGCCAGCACCGCCGCGACGTGGCCGCCGACGAACCCGGCGGCACCGGTCACCAGCACAACGCGCCCGGCCCGGCTCACCGCCGACCCTCCCGACGCACGGCCTCACTGATCAACGACGTGGTGGAAGGACCCTCCACATAGGGAACCAGCACCACCTGGCCACCCCAGAACGCCACCGCGGCGGCCTCGGGGATGTCCCCGATCCCGTAGTCGCCGCCCTTGACATACACGTCGGGACGGATGCGGGTCAGGATCTGCTCGGGGGTCGACTCGGCGAAGACGACGACCGCGTCCACACAGCCCAGCGCGGCCAACACCGTCGCCCGATCGCGCTCCGGCACCAGCGGCCGAGACGGACCCTTGAGGCGGCCCACGGACGCATCGCTGTTCAGGCACACCACCAAGCAGTCACCGAGCCTTCGCGCCTGCTCGAGGAGCCCGATGTGGCCGGGGTGCAACAGGTCGAAGCAGCCGCCCGTCGCCACCACCGTCCCACCCCGCGCCCGGACTTCCGCCAGCACGGTCCACGCGTTCGAGCCAGTCGCCTCACCCGAAGGCGCTGCGAAAGCCGACGGGTCCAGGGATGCGGGTCCGCCGTCCGCGACATACGCCGATGCGGCCCGCACCGCGACGTTGGCCGCCTGGGAGGGCATTCGGCCCATACCGAGCGCCATCGCGACTGCCACCGCGAACCGATCACCCGCCCCGCACGCATCCGCACCGGCTATCGATCGCGCGGGAGGCGAGACCACCAACGGCGGCCCGACCGTGTCCTGCACCAGCACCGCACCCTCCGCCCCACGGGTGACCGCGACCTGCCGCACCGCCCACCGCTCCAACAACCACCGCCCCCGCGCCACGTCACCGGCCAACCCTTCGCCCGCGACGTCATCCCCGGCGAAGGCCCTGGCCTCCATCGCGTTCGGGACCGCAACTGCCGTGCCCTCCACCGGGCCCGCGCCGCGCGGATGCGGATCCCACACCACCGGAACCCGCCGCGCCGCCGCGGTCAACGCCGCCCGCACATCCGACCGTGAACACATCCCGCGTCCGTAGTCGCACACCAGCACCACTCGAGCCGCCCCCACCGCTTCTTGCGCGGCCGCAGTCCAGCGGCCCACCAAAACGGGCCCCGGATCCTCGTCCAGCCGCATCAGCGTGCGCCCGTGCGAGCGGATCCGCCGCTTCACCGCCACCCCGCCACCCCCGCCGGGTAGCGCCAGATCCACGACGACCACCCCGGCGTCCATCAGCAGCGCCCGCACCGCACGTCCGGCCGCGCCCGTGCCCACCGCGCTCACCAGGACCACGTCCCAACCCTCACGAGCGGCCATCACGGCCGCCAACCCCGCTCCGCCCGGCCGACGCACCGTGCGCGCGGCGCCGATCACCGGAACCGGGCCCTCCGGCGACAACCGGTCTACGGTCCCGGACACGTCCTCGTCCAAGACCGCATCCCCCAGCACGACCATCCGCAGCCGCTCGGCCGGGCGTTGCGGCCGCGCGGGCAGTGGGTCCGTGCGGCACGCAACCAAGCCGCCGGCCGGCGAGGCGGGGGCGGCGGGGAGCGAGCCCAGGGCCCGGTCGACCGCCGCGCACACGATGTGGACCGCCGCGAGATGACACTCCTGCACCGTCGCCGACTCCGCATCCACCGCGACCACTTCGTCACACTGCGCCGCCAGCGGGTTCGGCGAAGAGCCCGTCAACGCCCACGTCGTCAAGCCCAACTCCCGCGCCCGCTCCACCGCCCGCAGCAGGTTGACGCTCTCGCCCGACGTCGACAGGACCAACAGCACGTCCCCGGCCCGACCGTGCGCGTGGACCTGACGTGCGAACACCTCAGCGAAGCCGAAGTCGTTGCCGATCGCGGTCATCGCCGAGGAATCCGCGTGCAGCGCCATCGCCGACAAGGGCGTGCGATCGGTGTGGAAACGCCCCACCAGTTCGGACGTCAAGTGCTGTGCTTCCGCAGCCGAGCCCCCGTTCCCGGCCACCAGCAATCGCCCTTTCCCCGAGCCCAGCCGCACCGCGAGCAGGCGACCCCACGCCTCCAGACGATCCACGTCCACCGTGCCCGCAGCACGTGCCAACGCGCGCATGTGCCCTCGTCCCAGAACCATTCGCCGTCGCCCTCCACTCGCAGACGTCACCTGTGGACCGCCAAACAGGGACAGAGCCGCCGAGAAGGGGAATCACCCGAATCCGACATGGCACGATGTCCCGACAGTGGCACCATGGAGTCCCCCTCAGGAAGATGACTCCATGAGCAACCGACCCGCCGTCTTCCTGGACCGCGACGGAACCCTCACCGAACCGCGGCATTACCCCAGCCGGCCCGAGCATCTCGTTCTCCAAGGCGGCATCGGTCCGCCGCTGCGTATCCTGCAAGAGGCGGGGTACGCCCTCGTCGTGGCCACGAACCAATCCGGCATCGCCCGGGGCCTGTTCACTCTCGCCGACCTCGATGCCATGCATCGACGGCTGCGGTCGATGCTCGTCGACGTCGGAGTACGCATCGACGGCATCTACGCCTGTCCCCACCACCCCGAAGGCACCGTGCCCCCGCACACGATCGCCTGCCACTGCCGTAAGCCCGAGCCCGGTCTGCTTCACCAGGCAGCCCGCGAACTTCACCTCGACCTCACGCGCTCCTGGATGCTGGGAGACTCACCATGCGACACCGAAGCGGGCAACCGGGCAGGATGCAGAACAATCTTCGTCGGACCCGGAGCCCCTGCGAACATCGGGGAGATGAACGCCCCGACAACCGCGCAGGCGCTCCGTGCCCTCTGGCGCACTCTTCAGCGTGGCCCCGGGTACGCGGGCTGCGCAACACCGCCGCCGCCATCACCGCCCTCCTCGGGCTGCTGATGCTCCTCCTCGAACTGGTAGCCGGATCGACCGGCGCACACATCACGCGCCACCTTCCCGGCTACGCGGGCGAGGCCCTCTTGACGCCACCATCGAGACCCGTGCTCGTGGCCATGCTGAGGGCGGCGGAAGATGCGACCGACGACGGCAACTTCCGTCGCCTGTAGCGGAGGCGCATGCGCCGGCCCGTGACGGTCTCCGCCCCTACGCCCACGCGCCGGACGCATTCACCGCCAAACGCGTCGTCTTCGGTTCCGGCCGGCCGCTGTGCACCCTGGCGGTCGACTACTCCGAAGTCGTCGAGACCGCCGAGCACCCCATCCAACACCTCAGCCCACCGAGCGTCATGCGGCATGGACCGACAACGCGTCACGCCTGTCCACACTCGCTCCACAGAACTTCGCGGGAGCCTGAGGACACAGTCCCATCCAGCGATCCTCCTCGTTCGCTCCATCGCCGACGTCCACGGTGAACGACAGCGCCACTCCGGGGAGTGGGGGGTTGGGCTGAGCATCGCGGTCATGTTCAGCGGCCATTGATCGTTCAATCCGCCGTGGTGGCCGATGCGTTCCACGACGAGGTCCGCAGCGCGACGTCGTACGTGTCGCGCCCACCGACCCGGCCCCGTCCAACGGCCGGGGTCCGGGCAAGGACGGGGGTGGGGCCGTCGAGAGAGGTGCCTTCGGTCGGCGGTGGGGTCGGGTCGCGGAGGCCGCGATCGCGACGGTGGGGTGGGGGTCAGTCGTCCGCCTTGAGCCCGGAGGGCTCTTGAGTGGAGGTGTAGCCCGCGACGAGGTTCGCGTCCGCTGCGTGGACGAGCAGGGTGCCGTCGGCGACCACGTTCGCGCAACGGTCGGGATCGTAGTGATGGTCCGGCAGCGGGTGCGGAGAGCCGGCAGGGGCCGCAAGGCGGCGGGTCAGGAGCAGGGGTATGGCCATGGGCAACCTTCGGGTGCGTCGGGTGGTGGTGCGAACTGCCTCGCGTTTCATGGAGACCGAGTCGGCTCGGGCGTCGGAGGGGTCCCTGTGGCTTGTGCGATCGGTGTGCGGGTCTCGCACACGCCGTCGAGGCCGAGGACTCGGGGCAACTGTGAGGTTGGATGTCGTCTGCGTGCTCCTCGGGCCACCGACTCCCCATCGTGGGACATGCCGCACGTCGGAGTCCTCGTCGCGCGAGGTGATGTCGGGGCCGCGCGGGTGTGAACGTGGCAGTGTTGCGGCGGTCCGGCCTGCGGCTCGGACAACGTCATCGTTTTCTTGGCCTTGCGGAGCCGGCCGGCGATGGTGAACCGGGCCCGGGGCCGGGGATGGTGCCCCGGACGTCGATGTCCGGGACCTTGCCTTTGTGGCACCACGCCGCTGAAGTTACCCGCGCCGGGAACACGAGTCGTATGTGTCGATGCCGAATTCGGTACGACTTCTTGGGCGCGAGTGAGACCGGAGGGCCGTGGTCGGGTGGGGTGTTTCGGGGAGGGATATGGCTATGGCGAGTCCGCCGTGGTGGTTGGCGGTGGCGGGTATCCGGGCCGCGTGGGCGTGGACTATGGACAGGCCCAGGCCGGAGCCTTGGGTGGAGCCTGTCCGGTTGGGGCGAAAGCGGCGGACGACTTGCCCACCCGGGGCCGGTGAAGTACCGGCCCTGGGCGTTGACTGGTACGCACGGGCCGTCCTGGCAACGCCGTCGGCGCGAAGGAACTGCCGGATCTGCGCGATGCGCTCTCCTTGGTCATACTGCTCACCTCCTCGAAGAGTTGGAAGAGTTGCCCCTCAGCCGTTGGGCTCAGGGTGTCTCGGCTGCCACGATGGTTGTGGGAGCGTCGGGCAGCAGGCTCACGAAGTCGACGGCCTTGCGGCGTCCGTGGCCGAGGAAGGATGCGTCGTCGACAATCTCCACCCGACCTTCGATGTCCGCACCGAGCAGGTCCTTGAGGTTCCGGGTCAGTGCTTCGTGGTGCACCGAGGCGAAGGCCGAAGCCGGTGCGATGAGCACGGACACGGTGAAGTCGGCTCGTTGCACGATTTGGTAGCGCCGAACCGGACACCGCCGAGCCGCACGCGCAATCCACAACGTGGGCAGTGTGGTTCCGTCCGGCCGCCGGATCACGCCAAAGTTGCGGCCTTCCACCAGGTTCATCGCCTTATGGGGTAGATCGCAGGCGCACGGCGTGGCCGCCATGGAACCGAAGTCGCCGGTTCGGTAGCGGATCAACGGCATCGCCGCGTTCGTGAGGTCCGTGACCACGATTTCGCCGACCTGTCCGTCCGGCAACGGCGACCCACTGTCGTCGACCACCTCGAGCCAGAGTCTTTCCGACTCGATGTGATAGAAGCCGTTTTCGCACTGAACGGCTATGGTGCCCGTCTCCTTCATGGCGTACATATCGCGTACCGGGACACCGAAGAATTCGGAAATCGCCTCGCGCACGGCAGGGATAAGAAGCTCACCACAGGTGACGATGGACTTTACCGGCGGCAACTCCCGTCCGCACATTTGCAGCAGGCTCATGAAATCCACAAGATTTCGGGGAGTTGCCGTCAGCACGTCGGGGCGGAAATTCATGGCGCGTAGGGCAAATTCTTCGAGGCGTTCCCCTCGAAGTCCGGTGATGCCGAACTGTGCGACGTGCGCGAAACCCATGCCGGGAGACGTGTATTCAAACCAGGAATTGAGGCGGGTAAGGCAGGGCATCATCACCTTCCGGTTGAATACCGGCCCCTGTCGCTGATTCCTGACGAGTGCGGTCGCCCACTCGTGCACCATTGCGTCGTTGTGACGGATCATTCGCAGCGGAATTCCGCTGGTTCCCGACGTCTCCAGGATCCGGCACGTCGCGGGGTCGATGCCGTCGTCACAGTATTCGATCAAGCGCGCGGACAGTTCGCGCTTCGTCGTCAACGGAAATTCGGAAAGCAGCGCCCATGGGTCCACCGAGCCTGCGACCGCTGCCCTCAGTTGCCGGTACGCCGGGACAGAGTTGATCGCGTGCCGAAGGATGGTTGCCAGCCGCTCACGCTGGTTTTCCTTGATCGTCTCGGGGCGGCTGACTCCCTCGGTGTAACGCTGAAATTCGCGGTAGACCTGTGGGAAAAGCAGCCCCTCATGGATCGTCTGCGATGGCCAATGCTGCTCATCTTCCGGCGAACCCGGCGCATCGCATCGCTGTTGCATCACCATGCCACCTCTAGCTTCCTTCACCTGCTCCAGGCGGCACATTGGCCTCGAGCGGGTGCACCTGAGGGTTTCCTTTCGGCTACCCTCGGCCGACATCTTGACGCCGGCGCCACCTGTCAGGCAAACAATCTTCCTTGTTCAAAGAAGGTGAACAACCCACGTGGCCACCGGACGGGGTTCTCGGCCTTCGCGTGCGGCCGCGGCTTTCGTACGTGTTCCGAGAAGGTGACCAGTTCCGCACTGCTGCGGGCCCGCGGGAAGGTTGTTCCCGTGGTGCCGGTGGTGTGAGGGAGCACCGCTGGTTCCGGTGGGGGATGCCGCAGGGAGCGAGGATCGGCCGCCGTCAGGGTCGCCTCGTCCACAGTGGGCAGCAGTGCCGAATCCTCCTCGCTCCGCACCGCCTCCTTTGCCGCCACCGTCCGATCCGGGTCGCCGCATCCCGGGTCGCGGAAGTCGACCGTCTCCGCGTCGACGAAACGCGCCCATCGCGGATGGCTGCGCACGGGGCAGGCTTCACTCGGAGCGCGACCGTCCCGGTGACGGTGGCCGTGGGGCCGTCCTGGGGAAGGCAGGACAAGTACGCCTCGACACTTGTGACATCGCCCGGCGCCGGTGGGTTCGAGGGAAGGGAGACGGGGTCGCGCGGATGCGGCAGGTACGGCTCCGCTCCTTCCCGCACCCGGCCCAGGCAGCCCTGCAGGACCAGCCGGTCGTGGTAGTTCGCCTCTCCCCCGCAGCGATGCAGCAAGGCGGTATAGCGCACCGCGAGGCACCGCAGCGGCGTCCGGCCGAACGCCGGCGCGTGAAGGCCGTCGTCCCGGTCGAGCAGGTGCTGGACGATCTGCACCGACTCGCCGGCCGGCGCTCCTACGCCCGACCGGTCGGTCCGCAGCTCCAGCAGGCGCCGGTGGAGCATCTCGCTCTGGGACACCAGGGAGAACACGATCCGGACCAGCTCAGCACGTTCGTCAACCTCGCCGAGACGCGGGGCGAAGGCCGCGAGGGCCCGACCCGCGAGCAATGTCGCGTGGTAGAGGCGCCGGACCTCCCCCGCTACCTCCTGCACGTCCGGCTCGGCCGCACACGGCTGCGAGCGTTCGAGGTCGGATCGAGCGAAGAGGGGTACGCGCTCGGCGGGCAAGGACATCGAGACCTCTTCCCGGATTCGGTTGTCTGCACCGCCTGAGCGGGGGAGGCCGTGGGCCCCATCGTCCCCACCGTTGCGATCGAACTCGGTCCGCTGGCGGGCAAAGGGCAGCGTCTGTCCATATTTTCTCCTCGGTAAAGCGAATCTCGACCAAGCGTGTAAGTGCTGATCGTTCGTGCTGCAGCTGCATGGGGTCGAAGTCCCGCGCCGGAGGACGAACGGTGTTGTTCACATGGTTCGTACCCAAAGGGGGATTTAGTATGAGAGGCGTCCGTGCCGACATTCCCGCAGCTGCCCGAAAAGGAAAGTATTGTGCCTTTTCTGGGAAGGCGCCCAGCGCAAGTGCAAACCAGCGTGCAGCCGACCGCAGAGCGAGTCAAGGCTCAATTCTGATCCATCCAGGCGTCAGGACGCCCGGATGGGTCTCACGGGCCGGCCCTGCACGCGACGAAACCACGGTCCGAAGGGGAGTCAAGACCCGCTCGGATCCGTCGGGGCCCTTCGTGGGGAAAGGGGGATCCTCGCGCAGCCCGTGAACGGCTCAGGGCCGAGACGTTCCGCCCGCCCGTGTCGACTACCCAGCTTATGTCAGTGAATTATTGGAATTTCGGCGCTTTGCCCGAGATCGGTCGACCGATGGGCCGTGAGCGCCATATTTGTCCAGTGGGGAGCGATCCGCGCGCGCGGCGGTCGAGGGCACATGACGCATCCTCACCTCTATGGCCAGTCGCACAAAGTTTCCGGGGAATCTCTGGACGGGCACCGAAAGCACCCGGCCACTCCAGGAGCCCACGCTGTCCACATGCACAACCCAGCCTGAGTCCCGCCTGATCAGAACTTCTCCAACTCCTCGGCCCGGCAGCGTGGATCAGAACTCCCCCAGTCCCCCTGCGGGGATGGCCGCCACGAACGCGTCGCTCACGGTGAGCGTTCACCGGCGGAGAGAAAAGGACTTCCCAATCGTGATGCCAAGCCGCGAGCGTGACGGGAGGTGAGGCGATGGAACTGCTTTCCGTCACGGATCATTGCCCACAGGACGTTGAGGCGTCGGCGCGCGAGGGCCGGCGGGGCCTGCTTGTGGCCCTTGCCCTCGCTCCGTTTCCGGTCGTAATACGCCTTCGAGGCGGGACAGCACTGGAGGCTGACCAGGGCCGACAGGTACATGGTTCTCAGCAGTCCGCGGTGATGGCGCAGAGGGCGGCGCATGTTGCCGCTGACGCGGCCGGAGTCGCGTGGCCGGGGGGTCAGGCCGGAGAAACCGGCCAGGCGATCGGCGCTGCCGAAGGCGTCCATGTCCCCGCCGGTCGCGGCGAGGAACTCGGCGCCGAGTTTGACACCCATACCGGGCAGGCTGCGGATTGCCTCGGCGTGCGGATGCTCACGAAACCGGGCCTCGATCAGGGCATCGAGCTCGGCGATCTCCTCGTCGAGAGTCATCACGCCCTTCGCGAGGCGGACTGCCATGGCGGCGGCCGGCTTCTCGCCGTGCAGAGCGGTCTGCTGGGCCTGGGCGGCCTCCACCGCTGTCTTCGCCAGTGCGGCGGCATTGCGGACCTTGCGGTTCCTCGGCCAGGTCTCGATGCGTTTCGTGCCGGTGCGCCGGACCGCGGCCGGGGTCCGGAATCCGGTCAGCCGCGTCACCGCCCCCCGGTTCGTCAGCTCCAGGGACCGCTCCAAGGCCGCGAAAATCTCGAGCAGTTGGGCCCGAAGCCGGTTGATCTGCCCGGTGCGGTCGAAGACCGCACCCAGGCGGCGGGTGGTCAAGGTGCACAGGTCCACGACAATCTCGTCGCCGGGCCGCAGGAGGCCGAGGTCGCGGCGGACGCGGGCCTGATCGGCAATGACGAAGGCGTCTTTCGCGTCAACGGCGCCTCCATGACAGCCATACCCAGATGTCAACGGCCAGTCTTATCGGCTCTGCGTCACATTCCGGGGAGCGGCTACGGTCAGTGACGAAGGAGCTTGGGGGCGCACGTGGGCGCACGTCGTTCGAATGGGTGCGGTTACGAAGTCCACGTCCGTGCGGCGAGCAGCGTCGAAGACGCCGTGTGTCCGGACTGTGGTGCTTCGTCGACGCGGGTGCAGGACCGCTATGTCCGGCGGCCGGCCCACAGCACTGTAGTCGGCCGCGCGGTCGCGGTTCACCTGGCCGTGCGCCGCTTCGTCTGCGACGACCGGGGGTGCCCACGACGGACGTTCGTCGAGCAGGTCGACGGGCTGACCTGGCGCTACGGTCGCCGGAGTCGCGCGCTGCGGACGGCGCCGGAGCGGATCGCGCTCGCCCTGGCGGGCCGCGCCGGTGCCAGACTGGCGGCCGGTCTCGGCGTGTCGACCAGCGCGGCCACCTTGCTGCGGCTGATCCGCGCGCTCCCGGAGCCCGAACTCGACCACGCGCCAAGGGTGCTCGGTGTCGATGATTTCGCCCTTCGACGATCGCACGTCCACGCCACGGTCCTCGTCGACATCGAGGGCCACCGCGTCATCGACGTGCTGCTGGACCGGACGTCGGAGACCCTCGTGGCCTGGATCGACGCCCATCCGGGTGGACCTGCTCCTCCAGGCCATGAGCCACAAGCCGATCCCGGAACCCGGTCAGCACGGTGAAGTCGAAGCCGGGATGCGCAAGTTCGAGGCCCAGCAGGTACTTCCAGTCGATCCTCGCCCGCACCGCATGAGCGGCCTGGCGATCGGTCGGGTTCTCGGCGAACCGCAGCACGGACCAGCGCCAGTTGCCCGGGCGAGACCCCCGGACGGCCCCGGACCCCGAACGCGGATCGGAAGTCCTCGTCGCCGAAACAGCGGGCCGAGCGCATCCCGCACTCGCATCGCCAGGCACCCCTTCGGGAACGCCGCGCGCGCGACCATCCGCGTTGCCTCGGGAACCCCCCGACCCGAACCCCGACCCATCGACACCACACCACCCCGTCCCGCGACCGCACGACGAACACCCCTGACAGGCCGCGACTTCAGGCTCCATCCCGCAGATCCCGAGTGACTGCAAGATCACCCAGGTTCACCCAATTGAGCAGCAGGGTCATCGAAGCCTCGTACAACCTACGCAGGTTGCACAGCGGCCTCGGCTACCGCAGCCCCGTCGAATACGAAGCCGCACTCGCGGCCTGACCACCACAACGACGGTGTCCGTCAAAGCGGAGCAAGCTCAGCCATCGCCCCGGCCGCGCAGTGGGCGCCCGGGCCAACTCGCGGGAGGACGACGTGAGAATCGCCTTGTACGGACCGAGTGGGGCCGGCAAGTCGACGAGCAGAAGCATCCTCGTCGACACGTTCGCCCACCTCGGTCACCCCGCAGTCGCACTGCGACTGGCGGAACCGCTGTACCTGCTGCAGAACGTGGTGCGCGCCGTTGCCCGAATGCCACTGGCCGACCCCGCCGCTCAGGACGGTGCCCTGCTGGCCGCCCTCGGTGAACACCTGCGTCGCATCAACCCAAACTGCCTGGTCGAAGACTTCGCCCAGCGGCTGCACGCGGCCACCACGGCACACCCGAACACGGTCGTGATCTGCGACGACATGCGCGCCCCCGACGCGCAGGCACTGGACCGGCTCGAGTTCACGTTCGTACAGGTCACCGCCCCGGACGCCGCCCGCACAGCTCGACTGGCCGCGCGCGGCGACGTCAGCGCCGCCGACCACAACCACCCCACCGAGGCCCCGATCACCCGCCCCGCAGACCATGTCCTCGTCAACGACGCGAGCATCGAGCGTCTACGCGACGACATCCGGTCCCTCGCGGAGACCCTCCTCGCACGACGGGACACCCCGCGATGATCCTCACCGGCCCCGAGATCGCCGATCGCATCGAGAACGCCTCGATCACGTTCGAGCCGTTCGACCCGACCCGGCTCAACCCCAACAGCGTCAACTACCACCTCGCGCCCGAACTGCGTGTCCACACCGCTTCCCGGGTGGACGCGCTCGACCCCCCGCCCACCCGCGACGTGCGCATCCCCGACACCGGCCTGGTGCTGCAGCCGCGCCGGGTCCACCTGGGCACCACCGTGGAGACCATCGGCTCCACCACCACCGTGCCCTCCCTGATCGGGCGTTCCTCCATCGGCAGGCTCAGGCTGTTCGTGCGGATCTCCGCCGACCTGGGCAACCTCGGCGCCGCCCACCGCTGGACCCTGGAGATCGTCGCGGTGCAACCGGTGCGCGTGTACCCGTACATGCGGATCGGACAGGTCTCGTTCTGGACCATCGACGGCGACCCCGCCCGCCCCCACGACGGATACTTCGGCCGCCTCGACGACACCCGACCACCCCGCCCCGCGCACTTCGCGTCCGCCGTGCAGCCCGTGCGCGTGTACGCCGGCATGGTCCTGGCCCACGTGACGTTCCGGCGCTCCCAGGGAAAGGTCACCCTCTACCACGGCAAGTACCAGGGCTCGCAAGGCCCGCAACCGTCCCGCTCCTGGCAGGACTTCGAGCACACCCCCGCCTTGAGCGGGGCAGCCCGATGATCGGGCCCGCACGGCGCCGCGCCGCCACCGCCCCGGCGCAGCTCGCGGCCGCCGCAGCGGCGTTGATCGCGGCGCACTACGTCGTCGAACGCCACCAGATCGGCGCCGTCCTGGTCGACGCCGACGGCCGGCACCACCACGGCCTGCACGTGGAGGCCACGATCGGCCGCGCGTCCTTGTGCGCGGAACCCGTGGCACTGGCCAACGCCGTCCTCGCCGGCGCCCCACCCGCCGTCCTCATCGCCGCGGTGCGTCACCCCAAACCCACCGAGACCGGCGGGCCGCGCCTGGTCCCACCGTGCGGACTGTGCCGCGAGATCCTCCTAGACCACGCCCCCGACATCCACGTGGTCCTCGCCGGCTCCGACGGGCCGACCGCGGTGCCGCTGGCCGACCTGCTCCCCCACAAGTACGTCGGCACCAAATGGGCCCGCAACCACACCCCGACCACGCTCCACCAAGAGGGCACCACCATGGACTCCGGTATCCCCGAACCGGACTTCCGCACCGCCGAGGTCGACGACGTCGCCGATCGCGTCATCCCCGACGAGCACTTCACCCTCTCCACCGAGGACGCGCGCGACACGTACTTGGCCGACAGGCGCGTGCTCGACGCCAAGCAACTCGCCCACAACCGCTACCGCACCAACCCCCGCGCCCTGGTCGACCACCTGCGCGAACACCTCGACCTCACCGGGACCGAGGAACTCCTGGACCTGGGCTGCGGCAACGGATTCGTCCTCGAACACCTGCGGCCCCACCTCGCCGACGGACGCATCGTCGGCCTCGACATCGCCCCCGGCATCCTCGCCGCAGCCGCCGCCCGCCTGCGCGGGGTGGCCACCGACTGCACATGGGTCCAGGGCAGCGCCGACGACCTCTCCCGCTTCGACACCGACAGCTTCGACCGGGTCATGGCGAACTACATGATGCATTACGTGCCCGATATCGCCCGGGCCCTCGCCGAGACCCGCCGCGTGCTGCGCCCGGACGGACGGTTCCTCCTCACCACCGACAACGTCCGCTCCCTGGTGGAGATGTACGACGTGCACTTCACCGCGCTGCGCGCGATGGGCGCCCCCGAGGGCCTGTTCGAGGCATCCCCAAAGGGCCGCGTCTCCCTCGACAACGGCGGCGTTGTCCTGGCCGAGCACTTCGACACCGTCGAACTGCACACCTGGCAGGACCAGTTGCGGTTCGCCGAAGCCGAACCCTTCCTCGACTTCTACGCCGGCCACAACTACATGTGCGCCGCCTCCCTGAACGACCCCGACCTGGACGAGGCGTTCTTCACCGAACTCCGCAATCGCGTCCGCGCTCTCGTCCAAGCCGCCATTACCGAACGCGGGCACTTCGCCGTTACCAAGTTCACGGGTGCCTTCGTCTGCTCCTGAACCCGCCTCGGCAGCCGGCGACACCCCCAGGGGGCTTCGCCGGTGCTCCACCCGACCGACAGAAAAAGGGCCCTCACCATGGATACGCGGCTGACCACCCTCGACGGCGCCAAAATTTTGATCACCGGCGGCGCCCGTCTGATCGGCACCCGCTTGCGCGACCTCCTCAGCCGCGCCGGCGCCACCACCACACTCCGGGACGACCTCAGCGCCTACGACCGCGTCACCCTGCCGCTGCTCGGCGTCGACCCCCACGACCCGCGCCTGACGATCGGCTCGATCTGCGACGAGCCTCTCGTCCGCGACCTCGTCTCCCGAGCCGACCACGTCGTGCACGCCGCCGTCACCGGCTGCGCCCAGGACCCGCCACCGCGTTCGCCGCGAACATCGCCGGCACCGACGTCCTCCTGCGAGCGGGTCGACGCTGCTGCGGACGATCCACCGGTTCGACGCCCCGGCGCCGCCGAAGGTGGAGGTGCTGGCTGCTCGACGAGATCGCCGCCCGCGGGTACACCGGCAGCCGCAAGACCGTCCGCCGCTTCCTGAACGGCCCTGCCGAGAACCAGCTTCCCCCTTCCGCCGCCCCATCCGGCAGGTGGTTCGGTGGATCGTCGGCCGAGCCGAGCGGCAGAGCGAGGCCGCCCGCCGGCAACTGAAGGAATTGTGCGAGCGCTGCCCCCACTTCGCGGAGATCAACCGGCTCGCCCGCGGCTTCGCGACGCTTCAGCGGAAACGGCACGGCCACCGACTTCCCGAATGGCTCGCCCGGACGGACGTCTCCGAGATCAAGGAACTACGCACGTTCGCCCAGGGCCTGCGCAACCGGCCGGCGATCGTCGACCGGGCCCGGCGGCTGGTGATGTTGCCGCGGACATCCGCGCTCGGAACGCCCGCTTTGCGGCAGAGCATCGGGATGACGGTGTTGTTGATGTAGGACGTCGAGACCTTGCGGGCCCGGATCGCGCACAGCAGGTCGACGCGCTCGCCGGTTCGGCGATCGATGAAGGACGGTTGGGGCGGGCGGAGGGCCTGCCAGGCGTCGATCCCGTGGCCGAGGATCGGGTCGACCGGTTTCGTGAACGACGTGCCGGTCTTGTGGGTGGGAACGTCGAGCAGGCAGACGACGTTGCGTGCCAGGACTCGGTCGGAGTCGCCCGCGATGGCGGTCCCGTCGTGTTGCCGGCGGACGCAGCCCACCCGCAGCCGGGCGATCTCGTCGCTGCGTTGCCCGCTGAACAACCAGGTCAGGGTAACGGCGCGGACCAAGTCGACCGGATGGAAGTGGCCTCGGTTCGTCTCCGGGAGGTCGCCCCGTCGAAGGTTGAGACCTGCCCAGAGGAGCTTCGCCCAGACATCGTCGGCGATCGCTCGCGGGTTCGAGCCGAGCAGCGCGGCGATGCTGCGCGGGGTGCCGAGCGTGCGCTGGGGGTCGAAGCGGCGGGGCAGCCATTCCCATTCCCGGCAGTCGCGGAAGAACATCCGGAGCGCGGTGACCTGCGTGGCCTTGGCCCCTGACCCATGCGGGCGCGTGTCGCCGGAACTCGACCTGCGTACGGCCGCGCAGGTCGACCCACTCCTGTGGGGTCCGGGCCCAGAACGAACGGCCGGAGTCCCCGCACCGCGTCAGCACAGCGCGACCGCGTCCAGCATGGCCCGCCGCCGATGGGTGGTGGGCGGCGAGTCCAAGCCCGCGTTCACTGCCTCCAAGGGCGCGAGCGGCCCGCCGATCACGCGCCAACCCGGCGCGTGGGGATCGTGACGCTGCAACCGGCGAAGATTCCGCACCCCGAGTTCGTCAATGGCGCGCACCTCCTCATACAACGGGTACGCCCCTGTTTGACACACCGTCAATCGGACTCGGAAGCCTCAGTAGATGGATTCAGGAACGGCTCCGGTACGGATTCGGCGCGCGTGAAGGCGCAGGAAGAGATGGGTGGCAAGCAGCCACAGCGCCGCCACGACGGCCTCGTGAAGAACCGCGGTACCCACGGGGTTGGTCACACCGGCGCGGAGGGCCTGCAGGCCGGCGCCCAGGGGTAGGGCTTGGCCGATCGGGCGGAGGACATTGCCGGACCCGGCGGGGACGATCGCGCCGCTGCACAGCAGGATCAGATAGGCGGCGGAGTTGACGACCATGCCTTCGTCCCAGCCGATGAGCACGAGAGTGCAGCAGAACAGGCCCACGCACAGGCAACTCACCGTGGTGACGAGCACGATGGGGAACGCGGCGGCGACGCGCAGCATGTCCGTGTGGCCGAGCATGACCGGGCCCAGGAGGAACAGTGCCAGACCGGAGGCGACCAACCCCTCGACCAGGTATACCCAGGAGCGCAGCATCATGATGGCGAGGAGTGGGACGTTGCCCAGGCGAAGGCGATACATGGTGCCCTGCGGGACCTCGGCGGTGATCACGGCGGGGACCTGGGTGACCACGGCCGGCACCGCGGCGAAGGCGACGGCGCCGACGAAGGCGTAGGTTTTCCCGGAGTCGCCGTGGGCGAGTTGGCCGAGGAGGGTGAGGAAGGTGACCTGGAATACGACCCGGGTCGCGATGCCGAGCCGCGCCGCGATGCCGCCCGAGGTGACGCGGTAGTCCTTCCGGGAAAGGCTGCAGATCCGTAGTGCGGTGGCGAGGAACGACCTCAGGGCGTCAGGCGAGTTCAAGGGTTCCCCTTGCTCGGCCTCGTCGCAGCACGACGTCGAATGCCCAGACCCCGCCGGCCAGATAGAGCGCGGTCAGCAGCGCGAAGCCCGCGAGATGGACGAGGGTGGGCATGCCTCCGTAGGCGGCGTCATGGACCATGCCTGTCACGTGGTGCAAGGTGATGACCTGGGCGGGCCGGCGCAGACCGACGGGAAGCATGTCCAGCGGGATGACGAGTCCCCCGAGAACGAAGACCGGGTAGCCGAGGGCCTCGATGATGCGCAGGCCCGCCCGGGAGAGGAAGACCACGCAGCACAGGAGAAGTCCCATGGCCGCAGCCGAGACCAGGGCCGCCACCGCGATGACCGCGGCCGCGGCGGGATCGGGGACGTCGACACGCAGGCCGAGAACGGGAACGGCGATGGCCACGGCCGCCAGCGCGCGTACCAGTCCGGTGGCTGCGATGCCGAGCGTCTTGCCCATCAGAATCGCCAACAGGGACGCCGGGCGGACGAGAAGCGCCGCGAGGGTCCCCTGCGTCGCCTCACGGCGCAGCAGGGTTCCGGCCCCCCAGACGGTGGACGACCACAGTGCGAGCATCACGCAGCCGAGGGCGATCTCGGTCGTTCGCCGGGGGTCGGCAGAGGAACCTCGTTGGGACGCAACTGTCAAGAAAACCACGGGTTGGATCACGGAAATGACCAGCGCGGTCTTGACCCGGGCCGTTTCCCGTACCTGGAGTACGGTTGCGCGCCACAGCACCCAGCCGTGCTGTATGAGGGTCTGCAACCGCTCATTCATGGCTGGGTACCAGCCTGCGCATGACGGCTTCGATGCCGGGTGAGGCGACGTTGATGTCCGTGACGGGGTGTCGGCGTACGACGTCGGCCAGTTGGATGAACATCACCGGGCTCCACGTGTCGACCTGGAAGGTGAGCGTCCAATCGTCCCTGTTCTGTTGGATCCGCACGGACGGATCGCTCAGGAGGGGATCGGCGCCTCGAGGAGCGGCGCCCGGACCGCTCAAGCGGACCTCGGCGGTGAAACCCGCCTGCTTGCGGAACTCGACGATGGGGAGGTCGTGTGACACCCGTCCGGAATCGAGCAGGACGACCCTGCCCGCGAGTTGGTCGATGTCGGCCGGATAGTGACTGGTGAGAAGAATCGCCGTGCCTGCGGTGGCGAGTCGGGTAACCGTGTCGCGAATGCGCTGGGCCTCCATGAGGTCCAGCCCCACGGTGGGCTCGTCCAGCATGAGCAGGCGTGGTTGGTTCAGCAGCCCGATCGCCAGGTGAAGGCGTTGTCGCATGCCTTTGGAGAAGGTCTCGACACGGCTGTCGGCACGCTCCGCGAGTCCGACTCCTTCCAGGGCCGACAGCGCGCGGGGCCGCAGTCGGCGGCGCACTCCGGACAGCCCGCCGAAGAACATCACGTTGTCGAGCGCGGACAGACGCGGATACAGCCCTCGTTCCCCACCGAAGACCACGCTGAGGTGGCGTCGCGCCCGGCGGCTGTGCGTGGCCACGTCGTCACCGCAGATGGCGGCGTGGCCGGCCGACGGAAGCAGCAGCGTGGACAGGATCTTCAGCAGGGTGGTCTTGCCCGCACCGTTCCCGCCGAGGAGGCCGACGACTTCTCCCTCTCCTATGGTGAAGCCGACTCCGCGCAGGGCCTCGACGGGCGGGGTGCCGGGGAACGTTCGGCTCAGGTCTCGCACTTCCAACACCGTCTCTCCCGGCGCGTGCACTTGGCCGCCCACTCCCTCTCACCTCACCCTCGGCCGCATCGGGACCGTTCGCGATCGACTTGCCCACCCGGGGCCGGTGACGAAGGACCGGCCCCGGGCTTCGACTGGTACGCGCGGACGCTGTCGCTAGGCGACGCCGTCGCCGCGAAGGAACTGCAGAATCTGCGCGATGCGCTCTTCCTTGGTCATGCCGGTCACCTCCCTCGAAGGGTCGAAGGTGTCGTCCCTCAGCCGACGGGCTCAGGGGGTCTCGGCTGCCTCGACGGTGGTGGGGGCGTCGGGCAGCAGGCTCACGAAGTCGACGGTCTTGCGGCGTCCGTGGCCGAGGAAGGACGCGTCGTCCACGATCTCCACCCGGCCCTCCATGTCCACGCCGAGCAGGTCCTCGAGGTTGCGCGTCAACTCTTCGCGGTGTGCCGAGGCGAAGGTCGAAGCCGGTTCGATGAGCAAGGACACGGTGAAGTCGGCCCGTTGCACGATCTGGTAGCGCCGAACCGGACAACGCCGAGCCGCACATGCGATCCAATACGCGGGCAGGGTCGTTCCGTCCGGACGTCGGATCACACCGGGGTTGCGGCCTTCCACCAGGTTCATCGCCTTGTGGGGGAGACCACATGCGCACGACTCGGTCGCCATCGAACCGAGGTCGCCGGTGCGATAGCGAATCAGCGGCATCGCCGTGTTCGTGAAGTCGGTGACCACGATTTCGCCGATCTGCCCGTCCGGCAACGGATTCCCGTCGTCGTCGACCACCTCGAGCCACAGTCTTTCCGACTCGACGTGATAGAGGCCGTTTTCGCACTGCACGGCCATGGTGCCGGTCTCTTTCATCGCGTACATATCGCGTACCGGGATGCCGAAGAAGTCGGAAACAGCCTCGCGCACGGCGGGCAGGAGAAGCTCACCACAGGTGACGATGGACCGTACCGGCGGCGGTTCCTCCCCGCACTTTTGCAGCAGGTCCATGAAATCCACAAGATTTCGCGGGGTTCCCGTCAACACGTCGGGACGGAAATTCACGGCGCGCGTGACGAATTCCTCGGGGCGCTCCCCTCGAGGTCCGATGACGCCGAACTGTGCGACGCGCGCGAAGCCCATGCCGGGGGACGTGTATTCGAACCACGGGTTGGGGCGCGTAAGGCACGGCATCAGTACCTTCCGGTCGAATGCCGGCCCCTGTCGCTGATTCCGGACGAGGGCGGTCGCCCACTCGTGCACCATGGCGTCGTTGTGACGGATCACGCGCAGCGGAATCCCACTGGTGCCCGATGTCTCCAGAACGCGGCACGTCGCTGGGTCGATCCCGTCGTCACAGTGGTCGATCGAGCGCTCGGACAGTTCCCGCTTCGTCGTCAACGGAAATTCGGCGAGCTGCGCCCACGGGTCTGCCGAACCTGCGGTCGTCGTACTCGTTCTGCGATATGTCGGGACGGCGCCGATCGCATGCCGAAGGATCGATGCCAGCCGTTCACGCTGCATTTCCTTCAGTGCCTCGGAATGGTTCGCCGCCTCGCTGTATCGCTGAAATTCACGGTGGATCTGCGGAAAAAGTAAACCTTCGTGGATCGTCTGCGATCGCCAATGTCGCTCATCCCAATGCAGCTCGCCTTCCGGCGAATCCGGCGCATCGAGTCGTTGTCGCATCGCCATGTCACCTCTGGTTCCTTACTCACTCCGGGAAGCACATCCGTTCGGAGTGGGTCGACCTTCGGCTGCTTTTCGAGTGCCCTGGCCGACATCTCGACCCTGACACCGCCGAAGAACTCTGTCAAGCAAACAATTTTCCGCTTCCGAAGAAAGCCCACAACCATCGAAGAGTCGGATTGATTCCCATTTGATGCTCGAATTCCGTAGCAGCACCATGAACTCCCTGCCGACACGATGTGTGCCGCTCGGTCAGGTGGTGTCGTTCCGGGATCGTTCGGCTCGGCCGATCGGTCACAGGAGTCCCAGTCGTCACCGACCCCAACCCGCACACTCGCAGGGATCAGGGTGCGGCCGGCTCCGCAGTCGGGGGGTGCACGGCGATGACGATCTTGCCGCGTGGGCGCGGGCGGCCCTCGCCGGCAAAGCCGCCTTTCAACAGGGTGTGCGTCTGTGCGATGTCGGCCGGCGGTAGCACGGCGCCGATCACCGGCCGGAGTCCGCCCTGGCCGACCAGGGCGCCGAGGGCCTCGAGTTTCACCCGGCCGGGGCCGACGAAGAGGAAGTGGCAGGTCGCGTTCACGCCCCACGCGGCGAGCAGGTTCCGGGGTTCGGGGATGTCCACGATCGACACCACGCGGCCCGGGTCGGCGAGGACCTCCGGGCTGCGGGCGAGGGTGTCCCCGCCCACCGTGTCCGGGACGACATCCACCCCACCCGACGCGCGCACCCGCGGCACGTGGTCACCGGCCGAGAAGTCGATCGCGACGTCGGCTCCCAGACCGGTGACGAACTCGTGGTCCCTCGCCCGCGCGGTGGTCGCCACCTGGGCCCAGCGCGCCGGCGACCTGGATTGCGACCGAGCCGACCCTGCCCGCTCCGCCGTGCACCACGACCCGTTCCCCGGCCCGCACCCCGGCGCGTTCGACCAGCGCCTCCCCCACCGTCACGCCCACGAGCGCGAGAGCGGCGGCCTCGACGTGCGACAACCCCGCGGGATTGCCGGCGACCGGGACCTGGTCGCCTCGGTGGGCAATGATCCGTGACGGAAAGCAGTTCCATGCCTCACCTCCCGTCACGCTCGCGGTTTGACTGAACGCCCATCGTGAGCGACGCGTTCGTGGCGGCCATCCCCGCCTGGGGACTGGGCGAGTTCTGATCCACGCTGCCGGGCTGAGGAGTTGGAGAAGTTCCGGTCAAGCCGGACCCAGGCTGGATTGTGCATGTGGACAGCGTGGGCTCCTGGAGTGGCCGGGTGCATTCGGTGCCCGTCCAGAGATTCCCCGGATACTTTGTGCGATTGGCCATAGAGGTGAGGATGCGCAGTTTCGCGGCGGACGAGTGGTACGGCACGGGCTGCGCGAGGATCCCCCTTTCCCCACGAAGAGCCCCGACGGATCCGAGCGGGTCTTGACTCCCCTCCGGACCGTGGTTCCGTCGCGTCCAGGGCCGGCCGTGAGATCCATCCGGGCGTCCTGACGCCTGGATGGATCAGAATTGAGCCTTGACTCGCCCTGCGGTCGGCTGCACGCTGGTTTGCACTTGCGACACGACAACGAACAAGGCCGTCGACTAACGTCCTGGCAGTACCGACCGGCCTGTCATCACCCGGTGCGACACGAGCAGCCCTCCGCTGCACGGTGTCGCCAGAACGCATCGAATGCGATTCGGGCTGCCTACAAGACAAGCCCCAAAGCCGCCACGAGTTGATCTTGTGGTGAGTTGTCGCGGTTCAAGGGACTACGCGAACTCCGTATGCATGCGCGTCGTCATTGCGGGAACGGAAGCACGGATCGAGTGCCACCTGCGGCAGGATCAGCGCTCCCACGGCGAACGAGTCCGAGCGCCGCGCAAGGACGGCAGCGCCACCGTGCGCCGACAGTACCCGGTCCCGGCGGCGGCACCCAACTCCAGGCGCTGAGCCCGTCGGGCGGGGACCAGCCGCAGCCACCGCAGGAATTCCGTCGGCCGGAACGGCGTGAACTCCTGTGCACGTAGCCCCACTTCGTTCGAGGCCAGCAACAACTTCTGCAGGTCATGGGCGTAGGCCCGCACCGTATGCGGCAAGTACGCACGAACCACGACCGCAGGAACTCGTCAACTCCACGCATCAGCTCGCCGGACGCGCCGACCAGGCGCACCTGCGGCTTGCCAGGTTCCGAATCCACCACTTTCACAACACGCACGGCCGGAACCATGCGCCCGACCACCGATATGCGCAGCCACCGAGAAGAGGGAATCGTCCAGATAACATCGTCTATCCGGACGATGACTGGTTGAGTCGAGGTATTCGGCAGCCAGGGGTTGACAGGGCTTTGTTGGAGATTATGTACTGTCTACGGCCAAGCAGGAACGGGGTTGGCAAAGGCTGGCACCCTGCGGCCCTCTTAACCCGAAGATCCGCGCTCTGCAATTCTGCCGTTCATCTCGGCAAGAGCGAGCCGATCATTCATGCATTGAGTGATCGCTGGCGTCTCCGGATTACCTGAGGCGGGGTCTCTTTCGCTGCCGCTGTCCAGCCGGAGGCCGGCTCGTTGATGCGGGTAATCAGGCAGCAGGCGAGTTCGAGGAATATACCTTCACGAAGTCGAGGCGTCGGGACATCGTTATCCGGAAACTCAACCCTCGACCGAATGCCTTCCCGCCCGAATGCGACCATTATGCAATGCCCTGGTTCACGTGAACGGAAGGAAAATGCATCTTGTCTGCGCACCCGACTCTCTTGCGTTTGGAACGTGCCCGTGAATCGGTTGGTCGGCGGCGGTGAGCGGTGATGATTCTGTCGGGAGCAGAGATTATTGCCGCTCGCGATCGTGGTGAAGTCATCATCGACCCTTTCGACTCGGAGAACGTCAACCCCAACAGCTACAACTTCTGTCTCGGACCGAACATTCGCGAGTATGTCGATGATGTGCTGGACCCGAGTCGCGAGAATGATTACGTCGAATACCGGATCCCTCCCGATGGGTTGATCCTCGAGCCGGGGCGGCTCTATCTGGGGCATACGGTCGAACGGCTCGGCGGCAACGCCTACGCCCCGACGTTCGCGGCCCGCAGTTCGGTGGCGCGACTGGGCGTCTTCATCAATCTTTCCGCTTCGCTTGGCGACATCGGGTTCGTGGGGCAGTGGACCCTGCAGTTGTTCACCGCTCAGCGGGTACGAGTGTTCACCGGCATGGCGATCGGCCAGATGATGTGGTGGCGCGTCGTTGGCCACGTCAACCTCTACCGGGGTAAGTACCAGCACTCGTCCGGCCCGCGCACGAGCGACATCCACCGCGACTTCGCGCAAAAGCGGGCCCGGGTCATGTTGCCGCGCCTGGGCTCGAAGGTGGACCCCTCCGACACAGGGGAGGCGTTCGCCGCCTTGTCGAACCTCGCGGGCGGCTATCCGGTGCCTCCGGGTTTCGTGGTGCCGCGCAGTCTCTTGGCCGGGCAGTCGGCATCCTGCCAGGATGCGGGCGCGGATGACGCACCTGGTTTGGGCGCACCCACGCGTCTGCTCATCAGTACTGCGGTGGAAGCATTGCGGGAGGGCGGAGCAGACGAACGATTCATCGTGCGTGCTTCACCGGTCTCGTCGGGCGCGTCCGCCGTGCCGTCGGGGGGCGGCGGCTTGGCCACGTCGGCGGAGGTCGTCGAGGCAGTGGAAAGCATGTCGCGCGCAGCGCCTGGCGTCGCGGTACTCGTGCAGCGTGCGATCAGCGTGCGTCACGCCGGAACGGCTGTGGCCCGGTTGGCCCCGACAGGACGCGTGCACGTCAGCGAACGGCTCACGGACGTGGGCAAGAGGGCCGCGCAGGATGCCGAGTTGTCGCCGGCCGTGACGGACCTGCTGCTTCAACTACGCTCCGAGCACGGCTGTGACGTCGAAGCGGCATGGATCTGGGATGGTGCCCGGGTCTATCTGTCCTCCGTCACGGTGCTCCCGACGCCCTTGCCGGCTGCATCGCAGACGGTGGGTCAGCTCGGATGAACCAGGTACGCATTGCGGTGGTCGGGCACTCCGGGGCCGGTATATCCATCTTCGTGGGGATCGCCCGTCAAGTACTGCGAGGAGCGCGGTTCGACGTTCGTGCGGGTCGGGCCGGCCGAGCCGCTCTACGAGCTGCAACAGATCTTTCGCCGTACGGCGGGCCTGGACGAGCGCGCGGCCCGGTAGGACCAGGTGCTCCTGGAGGCCATTGCCGACCAGCTGCGGCGCCTCAATCCGGAGGCTCTGGTCCGTCCGTTCCTCGACAAGGTGGCCGCCTCGGACGCCGATGTCATCGTCAACGAAGATCTCCGGGACGTCGAGGTGGACAAGCCCGCCCTCGAACAAGAAGGTTTCGCCCTCGTACGGATCGTCGCGCCGCCCGAGTTGCGCGCGGCGCGACGGCAACAGCGCGGCGATGTCTCGTCGTCGGACAAATCCGCGTCCTTCGTCCACGGTTTGAGCTACAGGTACACGATCGAGAATCGACGCGGGATCGACGAGTACGAGAGCAACGTGCGTACAGTTCTGGAGCAACTCCTTGATTCTTAGCGGTAACGCGATCTCGGCCGGTGTGTCCGCGGGAGAAATTGTCATATCCCCCTTCGATCCTGCAAACCTGGAACCCAACAGCTACGGCTTTCATCTGGGCGACGAGATCCTGTCCTACACGGATCCCGTCCTGCGGCCCGACCGGGCGCCGACCGTGACGAAACACTCGATCGGGCGTGACGGAATAACGTTGCTGCCAGACCGTTGCTATCTGGGTTCCACCTTCGAGCGGATGGGCAGCAGGCAACACGCGGCGACCCTGTACGCGAATCGCTCCGTCTCGACCCTCGGGTTGTGGATCCAGTATTCGGCCCCTCTAGGGCACAGCGGAGCCATCATCGCGTGGACACTCGAGATGAAAGCCGCCCAACCCATTCACCTTTATCGGCGGATGAACATAGGAAAGATTGCCTTCTGGACCGTGGATGGCCCCCTGATCGAATATGCCGGACGATACGTCGGATCCGAGACGACGGTTCCCTCACGACTCTGGCACGACCAAGAAGGCAGCGACATCCACGATGACTGAGAGGATTTCGGCGACAGATGGTAGGTCAAATGGGTGAATCCCCGGGCGTGACCATGGGCTTCATGCCCTTTCCTCGCGGCGGTTCCGCATTCGTCGCGCTGGAACTCGCGCAGCGCCTGCAGCGCTCCGTCAGCGACTTCTCCCTGGTTGCGGGCTCCTGGCCGGAAGGGCCGAACCCGAAGATGTCGGACGCGCGCAGATTCTTTGCCGCTGTCCAGCGCCTGACGACAATGAACTACAGCCCGGACGCAGCGCCCTCCGGCTCCGGTGACGTGGTGGCGATGCACCCGAGCTTCGAGTACAAGGAGGATGTATCCGACCGGGTCTTGAGCGACTTCACCCCGGCCGAAGGGGCGGCCTTCACCGAATCCTGGGCCCAGGCGCTCAAGCCGACCGACGGCCCGGGTCGTCACAGCGTCCTTCACCTGCATCATCTGGGACCGATGAACCTGGCGGCGCGGCGCACGGGCACCCCGGTGGTGGCCCATCTGCACGGCACCGAGATGAAGTTCGTCATCCAGGCGCAGGAAGCGGCATCGAGCAGCGGCCGCTGGACCGGTCATTCCGCCTGGCGCTACGCGGACCACTGGGCCAAGGAACTGCAGCAGGCCGCGCGCGAGGCTGCCGCGGTCGTGTGCGTCTCGGAGGACGATGCCACTCTCGCGACGGAGCTCTTCGCGCTGCCGTCGGGTGCTGTGCACATCATCGAGAACGGGGTCGACGCCGGCTACTTCGGGCCCCTGCCGCTGGATGACCGGGACAAGCTGCGGTATTGGACGAAGTGGCTGGTGAACGATCCGCAGGGGTGGGACGGCACCGCCGTGCCGGGCACCGTCTCGTACAGCGAGCAGCTTCTGCGCGACTCGTTCGTCAACGAGGCGGGACGCATGCGACCGGTCCTACTGTGCGTGTCCCGGTTCCTGCGCTGGAAGCGGCTGACCGATGTCATCGACGCCTACGTGATGGCCCGCGACGAGCACGGCCTGCGTAGCCCACTGGTGATCTGGGGAGGCTACCCTGGCGAGTGCGAGGGCATTCACCCCTACGAGTACGCCCGGTCGAAGGGCGACGCGGGCGTGTTCTTCACGGGGTGGCGCGGACCGGAGGACCTCAAGTACGGGTACGCGGCCGCCGACCTGATGGTCAACGGGGCCGACTCCGAACCGTTCGGAACGGCCATCCTCCAGGCGATGGCCACGGGGACCCCCGTGCTGTCGACCCGCACCGGAGGACCGGCCAAATTCATCCAGGACTCCGGCCCGCGGCAGAACGGCTGGTTCTTCGACCTGGGCGACATCAAGGGGCTGGCGCACCTACTTACCGAACTCGTCGGGAACATCGAGAGTTGGCGGGACAGGCTCGGAACCGAATCGCGTCGCCTGGTGCTGCGCCGGTACTCCTGGGAGCGGGTCGTCGAGGACTTCCATGGTCTCTACGACGCGACCCTGCGGACCGGGGCCAAGGTGCGGGGCTGATGCGTCTCATGGTCACCGGCGGCGCCGGCTTCATCGGGTCCAACTTCGTCCACTATTGGTCACAGCAGCGTCCCAACGACACGATCGTCGTCTACGACAAGCTCACCTACGCGGGCAACCCGGCGAACCTCGCCGGGCTCGACGTCGAACTGTTGGTCGGCGACATCACAGACACCGAGCATCTGGCCGAATCGATGCGAGCCGCGCGGGTCGATTGCGTGATCAACTTCGCGGCCGAGTCCGACAACAGCCGGGCCGTCCGCGACCCGCGGCCGTTCGCACTGACCAACGTCCTCGGCACGCAATCGCTGTGCGAGGCGGCCAGGCTGAGCGACGTGCCCCGGGTGCACCATGTCTCGACCTGCGAGGTGTTCGGTGACCTGGCGCTCGATGACCCGTCGACGTTCAGCGAGGACTCGCCGTACAGGCCGAACACCCCCTACGCGGCATCGAAGGCGGGCGCCGACCATTTCGTGCTCGCTTACGCGCGTACCTTCGGTCTCGGCGTCACGGTCTCGCGATCGGCCAACAACTACGGGCCACGGCAATACCCTGAGAAGAATCCGCCGCTGTTCATCGTCAACGCGTTGCGTGGGCGGAAGTTGCCGGTCTACACAAACCACTGGCACCGCCGCGAGTGGATGAGCGTCGTGGACCACTGCGCGGCGCTGAGGACGATCCTCCTCGAAGGCACGCCGGGGCGCACGTACAACATCGGCACCGGCGATGAGCGCAGCGCGATGGACATGGCGCTGTTCGTCCTGGAGGCGCTGGGGCTCGACCGGGACAGGCACATCGAGATCGTTGCGGACCGGGCCGGTCACGACCGCCGCTATCTGCTCGACTCCTCGGCGCTCCGCTCCGAACTCGGCTGGGCGCCGCACACCACGTTCCGCGAAGGGATGGCGGCGACCGTGCGCTGGTACCGGGACAATCCGGAGTGGTGGGAGCCGCTCGTGTCTCGATGAGCGGGCAGCGGCGCCCGTGCGCCCGGTTGGTGACCGGTGCCGGCTCGCACGCGCACTGGTTGCCCATGTGACAGCGGAGGGGTCCGACAGGGTCACCGCCGCCGACCGTGAACACTTCGTCATCACTGACGAACGGGCGGTGAGAAACGTCATCTCCGGACACGACGTTGTGGTGGACTCCGCCGCGTTCTCTGACGTGGAGGCCGCGGAGTCGGACCGGCATCACCACGTGGTTTGGCTCGCGTGTGCGCCGTACGTCCTCGCCAGTCTGGATTCCGGCACCATCGTTTCGGTACGCCTCGCCGACCTGCCGCTGCGAGCGGCCCGGCCGAGCCCATGGCGTGCTGTCGCAGAAGCGCGAACGAGACCGCATACCGGCACAACGGCGCGTGAGCAGTTCTTGGAGATGCTGAACCGACCCGCGTACGAGTCCCTCATCACCACAGCCCGTCAGGCTTCCTGTCGACGGGAGCAGACCGAGCCACCGAAGGCGAGCGGCACATGACACTCCGAGGCGTCCTGCTCGACATGAATGGGGTGTTCCGGCACTTCGACCACTCCGGTCAGGCACGGGCGGAGGCGCTCGCGAGCCTGCCGCCCGGCACCATCGCCCGCTACGCGTACGACCACCCGGACTACGAGCTCGCGAAAGTCGGCGTCCTGACCCACCAGGAGTGGACGGTCGGCGTCGAGGCACGCCTGGTTGCGACATACGGCCCGGCCGCCGCCGTCGCGATCGAACCTTGGCTCGACGACCGTGGCACGGTCGAAAGGCGGATGCTCGACATCGCAAGGCAGCTGCGCACGTCGCTGACCGTGGGCGTGCTCTCGAACTTCACCGACGAACTCCACGCCGACATCGTGCGGCACGACATGACGGATGCCTTCGACCATGTCTTCACCTCGCACGACCTGTGGGTGCAGAAGCCCTCACCGCTGGCCTACCTGAGAGCGGCGGAGCGTATGGGTATCGAGCCGGGGGAACTGCTGTACCTCGACGACCAGCGCGCCTTCGTGCAGGGAGCCCGCAAGGCCGGGCTGCGCGCCGAGCTCTTCACCGGTGTCAACGACTTCGTCCTCCTGCTACACGCGAATGGGATAGCGGTGTCATGACCTCGGCGGACATCTACTACCGGTGGTTTGTTGGTTCGGGAGGTGAAGGTGCAGGCCGTCGCCCGCTCCGACCGAGTTCATCAGGGCCTGTAACCGTGTGGGTGGGGGCGCGTTCGACCAGGCTCGCCAGTAGCGTTGCAGCGCGATCCAGGGGGTGATCCAGGCGCGGACGGCCCGGATCGCGCGGGGCCAGGACGGCGGGGGGCGGCGGGGCGGTTTTGGGTCCTCCTCTCTCCGGTGTCGTCGCGAGGCCGCGGCACCGGAGCGTTCGTCGACTCCCGTTCGCTGAACCAGGCATCCCAACAGAACGAGAACGCGCAGTTCACCGGCGTCTGATGCCGACGAATCGCCGTGTCGGAACGGACCTGGAAGTCGGCCCAGAGGAAGAACTGCGGCCGCTGCACCGCCGGGTGTTGCGCGCCGATCACCGGCTCGGCACCCGCCAGGCAGGTCAGCGTCTTGTTCCGGTCCCGCGGCGCCAACAACCCGACCGGGTACTCCCGAAACCCCCGCCGCCGCGCGAGCGTCCCGAACAGGTCGTCGAACCGGGCCGCATACCCCTCCAACGGCCCCGGCGCAGGCACCAGTTGGCGGCGCTGTCGGTCTTCCTCCTCGCGAGACCGGGTTTCGGCAAGGCGCCGGAGGAGCTCTTCGAGGGGGACGTGGGCACCGTCGAACCAGGACACAACCGGTCCCCGGAATCGTTCGAGTAGCGTACGCCCAGGTTTTGCGGCGCACTTTCTGTTATCGCGGCCCCGGTCGGAGGGTCTCCCCTGTGTAAGACGGAACAGGCGAGCAGCCGGAGGGAGAGTGGGCACGGACGTGGGCACAACCGGGAAACACGACAGCGCGGTGGTGGAGGCGGCACGTAGGGGCGACCAGTGGGCCCAGGACGAGCTCGTCGCCGCGTATCTACCGCTCGTGTACAACATCGTGGGCCGGGCCCTGAACAGGCACGCCGACGTCGACGACGTGGTGCAGGAGACCATGATCCGAGCACTCGGCAATCTCGGATCCCTGGGTGACCCGGAAAGCTTCCGGTCCTGGCTGGTGGCCATCACGATGAACCAGATACGCGGCCACTGGCAGACGCGCAATGCCGCGCCGGGCGGTTCCGATCTGCAGGACGCCCACGACGTCGCGGACCCGGGCGCGGACTTCGTGGACCTGACGATCATGCGACTCGGTCTGGAGGGTCAGCGGCGGGAGGTGGCCGAGGCCACCCGCTGGCTGGACGCCGACGATCGTGCGCTGCTGGCGATGTGGTGGCTGGAGGCGGCAGGCGAGCTGGAGCGGGCCGAGTTGGCCGCCGCGCTGGAGCTGTCGACGCAACACGCCGCGGTGCGGGTGCAGCGGATGAAGGCGCAGTTGGAGACGGCCCGGGTGGTGGTGCGGGCGCTGTCCGCGGTGCCCCGTTGTGTGTTGTTGGACGACGTGATCACGCCCTGGGACGGCGTCCCTTCCGCGCTGTGGCGCAAGCGGGTCGCGCGGCACGCGCGTGATTGCACGGTCTGTTCGGGATTCGTAGCGGACCTGGTGCCGGCCGAGAGGCTGCTGGCCGGCCTCGCCTTGGTGCCGGTGGCCGCAGTGTTGAGGGGTCTCACGGGGGCGGCCGCGTTCGGGGGTGCCGGGGCGCCCGGCGAGACGGCGGCTTTCGACACGGTCAGTGGTGGCCGGTCGCACGACCGCCGGGCCCGCCGAATACGCAGGCGGCAGCGTGCGACCGCCGTGGCCGCCGTTGTCGCTCTGCTGGTCGCGGGAGGCGCGGTCATCGGCATCACCGTACTGTCGCCAGGCGAGGACAGGGATCCGGTGTGGATGGCGTCCACCACCAAGTCGGAGTCCGCGACGCCTTCGGCACCCGCCGTCGCCCTGTCGCCTGTCGCCTCGCCGTCCCCGTTCCGCTCGCCCACCAGGTCCGCCTCCCCGAAGCCCACCGCGTCACCCACGAAGCCGCCCCCGGCGCCGACCACCGCCAAGCCGCGTCCGACGCCGTCGACGCAGCCCACGACCACGGCCGATCCCGCGGGCACCCCGGCCGAGAAGGTCCTGACGATCACCAACGCCGAACGGGCCAAGGCGGGATGCGGCGCCCTGACCCTCGACTCCCACCTCACCCGCGCCGCCCAGTTGCACAGCGAGGACATGTCCACCAACGGCTACTTCTCCCACACCAGCCAGGACGGCCGAACCTTCGTCGACAGGGCCCGCGCACAGAGCTTCGCAAACCCCGGCGCCGAGAACATCGCCCGCGGCCAGAACTCCCCCGAGCAGGTGATGAAGTCGTGGATGAACTCGCAGGGCCACCGCGACAACATCCTCAACTGCTCCCTGACCAAAATGGGCCTCGGCGTGGTCACCAAGGACTGGACATGGACCCAGATATTCGGCTTCTAAGGGTTGGCAGACGGCTTGTTCCGGTATGACGGCCGGCCTGGGCTTCGACCTGCTCCAAAAGCGCGTCAACCGGACCGGGACGGCGGCCGCGCGCCTGGCCCCGGAAAGTCCCGCGGATTTCGTGGCGTTCGATGTGCTTCGTACTCGGAGGCGGCCTCTGCGGCGTCGCCCTCGCGATCCCCGGATGGCCGGTCGGCACGGCGAGGCCCTCGCCGGGTTCGTTCGAACAGCTCGGCCGCGACCCGCGCCCCCGCATCCGTCGGCGCGACGTCGAGGCGGTGGCGACGACGACGGAGAAGACCGACACCTGGGCAGCTCGGCCGAACGCGAACTCGAACGCGATCGCCTGGATGAGGCATGCGCCGACCGGCACCGCCCGACGGTCAGGCCGTTCCGGCGAACACCGACCGAAACGACACAACGAACCGCTCGTCATCCAAGTAGGCGTCGATCCGGGCGAGTTCGTCGGCACCCGCCGTGCCTGCTCCGGCAGTACCTTCCACCACGGGCCCGCACCCCGGCCACACGCGGCGCCGGACCATCCCCGGGTACGACACGCGTCCGCTCTCCGAGTCCGCGCACCGGCATTTGCGCGGATCACCCGCGCGCAGCCCCGGACTTCTCCAGGAGCGCGTAGCTACCCCGCGTGGCGGGCGACCATGCTCCCCGGGCGACGCCAAACCCGTTGCTCGAGAGGCCGCATCGACGCCGCCCCTGCGCCGCCGGATCGAATTGCCGTGCGATTTTCCGTTATCCCCGTCCGTCCCATCCATCTCCTAGGTGTCGGCACTCACACCCGACACCTGCCGATGAAAGAGAGAGGCACGCATGGGACGCAGGAAAGCGACGCCGCACCGCCGCCGCGGTCGCCGTGGTTGGCTGCTCGTCGCAGCCACCGTGACGACCGCCCTCGCGATGGGCGCGGTCACCGTCGACGCCGCACTGGAGGGCGACCCGCCGGCCGCCGCCTCCGTCGACGCCGCGAGCACGCAGACAGACCCCGGAGAGATAGGCAGCCCGGCGGAGGCTCCGCTGCACAAGAAGGCACCCAAACCTCTGACTTCGGTGCCGAAGAACGACGTGGCCAAGGGCATGGTGTACACCGGCCTGGTGCCGTCGGCCAAGGGCGACAAGTGCGTCGGTGTGTACAAGGTCTCCGAGGCGGGGCTGTGTACGCACGGCCCGGACGAGCCGCCGAAGGGCGTCGACATCCACCAGGACACCAAGCCCGCTGCGGCGCCGGCCGCCGTGCCTGCCGCGCCTGCGGTGGGCCAGGACCCGCCGCCGTCCGCGGCCGACCTGCTCAAGGACTCTCCGCCGGTGTTCGACGTGCAGTCCGGCGCCGCGCCGGCCTCCGACGCCCCGGCCGCGAGGACGCCCGCCTCCGAGGCGACCGCCGCCGCGGGCACCGCGGTGGCCTGCGACGGTGACGGGAGCACCGGCAACCGCGTCCAGGTGCTGTACATACACGCGCCCGGCAACGACCGTTTCGGCCAGTACCTGCCCTCGATCAAGAAATGGGCCGCCGACGCCGACGTCATCTACAACGCCAGCGCCCAGGAGACCGGCGGCACCCGCCACATCCGCTACGTCACCGAGTCCGACTGCTCGGCGTCGATACTGAACGTGGAACTACCCACGTCCGAACTGCAGCAGTTCGGCGCCACCACCAGCGCGCTGGCCAAGCAGGGGTTCAACCGCAAGGATCGCAAGTACATGATCTTCGCGGACGCCCAGGTCTACTGCGGAATCGGCACCTTCGCCGGCGACGAGCGCCCGGGCAAGGACAACATGAGCAACTTCGGCCCCTCGTACGGCCGGACCGACAGCGGCTGCTGGGGTGGTTCGACCGCCGCACACGAACTCGGCCACAACCTCGGCGCCGTCAACAACAGCGCGCCGAACAGCAGCAAGGCCGGGCACTGCGTCGACGAGTGGGACGTCATGTGCTATTCGGACTCGCCGTACTTCCCGAAGATGCAGATCAAGTGCCCCAACCGTGCGAGCGACGAGCGGCTGGACTGCAACCACGACGACTACTACAGCACCAACCCGTCCGCGGGCAGCTACCTCACCACCCACTGGAACGTGGCCAACAACCAGTTCCTGATAGCCGGCAGCGGCGGCGGCACCGGCCCCAACCCGACGTCCACGCCGAGCCCCACCAAAACCTCGACCGGAAACCCGACGTCCACGCCGAGCCCCACCAAAACCTCGACCGGGAACCCGACGTCCACGCCGAGCCCCACCAAAACCTCGACCGGGAACCCGACGTCCACGCCCAGCCCCACCCGGACCGGCGGACCGACATCGCCCAAGGTAGCAATCGGCCAACTCACCGCGAACTCCGTCGTGCTGAGCTGGGCCCAGGTCTCCGACGCGGCCGGCTACGACGTGGTGCTGGACGGCCGGACGCTCGGCACCGTCCGCTCCACCGTGGTCCGACTGGTCAACCTGCGGCCCGACACCGCCTTCAAGGTCGCCGTCGCCGTACGTGACCAGGCCGGCCACGTGGCCAAGCCCGGCCCCGAGGCATCCTTCCGCACCCCGAAGGCCGCCGGACCGGTCGGACCGACCAAGCCCGGCACCAAGTACGTGATGGTCAACACCCTGACCGGCGAGGCCGCCGACATGTGGGGCGCCTCGACTTCCGACGGCGCCGTGCTGATCGGCTACCAGCGCCACGGCTACGCCAACCAGCAGTGGCTGTTCGAGGACCAAGGCAACGGCAACCTGCGGGTCCGCTCGGTGCGGTCCGACAAGTGCCTGCAGATCGGCGGCTCGGCCGTGGCCGGCCAATACGTGATGCAGCAGCCGTGCAGCAATGCGGACACCCAGCAGTGGAAGATCACCGCAAGCGGCAGCGGCTACGCGCTCACGGCGAAGAACTCCTCCCTCGTCCTCGGCACCGGCAAGCGCTGGTACTACGGCGGTCGGCTGCTCGAACTCCAGCAGCCGAACGGCCAGACCTACCAAAACTGGGCCATCCAGCCGGTCTCCTGAGGCCGCCCCAAGCAGGCGGTGGGACGGGAACCAACCCCGCCCGTCCCACCGCCGTCCAAGGAGTCACCCCTGATGCGCATCCGTACTTTCGCCGCCGCCACATCGCTCGCCGCCGCCACCCTCCTGGGCGGCACCGGCCAGGCCGGGGCCCACGGCGACACCATCGTCTTCACGATCACCGAGCTGGGCGACGGGCATACCCGGGCGGCCGCCACCTGGGCGAACGACCACGACCCGGTCACCGACAAGGTGGCCGGCACGCTCAGCGCGACGGCTGACGACGGCCGGACGATCGGCCCATGGAAGCTGGAGCCAGTGGCCGACACCCCCGGCACCTTCACCACCCGCCTGGCCCTGCCACCCGGCCACTGGGCCGTCACCGTGGAGTCCGGCTTCCCCGCGCTCGGACGCGGCCAAGCGGACCTCACCGTCACGGCGGTGCCGGGCACGGAGCCCAGCCGAAGCGCCGCAGCCGAACCGGTCACGCCGTCCACGGCACCGTCCACCCAGGGGCCCGCCTCCCCGGCCCCGCCGACGCGCGCACCGATCGCCGCCCCGACCTCCTCGTCGGCCGATTCGGGACCCGGCCGGCTCATCACCGGCACGGCGATCGTCGCCATCCTGATAGTCGCCGCCGAGCTACTGCGCCGCCGCCGCCGCGCGGCTCGCTGACCCGCGTGTGCCCCCTGCCCAGGCTCGGGTCTCCTTCGGCGTATCCGGCTTCGCCGTGTCACACCGCGAGATCGGAGCCGAAACAAGGGTGGTCGGCATCGGCGGCGTGGATGCAGGCGGTGCGGTGCGATCCGCTCCCGATGTAGGGCGGCGGGGCCGATGAGCAGGCGGTCCCGACCTCCGGGCATGTGGGTTGGAAGGGACAGCCGGTGATCATGTCGAGGGAGCCGGCGGGTTCGCCTTCCAGGATCGGCGAACGTCGCACGGTACCCGGTCGGTGCAGGACCGGTGCGGCCCGCAGCAGCGCCCGGGCGCACGGGTGCCGGGCCGCGGTGAATATGGTTTCCGCCGCGCCTTCTTCCACCACCCGGCCCGCGAACATCACCGCGACGCTGTCACAGAAGGTTCTGACGATGCCCAGACCGTGCGAGGTGAACACGATCGTCAGCCCGAGATCGGCGCGCAGGTCGGCCAGGAGGCTGACCACAGTGGCCTGGGCGGAGACATCCAGGGCCGATACCGCCTCGTCGGCGACCAGCACTTCGGGTTGGACCGCGAGGGCGCGTGCGATGGCGACTCGTTGCCGTTGCCCCTTCACAGTTCACGCGGTCGTGCCGCCAGGACGCGCCGGGGCAGGTCGAGCATCTCCAAGAGCGAGGCGAGGGCTGAGTTCATCCCCGCATCCGGGACGAGGTCGTGACAGTCGATGAGTTCGGCCGGCACGGAACGGAACGGACCCGTCGACGGGGGTTGAGCGTCGCGACCGGGTTGCGGAACCTGGCATTAGTAGGAATTGACCCTGATCAGTGGAAAGTAGGTACTGATGTTGCCGGCCGCGTAGGCACTGACCAGTTGAGGTACCTGGTCATAGGGATGCGGCTTTTCCAGGGCGTCGGCCGGCGGCATCCACCCCCTCTCCTCTCCCAGCGCCATAGCCTCCAGGACTTCACTGCGCCGGGCATAGTGGGTATGGATGTGCTGGTGTCGCTCGATGCATTCGATGGCACGCATGAAAGTACTGCGCAGCCCTTCACGCCACCCTGCTGTGGTCACGACGCCCTCACGCGCGAGTGCTGCCAGCGTTGCCCGCATGGAGGTGCCGCCGATGTAGTCGACGAAGATGGACGCACCCATCCCGTGTGTGGTTTCGTGGACGATCCGCAGAAACGTCTTTTCGGATTCCTGGTAACGCCTCATGTAGTCGGGGTCCTTGGCACGCCTCTCGTCGAAAGCGATGTCCGGGAACCGCCTGCGATCCACGGCGGAAAGACCGTTCGCCTTCGCCAGGGCCATACGGTTCTCCGTGGAGGTCACGATCGTGGCCTCCGCCCCGAGCAGGACTGCGAGGGTGAGTTCGGCGAAGCTGGTGCCTCCGCCCCATCCCCAGACGTAGGGGGTCCGCTGATCCTGCTCGGTCACCTGTAGGCGCCACGTCCCATAAGCCACGCGCCAGTTCGCGTAGGCGGTGACGTAGCGGACCGAGAAGGCGGCCCACTGCTCCAACGAGTGCCGGGTATGCGGCGGGAGGGGAACGAGACAACTGCCGCGTATCTTTGTTCTCTTGGCCAGCAGGCCGATCGTCCCCGGGGCGTCATAGCCGAACGCGGCCCCGTTCTGTCCGTAGCCGAACACGTCCGGCTTGTAGTTGGCCTGCAGAAGGCAGACGTCGCCTTCGCGAAGACCGTCGTCATTCGGAGCGGTCGGCGGGCGCAGCACCCGGACCACGCCGCTGTTGCCGAGTACGACACTCGGCTCCCCGCGGGATGCGCACACGTCGATGGGCTTGCGCTGCACGGCGTGGAAGCAGTTGCCCTCCCAACCGGCGAACAGCGGCTCGACGAGCGCTTCGTCCGGTTGCAGTTCGCCGAGGGAGATCCGGCCGAGTTCGAGTCGGCCGGGGCCGGGATTCTGCTCCTGGCCGACCGGGAGGAGCCACGCCTGGGTCGATTGCATGGATCGCCTTTCTGGGGCGTTGGCGGCGCCGCTTTCACGCATCTGAGTCGGTGCCGGGAACATCGTTGGGGGTACACGTGGTTGCCGACGGCTCCAGGGGCACGTCGAGATCAGCGGTAAAGGCGATGAGTTGCGCCTCCATGTCGGACATGAACGCGGTCATGTCCGCGGTGCTGATGACCTGGTCCGGGTAGCCGAAGGAGAGCCGTGGTCCGCCGTCCACGGTGCGTACCACCAGTAGCAGGTCGCGGAAAAGGGTGAACCCGCTCTGTCGGGGCAGCACCGTCACGGCCGCGTCGCCCATGCGAGTGGGAAGGTCGACGTCCGGCAGGTAGTTCATGGAGATCCGGAAGGGGATGTCGTCTTGCTCCAGTCCTTCCAGGTGGTAGAACTGGCTCATCGACAGTCCCTGCTCCTCCCCTGCCACGAGCACCGCGTCGCGCACACGCATCAGGCACTGACGCAGGGTCGGACTCCCGGAGAAGTCCACCGTGATCAGGCGAGGCTGGGACAGGAATCCCACGATCCGTTCCAGGTCGGGACTCTCACGCGCCGACGAACTGGTCGGCACGGTGATCTCGTCCTGGTCCGCGTATCGACGCAGCGTCAGCAGAAAGCCGGCGAGGATCATCATCTGCATCGTCGTCGACGTGGAGCGTGCCGTGTGTTCGAGGCGTGTGACAAGGGCATCCTCGATCTGCCTTTCGGCAAGGCGGGCTCGGGACTTCTCTCCTTCCGCCAGTCGCTCGCGGTGGACGATCCTCAGCTGCGGTACCGTGGTGCGGCGCAGCTTGTCGCGCCAGTGCTCCATGTGCTCGTCGAGGAAGGCCCCGCTGTAGACGGTCCGTTCCCAGTGCGCGTAGTCGACCAGTCGGAGCGGCACCGGTGGGATGGTGTCCGGCTCCACCGCGAGCCCTGTGCGGTAGGCGGCCACCAGGTCCTGGAAAAGGACTCCCTGTGACCAACCGTCGGTGACGAGATGGTGCAGGACGATGCTCAGCACGCTCTGGTCGTCGGCGATCCTGGTCAGGGCAAAGCGGTGGAGCGGCTCCTCGAAGGGCTTGAAGGCGCGTTCTGTTCCGCGCAGGTGGGGCAGGGGGTCCGGTGTGGGGCCCCCGCTCACCGTCAGGTCGATCACCGGGAGGGCGATCGGTGTGCTGTCCGCGATGGCCTGGCGGATGCCGCCTTCCGCGCCGTGGTCGACGAAGACCGTGCGTAGTCCTTCGTGGAGGTCCACGAGGCGTTGCAGGGCGTGCGTGAGCGCTCCGACGTCCAGCGGCCCCTCGATCAGCAGGTGCTGGGCCAGCACATGGGCGGCGTCCTTGCCCGCCCCGCGCTCGGCCTGGAGCAGGCGTTCCTGGTTGAAGGTCGGCGGGTAGTCGTGGGCGTCCACGCGGGTCGGCATGGGTGCCGGTTCCGTAGCAGTGGCCTTTCCCGTTCCCAGCGCTTCCAGGGCCCGGGCGAATCCCGCAGGGGTCGGGTTTTCGAACAGAAGCCTGAGCGGGATCTCCAGCTCGAGGTCTGCCCGCAAGGTGTACAGCATCTGCGCGGCCATGAGCGATGTTCCACCCAGTTCGAAGAAGCTGTCCTCTTCGCCCACGGGGTGGACCCGCAGGACGCTGGAGAAGGCGGCCGCCACCGTCTCCGAGATGGTCCGTGGGACGTTCGGGGTGGTGTCGCCCTCCTCCGTTCCGGCTCCGGGAAGGTCCTGGAACCAGTGCGGCTCACGCTGCCATGGTGCCGAGGGCAGCGAGGCGACGGGCAGCCGAGTGGCGTGTCGGCGGGCGAAGTCCACAGGCAGGCCGTGCGCATGCAGCGCGCCGAGGGTCTCCAGCAGGACGTCCTGGTCCTCGCGCTGCCGTGCCAGCGATCCAAGGGCCCGGCCCGGGCTGCCGCAGGCGTCCAGGGTCTGCTGGATCGGGATGGCCAGGGACGGGTTGGGGCTGAGCTCGACGAAGAGTTCGTAGCCGTCCGCGGCCATGCGCTCGACGGCAGGGCAGAAGAGGACTGGTTCGCGCAGGTTGCGCCTCCAGTACTCGCCGTCCAGTTGCTCGCCCTCGATCCGCGCGCCTGTCACCGACGAATACAGGGGCACTCCCGCGGCGTGCGGGTCCAGGCGCGTCAGGTCTGCTGCCAGGGACCGGGCCGCGCTCTCCACGACGGGCGAGTGGCCGGCCCCTCCCGCTCGGACGGGTCGGCAGAAGACATCGCGGCGTTCGAGGTCGCGCTGGAACTCGGCGACGGCTTCGGTGTCCCCGGACACGACGGACAGGGCGGGTCCGTTGGAGGCGGCCAGGTGCAGGCGTTCCCCATAGCGGACGATCTCCTCGGCGAGCGCCTGGCGCGAGAGGGCGACCACGGCCATCGAGCCCTGTCCGCGGACGGTCTCCAGGAGTTCCGCCAAGCGGTTCGCGCGCAGGCAGGTCACCTGAGCCGCGTCCTCGAGGGTGAGGGCACCGGCCTCGAATGCGGCAGCTACTTCGCCCATGCTGTGACCGACGACGGCGTCCGGAAGCACACCCCACGACCGCCAGGTGGCGGCGATGCAGACCTGTAGGGCAAACAGCAAGGGCTGGGCGACGTCGTCCCGGTCCAGCTGGGACGTTTCCCGGTCGGCGGTGAACTGCTCGCGCAGAGACCAGTCCAGATAGGGCTGCATGGCGCGTTCGCAGTGGTCGAACATGGCACGGAAGGCCGGCTCGGTGGCGTGCAGGCGTCGCCCCATGCCCAGGTACTGCGGTCCCTGGCCTGGGAAGACGAAGACAAGGCGCGGTCGTTCCCCCGTGCGGGCACGGCCGGTGATCCCTGGCGCCCCCGTGGAGAACTGCGCGAGTCGCTCGACCATGTCGGCTTTGGTGCGGGCCACGACGGCGAGACGGTGCTCATGGTGGGTCCGCCGCAGCGCAGCGGTGTGGCAGACCACGCCCAGTGGTGCCGGTGATCCGGGCAGGAAGGTGGCGAATCGGCCGGCGAGCGCAGTCAGTGCGCGGGGCGTGCGCGCCGACAGCACGAGCAAGTGCGGCGCCAGGTGTTCGCCGTCCGAACCGGACGACTCCCGCGCGGCGGACGTGTGTGGGGACGGCGGCCGTGTCGGCGCCTCTTCCAGGACGACGTGCACATTGGTCCCGCCGACGCCGAAGCTGTTCACTCCGCCAACCCTGGTACCGCGTCCGACCGGCCAGGGGGCGTGCGCGGCCTGGACCTGCAGGCCGAGGGCGGCGAAGTCGATGTGCTCGTTGGGCGTCTCGAAGCCGACGTTGCCCGGCAGTTCGCCGTGATGCAGGGCCAGGGCGACCTTGGTCAGGCCGGCAACGCCCGCAGCGGCTTCGAGGTGGCCGAAGTTGGTCTTCGCCGAGCCGACCGCGCAGCGCGGGCCCGTGGCCGGACGGCCCTGGAGAGCCGCGCTGATCCCCTCCGCTTCGATGGGGTCGCCCAGCGCGGTGCCCGTGCCGTGGGCCTCGACGTACTGAACGCGGTCCGGGGAGAGTCCGGCGTTGGAGAGTGCCTGCGTGATGACACGGGTGTGGGCTTCGGGATTGGGCGCGGTCAGGCCGTTGGACTGCCCGTCCTGGTTCACCGCGCTGCCACGGATGACGGCGTAGACGCGGTCGCCGTCTTCGAGGGCCCGCCGTAGCGGCTTGAGCACGACCAGTCCGGCGCCCTCGCCGCGGACATAACCGTTGGCGCGGGCATCGAAGGTGTAGCAGTGTCCGTCCGGGGACAGCGCGCCGCTCTGGCAGATGTCCACGGTCGTCTTGGGCGAGAGCATGAGGTTGACCCCACCGGCCAGGGCGAGTTGGGACTCCCCTCCGCGAAGGCTCACGCAGGCCTGGTGGACGGCCAGGAGGGACGAGGAGCAGGCGGTGTCGATTGCGTAGCTGGGGCCACGGAAGTCGAACGCGTACGAGACACGGTTCGCGGCCATGCAGAAGACATTGCCGGTACCGGCGTAGGGGCCGGCCACGGTGTCGGACAACAGTTGCAGTTGGGCGTAGTCGTTCGTGGTGATGCCGACGAAGACGCCTGTATCGGTTCCGGCGACGTCCTCGGGCCTGAGGCCGGCGTCCTCGAGCGCCTCGTAGGTGATCTCCAGCAGTAGTCGTTGCTGCGGATCCATGTACTTCGCCTCGGCATCCGAGATGCCGAAGAACGCGGGATCGAAGCCGGTCACGTCGTCCAGGAAGGCGCCGCGGCGGGTGTACATCTTCCCCGGCATCGGACTGCCTTCACGGAAGAAGTCGTCTGCGTTCCAACGGGACGGTGGTACGTCGCCGACGGCGTCGATGCCGTTGCTGAGCAGTGTCCAGTATCCGTCCGTTCCCTGCGCACCGGGGTAGCGGCAGCCGATGCCGATGATGGCGATGGGCTCGTTCGGCGGCACGTCCGGCTCGGGGGGCTGCGGTGCGTCGGCCTCCCGTCCCGGCACCGCCGCCGGTGAGCCGGCCGGATCGAAGGAGGGCTTGCTCAGATGCTGCGCCAGCGCGTCGATGGTGGGATGGGCGTAGACGACCGTGGGTACCAGTGGACGTCCGAGCCAGAGGGCGAGGTCGCCGGACATACCGACGGCGTCGAGCGAGGATAGGCCGTGGATGTCGAAGGGTTGACCGGTCGCGACGCGGCCCGGCTCGATGTTCACCCGCCGCGCCACCTGAGCGACGAGCCACGCCCGGATCTCCTCGGCTGTACGTGCGCGCGGTGGGCGGTCGCTGAAAGCGCGCCGTGCCAGCCGCCCGCCGAGGTAGCGATCGTGGGATTCCCGACGGCGGATCTTCCCGCTGGAGGTCTTCGGAATCGTGCGGGCAGAGACCAGTGCGATGTCGTGTACCCGGAGTTGGTGCTCTGCGGCGATCGCGGAGCGGATCGCGACGGCCACCTCGTCGGCACCGCCCTCGAAGCCGTCGTCCACCTCGGCGACGACGACCAGTCGCTCCTGGCCGTCCTCCTCGATCCCGAAGGCGGCCACGCAACCACTGCGTATGCTCCGGTGGCAGCGCTCGACGCTGAATTCGATGTCCTGCGGGTAGTGGTTGACCCCGTGCACGATCACCAGATCCTTGATCCGGCCGCCGATATACAGTTCGCCCTGCTCAAGGTAGCCAAGGTCGCCCGTGCGCAGGTAGGGACCGTCGTCGACCAGGCGCGCCCGGAACGTCCCCTCTGTGTCGGCCGGCCGATTCCAGTAGCCGACCGCGTTGCTGTGGCTCTTGATCCAGATCTCGCCGGTACGACCGTCGGCGCATCGCTCAAGCGTTTCCGGATCGACGACCACGACTTCGGTGTCCGACGCCGGGCGTCCGCACGAGACCGGGTGTCGCGTCTGCGCCGCCTCCCCCGTCGGACGTTCGGACGAGCGGCCGGCCGTGACGAACAGCGTCCCTTCCGCGAGCCCGTAGCAGGGCCTGAACGCGTCTCCTCGAAAGGACGACGGAGCGAATCTATCTGTGAAGCGATCCATTGTTTCACGGCGCACGGGCTCGGCACCGTTCCCTGCTACTTCCCAGGAAGAAAGGTCCAGCGCCTCGGCGTCCGATGCGGCCATCTTGAGCGCACAGAGGTCGTAGGCGAAATTCGGGGCGAGGCTGAGCGTCCCCCGGAATCGCGAAATTGCCTCTACCCATCGGGATGGCTTCTGCACAAAGGCCAGTGGGGTCATCAAGGTTCCCGTCGCCCCCAGGAACACTGTGTACAACAGGCCGCCGACAAGTCCCATGTCATGATATGGAGGCAGCCATGAAACTATCTGCGAATGTTCGCCTTGCCGCCATGCCTCATTCATGCTGCGCAGATTGTGGAGAAGGTTGGCGTGGGTGACCATCACTCCCTTGGCCGGGCCGGTTGAACCGGACGTGTACTGCAGGAGGGCGAGATCCTCGGGCCCGGAAGCAGCTGTGCCGAGGTCCCCGTGGGCCGCATCAGGCAGGCCGTCGCTCGAGAGCCAGCGCAGATTCGCCAAGGGAGGCGCGAACAGCTCGGCCTGTTGGGAAAGTGGTCGGGTCTCACCGGTTGTCAGCACCGCGGATGCGTCGCAGTCGACCACGATACGAGCCAGCCTCGGCAGAGTACGTTCCGGGCGGCCCGAGTCGGGCACATGGGCGGGTACCGCAACCATGCCCGCAAATGCGCAGCCGAGAAATCCGGCCAGGAAATCCAGCCCCGGAGGATGGAGCAGTAGAACGCGCGAACCGGGTTTCTGCTCCTGCTGCAGCAGGACGCCGATCGTCCGTGCTCGCCGCTCCAGATCACGATAGGTCCACTCGTCGACCCGCCCATTAATATCGCCGTCGACCAGAAAGCGAAAGGATGTCCGTTCAGGATGCCTGGCAGCCTGACGGCCAAGGAGGTCGATGAGACTGTTGGCCATTCCCATTTGTTCCCATTTCTATCCGAAGTAGCACCCGGACGAGTGGATCTCCCTGGTTTGCGGCATGGCATGACAGGACGGAAACCAGAAATCTTGAATTTGAGGGGGCATCCAAGAGATTGCCGTTCCATCACAAATGATCCGGTCCGAGAGGTCGACCGTAATCGGCAACGATCGGATCAATCGAGACGCCAAGGCGCGGGAAGGTATCAGTCCATTCTGTCCGCGACGGCTATTCGCGGCCGCAGGGGGCAGATCCTGGCCGACCGGGTGTTCTCCGTCGTGCCGGCGGAGGTTTGCGGCGAGGGGCAGGGCGAGCCGTAGCTGAGAGTGGGCAACGATCAGGATCCAGGACCAGCGGTCCGCGGCCACGGGGGCGGAGTTTCGGCGTGGTCCAGCCGAGGGTCTGCTTTGCGAAGCGGAAGGTGCGCTCCGGATCGAAGCGGCGGAGAAATGACTGCCAGAAACGGCCCACGTCGTCCGGGGTGGCACCGGTTTTGGAGGACCAAAACACACCGGCGGGGCATTCCGGTCCTTCGATGGATACTCGACTTTCAACCGCATCGACGTTCCTTCGATCAGGGGTGGTTCGCCGTCGTGGTCGAGCCAGGAGGAGCGGTGGGGAGCCTTTCTACCGGGCTTGAACAGGGCGCGTACCGGTTCGGTCCGAACTGCGCGGACTCTGCCTGCCGGAAGATGGCGTCGACCTTGCCCTGGATGTCCGGTGTGGACGGGTCGCATACGAGCACGTCGGGACCGAGATCGCCGCCGCCGGGGATCCGCGGCCCGGAGCCGCCGACGGTGTGCACGGCGAACTCCCGGAGGGAGTACCCGTATCCGGTGTCGCGAGCGGGGCCTTCGAGGCGGACGTAGCGGGCGTTGCCGGTGACGGTGAGCGTTTCGGTGCCACCGGCGCCCGTGCTGGTGGAGTGGGTGGAAGTGGGTCCACACGGTGCCGTCCGCGGAGAGCAGGATGCGGTACGCCTTGGCGTACACGACCTCCCACTTCAGGACGACGTGGTCGACGGCGGCGCTCTCGCCGAGGTCTACCTGGACCCGCCGGGGTCGGAGGCGGCACTGGACCAATGGGTGCCGGGCTCGCCGTCGACCGCGTTCCCCGGCGCCGTATCGCCGTTCTCCTCACTGGACGCGGTTGTGGGCTTGCCTTGGGACAGCAGGGTCGGCGCGGCGTGTGCCGCGGATTGCGGTATCAGGACGAGGACGGCCGCGATCGGGGCGGCTGACACCAGGGCGGCCAGGTTGCGTCGGTGGGGCGGGGTGGGACGGACGCCCCTGCGAGAGCTGGGGTGGAGCGTGTATGGGGCCTCCTTGTGGTCGACGGGCGGGCAATCGTTGTGCATCCATCGGTGGTTCGTGTGTCGGGACGCGGCGGACATGGTCGGTTGTGGGCTCGGGTCGGCGCCCTGTGGGAGGCGGGGACGCGGACGCGCGCGTGGCCCCCGGACCGTGCGAGTGGGGACCGCGCGCGGCCCGAACGTTGCGGGTGCCACCCACCGGACGTCGCGCTTGCGGGGGCACCGATTCGTGGGTGCAGGGACCGATGTCGAACAGGCCCGGCGGCGCGGTAGGCCTTTGCCTCGACTGGCCCTAGGGGAGCCGATATTGCGTGTTCAACGCGGCGCCGGCCTCCGGGTGGGTCTGGTCGTAGCCGCGGGCATCGCACTGGAGACCGCCGACGACACAGTGGTTCACCATCGCCGCGAGGGTGGGCGGCTCCCACACGTTGTAGAAGTCGTAGTGGAACGAATGGCCGCGTCCGCTGGAGAGATGGACCTGCGACATGTCGCCGGCCACGGGAAAGGCCATCTTGAACTCCGGCATCGGCACCGCGACCGGGTGATCGGTCGGGCAGACGCCGTTGGTCGGATACGCCATGTGACTCTTGTGGTCGGGCGTGTCCGGATACTTCCCGTCCCAGCAACTCGGTGCCTGGTAACGGACGTTGAGTTGGCTGCCGGCCGGACACGTGGCCGGGAAGTCGGCGTTGTGATGGCTGTTGCCGCACTCCCAACCCTCGACCGAGGCCGCCGCGAACTGCTCGGCGGTGGCGGTGGGGCTGCCCACGACGAAACGCAGCCCCGGCGGGAACGGCCGGACGCCGGTGTAGTCGAGGACGCCGCTCCTGTAGTAGACGACCTGCGGACCGATCGGGGTGACCACCCGGTTGCCGTCGTACATGGTCGACATCCAGTAACCGGAGCGGTCGGCGGGCGCCCTGCACGAGGTGCCGCCGGCGTTGAGCGTGGCCGGGGTGCTGTTCGCGTCCGTCGTGGTGTTGCCCATGAACGTGTGCATGTGCGACGCGCCCGGCATCCCCGTGTAGACGATCGGATCGTCCGCGAGATCGCGGGTGGTACCGCAGTTGGCCTGGAACTCGTGGAAGTACCGGTGTGGCGGTGTGGCCGTGGACGGGACCACGCCGGTGACCTGCGGGTCGGCGAGGACGTAACTGCCGGGTGGCGCCGGCGCCATCGGCATCACCGCACCGGCCCGGTGGGCCGAGTGGTCGACCGACATCGCCGCCGGTAACGCGCCACTCGCGGAGTCCTCCGCGGCAGAGGAGCCGAAGGCACTCTGAGTGAGTGCGAGCGGCCCCGCCGCCGTGGCAAGCGCGGCGGCGGTCACGAGCCTTGACGATCTGGACACGTGTTTGCCTCCTGTACGAAACAAACAGGTAGTGCGGAAAGGGGGTCCTCGGTCACTGAAGGCGTAATATCGACCTCGGGCGGCCGGACTTCGTCATCCGAGGCGAACAGGCGACGCGTGCAAACGGGGCGAACTCCCTTTGGGAGCGCTCACCGAGCGGTCCCGATCATGATCCCCTGTTTCCTCGGTGTCAAGACTCGCGCCCGCACGCTACTCGAGGAACTTGTCCTTAATCGTTCGAGATGTCGGTTCGCGGGTGGCGTCGGAGGGCCTGAACGCATCCTTGTAACTCCAGGCGCCATGGCCGGGCTTGAGCGCCATCACGAACGGCAGCCCCGCGTCGGCGAGTTCGCTGCGGAAGCCGTCCTGGTCACCAGCCACCGCCCATGGGCGAATGGCAGAACCGACCGTTCGACCGCGTCCATCCGGTGGTCTTCGTCGACGCGATAAACGTGAGCATCCGCGACGGCCAAGTCGCGAACCCAGCCGATATGCGTCGCGTTGGCCTTGACCGCGGACGGGCACCGCGACATCCTCGGGTTGTGGGCCGACGGCGACGGCGAAGGCGCCGAGTACCGGCTCCACGCTCACAGAGATCCGCAATCGAGGCGTCGAGGACGTCCTGATGCTCGTCTGCGACGGCCTCGAGGGCCTGCGCAGGCCGTCGAGACCCTGTGGCCCCGCACGGTCGTGCAGACCTGTGTGGTTCACCTGTTTACGGGCCTCGTTCCGTTACCCGGCCCTCCAGGACTGGCACAAGAAGCTCTCGAGCCGGTCTACCAGACGCCGATCGAGGAGGCCGCGCTGGAACCGGTTCGTGGAGTTCACCGACGCGTAGGGAAAGAAGTATCGGGCGATCGTGCAGTTGTGGGAGCACGCCTGGTCGGAGTTCGTCCCGTTCGTCAACTTCGATACCGAGATCCGCACGATCGTCTGCACCACCCACAGGAGTTGCACCGTGTTCTTGACAAACGCGTACGAAGTTGCGGGGGCGCGGCCGACACAAAAGTGCTGCAGTGCCTCCAAGCCGAGGAGCGTCTCGCTCGCGCCCAAGCGACATCAGCGTTCAAGCCATGGATTGGCGTTTGACGCCTTCGCGGACGGCGACGACGGCGAGCAGGACGGCTTCGGTCAGACAGGAGGCCGTTTCGGTCTACGTGCCGGTGGGGTGAGTGGCCCAAGGACGTCCGGAAGTGATCGGCAGCACTCACCGGCACCCTCTGGGTGCCAATAGCTCCGGCGATCTGCGTTCCGGATGAGCGCAGCGACTGATCCAAGGGGCCACAGTGGCACGGGAGTTGCAGGTACACGTAAGAGAGCGCTCTCTCCGATCTCGACGTCGGGGCTTGGAACTGCTGGGCTGCATGTCGGTCGGCGAGGCGGCGGTACCAGAAACGTTCCGGGCAAGTGCCCGGCCGGCATCGTCTGGTTCACCCTCTCCCGCATACGGGTGGAGATACGGCCGGCTCGCGCAACGCCGATCGGCCGTGGCCTCGCTGTCCTGAGAGCGCGGTCAGGGCACTTGGGCACCTCGCCCGCCAGGCACGCGGGCGCGCGCATCATCGCGTGGGCGCCTCGGCACCCAACGGATAACGAGACCCGGGCGCTCGGGCACACACACGTCCGGACCTTTCGGAAGACAGTCCCCCATGCAGGCCACGTCCCGGCGCTACCGCCGTCGGCGGCGTCCTTCCTGCCATCTTCGAGGAGGAGCACATGGTCTCCAGACGTTCTTTCTTCACAGCGGTCGGCGCCGGCGCCGTCGCTGCAGCGAGTTCCCCGCTGTGGTCGAGGAGCCTGGCATCCCGGGCCTCAGCCGCAACGGCGTCGCTGCCCATCTCATTGAAGAACAACTCCGGCAACGGCACGGTCTACGCGTACATCAGCGGCGCGGACAGCACCGGCTGGCCCGGCTTCGTCACCTCGGCCGGGCATTTCCAGCGGCTGCCCAGTCCCTCGTCGGTGCTGACCCCGATCGCCGACTACTCCATCCCGTTGGGTGCCTCGGGCTCCGCGGCCACCACGTTCACGCTCCAGGACTACGTGATCAGTGGCCGGGTCTGGTTCTCCGTCGGCAAGAAGATTCAGTTCTTCGTCAACCCGCCCGGCGACAACGGTGGTACTCCCGGCCTCGTCCAGCCCGGCTTCACCAGCAGCGACCCCAACTGGCTGACCAACTGGACCTTCTGCGAGTTCACGTACAACAGCGCCAATCTATACGCGAACATCTCTTACGTCGACATGGTCGCCCTCCCCATCTCCATGACGACGACCGGCAGCGGCGGAACGCGGTCGGTCAGCCCGCTCCCCTCGGGTGCGTTGGCCTCCATCGCCTCCGGGCTCCAGGCGCAGCACGCCGCCGACGGAGCACCGTGGGACAAGTTGGTGGCCACCGACTCCTCGGGCGCCGCGTTACGGATCCTGGCTCCCGCCCACTCGCCTGTCGACTTCGGCGGATACTGGTCGAACTACCTGGACCGGGTGTGGAGTTACTACCGGTCGCACACACTGACCATCAACGGTCAGGGCAGCATCGGCTCCTACTCGGGCACCGTCTTCGGTGACAGACTGGTCTTTGCGGGCCTGAACACCAACGGCGTGCCGTTCACCAAGCCAAGTGCGGTCGATATCTTCGGCTGTGCCGGCGGGCCGCTCTACAACTCGGGCGGCGACGCGCGTGGCGCGGTGGCAGCCCGCCTGGCCGCGGCCTTGAACCGCAGCTCTCTGCTGGTCAGCGGCGGCGGTAACCAGCCGGACGGTATCTCACCGTCCGGCTACTACACGGACGCGACGACCAACCACTACGCGCGCCTGGTGCACAAGTACGCGACCGTGGGGTATGCCTTCCCCTACGACGACGTCGGTCCCACCGGCGCGGCCCCCGTCGACGGCCACATCCAGGACGGCGCGCCGACTTCCTGGACGATCTCGCTCGGCCCCGGTGCCGGCTCGGGCGCCACTCCGCCGCCCGGCGGCGGGACCGGCGCGTACGGCACCATCCAGGCGGAGTCGTACAGCGCGCAGAGCGGTACCCGGACCGAAGGCTGCAGTGACACCGGCAGCGGCCGGGACGTGGGCCACATCTCGAACGGCGACTGGCTGAAGTACTCCGCCCTGGACTTCGGCTCATCCTCGCCCGCCCAGTTCATCGCGCGCCTGGCCTCCGGCGCGGGGAGCGGGGTCAGCGGCGCGATCCAGGTACGCGTGGACGGCACCACCGGCACCAAGATCGCCGAGATCGACTTCGGCAACAACGGCGGCTGGCAGAACTGGCAGACCGTGCCAACCAACATCACCGCTTCGGTCACCGGCGTGCACGACGTCTATCTGGTGTTCTCCTCAGGCAGCACGTCCGACTTCGTGAACGTCAATTGGTTCGCCTTCACCAAATAGGGCCCGGCGGGACGGCGGGAGTCGAGGACAGGCTGCCGCCGTTCCGTCACACCGCCTGCCGGCGCAGCAGGCACCTATGAGCCACACGGGCGTTCATCGCACCGCCCCGCGGCAAGGAAATCACGGGCGGGCCCCTACGTCGCGTTCGTCGTGGACACTCCTCGCGCCGCGTCGTGTGCCGGTCGGCCGCCACCGACAAGCGGATCGACCTCGTACTTTCGGCGTTCGAGATGGGCCTGTGGCAGCGCGACCGCACACAACGCCAAGCTCTGCAAGACGGATTGATCAAACCCCGAGGTCCGTGGCACGCCCCGGCCGCCGTCGAACTCGCCACCGCCGAGTGGATCGACTGGTACAACCACACACGACTCCACGGTGGGATCGGCCGCGTTCCACCCGCCGAACATGAAGTCAAGCACTGCCAGAGGCAACCAAACCGCAGGTCATCGCCACAACGTCGAGTCTCTGGCGGACCCGGAGCGCTTCACGTTCCCCGCGCTCCACCGTTACGGAGGCCCGACGACGGCCGTTGACCGTTGCAACGGGAGGGCGCGGACAACCAAACCCGGATGGCGGTCGGCGCTACAACGGCGGAATGTTCTTGTTGAAGCGCAACAGGTTCTGCGGGTCCCAGGCGGTTTTGACCTCGACGAGCCGCGAGTACCTCTCCTCACCTCCCCAGGCACTGCGCCGCCACTCCGGGCCGCTGTCCGTCGACAGGTTGATATAGCAGTTGCCCCGCAGATGCGGCATCAACTCCGCCCGGGCGTTGTCCAACCAACCGTGGAACGTGTCGTCGTCGGCCGGGCTGTCCCATTCGGTGATGACCTCCCACATCCACGAGGCTCCCTCGCGGGAGAACGCGGCGGAGTCCTCATCGAAGTCCTCGCTGATCGCCCCGCCCATGGCCCAGACGTTCTGCACGGCGCTGGGCAACATGGGGTGCACCGGCGCCGGGGCGTTCACGGCGTTTCGCACGACGATCTCGATGGCCGTGTCGCCGAGTTCGGCCAGGTATCCGCCCTTGGTGTAGTAGCGGCGGCCGGACGGCGCGATGACGTCGAGCATCCGGTTCGCGGCCGACCACGGCATCGGCCCCACCGCCGTCGCCACCGGTGTGCCGAGCGCGACCGCCTCCGCTATCACCCGCTCCGCTTTTTCCTGCGGCCCGGTGTAGACGACCACGGGCATCAGCACATCGGCGCCGTGGAACTCCTGCGGCACCGGGGGCAGCGGTGGACATTTGGTCAGCACCGCGATGATCGCCAGTTCCCGTGGCGCCGTTGGCAGGTACTCACGGAGCGCTCCGAGGACAGCCGCGGCCTGGTCCAGCGGAAAGACGATGAAACCCGCACTCACCAGCGGCGGGAGCGGCTTAGCCTGGAACTCGAAGCTGGTGACGATGCCGAAGTTCCCGCCGCCGCCCCGCAGCGCCCAGAACAGGTCCGGGTTCTCGGTCGCACTGGCCGTGACGCGGCGGCCGTCGAGCGCCACCATCTCGCAGGAGAGCAAACTGTCCACCGTGGCGCCGTAGCGGCGCATGTTGTAACCGACGCCGCCGCCCAGGGTGAGGCCCGCGATCCCGGTGGAACTGACGGTGCCGGACGGCACGACCAGACCGTGTTTCTCCAGCATGGCGTCCATGTCCGCCAGCAACACCCCCGCCCCGAGCCGCACGACGCCGGTGTCCGGCCGCACGTCGATGGTGTCGAGGCGTGTCAGGTCCAGGACGAGGGCGCCGTCGGGCATCGCGGTGCCGTCGACGCCGTGCCCACCGGCGCGGACCGCCAAGGGTGTGCCGGTCGCCGTGGCGTACTGCGCCACCGTGACCACATCCGCCTCGTCTTCGGCCCGCACGATCAGCGCGGGTGTCGCGTCGGCGACGTGCGCGTTGAAGATGCACCGCGCGTCCGCGTAGCCGGCGTCCCCGGGCCTGTACACCGCACCTCGAAATGCCGACGGAAAGTCCTCGAACGACATGCTTGTCTCCTTCACCGGTGCCTTGGGGGTATCTACGCGTGCGGGGCTCGGCTAGAGGTACGGAACTCCGGGTTCCAAGCCGGCGAGCACTCGGCCGTGCAATTCGGCGATGGTGCTGTGCAGCAGGAAGGAGTGCACGGCGAGCGCGTCGATGTCGCTCACGATCAGCGACAACGGATCCTTGAGCCGGATGGCGCTCGCGCCGGAGCCCTCCCTGGCAACCGCTATCGCCTCCTGGCACAGCTTGGTGGCCCAGGCGGCATCCGCCCGGCATCGCACGCGCAGCGGCACATTGCCCGGGTCTTCGGCCACCAGGGGCACCGTCGCCACCGCTCGCTGTGCGTGGAACCGGGCCTGCTCCAGCTTCATCGACATGGTGTCGAGCTGGAGATGGGTCACGGTGGCCTCGGCCTGCCGTTCGTATGGCGTGTAGGTGATGCCGCGTTTGTGGATCCGCCGGCCGAACAGGTCGACCGCCGCTCTCGCGAGGCCGAGCGGGGTGCCCGTTGCGCCGGTCACGAACAGTGGGATGAAGGGGATCGAGAAGTAGGGGTCGCCCGCGAGAGCCGCCGAACGGGGCGGGCCGGTCAGCGGCAGCACCCGGTGCTCGGGCACGAACGCGTCATGGACCGACAGCGTGGCGGACCCGGTGCCGGACAGCCCGGTGACCTCCCAATCGTCGGCGCTCACCCAGTCCGACCGGGGAATCAGGAACTGCGCCGGCTGGGGGACACCGTCGATGACGATGATCGACGACAACAGTGCCCAGTCCGCGTGATGTTGTCCCGAGCAGAACCGCCAGGTTCCGGTCAGTCGATACCCGCCGCTCGCGGGGCCGGCCATGCCCTCCGGTTTGAACGCGGCAACGCTCTTGGGGTTGGCGGTGGCGTAGACCTCGTCCTGCGCCTCGTCGGTGAACGCGCTGAGCATGTACAGGGCGGCGGCGTACACGCCTGTCACCCACGAGGTCGAGCCGCAGCCCCTGGCGAGCTCCTCCTGGATTCCGACGAAATCCCCCAGTGACACCTGGGCGCCGCCTCTGGATTTGGGCGCCAGAGCGGTGACGAGTCCGGCCTCGGCCAGCGCGTGGACGACCTCGTCGGTCAGCCGCGCGAGTGTCCGCGACTTCGGCGCTTCGGCCGACAGCCATGGGACCAGGTCGGCGGCGGCGCGGACCAGGGGTTCCGTTTCGCTGTCCTGACCGTACGGACCCAGCGGGCGCTCAGACTCGGTTGCCATCAGCGGGCTCCTCAGGTTCGGAGGGTTGTCGGCGGGACGGATGGGGCGCAACGGTGACGTGGACGGCGTCGAGCCCCAGGGTGGGCGCCAGGACCGGCCGCGGCGGCTGGTCGGACGCGGGGCGAAGTTGCCACAGCTTGCTGATGGTCGCGACCGCGATCATCGCCTCCTGCCAGGCGATCTCCTCGCCGACGCAAATGTGTGCGCCGGCACCGAAGGGCATGAACGCCCCGTGGGGCAGGGCGGCGGCTCGCTCCGGCAGCCACCGCTCGGGATCGAACCGGTCGGGCTCGGGGTAGAGGTCGGGCCGGCGGTGCAGCAGGTAAGGGCAGAAGAACACGGCGGCGCCGGCTGGGATGCGGTGACCACCGAGGTCGAGGTCCACGATGACGCGGCGGGACATCAACGCGCCGGGCGGGTACATCCGGAGAATCTCGGTGACCACACGCTTGGAGTACTCCAGTTCCGGCAGTCGCGCCTCGACGATCGGCAGCTCGCCAAGCACGCGGTCGGTCTCCGCGTGCAGTCGTCGCGCGACATCGGGCTTCCACGCCAGGATGCCGCAGGCGTTGGCCAAGACCCCGGCGACCGTCTCGGAGCCGGCTGACATCATGACCATCGCCTCGTTGCGGATTTCCTCGGCGGTCAGCGGTTGCCCGGTATCCGGATCGCGCGCCTCGATGAGCGCGGCCAGGATGCCGCCCTCGCCGCCGCTGCCGTTCCGATGGTTCGCGAGCCCGTCCTCGGTGATCTTCTTCAAGGTCGCCAGAGCGTGCCTGATCCGCCGGTTGTCGCGTGTCGGGAGCTGTTTCAGCAAGCCGGTGGGGTCTGCCATGTACTTGGAGATCCCGGTCAGCGCCACCGGCAGCAACTCGACGAACTCGGCCTCGGCCGCCGGGGAAATCGCGCCGGTGAACAAGGTCCGGGCCATCACCATGAAGGAATAGCGGCGCATCTGCGTGGCCATGTCGTATACGTGGCCCGGCTGCCAGGACGACGCGAGTTCCACCGCCGTGTCGGCCATGATGGTCACGTTCGGGACGTAGGCCGGGGCCACGATCCGTCGCCGCACCCGATGCGCGTGCCCGATCAGGGTGCCGATGCTGACGCCGATGAGCTGCGCCAGGTTCTCGTACAGCGGCCCCTTGTCCAGGTTTTTATCCTCGGCGGTGAGGAGCCGACGGATCAGGCCGGGATGGCTGATCACGTACGCCGGCTTCGGACCCAACCAGAGCACCGCGATGTCGCCGCAGTCCCGGGCGGAATCCATCACCGTGAACGCGTCCTTGGTCATCTTCAGGGCGTGCCCGGCGAGCCATCGTCGGCCGGGGATCGTTCCCATGCTTGCTTGCGTCGCCGCTTTTCCCCGCGTCATGGTGTCTCTCCCTCACCGCTCACCGGGTCGTTGTGGGGTGGGAGTACCTGCTGATGAGCCGGCCGGCGGCGCGTTCGCCGGAAGCCACGCTGTTGTCCACGGTGGTGATGGCGAAATAGTCGCCGGCGAGCTGGACACGGCTGTCGGGGTCGAGCCCGGCCGTGAACTCGGCGAGGGCGCGGAACCCGCCCACCGGCCGAGCGACCGTGCACGGGTCCCAGCGCCAGACGTAACCGTCGACGACCGTGTTCTCAATCCCGGGAAGTACCTCGTGCGCCGCCGCGATGGCCCTCGGCAGCACCTGATCGTCGGCGGTGTCCCAATACTTGTCCGCCCAGTGTCGGTGCCAGTAGACGGTAACCATCGCCGCACCGGGCGGGACTCGGCCCGGCGCCTTGTTGTGGTCGAGGATCACCACGTTGACGTCCGGGTGGGTATGGTCGGGGACCGTGAGCCACATGGCCTGCTCGGCTGGTGGTTTCGTGAGCGTGAGGGTGACGACGAGGCTCCGCGCGTAGGGCACCGTCGCGAGGTATCCGCGTTGCTCGTCGCTGAACCGGGGGAGGATGCCCGGGGCTTCGGTGGCGGGCACGGCTACCACCACGACGTCGGCGGACTCGATCCGTTCGGCGGAACCCGGCCGATCCCACGTCACTGTGACCCCCGTGGCGTGCTCCTCGACGCTGGTCACCACCGCCGACGTTTCCACGGAAACCTGCCGGGCCAGCCCCTCGGGCAGGAACCGAATGCCCTGATCGGAGTTGATGAAGTCGGCGCCGATCATGGTCTTCAGCAGCAAGAACAGGTTGACCACCGACAGTTCCTCAGGCGGGGTGAGATAGAAATCGCCGGTCAGCGGCCGGACGAAATAGTCCATGGCCTCGGCGCTGAGGACCCGATTCCCGTAGTCGGCGATCGTCTCGATATCGAGGCGGCCGAGCTCCTCGGTGAACGGCTGGTTGAACGCGGCCCGGTGCCGATAGAGGTCGCCCAGCACCCTGGCGAGCTTCAGTTTCGATCCCGGGCCGAGCAGTTTGGTGCGAAGCAGGTCGGTGCGTTTACGGCTGTGGAGGTGGTGCACGCGCTCCGGGCGCGCGATGCCCATGACGTCACACGTCGGTTGCGTCAGGCCACCCAGGCCGGCGTCGGCGATGAGTCGAAGGGTGTGCCGGTAGGTCGTCGGCAGGACACTGGCGGCCGCGTCGATGCGGTAGCCACCCCGGTCGACGGTGTGCATCCGACCGCCGACCCGGTCCGCCCGCTCCAGGACCTTCACGTCGAAGCCGGCTTGCCGAAGCCTGAAAGCGGCGCTCAGCCCGGCGATACCGCCGCCGACGACGATAGCCCGGCCGGGTGCTGTTCTGTCGGACGAGGTAGTCATGGGGTTTCCGCTTTCCGGCTGATGGTCGGGGCCTCGGCGAGCAGGTCGTCCAGATACTCCGGCGGCGACGCCGACCGCTCGAATTCCAGGTAACGGGCGGTCTCCTTGCCCCAATCGACGTGGCCCCGCATCCAGGCTTTCAACATGTCGACACAGCGAAGCGCTGTCGCTTGTAGTTCGGGGGAGACCGCCAACGCGGCGAAGAGCCGCGGCAGGTCGGCCTCTGTGGCGAGGAATCGCTCGATCTCGTGCCCGGTGCGAGTCCGCACCGTGGCGATGGCCTGGTCCAGAGTGAGGTCTTCCGCCTGGCTCACCACGGAAATCAGGTTTTGGTGATCGCCGCGCGCGATCTCCTTCTCGAAGGTCATCAGGTCGTTGGTCCAACAGACCACGTTCGCCGCCGTGGTGAGGAGTCGCTGATAGGTGCGGCTGTAGTACAGGCCCGGCGGCAGGGTCGTGGACTCCACGAACTCGATGAGGTCCAACGAGGGGATGATCGCGCCGGCCTCGCGGCGCTGCTGGGGAAAGGTGTCGGCATCCGGAATCTGCCCCTCGCGGCGGTGCGCCGACTGCCACACGTAGGCCCGAAAGTAGTCGAGGACGTGGTGCTGGAACCGGTGTCGCCACTGTGGCGACATGTGGGCGCCGGCGCGTTTGGCCATGTCGTCGAGCGCGGCGCCGAACGGGTTCTCGGTGTTACCGAAGCCGAAAGAGTCAGGGAAGATTACCGAGGTCAACGCCTGCTCCAGCGCTTCGGGATCCCAGCCGTAGGTTCCCTCGTCGTTGAGGTCGTCGAGGATGAACAACCAGGTCATCCAATTGCCCAGCAGGCACAGTTCGGGAAGGTTCGCGCTCGGATAGCAGTGCGCCGCCAGCGATCCGGGTTTGGTTTTGACAAGCCGCTGGTGCGCTTTCTCCGTTCGAATCAGGCCGTGGCCTCGCGCCCATGCGACCGCGTGCCTGTCGGCCTGAGCGCCGAGGGAATTAACGGGGACGACGATTTGGTCGAGTTGTTCCGGCAGTACAACAGACATTACGCGCTCTCCAAACCTGCCGGGGGGCACGCTTACGCCAAGCCCGGTTGAACCGGCAATGCGAGGTATGGACGTGCTGGACCTTTTCGCCATGCAGCCCCTGGGTCGACAGACCAACCCCGGGCTTTCACCGCGGTGGCTTCCGAAACGTGGTCAGGAAACCTCGTAGCGGTCCGTCGGTTGCGTGGCTCGGGACTTTTGCTCCACCCAGTCCGCGGGAATGGCAGGCGGCAGAGCCAGGTTTTCCGTCGAAGGTCGCCGATCGCGAACCGTCCTGATCGCCGAAAAGAGGCCGTCCGCCGAGCGAACGACGATCACCCTCGCGGCGAGGGCGGCCGTATATGTCACCGTGGAAACCAACGACGCCGTCGGCATTGGTAAATATTCGCCTGTAGGCGAACGGTCGTCGAAATGATTGCGGAAAGCGGGGCGGAAGCGGGAGCCGCCGCGTTCAGCCCAGTACGGCCGGTTCGAGCACCCCGCCGGCATCAGGGCTGGAAACTGGTTGGATTTGTGGTCCACGCCGTGCGGACTTGCCGGCGGACAAGACCCTTCCTTGGTGCGCTCCAGGAACAAGGGAGTTATCCGGTGACCCAGCATCTGTCTGTCGTCGGCTCCTGTCAATGATCTTTCTCAGTGTGAACTGCTCCGGGTTTGATCGAGACTCTCACTCTTGAGAGAATAGGACGAATCATGCCCAAGGATTATTCAAGTGATCTCAAAGAGCGGGCCGTGCGCCTGGTGTTGAAGTCCCGTGAACCAGTACAAGTCCGAGCACGCGGCGATCCGCTCGATCGCCGCCAAGCTCGACGTCGGACCGCTGCGCAATCGGTCCGCACCACCCGCGCCGACTGGATCGGCCGTTTCGCGGCCGAGGGCTGTCCGCCGCTGCACGGCTTCGCCGTGAACCTGGGCGGGCGTCTTGCCCTCCGCGGCCTTTCGCCGGCAATAGTCCTGTCCGCGGCCACCGTTGCGGATCTGGCAGACGGCGATGGTGTGCAGTGCGGGGTTCAGCGCGCGTTGCCGCCGGGGTTGAGGCGGTGGCGGTGTTCTTGCCGCCGGAGGCGTCCAAGGGCGTGCTTCCGGTGTGGCCGGCGAAGTGGTGCTCGGTGGGGAACAGTTGATGTCGCCGACTCGACCGATGACCTTGGCGGCAAGGAGCACCGGTCGGGGCGTCGCCACCACACTGCTCAAGCGCGCCTGGCAGATCTACCGACAACTCGGCTGGTCCCTGGTGTACGGCTCGCACGAAGCCGACCGCAATCTGGGCACACCCTACGCCCATTGCGGCTGGACCGACCAGCCCGGGGCGGGTAATTCCCCCTCGAACGCCGCTTGTTGCCCCGGATCGGAGCCGGGCGTCGAGTGCCTGTTCAGCCGCCGGCGTCCCCGCCCCTGAACCCGGGCTCCACAGCAGACGCAACGGCGAGTGTCGACCGGCGAACACCGCCGACCTCTTTCGCTAGTCACAGGTAAGGGGGTACCGTTCCCGGTCTGTTGATCTTGGGAGGTCCCCCACATGTGAGTGATCCGGGAATTCACCAACCAACGAAGGCGTCACCTGCCGGGCCGTGATGACCGATGAGGCCGCGGGCCCGCCCCGACGAGCCAACAACGCTTTCAGACACTCCACGGAGATTCCCAATGGTGAAGTCAAGGCCGCGCGGTGATTGACCGTGAGGTGGTCATGTTGCCGCGGCAGCGCGGAGCCGGTTGATCGCCCTCGTGCGGTCGGCCGACAGGTCCATGCGCCGGGCGGTCAGGATCTTCAGGTCGACCGCGATTTCGTTGGTCTCCTGGAGGGGTTGCAGGTCCCGGCGCATCCGGGACTGGTCGGCGATGACGAAGGCGTCCTTCGTATCGGTCTTGCCGTCACCGCGGTAGGAGCCGGAGGCGCGGTGCACGGTCCGGCCGGGAATGTGGAGCAGCTTCTGCCCGTGGTTGACCAGCAGGGCGATCCACAATGCGGCGCCGCCGGCGTTCAGGTCGACCGCCCACGTGACGAGGTCTCCGTCGGCCAACTCCAGGACGTTACCCAGCAGTTCCAGCGGTTCGGCCTCGTTGTTCGGCACCCGGCGCGGGAGCACCTTCCGAGTCGATGACCGTGCAGTGGTGCTCGGCCTTGCCCGCATCCCTTCCCACCCACAAATCGGGTACCGGGCCCTCCCTCGCGTTGTTCCGCGTTCTCCCAGCAAACGACCTCGCCGACGTGTCCATGCAAGCGATCCGGTTCGCGCATCCCAATGAGCGGTCGAGTCGTCGCGGGTACCGGGCGGCCAATCTCCGTAAGCCACAACAGCGGCTACACCGACAGCCATGCCCGGCACCCCTGGGTGTCCCGATCACACGAATGATCCGAATCAACCCACGAACAAAGGTATGGAATGCCATGAACACACCTCCACCACCCGGATCTCTCCACCCGGTGGTCATTCTCGGCGGCGGCCCGGCCGGTTCCACCGCGGCGGCCCTCCTTGCCCGGGAGGGCGTCGATGTGGTCTTGCTGGAGCGTGAGAAGTTCCCCCGCTACCACATCGGGGAATCGCTGCTGGCCTCGTGCCCACCCGTACTGGAGCTGAGCGGGGTTCTACCTAAAGTCGACGCGGCCGGTTTCGTGGACAAGCGTGGCGGGCTCTTCCGCTGGGGCCCCGAAGGTGACTGGGTCATCAACTGGCAGGAGATCTACGGCGAGAACCGGCGCTCCTGGTTGGTCGACCGCAGTGAGTTCGACAAGATTCTCCTTGACCACGCCCGTGACCAGGGGGCCCGGGTGGTAGAGGAAGCCACCGTCCAGGACGTCGAGTTCGAGGACGGCCGACCGGTGGCCGTCCGGTGGAAAGGCCCGGACGGGCAACAGCCGGAGCGGCTGGCCTGTTCCTGGGTGATCGACGCGTCGGGGCGGGCCGGAGTCCTCTCCCAGCAGACGTTCCGCAACCGCGAGCACCACAAGGTCTTCCAAAACGTCGCGGTTTGGGGCTACTGGAAGGGCGGCAAAACTCTGCCCGCCACACCGCCTGGCGGACTCAACTCCATATCCGCCCCGAACGGCTGGTACTGGCTCATCCCCTTGGCGGACGGCCGGCTCAGCGCGGGGTTCGTCACCCACCGGGACGTGTTCCGCGAACGCCGTGCCGAATTCTCCTCCCTGGACGACATGGTGAAGGCGCTCATGGCCGAATCCGACGACATACGCCCTCTGATCGAGGGCTGTGAGTTCATCGGGCACGCGCGCGCCGAGCAGGACTACTCGTACGCCGCTTCCCGCTTCTGCGACCCCGGCTACATGCTCGCGGGGGACGCCGCGTGCTTCCTTGACCCGCTGCTGTCCACTGGCGTCCACCTCGCCCTGTACAGCGCGACCGTGGCGGCAGCGGGAGTCCTGGCGATGCGCGACGGGACGGCGACCGAGCAGGAGGCGCTCGACTTCTACGAGTACTGTTACCGGCGTTCGTACGCCCGGCTGCTCACCCTTGTCTCCGGCATGTACGAGCAGTACGGGGGCCGGCAGTCGTACTTCTGGTCGGCACATCAGCTCAGCCACCAGGTCCCGACACTTGACCGGCAGACTGTCACGAACCGGGATTTCGCCGACATCAGCGCCGGGCTCACTGATCTCGCCGAGGCTGGGGACATCGCGTCGGAGGGTCGGCGCATCGCCACCGAGGATCTGCTGCACGATGCCCATCAGGCGCAGCAGCGGGCCATCCGGCTGGGCACCAGCCGCTCGGCCAGCCCGCTGGACTTCGCCCCCGCGCACTGGGAGCCCGTCAATGGGCATGAGACGGGCGCCGGGCTGAAGCTCATCACCTCGCCCCGGCTGGGCCTGGCCAGGATCTCGCCGCCGCAGCACGCCACACCGGACGAAGCAGGCACCGACCCGACCGAGCCACACACTCCCTCGGACCTTCCCACGCCATGAGCGGTCCATCAACGGCTTCTGCGACAGCGGCGGCTGACATCCGGGGAGCCGGGATGTTCGCGTATCCCGGCACCCGGATGCTGCTGGCGAGTGATGGTTCCACCACCGCGCTGCTGCAAGCGGCGGCGAATGGTCCGGTCCGGGTCGTGGTGCGTGAGCAGTACGAGACGACCGGCGCCGGGCTTCCCTCCGGCGCGAGGGCAGCTCTGCTGCTCGCGCCGGACACCATGGCTCTGATCCGGCGCTCGGCGCTGTACGACGAGCACGGCCGGTGCGTGTCCGTCAACGAGGTCGTGGCAGTGTGCCACCAGGACCCTGTGCTGGGCCCGTTGGTGACCGACACAACCCGTCCGCTTGGCCGCAACCTTGCCGACGTGGGACTGCGGCGCCGTGTCCTGGAGACGGGCCTCACCGTCTGGCCGGAAGACCGGCAGGTGCCGGCCGCCGCGTACAAGACGTACGTCCTGCTCGACGGCGACCAGCCCGTCCTCCACATCAACGAGACCTTCAACCCCGAGCTGATCAAGCCAGATCTGCAACCGGGCGCCAGTGACGCAGCCGGCTCCTGGACGCCGGGCAGCCGGCGTAACCTTCCGGACACCCAACAGCCCGACTGGCCGGACTCCGAAGGCGTCGAGTGCGACGTGCGCGACCTGGCTCGGCTGCCTGCCATCGTACCGCCCAGGGAGGCCAGACACCTGCTGTCCCTCCTGGCGCGGGCGACCGACGGCGATGGGTTCGTGATCCAGGCAGGAGACTGCGCCGAGACCTTTGACGCCCTCACCACCGATGCCGTGGTCGGCCGGTACCGGCTGCTGACCACACTCGCCCACACTCTTCAGGACATGATGCGGCCGACCGAGCCGGTCGTCGCCATCGGTTGTTGGGCCGGCCAGTACGCACAACCACGCTCCCAAGCCACGGAGACCACCACCGTCCACGGCCGTGCGCGCACCGTGCTCAGCTACTGCGGCGACATGGTGAACGAGGCCGATCTCACCGTCCGTTCCCGCACACCCGACCCGCAGCGCCTGCGCACGGCCTACTTCCACTCGGCGGCCACGCTCCACGCGCTGCGCTGCCTTGACCCGGCTGCGCCCGGCAGCATGCCGCTCTTCACCTCCCACGAAGCCCTGATCCTTCCGTACGAGGAGGCGCTGACCCGCCGCTGCGAGACCACTGGCCTGTGGTACGCCACCTCGGCGCACACTGTCTGGATCGGCGAACGCACCAACGACCCCGCCGGGGCACACGTGCACTTCGCCGCGGGCATCGCCAACCCCGTGGCAGTCATGATCGGTCCGACCGCCACTCCCGAGCAACTCGTCGCGCTGTGCGAACTCCTCAACCCCGCACGTCTGTCCGGGCGGCTCACCCTGGTCCCCCGCCTCGGAGCCGACCGCGTACATGCCCTGCTGCCCGCGCTGGTGCAGGCGGTCCAGGCCGAGACGCACCGTGTGCTGTGGATGTGCGACCCCCTGCACGGCAACACTCGGACGACCGCCGACGGCCGGAAGATCCGGCGCCTGACGGCCATTGAAGACGAGATCCGGGGCTTCTTCGAGGTCCACCGAGCCCTCTCTACCCACGTCGGCGGACTGCACCTCGAAACGACTCCCGACGACCTCACGGAGTGCATTGACTCTCCTGTGAGCCCTGAGCCCCGCCCGGGGCCCCGGTCCGCCTCGGACTGCGACCTCCGCCTCAACCCGGAACAGGCACTGAGTTGCGTCCTGATGGCCGCAGGCCAGTACGCGCTCGGCAACCGCGCGGCACGGCCTGCAACGGGTCGGTGAGGGCTCTTCGGCCTGCGGGAGTCGCAGACGTTTTCGCCCGAGGCACCGCTTCGGCGCCGCCGGTCCCCCGATACGATGTAAGGCTGAAAACGAAACCATGACCTCACATCAACTCCTCGTGCTCCTGCTCCAGATCACCGTGCTTATTGCCTGCGCGACGGCCCTGGGCCGGCTGGCCATGCGATGCGGCATGCCCACCGTCGTAGGCGAACTCATGGTCGGCGTCCTGGTCGGCCCCAGCGTCTTCGGAGCCTTGGCCCCAGGCATGTCCCACTGGCTGTGGTCGAGCAAGGACGGCCAGCCGCAACTGCTCGAACCTATCAACCAGTTCGGGGTGCTCCTGTTCGTCGGTGTGGCGGCCGCACATCTCGATGTGCGCATGCTCCGTCGCCGACGGGGGACCATTGCCACCATCGGTGGCTCGGCGCTGCTGATCCCGCTGACGCTGGGCATCACAACCGGCTACCTACTCCCGCGATGGCTTGTGGGCCCAGAGGGGAACCGCACGACCTTCGCCCTGCTGGTCGGCGTGGTGATGGCGGTGAGCGCCATCCCCGTCATGGCCAAGACCCTGACTGATCTCAAGATGATGCACCGCGATGTCAGTCAACTGATGCTGGCCTCCGCTGCGGGTGACGACGTGGTCGCTTGGCTGATCCTGTCCCTCGTGTCCGGGATGACGGTATCGGGATACAGCGGTTCGGCCCTCGTGCTCAGCGTCGTCTACCTGATCGCCTTCCTGCTTGCCGCCGCTCTGGTGATGCGTCCCCTGGCGCGAACCGCACTGCGCGTCGCGGGCCGGGCCGAAGGCCCCGGCCCGACCATAGCCACAGCCGTCGCGCTCATCCTGGGCGGATCCGCAGCCGCCCTCTCACTCGGCCTGGAAGCCGCTCTCGGCGCCTTCGTGGTCGGCATTCTGATCAGCTCGCACGGCGTCGTCGATGTCGCCAAACTCGCCCCGCTGCGCACCTTGGTTCTTGCCGTGTTCGCCCCCCTGTTTCTGGCGAGCGCGGGCCTGCGCATGGACATCTCCGTGCTGGCAGACCGCAGTGTCGCACTGGTCGCCGTCCTGGTCTGTGCCCTGGCCATCGCTGTCAAACTCGGTGGCGGCTACCTGGGGGCCCGGCTGAGCCGGCTGACGCACCGGGAGGGCCTGGCAATCGGCGCGGGTCTCAACGCCCGTGGCGCAGTGGAGATCGTCGTCGCCACCATTGGCTTGAGGATCGGGGTGCTCAGCGAGGCGATGTACACCATCGTCATCCTCGTCGCCGTCGTGACGTCGGTGACAGCCCCGCCGACCCTACGCTGGGCCATGGCACGGGTCGAACAGGACCGCCACGAGCGGCTGCGCGAAATCGAGATGGCCGCCTGGTCCTGACGCCTGGGGGTGGTGTGTGACCGGTCGTTGGTTTGAGGCTCCCCCGAGATGCGGCAGGTGGCATTCCGTAGCCTGATGGGTCATGAGAAGGGAGCCATCGACATGCCCTCTTCGGCAGCAAGGGCGCCACCAGATCCCACAGTTCGTCAGGAACCAGCCGCTGCGACAGATCGACACCCACAAAGAGCCATCATGCCGCAGCTCGCGAACAGACCTGGTGCCGGAACCCCACCAACGCGCCGCCGCCGGGGAGTTCGCGCGACCGGGCGACGGCGTCGGCGCCGTCGGGCGCGGTGAGGTCGAGCCGACCCACCATGCCCGCGATCGGCGACGACGGCGACGTGGTGAGCGCGAGCGGCTCGGCGGTCTCGGCCGTACACGAGCGGGCCTCGACGACGATCGTGCGGTCCACACCGGTCGCGTCCAGCAGCGGACGCAACTCCTCGATGTCGTACCGGCGGCGGATCGGGGCCATCTCCGCGGCGTCCAGCCACAAGAGGTCCCCGGTCGCGGGGTCCCACAGGTGGTGGTGGGCGTCGATCGTGATCATCCCAGCTGCTCCCAGAGGTCGGTGGGAATGTCGACCGCGGCCATCGCGACCGCGTCGCGGACCTCCGCGGGGTTGCGCGCCCCGACGAGCACGGTGTCGACCGCGCGATGCTCGGCCGCGAAGCCCAACGCCGCGGCCCGCAACGGGATCCCACGCGCGGCGCACCGCGCGTCGAGCCGCAACGCGCGGGCGAGCAGGTCGGGGTCGGCGGGCGCGTAGTCGAAGCGGGCCCCGGGGCGCGGGTCGGCGAGCAGGCCGCTGTTGTACACGCCGCCGGCCAGTACCGAGACGCCCAGTTCGGCGCAGCGGTCGAGCAGCGCGCTTCCGCCGCGGTCGAGCAGGGTGTAGCGGCCGGCGATGAGCACGCAGTCCACGTCGGTCTCGGTGACGAACCGCCCGAGCATCCCGCTCTGGTTCATCCCGGCGCCGATCGCTCCCACGACACCCTGGTCGCGGAGTTCCGCGAGTGCGGGAATCGCCTCCTGGGACGCCTGTTCCCAGTGTTCGTCGGGGTCGTGCACGAGCACGATGTCGAGCCGGTCGAGCCCGAGCCGGCGCAGGCTCTCCTCGACGGAACGGCGCACCCCGGCCGCGGAGTAGTCCGGCACCCGTCGTCGGCGGGGCGTCCCGAAGAAGCCGTCGCCGTGCGTGGGTGCGTCCGGGTCCTCCACCAGCAGTCGGCCGACCTTCGTGGACAGCGTGTAGTGGGCTCGGGGAATGCCGCGCAGAAACCTGCCCAGGCGCTCCTCGGACAGTCCCACCCCATAGTGCGGTGCGGTGTCGAAGCAGCGGATCCCGCCGGTCCACGCCGCCTCCAGGGTCGCCTGCGCCTCGGCCTCGGGGAGCGGTTCGTACAGGCCGCCGAGTCCCGCGCATCCCAGGCCCAGTGCGGCGCCTTTCATCGCGACTCCGCCGGCCGCAGCCGCAGTCCCTGCATGCCCCCGTCCACGGCCAGGCTCGTGCCGGTCGTCGAGGCGGCCAGCGGGCTCGCGAGCGAGCAGATCGCGAACGCGACCTCGTCGGCGGTGACCAGGCGGCCCATCGGCTGTCGGGCGTCGAGCGCGGCCCGTTCGGCGGCCGCGTCCGGCGCGGCGTCCAGGAGGCGGCCCACCCACGGGGTGTCGGCGGTGCCGGGGTTGACGCAGTTGACCCGGACGCCCTCCCGGACGTGGTCCGCCGCCATCGCCAGGGTCAACGACTGCACCGCGCCCTTGGACGCCGCGTACAGTGCCCGGCTGGGCAGCCCGGCCGTCGCCGCGATCGAGCACGTGTTGACGATCGCCGCGTGCCCCGAGGCACGCAGGTGCGGCAATGCCGCCCGGGTGACCCGGACCATTCCGAGCACGTTCACGTCGAACACCCGGTGCCATTCCGCATCGTCGTTGTCCGCGACCGTCCCGGCGGCACCGATCCCCGCGTTGTTGACCAGGACGTCGATCCCGCCGAGCAGCGCGGCCGCGTCGCGTACGGCCGTGACGACCGACGCGTCGTCGGTCACGTCCGCGGTGAAGGCCGAAACGTCGGCGTCGCCGGTTATCGGCGAGACGTCCCGGTCCAACACCGCGACCCGGGCGCCTCGGGCGACCAGCATGCGCGCCGTCGCCGCGCCGATGCCGGCCGCCCCTCCGGTCACGATCGCCGTCAAGCCGGCGAAGTCCCGATATATGGTCATGAGTTCGCCTCCGCGGGACTTTGACGCAACACGTTCACGAGTGAACTCCTCGGATTCTCTGGCCTGTTCGGTGCAAGACACGCCGCCGACCCGGCTGGGCGGGCCGCGCGGACCACGGTCCGGGCGAGGGGCCGGTGTGCGTCGACGCAACAACCGGCCCCGGGTGGGGGCTCCGCGTCACGCCCCCGCGGTCCCCGCCGCGGCCAGCCCGGGGAGCAGCCGCTCGCGGGCGCGCCTCAGGTGCGTGCGCATGGCCGCCGCCGCGACGTCGGGATCAGCGTCCCGGATGGCGTCGAGGACGAGTTCGTGTTCGCGGCACGTGACGTCGGGGACGCCGGCCGGGAAGTACAACCGGTACAGATGTGTGTGCGACCGGAAGCGGCGCAGCGTGTCGGCGAGCAGCGAGTTGCCGGCGGAGGCCGCGATCACGTCGTGGAAGAGCGCGTCGTGGTGCAGGAAGCGACGCTGTGTCTCGCGGCTGCCGTCGCCTTGCGCGGCGCGCATCCGGGTCAGGCTTTCGGTAAGTGCTTGCAGGCCCTCCGCACCGACCCGTTCGGCGGCCGCGGCGGCTGCGGCCGGCTCCAACAGCAGTCGCATCTCGAAGAGTTCGTCGAACCGCTTGCCGCTCATCAGCGGCGCGGCCGAGTATCCGGCGAGAGCCCGCTTGACCACCAGGCCGTCCGCTTCCAGGCGGGCCAGGGCTTCCCGTACCGGCGTGGGCGACACGTCCAGGTCTTGGGCCAGGGTGTTGATGTTGAGTTTGGCCCCCGGTTCGATCTCGTGGTCGACCAGCCGTTGTGCGATCGCCTCGCACACGGTGTCCGCGAGGCCCTGTCGAGGCTGTGCCTCCGTCATCGCTTCTCCTCCTCGGTGCGGACACACCGGCGCGTTCCCCCGCGACGACATCCGCAGACGCAGGCATGCCGTATAGCCGCCGTGCATCATTAATATACGATCTGCGCTGCTCTTGGCTACCAAGGCGCGAAGCCGCTCCACGCGGACCCTGGTCCGAGTCGCAGCGATATGCGCCCATCGCAACCGGCGAGTTTCTGCCTTCGACACCCGCATTTACGGTATTTGTCGGCTATACACCAGCACTGCATGGCCGCAAAAATTCGCCGCACCCGAACCCTTGACCGCAACAAAATCCATGAGCATGCTTCTCGAAAATATAGTATCCGACGACGAAGGTTGATTCCTGTGAAGCGATCGCTCGCCAGAAACACACTCTTCTCCGCCGTGGTGTCGCTGTCCCTCGCCGCGGCCCTGTCCGGCTGCAGCACCAAGGAGGACGGCGACGTCGCCGCCGGCGCCAAGGGGACCGCCGACAAGATCCCGCTCTCGGACGTCAAGGTCGCCCTGGTCCCCGGCGGCGCGCACCCCTACTTCCAGCTCTGGAAGGGCACCGGCGCCAAGGCCAAGGCCGATTTCGGGCTCGGCAACGTGGCCTACGACGAGACGGCCGAATGGAACCAGGCCAAGCAGAACAGCCTGTTGACCTCGCTGGCGGCGCGCGGGACCAACGCGTTCGGCATCTTCGGCGTGTCCCCGACCGACGTCAACAGCACCTTCGCCGACCTCAAGTCCAAGGGTTTCGCCGTCGCTTCGCTGGGATCGTGTCCCGCCGGCGGCGCCCTCAAGGCCGACTTCTGCCTGTCCACCGACGTCGAGCAGGCCGCCTACAAGGCCACCCAGGCGAACATCACGGCGATGGGCGGACACGGCAGCCTGGTCCACCTGACCGGAAACAACGTCGACTCCAACACCCAGCGGCGCATCGCCGGTGTCAAGAAGGCCGTCGCCGAGACCAACGGCCAGGTCACCCTCCTGACCACGGTGACCGACATCGACACCGACCTGCAGACCGCGCAGAAGGCGGTCTCCGACCTACTGACCGCGCAGGGCTCGAAGATCAACGGCCTCGTCGCCACCGCCTACAACCCCGCCGTGGCCGCGGCCGCCGCGATCAAGCAGGGCAACCTGCCGATCAAGGTCGTCGCCATCGACGACGACCCCAAGATCCTGGCCGGCGTCTCCGACGGCTCGGTGTCCGCGACCGTCACGCAGAACCCGGTGGGCCAGGCATACGTCGGCACGTGGGCGCTGAGCCGACTGCAAAGCAAGGAATGCACCATGCGCACGCCCGGCGTCGTGATCGACTCCGGCTCCTTCGTGGTCACCCGCGACAACGTCGCCACCTACGACACCGAGCGGCAGGCCAAGACCGACCAGCTGATGGGCGACTTCAAGGGCTCGGTCCTGGCCTGCCCCTGAGGCATCCCGAGGCACCGCACGCACACCCGCACAAACGACTTCGGGAGACCCGCATGACCAGGATCATCAAGGCGAGCGCCTTCATGGTCGACGTCGAGGTGGAGACCACGCGCACCGACGCGGTGCAGTCCTTCGTGAAACAGGAGACCGTCTTCGTCGAACTGGGCACCGACGACGGGAACACCGGGACCGGCTACGCCTACACGATCGGCACCGGCGGCACCTCCGTACTCGCGATGCTGCGCGACCACCTGCTGCCCCGGCTGAACGGCCGGGACGCCCGAGAGATCGAGCGGGTGTGGCACGACCTGTTCGCGGCCACCCGATCGACCACCGTCGGCGCGATCACCTCGCTCGCGCTGGCCGCGGTGGACACCGCGCTGTGGGACCTGCGCTGCCTGCGGGCCGACGAGCCACTGTGGCGGGTGGCCGGCGGCTTCCGCCCCGAAGTGCCGCTGTACGACACCGAGGGCGGCTGGCTGCACCTGAGCACCGACGAACTCGTCGCCGGGGCGCTGGCCTCACAGGCCGCCGGCTGGCAGGGCGTCAAACTCAAGGTCGGCAAGCCCAGGATCGAGCAGGACGTCGAACGCCTGCGCGCGGTACGCGAGGCCGTCGGGGACGGCCTCGACATCATGGTCGACGCCAACCAGTCGATGACCGCGGGGGAAGCCCGGCGACGCGCCGCCGCGATCGAGGGACTGGGCATCGCCTGGTTCGAGGAGCCGCTGCCGGCCGACGACGTCGAAGGCCACGTCGCGCTCGCCCGGTCGACATCCATACCGATCGCCGTGGGCGAATCCCTCTATTCCGCAGGGCAGTTCCGCGACTATCTGGCCCGCGGCGCGGCATCGATCGTGCAGGTCGACGTCGCCCGGGTCGGCGGGATCACCCCGTGGCTCAAGGTCGCCCACCTCGCCGAGACGTTCAACGTCGAGGTGTGCCCGCACTTCCTGATGGAACTGCACGTCAGCCTCACCGCCGCCGTACCCAACGGACGCTACGTCGAACACATCCCACAACTGCGCGCGATCACCCACGACGAGATGCGGGTCCGCGACGGCCACGCCGTCGCGCCCGAAGCCGCCGGCCTGGGAATCGCCTGGAACACCGACGCGATCGACGACAGGAGGACCGCATGACCGGGCGCACCCCGCCACCCCCCGACGTCGAGGGCGACCTCACGCGTTCGGGGGCCGCCCCCACCGCCGCGCCGGGGGCGCGATGGGCCGGCCGCTGGTCGGCCGGCACCACCCAACGCGTGGGCCTGCTCGTCGTCGGCGCCGCTCTCGTGGTCGCCTTCGGCTCCGCCCGCGCGTCCTTCTACGACCAGCAACTGACCCTGTTCCCGCTGCTGCGCGACATCGCCGTCTTCACCGTGGTGGGGTTGTCGCAAATGGCCGCGATGTCGATCGGCCACATGAACCTGGCCGTCGGCCGGATGGCGGCGTTCTCCGCGATGTTCATGGGGATCGCCTACCAGGAGTGGCATCTGCCGCTGTACGCCGGACTGGCGATCGGCCTCCTCGCCGGCGCCGCGATCGGCGCGCTCACCGGGTGGATCATCAGCGCCACCGGCGTCAACTCGTTCGTGGTCACGCTCGCGATGGACTTCGCCCTACTCGGCCTGGTGTCGCTGACGTACTCCCAACTGACCGACGTCGCGGCGTTCACCGCCAAGCCCGCCGGCATGAACGAACTCCGCGGCTACTCGCTGGCCGACGTGTGCGTGGGCAACGTCTGCGGCTCGCCGGCGGTCCCCCAGATCCTGCTGTTCACCGTCGTGGCGATGTCGCTGGTCGGGTACCTGTACTCGCGCACGCGGACCGGCCGCGAACTCCTCCTGGTCGGCTCGAACAGCACTGCCGCCCAGTACTCCGGTGTGCCCGTCATGCGCCGGGTGATCGGCGCCCACGCCCTGTCGGGCATGCTCGCCGGCCTCGCGGGCTTCATGCTCGCGGTCACCAGCGGGTCGTTCACCGCGGGCATCGGCTCGGAGTTCATGATCCCCTCCTTCCTGGGCCCGGTCCTGGGCGGCACCCTGCTCACCGGCGGCGCCGTGTCCGTCGTGGGCACTCTGCTCGGCACGTCGCTCGTCCAGGTGATCCGGCAGGGTCTGACCACCCTGGGCACGGGACTGGAGAACCTCAACATCTACCTCGGTGTGATCCTGCTCCTCGCGCTGTCCACCGACCGGATCAGGTCGATCGTCGCGACCCGACGGGCGGTGGCCCGACCATGACCACCCCGGACCTGTTCGCCACCGCCCGACGCGCCGCGTCGGGACGCTTCTCCCGCTCCACCGAGATGACCCTGATCGTGGTGGGCGCCGTCGGATTCGCGATCCTGGTGGCGAGTTCGCACGGCAGCCTGCTCCGCGGCGACGCCGTGCACGGCATCCTGCTCTACCTCACCGTGCCGATCCTGATCGGCCTGGCCCAACTCGTGGTGTTGGCCGTCGGACAGATGAACCTGTCCGTCGGCACCCTCGGCGGCTTCCTGGCCGTCCTGATCGCCGTGCTGATGGCCGACCACGGCGTGCCCGCCCCGATGGCGATCGTCATCGCCCTGGCCGCGGGGCCGGCGATCGGCGCGATCAACGGCCTGCTCGTCGTCGCGACCCGGATCAACGGGTTCATCGTCACCCTCGCGACCATGACGATCCTGGGCGGACTCCAGTACCGGCTCGCCGGCACCCGAACGATCGACCTCGGCGGGTCGGGCCTGGCCCGGCTCGGCACCGAGTCGGTGCTCAACGTCCCGGTGATCTTCCTGATCGCGCTGCTCGTGGCCGCCGCGCTGGCGTTCTTCCTGCGGCGTGCGACGGCGGGCCGCCGCTTGCTGGCAAGCGGTGGCAACCCGCTCGCGGCCCGGTTGTCGGGTATCTCCAACGACCGCAGCGTGATCGCGGCGCACGCGCTGTCCGGGCTGATCATCGCGGTCGCCGCGATCCTCACCGTCGCCTCCGCGCCCGGGGTCAACAAGAGCATCGGCGGGGACTGGCTGCTGCCCAGCTTCGCCGCGCCGATCATCGGCGGGGCCGCCCTCGCGGGCGGATCGGTGTCCGTCCTGGGCGCCGTACTCGCGGCGTTCATCGTGCGCCTGGTCGACGTGGCCCGCGCGCAGTACTCGCTGGACCCGAGTTGGGTCAACTTCACCGTGGGCGCGGTGGTGTTGGGCACCGTGCTCGCGGGACGCATCCGCGCCGTCCGGCAGGAACGCGCCGGGCGGTCACCGGACCGGGACGCGATCCCACGGGAGGGACACCCGCCCGACAAGCCCGCGACGTCACCGCGGACGGACATCGCCAGGAGCGCATCGTGACCCACCCCGCAACAGCCGCTGCCGCTGCCGGGTCGGCCGGATCCGCCGGGTCGATCCTGTCGGCCGACGGGTTGGCCAAATATTTTCCCGGCGTCCGGGCCCTCGACGGCGCGACGCTGCGCCTGAAGGCCGGTTCGGTACACGCCCTGCTCGGCGAGAACGGCGCCGGCAAGTCCACCCTGATCAAGGTCGTCACCGGCCTGTACCGCCCCGACGGCGGGCAACTCGTGCTCGACGGCGCCCCGGTCGACTTCCACTCGCCGCACGACGCGGTCCGCGCGGGGATCTCGGTGGTCCACCAGGAACGCAACGTCGTCCCCGAGTTCTCCGTCGCCGAGAACATCACCCTGCGGCAGATCCCGTCCCGTCGCGGGCTGGTCGACCGCGATTCGATGCGTGCGCAGGCCCGGCGCTGCCTGGACCTGCTCGACCTCGATCTGGATCTCGACGCGCGGGTCGGCTCGTTGTCGACCGCGCAGATCCAACTGGTCGAGATCGCCAAGGCGTTGTCCACCGACAGCAAGGTGCTGCTGTTGGACGAACCCACGTCGGCGCTCACCCTGCGCGAGACGGACCGGCTGCTGGAGATCGTGCGGCGACTGCGCGACCAGGGCACCGCCGTCCTGCTGGTCAGTCACAAACTCGAAGAGGTCTTCGCGCTCTGCGACACGGTCACCGTGCTGCGTGACGGCGTCTCGGTCCTGGAGGCCGAGCCGATCACCGCCTACAGCCGGGACGACATCGTCGGCGTCATGGTCGGACGCGCCCACACCGCCCGGGAGTTCGCGCCGCGCACGGTGGATCCGCAGGGGCCGCCGCTGCTCGAACTCGACGCATTGTCGACAGCCGCCGGGCATCGCGACGTCTCGCTCGACGTGCGGCGCGGCGAGATCGTCGGCCTGTACGGGCTCGTCGGTGCGGGCCGCACCGAACTCGCCAAGGCGCTGGTGGGCCTGGACCGCGTCGTCGGCGGCACGGTCCGGGTGCGTGGCGAGGACGTCCGGATCCGCAACGTCGGCCAGGCGCTGAACACCCATCGCATCGGCTACGTCCCGGAGAACCGCAAGGAGGAGGGCCTCTTCCTCGACCAACCACTCAGCATGAACATCGCGGTGACCGTGTGGTCGCGGATCCGCCGCGTCCTCGGGTACGTGCCCGCCCATCGCGAACGGGATCTCGTGGCCGAGTACACCGAGCGGCTCGGCATCCGGGTCGCGGGCCCGGGCCAACTCGTGGGCCAACTCTCCGGCGGCAACCAGCAGAAGGTCAGCCTCGCGAAGTGGCTCGCCGCACAGACCGAGATCCTGGTCATCGACGAACCCACGGTCGGGATCGACGTCCGCACCAAGGCGGCCTTCCACCAACTCATCTGGCAGCTCGCCGCGGACGGCCTCGCCATCCTGCTGATCACGAGCGACCTGCCCGAGATGGTCACCCTCGCCGACCGGGTGCTGGTCATGCGGGACTACCGGATCGCCGGGGAAGTGGCCAACACGCACGACTACGACTCGGTGAGCCAGGCGGTGATCCGCCTCATCCACGGCACCGGGGACGACCCGGGCGTCGAGTCTTCGGACCGGAACGCGGCCGGCGCGTCCGAGCCCGCGAACAGGTCCTGACCGGGCGCCCCCGCCCGATGAGCGACCAGGGCCGCATCGACGACAGGCGTTCGCCGATGCGGCCCGTACGCGGCGCGACGCACGTGCCGTGCCGCCGGGCCGACCCATGGCGGTGCCGCCACCGTGCGCGACACCGTCGGGACCGTGGGAAGCGACCAACCGCACCTGAGGAGCAGACGTTCAATCGGGTGTTCGTGTCCAACGCGCTCGGAACGGCTCGTGCGGACCGCAGCCGGGCGCGCGACCAGGACCACCCGGGTACCTCCGAAGCCGCGACCGACCTGCCGGAGGTCAGCGCCACGAGGGCTTCGGGGCTCGGTGGTTCGGGATCGGTGACTCGGGGCTCGCTGCTTCGGGGCTCGGGGTTCCGGGCCTCGGGCTTCGGGCCTCGGGGGGTGGAAGCGGGTACCGCCGGGGGTCACGCGGAAGTGGACGCGTGACCCCCGGGTGGCCGCCGCATGAGGCAACGGCCACCCGGCTGCTCGTGCCCGGTCGAGCCGCGCGGGACGGGTGATGGCCTCACGGCTCAGCCGCCCTTCGAGGAGCGCGACGAAGCACGCCTCGATCGTCGCCGCGTCGGCGCGCTTCGAAGGGCGGATCGCGGTGCGGTGCCGCGCACTTGTCGCCGGGGACGTGGACGCGGTGCGCGTCGGTGCGACGTCCGCGTCAGGCGTGACGACCGGACGGACCGACACCCGATCCGACGGCCCGTCGTCCGCCGACAGCCCGAACCCGTACCAGCGCTATGCCGGGTGCGCCCGGCGACCAGAAGACCGAAGTCTTCTTTCGGGGCGTCGAGTTGCGGATCGGTGTGCTCATTCCCCCACGGTCGAGCGCCTGACGACCAGGGTTGGCGCGATCACAGCGGCGGGCTCGTCGGCGGACCCTCCGATCGCACGCTCCACCAGGCGCACGGACTCCCGCCCAAGTCGTCGCAGGTCGACGCGCAGCGTCGTCAGCGGAGGGTCCACCAGGTCTGCGACGTCCAGGCCGTCGAAGCCGACGATCGCGCAGTCTTGGGGTATGTGAAGCCCCGCGGCCATCACGGCACGGGCGGCTCCGATGCCGGTGATGTCGTTGTACGTCATGATCGCGGTGATGTCCGGGTGTTCGGCCAGGAGTCTGCGGGCGCCTTCGGCACCGGCTTCCACGGTCGATTCCGCGGCTACCCCGAGGGCGATATCGAACTCGTCGTCCACCAGGTCGAGGAGGGTCGCGGCGCGTGGACTCGGCTCGCGCGGTGCGGACTGCTTGCGCACGTCAAGGAATCCGATCCTCGAATGGCCTGTTTTGCGCAGGTGTCCCAGTGCCAAGCGCATCCCGTGGCGGAAATCGACATCGACGCGGGCGAATCGCGGGCCGGTGATCCGGTAGTCCTCTCCACCGAACAGGACGAACTGCATATGGCATTGCTCGGCCCGCACCAACGACTCCCGGTGCTCCAGGTACCCGACGAACGCGTCGGCCTGCCGCTCGATCGCCGCCAGAGCCGAGCGCTCCCCCTCGACCGTCGACTGGGTGTGGTGCACGACCACTGTCCACCCGAGTTCGGCTGCGGAATCCACCACACTGTCGGCGACTTGGGGAAAGTACGGGTTCCGTAGATGGGGAACCAGTAGGCCGAGGGTGATGCCGGCCCCCGACACCATGCCGCGCGCGAACCTGTTGGGGCGGTAGCCCAGCCGTTGCGCGGCGTCGAGGACCCGCGCACGTGTTTCGGGGCCGATCTCGCCCTTGTCGTTGATCGCGCGCGAAACCGTCTGTCGGGAGACGCTCGCAGCGCGTGCGACGTCCTCGATGGTGACGCGCGAACCGCCCGGCTTCCAGCCGTGGTTCTGCATGTGGCCGTCCGTCCCCTCGCCCGATCATTGCCGCGCATCGCCGAATCCGAATCGTGTGCGCGATTCTAGTGCCGGGCGCGGCACTGGTGGTTTGCCGTGTCCGCCCTTCGCGCGCCGTCCGCGGCGCCCGGCGTCTGCGCTCCGCGGACGAAGTGGCGGAGCAGTCTTGAGGGTTGACAGTGAAAACCGGGTGCATGGAGACTCGTGAACGTTCACGTGAACGTTCACGGTCCGCCCGGCAGCTCTCGACGGAGGTCCAGCGTGGTCGCCTCTGTCGCCGTGCTGCCGACGCGTCAGCCTGGCCTGCGGGTCGGTATGCGTCGACGGGGTACTCAAAGGAGATTTATGCGCAGCAGTGTCATCGTGCCCGTGTTCCAATCCCGGAACGTGCTGGCTCTCTTCCTGGAGTCAATGCGGCAGACGGTCGAGCCGGATACGCAGTTAATCGTTGTCAACGACGGCTCCGGTACGGAAGTAGGCGAGCAGATCGAGGAGTTCGGCCGGGCGGTCAAGGCGGAGCGGGCCCATGCGATCACTGTGGCGACGCTCCACAACGAGAACCCGCGCGGTTGCGGACAGGCCTTGAACCAAGGCCTTGCCCTCGCGGAGGGCGATCACATCTTCTTCGTCGACTCGGATCTGATCCTGGAACCGGGTTGGCAGTCCGGAATGCTGCGGACGCTGCGCGACAACCCCGACGCGGGCATGACCGCGGGCGTGCTGCTGTACCCGCAGACCGGGGGCGTGCAGCACTGCGGCATCTCGTTCGGCGAGACTCTCGGCAGACACCTCTACCTCAACGCCAGGCCTGCCGCTCTGCCGCAGGACCCGTACACCGTCCCGATGGCCGCATTCGCGCTCTTCGCCATGACCCGGCAAGTCCGGGACGAGGTGGGACTGCTGGACGAGCGCTACTTCAACGGCTATGAGGACTTCGACTACCAGATGCGGGCGAGGCGGCTCGGCTACCGCACGGTGATCGACCCGAGGGTCACCTCGTACCACTGGGAGCGGCGCAATGGGGTGCACCGCGAAGGAAATCGGAAGAACAACCTCGCGCGGTTCTGGAAGTCCTGGGGCGCGCAGATCGACAACGACATCACCCCTCGGCTCCTCGCCGGCCTCGCGGACCGTGCGGTGGACGTGCGCGACCACCTGTTACTCGACCTCGCGGAAACGCGCACGGACGCCGCCGACTTCTGGCGAGCGCTTGCCGAGGCATCGGGGATCGACCGGCACGACATTCTGGACTACTCGACGCGCGTCGACGGCGGGAGCCCCATCCTGCTTCCGCAAATGCTGCCGAGAGAACTCCTCACCGAGCCGCGGCCGATGCTGATCCTGGTCGAGAACTTCGTGCGGTTGCTGGACAACGGCATGTGGCTGACCCAGCGCCTGGAGACGCAGTCGGCGGACGTCGTCGTCGACCTGTACGGCAACGTGCAGAGCCTGGCGGACCTGACCGCCGGCTGCTGGCCGGGAGCGAGGGTTCGGTGACGGCCACGCCAGAGGGCGCCGCTTCGGATACGCGCAGTCTCGCGTGGCTCGCCGAGGTCGAGAATATCGTGCCGGCCGGGTGCAGCACGCTGGCCAAGACACCGCACCGACTGCTGCCAGGGCGCGGTGCGATCGCAGCGGCGCACGCGAAGGATGCCGAGTTCACGGATGTCGACGGCCGCACCTGGCTGGACTGCGAGATGGCCATGGGCACGGTGACATGGGGGCACCGGCGCCCCGAGGTCGAGGAAGCCGTGATCGCGCAACTGCGGCGCGGAACCTCGTTTTCCGTCGCTGATCCGCTCGAACTGGCCTTGGCGCAAAGGCTCCTGGCCCGGCTCGGGGTGTTCGAGTCGGTCAAGTTCGCCAAGAGTGGTGCCGACGCGGTGAGCGGCGCGGTGCGCATGGCCCGAGCGGCGACCGGCCGAGACCTCGTGGTCGCGACGGAGTACCACGGTTGGCACGACTGGGCCGCGTCGGCGCATTATGCCCAGAGCCCCGGGGAACTCGGCATCCCCCGGGCCGTGGCGGCGCTGACCCTGGCCTGCGGGCCAGGTGACATCGAGCGCGTGGTCGACCTGGTGCGCGGATCCCAGGGCCTCCCCGCAGCCGTGGTCCTGTGTCCGAACCGCTGGTCTGCGGGCGATCTGCGGACCATCGCCGAGGAAGCCCGGTCCCGGGGCGTTGTGGTGGTCTTCGACGAGGTCACCTGCGGAATGCGCATGGGCCCTCGGGGCGCGTGCGGCGAAGCCGATGTCTGGCCGGATCTGTTGTGCATATCCAAAGGCATGGCCAACGGCCTGCCGCTCGCTGCCGTCCTCGGCGACCGCCACCTGGTCATGCGTGCCGCGGAAGTCCGCATGAGCAACGCCCATTCCAGCGAGTCGCTCGCGTTCGCGGCCGCCCTGGCCTGTGAGGACCTGCTGGAACAGGCGCCGCAATGGCCGTCGTGGCGGGCCCGGGCCACCACGATGATGGCCGACTGGCGCGCCCGCATCGCCGAACCGGGACTGGTCGGCAGAGTCGAAGTCCGCGGCGACTACTCCAGCTTCTCGCTCGGTACCCCCGGGGCGTCGGACTTCTGGACGGACCCGGTCCGCTCGCACCTGATGACCGCGCTCGCCGACCAACAGATCTTCACCAAGGGCTACTTCGTCTTCTCGGACCGACACACACCGGCGCAATTGGACGACGTGGAGCGGGCCGTCGTCGCGGCTCTGGCCACCTACCGGCAATACGACGGAACGGAGCACTGCTGATGCGGGCACTTGTCTACGCGGGCAAAGGGCGGATGGACCTCGTCGATGTCGAGGAACCGCGGCTGACCGCTTCCCACCAAGCCAAGGTGCGGATCGCCATGACCGGCATTTGCGGCACCGACCACAAAATCCTCGCGGGCAAGCTCGATGTCGCGGACGTCGGCACCGTGCTCGGCCACGAAGGAGTGGGCACTGTGGTCGAAGTGGGCGACGCTGTGACCCACCTGAAAGTCGGCGACCGCGTCGTCGTCAATCCCACGCAGTCCTGCGGGACATGCCGCAACTGCCGGCTGGGCGCCTACTGCTACTGCTTCAACTTCGACGACCACCAGGTGGGCTTCACGCTTGCGGGCACGTTCGCCGAGTACTACGTCGGCAGTGCGCAGTACCTGTACCCGATTCCCGAAGGCATGAGTTGGCGGGTGGCAAGCCTGATCGAACCGCTGGGATGTTCGCTGAACAGCGTCCTCAAGTCGAACTTGCGCCCGCACGAGTCCGCGCTCGTGATCGGGTCCGGCGCGATCGGGCTGCTGTGCCAGACGATCACCCGCAGGCTGTGCCGGCTCACCGTGGCCACGGAACCGAACGCGTTCCGCCGCGACTTCGCCGCCGGTGTCGCCAACCACGCGCTCCATCCCGCCGACCTCACCCCGGAGACGGTTGCGGAGCTTACCGGCGGCAGGAAGTTCGACGTGGTGATCGACGCGGTCGGCAACCAACTGGCCACGGCGCTGGAGGTCGTCGCAAAGGGCGGCCGGGTGGTGCCGATGGGCTATGACGACACCTACCGCGTCGAGGTGGCACCCACGCGGCTCATCGACGACGGGCTGAGCATCGTCGCAGCCGTCCCCGTACACGACGCGATCGGCCCGGCGCTGGACTTCGCTGCGGATACCCCGGCCTTGGCGGACATGGTGACCACCGAGGTCGGCATGCCCGACTTCCGCCAAGCCTTCGAAGCCACCATGGGCGTCGACCTCGCCACCGGGCAGGCAGTCGACGTGAAGGCCGTCAAGGCCGTGATCCGGTCGTGACCCGCCGGGGTTTCGTCGGGGACCTCCACCGCAATGCGCGGTACTGCATCTACACAGAGCCGTTCTGGGCGGTCTTCGGTACGGCCGCGCTGTACTACGCGACTCTGTACATGGAGAGCGTCGGCCTGAGCACCGTCGCCATCGGCGCCATTCTCTCTGCCAACCTGTACGTCGCGTTCATGTTCCAGCTCGTCGCAGGCGCCCTGACCGACCGGATGGGGCGACGCCGGGCCACCTTCTGGTTCGACGTCACCTCCTGGGTCGTCCCGATGTTCGTCTGGGCGTTCAGCCACAACACCTGGATGTTCCTCGTCGGCTACCTGCTCAACGCCTCCTCCAAGATCGTCAACGTGTCGTTCTGGCTCCTGGCGACGGAGGACAGCCCGGAGGAGGACCGGCCGCGTATCTTCGCGGCCATCAAAGTGGTGATCATGTTCGCGGGGCTGCTGGTGCCCGTCGTCGGGCTCTTCATGGACCGGTACGGCACGGTGCCGACGCTGCGTGTCCTGTTCTTCGTCGGCGGACTTGCCATGCTCCTGCACAACTTGCTCCGCCATCGGTACACCGTCGAGACGCGGGCCGGCTCCGAGGCGATGGAACGGCACGCCGACACCAGACTGCTGCGCAGCGTGCTCGACGGGGGGAAGCTGCTGCGGGCGGCGGGCCGACACGCCGCGCTGCGCCGTCTGATCCTGATGTACGTGTCGAGTTTCGTCGCCTTTCAACTCAACATCTTCCTGGCCGTGTACCTTTCCAAGACCTTGGGGTACGGACACCTCGTAGTCGGCGCGGTCCCGGCTGTGGGGGCGCTTGCCGCGCTGTTCTGCTACACGGTCGTCATGCCGCGGGCGTCCGGGAGGATCCCGGCAGGCGCAATGGTGCGTTGGTCACTCGTCACCAGCTGCGCCGGCTGGGCGCTGTTCCTGCTGCTGGGCCGGGGCGAGATCGTGCTGCTGTGCGTGTGCGCCGTGCTTACCTCGGCAGGACCCTTCCTGGTCGAGTCCTACCGGGATGCCATCGTCGTGAGCTGCGTCCACACGGGCGAACGCGCCGCGTTCTTCGCCGCGGTGCAGACGTTCACCGCCGTGGTGTCCATCCCGACCGGCTACCTCGCAGCGGTCGTCTTCGACGTGCGGCCGCTGCTGCTGTTCGGAGCGATCGCTGCGCTCTATGCCTTCGCCGCAGCGTGTACATTCGGCCGATCCGCGTCGTACCGGACGGACATCCGGCTCATTCCCCACAGCGATTCCTCGGACACGGTGGCGACTTCATGAGCAGGCAACGCAAGGCGCTGGTACTTGATTTCGACGGCCTGGTCGCCGACACGGAAGTGCTGTGGCTCGCGGTACTGCGCCGGCTCTACCGGACGTACTTCCAGGAATTGCCGTACGCCTCTGTGGTCGAGTCCGTCGGCGGAACGCTGCACGACTTCGATCCGTTCACGGACCTGTCCGCCCGGTGCGGGAGCGTGGACGCGAGCGAGTTGGAAGAACAGGCGGAAGGCCTTTTCAGAGCGTGGATGGCATACGAGGCGCCGCTGCCCGGTGTGCGCCGTCTGATCGCCGAGGCACGGCTGCGCGCCGTGCCGCTCGCCATCGCGTCCAGTTCCCGCGAGGCATCCGTGGTCCCTTACCTGGACCGGTTCGGGCTGCGCGATGCCTTTTCCGTGGTGGTCACTGCGGACGATGTCGTACGTGTCAAGCCGGCACCGGATCTGTACCTCCTGGCTGCGCGGCGGCTCGGGACGGAACCCGAGCACATCGTGGCCTTCGAGGATTCCGGGCGTGGGGTGCGGGCGGCCAAGGCCGCCGGCGCCCTGTGTGTCGCGGTGCCGCACGTGCTGACCCGTTCGCACGACTTCGACGCTGCGGACATCCGGCTCGACTCGCTGGCACTGTGCGATCTGGAGGACCTGTTGAGCCACGACCCCGGTAAGGTGCGCCGATGAATCCCGAGGCCGTCCGGCTGCCAGGGCTGCCGTTTCCGTTGACTGCCGGCGGCCCGGACGGAGCGCGGTGGAGGACAGTCCCAGACGGCACACTCGAAATCGTCGCCGCCGAAAAGAGCGACTTGTTCATCGACCCGACCGCCGGGCCCGGGCAGCCGCCGTCTGCCCTGACCAGGCTCACCGGAGCCGTCGCCGGGCCGTTTCAGCTGAGCGCCCGTGTTCACGTCGATTTCAAGCACACCTTCGACGCCGGCGTACTGGTGGTGTGGGCCGACGAGACGACCTGGCTGAAGCTGTGCTTCGAGTTCTCGCCCGCGGGCCGGGGGAGCGTCGTCTCGGTCGTGACACGCGGGGCGTCCGACGACGCGAACTCATGGGACGTGGCAGGGGATGCCGTATACCTGCGCGTCTCCCGTATGACCCACGCGTTCGCCCTGCACAGCTCGGCCGACGGCCGGACGTGGCACCTGGTACGCGTATGCAGCCTGGGAACACCGATCGACATGCCGGTCGAGGTCGGATTCCTCGCGCAGTCACCGAACGGCCTCGGATGCCGGACGACCTTTGCGGACGTGGCGTTCGCATCCGACGAGGCGGCCGATATCAGGGACAACAGCTGACCCTGTCGGCGCAGCTTGCGTTCAGGACGCACTCCGCCCGCCGATGTCCCCGGTCGCTCCGCGGCCGGGGACATCGGGAACCTGCCGTCTCGGACCGAGGGGCCTACTGCGTGGCCTTGATATCACGCTGTCCCCTTCGGGCGAGCCCGATCATCCCGGCTGTCGCCGAACTCCCGCCGTGAGAACCGCGGCTGGTACGGGCCCCGCCGCCCCGGCATCGGCTACGACCAGCCGGGCTGGTGACGAACTTGGCCATGAACATGCCGAGGTCCGCCGTGGCGCATCTGCTCGGGCTCAGCCGCAATACCGTCGCCGCGCATATCAGACGTGCGGAACAAGCCCTCGGCCGGGACCTCGCCGACGTCCACTCCCGCGCTGCCGTCCACCTGGCCCTCGCGCTGAGCAGCTCAGGCGCCGGCCCGGAACCCGACGACTACCAACCCGTTCCCAGCCTGGACCACTTGCTGAGCACCGAGCGCGCCGCCGTCTGGTCGCGGGCCACCCTCCGCCCCCTTGACGCCCGGCATCGCCGCACCCTTCAGGCGTGGATCGACGCCGATACCGACGCCCGGCAGGCGGCCTGCCGCATGGGCGTCAGCCGCAACACGGTCCGGGCCCACCTGCGTACCGCCGAGGCCCTGTTGGGCCTCGATCTGCTGACCACCGGCACCGGCATTCACGAGGTCGTGCACGCCCTTCACATCACCAACGCCCGCGCCGTCTGAGCATCGGGCACATCCGGCAGGCGGAAGAGTGCTCGGCGGCTCCGGAAGGGTGGAGGCCGCCACGGGTGCTGCCCCGGCCTTTCGAGCGCGGCCGGGGCAGCAGGATGCGGCGGTGATCCTACTCGCGGAACCACACCGAGTCCGTGCAACCCACCCGCTTGCCGTTGTCCCAGCCGCAGGCGCTGAAGTAGATCCGCTCGCCCTTGGGCAGGTTGCCGGTGCCGATGGTCTTGGTCTCGCCCGAGTAAGCGTGCTCCGAGTACGTCGTGCCGTGTCGGTAGACCTTCAGTTCGATGGACTGCCCGTCGAACTCGCGGTCACGTACCCTGACATCGTCCTTGTCGGTGCTTCCGTCATAGTCGTCCCAGAAGACGTTGCCGTACTTGTGCCCGTCGATGATGATCGCCACGCTGTACTCGTCCGGAGTGCCCGCCGCGCGCGCCTCGGTGCCGGTGTCGGAAGCGGAAGCAGGGCGGCCGTCCGCTTGGCCACTGTTGTCGGCGTGGGCGGTGCCCGCCATGCCGCCGGCGAGGGCCGGCACGGCCGCCGACGCGGCGATGAACGTTCGTATACGCATGGGTGTTTCTCCTCCCATATGTGCTGCTTGGATCCGTCACCTCGACGCTGGAAGCCACCGCCTCCTGCGACCAAGGTGCACGGTGCTCAACTCCGGGCGCGGGTTGTGCACGACGCTCAGACGGTCCGGTGGCACCGGAGCCGGTGGGAGGGAGGCCCGGAGGCGTCGGCGACGACCGTCATGGCCGACGACCTGCCGATGCGCGAACACCGCCCCGAAAGAGCGGTGTTCGCGCATCGGCACGTCATCAGATGTGGACCACGGGTCGTTCAGTGAGCTGGTTCACGGCTCAATTCGTCGAGGCCCCCGGCTGATCCCCTCGATCACGCTTCCGCGATGATGGGCCCGGTTGTGGTCGGTGGGACCCAGCCGGGGGATGGGGAGTCCTGTGTCGAAACGAACGCGATCGGTTTCGAGGCGGTCCGTCCGCAAGAGCGCGACACTCGCGGCGGTGCCGGCGCGGTCTCCGCGAGGCGGGGACGACGACGAAACGCCGGGCCCGTACCCGAGTTCGGGCGTCGAGACGACGACGGCCGTGTCCGGTCGGGGCTCGGTGTCGTACGACCGCCCGCCGTCCGCAGGAAGTCGTCGCCTTCTCCAGTCGGCACGAACGACCGTGCTCCGGCGATCGACAGCCGTGGCGGCGGCGCTGGTCGTGCTGCTCGCGACGGGCTGCTCGGTGGTGGGCGTACTCGACGAAACGAGTTCGGAGAGCAGCGACAACTCGGCCCTGAGCGACGCGAAACTGCGTGACCGGGTCAGGGCCCTGGTGGAACACGCCCGCTCCGTCCACGTCGTGGTCGACGCCATCGGGAACGGCGAGCCCGATACGCGCACGGACATGCGACTCGACGCCAGGACCGGGGACTTCACCGCCCGCATGGAATCCGGCGACCTGGTCGTCGAGGTGATCAGCGTCGGTTCCGACGTGTACGTCAGGGCGACCCGCCTGTTCTGGGCGGACGCACTCGGCTACCTGGACCCCCAGGACGACGCGTTGATCAACGACCTGTACGGCAAGTACGCCCACCTCCTGAGCGACGACCCGCTGCGCGCCGACGTCCTGACCACCTCGAAGTCCTACGATCCGCGCGGGTTCGTCGAGGTGCTCGCCCAGGCCACCCGTAGGGCCGCCCCCACGCCGAACGCCCACCCCTCGATCGTGTTCGAGCGGACCCGCCCGACCGGCACCACCCACGTGTACATCCCCGCCAAAGGACGACCGCTCCCCGAGCGCGCGATCCTCACGGGAGCACCCACCCGCTCGCGGACCATCGCCTGGTCGGACTACGACACCCCCACGCGCGTCCTGCCGCCGACACCGGACCTCATCCTCGAGATGCCCTACGACGTGAACCGATCACCGTCGATCACCGCTCCCACGCCCGTCGCTCTTGGCGCGTCGCCGGCCGGCGATGGTGTTCGATGACGAACTCCCCATCCCTGCTCGCGTCCAGCCGAATAACTTCCGACCGGCAGATCCGGGACTTCGACGTCGTCAACGTCGACGGACGGCCCATGGTGGTCTGCTTCGCGGCCCTGGTCCCCCACGAGCGTCCTCCACGCCTCGGGATCCGAGCCGTCCACGAGCCACCCCAGAATGTCGCCATCCCCCCGTCGAGCCCCAGGGCCAAAACGCCCAACCCCGCGTGACCAGGTCGGGTGGACCGGTCCTCTCCCAGACGTCGCGCATACCCTCGGTGGCCGTCTCCACCGTGCCCGCGGGAAACTCCGGCGACCACGCCCCCGCCGGAGCCGAGACACCGAGCCACTCCCCGATCTCCACGCACCCGTACCCGCGCACGAAGGCCACGTAGTCACTCGGATACGCCTCCTCGCCGGCGACACCGGGACGGGGAACGAACGTCTCGCCCGACCCCGGCTCCGGCGGCATCAACGACCCGAGCGCCCCGAACCAATCACGACCTTCGGCCATGGCCGCCCCCTTCCGCTTCACCCTGTCCCGCACGGCCCACGCTTCCTCCACGCCCCGAACCTCCTGTCCCCGACCCGAAAACCGTCTCACGCACGACCACCCTCGCGTCCGGCACGGAATACGGCGCGGGCCTCCCGTCAGGAGGATGCCGCCGGCGCGTTGTCGATCTGCGTGAGGGTGCCCTTGAAGGCAATTCGGTCGGCGAGCGCCCGCAGTTCGGCCCGTGCCGCGTCGTCACCGACGCGGAACAGGGCCGTCACGCCCGCGTTGGCCACCCTGGGGTTGCGCGGCCCGGTCCCCTCGACGTGCACCGGCGAGACGTCGACCAGCGCGGCGAGCGTGGCCGAGGTGTCGGCGGACGCGGGCAGGAACGACAACAGCCACGCCAGGCCGCGCAACGCGTTGGCGTTGTGCGGGTCGAAGCGTTCGTTGACGTCGCGCCACCGATAGTGGCCCTCGGCGAACGGCACCGTCCGGGCCTGCCGAGCAGTGCGAACCGGGTGTGACGTGACGGCGCACGATGTCGGGGCCCGCGTCGAAGAGCAACGCGCGGCCGACACGCTCCCACCCCGGCGGAGGGCCGCGCACCCGTGGCGGAGGCCGCGTGAGCCAGGAGTTGCTCCCACGGTTCGCCGTACGTCGCGGCGTCCGCGGTCGCCCGATCCGCCCACTCCTCCCCCGGGTTCAACGCCGGCCCCGCGTACCCCTCCAGGAGGCGTTTGATCCCGGCGCAGCGGTAGCGCACCAGGACGGTCCGGCGGAAGACCGCGGCGAGGGCCCGGTCCATCGGCCGCCCGGCCGCGACCTCCGCAACCCTCCACCCGGCGCAGCGGCCGGCGGCCCACACAAAGAGCGGACACGAGCAACTCCCGGACCCCACCGCAGGAACCGGGCCACGGCGCGGGGTGCCCACGCACGACTCGACGAGGAACTCGTCCGCAAACTCGTCATAATGGACTTCCTGCTCCTGCTCCCTCACGGCCGGCGCGTCGTCGTGGAAGTCGACGACAAGGAACCACCACGCGCTCGGCGATCGCGCGGACCCGGCCACCTACGCGACCACCATGCGCGCCGACCGCGACCTCAAACTCGCCGGCTACGATGGTGGGTGGGCCGGACGGACGTCGTGGACGGCGTGAGGGCGCGGCCGGGCTCGGGCTGCGGTCCTTCGTCCCCCAGGTAGGCGCTGCGGACGCTGTCGGATTGGAGCAGGTCGGCTCCGCCGGCGTCGAGGACGACGCGGCCGTCGGCGAGTACGTAGCCGTGGTCGGAGAGTTCGAGGGCGCGGCGCATGTTCTGCTCCGCCAGGAGGACGGTGACGCCTTCGTCGGCGACGAGGCTGATGGTTTCGAAGACCTGCGCGACGATCATCGGTGCGAGGCCGAGTGACGGCTCGTCGAGGAGGAGCAGTTGCGGGCGGGAGACGAGAGCGCGGCCGAGGGCGACCATCTGCTGCTCGCCGCCGGACATGGTGCCGGCGAGTTGATTGCTGCGCTGGACCAGGATGGGGAAGAGGTCGTGGACGAAGTCGAGTGCTCCCCCGGATCGGCGGCGGGCGGCGGTGGAGTGCAGGCCGAGCAGCAGGTTGTCGCGGACGGTCATGTCTTTGAAGAGCCGGCGTCCCTCCGGCACGAGCGCCATGCCGAGGGCCGGTCGGTCGTGGGGAGGGCGCCGGGTGATGTCCTCGCCGCGGAGCAGGATGCGGCCGGAGGTGACCGGTTGCATGCCCATCAGGGCCTTGATCAGGGTGGACTTGCCGGCGCCGTTGGAGCCGACGAGGGCGACGGTGGTGCCCTCGGTGACCGTCAGGTCGACCTGACGCAGGGCTGCGGCCTCGCCGTAGTTGACCACCAGGTCGGTGACTTCAAGCATCGGTTTCTCCTCCGAGGTAGGCCGCAACGACGCGGGGGTCGGTGAGCACCTCGGCGGGTGGGCCGGAGGCGAGGTTGTGTCCTTGGTTGAGCACGTACATGCGATCGGCCAGCGAAGCGACGGCCCGCACGTTGTGCTCGATGTAGATGACGGCGATCCCGGCATCGCGCAGCGACGCGATGAGTGCCATCCCCGCTTCGGCCTCGGTGGGGGTGAGCCCGCCGAGAACCTCGTCGAGCAGGATCAGTTCCGGCTTGAGGGCGAGCGCCCGGGCGATCTCCAGGAACTTGCGTTCGTGCAGGGTGAGGGTTTCGATCGATGCGTGGGCGTGGTCGGCGAGCCCGACCTGGTCGAGCACTTCCCGCGCCGTGGCGACGGCGGCGGAGCGGGCCTGCCGGCGGTGGCCGAACATGGCGCCGATCGAGACGTTCTCCGCCACGGTGAAGGAGCCGAGAGGTCGCGGCACCTGGAAGGTGCGCGCGATCCCGGTAACGGCGCGGTGGTGGGAGGGCGTGTGTGTGATGTCGCGGCCGGCGAACTCGATCCTGCCGGAGGTCACCGGGTGTGAGCCGGCGATGCAGCCGAGGAGTGTGGTCTTTCCGGAGCCGTTGGGACCCACCAGGCCGACGATCTCGCCGGCGCCGACCTCGAGGTCGACGTGGTCCAGTGCGGTGACGCCCCCGAATCGCTTGGTCACCGCCGTGCAGCGCAGCAGGGTCATCGGGTCCCACCTTCGTGCTCGGGCCGAGCGAGCCAGTCTTTGTGAGGTCGGCTCACGCGGGGGTGCTGGGTGTGGCTGTCATCGGGTTGCCGTTGATGGGTTCGGGTGCCCGGTTGCCCGGTGGCCCGCGACGACCCGCCTGCCGATGGGGTGTTGCGAGCGCTTCGCTGTGCAGGCCTGCGGCCCTGCGGCGTATCGGGATCAGGCGAAGGCACGGGGTGCGCAATCGCAAGGTCGGCGCTGCCGCGATCGCAGTGGCCGCCGCCGACGCCGCGGGCCGGCGGCACACCGCGTTGCCCGGTGAGAGGGACATCCCCCGGCTGGTGTACTCGCTTGCGAGAGAGGTGATAGCCCTCGACGAGAAGGTCGACAAGCTCATCGAGATCCGGTCTCGCGAGCACGAACGCGCCGAGGTGATCTCCGGACTGTCGGGCATTGGGCCCCTGCCCTGCGCCGGGATTCCGGCTGCCACCGGCGGTGCCTTGGACGCCTTCGGGGCCCCGGACGGCCTGGCCGGCTTCGCCGGTCTTGTGCCTGGGCTCCATGACTCCGGGCGCGTCGACGGCGTTCTCTGCCTGCCCCATTGCCATCACCGTGGCCCGCAGCGCGTCTGCTGCGCGTCCGCGGTGTTCGATGTCCGCCGCAGTGACGGGTCGCGTCGTTTCCATGACCGCAGGTGCACCGAAGCCGCACGTCATACGCAGGCCGTCCTCGTTCTCGGGCGGCGCCGGTTCCGTGTTCTGTGGGCCTGGCTGTGTGACGGACGGTGCCATCGACTCATGCCGCTGGTCATGGCGGGTGCTTGACGGCTTCATGGGGAGGTCCCGGCTCGGGTGGTCGCCAGGGGGCGGGGGCGGCTGAGGAACCCGGTCAGGCCGCGGGGCATCAGTGCGATGACGACCACGAGGGTGAGGCCCGTGACGATCTGCGCCAGTTCCGGGGAGCCGACGTCGAGCAGGGCCTCGCGCAGGATCGCCACGCTTGCCGCCCCGACGATCGGGCCGTACCAGCGGGTGGTGCCGCCGAGGATTGTCATCATGATCACCATCAGCGGGATGTTGAGGGTGAAGACCGAGCTCGTCTCGACGTACCCCAGGTAGACCGCCTGTGGTGCTCCTGCCAGGCCGGCCAGGGCGGCGCTGACGGCGAAGGTGGCGACCTTGTAGCGGTAGGTGGGCACTCCGAGCGACTGGGCGACCGTCTCGTCGTCGCGGATCGAGCGCAGGGCGGTGCCCCACCGGGTCGCGGAGGCGCCCAGTGCGACCAACGCGGTGAGTCCGGCGAGAGCGGTGCACACGAGGTAGACGTGTCGGGTGTCTTCGCCGATCCAGCTACCCGCCACGTGTTCTCGGATGAACACGCCGGTGCCGCCGTCGAGGGCGGGCACGTTGGCGACGACGGTCGTCACGATGAAGGCCATCGCCAGGGTGACCAGGCCGAAGAGGTCGCCGGCGAAGCGGGAGGAGGAGAAGACCGCGAGGCCCACGGCCAGCGCGAGGGCTCCGGCCGCGAGCCCGCCGGCGAGCATCGCCACGGGGAAGCCCATGTCGGTCGAACGCAGCACCGCGGCGGTGATGTATGTGCCGACGCCGAAGAAGACGCCGTGGCCGAAGCTGGCGTAGCCGGAGTTGCCGGAGAACAGGCTCCAGCTGACCGCGAGGGTGATCCAGAGCATGAATTGGGAGCCGAAGGAGACGACGAAGTTGCTCCCGAGCGGCAGCAGGGCGCAGGCCAGGCCGGTCACGGCGACGACGGTCAGGACCTGACGTGCCATCGGGGAGGTGATGTGCCTCGTCATGCGGGGCTCCTGGAGGTGAGGCGTTCGCGGGCCACTCGGGCCAGTGGCTGCGCGGCGAGGAGGGCGAAGAGGATCCCGTAGGTCACCGCGGGGGCCCATTGCGGCGGGAACCACAGCGACCATGCGTTCTGCGCCATCATCAGCACGGCGGCGGCGATCAGGGCGCCCAGCGGATTGCCCAGTCGGCCGAGCAGTGTGGCGACCACGACGATGCCGATCCAGTTGAGCGGCAGGGTTGGTGAGAGCGGCATCCTGAGGGCGAGGACCATGCCGGCCAGGGCGGCGGTGGCGGCGGCGAGACCGGATACGACAAGGGCGACGGGGAGCACTCGGACGCCGAGGGTTTCGGCGATCGCCGGGTCTTGGCGCATCGCTTTCAGAGCGCGGCCCCAGCGGGTGCGGCGCAGCGTGTAGGCGGTGGCCCCGACGAGTCCGACGGCCCAGGCGAGGGCGACCAGGTCGACGGGGGCGACCACCAGCTTGAAGGGCCCGGGCAGGCGCAGGCTGCCGGTGAAGCTGTCGGGCAGGTACGGGCGCAGGCTGAGCAGGTCGGGGCTCCACACCAGGGACACGGTGCTCTGGACGACGATGAAGAGCGCGAACGTCAGCAGCAGCATGGTGAACGGGTCGGCGTTGAGGAGGTGGAAGACCCGCTGCACCCCCACTCCGACGAGGAAGAAGAGGGGGACGGTCAGCGCGATCGACAGGAACGGGTCGAGCCGCAGTTCCGTGACGAGGGTGTAGGTCGCGTAGGCGCCGAGGAGGGTCAGCGAGAGGTGGAAGAAGTCGGCGACGCCGAGGTAGCCCCACTTGATCGTCATGCCGAGCGCGATGGTGCCGAAGAGGCAGCCGAGCAGCGCACCGTTCAACAGGGTCTGGACGAGGGCGATGACGGAGAACGACATGGTGTGCCTCCAGGTCGGACGGCGGGATCCCGCGAGGGGCCGCGCCGTCGGGACCGTGCGTCAGGGCTGGTACTGGATCTCGGCGCCGGCGACGTCCTTGGGCCACACCAGGACTCGCTTGCCGTTTTGCATTTGGGCGACTCGGTTGAAGTCCGAGCCGTAGTTGTTGAACCCGTCGAAGGACACGGTGCCGGCGAGGGTGTCGACCTTGTGCGCGTTGAGGTAGTCGATGATCGCCTTGTTGTCGACGCCGGCCTTGAGCACGCCGGTGAGGAGGATCTGCCAGGCCGAGAAGCTGGCCGCGGCCTGGGTCTCGACCACGGGGAGGATCTTCCGTGCCGCGGCGCCCTTGCCGTAGGCGTTGGCGAAGTAGCGGGCCACCTCGGAGCCACCCAGCGGAGCATGGTTCTCATACAGCGAGGAGAGCAGCAGACCGTCGGCCCGCGGACCGAGCGCCGCGACCGCGGCCGGTGCCGGGAGAGCAACGAAGATGCTGCGCGGTTTGTAGCCGAGCGCGTCGAACGCCTGGTAGAGGTTCGTGACGTCCGCGCCCAGGCCGCCGACGTAGACCAGGTCGGGGTCGGCGGCGGCGATCCGCGTGACGATCGCGTTGAAGTCGGTCGTGGTCAGGTCGTATTCGACGGATCCGACGACCTTGACGCCGGCCTGCTTGAGCCGCTGGGTGGCGGCCGCGGCGTAGCTGAGCGTGGTGGGAAACTTCGAGGTCGCGAAGAAGACCGACTTCGGCGGGTGGCCGCTGGACTGCAGGGCGTCCCAGAAGGTCTCGGCCTGCTTGGCGAACATCTGACTCGGGTCGTTGACGCCGCCGCCGATCTGCCAGGCGGGGAAGTGGTTCTCGCCGATGAGTTTGTTGGGCGCGCCGTTGGTGTGGGTGAAGTAGGCGTAGCCCGCGTCGGTGACCGGGCCGGCGCCCGCGAGGGTCGCGGCCCCGCCGTAGGGGCCCATCACGAGGGCGACCTTGTCGCCGATCAGACGCTGGTAGTTGGAGGTGACCTGGGTCGGCGTCGACTGGTCGTCGAGCACCTTCCACTGGAGCGGGCGGCCGTCGATACCACCGCACTCGTTGACCCATTTCGTGACGATCCGGGCGACCTCGTCGTGAACCACCGCTGTGGGTGCGAGCGGGCCGGTGAGGCTGAGGGAGCCGCCGACGACTATGGGCTCGCCGGTGGGCTTCTTGGAGGTATCGCAGGTCATGTCCGCTATCGGCGCGACGAGCTTCGCGTCGGACACGGGGGCGGCGTCCTGTTGCGTGTCCGTGTGCTTGACGCCGACGCAGCTCGTCATCAGGGCGAGGCCGGCGGCAACGGCCAGGCCGGTGCGCGCGGTGGTGGTGATCGCAGCCATGGGATTCTCCTTGGGTCAGTCGTCGAGGAAGGCGACCGCGCGGCAAGGGGATGCGCTGGTCCGCAGGAGCTTGAGGGGGAAGAATCCGACGCGGAAACCGGCGAGCGGCAGCGCGGCGAGGTTGTCGAGCTGCTGGATGATGAAGGCTTCCCTGTCGGCGACGGCGAAGTGGCCGTCCCAGATCTCCCCGGGGTTTCCGGTGGCCTCGTAGGCCGCCTTCATCACCGGAAACGGCCGGTCCCAGGCGAAGGCGTCGGTGCCGAGGATCGTGGCGCCCAGTCCGGTCAGAAAGCGGGTGCCGTCGCCGCTCATCCCGGGATACCGGAAGAACTCCGGGTCGCCGACCTTGAAGCGTTCCTGGCCGGTGCGGATCAGCAGCGCGTCGCCCTGCTGCACCTCGCGGCCGGTGGCGGAGATCGCGTGTTCCAGGGCCTCGATCGTGATGGCCTTTTCGGGTTCGGCCCACTCCCGGACGTCGAGCACCATGCCGGGGCGGTAGAGCTCGGAGAGGTCGAGGTCGCTGATCGTGCGCGCGGGGCGGCCCTCGATGAGACTGCCGCTGTGCAGTGGGGCGTCCACGTGGGTGCCGCAGTGGGTGTTCATGTTGGTGAGCCAGTCCTCGCCCCAGCCCTCGCCGTTGGGCAGGTCCTCGGCGCGGCACCCGAAGATCTCGACCATCCGGTCGAGGCCCTCGCCGCCGGGGTGCAGGTAGCGGATTTCGGGGGCGAGCACGTTCGCCAGCAATGCGTAGGCTTCGGGTACCCCGTCGCGATTGGCGGGGTCGAGGGTCCGCGAGAGGTCTATGAGAGTCGTCATGGTGGGTGCCTTCGTGGGCTGGGGCGGTCGGGCGGATGCCGTTTCAGTACGGGAGTTGGACGCGGTTGCGGAGTACTCCGATGCCTTCGATCTCGAGTTCGACCTCGTCGCCGTCCTTGAGGCGCCTGCCGATCTCGATGGGGCTGCCGGTCAGGACCGTGCCGCCGCCGACGATCTCCCCGGCGTACACCGTGCGGTTGCGGCTGAAGTGGACGACGGCGTCCTCGAAGCTGTGGTGCATGGTCGACGTCGAACCCGCCGACCAGAGCTCACCGTTGACCTTGGCGGTCATGTCGAGGTTGTACGGCGCCCCCAGCTCGTCCGCGGTGACGATGCACGGGCCGAAGGTGTTGGCCCCGTCGAAGTCCTTGCCGCGGGAAGGACCCAGCATCGACTCCATGCAGACCCGCTGCAGGTCGCGGCAGCTCCAGTCGTTGAGGATCGTGTAACCGAAGATGACATCCGTCGCGTCCTCATCCGACACGTTCGTGGTCGTGCGGCCCAGGACGGCGGCGAGTTCCAGTTCGTAGTCCAGGCGTCGGGTCTCCGCCGGCGCGACGATGAGCCGGCCGGGGCCGCTGACGGCGGTGTGGTCGCCGTTGTAGTAGATGACCTCTCGGGTGAAGACATCCGGTGTGTCGAAGTTCCCGGTGGCGACGAGCCGTTCGTACTCCGTCTCCGGGTCCTCGGCCTCCTCGGCGATGCTGCGGGCCAGGCCGCGCAGCGCCGGCTGCAGGTGGGCGATGAACAGGGAGCAGTCCCGGAAGCGCACCGGGTCGGGCAGTGGGGCGAGCAGGGTGACGTCGTCGAGGTCGAAGACCGCGTCGGCCGGGTGCGAGTCGAGCATGGCTTGGGCGTCGTCGAGGATCGTGCCGCCGGCCTGGATGAGGGCGAGCATCGAGGCCATCCGCGGGTCACCGCGGGAGGCCGACGTGTAGCTGACCGCGCGGCTGCCGGTGGCGTCCAAGGCGCCGACATGGGTGGTGCCGTTCGCGACGAACGTGATGAGCTTCATGGGGCCCCCTTCTCGGATGGGGCCCCAGCGTGCCGCGAGTGACCCACCTCACCACAAGGCGCGCCGTGACACCGTGGGGACCCGGCACTGTCATGCCGTGACAGGGGTGCGGGTGCGGTGTACCCGAGGGCGTAGGTCAGGGCGTGCATGCGCAGCGCCGTCTCCAGCCGGAAGCGGTCGTCGACGTCGCGAACGTCGATTCCCAGCAGGGTCTCGATGCGGGCGATGCGGTTGCGCACGGTGTTGTAGTGCACGTGCAGCGCCGCCGCGGTCGCGGCCAGGTGCCGGTCGTGCACGAGGTAGGCGCGGAGCGTGGCCACGAAGTCCGTGGCACGTTGTTCGTCGGAGTCGATGAGCGGACCGAGCAGGTCGCGGACGGTGGTGCGCAGATGGGCCGCCGGGAGACTGGCCACGCCGAGGATGCCCAGGTCGTGGGCGCTCACCACCCGGGCCTGGGGCGATGTGCCCGGGGGCGCGCCGCGTCGGCCGAGTTCGCACGCGGCGCGGGCCTCGTCGTAGGACATGGAGAAGTCGATGAGCTCGGTGCAGATCCGGCCCGCGCCGATCACGACGTCGTGGCCATGCCCCTGTCGGAGCACGGCGCTCAACTGTTCGCGGAGCGCTGTCGTGGAACGGCCGGCCAGATCGACGACGGCAACCAGTCGGCCGGCCCGCTCGGTGGTGACGCAGCCGGCGAAGGTCCGCTGCAGGGTGTCTGCGAGGCGGTTCAATGCACCGATCGGGGGGTCGGGGCGGGTGGGGCCGGCCACCAGCACCTGTGCCCGGGCGGCGACGCTCACGCCCATCAGCGCCATGCGCCGACGGAACGCCTCCGGGTCACTGATGCGGCCGGTGAGCAGCTGGTCGAAGAGTTCCCCGCTCAGCCGTTCGGTGGTGCGGTCGCCTTCGCGTATCCGGAGAAACTGCAGCCGGAACATACCGACCGCCAGATCGATCATGGCGCGGCCGACGTCGTCGAGATCACCGGTCCGGATGACGACGAGGATCAGGCCGTCGGTGCCGGCGATTTCGGAGCGCGAGACCGTTCGGGGGTTGCCCTGCCCCAATTCCCCGGCGGAGTGCAGCAACCTGCCGTCGGGCCGGCGCAGTTCGATGCGGCCCCCGACCTCGAGGGCGAGCATGTCGAGGGCGACGCCGGCGTCCGCCTGCCCGGTCAGGTTGCCCGCGAGGCGGGCACAGGCATGCTGACCGTGCAGGGCCCGCCGAAACCGTTGTTCCGCCTCGCGCGCCTGTGCCGCGTGGCGTCCCTCGACGTCGAGTCGGTGCAGCCGGACCGCCAGGTCGTGGGCGACCTCTTCGAGCAGACGCACCTCGGTCTCGGTCCATGGGTGGGGTCGGCGGCGGGCCGCGTACAACACGCCGAGCGCGGTGTCGGCCGAGAGCAACGGCACGGCCATGGTTGCGTGGATGCCCTCGTCGTCGATGAGGCGCTTCAGGAGACGCTCGCGGCGCGAGTCGTGCCGATAGTCGCGACTCGTCTGGGGCTTGCGCTCGGCGGCGGCGCGGCCTCCGATGCCTTCGCCCACTTTGAGCCGCCAGGCCGAGGCCATCTCGCTGGAGACGAGGCCGTGGTGGGCACCCATGACGAGATAGCCCGCGTCGATCAGGCCGGCCCACGAGACCTCGCATCCGAGGAGGTCGATCACGTGACTCACGGCCACTTGGAGGGCCTGGGTGATGTCGTTGCTCGCCAACAGGCGGTGGAGGTAGGGCACCATCACGGCCGGCTCGGCCACCGGGCCGGTTCTCGGCTTGCTCACCGCGCCTCCCAGCGCACACTCGGGTCCATCTCGGCCCCCGAGCCGAAATCGACGGGTCATACTTCACATCGCAGTCATTGCTTCCGACTGCCTCTTCACCTGGGCAACTAGGGGACACGCGGTGCTGTTTCGGCTGTTCGGGGGCGAGTGTGATGCCGAAGCATCCGATGGCGCCGGGCTGTCGACGGGATGGAGGAGTCGCGGATCCGGTGGTCGGGCGGCGCGCGTCACGCGATGGGTGACCGGGTCCTGCGGGGCGGATCGCGGTGGCGAGTTGGGAGGGTCTGCGGGCGCCCGGGGTCGCGGCGCTCGCACGCGGTGCCACGCCACGACCATGCGGAGGTGGCTGCACCGGTTCGACGAACGGGGTCCGGGCGGTGCTCGGAGATCGGCCCGGGTGCGACCGCAGGCGGCGGATCACCGGGTCCGAGCGTTCCCGGATCGTCGCCGTGGTTCGAGCCGCCTCCGCCCGGTCGCAGGCGCGGACATCACGACGCACCGAGTCGACAACGCCCCTTCGACGATCAGGCCGCCGCCCGTGGGCCCGTCGGGTGTGCGAGTTCTTCCGTTCAGGCCAGGCAGGTGAGTGCTCGTCCTCCGTTGTAGGCGCGCATGTCGGCCAGGGCCGCGCGGGTGCCGGCCTCGGTGGCGCACACGTCGATGGCGGCGGTGCGCGAACGTCCGACCAGGAAACCGGCGTTGTTGATCCACCATGTTCCGTCGGGGTGGACGTAGGCGAAGGCGCCGTCGCTCACCTCCTGCACGATCGCAGGCTCGGGCGCGTGGGCGTGGGCGTGGGTGAGGGTGGAGCTCATTCGGTGAATCCTTCGAGTTCGGCGATGCGGCGGAACACCTCGCGGGTGTCGACCCGCGCGAGGGTGGGGTCGAGTTCGTAATAGACGCTCAGGACGTTCTGGGCGATGCGACCGCGCTCGTCGAGTGCGGCGAAGCGGCCGAGGCTGATGTCGCGCACGGCGTCCTGCGGTGACATCCCCCGGTCGTGCCGAGCGCGCGCCTCCTCCTGGACCCACACCAGGTAATCCCGTACCTGGTGGATGTCCGTGGCGGCGACGACGGGTCCGTGGCCCGGGACCACCCGTTCGGGTTCGAGAGCGAGCATCCGGTCGCACGCCGTGATCCAGTTCGAGATCGGACCGGCCCAGCTGATCGGTGTGCCGCCGATGAACAGCAGGTCGCCGGCGTACAGCACGCGTTCGGAGGGCACGAAGACCACGCTGTCGCCGCCGGTGTGGGCGGGCCCGAGGTTGATGATCCGCACCTCGGTGCCGCCGACGACCAGGGTGAGTTCGTCGTCGAAGGTGCGGGTGGCGACCTGCGGAGTGATGTCCGAGAAGTCGAACGGCTCGAAGATGTGCCGTGCGAACCGGCCGACCGCGCCCTGCCGGCCGAGCAGGTCCCGGATGAGTTCGGGACCGTTCGTCGCCATCTCCTCGGCGGTGGCGCGCGAGGCGATGATCTCGCAGTCGGCGACGAGTTCGTTGCCGAACCAGTGGTCGCCGTTGGCGTGGGTGTTGACGACGGTGCGAATCGGAAGGTCGTCGGTGACCGGGCGCATGCCCTGGAGCATCTCGCGCGTCATGGCCAGGTCGAACAGTGTGTCGACCAGCAGCGATTCGCCGTCGCCGGTGATCAGACCGGCGTTGCTCCAACCCCAGGTGCCGTCCGGGACGAGCCAGGCGTGGCAGTGCTCGGTGAGGGGGTGCAGGCCGCGGGTGTAGGGGATCCCAAGGTTCGGTGTCGTCGTTGTCATCGGTGTTCCCTCCGGGATTGGTTGATGGCGTCGTTCACGGCCTCGAGGCCGGGCGCTGCCGGAATGCGGCGTACTGACTCGCGTGCCGGGTTGCGTCCGAGGAGGCCGACCAGTGCGAAGACGAAGCTGACGACCGCGAGGAACCGCCGGCCGGTGTTGAAGCTCGTGTGGGGGACGACGTGGCCGAAGACGATCGGGACGAAGAATCCGCCGACCGCGGCGAGGGTGAGCATCAGTCCGGTGGCGGTGCCGACGTGCTCGTGCCGGATCTTGCTGATCCGGGTCGGACCGGCCGACCACGCGGCGAGCCCGAAGATCAGGAAGAAGCCGATGCGGACATCGCGCCGGCGGCACCTTGGACGGCCGGTCCGATCACCGGGGTGCGCTTCATCCCGATGGCCGTGGCGAGCATGCCGCCGGGTACGTGGGCAAGACCGTAGCCGACGATGAACAGCGAGATCAGGAAGCTCAGCGGCCCCAGGCCCGCGTGGAATTCGGCGCCGATGAGCGGGAAGGCCGTGGCGACGTCGAACCGGTTGAGGGTGAGCGCGAGGAACCCGGAGCAGATCAGGGCGAGCATGCCCCAGCGCGGATTGCCGGACTCCGAGGGGGACCAAGAGGCGGACATCGTCGAGGCGGGGGCGGATGATGTGGTCATGCTGTCCTCCGAAAGGTCAGCTGCTTCTTCGCGGCGGACCGGTCGATCCGATCCGGAGCTCGGGCAACGAGCGGAGGTCGGCCTTGCGGATCTTGCCGACACTGGTACGCGGGAGGGCGTCGACGAACACCACGGAGCCGGGCACTTTGAAGGCGCTGAGCCGTTCGGCGCACCAGCCGATCAGGTCGTCCGCCGTGAGCCGGTGGCCGGGGCGGACGGTGGCGACGAGGACGATGGCCTCGTCGCGTATCGCGTCGGGGACCCCTACGGCGGCGGATTCGACAATCGCCGGGTGCTCGTTCGCGACCCGTTCGATCTCACCGGCCGAGACGTTCTCGCCGGCCCGTTTGATCATGTCCTTGTTGCGGTCGACGAAGTAGAGGAACCCGTCGTCGCCACGGCGGGCGAGGTCGCCGGTGCGCAGGCCCTTGTCCATGAAGGCGTCGTCGGTGGCGCGAGCGTTGTTCCAGTAGCCGGCCGCGAGGGTGCGGCCGGGACGTCCGACGATGCGCATCTCGCCGGTCCCCGGTCCTTCGACCGTCGCACCGTTCTCGTCGACGAGATCGATCGTGACGCCGGGCAGCGGGCGGCCGATGCTGTCCCAGCGGCGGGTGCCGTCGTCGGGGTTGATCGTGGGCGGCAGGACGGTCTCCGTCATGCCGTACAGCTGCAGCAGCCGGGTCCCGAAGCGGCTCTCGAACGCGCCGGCGTCGGTGGCGCTCAGGTTCTGGGCGAAGAGCACGGCGCGCAGACGGTTGTCCGCGTCGTGCGGCTGCGGGGCGGCGGCCAGGATCATCCGGACGGGCGCGGCGAAGAGGCTGGCGAGGGTCGCGCCCGTCGTCCGTGCCTGGCGTCCCCATCCGCCGGCCGAGAACCGCGGCGCGAGCGCGATCGAGGCGCCGGTCACCAGGGCCGACATCGTGCAGTAGTACTGGGCGTTGGCGTGGAAGAGCGGCAGGACGATCAGCCATCGGTCCGCCGCGGTGACGTTCAGGTGGTCGGCGACGGCCCGGCCCACGGCGACGTAGTTCGCGTCGGTGACCATGACTCCCTTGGCGCGGCTGGTGGTTCCGGACGTGTAGAGGATCGCCGCGACCATGCCGGGGTCACCGGCGTCGGCGTACCGGTCGGTGTCCGGGCCGTCGTCGCGCTCGATGTCGGCGCGAAGCGCGTCGGCCTCGGCAGCGTCACGGATCGAGACCGCGGGCGCGGCGTCGGCGAGGACGTGCGCGAGTTCGTCCGCCGACGACTGCGGACCGGTCGGCACCAGCACGGTGCCGGACAGGGCCGTCGCGAACCAGACGTCGAAGAACTCGGGGCAGTTCGGCAGTTGCACATGGACGCGGTCGCCGGGCCGCGCGCCGCGCCGCCGCAGCCCGGCCGCCGTTTCCCGGCTGCGGCGCAACTGCTCGGCGTAGGTGATCGTGACGCCGTCGTCGAGGACGGCGAAGACCCGTTCCGGGTCCTCGGCGTGCCGGCGCAGCAGACCGGCGACAGTGTCAGCCATGGTCGACTCGCGCCCGGGGTGAGCCGTGGTAGGCGGCGACGCCCGCGCCCTCGCGGCGGGTCCGCTTCTCCCCCACGGGATTGCGCAGGACGCCGACTCCGGACGCCTCGAGTTCGACGACGTCGCCGGGCTTGATCCACCGGTCGAGTTCGAGGCCGCATCCGCCGCCGACCGTCCCGAGGGCGAAGAACTCACCGGGATGGACGTCCTCGTCGAGGGAGGCCCAGGCCAGCACCTCGGCGAAGGAGAACTGGCGATGTGCGGTGCTGCCGGATGCCCACTCCTCCCCGTTGACCCGGGCCGTCATCTCGATCGACCACTCGTCGACCTCGTCCATGGTCAGCACGCACGGCCCCATCGCGGTGCAGAAGTCCTTGCCCTTGGAGGGCCCGATGGTGAGGCTCATCTCGAAGAACTGGATGTCCCGCGCGCTGACGTCGTTGAAGATGGTCACACCGGCGATCCGCTGCTGGGCCTCGCCGGGGGTGAGGTCGCGGCCGCCGCCCGAGGTGAAGAAGCCGAGTTCGAGTTCGAAGTCGAGCTGGTCGGTGTACGAGGGCCACAGCAGGGGCTCGTCGGGCCCGATGATCGTCTCGGTGTTGCACTTGTAGCAGATCGGCATGGCCTCGAAGGCCGGCGGAACCTTCAGCCCCGAGCCGCTGGCGTGCTGGGTGTAGGTGAGATAGTCGCGGACCCGGCGCGGCCGTGGCACGGGGGCGAGCAGTCTGACGTCCCCGAGCGCATGGACGACCGGCGTGCCCGAGTCGTCGGTGAGGGTGTCCCCGCGCTCGTGGCGTGCCCGGGCGGTCTCGAGCGCCCGCTCTGCATGGCGGTGGCCCTCGTCACCGCTCTCGAAGAAGGCGACCATCTCTGTCGCGACGTACGGGGTACGACCGGCGGCCGCGGCGCCTGCGCGCAACCGCTGGTCGGCCGCCAGCACCGGGCCCGGCTCGATGACCGTCGACCCGTCGAGGATCCCGAGCCGCGGATCACCCGCGGCGCTCTGAAACGTCACCAGTCGCACGCCGACCCCAATCTGTACTGCGGTTCATTTTTAGACTCCAGTTCAACTTGTGGGTAAAGTAGGCCACGTCGACGTGCCCGTCAATGGATCCGGCTGAGGGAGTTATGGGCGAGATGTTCTTGGAGTCCGCAGGGTCGGCGTCCTCGTCGGAGGCGATCGCCCCGGACCGGCGCACCCGGGGGCGCGAGCGGCGCCGCAACCAGGTCTACGAGGCCGCGGTCGCGCTGATCATCGACAAGGGGTTCGACAACACGACGATGGACGACATCGCGGAGCGGGCCGATGTCGCACGGGGCACGGTGTTCAACCACTTCGCCCGCAAGGCGGCGTTCCTGGACGAGTGGGGCGCACGCCGTCGCCGGCGCGCGCTCGACACGATCTATTCCGAGCATCTGGAAGACCATTCGCTACGCGAGGTCCTGGAGCGCTACATGATCGAACTGGCGGAGATCAGCACCCGGACCCGGACCGAGACCGTCGCGCTCATGGGCGCGTCCGTCCACGCCATCAACGTGCTGGAGAACCCGCCGCTCGCCGCCGAACTCGGCTCGATCCTGGCGCGGGCCCGCAAAGACGGCCGCCTCGCGCCCGGCGTGGACCCCCGACTCGGGGGGCTGCTGCTCGCGAGCGGGTACTTCGCGACGCTCACCGCGTGGATCGTCGAGGAGCCGGCACCGTTCGCCTTGCGCTCCCAACTGGTGAGCATGGTGAATATCGTGCTGGACGGGATCCTGCTGCCCGACCGGTCCGGCGACGCCGCCGGCGGATGAGCCGCACGCCGCGGCGCGGGGCCGGGACGTGTACCCCTCGGCGGCGCGGCGCCGGTTCGGCGGCGGCCCCGGTGGCGAGGACGCCGAGGCCGTCGGCCCCACCGACCCGCACGCTACGGCGCCGGTTCGAGTACGCCCTTCGAGGAACGCAGCACCAGCCATGACACCGGGCTCGACGACCGAGGTCGCACTGACCGCCCGCACCGGGGCCACCGGCAGCGACAAGACGCAGTCTTGGAAATGATTGCCGATCAGGAGGCCTATGCCGCGCGGTTCGACGACCTCGTCTCGGCTTTGGCACAGCGGCGTGGGTTCCGCGAGTACCCGGCCGGGTTGTTGCTGCCGAGGGACCGCAACAAGACGCCGACCTGCCTGGCCGGTGCGGAACCCGTGGTCGGTGCACGGCATCCGGCGGTGCGGCGGCCGCAGTTCTTGCTGTCCCAGTCGATTTGGGACCACGAGCGCATCTGCTGCGGCAGTACTTCCCCAAGGGCACCGACCTGAGCCGTTACAACCGGGACGATCTCACCGCCGTCGCTGCCGCTCTCAACGAACCCGCCGCAAAACACTCGGCCGGCGAACACCCGCCGAAGGCCCCAGCGGTCACCTACTCTCGCCACAGAGAAGCGCTGTTGCAACGACTCCTCGAACCCGGAGCAAGCTCAATGCACGCCGGCTGCGAAGGGCACCACGAGGGCGCTCCATCGGGTCGGTCGACACCCTGTTCTGCCGACACCTTCCCGGATACACCGGCTCCGACATCACCCGGCGTGGCAGAGGCGTCGAACGCGACACGCGCTTCAGCGCCCAACTCCAGGACCTGCTCGACGAATGGCTCGTGCACTGGCACCAGCGCCCCCACGATGGGCCGCGCCATCTGCGCCACCCGGTGATGCCGAAGGTCACGCCGACGCCGCACCACCGCGCTCGTCGCAGTCGCCGGGTACATGCCGGTACCGCCGAGCGATGTGTGATCGGCACCGTCGAGCGCGCGGCTCGACCCTCCACTGCTCGGCACTGTCCTTCGGTCCGGACGGACTCCTCGGCAAGCACCGCAAACCCATGCCGACCGCCACCGAGCGGCTGATCTGGGGCTTCGGCGACGGCTCCACGATGCCAGGGTCGACACGGGCCGCGAACGGCTGGGCTCTGCCATCTGCCGGGAGAACTACATGCCGCTGTTCAGAACCGCCATGTACGCCAAGGGTGTTGACGTCTGGTGCGCGCCGACGGTGGACGACCGGGAGAACTGGCAGGCCACCATGCGCGTGGCCCTGGATGGCCGCTGCTTCGCCCTGAGCGCCAACCAGCACCTGCTCCGCTCCGACCTGCCCCGACCTCCACCCCGTGCAGGGCGACACTCCGGAGACCACACTGATTGGCGGCGGCAGCTCCATCATCTCCCCACTGGGCGAGGTCCTGGCCGGACCCCTGCGGCACGACGAAGGCATTCTCACGGCCGAACTCGACCTCGGCGAGATCGCCCGCGGCCGCTTCGACTTCGACGTGACGGGCCACTACGCCCGGCCGGACGTCTTCAGCCTCACCGTCGACGAAACGCCCCGGCCGGCGATGGACGGACCCGTTCTTGCCTCACAGGCAAAGTATTTGACCGTGAGGCAGAGGCCCGCCTATACCTGGTCAGGACACGCCGCCCTCCGGATACGGCCGGGCGTCGCCCCTCACCGTCGGGCTCCAGTGGTGTGCTCCGTCTCGATGGCTCCCTTCGCCTGCCCGACGCCTACCGCTTGGGAGAACCTGCCGTGAGCCGAACCCGCGTACTCGTCGACGCCGACTGGGTCGAAGCCCGCCTCGACGAGCCCGGCGTCGTGCTCGTCGAGGTCGACGAGGACACCGCCGCCTACGACAGGAACCACATCCGCGGCGCCTTGCGCATCGACTGGCGCCAGGACCTCCAGGACCCGGTCCGCCGCGACTTCGTGGACCGGGCCGGCTTCGAGGCGCTGCTCTCGGCCAAGGGCATCGCACGCGAGGACATCGTTGTACTCTACGGCGGCAACAACAACTGGTTCGCCGCCTTCGCGTACTGGTACTTCAAGGTCTACGGCCACCAGGACGTGCGGCTTCTCGACGGCGGACGCAAGAAGTGGGAGCTCGACGGCCGTGAGCTCGTCTCCGAGGCCGTCTCCCGCCCGGCCACCGTCTACACCGCCTCGGCCCCGGACGATTCGTTGCGCACCCTGCGCGACGAGGTGCTCGAGTCGATCGGTTCGCAGAACCTGGTCGATGTCCGCTCCCCCGAGGAGTTCTCCGGTGCGCTCAGCGCCCCGGCCCACCTGATCCAGGAGGCGGCCCTCCAGCGCGGTCACATCCCCACGGCGGTCAACGTTCCGTGGTCCAAGGCGGCCAACGACGACGGCACGTTCAAGTCCGACGAGGAACTTGCCGCCCTGTACGCAGCGGTGGACACCGAACGCGACACCATCGTGTACTGCCGCATCGGCGAGCGCAGCGCGCACACCTGGTTCGTCCTGAGCGAGATCCTCGGTCTGCCGGGCGTCAGGAACTACGACGGATCGTGGGCCGAGTACGGCTCCCTGGTCGGTGTTCCGATCACCCTGCCCACCGCTGAATAGCACGCCGACGAGGCGGCCCCTGCCCGAGTCGCCGCATCCGCTGCCGAAGGAGTGACACACATGGTCGACCGGCCGATGTCCCGGCCGCCCGGGCCGCCGGCCCTCACCACCGGCGTTTCAGGCGACCTCGGCCCGGTCTCCGTCCGCTCGCCCGGGACGGCGCGTTCATCGAACTGCCCCCGGCCCTGGCCCAGGACGACGCGTGGGAGGACCCTGCCCCTGCCACCGACCGGGCCGGCGGGCGTGAGACCGAGGAGCGGGACGACGAAGGCGGGGACAACGATCGGCCTGTTCGCGTTCGGGGCGGGCGGCCCGTGCACTCGGCACTGTCGACGCGTGCAGTCGCGTCAATGAACGACAAGGCGATCCACGGCCCCGTCGTCCACCGCCTGGAACTCGCCGGTGCGCCCGTATGGGCCTGATCGCGCAGCCGCGGGTGGTCGTCGTCGAGATCACCGATCCGAGTGCACGAGCGTCTACTCCGGCCTCCCCCTCGACGGTGGCCCGATCCTGCACGCAGCATCGCGAACTCTCCGCGGAGCCGGGCACCTTTTGTCGGGGGCCTTCGCGCGCAGCCGAGCCCCGACAACCCGCTGCGTTTCACCGTGGCCCGGCCGATACCCTGCATCCCGCACGGGGCAGGGCCTGAGCGCCAACTGATCAGGCTCCTGGACAGGTTCCCAGCCGTATCAGCGGAGATACCGCCGGGTACACGAGCGCTGATGTGTCCGTCGGCGCCCCGACTGGCCCGACGCCGTACCGGCCGCTCTACGACACCGTGGGTGGTCCGAGCCGCCGCTCGCCCGTCGCACATCGAGGCATCCGTGGGGCCGCCGTGGTTTCCGTGCCGACCCGCACGGCGGGGGTGCGGCGGTTCGCGGCCGGCAGGCTCGACTGGAGGAAAACGTCTCCGATCGACGTGGATTCGGTGGCGGCGACGATCTTGAGGCGGGTTCCGGTGTGGCGGGTCGCGGGTCTCGGCGTCGGTCCGATCCCCCGGCCCCGACACCGCCGTGTCGGGGTCCCGTTCCTCGCCGAGCGGGCGCACCGGGATCGCGAAGCCGATGCGGTCGGTGCTCGCGTCGTCGACGCGTCGGGGGAACTCGCGGAGCCGAGCGTAGTGGCTCTTCCGCGGGGGCGGGCCGATGTGGACTTCATGGAGAACGAGGCGGTCGCGACAGACCACCCCGTCGCCGTTGCCGGGCAGCCTCCGGGCCGCGCGCTGCTCAGGCGGAGCGGGCGTCGCCGTTCGCGGTGGCGTCGAGGAGGAGGCGGGCGGCGTCGCGGGCCTGGTGTGCGGGTTCGGGGCTGGCGATGATCGCCGCGGTTGTCATGGCGCCTTCGGCGAGCAGGGCCAGGTGGTCGGCCAGCGGGGTCGGCGCGTCGGCGGCCGTCGTCAGGTCGGCGAGGTAGCGGAAGAAGTGCTCCTTGTGTGCCCGGGCGGCCTCGGCGACCGCGGCTTCGCCGGCGCCGAGTTCCCCGAAGGAGTTGACGAAGGCACAGCCCCGGAAATCGGGCTCGGCGAACCAGTCGTGGAGCCAGTCGAAGACGGCCAGGATCCGCTCGCGCGGGTCGGTCCGGGCCTCGACGTACGCGGCCAGGCTCCGGCGCCACCGGAGGTCGCGTCGCCGCAGGTACGCCTCCACCAGGTCCGCCTTGGACGGGTGGAGCCGGTAGAGCCGCTTGAGGGAGACGCCGGACGCGGTGCGGATCTCGTCCATGCCCACCGCCTGGATGCCCCGGGCGTAGAACAGGGACTCGGCCGCGTCCAGGACCCGCAGCTCCGCGGTCTCGGAGTCGATCATTTCTCCCACCTTCTCCCTCTTGCCCTCTTGCGCAGAGAACCATCGTTCTCCTATAATAGCAGCAAGTTTTGAGAACGGTCGTTCTCCTCGGGGGTCGGGACCGACAAGATCGCGAGCCTCGCCATGTTCGTCTCACCGAACGCAACACCGCCGGCCCAGACCGGAGAGCTTCGCCGCCGGACACGGGCAACGTCGCCACCCGACACTCCCCGATGCGCCGCCACCGCCCTGCCGGCCCAGGAGTGCCGGGTCTCCGACGCCCGCCGATTCGCCCGCGCCCTCCTGGCCTCCTGGGGTGTGACCGGAGACGACCTGGACTCCGCCGTCCTGATCGTCGGCGAACTGGCCGCCAACGCCGCCCGGCACGGCCGCGCCGACATGACCCTCGTCCTGACCCTGACCGACCGCGTCCTGAACGTCGAGGTCGTCGACTCCGGCGAACCGGACGAGCACCCCCACCCCCCATGCGCCGACGACGAACACGGCCGCGGCCTGGCCATCGTGGAACACCTCGCCGAAAGCATCGACATCCGAGAGGAACCACGCCGCCACACCACACACGCCACCCTGCGCCTCACGTGATTCCGACACGCGCCGAGCCGACCCCACCCGACGCGAGGGAGCGCGCGCCGTGCGGCGTCCACCAGGGTTTCGGCCTTGTCGTCTTCGATTCGAAACCGTGGAAACCCGGGCCTTGTAAACAGGCCGGGATACTCGCCCCGGGGCCGGCGGTGGTCTGTGGCAACGATCACAGTGTCGATGTCTCGGGGCTTCTTCTGACGCATTGCCCGTTGCGGGGTTTTCCGGTCCGGAGGGACGCTTGCGGCCTGTCGGATCACGCACCGTTCGACGATCGGCCGTGGATCAGGCGTCCGTCACACGCGCCGTACCCATTTCGGCCGTACCCCTCCTGGAGGTGGGATGTCCACCCAGCAACAGCCCCTCGACAGTGCCGAGGTCGACGTGGCCGTGCCGATCCCCGGCGAACAGGTCAACCGGCTCAAGGCCAACTCCGTCGGGTTGGTCGGCGTCGTCTTCATGGCGGTCGCCACCGCCGCCCCGATCACCGCGATGACCGGCAACCTGCCGATCATCGCCGGGTCGGGCAACGGCATCGGCGCCCCCGCCGCGTACCTGTTCGCCACCCTCGTGCTGACCGTCTTCTCGGTCGGGTACGTCGCGATGGCCAAACACATCACCGCCGCCGGCGCCTTCTACGGCTTCATCTCGCACGGCCTCGGCCGGGTCGCGGGCATGGCGTCGGGCCTGCTCGCGGTCCTGGCGTACGTCGTCTTCGAAGCCTCCATCATCGGCTTCTTCGCCGCCTCCTTCAAACAACTCGCCGGCGACCAGTGGGGGCTCGACCTGCACTGGGGCCACTACGCGATGTTCGGACTGCTGGCCATCGCGGCGATGGCGTTCTTCGACATCCACCTCACGGCGAGGTTCCTCGGCGTCGCACTGATCCTGGAGATCGCGGTACTCGCCGCCGTCTCCCTCGCGGTGCTGTTCACCGGCGGCGGACCGGACGGCATCCTCGGCGAGGCGGTCGACCCGCTCAAGGCCTTCGACGGAGTCAACGGCAGCATGGGCGCCGCCGGCCTCGGACTGTTCTTCGCCTTCTGGTCCTGGGTCGGCTTCGAGTCGACCGCGATGTACGGGGAGGAGTCCCGCGACCCGAAGAAGGTCGTCCCCCGGGCCACCCTCATCTCGGTGGTCGGCGTCGGCCTGTTCTACATCTTCGTGTCCTGGATGATGGTCTCCGCCGCCGGCAGGTCCCACCTGGCCGAAGCCGCCTCCGAGGGCACCCTGTTCTTCGCACCCCTGGGCGACCACTTCGGCGACACCTCGGTCGAGATCTTCCAATGGCTGGTGGTCACCGGCTCCTTCGCCTGCGCGATGGCCTTCCACCAATGCGCCTCGCGCTACCTCTACGCCATCGGCCGCGAGGGCTTCATCCACCCCGCACTCGGCAGGACCCACCCCAGGCACGGCTCCCCGTACATCGCCTCCTTCGTCCAGTCCGTCATCGCGATCCTCCTCGTGCTGGCGTTCATCGTCGCGGACATGGACCCGTCGGTACACCTGTACGGCCTGCTCGCCCTACTCGGCACGATGGCGATCCTCATCGTCCAGACACTGTGCTCCTTCTCCGTCGTCGGCTACTTCCACATACAGCACAAGCACCCCGAGACCAGGCACTGGTTCACCACCCTCACCGCACCGATCACCGGCGGCGTCGCGATGGCCGCCGTGGTCGGCCTCCTCGTCTACAACATGGACACCGCCGCCGGCGCAGCCGCGGACACCCTGCTCTTCAAACTCATCCCCTACATCGTCGGCGGCTTCTTCCTCACGGGCATCGCCCTCGCCCTCTACATGAAACACCAACGCCCCGAACGCTACGAGCGGATGGGCCGCATCATCCTCGAAGACGCAGCCGAACGCTGACCCCCTCCACCCGGCCCCGGGCGGGCCCCAGCAACCCCGCGCAGGCCGGTCGGTGGGTTCCGCGAGATCCGCGACAAGGCCGCTCGGGACCGAACCGAGCCGTCGTGTATCGATCAAGCCCGCCAAGTCCCGGGCGTCGGCCTCGTCTGCCGTCCGCCCGCCGTGCGGGCGCGACACGGAGGGAAGGCGCGGGCACACCGGTTGCCCACGCCACAGCCACCGGGCTCACCCCTCGTACGCTCCCGTGGCGAACACTCCGGCCGCTACCCCGAACTACTCTGCTGTGGCAGCCTGTTCGAGCAGCGGAGCTCCTGTGGTGAGGACGTCTCGGAGTGACGGACCTTTTGCACAGCAGCTCCACCGCCTCGTTCACCGGCCTTGACGAGCAGCCCCACGCCTGTCCGAACGGCTTTGCCGCTAGAGGACTTCGCCGGTTTCTGCGTCGAGCATGCCGATCGCGATCGGGTTGGGGTGGGTGGCGTCGGTGAGCGGGAAACGCCAGGCGGGTCGCCACCGACCGCGATGTTCGACGGCGAGCAGGATGCCGGCTTGTGCGGTCAGGTCGGGGCGGGCTTGCTGCATTGCGCGGCGGGCGGCCGTTTCGTCGCGGACTCGGACCGGGGGCAGCACGGGGTCGGGGATGTTGCGGGCGCTGATCGTGGCGACGTTGCCTCGTGCGTCCAGGACGATGTCCAGGCGTTTGGGCATCAGGACGCCGTCCACGACGGAGGTCCACCCGACGTGCTGGTCACCCCACTCCCCGCTCGGATCCATGCGACGACGCGCGTCGGTGGCCCAGGGGAAGTGTTCGCGCATGAACGCGATCGCGTTCGCCTCGATCCTCGGGGCGGGCAGGCGCTCCGCGGCGGGGACCTGGGTGACGGGGCGGTTGTCCGACAGCTGACTCAACTCGCCACTGGGCCACTGGATTTCCAGGGAGTTGCCCGGTGTCGAGACGGCCAGGATCGGCGGCATGCCGTTCGCGCTCTTGATGTATTGGATCCGCTGGATGTCGGTGTCGGCTCCCAGGAAGGAACGGGTGACGCGCTCGGCGACGGCCCGTTGCCTACCGTCCGCCTCGAACGCGCCGTCCACCCCGTAAGGGAGACGCTCGATCCACCCGGCCCACACGATCGCCAGGACGACGAAACCGGCGATCGTTCCGTACAGGGGAGCGGGCGGGGCCACAGCGCTGGTGAAGTGTGTTTCCGTCTCCGAACGGTGTCTCGACCGCGGCGGGTCGTCGTTGGGCCGGAATCGGTTGATCCCGAAGGCCAGGACGGCGCCGACCACCGCTCCCGCGGAGTTGGCGACGACGTCGTCCGAGTCGCAGGCCCGGCCCAAGCCCACCAGGGCCTGGGCGACTTCGGTGGTGGCCGACAGCAGTATCGGTGTGGCCACGGTCAGGAAGGTGTTCCGGAACAGCAGGCCGGCGAACAGGGCGACGGGTACGAACATCGCCAGGTTCAGCAGCCACTGCTGTGTGCCGACCGCGAGGAACATGTCGCCGTTGACGACGCAGCCACGGCTGCCCCCGGATATCGCGCCCTCGGGATGCAGGGTGGCAGCGAGTTCGACGGCGAGGCTGCCGGCGAACAGGGCGCCGAGAATCCCGGCGCGCCCGCACCGTCGGGCGACGACGGCGCCCACGGGCACCAGGACGGTGATCGCCACGATCAGCGCCATCCACAGGGACTTGTTGTCACGAAATATCGCCGTGAGCAAAGGAATCTCGCAAGTGCAGGGGCCGACAGGTCGAGACGAGCGCGCGTGGCCGGGGCTCCGTCCCGGCCACGCGCGGATCAGATCAGCACAGGCTCATCGGCGGGATGCGGTAGGTGCCGTTGCCCACGGCCTCCATGAAGCCCACCACGGTGTCACACCCGTAGCGCCAGTAGTCCCAGGTGTAGCTGGTGGATCCCTTGCCCTGCCATTCCCAGTTGCCCCAGTGGTTCCCGCCGCCGTGGGCGTGCCCGAAGCGTCGATTCACGGCCGAGCCCCCGGTTTTGTTGTAGCCGACCTGGACCTGGGCCCCCCATTCACCGGCCTCGAAGTTGACGAACGTCGAACACAACTTGCCGTTGGTCAGCGACGTACACCAGGGGTAGGACCTGGCCCCGACCTCGCCTAAGGAGGCCGATGCGGCGGTCGGCTTCTGCGATGCACCACCCTCTGCGGCGATGGCAGGGGAGGCGACGGAGAGCGAACCGGCGACTATGAGGCCGGTGATGGCGAGCTTGGCAATTCTGGACATGTGGGATTCCTCGACCGTCGAAGCATGGAGCCGACCGGTTGGTGGCCTTTGGAATCTACAACTCCTTGCACCGGCCCGACAGCAGGGAGTCAAATGGCGCCATGTAACGCTTGTCATGGCGCCAAGGAATACCCAAGACACGTGTCGCTGCGCTACTTGGTCACTCCGCTGAGTCGTACCTTGCGGAAGAAACCCCGAATCGCTCCGACGCTCGAGTTCGGCATCCTTGTCGCGCAGGTTTTGGGCGGGTGCGAAGGAGGCCGGCCAGGCGCCTGGGAAGTAGTGACGGGCCGGTCTCTTTCGGCCCGGCCCTTCGGTGAGGTAGCGGTGGAGAAGGTTGAGGCTGCCGCTGTAGCCGAGTTCCTCGATCTCGCGGAAGAGTTGGAGTTTGGGCGCGGAGGGGTCGGTTGCCCGGCGGGCGCGCACGTGGTCGCGGAACGGGTTGACGAGCGTAAGACGGTATCGCGGCGCCCGGCGCAGTGCCTCGGTCTCGCGGGTGCGCGCAGCGTTTAACAGTGTTGAGCGTCAGGTTGAGTTGACGGGCACATTCGAGCAGGTCGACGCCTTTGCCGAGCACCTCGTGGACCTGGCGCTCTCGGATGGTCTGCTCGTATGCTCCGCCGGGCCGGCTCGGGTTGACGGTGGCCCGGCAGGAGTTGTGCGAGCGGAACTCGGCGGGAGTCCTGTCGCGGCGGTTCCGCCACAGGTGCGCCGATCGGACGCCTGCATCGCGTGTGGAAGCGCACGGCGTATCGCCTCCGCATGGGCGTCCGAGCCGTCCCGGCACACGGCCTCGACGCTCGGGCGCCCGCACACCACGCTGCGACTGCTTCCAGCCCGCGGTTGACAGCCCGTCGATCCGCTCGCCGGTCTCCGTGTCCGTCAGGTCGCACAGCGGTGGCGGTGATCGAGTGCGAAGTCGTCCACGCCGAGGATCTGCGGCGGCAGAAGTGCAAGCCGTAGCAGACGCAACGCGGTCGACCGCGATATCGCAGCGCCCACCGCGCGGGACAGGCGGGTACCCACCTGCGCGGGACAGGCGGATACCCACCCGCGCGGGACAGGCGGGTACTCGCCCTCCCTGCCAACCTCCTCGACGCGGAACCGCTCGTGCGGCGCCGCCGAGATCCCCCACGCCCGGCCGGACGACGCGGCCAGGACGTACGCCGCCGCCCGCACCCGCGGATCCGGGGCGTCCACGAGCGTGATCGGGATGTGCGCGTCCGCGGCGATCACGTCGCGGGCCGCTGCTCACGCGTGCTCCCGGGTGCGATGGTTCGGAACGGGGTCGGACGCGCCCTGGCGCGCCCGACCCATCCAAACTCGGCTGTGCCGGAAGCCGGAACCCTGCTCTGCCGCTACATCACCCAGGGCCGTGGCGAAGCCGATCTCGGGCGTGGTGTCGACGTCGACGCGGGGTCGCCGAAGGGATGGTGACGAAACGGAATCCGGCCTGCCGGGCGGCCTTGACCGGGACATCGGGGGGCTCCCCCGGCCGTACCCGTGTATTGCCGCCATCGGGTAGTCACGGATGACGGTGTCCCACAGATAGTGGTACGCGTCGATCATCATCGCGGGTCGAGCTCCCACACCATCGGCAGGCCCTGCGCGGCCCCGTCGTCGGCATCCGGCATCCGGCATTCGGCCCGGTGAATGCTCGAGTCGGCGGGCGGCGCAGGGCGGTCAGCCGGCCGCCTTGTATGCGCCGAGGTGGGAGCGGTGCCGGTCCACGATTCCCTCGACGATCCTCATCAGTCGGTCTCCCGTCTGATCGATGCTTCCGTTCTGCGTGCTGACCTGCGCCCCTTCGAGTACGAAGGTGATCTCGGCCGCGGCCTGTCCTGGGTCGGGCATCTGGGCTTCGGTGCACATGCCGATCAGCCTGCGGGTCTGGTGGGCCTTGTGCTCCTCGATCACTTGCCGTGCCGGATGAAGGCGGTCGGGCAACTCGGCGAGGGAGTTGATGAACGGGCAGCCCCTGTATGAGATCGCCGGCAGCCCCTCGGCGATGAAGCGGGCCAGGCCCAGAATCTGCTCCTCGGGCCGGTCGGGGTATTCGGTCTCCACGCGGTCAAAGGCCGCCCGATAATCGGCGGCGACGATCCGCAGCCACTCCGCGACCAGCGCGTCCTTGGTTCCGAAGTGCCGGTAGATCGCCATTTTGGTGGTCTCGGCCTTGTCGGCGATCGCCTGAACCCCCACCTGCCGGATCCCTTCGCTCTGGAAGAGCTCTTCGGCGGCGTCGAGAATGCGCTCACGAGGCGGCAGCTTCGCCACTCTGCTCGGCCTTCTGAGGGTCGATGCCATGACTGCTCCGTCACTCCGGTCGATCGTGGGGTTCGCAACCCCCTTACGGTACCAGCCCGAACCTTGCGATACTGTTGGGTATCATTCGGTACTCGCCGGTATCGTTCTTGTCAGGGAGTGACAGTGAGAGTTTCCGAATACGTGAGCTTTGACGCGGTCGGGCTGGCGGAGCTGGTGGCCAAGGGCGAGGTACTCCCCGCCGAACTGGAGGCAGCCGCACGCAAGGCTGTACAGGCAGTCGATCCGCGGATCAACGCCGTCGTGGAGACATGGCCGACCGACGACGAACCTGTCCCCGGCAGCACACCACTGGCCGGCGTCCCTTTTCTGATCAAAGACATCGCGGTGGCCATGGCCGGGAGGCGAATGGAGCTGGGAAGCCGTCTGGCGGCCGGTAACGTCGCCGGCGCCGACTCCTCACTGATGCTGCGCTTCCGTCGCGCCGGCCTCGTGACGTTCGGGCGCACCGCGACACCGGAGATGGCCTACGGCATCTCGACGGAATCAGCGTTGTACGGCGCGACCCGTAACCCGTGGGACCTGGAGCGGAGCGCGGGCGGATCCAGTGGAGGCGCTGCCGCCGCTGTCGCCGCCGGGGTGGTCCCGGTCGCCCATGGCACCGACGCCGCCGGATCGCTCCGTATCCCCGCCGCCTACAACGGCCTCTTCGGGATCAAGCCCACCCGTGGCCGGGTGTCCATGGGGCCCGAGGTCGACGAGGTCTTCAACGGCCTGGCCGTGCACGGCAGCGTCAGCCGCACCGTACGCGACAGTGCGGTACTGCTCGACCAGATACGCGGCCCGGAATCGGGCGACCCCTACTTCGCCCAGCAGCCGTCACGGCCGTACGCGGAGGAAGTCACCCATCATCCGGGCTCGTTGCGAATCGGTGTCCTCGCCCAAGCGTGGGGCGGACGCCGCACTGCCGCACCGGTGACCGACGCCCTCTCCCGCACCGTGCGGTTGCTTGAATCCCTCGGCCACCGGGTGCGGGAGGTTGAGGTCGACCTCGGCGCCGGCTGGGAGGAATTCGTCCTGGCCAATGCCCGACTCATGACGGTGAACCTCACCACCCTGGTCGACGGGTTGGCCGCCGCCTTCGGCCGTTCCATCGACTCCTCGACCCTTGAGCCGGCGACCCTCGCCGGCTACCACTACGGGCAGCGGGTCGGCGGCGCGCAATTCCTCACCGCTCTCGCGATGCGGAACCGGGTGGCCCGAAGCCTGGCACGGTACTTCGACGAGTACGACATCCTCCTCACGCCGACCCTGCCGGAGCCTCCCGTGCTCCTGGGCACCCATACCGAGGGTGCGGAAACACTGGACGGCCTCGGCTGGATCGAGCGCATCATTGACCTGTCGCCGTTCACCATGCCGTTCAACGTGGCGGGCACGCCCGCCATGTCCGTACCCGTGACGGCCGACGCCGGGACGGGGCTCCCGGTCGGTATGCAGTTCGCCGCCGGATATGGCCATGAAAGCCGGCTCTTCCGCCTCGCCGGACAACTCGAACAGGCAAGTCCGTGGTCAGGCCGAACCCCCACGGTATGGGCAGGAAACCACCCAGGCCGCTGAAGAACGCTCCTGGCACGCTACAGAGAGACATCGACGGATTCCTGCCGGCCTCGGGACCGAACACTCTCGCGGCGCACGGGACGGATGCCCTCAATGCCGAGGCGAAGCCGCGGGTATGCCGACCTCGACGATTTGGGGCGGCCCTCGTGATTGCCCCCTTCATGGTGGTGACCCAGCCTCGGAGGACCCTCTCGCGCATGCGATCGCGATCGATCCACCTGCGACGCACAGCACGGGAAAGAACATGACGTCCATGCCGTCGGGGTCGTGAACGCAGACGGGCAGGCCGTGAGAAATCCGAGGCGAATGCGGCGCCGCCAAGCCGCGAGCGGACGTAGAAAGAGCGCTCCACCAGGACGAACGCGACCAGATGGCCGGCAAGCCGCCCGTCTACGTACCCTTCGTCGACACCGACACGAGCCATGGCTCCCCGGCGGTCTACCCACAGAAGGGCGCGGCCGACTTCTATCTGCACCGGGCACCGGGCACCGGACGACACGTGGACGAACGAGGTGACCCTTCAGTCCAACCGCCGCGCCCGCGCCTACGAACCCGGTCAGTGGATCTCCCGCATCGCCCCCACCCCCCTGCTGATGCTCGTGGCCAAGGGCGACGACGTCGCCCCCGCCGACATTGCCCTCGACGGCTTCAACCGCGCCTGCGAACCGAAGAAGCTCGTCCTCACGGACGGCAACCACTTCTTGTCCTACATCCAGCAGTTCGAACTCTCTTCCACGGTCGCGATCGACTGGTTCGACACCCACCTCAGGACCGCCGAGAAGAACGACTCCCGCTCCGAGCGGTGAGCCCGCTTCGCTGCGTCCAGCCTCGGCACGGACACTCGGGTACCTCCCGATACGCTCACTCACCTGAAGAGCGCCTCTCCCCGTGCGGCTGACAGGACCCTGGATGAATCACATCGTTGCAGCTCAGGGGTCGGTCAAGGCATGGACGAGCGCGCTGACGAAAGTGCGAGGTTGACAGAGGAGTTCACCCGCGCGTGATGCTGTGGTCGAGGCCACGCGGTTCGCTGGTTCGGTGGGCCGTCGACGATCGGTCCCACACGCTTTCGGGTGTGGTGGTCGACGGCCCCCGGAAACCGCCGCGAGTCGACGATCTTCCGCGCTTCCGGTGGATTACCGAAAGCGAAGCACCATCAGGGTTTCCTCGGCGGCGTGGTCTTCACGCGGTAGGTGATCCTGGCGTCGGGTATTTCTCCGCCGTTGTGGGCCGTGATGGTGAACTTGCTGGTGCCCGGAGTGGCAGGCATGCCCGTGATGCCGCCGGTGTCCTTGTTGAGGGTGAGTCCGCGCGGGAGATGGCCGGATGTGACTTCGTAGCGGATCGTCTGTGGCGTGCTCGAGGTCACCTTGAACGCGTACAGGACACCGACCCGGGCATCGGGCGGCTCGGGTGTGACGAAGCCCGGCGTCGGCGCCTTGGCCCGCTGCGGCTCACCGATGGGCCGACCGGACGAGTCCACCTGCTGCAGCGACCATTCCTGGTGTGGCGTCACCTCGCTCAGGTGCCAGTAGGTGTTCGGGTCGCCCAACTGCTTCTTCTGTTCGGCCGTGAAGGCGCCGACGCCGCGCGCGGACTCCCACGTCCTGACCGCTTGAAGCAACGCGGCGGTGTTCGCTCCCGAAGCGAGACTCTGCACGCTGGTCTCGAAGTTGACGCCGGCGTTCAGGGACGCCGCGCGCGCCATGGTGACTTCGATCTTCTGAAGGCTGTCGCCGCCGGAGAACCCCTGTTGCCCCATCATTCCGGGCAGGCAGTTGGCGCGGTAGAACGTGTTGCTGCGGAGGATCTGGGCGTAGTCCGTCCTACCGATCTCGCCCCAACTGGCCCGGGATTGGGCGTCCCAGGTGTTGGACGAGAGGTTGCTGCACTCGGTGACGAACTCCTCGGAGTGGAGCTGCCGGTGGACGCCGTTGACCAGATGCGCGAAGCCGTAGCCGCCCCACCCGGTGTAGCCCGCCGATTCCAACCCGTCGTAGGACGTGGCCCGGATGCCGGTGTCGTTGTACGCGCCGGCCAGCCGGGTGGCTATCTCGTCGATGATCGGCAGGCCGCCCATCGCGCCGCCGTAGCCGTTCTGGATGAGCCGGGTGGCACGGGTACCGGCCGGAGACGATTGCGCGGTCGAACCCCATTGTGCCCGCGCCAGATCGCTCACCTGCCATTCGGTGCCGCCGACCTTGGTGACGGTGCCGTACGTGATGAACTCGTCGCCGATCCGCAGTCGTCGGCCGTCGACGCCGGGTCCCAGCGGGCGGTCGGCGTCCACGTACAGCGTGGTGTCCGACGAGCCGAGGGGTCGGGTCAGTCGGACGCTTCCTCCCACCGACAGCCGCGGGTCGGCCGGGGCCTGCACATACGGATCGTGGGGGTCGATGAAGTCGGACAGGGTGTGCACGCCGACCTCGATGCCCTCCTTCGCCGCGTCGGCCACCAACCGGGCCGCCGCCACGTCGGATCCGCCGAACGCGTTGTTGAACCGGTAGTGCCCGTGCGACACCCAGGGACCGTCGCCGGCGATGGCGTAGATGTTCCTGACCCCGGCCTGCCGGGCGTACCGGCTCGCGGCGGTGACGTTGCCCGTATTGAGATCGTGGACCCAGAAGTGGGACTGCGACGTGCGCTGGGCCGCCTTCTGCCACTGGCCGTCGAGAGTCGGGTACGCCTGACCCTGCTCCTGGGCGATCTGACTCAGCACGGTGAGGGACAGATCCGGCGCACTGGCGAACAGCGCGATCTTCGACCCGACGATTCGCCCCTCCGGCCCAGGCAGCGGTCCGAGCGGGATCTCGTACCCGTTGGTGCGCTGCCGCACCCGTTCCCGGCTGTAGTCGTAGGTGGTGGCGCGCAGCACGCTGCCCCACTTCGTCTTCGCCGCGACATTGCTCGCCAGCCACTCGTCCTTCTCGCCGGTCTGCAGGCCGTACGGATTCCAGACGAGATCCGGGCCGAACCCGTAGGCGAGGTGCTCGTTCGGCCACCCGCCCACCGTCTTGTCGTTGAGCGGGCGCACTCCCACGACGACATCGTCGTCGCCGACCATCCCGACGGTCTCACCGATCGTCCGGGAGATCCTCGTCGGCAGCGGCCCCCACAGCAATGTCTGCACATCCACACCCGGGGCCGCGGTCAGACCGGTCACCTCGAGTGTCGAGTACGTCGGAAAACCGACGACCTTCACTTCGATCGTCACCTTTTCGCCGGCGAACACCAGCACCCGCCGGTCACGCGGCGAGACCCTCACCCTGGTGGGAACCTCCTGTCGGCCATCGGCCACCACACTGACCAGCGGCACCGAAGTGCCCGCCGCCAGATAGTCGTTGCCGCTGCGCAGATCCAACAGGCCGTTCACCCGACCACGGCTGTCGACGCCCACCGACAGGAAGCCCGCGGTGATCCGATGCGACCGGGACGCCCCATCGGCGGTTCCTTCCACCGCCTGGGCGGGGGAGGCCGTAAGCCCCACCGTCCCCACCGTTGCGATCGAACTCAGGCCACTTGCGATGAGAAATTGGCGTCTGTCCATGTTTCCTCCTCGGTGCAGCAAATCTCGACGGAGTGTGTAAGTGCGGTCTTGCGCCCGATACGGGACGCGCGATACGCGATCCGCTGGGGCTGTTCTTCGTGTCGGCCTCCGGTGAGCGGGTCACCGCGGATCACAGGGCGCCGTTCTCGGCTTCATGCCTGATCAAGGACCTGGCGCTGGGTGCCCAGTCCTGCGATCTCGAGTTCGACGATGTCGCCGGGGCGCAGGTATGGAGTGTCCGGTAGCCCCAGGGCGACTCCGGCCGGGGTTCCGGTGTTGATGACGTCGCCGGGTTCCAGGACCATGTATTGGCTCAGGTACCAGACGATGTACGGCACGTCGAAGATCATGTTCTCGGTGTTGCCGTGCTGGCGCGGCACGCCGTTGACGGACAGGCGGAGCGCGAGGGACTGCGGGTCGCCGACCTCGTCGGGGGTGACCAGCCAGGGGCCGAGCGGGTTGAAGGTCTCGCAGGATTTGCCCAGGTCCCACTGTCCGGAGTACTCCAGTTGGAACTCGCGCTCGGAGACGTCGTTGCTGATCGTGTATCCGGCGATCACGTCGGTGGCGTCGTCGGGCGATTCGAGGTAGCGGGCCCGGTTGCCCATCACGACGGCGAGTTCGACTTCCCAGTCGGTCTTCGTCGAGCCACGGGGGATCGACACCGTGTCGCGGGGGCCGACGACGGTGGCGGGGTCCTTCAGGAAGACCACCGGCCGAGAAGGAATCGGCGCGCCGGTCTCCTGTGCGTGGTCGCGGTAGTTCAGGCCGATGCATACGATCTTGCCCGGACGGGTCACCGGGGCGCCGATCCGTGTGTCCACGAACGGGAGGTCTGCCAGCTTCCCGGCCCGGGCGGCGGTCCGGGCTCTTCGGAGGCCTCCGGAGGCCAGGAACGTGGAGTCGATGTCCGTGGTGAGGGTGGACAGGTCCAGCAGCCGTCCTTCGTCGGTCAGGATTGCCGGGCGTTCGCTCCCTGGGGCGCCGATGCGCAGTACCTTCATCTCGGGCTTCCCTTCGGGGTGGGGTGTCCGCCTCCGGGGCGTTCGGGCATCCGCTGCACGGCGGTGTCGCTCATTGCAGGAAGAAGATCGAAGGGATCTCGGTCCACTGCTGCCCCTCGGGTGTTCCGGGGAGGCGTTCCTGGCAGGGGTCGGTCAGCCTCCACCATTCCTGGGTGATCGGGTCCCGGGAGATGCGGGCCATGTCCGCGTCGAAGTCGGTTCCCCGGTACTCGAAATAGCTGAACAGGAGCTCTTCGTGGAGGAAGATGGAGTAGTTGGAGATGTTGCACGCTCGGAGTCGGTCGAGCACGCCGGGCCAGGGATCGGCGTGCAGGCGCTTGTACTCCTCGAGCTTCTCGGGCCTGACGCGGATCACCGATGCGATCCGTCGGACCCCGTCGCCCGTGCTCTCGTTCATCGCTCTCCTCGGGGAAGTAGTCCGTACACGCGGGTCGCCGTGCCGGCGAAGACGCTCGCCTGTTCGGTCGCGCTCAACGAGCCGGTGAGGGTCGCGGCGGTGTCGACCACGTCGCGGTAGGAGGCCGCGAGCAGGCAGACCGGCCAGTCGGATCCGAACATGAGCCGGTCCGGCCCGAATTCTTCAAGCGCCGTCTCGGCGAAGGGACGCAGGTCGCGCCAAGACCACGTCCGCCAGTCGGCTTCGGTGACGAGTCCGGAGAGCTTGCACACGGTATTGGGCAGTGCGGCCAGCGTCTTGATGTCACCGGCCCAGGGGGCTCTCTCGCGTGCTGCGATCGGCGGCTTGCCGAGGTGGTCGAGAACGAGGGTGAGTTCGGGCAGTGCCGCGGCGGCGCGGGCGGCCGCGGGGATCTGGTGGGGTTGTACGAGCAGGTCGTAGGCGAGTCCCGCCGAGGCGACGGCCGCGAGTCCGCGGATGACGTCCGGGCGGATCAACCAGTTCGGATCCGGCTCGTCCTGTACGGGGTGGCGGATGCCCACCAGGCGCTCGCCGCCCGGTAGTTCGCGAAGCGCGCCGATGGCTTCCGCGACATCGGGCGCGGTGAGGTCGACCCAGCCGACCACCCCGGCGACCAACCGGCTCGCCGCGGCGAGCGCGAGGAATTCCGGGGTCTCCTCGGCGACCGCGACCGTCTGCACCAAGACCGTCGAGGTGACGTTGGTCGAGACGGCCTCGGACTCCAGGTCGGTGAGCGCGAAGCTGCGCCGGATCGGGGCGAGGGCCGGGTCGGCGAGCCAGGGATGGTCGCGCGCGGACAGGTCCCAGACGTGATGGTGCGCGTCGACAATGGAATCCGGGGTCATGGAATGGGTCGCCTCGGTGGGTTGAGGACCGGTGTGGTTATGGGGACGGGGCGAGCGGCGTTGACGACGGCTCCGGGGAGGATTCGGTCTGCACGTCGATCCCCACGATGACGAAGGATGTGGGGGCCATGGACGTTTCGGTGCCGCGTATCCCGGTGCGGTCGCGGTGGGATCGACGTCGAACCGACGGCGGATGAGGCCCGGTCGGGGCCGTCCATCCCCGGATGGTCCGCGGTCGCGGGATCGCCCAGGCGATGGCGGGCGTCGGTCGCGATCATTCGAGACGCTCCCAGAGGTCGTCGGGGATGTCGAAGGCGGCCATCGCCACCGCGTCCGACACCTCGGCGGGAGTGCGCGCGCCGATCAGGACGGTGTCGACGGCACGATGAGCGGCCGCAAATTGCAACGCGGCGGCCCGCAGCGGGACCCCGCGCGCGGCGCACGCGTCCCGCAGCCGCAACGCGTGGGCGAGGATGTCGGCGTTGGCGGGCACGTAGTCGAAGTGGGCGCCGGGGCGCGGATCGGCGAGCAGGCCGCCGTTGTACACGCCGCCGGCCAGCACCAAGACCCCGCGCTTCGCGCACTGGTCGAGCAACGCGCCGCCGCTGCGGTCGAGCAGGGTGTAGCGGCCGGCGAGCAGCACGTAGTCCACGTCCGTCTCGGCGACGAAGCGGTCGAGCATCGCGCACTGGTTCATCCCGGCCCCGATGGCCCCGACGACACCCTGCTCGCGCAGGTCCGCGAGGGCGGGTATGGCTTCCCCGGATGCTTGTTCCCAGTGCTCGTCGGGGTCGTGCACGAGCGCGATGTCGATCCGGTCGAGCCCGAGCCGGCACAGGCTCGCCTCGAGGGAGCGTCGTACTCCCGCCCCGGAATAGTCGAGGATCCGGCGTCGTCGCGGCGTCCCGAAGAACCCGTCGCTGTATTCGGGCACGTCCGGGTCGTGCACCAGCAGCCGGCCGACCTTCGTGGACACTGTGTACTCGGCTCGCGGGACGCCGCGCAGGAACCTTCCCAGACGCTCCTCGGAGAGCCCCGCACCGTAGTGCGGCGCCGTGTCGAAGCAGCGGATCCCGCCGGCCCAGGCCGCCTCCAGCGTAGCCTGCGCCGCGGCCTCCGAGACCGGTTCGTACAGACCGCCGAGTCCCGCGCAGCCCAGGCCGAGCGTCGCGCCCTTCACCGCGCCTCCGCAAGGCGCAGGCGCAGCCCGTGCATCCCGCCGTCCACGGCCAGGCTCGTCCCGGTCGTCGACGCGGCCAGTGGGCTCGCGAGCGAGCAGATCGCGAACGCGACCTCGTCGGCGGTGACCAGGCGGCCCATCGGCTGCCGGGCGTTCAACGCGACCCGCTCCGCGTCCGCGTCCGCGGCGGCATCCAGCAACCGGCCCACCCACGGAGTATCGGCGGTGCCCGGGTTGACGCAGTTGACCCGGATGCCCTCGCGGACGTGATCCGCCGCCATCGCCAGTGTCAGCGATTGCACAGCGCCCTTGGACGCCGAGTACAGCGCCCGCCGGGGCAGCCCGGCGGTCGCGGCGACCGAGCAGGTGTTGACGATCGCCGCGTGCCCCGAGGCGCGCAGATGCGGCAACGCCGCCCGGGTGACCCGCACGATCCCCACGACGTTCACGTCCAACACCCGATGCCACTCGGCGTCGTCGTTGTCCGCGACCGTCCCGATGGCACCGATCCCGGCGTTGTTCACCAAGACGTCGATTCCACCGAGCAGCGCGGCCGCGCCGGACACCGCCTCGACGACCGACGCGTCGTCGCTCACGTCCGCAGCGAACACCGACAGGTCGGCATCGCCGACCAACGGTGACACGTCCCGATCCAACACCGCCACCCGCGCACCGCGCGCGACCAGCATGCGCGCGGTCGCCAACCCGATCCCCGCCGCCCCACCGGTCACCACCGCCACCAGCCCGGCGAAGTCCCGCTCCCCGGTCACGAGTTCGTCCCGGCAAGACTCGAACGCAACACCCTCATGAGCGAACCACCATCCCTCTCAACCCTGTTCACGCAACGGACGACACCTTGGAACCGGCCCTCGGACGTCTCACCCCACTCGGTTTCGGGGATTCACCGCGGGCTGCGCCGGTCCGAAGACGCGGGCGGGATCGACTCCGGCGCCATGGATGTTCCGCCGATGGCGCTCGACCTCCCGCGCGGTCGGCGGGTCGGCGCCCGGGCGCACGCAGGTGAGTGCGGAGACCAGGGATGCCTCGCCGAGCAGTTCCATGAGGGTTTCCGGGCCGAGACGGCGCAGGCGGGACGCCTGATCCACACCGAGGAGGTCGAGTCGGCGCAGCGCGTCGAGCAGCCCCGCGGTGAAGGCGTCGCCCGCGCCGACGGTGTCGGCGACCTCGACGGTGGGCGCCGGGCAGTGGACGTCGCCCGACCCGCAGACGCCGTAGGAGCCGGCGGCTCCTCGGGTGACCACGACCAGGGCCGGTCCGCGTTCGAGCCATTCCCGGGCGATCTCGGTGATGTCCCGCCCGGGGTAGAGCCAGTCGAGGTCGTCGTCGCTGACCTTGACCACGTCGGCGAGTGCCGCCCGATGCTCGATCAGCGTCCGTGCCTGTGCGGGCTCTCCCATCAGCGTCGGACGACAGTTGGGGTCGTACGAGACGGTGCAGCGCCCGCGGGCCTGTTCCAGGAGCCGTCGTACGGTGGTCGCGCCCGGTTCCAGGGTGACCGCGATCGAGCCGGTGTGCAGGCAAGCCATCCCGGCCGGGAACTCGTCCGGTTCCGGTGTCGGGTCCCAGGAGATGGCGAACTCGTACGTGGCGCTGCCTGTGGTGTCCGTCCGCGCGATCGCCGTGCCGGTGGGGGTCTCGCCCATGGTGGGGTTCCCGATCACGGTGACCGAGCTGTCCGCGAGGTGGGCCGCGAGCATCTCGCCGTGGGGGTCGCGGCCGAACCGGGTGAGCAGGGAAACCGGGCTGCCCAGTCGGCCCAGGCCGACCGCCACGTTGGCGGGGCTGCCGCCCGGATGAGCGGTGGTCTCGCCGTGCTCGGACGTCACGATGTCCACGACGGCTTCTCCGACGACGATGATCACGCCTGGTCTGCTTTCGGTCTCTGCTGCCCGCGCTGGGCAGGTCGTGTCGGTCGGTTCGCCACTTCCGGTCGGGAGCGGTGCCCGCTCATGAGCGGGGCCCGCGTGTGCTCACGGGATCGTCCGGCGCAGCGCTTCGGCCATCGCGGGGGCTGTGGGGAGTCGCGGAATCAGCGTGGCCTGGACGGTGTGGTACACATCCGGTTTGCCGGGCCACACGGTCGCCGCGGGGGTGTTTTCGGGCGTGAGTTCGTGGTGCCAACTGCCGTGGGCGCGGTCGATGAAGACCTCGTCCGCGTGTGTCCACCAGGTGCGGTACCAGTACTGGTAGTCGGCGTTGCCGGTGACGCGGTGGAGGACGGCGGCTGCCGCGATCGCCTCGGTGAGGACCCAGTGCATGCGGGCCCTGACGACCGGCTCGCCGGCCCGGTCCACGGTGTAGACGAATCCCGGTTCGCCGTCGACGTTCCAGCCCTCGCGGACGCCTGCGGCGAAGAGCGCCTCGGCGTCGTGGAGCAGCCAGTCGGGTGGGGTCGCCATGCCGGCGTGGAGGCCGAGCAGCAGTCGGGCCCATTCGAACCAGTGCCCGATGGTGGATCCGAACGGCCGGAACGGGTCGTCGGGCCGGTTCCTGTTGTATTCGTATTGTGGCGTCCAGTGGGCGTCGAAGTGCTCGACGAGGCGCCATCGGGCGGCTCGGGCGTGTTCGTGGACCACGTGCCGGGCGATGCGCAGGGCTCGCGCGTGCCAGACGGGTTCGCCGGTGACGTCTCCCGCGGCCAGGAACGCCTCGACGGCGTGCATGTTGGCGTTCGCGCCGCGGTAGTTCTCGCACAGTTGCCAGGGCAGGTCCCAGCTCTCGACGAGCCGGCCCTCCGCCTCGCTCCAGAAATGCCGTTCGATGGTGTCGAGCGATCGGGTCAGCAGGTCTCGGGCCCCCGGCCGGCCGGCGGCCGTGGCTCCGGCCGCCGCCAGGACCACGAACGCGTGCGTGTAGGCGGACTTCTCGGCGGAGAGCGGCCGGCCGTCGCCGTCCACCCCGGTGTACCAGCCGCCGTGTTCGCGGTCGTACAGCGGTCCCGACAGGGCGGCGAGCCCGTGATCCACCAGATCCGCCGCGTCGCGGTCGCCGCAGAGGCGGGCGAGCGCGAAGACGTGGGTCATGCGGCAGGTGATCCACGTGTGCACGCACCCGTCGTCCCGCACGGCACCACGGTCGTCGAGCCAGCCGAAACCGTCGGGCACCCGCGCACCGCGGGCGAAATCGAGCAGCCGGGCCTGCTCGGCGGCGAGCCACGCCGGATCACCCACCACCGGACACGGAGGCTTGTGTGCTGCCGGTTCCGGGCGCGGGTACTCGGCGTCGTCTGTCATCGGATTCCTCGGGGTTGATCCGGTGGATTGGTAGAGGTCGCCGCGGCGTCGGCGCCTCACCAGTGAGAGCACTCGATCCTGCGCGGACGGCGCACGCCACCCGTCGTCCGTCACGACTTCGCGGGATACATGCGGGACGGCGCTGCCACCCTGTGCCGTTCCTGATGCTCAGCGATCTTCTCGGCGCCCCGACCCCGCTCACCGGACACTTGGTCGGGGAGGGTCAGCCGAGGATCACGGGCTGAACGGCGCTTGGTTCCGTTGGTTCTCGAACACGTCAGACTCTAGACAGCGATATCCATCCGGAACAAGCACTTCACTCGGATATTTCTGATTCATCTGGGAGCTCGGCGATCGCAGGTCCGCATGGACACCGTGTCTCGAGGGCAGCCATCTCGTGCGGCCGCACGACTGATGTATTCCCGTGCGTGCCGACCATCCCTCCAGAGGCTTCGGCACGTTGCGATGCCAGGTCCGAGGGCACGTTCTCCGACGAAGTTCCGCAGTTCGGACCTGGCAGCCGCGCAATGCCGGCGTTGCCGACGAAGGACGGACGCAGGATGAACCTGTCATCGGTCACACCCGAAATCGACGGCCGTTTCCGGCGGGCCCGGCCGGGCGCGCATCCTCCGATCCGGTCCGTATAGACCTGAACCATTGTGGTCACACGCGGGGCCCTGGCGAGCCTGTTGGCGCGTGAGCGGAGCGAGGCCGTCGGGGCTGAATAGCGGCGGCGCACAGGAGTTCGGATGATCGGCGATGCCGGCGCACGCCGAGGCTTCGCCGGCGTTGCGGCACGCCGACGCCCGCGGAGCACGGTGCCGTCTCCTTCAACGAAGAGAGTGGTGACGAACTCCCTCCGGCGGGAGTTCGTCACCAGCCCGGCTGGTCGTAGCCGATGCCTGGGACTGTCGGGGCTTGGACGAGCCCGTCGGCGCCCACCGCAGGTTCGCGCTGCACGGGGTTGGTGTAGACCAGGGATTCGTAGTAGGTGGTGTTGGGGATCGCCATGCACAGATGGGCGTTGACCACCCCGGTGCCGTGCACCTCGGCCCGCAGTTGGTAGCTGTCGGCCAGGTGCGCGATGCGCAGGGCCCCGGTGATCCCGCCCTTGTACTGCGCACTCGTCCTGACCCGGCCCGCCGCGCCGGCCGCGATGAAGTCGCCGACGTTCATGTGCGCGCCGTCGGAGGTCTCGGCGACCAGGAGCGGGACCGTGACCTGCTCGGCCAGTCGGCTGTAGGCGGTCACGCTGAACTCGCGCATCGGCTCCTCGTACCAGAGGTAGCCGGCCTCGGACAGCACGTGACCGAGCCGGATCGAGTCGGCGAGGTCGAACCCGGCCGAGCCGTCGTACATGAGTGGGACGTCGTCGCCGACGTGCGCCCGCAACTTCAGGCACAGGTCCGCGTCCGCCTTCGGGTCGCCCCAGGCATGGAGTTTGATGCCGACGTAGCCCAGCTCCAGGCACTGGGTGGCGACGTCGAGGTACTCCTCGACGCTGCCGAACGTGACCGTGCTCGCGTAGGCGGGGATGGCCTCGCGGTAGGAGCCCAGCAGCCGGTGGACCGGCTGCCCGGTCGCCTTGCCGGCCAGGTCCCACAACGCCACGTCGACCAGTCCCAGGGCATAGATCGGAAGCTCCTCGATCCGGTCCAGTTCCCACAGTCGCTCCCACAGCAGCTCGCGCATCATGGGATCGCGACCGACGAGGTCCCCGCGGATACGACGCTCGACCAGGTCGGCGACGATCACTCCGCGCCTGGTGTGCGCCTCGCCCACCAGGCCCTCGTCCGTGTGCACGCGCAGGATGCCGCCCACCACCGCCGGCTCCGAGCCCGGGAGCCCGTTACGCCATCGGAAGGGTGGCTGGGCGGGCAGGTCGACGAGTTCCATGGTCACATCGGTAATCAGCATGGGTGTCCTTCGGGGCTGGAGGTACGGAGTTCAGGAGTCGGTGCCGTGGTCGGGCACGACGCGACGCCAGATCTCCTGGTGGAACTGCTGGGCGGTCAGCTGGATGTGTCCGGCCATCAGGGCCTTGGCAGTGCTCGGTTCGCCGGAGGCGATGGCCTTGCCGATCGCCTCGTGCTGCCTCGCGGCCACGAGCAGTGACCCGCCCGCGACCCCGGCCAGTCCGATGGCGAGGACCTGGCGCTGCAGACGCCGCATGGCATCGACGGTGGAGACGAAGAACATGTTGGCCACCGCTTCCGCGATGCCGACGTGGAACGCCTCGTCCGCGGCGGTGAAGCCGTCGAGGTCGCCCTCCTCCGCAGCCTGAACGGACTGCCGCGCGGCTTCGCGCACCGCCTTGACCTGCGCGGGGGTGGCTCGCTTCGCGGCCAGGCCGGCAGCGGTGATCTCCAGGTGTTGACGGAACTCGAACAACTCGTCCACCTGCCGCAGATCCGCGGGGAGGAATTTGCTCAACGACGTTTGCCAGGAAGGCTGTTCGGGCTCGGCCACATAGATGCCGCGGCCCTTCTGGACGGACAGCCGCCCGAGAGCGGAGAGGATCTTCACCGCTTCCCGGACCACCGTCCGGCTCATCTGCACCTCGTCCGCGAGGTCCTTCTCGGTGGGCAGTCGCGCGCCGGGTCGAAGTCCGGTTGCGACGACGTACTCGAGGATGCGTTCGGCCGCGACCTCGTACCCGGGACGGTATGCACGCTCCACGCTCGCGGGCGCGGAGATCTTCTCTGAGCGGGCCAACGAATCTCCCCTTGGTTCCTACCGCCACTCGACGCACATCGTCTCGGCGTCTGCCGGCAACACATGTTACAGATACATCAAGTAGTAGATGTTTAGTGAAGCACAGCCAAACTCTTGACGCCAGGGTCCGATGACTTCAGACTCTCCCTATCTCAGCTGGGCCGATTCGCCCGCTTCTTCGCGGCACCCCCGCACGGAAAGCCGCTTCGAGCCGCAGAATCCGCAGCGATCCTCCGGGCAGCCGGCCAGTATCGAACGCGCGACCCAGGGCATGTATCAGATCTATACTCCTGCGCATCACACTCAGTAAAGATGGGATGTTCCAATGCATACTCAGCGTATTAGTGGACAAGCCGGTCAGACCGGCAGACGCTGGGGGGCGCTCGCCGCGGCCGCTGCTCTGGTCCTCGGTGCCGCCGCCTGTTCGGGCGGTTCGGACGGCAAATCGGCGGGCGGCAAGGTCGAGCTCACGTACCGGATCTGGGACTCGACCCAGCAGCCGGCCATGCAGAAGATCGTCGACGCGTTCGAGGCGACCCACCCGTCGGTCAAGGTGAAGATCCAGCTCACCGCGAACCAGGAGTACTGGACCAAGCTCCAGGCCGACGCCACCAGTGGCAGCGCGCCGGACGTGTTTTGGATGAACGGCCCCAACGCCCAGCTCTACGAGTCGAACGGCATGCTGCTGCCGCTGTCGGACAAGCTCGCCGCCAACGGCGTGAATCTCGCCGACTACCCGTCGAGCCTGGTCAGCCTCTACCAGCACAAGGGCAAGCAGTACGGCATTCCCAAGGACTTCGACACCGTCGGGCTCTGGTACAACAAGAAGCTGTTCGACGCGGCCGGCGTGAAGTACCCCGACGACACCTGGACCTGGCAGACCGTCCAGGAAGCCGCCCGCAAGCTCACCGACGCCTCCAAGAAGCAGTACGGCATCCTGGCACCGGCGTTCGGTCAGGAGAACTACTACAACACCATCTTCCAGGCCGGCGGCTCGGTCATCTCGGCCGACGGGACGTCCTCGGGCTACGACCAGCCCGCCGCCACCGCGGGCCTCAAGTTCTGGACCGACCTGATCAAGGACGGGTCCTCGCCGTCGCTGAAGTCCATGACCGACACCTTCCCCAGCCAGTTCTTCGAGTCCGGCAAGGTCGCCATGTACTACGGCGGAAGCTGGAACAGTTCGACGTTCGCCAAGAACAGCGCCCTGAAGGACGACGTCGACGTCGCCGTGCTGCCGCAGGGGACCAAGCGGGCGGTGGTGATCCACGGCCTGGCCAACGTCGCCTACGCCAAGACCAAGCATCCCGACGAGGCGGCCGCCCTCGTCGCCTTCCTCGGGTCCAAGCAAGCTGCGGAGATCGGGGCGAAGGAGAGCGGGGTCATCCCGGCCTTCAACAACACCCAGCAGGCCTGGGTGGATGCCACCCCGGGATTCCACCTGCAGGCATTCCTGGACGAGCTGCCCTACGCGATGCCGTACCCCACCTCCAAGAACACCTCCGTATGGCAGACCCAGGAGCCCATCACGTTCGCTCCCGCCTGGGAAGGCAAGAGCGATGTGGGGGCGGTCGCGCAGAAGATGGCCGATCTGATGAACACGGCGCTGAGCAAGGAAAAGTGACCCGATGACACACACTGCGGTTGTCCAGTCCACGGGTCGTGCCGCCCGTGCCGCCCGCGCCGGATTCCGGCGCGGGCGGCGCCCCGGCCGCCGCCAGTGGTTCTGGGCCTACCTCATGGTCGCGCCGATGGCCATCGGCCTGGGGATCTTCTACCTGTGGCCCATCGCGCAGACCTTCTACTACAGCTTCACCGAATCCGGCCCGTTCGGCGGGCACACCTGGACCGGCACGGACAACTACAAGGCACTGGCCGACGATCCTACGGTGCTCAAGTCGGTGATCAACACGCTGACGTACACCGTGATCCAACTGGCCGGCATCCCACTCGCGATCATGCTGGCCGCACTGCTGAACCAGAAGAACCTGCGCGGCCGGGCGGTCTACCGGGTGATCTTCTTCCTGCCCGCGGTCACCATGCCGGTCGCCATGGCGATGTTGTGGCGGTGGATGTACGACGGCAACTACGGACTGGTGAACTACCTGCTGTCCACGGTGGGAATCTCGGGGCAGCACTGGGCCTCCGACCCGGACATCGCGCTGTACGCGCTGGCCGCGATCGGCATCTGGATGTCCCTGGGCTACAACATGGTGATCTTCCTGGCCGGCCTCCAGGCGATACCCGCCGAGTACTACGAGGCCGCGCGGATGGACGGCGCCGGACCGGTGCGCACCTTCCTGCGCATCACCGTCCCCCTGCTCAGCCCGAACATCTTCTTCGTCACCGTGCTCACGATGATCAACTCCCTGCAGATGTTCGACCTCGCCTACATGATGATGAGCACGCCGGGTTCCACCGCCGGCGCCGCCAATCCGGCGCTGCCCGAGGTTCGGTCGGTTTCGTACCTCTTCTTCCAGAAGTCCTTCGTCGAGCACAACATCGGGTTCGGGGCCGCGATCGCCTTCGTCCTGGTCGGCTTCATCGTGCTGATGACGGCCATCCAGTTCCGTCTGCAGAAGAGGTGGGTGCACTATGCCTGAGGTCTCGACCCGCTCCGGCCCTGCGCGCCACCTCGCCCGCTCGGTGGCCACCCACACGATGCTCATCACCATGTCGGTGCTGATGCTCGGCCCGTTCCTGTGGGAGGTGGTCACCGCGCTCAAGTCGTACGTCGAGACCACCCGGCTGCCGCCGACCCTCCTGCCGCAGACCTGGCAGTGGTCGAACTTCAGCGCGGTGTTCCACGCCATGCCCTTCGGGCAGATGTTCGTCAACACCGTTGTGATGACCATCGGGCGGGTCGCCGGCCAGCTGATCTTCTCCTCGATGGCCGGCTACGCGTTCGCCCGGATGCGGTTCCGCGGCAGCGGCTTGCTGTTCGGACTGTTCCTGTCGGTGCTGATGGTCCCGGCCCTGCTCTTCCTCATCCCGCAGTACATGATCATCCAGGACCTCGGCTGGCTGAACTCCCTGCAGGGCCTGACCATCCCGGGAATGTTCAGCGCCTTCGGCACCTTCCTGATGCGCCAGTTCTTCATGGCGCTCCCCTACGACATCGAGGAGGCCGCGCGGCTGGACGGCGCCAACCCGTGGCAGGTCTTCTGGCACGTCGCGCTCCCGCTGGCCAAGCCCGGTCTGTTGGCACTCGGCATCCTGACCGCGATGTGGTCGTGGAACGACCTGATGTTCCCACTGGTGATGAACACCGACCCGGAGAAGATGACCCTCTCCGCCGGCCTGGCCACACTCCAGGGCGAGCACTTCACCGACTACTCGGTGCTGATGGCCGGGGCGCTGATGGCCACCGCACCGATGATCGTGGCGTTCATCCTGCTGCAACGCCACTTCATCCAGGGCATCGCCTCCACCGGCAGCAAGGGCTAGCTACGCCCTGCGGTCGGAACCCCTGAAAGGACAAGCGCAGTGAACGACATCAGGCTCGGCGTCATCGGCCTCGGCATGCGCAGCGACCTGGGCGAGCTGGCCCACCGGCCCGGCTCGGGCTCGCTGGTGGCCGCGGTCTGCGACCGCGACCCGCGGGCGCTGGCGCACGCCGAGGAGCGCTTCGGCGCCCGGGTGAGGACCACCACGGACCACCACGAGCTGTTCGATGCCGGGTTGGACGGCGTGTTCGTGCTGACCCCGGACCACACGCACGAGCAGATCGGCCTGGACTTCCTCGCGGCCGGAATCCCGGTCTTCCTGGACAAGCCGATGGCGATCACCACCGAGGGCTGCGACCGGCTGCTCGAGGCGGCCCGCGAGCACCGGACACCGTTGTACGTCGGCCACAACATGCGACACGCGCCGGTCGTGGTGGCCATGCGTGAGCTGATCACCCGCGGGGCCATCGGCGAGGTCAAGGCCGTCTGGTGCCGCCACTTCGTCGGCAACGGCGGGGACTACTACTTCAAGGACTGGCACGCCGACCGACGCAACACCACCGGGCTCCTGCTGCAGAAGGGAGCCCACGACATCGACGTCATCCACTGGCTCGCCGGCGCATACACCCGGCGGGTCAACGCCATGGGCGCCCTGACGCTCTACGGCGGCCTCGGCTCGCGCCGCGACCGCAGCGGGGAACGGATGATCGACTGGCTGTCGGCGGAGAACTGGCCGCCGCTCAGCCAGACCGGTCTCGCCCCGGTGGTGGACGTCGAAGACCTGAGCATGATGCAGATGGAACTGGACAACGGCGTCTTCGCGAGCTACCAACAGTGCCACTACGCACCCGACAACTGGCGCAACTACACCGTGATCGGCACCGAGGGGCGGCTCGAGAACTTCGGCGACACCGAGGGCGCCGAGGTCCGGGTGTGGAACCGCCGTTCCGAATACCGCGCCGAGGCGGACCTGGTGGTGCGCGTCCACACCCCGCCCGGCACGCACGGTGGCGCCGATCCGGCGCTGGTCGCGGAGTTCCTGGAGTTCGTCCGGGAGGGTGGGGCCACCGTCACCTCGCCGGTGGCGGCCCGCGAGGCGGTGGCCGCCGGTTACGCGGCCACCATGTCACTCCGGGACGGAGGAAAGGCGGTCGATGTGGACCCCGTGGACCCGAAGGTGACCGCGTACTTCGAACACGACCAAAAGTAGAGCCGCCGACCGGAGGCTCGACGTCCGTGTACTCCGGGGCCCGCCGGCCGATCGACCGTCCAAACCCACCAACAACAGCCGGTCGTGGTCCTGCCCCGCCGACGCCGGCCTCGTTGTCCCGGACCAGCGTTTGTCGAGTGCCGCACCCTCGTCCGAGCAGGCTGACATTTCTGCCCGTTCCTCGCCACGTCAGGCGCCGCGTGGGCCGACCGACCACCAACTACCGCATGGTTGTGCCGCCGGCGCTGGAAACCCGCTGTACCTCCGCGCCGAGCGCCCGGTCCGAACGGGCCGATCGGAGGCGTGAACTCGACCATGGTTCCGGGCGTCCCCGCCGCTGGGTGTTCCGGGACCGGGTGCCGGACGGGGCTCGCCTCCGCGCGAGCCGCGTCCGGCACACCGGTCGGCCCGCCGGACCAGGGGGTGTGCAACTGCGGCCGGTGGGCCGATCGAGAGGCCGTCGGATCCGAAGGGGGAGGCAAGGTCCCCGACGGCCGGGCCCGGCCGCACCGATCCCCTCCGCCAGGCCCCGACGGTCGCGAAGCGCGTCCGCACGCCGAGGCCGGGCTCTTGCAGGCCATGTCCTCCGGTCCTGCCTCGCGGGTTCGCCGCCAATGCCGCCCTCGCCACTTACCGAGTCCGGAGCCCGCATCGGAAACAGGCTGGGCATCGCCGGGACCGGCGCTAGTCCGGACGGCCGTGCCCCGGTTGGCGGGCGTCGCCTGCGTCGACCGCCTCGAGTTCGTCCTTCACGAGGTCTCTTTCTTCGCCTGTGCGAACTTGCCGCGGACGACGATGGCCATTCCGACGAGCGTGAGCGCCATGCCGGCAATCTGTGCCGGCACGGGGGCCCCGGCGAGATGCAGCATCGCGGAACTGATGCCGACCAGCGGTGGGACGGCGAGCCCGAGGAGCGCCGAGTAGGAGGGTCCGCCGACCAACAGGATCCGATGCTGCAAGAGGTAGGCGGGAACGTAGATCACGATGCCGAGCAGGGCGAGCATCCCTGTCGTCCTCCAGCCTCCAGCGTCTCCCGCCGTGAGTTCCGTCGATGCCCACGCAGCGAGCGGGAGGGTCCCGACCGCGAAGATCGGCAGGATCCGCGGCGCCATCGCCCCCTGATGGCCCCGGTTCGTCCTTGCGAAGTAGAGGCCGTAGAACGCCATCGAGAGCATCGCGGCCACCGCTACCAGCGACCCGAGTGCCACGTCGCGCCCCAGTGTTCCCGCAAGTCGGGGAATCGCGTAGAGCACAGCACCGAGAACCGCGATGGCCGTTCCGGTGATCGCGCGCGCCGGAGGCCACGCACGCGCCACGAGGCCTTCGGCGAGCAGGACTACGGCCGGAGTGAGCGACATGGCCAGAGCGGGCAGCGCCGGGCCCGCGAGACTGATGGCAACGGTCGAGAACATTGTGTACGCGGTCACGCCCGTCAGCGCGAGAATCACGACCTGCCACCATCGGTACCGAGGAGCAGGGGTGGGGACGGGCGGTTCGGCTGTGGCCGTGGAGGTGGTGAACATCGACCTCCAGGAGAGCGCCAGCAGACCCACAACGGTGAATCCGGTACGGCCTGCCGACACGATTCCGGTACTCGCGTTGTGCAGTGACGCCCCCACGATCAGCCATGTCGAAGCCAACAGGACGACCAGAGCGGCGGATTGCCAGACGAGCGGCATCTGGCGACCTCGCCCTTTCACGTAGCCTCCACGGCCACCGCTGTCTCCTTCGTGTCCGCGGTCGAGAGCGCCGGCAATTCTTCGCACGCCACGTGCTGACCCGCGCGGATCGCGACGAGGCCGACCTCCTTGTTCCCGTCAGTGATCGCACGGGCCTCGTGGACCGCGGACCGTTCGAGCAGCCTGTCGAGGCTGTGCACAGCCCCGACGTCGTGGTCGGCACCGTGGGCGGATCGATTCCCGGCATCGTTGTCGGCGGTGGGCGCCGTACCCCACGCCCGCTTTCCGACGCAGGCGGTCGGATGGGGGCGGGCGAAATCGCCTGTTCCCATCCGACCGACATCGCGCCTCCTCATGCAACCGCCTTTCGTTTTCGGCCCTATGGCGGTCATCGGTCAATCCTGGTATCCGCTCGGCGGACGACCGGTGGGGTGGCGCCGGTGGCGAACCGGGTCATGGGGGAAGCAACATCCCTCAGGCCGGGCGAACGGCGGGACGAGCGAGTGCTTGGGAAAGGCCAACCTGCGGGATACCGGGCCGAGTTCGGGTTCACCGTGTGGCGGATGCGGCTCCGAAAGGGCCAGGGCTCCTTGCACCGGCCCCGGGCCGTCATCTCCGGGTTCACGCCCGAGGAGAAGGTGAGAAACCCGATGATTCGGCACAGTCGGCGATCTGTCCCCGGAGTACGTCCTCGTACACGGCGCATGTCCGCTCCACCATCACATCGGCCGTGAACATGGCTCGATACCGATCGCGCGCTCTGCTCACCAGGACCGCACCACGATCCGGCCGTGACAGGACCCTCAGAGCGGCCTCCGCCAGGCCCTGCGGATCGTCCGGAGCAACCAACAAGCCTTCGACTTCGTGCCGGACCAGCTCCGGGATACCTCCCACGGCCGCCGCCACGATCGGGATCCCGGAAGCCATCGCCTCGAGGAGGACGAGGCTGGCAGCGTCGGCTCGTGACGACGCGAGGATCACATCGACGCCGATCTCCGCTGTCAGGGCCCCGGACACACTCCCGTGGAAGTCCACGTGCTCGGTGAGGTCGAGCGCAGACACCATTTTTCGGAGAAGGTGCTCATCGGGGCCCGTCCCGACAATGTGCAGCTTCGCGCCGGGCAGCGAACGGAGAATCACCGCGAAAGCGATGACAGCGAGGTCGGCACCCTTCTCCGGTGACAGCCGACCGCAGTACAGAACGTTCGGCCCCGGTGATTTATTCACCTTGAATCCTGATGGTACGGGCACGTCGACGCCGTTCGGTACGTAATGAACGCGTGCCGCATCGCCAAGGAATTCGGCAACTATTTCTTCGGCAAAGTGGGCAACAGTGATGACGTGGAAATCTTTGCCCGCGACCACGGCAGCCCGGAGAAATGAATCGATCGGGTTCCACATGTGCTGCGTGTACACCAGTGGCACGTCGAGTTTCGCGGAAAGCTCCTCCCCACGGAATCCGGCGTGCACGAGATGGGCGTGAAGGATGTCCGGCCGCCACCGGGAACCCGGATCGTGGAGAGTCGCCGGATCGCCCGGCCGCGCGGGATCCCCGTTCGTCGGCGACATGATCGGATCGATGAAGACATCGGCTCCGACCGCACGGCAGCGCTCGGTCAGGACCCCATCGCTGGCCGCAATCACCCCTACCTCCAGGCCGCGGCGGACCTGGTGTGCGACCTGTGTTGCGACATGGCTGACCGTCCCCCCGGTCGTCGGTCCGCACTGCACAAGATGCATAACGCGCATGTATCGAAGCCTTTTCATCATGGATGACATCCGGTCCTGTTCCGGGGCGGAAGCCGGACCTCCACCGACCGGCTCGAATCGTGAGCATCGCAAAATGTTCGAGTCGTCCGGGCCGGTCCGTTTCACAGATCCCGACAATCCCGCAGGGTGCACTCCACGGGCCGATGACCGTCCCGGCGCCATCGAATCCGGTGCAGTCATGGACGGTGTGTCACCGCCATGCAATCAATGGGCCCGTGGCGATCAGCTGCCCTCGACGGTACGCGCCATGAAGGAATTTCCAGCCGTGAGTCCGCCGTCAACCGTCAGTACGGTTCCGGTAATCCAATTCGCGCTGCTGGACGCAAGGAAGCAGATCGAAGCCGCGACGTCTTCCGGTTCTCCCACTCGTCCCAACGGATACCACTGCTTGAGTGCCTCGAAGGTGGTCGGGTCCTTGGCGATCTGCTCGTCCCAGGCGGGGGTGCGGATCGTCCCCGGGCTGACCGCGTTCACCCGCACGCCGTACTCACCGTATTCCACGGCCAGTGAGCGGGTCAGGGAGACGATCCCGGCTTTGGCGGCGCTGTAGGAGGGGTGCCCGAAGTAGGCGAAGGCGTTCACCGAGACGACGTTCACGATCACGCCGTCGCGGCGCTCCATCATCACGGGCAGCACCGCCTGCGCGCAGCGCACCGCGCCATTGACGATCACGTCGAGGTCGGTCTCCCATAGATGCTGCGGCGCTTCGTGGAAGCGCGGGGGCACCGGGCAGGCCACGATGGCGTTGTTGACCAGCACGTCCACCGGCCCGCCCAATTGCTCCTCGGCCTGGGCGAAACCCGCCGCCACGCTCTCCGTGCCGGTGACGTCCAGCCGCAGGCCGACCGCCGTACCGCCTTCGGCCGATATCTCCTCGGCGAGGTTCACCGCTCCCGCCTCGTCGATGTCGGTGACCGCGACCGCCGCGCCGGACGCGGCCAGTCGACGGGCCGTCACCCGGCCCACGCCCCCCGCCGAGCCGGTCACCAGCGCAACCCGCCCGCTCAGGTCGAACCGATCCTGACGCCCGTTCATCCCGCCTCCACCTGACCGTTCTCGAAGTAGGCCCGCACCGCTTCCTCCAGCCTCGGCACCTGCAGCAACGCGCCGCCACCGCGCAGCGAGCGGGTGGCCATGTCGCCGGCCGCCACCGCCATCCGGGCAGCCACCGGCGAGGTGTCGGTGGCCCCGCCCTCGCGGACGAAGCGCACGAACTCCCGGACCACTTCGTCGTCCGCGCCTCCGTGCCCGCCGACCGCATCCGGGATGCGGAACTCCGCGTCCCCGGCCGGGTCGTAGTTGCGGCGGCCGGCGTACCACAGCCGGATGGAACCACCCGGATCGTCACCGAAGTTCTCCATCCGGCCGGCGTCCCCGATCACGGTGAAGGAGCGCCAGTAGTCGGGGGTGTAGTGGCACTGCTGGTAGGCGGCCAGCACTCCGTTGTCCAAACGCAGGTTGAGCAGCGAGAGGTCCTCGACGTCCATCACCGGGTTCAGGGCGCGCTGCTCGGACGGCGGCCACTGCTCCCGGCTCGGCCGAATCTCCGGTCCGGGCTCCCCCGGCTCACGGCGCGGCAGGCCGCCGTAGACGGTCAGTCCGCCCATCGCCTGCACCGCCTCGGTGGCACCGTCGACGATCCAGTGCATCGCATCGATGTCATGTGAGGCCTTCTGCAGCAGGAGGCTGTTCACCTTGGAACGGTCGGCATGCCAGTCCTTGAAGAAGAAGTCGCCGCCGTGGCCCACGAAGTGACGGATCCACACCGACTTGGGGGTACCGATCTGTCCCTGCTGTACCAGTCGGCGCATCAGTCGTACGAATCCCATGTGCCGCATGTTGTGGCCTACGTAGAGCCGGGAGCCGGACTCCCGCGCAGCGCGCAGCACGGCGTCGGCGTCCTCCACCGTGGTGGCCATCGGCTTCTCGAGGTAGACGGCCTTGCCGGCCCGCAGGGCGTCGATCGCTATCGGAGCATGGGTGTGGTCGGGAGTCGCCACCAGCACCGCGTCGACGTCCTCGCGGTCCAGCAGTCGGCGGTAGTCGGTCTCGGCGGTCTTGGCGTCGAAGAACTCGGCCTCGTTCAGCAGGGTGGTCTCGTCCAGATCCGAGACGGCGGTGACGCGTGATCCGCGTCCTGGTTCCTGGTGGGCGGCAACAGCGAGGCTGCGCCGATGTCCCAATCCGATTGCGCCGATGCGGAGATCGTCCATGCTCACTCAGAGCCCCAATCGTCTCCGGTGGCCGAGGTGGGTCCCCCGAACCACGCCCGCACCGCCGAGGGCAGGGAGTTCTCGCACCGCCCCCAGCAAGGTGCCGTGCGATCAGGATGCTCAATAGTGCACGTATTGGCAAGAGTTCACGCACATTCAAGCAGGATCGACAGCGTTCTGCGCAGTCTCTCCACACTGTGATGGCCTTGGTCACGGACGGCACTTTTGAACCGCCGACGAAATGAGGCTCGTGACGCTCGGATCGGTCCGGTACTGACGACCCAAGGGCGCGGTCGGCGCGGGCGAAGCGGTGGGATGTCGTCGAACTGTGGTCTCTGAAGGTGCTGTTGCCATCGGAGTGGAACGGGCGACCCGTTGTCCGAGATGGAAGAGGCATCCGAACCTCCGGTGTTCCGGCGGTCGTCTCCAACGACCGAGGCAGGTCCCCGGAACCACGCCGCACCACCGGAGAGCGGAGAGTTCTCGCGCCGCCCGAGCAGCTACCTAGTGACCAGGATGCTCAATGTTGCGTGACTTGGCAAAGATTCGCGCGTATTCAAGCAAAGGCTTCGGTGTCTCGTGCAGTCTTCCCATACCGTGACGGTCTCGGGTCGCAGGCCGCTCTCACCGGTACGTTTCGACGGCGGCTGCTCGTTGAGCGGTGAGGTGAGGCAGTCCGGAATCCGGGCGGTGTCGGCTCTGACCCGCAGGGTGGTACACGCACCAACCCGGGCTGGGCCGTGAAGAGTTCCCCGACGTGGGTGCGGGCTGAACGCGGGTTGTACGAACCGGGAGTTGATCGCGGTGGTCGCGCCGGCCGCAGGTGACGAGGCCGTTCCCGACGAAGCGCCGTAGGGCCCTTGGAGAGGATCCCGCCCTTGTCGAAGATGTCGTCGTCCACGAGGACAGCGCGGACCAGGTCCGGGTGGCACGAAAGTTCCTCGGCCTCGGTCACCAGGACCGCCGCAGGGGCTCGTCGCAGCCATCGGCACGCACCGCTCCCATCGGGTCGTGAGGTTGTCGGCCGGCCTGGTTCGACGCGGCGTCGGCGGCGTCCTGGCCGTCGGCGAAGCCGTGGGGCTCCGGACCCTGGGTGGGCGACCGTCGGACCTGGCAGTCCTGACACGCTCTGTCAGAACGTGTCAGGGTCCGGTTCGAGGCTTTGCTCGGCCCAGATGACTTTGCCGTCGGGGGTGTATCGGGTGCCCCACCTACGCGTGAGCCGGGCCACCATGTACAAGCCGCGTCCGCCCTCGTCGGTGGTTCGCGCGTGTTTGAGCCGGGGCGAGGTGCTGCTGCCGTCCCACACCTCGCAGATCAGCGTGGCCTGTCGAATCAAACGCAGCCGCACCGGGTCGCAGGCGTAGCGGACGGCATTGGTCACCAGTTCGCTCACCACGAGTTCGGTGGTGAAGACCAGGTCGTCGAGGCCCCAGGCGCGGAGGGTGTCGGCGGCCATCGCGCGCGCGTCCGCGACGACGGCGGGGTCCCGGGGCAGATCCCACGTGGCGATCCGGTCGGGGTCGAGGCCGTGCGGGCGGGCCATGAGCACCGCGACATCGTCGTTCTGTGGGGTGGGGAGCATGGCCGCGACGACCTCGTCGCAGGCCGCCTCCAGATTGGTCGGGGCGGCGGCGAGAACGGCGAGCAGACGGTCGGTGGATGCGGTGAGGTCGCGACCGTCGTCGAGGAGTAGGCCGTCGGTGAACAGCACGAGCACGGCGTCTTCGGGCAGTTGCATCGTGATGGCCTCGAACGGCAGTGTGCCGATGCCCAGTGGCGGTCCGGTGGGCAGTTCGGGATAGGTGGCCTTCCCGTCGGTCGTGACGACCGCAGGTGGGGGGTGGCCGGCACTGGCCACGGTGCACTCCCTGGTCGCGGGGTCGTACACGGCGTACAGGCACGTCGTTCCCAGCTCGGCGCACAGCGGCCCCTCGTCGTGCTGCAGGGCCACCTGTTCGTCGACCAGGCTGAGGACCAAGTCGTCGAGACGGGCCAGGAGTTCGTCGGGGGGCAGGTCGATGTCCGCGAGGGTGCGTACGGCCGTGCGCAGGCGCCCCATGGTCGCGGCCGAGGTGATGCCGTGCCCGGTGACGTCGCCGACGACCAGGGCCACACGAGCACCGGAGAGAGGAATGACGTCGAACCAATCGCCGCCCACGCCGCCGCGGCCCGTGGCGGGGATGTAGCGGTGGGCGATCTCGAGGGTGGACGCGGCGGGGAGCGCCTGGGGCAACATGCTGTGCTGGAGAGCCAGGGCGGTGTTGTGTTCACGTGTGTAGCGACGGGCGTTGTCCAGGCAGATGGCCGCGCGGGAGACGAGTTCCTCGGCAAGCGCGAGGTCGTCGGTTTCGAAGGGGTCCGACGTTCGGGAGCGCATCAGCACCACCAGGCCCAGCACCGTACCGCGGGCACGCAGCGGCACCGTGATCAACGAGTGCAGGCCCCAAGCCGCCATCGCCGCTCGACGGTCCGGATCGTCGGCAAGCCGGCCCTTGTCGTCGACGCCGAGGCGAGCCTCCAACACGGGCACACCGTCTCGGAGGCAACGGGCCATCGGAGACATGTCGGTGTACCGGGCGGGCCGCCCGAGGGCGGCGACGACCTCGGGCGCGCCGGGGCGGACCGAGTGATACGCCATGCGGCGCAATCGTGGCCACCCCGACCGTCCGGTGACGGTCGTGGGCTCCTGCCCGTCCAGGACCTCGTCGAACAGGTCGACCGCGGCGAAGTCGGCCAGGTCGGGCACAGCCGTTGCGGCCAGTTCCCGTGCGGTGGTCACGAAGTCGAGTGTGGTGCCGATGCGGGCGCCGGACTCGGTCAGCAGAGTGAGGCGTTCACGGGTCCTGCGCCGCTCGGTGATGTCCACGCCCATGTAGCACACGCCCATTACGCGGCCTTCGTCGTCGTCCAGCCGCAGGAAGGAGGTGGAGAAGGCGTGCCGACGGGTGGGATCGGCGGGGACGGTTCCCTGGTACTCGAAGTCGAGGACGGGGACGCCGGTGGAGAGCACCGTGCGCATCTGCCGTTCCACGGCGAAGGGCGACAGACCCGGGAGGACTTCGTGCATTCGGCGGCCGATGCGATCCGCGAGGGGCACTCCGGCCATGCGCTCGAGAGTTTCGTTGACCCACACGTACCGAAGCTCGGTGTCGAGAACGGCGATTCCGTACGGAGAACGGTCCAGAAATCGTCTCAGCACGGCGTGGCTGGCGTCCCACCACGAGGCGTGTCCCAGGTCGATGGCGGACAAATGCCAGTTCCGGTCGCCGGATGCGTACGCCAGGGGTGTGGCCCGGACACCCAACAGCAGCACGCCGCCGTCGCGGTGGCGGATCCGGACGACGAGGTCGTGATCCTGATCGGGACTGCCGGGCCACGGCGGGCGGGCGTCGTACGGCGTGAAGCGATCGACCGGTGAGGCGGCCAACGCGGAGACGGAGCGTCCCAGAATCTCCGCGGCGTCCCAGCCGGTCAGGGCGGCGGCGGCCTTCGACCACCCGACGACAGTCCCCCTCGCGTCCAGCACGGCGGTGACAGTGGGCATCAGATCGAAGGGCACGGGCCGATCTGCCGCGGCTCCGTCCCCTTCGGTTCGGCCCCCCTCGTCGCCCGTCGTCGGGTCCATGAGGATCTCCCCGGAACTGTGCGTCCGATTCTCCTACCGCCGGAGTCGACCCGCCATCGGATGGCAGCACGACGGCGTCACCGAGCCACGCCCCGAACCGGCCGCCCCACCCGGACACACCATGGGAGCGCTATCCGAATTCCGCGCGCAGCCCACCACCACGGCACGGGCTGCCGACGTCCTGGCCGTTGCCCGGCTCGGCTCCGTCACCGGGCCACGTCGTCCTGCTCAGCGACGGCCGGGTACGCCTCGACGGCCGAGCAGCCGTCGGTCACCGGACCGAATGCCCACCCATGCCGGTCGTGCAACCGTCGGTGACCGAACTCCACCGGAGCACCCCGACTTCACAAATCCTGCAAGACCCCTCTCGCGGTAGCCGGTGGCACGTGATGGTCCGCGAACACCCTACAGAAACCCACAATTTTATTACCGTGTTTCCGCGATTTTATAGCTTGCTACTCTGACGCTTCGAAACGAACGGACGTGAAAGGAAGCACATGTTCACGATGGAAGAAATACCGACATTGCGGATTGCCTATATGAGGCGCGTCGGCCCCTACGGGCCCGAAAACGGCATCCGGATGGAAGAGCTCAAGAAGTGGGCTGCCGCGAACGGCCTGCTCGGCGCCGCCACGGTCGTCCTCGGAATCCCCCAGGACGATCCGGCCACGACACCGCCCCATGACTGCCGATACGACACCTGCCTGGTCGTACCGAGCGACACCACGTGCCTTCCCGCCGAGATCGACGAGACACGGCTCACCGGTGGCCTATACGCGGTTCTCGTCGTTGCCCACACCACAGAAGGGATGTCGCGCGCCTGGGCCGGCCTGTTCCATGCGCTGGCGGACGAGGGCCTCACCCTGGACACGGCCCGGCCCATCCTCGAACGGTATCGGCCACCCATGCTTACCGACCACCTGTGCGAGATCTGCGTCCCCGTAATCTGAACCGACTTACAGTCGAAACACGAGGCGAATTCCCCGAGGCGGCAAATAGGCGGGGCTTCGGGCTTCCGGATACCGTTTCTTCCTCGGTATCCCCGAAGCCGCTCCGGTCACCGCCGACAGGCGGATCCGGCGCGCCGCCTGGTCCAAGGACCTCGGCGACACCATGGCCGCCAGGGCCGGCCGCCACGCCGTCGAAGTCATCTGACGGCAGCGCCCGATCCGACACGGCAACCGTTCGCTCTCCCGCGACGATCGCACCCCACCCGCCGAACACAGTCACGCGGCGTCAACCCGCGACCGGCTCCGAGGTCGTGACGACGGGCCGTCTTCGGCCGGTATCGGCATCCACCGCCCGCACGAACTGGCTGGGGATGGAACCGGGCCGCCTGCGCCGGGTCGTCCGGTCGGCGGCGAGACGCGGGTGGGCTCATTCCGGGCGGCCGGGCGGCCGCGCGGCGTTCCGGCCCGTCGGGCTGTCCCGACAGGGAATCGGAGGGAATGGACTTCGGGATACCCGAGCGAGAACCAGGCCGCGCGGGTCGGTGAAGACCTTGGTCCAGCCGCCGAAGGCCTCGTGACCGCCGGCATGTTCGTCGTCGACAGCCGGGCCCAGGGCACCCGCAAGACTCGTCCTGCGGTGCCCGGCGACCCTCGATTCGACGCGCCGGCTCCTGGGCACGCTCGCGGCGGGGCCGGCGTAGCGGCGCGGAGCCCGGGTCAGGAGCGGTGTCGGATGCGGTCCAGGTCCGCGCCCGGGACGACGAGGTCCGAGTGACCCCGCAGTCGCTGCCCGCGCCAGGCGAGCGCCCGAGGTCGGCCTTGTGCGCGGCCCCACGCCATGTCGGACGGTGGTGCCGGTGAGGATCGCGAGCAACTCGGCGTTCTCGCGGCTCCGGCGGTGGTAGCGGTTGGCGGGGGCGTAGCAGGAGAGGACCTCGGCGGGGAGGCCGGAGCCGGCCGCGGTGACTGTGTCGACCAGTCATCGTCGGAACGGCGTGTCCTGGGTCTGCCGGGCGGGGTCGTTGTCGTCGTACTCGGGATCGTGGGAACCGGACCGGGCCCTCCACGAAGACACGAATGAGCTGCTGTGCGGCACCGACCGGGCGGCTCTGGACGACGCCATGGGCCCGCCGAGGAGCGGCGTTCGTCGGGGCCGGGGAATCCGACCTCCGGGTGGGATGCCGTTCGTGCGCCCGTCGGCGCGGCGGAGCCTGGCAAGGCCGTGGGCGGTTCGGTCTGGTGGGACGGCGAACAGCGCCGCGGTCGGGTGCCGCGGCGCCGTCGTGCCCGCACGGTGTGTCGGTCGGCCCCGAAGGTCAGCGGGTGTCGTCGGCCGCGTGGTCGATGAGGCGTGCCACCGTGTCCGGGTGGCTGATCATGACGACGTGGGATGCGCCCTTGACCTCGACGACCTTACGGGCGCCCGCGCGCTGGTATTCCCAGCGCTCCACCGCCGCCGGGATGGCCTTGTCGGCCCCGGCCACGACTCCGTACGACGGGATGGTGCGCCAGGCCGCCGGGCCGTTGACGTCGCTGAAGGACGAGGCGCTGAACGGCCGCTGGCCGGCTCCGATCAGGGCGATGTCCTTTTTCGACAGGTCCCCGGCGAAGACGTCGCCGACCTTGTTCTGCCGGATGTACAGGTCGGTGCCGGTGCTGCCGTCCGCGTTGGTGAACGGGACCGGGTTCAGTGCGGCCTCGATCTCGCTGCCGGGATACTTGTTGATGATCTCGCCGAGCCGTTCGCCCTGGTCGGGCACGAACGCGGCGACGTAGACGAGCGCCTTGACGTTCGGGTTGCCGGTCGCGGCGTTGGTGATGACCGCGCCGCCGTAGGAGTGGCCGACGAGCACGATCGGGCCTTGGATGGAGCGGAGCACGCCGGCGATGTAGGTGGCGTCGTTGGGGATGCCGCGCAGCGGGTTGGCCGGCGCGATGACGGGATAGTCGTCCTTCTGCAGCCGGGTTGTCACCCCGTTCCAGTTGGACGCGTCGGCGAACCCGCCGTGGACCAGGACGACGGTCGGCTTGGGCGGGCGGGGGTGGCGGTCGCCGTCGGAGGCGAACGCCGAGGGGGTGAGGGTGGCGAAGGCCGCGGCTCCGGCGAGGGTGAACGCGGCGGCGCCGAGGCCGAGCTTCCGCGATCTGCGGTGTGATGCCATGTCGGGCTCCTCTGTTTCTGGGGTCGGTGAAGTCCCCTCCGGGCGTGGGGTGTTGCGGCTGCCCGATGGGTGGCTGTGACGGAGCGGCGCCCGCCGGCTCGCCCCTTGTGGGGGTGGGCCGGCGGGCGCCCGAGTGCCGGTCGGGCGGGTTCAGCTGCCGGCGGCCTGCTTGATCAGGTCGGCGACGGCGGCGGGCTGCGAGACGTAGACGGCGTGGCTGCCGGCCGTCTCGGCGACGCGGGCGCCGATCCGCTCGGCCATCGCGCGCTGCACGGGCGGCGGGATCATGTGGTCCTCGGTGGCGACCAGGTACCAGGACGGCTTGGTGCGCCACGCCGGGGTGGACACCGCGCCGGCGGCCGCGTCCAGGCCCCAGGGGACCTGCGAGTCGGCCAGGAACTCGGCCTGGGCGCGCGGCAGGTCGCCGGCGAACGCGTCCGCGAACTTGTCGCGGTCCAGCAGCAGGTAGCCGTTCACGGGCGGCAGGATCGGCGGCACGGCGGCGCCGGGCGGCGGGTCGGCGATCAGGGTGTTCACCGACTCGCCCTTGTCGGGCGCGAACGCGGCGATGTAGACGAGCCGGGCGACCTTGTCGTGGTTGCCCGCCTCGGTCACCACGGCGCCGCCGTACGAGTGGCCGACCAGGGTGACCGGGCCCGGCATCGCGTCGATGATCGTCCGGGTGGCGGTCACGTCGCCATCGAGCGAGAGGGTGGGGTTCTGCACGACGGCGACGTTGTAGCCGTCGTCCTTGAGCGCCTCGTACACCCCCTGCCATCCGGAGCCGTCCACGAAGCCGCCGTGGACCAGCACGACGTTTCCGCGCGCTGCGTTGTCGCTCATCATTCCTCCCGGTGTCCTTCGGCCGGTAGCCGCGGCCCCTGTCGGAACACTAGGAACGAGGGCGTTCGCCCGGCCTCCGTCATGTGACGTAGATCCGGGGAATCACCCGTGCGGCAGACGCTCCAGGGCGTCTCTCAATGCCGCGCGGGAGGTCACGCCGAGTTTCGGGAACACGTGGTGCAGGTGGGTGGAGACGGTGCGGGGCGAGAGGAACAACTTCTCACCGATCTGCTTGTTCGTCAGTCCCGCTGCCGCCAGGCGCGCGATTTCCCGCTGCTGCGGCGTCAGCCCGGCTGCGTCGGGATCGACCAGGGCGCGCACCGGCTCGCCGCAGGCGCGCAGTTCGTGGTTGGCGCGCTCGACCCACGGAGTCGCGCCGAGGCGTTCGAACGCTCCCACCGCGCCCCGCAGTTGCGCGCGGGCCTGGGCCGGGGAGCGGCCGCGCCGCAGCCGCTCGCCCCGGTACAGGCGGATACGTGCGTGCTCGAAGGGCCAGCGTTCGGCGTTCTCGACGGCGAGCGCTTGGCGGAACAGAGCCTCGGCGGCCTCGTCGTCCTCGGCGCCCAGCCCGGCGGCAGCCAGGAGCACCATGCGCAGCCGGGGCGAGGAGGTGTCCAGGCCGGCCTCCTCGGCCGCTCTGACATGGGCGCGGGCCTGGTCGCGTCTGCCGGTTCGGGCGGCGGCTTCCGCGAGGTCGAGGAGCGTCACAGCGCGTGCGGGACGTGGGCAGGCAGCTCGCCGGGCGGGGCGATCATCTTCGCGAGCTGGTAGGCGTCCTCGAAGTCGCCGTGCCCGAGGGCGTACAGGGCTTTGGCGTGCAGGATGTAGGACCGGACGCTTTCGGCGCGGCGGGGTACCGACCACAGTTCCATCCGGTCGGTCAGGTCCCGCATCACCGCGTGGTCGCCGCACGCCGCTGCGGTGCAGGCGAGCAGGAAGTGCCCCGGGCAGGCCAGCATCGAGTAGTCGTACTGGTCGCACAGGTCCAGTGCCTCGCGGGCGATCCGGCGCAGTTCCGGCCACTGCCCGGTGTGCCAGGCGTGGTTGCCGAGGAGGAACAGCGCGTCGATGGCGGCGGTGATGTTCTCGCCGCGGCGTCCGGCGAGTGCGACGCGGCGCAGCGCCTCGGCGCAGCCGCCCAGCCGGTCCAGGTAGGCGCCGGCGATGGCGACGCGGACGATGTGCAGCGGGTCGGTGTGGTGGGCGAGTTCCGCGATCTCCGCGTCGAGCCGGGCCAGGTCCGCGGGGGACGTGCGGGCGGGGTCGGCGAATGTGCTGCGTGTGGTCGCCAGGAGTGCGGGGACGGCGGTGTACTTGGCGGCAGCGGCGTCGAAGCCGGCCCACAGCTCGGGGCGGCCGCCGAAGAAGCACATCAGCAGCAGGGTGTGCATCGCCTCGGCGAGAGTGGCGTCGGTCGGTTCGTACGGCTCGAGTTGCAGGTCGATGGCGCCGACGAGCAGGCGGTGCGCGGTGTCGATGTCGCCGGAGCCGTTGAGCAGGTACGCCGATGCTGCGATGGCGGCGGCGAGCGAGTCCTGGCCCGGGGCGGCGTGGCGGGCGTCGTCCAGCAGTCGCGGGACGTCGCGCAGGTCGCCGGTGAGGTTGGCGCCGAGGTAGGCCGCCTTGGCCAGCCGCCGTGCCCGCTGTGGCGCGGCCGGGCTGAGGCCGGCGGAACGCAGGAGCGCGGCAATGGCGTTGGGGCCGTCGCCGCGGCGGGCGCTGATGTTCGCGGCCTCCTCGAGCAGGTCGGCGACGTGTGCGTCGGGTTCCTCGGCGGCCTGCGCGAGGTGCCAGGCGCGCTGTTCGGGGACGCCGGTCCACGCGTCGGCGAGCGCGCGGTGCACGCCGCGCCGTTGGTGGCTGGTGGACAGGTCGACCACGACCGAGCGGATGAGCGAGTGCCCGAACGCGAGGCGTCCGGTCGCGTCGTCGACGTGGACGAGGCGGGCGTGCTCGGCGGGCGCCAGGTGCTTGAGGTGGCAGCGTCCCTCGACCGCCCGGCGCACGACCAGCAGGTTGCCGGTGCCTTCCAGCGCCGCGACCAGGAGGAGGTGTCGGGTGGCAGCGGGGAGCGCGGTGATCCGGGACGCGAACGTCGCTTGAAGACGTTGGGTCAGCGGGATGCGCACGGGCAGTGGCTGGGCGGCGGCCCGCTGGGAGTCGGTGAGGGCGGCCGGGAGTTCCAGCAGGGCGAGGGGGTTGCCCTCGGCGTCGGCCATCAGCCGTCGGCGTACGCGTGGAGCCAGGGACGGGAAGCGCAGCCGGAGCAGTTCGTCGGACGCCGCCTCGCTGAGCGGGCGCAGGTCGTGTGCCGGAAGGCCGCTGTAGTCGAAGAAGGACTCATGTCCCAGCCGGACCGACGCCAGCATGGCCGCACGGCTGCCGGTGAGCCGGCGCGCGACCTGCCCCAGGACCACGGCGCTTGCCGGGTCCAGCCATTGCGCGTCGTCCAGGACCAGCAGGGTGGGCCGGTCCGTCGACCGTCGGACGACCAGGGACACCACGGCGTCGGCGACCGCATCGGGTCCGGGCGCGGCTGCCCGTTCGAGGTCCAGGGCGGCGGCGAGCACGGGTACCACCGGCGCATGCGACCACGCTTCGGGGGACGCCGCGAGCAATTGGCGCAGCGCGCTGTAGCCCGTCCGGGCTCGGTACTGCACGCCGACCGTGTGCAGCACCCGCATTCCCGCTGCTTCGGCGTCGCGTGCGACCGCCGCGAGCAGCGCCGTCTTGCCGATGCCCGGGTCCCCGAGCAGCACCAGGGCGCCACCGGAATGCGGGACGTCGGCCAGGAAGGCGCCCAGGCGCGCGCTGTCCGCCTCGCGTCCGACCAGCGCTGCCTCGCTTTCGCGTTCCGTCATCGCCCCTCCCCGACAGTCACGAATGCGCAGACCTCCCCGGCGAACAGCCCGGGCTCCTCAAGATGCCCGAAGTGCCCGCTCCGCTCCAGTACCAGCAGCCGCGACACCGGGATCAGGTTGTGGAGATCCTCGGCCCACCGCACCCCGCACACGACGTCGAACCGCCCGGTGATCACCAGCGCGGGCGCGGTCAGGCCGGCCAGCGCGGCGTGGTCGTCGACGACGTCGGGGGCTCCGTGTTCGTCCAGCCCCGAGATGTACGTCGCGCGCAGCCCGTCCCGGAAGGGAGCCCACCGTTCGACGTCGTCCCAGTAGCCGGCGATGTAGGCGGGCAACACGCCCTTGGCGGCCGCGAGCATGTCCGCGTCGGAGGCGATGGCGCCGACCCCGGCGAACGCATCCAGCACCGGGGCGAGTTCGGGTGCGTCGACGTGCCTGGACGCGAACTCTCCCACCCGCGCGGCGATCTCGGCGCCGAAGTCGGGGCCGGTGGTCGGCGAGCTTGCGTAGAGCACGATCCCGGCGAGCTGGTCCGGCCGGTGCAGCGCGTGGTACTGGGTGACGAATCCGCCGTGCGAGTGCCCGAGCAGGTGCACACGCCCGACACCCAGGTGGTCGATCAGGGCGGCCAGATGCCGGCTGTATCGGGCACGGGTATAGCCATGCGGGTGCGAGGCGAGCCGGCCCGCCCCGCCGGTGCCGAGCGGCTCGACGTACACCACGGTCAGTCGCTCCTCCAGCGCGGGTGCCCGCAGGTACTGCCAGTCGAATCCCGGTCCGCCCGGGTGCGCCACGCACACCGGACCGGAGCCGTGGACGTGATAACGCAGCGTTCCGCCCTCGAGGGCGAGGGTGTGAACGCCTTCGGTCAACGGTGCGATGCCAGGTGAGACCACGACTGCTCCAGATCTTGCAGGGTCGACGACACCGACAAGATGCGGGCAGCGAGCGGAAGTTCGATCCACTCACCGTGACGTGGGTCACACATTCGGCCTCCGTCTTCAGCGAATGCCGCGCTCGCGCCTGACAGCGCTCCGCAGCAGCCGCGGGCGGACAGTGGCCCGGGTCCTCGGCCGGGTTGATGTGGCGGCGGCCGACGCCGTCACTTGCTCTCGATCCGCCGAAGCGAGGGTGCCTTGACGTCGCCGCACGACCGGTTCTGCCAGTGCCTGACGTCGACCGCGTAGACCGTGGGCCGGCCGCCGCGGTCCGCCACCGGCAGATGGAACGGCGCCCGGAGAAGCTGCCACCAGCGGAAACGCTTCAACTTCCGCCCGTCCCCGGGCGTGACTCGCGCCACGGCCCGAAGGCGGCGCCACTCCTTGATCATGCCTGCACTAACTGACGCCCACCCACGGCGCAGCGGCGGGTTGGTGGGGCTGCCGGTGGCGACATGGGTGAAGCATCCACCGTCACATGGTGCTTCCGCCCGGGTGCAACGCTCCCGCACGGTGCCGCACCACGGATCGAAACCCTGCACCCCCCGGCTCGCCACGGCGGGTGTCGCCGGACCGAGGGGGTCAGAGACTGAGGCCGGGAAACCCCAGCCGAGCGCCTGTCCGAACTGCTGGCAGCCCTATCGACCGACCCCGTGTTGCGACGACCACACGAATTCGCCCATCGCTCCGGGGCCGCTTCAGCGTGAGAGACAACCGAGACCGAACCGCGGTCGACCCCAGACCAGACCGCCCTACGGCTTTTCAGGGCACGCGCCAGATGTTGTCGTAGGCGGCTTGTTCGATGGCGCGGCGCCGGCGTACGGCTTCGAGCTCCGTGACGGCGTTGTCGACTGCGGCGAGGACGGCGCCTACCGCGTCGTCGGCGGAACCAGGCGGGGATTCGACATCGTTGGCGCGGATGCCCGCGGCGGTGGCCAGAGCGGTGAGGACGGGCTCGTGCGCGGCCCACCGGTCGTGCGCATTGCGGTGGTCCTGGGAGTCGGCCACAACCACCTGGTCGGTCCGGACCGGGACCCAGCGGCGGCGCTCCCGGGTGAGTCGGCCTTCCGACGCGAAGGCGGCCGCGTACGTGGCGGCCAAGTCGCGGCCTCTGCGCCACAGCCAGTCCTCGACCGACTCGAAGGGCTGCTCCCGGGCGAGCGATGCCGCGGCCTGGTCGAGGAGGGCGTCGTCGAGGAGCGTCCGGATGCCCGGGACGATCAGGTCGCCGTCCAGCGTGACAGCCTCGGCGGCCAAGAGGTCGATGAGCTCGGCGCCCGCCAGGGCGAGGGACAGTTCGCCTTGCGCCACCGGGCGACTGGGCGACTCGTCCATGGCGGTGGTCATCAGATCGCGGGGGGTCGTCATGAGCGGGCTCCACGTCGTGGGCGTCAGGAGGCCTCGGGCCGCGCACCGGCACGTCCGAGTACGAGCCTAAGGAGCTCGGGCCCCGGCCGCACCCGATGTGAGACGAAAGCGGCCACGCACCCGGCAGCCGGTGGTGCGCGGCCGCGCCGTGATCGACTTCCACCCACCATGATCGGATTCATCATGACATGCACGGACGTGCCGGGAAACTGGTCGACTCCTGGCGAGCGCGGGCTTCGATGGAGTATCCGGCGGACCTGCTGCCGCCCCGGACGAAGCCGGAGATGCGCCGGACGCCGCCGTCCGCGCCGTGCCACGCGCAGGAGGCCGGGATCACCGACTCGCCAGTGGACCCGTTCACCCGGTTGGTGCCGCGGATCGACACCCGGGCGCAGAAGAGAGCGGACAGGGAGTTCACCGGCGAGCCGAAGGAGGTGGGCGTGGGGTGCGATCGGCGGTGGTCAGCCCGCGGCGATGCGCTGGAGGAGCTGGAGGAACACGGCGTCGCCGTCCCACTTGCCCTTGGTCTGTGCCTCGACGAGGCTCCGGCGCAGATCGCGGGCCTTCTCGGCGGCTTTGCCCGTCTCGCCGCCGCGCAGCTTCTGGGCGATCTCGTTCACGTCGCCGCGGGTTTCCCGGGCCAGTTTCTGCTGCATCGACGCGGACGCGGCGGAGTAGGCGGCGTTCAGGTCGGCGGCCAGTTGCGCCGGGCCCGCGGTGGACGGCGGGGCACTGCTCGCCACGGTCGAGGGCGGCGCGGTGCTCGCGGTGGACGGCGTGCCCGGCGTCGTGCTCGCGGGAGCAGGGGCGCCCGGACCCGTCGCGGAGACCGTCGCCTCGGCGCTGCCCGGAGCCGCCGACGCGGATACGCGGGCGGTGCTCTCGGACGCCGGACCGGCTTGGCTGCCTCCGGTGTCCACGGCCGCGAGCAGCACGATCACCAGCACCACCGCGAGCACCGCGCCGACCAGGGCCCCAACCAGCAGCAGGCCACGCCGGTCGCGGAGGTCGCCACGCCGTGCGCCGTGCGGCGGCTCGTCGTCGGACAGCAGCGGCGGCAACAGCGCGGTGGCCCCGTCGTCGGGCGGTGCGGCATCGGCCGGCGCGGACGCGGGTACGGGCGGCAGGAGCTGTGTCGCGCCCGCTTCGGGCACCGCGACCGCGGCGGGACCCGGCCCGGCCCAGGCGGCCAGCGCGTGCGCGGTCTCGGCGGCGGAGCGCGGCCGGTCCCGCGGGTTCTTCGCCAGCAGCCGGTGGACAAGCGCACCCAACTCGGCGGGGGCGTCCGGGCGCGCCCGCGCGACCGGTGCCGGTTCCTCGTGGACGTGCCGGTACAGCACCCCGGCAGGGTCGTCGCCGACGAACGGCGGGTGGCCGGTGAGGGCTTCGTACAGCACGCAGCCCAGCGCGTACAGGTCCGCCGCCGGGCCGGTCGGGTGCCCCAGGGCACGTTCCGGGGCGGTGTACGCGGCCGTGCCCAGCCCCGGCGCGCCACCCGCATCCGGCGCGGTGCCGGCATCGGCGGTGGCGGCGATCCCGAAGTCGACCACCTTGACCACCTGCTCGTCGGTGACCAGCAGGTTCGACGGCTTGATGTCGTGGTGCACCACCGACGCACGATGGGCCGCGGCCAACGCACGCGCGGTCTGCGCGCCCAGATTGGCAACGGTCGGCCACGGCAACGGGCCGTGCCCGCGGATCAGCTGCTGCACACTCGACCCGCGCACCAGCTCCATCACCAGGTAGTCCCGGCCGTCCGGGGCGCGGCAGACATCGTGGATCGCCGCGATGTTCGGGTCGCTCAGCCGCGCCACCGCCCGTGCCTCGTCCCGCAACCGCGATCCGGCACCCGAGTCCCCGGGCACGGCCGTGAGCAGCTTCACCGCCACCGCGCGCTGCAGCTCGGCGTCCCACGCCTCCCACACCTCGCCCATGCCACCCCGGCCGAGCAAGCCCACCCAGGTATAGCGGCCACCGAGCTGCTGCACCTGCACAGGGTCCACCCTTCCGAAGCCATCCCCCTCGCCACCGGTCGATCACCGGCGCACCGGACCCTACCAACCCACCGAACGAACACCCGGCACGGACGAACACCCGGCTACGCACAGCCACGTGTGGGCACAGGGCAGTATCACGGATTCGGCTCTGTTCCGTAGGCGGTGGCTACGGTGGGTAATTCCCTGTGATCATGGGGTGTGCTTGATGTCGACACGCTTGTGGGAACGGTGTTTTCGGGGTTGTCGGCGCTGGTCCTGGTCCGTCCGGTCCCGGGCTGCCTCGGCAGACCTTCCGTGAGCAGGTTCCCGGGCTGTTGGAGCGCCATCAGCGCCGCACCACGCGGCTGAGCGGCCAACTCTCCGGCTCGCGGCGAGACCAGCCGGCGCAGAACTGCGGTGACGGGCAGGTCGGTCAGCAGCAGCACACGACGCACGCGTCCTCGACATGCTCGCCACACCCGCCCCCAGCGGACCCAAGACCCGGGCGAGAGCGATCGACATCGACGACACCGACCGCCGAACCGCCGACGCCGGCGAGCACATCGAGGACCAGGACGACGCCGAGCCCGGTGACGGCGACCAGGACGACGCCGACGTCGAGGAGCGGTTCCTCGTCCGGTTCATGACCGACCGCGACCCCACCCTGCTCCGCGACTTCATCGACCTGCGCGTGATCAACCCCGAACGCCGCGACTGGCGACGCGGATATGTCGCCGCTCGGCGCCGGCACGCCACCCACGGCCACCTGCGCGCGCCGCTTCCGGGGCGCCGGCACCGACCGCCCGGAACGGAGCGCGGGCGCCGCGCCTCGGCCGTGGTCGAGGCGCGGGTACACGCGGCGTCGAACGGGTCGGGGACGGACTCGGCGGCGTCGGAGTGCGGGAAGTCCATGGCTGAACCGGTGGCACTTGTGGACGGCCTCGTCAACGACCTCGAGAGCTGTCGTCTCCCAGCTTCGAGATCCCCGCAGCCGAGCCTGACGCCGTCGTGCGCCACCTCCCGCCGTGGCGAAGACTTGACGAACGTAGGTTGTGGCCTCACCCACCCGTCGTATCGGCCCTGGTTCCACGGCAGTTGCCCACTGCCCCAGCCGTGACCGGTCGCGGCGATGAACTCGCTGGTGTGCAGCGCATCCACCGGGAACGGCGGCATGTACTCGGCATCGTCCGGCAGGCGCCGGCCGTTGTACCGTGCGGTGTGCACCCGCGCCGGCGGCTGATTCCACACCGGCCGGCCGTTCGGCCGGATGTGCGGCCGCGGGTCCCGTGCCCACGCACACACCGCGTCGTGCCGAAACAGTGATCGAACGAGCGGTTCTCCTGCATCAGGATCACCACGTGCCCGACGTCCTCGACCGTCCCTGTCGTGCGGGCGAGCTCGATCGCCGGCGCCTTGCCAATCGTCCCTGGAAGCAATTGCGTTGCCGCGACGCCGGCCGGCGATGCGCCGGCGCCGACACGCAGCAATGGTGCGAAGTCGGCCGGGGCACAGGTCACGCGGTCGGCATGTGAGTCACCGTCGCGGCCGCTTGAGCTGCCTGCGTTGTCACCACCGAGCCGGCCCGCGCGGCTCGTCCGGTGGCCCGCCACGCGAGCATGCGCATCCCGGCGGCCGGGGTGGGTGGGAAGACTCCCAGTTGACCGAGCATCGTGACGTCATCACGTATCGCCTTGTGCCGGATCACCTTGCCGTCACGCAGGTCGAGCACATGGATCTGCTCAAAATCGATCTCGCGCCCTGTGGGCGGCACGACCTGGTCCACGGCGCCCTCCTTGAAGAGGACGAAGGCGCCGCTGTGACGCCCCTGCATACGAAGTCGGACCCATACCTCGTCGTCGTTGTGAAGGGAACAGCGGGTCTTCGGCGGCGTTCTATTGCTCGGCGTCGACGCGGGAGACGTGGTACTGGCGGATCCGCCAGCCGGCGTCGTCGAGGCGGAGGACCAGTGACAGGTGCACATGGACCTCCCAGCCGTGCGCGTCGCCGAACGTGACGTCCGCGAAGCCTCCGGCGACCTGCTCGCCGATCGTGTATGTGCGCAGGACCGTCACCTCTGCCCTTCGGCCGGCCGGTACGGCTTCGTAGTAGCCCCGCACCGCGTCCCGGCCCGTGAGGACGGTGGGGCCGAAGCCCTGGAAGAGGGCGTCCGGGGTGAACAGGTCGGCCATGGCGTCGGACCGATGTCCGTCGAAAGCGGCTTTCCAGTACCGAAGGACGTCATGCATCGGATGGCTCATTGCTTCAACTCTCCTCGGCGCGGGGCGTGCGGGCAGCGGCTCCTGCCACGAATGGTCACGGACCATGACCGGAGGGTCTCGAGGATCAACCAGCCGACCGGTCCACTATAAAGTAGTCGAGCGGTCGTATACTCACAACCATGGGACGAACCAGTGACGCCAGGGGAAAGATCGTCAGCGCCGCGCAGTCGCTCATCGAGCTGCGTGGCTACTCGGCGCTGGGCGTGGCCGAGATCTGCACGGCGGCGGGGGTGCCCAAGGGGAGCTTCTACCATTTCTTCGCGTCCAAGGAGGCGCTGGCGCTGACCGTGCTCGACGAGCACTGGGTCGGCCGGCGTCGCGAATGGACCCGGGTTCTGCGCGGTGACGCCGACCCCCTGCAGCGGTTGCGGCAGCTCTTCGAGGAGACCGAGGCAAGCCAGCGCGCGGGGCAGAAGAGCTGTGGCACCGTCTCCGGCTGCCTGTTCGGGAACCTCACGTTGGAGTTGAGCAATCAGACCGAGGCGATCCGCGGGCGCCTGCAGGAGATCTTCGATGCCCAGGTCGACATGGTGGAGTCGGTCGTCGCCGAGGCGCGCGAGCGTGGTGAGGTCGCCGTCGCCGACACCCGTGAGGCCGCGCGAGCGGTCGTCGCGCAGTTGGAGGGACAGGTGTTGTTCGCCAAGCTCTACAACAACACGTCCCAGCTGAGCTTTCTCTGGGCGAACTGCCTGGCCCTGCTGGGCGCCCGGACGCCGCGGCAGGAGGCGGCCGAGGCGTGAACGCCGGTCCGCCGCCGGCGGGTCGCGGTGTCTCGCGCCGGAGTCCCGTCGGCCCGGAGGCCTCGGCGTGCGTCGGGCGCCTGGGCGTCTCAAGCGGCGAGGTCGTGCAGTGTCTTGTCTCGTCGTGAGATGGGACGGACTCGACCAGGGAAGGTAGTGGCCCGCCCGGGCCGGTCCCCGGGGTGGCCGGCCCGGGCGGTTCGTTTTCGCGGCAGTGGGCGGGCCCCGCCGGAGGCTGGTTCCAAGGCGGCCGCAGGGGCACGAATAGGCGCGCCCCGCCCCGGGGCCCCGACACCGGCGGCGATGACACGCTCTGCGGTCGCGCGGTCTGCGATGTCGCCCTGGACGGTGACGACGTCGGGGTCGTCCGATGCCGGGATGCGGCGCGAGGTGGCGACGACGCCGTAACCCAGCTTGCGGTAGGCGGTGACGATCCCGGCCCCGATGCCCTGCGACGCACCCGTGACGACCGCGACCTTCCGAACCTGCGTGCTCATGAAGACCTTCTTTCGGAAAGTTGAGGATGATCCGATCCAGCCGACCGGTCGCCTATTGTAGTAGACGATCGGTCGTCTATGTTGGATCCAGACGACCGCTCGGGATGGTTTCGAGGACCGTGCGCGCTGTCTGGAACGGGGCGTGCGCGCAGGACGCGCGGGCGGCCACACCGCCTTCGGCGCACCAGCTACGAGGGGCCGACGGCCCCGCAGAACCAAGGAGAAGTGCCATGAAGGAGTTCCTGGTCGAGCTCACCACCACCGTTCCCGAGGGCACCGACCCTGCGGAGGTCGACCGTCGTCGCGCCGAGGAATCCGCCAGGGCCGGGGAATTGGCCGCGGCCGGTCACCTCGTCAGGCTGTGGCGCCCGGCGGGCGAACTGCGCAGCATCGGCATTTGGCGGGCCGCGGACGAGGGCGAGCTGTACGAGAAGGTGCTCGGCTCCCTGCCCCTGTGGCCGTGGATGACCGCTGCGGTGACGGTCTTGGTGCCCCACCCCAACGACCCCGGCGGGGCTGCCGTCGCCGGCTGATCGCACGGACCCGACGGGCTTCGCCGCCGCAGCAGCCCACAGCACCCGATCTTGACCCATTCGGACCCGTCGCCTACGTTGAAATAGTCGACCGGTCGTCTAGTATCGAAGCCCAGTACCGAACCCCAGTACCGAACCCCAGTACCGAAACGGAGCCACCCGTGGCCACTCCCGTCAAGCTTGCGATCATCTACTACTCCTCCACCGGCACCATCGCCGAAATCGCCAAGGAACTGCGCGATGCCGGTGTGAAGGCGGGTGCCGAGGTCCGCCTGGTAAAGGCCGCGGAACTGGCCCCGCGGGCGGCCATCGAGGCCAATCCGGCGTGGGCGGCCAACCACGCGGCCACCGCGGACATCCCCGAGGCGACGCCCGAGGACATCGAGTGGGCGGACGCCGTACTCTTCGGATCCGCCACCCGGTTCGGCAACATCGCCGCGCAGCTCAAGCAGTTCATCGACACCCTGGGCGGGCTGTGGGCACAGGCGAAACTGGCCGACAAGGTCTACAGCGGCTTCACCTCGTCCGCGACCCTCCACGCCGGCCAGGAGACGACACTCCAGGCGCTCTACACCAGCGTCCACCACTTCGGCGGCATCGTGGTCGCCCCCGGCTTCACGGACCCGGTCAAGTTCGCCGACGGCAACCCTTACGGCACCTCGCACGTGGACGGGCAGGGCACGAACCCGGTGGACGACACCACCCGCGCCGCCGCCCGTCACCAAGCCGAGCGCGTGGTGACGATAGCGGCTCGGCTCAAGGCAGCCTGACCCATCCGCCGGCGGCATCGGGGCAGGCCGGCGCCGCCACACCGGCGGCGCCGGCCGATCGACCGCCGTCCGACGGTGGCAGGCTCGCCGCGAACCCGAATGGACCGGGCGCCCTGCCCGAACCGGATCGACGACGGACGGCATCCCGTCACAGCGCGGATAGCGGACGCGGGCGTGCGCCCGCACGTCATGGGGCCAGGACGTGCCCCACCGCCATCGCGGAGGCCACGGCACCACCGACCACGACGGCCGAAGCCGCGGCAACCGGCAGTCGCAGGGTCCATGCGCCCAGCTTCGCCGCCTTGGATGCCCGAGCCAGTATGGCGTCGCGTCCCCGCGGTACGGCCAACCCGACGCCGGCGGCCGTGGGGCCCGCTGCCCACATCCGTCGACCAGACCATCGGTCAAACGGTGGGCGTGGTCCGCGACGACCGATTCGCCATCGGACTGTGAGCGCGCAATGACCACGGAACTCGACCCGGCGGTAGCCGCCGTCGTTCCGCCGTATCCGGCACGCGACGCTGTAGGCACCGCGCGGTGGATCAACCGGCCTGCTCGGGGCCGTGATCGCTCGGGCGCCGTGTCCGCCGCTCCGGACCATTGGAGGGCCATGCGGCCCGGAATGACGACCTGTTCGGGACGCGCGCAGCGTCAGCCCCACGATGCGGGGGTGCGCGTTCCGGGCGATGACCGCCGATTGCGCGTACGGCGGCCAGGACGGCCTTTCGGGGAACTCCGCGATGCTGCAATGCCGTTCGTGATGACGTCGGAGCCACGACACGGGCTCCGGGCCCACGTCGACCAGGCCCACACCCCTGTCGACGCCGCCGTCCAGGCCTGGGAGAACGCCGGGATCCCGGTGACCGGCACACGGCTCCCCGCACCTTCCGCGACGGCCGCACCGAGACCTGGTGGGCCACATGGGCCGATGGGGACCGTGAACTGCACGAGCGACCGGTGGCGGCGTGTCCGTGGCGAGAGGCGGTCCGCAGGTGGGACGGGCGACGCGAATCCGCCGTCGCCCCGGGCCGCAGTCGTGAAAACCATGCTGCACTCCCCCAGAGCCGGCGACGAGCGGCCGTAGACCATCGACCGAGCAGCGCATCCGACTTCACCGTCAATTATCACTCGCCGGACCCTATTGGGTGATGTGCACACGTCGGTTGCGTGAAGAGTGTTGATCGCGTGGTGTCGTGACATGACCAGGCGGCGAACTCTCGTTGTCCTGACGGGGAACTCTCTTTGCGAGGGCGCGCAGAATTCGTCCGGAGAAGTAGCGTCCGCCGCATGACATGGATACGTGTGGTGGCCGAGAGAGGTCATGCGCTGCTCGTCTTCGGTTCGGGAGTCGGCGTGCGGTCCGGATCGGCGCACGTGTCGCCGCAGCACGTCGAACCCGTCGTCTCCACGAAGGACTGAGCCACCAGCGGGGGCTGTTCGTTCAGCGTGGCCTGCTCCCCGGAGCAGGCCGGCGCCTGGGCGTTGGACCTGCTGACCGTCCGGTGCCCGATCAGCACATCGGGCGTCACCGGCGACCCGCGGAGTGTTTGGCGATGTCGAACCGGTGTGAGGCGGCGACATCGACAAGTTGGACCTTTGCGCTGCTGAAGCGGAACGGGCTGCTCCACCGATAGGCACCCCCACGCGCTGCGGGTTGCCTTCCCCCGTCGGGGCAGGCAACCCGCGGGGCACCGTCGATCGAAAGAGTCACTGTGAAATCCCTTGCGGCGGCCCGATTCCGGGCACTGCGTCCGCTGCTCGTCGGCCTCCTGGCCGCGCCGATGGTGCTCCTCGCACTCGCGGGCACGGCCCAGGCACACCCCTTCGGCACCCCGCCGGTGGCCCGCGTCTCGGCCGAGGGCACGACCGTCGACGTCGTCTGGTCGGCCGCGTCGGACGACCTGGCCGTACTCGACGAGACGGCCCGGACCCAGGCGGTGACCCAGGCCCAATACCTGGGCTCGCACATCAAGGTGAGCCAAGGAGAAGTGGCCTGCCGACTCGACGAGGCGGACACCCAACACCTCGCCGCCCACGGCGCCCGACTGCGTTACGGCTGCCCCCGCCCCGTGGGCACGATCACCCTGTCCATCACCGCACTGTCCGACGTCGACCCGAAATACCGCACCATCTCCGTGACCCCGGCCGGCAGCGGCGGCCTGCACACCGCGAACGCGCCGACTCGTGAGCTCGCCGTCGGCCCGTCGAGCGCCGACCACTCCGTCGACACCGGAACGCCGCACGGACGTGGCACCGTGTGGACCACGGATCTGGCCGCACTCCTGGATCACCGTGCCGCGCTGCCTTTGGCGCTGCTCGTCGCCGCGCTCGTGGGCGCCTTCCACGCCTGCGCCCCGGGCCACGGGAAGATGCTCGCGGCAGGTTTCCTCCTCGGCGGTCGCGCCCGAGCGCGACACGCGCTGTGGCTGGGCGTCATCGTCGCGACGATGCACACCGCGTCGGTGGCCGCGCTCGCCGTCGGGTGGTGGCTCGCCGCCGAGAGCGCCCCGGACGTCGCCGCACTGACCGGCTGGCTCCAACTGATCGCCGCACTGGTCGTGGTCGGCGTCGGAGTGAACCTCCTACGACGCCACCGGTCCGCCCTCGCCCACCGACACAGCCACGACCACACGCATGGACACGGACACGATCACACGCACGGACACGAGGACGGGCACGGACACGATCACACGCACGGACACGGGCGCGGGCACAGTCATGCCATCCCCACCGAGTCGCTGCTCACCAGGCGCGGCCTCGTGCTGCTCGGCACCTCCGGCGGCCTGCTTCCCTCCCCCTCCGCGTTCCTCGTGCTGCTCAGCGGGCTGCTCACCGGCCGGTTCGGTGTCGCCCTCCTGATGGTGGCGGCCTTCGGCGTCGGCATGGCACTGACCCTCACCGGCGTCGGGCTGGCCGTACTGCGCGGACGCGACGCCCTCCTGGCCCAGGCATCCAAGTCGGCGAAACTGCGCGCATGGACCCGCCGACTGCCCATTGCCGCAGCTTCGGCCGTCGTGGCCGGTGGTGCCGTGGCCTCCGCGATGGCGGCGGGGCACGTCCTGGCCCCATGACGAGCGAGTGCGACGGCAACGATCCAGGCGTCGAGCGCCGCCGCGGTGCTTCCACCGCCGGCCACGTCTCCCGCACCCAACTCCGCACCGCGTCCTCGTTCCACTCCACCGCCCGCCGAGCCGGTTGCCGACACGACCACCCGGCACGCCGCAATGGATCCCACACCCCGTGGGTCGAGTACGTCACACCGAAACGGCGTCGGATCACCGCCTTCACTGGCATCGACGTCCAGCGCTGATCCGCCCAGCCATGGGCTCGCGGACCCTTCTCCAACTCCCTTTCCAATGCCGGCAGCCGACACACGAACTTCCCCTGCACGGCAGCCAGTTCGCCAACCCACAAGCCGACATCAGGAAGGTGACCACCGATCACCGGACGGATGGCGGGTCCCACGCACGGTCACGAAAGGAACCGTTGCGGACCGGTTTCCCCACGCACCCACAGGAGTTCACCCAGTGTAAATCCACGGCGGTGTCGCCGCCTTCTACGCTTCCGACTGACCCGTCGGGGCGACGTGCGCCGATGAGGGCGATACCGGCTCGCCATCTCTGCCATCCACAGGGGAAGTCCCAGCCTCGGGCAGCGACCGTGTGTGCGGACGGGTCCCTCCGGAATGCGAGCGATCGAATCAACGAGCTATCGAATCAATCTGCACCGCGATCAGAAAGAGGTCAGTCGATGCGCAGACTGTATCGACCCACCCGAAGCTTGACGGCTTCGATAGTGCACTCACTCATGGCTGTCACCGGTTCCGCGTCAGCGGCGGCCGTCGTGCCGGCCACCCCGGAAAGCGGCGTGGCGGCCGACACCGTCGCCGCCACGGGGACGTTCCTCGACGCGACCACATGGTCGTGGTCATGATGGAAAACCGGAACTCCTCCTCCCGGATCCTGTGCAGAGCAGCAGGTCTGGGCACCATGCTGCTCCTGCTCGTCGTGGGCTTTTGTGCCCAGCCGGCTGCTGCGCATGTGTCACCGCAGCACGCCGAACTCGTCGTCACGACCAAGGAGAACGTCACCAGCGGGCGGCTGATCGTCCATCGTGATGTGGTGTCGCCCGAGAAGGCGGGTGCCTGGGCGTCGCACCTGCTGAGCGCGGCGTGCCCGGCCACCGGCTCCGGCGTCGCCGGGGATGCCGGCGGTGTCCCCGGCGGTGTCGTGGTCGAGCTGGCGTGGAGCTGCCGCGTCGACAAGCTCGACCTGAGCGCGATGTTGAAGCAGGGCGGGCTGACCCAGGTCATCGCCGAGTTCGACGGCACCACGGTCAACGCCAACGCGCAGACCCCCGTCGTCGACGCCTCGGGTGCGCACGCGCTCCCCGCCTTCCCGTGGGGAGTGGTGGGGCTGGGCATCGCGGTGGCCGCCGCGCTGCTGCTCGCGGTGTGGGGGATCCGCACCGGGCGACTCGAGGTCGCCAAGCTGGTCGCCAGGGTGCGCGCCGGCCGTAGGCGGATGAGGCTGGCCGCTGTCGGCGTGGTGACACTGTCCTGTCTGGCTCCCCAGATGGCAGGGGCGGCGCCGCTCGCCGAGGAGTCGGCGGCGACCGCGAACACGGTCACGGGCACGGTCTTCGAGGACGTCAACGGCAACGGCAGGCGCGACACGGGCGAGGCCCCGATGGCCGGCGTCGATGTCACCGACGGTGCCGGCTGGACAACGACCGGCGCCGACGGCTCGTACAGCCTGCGGATGGACCCGACCCGCCGGGAGACCGACCTCGTCAGCATCGTTTCCCCCAACGGCTACACCCCCGCGCTGCGGGAGGATTACGTCCCGCAGTACTTCCACAAGGTCCCGGAGGGCGCGGGCCCGCACTCCGGGATCGACTTCGCGCTCGTCAAGGACAAGAACGCCGCCAACCCCACCGAGAAGTGGTTGATGGTCTCCGACACCGAGACGGCCGGCGGCCCGGAGTGGACCGGCCACGTCGAGGCGATGTCCGAGGTGGACGGCGCGTCGATGGCGATCGACACGGGTGACATGACGGTCATCGACGGGACTCCGCCGTCGGGCCGGCAGCGCAATTGGGACGGCCTGCGCAAGGGCCTGACCGACGGCAGACTCGGCATGCCCTTCTACCCGGTGATCGGCAACCACGACTTCGGTGGTGATGTCGACTCCCGTGGCTACGGCGGCAGTATGGAGTTCTACCGGCGGAACATGGGCCCGGAGTGGTACAGCTTCGACCGCAACGGCCGTCATATCGTCGTGCTCGAGGACAACTACGACTCCAGCGGCCTCGCACCGCAGCTCGAGTGGTTGCGTGAGGACCTCAAGCGCCACGCGGTCGGCAAGCAGGTGCTGGTCTTCGCGCACCGGTCGCTGTTCACCCAGTGGGGTCCGGGGGCCGGCATGCAGCCGACCGTCGACGAACTGGCGAAGTACGACGTGCGACTGTTCGCCGCGGGCCACAACCAGCAGGCCGAGTTCCGCCGTGGCGCCTGGGACCGCTCGGTCGAGATCAACAACCAGGGCAACTACGGCATCGACGGCTCCCAACCCGACTACAAGATCCTCGACTTCAAGGAGATCACCGACGACCCGGCCACCAAGCGCAACGAGGACACCGGCCTCGTCACCGGTACGCACCGGGAGTTCAACGTCCAAGACGATGCCGCGCTGGTCAGCCCCGCACAGGACAGCGTCCACCCCACCGGCGACAAGATTCCGGTCGAGCTGTACGCGGAGGACGACGGCCGCACCCCGGCCACCGCGTCCCTCGTCGTCCGTGACGACCGCGGCCGTACGGTGAAGAAGGGGAAAGACCTGAAGTTCGGCGTGAGCAAGGACCGGAGGGGCATCGAGAACTGCTACACGGCGCCCGGCGGCAAGCCGGAGCCGTGCCCGGACGCGCGGATGTCCTGGACCCGGGTCAGTGACCGGATCGAGGGTCTGGCCCCGGGAACGTATACGGCCGAGATGATCGCCGTCGACACCAAGGGCAAGGCGTGGCCCACCATCACCAACACCTTCCAGGTGGTGCCCAAGGGCAAGCTGCCCAAGCCCGAGAGCGGCCAGGACTGGACCCGTCAGGGCCGCGACGAGGCAGGGCGCTCCGCGAGCTCGGACGATCCGGGCAGCGAGCTCGGCCTGCGCTGGGCCGCCAACACCGGTGAACAGTTCAACCTCAACGGATCGGTGATCGCAGACGGCAAGGTGATCGTCGCCTCCCGGGCGTTCGACTCCCCGTACAGCATGATGCTCGCCTACGACCTCAAGTCCGGTCGCGAGATCTGGCGTACCTACCTGGACGGCGACGCCGAGTCGGTGCCCACCCTGCACGACGGCAAGGTCTACCTGACCACCGGTGTCGGCCGGATCTACGCTCTCGACGCCGAGCGCGGCCGGATCGTGTGGCAGTCGATCGACCGTGAGGAGCAGCACGGTGACACCGTGCGCCGCTACGGCCGCGCGGGCGGCCCGGTCAGCGTCTTCGCGCTTGCGGGCACCGACCAGCGCTCGGTCGCCGTCTACCAGGACGCGTACAACATCCGCTGCCGTGACGCCGCGACCGGCGCAATGCTGCCCGGCGGCTTCGGCGGCTCGTTCGCCTGGGGCCAGTTCCACAGCACGGCGATCCGTCGGCCCGGCTCCAACACCGCCTATCTGCACGATGGTTCCAGCAACAAGCTGATCGCCATGGATCTGGCGACCTGCACGAAGCAGTGGGAACAGGACACCGGCGGCGGCCTCGACAGCATGTCCTCCCCGGTCCTCACCGACCCGGCCGGCGGCGACCCGCAATTGGTGACGGCGACCGCGAGCGGTGTCCGCGGGCACGACCTCACGACCGGTAAGGTGCTGTGGAAGAACCCCTCGGACGACCCCTGGCTCTGCGAGCCCGGCAAGGCTCCGGTGACCAGCCCCGCCGTCTGGGGCGACATCGCCTACGTCGCGAGCCGTGAAGGTTTCGTCCGCGCCTACGACACCAAGGCGGCCGACCCGTCCAAGCCGCTATGGGAGACCAAGGTCGGCTACCTGCCCGGAGAAAGCCCCAAGGACGACAAGGCGAAGGTGGCGAGCGGCTGCGCCAAGGACACCGGGCCCGGATCCCCTGCCATGCACGCGCTGGCGACCAAGGACTATGTCTACGCGGGCACCCGCGACGGGCGTCTGCTCGTTCTGGACCGCGCCGCCGGCACGCTGGTGACCGAGTACAACCTCGGCGGCGGGGTGACCTCGGCACTGTCCGTCAGCGGTTCCTGGGTGATCGCCCTCACCGACGACGGGTCGATCCACGCTCTGGCGGCGAACGGCCGCCGGCGGCCGAAGACGTCCCTGACGGCGACCCCGACCGGGACGACGGATGCGCAACCGGGCCACGCCATCGACGTGCGCGGCACGTTCGATGTGTCGGCGAACGGGCCGATCAACGACGTGGACCTCAGCGTGACGCCGCCCTCCGGGTGGCAGGTCGACGGCCCGACGGTGTCGAAGCCGGATATGCGGGACGGTTCCTCGATCGAGGGCCGGTGGGCCGTCACGCCACCGAAGCAGGCTGCCTCCGGGTATTACGACCTGCCGGTCGTCGCCACCTACCATTTCCGATTCCCCAATGATCCGCTGGACCACCCGGTGCGTGTGGAGAAGGTGGTCCGGGTGTTCGTGCCGCCGCCCAACCCGAGCGGAACCGCGTATGTCAGCGACCTGCCGTTCCTGAGCGCGTCCAACGGGTGGGGCCCGGTCGAGCGCGACAAGTCCAACGGTGAGAACGGCGCCGGCGATGGAGCGGCCCTGACCCTCGACGGGAAGGCGTACGCCAAGGGCCTGGGAGCGCACGCGAGCAGCGATGTCACCATCTGGCTCGGCCGTTCCTGTAGCGCCTTCCACGCTGTGGTCGGTATCGATGACGAGAAGGCCGGTGGTGGTTCGGTGTCGTATCAGGTGCTCGGCGACGGCCGGCAAATCGCCGACACCCCTGTCGTCCGCGGCCCCGACAGTGCCCGCGCCGTCGATGCCGACGTGACGGGGGTGAGGATACTGACGCTGCGGATCAACGACGGCGGTGACGGCAACGGCTCCGACCACGCCGACTGGGCCGACGCCCGGGTGGTCTGCGGCTGAGCCATCCGCGGTCCGTTCTCACCGCGCGGTTGGCCTCATGACGCCACGGTGAGTCGGAACCGCCGTTCCCACCCGCACATCATCCTCGGCGTACGTGGTCCCTGGGTCGGCCTGTGGCAGACCCAAGGACCATCAAGCCGAGGATGATGTGCACCGGCCGCCCGCCTGCACTCCGACGGTGTGCGGTACGCGCATCCCGGCGGCCTCGGCCCGCCGGGCGAACGCGGTGAGCAGTGTCGTCTTCCCGACGCCCGGCTCCCCGAGCAACACCAACGACCCACCGCCGTGCCGGACATCGGTCCCGCGAACGCGGGTACCGCGAGCGCGGCCAGTGCCGCGAGGCCCGCGAGCAGCACGGCGAGCGGGCGCCGTACGACGAACCGGGCCCAGCGTTCCCCGGCAGCGGGGCGCGCCTTCCGGTCGACCGGGCGGCGGCGCGGTCGCGGCACGGCGACCGGGAATCGATCGATCCGGTGCCCCGCGAAACCCAGCAGCGCGGGCAGCAGCGTGATGGCCACGAGCACGGCGACGACGACCGCGGCCGAGGCCGCGAGGCCCATCGCGGTCAGGAACGGCACACCCGCGACGGCCAGTCCGGCCAAGGCGACGACGACGGTCAGGCCGGCAAAGACCACCGCGCTGCCGGCCGTCGCGTTCGCGCGGGCCGCGGCCTCGGGCACCGGCATGCCCTCGGCGAGGTGGCGGCGGTGCCGGGACACGATGAACAGCGCGTAGTCGATGCCGACCGCGAGACCCACCGTGAGCGCGAGCACGGGCGCGGTGGTGATGACTTCGAACGACCCGGACAGCGCCAGGAGTCCGGCCATCCCCACGCCGGCGCCCACGAACGCCGTCAGCAGCGGCAGTCCGGCGGCGACCAGCGAGCCGAGCGTGACCATCAGCACGATCGCGGCGACGACCAGGCCGACCACCTCGCCGCCTTCGACCTTCGCCGGCTCGGTGCAGGCGTCGCCGCCGAGCCCGGCCGGTCCGCGCTGCTCACCGAGTTCACCACGTTCGCACTGCGGGACCCGGACCCGCGCGACGTCATGCGCGCGCACAAGCGCACCGTCGAGCGGACGGCGGCGGACATCATCACCGGCCTCGCGAGCGACTGCGGGGAGGAACTCGCCACCCCCGCCGCGGACATCGCCATCCACTTCCTCGCCGGCGTCGACGGCCTGACGGAGCGGCAACTACTGCTGGCCGCGAGCACCCCGAGCACGCACGACACGGGCCCGGCGGCAGCGGAGGCCGAGGCGAGAGAGTTCGCCGCGGCCGAGACCGAGCGCGCCCTCGAACTGCTCGTCGGCGCGACGCTCGACCTCTGCCGCTGCCCGCCCGACAGGGCTGACGACGGCGCTCAGCCGCATTGCCGCGGCTCCGCCCGCGCGACCGGTACGACATCCTCCGCGCACGCCGGTCGCGGGATTGCCGCGAAGTGCCGAGCGCCGGCGAGGAGACACACCGCCACCGCGGCCGGCACCGCGTACGCGAGCGGAACTGCCCCGTGGAACCCAGCAGTCCGCTGACCGCGCCGCCCGTGACGACGCCCGCGTAGTTGAAGATTCAGGCGGGCCAACACCGCCTCCGAGGCCCCGGGACGCAACCGCGCCGCGGAGGCCAGACACAGCGGCGCCAAGGCCGACGCCCCCACGCCCACCGCGCCGGCCGCCAGGACGGCGAACGGCCAACTCGGCGCGGCGGCCATGCCTGCGAGGGCACTCGCGACCAACACGGCCGCGCCGCGGACGACCACGGACGCGCCGAACCTGTGCACGAGCCGGTCGGTGCCGGCGCGGCCGACGACCGTGCCGGCCTGGTACGCCGCGTACGCCATCGGGGCCACGGTCAGGGACGCGCCCAGAGCCCGGCGGAGGTAGACCGCCGACCACGCCGAGACGGTGGAGTCCACGACGTAGACGACCGGCAGCACCAGGCCGAACGGGAGGAGTTGCCGCCACAACCGGCCTCCCGTCGGCGGCTGCGCCGACGCGTCCGGCGTCGCCGCGGACGAAGGAAGGGGATGCGTGCGTATGCAGGCGACGAGCACCAGGAGAACGACCGCCTGGACGTCGAGGCCGCGGGCCGCGGGCCACTCCAGCCGGGCCGACGCCGCGGTGAGCATGGCCGCGACACCGCCCACGCTCCACGCCGCATAGAACGACCCGAAGACGCTGCGCCGATATGCGCGTTCGATCGCAGCCGCACGGGTGTTGGCCCCGACATCGAGGGAACCGACCGCGAGCCGAAGAAGACGTACGCGCAGACGACCGTCGGCGTGTCCGGGGGCCCACCCGATCAGCGTCAGCGCGACGGCGGCTGCCGCCGGCGCCCCGCGGGTCGTGACGAGGGGGCCGACACGACGGATCGCCGCCAACCCCAGGTAGCTGCCGACCCCCGCCATGAGCGCCACCGCCACCATCAACCCGGTGCTCGGGAGCGGGGCCAGGCGCAGGCGTTCGGTGACCGCGGGGACCGTCGTGAACACCGCGGCGACCGACATGCCCTGAGCGGCGAACGCGATGATCGCGGCCCGTCGAGCCCTCGCCAAGACGACGTGCCCGGTGCCGGTTCGGTCCGCGGCGCTGAGGGCCATGGTCGTCGCGCCTCCAATCCGTGTGTGTACCGCCAGTGCGAGGAACGGGTCCGGGACGCGAAAACCGTATTGGGGCGCGGACGCGGAACTCAGGACGGCGGAGGCCGTACAGGGGACTTCGCAGGCCATCCCTCATGACCGGTGCGGCGCGACGGCTACGGTGGTCGCCCAGGAGAAGGTGAGCGCGATGTCCTCTGCCCTCGACCGCACAGACGCCTCCGGTCGGATGGACCCGCACGGCACCAGCCGCAGCACATCGGCGACGATCCGGCCGAACATCCTGCGGTACCTCGTCGCGGTCACCGATCACCGTCAGCCCGTAGGCGTCCGCGAACGACCGCAGGTACGACAGGACCTGGCGGTGTGGCGGGTAGTCCGCGAAGTGCCCCGGCATCGGAAAGCCGCCGAAGCCCGACAGGGTCCTGCTGGAGATGAAATGCGCCGACTCGTACATCGGGCTTCCGGGATTGTCGATGTCCCGGATACCGCCGGGCCCGGTGTGCCGCTCCACATGCGTGTACGGCAGATTCCGCTCGGCAAGGGCCCTGGCGACCGCCGGCCCGGCAGGTCCCGCCCCGATCACACACGTATCCCACTGGCCTTCGCCCACGAGTCCGCCTCCTCCGTCATCCCGTTGCACGGGTGTTGAAGGCAACGTATTCAGCCGCCGTTCCACCGGAACCGACCCGGGCGGCCACAGACAGGACCTTGGCGGCCCGTGCCGGCGGAGGGGTCGATGCGGCGGTCCTGTCCTGTACGGCTACCGGGTCGCACGTCGAATCCCTGGTCCCGGGGCGGTTCTCCCGGATGGGTCGATCGCGCGAGGCACGAAGTCGGGGCCCTCGTGAGGGATCTTCGCCGGCTTTCGCAGGAGTGGGTCGACTGTGACGGTGAGGCCTCCGGTGGGGTTGGCAACGACGGTGAGGGTCCCGTGGTGTGCCGTGGCGACCGCGTGGACGATCGCGAGCCCGAGTCCGTGGTTGGACGGGGCCGAGACCCAGGTCCGCCGCCCGCAGGCGGAACGCCCCGGCCGCCGGGCGTTCGTCTCGGGCAAGCATCGGCAGAACACGATCAGGACGACGACGTTCAGCGACGGCCAGGGCCGTATGCTGCTGTCCGGTGTCGTTCGGCCGGGCCGCACGCATGACCAGACCGCCGTCCGCAGCGAGGGCATCGCCGAGCAGTTCCGCCATCGCCCCCGCGTAAAAGCCAAGGTCGACTCCGGATACATGGGGTTGGCCAAGGAATTTCCCCGACAGGTGATCGCCCCGCCGAAAAAGCCGAAGGACGACGTCTGCGATGGCGACCGGTACGCCTGGCGCGAGGCGCGGCGTCGGCAGTTCTCGGCCCGGATCTGCGTCGAACACACCAACGCCGAACTCCGGCAGTGGGCGCCTGCCGAATTCTTCGCCCCAGGGGATGTCGACGCATTCCCCGCCATCCCCCGAGCGGTCGCGATACCGGGCGGTCGCGAATAGGGCGCGACGGCCCCACGCCGTCGCTCCGGGTCTCCGATCACGATCCTGTGCCGCGTACGAGAACGCCCGGTGGCGTGGGCGCCGGCCGGTAGTGGCCGAGTAGTCCCACACCACCGGGCGAGTAAAGCGGCACCGTCCGAGGCGTCGACACCCGCACATCCCGACGCGTCGACTCGGTGTCGACCATCTCAAGCTCGGTTGACTCGAGCTTGGTTGACTCCGCTCGGCTAACTCAGGCTCAGCGTGAGCGCCCCCGAGTAGGTCCCCGGGCGTACGAACGCCGGGGTCGTCAACGTCAGGGCGGCGTCCGCCGAAACGCTGCCGCCCGTGGCTCGACCCTCGACCGGCGTCTGCGTGCACAATTGGGCCTGGGTCGCCCCGAGCGGCCCCGGAGTGCCCGGGGTGACCGTTCCGGGCGCGCCGTCGGCCGCCACGCACGCGGGGGTCCAGGCCACGCTCCCGGCCGGGAGCTTGTCGGTGCCGTTCTCGGCCGTCAGCTCCGACATCGTGCCGGTGAGCGACCACCCGAGGTCGGTCCCTCGGGCATCGACCACGGTGACCCGGTTGAGCGCGGCGTTCAGGCGCAGCGGTTTGCCGTCGATCGTCGCGCTGCCGAAGTCGATCCGGCCGCCGGCCTGGGACATCGTCAGGCCGCCGGGCTTGATCTGCCCGCTGACCGACTGGGTCAGCCGAGCCGGGCCCTCGCCCACCGTGTACGGCGTCCGCATGCCGATCGCGGGGTTGCCGAACTCGTACGCCGCGACCGCGGCGGTGGCCGCGGCGGTCACCGTGAACGTCGCGGTGAACGAGCCGTTCGCGTCCGCGGTGGTGGTCACGGCGTCCTCCGTCGGCGCCCCGGGCTCGTCCTGGGGTTGGACGGTGATCTGGGCGTTCGGTGAGAACGCGGTACCGGTGACGGTCACCTGGGTGCCGACCGGACCGGTGTTCGGGCTCAGCACGAGCCCCCGCCCGCCGACCGGTACGGACACGACGGTCAACGGCGCCTCCAGGGCCACCGATCCCGACGTGACCTTCAGGAGCGCCGCCGTACTGGGAACCGCGCCGGCGACGTGCACCCACCCCGACAGCACACCGTCGACGACCTTGACGTCGCTCGCGGCGATGGTCGAGTAGCCGTTGTCGCAGAATCCGCCGAACTCGGGGAAGCACATGGTCAACCCCACCGGACCGGCCGGCCAGTGCGCGCCGGACAGCGTGACCCGGGAGTTCGAGTCGACGGTGCTCGGCGTCGCGGTCAGCGTGGGCGCCTGACTGCCCTGCTCGACCGTGTACGACGCGACCACGCCGTTACCGGAGATCGGCACGCACGTCGCCGTCGCGAGCAGGTTTCCGCCGACGATGGTCTGCACCACGATCGACTTCAGGGTGAGGTCCACCGTGGATCCGGCCGCCGCACCGACGATCGTCGTAGGCACGGTGAACGGGGGCGGCACGATGGGCGTGTTCACCTCGATCGGCGTTTCGAACGACGGTGGCGCCGCCGAGAGATCCCCGGTCGTGCCGCCGGACATGGCGAACGTGTAGACGGACTTGATCGTCGCGAGCGGAATCGGGATCGGGCTGGTCGCCGGACTCCCACCCGCCACGACGTGCATCGAGGTGGCACCGTCACCGTGCGTCGGGTCCAGGGTCACCTCGAACTGCTGCTGCCCCTCGGGGGCACCGACCGGGGTCGTGCACCGCATGACCGGGGTCACGGTGCCCGCGCCCGCCGTCGGCGCGAGGGCGACCAGACCGCCGCCGAGGGTCAGGGCGGCCGCCGCCACCGAGGCGGCCCAGCGATGGCGGGTCAATCTTCGGGATAGCCGTTTTGACACGTTGCTCCTTCGTGTGGGCGGCCGGTGCGGACGACCTGTTCGGAGCCCGTCGGAAACGAAAGGCGTAGCGAACTATTCGCACATTTGGATCATCCGTAGTCAAGAGCGAGACGCGATCCGATTCATTCGACACGTGTCACCATGATCGAGAAATACCCGGGAAACCGAATATTCTTCGCCGATGTGACTGATCGTGAATTGCGATCATGAATTGTCCATCGTGGATTTCGCTGTCGGAGAATTGCGTTCCGATCCCGCTTGACGAAATCCGAAACTTCGGATTCACTCCAAATGCGCCGACAGGAACTTCCGCAGTATCTGTCGAAAGGGGCACCTTCCATGTCACGATCCAAAGCCCTCGCGGCCGGCGCCGCCGTCTTCGCCGGCGCCATGGCCGCGACCGTCGCACTCGGCGGCACGGCCACGGCCGGCGGCCCGTCCACCGCGAAGTACGACTGTCTGACCTCGATCGGGATCAGCTACACCGGCAAGACCGCGACCTTCACCACCAACGCGTCGCACCAGCTCTCGGCCACCATCGCGCTCGCGCCGCTGATCACCATCAACAACGGCGACCTCACGATCACCGCCAACCTCGGGGGTCCGAGCGGCACGGTCACCTTCAGCGGCACCGCCGGCACGTCCGGCCCCTTCGGTCCGGTCAACCTGGGTCCGCTGAACAAGACGGCGGGCACGATCTCCGCCGGTCAGGCCATGACCGTGATCCAGTCGGCCAGTCCGCCCAGCGCCACGAACTGGTCGGTCAAGCTGCACCACAATCCCAACAACGTCGACATCTGGTGTGTCGGCAAGAGTGCGTTCAGCCCGGCTTTGACCTACTGATCCACCAGCCCCGCACTCGGCGCGGCGGGGGAATCGACAGCCCGGGGTTCGACGCCGCCTCGATCGTCACGTTTGGGCCGGCCAGGCCCGAGGTGCCGTCGAACCCCGGTGCGCACGACCTCGCGACCTCGCGACCTCGCGACCTCGCGACGTCCCGACTCCCGACCATAGGCCGCGCTCGCGATCACCCGCCGCCGACTCCCACCCGTACGCCCTTGTCGACAGTACCGTCATGGCTGCCGTACACCGGGCCGCTCGGCCCCGCCCGGACGCCAGCGTTCGAGGCCGGGGGCCAAGGGCACGGGCCGCCAGGACGAGAGGGCGGCGTGAGCAGCATCGCCTTCCCACGCGGGCTGACCGGACCGCGCGACGCGCCCTTCGACTTCTCCTTCTCCGGCCTCAAGACCTCGGTCGCGCGCTGGGTCGAGGCCCGGCAGCGGGCCGGCGAGACGGTGCCGGTGGCCGACGTCGCGGCCTCCTTCCAGGAGGCGGTGGTGGATGGCCGGAGTTGGAAAGAGCAGGGCCTGTCTCCGATCGCTTCCGCCGTGTGCGGTCCGGTGGCATGGAGCCGGGACCGGCCGCCGTCGAAGTACGCGGCGCAAGAAGTCCTGGACCGGTACGGGATCCGCTCCGCCGGGTGGGCCCGGTGCGGGGACGCCTTCGGTTGGGGTGAAGGCCCGGCAGGGCCGGCGTGATGCCTGCGCCCTGCCGGGACCGGTTGGGTTGGTGTGACGGTGGGCGGGTGTCCGTCGCCGACCATGCACCCTGGACACGCCACCCGAACGTCGACGGGAAACGCCACCCGTTGCGGGCGATCGAACGATGATCCATGCCAGTGGCCGAACACCCACCCGACAGGGAGAACACCCGAGACGGGTACCGACACACGGCCCCGTCACGCCGCCACCGACACACCACCGCCGTCGCCGACCAGTGCTCCGCCCGGGGCCGTGGCCGACGTCAGGACCGCTCAGAGTGTCTCGAGGCCCAGCCCGTACAGGATCAGCGTGCAGTCGCCCCTGTTCAGCCACGCCGTGTGGCGCAGGTCGTCCGGCTGCACGTCCTGCGCGCGCAGGGTGTCCACCAGCGTCCGGGCCGCGAGCACCGCGTCCCGGGGGTGGGGGTGCGGGAAGTCGAGTACGTGGAATTCGGCCTCGGGGCCGGGCCGCCGGCCCAGGCCCGCGAGTGTGGACGGGCTCAGCACCGCGGTGCTCGCCTCCAGGTGCAGGAGCCGACCGTTGCAGATCAACTGCACCACGTTCGGGTTGTCCTCGTCCGTTCTCGGCCGCATCACCAGGACCAGTTCGTCGTCCAGTCGGCCCATGTCCCCCACCATCGCCGACAGCGTCTCCTCCAGCCACCGGCCGAACTCCTCCCAGGGCGGGCTCTCATCTCATCGAACTCGGGATTCGACATCGTCGAATCCGCCGACCGGCCACCGCCGAAACGGCGAATCCCGGGCACCTCCTGCCGGGTCGTGGTCGCCGGGCGCCGGCTCGTCTCGCCGCTGCGCCCGCGGCGCCGACCGGACTGTGACCTGACCGGGATCGCCGCCCACTACGCTTCGGCACCGGCCGGGATTCATGCGGACCGGGTCAAGACCCCTGCAACTGCTCCCCCTACACACGTCGCCCCGGTGAGAGGCGCCGACCGTCTCGTGAAGGACGCAGGCTCTCTTGCCGCTCGTGGCGTCGTCGTCAACACGAAGGAAGACGAACCCGATGTCCGAGCATTTGGTCGAGGACCTGGTCGCGGACTCGGTCCGTGTCCTGGACGGCCACGCAGAGGCGGGCGACCCGCGCGTCCGGGACTGGTTCGCGGTCTTGTACGACTTCGAGAGCCGCCACGACTGCTCGTTCACACGGTTTCGCGTGATGGACATCCTTCTGCGCCGCGGGTACACGTACCGATTCCCGGTCGACCGACACCCCGAGTACGCCGAGCGGTCCGCGTACTTCGACGCACCGACGGAGTTCACCGAGCTGCGCACCTTCGACGAGGACGCTCCCGACTTCGACGGCTACGAGTCCTGGCTCGTGGACGGTTACATCGCACCGCCGTTCCTGTACTGCGACGCCGGCACGCGCTGTGGCGACGCATGGTCGCCGTCGGTGAACTCCACGGTCCCGACGCCGCCCCGCTCCGCCGCACCCCGTTGACCGAAGTGGTCCGTGCACCGACGGGACATGCGAGATCAAGGTCGCCGTGGGCGACGTCGTGACGGTGCCGAGAGCGTACGGCCTCGGACCGATCAAGGTAACGGCGATCACCGGCGGCGCGGTCGAGATGGTCGCGCCGCTGACGGCGTCGGGCTACAGCGTTTCGGGCTGTTCCGGTGGCGGCGGGGTGTCCTCGAACGGGGGCGGCGGCGTCAGGCTGAGCTGCGACCGGGGAACCGTCGCGACCGTCAACGACGCCATGAGCCTGCAGGTCGTCGACATCCTCGACAGCACCGCGGTCCTGCGCATCACACCCGCTCGGTGACACGCGGCTCGGTGCCGAGCGGCAGGCCGAGCAATCCTGTGGCCAGGCCGCCGGCCCGGACGATATCCGAGTCGTCGCACCACGACACCGCCGTCGCAGATCGGTGACGAGGTCACGAGAAGGAACGGGAACCACCCCGACCCGCCCGATACCCCGACAACACCACGTCTTCCCTGTTCACAGCCATCAATCGAAGGCCACACGTTCGAGTTGAAATTCCGGGCTTCCGGCAACGCCGAGGAAGCAACGACCGCACCACCTACAAAGCCACGATCGGATCGACATCCTGGCCGCACCGACCGCTTGACACCCGGCCCCAAGCCCTCGATACGCGGCATCGGGAATAGCCCGGCTCGGCCGGCTGCGCCGCTACGGCAGATCCCGGCGCATCAGGTCGGCGTAGGTCTCGCGGCGCACCACGGCGCGGTGCGCGCCGTCGCGGACGAAGACCACCGGCGGGCGACGCGCGCCGTTGTAGTTGTTGCTCAGCGCATAGGTGTAGGCGCCGGTGACCGGCACGGCGATCAGGTCCCCGACGCGCGGGTCCGCCAGCGGGACGCCGGCGCTGAGGGTGTCGCCGGACTCGCAGTGCCGGCCCACCAGGCGGCACAGCTCGCCCCCGCCTGTCGGGCGGCCGGCGACGGCGGCCTCGAAGCGCTGCTGGTACAGGGAGACTTCGAGGTTGTCGCCCATGCCGCCGTCGACGGCGACGAAGGTGTGGCCTCCGCCGCGCTTGACGGAGACGACCCGGTACAGCGAGACGCCGGACTCGGCGACCATCGAGCGGCCCGGCTCGATGAGGATGCGGGCGTCGGCGGGCAGCAGGCGTCGGGCGACGTCGGTGACGGCGTCGAGGTACGCCTCCACCGTGGGCGGTCGGTCGGCGTGGGTGTAGCGGGAGCCGAGCCCGCCGCCCAGGTCGTAGACGGCGAATTCGCCGAGTTCGGCGACCGCCTCGACGGCCTGCGCGAAGGGTGCGAGGTCCAGGATCTGCGACCCGACGTGCACGTGGACGCCGTCCAGCCGCAGCCGGTCGCTGCCGCGCAGCCGCGCGATCGCCGCCCGGGCCTGCGGCAGGGGCAGACCGAACTTGGAGCCGTTCTGGCCGGTGGACACGGCCTCGTGGGTGTCGGGGCGGATGCCGGGGGTGACCCGGACCAGAACTCCCTGCTCCGCCGCGGTGCCGGCGAGGATCTTCTCCAGGCGGTCGATGTCGTCGAAGTTGTCGACGACGACCGTCCCGGCGCCGGCCTCGACGGCGAGGCGCAGCTCCTCCTCGGTCTTGGCGTTGCCGTGGACGACCAGGCCGGCCGGGTCTGCGCCTGCGGCGAGGGCGAGGGTCAGCTCGCCGCCGCCGGCCACGTCGATGTCGAGGCCCTCCTCCGCGAGCAGCCGGAGTACGGCGGTGCAGGGGAAGGCCTTGGAGGCGAAGGCGGCGCGGGAGTTCGGCCAACGGGCGGCCAGGCCGTCGGCGTACCGGCGGGCGCGGGCGCGGACCGACGCCTCGTCGAGGATCAGCGCGGGAGTGCCGTAGGACTCGGCGAGTTCGGCCGCGGATACTCCGCCGATCACCAGTCCGCCGTTCCCGTCCCGGGTGGTCCCGGGCGGGAACAGCCCCAAGAGTTCTCGGCCTGCCTGCGTCTGCATCGTTGCCATCCGCGCTCCTTGTGCCACTGATCCGTCCCGCTCTCCCGCCATGCTCCCGCTACGGTCACTTCGGATCATCGTTGACATCGTCAATGCAGGTCGCCCAGTCTTGACGCCCACAACAGTCCTTCGAGTCGGGGGTGCACCATGCGGGAGTCCGGCGCTCGGGGGCACCTGCCCGTCCGTCAGCTCGTGGACAACATCGGCCCGGCGCTGCTGCGCCTGGTCCAGGAGGGGACCGGCAGCGGCGGGCCGCTCACCGACATCGCCATCCATGCCCCGGGGGCGCCGACACAGCTCGGACCCGGGTGCGTGGTGCTGGGGGTCGGCGTGACCACGGAGGCCGAGCTGCGCGAGCTGACCGCGGCCATGCGGCTGGCCGGCGCGGAGGTGCTGGCGGTGAAGGCCCCGGTGCCGCCGTCGGCCGACGACAATCCGGCGATCATCGAGGTCAACCGGGACGCGTCCTGGATGCACGTGGCGACGACCGTCCGTGAGCAGCTGCTCGAGTACGCAAGGACGCGCGTGCGCTCCGCCGGCAGCGGCGCGGAGCTGTTCGCCCTGGCGAACGCGGTCTACGAGGCCGTCGGCGCCCCGGTCACCATCGAGGACCGCTTCTCCGCGCTGGTCGCCTGGTCGGAGGGGCAGGACCGGACCGACTCCGAGCGGATCGAGACCATCCTGGGGCGGGCCGTGCACCAGCGGACGCTCGCCGAACAGCGCGAGCGTCAGGAGTTCGAGCGGCTCCATGCCGGCACCGAACCGGTGTACATGGAGGCGACCGGGGCGGATCAGCTGGCAAGGCTGGCGATCGCGGTGCGGGCCGGTTCGGACGTCGTCGGCTACATCTGGGCCGCCGTCACCGGGCCGCTCGGCAAGGCGGCCACGGCCCGGCTGCGCGAATTCGCGCCGGTGGTCGCGCTGCAGCTGGTCGGCCTGCGCACGGAGACCAGCTACGCCCGCCGCCAGCGCGGCGAGCTGGCCGCCGCGGTACTCGGCGGGGCGGCCGACCCGGTGGAGGCGAGCCGGCTGCAGCTGGGCTCCGGCCCGGTCTGCGTCCTGGCCGCGGCCCCGCGGCCGGTCGGGAGTACGGGCTCCGACACGCTGGACGCCGCCGGGCTGCGCCGGTTCGCGGACACGCTGGAGTACTTCCTGGCGGCCGTGCACCCCCGTTCAGCCCTGGTGGCGGGCACCGGAGCGGTGTACGTGCTGGCTGCCTGGCCTCCGGCACACGCCACGGCTCTGGAGTCGGCCGTCGCCCTGGCCCGCGACTTCCTCGCGCGGACCCCACTGGCCGGTGACTACGTGGTCGCCGTCGGCGGCCCGGCCGAATCGATGGGCCGGATCGCCGACGTGCGGGCGCAGGCGGACGCCGCGCTGCGGGCGCTGCGGCACCCGGCCGTCCGCGGACCGGCCGTGCGCACCGTGGAGGACATGGCGCTGGCGGTGCTGCTGCTGCACCTCGCCGACGCGACCGAGGCGCTCGGCCTGCCGGACGCCGGCGGCGCACTGCACCGGCTGCGCCGGGAAGAGGGCCAGGACGGTCCGCTGGCGGCGACCCTGGCGGCCTATCTCGCCGCCGCGGGAGTCACCGACACCGCGGCGGAGGCCCTGCACATCCACCCCAACACCATGCGCTACCGGCTGCGCCGTATCCGCGAGGTCTCCGGGCTGGACTTCGCCGATGCCGACGCCATGCTGCTCGCGCACCTTCAGCTCCGGGTGCGCGAGCTGCGGACGGGCGCTCTTCAAGGCTCCGGCTGATCCCGGAACGAGCGCGTGTAGCGGCACCCGTCCAGGTCGACCCAGAGCACCGCGCCGTCCAGGGCAGGGCCGGACGTCAGGCGCTCCGGCAGACGGGGGTCGGCTCCGATGCGGAACGTCCCGTCGTCGAGCGGGACGAGTTCCGGTTCGTCGCAGGGCGCTTCCACGCCGGTCGCGGCGATCATGTGCAGTCGTCCCGCCCGCTGCACGATGCTGAAGCCGGGATACCAGGGGGTGTAGCTCCGGTAGTGACCTGCGAGCGCATGCGGGGGAGCGGTCGGCGGGGAGAGGCCGGGGCCCAGTGACTCGGGTCCGTAGAGCCAGCGTCCGTCCAGAGAGTGGTGGTAGGCGGACCATCCCGGGTGATCGCACACCAGCCGCCCGTCCCCCGCGTCGTACAGCCTGCCGGTCACCTCGTCCGAGGTGAGCGAGAGACGGTCGTCCCCCGTGGCCTCGACGCGGATCCGACGCGGCGTCGTTCCGTGGATCCCGACGTAGCGCTGGGCGTCGGGGATCCGCTCCGGGTCGAACAGCGCCGGGTCCGCCGAGGCTCCCTGGACGACGGCGAGCACATGGCGGGCGAAGCGGTCGATGATCTGGCACTCGCCGGGTGCGTTGGTCAGCACGGCGACACCGTGCCCGCCGTCGGTGTCGACGGCGAGGTACGAGCGGTATCCGACCATCCCGCCGGCGTGCGTCAGCCAGGTGCGTCCGTCGATCACTTCCACGTCCACGCCGAGCGCGTAGCCGGAACCGACCGCGTCGGCAGGCACCGTGACGATCTGTCGGAAACGCTCCGGCCCGATGATCCGGGTGCCGTCCAGGGCGCCCCGGCCCAGCAGCATGCGGGCGAACAGGCCCAGATCGGAAGCGGTTGCCAGCACGTTCCCATCGGCCGCCGAATACTCGAAGAAGCCGGCCGGCGCGAGCGGGGCCGACGGCAGCGGCGGGCGGTCGTGGCGCAGGAACCGGTACCCGGTGGCGAGTTCGGCGATGTCCTCGTGAGTGATCCGCGCCGCCGAGTCGCGCATGCCCAGGGGCCGCAGCAGCCGTCCGGCCATGGCGTCCGCCAGCGATTCCCCCGTCACCTGCTCGACGATCAACCCCAGCAGGTTGTAGCCCTCGTTGGAGTAGTGGAACAGCTCACCCGGTTCGGCCCAGGTCCTCGCATCGCGCAGCGCGTAGCCGCGTGCGGCGGCATCGGGCAGCGCGTCGGCCCCGGCCACCAGGCCGGAGGTGTGTTGCAGGAGGTGCCGGACGGTGATCGCGCGGGAGCCGCCGTTCGGGGCGAACCAGGGCAGGTGGTCGGCGACCGCCGCGTCGAGGTCCACCTTCCCCTCGTCCGCCAGTATGCCGAGCAGGAATGCGGTGAAGGTCTTGCTGATGGAACCGATCTCGAACCGCGTGCGACGGGAGACCGGCGCCCCGGACTCCGCGTTCGCGAATCCTGCGCTGACGAACGCGGACTCGCCGGTCCCATCGACGACACTGATCGCGATTCCCGGCACCGGCCGGCAGGTCCGCAACCGCTCCGCAAGCCCGGAGAGCACCCGTTGCACATCCATCAGACGCCCGCCTTCCGCGAACCGAATCCCGCGAACCGGTCCGGACCCAGCTCGACGTGGGAGAAGTCGATCTCCGCGTCCGGCCGGTCGCCTTTCACGAACCGTCGGCACAGCGGGTACAGCAGCACGGCCAGCAGCGCCACCGCGAGACTCGTACCGAACGTCGCGGTCTCGTCGACCGCCGTACTCCACGCCAGGTACACGATCATCGCTGTGGGCAGCATGACGACCAGGACCGCGCCGGGCCGGCCGCCGGGGACCCGAACCGGCCGGAGCATCTGCGGATATCTCCAGCGCAGGACCAGGAAGGCCACGAATTCCAGCAGGATCGAGGCCAGGGTGAGCAGCACCGTGGCCCGCAGAATCGAGCCGAAGTCGACGGCGGCGAGCACGATGACGACGGTGGTGCTCGCCAGCAGCGCACCCACCGGCGTGTTGAACCGTCTGCTGTCCCGGGCCATCCAGCGCGGCAGGTACGCGTCCGCGGCGAGCGCCCGCGGGACCCGGGTGCTCGTCAGCAGGATCGCCATGAACAGCCCCACCAAGGAGAGCGCCGATCCCAGGGAGATCAGCACCTTCAGCCAGGTTCCGCCCAGGGCGTCGCCGACCACGACGAAGTCGCCCTGGGCCCAGTCGGCGGGCGAGCCCCGGTGCAGCCCGCTGCCGATGGCGGCGAGGGTGGGCAGCAGGTAGCCGGCGATGATCAGCGGAACCGAGATGGCCAGGGCCCGGGTGTAGGTCCGGTGTGCGTCGGCGACCTCGCCCAGCACGGTGCTCGGGCCGTCGAAGCCGAGGTACAGCCACACGATCACGCTGAGCGCGCCGGCCACCGACGAGTGGACGCTCTGCCCCGGCACCGTGAAGGGCGAGAGCACGTTGATCCCGTTGCCGACCGCATGCCAGATGCCGAGGACGGTCAGCACCGCGAACGGTGCGAGGACCAGCAGCATCATCCCGACCGAGTACTCGCTCACCGCCTTGGAGCCGCGATAGTTCAGGTACGCCATCGGGACGATGAGGGCGACGGTGACGATCCAGTGCAGGTCCACGACGAAACCGCCGTGGAACAGGTCCACGATCACCAGCCCCTTCCCGCGGGCGATGTCCGGGGCCCAGGTGGCCAGGTAGTCGACCAGCAGGATCGGGTAGAGGGCGAGGTTCAGCACCGCCCCGATCGAATTCCAGGCCCCGAACACGAATGCCGCGCCTCTGAACTCGTGGCCGAAGTGGGCCTGGTCGAAGTGGCCTGCGCCACCGGCGAGGTCGCCGCGGTCGATCGGTCCGGCGGGGTCGATCGCGAACACGGTGGCGGCGCAGCGGTAGGTGCGGGCCGGCCGCTTCGGCGTGACGCCGACGAGCTCCTTGAACCGCCGTGCCGGATGAGCGCTGCCGACACCGGCTGCCACGCTCGGGTCGCCGATCGCCACCGCCCCGCCGGTCGCCGCGATGACGCTGCTCGTGTGGCGGACCAGCCCAGGCCGGCGGTCTCGCACAGCCGTCGCATCAGCTCCTCCTCGAGCAGCGTCGGCATCTCGTGCGGTCCGTCCGCCGTGGCCGGCCGGTCTCGCAGCTCGGGAACGGCGGGCCGGCCCCAAACCTGCTCCACCGTCACCGGCCGGTCACACAGCTCGGCCGCGGGCATCGGCAGGAATGGCCCCGGCCCCCACGGCTTGAAGTGCACGCCGACGGACCGGGTCCGGAGTGGGTGGCCGAACTCCAACGCGCGGGTGGGCGTTTGAGGGTGCGAGCTGTGCCGTCGCGTGGTGGGCGGCGATCGGGCCGCGGCAGTGGATCGCGCTCCGCCGCATCACCGATCCGATGCGAGCGGCGAGCGCCGGTAGCTCAGCAGGCCGCGGGGCCGGTTTCTCCGACGCGGTTTGCCAGGCCGTCCAAGACGAGGGCCAGCCCCGCCTCGAACGCCGACTCGTGATCGATCGGCGCGACGGCGGGGTGGTCGGTGCCGGCACGGGGGTCGACGCCGGCCTCCGTGCCGGCACCGAGGCCGGCGTCCGCCTGCTCCTCCAGAACGCAGCCGATCGTGAAGCGCCCGGCAGCCAGCATCGCCATTTGGGCATCTCGCTCGGGCACGCCGGAGGCGACCAGGAAGGCCATTTTGTGGGCGATTCGGTCGAGGTCCGTCCCCCCGGGGCTGCTTCCGGCGTGGAGCCGTGCGCCGTCGCGGCGCATCAGCAGGGTGCGGCGGAAACTGCGCGTGTTCTCGAGGAACCAGTCACGCCAGTCGTCGGCAGGCTCCGGTAGCGGTGCCGTCGCATGGGGTGTCATGGCGGCCTCGGCCATGGCGCCGAGCAGCTCCTTCTTGTTGCGGAAGTGGTAGTAGAGCGACGGCTGCTCGACGCCCAGTCGCTTCGCGAGCCGTCTCGTGCTGACAGCGTCCAGACCGACCTCGTCGAGCAGGTCGAGCGCCTCGCCGACGACGGTCGCACGGTTCATCTTCACGTTGACAACCTATCGGTGATAGGTGACGCTGTAAATCTACCTATCACCGATAGAAAGTGGGGTCTGCCATGACACGCGGAGCCGGAATGCCCTCCTTGAGAGTCCTCATCTGCGGTGGCGGGATCGCGGGAGAGGCTCTGGCCTACTGGCTCGCCCGAGGCGGTCACCAGGTGACCGTCGTCGAACGCTTCCCGGCACTGCGGGCCACGGGCGCCCAGGTCGACCTTCGAGGCCAGGGCATCGACGCCGTACGGCGCATGGGGCTCCTCGACGTCGTCAGGAGCAAGCTCGTGGACGAAGCGGGCGTCGCCTTGGTGGACGCTCGCGGGAAGGCGAGGGCGACGATCATGGCCAACACCTCCGGTCGAGGCCGGCAGACCCTGACCTCCGAGTACGAGATCATGCGCGGTGACCTGGTGCGCATCCTGCACGACGCGACGAAGGAGGACGTGAACCACGTCTTCGGCATGAGCGTGGACCGATTCGAGCAGGACGAGAAGCAAGTGGTCGCCCACTTCTCGGACGGCACTTCCGGCGAGTTCGATCTCCTGGTCGGCGCGGACGGGCAGGGATCGCGCCTCCGCCGGGCCATCCTTCAGCCCGGCGCTGTGGACCCCTACCGGCGACTGGGCATCCACATGGCCTACTGGTTCGTCCCACGCATCGCGACGGACACCAACATCCGGGACACCTACCACGCCCCCGGCCGGATGATCATGCGCAGGAGCCACAATCCGACCGAGACCCAGGTCTACTTCATCCTGCGGGAGGATTCCAAGGAATCCTCGGCCGTCCACCGGGAGCCGATCGAGCGCCGGAAGAAGTTCTGGTCCGACAGGTTCCGCGACGCGGGATGGCAGACCGAGCGTTTCCTCGAAGGCATGGAGACGACCGACGACTTCTACTCCCACGAGGTCGTGCAGGTGCGCACGGACACCTGGTCGAAGGGGCGCGTGGTCCTGATCGGGGACGCCGCGCACTGCGCTTCCCCCTTCAGCGGCATGGGGGTCTCCGGCGGCCTGGTCGGCGCATACGTCCTGGCCGGCGAGATCAATCGGAATGCCCACGATCTACCCAAGGCCCTGACGAACTACGACACCACGCTGCGGCCCTTCGTCGACGAGATCCAGGCCACGGTCAAGCCGCATCTCCTGCGACTGGCCATGCCCGGGAACAAGTGGGCCATCGAAGCCTTTCACTCCGCCGCCGCGGTGGCCTGCTTCCTGCACATCCCAGAACTCGTCGCGCGCCACGCGAAGGAGGACCGAGGCGGCGACTGGCAACTCCCGGAATACCCGGATCTCGACAACGGGTAGACACCGACGTCGTCGACCCCGCCGCACCGGGTCGGCGGGGGACGGCAGGCCACGCCCCGGTGACGAAGCCACGAGTCACGGTGACGAGGGTGTCGGCGAAGCGCGGTGTCGGGGCGGTCGAGGTGCCGCCGATCGTCTTGTCGAGTGAGGTGGTGTTCGAGCGCGGAGCGGTGGGCGGCGCGGCCGGCGGGAGTTGGAGGAGGCGCTGACGTACGGCGGGGACGCGCGGTTGGGCGGGGAGCACTTGCGCCGGTGGCGTGTGCGGGCACCGGCCGAGTTGGGGTGGTCCGAGACCGACGACTACCGCGTGTGGGCGAGCGCCGTGGAGACCCTGCACACCGTCCAGGAACGCACCGCGGCGTCGTTTCCCGTCCCGGCGCGGATGACCGGTCTCGATGTCCGCAACGTCCGTGACGCCCTGCGTCTGCTCGACGGCGAAGCCGTGACGGTGGGCAACGGGGACGTCCTCACGATCAAGGGTCTGCACTCGGCCGCGGGGGCCCTGGAGCGATTGACCGCGCCGGGGCGGTTCCAGGTCGCGGTGGTCCGGCAGGCGTTCGCGTACGACTTCGAGGGATGGCAACTCCCCCTGGGGCCCTGCGCGGAGACGCGCGTGGTCGAGGGCTGATCAACCCCGACGGGTGCGCGAGGCCATCGCGTCGGGAGGCCCGACACGGTTGTGTCTTCGCCTGTCCCCCGGACAGGAACTGCAGCGGCGACTGACGGCACACCTACCGCCCGGCGCCGACCTGCCCACCTCCTCGGGCGTGTTGTACGTGCGGCCGTAGCCCGCGGAGGCAGGAGACGCGGTACCCGAACGAGACTGACCGGACAAGTGATGGCGTTCGGGACTCCGACCGGCGGTCTCGAGTCGGTTCTCCGGCTGTCTCACACCACGATCGTGTTCGCGGACGAGACCACGCTGTCGCTGCTGCCGCCGGTCCGCGCCACACGGGCCCCGCGCGGCCGCACCCCGATCCTGCGGGTGAGGAGAGGGAAAGGGCCGTCACTGGTCGGGTGGTGCTGTTACCCACCGGACGGATTGCCGAAGTTCCTCTACCGCATGGTGCCGGGCTCGGTCACCGACCGGGATCTGATCCGCCAACTCCCGGACGTGCACAGGACGTTCGACCCAACCGTCGTCCTGGTGTGGGACAACCTCCGCAGTCATCGCAGCCGCCGGATGCGTGCCTTCGCCGACCGCGTCGACTGGCTGACCCTGGCCTTCCTGCCGCCCTACCCTCCCGATCTCAACCGGGCCGAGGGCGGTTTGGCGCATCTCAAGAGCGGGCCCCTGGCCAACCTCGGCGCCCGCACCCTCGACGAACTCGTCATCGTCGCCCGCCAAGGACTGCGGCACATCCGACACCACCCCGCGCTCCTCAACGAATTCCTCGCAGCCACCGACCTGACATGACAAACCACAACAACCCAATCCGCAAAGATCAGTAATTCCTGATACTCGCCCACCGGACCGACGCAAATGCGCAGTGACCTGGATCACAGCGATCCGGCGCATAGTGCAGTGGGGGTCAATGCCTTTCCAACGGTGTGGGGTTCGGGGAGACAAGAGGGACGGTGTCGATGGAGCAGTCTCGAACGGAAGGGTTCGACCGGTTCGTTGCGGCTCGCTGGTCGGCACTGTGCCATCTCGCGAGCCTGCTCACCGGTGGTGATCGACACAGAGCCGAGGACTTGTTGCAGGACGCCTTGGTCAAGCTCTGGTTCGCCTGGCCCAGGGTCGGCGAGCAGGCCCCGGAGGCGTACGTTCGCTGGGTGTTGGTGCGGGCCGCCGCTCGTTCGGCGCGCAGGCGGTGGCGGGGCGAACGTCCCGTCGAGTACGTGCCCGAGGTGGCCCAGGCCGGCGATTCGGCCGCTGCCGTGGACGAGCGCACGCGGTTGGAGACCGCGCTCGCGCAGTTGTCGGCCAAGCAGCGGACGGCGGTGGTGCTGCGCTACTACCTCGATTACACCGAGGGCCAGGTCGCACAGACCATGGGCTGTCCTCTGGGTACGGCACGTTCGCATGCGACACGGGGCGTGGCCCGGTTGCGACAGATCCTGGGTGAAGTCATCGAGCCGGTGGGGTGAACGACGTCATGGACGACTTCGAGAAGGAACTGGCGAGGATGATGCGCGACACCGAGAAGAGCACACCCTTCGATTCGGAACACGGAACCCGCCTGAGGGCGGGAGTGCGCGGCCGCCGGCGGGCCCGGACGGCATGGGCGGCCGGCGGCGCCGCGGCGGCGATCGTGGCGCTGGCCACAGGGCTGTTGTTCCTGCCCGGCGCGTCCGCCGACGAGGACCCGGCTGTTCCCGTTCCGACGGCCCCGCCGACCAGCCGGCCGCCGACCCATGCCCCGCCGAGCGCGACACGGCCTCCATCGTCGCCGACCACCGCCCTGCCGGTCACGACGCCGCCGATCCGCTCGTCATCGACCACCGGAGCGCCGATCGCCGGCGCACCCACCACGCGCCCGCCGGGCAACTGACCATTCCCTCCCCCGACGAAGACAAAGGTGAAGTCCGCGAAAGACGACAAGCACGTGGCCCCGTCCCGGGGATCGTCCCGGTCGGCTCCACGCGCGACACCGTTCCACCACGCAACCGACAGGATCGACGGGGCCTCGCCCCGAGTCTGGAGCGATACACCATGAATCGGATCACCGGCAGCGCCCGCGCGCTGCTCGCGACCGCCGCATTACTCCTGGTCGCCGGCACGGCGAGCACGGCCTCGGCCACAGCCGACACCAGCCGGTGGGCGAGCGAGCAGCTGCCGCCCGGCAACGTGAGCCTGACCGGCTACGCCAAACCCGATGCCCACACGACCTGGGCCGCCGGTTTCAGCATCACCGAAAGCGGCTTGGCCCCGGTGCTCTACGCGAAGGACGAACGAGACGACCGGGGTTGGATCGAGGTGCCGACCGCGCCCGGCTACGCCGGACGCGTCAACGCGGTGGCCGCCTCCTCGGCACGCGACGCCTGGCTCGTCGGCGACAAAGCCCGCACCGGCACCGCGATCGCCACACAACACTGGGACGGCACCTCCTGGAGCGTGTTCGCGGCCGATGCTCCGGCCGCGGCGAGCAGCGCCGGATACCTGAGTGTGGTCGCGCACAGCCCCACCGACGCCTGGGCCGCCGGCTGGGCCACGATCGTGGACGGCGTCACGACGGACCCGAACGGCGAGCCCACGCAGGTGATCCACCGAGAGGGCATCGTCGGACGCTGGAACGGCACCTCCTGGCAACGAATGACCCTGCCGCAGCCGTACCCCAGTTGGAACCTCAACGCCATCACGGTGGTGACGGCGAACGACGTATGGGCGGTGGGCAACGGCACCAATGACGACGACAAGCCGGTCACCCTGCACTACGACGGCCACGCCTGGTCCATCGTGCCCACGCCCGCCTTCACCGGCCTGTACGGCGAGCTCTACGGTGTCGTCGCGCACGGCCCGAACGACGTGTGGGCGGTGGGTCGAACCGTCCTGGACCCGAACGACCGGGGGCACGCGCTGATCATGCGGTGGAACGGCCACGCCTGGCGCCAGGTCTCCGTTCCGGCCGAAGCCGGCGCCTTGGCCGGTGCCGCGCCGGTCCCGGGAGGCATCGTCACCGTCGGCCAGAAGGCAACCGCCGACGCGGAACCGTACGGCCTGCACATCACGGCCGGCCAAGCCCGCTCGCTCGACCTCCCGGCGCCGAGCCCTGGCGGGGCCAACTACACATCGGCGGTGGGCGTGGACTGCGGCCGTGTCACGATCGTCGGTTCCGGCGCCCAGCGGGCCCAGATCCTGACCGGACGCCTGTGATGTCACCCCGGGGATCGCCGCGGCGTCGCGGTGCCGGCAAGACGGGTCGCCTCGGTCGAACGACTCCACGGGGACCGGCTGACTGTTGTCGGTCCCGGGCTCGGGCGTTGGCCGCAGGACTGTGCGGCAGACCCCGACTGCAGCGAGGTGTTGCCGCACACGGGGCGACCTTGGGCGTTCCAGCGGACCGTACGAGAGCAATCGCCGTCTTCGAACAGATTGCCGAGTCCTCGGCGCCCTGTGTCGAAAGCACCACGTCGTAGGTTCACCCGGAGGTCGTCGCGGGCTCGGGCACCGAGCGCGAGGTCACGCACCATACCGACGCAGACGTCCGAACCCCCCGGACGGCTGATCTTCGTCCCGGGTCCGCGCGACCGGCGGTGGGGGTAAGGGGAACCGGAGAGGTATCCGAGTCCTCCCACGTGAGAACGATGCCGCTCGAGAGCCCGCTTCCTACTCTCGTCGAGCAGGGAAGCGTCGCGCCCGCACCCGGGGCGCGACGTCGCCGGGACGCGTCGGGTGTGGACGCCGTGTCCCGGGGCGACGGCAAGACGGTCGTCGGCGTCTCCGGGCGCGCACGGTCCGGTCGCTTCCCCGCCTGCACGACCGACATCGATCGAGAGGCAGATTCGTGAGCCACCCTCCCCGGATCCCTTCCTCGGCCAAAGCCGCCGACGGCACCCGAAGCACACCCACCCGGCGCACCGTGCTGCGCGGTTCGCTGGCCGCCGCCGCGGTGGCGGGCACGGCCGGAACGGCGGTCGTCGGCACCGCGCCGGCCGCGCACGCGAGCGACGCACCACCGGCCGAGGCGGACCCTGCGGGCGACACGCCCACGGCCCGGCACTGGCGCTCCAGGCTTGCCACGCTGGCCGCCCGACACGAGGTCCCCGGCGCCTCGTTGGGCATTCTGGCCGGCGACCGGGTCGTCAAGGTCGCCACCGGTCTGGCCAACGCCGACGACCGTATCGAGGCCACGCCCGACACGCTCTGGCAGATCGGCTCCATCACCAAGGTCTGGACCGCCACACTCGCCATGCGCCTGGTGGACGAGGGCGCAATCGACCTCGACACTCCGGTCGTACGCCACCTGCCCGAGCTGCGACTGCCCGACCCCGACCGGACCAGGCGCCTGACGCTGCGTCACCTGCTCGCCCACACCAGCGGGATCGACGGCGACGTGCTCCCCGACACCGGGCGCGGCGACGACTGCCTGGAGCGGTTCACCGCCCTGCTCAAGGACGTTCCGGCGGTCCACCCGCTGGGCCGCGCGCACTCGTACTGCAACGTCGGCCTGATCCTCACCGGCCGGCTGATCGAACGCCGCACCGGCACGACCTGGGACACCGCGCTGCGCGAACGCGTGATCAGGCCGCTGGGCCTGACCCGCAGCCACACGCTGCCGGAGGACGTGCTCGCGCATCGCGCCGCCGCCGGTCACACCTCGGGACCGGACGGGCGGCCGCGCGTCGACCCCACGTGGATGCCCCGCTCGCAGGGCCCGTGCGGCATCGTGTGCTCCAGCGTCGGCGACGTGCTCGCCTTCGTCCGCCTGCACCTGAACGACGGCCTCGGGCCCGACGGCACCCGGCTGCTGTCGGCGCGCGCCGCCGAGGAGATGCGCTCGTTCCAGACGGCCACGCCCAACACCCCGGACACCGGCGAAAGCTGGGGCCTGGGGTGGGCCCGTTGGGACTGGGACGGTCGGGCGGTGTACGGCCACGACGGCAGGACCCAGGGTCAGTCGTCCTACCTTCGTGTCCTGCCCGATGCCCGTCTCGCGGTCGTTCTGCTCACCAACGGAGGCGACGCCCAGGCGCTCTACCACGACCTGTACCGGGAGATCTTCACCGAACTCGCCGGCGTCGCGCCCCGCCCGCCGCACGCCCCCGACGGCACCAGGCCACCGCACGACGCGGGAGGCTATCTGGGCCGCTACCAACGCGTGGGGGTGCTCGAAGAGATCCTCGAACGCGGCGGTGCGCTGTTCCTGCGCCGGACCTTCACGGGAGGCACTCCCAGCGAGTTCGAGCTCCACCCCGCCGGTCGGGACCTGTACGTCCACCGCTTGCCCGGCGTTCGCGACTGGGAGCCGCTCAAGTGCTTCACCCTGGACGGCACGCGCTACGTGTGCCAGAGCGACCGGGTGCTGCCACAGATCTCCTGACGGCGCGCATTCCGGATTCCGGATGACCGCTCGGGGCACGACACCGGTGGTGGTCGCGGGGGCGCCGGCGGCGGATCCGGCGCCCGACGAGGAGCCGGTGGCGCGCACGGCGGCCGAGATCGAGGCGTTCCTGACCGAGTTCTACGGGAAGACCGGTCCCATCCCCGAACAGCGCGAAACGCAGGGGCCTTCGGTCGGCTCAGGGTGCCGGTGCAGGGGTGCGTTCCAGGCCGGAGCCGCCGATCGGTTCGACGGTGACGGGCCCGGGGATCGCGTTCTCGGGGAGCGTGACGGACACGGTGACGGTGGCGATGCGTCCGGGCGTGATCGGCGCGTCGTGGTAGTCCAGCCACGCCCTGACCTCGTCGACCTCGGTGAGGTCGGGGCCGGTGAGCAGGCTGAGCGAGCGGCCCAGGCCGGAACGGGTCGAGGTGCCCAGGGCGATGGCGAGCTCGGTGAGGACGGCGAGAGCGACCCCGCCGGTGTCGAGGAGCGGTTCCTCATGCGGTTCATGACCGACCGCGACCCCGCGCTCCTGCGCGACTTCATCAACCTGCGCGTGATCAACCCCGAACAGCGCGACTGGCGCCGCGGCTACCACGCAGCCAAACGCCGGCACGCCGCCCACGGGAACCTGCGGGTGCCGCTGGAGAGCATCGACTACGACACCGACACCGGGACCTCGTACCCGATCGGGCAATGGGTCGGGGACCAGCGACGAGCCCGGGCGGCCGGGTCGATCACCCCGCATCGAATCGAGTTGCTCAAGCGGCTGGGGATGGTGTGGAACACCGACCGATCGGAGGAAAACCATGCCCCCCGATCAGCCGCCGACGGTCACTTTCGTGACCGTGCACAAGACGGGTACTCCGGGACGCGGGTTCCCCACGTTCTCACCGGCGACGACTTCTCGCGCCATCAGCATTCACGTCGGCGGCGCGGGTCGCGCGGAGTTCGACTCACGGAGCGGAACTCGGCTCGGGCGCCGAGAAGTTCAGGATCGTGGTGTGTGACGAGGCGCAGTAGATGGAGAAGACCGGGTTCAAGCTCCGGCACCAGCTGTGGAACGGCAAACGCACCGACAACATGGTGATCCCTGCCGGGAGCGACGGCGCCTCGGGAGTTCGGGAACAAGCGGCCGCACGCCCGCTGTTCCGTGCCGGGCACGCTTTGGGTCGTGGGTTCGCGGTTTTCCGACGGTGGGGTGGTTGCCTGCGTAGGCTGAGTGTTCGATAGCTTTCGTTCGCGGAGGGAGCGGCATGTTGGCGGAGTCGTTGTTGGCGTTGGCTTCGGCATCGGGCGCAGCGGTGGCTGCCGCCGCGGGCACGGACGCCTGGCTCGCGTTTCGGGAAGGCGTGGGTCGGCTCTTCGGGCGCGGGGACGAGCAGGAGACGACCATCGTGCTGGCGCGTCTGGATCGTTCGGGGGCCGAGGTGGAGGCGGCCGAACCGGCGGATGTCGAACGGGTTCGGGCCCGGGTGGGCGCGGTGTGGCAGGGGCGATTCGAGGATCTTCTGGAGAACGTCGAGGGGTCCGAGCGCGAAAGGCTGGCCGAGGGCCTGCGCGAGTTGATGGGGTCGACAGGCGCCCGGGTCCGGGCCGGCGACGGTGGTGTCGCCGTGGGCGGGAACGTGGGCATCACCGCCGAGGGCGGCTCGGCAGCCGCGTGGGCGATCGGCACGGTGAACCTGGAAAACCCTCCGTCGCCGGGCCCGCATCGCAGCTGAGCGCACCCGGCGACAGACAGACTGGGCACATCAATGCCCATACGGCCATTACAGCTTCCCACGGGGGTTTGGCCATCGGCCGGGCCCACACGGTCATTTCCTACCACACCGAGCCCGCCTCGGCCGCACTGCTGCGGCAGGCCGAGCTGCTGGCCCGCAGCGTCGCCGTCGTGGAACGCTCGGCGCGAAGCGGGCTGCTGGGGCCGAGCACAACCGCCGCCGAGGTGTCGTTCACCGTGCGGGTCACGCTCTTCCGAGGGCCCGGCGATCCCGTACCCGGGACCTCGGGAGCGCTCGCGGACGCCTATCTGCGTCTTCCGGAGCGGCGGATGGTGGTCACCGGGGCCGCAGGCGCGGGCAAGACGGTTCTGGCGCTGGAACTGTTGCTGTCGCTCCTGGAGCGCCGGCTGCCGGAGCAGGCCGTCCCGGTGCGGCTCTCGCTCGCCAAGTGGAACCCGGACATCTCGCTGGAAGCCTGGCTTGTGCGCGAGATCGCCGACACGTACGGCACCGGCGCGCGCGCCGCCCGAGCGCTGGTCGGCCAAAGGCTGGTCCTGCCGGTGTTGGACGGGCTCGACGAGATGGACGGCGAAGAGGGTTCGTCCACGCGAGCGGCGCGGGCCCTGGAACAGATCAACCGCTATCACGGCCTGCGCGGCACGACGCCCCTGGTGGTGACCTGCCGGACCGAGACCTACGAGCGGCTGAGCCGTGAGCACGGGGGGCTGAGCGCCGCAGCCGTCGCCGCCGTCGAGGAACTCGACACCTCACAGATCCGCGCCTACCTCGAACAGACCGTCGCCGCACGGTCCGACGAGGAGAGGCGCGCGTGGGCCGAGGTGATCGACAACCTGCACACGCTTCCCACCGGGACGCTGTCCACGCCCTGGCGTCTGTACCTGGCCGCCACCGTCTACTCGGGCGGGCGCGATCCACGCGACCTGCTCGCCCCGGAGGGCCCCGGCACAATCGACAACGCGTTGATGGGAAGGCTGATCCCCGTCGCGCTGGAAGCCCATCCACACCGGCGCTACGACGCGCAACACACCGTGAAATGGCTGTCCTCGCTTGCGGCGCACTCGTCCCACCCGGACGACGACAGTGTTCCGGGCGACGACATCGTGCTTCATCGGCTGCCGCTCGTCGTGGGGCGAAAGCGGGTGTGGGCCCTCCACTACCTCTTCGTGGTCCTTGTCGGGGCGATGCCCTTCCTCGCGTACACCGGCGACGTGCACTCCGGAAGGGACGCCGCGTTCCTGGCGTGCCTGGGCCTCGGCAACGGTGTGCTCTGGGGCTGCCTCTGCACGGGCAGGGCCGTGGAGCCGCTCCGCTGGGTACGCAGACGCATCACGAGGGGGGAGTTCTGGCGGCTGGCACGCCGAATGCTCAGCCGGGAATGTCGGGCGGCAATCCGCGGAGACGGCCACCGGACGGAACGATACGTGCGACTCGCCTTCGTACTCGGCGCTCTCGGAGCAGTCGGGGCTGTGGGCGGGTGGGCGTTGTCGCTCGCCACGACATGGCTCGACGTGGCCACGATCTGGCTGGCTCTAACGGTCATGCTCGGGCTGTTCCTGATGCTGATGTGGCTGGTCCTTTTCGTGCTGCTCCTACTCATGGACCTGGCGGAGCTCACGCTCAAGGGAACCGATGCGCTGCCGATGCTGCGACCGACCGATCCGCTGCGCCAAGACGCCCTGGTCAGTGCGGTCGTCCTCATAGCCACCGTCCCATGGGTCGCGCTCTCGTACCGGGGAATCGGGCTGTTGGCATTCGTCGCGCCGTTCGTCGCGAGCCGCGCCTGGGTGCGTTACATGGTGTGCGTCGCGGTCGGGCGGGCCCGGGGAACGCTTCCACTGCGGCCTGCCCACTTCCTGGCGTGGGCGCACCAGGCCGGTCTGCTGCGCGTGACGGGACGCACCTACCAGTTCCGTCACCAGGCCCTGCAGGAGTGGCTCGTCGCCGAGCACCGGCGCCGAGCGGAGATCCCGAGGCTGATCCGGCTTGTCAAAGACGAGTCCGTCCAGGCTGACCAACGCCTGCGGGCCGCCGAGACCCTGTTCACGACGGATTCCATCGAAGGGGCGTTCGCCCTCATGCGTCTCGCCGACGACGCCGGAGTCGGTCCTTGGCACCGCATGAGGGCGATGGAGGTGTTGGCCGGGATGGAGTTGTATCGCAGACACGCCATCGGTGTCGGCGTGTTGATCGCCTACGCCGCAGTTCCCCGTCACGACCCGGGAACCTTCGAGTACCGCTGGGCGGTCGAAGGCCTCGCCGGACTCGACCCACACGCCGCCGGGACCCTGCTGACGGAACTCACCGGATCCCTCCAGGCGAGAGACTCCATCCAGGTCTGGGCCGCCCACGCCCTGGCCGAAATGGGTCCACGCTCGGACACTCGGACGCCCACCCGCCGTGCCCAACGACGGAACCCGCCACCCGCGCACGAGCGGCCGCTCCACTGACCCGAGTGCGCGAGCCCGGCAAACGCGACATCGCCATCCGACAACGAGCTCCACGCAGGCACATAAAGGCCACCCAGCCCCGCATAGGCACGTGGGGCGCGCCCCTACGGACGGTCCGCGCTGTCGACCGCGGCGGTCTGCCTGAGGGGCTTGTACCCGCACCAAGTCTCCCTCGGCGTGAACGGTGAACTCGCCAAGAGACTCGACACGTCCCGGCTGCCGTCGCGGGTGGAAAAGCGCCGCTCGTTCCTCGGGAACGTGAGGAACACGCTGCCCACCAACCCGCTCGCGCCCTCGGGGCCGCACCGTCGGCATCCGAAGGTACTCCCGGACGGGGCGAGGGAGAAGCTGCCGGCCACGGTGAACGCCGCCCGGGACCGGCTGGTCGTCGACCGGGTCACGGACGGGGGGCCGGCTGTGTCCAGGCTGTGTCCACGTCCAGCGGATCTGGCTCGGATTCTGTGGAGCCGTGGCGGAGCGTCACATCGGTAGGTCGAAGAGCGGGACGTCCATCGACGGTAGTGGTGAGACCAGCACGTTGCCGAGGTCCCGGAATCCGGCGAGCCATGTTCGTGCGTCGGCTGCGGTGACCCGGTTCGAGACAAGGCCGGTTTCGTCGTTGACGATGCGTTCGAGGGCTTCGACGGCCAGAGCTCGAAGCTCGACGGCGAACGTGGGCATGGGTTCGTCGGGACCGTAGATCGGGTCGACGGGCTGTCCGCCGGGGCATTGCGCGGCGATGAGCGCGGCGGCGGCGATGGCCTCTTCTGGTTCGGTGAGATAGCCGTCGGCCGTGATGGTGCGCGTGAGGACGCCCCGGACGATTGACTCGCGTTCCTCCAGTCGGGCTTCGTCCAGCGTGATGGAGAAGTCCGCAGCCGTGTCGTTGTCGAACGGACCGGTGTCCCAAGTACCCACATGTTCTCCTCGGATCGCCTTCGGCGGTGATCTTTGCAGGACCCGCGGACACGTTGATCACTGTGCGAGCAGGACGCGCTTGCGCAGCAGGTCGAAGCCTGCTCGGCCGAACATCTGGCGTTTGAGCAGTTTGATCCGGTTCACGTGGCCTTCGACGACACCGGAACTCCACGGCAGGGTGAGTCCTGCGGTGACCGCGGCAAGGTCGCGTTCGAGGCCGGCCGCGAAGCCGTGCAGCTTGGGCAGGTCGTCATTGCCCCCGACGAGCTCCGCGCCGTCGACCCCGACGCTCGCGGTCGGCTCGGCCCGGGCAGGTCCGGCCGGCACCAGCAAACCGACCGGGAGAACAAGAGCAAGGGCCGCAACACGGCTTCGTACGGGCATCACATACTCCAGGGCACAGAGGAAGCGAATCCACCTGCCCCTCCCCACCGCCGGCACCCGTGCACACCGAGCAACCCGAACGGCCTTATCGCGTGCGCCATCCGGCAACCGAGAGGCCAAGCCCGGATGAGCCGGAAAGGCACAACCGACGATCTCGAGCGTCGACCGGCGCCCACGTCGCTCGCTCAATCGGTCGGATGAGACAGACCTCCTGGCGACGTGAAGCGTGCCCGAATCACCCCGAGTTCGGGTCGCACAATCCCTCGCACAACCGGCGGACTACGCGAGACGGTTCTGCGACGCTGAACGGTATGGACCGGATCCCGGATCGGGCCGCCGACGCGGTCTGGCGGCACGACTGTTCCAAGTGCTCGGCGACGGGCGGGAGTCCGTGCCGCACCCGGGTGGGGAAACCGCCGTCGAGTACCCCACGCCGCGGTTCGTCCTGGTGCCCGCGCCGCGCGAACTCCTGGACGTGCCCACCCCTGCCGGCCGTCGCCCGGGAAGGCGTGGATGCGCGCGAGCCTGTGGGCTCGGGCGGCGCTGTAGTGGTGGGGGCGGTGAGGTTTTGGCGGCAGGGCGGCGAGCCACACTCTGGCGTTCATCACACTTAGTACCCCGTAAGAGTTGCGTTTCCTTTGCTCCGTGGGCCGTATGGGTAATGCCTCTGCGAGGGCGGATCTCGCCCAGTTGTCGGGCTTGCATGGGCAGTCGTCGCGCGAGTCGCGGTGGTTTGGTCCCTGCTCGTCGGGCAATCGAAGTAGCCGTACATGGGGAGGACCTGGCATGAGCATGTTTCAGACCGGCGTACTGGACCTGGACTCCAAGAGCCCGCTGGCGGAGATCGGCGGTGACACGTCGACCTTCACGCGTGTCACCTTCCCGACACCCTTCCCCGCGGGCACGACGGTCATCGTGATCCCCGCAGTGCAGACCTTCAACGGACCGCAGACGCCCGGCCTCAGGATCGCCAACGTGACCAAGGACGGCTTCCTGATCCGCCTCAACGAGGTATACGCCACCGCCACCGCCAAGTCCGACGGCTTGCACACGACGGAGACCGTCGGCTGGATCGCCACCACCGTCTGACGGACGTCCACACCAGGCCACGATGACGAACACAGGGCGGACACCGAGACGGACGGCCGTGGCCGGCGACATTCGCCGGGCACGGCCGGTAGCGGTGTTTGAAGGGGTACGAGGCGTTGGGCCCGAAGGCCCCGGAGGGCTTTTTCGACGGCGCGGCTTCCGCTTTCGCGTTCCGACCTCGGGCAAGACCCGTATGTCCGAGGTACAGCGGAGCCAAGGCCGGTAGCCCGGACCCGCGACCTCCAGCGACGTCAATCTGTGGCACACCAACTACGACGGCAACACCCGGACACCCGACGCCTACTTCCCCGCCCACATGAGCCTGGACGGCCCGGGCATGGCCGTGTTCGAGAACAAGCTGTACTGCATCCACCGCAGCCACGGCGGCGGCGACGACAACCTGTTCTGGACCCGCTTCGACGGCGGCACCTGGACCCCCGACGCCGTGTTCCCCAGCCACCGCAGCGGCGCCGGACCCGCCGCCGTCGCCTACCGCGACAGGAACGGCACCAAGGACCAACTCCTGGTCATCCACCGCGGCTACGGCAACCGCGCCGCCGGCACCGCCGGCATCGATGCCGAAGCCCGCATCGCCGCCGACGAAATCACCGCCGCCACACCGGACATCCCGTAGTCGGTGTACCACACACTCGCCGCAGCCGACGAAGCCGCACCCGACGCGCCACCGTCACCCGTCCGAAGTTCGGAGGACACCGGAGAGAACGCTCCCCGGAGGCCGGGCAATGGGAAAGGTAGGGCCCACGATGACCGATTCCGTGAATGACGGCGCGCCGGCGCCGACAACCCTGTCGATCGCCGTGAAGAACCTCTCGGACATCGGCCTGGAACCGCAGTTGCGGTCCTGGATCAGCCCGGAGCCCAACGAGCCCGTAACGGCCGAACAGCTCACCCGGGCCATCGGGCAGGACCAACTCGCCCGAGCCGCCGCATCCCTCGACCGCGAGCCCGACGACCTCGCCGCGGAACTCGCCGCCGCCCTCCCCGGCCTCGTCGACACGGCCTCCCCCGACGGCCGCCTCGAATTGACCCACACCCGGGACGAAGCCGGCGCCATCCGACCCCGCCATACTTCGGACTCCGTCGGCGCCTACGTCGAAGCGGACCCCCGGCCGGTCTTCAACGGGTCGAACACCATCGCGCTGACCTACACCTTCAACGGTGTGACGCTGACCGGAACCGGTCAGGAGGTCGTGGGCGACACGGAGTCCAACGCCGGAATGCGGGCCGACCTGGTAATCACCGCCACCAAACCGACCGCGACCCAAACCGGGCTCTACACGGCCACCCCGGTGGTGATCTTCGACGCCATCCCTCGGTAGACGGAAACCGGAACCACACACCACGGCCTTCTCGGTGCCGGCCGGGCACGACATCCTCCCGGCCGGCTCCCGGTCGATGGCTCCCGGGGCGCGCGGTGGCCTCGTCCCGCCGGGCGCTCGCCGAAGACGACCAAGCCGCAGCCTCGGCGCCCGAACCCGTCGAACACGCCCACGCCGACTACGCAGACCGAACCACGGGCGACTCCCCCGAGGAACCCGACCTGCGCCGACGCCCGATCACGCCACGCCCCGGGAACGGTCGTGCGCCCACCACTTGGTCCCGTTCTCAGTCGACCGGGTACCAGATGCCCACGATGAAGCCGATGTCCCGGGGCACCGGACCGTCCGCGGTGACGACGGTGAAGTGCACGTGGAACTCGAACCGTGCCTGGTAGCCCGTGCCCTCGGGGACACCGATGCTGTGAAGGGCCCCGATCGACACCTGAATGCCCGGGATATCCGGGTACACCTGGACGATCGGGGCCACGGCCGGGTCGAAGATCGGCACCATGAACCCGATCGAGTACCGGCCCACCTCGTCCAGCGGGGCGACCCAGCCGGGCGGCATCTGCGCGTCCGTCGGCCCGTTCGTCGTGAACACCGCCTGGCCGGGCTGTCCCATCCGAACCCTCACACGCGCGCGGAAAGCTGCCATGCCCCACCCCTTGCCTCGTGGAGAAGATCTCCAGCCGTCACGCTAGGGCCTGTATGAAAGTGGATCTTGCTCTGGGATGATCTTGGGGTGAGTCGGGGAGATCTGACGGAACGTCAATGGGCGTTGCTGGAACCGTTGTTGCCGATACCGCGAAGGCCGGGTCGGCCCACGCCGTGGACACGGCGGCACCTGATCGACGGGATCCGGTGGCGAGTTCGGACCGGGGCGCCGTGGCGGGACGTGCCCGAGCGGTACGGCCCCTGGTCGAGTGTGTACAGCCTGTTCCGACGGTGGCAGCGGGACGGCACGTGGAAACACGTCCTCGAACGGCTCCAGGCCCGCGCGGACGCCGACGGATTGATCACCTGGGAGGTCGACGTGGACTCCGCGATCTGCCGCGCGCACCAGCACGCCGCCGGTGCCCGTAAAAGGGGGATCTGCAACGGGAACCGCCCGGCGGCTTCGTCGTCGAGCCGCGCGATCACGCCCTCGGGCGCTCGCGCGGCGGGCTGACGACGAAGATCCACCTGGCGTGCGAGCAGGGACAGAAGCCGCTGTCGATCGTGGTCACCGCCGGGCAACGCGGCGACTCACCGCAGTTCGCGGCGGTCCTCGCGGCGATCCGGGTGCCCCGGACCGGGCCCGGCCGGCCGCGCACCCGACCCGACCGGGTACGCGGTGACAAGGCCTACAGCTCCCGGGCCAACCGCGCGCTGCTGCGACGCCGCAGGATCGCGTGCACCATCCCGGAGAAGGACGACCAGGTCCGCAACCGCCTCAAGCGAGGACGAAGGGGCGGTCGACCACCGGCCTTCGACCCGGAGGACTACAAGGCCCGCCACGCGGTCGAATGCGGCATCAATCGCCTCAAGAGGAACCGGGCTGTCGGTGAGGTCGACTCAGGGCGCCCTGCTGGTGTTTCCACCAGAGGGTTTCCCCGAGCCGCCTCCCGAACCCGGCGTGCCCGTCTCCGGGCACCGGGCTCTCCACAAATCCCGTTTCGGGGTGTTCAGTTCCTCATGCCGTAGTGGACCACGGGGCCGGAATGAGTGTTCCCCGGTATCGGTATCTGGTCGTGCTTACCTTTGCCGGGTTAAACAGTTCCGCTTCCTCCGTGGCAGGCCACCAGCCACCGCCGTAATAGCGTCGGCGGAGCTGCTTCCAAGTGATCCCGGGATGCTTGCGTCGGATCCATCGTGTCACCCTCATCCACGTATAGTGACTGAGGTAACAGAAAGCGACGTTCGACACTCCGGGGCGGAAGTACGCGCACCATCCTCGCAACACCGAATTCAGCCGGTGGAGTAAGGACTCCAGCGACAAGCCGACGTTCTGCCGTCCGGTCAATTCTTTCACCTTGCCCGTCGCGGAACGCACTGATCTCCGTGCGGGATAGGTGTAGATGTACTGCCGGTCAGTGCCCAGCTTACGGTGACGCTGGATGCGCCATCCGAGAAAATCCAGGCCCTCGTCAATGTGCGTGATCCTTGTCTTTTCCACCGACAGGCGAAGGCCCATTGGCTTCAACGCCTCCGCGACCTCATCGCGTAATTCCTCGGCATGCTCACGGCGCCCGAAGACGAGCATGAGGAAGTCATCCGCATACCGGACCAGCCGGTAGTTGGACAATCCCCGACGCCGTCTCCTGCGCCGATCCTCGGAGGTGCTGTCAGGTCCTCCGGGGGCCTGGGCGATGTGCTCGTCCAGGACCGAGAGCGCGATGTTGGCCAGCAGCGGCGACAGGACTCCTCCCACGCAGTAGGTAACTTCGACTTCGATGCCGTTCTGACGTTCCGTCGGCTGGAACAGTCCCGCCGGAAGGGGGACGGCTGACATGTTCGGCGCTACGTTCGTAGTACGGCTGCTCGCCGGGGTGCCGGACGTGCCCGTTCCGCTCAGCGACGCCGGGTGGGGTGTGGGCGGGTGCGGTGATGACCGAGCGCAGGGCCGAGGCCGAGTATCTCTTCGATCGTCTCGGCGCGGCCGAGTTGGCCGGCGCCTACCTGTGCCTGGTTCCCGAACGGCGGGGACGGATCCCGGCGCCCAGCGGTGCGGAAGGTGACAGTCATGACCAGTGCGGCACTGTATGCCCGGGTCTCCTCGGCGAAGCAGAAGGAACAGGAGACGATCGGCTCCCAGCTCGCCGGGCTGCGCGCGCACGCCGAACGGCTCGGGCTCGACGTGCCCGAGGAATGGGTCTTCGCCGACGACGGCTTCTCGGGGGCGACGCTGGTACGACCCCAGTTGGAGAGGCTGCGCGACCTGATCGCGCAGGTGCCGGTTGACGTGGTGCTGTGCCACTCGGCGGACCGTCTGGCCCGCAAGTACGCCCACCAGGCCCTGCTGATCGAGGAGTTGGCCCGGGTCGGCACCGAGGTTCGCTTCGTCAAGGCCCCCAGCACCCACAACCCCGAGGACGTGCTGCTGGTGCAGTTCCAAGGCATGATCGCGGAATACGAGCGGGCCCAGATCGCCGAGCGCACCCGCCGCGGCAAGGCCCACCGCGCCCGCACCGGCACCGTCAACGTGCTCTCCGGCGCCCCCTACGGCTACCGCTACATCCGCCGCGGCGAACACGCCGACGCCCTCTACGAGATCGTCGAGCACGAGGCCGCCACGGTCGCCGAGGTCTTCCGCCGCTACGCGTACGAAGGCAGCACGCTGGCCGACCTGACCCGCCGGCTCACCGAGGACACCACCACACTCACCCGCACCGGCAAACAGCGCTGGGACCGCTCGACGGTCTGGGCCATGCTCCGCAACCCGGCCTACGCGGGGCGCGCGGCCTTCGCCAAGACCATGCGCGTCGAGGCCACCGCGGTCCTCAACCGCGCCGCCCGCCTGCAGGGCCGCACCACCCCCAACAGCCCCACCGTGGTGCGCGAGCGTCCCCGCGAGGAGTGGATCGAGATCCCGGTCCCGCCGCTGGTCACCGAGGAGGTCTTCGCCCTGGCCCAACGGCGCCTGGCCGACAACGCCCGGTTCGCCCCTCGCAACAGCAAGACCCCCTATCTGCTGCAGAGCCTGGTGTCCTGCGCAACCTGCGGCTATGCCTACTACCGCACCTCGACGCGCACCACCAACAAGCGGATCAGCTACTACCGATGCCTGGGTTCGGACGCCTGGCGCTATGAGCACGGCAAGGTCTGCACCAACACCCCCGTGCGCGCCGACCGCCTCGAAGACCTGGTCTGGAACCAGGTGATCGCCCTCGTCTCCACACCCGCACTGATTCAGGCGGAGCTCGACCGGCGCCTGGCCCGGATGCGGGCCGGCGACCCCGGCACCGCCCAGCGAGCCCGCCTGGAACGGGCCCTGGCCAAGACCACCATCGCCATCACCCGGCTGATCGAGGCATACCAGGAACAACTCCTGTCCCTGGCCGAACTCCGCTCCCGCGTCCCTGCCCTGCGCGCCCGGGAAACCGCCCAACGCACCCAACTGGAGGCCCTCGCCGCCCAGTCGGTCGACCGCCAGAGCTTACTCAAGCTCGCCGAGAGCCTCCAGAGCTTCCTCGCCCGCCTGCGCGAGAAGGCCACCACCGCCGACATCCTCGAACGCCGGAAAGTGGTCCGACTCTTGGTCCGCGAGGTCCTCATCGGCCCCGAGAAGGTCACCATCAGACACTCGATCCCAGCCGGCAGCCCCGACCCCACCCCGGGTTACCTATTGCGCGGGAGGAGTCAGGATCCCGCCCTGCGGGGTTCCAGTGCGTGTGTCCGTGAAGGCTCCGTCCCGGGACAAGATCCCAGACTTCAAGAACGCCTTCACCAAAGACAGCACCCGCTTGTCCCCGATTCGATTCCCCACCCGTTCCATGAGAGCCGGGTGCGAGATCTCGTCGAAGCACGCCGTGATGTCGCCCTCCACCACCCACTCATATCCGTGGCTGGCGAGATAGCGAGTCTCGGCGATCGCGTCATGAGCCCGGCGGTTCGGGCGGAACCCATAGGAACACGGGAGGAAATCCGCTTCGAACACCGGCTCCAGCACCAGTTTCAAGGACGCCTGGACCACCCGGTCCGCCACGGTCGGAATCCCAAGACGACGAAGCTTGCCGTTCGCCTTGGGAATCATCCGCTCACGGACGGGAACCGGTCGGAAGCTGCGATCTCTCATCTGAGTGCGCAGCCTGCCGAGAAACATCTCGACTCCCTGCCCGGCCTCGATGGAGCGTGCGGTCTTCCCGTCCACTCCGGCCGTGCGGGCACCCTTGTTTCCCCGGACTCGGTCCCACGCCACCAACAGGAAGGCGGGGTCGGCCAACACCGGTAGGCCGCCGGCGAGGTGCCGTGTCACCACGGTCCTGCTCCGGCGGCCCCCGGTCCGAACCACGCGGGCACCTTTCGGTGCACGTAGCTCTCCAGCGACTACTCCGTGAATTACGCGGTTGGTTGCCCCTCATGGATGGCCTCATGACAGCGGGTGCAGACCACGAGGGTCTTTCTTCGCTTCTTGGCCATGTGTTGCGCCCACGGGTGCTGTGGTCGTCCGGGCTCGGTGAGGTCGGTGAGTTTTCGGACCTGGTGCACTTCCACCTGATCTTTCCGCTCACATAGTTCACACTTGCCGATGCGGAGCCGTGTGATCAGCTCTTTGCGGGCAACGGGCCGGACTACCGGGCGGTCTTGTAGCACCGCCTTCTTCTGCCGCTTCAGCGGGGTTTCGCCGAACCTTCCGACCAGTGGTTTCCTGCCTGCCCGTTGGACGCTGGCCTCGTAGCATGTCCGTGGTCCATCCGGTGTCGAGATCTTGGCCTTGTATTTGCGAGCCATCGCCGACACCGTCGAACGATGCTTGGCGGCAAGTGTCTTGAGCATCGAGGTCTGTGCGACCCATTTGAACCGGCTCAGTCTCCAGACGTCACCGGCCAGCAGGTAGTACTGGACGAGCCCCCTGTATTCCGCCCCGTATGTGCTGACGATCGTGAGGTCGTCACGATTGAACAACTCGGAGCGGCGCTCGGGTTTTCCGTGCTTCAGGTAGGGGACGCACTTGGCCTTGATCACTTGCCGTGGGACACGCAGTGCGACGCTGCCGTTGACAGACGGGCGGGTCGCGCTGTGCTGGACAGTGATCTCGTAGCCGAGGAAAGACGCTGCTCGGGTTCGGGCTTGCGTGACCAGCGTCTTGTCCGGGTTCAGTTCCAACTTGAGGTCGTCTCGAAGGAACTGCGCCAGACGCTGTTTGATCTCTTCGGCTTCGGCCTTCGGTCCGGCGAATCCGAGGAGGGTGTCGTCGGCGTACCGGCAGTAGCGGAGTCGCCTGTAGCCCGGATCCTGAGGATCCCTGCTGGGCGTTCCCCGCAACTGCTCACGCAACTCGCGTGCCGCGGTCGTATGGCCGCGTCTTCGAGCGCGCACCGCCGCCATTCGCACCCTTGCATAGGCAGGATTGAGTGCCCTGCTCGCTCCTCGGGTGTACTGCGGAATCAAAACTGTTTCGACGAACTTGTCCAACCGATCCAAGTAAATATTGGAGAGGATCGGCGAAACGACACCGCCCTGTGGAGCCCCGCTGAGCGTTGCGTTCCATACCCAATCCTCCAGATATCCGGCTTGCAGCATCTGTTTGATCAGCCGGAGGAGCCGGTTGTCGTGGATTCTCTCCGCCAGCGTCGAGAGCATGACCTCGTGGTCAAGGCTCCCGAAACAGTCTGAGATATCACCCTCGATGAACCATGCCGTGCCGGTCCAAAGGTCTGCCACTTCGCTGAGCGCAGTGTGACAACCCCTGCCGGGACGGAAACCGTGTGAGTGGTCGGAAAACCGTGGCTCATAATATGCCTCCAGTAAGAGGCGGATTACTTCACCGACGAGCTTATCCGACCACGGAGGAAGGCCGAGCGGCCTCTGCTTCCCATTCTTTTTCGGGATGTAGATGCGTTTTGCCGGCTTGAACCGGAAGCGCTCGTGACGCAGAGCATCGATGATGCCTTCGATCTTCGCCAGCGACATGCCATCTGCGGTTTCTCCATCGACCCCGGGCGTCATGGCTCCATGGTTGGAGTACAGGCGCCCGTAGGCCATCAAATACATCTGCGGGTTGAACAGTTGACGGAACATTTCATTGCACGGCAGGCCACGCCTACCGCGATCACGGAGGATACCCAGTACTGTTTCGGCGCTCTGCATTTCGCATGCCTCCCAGTCTTCGAATATCCGATCACCTGGCCCCCTTGGCCCTGCGGACGGCCTTCCCGTCCCCCTTGGTAGGGCGTTACTCCTACGACTACTACGGGGCCTCTGTCACCTTAGGACTCGCGTCCCTTAGGCGATCCCACGTTCGTCCCTGTCATACGTAATAGTGCGACTTAGGATCCTCATTCATCTCCTTGAATGCCCTCGTTGGGCATCGCTCCACATCCCGGAGGATGCATCGGCCACCTCGTAATGCCGATGCAGGTTGTGGCGCCGGTATCAGGCGCGATTTCCGGCGGGCGTGTTCTTGCACCATCTGGAGATTGAGGTCTAGGCAATCAAGCTTTATCCATATCGCGCGGGTCCCGCAACGCCTCGTTTCATGCGCCTGAACACGAGCGTTACTTTTCTGGCATGCTATTGTTCCCTGCACCTTTCGGATTCAGGTTAGCCATCGGACCCAGGAACCTTCCTCCGAGTTCCTCCCGGCTAAACCGGGGATATGACAGGGCGCTTTCGTGGCGCAGCGAGGTTGAACAGGTCGTCGAACCTGCGATGAGAATCATCAGCAGCCCAACGGTGCAGCTTGGTCTGGATCTCCAGTACCCGGCGTTCGGCCTTCATCAAGGCCCATTCCAGCTCGTCGGTATTCACCGGCGACAACCTCCTGGCATTCCAGTGTCCTTACTGCTGACTTGCTGGCTCCCTTCCCCATGTGGCCGGCTCTCCCGGCCTCGGAGTACTACGGAACCTCCGTCCTGCCCGACGGCCATGAGCCGGCGATGAGCCTGCCCCCGATCGGACTGGATGCCCGACGCAAGGGCGACCGCGGACAGTTCCCACGTTCACCACGAAATCGATCGACGGGTGAGATGCCCAGCTCTACCCCGGCAGCATCGCCACGCTTACGCCGCAGGCTTTCGGCGTGGCCTCCCCACCGATAAGTCGAGTCGGCTTCGGAGTCGACCACCGACGAGCGCTGGTGGTCGTGCACTGCGTCCGGCCCAGATCCGCCAGGTTCGAGCCGGTGTCGTAATTACGGGGCGTCAAGCACTGATTTCTCGCGTGCACCTTCCCGTCTCGCTAGCCTGACCCGGGCTGTCTGGCAGTGCCAGCCCGTCCCGACGTTGTCGGGGCTGCTTACCGCTCGGCTCAGCATCCCCTGGGCCGAACTGCCCCCAGCTTCAGCCGGATTGCTGCGACAACCCGGCGGTGAAGGTCTCTCACCTCACTCGATTCCATGGCGCCTCGTGGCGCACCAACCCGGTACGACAAGCTCGCAGTCCGATATGAGGCCACCGTCCACATCGCGGCCATCAACGAATGGATGTGACTTTCATACAGGCCCTAGTGGCGACCCTGTGACCAGGGCGGGACTCGGGAAACAATGGCCGGAACCGGCCCCGCCCCATGTCCTGGCCCTTCGGCGAAGCGCACGGACAGGCGGAAGAACCTCATCCCGAAGCTTCCGCATGGACGCGTTCGCACACCCGTACACCAACGCCGGCGTGATTCGGCTGGAACCGTCTCCCGACTTCGTGCCCAAGTCCGTCCGGAACTTGTCGACCTCGCCGAGGGCGGCGGGTCGTACACCGACCCCGGGGCGACGAGACCCAGGCCGTGGCGGACGAGCTCCAGGACCTGGGCGGCACTCCCCGCACCCACGAGGTGACCACAGTGGCGACGGACGCCCGCCGGCTGGCATCGCGCGGCAAGCGGCGGCCCGGCCGGCCCCCTTCGGGTCCGCTTTCGAATTCGGTTCGATCATGCCGGAGCAATAGTGGATCCTGCACCACGACCGGTTCGACCGGGCCGGCGTGACCGCTCACTACGTCTGCGGCCCCGGCCGGCCCCCCGCTGGGCGCCGTCACCGTTGACGGACGCACCGGGCCGCAGGTGGAATTCGAGGGAACCCGGCTGGTCGGCATGCCGGTTCAGGCCGTGGACGCGACGCTGATCCGGCACCTGGAGGAAAGTGGGACGGGCGTGGCCTTCGGATGCGGAGGAGATCCCGGCCCGACCGGCCTCAACATGTACGTACGAGCCACCCGAACCGGAGACACCATGGTCAGCGGGGCCCGGTTCTGCCAAGCGGAGTGGGAGGACCACGGCTGACACCCACCATCCCACGCTCTCGAAGGCCGCGGCGCTTCCCGTCGGCCGCCGTCAGGTGGTCCCGGCACCCCCACCGGGTCGAAGTCGGTGCGGCCGAGCACGTAGCCACGTATCCGACCGAGCACACCGGGGTGTACGCCGACACGCGATCGTCCCCGTCGCGGCATCGCTCCCCGATGGGCTACCCGGGACGGCTGTCGACCCGCTCGGCCGATTCCGTCGTCCGGGTGGCGGCGACGTATCCGCCCACGAGCGCGAGGGCGTTCTGCGCGCGCCGCGAAAGCGAAGCCGGTCTTCTGCGGAACCTCCGGAGGCCGTGGGCATCGACGACTCGGTCCGAGGAGGAGAAATGTCTCTTGGGGCCTGCGACTGATCGGATCATGGTGTGGTGATGAATCCTGAAGCGGAACCGGTCGAGCACGAGGACCGATGGGTCCTGGGTCTTCGAGGCCTGAGCGTTGTCGGGATCCGCATCGACCTTCGGCCGACCCTCGTCCTGGACGCGGGGTGGGAAGTCGTGCCGGCAGCACCGACTCGGCTCTCGACAGGGTCACTCCGCACCGATCCCGGCCTGCCTTTGACACCGGAGTCCCAGGACGTGGCCGCGGCTCTCCCCCTGTTCGGAGCGAAGGTCCTGTCCGCGGTCGCGTTCAAGTCCGGCGCCTTGCGGATGGTGTTCGACAGCGGCACGCATCTGACCTGTCCGTCCCACGCATCGTTCGCAGCGTGGCAGATCACAGGACCGGGAGGATGGCGCTTCGTCTCGTTGCCCGGCGGAGACCTCGCCGTCCGGTCCGGCTCCGGAACGGGTGAGAGTCCGCAGTATCGGATTGCGAAGCACTGAGAACTGAGAATCCGACATCCACAACGCGACGGGACAGTGTTCGGCCGAGTAACAACCCGCGCGCCGACGACCCCGATGACAACAATCGTGCCGATGTGACAACCAGCGTGCCTCGGCACACGCGAACGACACCGCGAGGTACGGGAGACCCGGCATCAGACGTGAGGACAACCGGACAGGAAGCCGAAAGGCGGGGGCCGGCTGTCCACTACCCGGGCGCGGCGGCGAGACCTGGGCGGCAGACCGGATACGGCCGATTCGCGTCGTGCGCCGGCTACGGTCTTCGACGCCGTGATGTCCCGCCAGGGCCGTCGGATCGTGGCGAGGAAGGCTGTCGATGGCCGAGGGACACCACCGTGGTCCGCGGCGTGCACGTCGAGTTGCCGAACACCCTCGCCGTGATCCGCGCCGCCCTGCCCGAGGAACGACGCGCCGCGTTCGACGAGGCGATGGCGCACACACCGTTGGACCCGATCGAACGGCGGGCGCTGCCGGACCGGGCGTTGCCGCTCGAGGCGGACACCTTGGACGAGGAGGTCTCCGCCCGGGTACGCGCGGGTGACTTCACGGGGTTCCACGCCGACGGCAGGCCCGTCGAACTGGGGACGAGAGGTGAGTTATCGGGTGCGGTACCGCAACGCGGTCGAGGACGGCCCGGCCAAGCCGAGCGCTGCCCGGCAGACGGAGGTGCGCTCCGCCGCCACCCGCACCACCGGCCACGACCCCTACGAACACGGATCCTCCTCCGTCCACGGCGACCGCGACCGCCGCGACGTCTCCCTCGCCCGCGTCATCACGCACCACGAAGCCGACCCCGGCGTCCTCGTCGTCATCATCGTCCGCGCCGTTGCCCCCTTCGGCCGAACCCCGGCACTCCACTCCACGCCACGGGCCCGGCATCCGGGCGTGTTCGCCTCGTTCGAGTGAACCGCCCGCGCCGGAATGCGAGTTGCCGGCAGGGTCGGCGGGGCCTCACGAGGTCCACAAACCCCCATTGCAGCGTGTCGTGCCGGCCGTGTCCCGCGACAGGCGACGCGGAACCGCCCCGACGTCGTTGATTCTCCCGGGTGAGGTCAAAGGTGGTGACGCCGTGAAGACTTGCCGCGCGGCGTTCGCGGTGCAAGTCACGGGCGGCGGGCGAACCCACCACGCGGATAGTGGTGGAGACGCGTCGGACGGCCCGGGTGGTCGTGGACAGCACGGTGAGCACTTGACGGCCTCAAGGGCTCGTTCGAGTGTTCCGGGTGACGTTTGCGCCTCGGTTCAGGCGAATTCGGACCACCCGAAACCCCCATCCATACGGGTGGTTGTTTCGAGTGAACGGAGCAACCACACGCGCGTCCACGGCGGAGCGGGAAGTGAAGGTGCGGGGCAGCGGCATCCGAGGGCCCCTCTGCACGGAAGGAAGCAGGACGTGAGCTCGAAAATCGACCCGCACTCGGCGACCATCGAGAAATTCGTCGAGAACGTCAGAAAGCTGTACAACGACGGAACCGGCGACTTCAAGGCCAAGTTCGATGCGGCGATCAAGGGCGTGCAGCCGCGCCCGCAAGGCACGGAGGACAAGGTCTGGAAAGACTGGCAAGGCGCGAGTATCGACACCCTGTGCAACTTCTTCGAGGAGTGGTACGCATGGGGGCTGAAGCAGGGCGTCCACGATGGGCTGGACTACATCGAGAAGTTCAGTTGGATCAATTACGAGAACGACGCCGGAATGGATTTCGTGACCACCGGGGCCGGGCGCGACGTGCTGGCCGACTTCACGAATCTGCAGGGCCTACAGATGGACGACCCGGAGTCGGGGAAATCTCTCGTCGACAGCTGGATCAAGGAACTCGGGCCGAAGAAGATGGCCGACTTCCGGAAAGGAGACTGGTCGACCTTCAACAAGTTCTTCATCAGGGAACTGGCGCCCGGTGCGCGGCCGATCGACGGCAGGCTCGACCCCGGAGTGGTGGTCGCCCCGACCGACTGTGTCATCAACATGATCGTCGACGAGCTGACGGACGCGACGCGGATCCCGGTCAAGACCGTGACCATGAACGTCGATCAACTGCTCAACGGCTCCAGGTACGCGAAACACTTCACCCACGACCGGGAGGGGAAACCGGGCGGCGGTACGGCCGTGTCGTGCATCCTGATGCCCGACACCTACCACCGCTACCACGCCCCGGTCGGCGGCCAGGTGGTGGAGGCCCACGACAACATCGGCGGCGTCTACTACGGAATGCGGGACTTCCCCGGACTGGTCAACAAGGGGAACGTGGGCTACGGCTACGACTACGGCATGTTCGCCGATTTCCGTCGTGGGTACGTCGTCATCAGGACACCGTATGTGGACCACGAGGGAAAGCCGGACGGCGACGGCTACGTCGCCCTGGTACCCGTCGGCCTCAATTCGATCGGTTCCGTGCAATTCCTCGAAAAGTTCAGGAACATCACAAAGAATTCGGCTCCGGTCGAGATCGAAAAGGGCGAGGAGATCGGCTGCTTCCAGTACGGCGGGTCGTTGAACATCCTCCTGTTCGAGAAGGGGCGGTTCCCCGCACTGCAACTGCTCATGGGGCAACGCATCGGGGTCCTGGAGGAACCGAAGCGCGCCAAGCGCCTGTTCGAGAACTTCCGTCGCCCCGAGCCGCGGCGCGTTCCGCCGACGTCCTGACCTCGACCCCGAACGGAAAGTGGACCATGTCTCGCAGCCCCGTGTACGGGATCCCGGCCGGCACCCTCGGCACACAAAGGATCGACTTCTACCCCGACCCCGCGAAACACGAGGAAGGCGAAGTTCCCAAGAAGGTCCGCTCGTACGCCGGATACGCGGACGTCGACGGCCCCGGCTCAGCGAAGAGCCACCTGTTCTACTGGTTCTTCGAAAGCCAGACCTGTGACCCCAACCTCGACGCCACCGATCAGCAGCAACTGATCGACGACACGCCGTTGCTGATCTGGCTCAACGGGGGGCCCGGCGCCTCGTCCCTGGCGGGACTGTTCATCGAGAACGGGCCGCTGCGCATCGGCGACGACGGTGTCGGGACCGTGTCGGTGAGCCCCGACACCTGGAACCAGGAAGCGCATGTCGTCTACTGGGACCAGCCCATCGGCACCGGATACAGCTACTGCGACACCCCGGACACGTACGTCGAGGACGAGGAAACCCTTGCCGGGATGTTCTGGCAGGCCCTCCAGCAGTTCCTCACCACGTACCCGGAGTACGCGAAGTGCCCCCTGTACGTCTGCGGTGAGAGCTACGCGGGCAAGTACGTCCCGGCGATCGCCCTGAAGATCGACGAGAACAATGCCAAGAACGCCGGAAAGCACATCGAACTGAAGGGGATCGCCGTAGGGAACGGCTGGATCAAGCCGGAACTGTCGGTCCGCGTCATGATCGACTACTCCTACGCGTCCGGGTTCATCGGCGTCGGCCAGAAGAACACCCTGTACCGCCACTACGCCACGTTCAAGGACGTCCTCGAGGACGGGGAGAAGACCAAGGACCCCAAGAAGATGAAGCAGGCCACCGACCTCGGCAACGGCCTGATCAACGCGATCCTGGCCTATGGCGGCAACTTCGACGTCTACGACGTACGACGCTGGGACGACCTGTCCATGGGGGCGCTGCGCTCCTACCTCGACAGCGCGGACGTCAAGAAGGCCCTGCACGTCGAGCGGGACTGGCAGTGCGCGGACAACGCGGGCCCGGTGGCCGCGGCGCTGAAAAGCGACAACATGGCGGATGCCTCCCCCTGGTACGCCGAGCTCGTCGAGAAGGGCTACAAGACCCTGCTCTACACCGGGAACTTCGACACCGCCTGCGGGTATCAGAGCACCGAGGAGATCCTGGACGGACTCCTGACGCCGCCCGACGACTGGCGCGGGGCCGAGCGGCTGATCTGGAAACAGGCGCAGGGGAACCCCAAGGGGTTCGTCCGCACCCTCAAGAACGTCACGCAGGTCGCCGTACCCGGCTCCGGTCACGAAGTACCGGCCTACCAGCCGCAGATCTGCCGGGAGATGCTCTACAACTGGCTCTTCGACCGGCCCTTCGTCGGCCAGAACCCCGAGAGCGTGGCCCGGAACATCCTGGACAAGGCCCGGAAGGACGCCGACAACGAGACGTGACGGGCACGCCCGCGCACGGCCGGTCGGGTTCGTGAAGGACGGTCCCGGGCTGCCTTGCGTCGGCGGGGTGCGCGTTCATCGACGGCGATGTGGCGCCCGGTCACGGGATCGGGCGACCGCCGCTGCCGTCGCAGCCGGATGGCCCGGCCGTGGTGCCGGTGCCGCTCGGGCGCTCGCCCGCACGGCACCGGCACCATTCGCGGGCCGTCGACCGCTCCTCGCGGTTCGTGCCTGCCGCGAGGGAGACCTCCTTGACGGTCGCCCGTGTGGTCAGGAGTCGCCCTCGCGAGCCGGGCGGTGGTAGCTGTCCAGGTAGGCCGGGAGGGCGATGTCGGGGGTGCGTGTCACGGGGTGGCCGTATGCCTGGCCGATGGGTAGATCCCCGGCCCAGTGCGGGGGTTCCGGGGTCTCCTGGTAGGACACGCCGTCCTTGCGAATGCTCGCGGACATGCCGACGACCTTGGCGGAGACCTCGTTCAACGACAGGCTCAGCACTCCCACACCTTTCAGGTCGGTGGGTTGTGGCTGCACCGTGTCATCCCAGCGGCCGGGGACGACATGGTTGACCATGGTCGCCAGCTCGTCGAGTTCACTACCGTTCGTCACCGCGATCGCGTTGCCGAACGCCATAACCGAGCGGTAGTAGGCGTGGCTGTGGGCCGCGACGCTCTCGAGGGCCAGGCCGTCGACCAGGGTGACCGTCAGGCACACCGGCACACCGTCCTCCCCGTGCCCGAGGGCCGTCTGGTACAGGCGTGCGTTGGGTGAGCCGTGCAGGTACACCCTCTCCTGGAGGGCGTCGAACCCGTACAGCGTCGGGACGGCGATCGGGTAGGGGTCGCCGTGCCCGGATCCCGGGTTGTAGTCGAACGCGACGTGGCACACGAATCCTTCTCGGAGGATCGAGTGAACCGTCGAGCGTCGGTGCGTGACCATGTCGCCGTGGATACGCCCGGTCATCCGCTCCGTGAGGGCGCCGGAGAGTGGGTAGTTGTCGGGGTAGGGAAAAGTCTGCTCCATCACGCCTCCGATTGATCGCCTTCGGCGATTCCTTCTTGGTCGCACGGTTCGCACTGACCCGGCCTGCGGGCTCCGTGTGTCCCTCGGCGGTGCGCATTCGAACGCACTGCTCTCGATGGCGACCTGTGCGCGTAGGGCAGACGCGCACGCGTCTCGTCAGCCGATGTGCTCGATCGGGTAGGTGGGTTGCGGTTCGGCGGCGTGTGGCGTCGAACGCCGCTCGGTAGGTACGGCCCCCTGGTGAGCCGCTTGCCGAGTGCCGGACGCGAATGGCCGGGGGCGCTGCACGGGTGGATGGGGACGGCTCACATGTTCCACATGGTGGTGGCGGGCTTGGGGGTGGGGTCGTATTGCGTGGGGGGTGTCCAGTCCCCGGTGGTGAAGAAGCGTTCGATGGTGGGCATCCAGGGTTTGTAGTCGATCTGTTTGTCGGCCAGCCAGGCGTCGTTGTAGTACTCGTTCACGTACCGTTCGCCGGAGTCGCACATCACGGTGGCGACCGCCCCGGTCTGGCCGTTCGCGTGCATGCCCAGGAGGATCCGCAGCGCGCCGAACAGGCCCGTTCCGGTCGACGGTCCGGCGACGACGTCCCAGTTCGCGGCGGCGGCGAACCGCATGGTCGCGACGGACGCGCCGTCGTGGACCTGGATCATGCGGTTGACCAACGGGGGCAGGAACGAGGGTTCGACCCGCGGCCGGCCGATGCCCTCGATGTGCGAACCCTTGTCCGTCGCCGCGGGATTCCTGTCCCGCCAGCCGCGGAAGAACGCGGAGTGGTCCGGGTCGGTGACGCACACGCGCAGGGTCCTGCCGGTGTAGCGGGCGTAGCGGGCGACCGAGGTGGCCGTGCCGCCGGTGCCGGCGCCCATGACGAACCAGGCCAGGTCGGGGACCGCCCGGATCAACTCGGGCGCGAGGCCGTGCTCGCCCCGCCAGTCGTAGGCGCGCTCCGCGTAGGTGAACTGATCCATGAAATGGCCGTCGAGTGTGGCCGCGAGCTTCTTCGCCTCCTCGACGATGTCGCCGTCGACCGGATGCACCTGCCCGCCGTATTGCGTGATCAGGGCCAGCTTCTCCGGGGCGGTGCCCCTGGGTACCACCGCGTGGAAATCGATGCCGAGTTGTTCGCAGTACCACGCCTCGGAGATGGCCGTCGAGCCGCTGGAAGCCTCGATCACGGGGCGTCCGGGGGTCAGACATCCGCTTGCGAGGGCGTTGGTGAGCAGCGCCGCGGCGAGGCGGTGCTTGTGGCTGCCGGAGGGTTGCTCGGACTCCCTCTTGAGGTACAGCCGCAGCCCGGCGAGTTTCGGTGGCAGCGGGATCTGCCGCAGCGAGGTCCCCAGCGGCGCGAGTTCGCCTCGGATGCGCTGAACGCACTCGTTCACCCACGCCCGGTCGTCGGGGTAGACGTCCGACACGTCCTCGTCCACGCCGTGTTCGACTTCCGTCCGGGTCGTCGTGGTCATCAGCGGCCTCCGTCGCGTTCGTATGGTCGTCGCCGGCGGATGGCGGGCGACCTTCGACGATGATGGATCGCGCGACTCCCGACACGAGGTAACCCGATGGTTGGGATGTGTGTGGTTCACCTGCGTGGCCCAACGCGGCGCCGCCTGACGGCAGTCGACGGACCCGGCGCGGCTCGAGGCTTCGATGCGCGACGGATGCCGCCCGCCGTCGGTCCGCGCCGCCTTTTGCCCTGCCGCCCCCTGCCCGACTCGAGCGCCGTCATCGATACCGACCGACCGCGCGCAGCCACCCCGGCAGCCAGGGCGCGCCGTGCGTGAGTCGGCACTGGCCGGGCGTGCCGGAGCACGGAAACCGCCCTGGACGGCCCGACGAGCGGCCTGGCGGCGGGCGGACGCGGCGCCGGCGATGGCGGGGAGTGTTCGAGGATCCGGGTCCGGTGTCGGCGTTCCCGGTGGTGCAGGGGCGGTAGCGAGGACCCGGGGTGTGGTGGTCACCGACGACGGGGCGGCGTGTGTCCTCGGGGTCGCACGCGATGCGCACCTGGTTGAGACGACCCCCTTCTTCGGCAGTTGCCCAGGGCGTTTCGGCAAGTTCCGCGGCTGCCGTGTGGTCCGGACGCGCGGTCCGGACGCGCGTGTTGTCCGCACGGCCGGACCGCCCTTCCGTGTCCGGTCCGGTGGTCAGACGGCGGGACTGCGGAGGCCGGTGAGGGTTCCGACCCCGTCGGCGGTCAACGTGTCCGGCAATTCGTCCGGTCCGCCGGCGGCGAATGACGGCGTGACGCCGAACACCGCGGACAGCACGGCTTCCGCACCGGATGCGCCCGCGATGCTGTCGCGGTTCGAGACACCGCGCTCGGCGACCCGAGCGCGCGGCCGCCCATCGGCTCCGGTGACGATTTCCATGGCTTGGCCCCACACCCCGCCCGAGGCGGCGGACGTCAGGTCGCGCAGCAGCGCGATCGCCCGGTCGCGGTAGCCCAGGCGGGCCAGGCCGTACGCGGTGACGCCGGGCCAGGCGCAGAACGCGCCCGCCGCGCCGTGGTCGGGACGGTCGGAAGCGGCGGCGGCCGGGTCGTCGGGGCTCAGGGCCCGCATCCAGCCGCCCACCAGCAGGCGTTCGGTGACGAAGTCCGCCATTTCGCGCCGCATTTCGTCGCTCAGATCGCGGTACAGGGCTGCCGAGGTCAGGCCGAAGTCGAGGCAGTGCCCGATCGTGTCCGTCCCGTCGGGGCGGCGTATCCGCCAGCGGCCCGCACCCGCGTACAGTTCCAACACCGCCGCGGCCAAAACGCCGGCCTCCGCGTCGGCTCGCGCCGCGTCCTCCCGGCGGCCCCGCTGCCGGTACAGGCCCGCCATCGAACGGGTCATCCCGACGTAGGCGCCGTTGAAGCCCGCGACGACTCCGGTGTACGTGGGCACGCACTCCAGCAGGCTCCACGCGTCGTCGCCGAAGTCGGCGAGCACCCCTCCGGTGTCCGCCCTGCGCTTGTCGCGCCAGCCGAAGCCGAGTCGCTCCAGGTGCTCGAAGACCGTGGCCCCACCGGTGGATTCGTCGAGGAAGGCGATGTCACCGGTGGTGCAGACGTAGTGCTCGATGAGCCGGAACAGGGCGTAGTCGTTGGCGCTGTACGCGTTGCCCAGCGGATCGCCGGTGCGGGCTTCGATCCCGAAGGAGTCCCGGTAGGGGCCGGAGAGGACGCGCAGCAGCCACGAGCGCAGTCCGGCGGGCTCCAGGAGGGCGTACATCCGGCTCCACTCGCAATGGTCCCAGAAGTATGTCGTCGTCGGCCCGAGTCGGGGGCCGCCGGTGAGGAACACCGGTTCGCCGGGGCGAATCCGGATGTTGCGCATGTACAGCACCTGCAGGGCGCCGAGGTAATACGTGTCCGCGAGCCCGGCGTCGGTGGTGGTGAGGACCGGAAGGTGCCCGGAGAAGTCCGGGTTTCCCGGGGTGAACATGTTGGCCCAGTGCCGCCGCCAGCCTTCCTCGCCCGCGCGCATCGTCGCGTCGAAGGACTCGGCCGAGGCCCGAGCCTCGGCGGCGACGTAGTGCGCATCTGTTCCGTACGCGCAGGTGATGCCGATGGTCATGCTCTGGCCGGGCTCGATCCGGCGGGTCCAGGTGGCGCGGCCGCCGGGGCCTTCGGTCCGCAGGTCGGCCGGCGCGTCGGTGAAGGCGTAGGCGGCGCGTGCCGCCGACCGGGTGTCCGCGATGGCGACCATGCCGTCTTCCGGTGCGGACGTCCAGCGGCGCGACCGGGTCCAGTGTTCGGTCCGCGTGATCTCCTCGTCGTCGAGGCGGAGCACGACGCGGTCGGCTTCGATGTGCGCGCTGACGCGGTGCCACTCGCCGGCCGGGGCGGCGACGTTCGTGAACACGCGTTCCCCGGCGATACCGAGCCACGGACAACCGTTGTCGACGCCGATCTGCAGCGAGTCCGGGTGGTTGCCGTGGGTCAGGACGGTTCCGGACTGGCTCTTGGTGTCGAGGCGAAGCTCGAAGGCGATCGTCATTCCGGGGGTCAGGGCGAAGGCGTCGAAGGTCGCCTCGTCGTTCGGCGTGAGCCGGATCGCCTCGTCGGCGCGCACGGCCACGCTGCCGTCGGCGCTTTCGACCGTCAGACCGCGAACCGTCGCCGCCACGCCGACACGCGGTTCCGGTTCCTTGTCGTGGCTGACGTGCGCCGGGAGCGCGTCGTCCAGGAGCATCGGGCCGTGGTCTTCGTCGCGCTGGATCCCCGGGATGCGGGGCTTGCCGAGCCGGAGTCGGCGCGACGCCGGGGAGAGCAGGTAGGACTCGCCGCGTCCGCCGGTGGTGGCGCGGATGCGCTCGAGCGCCATGAAGTCGTGGTGGTTGCCGTGGTTCCACGGCACGTCGTACAGCCAGCCGAAGCCGACCTCGGTATGCGCGACCATCGCGAACAGGTCCTGGGACAGTTCGACGGTCCTGGCCTCGGAGCTCTCATTGGTGACCGTGAGGCGCCACAGCAGCAGGTCCCGCGACAGCGCCATCCGGGTGTCGGTGCTCAGCAGCAGGCCGTCGCCGCGGTGTTCGCGCGTCACGCCCCAGGGCTTCCACAGGAACCGTTGGGCAGCCAAGGCCCGCCCGTCCACCCGGAGTTCGCCCGTGTGATATCCGAAGGTGAAGGGGGCGGCGACCAGCCAGGACAGCGAGGACAGGTCGTAGTCGACGTGGCCTTGGCCCAGTTGGTTGCGCAGCGACGGCAGGTGTGCGATCTCGTCGAGGTCGACCCAGTGCCCGGCGAGGTGGTCCAGGTCGGGGACGCCGGCCCGGGAGACGGCGTCCTTGGGGTCGGCGGCGGCGATGGTGGTCACTTGCTGGCTCCCGAGGTGAGTCCGGCGATGAACTGCTTCTGCAGGAAGAGGTATCCGGCGACGGGGATGACCGCGGCCAGGAGCATCACGCCGAACAGTTGTGCGTAGTTGGTGGAGAACTGGCCGAGCGACTGGTACACACCGGTGGTGATGGTCTGTCCGTGCAGCGGGCCGAGAATGAACTGCGGATTCATGAAGTCGTTCCAGATCCACAGCGACAGGAAGATCGCGACGGTAGCGGTGGCCGGGCGCAACAGCGGCATGACGATCCTCCACCAGATCCGCAGCATGCCGGCGCCGTCCACGGTCGCGGCCTCGATGATCTCGCCCGGGATGGACCGCAGGAATCCGGAGTAGACGAAGACCGCGAACGCCAGGTATCCGCCGCCGACGTTGGACAGGACCAGCCCTGCGTACGTGTGGTCCAGGTGCAGCAAGGTCAGGATCCGGATGGTGGGCAGGAGGATCACCGAGGGCGGGATCATCAGGCCGGCGCCGAAAACGGCCAGGACGATCCGTTGGAGGAGTGCCGAGCGGCGGGACAGCCAGAAGCTGGACGCCGCGCCGATCAGGATGATCGGGATCACCGACGCGACCACCGTGACCAGAGAGTTGGCGAGGCCGATCTGGATGATGCGGTCGGGGCGGGACAGCGCGTCCGTCAGGTTCTGGGTCGTCGGCGGTGCCGGCAGGGCGGCGGGATCCGAGACGATCTGGTCCTGCGGTTTGAAGGCGTTGACGACGGTGAGGTAGATGGGGCTGACGAAGGCCAAAGTCACCAGTGCGGCCGCGAGCAGGTGGCCCTTCGTCGCCCACGTGCGGAGCTTCGCTCGCGGTGTGGAGGCGGCGCGGCCGGTGGATGGGCTCGGCGCGAGGCTCCGCGATGCGGCCGGCCGGTGCGAGGTCGATACGGTCACAGGTCCACCTCCCGGCGGCGCAGCAGGCCGGTCACGGACAGCGCGATGACCGCGGAGAGGGCCAGGAACAGCATGGCCACCGCCGAGGCGTAGCCGAAGCGGTTGTCGGTGAAGGCGCACTTGATGATGTAGAGGGCGGTGGACTGTGTGGAGTCCGCGGGGCCGCCCGAGGTGAGCACCGCGATGATGTCGTACAGCTTCAGCATCGTGATCATCGAGATCGTGACGCTGATGGTCGTGCCCGGGGCCATCATCGGGAAGGTGATGTGCCGAAACTGCTGCCGGCGGCCGGCGCCGTCCACCTTCGCGGCCTGGTAGAGCTCGACCGGGATCGACTGCAGCGCCGCCAGGTGCACGACGGTGGTGAAGCCGGTCAGGACCCAGGCGGCGACCAGGCCGACCGAGAACATCGCCAGGTGCGGCGTGCCCAGCCAGGTGATCGGCTTGTCGGTGATCCCCGTGGAGGTCAGGACGTCGTTGAGGATGCCGTCCTGGGCCAGGATGTAGCGCCACACGAAGGCGACGATGACGCCGGACAGCACCTGCGGCAGGAAGGCGACGGCCCGCATCATCCGGTAGCTCAGCGACGTCTTGTTGAGGAGCATCGCGAACCCGATGCCCGCGGCGTTGGCGACGATCGTCACCGCTGCGGTCAGCAGGAGGGTGAAGGTGAGACTGTCCGACAGTGCGCTGTCGTGCATCATCTCGGTGTAGTTGTCGAAGCCCACGAAGTGGGTCTGCGGCTTGAGCGGGTTCTCGTCCGTCAGGCTCTTCCAGGCGCTCATGATCACCGGAACGACGATGAACAGGGCGTACAGGCCGAGCGCGAGAACGGCGATGGTACCGAGGGCCGGGTCGCCGCGGCGTGGGTGGGCTCGGGTGGTCATGGCGGGTCCCTTGTCGAAGTTCTACGGACGTCCCACCCGGCGCCGGTGCGGACGAACCGGCGCCGGTTCAGGGGCTACTTGGCGGCCTTGTCCCAGGCGGCGTCGAGCTTGGCGAGCTGTCCGTGGATGTCGTCGGAGGTGAACAGCGCCTGGCTGGCCGAGTAGAAGGCGTCGTTAAGTCCGGAGGGCATGGCGTCGTCGTTGGTCACCCAGCCGAAGGCCGGGACCTTCGTGTTCTGGTCGGTGACGTAGGTGTAGGAGTCCTTGTAGACTTGGCTGACGTTGACGTTGTAGTCGGCCAGGGTCTTGTTCTTGAGCAGGGGCAACGCGCCGTCGCCCTCGATGAGGGTCTTGAGGTTCGCCGGGTTCGTCGACCAGGCCTGGGCAAAGGCTGTCGCCTTTGCCGGGTCGGCCGTCTTGGCGCTGATCGCCATGGACCCACCCACCGAGAACGGCACGACGAGCGAGCCGTCGTCGGTCGGGGTGAGGAAGGCGCCGAAGTCGTCGGCGTGATCCTTCGGCACCGAGCCGAGGAACCAGCTGCCCATCATGTACATCGCGGTCTTGCCGGAGGTGAAGTTCGTGATCGAGTCCGCGTACTTGACGCCCAGCGCGCCGTCCTCGAAGTAGCCTTCCTTGACCATCGTCCGGTATTTGGCCACAGCGGCCTCGACGTTGGCGTCGGTGAACTTGGTCTTGCCCGCGTAGCGGTCCTGCAGCCAGTGCGGGTTCTTGCCCAGGACGTCCGCGGACAGGATGCCGACCAGCGGCATCGATGCCGAGAACGGGTCGCCGCCGCCCAGCTCGATCGGGGTGATGCCGGCCGCCTTGAGCTTGGCGCACACCGCCATGAACTCCGACCACGTCTTGGGCGGCGCGGTGATTCCCGCCTGCGCGAACAGCTTCTTGTTGTAGAAGACCTCGGGGATGATCTGGGAGTTCGTGGGCGGGACGTAGACCTCGCCCTTGTAGGCGTTGCCCATCGGCATCAGGAAGTTGGCGTTCACCCAGTTCTTGTCGTAGGGCTTGAGCAGCCCGTTCTGCGCGAACGTCGACGGGGTGATCGACTGCAGCAGGTCCGGGAACTGGCCGGAGGCAAGCAGCTGCTTCGCGTACGCGTCCCGGTCCGTGCCCGGGGCGACGATCTTCTTCACCGACGCGCCGGGGGCCTGCTTCTCGGCCTCGGAGATCGAGGTGTCCCAGAACTGCGCGTTCAGGTTCGGGGTCTCGAAGGTCATGTAGGTCAGATCGCCGCCGCCCTTTCCACCATCGTTGGTTGCGGCGGAACATCCGGTGAGCAGGGTCAGGCCCGCAGCAACGCATGCCGCGATCAGACGGGTGGGCCGCATGGAAGTCTCCTGGTGGGGGTGATGTGCCCCGAGGATGGAGCGGATCGGAGGGGATCGACGCCTGCACATCTTCGGGATAACGTTATCGCGAGGATAATCCTGCGTTACGGGAATGTGTCAAGAGTCGATCGGATAACGTTCGGCTGCTACAGCGAGGAGTCACACGGGATGAGCCGACCAGTGGGTGGGAACGGGGGCCGATCCAAGCGGCCGACCATGGTGGACGTCGCCCGCGAGGCCGGCGTGGCGCTGCGCACGGTCTCCCGGGTGGTCAACAACGACCCTACGGTCGGTCCGGAGTATGTGGCCAGGATCGAGGCCGCGATCGCGGCGCTGAACTACCGCCCGGACGAACGGGCCCGGCAACTGCGCACGGGCGTCACCGGCACGATCGGCGCGGCTGTTCGACGAATCGCCGAGGTCAACCCGGCCCTGGCCGCCATCGAGCACGCGGCGCGTACGTCGGGGCAGACCCTCCTGGCGGCCTCCACGGACTTCGACGAGGCCAGGGAACGCGAGATTCTCGTCTCCATGTGCCGGCAGCGTCTCGACGGCATCATCGTCGAGCCGATCGGCGAGAATCACGCCTACCTGGAGCCGGAGCTCGAGGCGGGCATGCCCTTGGTCTCCATGGACCGGCCGATGGCCGGGATCTCGGCGGACTGCGTCATGTCGGACAACGCCGCGGGCATCGGCATGGCCTTCCACCACCTGTACCGGCACGGGCACCGCCGGATCGCCTACATCGGCGACAGCGAGCGTGTCTTCTCCGGCCGCGAGCGCGCCGCGGCCTTCCGGGCCGCGCTGGGTGCCCACGGCCGGCCTGCCGAGGGTCTGGTGCACCCCGGTGAGATCACCCCCGAACGCGTCGCCGCCGCACTGGAGGCCACGCTGCACGGTCCGGAGCCGGCGACCGCGCTGGTCACCGGCAACATGGACACCACGCTGGCGGTGCTGCGGCACCTCGGCCCGCAGGCGGCCTCCCGGCTGGGCATCGTCGGTTTCGACGAGGTGCCGCTCGCCGACCTCATCCGGCCCGCGCTCACCGTGGTCGCCCAGGAGACCTCCACCATCGGCCGCACGGCCGTGGAACTGCTGCGCGCGCGCATCGCCGATCCGGCCCGCCCGGCGCAGAGCGTGATCGTCCCGGTCACCCTGACGACCCGCGGCTCCGGCGAGGTGCCGGCCTGACCCTTCGACCGGTCGGGATTCCGTAACGACGTCTTGACAGACGGCCGAGGCAGCGACCATCGTTCGCGATAACGTTATTTCAGCGCGGCCGTGATCCTCTCGGACGTCGGCGGTCGGCAGCTCACGAGCCGCCGACCGCCGACCGCGTCATCACCGCCCGGATGTGCGCCGACGCACACCGGGACACCCGACCTCCGCGCTGACGGCCCGGCCGACGGGTCCCTCGTGCATGCCCGCCGGTCGATGCCGGTTCCGGTGCCGCAACCTGCGGCAGGCACGAAGCCACAACGTCCATCTGCGCGCAGTCACCTCTTCCGTCAAGCCCGCCCAGACACCTCCTTCCTGATTCCCAGCCGAGGCACGGTATTGCGCTTCGCCTGATCGCGGACCGAGCGGGAGGTCCCGACCTCGACAGCGGCCCTCCCGACTCTCGTGCTCCGCACCCAGCTTCACGCATCTCAAAGGAGAGACGATGACCGACCACATCGCAGGCTCATTGGCTCCGGCCCGAAGAACAGTTCTCGCGGGCGCCCTCGCGGCAGCCGGCAGCGCGGCTCTGACGGCGGGTCCCGCCGCGGCGCTGTCCGGGCCGGTCGACGAGCAGAACGGCGGTACGACAGCACTCCCGACCACGGAGGAGCGCTGGTCGAAGCTTCAGGCGAAGCTGTCCGCAATCACCGGCCAGTGGACGGACCAGACGTACAGCGGCTCGATCTCGACGACGATGCCCAATACGGCGCTCCTGGGCAACGGCGATGTCGGCGTGACCTCCGGTGGCAGCGTCGGGGTGAAGGCGTTCTACATTTCCAAGGGCGACTTCTGGAACGGAAACGGCAGCATCCAGCCGCTCCCGATCGGCGGCATCACGCTGAAGTCGACGGCGGGGAGCGACAACCTCGCACTCGGGGCAACAGCGACCGGTAGCAGTGTCAACGCACCCTTCACACCGGAGCGTGCGGTCAACGGCCAGTGGGCCCCGGGCTACGAAGGCTGGGTCTCCGCCGTCGGCAAGCCCCAGTGGATCACCCTCGACCTGGGCTCCGAGCAGTCCATCGCACGGTACGTCATCCGCAACGACGAAGCCGCCCGCCCCGGCACCCAGGCCTTCAACTCCAAAGACCTCGCCGTGCAGATCAGCCGGGACGGCAACACCTGGACCGACGTCGACACCGTCACCGGCAACACCGCCGCGGTGATCGACCGGAACGTCGCCGCGTTCACCACACGCTACCTGCGGCTGTACATCACCGAACCCACCCAGGGCACCACCGACGACTCGATCCGCAACCCCCGTGCGCGCATAGGCCAGTTGGAGCTGTACGCGCTGCCGAAGACCGCGCCGGATCCGGGCGCACCGAGCCCCGATGCCTTCCACGAGGTGCAGCGGATCCTGGACGCCCACATCACCACGTCCGTCGTGATCGGCGGCGCCACACTGGAGCTGGACACCTGGCTCGCGGCCGAGGACAACATCCTCGTCGTCACCGTGACCTCGAAGGGGACTTCACCGGTGGAGCTGGTGGCCCAGACCTGGGCCCACGCGAACTCCCCCTCGTACCCGGCGGTCGCCGGGGTCGACGGAGACGCCGCCTGGGCGCAGCGGTCAACCGCCTCCGGCACCAACTGGGTGTCGACCGCCGCTTTGGCCACTCGGGTCCTGGGAGCCGACTCCGCGAAGGCGCCGTCGGTGAAGGGCGCAATCGCGAGCACGGTGTTCACCCTGCGGCCCGGCCGGACCGCGACGATCGTGACGACCGTCAGCGGCGGCGGCAAGAACCCCAGTGGGGTGCACGCGGACGTAATCCAGGCAGCGGGCGCGCAGAGTGTACGCACGCTTTCCACACTCGCGAAGAAGCACGCCCAGTGGTGGAAGCGGTACTGGCTGGCGTCCGGCATCGACATCGGCAACCCGGTACTGGAGAAGTACTACTACGCGGCCCAGTACTTCATCGGCTCCGCCGGCCGCCCGGGAAAGATCGCCCCCGGCCTCTACGGCGTCTGGACCACCACGGACCAGCCCGGCTGGCACGGCGACATCCACCTGAACTACAACGCCCAAGCGCCGTTCTACGGCGTCTACTCCAGCAACCGCCCCGAACTCGCCCTGCCCTTCCACGACGTGATCCTCGACTACGTACCGGAGGCGCAACGCCGGGCACAACACGACTTGGCCCGGGTGAAGCCGGACTACGTCGCGCAGCGCTTCCCGAGCGGTGGCATCCCGACGGGGGTGCTCTTCCCGGTGGGCATCGGACCGTTCGGGTCGACGACGGACGACGGTTATTGGCAGCAGGTCGCCAACTGCCTCTTCGCGGCAACCCAGTTCTGTGTGTACTACGAATACACCCGGGACACCACCTTCCTGCGGGACAAGGCGTATCCGTACCTCAAGCTGGTCGCGGCCTTCTTCGCGCACTGGCTGGAGTGGAACGCGAGCGCGGGGCAGTACGTGCTGTGGAGCGGGCCCCACGAGGGTTCGTGGGGGAAGAACTCCACCGCCGACGTCGGCATGCTCAAGCAGACATTGACCACGCTGATCGAGGCGAGCCACGAACTGGGCACCGACAAGGACGCGCGGCGGGACTGGCAGAACATGCTCGACCACCTGCCGGCCCAGCCGACCAGCGTCTACCGGGGCGTCACCGTGTACTCCCTGGTGGAGCCCGGCTCCATGCAGGGCGGGGACACCCGGGACATCCGGCCGGGAGACAACACGGTGAACCTCGAATTCATCCACCCGGCCGAGGTCCTGGGGATCACCTCACCCCCTGCGGAGCGGAAGATCGCCATCGACACGGTCGACGTGATGAACTCGTGGGGCCAGAACAACAGTTTCCCGAAGGTGTTCACCCAGGCCGCCCGCGTGGGTTACCCCGCCGCGTCGCTCATCGCGCACTTCGAGCAGACCATCCAGCAGCAGCTCGCGGCCAACCTGAGGATCAACGACGGGTACCACGGCATCGAGAAATCCGGGGCCACCGAGGCGATCAACAGCATGCTGGTGCAGAGCTTCCAGGGAACCGTGGTGCTCTTCCCGGTGTGGCCGGCCGACCGGGATGCGAGCTTCCACAGGCTGCTCCAGCCCGGAGCCTTCGAGGTGTCGGCCGCGCTGCTGAACAAAACCGTGACCTACGCCGAGATCACCAGCCGAGTCGGGGGCACTCTGCGCCTGAACAACCCCTGGCCGGACACCCGGCGTCCCACCGTGACCGACGACCGCGGGCACCATGTCCCCTTCACCCTGAAGGACGGAATCATCACGGTGAAGACCCGGGCCGGCGGCAGGTACCTCCTCCGCGCGGCACGCCCCACTCCGGCGTCGGGCGGCTGACACGCCCCGCCTGCCTCATCCGGCCGGATACCCGATCAGCGTGCAGTGCGTCGGGGACCGTGCGGCAGACAGGGGGTGGTTCCGTACCGGTTCGACGGAACCACCCCCGCACACTCGTGGCTGTCAGGCGAGCCTGGGCCGAGATCCGCGCAAGATCGCCCGGGCGCGGGATCGTCCTGGATTCGGCTCTGTTCCGTAGTCGATGGTGGCGCTGAGTCTGCGCTGGTGATCACGAGGCATGAATAGCGTCAACTCTCTTGTAGGTGTGGTGTCTTCCGGGTTGTCGACCCTGGTCGTCGAGGATGTGGCGGATGGCGGCGAGATGGTCCGGGTCACTGCTCGGACCCGGGATGTTGCGTGCCCTGCCCGGTGTACGGGGTGCACGAGTTCCGGGTGCCGGTGGTGATCCGGGGCGCGCCACGAACTGTGCGGTGCGCCCGAACCCGCTGATCGGGACACCGAGAAGGTCGTGAAAACCCGGAACGGCACGGTGTCGGCGACATCCCGCACGAGTTCCTCGTGCCCCTGCCGGACGACGGTGTCGATCGGCGTCGGCGCGTAGGCGCGGGTGGCATCCCGCGACCTGGGCAGGCCGTTCCACGCCGGGCCCGAGTCCGTCGCCGCCCTCGGCGCGCGTGGCGCTCGCCGTCCGCGCACGAGCCCGCGTTCTCGCTCGCGAGGCGCCGACACCGGAAGACGTCGTTGTCCCACCCCACCGGATCGACCTTGAGGAACCCGATGACAGACGACGCCAAGTACCCTCCCCCGCAACCGGCCGCACCGAGGCTTGCGGGCCTGGTGGTGGGTGACCCCGCCTGGCTCGCCGCCGAGCAGGCCAGGCTGTTGGGCTTCGCCCGCGGTGCGCGGGTGCCCGACGGTTTCGGCTGGCTCGACGACCGTGGTGCCGTGCGGGACGACGGGTGCGTGCACACGTGGATCACCTGCCGCATGACCCACGTCTTCGCGCTCGCCCGCCTCTGCGGCGACCGCGACGCGGCGGATCTGGTGGATCACGGGCTCGCCGCCCTGTCGGGACCGCTGTACGACCGCGAACACGGCGGCTGGTACACCGGGGTGGACGGCGACGGCCGGCCGCTCTCCGCCGAGAAGTCCGCCTACACGCACGCGTTCGTGGTCCTGGCGGCGGCCGGAGCCACGGCCGCCGGCCGGCCGGGGGCCCGAGACCTGCTGACCCGATCGCTCGACACCATCGAACGGCATTTCTGGAGCGAGGCGGAGGGCCGGCTCGTCGAGAGCTGGGACCTGCCCTGGCAACTGTGCGAGAACTACCGCGGCGCGAACGCCAACATGCACGCCGTCGAGGCGTTCCTGGCCGCGGGAGACGTCACCGGCGAACCCGTCTGGCACGCGCGAGCCCTGCGCATCGCCCGGCACGTGGTCCACGAACACGCCCGAGCCGCCCGATGGCGCCTCGTCGAGCACTTCGACGCCCACTGGACGCCACAATACGAATACAACAGGAACCGGCCCGACGACCCGTTCCGGCCGTTCGGATCCACCATCGGGCACTGGTTCGAATGGGCCCGACTCCTGCTCGGCCTCCACGCCGGCATGCCGACCCCACCCGACTGGCTGCTCCACGACGCCGAGGCGCTCTTCGCCGCAGGCGTCCGCGAGGGCTGGAACGTCGACGGCGAACCGGGATTCGTCTACACCGTGGACCGGGCCGGCGAGCCGGTCGTCAGGGCCCGCATGCACTGGGTCCTCACCGAGGCGATCGCGGCAGCCGCCGTCCTCCACCGCGTCACCGGCAACGCCGACTACCAGTACTGGTACCGCACCTGGTGGACACACGCGGACGAGGTCTTCATCGACCACACCCACGGCAGCTGGCACCACGAACTCACGCCCCGAAACACCCCCGCCGCGAGCGTGTGGCCCGGCAAACCGGATATCTACCACGCACTCCAGGCCACACTCATTCCCCGACTCCCGCCGGCTCCCGCGATCGCCGAGGCACTGCGCCGGAGACTCTCGTGAACACCCGCGGGTCCCGCTCATGTGCAGGCGCCGGGCCCGATCAGCAGGGCAGGCCCACCTCACACGATGTGCACAGCCCAAACAGCAGCAGAGACCCGGGAGTAGGCCGAGCATGATCCTTGTCGTCGGAGAAGCCGTCGTGGACATTGTGAAGTCCGGCCAAGGGGACACCGCCGCCTACCCCGGCGGCAGCCCTGCCAACGTGGCGGTCGGCCTGGGCCGACTGGGCAACCCGGTCTCACTGCTCACCCGGTACGGCCGCGACCCCTACGGAGAAATGCTCGCAGCCCACTTCGCCGACAACTCGGTCACGCTGCTCGGGGACACCACCGCCGGCGGCCTTCCCACCGGCACGGCGATCGCACGGACGGACACCGCGGGTGCCGCCACGTACGAGTTCGCCTTCTCCTGGGACCTGGCGCCGATACCGGAACCGGACGAGCTTCCGGCCGGGATGGCTTGCCTGCACACCGGCTCGATCGCGGTCACCCTGGAACCGGGCGCGACCACCGTACGACGGCTCCTGGCACAGGCCCGCGGGCGCTGCACCGTCTCGTACGACCCCAACTGTCGTCCGACGCTGATGGGAGAGCCCGCACAGGCACGGACGCTGATCGAGCATCGGGCGGCACTCGCCGACGTGGTCAAGGTCAGCGACGACGACCTCGACTGGCTCTACCCCGGGCGGGACATCACCGAGATCGCCCGGGAATGGCTCGAACGCGGACCGGCCCTGGTCGTGGTCACCCGAGGAGCCGCCGGCTCCTACGGCGTCTGCGGGTCGGGCGACGTCCACTGCCCGGCGCCCACCGTCGAGGTCGCCGACACCGTCGGCGCGGGCGACGCCTTCACCGCGGGGCTGCTCGACGCGCTGCGCCGACTCGACCTCCTCGGCGCGGACAACGCATCCCGCCTGCGCCGTCTCGGCCCGGAAACCCTCATGGAACTGCTCAGCGAGGCATCCCTGGTCTCCGCACTCACCTGCGTGCGCCCGGGCGCCGACCCGCCGACCGCACAGGAAGTCGAGCGCCATCGGCACAACATCCGGAACGCCGGCACCGATCGTGCCCGCGTCTCCGGCGCGGCGCAGCCCGCATGGTCGAGCGGGACAAGAACCACCCGTCGGTGGTGATCTGGTCACTCGGCAACGAATCCGGCACCGGCCGCGGCCTGACCGCGATGGCCGATTGGATCCGCTCCCGCGACAACTCGCGACTGCTGCACTACGAAGGCGACTTCGGGTTGGACGCCGCCCGCCACCGCACCGACCTCGTGCCCGGCGACACCGTGTGGGTCAACCTCGACCACGGGCAGCACGGCATCGGCTCACAGTCCTGCGGCCCGGGTCCCCTGCCGCATCAGCAACTGCACGCCCGGCCTGCCGAGTTCTCGTTCGTATTCACCCCGGCCGACTGACCCGGGACGGGTCCGCACGACGGCGGCAGGGCACGGTGGCGGTGCAGACAGCGGAGCAAGCTCACCAACGACACAGCCCGACTCTTCGCCATGAACGTCAGCACACACCGCGCCCCGAACCCCGAACACGGGAACGGGAACGGGCAACTCCATGACAGAACAACCCGCTTGTGTCAAGCACCCGACGTCAGTCGACGGTCACCTCCGCGATAGTCGAAACGACCCCACACGTCCACACCCCGACCAGCACGGAAACACCCACACGACACATCAACCCCACTGACGACCGACCACCGCCACCCGGACACACACTCAGACTTCGCCGCGCAGGCGCTGTGCGGCGCGTTGGCGCCGGTAGTCGCGCATGGCGTCCTTGCGCCAGGCGGCGAAGGTGGGATCGCACAGTTGGTCACGGAACCGGCCGATTCCCATCCATCGCAGCACGGCCCCGGACCGGTTCAGGGGAAAGTAGGTCTCTCCGGGCCCGGTGCCGCCCGCGTCCGGCTCACCGAACGGCTCGGGCGTCCATCCCAGGGCGGTGACCGTGTCCATGGAACGAAGGCTCCCGAATACGCCTGGCATCCGACGGGCCTGCCGTCCCAGGTCCAGGTATTCCACCTGCAACGGCCCGGTGTCGTCGCTCGCGTCCAGGGACGTGGACAGATCCCCGCCCGTCTGCCCGGCGCGTCCCAGCACGATCTTCTCCTGCGTCAACACCTTGCCGGTGCCGCGCAGCCGGAGGTGCGTGCCACGGTGGCTGGCGATCTCGTCCGAGACCACGAACGGCATGCCCGCCCAGGTCAGGACGCCTTCGTCGCCCACGTCGGCGTCAATGGTCCAGGACGACGGAGCTGCGCCTTCGTAGGCGACGGTGCCGGTCGCCTCCACGACGTCGAGCCAGGCTCCGGGTGCGACGTCCACCTCGATGCGGACGTCGTCACCGGACAGCAGCAGCGCCTGGGTGGCGATCAGGCCCACTCTGGCTCCGTCGGCGTCCTGGTCCATGGTCCGAACCGTCAGGTGCCCGGTCACGTGGTGGACGCGGCTGCGGCTCTGCCCGGGCGTGACGCTCAGGCGTGTCGAGCCGGTCACGCGCCCTGCCCGGATTCCGCCGGAGCGTGGTCGTGCGAGTGGGTGGTGCCGTGCGTGTGGCTGTGCGGGTGAACGTCCTCGCCGTCCTGGCCGGCGTGGAAGTGCGGGGCCATCGGGCCGGGGTCGACGGGGGTGTGGTCGCCGGTGCGGTAGTGCGCGAGAGTTGCGCGGACCCAGCCGGTCAGCATCCGGATGGATGCCTCGTCGTGTCGGGACAGCGCGACCACCGGGCCGCCGGCGCGGGCCTCGCGGCCCTCGCGTGCCATGCGCTCGACGTCCACGCGCACGTACTTGCCCAGGTCGGTCTTGTTGATCACGAGCAGGTCGGCGCGGGCGATGCCGGGACCGCCCTTGCGTACGACGTCACCGCCGCCGGCGACGTCCAGGACGAACATCTGGGCGTCCACCAAAGCCGGGGAGAAGGTCGCGGTGAGGTTGTCGCCGCCGGACTCGATGATGACCAGGTCCAGAGGGCCGAAGTCGGCCTCCAGGTCCTCGGCCGCCAGCAGGTTGGCGGTCACGTCGTCGCGGATCGCCGTGTGTGGGCACGCGCCCGTCTCCACCGGGCGGATCCGCTCGGGGTCCAGCACCCCGGCGCTCTTGAGGAAGCGCGCGTCCTCATCGGTGTAGATGTCGTTCGTGATGACACCCAGGCGCAGTTCCCCGGACAGGGCCTGGCACAGCGTCGCGATCAGCGAGCTCTTGCCGGTGCCGACGGGACCGGCTACGCCCAGGCGCATGGCTCGGGTGGGGGCGGTGGAGTTCTCAGGCACTGAAGAGTCTTTCTGTGGTGGTGTCGTGAGTCTCGGCCCAGCGCTCGATGAGAGGGGCGCCGTGGGCAGGGATCTGTTCGGGGGTGCGCAGGTGGGCGACCTGACCGGCCAACTCGTCGATGTCCGGCAGCAGGTCGTTCACCCACGCGGTGATGAGCAGCGGGTCTTGCGGTTCGAGTTTGAGCAGGGCTGCCGTCACGGTCTGGGCGTCGTCGTAGCCGACCAGGCGGGCCAGGTCGGCGGAGTCCATCCCGGCGCGGTGGGCGAGCAGGCCGAGCACGATCGGGCGCGACCAGGTGCGCGCGCGAGCGTCGAGGGGGCCGGGCCAGAGCGTCTGCAGGACGCGCAGGTATCCGCGCCCCAGGCGTCGCCCGTTGGTCCTCAGCGCCCGGCTGGGGGTTCGGGCGGCCCAGGCGGCCTCGACCTCGGCGAGGTCGCCGCCGTCGGCCGCCACCGCACGCGCGACGACTGCGGTTCCAGCCTCCACACGAATGACCGTGCGCAGGCGGGTGCGCAGGTAGGCGGGAACGTCGGCCGATGTCGTGCCGGCCCGCAAGGCGGGCTCCAGGCCGGCGGACTGCGTGTGTCCACCTGACGGGAGCCGGGCGTCGCCCAGCAGGGCGAGCAGGAGTGCAGAGGTGCTCACGGGCCGCCTCAGAAGAGCAGATAGCGCTGGGTGAGCGGCAGGTTCTGCGGTGGGTTCGGCTGGTCGAGGTACCAGAAGCCCGGAAGATTCGGGTGCTCTGTGAGGCTGTGCCCCTGCGCCGGATCGACCCCCGGGATCTTCACCGCGATCTTGAACCGAGTGGGGTCGATGTCGATGTCGAAGCACTTGTCGTTGAAGATCATGTCCTTCTTCATGACGTCCTTGACCGGCTTGGCGCCCTTGAGTTCACGCCGCAGACCGAGGGTGTCCTTCAGGGAGTCCTTGAACACGCCCTTGCCCTTCACCGTGCTGTACGGGTCGGTGCCGGAGGGCGGGTTCAGGGCCTTGTCCGAGACGAACGAATAGGACACCTGGGAGGCGATCGCGTGGGCCATCGCCGGGCGCAGGAAGGTGGGTTGCGGGGTGGACACCGAACCGTTCGGGTCTCCCAGGTTGCCGACCACCATGGCGCCGCCCTTGATGACCACCTCGGGCCGTACGGCGAAGAACCGCGGGTCCCACAGCACGAGGTCGGCCAGCTTCTCCACCTTCACCGAGCCGACGTGCGTGTCGATGCCGTGGGCGATGGCGGGGTTGATCGTGTACTTGGCCACGTAGCGCAGAGCACGGGCGTTGTCGCCCTCCCCCTGTTCGGCCTGGTAGAAGAAGTTCGCGTCGCCGAAGGTCTTGTGACTCCACTCCTTCATGACGTGTGCGACCTGCCAGGTACGGGTCACGACTTCGCCGACGCGGCCCATGGCCTGGGCGTCGGAGGAGGTGATGGACACCGCGCCCATGTCGTGCAGTACGTCCTCGGCGAACATGGTCGTGGAGCGGATACGGGAGTCGGCGAACGCCTGATCGTTCGGGTTGGCCAGGTCCAGGTGGTGGACGGAGGCCAGCATGTCGATGTGCTCGGCCACGGTGTTCACCGTGTACGGCAGCGTGGGATTCGTCGAGGCGGGCAGTACGTTTTCCTGGGCGGCCACCTTCAGGATGTCGGGGGCGTGCCCGCCGCCGGCACCCTCGGCGTGGAAGACGTGGATGCCGCGTCCGGCGATGGCGTCGAGGGTGGTTTCGCTGAAGCCGGCCTCGTTGAGGGAGTCGGCGTGCAGGGCGACCTGCAGGCCCCACCTCTCTCCGGCGTTCAGAGCGGCGTCCAGTGCCGCCGGGGTGGCTCCCCAGTCCTCGTGGATCTTGTAACCGCCGGCACCCGCCAGGGCCTGCTCGTCCAGGCCGTCCTTGCTGACGGTGTTGCCCTTGCACAGCAGCATGACGTTGACCGGCAGGTCGTCGAAGCTGCGGTGCAGGTTCACCAGGTGTTGTGGGCCGGGGGTCACGGTGGTCGCCTTGGATCCCTCGGAGGGGCCCACGCCGCCGCCGACCAGGGTGGTGGTCCCGGTGGCCAGGGCCTCCATGACTTGTGAGGGGGAGATGTAGTGCACATGGGTGTCGATGGCCCCGGCGGTGAGGATCTTGCCCTCGCCGGAGATCACGTCCGTGGAAGGCCCGATCTCCAGCCCGGGGGTGACCCCGGTCATGACGTCGCTGTTGCCGGCCTTGCCGATCGCGACGATCTTGCCTTCCTTGATACCGACGTCGGCACGCACAATGGCGTTCTTGCCGGCGCTCTCGCCCGGGACGAGGTTTGCCAGGTCCTGTGCGGGGGCGACGTCCAGGATGATCACGTTGGTGATCACGGTGTCGGGGGCGCCCTCCGTACTGGTGGTGGTGCCTTGCAGCATGGACTCGCGGATGGTCTTGCCGCCGCCGAAGACCGCCTCGTCGCCGCCGAACGTCAGGTCGTGGGTGACCTCGATCCAGAGGTTGGTGTCGCCCAGGCGGATCTGGTCGCCTACGGTCGGGCCGTAGGACTTGGCATAGTTCCTGCGGGTGATGGTCGTCATTGCTTCCTCCGGCTGGGTGTACGAGGGGCCCGGTCAGTCGAGGTCGACGTCACCGGCGGGCTTGTCCTTGCGCAGGCCCGGAACGCGCCGGTCCCCGCCCATCTCCACGACCTCGATCTTGTCGCTGGGAGCGTTCTCGGGGCTGAACCGCTTCGAATCCCCCGGAGCCACGTCGAGACGGAATCCCCAGGGGGCCCTCCCCGGCGTCTTCGACCGGTCGTGCGCGAACCGGCGGGCCGCGGCGATCTGCTCGGGCCGCGAGAGCTCTGGGTCCGTCAGAGCCTTCTCGGCCTGGGCGGCGGCGTCCTCGTCGGTGAAGAACAGCAGGTCCTCGTTGACGTCGGCCAGATGGATGTGCGAGCCGATCTGGATATCGCGGTCACCGACGTTGAGCACGTAGAGAACGGCCTTGGCGCCCTGGGAGTTGAGCTCGTGGTTCGCGTCCGGATCCCTGACCCACACTCCTCCCACCTCGTACTCGGAAAAGTCGTAGGCCGTGCCCGGATCCAGGGCGGAGGGCTTGGGCAAGGGCTCTTCGAGCCTCAGGCCGGGGCCGGGCGGCGTGGGGACAGGCTGGCTGACCGCGTACGAGGGCGGCTCAGGCTTGGTGGACAGCGGCTGGAAGTAGGGCATGGTTTCGTCCTCAGCTGCTCGGAACGGGCTTCGTGACGGGCTTCGGGTCGCGGATCGGGTTGTGGAGCGTGACCAGCTTGCGGCCGTCGGGGAACGTCGCCTCGACCTGGAGGATGTCGAGCATCTCGGGCACGCCCTCCATCACGTCGGCACGCGTGAGGACGCTCTCTCCCTCGCCCCGGGTGTCGCCCTGGCGGTCCTCCAAGGGAATGCGGGCATCGCTCATCATCTGGTCGACGGTGTAGTTGCCCGCCCGGGCCTCCTCGATGACCCAGCAGCTGATGTAGGCCACGGCCTCGGGATAGTTCAGCTTGATGCCGCGCTCCTTGCGGTAGCCGGCGAGCATCCCGGCCACGCTCAGCAGCAGCTTTTCCTGCTCTGAGGGAATCAGGTGCATCGGTGCTCCTCGATGGTGGTGATGGCGCCCTGACCCCAGGCGGGTCAGGGTGCTCGCAAGGCCCCGGTGCCGAGGCAGGCGCCAAGACGGCTCCCTCGCCCCGGGGCCGGGCAAGTACGTAGGGCTTGTCGGCGGAACTCCTGCGGGCTTGCGGTGCCGTGCGTCCGCCGGACCAGCCGGACGGCGCCCGCACATCTCCTGATCGACGCCCCTCAACAGGCACCCTGCGGTGGCGTGGCGGGCGATGAGGTGACCTCGCCCGGCAGGACAACGCGTGGCCGCACCGCCAGGACTGAGGCCGGGCAGGCCCGCCACAGCCGAGAACCGGAGCGCCGAGGGACACGACGCGCACCGGGCCGGGTCGGACATCCGGGGCGCTGCCGGTCGGGACAAGCCACGCACGGCGAGTGAGCCATACATTCGCGCCTCGCCGCCGAGTCCCGAGCTGCCGTGGCGGTGGGTCGTACCGGCCTGAAGCACTCGTGGCTGTCTGCGCGGCCGCGGAGTACCGCGGCAGCGCCGGCATCCCGGCCGATCGCGCTCTCGGGAGATGGGTTCGCCGGCACCGGCTCGAGCCACGTGCGGACGTCATGCGAAGATCTCTCGCCGCAGTTCAAGAGGCTGCGGCGGGGGCTTGGTCGGTCCGGGGTCCGCGCGGGCCACACGGGTCGACGACCACAGCCATGGTCGACCGTCCGGGCGTCCGACCCGACCCGACATCACCGGAACGGGGCCGGTGTCCGGCGTCGGGGTCTACGCCTTCGGCGTGTACCAGCCGAATTCGAGGATGGCGTCGTTGTAGTCGCTGTCGTCGCCGTTCTCCGCGACGATCACGAGCAGGTTGTAGGAGCCGATCGCGTACGGGCCGCCGCTGTTGAGGCTGCTCGGCTTGGCCGCGCCGCCGTCGCCGTACTGGAAGAGGGCCGTGACCTTGGTCTGCCCGGTGAGGGTCGTCTGCCCGATGACGGTGTTGGTCTCCCCGGATCCGCCGAACGTCAGATCCGTGCCGGCGTCGCCGGTGACCTTCACGGTCTGGGTCGAGCGCGAGTTGGTCTTCGCCTTGACGGTGACCGACACACCGGCGGGAAGGGTGATCTCGGCCTTGTTGCCGCTGACGAGGACATACGCGTCGGACATGGAGTGCTCCTTCGTTTCGGGTCGTGATCCGGAGACGACAAGAGTGGGCTTCGAGCACCGTACGGCCATCCGGTGATCTGAACTCACCGTAACCACAAGGGAGTTCCAGACGGATCGAAATCGTGGAACCCGGGACGGGGCACGGTCTGCCGGTGTAAGGCGGCCGCGGACAGCACATCACCCCCGGGCCGCCCATCGCCGCCTGCCCACGGCGAGCGTCCCGCCTCCGCCGCAGCGTTCCCGGTGTTGGTCACCCTCCACCGCCACACCACACGGCCCCCTCCTCCGAGAACCCACCCGACGTCCACCTCACCTTGACCGACGCCGCCGAGACCTACAGCCTCGGCGCGGCCATCCGATGGGCCTGGACCGGCACCACCCCCGCCGCCACCCGCATGGCCGCCCCCACGTCACGCCCGCCGACGTCCGCCCGTGGGCGGAACCCGAGTTGGAAGCCCTCCTCGACACGGCGATGTCCCTCGACCCCACCGAACGCGCCACCGACGGCGTACTCGCCGAACTCCGCGCGTCGACGCGGACGTGACCAGCGGACGAAGCCGCCCATCACAAGTGTGAGACCCGGCCGAGAAAAGCGCCCTGGCCGTGGAACGGTGCGCCGTGTGGGCCTGGCTCGGCGGCCAACGACCGGCCCGCGCGGCCGGCTCGATCACCCCGGACCGGATCGCCCCCCGAGCGGCTGGGCATGGTGTGGAACACCGACGCCACCGCCTCGTGGCCGAAGCAACCGGCGCCGAGACGGCGACGGCCCCGATACCCGACCGGCATCGGGGCCACCGCCGCACGCATTCCGCCGGGATGGGCCGCTCAACACTCCGAGGCGTTGCTCGCCTCCGCTTCGGTGCCCCAGAAGATCAGGCGGCTGCCGCCGCCCTCGATGTCGATGCACGCGGGCGGGGGGCCGTAGGTCAGCGTCACCGACGCGGTGATGTCGAAATCGCACGCGTTGTCGATGGTGGCCCAGCCGGGCCCCTGGGGACCGAGCACCGCACAGTCGGCGGTGACCGTCGTCGGGGTGACGAGCGTGTGGGTCACGGCGGATGCGCCCGGGGTTCCCGAGCACAGGAACAGGGCTGACAATCCGGCGCCCATGGCTGCACGGACGGTGGCACGCATGCGGATCTCCTCTGAACGACTACCAGAAGTGATCATTCAAGCGCGAAACGTGGCCGACGGTGGGACGGCGCGCACAGCCGAGCCGGTCTGCCCCGATGCCATCGACCTTCCAACCGGTGCGCCCCTTGCGGGGGAACGACCGTTCTCCTATAGTGGCATCAGAGAACGAGCGTTCTCATCGCGAGGCGGCCACCCGGCCGACCCCGCTGCCGCCGCGGCGACCGGACTCACGAACGCCCCGCCGTGGGGACACGACAGACCCGAACGGACACGACATGACAGACGAACTGCGCCCCCCGCTCCCGCCGTTCACCCGGGAGAGCGCCACCGAGAAGGTCCGCCTGGCGGAAGACGGTTGGAACTCCCGCGACCCGGAGAAGGTCTCGCTGGCCTACACCCCGGACTCGCATTGGCGGAACCGCGCCGAGTTCTCCGAAGGCCGCGACGAGATCGTCGCCCTCCTCACCCGCAAGTGGAAGCGGGAACTGGAGTACCGGCTCATCAAGGAACTGTGGGCCTTCGACGGCAACCGCATCGCCGTGCGCTTCGCCTACGAATGGCACGACGACTCGGGCAACTGGTTCCGCTCCTACGGCAACGAGAACTGGGAATTCGACGACAACGGACTGATGCACCACCGATACGCGTGCATCAACGACCTGCCCATCCAGGAGTCGGAACGCAAGTACCACTGGCCGCTCGGACGCCGCCCCGACGACCACCCCGGCCTGAGCGACCTCGGTCTGTGACGGCTCGCCGCCGCGGCCCGCGGCCTCCCCCGACCGTCGGCGGGCACCCGTCCGCCCACCAGGCGCGCGAGCGCCCGCCGACCACCCCGAGGATTCGTGCCGCCGACGGCACCACGGCCGCCGCCCGGGCGGCGGCCGTGGTGCCTCCCTCGACGGTTACCGTCGTTGCCGGATCCCGCACCCAGCATGGCGAACTCCCCGCGGAGTGTCGGCCGGAGCTCTCTTCCTGCGGCCATGCGCTCGTCAGCCCCCCGCACGCCGACGCCGGGGAAGCCGCACCTGCCGGATCTGACCCTGTCGACAGGCTGTGACGCCGGCCGGTCTTGCACGGGGATTGCACTGCTCCGACAAGGCCATGCACTCATCCGAGTGCAGGCCGGACGGCCGAATTCTTACCATCCTTGCGACACCTCGGCGTCCGGCAAGACGCCCCAGGAATCCGGATGAGGTTTGAGGCTTCCCCTCGCGCATGGACGCCTCGAGACTTGAATCGTGAGGTTTGGGAGGGAAAGTACAGGTGGGACGCGCGTCGAAATACGCGGATGAGTTCAGACGTGACCCGGTCGCGTCGCATCGCGCCTGGGTCGGGTGTCGCTCGAACGCTTCGGTGGCGACCGAGCTTTTGAGTCATACCGCATGGTTGGGCGCATCAGGCGGAAGCGGGCGCCGGGGGCGCACCGACCGGTTGAGCAAGGCCGACCGGAGGGAACTCGTCCGCGTGGTGGCCTGGGAGGCGTCCGCCCGCGCGGACGCCGACCCGGTCCTGACGGTGCCGAAGTGTCCTGCCGGCCGCGATGGCGCGCCCGAAACCCTGGCCCACCACGCGAACCACACTGGCGGTACACGTCGAATCGAACTCACGTCCCGCCTGTCGGGCGAATGCGGGGAGCGGTGCGACGCCGAACAGGCGACGGCCGATCGGACGATCATCAAACCTCAAAACACCCGCCCCGACCAGCCGATCAAACACCTCACCACGCAACGGGGGAAGCTCAGGACCATGAATTGCAGCAGATCGGGATCCGCCCCTTCCCGAACGAGATACCTCTGGAGTTCACCGTGACTCTCCCTCCCAACAGGCGCGACATCGAAGAGGAAATGCATCGCGCGGGTCCGGACGATTTGACCTATGCGCAGTATCTCCGGCTCGATGTCCTGCTCAGCGCCCAGCGCACACGCAGCAAGCCGGAACACCACGACGAACTGCTCTTCATCATCCAGCACCACACGTCGGAACTGTGGTTGAAGCTGCTCGTCCACGAGCTGCGCCAGGCCATCGGCAGCCTCTCCGAGGACGACCTGCGTACCGCCCTCAAATGCCTGGCCCGCGTGAAACACATCCAACGCCAACTCTTCGAGCAGTGGGCCGTGTTGGAGACACTCACGCCGGGTGAATTCGCTGCCTTTCGCAACAGCCTGGCCAAGTCGTCCGGATTCCAGTCGGGACAGTACCGCCTCGTCGAGTTTCTGCTCGGCAACAAGAACGCCGACATGCTCGAAATGTTCGAGGAAGACCCTGCAACACAGGAAACCCTGAGGGAAACGCTGCACCGTCCGGGGCTGTACGACGAGTTCCTGCGCTATCTGTCGCGCCAGGGATACAAGATTCCGCCCGAGTTGGTCGAGCGCGACTTCTCCCAGCCCTACACGGAGAATCCCAAGCTGTTGCCGGTCCTGAAGGAGATCTACGAGTACCCCGAGGACAACTGGCGGGCCTGGGAGACATGCGAGGAACTCATCGACATCGAGGAGCACTTCCAGTTGTGGCGCTTCCGTCACATGAAGGCGGTCGAGCGCATCATCGGATTCAAACGCGGAACCGGCGGCTCCAGCGGTGTCGCCTTTCTCCGGGCCGCCCTGGAGTTGACCTTCTTCCCCGAACTTCTCACCGTCCGGACCGAGATCGGTCGATGAACGCGTGGGTGATCGACGCGGATGCCGGCTGGTTCGGCGCCGACCGACTGGAGCGCCGCGCGCGCGTGCTGGTGAACCGCAACGGTGTGCGCCGGCTTCCGCGGGATGCGTCGATTCCTCGGTCGGCCAGACGGGTGCGGGTGGAAGGCGTTCTGGTCCCCGGTCTGGTCGATCACCACGTCCACACCGACCAAATAGATGTGCGTGCCCTTTTGCGTTCCGGCATCGCAGCGGTCCGTGATCTCGGGGCGCAGCCCCGGTACGTCTTCGATCTCGCCCGGCGCGCGCGGCATGATCCCGGGTTGCCCCGGGTGATCCCGGCGGGGCCGTTCCTGACGGCACCGGGCGGGTATCCCACCGACCGGCCCTGGGCACAGGAGGGTTCCTGCCGCATCATCCGGGACCCGGACGATGCCGCGGCAGCCGTTCGCGATCTCGCAGCCCAGGGCGCCCGCCTGATCAAGGTGGCGATGAACGCCGACGCCGGGCCCGTGTTGGGCGATGCGGAGCTGAAGACCGTGGTCCACGCCGCGGAATCCGCCGGACTTCGTGTCATCTCCCACGCACAGGGCGCCGGTCAGGTGGAGAGCGCCCTACGGGCCGGGTGCCACGAACTGGCACACACGCCGTTCACTCACCGGCTGTCCGATGCAACCGTCGAGGCGCTCGCCGCACGCATGGCCTGGACGTCCACGGTGGACATCCACGGCTGGGGCAAGGACACCGAAGAACGCCGCACAGCCCTGGACAACCTGCGCCGTTTCCATCAGGCGGGCGGACTGGTGCGCTACGGCACCGACCTGGGCAACGGTCCTCTCCCGGCCGCGGTGAACATCCGGGAACTGAAGGCATTGACCGAGGCAGGGCTGTCCCCGGCCCAACTCCTCCGGTCCATCGCCACCTCCCGCTCCGAGTTGGCCGTGCTCCCCGGAAACCCGCTGGCGGACCCACTCGTGATCAGCCGCGTCACCGCCCTCGTGCGAGCCGGCCGTTATGTAGAGAGGACATCGACGTGACGACGTCTTCCCTTCCCTCGCTGAGGGAGGCCGAGGATCTCGACCGCAGTGACGAGCTCGCGCTGTTCCGAGAGCGCTTCCTTCCCATCGAGGACGCCGATGTCGTGGCCTACCTGGACGGCAATTCACTGGGCCGGCCGCTTCGAAGGACCCTGGAACTGCTGCGGGACCTGGTCACCGAGCAGTGGGCGACCCGACTCATCCGCGGCTGGCAGGACGGCTGGCTCGAGCAGCCCGAAAGGCTGGGCGACGCGCTGGGGGCGGTGGCCCTGGGCGCGGCCAAGGGGCAGGTCGTCCTGGCTGACTCCACCACCGTCTGTCTGTACAAGGCGCTCAGTGCGGCCGCTGCTCTGCGACCCGACCGAACCGAGTTGGTGACCGATACGGACAACTTTCCGACCGACCGGTACGTCGTCGAGGCAATGGCGCAGGACCTGGGACTGACCGTCCGCTGGATCGCGTCCGACCCCGTCGCAGGCGTCACGGCGGAGCAGGTCGCCGCCGAGGTGGGCACCGAAACGGCAGTGGTCACCCTCTCGCATGTCGCCTACCGGTCCGCCTTCATCGCCGACATGGCACGCATCAACAGCCTCGTCCACGAGGCGGGCGGGCTCACCGTCTGGGACCTGTGCCACAGCGCCGGATCGATCCCTGTCCGGCTGGATGCCGACGGCACCGACTTCGCCGTCGGATGTACGTACAAATTCCTCAATGCCGGTCCCGGCGCCCCGGCGTTCCTGTTCGCCAGGACGGAGCACCATGAACGGCTTCGTCAACCGATCCCCGGCTGGATGAGCGCAGGCGACCGATTCGCCATGGCCCCTGCCTTCACCCCCGCCCCCGGGATCCGTCGGATGCTCTCCGGCACTCCGGCGATCACAGGACTCGCGGGAGTGGCCGCCGGAGTGGAACTCCTGGAAGAAGCGGGGATCGAGCGAGTGCGGGCCAAGTCCCTCGCGCTCACCCGCATGGCCATCACCCTGTGTGATGCATGGCTCGTCCCCCTGGGATTCGGCGTGTCCTCACCGCGCGAGGACGAACGCCGGGCAGGCCACGTCACCCTGTCACACCCGCGGGCCGAGGAACTCGCGGAACTGTTGATCAGCAAGGGCGTCATCATCGACTTCCGCGCTCCGGATGGCATCCGCCTCGGGCTTTCGCCCCTCTCCACGAGCTTTTCCGAGCTGTGGTCCGCCCTGGACCGAACGCGGACGCTGACAAGGGAAGCCTTGTCATGAGCACCCGATGGACGCTCACCGCGAACCCCCGTCCGCGAACCTCTGCCGGTTCACGCTCCAACGCGTCGAACCGGATCACCGTATGCCCGGTGCGAGGGCGCGGCCCGCCGGAGTAGGGAAGGCCGGATCGTCATGGGACAGTTCGGCAGGGTATGCCTCGCCTCGGATACCGCGTACGCCGGCAGCCGTCCGCACGCCGGCCCGCGGCGCCCGGTCGGCCTCCAAGCCGTCGATGAGCAGCACGTCAGAGCCCCGGAAGACCTGAGCGCCGACCTATCCTCCAACTCGCCGGACAGTCTGACCGGTTGCAGGTGCAACACACTCGTCAGGTCCGGTTCACCCACCGCGGCGTAGGCGAGGTCGGTGCGGCCGGCCCCGGACCGAGGAGAGCCCCATGCGTACCCACCACCCGATCGACATCGGCATCGACCTTGCCCGGCACACCCTGCTGCGCTCGCGGGATCCGGACGAAATCGTGCAGGCAGTGACCTCTGTCCTGCGGCCACACCGACTGAGGCCGACCAGCCGCACGGAGCCTGCCTGCGTTCTCCAACACGCCGGCATCGGAGGGGTCTCCTTCACGCGGTTGCGGTATGGCCAAAGCGTCGTGATCGACTCGGAACCGCTGCAGACCTGCTATCTCGTCAGTCTGCCGCTCGCAGGGTCGGCCGACTACCTCCACGGTTCCCAGCAGGCGCGGGCAACCCCGAGTGCCGCCACCGTCATCAGTCCGCACGAGCCGTTCCGCATCACCATGGACGCCGGCTACGACCAGCTCATCATCCGGATCGACCGCCGCCTGATCGAACGCGCCCGGGACACCGAAGCATGCGGGGGCGACCGTCGGCCCATCGGGTTCAAACTCGGCTTCGACACCGCGTCGCCTCAATGGGCGATCTGGGCCCCTGCCGCCCAAGCGCTCCTGGGCAGCGACCCGTTCTTCGACCGGGTGCAACGCTCTCCGCGCCTGGGGGTGCACATGGAGTGGCTCCTGGCCTCCGCCCTGCTCGAGGCCCAGCCCAACACGGCGCCCTGCGCCCGGACTTCATCCGACAGTGCCGCACCCGGATATGTGCGCCAGGCGGAGGAATACATGCGCGCCCACCTCGCCGAGCCGCTCACGGTCACCGGGATCGCGGCCCACGCCGGCGTGAGCACCCGCAGTCTGTACGCGGGCTTCAAGGAACACCGCGGCGTCTCACCCATGTCCCTGCTCCGGCGCCTGCGTCTGGAACGCGTGCGCCAAGAGCTCCTCACGGCACCGCCCGGCGCGGTGACGGTCACCGAGATCGCCATCCGCTGGGGCTTCGGCCACCTCGGAGAATTCTCCGCGGCCTACCGCCGCCGGTTCGGGGAGACCCCCTCCAGCTCCCTGGCTCGCACCCACTGAGCCCTCGGCCGAGGGCGGGCCCGCGTTCAGCCGATCATGTGCAGCACTGTTCCGATAGAAGGGAGCAACCCGCTTTCCTACATTGGCGATATGTCAACCTCCCTTCCGCGGAAGCGGTCCTGCGCTCACGACGCACCCCGCCCGCCCCTGGATGCCAGGCGCAGCCACCCGACGGCCGATGCCCGGCGGGCGTCGCCTCCCGTCTGCACGGCCACCGCGCCCGCACGCCACGCACACCGCGCCGCCGGCAGGGGTCGACGAGGAGGACGGCAGTGCTAGACCTTCGAAACCTGCCGCGGTTCACGGCCGCTGCCGTACAGGCCGCACCCGTTTTCCTGGACACCGACGCCACCGTCGACAAGGCCGTCGTGCTGATCGCCGAGGCCGCCCGCAACGGCGCCTCCCTGGTCGTGTTCCCCGAGGTGTTCGTCCCCGGCTACCCGTACTGGAACTGGACGATGAACCCCGTCCAGGGATCCCCCTGGTTCGAACGCCTCTACCGCACCGCCGTGGACGTTCCCGGCCCGCACATCGACACGCTGCGCGAGGCCGCCCGCCGGCACGAAGTCGTCCTGGTCATCGGAGTCAACGAGCGCTCCGCACACAGCCTGGGCGTTCTGTACAACTCGCTGGTGACCATCGGCCCCGACGGTGACGTGCTGGGAGTGCATCGCAAACTTGTTCCCACCTGGGCCGAGAAACTGACCTGGACCGGCGGCGACGGCAGCAGCCTGCGCGTCCACCAGACCCCGCTGGGCCCGCTCGGCACCCTCGCCTGTGGCGAGAACACCAACACATTGGCCAGGTTCACCCTGCTTGCGCAGGGAGAACTCATCCACGTAGCCGGCTACATCGCCTTGCCGGTGGCCCCGGCCGACTACGACATGTCCGAAGCCATCGCGGTACGCACCGCGGCCCACAGCTTCGAGGGCAAGGTCTTCTCCGTCGTCGCCTGCTCCTCGCTCACCGCGGAGATCGCCGACACCGTCGCAGGCGACGACCAGGAGATCCGGGCCCTGTTCGACCGGCCCCGCAGCGCACTCTCCGGCATCTTCGGCCCCGACGGGCGCCCTGTCACCGAACCCCTCGTCGACGATGAAGGCATCGTCTACGGCGAGATCGACCTGGCCCGCTGCATCCAACCCAGGCAGATGCACGACATCACCGGCCACTACAACCGGTTCGACATCTTCCGGCTCCACGTGGACAACAGGCCACAAGCCCCCGTCACCTTCACCCGGCAAACCGCGGCCTCACAGGGCGAACCGTTGCTCGCCCGGTCCGAGAAGGAGGAAGCATGACCACCGCCTACGACGACAGCCGGATCGGCCGAGCCCGGGTGGCCGACACCCCCGAACTCGAGGCCTACTACGACGAACTCGCCGAACTGGACGCGGGCGCCCTGTGGACGGTCGCGAACGCCATCGAGCCGTGGTACCCCCAGCCCAGGTCCGTCCCCACGCACTGGTCCTACGACAAACTGCGCCCCCTGGTCCGCAAGGCCCTCCCGCTGGTCAAGGCGGACGACGCCGGCCGACGCGTGGTCATGCTGACCAACCCCGGCCGCCGCGACGTCAGCGCAGCCGTCGGACTGCTGTACACCGGCCTGCAGATCATGGGCCCGGGCGAGGCCATGACCGCACACCGCCACCAGGCCGCCGCGCTGCGCTTCGTCATCGAGGGGACCGGAGCCTGGACGATCGTCGACGGCCAAAAGCTCAAGGTCGGGCCGCGGGACTTCGCCATCACTCCCAACGGCACCTGGCACGAGCACGGCAACGAATCGTTCGACACCCCCTGCATCTGGCAGGACGGCCTCGACATTCCCCTCGTCAACGCCTTGGACGCACCGTTCTACGAAGTCCACCCAGACCTGCACCAGACGGCCGGCGATGTCGTCGACTCCTCGCTGCTCACCTACTCCGGCACCCTGCTTCCCTACGGCGCCCGGGAGTGGAGCAAGCCATACTCGCCCCTGTTCGCCTACCTCTGGGAACCCACCTACCAGGCGTTGCTGAACCTCGCCCGGACGAGCGAGGACTCCCCCTACGACGGCGTGATCATGGAGTACACCCACCCGCTCACCGGTGGCTCGGTGATGCCCACCATGAGCGCGCACATCCAACTGCTACGGCCCGGCCGGCGCACCCGAGCCCACCGCCACACCGGCTCCGTCATCTACACCGCGGCCAAGGGCCAAGGCTCCTCCGTCATCGCCGGCAAGCGCTTCGACTGGAAGGAAGGCGACATCTTCTGCGTCCCGTCCTGGGCGTGGCACGAGCACGCCAACACCGGCGCCTCCGACGATGCGGTGCTGTTCTCCTTCAACGACTTCCCCGTCATGCGCTCGCTCGCGTTCTGGCGCGAGGAGGCCTACCCCGACAACGACGGCCACCAGCCCCTCGCCTGACGGCAGGCCGGCACTGCGCCGTCTTCCGATCCCGAGGCGTGCCCCGGTCCCCCGTCGTCCTCACCCATCCTCGTCCACGTCCCAGTTCTGGAGTACCCATGCGACTCGTCACGTTCTCGGTCCACGACGGGCCCCCTCGATTCGGAGCCGAAGTCGACGGACACATCGTCGACTTCGCTGTGCTGTCCATCGACACGGGAATCACCCTGCCCACCGACCTCATGTCCCTCATCCAGGCCGGCCCGTTCGGCCTGGACTCGGTGCGGATGGTGCTCCGGGAACGCACGCTCGAGTCGCTGCATCCCTACATCCACCACCGCGACGACGTGGCCCTGCACACCCCCTTCCGGCCGGGCAAGATCATCGGAGTGGGCCTCAACTACGTTGAGCACGTCGCCGAAGCGAGCCGCACCCTGGACACCGACAAGGACCTGCCCTCACGCCCTGTGCTGTTCAGCAAGCCCGCCACAGCCGTTGTCGGCCCCGGGCAGCCGATCCGACACGACGGGCACCTCACCGCCCAGCTCGACTGGGAGTGCGAACTCGCGGTCGTCATCGGCCGCACCGCTCGGCGCGTCAGCGAAGAAGACGCCTGGGACCACGTCTTCGGCTACAGCATCCTCAACGACATCAGCGCCCGCGACCAGCGCCGCTCGGGCCAGTGGTTCTTCTCCAAGGGCCAAGACAGCTACGCACCGTTCGGACCGGTGGTCGTCACCCGGGACGAGCTCCCACAACCACCCGATCTGGACATGTCCCTGCGCGTCAATGGCGAGGTGAAGCAGAAGTCCAACACCCGGCACATGCTGTTCACGATCCCCCGGCTCATCGCGGACATCTCCTCGGGCGTCACCCTGGAGCCCGGCGACGTCATCGCCACCGGCTCTCCCTCCGGAGTCGGTGCGGGGCTCACGCCCCCGCAGTTCCTTCTCCCCGGCGACCTGGTGGAGGCCACGATCGCCTCCATCGGCACGCTGACCAACCCGGTGGTGGACGTCCGTTGACACGTTCCTCGACATACCGCATCGGCCAGATCGTCCCCAGTTCCAACATCACCATGGAAACGGAGATACCCGCGATCCTGCGGGCGCGCCACGCCATCGCACCCGAGCGCTTCACCTTCCACTCGAGCCGCATGAGGATGACCCACGTCACTCCGGAGCAACTCAGGACCATGGACGCCGACTCGGACCGATGCGCCTTGGAACTCTCCGACGCCCACGTCGACGTCCTGGGCTACGCCTGCCTCGTGGCCATCATGAGCATGGGCCCGGGATACCACCGTGTGTCGGAGGAACGCCTCCACCACAGGACCGTCCGGAACAACGCTCCCGCGCCGGTCGTCACCAGCGCAGGAGCACTGGTCCAGGGGCTGCATATTCTCAAGGCCAAGAGGGTGGCTCTCATCGCGCCCTACATGCTGCCGTTGACCCGGACCGTGGTCGGGTATCTCGAGCTCGAAGGCATCGAGATCGTCGACTACGAGGCACTCGAGATCGCCGACAACCTTGAGGTCGCCGCCCATGACCCCTTCAAGCTGCCCGGTATCGCACGCCGCATGGACTATGCCGGCGTGGATGCCGTCGTGCTCTCCGCCTGTGTCCAGATGCCGTCCTTGGGCGCCATCGAACAAGCCGAACAGACGCTGGGGGTCCCGGTGGTCTCCGCTGCCGTATGCACCGCCCACCAGATGCTGCGCGCCATGAAACTCGATGCTGTCGCGCCTGGAGCCGGGCACCTCTTGTCGGGGGCCTTCGCGCGCAGCTGACTCCCCACCACCCGCGGCGTTCGCCGCGGCCCGACCCCTGCCCCGGGGTCGCCACGGGGCAGGGGCCCGATTGCCAACCGATCGGGCCCCGGACAGGTTCCCGGCCGCACCGGCACAGGTAGCGCCAGGTGGGCGGCGATCCGTCCGCCGGCGCCCTGACGCGCCTGACGCGGTACCGGCTGGTCCACGGGACCGTGGCTGCTCCGAGCCGCCGCCCTGCCCCATCGCCGTCGGGGAATCCGGGCGTCCGCCGTGGCCGCGAAGTCGGCTGCACGGCAGGGGATACGGCGGTCGCGGTTCGGCGGGATCGGCCGGAGGAAACGTCTGCGTTCGACGTGGATCCGTGGCGGCGGAGATCTTGTGCCGGGTTCCGGTGCGGCGGATCTCGCCGTCGGCCCGATCACCCGGTCCGACGCCGCGTCGGGATCGCGTTCCTCACCGACGGGGCGCACCTGGATCACGGAGCCCTGTGCGGTCGGTGCTCGCGTCGCGGACACGTCGTGGGAACTCGACCCGCCGAGCGTGGCGGTCTGCCGCGCGGACCGGGCCGATATGCACTTCGTCGAGAACGAGGAGGTCGTGACAGACCACCCCCGTCGCCGCCGCCGGGCAGCCGGTGGGCCGCGGTGTTCAGGCGGGACGGGCGGCGCTGTACGTGGCGTCGAGGAGGAGGCGGGCGGCGTCGCGGGCCTGGTGTGCGGGTTCGGGGCTGGCGATGATCGCCGCGGTTGTCATGGCGCCTTCGGCGAGCAGGGCCAGGTGGTCGGCCAGCGGGGTCGGCGCGTCGGCGGCCGTCGTCAGGTCGGCGAGGTAGCGGAAGAAGTGCTCCTTGTGTGCCCGGGCGGCCTCGGCGACCGCGGCTTCGCCGGCGCCGAGTTCCCCGAAGGAGTTGACGAAGGCGCAGCCCCGGAAATCGGGCTCGGCGAACCAGTCGTGGAGCCAGTCGAAGACCGCCAGGATCCGCTCGCGCGGGTCGGTCCGGGCCTGGACGTACGCGGCCAGGCTCCGGCGCCACCGGAGGTCGCGTCGCCGCAGGTACGCCTCCACCAGGTCCGCCTTGGACGGGTGGAGCCGGTAGAGCCGCTTGAGGGAGACGCCGGACGCGGTGCGGATCTCGTCCATGCCCACGGCCTGGATGCCCCGGGCGTAGAACAGGGACTCGGCCGCGTCCAGGACCCGCAGCTCCGCGGTCTCGGAGTCGATCATGACACTCGCCCTCTCCCCCTTGCATTGAGCCCTCTTGCATTGAGAACCATCGTTCTCCTACAATAGCAGCAAGTTTTGAGAACGGTCGTTCTCCTCGGGGGTCGGGACCGACAAGATCGCGAGCCTCGCCATGTTCGTGCCACCGAACGCAACACCGCCGGCCCAGACCGGAGGGCTTCGCCGCCGGACACGGGCAACGTCGCCACCCGACACTCCCCGATGCGCCGCCACCGCCCTGCCGGCCCAGGAGTGCCGGGTCTCCGACGCCCGCCGATTCGCCCGCGCCCTCCTGGCCTCCTGGGGCGTGACCGGAGACGACCTGGACTCCGCCGTCCTGATCGTCGGCGAACTGGCCGCCAACGCCGCCCGGCACGGCCGCGCCGACATGACCCTCGTCCTGACCCTGACCGACCGCGTCCTGAACGTCGAGGTCATCGACTCCGGCGAACCGGACGAGCACCCCCACCCCCCATGCACCGACGACGAACACGGCCGCGGCCTGGCCATCGTGGAACACCTCGCCGAAAGCATCGACATCCGAGAGGAACCACGCCGCCACACCACACACGCCACCCTGCGCCTCACGTGATTCCGACACGCGCCGAGCCGACCCCACCCGACGCGCGGGAACGGGCGCCGTGCGGCCGGTGGTGATGACGAGTCGGGCGGCCATGTCGCGCAGGCTCGGTGACTTGGCTGCGGATCGATCCCAGACAGCATCGGGCGCTCAACGCTGCGCACGGCCCGCGGCGCAGGATCAATTCCGGGGAAGTGTTTCAAGGCCGAATGATTGGCGACCACTATGCCTCTCATGTCGGCCCGATGGCTCACGCGGAGATGTGTTCTTCGGTGATGGGTGTGGAACTTCGCATCCATGGGGTCTACGCGCACCCGCGCGGCGAAGAGCGTGCCCCCAGGGCAGGGCCTCCTCACGGGTTGTCCGTAGCCAACAGTGGTGCGCGTTGTCGATGAGGGCGCGGACTCGATCTGCGGTCGCGGGATGTGTCCGTGCCAGGTCGGCCGCGTCGATGTAGAGCCCGATCGCTGTCACGACGTCGCCCGCGCGGAGCGACGTACCGTCGCCACCGTTTGCGGCCGGGCGGAGGCGAGTGGGGCCGACCTCGGTAGCGGAGCCGTCGGGAGGCACGATGAACGGCCTCACCGGGCAGTCGAGTTCGGTGGCCTCGACGCGCACCGGGCGGCCGATCTCGTGACCGTCCTGGCCGCCACCCCGAGGTGGCCGTCAACACCAAGGTCGGCTTCCCGGGCCGGTCCGCCCCCGACACGATCCGCGCTCGGCGTCCTGGGCCGCGCCCGCACCACCCACGGCCACACCGTGTGGCTGTGCCTGCTCGCCGCCCCCTTCGAGCGCGCCCCCGGCCACGGCCCCTTGGACGGGATCCGTGGCCGGTTCCGGAGGGCCGTGCGTCACGCGCACCAGGCTCGTCGTGCACGTCGACCCCCGACGGATCGATGACCCGGCCCACGGTCCCCGCAGGTGCGGCGGCCCGGCCGCGTTCCGCAGTGGAGTCGCGAGGGCGGAGACGATCCCGTGTTCGGTGTGCGGTACGCGCATGATGGCTTCCTTCACCCCTCGGTCGCCTCGCTGTACCGTGCGCTCACCGTTCGCCTCGCTGTACCAGGTACTCGCCGAAGCCGAGCCGATGGCAAGACCGGCGGACATCGTCGCCCTCGTCGCACCCGATCGACGCACCGGCGTCGAACGCCCCGTGGGTCAAGCCCTCGTATGGCTGTCGGCGCCTACGAGAGCACTCACACCTGCGCGGATCCACCGTCGGCGAAGAACTCGGCACCGTTGACGTAACTCGACGCGTCCGAGGCGAGGAACGTCGTCACGGCGGCGATCTCCTCGGGCTCGGCGAGCCGGCCGAGGGGGACGCCGCCTCCGGCCTCGGCCTGCTCGAACATCTCGGGCCCGAGCAGGTCGAACAGTCCAGGGGTGCGCGCACCTCCCGGGGATACGACGTTGACCCGAAAGCCATGTTCGCGCGAGCTGTGGGCCCAGCCGCGGGCGAGGTTGCGGACCGCGGCTTTCGACGCTCCGTAGATCTCGAGCCCCGGGTTGGGCCGTGTCCCGGCGGTCGAACCCGTCAGGATCACCGAAGCGTTCGTGCTGAGCAGCGGGAGCGCTTGCTGGAAAGTGAAGATCGTTCCCTTGACGTTGGTGGCGAACACCGCGTCGATCAGTTCCTCCGTCACCTCGCCGAACGGAGCCGCGGTGGCGATGCCGGCGTTGGCGACCAGCACGTCGATGCGTCCGGCCCGATCGCGCACGATCCTGTAGAACGCGTCGAGCTCTGAGGGCACCGAGACATCGCAGACCACGCCGGTCACGCCGGGTCCGAGCTCATCGACCGCGGCGTCGAGCGCTTCCTTGCGGCGACCGGTGATGAACACCTTGGCACCCTCGTCGCGGAACGCGCGTGCGGTCGCGAACCCGATGCCCGTGCTGCCCCCGGTGACCACGGCGACCTTGTCTTCCAAGACGGCCATGCCGCCCTCCTTCAAGTTATGGACCATGACGTCCACAACCCTGCCTGATATGGACCGGGCGGTCAAGATTGCTTCGGCGCCGAGGGCTCTCGGGGCGGCCGACCCCGCCGCCGAGCCGAGCACACCGCAGCGCGGATACCCCGCAGGCGCGACCTCGGAGCCGCCGGACGGACACCTTCGTGACCGCCCCACCGACAGCGCCGACCATCGCGCGAGCATCGACCCGCCGGGTCGCGCAATCCGAACCCGCCTGCGATCGGCCACCGTGCCAGAGCGCGGTCGGCGGGCCGCGGCCTCCGACAAGAGCCGCAGCACCCGACCGAGGGCGCCCCCATCCAGGACTCGCGGCCGATTGCAGGCCGCGGCGGCACAGGTCGGCCGGTGAGTTGTTGCTACTGCGCCGGAGTGGGCAGCAACCGCGCCAGGGCGGACTGGGCCACCGTGGTGAGCACGTCGACGTCCGTGCCGGTGCGCCCAAGCGCAATGAGGCCGAGCTGGGCAACAAGGGCCGCGCGGGCGGTCTCGGCGGGGTCGAGGTCGGGGTCGAGGTCTCCTTCGCGCTGGGCGCGCTCCAGTGCCGCGGTGAGAATGGTGGTGATCGCGTCGTAGCTGCGGCGGGCCTCAACGGCCACGTCCGGAGTGCTGGAGGCAAGCTCGGCATTGCTGTTGGCCAGCAGGCAACCCCGACGCGCAACTGCCCCGGTCGGGTCGTCGGTCGGGCCCAGCACGAACTCGCGCACCACGCCGATCCCCCGCGCCGCGGACTCCAGAGACTTGCGCAGCATCAGCAGGTTCGCGTCATCGTAGTCGCGCAGCACCCGCAGGAACAGACTGCGCTTGTCCCCGAACGCCCCGTAGAGGCTGCCCTTGCCGAGCCGGCTCACGCGCAGCAGGTCGTCCATCGACGTCGCGGCGTAGCCCTTGTCCCAGAACTCGTCGCGGATGGCGAGAATCACACGATCTTCGTCGAACTCACGAGGCCGGGGCATACGCCCATCCTACTGGTTCTGGACCGTATGGGCCATAATGAGCCCGGGCCGCCACATGCACGGTCGCAGCGACGACACGCTGATGGCCGAGCCCCCGGGAGGCGGGGGCCGCGACCTTCCCAGGCGAAGACGGCTCCGCGTACGCCGCGCGGGGCAGCAAGCGTCAGCAGACCGGGCAGGGTGGCCAAACTGCCACCTCGTGAGCGCATCCTCGACGCTGCGGAAGAACTCTTCCAGAGCGAGGGGATCCGGCGGGTGGGGGTCCAGGCGATCGCCGAGCGGGCCGAGACCTCCAAGATGGCGATCTACCGGCACTTCGAAACCAAGGACGTGCTGGTCGCGGAGTGGCTGCGGATCGTCGCCGCCGACTATCAGGCGGCCTTCGACAGGGTCGAGGCCCAGCACCCCGGCTGCCCCGAGAACCGGATCCTCGGCTTGGCCCGCTTCATCGCCGAGGGATTGCCGGCGATCTCACACCGGGGCTGCCCGTTCATCAACTCCATCGCCGAGTCGCCCGACCGCTCCCACCCGGCACGGCTGTGGTGCCCGGCCCGGGTGCCGGACGGGTGGGTCAGCCGAGGTCGAGGTGCCGGGATCGCGCCCCTGGATGCACGCCGAACGGGCCAACCTCCTCGCCTGCATCGACCACACCACCCACCAACCCCCACGCGTCATCGCCCTCACCGCCACCATGGCTGCCTTCTGACGCGCCGGGCATGGCCCCGCACCCGAGGGCAACCACATCGCGGAGCCCGGGCACCACCAGAAGCCCGGATATCGCCCCGATATCCGTGCCAAGCTCGAAGCACGGGGAACATCGCGCGCCTGCCGACCGGCAAGACGTGGTCGGTGGCCACGGCCGCCGACGCGTTCGTCGACGCCCTCGACAACCCGAACACCGTGCGCGGCTATGGCACCGCGCTCAACGCGATCGTCGACCGTGTCGGCGGGGACCGCCCGCTCGCCCTGGTCGCCGACGACGAAATCGGCGAAGCCCTCGAACTCGCCTGGGGCGCCGCCGCGGGCAACACCTCGAACACACGTCGGACGGCGGTGTCGTCGTGGCTGACGTGGTGTGTCGAGCGAGGTCACGACGCTCCGTCCGTACCCGACGGGTGTCGGCGCTTGCCGACGCCGGACAGCGAGACCCCGGTGCGCTCGCGCGCCGCGATCGACCGACTGATCGCCCGGCGCGACGTCGACGTCGGAGAGAAGACCCTCTACCGGATGCTCTATTCTCTGAACTTTGCGAACTGGGTCTCTTTCGTGGCGTGTTGGGCACTTCAGTGGGCGCCGGTGCCGTCGAGGCGGACGACGGTGGGGATGCCGAGATCGACTGGGGTGTGGGCGGTGGGACGTCGGTCGAGTTGAGCGAGCTTTTCTTCGGCCCCGGCCAGGCTGATCTGTAGTCCTTCGACTTCGCCGAGCCAGCCTTCGCGTTCGGCCTCGGCGATGCGAGCCTGGAGGTTGTCGCGGATCTCGACGAGTCGCTCCCGTTGGGCAGGGTCGGGCCAGAGCATCGGGCAGCGGACGCAGGCGTGTTCGTGGATGCAGGGGGTGCCGAATGCCCGGCCGCAGGCGCCGACGGAGACTTTGCGTCGTTCGAAGTGGCCGAGGAACTCGCTCCACTCATCGTCGGTGGGGACGCGGTATTCCTCGCTGGGCCGCAGCGATCGACGCCGTTCGAGGAACGCCCGATGAGCCAGGATCGCCTCTTCGGGATAGATCGCCTTGTAACCGAGGGTCACGTTGACGTCCCGGTGACCTGCGATGACCTGGGCAATGTGCGGTGGCAACCCGCTCATGATCGCGTCGGTGATGAACATCCTTCGAAAGTCGTGCGGGGTGTAGTGCAGGGGTCCGCCGGTCTCCGGGTCGATCAAACCGGTTTCCGTGAGGGCCCGAGCGAGCCACGCGCGGATGGTTTCGTCGCCGATCCGGCGGTTCTCGGTGCGCACTGGGCGCTGGAACAGCAGCGGGGCCGACTCCAGCCATCGGTTTTCGCGCCGGTCGTAGGCCCGGATGAGGGGGATCGCCCCGGACGCGTCCCGGACGCGGCAGATGATCGTGCTGAGGACGTCGGCGAGTTCGGGGCTGACGAGCAGGAGCCGTTCGGTGTCGGTCTTGGAAGGGGCGATCTGCAGCAGGGGAACGAGTTCGCCCGTGGTGGGAAGCCGGTATTGCACCAAGCTGTGGTGGCTGAGCTCCAACAGTTCTTCGATGCGTACTCCGGTGGCCCGCAGGACTTCGACCGCGGCCCAGGTCCAGAAGGCGCGTTCTTCCTCCAGCCCGAGATCGTGCCGCTTGCCGACGCCGGGGGCTGATGCCCAGGTCTTGTCCGCCGTTCCCGTGGGAACCACGGTGCGCACGAGTCTGCGGCCGGCGGCGGTGAAGATCTCGCCCGGCCGGGCCCGGCGGGCGATCTCCAGGATGTCGGCGGTGTCCTTGCGGTGCCGGTCGACCGTGCGGACGAGGATGGGAAGGACGGGCAGTAGTTCGCGGGTGCGAGCGTCGATGCGGGCCTTGCGTCGCCGCGCGAACTTGTTCCGGGACACTTCCGCCTCACGGATCGGGCAGGGAGCAACCCACGGACCCCAGCGCCCCGGATCTTCCAAAGCCCACTGGGCCAAGTCCAGGTAGAAGGCCCGAACGGCGGTGAGACACTCGCGGTAACTGATCCGCTCCACGACGATGTCGGCCCTTTGGCCGTCCGGCCCCGTCACGACCTTGGTCTTCGTCCGCAGTCTCGCCTTCCACGCGTCGGCGACCTCCGGGGTCAGACGCAGGCTGTCCAGCCCGGGATGGTGATGCTCGATGTTCCGCCAGAAGCACTTGCCGAGGTGGTAGGAGAGCATCTTCAACGAGGTGTAGTCCATGGCCGGCTGGCGCTCTCGCAGGTAGTCCACCAGCAGGTCCCGGACCGGGCCGACGACCAACCCGTAGCGGTCGACCAGTTCCTCGGGCTGCCGCTGCTGTTGCAGACGGACCTCGCGCAGACTTTCCGGGGCGCCGGCCCCGAGCGCGCCGAGCCGACGCAGCAATTGGTAGAAGGCCGTGGTGCCCGAAGGCATCCGGGTGTGAACCGCAGCCTGGGCGTCGAACAGCTCCAGTACGTCTCCCACGGTGATGTCGGTCAACGGGCCGCCCTTGGCCGCGAGAATGATCGCGGCGCGGGACAAGGCCAACCGGGCATCGGCGAGACACAGGTTCTCGGCGGCTTCAGTCTGTTCTCGCAACTGCGCGAAGCCGCGGGGATCGCGGCAGCGAGCCATGCTGTGACCCAGCACGCCTCTGCCGTTCACCGATACGGCCGTGAGCCAACGCACCGACGGACGCAGGATATCGGCGCCGATCACCGTCCCCAGCGCGGGCCCGAGCGCGCGGACGCGCCATACCGAGCCCAAGCCGCGCTTCCCCAGCCATTGTCCGAGCAGCGGCCGCCAGGCGGCCCCGGCCTGCTCGATGCCGCTGCCCAGCCAACGCTGCTGCCACGTGCTTCCCGGCTGATCCTCCAGCCAGTCCAACAACATGGCCATACCCAACCGGTACTTCGCCTCCTGGGTGTTTCCCGGCAGGAACGGCGGGCGGGACAACGCCCGGTTCACCTCTTCTCGAGACCACTCGGCGGCGGCCCAACTCGCAGGGACAGGACGAGCCGGAAACCGCAGCCGGGCCGCCTCCCGCTGCGACGGTGGTGCGGGAACCGTCGCCGCAACGGCCCGGGGGTTCGCCGCTGGCAGGGCGATGCCGGCCGTCACCGGGCACCGGTCCCGAACAGGATCTCCAGGCTCTCCGCCCGATATCCGGTCGCCGGAACGGGGGCGGTGCGGGCTGCGGCCAGGCGGGTCTGCTCCGCATGGTGCGCCAGCAACCGACGAATCACCTCTTCCTTCCGGGGCGTGAGATAGATCTGAGTCGTGGTCAACAACCGGTGCCCCAGGACGAGTTGGACATCGGTAAGCGGAAGGTTCGGGTCCTCGGCCATGCGGTAGGCGGCGGTGTGCCGAAGCGCGTGCAGCGTCGCTGACGTCCCCGCCTTCGTGTTGGCCCGTTCGAACATCCGATGGGCCGCGTGGTAGGTGAGGGGCTTCGAAGGCGCCCGCAGTGTCCACCACAGCGGAGTCTTGCGGCCCCGCGGGATGTCCTCTCCCATCTCCAACTGGTAGAGCCGCAGCCAGACGAACGCGTCGGTCGACGCGGGAAGTTCCTGGACCTCGCCGGTGCCCTTGCGGACCACGGTGATCAGCTGCCGTCCCGGGTCGGCGCCGCCCTGCGTGGACGTCAGCAGTTCGCTGGCGCGGGCACCGGTGGAGACGTAGAAGGCGACCAGAGCCCGGTCCCGGTGCGAGGGCAGTCGAGCGAAGATTTCGTTGAACTCCGTGTCCGGGACGCTGCGAGGCACTCGTTGGGGCACCGTCGGGCGGTAGAGCCCGGCGCGTTCATTACGGGGCGCCTCCATCGGGTTGCGGTGTTCATGCGCCCGTCGGCCCCGGCGCGAACGGTCGAGCGGAAACGGGTTGAGGATTGGCCCGCTGCCGACGTCTCGGTGGAAATCGTAGAAACTGCGGAGGACCGTCTCACTGTGCGCGCGGACCGATGCCGCGTACGGCTTCCCGCCCGGCCGCCACCACTCGACGTCGACTTGGCGGCGCCAGTGCAGACGCGTGGGTTGACCCGCGACCTGCAGCCACCGAGAGAAGTCCCGCGCCTCGATCCGGGTCGCCCGGTCCCACGGCACGTCAACGGCCCACAGGAAGCGGACCCAACGCAGGAGGTCCATCCCGTACGAGCGGACCGTCGTGGCCGGCCGACCGTACGCCTGTAGGTCCCGCAGATAGGCGGTGACCGCATCGACCGGCTCACCGAACGGGTCGATGAGCCGGTAGGGCTCCCACGGATCTTCCGTGGCGACCAGCTGTCCGACCAACGGCACGGACATCGACGCCAAGTCTCTCGATGACTCCATGGCCGGATCAACGACGAGGCCACCATTGGGTCACTGAACTGCAAGAACATCTCAACTAGTTCAGTCAACAGGTACGAGACCTGCGCGAGAGCAGAGGAGGTCCTCGACCTCAACATCGAGGACCTCGACCTCGCGGGCCGCCGGGCCCCGGTCAGGGCGAAGGGAGCGGCCCGACGCAGGCGACGCGGCATCGAACGCGAGGACATCGCCCTGGAGACGGTGTACCGGGACGCGGGCACTGCCCGCCCGCTGCCACGCCTGCTCAAGGGCCGCACCCGCGGACCGGTGTTCGTCACCCGTCGCCGCCCGGGCCCGAACAAGGTCGTCGGGCCGCGCGACGTGTGCCCGACACCGTCCTCGCACGACTGTCGTACGGCCAGGCCCGCGCCCTGCTCGACCGGCACACCGCCGCGAACGGGCCCGGCTCCGTGGGACCTGCACGAATTTCGACACTCCGGCCTCACCCACCTCGGCCAGGCCGGCGAGAGCCTGCTCATGCCCATGCCCAAGTCCCGCCACCGCAAAGCCGAGAACCTCCAGCGGTACTTCCACCTCACGCCCGAGGCCATCGCCGAACTCACCGGTCTCCTCGCCCCCGGCGACCACCGTCGATGACGCCGACAGTCGTATCACCGCAGGTCGGCAAACTTCGGTGGTTTCTCGGCGAGTACTACTGAGAGGCCCTCATGGCCGGATTACGGTTCACGCTGCGGCACCGGCCGGCGGGATGCCGGTCCGACTCCGCGATCCGCTCGATCGTGACCGGTTCGATCCCGGAATGATTCGAACTGCCTCCCGGTGAGAGGCGTAAAGCCTGCGGCGGCGGTGATTCGTCCGGCTGCCACGGGAGTCGATATCTCAGGTGAGGTGGGTCGAGTCGACAACAGGTGGGCGCGCGCCAGTTCCCAAGCGTGGTGCTCCGCAATGCGCGGGCCGGGTTGGATCACGGCCTTGTCGAGGCGGAACACTATGTGTTTGTTGGCACGGCGGGCATGGCGAGCGTTCATGTGTACGTCGCCGACGGCCTCCGGAGTCAGCTCGAGAAGCTCCTTTCGGATCCGCCCGTCGGTACTGGAGATGGCGTGCCCGAGCCCGGCCTTGGTGGCGTAACCACCCAGCTCTTTGGCGACGTCGCTCGTCCGGGGTCGCTCACCGCCTCGCCCCTGGGCGATCACCCTCCCCACTCCTTCCTGGAGCGTATACGGGAACTCGGGCATCGTGTCCGCCTGTTTCCAGCCCGAGACGGCCAGACCCAGTTCCACGAAATGGCCGTACTCGTGGACCGCCGTGCCCATGGGAGTCGCGGTGCCGCCGGGCAAACGATGCGAACCCTCCACGTCGCGGGCCAATCGTGCGAGGTACGCGGATCTGGTTCCGACAGCGAGAGTCGACGACGCGAAGACCAGTACGCCGGTGTCGACCAGACTCTCGGCGTAGTCCGACGGATCGCAGTCTCCGGCCACGACCATGTCGATGGGCGCACCGGGATAGCGTAGAGACATGTCGTACAGCCCTTGGGCCTTCTCCCGGACCGTTTCCCTGTCGCTGTGTTCACCGCCCAGGGCGACGTGCACCTGATGGCCCAACCGTGTACTCAACTCCTCGCGTAGCACGTCTTCGATCTGCTCGACCGAGGACGCGGAGCGGAGCCCCGGGTGAGTGATCTCGAAGGGGTCGCGAGGTTCCCCCGTAACATCCGCCACGGGTGGTGTCGCATCCCCACCGGTCGTGTGCCTCATGGCGCGCCGAGTTCCTCGTAGTGCGTTCGTATCGGCTCGAACCGGGCAGGTGGCGGCGGGCCGCCTCGCCTCGCCGCGCCCCGGGACGCCGTCCCTTGGAAACGCCCCGTTCCAATGCCCGGTTCGACGTCGCCCGCGAGCGGCAGCACGCCCGACCGACTCGCGGTACAACGTCGCAAAACTGCCCTCCTCCGGCGTCCTTGGCCACGGATGTCGGAAGGATGAAGAACAACGTGTCCCGCCACCCGGCGACCAGGCATCACCGGTATCCACCGTGTTCTTCGAATCGGAGTCGACCGGCACGCGGGCGGACCGGCGGTGGGCCAGGGCGCTGACAACGGGACCAGGGCAAGGGGTTCTCCCAGGGGCTGGTGATCAAGCCGGACACGGACTCCGGGCAATATAGCTACCGATCGATCGGAAGTTAAAGTGGTCGGGATTGGCTATCATGCACTCCATGAGCCCTCGAAACTCCGCCCTGGAGGCGCGCCGTACCCGACAGCGCATCCTGGATCACAGCGTGATGGTCGCCTCCGCGGAAGGACTCGAGGGTCTGACCATCGGCCGGCTCGCGTCCGATCTGGACATGAGCAAGGCCGGGATCCTCGGCCACTTCGGCGCGAAGGAGGGTCTCCAACTCGCCGTCGTCGAGGCCGCGGCGGAACTGTTCGCCCGCGAAGTGCCCCAGCGGGTACCGAAGACGCCCCCGGGACTGCAGCGCCTGCGCGCGGTGTGCGAGGCGTGGGTGTCGTACCTGGAGCGGGACGTACTGCCCGGCGGTTGCTTCTTCACGGCTGCGGCAACGGAGTTCGACGGGCGGGACGGACCCGTGCGCGACGCCGTCGCGGGCGTGCACGCACAATGGCAGCACGACCTGCGTCGACACATCCAGACGGCGGTCGAGGCCGCGGACCTGCCCGCGGACACCGACCCCGACCAACTGGTCTACGAACTCGTCGGAATCATGCTGGCCCTCAACCAACTCCGACAACTTCAGCGCGACCCACTCGCCGCGACCCGCGCACGCCGCGCCCTGAACCGCCTCCTGGACACCTGAGCGGGGCGATCCACCTGCCGACCACCGCCGACCGAACCCCACATTCCCGAGCACGATCCCTGATGTGAGGCGTTCGGAGCGAGTTGCCAGAAGACCCGCGCCACACGGTGTGTGGCCGCGCGCCACCGGCATACCACCCGAGTGTGCAGCTACCGACCGGTGGCCGCGGCGTAGTGCGCGCCCGGGACCGCATTCCCACGGCGCGGCCGGGCACGCACCCCGCCGCGCCGGCAAAGCGACGAAAACGCCGGAGTAACGTCCTCGCGGCGAGGCGCTGCCATGGCATGCCGGCGCGGTCGAGTTCGACCACACGCGCGCCGCACTCGCCTCCTCGCGTGATGGGGCGTCAAGGCGGCAGACGGCGTCTGCGGTGAACCGCCGGCGCCGGAGGTACTCGGCGGACGAAGCCTCCCATCACAAGTGTGAGCACCCGGCCGAGAAGAGAGCGCCGGTCGTGGAGAGATGTGCCGTGGGGGCCTGGGTCGGCGACCAACGACCGGCCCGCGCAGCCGGCTCGATCACCCCAGACCGGATCAAGCCGCTCGAACAGCTGGGGATGGTGGTGTGGAACACCGACGACACCGCGTTCGAAAGCGGTATCGCGGAGCTCACGTCGGCGCCGTACTTCTCGACGCCGAGTTCCTCCTTGAAGTCGTCCGGATCGCGCGCCGGCGCGACTGCCGGGTCTCGGTCCGGCTCGCCACGCACCGCCGCTCGGCCGCGGCCAGGCATCCAGCGGCCCGGCCTTCGGCTTCTTCGCCGAAACCGCCCCACCCTCCGGCGGAGGCGGGTGGGAACGACGGCGCGGACGGGTGGCCGGGGAGCCCGCGAAGGCCTCGGGCCGCCCGACGGCGGTCCGGCCGACGGGTGCGCCGCACAGTCGCATGCCCCGAGGTCGAGGGCGCACCGGAACCTACGCCGGGCCGGGCGCACGTCGCTCGACGGCGGTGCGCATGCGGTGCAGGATTTCTTCGAGGACTCCTCGGGAGGTGGCGAAATTGAGGCGGGTGAATCCGTCTCCGCCGGGTCCGAAGTCCGGGCCGGGGCTGAGCCGGACCCCGGTGTGGTCGAGAAAGAACGCGGTCGGATCGGTGTCGAGTCCCAGCGCGCGGCAGTCCAGCCAAGCCAGGTAGGTCGCCTCGGGAAGGTAATGGCGAATCCCGGCGGGCAACGACTCGGCGACCATGCGGCGGTTGCGGGTGAGGGTCGCCCGGGCCTCGGCCAGCCACGCGTCGCCCTCCTGCCACGCCGCCAGGGTGGCCAGCACACTGAGCGAACTCACCTCACCGAACAGCAGGGGCGGCTGACTCTCCAGGGCCCGCCGGACGCGGCCGTCCCCGACGTGCGCGACCGAGCAGCGAAGACCTGCCAGGTTGAATGCCTTGCCGGCCGAGGTCAGGGTGACCGTGCGAGCGGCGGTGTCCGGGCTCAGGGAGGCGATCGGGATGTGCCGGTTCGGCTCGTGGGTGAGGTCGGCGTGGATCTCGTCCGAGACGACCAGGAGGTCGTGGCGGGCGGCGATCTCCGCCAGCGCGGAGAGCTCCCGATGGTTCATCACCCGCCCGGTGGGGTTGTGCGGGTTGACCAGCAGGAGTACCCGGCATCCGTGACGGGCCACGTCCTCGGCCAGTCGCTCCGTGTCGAAGGACCAGCCGTCGCCGTCGTCGACCATCGGGATCGGGAGCAGTCGACGATTCATGTCGGTCAGGGTCTGCAGGAACGGCGGATAGGCCGGCACGTGCATCGCGACGGTGTCCCCGGGACGGGTCGCGACATGGAGCACGACCTGGAGCGCCTGAATCAGTTCCGTGAACAGACGCACGTGTCCGGGGTCGAGCACGAAGTCGTGGCGGCTTGCCATCCGTTCGGCGAAGGCCCGGTTGAGCGGATTCGCTTCGGGGTGGTCGTCCCACGCCGGGTAGCCGAGGTCGGCGTCGAGATTGCGCAGGAGCGCGTCTCGAACCGGAGCGGCGACGGGGAAGTCCTGATCCGCGATCCACGCCGGCAGGACACCGGGCTCGACCGCGCCCCACTTGACGCCTGGCCGCCGCCGCAGGGACTCGAGGGTGACAGCGTCGAACACAGGGGGCTCCGATCCATTGCAGGTGGCTGCGGGCCAAGGCGTCGACGGCTCACCCGCCGGTGCTTCGACGACATCCGCGGGACATCGTGGCGGTGGCTGCGCGATGCCCGTACCCGGGCGCGGAATGCGCTCGTGTCGATGATCGTAGGACGGACCGCGGTCCATGCGATTGACGATTTTCCCGGCTTCGTGCAACTTTATTGCGTGCCCCCGCTCCCCTTTCTCGACGAGATCGATCACCTGCTGCTCGACCTCGTGCAGACCGACGCGGCCCAGCCCCTGCACGAACTGGGTGACAAGGTGGGACTGTCCCCCAGCGCCGTACAGCGCAGGATGAGCCGACTGCGCCGCACGGGCGTGATCCGGGCCGAAGTCGCCGTCGTCGATCCACAAACGGTGGGACTGGGCCTGACGACGGTGGCGCTCGTGGAACTGGTGGAGAACGACGACGCGCAGCACACGGCCTTCTGCGCACGGCTACGAGCCGAGCCGACGGCACAGCAGTGCTACTCCGTCCTCGGCCAATGGGACTACGTCGTCGTGTTGGTCACCGCCGACCTCACGGCGTACCGCGAGGTCTCCCGAAGGCTCTTCATCGAGGACAAGACGGTGCGCAGGTACGAAAGCCTCCTGACCCACGAACAGGTCAAGCCGGGACTCAGGCTTCCGCTCCCCACCCCCGGACATCGGGATACCCCGGGCCATCCGTGACGTCTCCCGAAAATCGGGCAGGAAGACCAGCCGGAACTCCCGGGCCCGCAGCCCGACAACCCCACCCGAACACAACGCCGGGCCCGTCGCGCCGCAGCAACCTGTCGATGCCTCGGCCTCGCGTCGCCGCACCGCGAGACGACTCGGCTTGCGCCATGGAAACCGCGCTCGCCGTCCGTCGGTACCCGCCGCGTAGCCGGTCGCGCCGGGCGTGGCGCGGTCGTGGTGTGGGCGATCGGCCAACGCTTCCCTGCGGCCGATTGCCGGCTTCGCGAACAAATTGGCGAGATGGTTATAATCTCCCGCACTTGTCACCCATTCGGGTGACCTCGGCCGGGTTGACACCCGATGAAGCCCGGCGTCCGACAGCGGAAGGGGTGCATCATGGCCCGGCACAGACGGCCCCAAGACAGCCAGCCACCCCGAACCGCCCGCCCATGGCGACAGCACGGGCGGCATCGCCAACCGTCGGGCGTCGCCGTCGCACCGATCCTCGCGGTGGTCGCCGTAGTCGGCGTCGTCGCGGGCACCACCGCGCTCGGCCGGACCGACGGGAGCGGCGACGCACACGTGGCCGAGGCCCCCCAGGTGCCCACGCCACCGGCCGTCGTCGATTCGCCCCCGTTGCCGAGCGGCCTCTCCGATACATCCCCGCCGAAGGCAGACCCCGGGTCGCGTTCTCCCTCACCGAGCACCGTCGCCGCTGCGACCCCGACGCCGGCCGGCAGGTCGTCCGGTGCGCCGGGTGGAGAACAGCGCACCCTCCCCTCCCAGGCGAGTGTTCGACTCCCCACGAGCACGAAACCGCCCAAGGTTCCCACCACGGTCGACAACAGGTGGGGCAGGCCGTCGCCCTCGACCGATGCCCGTGACACGCCCTGGTCGCCCCCGCCGACGCAACCCCCCGCCGGCCCGGGGTCGGCACCGCCCGCGGCCCCTGCCGCGGAGGCGACACCGACGCGGCCCGCCTACCGGACACCATCCGCGCCTCCGTCGACACGCCCGCCGCTGCCGCACCCGTCCGTCTCCACGCCGGCGCCCACGACCGGTTCGAAGCCGCCCCCGACAGGCGACTCCACGGCGTTGGAGGAGCGCGTGCTGACTCTCGTCAACGTGGAACGGGGCAAGGCCGGTTGCGCCCCCGTGCGCAACGACGGTCCCCTGCGTGACCTCGCCGCCGCGCACAGCAAGGACATGGCGGAACGCGGCTACTTCGCGCATGACACCCCGGACGGCAAGAGTCCGTGGGACCGGGCGGCCGCCGCCGGCATCACGAACCTCGCCGCGGAGAACACAGCTCGCGGGCAGGCAACCCCCGAGGCCGTGATGAAGTCCTGGATGAACAGTGCGGGGCACCGCGCGAACATCGTCGACTGCCGTACCACCTCCCTCGGCGTCGGCGTGCACATCGGCTCCGGCGGACCATGGTGGACGCAGGACTTCGGGCGATGATCGAGGGCCCCGAACCGCCGAGTCCGGCCGGCCGCGCCGACGCGAGCGCTACGGCTCGAGCGGGAACCCCTTCGCACCGGCGAACCGCACACGAGCGACTTCCCGGACCACACCACAGGAACCGAGCCGCAGTGATGAGAATCCCCGGATTCGGCCGAGGCGCGCATTTCGGGACGGTCACGCGCGACATCACGGCCGGTCCACGGAAGCCTCGAACGTACTCGGGCAGGCGATCGGGATCGCCGTCGGCGGTCGGTCGGGTGCCGGATTCGCCGCGCATCGAACCCGGACAACAAACCACCGCGTGAACCCCGCCGAAACACCCCACTCGCCCGTCCAGTGGCGAACCGAAAGTTCGCGGTCGGGTGTCCCGTACCAGGGACGCTGTTCCATCCGGCCGCCGTCGCGGTCCAAGGCGACGGTGCGTCCGAAGCGGTCGGGGTCCGGTCTCCCGGCGTCGTCCCAGCGGTGGTAGGCCGCCTGGATCTCGCTCCACAGGTCCCGGGGGCCGGCCTGAACCGCCTGGGGGTGTGGCCGTCTGCGAACGCGGCCACGGCGATGGACTCGCCGTGGCCGGCGTCCGCGCCGGACAACCACAGGTTCACCCCGTCCGCATCGTCGACGCGCGCGGGGATGCAGTCGGGAACATGGAGTCCGATGACGAACTCGACGGGCTCGTACAGAGCCCCGGTGATGTCGGCGATGTCGATGTCGGGGACGGACGGGCGCGCGTCGTCCATCCAGTCGTCCGGGAAGGTCGTTCCCGACCAACGGCGGCGCTGGTCGCGGAGTTTCATGAACGCCCGGGGTCGGTGAAGGGCCGCTCGCGTGGCGGTGGTCATGCACGGTCAGGACGGTGGTCCGGTCGGAGGCGCCGTAGTGGGTGCCTCAGGGCATCCACCCCTTTCCCAGCGGGTTTCCCAGCAAAGGATTCACTGTGCCCAGCATCGCCATCATCGGAGCCGGCGCCGGTATGGGCCTGGCCATCGCTCGCACCTTCGGCTCCCGCGGCTTCGACGTCGCTCTCATCGCCCGCAACCGCGACAAGCTCGACGACCTGGTCGGCCGGCTCGACGCCGAAGGCATCACCGCCGCCGCGTTCCCCGCGGACGTACTCGACCATGACGCGCTCACCCAGGCGCTCAAGGGCGCCGCCACCCGCTTCGGCGGAATCGACGTCCTGGAGTACTCCCCGGCCGGGAACGTCGAATCCACGACGCTCACCGTTCCGTCCGAGACCAATGCGTCCGATGTGCACTGGGCGATGGACTTCCTGCTCTGCGGGCCATCGCCGCCACCCGGGCCGTGCTGCCCGTAATGCGCGAGGCCGGCGCGGGCACCCTGCTCTACACCGACGGCGCCGGCTCGGTCGACCCCACTCCCATGCTCGGCAACCTCAACGCCGCCCGGGCCGCGCTGCGCAACCGGGTACTCAGCCTGCACAAGGAACTGGCCGACACCGGCATCCAGGCCGCGCACGTCGCCATCGGCGTGTGGATCGGCACGGACGGCCCGCCCGGAATACCGGCGGCCTCGGCCGAGGAGGTCGCCCCCCTCTACCGGGACCCGCACACGCAGCGCGACGAAGTCGAGCGCGTCTTCACCGCGTCACGCCGTCCCGCCCCCGTCCCGCCATCCCTGATCCCTGATCCCTGATCGCGGGGGCGGATCCCCGGCCGGCGCGGCCGCCGCTCGGTGCCACGATGGAGTGGAGGGACCTTTTCGCCCGGCGATTGGGGAAGGCGATCATGAGCCGCGAGTACCACTTTCATTGCGAGCACGCCGGCTGCTCGGTCACCGTGGGCCTGCGAATGGGCCGGACGCGGGAGCTGGAGCTCCTCGTGGACGGGAAGGAGGTCGCCGCCGCCCGCGTCCACGGTCACCGCGCCCGGACGCGAGTGATGACCGCGATCCTGCCCACCGACCCGCCCCGCGGCATCGAGGTCGAAGTGACGCTCCCGGGCGCTCTCCGCGGCGATCCGGTGAGCGTCCTGCTCGCGGACGGCGCACGCAGGCCCATGCCCGCCCGGGAGGTACCCCGACGGTCGCGGCCCACGGAGGCGTCCTGGTACTCCTGACCGCGTCGGGGCGCCGGACGAGGCGTGTCGGTGACGGCCTCGCGCCGCCCGGAACGCTCAGGAGAGTCAGCAGTCGACGTCCGAGGACATCGCTTTGATCCGGCGGCCGTCGACGCGCGAGAGCAGTCCCGAGATCGCCGGCCCGGCGTACGACTTCACCACCGCGGGTGACGACCACCGCGAGGTCACCCTCGCGAACACGTTCGTGAACTGCGAGGCCGGCCCCACCGTCAACGTAGTCACCGTCACGCGGGTCACCGCACCCTTCGGCCGGCCGACCCGTGACGTCGAACGCGCCGTCCGCCGGTGCGTCCGGCTCGCCCCAGGACTCCGGTTTGGCGAACCGGAACTCCTTGCCGTGCTTGGGTGGAGGCCCGCCCTGGGGCGGTGGGATCCACGGACGCGGAACGGGCCTGCGCATCACCCGATCCGACCGCGGCCGGCCCAGGATCTCCACCGGCAGGACGCCCGGCAGGTGAGCCGGGCGCGGGGCGTCGAACCCGGCGTCGAAGACGACCGGGACGTCCGGGTCTCCCTGGCGCCACCGCCCGGCGGCGACCAGGTCCCCGATCACACGGCGGTCCTGCACCGCGGTGGCCTCGGCGACGTCGTCCTCGGGTCCGAGCCGGACCGCGTCCGCCGACTGGCGCCAGGAGGTGCGGCCCGTCTCGAGTGCGGCGACGAAGGAGTACGGCCGGCCGGGGATCATCAGGTGCCGGTCTCGGCCGCGCCCGTAGGTATGGCAGAACAACCTCTCCGCGCTGCACTTCGTGTCCGGCCGCAGCCGGTTGCTCACGTGCACGGCGAGCACGAGCCGGCCGTCGCCGGCCCTGGGCTGGGGCAGAACGGCCGGCGTGCGGCGCGGCCGCACCGCGTCGATCCGACCGTGATCGAGCGCGTCGTACAGCGCGCCGTGTCCACGCCGATGTTCGACCACCGGTGTCGGGTCGACCGGCGACGTCACCGACCCATCCGCGCACAACAGCGCGTCGGTCGGCTCGAACAGCACGTCTCGCCGACCGGTCGGACCTGCGGAGCAGTCGCCCCGGAAGGGTGACGCTTCCGCGAACGCTTCCCACTGGGCGTCGTGTTGCAGCGGACCCATCCTGACGGCCTTCGAGCCGGTCGGGTGCGTCCTTGGTCGGAGCACCGGATCAGCCGAAGGCCGCCTTCATGCCCGGCGAATACCCATCCGGGTGATCACCTTCGGGCCCGCGTTCGAGGTCGGACCATAGAGCACAAGCTCAGACGCCGACCCCGACCTCGCGGGCCGGGGCGTTCGTCGCCGAGTCGGCCGACTCGGCGCGGCCGCGCGGGATCAGTGCGGCGGTGACCGAGCCGACGCCGGCGAGGGCGACGCCGATCCACAGCGCCGGGACGAGGCCGTCGACGAAGCTCTGGGGCGAGGCGAATCCGCCGTTGGCCGAGAAGACCGAGGCGAGCACCGCGACGCCGAGGACGCCGCCGAGTTCACGCATCGCGTTGTTGGCACCGGAAGCGACGCCCTGCTGGTCCGCACGGACCACGGACATCAGCAGACCGGCGGTCGGGATGAAGTACAGCGACATACCCAGCCCGCTCAGGACCAGGGCCGGAATCTGCTCCGCGTAGGTGACGTCGGTCGACGCGGTGAGCGCGAACCAGGCCAGACCCGCCGCGCTCAGGGCAAGACCCGAGACGACCAGCGGGCGGCCGCCGATCCGGGCGGCCAGCGGGCCGGCGAGCGGCGCGATGAGCACGGGCATCATCGTCCACGGCAGGATCCGCAGACCCGCACCGAGCGGGGAGTAGCCCTGGACGCCCTGGAAGTACTGGGTGAGCAGGAAGATCGAGCCGAAGACGCCGGCGAACATGAGCAGCCCGGAGAAGGTGAGGGCGGTGAAGGCACGGTTGCGGAACATCGCCATGGGCAGCATGGGCTGCGCGGCGCGGCGCTCGTAGCCGACGAAGGCGGCGATCAGGACGGCACCGACGGCGATCGGGGTGACGACGCCGAGGCTGGTCCAGCCGTGGCCCTCACCGCGGACCAACCCGAAGACGAGGCCGAGCATGCCGAGGCTGACGAGGACGGTGCCGACCAGGTCGAGGCGGCTGTTGGGGCCGTGGCTCTCCTCCACCCTGCGCAGCGTGAGCGGGACCAGGACCAGGCCGAGCGGGACGTTCAGCCAGAAGATCCACTGCCAGGAGCCGCCCTCGACGACGGCGCCGCCGACCAACGGGCCTAGGGCCACGGCGAGTCCGTTGATGCCGCCCCACAGGCCCAGGGCCATCGGGCGCTTGTCGGGTGCGACCGCGCGGGTCAGGATGGTGAGGCTGATGGGGAGAATCGCGGCGGCCCCGGCACCCTGCAGGGCGCGGGCGACGATCAGCGTCTCGGAGTTCGGGGCGATCGCGGCGATCGCGGAGGCGACCGTGAAGATCCCGATGCCGGTCGCGAAGACCCGGCGGCGGCCGAACCGGTCGCCCAGTGCGGCGCCCAGCATGAGCAGCACCGCGAAGCTGAGGGTGTAGGCGTTCACCGTCCATTCGAGTTCGGATATCCCGGCGTCGAGGTCGTCGCGGATGGACGGCAGCGCGGTGGTGACGACGAGGTTGTCGAGCGAGGCCATGAAGAGGGCGAAGCTCGAGGCGAGGAAGGTCCACAGGACCGTGCGCGATCCGGTCGCGGGTCGCGCCTGCTGCTGGCTCATGACGTCCCTTGGGGTCGAGTGCGAATGAAGTGATCGATGACTAACTTTTGCCGACGAACTTAGTTATTGATGACTAACTTTTCCGGACGGAGTTCTGCCCGGACGGTGGTTCGGGGTACGTGCGGAAGGGCCGGCCCGTGGGCCGGGCGCGGTTCAGTCGGACGGCGCGGAGGTGGGCGGCTCGCCGATCTTCTCGGGGTTCTCGCACAGTTCGCAGTGGAGCAGCTTGCCGCCCGGGGTGAGCGTGTCTTCGAAGTACCGCTCGCGGGGCAGGTCGAGCGAGGCGATGACGTTGCAGAGCATGCCGCGCGCGAAGAAGTTGGTGAGATCCTCGCCGTCGACTCCGGTGACCTCGCGCACGAACGTATCCATTCGTCCCCAGATCCCACGGATCTCGGACCGCAACTCGGGGTCCCCGGCCGCGGCATAGGCCTGGAGTTGGATCCGGAGCAGATCGTTGTCGGTGTCGAGGAAGTCGTGGTAGGCGTGCGCCATCGCGTGCATCGCCGGGTAGCCGGTGAGGCCTTCGGTGGCGCGGCGGAAGCGCTCCACGACACGGTCGAAGCCGTATGCCACGGCGGCGAGGAACAGCGACTTCTTGTCGTCGAACAGGCGGAACAGGTACGGCTGCGAGACGCCGACCCGCTTGGCGATCGCCGCGGTGGAGGTGCCGTTCAGGCCGCCCTTGGCGAACTCGACGACAGCGGCGCGGACGACTGCGACGCGACGCTCGTCGGCGCTCATCCGCACGCTGCCGGCTGCGTGGTTCCTGGGGGCTGCCATGCGAAGTAAGTTATTACTCAATAACCAGACGGTCAAGCCCGAGTGCCGGTTTCTCCCCGCGCGGGACACCGGCTGGGGCGCGCCGCCTGCCCGGCGGGTCAGGTGGCGGGGCGCAGGGAGTCCGGCCGGTCGATCAGCAGGCGGTCGACCTCGTCGGAGCGTTCCTGCGGGAGCCGGTGGCCGCAGCCGTCGACGATGTGCGACGAGGCCAGGCGGGGGCGTCGTCGGGTAGGCGTCGATCGGCGTCGACATCCAGGTGGTGGAGGCGTCCGTTGGTCGTCACCCTGCAGCCATCGACAGCCGTTTCTCGGGCTCGCTCGAAGGCCCTTCGGGCGAGCCCGACATACCTGCGTGGAATGCCGACCCGACACCTGACTACGCCACTCGGTCACGGGGCCCCAGGTACGGGGCGGCAGTCACGTTGAACTCCCTGCGCAGGGCGGCCCGGGCGGCGAAGTACCCGCACATACCGTGCACGCCAGGGCCCGGAGGCGTGGACGCCGAGCACAGGTACACACCGGGCAGGGGCGTGCGGTACGGATTCCAGGCGGCTACCGGTCGGAATACGGACTGGGTGAGCGTGACGGCTCCCGCGCCGATGTCGCCGCCGGGATAGTTCGGGTTGTACGTCTCGTATGCGGCCGCCGACACACCGCGCGAGGCGATGATCGTGTCGGTGAAGCCGGGGGCGTACCGTTCGATGCGGCGGGTGATCAGCGGCACCGGATCCCGGGTGTCGCCGTTGGGGACGTGGGCGTAGGCCCACACCGGGCGGCGGCCGCCGACGGCGCGGTCGGGGTCGGTCACGGCGGGGTCGACCAGGAGTACGAAGGGTTCTTCGCCGGCCTCGCCCCGGACCGCCGCGTTCTCCGTCGCGAGTGTTGCCAGGCGGGTACCTCCCAGGTGCACGGTCCCTGCCCGCCCCACCTTGGGGTCGGCCCACGGGACGGGGCCACTGACCAGGAAATCGGTCTTCGCCGCCCCCGGACCGTAGTGGTAGCGGTCCAACGCCCGGCGGTAGCGCGGCGGCAGCCGGTCGCCGGCCAGCGCGACCAGGCCGCGCGGCGTGGTGTCCAGCATGATCACCCGGGCGTCGAGTTCCGCGAGGTCGGTGATCCGGCGGTCGGTGTGCACCGTACCGCCGTGCGCCCGCAGGTCGTCGGCCAAGGCATCGGCGATGCGAACACTGCCGCCTTGCGGCAGCGGCCAGCCGGTCGCGTGTGCCAGGTGCCCGAGCAACAGTGCGATGGCGCCGCCGGGCAGGCTGGGCAACCGGCCCATCGCGTGCGCCGCGACCCCGGTGAGCAGTGCTCGGCCGGCCTCGGTACGCAGCCCGTTGGTCCGCAGGAGGTGTCCGAGCACGCGCGGGCCCAGCAGCAGCGGAGCGGCGAAGTCCGGCGGCAGGGACCGCTGGTCGGCCAACAGGAAGTCGGTCACGCCCGTACTGTGCCGCATCAGCGGCGCCATCAGCCGCCGCCAGCGGCGGCCGTCCGAACCGAGCCCGTCGCAGGTCTTGGTGAGGTCGTGGTGGGCCAACGCGGCGGCACCGCCGTCCAGGGGATGCGCGTAGGCGATCGGCGGCTGCAACAGCGCCACGCCGCGCGCCGCGAGGTCGAACTCTCGGAAGAACGCCGACGCGGCTGCCATGGGGTGCACCGCCGCGCAGACGTCGTGCCGGACCTCGGAGTCGAAGAGCGCCTGGGCGCGGAGGCCGCCGCCGATGGTGGTGGCCTGTTCGTGGACGTGCACGGTCAGCCCGGCACGCGCCATGGTGACCGCGGCGGCCAGGCCGTTCGGGCCGCTGCCGACGACGGCGACGTCGACGCGCGTCATGCCGGCGCTTCCTCGGTGGCGAACTGCCCGCCGGCAAGCCGCCGGTACACCTCGTCCGACTCGATGAGTTCCCGGTGGGTGCCGACCGCTCGCACGCGTCCCTCCTCCATGACGAGGATGCGGTCGGCCTGCACGATGGTGGACAGCCGGTGGGCGATGGCCAGCACGGCGCACTCGCGAGCGGCCTCCGCCATCGTGTCGCGCAGCGCGACCTCGGTGTCGCTGTCCAGGTGCGCGGTGACCTCGTCCAACAGGATCACCGCCGGCCGCTGCAACAGCGTACGGGCGATGGCGAGCCGCTGCCGCTGGCCACCGGACAGGCCGGCGCCGCGCTCGCCGAGCTCCGTGTCGAGCCCGTCGGGCAGATCGGCGATGAAGTCCTCCAGGCTGGCGAGCCGCAGCGCTCGGGCGATGTCGACCGGTTCGGCGCCGGGGTTCGCATACGTCAAATTCTCCCGGATCGTACCGCGCAGCAGCGGCGTGTCCTGCTCGACATAGCCGACCAACGACCGCAGTTCGGCGAGCCTGAGGCCGGCCGTGTCGTGGCCCGCGACCCGGATCGTGCCGGAATCCGGCCGGTAGAAACGTTCGATGAGTTGAAACATCGTCGTCTTCCCGGCGCCGGAAGCACCGACGATCGCGGTCAGGCCGCGACACGGCAGGGTGAAGGAGACGCCCCGCAACACCGGGGCATGCTCGTGATAGGCGAAGCCGACACTCTCGAAGCGGATCGCGGACGTCCACTCCGCGAAGGGCTCGCACTCCTGCGACTCCCCGACTTCCGCGTTCACTTCCTCCTCCTGCGGAATCGCCGCCAGCTCCGTCACGCGCTGGACCGCGGCGCGGCCCTGCTGGATCTGGCCGATCGACATGAACAGCAGCACCAGCGGCGTCACCAGGTAGAACAGGTACATCACGAACGACGTGAGATCGGCGGCCGACAGCGACCCCGTGGCGACGCGGGCCATGCCCCAGCAGACGACGGCGGCGAGCGTGAGTTGAGTGCCGACATTGATCGCCGGAGTCAGGAGCGAACCGAACCCGGTGACCCGGATTCCGCTGCGCCGCGCCCGCGCCGCCAAAAGTGTCAGTTCCTCGGTCTCACGCTCCTCCGCGCGCGAGGCCTTGACCGTGGTGAGCGCGCCGAGCACCCGCTGCAGACCCGAACCGAACGCGCCGATGTTCTCCCGGTTCCGCAGGGCGGCGATGCGCACCTGGCGGGCCAGCAGCAGCGCGCAGCCGCCGGCCAGGCCGAGGCAGCCGACCGTGACAAGCAGCAGTCTCCAGTCGAGCCGAGCCATCAGCACGATTCCGCCGGCCACCATGAAGACGGAGGTGACCAACTGCGCCATCGCCTGAGCGATCGTCAGGCAGGCGATGGAGGTGTCGGACACGGTCCGCGCGAAGACGTCTCCGTGCTCCAGACGCGAGAAGTGCGGGATCCGGCTGCGGAGCAGGCGGGCGCCGAGGACGCGCCGGGCTTCGAAGACGATGTTCTCGCCGGCCCGGCCGATCGCGTAGGCGTGTCCGGCGCTCAGCCCCGCGTCCACGAGGAAGAACAGCGCGATGAACGCGATGGGCCGGGCGATCGACTCGTCCAGGGCGACGGCCTCGATCAGCCGACCCAGCATCCACGGCTGGGCGAGCTTGGCCGCCGCACCGGCCAGGCCCATGACCAGACCGGAGATCAGCAGGATCCGGTGGCGGCGGACCATCTCTCGCAAATTCATGCCGGCTTGATGTAGGACGCGACGAACAAGCCTGCCTCGGGCGCGTAATCGGTCCGCTGCCAGTTGCTGTAGTGGCCCTCGGGCCGCAGCCCGGAGTCCCGGGCGTAGACGTCGACCTCGTCGGGCGTGAGCAGGCGCGCGGTCTCGGTGCCGATGCGGTGCGTGCCGTCGGTCTCGAACAACATGGTGGACACCTGCCAGATCCGGTTGTGTGCCAGGAGTGTGGCGTGCAACTGGAGGCCGGTGTCCCGCTCCGGGTACGGCACGAACATGGTGGTGCGGGCCAGACCCTGGTGCAGGTTCACGATGCCGGGGCGGTTGTGCGTCTCGACCAGCAATCTGCCACCGGGCCGCAGATGTTCGGCCGCGCGGGCGATGGCGTCCCGCTGTCCCTCGGGGTCGAGGATCAGCGAGAGCGTGGAGCAGACGCAGTAGACGAGGCCGTACTGTCGGTCGCCGCGGTAGGTCCGGATGTCGCCGAGTTCGGCGGTCACCTCGCCCTCGCCGGCCTTCTTTTCGAGAGCTGCCAGCATCTCCTGCGAGGAGTCCACGCCGACGACCGGGCCGACACGGTGAGACAGCGGCAGCGCGATCCGGCCGGTCCCGACCCCGAACTCCAGCGTGCCCCAGGCCGGGTCCGGGTGGAATCGGGCCACGGCGTCGACGGCGGCCCGCGTGGCGGCGCCGCTCGGGAAGATGCGGTCGTACCAGCCGCGGAACTGCCCGCCGTAGCCGATGTCCTCGATCGTCATGAGTTCTCCGTTTCCGTGGAAGGGGCTCGGCAAGGGACGCCGCCGTGCCGGCATAAATCCGCAGCCGACGCGTCCGGGGGCTCAGGGGGCGGGGACAAGGGAGGGAGCGAGCCGGGTCGGGTCACTCGATTCGCGGCGGCGCTGGGACAGCACGTAGTGGATCGCCGGATGCGTGGCGCCGAACGCGAGAACGAACCGGTTGAGTCCCATGAACTCGCCGATGCCGACGTGGAACACCAACATCGTGGCGAGGTAGGCGCGGGCGGCGGGTTTGGGGAGCGCGTAGATGAGGGGGAAGCCGCACTCGATGGCGATCGTGCCCCAGGACAATGCCGTGGAGATGGCCGGGTAGCGGGTGATCAGGCGATGCGCGCGCGGGTCCCCGTAACTCTTCGTCCGCATCACCCCGGCAACGGCGTCACCCCTGAGCCAGACCGGGGAAACGGCCTTCACCACCCCGGAGGCGACGTAGGAGAGCGAGGTCTCCAGCGCCAGCGTCCGCATCGCCAGATCGTCGGCCTGTTCCAGGTCTTGGATCAGCCCGGTGGACGCCATCGTGACGTTGATGACCTGCTGCAACTGGTCGGCGCCGTCCCGGCCGAACGGAATGCAGGCGGACTGCGCGCTCTGTAGGGCGGCCAGCGTCACGCCGCCGGCGATCCGCAGTGGCCGGTTCCCGGGCCACAGGAAGGTGGCCGCCGACACGGCGGCCTGCGTACCGTACAGCGCGTAGGGGAATGCCCTGGACGCCAGCGCGCGGTTCACGCGGGGGAATCTCTTCGCGAGTCTCGGATGGAAGCTCTCGACCTGGCTTCCCAGCAGGTCGCCCCGCACGAATCGTTTGTGTTGGCTGAGTGTCTCCAACGCCGCCACGAACGTGCCCGCGGAGGCGAGGCGGCGTACCGCGATGGGCGGGTGCGGCGGGGCGAGGGACGAGGCCACCCGGGTCAGGCGACGGAACACGGAGTCTCCTTCCGGTGAGGTTGGGTGCCGGGGACAGGAGGAGTCCCGTCCCCGGCTGTGACGGTGTCGGGCGGCGCGGGGTGGTTCGCCGTACGCCCGAACATCGCGTGGCGCGTGCCGAGCAGCGCGCCGCGCGGGTGCGTCGGGATCGTCGGCGTTCCGGCGCCTGCGAAACGCAGCCGATACGGTCACCGGCCGCCGGTTGTCCCGGCCGGGTCCCCGTCCGCGACACCGGGTTTGGCGCCGACCGTCAGTGGGCGTTGCGGTTGACGTAGTTGGCGATGTTCTGCGCCAGCATGTCCGTTGCGATGGCGAAGACCGCCGCGATGAGCGGGGTGGCCATCACGGGGTCGGCGGGGCTGTCCAGACGGGCGGCGTCGATCCCCGAGAGCATCCCCGGGGAGACATCGGTCAGGGATGCGTTGGCGAACTGGGCTACTGGAGACATCTGGTCCCTTTCATAGTGATCCTTCGGCGGATCTCCGATGGCGCGGTGACTGCTCCCCAGCGGGGCGTGAACGCCCGTCTCGGCTGGGGGTCCCGCTCTCACGTGCGGGTGTGCGTGCTTTGGCGTGAGGGCGAGACTCCCGGCCGATGCGGTCTACCGCGCGGCCGCCGCTGCCGGCGACTCGGGCCGCAGCGGGATGTGCCGAGAGGCGAACAAAGGTTCCACCGCGTACGGTTGCCCGCGCTCGGGGTGGCCCCGCAGCAGCATGAACTGGGTGTGGTCGGCGCTCGGGTCGTGCGGGATCCGTGTGGTCAGGTAGCCCTGAAGGATCAGGTAGCCGGGGCTGGAGGCGATCCGGACCATGTCCGCGCACGAATCGTTGGACACCTTGATGATGACCTGGAGTGTGTCGAGGAGGACCTTGGGGGCGCGGTTGCCCGCGTTCCAGGCCAGGGCGTACCAGGGCCGGTCCGGGGTCACCTCGATCTCCTTCCAGGGAGTCGCCGTGCTTCCGGTGATGTCCCGGTAGAGCAGATGCGCGTCCGAGACGCCGGGATTGGGGCCGAAGAACCTCCAGTTGGGTGCCGGGAGGAGGCGAAGGGGGCCCCTCGCCAGCAGACGGTCGAACCGCTGGTCGGGGAGTTGGCCGGCGACGGTGCCGATCAGCCACGCCGCGAGCCCGGTGGATACCGCCGTGTATACGGCGCGATGCCCGTTCATGCCGTGCCCCCGGAGACGATCAGTTCGGCGATGGTCTTCGCGTGGGTCTCCTCCGCGACAACCCCCATGTGGTCGGCGTCCTCCCGCACGTGATGCGAGGAGAGATCCGACAGCTCCAGCATCCGTTCCTGCGACGCGCGGTGTGCGACACCGCGCGTGCCCTTCAACGCTGTCACCACGTGCAGCGGAACGGCCACCTTCCCGACGGGCGGGTAGGTGCGCGCCGCCATGTACTCGCGATACGCGGTGGCCCACACCCGCGGCCGGGCGTGATACGCGGTGAAACTCTCCTTGACTTCCTCGGCGTAGAGCTCGCGAACCGGTGTCATCGGACGTAGGACGTTGAGCCCGGAGGCGGCCCACAGACATTCCATCAGCAGCCGTTGCCGCGTCCACCCGTCGGGCAGCAGGCCGAGACTGGCCTGCAGGTCGGCGATGATCGTGGGATCGACCATCACCACATGGGACAACTCCGCGTCCCTTCGCGAGGCGGCGTACGCGGCGGCCAGATAGCCGCCGATCGAGTGTCCCGCCAGTACCAGCGGCAGGCCGTCGAGGTAGTGCCCGCGCAGCTCGTCGACGATCCGGAACTGTTCTTCCAATCCGATGTTCGGCAGCGGGCTGCTGAGCCCGTGGCCGGGCCGGTTGTAGCCCACGCAGGCCGCGTTCTCGGGCAGGTGCTCGCGTACCCAGGCCCACTGTTCATGCGGAAGGCCGAGCCCGTTGAAGAAGATCACGCCGAATTCGGCACCCGGCGGGCGCCGGTGGTCGACCTCGACCACGCGGCCGTCGGCGCGAGCCATCGTGGAGAACGCCGCCCTCCGCCGCCTGGTACCGAGAAGCCGCGTGCGCGCACCGGCCACCCAGCTGCCGACACACAACGCCGCCACCCCGACGGCCACTTTCCGCTCCATGGACATCATTCCCACTGTCGGCGCGCCCATCTTCTCTCCTCTCCGTGTGTTCCCGGAGCCGGTCCTCGTCCCGGCCGGACGGGCCCTGGAAGGCGCATCGTCCCTGCCTCGGTGCGCCCTTCGAACCTGAGCCGCCGGGTGCCGAGCGGGCAAGTGATATCACCGTCCGGGACATGTTCGGGACGGTCCGGGACGCCTCTCGAACAAGCCCGGCGCGCGATGGCCGCCCACGACAACACCGTTGAAATACTGGGCTTGCCGAAGTCCCGCACGGGCACGTCGAGTCGGTCGTGGTGTTCGACGGATGGCCCGAGGACGTGCGCTCGGGGTGTGGATCACCACCACCAGGAGCCGACGGGCGAAACTCCCGGCCGAACGCATCGCCGCGCTGGACACGCTCGGGAAGCGGTGGACATGAGGCGGATGTGGGATCCGGTGTGGGGTTCGGCGTGGTGTGCTCGTTCGGCCGACGCGGACCCCGAACGGAGGAACACCGCGTCCCTGGTCGGATACGGGTTCGGGGCCTCACGTTCGTTCGAGTGCGCGCTACTCCTCCATCGCTCCGGGTCCGCGAATGTTCGCGCCGGTGCGTTGTCGTCGGGCCGGGGGCGAGTGATCCGCCGTACCAGGGCACGCACGGGCACGCCCTGGTACGGGTGGCAGAAGCCTCTGAAACACCGTCAGACAACATGCGGCGGCGCGCGACCGCGAAGAGCCGCCGACAGTCCCCGAGGTCGGCGATTGCGGGGGAACGCCCGGGCACCCGATGTGTGGAAACGGGCCGGGGCGGGAAAGCCACGTTCGTCGTCCACCCCCCGGACTCGGTCGGCACCCCGTCGACCGTTTCGCCGCTGAGATCAGCCGACTCAACGCCTTCTCACCGGTGGCCGGTTGCTGCCCCACCCGCGGGTCCTGCGCACGAAGCTCCCCCTTGTTCGCGCACCACCTTCCCGATCCTGACACCGCTGCGGTTGGCCCATCAGCACACCGGGGAGCATGAACTCGACCACGGACGACGGCGAACCGCGAAACCGGAGTGGTTCGGCCACCTCACTCGACGGCGGGGAGAGTCGCCATGCGGACCGGCATCGTCACGACAGCAGGGCCGGGTGTGGAACACCTGGCCGCCCGCGCGGAGGAGCTCGGCTTCGACAGTTTCTGGGTGTACGACACGCCGATGATCCACGGCGATCCGTTCGTGAGTCTCGCACTCTGCGCCAAGTCCACCCACCGGATCAGGCTCGGCATCGGTGTCACCTCACCGGCACTGCGTTCCGCGCCCGCCGCGGCGGCGGCCGTCGGCAGCCTCAACGCCCTCGCCCCCGGCCGCATCGTCTGCGGGGTCGGCACCGGCAACACGGCGCGCCGTACGCTCGGCATGCGGCCTACGAAGATCGCGGAGCTGGAGTCGTTCACGGCCGCCCTCCAGGATCTCACCGCGGGCCGCGAGTCGGACTACCGCGAGGGGACCCGGTCCAGCAGGGTGCGATTCCTGCACGTCGGGCCGTACGTCGACACGCAGGCTCCCGTGGAGTTCGTCGTGGCCGCGTTCGGCCCGAAGGCCGCCGCGGTCGCCGGCCGGCTCGGCGTGGGAGTGATCTCCTTCGGGATGCACGACCCCGCGGCCTGGTCCGCCCTCGGCCGGGCCCGGCGGGCGGCGGCGCGGGAGGCGGGCCGCGCCGAGAGGATCCGTTCCTATCTCATGTCCTCCCTGCATGTCCTCGCCGACGGCGAGGAGCGCTACGGCGATCCGGTCAAGGACTCGATGGGGCACATCGCACTGAGCGCGCTGATCCTCGGCGCGGAGAACCCCGCCATCCGCGCGGCCCTGCCTCCGGAAGAGGCCGCGGCCGTCGACCGTCTGCTCGAGTTGCGCGGCACATCCTCCACCGATCCCAAGTTCCACCAGGCGCTCTACCGCAACTACCTGGGTCGGCTGTCCCCCGAGGACCGCGAGCTCATCGTGCCCTCCCTGGTGGACAAATTCGGCCTGGTCGGAACCAGGGCCGAGATCACCGAGCGGATCAACGTGCTGGAGAAGTCGGGGGTCGACGAACTGGTGATCCAGCCCGTCGTGGACCCGGAGACCGAAATGGCCGAGCTCGCACGGCTGATGGCCTGACACTCGGCGAAGGACGGCCGCCGGACCGTCTGGCGGGCCGTTCGGGCTGCTCGGGCCGTTCGGGCCGTTCGGGCTCCTCGGGCTCCTCGGCGTGGTGGCGGGCAGGCTGCCTGTGCGTGCCCGCCCCCGACCGTCGGGGAACGATCTTTGCCGAACCGGGGGGATGATCTTCGAAGGGCTTCGTAGCCCCACGTCACCCACACTCGTGAACCCCCCGGCCCGGGGCTCGTGACCCCCTCAGCCCGGGAGGGGACACGCTGTACAGGAACGCAAGTCCCGGGAGAACGATCGACGATGCAGGCGCCGAGCCGCAGGGCAGGTGGCGGTCCGACGACCACAGGGGCGCGTCCGACCCAGGGGCGCGGCCCGATTCGGATTCGGGGTCGACCGGTGGTCCGCTCTGTCGGATGGGCGCGTTCGTCGCGTTCGCGTGAAGTGCCCACGCCGGCGGCCGGGTTGGTGTGACGGTGGGCGGGTGCCCTTCGCGGAGTCGACACATCTCGCCTCGTGGCGTGTCGTGCCGGCTGTGCCTCGCGACGAACACGAGGGAACGGCTCCGGCCGCGGCAACGCGCGGCCGGAACCGTCCCGCGAGTTCGGGCGGGCGGGGTCAGTGGTGGAGGAGCCACCACACGAGCCATCCCCCGACGGTGCTCCCCGCGCCGGAGGCGATCCCGCGGACCGCGTGGGCGGCGGTCGTACGGGCGGCACGGACGATCCAGGCGTGGACACGCCCGCGGGCCGCGAGGATGGGGGTGAGGGTGGTGTCGGTCATGTGTCGTCTCCCGAGTCCGGCCGGGCGCCCTCGGTGTCGGGCCACCCGGTGTCAGGAGCCCATGAGGCCCGGACAGCGGTGTGTTCGGCGATCGGGCGGTGGCCGGTCCGAACGATCCCTACGCTGGTGCCCCCGGGAATCCGCAGGTCCCCGGGAAGGGATTCGGTCCGTATTCGGACCGAAGACAGGGGCCGGGGGGCGTGAGTGGGAACGGACGAGCGAAGCACCGGTGACGACAGCCGTGATCGGAGCCACGCGGGCGAGTCCGCGGCGGAGTGTTTCGCGCGATGCCTGCGCGAACTCCACCAGGCGGCCGGGAGCCCCGCACACGCCGAACTGATCCGGCGGGGCCTGGCCCACAAACCACCGATCCGCCTCAAGGCCGCCTCGCTCAGCGACTGGTTCACCGGCCGTTCCACCCCCACCGCACGCTCCACCCAACTCGCCTTCCTCCTCGGGTATCTGGAGAAGGCCGCCGACAACCGCGCACCCGGACGGCAGTCCACCCCACCCGAGCGATGGCGGCAACTCCGCGGACTGGCCGAGGACGAACGCCGTACGGCTCGGCAATCGCCTCCCGGGAACACCGAACCCGACAGGACCGGCCACGTACCGGCGGCCGTCGACGACGAGCCCGATGCCCGCGCCGACAGCCGGGCCGCCGGGGTGGGATACGCGGGCGACCACATCGACTCCGGCCACGCCACCTTCACCGGCCCCGAACTCCACCGCACGATCGGCGCACCCGAAGCCACGGGCCGGCCGGTGCGCGAGTTCACGAACCCGTTCGCGTTGGAGGTCCACCGAGCGATCGACGCACCCGAACACAGGCGGTCCACGCTGCCCGTGCTGCCGGTCTACGTACCCCGCGCCCACGACCGGATCCTGCGTGCGGCGGTGGAACGCGCGGCGGGCGGGGAGAGCACGATGGTCACGCTGGTGGCCGGGTCCTCCACCGGCAAGACCCGCGCCTGCTGGGAAGCGCTCCAACACGTGCCGGACGGCTGGCGGTTGTGGCATCCCCTGCACCCGAGCCCGGCCGAGGCGGCGGCCGATCTGTCGCGGGTGGGGCGGCGTACCGTGATCTGGCTCAACGAGGCGCAGACCTACCTGGAACCCGCCGGTCTCGGACAGCAAATCGCCACCGGCCTGCGCGAACTCCTGCACGACCCCGAGCGGGGTCCGGTCCTCGTGCTGGCGACGCTGTGGCTCGACCCGTACTGGCACAACCTCACCACCATTCCCGCCCCCGGCTCGCCGGATCCGCACGAGCAGGCGCGGAAGTTGCTCGTCGGTACCGAAGTGACCGTGCCCGAGGCGTTCACCGGCGCCGACCTGGACGCAGCACGCAAGCGCGCCGACAACGATCCGCGCTTGGCCCAAGCCCTGTCGAGCGGAGGCGACGGGCGCATCACCCAGTTCCTGGCGGGCGCGCCCGCCCTTCTCGCGCGCTACGCCCACGCGCCGGCCCACGCACGAGCGGTGATCGAGGCCGCCATGGACGTCCGCCGCCTGGGCCACGGACCCGTCCTGCGCCAAGCGTTCCTCGAGGACGCAGCCGAGGCGTATCTCACCGACCACGAATCCGACACCCTCACCGACGATTGGTTCGAAAAGGCCCTCGAGTACGCCGCCGCCCGTGTCCACGGCACGGTTGCGCCCCTGACCCGCATTCGCCCACGACGACGCGACCACGGCGGTCCCGACGAGGGCGTGACCTATCGGCTCGCCGACTACCTCGAGCAACACGCCCGCCTTACCCGCCGCACGCATTGCCCGGGCGCCTCGTTTTGGAACGCCGCGCACGACCACGCCCAGGCCCCCGATGACCTGCTCAACCTCGCCGAAGCCGCGCACCGCAGACTGCGACTGCGCCATGCCGAGCACCTTTACAGCAAAGTGGCGGTCGCCCAGGACCCGCGCGGCCTGGGGCCGTTGACCGGTTTGCGGGAACGGGCGGGTGACCACGAGGGTGCCGAACGCCTCGCCCGCCAAGCCGCCGACGCCGGAGACGCCGACCCACTGAAGCATCTGGCCGACCTACGGAGACGAGCGGGCGACCAGGAGGGTGCCGAACGCCTGGCCGGACAAGCCGCCGACGCCGAAAACACCAAATCGCCGAAGCAGTCGGCCGGCCCGGGGGCGCAGGCGGGAAACCTCAACGACGCCGAACGCTCGGCCCTCAAGCGGGCCGCCACCAAAATCTTGGTGCGGTTGATCGCATGGAGAGAACGGGCGGGTGACCACAAGGGTGCCGAACGCATGGCCCACCGAGCCGCCGATGCCGGAAACGTACTTCCGCTGGCACTGCTGATTACGCTCCGAGAGCGGGCGGGTGACCACGAGGGTGCCGAGCGCCTGGCCCGCCAAGCCGCCGACGCCGGAGACACCGACCTGCTGAAACTGCTGATCGCGCTACTGGAGGGAGTGGGCGACCACGACGGTGCCGAACGCTTGGTCCACGAAGCCGCCGACGCGGGAAACACCGACCCCCTGATCCTGCTGATCACGCTCCGGGAGCAGGCCGGGAACCACGACGGTGCCGAACGCCTCACCCGCCAAGCACTCGGCGCGGGAAAACACGACCCACTGACCCTGCTGATCACGCTCCGGCGGCAGGCGGGCGACCACGAGGGTGCCGAGCGCCTGGCCCGCCAAGCCGCCGACGCCGGAGACACCGACCTCCTGACACTGCTGATCACGCTACTGGAGGGGCCGGGCGGCCATGACAGCGCCGAACGCCTCGCCCGCGAAGCCGCCGACGCCGGAGACACCAACCCACTGACCCTGCTGATCACGCTCCGGGAGCGGGCCGGGAACCACGACGGTGCCGAACGCCTCGCCCGCGAAGCCGCCGACGCCGGAGACACCGACCTACCGAAACTGCTGATCACACTCCGGGAGCAGGCGGGCGACCACGACGGTGCCGAGCGCCTGGCCCGCCAAGCCGCCGACACCGGAGACACCGACCTCCTGACACTGCTGATCACACTCCGGGAGCGGGCGGGCGACCACGACGGTATGGAGCGCCTGGTCCGGGCAGCCGCCGAGGGCGGAAACAGGCTGATCCGGGGGCAGTTGGACGTGCTGCGAGGGCAGGTGCGCGACCGCGAGGGCGCCGAACGCCTGGCCCATCGAGCCGCCGACGCCGGAGACACACTGACATTGACGTTGCTGGCCATGCTGCGAAACGACGTGGGAGATCACGAGGGGGCCGAACGTTTGCGCGCGTGGTTGCACCGGGGTTTCGACACCGATGGCGCGTCGCCCGTCGGGAATTGAAGCCGCCGGCAAGACCACGGCGAGCGACGCAGCACACCGTCGATCGTCGAAGGCCGGGCCGGTGTGCATCCCCGCGACAACCGGCAAACCCGCCGGCCGGCCCGACACGGCCCCCGGCCCGACACGGAATCACCACAACCCGCAACAGCGCCGACCACCCCACACACTCACAGTCGTGCCCGCGTCCCCGAGCCCGAGCAACGGACGAAGGGGGGTGCGCGGCGTGCGCGTGCTTCCGAGCGGTTTCGCAGACGTCGAATTCGCACGGGCGAGTCGGTCAACGACTCGCGTTTCGTCGCTGTCGGTGAATGAGATCGGCGACAGCCGTGGGCCGGCTCAGATATGGCGAGTGGCTGGTCTCCCATGTCTCCGAGGCCGAGCAACGGGCCGCGAAGCGGCTGATCAGTGGAGCTGCGATGGCACGGTCGTCGCGGGCGGCGACATAGACGGTGGGGGTGTCGCGCCAGCTCACCTGGCTCGGTATGGCCCCGAAGATCGAGGGCGGTTCCGGACGCAGCAGCTCGATCGCGCGGGTGGCCGCCGGTTCGTCGACGTCGCCGTAGAGGTTCTTTCGAGCATCCGCGGGATCCAGTCGAAGCCGCCCGACTTCGTCGAGGGCAGCGAGCAACCCCTCGGCGGGGGCACCGGTTTCCTTCGCGACTTCCTCGAGGAGCTGTGCGGGTGATTCACCGACATCGAGAAGCCAACCGGCCAGCAGGATCAGTCCTGCCGCGCCACGAACCGTTCCGGCGGTCACCCCTCCGAAAGAGTGCCCCAGCACCAGCGGAGGCTGCTCGGAGGCGGTGACGATGTCCTCGACCAGGGCGGTGCTGTCGGCCAGTGACAGCTCGTACAGGTCGGGCACTTCCACACTCAGATCTCGGGAGCGCAGCAGCCCGACCAAGTCATCGTAGTGAGCCGGTTGATGCCAGGCACCGTGCAGGATGATCACGTCGGTCATGCCCGCAGGCTACTCCAGGCCGATCGGCACCGTTGGCCTCCGTGCCACCCGGCCCCGGTTTCGTCCGTCGTCGAATTGGTCCAATCCGCAGGGTGGTTCACACGAATCGACGCAGCGGCGACCAGCGTCGACACCGACGCGAACACCGAATCGCATACCGGCACGCGTGCCGACACCGACATCGACACGCACGGACGCGGCGACCGCGAACAGCCGCCGCGCCCAAGCCCGTCCGCCTCACCTCACGCGGTCGGGCACGTACCTCCCGGCAGCGTCAGCGCCACCCGCGCATGCGACACCACGACGCTCACGCCGGACAACAGTGTGATCCGCAGCGCGTTGACCGTGATCCCTCGACCGCTGGGGTCGACCACCTGCTCGTTCACCCGCACCGTCGCCACCAGCGGGATCGTGATATCCACGTTGACGTTCGGGTTCACCACCGGCACCCCGGCCACCCGCAGGTTCGCCAACGTGACCGAACCGCTCGGCGTCGCCCCGCCGTTCGCGTCACCCTGCACCGTGGCGACCGCTTCGACGACATCCGCCGTGACCAGTCCGCCGAGCAGGTTCACCCCGGCCGTCTCGGCGCGCGCGTTCGCCCGCTGCAGGCCGTTCGCGTCGATCGTGCCCTCCGCGCGGGTGGTGACCACGCCCGCGTTGCCGACGACGCCCAGCGACACCGTCGCGACGTTGTCGGTATCGACCGCCGCGACGTTCGAGCACGTCACGTCGGACGCGGCGATCGGGCCGATATTCGCGAGCGGGGACTTCAGCGCGGCCCCGTACGCGTGCGCGTCGAAGCGCATCGTGTCGAACACGACGCTCGCGCACCCGGGCAGGCCCACCCCGACCACGTTCGTGAAGCCGGCCGCGCAGTTCGTGTACGTCCCGCGCGCCGCCGAGGTCACCTGGACCTGCGCCGTGCAGGATTCCTGACCCGCCGTCAGGTTGCCGGACACGTCGACCGATCCCCCACCCGCCGGCGCGACGACCGAGCCGGCATCGCACGTCGTCGTGGTCACCCCGGTCGCCTTGAGCCCGGCCGGCAGCGCGTCCGAGAACGACCAACCGGGTTTGGCGCCCAGCTCGTTCGTGTTCGTGATCGTGAAGGTCAGGGTCGATGTGCCACCGGTGAGCACCGGTGTCGGCGCGAAGCCGATGTCGACCTGCGGGCTCGCGTCGACGAGCTTGACGTTGTCGAAGGCCACGTCGTTGCCGGTGCCGCTCGGCTGCTCGTTCACCAACCGGATGCCGGCCTGGTTGCCGGCGAACAGCACGGCGCCGTTGCTGGTGAAGGTGCCGACCTTGGCCCCGCCGATCGTCGTCGTGGCATCCACGCACGCCTCGATCGGGCGCGTGAACGCGGGCGTGGCCTGGTCACCGTCGAGCAGGTAGAAGCTGAACCTGGAGTGGTTGGCGAAGCAGTTGACTTCGGCGATGTCGACCGAGAACGCGATGAAGCGCCGCCCCGCGGGCAACGGGATCGGGGCCACCGTCTCCAACTGCACCTTGCCGGCGCCCGGATTGCCCGCGGTGTACGCCGTCACGGCGTGGTTCGTGGTCGAGGAACCGCCCGACCACTGACCGAGGACGCCGGCGAGGTTCTTGACCTGGGCCCAGTCGCCCGGGACGCACCCACTGCCGGCGGGAGGCGTGGTCGACGCGGCCGGCGACGTGACCCAGCCGTTGCACGCGGTCAACCAGGCCGGGTCGGCGGTGTACGTCTCGCCCACCGGCGGACCGCCGGTGTAGTTCGTGAGCACGGTCGGCGTCGCGCCCTGGCCGTTCTCGAAACCCTCGGCGAAGATCGCCGCGGGCGCCTGCGGCACACCCGGTGTCCCGGGCGCGGCCTGCGCGCTGCCGGCGGCGAACGGTGCGGTCAGACCCGCAACGGCCACCGCGATCGATATACCGACGCTGCCGAAGCGTCCGGTGAGCCGTTTTCTCATCGTGGACATGACGAAACCCCTTACGTCGCAAGGTGTCTGACCCCACGACCCGCCCCGCAGGGCAGGCCGAGGACGGCGAGGCCGGACCGACTGATCGCGGGCACCACGACCGCTCCGGCACATCGCCTCGAGCAGCACAGCACCCACAACGCCGGACAACCGCCTCTCGGCGGCCAAACCACACCTACAGGTGACACCGTCGCGCGCCGGTGCGCGCACCGAACCGCCGCGCGCACCCCCACCGCGGGAGCCGCGCCGCACCCTCGGCCCGTGCCCCACCACCCCCACCCCCGCGCGATCGCCCGGCTCGGCCGACCGCGGCGCCCGCCAGGTGACAACCCGAAGTCGTCACCGGGCTCGACACGGCCGGCAACACCGGACGTCCCGCGCTGGGGCGAACCTTGTCCTACGGGTGCCGTCGGCACCGGAGTCGCTGCCGTTGAGATTGCCGACCTTGCGGCGGTAGCGCCCCTGGGCGGCCTGCCCATCGATCGGGGACGGTCGTGGCCACGAGCGCGCCGTCCGGGCGTTCCGGGGTGGCCTGGACCGCGTGCCGGGCGTGTGCCGCGCCCCGGATGTCGTCGGAGGCGATCGCAGGTACGGCGGACAGGTGCAATTCGAGGACGCCGACGCCGGGCAGCGCGCCGATCTGTCCGGCGGTGCCGAGACGGATCCGGTCGGCCTCGACCAGGGCACAGGCCGGGGTGTACCGAAACCGGCCCGGCTGGGCGTGCGCGCGGTCGACGAGCCTGGACGCCATGGCGTTCCCGCGCCCCGCGGCGACCATGGCGCTCTCGGCCGGCACAACGTTCGACGCGTCGCTCACCACGGGCCCGCCGCCGCGATACGCCGAGCCAACTCCGCGTCCAGGTTCGCCTGTTCGGCCTTGCCGGGGTCGTAGCCGCTCCACTCCCGCAACACCCGACGGGCGTGTTCGACGCGTTCCGCGTGCTCCCACGGCGTGAGGAGGGAATCGGCGAGGTGCGCGAGATACGCACGCACCGACATGCCCTCCCCAGCCGCCATCTCGGCGAGCCGATCACCGGTTTCAGCAGGAATACGGACATTCGCATCCGACATCGCGGAACTCAGCGCGAATACTCGACAGCACGACCACGCCCGGGGCCGGCATCGCATCGAAACCGAACGCCATTGCCTCGGTTCGACGTTCCGACAGCGTCACCGACGACGCCGATTCGAGCGTCCGGGCGGCGGCGATTACCCAAGGTTTCCGCAGGTGATTCGTGCGCCCATGTCGGGCGTGGGTATGCTCCCGGCGACGGTGAGGCGGATCGGATACTTCAGGGGCGGCGCGTGACGCTTGCGACGAAGGCTGAACAGGCCGCGTGGATCAGGCACATCGCGGCTTCCCCGTTGGTCTTCGGCCATCCGCAGCTCAGCAAGAAGCGTCATCGCATGCTGTACCAGGTCAAACCCGCAGGGAAGTCCGCGCCCATCCTGCAGATGACCGATCTCTCCGGTGGGAACCGGAAAACCCTGCTCGATGCACGGGAGTTCGATGCTACGGGGCAATCCCGCCTCGAGTCCTGGACGTTGTCTCCGGACGAGCGGTTCGTCGCCTTCCAGATCGCCGATCAGACCGAGGACACCCGGCTGTGGGTACGCGAAGTGGACACCGGCCGCCTCGTCGACGGTCCACTCGGGCCGTGCCGCAGCACCTCGGTGGCGTGGGCTCCGGACAGCGAGAGCTTCTACTACGCGAGGATGGCCGGCCCGCACGACGTCTACCACCAGACGCTCTACCGACATACGCTGGCGACGGTCGACGGGGGCTCCCCGAACCCGGGACCGGACGGTCGGAGCGCATCCCCCGGCCGGGACATCGCGATCGCCCTGCCGGAGCCCTCGATCGCGAACTCGCTTTGGATACACCCGATTTCCCTGGTGGGCGACGGACGCTGGCTGCTCGTCTCCCGCTCGGACGCCTGCCGGTCGCCCACCGAACTCCATGTTGCCGACCTGAAGCGCTCGGGCCCGGATCAGCCGCGGTTCGACACCGTGGTGACCCGATTCCGCACCACGGGTCGCACCCCCATGTTCCTCGACGGTCACTTCTACATCGCGGCCCAGGATCGCAGTGACCGAGGCGCCGTCTATCGGGTCCCGGCCGAACGCCTCACCACCAGGGAGGCGTGGCAGGAGATCGTGCCCGAGCCGGAGAATCCTCGCGCGATCATCGGTGGGGTCAAGAGCGTCCGCTCGGACGGCAAACCCCATCTCCTGGTGGAAGTGCTCGAAGACGCTGCCACCCGCCTCGTCGTACACACGACGAACGGCAGCGCCGTACGCGAGATTCCGCCGCCGACCGGAGTCCGGGAGGGAGTGTCGGCCCAAACCGTGTCGACGCCCGGCGACTCGCTGCTGATCACTTGGGGAGCACCCGGATTCCGGGAGACGATCCGGCACAGCCCGGACACCGGCCGGCCCCTGCAACGATGGCAACCGCCGGGCGTGAAGCCCGCGCCCGCCTCTCGACGGCATCGCGACCTGGTCGTACGCAAGGAGCCGTTCCGGACCGCGGACGGAAGCCTGGGGTGCATGTACGTCTCCCATCGGAAAGGCATCGCCCTTCCTGCGCCGACGATGCTCACGGGTTACGGATTCAACGGGGCCGTCGACGCGCCGGAGGCTCCCTATCTGGCCGCAGCGGCCGACGCGTGGCGCGATGCCGGCGGAGTGGTAGCCCAGGCAACCTTTCCCGGGGGCGGCACGTATGGGGAGGCGTGGGGTCGTTCCCGAGATGGGCATTTGCGGCAACTCTCGCCCGAGGACTGGGCGTTGGCAGCACATCGACTCTTCCGAACGGGGTTCGCCACACCGGAGCGTCTGACCTCGACGGCCTGCTCCTCTCCGGGCGGAGTGGTCGCGGAGGCGCTGCGTCGGTATCCGGAATTCGTGAAGAACGCCACCCTGATCGTGCCCGTCATCAGCCACACCAAGCTTTCTCGCGACGAGAACGATTGCAGCGGGCTCTGGCAGATGGGTGAACTCACCGAACCGGACGGCGTCCTCCCACACGGTACCCACGTCACCATCGCCGTCACCGAACAAGACACCCGGGTCAACCCTCGAAACCACGGCATCCCGTTCGCCCGCGATCTGGAACGTCATGGGCACAGCCACACGCTGCTGCGCTCTCCCACAGGCGGACATCCGGTGATCTTCACCCCGGTCGCCTGGCAGGGAGCCCTGATGGCGGAGACCGCCGCCCGGGTCGAACTGAAGCCTCCCCCGACCCGGCCCAACCACCTGGGCACCTCGATCGTCGCCGCCACGGGACTCCTCCCGACGAGCCGAGTGGTACCAACGATCACCCGGGTGGGCCAAGTCGGCCGCGGCCTCCCCGAGGCGGGACCACTGGCCCACCCCGTCACCAGCACCGTCCACGCGTCCCCGGCCGATCGAAGAACCGAGCAACGGGGGCTGGACTGAGGGACCTCGTGTCTTCCGGACGCGCCGAATGTGGTCTCGCCACCAGGCCGTGCCCCGGGCCGAGGCCGTGTTTCACATCGCGGTGGTCGCGCTGGAGATCGCGGTGGCCGTGCTCGACGCGCCATCGCATCCTCGCGACCCGGACCAACCACCGGCGTGTTCGAGGCCGTCACGACCACCGGCGGGACCCACCGACACCACCCGAGCGAACGGCCGCACTCCGTGGCCCGCGCACGGTCCTGCCGGTTCGGGCATCCCCGGGGCGGCGGTGACTCTGTACTACGAACGGTCGATCGCCCGGCCACGATCGCGATCGGCGCCCGGCGGGGTGGCCGCCGCCCTCACCCGGCCCACCCGGCAGCGCGCAGCCGCGCCGGGCCACGGTCGCCCACCCACGACGCCGCCCCTGTCCGGGTGTTCGGACAGGGGCGGCGCGCCTGGTATGTGGTCACACCGCCAGTCGGTGCACGCTCCCGTACGTCGTCCCCGCGAACAGCCACCGGCCGTCGGCCGACACGGTCAGCGACGACACCGACGGCTCCGGCAGGTTCCTGGTGATCGAGCCCCAGGTCCGGCCGCCGTCGGTGCTGCGCAGCACCCCGAGCGCCGGGGTGAGGTAGTAGTGCGAGCCCGCGAACACCGTCGAGCCGTCCGGAGTGAACGCCAGCGAACTCAAGGAGCCGCTCAGGTCGGCGGCCACCTTCGCCAGGTGCTTGCCGTCGTCGGTGGTCACGTAGAGCGCGTCCTTGGCGGCGATCACCGCGTGGCCCGGGGTGCGCGGGTTCAGCGCGATCGCGCTCACCCAGCCGTCGAGGACCTTGTTCAGGGTGACGCCGCCGTCGGTGGTGCGGAACAGCCCGTCCGGGCCGCCGAGCCAGGCGCTGTCGGGATTGGCCCGGTCGACGGCGACGCTGGTGAAGCCCTTCAGGTCGTCGTGCCCGTTCTGGACGAGGGACTCGCCGCCGTCGTTGCTGGTGTACACGGCCGACGGTGAGTGGGTGGCGATGTACACCCTCTTCGGGTCGGCGGGGCTGACCGTGATGCCGAGTGCCTTGCCCGGCACGGCGGCCTGGACGATGGTCCACCGCAGGCCCGCGTCGGTCGACTTCTCCAGGTAGAAGCAGGGTTGGTCGGAGGTGCAGGTGTTGCGTACCCGGTACACCGTCGAAGGGTTCGACGGATCGGTGGCCAGGCCGTCGATCCGGTTGCCGAAGGTGTGCGGCGCGGTGCCGGAGAAACCCCATTCCTGGTACCCGCGCGGCAGCCGGCTCTTCAGTGGCGCGGACGACTGGTAGCTGCCGGTCATGGTGCCCGCGACAATCGCCGGGCCCGACCTGCCCTGGGCGACGGTCAGCGACAACACTTCGGAGCCGGGCACCCCGATCCGGCGGAAGGACTGGTGGTCGTCGGTGGTGTAGATGCCCGCGCCGGCCGAGATCACGTCCGTGCCGGGCCGTCCGGGGAAGGTGCCGGTGGTCTCGTACAGGTCGATGCGGGCCAGCCCCGCCTCGGCGTGCCAGGTGCGGCCGTTGTCGCGGCTGCCCCATTGCTGCATCTCGCCGGTGGATTGGTTGACCTGGATGTGCAGCCGGCCCGAACCGTCCACGATCGCGGCCAGAACCACCACGTCGGTGCCCCACGGCCCGCGCAGCGCCCGCCAGTGCGCGCCCCGGTCGGTGGAGACCTGCGCGACCTGCAGGTCACCTCTGGTGACCAGGGTGCCACCGGTGCCGGTGAACTGATCGACACCCGCGCCGGTCGAGCCGGGGCGCGGCAGCTTCACCGGGGTCCGCACGCCCCGGCGGAGCACCCAGACGTCGGCGCCGGACGTGAAGTACAGGTCGCCGCCGGTGAACTTCGGATTCCGGGCGTCGGCAGGGGAACCGGGCAGCGGAAGCCAGGTGTTGCCGTGATCGGTGGTGACGTGCACACCGTCGGAGGCCGTGGCGTACAGCCGCGCGCCGGTCGGGTCGAACACGACGCCGCTGACCTTGCCCGGGGTGTCCAGCACTTGGGTGAACGTTTTGCCGGCGTCGGTGCTGCGCAGCACGTACCCGTGCCAGTTGTCCTTTTGCTGGCCGCCGGTGAACACCACGTCGGGCCGGAGTGGGCTGGCCGCGACACCGCCGGCGTCAAAGGCGTTCACGGGCAGTTCGTTGCTCTGCTGCCACGTGGTGCCCCGGTCGTCGGATCGGAAGACGACGTTGCCGATCGGGGTCTGCACGTAGGCCCGTTCGGGCCGGGCGGGGGTGAATGCCAGTTTGCCGCCGTTGCCGTTCGGGCCGACCTGCCGCCATTCGTTGCCCCGGGTGGCCAGGGTCGTCGGCGGGTCGTCGGGGGCCACTGATTGCGCTTCGGCGGGCGCCGCGCCGAACGCGCCGAACACGGTGCCGAAGGCCACCGCGGCGATCAGGAGTAGTCGGCGCCGGGACAGCTTCGCTGAACCCGACCGTGAATGCTGTGCGTTGAACATTCCATCTCCCATGGGGCCGGTGGTGTGCTCTTTGTAGTCGCGGCTCCCGACGGTCGGCCAGGTGTGGCCGGTGTCCGATTGCGGCCGGCGCCGGAATCGGCCATGCTCGCTCGCCATGGAAGATGACGAACTCGTGTTCGGCGCCGTTGGGGTCGCGCCCTTCGACGAGCGGGTCTATCGCACCGTTCTGGCCGGACCGCCGGTCACCGTGCGCGACTTGGCGGAGCGCACCGGCGCGGGCGTCGAGCGGCTGCATTCGGCCCTTGCCCGGCTGCGCGGCCACGGTCTGGTCAGCCGACTCTCGGGCCGCCCCACCCGGTGGGCGGCCGTCAGCCCCACCGCCGCCCTCGCCGCCCTGGTCCGCAACGCCCACGCCGACCTCGGCAGGGTCACCGAGACGGCCGCCGAACTCGAGGCCGTCTACCGCGCGCTCGGCGAGGCCGCCCGCCCCGGCGAGGGCGTCGAATTGCTGACCAGCGCCGACGAACTCGGCCGGTGGTTCGCCCGGCTCCAGCAGGAGGCCACCGAGGAGATCATGAGCCTGGACCGGCCGCCGTACGTCCTCGCCCACGGCAACCCGCTCCAACACACCCTCCTGGGCCGTGGCGTCCGGTACCGCACGATCTACGCTCCCGAGGCGTTCGCGATACCCGGCAACCTCGACGACGTGACCGGCCTGTCGCAGGCCGGCGAAGAGGCCCGGGTCCTCGCCGGCATCCCGCTGAAGATGTCCGTCGCCGATCGCCGGATCGCCCTGCTGCCCCTGCACCTCGACTCGCCCATCACCCGCAGCGTCGTCATCCGGGGCACCACCCTCGTCGACGCCCTGGTCACCCTGTTCGAAGGGCTCTGGACTCAAGCCGTCCCACTCACCGCCGCCGGCCCCGAGGAGTGCGACCCGCTCGACGCGGAGGACCGGCGGATCCTGAACCTGCTGCTGTCCGGACTCAAGGACGAGACGATCGCCCGGCAGTTGGGCACCAGCACCCGGAGCCTGCGGCGGCGAATGCGGGTGCTCCTCGACGAGTTGGGCGCGGAGAACCGGTTCCAGGCCGGGGTGCAGGCAGTGCGACGCGGCTGGGTGTAGGAATGCTCGGACGGACCAGGAGCAGAGCCCCGGGGACGACGCGACCCGGGCCCTGGGGGCGGCGAGGAAGGCCCTGCCGTCGTGCGGCGACTTCGCGGAGACGACCGACAACCCCGCCCCCGAGGAGAGTTCCACCGTCGAATACGCGCCGACCGGCGGTGCCGGCTACGACATCGGTGACGACAGCCTGTCCCTGGAATTCGTCACGGACGAGCCGTACTCGATCGTCATCACCGTGGTCCGGGTGGGGGCCGATACTGATCAAAGGCATGTCCATGGGCATGTTCGGCCCACCGCCGGTGGCGATACCCGAGGCGGTCATGAAGGCGCAGGTCGACAAGGTCGCGGCGATCACGCGCCCCCGCACGGTGACGAGCCACGACCCGCCGGAGACCGCATGGTCGCCGACACGCACCGTCTGTCGCCAGGCGGTACGCCGAGCGCAGATCACCGAACGCCGAACCCGAACGACTCCTCTGGGAGCCGGGAGATGCGCGGGTGGGCGGGGTGTGGGGTGTGGGGTCGATCCGGGATGTTCGTGGTCGGTCGACGCGAGATCCGAAGTGAGTTCCGGTGTCGATGCGGAGCTCCGGTCGGGTGTCGTTCCGGTGAATCTCCGCGCCGGCAGGATGAGGGTCATGGTGAACGACGATGTGGCTTCGACCGCGCTCCTGCGGCGGCTCGACGACGCGGACCACCCGACGGCGCCCCGAGAGTACGACGAGCAGGAGATCTCGGCCATGCTCGACCGGCTGGTGTCCCGGTTGGAGGCCGACTTCGCGACCCGCTGCCCGGCACGGCGCTACCACCGGAACACCGTCGAGTACGCCCGTGTCGTCGTCCCGGGCGAGGCGACGGTGTGTGGCGAGCGGATCGTCGTCTCCGTGAGCAACTTCGGCTCGCCGGCCATGGTGGCGGCGGAGAACCCCGGAGCCTACCTGGGCACGGACGACGCGCGCGAGGAAGGGGCCCTGGACCTCGGGGACCTCGCCACCGTGGAAGGCGCTCTGAACGACACCGGGTACGTGGTGGTAGCCGAAGAACTGCTGCATACCCGATACGACGGCCCCGCGCCGCTGCGTAAGGACGAGCGATGGCCACCCACCTGGTGGGACCGCTACTTCGGCCACGCATAGGCACTCCGCTACGAAGTCGGCCCCGGCCTCCTGGTCCCGAGCCGTTCGGCGCCCGTCACCGCTGGTTGGGATCGTCGCGGTCGGGCCGGTCCAAGAGTTCGTCCGCGCTGGGCGCGCTTGAGGAGGCTGCGGTCGCCGCGAAACCGTGGTGCTGCCGGAGCGCTGACGGGCGACGTCCGGAAAGGTTTTCAAAGAAGTTCGGGTGGCGGTGTCGGATCGGGGTGGTGGTGGTGTTCGTAGCAGGAGTGAGGCCGCCCACGAGCGGTGGCGCCAAGTAGAGGAATCTGGTCGACGAGATGACTCTGATCGTCGTTCCCATCGTTCTCGGCCAAGGCGCGCGATTGTTCCCGCAGTTCGGCCCGGACCTCGCGCTCGACCTGCTCGAGTCGCGAATCGACTCGAAGGGCGTGACGATCCAGGTCTTCCGGCCGGCCGGGCGCCCGCGCCATGCGCCGACTGAAGCACCTGCCCGATAAAGCAAAGTGTCTTGACGCCACAGGAGATGATCTTCGGATGCAGTACCTGATTTCCGTGATCCACGATCAGGCCGGCCTCGCCACCCCGGACGAGGACGCTGCGATCGACGTGTTCAATGACCGGCTCCGGACGGAGGGCCACTGGGTCTTCGCCGGCGGCCTCGCCTTGCCCGACACGGCCACCGTCATCGACAACCGGGGTGGGGAGGCGCTGGTCACCGACGGGCCCTTTCTGGAATCCAAGGAGTACCTCGCCGGCTTCTGGATCATCGAGGCCCCCGACCTCGACGTGGCGCTCAAGCTGGCCGCCGAGGGGTCGAAGGCCTGCAATCGGAAGATCGAGGTGCGGCCGTTCCAGTGAACGGGGTCGACATCCGTGAGGCGGTCACCCGGGCCCACCACGAGGAGTGGGCCCGGGTCGTCGCCGCCCTGACCAGGCGTTTCGGTGACCTCGACATCGCCGAGGAGGCGGCCGCCGAGGCGTTCGCGACCGCCGTCGAGCGGTGGCCGACCGACGGCCTGCCCCCCAACCCCGGCGCCTGGCTGACCACCACCGCCGGCCGCAAGGCCATCGACCGGATCCGGCGCGAGAACAAGCGCGACGACAAGCACAGGGAGGCGCAGATGGTGTACGACGACGACCCGCCCGAACCCCTCGGCGCCATCGACGACGACCGGCTCCGGCTGATCTTCACCTGCTGTCACCCGGCGCTGTCGATGGAGGCCCGGGTGGCGCTGACGCTGCGCATGCTCGGCGGTCTGACCATGCCCGAGATCGCCCGCGCCTTCCTGGTGGCCGAGAGCGCCATGGGGCAGCGGATCACCCGCGCGAAGGCAAAGATCAAGGCGGCTCGCATCCCCTATCGCATGCCGTCCGCCGACGATCTGCCGGCTCGTGTCTCCGGCGTACTGGCCGTCCTCTTCCTCGTCTTCAACGAGGGCTACCTGGCGACCGGCGCCGACACCGATCCCGTACGCCACGACCTGACCGCCGAGGCGATCCGGCTCACCCGACTGATCCGCACCCTCATGCCGCAGGACGGAGAAGTGGCCGGGCTGCTGGCGCTGATGCTGCTCATCGAGGCCCGCCGTACCGCCCGGGTCTCGGCCGGCGGCGAGTTGGTCGCGCTCGACGAGCAGGACCGCGGGGCCTGGGACGCCGCGCTGATCGCCGAAGGTCATCGGCTGGTGCGCGAGCGCCTGGCCGCTGCCGCCGCCGGGGTCGCCCCGGGTCGCTACCAGATCCTCGCCGCGATCAACGCCGTGCACACCTCCGCCCGCGATATCCGCGACACCGACTGGTCGCAGGTCCTCGCCCTCTACGACCGGCTCGTCCGCCTCGACCCCTCGCCGATCGTCGCCCTCAACCGGGCCATCGCCGTGGCCGAGCTCGACGGGCCGGAGGTGGCACTGGCCATCGTCGACCGCCTCGCCGAGGCGTTGGCCGGCTATCACGCCTACCACGCCACCCGCGCCGACCTGCTGCGCCGGCTGGGCCGGAGTCGGCAGTCGCGCGCGGCCTACGACCGGGCCATCGAGCTGGCCGGCAACACCGGCGAGACCGCCTACCTCACCCGCCGCCGGGACCAACTGCGGTAGCGCCCGCGTTCGACGAGCGCACGCCAACCCTTCTCGCCGAGCAACGGCGCAGGATTCGGGGACGCCGGGTCGCGGCGGCCGTAAGGACGCGGCCTGTTGCCGACCGGCCGCGACTCGCGCGGTACTGCTCGGCGGGCCGCCGGCCGGTGCCGCCGGTGCCGGCTTCCTCCGCTGCCACCAAGCCTTCGTTACCGCGACCTACGCGCCGTTCCATGCCGAAGATCCCGGAGAGTCGCACGCCGACGCCGACGCGGGCGCCGTCCCGTCCGACCCATTCCGGTTCGGCGTCGTCCCGTGCACCGCACTCGAACCCGTCCTCGTCTTGCGGTAGGTGTCGTGCGTCGAACCGCCCGGCCGCAACAGACCTTCATCCGGATCGCACTCGCGCTGACCACGCTCTGGCTCGCGCTCCCGCTTGCTCCGAACCGCACGACTACATCGGCCGGGCTCCTGCTCGCAGGTGGTCATGTACCGGCAGCGGCGATCTTCATACCGGGCCCGACGTGGGTGCTCCGGAGAGCGCCCCGACATCGCCGGCCGTCGCACGCGGCTGAGAAGCGTGCGTGGTGCCTCCACACCCCCGTGGTCGGTTCGCCGGCGACACACGCGCCGGAGGATCCGGACGAAATTTCCTTGTGGGCGGTGTCGGATCGGGTCGAGGGCGTTCGTAGTAGGGGTGAGAGGTCGCCCAAGTGGGGCGTCCGAGCTTGGAAGGGAAGGACGTCCTCGTGACCACCTTGACGGAGACGGGCACAGTCACCACCCCCCACTCCAGTCGCCCGATGTGGGCGATCCTGGGGCTCGTGCTGCTTGCCGACGCCCTCGACGTGATCGACGCGACCATCACGAACATCGCCGCCCCCACCATCGCCGGCGAGCTGGGCGGCGGTGAGAGTCTGATCAAGTGGCTGGGACCGGCGTACATGCTCGCCATGGGTGTACTACTCGTGGTCGGCGGACGGCTGGGGGACAAGTTCGGCCAACGCAGGCTTTTCCTGATCGGCATCGGCGGGTTCACACTGGCCTCGGCGGTCGCCGGGTTCTCACCCGACCCGGCCCTGCTCATCGCCGCCCGGGTTGCTCAGGGAGCGTTCGGGGCTCTGCTCATCCCGCAAGGCATGGCGATCATGACGAAGGCCTTCGACCGCGACATGCTCGCCAAGGCGTTCGGGCTGTTCGGCCCCGTTCTCGGTGTCGCCAGTGTCGGCGGCCCGGTGCTGGCCGGATTCCTCATCAGCGCCGACCTGTTCGGTCTGTCCTGGCGCCCGATCTTCCTCGCAAACGTCATCCTTGGCACCATCGGGCTGGTCGTGGCCGCCAAGATCCTGCCGCGTGACGACGACGGCGACCGGTCCACCGTCGTCGACGGTTGGGGCTCCGGCCTGCTCGCGGTAACGATGATCGGGCTGCTGTACGGCCTGATCGAGGGCTCGACCAACGGCTGGAGCGCGGTCCCCGTCGTCTCCATCACCACCGGCGTCCTGTTCCTGGCCGCCTTCGCCTACCGTCAGCGCACCGCAACCCACCCGCTCATCAAGCCCTCGCTCATGAAGAACCGGGGTTTCACTTCCGGATCGCTCGTGTGTCTGGTCGCCGTCGCCGCCGGCGCCGGCCTGCTCTTCGTGCTGTCGCTGTTCCTGCAGGAGGGGCTGCACACCGACCCGCGGGACACCTCGCTCGCTCTGCTGCCGCTCACCCTGGGGCTCATCGTCGCCGGGTTCGCGGCCATGGGCGGCCTGGTCGCCAAGCTCGGTCGCACCCTCGTCTTCATCGGCCTCACCGTCGACCTCGTCGGTTGCGGTTGGGTACTGCTCCTCGTCGATCGCTCCGGGACGAACGTCGGCCTCTGGGCGCTGGCCCCGGCGTTCTTCGTCATCGGTGTCGGTATCGGCCTCGGCTTCGCCACGATCCCCGTCGTCGCTCTCGGCGACGCGAGCCCCGAGGAAGCCGGCAGCGCGAGCGGCTCGTTCAGCTCGATCCAGCAACTCGCATCAGCGATCGGCTCGGCCGCCGTCACCTCGATCTTCTTCCAGGCCGCAACCTCCGGACCGGGCCACGCAATGAAAGTCAGTCTCATCGTCGTTCTGACCGTCACCGCCCTCAGCCTCCCGGTCGTCGCCCTGATGCCACGCGAGGCACCATCGGAACCCCAGTAGTGGGCAACCGGCAAAACGTGGCGAGGATGGCAGGCCGACGGGGTACCTCCCGACCCGTTGGCCGACCATCCTCGCCGCGTGGTTGATGCTCAAACGCCGCTTGTTCGGCCGCGCGGGCTTCCGCCCGTATGCGGGTGCTCAGTCTGGGAGCAGGCGTGCGATGAGGGTGCGGGTCCACTCGGGGGTCAGGGGTAGGTCGGTGAAGACGGCCCGGTAGTAGAGGGGGGCGAGGACGGCGTCGGTGGTGTGTTCGATGGTGGGAGGCTGTCCGCCTCGGGCTTGTTCGCGTTCGAGGATGGCTTCCAGTTGCCTCTGGCGTTCTCCGCGGCATGCGGCGGCGCCCTGTTCCCCGCCTGTGCCGATGGTGGCGCGCACCAGAGCGAGGGTGTCCGGGTCGCCGAGGTCTTTGGCTAGGTCGTACGCGTAGCGTTCCAGGTCACCGCGCAGGCCGCCGGTGTCGGGGACCACGATCTCGCCGGAGAAGCGGCTGGCCATGACGTCGGCGAGCAGTTCCCCGACGGTACCCCAACGGCGGTAGACCGTGGTGGCGTGCACGCCGGCACGGGCGGCGATGACGGGGATCGTGAGTGATTCGTTCGCCTCGTCGGCGACCAGCAGCCGATCACCGTGTACGCCGTTCGTGCCCTGGTGACGCGGGAGGCCATCGACCGCTACGGGGACCGCCTCGACTTCGTGCTCGTCGACCTGGGCAGCCACCACTTCCCGGTGGAGGCCCCCGAAGCCACGGCGAAACTTCTTGCCGCCGTGCGGAGCTGACGAGGCATCGGCGTGGGCCGTGAGCCCGGCCACGGCCCGGGCCGGTGGTCCGGGACCCGGGGACTCCCCCTCCGACGCGGGACGGGGGCCACGTCGGATTCGCGGCAACGGCCCGGAACGCGGCGGTACTTCCGGTCGCCGCGGCCGGCCGGATCGATAGCGTGTCGCCGGCCGGCGAACCGACGGCGAACGGCCCGGTGGATGCCGTGATGGTCGAGCGCCCCCTCCTTCGCGCGACCCGCACTTCCCCCGGCGTGGGCGCCCCGCGGACAAAACGGCCCGGCTCGACCGGTACCAACGCGCGCTGTGCGCCCGGGTCGCGTGTGCTCGAGCAGGGCACTCGCGGGGCACAGGGGCCGTCGGCGGGCGGCTGACGATGTGGCCCAGGACCATCACGTCCGAACGTGATGGTCCTGGCGGAACAGGCCAAGGGAGCGCGAAAGGTTGACGCACATGCCTTCATGGTCGGTACCGGCGAATGCGGACTGCCCGCCGACACGGTCGAGTTCGTCGAGGCTGCGGCGGCCGACAGCCGGCAGCGGCGGGTCGCTAGCGTCGCAGGCCGCGGTCCAGGGCGGCGATGCCGCTGCCTCGGGCGTCGTCGCCGTCCAAAGCCCAGATCATGACGCCGGCCAGGTCGTGCCGGCGGGCGTAGCGGGCCTTCGCGGTGAGGATCTCGGCGTTGTCATAGGTGTAGAAGGTGTTGCCGTCGTATTTCCACGAGGCGCCGTGGTTTCGGTCGACGTAGGTGGTGCCGGGGTGGGCGCCGAGTTCCTTGTAGGTGAGGTCCGGTGCGGTGGCGGTGGCCTTCTGGTAGAGGCCGTTGCGGTCGCCTGCCGGGACGCCGGTCCAGCCGTGGCCGTAGAACGGGACGCCCAGGACGGTCTTTCGGGAGGGCAGGCCGAGTCGGGCGTAATGGTCGACGGCCTTGTCGGCGCTGCGTTGACGGGTGTCGGGGTCGGTGGGGTCGGAGTACAGGTTGGCGTGGTGGTTGGTGGGGCCCTTGGTTTCCCACGCGCCGTGGAGGTCGTAGGTCATGAGGTTGATGAAGTCGACCGAGGCGGAGACCTTGGGGATCTCCAGGCGGTCGGCAACCACGGAACTGGCCGGAAGCGCGGCGGTCAGCAGGTAGTGCCGGGGCTTGGGGTGTTCGCCCCGGGTCTTGGCCTTCTGCGCGGCGTACTCGTCGAGTTGCTTGCGGAACTCGGCCATCAGCAGGGTGAAGTTGCGGCCGTCCTCGGGGCGGTCGACGTTGCCTTCCGCGCCGCCGCCGCCCGGGTACTCCCAGTCGACGTCGATGCCGTCGAAGACGCCTTCGGCGGCGCCGGGGCCGCCCTCCGGAGCGCCGCCGAGCCGCGGCACGTCGCCCTTGATGTAGAGGTCGACACAGGAGGAGACGAACTTCTTGCGCGACTGGTCGGTGGCGGCGGCGTCGGAGAAGTACTTGGACCAGGTCCAGCCGCCGAGCGAGATGACCACCTTGAGCTGCGGGTTCCCGGCCTTCAGTTTGCGCAGTTGGTTGAAGTGGCCCTTGAGTGTCTGGCGGGGGGTGTCGGCCACGCCGTCCACCGACTCGGCGGCGGTGAACGGGCGCTGGTAGTCGTCGTAGGCGTAGCCCTGACCCTCGATGTTGGCCTCGAAGCAGGTGCCCTCCGCGGAGACGTTGCCGAAGGCGTAGTTGATCGTGGTCAGCTTGGCGGCCTGGCCGGTCTTCTGGACGCGTTTGGCGGAGCTGTCGGGGCCCCACTGGGTGAAGTACCCGATCCGCTGGCCTTTCGGCTTCGGACCGTGCGGCCCGTTGCCGGCGGCGGCGGTCGCGGTGGTGGCAGTGGTGGTGGCGAGCAGCACGGCGGCGGTGACGGCCGCGAGCAGACCGGATGGACGAACGGTCACGAGCGCCTACTTTCCGACGGGGCGTCACGGCGCCCTGGGCCAGGCATGGCAAAGGTCTAGTCCATTCCGCCGCACGTGTACAAGGGGTGCGTTCGGATCGGTGCGATATGCAAAACGCCGGTTCGTCGAGGGCGGGTTCGGTGCCGGTGTTCGGCAGATGTCGGCCCCTGGCGGCGTGTTCCGATCACCGTCGGTCCGAGGTTGCCCGGTCTTCTCGCAACCTGCCGCACCGCGAGTCAACCGGCCCCTCCGCCACAGGCCCACCGGCGCGTGTGCCGGACCGTCATGTCCGGATCTGACAACAGACCGTCATTGTCGCCGTCGAGCAACACGGGCCAGGATGGATCCATGTCCAACACCCGCCGTGTCGTCATCGCGGTCTTCCCCGGCGTCGACCTCCTCGACGTCACCGGCCCTGCCGAGGTCTTCGCCCTGACCAACCGGGAGACCGGGGGCGCGGCCGGCTACCGGGTCGAGCTTGCGGGGCAAACCCGCGGCGAGGTGACCACGTCGGCGGGCCTGCGGCTGGTCGCGGACCTGTCCTTCGACGAGGTGGACGGCGTGCTGGACACGCTGTTGGTCCCGGGGGCGGTCGATGCCGGCCCCGGCGGCGATGTCGCCCGTGTGGACGACGACGTGGTGGCGTGGGTCGCCAGGATCACGCCGCCGGCCCGCCGGGTCGTGTCGGTGTGCACGGGCGCGCACCTGCTGGCCGCCGCCGGGCTGCTCGACGGCAAGACGGCGACGACGCACTGGTCGACGGCGGCGCAGTTGGCGGCCGAACATCCCGGGATCACCGTCGACCCCGACCCGATCTTCGTGCGCTGCGGCAACGTGTGGACCAGTGCCGGGATCAGCTCCTGCATGGACTTGGCCCTGGCACTGGTCGCCGAGGACCTGGGCGAGGAAGTCGCCCTGGCAGTGGCCCGGCAACTGGTGATGTACCTCAAGCGCCAGGGCGGCCAGAGCCAGTTCTCGGTCCCGCTGAGCCGGCCGCCCGCGACCCGCCGCGACATCGACGATCTGCGGATGTTCATCGTCGACCACCTGGACGGCAACCTGTCCACCACCGCCCTCTCTGCACGGATGTGCCTGAGCGAGCGCCACTTCGCGCGAGTCTTCCGCCAGGAGACCGGGACCACGCCGGGCGCCTACGTCGAGGCCGCGCGGGTGGAAGCGGCCCGCCGCCTCCTGGAGGGCACCGACCAACCCTTCGACCAGGTCGCCGCCGTGTGCGGGCTCGGCTCGGTGGAGACGCTCCACCGCGCACTGCGCAAGCGAATCGGCACGACGCCCGCGGCCTACCGGCGGCGGTTCCGCATCACCGCCTGACTCTTTCGCCTCGATCCCGAGCAACACACGCGGGACGGCGGTACCACCCCCTGACCGGAAACAACGCACGAGGCAGAACCACCGTGACTGCCGCACGGGCCTCCGCGACGCCGACACGGCGCCGCGGCCCGTGTTCGACCTGAACACGGTCCGCGCCCGGACTACCGGTCGCCTTGCGCTGCCCGGCACCGCCCTGTCCCGATCGACGTGCAGACCACCCACCGGACCGGCCTCATGGCGCCGGCCGGCGCCCCGCCGCCGGTGTTCGCCTCCCGGCCACCACGCGCCCGTCGACACCCGGGTCGCCCACGACGGCGGTGAGGGCACGCCGACGACATCGGCGGGTTGTTTCCCCGCGAACCCTCGGCAGTTCAGCGAAACCCGATCACTCGGAAAGGACGGCCGCCCATGCCTTGGCCAAAATCGTTGAGCACGCTGCGGGAGCGCCCCTATCGACTCCTGTGGACCGCTCGCGGCATCTCCGCCATGGGCAATGCCCTGATACCGGTGACAGTGGTCTTCGCCATCCTGCGCTCGGGTGGCAACGCTCTGGATGTCGGCGCGGTGCTGACCTGCCAGGCAGTCGGCCAGGTGGTGATGTTGCCGGTGGGCGGGGTCTGGGCGGACCGACTGTCCCGCAAGCTCGTGCTGATGGCGGCCGACGCCGTCCAGGCGGTCTGCTACGGCCTGCTCGCCGTGCTGATATTCCTGCATCAGGCATCAGTTTGGCAGTTCGCCGTCACCTACACGATCGCCGGCATGGCCTTCGCCTTCTTCACCCCGGCGTCCAGAGCCGTCCTACCCGAGGTCGTGGGCGCCGAGCATCTGCAACCGGCGAACGCCCTGCTCGGCCTGACCGACAGCACCACCAAAGTGCTCGGCCCGGGCCTCGCCGCGCTGCTGCTGGCGATCTCCAGTCCCGGCACCGCGATCCTCGTCAATGCCGTCAGCTTTCTACTCAGCTTCGTGCTGATCTCCCGAGTGCACCCGCACAGACAGGCTCAGCGGTCCGAGAAACAGCACTTCTTCGCGGACCTGCGCGACGGTTGGTCGGCGGTGGCCCAGCGTCGCTGGTATCTGGCCAACCTGCTCTGCTGGGGCGTGTGGAACTTCGCGATAGCGTTCTTCTTCGTCCTGGGCCCGGTCGTGATGCAGAACGGCCACGGCGGAGCCACCGCCTGGAGCGTGATCATGGTCACCGGTTCGGTGGGCTCCATCGCCGGCGGTCTGGCCGCCCTGCACTACCGGCCGCGCCGCCCACTGGTCGCCACGAACGCGGCCGCGGTGATCGGCATCGCCCCGCTGGCGCTACTGGCTCCCCCCGCCCCGCTCTTCGCCATCGCTCTCGGCGTGGCCGTGGCCTTCGCCATGACCTCGCTGGTCGGCGAGGTTCTGGCGACGACGCAACAACAGCTCTTCCCCGAGGAGTTGCTGGCCCGTGTGAGCTCACTGGACTGGATGATCTCGTTGATCGCCATGCCCGCCGGCTACGCCGCCGCCGCGCCGGTCGCCGAATTCCTCGGGATGCGCACGACCCTGTTGGCCGCGGCAGCCCTCATCGGCACCCCTTGCCTGCTGAACCTGCTGCCCGGCGTGCGCTCGGTCCAGCGCTTCCCCGACGGCACCATCGGCATCACCGGCGCGCGGGATACCGATGCGCCCCTCCCCGAAGCCGCATCCGCTCCCTCGCCGACGGTCTCGACCCGGACACCTGGCCCATCGGGTCCGTGATCCGTCCCGTTGCACCCGGGTACGAGGTTCCGTCGAGACGCCGGGCTTCCACGGTGCGAACCGATTCGTCGGCCTTCCTGTCGACTTCGGCAACCAAGGCCGGCGGTGCCGCGCTTGACGGTGCATGGACGCCCCGGCGTCGACCGCGCCAGGCCGGTCGATCAGGCGAGCGGCGTGCGCGGGCGGCCTCTTCGAGGCCCTCGACCCCCGACTTCGACGGGCCGCACCCGGAACACCGACACCGCCTTCACCCCCGCCACTGCCACTGCCACCGTCCAAGCCTCCTCCGTCGCCGCCTACGACGGCAAACTGCACGTCGTCCACCGCGGAGGCGGACTGGTGCAACCACACCCGACCGGCCGGGCACAGGGCGCCCCCGGAATCACGGCCGGGATCTGCTCCGCAACGCCGTCGGCGCACGTTGCTTCCCCGCAAGGTAGATGGGTTTTCCTCCGACGGATCCTCGCATCCGTGACCATCAACCGGCTCGCGCGCGGCGACGACGCGCGTCCAGTGCCATATGCCGAGCGCTCGTGGCAGTCCGCTCCTCGATGTGCCGCAACGTTCGCCGGCCGGTGCCGGGCGGTGGTTGGCGGTGGTTGGCTTGCGGTGCCGCAGGTACGACCCGAGCACCGGGGTGCTCGTGCTGGTCGAGGGGCGAGCGGCCGATTCCGCGAACCCGGAAGGGGATTCGGCCCTGACCCTGGATGCCCTCAAGCGGCGGGTCGGCAGTCAGGTCGAGTACCTCGTCCACCGGCTCGACGAGCAACTCGGGACACGGTCGGATGCCATACCCTTCCTCGCCCATCGGATAGTCCGGGAAGCGCAGCCGGACGCAGTGCTGTTCCGACAGTTCGACGCCGTGGTCGTCGACGTCGCACAGGAAGTCGCAGCACTCGCCCTCCGCTTGCAGGAATTCCCACAGGACGATCTCGCTGAAGCACGCCCGGACACACCATCGGCCGACGCGACCGATCCGCCCGCACGGATGGCCGGCGCGCCGCCGGAACGCCCTCCCGACACGGATCGTTGCACCCGCGTCGGCCGACGCCCGGTGCGGGGCAGTGGCGGCTACGCCTTCGGCTGTTCCGGGAAGTCGCCGGTGGGCAGGCCCAGGAGGACGCGGATGCGGTACGCGAGATCGGAATCCGGTGGGTTGAATTCCCGGATTGCCCGGGCGAGTTGGTCTTGGGACCTCGCTTCGATGATCTTGAGCCAGGAGGGCCGCATGGACACGTTCTCGCGCGCGAGCGCGTCCGCGAGTGGAGCGACGTCGGCCGGCCACGGGGTCGCGGCGAGCTGCCGGGACTCCTCGTCCTCGGCGGCGAGCCGGTCGACGGCGAGGACGCGCACCTCGGACCACGGGCGGCCGTCCTCGATGGCCCCCTCGAACGCGTTGATCGCCCGGTTTCGGCCCGACACGATCTGCTGGTAGCGCCGCGCGGCCTCGGCACGCGTCAGCGTGGCGCCGGTACGCGGCGGCAGGCTGAAGGGGGTTGCCTCCGGAACGGAGCGAGTGGCCGGGCTTCCGGGCCGAGTCGCCGGCGATCCCGACGAGGTCGCCTTCGGGGTGGCACGGGTGGTCGAGGACGCGGCCGGTTCGGGACGGGTGCCGGACGCGAGGTCGGTCGCGGCCGAACAGCCGATGACGGAGACGGATATCAGGGCCGTGCTCGCGAGAGCGGCAAGCACGGTACGGGGATTGTCGATCACGAGGACGTGAGCATAGGCCTCCCGCACACCGGCACGGCAGGCGGGGTCACGGCTCGTTCGGACGCGCCCCGGGAACGAACCCGCTCGGACGGCCGGACGCCCCCGGCACCCCCGACGACCCGAACTCTGGTCGCCCACCGGGGCCTTGCCACCTCGGACCGCCACGTACCCGCCATGGCCCACCGGAGTCACATCGTCCTCGCCGATGGCGACCACACACTCGCCGAACATCCGACGGTGTCCGCGTTCGACGGCGGCGTCATGGACGACGACCATCCAGGGGTCCGTGGCGGAAGATGCGGATGCGGCCCGGCCGCGTCGGCCACGACGCCGACATCACCGCCCGGTTCGATGCCAAGATCGTGAGACCGTGCCACGGCGGCTGAGACTCCACACGTGTGGAATTTCGCAGTTCGTGTCCTACGCCGACGCCGACGCTGCGACCTGGGGCTTCTCGCGGTGTCTCACGACGTGTCCGGTCCCGGAACCTCACGACCGCGTCCGAACCCTCGAATCGGACGCCGTGTGCGGGCCGCTGTCCTGTCGCCATGGAGTGGGCAGGTGACGAGGCTCCGGCCTGCGGAGCTGACCGCCGCTGTGGGAACCGCGGGCGGTGTCGAGTTGCTCCATCTGCGCTTCGATGGCCGAGATCCGCGATTCCACGGTGTCGCGCCAGTTGTGGGTCGCGGTACGCCCGGCGAACACGGCGGCGATCTCGTCCAGCGACATCAGCCCGGTGTCGCGCCAGATCCGGATCAGCGCGATCCGATACAGATGCTCGGCGTCGTAGTAGCGCCGACCGGCTCGCCGGTGCGGCGTGATCAGCCCGCGGCGCTCCCAGTAGTGCAGCGTCGAGACGGCCAACGCGAAGCGGTCGGCGACGTCACCGACCGGAACCAGGGTCTCGCTCATGCGCCCGGTTGACCTCAACTCGGGTTGAGAAGGCAAGGTCGATGGCGTTCGACCCGGACCGGGTGCGCGGGTGCCTCGGAGGTGGCGGGTCGCTCGATCACGCACGCCTCGGGAGGCTCCATGGGCAACGAAAGCACGACATCGGCCAAAGCCGAACGGGCGACGCGACGCCGCGACCGGCAGGGACGGTGCGGGGTGGTCCCCGCCTCCGGCCCGACCGCGGGCCCCGTCCCCGGCGTCGGCAGCCGCGTCGCCCACGCCGACGCCCTGCCGGTACGGCGTTCGCGAGCTCGTGCTCGAGACGCTCACGCGGTGGAAATCGGGCGGCTCGCCGCCGAGGCCCCTTCTGACGGGCCCCGGCGGCGTGCCGGTGGGCGCGGACGGTCTAGTTGTTGGTGGTGAAGACGACGTCCACCCAGAAGTTGGTGTCGTTGTGGGTGCTGGTCGGGAAGCCGCTGGAGCCGTACTTGTACACGCCGTTGCCGCCGACGCTGCCGGACGCGGGGGCGATGATCGCTCCCCCCGCCGCGTCCGTCAATCCGCCCTCGGTGGAGGAGTACCGGCCCGCGGGGGCGAAGTATGAGGCCACGTAGGTGTAGTTGGGGTAGATCGGGACCGGCTGGTCGAACGTCACCTGCTGCCAGCCGGATTCGGACTCGTTGGTGAACGTGGCGGTGGCCAGTTGATAGCCCGCGCCGAACCAGATGGTTCCGGTGTGCGGGCCGGCGTTGCCGGGGCCCTTGTAGAACCGCAGGCCGGTGGCGAACCCGCGTGTGTTGACGCCGAATTTGACGCCGACTTCGATGCTGGTGGTGTCGTTCTCCGCGAGTACGGCCGGCGTCGCGTTCGAGGGCCAGATGGTGCAGGACGGGTCGCAGACGGGTGGCGGGCTGTCGGCAGTGGTGAAGGTCCACCTCTTGGTGGGCATCGGGGTGCCGTCGAGGGATTTCACACCCATCAGGTCGACGAAGTAGGTGTTGGCGGGCTCCAGGTGGTAGGTGAGATCGAAGGTGGTGATGCGGCTGGTGGCGTTATAGGTCGTGGTGCCGGGGCGGCCGCCGCTCTCGCCTTGCCAGATCACCCAACGGATGGTGGAGGGTTGCACTTCCCGGTCGAAGGTGGCGGTGATGTTGGTGTCTACCGGGACGGAGTTCTCCCCTTGCGTCGGGGAGATGTCGATGACCGCCGGCGCGGGACCGGGGGCGTCCGAGGTGTTGAACACCGGGTCGACCCAGTAATTGGTGTCGTTCCAGGTCGAGTTCGGGAATCCGGTGCCGTAGAGGTACACCCCGTTGCCGCCGGCGGCGTCGCTCGCGGGTGCGGTGAGCGGGCCGCGGACGTGCGCGGTGCTCAGGCCGCCCTGGTCGGCGTTGTATCTGCCGTTGGGCGCGTGGTACGAGGCCACGTAGGTGGTGCCGGCGGTGACCGGGACGGGCTGGGCGAAGTTCACCTGTTGCCAGCCGGAGTCGGACTCGTCGGTGAACGTGGCGGTGGCCAGTCGATCGCCGGACGCCGACCACAGGGTGCCGGTGTGCGTGCCGGTGTTGGTGGTGTCCTTCCAGAAACGTACGCCGGTGATGTAACCGGCCTGGTCCGCTTGGAACTTGACGCCGAGTTCGGTGGCGGCGGTGTCCGGATCGGGACCGGAGGAGGGCTGTTCGGTCGATGCCCACAGGGTGCACGGGCAGGTCACCGACTGAGCCGGGTCGCCGTCGACGCCGATGTCCGTGGAGCCTGCGGCCGCCCGGGCTGTCCCCGGTGCGGCGACGGTTAACGCGAGCAGTAACGCGAGGATTGTCGGAATGGATGCCCTGTGCAGCCTTGGCCAAGCTATGTTCATGGGTGTCCCCCACTCGAACATCACTTCCCGGGGCGGTTGTCCCGGGGCCGAGCTATGGGAGAGTCTGCTGCACGTCCCGGCCCGTTGTCCGGGGTTCGTCCGCTCGTGAAGCGGGTCGTGGGGTTCCGCACGACGGTCCGGGGGACGCCTGAAGGTGGTGATCACCGGCGGCGCGGGTTCGCGCATTCGGTGTGCGTGTTGTGCACATGCCGTCGGCGCAGGGTGATTCGGTGGCTACGCCGGCAGGCGGTGAGGTGACGCTCACGGTTTCGAGGCCGGGATCGGGGCAGGGCCAACGCGTCTGCCCCGCCTGGCGACGGCCTCCCGCCACTCCGCCGACACGCGGGCCCGGCCACGCAAACGCGGCATCACCGGTGGCACCGTACTCGCCAGGACCGTGCGGCAGGGCACGGCGCCCGGCGAAGTCCGTGGCCTACAGCGTGGATTACGGCAGCGCCGTGCAGGCGGCGGCTTCCGCTCGTCGGATGGACCGAACTGACATCGGCTCAGGTTGCGGTTTCGGTTTCGGTTCCGCCAGGGTTTACACCCGGGGCAGCGGTGGGCTTCGGGAAGAGCAGCCTGTGAATGCCGGCCGCCAGGATGCCGCCCACCAACGGGGCGACGATGAAGAGCCACACCTGATCGAGGGCTGTCCCGCCGACGATGAGGGCAGGCCCGAGACTGCGGGCCGGGTTCACCGACGTTCCGGTGATCGGAATCCCGATGAGGTGGCACACGGCGAGCGACAGCCCGATGGTGAGCCCTGCCATCGTGGCATTCGCGGTTCTGCCGGTTACGCCGAGGACGACGAAGACAAAGAGAGTGGTCAGCACCACCTCGATCAGAAAGGCACCACCTCCGTTGATATGGATGGCACTGGCGTCACCCCAGCCATCGGCCCCGAGGCCGGTGGTCGAACGGCTGTAAAGGGGCGAACCGACGAACGTGCCCCATAGGAGCAAAGCCCCGAGGATCCCGCCCACGAACTGCGCGACCCAGAAACCGACCGCCTCCACCAGCGAAATCGCGCCCGCCAAAAGGGCTCCGAGGGTGACGGCCGGATTGACATGACAGCCCGAAATGGGCCCGAGCACGTACGCCAAGGCCAGAAGAGTGAGGCCGAACGCGAGTGCGGTCGCGACCACGCCGGCGGCGTAACTGGTCCCCGTGGTCCCGAAGCCGAACGACAAGGTCGCCACACCGACGGCGACGTATACGAGCAGTCCCGTCCCCAGCAATTCCGCAGCCAGCTTACGTACCATGTCGTTCCCTTCCAGGACGGATACCAGAGGATCACTGCGGTCTGCGAAGTACGTGGATACGAGCCCGAACCCCTGACGCATACAGAGAGTGATTGAAAATTATCACAAAGTAGTCACTCATTGAGTGATATCGGCCTATTTCGTGGCGAAACCTACCGGCCGCAGGACACGTCGACATGTCCTGGACCGATCCACGACAACTCCCTCGTCCCGGCGCAGTGGCGGCTCCACATGACCGCCACACGCCGCCTCCACGAGCCGTTCAAGGGCCGGCGGACGCGCCGTCTCGGCGAGCGGCGGCGCGGCTCGGGACGTCGAAGGGGTGGGTAGGAGTCGCTGTTCGAGGCGGTCGCCGACCTCGGGCGCGGGCTGACCACGGGGGCGTCCGCCAACGCCGAAGCTCGCGGCGACGACGGATCTCCCCGGCCTTCGCTCCGACGCGTCAGAAGCAGGGGCTGCCGTCACCGGAGCGGGTGATGCCGGGCCGGGTGTCCAGTGACCACATGTGCGTGCATCGGGGGCACTGAAGGTTGACGACCGGCCCGTTGTTGGAGATCAGGTAGCGCCAGTGCTCGCCGCAGTTGCGGCGGTCGGCGCAGGTCGTGCAATGGCGGGCGTCGTCGCACACGGGGCAGGGCACCCAGGCGCGTCGGGCGAGGTCCGCCTGTGGATCAATGGGCAGCCGCACGACCCGGCTCCTCCCCCGGCAGGACACCGGCCGCCACCAGCAGGTCGTGGATGCGCCGCTGTTCGGCGTCCAGGCCCGAGTAGAGGAGGGCATACGCCTCGTCCTCGCCTCGCAGGACCGCCACCGGGTCCCAGTCGGGCCCGAGTGCGGCCACGACCTCGGCCCGGCGCCGGGTCTCCTCGAAGGTCAGGTCGATCGTGAAGCGGACGAGATCGTCGGTGTTGTCCTGGTTCATGGCGAGACTCCCGAAGTGCTGGGGAACCCGCCCATCCCTACCAGGCACCCACCGCCGCGGGGAAGAGCGGCCCCCGCCGCCTCGGGACGACCCGGGGCGAGGCTCCACCCCGCCTCATCGACGGGGCATCCTCGGATCGGCCGACACAGGCGGGCCGTTGCCGCCACCAAACCTCGAACGACGGACACGGCCCACCCACAGCACTATGACGTATTTCACGGCGCGCCCCGCAGGGTGCGCCGAGCCGGCCGCAAGGCGCAGCGGCGGCGACGCCGCCGGTCGATGCGGCCGCCCGCCGGCCGCAGGCGTCCCTGCCGCGCAACGTACCCGGGCTTCCTGATGCGCACCGGTTCGGTCTCCGTCTCCGTCCCGAGAGGCTCGAGTCCGGCAGCAACGCGCTGCTCGTTGACCATGTGCAGCACGGTGCTCTCGCACGCTGACTCGGCCGGGAGCGGCATCGGGGCGTCTTCGGCCGGTGGTCCGTCTCCCGAAGCCACGACGAAGGCACCGAGGGTCCGGTCGCGGCCGTGCTCACGTTCCAGGCCGGACACGGGCTACGTCGCATGACCGTGAGCGCGAGCCCGGAAGGCGGCCGGCGTCTCGCCCGTGCGATGGCGGAAGAACTTGGTGAAGACCGAGGCGTCCGGGAAGCCGAGTCGGTCTCCGATGGCGCCGGCGGGCAACTCGGTGTGCAGGAGCAACCGTTTGGCCTCCAGTACGACGCGGTCGTCGATGAAGGCCTTGGCGCCCACTCCGACGGCGGCGGTGGTGGCACGGGTCAGGGTGCGGACGCTGTAACCCAGCAGTGCGGCGTAGCCCTCCACCTGATGACTGCGGGTGAAGCCCTCCTCCACGGCGCGCTGGAAGCGGCGGAACGTCCGGTCCCCCGCCGCCCGATTGCGGTGACCGCCCGGTAGGTGGGCCAGTCGCAGCACGAGGACGGCGAGCAGGTGGCGCACGACGTCGACGTGCACCTCCAAGGGCAGGTCTCCCAGGCGGTGGTACTCGCTCGCGAGCATTTCCAGGGTGTCGCGCACCGGGGCTTGGGCCTCGGGCTCGGGAGCGAGCGGCAGCCGCCGGGCCCGCCGGTCCAGGTGGGCGGCCGCGACGGTGGCCGCGTCCAGAAAACCGGCCTGGAAGACGACGACCGTGCCCTCGACCGCAAGGGGGCTCGGCCGAAGCCGAAGGACCTGTCCCGGTCGTACCCACAGCCAGGATCCGCTGTCCACCACGCATTCGGTGAGGTCCACCGCGCACGGCAGCCGCCCGGTGCGCACGGTGACGAGCCGGCCGAGTGGGACCCGCGGACCGCGAACCGCACCGGAACCACGTGGTGTTCGCCGCGGGTTCGACACGCGCCCTCGACCGGTCCGAAGCCGATCGAGGGCGCCCCGTCGCGGACCGGTGCCGGCCGGGCGGCCCGCGCCGGGTCGCCGCCGGCTCCTGCTGTGCTATTGCCCCTGGGCGTTCATGGCGTTGATCAGGCTTTGCGGACGCATGTCGGTCCAGGTGCGTTCGATGTGGTCGAGACAGGTCTGGCGGCTGTCCTCGGGATGCGCCACGGTCCATCCGGCGGGTACGTCGAGGGTTGCGGGCCACAGGGAGTACTGGTTCTCGTCGTTGACCAGGACGAGGTAGGTGGCGTCGTTGTCCTCGAAGGGGTTGGTCGTGTGGGTCATGTCAGCTCCTTCCGGTCGTGCGCTGCCGGTGCCGGTGCACCGGCGGGAACGGGGTCGGGGTCGGGCGTGCCGGCCGGGAGGGTCGCGGCGATCCGGTCGAGGCGAGCCGCGAGGGCGGGGCCGATCCGGGCGAGCGCGTCCGGTTGCATCAGCCCGTTGTGACGGGCGGCGATCTCGAGGACCTCGATCCGCCCGCGCACGTGCGGGCGCCACGCCGTGGGCTCGGGGATCCGCGGATCGCGGTCCGTGGTGGCCTTGAACAGCAGCATGTCCCCGTCGAACACGCCGGGGGTGAACGCGTGCGCTGCCACCGCGTTGTGGTCCAACACGGCCGCGACGGCCGCGAGTTGGTCCGGCTGGAGACCGGCCAGGACGTGCTCCCGTTCGCGCAGCACCCGAGCGAGTTTGTCGTAGGTCGCCGGAAGGGGGGTGAAGGCGCCCGGGTCACAGTCGAGAACGACAGCCAGGTGTTCCGCTCCGCGGTGAAGGGCGGATTCGTGGGCGGAGATCGCGTACAGGGGGTAGGCGTCGAGAACGGCCAACAACGCCGTGTGCTCGCCGCGCGTGGCCAGTTCGGTGGCGATGGCGTGCGCGATCAGTCCGCCGGCGGACCAGCCGAGCAACTGGTACGGCCCCTCCGGCTGCACCTCGCGGATCTGTTCCAGGTAGTCGGCGGCCATCTCCTCGACCGAGGCGGGCGCCGATTCCGGGTGGCTCAAGCCACGGGCTTGCAGCGCGTACACGGGTTGGTCCGGGTGCAGGTGGCGCAACAGCCCGCCGTACGCCCAGCCGATGCCGCCGGCGGGATGAACGCACCACAGTGGCAGCCTGCTTCCGTGCGGGCGCAGCGGCAGTACCACCTCCATGACGTCACCGGGGCGACCCGCCCCCGCTCGCTCGGCCAGGCCGGCCGGGGCGGGTGTCTCGAAGAGGGTGCCGAGTGCGATGTCGACGCCGAGGACGGCGCGGATTCGGGAGATGAGGCGGGTGGCGAGAAGGGAGTGGCCACCGAGGTCGAAGAAGGAGTCGTCGGTCCCGACGGCCGGCAGATCCAGAATCTCGGCGAACAGTTCGGCGAGGACCTGTTCGTGGGGGGTTCGTGGAGCCGTGCGGGTGTCGTCCTTGGCGTTCGGCCGGTGTTCCGGGGCGGACAGCGCCGCGCGGTCCGGTTTGCCGTTGGGGGTCAGCGGCATGGCGTCGAGGAGGACGAACGCCGAGGGGACCATGTACTCGGGCAGGTGCTCTCGCGCGTACGCGCGCAGTTGCGGGACCGTCGGGCTCTCGCCCCGCGTGGGCACGAGGTGGGCGGTGAGGCGTTTGTCGCCGTGTCGGTCCTCGGGGGCGGTGACGACGGCCTGGGCCACGCTGGGGTGCGTGGTGAGAACGGCTTCGATCTCGCCGGGTTCGATACGGAACCCGCGGATCTTGATCTGCTGGTCGCCTCGTCCGCAAAATTCCAGGCCCGCGCCGTCCGCGCGCCATCGGGCGAGGTCGCCCGTGCGGTACATCCGTTCCCCGGGCGCACCGAACGGGCACGCCACGAACCGCTCGGCGGTCGGGGCCGGGCGGTTCAGGTAGCCGCGGGCGACGCCCGAGCCGGCGAGGTACAGCTCGCCGGTCACTCCCGGCGGCAGCGGGTCGAGGGCGGCGCCGAGGACCCAGGCGTGCATGCCGGGCATGGGATGGCCCAGCGGCAGCGGCCGATCGGTGGCGACCACGGGGCCGAGCCGGTGGTGGGTGGCGAACGTCGTCGTCTCGGTGGGGCCGTAGACGTGTACCACCAGCGTGCCGGGACAGGCTTGCCGGATCCGGGCGGCGGCGGACGGGGAGACCACGTCGCCGCCGGTCCACACCTCGCGCACGCCGGCGAGGCAGTGCGGTTGCTGTTCGGCGATCAGGTGGAACAGTCCGCAGGTGAGGAACACAGCGGTCACCGCGTGGCGGGTGAGGACGCGGTGGAGGGTGTCGACGTCGAGGGGGTCGGGTGGGGCGAGGACGACGGTGCCGCCGTTGAGCAGGGGTGTCCACAGTTCGTAGGTGGAGGCGTCGAACGCGGTGGGCGAATGCGCGAGGACCCGCTCGTGGGCGCCGCCGCGCCAGGTGGGGGCCAGTGCCAGCGTGGCCACGTCGTGGTGGGTGACGGCGATGCCCTTGGGTTCGCCGGTCGACCCGGAGGTGAACATCACGTACGCGAGCCGGCGCGGGTGGCAGGCGATGTCCGGGTCGGCGTCGCTGTGGTCGCCCCGTTCGAGCGTGGTCAGCGTGTCGGGTGTCAGCAGCAGCACCGCGTCGGTCCGGCGCATGATCAGGTCGATGCGTGAGGGCGGGAACCGCGGGTCCAGCGGCACGTACACCGCTCCGGCCTTGACGATTGCCAACAGGGCCGCGACCAGGTCGAGGGAGCGTTCCAGCAGGACCGCCACCGTGTTCTCGGGTCGCACCCCACGGTCGATCAGGGCGTGTGCAAGGCGGTTCGCGCGCTCGTCCAGTTCCCGGTAGGTCACGGTCGTGTCGCCGGCGATCACGGCCGGCGCGTCCGGCGTGGCCCGCGCCCGCCGGGCGAACAGTTCGGGCAGTGCGGCCCACGGCACGGCCTCGTCCCGTGCCTCGGTCCGCCCGGTGCCGGACCGCAGCGTGTATCGCTCGTCCTGGGAGAGCAGGTCGATGCGGCCGATGGGTGTGTCGGGATCGGTTGCGGCTGCCCGCAGCAGTCGGGTCCATCGTGCGGTCAGCGTCTCGATCGTGGACCGGTCGAACAGGTCGGTGGCGTACTCGAGCATGCCGTCCACACCGGCGGGATCGCCGTGCGGACCGTACCGCTCCTCCAGGCCGAACGCGAGGTCGACCCGGGCGGTTCCGGTGTCCAGGGGCACGGCGCCGGCGCGCAGTCCCGGCAGGGCGAGGTCTTGTGCCGGTGCGGGATGGAGGCCGAGCAGCACCTGGAAGAGCGGGTGTCGGGACAGCGACCGGGTGGGGTTGAGTTCTTCCACCAGTTGCTCGAACGGCAGGTCCTGGTGGGCGTAGGCGGTCAGGGCGTTGTCGCGGACGCGGGCGAGGAGTTCGGTGAACGTGGGGTCGCCGGAGGTGTCGGCGCGCAGGACGAGGGTGTTGACGAAGAATCCGACGAGGTCGTCGAGGGCTTGGTCGGTGCGTCCGGCGATGGGGCTGCCGATCGGGATGTCGGTGCCTGCGCCCAGGCGGGTGAACAGGGCGGCGAGCCCGGCCTGCAGGACCATGAACAGGCTCGCGCCGTGGCATCTGCCCAGATCGGTCAGGGCGGCGTGCACTCCGGCGTCGAGTTCGAAGGCGAGGCGCTCGCCGCGGTGGGTGGCGGCCGCGGGGCGGGGACGGTCGAAGGGTAGTGGGAGTTGGTCGGGCAGACCGTTCAGGGCGCCTTTCCAGTAGGCGAGTTGGCGGGCGGCGAGACTGTCGGGGTGGGCCGGGTCGCCGAGCAGATCGTGCTGCCACAGGGTGTAGTCGGCGTATTGCACCGGCAGCGGTTCCCATGCGGGTTCCTCGCCGCGGGCCCGGGCGGCGTAGGCGCGGGTCAGGTCGCGCGAGAGCGGGCCCGTCGACCAGCCGTCCCCGGCGATGTGGTGCACCAGGAGCAGCAGCACGTGCTCGTCCGGTCCGGTGATGAACAGCTCCGCGCGCAGTGGCGGTTCGACGGCGAGATCGAAGGAGTACCGGGCGGCGGCGGCGAGCCGCTCCCCGAGGTCGCTCTCGTCGAGCCGGGTGACGGGCAGACACAGGTGCCGACGGGTCTGCGTCGCGTCCAGCACCCGCTGGTGCGGCACTCCGTCTTCCGACTGGGGAAATACCGTGCGCAGGCTCTCGTGTCGCGCTGCCACGTCGGCGAGGGCGGCGTGCAGGGCTTGTCGGTTCAGGCGGCCGGTCAGGCGCAGCGCGAGGGGAATGTTGTAGGTGGGGCTGGGGCCTTCGAGGCGGTGCAGGAACCACAGGCGGCGCTGGGCGAAGGACAGCGGCACGTTCCGGGGGCGTTGCCCGCGACCCAGGGCGGGCCGCCTGACCGGGCTCCCCTGGTCGAGTCGCCCGGCCAGGTCGGCCGGGGTGGGGGCTTCGAAGAGGGTGCGCAGTTCCACGTCGGTGTCGAGGACGGCGCGGATGCGGGAGGTGAGGCGGGTGGCGAGCAGGGAGTGGCCGCCGAGCTCGAAGAAGTTGTCGTCGGCGGACACGTGTGGGAGGTCGAGGGTTTCGGCGAACAGTTCGCACAGCAGTCGTTCCTGCGGGGTGCGTGGGGCTCGCCGGTGTTCGGCCGGGCGGTGTTCGGGTGCGGGGAGCGCGGAGCGGTCGAGTTCGCCGTCGGTGGTCAGCGGCAGGGCGTCCAGGGTCGTGAACGTCGAGGGGACCATGGATTCGGCCAGCTGCTCGCGTGCGTGCGCCCGCAGGTCCGAGGGGTGCGCGATGCGGCCGGCGGTGGGGACCAGGTAGGCGACCAGGCGTTTGTCGCCGTTCCGGTCCTCGTGGACGACGACGGCGGCCCGGTCCACGTCCGGGTGGTTCGCCAGGACGGTTTCGATCTCGCCGGGTCGGATGCGCACACCGCGGATCTCGACTCGGTCGTCGGTGTGGCCGCAGAGCTCCGGTCCGTTGTCGTCCGAGCGCCATTTCGCGAGGTCGCCGGTGCGGTACATGCGTTCGCCGGGCCGGCCCCATGGGCAGGCGACGAACCGTTCGGCGGTCCGGTCGGGCCGACCCAGGTAGCCGCGGGCCAAGCCCGCCCCGGCGAGGTACAGCTCCCCGATCACTCCCGGCGGCACCGGCCGCAGGGCGGCGTCCAGCACGTAGGCGCGCATTCCTGCGACGGGCCCGCCGATCGGCGGGGCGCAGCCGGTGGAGGCGAACGGGGCACGCGTCGTCGCCGATACGGTGGCCTCGGTCGAACCGTGGGCGTTGATCGTGCGTCGCTCGGGCGCCCACCGGTCCACCGGGCTCGCCGGGCACGCCTCGCCGGCGACGGCCGGCGTGGTCGCCGGGCCGTCGGGCGCGACCGCACCGGCCGGCGCCGATGCCGGCCCGGTGGCGTGCGCCGGCCCCGACGGCGGGTCGGCGAGCGCGGACAACGGGTCGGCCACCGGGGTGAGCACCAGCGTGGCGCCGGACAACAGGGCGGCGCACAGGTCCCGGACGAAGACGTCGAAGGCGGGAGAGAGCAACACGCGGCTGCCGGTGCCGAGTCCGAGCTGCGCGATCTGGGTGGCGGCCATGTGGGGGATGCCGGCGTGGGTGACGGTCACGCCCTCGGGGCGGCCGGTGGCGTCGCAATCGTAGATGACACAGGCACTGTGCCGGGGGTCGACGGCGATGCCCGGGTCGGTGGCCGGGCGTTCCTCCCCCAGGACGGTGACCATCTCCGGGTGGTCGAGGACGAGCGCGGGGCGGGCGTCCTCGAGCATCGACCGGATGCGGGCGGCCGGGGAGGCTGGGTCGACGGGCAGGTAGGCGGCCCCGGCCTTGAGCGTGCCCAGGATCGCGACGACGAGGTCGACCGAGCGGGGCAGCACGAGGGCGACGATGTCCTCGGGGCCGATGCCTCGGGCGATCAGGGCATGCGCGAGCCGGTTGGCGCGGGCGTTCAGCTCCCGATAGGTCGGCTCGCCGTCGCCGGCGATCAACGCGAGGGCGTCCGGTGTTTCCTCCACCTGTGCGGCGAACAGTGCCGGCATCGACCGTCCCGGCGGCGCGGGAGCGGTCCGGTCGAACTCTTGGAGCACTCGTCGGCGTTCTTGTGCCGACATGAGCTCCACGTGGCCGATCGGCCGGTCGGGGTCGGCCGCCACCGACACCAGCAGGCGCGTCCACCGGTCCGTCAGCGCCTCGACGGTGGCCGGATCGAAACTGTCGGTGGCGTATTCGACGGTGCCGACGATCCCGTTCGGGGCGCCGTCGCGCGTGTGCCGTTCGGTGAGGCTGAGCGTCAGGTCCATGCGCGCCGTGCCGGTGGGTGTCGGTCGGCCGCTCACCCGCAGGCCGGGGAGCTCGAATGTCCCGGCGGGGGTGTTCTGGAGGACGAGCATCACCTGGAACAGGGGGTGGTGCGCGAGCGAACGCGCCGGACTCAGCTCTTCCACCAGGCGTTCGAAGGGCAGGTCCTGGTGTGCGTAGGCGGCCAGGTTGGTGTCGCGAACCCGGGTGAGGACTTCGGTGAACGAGGGGTCGCCGCTGGTGTCTGTGCGCAGGACCAGGGTGTTGACGAAGAACCCCACCAGGTCGTCGAGGGCCTCGTCGGTGCGCCCGGCGATCGGGGTGCCGATGGGGATGTCGTGCCCGGCACCGAGGCGGCTGAGCAGGGCGGCGAGACCCGCCTGGAGGACCATGTGCAGACTCACCCCGCGTTCGCGGGCGAGTTCGAGCAGGGCGGCATGGAGGTCGGCGCCCAGCGTGATGTCGGTCGTGGCGCCGCGGTGGGTGGCCTCCGCGGGGCGTGGCCGGTCGGCGGGCAGCGCGAGTTGCTCGGGCAGGCCGGCCAGCGCCTGTCGCCAGTAGGCCAGTTGGCGGGCGGCCGGGCTTTCGGGATCCGCCGGATCCCCCAGGAGGTCCCGCTGCCACAGGGTGTAGTCCGCGTACTGCACCGGCAGCGGCTTCCACGCGGGTGCCTCGCCGCCGCGCCGCGCGGTGTACGCCGCCGTCAGATCCCGTGCCAGTGGGCCCATCGACCAGCCGTCCCCGGCGATGTGGTGCACCACCAACGACAGCACGTGCTCGTTGGGGGCCAGGGCGAACAGTTCGGCGCGAACCGGCGGTTCGGTCACCAGGTCGATACCGCGGCGCGCCGCCGACGCGAGCCGGTCCTCCAGCTCCGCCTCGCCGACGGAGGTCACCGCCAGGGACAGGTGCCGACGGATTCGCCCCTCGTCCAGGACCTGCTGACCGGGCATCCCGTCCTCGGACACGGGGAAGACGGTGCGCAGGCTCTCCTGTCGCACGGCGACGTCCCCCAGGGCCTGCTCCAGTGCCGCCGGGTCGAGTTCCCCGGACAGGCGCAGCGCGAGGGCGATGTTGTAGGTGGGCGTGGGGCCGTGCATGCGGTGCAGGAACCACAGGCGGCGCTGGGCGAACGACAACGGCAGCGGCGCCGGACGGTGCTGCGGGCGCAGCCCGGGCCGGGCCGGCCCCGCCGCGTCGAGCCGGGCGGCCAGGCCGGCCGGCGTGGGTGCCTCGAACAGGGTACGGATCCCCACCTCGACGCCCAGTACCGCGCGGAGGCGGGAAATGAGGCGGGTGGCGAGCAGGGAGTGGCCGCCGAGGTCGAAGAAGGAATCGTCGGCGCCGACGCGGGGCACGCCGAGGACCTCGGCGAACAACTCGCCCAACACCTGTTCGTGTGGGGTGCGCACGGCCCGGCCGCCTTCACCGGGGTGGTGCTCGGGAGCCGGTAGCGCGGCGGTGTCCAGCTTGCCGTTCACCGTCAGGGGAAGCGCGTCCAGGGTCACGAACTCCGACGGGACCATGTAGTCGGGCAGGTGCCCTCGCGCGTGCTCGCGCAGGTCCTGGGCCCGCGCACCGCCGGGGGTCGGGACGATGTAGGCGACCAGGCGCTTGTCCCCGGGCCGGTCCTCGCGGGCGACGACGGCGGCGTGAACCACGTCCGGATGCGCCGCGAGGACGGTTTCCACCTCGCCGGGTTCGATCCGGAAACCGCGGATCTTGACCTGCCGGTCGGCGCGGCCGAGGTAGACCAGCGCGCCGTCCGCGCGCCGGCGCACCAAGTCCCCGGTGCGATACATCCTTTCGCCCGATCCCGCGTACGGGCAGGCGACGAAGCGTTCGGCGGTGAGGCCGGGCCGGTCGAGGTAGCCGCGGGCGAGCCCTTCGCCGGTGAGGTACAACTCGCCGGGCGCGCCGGGCGGTACCGGTTGCAGGGCGGCGTCGAGGATGTGGGCGCGCAGGTCGGGCAGGGCGGTGCCGATCACGCTGGCGCCCGCCGCGGCGGCGGTCTCCCGGTCGAACGCGGCGTGGGTGGCGTACACCGTGGTCTCGGTGGGGCCGTACATGTTGACCAGCACGGGCGCGTCGTCGCCGTGGCGGCTGTACCAGTCGTCCAGGCGGGCGGGGTCCAGGGCCTCGCCGCCGAGCAGCACCATGCGCAGCGACAGCGCCTGCCCGACCTGCGGGGCTTCGCGGTCGGCGTGCATCAGGGGATGGAACGCGGACGGTGTCTGACAGAGCACCGTCACGCGCTCGTCGGCCAGCAGACGCAGGAACTTCCCCGGGGAGCGGGTGGTGTCGTGGGGGACGACGACCAGGCGCCCGCCGTGCAGCAGCGAGCCGAAGATCTCCCAGACCGAGGCGTCGAAGGTATAGGAGTGGAACAGCGCCCACACGTCGTGCGGACCGCACGCGAAGAGGTGTCGGGTCGTGGAGAGCAGCCGCACCACGTTGCGGTGCGGGATCACCACACCTTTGGGTCGGCCGGTCGAACCCGAGGTGTGGATGACGTAGGCCGGATGCCGGGGATCGATGGCGGCGGCGGGATCGGAATCGGGGCAGTTGCCCAGCAGCGCCGCCGTCGAAGGGGCGTCCAGCAGCAGCGAATCCGTGCCCGGGGCGGGATCGATCGCGGCGCGGATCGCGGTATGGGTGAGCAGCAGGGCCGCGCCGGTGTCGGCGAGCGTGGCCACGATCCGCGCGGCGGGGCAGCCGGGTTCGATGGGCAAATACGCGGCACCGGCCTTGAGCACTCCCAGGATCGCGGTCACCATCTCGACGCCGCGGGGCAGAACGAGGGCGACGATGTCCTCGGAACCGACACCGCGGGAGATCAGCGTGTGCGCGAGCCGGTTCGCACGGGCGTTCAACTCCCCGTAGGTCACGGCGTCGTCCCCGCACACCACGGCGACGGCCTCCGGGGTGGCGCGAGCGCGGACCTCGAACAGCCCGGGCACGCTGGTGTCCGCGACTTCGGCCGGCACCTCGTCGCGGCGGGCCACCAGCTCGCGGCGCTCACCGTCGGAAAGCAGGTCGAACGCGCCGATGCGCCGATCCGGGTCGGCCGTGGCCATGGCGTCCAGCAGGCGCAGCAACCGCGTCTGGTGGTCGACCAGGTCCGCGTCGCCGTACCGGTCCGCGGCGGCGTGCAGCTCCAACCGCATCCCGGCCCCGTCCCGTTGCTCCAGGGCCACCAGCGTCGGGGCGGCTACGGCTCCCCGGGAGAGGTTGTGCATCGTGGAGCGGTGGCCGGCGAACGTGAGGGAGGCGCCGAACGTCATGACGTTGACGATCATGAAGAACCGGGAGCCGATCCGGTCGGGCAGGCCGAGGTCGCGGGTCATGTCCTCGCCGCGGTAGCGCTCGTGCGCCACCGCCTGCTCCACCGCATGGTCGACTCGGGAGAGCAACTCGGCCAGCGGCATGGCCGGATGCAGCTTCAGGCGCAGCGGCACCACGTTGGCCAGTACTCCCGGGATGTTGAGCAGGTCACGCCGCGAGCGGCCGGAGACGACCAGGCCGAGCAGCACGTCCCGCGCGCCGGTCAGCCGGTGCGCGTACGCCGCCGCGGCGGCGACGACGTAGCGCGACCGCTGTGTCCCGGTCTGCTCGGTCGCCTTCCGCAGCGCCTCCGGGGATGCCATCGGGCGCGCTTCGGTCCTCCGGGCGCCACCGGGAAACCACAGGCCGTCGCCTGCGCCGACTTCCGTGCGTGCGAGGTCCGGTCGGGCGGGCAGCGGGGCCGGGTCGGGCAGGTCGGCGAGCACTTTCGTCCAGTGCGCGCGGTCGGTGTCGTACTGCCCCGAGGTCCGGTAGTCCAGGTCCGCCCGCACCAGATACGCCGGCGACCCGAACGGGGAGGCTCCCGTCGCCCTGCCGGCGACCATGGCCGTGTACACCCGCGCGACCCGGCGCGCGACGAGGGCGAAACCGAAGCCGTCCATCACCAGGTGGTGACTGCTGCCGTACCACCACCAGCGGTCCGTCCCCAGTCGCAACAACGCGAACCGGAACAACGGACCGCGAGACACGTCCATGGGGGTGTCCATGTCCGCTGTCATCCACGCCCGCGCCGCCGCCTCCGGGCAGGCATCACGGCTGACGTCGACAAGCGGGAACGACAAGTCCGGGTCCGCGTCCACGATCTGCACCGGGCCGTCCTCGCCCTCGATGACGCGCGCCCCCACCGCCTCGGTCTCCGACACGGTCTGCCGCAGCGCGGCCTCGAACAGCGCGGCGTCGACCGGGCCGTGGATCTCCACACACTCCGCGACCCGGTACGCCGCTCCCCCACCGGGGGAATGCTGCTCGGCGAGCCAGAACTCCCGTTGCGCGCAGGTCAGCGGCAGCGCACCGGAGACGGCTCCCTCGTGCCCCTCCACGGGGTTCGAACCGGGCTCCGGGTCGGGATCGGACACGATCGTGGCGCCAGGGCTGGACAACGGAAGACCTCCGGGAGTCTCGGACAACGGACGGGGAACCGCGGCTGCGGGGTCGGTCGGGTGCGCCACCCGGGCGAACACTGCCGAGGAACGAAAGCCACGAGAGCGGCTGCCGCCACATCCGCGGTGTGCGTGGCGACTCCCGGCTCGGGCCGTCCGAGCGTGCCTGTGCACCGATCGCCGACCGCGCCTTGTCTTCCGCGCGGCATTCCTCCGAACATACGAAAAGCCAACCAGAGGGTTAGCCGACCGGGCAACGAAACCGGCGCGACGCACTACGAACGGGTGAACACCCCTGGGCCGCTTGGCGGGCCCGGACGACACGTGGCGAACTTCGGCTCGACACACGTCGAGGCCGAGGCGGCCGGGCGCGACTTTCGCAGACCGCGCATCCCGATGCCCGACGATCGGCCACCCCGCGGACCCGCTCCGATGCCGGCCCGCCGGGCGGCCCGACCGATGCGTCACAGCGTCCACGGCGTACGTGCTTCCGTCCGGAGCGACGAGGCGGACCTGTCGGCCGGTCGGGCCCGCCTCGAGGGTGAATCACTCGCGGCGGGGTCGGTTCGGGTCCGGCCACAGGCGATGTGCCCGTTCGATCGGTGCCCAGACTGTGTTCTGCCGTATCAAGGCCGGCTTCCCCAACTCCGCGCGGCCCTCACGGCGGATCGCCGCGTACGGATCGGTCCGGGAATCCCGAGGCATCCGGCCCCGTCACGACGACGAGCACTCTCATGCTCGCGACGCAGGAGATGGGGTGCTACCGGAACGCGTGAGCATCACCCTGGCGAATCCCGGCGCCTCCCGAAGGCCTTGTCGAACGGCTTCCGGTTGACGTGGACAAGCCAACGGACCGGATATCAGCCCGCGTTCCGTCCTCTCACGGTGTGCGGGGGCGTGCGGATGCGGCGTGGATTCCGTCCAGGAGGACATCGAAGCACCAGTTGCTGCGAGTCGGCCCGTCTCCGGACGTGAGTTCGCCGCCGAGCCGGGCGATATTGGGATAGCGCCCCGCGTCCACTGCGGCGATCCGCTCGGTCGGGTCGTCGGCGCGCTGCCCGGGGGACTCCCGGTTGCCGTGCTCGACCGCGATGGCCGTGGGGTGGAGCAGCAGGAGATCGAGCCCCCAGGCGGCCGCGTGATCCGACACGCCGCCCTCGCGGAGGAGGTCGAGTACGGCCTCGGCCAGGGCCATGTGGTTCGGGCCGTTGGGTTGCGTGGACAGCGCCATCCGGGAGAGCTCCGGATGGGCGATCAGAAGTTCCGCGTAGTTCGCCAGCAGCGCTTTGAGCCGATCCCGCCACGTACCGCCCTGGGGCGGCGTCCAGGCGGCCGGGTCGAGCAGGGCGTCGAGGATCTGCGCATGCAGGTCCCCGGTATCGCGGACATAGACGTACAGCGACGCCGGCCCCGTGTCGAGAGCTGTCGCGATGCGACGCATCGTCACCTTCTTCAGCCCCTCCTCCCGCATGATCACGAGTGCGACGTCAACGATCCCCTGCCTGGTCAAGGCGGGTTTCGCCGGACGCGCTCGCCGACTGCGGGGACTCGGTGCGCTGTCGGTGAATCTCATGACCGGAGCCTATCCCGAACATGTTCGTGACGATCACGCCGAGTACCGGCGACCGAGGGCAGCGGCGCAGGGGATCCTCGCGGCGCAAACGGCGTCCGTATGCACTTGCACCGCCTTGACCAGGAGATCCCAGGGCACGGAGGAGGGGCCATCGGCCGGGACGGCGGCCGACGGCCCCGAGCAACTCGCGGACCGCGGAACGGTATTCATCCGCCCCCGGGCCGCGTGGTGCTATCTGAACAGGCGGTCGCCGCTGTTGGCCATGCGGTGGGTGCCGCTGTGTGCGTTCACCCAGTCACGGACCATCTTGACGGCGTTGCCGCATTGCCAGTTGTTGTCGTAGTCGCGCACCCCCGTGAAGGCCCCGTAGCCCGCGATGATGCCGTCCACGCGTGCGTCGCCCAGGAGTTTGTCGACGTACCACGGATCGTTGTAGGTGGTCGTCCAGGACAGCGTGGCCGCGAGTCGTCCGGCGGCGCGGTCCCGGGCGCCCTTCTTCAATTCGGCGCACGTGTTCCAGGTGGCCTCGGTGCAGTTGCCGAATCCCTTGCTGATGTCGCTGTCGCCGTAGTCCATCACCCGCCGGCCGGTCGGGAATCCGGAACCGGATCGGTCGAACGCGTTCACGACCTTGTCGCGGGTCCCGGTCGTGGTGATGCCCTCCAGCGGGCCGAGCCTGCCCTCCAGGCTCTTCCAGCCCCTGCCGCCGACGTCCGGGGTGCTGCCGCCGTGGTACTCGTAGAAGCCGTAGAGCACCTGGATCCCGGCCGCCGTCAGGCGCTGTGCCTTGTCCCGCAGTCCGGCCACGCTGCACGTGCGGTTCGGCGCTTCCCCGCAGTAGTTCGGGTCCTTGATGTCCAGCCACACCAGCGCCAGCCGGCGCCCCGCGTTGGCGTTGGACAAGATGCGGTCGAGCATGGCGTCGAAGCTGGGGCCCAGCCGGTTCTCACCGGCCGAGGAACAGTCGTGCCAGGCACGCCACTCGTTCGGATTCCACCAGGCACAGACGTCGATCTCGATGGCGTTGGCACCATGGTTGATCGCGGCGTCCACGCCGTCCAGCGTGTCGACCCGATGCGCGATGTCATAGATCGCCTGACGCTGATCGGCCGCCGCCGCCGGAGTCGAACCGAGCACGGTGGTGGCGACGAGCCCGCACAGGGCCGCCATCAGCGCCAGTAACGTCCGTGGGCGGGTGACACCCCGTAGGTGAGTGGTCACGAAGCTACTCCTTCATATAGGTGTCCCGAAGCGCACGACCACCGATCGTCGACATCCGCGTCGGCGTCGGCGGGCGGGTGCGCGCCGGATCGGCTGCCGCAGGTTCCGGCGAGAACGCCCGCTCGGTGAGCCGACCGGAGGCCGACCCCCGATCGTCGCAACGCCGTGGGCAGTTGGTGTTTCGGTTGCCTGCGCCGGGTTCTCGACGCGAGCATCCACAATCGTCACGCCGCAGCCACGCTTCGGGTTGCATGAGGGTTGCGTGAGCCCGCCGTGTCGTATCCCGACCGGCTCCGCACCCAACGGATCCGCCACGCAACACGCGCGGCCACGCGATCGCCTCACACGACCATCCCGTGCTCGGCCACGGCGCCCACCCCTGCCGGCGCGAGGTGTGCACCGCCCGTCCCGCCACGCCGAACACCGACCGGGGGCGGGCATGGCGGGACGGATGCCCGCGTACCGGCGGCGCGATACCCCGACGAGGACCGGTCGCGCACAACGGTTCCGCCGCGGACGCCTTCGACGTGGTCGTACCGGCTCTGCCCGGTTTCGGTTTCAGCGAGCGGCCCCGGGAACCCGGCTCGAACCCGGGCCGTACCGCACGTGCCTGGGCGGACCTGATGACCAGGCTCGGTTATCAGCGCTTCGGGGGCGCACGGCGGCGACTGGGGCGCGTGCATCGGCACCGAGTCGGCCCGGCCGGCGCCCGAGCGGGTCGCCGCGCTGCATCCGACCATACCGATCGCGTCGCCCCTGCCCGAGGACCCGGCAACGGCCGACGAGGCGGAGCAGCGCATGATCGCCAAACGCGACAGGTTCCCGCGGACCGGCCCCACCCTTGTGATCGTCCAGAGTGTGCTCCCCCAGACCCTGGGCTACTCCCTGCTCGACTCTCCCGCCGGGCTCGCCGCGTGGCTGGGCGAGGCGCTGGTCGCCTTCTCGGACACGCGTCCTGCCAGCGCCCAAGTCCCGGTTCAGCTGGGCTGTCCACGCATCGACCGGCTGTGTGCCCAGGCCCCGCCGAGGCGCCGGCTCCGAACTGGTCCTGGTGCTATCCGGCCTTCGGTTCGCTGTCCGTTCGCGTCGCGGAGGTCAGGGGCGTGGCGGCCGGGGGGCGGCGTGTGAAGGTGCTTCGGTAGGCGGTCGGCGTGGTGTGCACGGAGCGTCGGAAGTACAGCCGAAGGTTCGCCGCCGAGCCCAGCCCGCATTGCCGAGCCACCTGATCGATCGAGTGGTCGGTGGTCTCCAGGAGTTCACGGGCGACGCCCACTCGGGCGTTGACCAGCCATTGCAACGGTGGTCCACCCCGAACGCGAGGCTCATCCGGAGGCGCCGCGTGCGCACGTCGAGACCGTAGGCGCGGCCGGGTCGAACGAGGGGGTCCAGGTATGACTCGGCATGTGGGTCGACAACCAACGCACCGGACGGGCCTCGCTGAGCGAAGAGCAATGAGCGACTCCTCACCCGACTCGGCATGTGCTGGTGAGGTTGGTGCGGGAGCCGGGAACGCCGCACCAGTGGTCCGCGTGGTCGGTCCTGCGGTAGAACCCCCAGCCGCTGTTCGTCGGGGACTTGAGGAAGCTCGGCCCGGATTTGATCTGCACGGCCACAATCGGCCGGTGGCGCGGCTCATGCGTCCATCGCGTAGGACTGGTCCATCAGTTCGGTCATGGCCTGCCGGAAGTCACGGCGCCGCTGCTCACTCCAGTCGGCGGTCAGCCGGCCGAAGACCTGCTCCTGCCGGCGGTGAGCCTGTTCGAGCATGGATCGGCCCGCGGGGGTGAGGGACGCTTCGCGCCGTCGTCCATCGATCGGAGATGCCTCCATGACCAAACAACCGGCTGCGGTGGCACCCTTGATCAGCCGCGAGGCTCCGCTCTGGTCGATACCGATCTCGTGGGCGACCGCATTCACGGTCGCCGATACCCCGCGTGCGGTCAGAGCGTGGACTGCCTCGGCGACCAGCACGAGTCGCCCCTGTTCAGCCGCCCCAGGATCACTTGCCACAGATCGGCGTGACCAGTGCCGGACGAAACCGAACAAAACCTGGCCCGGCCCCCGGCCGCTCATTCGGATGCCGCCATCTCACGGCAGATGTAGGCCAGTTCGAGCGCCGACTTCAGGTCGGACAAGCGCAGCGCGGCAGTCACCTTGCCGGCGGTGGCGCGGAAGACCGTCGCCACACGCGTCGGTGTCCTGCTCTCGGGCCAGGTCGCGTCCTCCTCGACAACCATCAAGCGGTCACTGATCGGGTACCACGCCTGCGGGACCAGCTTGATCCCGGAGCGTTCCACCCACTCTCCGAACTGCTCGGGTGTGATCGGACCGGCACCCTTCGGACCCAGGACGACGATCGGGTTCCCGACCGCCCTCGCCGAACGCCGCAGGTCACCTTCGTTCACGCTCGCGTGCCACTCGTTGACGGCTGTCTCGAGACTCGACTCCATACCAACAATTATATGCTACTCGCATACATTTTTGCAGGTCCAGGCCGTCTGCAACCTTCCGACCCAACTGATCGATCCAAAACTGTTTCGGACGCCCCGGCCACCCCGAAGGGACTGCGTGGCCCCTGCGAACCGCCGGGCGCGGTCCGGGTTTCGGGCCACACCCTCGCGAGACCGACGACCGCGGCCCCGCCCGAACTCGTGCCCTGCACCCAGGAATCAGGATGCGGCCCCGGGAAGTCGCCCCGAAACAGGCATGGTCGCCTCGGCCCGTGTCGGGAGGTCCGCGATGTGGAAGAGGGCGTGTTCGCGGCCTGTCGGGGCGACCAGTTGCAGGCCGGTGGGGAGTCCGTCCACGGGAGCCGCCGGCAGCGTGAGCGCGGGAACGCCGACGAGGTTCCAGGGGAAGGTCAAGGAAAGCAGGAGCGCGCGGACCTCGACGGGCGTACCGGCGACATCGAGGTCCCGGCAGCCCAGGGGTGGTGCCACCACCGGCACCGTGGGCAGTGCCAGCACGTCGTGTTCCTCGAAGAGACGGGCCGCCGTCCGCGCCGCGGAGCTCCGGACGCGGTGTGCGTGGCCGACCTCGTCGTCCCCGACCGCGCCCGCAACGCGCAGGCGTTGCAGGACCTCCGGATCGAACAGACCGGGTTCGCGCTCGATCCGGTCGGCGTGCACCGCATGGGCCTGCCGGCCCTGAATGGCGAGGAACGCCTGCCGCAACCGCGCCGCTCCGGGGAAGGGGACGTCGGGGACGGGGCCGACACGCTGTTCGAGTGCGGCCCGTGCCGACCGCGCCACCCTCGGGTCCATGGGTCCCAGTCCGCCGGTGTCCAGCCACGCGACCCGGAGCGGAGCGGCCGTCCGGGCAAGCTCCGGCGCGGTGCCTGCGAGCACGTGGTGCGCGATGAGACAGTCCCGTGCGCCGCGGGCGTGGATGCCGATGTGGTCGAAGGCCGTCGCCAGCGGGAAGACGCCCTCGGTGGGCAACGCTCCGAAGGCGGGCTTGAATCCGTGAACGCCGCAGAGTGCCGAGGGGATGCGTACGGAACCGCCGGTGTCGGTGCCGAGAGCCAGCGGAACCATTCCCGCCGCGACCGCCGCCGCGCTGCCACCACTGGATCCACCGGTCATGCGGCTCGGGTCGTGCGGATTGCGCGAAGCGCCTTGGAGAGAACGGTCGCCGGTCGGGCCGTAGGCGAACTCGTGTGTGGTGGTCTTTCCGACGATGACCGCGCCCGCCTCGCGAAGCCGGGTCACACAGGCCGCGTCGACGGCGGGGACGTGGTCGCGGAAGTGCGCCGATCCATAGGTCGCCGGCAGGCCCGCGACGTCGATGAGGTCCTTGACGGCGACCGGAATACCGTGCAGGGCGCCACGATCGCGGCCCGCGTCCAACTCGCGGTCGGCCCGCTCCGCCGCCTCCAATGCCCCGACCGGATCGACCGCGACGAAGGCGTTGAGCCGATCGTTCAGTCTCGTGATCGAGTCGAGCGCGTGGTGGGCCAGTTCCACGGCCGTGACGTGTCGTGCGCGCAGGGCGTCGGCGAGGTCCGCGAGCGTGTGGTTCGTGAAGTAGCCGGAGATCGTCGGCTCGACCTTGCGGTCGGTCGTCATGTGCGTTCCCTCGTATCGCGTCGTCGTGCGTCGTCGTGCGCGGTCGTGCGCGGTCGTGCGCGGTCGTGGGTGGATCGACCCAGGGCCGGTCCCGCCCCGTCGGCCCGCCCCCGGCAGGAGGCGGGCCGACGGCGCGGGTGGATCACCGGACGGTCGCCACGTTCGGCGTGTCCGTGCTCCCGTCCGCCGAAGTGGCGGAAGTGGCCGAGCCCGTGGCCGGCGCTCTGCCCCCGACCGGTTCGTCCTCGCTCGGAGCCGGGTCCGTCCGAACGGGAGGGGTGGACGCCCCGACCTTTCGCCCCGCCGCCGCGCGCGAGAGCAGATAGTAGAACCCGCCCGCCACGCCGAGCCCGGCGAGCCAGGACAGGTCGATGTCGCCGAGAGCCCGGGCGACGGGCCCACGCATGACCGGAACCAGGCCGTACTGGCAACTCCACGCCGCGACGATGCCGAGGCCCAGGCTGATCAGACCGGGGCGGTTGAACGCGGGGTAACGCGAGGCGGGCCCGGTCTCGTACAGCGAGGCGACGTCCGGCCGGCCGCGGCGCACCACGAAGAAGTCGACGACGACCACGCCTGCCCAGGGGCTGATCCACACCAGGATCGATGTCATCCAGTTGTCGAAGGCGTGCGCGAAACTGTCGGATCGCAGGAAGACGAGCAGCACCAGCGTGGCCACGGCACCGGACGCCAGGGTGACCTTCCATCGGGCCGCTCGCAGACCCACCGACAGCGCGGCCAGCGAACACGAGTACAGGTTGAGGATGTTGGTGGCGATGGGGCCGTGCATGACGAGCAACAGCACCGGCAGCGCCAATCCTCCGAAGGCGCCGATCACCAGTTGCGACGGGTCACCACTCTCCCCGGAACTCGCCAGACACGCGCCCAGCGCGGCCAGCCACACCGTGGGCACGTACATCCCCAGCGCCGTGGCCCACACGACCTTGCGACCGGACGTACCGGGTCTGACGAAGCGGCTGTAGTCGCCCGAGTACGGGAGCCAGCTGACCGCCCAGCCGACGCCGATCGCGGTGACCAACTGGGTCACGGCGGTGAACTTGGCGCCGGGGGACGTGGCCGTCGACCCGGTCCAGTCCAGGTCGACCTGGGTGAGCGCGACCACCGTCATGACGGCCATGACCACCACCGTCAGGGGCACCGTCCACTTCTCGAAGGTGCGGATCGCGTAGAACCCGAACAGGGCCAGCCCCAGTTGCACGGCCATGATGACGGCGGCCACCAGGTATTGCAGACCGGCCCCGCCGGTGATGCCGAGTTCGTCCAGCATCGCGATGGCGAGGTCCAGGACCACCCAGGTGTTCACGCCCACCCAGCCCATCGCGAGCAGGCCCTGCATCACGCCGGGCAGGATCGCGCCGCGACGGCCGAACGCGGAGCGGCCGAGCACCATCTGGTTGACGCCGGTGCGGTGTCCCATCAGGTTGAACACGCCGAAGACCGCGCACCCGACGATGTTGGCCACCACGACCACGAGCAGTGTCTCGACCAGGCTCAGGCCCAGGGTCACCCCCAGTGCCCCGAGCACCCAGTTGATCGGCGCGATGTTGGCGCCCGCCCAGATCCAGAACTGCTCCCACGCGGTCGAATCGCGACCCGATGCCGGAATCGGATCGATCCCGTGCGGGTCGAAGACTGCCTTCGTCGGGGTCCCGCCTGTCTCGTGTGGTGCGTTGGGCGACATGACTTCCTCCGGGGGTCAGCGACATACGTCGGCTGTGAGTGACTTCACGGAACCACCGGAGCGCCACTGCCGGAGAGTGGAGAGAAAGTGCCTTTTCGGGGTCGATCGATGGTTGAATCCACACCATGTTCACGTTGCGTTCGCTGGCCGAGTCGGAAGAGTTGCGGCTGACGGTCCTCGTGACCGGCGCGCCGGGGGCGCTGGACGCGGACGTGGCCTGGGTGCACAACACCGAGCTGCCCGACCCCTCGCCATACGTCGGCCGCAGCGAATTGGTGATGACCAACGGCCTGTGGGCCGAGCACACCGACGCCGCGGACTTCGTCGCGAACGTGCGTCGGTCGCACGCCGCCGGAGTGGTGTTCGGACTGCGCAGGTCGGTCCGCCGGACACCGTCCGACCTGGTCGCCGCATGCCGCGAGGCGAACCTGCCGCTGCTCGAACTGGCGGTCGAGGTCCCTTTCACCGCGCTCTCCCACGCCGCGGCCGCCGCCTACGCGCGCCGGCGGCACGACAGCCTGGAGGCGTCGGTACGCAGAGGTGACGCGCTGGCCGAGGCCATCTCCCGGGGCGCGGGCACCGAGGGAGCGCTGCACGTCCTGCGCCGGGAGGTGGATCTGCCGCTGGCGGTGGTCGAGCGCTCGGGACGACGGCTCGCGGAGGCCGGCATGCACCTGGGCGACGACGAGGCGGCGGCCGTCGCCGCGGCTCTGACCCGACGTCCGCCCCCGCTGGAGGTGGGCATCGACGACGACCGGACCGTGACCCTGTTCCTGGTCGGCGCTTTCGGCGAACCCGACGCCGCGCTCGTGTGCCCGGGCCCACCGTCGGCGATCGGCGAGTTCGAGCAGACGGCCCTCCAGCAGTGCGCGCATTTCCTGAGCCTGGAGACCGCCCGGCGGCGCGCCGAACGGGCCATCGAGTCGCGGTTCGCCGCCGAACTCGTCGACATGATCATGTCGGGCCTCGGCGCTTCCCGGGAACTCGCGCACCGGCTCGAGGGGTTCGGCCTCGACACGGGCGAGCCGACCGCGATGTGTGCCATCGCCCCGGCGCACGGCGACCATGCCGTCCTCGACGAACTGGCCGAGGCCGCACAGGTGGCATTCGCGGCCGCCGGCCTCCCGGCCGTCATCGCGCCGGGGGGCCGCGACATCATCTGCCTGTTCACCTGGCGGGACGACGAGGAGGATCTCGGCGCCTGGCTCGCCGGCCTCGTCGCGCGTCTGGGCGGACGCGTCCCCGATCGCCGCGTCGTCCTCGGCTACAGCGGCGTCACCACGCCCGGCGCACCCTTGCGTACCCCGCTGGTGGAGGCACGCGAGGCCTGTCGGATCCTGGCCCGACAGGCTTCCGGACCGAGCGTCGCGACGTTCGCCGAACTGCCGTCGTACTCCGCGCTGTTGGGCCAGATCGACCCCGCCGTGCTGCGCCGCATGGCGGACACGCTACTCGGCCCGCTGCGCGAGCAGGACGCCTCCCGCAATACCCAGTTGGAGATCACGCTGCGCACGTTCCTGGACCGCGGCGCGCAGTTCTCCGCGACCGCGGAGGCTCTGTTCGTCCACGTCAACACGCTGCGCAAGCGACTGGCCCGAATCCGTGAGTTGACCGGTCGCGACCCGCTCCTCATCGACGGCCGGGTGGACCTCTTTCTCGCGCTTCAGGCGGACGCGATGACGGGGCCGTGAGCACCCTCGGAGAGATCCTCTCCAGAGGGGGGATGATCCGACACCATATTGCCTCATCCAGTGTCGGATCCTCTCCTGCCGTCCGCGCACCGCGCGTGTTTGAGTTGGCGACATGGAACTCACCTTCCGGGTACACCGGATCGAGGTGCCGGCCCGCGAGGGGCGCGCACTACGCGTCGCCGCCGGACAGCGGCTGCGGGTGGTCGACGTCGAAGGCCGCCAGGTCGGAGACGTATTCGCGTTCACCGACGACGACTCCGGCGAACATCTGAGCGCGTCCCACACCCGCGCACACCTGAGCAAACTCTTCCCCGACGTCGGCGAGCACTTCGTCACCAACCATCGCCGCCCGATCCTGCGTCTCGCCGCGGACACCTCCCCCGGACGCCACGACATGCTCATCGCGGCGTGCGACGCCGCGCGCTACACGGCGCTCGGGGCACCCGGTCACGCGTCCTGCGCCGACAACCTGCGCACCGCCATGGCCGAGATCGGCCGCCCGGTGTCCCACATCCCACAGCCGGTCAACGTCTTCATGGACATCCCGGTGCGCGTGGGCGGCGGACTCGACTGGGTCAGCGCCTCCACCGGCGCCGGAGACAGCATCACCTTCGAAGCTCTCGTCGACTGCGTCGTCGCGGTCTCCGCCTGCCCCCAGGACCTCGTCGACATCAACGACGGGACACCCACCGCGCTCGAACTGCAATTGATCGACCACTCCCCCGACACCACCGACCCGTTCGGCGAAACACCCGCCGACCCGGCCGACACCCGACTCTAGAACGGAACTTGCGATGACCACGCCTGCCACGGCCACGCCTGCCACGACCACCCCTGTCGCGGGCCATCCGGCCACCGAGCCCCTCACGTTCGCCGGGCTACGCCTGGACAACCGCTTCGCGGTCGCGCCGATGACCCGGGTGTCCGCCACCGAGGACGGGGTCCCGACCCCGGAAATGGCCGACTACTACGCCCAGTTCGCCAAGGGCGGCTTCGGACTGGTGATCACCGAGGGCACCTACACGGACACCACGTTCAGCCAGGGCTACGCCCGCCAGCCGGGCATCGTCGCCGGGCGGCACGTGTCCGCCTGGACGTCGATCGTCGACCGGGTCAAGGCCGCCGGCACGCCGATCGTCCTGCAACTGATGCACGCCGGGGCCTTGTCCCAGGGCAACCACTACCGCACCGAGACCCTGGGGCCCTCCGCCGTTCGGCCCCGCGGGGAGAAGATGCCCGAATACGGCGGCTCGGGACCGTGGGACGTCCCCCGCGCGATGACGCCCGACGACATCGAGGAGGCCGTCGAGGGCTTCGTCGCGTCGGCGGTCAACGCCCACAGGGCGGGATTCCAGGGCGTCGAGGTGCACGCGGCCAACGGCTACCTCCTGGACCAGTTCCTCACCGACTACACCAACGAGCGGACCGACCGGTTCGGCGGCGACGCGCACAACCGCGTCCGCCTGACCGCCACGGTGCTCAATCGCATTCGGGTGGCCCTGGGACCGGACTTCGTGGTCGGCGTACGCCTCTCGCAAACCAAGGTCAACGACTTCACGCACCGCTGGGCGGGCCCCGCGGAAGCGGAGACCATCTTCCGCGCGGTCGCCGAGGCGGGAGCGTCGTACCTGCACGTGGCCAGTGAGGGACGCGACTGGCTCGAGACCGCGAAGCTGGAGGGCGGGGAGACGATCACCGCGTTGGCTCGCCGGGTGACCGGCCTCCCGGTGATCGCCAACGGCGGCATGCACAAGCTCGACCAGGCCGGACGACTGCTCACCGAGGGGCACGCGGACGTCCTGTCCATCGGCCGCGGTGCGCTGGCCAACCCGGACCTGCCGTACCTTGTCACCAAGGGAGCGGCACTGGACCGCTTCGACCACGCGATGATGCAGCCGATGGCCACTCTGGAGAACGCGCGCCGGTGGCGAGAGCAGCGCGACGCCGGGTGATCTCCGGGTGATCTCCTTCCCGACAGCACGTCCGATGCGGTGGCGCGGGTACGATTCCCGCGCCGCCGCGGGACCCGTCGAGACGCGAACGCGGCGACCGCGCGTCGCGACGCGACCGGCGCGACAACGACACCGACACGACCAGCCGAGGTACACATGAGCGACAAATGGCGAAACGGTGCCGGGGCTGTGGCCACCCTCACCTTCGATGTGGACGCCGAGGCCCCGATCCTGGCGCACGGACGCCATTACGCCGCGCACGCGTCGACCATGTCGCACCAGGCGTACGGACCCGACGTGGGCGTACCGCGCATCCTCGACCTGCTCGACGAGACGGGTGTGCCGGCGACGTTCTTCATCCCCGGTTGGGTCGCCGAGCGCCGCCCGGGCCTGGCCGCCCGGATCGTCGACCGCGGTCACGAGGTCGCCCACCACTCCTACAGCCATCGCCCGCCGACGAGCCTGGCGCCGGGTGAGGAACGCGCCGACTTCGAGCGCGGCATGGAGGTCTTCGCGGCGCAGGGCATCGAGATCAGCGGTCACCGGGCGGCGAACTGGGAGGCGACCTACGAAACCGCCGAGCTGGTCGCCGACCACGGGCTCCTGTACGACTCGTCGCTGATGGGCGACGACCGCCCCTACCGCATCCCCACGGCGAAGGGCGTCGTCACGGAGCTACCCGTGCACTGGTCGCTCGACGACTGGGAGCAGTACGCCTTCCTCCCGGCCCCACACGTGGGATCCGTCGTCGAATCCCCCCGCAAGGTCCTGCAGATGTGGACCGACGAGATCGACGCGATGGCCCACTACGGAAGCCTGTTCAACCTGACGAACCATCCCTTCCTCACCGGACGTCCGTCTCGCGCGATGGCACTGCGCAAGCTGATCGAACACGCGCTCTCCCGCGGCGACGTGACATTCCTGCGCTGCCGTGACGTGGCGAAGCTGGCTGCCGAAGACGCCGATCTCGCCACCCGCCCCTCGGCACCGCCGCCCGCGGACTCGCTGGGCGCATTTCCGCCTGGGCCCGCGTGACGTCGGAGACACTCGGCCCATGCCCGTCGGCGGCGCTCGCATACTGGACCGCATGGACGTCTACGACACGATCGGGATCTCGTACACGCGGACCCGACAGCCGGATCCGCGGATCGCCGCACAAATCGCCGCGGCGCTCGCGGACGCGGCGGACGTGGTCAATGTGGGAGCCGGAACCGGCTCCTACGAACCGCCGCACACGGTCCTGGCGATAGAGCCCAGCCGCGTCATGATCACCCAGCGGCCACCCGGTTCCGCGCCCGCGGTGCAAGCGGTCGCCGAACACCTGCCCTTGCCCGATCGGGCGGTCGACGCGGCCATGGCCCTGCTCACCGTCCACCACTGGACCGACCCGGCGGCGGGGATCGCCGAATTGCGCCGCGTCGCCCGCCGCCGCATCGTCGTCCTGACCTGGGATCAGCGGATCTTCCGCGAGAATTTCTGGCTCGTGCGCGACTACCTGCCCCAGGCCGCCGAGTTCGACGACGCGCGGGCGATGGACCTGGACCGATTGACCGATCTGCTCGGCGGAGCCCGCCGGGAGCCGGTCCCGGTACCCCACGACTGCACCGACGGATTCGGCGCCGCGTACTGGCGCCGACCGCACGCCTACCTCGACCCCCGGGTACGCGCGGGCATCTCCATGCTCGCGCAGACCGGCGAACACGCCCTCGCCCCGGGCCTCGCCCGACTCGCCGACGACCTGAACACCGGCCGCTGGCACACCCGTTACGCCGACCTGCTCTCCCACGACAGCATCGACGTCGGCTACCGCCTCGTCATCGCCGACCTGGCCTGACACCTCCCAAGCCCGGTGGAAGTGCGGGCCCACAGCGTCCTCGATCCGCTCGATCGCCCGAAGGACGCGGTTCGCCCGCGCGTCGTTGGTGAAGTTCCGACGTGGGACGGGGCCGGCCCATCGGCATCGGCCCCGTCCCAGCCCTACCGGGGAATCAGGTGATGAAGACACCTGACATGACGGCGTTGGGGCCGCCCGCCTTCGTGACGCGGACGGTGACCTGTCCGTTCACCGTCCACGTCAACCAGCGTCCGGCACCGAAACCGGTCAACGTGGTGGTGCTCAGCACGGTGCCCGACTGGTCCAACAGTTCCACGGTTTGGGCGCGGCCCTGGTTGTCGTAGTCGGTGAAGTAGGCCGCGAGTTCACGTGTGCCCTGCACCGACACGCCGATCTCGAAGCGGTTGGGGTTGAACCAGGTCGACGCGACACGGGTACCGTTGGTCGGGTGTTGCAGCGCCCTGGGCAGAGTCGAACTGTTCGCCCAGGTGTAGGGCGTGGCGGTCGCCGCGGGGGTGACGGTGACGCCGGTGGGCAGGGACGTGGACACGCCGGGGATCGCATGGCCCGCCTGTCCCCTCACACCCAGCCAGTCGCCGCCGATGCTCTGGCCCACGCCGGGGCCGAGGGCCTGCACGGTGTCCAGGGACAGGCTGTAGGCGGCGCCGGGGTTGCTGCGGAAGACCAGGTACAGGTCGTGTGTGCCGGCGGGTGCGGTGACGGGCACGGCGGCCGTCTCCGTGAAGGTGTACCACCCGCCGGTGTTGCCGACCTGTGTGGTGGCGACGAGTTGCCCGGTCGGGCTGCCGAGGCGGGCCTCGATGCGCCCGCCGGTCGAACCGGAGGCGACCCGGTACCTGATCGAGTCGATGCCTTGGAAGCTCACGTTGTCGTATTTCACCCACTCGCCGTCCTGGATGTTGCCGACGTACTGTCCGTGTTCGGCGTTCGCGTGGTTCTCCACGGCCACGCCGGACGCCTGGTTGTAGTAGTGGGCCTGGAAGCGCTTGGGCCGGTAGACGGAGGTGTCGCTGCCGGTCAGCTTCCCGATCCCGCCGGGGCCGCCGCGGTCGGTGTAGCGGGCGTCGATCGCCCAGAACGCGTTGGCCGCGGCGTGGCCCTCGTCGAGGAATGTCGCCGCGACTCCGGAGCATGCCCGGACCGGGTCGGCCGGGTGGGCGTGCTCGTCGTGGCCCAGGGCGGGCTGTACGACGATGTCGGCGCAGTTCACCGTCCCGTCCTGGGTGTCGTTGACGGCTACCTGCCAGGGCAGTGAGTCGCCCCATTCGAAGAAGCCGCCGTTGGTGGGCGTGGTGATGCTCACGGTGGGTGCGGTGTTGCCGACGACGATCGGCACGGACGCGGTGGCGCTGCGCTTTTGGGGTGTGTCGGTTTCGGTGACCCTGAGTGTGGCGGTGTACTCGCCGTTCGTCGTGTAGGTGTGGTTGGGGTTGGGGTCGGTGGAGGTGGTGCCGTCGCCGAACGTCCACAGGAACGACAGCGCGTCTCCGTCGGCGTCGCGGCTGCCCGTGCTGGAGAACGCCACGGTCAGCGGCGCGATGCCGGCGCGGGGTGTGCCGTCGGCGACCGCCGTGGGGGCGCGTCCGTTCTTGACGTAGTCGATGCGGTAGAGCCCGGAGTTGGGGTTGTCCCGGCCGTAGCCGCCGCCCCACTCCAGCAGGTACAGGGAGCCGTCCGGGCCGAACTGCATGTCCAGGGGGGCGAGGAAGGACAGGTTGGACAGCACCGGGTTGAGCGCCATGACGCTGCCGTCGGCCGCGAGGGGGAACTCCTTGATGTAGTTGCGGCCCCATTCGTAGAACAACGGCGTGCCGGAGAAATACTCGGGCCATTTGGTGTCCGATACCAGGTTCGGGTCGTAGCGGTAGACCGGACCGGCCATGGGTGCGCCGGCTCCCGTGCCCAGTTCGGGGAATTGTGCGGAGGCGCCGTAGGAGTACCAGACGTCGGCGGCGCGGGCGGGGGGCAGGTTCGTCAGTCCGGTGTTGTTGGGTGAGGTGTTCACCGGGGTGGCGCAGGTGAATTTCGCGCCCGGGGTGCCGGTGGCGAAGTCGTAGTCGTTGAACGGGGTGTTGTCGCCGATGCAGTATGGCCAGCCGTAGTTGCCGGCGGAGCGGATGATGTTCCACTCCACGATTCCGGCCGGGCCCCGGTTGGGGTTGGTCGTCTTGGAGTCGGGGCCGTAGTCGGCGAGGTAGACCGTGCCGTCGGTGTCGACGCTGTAGCGGAAGGCGTTGCGAAAGCCCATGGCGTAGATTTCGGGCCGGGTCCTGGCCGTGCCGGGCGGGAACAGGTTGCCGGTGGGAATGGTGTAGGTGCCGTTGGGCTCGGGGTGGATGCGCAGCAGTTTGCCGCGCAGGTCGTTGGTGTTGGCCGAGGAGCCCTGGGCGTCGAAGTGGCTGCGGCCGGGGCGCTCGTCGATGGGTGTGTAGCCGTTGGACTCGAACGGGATGACGTCGTCGCCGACGGACAGGAAGAGGTTGCCGTTCCCGTCGAAGCGCAGGGTGCCGCCGGTGTGTCCGATCTCGTTGGGTGCCCGGCCCGCGGGAACCTCCAGCATGACGACCTCGGTGTCGAGGCGCATGGTGTTGCCGCTCATGGTGAATCGGGAGAGGCGGTTGAGCGGGCCGCTGTTCGCGGGCGAGTAGTAGAGGTACACGTATTGGTTGGTGGTGAAGTTCGGGTCGAGGGCCAGGCCGAGGAGGCCGTCTTCGCCGCCGCTGTAGACCGGGATGGTCGCGGCGGTCACCGTGCGGCCCAGTTTCGGGTCGTGGATGCGGACCTGGCCGCGCACGAGTTCGGTGAAGAACACCCGGCTGTCCGGTGCGATGGCGATGCCCCACGGGGCGGACGTGTCGGTGTCCAGCGCGACCTTCTGGTAGTTGGGCCAGTCGGTGCCGCCGCAGTCGCCCGGCTCGGCGCCGGCGGCGTATTCGATGCCGCCGAGGACGTGGGTGCGCAGCAGCGGGTCGGCGTAGGCGGCGATGGAGTGGCCCATGGATGTGATCCACGTGCGGCCGCCCTGGTAGTCGTCGCACCAGGTGACCGGGTGGTCGGGGCCCATGCGGCCGGCGGCCGGTGAGGAGGGGTAGCTGCGTTCGTCGAGTTGGACCAGGACGTGCTTGTCGCCGCGCACGGTCCTGGTGAAGGCGTACCACTCCTCGCTGCGGGTCCACTCGCGGGGGAGGTCCTTGGTGGAGGGGTGTGCCCGGTCGGATACGAGTGCGGTCGCGGTGACCCCGGCGGAGGCGGTGTGCGAGGTGAACTCGGTGCCGATCAGGGACCGGTAGAACGGGAAGTTCGGTTCCATGTCGAGGGGGTTGTGGATGGCGACGACACCGCCTCCGGCGCGTACGTAGCGTTCGAACGCGCCTTCCTCGGCGGCGTTCCACACGTCGCCGGACGCCTGCGCGAGGATGATCACGTCGAAGCCGGCGAGGTTGGCGTCGGTGAAGCCGGAGGAGTCCGGGGCGTGTACGACCTCGAAGTCGTGCTGGTCGGCGAGGTTTTGCACCATCGTGATGGCGGCTTGCTTGGAGTCGTGGACGAATCCGGCGCTCTCGGTGAACAGCAGTGCGCGGAAACGGTGTTCGTGTCCGGGGTGGGCGACGGCTGTGTGCGGGGCGACCAGGGCGAGCAGGGTCAGGAGAACCACTGTTAACCCGGTCAGGGATCTTTTCATGTGGGCGTGCTCCTCGGTGTGGTGGGGCGGAACGAGGTCAGTCGTGGGGGATGCCGAGGTCGTCCAGCGCGGACCGGAGCCAGTTCAGGGAGCGTTCCAGCATCGGGCCGCCCTGGCCCTCGCATTCGATGCTCAGCACGCCGTCGTAGCCGCTGTCGTGCAGGAGCGCGAGAATGCGGCGGATGTTGTCGGCGTTGACGCCGTCGCCGATCGCGCAGTGGCTGACGGCGATGCCGGTCTGTCCGCCGCGCACGGCTTCCGCGAGGGACCGGGAGACGTCCTTGATGTGCACGTGGGAGATGCGGTGGAGGAAGCGCTTGGCGAACTCGACCGGGTCCTGGCCGGCGATGAAGGTGTTGCCGGTGTCGAGGTTCATGCCCAGGAGCGGCGAGTCGACGAAGTCGAGCATCTCGGCCATGCGGTCGGGGTTGGTGGTGAAGTAGCCGTGCGGTTCGATGTTGATCCGCACACCGTGTGCCTCGGCGACGTGCAGGATCTGTTCGTAGGAGCGCTTCATCGACGCCATGGCCTCGTCGTCGGTCAGGCCGGCCGGCGCGTGCAACCCGTCGGTGGTGTCGACCCGGTCGCAGCCGGCCTGGGCGGCCCACGCGATGGACTTGAGCACGTACGGCACCCCCCGCAGGGGCCCGTCCAGGCCGGACAGCGGGTAGGCCGCGTCGACCTGGGAGAACCGCACGCCGCGCGCGTGCATCGCGCGGCGCAGCAGGACGGCGTCCTCGTAGAGCGCGACGTGCGGCTGGTAACCCAGGCCGTGGATCCAGCTCACGCCGTCGATGAGGCCGCATTCGATGTGGTGGACGCCGTGTTCCTCGGCCCACGCAAGGCACTTGTCGAACGACCAGTACGCGGAGTTGAAGGCGTCGGTGTGGAACCCGATGTGCATGACGGGGCTGCCTTTCGATGTCGAACGGGATTCGTGCCGTCGGGATTTGTGCCGTGCGTCCACGCCATGTCGTTGCCGGCGGCGCGCCCTCGCACGGATCCCGGGCGCGGACACGGAGAACGTCGGGGACGGTTGTGGTGTGGTGTGGTGTGGAGTGGCGGGGTCGAGGGGCTGAGGGCGGGCCGGGGCATGGCCGCGTCGGTGCTGCGCCGACGGTCGGCGCAGCGGGTTGTCGGTGGTGCTCCGCGGGTCGCCGTCGCCCCCGTGCGTTGCAGGCGTGTACGGGGTCGGCTTCCTGGTACCGGCGCGTGCACTCGACGTATCGGTTCGCCGGCACCGGTTCGAGCGGCAGAGCCTCGACCCGAGTCGCGTGCGGGGTATCGCGCTTGGCGGTGGAGTCGCTGCACAGCGGCAGCGGGCCGTCGGGCGAATCGGTGGGCGGAGTCCGTGTGTTCCCCCGCGCGGGTACCGGACTGTGGGAGGGACTGGTTCCGGTCGTCCACAGGGTCGCCGGGACCGGGTGCGACGCGGTCGCAAGGCGTTGCGCTCCTTCCTGTTTCCGGCTTGCGACAAGCGAAGGTTCCGCCAGGAATGTAGTTGATTCCGCTTTCACCAAGAAGAGTTTCAACTAATCAAAACAAACTTCTTCCCGCGTATGGACAAACTGTCCGGTCGAGTGGAGGGTACAAGCCTCGGAGCCACCGGAAGGGCGGGAGGACATCGGATGTGAGCCGCACCCGTCGAGCGACCCCCCGCGCACCGGCGGCCACGAATGCCCCGGGCCCCTCGCGGACTCCGCCACGCGCCCCTCGGAAGGACGACCATGCCTCGCCCCGTGACACCGTTCATCGGTCGATGGGCGGACCCGCCCTTTCGAGCAGGTGTGCCGACTCGCCGCCGACGGGGACTACGACGGCCTCGAAATCGCCTGCTGGGGCGACCACTTCGAGGTCCGAAGAGCCCTCACCGGGGGCGACTGCGTGGACGGCCGCACGGCAATCCCGAACAAGTACGGGCCGCTGACGCGGGCCACATCAACCATGGCCGGACGGGCGTGCCTCGCGGATGCCGCGGCTCGCCACCACACCCGCACGCAAGACGCTCGGCCGGGAAACCCCGACCGAGCGTCTGTATGAACTGCCCGCCGGACACGTGATGATCACGTGTCGCGACGATCGCCGTGGACCCTCCAACCGGCGTGGTACGCAGAGCCTCGCCTCAGGACTCGTCCCCGTCCTTGCCCCAGTCCCGGACTCGGCGCAGCGAGTGTCCGGTCGCCGACTTGCACAGGAACTCGGCGCGCTCGTAGGACAGTCGCCCTCGGCCGGTCTGCGGGCAGACGTCCTCCGCGCCCAGGATGCCCGCCCGCGCCGGGCCCGGGCGTCGGTCGGCGAGGAACACCGGGCCGCGGGTGCGGCCGTCCAGGAGTTCGGGCAGGAGCGCGGCCGTCCCCGACCGCCAGGTGATCCACGCGCGACGCCGATCCGACCGCCGATCCGCTTCCCGGTCCGCGCGGCGGGCTCGTCGCTCCGGCAGGTCGAGGTCTTGGACGTTCAGGGCCAGCACGGCCGCGACGGTGGCGCCCGACTCGCGCAGCAGCGTCCACAACGTGCGCTCCCGCAACGGGGCTTCCGCATCGCCCGGCCACGCCGTTCCGGGCGGGACCGGCATGGGCCCGGGGCGGGATTCGGGCGTCCGCTGGGGAACGGCCGCGTCGAGGCCCGGGGTATCCGCCCACGCTCCGAACGCCCGTACGGCGGAACGGTGTCGGTTCCAGGTGGCCGCCGCCACGCCGCCCCACGACACGCGGAAGGCGCCGGCGATCTGATCGGCCGTCAGCGACGCGAGCGGCAACCCCACGCCCAGAGACAACCGCAGTCGCCACAACGTCTGTCCGTAGGAGCGGGCCGTCGCCGGCGCGAGCCGGTCCTGGGCCAGAAACGCGTCGATGGCCTCGCCGAACGTCGGCGTGGACGCGTCCCCGATCGGGATCGCCTCGGCACGACGCGTCAGAAAGGCGCGTTCGGCGGCGTTCTTGGTCAGCAGCGCCGCGCGCACGAACTCGCGGCGTGCCTCCTCGCCGCGCCCCAGGCGCAGCAGCAGGTCGCCGCGCACCCCGGGGAGCAGGTGGTAGTCGCGGAGCGCGGGATCCGAGGTGAGCGTGTCGACGAGGGCGAGGCCGGCCGCGGGGCCGTCCGCCTTCCCCACCGCGACCGCCTGGTTGAGCCGCACCACGGCGGTGGGCAGGAGTCGGGCCAGGGCGGCGTACAGTCCGGCGATCCGCACCCAGTCGGTCTCCTCGGCGGTAGGCGCCTGGGCATGGCAGACGGCGATCGCGGCCTGCAACACGTAGGGTCCGGGCCGGCCGGGCGTACCGACCGCGCGGGCCCGCAACATCGCCGCGAAGCCGCGGCGGATGAGCAATCGATCCCAGCGTCCCCGGTTTTGCGCGTGCAACGGAACCGGTTCGCCGGCGGGGCCGGTGCGCGCCGCCGTACGGGACGCCTGGATCTCCATCAGCGCCACCAGGCCGTGCGCTTCCGCCTCGTCCGGCACCGACTCGGCGAGCAGGCGCCCCAACCGCAGCGCCTCCAGGCACAGGCCGGGCCGCGTCAGGTCCTCGCCCACGGTCGCCGAGTAGCCCTCGTTGAAGATCAGGTAGACGACCTCCAGGACCGAGGACAGGCGTTCGGCCAGTTCGGCGCCGTCCGGGAGTTCGAACGGAACCCGCTCCTCGGCGAGCGTGCGCTTGGCCGTCGCGATGCGGCGGGCGATCAGCGGCTCGACGCTGAGGAACGCGCGGGCGATCTCGGATGCGGTGAGTCCCCCGAGCAGCCGCAGGGTCAGGGCGACGCGTGCCTCGGTCGGCAGGACGGGGTGGCAGGAGACGAACATCAGCCGCAGCACGTCGTCCTGCTCGGACGCCGGATCGGCGGTCCCGAGGTCGTACTCGGAGCCGCCGACACCGTCGTCCATCCGCCGCCGCTCGGCCAGGTCGTGCGCGAGCGTCTCGCCGTGTTCCGCCGACCGCCGGTCGCGGCGGATGTGGTCGACGGCGCGGCGCTTGGCGACGGTGGTGAGCCAGGCACCGGGATTGTCCGGGACCCCCGACTGCGGCCACTGCTCCAGCGCCGCGACCAGCGCGTCCTGCGCCAGTTCCTCGGCCACCCCGACGTCGCGCACCATGCGGGTGAGCGCGGCGACGATCCGGGCCGACTCCATCTTCCAGATCGCGTCGACCGTGCGGTGGACGTCCGTCACGGACCGAAGACCTGCTGGATCACGCTCTCGCCGTCACCGACGATCCTGCGGAACCGGCGGCCCAGTTCGACCGCCTCCTCCTTGGACCGGACCTCGACCAGGGCGAAGCCGACGACCGCCTCCTTGGACTCGGCGAACGGACCGTCGGTGACGGTGATGTCGCCGCCATCGGAAACCAGCCGGACGCCGCCCGGCTCGAGCCCGCCGGTGGCCAGCAGCACGCCCGCGGCGCTGAGCTCATCGATGAAGGCACCCATCTCGGCGAACAGTTTCTCGTCGGGGGCCTTCGCGTTCTCCGAGGCCTTGGACGTCATCAGGTAGCGCATGGTGTTCCTCCGGTTTCGTCTCGCCCGGCCGGATCGCCGGGGCGCACCGACACGTCGCGCCGGCCATATGACAGGGAATCGCATTATTCCCTGTCGCATCGGCGGATCGACGATGGTGCGAGCCCCAGGGAAGAAATCCGAGGCTCACCCGCCCCTCGAAGGAGCCCGCCCTGATTCCGTCGACCGGGGACACCCGCGCCGTGCGGTGGGCGTCGTGGTGACGCACGCGTCGTCGCGCAACGAGGTGGTCGAAGGTCACCCCTGCGGTGCCCACAAAAAGATCGTCGGGACCGAAGAGTCGTGGACGGCCCGACGGTCTCCATGACCAACAACCAACGAGGAAACGAGACAGTTCGATGCGCATTGTGATTGGTGAATTCGTCAGCCTGGACGGCGTCATGCAAGCTCCGGGCCATCCGGACGAGGACACCGAGGGCGGGTTCGCCCACGGTGGCTGGACACACCCGTTCTTCGACCCGCAGGTGATGGGCGGCGCCCTCGCCGAGTGGGCCGCCGACACCGACGCGCTGCTCTTCGGACGCCGCACGTGGCAGGTCATGGCCGCGGCGTGGCCCGGGCGGGCCGGCGACCCCTTCGCCGACCACATGAACTCGGTCGCCAAGTACGTCGTCTCCGGAACCCTGGGCGACGACGACCTGACCTGGAACAACACCACCCGCATACCCGGCGACCAGGCCCTCGACCGGATCCGGAAGTTGCGTGACACCGAGGGTCGGGACCTGGTGGTGATGGGCAGCCTCTCGCTCGCCCGCGCCCTCCTGGCCGAAGGGCTGGTCGACGAACTGCGGCTCATGATCATGCCGGTGCTGCTCGGCGGCGGAAAGACGATCTACCCGGCCGACGGCGCACTGCGCACGCTCGAACTGGTCTCGACCGTGGTCAGCGGCACAGGCGTGCACGTGTGCACCTACCGACCGGTGGCCGCGGCGTAGTTCGCGCCCGGGATCGGGTTCTCACGGCGCGGCCGGGAACACACCCGGCCGCGCCCGCACGGTGATGAATCCGCGAAACGCTCGCGCGGCCCGCACCGAACGTCACCGCCTACCGAACCCGGCAAGCACCCCACCCCACGAACGCGGACCCGACAGCGCTCACCCACCCGGCTCGGGGGTGCGCCGGGTGTCGGCAGGCCGACCGGGCAAGGTACGGGTGTTCGGCTCGATGGCGCGCATGGCCTGTCGGGCTTCGGCGCCGACCTGGCGTCTGTCTGCGATCGTCGGTGCACGCGTGTGCGGGGCGATCGCGACGAATCCGTACGCGCCGAGCCGCTGCATGTCGAGCACCGAACGTGCCCGGTTGGGCGCGGGCACGCTCTCCATTGCTCGGGCCGCGTGCGCCACCACCGTCGCCAATCGCGCCGGCTCGACGGCCCCGGTCAGGGCGTGGCCACCGGGCTGGGGCAGAACGTACACGTCCTGGCCTTTGGCCTTGTCTCCGAGTCGCTCGGTCATCGCCCATTCGTACGCGGCGGCCGTGGCGAAGACCTCCTTCTCCGGGATTCGGAAGTCCTGGGTGGCGCTGATGAGGCGCTGTGGGCGATTCCCGCCGGACGGGCCGACCAGTCTCGTCCATCCGCCGATCGCACGAGGGGAATCGCCACAAACAGTGGGGAACGTGTTCGGTGCGCCTATCGTCGGCGTGTCGACCCGAACCCTGTCGATGTCCTCGCACATCGACCCGGGGGTTTCCATGTCCATCGCAGGCGCCCATCCCCTGTTCTCGACCCGCACGCACGGAGACGTGGTCGTGGTCGCGTTGCGGGGCGAGATCGACATCGTGACCGCGCCCGACATCGAATTCCATCTGGATCACCTCACCCGGGTCCGACGCACACATCTGTTCATCGACCTGAAGGCGGTCACCTTCATCGGGGCCTGCGGCATCGCGCTGCTGGTGCGCGCTCGCGAACGAGTCCTCGCCGGGGCGGGCACACTGTCCCTGATCTGCGTCAGCCCCTTCGTCCTCAGGCTGTTGTCCCTGCCCGGCTTGTGCCGACCGCGCTTCGTCGTCCTGGCCCGATCACCCGTCCCCGCCCCCTGACCGCGCCCCGGGAGCGGGCAGCCGAGACAGGCCGGACCGGTGGACGGTGGACCCTCACCCTCGCCGCAGCGAAGACGGACAACGCTCGTCGCCGTCGCGGAACGTGCCCGAATCGTCGCCACGTGAATTCCGATTTCGCCCACGTCGTTGTGGCGCGGTGTCCTGCCCGGGTCTGTTGAGCCGTGGCCGAGGACTCGGGAGGCTGTGGACCCCCGACCGGCCTTAGGCTGGAATCGCCGACGGAAGTGGCGCACGAGCGTGTGGACGCCGCTCGTTCACGAGGGCTCCAAATGGCCCGGTGATGAGAGGGATCGGCGGACAAAAGCCTGTCGCCCCGTCGCACGGAAGCGAGTGCGGCCGGCGGCCACGAGCGGCGCGCCCGGGTCGAACGGAGTGATTTGTCATGGACATCAGCAACCGAACCGTGACCGCCAGGCCCGCGCCCGGATCACGGTGGGCCTTCGAAGTCCGTTGGACGGTGACGCTCACGCCCTCGGAAGCGAGCAGCGGCACCCTGTTCCAGGATGCCTACCGGATGTGGGAATGGGATGTCTCGGACCACGACGCGCTGACGAGCTGGTCCACGTCCGATCCTTTCGATCCCCCTTCGACCACGATCAATCGCATAGCCCGGCTGAACATGCCCGCGGACGCGCTGGACACCGAATCGGGTGAAGAGGAGATACGCGCACAGATTGGCGTGCGCAACGTATCGGCGGGCGGACCGTGGCTGATCGACAGGTTCACCCCCATCGTTCACATCTCGCCGTGAGCCCCTCTGCGGGCAGGTAGGCCGCCCGAAAACGGCGGTCGGGTGCCGTCCGGCCGCCGTGGAACTCGACGCGGTCACCGCCGCGTTGACGGACCCGATCCGGGCGGTCGCATCCCATGCGGGGCCGAGACCCGGCGACCGGGACCGACCACGTCCGACGCCGTCGGGCCCGCCGAGGCGCCGAGTCCGGTCCTCATCCTCGAGTCGTCCCGGCTGCGCGCGGCTCGAAGAGTCGGTCGAGGTGGTAGTCCAGCACGGCACGGGCCGCCCGGGGGGTGTGTTGGCCGACCAGGACGCCCGTGCCGACGCCGTGCCCGAGCGCGAGCAGCCGGGCGGCCTCCGCGTCGGGGTCGCGGTCGGCGGCGATCTCCCCGACGGCCCGTGCCTGTTGCAAGGCTTCGGCGACACGGCGTTCCAGGCGGCGGGGTCCCTCGACGAACGGTTGCCCGGCCAGGTCCGGGTCGGTCATCGCCAGCACCGCGTACGCCGTCCACACCAGATGGAAGACCCTGCTCTCCTCGTCGGTCGGCAGCGCCTCGGCCACGAGCGCCTCCACCAGCGCCCGCGCCGGTGCCGGATCCGGCAGCCCGGCCAGCCGCTCGGCCCATCGCGCGTCGCTGCGGCTCTCCAGCCGATCCAGGGCGGCGTGCATCAGGTGGGCGCGGGTCTCGAAGTAGTACTGCACGATGCGCAGGGACACCCCGGCCTCGGCGGCCACGGCCCGCATCGTCACCGCGTGCAGCCCCTCGCGTGCGGCGAATCGCACGAGTGCGTCGGCGATGTGCGCGCGTCGTTCGGCGTGATCGACCAACCTCGGCATGCGCCACGCCCTCCCACCGGACACACATTTTTACGTTACAAACGTATCATCAAAGAGTTCGTGGCCGACGCGTCGAACGGTGGAGGACATGAAGCGGGAAGAACGCGCGAGCGGGCCGGACCCCACGGCTCCGGCGCTCGCGACGGACGCGCAATCCGCGTCGGGCCGGGTCGGGCGGGCGTCGTCGGGGGTGCTCGCGTTGGCGTGCGCCGCGCAGTTCATGGTGGTGCTGGACGTGTCGGTGGTGAACGTGGCGCTGCCCTCGGTTCGTGACGCGCTCGGCTTCCGCGAGGGAGCCCTGCCGTGGGTGGTGAACGCGTACGCGTTGGTGTTCGCCGGGTTCCTGCTGCTGGGCGGGCGGCTGGCGGATCTGTACGGGCTGCGGCGTGTCTTCGCCGTCGGGCTCGCGCTGTTCGCCGGGGCCAGCCTGGTGGGCGGCTTCGCAACCTCTCCGGCCGCGCTGGTCGGCGCGCGCGCCGCGCAAGGCCTGGGGGCAGCGATCCTGGCGCCCGCGACGCTGACGCTGGTGACCACCACGTTCGCCCAAGGCCCGGCGCGGACAAGGGCGTTGGCCACGTGGACGGCGGTGGGTTCGGCCGGCGGCGCGGCCGGGAACCTGATAGGCGGGGTGCTCACGCAGACCCTGTCGTGGCGATGGGTCCTGCTGATCAACGTACCCGTCGGCGCGATCGCGATCGCGGCGGCGTTCGCGCTGCTGCCCCCGACCCGGCCCGCGACGCCGTCGACACGAGGGCGGCTGGATGTGCCCGGCGCGGTCCTGGCCACCGTGGGCGTCACCGCGCTGACCTACGGCGTGGCACGGGGTCCCGTCCGGGGCTGGGCCCAGCCGATGACGGCCGGGGCCGTGGCCGCGGGGATGCTCGCGCTGGTCGCGTTCGCCGTGGTTCAGGCGCGGTTCGCCCCCGCGCCGTTGATGCCGCCGAGGTTGTGGCGGGTGCGGGCGATCTCGGTGGGCAACGCGGTGATGCTCCTGGCCGGGGCGTGCTTCATCCCGATGTGGTACTTCCTCTCCCTCTACATGCAGAACGTGCTGCGCTACGACGCTCTGGAGACCGGCCTCGGGTTCCTCCCGCACACCCTGGCCGGCATGGGCGCCGCCCGATCGGCGCCGTGGGTGATACGACGCATGGACGCGCGCACGCTGATCCTGCTCGGCACCGCGGTCACCGGGGCCGGGTTCCTGTGGCAGAGCCGTTCCGACGCCGGCAGCGGCTACGCGCTGGGCGTGCTGGGGCCCGGGATCGTGATGTCCGCGGGGGTCGGCCTGCTGGTCACCCCGATCACCGCCACCGTCACCTCCGGCATCGACACCCGCGACGCGGGCGCCGCGTCGGGGCTGATGAACACCACCCGCCAACTGGGCGGCGCCCTGGGCCTGGCCGTCTTGGTCGCCGTCGCCGGAGCCTCCGACGCGGGCCGAGTCCCGGCCGACCCGGCAGCGGATCACGGCCGCGTTTTTCTCGCGATGACCGCGATTCTTCTCGCCGTCGTCGCCGCCACCTTCGCCCTCCCTCGGGCCGAGGACGCCGAAGCGGGCCCGACACCGCGGGAGGTACGGTCCAAGCGGGGCGCCTGAACCGCCAACCGGATCAGGAGGCCGGGAGGCGGGTGCTGCGCACGACTGGGCCGGTTGCGTCCGCGGGCCCGTTCCCGCAGCCGTCGTGCGCCGGGTGTGCCGGTGTCGGCGGAGTGGCCGTCAGGTCACCGGGTTGTTGTACGTCGCGTCGACGACACCGTTCGCCTTCTGCCCGGCGGTCGCCGGATTCATCTCGTTGAGAATCTCGGTGGCGTAGGTGCGCAGCGGTGCGATGGCGAACCCCGGTGCCTGCGGCAGCATGCGCGCCGCCTCGGTCGCGATGTCCTGGGCGGTCGTGAGCATCGGGTTGTCCGCCGCCCGCTTGGGGACGACCCCGGTGCGGGCCGGCATGCTCTGGCTCGCGTCGGACCACTTCGACTGCCAGTCGGCGGTGGTCGTCATCGCCAGCAGCCGTGCGGCGCCCGACACCAGGCGGCTCGCCTTGGCCACCACGAGCACCGTGCCGACCAGCGGGACGGGCGCGGGGCGGTCGGCGACCGGGCTCGGCAGCGGGAACACGCCCAGCTTGCCCTTGAGGTCGGGGTGCGCGGCGATGAGCGGGTCGTAGATCCAGTCGCCGCCCACGATCATCGCCGTGTCGCCCGCTCCCAGCACGTCGTACGGGCTGCCGGTGTCCGCGGTGTAGTCGCCGACGTTCTTGGGGGCGGTCGAGAACGCCTGGAGTTTCTTGAAGTACCCCATCCCCGCCTGCGCGGCCGGCTGGTCCAGGCGACCGCGCCAGGTCGTCCCCTCCTTCTCGGCGATCCGGCCGCCCGCGGCCCAGATCGACGACGCGATCACCTGCCAGGCCTGGCCCGGCATGTGGACGGCCTGGAACTTGGGGTTGCCCGCGTGGAAGGCCTTCAGCCTCGCCAGTTCGGCGAGCCAGGCGTCCTGGGTCCGGGGCACCGTGAAGCCGGCCGGATCGCACAGGTCCTTGCGGTAGAGCACCACGGACAGCGCGGCGTTCTGCGGCACCGCGACCAGTTGCCCGTCGATCTCGCAGGCCTTCCGCATGGCCAGGGTCCACGAGTCGACGTCGAACAGGCCGCGGTACGCCGACAGGTCGGCCAGCTGGCCGCGTGCGTGGTACCTGGCCAACTCGCTGACCTCCACCTCGAACACGTCGGGCGGGCTGCCCGCCGCCAGCGCGGTCGCGAGCTTCCGGTCCTCGGCGAACGTCACGACCGTGGGTTTGACGGTTGCCTGCGGCTGCTTCTCACTGAAGCCGATGCCGAGTTCGGTGAGCAGCGCCCGCTGCGCGGTGTTGTTGTCGCTGCCGAACTCCGTGCACCACATGGCCAGTGTGTACGAACCGGTCGGCGCGCGGGGTACCTGCGCCGGTACCTGCGCGGCCGCGGGTTGCGAGCCGGTGGGACCGCTGGGGCCGGTCGGCGGCTTGGCGGCCGGATCGCCGTCCCTGCCGAACAGCCAGGCGGCGACGCCGCCCACCGCGGCGGTCGCCGCGGCGGCGCCCAGCGCGATGAACCGCCTTCGGTTGGGCGGGCTTTCCGGCTTGGGCGGCGCGAACCCCGGGGCGTAGTCGGGGCGCGGCACCGGCGGCGGCATGCCGGCCGGAACAGGCGCGTGCGCGCCACCAGACGCGTGCGCGGCACCAGGCGCGTGCGCGGGAACGGCCGGCGGGGCGAGCGGCCGGGGCGGGACCGGTGCGCCCTGCGGAGCGGCCCCGGCCGGTAGCTGCCTCGGGTACCGCGGGGGCGGACCGTACGGCGGACCGTAGGGCCCCGGGACGTGCCCCGATCCGGGTGGCCCGGGGATACCCGGTCCTGCGGCGTCCGTCCCTTCGGCGCCTGCCGCCGGGATGCCGGCCGGTGCTCCCGGACAACCCTGCTGCGGTGTGCCGGGCAGCGCGGACGGGTCGCCCGACTGTGCCGCGATCTGCCGGGCGAGCGGGTCGGGAAGCCAGTTGTCCAGGGAGAGTTCGCCGGTCTGCCCGGCCTGCGGCAGCGCGCGGTGCAGGACCTGGTCGGTCGTCGGGCGAGAGACCTCGTCCTTGGTCAGGCAGTCGGCGATCAGGGCGTGCAACGAGGCGGGCACCCCGTCCAGGACCGGGTCCGCGTGCACCACCCGGTACAACAACCCCGGAGCCGACCCCCCACCGAACGGCCCGTTGCCGGTGGCCGCGAAGACCAGCACGGAACCGAGCGAGAACACGTCGGACGCCGGGGCGACTTCCTCGCCGCGTGCCTGCTCGGGTGAGAGGTAGCCGGGCGAACCGACCACGAGGTCCGTCGCGGTCACCGAGGTGTCGTCGGCGGCCCTGGCGATCCCGAAGTCGATCACCCGGGGCCCGTCCAGGGCGAGCAGCACGTTGGACGGCTTGAGGTCGCGGTGGATCGTGCCGGACGCGTGGATCGACTGCAGCGCCTCGGCGAGCCCCGCCGCCAGCGCGCGCAACGACCGCTCGGGGAGCGGCCCATGCTCGCGGACCACGTCCGCCAGGCTCGGCCCGGCGATGTACGCGGTGGCCAGCCACGGCATCGGACCCTCGGTGTCCGCGTCGACGACCGGGGCGGTGTAGAAGCCGCCCACCCGCCGTGCGACGGCCACCTCGCGGGCGAACCGCCGCCGGAAGTCCGGGTCTTCGGCCAGGTCGGGCCGGATCACCTTGAGCGCCACGGAGCGCCCGCTCGGCGAACGGCCCAGGAACACCCGGCCCATCCCGCCCGAGCCGAGCCGCCCGGTGAGCCGGTACGCCCCGAGCTGTACGGGGTCGTGCTCCTGCAACGGCTCCATCGGCCCTCCCACGACCCGCGCACCCCTTGATCCGCGTGGGACGGCAGTCTGCCAGAGCCACCCACCGGACGGGACGGCCGGGCGTTCACAGGTCCACGGCCTGCCACCCGATCCGCACGTCGCCGACCCCACCACGTACGAACGGGTACGAAGTTCGGGACCGGCGCCTTCCGCTGCACCGGACACCGTGAGCAACGCCAGGATCCGAAAACCGGCCCGATTCCGAAGTCCTGCCGAACTCGTGCGCCACCGACTGGTGTTGCCCGGGCGACCGCCGCGGCCGCGAGTGAGGACCTGGTCAGGCGGTGGCCCCGGACGTGGTGGGGCGCGGATGAAGGTACGCAAGAAGTCGGATGTGCCGAGACCGGCCCCGGCGTCAGACTGGGCGTCGGTTTGTCGTCGAGGGCGGGGAGACGAGCACGTGGGCATGGTGCGGACGACGGCCGGGGCGCGAGCGGCGGCCATGGCGCTCACGGTGTTGTCCGGTGCGCTCGCTGCCGCGTGCGGCGCCGGGAACCAAGCGGACGACGCGAAGGACAAATCGGCGGCACGGCGCTGTGAACCGGTGCGGTCCACCACGTCCGGCCTGTCGGAGGTGTTCCCGGAGTTGGCCCGGTTGGGTCCTGTGGTTTCCGCCGGCTGGTGCGGCCGGGCTCTCGGCTCGCTCGACACGGCACGTGTGCAGGTGCCGGGGCCGTCGGACTGGGTCTACTACGGTGTCGTCCGTCTCGCCGACGGCGCCGCCGCGGAAGCATGGGGCCCGTGGAAGCCGGCCGGCGGGCCTCCGACCGGGATACCGACCGCCTTGAGTTCGTTCATACCCGCGCATGGCCAGTGGTCGTCCAACGAGGCGGGCGCCTACCTGGACCGCTCCTCCGCAACGATCGTCCTCGGTTCGGTGCCCCTGGGGAATTGAAGGCCGCGGCCGGCTCGGCCGTACGACCGCCAGGGCCCCGGACGAGCCGCGGCGCGGTTCGCCCGGGACGAGCCGGAAGGCGCCTGTGGTGCTCCCCGCATTCGCGAACCCGCCCGACGAACACACCGAACCCCGTCCTTGACGGCCACCGCCGGCGCTCCGCGGGTCGGCGACCGCGTCCTGGACCGGCCGAGCCGTGTCGACGTCCGGCCGCCGGCCCGAGCGGGTGAAAAGCCTTACCGGACGGCCCAATGACAGCCTGCCGACCGCTCGCCGTCGTGCGGTAGGTGATTGCTTGACCCTTGCGCCGGATCGGGTGCGATCAGGCACAAGGAGCCGGGCGGCGGGAGCCGGGTTACCTCCCCGCCTCCGGCGTTTCGACGCGCGGAGGCGCAGTGACGGACGATCAGATCCTTCTCGGGCTCGCTCTGACGGTGGTGCTCGCCACCGGCTCACAGATCCTGGCGAGCAAGCTGCGCGTCCCCGCACTGATCCTGCTCCTACCCGCCGGATTCACGGCCGGCGCCCTCACCGATGTCGTCCACCCCGACAAGCTCATGGGCGCGAACTTCTCCGCCCTGGTGTCCCTGGCCGTGGCGGTGATCCTCTACGACGCCGGTCTGGGACTCAACCTGCGCAACCTGACCGGACGGACGCGGTGGATCGTCGGCAGACTGCTGCTCCTCGGCGTGCTGGTGACCTTCTTCGTCACCGCCGCGGTGTCACCCGCCCTGTTCGACATGCCCCTGCGCGTGGCCGCGATGCTCGGCGTCATCCTGGTCGTATCGGGGCCGACGGTCGTGGGTCCAATTCTCGATTTCGTACGACCGAACGACAAGGTACGACGCATCCTCATCTGGGAAGGCACGCTGACCGACCCCATCGGCGGCATCCTCGGTGCTCTCGTCTTCCACGCCATCTCCTCGACCCACCGGGTCGACATCGGACGGGGCTACCAACTCGGCCAGTTCGCCCTGAGCCTTGCCGTCGGCCTGATCGGCGGGGCGGTGGGAGCGGTGCTGCTGTGGTGGACACTGCGCGTGCTGCGGCTCGGCGAAACGCTGGGGACGCTGGCACAGCTCGCCACCGTGATCGCCGTCTCGGCCGGCTGTGACATCGCCCGGGACGACACCGGACTCATCGCCGCAATCGTCACGGGACTGGCCGTCACCAATATCGCCGGCTTCGACATGCCCGCTCGCCGGCCCTTCTTCGAGACCCTGGTTCAGCTGATCATCGGGCTGCTGTTCGTCTCCATCTCGGCCACCGTCACCCCTTCGTCGCTGACGCCGGTGCTGCTGCCCGCTCTCGCGCTCATCGTGATCCTCGTCCTGGCGGTGCGCCCCCTGGTCGCCTTCGCGGCGACGTCCCGTTCGGGTCTGACTCCAGGAGAGCGGGGCTTCATCGGATGGATGGATCCACGCGGCATCGTCGCCGCCGCGACGGCGTCGGCGTTCTCCGCCGGCCTCGTCGACCGGGGGGAGCACGGCGCCTCCGAAATCCTCCCGATCACCTTCCTGGTGATCGTGGGGACGGTATTGCTGTACGCGTTGACGGCAGCCCCCGTGGCTCGACGGCTGGGCGTCGTCGAACCGGCGGGGACACGCGTTCTCCTCGTGGGCGGCGAGCCATGGGTGGTCGAGATGGGACAGGCCCTGCGATCCGCCGGCCTCGACGTGTTGATGTGGGCCGGCGCCGAGGAGGAGCGAGAACGGATCAGATCCGCGGGAGTCCGGCTCGCCCAGGGCGACCTGTTGGCCACCGCCACCAATCCCGGCGCCCGGCTCGAGGGGGTGTCGGCCGTGTTCCTGGCCACCGACGACGACGACTTCAACGCGCTCGCTTCGGTCGTCATGCAGGACAACGTCGAAGGCCCGGTCTACCGCGTCGGCCCTCCACACGACAGCCACGGCGTCGTCGCTCCCTACACCGGCGGCGACATCCTCTTCGGCAGGTCGCTCGTCCGTCACGTCCTGGCGGAACGCTATGCGGCGGGAGCGCGGTTCGTGGTCCGGCCCGCCTCCGCGCCCACGTCGCCCGGCCACGACACGCTCTTCGTGCTACGAGCCGACCAGCGACTGGAGCCGGTCACCGAGAGTCGGCGGGTCAGGCCCGAGAAGGGCGACAGCGTCGTCCTGCTCACCCCCGTTTCCTCAGGGCGGTGAGTGCCCCTCGCGGATCCCCCGCGTGTCAATCGCCGTTCCGACGCGCCCGGTTGAGAGTGGAGTCGAGGGTGATCGCCGCGTCGATCAACGCCAGGTGGGTGAAGGCCTGGGGGAAGTTGCCGAGTTGTCGTCCCGTCAGGTCGATCTCCTCCGAGTACAGGCCGAGGTGGTTGGCATAGGTGAGCATCTTCTCCAGCACGAGCCTGGCCTGGTCCGTCCTCCCGGCCCGCGCCAGGGCATCGACGTACATGAACGTGCACAGCGAGAAGGTCCCCTCGGAGCCGCGCAGTCCGTCGGGCGACGCCTCGGGGTTGTAGCGGTAGACCAGACTGTCGCTGACCAGCTCGCGGTCCATCGCGTCCAGCGTGGACGTCCACATGGGATCGTCCGGGGTGATGAATCCGACGGTGGGCATCCGCAACAACGACGAGTCCAGGACGTCACTGCCGTAGTGCTGCACGAACGCTTCACGCTTGGGGTCCCATCCCCGCGCCAGGACCTGTTCGTAGATCCGGTCGCGCTCGCTCGCCCAGTGTCCGCGGGCGGCCGGGCGCCCGCTCGCGGAGGAGAGCCGCAGGGCCCGGTCGAGGGCGACCCAGGACATCACCCGCCCGTAGGTGAAGTCCTTGCGGCCTCCGCGGGTCTCCCAAAGCCCCTCGCCCGGCTGATCCCAGTGGTCGACCAGCCAGTCCAGGAGGGTGTGCAGTGCGGACCAGCCCTTGATGTCCAGCCGTATCCCGTGCTGGTGCGCGAAGTGGATGCTGTCCATCGCCTCGCCGTAGATGTCCAGTTGCATCTGGTCCGCGGCACCGTTGCCGATCCGCACCGGCGCGGATCCCTCGTATCCCTCCCAGTGCTCCAGGATCTCCTCCGTCAGGTCGGAGGAGCCGTCGACCCGGTACATGACGTTCAGCGGTCCGGTGTCGATGGCGCCACCCGCCTCTTCCTTCACACGATCGCGCAGCCAGCCGATGAACGCCGTGGCCTCTTCCCTGAAGCCCAGGCCCAGGAGGGCGTAGACCGAGAAGGAGGCATCACGGATCCAGGTGAACCGGTAGTCCCAGTTGCGCTCGCCGCCCAATTGCTCCGGCAGTCCCGCGGTGGGAGCCGCGACCAAGGCGCCACTCGGCGCGTAGGTCATGAGTTTCAATGTCACGGCCGAGCGCTCCACCGCCTCACGCCAGCGGCCCGAATAGCGGGACTGGGCGAGCCAGGACCGCCAGAATCCGATCGTCTCCTCGTAGATCTGCTGGAATTCCGCGACCCGGATCTCCCGAGGTGGGCCATCGGGCGACGACTCGACGATGACGCCGCGCTCCTGTCCGGCCCGCAGCGGCAGGGAGAGATGCAAGTCCTTGTCCCCCGACAGCAGCGTCAGCAGCCGCTCGTCCCCCGGCTCCCGGACGGCATGCACGGCCAGCCGTATCCCCTCCGCATCGAATACCGCTCCGTGCTCGGTGATGTGCAGTTCGTGCGGCTTACGGCCGTAGTCGAAGCGGGGGGCGATGTCCCCTTCGAACGTCATGCTGCCGCGCACACAGCGCAGCATGCGGACGAGGCGATGGCGGTCCGTCGCGACGCCTCCGGTCACCGGCATGAAGTCGACCACCTCGCCCGTCCCCGACTCCGTCATGAAGCGGGTGACGAGAATGGCCGTGTCGGGAAAGTACAACTGCTTCGTCGCGTAGGTCGTGGCGGAGGGCCGGACGGTGAAATGCCCGCCCCTCTCCCGATCCAGAAGAGCACCGAACACACTGGGCGAATCGAATCGAGGGCAGCAGAACCAGTCGATCGCGCCGTCGGTGCTCACCAGCGCCGCCGTCTGCAGATCGCCGATCAACCCGTGGTTTTCGATCAATGGGTACGCGTCCATGAGGAGCCTGCCTTCGCCGGGAATGAGAGCCTGGCCGGCCCGACGAACTCGATGAACTCCGTCGGTCTCCGACCGGACGGCCGATTCGCCTCCACGGCGGCCTGCGGCCAAAAGCCACCCGTCCAGGCTACGCGTGTGCGCCCCACCGGTCCTGCTGAGCCGACGCGGCAGCCGGGCGGCTCGCGCGCCGTGCCGCCGCGCGCGTTCCGATTTGCCCTACCGTGGCCGTACCTGGAACACCGATCGTCCCGACCGGCGGCACACCGTGGTCGTGCCGCGTACCCGGAGCATCGGTTGCCGCGAGAGAAGGGGTTCGGGCATGCGCAGCTTGGTGTCCTGGGCCGCCGTGTTCCGATTGAGGCAGTACACGAAAGCCAGTTTGTGGATCGCGCCGCTGGGCGGAATGGCACTGGGCGTCATTCTCGCCGAATGCGCCATCGCCGCCGACGGGGCGGACTGGCCACCGAGCGGCTGGCGCTATTCCGCGACCACCGCCAGTGGCGTACTGAGTTCCATCGTGGGGTCGATGGTGGCCCTGCTCGGATTCGTCGTGACCATCGGTGTGCTGGTCATCCAGCAGGCGACCAGTGCGCTGTCCCCGAGGTATATGCGTCTTTGGTACAGAGACCGGTTGCAGAAGACCGTCCTGGCCACCTTCACCGGAACGTTCGCCTTCGCTTTCTCCCTCCTGCGCAGCATCGAGTCGAATTCGGTACCGGACCTCGGGGTCACCCTCGCCGGTGCGGCCGTCGCCGTCAGCCTTCTGCTGCTCCTCGTCTATCTCAACCGCTTCACGCACAACCTCAGGCCGGTGGCCATCGCCGACCTGGTCGGACGCACGGGTACGAGTGTCTTCGCCCGCGGGGCCACGGAAGTCCGTGCGTCCGTCCCCGACGACGGTGAATCGGTGCTGCCACAAGGCCCGGTCACGTTCGTCCACTCGACCCACGGCGGTGCGATCCAGGCACTCGACAAAGCCGGCTTGATCGCTACCGCCGTCCGCCACGACTGCGTCCTCGTCGTGCCCCACCTCATCGGAGACTTCGTCCCCCCGGGCGCCGTCCTCGTCGAGATCCACGGCGGTACGTCCGCGCCCGGTCCTCGCCGCGTGACCGGTCTCGTCGCCCTGGGCACCGAACGGACCATCGAACAGGATCCCGCCTTCGCCCTTCGGGTACTCGTGGACATCGCCATCCGTGCCCTCTCCCCGGCGGTCAACGACCCCACAACGGCTGTCCAGGTGCTCAATCACATCGAGTCGTTCCTCGGTGTGGTCGGCAGGGCGCCGGTGCGGGGGCGCTATGTGATGGCGGACGACCGTGGTCGGCCGCGTCTCGTCCTGCACGGGCGGGACTGGGAGAACTACCTCCAACTCGCCGTCTCCGAGATCCGCGACTACGGGGCGACCTCCCTCCAGGTCTGCCGACGCCTGCGTGCCCTGCTCGACGGCCTTGTGGACGCTCTGCCGCACGAGCGACATCCCGCGCTTCGGCACGAGTTGGACCTGTTGGATCAGTCGGTGGACAGGTCGTTCACGGACCCGGCCCGACACACCTCCGCCCAAGTGGCCGACCGGCAGGGGATCGGCGGCCGGATCCGACCGCACGGCCCGATGGGCTGAAGGACGCAACAACGCCCGCACGCTCCGCGACGAGATCACCACCCGTGGCCGCACCGGCGGCCGCCGGACCGTCCGCCGCTCCCTCGACGAGTTCGCAGACAATGAGACCCGGGTTCAGGAGCCGGTGCCGCCGCCCGGTAGGACGCGACGCCGGATCTCCCGCTGGAAGTGCCGAGCGGTCATGCGGACGTGCTCGGCCATCAGCGCCTCGGCGTCGCTCGGTTCGCCGGAGGCGATGGCTGCGGCGATCGCCTCGTGGTCCGCGGGAAGGAACTGGTCAACGACTTCTGCCAGGAGGGCTGCTCGGGCTCGGCCACGTGGATCCCGCGGCCTTTGCGTACGGACAGCCGCCCGAGGCCGGAGAGAATCTTCACCGCCTCCCGGACCACGGTCCGGCTCGTCCCCACCTCGTCCGCGAGATCCTTCTCGGTGGGCAGCCGCCCGCCGGGCTGAAGTTCCGCTCCGACCACGTACTCGAGGATGCGTTCCGCCGCGACCTCGTACCCGGGTCGGTAGGCACCCCCCGCACTCGCGGACGCGGTGGCCTTCTCTGAGTGGGTCAACGATCGTCGCCTTCACTCTTGCGGCCGTTCGACGCGCGATTTCGGCGCGACGGTGCCGAATGTTTCTCGCTCGGCCCACCTGCGGAAGCGCCGAGTGCGCACCGACGGCGAGGGCACCGGTGCCTCGGCCACGGGCTCACACCTGACCGTTGGCGAAGTAGGCGGCCACCTTCGGATCCACGGGATCGATGTCGACGACCTGTCCTCCGTCCCGCAGTGACATGGTGGCCGCGTAGCCGGCGGCCACCGCCTCGCGGGCCGCCACCGGCGAGGTGACGGTGGCCCCGCCGTCCCGGACGAACTCCAGGAACTCATCGACCAGCACCGGATCGGCGCCGGCGTGCGTGCCGGGCGGGGTGTGCACGCGCACCACCAGGTCCGCGTCGGCGCGGTATTCGGTTCGGCGGTTCCACACCCGGACCTCCGCGCCCTCGGTGTCGCCGAAGTTCTCGAGTCGCCCCTCGGTGCCGATCACGGTGTAGTTGCGCCAGGTGTCCGGTGTGTAGTGGCACTGCTGATAGCTCGCGAAGACGCCGTTGTCCAACTGCATCTGCATCATGCTCAGGTCTTCCACGTCCACCACCGGGCTGAGACCGGTCTGACTCAGCGGCGGCCAGTTCTCCTGCGACAGCCACTCGGTCATCCGTTCCCCGCTGCGGTCGCGGCGCGAGGTGATGCCGCCGTAGACCGTCAGCGCGCCCATGGCGTTGACCCGCCGGGTGTATCCGCCGGCGAGCCAGTGGATGACGTCGAGGTCGTGTGCGCCCTTCTGCAGCAACAGACCGGTGGTGTTGCGCCGGTCGGCGTGCCAGTCCTTGAAGTACCAGTCCCCGCCGTTGCCGACGAAGTGGCGACACCAGACGGCCTTGACCTCGCCGACGGCCCCGCCGGCGATCAACTCGCGCATGGCCAACACGACCGGCATGTGCCGCATGTTGTGGCCGACGTACAACGACGTCCGATGGTCGCGGGCCGCCTCGAGAAGCCGGTCGCAGCCCTCGGTGGTGATCGCCATCGGCTTGTCCAGGAAGACCGGGACACCCGCCGCGAGGAAGTCCAGACCGATCCGCTCGTGCGTGTGGTCCGGAGTCAGCACGAACACGGCGTCAAGCCCCGCATCGAGCAGCTCATGGTGGTCCGGGGAGGTCCTCACCCCGGCGCCGAAACGTTCCTCGGCGGCCGCGAGCAACCGCGGATCGCGGTCGCAGGCCGCGACCACCAGCGAACCCGAGCCGGGCCGATGAGCCAACTCGACCAGATCACTACGAGCGCCCAACCCGATGACGCCGAGCCTGATGTCGTGCAACGCGCTGTCCTTTCGGAGGATTTCGGGGAGTTGCGGTTGCCGCGGCCCAGGTGATGCCCTGGAGGAAGGGCCACTCGGGCAGCATGCGGGCAACGCTCACCGACGTGGACGCCATGGGCGACCGCGGTCGGCATCGAGTAGCCGGAGCAGGGCTGCCTTGGAACCCGGCGAGAGGAGCCATCGGTGGCAAGGACGGTGCGCAGCGGAGGCGATGGCTCGCCACCGCGCGGCAAGGCCTGGTTGTCGGTCCCCGTCGCGGACCTTGTGGTCGAGCCGCACTGCCGGATGCCCTGCCGCCCTGCCGAATGTACAGGGAGACATCCCATCCACGCTACGATGGAACAGCGATAAATCAGATACATATCGAACCCGCACGGGAACCCGTACCGGCCGCTCCGAACTCTGTGCGCGGGTTGCGAGAGTTCGGGATGGCCGCCCAAGGGCTGTGTCGCAGCCGAAGGAGAGTGATGCCGCGTAGTCACGGTCCGTTGAGCGGTGCGATCGGGGCGAGCAGGGTCTTCGGGCTGCCGACTCCTGGCACCATGGATCTGAATGTGATTCACTGATTACCAAGCGTATGATGTATCGGAAACATAGGCGGCATCGAGGCGTGGTCGGCAGATCAACGACCTCAAGAGGGAAGTGAGAGAGAGTCGTTGACCCACTCAGAGAAGGTCTCCGCGCCCACGCAGTCGACGGGCACGGCGCGGGGTTATCGCCCCGGATACGAGGTCGCAGCCGAACGGGTCCTCGAATACGTCGTCCAGGCGGGACTTCGGCCCGGTGACCGGCTGCCCACCGAGAAGGACCTGGCCGACGAGGTACGGATGAGCCGGACCGTGGTGCGGGAGGCGGTGAAGATCCTCTCGGCCCTGGGGCGACTCTCCGTACAAAAGGGGCGCGGCATCTACGTGGCCGAACCCGAGCAGTCCTCCTGGCAACAGTCGCTCGCCAACTTCCTGCCCGCGGACCTGCGGCAGGTCGACGAACTCTTCGAGTTCCGCCGCCACCTGGAGACCACCGCCGCGAATCTGGCCGCGCAGCGAGCCGCTCCGGCGCAGGTCAAGGCGATACGCGAAGCCGCACGGCAGTCCGCCCTCGCGGCGCAGCAGGGCGACATCGATGCTTTCACCCGCGCCGACGACGCCTTTCACACCGGCATCGCGGCCGCTGCCGCCAACATGTTCTTCGTCTCCACCGTCGACGCGATGCGACGTCTGCAGCAGCAGGTCATGGCCATCGGACTGGCCGGTGTCGCCGGCGGATCCCTGCAAGTGGCCGCCGAGCAGCACGAGGCCATCGCGGAGGCCATCTCCGGCGGAGAACCCGCCCGCGCCGAAACGCTGATGGCCGAACACATCGACATGACCGCCCGGCAGTTCCAGCAGGAGATCTGGCGCCGTGTCGTACCGAGCGACGACAGCCGCCCCTGAACAGGCACGCGTGCGAACCCCACTGCCGGGGCGGGATCGATCGAGCGGCCATCGGCGCGCGGCGTAACGCGAGATGGATCGGATACATACCGGATCCAGGAGCACCGAACCGTGCCGACGTTCCGGGAGACCCGTCGCAGGTGGGAGAGGGCGACACCAGTCGCCTGAAACCCCTCCCCCGCACCGACGTCGAGGCGGAAGATCCCGACCGGGACGGGGAAGAGGCCCGGCTACCGAACCTGGCGTCGAGATTTTTGATGTGATTTACTGATTGAACGTCACATCAATATATCCGAGACATAGGATGGGCCTCCAGGGCCGGAATGTGATGACGGGCAGCCTCAGGAAGCACGTGAGGCAGTGTCATTGCCCCCTCGGAGCACGTCTCCGCGCCCGGGTACGAGGGTCGTTGCCCTGCACATCCTCGACCATGCCGTCCGGGCGGGACTCCGGCCCTGCGACGACATCCACCACTGCGGATCCCGGGCCCCTAGCCGTGAAGGACATCCCTGCAAATCGTCGATGTGACTGTGGAATTGGTCGATCCGCCCGCGCAGCCGCCCTTCCGATGGCGTGCCGGGCTTCCGGGCTCGGAGCCGGCGGTGGTGGGCGGGATCCCGCGCGTCCACACGGACGAGGGCCTGGTGGGCGAGGCGCACACCAGGCGCGGGCTGATCGTCGCCGACCTGGTCGCCCGTCGCACCCGCGAGGACCTCAGAGGTCGCGATCCCATCGGCGGCGACGTCCCACTCATGTACGACGGCTCGGCCGGGTTCGACCTCGCCGACTCGATCCGGCTCGGCCACGTGCTGTCCGAGGCCGGCTACCTCTGGTACGAGGAGCCGATGCGCGAGTTCAGCGTGACCGCCCCTGGAGCGGGCGCGGGGGCGGATGACCATCTCGTACGACCCGAACTGCCGCCCGTCCCTGATGGGCGACCCCGCATCGGCCCGGATCCGGATCGAATCGCTGGTCGCGCTCGCCGACGTCGTCAAGGTGAGCAGTGAGGATCTCGAATGGCTGTGCCCGTCCCGTGACGTCGCCGACGCGGCGCAGGACGGGCTGGCTCGGGGCCCCGCCATGGTGGTGGTGGTGGTGGTGACGCTCGGCGCAGCGGGCGCGTACGGCGTCTGTGGCGCGGGCTCGACGTCCGTGCCGGCGGTTGCGGTCACCGTCGCGGACACGGTCGGCGCGGGCGACGCGTACACCGCCGGGCTGCTCGACGCGCTCTACCGCCGCGGGCTCCTGGGCGTACCGGAACTGGGCACCCTCACGAGCCCCGATCTGCTGACGGACATCCTCGCCGAGGCGTCCGTGATATCGGCCCTCACCTGCTCCCGTCCGGGCGCCGACCCTCCCACGGCGGCGGAGGTACGGGCGTTTCGCCGCTAGCGGACGCTTCGCCCAAGCGCGAAGCTCCCGGCACAACTGCCGCCTCCACGCGGCAACAGCGGGGCCGGGGCGGCCGCGTACGATGCGATTCGCCGGATCGGTCATGAGCACAGGAGTACGTATGGGGACCAAGGTCGTCGACAATCCCGAGAAGTCGCGATACGAGATTCTCGCGGGTGAGGACGCTGCCGAACTCGCGGGCTTCACCGAGTACTTCCTGCACGACGAGGAGATCGCCTTCATTCACACGGAGATCGATCCCCGGTTCGAGGGGCAGGGGCTCGGCGGTACGCTCGCCCGCGCGGCGCTCGACGCGGTTCGTGAACGCGGGCTCGCCGTGCTCCCGTACTGCCCCTTCATCCGTGGTTGGATGCGTAAGCACCCGGAGTATGCCGACTTGGTCCCCGAGTCCCGCCGGGCGGCCTTCGAACTCTGACCTCGGCTGCCGAAGCGCCGCCATCCGAGAGCTGGTCGGCGTGGCGACCATCGATCGTCACGGCGTGTCTGCTCGCCCGAAGCATCACGCCGACGGCAACAGGCGAACACGTCATCGGCCGCCGGCCGCTGCTCCGGCCCAAGCTCCGTGGCGGACCGAGTCGTGACCTCGACGGAATTGGGTGCGGGCCGCCTCCCTAGGGAACGGGTGCAGTCTGCGTGCGACTTCGGGCGTTGGTCGAGCCGCCCGATGACGCACCGTCTTCTCGCACGAGTGCCGGCCGCCAGAGGACCTCCGCCGGCCTCGCGCGCTGCGGAGCCCGTATCGCTGCGCCCATGGACGGCTTCTCCCGGTGGTCGCGGATGCAGCAGTCGGGGAGGGAGAGTTTCGGGTTCGTCCCCGTCTCCCGATCAGGTCTCGCCGACCCGGTCCGGCGGATTTGCGGGGGTTTACCTGTTCCGTGGTGTGGACATTCGGGTGTTCGTCCGTGGGCGCTTTCGTCCGGCGGTGTCACGCGAGGAGCGACGAACATGACAAGCAGGTGCGGGCGTGCCGCGGGAGCGATTTCGATCGCCGCGGTCCTGGTCCTGACCGCGGCGGCATGCGGTGACGACGATGACGGGGGCGGCGACACGTCGACGCCCACCGCGATCGCGTCCGCGCTCGAATCCGCGAGCAAGGAAGCCAAGGACGCCGTCGCGTCGGCGAGCGCGTCCGCGGCGTCCAAGCTGGACGAGATCAAGGACGGCGTCGACGCCAAGGCGGACGCGAGCGTCGGCCCGACCGCTGTCGACGGGGACCGCACCACGGCCGAGGTGACCGTCACCAACGGGACCGACAAGAGCGCCGACTACACGCTCACCGTCGAATTCCGCGACGACGCCGGCAACATCCTGGACATCGTCGTCGTCGACGTCGACGAGGTCGGCGGCGGCAAGCAGGCCAAGACCACCGCCCGCAGCCACCGCACACTCTCGGGCCCCACCAAGGCCGACATCGGCCGTGCGATCCGGCACTGAACACGCCGGGCAGGGCAGAGCCCGGACCGCACGGTCGGTTCCGGTCCGACCCCGCGAAGGCTGCCACCCCGACCCGCGCGAGGCCCAAGGCGGACGCACACGGGAGAAGGCTTCGGGAAACAGCGCAGCGGCCCGCGCCGCCTACGCCGAGCGCGGCCGGATCTGCCGCCGCTGCCCGGTGCCGTCACCCGCGGAGCCATGGCGTCCGCCAGACCGGTTGATCACCAGCTCGCCCACTCGCTCCCTCCCATGCGGCAGTGAACCACGAGCCCCCGTGCGAGGGGCCCGGATGAGATCTAGGGTTGAAGGGGAATCCCGACGCTCGCGGACGTCTGTCACCTCCGCCTCACTCCTCTCCTCGGGCTCGAAAACACACCAGAAGGGCATGTGACATGTCCACTGCATCCGAAACCCCTGTCCTGGACACCCTCGCCGCGATGACGGTCGACTCGATCGAGCGATGCGGGCTGTCCCCCGACATGCTCATACTCACGCGCATCGCGGCCCTCGCCGCCTCGGACGCTCCGCCGATCTCCTACCTGGCCCATATCGACCCCGCCCTCAGAGCGGGCATGACCGCCGACCAGTTGCAAGACGTCCTGGTCGCCATCGCGCCCATCGTGGGCACCGCTCGCGTCATGACGGCGGCAGGCAACATCGCCGAGGCACTGGGCATCGCGATCGCCGTCGCCGAGGACGAGACCCGGGGCTGAGTGCGCATCCGAATGCCGTCCGGCTCGAACCGGCCGAGGCTGACGCGCTGCGAAGACTCCTCGAGAGTCAGGTGCTCCCCCGCGATCGACGTGCGGGCGTCTTCAGGGACAAGAGGGGCACGTCGCTCGGTCCGCGGGGATTTGTCGTGCGCCGTGCCGATCTCGCTCAGGACGGGGTGGGTGAACAGGTTCTTCTTGCCTTCGGCGAAGCCGCCCCAGGACTGGTGCCGTACGCCGTGCGCGCGCATCAGGTCGTGGTCGGTGGCGCGCTGGAAGAAGGGGTGGGTCTCGATCTGGTCGACCGCCGGGGTGACCTCGTTGTTGAGGATCACGTCCAGGAGCCGGTCGGGGTAGAAGTTGGCGACGCCGATCGCCTTGGCCAGGCCCTCGCGGTTGGCGGCCTCCATGGCGCGCCACTGGCCGTAGACGTCGCCGTAGGGCTGGTGCATCAGGTACAGGTCGATGTGCTCCAAGTCGAGCTTGGTCAACGAGGTCTCGAGGGCCCGGCGGGTGTTTTCCTCGGCCGGGGCGTCCTGGACCCACAGCTTGGTGGTGACGAACAGCTCCTCGCGCGCGATGCCGCTGGTCTTGATGGCCCGGCCGACGGCTTCCTCGTTGCCGTAGGCGGCCGCGGTGTCGAGGAGCCGGTAGCCGGCGGCGAGGGCGTCGGAGACGGCCTGCTCGGTCTTGTCCGCCGGGATCTGGTAGACGCCGAAGCCGAGGATCGGCATCTCGATGCCGTTGTTCAGCGTGACGGTCTGCATGGGGATCTTCCTTGTCGTTCGAGTGCGTGGGAGCGGCGGCCGGACGTGTCATCGGGACCGGGGCGTTGTCGGCCGGGGCGGCGTCGACCCGTGCGGCGTCGACCCGTGCGGCGTCGACGGTCGCCAGGGCGCGCCCCCGACGCCGTACACTGCTGCGGTTCTGTGACCCGGAAGGGGGCATCGGCAGGTTCCGGGCCGGTCAGCGGGGTTCGAGGCGCAGGGTGGAGGCACGGGCCCCGTCGGTCAGGACGTGCTCGACGATGCTCGTGTAGTGCCCGTACTTCTCCCGGTAGGCGGCGTCCACCCCCGGGTACGCGGCGGGGTCGGCCTGGTGGAAGGTGACGTCCCGGCGGACGCCGCCGGCTTCGACGCGTCCCTGGTGGCGGGACTGCGTTCCCCGATACCAGGGGCCGTCCGAGCCCTTGACCGAGCGGACGTACAGCCCGTCACCGGAGCGGACCACCCACATCGTCACCGGGTCGCGCAGGGTGCCGTTGGACCGTTCGGATGCCAGGTCCAGCTCCTCGGCCGTGGCGATCCTCTCGAGTTCCGAGCCGTTCCAGTCCATCATCGTCATTCCCTTCCGCTGTACGAGGCCGGGTGCCGGGGCTTCGACCGGTCATGTCGGCGTTCATCACGTCCACCGTTACCCGCACGTGGGGGACACGCCATCGGAAAGGCCAGGCCACCCGGGATGCGGGACGGCGGACACTCGAACGCGGTCAACCCTGCCCGCCGGCGGCCGCCACAGGCAGGCCGAGATGTGCCGGGGGGGACCAGCGGGGGTGTGACAGGCCCCCCTCGATGCGCATGTCGCGCCGGCGGCGGAGAGACACTGGCGCTATGGCACCCGAGCAGCAAACCAGCAGCGGTGAACTGGCACGCTTCCTGCGTGCCCGCCGCACCCGGACCAGCCCCCAGTCCGCCGGCCCGACCCCCGGCCCCGGCGTACGCCGCACCCCCGGCCTGCGCCGCGAGGAACCGGCCACGCTCGCCGGGGTCGGCATCGACTACTACACCCGCATGGAACGCGGCAAGGAAACCCGCCCCGGCCCCGCCGTGATCGACGCCCTCGCCCGCGCCCTGCGACTCGACGACGCCGAGCACCAGCACCTGCGCGACCTCGCCGTACGCGCCGCCCGCTACGCACCTCAGGCAACCCCCGCCCCCAGCCGCGCGGTGCGCCCGCACGTGCGACTGCTGCTGGAAACGCTGCGACCGAGCCCGGCCTACGTCGTCAGCCGCAGCATGGACGTCCTGGCCCACAATCCCGGCGGCCTCGCCCTGTACGCGGGCCTCGAGGACTGGCCCGACACGCAGCGCAACCTCGGCCGCTACCTCTTCCTCCACCCGGCCGCCCGGGACGTCTTCCCCGACTGGGACAACCAGATCCGCCACTGCGTCGCCCGCCTGCGTGCCCTGGCCGGCACCGACCCCGACGCCCCCGACCTCACCCGACTCGTGGGCGAGTTGCTGCTGAAGAGTCCGGCCTTCGCCGGACTGTGGGAGCGCTACGACGTCACGGGCCGCAAGATCACCACCAAGATCTTCCAGCACCCCCAGGTCGGCAAGATCACCCTCGCCTTCCAAGGCATGGCCCTCGAAGGCACCCCCGGCCACCGCATGGGCATCTACACCGCCGAACCCGGCACCCCCGACCACGACGCCATGCTCCTGCTCGACATGACCGCCACCCCCACCCCCAAGCCGACACCGTCCCAGCACAAGCGATAAGCCCGCGAGCTTCCGGCCCGGGGCAAAGGCTCCATCGGGGCGGCTCGACGGTTCGTTCGGGGCGGGCGGCGCTGACGTACCGCATGGCGGGCTGCTCGGCGACGCCGAACAGGCGTACCGCTCCGAGGATGTCGGCGCCCTCGGCTGCTTCGCTGCGGATACGGTCTCGGCGCGGGCCGCGGAGCGCCGGCCCTCGGCGCGGGACTCCGCTCAGCGAACCGATGCCGCCGGGCGGGCGAACACCGCGACACGGGCCGTCGGAGGGGACGGACAGTCTCCGCCTGCGCCGTGGGCGCCACGGCACCGGCAAAGACGTGACGGCGGGTTGCCGGCCGGCGCGGATCGGGCGTGTGGGAACGGCTGCCTCTGCGAGCTGACGCGTCGTTAGAGTGAGCGCCGTGACGGGGACTGTGGGACTGCTGGTGGGCGGACGGTACCGACTGGTCGAGGCGGTCGGCCAAGGCGGCATGGGCCGAGTGTGGCGCGGCCACGACGACGTCTTGAACCGCGAAGTGGCGGTCAAGGAGGTCCTGTTGCCCGCGGATCTGCCGGACGCGATGCGCGATCGGCTGATCGCGCGCACGAAACGGGAGGCGCAGGCCGCGGCGCGGCTCCAGCACCCGGGCATCGTGACGGTGTTCGACGTGAGTGAGCACGACGGCGTGCCGTGGATCGTCATGGAGTTCGTACGCGGGTCCTCGCTCGGCGCGCACCTGGCCGAGCACGGCCGCCTGTCCTGGGAGCGGGCGGCGGCTGTGGGCGCGGACCTGGCCGAGGCCTTGGCGCACGCGCACGCCGCCGGGGTGGTGCACCGTGACCTGAAACCCGACAACGTGCTGTTGGCCGGGGACCGGGTGGTCGTCACCGACTTCGGCATCGCGCGCGTCCTTGACGACGTCAGCCGGTTGACCAGTACGCACACCGTCATCGGCACTCCGCACTACATGGCCCCGGAACAGTTGGAGGGCGCGCGGGTCGAGGGCCCCGCCGACCTGTGGGCGCTGGGCGCGACGCTGTACACCGCGGTGGAGGGCCGCCCGCCGTTCGACGGGCCCACCCTGACGGCGATCATCACCGCCGTCCTCACCGCCCCGCTTCCACCCGCCGCGCACGCCGGACCGCTGGGTCGGGTAGTCGAGGCGCTGTTGTCCAGGGAGCCGCGGCAGCGGCCGGACGCGCCCGAGACCGCGCGGCGTCTGCGCGCGCTGAACACCTCGATCCCCGGTTCCGGCGTCCACTTCGCCACCACCCGCCGGGCGCGGGTCACCGTACGCGAGGGCACACCGAGCGGTGACGAACCGGTCGGCTCCCGCCGACCGAGCCGCCGCGCCGTCCTGATCGGCGGGAGCGCCGCACTGGCCGCGGCGGCGGGCGTCCTCACGGCCGTTCGCCTGACCGGTGGCGACGTCGACGACAACGCCTGGTTTCGGCTGGCCGGCCATACCGGCCCGGTGAATTGCGTGGCGTTCGGCCCCGACGGCAAGAGCCTGGCCGGCGCCGGCGGCGACGTGCGGATCCAAGGCGGCGGCGACACCACCGTGCGGTTGTGGGACCTCGCCCGCCGGACGACCACGGCCACTCTCACCGGGCACACCAACGTGGTGAACGCGGTGGCGTTCAGCCCGGACGGCAGGACCCTCGCCGACGGTGCCTTCGACGGGACCGTGCGATTGTGGGATGTCACGGCCCGGTCCGCCCCGGTGGTCCTCACCAGCCGAACCCGCGAGGTGAGGTCGGTGGCGTTCAGCCCCGACGGCAAAACCCTGGCCGTCGGTGGCGGTGGCGCATCCGAGGGCATCGTGCAGTTGTGGGACGTCGCGGCCCGATCCGCCACGAAAACCTTCGACCACCACACCGCGGGGGTGTGTTCGGTGGCGTTCAGCCCCGACGGCAAGACGCTGGCCGGCGGCAGTGCCGACGACACCGTACGGCTGTGGGACCTCGCGACGGGAACCAGCTCGGCCCGCCTGGCCGGGCACACTGAAACGGTGAACGAGGTCGCGTTCAGCCCCGACGGCAAAACCGTGGCCAGCGGCAGCTTCGACGGCACCGTACGACTGTGGGACATCGCGGCCCAGTCCACCACCGCCACTCTCACGGGTCACGGCGAGGCCGTGTACAGCGTGGCGTTCAGCCCCGACGGCAAGACCCTGGCCACCGGCGGCTCCGACCACATCGTGCGCCTGTGGAACGTCGCCGACCGAACCCGGATCGCCGCTCTCACAGGTCACACCAAAGCCGTGTACACGGTGGCGTTCAGCCCCGACGGCACGATCCTCGCCGGCGGCGGCGCCGACCACGGCGTCCGGGTATGGAAGATTCCCTAGAGCCGGGCGCGGCACTGGAAGCCCCCGCGAGGGCGACCGCGGGCAGGAGGACCAGGCGACCGTCTTCATGCGCGACCCGGGACTCCCGCGGATCAACACCGATTCCGGAATTCGGTGTCGGGAGAAGACGTCCTCCGGTGCCGGGCGCGGCGCTAGCGCTCCAGGGGCGAGGACACGAGGTCGGCGATCACCTCGGCTCCTCGTCGGGTCGACTCGGTGTCGGTCGGCTTGGGCTCCCCGCCGCGGGATCGCATGTAGGTGATCTGGACGACGAGGTTGCCTGTCCGGAAAACGACGTCGGCGCTGTTGAAGCTGTGATAGGCATCACCGCCCATCGTCTTGTCGACGTTCTCCTTGTCTACGCGGATGGCGGCTTCGTCTCCGATGTCACCGGGCGTTCCAAGGCCGGTGTAGGGGAAACCGCCGAACAGGGACGTCCGGCCCTTCTCCTTCTCCATGAAGCCTCGCGCCTCGTCGACGCCGGTGAATCTTTGCGCGGTGATCACCAGGGCCCCGTCCACAGGCACCGAAGGGGATCTTTCCGTCTCCCAACCGCACTTCCGCGCGTCCGCACTCGTCGTGGCGTCGCTGGGACGCCGATGGTCCACCAGGTCGTCCAGCACCCGCGCTTGCGACAGATTCCCGCAGATGTCCGGGATGGTCTCGAACTTGACGAGCGGGGACGGACTGGGAGACCTCCGCGATTGCGTCGAACCGTTGCCGTTGTCTTTGTCGTTGCCGTTGTCGCGGCCGACGACGATCGCCACGCCGGTGACCACAACGGCCAGGAGCAGCCCGGCGAGGACCACCCGTGCCTTCCGGGACGCCAGGAACCTCCGCTTCGTGTTCGCCTGCGCCGCCTCGGGGGCGGAAGCCGCGTTCGGCCGGGAGGAGTCCACGTCGCTCGCGCCGGCCCGGCCCGGGCCGACGGTGGGCGCGGCGTGGACGGGGACACGGTCGCGGATGGCCCCGGCTGCCGTGCCGTCCCGGATCCGGGGAGGGGCCACCGGGTTGGGTTCGGTGGTCACCACGCCCGCGTTCTCCCGCGAGCGCCCACCGCCCGGTCCCGCCGAGGCCGGTGTGCGGCCGGAGGCGGGGCCGATGGCGGCATGCAGGCGCTCGCGGACCTCCTCGGCGGTGGCGGGCCGGTCGTCGGGGTCCTTGGCGAGGAGGTCCAGGACGAGTCGGTCGAGTGCGGATGGAATGCCGGGACGGTGTTCGCCGGGGCGGACGGGGGTCTTGAGCAGGTGCGCGTTCATCATGGCGACCGGGCCGGTGGCCTCGAACGGCACGTTTCCGGTGAGGAGTTCGTGGAGCACGCAGCCGAGGGAGTACAGGTCGGAGCGGGCGTCGCCGGGATGTTCGTCGAACCGCTCCGGGGGCATGTAGGCGAGGGTGCCCATGACCTTGCTGGAGCGGTTCGTGGACTCGATGAAACGGGCGATCCCGAAGTCCAGGACCTTGACCCGCCCTTCCCCGGCGAGCATGAGGTTCGCCGGCTTCAGGTCCCGGTGCACGATCCCCGCCGTGTGCGCACGGCCCAGCGCGGTCGCGGCCTGGCCCGTCCACTCGACCGCGTCGGCGACCGGCGGCACACCGTCCTCGCGCAGCACCGCGGCCAGGTCCCGGCCCTGAACGAACTCCATCACCATGAACAGCGAATCGTCCGCGGCGTCCTGCCCCACGTCGAACACCGTGACCACGCCCGGATGGTCGAGCGCCCCGGCGGTCCGAACCTCGCGCAGGAACAGCGCCGCCCCGGACGCGTCGCCCCTGCCGTGCGGGAGCAGTTTGACGGCCACCCGGCGTCCGATCCTGCGGTCCCGGCCCTCCCACACCTCCCCCATGCCGCCCCGGCCCACGAACCGCACCAGTTCGTAACGCCCGTCCAGAACCCGCACCGCCACCCGGCACCACTTCCCCGTCGTCCGGCCCCGCTCCCCGACGATGCCCGCGCCGATGCGGTCACCCTCAGCACCCGACCACCACACAGACACCGATCCGGACGGCCCCAGGACACGATCGGCGCCGCGAACCCGAAGCCCGCATGTGTGCGCGCGAAGCCCTCGGCCGGAGCACGGCGCGCACCGGTCCGGCCGATCCGGCCGGAACACCCCGCGCATTTCCCCGACATCGGCTTGCACGACCCACGCGCCGGACACCATTGCCGCCGTCCCGACCAGCGATCCTGCCCGATCTCCCGGATAGCCGTCGACGACCGTAAGAGGGCTCGGCGGGAGGGCGCAAGTACGGAGCGGACCCGATCGCATCAGCGCCCCGATTTGCCGTGATATGGCGGGCCCGGCCATCGGATTCGGCGGCGGACGGCGCATAGGCGGCCGTTCATACCGCTGCCTGCCGATCCGATGACTCGCGACAGGCGGTGTCCGTGGCGGGTTCGCGGCTGTCGACCCGGGGCCGATCGGCGCGTGGATCACTGGCGCGGCCCGACCGGACAGCTCGGCACCGATGCCTGGTCACACCGGATATCGACCCGGAGGGGGAATCTCGACTCCGACAACGGGCAAGCACGTTCGAGCCACCGCCGCGCAAGGCGGGTCGTCGACTACGAGGCCCCTTTGCTCGGGCAACGGAGGGATGCGCGCGGGGCGACCGCGCACCCGGACGACGCCCGGACAATCCTTGCCGGAGGGGTCGAGCGATGGCGCCGCCCACGCGGCGACAAAGAGGGCGATCCGTGCCCCGGGGCGAGGACGGCGGTCGGTCCGCCCCGGGTCACGGGATCAGTCCCGGGTCACGGGATCAGTTCCCGGGTCACGGGATCAGTTCCCGGTGGAGCGGGCCGCGACGGTGATCGGGCGCGCCTCGCCGGGTGGTGGGCATCACGGGGCCGCGGGAACGACGGGGGCCGCCGGCAACGCGCGGCCGAGACGAGTCTGCGGGCGAGGCGGATCAGAGCGTGCCGACCAGGCCGCCGTCGATGGAACGGCGCCCGGCCGCCGCGCAGGCGTACCTGATCGCCGGGAATCCGGTCCAGGCGCAGGCGATCCTCGACGAGGCCGCGCCCGTGCTCGGCGATCCCGTCGCCCACGCCCGGGCCCAACGGATGAAGGCGACGCTCGAGATGTACTTCGCCCGCATCGCCGAGGTGCCGGCGATTCTGATCGCGGCGGCGGGCGAAGTCGCCGTTCTCGACCCGCCCTTGGCCCGACACATGTTGCTCGAGGCGGTCGAGGCCGCGGTGATCGCCGACCGGTTCACCACGCGCACCACGTTGCGAGAGGTCGCCCGAACCGTGCTCGACTCACCCGCGATGGCGTCGGCCACGAGTTCCGTCCACGACCTGCTGCTCGTCGCCCTCGCCACCCGGATCGCCGTCGGCCATCCGCCGGCCGTACCGCTGTTGCGCACGGCCGTGGCGGCGTTGCGCGAGGACGGCGCACTCGTCGAGGTCGGCATGCCGTTGGCGGTGTTGGCCTCGTGCGTGCTGGACGAGCTCTGGGACGACGAGAGCGCGTGGGTGGCCCTCGAGCGGCTGGAGGCCTTCGACCGGGAGAAGGGTGCGCTCGCCGCCCTGCGGATCACGCTGTTGGCCAAGGCGCATTGGGTGGCGTCCGTCGGGGACTTCACCGCTGCGCAGGCCCTGCACGAGGCGCACGCCGGGATCACCGCCGCCATCGGTCTGCCCTCGGAGGGCTTGACCCAGCGCATCGAACTCTTGGTCTGGCAGGGCCGCGAGGCCGAGGCCCTCGCCGCCTTCGAGCAGGTGCGGGACACCTGGCTGCGGTCGTTCGGACACGGACACATAGCGCTGCGTTGCCAGGTCTCGCTCGCGATCCTCGACATCGGTCTGGGTCGATACCGCGAGGCACTCGACCGGGCGGCCGAGGTGTACGAGGGCGACGCGCCGGGGATCGGCAATCGCGTCCTGCCCGAGATCGTCGAAGCGGGCGTGCGCGCGGGCGATCGCGCCTTCGCCGGTTCGGCATTGACCCGCCTGGCGGAACGCGCGCCGGCAGCCGGCACGCCCTGGACGATGGGACTGCCGGCCCGCTGTCGGGCGCTGATGGCCGACGACGAGGACGCCGAGGCCCACTACCGGGAGTCGGTCGATCTGCTCGGCCGGACCCGGGTCGTCACCGAACTCGCCCGCACCCGCCTGCTGTACGGCGAGTGGCTCCGTCGCCGCCGACGCCGCACCGACGCTCGGCGGGAACTGCGGCTCGCGTACCGGCTGTTCGACACGATGGGCGCGGCCTCCTTCGCGGCCCGTACGCATGCCGAACTCCTGGCCACCGGCGAACGCGCCCGCAAACGCGCTGCGCGGACCGAGCACGACCTGACCCCTCAGGAGGCGCAGGTCGCCGCTCTCGCGGCGGCGGGGGCGACCAACACCGAGATCGCCGGCCGGCTCTTCGTCACCACCTCCACCGTCGAGTACCACCTCAACAAGATCTTTCGAAAACTGGACATCACCTCCCGCCGCCGACTGGCCGCCGCGCTCGTCGGCGAGAGCCGCTGACCACGGCGCATCGACGACCGATCAGCGGGCGAGAGCGTCCGTCGGGAGGGAGCTTGGATCCGGCGTTCGGCGTGGAGGTTACGCAGGACGACGGGGCCGCACCTGGTGCCCCTCTCGTTTTCCTCGGCCCGTCTCAGCTCGACGAGCCGGCGGACAACGGAGAATCGAGCCAGGTCACGGTGGTGAGTCGACGGTCACCGGGTGTATCTGCGGATGCGGTAGCGCAGCCCGGATGTCGAGGACTGCCGGCCCTGGTCCTCGGTGACTTTCCACGTCGGGTCCGGTGTCGGGGCGTAGGTGTCGCCGTCCACCGTCGATTCGACTTCGGTCACCGAAAGCATCGTGGCGTATTCCATGGCGGCACGGTAGATCTCCCCGCCACCGATCACCCACGCGGCATCAGGGACACCTGTTTCCGACGGCTCGGCTGCGAGTGCCAGAGCGTCGGTGACGGACCCGGCGCGTTCCGCGCCTTCGGCCACCCATCGCGGATTGCGAGTCACCACGATGTTGCGCCTGCCGGGCAGCGGCCGGAATCGCGAAGGCAGCGAATCCCACGTCTTGCGCCCCATCACCACTGGATGACCCAGGGTGGTTGCCTTGAAATGGGCCAAGTCCTCGGGCAGTCGCCACGGAATCGCGTTGTCCGCGCCGATGACGCCGTCGAGGGTCTGCGCCCAGATGAGCCCGACGTTCACACCGCGACCGGGGCTTTGATGGCCTGGTGGTGCCGGTAGTCGAGCACCTCCACATCGGCGTAGGCGTAGTCGAAGAGCGAATCGGCTCGGCGCAGGCGCAACTCGGGAAACTCGAACGGGGTGCGGGAGAGCTGCTCGGTCACCTGCTCGACGTGATTGTCGTAGATGTGGCAGTCGCCGCCGGTCCAGATGAAGTCGCCCGGCTCGAGGTCGGCCTGCTGCGCCACCATGTGCGTGAGCAGGGCATAGCCGGCGATGTTGAATGGGACGCCGAGGAAGAGGTCCGCGCTGCGCTGGTACAGCTGGCAGGAGAGCTTGCCGTCGGCGACGTGGAACTGGAAGAGGGCGTGACACGGCGCGAGTGCCATATTGGTCAGCTCGGCGACGTTCCATGCGGAGACGATCATCCGGCGGGAGTCCGGGTCGCGGCGCAGAGTCTCGAGAACATCGCCGATCTGGTCGATGTGCCTGCCGTCCGGGGTGGGCCAGGAGCGCCACTGTGCGCCGTACACCGGACCGAGTTCGCCGTTCGCGTCGGCCCATTCGTCCCAGATGGTGACGCCGTGCTCACGCAGCCAGCCGACGTTGGAGTCGCCGCGCAGGAACCACAGGAGCTCGTACACGATGGACCTGAGATGCACCTTTTTGGTGGTGACCAGCGGGAACCCCCGCGAGAGGTCGTAGCGCAGCTGGTGCCCGAAGACACTTCGAGTCCCGGTGCCCGTCCGGTCGGCTTTGGCCGTCCCGGAGGTGAGCACCAGTTGCAACAGGTCTTCGTACTGGGTGTCCGCCACGGCAGTCGAGTCTACCGGCCTGCCACAGCCGCACTCGACGGCCATGCCTCCCAAAGGAGAAAGTCGTGTCAGGTCGTACGAAGCTCCTCACCGCGGTCGCCGCCACCGTCCTCCTCGGTGCACCCCTCGTCGCGGGTTCGCCCGCGTCCGCCACGCCGTCCCGATCGGGGGACGCCTCGACCACCGCCGCGTCCTGCATCGGCGGCGCCTGGCAGTACGACAAGCCGTCCGGCTGGGGATACGCCCCGACCGGTCCCGGCTACTACGTGACGACCAACCGTTGCGCGGACATCCAGGTCAAGCCGGCCCAGAACACGGTGATCGAGCTGTGTTACCTGAAGAACCGGGATCCGCGCAAGGAGGTCTGCAAGGGTCGGGTCACCGTGAAGACCGGCAAGTGGACCGTGCTGGGCACGGACTTCGACAACGGCGCCTACTTCTACTTCAAGTTCGCCAACACCACCTCCCACAAGTGGGGCCTGGTCGCCGCCTGACGGCCGCGGGATCGCACGGCTGCCTCCGCCCTGTCCTCGGGACGGAGGCAGCCCCCGGTCGGCAACCGTCACACCCCGGGGCTGCCGCATCACGTCAGGCTCCTTGAGGGTCGTGCATCGAACGGCTCTGTCCCACATGCGGCGATGACGTCGCGGGTGGGTGGGGGTGGTCGGGCGCGACCGGGTCAGGCGCTCCACCACGTGGCCGTGAGCGAGGCTCATCGGCAGGCCGCCGCCGGGTCGAACCCCGAGCGCGCGGACCGACGCTCCTCGGCACCGGGTAACGCCGCCCGAGCCGGTCCTCGCCGGTCCTCGCCGGTCAGCGGCTGACGGACCGGAGTGCGGCGTGGCCGGCGGCGGTGCAGATGGCGAGGCCTTTGGTGCTGATGTTGGTGATGGTGTCGCCGGGGCCGTGATATTGGGGGTCGAAGGGGCGGCCGACGGTACCTCCGAACAGTGCGGCCTCACGATCGTTTTTGAGATCCGCGGGTGCGCTGCGGACCGTGTCGATCCCGGCGACCGGAATCCCGGCGTCGAGGAAGGGGACTTGGTCGGACATTCCGTCGACGGGACCTTCGATCCAGGGTTGACCGATGGCGGTGAAGTGGTCGGTGAAATGGCGTTGCGGCCCGTTGCCGTAGACGCCGATGACGTAGTTGGGGGCGGCGACCATGTCCATGTTGAAGTAGCCGCGGATCGGCCGGAGCGGTTCGGTCTCGACGAACTCTCGGGAGCCGCGCATGCCGTCCTCCTCGCCGCCCCACCAGCAGAACTGCACGGGACTGCGGGCAGGCTTGGCGGCGAAGGCGTGGGCGAGTTGGAGGAGCAACGCGGAGCCGGAGCCGTTGTCGTCGATGCCGGGGCCTTGCGGAACGCTGTCCAAATGCGCACCGAACACGTGTCTGGCGGCCGTGGCGTCCGGGGGCTCGGTGAGCACGCTGAAGGTGTCCACCCGCCGCTGTCGCAGCTCCAGTTCGATACGCACCGTCGTGCCGCCGGCGTTCATGTCCTCGCGCAGCACGGTGGCATCGCGGGAGAAGACGACGCCCGCCGGCGGCAGTTCGGCGTCCCCGGGAGCGTCGAAGGTCAGGCCGATCGGGATGTCGGCCTGATCGAGGTAGAACAACACCGCCACGACGCCGGCGGTACGGGCGTGGATCAGCGCCTGGCGGGCGGACTCGGTCTGACCCGCGGCGATCCGTTGTCTCCTGACCACCCCGCCGCCGTGGCATCCGCCGGCCACGTACTCCGGGCGAGCACCGCGCAGCAGGTTCGGGCGCAGTTGCAGCAGTGCCACCTTCCCGCGTGCGCCGATGCCCTCCCAACTGTCGGCGGCGTCACCGAAGCCATCGCGCGGTGTGACCAACTCCCCGGTGTCCCCACCGGCCGGTGACGCCGCAACTCCTCGCGCCACGGTGTGAAAGACGCTGCGCTGCCGGGGGCGGACCTGTTCGACGACGTCCCGTATGTGATCCGTGCGCTCGTAGCCGACCGGCAGACGCCGGGTGCGGTATCCGACCCGGTGCAACCGGTCCTCCACATAACACGCGGAGTGCGTGAAGCCGGGGAGCCCGGCCGCCCGGTTGCCACCGTGCCGGGCGGCGATCGCGTCCAGCATCTCCATGTGCCGCTCGACCGGCCCGGTCACCCGCTCCGCGGCCCGAGGGGCCCGGGCAGGAGAGCCGTACGCCTGCCCGACCGGCCCGGCCGAGGCCACGGCGCCCGCGGCCATCGCCCCCAGCATTCGCCTCCGCGACATTCCCTCGGCCATCCGGTGTCCGTCCTGTGACGTCACTGTCGACTCCTTCCCGTTGGTGATGTTTCGGCCTGTGAGCAGGGCAGTGGATGTGAGCAGGGCAGTGGATCGCAGCGCGGCAAACGCCGCGTCGTGGCCGGAACCGCTCGACACCGGGCAGCGCCGCGTCGTGGCCGGAACCGCTCGACACGAAGCGGGGATTGCCCGGATCCACGTCCGCTATCGACGCGGGCCCGGGAGGGTGTTCCGGATCCAGTCCAGGTGGTCGGCCACGGAGACGTCGATACCGTCGGGCATCTCCCGGCCGTCGAAGAACCAGCCGGTACGGGAGACGACTCCACCCAGGGTCCACCCGCAGTTGCCCTTCACCAGCACCGGGCCGCCCGAATCCCCGGCACGCGCGGATTCACCGGCGGGTGTCGTCGCGACGCAGAACTCCTTGTCGGTGATGTACTTCCCGTCCGGACCGTTGCAGCGTTGGGAAGTGACGACCGAGGAGTCCAACCGGCGCAGCATGGTGGGGGGATCCGGGAAGGGATCTCCCGGCTTCTGCGGCAGTTCGTGATCCCCCCACCCGAGAATGCGGACACCGGTACCCACCCGGGGCCGCTTTTCGGGCAGGTCCACCGGGGTCGCTTCGACCGGGGCGTCGAGCCTCAGGAGGGCGAGGTCCGTCCCGAGGTCACCGGCACCGCCATCGGGCGGGGACACCACCTGGGCGATGTTGCGGACTTCCCCGCCCCTGGTCCGGTCGAGACTGCCGATGCGTACCTGCTTGTCGTGCGTGCCGACCGGTTTGCCGTCCCTGTCGAACATGCAGTGCCGTGCCGTCAGGACCCACGTCGGCGCGATCAGACTGCCGCCGCAGATCTGACCACTGTTCTGCTTGCTCTGGATCGATGCCATGAACGAGTACGGTTTGCTCACCTCTTCGCCACCGTTGATGGCCTGGGCCGGTGATACGGCTATTGCCGTTGCCAGTAGTGCAGTTGCCGCGGTCCCCACTACGCGGGCGGCCCGGCCCCTGCCGCATGCCGAACGGCGGGCCGGGGAGGTTTTCGTCATCGATTTCCACATGCGATCAGCTAACCAACCGTCCTCTTACAAGGAGATAAGATCGCCGACCGAACAGCCGGGCCCGTGCTCCGACAACCCCTCCTCGTACGTCAGCCTCGGTTCGAGGCAGCGCCGACCCCGCCTTTGCGCAGGGCCGCGTGCTTGTTCCGGTAGCGGCCCAGGCCGATGGTCCGCAGATCCACGCCGTCGAAGGCGATCGACCCCGTGGTGGGCACGTCGAGTCCGGACGCCAGGCACAGCAGTGTCGTCTTGCCGCTGCCGAACGGGCCCAGGACGGTGTAGAAGGCCCCGCGTTCGAAGCCGTAGTCGATCTGCCTGAGCACAGTGGTCTTGCGGCGCTGTCCGGTGTACGTGTGGCTCAGCTCGGAGAGTCGCAGGACGGGCGGGTCGGTCACGGCGTTGCCGGTCATGGTCACTTGCCCGTCGAGAGGATGGAGCGCGGGGACAGGCGCAGCACGGAGGTCGCGGGGATGGCGGTGGCCGGCAGTGCGATGCCGAGGCCGAGGCCGGCCACGGCGGCCAGGGTGCCGTTGTGCAGACGTACGGTGATCTCGTCGATCGGGTCGGCGCCCTTGACGGGTTGGCTGTCGGGGTCGATGCCCTCGCGCAGGCCGGTCGAGCCGGGCGCCGGGGGCTGCCAGGCGTCCAGCTTCCGCTGGGCGGCGCTTGCCTCGCTGCTCACCAGGGAGTTGCCGACCCGCTCGGTGAGGGCTTGGGCGAACAGCGAGCTGAGGCCGACGGCCACCGCGACGACCGCGACGATCTCCGCGGCCTGCTGGGCGACGAGCTTCCACTTCCGCTCGCCGAGTGACAGCGGCACCCCCAGCTCGTCGCGCCGCTCGCGGATGGTGAGGGTGACGATCAGACCGAGGATCACGGCGCCGGCGCCGGCGATCAGCCGGACCAGCGCGCCGGCGAACGCGCCGACCCGCTGCAGGGGTTGCACCTGATTCCGGAAAGCCTTGTCGTTGACGTCGAAGCGGAAGCCGTCGCCGCCGAGCAGCCTCTAAGTTCTGTTACGGCGGGATAAGGAGACGTCCGGCCGGCCCGGCCGCTTACATCCCCGCAACGCTTCGCCTGGTTGCATGGGTCCATGAGAGTTCTGGTCGCCGAAGACCACCACGTGCTGGCGCGAACGATTGCGACCGGCCTGCGCCGGCAGTCGATAGCGGTGGACCTCGCCGTCTCGGGCGACGAGGCCGAGCGGATGTCCCTGCTCACCGACTACGACGTGCTGGTGCTCGACCGCGACCTGCCCGTGATGACCGGTGACGAGGTCTGCCGGAGACTGCGCGAACTGGTTGATCCGCCGCGCATCCTGATGCTCACCTCCGCCGGGGCGCTGGAGGACAAGGTGTTCGGGTTGGAGCAGCTCGGCGCCGACGACTATCTGGCCAAGCCCTTCGACTTCGCCGAACTGGTGGCGCGTATCCGCGCGCTCGGCCGGCGCGTGCCCAAGCCGCCGCCCGTGGTGCTGCGACATCTGGGCATCACGCTGAACCGCGCCAAGCGGGAGGTGAAGGTCGACGGCGAGACCGTGGAGCTCACGCCCAGGGAGTTCGCCGTGCTGCGGATGTTGCTGGAGGCCGAGGGCGAGGCGGTGCCGCACGACGAGATCGTGCGGACGGTGTGGGACGAGAACCTCGATCCGCGAACCGGCGCGGTGCGCTCCACCATCAGCCGGCTGCGCGGCAAACTGGGCGATCGCGAAGTGATCATCGCCGACGCGGGCCGGGGCTACCGGCTGTGCGGCTGAACCCGCGCCGGTTGCCCTTCCGGACCTGGCTGGCGGGCGCCTTCAGCGGGCTGTTCCTGCTGGCCGGCGCCGCCCTGTTGGCCTTTGTCGTGCTGCTGGCCCGCTACGGCACGGCGCAGCGGGTGCAGGGCATGGAGATCACGCGGCTACCCGCGAACGCGGTCATGGGCGACGCTCGGCCGGCGGCACCGGACGGCAGCACCGTGCTCGGGCCGACGTGGGATCGGTCCGGCACCGAGGGCGTCGCCGCCAGGCAGGTGAACCAGACCATTCGGACCGTGCAGGATGCCGCGCTCCAGCAGATGTTGCTCTGGTCCGGCATCGGGCTGGTGGTCCTGGCCCTGCTCGCCGGCCTGATCGGCTGGTGGTTGTCCGGGCGGGCGCTCCGGCCGATTGCCTCGATGACCGACGCCGCGCGCCGAATCAGCGATCACAACCTGCACGAGCGGCTGGACCTCACCGGCCCCGACGACGAACTGCACCGCCTCGCGGACACCTTCGACACCATGCTGGACCGGCTGGAGAAGGCCTTCGACAGTCAGCGCCGCTTCGTCGCCAACGCCTCGCACGAACTGCGCACCCCACTCGCCGTCCAGCGTGCCAGCCTTCAGGTCGGTCTCGCCGACCCGCTGCCGGAGGGTCTCGCCGAGGTCCGCGAGGACCTGCTCACCGCCAACCGGGACGCCGAGAAGCTGATCGCCGCACTGCTGCTGCTCGCCCGCAGCGACTGCGGGCTCCACGACACCGAGCCGGTCGACCTTCGAGACCTCGCCCGACAGGCCGCCGCGGAACTCGCCGCCCCGGCCGACGAGAAGGACGTGGCCGTGACGGTGACCGGCTCCCCCATCGACATCGACGGCGACCCCGTACTCCTGCGCCATCTCCTGACCAACCTGATCGGCAACGCCATCCGCTACAACCACGCCGGCGGCCGCGTGGACGTGGCCCTCGAAGGCCGGACCCTGACCGTCACCAACACCGGCTCCGAGATCCCCGCCGACCGGGTGAACAACCTGTTCGAGCCGTTCCGACGGCTGGCCCAGGACCGGGTGGGCCACAACAGCGGCCACGGGCTCGGCCTCTCCATCGTGCGCTCCATCGCCGACGCCCACGGCGCGCAGGTCAGGGCCGCTCCGGGGACGGAGGGCGGGCTGCGGATCGCGGTCACGTTCACCGGCCACTGACCGTTCGATCCGACGTGGCGGCCGGGGACGCAGGGCCCACACGAGTGGGCGCCTCACCCCTTCCGCCGGCGGGAAGTACGCCGCGGACCGCGCGTCGTCCGCCGGCCGGACGGCGACGTCCTTCGGCTGGGCGAGATGAGCCTCGCTCGCGGTCCGGGACGGGGGCACGCGGATCAGCCAGGCTTCTTCCCGCGGTGTGGCCCGATCCCACAGGTACGGTCGTTCGGCGGCGAACCGTTCTTTCACCAACACTCCCTGCGTCGTGAGTACGGCCTCTCCCCCGCGACCACACGAACCGGAGCGGGCCGACGCCACATCGGCATCGGTGAGAGTCTTTCCTCGCGCGATGAGCACGTAGCGGCTTGGGTCGACTCGCTTTGCCGGGGCGGCCGGGGCCGTCCCGGCGCGGCGACATGTCCCCCGGTGTTCAGGACGTGCGGGCTCGGGCTCCCGCGTGGACCCACTCGGCCTCGGCCTTGATCGCCACCAGATGGGCGGGGGCCAACTGGTCCAGCGCCCGGTTCAGCAGACCGCCGAGGTCCCGGGCCCCGGAAAGTTCGGCGACCGGCTCCGTCGGGGCGGCCGGTTCGAAGTCGTGGGTGATGGTCAGCTCCGTCGTGGTGTCCGACGTGGACACCGCCCGCCACTGCCCGGCCATCCGCTTCATCATGGGCGCGGTCTCCACTTGGCGGTAGTCGATGACGCGACCCGCCTCGTCGATGTCGCGCCGCGAGACCCACGACTGGCTGCGGCCGCCGATGTTCCCGGTGAGGGCGACGATCTGATGCGTGGGCGAACTCTCGGTGACCCGCGCGGCACTGGTCGAGGGGAACAGGCGGACCCATCCCTCCACGTCCAGCAGGACGTTCCACACGTCCGCGATCGGGGCGCCGATGGTGACGGTGTGTTCGAGGTGGCGCATGACGGTCCTTTCGAAGCGATCGCCGGGCGATCGCGCGGTCTGCGAGGTGTGCGCTCCCGGGATCGACGTGCCGGCCGACACGTCGGCGGGAACGAGCGGTGATGTGGCGCGAACAATTTCGCGTACGACCCACCCTTGAGCAAAAACACGGCTGGGCCATTCGGGGGGCCGCCGGGCGCCCACGGGCCGACGACCTCGCCCCCGGCCCCCGGGCGTCCACTCGTGACGCACACGTCGGCGAAGGTCGGTACCCGGCCAGGATCATGCACGCTTCCCAAGACCGAGCCCGAGTTCACGGCGAACAAACACCGTTCGAGGCGGCGCGTTCGTCCCGTTCGGGCGAACTTCCCGCGTCGGCGGCCGGATCGCCGCAACCGTGGGCGAGCAAGTCCTCGGCATCGGTGTTCAATCAGATGATTGAGAATTGTCATTCAATCGATTGAAGTGTAGGCTCCGATCATGGCAGACGTCGAAGCGAACAGCGCGAAACGGGTCCGGCGGTCGCCGCGTCCGGAGGAGCGGGGGAAGGCTGCGGCCGACTCCCGCGCGCGGATCCTGGACGCGGCCCTGGCGGAGTTCTCCGCCAAGGGCTACGCGGGGGCACGCACAGCCGGGATCGCCGCCCGAGCCGGGGTCAATCAGCAGCTCATCGCCTACTACTTCGGCGGCAAACAGGGCCTGGTAGACGAACTCCGCGCCCGGTGGCGCGAGCGGCGGGACGCGATCGCCGCGGAGGAGGCGGGCTTCGAGCAGGGCTTCGCCGCGATGATGGACGCCACCCTCGACGATCCGCAACGATCGCGGATGGTCGTGTGGCAGGCACTCGGCGACGGACCCGACGACGCGCGTGCCCTGTCGGACGAATGGCGCGCGACGCTGACCGACGCGGTGGAGCGAATGCGCTCCCGGCAGGAATCGGGCGAGGTCACCGACGAGTTCGACCCCGAGTTCGCGGTGCTGCTCGGCTTCGTGCTGTCCTTCGCCCCGATCGCGCTGCCGCAGGTGGTCGAGGGCATCTACGGCATCGATCCGCTCTCCGCCGAATACCGCGAGCGCGTGCGCGCGCAACTGATGAAGATCCTGGTCCCCCCGCGCGCGGGTGCTGGTGATGGCGAGGAGGAGGGCGCGACGTGAGTCGGGCGATCGTGTTCACGGCCTACGGCGATCCCGAAGGGTGAACGCGGCGTTCGACACGCACGGCGATGAGGAAGCGCTGGGCACTGGCTCGTCCCGGACGCCGCGCGCCGGGTGACCATCGCCGGTGCCGGCGAAATCGCGCAGCGCCTGGGCGTAAGGGCGGTGCGGGCAACCCGCACGACCGAGCAACTCGGCGCGCCCGCCGCGCTGTTCGAGAAGGCCCGCCTGCGGATCGAAAGCGCGCGCGAGACGGCGCTCGCCGACGCCGCCGAGGCGCACCGCGAGATGGAGACCGGACGCGTGCGCGGCAAGGTCGTCCTCACCGTCGACTGAGTCGAGGATTCCGTCGCTTCTTCGGGCACACGCCCCGGCACCGGCACCCGTCGAACCACCGTCCCGTGGAACCGCAGTCCGTTCGGCCCCGTCTGCCCAGGATCGGCAGCCGACGATGAAGCATGCCCGGACGGTCACACGACGGTCGCTCGACTCCCCGCCGTCCGGCCCTCGGCGCTTCACCGCCCGACTTTCCTTCCCTCCTACACAGCAACCCATGGAGTGCCTCATGCCTGAAACCACCAAGCGCACCGTCCTCGTCGCCGGCGCGACCGGCAAGCAGGGCGGCGCCGTCGCCGACCTCCTCCGGGCACGCGGCCACGAGGTCGTCGCCTACGTCCGCAACCCCGACGCGCCCGCCGCCGCGACCCTGGCGGCCGACGGCGTACGACTCGCCGTCGGCGACCTCGCGGACTCGGCCGCGCTCACCACGGCGGCTCGCGGGGTGGACGCCATCTTCGGCCTCACCGTGCCGTTCGGCGAGCACGGGGCCGCCGAGGAAATCGCCCAGGGCCGGGCCATCGGCGCCGCGGCCGAGGCGGTCCACGCGCATCTCGTGCACTCGTCGGTCCGGGGCGCGGCCTCCGACGACGACCTGAAGGTCGAACACGCGTCCTCGAAGCAGGTGATCGAACGCTGGTTCCGAGAGAAGGAGTTGCGGGTCACGAGCGTCCAGCCGGTCTATTTCATGGAGAACGCACTCAACGTCGGCTTCAATCGTCTGCCGCAGGGCGTCTACGCGTTCCCGCTCTCGGCCGACCGCCGACTCGACCAGGTCACGGTCCTCGACATCGCGGGACTGGCCGTACATGCGATCGAGAACCCGGACACCCTCATCGGGCGCCGGATCGACGTCGTCTCGGACAGTCTCACCACGCTCGAGGTCGCAGGGATCCTCTCCGACGTACTCGGCAAGGACATACCCTACGCGAACATCCCGATCCCGCAGGTACGACAGTGGGCCGGCGACGAGATCGCCGACATGTTCCAGAGCTTCGAGGACACCCCGCTGCACACCGACGTCGCGGCCCTGCACGCCGAGTTCCCCGAGGTCGGATGGCACGACTTCCGCCGGTGGGCCGAGCAGGTCGACTGGGAACGCGCCTTCGCGCAGACGCCGACCTGGGGGTAGGGCGCCGCGAGACCGGGCCCCGTGCGTCGCCGTGATCGGCGAGCGGGGCCCGGTGGCCGGGGTCGGGGCGTCGCGATCAGCGGCGCCCGGACACACCGTCGGCGGCGGCGAGCACGCGAGCGGCGTCGCGATCGCGATCGGTGCGGTTCAGGCGGTGTGGGACCGGTCGAGCGTCCTGGGATCGGGAGCGAGGGAGCCCGGTTTCTACGTGCCGACGGTCGGGGTGCCCGCGTCGATGCCGAGCATTTCGGCGGAGAGGACCACTTCGTCCATGGCGCTGGTTGCCACGATGTGGTCCTCGGTCGCCAGGATCCGGTCGAAGTTGGCGAGGTATTCGCCCGGCGTCGCGCTTCCGGGATCGGCGGAGAGGTAACCGGGCGCCACTCCCAGGAAGACCCGCGCGGCGCGGCCCGCGCCCACGCTGAACGTCTCGCCGGTGCACGGGACGCTCTCGTCCGCGAGCACCGCGACGAACGGCGCGACGTATTCGGCCTTGAAGAAATGTTCGAGGAGGGCCCGTAGTCCGTCGTCGGGGATCTCGGCGGTCAGCCGGGTGTACGCGGTCGGCATGATCGCGTTGACCTTGATCCCATGGGCCGCGCCGTCCTGCGCGAGGGCTCGGGTCAGCCCGAGGACGCCGGCCTTGGCCGAGATGTAGTGGCTGGTGTGGGGGATGCCCAGGACCGATGTCGACGACGAGTTGATGACGCGTCCGTACCCCTGCGCCCGCATGACCGGCCATGCGGCGCGGATCATCTCGACGGTGCCCCAGTAGTGCACGTCGACCATGCGGCGGAACTCGGCGTCGGGGATGGCGTCGATCTCCCCACCGCCGGAGATGCCCGCGTTGTTGACCAGGATGTCGACGCGGCCCCAGGTCTCGACCGCGGCGCCGATGACGCCCGCCGCGTCGGTGGTGATGTCGCGCGTGTCCGCGCGCGCGGTGCCGCCCGCCGCGCGGATCTCGGCGACCACCTGCTCGGCCGCGCCGAGTTCACCCGCCCCGGCCGGGTCGTCGGCGGGCGGCTCGCCGTGGCTGCCGCCGCCGAGGTCGTTGACCAGGACGCGGGCGCCGAGTCGGGCGAGTTCCAGGGCGTAGCCGCGGCCGAGCCCACCTCCGGCGCCGGTGACCACGGCGACGCGGTTCTCGAAGGTCATATCCGTCTCTTCCTGTGTCGGCGGGCCTGCCGGTGGGTCGGTGTGCGGTTGCGCCGGGTGGCGCGGCGGCTCAGTGGACCGTGAGGCCGCCGTCGATGCTGACGATCTGGCCGGTCATGAAGCTGCCCGCGTCGGAGGCGAGCAGCAGGGCCAGGCCGGTCATCTCCTCAGGGTCGGCCATGCGCTTGAGCGGGGCCGCTTTGGTCATGCGTTCCTGCATGTCGGGTGTCGTCTTGAGGACCATGTCGGTCTTGACGGTGCCGGGCGCCATCGCGTTGACGCGGATGTTGTGGACCGCGAGTTCACCGGCCATCGTGCGGGTGAAGGCCACCAGCGCGGACTTGCCCGCCGCGTACAGGCCCTTGCCTTCGGCGCGCGTGAACACGGCGGCGCTCACCACGTTGACGACCGACGCCCGGCCACTGGCGATCAGGTGCGGGAGCGCGTACTGGACCAGGAAGACCGGGCCGCGCAGGTTGACCGCGAACGACTTGTCCCAGGCTTCGGGGGTGATGTGCCCGACGGGCTGGGCGAGTTCGTTGGCGGCGTTGTTGACGATGATGTCGAGGCGCCCGAAGCGCGCCACGGTGGCGTCGACGAGGGCCTCGAGCTGGTCGAGTTCGCCCAGGTGGGTGGCGACGGCGAGGGCCTGCCCGCCGGCCGCCTCGATCTCCTCGGCCACGGCCTTACAGGCATCGGCCTTGCGGCTGGCGATCACGACCGCCGCACCGGCACGGGCGTAGGCATGGGCGATGGCGCGGCCGATGCCGCGGCTGCCGCCGGTCACGATGGCCACGCGGCCGGTGAGGTCGAATCGGTCGGTCACGAGGTCACCTGTTCGTCGGTTGGTCCGGGGTCGGTACGGGGTGCGGCGTCGAGGCCGGCCCGGGCGGCGGCGTCGCGCCAGCGTGCGGCGAACCGCTCGAGGAGTTCACCCAATTGCTCGCGTTCGGCGGGGTCCCAGTCGCGGACCGCCCAGGCGATGTCGGCGAGCCAGGTGCCGCGCACCCGGGCGCGCAGGAGCAGGCCCGCCTCGGTGACGCGGACCAGGCTGGCCCTGCGGTCGTCGGGGTCCGGACCGCGCGCGACCAGTCCGGCGACCTCGAGCGGCCGGACCTGGCGGCTGGCCGTGGACTGGTCGACGCCGAGGCGTACCCCCAGTTCGCTGACGCCGAGGGGGCCTTCGCGTTCGAGGACGGACAGGATCGACAGTCCGGACTGGTGCAACTCGACGCCGGCGACCGCCAGCAGCCGGTTGCGGTAGCCCGGCAGCCGCGCCATGTCGGCCACCTGGCCGACGAACGCTTCGATCCGGCGCACGGCCCGCTCGTCTGACATGCCGTCACCTTTGCATGCATCAGTACATGGATACAAGGCCTTCGCGAGCAGTGTTTGCCAGGGGCGGTGGGCCCGAAGCCGGTGTTCGCTGCGGCACCCGGCGCTCCCGACTCCCGATGTTCGGAGTCGGGGTACGCGGCGAAGCGGCCGACGCGCGGCAGACTCCGACGCCCCCGTGTAATCGGCGGGCGACAGCGGATGCCCCTGTCGGTCCGTCTCGAATCCCATCGAACGCGTGGGCGCGCCGCCCGACGTGTAGCCCGCACGCAATGCGCGCCCACCTACCGGGCCGCGAACCCGGAAGGCCCCAGCCGACCGAGCAGACCCGCGCCCCGGAGCGCGATGGTGGGGCCGCCCGCGCAGCGTCTTTGGCTGCGTACCGACACCTGGAAGCCGAGGACCGGGCCCTGCCACCCTGCGACGGATGAGACGGAGCCTCGCCGACACGAGCGTGCGGCATCTCGTTCACGCGCTCGAAGCCCATGCAACGGTCCGCGGGATGCGCGCCCTGGGCATCGACGGGCAACCGTGCCTCGACGACGCCGGCAACGACTACCTCGCTTCCCCTGCGTCGGGAACCTCGCCGACACGGTCCACGAGGCCGCCCGGCGCGTCGGCAGCGCGGTGGCCACCCGCACAGCACGTACACCCCACGAACTGACGGCGCGTCAATCGCGCCCGTGGTTCTCGGGTGGTGGGCGTCAACTCGCCCGCACCGGAGCCGATCCGCAGGGCGTATCGCTCGGGCGGTTCGCCGTCCTCGACGCCGAGCGCCGGCGGGATCGCGATGTCCAAGTCGGCAGGCCGGGCCGCGCAGGGCCCACGGCGCCCTGTGTGTCCAGAACGCGCAGCATTCAGGGGTGCCACGAGCGGGCGGTCGCGGAGCCGTGGCGGTGTCGAGGATCGAGTGACGGATGGCGCGTCTGCGCAGGTGGCCCGCGCGGGAGGAGTACGCGGCATCCGTAGTGACCGTGTCCGGCCTGGTCCGCGGCGGGCCGGGACGCGGAACGCGGATGCCGCGCACCACCTGTTCGAACTGCGGGGCGTCGCCCGCCTGTCCGGCCGTGGCGACCAGACTCGGCGGCCGTGCTCGACCGTCCGCGGCGAGGTGGGGCTTGGTGGTGAGCCCGCCTCGGGAGAGGCCGAGGGCTTCGTCCCGTTCGACGGTTCCAGCAAGCCCCACGCGCGATCCGTCAGATCACCACGCCCCATGAACAGACCAACAGCCCGATCAACGGATGGTCACAAGAACCTTCGTACGGCTCCTACGAGTCGATGGTGTAGAGGCGCGAGTTTGCGTAGCCACAGGCGTCGATGTTCTCCCCGGGCCAGATTCGGCGGACACGGCAGATTTCGACGGTCACGACGCCGCTGCGCACATAGCCCAGTTTGCTGATATCCCAGGAGAAGCTGTCGCCGATTCCGGTGCCGCAGCCGCCGTAGTTGGACAGGTGCACCGACTGCTCGTCTTGACCGTCAGGCCTGACTCGGACGTTGGCGGCCACGGCTTCGCCGTCGCAGCGGGTGTCTTCGGCGGAAACGGCGTGTCGTTCTCGGGCTACCAGACCCCCGGCCTCCCGATCTGCATGACCTACCCGATACGCCGCCGCGTCCCCCTGGGGCGCCACGAACCCGGCAGCGTACGCACCCTGGGCCCCCTGCTCGGACGTACGCGCACCGCCATCCTGACGGCGATCGCCGAAGCCGACATCCACTCCACCGGAGACATCGCACGGCACGTCCGCTGTTCTGCCGCAGTCGTCAGCCACCACACCGCGGTGCTGCGCGACAGCGGCCTGATCCTCACCCACCGCGACGGCCTGGCGGTCCGACACGTCATCACCGACCTGGGCGCCCTCCTCCTCGGCACCGACGACCGACAGTGCACCCCGGATGACACTCGTCGGCTCCCCGAGGACCCCCGGGGACGTTCGGCTGCGTCGACGGACCCGTCTTCGTTGCCAAATCCACCGCATCCAAAAGAGCCGTGCTCGTCCAGCGGGTCGTGTCACCGATGGCATGGCGGGTTCGTGGACGGTGCTCGGTGACGAGGTCCGGGCCGCCGTCCGCTCGCGGGTCACGCGCCGCACGGTCACTGTCTCCTGGCTGCTCGCGAGTCGTGGGCCGCCACCCGGAACCGGGCGCGGGTCCCGGCGCGCAACAGCAGGTTCAACCCGGAGCAGTCGCGGAACCGGATCCGACCGAGGTCGACCACGATCCGATGGGCCCGGTCGATGCGCCGACGCGGACCCGGCCACGCTCAACGCTTCGTGTCGCGCGGCAGCAGCCACCACGCCACGGCCGCGGTCGCGGCCAGGAGCACCGCCTCGGCCAGCACGCCCGTACGCATGCCGGACAGCGAGAAACCACTGCCGTCCGACCCCGTGGCCAGTGACCCGAACAGGGCCACCGCAAGCGCGCCTCCGGTCTGCCGCAGCGCGTTCAGCAGGCCGGACGCCGCTCCGACGCGCTCGCCGGGCACGCTGTCCATGAGCTGCGCGGTGAACGCCGGGACGGAGAGCGCACCGCCGATGCCCATCGGCAACAGCAGGACGATCACGAGCCAGATCGGTGTGTGCGCGTCGAGCGGCAGCATGGCCAGCATCGCGCCCGCCATGATGAGCTGCCCGGCCGCGATGACCGGCCGCCGCCCGATACGTTCCGCCAGGCGCGGCGACACCAGGTTGGTGGAGGTGATGACCGCAGCCATCGGCACGAACATCAGGCCCGCCTCGGTGCCCGACATGCCGCGCAGCTCCTGGTAGTACAGGCCGAGCAGGAAGATCCCGCCGTAGAACGCCGCGTTGATCACGAAACCGACGGTGAGTGGGATGACCACCAAACGCTGCCGCAGCATCTCCAGCGGGACCATCGGCGCGCGGTGCCGCCGCTCGACGAGGTGGAAGCCCACACCGCCCGCGACCGCGATCGCCAGGGCACTCAGCACCCCCGGCTGTGTCCAGCCCGCGTGGCCGCCCTCGATGACCGCGTACGCGACCCCCGCCAGCGTCGCTATCGCGGTCGCCTGGCCCATCAGGTCGAGCGGCGCCGGCCGCTTCGGGGACGGCGCGATGCGGGTCAGCAGGACCAGAATCAGCACCCCGATCGGCAGGTTGAGCAGGAACACCGCCCGCCAGCCCGGGCCTTCCGTCAGCACCCCGCCCAGCACCGGGCCGGCGGCCATCGCCACCGAGCCGCCCACGGTCCACAACGCGATCGCGCGGGCCCGTTGCCGGGGCTCGTCATAGGTCTGCCGGATCAACGCGAGCGATGCCGGGATCACGATCGCCGCCGCGGCGCCCTGCGCGACGCGCGCCCCGATGAGCGTGCCGATCCCGGGAGCCAGCGCGCAGGCGAGCGACGCCAGGGTGAACAGCGTCACGCCCCAGGCGTAGGCACGTCGCGCACCGGTCCGGTCGGCGAGCGCGCCCGCCGACAACATCAGGGCCGCGAGCATGAGCGTGTACGCGTCGACGACCCACTGCAACCCGGTCATCCCGCTGTGCAGTGAAGAGCGGATCGACGGCAGCGCGATGTTCACCGCGGACACGTCGATCGAGATCACGGTGAATCCGAGCAGCGCGGCGACCAACGCGAATGGCGACGGCCGCTGCTCCGCGCCGACGTCGGACGAGGCGCGGGCGGACCTCGCGGCGGACGGGTCGGCCGTCGGCTCGGCGCGGGTGTGCCGGTCGCCGGTGTCGGTGTCGGTGAGCGTGGTGGGCGACATGCGCGGGGCCTCCGTCGGTGGTGCCGTGGGACTGAATCGTGCGGGCGGTCCGGCCTCCGGGTCCGCGGCCCGGTGTCGCGCACCCCCTGGGATCCCCGAAGGCGGGCCGCCCGCAACGAACACAACTCTCCCGGCCCCGGGCCGACCGTGGCAGGACGCGTTTCACCGGGGCGCGGCGTTCCGGGGTGTGACGCGGCCCCCCACCTCCGAACGCCACCTGAGACAATGGTTCGATGGCTGAGGTCACCGAGTTGGGCAGGTACTTGCGGGCGAGGCGTGCACTCGTGCGCCCCCAGGATGTCGGGCTGCCCGCGGGCAATGGGCTGCGGCGCACCCCCGGGCTGCGCCGTGAGGAGTTGGCGACGCTGTCCGGCGTGAGCGTCGACTACTACACGCGGCTCGAACGCGGGCGCGAGAGCAACCCGTCGCCGGCCGTCATCGACGCCGTCGCCCGCGCCCTCGGGTTGTGCGCCGACGCGTACGCGCGGCTCCACGAGCTGGCCGACCTCGCGGCGGGCCGGGCCACCGATACCCCGGGGGCCACGGACCGCACGGTGCGTGACTCGGTGCTGCGCGTACTGGAGGCGGTGCGCCCGCTCCCGGCGTACGTCGTCAACCGGTTCAACTACGTGCTGGCCGCGAATCCGCCCGGGCGGCGCCTCACACCCGGACTGTGGGACCTTCCGCCGGAGCAGCGCAACGTCACGCGCTACCTCTTCCTGCATCCCATCGGCCGAACCCTGTACCAGCCGTGGGAGGAGACCGTCGCGGCGTCCGTCGCACACTTGCGCGCGGTGGCCGGCGCCGACCCCGACTCGCCGCAACTCGCCGCCCTGGTCGGCGAACTCCTGCTCAAGTCAACGGACTTCGCACGGCTTTGGGAACGCTACGAGGTCTTCGAGCGCGGCGGTGGCCGCAAGACGTTCGATCATCCCAAGGTCGGCCTGATGACCTTGACCTTCGAGGTGATGCAGTTGTCGCGCACCGGCGGACTGCGAATGGTCGTCTACAACGCCGAGCCGGGCACGGCGGACGAGGCGGCGATGCTGCGCCTCGAATCGGCGTCCGGTACCCGTACGCCGGAGGCTCCCGTATCCGACGCCGCATCGTCCGACACCTCGCCGTCCGACACCTCCACGTCGGACGCCTCCACGTCGGACGCCTCCGTGTCGTCCTGCGCAGGCGCGTAGGTCGCACGGCACCCGCGCCGCCGAAATCACCGGTGTTTGCGGAGCGGCGACCGGCGCGGCGTGGAACCCGGTTCCGGCGCGGGCCGGTTCGGCCGAGTGCGGCGGGATGCGCCGGATGACGTCGTTCACCGTGTTCGGCGGCGCGTACGGTGCGCGTGGGGTCAGGGGGCGAGGAATTCGGTGATGAGGGTGGCGATGGTCTCGGGGGCGTCTTCGAGGCTGTAGTGGCCGGCGTTCGGGAGTTCGGAGGTCCGGCCGCGGGGAAAGGCCGATCGGAACAACGGGAGGAAGTGCGCGCTCCCGAGGGTTTGGTCGGCGGTGCCCCAGATGGCCAGTGCCGGGGTCGCGGCGAGCTTGGCGCGAGCTGCCGGGGTGGGGGTTTCGAAGATGTGCGCGCCGGTGGCGAAGCCTTGGGCCCAGCCGAGCGCGCCGCGGCAGTCGTCGGGGGTGGGGAATGCCGCGGCGTAGGCCCGGATCCAGGTGTCGGTGATGATCGCGTTGTTCTCGAACCCGTTGAGCTTGAGCGTGCTGAGAATGTTGAAGTCCAGCCGATTCAGGATGTGTTCCAGGGATCCGTCGCGCTGCGCCCGGGCGATCCAGCGGAACCAGGGGGACTCGGCGGCGTTGGCCGTCAGTACGCGTGCCAGGTCGTCCTGACCGAACGGGGTCGGGGCGTTGACGGCGACCACGCGGGCGATGCGTTCCGGGTGCCTTGCCGCCAGACCCATGCCCACCGGGCCGCCGAAGTCGTGCATGACGAGGGTGATGTGGTCGAGATCGAGGTCGAGGACGAAGGCCTCGATGTTGTCGACGTGGTCCTGGAGGCGGTACGACCTGGTCGCGGGTGTCTCGCTCTTTCCGAAGCCCATGTGGTCGGGGACGATCACCCGGTGGGTGCTCGAGAGGCGACGGATGAGGTCGCGGAAGAGATATCCCCAGGTGGGTTCGCCGTGCAGGCACAGCAGGACGGGGCCCGACCCCTCGTCGACGTAGTGCATCTCGAAGCCGGGAGCCGAGGTGTGGTGCGGCGCGAAGGGGTAGCTGCCTCGGAAGTCTTCATGGGCGGGGATCATCGGGGCGGCTCCTTGGGGGTGGGGTGCGATCGGGGGATGCGCCGAGCGCCACGGGCACGGCAGTGCTCGCGGATCCGGGCGGCGGACGTACGAGCGAGCGGGCCGCCATGCGGGCGGGCGCGGACGTGACCGCGTCGCGAGTGGTAGTAAATTGAAACCGGATAATGAACATAAGCGGTCTGGTTTTTATTTGCAACCAGTCTGGAGCGGCAGGAGGGCGAGGATCGGATGAACGAGACGACGCGGGCGAACTCGCCGTGCCCCGTGGCACGCACGGTCGAACTCCTGGGTGACAAGTGGTCGTTGCTGATCGTCCGCGACGCGTTCGCCGGGGTACGGCGCTTCGGGCAGTTCCAGCGCAGCCTCGGCGTGGCCAAGAACATCCTCAGCATGCGACTGCGCACTCTCACCGACGCCGGGGTGCTGCGCAGCGAACCGGCATCGGACGGCAGCAGCTATCGGGAGTACGTCCTCACCGACAAGGGCCGGGAGCTGTTCGACCTGATCCTCAGCCTGCGGCAGTGGGGCGAGCACCACGGGGTCGACCGGGGCGAGGAGTACGCACCGCTGATCGACCACTCCACCGGCGAACCACTGGCCAGGCTCACGTATGTACGGCCCGACGGGAGCGCGGTACGCGCCGACGACACGCACGTCGGCGCACTCCGCCCGATGAGCTGAAGCACGCGACGGCGCGCCGGTCGGTCGCGACGGTCCGGCGCACCGTCGGCCGCGGCGGTGGCCGGTCCGTGCCACCGCAGGCGTCCGAGGTGCCGCCGGTGCGGGAACGCCGGCCGGGAACGGGTTCCGGCCGGCGCGCCGGGCGCTGCGATCTCGGGTCAGCTCAGATGCCGGGCGAAGAACCTCAGCGAGCTGTCTACTTCGAACGACGGCACATCCCCGTGCCTGCCGGGGTTGGCGTGCAGCGTCTTCTCGGCCGAGGCCAGGGCGTCGAACAACGCCAGGCTCTGGTCCCGCGGCACCATCTGATCGTTCCACTGAACCAGGAACCGCACCGGCACGGTGATCCGCGCGGCGTCCTCGGCCAGCCCGTGCACACCGAGCAGCCCCAGCACCGCGGCGCGGATCCGGGGCTCTGCGGCGATGAGCGGGATACCGAGCCCGCAGCCCATCGATGTGCCGCAGTAGCCCACCGGGCCGACGCCGACCCGGTCGAGGCGTTGGACCGCGCTCAGGACCGCCTGCCAGTCCGCGACGGCCGGCGGGGCCAAATGGCTGTGCATGCCCGCGACCAGCGCGCCCGGACTCTCACCGGCGGCCATGCCGGCCCGCATCTCGGCCGCGAGCGCGCCGAACTCCTCGGTTTTGGGTCGGTCGCCGTGGTTGGGCGCGTCGATCGCGACGACCGCGAAACCCTCGGCGGCGTAGCGGCGCGCCCAGATCACGGTGCCCGGGGCCGTCTTGTGCTGCCCGCCGCCGTGGCCCAGCAGAATCAGCGGACGAGGACCATAGGCCTCTTCCGGGGTCCACAGCACACCGGGGATCTCGTCGAGGGTGAAGAACTGTTCGGTGACGCCGTCGGACGACGTCTGGGAGGTGAAGCGCATCAGCGTTTCAAGCCTTTCGGGATGCCTTGTGCGGGCTCCCTAGACCATGCAAAGGAGGGAGCCCCGACCTGTCACAGCGTTGATCGGTCTCACCTCCTCGAATTCGCGGTGATGCACGGCGGCGCCGAAGGTATCACAGGGATCGTCACTCGCACCTCGACGGGCGCGAACGCTGTCCGATGCGGCGTTGGGAGGCCGCGACGGTGGTGGTGGCGGCGGTTGTGGTGGCGGCGGTTGTGGTGAACAGTTCCGGGAGAGTGCCGGTGAATTCGCCCAGGAGCAGCACGAGGACCGCCCACACCTCGGTGCGGCGGCCTCCGGCCGGTCGTGCGCCTCGCGTACGTCGGGCCGTTGCGCCAGGGCCGGGGAGGGCCGGGCGACGGACACCGCGGCCGACACCGAACGCGCGTACAGGGCCGAGGTGTACAGCTTGTCGGCGGTGAGGACGCCCGCGCGCAGGCCGGTGGCGATCGCCGAGTCGTGGCCGATCCCCCGCCCCTCCCCGGGACCGGCCCACTTCGCCCGAGTCGTCGGCGGCTTCGAGGAGACGGCCGTTGCGGACGGACCGTGCGCGCGGCGATTCTCGGCGTGGGCCACGGGCGTACCGTGCACCGTGTCCGATCGTCGGGCGGGTTCGAGGCGTCGCGGAGCGGGGGTTGGTCGGATGGATGCCGGAACGTCGGCGGCCGAGGTGCTGTTGCGGTGCGCCGATCCGGACGTCGCGGCGCGGGTCCGGGCTCGGCTCGGGATCGATGCCGGGCCGGCCGATGCCGCCGCCCGGCCGCTCGGCGCCGGGGTGCCGGTCCCGCCCGCCGACCGGGGCACCTGGAGGTTCGTCGCCGACTCCCGCGAGAAGCGGTTCCTCTCCGCGGCGGATCCCGACTGGGACGACGTCGTCGCCGCGCATCGGCGCGAGCCCTTGCGGGGGTTCGCCCGGACGATCCTGCTGGCGAACGCGAGTTGCCCGCCGCAGGCCGCTCTCGAACTGGTGGTCTCGCCGCCGGCGCCGCATCGGTCGCGGTGGGATACCGGGCCGCTCGAAGCGGGGTTGGTGAGTGGTGTGCTGACGCCGCGTCGGGTGGCGCTGGCGGCGGCGCCGGGCTGGTGGGCGATCCGTACGCTGGAGTTCTTCGTCCGCCCCCGGCACTACCGGCGACTGGCGGCGATCGATCGGGTGCTCGACGAGGCGGCCGCGCTGCTGCCGGGCGACGACCTCGCGGCGTGGGGGTGGTTGATCGCACACGCTCCCGACCATCCGGGGACGTTCCCGCAGTTGTGCGCCGACGCCGCGCGGTGGGCCGGCGAAGCCGATGCCGGCGGCGGTGCCGTCGACGACGCGCGTACGTTGGGCCGCGCGTTCGCCACCGCCGGTGGTGGGCCGGCGGTCGGTGAGTGGAGCCGGTGGGGGGCGTTCTCGCCGGCCGGGATGCTGGGCCGGGTGGATCCCTCGGTCGCGACACGCGTGGTCGCGGCGCTGCCGATCGCTGTCGTACGCGGCTTCGCCCGGGCCGGAACCGCGTTGGCCGGACGGGTCGTGCTGCCCGCGCTGGAACGGGTGCCCGAGGACACCTGGGATCTCGTGCACGAGGTCGTGCCCACTGCTCCGACCGTCGAACGGCTGCTCGCCCGGCACGACCCGACGGTCAACGCGGCGCTGTTGTCGGCGCGTCCGGGCCCGGACGCCGCCCACGCGATCTACCGGGCCACCCGGCGCGACGCGCGCCCACGCGTGCGGCTGCCCCTCGAACGCCGCGGGTGGCTGCATACGAGGTTGTTCGACGACTGCGCCGAGGCGGTCCACGGCCACCACCCGTACCTGATCCGGGCCGCTGTCGACCGCTACCGCGCCGCGGGGCTCGGCGCTCCCGCCACGCTGCGCGGACTGCTCGGCCTGTGGGAAACCCGGGGCCGGACCGCGCTGTTCGACCGGCGGGTCAGACTGCGGCTCGGTCCGGAGTACGAAGTCGTGAAGGTCTTCCTGAAGACGACGCGCGCCTTCGACGGGCTGCGCCGACTGCGGGCCGAGGTGGCCGCGTTCGAGCGGCCGGCCGCGTTGCTGGCCGCGATGGCCGGCAACCCCGAGATCGCGACCCGGCATGTACCCGACGCGCTCTGGCCGGAGGCGATCGCCGCGCATCGGCGGGACGAATTGCCCCCCGCCGTCCTGGCCAACCTCGCCGCCCACCCGCGCTGCCCGGACGAACTCACCCTGGCCGCCTGCCGCACCGACCCGGAGGTGGCGGCGCGGGTCGGTCGGCGCACGCCCGCCCACGCGCTCGCCGCGCTCGGCCATCCGCTGCGCGAACCGTTGTCGGCGAAACCGAGCGACTGGATCGAGGAGGCGGACAACTGGTACGTCGACGCGGTCGCCGACAACGCGCTCACCATGCGCGAGTTCGTCGAGATGGCCCGCCCGCCCCACCGGATGCTGGCCGGCCTCGACGCCTTCGCGTCCCTGCTGCCGAACGAACTCGACGAGGCGCGCCGGATCATCGCCGGGCACCTGGCGGACACACTCGGCGACGACGTCGACGCGTGGGTGGTCGCCGCCCGCATCGTGGCCGACTTCCCGGGCCCACTACCGGAGTTGCTGACAACGGCGGCGGCCGTGGCCCGATAGTGCCCGACGGCCTCGTCATCGGATCCCGGGACCCCGAACGAGCGGCATCCGTGGAGGAACCCGAGCCCGGACAGGGCTGTGGCCGTCCTCGACCACAATTGCGGGAGGCCCTCAGGCTCCGTGCTCCCGGGCCGACGCGATACCCGCCCGTACCGCTTCCAGCAGGGCGTCCAGGCCCTGCGCCCGCTGCCATTCCTCGGCCGAGTGCTGCCATGTGTGCTGCGTCGCCGGGGCTTCGGGCGAACCGGCGACGATCTCGACGGTCCGCCTCCCCTTCCGGTCGGGACCGGTGACCCGCAGGTCCATGTTCCGGATGTGGAACCGCTTCGGATGGCTGCCGAAGACCTCCAGGATCCGGCCGTCGAACGTGTAGAACTCTCTACCTGCCCTGGCCGTGATCTCGTCGGTCATGGGGTGACGCTACATGCGGGAACTCGCGGCTGTCAGGCCCCCGTCCGCCGGCAGCTCCATTCAGGAGCGGAGGGCCTCGGTGGCGGTCTGCGCCAGGTCGGCGAGTCGGGCTCGCCGGTCGGACGGCCACGACACGAGTCGAGTCTCGATCGCCGCCGTGACCGCGTCCCTGAAGCGCACGACCAATTCCGTGCCCTGATCGGTCAGGTGCACTCGGGTGGCCCGCCGATCGTTCGGGTCGGGTCGCCGTCGCACCAGGTCGCGCCGTTCGAGCCGGTCGACCAGTCCGGTGACGTTCGTCTTGTCGCAGTGCAGCCGGGCCGCCAACTCGCCGTGCGTCAGTTCGCGTTCCGCGACGGCGGTGAGCAGTTGCGACTGCTGCGGCGTGAGTTTGAGTTCACGGCTGGCGGTGCCTCTGATCCCCTCGACCACACAGCACATCTCGAGCAGCACGTGCGCCAGTTCCGGATCGGGTGTCGACTTCGCCATGTGTCGAGCGTACTTGACAAGTCCATGACACAGACTATTTAGTCGATGGTACGGACTATCGATATCATCGACTGAATGGGATTGCCATGCCGAGCAAGCACCGGCGCGTCGCCGTCGTCACCGGGAGCTCCCGCGGAATCGGTCGGGCCACGGCCCTGCGCCTGGCCGCCGACGGATCGGCCGTCGTGGTCAACTACCACTCGGACGCGGATGCCGCGCGGCAGGTGGTCGCGGCCGTGGAGGAACTGGGCGGCAGCGCCACGGCGATACGCGCGGACGCCGCCGCCCCCCGGGAGTTGCGCGCGCTGATCGACGCGGCCGAGCAGCGCTACGGCGGCCTGGACGTCCTGGTGCACAACGCCGCCGGTTTCACGCGCGGTCCCCTGACCGACGCCGCGGACGACGACTACGAGCACGTCTTCGACCTGAACGCCCGAGCCACGTTCGTCGCGCTGCGCGAGGCCGGCCGACGCATGCGCGACGGCGGTCGCATCGTCTACGTCTCGTCGGTGGCCACCCGGCTCTCCCCACCCGGCGAAGCCCTGTACGCGGCCGGCAAGGCCGCCGGGGAACAACTCGTGCGCAGCTTCGCCCGCGAGATGGGCGAACGCGGCATCACCGTCAACAGCGTCCTGCCGGGACCGACCGACACCGACGGCTTCGCGGCCGGCGGCGCGCCGACCGAGGCACTCGTCGCACGCACCCCGCTGGGCCGATTGGGCCGGCCCGAGGACATCGCGGACGTCGTGGCCTTCCTGGCCTCCGACGGAGCCCGCTGGGTCACCGGCCAGAGCGTGACCGTGGACGGCGGCCTGACCTGACACCGCCGGGGATCCGGGCTCGGTTCCCGTTGCTTCCGGGGGCACCGCGTGTGCACGGCCGGGTGGCGATCGAACGTTCAGCGGACAGTCGGCCGGAGCACCCAAGCCTCGCGGGTCATTCGGCGAGGGTCGGGGCGGCGCGGGACCAGCGGTGTTCGTCGAGTTCGCGGGCGATGAAGCGGGCGAGGTCGGTGCGCGTCACCTTCCGGCCGCCCTTGGGGTTGCTCGCGTCGAGGACGCGGTAGTTGCCGGTGGGGGGTTCGTCCTGCAACCGGGCGGGGCGGACGAAGGTCCAGTCGACGGCGCTTCGGCGGACGATCGTTTCCATCAACCGCATGTCGTCGTACAGCTCCCGCACCAGGGGTGTGACGAGATTGCGGTACCACCAGGGGAAGTTCGGGTCGCGGTGGTGGACTCCGCCCGAGGTGACCGCGATCAGCCGGGGTACGCGGGCGCCTTCCATCGCGGACACCAGGGTCCGCGCCGCGTCGGAGTAGAGCCGGTGTGCGTGCCGCCCCGGCGGGCCGATCGCGGAGACCACGACGTCGTGGCCCTCGACGGCGGAGCGTACGCCGGCGACGTCGCGCACGTCGGCCCGCACGACGTTCGACTTCCCCGTGCCGGGCGCGTCCTCCGCGGTCGGGGGTTGCCACCGGGCCGGCTCGCGCACCGCGGCGGTGACGTCGTGGCCCAGGCGCAGGGCTTCCCGGACGACGAGCTGCCCGGTGCGGCCGTTGGCTCCGAAGACGATGACGTTGCTCATGACGGGGTCCTCACATGGTTGATGGGTTGATGCGGGTCACTCGTCGGGTGCACGAATGCACGGATCCACGAATGCACGGATCCACGAGTGCACGGGTCCACGGGCGCACGGGCGCACGGGCGCACGGGTCCACGGGTCCACAGGTCCACGGGTCCACAAGTGCGACCGAAATACCGGCCGGCCCGAGACAGCCCGGGGCGCGGCCCGGTCGGTCCTTCGGCTACGAGGCGTGGTCGCGGTCGCGGTCACGGGCGCGGTCGCGGTCGCGGTCGCGGGGCAGCAGGAGCACGAGGGCTGCGCCGACCAGGCAGGTCGCGGTGACCACGAGTGCGCCGATGACCAGGCCGTCCGCTCCGGGGTCGGGGGCACCGGGGTCGTGGGCGACGAAGTACACGGTGCCCAGCACCGCGACGCCCAAGGCCGTGGAGAGTTGTTGGAGTGCGTTGAGGGCGCCCGACGCGCTGCCCGTCTCGGCGGGTTCGGCTGCCGCCAGGATCGACTGGACCAGGGTGCCCGACACCAGTCCCACGCCCAGGCCCACGACCAGGGTGGGTATCGACAGCACCCAGGCCGCAGGTCCCCACGCGGCCACCGCGGCGAGGCCGAGCGTGCCGAGCGCCTCGACCCCCAGCCCCAGGTGCAGGAGCGAGCGGCCGAGTCGGACGGCCGCAGCCGGGGCGACGAGTGAGGCGAGCCCGATGCCCGCGGCGAGCGGCGACAGGGAGAGCGCGGTCTCCCACGCGGACCGGCCGAGATCGAGTTGGAGGTGGAGGGAGAGGACGAGCAGCAGTCCGCCGAGGCCGGTGAAGAACGCGGCGGTGACCGCGAGGCCGCCGACGAACGCGGGTTTGCGCAGCAGGGTCGGTACCAGGACCGGCGAGCGGCTGGTGCGTTGACGTCGACCGAAGGCGGTGAAGGCCGCGATGCCGGCGGCGATCTCCGCGAACGTCCACCACGGCCAACCCGCTTCCCGGCCCTGGATCAGCGGATGGACCACGAGCGCGGACCCCATGGCGACCAGGAGGGCACCCGCCGGGTCGATCCGCACGAGCGGGTCCCCCGGGTCGGCCGGCATCCACCGCAGCGCCCCGACCACGGCCAGCGCGCCGAGCGGAAGGTTGATCAGGAAGATCAGCCGCCAGTCGAGTCCGGCCGGGTCGAGGGCGATGAGGCCGCCCGCGAGAACGGGGCCACCGACGCCGGCGAGCGCCATCACCGGTCCGAACGTCGCGAACGCGCGGCCGCGTTCGCGTTCGTCGAACACCGCGCTCAGGACGCCGAACCCCTGCGGGATCATCAACGCGCCGAGCGCGCCCTGCGCCACCCGAGCCGCGACCAGCACGGTCGGCGAAGGCGCCGTCGCACACACCGCGGAGGCCACCGTGAACCCGGCGGCGCCCAGGACGAACAGCCGCCGCCGACCCCACCGATCACCCAGCCGGCCGCCGACGACCAGCAGGACGCCGAAGGCGAGCGTGTACCCGGCGGTGAGCCACTGCATCATCGCCGCGCCGCCGCCCAGCCCGGCGCGGACCGATGGGGCGGCCACGTTCATCACGGTCGCGTCCAGCAGGTCCAAGGCCTGGGCGAGCAGCACCACCGCCAGGATCCGCCACCGATGCGGATGGGCCGCGGGTGGTGCCGCACGGGCAGTCGGCGTCGTCGAAGCGGGAACGGTCACGAGAGGTCTTCCCATCAGTCTTAACAAACACTGTTCGTCAAGCACTGTGCCTTAACGAACACCATTCGTCAAGCTAGGATGGCACCATGCCGCAAGCCCGCTCCCGCTCCCGCCCCTCGAAATCCATGCTCGGCCTGGACGCCGTTCTGGCGGCCACCATGGCGCTGGTCGACGAGCTGGGCTGCGAAGCGGTGAGCCTGCGGCGCGTTGCCCAGGCCCTCGAAACCGGACCCGCCTCGCTCTACGTCTACGTCCGCGATCGACAGGAGTTGATGGCGCTCGTCCTCGACCACGCGGTGGCCGACGTGGTCGTGCCCGACGAGGGTGCCGGGGACTGGCGTACCCGCCTCGAACTGCTCGTCGGGCGCATCGTCGTCGCCCTGGCCGGCCACAACGACATCGCCTCCGTCGGCCTGCGCGACGCCCTCCCCGGCCCGCACGGCCTGCGCCTGACCGAGGAGACGGCGCGCCTGCTCCGCGCGGGCGGACTCGACGACGACGCCTGCTCCTGGGCCATCGACCTGCTCGGCCAGTACATCTACTCGACCGCCCTGGAGCACGCCGGCGACCCACAGCCCCGGCGGGCCCCCGCACCACCCTCGCCCGACGCCGACCCGACCGGGCCCGAGACGTTCACCGCCCGACTCGACGCCACCTTCCGGGCGTTGCCCGCCGAGCAGTACCCCACCCTGCGAGCCCTGGCGCCCAGACTCACCGGCGGCGACCCGAACGCCAGGGCCGCGTGGAAACTTCGCGTGATCATCGACGGCCTCCTCGCCCAACCCCCGCTCCGAGCCGCACCCCACCGGGACGACACCGCCGCACCCACACCGATCTGACCGAGCGCCGTCCCACGCCCAACTCCCCTTTCGACGGCGCCACTTGCGGTGCACGCCGGACGGGCGCCGCGGTACGGCCCCGAGCGGAGAGGGGATGGGCGCTCCCGTACGAACCGGCCTGCGCCGTACGGCGCCGCCACGCCGTCGACGTGGCGGCCGGGATCACCGACCCGAGCCGAGTACCGCCGCCCTCGGCCGAGGGCGGCGGCGTGCGGCAGCGCACCGGTCAGCCGGCCTGCCCGGTGGGCATGATGGTGACCTGTTGCAGGTTGACGGCCCAGACCCTGTGCGTCTACAACGTCGAACCCGGCTCCGAAACCGCCCGCTCCCTCCAGCTCCTCACCAACTGGACGGCACCACAGCCGGACACGCTCCCCCGACCCGGGCCCACCATCGCGCCCGAAGCAACCCCGTAACGATGTCGCCGGGCGGTACCGGACGGCACCGGACCGACGTTCCGACCGACCGTGCGTCGGCCCGTCAGACCTCGCCCGCAGGCGCCTCGCGCAGGTCCCATCCGGTGGCCGCGAATGCGAACCACATCTCCTCGTACCGGACCCCGTCGTGCGCGAGTTCGTCGGGAACGCGCACGGTGCCGTGCCGGTCGCGCGTCGCCGGCCGCACCGTGAGCGGGAACACCTGCGCCGCATCCGCCTTCCCGGGGTGCGCGCTCAGCACCCGAAACTCCCACGCCTGGGGACCGGCCGACGTCGGATCCGGCTCGTCGCGGCACAGGATGTAGTGCTCGTGTCGGTGGTGGACGCGCGAGCGAGCCCGTACCGCCACCGGCCTTTCCGCGACGGACAGTTCGCTGCGGATACGGCCGATCGCACGCCACGGCGCCTCGGGCCGGTGCGGCCCGAGCCCGTCCGCGGCCAGTTCGCGGCGCAGCTCGGCATACAGCGGTGCGATCGCGGTGAGCCCGTCGACGGCGTGTGCGACGTCGCTGTCGCTGTCGCACCACATCATGCTGTGCTCCCAGCGCACGATGCGCTCGCGCACCCACGGCTTCAGCACCGCGTCGATCCCGGCGCCGAGCCGATCGCCGCGCTCCGCCCACTCCACGGCGAACAGCGCCCCGTCATACGCCTTGCGGAAGTCCTCGAGCAGCCCCATCGCATCCCCCTGCACGGTCCCAACCGTCGTAACCATCGCCGACGGTACGCGAACGCGCCCGGCCCGGGGCGACCCCCGGCCGTGCATCGCGCCGTCGGATCGTCAGACCTGTGTGGCGGTGCCGTCCTCGGCGACCCTGATCCGGGCCACGTAATCGGTTCCGCAGTGGGGCCCGTTGGGGTGGGTGGCCTCGGGGACCAGCGTGAGTCGCGCGGGTGGCGGGGAATCACCCGAGACGGTCGTCACCCGCACCGAGGCCTCGACGGGCCGTGCCGTCAGGGACAGGGACATCATCGCGGACCAGGAGGTCACCGGCACGCGTGTCGGGTCCAGGGAGCGGGTCTGCTCCTCGCATTCCCCGTCGCGACACAGCTCCACGGACAGCGTTTCCACCCGCTTGCCCAGGTCGGGCGCGAGGTCGACGGTCAGCGGGATGGACCCCACCAGCGTGCACTCGGGTGCGGGATCCGACCCGGAACACGCGACGAGCGCCGCCGTCACGCCCAGCGCGCCGACCAACCGAAACCCTCCATGAGCCGCCATCACACATCCTCCAAGTCCCCGAAGCCCGCCGCGAAATTCGCCGACCGACACGTCCGCCGGGCGCAGCCTCCCGTACGGCCACCGCCCCGGCACGCGCGGGCCCGATCCCCGTCGCGCCGACCGTTGGATCTCGCCCGGATCGACCCGGGTCGACACCGCCGGGCTATGACGTCCATCGGTCGCGGAAGGTTCCATCTCTCGGCGACCCGTCGATGAATCGTCTTCAGCCGTACCGTGACACGCACTTGCGAGTGGTTCGGGCCCGGCTCGGGTGTCGAGCGCTCCGATCTGGTGGCCCTGGTCGGTGGGAAGGCCCCGGGTACGGACGTCTTCGAGGCGTTGGCGGGTTCGGCCGATCCCGCGCGAAATCCCTGGACGCAGCCGCGATCATGGTGCAAATATATGCCTCATGACACATAATCATGCAGTGTATGAGGAGGGCGCGGCGTTGACGTGGCCCGCGGGCTTCCGGGCGTACACCGGTCATGGCGGGCTGCGCGATCGGGGGGACGACATCTCGATCGTGGCGTCGGATCGGCCGTCCGTCAGCGCGGCGATGTTCACCCGCAGCCGCTTCGCGGGGCCGGCCGTGGTGCTCAGCCGCGCGCACGCCGCCGGGCAACACCTCCGGGCCCTCTGCACGTTGGCGAAGAACGCCAACGTCGCCACCGGGCGGCAGGGCGAGGAGAACGCCGCCGAGGTCGTCCGCCGGGTCGCCCGGATTCTGGACATCCCGGAGGACGAAGTACTCATCGGCTCCACCGGGGTCATCGGACGCCCGCTGCCGATGGACACCATCCGCACCCATCTCGACGAGACCGCGCAGCGCGGTCCGGCGGCCTTCACGGCGGGGCCGCTGGACGTGGCTCGCGCGATGATGACCACCGACACGCGGCCGAAGACGGCTGTACGGACCGTCGGTCCGGCCCGCATCGTCGGCGTGGCCAAGGGCGTCGGCATGCTGGAACCCGACATGGCGACCATGCTCGCCTACCTGTTCACCGACGCGGCCCTTTCCCCGGCCGACCTGGACACCGCGCTTCGCGGTGCCGTCGAGAAGACCTTCAACTGTCTGAGCGTGGACACCGACACCTCCACCTCCGACACCGTGGCCGTGATCGCCAACGGCGCGGCCGGCCCGGTCGACCTCTCGGCGTTCTCCCTCGCGCTCGCCGAACTGTGTCTGGACCTCACCACGCAACTGGCCGGTGACGGCGAAGGCGCGACCAAGCTTCTGCGTGTGGCCGTCGGCCGGGCTCGGGACTACGAGCAGGCCAAACGCGTCGCGAAAACCGTGGTGAACTCGCCTCTGGTCAAGACCGCGGTCCACGGAGCCGACCCGAACTGGGGCAGGGTCGTCATGGCCATCGGCAAGAACACCGACGACACGGACATCGAACCGAACAAGGTAACCGTGCGGTTCGGCGCGATCGAGGTCTACCCCCAGGAGCCCGAACCGGACACCCTCCACCAACTCGTCGACATCATGCGGCAGGACGACGTCGACATCACCATCACCCTCGGCCTCGGTGACGCCACCGCCACCGTCTACGGCTGCGACCTCTCCGAGGGCTACATCCGCGTCAACGCGGACTACACCTCGTGACGGCCGCCGATCGCGGTCACGGCCCCCGGAGCAGGTGACGTGGTGGCGTCCCTCGGCGCACCCCCGCACACGGGGACGCTCGATGCTGCTCCACGCCCTCGCCGGCCGCGCGATGACTTTTGTACAAGACCGACGGCCGGTGGCCCACTCATCATCGCTGCATGAGTGAGTACGACGTCGAGCACAGTTCGCACGGCATGCACGTGATCCGCGACGGCCCGCGGCAAGCGCCGCCGGTGTTGCTCATCCACGGGTCGGGTGCCGCGAGCGCCTCGTGGCGCCCCTTGGTCCCGGCGCTCGCCGCCCACCACCACGTCGTCCGGGTCGACCTCCCCGGATGCGGCCGATCCCCGTCCGCGACGTCCTACCGGGTCCCCGTACAGGCGGGCAGGATCGCGGCGCTGCTCGACGACCTCGGACTGGGCTCCGTCACCGTGGTCGGGCACTCCAGCGGCGGCTACGCGGCCACCGCGCTCGCGGAGCAGCGCCCCGACCTGGTGGGCTCGCTCGCGCTGATCAGCACCGGACCGAGCCTCGACGCGCTGCTTCCGCAGCCGCTCGTCCTGCGGGTCCTGCTGGGCCCGCCGTTCGGGCCGCTCCTGTGGTCGCGGCGTTCGGACGCCATGATCCGCAAGGGGATCAACGCGACGGCCGCCCGCCCCGTGGACATCCCGGACGGTGTGGTCGCCGAGCTACGAGGCACCACGTACGGCGCCTTCAGGGCCGTGATGCGCGAGAACACCGCGTACGTCGCCGAGCGGAGCGTGCCCGAGCGTCTCGCCTCCCTCGGGGTTCCCCTGCTGGTGGTCTTCGGCGCCGCGGATCCCCGCTGGGATCCGTCGTCGGCGCGCCGGTACGAGACGGTGCCGGGCGCGCGGGTCGAACTCCTGCCAAAGGTGGGGCACATACCCCTGTGGGAGGCGTCCGAGCGGACCGCGCACCTGCTGCTGGAGTTCGCGGCACAAGACACCGGCACCCCGCCGGTGCGGCCCCGACAGGCTTGAGGCCGGTCGCGTATGTCGACAACGGGGGCGCCCGACTGGACGGGCGTGGGCGTGGCGGTCCCGCGCCCGTCGGGTCGGCTGCCCGGAGTTGCCATGGCCGGCTTCACCCAACACGTCCCCGCACTCGTGGACATCGCCATGGTCGCCCACCCGTCCGTCACCGTGCTCATCGACCTGAGCGCGGGCGACGGCCTCGTGTACGACGCCCGCGGCCGGCACGGGCGCGGCAGCGCGATCGTCGGGACGACATCGCCTGGCCGGATTCATCGCCGACCCGGCCAGGGCCAAGGCCGGGGCCGGGGCCGAGGCCGGGCTTCGGGAGGCCACAACACTCTCCCGATACCCGAAGGTGACGAACGGTCGGGCTCGGCACGGTCGGTCAGCGCGGGATGACCGGTGTCTGCAGTTCCGTCACCCAGTCGTCACGGTCGTCGGGGCACTCGAGGTTGACCTCGCGGGGGTATGCGTTCGACCGGTAGCCGTTGGCGTCGATCCAGCGGGCGAGGGTCTGCGCGGTGGGGAGCACGGTGTCCATCGAACCGTGGTGCACGATGGTCGCGGCCTGGTCGAGGGATGGCAGGTCCAGGACGCGGAAGGCGCCGTCCTGGAGAGGAGCGGAGACCTGGACGGCGGCGTGGACGCCGATCCTGCCGCCCTCCGGGGCGTCCTCGTAGTAGGCGACACCGGGGCCCGTGACGGCGATGCCCGCCGCGCCCAGGCACCGGAACAGCTCTTCGTAGAGCGGCCCGACGACCGGCCCGATGTCCTCGGGCTCGAAACTCGCGGCGGTCGCGGTCAACTCCGCCACCCGGACGGTGGGAACGCTCTTGATGACAACGTCGTTCGTGGGCATGTGCCCCTCGCTCTCGATCGCTCGGAGCCTCGCCTCGACGTGGACCAGCCGTGCTGCTGCGGCAGCCATCGCGGTCTCCAGTTCGGCCCGCCGCAATCGCAGCATGCCGCGCAGTTCCTCGACGCCGACCTTCTCGTCCACGATGCCCCGGACCTGCTGGAGGGTGAAACCGAGGTCCTTGAGTGCGATGATCCGGTTGAGGCGGGCGAGTTGGACAGCGGTGTAGTAGCGATAGCCGCTGGCAGGGTCGACGTGAGCCGGGCGCAGCAGGCCGGTCGCGTCGTAGTGACGCAGCATCCGGACCGAGACGCGGCCGTGCCGGGCGAATTCTCCGATGGTGAACATGATGTCTCCGAGCCGACCGCCTGACACGGTGTGAGGGTCAAGAAGTTACCCGCGGCCGAGGGACGGCGAGAGCACGGGGAGCTTCATCTGCGCCTCCATGAGGTCCCCGACAGGGAGCCGGCCCCGACCATCGCGGCGTGGCCGGAGTTCGAGGCGGTCGAGGTGGCGCGGGCGTGCGGCAAGGCCGTGTGGAAGCCGTTGATGGAAGAGATCAAGGCGACCACCCACCGTGACTGATCGGTTGCGCATACGGGTACACGCCCCTCGTCCGGCGGCCGGGAGCGCGTCCGGTACAGGTGCGGCCCGGCCGTGTTTCCACGCGCGGGGAGAACGCCTTGACCTTCGCATCCGACCCCCGACCACCCGCGCCCGCACCGATGCCGGGAAATCGCCAACCCCCCGCGCCCACCGGCTACTTCGAGACCCGGCCGACCCCACTCGACGCGCCCCCACGACGCGCTTCGCCGCCCACCCACCCCGGCGATCCGGCGCTCTCGCGATCCGCCGGCACACCGGACGACCCGTATGGCGAGCACCTTACGCGCCCGACACCGGACGACCGCGTCGAGGCACTCTCCGACAACCCGGCCGAGACATTGCTGCGCCTGGCGACCGCCCATCGCACCGTCCCCGAGGTCGCACGGATGATCGCGATCCTGAAGGACTGCTCCGGATTGGCCGCCGACGATGCCCTGCGCGAAGCCGCGACGACACGACCGGTGAGCGAACTCGTGCTCTTGGCGAACCTGCTGAGCAACCCCACCCACGCCCGACAGGGCCGGCGCCCCGCCGAGCAACCCGACCGGCACGATGCGCGTCTGCCGGTCGGCCCGAAGCACACCGGCGCGTACCCACCACCACCGCCGGCGTTCATCGCCGAGAAACCACCGGTCAAGGCGCCGTCGACGGTCGCGGAAAAGGGTGCGGGTGCGGGTGCGGGTGCGGGTCTGCGGTGGGCCACCGCGGTGGGCCTGGCGGTATCCGGACTGGCGCTGGGCAGCGCGATTCCCGCGAGTGTCCGCACGCCCCCGTACGCAGCCGGGTGGTTCGCGCTGCTGGGCCTGGCAACCCTGTTCCTCGCCGGGATCACGGCCGTACGCGCCGGCCGCGGCATGCGCCTGGCGGCGTTGGCGGCGGGGTGCGCGACGATCGCCACGGCGCTCGTACCGCCGCTGCTCGCCGACGCGGGCGCGGCGTTCGAAGCGTGGGGTCCGGTGGCCCTGGGCGCGGGCACGCTCACCGCGTTGTGCGCCGCCGCGTTCCTCACCCGATCCACCGCGCCGCCCGACCCCGGTGACCCGCCGCACCGGGAGATCGACTTCGAGCCCTGGGAGACCACGATGCTCGAGCACTGCCCGGCGAGCACCACCCGCATGTTCGGCTGAACTCCAACCCTGTCCGACCGGTCGTTCCCTTCACCGGATGTCCGGGACGAACCAAACGTCACGCATGTGGTCGGGGCCGAGTTCCGGAAATGACGAGGGCGCCGACTCCCCGCCGGATGCGGCGCCCTCGCCCCGTCCCCACCACGGGGGCACACACCCCACACTCGCCGAGCACGAACGTGCGGATCCCGCAGAGGGCATCCATCAACAATGGCGACAATTCCGGCCACAGGACAGCGGATTCACCCGCGCGCCGACACGTTCCCTCGAACGAGCGATGGCGATGCCGGCGATCCGCGGTGAACGCGGTGCGCGGTCGGCCGCAGCCCGTGGTGTGCGGGGAGGTTGGGATCGGATCGGTGTCCTGCCGTGTTCCATGTCGTGTCCATGTGGGCTCCAAGACGGTGGGGCGAGTCTTCTCGCAAGGACACCGCGGCACTTGAGAGGACACACCGTGATCGCCGAGAACGTCACCATCGAACCGGCCTTCGCAGGGGCCGCGGGCACCGCCCTCGGGGTTCACCGGGTCACCACCGTGCCGGTGGTGATCACGGCCGGTGTGCTGCCGCGGGGGCGTCCGAGTACGACCGCTGCGGCTGCCGCCGCGGGACGTGTTGCCTCGCCCGTGGTTTGAGCACCCCGTATATCCGACGACCCGAGCATGTCGGCCCGCACCGAGGAGAATTCGCCATGTCGCTCATCGTTCCCGGATTCGACGACTCCGTCGTGGTCCGTTCCACCGATGCGGAAGTGATCGGCCGCGCCCCGACCACCGTCCGGCTTTTGGCGGACGGCAGTTCCACCGGAGGTGCGCTGTCCACCCAGCGCGTGACCCTCGCCGACGGCGCGAACGGCGCCACGCCGCACCGGCATTCGCGGTCGGCCGAACTGTTCTACCTGCTCGACGGGACGGCCCGCCTCCTGTCCGGCGACCAAGTGGTCACCGCCGAGAAAGGCGACGTGGTCATCGTGCCGCCGGGCCTCGACCACGCTTTCGCCGCCGCGCCGGGAGCGGACGCGGACATCCTGATCGTGATCACCCCGGGCGTCGAACGCTTCGAATATTTCCGGCACTTGGAGCGCATCGCCTACGGCTTGGTGCCGCCGGAGAGTCTTCTCGACGTCCAAGAGCTCTACGACACCCATTTCACCACCAGTGAGAACTGGAACCGGGCGCGGAGCCGGGGCTGAGCCCGGACGGCGCGAACCGACCGAGATCAGCCGTCCGTCGGCTTGGCGATCGCCATCCCGGCCGCCGGGAGGTGGCACCGCCCCGGGGGTATCCGTGGGTTCGGCAGGAACGCGGGAGTGGGCCGCGTGGTGGCGCGGAGCCATCGGAGCTACCCCTGGGCGGTGGGGCGAATCACGATGTCGCCCACGTCGACGCCGTCCGGCTGCTCGATGGCGAAGGCGATGGCGCGGGCCACCGCGTCCGGCGACAGAGCGGTCTCCATCATCTTCTCGATTCCGACCTTGACGGCCGGATCCATGCGCTCCGCGAAGTCCGTGCGCACGGCGCCGGGCGAGACGATGGTCACGCGCAGACTGTCGCCGGCCTCCTGCCGCAGGCCCTCGGAAATGGTGCGCACGGCGTTCTTCGTACCGGCGTACACCGCCTGGAGCGGCACGATACGCAATCCGGCGGTGGACACGGTGTTGACGAAGTGCCCGAAGCCCTGCTCCCGGAAGACGGGAAGGGCCGCGGCGATCCCATACAGGACCCCTTTGAGATTGACGTCGATCATCTCCTCCCAGTCCTCGACGCGCAGGTCGTCCAGAGGGGAGATCAGACCGACCCCGGCATTGCTGACGAGGGTGTCGAGCTTGCCGTACCGCTCGCGTGCCAGCTCGACGAGACCGGAGAGGTCCTCGCGTCGTGTCACGTCCGTGCGGGCCCAGACCGCCTTGCCGCCGGCCGCTTCGATGCGGGTGGTCAGGGCCTCGAGGCGCTCCGGACGGCGTGCCCCGAGGACGACCTTCGCGCCGCGCTCGGCGAGCAAGAGCGCGGTCGCCTCGCCGATGCCGCTGCCGGCCCCCGTGATCGCTACGACCTTGCCTTCGATTCCCGACATGATGCGCGGTCCTTCCGCAAGACGAATGAGGGCAGGCTCATGCCCTAGAGTGAAAGTGGAGGCGCCGCCACTTCATTCAGATTAAGTGGCGCCGCCTCCACTTAGCAAATGGGATGAGGAGGGAACCGCCGATGACCCGAGATGCAGGACGTCCGCTGCGGGCCGACGCGCAGCGCAACCGGGACAAGATCCTGGCCGCCGCGGTGCGCGTGTTCACCGAGGAGGGCCTCGACGCGCACTTCGAGCGCGTCGCCAGGGAAGCGGGCGTGGGAACCGGCACCCTCTACCGCAACTTCCCGACCCGGGAGACCCTGATCGAGGCGGCCTACCGCAACGAAGTGGCGCTGCTGTGCGACGCCGTCCCCGGCCTCCTCGCGGCGATGACACCATCCGAGGCCCTGCGTGCGTGGACTCGCCGCTTCATCGACTACGCCACCGCCAAACTGGGCATGGCCGACGCCCTGCGAGCCGTCGTCGCCTCCGGAACCAACCCCTACGCCGACAGTCACGAGATGATCCAGGCCGCCCTCTCCTCCCTCATGGAGGCCGGTACCGCTGCCGGAACGATCCGGTCCGACATCAGTGCGACCGACATGTTCGCCGCCCTCGCCGGCATCGCCCTCACCTCGGCCAGGCCCGAGCAGCGAGCGCAGGCCGAACGCCTCCTCGACCTCATCCTGGACGGACTCGAACCCGTGCCGCCGCGGCTCCGCGAAAAGTGACGGCATGACCCGGACGTCACCGAACCCCCCGTCCAACCGGAGACCTCGCGCGGCTCTTCGCGATCCGAGGCCCGGCCCGCGGTCCCTTGGCGGTCACAGCTCGCGCAGTGCCACCAGGAGGTTGTCCCGCGCCCAGTCCAGGAACGCGTGCTGGGTCCCGCCGCCGATCTGGATCAGCGCGACCTCGGTGAACCCGGCCTCGACGAACGGGCGAACCGCGTCCACGAACGCGTCCACGTCGTCACCGCACGGAATCGACTCGGCGGCGTCCTCCGGTCGCACGAACCGTGTCGCGCCCGCGAAGCCCGCGGTGCCCGGAAGCTCGGAGTTGACCTTCCAGCCGCCCCCGAACCAGCGGAACTGCTCGTGCGCCCGCGCTACGGCGACGCCCCGGTCGGGGTCGTAGCTCACCGGCAACTGGCCCACCCGGGGCTTCCCCGTGCCGCCGTGCCGGTCGAACTCGGTCAACAGCTCACCCTCGGGCTCGGTCGCGATGACCAGGTCCGCCAGCCGACCCGCCAGGGCACAGCTCTGCCGTCCGGAGACCGCGATGCCGATCCCGGCGGGCGGTCCGGCAGGTCCCACAACTTGGCGGACTCGACGTCGAAGTGGGTGCTGTGATGGTCGACGTACCCGCCCGCGAACAACGCCCGAATGATCTCCACCGCCTCGCCGAGCATCTCCTGGCGCACGTCCGCCGCCGGCCGGCCGCCGCCGACCACGTGCTCGTTCAGGTTCTCCCCGGAGCCGAGCCCGAGCCGGAACCGGCCGTCCGACAACAACTGCACGGTCGCGGCCTTCTGCGCCACCACCGCCGGGTGGTAGCGCATCGTCGGACAGGTCACGTACGTCATCAGCGGGATCCGCGAGGTGGCCTGCGCCGCCGCGCCCGGCACGCTCCACGCGTACGGCGCGTGGCCCTGCGCGTCCAGCCACGGAAAGTAGTGGTCCGAGGTCACCGAGAAGTCGAACCCGACCTCTTCCGCGTGCACCACGTGCGCGACCAGATCCTTGGGCCCGGCCTGCTCGGTCATCATCGTGTAGCCGATCTTCACCATGGCACCCGGGTGCCCGGACAAGCCGGCGGAAACCGGACCACCGACACCGACGGCCGGCGCCCCGCTCGGCCCTTCGCGGGCGCGTCCGAGTCGGGCGCCGGCCGGGGTTCGCCGTCCGGCCCGGGGCACCGCACCTCGCGTCTCGGGCCGGCCCGGAAGCGATGTCCAGGGCGCGGAGGCAGGTCCGCTTGTCGAACCGGAGGAGGCCGATCGCCGGGAGAAACAGGTCGGGAGGGCGACGACGGCCGTGGCGGCGGGAGGTGAAGACCCGCGTGCACCCCAGGGACTACGTCGTGACGGCACCCGGCGACGCGGCGCCCCGACGCCGTCGGGTCAGCTCGACGCCAACCGTGGTGTGCGCGGCGGTGCGGTGCGGCGGTTTCCGGTGGCCTCGAAGGCCGCCGCGACGGCGAGCAGGGCGTTGTCGTCGTAGGCGCGGCCCGCGAAGGTCAGCCCGACCGGCATGCCGATGTCGGCCATGGTGCCCATCGGCACGGTCACGGTCGGGATGCCCAGGTGTCGGGGCACCAGATTGCCGTTCGCGACCCACACGCCGTTGCGCCAGCCGAGGTCGGCGGACACCTCGGAGACGTCCATGTCCGCCGGGCCCACGTCGGCGACCGCGGGGAACACCACCGCGTCCAGGCCCAGCTCGTCCATCCACTGCTCCAGGTCCACCCTGCGCGTCTCCTCGAGCCCGCGCAGCCCCTGCTCGAGGTGCGGCATCTCGGTGAAGGACGCGTACGGACGCTCGCGCACGAACCGCGGATAGTCGCCGATCGTGTCATCGAAACCGGCGTAGCGGTCCGGCAGTTCGCGGGAGTCCTTGGGCCAGATCCGGTCGCCGTCGACGTCCGCCAGGCCGGCGAATGCCGGGTCGCCGTTCGCCCGCAGGAAGTCGTCCCACGCCCAGGCCGACAGGTCCTCGATCTCGACCTTGAGGAAGTCACGTCCGACCAGGCCCCGGGTCGGCAGGGAAGGCGCGCCCGGACGGTCGGCCTCGTAGTTCGACACCACGGGGAAATCGACCTCGACCACCTCGACGCCCGCTGATTCCAGGTCGCGGCGGGCGGCCTCCCACAGGGCGATCACCGAGGCACGCGTCTCGATGCGCCGGCCGGTCTGGCCGCCGATGCCCCCGTCGGGGTTCGTCCCGGCGTCGGGGTCGGCGTTGATGTACATCTTCGGCACGCCGACGCGCTTGCCGGCGAGCGAGGCCCGTGCCGCCTTCGCGTCCGCGGGCGCCAGCGCCGGGTACGAGGCCGGGCGCACCCGCGACGGCGCGGGCAGCGGCACCCACGGCTGGGACCGCCACAGGTCGCCGCGGGTCTCCGGGTCGTCGGCGACGATGACGTCGAGCAGCTCGAACAGGTCGGCCATGGTGCGGGTGTGCGGCACCACGACGTCCATGGTCGGCACCAGCGGCCAGTTGCCGCGCACCGAGATCACGCCGCGACTGGGCGTGTACGCGCACAGCGCGTTGTTCGAGGCGGGCGCCCGGCCCGACGACCAGGTCTCCTCGCCGAGGCCGAACGCGCCGAACGACGCCGCCGTCGCGGTGCCCGAACCGTTGGACGAGCCGGAGCCGAAGGCGCTGGTCAGCCAGTCGGCGCTGTACGGGCTTTCGGCGCGCCCGTACACGCCGCGCTGCATGCCGCCGTTCGCCATCGGCGGCATGTTGGTCAGGCCGATGAGCATCGCCCCGGCCGCGCGCAGCCGCTCGACGGCGAAGGCGTCCCGCTGGGCGACCAGATGTTCGAACGCCGGCGAACCGGCCGCCGCCGTCAGGCCCTTCACGAGGTAGCTGTCCTTGGCGGTGTACGGGATTCCGTCCAGCGGACCGAGCGTCTCGCCACGCGCGCGGCGTGCGTCGGAGGCTTCGGCATCGGCGCGAGCGTCCGGGTTCATCACGACCATCGCATTGAGCGCGGTGGCGGTGCCGGGCCGGTCGTAGGCCTCGATGCGCGCCAGATAGGCGTCGAGCAGCCCGACCGCGGTGGCCTCGCCCTTCTCCAGCGCCGCGCGCAGGTCGGCGATGCTCGTCTCCACGACGTCGAATCCGCGCGTCATGCGGGGGTCCTCCTGGATGCTTCGGTCGAACGGGGCCACGGACTCGGAACGGGGTCGCGGGGAACCGCCTCGGGCGGCGGAGCCTGCGGGTCGATGCGACACCCCGAATCGCGCGGGCGGACCGCACGACAAGGTGTCACGACAAGGTGTGCCGGATCGATCCGGCAGAACCGAATCTAGACTCTGCCGGATCGATCCGGCAAGTACCCGTTCGGGTCATCTAGACTCCGTGGCTGTGACCGCCCGCATCGTGACCCTGCTCGACGTGGCCCGCGCCGCCGGAGTCTCCCGGAGCACCGCCTCCGACGCCCTCCAGGGCTCCGGGCGGGTGGCGGCGGCCACCCGCGCACGGGTCCGCGAGACGGCCGACGCCCTGGGCTATCGCCCCAACAGCGCGGCCCGCCACCTACGCCGCGCCGGCACCGGAGCCATCGGCCTCTACCTCCCCCGGACCGCGACCCGGCTCGACTACTACATGAACCTCGCCTTCGGGTCCGTCGCTCGGGCCCAGGACGAAGGATTCGATCTGGTCCTGCTCGCCGGATCCGCGGGCACCGGAGGACCGGTCGCCTCGCGGGTCGACGGTCTGCTGCTCATCGACCCCGACACCGAGGACGAGACCGCGACCGAGATGCTCGCCGCCGGCGTCCCCGTGGTCACCGGCGAGCGGTTCCCCGGTCCTTCCGCCACCCCCAGCGGCGCCGTGGTCTGCGACACCGCCGCCTCCCTCACCGCGCTGCTGGAGCACCTGACCGACCGTGGCGCCCGCCGCCCCGCCCTGCTGGCCCCCGGCGGCGAGTCCACCTGGGCCCGGGCCCTACGGACGACCGCCCGCACCTGGGGCAGGGCGCACCGCACCCCTGTCGCCGTGCGCCACGTCCCGTTCGCGGCCACGCCCGCCGACGCCGCCGACGCGGTGCGCGGCCTACTCGAAACCGAACCTGCGGTCGACGCGGTGATCTGCGGCCCGGACGGCGCCGCCCCGGGCGTCCTCCACGCCGCCGCGGCCTTCGGCCGTACCACCGGCCGGGACCTGCTGGTCGCGTCCTGCGTGGACGGCACCGCCACCCGCACCAGCAGCCCACCGATCACCGCGGTCGACCTCAGGCCCGCCGACTACGGACGCGCCTGCGCCGAACTGCTCTGCGACATCATGGCCGGCCGCACCCCACCCGACACCGTTCGCCCGCACGACTGGGCGTTGCGTACCCGGGCCTCCACACAACCCGAGAGCTGAGATTCCACGACCGTCCGCCGGTATCGCCCGCCTGATCCGCACCTCCACCCCGCCAGGCCCGACTGCGACGAGATCGCCGTGCCCTTCGACGCCACCTCCGCCCGCGCCCACCACCGCCACGACCGGCTCCCGCGCGCGTACGCCGGGCGGATGCTCGAACCGACGGCCCCGATCAGGCGGTTCGTGCTCCCGGTGCGTCGACCGGCGCTACGCGGCTCTGCTCGAACCGGATCGGGGATACCGCGCACGAACACCTGCCCCGGCAAACCATGCTGGGCCACGGGTGTCGGCCGCGGGCGGGCGCCCGCCGAACTCGCCCTGTAGCTCCACCGGTTGACCGACTCCGAACTCGGCCCGCAACTCGACCGGTTGACCAACTCCGAACTGGCTCCCGCAACTCGACCGGTTGACCGACTGCGACGGCCGGAATGCCGCCGTCCGCCCCACCCCGCACACCTACGACACGCCTCCGACGCTCGACGCGTGGACGCCGAGCACGCCCGCGTCCACCCGGTCCACGTGCCGCCGCTTCGGCTCGCGACGACGTCATCGGCCGCGCTCAGTGTCCGTTCGCGCCGGCGGCCGGTCGGCCGAGGAACCAGTCCCGGGCCAGGTCGGCCACCGCGTCGAGGGTGCCCGGTTCCTCGAACAGGTGGCCGGCGCCGGGGACGACCTCGAGACGGCTCTCACATCGGAGGAAGGTACGCGCGCGGTTGTTGAGCTCCAGTACCACGTGGTCGTTGCCACCCACGATGAGCAACGTCCGGGCCGTGACGTCGGGCAGATGCGCTTCCGCCAGATCGGGCCTGCCGCCCCGGGAGACGACCGCCCCCACGTCGTCACCGAGTTCGGCCGCAGCCCACAGTGCGGCTGCGGCGCCGGTGCTCGCCCCGAAGTACTCCACCGTCTGCCCTTCGACTTCGGGCCGCTCCCGGAGCCCGCGTGTGACGTCGATCAGGCGCCGGGCCAACAGCTCGACGTCGAAGACGTTCGACCGGGCGCCTGCCTCGCTCTCGGTGAGGAGATCGAACAACAACGTGCCCAGGCCGGCTCGGTTCAGCGCGGTCGCCACGAAGCGGTTGCGCGGGCTGTGTCGACTGCTGCCGCTGCCGTGCGCGAAGACGACGATCCGTTCCGCTCCCGCGGGCAGACTCAGGTGCCCCGGAAGCCGCGCGGTTTCAACCGGTAGGTCGATGTCGCTGTGCGTGGGCACGGATTCCGCGGAGCGCGTCGATCCGCCATCCGATCTCGTCCCCGCCCCCGCCCCCGGCCGCATTCCCGCGTCCGCCTCCGCCCCCGACCTCATTACCGCGTCCGCCCCCGCCCCCGGCCTCATTCCCGCTTCCGCCTTCGGCGGCGACTCCGACCGGCGAGCGACGGCCCGATCGAGGCACTCGACGACCTCCTCGTCGGTGGTCTGGGAGAAGTTCGCGTAGAACTGCCCCACCGCCATGAATCCGACCGGGTTGTGCAGGCAGATCACCTCGTCGGCGTCCGGATCCGGCTCCTTCCCCCAGCCGGCCGGCGCCACCGGCACGGCGAGCACCACACGCGCCGCGCCTCGATCCCGGACGGCGCGACAGGCCGCGCGGGCGGTGGATCCGGTCGCGATGCCGTCATCGACGACCACGACCGTTCGGCCACCGAGTTCCACCGGTGGCCGTTCGCCCCGGTAACGGTGGGCACGCCGTTCCAACAACTCCCGTTCCCGCCGTTCGATCCCTTCCAACTCGGCGCGGGAAATACCCGAGGCTCGCACGACGTGGTCGTTGAGGACGATGACTCCCTCTTCGGCGACGGCGCCCATGCCCAGTTCCGGTTGGGAGGGAACGCCCAGTTTCCGCACCAGGCATACGTCCAGTGGAGCGCGGAGTGCGTCGGCCACCTGGGCGGCCACCGGCATTCCTCCCCGGGGCAGGCCGAGCACGATCACGTCCTGGTTCGCCAAGGGCGAGGGCGCCAGGTACTCGGCCAGTTTCCGTCCCGCGTCGACACGATCGGTGAAGAGCACGACTTCATCCCCTTCCGGGCACGACCCGGTCTCCTACCGGCCGCCCGGGACTTCGACCGACCCGGTACGACCGGGCAGCCGCACGAGCAGGCCGCGGTACGGGCGGCCACGGACTTCGGCCGCCGTGCGCACCGATTCCCATCGGGCGACGACCCGCACCTCGGACGGATGGGCGGCATGGAACCGATTGTCGAATCCGTCTCCCCCGTTCCTTCGATTCTCCGACGTCCACTGCCGAAGCGCCTGCCGTCCCTTGCCCCGCGCGACGCCTCCGGCACGACGTCTCCGGCACGACGCGAGGTGGTCGGGAAGGGTGCGGTCGCCGGGTGGCACCGAACCGATCGGTTTACCCGGGTGCGGTCAGTTCGCCAGGTCTTCGGTCGCGTCTCGTCCCGCCGCGGCGGTGCGGCGGAGGAATTCCGCGAAACGTTCGAGTTCTGCGCCTTCGTAGTCGGCACAGATCTGCTCCACCGAGGTGTTCATGCCGGCGAAGAGCGCCAGGAGTTCCGCGTTGCGATCACGCAGGGCCCGGATTTGGGAGCCCCGGCGGTCCGAGGGGTCCGGCTCGCGCGACACCCAGCCGGCGCGTTCGAGTCGGTCGAGCACCCCGGTCATCGTGGCGGCGTGCAGACCGGCGCGTCGCGCCAGTGCGCTCGGGCTCAGCGGGCCGTGGGCGTTGACGATGTCGAGGCAGTCCAAGTCCACGTCGCGGAGCGTCAGATGGGCGCTGACCTGCCGGTTGAGCAAGGACAGTTGGAGGCTCAGCGCGCGCAGTCCCTCTTTGACGTCGACGGTTGCCCGTCGGCGGCGCGGGTCCGCGTCGTCCGCATCCGCATGTGCTACGGATTCCATAATATACGCCTCTCAAATCAACATGCTACGGTTCTCATATATTACGTCACGCGAATAACCGTGACCCGAGTGAGGAGACGCACGCATGTTCCTGGTGATCGGAGCGACCGGCACGGTCGGACGCGAAACGGTGAACCTGTTGCTGGAGTCCGGCCGGAAAGTGGCGGCGGTCACGCGCGACCCCGCCACTGCCGCTCTGCCCGGCGGCGCGCATGTCGTTGCCGGCGACCCGTCCCGGCCCGACACGCTGACGTCGCTGCCCGACGTAGTCGAAGCGGTCCTGCTCGGCCCACGCGCCGCCGGCAGCGCGAGTTCCGAACTGCTGTCACTGGCCGCGGCACGAGGCGCGCGGCGGGTGGTGGTGCTGTCGGCCGCGACCGTGGAGCACCCGGTCGGCCACCCGCGCTTCATCGAGGAGTTCAAGCGGGCCGAAGCCGCCGCACGAGAGTCCGGTCTGCTCTGGACGTTTCTACGGTGTGCCGACTTCGCCGCCAACGCCCTGGCCTGGGCGCCGCAGATTCGCGCGACGGGCGTCGTACGCGGCGCCTATGGCGGCGCGGCGACCTCCCCGATCCACCACCGCGACATCGCGGAGGTGGCCGTCGCCGCACTGACCGACCCCGCGCACGCCGGACGCGCCCACCTGCTCACCGGCCCGCAGTCGATCACGCAGTACGAAAAGGTCCGCATCATCGGAGCGGCCATCGACCGGGCACTGACCTTCCGGGAACTCGCCCCCGAGCAGATTCGCCAGGCGATGCTCGCTCAGGGCCTCCCCGAGGACATCCCCGACCGGCTGCTCGGTTCGCTGGCCGACTACGCCGATCGCCCCGGCCCGACCACGGGCACCGTGGAACGGCTCCTGGGCCGACCCGCGCTGACCTTCGCCGCGTGGGCGGCCGACAACGCCGCGGCCTTCACCGCCCGGCCCGTCTCCTCGGCCTCCGCCTCCGGCAGGGAGGACCACGCATGACCGAGACCCCGCTCGGCACGGTTGCGCGATGGGTGAGCCTGCTGTTCTCGGGCCTCTTCGCAGGCTTCCTCGTCGCAGTCCTCGTGCTCGAAATGTCGCTTCGGGGTGAAGACCGCCACGTGTACACCCAAGTGCGGCACGTGGAACTCGATTCGCTGGACAAGCTCGCAACCGCGACACTGCTGCCGGCACTGATCGCGACAGCGTTTCTGGTCGCCGTCACGTTCAAAACCCGAGGACGCACCTTCCGACTGCGCTTGACCGGACTCGCGCTGCTACTCCTGATCGTGGCCGTGACGGTCGTGTTCAACATGCCGATCAACGCGGACCAACTCGACTGGGATGTACGGCAACCCCCTTCGGACTGGGCGAGCGTTCGTGACCACTGGCAGATCGCCCACGCCATACGCACCGGCGCGGCGATCATCGCGTTCGCGACTCTCATCGCCGCCTCGACGCGGACGGCACGCGACACCCGCGAGCCGGCCCGCGCGTAGCCCTCTCGCCGCATGCCGACGGGTCTGCGACCGCAGGGAAGACACCATGACGACGCGAGCAACGTTGACGGACACCATGGCCTTGTCGACCGGCGACTCCGCAGTCTTCATGACTGTCGAGAGCGGAGAGTTCACCCAAGGGCAACGCGTCAAGGTGAGTCGCGACGCATGTCTCCTGGGCGAAACGGTGATTCGTCTCGGACTCGCCACGGCGAGGGCGGACGAGGAAGGCAACCGTTCATCTCATGCCCTGATCAAGGGCATTGCCTGTGTTCGCGGTGACGTGATCGAAGGCTTGGAAGGGTGACGTACGTTCTCCGGTTGGATCAATCAACGACCAGGCATCGAGGAACTCGGCGACCTGGAGGCCACGTTGGGCGCTTGATGTCGGCCGGTAGTCTCTGGCGCCGTGACCGATTCGACACAGCCGGGATGGGTTGACGACCTCTTCCCGTTCCCGACTCCGTCCGCGCTCCGCACGTTGATCGACATTGCCTGGCAGAACGCGTACGACTTCCATCACGAGAACGAAACCTACGATTACACCCTGCTGGAGAGCCACTACGACTTATGTTCGACCTGGCCACGATTCCCCGCCCACCCGAGGGCTGCGATTCCTACCCGGAGTCCACCAACCAGGATCGGCAACCATCGCTGCCGCACTTCGCCACGCCGGAGTTCGTGTCCTTCGGCTCCCTCGGCGACGGCGGCGACGTCGGCCGGCTGGTACCCGCGCCGGAGCTCGGACGGCCGGACCATCCGGTCGCTCTGGCCAATGGTCATCAGCCCGGTGTGACCTTGATCGGCGCGGACACCCGTACCGGTCTGGAGTTCATGCTGTCGTGGGCCCTGCGACGGTGGCGCGCGGACCCGGTCCCGGAACCCCCGGCATGGCGCGACGCGGACGTATGGCTCGCCCAAAACCGGTGGCGCATCGACGCGCGCGCCAAGGACCGGAGCCTTGTCGACCGGCTGGCCGCCGAACTCGGCGTGCGTCCGGACCCCGATCGCATCTTTCCCGGTTCATCGTGGGAACGCACGACCGTCCGAAAGGACACCGAGTTCGACATCGTGTTCGACCCGCCCGAAGGGTGGCGCCACGAGCCCGGCGCGGACGGTATCGGCGTACACGCCCCAGCCGACGCGTACGCCGATCGCCGGCCGGTGGTCGCGGACCACCCGCTGCTTGAACCAGAGCTGGTCGCGGCCTCTTGCAGCCTCGATGCCGGACACCCGGCGACCGCGTTACTCGCACTCAAAGACACGTTCGTCAACGGACCGAGCTGCTACTTCGCCGACCTCAAACCGTTGTGGAAGCGCGCGTACCGCGATCTCGGCCGACCCGAATACGCGGACCGCCTCGACCTCATGACACCGTATTACCAGGTTCCGTGCCCCTGCCCTACCCCGCACTGAGGCACCGGGTGAATCACCGTGCGGCTGGAGACGCTCGGCGGGGTGGAACGGTGTGGCGACCGTGGGACCACAGGCGCTCCCGGGCCCTGGTCCACCAACGGCCCGACGGCAAAAAGCCGGCCGAGGCCCCGGTCAGTGGTGGAAGCCGCCGCGGCTCGCGTCGCTCGGGCGGCCGTCGTCGAGTTCCTTGATGGCGCGGCGCATGTCGTCGGCGAGCAGATCGATCTCGTCGCGGTCGACGCCGTGGCGCACGAGTACCCGCTGGATGACGGTCTCCTGGCGGTCGGGCGGCAGCGGATAGGAAGGCACCTGCCAACCGCGCATCCGGAGCCGGTCGGTGAGGTCGTACAGGCTCCACCGGCGCGAGTCGGGATCGGTCAGCGTGTACGAGACGGCCGGCAGCGCTCCCACCCCGTCGTAGAGCAGGGTGAAGGGGCCCATGTCGGCGATCTGCCGGGCGAGGCCCTGGGCCGTGTGCGCACACGCCTCGTAGACCCGCCGATACCCCTCCCGGCCCAGGCGCAGGAACAGGAAGTACTGGGCGATGACCTGCCCGCCGGGGCGCGAGAAGTTCAGGGCGAGAGTCGGCATGTCGCCGCCGAGGTAGCTGACGTGGAAGACGAGGTCGGCGGGCAGGGCGGCGGTATCGCGCCACAGGGCCCAGCCGACACCGAGCGGGGCCATGCCGTACTTGTGGCCCGACGAGTTGATCGAGGCAACGCGCGGCACCCGGAAGTCCCACGACAGGTCGGGATGCAGGAAGGGCGCGATGAACCCGCCGGACGCCGCATCCACGTGCACGGGGATGTCGAGGCCGGTTTCCGCCTGGATCCGGTCGAGTTCGGCCGCGATCTCGGCGACCGGCTCGTATGTGCAGGTGTAGGTCACACCGAGGATCGCCACGACGCCGATGGTGTTCTCGTCGACGTAGTCGCGCAGTTGGTGCGGCTCGAGGCCGGTCGCTCCCGACTCCACCGGGACTTGGCGCAGCTCGACGTCGAAGTAGCGGGCGAACTTCTCCCAGCACACCTGTACGGGCCCGCACACCAGGTTGGGCCGGTCGGTCGGCAGGCCCGCCTCGCGCCGCCGGTTGCGCCACCGCCACTTCAGCGCGAGTCCGCAGAGCATGGCGGCCTCGCTGGAACCGGTGGTGGAGCAGCCCACGGCATTGCCGCCGCCGTCCGGCGCGTGCCACAGGTTCGCCAGGATGTTGACGCATCGCGACTCGATCTCCGCGGTCTGCGGGTACTCGTCCTTGTCGACGATGTTCTTGTCGAGGCACAGATCCATCAGTCGGCGCACCTCGTCGTCCGCCCAGGTGGTGCAGAACGTGGCGAGGTTCTGTGCGGCGTTGCCGTCCAGGAGCAGTTCGTTGCGCAGCACCTGGAAGACGATGTCCGGGGGCGTCGGAAGTTCGGGGATGGCTCGCTTGGACAAGGGGCGTTCGCTCAGCGGGGAGGCGAAGACGTCGTCGGCGGAGCTACCGGCCTGTTCCCTGGCCTTGTGCAGAGCCATCAGAAACCCTCTCGTATTGCCGTATAAGCATCTCCTTCCGAACAATACGAGTGAACTCTGGTACCCGACAGCGGGCATACTCCGCCCGAGGTTCAGGGGTACGCGCCGCCCGGGATGTCGGACGCAGCGCCGCCGACCGTCCTGCGTGGCTTACCGGTTGCTCCGTTGTGGACCGGTGCACAACGCCCAGATGATGGCGATGTCGATGGCGATCACGATGATCGACCACACCGGGTAGTGAGGCAGCCAGACGAAGTTCGCGAGCATGCTCAGCCCCGCCAGGAGTACACCGAGGAAGCGGGCCCAGAGGGCATTGGTGAACAGGGCGAGGCCTGCGAGGAAGATGACGATGCCCAGGATCAGGTGGATCCAGCCCCAGCCGGTGGTGCTGTACGAGAAGGAGTAGTTGCGCGTCTCGACGACGACATCGTCTTTCGCGATGGCGGCGATTCCCTGGAAGACCGCCAGGACGCCGCCGACGGTCATGAGCACCGCGGCAAACGTGGTCCAACCGGACGAGTGAGTGGCTCGTTGTGTGTGCGTGGCCATGTCCAGGCCTCCCTATCGGGCAACCCCTTGAGCGGATATCCCCTTCTCCCACACTGACCCCTCCGGTGGGTCCCTGCGACCGGGACCTCCCGGGTCCACCGGGAACGGCTCGCGACCCGAGAGTGATCGCCGCCCCCTGCGGGAGCGGGGCCGGCGGAACCTACGCGGCCAGGGCGGCGGGCGCGGGTTCGACCCGGTGACGCTCGACGACCGGAACGACGATCAGGACGATTTGGGCTGGACGAGAGGGTTGCCGGACCATGCCCCGAGGGTGACGGTACCGATGGATACCAGGCCGGCCGTGTCCGCCGCCTCGGCGATCTCGCTCTGATCGGCGTGGCCGGGCAGGCCCGTCTCCGGAGTGAGGACCCAGAGCACGCCCTCGTCGGCAAGGGGCGAGGCCGCATCAGCGAGTTCGTCGGCCAGGTCGCCATCGCCTTCCCGCCACCACAGCAGGACTACGTCCACGACTTCGTCGGTTTCGTCGTCCACCATCTCGGTGCCGATCGTGTCCTCGATGTCGGCACGGATCTCGTCATCGGTGTCATCGTCCCAGCCCAACTCCTGGACCACCGTGGACGGAACGATGCCCATCCTCCGCGCGTAGTCCCGCGCACCCCCGGCAGCCACCATCACGGCCCCCTTCTCGAAACCCACGCCCCGGCACAACGATGCGCAGTGCGCAAAACGGTTCTCAGTCTCATCGTCGGGGTGGCACCCGTTCAAGGCTCAACCTGAAAATACCCTGGCGGCAGGCCTGTTGACGCAAGAGCGATCGTGGCCGCCGGGATACCTCGGGCACAGCACACCCGCAGCGCGGCAGCGCCGCAACACGCCGGCGGGCCTGACCCCGCGCCCGGTCATCGGCGTCCCACGCCACCCACCGTTCCGGTCCGTACCGACTGCCGTTCCGGTCCGTACCGGCCGCCGGGGATCGGCGCGTGCGCTTCGGTCGGCTCGCGCTTCGCCTCCGGAACCGGCCGGGGCGCCGGTCCGGGCAGACCTCGTCCACGGGGTCAAGGTGTGGGGCCGCGACGGTCCGCGGGCACCGTGGTGGCCTGTGCGATCAGGAGAGCGACGTCGTCGTGGTCGTCGGGGTGTCGCAGGGCTTGCAGGAGCCATTGGCAGGTGTCGTCCAGGGGCAGGCGGGATTCGTCGAGGGTGCGCAGCAACGTGTCCAGGCGTTCGTCGATGGCGTGGTGGCGAGTTTCGACGAGGCCGTCGGTGTAGAGGACGAGCCGGTCGCCCGGGTTCAGCTCGAAGTCGGTGGTGTGGAAGGAGATACCGCCGACGCCGAGCGGTGCCCCGGACGGCAGGTCCAGCAGTCGGGGTCGCCGTCCGGCGGGGGCGAGGACCGGCGGTAGGTGGCCGGCGTTGGCGATGTGACACCGGTGCCGGTGCGGGTCGTAGACGGCGTAGATGCAGGTGGCGATGTAGTGCTCGAGTCCGTCGGTAATCCTGTCGAGGTGTTGGAGCACGTGCTCGGGAGGCAGGTCGAGGTCGGCGAAGGCGCAGGTGGCGGTGCGCAGTCGGCCCATGGTGGCGGCGGCGTCGATGCCGTTGCCCATCACGTCGCCGATCACCAGCGCGGTTCTGTCGTCCGTCAGCGGGATGACGTCGTACCAGTCGCCTCCCACCTCGTGGGATGCCTGGGCGGGCTGGTAGAAGGAGGCGACGTCGAGACCGGTGAGCTCGGGTGGGCGGCCGGGCAGGAGACTGCGCTGGAGGGTCTCGGAGACGTTGCGGACGCTTTGGTGCCAGCGGGCGTTGTCGATGGAGACGGCCGCGCGTGCGGCGAGTTCGACGGCGAGGATCACGTCGTCGTCGTCGAAGGGGAGCGGGTTGCGGGCACGCAGCAGGTCGAAGGCGCCGAGGACCTCGTTGTGGGCGATCAACGGCACCGCGAGGTAGGAGTGCACCCCGGCCCGGGCGAAGGCGGTGGCGACGTCGGCATCGGGGGCGATGTGCTGCAGATCGCTGTTGTCGGCATGGGCGACCACGACGGGCTGCCCGGTGTGGACGCACTGCGTGATCAGACGGTCGGCGCTGTACGCGGCGAGGTCCCCGACCTTCAGGGAGGCCGTCGCCGGTGTGGGGTAGGCGGAGGCGACGGCGAGCGCGCGGAACATCTCCGGGCCCCGGTCCACGGATGCGCTGGTACGGCGGAACGCCAGGACGGCGTCGAGGACGTCGACCGCGGCCACGTCGGCCAGATCGGGCACGGCGACCTCGACCAGTTCCTGGGCCGTGGTCTCCACCTCCAAGGTGGTGCCGACGCGGGCGGAGGCGTCGGCGATCACGGCCAGCCGGCGGCGGGCCCGATCCGCCTCGGTGGCGACCCGGTGGCGTTCGCTGACGTCGACCACGGTGGTCGCCACTCCGATCACCCGCCCGCCGGAACCTTCGAGCCGGAAGTACGAGACCGACCAGGCGTGGTCGTGGTCGGGGTCGGCCGGGGTGCGGCCGACGGTGTATTGATCGATCAGGGGCGTGCCGGTGAGCAGCACCTGGCGCAGCGCGGACTCGATGGTGTCGACGTCGAGGGACGGGACGATGTCGACGGGGCGCCGCCCGATGTGGTCGGCCGCCGATTTGCCGTTGATACGTTCCAGCGCCGGATTGACCAGCAGATAGCGCAGGTCGGCGTCCAGCAGGGCGATACCGATGGCGGCTTGCGACACCAGGCGCTCGGACAGGGCCAGATCCGTCTCCACCCGCCGCAGCATGCTCTGGTCGGCGGCTATGCCGAGGGCGTAGACGTCGCCCAGGTCGTCCAGGAGGCGCATATTGCGGAACTCCACCAGGCGTGTGGTGCCGTCCCCGTGGCGAATCGGGAACGCGCCGGCCCAGCTCGCGCCGGTGCTCAGTATCTCGGCGAACAGCTTGACCACCAGGTCCCGGTGCATGGGGTGCACCAGCACGTCGGCCGCGTACCGCCCCAGCGCCTCCTCGGCCGTGTGGCCCAACACCTTGTCGGCCTGCGGGCTCCAGAACACGATCTTCCCGCGGTCGTCCAGCACGATCGCGGCCACGCTCAGCAGGTCCAGTAGTCCTCCGGGCGGCGATGGCACGGCCCCCTGGCCGTGCTCGCCCTGCGGGGGCGACTCGTGTGCACTCATCCCATACAGCTCCCTCCCCAGCGCGGCCAACGCGGTCACGCGCCGGCTGAGGGCTTGTCTCCATGCTGCTCCCGAACCCGGCGTCGCACGATCCGGCGGCCTCGCGGCACGACTCCGGAGGGCCGGCACCGCTGAACCCTTCCCGAGAGGGCCACGTTGATCCGGCGGCCCCAGGCCCGGCGCACACCCCCGCCGTCGCGCACTTTCAGGGGTGAAATCGGGCTCCCCTGCGAACGCGACGGCCGGCGAGTCGGTGCGGCTTGCCTTCGTCGCCGCGCTTGGGCACCTTGCGGGCGGGCCGGGCGTCGGTATGTGTCCATGCCATCGAACTCGGCGACATCAACGAGACCGTCTCCGACCGGGAACCCACCGTCCGACACCGTGTGGGATGCGTCGTTCGGGTGAACGGTGGCCGGGGCCGAAGCCTTTGGGCATGTGGATCGTTGGTCGGGACGAGGGCGTCGGGACGGACCGGCGCCGCAGCGAAGAGGGAGTGTTCGTGGGTTCGTTCAAGAAGGTCACCATGGTGATGGCCGGCACCGCAGCCGTCCTGATGGCGGGCGCGGGCGCCGCGCACGCCGAGGCCGACGCGGACGGCGCCGCCGTCGACTCCCCCGGCGTGGCCTCCGGCAACAACATCCAGGTCCCGGTCCACGTGCCGATCAACCTGTGCGGCAACACCGTGAACATCGTCGGCATCCTCAACCCCACCCTCGGCAACACCTGCCTCAACATCGACGGGGACGACGAAGGGCACAAGGGGCACGACGGCGGCCACGAGGCGCCCCAGCACGACGGCCACCGAGGCTGACCCTTCCGAGGGCATTTTTCCCGGACGTTCCTCCGCGTCCGACACACCGAGACCCCCGCGCCTGCATCCCGCGGGGGTCTCGGCACGCCCGATCCCCGTCCCGCGTCGGGATCGTGCCGGGGGCGACCCCGGCCGCGGTTGCGGGCTCGGGCATCCGGTCAAGGCGCCCGGGTCCCGGACGGGTCCGTGTCGACGTCCGCCGCGTCCGGGGCGCCCGAGTGCTCCGCCACGGGCAGGTCGAGGGCGTCGGCGACGGCCCGGCCCCGGTCCGCGGGATGGCGCACCTCCGTTCCGGGGACGATGCGGTACGTGTTGCGGCGCCCGCTGCGCTCGCGGATGAGATACCCGCCGTCCTCCAGGTCGGCCAGGATGCCCTGGACGGCGCGCTCGGTCAGCAGGCACACGGCCGCGATGTCGCGCACACGCGCCTGCGGATCACGAGCGATCACCGACAGCACACGGGCGTGACTGGTGAAGAAGGTCCACGACGGCCGGGCCTCGTCCGCATCACTCATGACACCCATCGTAAGCTCGGTCATTCCGGCATCACTACACCGGAAACAAAGTTCCCGAATTCCTTGACGTGCTTTTGCCGGCGTCCGATCCTGGAGTTGACGGACCCCGGATCCAACCGACCCGACAGGCCCGCACCCCGATCGAGATCCACCACGGCACCCGAGTGAGGGAATGGCAATGTCCCCACGTCGCCCCAACACCCGCCGCCGGGGCACGAGTCGCCCCGGACGCCGCCGCCACGGCGCAACCATGACGCGGCATCTCCGGGTACACACCGCCACGGACGGTGCCCGAACCCTCTTGCGGATCGGCGGGGAGATCGACATCGACACCGCGCCGCAGCTTCGGCAAGCCCTCGACACCGTCCTGGGCTCCGGGGCACGTCGAGTGAACGTGGACATGCGGGCGGTGACGTTCTGCGACAGCACCGGAATCCACGCCCTGCTGTACGCACGGGCCACAGCCGTCGAGCGCGGGATCGCACTCACCCTCGTGCCCTGCGACAAGCTTCGCCGTCTCCTGGACATCACGGGCACCGCGCACCTGTTCACCTGTCTCGCGTTCGCTCCGCCACCCCGTGCGACCACGGGCGGCTCCCCCAGCGGACCGGGTGACGGCCGCATCGAGGGGGCGTCGCCATGAGCGCCCCGGCCTGTTCCGGAACGGACCCCACGCCCATGGAGATCCACTGCGCGCTCCGCGGTGCGACCTATCCCGCGCGCCCCGGCGGCCTGATCGCGTACGCCCGCGCCAACCACGCGCCCCCGTCGGTCCTGCGCGTGCTCGCCACGCTCCCGGATCACCCGATCGTCGGACCCAACCAGGTCTGCATGGCCCTGTTCGGCCGACACCGTGAAACCCAACCCGGGCCCTGACCCAGCGGTCTCGGCCGCCCACCCACGACCAGTCTTCGACTGCTCGCCGACCTCGACGCGGTCCTCACCCGACCGATCGGCGGGGCATCGCGGCTCGGCGGGGGCCGCCGCGCTGCCCCCGCCGAGACCGACGTCGAAGAGGCCGAGCGTCGCCGAGCGGGCAGCGGGTCACGTCGTCTCGGTGTCAGCGTCCCTCGGTCCACGCGCGCAGGCCCCACCTGAAGGCGTGCTCGGCACCGGGCTCGAGTTCCACCAGGCCGGCGCGGCTTCGGAACGCGTCCGCCGGGCAGGACATCGGCTCCACCGCGATGCCTTTGCGCCGGGCCGGCTCGGGGAGCGTGTCTCCCGTGTACACCTGCACGAACTCGACTCCCTCACCGAGCCACAGGTCGGTGCCGTGCGATCCGGAAGGGTGCGCCAGCCGCACCGCGGCAAGACCGGAGGAGTCCCGCTCCAATTCCGCGAAGGCCGTGTCCAAGTGCCGCGCGCCCACGGCCCTCGGGGTGCGGAAGTCGAAGGGTGAGCCGGCCACCGGTTCGGCCGCGGCGGGCATGCCCGAATCGTCTGCCGGAAGCCATTTCCGGGCCGGGAGGGTGAGCACCGCGTCGTCCACCAAGTCGGTGCCCACGGTGAGGTACGGGTGCTGGCCGACACCGTAGGGCGCCGTGCCGGTACCGACGTTCCGGGCGACCACGGCCACCGCCAGCCCCGCCGCCCCGAGCGCGTACTCGACCCGGACGTGGAGGTGGAACGGGTAACCCGGCTGTGGCCAGAGCGTGACCCCCAGAAGTACCCGATCCTCGTGCTGCTCCACCACCTGCCATGACGTCCAGCGCAGCAGCCCGTGGATCGCGTTGCCCTTCTCGGGCTCGGTCAGGGGCAGCCGGAACTCCTCGCCGTTCCACCGGTACCGCCCTCCGCCGATCCGGTTCGGCCACGGTACGAGGACCTGACCACGACCACCCACGATCGGCTCGTCGGCGGAGAAGCCGTCCAGTACCGGCCGTCCACCGACGAAGTAGCCGCGCAGCGCACCCCCGAGTTCCACGACGACGGCGGTCTGTTCGCCTTTGCGCAGCACGATCTGCCGCCCTGTCGGACTCACGGACACAATCGGCCTCCACCTCGGGTACCGGGCCCGGTACACACGGCCCGAGCGGCCCCGCGTACCGGAACGGGCGTCGGACTAGGACGGGTCGGCGTGGGCACCGACGGACTCGGAGCCCGGTGGCGTGGCGGGCGGAACGCGGGGCACCGGGACGAGTCGCAGCGAGACGACGTACGAGACCACCACCGCGACGATCACGAGCGGCATCACGGTGAGCCCCGAGGACCCCAGCAGCAGGGTGGCCAACAGCACCGAGGTCATCGGGAGTTTCAGCATCGCCACGCACATGGCGCCGATACCCATCGCGAACCCGGACGTCAGATCCAGCCCGGGGAGATGGGACAGCGCGATCCCGCCCACCGCGCCCACGAACATCGAGGGAAAGACGAGGCCTCCCCGAAAGGCGCTCACTGACACGCAGTACGCCACCGACTTGCAGAAGAGGAGCAGTACGAGCGCGCCCACCGAATATCCGTCACTGCCGGCGAGCAGCGGGTCCAGCGCGTGCTGCCCCGAATACAGCACCCCCGACGCGTCGTACCCCGACCCTTCGGCGTACACGAGCGCGGCCAGCCCGACGATCGTCCCCATCGCCACGGTGACCGGCACCCTGTGCTGCTCCACCCGCGGCTGTAGATAGAGGGCGCCCCGGCGGATACCCGTGCCCAGGAGGGCCGCCGCGAGCCCGATGACGAGGGCCCAGCCGAAGGACGCGAAATCCGGCACATCGGCGGCGGGCACGTCGTCGAGGGTCAGGGAGTAGGTGCCCAGGCCGGTCCACGAGCCCAGGCCGATGAAGACGAGCGAACCGATGCCGGCCGCAAGCAGTCCCGGCACCAGCACCATGCCGAGCGTCGGCCCGCCCAGGCCCGATGCCTCCATCAGCAGGAACGCCCCCAGGAGCGGCGATCCCAGCAGCGCGCTGACCGCGGCGAAGCTCCCGGCGGCGCCCACGGCGGCACTCACCTTCGGCCCGATGTCCCGCTTCACCAGCCGTGCGCCGAACACGGCGAGGCCGGCGCCGAGAGCGATGAGCGGCGCCTCGGGCCCGAGGACGACGCCCATCCCGAGGGAGGCCAGCGCCGCGAGCGCGATACCGGGCAGCTCCTTCGCGGACGCCGCGCCCGTCGAGCCGAGGCCCTCGGCGGGCTTGTGCCCGCCCTCCCCCGGTAGACGGTTGATGATCAGCCCGACCAGCAGCCCCGCCACGGCCAGCAGCGGTACCGGCCACCACGAGGGCGTGTCGTCGAAGCCCAGGGCCTCGGGCAAATCGGTGTAGGTCAGCGATTCGAGTCGGGAGACGAGGGCGAGGAATCCGAACGCCGCCGCCGAGATCGGGACCCCGAGAACCGCCGCTATCACCAAGAGCCCCACGTACCCGCGGGAACGGACCGGCGCGAAGGGATCCGGTGACACCTTTTCGGGCTCTCCGGCAGGCGTGGCCGACACTCGCATCGTCTCCTCAGCATCGGAACCCACCCGCAGGCGTCGGCTCACAAGCCTTTGTCCGGTGATATCACGCGGCAGGAGCAGGTTCCGCGTACCCGACCCGCGGAGCCCCGGCATGTCCCGCACCGTCATGCCCATGGCCCAATCGGATCGCCGCCGAGCCGCCGTTCGGGGCCTCGACCCCGGTGTTCCTACCCGCCGTGACCGGGTCGTCTGCCGGTTTGCCCGCGGCGCCGGCCGACCCTGCGCCAGATCTCCCGCTGGAGGCGGAGCGTGGCGGTGCCCACCGCGACCAGGACCACGATGTTGAGCAGCAGTTGCACGAGCGACCCCCATGCCTCTCGCCAGGCGGCGAACGCGACGGAGACACCGACGTCGGCGGCCGCCGGGATGGTGGTGACCGAGATGAACACGCCGAGCAGAGCGCTCGTCCTCGCCTCGGTGAGCGAGACGATGCCCACGATCCCGGCCAACGTCGCGACGGCGACCGAGAAGAAGTTGGGCGTGTTGATGAGATTGGACACCGGCCGCAGTCCCAGGCCGAACGCCCTCGACTCGAGATCGAATGCGCGAATGAGGAGGCTGAACAACAACGTGGCGACGATCGCCAGCACGAAGCCCACGAAGAGCGCGCGCAGACCCTGTCGGATTCTCGTGCGATCACGGCGGTCGATGCCCAGCGCGACGCTGACGATCGCCCCGTACTCGGGGCCGACGACCATGGCCGCGACGATCAGGATCTGCGAGTTGGTGACGATCCCGACCGAGCCGATCAGTCCCGCGATGACCAGATAGAGAAAGAAGCTCGGCGCGTACGTCCCCTGGGAGCGGATCCGCGCCTCGACCTGTTCCCAGACGGGCGCCCGGGTCAAAGGCCCGAGATCCCGCGCTCCGGCGTCGGCGGCGCGGCCGGAGAAGGCCATGTCCACCGGTTCGATGACGATCGAACCCCGGTGGTCGAGACGCAGCGCGCGAAGGCCGCGCAGAACGTCGTTCGCCGCTCCGGTGAGCACGTCGCAGGCGATCGCGTCACCGTCCGGGTTGCGCGCGACACCGGGCTGGACGATCAGGTTGAGGACGCACGGATCGCCGGCGAGCAGGGCGACGGCCTCGCCGGTGACGTCGGGCGGGCTCACGGCACGGACATGGATCATGTCCATCCAGAACCTCCGGGATTTCGGACGCCCTGCCGCACTCCGCCGGTCGCGGGCCGGACCGGTGGGGGCGGGGTTCGTCGAGGGGTTCCCTCCAGCCAACACCGCACCCACCCTCTTCGGCAATCGGGCTGCACCGGGAGCGGCATCGGCCGCGCGCGGCTCCCGAAAGGCAGGACGCCGGCACCGGGCGGATAGTGGATCGGGTAGGGATCCGCCTGAGATTGGATGCTCATGGACCGATACCCGCCCATCGCGGAACACGGTCTGATCGGCGACCTGCAGACCGCCGCGCTGGTTTCCTCACAGGGTGTCGTCGACTGGTTCGCGGCGCCCCGGTTCGACTCCCCCAGCATCTTCGCGGCGTTGCTCGACCACGATCGAGGCGGCTTCTTCCGGCTGGGCCCGGACTTCGCGGAAACCACCTGCAAGCAGCTCTACTACCCCGACACCGCGATTCTGGTGACCAGGTTCATGTCGCCGGACGGGGTCGGCGAGGTGATCGACTGGATGCCGCCGAACAACAGCCGTACCCCCAGTAACCGGCACACCCTGATCCGTGCCGTGCGAACGGTGCGCGGCACCGTGCGGTTCGACCTGGAGTGTCGGCCGCGCTTCGACTACGGCCGGGCGACCCACCGGCTCGATCTGGGACCCGATGGTGGCGTGTTCCGGGCCCCGGGCGTCAGCGCGTACCTCCAGAGCACTTTTCCGTTGGAGCGGGACGGCGAGGATCTGCGGGGTTCGATCACCTTGGGCGTCGGGCGGGAGGCGGGGGCCGTTTTCACCGTCTGCGCCGGCGACGGCGAGGCTCCGGCGCCGATCTCCGTCACCGGGGGCACCGAACAGCTGTGGAGCGCCGCCGACTTCTGGCAGCAATGGGTGCACGGCTCCAACTACCGCGGCCGCTGGCGCGACATGGTCAACCGTTCCGCCATCACCCTCAAGCTGCTCACCTACGCCCCCACCGGCGCGCCGGTGGCCGCGGCCACGATGGGCCTGCCCGAACAGGTCGGCGGCGAACGCAACTGGGACTACCGCTACACCTGGGTGCGCGACGGGTCGCTCTCCGTCCGGGCGCTGCTCGACCTCGGCTTCGTCGAGGAGGCGACGGCCTTCACCCACTGGCTCGGCGACCGACTGCGTGCCGCGGCCGGGCAGGACGGGGAGCCGCTTCAGATCATGTACCGGGTCGACGGTGAGCCGCTGACGACGGAAGAGACCCTCGACCACCTCGAGGGGTACCGGGGTTCCGCGCCGGTGCGGCTCGGCAACGCGGCCTCCGACCAGTTGCAGTTGGACATCTACGGCGAGGCGCTCTACGCCCTGTCCGAGGGACGCGAGGTCGCCGTCCAGTCCGGCTACCAGGGCTGGCAGATCCTCGCCCGTACGCTGGACTGGCTGGCCGACTCCTGGGACCGGCCCGACGAGGGCATCTGGGAAACCCGGGGCGGGCGCAAGGACTTCACCTACAGCCGGGTCATGTGCTGGGCGGCCTTCGACCGCGGCCTGCGGATGGCGACCCAGTTCAGCCGACCCGCGAACACCGTGCGCTGGACCGAGGCCCGCGACACCATCCTCGAACAGGTCATGGCACACGGCTGGAGCGAGTCCGGTCAGGCCTACGTCCAGCACTACGGCGGGGACGCCGTCCTGGACGCGTCGCTGCTGCTGATGCCGCGGGTGGGCTTCGTCGCGCCCAGGGACCCGTCCTGGTTGTCCACCCTGGACGCCATGGACCGCACGCTGGTCTCCGACAGCCTGGTCTACCGCTACGACCCGGCGGCCTCTCCGGACGGCCTGCGCGGCTCCGAGGGCACGTTCAGCCTGTGCACCTTCCTGTACGTGGACGCGCTCGCGCGGGCCGGACGCCTGCGCCCCGCCCGGTACACGTTCCAGAAGATGCTCACCTACGCCAACCACGTCGGCCTCTTCGCCGAGGAGATCGGCCCCACTGGCGAGCAACTGGGCAACTTCCCGCAGGCGTTCACCCACCTGTCCCTCGTCACGGCGGCCTGCACGCTGGACAAGGCCCTCGACAACCGGCGCGGCTGAGGCGGGGCGGCAACGATGTGCACAGGCATACCGAGCGGACCCGACCGCCGACCGCGCCGGAACCGGGATGCGATGCAGAGCCGAATCGAGTTCACGGCCCTGTACGAACGCCTGCGCGCGCAGGTCGCCGACCCGAGCGGCGGGCGGGGCGCCCTGGCCGGCATCACCCCGGAGACGGTGCGCGCCGCGGCGGCGGAGGTCCGCTCGGGGCGTACCGTCACACTCGCCTCACCGGTGGAGACCCGGCCCGCACCGGACAACCCGCACCCGGCCGTCCACCGGATGACCAGCCCGCCCGAGGCGACGGCCGACGACACCGGACTCCATTTCGCCACCGACCGGTTCGCCATGCACGTGCACGGCGACGCCGACAGCCATCTCGACGCGCTGTGCCACGTCGTCTACGACGGCACGCTGCACGGCGGCATCCCCGCGGCCGGCATCACCGACGACGGCGCCACGGCGCTCTCCGTCGAGCAGGCCCGGGACGGGATCGTCGGCCGTGGCGTCCTGCTCGACATCCCGCGACTGCGCGAGGTGCCCTGGCTCGAACCGGGCGACCACGTCAGCGCCGACGACCTCGTCGCCGCCGAGCGCGCCCAGCAGGTCCGCGTGGGCCCGGGCGACCTGCTGTTCGTCCGGGTCGGCCACCGCCGCCGACGCGCCGAGACCGGACCGTGGGACGCCGCGCACAGCCGAGCCGGACTGCATCCGAGCGCGATGGAGTTCCCGGCCGCGCGCGGGGTGGCCGCCCTGGGCAGCGACGGCAACAACGACACCGCCCCGAGCCTTACGGACGGCGTCGACTTCCCGGTGCACGTACTGGCCATCCATGCCCTCGGGCTCCACCTCCTCGACTACCTGCAGTTCGAGGACCTGGTGCCCCTGTGCGAACGAGAGCATCGCTGGTCGTTCCTGTGCGTGATCGCGCCACTGCGGCTTCCCGCGGCGACCGGCTCACCCGTCAACCCCATCGCGATCCTGTGACCGGCGGCCCGCCGGCGGACGCGTTCGCCCGACGACTCACCTCCAGGTGGCGACATGGCAGACAACGAGCACTACGACGTGATCATCATCGGCACCGGCGCGGGCGGCGGCACCCTCGCCCACCGGCTCGCCTCCACCGGAAAACGCATCCTGCTCCTGGAACGCGGCGGCTACCTCCCCCGGGAGCGGGACAACTGGGAATCGACCGCGGTGTTCGTCAAGGGCAAGTACCGCGCCCCGGAGTTCTGGTTCGACAAACACGGCGACCGATTCCCGCCCGAGGTCAACTACTACGTCGGCGGGAACACCAAGTTCTACGGCGCGGCGTTGTTCCGCCTGCGGCCCCAGGACTTCGGCGAACTGCGCCACCACGGCGGCCTCTCCCCCGCGTGGCCGATCCGCTACGAGGACCTGGAGCCCTACTACACACAGGCCGAGCATCTCTACCTCGTGCACGGCCGACACGGCGAGGACCCGAGTGAGGGGCAGGCCGGCGCGCAGTACGCCTATCCACCGGTACAACACGAACCGCGGATCCAGCAGCTCAGCGACGACATGGAGAAACGCGGACTGCACCCGTTCCACCTGCCCATCGGCGTGAACCTCACCCAGGACGAGCACGGCCGCGCCACCCACGAGAGCGTGTGCATCCGGTGCAATCGGGTGGACGGCTTCCCCTGCCTGGTGCGCGGCAAGGCGGACGCCCAGGTGATCTGCGTCGATCCCGCGCTGGAGTTTCCGGACGTGCGGATGGAGACCGGCACCAACGTGCGGCGGCTGGAGACCGATCCGAGCGGGCGGAGTGTCACCACGGTGGTGGCCGAGTTGGAGGACGGGACGATCGCCCGGTTCCGCTCCGACATCGTCGTGGTCGCGTGCGGAGCGGTGAACTCCGCGGCGCTGCTCTTGCGTTCGGCCAACGATCGGCACCCGGGCGGGTTGGCGAACAGCTCGGACGTGGTCGGTCGCCACTACATGCGGCACAACAACCTCGCCCTGATGGCGATTTCGAAGGAACCGAACAACACGCTCTTCCAGAAGACCCTCGCCATGAACGACTGGTACCTGGGCGCGGACGACTGGGATTATCCGCTCGGCGGCATCCAGATGCTGGGCAAGTCGGACTCCGACCAGATTCGCGGCGAGGCGCCGCGCTGGGCCGGGATGGCCTCGCCGGACATGCCCTTCGAGGTACTGGCCCACCACGCCGTGGACTTCTGGCTGTGCGGGGAGGACCTCCCGCAGCCCGACAACCGGGTGACCCTGGACGACCAGGGCGAGATCCACCTGGCCCTGGACGAGAAGAACAACATCAAGGGACTCGATCGCCTGCAGCACAAGCTCCGGAGCAACCTCGAACACCTGGGGATGCACCCGCATCACCTGCTCCCGCACAGCCTCTACCTGCACAAGGGCATGCCGATCGGTGCCACCGCGCACCAGGCGGGCACCGTGCGATTCGGCGCCGATCCGCGGAGTTCGGCTCTCGACGTCAACTGCAAGGCCCACGACCTGGACAACCTGTACGTCGTGGACACGAGCTTCTTCCCGAGCATCGGCGCGGTCAACCCCTCGCTGACCGCCATCGCGAACGCCCTGCGGGTCGGCGACCACCTGGCGGAGCGCCTGGGCTGAGCCTCCCCGCACCGGACACCCCGGCCGGGGAACGCTCTTGTCCGCAGGTCACATTTCGCTTCTCGGCCGGGGATGACCGTCGTCGCCGCGTGCCTTGCGCATCGGGTTTGCCGGCGGGCCGCCCGTCTCCGCCGCGCCCGATGCGGTGCGGTGCGGTGCGGTGTGGTGCGGTGTGGTGCGGTGTGGTGTGGCAAGCCGTCACTCCCCGACGTCCTCGTCGGTCAGCGGTTCCAGCACGCCGTGCGTGTCGAGGCGGTACAGCACCACCAGCGCCGGGCCGATCAGCACGACGGCGATGAGCGCGACGATGAGCATCCAGCGCAGCGACTCGCTGTCTCCCGCCGCCTGCTGCACGGTCAGTGAGGTGGGCACCAGATAGGGACGCTGCGCGAATCCCCAGGCCGCGACCACCAGGGCGACCGAGGCCACCGAGGTGTAGCGCGCCCAGCCGGCGTTGCGGCCGGAGACCAGCCAGGCCGTGGCGGCCACGGCGACCGCGGCGACCAGCACCAGCACCAGCCCGATCCCGTGGGTGAGGCCGTGCCGGACATACGAGGCGTGCTCGTCGGTCACGGCCAGGGCGAGCACACCCAGGATCACGAGGGCCGCGATGCCGATCCAGGCGCGCAGCCGGAAGTAGCCGACCAGGTTGTGGGCGCCGAAGCGGCGTGCGTCCGAGGTGAGGAACACCGCGCCGAGGAAGGCGGTGGCCGCGACGGTGAGCAGGCCGGCGAAGATCGAGGTCGTGCTGGCCCAGGCGTCGGCCGAAGCGGTGGTGCCCGGCTTGACCCGGCCGGAGGCGACGCCGCCCGCGGCGGCTCCCAGAAAGAACGGGGTGAGCAGCGAGGAGATCGCGAACACGGCCCCGTACAGCCGGCGTTCGGCCAGCCTGCGGGTGGGCTTGCGGAGCGCGAATCCGGCGCCGCGCAGGAGCATGCCGACGGCGGCCAACACCAGCGGCAGCCACAACGCGGTGAACACCGTCTGGAAGAACACCGGGAAGCCGGTCCACATGAGGATCAGGACGAAGATCAGCCAGACGTTGTTGACCTCCCATACCGGCGCCATCGCGTGATCGATCAGCCGGCGCGGGGCCTTCCCGCGCTCCGCGCCGCCGGCCAGCAGGTCCCAGAACCCGGCGCCGTAGTCGACGCCGCCGCCGCAGACGTACGCGGCGATCACCACCAGCAGGATCCAGGCCACGACGTCGGCGATCACGGCACGCTCCCGGGGTTCGGGCCGGTGCCCGGACCGCCAGCCGAAGTCCCTGGCGGAGCGCCGGACTTCGCGCCGGTGGTGACCAGTTCGCCGCGTGGACCGTACGGCGTGTCGCTCTCCGGCCCGTCGGCCGACACGCGGCCGACTCCGGAGTCGGCCAGGCGCCAACGACTTCGCATCTTGAGGAGCACGCCGAGAAACGCCCCGAAGATGAGGACGTAGAGCACCACGATGACGGCGAACACGGTCCACAGCGTGGCCGCCCCGGTCGGTGTGACCGCTTCGGAGACCCGCATGTTCCGGTAGACGATCCAGGGTTGGCGGCCCACCTCGGTGGTGATCCAGCCGCATTCCACGGTCACCACACTGGCCGCACCGGCGAGGGCGGCGCTTCGGAAGAACCACCGTGACCGCGGCAGGTCACGGCGGCGCAACCAACACCAGCCGTACCACAGCGCCAACAGGATCAGCAGGCTGCCGATGGTCACCATGATGTCGAAGGCCCAGTGTGCGATCGTCGCCTGGGTCGGGGTGGGGCGGTCGGAGGCCGGCACGGCGGTCAACCCGGTCACCTTGGTGTCGGGGCTGAAGCCGGCCAGGATGGAGTCGAGTTGGGGGATTTTGAGGCCCCTCTTGACACTTCCGTCCGATTGCAGGCTGCCGAACATGTACTCGGGTACGTGGGTGTCGGTGTCCCAGACCAGTTCCGTGGCGGCGAACTTGACGGGCTGCTTGTGGAAGACCGATCGGGCGATGGAGTCGCCGAGGACGAACTGCACGGGGGTGAGGACGGCGGCGATCGTGAACGGCACCCGGAATCCGAGCCGGTGGTAGCGGTCGCGGCGACCGCGCAGCCACCCGACCGCGTAGACGCCGGCCACGACGTAGCCCGCGGTCAGGAACATCGCGACCACGAAATGCCAGTACTGCGGTCCGAACATCGGCGTGAAGATCACCGATCGGATATCGACGTTCACCGGCTTGCCGGTCGGGTCGAGGGTGAAGCCCGCCGGGGTGTTCATCCAGGCGTTGGCGGCGATGATCCCGAACGCGCCGAGCAGCGCCGCCAGCGGCAGGGGGACGCCGAGCCAGAAGTGCGTCCACGGCTTCAGCCGCCGCCAGCCGTACAGGTAGATCGCGATCAGGATCGCCTCGAGGAAGAACGCCCAGGCCTCGACCCCGAATCCGATGCCGAAGACGTCGCCCCACCGACCCATCATGCCCGGCCACAGCAGTCCGAACTCGAACGACAGGACCGTGCCGGTGACGATGCCGACCGCGAACTGCACGGCCATGACGGCGGACCAGCGCCGGGCCAGCAGCATGGCCACCGGGTCGTTCTTGCGCAGACCCCGATGGTGCATCACCAGCGTGATGAACGGCAGTGCCACTCCCAACGGCACCAGGGTGATGTGGGCGGCCAACGTGAACGCCATCAACTCCCTTGCGGGAAGCAGCTGTTCCGGTGCGGCCGCGGCCAGCATCTGGGGCACGAGATTCATGCGGGCCTCGACGACTCGTGCCGGGCGACCGCGGGGTCGTTCGGCGGACCGGGGGATGTGGCCGGGGGCGGGGCGGGTTGCGGGTCGGGTTGCGGGTCGGTCGCGATGAAGGCGCGTTCGCGGCGGGATCCGGTGGCGAAGACCACCGCCCAACTGAGCAGCGCCCCGATCCGGCTGCGGAAGCCGGTGAGGAAGACGATGTGGATGAACAGCCAGATCAGCCAGCCGATCAGCCCGGACGCGTGGAACCGGCCCATCTTGACGACCGCCTTGCCGCGGGAGATGTACGCGGCGCTGCCGAGATCCAGGTATCGGAACGGACGTGCCTTGCCGGTCCTGCCCTCGACGGCGTGGCGGATCCGGCGGCCGGCGTAGGCGCCGCTCTGCATCGCGACCTCGGCCAGACCGGGCAGCTTGTTCAGGCTCATCAGGTCGCCGACGACCCGGATCTCCGGATGGCCCGCGATCGTCAGGTCGGGCTCGACCCGGATGCGTCCCGCCCGGTCCTGTTCCGCCCCGGTGGCCCTGGCCAGCGCCGTCGCCAGCGGCGGTGCCTCGACCCCGGCCGTCCACAGCACCGTGCGCGCCTCCACCTGCTCCGTGCCGCCGTCCTTGTGGCGCACGGTCAGGCCCCGGTCGTCCACGTGGGTGACGATCGAGCCGAGGTGCACCTCCACGCCGAGATCGTCCAGGGTGCGGGCGGCCCGACGGGACAGGACGGGGCCGAAGGCGGCGAGGACCGCGTCCGAGGCGTCGAAGAGCAGCACCCGGGCCCGACTCGGGTCGACGGTGGAGAACTCCCGGTTGAGCGTGTGGCCGGCGATCTCCCGAATCTGGCCGGCCAGCTCGACTCCGGTCGGGCCGGCCCCCACCAGGGCGAAGGTGAGCCATTGCGCGCGTTCGCGTTCGTCCTCGGCGGCCTCGGCCATCTCGAACGCGCGGTAGAGCTTGCTCCGCACGTTCAGCGCGTCTTCCAGCGTCTTCATGCCCGGGGCGTGGACGGCGAACTCGTCGTGCCCGAAGTAGGACTGCCGCACGCCGATCCCCACGATCAGGTCGTCGTAGGGGAGGTCGAGCGTGCGGCCGTCCGGCCGCTCGACGAGCACGACCCGTCGGGTGACGTCCACGTCGGTCGCCGTCGCCTCCAGGCAACGTACCTGCTCGTGGCGGCGCAGGACGGCGCGCAGCGGTTGCGCGATCTGGCCTTCGGACAGGATGCCGGAAGCACACTGGTACAGCAGGGGCTGGAACAGGTGGTGCGCACAGCGGTCGACCAGGGTCACCGCGACCGGGGCGCTGCGCAACGCCCGTACGGCGAACAGTCCGGCGAAGCCGCCGCCGAGGATCACCACCCGACGAGGAGTGACGTGGTCCTCCACGCCCTCACCCTCCGGTGGCGAAGCCGGGGAAGAGTGTCATGCCGCCGTCGACGTAGATCGTGGTGCCGACGACGTAGTCCATCAGGTCGGAGACCAGTGCGACCACCGCGTCGGCGATGTCCTCCGGATCACCGACGCGACGGTAGGGAATCAGCTTGAGGAGATCGGCCTCCGCCTCGGGGGTGTCCCACGCGCTGCGGTTGATCGGAGTACGGATGGCGCCAGGGGCGACCGCGTTGACCCGGATGCCCTGCGGGGCGAGTTCCTGCGCGAGGGTCTGCGTCAGCATCAGGACGCCGCCCTTGGAGGCGGCGTAGTTCACATGGCCCGCCCACGGGATGATCTGGTGGACCGAGCTCATGCAGACGATCTTCCCGACCGAGCGGGACACCTCCGGGACGGCGCCGCGGCGCAGGAACTCCTTGGTCGCCTCCCGGGCGCACAGGAACTGGCCCGTGAGGTTCACGTCCAGGACCTTCTGCCACTCGGCGAGCGACATCTCGGGGAAGGCGGCGTCCCGCTGGAGCCCCGCGTTGGCCACCATGATGTCGATCGTGCCGAACTCCTCGACCATGCGCGCGACCATCGCGACGACTTGGTCCTCCTGGGAGACATCGGCCTCGTGCGCGTAGGCCCGTACGCCGAAGGACTCGATCTCTCGGACCACATCCTCGGCGGCCTCCCGGCCGGCGACGTAGTTCACGACGACATCGGCACCCGCCCGTCCCAGTCCGATCGCGGTCGCCTTGCCGATGCCGGAGTTCGCCCCCGTCACCAACGCTTTCTGCCCTCCGAGGATGGGCGGTAGCACCGGCCGGCCGGGCCTGTCCACACCTGTGGTCATCGCGTTCTCCCATCGTCGCCCCGCACGGCGGTACCGAAGCATCACCCTGTCCGACGGCACGCCGTGCGACGCCGAGCGACCCGACCCGCCCACCCGATCGGAACAGTCGCGCCCCTCGGATGGCTCAAGCTCGGCCCCGTCCGCCGCACCGTCCGCGTCCGGACCGAGCGTGCCCCCGGCGCTTGCGCCGTGTGGGGGCGGCGCGGGGAGGGGTGGGCCCGTCGGGCGCCCGCGGGCACATCGGCGTGGGATGGACCGTCCGAAGATCCGCACGCCCCAGGCGGCCGACCTCCGGACGCCACAGCCACCCCGAGCTCGCCCGAGCCCTCACGCCGACCCTCGTCGCCCTCGGGGGCAGCCCGCCGAACCGGCCCAACCCTGCCCGGGGTCCGCCGTGCCGGTACGGCCGGCCCCGCCTCGGGAATCGGCGCCGGCGGCCCGATCGTCCAGGGCCCACGGGTCGACCCCGTACGTCCGGTCCGCGAACGCCATGCGACCGAACGCCATGCGACCGGGCGCGAGCCGGCCGACCGGCGGATCGGTACACCCGGGCGGCGCCTACTCCATGGCCGCCGCGCTCACGCCGGGTACGGAGCCGCCTCGCGTGCGGCTCGGAGTGCGCCCGCCCACCAGGAGAGCTGGTCGAGGAGGGTCTTGGCGTACCCCGGCGCGTCGGCGGCCGGCGGCCGGCCGTCCTGCCACGCGGTGAAGTAGTTCGGGAAGGCGAGGCCGTCGCGAACGGTGACCGCGTGCAACTCGGTCAACACGTTCTCGAGGTGCAGGACCGCGTGCCGCCCGCCCGCCGCGCCGCCGTAGCTGACGAAGGCGACGGGCTTGGCCGTCCACTGCGTGAAGTGCCAGTCGATGGCCGCCTTCAAGGACGCGGGGTAGCTGTGGTTGTACTCGGGCGTCACCACGATGAACGCGTCGGCGTCCTCCAGCGCCGACGTCAACGCCGCCATCCCGGCCGGGCGGGGGTAGTCGTCGCCCGCGTACTTCGGGGACGCGGCGGGCAGCGCCAGCGGGATGTCGATCTCGGCCAGATCGACGACGTCCACATCGAAGCCGCCGTGGGTGGCGGCCTGTTCGGCGACCCACGAGGCCACCACCGGGCCGAACCTTCCGTCCCGAACGCTTCCGACGATGATCAGCAACTTGTGCTCGGTGTTCTCCATGTCCACCACGATCAGGCGGCGCCGAGGCGGCAACCAGACCGCGCTCAGGCCGGCCCCCGCAGGGCCGGCCTGAGCCCTCCACACCCCGCCGACACCGTCATAGGCTCGCCTCATGGGTACGCCGTTGGGAGACTTCATCCGCGCGAAGCGGGACAGCATCCAGCCGGAATCGCTGGGACTGCCGGATCATGGACGCCGCCGTGCACCGGGGCTGCGCCGCTCGGACCTCGCCGCGCGCGCGGGCATCAGCGTGGAATACCTGACCCGCATCGAACAGGGCCGGGACCGCAATCCCTCCACGCCGATCGCGCACGCGCTCGCCGACGCGCTGAGCCTGGATCCGTCGGAGCGCGAGCACCTGCGCTACCTCACGAAGATCACCGGCGGTGAATGCCCCTCGCACGCCCGGCCCGCGCCACCGAACCGGGCGGTGCGACCGTCCGTCCTGGAGACGCTGCGTCTGCTCGAACCGGGGATCGCACTGGTGACGAACCGGCTCGGCGACGTCCTCGCCCACACCGACGGCTTCGCGGCGGTGGTCGACGGAACGGGACTTCTCGACGCCGAGGCCCCGAACCTCACCCGCTACGTGTTCACCGACCCGCGTGCCCGCGAGTTCTTCGCGGACTGGGACGACGTCGCGGACGAGCAGGCCTTCGACCTGTGGCTCGGGCCGAGCATCGAGAACACCGAGTGGCTCGCCGCGGAACTCGCGCCCGTGGCGGGCCCGGACTTCACCCGCCGCCTCTACGGGCACGTGGTGCCGCAACGCGGCCCCCTCCGACTCGATCATCCCGCGGGGTGCGCCTTGCGGTTGCTCCGGGAGACCCTCGAACTGCCCTCGGACGCACAACAACTGGTGGTCCTGCTGCCCGCGGACGAGGCCACGGCGCAGGCTCTCGAAGAACTCCGCCATGGGCCGAGCGATCGGCTCCGGGTCGTCTCGTAGCCGCTCGTGCGGCCCGCCCCGAAGACGGCAATGCGCCCCTCGGGCGGCGTCACCCGGGCGAAGGATCCGCGCGGCGGCGGTCCGGCCGGCATCCCTGGGCCGCGCCCGTCGACCGGTTGTGGCGCGAGGCGGAGGCCGGCGACGACCGACGGTCCCGCGCCACGGCGCGGGGACCGGATCCAGCTTCGCCTCGGCGGTGCGCGCGGGCCAAGATGCGGTGCGCCGGTACGAGCCGCTGGCGGACCCCGCGGCATTCGGCCGGGCCCTGGTCCGGCTCTCGCGCCACCACTACATGACCGGGGAGACCAACGCCGCCGAGGACGCCGTGTCCCGGGCGGTCCGCGTCCTGGACCGCTCGGCCGCACCCCGGTGGGACCCGGGATCTCCCGGGCACCGTCGGATTCGCGTAGCCGCAGACGCCGACGACGCGCTCGGGTCGGTGGTCGCCGACCGGAGCGCGTAGTGACCCCACGTCGCGGTCACATCACCTCGTCCGCACGGGCGATGGTCGTGTGTCGGGCGTGGCCCGGGGTCGCCTACAGCCGCAGGACTTCCGTGGTGTTGTCAGCCCATGGCAGGGCCGCGCGGGTCCTGTCTCGTTTCTCTCGAGTTCTGCCCCTCGCGTTGACCGGCACAGAAGTCGGACTCCGGGGGCGCAGACAAGAGCCGTGGGCGTCGTCTCGTCGTCCTGGGTCACCACTTGATGCGAGGGTCCTCCATCAGGTGGCATCAACGCATGGCGCTGGTCGACCCAGTGGGTCGGATCAGGGCCCGGCACATCGGGCGTGCGCATGCCGAACAAGGCCACTGGGCGCAACCGGCGATACCGGTTGATATCGCAGTTGACGAGACCCGGCGCACGTACGAACCCGCTGCTCGACCGCCCGCACTCGCGCCCACGAGGCACCCACCCGGGCAAATGCCGTTTGGGCGAGATCCTCGGCTTCGCCGTGGTCTCCGGTCATCAAGTACGCGATCCGCACGAGCCACCGCGATCGGCGGCTTCCTGCTGCTGGAACGCCTGGCCGGCCGGTGAGAAGGCCCACGCACGGCGTGGCGCCGAGGGACGTCCGGGTTGACCGATGCTGTGAAGCAATATGCGGGTTCGACATAATGATCATGTGCCAAACGAACGCAACGACTCGGTATCCGCCTCGGGCAATGCCATCGCCGTGGGCCTTTCCCTCGGGCTCGCGATGGGTGTCGTCCTCGGGCTGCTGGTCTTCGAGAACCTCGCGCTGGGCATTGCCTTGGGCATGTGCCTCGGGGTCGCGGTGGGCGGCACGTTCGCGGCGCGAGGACGCCGGCGGGGCGGTACGGCCGAAGGTCCGCAGGGCGGTTCGCGCTGACGGCGGCACCGGGGCGCGAACTTCGCTGAGCACAGTCTCGGCCCCGGGTCGGGGTCACCGACGAGTGGGACGCGACGATCGAGGGCCCGCGGCGCGCCCCGTCCCGTCCGGTCGGGGTGCAACAGCAGTGCCGGTGAACATTCCCACCTGCGCCGGCAGTGGGCAGGCAACGCCGAGTCGAGGTTCGGGCAACGCACACCGGGTGGCGGGGTTCGGGCAACGCACGCCGAGCCGATGCGCCGACAGGCGTCATCCGCGATCCGCTCCGGGCCGGCGTGTCCCGGTCACGCCGCGGCCGTGGATCGCCGCCGCCTCCCGCCTCGACGCGGTCATCCGGGCCGACGTCGGCACCCGGGCGCGGCCCGTGCCGCGTCGAGCGGCGCCTTCCGACTTCGCCCGTCGGCCGGAAACGCGGGTGCCGCCGCGCCCGTGCCGCCCCCGCAGGGTCACTCGATCGCACCAACGCGGCGCGAGCCGTCCTCGCCCGCCGCGCGCTTGGGGCAGGGCCGGCGCGGACACCGTCCGTAACGCGCGACACCGGGCCTCGCGGCCTGCTCACCGGTCACTGCGGCGCGCCCCTCGTGCCCGGTGGCGACGCGGCAGGCCGGCCGTGATGGTGGAGATACCGACCAGGTCCGCTTCGATCGGCGGCCCGGCACGAACCGCCCATTCGAGCGCCTCGGCCCCTCCCGCCCATCCCTCGGCGGCCCGCACGTCGTACTCGATCGGGCCGAAGGATCGCCGATGTCAGATCCCCGCAGGACCCACGCCACGCCCGCCGCCACCGCGACTGCCCTCACGGGTCCCGCCGCCGAGTCCACCGCGGGTAACGTGCCGACGATGGGGGTCGAGGAGGAATTCCTCCTCGTCGACGCCCACGGCCCGCACCCGGCACCCCACGCCGAAGCGGTTCTGGCCGAGGCCGACGACGGCCGCGACACCACCCACATCGAGGCCACCCGTTACCAGGTGGAGTCGGCCACCCCCATCGCCCACACGGCCCAGGAACTGCGCAGCCACCTGCTCACGCTGCGCCGCCGCCTCGCCGCCGCCGCCACCGCGCACGGCTGCCGCCTCGTCGCCTCCGCCACGCCGGTGGTCCTCACCTCCCCGCCCGCGTCGCGGCTCGTCGACGCCCCCCGCCGGCACGAACAACGCGCCCGATACGGCTCGCTCACCGACACACTCGTCGCCTGCGGGTGTCACGTCCACATCGGCACGCTCGACCTGGACACCGCCGTCGGCGTCCTCGGGCACATCCGGCCCTGGTTGCCCACGCTGATCACACTCGGCGCCAACTCACCCTTCTGGGAAGGCCGCGACACGGGACACGCCAGTTGGCGGGCCGTCTCCGTCTCCTGCTGGCCCGCCTCGGGATCCCCGCCGCGCCTGGACTCGGCCGAGCACTACCACCGCACCCTGGCCGATCTCGTCGCGAGCGGCGCCGTGATGGACGCCAAGATGATCTATTGGGACGCGCGCCCCTCCGCCCACTGGCCGACCGTGGAGGTCCGCGCCCCGGATGTGTCCACCAGCGTGGACGAGGCCGTCCTGCAGGCCGTCCTGGTCCGCGCGTTGGTGACCGGCGCGTTGCGTGCCGTCCACGACGGCCACCCCGCCCCCGACATCCGTGACGGCGTGCTGACCCTGGCCCGCTGGCGCGCCGCCCGCGACGGCCTCGAGGGCCGAGCGGTCGACCCGCACACGGCGGACCTGCTCCCCGCGAACACCGTCGTCGACGCCCTGATCGACCACGTGGGCAGCGACCTCGACGACACCGGGGACCTGCCCCACGTGGAGCGGACTCTGGCGAGACTGCGTCGCGACGGTTGCGGCGCCCGCCGCCAGCGACGTGCCTTCGAACGCCGCGGGCTCCTGTCGGACGTGGTGGACCACCTCGCCGAAGCCACCGTCGACCAGAACGCCTGACCCGTTTCGTCATCGCATCCCGCACCACTCGCAGGCCCACCCACGCCCCGCTGGTGACGCACCCGGCCGCGAACGCCGCCACGCCACCGAACTCCTCAGCCCCGCCGCGATCGCTCCCGAACGCACCATCGTGACGCCCGGGTTGTCCAAGAGCCCGCCCCTCGGCGGTCGACGCATCGACGCCGGCCGCTTCCCCGCGGGCACCGAGGGCGACCGCATCCGAACCGCGTCGTCGCGGTGGCCGGCGCAACCTGGTCCGCGCTCGTCCCGCCCCACGCAGGAAGTCGCCCGCTACGCCCACCGGGAACCGTCCGAGATCCCCGCCCACTTGGCCACAAGCGCCCGCCGCCCCTCGACGTGCGGAATTCGCTTCTCCAGGCCCCGGGGGGCGGTTCGTGCCGTGACGCGGCCGTGCGGTGCGCGCTGTGCCCGGTCAGCGTCTGACGCGGTTACGGACGGCCAGGACCGCCAGACCCAGCAAAAGAAGCCGGCTCAGCCTTGAGACCGACTCGATATAGCCGCCGGCGGTCGTCAGGGGCTGTCCCGAGGAGCGGAACACCACAGAACCGAGCGCGACGTCCAGGGACTTCTCGAAACGCTCGCTGGTGAACCGGTCCCCGGTGGGGTTCCTGGGGCTGGTCTCGCCGATCTCGAAAGTGACCGTGCCCCCGCCTGCCGGTACACGGCCGGCGGCCTCCTGCTTCGGTGAGTCCTGCGGAATCCCGGCCCACATCAGCAGCACCACCGTGAGGACGATGGAGGCGGCGAGCCAACCCAGGGCGCGGGAAGCACGCAGCCCGTACCCGGAGAGCAGCCAGTACGCGTGCAGCAGTCCACGTTCGGCGCGAGTGGTGCCGGTGCGGTCGTGGCGGCGCATCTCGCGCTCGCCGTAGGCGAAGTCCGCCGCCCACGGCTGGTTACCGGCGTGCTCGTGAGCCCTGCGCAGCGCCCGATACACCGGCTCCAGTTGTGCCGGGCCGACGTGCCCGGCGTCGAGCACGGCCCTGTTCCAGCCCCGCGCCGCCCTTGGCCGACCCGCGCGCCAGTGGTGCTCCTCGGCCAGAGTGCGGCGCGGGGTGAACCGCGGGCCAAGACCCCATCGGCGTGGGCGGGGCGGGGTCGTGTCGAAGACGCAGACGCCCTCCAGCCGTATCCGGTCCAGATGCACCGCCCCGGTGAACAGGCACCCGGAGAGATCGATGTCGGCCAGGACCAGATGCCTCGTGTCCGCCCCGCGCAACGAGACCAGGCGCACCCGGGCGTCGGGCGCGCCGGCGAAAGCCTCTTCCTCCAGTGTCCGTCCGTCGGACAGGGCGAAGGGAGCAGCCTCCGCGACGAGGGCCAGAGGGGAGGCGAAGGACGAGTGGGAGAAGTCGACCGTGGCGTAGCGCAGACGTATCTCGGCCGTCGACGTCCAGCGAGTACGCCGGCACTCCACCCGGCGCGCGGCGAACGACAGAGTGACCGACCCACCGAACACCGCTTCGGACAACCCCACCCGCCCGGCACACACAAACGGCCCCAGCTGGTCAGGCCGCTCGAAGCCCGCCCGGTCGAACCTGAGTTCGCCTCCGAAGGTGGCCGCCTCGAACCTGGCAGCGCCTCGGAAGGTCGCCGACTGGAACAGGGCGTGGTGCTGGACGGCAGCCGACCGGAAGTCCGCCTCACCCGCGAAGATCGCAGCTTCGAACATGGCGATGTACCCGAAGACCGCCGACTCGAAGATGGCTCTTTCCTCGAAGGTCACCTCATCGAACCGGACGGTCCCCCCGAAGGTCGCCGACTTGAACCAGGCGCGGCGTTCGAAGGACGCCGAGGAGAACTTGGCGCCGTCCTCGAAGTGCGCGTCTTCGAAGTCCGCGTTTCCCTCGAAGGCCGCGGCCGTCTCGAACGTGACGATGTCCTTGAAAGTCGCCTGACTGAACCCGGCGTCATGCTCGAAGGTCACCGAGTCGAACAGGGCCGACTCCTCGAAGACCGCCATCTCGAACATGGCCCGGCCCCCGAAGGTCGCCGCTTTGAACTCGGCATGGCCCTTGAAGCGCGCCGAGTGGAATACGGCGGTCCTCCGGAAATCCGCCCGCTCGAAACTGGCACCTCTCTCGAAGATCGCCGCATCGAACCCGGCTTCACTCTCGAAGACCGCCGAGCCGAAATCGGCGAAGCCGAGGTGGAGAGCCCTCGTGGGAGTGCGCAGAGCGTCGAGGAGCGCCGCGAGGAGGGCTTCGGCGAAGGTGGTGCCGCGATGGTCGATATGGCTGCCGGGGCACAGACCGGCCAGGTAGGCGTCGCGTTCGGCCCCGGTCAGGTGGGCGAGGCAGGCCGTATGACCGGACACGTGGACCCCACGGCATCCCACCGGGTCCGCTGCTGTGGCATCACGGCCGCAGTGCGGCCACTCCGGCGGTTCCAGGGGCCGGGCGGGGTGCAAGGTCGGGTGCGGATGCGGGTGCGCCACGGTCATGCCCGAGGGGACGAGGACCACACGCGGATAGTTGCACCCAGGCTTCTCCACCACCGTGCCGAAGCTCCTGCCCGCAGCCTGCCACGCGTACGGTCGGCCACACCCACGCGCACGGCGGGCTGCCGTCCCGGGTCGCCGTGGTGGTGGAAGCGGTCGCTCGGGTACACGATCACGGTGCCGGCGAGGCCGTTCACGGTTGGGTGATGCGGTCCAGCAGCCAGGTCTCGATGCCGTTGAGCGCTGTCCGAGCCATTGCGGTGGGGTGCCCGGTGAAACCGTGCGGCGCCTCCGGGTAGACCCGGAGTTCGACGTGGTTCCCGGCGGCGGAGAGTCGACCCGCCATCGCGAGGTTGTCTTCCAACACCACATCCTCACTTCCGACGACCAGTAGCGCCGGGGGAAGATCGCGAAGGTCGCCGTAGATGGGAGAGATATCCGGAAGGGTGCGGTCCGCGACGTGGCCCGCGTAGGCCCGGATGAAGTACTCGTCCGCGATCCGGCGTCCGGCCGGCGTCTGTGCGCTCAGGTCGTAGGTGCCGAACTGGAGTACGGCCCCCGCGAATTCGTCGACGGCCCCGCTGTCCCTCAGCCGGAGCAGGGTCGCCAGTGCGAGTGTCGCTCCCGCCGAACTCCCGCCGATCACCAACCGGTTCGTACCGAAACGCTCCCGCGCCTGTTCCACGAGCCACAGTGCCGCCGCCGCACAGTCGTCGGGCGCGGCCGGCCACGGATGCTCCGGCGCCAGGCGATAGTCGACACTGACGACAGCGAGGTGGAGGGCGTCTGCGAGCCGACGGTTGCGCACGTCTCCTCGTGCCGCGGAGTCCATGTAGAAGCCGCCCCCGTGGATGTCCAGGTAGACGCCTCGTGCTCGCCCGTCGGACGGAGTGAAGATTCGCACCGGGACACGCGCTCCCGATGCTTCGGCCATCTCTTCGATGGCCGGTGGATCAGCCGGGGCAAGCGCGGACCTCTGCGCGCGCACTTCCCTCAACTCCTCCACGCTGCCGGGGCCACGACCGGCCGCCCTCGAACGGTAGAAGCTCCGAGCTTCATCGACCTGCTCGTTCGGTAGGTCGGCGAACAAGTTGCTCAACGCGAAGCGCACGGCGTCCCTTTCAGTCGCTCGAGATCTTGTCCCCACGCTATTGCAGACGCATCCGGCGACGGGCAGGCCGGATACGTCCTCCTCCGATGCGGGCGTCGAGGTGCGGCGTCGCGCGGAGTGGTGTCCCTGCGCGCACTCGACTGGCTTGGTCGACGTTTCCCGGCCCACGTCTGCCATGTCGGACCACAACGTGCGGGTCACCGCGACCGCCCGGCGCGGCGGCGCGCTGTGCCGCTCCGTACCGCGTCGTGCCGCGCCGCGCCGCGGTGCCGATCACGCACGCCGGCTACGGGACGGTCTTCAGAGTAGTTTTCAAATCCTGTGGATCGGACGAGGTCGCGCGGTGTCGCTGCCATGGATGGAGTTACGGTCGGCCGGGGATCCGGCCGGTCGTGACTTGCGCTACGAAGCGTCTCAGTGCGCGCGGATTCCGAATCACGTGCAGGTTCGCATCACCGGCGTCGGTCGTGATCGCCGCGAGGAGGAGCGGTCGGCTCCGGCGTCGATAGGCCCATACCCATAGCCAGAAGTCGGCGCGTTCCCGAGAGCGTCGGATCGCTCGCCAGGCGCAGCGCGAGAACGAAAAGTCCAGCAGGATGACGGTGTCCGCCGCTTGGAGTCGGACGTCGGGGACGTCGTAGGGTCCGAGGTCGCCGTCCATGATCCAAGCCTCGTCTCGGACGAGTTCACGTTGCACGGCGGCCCACTGATCGGGAGGTGTCGCTTCAAGGCCGGGTCGCCAGAAGTGCCTGTCCAACTCGATGACGGGAAGCCCGGTGATTGCGCCCAGGCGGGCCGCGAGGACTGACTTCCCTGAACCGCCACGCCCCAGGATCACGACTCGCTTCATGGCCGCCATGGTTCCAGGCCGGTTCCGGGACGGCTACTCGTTAAGGTGCGCAGCGGACCGGTGTCATGCTGCAGCGGACTCGGGCCGTTCGACGAGGTGACCGTTCTCGAAGCGGGCGCCGGCGCGGACCAGGGCGACGAGGTGGGCGCCGGTGACCGCGCGCCGGCGGGGCCTGGGCGGATTCGACGAGCTTGAACACCATCGCGAGGGCTCCGGCCGGGCTGCCGGCACCGCGGGTGACCTCGATGCGGAGCTTGACGGTGGAGAAGGTCGACTCGATCGCGTTCGTGGTCCGCAGGTGGATCCAGTGCTCGGCGGGGAAGTCGTGGAAGGCAGTTCCTCGTGCTCCGTGGGTCACGCGTTGCCCGTGCCGATGGCGGCGAGCGCGGCCGACACGACGTCGCGGCGCAGCGGGGGGTCACGAGGCCGAGCAACTCCGGGTCCGAGCGCGGCCGGGAACGGGTCCGGAACGTCGAGGTGCTCTTTCGGGTCGATCCGTCAGAGGTGTGGTCGATGGTGGATCGACAGTTCCACGTCGGGCGACCCGTACCAGGGGCGTTGTTCGACTCCGCCGCCTCGGTCCGCGATGACGGTCAGCCCGAAGTGGTCGGCGGCCGGTTTTCCGGCGTCCTCCCAGCGGTGATAGGCGGCCTGGACCTCGCCCCACAGGTCCCGGGGGCCGGCCTCGTAGGCGGCGGACTTGTAGCCCTTCGCGTAGGAGACGGCGGCGATGGACGCCCCGCTACCGGCGTCGGGGGCATACAGCCACAGCGTGCCTTCGACCTGCTGTGGGACGCAGTCGCGCACGTGGAGCCCGATGACGAACTCGACGGGTTCGTAGGCCGCGCCGATGGTGTCGGTGACGTCGATGTCGGGGGCGGATTCGCGGGATGTGTCCGGCCAGTCGTCGGGGAACGACGTCTCGGGGAACTCGCGGCGCTGGTCGCGGAGTTTCATGAACGACAGCGGCTGGGTGAACGGTCCGGAGGCGCGTCCGGGGCCGGTTCTGGTGAGCTTGAGGGCCTGGTCGTGGGGGCTGTAGTCGGTACCCCAGGGCATGAGGATGATCGCGCCGTCGCGGGCCTGGTCGATCCAGGCCGGGGGAATATGGCGTACGCCGGCGGTGATGTGCAGGCGATCGTACGGGGCGCCCGCGGGATGGCCGAGTGCGCCGTCGCCGGTGACGACGGTGACGGCATCGGCGTACGGGGTGCGGTTCAGATTGGCGCGGGCCTGTGCGGCCAGGACGGGGTCGATCTCGATCGTGACGACACGGCAGCCGCGGGCGGCCAGCAGTGCGGCGGTGTAGCCGGTGGCGGTGCCCACTTCGAGGACGGATTCGCCGCCGGTGACGTCCAGTTCGTGGAGCATGTCGGCCACCACGGACGGCATCGACGCCGACGAGGAGGCGAGTTCGCCGGGCTCGTCACCGGTGTGTGTGCCGTCGTCCCACTGGACGACCAAGGGCGCGTTGCTGTTCGCGGCCCGGTGCCAGGCGACCGGGTCGCGATCGCGGTCGATCACGGACGTGTAGGTGTCCGTGGCGACGTCGAACGACCAGACGCGGCGCGGGAGGAAGTCGGCGCGCTCGACGGCGGCGAACGCGTCCTCCCATCCGGGAGGCATGGCGTCGATGGACGCGAGATACGCGCCGACCCCCGGCGTCGTCACTTGTCGTCCTTCTTGTGCTTCCCCGGGCCAGGGGGTGAGCTGCCATCGGGGTGCGGGGCGCCTGGCTTGGGACTCGGGTCGGGTTTGGCCGGTTTGATCGGCGCGTTGCCACCGTCGTGGTCTCCCATGCGTGCCCTCCCCGGGTGCCTCGCCGCGTCCCTGGGACGAGACGCGCTGTCACGTCGGTAGTCCCTGCGGATGCGGGCCTGGTGCGGACGGAAGAGTCCTCTCCCGGCAACGTACGGGCAACACGCCCGGCCCGTCAATCACGATCGGCTAGGAGTCCACAACCCACCGTCATCATCTTGGTCGCCGACAAGCTGGGGCCTCCAGCCTGTTGGAACCTCCGTTCACCCGACGAAACCACGGTTGTCCTCCCCCGCCGTCGGAATCGGACAGTACGGTGACCCAAATGAGGACGTCCCCCACTGTCCGGGGGACGTCCTCTCCTGGCGCTAGGGACGTGTTGCAGCAACCGGCCTATCCACGAAACACGGCAGTCATTGCTTCCCAGGACGCCGAGTCGAACGCGAGCACACCCCGCACCCGGTCCTTGGTGTCCCGAACGAGAGCCTGCCCGTCGCGAGCTGCGCTCTCGACGCAGTTGTCCGTCCCCTCGCTGGCCTTGGCCTTGCGCCAGTGCAGTTCGGTGGTGCGTGCCATCAAGATCCACCCTTCTTGGCTTCGAGCATCTCCCCGAGGAATCTGAGCGATTCCAGAGACGGCAACGCTTTGGTCCGGATGTGTTCGTGCGCAGTTGCGTAGACGTCGACGGTCTCCGGCTCCGGATAGAGCGTGGCCGTCAGGCTTGTCACGCTCGCGATGAGCGGCAAGCCTTCGATGTCCAGCAGCGAGAACGGGCCCTCCATCCCAGCGTGTGCGCCTGCATCATAGGGAAGCACCTGCACCGTGACGTGCGGTAGTTCCGTCGCGAGTTCGAGAATGTGACGAATCTGCTCGCGCATGACGGCGGGACCGCCGACGGTTCGCCGAAGCGCGCCCTCGTCAACGACTGCCCAAACACGCACCGGATCACGGTCGGTGCGCCGCAGGATGGACTGCCGCGCGAGCCGAATCTCCACGCCGCGATCGATCGCCTCCTGGGTGCTCCAGATGCGATGAGCCGCGATGATCTCGCGGATGTACGCCTCGGTCTGGAACAGGCCGGGCACGAGAAGCGGCGCATGTACGTAGATGCGCCGAGCGGCGTCTTCGAGGCTGATGTAGTCGAGATGGATCTCCGAGATGTGCCCGACGTGGGCGTGCCACCAGCCCTTCTTGGCCGCGTCACGGGCAAGCGTGATGAGGGCTTCGCGCTTGGCGGGGTCTGCGATTTCGAGCCTGTCGAGGATGTATGGCATATCGCGGGCCTTGGGCGCACTGTGCCCGTTCTCCCAAGTGCTCAACGTTCCGGTCGAGCGGTCGATGCGCTCTGCCGCGGCACTCATCGTGAGCCCGAGTTCTTCGCGCGCCCTGATCAGTTCCTGGCCGAGCCACGCCATGCGCACGGTCGGCTGCTTCCGAGGTGCCACCCGAACCACCCCTTCCTTGAACGCAGTTGGGCCTCACTCTAGAGGTCGAGCGGAACCTGATCGTCATTTTCTAAATCTTCAATTTCCGAAACTTGTGTATTTGAAGGCTATGGGTGTAGACCTGATTCATCACCCACTGCACTCGCAAGATCACGAAGCGCAGCATGATCGTCAAGCCGTGCCACCCCAAACCCAAGGGGACAGCTGTGCCTACCGACGCCTCCACGTACCTCGACCGCCCTACCTCTTGTGCGCGGGCGACCTGGTTACTGAGCCTCAAGCCGGGCCTGGATCAGCCTGTGAAGTGGGCGCGGGAACATGTGCAAGCAGCCTGCGAGCAATGGCAGATGGCCGGTGACGACCTCGTCCTCGTGATGGTCGAACTCCTCACCAATGCGTACACGCACGCCCGCCTCACGCCCGGCAAGCGCGTGCTGGTGAGGATCCATTGGCGCAAGCATGTGAACGAGATGGTTCTGGAAGTCGTCGTTCCCCAGCCCCGGTTCGAGCTGCCCGAGCCCGCGGAACCCGATCCGGACGCGGAGAGCGGACGCGGTCTGGCGATGGTGCGAAGCCTGACCCGCGCGTTCTCGTGCAAGGAACACATCCCGGGGCTGCAAACCTTCACCGCGATCCTGGCGGCAGCGTGAGTACCCCGAACGAGCCACCAGAGCGACCGAAGCGACCGAACCCCGCATGTCCTCCCGACTACGGCTCGGTCATCGAGTACCACTCGCCCGATCCGCCCTGCCGTCGCCGCGGCGTCGTGCAGCGCTGGTGCGGCGACCACGTCGTCGTACGCCCCTTGAGCCCGCGGGCCACCCCCGAGCGCCCCTTCGACTCGGCGCCCTGGGGAGCGGCGACCACCGTGATCGTCCGCAAGCCACCACCCATGGAGCAAGCGTGAACGAGTTCAACCCACCCTCGGCATACGGTCGCCGCAACGTGCGGGCGTCCGGCAAATCGCCCCTGGTCCGCACCGTCGACCTGCTCCCGCGCCTTCGCGCGTGGGCGCTGACCCAAGCCGTCGAGGGCGTGAACGTGGCGGACGTGTCCTCCGTCCATGGCCCGGACTGGACCGGCAACCTGGCGCCGCTGTCCTGGACCACCGCGACGCCCACCCTTCCCCTGGCTCCGCGCCACCTGGACTCGATCGCCGAGGGCATCGGACGACTCGACGGAGCACTGCACCGCGCCCTCACGTTCGAGCCGATCCACGACGGAACGGCCGTACTCGCCCACTCGGGAGAATTCACCGAGGAGTTGGGGGTATTCGCCGACCAGCGCCGGGTTGCACTCATGGGGACAGCCCACCTACCGCAGGACCACCCCCATCGTTCGTTGATCCCCCCGAGCGGCGTGGACGCGGTGTTGTCCGCGCCGGCGAGCACCGTGGTGTGGTCGATGGGCCCGGACGATGTCCGCGTCGATCCCGAAACCGGTGACACCTGGTTGCTCGGCTGCGGGGCGGAGCCGACCCACGGGCCATTCGGCGCGAACCTGGCCGACATCGTCAGCCGCCTCGGACACCACCGGCTCGAACACCGGACATTGCACGGCCTGTCCACCCACTACAACAGGGGACTCGCCCGCGCGCTCGGCGGCATGGCACCGCACCTGAGCCCGGCCGTATTCGCCGTGCTCGTGGAGGCGGCCGCGTCCGGCCCCGTCGGGTCCGAAGCCCCCGAATCGGAAAGGTGGGCCGCCGTACGGCCCGACGAGTTCGAGGTCCTGGTCCCGCTGGGCCTGAAGCACCTCTCGACCACCGAGGAACCGTCGTGAACAACCCGAAAGCAGGCGCCGAACCCGACGTGCAGGTCACCAAGTACCCCGAGTCCGGGATGCGTCATCGCGGCGACACCAAGCAGTACTACGTCTCGTCTCCGCGCGACGGATGCGTCCACTACTGCGCCGACGTCCTCAGCCTGAACCCCCGGGAGGCCGAGGCGACGGTCCTGGGGCTGCTGCGCGCGTTCCCGGTCTCCGACGCCAACCGCGTCGCCGCCGCATACCTCACCCACCTCCCGCAGACACTCGAAGCGGAATCCCTCGACACGGACGCTCTCATCCGAGCCGCCGTCCACGCGGCGCGCATCGCGGCCAGGCTCGTAGCACCCGCGCACAGCCACCGCTTACGGGAGGCACTGGCCTCGACCCTGGGCATGGCTCCACACCCGACACCAAGCGCGAGTGCGCGATGAGCACCCGACGGTTCCGCCCGCACGTACCGGGTCGCCCGGTCCACGTCCCGCGCGAGACGTTCCGCCCGTTCCTTCCCTTCGTCCACTCGGTCGACCTTCAGGACGTCCCGCATCCCGCACGGCCGTCCATCGTGGTCGCGTGGCGGCACACCGGGTACGACACCGCAGGTCCGCACGGTCCGAGCTTCGACACCTGACGAAGCCACAGGGCCCAGCCATTTGGGCAGGTTGCGCCCAGCCCCGGTCGACCCGGCCGCAGTCATCGGTCTCGGCCCCGTGGGCGTTCAACTCCCCGTGGCCGCCGTCCGGTTGATGTCCGGGCTGCGCAGGATGCGCTCGCCCGCACCGTTGCGTGCCGCGACGGCGAGCATCGCGCGACCCAGGTTCTCGGTGGTGGTCACGTACTTGGGGGCCACCCGGCGCAGCAGCGGGTACAGCCGGGAGGTCACCACGTAGAGCCTGCGATAGGTCGGGGTCCGGGACATCTCGCCGTGCGACGCGTGGATGAAGCCTGGGCGGAACATGTACGCGCGGAACGGCATCGCGAGCAGTTCGTTCTCGGTGCGGCCCTTGACGCGGGCCCACATCGAGCGGCCGCGTTCGGTGCTGTCGGTGCCTTCGCCGGAAACGTAGACGAAGGTGAGCGCCGGGTTGGCGGGTAGGGCTCGGGCCGCGGCGAGGGTGTAGTCGTGGGTGATCCGGCGGTATTCGTCCTCGCGCTTGCCCACGGACGACACGCCGAGGCAGAAGAAGCACGCGTCCACGGTTTCGAACTCGGGGGCGAGCGCCGAGAAGTCCGTGAAGTCCGCGTGCACGATCTCGCGGAGCTTGGGGTCGGCCGTGCCGAGCGGTGCCCGGACGACCGCGGTCACGCCGGTGACGCGGTCGTCACGCAGGCATTCGCGCAGGACGCCTTGGCCAACCATGCCGGTGGCGCCGAAGAGGAGCACGTGCACTGGGATTTCTCCTGGGTGAGGGGGTGATCGATCGACGGTGGGTCAGGCGGCGTACGCGGGGAGCCGCGCGTCGGTGAGGCGTTCGGCCTCGGCCCACAGGCGGGCGTTGGTCGCGGTGTCGCGGGCCCGCTTGGTGATTTTGGCGGGTCCGGTGGGGCCGACGAGGCCGAGGCGCTTGCTCGGGCCGTAGTAGTGGCCGGCTTCGGCGTCGGGGCTGGTCGCGGCGAACAGCAGTGGCCCGTCCGCGAAGTCCCGGACCGAGGCCAGGTTGGCCAGGTCGATCCGGCGGACCTCGAGGTTCGCGCCGGGGTGCTGCGCCAGGATCTCGGCGCGTGCCGCCTCGCCCTTGGCGACGGTGCGGACGGCCATCACGACGCGGGCGCCGGCGGCGGCGAGGCGCCTGGCCGTCTCCAGGCCGGTGCCGCTGTTGGCGCCGGTGACGACGGCGATCCTGCCGGTCTGGTCGGGGACGTCGTACATGGGGGCTCCCTGGGTGATCATAAGAGACTGTCGGTCTGTTGTGACTTCAAGCTAGCAGACCTCCGGTCTCTTAACAACAGACCGGAGGTCTGTAGAATTCACCGCATGACGACGTTCCAGCGTGCGCGCAACGAAGAACAGCGGGAGATCCGCCGACGGGCGATCCTGGACGTCGCGGCGGCGATGCTGACCGAGATGCCGGTGGCCCAGGTGAGCCTCAACGAGCTCAGTCGCCGCGTCGGGCTCGCGAAGTCGAACGTGCTGCGCTACTTCGAGTCGCGCGAGGCGGTCCTGCTGGAACTCCTCGACGTCGCCCTGCGCGCCTGGCTGGAGCACCTCGACGTCGCCCTCGCGGACGCGGTGGACGCCGACGCGCCGGCGACCGAGCGCGCCGACCGGTTGGCCGCCACGATCGCGACCTCCCTGGCGGAGCAGCCGGTGTTGTGCGACCTGCTCGGCGCCCAGGCCGCGGTCCTGGAACGCAACGTCTCCCCGCAGATCGCCGCCGGGTACAAACACGCCGCGCTCGCCAACGTCGACACCATGGTCGGGCTCGTACGCCGCCACCTCCCCGAGCTCGCCGAGCCGGCGGCGTTTCGGTTCGTGGCCGCCGCCGTCCTGGTCACCGGCGCGGTGTGGACGCACGCCCAGCCGTCCGCGGCGATGCTCGCCGCCTACGAGGCGGACCCCGAACTGGCCGCCCTGCGCCTGGACTTCGGCTCGACGCTGCGCGAACTCCTGGAAGTGTTCCTGGCCGGTCTGCTGGTCCGCGCCGCGAGCTGACCCACCGCCCCGCGCCCCGGCCGGCGATGAACTCCCGAGGCCATGGCGAGATCGAAACGGTGGTGCGCGCGCTGCTGCCACCGGACGAAGCCGTACTCGCCCATCGGGAGACGCACGCGGGCGAGGTCTTCGACGGGATCGTGCCGACCCCATGACTCCCGCGCGGTACCTCGCACGGTGTCCGCCGAGCGGAACGGCGTGTTCACGGTTCCTGAGGCTCGATGCGCGCCGGCTCGGCGGTCTTTCCCAGGGCGTCGCGGAGCGCGGCGCGAGAGGTGATGTCCAGCTTGGGGAAGACCTGGTAGAGATGGGTTCCGACGGTTCGCGGCGAGAGGTGCAGCCGTTGGGCGATCTGCTTGTTCGTCAAACCGGCGGCGGCGAGCCTGGCGATCTCGTATTGCTGCGGCGACAGACGGATGTCGGGCGACGCGCCGGCTTGGCCGGCCGCAAGGCCCGATGCTCGCAGTTCGCCGCGCGCGCGTTCGGCCCACGGCGCTGCGCCCAGCCGCGTGAACGTCGTGAGGGCGGCGTCGAGTTGTTCACGCGCCGCCTGGGTGGCCTTGGCGCGCCGGAGGCGTTCGCCGTAGAAGAGCCGGATGCGGGCCAGGTCGAACGGCCAGGTACCGGCGTCGGGGAGGGCCAGGGCCCGTTCGAACCGGGCCACGAACCGGTCGTCGTCGGCGACCATCGCTGCCGCGCCCCGGGTCACCAGCGCCGACCTGTCCGATATCGCGGGGACCCGGGCTCGGAGCAGCGCCGCCACGTGCGCCCGGGCTTCGGCGTGTCGACCGGAGAGAACGGCCGCCTCCACGAGGTCCGGGATCAGCCACAGGACAGGTGCCTGGTAGTGCGGAAGGACACCGGCGGGGCCGACCGAGGTCGCCTGTCGGAACGCCTGTTCGTATTCGCCGCGGGCGAGGGCCGCTCTCGTCCTGATCTCCGCGGCCAGGGTGAGGAGGAGTCGAACCCGCCTGGGTGCCGCGAAGCGCGTGATCTCGTCGGCGAGTTCCTCCGCGCGGTCGGTGTCCCCCCGCGTCGCAGCGAGCAGGGCCTGTCGGTGGAGGAAGGTCTGGGCGAGGAGGCGGTAGCCGTGTCGGTCGCTGAGCCGCAGGCCTTCCTCGCTGAGGTGGGCGAGCCGATCCCATTCCCCTGATTCGTAGCAGTGTCGGCTCAGCAGACTCATCGCGTGGATCGTCAGCGTGAGGTGTTCGCCTTCGCGGCCCTCCTCCAGCAGTCTCTGCAATGCCGGCCGGCAGTTCTTCAGGCGGCCGACGTGCTTGCCGGCCATGCCGATCCGGATCACCTCGACCGGGTCCGCGTCCGCGAGTCCGCCGACCGCGTCGTCGAGTCGGGCCAGGTCGGGGAGTGCGGCGTGTACCGGATCACCGAAGCAGCTCGTCATCAGCGACAACGATTCCGGAATGTGGAGAGTCGGGCTCAGCCGCGCCACGACCCGTTCGAGGGGTTCCCAGAGTTCCGCGCGGGCGCCGTAGAAGCCGACCCACACCAGCGTGTACAGGGCTTCCCGAAGGACGTCGTGCGCGGTGTCCGCCTGGTTCGGTTCGGCATCGACGGCCTTGATCAGCAGTCGGTACGCGGAATCGACGTCCCCGTTGCCGCTGAGCAGGAGGTGGTGGGCGGCCGCGAGCGCCGTCGTCAACGATGTCGCGTCGGCGTCGTCGGGCGTTCGGCACTCTTCCAGGAGCCGCGGCACGTCGAGCAGGTTCCCGGTCGTGTCCGTGCCGAGATAGGCGGCAGCGGCGGCCCTGCGGCTCCGATCGCGACCGTCCGGGCTGAGGGTTGCCGCCCGGGTGAGCGCGGCGACCGCCCCGGCGACGTCGCCGCGTCCGCGCGCCCGGCGGGCCAGTCGTTCCAAAAGGTCGGCGACGTGCTCGTCCCGCTCGACCGCCGCGTCCGCGAGATGCCAGGTGCGGCGTTCCTCGTCCCCGTCGATCCGCCGGGCCAGCGCCTCGTGGGCTCTGCGCTGCTCGCCGGCGGTGGACAACTCCACCACCGCCGAGCGGATCAACGGATGGCGGAAGGTCAGCCGCGTCCTCGCGCGATCGAGGTCGATCAGCCCGGCCTCCCGCGCGTCCCTCAGCGCCGTCGTCATCACGTGGTCCGGCAGCAGGGAGCACAGGGCCCGCAGGTCACCGGTGCCGTCCAGGACCGCCAACAGCAGCAGACGCAGGCCGGCCGGTGGGAGGTCGGCCACTCGTGCGGCGAAGATCGCCCGGAGGCGCCGGCCGAGGGGCAGCACGTGCGGCAGCGGCGCGGATCCCGACCGTTGGGCCGCGTCGAGGGCGGCCGGCAACTCTCGCAGACTCAGCGGGTTGCCGCGCGCCTCGGCCAGGAGGCGTCCGCGTACCGCCGGGGACAGGGCGGGAAATCGATCCGTGAGCAGCGCGACCGCCGATCGATGATCCAGCGGCCCGAGTTCGTGGACGCGCGTGGCGGCGGATCCGCGCCACGCGCCGTGATCGTTGCGTGTGGCGGTCAGCATCGCGATCCGGGTCCCGGCGAGATCGAGAGAGCGCAGCACCTCGGCACTGGCCTGGTCCAACACCGGAAGGTCGTCGATCGCCAGCAGGAGGGGGCGGGTTCGCGAGGCGTGCCGGAGCAGGGCCGTGGTGGCGCCGGTGACGGTGTGCCGCGCGGGCGCTCGTCCGGATGCGAATCCGAGGGCCACCGTGAGTGCGTCCCGGTGCCGGCCGGGGAGATCGGTCAACCGGTCGAGCAGCGGATGAAGGAGTTGATGGAGCCCGGCGAAGCGCAGGTCCCCTTCGAACTCCGCGCCGGCTGCCCGCAGTACCCGAACACCCGCGTCGACGGCCCGTGCCGCCCCGGCGTGCAGGAGCGCACTCTTGCCGACGCCCGCGTCTCCGATGACCGTCAGTACCCCGCCCTGGCTGTCGGCGGCGGCGTCGACGAAGGCGCCGATGACGGCGAGATCGTCGTCGCGGCCGTAGAGCGTCCGACCCGGGTCGCGTGGTGTGGCCATGCACATCCCCTTCTCGCGTGCTGCCGCCACGTTAGGTCCGTCCACGGCCCCGCCGATTGAGTCATATGGCGTGGATCGCCGGAGCGGACGTGAGGATCCGCGCCGGACGACGCGTTCGGCGGCGGTTCATCCCGTGGCGTCCCGGTTGTGCTCGGAGCCCTCACTGCGCGGGGGCTCGTGGTCGCTCGGGCAGCCCCCACCGCGCGGGAGGGTCCTGGTTGCTCGGAGCCTTCACTCCGCGGAGGGCTCCTGGTGGCTCAGGGCATCACGCAGTCCGGCCCTGGTGGTCACGCCGAGCTTGGGATAGATCTGATAGAGGTGGGTGCTGACCGTGCGTGGCGACACGAAGAGGCGCTCGGCGATCTGCTTGTTCGTCAGGCCCGCCGCCGCCATCATCGCTATCTCCCGCTGCTGCGGCGTCAACGCGGCGATGCCACCCGCCTGAAGCTTCCCCCGTACTCCACCGGCGGCCCGCAGTTCCTTGCCGGCCCGAGCGGCCCACGGGGTGGCGTCGAGCCGCCGGAAGGTGTCGAAGGCGTCGCCGAGATGTCTGCGCGCTTCGACCGTGGCTCGACCGTGGCGCAGGCGTTGCCCGTAGGAGAGCTGGACGCGGGCCTGTTCGAAGGGCCACCGTTCCACTCCGGCAACGGCGAGCGCCGCCTCGAAGTGCTCCGCGAACCGGCCGTCGGGTGACACCATGCCGGCGGCTCCCGCCGTGACGAGTGCCAGGCGCGGGGAGATGGCCGGGACGTCCAGGTCCCTCAGTGCGCCGACGTGTCGAGCGGCCTCGGTGCGCAAGCCGGCGCGTACCGCCGCCTCGACGAGATCCAGGGCGGTCCACAGGGTGTAGGGGACATAGGGCTGCAACTCTCCCGGCGCGGTGATCGCGGACGCATGGACAAATGCCTCCTGATACCTGCCGCGTCCCAGTGACGCGAGGGCCTCGATGCCGTGCCCGTACGCGAGGAGCAGCCCCACTCCCCGTGGCGCCGCCCAGCGCGTCATCGCCCCGGCCGCGGCTCGCGCGTGCTCGGTCCGCCCTCGCGCCGCCGCGATCAGCGCGTCCTGGTGGACGTACAGCCATCTCAGCAACGGGTAGCCGTGCAGCTCGCACAGGCGTATTCCTTCGTCGCACAACTCCAGTGCCTCGTCCCACTGGCCGGCGAACCAGTCGTCGTTGGCCAGGATGACCTGGGTCTGGATCTGCGAGGTGACGGCACCGCCGTGCCTGCCGTGGTCGACGACCGCCTGCACGGCTCCTCGGTACGCGCGTTGTCGATCCACGTAGGCACCGGCGATGGCGACCCGCGCCACCAGCGCCGGGTCGGACTCCCGGCTCGACTCGACGATCAGTTCGTCGAGTTCGTCGAGCACCGGCAGGGCCTGATGCGCGGGATCGCCGAAGGTCTTGGCGAGGACCGTCAGGTATCGCGGCGGCGGCGGTGCGAAGCGGGCGATCAGGCCGTCCATCGACTGCCACAGCTCCGCCCGGCCACCGAACACGCAGATGGCGATGAGAAACCACAGGGCTTCGATCAGGCCGTTGTCGCTGCCGTCCAGCACTTCGCGAACCGCGATGGCCCCGAAGAGCATGCGGTGCGCCGCGTTGACGTCGCCCTCGCCGTTGAGCAGGTACGCCGCCGCCGCGACCGCCGCGGCCAGCGCGTCGGCACCGCCCGGGTCGGCGTGCTGCGCTTCGGCCAACAGCCGCGGCACACTGCCGATGTCCCCGGTGATCTCCGCTCCGACGTACGCGGCGCGTGCCAGCCTGCGGCCACGATCCCGGCCGGCGGGAGTCAGGTCGGCCGCGCGCAGCAGGGCGGCGACCGCGCCGACCGCGTCGCCTCGGGACAGGTTCCGATCCGCCGTGTGCTCCAGCAGCACCGCGATGGACTCGTCCGGAGCCTCGGCGGCCTGGGCCAGGTGCCAGGCGCGGCGGTCGGGCTGGTCCGGCATCTGCGCGGCGATCGCCGCGTGCAGAGCACGGCGCTGCTCCTCGGTGGACATCGCGATGACCGCGGACCGCGTCAGCGGATGGCGGAACACCAGCCGACGCCGCTGACCGTCGACCCGGATCAACTGTGCGCGCTCCGCCGGCGCGAGGTCGTCGATGGCGTTCGCGCCGAATGCCGCGAGGAGGATGCCCAGGTCGCCGGTGGCGTCGAGGGCGGCGAGCAACAGGGCGCGCCTGGTCGCGGCCGGAAGCGGATCGACCCTGGCGGCGAACAGTTGCTCCAACCGCCGGCTCAACGGCAGCGTCGGACCCGTCCGCCGTTCATCGCGCCGCTCGGCCACGCGCACGGGCAACTCCAGCAGCGCCAGCGGATTCCCGGCGGCCTCGTCCAGCACCTGCCGGCGCGCTCTCGGCGGCAGTGCCGGGAAGCTCCGGTCGACCAGGTCGGCGGCGGCGGTCCGGCCGAGTGGCATCACCTCGACGGCCGCCAACCCACCGCCGTCGAAGAAACTCGACTCACCCGTACGGAAGGCGCCGAGAAACCCGATCCGGGTGCCGGCGAGCCGCCGCGCGACGAACGCCAACACCACCGCGCTCATCCGGTCCAGCCACGGGAGATCATCCACGATGACCAGCAGCGGGCCGTCACCTCCGGCCGACCCGAGCAGTGCCCGCACCGCGTTCGACACGGCCAGCCGGTCCGGCGGCGGCCCCTCGTCGAGCCCGAGCGCCGTCGCGAGTGTGCGACGCTGCTCCCGGCTCATCCCGTCGAGCCGCGGCAGGATCGGCGTCAACAGCCGAAGCAGGGCGGCGTACGCCAGATCCGATTCGACCTCGATGCCGTCGGTGCGGATGACGGGAACCCCGCTCGCGGCGGCCACCCGCTCGGCGGCGTCGAGCAGGACCGTCTTGCCGACGCCGGCTTCCCCGTAGAGCACGAGGGCATCCCCGTCACACGCGACGCGCAGCACGAACTCCTCGACGACCTTCAGTTCGTGCTCCCGGCCGATCAACCGGCCACCCGTTCCCGGCAAGAGGCCGTCCTGTGGTTCGCGCCCCGGGCCGGCAGCCCCATCGTCAGGTGTCACGGGCTGCACGGTACCTGTGGACCGTTCGGCACACCACGGGCGGAAGACGGGGCCCTCGCCTTGGTGACGAGGCGGGCACGAGGGGTCGATCGCCGTGCCCGGCGCACCGCGCGGCCCATGCGGCTGCCGGCCGAAGCCCACGTCCTGGCGGCTGCGACGTCGGCGGCCCCGCCGCCGCGGCACCGCGCGACGTGGACGCCTCCGGGCGCTTGCCCGGCCGTTGCCTGGGACTCCCCCGCGTCCAGGCGGTCGTGCCGAGGGGGCACCGGTCAGTCGGTGGCCTTGACGGCCTTCTCGATGAGGTCCGCGGTGGTCCGCGGGTGGCTCATCATGGGAACGCGCGAGGCGCCCTCGACCTCGACGACGTGAGAGTTCGCGCGCTTGTGGAAGAAGCGCTCCAGGTCCGGCGGGATCGCCTTGTCCTTGGTCGCGACCATGGCCCACGAGGGGATGGTGTGCCAGGCGGCTTGCCCGCTGACGTCGGTGAGGCCCTCGGTGGCGAAGGGCCGCTGGGTGGCCTGCATGAGCCGGGTGGTGGAGACAGGCAGGTCGGCCGACGGCGGCGCGGGTGCGCCGGGGCACAGCGTGCGCAGGGTGCACCGGGGGCGCAGGGTGCGCAGGGTCGCTATCCGGCGGAGAGCGCGTGGGCCGCCTGATTGATGACGGCCGCCACGGCCGCGGGGTTGGACACGTAGACGGCGTGGCTTCCGGGGGTCTCGGTGACGGCCGACCCGGCGCGTTCGGCCATGGCGCGCTGGGCGGGTGGCGGGATCATGCGGTCGTCGGCGGCGACCAGGTACCAGGAGGGCTTGCTCCGCCACGCCGGTTCGGACACCGTGCCGCCGAGGGCGTCGACGCCCCACGGCACCTGGGAGTCGGCCATGAACGCCGCGATCGCCTCGGGCAGGTCGGCGGCGAACGACTCGGCGAACTTGTCCCGGTCGAGGAACAGGACCCCATCCCTGGGCGGCAGGATCGGCGGGACGGGCGCACCGGGCGCCGGGTCGGCGGTCAGCGAGCCGACCGACTCACCCCGGTCGGGGGCGAACGCCGCGATGTAGGCGAGGCCCGCGACGTTCGGGTGGCCACCCGCCGCGGTGATGACCGCGCCGCCATAGGAGTGGCCGACCAGCACGGCCGGGCCGTCCAGACCGTCGAGGAGTTGGTGGGTCGCGGCCACGTCCCCGGCCAGCGACACGGTCGGGTTCTGCACCACGGCCACCCGGTAGCCGTCGGCGGTCAGGTGGTCGTAGACGCCCTGCCAGCCGGATCCGTCGACGAAGCCGCCATGGACCAGCACGATGTTCTTCACTTCGGTCACCGCATTGCCTCCTTCGCCCGGAACGCCGGCCCGGGCTCGATGGGGAGATGACCGGAACGCTAGAAGGCCGCCTCCCATCGCCGATTGCGGCACATGACGTATCCCGGTCGGCGGCTGCCACGACTACGTCATTCGACGGGTTGACCGGTTCGGCGTCGGCGGCTTCGCCATGCACTTCGCCAACGCCCACGAAGTCGCCCTCGGGGCTGCTGCTTCGTCGACTGCGACAAGACCGGGACCAAGACCGTCGACCACCGCACCGGCGCCCTGAACGGCGCGGCCCGCTACGCCGTCGACCCGGACAACACCCGGCGCCTGTGGACGCTTTCACAGAACCTGCTCAGCGCCGCCCGAGCTTGCTTCGTCCCCGGCAAGGTCGTTCTCGCCGGAGACGAAGAACAAGCTCAGAGCGGGCGGTCGCCGGTGTCGAAGGTGCCGCGGTAGGTGCTGGGCGGCACGCCGAGGCGGCGTTTGAACAGGATGCGCAGGTTGGCCGGGGTGCCGAGGCCGGATTGCCGGGCCACGGCGTCCATGGGCAGGTCGGATCCTTCGAGGAGTTCGCGGGCCCGGTCGATGCGGGCGTCGAGCAGCCACTGCATGGGCGGCAGGCCGGTCTCCGCGTGGAAGCGCCGGATCAGGGTGCGCCGGGACAGCCGGGCCCTTCGAGCCATCAGGTCGACGGTCAGCGGCTCGTCCAGGTGGCGTACCGCCCACGCGCGCACCTCGTCGAGGCCGCCGCCGCGCTCGGGCGGGGTGGGGTGGGCGATGAACTGTGCCTGGCCGCCCGCACGATGCGGGGCCGCGACGAGGGCGCGGGCGCGCTGATTGGCGACCGTGGCGCCGAGGTCGGCGCGGATGATGTGCAGGCACAGGTCGATGCCCGCCGCGACGCCGGCCGAGGTCAGCACGTCGCCCGCGTCGACGTAGAGCACCTGCGGTTCGAGGAGCACGGACGGATGGCGCCGGGCCAGTTCGGCGACACGTTGCCAGTGGGTGGTGGCGCGTCGTCCGTCCAGCAGTCCCGCGCCGGCGAGCAGGAACGCGCCGGTACAGATCGACACCATGCGGGTGCCGCGGGCGGCGGCCGCGGCGAGGGCCGTGCGCAGCGGCGGCGACGGGGGATCGGGTGGGACCAGGCCGGGCACGACGATCGTGTCCGCGTGCGCTAGGGCGTCCAGGCCGTGCTCGACGAGCAGCGCGGGCCCGCCGTGGACCGGGACGGGGCCGGGGTGCTCGGTGCACACGGTGACCGTGTACGGGCTGCCCGGCCAATCGCCGAACGCCTGGATCGGGATGCCGAAGTCGAGGGCCAGGACTCCGGGCTGGGCCAGCACGACGACCCGGTGCGGTCGGCCGGGCGGGGCTGTGGCGGGCATGGCACGATACTATCGAGATGTGGCAATCGTGCCACTCCCCTGATCGGCGACCCATTGCCTACGGTCGGGGTATGAACACAATCGCCGCCGTTCCCACCACACCGACGGCCCGCCGCGCGATCGAGTACGTCCGGGCCTGTGAATCGGCGCCGATCGCCGAACACAGCTTCCGCAGCTATCGATTCGCGGTTCTGCACGCCGCGCACGAAGGGCTGCGACCCGGCGCGGACTTCGACCCCGACCTGCTGTTCCTGGCCTGCGCGCTGCACGACCTCGGGACGTCGCCGCACGCCGAGGGCAGGCAACGATTCGAGGTCGAAGGGGCCGACCTGGCCGCGGCGTTCCTGACCGACAACGGGCTCGCGTCCGCCGACGTCGATCGGGTGTGGGAGGCGATCGCGCTGCACACCTCGGCGGGCATCGCCGAGCGCCGCGGCTCCCTGACGTACCTGACCCGCAAGGGCATCGCCATCGACTTCGGCGTCGACACCGAATGTGTCACCGACGCCCAGGCCCGGGCGATCCACGCCGAGCACCCTCGGCTGCGGATGGCCGAGAGTCTGGCCGAGGCGGTCGTCCGGCACGCCCGGCGCAGTCCGGAGAACGCGCCTCGCTACAGCCTCCCGGGCGAACTGCTCCGCGAGCGAGGGCGGGACGGGAGCGGGCGGACGCAGATGGAGGAGGCGGCGGCGAGTTCGCGGTGGGGGGTGTGAACGGGCCTGTCGGCTCCCGGTCTCGGTGCTGCGCGTCGCGGCGCCGCGGCGGGACACGATGCGCCGAACGACCGCGAGCGGAAATCCCCGGAACGGAATCCCCATGACCACGAACGAACGGGCGGTCCGATGACGACCTACGGTGTGCTGATCTTCGACGAGGCGGAGGAACTGGACTTCGCCGGGCCGTGGGAGGTGTTCGGTGCCTCCTCGTTGCTGCGCGGCGGGGCTGACAGCCTCGTGCTGATCGCCGAACACCTCGATCCGGTGCGGTGCAGCCGGGGCATGCGGGTGCTGCCGGACCACACCCTGGACGACCACCCGGACCTGGACGTACTGCTCGTCCCGGGCGGGCGCGGTGCGCGCGTGGTCCAGCCGGTCAACCCGGTCGTCACGACCTGGTTGTCCCGGACGGCGGCGCGGACCGACTGGGTCGCGGGCGTGTGCACCGGTACGTTCCTGCTGCACGCGGCGGGCCCGGCGCGCGGTCGGCGGGTGGCCACGCACCACGCCTACGAGGACGAATTGGAGGCACGCGGCGACGTCACGGTGGTGCGCGACGCGCGCTACGTCGTGGACGACACCCTGCTCACCAGCCAGGGCGTCTCGGCCGGCATCGACAGCGCCCTGTGGCTGGTCGGCCGGCTCCACGGCCGCGACCACGCCCGGGACGTACGCCGATACATCCAATACGACCCGGCACCGCCGTACCTGGCCGACGAGCCATTGTGACCACGGGCGTGACGCGACCCGGGGACGACGTCCATCTTCTTTCCCGGATGTTCAGCGGGCGGTCGGTTACGAGCGGCGTCGAGGGGCGCAAATTCATTGGTGGCAAGGCTGCTTCGGGTGGGACACGGGCGGCGGCGCCTTCGGGGGCAGCGATCTCTGCCCTCGGAGACACCCTCGCGGACATACGCCACGCGCCACGGTTCGCGGGAGCATGGCCTCGGCCCTCGTCGGCGTAGGAGGTCGGGCTCATGAGGCAGCGACAGGGCGAGCGGCCGGGCGCCGGCGCGCACGACCACGCCGGACGCGACGATCGCGAGAGGGCGCAGCACCGGCCGACGCGGCCCCTCTCCCCCGCGCCCCCGACCCCCGGCCGGCTCACTCCCGCCACCGCGCTCGCCTTCCAGGGCTCGATCGGCAACGCCGCCGTGACCCGGATGCTCCGCGCGGATCCCGCCTCGACCCCGCCGCTGCCCATCCAGCGCATGGACGGCGGCAACGGCGGCAACGGCGGCGCGGGACAGCCCCCGCAACAACCGCCCGCCGCGCAGTAGCCGACGCCCGAGCAGGTCAAGGCCGCGATCACCGCACTGGTCGACAACCCGCCCATGGTCAACTACGGCGCTCGCCGACAGGGCCGCGCGCATGGCGAGTTCTGGATGCGCTTCGCCCGCTCCAAGCAGGGCGAGGAGGCCGAGGAAACCCTGTCCGAGACCAGCGCCCTGCTCTTCGACAGCATGAAGGGTGCCCAGGAACAGGCCCGCGACGAGGACCCGGACAACGCGGCGGAGGACACCAACAACCGCGAAGTGACCATTCGCGCCGCAACCGGCGCGGCCCCCGAACAACCCATCGCCCTCGGCGAGATCGAGTTCTTCCGCCGCACCTGAGCCCCGACCGGCCCGACCGGGTCCAGCGCTTTCGCGGACCCTCCTCGCCCCGAGGAGAATCGCACCGATCGGGCGACGACCCGACGGTCTCGCGCCCTCTGCCCATGGCCGGTCGGCACGGCGAAGGGCTCACGCTCGACACCGTCGGCCCGGCCGTGCCCATGCGCCCGTGACCTTCGTGGCCGGCACGACCCGTTCGCGCCGGCCGCCGCGACTGCCGAGCCGTGGGTTCTCAAGATCCCGCTCCGGCGGAACATGTGATGATCGTCGGATGACAACGGGTCGGCGTGGACGGTGGGCGTGGGGTTACGGGCTGCTCATGGCCGCGGTCGTGGTGGGTGTGAACGGATGCGCGGACCAGCCGGGGTCGAGGACGCGCAACGCCGGCGGGACCGGATCGTCGTCCGGTCCGACACTCCCCGGGGGCGGCGGAACGTCATCCGCGCCCAAGGACCGCGACGCGTCGACGAAGTCGAACACCGAGGCCCCGCCCGTCGGTTGCCCGGAGTCCGGGCTTCGGATCACGGCGGAGGAACCCGAGGCGGCGATGGGGCTGCGCGCGATGGGTCTGACGATGGTCAACTGCGGCGATACGACCCGCACCGTGACCGGATATCCCGCCATTCGGGTCCTGGGTGCCGACGAGACCGAACTCGACGTCGCGATCGAGCCGGGGGCTGCCTCGATCGCGACCATCGACACGCTCCGGGCCGAGCCGCGACCGGTGACGCTGCGTCCCGGCGAGCGGGCGATCTCCGGGGTGGCGTGGCGCAACACCGTCACGAGCGCGGCGGGGGCCGATCCGAGCGGGCACGAGCTCGACGTCGCGCCGCTGCCGGGGCAGGACCGGCAGCGGATACCGATCCCGGGTGGGATCGACCTCGGCGACACGCGACGCCTGGGCGTCGGCCCCTGGCGCACCCCCGGTTGACCGGTGGGACCCTGCCCCGCCTACTCTCCCGTGGCGAACAGGCGCGCTACGGGTGAAGGGAGTCGCCCGCGTCGAAGTCGCCGGGCGAGGCGACGAAGTCGATCCGTACCGCCACCGGCGCGCCCGTGACGTCGAGATCCAGAAACAGCGGGAAGAACCCGTCCCCCCGACTCGTCATCGCGCACAGGATCCTGGCCCCGTCGACCTCCACCGTTCCGGCCTCGACGTCGGAGGCGCGGACCTGGCGCATCACCTGCCAGTGGTGGGAGTGCGGCCGGAAGTCCACGGCCAACCCGCACCCCGTGTCCTGTTTCCAATCCAGCAGGGCGCGTGCCTTGTCGATCGCGTCCGGCAGGGCCAGGTCCGTCCACCCCCGAGCGTGGTCCTCACCGGGCGTGCCGAGTGCGGGCGCGTGGAACTCCGCGGCGGCCCGATCCGCGTCCGCGCCCCAGAAGGCCACGTCGGCCAAGCCGTCGACCGGATCGTCGTGTTGCCAGGCACCGAGCGCGTCGACGTCACCGAAGAGCACCCGGGCCCAATCCACCCCGATCAGGCCCAACGGCCTGGTCGAGACCACCGGCGCGTCCGAGATCCGGACCGTCATCCGTGCCCAGCCGTCCTGGGCCTCGTCGCCGGCGTCGACCCGCGACGCCACCACCGGCAGACGACGATCACGCGGGAGCCCGCCCACGGCGACCACGGGGACGCCGTGCGCCAGGAACGACCCCCCACCGTCGGCGACGACCCGGCCCACCCGTCGTACGTGCGACTCACGCGCGGGCAGGGCCTCCAGGCGCGCGTCCCATCCCCCGCTCCGGCAGTGTTCCTCGAACGAGGCCCGCAGACGCACGACACCCGAGCCCGGGATGTCGTAGACCATCACCCCCGGCTGCCGATCGAAGGTGCGGGCCGCGGCCTCGGCGTCCGGGCCCACCACGGCGAAGTCCACGGCGGCGGCGATGTCGGCGGCCACCGCCGGATCGTCGATCCCCACCACCCCGGGTCGAGTTCGGCGGGTGAACATTCTCCGCTCCACAATCCGAGATAGCCGCCGTCGATCACCACCAGCGTCCCGGACGGGCAACTGATCTCGCCCAACTCGAAGGTCGTTTCCATGCGGCGGGAGTCTACGGTCGGGCACGGACACCGCCCGGCCTGCTCGGATCTGCACGGCGGGCGGACGCCGGTGCTGGTCGGGTCCGGGACTCACAAGGGCCCCGCCCGGCATCCGCCGTGCCCCTCGACGCTGTTCGTGCGAACCTCACGCACTTCCCTCGGCGCGGCCGGTGAGCACGAGCAGATCGGCGGCGAACCGTTCGAGAGCGCGCGCCCCCACGCCGTCGTCCCACCGCATCGAGGTGCCCGCAACCCGCCGCGCGGAAGGCCGAGTTCACTTGTCTCGCCGAGTTCACTTGTCTCGGGGAGGCGGGTACGCGGTCGCCGGGTCGTGCGCGAACGACCGAATGCCGAGGACTCGACCGGCGCGTCCGCGTTGCGGTCGGTGCGGGGGTGCCGTGGGCTGCGGAGCCGCGCGCCTCGGGTTCGATGCCGGGCCGGAGGCTCAGCCGTTACCCAGGGTGCTTCCCAGGAGGGGGAGCAGGCGGTCCCAGTGGAGCCGCATCGCGGCGGGATCGAACGCGTCGGTGTCGGCCATGGTGAAGCCGTGGACGGTGCCGGGGTAGATCTCGGAGGTGTGGTCGACACCCGCCGCGTCCAGGGCCTGGTTGAGCTCGCCCAGGCCCTCGGGCGTCAGGTCGGATTCGGCATGGCCGAAGTGGACCCGGGCGGTGAGCTCGGCGAAGCTGTCGGGCCCGTCGGCACCCACGGGGCCGTGGAATCCGGCGACGGCGGCCACCCGGCCGGGGTGCGCCGCGGCGGTGCGTATCGCCAGGAGGCCGCCGATGCAGTAGCCGGTCACGGCGACCGGTCCGGCGCCGACCTCGGGTTGGGCGGTGAGGAACCCGAGGTAGGCGTCGGCGTCGCTCAGGACACGTTCGGCGGTGTGCGCCTGGATCAAGGGCATCAACCGGGCGAAGATCGCGGGCCGGACCTCTTCCCCGATGTACTCGGGAAGTTCGACCACCGGGGCCGGGCCGTGCCGGTAGAAGAGGTTGGGGACGAGCACGTAGTACCCGTGCCCGGCCAGTTCGCGGGCGATCTCCCGCAGCACGGGCCGGATGCCGAAGCCGTCCGCGTACATCAGCACCCCCGGGTGCCGCCCGCCACCTTCGGGGAAGGCGGCGAATGCGTCGGCCCGGCCGTCCGCGGTGGGGATCTGCGCTGTCTTGATGGGCAAGGTCGTCCTTCCTTGGAGTTCGCTCCATTAACGTTAGTCGCACTATCGTTTTGAGCGTGAGCGAACCTATACCGTTAGTTGGACTAATGCAACGAGTAGCATGGGCGCCATGATCAGCGCCGAATCCGCAGACCTGCCCGACGGCGGCGGGCTCAAGACACCCGACCGGCTGCGCCGGCGGGCGAGTCGGCTCCTGTCGCAGCTCGGCGTGCCGTCGGACCGGCTGATCACCGAGGGACTGGCCCGGGTCGACGCCCGCAAGTGGCACTATGCCGTGCTTGCCTCGCTACAGGACTACGGGCCGGGCAGCCAGGCGGAGTTGAGCACGCGCTCCGGCATCTACCGCAGCGACATGGTCGGCGTGCTCAACGAACTGGCCGAGCGTGACCTCGTCGAGCGCGCACCGGACCCCGACGACCGGCGCCGCAACATCATCACCATCTCCGCCCGGGGCCGCCGCCACCTACGCCTCCTCGACCAGGTCCTGGACGACCTGCAGGACGACCTGCTCGCCCCGCTGAGTCCGACCGAACGCGACCAGTTCGTCCGGTTGCTCACCCGCCTGCTGGACCACCACACCCGCGACGCCTAGAGCACGACCCGCGACCCCGCGCGGAGGCCACATCTCGAACTCTCCCGACGGGGGCGCACGCCGGACCGCGATCGCCGGCACGTCGTATGCGATCGCACGGGTGGGACGCCGCGCGGTGGCACACCGCACCACGGGTGAGCCATGCCCCCGCGCCGACGGTCCGGTCCTGCCACAGCGTCAGGGGGTGACGACGGGAAATGCCTTGTCGGGTTCGGTGACGTAGGAGAACAGCCGCTCGAGCAGCGCCGGGTCGCCGTCGGTGTGGACGCCGTCGAGCGGCTTGCCGGCGAGGATGCCCAGGAGTTGCGGCTTGGTCAGGGTCAGCGTCAGCCCGGCGGAAGTCTTCGGCGCGCGGTCGAGGGGCGTGTCGCGGTGGGTCAGGGCGCCGTTGTGCAGGGTCAGGCGGTGGCGCCGTTGTTCGTCGGTGACGGCGAGGTCGACGACCAGGTCGTCGTCCCAGGCCTTGGGGCCGTCGATGCGGATGGCGATGGTGTCGATGAGCATGCCGGTGGTGAGCGCCATGGCCATCTCGGGATTGTTCAGGTCGACCAGGTTGAACACGACACCGCGCCGCAGTTCCTGGGCGGCGGTGAGGAAGAAGTTGCGCCAGGTGGCGTTCTCGGCGCCGCGGCCGAGCGTGTCGTAGACCCCGGCCAGGGTGTGCTTGGCGTCGCCGTCGGACGGATCGGCGAAGACGATGTGGTTGAGCAGCGTGACCGCGAACCGCAGGTCGCCCGCCTCGACGTAGCCGCGGGCCTTGGCGAGGGCTTCGGCGGCACCGCCGGCGACCTCGACGTACCGCTTGGCGATCTCGACCGGCGGGTGCTCCCACAGGTGGGCCGGGTTGCCGTCGAACCAGCCCAGGTAGCGCTGGTAGATCGCCTTGACGTTGTGGCTGACCGAACCGTAATAGCCGCGCGCGTGCCAGGAGTTCTCCAGCGCCGGGGGCAACCGGATCTCCTCGGCGATCTCGGGGCCGGTCAGCCCCTCGTTCATCATGCGCAGCGTCTGGTCGTGCAGGTACGCGTACAGGTCGCGTTGCGTGCTCAGGAACGCGACCACGTCGTCGTGGCCCCAGGTGGGCCAGTGGTGGGAGGCGAACGCGACGTCGTAGCGGCCGTCGAAGTACTCGATGGCCTCGTCGAGGTAGTGCGCCCAGATCCGCGCGTCGCGCACCACCGCGCCGCGCAGGGTCAGGATGTTGTGGAGGTTGTGGGTGGCGTTCTCCGCCATGCACAGCGCACGCCGGTCGGGGAAGAGGAAGTTCATCTCCGCCGGCGCCTCGGTGCCCGGAGTCGTCTGGAAGACGATCCGCACCCCGTCGACGGTCTCCTCCTGGCCCGTGTGGGTGATGTCCATCGTCGGCGGGACGAGGGTGATGGTGCCGGTGGAGGTGGCGGTGCCCAGTCCGGTGCCGATCTGCCCCTCGGGGCCGACCGGCAGCGCGGTGCCGTACATGAACCCGCCGCGACGTCCCATCGCGCCGCCGGCGTAGACGTTCTCGCTGACCGCGTGCTCCAGGAAGCCCTCCGGCGCCAGAATCGGCACGCCCTCCTCGGTGCCGTGCGGCAGGATGCCGCGCGAGCCGCCGAAGTGGTCGCCGTGCGAGTGGGTGTAGATCATGCCGGTCACCGGTCGGTCGCCGCGGTGCTCGCGGTACAGCGCCAGGGCCGCGGCGGCGGTCTCCGCGGAGATCAGCGGGTCGATGACGACGATCCCACGGTCGCCTTCCACGATCGTCATGTTCGAGATGTCCAGGGACCGGACCTGGTAGATGCCCTCGGTGACCTCGAACAGGCCCTGCTTGGCGCATAGCTGCGCCTGGCGCCACAGGCTCGGGTTCGCGGTGTGGGGACAGTCGCCCTCGAGGAAGCCGTACGCGTCGTTGTCGTACACCACCCGCCCGTCCGCGGACTTGACCACCCCCGGCACGAGCGCCGCGATGAACCCCCGCCCGGCGTTCTCGAAGTCGGTCGTGTCCTCGAAGGGGAGGGTGCCCATACCGCGCTCCAATTGTCTTGAAAATCCCATTCGTCAGTTTTCCATCCCAGCATCGCGCCCCACCGCCCGCACATCGGTCGCGGCGCGCCGTCGCGCCCGACTCGCCCGCGACCGCGCGCCTCCAGCGCACGGCGCGCCGGCCGGATGCGCCGGCCGCCGTTTCCCCGCGGCCGTTTCGGGGGACCCGTAGGCCCTGTCCGGCGGCCGACCGGCGACATGAACGTGGTGGGTCGAGCTCGCCGTCGCGGTGATGTTCCTGCTCCTGGCGGTCAAGCAGTGGCACGGACGCCCCAAGGGCGAGGCCGAACCGGGCCTGCCGGATTGCCCGACACGCCCTCGGCGCCGCCCTCGGACCCACCCACCGAGTGCTACGGGCTGTGGGGACGAGCGAACCCGGCCCGGTGGCTCGGATCGTCCCGGGCCTCCGACCGATGCGCGGTGGTGACCTCGCCCCGAGACCGCCGGCGGCCTCGGGGCCGGGAATCGGTGAGGAGGGCGTCGAGCGCGTCCCGGGACGCCTCCAACGCCGCCATCGACGCACTGATCCGCGCACGCTGTCGGTTGAGCTGCTCAACCAATCCCGGACAGCCCGACGGGACGGGGTGTCCGCCGTCGTCGTGGACACAGTGCAGGACACGGCCTATCACCGCGGTCGGCAGGCCGGCCGCCAAGAGCAGGCGGATATGGCGCACCGCGGCGACGTCGGAGGCCGCGTACTCCCGGAAGCCGTTCGCCGACCGCAGCGGCCGCAGCAAGCCCTGTTCCTCGTAGTAGCGCAGCAACCTGCGACTCACACCGGCCTCTTCGGCCAGATCCCCGATACGCATGAGACTCCCCCGACGCTGTCGATGACGCCACAACGCCCGCCCTCGCCATCGGGCGTCGCGGACGACGGGGAAACCGCCCGAAGTGCTCGCCGATTCCCGACCGCGCCGCCTCGACTCGGTCCGAGTCCGCGCGCGTCCGACGCCCAAGGGCCCCGGGACGCATACGGGGTGGGCGATCGGCACGCGGCGCGTCGATCCGGCGTACGACTTGACCTTCACATCGGTGTGACGATCTAACGTCCCGCGCTACGAACCCCCGCGAGGGCGAGGGAAGACGAAGGGAGACGGCAATGCCGGGAGTGATCATCATCGGGGCGGGGCCGGGGATCGGTGCGGCCGTCGCGCGAAGGTTCGCGGCCGAGGGGATGCCGATCGCGCTCGTCGCGCGCACGCAAGCGTCGCTGGACACGGTCGCCGCGTCGATCGCCGGCCACGACGTGTCCGTGACGCGGCTGTCGGCGGACAGCGCGGACGAGAGCGCGCTGCGTGCGGCACTCGACGCGGCGATCGACGCCATGGGGGCGCCCGATGTGATCGTCTACAACGCCGCGATCGTCCGCTCGGACACACCCGGGCAACTCACGACGCTCGAACACGGCCGCACCTGGGCGGTCAACGTCCTCGGCGCGCTGACCGCCGCCTCCCACACCGCCTCCGCCCTCGCCGAACGCGGCGGTACCTTCATCGTCACCGGCGGCATGCCCGAACCCAAGGCCGACTACGTCAGTCTCTCCCTCGGCAAGGCCGGGCTGCGGGCCCTGGTCACGATGCTGGACCAGACATACGGCCCCGACGGCGTACACGTCGCCGCCGTCACCGTCGCCGGACCGGTCGCCCCCGGCACCGACTTCGACCCCGACGACATCGCCGAACACTATTGGCGGCTGCACCGCCAACCGCGGTCCGCGTGGCAGCGCGAGGTCGTCCACGACGGACGCACCGGCACGGACCGACGCGTCGGCGACGATCCGGCCGGAGGAACCGCCACCCCACCCGACACCGACCGCGACGCGCCCGCACAGGTCGTTGCCAACTGGCTGGACCGCTTCCGCACCGCCTTCGACGCGCACCGCGTCGGCGACGTCACCGACCTGTTCCATCCGCAAGCCCTGTTCCAAGGCATCGACACCGAACCGGCCTCCGGCCGAGAGGCCATCGGTGCCTACTACACGGCCGTCGCCCCCGGGACCACGGCGACGACACGGCTCCTGCACGCGCGCCGACTGGGCGACCGGACCGTGACGGCCCTGGCCGACGTGGACTTCTCCCTACCCACCGGGGAGGCGGTCCCGGTGCGCGTGTCCATCGTCGTCCACCGCGACTCCGACGGCTGGACCGCGCGGCACTACCACGCGGCCCGGCGGGTCACGCCGGAATCACATCCTTCCTGACCCAGGCGCCCCCGTCCGTCCTCGGACGCGAAGTCGGTCCACCCGGAGCCGTCGTCACGCTGCGCTCCTCGGAGCCTCCGGCTCGCATCCGGCCCGGACGATGGCGCTGCATCGGGCAACCAGCGGCGCGACCGCGTCGGGATCGGTCCGGGGCTTGGGGAAGCGCGTGATGGCCAACCCGACACAGGCAAAAGGCAGCGGCCACACGCCCAGCGTGCAAAAACCCGCCACGGCCCACGACAGCCGGCCGCCGACCCCGCAGGCCACCGCGATCGCCCAGGCCGTCAACCCGGGGAACAGCGCCGCCGACACCATGGCCAGGCGCAGCATGCGCCTGTGCCGGCCGCCGTGCGTCGGCGGGAGACGCGCCGGCAGCGGTGGCGCGTGCTCACGCAGCACGGCCTGGAAAGCATCGCTGCGGTCGATCTCCTCGAAGGTGAGCCCCTCGTGGAAGTCTTCGACAAGCAACGCGTAGAGGGCGACCTGCACGGGATCGTCGGTCGGCTTGCGATGTCGGTCCAAGGCCCGGACGACGCGTCGCCGCGAGACGAAGACCAGACCCGCCTCGCGGAGCCCGCCGACGGCAAGCTCGCGCGCCGACACCTCGGGAACCGCGAACTCGGCGGCCTGGTAGAGGTTGATCGGCAGCGCCGCAGCCGCCTTCGCCGCAGCGAACTCCGCAGGCGAGGCAGGCCGCTTGGACAACGACCCCAGCACGAGGTAACCCGCCACCAATCCCACGGGCACCAGCAGCGCAAGATCGTTGTTCATGTACCCCCACCCCCGTCCGCGGCAAGCATCTCAACCCGCCGATGCCCGGTCAGAGGGAGCTCCCTCCGGCCGGGCGCAGCGCGGCGGCGCGGGTGCGGTTCCTCCGGCGCTGGAGCAGATCGAACGCGAGAGCTGCCCGTCGGCCGCCCGCCGCTTCCCACTGTGCACGCCAGGGGGTCGTTCCTGGACCGGGGTCCGTGTCGCAGACACACCGACTCGGCCCGAAATCCGCGCCGGATCCTCCGCGCACCCACCCGTTTAGGCCATCCGGGTTGTCATCGGCAAACAACCACTTCTTCGGCAATCGGGCGTCCGATCGTGGAGGAGGACGGCCGACGGGTCGTCCGGGGGCGGGAAGGAGTACGAATGTCTCCTGGAACGGTTGTGTTCGCGATATCCGAGGCGGTCGACGGCGACGGTGTCCAAGCCGAGCAACTACGCCGCATCCGAGCCGTACTTCAGGCCGATGGCTTCGATGTGCGGTGGACGACCCGGGCGCGGGACGCGGCGGGCGTCCTGCGGTCCGACCCCCGTGTGGTGGCGGCCGTGATCGATTGGGAACTCGAAGCGGCGGACGCCCATTCGGACGCGGCCGCCGTATTGCGCGCGGTCGCCGAGCGTTTTCGGAACCTGCCGACGTTTCTGGTTCTCGACCACCACGATCCGGCGGAACTGCCGTTGTTCGTCGCGGAGACCGTGGTCGGCTACGTGTGGTTGTCGGAGGACACGCCCGGCTTCGTCGCGGGCCGGATCGCCCACGCCGCCCGCACGTATCGGGACGCGCTGCTCCCGCCGTTCTTCGCGGCGTTGCGTCGGTTCGACGACTCGTTCGAGTACTCGTGGCACACCCCGGCCCACGCGGGCGGGGTGGCGTTTCTGAAGTCCCCGATCGGCAGCGTGTTCCACGAATACTTCGGCGAGCAGCTCTTTCGCAGTGATCTGTCCGTGTCGGTCGCCGAGTTGGGATCGCTGTTCGAGCACACCGGGCCGATCGGCGCGGCGGAGCGCAACGCGGCGCGGGTGTTCGGCGCGGATCGCACCTACTTCGTGCTCGGTGGCGACTCGGCCGCCGACCGCCTCGTGGGTCATGCCTCGATCGGGCTCGACGAGATCGCGTTGATCGATCGCAACTGCCACAAGTCGGTCCTGCACGGCCTGGTGATGTCCGGGGCGCGGCCGGTGTATCTGGTCCCGCCCCGCAACGGCTACGGACTCGCCGGCCCGGTCCCACCGAGCGCGCTGACCCCACAGGCGCTGCGGGCCCGGATCGCGGATCACCCGTTGACGACGGACGCCGTCTCGCCCGTGCCGGTGTACTCCGTGTTGACCAACTCGACCTACGACGGCCTGTGTTACGACGCGGTACGAGCGGCCGGCGCACTCGGGCAGAGCGTCGCGCGGGTGCACTTCGACGAGGCGTGGTTCGCGTACGCGCGCTTTCACCCGCTGTACGCGCATCGCTTCGGGATGGCGGTGGGCCCGGAGACATTGCCCGGGCCGGAGCGGCCGACGGTCTTCTCGACCCAGTCCACGCACAAACTGCTGGCCGCGCTGTCGCTGAGCGCGATGGTGCATGTGCGGGACACCCCTCGGGCGCCGGTGGCCCACGACCGGTTCAACGAGGCGTACATGATGCACGGTTCGACCTCGCCGCTCTACCCGATGATCGCCTCGCTCGACGTGGCCACCGCGATGATGGACGGCCCACAGGGTCGCTGCCTGATCGACGAGGCGGTGACCGAGGCGGTGCGCTTTCGCCGGGCGATGGTGCACCTGGGCCGCAGAATCGCCACTGCCGGGGACCGCCCCGCCTGGTTCTTCGGAGTGTGGCAGCCCGAGGAGGTGGTCGACCCGGCCACCGGCGAGGCCGTGCCGTTCGCGGACGCCCCACCGGACCTGCTGCGCACCGATCCCTCCTGCTGGCAACTCGCCCCCGGTGCCGCGTGGCACGGCTTCCCGGACCTGGACGAGGGCTGGTGCCTGCTGGATCCGGTGAAGGTGACCATCACCTGCCCGGGCACCACGGCCGGCGGCACGATGACCGACTGGGGCATCCCCGCTCGAGTCCTGACCGCCTACCTGGAGACCCGGCGCGTCATGGTCGAGAAGACCGACACCTACAGCACGCTGATCCTGTTCTCCCTGGGCATCACCAAGGGCAAGTGGGGCACGCTGCTCGACGCGCTCACCGACTTCAAGGCCCGATACGACGAAGGCGCGTCCCTGGCGGAGGTGCTGCCCGAGATCGTGGCCGCACATCCGCACCGCTACCGGGACCTGACGCTGCGCGACCTGTGCACGTCGATGCACGAACACCTGCGTGACGCGGGCCTGGTCGGGCTTCTCGACGACGCCTTCCGCATCCTGCCCCGGGCCGCCGCTCCGCCACAGGCGTCCTTCCGCCGGCTCATGCGGGGCGACACCGAACGCGTCCCGCTCACCGCCGCTGCCGAGCGCGTCGCCGCGGCGATGGTGTGCGTCACCCCGCCCGGCATCCCGGTTCTGCTGCCGGGCGAGGAAATCGGCGCGGCCGACGGCCCGTTGTTGCGCTACCTGCGCGCCCTGGAAGCCTTCGACCGAAGCTTCCCCGCCTTCGGCAGCGAAACCCACGGCGTGACCATCGACCACGACGGCGGCTACCTGATCGAGGTCGCGGGCCGCACCCAACCCTCGAAGCAATGAACACCCGCCCGGTTGCCGGCCTGGGCGTCGCCCAGGCCACGGTCTCACCGTAGGCGTCCCTCCGGCGGTGGGAATCGCATGCCGGGAACCCCGGACGGCCGGCCGGGCGTTGCGTCTGTGAACCGGATCGTGCCCACATCGGCGTGGGAACGGCGCAGACCCAGGAGGGCGCGATGACCCGGCGACACGTCGCCGTCAGTCGTCGCCTCGTCGGCTCCGGGGCCACGCGCCGCCGCCGCGCGGCTCCCCGCACTCGCCGGGGTTTCCGGCGCGGCGGATGGATCCGGGTGCTGGTCGCGGTCGTCCTCGCGTTGCTCGGCGCGGTGGCCTCCCCCGCGTCCGCGCGCGCGGTCGCACCACCCGATCTCGACCACGTCTCGGTCTCCGCGCACACCACCGCCGATCCCGGGCACGTGCGCGACATCGCCGACGAGGCGACCCGCGACGTGCGACGCGGCCCGCCGGCACCGTTCGCCGCCCGCGAGTTGCCCAACGAGCGGCACCACCTCCACCACTCCCACGACGCGGCGCTCGTGGGAGACGTTCTCGCGCTCCTGTCCCCCGCAGGGCGTCGAACCGGCGCGCCGGCCGCCGACGCCGACCCTTCGCCGCGCCGTTTCGCGCTCCCGACGGGTCGCGCTCCACCGTCTCCCCGGGCTCCAGACCGTCCCTGAGTCCGATCGCCGCGCGCCGACCACCGGCCGCGGTGTGTCCGTGGAGACCATCCTTGTCACGTGCCACCAAGGTGCGGGCGTTCTTCGCCCTCGCCATCCTCGTCGTGTCCACCTACATCGCCGCGACCGTGCCGCCGCGCCTCGGCCTCGACCTGCGCGGCGGCACCCAGATCGTCCTGGAGACCCGGGACTCGCCCACCGCGAAGGCCGACCGCGACGCCACCGATCGAGCCCTGGAGGTGCTGCGTCGTCGAGTCGACGCGCTCGGCGTCTCCGAACCAAACCTGGTCCGCTCGGGCGACCGACGGATCATCGTCGAACTACCCGGTGTGCAGGAGCCGCGCCGGGCCGCCGAGGTGCTCGGCCGAACCGCGCAACTCACCTTTCATCCCGTTCTCGAGGTCGCCGACGCGACGGAAGCCACGACCTCACCCGACGCCGGCGGGCGACGGATACTGCCGGACGAGTCCGGCCGGATGCTGAGGCTGGACGCCGCACGGATGACCGGAGCCGACGTCGACAGGGCCGAGGCCGTCCTGGAGCCGGCCGGCGGCGGCTGGCACGTCACGCTCGACCTGCGCGGCCGGGGCGAACGGGCCTGGGCCGAGCTGACCGGGGACGCCGCGTGCGCGCCTGCGGGCACACCCGCGCGGCGCGTGGCGATCGCCCTGGACGGCAAGGTCGTCTCGTCGCCCCAGGTCGACCCGTCGGTGGACTGCGACACCGGAATCCTCGGCGGATCCACCCGCATCACCGGCGACTTCGACAAACGCGAGGCCCGCGAGTTGGCGCTGCTGATCAACGGCGGCGCGCTGCCGGTGCCGGTCGAGACGGTCGAACACCGCACCGTGGGACCCACGCTGGGCGAACAGGCCATCGAGGCCGGCATGTGGGCCGCGATCATCGGCGCCGCGCTGACCGCGCTGTTCATCGCGTGCGTGTACCGCCTGCTGGGCATACTCGCCGCAGTGGCCCTGGCCGGCTACGGGCTGATCGCGTACGCCGCCCTGGTCGGCCTGGGCGCCACCCTCACATTGCCCGGACTCGCCGGATTCGTCCTGGCCGTCGGCATGGCGGTCGACGCCAACGTGCTGGTGTTCGAACGGGCCCGCGAGGAGTACCTCGCGCGAACCGCACCGGCCCTGCGTCCATCACTCACCCGAGGCTTTCGCAACGCGTTCGGTGCCGTCGCCGACTCGAACGTCACCACCCTGATCGCGGCCGGTCTGCTGTTCTTCCTGGCCACCGGGCCGGTGCGCGGATTCGGGGTGACGCTGGGCATCGGCGTGCTCGCGTCGATGGTCAGCGCGCTGGTGGTCACCCGGGTCCTGGCCGAGTTCGCCGTGAGCCGGGCGGCGGTACGACGCCGGCCGCGGATCAGCGGCATCGCGCACGCGGGCCCGGTGCGCGCGTGGCCGGCCCGACGCGATCCGCACCTCATGCGGCACCGCCGGCGCATGCTCGCCGTCTCCGGCGTGCTGGCGCTGGGCCTGGCGGTGTCCGGCGTGGCGGTACGCGGCGTCGACTTCGGCGTGGAGTTCACCGGCGGCCGGCTCGTGGAGTACTCGACCACCGAGTCGGTCGATCCGGACCGGGCCCGGTCCGCACTCGCCGACGCCGGGTTCCCCAAGGCCGTCGTGCAGGCCTCGGGCGATCGCGAACTCACCGTACGCACGGGAAAGCCGACCGATGCCGAGGAGGCGCGGATCACCGCGACGGTCGGCGAACTCGGCCGCGGAGCGGAGAAGGTGCGCGACGAGTTCATCGGTCCGAGCCTGGGCAAGGAATTGCGGCTCAAGGCCGTGATCGCCCTCGGAGTCGCGCTCGCCGCCCAACTGGCATACCTCGCGGTGCGGTTCCGCTGGACCTTCGGGGTGGCCGCGGTCGTCTCCATGGCGCACGACGTGCTGATCCTGGTGGGCGCCTTCGCGTGGCTGGGGCGCACCGTCGACGCGGTGTTCCTGGCCGCGCTGCTCACCGTGATCGGCTACTCGGTCAACGACTCCGTCGTCGTCTTCGACCGAATCCGCGAACTGCGCCGCACCCCCGCGCACGGCAAGCACTCGCTCGCCCGGATCACCGACACGGCGGTGTTCCAGACCCTGCCACGCACCGTCAACACCGGTTCCGGCGCGTTGTTCGTCCTGGTCGCGCTGGCGGTGTTGGGCGGCGACGCACTGGCCGACTTCGCGCTGGCGTTGCTGATCGGCGTATTGGCCGGCACCGGCTCCACGGTGAGCGTCGCCGCGCCTCTGGCCGTCGTGTTGGAGTCGCGCGCGACCCCTTCGCCGCCACGCGCGGCCCGATCCCGAATCACGCCCGACCACCACGGCCACGGCGCCCGCCGTCCCGGCCGCGCGCCCCGCGACAACGGCGCACGCGTCTGATCCCACCCACCGACGCACCGACGGATCCCGTGAACAGGCCCGGACCTTCCCGCCGGACCGGTTCGTTCGCCGACGAGAACCTCGGCCGCTTCACCCCCGACAACAGTCCGCCCGCCCCGCTCCACCACGGGCACCGCCATCGTGCACGGGCCGAGAGCAACGGTAGAGCTCTCGGCCGACGCGCGGAGCACAGCCGCGAGACCGGCGCGGCACCACGGCACCGACCCATCGACACCGCTCAGCCGTCGACGACTACCCGGATGTGAAGAGGCTTCGAGACTGCCCTCTACTGCACCGGACCTTCCCACAACCCGACCGCCCCGACGTCGCGACAAGGCCACTTCAACGAGTACGCCCGGCCCGAGCGTGCCGTCGAACATCGAGTGGGCCGCCACTCACCGGGGCAGCCCCAGGCGGCGCGCGCAATCCGGACAGCGTCTCTTCGCGCTCAGCGCGGTGTTGCCCGCCGTGGCTTGCGCCGACTGCTGTTCGCCCAGACGGTCCCACTGCCCCGGGGCCGGGTCGGGGATCCATCCCCACCCCGCGTCCTCGGGGGATGCCACGTAGTGCACGCAGGCACCGGGAACATGGGCGTACCCCCGGGGCGAGATCAGGATCCTTTCCGGGGTGGAGTTCCCCGACGCGCGTGGAACGGGAAGCGTCTCCTCGGCCCTTGGTGCGTCGCCTCCTCCTGGAGGGCAGTCACACCCTTGTACGACGATCGGTTCGCATCTGTCGCAATGCCTCGCAGCCATGGCGCCCATGATGGTCCTCGCCCGATGGCACGTGTTCGGCTTCCGACGCGAGTTCACCCGGTCGTGTCGCGGCCTGCCCTGCCCTCGGGGCGGATGGGCGCCGCCCGCGGCAGGGCCGGGGGGAGGCGACTTGCGAGGGCGCCGGTTTCGTCGCCGCCGGCATCGCGTCGGCCGGCCCGGCGCACGCCCCGGGCGGGCGACGTCGTTTAACCGCGGGTGTCCTCCGGTACTGGTACTTCCGCCACCGCCGCCGACTCCGGACCGGATTGCGGCGTATTCCATTTCCCGATCCGAGCGGAGATGCGCCGCGTGGAGGCGGACATGCCTACCTGTGCCATTTCCTCCGAATTCGGGATTCGGAATTCGAGATTCCGGTTGACTCGAACCTCAGATGTTGCTCAAGTGCGATTCACAGGCCGCATTCGTCGCCGGTAGCTTCGCTGCTGAGCCGCAGGGCTGATCATCGGGATGTCCTGTGGGTGTCTACCCGCGATCCCCACTGATCGTTTCCCTGCACAAATGGCGCACCGGCGGTCGAAGTACAGGAATTCCGACAGCAGCCGAGTCCATGGGCAAACGACCGGGTGGTCCCGACCTCGTTGTCGAAAGGACACCAATTATGGCAGCCGGCATATCTGGCAAAAATCCGAAGCGCCGATCCGTCAAAGGGACCCGGATCGCAGCCGGCCTCGTCCTGGCCGTGGCCGGGGTCCAGGTGTTGGAGGCGGCCACCGCAGTGCGGGCCCACGCCGACGAACCGAACCTGCCGGAACCCGGTAACAACCGAGGGCCCAGTTTGTCCTGGCGTGTCATGGACGCGCTTCAGCGAAATGTTCCCATTACGCCGGACATGGTGCCACGCGACACCAAGTTCTTCATGTCGAAGCTCTTTGTGGCTTCGATCATCCAGACGACCATCACCGAAGCCCGGCTCGGCGGTCCCTTCGTCAACCCGCATCTGCACAGTTGGCTTGTTACGGCCAAGGACATCGCCGCCGGCGTCAACTTGTTCATGGCAGAGCGCGCAAAGACGATTCAGGGGGCCGAGAATGAGGCCCGAACGATTCTCCAGGAGCGGAGCGCGGCGGTAGCGGACTACGTCACCGAGCTGCGAAACGGACCGGTCAAGAACCCCGATGTTCTGCGGAATCTCGCCCTGACGGAGGCCGCCTACCAGGGGCTCGACGACAAGTACAAGCATGTGGAGATCAACGAATTCGCCAAAAACATCGTCGACGAGCGGGAGCGGGTGAAACTCAGCCCGATCCGCGACGTACGAAGCGACCCGGTGCTCCGCAGCCTCGCCGAGGAGACTTTCGCGAGGTCCAGGGTGGCCCCTGCGTTGACCGACGCGTTGGAGTACGAAGCCATCAAGGCCGTCGAAGCCACGGACCCGAACAAGTCGGTGAAGGAGTTGCGGGGCCGGAGCTTCCTGGACTACCAGCTCTCGAAGTACAGCGAGCAGCTTCCCAAGCCCGGCACCACCTCCGGCTACCCGGACGGACCCGAGAAGCCCGGCGGCGACCCGGCGGGCAAGGGAACGAACAACCCCAAACCGGTGACGAACGGGCCCTCGGGCGGAGCGGCCGAACTGCCGCGCGGGGAGGCGCCGGAAACGGGCAAGCCCTCGACCGGCCATGGCAATGGCACACCTGAAACGGGTCGTGGAGGCGCGACCGAATCATCCGGGCGCGGCGGCACCACGGAGGGTACGACGACCCGCCCCGGGGCGGGGAAGCCGGCGGCAGGCGAAGGCAAGTCGGCCGCGGGCGAGCCGGCGCGCGGGCCGGGCGGCAGGCAGACCGAACCCCTCCGCGCCCCCGGAGGAACCACCGCCGGCGAGCCCGAGGGCAGGCCCGCACCCGCGAACGAGCCCGAGGCCAAACCCGCACCCGCGGCGGAGCCCGAGGCCAAGCCCGGGACCTGGGACGAGACGAAGCCGACCGTGCCGCGGGAGGCCCCCGTCGAACCCGCGGCGAAGCCCCGCACTGCCACGGCCGAGAAGCCGACGGCACCGGAGTACACGCCGAAGACCGCCAGATCGGCCACCGAGGACGCCTTCACCCGCAACGTCAACATCGCCGTGAAGCAGAACGCCGCGTTCGAGGTGGCGGCGTTCGCGCTCGAGCAGGTTCAGAGCCGGCTGACGTCGGACTACCTCAACTGGATGGTGCGCCGGGCACAGCAGGACCCGCAGTTCGTGGACCGGTACCTGACCCAATACGGGAACTGGCAAAGCATGAGCTGGACCGAACGGCGCCGGTACGAGGTCGACCACTTCTTCGGCGACGGCCTCGACTTCGTCAACTCGGTGGCCTTCTTTCCGGAGATGGCGAAGTACATGCAGGCGATGCAGAACTTCTACCGACCGGCTTCGCCGGGTGACCCGGGCATGACCTCGACCGAGGTGACCGTCGAGCCGTACACCGGCGGCAGGCAGACCACGGACGCGGCCAACCGCATAACCCTGGGCCCGGACGGCCAATGGCACGACCGGTCGCGCATCTACATGCTCACCGACCGCGACAAGGCCGCGCCGCCGCCGGCCCGGACACCCGCCGAAAAGCAGGCCCCACCGCAGACGCAGAGCCGGCCTCCGGCCAAGGCGCCTGCCAAGTCGGGTTCGCAAGCCCCCAAGTCGGGTTCGCAAGCCCCCAAGTCGGGCGCCCAGCAGAGCGTCGACGCGAAGATGCGCGAGAAGAGCAACGGCGCACCGAGCAAGTCGGGCTCCAGTAGCAACAGCGTCAACCCCGACCACTCCAACGGCAGTTCGTCCGACTCCCACAACAACCGGCTCGGCGAGGGCGGTGGCCACAAGCCCTCCGGCGGCGGCGCGCCCGGACCGTCCGGCGGCGGCTCCTCCGGGCCCTCCAACGGCGGGTCGGGCACGAGTCCCGGAACCGGTGGCAGCAGCGGCGGCAGCGGTGGCTACGGCGACACCGGCGGTGCCGGCAGCGGTAACGGCGGCGGTGGCGGACAGTCCAGCGACCCCGGCCCCGACTCCGGGAACAAGGGCCCCGGCTTCGGCGGCAATTCCTCGGGAGGCGGCGGCGCGGACGCGTCCAAGCGCGCGTGACCGGCGGTCCGCCGTCCGGCTCCGGCAGGCCGGACCGGACGGCGGACCGTGACCGCCGAACGTACGAGAACGGGCGCCTCACCGGCACCTGCGACGGCCGGCGACGCCCCACCGCCACCGACCGGCCGCCCGGGCGAACCACCCCCTGCCTGCGGTGCGTTCGCGGACGTGGAGACCCGGACCCGGCTGCCTCTCCAAACCTTGGGGAGCCGGGGTCGGGCGTTTCCGCCATCGGCAGGCGCGGACCGGATGCCGCGGTCCTCCGGTGGTCTTCCGGCGACCTTCCGGTTCGTCCGACCTTCGAGGCTTTACGGGGAGCGCGGTATGTGGGCACCAGGGACGGTCTTCGGCGACCGATACACCTTGGCCGAACAATTGATCGACGGCAGCGCTGCGGAGGTGTGGTCGGCGGACGACGCCGTGCTCGGGCAGCGAGTCGTGATGAAGATCCTGCATCCGGAACTCGGCGCGCACGCCGTGGCCGTGGAACGGTTCCGCGGCGAGGCACGACTCGCGGCAACGCTGAGTCCTCCCGGGATCGTCGGCGTCCACCGCAGGGACGGGACCGAAGGCATCCCGGAAATCCCTTACGTCGTAGTGCAGTTCGTGGACCGCAGTGCGCTGAGCGGGAGAGCCGCCGCGAACGGCTCGATTGCGTACGACCAAATCCCCGACGTCGTGGCGCAGACGCTGGAGGCGTTGCACGCGCGGCACCGCCACGCGATCGTGCGCCGCGACGTCGAGCAACCCGCTCCCACGCCCCGAACGCTCGACCCGGCCACCCGCCGACCCGCCCGCAGGCGTAGCCGAAAACACCGCACGGCAGTCGCCGCGCTGCCGGCCGCCGCCGTCATTGCCGCGGTCGCCACCGCTCTGTTCGTGCTGCACTCGCCCGCGGACACCACCCCCGAGGCACGAAACGGCGGGCCGACGAACACGCAGACGCCGGTTGCCCCGGGCACCGCATCACCGGAGGCGACACCACAGGCCGACACCGGAGCACCGACGGCACCCGGCACTGCACCGGCCGGCGCGTCCGAGGATCCGACGACCGCGCCGGCGACGGGCCCGCTCTCCGCCCCGGACGGGCCTGCTGTGACCGGGAGTTCGGCCCCGGTCCCGCCGCCCGCGGCGGATCCCGTCAGGCCGACGCCGACCGGAGCGACGAAGCGCACCGCGGCCGGGAGTACCGGCTCCACGCAGGCCGGCGGCACATCCGCGAACAGCGGCGCGCGGCAGCCGAACCGCCCTGTCGCCAAGCCCGCCGCCGCGGCTCCGGCAGCCGCGCCCGCGGTGCCCGCCGGATGCGGCGGCTCGGGTTGGGCAGCCATCACCAATGTCGGCGACGGCACGAGAATCGGCATCGACACCGCGAGCCCCGGCGTCGGCAGCAGGCTGGTCATGGGGGGACACACCGAATACGGCTGGGTCACCGCGCAGGTCGGCCCCTGGAAGAACATCCGGGCCTGCAACACGAGCGGCCTGACGATCGTCCCGACGTCCGGCGGCGGCGGGTCCCCGTCACTCGGCACCGCCGTCTTCACCGACGGACTGCTGAACATCAGCGCTGCGCCCACGTCGGGCGCTTCCCTGATCACCGGTTTCACGGGCACGCAGTGCCTGACCGACAACGGCCCGGGCCGCCAACTGACCTTCGCCTACTGCGTTCCGGGAAACAAGGCCCAGCAGTGGTACATCCGGTAGTCGGCGTGCCGACGTGGATTCGAACCCGGTGCCTCCGCGACCTGGTTGCGCGTCCAGGGCTCGGCCGAACACGACGTGGACGACGCGTTCTCGACCGGCGCGGCGTTGCCGTTCGTCCTCCCGCCGCGTCGGATCGCCGGCCGGCCTTCCCGGGACGGCGGCCTCGGTATCGACGTGCCGTTGCGCCCATGACTTGCGCGACGCGCTGAACGAAGTGGACCCGGCACTCGCCGATGCGCGAAATCCCCGCGACCCGACGGACGTCGAAGCCGACGACCCGCGCACGCGGTGGCCGGCCGCCTCGGCGCTACATCCCCTGGTCGCGGGAGGCGGCGGATCGCCTCGCGTTTTGTGTTCCGAGGTTGTGCACCGGAGTCCCGGCTGTCGGCACCATGTAGTCGGCGCCGGCCGCGGGCCCGAACGCGGTGAACGAAAGGCTCGCCGGCGACTTTGCCACGGTCATCTTCCCCCCGATGATCCCGGGGTGGCGGGTGGGGGCGGCCTTGGCGGTACGGGACCTCTGGGGGGCGGGAGCCGCGCGGATGATCTTGGCTGCCGCCTCTTGCTTCGCCTTGTCGAAGGCCGCCCAGGTGTCCGCTTCATTGTGCGGGACGGGCCTCATGTCCTCGGCGAGCGATTGAAGAAAATTACCCTTGCTTTCCGCTTGCTCCAGTCGCTCTCTCCTTGCCATCAGCTCGTCGCGCGAAGGGACATCTCTCATGTCGTCCAATTTGCGCGCCAACCGCGAAGCCTGGTCATGTTCCCGCTCCCGGGCCTGCTCTCGCTCGGCCTCCACGGATCGGGCACCCCAGCGTTGCGCGGCGCGTTCCGGGGCGTTGCGAATCGCCTCGACTCCCCGCCTGACCGCGGCCCGCACCCCGGGAGCGCGCGGCCCGACGCTCGGCGCGACCGTGGGCACCGGAGGTATGACCATGGGCGCGTGTGTCGGTTTCGGCGGCAACTCCTTCGCGCTCTCCCTCGTCGATCCGGACGGTCGCGCAGGCGGTTCGAGGGGCTGGGACATGTCGGACCTCCAAGGGGATCGTCGGTCGAAGGACGCGACCCACAGGCGCTCGATCAACACCCTGGCGCGACGCGGACCTGATCATTTAAGCACTTTGCCTCGATCGGGGATCCGGTCAAGACCCGTGCTGCGGAATCCGGATGATCCACGAGGCGAACACAAGGCCCTCGTCTCCGCTGCCGCACGAGTGCGATGGCGTCGCGCAGTTCCTCACCGCTCGCGCTGTGTTGGGGCGCGCCGGGGCCACGTCACCGAAGCCCCGTTCCCAGCTGCGAGGGCACGCGGCCGCCTACTGATTCCCGATGGCGGGGATGATCGACGCGGTCGAGGCGCTCGCCAGTCCGATCACCAGGAACAGGGCGATCAGGCCCCGCCCGAGCCCGCTGGTCAGCAGCGGGCGCGTCGCGGAGCGATCCGTGCCCGCCTCCCACGTGTCGGCGTCGCCGAACAGACCCTTCGGGTAGGCCGACGTCACGAGCAGGCCGTACGCCATGAAGCGCATCCGATAGCGCACGATCGCCGCAGTGGCCTCGAACAGCGGATCCGGCATCCGGCCGGCGATCAACACGATCAACCACAGCACGAAGGACACCGCGAACCACCCCGCCCACGCCAGGGCTTGGACGACGAGGGCGGGGATGATCAGGATGATGCGAAACAGCACGGCGAGCCGATTCAGCCGCCCCGGCCGCAGCCCCACCCGAACCGGATAGTCGGTCGGGGTCTTCAGGGCGAAGGGCGGATACCGGTCGACCAGCAGCATCTGACTCGCCGTCACGCGCGTTTCGTAGCCGATGAACCCGCACAGGAACGACGCGATCGGCCCGGGCAGCCGACCCATGACGAGCGCGGCGAACCAGCCCACGAACACCAGGACGGTCGCCACCAGGCCCAACACCCACACGGCGATGAACTGCGGGATCAGCAGGAGGTAGCGGAACAGCACGGTGAGCCGCCGCTGCCGCCCGGGAGCGGGCATGTCGAGAACGGGCAACCACTCCCCCCGCTCGGCCACCGATGTGCTGCCCCAGGTCCCGGTCGTCATGGTGTGCTCCAGACTCGGCCGACGGTCACCGTCCCCACGCTGACAGCGGGTGGTCGGGGCGGCATCCGGGCCGACCCGGACGAGTGAACCCCTCACCCATCCGCCGGCATTCACGCCGAGGCCAGGCGCAACACCGGCACCGCGGCGGCGATCGGGCCGAGGACCACTGCCGGTGCCACGGCGTGGTCCGGCGGATCGCTGGGCCTCGCGGTGGCGATCGAGGGGCGGCAGAGCGGGCATCGGTAGGGGCCGCCCGCAGATGTCGTGGCGCCATCGTCCTCGGCAGTCGCCGGGGGTGCGGTCGCCTTCGCGTTCTCCGCGCCGGTTCCGTGGGTCGCCGGATGTGTGACCCGGGTGCCGGGCGCCCGGTCACCGCTTCGGCCGCCGCCTGCGTGTCGTGGTTTCGGGCTCGGACTTGCGGGGCCAGTCGGCGCCGAGGTCTTCGGTGGTCCAGTCCCAGAGGCGGAGCATCTTGTCCAGGTCGGAAAGCGGGCGGGGCCACGTCCGCGGCACGTCCGGATCGTAGCCTTCCAGCCGGGCGGGAACAGGGGGCGGCGCCGGTTTCGGACCACGCGACCACTTCCACTTCTCCTCGTGGACCATGCGCCAGGCCACGTAGAGCGCGCTCATGTCGCCGCCGATCAGATCGGCGTGCAGGGGCTCGAGCATGGCCGGCCACTTCTCCGGCCGCTCCAGCCAGTACGTCATTTCGCTGTCCTCGCCGAAGCGGCGGATGGTGACCACCACGGTTTCGCCCTCGACACGCGACGCGACCGCGCTCCCGTACCGCTTTTCGTCCTTGCCCTCGGTGACGTACGGCTTCACCCGCTCGGCGAGACTGGCGGGGAGTCGAAACGACACGGACATCTGCCCGTCGCCGCGAAAATAGAACATACGATCGAACATGGGCGACAGTTCGTCGAACTCGATATGGGGGTTCGATTCGGCATCGAAGACGTAGTCGGCGAAGAACCACGTCGGGCCGACCTCGACGACCGGGCCCAAGGCCCGTAAGTCGGCTATCTGTTCCTCGGTCAGCTCACGGCCGACAGTGTGCCCCGCGTGGTGGATCCGAATCGGAATCTCGTTGTGCAGGCCCATCGTGCACCCCCAGCGTCGACCGCTTCACCTTGTCGGGGCCTTCCTACCAGGCTCGTCCGTTCCGGAACCGGCACTTTGCCCTGACGACACGGCGCTGCATGCCGCCTGGGTCTCACCGGACCCACACACTCGCGGGGAACGTCCTCCGCACCGGATCCCGGGACGAGGAATCGTGTTTGTGGGGGCTCTCGGTGCCGAACTTCGGGCTGTGGAGACCGCCGCAGCAACGCCATCGGTCGTGTCTCCGGTCGCATATTTCTCCGGGGCCTCTCCACACATCCACCGTAGGCGTGCAAATATGAGGCCATGAGTAGTGCGCATCCCGAATCCGGCCCGGCTGCCGAAGTCGACTGGACGGACGGCATTCCCGTTCCGCCTCTCGACTACGTGCCCGCGGACGAGTTCGAGCAGGCTCTCCACAGGGCCCTGGACGAACTCCTTCCCCTGTTCGAGGATGCGGGCCTGTAACCCGTGTACGCACTTTCGGATGACGATCTGCGCCGGATCAACGCTCGCGTCGGGGGTACCGGCCGGGAAAGAGACCCTCGTCTCTTGGGTTCCCTCCAAGCAGCCGTCTACGGCCGCGGGTTCAAAAGGGCGCTCAACCCGACACTGCCGCAGAAGGCCGCCGCGTTGATGAGCTACATCACGCAGGTCGCGGTCTTCGAGAACGCCAACGAACGCACCGCGCTGACGGCCGGGACCGTCCTGTGTGTGGTCAACGGCCACCGCATTGTGTGGGCGGACCCGAAGGAAGCTGATGCCTTCATCCGGGCCGTGGGCTATGCGCACCCCACGGTCTCGTGGATAGCCGACCGTATCGAAGCGCGGCTGCAACCGATTCCGTCGCCGTAGCGCCCGCCCCCGGACCGCCCCGTGTGGTGCCCGACGCCGAATGACAGGTCGAGTCGGTAAAGCCCTGGGCCATGGACCGTGTCGTGTCGGGGTGACGTGGCATCGTGGCGGCAAACCGCGCGCTCGACAGGGGTTTTCCTTCGTATGCCCCGGGCGGTGCGCGTGTTGTTGCCTGTTCGTGGAGAAGGCGGACCGACCGGGCCGCCACGCCGGATTCGCCCCCGCAACCACCACCGCACGGAGCCGTTCGGAGTCGTGCGCACGTGGTTGGAAAATGATTGGACGGGGTGATGTTCGGGCTTGTAGCTTGCGGTTGCCCGTGACACCGCCCGAGGAGGTGAGACCCATGAACGCTGTATCGATGTGGGTGCTCCCTCCTGCCGTCACGGTCGGGCGATTGATGTAGGTATCGCCGGGAGCGCCTCGCCAACAAGGCACTCCCGAAAGGCAATACCCGTGCATTCTCCGCATTTCAGCGTCGAGCCGTCGTCGAACGATACGGGCGAGCGCGAGTTCACCGCGGGCAAAGCCCCCGGGCTCCGGTCGCAGACCTCCGACGCCGATCGCGCGCCCCTCGTGTTCGATGTGATCATTGCCGGGTGCGGGCCGACCGGCGCGATGCTGGCCGCCGAACTGCGGCTGCACGACGTGCGGGTACTCGTCCTGGAGAAGGAAACCGAGCCCGTGTCGTTCGTCCGCATCGTCGGTCTGCACATTCGCAGTATCGAACTGATGGCAATGCGCGGACTCCTGGAGCGCATCCTCGAACACGGAAGACGGCGTCCGGCCGCCGGATTCTTCGCCGCCATCGCCAAACCCGCACCCCAGGGCCTGGATTCCGCGCACGCGTATCTGCTGGGCATCCCGCAACCGGTCGTCGTCCACCTGCTCGAGGAACACGCGATCCAACTGGGTGCGCAGGTCCGCCGCGGTTGCGCGGTCGCCGACTTCGAGCAGGACGACGAGGGTGTGACCGTCGAGCCGGCCGACGGCCAACAGCTGCGTTCGCGCTATCTCGTCGGTTGTGACGGCGCGCGCAGCACGGTGCGCAAACTCCTCGGCGTCGGCTTCCCCGGCGAGCCCTCGCGGACCGAGACGCTGATGGGCGAGATGGAAGTGGGCGTCCCGCAGGAGGAGATCGCCGCCAAGGTGAGCGGAATCCACGCAACCGACAAGCGATTCAGCATCGGACCCTTCGGCCAAGGGGTGTATCGCGTCGTGGTTCCCGCCGCGGGAGTCGCCGATCGCGCGGAACCGCCCACCCTCGAGGATTTCAAACACCGGCTGCGCGCCGTCGCCGGAACCGATTTCGGCGTGCACTCCCCGCGCTGGTTGTCCCGCTTCGGGGATGCCACCCGGCTAGCCGAACGCTATCGGGTCGGGCGGGTCCTGCTGGCCGGCGATGCGGCACACATCCACCCGCCCACCGGCGGACAGGGCCTCAACCTGGGCGTTCAGGACGCATTCAACCTCGGCTGGAAACTGGCCGCACAGATCCGCGGCTGGGCGCCGGAAACCCTCCTGGACACCTACCAGACCGAACGCCACCCGGTCGCCGAGGACGTGTTGGACAACACCCGCGCCCAGACGGAACTGCACTCCACCGAGCCGGGCCCGCAAGCCCTGCGCAGGTTGCTCACCGAACTGATGGACTTCGACGAGGTGAACCGCCATCTCATCGAGAAGATCACCGCGATCGACATCCGCTACGACTGCGGCGAAGGCCCCGACCTGCTCGGCCGCCGCCTGCGCGACGTCGACACGAAACACGGCCGCCTCTACGACCTGCTGCATCGCGGCCGCGGCCTGCTGCTGGACCGCACCGAACGCCTGTCCGTCGGCGGCTGGTCGGACCGGGTCGACCACCTCGCGGATCCCACCGCGGCAGTCGATGTCCCGTGCGTCCTGCTCCGCCCCGACGGCCATATCGCGTGGATCGGCGACGATCAACAAGACCTGGACAAGCACCTCTCCCGCTGGTTCGGCAAGCCCACCCACTGATTTCGCCCGAGCAACCGACAGGGCCCGCGAGAACGACCGGAACGGCCGCAACGGCCGGTAACGACTGACCATCGCAAGACAGGAGCCGGCATCAGCCGTGGTGCTCCGACGCCAGGGCCGGCCGCGAGGAGGATTGGCCTCCTGGCGACGACCGGAGGACGCCGGAGGAGCACCACGGGGTGGATCGGCGCAGACGTCCGCGATGCACATACGAGGTGGACGACCGAGATACGTCGGAGGGCGGCCATGGCGATTCGCGGTGTCGGATCGTGGGTTCGATCGGCCCGCAGGGGAAAACCCGGCGAGGCGTCGGGTGTTGACGACCGTTGCGTCCGGCCCGGACTACCGGCCGAGCGGTCGGCGGGTGTTCGTCGATCGCGGACAGTCGTACCGGATCGATGGTGAACCCCGGCGACCCGAGCGTGGACCGCGGCGACGGCGGGGAGACGCGGTATGCGGGTCCGGGTGGATGTGTCGGTGGAGACGCCGAGACCGCCGCACGGGAACGGCTTGTCGGCCGACGCGCACCGAGCCGAACACGCGCGGGATCGCCGTCAATCGCGGCGCTTCCCCGGGGCGGTGTCGCCGAGCCGGCTCACCAGGGCGTCGACGGGTCCGATGGCGTCCTCCGCGGCAAGGCGCGCCGCGATCGCGCCGGCTCGGTCGCGATATCGCGGCCGGCCGGTGGCTTCGACGAGCGCGGCGTGCAGAGTGTCCGCGGTGAGCCGACGCAGCGGCACCGCGCGCGGCGCGACGCCGAGTCGAACGAGGCGATCGCTCCAGAAGGCGCCGTCGAGTTGGATCGGGACGGGTACGCTCGGCACGCCCGCGCGCAGCCCGGCGGCGGCGGTGCCGGCCCCGGCGTGGTGCACGACCGCGGCCATGCGGGGGAACAGCAGGTGGTGCGGGACGTCGTCGACGGTGAGCATGTCGTCGCCCGTGGCGGAGAGGTCGGCCCACCCCCGTTGGATGATCCCGCGTAGGCCCGCCGCGCGCAGTGCCCGTACCACCTGGTCGCTGACGCGCCCGGGGTCGGGGACGGTGGCGCTGCCCAGGCCGACGAATACCGGCGGCGGGCCGGACTGGATGAACTCCTCTACGGTTGAGGGGAGTTCGCGTGGGTCGTGCGGCCACCAGTAGCCGACCGGGTCCAGGCCCGCACGCCAGTCCTCGGGGCGTGGCACGACCGTGGGACTGAACCCGTACAACACCGGCCAGCCGCGGCGCTCCCGCGCCCTGCGAGCCGTGGTGGGACCGGCCGCCGGCAGGCCCAGGCGCTTGCGCAGGTCGCGGGACACGTCGGTGTAGACCCGGTCGACGGCGAAGTCGACGGCGTGCGCGGCCAGTCGGTTTCCCACGCTTCCCAGAGAACGCTCCGACACCATCGACGGCGCGAACTCCCGTGTGGGGTGCAGCGGTTGCAGGTAGGCACCGACACACGGCACGCCCAGCCCCACGGCGATCGTGCAGGCCGCCGGCGCCAGCGACGCCGACGCCACGATCACGTCGTGGCCCGGCGCGGCCTCGACCAGGCCGTCGGCCATCTCGCACGCGAGCGAGCGGGCCAGCGCCAGCACACGGACCAACTTCCCCGCACCGGTGGCGCTGCGATGCAGCGCCCGGCCCTGCTCCGTATGCATTTGCTCATGCGGATCGATCGGTAACGCGTGGAATCGCATCCCCGTATCGGCCACCAGCGACTCGAACCGCTCATGGGTCACGAGGGTCACCTTGTGCCCGGCGCCGACGAGGCCGGCACCCAATCCGGTAAACGGAGCAACGTCACCCTGAGAACCCGATGTCATGAGAGCAACACGCATCGCAACAGTATCCCCCGCACCACCCGCCCGCACAACGACGGAATCAGGCACAGACCCGCCGCCGGCACACCGTCCCGCCCGGGGCAAATCCGTTGTGCGCAGCGTCATTTCGCGCCCACGGGTTCTCCGCGGCCTCCACGTGGCCATGCGGCGCCGGCCCGGCCGACAGCCACGGGACCAGGAGGTCGAGCCGGGGCGATGGTCACTTCTGTACGACGGCCTCCATGATCGCTTTGGCGATGGGACCGGCGAGTTTGCCGCCGCCGATGTCGTCGCGTTCGATGTCGCCGGTGCTGTCGGGCTCGATGACGACGGCGACGGCGACCTTCTTGCCGTCGGCCTCGGCGAAGGAGACGAACCACGCGTAGGGGGGCTTGCTGTTGGCGACGCCCTGCTGCGCCGTCCCGGTCTTGGCGCCCACGGTGACGCCCTGGATCGCGCCGGGCGCGCCGGTGGCGCCGGGGTTGGCGACGACGCCCACCATCATGTCCTTGAGCTGCTGCGCGACCTCGGGCGAGACGGCCGTGCCGGCCACTTCGGGCTGGGTCTTCTCGATCACCGAGAGGTTCTGCGCCCGCAACTCGTCCACCACGTAGGGCTTCATGATCCTGCCCTGGTTGACGATGCCCGCGACGACCATGGCCATCTCCATCGGTGTCGCGGTGACACTGTCCTGACCGATGGCCGAGCGCATCGTCTGACCGCCGGCGTCGAGCCCGGCCGGGAACTTGCTGTCCACCACGCGGGAGGGGATGTACAGCGCGTTCTTCTGGGCCTCGCCCTTGCCGAAGTTGTTGAAGCCGAACCTCTCCGCCTGCTCCCTGAGCTTGGCCGGGCCGACGTCGGTGCCGAGTTGGGCGAAGACCGTGTTGCACGACAATTCGAGCGCTCGTTGCAGGGTCGCGCCGACACACCCCGGGTGGGTCTTCTCGCTCAGGCCCTCGTTCGAGGACGGGTAGAACAGAGTGTGGTCGGCACCCTTGAGGTCGACCCTGGGCGCATCGCCCGGCTTGGCCCTGTTCTCGGACAGCGCGGCGGCGGCGGTGATGAGCTTGAAGGTCGAACCGGGCGGATAGGTTTTTCGAATGGGCCGATTCTCCATCGGCATCCTGGGGTCGAAGTTGGTGTCCGGCTTCTTGCGGTTCTTGTCCGTGTCCAAGGTGAGCTGGTCGTACGCCTTGGCCACCGCATTGCGGTCGTTCTGGGCCAGGACGTTCGGGTCGTAGGACGGGGTGCTGACCATCGCGAGCACCTTGCCGGTTTCCGGGTCGATCGCGACCGCGGCGCCGGTCTTGTCCTTGAGGCCGTTGTACGCGGCCTCCTGCGCCTTGGCGTTGATCGTCAGCGCGACGTTGCCGCCCCGGGTGCCCTTGTTCGTCACCGTGTCCAGCACCTTGCGGACGAACAGCCTGCTGTCCTTGCCGCTGAGGATGTCGTCGTCGATGCTCTCCAGGAAGTTCTTGTCGACGAACGGCGAGATGTAGCCGGTGACCGGCGCGTACATCGGGCCGAACTCGTACTTGCGCAGGAACTCGTACTGCTTGTCGTCGGTCTTGACCGAGCTGGTGATCGGCTTGCCCTCGACCAGGAAGTCCCCGCGCGGGTGCGAGTACTTCTCGTAGATCGCCCGTTTGTTGTGGCTGTCGGTCGCGTAGTCGTCGGCCTTGACGACCTGGACCCAGTTGGCCCGAAGCATCAGCGCCGCGACCAGGATCAGGCAGAAGACGGAGACCCGCCGCAAAGGCTTGTTCACGGTGTATTCCCCTTCACTGGGTGTGCGCTGTGGTAGTCATCGATACGGCCCGCCGAGGTCTCGGCCCCTCGAACCGCTGCATCGGTACCTCGGCTCAAGGGGAACGCGCGCCGAGAGGCCTTTCACGACCGCGCGACCCCGGCCGACGAGATCCCATCTGCGTCCGGCCGCCGTCGCCCCTGCGTCCAACGCTCGGACGCCTTCTGGGGGCCACGTGCGCCACGTGCGCCGCCTTCCGTAGTCGAACAGGCGTCGGCTCATCGGTCGTATCCACGCGGGACGTACGGGGCGTGGTTCCCCGGCGCGGAATTCGGACAGTCGAGTGGTGCGTCCCGTCCCGTCCTGCTGGCCAGGTCGGTCACACCGTGTGGTCGGCAGATCTCGGCGCGCCCGCTCGCCCGGCCCGGACGAGAGCACCGACTCCGTGCCGTGCCGCTCGTCATCGGACCTGGACTTGTTGTCCAGATTGGACGTAGAGTCCACATCATGAATGTGGAAGAGAGCCGGGACCCTCGTGTGCGGACATGGGCGCCGGTGTGTCGGGCGGTCGCGCTGTTGCTCGGCCCGTACGCCGAGGTCGTCCTGCACGACCCGGAGACCGACCGGGTCCTGGAGATCTGGAATCCGATGACCTCCCGCCGCGCCGGCGATCCTTCACTGCTCGGCGAGTTGGACGAGCTCGACCCGTCGACGCAGGAGGTGTACGGCCCATACGAGAAACTGCTCGCGGACGGCCGCCGTCTGTCCTCGGTCAGCGCGATCCTCCGGGACGACCGGGACCGGCCGTCGGCGGTGCTGTGCATAAACCTCGACCGCACGCCGCTGGAACGGGCCGCGGCGGTCCTGTCCGCCTTCGGTGCCCCGACTGTGGGGCGCCCCGAGCCATTGTTCGAGCAGGACTGGTCCGAGCGCATCCAGCACATCGTCGGCGGCCACGTCCGCGAAACGGGTCGCCCCATCGACCGCATGACCCGCCAGGACCGCCTGGTCGTCCTCGGCCGACTGGACGAGGCCCGGGTGTTCGCGGTGCGCCGCGCCGCCCCGGTCGTCGCCGAGGCCCTGCGGGTGTCCCGCTCCACCGTCTACGGCCTGCTGGCCGAGCTCCGAGCCCAGAGCGCGAAGGACTGACGCACATGACCCGGCTGCCCGACTTCCGCTTGGAAACGTACTTCTCCCGCTGGGAGTTCACCGCCCGCCACCATCTGACCGCCTCCGATGCCCAGACGATGACACTCCGCGAGTTGCTCGCGCTGGCCGACGACAAGGACCGCGACGCCTTCGACAATCTGTCCCTGGGCTACACGGAGACCTTCGGCGACCCGGCCCTGCGCGCGGTGATCGCCTCGACGTACGAGCACGCCGACGCGGACGACGTCATCTGTTTCGCCGGCGCCGAGGAAGCCCTCTACCTGGCGATGAACGTCCTGCTCGACACCGGTGACCACGCCGTCGTGGTGACGCCGAACTACCAGGCCGCCGAGACCGTGCCGCTGGCGCTGTGCGAGGTCACCGGCGTGGCTCTCGACGCGGACCGCAACTGGGCCCTGGACCTCGACGCGATTGCGGCGGCCATCCGGCCGAACACCCGGGTCGTCTCGGTGAACTTCCCCAACAACCCCACCGGCAAGGTGATCGACGGCGCCGACTTCGTCGCCCTGGCCCGGCTGTGCGACGAGCGCGGCATCCACCTGTTCAGCGACGAGGTCTACCGCGGCCTCGAACGCGACCCCGCCCGCACCCTGCCGCAGGCCGCCGATCTGACCCGAAGCGCGCTGTCGTTGAACGTGACCTCGAAGGCCCTGGGGCTGCCCGGACTGCGCATCGGCTGGATCACCTGCCGCGACCGCGCGCTGCGCTCACGCCTGGAACGCGCCAAGCACTACACCACCATCTGCAACTCCGCGCCCGGCGAGGTTCTGGCCCGCATCGCGCTGAAAGCCCGCGAGACGATCCTGGAGCGCAATCGCGCGCTGATCACCGCCAATCTGCCCGCTTTCGACGCGTTCTTCGCCGAGTTCGCGGACGACTTCCAGTGGCGGGCGCCGGACGGCGGATGCGTCGCCTACCCCCGCTACCTCGGCGCCGACGGGGTGGAGGAATTCTGCACCCGCCTGGTGGAGGAGACCGGCGTCCTGCTGCTGCCCGCGAGCATCTACCGCTCCGAACTCACCGCCACCCCCGCCGACCGGTTCCGCATCGGCATCGGCCGCCGCGACCCGGCGGAAGGACTGGCCGCCCTGGCCGAGTGGATGCGAGCGCGCCGATGACCCTCCCCCTCTTCGACAGGGCCGCCATCGCGAAAGCCGCCGGCAGGCGGCTGGTCCTGGACACCGTCCGGGACGCGCTGATCGCGCACGCCGAGGGCCGCACCAGCGTGCCGCCGCCACTGCACATGGACTTCCCGGAAGCCGACGGGGACTGCCACGTCAAAGCCGGTCGGATCATCGGCGCCACCGACTTCACCGTCAAGATCGCGACCGGCTTCTACGGCAACCCCGATCTCGGCCTCCCCTCGAACCACGGTCTGGTCTGCGTGTTCAACGCCCGCACCGGACAGGCGCGCGCGCTCCTGGACGACGGCGGTGCGCTGACGGCCTGGCGCACCGCCGCCGCGGGCGCGCTGATCACCCACGCCATGGCCCGGCCCGACGCCGTCACACTGGCCGTCTTCGGCACCGGGGAACAGGCCCGCCTCCAGGCCTCCTGGCTGGCCGAACTCCGCCCGGTCGGCCTGGTGTTGGTACACGGCCGCAACCCGCGCAAGGCCACCGCCCTGTGCGACGAGCTCAACGCGAACGGCCTGCCCGCCCGGCCCGCTTCGGCACGAGAGGCGACCGCCGCCGACATCATCATCACCACGACCCCGGCAACCGCACCCGTCCTGGATGCCGCCCACGTGCGCGAGGGCGCGCACGTGACCGGCATCGGCACGGACATGCCGCACAAGAACGAGCTGCCGCCCGCGCTCTTTCACCGCGCGGGGCTCATCGCCACCGACGACCACGACCAGTGTCTCGACCACGGCGACTTCGGCCACGCCGTCCGTGCCGGGGCCACCGCCCGGGACGGCGACATCGCGGCCGGCCTGTTGCTCAAGCAACCCGTCGACCGCTCCGACAGCGCGATCACGGTCGCCGACCTCACCGGCGTCGGAGCACTGGACGCGGCAGTCGCCTCGGCCGTCCTCGGCCGACTCCCACTCCCACTCTGAACACCGAAGCCGCCCGAGCGAAGCCGGTCGCCGATACCGAAGCCGACAATGGCTCTCGGCAGCGGAAAACGTCCCCAAGACAGTGGATGGCGCCTGGGACGTCCAGGAGGCGGCGGCAGAATGGATACGGACTCGGGGAGGGGCGCGCCCGGGGCTCCGTCGGTCGGGGGGGGTGGCTGCGGCGCAGATGACCGCCCAGCGCGGACAGGGCGAGGGATTCGCCGATGCGGGCGCGGGGACGGATGGCGCCGACGACTGGGGGCGGCGTCGTACACGGGGATCGTCTCACCCGAGGCGGCCTCGAAGGGCGCGACGCCCGGGCCGAACGTCGCGGTGGTGTACCCCTACGTCCGTTCGACGCAGAGCTGGGTGGTCAGGGTCGCGCGGGCCCACTCCTCCCAGGCGTCGGGGGACCAGCCCCGGTCGCGAACGAAGATCAGGTACAGCTCGGGACTGAGTAGTCCGTACAACAGGTCGGCGGCGCGGGCGGTGTCGATGTCGGGGCGGGCGTCGGGCTTGGCGGTCAATGCCGTTGCCGCGGCGTGCTGGACGGTGTAGCGCGGGTCCGGGCCGGCGGGCCACTGGGCGGCGATCTCCGGGTCGGTGGCCGCCGCGGCCGCGATCAGCGGCACGATCGGGGCGACTCGGCCGAGGATGTCGCGTACGCCCCGTACGTGGGCGCGCAGTTGCCCGGCCGCGGTGGGCTCGGCGCACGCGGCGCGGAACCAGTCGCGGTCCATCGTGGCGACCGGTTCGTCGTCGCCGGCGATGGACGTGTCGACGACGTCCTTGAACAGTGCGCGCTTGTTGTGGAACACGAAGTACACGGTCTGGACGGCCACACCCGCGCGGTCGGCGACCTCCTGAAGGCTTGTCGCGCCGTATCCCCGCGCGACGAACAGTTCGCGCGCCGCGGCGACGATCTTCTCGCGGGTGAGCCGCGAGCGCTCGGCCCGCTTGTCCGGGCGTTTGGCGTTCTGCTTGTCGGATCCCTTGACCGCGTCCATATCCGAAGTCTATATCTAGAGTCGATCACTAGAGTCGACCACTAGAGTTCGACTACAACTTCTTGGAGGAACCGGCGATGAGCGAGACTCGGACGGCCGCGGAGCTCGACCAGGAGGCGGCCGTGCGCCGCGCGTTGGAGGACTACTACCGGGACGGCCGGCCGCCGTGGGACAGCGGCGTCACGCCGCCCGAGTTGGTGGCGCTCGTGGAAGGGCCCGGTGCGCTCACCCCCGGCCGGGTCCTCGAACTCGGCTGCGGCACCGGGACCAACGCGGTGTACCTGGCCCGACACGGTTGGCGGGTGGAGGCCGTCGATCTGGTGGACCGCGCGGTTCTACAGGCTCGGGAGAAGGCCCACGCGGCGCAATTGGACGTCACGGTGCTGTGTGGAGACGCCACCCGGCTCGACGAGGTGGGCGTGCGCGGCCCGTACGACCTGTTCTTCGACTTGAGCTGTTACTGCGGGATACCGCCGCACCGCCGCGACGCCTACGCCGCAGGCCTCACCGACCGCGCCGCCCCCGGCGCACGGCTGTTGATGTTCGGGTACGGGCCCGAGGCGTTCGAGGACCCGATCTCCGGCGTCACCGCGGACGAACTCCGCGCCAGGTTCACCGGGTGGCAACTGGTCGACGTGACACCCGGCACCAACCCGGTCCCGACCTTCTGGTTCACACTGCACCACACCGCCACCGCGGCATGAGGCCGGCCTGTCCCGTTCGAGGGAACTGCCCGCACCGGCCCCCGGGTTGAGGTAGCGGCGGGCGGCCCTTCCCGGGCCCCGCCCGGCGCGCTTGCCGGCCTCCCCGTAGGGGCGACGCGCCGCCGGATCGGCGCACGTCGGTGTGCCCCGCCCGAGGCGGTCCAGGCAGTTCCACCCGGTCCACGGGCCTGCCGTCGCTCGTGTCGCGCCCGCCCCGCCCGAACGGGTCGTGCACGCGGGCGAACAACTCGGCACGCCGGTCGTCCCGGCCCCGGGCCTCCTGCTCGCGGGGCCCGGGCCGGCGCGAACAGGGCGAGATCCCACTACTGCTCTCCGGGGAAGGGCGGATCCATGGCGGCGAGCAGGGCGTCGAGGTCCGTGACCCTCTTCTCCCGGAGTGACATCGCCTGCGCGGAGGAGCGGCCGGCCTCGGCCGGCCGCTCGGCGTCGCGCAGGTTGAACGGCGCCCAGTCGTGGCTCCCACCCACCAGGCGGTCGCGCCTCCACCGCGAAAGTCCGCGGTCGAGGAAGGCTCGGGCGTCGTCCGCGGTGTCGAGCGGGGATCAGTTCGCGTAGCGGCTCACGGTCTCCGGGTGGATGACCAGACGAACCTGGTCTGCGGCCAGCATCTCGGCGAGTTGGTCGGCGCGGGCCGGGTCGTCGACGCCCCAGTAGCGAGCGGCCAGGCGGGTGCACAAGTCGTGTGCTCCGTCGGGTTCCACCGTGACGCGGCCGGCGACCGACACCCAGCGCTCGCTTTCACCCACCGGGGCGGCGACCACGATCGAGGCGCGGGGGTCGCGGCGTAGGCGCCGCACCTTGGGCGAATCCGGGCCCGTGAAGAGTTGGATCGTGCCCTCGGCAGTGGCCTCGAACCACACCGGCCGGGGCTGTGCCGGGATCGGCCCCCCGGCCACGGACAGGAATCCGTGCAGGGGGCGTTGGAGGAATTCGAGATCCTGGGGAGTCAGCGAACCGGCGTCGATGCTCATCACAGTCCTTCCGGTAGGCGAGGAAGACCGTCCGAGCCTATGTGACCCAGACGTCGCCGCGCGCGCCCGGTCGGTGGCCTCTTCCGTGGCCTCTTCCGTGACCTCGATCTCCCGGCACGCTGCCACGATCACGACGTCGTGGGCCCGCACCGCGATGGCCTCCTCGACATCTCGGCGGGTTCCGGGGCGGATCGTCACGACGCCGAGTGTGTAGGGCCCGACGTGTTCGCCGCCGACGAACCAGGTCTGGAACGGCCGTCCGCGGTATCCGCCCAGTCGGCGGATCTTCCACTTCAGTCGCACGTGCGTGGCGCCTCGTACCCACCACCACCAGAACCGCTGCCATCCCGGCGGGGGCGCGATGTCGATGCCCAACGTCGCCATGTGCGCCTCGGTCGCCGTGTTCGGCCTGGGCAGGGAACGGCCGCCTTCGACCGTGGTGAGGCCGCGTTCGAGATGGAAGACGACCCCGGCCGATCCGGCGGGCACGCGGAGTCCCTCGACGACGGCGCCGGGCTCGAAGACCTTGAAGGTCAACGCCGGAAGCGCCTGGGAGCGTTCGTAGTGGACCCAGGCCGGGTCCTCCCCCACCGACACGACGTGGCGGGCGTAGAGGACGTAACCCAACCCGGCTGCCCGCTCCCGGATCCTGCGGGCCAGCACGTCGGGCGCCCCGGTCCGGATGACCTTGACACTCACCTGGAACGGGCCGGTGATGCCACCTCCGTGAATGCGATCGACCAGCACCGCGCCGTCCCGAGTGCCGAGCGCGCCGGCCACGGCGGACAGCATCGATTGGGCGGCCAGGAGTCTCGGACCCGGCGGCCACACGGGCCGAAGAGTACGACCGAGAAGCACCGGCTGACGCCGACGACGTAATCGCGAGAAGCGCCTGTCACCCGCCATCGAAACAACCCAACCCAGCAACCTGACCCAGCGGGGAGAAAACCGGCTGAGCCCTCGCACTCGGGTCGCCTGAGCGCTGTCCCGTCAATCCCGGGCTGCGTGGGTCGGATGCCGAGAGGATGACGGTCATGACCGCATACCGATCGGCTGATGCCGCGTAGACGGCCCGGCGCACTGCGCGCCTCGCACCATGGTCCTCGCGCGGAGAGCGGAATCCGCGCCGTGGCTTTTCGGCGTGACAAGGACGAATCGAATGGCCCAAACGAACATCCGGTCCTGTTTGAGGGATTCTCCAACGGACGACTCTCCCCCGTACCGCATTGGTCTCAAGGGGTTGTCATGTCGCGTCGGGTCATGTGTGTGTGCATCGTGGTCACCGCTCTTCTTTCGTTGGCCGGTTGCGGCGACGACAACGATGGGAAGAGTGGTTCGGGTACCACGTCGGCGTCCCCGTCGGTGAGCTGTGATCCTCCCGGTCTGCCGCAGGACGAGTGGTTGCGGTTGTGCGGGCCCGGATCCGGTCGCGACACCGGGGCGGCGAACACCGCGCCGGTGGGGGGCTGGGTGGCGATGCCCAACGGCGTCGTCGTGTCGGTGGCGCGCGTGGAACCCGCGCCCGCGGCGGCGAGCGCCGCGCCGGGTTCCTTCCCGGCGCTGGTCACGATCACCGTGACCAACCGGTCGCAAACCCCTTACGACGTCTCCGGAGTGCATGTCAGCGAGATGAGCCGGGTCGGCGGAGAGCGTGCCGAACGCATCACGCACGGGAGTCTGCCGCAGCAGGACTTCACCGGCACGGTGGCACCGGGACAGTCGGTCTTCGCCCAGCAGCTCTTCGACGTTCCCGACGCCCTCCGTCCCGGATTCCGCATCATCGTCGCCATGACCCCGCTCCCCTCGGCGCTGCCGGACGCCACGTTCACCGGCACCCTGCCGCAGAGCGCCGGCACCACGCCCACACGCTCCCCGTCCGGGTCGACCCCGTAACGCACGGCGTAGGCGACGGCGACGGGCGCGACGGCGGGACACCGTCCGTCCGCCACAGCGGGACCTGCGTGGCGTCCGGACGGGTGCAGCGGGTCGCGGTCATCGGCCCCCGTGCCAGAGCGTGGCCTCCGAGCACATGAACCCCGAAGCCGCCGGCGCCCGAGACCACGGTGCCGCATCGAGGGCCCCGCCGTACTCGGCCACCGGCGGCCGTCATCGCGTTGTTGTTCGGGATCAGACGAACCAATCCGGGGAGCAGTACCAAGTGCCGCCCTGGCGGCTGACGCACGCGCGGAAGCATGCCGACTTCGCAGACTCGCTTCCGTTGCGACAGTTCCCCTTCGTGCCGGACGAGATGCGGACGCTGCCTCGACCCGCAGGTGCCGTCTGCGAGTTCTACCGATTCAACGGCAACCTCCTGGAACGGGTGGATGTGTACCGGCCCTGCTTCTCGGGATCCCGACTGATCAGCAAGGACGTATTGCCGGCGAACGGCCCGCCCCACCCGGACACGCCGGCGCCCCGCACGCCCGAACCCCGGTGAGGTGCCGGGCGATTCCCGGCGCGGTCGATCCGCGCCGGGCGGGCAGTGTGGGGGCTCATTTCGTACCGGTGGCGCCCGAGTGGGTCATCACGTAGTTCAGCGCCGAGGCCAGAGTGGTGTGGGCGAGCACCGCCGCGAGCCGGTCCCAGCCCGCAAGGGTGAAGTGACCCAGCAGCCACCACACCTGGATGCGGTCGTCGCACTCCCAAAGCGGCCGAGGGCCCTTAACCGTCGCGAACAGCCGTGCACGCGGAGCCTTGCCGGCGGCCAGGAGCGCGGCGTCCTCGGCGCAGCACAGAACCGGTCGCGGCAGCAGTTCCGGTGACGGCTGCCACAACGCGCCGACCTTCGCCGGCCCGTGGTGTGGGTCGAACAGGCACGGCGCCGTGTACCGGCCCGAGGCGTCGGGGCCGAAGCCTTCCCCCGGTCCTGTGGGCAGGCACGCGCGGGCCTGGGCGAGCTGAGCGGTGAACCAGCCGACCGGCGACGCGTCCAGGAAGAAGAGGACGGTCGGGTCGGGTGCGGCACGCCACCCGTCCCGAATGCGCGCGGCGTCCGCGGTACGGGCCACAGCCTCGGAAGGCGAACCGCAATCGGCCACTCGCGCTTCGACCGCGGCCAATTCGGTGTCGAACTCGTCGAACATGCGCAGCAACACCGCACGGGTCTGCGCCATTTCTCGGTCATACGCGGACAAGAGTGCTCCTCGGGCATTCAGCGGACCGGCGTGGGCGTGCCGGAAACCCGAACCGATCATGCCCTGCCTGCGTCACACCCGCCGAGACTTCGTCCTACCCGTCGAAGATCGCGCGTTCCCCACACCCGCATTCAGGCAATTCTCCAGGTCAGCCGGAGATCCCGTCGGCGTCGGCCGGTGATCGGAGCCGGCCGACCTCGGCGACGACCACCGTGACCGCGCGGTCGTCGGCCTCCGCGAGGAGCGCGCCGCCCGGGGCCCACAGGGCTGCGCCGCCACAGCCGGTCCACGGTCCCGACGGGCCCACGTGGTTGGCCATCACGACATACAGGCCGGTGTCCTCGGCGATTCCCGGGTAGACGGCCGCCCGCTCCTCGATCCCCTTGCCCGTGCCGTACAGCGAGCTCGCCAGGTGCACTTGGCAGCCGTCGGCGGCGCCGCGGGCGGTCAGTTCGGGGAAGTGGTTGTCGTAACACGTGGCCAGCGCGAAACGCAGGCCACCCAGCTCGAAGCGCCCGTCCCGATCGCCGGCCGCGAAGACGCCCCGCTCCTCCTCGTAGAGGTACTGCTTCCGGTACGTGGTCACCGGTTCACCGTCGGCGTCGTAGACCAGTGTCCCGATGGCGGGCAGCGATCCGCCCGTGACCACGGCGCAGTTGACGACGGTGGCGATCCCCACCGCCCGAATCGGATCCAGTCGCGGATCGTCCGCGCTCACCCACAGGCCGGGATCCTCGACCAGGGATCCGAGTTCGTACCCCGTCAGCGCGAGTTCGGGAAACACGACGAGTTCGGCGCCCTGGGCGCGCGCCTGCTCGGCGAGAGCGACAAGCCGGCGAACGTTGGCGGGGATGTCCGCGGGAACACACGTGAGCTGCGCGGCAGCGATCTTCATACCGCCGAGCATGCCAGGTCGATGCCGCGACGGTGAGAGCCGTGTCCGGGAACCCTGGCGCCACGACTCGGCCGCGCCTGCCCGACACGACACCAACGGCATGGATCCGGCGGAGTCGGCGAGCGCACGCGGCGAGGAGGTCGGTGCGTGGATGGCGCGGCGTGCGATGGTCTCCCGAGCCTCACGATTCACTCATAGGAGTGATCTTTCTTCAGGGGCGTCGCAGCGTCGGAGAGATTCCCGCTAGACAGGCAATCCACTCACCATGGCCGAAGGTCGCATATGCCGCCTATGGTTGCCGACTGCTTGCCTCGGGTCGTGGAGATGCACTCATCGGTCCGTCGTCCAGAGGGAACCGTCCATGGCCAGCGTGTTCCAGCAGCGCAAGATCCAGGAAATGTTCGTCGCGTTCGATGTCGACGGTGACGGCCACCTGCAACGGGAGGACTTCGAGGCCCTGGTGGATCGCTGGGGCCGACTGCCGGGCGTGGAGCCCGGGACGGAACTGCGCGCCCGCGTCGAGGCGCTCCTCATGGGCTGGTGGGACGAGCTGTCGGCGGCCGACACCGACCACGACGGCAGGGTCGACGTCCACGAGGTCCACGCCCTCATGGACCGGCTGCACTCCATGCCGGAGGCCGTCACGGCCACCGCCCGGACCATCTTCGACGCCATCGACGAGAACCGGGACGGCCGAATTTCTCGCACCGAACACCGCCGACTCGTCGAGACCTGGCACGGCCGCAGCGTCGACACGGACACGGTCTTCGACCTGCTCGACCTTGACGGCGACGGCTACCTGAGCCGGCCGGAGTTCGCCCGCCTGTGGTCCCAGTTCTGGATGAGCGACGACCCCGCCGAGCCCGGAAACCTGCTTTGCGGACGCATCCCCGAACCGGGTCCGGCGAGCCGAAAGGCCTGATCCGGCAGCCGGCCCGGCCGAGGGCTCCCGGTACTCCGAGGCCCGGATCACCCGCTCCCCCCGCCGTCCGGGGATCACGCGCCGTGTCGCCGTTCGGGGCTGCGCAGGTCCGGCGCGGGAACGTCGGTTGAGCACCCGGTCCTGCCCGCGATGCAGCGCCGCGCGGGGTCGGAGCCGATCATCACCACCCGGGTCGGGCACGCGGTACGGCACGAACGCACCTCGGTCGGCATCCCGGCAATCGGCCGGCACCGTGTCGAAACCGTTGACAGCTCCGGGCCGTTGCGGTTTGGGTGGGCGCGTTGCTGTCCGTTTCGTGAGCGACCGTGGGTCGCTCGGGGGAAGGGATCGGTCATGGCGCGTATTCGTGAGGGGTATCGCGGCGAGGGGCCCGGGGCGTTCACGCCGGATGGGTGCGCCGTGGACATGTACGACCGCCTGCCGGCGCGTGAGGAGCCGGAGATGATCGCGCTCGGCGCCCGAGAAGGAGCACGCACTCTGCTCGAACTCGGTTGTGGGGCCGGGCGGGTGACCCATGCGTTGGTCGAGCGCGGGTGGGAGGTCACGGCGGTGGACGAGTCGCCGGAGATGCTCGATCGGGTGCGCGGGGCGAGGACCGTACTGTCCACGATCGAGAACCTGCGGCTCGAGGAGCGCTTCGACGTGGTGTTGTTGGCGTCCTATCTGGTGCACACGGTGGAGCCCGAATTCCGCCGGGCGATGCTCGACGCCTGTCGGGCACACGTCGCCGACGACGGGGTGGTGCTGATCCAGCGCGAAGGCATCGGCTGGCACGACCAGTTGCCCCGAATCAGCCAACACCCCGACGGTGCCGTGAAGATCCTCAGCTCCGAGCCGATCGGAGACGGGGTGCGCGCGGTGCGCATCGAATACGAATTCCCGGACGCTCACTGGGTGCACGAGTTCCGCTGCCGCCCGCTGACAGACGCGGAGTTCGAGGCGATATTGGCGGATTCGAACCTGGTGGTGGACGGCCACTTGGACGAACTCCGCACCTGGGCACGCGTGTTGCCCATCAACTGAGCATGCGCCCGCCGAGCCGGGCCACGAACCGCTCGGCGGATACCCCGTCGTCGACGCGAAGCCGGTGGGCGAGGTGGCTGCCGGTTCTCGGCCACCCGCCCCCGGCTTCCCGCGGCGGCGGTGGCGGCGGCGGTGGCGGTGGCGGCGGTGGCCACCCTCAACGCCAAGCGGCCGTTCCCCCACTTCGCCCGGGACACGGCCGGCACGGCCGAGGCCGGGACCACGACCAGCGCACCGAACCTCCCCGCGCACACGGCGCGACCGGCACGACCAACCCGGGGTGTGGGACGGAACTGCGATGGACCACTGCGGCGGCGCCTCGGCGGTGGGGCTCTGCCGGCGGCGCCGGCGCCGGGGCTGCCATCGCCTCCGGCTCACGACCGGAACGGGTCGACGACAAAACGCCCGCCCCGGCCGAAGCCAGGCACGAGCGCCGATCGGGATCACGATGGGGTGCGAGGATGAAAACCTACGAGGTGGGCTCCCTGCGCCGGCATTGTCCGGGTCAGGTGCTAGGGGTCGCCTTCCGGTCCTTTCGACCTTCCGGCCTCTCAGCCTGGCCTTTCGACCTTGGCCCGAGCAGTGCTCCTTGCTCCAAAGCCGCTTCGGTCAAGCTCCCTCGCTCGCCCCGTAGGCTCATTCCAGGATATTCACCCATCAATCGGACAGCAAGGGGTTTGCCCCATTAATCTCGGATAACCCGAAGGCGGGCCACGGGTTGGGCGGCAGGAACGGGCGACCGTACCCCTGGTCGCCGCCGCGCCGTCCGTCGAATTCGGGTTCCACACAACGCAGTTCACCGCCCCCCGCCCCATCCCGGCATTCCGCCGCCACCGCTGCGCACACCTGGAGCCGACCGCCTGCCCGGGTGAGATTCTTCCGATCGGCCATCTCAACCGCACACCGTGGACCCCGCCCACCCCCGAAGGACGGGGTTCGCACGCGGGGCCTTCTCCCACCTCCGCGGCGCGTCCGGGCCGTCGGGCACACCCGCGGTGTCGCGCGGCGCACTCGTTCGGGCGAACCCCGTGTCTTCCGGCACCCCAACTCGTTGGATTGATCGCGGTGCGGTACGGATCCTCCGGTGTGCCGCCCGGATTCCCGTCCCCGACAGGGGGTCGGCCGAGTGACGAGGGTGGTGGATGCGGTGAGTGTGGATGAGCGGCGGTCGGCGGGGCGTGCGGTGCGCAGTACGGCGAAGTGGGCGGCCGTGGCCGGTGCGGCGGCAGGTGCGGCGATGGCGCCGGCCGGGGTGGCGCAGGCCGGTATCGTCAGCGTGGGGAACGGGACGTTCGGCAACACCCGCGCCAACACCGACACGGCCGCGCAGGCGCAGGGCGCCACCTTCGCAAGCGAGGGCACGGCAAGCGGCAACCACACCGCGCTGCCGTTGACGCTGCCGAGGAACAACTGCGGGAACAGCGGCATCGTGTGCACTGCCGTGTTCCGGGCCGCCTATCAGGGGCCGGCGTCGTTCGGACGGAGTCGGGATGTCGGCGCGGGCCGCTTCCACGAGTGTCTCGCTGGAGGACGCGCCGGTGCGGGAGCTGGCCGCGTTGAGCGGCAAGGCCCGGTCACTGCTCCAAGCGTGGGTCGTCGAGCAGCCGCGTCTGGGGGTGGCGCGAGCGTTGCTGGTCCTGGCGACCGCGGACGACCTCACCGATCAGGCGTTGAAGTCGGAACTCTCGCCGGCCCATGAGGACGCGCGGAGCAGCGACGCGCGTTCGGCGAGTCTGGTCCATGCGGTGTTCCTGCACACCCATCGCCAGTACGCGATGACCGCAGACCACCTGATCACCCACTTTGCCCGATGGCCGGGCGACGAGGTCGCCGCGCTGATGATCGACGCGTTCGCCGCGAGCGAGAACCGCCGTCACCGCGCGCTCGGTGACGCCCTGATCGACCGGCATCACGAACTGGCGGGCGGCGAGAACTGGTTCTGGACGAGTCTCGCGGCATGGAGCGCAGTGGAACGGGGCCGCGTGGGCGAGGCCCATGCATTGGCCCGACACGCTCTGGTCCTGTACCCCCGCTCCGGGGTCGCCGTGCACGCCCGGGCCCACGCGGAAACAGGAACCGGGTGCGGGCCCGAACGCGATCGCCTTCCTCGACCGATGGCTGGCCGAGGATCCGTCGGCGCCGCAGACCCGACACCTGAATTGGCACGCTGCCCTGCAAGCCCTGGCCTGCGGCGACTTCGCCCAGGCGCGCCGACGCGCCGACGAGGCGCTGGATCGCGCGGATGTGGGGATGAGGTCCGCCACGAACTGGCGCCTGCTGCGCGCCGGGCAGGCCCCGGCCGGACGATGCGATCTCGAGCATGTGCGTGCGCTGCCGGCGGCGCCCGGTGGCACGGCGGAGGTCTTCCACACCTTCAACCTGGCGCTGGCCCTGGCCGTCGAGGCCGCCGGCGACGACCTGTACGCCCTGGCCGCCCGCGCCGCCGACGACCAACGCCCGGACTTCCGCGAGGTGTTGGCCCCCGTGGTGCGCGCGTTGGCCGAGGTCGTCGCCGGCCACCCGCAGGCTGCGGTGGACCTGCTGACCGGCCTGGGCGAACACGTGGAACGGATCGGCGGGGTCCGCGTCGAACGCGAGATCGTCCAGGACACCCTCGCCCGAGCCCTGGTCGACACCGGTGAACACACCCGCGCCGCACAACTGCTGGACCGTCGCCGGACCGCCCGCCGCCACCACGCGTACGAGGACCACCTCCTCGCCCCCGCGACCCGGCCGCCGACCGAGCGCTCGAGCATCGCGGCCGCCCCGAGCCCCGTCCCGGCGGCCCGCCCCACCTCGCCCGAGCGCCCCGACCACGCCGCCGACGGCGCCGTCCGACCGTACCCGGCCCCGCCCGTCGGTGCCCTCGCCTTCTCGCTCCCCGGGAGACGTCTCATGACCCTGCCGCCGCACATCATCGTCGTCTCGCCACTCGGAAGCGGAACGACACTGCCACTGCGGATCACCAACGCCCTCGGCTATACCCCGCACGGCACGATGAGCGACGCCGGTGACACCCCCGCTACCGGGCCCGGCCCCGGCGAAGTCGAACCCCTCCTCCGCGCCGCCTACGGCCGCGAAGCGAGCGTGCGACTCCTGCGGGGCGAACACGCCGAGCTACAAGGTGCGTTCCGAACCGCGATCACCGCCCTGTGGCGGGTGTGGTGGACACGCCTCGGTCAACCGGTCACCCACGCCTCGCCCGTGCACCCGACGCTCGAACACCGCCTCGCCCACCACCTCGAAACCCCCCTGCACCACCTGTTGCCCGGCCGCAACGCCTGGTACGTCACCGGCCTGGACCTGAGCAGGGCCGACGCCGACCTGCTGCGCACCTGGCACGGCGGCGGCGGGCCGCCGATCGTCTTGCACCAGCGCGACATCCGCGACCGCGTCATCAGCCAGATCCGACTGCTCACCGGCCCTGCGGACCGCGTCGGCACCCTGCCCGAACACCTCGTCTACCGCGACATCCTCACCTCGCTGCCCACCATGGACGCCCGGATCACCCTCGCCCTGACCGATCCCTGCTTCCCCGGCATGGCCGAGGGCCGCCACGGCCAGTGGCTCCGGCGCCACCCGCGGGTCTGCGTGATCGCCCACGAACAACTCGCCGGCCCCGCCAACGGCGGTACCGCCGGGGCCCGCGACCAAGTTCTGACCGTTCTGCTGAACGCCCTCGGCCGACCCGACGCCACCGACCTCCCCGACCTGTCCACCCCACCGGCCCGGGACCCCGACCTCATGGTGGGCGCCTGGCGGGAACACTTCACGGCCGAACACGAACGCCTCCTGGAACGCCACCACGCCGGCCTCCTCGCCCCCTACCTCGACCGGCCGGCGCTCCCCGCACACGTACCCGCTCCCCGACCCGGCCTGCCCACGACCTGAGTGCCGTTCAGGCCACCTCACGACCTACGGAGTCACCATGCCCACCGCCATCCACGTCCGTACACTCCGCATCCCCGTCCGTTCCAGGGCTCGCACCACCGGAACCGCACTGGCCGCCCTCGCCCTCACCCTCGTCCCTCTCACCCACGGTGCCTCGGCCGGAACCACCGGAACCACCGACAAGAACGGCACCATCAAGCTCGGCTACGCACAGGCGTATTGCCTGATCAACGACACCGGCACCGACAAGGTCCACACCGCCCCCTGCCCCGGTACCACGAACCAGAACTGGCTCGTCTCGAAGGCAGGCGACCGCAACGCCACGATCAGGCTCGGCTACGCGCAGGGGTATTGCCTCGCCAACGTCACCGGCACGAGCACGGTCCGCACCGAGCCCTGCAACGATGCGGTCAACCAGGCCTGGCTCGTGTCGAAGCTCGGGGATCGCAACGCCACGATCAAGCTCGGCTACGCGCAGACCTACTGCCTCGCCAACGACCCCGGCAGCGACAGGATCCACACCGCGCCGTGCAACGGCAAGACCAACCAGGCCTGGCTCGTCACCTGATCCCCACCCACAACCTCATCACGGGTCCCGGACGCCCACGTCGTTACGGCGTCTCCAGGCCGGCGTCGCGGTCTCGGTCGGCTTCGGCCCCGGCGCGTTGCTCGGCGGTGAGTCGGGTGCCCAGGTGTCCGTTCTCGACGAGTGTGGCGAGAGTGTCCATGACGACGCGGGCACCGAGCTGCGACGTGGTGTCGGCAACGTCGTACGGCGGGGCGATCTCCACGAGGTCCATGCCGACCAGGCCCTCCTGCGCCACCATCCGCACCGCCTTGAGCGCTTCGCGCGGCGACATGCCGCCGGGTTCGGGTGTGCCGGTGCCGGGGGCGCAGCCGGGGTCGACCACGTCGATGTCGAAGGAGAGATAGACCGCGTCCGCGTCCTTCCACGCGATCTCCAGGGCGATCTCCATGACACGGTCGACGCCGAGTTCCTCGACATCGAACATGGTGATGACCGTCGTGTCGCGTTCCTCGGCGACCTGGACGCCGGAGTGGTTGCCGATCCACCCGCCGATGCCTATCTGGACCAGGTTCGACGCCGGTACGTTCGGCAGGTCGGTGGCGTGCGACCAGTGGGTGGTGTGCATCCGCTCGTCCATGGTGGTGATGGCGGTGTCGATGTGCCGATCGAAGTGGATGATGCCGAGCCTGCCGTCGACGTGCTTGGCGATGGCCTTCGCGTCGGGGTAGCCGATGCTGTGGTCGCCGCCGATGATCACCGGGAACGCGCCCGCGTCGAGGATGTGGGACACGCCCAGGTCGACCTGGTCGAAGGTCTTCTCGATGTTGGCGGGGATGACGAAGATGTCGCCGGCGTCGCCGATGGTGATCTCCTCCAACAGGTCCATGCCCAGGTCGGGGCTGTACGAGTCGTACAGCGCCGAGATGCGGCGCACGGCCTGCGGCCCGAAGCGGGCACCGGAGCGGTAGGTGGTGCCCATGTCGAACGGTGCGCCCACCACGGCCACGTCGTAGCGGCCGATGTCGCGAATGTCCTCGACGTACGGGGACTTCAGGAACGTCGGGATACCGGCGAACATCGGGTCGAGCCCCCGTGAGAACAGCGAGATGTTCCGGTCCTTGACGGACCGCGCGGCCTCCAGCCCCAGGTCCAGGGAGCGCTCGACCAGTTCGCGCCGCTTCACCTCGGGCACGTCCTTCAACCGCCGCCGGGCGCGCATCCCCGACAGGGCCGCACGCTCCGTGGACGCTCCGGTGCCCTCAGTGGCGGTTTTCGGCGGGTTGGGCCGCAGTGGATTGCGGTGATGGCGCTCGTTGTACGCGCGTTGACGGTCCATGACGGCGTCCTTCCCGGGCACGCCCGGCTGCCGGCCGTCTCGATGTAACGGGGCCAGGTGGGGACTGCGCCCACCCGTCCCATGCTGCCCCCGAGTCCCTGGCCCTGCCATTCAAGGAGACCGAGGCCCGGGGCGGCGCGGGCAGGCACACGCCCCGCCGGCCCCGAGCCGGGTCCCCGCCGCGGCCCGCCGAACACGGGCTCACGACGCCGGAGTTCGCACCCGGCGTATGCGAGGCGCGGAACCACGGCGCGGTGCCGCGCGCCTCCCGGTGTCCGACCGTGGGTCCGGGTGGTCGGCCCGCGGCGGTCGCGCCGTGGGAATCCACAGGCGGCTGCCGGCCGACGGGAGCCGCGCGGCACCCCGGCGTTACGCGGCGACCGTCAGGCGCGCACGGTCAACCAGGCGCCGAGTCCGTTGCATCCGCTCGCGCTGTACGTGGTGCTGCGGTAGCCGGCCGGGATGGGCGAGCCGGGGCAGGTCCAGATGCCGTTGCGGACGAGTTGGTGGTACCAGGCGCCGATGCCGTTGCAGCCGTTGCGGTCGTACCCGGTCACGACGTAGCCGGACACGATGGGTGAGCCCGAACAGGTCCAGATGCCGTCCCGCGCGAGTCGGTGGTACCAGGCACCGATGCCGCTGCAGCCGTTGCGGTCGTACCCGGCGATGACATACCCCGACACGATGGGTGAGCCCGAACAGGTCCAGATGCCGTCGCGAACGGGCTGCTGCAACCAAGCTCCCCGTCCGCCGCAGCCGTTGCGGTCGAACGCGGTGATGACATACCCGGCAGGCACCGGCTCACCCGGGCAGGTCCACCCGCCCACGCGCGCGGCGGGCGCCGCCTCGGTTGCGGCGGCGGCCGTACCCGTGACCGCGCCGGTGAGCACCACGGCCGCCAACAGAGCGACCGCTCCCACGATCGCGGCGGCCCTGTCCCGGATGGCCGCCATCGTCGCGCGACTCCACAGTCGACGCAATTCGCTGTTCAATTCACACCAGTCCTCTCGGCGTGTTCGCTTGATATCCCTGAGTGACCAAGGAGCACCCGACAATAGGACAGGACGCACCTTGATCGGTCACGATGGAAAAATCCGCGAAAAAGAGAAAAGCCACCCGTGCGGGCCGGAATACGACGACCCCCGGTTTCCGGCCATAAGGTGCGCACGAGCCTTCCGGGCGGGTCGTGTCGGCAGGGACTGCCTCTGATCAGCGGTGTTCCGACCGGTGGTGCGCAGAAATCGAGAATTCCGGGAGGTATTCGGAGCGGGATCCCCGCCCCGGGCCCGGCATGGAGTCGCAAAACGCCTCTCGCCGAAGGGAGAGCGACCCGCGATGATGCCGTGATCAAGAAAGACGGGCGCAACACTCCCGAAAGTTTCCAGGGCGACGGTGTCCGAGACGAGGCGTCTCCTCCATGGGGACGTCCACAGCGATATCGGCACCACGTCTCGGCGACCACCCACCCGATCCCCGTCCGGGCCCGCGGTTCCGAAAGCCCCACAGGGGCGCATCTCGGCCGTGGGCGCGCGTCTGCGGTGAGGCCGCGGGCGGAGGCGACGTCCGCGACAGGCCGCCTCGGCAACAAGGCGGTCCGGGTCGATCTCGGAGCGGGCCGGGGCCCGCGGGCGCGGCGATCCGGTCGCGGCGATTCCGTCGCGGCCCTCGTCGGACGCGATGGGGTCCGCCGGGCCAGGCGTCACGGGATCGTGGGGCCTCCACCGGGTGCGCGGTTGCGGATGCCGGTGAAGTGCACCGTGACCGCTCGGCGCGCTCGCTCGGCGTCGCGGGACGCTACCGCCTCGTACACCTCGCGGTGCTGGGCCGCGACGTCGGGCGCCGACTCGCCGATCGGCGGCAGGTCGGCGGCGAGCCGGTCGTAGGCGTCCCAGAACGCGGCGAGCAGGCGCAGCATCAGGTCGTTGCCGAGCGGTCGGTACAGCGTCTCGTGGAACTGCCGATCCGTCAGAGGCGAGACCTCGCCCGCCTCCGCCTCCCGGGCCATGCGCTCGGCGACCGCGCGCAGGTCCGCGAGGTCCCCGGCGTCGGCGATCTCGACGACCTGTCCGATCAGACCGGATTCGAGGGCCTGGCGCACCTCGATCAGTTCGGTGATGCTGCGGCTGTCTCCCGTCGGCGCCAGGCGGCCGTGGAAGGACAACTCGTCGACGAGCGCGCCGAGCGACATGCGTCCGACGTAGGTGCCGAAGCCGTGCCGGATCTCCACGATGCCGACCGCTTGGAGGGCCTTGAGCGCCTCGCGCACGGAGTTTCGGCTGATCCCCAGGAGTTCCATCAGCTCGGTCTCGGTGGGCATGGAGTCCCCCGCGCTCAGCCCGCGCTCCAGGATCAGTTCCTTGATCTGCTCCTGTACGCCGTTCTTGCGCTTGCCGCGCACCGTCATCGTGTCCCCCATCGCCGGGTGTCCGCCGTTGCGGAAGTCACCGTATCCACCGCCACACGGCCGCGTGCCGCCCGGCGCCGTCACCGCGCGTGATCGGGACGAACCCTTGACCGCGTCGCGGATGACCTCCTACTGTCACCCCCAGCTTAGACGTAGGACGTCCCTCATCCCACGTCGGCTGTCCCATTGTCCTACGGTTGTTCCCGCGTTTCTCGCGCACCGACAGAGAAACCCGGCACATCAGACACGAACAGGAGGCGTCGTGGCCGAGTCCCGCTCACCCGCCCGGGCCCTGGACCGCCGGCAGTTCCTCAGGCTCTCCGGAGCCCTGGGAGCCGCGACCGCCCTGGCCGGCACCCTCGCCGCGTGCGGCCCCGCGTCGACCAATACCGGCAACGCCGACAAGGGCGGCGGCAAGGGAAGCGGCAAGGGGACCATCGACGCCGGGCTCTCGTACACCCTGAGCACCGGCTTCGACCCGATGACCGCCTCCGGCGCGCTGCCGGTCGCCGCCAACCTGCACGTCTTCGAGGGCCTGGTCGACCTCGACCCGGTCACCCGCAGCCCCTACGCGGCACTGGCCGCCGCGATGCCGCGCCAGATCGACGCGACCACCTGGCAGGTCACGCTGCGTCAGGGCGCGACCTTCCACGACGGCTCCCCGGTGACCGCCGACGACGTCGTGTTCAGCTTCACCCGGATCCTGGACCCGGCGAACAACTCGCTGATCAGTCAGTTCCTGCCGTTCCTTCGGGAGGTGCGGGCGGTCGACACGAAGACCGTCGAGTTCCGGCTCTCCTTCGCGTTCGCCCTGTTCGGCGAGCGCATATCGGTCGTCAAGATCGTGCCCAAGGCCGCCGTGCTCGCCGACCGGCAGCGCTTCGACGCGCTGCCGGTGGGATCGGGCCCGTACCGCATGGTCTCGGCCACCAAGGACGACCGGATCGTCTTCGCCGAGCACACCGCGTACAACGGCCCCAAACCCGCGCGAGCCGCCGGGATGAACTGGCTGCTGCTCGCCGACGCCTCGGCCCGGGTGACCGCCCTCGACTCCAACCGGGTGCGGGTGATCGAGGACGTCCCGTACATCAACTACGCCCAGGTCAAGAAGGCCCACCGGGCCGACTCGGTGCAGAGCTTCGGGCTGCTGTTCCTGATGTTCAACCTGCGCCGCAAGCCGTTCGACGACGTGCGGGTGCGCCAGGCACTGCACTGGGGGCTGGACAAGGACAAGATGATCGCCACCGGGCTGCTCGGCAACGCCACCCCCGCGAGCAGCTTCCTCCAGGAGAGCCATCCCGACTACCGGCGCGCGGCCGGCGTCTACGGATACGACCCGGAGCGGGCCAAGCGGTTGCTCGCCGAGGCGGGCGTGAGCGGACTCGACGTCACGCTCGTGCTCACCGACACCGCGTGGGTCAAGGACGTCGCGCCGCTGATCAAGGAGAGCTGGGACGGGATCGGCGTGCGCACCACCCTCGACATCGGCCAGTCCGGCGGTCAGTACAAGAACAAGATCGACAACGGCGAGTACCAGGTCATGGCCGCGCCCGGCGACCCCTCGGTATTCGGCAACGACGTCGACCTGCTGATGCGCTGGTGGTACGTGGGCCTGTGGGCCGACAAGCGCCACATGTGGTCCCAGACGCCCGAGGGCAAGCAGGCCAAAACACTCCTGGACGCCGCCGCTGCGGAGTCCGACACGGTCAAGCGCAAGGAACTGTGGGGGCAGGCGATCGACCTGGCATCCGTGCAGGTCCCGCTCTACCCGGTCTTCCACCGCAAACTCGCCACCGCCTGGAACGACAAGGCCCTGACCGGATTCCGGCCGCTGCCCACGACCGGCCTGTCCTTCCTGGACAGCGCCCCCGCGTAGCGCCGGTCCGCGTCGCGGCCCACGCGATGCCGTGCCGCCTCCCCGAGCCGACCGTGGCCGCCCGAACGGGCGGCCACCCTCCCAGCCCATCGAGAGCCCCATGACCACGATCCTGCGCCTGGCCGGCAGACGGCTGCTCACCCTTCCACCCCTGCTCCTGGGGATCACGCTGTTCGTCTTCGTGGTCCTGCGGTTCTCGCCCACCGACCCCGCGTACAACGCGCTGGGCGAGGGCTCCTCCGACGCGGCACGCGCCGCGTACGCCGCCGAGCACGGGCTCGACGACCCACTCGTGGTCCGCTACTTCGCCTTCCTCGGCGATCTGCTGCACGGCGACCTGGGCGTCACCTCGCCGCCGAGCAAGCCGGTCGCCGACGCGATCTTCACCGCGCTGCCGCTGACCCTGCAATTGACGTTCCTGGGCATGTTGTTCGCGTCGATGGGCGCGCTGCTCCTGGGTGTGGTCGCGGCGCTGTACCGCGACCGTTGGCCGGACCAGGTGATCCGGGTGTTGTCCATGGCCGGCGTGGCCACGCCCTCGTTCTGGCTCGGCATCCTGCTCGTCCAACAGTTCGCGCTGCGGCTCGGCTGGTTTCCCACCGGCGGCTACGTCAATCCCGTCGACGGCGTCGGGGCCTGGTTCCAGAGCCTGTTCCTGCCCGCCGTCGCGATCGCGATCCCGGTCGGCGCGTCGCTGACCCGGATCGTGCGCACCTCGATGGTCGAGGAACTCGATCGCGACTACGTACGCACCGCCGCCGGCAACGGCCTTCCCCCGCTGGTGATCGTCGGTCGCAACGTACTGCGCAACGCCCTGGTCACACCGCTGACCGTGCTCGGACTGCGCGCCGGCTACGCGTTGGGCGGCGCCGTCGTGATCGAGACCATCTTCGGCCTCCCCGGCCTGGGCACGCTCATCCTCAACGGCGTCACCTCCGGCGACGTGGCCGTGGTCCAGGGCACCGTGCTCGTGATCGCCGTCGTCTTCGTCCTGGTCAACCTGACCGTCGACCTCGCCTGTCTGTTCGCCAACCCTCGTACCAGGGAGGCCTGATGATGCGTCAGGAGCTGGTCGCCCGACTCACCGGCCCCGGCATCCGCCTACGCCGGCTGCGCCGCCTGCCGCTGCCCGCGCGCATCTGCTCGATCGCGCTCGTCCTGCTGTGCGTGGTGGCGCTGCTCGCACCGTGGATCGCCCCGCACGACCCGCTCGCCACCGGCACCCCGGCGCAGGGCCCGTCGGGCGAGCACTGGTTCGGAACCGACCGAGCCGGCCGCGACGTCTTCTCCCGACTGCTGGTCGGCGCCCGCTGGTCACTGGCCATCGGACTGGGCGCCACCGCCCTGGCCCTGGTCCTCGGCGGCCTGATCGGCGCACTCGCCGCGACCTCGCGACGGTTCGTCGACGAAGGCGCCATGCGCGTGCTCGACGTGGTGATGGCCTTCCCCAACGTGGCCCTGGCCGCCGTGTTCGTCGCGGTCTTCGGCAGCTCGCTGACCGTGCTCGTGTGCTCGATCGCCTTCCTCTACACACCCTCACTGGCCCGGGTGGTGCGCGCCAACGTGCTCGCCCAGTACGGCGAGGACTACGTCGCGGCCGAGCGGGTGATCGGCGCCCGTCGCCCGCACATCCTGATCCGCCACGTCGCCGTCAACTGCGCGGCACCGATCCTGGTCTTCGCCACCGTCCTGGTCGCCGACGCCATCGTCTTCGAGGCCAGCCTCTCGTTCATCGGCGCGGGCGTGCCCGACCCGGACCCCTCGTGGGGTTCGGTGATCGCCTACGGCCGCACACTGGTACTCACCGGCGGCTGGTGGGCCACGTTCTTCCCCGGCCTGCTGATCCTGCTGACCGTGCTGGCGCTCAACGTGCTCGCCGAGGGCATCTCCGACGCGTGGGCCGCGCCCTCCGGCCCGGCGGGCTCCGACCCCGTCGACGCCGAGCGCCGGACCGCCCGGATCGAACCCCTCGACCCGCACGCCCGCGCCGATCTCGACGCGCGCCTGGCCGAGGCCGCCGCACACCGGCCGGCCCGCACCATCCCCGACGCGGAACCCCTGCTGTCGGTACGCGGACTGTCGGTGCGCTTCCCCGACCGACACGGCGGCGTACGCATCGTCGACGGCGTCGACTTCGACGTACGCCCCGGCGAGACCGTGGGCCTGGTCGGCGAGAGCGGCTGCGGCAAGAGCCTGACCAGCCTGGCCGTGATAGGACTGCTGCCCAAGGGCGCCGAATCCGGCGGCGAGATCCGCTTCGCCGGTCACGACCTGTCCACGATGTCACCGCGCCGACGCCGCCCGCTCCTGGGCCACGAGATCGCGATGGTCTACCAGGACGCCCTCAGCTCGCTCAACCCCGCCCTGACCATCCGCACCCAACTCACCCAGCTCACCCGCCGGGGCGGCACCCGTACGCCCGCCCAACTGCTGGAATTGGTCGGCCTCGACGCCGCACGCGTCCTACGCAGCCACCCCCACCAGCTCTCCGGAGGCCAACGCCAACGTGTGCTGATCGCGATGGCCCTGTCCCGCGACCCACGCCTGATCCTCGCGGACGAGCCCACCACCGCGCTCGACGTCACCGTGCAGGCCCAAATCGTGGACCTGCTCGTGCGCCTGCGCGACGAGCTCGGCTTCGCCCTGGTGCTGGTCTCGCACGACCTGGCCCTGGTGTCCTCCCTCGCGGACCGCATCGTCGTCATGTACGGCGGACACGTCGTGGAGACCGGCCGCACCGGGGAACTGCTGCGCGCACCCGAACACCACTACGCGCGCGGCCTGCTCGGCTCGGTGTTGTCGCTGGAAGCCGGCGAGGAACGCCTGCACCAGATCCCGGGCGTGGTCCCGCCCCCGGCCGAGTTCGGCCCGGGCTGCCGCTTCGCCGACCGCTGCCCGGCGGCGAGCGACCTGTGCCACGACACCCGCCCGGCGCTCACCGGCGCCGTCCACGAACACGCCGCGGCCTGCCACCACCCCGCCACGCCGCTGACCGGAGCCGCCCGATGAGCGACACGACACTCGTCCCCACCCCCGCGAGTGGATCCGCCCCACCCGCGCCGATCGTGCTCTCCGCCCACGACGTGGCCGTGATCCACCGCGTGAACAGCGGCAGACTGTTCACCCCGGCACACCTGCACGCCCTCGCCGGCGCCGACATCCAGGTCCGCCGCGGCGAAGTCCTCGGCATCGTCGGCGAGTCCGGCTGCGGCAAGTCCACTCTCGCCCGAGTCCTGGTCGGCCTCCAGAAGCCGACCACCGGCAGCGTGCGCTTCCACGACCGGGACCTGTGGGCGCTGCCCGCCCGACGCCGCGCATCCGAATTCGGCAGCGCCATCGGCATGGTCTTCCAGGACGCCTCCACCGCCCTGAACCGACGCCTGAGCGTACGCCGAGTGCTCCGCGACCCGCTGGACGTGCACGGGCGCGGCACCAAGGCACAACGCGAGGCCCGGGTCGCCGAGGTGATGGACCTGGTGGGCCTGCCGCCCAGTGCCGCCGACGTGCTGCCGGGGCAACTCTCCGGCGGCCAACGTCAGCGCGTGGCCATCGCCCGTGCTCTCGTCCTGGAACCGGAGGTGATCGTCGCCGACGAACCCACCTCCGCGCTGGACGTGTCGGTACGGGCACAGATCCTCAACCTGCTGCGCGACCTCAAGGACCGCCTCGGCCTGGGCCTGGTCTTCATCTCGCACGACATCCAGACCGTGCGCTACCTCGCCGACCGGATCGCCGTCATGTACCTGGGCCACGTGGTCGAGGAGGGCCCCGCCGAGCACGTCGCCGGCGCACCGCGCCATCCCTACACCGTCGCCCTGTTCTCCGCGACGCCCAGCCTGCTCACCGACACGCGACGCGTCCCGCTGACCGGGCCGCTGCCCTCGGCGGTCGACCCGCCGAGCGGATGCCCGTTCCGGACCAGGTGTTGGAAGGCCTCCGACACGTGCGCGCGCTCGTTGCCCGAGCCGCGCGAGGACCGGACCGGACACCTCTTCCGCTGCCACCACCCCATGTGACCCCGCCCGTTCCCCCGATCCCGCACGCGTCGCGGACCTCGCGTCGGACCCCCGTCCCCGGGGCATGACTTCACCCCCCGGCGAGCCCCACGACGCCCGGCACCGCATCCGCCCTTCGGGCTCCTCGCCGCGCTCACGCCGCGGAGCCCGACGGCCCGGCAGTCCCGTCATGCCCGAAATACCTCCCTCCCGCCTCGCACCACCAGGAGCTGTGACCGCATGACCCCGTCGCCGACCGCACTTCGCGGCGTCGTACCCCCCGTCTGCACGCCCCTCACCGCGGAACTCGAAGTCGACACGCCCTCGTTGGAGCGACTGATCGCCCATCTGCTCGACGCCGGCGTGGACGGTCTGTTCGTCCTCGGCTCCACCAGCGAGGTCGCCTTCCTGCCCGACGCCCACCGCGCCCGCGTCCTGGAGGTCGCCGTGGGTACCGTCGCCGGCCGTGTCCCCGTGGTGACCGGCGTGATCGACACCGCCACACTCCGAGTGGCCGACCATGTGCGGGTCGCCGAAAAGCTCGGTGCGGACGGCGTCGTCGCCACCGCACCCTTCTACACCCGCACCCACCCGGCCGAGATCGACGCGCACTTTCGGATGTTGCGCGCCGTCACCGACCTTCCGGTGATCGCCTACGACCTGCCGGTGTCGGTCCACAGCAAGCTCGGCACCACGCATCTGGCGACGCTGGCCCGCGACGGCGTCATCCAGGCGGTCAAGGACTCGAGCGGCGACGAGGGCGGCTTCCGCAGGCTGCTCCTGGAGACCGCCGACGTCCCGGGCTTCACCCTGCTCACCGGCTCCGAATTGACCGTCGACACCGCGTTCCGCATGGGCGCGCACGGCGTGGTCCCGGGCCTGGGCAACGTCGACCCGCACGGATACACCCGACTGCGAGACCTCGCCGCGGCCGGCGACTGGGATGCCGCGCAGACCGAACAGGAGCGCCTGATCGCCCTGTTCGGCCTGGTCGACGCCGGCTCACCGGACCGCATGGGCCGAGGTTCGTCGGCGCTGGGCGCGTTCAAGGCGGCCCTGCACGCGCTCGGGGTCATCGACTGCCCCGTGACCGCGGCCCCGCAGATCCCGCTGAACACGGCGGAGATCGCCGTCGTACGCGGGTATCTGGTCCGGGCCGGTCTGCTCGCGGCATGACCGTGCCCGGATGGCCCCGGATCGGGGTCGACATCGGCGGCACCAAGATCGCCGCCGCCCGGGTCGAGCGCGACGGCACCGTCACCGACCGACGTGTACGCGCGACGCCGGCCACCTCGGGAGCCGCCCGCGTGCTCGCGTCGGTACTCGACCTCGTGCGCGAACTCGCCCCGGGGACAACCTTCGTGGGCATCGGCGCACCGGGCACCGTGGACGTGCGAACCGGGATCGTCCGCTCCGCGACCGACCTGCTCCCCGGCTGGGCGGGCACCGCGATCGCGACCGGGGTCCGGGCCGCGACGGGCCTTCCGGCACTGGTCGACAACGACGTCAACGTGGCCGCCCTCGGCGAGCTCCGCCGCGGCGCGGCGGCCGGCCACGCCGCCATCCTGTACGTGTCGGTCGGCACCGGCGTCGGCGGCGCGCTCGCCCTCGACGGCCGCGTCGTACGCGGCGCGCGCGGAACCGCGGGTGAGGTGGGCCACCTGAGCGTGGCCGGCCCGACGAGCACTCGGCGCTGCGCCTGTGGGCGGATCGGACACGTGGAGGCGGTCGCCTCGGGGCCGGCCATCGAGGCCGCCTATCGCGGCGACAGCGGCGTGCCCGGGCCGGATCTGCGCGAGATCGCGCGCCGCGCGGCCGCCGGCGAGGCAAGGGCGCGGGAGGTGATCGGGCACGCCGCCGCCGTACTGGGCCGCACTCTCGCCGGACTCGTCTGCGCCCTGGATCCGGACCTGCTGGTCATGGGCGGCGGCGTGACCGGCATCGGCGAGGCCTTCATCGGGCCGCTCACCGAAGCACTGCGCGGCGAGGTGCTGCCACCACTGCGCGAACTTCCCGTCCGGACCGCGTCGTTGGGTCTGGACGCACCGCTGATCGGTGCCGCCCTGTTGCCCGAAGACCTGGCATTTTCCCTGCACAGCAACGAATCGGAACGGACTTGACGGTGCATCACATCCTCGAGCGGCTGAGCGGCGGCCTGATCGTCTCGGTCCAGGTCCACCGGCCGGACGACCCGCTGCGCGATCCGGCGATCATGGCGGCCATCGCCCGCGCCGCGGTGGAAGGCGGCGCGGCGGCGATCCGCTGCGGCGGCATCGGTGGCGTCCCGGACGTCGCGGCGGTGTCCGCGACCGTCGACGTGCCCGTGATCGGGCTGTGGAAGGACGGCACCGAGGGCGTGTACATCACGCCGACCGTGAACCACGCGAGAGCGGTCGTCGCGGCGGGCGCGCACATCGTCGCGATCGACGGCACCGACCGGGCCCGACCGGACGGCAGCACGTTCGCCGACGCGGTGCGCGCCGTCCACGAGGTCGGCGCGCTCGTCCTGGCGGACGTGGCCACCGAGGCCGAGGCCCGAGCCGCGGAGCACGCCGGCGCGGACGCGGTGGCGACCACGCTGGCGGGCTACACCCCCCACCGTGCGCGCACCGAGGGCCCGGACCTGGCCCTGGTGGAGGCCGTGGCCGCCCTGGTGTCCGTCCCGGTGATCGCCGAGGGCCGCTACCACCGGCCCGTCGACGCGTCCGCCGCGATCACGGCGGGCGCGCACGCGGTCGTCGTCGGCACCGCGATCACGGTGCCGGCCTGGCTCACCGGGACCTTCCGACGGGCGCTGCCCGCACGCTGACCGGCAGCACGCCGACCGGCCGCACGACGCAGGCGGCCGGCGCGCGGCCCGGGCACACGCCGGTGCCTGGGCCGCGCGCCGCTCCGGGATTCGGCCGACACCGTCGTCCGCGCGCTGTCGCCGGCGGTCGAAGGTGTCGGTGTCGGTGTCGGCCCCATCCGGGCAGGCCGCGGCGACGTTCGGGGTGCCTCTTCGTCCCGGCTCGCCCGCCGCGGCACTTCGGTCGACGGACGGCGTCGGAGACGCTCTTCCGCAGGCCGTCGGCGTACGCCCGATGTTCGACGAGCCTCGGCTTCCGGGCGTCCTTGTCCGTGGCGCTGAACAGGCGCTTGCCCGCGCCCAGCAGCAGCGGGAGGACCGTCGGGTGGTGGCGGTCGACCAGGCTCGCGTCCGAGGGGGCCCGGTTCGACACCGGGTCGGTCGCCCTCGGTGAGCGTGATGGAGACGGCATGCTTCCACCTCACCTTGCGGTCGGCGAAGTCCTCCGTGTCCGGGGGCCGGAGGCCGGGGGCGAAGTCCAGCCCGTCGAGGCGCTGTTAGGGTTCCTGAGTTCCGATTGCTTGGGCCGGGTTCGATCGATCCGGTCGTCCATTGGCTCCGGGAGGCGGATTCGCGGTGCCCGCGTGGTCGTTGGAGTTCGGGTGGGGACTCGCCCAGGTCGTGTTCGCCTGGGTGTTCGCGTTCGTGGGCATGTCCTTGGCGGTGAAGGCGCGTTGGTCGCGGTGGACCTGGTACGGCGTGGTCCGCTCGGTGGTCACCACCGCGACGACCCTGTTCCTGGCCTGGCGCTATGGCTTCGAGCCGCACGGGGCGCGCGAGTTCCTGATGCTCGTCGCGAACAAGTACGCGGCGATGGCACTGGTCGCCGCATCGCTCGTGCCGCTGCTCGGCGTCGTGATCGTGTCCCTGGCCAGGCCGGGCGAACGGTGGAACCGTGCGCGTCGGCTGGTGTGGAGCAACGAGGGGATCGGCCCGGTGGCCACGGTGCCCGCTCTGGTCCTGGCCGCCGCCGGTGTGCTGCTCGCCTGGACGCAGGTGGTGGCGGACCTGGGCGGAAACAGCCCGCTCCGGGTCCCGGTGATCATGATCCTCGTGCCGCCGACGGTCGGATTCGCCTTGACGGTGCCGGTATTCGCGGTCGGCTCGGTGTTCAACGCGGGCAACGCGCATCCGATCCTGCCCCCGCTGGCAGCCCCGTTCATGATGATCGCGGCGGTCGTGGCGGGGCGTGTCTCGGACGGCGTCATCGCGACCCCCGAAGCGGTCCAGGACGTCGTCTCGATCGCGGCCGTCGGCGGCGTGAGTGCTTTGAGCCTGTTGGAGATTCAACGTCTTCGCGGCGCCGGCCGCGGCTTCCGCAGCAGCCTGGTCTAGGCTCTGTCCGGCGGATCCCGGTGGGTCCACGCCGCCTGGCACCGCGCCTTCGCCGCACCGGAGAAGCAGCCGAATAGAACCAACTATGCGGCTGCTTCTCCGGCACGCCGATGCACGGCACCGGACGACGCGGCCTGATCCACCAAGATCCGCCGGACAGGGCCTCGGCCGGAGCCCAACGAAGTCCACATCGTCGACGTCTGCGGTGAGACCACGCGGCCGGGCTGCGTCGGTCAGCCCTGGGGCGCGAGGCGTTCCAGGAGTCGGTCGCGCTGCTGCGGCCCGAGGCCGCGGACCCGGCGGCTCTCGGAGATCTGCAGTTCGGCGAGGAGTCGGTCGGCGCGTACCTTCCCGATGTCGGGGAGGGATTCGAGCAGGGCGCGGACCGGCATCTTGCGAACGGCCGGTGAGTCGGTGGCCAACACCTCGCGCAGCGACACGCGGCCGCGCTTGAGTGCCTCCTTCACCTCGGCCCGTTCCCTGCGGGCGGCGGTGGCCGCCTCCAGCGCGGCCCGGCGCTGATCGGTACTGAGTTCGGGCACGGCCATCGCAATCTCCTCGCGTCGTGTACCGGAATGAGCCCATCATGGCGGCACATCCACCGCATTGACCAGCGGCTTTCCGAACGACAACGCAGTCTTGGCCCTCGGCGACCGATGCCGTCGAAGGACACCGGGTCGCGTGGGCCACCGGTGGCCAAGCGGGGCCAAAGCCATCCCGACCTCATCCTGCTTCCTCGGCCTGCCGATCATCGCAACCAGACCGCGTCGACGCGGCCGGCCCGCTCACCGGGACGGTGCGAAGACTGCTCTCCGGCCGCTCGCGGGGAATCCGGCCGGCTTCGTGACGGCATGTTCGAACATGATCGTTCACGCGCGCCGTTGCGACGGGCCGCGTGCGGTGGGTCGGTCGCAGTCGAAGCAGGACGGAAAACCTTGGCGGTCCGGTGACCCCCATTCGCCCGAGCTTCCGACCGGAGCCCTCGGCCACCTCGCAACCCTCTGCCCGGCCCGGAATACCGACCCTCCGGCCCCGGGAGCGCGAACCCACACGATGACGGATCCTCGGGTCGTCCGCCACCGTCCTCATCGCCGGCGCCGCCGGCGCCGCCGACGCGGCCGACGCGGCCGACGTGATACCCCCTGGGTGTCGTCCTCTTCTTCCTGCGCCGTGCTCGCGCCCGACAGTTCGGTCGGGGGACAACGATTGCCGTTGACGACCGATGGAGGATGCTGGGTATGCGGGCATTGGAGCGACACAGTCCCTGGCGCGTCCCGAGCCGGGCGTGGGTGGGCATCCTGGCGATCGTGCTGCTCGGTGGATGCAGTTCGTCGGGCGACGTCACGCAGGTCCGGCCGACGAGCGATCCCACCTCCTCGAACCCGGCCCCGGCCCCGGCCCATCGAGGCTTCATGGTCCGCTACGAGGAGCCGGCGCCCGACGATCGAAACGATGCCGCCTTCCTGCGTTCCCGGCGGCCGATGGAGACCGTCGCCGAAGCACTCGACACCTTCGTCGACCCCGGCCGCGAGATATCCGTCGTCGGCCGATCCTGCAACGGGGAGGGCTCCGCCTACGATCCCGAAACCCGCCGCATCGAGGTCTGCTACGACGATGTCGCCGACGAGCGTGCGCTCTTCGAGCGCGCGGGGCACCGCCCGGCCGACGACGAGGTCGTCGCCGTGATGGTCGAAACCCTGTACCACGAGGCCGGCCACGCCCTCGTCGACGTGCTGAACCTGCCCTTCGACGACCGGGCCGAGGAGGACGCCGCGGACCGGTTCGCCGCCTTCATGCTGCTTCGCCAAGGCGTCGACGGCGAGCGCCGGTTGCGAGCGGCCGTCGAGGAGTATCGACTCTCCGCAGCCGAGGACGACGAGACCGACGGCCGCAAGGACGAACACTCTCCGGATCCCGTTCGCGCCGCCAACCACCTGTGCTACCTCTACGGCGCCGCTCCCGACCGAAACCCCGACCTGCGGAACACCGGCCTGCTGCCCCCGGAGCGCGCCGCCGGCTGCGGGACCGAGTGGGCCGATGTCCGTGACACGTGGATGAAAGCCCTCACACCCATACTCCGAACACGCTGACCAGCGACGGGACACCAGATGCCGGCGGCCTCGGTGGAGGCAACCAGCTCACCCGGCGGGGGCACGGCCGAGGCCGTGCCCCACGCGTCGGGGCTCACCCGGACGGAGTGTCCGACGACTCCGGCGTACTCGCACCGCTCGGACACGGCGGAGGCGGCGACCAGCCGAGGACGCGGCCGGCGGCGTCGAGCGCGACGAGGAAGCGGTGGCCGGTGAGCTCGGATCCGTCGGCGGCGTACCGGTCGGGGGCGCCCCGGTCGGCGGCGGCGGTCTCGGACGTGGCGTCGCCGGGGCGATGGCCGCCCGGTGGCTCGCCAGGGTCCTGGTCGGCGGCTTGGACGGCATCGCCGTGACGGCGAACGTGGTGGCCCTGGCGTGTTCGGTCACCGCTCCGGACGCCGGGCGCGGACGATGACGGCGGTGAGGCCGGGCCCGGCCTGGTGGGTGGGCGTGATGGTGATGTCGACGAGTCCGGCGGCCGCGAGTTGGCCTTTGTACTCGTCGGCGGTAACGGCGGTCGCCCCGCAGCCGGTGGGGTCGACGTCGAGCGTACGGGTGGTGTCGGTGTCGGTGTCGGCGATCAGGTCGCTGATGCCGAGCCGGCCGCCGGGCCGCAGGACGCGGGCGATCTCGCAGAAGACGCGGGGCTTGTCGGTGGACAGGGTGATGACGCAGTTGGAGATGACGACGTCCACCGTGGCGTCGGACAGGGGGATGTCCTCGATGCGACCCTTCACGAACTCGGCGTTCGCCGCGCCCGCTTCGGCCGCGTGCCGGCGGGCCAGGTGCAGCATCTCGTCGGTCATGTCCAGACCGATCGCCTGCCCGCCGGGGCCGACGCGCTTGGCGGACAGCAGGACGTCGATGCCGCCCCCGGAGCCGAGGTCCAGTACGGTCTCACCCTCGGCGAGGTCGGCGACGGCGAGTGGATTGCCGCAGCCCAGGCTCGCCGCCGCGGCCCCGAGCGGAATCTCCTCGACGAGCCCGGTGCCGTCGTACAGCCCGGCGCCGAACACCGGTGTGGCGCACGGGTCGATCAGTGTCTCGCCGGACGCGGCGCGGGTCGCGGCACCGGCGTAGCGATCGCGGACACGCTCCACGATCTCGGCTTCGACGGTGTTGTCGTCGCTCACGTCAGGCCCGCCGTCATGGAGGTGCGCACATACAAGGTCTTCTTCACCTTGGACACAAGGATCCTCTTTTCCGAAACGATATGACCGAAGGGATCGATTGCTCTCTCCCGGATTCACCACCCGGCACGCCCCGGGAACAAGGTCCGGACTGTCCGGGACATGTCCCGAACAGCGGCGCTCCAGGGTCGAGGAAGGTCGCAGCAGCCGCCCAGGACGGCGTGCGGAACTCTGCGCGGTGACGGGCGCGTCGTGTCCTCCCGGGCAGGGCGCGTCGCGTCCTCCCGGGCACGTGGGTCGGTCGGCACGTGCGGCGCGACCGTGGCGCCCGACCGGCGAAGGGCGTACGGATGGACGAGGGGCCGCGTCCCCGGAGCACGCTGTCGGTGCGAACACGTCCTGCGGTCGAGGCCTTGACCGGCCGATCCACGCGGTCACGCCGATGGAGGGAGCAGCACAGCGCGCTCGCCGTGGCCCCGGACACTGCCCGCGGGACGATCACGCGTGGCTCGATGCCGGGCCCATCACCGCCTTGGCGAACCCGGCGTCGATGCGCTCCTTGCCGAGCGCGCACGGCCGAGTTCGCCGGCCCCCGTGCGCGACGATTCAGCTACGGGAGCGAGGGCGGCCTTCCCCCTCGGCATCGCCGCTCCCCGCGCTCGTCAGAATCGCGCTCGCGACAACGTCGAAGAGGTGGTCGGCGCGCGGCGCGAGCGGGGGTTGATCGCCGAGCCACGCGAGCGCCGCGACCAGCGCAAACAAATCGGCGCCATCGATATCGCTCCGTGCCATGCCCGCGGCCTGGGCACGGGTGAGGAGCCGCGCACCGCCTGCGCGCAGGGTGACGCACGAAGCGTGGAGCGCGGATTCGGTGTCCCCGATGGCGGCTGCCATCAGCACGGTCACGCCCCGATACTCGGTTGCCCACGCGACACAGTCGCGCAGCCACGAAACGAGAGCGTCTTCGGGTGAGCTCGATGTCTCGAGTTCGGCCGCCTTTGCCGTCAGTTCGTCGAATCTCGTGCGGAGCAGGACCTCGAGCAGCGCCTCGCGCGTCGGGAAGTGCCGCAGCAGTGTCGCGAGCCCGACATCGGCCCTGCGCGCGATGTCGCGCAGGGAGACGTCGACGCCCTGCTCGGCGATGGCGGTGCCCGCTACTGCGAGCAGGTGGTCGCGATTCTTCCTGGCGTCGGCCCGCATCTACCCCTCTTGACTATCCGGATCAGTGGTCCATATATTCGGATCAGTGGTCCACTTATGTGGATCGCTGATCCGAATGAGCCTATACCGCAGCGCTGGCAGGAGAAACGATGCCGACACACACGATGAGGGCGATCCGGCTCCACGAGCACGGCGGACCTGAAGTTCTGCGCTACGACGAGGTGCCGATTCCCGAGCCGGGACCGGGCGAGGTGCTCGTTCGCGTGCACGCGGTCGGCATCAATCCCCCCGACTGGTACCTGCGCGACGGGATGTCCAACCTGCCTCCGGAGACGAGGCCGAAGATCAGCTTGCCCGTGATTCCCGGAACGGACCTGTCCGGCGTCGTCGAGGCCGTCGCCGCGGATGTGGACCGCCTCTCCGTCGGCGATGAGGTCTTCGGCCTCCTGCGCTTCCCCAGCTTCGATGGCAGCACATATGCCGAGTACGCGGTCGCACCTGCGTCGGACCTCGCGCTCAAGCCGGCCGGCATCGATCACACGCAAGCCGCCGCGGTGCCCATGGCCGGGCTGACGGCGTGGCAGTTCCTGATCGAACTCGGACACGATCACCCGTCGCCCTTCCAGGCGGCGAGACATCGCCCGGTGCCACTCGACGCCGACGTGAGGGTGCTCATCAACGGCGCCGCGGGCGGAGTGGGGCACTTCGCGCTACAGCTGGCGAAATGGAAAGGGGCCCATGTCATCGCGGTGGCATCGGGCGCGCACGAGTCGTTCCTGAGCGACCTCGGCGCAGACGAGTTCATCGACTACACCAAGAGTCGTCCCGAGGAACTCGTACGTGACGTCGACCTCGTTCTCGACACCGTCGGTGGCCCCGACAGCAAGCGCTTCCTGCGCACACTCAAGCGCGGCGGCTCCCAGTTCCCCGTGTTCTTCGGCGAATTCGACGAAGCAGAGACCGCAAAGCTGGGCGTCACAGTCAGCGGCACCCAGGTCCGCTCGAACGGCGCGCAGCTCGCCGAACTGGGACGCCTGCTCGACACGGGCACGGTCCGCGCCGCGATCGACAGCACGTTCGCGCTCGCGGACGCCCGAGCAGCGCACGAACGCGCCGCCCGTGGGCACATCCAGGGCAAGATCGTGCTCACGGTCGCTTAGGAACACGCCAATCCAACGGCACATCCGACGCTTGCCATCGGGGCAACCTGAGCCATCGAGACGCCGACGCGGAAACGTTGGGCGCGTTGGGCGACCAGGCCGCGACGATGCTCGCTGTGGCGAACCGAGCGGACCGAGCGGTCGGCTCGGTTCGCCACAAGAGGCGGAGCCGCGTACATCACCGGCCGCACACAGCGGGCCGGCAGCCGTGTGAGCACAAGCGACCCTCCGGCTCAGGTCCAGGTGCTGAACCACATGCGGTCCAGCCACGCACTTCGACCGATCGTCTCGCCGGCGAGGATCGGATAGAAGTACAGAAAGTTCCACGCGATCAGCGCGATGATCGCGACCACGCCCGCCGTGCCCCAGGCCCGCCGCCGTTCGCCGGCCCCGGGTGGGCCGAGCAGCGCGCCGAGCATCATGGTCACCGCCAGGCACAGGAACGGGACGAACGCGACGGCGTAGAACAGGAAGATGGTCCGCTGCTGGTAGGCCATCCACGGCAGGTACGCGGCGGCGAGTCCGCACAGGATCGCGCCCGCGCGCCAGTCCCGGCGCCCGGCCCAGCGGAACAGCAGGTAGCCGACCGCGATCACGCCGGTCCACCACAGCAGCGGCGTCCCGATGCCGAGCACCGTCTGGTAGCAGTCCTGCTCGGTGCAGCCGGCCGTGCCCCGGTGCACGGTCTCGTTGTAGTAGAGCACCGGCCGGCCGAGCACCGGCCAGCTCCACGGGTTCGACTGGTACATGTGCGGGGCGTCCAGATGAGTATGGAACGACCACATTTCGGCGTGGTAGTGCCACAGGCTGCGCAGCGGCGCGGGCACCCACGTCATGCCGAATTGCGGCAGCGGGATCCCGAAGACCTGGTCCGGGGATAGCCCGGCCCGGTGGTCGGCCCAGTCCCGGAAGTAGCCGTCGTCGGTCATCAGCCAGCCGGTCCAGGACCAGATGTAGATCATCAGCGCGACCAGCACGGTGGACAGGAACGCGAACAGCACGTCGTGGCGCAGTGTGGCGCGGTAGGGGCGGCGGGCGCCGCAGGCGCGGCGGGTGCCGGCGTCCCACAGCACGGTCATCACGCCGAAGGCGGCGAGGACGTAGATGCCGCTCCATTTGGTGCCGCAGGCCAGGCCGAGGCAGATGCCGGCCATGATCCGCCAGGGGCGCAGGCCGAATTTCATCGAGGCCGCGCGTGCGGCGTCCGGGCCGGACTCGAACAATCGGGCGGCGATCGCCCTGGTGTCGTCGCGGTCGATCAGCAGGCATCCGAACGCGGCCAGGATCCAGAACATCAGCACGAGGTCGAGCAGCGAGGTGCGGCTCATCACGAAGTGCAGGCCGTCGAGCGACATCAGCAGTCCGGCGACGCAGCCGAGCAGCGTGGAGCGGAACAGGCGGCGGCCGATCCGGCACAGCATCAGCACCGAGAGCGTGCCGAGCACGGCGAGGGCGAAGCGCCATCCGAACGGGGTGAGTCCGAAGAGTTGCTCGCCCAGCGCGATCGTCCACTTCCCGATCGGCGGGTGCACGATGTACGAGCCCTGCGTCTGCAGGATGTCGTGTTGCCCGGCCAGGATCTGCTCGTTGGCCTCCTTGGGCCAGGTGCCCTCGTAGCCGAGTTCGAGCAGCGACCAGCCGTCCTTGGCGTAGTACGTCTCGTCGAATATCACCGCCCTGGGCCTGCCCAGGTTCCAGAACCGGATGAAGCCGGCCAGCAGGGTCACCAGAACGCAGGGCAACCAGCCGCCGCCGGTGTACGCGCTGTTGTCGGTGTACGAGGGCACCAGCCGCTCGCGCAGCGAGGTCGGCGGTCGGTCCCGGTAACCGAATCGGGCCAGTGACCAGGCCCACCCGCGCGGCTCGGGACGTGCGGCCCCGGTGCTGCCGGGGGACTCCGCATCCCCCTGCGGTACTTGCCTGCGGGTCGGCTGACCGGTCGCCACGTCACTCGTCACCCGAGCATCGTATTGATGTACGAACCAGCCGATTGCCGCTGCGCAACGTTCTGATCCGCGGAGAAGCGGAGAAGCAATGTCGGGCGAGTCGCCCGCGCCGTGAAGTCTCAGTTGCCGTGGTCGGCCGGCCGACCACGAATGCGCCGCCGGCGAGATCCGCGCCTTCCCCGCGCACCGCGGTCGCCGCCGTCGCGGAGCCGACGGAGGACCCCGCGTGAGGGCGGTGTTCAGCCGCCTTCGAGTTCCCGGCGCACGGTGGCGGCGATGCGGGTGAGTGCGGTCTCGAGGTGGCGGCGTTGGGCGGCGGTGAGTGGGTCGAACACGAGTCGCTTCACCTGGGCGACGTGTTCCGGTGCGCTCTCGACGAGTTTCTGCCGGCCGGCGTCGGTCAGGGTGGCGAGGGTGTAGCGGCCGTCGCCGGGGTCGGGTCGGCGGGCGACCCAGGCGCGGGCCTCGAAGCGGTCCATCGCCTTGGACAGGCGGGGCTGGGTGCTGTCGCAGACCCGGGCCAGGTCGCCGAGCCGCATCGTGGCCTCGTCGGCCGTGGACAGCCGGGCCAGCACCCCGTACTCGAAGTTCGAGATGCCCGCGTCGCGCTGTAGTTGGCGGTCGAGGGCCGCCGGGAGGGCGATGACGACCGTCAGCAGCGCCTGCCACAGGTCCTGCTGATCGTCGTCGAGCCAGGGCGACCGAGAGTCCATGAGCCTCATCATACTTGCCCGAGCAACTCGCATCACTTGCCTGGGCAACTCTCCATGAGCTACTTTTTCACTTGCCCAGGCAAGTGAAAGTGCTTGCCGAGGCAAGTGAAGGAGCTGATTTCGATGACCACCACGAGCAGCCCGGCCTCCCCGAACCGCCTGACTTCCCCACTCCCGTCGCGCACACCGGCCGCGGCGTACGACGATCTCCTTGCCCGGGTCCTGCCACAGGCGCGCGAGCAGCGGGTGTGGAACCCCTCCGACGGGCCCTTGCCCAGCCTCTTCGTCAGCCACGGCGCGCCGTTCACCCTCGACGATCCGCAGTGGCTCGGCGACCTCTTCGACTGGGCCCGGTCACTGCCCAAACCTCGGGCCATCGTGGTCGTCTCGGCCCACTGGGAACACGCACCGGTCGTGATATCCGGAGCCGCCGCCGGCACTCCGCTCCACTACGACTTCAGCGGCTTCCACCCCCGCTACAAGACCCTTCCCTACGCGACCCCCGACGCCGGCGACCTGGCTCGACGGCTCAGCGGCCTGCTCGGCCCAACGCCGGTGCACGAGTTCGCCGACCGCGGCCTCGACCATGGCGCCTTCATCCCGCTCATGGCCATGTACCCCGCGGCCGACGTCCCGGTCGTGCAACTGTCGATGCCCAGCCTCGATCCCGGCGCCCTGCTCGAACTCGGGGCACGCCTGCGGCCGCTGCGCGACGAAGGCATCCTCGTTCTCGGTTCGGGCTTCATGACGCACAGCTTCGCCGTCTTCCGCCGACCGGAACTCGCCGCCGACACTGCGGCCTTCGACCAATGGGCCGTCGACGCCCTCGCCCGGGGCGACGCCGATGCCCTCGCCGACTACCGCAACAAGGCACCGGGCGCCGCGGTCGCCCACCCGACGGCCGACCACTTCGTACCGCTGCTGCTCACCGTCGGCGCCGCCGACGACCCCGGCAGCGCCGTGAGCGCCATCGACCGCATGGTGCTGGGCAACTCCACTCGGTCGATGCAGCTGACCTGAGCACACCGACGTGCTCAGCCTTCCCACCCCGATCGCCGCACCCGTCGGCGACGACATCACCACACCCCGAAGGAAGTGCCATGAAGGCAATACGTTTCCACGAGTTCGGCGGCAGCGAGGTCCTGCGCCACGAGGACGTCGACCGCCCGGTCCCCGGCACCGGACAGGTCCTGGTACGGGTCGCGGCCACCTCGTTCAACCCCGTCGACGACCACATCCGCGCCGGCGTCCTGGCCGAGATGATCCCGATAACTCTCCCGTACGTGCCCGGGATCGACCTGGCGGGCACCGTCGCCGAACTCGGCCCGGGCGTCACCGGCCCGCAGGTCGGCGACCGGGTCGTGGCGATGCTGCCCCTCGACTCGGCCGGCGCCGCCGCCGAGTACGTCCTCGCCCCGGCCGAATCCCTCGCCCCGGCGCCCCGCACGATCGAGCTGATCGACGCTGCGGCACTGCCACTGACCGGCCTGGCCGCCTGGCAGACCGCGTTCGAACTCGCCGAACTCGAGCCCGGCCACACCGTCCTGATCAACGGAGCCGGCGGCGCGGTGGGCAGCCTCGTCGTGCAACTCGCCGTCGACGCGGGAGCACACGTGACCGCGGTCGACGCGCCGCAGCACGCCGACCGCCTCCGCGGCTACGGCGCCGACCGGGTGGTCGGCCCCCTCGACCTCGCCGCGGGCCCGGCCGTCGTGGGCGGTCCGTTCCAGGTCGTGATCAACCACGTGCGCCTCTCCCCGGAGGAACTCGCGCACCTGACGCACCACGTCGCCGACGGCGGGGTCGCCGCCAGCACGGCCGGCCCCGTCCCCGACGACCCCACGCGTGGGGTGCGCAGCGCGAACCTGTGGGTCCGCAGCGACGCAACCCAACTCGCCGAACTGGCCGCCAAGATCGACGCCGGCACCCTCCGCCTCCACATCGCCGCCCACCGACCGGCCACCGACCTGGCCGCCGTCCACAACGACGCCGGCACCGGACGACTGAGCGGTAAAACGGTCGTACTCGCCCCCTGAACACACCCCACCCCCGACCGGGCCGCCCGCCATCCCCTTCACCACCGGCGGGCGGCCCGCACCCCCGACAGCGACCACACCCGCGACCCATCGGCACCAGTGGGCCACGCGGGCAGGCCCCGCACTGAAACCCGGCACTGCCGCTCACACACGTTGCCCGGGACGCCGAAGCGTCCCGGGCAACATCGTCTTCACTCGGGCTCCGGCCAGGCCCGGAGCCCGAGTCATCTCGAACGGCGAAGGTGGCGTTCACCAGCTTTCGCGAGGCGGCACGCATGGAGGCCATTCCTGCCTGCTCCCCGCCATCGTCGATCCGAACGATCCCGGGCGGGATCCGACAGGCCTCCTGCTGCCCCCGACGGTTCCGGACCCGTCGACGTCCGACAGGTGACGCACCGCCCACGCACGCCCCGAAACCACCCGACGCAACTGAAACCCACAACCGACAACCGGCCACATCACCAGATCCAAGCCACCGCCCCGGCCGCCACCGGGGCCGCAACGAGAGCACCGTGGGCGAGCGCCTGCCGCGCCCGTACCTTCGCCTTGCGGCTCTTCGCGGTACCCCACATGGCGGAGAACGCCGCTATCTGGCCGGCCGCCAGGAACCATGTGACCGCTTTGGCTCTGAGCTTCCCGGCTTCGGTGTACGGGCCGTCGCAAGAGTTGTCGTCGTGCTCGCAGTTCCCGAACCACAGGTCCGCCAGGATGTGCCAGTCGGCGAAGAGTAGGACCGGCAGTCCGATGAGCGTCACCGCCACCGGGACGCACCACCACCACTGCGGCCGACTCGCCGCAGAGCCAGCACCGTTCCGTTCGTCCAAGGCAGGCATGGCCGTTCAACTCCCCCGAGTCCGGGACACCCCCCAGCGCCCCTCGTGCCCCGACGGTACCCAACCGCGCCCACGAGCGCCGAAGTCAGGCCCGGGTCGGTGTAGCTCGGTCGTGCTCGGTGGCGGGATCTCCTGGCCACCCGACCCGCCGACGAAGTGGGCGCCCTCGACGGCCACCGGGTCCCTGATGCTCGGCGAGCGGCTGCGCGCCTGCCGGTAGTCGTTGCCCGGCCATCCGACTTGGCGAAGTCCGAGTCGTGTTCGGTGCCGTGCACGAGTTCGCGGAGGCCCGAGCGGAAGAAGCTCGGAAGGCGTGTGGGCGCGCGGTGCTTTCCCCACCGGATTCCCAGTCCCGATTGCGCGAGGATGCGCGCACGCGCATGCCCGCATAGGACAATTTCCCCACCCGGCGCACATCGGTTCCCGTCGCATCGAAAAGGCATCCGCACATCCGCATCAGTGCACCACCGCAAGACGGAACGTAACTCCCCCCAACACTCCACTGCGACACACGTATCGTCGGACAGCCCTGCTCCCGGTACACCGCCCACAGAGAGACCGAATTCATGCACTCCGCACGTCAACGATTGACCACGGCGGCGGCGGTGGCCCCGCTGCTGCTGTTCGCCGTCGGCTGTTCCGACGGCTCCGGCAACAACGCGGACGGCAAGAGCGGTTCGCCGACGAACAGTGCCACGACCGGATCCTCGACCAGTGCCCCCGGTTCCCCCCAGGCGTCCGGGTCCGGCGCCCCCGGGCCGTCCGGCAGCGGCACTTCACGACCGTCGGATGGCAAGGGCTCGCCGGCCAAGACGCTCAACGCGGCACAGCTCAAGGCGGCATTCGTGGTCGCCGCCGACCTCCCGTCCACCGGCTGGCGGGTTGCGGCACCGGAGGTCGAGAAGCCGGACGTGTCGACCGTCGACAAGCCGGCCTGCCAGTCCATCATGGATCTGATGGGCGGAGGCGGCGTGACCCATTCCTCCGTCGCACACATCAGCGGCGAACTGACGCCGCCGGGCGCAACGGAGTCGCAGTACGCGTTCTCCCTCGCCTCGTATCAACCGGGCGTGGCCGAGAAGCTGTTGAAGGACGCCAAGGCGGCTCTCCCCTCATGCGGCACCTTCCGCTATGGCACGCCGTCGCTGACATACCACGTAACGCCGCTGCCGAACCCGAACACCGGTGACGAAAGCATCGCCTTCAAGGTCTCTTCGGATATCGGCCTCAGCGCCAGGATGACCACGACGCGCGCCGGTTACGTCATCGTGCAGGGCGCCTCGCAAAACGCCGACCAAGAGATCCCACCGGCCGTCCTCAAGGCGCAAACCGACAAGGTCACGGCGGCACAGCGCGGTTGAGACCTCGTCTCATGCGGAGTACCGGCGGTAGCCGACGAGTGCAAACGGCAGGCGCGCCCGATCACCGTCGCCACCGTGCCCGGCCATCGGTGGTCGCCGACGGCCGGCGACGCCGACCAGGGTCGAACCACACCCGGGCGCCGTGTCGCCGGCCGACGTCGCGTCGGCGCCGCCGTCCCGGGGTGGGACGCGGACGCGTTGGACCCGCGGGTTGCGCCGCACTACGCGTACGCCACCGCCCGGCACTTGCGGTCGGCCGCGTGAACTCACGCCCGGTTGGCCGACCTCGACTACGACTTCGATGGGTCGGCCGGCTTCACGCGCGCCACGGGGCGCCGCATCGTCCCGGTGCGCCCCCGACGGAGCGGCTCCGCCGGGGGCGCACCGCCTCGACCGTCAGCCGCGCTCCACCTCCACGCGAGGGAGCAGCCGATCCAGCCACGCCGGCATCCACCAAGCCCAGCGGCCGAGGAGTTGCATCATCGCCGGTACGACAAGGCACCGGATAACCACCGCGTCGGCGGTACCGGCATCGCCGTCGCCCACCGCCCGCTGCTCCCGCGTCCGCGCCCGCGCCCGCGTCGGGTCGGTTCGCACGAGTGGGCGATGTCGGTGACCTCGGCGACGACCCCGACCGGCTCCGGCTCCGCGACGGTTCGCGCTGGGATCGGACGACCCTGGGATGATCGACCGGGCGCGCGCACCCCACCGCCACACGCACGCGGTTCGTCGATCATGCGGCGCCCCGTCCGCCCGTTTCCCCTGGCAACTGCGATTCTCATGCCCTCCAGACGACGCAGATCCAAGGAGTGTGACATCGGCTCCGGAGACGACGACCGACACCACGTTGCCCCCGCCGGAGCACGCTGCGACCCACCGCCGCTTCGGATTCTGCGGTGATCCCCGGACGGGGGCGTCCTTGTCCTTCGGCACATGCCGAGTCCGGGGCTCACCCGTCGGCCGGCATCGATCCGAACGCGCCGATCAACTCGTCGAACTCCGCGTGCAGCAAGGGCACGTGGGCATCGGCGCCCGGCAGCACCCAGAACCGGTCCTCGCGGATCGCCGCGGCGACCTGTTCGCCGGCCTCCCGGGCGCTCATCGCCCCCGCCTGTGACCTGCGCATCGCGTCGATCACGTCCCGCGCCGCCGGAGTCGGCCCGCCGTCGCCGGGAGTCTCGTCGGCGGCGTCCGCGGCGGGGCGCGCGTTGACCCGGTCGAGCATCTCGGACCGCACCTTGCCCGGACACAGCAGCGACACCCCGACCGCGGTTCCGGCGAGTTCCGCGCGCAGCCCCTTGGTCAGGCCGACGATGGCGTGCTTCGTGGCACTGTAGGGTCCGGTCATCGCGCCGCCGATCAGGCCGCCCATCGACGCGGTGTTCACGATGTGCCCGCCTTCCGGTTGCGCGAGCATCAGCGGGACGAAGGTCCGTACGCCGTGCACGACGCCCCACAGGTTGACGTCCACGACCCACCGCCAGTCGACGAGTTCGGTCTCCCACTGCCTGTTCAGCGTCCACACCCCGGCGTTGTTGCAGACGACGTCGACCCGTCCGAACCCGGCCAGCGCGGCATCCGCGAGGGCTTGGACGGCCGCCGCGTCCCGCACGTCGGTGGGCACCGCCAACACCTCGGCGCCGTCCGCCCCCAGCGTCGCGGCGGCCTCCTCGAGCCGTACCGCGTCCCGGTCCGCGAGGACCACCCGCATCCCCTCGCCCGCCAGCGCCCGCGCGATGCCGTAGCCGATCCCGCCGGCCGCCCCGGTGACCACACCGACACGTCCCACACGTTCCCGCATTCCGCTCTTCCCGTCCGGGCAACCCGCACCGGCCGCCCTCGCCCGCGCGTCCACCGCCCGGGAACCCAAGACCTCGACGTGCGAGACCCCCGATGATCGAGGCTCGGGTGTCCGACCCGATTCGACCGGCGGATTGCCCTCTCTCCCAGTCTTCCGGCCCCGTCAAATCCGGCACCTGGCGAAAGCTTCGGCACTTCCGGCGGCCGAGACCAACGCCACATCCGACACGGCGGCGACCATGCCCCGACGAGGACGCCCCCGCACCGTTCCCGAAACCGAGATTCTCAGGGGCGATCCACCGGACGGCCATCCGGCGTCCGAGTCGGGACGACGCTCAGGACCAGGGCCGAATCCGGATACAACGCCACGCTCGTCGGCACGATCTCCCGCGCCGTGTGCGCGGGCTCCCCCGATCCGGTGTTGCGGGCGAAGCGTGGGTGGGCGCCGCCGCTCAACTGGAGGCGCATGCGATGCCCGGCCGCGAAGCGGTACGCGGTGGCACTCAACACGACGACGACCCGCGCCGGCGATGAGCCGTTCGGGGTCAACCGGAGGATGCCGTCGCACACATTGGTCGACCGGCCGCGTTCGTCGACGTCGCACAGACGGGCGAACACGTCGATGTGATCGGTGCCGGTGGCCGCGTACAGCTCCGCGAGCACGGGACCGCACACCTCCAGCGGCTCGGTCAGCGGCGGTGTGGTGAAGATCAGGACGTCGTCGCGAGCCTCCAACGCGGTGTTGTCACGGGGGCCGGCCTTGGGCGAGAGCGTCGCGCCGCCGACGGAGGGTGTCGGGTCGGCGGGGTCGTAGCGGAGCGTCAAGGGCGCCGAGGCCGGATCGGGCCGGTCGCTCAGCGCGCCGTCGGCCGCGATGTACCGGCGCTGCGCTGCCGCATCCACCGGAGGCCACTCCGGTAGATCCCGCCAGTCGTCGGCGCCGCCCACGTGCACCCGCACCGGGGACTCCCGCAACGTCGACCGATCGTCATACAGGTGCGCGCGCAGCCAGGCCAGACTGTCCGCGAACACCTCCGGCCACCCCTGTTGCAGCATCGAGGCGTGCGTCCACGGCCCGACGAGCAGTGCCGTCTCGCATCCGGCCCGTCGCAGTCGGTGGTACTGGCCGAGGTTCTGCTCGAACATGACGTCGTGCCGACCGGCGACCAGGAGCGTCGGCACGGAGAGCGTGTCGGCGGCGCGGCCCGCGTCCGCGCCCGCCCAGTGCGGGTCGGCGGCGTCGGGGTGGGCGAGCGCACCCTCCAGGAACGGCACCCGCTCGCCGAGTCCGAGGGCGCAGGCGTCCGACAGTGGGAGCGTGCGGGCGACGCGCCGCAGGGTGCGCTGGAGACGGATGGCCGCCTTGACGAACCGCCAATTGCTTCGGTGCTGGTGCAGGAAGCCCGCGGTGGTGGCGAGCGCGTTCTCCAGGTGGAAGACGCCGCCGGCGTGGAAGTACGCGTGCGGGTCGTGCAGGCCGGCGTGGAAAACCATCGCGCGCAACTCCGGGGGTGGGTCGAGCGCCGTGGCCCACTGTGTGTAGCCGAGGTAGCTCGAGCCGATGGTGCCCAACACCCCCGTGAACCAGGGCTGTTCGCGCAGCCACGCAAGTGTCGACTGCCCGTCGGCGGCCTCGTTGTGCCAGAGCGCGAACGTGCCGCCGGATCCGCCGGTGCCCCGGCAGCTCTGCAGGACGACGTGGAACCCGTGTTCGGCGAAGGCGAGTCCGTACATCGAGGACCAGGGGAAACCTCGTCCGTACGGCGAGCGCAGGAGCAACGTGGGGAAGTCGCCGGGGGCGGCCGGGAAGTAGTGGTCGGCCACCAGCGGGCTGCCGTCGGCGGCGGGAATCCGCAGGTCGGCCTCGTATGCCACCCGATACGGGGCGGCGGGCATTCCGCGCAGCGTGCGCCGCATCGCCCGGACCCGACGCGGCGGCTTCCGCGGGGGTCGGTCCGGGGACATCGGGTGGGAGGTGGTGCTCGTCATGGTGCTCTCGCTTTCCGACCTTGCGCGCGATGCACTGGGTCACCGTCGGGCCGTGCTTGGTGGCGATCGCCATTCTCGTACTAAGTACCAGAATAGCGCATGCTTGGATGGACATGCCCGGCACCCACCCGGCACCCATCGAGCACCCACCTGTGAAAGGAGCCGCCGTGGCCGGTCCGGACTCATCCGAACGAAGCCCTGGTGTGGACCCCGAGGCGTTGTGGCCGGCTCGGCCGCAACCCCGTCGTGGCCGCCCGCCCACGCACAGCCGCGCCGAGGTGACGGCCGCGGCCGTCGCGATCGCCGACGCCGACGGGCTCGCCGCCGTGACCATGCGCAGCGTCGCGGCGCGCGTCGGTGTCGGGGTGATGTCCCTGTACTCCTATGTGCCCAACAAGGAGACCCTGCTGGAGTTGATGATCGACCGAGTCGCCGGTGACCAGCCGGATCCATCCGCCCCGACGGGGGCATGGGCCGAGGATCTGCGAGAAATCGCGCACGCCCAGCGGGACCTGATGCGACGTCATCCGTGGCTGCCGGCCGCCCTGTCGGAACGGCAGACGCTCGGGCCGAACACGCTCGCCTTCACGGAACACGCGCTCGCCGTGCTCGAACCGGCGGGGTTCGACGGACACGGCGCACTCGAAGTGATCAGCCTGGTGGTGGGATTCGTGGCGAGCCACGTCGGATACGAGGTCGCCCAAGACCGCGCCGCGGCCCGCGCCGGCCGGACCACGCGCGAACTGGCCGAGGCCCAGGGCCGCTACCTGCGGGCGGTGGCGGCGAGCCCGGATTACCCGCGCCTGTCTCGGGTGATGGCGGAACCGGCCCGTTCCGCCGACCCGGACGCGACATTCGACCGCCTGCTGAGGCACCTCCTGGACGGACTGGCCGCGACTCACGGTACCCACGAGAGGTAGCGATCGGCGGTTTCGTGTCACCAGGCCACGCAACACGGGCCGCCCGATAATCCGGTGGCTCGCTCGGAGGCGCGTCGTTAGCCTCCGTAGGGTGATGTATGAGGACCCGCGGGCGTACCTGCTCGGGCTTGAGGGCATTGCCTTGTTGCGCGCATTCACCGGAGAGTTCGACCGCGACTTCGTGGAGGCCCGGATCGCGGAGATCCGCAGAGTGCTCGCCGACGAGGCACTGGCAGACGCAGCCGTGGAAGTCGACCGGGTCGACACCGTTACAGGCTATCGACTGTGGTCGGCGACATATGACCGGCCCAACTCGGCGTTCGACCTCGACGAGCCCGTGGTCAAGGAGATCGTGGACTCGCTGCCCGGGGGTGTTGCTCTGGACGCCGCGTGCGGGACTGGTCGGCATGCCGAGTTTCTGGCCGGTCGTGGCCATCGGGTGATCGGCGTGGACAGCTCGCCCGAACATGCTCGCGCGGGCGCGTACCCGGGTGCCGCAGGGCAAGTTCCTGCTCGGTGATCTGCACCGACTCCCGGTGGCCGACGCCGAGGTTGATCTGGTCGTGTGTGCCTTGGCGCTGACCCACGTCTCGACACTCAAGCCGGTACTGGCGGAGTTCGCCAGAGTTCTGCGTCCGGGCGGACACCTGGTGATCGCCGACATGCACCCCGAGCGAGTGGCGCAGGGCGCGATTCCACCCGTGCGCAGCGCTGATGGCCGACCTGGACGGCTGAGTACCCACCGCCACTCGATCGGGGACTACCTGCGTGCCGCGCTGCCGGTGGGACTGCACGTGCGTCGCTGCGAGGAACCTCCCCTGCCGACCAACGAACGGGCGGAGTCCGCGGATCGGACAGGCACGTTCGGGGCGGTGGGACCGTGGGAGCTGTGGCCGTGGTGTCTGGCCGACATGGTGCCCGAGGCAACACGAGCCGTCAGCGCAGGCGCGCCGGCGCTGGTCGTCTGGAACTTCCAGTTGGGTGAGTCGTGACACCACTACCGGTGCGGGGCTCTGGTCACGATTCGTTCCAGGAGGAAATACCAGTCCTCATAGGCGTGTTCGTCGAGGAAACCAGAGTTGTAGGTCCTCATGGTGACGTCGGGTGGTGGAACTGTCCGAATCCCTGCGGTGATCAAACCTCGTGGTCTTGACGCGGGAGGTACGGGCTGAAGTGGTCGGCGACGATCTCTGCGACCGCGGCGGCATCGCGGGAACCGTCGACTTCGATCACGCGGATGCCGAGTTGGTGGGCGGTGTGGACGGCGTCCTTGGCAACGAGGTGATCCCGGGCGAAGCGGTTGGCCTGGGCTCGGACCGGATCGCTGACGCGGTGCCCGAGCGAGGCGGCTCGGGGAAGTTCACGGAGTTGGTGTCGGCGGAACGCCGGCGTGGGCACCATGACGACCATCCGGCGCGGTGAGTCGATGATGGGTGCGACGAGTTCGGGACGCAGTCCCCAGCCCTCGGCGATGATCGGGTGGCCCGAGACGAGTGCGCGCAGGTCGTCCAGGGCCCACTCGAACCGGTCCGGGAAGCCGGCCAGGGTTTCGGTGGCCATCTGCTCCGGGGTGGAGTGCACCCACACCTTGTCCGGGTCGGCCTCGGTGGCGGGCTCTCCGAGGCCGAGGCCGAGGCGACGGGCGATCCGGCGATCGTTGTGACCGCGAGCGTCGTGGTAGTCGTAGTGATAGACGGTGACGCAGAACCGGACGGCCAGGAGCCGGGCCACGGTCGACTTTCCGGCCCATTGGCCGCCGCCGATCCACAATGCTCGGTGCAACGTCCCGAAGGGGTCGCGGACTTCGCCGGCCGCGAGGGAATCATGGCTGGTCATCTGCTGTCCTCCTGCGTTGAGGTGCGGCGGCTGACTTCGGCGGCGCAGGCAACCCGGTCACCCGCGGAGAGATGTTGCCGGGCGACGGCGACGTCGGTGTGGATACCCAGGGTGCGGGCGAGTATCGCGGCGGGAATCCCGGTGACGAGCTGGCGGAGCGCGGTGCTGCGAGCCTGGTTGGGCCGAGTCCCGAGCTGGTTCGGCCGCACGTCGTGAACCACCGCCTCCACGAGCATCACCGCGGGTCGTGGAGCCTCGTCTTCAGGCTGCGGCTTCGGGACGTCGGCCGTTGGCGGACCTCGTCGAGATGGCCCGGGTCGAGGGTATCGGCGACGGCCGGCCCCGTCATCATCGCCGAACTCGTCGATCTGGAGGCGACGTCGGACATTCCGTCAACCGGCGCCGCATTCCCGGAGCTTGACACTGCAACACAGGTACGACCTGCTGCGGATGTTCGGGCGGGTGGGCCACCCCACCCGGCCGGGCCGGGCGTTCACCGAGGACGGGCGGATCGGGAAGTCCTTCGTGGAGGCGTCGGGCCGGGAGACCACAGCCGGGCAGGATCAAAACGTCAGCTGGGCAGGCTCATGACGTCCCGCACCCGGCGGACCCGTACGCACAGCCCGGCCCGGCCCGGCCAGGTCAGGCCAGGAACCGGCCACACGCGCGGCCCGCGAAAACGGGAGGCACACAGACGCGGCCCCATCGGTTTTCGGCCGGTGGGGCCGCGTCCCAGGTCGGTGGTTCTACGGCGACCGCATGGCGAGCCGCCACCAAGTCGCCGACGACCCGGCCGCCCGCCATGCGCGATGACGGGCGGGACGGGCGGTGCGGCGCCCGATGTTCGTGGCTACGTGTTCAGGCTGGTGTGGTTCCACCAGCCTTGGCGCCCGGCGGTGAAGGTGACCTCGCGGGTCCCGATCAGGCCCTCGTACGGCTTGCCCTTCACCAGGGGGCTCGTCTGGACCACGCCTTTCGGGTCCTTGATGGCGGGGATGGTGACGGCTGCGGCGTGGTCGAGGTCGCTCTGCTGGAAGCCGGCGGGCTGTGTGGTGGTGATGACCTCGTCCCAGTTCGGCGAGGCCGCGAGCTGGTGGGCGAGGTGGACCTCGGATCCCTGGCCGAAGGCGAGGTAGGTGAGATGGTCGGGGTAGCCGGTGGCGTTGAGCGGCTTGTAGTGGACGACGTCCTGCTCGCGGCACGTGGCGGTGGTCTCGTCGAGGATCTTGGTGAAGGTGCGATTGCCGGCGCTGTCGACGGTCACCCGCTCGAGTTCCACGGGCAGCGAGTCGCGGGTGCCGTCGACGATTTCCTGGAGGGGCCAGTGGCCCTCGGAGAACAGGGAGTAGTACACCCGCTGGTCCTCGTGGTTCGCGAGGTCGTCGAGGTACTTCTTCCGCAGGCCCCCGTCCAGGCCGAACTTGTTGATCATCTGGAAGGCGTGGATGGGGACGCGGTAGAGCGCGAGGTGGTAGGCGAAGATCGTATCGGTGCCGATGAGCAGGAACCGGTGGCCGTGGCGGGGGGCGGCGTCGGCGTCGGACACGGAGATGACGTCTGTGGTGGTCATGCGGACACTCCTGGGGGTGGGATCGGGTCGGGTCGGGTGTTCGGTCGGCCGTCGGCGGGATCCGTCGGGCCGGCCGTGTGGCGGCGACGCCAGAAGGCGTGCCGGGGCCATCGGTGTTCGAGGCCGTAGAAGGTGCGCCGGTTGCGCAGGTGGACGGCGGTGATCGTGTCGAGTTCGGCGGCGTAGCGGGTGAGGGCGGTGCGGTCGCCGCCGAGGTGGTCGTGGACCGCCTGGCCGGCCCGCATGCCGGTGTACAGGGCGGTGAGGATGCCCTGCGACGACAGCGGGTCGAAGGCGGCGGCGGCGTCGCCGGCGGCGATCCACCCGTCGCCGTGGACGGTGTCCAGGCGGACGGTGTGGGCGGGCGCGCGCCGTACGGCGGCGGCCGGCCACGGGTGCGTGGACACCCGGGCGCCGGTGTGGCGAGTGCGGGCCACGTCGGTGAGCAGGCCGGTGCCGCCCTTCCGGGCGCCCGGCAGGTCTGCGTCGGTGTACCGGGCGAGCAGCCGGTGGCCGGCGGGCAGCAGCGCCGTGTACCACCAGCCGTCCGGCGAGGCCTCCACGAGGGTCGAGGCGTCGGGGGTCGGCGTGGTCGAGGGGGGCAGGGTCAGGCAGAGCGCGACCAGCCGGTCGTGGACCACCCGGCGGGCGCCGGCCGCGGTGGCCAGGCCCGCTCGGCGGCCGGTGGCGTCGACCAGCCGGCGGCAGCGCACGGTGGTGCGGCGCCGGCCGGGGCCGCGCAGTTCCACGGTCCAGGTGCCGTCGCCGGAGCGGCCGGCGGGGCGGGCCGTGGTGTGTTCGGCCACTTCGGTGCCGAGGAGGCGGGCGTGCTCGCGCAGTTCCCGGTCGAAGCGGCCGCGGTCGAGGTGCCAGCCGTGGCCGTGCGGGTCGAGGATGGTGTCCTGGGCGGCGAGGTCGTTCGAGCCCCAGGCCGACAGGTTCGCGTAGCAGGGCAGATGGTGGCGTTCGTCGAGGACGTCCTGCGCGCCGAGGTCGCGGAGCACGACCCGGGCGGCGGCCGGTAGCGCCTCGCCGACGGGCGGCGGTCCGGTGGCGGCGTCGGCGAGCAGGACGGTGCGGCCGGCGCGGACCAGGGCCAGCGCGGCGGCGGCGCCGGCCGGGCCGCCGCCGGCGACCACCACGTCGTACCCGCGCGCGGTGGCCGCCGGACCGGTGTGGTCCACCGTCACGAAGGGCCCTCGCGGCGGCCGGTGCCGTTGGCGGCGTCCTCCCCGAAGGGGTCGAGCTTGTCGATGTAGCCGACGGTGATGCTCTCGGGGGCGAGGCCGATGTGCTCGGCGAGGGCGGACAACGCCGCGCCCTGGGCGGCGACGTCGGCGGTCTGCGGTACGTGCAGGGTGACCAGGTTCCGGTCGTCCGGCACCCCTTCGAGGGCGAAGCCGGGCACGGACTCGACCTGGACGTGTGGCGGGTATTTGTTGTCGCCGACGGTGTAGGGGCGGGTCTCCACCACGCCGAAGTGGTGCCACTCCGCCGCGGCCTGCTTCAACTGCTCCTTGTAGGTGCCGTGCAGGCCTCGCAGCCAGGAGGCCCGATTGTTGAACGCCGCCTCGCGCTCGTCCTCCGAGGGGGTCGGGCCACCCTCCTTGTTGACGATCCGGAAGTCGCGCTCGGTCAGCACGTGGTTGGGCACCCGGGCGGGCCAGAAGGTCGGCAGGTGGGGGTCGTAGCGGGGGCCCAGGCCGGCGGTGGACTCGTAGCCCGAGCGGCAGCTGGCGGTGTCGGCCTGCCAGGGGATGGCCATCCACCGGGTCAGACCGCCCGGGCCCTGCGCGTGCAGGGGGCCGTCGGCGGCCAGCGCCTTCTCGGGAGTGAGTTCCGCGCCGTAGTCGGGCTCCGCCTGTCCCGCGGCGCGGTGCAGGATGCGGAACGGTTCGGCGAACATCGTCGCGTGCCGGATCGGCCAGGTGACCTCGCAGCCGGGGTGGAAGGCGTCGGCGAGGCAGAAGTCGAGGGCGGCGCGGTCCAGGAGTCCGGGCTGATCGGCGACGGGTGCCTTCTCCAGGTCGCGTGGGAAGCCGCTCCAGGGGGTGTCGACGAATTGGCCGTTGGACCACTTGAGCAGCATGTCCATCTGGAGGGCCGACAGGGTCATGTACTGCCGCGGTGACTTGGGGCGGCTGGCCATGCCGTCGCCGTAGAACCACGGCCAGGTCATCGGCGCCAGTCCGTCCCGCTCGTAGTCGCGCATGGCGGTGTACACCTGGCGGCGCAGCTCGCGGTAGGTGTTGCCGGGTTTGGCGAGGCGCCGCAGCACCTCGGTGGTGGTGAAGTCCTCCGGGCCGGCGAATCCGAAGTGGGTGGCGAAGCCCTTGTTGACCCACTGCAGGTCGCCGAAGCGCCGCAGGAGGGGCTCGATGTGGTATCTGAAGGACACCTGGGCGGGCCGGGGCAGTTGGCCGTTGCCGACGAAGACGTCGAGGAGCAGGTCGTAGACGGTGCGCACGGTCTTGATGTCCGGCGCGTAGTTGGGCGGGCCCACCACGACCCAGGCGGGTTTGACCTCGATGGGGCGGCCGTCCAGGGTCAGCGTGGCGGTGACCGGGCCGTCCGAGATGTCGTCGTACCAGCCGTCGTTGTTGCCGAACGAGTGCAGTTCCTCATTGTTCTTCGCGCCGGACCGGCCGGAGCCGCCGAGCACCACGAGCCGACCGCGCTCGTCGGTGTGCATCCGGCCCAGCGGGACGGCGATGCCCTGGAACACGCCGCCGGTGAACTCCACGCTCTGGCCGGTGTCGGCGCGCAGGGTCTTGCGGCCGGGATCGATCACCAGGCTGCGGCGGTCGATGCCCTTGTTGCGCCTCGGCGTGCTGTGGCCCTGCATGTCGGGGATGTCGAGGGCGAGGCTGAACTCGTACCAGGCGGCCTTCTGGTTCGCGACGTGGACGCCCCACTCGATCGCGACTCCGGCGTCGGTGGCCGTCAGTTCGCGTACGACGTTGCCGGCGCTGTCGTAGCCGTAGAGGCGGAAGCGGGCCGCCTGGCGCTTGAAGGCACCGGTGTCGTCCTTGAGGGAGCCGACCGGCGTCGGGTCCGGGTCCGGTGTCTCGGGGCCGTAGTACCAGCCGTCGTCGCGGGTGCTGTTGCCCACCCGGGCCACTCCGATCGCGGGGTGGATCTTCGCGTAGGCGATGTCGTTACTCATGGTGGTTGCGGGTTCCTTCCGAGATGGTGAAGGTCGCAGGGTCGTCGTGGCGCACCGGCGGGCGGCCGGGTGAGCGGGTGACGAGGCGGCGGGCCGGGCTGGATGCGGCAGTTCGCGGGCCGGGAGGGCTCCCACGATCGGCCGGGAGAGGGCGGCACATCATTCAGATTGACAGCTCGCATACAATCCATCCCTTTCGAGTGAAGGCTGTTCGCGTACTTCACCCGAATGGCGCGCGCCCGCCGTGTCGGTGGGCGGCCGGTGGGCGAGAGTGCGGTGCGGCAGTCCGACCGGTCCGGTCGAGTGGCGGAGCGAGAGCACCACCGACCACCACCGACCACCGCACGGATACCGGCCCGGTCGCCCAGCGACCGACGACGCTCTCCCGCGCCGGGCACGTCGTGGCGCAGGTGCCGGAAGCCGGCGCCGGCGCGTCGCAATTCGGCGAGGTGGGTCTCCGGGTGGCTTGAAACACCCGAAATGTCATGACCGGCGGGGATATCCGACCCACCGAATCTCCCGAGACGGCGCGATCCCCCGAGGGCACACCCGCGGGCAACTATCTGTTGGGATCTCGGGGTTTGTCTGTGCTTGTGCTCACAATTGGATCTTTGTGTTGTACAAGATCCTTTCGATACCCCATTCTTGGTCATCCTGGGTGGGGACCCCGGGGGGGAACGGATGATTCGCTTCTCGGCGAGCTGAAACTCGTCGGCCTTTCGGGCTGCCCGAACGCCGGTCACGGCTTCGGGATTCGCGCGTGCGCTCCTGAGCGATTTCTTCCATTCGCCATGATTCGATCGGGAGCGCGACGGCGAGATGAACAACATGGGGTACGCGAGCGGCGTGCCCGGCGGGCGGCACCGAGGACGTGCCGAACAGCCGATTGGGGCGGATCACCCGACGGAGATCCTGGCGCCGATTCGCGATGAGCCGCGCCCGGTCCCGGCCTTCGAGCCGACTCCCACAGCAGAGCGTCCCCGGCGACACCGGGCGCGCAAGGCCGAGCCGTTCCGGCTCAGGACCAAGCGTCGGCGTCGTCGTTCGCTGCCGGCCGTGGACGTGCACTCGATGCGGATCACCGCACTGGTGCCCGCGCACAACGAGGAAGCGCAGATCGGCGAGACCATCCAGTCCCTGTACGGTCAGCGTCGACCGCCGGAGACGATCATCGTCATCGCGGACAACTGCACCGATCGGACCGTCGAGATAGCCCGCGGCATGGGTGTGCAGGTCTACGAGACCGTCGACAACAAGCACAAGAAGGCCGGCGGCCTCAATCAGGTCATCGATCACATCCTGCCGAATCTCGGGCCGGCCGACGCGATCCTGGTGATGGACGCCGATTCCACCCTCGGGCCGGAGTTCCTCGGCCATGGCCTGGAGCGGCTGGCGACCGGCGAGTTCGGAGCGGTCGGCGGCACGTTCACCGGCAAGCCGGGCGGGGGTTTCGTCGGCATGTTGCAACGCAACGAATACGCCCGCTATGTCCGCGATGTCGAGCGGCTCCAGGGCAAAGCCCTCGTACTCACCGGGACGGCCACCCTCTTTCGCGCGCTGACCCTCCAAGAGGTCGTCGCGGCCCGAGCCACCGGTGAACTTCCCGGCGCGGCGCACGTGTACGACACCCGCGTGCTCACCGAGGACAACGAACTCACGCTGGGCATCCTGCACCTGGGTCTGCGTATCGTCTGCCCGCCCAAGTGCACGCTGATGACCGAGGTCATGGGCACCTGGTCGGACCTGTTCAAACAGCGACTGCGCTGGAAGCGCGGCGCCCTGGAGAACCTGACCGACTACGGGTGGACACACATCACCCGCACCTACTGGGGACGACAGGTGCTCTCGTTGATCGGCTTGCTGATCATCGTGATCTACCTCGGTTCGCTGCTGCTGTCCCTCGTCCTCACCGGACACGTGCGTATTCAGCCCGTGTGGATGGTGGTGACCTTGATCTTCTCCGTGGAACGCGCCGTGAGCGTCCGCAAACGCGGACCACTGCAAGTGGTGCTCGGCGCGCTCATCGTGGTCGAGATGGCCTTCGACCTCTACCTGCAAGCGGCCCAGGCTCAGGCGTTCTGGGACGCGATCCGAAGAAAAGAAAGGAAATGGTGACCATGTATCACGCAAGTACGGGAGCGGCCGCAGCCGGCGCCGGAGGCGCTCTGGCCGCGACCGGCGCGAACGTCATGTGGGCGCTCGTGGCAGCGTTCACGCTGTTCAGTGCGGGCCTCGCGCTCAAGCGGATCCTGCCCGCGCGCACTCGCTGACGTTCGACCTGCGGTCGACCTTCCGCCCCGGGGGCAACCGGTAAGCCGTTCCCGGCCGCCCCCGGCGGCGGGAGGCCGACCGCAGGGCCACCATCCTTCGATGGTGGCCGGGTTCGTGATGATGTCGAATCTTCGAAAGGAAGTCCGAGATGAAGTCCAGCGTGCGAGTGCGCGCATGGGCGGCCGGGGCGATGGTCGCGGTGGCGGGTCTGATCCTGGGCCCGACGACGGCCGCGCACGCCGATCCCGCGTCCCCCGCCCCATGCTCCGCCGGCTATGCGGCGATCTCGTTCGACGACGGCCCCTCGACCCTGACCCCCGCCTACGTCCAGGCACTGAACGACGCCGGTTGGGTCAAGGCGACCTTCTTCCTGACCGGGGCCCACGCCCTGGATTACCCGCAGTACGTCGCGCAGATCGCCGCCGGCGGCCACTGGATCGGCAACCACTCCTTCTCCCACCCCTTCCTGGACGACCTCGGCGAGCCCGACGCGTTCAACGAACTCCTGGGTACGAACCAGATCCTCCAGTCCCAGACCGGCCACGCGCCGACGCTGTTCCGCCCGCCGTACGGCCGGACCAACGCGGGAATCCGCCAGGACGCGACCACACTCGGCATGACCGAGGTGCTGTGGACCACCGACTCGTTCGACTACAACGGCATCTCCACCGACGACATCGTGGCCAACGCCCTCCAGGTCGGCCCGGGTGGCATCATCCTGCTGCACGAGGGTTACCAAAGCACCCTCGCCGCGATCCCGCGCATCGTCGACGGGCTGGCAGAGCGCGGACTGTGCGCGGGCAGGATCGTGCCGTCGACGACACCGGTCCAGGCATGGCCCGGCGCCACCTACTACGCGACCGCCGCGCACTGGTGACACCACCGCCGAGTTCGGCGCCGGCCGCGCAACCAGGCCCGGTCCGCGCCGAATTCGGTGAACGCCCCTCCCGGGCGTCGGGGTATGGCCTGCCTCCACGTTCGTGATCATGGTGACGAGAGTCCCGCGCTCGTACCGTTGCACGGTGCCGGGCGGTCACTCACCGCTTGGAGCGCCGCCGCCGTTCCCGCCAAGCGCCTTCGGGTGCTCGCCGTCCATCCGCCAAGGCACGGCCGCTCGCCCGACACCGCTGGACGTTTCCCCGGAATCATGGTCCTGGCCCCGGACGACCCCACCCTGCGCAGCATCGTCGAGACCGCCACCTGCGGCGGCGAACGCCGGGTGATCGTCCAAAGGTTCGTCGCCGCGTCCTCCCGAGTCGGCCGGCCGAGCCGGGTCGCACACAACCGTGTCGAGGCGTTCCACCCCGAGTTCGGGCCGGAGCGTTCGAGCGCGTCCGGGTGTGACCCCGCTGGGCCAAGTGGAGGTGCCGGCCGGCGCCGAAGCGGCTCGGCCGCGTGCCGGCTCCGAGCAAGAAGTCGTACCGGCGGCCGTTCGCACGAGTTCGGTGAACCGAGGGTGGGCGAGGGTGAACTCCGAGTAATCTCCGTGTCGAATCAACGACTCGTGAATCAGGGATGCCCAGTGTCCACGGATGTGGGATGCGTGGTCGCCGACCGCTACGCGTTGGTGGCGCGGATCGGCTCGGGAGGCATGGGCGACGTGTGGCTCGCGAGGGACACGATGCTCGACCGTGTGGTCGCGCTCAAGCGCACCCGGGTGGACGATCGACGCGCCGGCCGGCGTCTCAGGGTGGAGGCTCGTATCGCGGCGCGTCTCGACAGCGCGTTCATCGTTCGCGTCCACGACGTCTTCGTCGAGGGCGGGACGTGGTGGGTGGTGATGGAGTACGTGGAATCGCGCAGCCTCGCGCAGGTCGTGGCGAAGGGCGGGCTCCTGCCGCCCGAGCGCGCCGCGTGGGTCGGCCTGCAGATCGCGGAGGCGCTGCGGGTGGTGCACGGACACGGTGTGGTGCACGGCGACGTGACGCCGGAGAACATCCTCGTCACCGAGGATTGGAGAGCCAAGCTCGCCGACTTCGGTGTCTCCCGCATCCTGGGCGAGGACCAGACGCGGACCCGCGGCGGGGTGGTGCGGGGCAAGCCCCGCTATCTGGCTCCGGAGGTGGTCCAAGGGCGCGGATCCGGCCGGCCGTCGGACCTGTTCTCGCTCGGTGCGTCGTTGTTCGCCGCGATCGAGGGACACTCCCCCTACGGGCGCATCGACGCGGACGTGCTGAAGCGGGCGTTCGAACAGCGGATCGAGGCTCCCGTCCGGGCCGGACCGCTGACCGACGTCCTGACGGAGTTGCTCTCGGCCGAACCCGAGCGTCGTCCGCTCGCGAAGGATCTCGCCGAACGATTCGCGTGGGGGGACGACCGCCGGCCGACGGGTCCGGCGTGGGAGCGTGCCGCCGACGACGCCCGATCGGTGACGGTCACCGTCGACGACGGGACACCGATCGTGTGCTCGTTGCCGGTCGACCACACGGATGACCCCGCCGCGTCCGTCGGGTCGCCGGGGCGGGGACCGAGACAATGGTTCCTGCGCCGCCGCGGCCCGATCCTGTCGGTTCTGGGCGCGGCGGTGGTGGCGATGGTGATCGGGGTGGTCTCCTCGATCGTGACGCCGACGTCACCGTCGCGGCCGGAACCGAACGCCATCGGCGACCCCAGGTCGGCGGACCCCTGCGCGCTCCTCGAGCCGACCTCGTTGTCCGCCTACGGCACGGTCGTCCTGGACCCCGCCTACGGCGGGTTCGACAGGTGTGATCTTCTCGTCGATGTTCCCGACGCCGGCCGGATCGCCGACGTCAAGGTCGACTTCTCCACCGGGGGCCAGGAACTCGGGTCCAACGCGCACACCCGACGAGTCGGCGGTTTCACCGTCGTCCTGGAACCCAACAGCGGCAAACGCGAGTGCACGCAGCTCGTGCGTCTGGGGGCCGACAGACAACTCGCGATCGTCGCCAAGCAGTTGGGATCCCGGCCGGCCGACCTGTGCGCGATGGCCGACATCACCACCGCCCACGCGATCACCGTCATGGCACGCGGCCCGATCCCGAGGCGCCCCTCCGCGTCGGCCAAGGAGTCGCTGGTCCGACTCGACGCCTGCGCGATGCTCGATCCCGCCACCCTGGACACGGTTTCGGGCATCGACCCCTCGGAACCCGACGCCGGATTCGCGAACTGGAACTGCCGCTGGCGCAGCACGGTCGACAACGGCGGCGTCGAGGTCTGGTTCGACCAGAACGTGCCGCTGACCGCGCAAGACGGCCTGCCGAGGCGACTGGGCGACAGAAAGGCTTTCGTGAGCCCCGGGGACGGGGACGACGCCTACTGCGTCGTCAAGGTGGAACACCGAACGTACGTGAACGTTCGCGAGCTTCCCGTCGCCGAGGTGGTCGAACTCAAGGTGTCGGGGCCACGCCTCAAGGAGAGCCTCTGCGACACCGCCGTCGAACTCGCCGCCGCGGTTGTCGGGAAGTTGCCGAGAATCTGACCGGCGGGCCCCGGTGGGTCCGTGCTCGCAGCGTCGGCGGGGGTGTGGTCGGCGCTCGCGGGCGGCTTCGTCCGGGCCGGGGTGGTCGTCGGGCTCGGCATGCGTCGACGTCGCGGGTCCGGGTACACGCGCGGGATGGAAACCTTCGAGGTGCTGATCTATCCGTACAACGTGCAGGACATGCCGCCGTCGGCCCGCGGGCCGGCCGTGCGGTCGGCGACGGTCCGTCCCACCGGGGAGAAGGGAGCCACCGGCCATCCACGCTACGCGGGCGACGACGTGCAAGCCGACATCGATCCGGTCTCCAGAACGGTCGAGGCCATCACCGTGGACGGCGCCGAACTCGAGGACGGCTGGTCCGCACAGGTCGCGGACGCATAGCGCGGCGCGCACACCTGTGCGACGCGGCGCGTTCCTGTGTCACCCGGGTGACCCGGGTCGCCCCGGAAGGACCGAGCGGGCCGCTTCACTCGGCCGGTGCGTCCTTGCGGTGCAGCCCGGGATCGGGCAGGTCGAGCCGGAAGTTGTGGCCGCGCCCGGCCACGGTCCCGTGGTGGTTCGGTTCGTCCGGGTCGTTGACGCCCATGGCTCTGATCGCCTCCACGAGCATGGCCGCCGCGGTATCGGTGTGCCCATCGTCGTCCGCGGCGTGGTCGAAGCGTCGTTGCCACCGGCCGCCGGCGTCCGACCGGCCGCGTCCGGCGAACAGGTCGGGGTGGATCGGGTCGGCGTGGTGGACGAAGGACTCGATGCGCACAAGTCGAGCCCGTCGTTCCACGCGCTGACGAAGCGCGGTGGGTCGCGGTGCTCCCCCGAGCGCGCCTTCCACCATCACGCCCGGCCGCGCGCGCCGGTGGCCGGCTCGCGGGTGCGCCACGCGGTCGGCGCGCCCGGGTCCGCGCCGCCGGGGTTTCCGGCGGTGCTGTCGCGGGGTCCGGTGCTCGTCTTCGGACGGCTGTCGTCGGGTGGGGCCGTTACGAGCCGGCGCACGCCGTGAACGCGAGGGCGTAGCACAGGACGTCCTCGCCGATCGCCGCCGGCAGTGCGGGAATTCCGGTATTCGTGGCCGCTTGGCGCCACGCCGCGCCCAGGATCGCGCCGCCCACCGAGGCGCCCGCTCCCACGAGGGCCGCGAGTGTCACCCCACCGCGCGTACGACGGGCCAACATCGCGGCGGCCGTCGCTCCCAGCAGAACACGCGGAGCCAGGCCCGGCAGGCTCAGTCGCGACGGGGCGTCGGGGCGCTTGTCCGCGACGAGTTCGCCGATCGCGGCCGAGCCGACCGCGAGCCGCGACAGCCTGCCCGCGCCGCGAGTGGTCAAGCGAACGGCCGTGACCCCGGCCTGGCTTCGGCCGCCGCTCGCCGCGCCGACCAGGAAGGCCCGTACGAGGGCACTCACTTGGGATCCATCGTCGCGAGCGCCGCGTATGTCGTGAAGCCGTATGCGACGTGCGGCACGATGTCGGCGACCCAGTCGGTCCTCGACCACGCACGCGGGTCCGACACCCGCAGCCCGGCCATCGGGCCGTTGGCGGCGATCATCGCGACGGCGCCCACGAGCAGCGAACCCGCCCAGATCGGCGGTCGTAGGCCGATGCCGCGCAGCAGGCCGAAAGCGGCGCCGACGCCGACGCCGGTCACGATGCCCGACAGCGCACCGAGCCCGGTCAATCGGTTCACGCGCGTGTCGGAGTCGCCTTCGACGGGATGCCCGATTCGGCGCGCGATCGTGTCGATCGTGCGTTGTGGCGTCTCACTGGCCGGGCGCGCCCGACCGGCCATGTCGGCGTAGGTGACCGCGTCGAGGGCGGTCGTGCCGGCCGCACCCGCAGCGGCACCCCGCAGGATCCCTGAAAACATGTCCACCCGTTGCCCGCGCGCCGCATTCACAAACCGTCGTCGGGCATCCACGCGGCCAGGGCTCGGGCGCAGGAGCGGCCCCGCGTCCGGCCGGCGACAACCGCGCGTACCTCACCGGCCTCCACCGCGAGGCATCGGCGAACGTCACCCGTGCGCACGCGGCCGATACCGACGCCGGCCGGGTGGCGTGGGCGGTGGCCGCCGCCCTTGGACGCAGGCTTTCAAGACCGGATCGCCGCCCGGGCCCTGGCCCCCTTCGACGCTTCTGCCGCCAAGCCGGCGACCTGACCGCGCTCGCCCATTGGCGACTTCGTCGCGGTCGTGTACCCGCGGGTTCGCCGGTTCCGCTGTGACTGGTGCCGCGCCACTGGAACGCCTGCGGGAAGCGGACAGTCGCCGAGCGGATCGAGTCCGACCGCGCCCCTGGGACTGCTCGCAGAGGGTCAGGTGACTTCCCAGGCCGCCTCGATCATCCGGAAGATCTCGTCCATGGCGGCCTGCGGGTCGGCCGCCTCGCGGGCCAGCGAATAGGCGTCGATCACGAACCTCGCGATCGTTCGGCAGGCCGTCGTGGTCTGTGCCAGGTCGGGATCGGCGGCAAGTGCCGTGGCCAGCGAGTCGGCATGGCGCAGCCGCATCGACTCCTCGTACTCCCGCAGGGCACGTGACTCGTCGATCATGCGGTAGATCGGGGCGGTGCCGTCCCCCGTGCAGTGCCGGACCATGGCCTGGATCTCGCGGCGCAGTGCGGGGATGAGCGGTTCGTGCGGTGCGCGGTCGGTGACCGCCTGCGTGAGGCGTTGTTCGAAGTTGTCGTCCTGCTCGAACACCAGGGCCTCTTTGGAGGCGAAGTGGGAGAAGAGCGTGGTGACGGCCACGTCGGCCTCGGCGGCCACATCGCGGATGCCCACCGCGTCGTATCCGCGTTCCAGGAAGAGCCGCAGGGCGGTGTCGGCGATCTTCTGGCGGGTGGCGGCCTTCTTGCGTTCGCGGCGTCCGGTCGGCACGGTCATGCCGCTGACACTATCAAATCCAAAGGAGTAACGGTTCCAAAACAACAACTGTTAGTGTTACGGTCGACCGCATGAAGAAAGTGAGCTTCGCCGAGTTCGGCGGTCCGGACGTGCTACAACTCATCGACGCCGAGGAGCCCCACGCGGGCCCCGGCCGTATCCGCATCGCCGTACGGGCGGCGGGCGTGAACCCCGTCGACTGGCGGATCCGTGAAGGGCAGGTCCTCGGTGCCCATCCGACCGTGCTGCCCTCCGGCGTCGGGCTGGACGCCTCCGGGGTGGTGGACGAGGTCGGCGAGGGCGTCGAAGGGGTGAAGGTCGGCGACCACGTGTTCGGCGAAGGTGACAGCACCTACGCCGAGTTCGCCGTGTTGTCGGCCTGGGCGCGGATGCCCGAGGGCCTCACGTTCGAAGAGGCCGCCGGGTACCCCTCCGTGGTGGAGACCGCGCTGCGCATCATCCGCGAGGTCGGTGTGCGGCCCGGGCAGACACTGCTGGCCAGCGGCGCGTCCGGGGGAGTCGGATCGGCGGTGCTACAGATCGCCCGGGAGCGCGGCATCACGGTGATCGGCACCGCCGGGGCCGCGAACCAGGACTATCTGCGCGGCCTGGGCGCCCTCGCCACGACGTACGGCGAGGGCTGGGTCGAGCGGGTGCGGCAGCTCGGCCGTGTCGACGCAGCCCTCGATCTGTCCGGCTCGGGCGTGATCCGCGAGCTGGTCGAGCTGACCGGGGACCCGCGGAAGGTGATCTCCATCGCCGATCTCGGTGCGCCGGAGTTCGGTGTGCGATTCTCCGGCGTCGCCGGGAGCGTGCCGGACGCGCTCGCCGAGGCCACCGACCTCATCTCGCGGGGAAGGCTCCACATCCCGGTCGAGAAGTCGTACACGCTCGCGGAGGCCGTGGCGGCGCACATCGACAGCCGAACAGGTCACAGTCGGGGACGCCGGGTCATCGTCGTCTGAGTCGTTTCCCGCCCGGTTGCACGGCCCGGCAAGCTGCCCGGCCTCATCGCGGAGAGCCGCCTCGCGGACTTCGACGCCGACCGACACGGCGTGCGCTTCTCCCGCTCCGAAGCCGGGGAGTCGCCGGGCTGGGCAGGGCTGCCGCCGGCGGCCGATCTCGCCGACCGCGGCCGCCTCACCGTCCCGCTGCACGCCGTGTTCCCGCTGAAGGAGGCCGCCACGGCTCACGACGTCAGCGCCACCGGCCACGCGCGCGGCAAAATCGTCATCACCGTGCCCTGAACAGCCGTGGGCCCGGTCGCACTCGCCCCCTACCGCCTGGCGACCGGGCCCGACCACCGGCCCATGAAGTTCCGTTCCCCGACCAGGACTTGGCCGTTCCCCCGGGTCGTTCGCTATCCGGTCGACAGACGGTAGGTCACGACTCCGAACCGCACATGATCACCCGGCCGCACGGACACCGGGCCCATGATGCGCAGCCCGTTGACGTGCGTACCGTTCATCGAACCCAGGTCCTCCAGGACCCAACCGTCGGCCCGAACACACAATCGCGCGTGCCTGCGCGAGACGGAATCGTGCGCGAGCCGAAGATCGGCGCGGTGGCTGCGTCCGATGTGCATGGCGGCCGAACCCGGATCCGGCAGTCGCAGTCCGGGCACGCGCGGCTCCACCGTGCGGGAGACGCGCGATGCCCCGGACACGAGGGCGTTCAGCCGCGTCGCCACGCGGCGCAGCAGTCTCGGCCACCACGACTCGTGCGCGGGCAAATCCGCGATCACGTCAGCGACTTCGACGCGGTTGCGGGCGTTGAGCACGATCAGCATCCGGTGCATGAACGTTTCGTGGGACAGCCGCCCCGATCCGGCGCCGTCGCGCAGCACGCCCAACGCGCGTTCCCGCTCGGCCTCCGACAACCGGATCAGCTGGAACTCCCGCGACGACATGGGGAGATCTTCGCCGGCGCTCGACGACCGTGTCCATACCCGTGTGTTGCAACCCTGTCGCAAAACTCTGGCCGTCGAGCCGGTGGTGGCGGCCGACCTCGGCCAAGTGGACGCGGTCGGCGATGGCGCGCATCCGATGGCTGCGACGGCTGCCGAGGCGCCGCTGTGCTCCGTCAGGCGGCAAAAGGCAACGCGGTGGTCGCCGGCGGCCGGATGGAGAAGACGAACACCCGCGCCCGGTCCGGCAACCACGCTCTCGCTCCGTATCAACCTGCGCCCCACCCCTCCCCTGCCGCCGGGACGGGTTCCTCCGCTCCTGCCGTGACGGGTTCTTCCGCTGCCCCCGTGACAGGTTCCTCCGGTGCCGCCGTGACGGGTTCCTCCGGTGCCGAGGGCAGGCCACGGAGTCGACTCACCGGGGAAAGGGCGAGTGCGATGAGCACGGCGGCGGATCCGAACGCCGCAACGGTCAACGCGTCCCGGGCGCCGATCCGGCCGGCAAGCAGACCGGTGGACAGGCCGCCGAGTGCGCCACCGCCGAACAGCAACGTGCGGAAGACCGCCGTCATCCGGCCCATCATCGACTGCGCGGTGCTCGCCTGGCGCAGGCTGACGATGACGACGCCGGCCACGCCGAGCCCGAGGTAGGTGATGAAGAAGGAGAGGACGAACATCCCCACCATCACCGGCCGGGGGCCACCGGCGACGATGATCGCCATCGGGCCGAGGAGAAGGGCCGACTGGGCGACGAGGTAGACGCGACCGAGTCGGAAACGCCGGATGCCCCTCCGGGAGATCGCCGACCCGCTCGGACCGCCACCGGCCGGGACCATCACCTTGGACGGCGACTACGTGCACCGCTCGCTCCAGCCCACCCGGGTTCTGAGCGCGGCGTTGGCACGGGCGGCACGCCGTCCGGATGCCTGGGACCGCGCCCCGACCGGCGGCCTGACGGCGCTGCGCGCCGTGTTCGCCCGCATCGTCGGCGGCGGCGTGACCCCGGAGGACGTGCTGGTCACCGCCGGCGGGGAGAGTGCCCTGTCGATCGCGTTCCGCGCCATCGCCGGGCCGGGCAGCCCGGTGCTGGTGGAGTCCCCCACCTATCCCCGGGCCTTGGCCGCGGCCCGCGCCGCGGGGCTGCGACCGGTGCCGGTACCGCTCGACGCCGACGGGGTACGGCCCGACATGCCGGCCGACGCGTTCGCGATGACCGGGGCACGGCTGCTGTACTGCCAGCCGACGTTCCAGAATCCGACCGGCACCGTGCCGGCGCCCGAACGACGCCGCCAAGTCCTCGATGTGGCGCACGCCTCGGGCGCGTTCGTGATCAAGGACGACTTCGCGCGGCACCTGGGACACGGTGGCGCCGTGCCGCGACCTCTGGTGGTGGACGACGAGGACGGCACGGTCGTGCACGTGACCTCACTCACCAAGCCCGCGGCACCGAGCCTGCGGATCGGGGCTCTGGTGGCCCGCGGGCCGGTGATGGAGCGCATGCGGGCGGTGCGTGTGGTCGACGACTTCTTCGTCACCCGCCCGCTCCAGGAGACCGCGCTGGAGGTGCTCGGTTCCCCGTCCTGGGATCGGCACGTCCGGTCGCTCGGTGCGGCGCTCCGGGAGCGCCGCACCGTGTTGGCCGACGCGCTCGCCCGGGAGGCCCCCGACGCAACCTTGACCGGGCTGCCCGCGGGTGGACTACGCCTGTGGGTTCGTCTGCCGCCCGGCGTGGACGACATGGTCCTGGCCGGCGCCGCCCGGCAACGCGGCGTCGCCGTCGGCGCCGGCAGTCGCTACTTCGCCACCGAGCCACCTGCGGGTCACCTACGTATCGGGTTCGCTGCCACAGCCGACCTCGCCGAGCTGACCGAGGGTGTACGCCGGCTGGGAGTCGCGCTCACGGACCTCGGCCCCGGGCAGGAGTGAGGCGCACGGCGAACACCGGCCGCTGCGGGCCGAGTCGTACGCGCGGCGGACGTCGAGCGGCGGCCGGCCATCCACCGGGCAGCATGCCGCCCCCGGCCCGGGCACCGCAGGGCGGGGCAGGGCAGCGGCATGAAATCTCGCGCGCCACGGCCGGGGGTCGGACGGCCGGAGACTGGGCCGAGGGCGACGGCACCACCAGGGAGTGGCTCCGGTGGGTCCCGGGGTTGGTGCGCACAGGCGCTCAGGCGTACGGTTCGAGGTCGGCGGCCGAGCGGGCCGCCCGCGAGGGGGCGGAATGAAGGCGGTAATCGGCGGATTCGCCGTACTGACAGTGGCGTTGGCCGTGTCGCGGTCCTGGACTGCGGTCGTACTCGGGGTGGTCCCCGTAGTACTCATCGTGCTGTATCAGTGGTGGGAACAGCGCAAGCCGGACCACTGAATGTAGCTTCGGGTGTCTCCTCCCCCGCAGTCGGAGGAGACGCCCACACACCACAGCCGGTTCGAGGCGGGTGGGGTCGGTGACGTGGGTCGCGGCCATGTCCCCCGGAGCGCCGGGCCGTTCCACACCTGTGGCCGCGTCGGCGCCTCGCCGGGCCGGTCGGCGGCGGTGTGCCTGAAAGGCAGGGCGAGCCGGGCAGCCTTCGCACGACGGCCGGTCGACCGGAACTCAGCCGAACTGTCTCGCGAGCCCGGATTCAGCCCCCTCCGGCCCGGGAAGGAAACCGTGCCCACCCATCCCCGTTCCGACGGGACGACGCCACAACCGGGAGCGCCATGCCGACCTGCGAGAACACGCGATGAGCACACCGACACTGGTCGTCGTGAGCGGTGGTCCGGGAACCGGGAAGACCACCCTTGCGCACGCACTCGCCCGAGCCCTCGGATGCCCCGCCGTCATCCGCGACGAGATCAAGCAGGGCATGGTCATGTCCCGCCCGGGCCACCGGAGTGGCGGCGACGACCCCCTCAACCGCCCGACACTCGAGGCCTTCTTCGGGGTGGTCAAGGTGCTCCTGAGCGCCGGCGTCACACTCGTCGCCGAAGCGGCCTACCAGGACCGGCTCTGGCGGCCGAACCTCGAGCCGCTCACCGGCCTTGCGCACCTCCGCGTGATCCGCTGCGCGACCGAGGCCGATGTCGCCCACGACCGCATCGGCCGGCGCGCCAAGGAAGACGCCCACCGGGCCGCCCATGGCGACCAGGCCCTGCTCGACGCCATCGCCGCCGGAGAGCACTCGCTCGAATCCTTCGTGTCGATCTCCTTGGACGTCCCCACCCTGACCGTGGACACCTCACACGGTTACCAGCCGGCCCTGCCGGACATCGCGGCATTCGCCCGCGCGACCGTCCAGGACGATGCGCCACGCGAAAGCACGAGGGCACGCTGACGCTCCTACGAATACGGCTTCGACGCGCTGCGCGGTCGGGCGGGGCAGCCGGCTTCCTCGTCGAGGACGTCCTCCCCGGTGACGGGTGCGGTAGTACTCCCCCGGGTCGCTGACCTTTCGGTGCACGACCACCGACACCCGGACACCGTCTCAGCCGAACTCGACAGCGACCCACGCAAGACGCTCGGCCGGCGGAAGCCCAGCCGAGCGACTGCATGAACTGCCCGCCAGCACACGTCGATCATCACGTGTCACGACGATTCCCGGACTCCGCCCCATCGGCCGGTGCGCGGGCGCACGGCAAGGGCATCCTTGTGCGGGTCGGGCGTCCGGTTGCGCTGGGCCGCAGCGGCGTTGGCGGGGCGGCGGGCCTGCCGACGGGCTACCGGAGCCGGCCCGACGACTTCAGCGCAGCCGGCACCCGCCGATCTCGCCCGAGAGCACAACTCCTGTGCATATGAACGGCGTTGGCTGCTACCCCGGCACTGGCATCACTGCGGTGACACCGACCCGTCAGGCATCGCTCCCCTGAGGAACACGGGAAGCGGGAGCGGGTGTTCCCCGGACCGCCCCGGGCGGAAGAACCAGCGCCAGGACCGCGGCCAGGAGATAAAGCCCGATCACCACGCCCATCCCGATCACCGCGGATTCCACCCCGTCGTGTCCGCCGTCGAGCCGGCCGAAGTAGACGGTCCCGATCAACGCGACACCCGCCGCCACGCCGACCTGAATCGAGGTGTTGATCAGCGCGGATGCCGCGCCGGCCTCGGCCTCGGGTACTTTCGCCAGGACGATGGTGAGCAGCGTGCCGGCGACCATGGCCATGCCGAGCCCGGCAACGACCAGACCGGGGATCAGCTGCCAGGGCGCGATGCCGGTGCCGTACCGATCGACGCTGAACACGATCAGCGCCATTCCGGCCGCCATGACCAGCGCGCCGAGGATCACCACCGTGCGGCCCAGCGGCATCAGTCGTGGTGCGAAGCCCGAGCCGATACCGACCCCGATGGTGAAGGGGATCATCGACAGCGCCGTGCGCAGTGGGGAGTACCCGGCGGCGGTCTGGAGGTGCACCGTGAGCACCAACGTGTACGCGGTCCCGCAGAAGAAGAGCACGGCCACCGAGAGTCCGCCGATCACGCCGCGGTGGCGGAACAGGGCCGGATCCACCAAGGGCGATCCCCCGCGGCGAGCAAGGATCCGCTCGTGTCGGACGAACAGCCACAACAGGAGGGGGCAGGCGGCGGTCACCGCCAGGATCCACAGCGGCCATCCCAACGGGCGCCCCTCGACCAAGGGGTAGAGCAGTGCGAGCAGGCCCGCCGTGGCGATGGCGGTGCCGCGTACGTCCGCGGACAGTGCCTGCTCGGAGCGTGATTCCCGGGTGAGTACGACGGCGGCGATGAACGCCGCGACGCCGATCGGGATGTTGACGAGGAAGATCGGTCGCCAGCCGAGGCCCAACAGGTCGGCGTCGAGCAGGACTCCGCCCAGCAGCGGGCCCCCGAGGCCGCCGAGGGCGAAGCACATGCCGTACATCGACATCGCCTTGCCGTGCTCGGACTTGGGGAACTCGACCTGGAGCATGGCGAGGACCTGCGGCACCATCAGGGCCGCGGCCACGCCTTGGAGTACGCGCGCCGCGATCAACATCTGCGGTCCGGTGGCCGAAGCCGCCAGAGCGGAGGTGACGACGAAGCTCCCGAGCCCGGCGAGATACACCCGACGGCGCCCGTACATGTCGCCGAGCCGGCCCCCGGTGATCATGGCGGCGGCGAACGCGAGGGTGTATCCGGCGATCGCCCACTCCACCTGTGCCGACGAGGCGCCCAGGTCGTCGCGCAGCGAGGGCAGTGCCACGTTGAGCACGGTCGCGTCGATCATGTCCATCAGCACGGCGGCCAGCGTCACGACGAGCGCGGCCCATCGACGCGGGCTGTAGCGCGGATCCGCCACCGGGTCCTTGTGTTTCGTGCTCGGATCCTGCGTGGAGCTCGGATCCTGCGTGGAGCTCGGATCCTGCGTGGAGCTCGGATCCTGCGTGGAGCTCGGATCCTGCGTGGAGCTCGGATCCTGCGTGGAACTGGGCATGGGGTGGCTCCCTGATTTCGGCGTGTCGTCGTTTCGACACACATCGCGTTGAACGCAAGGTCGCTTCGGCGCGGGAAGACACGTCAAGACCGCCCGGTCTCGCGGGCCTTCGTGCCGCCGGTACAGCAGGTTTCGGGGTGGTGCCGCGGCTCTCGGGCCCGGGGCTGAACGTTCGGCCCAGTCCTGCCGAGGCCGGCCGGCCTGGGCCGGCCTGGGCCGGTGCGGCCGGGGCCGTACCGGCGCTTCGTCGATCGGCCGACGCGGCGGGGGCATCGGCCGATCGGTGGTTTTGCGATCTGCGTCCCGGGAGGCGGGTGCGCGGATCATCGCCGCGGCCCGGCGCGGGCCCGTGTCTTCATCCGTCGTCGGATGGAGGCCACGGCCTTCGGTGCCGTGGCTCGGCCCGTCGGGAGGCAGTCGATCCGCGAAGCGTTACGGCAACGAACCTGGGCCGGGACGTCGCCGACCCGATCGACTCGGGAGAACCCGAACCGGACCGGAACGTCGCCGGCCGGTCGACTCGGGAAAGCCCGGCCGGCGAACTGCCCGCCAAACGAGCCTTTACGCTCCGTCCTCGTCGCTTTCCGCGGGCCCGATCCGGCGGAGCTCCACCACCGGGATCACCCGCGATGTTCCGGCCTGATAGGCCGCGAAGGCCGGATCGCGGTCGCACTGGGCCGCGAAGAGGCGGTCGCGTTCGGCGCCCACGAGGGGCGTCGCCTCCGCGACGTAGGTCTCGACGACGGCACGCCCGGCGTCGTCGACACCCAGCTCGACGGCGACCTGTGGCCGCGCGAGCAGGTTGTGATACCAGGCGGGATGGTTTGGACCGCCCGCGTTCGAGGCGAAGATCAGGGTTCGGTCGCCATCGGATGCCCAGACCACGGGGTTGGTGCGCGGGCGGCCGGTGCGCGCGCCGACCGTGGTGAGCAGGACGAGAGAGGCGCCCTCGAACATGCCGCCCACTCGACCACCGTTGGCGCGGAACTCCGCGATGACGTGTGCGTTGAAATCCGCTGGTCCCGGGTGTTGCTCCGACATGGGATGACCTCTCGGCTGGCATCGACAGGAGAATGTCTTTGCTTTGCAAGCAAAGACATTGAGAAACTACGGAGAGCGGTGACGGATGTCAAGAATCGATCGAGCACCCGACGCGCCCGGACCGGCCGCCGTGCCCGCGAGGGCCTTACGGGGCGCCGATCGGGTTGATCAAACTCGGTACGAGGACGGTCTCTCGTCCCCGGGTCAGAGCTCCACCCGCTGGGTGAAGTTGAGCAGGACCTTGACCGGCGTGCGGTCGCGGTTCACCGTGAGCCGGCCGAGACGCAGGTTCTCCTGCGCGTGGTGAAGGTTCCGCTGCCACGTCTCATGCCAACTCGACGGGCTCCCGGTGTACTTCGTCTTCTCGGCGTCCGAGTTACGGATGGCGAACGGCACTTGCTGGGGAACGCGGACGACGCTCATGCCGAGGGCGCGTGCCCGGTCGACCAGGTCGCTGTCCTGGCAGCCCATCGGAAGCAACCGCTCGTCGTAACCACCGAGCGTGTCGAAGCCCCCGCGGGGTAGGCCGATGCGCCCGTACGAACCGTTGCCGGGGTCCGGTCTGCCGTCCGCATTGGGGCTGAATCCCCTGCTGAGGAGGTCCGGCTCCCCGCACTGCAATCGTGGCTGTCCAACGACGTGTCCGAAGTCGTCTGTGTCATCCACGAGGACGACCGTGCCTGCCTCGACGTGGCGCGTCGCCCGCCCGTTCGCGTTCTCGTCACCGACAGGGCCGACAAGCGCGAGGCACTGCGACGAGGATGGCGGACCGTCCCCGCCGACCTGGTCGCACTCGTCGACTCCGACGTCGTCTGGGCCCCCGACGTGGCCGAAACGGTCCGCGCCCCGTTCGCCGACTCCCGGGTGGGCGGCCTCGCGACCGCCCAGCACGCCCTGGACCCGGTCAGCGTCTGGGAGTTCGCGGGAGCACGCTTCAAAGGACGGGACAGGCTACCCGCGTTCACCGTGTCCGGCAGGGCGATGATCCGTCCCATCGGGCGGGCCGCGGTCTACCGGCGTTCCGTGCTCGACGAGGTCGCCGACGCCTTCGTCGACGAAACCTCCCTGGGCCGCCGGTGCGTCGTCGGGGACGACCTGCCGACCACGGCCTCGGCCGCTCCCACGGTGCCGGCATCCGGCTCCCCGCTGGAATCGTGGACGCTCGTGAAGCCGATCACAGGGGAACGCGGCGCCAGTGCCGGCTGATGCTTCCGGAGTCGGCCTGTTGAACAAGAGCCGCCCCGTCGTCGCCGGAGTCCCCGGTCACACCGATCACCTTGCCGCTGCGTACGCTGACCAGCTTGACGTGCCCATCGCCCGCGTCGACGAGGTTCCACAGCTGATTGGTGGCCCCGGTGGGGGCGTATTGGATGATCGGGGCGCCGTCTCGCTGGGTGCCTTCGAAGACGTCCATGGCCAGCCCGGAGTGCACGTTGGTGATCTGGTACGCGCCGCCGGGAGCCGGGCTGAACCTCCAGTGCTGATTGTTCGAGCCGCGCGAGGAGTACTGGATGAGTCCGATGGGGTCGTCGGACGACCCGGGGACGTCGATCAGCTTGCCACTTCGGCGGTTGACCAGGGTGAAGACCGCCGGAGGAACCTCTGGAGCGAGGGTGACGGATCCTCCCGGGGCGAGCCGGACGTCCCGCTCCCAGGACCCGACCCGGACGGTGGTCTCGGTCCCGGCCGTACTGTGCAGGCTGAGCGTGGTGACCGCGCCGGCGGTCCAGGCGAAGTCCACGGTGAACCCGCCGCGTACCCCGACGCCCTCAACACTGCCGGACGCCTGCCAGGCGGCGGGAACGGCCGGCAGGAGTTCGACGAGGCCCGGCCGCGAGTAGACCAGCATGTCGAGGATCGCGGTGGCGGTGCCGAAGTTGGCGTCGATCTGAAAGGTCGAACTGCCACCGAAGCTGTACATGTCGAACATGTTGATGGCGCTGCCGTTGCCGTGGTTCACCGACGGCTTCATCACCGTCGTGACCAACTCGTAGGCCCTGTCGGCGTTCTTCAGCCGGGCCCAACACAGCGCACGCCAGGCACAGGCCCAGCCGAAGCCCCCCGTGCCTCGGTCGGCCAGGAGGTTGCGGGCGCCCACGACCAGTGCCGCGGGGCCGTCCTCGAAGCTGATCCGGTCGCCGGGAAAGAGGCCGATCAGCGGGGACAGGTGGCGATGGGCGGTCTCGCCGAGGCCCTCATCGGTCATCCACTCCTGGAGCCGTTCGGTGGTGGCACCGACCCGCGGCAGGTGGAGCCGGTTCTGGAGCTCGCCGACGACGGCCGCGTGGGCGAGGTCACGACCGAGCACGGCGCATGCCGCGCGGTAGTCCCGGAAGAGTTGCCAGACCAGTTCCTGGGCGTAGGTGATGCCCTTGGCGTCGGTGGGGCCGTGCTCGGGAGACCAGTCGCTGTCGTCGATCAGGACCTGACGCGAGGCACCGGTGGCCGGATCGGTGATCGTGCTGGTGAGCAGCCGGGCCTCCCAGAACTCGCAGGCGCCCTTGAGCAGTGGGTGGATCCTGGCCAGATACGCGGCGTCCAGGGTGAATTCGTAGTGCTCGAACAACTGGACGCACAGCCAGGCGTTCCCGGCCGGGTGCCACCACCAGCCCATGCCGCCGTAGATGTTGGTGGAGATCGCGGTCGTCCAGCCAGCGATCCTGCCGGAGCTGTTGCGGAACCCGTTGCGGGGATCGTTGAACAGCGCGTGGGTCTGCTCCTGCCAGGACGCCACCTGGTTCACGCAGTAGTCCGCGAAGGCGTCGAAACAGCTCGACAATCCCGCGCGGTCGGACAGCCAGTAGTTCATCTGCACGTTGATGTCGGTGTGGTAGTCGCTCATCCAACTCGGGTCGTTGCGGTCGATCCACAGACCCTGGAGATTGAGCGGGAGCCCGCCGCGCGAACCCGCGATCATCAGATAGCGACCGAACTGTAGGTAGCACGCCTCCAGTTCGGGGTCCGGGGCGGAGCCGGCGGCTCCCCGGGCGGTGAGCCTGGCCGCGGTGTCCTGCGATCGCTGCGCCGCGGTGGAGGGGCCGAGGTCGACCGCCAGGGAGCGGAACAGCGGCTGATAGTCGGCGACATGGGTGGCCAAGAGGGTCGCGCCGCCCACGGCGGCGGCGGTGCCGGCCCGCGCGCGGGCCGTCGCCACCGGGTCCACGGACGCGTCCTTGAATCCCGTGGCGGCGTTCGTGGAGTAATTGGTGCCCGCGCAGACGACGATGAGTACCTCCGAGCATCCGGCGAAGCTCACCGTCGCACCGGCCGCCGAGACCGTCCCGCTCGTACCGGTCGCGCAAACGACCGCGCCGTACCGAAGGCCGTTGGCCAATGTCGCGCCGAACGAGACCGTCGCGGCGGCCCGGTCGGCCGTGACCGGCTCCCCTCTGGTCCCCTCCAGCTTCAGGCCGCCGGTGTAGGACCCACCGCCACTGTGGGTCAGCCGGACCACGACGACGTCGTCCGGGTGACTGGCGAAGACTTCGCGGCGGTAGGTCACGCCCTCGAAACGGTAGGTGGTGACGGTGAGTCCGTTGCTCAGGTCCAGTCGACGCTGGTAGTTCTCGATCACCTCGGCGGCGTGGGCGGGGATCGACAGGAAGGCCTTGGCGAGCAACCCGAACGTACCGAAGTTATCGCTGCCGTAGGGGAATTGGCCGTCCCGGTCCAAAGTGGCGTTCAGCCCGCCGGTCCACAAGGTGTTGTCCGCGACGTACAGGGCGTCACGGGCGGGGTCGCCCGTCACCAAGGCGCCGATCCGGCCATTGCCGATCGGGAGGCCCTGTTCGAGGATGGCTGCTTCGGCCCCGGGCCGGCTGTACCAGAGCTTCAAGGCGTCGGCGTCCGGTACCGGCGAGGCCGACGAGGGCCGGATCGCCTCGGCGCGCGCCGTGAAGGTCGGCAGCGACGCGGCCGCCAGGAACATGCCCAGCGATCCGCCGATCCGAAGGAGATCGCGACGGGAAACGGAGGGTGGGCGATGGGAGTCGGACATGACGCCTCCTGGTCGTAGAGGTCTCGACTCGCGCCTCGAAGGCGCGCCTGCGCAGGGCGTGCTCGGCACCGTTCGGGACATGGCCCGTGGAGCGACCACCGGCCATCCGTGATCCCCCTGCGTCGAGGACCGACGACGACCGAGCCGGGTTCCACCGGCGCGGCGCGGGGCGGCTTGCCCGTGTGTTCAGCCGCCGAGTGTCTCCATCCTCGTGGGCCGGAGGGATCGGGCTCAGCCTCCACGCGACCGCGTGAATTGTCCATACACAGGAAGAAGTTTGTTCTCCAGCAAGGAAGATCTTCTTGCTACAGGCAGAAGTCGTCGAAGGGCAACGGTCTTTCCCACCCGAGGCCGCTCGGCCTGCCTGGCACCGCGAGGGCTCAGGACGCGTGGCGCAAAAGGCCCTGGCTCCACGACGACGCGCGCCAGGTCCTCCACGACACAGCCGAGCAACTGCCGCCCGACGGACTGCGGCCGATCGTGGAGCGGACACTCCCCCAGGACTTCGCCCGCCCCCTGCACCAACTCCAACTCCGCTGCGCGTTCGGAAGCCGGGTTCGCCTGAGCGTGCATCCCTCGTCACGCCGCCAACGCCGGCACACCGATGGACGTCGCCTTCGAGACCGGACTCGCCCCTTCGCCAACGCGCGGCAACGACGCGCCGGCTACAAAGAGTGGTCGATGGGGTCAAGGCTGTTCGACGCTGTTGCCGCACTCCACGGCTGCGCCGTCGCTCGATACGTGTTGGCATGGAGTGGTAGGGCCACCCGAGCGGGCCCGGTCGTGCCCGGTGGCCGGGTTCTTGACCGGGTCGCTCAGCCGCGAAGGGTACGCACATGACCTCCGACCCCGACTCGGTCGCGGAATCCGGGCAGGAAGCGGTGGTCGTCGCCGCCTTCGACGACCACCGAAGCGCCGAACACATGCCGGCATCGCTCGGCCGGGATTTTCGCAGGAAGGCGCGCAAGGACGGAACGACCGCCTTCGTGATCACGGGCAACACCGACGGGTCGCTGAAGCTGACACGGTCCCGCGTGCTCACGGCCAGTGGTCTCACGCACACCCTGATGGCCGTCTCCCTCGCATGGACGATCGGACTCGTGGGACTGCGCTCGATGTGGAAAGGCGCCAAGGACGAGGTCCACGCCGTCCACGCGCGTCAAGGACACGTCGGAGCGCAGGAGCAGGCCCGCGAGATCCTCGCCGAAGCCGGCCCGCACGCGGCCGTCACGCTGGTTCGTTGCGCGGACCGGGACACGCGGCAGACCGTCGCGGCAGCAGCCGCCGACTGCGCACGACGCAGCTGGGACGGCACGCTCACGGACTTTCTCGCCGCCCTCGATCCCGGAAGCGCCCACGACTGGGTGCGCGCGGCCCTCGGCGAGCCCACCGGCACGAACCGCTGACCTCCGCGCCCCACGTGCGTTCGCGAAGGTTCCGCGCGGGAGCGAACCTCTCCCCGCGGACCCCGGTACCCCCCAATACCCCGGACGACCTGTGCCACGACTGCGCGGGCGCCCCGCGCCCCTGACCACCTCCGTCGGGGGCGTCGTCGTCGCGCAGGACCGGTCGACCGCGCGCCGGCCACACGGTGAATGGTGGCGGTAGACCGGCCCGCAAGCGCACCGACTACACCCTCGTCGACCCCGGCGGGCCCGGACATCCGCCGCCCTGATCGTCGAAGTCGATCGCCACGGACGTGAGTTCGCGAGCGGCTTCGGGCGCTCACGTCGACCGTGACCCACCATCCGGGGTCGGCACGACGTCGCCCGCGCCGGGACCGGGCGAGGGCGTTTCCCGAACCGACCCACGGATCAACACCCGAGCCGGTCGCGGGCCGGTCGCGCGTCGGCAACCTTCGCGTGCGCGCCGGCGAACGCGACCCGACCGCGAAGAGGTGCCGTGGACGCGGGAGGCCATCCGGACGATACTGACCAGTGAATCCATGCCGGGCCGATTCTCTTCAGGTCGACCACGGACCGTGGGGAACCGAGGCTGTGGTGTCCGTTCGACCGCGTGAGGAATCGCTGGCGGCGGCGTTCGTGGATCTCGCGGACACGCTGGTGCGGGATTTCGACGTCATCAACTTTCTGCACACCCTCGCCGAGCACTGCGTCGAACTGCTGGACGTCGCGGCGGCCGGGGTCATGCTGGCCACACCCGAGGGCCGGGTGGTGGAAGCCGCCGCGTCCGACGAACGCACCCGCGGCCTGGAGTTGGCGAGCATCGAGTGGGACGAAGGGCCGTGCCGGGACTGCTGCCACACCGGTGCCCCGGTCTCCGACGTCGCGCTGGACACCCACAGGGCGCGAGAACGATGGCCACGCTTCACCCCGCACGCGCTGGCCATGGGCTTCACCTCCGTGGTCGCCGCCCCGCTGCGCCTACACGAGACCACGATCGGCGCCCTCAACCTCTTCCGAGACCGCTCCGGCCCACTCGATCAGGCGCAACTGCGCCTGGGACAGGCCCTGGCCGACACCGCCACCATCGGCGTGCTGCAACACCGGGCCGCACACGAGCAGATGACCGTGGCCACCCAACTGCAGGCCACCCTGGACAGCCGGATCGTGGTGGAGCAGGCCAACGGCTTCCTCGCCCACCATCGCGGCATCGGGGTCGATCAGGCGTTCCGGCTGCTGCGCGACCACGCCCACGCCCACGGCGTCCGACTCACCGACGTCGCGCGGGCGATCCTGGACGGCACCGCGGATCCGGCCGCCCTGCTCGGTCCCGGTGCCTGACACACCGCCGGGTGGTGCCACCGCCCCCAGGCAGCGGGATCCGCGATGACCTCGGTGCCGCAGCGCGCGATGGCCCGATACCTACTCGGCCAACAGGCCCGAGCGGGCCCCGGCCTGGGCCCGCTCCCCCTGCCCGAGTGCGCCGACTCCCTCGGCCTGGACGGACTGGCCTTCCTCCTCGCCCCCACCGGCCCACCCCCCGAACTCCTGCAATCCTGCGGCACCTTGACCGCGCCGCTGGAGGACCTGCAACTCACCCAGGGCCAAGGACCCAGCACCGACGCGGCCCGCGGCACGCTCTTCCTCGCCGCCGAGCTCTCCACGATCTCGCCGACCCGCTGGCCCGGACTGCTCCCCGCCATCATGGACCTCGGCGTGCACGCGATCTTCGCCTTCCCCCTACGGGTGGGAGTGATCGTCCTGGGCGTACTCACCGGCCACCGCGCCGCGTCCGGCCCGATGAACCCCGGTCAACTCACCGACGCGTTCGTCCTGGCCGGATCCCTGGGCTCGCTCCTGATCGGCGCCGCCGCACACCCCGACGCCCCCACCGCGCTGCTCGCCGAGGGCCAAGGCCTGCACTTCGCCGAGGTCCACCAAGCCACCGGCATGGTCAGCGCACAACTGGGCATCACGCCGGCCCAAGCCCTGGTACGACTGCGCGCGTACTCCTTCGGCCACGACACGCCCCTCTTGGAGACCGCCCGAGCCGTCCTCGACCGCCGACTGCGTTTCCACACCGGGGACGACGACGACACGAGAGCCGGCCGCCCCTGACAACAGCAAGCCCTCCCGACACGCCCGAAACCCCAGAGCCCCGCCGCGCACCTTCGGACCCGACTCGGATCCATCCCAAGAGGACGACATGACGCCCATCGAAACGACCCGAGACCCGACCACCTCGAACATCACCGCGCAACCGTCGGCCGCCGTGTCCGATCCGGAGCGACTCGCGGCGGTGACCGCGGGCGGCCTGCTCGACAGCCTCCCGGAGGAGTTCTTCGACGATCTCGCCCGCCTGGCCCTGACCATCACCGGCGCCCGCGCCGCTTTCCTGACCGTCGCCGACTCCGAGCGCGCGTTCTGGAAGAGCGCGATCGGCATCGACCCCGACGCCGCCGCCCGCGAGAACCGGCTCGCGGACAGCCCCTGCCACCTGTTGATCACCACCCGCGCACCGCTGATCGCCGAGGACGCCCGCTACGCGCCCCGCGTCGACGGCTTCGAGGTCCTGTCCGCCGCGCGGATCGGAGCCTGGGCCGGCTACCCCCTCTTCTCCATCAAAGGGCATGTCCTCGGCGGCTTCTACGTCGTCGACACCCACCCACGCCCCTTCACCACCACCCAACTCCAGGCACTGCAGACCGTGGCCCGCGCGGCGGCCTCCGAGATCGCCCTGCGCCAGGCCCTCACCCGGGAACGCGACGCCGGCCGCGCCTCCGCCACACTCGCCCGAACGCTCCAGGACAACCTCCTGCCACCACGCCTGCCCACCGTGCCGGGCCTGGACGTCGCCGCGATATACCTGGCCGCCGACGTCACCGGCACCGACGTCGTCGGCGACTTCTACGACCTCTTCCACACCCGCGGCAACGACTGGTGCGCAGTCATGGGCGACGTCTGCGGCAAAGGCATCGAAGCCGCCAGGATCACCGCACTGGCCCACTACACGATCCGCACCGAGGCCACCCAACACCCCGCCCCCGCCAAGGTCCTGCGCCGCCTGCACCAAGCCCTGGTCGAGCAACGCACCGACGACCGCTTCCTCAGCGCCGCCCTCGCCCTCCTGCGCCCGGGCCCCGACGGCATCACCGGCCGCCTCTCCAGTGCGGGCCACCCACCCCCGCTCATTCGCCGCGCCGACGGAGGCGTCGAGGAAGTCCACTGCCCCGGCACCCTCGTCGGCGCCTTCATCAACGACGTCCGCCTGACCGAGACCCGCTTCCGACTCGCCCACGGCGACGCGCTACTCCTGTACACCGACGGCATCACCGAAGCCCGCGCCGGACGCGGACACCCCATGTTCGGCGAACAACGCCTCGCCGAAACCCTCGGCGCCACCCGTGGCCTGGACGCCACCGCGACGGTGAACCACCTCTCCCGCACGGTCGCCGACCACGCCCGAGGCCACGCCTCCGACGACACCGCCCTCATGCTCCTCCGAGCCCCACCCAGGTGACGTGAACCGTCCCCCGCGCGGTCCGCACCGCGTCGGACACATCGCGCGGCACCGGAGGTCGACACCATGTCCGACAGGCATGGCCACGCAGGACGGCCGGATCGGGTGCGTGTACTGCGCCACCGCCGACCGCAACGGCCGTGGTGGCGGGTTTCATCGACGACCTGCCCCGCGATGGTCGAGGAACTCGTCACCACGGGAGGAGACTTCGCGCTCAACGAGCCGATGGTGCCATCCGACCACCGACGCCGGGGTGTCGCCACCGAGCTGATCGGCCACCTGCTCACGCGGTGCGACGGGGCGCGGCACAAGGGGACCGCCTTCCTGTTCCGGCACCGCGAACTCCCGTACGTGCTTCGCCGAATCGGACCTCGCACCGCACGTGGCGTGGCGCGGCTCGTGCCGGGTAATCAGGCGGTTGCCTGGTGGTGTTCGCGGAGGAACGCGGCCAACGCCGCGCGGAAGTCGCGGGCTTCGGGCAACAGGGCCGTATAGACGTGTGCGTTGTGGACGAAGCCGTCCCAACGGCGCAGCGTGGTGGGGATTCCGGCCTCGTGCAGACGCCGGGCGTACGCCTCGGCGGCGTCGCGGCCGAGGTCGTACTCGCAGGTCATCACGAGGGCGGGCGGGAGTCCGGCGAGGCTCTGCGCGCGTATGGGGGACACGTAGGGGTCGGCGGGGTCGCCGTGGCCGCCGAGGTAGAACGCGACAGCCTGCCGGACGAGCGACGCGTCCGGGCCGTAGCCGACGCCGTACTCCGCCACCGAGGGATAGTCGAGCGACAGGTCGGTGGCCGGCACCGTGAGTGCCTGGGCGACCGGCATCGAAAGGCCCCGATCGCGCGGGGCCAGGCACGCGGCGGCTGCCAGGTTGCCGCCGGCGCTGCCGCCGCCGATCGACATCCTGGTCGGATCGACGCCCAGCGCCGTCGCGTGCTCGCCCAGCCACACCCATGCCGCGATGCCGTCCTCCAGCGGGACGGGGTACGGGTATTCGGGCGCCAGTCGGTAGTCCACCGAGACCACCACGCAGTCCGCGAGGGTGGCGAGGTTGCCGCATCCGGAGTCGAAGTGCTCGACGGTTCCCAGCCACCAGGCTCCGCCGTGCAGGAACATGTGTGCCGGGCGACCGCCGGCCGGGGCGTCGCCGGGCGGTGTATACGTGCGCACGCGGATGACCCCGGGCTGCGGGTGGCCGACCGGAACCTCGAGGTCGCGGCACACCACGTCGTTCGGCGTGGGCTCGGCGAACCGGCTGCCTTGCGCCATGCCCAGGTGGATGAGCTCGCGCTTCTCCGCGATCGGCAGATCGGCCGACAGCAGGGCGTCCGCGCCGGCCATCGCTTCGAGGGCCAGCAGGCCGGCGAGTTCGACGATGCGGCGGGTGCCGGTGGACAAGTCGCCGATGAACGCGTTCGCGTAGCGGCCGAGTCCCAGGAAGTCGATCAGTTCGCCTGCTTCGGACTTCTTGGCACGTTCGCCCTTGACCGACTTGGGCAGCCACAGCGCGGCGGAGAGCAGGTCGGTCCGGCCGCGTGCCTCCAGGGCGATCTGCACGGTCTCGGCGACGGTGAGCTCGGGGAACAGTGTCGCGGCCTGGAACGTGCGGCCGAAGCCGAGGGCCGCGCGGCGTGCGGGGACCATCCCGGTCACGTCGCGCCCGAGCAGTTCGACGGTACCGGTCGCGGGGACGAATCCGCCGATGGCGTTCATCAGGGTCGACTTGCCGGCCCCGTTGGTGCCGATGAGGCCGACGATCTCGTGTGCGCCGACCTCGATCGACACGCCGTCCACCGCGGTGACACCACCGAACCGCACTCGGATCTCCGCCGTCTTGAGGACGGGGCCGTCCTCGGGCAGCGGCGCGCGCGCCGGGCGGGCGAGTGCCTTCGGCAGCGCCGTGACGGTCTTGGCGGGCGCCGGGCCCAGGCGCTGTTCCGCCCAGGACAACAGGGCGTCCCGGGCGCTGTACCCGATCTGGACCAGGCCGCCCGGGAAGTACAGGAGCAGCAACAGCAGTCCGACGCCGGAGGCCAACAGGGGCACGATCGAGTTGCCGGGGAAGAAGGTGGGCAACCCGATCACCCACAGCGCGCCGAGCACCGGCCCGCTCGTCGAGCCCAGGCCACCGATGACGACGACCGAGACAAGCATTTGGCCCGCAGGGTATTGACCAGGCCACCATCGAAAGTTTCTTTCGAACCTAGTCAGCCGATCGGCTCCTCTGGCGGACGACGGGCTTGGCGCCGCACGTGTGCCGGGGCCGACGTCGGCATCGCCTACCCGGACATGGCGAGCGTCAAAGCGTCCGTCAACATCGACCTGGGCAACTACGAAGCGGCGTGCAGGGCCCTGATCGACCGGATCAACGCCCGGGGCGGAATCAACGGCCGCGAGATCCTCACGGTGTTCGGAAAGGGCCCGGCATAGTCCTCCCCACTCACTGGCCAAGCCGCGCCCGCGCCTCCTCGACCTGAAGCACGATGGCGTGCGCCCCATGAGCCCGCGCGAGCGCATCCGCCTCGGCGAGAATCTGCAACGCGTGGTCACGGCGCCCGTCGGCGGCGGCGATGTAGCCAAGGCCCACCATGTTCGCCGCGACCCCCGCCGGCTGCCCGGCCGCCCGGCGAAGCTCGGACGACCTGGTCAAGTGCTCCCGAGCCGCCTCGAGACGACCGGCGGCATGGTCGGCGATGCCGAGATGGCGAAGCGCCTCGGCCAAGGTCTCCCGGTCCTCGACCTGTATCGCAAGGTCGCGGGCGCGTTCGAGAAGCGGTACGGCCGTGGCGTGGTCGCGTCGGACGACCTGATGGACGACGCCGATCCAGAACAGCGACTCGCCCTCGCCCCGCACCTGGCCCAGGGCCCGGAACAACGCCAACGCGCGTTCGAATGCGGGCAGTTCGGCCGGATCCTCGGTCGCGTCCAGGTCCCGCCTCGCCAGGAACCGAGCGTGCCGGACCCGTCCGCGAGACAGTGCCAACTCGGCCTCCACCGCGTCCAGTTCGCGATCGGCCGTATCGAGCCCGGCGTGGTCACCGGCAAATACGCTGCGTTCATAGCACGCCTTGGCCCGTTCGATCCGACCATCCGTGACCATGGCTCGCTCCTCGTCGTCTCCCCGGTCGGGTCGTCGACCCGACCCGAGATGTGCGTCGAACAGACCTACGACGGCCACCATGGCCACGGGCACGGCCCGGGCCCCGAATACTCGCCCACCCGCCGGGCGCCGGGCGATGTCCGGGGCATCCGAGGCCCCACGGCATGGCTACACCCAGGTCGGCCGCCGGCTTCGGCATCGCGTCGACCACGCCGGGCCGACAGCGGCGGAAGTCGAACGTCCGGGTCGAAATCCGGCCCTGGGCGGGCAGTACGCCCACTCTGCCGTCACTTGACCACCGATCCTGGCCGCACCAGCGAAAGCCGGTGCGGCCGCCTCGCATACGCAGCCTGCTACACCCAGGCCGTTGCGGTCCCTGAGCAGCTGGCATTCCCGTGGTAACGCTCCACCGAGCAGACGGAGAGAGTGATCTTGTCACCGGACTGCCACGTCGAAGGTATCGGGACGTTCTTCCGGTTGTTGTGGCTCGGCGATCCATCGTGGGTGTAGACCCTGGGGTCACTCCGCGTCACGTTCGTGACCCGCAGCCGCACATAGTCGTTGTCGATCTCGGAGTTGTCCCACATCGACAACGTGTCTGTCGAACTTTCATAGCGGCCCCCGGCCAGATTGCCCGGGCTCTGCACATTCGTGGCCACCGCCTGCGCCGGTGACACGGAGACCATCGTGAAGACGGCGGCCGCAGCCATGACGCCCATCGCGTAGAACTTCCGCACGTTGCTTCCTCTCGTCGGAACCACGGACGCTGCACATCCTCACGACACAACCCCGGCGTTCACCAGGGGAATTGCTGTTCGGGACATGTCCCGAACAGCCCACCGCGCGGATCCCGAGCCAGGGGTGGACGCCGCCGGCCAGGTGATCGCATGGCCCGTGTCCGCGTTCACGCGGTCGGGGCGGGTGCCGCGCGTCGCCCCGGCCCGACGCGTGGCACCCGAGTCGACTCACCCCTGGAGACGGCACGAATCCGCCCCGTGGACGGCCGCATCCCTCAGCCGCCCGAAAATTCGGGTGGTCGGCAGTCAGTGGTTCCGTCCATCCTGTCCGGATGGGAGACAGAGCCAACGTCATCGTGGTCCGCGAGAACGGCACGCACGAGCTGCACCGGACCGGCTGGGCCGTCGGGATCGACCTCGACCTGCTGGACGGGCCGGCTGCCGTGCTCGCCATGCTCCCCGAACTCCGCCGGGACGAATGGTGGTTGGACGACACCATGGCCCAGGGCGGGGTACTGCTCGGCCTCGGCCGGAAGGTGCTGCTGTTCTTCGCCTGGGACGGACCGAGCACCGAACTCCGGCATCGCGCGGCCACCTTCGAGCTGGTCCGGGCGACGTGGCAGGGCTGGGAGGTCCGTTGGCTGTACGACGGCCCGGCCGAACTGCGCGGGTACGTCGGGCTGGATCCGGAGTACGTCCGCTGCCGCGAATCCGCCCTCTCCGTGGCCCCGTTCCTCGCCCCCGAGGACGAGGACCTGGCCTGGCCGGACCCGGGCGATGTGGTGGTCACGGTCGGCACCGACCACTGCCACGTCGCCTCCGGCGTCTTCGACCACCCCGTCCGCGAGGGCACTTCCCTGTTCGACCGCCTGGCGGACGCTCCCGAGCACGGAGTGTGTCACCTGCACGTGAGCTCCGGCATCCACCTGGACCCGGAACGCCGCCGCATGGGCTGGTGGTCCCTCTCCTCCTGCCCGCAGGCATACGAGGTACCGAAGCTGTGGCCGGGCTGGTCGGTGGAGTTCTGGCAGGACGACTGGGCACGGCACGTCCGGGCCTGCGGCGGCCGCTTCTCCCCCGCACCGTTCGACGCCGGGGAGGAGGCCAGGGCCACGGTGCTCGCCGAGGCCGAGGAACGCCGGACCCAGCGGGCCCGTCACCGCGCCCCGGTCGCTCACCTGCGGAGCACAGATGATCTCGGAGGCGAGGCGACCTTCTGATCCCGATCACCGCCGGCCCTCGCCCCCGCACCCGCCACGAACTCCGCCCCCGCCCGCAGGCCCCGAACCCGCCGCGAGTCCGCGCCTACAACATGCTCCCGTCGGACACATCGGACAACGCGTAACGAAGTCCTGCCCGGCGAGTGCGGCGCCTGTGACGGTCTCCGATCCACCGGTGAGCCAGCCGGACGACGGGAGGGAACAACGCGCGGATTGCCTGCTGTCGGTCGGGGGGCATGTCGTCGATGAGCCAGGCGCACAGCGCCACTCCGCTGGTGACTCCGAGGGGGTGGCGTTGGGCGGCGTCCAGGTCCGCCCACTCGCCTGCGGTGATGACGTTCGCGGCGAGCGGCAGGACGACTGCCTGCTCATAGTCGAGGTATCCCGTCAGTGCGGTATCCAGGTCGGCCATGTATTCGGCCGTGCGGCTCGCCGGCCCACGACCGGTCAGGCAGTCGTCGACGGTCGCCGCGAGCAGGGTGATGCGGCGACGCCGGCGCTGCATTTCGGCGGCAACGAACTCGTGGTGGGGGCCGGGAAGGTGCCGCCTGCGAAGAACAGGCCAGAGCACGGCGGCATCGGCGTCGAGAGTGGTGGTCAGGTGGCGCCGGAACCGGCTCCAGCCCGGCGAGGCCACCGGAAGGCACGTGAGCGACCGGATGACGAGACGGTGCAGGTCTCGGCGCAGGGCGTCGTGCACGGCCCGGATCAGCAGCAGGTCGGTGCTCGGACGGTGGGCGGGGGCATCGTCGCCTGGATGGGCGAGCTGTGGTGTCGGGCGCACGCGGGTTTCTCCCGGTTCCGGGGTCACCGGTCGGCCCCAGACCTGTGCTCGGTGGAAATCTCTCCGTGGCCGTGTGGCGCGGTGGCTCCGGCCAAACCCTGCGCGGCCGATGGTTTGCGGATCTGATCCGCGAAGTACCAGTGGGACAGGCGCGCGCGCAGCCGCCGGGTCGGTTTCGCCCGGCGGATCACGCCGTTCTCGTCCGCGGGCGGATCGAGTTCGATGGGATCGTACTGTTCGTGGGCGGTGAGGACGTGTCGCGCTGCGGCGTCCAGCGGCTCGTGGATCTCGATGTACTCGCCGTGCGGGAGCTTCTTGATGACACCGGTCTCGCGTCCGTGCAGAACCTTGTCGCGGTCGCGGCGTTGCAGGCCCTTGCACCAGCGAACGGTGACGTTGTACGTGAGCACCGGCGCGACGAGGAAGGCGACCCGTCCCGTCCAGGTGATCGTGTTGATCGACAGATGGAAGTGGGTGGCGATGATGTCGTTGCTGCCGCACACCCACAGCACGCCGTAGGCGGCGATCCAGGCGGCGCCGAGCCCGGTACGGACCGGCATGTTCCGCGGCCGATCCAGCAGATGGTGTTCACGCTTGTCCCCGGTGATCCACGCTTCGATCCACGGGTACGCGCCCAGGAGAACGAAAAGCACGCCGGGGACGATGACGGCGGGAACCAGGATATTGAAGCTGATCGTGTGGCCCCACGCGGTCCATTCCCAGTTCGGCATGATGCGCAGGGCTCCCTCGAGGAACCCGATGTACCAGTCGGGTTGGGATCCCGCGGTGATCTGCCCCGGGTTGTACGGCCCGTACGACCAGATGGGGTTGATCTGGACCAGGCCACCGAGCAGCGCCATGACGCCGAAGACGAGGAAGAAGAAGCCGCCCGCCTTGGCGGCGTAGACCGGCATGAACGGCTGGCCCACGACGTTGCCTTCGGTACGCCCGGGGCCGGGGAACTGCGTGTGCTTGTGGTAGAAGACCAGGATGAGGTGGATGGTCACCAACGCCACCATGAGGGCGGGCACCAGCAGCACGTGCAGCGTGAACAGCCGTGGGATGGCGTCGTCGCCGGGGAACTCACCGCCGAAGAGGAAGAACTGCAGGTAGGTGCCGACCACGGGGATCGCCAGGACGACGCCGTCCGCGACGCGCAGTCCCGTACCGGAGAGCAGATCGTCCGGCAGCGAGTAGCCGGCGAAGCCGTTGAGCATCGCCAGCACCAGCAGAAGGAAGCCGAACAGCCAGTTGACGTCGCGCGGTTTACGGAACGAACCGGTGAAGAAGTGCCGGAACATGTGCACGAACAACGCCGCGATGAAGACCAGCGCGGCCCAGTGATGGATCTGACGGATCATCAGGCCGCCGCGGACGTCGAAGCTGATGTCCAGGGTCGAGGCGTACGCCTGCGACATGTGCACGCCCTGCAACGGCACGTAGGAGCCGTCGTAGACGACCTCCTGCGCGCTCGGCTGGAAGAAGAGCGTCAGGAACACGCCGGACAACAGCAACGTGATGAAGCTGTAGAGCGCGACCTCCCCCAGCATGAAGGACCAGTGGTCCGGGAAGACTTTTCGGATGTACTTGCCGCCGCCGCGGTACAGACCCAGTCTCGCGTCGAGGGCATCGGCGGCGCGTACGGCCCTGTTGTCCGGAATGGAACTGTGGGCGGCTTCGCCGTTCTTGCCGACCGTGATCGTCGATTTTTCGGCACTCATGCGAGGTCTACCTTTCCCGTCTCCCGCGCTCTCGGGACATGACGTCGTCCTCACTCGTGTGTCGCGCGCGATGTGGATCCTTCGCCCGCGCCTTGCTGCCCTTGAGACACCGCCGTTCCGGTGCCTGTGACAGCGCCGCCGTGTGACGTGCGCCACCGATCGTGGATTCGGAGGCGTGCGGCGCGCGCCCGCAGCGCAGAAGGGAGGCGGGGTGGGCCGTCGTCGATGCGTACCAGGTGTCCGTAACCCAGGTCTTGCCGGCGCCCGAGCGGCCTCACGAGTGGACGCCGCGCTCCGCGACACGACGACGGCGGTCGACGACGGCTGCGGGGGCATAGGGGCTTGTCCGCGCTGACGCCACCCCGGCGTTCGCGGCCGCCAAGCCGTCCGCGCCGCAGGATCAGCCATTACCGGTCGGCGTCGGCGACGTGCTCATGGAGAGGCTTCAAGCCCTCGCGGAGAGCGCGAACGGCGCGAGCCTCTCCCCCGGCCGTCTCCCGGAGCAACCCTTCCCCGCGCTCACACCGGCCGGCCCACCGGGCTCGGCGCGACACCGGCGCAACAGGAGCGTGGCGGTATGCCTGTGCCGAGAGCGCCGGCCGGCCGGGAGGGGCTCGTGCTCAGGCTGCCTGGAGCAGTTCTTCGGTCAGGATGCGGCGGTACGCGGCGAGTCGGCCGGGGCGGCCCACCGTCACCGCGCCGACGAGGCGCCCCGCGCGGTGGTACGTGACCTCCAGCCTGCGGCCGAGGAGGTCGTACCGGGTGACTCGGTGCTCGTCGGCGTAAGCCGGCAGGCCGACGGCGCGCAGCGTGGACCCGTGCAGGTCGGACCAGAAGGACGGCACCGCGGTGAACGGCCGGGCCTCGTCGCGGTGGAACAGGGTGCGCGCGGCGGCCGCGGCTTGTTCGGCGGCGTTGCTCCAGTGGCCGAGCGCGATCGACGCGCCGTCGGCGAGCGGGTGCGGCCACATGGCGACATCGCCCGCCGCGACCACGTTCGGCAGCGGCGCACCGTTTTCGTGCAGCACCCGCAGGCACGGATCGCACGCCACGCCCCCGGCCACCAGCAGGCCCGATCCGGAAAGCCATCCGGTGTTGGGATCGGCGCCCAGGGCGAGGACGGCGAGGTCGGCGTCGATGGTGTCGCCGCCCGAGAGGACGACCTGGCTCAGGGCGGGATTCCCGGTGAAGCCCAGCGCGGTCCGATGGGTGACCAGGGCGATTCCGGCGCCTCGGTGCAGCTCGGCGACGTAGGCGCCGACCCGCTCCCCCACCAGGCGGGCCAACGGCTGGGCGGTCGACACCACCAGGGTGACGTCGAGCCCGCGGCTACGGGCGGCCACCGCGAGCTCGCTGCCCAGGAAGCCGCCGCCGACCACGGTGATCCGCCGGCCCGCACGCAGTTCGGTCCGCAGTGCCGCCGCGTCGTCGCGCCCGCGCAGGGTGCGGACCCCGTCGGGGACGTGGCCGGCCGGATGGGTCCGAGCGGCGGCGCCGGTGGCGATGACCAGTCCGTCGTAGTCGAGTTCGCGGCCGTCGGCCAGTCGGACCGTGCGGCTCGCCGGATCGAGGGCCTCGGCCGGGGTGCCGAGCAGCCAGGTCGCGTCGAGGTCGGGCGGGATCGGCAGGTCGCCGTCCTCGGGCCGTGCCGCATCCGTCAGCTGACGCTTGGACAACGGCGGTCGGTCGTACGGGAGATGGGGCTCGGCGCCGACAAGGGTCAGGGTGCCGCGAAACCCTTCGGCGCGCAGCGCCTGTGCGGCGCGCAGGCCCGCCAGTGACGCGCCCACGATCACGATGCGCCTCATGCGCTGTCCTCGGCGATGGTGATGGCGCGGACCGGGCACATCGAGGCGGCTGTGCGTACGTGCTCGGCCAGGGCGGCGGGGGGTTCCGCGTCGTGGACGAGGTAGTCGTCGTCGTCGAAGGCGAACACGTCCGGTGCGGCGAAGACGCATTGGCCATGGCTCTCGCACACCGTCATGTCCACGGTGATACGCATGGGCGAACTCCCTTACAGGGTCAGGCGACAGGAGGGTTGAAACGCGAGTACTCCGGGGCGCTCCAGCGCAACCGCACGGCGTCGGCGATCTCGACCACGTCGTGCACGGTGAACTCCACGAGGCGCTGGGCGCCCGGGACGGCGGCGATCTCGTCCGTGTCCCAGACGGTGCGCGCCGTACCGGACAGGTGCAGCGACGAACCGTTGTCCCAGCCGGGGACGAACAGGCCGGCGGCCGGATGGTATTCGAGGTTGCCGAGCGTGAGGAACATGGCGTTGCCGAGGTAGTCGGGCCAGCGCAGCAGGGTCGGCGAGAGTACTTGGACGAAGCCCGGATTTCCGCCGCGGTGCGAGGCGTCCGCGTTGCCGGACCCGTCGGTCGTGGCGACGAAGAAGGTGTCGGTGGCGCGGACGATGTCCTGCTGCGCGGTGGTGAGCGCGGTGCCCCGGCGGACCGCACGCGAGCGTGTCGCGCCGCCGGGGGTGTCGACGACTCGGGCGTCGCGCCTTTGGATGTATTTGGGGCAGTTGGCGATGACCTGGTCCAAGTCGACCCGCAGCCCGCCGTCCACCGGGGTGGAGTGCCCGTTGACCCGCATGCGGCGGCGGGTCGCGGGCTCGATGGCGATCATGCCGACCCGGGCCGGGCCGGAGAGCAGTTCGGCCAGCGGGTCCTCGGGGATCGGCAGCGCGTCGACGACCAGGGTGCCCGGGTGGGGAACCCGCAGGAATCCCGGGGCGCCGGTCAGTTGCGTAGCCCAGACGCGGCCCTCGCGGTCCGTGCCGCCGACGATGATCACGGGTTGGTCGGCGAGGAACGCCGCGGCGACCGGTGGGATCGTGTCGCCGATTCCGGCCAGCGCGTGTGATGCCTGACGGGTCAGGCCGGCGCGCTCTTGGACGGCGATCTCCCCGGGTTCGTAGTGGGTTGCCACGGCGTTCCTCCCGAATCGGTGTTGCGGTTGGCTGTTGCGGCGCGACCGCCGCGCGGGTTTAGAAGAAGCCGCAGGTGGGCGCACCCTCGGTGGGCGCGTCGGCCGGGTCGGCGCCGGTCGGGGCGTAGATCTCCAGACGAATGCCGTCCGGGTCGGTGAAGAAGATGCCGCCCGACGTGCCGTTCTCGCCGTGCGGTACCACGCCGTCGTACGCGAACCGCGCGTCGAGGCCGCGCAGGATCTGCTCGACGGCCTTCACCTCGTCGATGGTCTCGACCTGGAACGACAGGTGATGCAGGCCGGCCCGGTCGGCCGGGAACGCCCCCTCGCTCTGCTGCCACAGGGTGACCAGCAGCTTCCCGTCGCGGGCCAGGAAGGCGAACCGGCGGTCGGCCTCCTTGCCCTCGGCCGCGACGTCGAACCCGAACACGGCTTTGTAGAACGACACGGAACGGTCGAGGTCGGTGACGTTGAGGCCGACGTGGCCGGTCTGCAGTGCCTTGATGGTGCTCATCTCGTCCTTGCTCCTCGGATGGTGATGGATGGAGGCGATCGGAAAGAGCCTATCTAATGCTCAGCATAGACTCTATCCATTAGTATGGGAAATCTGTTCCCGTGTTGGGGCGCCTACGGTGTGACGACGACGCGGCCTCGGGTCGCGGGGTGTTCGGCGGTCTCGTGGGCCTGGACGATGTCGTCGAGGGCGAAGCGCCGGACGTCGGGGAAGCACAGGTCGCCCGCGCACAGCGCGGCGGTGAGCTCCACCGCGGCGGCGTGGTTGGCGTGGTCCGGGAAGTCGTCGTTGCCCAGGAAGTGCACGGTGACGTTCTTGACCGCGAGCGACTGGAACGGCACCGGGGCCGCGCTGCGGCCGTTCGCATAGGTCGCGATGGTCGCGCCGTACGCGAGCGTCTCCAACCAGGTCGCGAGGTTGTCGGTGAACGCGCAATCGGCGACGCGGTGGACCCCGTCGGGCGCCAACTCGCGGATCCGTCGGGCGACCTGACCGGACGTCAGGTCGACGGCGTGATGCGCCCCCGCAGCCAACGCCCGGGCGACATGGGCACCCTGCCGCACCGCCGCGACCACCGTGGCGCCCGCGCGCCGGCCCACCGCGAGGGAGCTGCGGCCGACCGAGCCCAGCGCGCCGGTGACCACGACCGTCTGCCCGGTCACCGTCCCGTCACCGAGGATCGCCCGGTGACCCGTGATGCCCGGCCTGCCCAACCCCGCCGCCTGGTCGAACGGGATCCCCGCCGGCAGCGGAACGGCCTGCGGGTCGGGCACGACGGTGTACTCGGCGGCGGTGCCGAACGGCCGGTAGGACTGCGCGAGGTAGACCCAGACGCGCTCCCCGAGCCGGCGCGCGTCGACACCCCGTCCCACCGCGTCGATCACTCCCGCGCCGTCGTCATGGGGGACGACCCGGGGAAACCGCATGACCGATTCCGGCGTCCCCTGCCGCTTGCGGGTGTCGCACCGATGGACGGCGGAGACGGCGACCCGGACCCGGACCTCGCCCGGTGCGGGAAACGGTGTCGGCAACTCGCCGAGGGTCAGGACATCGCGGGCCGGACCGTGGCGCTCGTACCAGGCCGCTCGCACAGCGGCTCACCGCGCGCCGGCCGCGCGGTGCGTGTCGACGGGCGGGGCCGGCGGCGGCGCCGAGTCGTGCGACGCGCCGCGCAGGCTTTCGGAGCGCGCGAGGAGCTTCGCGATATGCGTGGTGGGGTGGTTCACGGCAGGTTCCGTTTCGCTCGGGAGGATACGCGGCACGTCCCGTCGGGCGGCACCGTTGCGGTCCGTCCGCGGTTCGCCGCAGCTCGTTCTGTGACTCTTCGACCGTATGGTCGCCACCCCGACCGGACGAGGGACCCGGCCCGCCACCGAAGGGACGGCACATGCCAACGAGACGGCCACCATCGACGCGGCACCGATCGTGATCTAGCCTCGGGCACTGTGCTCAACGGAACCGTCTCCGCCCGCATGGGGCGCTTCATGGTCGACGCCGCGCGCCAGGCAGGGATGAATCCGGCCAGGCTGATACGACTACCCGACGTCGGCGACATCGTCCTGGCCGACGAGTTCGCCCGGGTGTCCACACCCACCGCACTCGTCCTGTGGGAGCAGATCATTCTCGGACGCCCCGCGGTGCACGCCGGCATGCACGCCGTCCGACTGGCCCCGATGGGGACCTTCGGCGTGTGGGACTACCTGTTCACCTCCGGCGACACACTCGCGGAATCGCTTCGCACCGGCTCGGCTATGTCACGGTCATCGGGGATCCGGGCGCGGAGAAGCTGCACGTGACCGACGACGGCCGCCTGTTCACCGTGACGCACTCCACCGGCCCCGCCGAACCCGATGTGGTCGCCGCCGTGGAGCAGTTCGTCCTGCCGTTGATCAGCCGCCGGGCAACCGAGGGGCTGCGGCGTCCCGTCGTCCCGGTGCGCGTCACCTTCCGACACGGACCGCCGAACACGCTCGGGCCGCTGACCGATCTCCTGGGCACCCGGAACATCGAGTTCGGCGCCCCGGTCAACTCGATCACCTACCTCGCCGAGGACGCGCACGCCCCGATGCCGCAAACCCAGCCGGGTCTGCAGGACGTCCTGCGCAGCCACGCGGACATGACCATCGCATCGGCCAAGCCGGTCCTCGGCTGGCACGGCACCTTCCGCACCACGCTCCGCGCGACCTTCCACGACCCCGACCTGTCCCTGGCCTCGGTCGCCCGGCGGATGGCACTCAGCCCGCGCACGCTGCAACGCCGACTCGGCGAGCTCGGCACCACGTGGCGCGACGAAGTGGAAGTGGTGCGCGAGGAACTCGCCATGGACCTCATCCGCGACAGCGACGTCCCCATGCGAACGATCGCGGCCCGCGCGCGCTTCAGCGACGCGCGTGCCCTGCGCCGCGCCGTCCACCGCTGGCACGGCACCACCCCGGGCGACCTGCGGCGGCGTTACGAACACTCGGCGCCCCCGGCTAGCGAGAACGGATCCCCCGAACCGCCGACCGACAGACCCGCGCCCGACCCGCACACGTGATCCGCACCGGGCACCACACCGGGCCCGCGCCGGCGGCGGCGTCAAGCGCGTAGACGTCCCGTCCCGGCCGATCACGTAGCCGACCACGCCCGCGCGCAGGTCGCCGCCGACCCGGCCGACCGCGAAACGCTCTTCAACGCCGCGACGTACGCTCACATCGCCGGCCGGGACCCCGACTGTTCGACCACCACCCACCCGCCAAGGCGGAACCCGGCACTAGGGTGCGAATTGCAGGCCCTGGACCGCCGTCACGTACCAGTCTCCCGGGGCTTGGGACTTCCTCCTGGCCACTGCCTGGTTGTTGGTGTCGAGGTTGTTGTACTGGGTGCCCCGCCACCCGGTGGTGAGGTCGGCCAGGGGAACGGCGCCGAAGAGTTGGCCGACGGCGGAGGCGTCGTAGGCCCGCGCGGAATGGAGTTCCTGATCCTGCGGGACCTGCGCCTGGATGTTGGTGTTGCAGGTCCTCTCGACGAACTCGACGTCCTGGACCTCCTGGTAGACGCAGTGAGCACCGTTTTGCTGGTCCAGCACGCGCGACCAGGCGTTGCCGACGGTCTTCATCTGTTGACGCACGACGTCCTGCCTGAGGTCGATGCCGGTCTCCTCGAAGAACTCGATCCGGCCCGCGGTGATCACGTCGGGGGCGGTGACGGAACCTCCGGGGATGACGAGTTGCCCCGACCCGTTCAGGACGGTGGGCTGGGTCGGGTTGCCGCCGAAGCGGGACCCGTACACGTTCTTCCAGGCGACCAGGACCCGGAACTGCCTGGGATTGGTGGTGGGGATGTCGTAGATCAGGTGGTAGGCGTACATGTCTTCACCTCTCGCTCGGCGAGTTGCGGTCAGGGTGGCGCGGGCCCCGTCTGCATGTGCCCGCGCTGCCGGGGCGACAGCCGGGACCCCGGTGTGCGGGCTCCGGTGCGAGGCCCCGACGCCGATCGGGAACGTCCACAGGGCGGATGGCTTGCCCGGGGCTGTCGCCCTCAGTCGTCCGTGTCGTCCGTGTCGTCCGTGTCTGCCGTATCTGCCGTGTCTGCCCTGGCCGAGAGGGCGTTGACGACGTCACGCCGGATCACCCAGGCCGGCGGCCCCCGGAACGGCTCCGGCCCCCGCGCCGACCTACCGTTGTCCCTCATCGCAAGCCCCCCGGCTCGATGGGTGCATCTCAGTACGAAACACCCGATACGGCGTCAAGCACCTTCACTCTAGGCACTCCGCCCATCGCTCTGCAGCCGTATGACTATATGGGTGAGGTTTGGCGTAAATCCGTACGGTGTCACCCGAAGTGGCCGGATATACCGCCATCCGTATCGACCGCGCCCCACCGTCGTCGATCCACTCGACTCCGCGGCCACCCGCCCTCGACCTCGCCGAGCTTCCACCCGCACGCGCCACAGGACGGTGGAACGCGCCATGGACCGCCTCACGGCCGATCCCTACGCGCACGCAACCGCCCCGGATGGGTACGAAGACCGCCACAAGGCCGCCGTCACCGACGTCTTCATCGTCCGGGGGCTGGGGCTTCGAACCGGTAACCGCGTTCCACCCGAGCGATACGCACCTCGTAGGAGGCGTACCAGCGCTCCCGTCCCAGCCGCTGGGCATGTCGGTGCTCGGCGTTGTCACGCCAGGCCTTCAGCGACTGCTCGTCGGCGTAGTACACGAGGGTCACGTCGCGACCGTCGGCGGTGCGGGCCGACTCCCGCCCCAGGTAGCCCGGCTGTTTCTCCGCGAGTTCGAGCATCCTCGCCTCGGATCGCGTGTAATTCTCCGAGTCCTCTCCGGACAGGACGGTGCTGAGAATTGCCACGTAATACGGTGGGACGGGCCAACCGCTTCCCGGATTTTCGATGATGACGACTCTCCCAATTCACGACGGTCCGCACATTTCCGGCAGTAGGGGCCGAGTTCGGTTGTTCAGCGCGCCGGCGGGGCCGAGAATCCCCGGGCTAAGGCCGGCCGGGAAGGTCGCTCGGACTGTGCTGAACACACGAGGCAGTCGGCCCTGAGTCCGGCCGGCACTCAGGTCACCATGCCGAGGAAAACACCGCATCGCCGGCGGAAATCGGACCTCGCGTTCGACCCGCGCGGCTTCGTAAGAGTTCGGAAAGATGGGGGACTCCGTCGGAGTCGGTTTCTCCGCTTGACTGTTCGGTGTCGCTGTCGGAGTTCGACCGTCGGGGGATCAACCATGACGCGGGTGTTGCGGGTATTGGCCAAGCCGTGGGTGTCGGGGCTCTTGGTCGCGGGCGCGGTCGCCGTCGGGTTCGGGTTGTACTGGTTCCAGCCGTGGAAGTTGTGGGTGGACGACACGGTCGACGAGGCGCTGCCGCCGGTCGCAGCGGCGCCACCCCTTCAGGTGGGGCCGCCGGCGGCCCCAGCCGGATCGGCCGGCTCGACTCCGGTCACCTCCGCTGCCCCCGCCGAGCCGGGTACGCTCGCCGCCGGTGAGTTCATCAGCCACGAACACGCCACATCGGGCAGTGCGCGGATCGTGCGCCTCGCCGACGGCTCGCGCATCCTGCGCCTGGAGGATCTCGACACCAGCAACGGACCGGCCCTGCGGGTGTGGCTGACCGACGCACCGGTCAAGTCGGGCAAGGACGGCTGGCGGGTGTTCGACGACGGCGCCCATGTGAACCTCGGTGAGCTCAAGGGCAACAAGGGCAACCAGAACTACACCCTGCCCGCCGACCTCGACCTGGCCCGCTACACGAGCGTCTCCATCTGGTGCGATCGGTTCGACGTCTCTTTCGGAGCGGCGGCGCTGACCCCGCCGGCGTGACCGGCCGCGAACACCGATGCCGCCGCGTCCACCGCATCCGCGATGCCGCCTCCCCGGAGGTCGTGGGGGGTTGATGCCGACGTACTCGACGGTGGGTTGGCCGTCAGTCGTCTGCCTTGAGCCCGGACGGCTCCTGGGTGGAGGTGTAGTCCGCAACCAGGTCCGCGTCCGCTGCGTGGACGAGCAGGGTGCCGTCGGCGACCACGTTCGCGCACAAGTCGGGATCGTAGTGGTGGTCCGGCAGCGAGCGTGGACAGCCGGCGGGGGCCGCAAGGCGGCGGGTCAGGAGCAGGGGCATGGCCATGGGCAACCTTCGGATGCGTCGGGTGGTGGCGGCGCGAACCGCCGCGCGTTTCATGGAGACCGAATCGGCTCACGCGTCGGAGGGGCGTGTGCGGTTCGCGCAGTCGGCGTGCGGGTTCGCACACGCCGCGACACCCGGTGTTCGGTGACTACCGTGGGCCGGACACCGTCTGCGCGGCCGTTGTCGGGTGGAGTGTTTTCGGGAGGGCTACGGCTATGGTGAGGCCGCCGTGGTGGTTGGCGGTGGTGGTTATGTGGGCTGCGTGGGCGTGGACTATGGCTTGGACTATGGACAGGCCCAGGCCGGAGCCCTTGGAGGAGCCTGTGCGGTTGGGGCGGAAGCGGCAGAAGGGTTCGTAGAGTTCGGGGATGTGGTCGGCGGGGATGACGGGGCCGGTGTTGCGGACGCGGAGGGAGCCGGCCGAGACGCCGACCGTGACGAAGCCGCCGGCGTGGTTGTGACGGACCGCGTTCTCGACCAGGTTGGTGACCAGTTGGCGCAGGAGCAGCGGGTCGCCGGCGACCATGCTGCCGGCGAGGTTCGCGTCGACTCGTACGCCCGCCCGTTCGGCCGCCGGGCGGGTCTGGCGCAGGACGTCGGCGGTCAGTTCGTCGAGGGCGACCGGGGACGCCTGGACGTTGCCGCGTTCGCTCACGGCGAGGTCGAGCAGGCCGTCGATCAGGCGTTCGGTGCGACGGTTCAGTGCGAGGAGTTGTTCGCGCGTCGCCACGATGTCTTCCGGGGAGTGCGGGTCGGCCAGGCCGATCTCGATCGCCGTGCGTTGGATGGTCAGCGGCGTACGCAACTCGTGTGAGGCGTTGGCGACGAACAGGCGCCTGCTGTCGAAGGACTTCTCCAGGCGATCGAGCATTCCGTCGAACGTGTCGGCGAGTTGCTTGAGTTCGTCGTCCGGGCCCGGCATGGCGATCCGCTCGTGCAGGTTGTGTTCGGACAACCGGCGGGCCGTCGCGGTGATTCCGTGGACCGGACGCAGCACTCGGCCGGACATCCACCAGCCGACCAGGATCGAGGCCGCAGCGAGCAGGAGCAGGGCGGCGCCGAGCACGGTCAGCAGTTGACTCATCGTCACGTCCTGGCCTGTGTCGATGGCCCGACGGATCGATTCGGCGGGGATCACCGTGAATTGGCTCGCAGCGCCTGGCAGCGGCACGGCGGGTTGGGACCGGCCGGTGACGTTCTCGGTCTGGTCGTACGTGCCCGACGTATCCACCGCGAACGTCCTGGCCATCGCCATCGGCAGTTGTCGGGACAACCGCTGGTCGACGAACCAGTACACGATGCCCAGCAGCACCGTGCCGACGACGAGCGACATGCCGCCGTACAGGAGCGCGAGTCGCGCTCGCGCCGACGGCCGGCGAAACAGCGCCCGGGAGAGCAGCCGTACGCCTGTCACCGGGCCGCTCGTCCGGAATCCTCTCGGGCCCCTTCCCACGCATACGCGCCGTCTGCTCATGTCAGGTATCCCGATCCGGGCAAGGTTCGGATGACTTGGGGGGTCGCCGAGTTCGGCGCGCAGATCGCCGCCCAGAGCGGTCCTCGGGCAGTCGGATCGGCCGGTGGTTCCTCGTCCTCGGTCACCAGGACTCGCAAGGTCTCGTCGCTCCGCTTCGGCCAGGGGGAAGGGTGGGGAGTCGGGCCGGAAGGCGTGGGGCGAAGAGCGAATTGCCCGGATTGGCAGACTTCCAACCCGACCCCACCGGTTATACGCGACCTGGCGTTTACTCCGGATAACCGGTTCGAGTAACAGCCTGGAAACCCCCCGACGCATAGAGCTGTTGCCGCATCCTTCGTCGTCACGGCGGTGTCGACGAGGGGTGGCCTCACGACCGACGGCAGGACTACAGGTGGGAGCGGCAGTGATGACGAGGTTTGGGCGCACAGGATCGGGACGACCCTTGGCGCTGCGGTTGGCGGTGGGGGTGGTTCTGGCGAGTGGCCTCGCCTTGAGCACGGCCGGGTGCGGTGACGACGGCGGCGGCTCGGCGAAGAACAAGGTGGCCTCGGGCGGCGGCAGCGGCGCGAAGGCCGAGAGCAGCGGCGGCGGCTCCGGCTCGGGCAAGGGTGACGACGCCGAACGCCGCGACCAGATGGTCAAGTTCGCGAGTTGCATGCGTGAGCACGGCGTCGACATGCCGGACCCGGAGCCCGGTGAGGGCGGCGCGATGCGGATCGGGGCGATGCCCGCGGACGAGGGGTCGTCCAAGACCGAGGACGCGATGAAGGCGTGCGAGAAGTTCCAGCCGAAGAGCGACTTCGATCCCAACGACCCCAAGTTCAAGGAGTGGCAGGCCAAGCACATGAGTTGCCTGCGCGAGAACGGCGTGAACGTGGGCGACGCCGGTGCGGGCGGCGCGATGGTCACCCTCGACGGGAGCGACGACAAGGTGAAGAACGCGATGGAGTTGTGCAACAAGAAGGTTCCGCCGCTGACGAACAAGAAGTAGGGGCGGCCTCGTGGTTTCGATCGACACCCCACAGCACGAGTACGACAAGGAACCCGCGTCGGCCCCTGCCGACCCGGACGGCACGGCGCACCCACGCGGGCGTCGACGTCGCCGTCGCCGGCGGGCCATCGCGGCGGCTCTGGTGCTCGCCTCGGCGGGCGGCGCGGCGGCCGTACTGCTCTCGGACGGCGGCGACGGCTCCGGCGCCTCCACGAACCGCACGAAACTGGATGCGGTCCCGGTGACCCGGGCGGACCTGGTGGACCGGCAGAACGTGGACGGCAAGCTCGGGTACGCGGGTACGTACTCCGTGAACGCGGCCGCGCCCGGTCCGGACAAGGAGACGCCGCCCCCGAACGGCGGGAACAGACCGCAGGGTGGCGGCACTCCGCCTCCGTCGCAGGGCCCGGGTGGCGGCAATCCGCCCCAGGGCTCGGGTTCGGGTGGAGGGGCCGGTACGGGTGGGGGGTCCGGTCAGGGGGGTACGCCGCCGGATGCCGGGAACAACGCGGGTCCCGGCACCATCACCTGGCTCCCGGGCGTGGGCGACACGTTGACGCGCGGGGATCGGGTGTACGGGCGGGACGGGACGAAGGTGCCGCTGTTCTACGGCGAGACGCCGTTCTGGCGGGCGCTGTACGTCGGCGTCGAAAAGGGGGTGGACGTCCGCGAGTTGGAGCAGAACCTCCAGGCCCTGGGCTACGGCGGGTTCACCGTGGACGAGAAGTTCACCGACGCGACCGCCGGCGCGCTGAAGAAGTGGCAGAAGGACATGGGCCACAGGCAGACCGGCCGGTTCGATCCCGGCGACGCGGTCGTATTGCCCGACTCGGTCCGGGTCGGCGAGGTCACCGCCTCGCTCGGCGCGACCTCGCAGGGGCCGCTGTTCAAGGCGAGCGGCACCGGCCGCCGGGTCACCGTGAACCTGCCGGTCAACAAACAGACCCTGGCGAGCAAGGACGCCAAGGTCCAGATCACCCTGCCCGGCGGCAAAACCGCCACCGGCACCGTCACCCGCGTCGGCACCGTGGCCAAGGAGGGCGAACAGTCCCAGGGCGGCGCACCGCCGGGCGGGGACAAGGCCACCATCCCGGTCGACATCGCGCTCGACCAGCCCAAGGACGCGGGCACCCTGGACGGTGCGCCGGTCACCGTCGGGTTCACCGGCAAGGAGCGGAAGGGCGTGCTCACCGTCCCGGTCAACGCGCTGCTCGCGCTCGCCGAGGGCGGCTACGGCATCGAGGCCCTCGAACCGGACGGCAACACGCGGCTGCTGAAGGTCGAACTCGGGATGTTCGCCAACGGGCGGGTCGAGGTGACCGGCGACGGCGTGACCGAGGGCCTGAAGGTCGGGGTGCCGAAGGCATGAGGAGGCATCGCAGAACGAAGCACAACACCGACGAACCGGGGGCGCCCGATCCCGGCGCCCCGGTACCCGTGATCGAACTCGAGCACGTCGGCCGCTCCTACCCCGGCGGCGTGCACGCGCTGATCGACGCGAACCTGACCGTCGGGGCGGGTGAACTCCTCGCGGTCGTCGGGCCGTCCGGGTCCGGCAAATCGACCATGCTGCAACTGATGGGCACCCTGGACCGGCCGACCGAGGGGGTGGTGCGCCTCCTCGGGCACGACATCGCGCGGCTGAAGGACCGTCAACTCTCCGGCGTGCGGGCCAACTGGATCGGCTTCGTGTTCCAGCAGTTCTTCCTCACCGAGCACTTCACCGCGGTCGACAACGTGGCCAACGGCCTCTACTACCACGGCATCCCGGTCCGCGAACGCCGCGAACGCGCCGCCGACGCGCTGGCCCGGGTCGGCCTGGGCAGCCGACTCGACCACGTCCCCCGCGAATTGTCCGGCGGCGAACGCCAACGCGTCGCCATCGCCCGCGCGCTGGTCGCCCGACCCGCACTGGTCCTGGCCGACGAGCCCACCGGCGCACTCGACTCCCGCTCCGGAGCGACGGTGATGCGACTGCTGCACGAACTGCACACGGACGGCACCACCATCGTCGTGATCACCCACGACCCCGGGATCGCCCGATCGCTGCCCCGCCGGGTGGAGATCCTCGACGGCCGCATCCACGCCGACAGCGGTGTCTCCGGCGAACTGCCGGTGGGGGTGCCCGGATGACGATGCCCGACCACGACACCGCCCCCCGCCCGACGCCGACGCCGGTGCCGCTGCCGGGGACGGCCCGGCTCGGACCCGTCGACGTGGTGCGGGTCGGCCTGCTCGGAGTACGCGGCCGACCGATGCGCGCGGTCCTGTCCGGCCTGGGCATCGCGATCGGCATCGCCGCCATGGTCGCGGTCCTGGGCATCGGCACCGCCAGCCAGGCCCGACTCATGGACCAGATCCGGAGCCTGGGCACGAACATGCTCTCGGTGGGACCCGGCGACTCGATGTTCGGCGGCCAGGTGAAACTGCCCGAGGACGCGGTCGACATGGTGCGCCGGATCGGCCCGGTGACCTCCGCGAGCGCCACGGCCCAGTTGGACGGTCGCAGCGTCCGGCGCACCGACCGGATCGATCCGCGCGAGACCAAGGGCATCACCGTCGCCGCGACCCGCGTGGACCTGCTCGACACGATCGGCGGCCGGGTCGGCAAGGGGCAGTGGTTCAACGCCGCCACCTCCCGCTACCCCACCGTCGTGCTGGGCTCGCGGGCCGCCGAACTCCTCGGCGTCGACGGACCCAACCGGCAGGTGTGGATCGGCGACCGGTGGTTCACCGTCATCGGCATCCTGGACCCCATACCCCTGGCCCCCGAAGTGGACCGCACCGCGCTGGTCGGCTGGCAGGCCGCCCGCGACCTGCTCGACTTCGACGGACACCCCACCCGGATCTACGAGCGCTCCGCCGAGGACGCGGTGACCGACGTACGCAACGTGCTCGCGGCGACGGTCAATCCGGCGGACCCGGCCGGGGTCAAGGTCAGTCGCCCCTCCGACGCGTTGGAGGCGCAGCTCGCCGCCAAGAACACCTTCACCGGACTGTTCGTCGGCCTGGGCGCGGTCGCGCTCCTGGTGGGCGGGGTCGGGGTCGCCAACACGATGGTCATCTCCGTCCTCGAACGCCGCCAGGAAATCGGACTGCGCCGAGCACTGGGCGCCGGACGCGGCCAGATCCGGCTGCAATTCCTGACCGAGGCGGTGACGTTGTCCGGCATGGGCGGCGTCGCGGGCGTACTGCTCGGCCTGATCGTCACCAGCGGATACGCCCACGCCCAGGGATGGCCACTCGTACTGCCCTGGCCAGCCATCCTGGGCGGCGTCGCCGCATCCGTGGCGATCGGCGCACTCGCCGGCCTCTACCCGGCCGGTCGCGCGGCACGACTACCACCCACCGAGGCACTGAGCTCGGGCTGAGGAAGGGACGCGGGAGGACTCGGCCGAGCCGGCCGGATCGGTTCCGGATGCTGTCTGGAAGACAGAACCCGGGCACCGGCCGGCCAAGGGTCGGCACTGATGCGGTGTCCGCCCGGCGCCGACTCGGATGCGTATCGCATTCGGCTCGACCCGGCCGGTTTCGCTCCCAATCGGTGACGTCCGACGCCGATTGCACTTCGGTACAGCCCTCCGCAGCCGCTCGCAATCACCCTCGACCCGAAGCGCCCTCCGTTGAAGCCGCCCGTTCGTGGATTCCACCATCCGTGATCGGGCGGCTTCGCGGCTTCGCTACATCCGACGTCCGAAACGGCCGATACCTATGCCGGCGTCCCGCTGCCGCCGGACTTCACGCGGTGCCGGCACCAGCCCGGCGAGGCGGTCGGGTGAGCATCCTTCGCCGTCGAAGCGGACCGCATCTTGCGCATGCCGCAATCCACATCGCACCCGAAAGGCCCTCACCCGTCCAAGATCAACCCATCCTGCGATCCGTCATCAATCTCCGTGGGCAATACATCTACGCTGCGTTCTCCTCCGGGCGAGGGAAGAAGGGGAGTTCGAGGTAGACGCGGTCGGCGGCGGCGAGGATGGCGGAGGCGTCGTCGACCGGTGGGTGGATGGCCTGGTTGATTCGTGTCTTGATGGCCGCGCCGTCCGCGCCCGAAGCCATCACCTTGCGGTCCCAGCCCCGGGTGAAGATCGCACCGGCACCGCCCAGGTCCAGGCAGGTGACGTACGGGCCCGGGGTGAAGTCGCGCAAGGGCAGGTCCAGCAGGTCGGCCGCCGCGTTGTACCCGGCGACCTTGCCGAGCGGGGTCGCGTGTTGGCACGCCTGCATGACCGTGTGCTCGGCGTCGTACGCTGCCGCTGCCGTGTCCCCGGCGACGAACACCTCGGGAAGCGCGCGCAGCCGATGGTCCACCGGCACCCGGCCGAGATCGTCGAGTTCATCCGAAATCTGCCGGGTCAATTCGCTGGCCGTCATCCCCGCGCACCAGACCACCGCGTCGGCCTCGACCCGGGTGCCGTCGGAGAGGACGGCATGGCCTGCTCCGACCTCGGTGACCGTGGTCTCCAGGCGGCGTTCGATGCCCAGCTTGTCCAACGCCGCCTCGATCTCCTCGCGCGGGCCGGGGCCGAGTTGATCGGCGACCGTCTCCGATCGGTCCACCAGCAACACCCGGCCTCGAGCGGCCAGTGCGGTCGCGGCCTCCAAACCGACGAATCCGGCGCCGACCACCACCGCGGAACAGTCCGCACGGTCCCGCAGATGGTCGGCGAGTCGCCGGGCACCGTCCAGCGTGTCGATGTCGAAAAGCCGTTCGGCGCCGGGCAGTTCCCGTGGCGCGACGAGTTTGCTGCCCGCCGCCAGCACCAGGCGGTCGTAGGCGATCTCCTCGCCCGCGGCCACCACCACACGACGGGCGGTGTCGATCGCGTCGACCCGGGACCGCAGGTGCCGGACGCCGATCGGATCCAGGATCCTGGCAAGCTTCACCTTGGCCAGGTCCGGCTCCGGCTCGTACAAACGCGGCCGGAGCACCAGGTGCTCGTTCGGCGCGACGAGGGTGATACTCAGGTCCGCGTCCCCGCGTGCCAGTGCCGCCCCCGCCGCGCTCCATACACCCGCGAAACCGCCTCCGATGATCACAACGTGTGCCATCCCGTCGTCCTCTCTCGCGCGTCGCCCCCGATGGAGGGGGGTTCGGCAGGGAGACAAGACAGCGGGTTCAGATGTGACCGACGCGGGCGAGCTTCTCGGGATTGGCGAGCCTTCTGAACGTCGTGATCCGTCCGTTGGCGACTTCCACGGTGTCGAGCCAGACCGGTTCGCCGCCGCTGTAGGTGACCAGGGCCGGGTGCCCGTTCACCTCGATGATCCGGAACGCGTCCGGGCGCCTGATCCGGATCTGCCCGACCGCGAGCAGCGCGATCGTCTCGGCGCCGTGAACCGGCCTGCGCGCGGCGGTCGTCTTGCCTCCCCCGTCGCCGATGTAGACGGCGTCGGGATCCAACAACCCGACGAGTCCGGCGATATCCCCCGCGTCGGCCGCGGCCTTGAACGCTTTGAGGACGCGTTCGGTCTCGGCCTTGCTCGCGCGGGGCCGCTCCCGGACCTCGGCGACCCGGGCCCGCGCACGGGAGGCGAGCTTGCGACCGGCGGCGGGTGTGCCGCCGAGCACCTCGGCGATCCTGGCGAACGGGAAGTCGAAGACGTCATGCAGGACGAGTGCGACGCGTTCGGCGGGAGAAAGCGTCTCCATCACCACCAGCATCGCGGTGCCCACCGACTCGTCCACGAGCACCCCGACGGACGCGTCCGGCCCGGTCACCACCGGCTCGGGCAACCATGGACCCATGTAGCACTCGCGTCGGACCCGCGCGGATTTCAGCACGTTGAACGACATTCGGGCGGCCATCGTCACCAGCCAGGCCCGCAGATTCCGCACCTCGGACAAATCCTCGGCGGCACTGCGCAACCAGACCTCCTGCGTCACATCCTCGGCCTCGGCGACCGTACCGAGGATCCGGTAGGCCGCCCCGAAGACCGCAGGACGATGCGACTCCCAGTCGGCCTCCGTCAACGTGCCGGTGAGCTCCAACCCGGTCTCCCTGTCCTTTCGGATCGGTTCAGTGGTCGACCTGCGATCCTAGGCAAGCCGCTCTCCCGTCCCGGGCTGGGGGTCGACCACGCGAGCGCGAAACCCGCCGCGGCCACCGAGGGGCTCGGGCCCGCAGCGGTCAACCACACTGTGCCCTGATCGCGCGAAGGACCGCCGTGTGTCACTCCGGGGTGTAGCCGGCGCAGGCGAGCAGAAAGCCCTTGGGGGACCTGGGCGTTGGGGACCGCGGCGGCGATGACGCATCCGCGCGGCAGGACGGGCCGGGTCGGCGGTCGTGGCCGGGTGTCGGCCGGGTCGTGCGGGGTGGTCGCCGCGGCGTACGCCCGGCCGAGTTCGCGTGCCGCCAGGTAGGTCGAGCAGCCGGGTTGTGACTCGTGGGCGAAGCATCCGTGGTCGGCGGCCTTGACCAGGCGGTCGGATCGTGGGTCGAGGCCGCGTGCGCGCAGTATGCGGACCTTCTCCAAGGCGACGTCGAGCCCGCCGTGTTCGGTCCGGTGACCTCCGACCCGACCGTCTCGCGCCTGGTCGACACCCTCGCCGCGGCCAGGCCCGCGCACTCGCGGCGATCCGGCGGACACGACCGACGTCCGCGAGCGAGCCGGGCCGTCGGCCGGCGAGGCGGACCGGGCGCGGGCGACTAGACGAGCAGCCCGCGTCGGTACGCCTCGGCCACCGCTGCCGCCCGGTCGCGGACGCCGAGCTTGCCGTACAGGTGCAGCAGGTGGGTCTTGACCGTGGCCTCGCTGATGAACAGGGCAGCCGCGGCCTCCCGGTTGGTGCCGCCGGCGGCGACCAGACGCAACACCTCCGACTCGCGCGGACTGAGTACCGCCGGGGTCGGCTCCGGTGCGCGGACCCGGCTCATCACCAGGCCGGCCACCGACGGGGACAGCACCGCCTGTCCCGCGTGCGCGGCTTGGACGCCACGCACCAGGTCGTCGCGCGGCGCGTCCTTGAGCAGGTAACCGGTCGCGCCCGCCTCCACGGCGGGCAGGACGTCGCGGTCGGTGTCGTACGTGGTCAGCACCAGCACACGGACGTTCGGCGCCACCTCGCGCAGCGCCCGGATCGCTTCGACGCCGCCCATCCGGGGCATCCGCAGGTCCATCAGCACCACGTCCACTCCGCCCACCCGGACCCGGTCGACCGCCGCCGCGCCGTCACCCGCCTCGCCGACCACGTCGAAGCCGGGGTCGCCGGCGAAGATGCCGCGCAGGCCGTCCCGAACCACCGGGTGGTCGTCGACGATGAGCAGCCGGATCGGGGCCCCGCCGATATCGCCCGGGACAGGGCGCGGGTCGGAACCCGGGCCGGGAGCGGAGTGGGCGGCGGGGGTCATGCGCGGGTCTCCTCAAGGGTGGTGCGGGGAGCGTCGACGGGCAGCCGGGTCGTCGGATCCGGCTCGGCGCAGACCGAGTCCGCGGCCTGTGCGAGTACGCCGCAGGGAGCGTCGACGGGCAGCCGGGTTGCCGAATCGGGTTCGGCGCAGACCGACTCCGCGGCCTGTGCGAGTACGCCGCAGGGAGCGTCGACGGGCAGCCGGGTTGCCGAATCGGGTTCGGCGGGGGCCGGGTCCGTGGCGTGGGCGAGTGCGCCGCGTCCGGTGGGCGGGCCGGTCGGGACGGACACGTTCACCGTGGTGCCCTCGCCGGGCGCGCCCTCGATGGTGACCGTGCCGCCGACCCGGGCCAGACGGTGGCGCATCGCGTACAGGCCGTACCCGCCGTGCCCATCGGGGCGCACGTCGTCGGTCCCGGCCGGGCCGACGCCGTCGTCGCGGACGTCGAGCAGGACCACGTCGTCCAGGTACGTCAACGAGACCCCCGCGCGGGTGGCGTGCGCGTGCTTCGCGACGTTGGCGAGCGCCTCCTGCGCGGCTCGGAACAGGGCTACCTCACAATCCACCGGCAGCGTGCGCACCACGCCGTCGGTTCCGGCCGCGGCGGGCGTACCGGTGGACTCCGACCAGCGCGCGACCAACTCGGCGATCGCCTCGGGCAGATGCACCCGGTCCGCGAGCAGCCCGGGTCGCAGCGCCTCGACCGACCGGCGCGCCTCGCTCAGGCTGTCCCGGGCCAGGTCCCGGGCCTGATCGAGGTGACGTTGCCAGTCGACGGGTACACCGCCGTGTCGGCGGGCCTGCTCGTGGGCCGCGCCCAGTTGGGTGACGATGCCCGCCAGGCCCTGCGCGATGGTGTCGTGGATCTCGCCGGCCAGCCGCTGCCGCTCGGCCAGGACGCCCGCCTCCCGTGCCTGGCTGAGCAGTTGCGCGTGCAGCCCGGTGTTCTCCCGGAGCGCCGTCTCCAACCGCGCGTTGGTGACCGCGAGCGCGTCGATGACCTGTTTGCGCTGGTCGTTCTGCACCTGTACGGCGTTCGCGACCAACACGATCGCCGAGGCGACGATCGTGTTGATGGCGGTGAGCGAGAGGTAGAGCGGGACGTTGGCGACGGTGAGCTGGGTACGGCCGCCCATCTGGGCCGCGGTGATCACCGCGGCGGTGGCCACCGTTCCGACGGTGCCGAGCGTGGTGCGCCGGCCGACGCCGAAGCGGCGGACGTCGACGTAGCCGAGGAACGCGAACACCGCGTACCAGGGGTTGAGCGCGACCAGGACCCCGCTCAGCGCCCATCGGACCCAGTAGTAGACGTGGATGCGCCCCGTTTGCTCCTTCCGGATCGGGCGCAGCGTGTCCATCCACAACGACCACGCGCCGGCCACGAGGGTCAGGGCGAGTGCCGCGAGGTATTCGCCGGCGTCGCCGTAGCCGTTCGCGACGCTCAGGCTCGCGAGCACGGTCGAGGCGAAGAGGAGGAAGAACGGGGCGAACTTGCGGTAGCGGGCGATCCGCGCGTCGTCGCGTTCGGTGCGGCCTTCGAGCGAGGAGGGGTCGAGGTCGGACGGGGGCGGTGTGGTCGGGGCGCTCGGGGTGCCCGCGTTGCTCGAGTCGGTCGTCGTCATCGGCGCGGCGGCCCTCCCTCTCCGTCGGCGATGTGTCCCGCGTGGGCACATCCGGGATCCTCTCACCGGACCCGGTCGGCCCGCCCGGTCCGGGGTCACTCCCAGCGGAAGCGGCGTGCCGCGCCGATTCCGAAGACCAGAGCGTAGCCGGCCAGGACCGGCAGCGCGGACCCGTGCGACCAGCGTCCGGAGGTGGCGTCGCCGAGGGCCTGGACGCCCGCGCCCAGGGGCGTGCAGTCGCCGATCGTGCGCAGCGTGTCCGGCATCTCGGCGCGCGGCAGCCACAGGCCGGCGAAGAACATCGACACGAAGAACAGGCCGGCGCCCGTGCCGTTGGCAACCTTGGTGTTCGCGGCGACGGCGGAGACGAACAGGCCGATCGCGAACAGCGCGAGGGCGGTGAGGACCACGGTGACCACGAACGCCAGCGGTGCTCGCGGGAGGTGTACGTCGAAGGCGAAGCGGCCGATCAGTTCGATCAGCACGGTGGCGAGGGCCGCGATCGCGCCGTGGATCAGGATCTGCGCGGCCAGGACGCGGCTCGGCGGCAGCGGCGTCGTGGACAGGCGGCGCAGCACCCCCTTCTCCCGATAGCCGGCCAGGGTCGGCGGCATCGCGTTGAGCGCGAGCATCGCGAACGTGAAGGCGACCAGGATCGGGACGTACGTCTCGACCGTGGTCTGTCCGTCGAACTTGTCGGTGCGCTCATCGGTGCCGGGGATCGAGCCGAGCACCACCAGCATCAGGACGGGGAAGCCGAGCCCCCACAGCAGCCCGACCGGTTCGCGGGCGAACAGGCGCAGCTCGGTGCGAGTGACCTGGGACAACAAGCGTCGGCCGGGTCGACGTCGAGGGGTCAGGGCGATCGGGGCGATCGGGGCGCGGGTGGTGGGGGTGGAGGCGGACATGCGGGCTCCCGGGTGGGTGGATGTTCGGGTGCTGGGCTGGGACGGCAATCCGGGCTGCGGGTCGGTCAGTTCCGGGTGCCGAATGTGGGTGGATGCTCGGGTGGTGCGGTGGGACGGCAATCCGGCGCGCGGGTCGGTCGGTTCCCGGTGCCGGAATCGGTCAGCGCGAGGTACGCGTCGTCCAGGTCGGGGCTGTCCACACGCAGGTTCTCGGCGATCACGCCTGCCCGCGCGAGCACGGTGGTCACCGCGGCAAGCACGTTCGGGTCGCCGACGATCAGGACCTGACCGTCGATCTCCGTCAGCTCCCGGACCTCGGTGAGCCCGGCCAAATCGGCCCGCAGCGCCGGGCTGAGCGGGGTACGGGGGCGAAAGCGTACGAACTGGTGCCGGCCGACCCGGTCGACCAGTGCCTCCGGGGTATCCAGGGCCACGATCCGACCGCCGTCGAGCACCGCGACGCGGTCGCAGAGCCGTTCGGCCTCCTCCATGAAGTGGGTCACCAGGAGCACGGTGACCCCCGCGTCGCGGATCTCCTCCACCAGCGACCAGGTGTCGCGCCGAGCCTGCGGGTCGAGTCCGGTGGTGAGTTCGTCCAGAATCACCACGCGCGGCGCGCCGAGCAGCGCAAGGGCGATGGACAGCCGCTGCTGGAGCCCGCCGGAGAGCTTCGCGTACGGGGTGCGCAGGTGCGCGTCGAGGCCGAGCCGGGTGAGCAGCGGACCCGGGTCGATCGGCGCGCGGTGGCACGCGGCGTACAGCTCGATCGCCTCGGCCACCCGCAACTTGTCCGGCAGCGCGCTCTGTTGCAGCTGCACGCCGAGCACGTGCCGCACCTCGTCGCGCTGCGTCAGCGGGTCGAGCCCGAGCACACGCACCGCCCCGGCATCGGGCCGACGCAGCCCGGTCACGCACTCGACGGTGGTGGTCTTCCCGGCCCCGTTGGGCCCGACCAGGCCGAAGATCTCACCGACGCCGACCGTGAACGACACATCCCGCAACACGGGCTTGCCGGGGTATCCCTTGCTCAACCCCTCGACCCGCACCGCTTCGACATCCACCATGGCGGCCCCTCCTCACATCCCGGGCCGACCCCGCGCCGCCCCCTGAAGAGCATGCGACGCACCCCACCACCCCCGAATCCACCGACGAGCCCCACCCCGAACTCCCCGCGGTGGACCCACCCCCTCCACCGGGGGACCCACCCCATCCACCGATCGGTGGACCCCCGGGGCGAACGCACCGGGACCGGCCGACCGTGTTCCGCTTCCCCGCCCACGCGCCCGGCCCCAACCCCGCCGAGGGCGTACGGATGGGCACGCATCGCGGTCCCGCCGTGCCCAGGTCGGGGTGCGCCGCGGGAGGATCCGCGTAATCCTCGGATGAGAGTCGATCCCACCACGACTTTCAAGTCCCAAGAAGCGGAGACAGTCGCCATGGCACGAGCCACCACCGGAGATCTCGACGGCTCAGCCGGGAGCCTCTCCGCTGTCTGCGCGCCCGCGGACGACGTCGAGCGACGCGGACTCACTGCGCAACCGCCCCACGCGGGGCCAATGCCGGAGCAAACCCGACACCTTCCCGGCTTGCCGTCACACCCCGGTCCCACGGCCACCGTGCGTCACGCGCACCGCGCCGTCACCGTCCTCCCTCATGACTGAGCCCGACCACCGCAGCGGGCCGGTGGTGTCCAGTCATCGGGCCGAGGCGTCCGCCGTCCGGGCCGGCACCGATCTCGATGCTTCGCCGCTCCCGCGCGCCGACGTGCGGGAAACCCATACCGCGGTGCTGTTCTTCGTAGGCGATCGCGCCTACAAGCTCAAGAAAAGGGTCGATCTGGGTTTCGTGGACTACACCACCCGGACGGCACGGCGGGATGCGTGTGAACAGGAAGTCGCTCTCAACCGTCGCTTCGCCCCGGACGTCTACCTGGGCGTGGGAGAGTTTCACAGCCCGGACGCGGAGATGCCCGAACCCCTCGTGGTGATGCGTCGTATGCCGGCGGAACGCCGCCTGTCCCGGCTCGTGGGTGAGGGAGTCGACGTCGACGACGTCCTGCGCGCCGTCGCCCGACTGCTCGCCGCCCGTCACGCGGAAGCGGCACACGGCCCGGAGATCGACGAACAGGGCACGCGAGGGTCCCTGTCGTCGCGCTGGGCGGACAGCTTTGCGCAGGTCCGCGCGCTGGCCGCCGACGGTCCTGTGCCCGACGGTGTGGAGGAGGTCGAGCGGTTGGTGCACCGCTACCTCGCCGGCCGCAAACCCTTGTTCGACGCGCGCATCCGGCAGGGGCGGGTGGTCGACGGTCACGGCGACCTGCTCGCCGAGGACATCTTCTGCCTCGACGACGGCCCCCGCGTCCTGGACTGTCTGGAGTTCGACGACCGCCTTCGCTACGTCGACGGTCTCGACGACGCCGCCTTCCTCGCCATGGACCTGGAACAGCTGGGTGCTCCGGATGCCGCGGCGTTCTTCCTCACCCGGTACAGCGAGTACTCCGGTGACACCGCACCACCGTCCCTGTGGCACCACTATGTCGCCTACCGAGCGTTCGTCCGCGCCAAGGTCTCCCTGATCCAGGCACGACAAGGCGCGCCGGGTGCGGCTGCCGCGTCACAACGACTGGTCTCGACGACACTGCGCCACCTGCGCGCCTCCGTTGTCGGCCTGACTCTCGTCGGCGGACTTCCCGGCAGCGGGAAGTCCACGCTGTCCGGCGCACTGGCCGATCGCCTGGGCGTCACACTGCTCAGCAGCGACCGCCTCCGCAAAGAACTCGCGGGCATTCCACCGGAGGAGGCCGCGGCCGCCCGCTATGGCGAAGGCCTGTACACGCCCGAGCGGACCGCCACGACCTACGCGGCCCTGCTCAGCCGCGCATCCGCCCTGCTGTCCCGCGGCGAGTCCGTGGTCCTGGATGCCACCTGGTCCGACGCACGACAACGCGAAGCCGCCGTGGACATGGCGGAACGCGCCCACGCCGACCTGGTGGCTCTGCACTGCCAGGCTCCGAACGAGGTGTCGGCGGCCCGCCTGACCGCCCGCTCGGCCGGGGCGTCCGACGCAGACCTCGACGTGGCCGCCGCCATGGCGGCCATCGAGCCGCCGTGGACAGAGGCCGTGGGGATCAACACCGGCGGGCGCTTGGAAACCGCAGTCGCCCAGGCTCTGGCGGCCGTACGCCCACACAGCCCCGGCGACCGAGCCTCGACCTTCCGCCGTTCCCACATGGAGCCGGATTAGAGGCAGCTTCCACGCATGTGCGTGCGCTCCCCTGGGCGGTGAGCATGCCATCCATCGCGGTTCGGGTCTCCTGCGTTTGGCCGGACGGTCGATGCACGCGGTGGTGGGGATCTCGGGTGGTGTGGGGCGTCGCCCGAAGCGTTCGGGATGGGCGGCTCATGCCCGGGCGAGGGTGACCGCACGTTGGTCGCGGACCTGGCCGGCGGCGCCGAAGTGCACGGCGCGCGCGTGTGGTGGCCGATTTCGGAGGGTCGGTGCTCGTGGTTGAAGTAGGCCACGAGTGCGTCGAACCAGTCGCGGGCGTGGGCGGGCGAGTCGATGAGGCGGGAAAGTCGCCCGTTTACCGCCGAGCGCCGAGGCCGCCACGAGGCGAGGCCGTGGAGGCCGCAGAGCGGCGACGCGCGTTCGGACCTGCGCTTTGCCTTGTCAGAGCTTGGCCAACTCCGAAGGGGCGACTCGCACGGTCAGGGCTCGCCGATCACCGAGCAGACCGTGCAGCGTGAACCTGACCTCCAACCGCCCGGGGTTCAGGCAGCGGACGACCACACCTTTGGTTCCCTCGGGGATCGTCTGCCTCATGAAACCGTAGATGTCCTCGATGGCGACGACCTTGTTGCCGGCACGCATCCGTACCCGGGTCACGGCGTCCATTGCGGATCCTCTCGCAGTTTCGATCGGCTCCGGCGCGGTGCCGCACACATGGCGGGCACCGACGACCGGCACCGTCGCGGCTTCCCTCACGAATCGAAGGAGAGCTCGACCCCAGGCTCGTCCCGGTACGGCCGCACCGGCAGTGCCTGTTCGCACCGTGCACAAGGCCGTTCGCCTCTCTCACGAGTCCCGGGGCCAAGCGGGGGTCGAACGGCCCTGTCCGACCGCCCGCGGTTCGAGCAGGCTGATCCGAACGCACGACGGCACGGCCACGTCCGTGTCGAACCCGAGCACGAGGAGATCGATCGCGGCTGCGGCGAACACCCACGCCCCGGGCGAGGCCCGTTCGCACCGCGCGGCGGCTGTTCGACGCAACCCGACCCGACCTGCGTGTCCGAGTTCGGGTCCACCACCGAATGGAGTTGTGACATGAACGAAACCCCGCTCGTGATCGTGGGCATCGACGGATCGGCCGAGGCCGTGCTCGCGGTCGAGGAGGCCGCCGACGAGGCGGCGCTGCTCGGCGCCGAGTTGGAGGTCGTGCACGTGTGGGAGTGGTTCTCTCACGAGGGACGCGATTGGTACGGGCGGGCGTTGCGCGATCACGCCGAACGTCTCGTCCACGACGCGGCGGACAGGGCGCGGATCCGGCAGCCGAGGATTTCGGTGCGCGCGACCCTCTTGGACGACACCCCTGTGGTGGCCCTCATCGAGGCGAGCAAACACGCCCGCCTGCTCGTCCTGGGCAGTCGCGGTCTGGGCGGTTTCGCCGGACTTCTGCTCGGCTCGGTCAGCCTGGGAGTCTCCGCCAGGTCCCAGTGCCCGGTCCTGGTCGTGTCGAAGCCGAGCGTGCCCTCGCGTCCCGTACTGGTGGGGGTGTCCGGTGAGGACAGCAGGCCCGCGATCGAAGCCGCGTTCGAGGAGGCTCGGCGTCGCCACACCTCGCTGGTGGCGCTGCACGCCTGGGCCTTCCCGGACATCCCCTCCAGCCTGTTGTCGCGCCACGACCCGGAATCGCCGCACCATCGGGCGCAGGAGTTCGCGCGGCACGTTCTGGCCAACGCGATGTCGCCCGTCCGGGAGCGTCATCCCGATGTGGCCGTCGAGGAGGTCGTCGTCCGGGCCGGTCGGGCGGCGGCACTCGTCCAAGCGGCCGAAACCTCGGCACTGGTGGTGCTCGCCGCACACCGACGCGCCTATCCGATCGGTGCCCGGCTCGGCCCCACCACGCACGCGGTGCTGCACCACTCACCCGTGCCGATCCTGGTCGTGCCGGTCCAGCCGTGACCGGACTCGCAACCGCCCCGAGGGTGTCTCGACTCGACAGAGCCGCCCGGCCAACGAACAACGGGCCCGACGGCACGGGCACAATCCCCCACAACGCGGGCAAGCACCGCACCGGGTCGAGGTCGAACAGACCCGACCGCGCCGCCGGTTGGTCGATGTCGACCTATCGGCGGCGCGGGGACCGGATCGACCGGTCTACTGGCGGGCCAGGTGCATGCGCATCTCGCTCTCCGCGTCGGTGATGAGCTCGCCGGACACGTCGATGGTCACGGTGTGCAGCGTGCCGGTGAAGCGGAACGGTGAGGTGTATTCGGGGGTCACCGGCGGTCCGGGGTTGGCTCCGCAGGTGAGGCCGCCGGGGTTGAACATGATCGGTGTGGTGACCGGGAAGTCCTTGGCGCCGACGAGTCGGCGGTCGATGTAGAGCTGGGCGCGGCACGGCGTGCCCTTGCCGGCGGCCAGGTCGGGCTTGCCGGTCGGCTCGAATTCGAACCGCAGTTCGTGGTGGCCTTCGGGTACCGGGTCCTCGGAGGTGACGGTGTCCCACGTGCGCCGCACGTAGTTGTGCGTGTAGTGCAGCCTGCCGTCCTTGAGGTAGAGGGCCCAGCCGCCGGCGCTGGTGCCCTGGCTCATCAGTACGCCTTCGGCGCCGTCGGCGGGGATCTCCACGTCGGCGGTGATGCTGTGGGGGCGGTTGAGCACGCGGGGGGAGACGGATGCCGGCAGGGTCTGGGTGCCGGGCCGGAAGGTGAAGGAGTCGCGGGCTCTGGTGATCTGGGGGCGTTCGACCATCATGCGCGCGAGGGTGCTGCTGTCGATGGGCAGCACGCCGTACTTCCCCGCCTCCACGTACCACAGGGCGATCATCTCGACCAGCTTGTCGCGGTGGTCGGCGGCGATGTCGCGGGTCTCGGCGAAATCCTTTTCGACGTGGTAGAGCTCCCAGTTGTGGGCGTCCAGCGCGGAGAGCGTCTCGGAGGTGATGGGGGTGCCGAACGGCTGTTCCGACTCCGTGAACGAGGGACCGGGCCACGGGCACACCGCGCGCCATCCGTCGTGGTCGATGGCGCGGTGGCCCAGCATCTCGAAGTACTGGGTCCGGTGGCGACCGGCCGCGGACGCGTCGTCGAAGGTGTGCGCGAAGCCGACGCCGTGCAGTGGTGATTGGGTGACGCCCTTGATGGTCTCGGGCGGCTCGATCCCGAGGACGTCGAGCACGGTCGGGAGCATGTCGATGAGGTGGGCGTACTGGGTGCGCACCTCGCCCCGTGCCTTGATTCCGTGCGGCCAGTGGACCAGGAACGGGTCGCTCGCGCCGCCTCGGTAGGTCTCTCTCTTCCAGCGCCGGAAGGGAGTGTTGCCCGCCCAGGTCCAGCCCCACGGGTAGTGGTTGAACGTCGTGGGGCCGCCGAGGTCGTCGATCGCGTCGAGGCTGTCCTCGATCGGCTCGGGCGCGTTGTTGAAGAACTGCGCCTCGTTGGCGGTGCCGGCGACGCCGCCCTCCGCACTGGCGCCGTTGTCGGAGACGACCATGATCAGTGTGTTGTCGAGTTCACCGGTCTCGGCGAGGAAGTCGATCAGGCGGCCGATCTGGTGGTCGGTGTGGGAGAGAAAGCCCGCGTAGACCTCCATCATGCGTGCTGCCAGGCGCCGGCTTTCGGGTGTGAGGGAGTCCCATTGCGGCACGTCCGGGTCGTGCCGGGAAAGCTCGGCGTCGGGTGGCGCCACACCGAGGCGCAGTTGGTTGGCGAAGGTCTTCTCCCGGTACGCGTCCCAGCCGTCGTCGAACTGCCCGCGGTAGCGGTCGGCCCATTCCTTCGGCACGTGGTGCGGGGCGTGGGTGGCGCCGGTGGAGAAGTTCATGAAGAACGGCTTGTCGGGGGCGACCTGCTTGGAGTCGGCGATGAACGCCATCGCCTTGTCCGCCATGTCCACGGTCAAGTGGTAGCCCTGTTCCGGTGAAGCCGGGGGGTCGATCCGGTGGTTGTCGTGGACCAGATCCGGATACCACTGGTTGGTGTCGCCGCCGAGGAATCCGTAGAACCGCTCGAAGCCGCGCCCCAACGGCCAGCGGTCGTACGGTCCCGCGGGCGACTCCTGCTCCGAGGGCATCAGGTGCCACTTGCCGAGCATGTACGTGTTGTATCCGTGTTGCAGCAGCATCTCCGACAGGAAGCCGTTCTCGAAGGGGATGTTGCCGTTGTAGCCGGGAAAACCGGTGGCCATCTCCGTGACCGCCGCCAAGCCGTTGGCATGGTGATTGCGGCCGGTCATGATGCACGACCGGGACGGCGAACACAGGGCCGTGGTGTGCATGTTGTTGTACAGCAGGCCGCCTCTGGCGAGCCTGTCCAGGTTCGGGGTCCGTATCGGGCTGCCGTAGCAGCCGAACTGCCCGTACCCGGTGTCGTCCAGGACGATGAACAACACGTTCGGCGCACCCGGTACGGCGCGCATCGGCTCCGGCCAGGCCGGGCTGGACTCGTCGGTCGTCCGCCCGATCACTCCGGGAAACGTACTGCCCGGCTTGTACTCGTCAACAGGCATCGCACCCGTCCTCCTTCTGATCGATCCCATGCGTGTACGTCGCTGCCCGGCACACGTTCCAGGGCATTGCCGAACCGGCTCCGGATATCGCGGAGACCATGAAACGCCCACGGAAATGCGCGTGGTGGAATGAGGCCCCGCGCTTCACTCGAGTGGCAGGGAGTCGCGAGATGACGCACAGCATCTTCCGGTACGAGACCCACCGTTGAGGGGATTTCGGGCACCATCCTTGTGCGCATCGCACGAGATTCATCCTAGGCGCGGCCGAAGGTGAATGCCACTTGCGTATCAAGCGTGTTTCCGGCACGTTGTTCCGGGTAATTCCCAGTGCGTTCAGCGTTCAGCGTGCCGCTGTCGCTGCACCGTGTCGCTGTCGGGAGGCGGCCGGACGAGGGGCTGGACCCTGGCAGTTCACCTGGGCAGTTGCGTAGCGCGACTCATCGTGGACGACGAGTACGTGCCCGCGGCGGGGCCCCTGACCGGATTGGTATCGCAGTGCCGGGCGTTGCGCCCACCGAACAATTGCGGTCGCCCGGGTGGCGCTTCCTTCCGCTCGATTCCAAATGACTTCGCCTCGTTCTCGGGAATGCGGCGATTTACAGCCACCCGGCGCGCGGAGGTCGCCTTTCATGTTCGGACACTGGCATCCTCTCGCCGAAAGCGGAGACGTTTTTCTGAACTCCGCGCCATTCCGGTGCGTAGACTCCGTTGACGTCGCTGCGCCGCCCGCACGCATCTGGGAGATCATCACGGGCGATGCGCTGGTCGAATGGACTCTGGTGTTCACCGCTCTCGCCTGGCACCCCGACCCACCGTCCGGCCCGGGCGCGACCCGAGAGGTCACGCTGCTGCGGCTGCTCACCGTGCGCGAGCGGTTCTTCCGGTGGGAGGAGAACAAGCGCTACACCTTCAGCGCCGTGGCGGCCTCCCTCCCCGGCCTTCGCCGCGTGGCGGAGGACTGGGTCGTCGAACCCACTCCGGGCGGCTCTCGTCTCGCCTGGACCCTCGTCGCCCAAGCCGCCACGCCCGCCGTCCCGCTGCTGTGGGCGAGCAACCCCCTCGTCAAGCTCATGCAACGGCATGTCCTGCGTTCGGTCAGACTGCACGCGGAAGGTGGAAACACGCCGCGCTCACGACCACGGTCCGGACAGCGCCACCCCGGCGGCGGCCGAGCGGCGCCGCTGTGATCCGGGTCATGGCAGCCCTGTCGAATCGGACATATGATGCAAAAATCGTGCCCGGGGTCGCATCGAGCGGATCGTCGACGCGGCGGTTGCCGGGCTCGTTTTTTCGGGTGTCCACACAGGGAGAGCTTCGTAAGGTGCGGCAAGCTTCCCTGGACGACGTGCGGGTGCGCGCGGTCATACAGACTCTCGGTCCCTACAGGTGGCGCAGGCTTACCCCCGAGATGGTGAGCCGTCGCGCACTCGCGGCCGTCGACGGTCACGTAGCCACCGAGACGGTCCCCGTAACGCGGCACGACGAGCGAATCGAAGTGCTCCTCGAGTTCCTCGGGTGCTGTTCCTGGCGCACCCTGACAGTCGGCGCCTTGAGTCGCCGGCTGGTGACCGCTCTGGACACGTGGCGGACGGAAAGCCAATGGCTCGAACTCGAACTACGTTGGGTGCTCGACGCCGACGACTGAGCGAAGCACGGCCCAAGGGCCTGTCTGGCAATGCCCGGCCCCTGCGTCGCCGGACTCCGAAGCAGGGGCCGGGCACACGCGCCGGGGACGCGGGGCATCGCCCTCGTGGGGCGGTCATGGCGTCCGCCGCATTTTTGCCACGTTCGGCCCTGTTCGGTCGACTTCAAGGATGGATGCCCGGTCCCTGAAGGCACCGGGGAGCGACGGGTACAGGAACGTTTCTTCCCACGCCCGGTCAATCCGCGATCAGGACCGCCGCGCCGCGGACGCGATCGGCCGCGAGATCCGCCAGCGCCTGGTCGGCCCGGCTCATCGGGTAGCGCGTCGTCGTCACCTGGAGGTCGATCTCCGTCGCCAGGCGAAGGAACTCGACGCCGTCGCGCCGAGTGTTCGCGGTGACGCTGCGCAGGTTGCGTTCGTGGAACAGGTGTCGTTGGTAGTTAAGCGGTGGAATGTCGGACAGGTGGATGCCGGCGACCGCCACGGTGCCGGACCGATCGAGCGCGGCCAAGGCGGCCGGTACGACCTCGCCTACCGGTGCGAACACGATGGCGGCGTCCAGTGGTTCGGGTGGTGGCGCGTAGGTGTCTCCTGCAGAAGCGGCACCGAGTTCCAGGGCCAGGCGGCGTGCCTGTTCGGACCGGGTCATGACGTGGACGGACGCACCGCGCGCAAGCGCCACTTGGGCGGCGAGGTGGGCGGACGCGCCGAAGCCGTAGATGCCCAGCCTGCCCCCGGGTGGCAGATCGGCGCGCAGCAGGGCGCGGTAGCCGATGATGCCCGCGCACAGCAGCGGCGCCAGGTGCTCGGCGTCGCGGCCGACCGGCAGGGCATAGGCGTAGTCCTCGGGTACCAGGGCTCGGTCGGCGAAGCCGCCGTCCGCGTCCCAACCGGTGTATGTGGAGTCAGGGCACAGATTCTCCGCGCCGGCCCGGCAGTATCGACATCGGCCACAGGTGTGGCGCAGCCACGCGATGCCCACCCGATCGCCGGGTACGAAGCGCGTCGAGCCCGCGCCGACGAACTCGACCTCGCCGACCACTTCGTGACCGGGAACCGTGTTCGCTCTGTGTGGCGCCAGGTCGCCCTCCGCGAGGTGCAGATCTGTACGACAGACGCCGCAGGCCTCCACTCGTACCAAGATTTCGCCCGGGCCCGGTTGCGCCGGTTCGCGTTCGACGACCGCGAGGGGGCGGGTGTCGATGGGCCCGGGGTGGGTCACGACCCATGAGCGTCCCGTGCGGCGTCCAGTCGGTGACGTGTCGACGCTCATGTCATCGTCCAAGCGGTGAGGGGCGGGGCCCGGCCGTCCGCCGAGCACCTTCTTTTCACCGTCGCGCGCGCGAATCACGGACTACAGGGCCGAGTGGCGCGCCTCGCAGGGCCGAAGGTCCCACCGCGGGTCGCCGCACGGTAGGCCGAGCGGCGTCTTCGTCCCGGTCCGAGGGGTCTGGGGGCGAGGGTCCGATGGGGCGAACGGCCCTGTTCGATCCGGGACGGACGGAGCATGGTCGAAACCAGGGCTGCCCTGGTCGGCCCCGGCGAAGGGAGCAGGACATGTCCACCTCAGACGGACGGGCGCCGATCGTCGTCGGCGTCGAAGCGACCACCTCCGCACGCGCTGCCGTCGCGTGGGCGGCGGACGAGGCCGATCGACGGCGACTGCCACTTCGTTTGGTATCTGCGCTCGACTGGCCCGCGGACGCGGATCGGGATCCGGCCGAGCGGAGGCCGACGGAGACGTGGCGCCGAATGTTCGAGGATCCGGGGCGGCGTACGCTCGCCGAAACCCGCGCGCAGGCCGTCGCTGCGCATCCGGCACTGCACGTTGAGGAAGCCCTGATCGACGGCGATCCGGCCGACGTCCTGCGTGCCGAGGCACGTACCGCGAGCATGGTGGTCCTGGGCTCACGCGGACTGTCCTCGGCACGGGAGTTGATGACCACCGGTGGCATCGCGGTACCGGTCGTGGCGCACGCCCCGTGTCCCGTCGTGGTGGTTCGCAACGCGGAGCGTCTCTCGGGTGCCGCGCCGATGATCGTGGTCGGAGTGGATGGATCCGTGGTGTCGGAACGCGCCGTGGCGTTCGCGTTCGAGGAAGCGTCGCTGCGGGGCGCCGAAGTGCTCGCGGTTCATGTCCGTGACCCGCGCCCCGGGTCGGTGGCGGCCTCGGTGGCGGACGCCGACGAGATCAAGGAGGGGCGACGTCGGCTGAAGGGCGCGCTCACCGGCTACCACGAGAAATACCCGGGTGTGAAGATGCAGCGCGAGGTCGCGCTGGGACACCCGGTGCACGTTCTGGTGCGGGCGTCGGAACACGCGCTGTGCCTGGTGGTCGGCACACGCGGGGTCGGCGGATTCCGGGGCATGCTGCTCGGCTCGGTCGGCTACGGAGTGCTTCACCACGCATGTTGCCCGGTGGTCGTCCTGCCACGGACGGGGTCGTAGGTGAACATCAGTTCTTCGGCCCGTACCCCTTCGGCTTTGCCCGCCCCACGTCTGCGGATCCGGAAGCGGGCTCAGGCCGGACGCGTCGGCCCGGTCGGTGGCCTTGCGCAACAGGTCGGCCCGGGACACCACCCCCCACGGGGCGGTCCATCCCGTCCACCACGGGGACGGCGGTCACGTGGTTGTCCGCCAAGAGTTCGACGATCTCCTCGAATGGCCTGTCGGGCCGTGCGCGGACGACCTCTCCGGTCTGCATTCCGCAACCGATCGGTGATGCATGTCGCCTCTCCTTCCCGGGGGTCGGCCGGGATGTCGGTGCGCGTGATCGACCCCCGTGTGATCGGCCCCCGCGTCAGCGGCGCGTCGCCGAGGGAAGCAACGCCTCGGGCTTCTCGACGTGCGTTTCGGGGCCTGGGAAGAACAGCGATTCGTGGTCGTCTTCGGTCCAGCGGACCATGTAGGGCGGGCTGCCGTCCGCGTGATCCACTCGGATCACCATGCCGACGCGCCGGTGTTCGCCCACACGCGGAGACTCGACCACGACCCAGTCACCTACCTGCGCCTCCATGTTGCCGCTCCCTTCCGAAGGGTGTCCCGAGTTCACGGCGGTGGCGGAGTTCATGCGATCCGCCGACTTCAGGATGCCGCCGGGGGATCGCCCGCGCACAGGGCCGAAGGGCCCGGGGCTCTTGCCGACGACCGCACGTGAACGAGTGCCTCGTGGTTCGTCGGGTGGGTCGTGCGCGGCCCCGGGCCGGGGCCGCCTCGTCGGACCCTGGATCGGTCTGCTCGGCGACGGATGGGCAGCCGCCGGGCACGTCCGTGGCTTGGGTGTGTTCCGACGTCGTGGACCTACCCGTTTTCACCGTCGCCGTGCGCGTGTCGCCACTCGTGGAAGGCGTCCACGGCGGTGGGCAGCGTGGGAAACAGGCGGTCCGCGCCGATCGACGCGGTGAGGCCGTAGGCGTGCAATTGCGTGCGCAGGTCCTGTTTCACGCGTGCCAGGGCGATGATCACGCCGCGTTTGTTCAGTTCCTCGCGCACGGACTCGACGGCGTCCAGGGCGGTGATGTCGACCTCGACGATCGCCTCGGTATTGAGCACGAACCACGACACCGGGCATGTCTCCGCGGACAAGGCGGCCAGCGCTCGGCGCCGGAAGTCCTCGGCGTTCGCGAAGAACAGCGGAGAGTCGTACCGGTACACCACCAGTCCGGGGATCGTCCGGGCTTCGGGGTAGTCGTCGATGTCGTGCATGCCTGCCATGCCCGGGACGATTCCTTGGACGGCGTCGTGCGGTCGTGCCACCCGGCTCAGCAACTCGGCAACGGACAGACCCACCGCCACCAGGACGCCGTAGAGGATGTCCAACGCCAGGACACCGATCAGACACGCCAGCGCCAGGAGGAACTCGCGGCGGCGGAAGGACATCAAGCGCCGGAACCCCGCCACGTCGATCATGCGCACGGCCGCGAAGACGACCAGGGCGCCGAGAACCGCCGTCGGCATATGCGTGAGCACCGGACCGAGGAAGAGAAGCACGGCGACGACCACCGCCCCGGCGGCGAGCGCGTACACCTGGGTTCGCGCGCCCGCCGACTTGGCCAGCGCGGTGCGACTGGCGCTGCTGCTCACCGCGAATCCGTGCACCGCGCCGGAGGCGAGGTTGGCGGCGCCCAAGGCGAGCAGCTCCTGATTCGGGTCCAGGCGGGGTGTGCCGTCGGGCGACTCGAACGCGCGCGCGGTGAGTATCACGTCGGTGTATCCGACGAGCAGGATCCCGGCCGCGGGTGCCAGCAGGTCGCGTGCCTGCCCGAAGTCGGGTGCGAACACATCGGGGAACCCGGTCGGGACGTCGCCGACGACGTCGATCCCGTGCCTGGTCAGTCCGAACGCGAAAACCAGCGCGGTGCCCAGAGCGACGGCCGGCAGCGGGCCCGGGAACCGAGGCAGGAAGCGGGCCATGCCGAAGAGGAAGACCAGTGTCGCCGTGCCGAGGAAGACCGTTCCCCAGTGCACGTCGGACACGTTCGTCACGAACGAACGCAACTTCGAACCGACGCCGTCGCCCTCCACGGGTACGCCGGTGAGTTCGGGCAGCTGATCCACCATCATGATCAGTGCCAATCCGGTCAGGTAGCCGACCAGTACCGGCCGCGAGAGCAGGTCGGCGACAAAGCCCAATCGCAGCAGCCACGCCACGAGGGAGAGCACCCCGATCAGCGTGGCGAGGGTGGCGCAGAGAACCGCGTAGCGTCGGGTGTCGCCCGCGGCCAGGGGACCCACCACCGTCGCGGTCATCAACGCGGTGGTCGATTCCGGGCCGACCGACAACAGGCGCGACGATCCGAAGAGGGCGTACATCACGATCGCGGGCAAAATAGCCCAGAGGCCGGCGACGGGCGGGAGGCCCGCGACGGTGGCATACGCCATGACCTGGGGTACGAGGTAGGCCGCGACCGTTGCGCCGGCAAATAGATCGCCGCGCAAATGCTTGCGCTCGTACCCTCGCATCCTCGCCACCCCGGGTACCGCGCGCGCCAAGCGTCGACGAAGCGCCCCGGGAAGGGCCGCAGGCTGCGACATGGGCATCCCTTCGGTGAAGACTTCATGATGCCGCGCACAGTGGACGAATCCGTATCGGACACGAAAACCGGTGTGGGATCAGCGTGCCGCCGCTCCCCCGAAGCGGTCGCCGCGAGCTTGGCTGCGGCGCCGGGCCGTCCCGGTCGGCTTCATCGACGTGTGTCGATCGCGGTGGCCGCCGTCGAGGCGACGGGGTCGATCCCGCGTCCCTCGTGGGTTCGTTTCCGGGCCGGGGCACCCGCGACCGTGTGGGGACGATGGGTCCTTCGCCGAACCGACCGGGCCGAACGGCCCTGCCCCGGGCCGCGCGCCGAGAGCAGAGTCGGGCGAGAGGGCCGGCGCACCGAGTCGGCTCGCCCGGAAGGGAGTGCGTCGTGACCGCCTTCGAAGGATCGGCGTCCGTGGTCGTCGGGGTCGAGAACACCGACGCCGCCCGGCTCGCCGTCCTGTGGGCGGCCGGCGAGGCCGATCGCCGCGGACTTCGGCTGCGTTTGGTACACGCTTTGGACTGGCCCGTCGGCGCCGAGCACGACCCGGACATGAGTAAGCCGTGGGAGACCTGGAGCGGGATCTTTCGACGCTCCGGGCAGCAAACGCTGGAAGAGGCCCACGCACTTGCGCTGGGCGCCCGTCCGGGCCTCGACATCACCCGACTCCTCGTCGACGGACAACCCGATGCGGTCATCCGGGGTCAGGCCACGAATGCCGCCATGGTCGTCCTGGGTTCGCGCCGGCTGTCGTCGGTCAAGGAGTTGACGACCGCCGGAAGCATTGCCGTTCCCGTGGTCGCGCACGCCACCTGCCCGGTCGTGGTCGTCCGCGATCCGGAACACGTCGAAGACGATCCCGGGACGGTCGTCGTCGGAGTGGACGGATCACGCGTGTCGGAAAGGGCCGTCGCCTTCGCGTTCGAGGAGGCCTCGCTGCGTGGCGCGACCGTACTCGCCGTCCAGGTTCGTCCCTTCATCGCGAGCCCGGTGGTCGGCGCCGTGAACAACGCGGAGGAGATCGTCGAAGGCCGGATCCGCCTCGGGGAAACGCTCGCGGGTTGGGCGGAGAAGTACCCCGATGTGCCGGTGCGGCGCCAGGTCGTCCTCGGTCATCCCGTGCACACCTTGGCGCAGGCGTCGGAACACGCGCTGTGCGTGGTGGTCGGGACACGCGGACTGGGCGGGTTCAAGGGCATGTTGCTCGGCTCGGTCGGCCACGGGCTGGTACAGCACGCCCACTGTCCCGTCATCGTCGTGCCGCGCGAGCGCGACGACGGGGACTGACGTCCGCGGGAGAGCGTCCGACCGCGTCGGACGACGCGAACCCGTCGACCTTCTTCGCGCACACCATGATCGGCTCGGCCGCGCCACCCCATCGCCCGGGGAAGCGGCCGAGCTGCCGTCCACCGGCCTCGCCTGCCCATTCCGCTGGTCGCCGCGCGGATTCTGTGGATCGACCTGCTCACCACGGGCTCACCGGGTCGCTCCGGGTGCCGAGCCCACAGGACCGGGCACCATGCGGCGCCCGCTCCGCGCGGCTGCCCGCGCCGACCGGTGGTTCGCGGTACGTGACCGACCGGTCGGCGACCGGTGAAGCCGGATGTGGGACTGGGACTCACGGCCCTGGTCCTCCCGGGGCATCCGGCCCTGTGATCCCGACGTCGGAAGCCCGAGACTGATCACATCCGGCGTCATCCCGATCGGGCCACGTGTTCGACGGCAGGAGGCCCCGGATGAGCGACCGTGCGTCCGCGCGTGACCGGGCCGCCGCCGTCTCCGCCCCTGAAGGCGGAGCCCGACGGGTACAACCAGGACGCGCCGAATCCGCCTTTCCGCATTCGGACGCATCGATGGGCCGTAGGGAGAAATCGACATGACCAAGGCATCCCTGAACCCCGCCGACCTGCGGTATCTGGCCGCCGCGGCCGGTGCGGCACCCTCGCTTCACAACAGCCAACCGTGGTTCTTCCGACCCACGACCGACGGCTGCGGAATCGCGGTGTACGCGGACGGCACGCGAGCGGTTCCGCTCACCGACCCCGATGGCAGAGCCATGCACATCTCCGTCGGCGCGGCCGTGTTCAACCTGCGCGTCGCCGCTGCTCTACTGGGTCGGGAACCGCTGGTGACGCTCCTCCCCGACGATGATGCCGATCCCTCACCGACTGCCGTGCTCGACCTGGGTCGATTCGCCCACACCCCACTTCCCTACGGCCCGGACCTGTACTCGGCGATCGCCCGACGACACTCCAGTCGCCTACCGTTCGCCAACCGCGACGTCCCGGAGCGCGTCCTCGGTGAACTCATCGCCGCCGCCGACGCGGAGGACGTGGTCTTGGCCGTCCTGGAGGAGGCCGACGCGCGCCGCGTCCTGAACCTGACGGCCGAAGCCGAACGCCGAACGGCCGCGGACCTCGCCCGGCAGGCCGAGACGCGCGCGTGGCTGCGCCTGGAGGAACCCGCGGCCGACGGCATCCCCCGGGAGGCCCTGGGCCCCCAGGACCACGACGCCCGGGTACCGGTCCGCGCCTTCACCGGCCACCCGCCGATTTCCCCCACCTCCACGCAGCGCTTCGAGGCGCTGCCCCAGGTGGCGACCCTGACCACCCATTTCGATCGTCCGCAGGACTGGCTGCGCGCAGGCCAGGCCATGGAGCGGGCATGGCTGGTGGCGACCGTCCACGATCTGCGCGTGTCGGTCCTTCACCAAGCCGTGGAATGGCCCGACACCCGCGCGAACCTTCGCGATCCGCAGACCGGTCCCGGCTACGTCCAGATGGTGCTGCGGATGGGGTACGGGCCGCCCGGAACCCCCACCCCTCGCCGCCCCGTGGCGGAGACACTCGATCCGGCCGAAGCCGGTGACGACGTATCGGCCGTGAACGGAACCGACGAGGGGACGCGACCCCCCGTCGCGTCGAATGGGCGATGATGCCTCGTCCGCATCGATGGGGCGGCAACCGGACGCCGGCTCGCCGTGGTCCGGGCAGCCGACGAGCCTGATACAGGCGCTCGACCGGCCGGTCGGAGCCGACCGCGACCCCGTCCCGCACCGCCGGACCCGGAGCGGACGTTTCCGCGACGCGGGCTTGCGTACCCTGGCCGAGGCCGCCGTCCCGGCCTCGAGTAGGCACGCCGAACCGGTCGTGGACACCGCCGTGATCGACGGGCAACCCACCGCCGTCACACGCGCAGAGGCGCTCCGTGCGGCCATGATCGTCCTGGGCTCACGGAAATTGTCCGATCGGACCGCCATGCCACGACGGTCCGGCGACGAGAATCGCGGCGATCAGGGGTGGCGGTGAGCGCAGTCGTCATCACGGGCTCCTTCGTCCTGCTCCATCGAACCCGACCTCTCCCCCGGCCTGCGCGCTCTCCATCCACTTCGACCCGGGTCGAACGGCCTTGTCGGGCAAGCCGAGAGACCCACCCCGGCCGAACCACTCCGCACCCGCGCAGCAGCCCTTGCGGACGCCCCCGACCCGACCGCCGCACGAAGCGAAACAGGACTCGACCTCCAGCCCCATCGTGTGTGGCTCCAACGACGGAGCCATCCGGCGTGTCGCCCGGGGCGGTTCGCCCCGGACCGGACTTCCGGCGTACAGGACCGATTCACATCCCGCGCAAAGCGGGGAATTCGGCCTCCCGGTCACCGGCGGCAGCCCGCGACGGCCCACCGCCATAGGGCCGTTCGGCCCTTCACCCCACGCGTGGTCGGCGCGAGCGTGGGAACGAGCGGAGTTCAGACGACGCACGAGAGAAAGAGAGGAAGACCGATGACGATGGCGATTCCCGAGAGTCCGGACCTGACCACGGTCGACGCGTGGTGGCGGGCGGCGAACTACCTCGCGGTGGGCCAGATCTACCTGAGCGGGAACCCGCTCCTGACCGAACCGCTGCGCCCCGAACACATCAAGCCGCGCCTGCTCGGGCACTGGGGCACCTCCCCCGGCCTGAACCTGATCTACGCCCACCTGAACCGGGTCATCCGCGAACGCGGCACGCACGCCCTGCACGTCACCGGCCCCGGTCACGGCGGCCCCTCCGCACTCGCCGCGTCGTGGCTGGACGGCACCTACAGCGAGCGCTACCCGAACGTCCCGCAAGACGCGGACGGCATGGTCGCGCTCTTCCGCCAGTTCTCCTATCCGGGCGGCGTCCCCAGCCACATCGCCCCCGGCGTGCCGGGCTCCATCCACGAGGGCGGCGAACTCGGCTACAGCCTCTCGCACGCCTTCGGCGCCGCCTTCGACAACCCCGATCTGGTCGTGGCGTGTGTGATCGGCGACGGCGAGGCCGAGACCGGGCCGCTCGCCGCGTCCTGGCACGGAAACAAGTTCCTCAGCCCCCGCACCGACGGCGCGGTGTTGCCGATCCTGCACCTGAACGGCTGGAAGATCGCCAACCCGACGCTCCTCGCCCGGATGCCACGCGAGGAACTGGACGCGCTGCTGACCGGCTACGGATGGCGCGCCATCCACGTCGAGGGCGACGAACCCGCCCGCGTACACGCCGCGTTCGCCGCCGCGCTGGAGGAGTCACTCGACGACATCGCCCGGCTCAAGGCGACCGCGCAGGGGCGCCCGAGGTGGCCGATGCTCGTCCTGCGCACCCCCAAGGGCTGGACCGGACCGGCCACCGTGGACGACCTGCCCGTCGAGGGCACGTGGCGCTCGCACCAGGTCCCGCTGGCAGGCGTACGCGAGAACCCCGAGCACCTGGCCCTGCTCGAGACGTGGATGCGCTCGTACCGTCCCGACGAACTCTTCGACGAGGGCGGCCGGCCCACCCCGATCGTGCTCGCCAACGTGCCCGCCGGCGACACCCGCCTGGGCGCCGTGCCCGAGGCGAACGGGGGCACCATACTGCGGGATCTGCCGCTGCCCGACCCGAACGCCTTCGCCGTCAAGGTGGTCGAACCCGGCGCGTCCTCGTCGGAGCCGACCCGGGCCCTGGGCGAGTACCTGCGCGAGGTCTTCGCCCGCACGGCGACCCGGCGCGACTTCCGCCTGTTCGGTCCGGACGAGACCGAGTCCAACCGACTCGGCGCCGTCTACGGCGCGACCGCCAAGGCCTGGCAGGAACCGATCACCGACCTCGACACGCACCTGGCGCCGGACGGCCGCGTGGTGGAGATTCTCTCCGAACACACCTGCCAGGGCATGCTCGAGGGCTATCTCCTGACCGGGCGGCACGGCGTCTTCTCCTGCTACGAAGCCTTCACTCACATCGTCTCGTCCATGTTCAACCAGCACGCCAAATGGCTGCACGCCTGTCGCGAGATCGGCTGGCGCCCACCCATCGCCTCGCTCAACTACCTCCTCACCTCCCACGTCTGGCGCCAGGACCAGAACGGCTTCTCCCACCAGGACCCCGGCTTCGTCGACAACGTGATCAACAAACGACCCGAGGTCGTCCGCGTCTACCTGCCGCCGGACACCAACACCCTGCTGTCGGTGAGCGACCACGTACTGCGCAGCCGCGGCCTGGTCAACGTGATCGTCGCCGGCAAGACGCCCAACCCCGACTGGCTCACCATGGACGAGGCCGTCCTGCACTGCACCCGCGGGGCCGGGGTCTGGGAATGGGCCTCCAACGACGACGGCGACCCGCAGGTGGTCCTGGCCTGTGCCGGCGATGTACCCACCCTGGAGACCCTCGCCGCCGTCGACCTGCTCCGCCGACACCTGCCCGAGCTGCGGGTGCGCGTGGTCAACGTGGTCGACCTGATGCGGCTGACCCCCGAGAGCGAACACCCGCACGGCATGCCCGACACGGAGTACGACGCGCTGTTCGGCACGGACGTTCCGGTCATCTTCGCCTACCACGGCTACCCGTGGCTGATCCACCGCCTCGCCTACCGCCGCCACAACCACGACCAGCTGCACGTACGCGGATACAAGGAATACGGCACCACGACGACCCCGTTCGACATGGTCGTCCTCAACGACATGGACCGCTACCAACGCGTGATCGACGTGATCGACCGCGTCCCCGGCCTGGGTTCGCGCGCCGCGACGGTACGTCAGGCCATGGCCGACGCACGCACCCGGCACCACGCCTGGATCCTCGAACACGGCGAGGACATGCCCGAGGTCCGCGACTGGGCCTGGTCGAACGACCTGCCGGGTCGCCGCTGACCCCACGCCGGGGCCCGCACAGGAGTCCGCGCCACCCGCATCGGGAGGCGTCGTCGAGTCCTTCGCGGGCCCCGGCACGTCGTCCCGCCCGACGCCCGGCCGCCGGATGCTCGCCCGACTCCGTCGATCGCCCCACCACCACCCAGGAGAATCAGCCATGAGCAACCGCTCCGAGACCGTCTTACTCGCCCCGACCGCGGACACGGGTCCCTCCGACATCGACACCGCGGTGGACACCCTTGTCGCCGATGCCGCCAACGCACTCGCCGCCTACGACGCGTTCACCCAGGAGCAGGTCGACCACATCGTCAAGAAGGCGTCCGTCGCCGCCCTGGATCAGCACACCCGACTGGCCCGCGAGGCGGTCGAGGAGACCGGCCGAGGCGTCTTCGAGGACAAGGCGGCGAAGAACATGTTCGCCTGCGAGTACACCACCGACAGCATGCGGAATCTCAAGACGGTCGGCGTCGTGGCTCGCGACGAGATCACCGGCATGATCGAGGTCGCCGAACCGGTCGGCGTCGTGTGCGCGGTCACGCCGGTCACCAATCCCACCGCAACGGTCGTCTTCAAGGCGTTGATCGCCCTCAAGAGCCGCAACCCGGTGGTCTTCGCCTTCCACCCCTCGGCCCAGCGGTGCAGCGCCTCGGCGGCACGGGTGGTGCGCGACGCGGCCGTCGCCGCGGGCGCGCCCGAGCACTGCGTGCAGTGGATCGAGACCCCCTCGATCGAGGCGACCACCGCGCTCATGCGTCACCCCGGCGTCGCACTGATCCTGGCAACCGGCGGCGAAGGCATGGTGAAGGCGGCATACTCGGCGGGCAAACCGGCCCTGGGGGTGGGTGCGGGCAACGTACCCGCCTACGTCGACCGCGACGCGGACCTGCGTCGAGCGGTCAACGACGTCGTGCTGTCCAAGTCGTTCGACAACGGCATGATCTGCGCCTCCGAACAGGCCGTCATCCTGCACGCCGACATCCACGATGCCGCCCTGTCCGAATTCGCCTCCCTGGGTGCCCACTTGGCCACCGAGGACGAGAAGCACAAGCTGGAGACCTACCTCTTCGGCGGCGGCGCCGGGCCCGGTCGCGAAGCACGCGTCAATCCCGAGGCCGTGGGCCGGAGCCCGATGTGGATCGCCGCCCAGGCGGGGTTCACGGTGTCCGCGGACACCACCGTGATCCTGGCCCACGCCGACCGAGTGGGCCCGCAAGAGCCCCTCACCCGCGAGAAGTTGTGCCCCGTCCTGGCCGTTCTGCGCGCGGACTCGCGCGAGCAGGGGTTCGCGCTCGCCGCCGACATGGTCGCCTTCCACGGCATGGGACACAGCGCCGTCATCCACACGAGCGATCCCGCCGTGGCCGAGGACTACGGGCGACACATGAAGACTGCCCGCATCATCGTCAACGCGCCCTCGTCCCAGGGAGCCATCGGCGGTATCTACACGGGCCTGTTGCCCTCGCTGACTTTGGGCTGTGGATCCTGGGGCGGCACTTCGACGTCCAACAACGTCTCGGCGGTCAACCTGTTGAACGTCAAACGGGTGAGCACCCGCCGCAACAACATGCAGTGGTTCAAGATCCCGCCCAAGATCTACTTCGAACCGCACGCGATCCGCTACCTGGCCGAGATGCCGCACGTGCATCGGGTGACCATCGTCACCGACGCGACCATGACCCGCCTTGGCTACGTCGACCGCGTCCGCCGGGTGCTGCACTCCCGCGAACTCCCGGTCACGATACAGATCATCGACGACGTGCTGCCCGAGCCGAGCATCGACTCGGTACGGCGCGGCGCGGACCTCATGCGGACCTTCCGCCCGGATACCATCGTCGCCCTGGGCGGCGGCTCGCCCATGGACGCCGCCAAGGTCATGTGGCTGCTGTACGAACAGCCCGACGTCGACTTCTCCGACATGCGGCAGAAGTTCCTCGACATCCGCAAGCGCGCCTTCCGCTTTCCCGTCCTGGGCGAACAGGCCCGACTGGTGTGCGTACCGACCACGTCCGGCACCGGCGCCGAGGTCACCCCGTTCGCCGTGATCACCGACTCCGTGACCGGCAAGAAGTACCCGCTGGCCGACTACGCCCTCACCCCGAGCGTGGCCATCGTCGACCCGCTGCTTGCCGCGGAATTGCCGTCCGCGCTGGCCGCCGACAGCGGGATGGACACCCTCACCCACGCGATCGAGGCGTACGTCTCGGTCTACGCCAACGACTTCACCGACGGCCTCGCGCTGCACGCCATCCGGCTGGTCTTCGACAATCTCGAACCCGCCGTCACCGACCGGCAAGCCAGTCCCGAAGCGCGCGAGAAGATGCACAACGCGGGCACCATCGCGGGGATGGCCTTCGGCAACGCCTTCCTCGGCATCGTGCACGCCATGTCCCACACCCTGGGCGCCACCTTCCACATCGCCCACGGGCGCACGAACGCCGTCCTGCTGCCCCACGTGATCCGCTACAACGGCGGTCCGCCCGGCAAACTCGCCGGCTGGCCCAAGTACGAGCACTACCAGGCGCCCGAGCGCTTCCAGGACATCGCCCGCACGCTCGGTCTCCCCGCCGGCACCCCCGCCGAAGGAGTGCGCTCCCTGGCCGCCGCGGTCGAGCGGCTCAGGGATCGAGTCGGCATCGAACCGTCCTTCCGGGCCCTGGGCGTCGACGAGCGGGCATTCCTGGACGCGTTGCCCGAGCAGGCGCTCAACGCCTACGAGGACCAATGCGCCCCGGCGAACCCGCGGATGGCCATGCTCGACGACATGATCGCCATCATGCGCGACGCCTACTACGGCCCCGCCGCCGTCTCGACACTGTGAGCCACCAGTGGCGACCTGCTCGCATGGGTCACGGGCCGTAGCGCAGCCGCGGGCCGGGGACGCGATCGGCGTCCGCCTTCACCCGATCCGAGGGCCGGGATCCGTACCATCGCCGTCCCGCTCACCCTCGCCAGAGCTGCGCCCAAGAGCTCGCTGGGCAAACGGGACCTGTCGGGCCACTCGCTCGGGTCCATGAGGAGGGCCGCGACCCGGGGTGATACCTGCGGCGGCACCACGAGAAGTTCCCTGAAGGGGGCGATCAGCGAGAAGAGCTCGATCCGGTGCGGGTCCTGTCCGGCCACGAATCCGCCCCACCGCACCACGCGGCCCAGCCCGGCGATCCGGAACGGCCGGGGCGTACCTGGCCACAGGCTGCGGTCGAGTGTCGCGCGTGAATACGAACCCACACATTCCATCCCCGTGAACAACGCGGCGAGTTCCTCGACCGTCGCCCTCGAACGGGGCCACCACACGCCGTCCAACTCGTGACTGTTGCCGCCCGCGTGGGGGCAGAGGAACAAACGTGCTGCGGGAGCCGTATCGCTCACTGCCACGGTCAACACGGAAGACCTACCTGCCCGACCGGCACAGCCGCCCTCCGGGGCGACACGACTGTCGGCATCCTGTCGATATCGTTCTTCACCTCAACCGTAGCCCCGTGGCTGTCGGGACGAAACTCCGTGGGTCGCGCGGCGGCGACGGCCCGGATGCCCGACGGCAGCCCACGATGACGCACCGAACGTACGCGGCCGTCATCCGGCCATGGGATCGTGATGGATCCGGGCCAGAACCCGCGCCACATCGTGGCCGGTGACGATTCCGAGCGGCACTCGGCTCCGATCGGCGACGATCAGTGCGTCGGCACCGGCGTCGAGCATGCATTCGACGGCGGTGAGGGTGTCGACCTCGGGGTGGACGATCGGCGCGCAGCGCCGGACGAGTTCGGCGACCGTGCGCGGGCGGCATCCCAGGTGGCGCGGTGCCCCTGCGGTTCGGCGAGTTCACGATCGCTCAGGAGGCCTACCACCGCTCCGGTGCCCGGATCGACGACCGCGAGGTGGCGAAGGCCCAGCGCGAGCAACAGCTCTCGTGCCGTGCGCGGCGTGTCCGTCAGAGCGACATGCGCGACCGGCGCGCTCATGACGTCGCGGATCCTGGGAATCATCGCCTGCGGCACCGAACGCCGGTCCCTCGCTGCCCTGCGTGTCCTCGCGGAGTTCACGTCACCCTCCGTCGGTCGGTCCGCCACTGGTGTCCCCGTCAGCGGCACGCACATCCGGCGCCGACCTCTCCGGAGTGCGTTCACTGTCCACTGTCCGGACCGGCGACATCGGCCGGGAGGGTCGTTCGGCCCGGGCCGGTGGGCCGAAGTGCTCCGGTGCCCGTCGGGTCCCCGATGCACGATGAAGAAGGGGAACTCGGTACGACGTCCGAGGACGGTGAGGACGATGGAATTGGTTCCGGCCCTGGCGGCGATGCCCGCGCGTTACGGCGGGCACATGGACGAGGACAACGGCTGGATGTGGGTGTGGGGGTCACTCCTGATGCTGCTCTTGATCGCGGTGATCGTCGCCGTGGTGTGGCTGTTGGCGCGAGGACCCTCGCTCGGCCACAGGGCCTCGGAATCGCGCGGCTCGTCGGCGACCGAAGTGTTGGCTCTGCGGTATGCCCGAGGCGAGATCGACACCCAGGAGTACCGAGAGCGCCTGGCGGCCTTGACCGGGTGGCCGAGCGCAGCCCGTGAAGGCAAGGCTCGCGGTGGAAATCGGCCGGACGGGCCGGACGGGCCCAGCGGCTGATCGCGGAGACTTGATCGTCAAAGAGTGAAGGTGTGACTGCCCCCGGGCGGGATCTCGACCACCGAGCCGCGGAAGCCGATCGGAACCGATCCGTGCTGCTCCGGACGCAGGCTCACGGTGACCTCCCGTCGAGTGATGGTCACCACCACGCCCCAGTGCTCCCGGTAACGCAACTCGACCTCCAAGCGGGCGAGTCGGGCGGGAAGGCGGGGGTCGAGCCACAGCACGTCCCCGCGTGTGTCGAGTCCGGTGTAGCAACGCTGCAGCGCGTCCACCGTGCCTGCCATGGCACCGAGGTGGATGCCTTCCGCGGTGGTGCCGCCCTGCACGTCGAGAACGTCGCCGCCGAGGGCGTCGCGGAAGAAGAGCCAGGATCGCCGGCGATCCGTTCGGGCCGGCACCCACGCGTGCACCACGGAACTGAGCGTCGATCCGTGCACCGTCCGCGCTCGGTAGTAGGCAATGGAGCGTTGCGCCAACTCGTGACTGGCCGGGTAGCCGAGGCGGCGCAGCAGGTCGCGGATTTCCTGTGGCGGGAAGAGGTAGTAGAGCAGCAGGACGTCGGCTTGTTTGGATGCCTTGTAGTGATTGACGCTGTCGCCCTCGGCCTCGAGGATGCGATCGAGGCGGCGGTTGTTCGGGTACCGACGCCGGTAGTGCTGCCAGTCCAGCTCGGCCAGGCGCTCGTATCCGGCGAACTGGCTCGGCACGCCGTCGTGGAAGGGGACGTGGAGTCGACGGGCGACGCTGCGCCAGCGGTCGAGTTCGGTCGAGTTCATCTCGAGTCGCTCGGTCAACTCCTCGCGCCGGTATCCGGGTAGCGCGTCGAGCACGCGCGCGAGGAGATCGCCTGCCCGAGTGCCTTGGGCGGCGAACCCGACGATCATCACGGTGTTGCGGGGATCGGGCAGCAACTCGCGCAGTGCCCTGGGCCCTCGTGTCCGGCTCTGTGATCCGCGCTCCCGGTCGCCGGGGCATCGAGCACGTGGTTCGCGCGGGCTCAATGCTCGATGCGGCCGCTCCAGGTCGGCTCCACCGCTGCCCAGTCCCGCTCCCACGCGAGCGCACGACGACGGGAGGTCAGCAACCACTCCGCGCCGAAGGCCCCGGCCATCACCAGGAACGCCCCGCCGAACGCCATCGTCCCCGCGACGATCTCGTCGACGACGATCGCGGTGTGGGTCAGCGGCGGGTCTGTGGGGCGACCCGCGACGTCGAGCCAGATGTGGGTGGTGTCGCCCTCGGATGTGCCGAGGGGCACCCGGGCGGTGCCGGTTTGCGTGACGCCGTCGGTCGCGACCCATCGCACGTTCGCCGCCACCGTCTCGGCGCCGGGCGCGGCCACCTGGGGCGGCTTGGCGGTCAGCACGGCGGGAACGCGTTGTTCTTCGGCGAGTTGGCGATTTCGCGTCGCGTCTCCGGAGGTCGCGCTCGCGTCGACGGCCATCACGATCGCCAGCGGTACCACGAACAGCGTCAGGAGCGTCAGCAAGAGCATCGAACGGACGTGCACGACATCACAGTGCCGGTACATCGGCTCGCGCCCGACCAGTGCTCGGACCCATCGCCGCGGTCCTTCGTGCCTGCGCCGAGGTCGCGGCGCCGCGGCGTTCATGGCCCTGCGACGGGTATCGGCACGACGGCCACCGGACAGGACGCGTGGTGGAGCACCGCGTGGGTGGTGGGGCCCAGGCGCATCGGGAAGGGTCCGTGTGCCCGGTGGGCGGCGACCACCAGCAGATCCGCGTGCGCGGAGACACCGATCAGGGCGTGGGCGGGGGCACCGGTCGTGACGATCGCCTCGATCGTGACATCCGGTGTCCGTGCCCGGATCGGGTCCAGGATTTCGGCCAGGAGGTGGTCGTGGGTTGCCGCCATGTCCAGCGGGTCCCCGAGCAGCGGGGCGACCACACCGGGACAGTAGCCGGCCATCGCGAGTGTCCACACGTGCACGGGGACCACCCTGCCGCCGATCCGTCGAGCCCGCTCGACGGCGAACTCGACCGCGGGCGCGTCGCTGCGATCGGCGATGCCCACGACGACGCTCGGGGTGTCCACGTCGTCGGCCGCCTCGGGTACGACCACCACGGGGCAGGTCGTGTGCGCGCACACGCGCAGCGACACCGATCCGAGCAGCAGCCCGGCGAAGCCCCCAAGGCCTCGGCTGCCGACCACGATCAGCTCGGCCCGTCGGCTCGCCTCCAGGATCGCGTCCGCCGCCGGCCCCTCGACCAGCGATGTCTCGACCGCCAGGTGCGGGTGGGCGGCGCGGCTGCGGTCCGCCGCCCGCTCCAGCAGAGCACGGGCGCCTTCCCGAACCTCCTCCGCGTTACCGTGCCGGCCGAGAGCGGCAGCGGGAATGGCCATTGCCAGGTACAGCGGCGTTTTCGCCTCGGCGGCGGCGTGGGCGCCCCAGGCGAGCGCGCGTTCTCCGCCGGGTGAACCGTCGTAGCCGACCAGGACGCCGAGGCCGGGAAGGTGGGTTCCGGTGCTCATGAGCTTGTCCAATCGTCGCGTGCCGACGGCTCTGGCGGCGGGGCCGGTACCGCGAGATCCGATCGACCCCTCACTCTCAGCGTGCTCGCGCTCCACCGGCGGGCACAGGGCCGCCCAGACCCGGGGCCCGGGACCTTCGGCCCGGCCCACCACCCCCACCGGCCCTGTGTTCGGTGCCGCGGAGGTCCGATGGTGGAGACAGGGTGAACCGCGCGATCGCGGACCCCGGACACACAGGAGGCGAGCGCGATGAGGACGAGCAGCGAAACCGCCCCGGGTAACGGCTCCGCCACGCACGCGAACGCGTCCGTGGGTAAGCGCGGCGTGGCCGACGTGATGAGTACGGCGTTGCTCACCGTCGCGAGCGACGAATCCCTGTTGATGGCCTGGGAGCTCATCCAGCGCACCGGGTTCCACCACCTTCCCGTCGTGAACGAGGACGGGCGCTGTGTGGGGCTGCTGGAGCGGGGCGAACTGGCCGTGGCATGTGCGCTCCCGGCGATCTCGCTGGCCGAGCGCTACGTGGGCGACCTCCTACCCGGCGGTTCCCAGCCGCACGTGCCGGTCACCGCTCGACTCGCCGAGGTGGCCGACGTGATGACCGACCACGCGGTCGACGCGCTCGCGGTCACGGACGACGACGACACGATGGTCGGCTTGGTGACGGCTCGCGATCTGGTCTCGGCAATCGCCGGACGCAAGCCCGCGCACGGTCCCAGGGACCACGGGCCGGTGCTCTTCCGACTGGAACCGGTACTGCCCCCGACACGCGACACCTGATCGGCCCTGCCAAGACATCGCCGTTCGGCACTCGATGGCGACCACGACCACACGAAGGAGTCGGACATGGAATCGCTCGGCACCCGCTTCGACCGGGAAACCAACGGCGTATCCCCTCGGCAGGGCGCCGTCCCCGCCGACGAAACCACCGGGAACCGGCCACAGGCCCGGATCGTGGTGGGCTTGGACGGCTCCTTCGGGTCCGCCGTCGCCTTGCGCTGGGCCGCTCGCGAGGCCGCCGAACTCGGGGCGGTCCTGGACGTGGTCGCGGCCTGGACGGACGCCGATCCCGAGCGCCCGACCCTGGACCGGCCCGATGCCCCACTGTCGGTCGCCCGCGAGCGGCTTGAGCACGCCCTGGCAAGCCTGGTGCGCGCCCCGATCCCGCCCGAGCGGATCGTGGCGACCCCACTGCACGGCACGGCCGGCGAGGTCCTGGTCGCCCACGCGCGAAGTGCCCGGCTGCTCGTGCTGGGCACCAGCGGCATCGAGTGCCCCACGATCCCGGGCCCCACCGGCGTGTACTGCCTGCGTCACAGCAACACCCCGGTGGTGTTCGTCCCCGCGCCGGACGCCTGACCTCGCGCACCGTCGAACGCCCGAACCCGGCAATCGGGTTCGGGCGTTCGGGCGTTCGGCGGAAGCAGTCGGCGCCATGAAGCGACGACGGGCTGTCACTGCGCCCTGGAAGGAGTTACCGCCGACCTGTGCGTGGGCGCAACCGGCGGCCGGTCACCCTGCCGGGATGGATACGGAACCACAGTTCGTTGTGCCGGCTGGGCCAGGTATCGTCTCCGGCTTCGGTGAGCCTGGCGATTTCGATGAGGTCGGTGACCGGCTCGACCACACCGATCAGCAGGACGCTCCAGCCCAGTCGGGCGTGCCGGTCCACGTCGTCCACTTCGAAGGCCACCGTTCCGCGAACGTGGGCGAGGGGTGAGCCGGGTCGGGTGGAGAAGACGATATCCCTGCCGTCGGGCACGTAGTTGACGGGAAGTACCCACGGCGTGTGGTCCATGCCACCGGCGAGACGACCGACCTCGTGGGTCGTGAGGCGGGCGTAGCACTCGTTTTCGCTCATCGGGATCAGCTTGCGGGCATCCGGGCGGCTCGGTTCCTCCCGGGTGGTCGGTGGCGTACCCGAGGTGCCGGACACGAGCGCGGTGACACTGGTCTCCAGCGCCACCGCCAGGCTGCCGAGGGCGGCCCGGGACAAGGGGGCGTCTCCGGCCTCGAGTTCCACCAGCCACTTCAGGGGCAGCCCTGCCCGGGCACAGACGTCCGCCCGGGTCAGGCCCAGTTGTTCGCGTCGGGTGCGGATGGTGCGGGGAATGTCGACCATGTCGGGAAGGCGAGTGCCGGCCGTCTCGTTGTCCATTGGATCCTCCTTCTCGACGGGGCCGTTCCACCGACGCGAACGGTCCTCGGTGCTGCTCAGTCGGGCTGGGGTTCGGTGGGTGCGGGCTCGGCCCGGTTGTGGCGGGCGGCGATCGCGGCCCGGGCGGCTTCCAGGCGGGCGCCGGGGAGGCGGTAGGGCGAGCAGGAGACGTAGTCGACGCCGCAGTCGTGGAAGAAGTGGATCGAGTCGGGGTCGCCCGCGTGTTCTCCGCACACGCCGATGCGCAGGTTCGGTGTGGTCGCACGGCCCTGGTCGACGCCGATTCGGACCAGTCGCCCGACGCCGTCGCGGTCGATGGTCTCGAACGGGGAGACGGAGAGGATGCCCTGTTCCAGGTAGGCGGCGAGGAAGGACGCCTCGGCGTCGTCGCGGGACAGGCCCCACGTGGTCTGGGTCAGGTCGTTGGTGCCGAACGAGAAGAAGTCCGCCGAGCGGGCGATCTCGCCTGCGGTCAGTGCGGCTCTGGGCAGTTCGATCATGGTACCGATCGGGCAGTCCACGTCGATGCCGGTGCGGGCGCGGACCTCGGCGAGCACGCGTTCGACCTCGGGGCGGACGATGCGCAGTTCCGCCTCGGTGGCCACGAGCGGGATCATGATCTCCGCACGAGGATCGCCGCCGGCGCGCACGCGGGCGACGACGGCCTCGGCGACCGCGCGGACCTGGGTGGCGATCAGGCCGGGTACCGCGAGTGCGAGGCGTACGCCGCGCAGGCCCAGCATCGGGTTCTCCTCGTGGAGCAACTCGCCGGCTTCGTGCAGGCGCAGGTCGCGGGGATTCGGCGGCTGTCCCAGGGCCTGTGCGCGAGCGATCCGGACGGCCGATTCGGTGTGGTCGGGCAGGAATTCGTGCAGGGGTGGGTCGATCAGGCGGATGGTGACCGGCAGTCCGTCCATCGCGGCCAGGATGCGGGTGAAGTCCTCGCGTTGGAGCGGGAGCAGCGCCGCCAGGGTGGCGTCGCGTTCGGCGTCGGTGCGGGCGAGGATCATGTCCTCGACCAGCCGGCGACGGGCACCCAGAAACATGTGCTCGGTGCGACAGAGTCCGATGCCGCGCGCTCCGTAGCGTCGGGCGCGGGCCGCGTCCTCGGGCGTGTCCGCGTTGGCCAGGACGTCCATTCGACGAATCTCGTCGGCCTGTTCCAGACAGCGGGCGACGGCGTCGACGATGCCGGGCGTTCGGGTGCCGGTCTCGAGGTAGCGGGTGACCGGGGAGGCGACCAACGGCAGTGCGCCGAGGTGGACGGTGCCGGCGGTGCCGTCGACGGAGACGACGGTGCCCTCCTCGATCACGATGCCGTCGGCGGTGGTGAACCGGTGGTGCTCGGGGTCGATGTCGAGTTCCGCCGCCCCGCACACGCACACCTTGCCCATGCCGCGGGCGACCACCGCCGCGTGGCTGGTCTTGCCGCCGCGGCCGGTGAGGACGGCCTCGGCGGCGATCATGCCGGGCAGGTCGTCGGGGCTGGTCTCGTGCCGGACCAGCACCACGTGCTCGCCGGCTTCGGCCCGGCGCACCGCCTCGGCGACGTCGAAGACGACGGCGCCGACCGCGGCTCCGGGCGAGGCAGGTACGCCGTGCGCCAGGATCGGGGTGTCGGGGTCCGCGTCGAAGCGCGGGAAGGTGAGGTGGTCGAGTTGTTCGGCGTTCACCCGCGACAGGGCCTCGGGCCAGGTGATCATCCCCTCGTCCACGAGGGCGCAGGCAATCCGGAACGCCGCCTCGGGGGTGCGCTTGCCGACCCTGGTCTGCAACACCCACAGTCGGCCGCGTTCGATGGTGAACTCGACGTCGCACAGGTCCCGATAGTGCGCCTCCAGCAGACGCAGGTGGGCGCGCAGTCGGGCGTACGAGTCCGGGTCCAGGTGCTCGAGTTCGTCGAGCGCGAGGGCGTCCCGCACGCCCGAGACCACGTCCTCACCCTGGGCGTCGGCGAGGTAGTCGCCGTAGACGCCGGGCCGGCCGGTGCCCGGGTCCCGGGTGAAGGCGACGCCCGAGCCCGAGTCGGGCCCCAGGTTGCCGAAGACCATGACCTGGATGTTCACCGCGGTGCCGAGGTCGGCCGCGATGTGCTCGCGCCGGCGGTAGACCGCGGCGCGCTCGCCGTTCCACGACTCGAACACGGCCACCACCGCGCGCCGCAGTTGCTCGCGCGGGTCCTGCGGGAACTCCCGGCCCGTCGCGGCGTGGATGATCGCCTGGAACTCGCGGACCGTTTCCGCGAGTTGGCGCGCGTCCAGACCCAGGTCGTCGCCCGCCCCGACCTGTCGCCTGCGCCGGGTCAGCACGGCTTCGAAGCGGGCGGCGTCGATGCCGAGCACGGTGGCGCCGTACATCTGCACCAGGCGCCGGTAGGAGTCCCAGGCGAAGCGTTCGCGGCCGGTGCTCTTGGCGAGGCCGATCACGGACGCGTCGTTGAGTCCGACGTCGAGAATCGTGTCCATCATGCCGGGCATGGAGAAGCGGGCGCCCGAGCGTACCGACACCAGCAGCGGGTCGTCGGCCTGGCCGAGGCGGCGCCCGGTGAGCTGTTCCAGGCGCTTCAGGTGGGCGGCGATCTCGCCGTCCAGTCCCTCGGGGACGCTCCCGGTGCGCAGGAAGGCCCGGCACGCGTTCGTGCCCACCGTGAAGCCGGGCGGGACCGGGAGCCCGAGGCGGGTCATCTCGGCGAGGTTGGCGCCCTTGCCACCGAGCAACCCGGCCTGTTCGCGGGAGCCTTCGGTGAAGTCGTACACGTACGCGGTGGTCATGTCCGGCCTTCCTGCGGGTTCGAATGACGTGACGGCTCAGAGACGGCGGGCGACGTACTCGGTCAGGTCGAGCAGGCGGTTGGTGTAGCCCCATTCGTTGTCGTACCAGCCGAAGACCTTGACCAGGTCGCCGTTGACCTGGGTGAGTTCGGCGTCGACGACGCACGAGTACGGGTCGCCGATCACATCGCGGGAGACGATCGGCGCGTGACTGACCCGCAGGATGCCGCGCAGCGGACCCTCGGCAGCCGCCTCGAAGGCCGCGTTGACGCCCGCGGCGTCGGTCTCGCGGCGCAGGATCAGGGTCAGGTCGGTGAGCGAGCCGTCCTCGACGGGAACGCGAACCGAGATACCGTCCAGTGCGCCGGCCAGTTCGGGCAGGACCAGGCCGACCGAGCGGGCCGCGCCGGTACTGGTGGGAATCATGCTCAGCGCGGCGGAACGGGCCCGGCGCAGGTCCTTGTGTGGTGCGTCGAGCAGGGATTGGTCGTTGGTGTAGCCGTGGATGGTGGTCATCAGGCCACGTTCGATGCCGAACGCGTCGTGCAGGACCTTGACCATCGGCACGACGCAGTTGGTGGTGCAGGAGGCGGCGGAGACGACGTGGTCGGTGCTCGGGTCGTACTCGCCCTCGTTGACGCCCATCACGATGGTGGCGTCGACGCCGCGGCCCGGCGCGGACAGCAGCACCTTGCCGGCGCCGGACTTCAGGTGCGCGCCGGCGTCCTCGCGGGTGCGGAAGCGGCCGGTGGCCTCGATCACGATGTCGACGCCGTACTTGTCCCACGCGAGCGCGGCGGGATCGCGGTGGGCGGTGACGGCGATGGGGACGCCGTCGACGACGATCGTGTCGCCGTCGGCCTCGACCGAGCGGGCCAGAACGCCGTAGGTGGAGTCGTACCGGAGCAGGTGGGCGAGCGTGGCGGCGGGGGCGATGTCGTTGATCGCCACCACCTCGATGGGGGTGGTGCCGTCGTCGGCGCGGCCCAGGACGGCGCGCAAATAGTTGCGGCCGATGCGGCCGAAGCCGTTGATTCCCACTCGTACGGTCATCGCGGGATCCTCCTCGGATCTCGTGGAACGCGGTTGGGGCAGGGCCGGCTCACCGGCGGAAGAGGGCGACCTTGAGCGCGCCGGTCTCCCCCGCGCGGGCGAAGGTGTCGTAGGCGGTGAGCATCTCGTCGAGGTCGAACCGGTGGGTGATCATCCCCTCCGTGCCGAGCCGGCCCTCGGCGAGCAGGTCCAGGAGCAGCGGTGTGCTGATGGTGTCGACCAGGCCGGTGGTGATGGTGAGGTTGCGGATCCACAGGTCCTCGAGGTGCAGGGTGGCCGGTTTCCCGTGCACGCCGACGTTGGCGACGTGTCCGCCGGCGCGAACCAGGCGGGTGCACAGTTCGAAGGACTCGGGCACGCCGACGGCCTCGATGGCCACGTGCGCCGCCTGTCCGTCCCTGGTGAGCGAGGCGAGCGCGTCGGGGTCGGCTTCGGGGAGGTCCAGGACGACGTCTGCACCGAACCGCTTGGCGGCGTCACGGCGTGCGGGCGAGGGGTCGACGGCGACGATGCGTGAGGGGGAGAAGAGGCGCGCGGTGGTGATGGCGGCGAGTCCGATGGGCCCGGCTCCCACGACGACCACGGTGTCGCCGGGGCGTACGTGTCCGTTGCGGACGCCGACCTCGTAGGAGGTGGGCAGGATGTCGGCGAGCATCAGGGCCTCCTCGTCGCCGACGACCTCCGGGAGCTTGTGCAGGGAGGTGTCCGCGAAGGGCACCCGGACGTATTCGGCCTGGGTGCCGTCGATCAGGTGGCCCAGCACCCAGCCTCCGCCGCCGGAGCACTGTCCGTAGGCGCCGGCGCGGCAGTTGCGGCAGCGCCCGCACGAGGAGATGCACGAGATCAGCACACGGTCGCCGCGGACGAAGCCTCGTACACCGGGGCCGATTTCGGTGATGGTGCCGATTGCCTCGTGACCGAGGACGCGGCCCGGTTCGACCTCGGGCACGTCGCCCTTGAGGATGTGCAGGTCGGTGCCGCAGATGGTGACGGCGTCCACGCGAATCACCGCGTCCTGGGGGTCGCGGACGGTGGGGGTGGGCACGTCCTCCCACCGGTGGGTTCCGGCGCCGTGGTAGGTCAGGGCCTTCATGGCGTCCGCCTTTCCGAACGTGAGCGGCAACGCTTACGCCTTCAGCGTCACGCCGCGCGGGAGGCCGCCGTAGGGCCGAGTGGCCCGGCCCGGCGGGCCGAGTGACACGTGGATCCCATTCCGCTCCGCTGGGACTCGAGTGGCCGCCGACAATCGCGCACGACGTTTCCGCCGGGCGGGGTCTCGCGCGCGAAGCGGAGCCGGCCCGCGTTGGAATCGGCGGCCGAACTGCCGGTGGCGACCGGCACGTCGTTCTGCGCGATCACCTCGGGCAATGCGCTGCCGTCCGACGATGGCGCCTGCGGTATCGGCCACCGACTCGATGGCGAAGACGGCGGGTCCACGTCTGCTGCCACGCCTCCGTCCGCACCAAGGCTCCTTCGGTTCCGGGGTCGACGATCCCGGAATCGAACGAGCCTCTCACGGCTGTCCGATGCCTCGGGGCCTTGCCGACGGGAGGGTTCCCGCGAACACCGCCGCTTGGACGCGGCGTTCGAAACCCAGCTTGTGCAGCATGGTGGAGACGTAGTTCTTGACGGTCTTCTCCGCGAGGTGCAGGCGCTCGGCGATCTGGCGGTTCGTCAGGCCTTCGGCGACCAGTTCGAAGATCCGGCGCTCCTGGTCGGAGAGGGAGGCGACCCGCGGGTCCTCGTGTGTTCCGGTGCGCACCCGCTCCAGGACCTTCGCGGTGACCGCCGGATCAAGGAGTGATCGGCCTGCGGCGATCTCCCGGACGGCGCGCACCAGGTCACCGCTTCGGATCTGCTTGAGGACGTACCCGGCGGCACCGGCCATGATCGCGGAGAAGAGCGCGTCCTCGTCGTCGTACGAGGTCAGGATCAACGCGTTGATCTCGGGAAAGGACGAGCGCACCGCCCGGCAGACGTCGATCCCGCTGCCGTCCGGAAGCCGTCCGTCCAGAACGGCGACATCGGGGCGCAGCGCCGGTATCCGCCGCATGGCCTCCATGGCCGATGCCGACTCGCCGACGATCTCGATGTCCGCTTCGGCTCCGAGCAGATCCGCCAGGCCGCGGCGGACGATCTCGTGGTCGTCCAGCAGGAACACTCTGATCGCGGTGGCCGAGGACGAGGTCGGCGTCTGTGGCACGAGGGTGCGCGTGGCACCGGCGGTACGGGGCAGACGTGCTCCCGCGACGGTTTCGGTGGTGATGGCGGCTTCCATGGTCTGCTCCCCGAGGATATGGACGCGCTCACCCGGTCGGGTCGGCGCGGTGATCAGTTTCGGGGCGTCGGATTCTCCCGGGCAGGGCCGGTGGTCCCGGGTCGTTCAGGGCCGAGTGGCCCCGGCGCGCGCCGGCGTGGAGGCCGGCTCGAGCGCGCGGGCGACACCGGGCGCGCCGTGTCGGGGCGCGGGCGGGGCCATGAAGCGGCACACGATCGTGCGATGGAGTCGCACCAACCGGATGACGCGGGCCGGTTGGCCGCGGACGCCGGTCAGGACGAGTGTGGTGCGGGTGCGGGCGCATCGGTGCTGCAAGCGCAGGAACAGGTTGATGCCGGAGGTGTCGCAGAAGGCGAGCGCGCCCAGGTCGAGGCGCAGTTCGGCGGGCCCGGATCGGGCCAGTGCGGCCAGGGTCGGTTCGATGATGGCCGTGCTGTCGATGTCCAGTTCGCCGCGCAGTTCGACGGTGATGTGCTCGGCCGGTGACGCCGCGCCGCGGGATTCGCTCCGGGTGGTCGCGATGGTGATCACAAGGCGTCTCGCTTCATCGGGCTGTCGGATCCGCCGGGGCGGCTGCGCGATCAGTCCAGCGGGATCCGCTGCCGGTGCCCAGGGCCGGGCGGCTCCCGGGCGGGGCCGAAGGTCCCGCCCGGGGTCGTCGACGAGTGGACCGCGTCGCGTCCGCAGAGGCGGTCAGGCCGCGCGCCCGGGGGACTTCGGGGAGGTCTCCGAGGCGGCGGGCCACTCGGGAGACGCGGATGCGGAGCACGTCGCCCGCTCGCCGTATTCGCCGCGGTCGCGCTTGAGGTAGATGTAGACCGGGATGCCGAGGAGGACGGCGAACAGTCCGTAGTAGACGGTCTGGTAGCCGCTGCCCTGGATCGACCAATAGGAGAATGCCAGGGCGGTACCGGAAACCGCCACGTCGCGGACGAAGCGGCCCCGGCTCGCCTGACGAGCGTGCGTGAGCAGCCAGTAGAGCTGGGCGGCGGCGGAGAAGAGGTAGGGGATGGCCGCCGTCAGGACGCTCAGCAGCACGATGGTGGTGAAGACGTGGTCGAAGCTGCTGTAGGCGGCCACGGTGATCAGCGAAGCCAGGACGGTGGCGGCGAGGATACCGAAGACGGGGGTGTCGCCGCGCTTGCGGGCGAACGCCTTGGGGAACAGCCCCTCGCGGGCGGCGGCGTACGGCATCTCCGCGCAGATCATCGTCCAGCCGCCCAGCGCCCCGATTCCGGAGACGATCGCGGCCACCGCGACCGCGTTCCCGGCCCACGAACCGCCCGCCATGTGGTCGGCCGCGGTGGTGAACGGCGCGGTGGAGGAGACGAGTTCGGCGTGCGGAACGGCGCCGAAGACGGCCAGGGTACCCAGCAGGTAGACCGCCGCGCAGGCCAGCGTTCCGTACACGGTGGCGCGCGGCACGTTGCGGCCCGGCTCGCGGACCCGGCCCGCGGCGACCGAGACGGTCTCCAACCCGATGTAGCTGAACAGGGCGATGGCCGCGGCCGCGGAGATCGCGCCCATCGGTGATCCCCCCTTGGCGTTGAAGGCACCGAGGTTGTCGGGATCGAGGAAGAACAGACCGAGAGTGCCCATCAGGATCAGCGGGACGAACTTGAGTACGGTCGTGACGACCTGGAAGGCGCCCATGCTGCGCAGGCCGGCGAGGTTGATCGCCGCCGGAATCCATAGGCCCGTCAGCGCGATGACCACCGAACCCCATTTGTCGTGGCCGGTGTTGACGAAGACCTCGACGTAGCCGACCCAGGCCACCACGATCGCCGCGTTGCCCGCCCAGGCGGTGATCCAGTAGGACCAGGCGTTGAGGAATCCGGCGAACTCGCCGAACGCCTCCCGCGCGTACACGTAGGGTCCGCCGCTGCCGGGGACCCGCTGGGACAGCCGCCCGAAGGTGACCGCGAGGGCGAGGGCGCCGACGGTGACGATGGCGAAGGCCACCAGCGAGATGGGGCCGTACGGAGCGAGCGCGGACGGAAGCGCGAACACGCCGGTGCCGATGATGCTTCCCACCACCAACGCGGTGGCGGTGGGCAGACCGAACGTGGAAGCGGAACCACGGGCTCGATCGGCAGGCGAACCCGGTTCCCGACCGATGGCGTCGGTGGGGATCGTTCTCTTTCCGAGCATGGCGAATCCTCGTCGTCGCGATGGAGTTCGGCCGGACGGGGCGATGTGCCGTGGACGAACTGCGCCGGCCGAACGCTTGCAGCGTGGCCGCCGGCGCGCCGGCGCGCCGGTGCCGAAGGTCCCGGCATCAACGCCGATGGTCACCGAGCCCGGCGGGGCCGCACGGCACGCCCCGGCGAGGCACCTGCCGGACCGGGTCGAACGGCCCTGCCCACCGGGCAACGCGGCCCTGTCACACCGCCCGAATCGGCGAGACGCTCGTGGTGTCCGGCCGAAGACGTCGTCGACGCCTCGGCGATTCGTCGCACATCAGCCAGGGGGTTCGCATGTTGCACCGGAAGATCGAGGACGTCATGACCCGCGAGGTCGCCGCCGTCGGTCCCGACGCCGAGTTCCAGGACATCGTCGCCGTACTGGACACCCACCGGATCAGCGCCGTGCCGGTGGTCGACGACGAGCGGCGAATCCTGGGCATCGTCTCGGAGGCCGACCTGCTGCGCGCCCAGGTGGAGCAGGCCGAGGACGCCCACCTCCTGCCCGGCCTGCGCCGGCTGACGAACCGCCGCACCAAGGGTGAGGGGCACACCGCGCGCGACCTGATGACCACACCCGTAGTGAGCGTGGACCCCACGTCGAGCACGCTGCGCGGCGCGCGTCTGATGGACCGCCACCACGTCAAGCGCCTCCCCGTGACGGACGGCGACGGTCACCTGGTGGGCATCGTCAGCCGCTGCGACCTGCTCCGTACCTTCCTGCGCCCGGACGCCGAGATCCGCGCCGAGATCGAGCACGACGTGTTGCGTACCGCGCTGTGGCTCGAGCCCGGAACGATCGAGGTGGACGTGCGCGACGCCGTCGTATGCCTGTCCGGAAACGTCGACAACCGCAGTCTGATCGACATCGTGCTTCGCCTGTGCCGGGCCGTCGACGGCGTGGAGAACGTGACCCACACCCTCACCTTCGACTTCGACGACAGCCACATCAGGCCCGGCCCGGCGCACTTCGCCCGCCGCACGCCCGGCCGCTGAGGAGGATCCCGTGTTCCACGCCACCGGCCGGATCGGCCGCATCCCCAAAGAACACCTGGACCGACTCCTGGCCTTCGGCCGGCCGGTCACGTTCGAATCGGGCTCCCGCCTGTTCGAGGAAGGCCACCCGGCCCGCAACTTCTGGCTCGTCGAAGGCGGCTCCGTCCGTCTGGACGTGCACGTCCCCGGCCGCCACGCGGCAGCCGTGGAGACCCTGGGCAGCGGCGAACTCATCGGATGGAGTTGGCTGTTCCCGCCCTACCGATGGCACCTGGGCGCACAGGCCGTGGGAACCGTCCGCGCCCTGGAATTCGACGCCGCGGCCGTCCGCGCCGAATGCGAACGCGACCCCGACTTCGGCCGCGCGATCACCCTCGCGTGCGCACAGGTGATCGCCGCCCGACTCCAGGCGAGCCGGCTCCGGTTGCCGGACCTGTACGGACCACACGCCTCGGCGGACGACGACTCCACGCGGAACTGACACCCGGCAGGCTCCGGTCGACGCGCTCTCGGCGTCGACCGGGGCCTGCGGCGCTCGCGTGCGGGCGGCGAAGGCCGCGCCCGGTCGCGACCTGGGCGGGTTCGCGGCCCTGCCGCCGGGCTCCGTCTCCCTGTCCGTCGCCGCCGTCGCGCGCTGCCCGATTCTCGTCGTCCGCGCGCGGCACACGAACGCCCCCGAGGACTGCTCGTGCCCATCGACCGACCCGCCCCGACGCGCCACCGCCGGAATCCGCCGGGTGCCGGCCACCCGGCGGATTCCGGCGCGAAGCGGGCGTGGTCAGTCGGGCGGCAGGATCAGCAGTGGCGCGTGCGCGTGATGCAGCAACGCGATCGGCGCGTGCCCCAATCGAGGGCCGAGGTGGTGCGGCGACCGATGCCGCCCCAGGACCACCAGGCCCGCGTCCCTCGATGCCTCGACCAGTGCCGCGCCGGGCCCGGCGCGCACCACACGTTCCTCCACCGGTACCTGCGGGTGTCGTTCACGGATCGGCGACACCGCGGCCGCGAGCACATGCCGCGCGAACTCCTGGGCCCGGTGATAGGGGGACTCCGCTCCCTGCGTCTCCAGGAGCGAGCGCGGGATCTCCGGGAAGTCCCAGGCGTGCAGCGCGATCACCCCCACCCGGCGCGATTCGGCCTCGGTACAGGCGCGTTCCACGGCAGGCCGGCTGTCCTCTCCGACGACACCCACCAGCACCGGAAGGTCGGCCGGCACCCGGCTGCGGACCACCAGCACGGGGCAGCTCGCCCGGCCGGCCAGGCCCAGGCTCACCGATCCCACGAGCATCCCGGTGAACCCGCCGTGCCCCCGACTGCCCACGACCAGCAGATCGGCGCGCTTGGCCACCTCCAACAGGCCTGCCACGGGGGTGTCGTGCACGACCGAGCAGCGGATCCCGATCCCGGGCTGCCGGGCCCGCGCCACCCCTACGGCGTCGCGGCGGATCCGTTCCACGCGGTCGCGCAACGCGTCGCCGTAACCCGCGTGCCGCTCGTGTGCCGGCCACTCCCAGACGAAGACGATCTCCAGTTCCGCGTCCCGGCGGGCCGTCTCGTCGGCGGCCTCGATCAAGGCGTCGGTCGAGGCGGGTGACCCGTCGGTCGCCGCGACCACGAGCGGTGTCCGGTCCATGTCGCATCTCCATTCGCGAGGATCGGTGGAGCCTCATCCCCACCGTCCCGCTGCGACCGGGCATCCACCAGGGCCGACTGCCCCTGGTGGCCGAGCCGCCCGGCCCGCCGCGACGCCCGGGAGGAGGCCGCAGCGGCGCGGGACGGGGTCGGCCGAGGCCGGGCGTCCACGCACGTACCGTCGCCCGAGCCCCGAAGCGGCCCGCCGCCGCACCCGCCGGGGCGCCGGCGAGTGCGCCGTCCGCGGTGATCCGGGCGACGGTGACCTCGGACGCGGCCATTCCTCCCCCGACGATGCGGCGTTCGTGCGGTATCGGTCATGCTCACGCGGGTCGTCGTGCGCGGTCACACCTCCGCTCAGTGGGCCCGCAGTCCGTGTGCTCGGAACTGCGCACGGACGCGATCGACGAGTTCGGCCGTCGGCGACGGTGTGTCCCGCAGTGGGAAGACGATGCCGAGCTCGTCGTACTTGGCGGCACCGAGTTTGTGGAAGGGCAGCACGTCCACTCGTTCGACGTTGCCCAGCCCGGCGGCGAACGCCGCCAACTCGTCGATCATCGCCGCGTCCTCGGTCACGTTCGGAACCAGGACGAAGCGCAACCACACCGGGATGTCCGCCGCGGCGAGCCGGCGGGCGAACGCGAGGGTGGGCGCGAGCTCGCGTCCGGTGAGAGCGCGGTAGGCACCCGGGTCGAAGGACTTGATGTCGAGCAGAACCAGGTCGGTCACCGACAACAGTCGATCCCCCGCCCGGGCGCCGAGGAAGCCGGAGGTGTCCAGTGCCGTGTGCAGGCCCAACTCGCGGCAGCGGCCCAGCACCGTTTCGACGAAGCGCGCCTGGAGCAGCGGTTCGCCGCCGGTGACGGTCACGCCGCCGCCGGCCGCGAGGAGGAAGTCGCGGCAGGCGGTGATCTTGTCCATCACCTCCTCGGTACCCATCCGCCGGCCGTCGCGCAGGTGCCAGGTGTCGGGGTTGGAGCAGTACAGGCAGCGCAACGGACAGCCGTTCAGGAAGAGCACGAAGCGGGTCCCGGGACCGTCCACGCCCGTGGACATGTCCCACGAGTGCACCCGCCCGATCTCGCCGTCGCCGTGCGCGTGGCTGTGCCGCGGAATGGGTCGGGGTGACCGCATCGTGCTCACCGGGTCTCGTGGAAGGTGCGGCCGATCACGTCGAGTTGCTGTTCGCGGGTGAGGCGGACGAAGCGCACCGCGTAGCCGGAGACGCGGATGGTCAGGTCCGGGTAGCGGTCCGGGTGCTCCATGGCGTCCGCCAGTGTGGCCCGATCGAGCACGTTGACGTTCATGTGGAAGCCGCCGGACGCGATGTAGCCGTCGAGGAGGCCGACCAGGTTGTCGGCGCGTTCGCTCGGGTCGTGACCGAGTCCTTCCGGGGTCACCGTCGAGGTCAGCGAGATGCCGTCGCGGGCCAGGTCGTAGGGGATCTTGGCGACCGACAGCGCGGAGGCGGCCATGCCGTGCCGGTCGCGGCCGTTCATCGGGTTGGCGCCGGGGGCGAACGGCGTGCCGGCGCGGCGGCCGTCGGGGGTGTTGCCGGTGTGCTTGCCGTAGACCACGTTGGAGGTGATGGTCAGCACCGACAGCGTGTGTTCGGCGTCGCGGTAGGTGGGGTGCCGGCGCAGTTTGGCCAGGAACGAACGCACCAGGTCGACGGCGATCACATCGGCTCGGTCGTCGTTGTTGCCGAACGCGGGGTACTCGCCCAGGACGCGGTAGTCGACCGCCAGTTGCGTGTCGGGGTCGCGGATCACCTCGACGCCCGCGTGCCGGACCGCCGAGAGGCTGTCCACGACCACCGAGAGTCCGGCGATGCCGCACGCCATGGTGCGGTGCACGGGGTGGTCGTGCAGCGCCATCTCCAGACGCTCGTAGGCGTACCTGTCGTGCATGTGGTGAATGATGTCGAGAGCGTTCACGTAGGTGCCCGCCAGCCAGTCCAGGACGGTGTCGAACGCCGCGTCGAGTTCCGCCGCATCAAGCCGATCCCCGGTCAGTGGAGGGGATTTCGGGCCGACCTGTTCGCCGCTGACCTCGTCCCGGCCACCGTTGATCGCGTACAGCAGGGCCTTGGCGAGGTTGACCCGGGCACCGAAGAACTGCATGTCCTTGCCGACGGCCATCGCCGAGACGCAGCACGCGATCGCGGTGTCGTCACCGGTGCGCGGACGCATCAGGTCGTCGGACTCGTACTGGATCGAACTGGTGTCGATCGAGACCCGGGCGCAGTACCGCTTGAAGCCGCGCGGCAGCCGGGGCGACCACAACACGGTCAGGTTCGGTTCCGGAGCGGGCCCGAGGTTGTACAGGGTGCGCAGGTAGCGGAAGGAGGTGCGGGTGACCAGCGGCCGCCCGTCGGTGCCGACGCCGCCGAGGGATTCGGTGACCCAGGTCGGGTCGCCGGAGAACAGCGCGTCGTACTCGGGGGTGCGCAGGAAGCGGATGATCCGCAGTTTGATCACGAAGTCGTCGATCAACTCCTGCGCACGGCTCTCGTCGATTCGGCCCTCGCGCAGATCCCGCTCCAGGTAGACGTCCAGGAACGTGGAGGTGCGCCCGAGCGACATCGCGGCGCCGTTCTGTTCCTTCGTCGCGGCCAGATAGGCCAGATACAGCCACTGCACGGCCTCGTGCGCGGTGACCGCCGCTCGCCCGACGTCGCAGCCGTAGGTCGCCGCCATCTCCTTGAGTTCTCCCAAGGCCCTTGCCTGCTCCGCCAGTTCCTCGCGGTCGCGGATCACCTCGACGGAGGCGGGCAGGCAATCCAGGGCGCTGCGCTCGGCGTGCTTGGCCTCGATCAGGCGGTCCACGCCGTACAGTGCCACGCGGCGGTAGTCGCCGATGATGCGGCCTCGCCCGTAGGCGTCCGGGAGCCCGGTGATCAGTCCGGCCCGGCGGGCCCGCAGGATCTCGGGGGTGTAGGCGTCGAAGACCGCGTCGTTGTGGGTCTTGCGGTACGTGCCGAACACCGCGCGTACGAAGGGGTCCATCCGGTAGCCGTACGCGTGCAGGCCGGCCTCTACCATGCGCAGCCCGCCGTTGGGCATGATCGCCCGCTTGAGCGGTGCGTCGGTCTGCAGGCCGACGATCAGCTCCCGGTCGCGGTCGATCCAGCCGGGGGCGTGCGAGGTGATCGTGGAGGGCGTCGCGGTGTCCACGTCCAGCACGCCCCTGCGGCGCTCCTCGGGGAACAGCGCGGAGACCTTGGTCCACACCGCGCGGGTGCGCTCCGTGGCCGCGCACAGGAAGCCACCGTCGCCGGTGTAGGGCGTGTAGTTGGTCTGGATGAAGTCGCGGACGTCGATGGTGTCGTTCCACGTCCCGGGGCGGAAATCCCGCCAGGGCGCGTGCTCGGCCTGCGCGTTCGACGCGACGTCGATGGTGGTCATGGTGGCCCTTCGGTTGGCTCGATCGACCATGTCTGCTCACCTCCCACGGTTGTCCCGGGCCGCCGTGCCGAACAGGGTCCAACGGCCCTGCGGCGTGCGCCGGTTGGGCCGGGCGCGCGGACCTCGGCATCCGCGGGGTCGCGTTCCCGGCCACACGCGCGTCGATTCAGTCCTGCTCCCTCAAATGGGGGCGCAGTCGGCGTCCGGTGATGTCGCGCGGGTGGATCCGGGTCCAGACCTCGTGCGTGCCCTCGGACCAGGTCCGGGTCCGGGCCTCCGCGAGCCGGTGCGTCTCGGTCGGGTCGGTCACGTGTTCGGCGTCGCCGATGACCAGCACGCTCCATCCCAGTCGGGCCATCCGGATCAGGTCGTCCACCTCGAAGGCCACCGGGCCGGTCAGGGCGGCGGGCCGGGATCCCGCGGTGCTGCGAAAGACCACGTCCCCCGCGTCGATCACGTAGTCGACCGGCAGGACGAACGGTTCCCGGCTCATCGCGGGGGCCACCCGGCCGACTTCGTGCAGGAACAGTCGGGCTCGGCACTCCTCCCGCGTCATCACGACCAGTTCCCGGATGTCCGGTGCGGGACTCGCCGGGGCCGTCGGGGCCGTCGGGACGTTCGGCGGCGCCTCGACGTTTCCGCTCAGCAGTCGTTCGACGCTGGTACCCAACGCGCCGGCTACGCTCGTGAGCGCCGCGTGGGAAACCGGGGCGGATCCCTCTTCCAGGTTCTCCAGCCATGTCACCGGCAGGTCGGCGCGGCGCGCGAGTTGACGCACGGTCAGTCCCAGGCCGCGGCGCCGCGCGCGGACGCCGAACGCGAGGGCTAGGTGGTCGGGGCGGAGCGTTCCCGCCGTCTGGTCGTGCATGGGTGTACCTCCGTCGGTGGGAGTGTCCGGTTCGACCGACGGTCTCGCTCCGGGCCGCGGATCGACAGGGCCGTTGGACCCACGGGGGGCGAACCTTCCTTGCCGCCGCGGAGGTTGCCCGGCAAAACGCCCGCAGTCACCCACGATCGGCCGTCGGCATTCGGTGGTACAGCGTCACGGGTGTGTACGGCCACGTCGGTGTGAAGGGGGCCAGGGCCAGTCGAACGGCACCGCGAACGCGGCGGAAGGCGGTGGCCGTCGGGGACGCGCCGACCGTGACGTCCGCGAGGACCATGCTCTCGCGCACCGTCAGGTCGACGTGCACGTCGGCGGGGGCGGTCACGCCGCCGAGCGCGAGGGACACGGCCCGGGTCACCACGCGGTGGGCGGTGGGGCCCACCGGGGAGAACGCCGTGCGACAGGCCGACTCGACGTCGGCTTCGCGACACAGGACGTCCGCGCGCGCGAGCATCCCGTCGTGGGCGTCGACGGGTCCGCAGACCACCAGTGGAACTCCGGCCACGAGCGCGCACATCGCCCCCTGCTCGCGCTCGGTCCGCGGTCCCGCGTTCGCGCGCACGTCCACGACGACGTCGATGTCCGGGGCGAGCAGGGGACATCCGCGTCCGGCCGCCCAGGCCACACACGGCTCCTCCGGTTCCGCCCCCGGTTTCTCGTGACAGCGCAGCACGGTGTGTCCGGCCTCGGCCAGATCCGTCGCCACCTGCCGGCATCCGCCCGAGTGCGACTCGGTGATCACGATCTTCAGTCCGCGTCGGTGCACGATCCCTCCCCTGGGTCGCGTCCCAGACTGTCCGCTCCCCCGGGGATCGGGACAGGGCCGAACGCCTCTCGGGGGATGACTCGTTCGGACCCGACGGCCCGCCCCCCTCGCGGGTGCGCGCGCCGGCCCACTCCGGGTGGCGCGCACCGTGGCGCGGCAGGGTTCAGCTCGCCGTCTCGCGGGTTTCGCGCGCGATCCACACATCCTCGCCGGCGGTGACGACCACGGTGCGTACCTGTGCGCCCGCCTCGCCGATCTCGGCATCGGCCCGTGTGCGCGCGTTGGCCTCGAGGTTCACACGCACCCCCAGGAAGCGCAGGTCGGCGACGACGTCGGCGCGCAGCGTGTCGTCGTGCTCGCCCACACCGCCGGTGAAGACCAGGACGTCCAGGCCGCCCATCGCGGCGGCCATGGCGGCGATCCTGGTGCGCACCCGATAGGCGTAGATCCCGCGCGCGAGCCGGGCGCGCGGATCTCCCGCCTCGGCGTCCGTCCGGATCGCGCGCATGTCGCCGCCGTGCCCGGCCAGCGCGCTCAGGCCCGCCTCGTGCTCCAACACCCGCTCCAGCTCGTCCAGTTCGAGGCCGTTACGAAGCAGCCACACGAGCATGCCCGGGTCCAGGTCGCCGGCGCGGGTGGCCATCACCAGGCCCTCGGTCGGCGTGAAGCCCATCGTCGTGTCGACGCAGATCCCGCCCCGGACCGCGGCCAACGACGCCCCGGCACCGAGATGGCAGCTGACCACACGCGCCGACGAGGGTTCCAGACCGGCCAGTTCGCATGCTCGGGCCCCGGCATACGCGTGCGAGAGCCCGTGGAAGCCGTAGCGGCGCAGGCCCCATTCGGCACGCCACGCCTCGGGGAGCGCGTAGGTGCTCGCCTCGGCGGGGAGAGTGTGGTGGAACGCGGTGTCGAAGCAGGCGACCGCGGGCAGTTCCGGACACAGCTCACCGATCGCGTCGATGCCGGCGATCGCCCGGCCCTGGTGCAGGGGCGCGAGGGGGCGCAGCGCGGCGATCCGCGCGTACACCCGCGGATCCAGTCGTGCCGGGCCGGTGAACTCCGCGCCGCCGTGCACGATTCGGTGTCCGACGGCGTCGACGGTCCCGGCCGCGCGCACGAATTCGGCGATCGCCTCGGATGGAATCGTGTCGGCGCAGCTCAGGTTCGAGGTGCACGCGATGGTGTCGTCCGGCTCGACGACCGACAACTTCAGGCTGGACGAGCCGGCGTTGACGACCAGGACCCGCCCGGAGGCGACGGCGCTCGTGGAAGGGGCGGCGTCAGCACGCATCGCGCACCACCGTGTCGGCCAAGGCGCGCAGCCGCTCGCGATCGGCGGCGAGTGCGGCGTCCATCGGACGCCCGTACCGACGCGCGACGGGTCGCCACCACGACCGCCGTACGGCGTGCGTTTCGGCCTCGCGTACGCACCATTCGAGGTCGGCCAGGACCAGGGACATCAGCGCCGGCGACGAGGTGGCGGCGCCCGGTGCGAGTCCGACGTCCATCGAGCGCAAGTACAGCGTGCACGCCTTCGCGCGGCGACCGACGAGGCGACGGCGCGCGGACGTGGGGGTCATTCCGGGGTGTGCGAAGAGGAACACGACAACCGCCTCCTGAGATCCGGGCACCGGGACGCTTCCCAGGACAGCGCACTTCACGCCGGCACACCCGGGCCGAACGGCCCGGTGCCTCGGGTAACGCGGCCCTGACACGGGGTCGGCGGCGGCCGCACGCTGAAGGTGTCCGCCCACCCATTCGGGAGGTGACACCGTGAACGGCCTCGTCGCGTGCGCAAGCGCACGGCGGCAGGCCTCCGCGACCGGACCGGGATCGAGGATGGGCGGACTCCATCGCCGAAGCGCTCGTCGCGAACGCGTCGCCGTCGAGTTCAGGAGGAATGTCATGACACACGGCACCATCGGGGACGTCATGACGCGTGACGTCGCCACCGTCGGCTCGGGCGCCCGGTTCCGGGACATCGCCGGCGTCCTGGAGACCTGGCAGGTCAGCGCTCTACCGGTGGTCGACGACGCCCATCGGGTGCTCGGCATCGTCTCGGAGGCCGACCTGCTGCACGCGCGGCCGGCGGGCTTCGAGTCGTGGCGGGCCCGGCCGGGACGGTGTCGGGAGGTCGCCGGTTCGTCCGACGAGGAGTGCACCGCACGGGGGTTGATGACGTCGCCGGTGGTCACCGTGACGCCCGCGGACAGCACGGCGTGGGCGGCTCGGTTGATGGATCGCCATCACGTCAAGCGCCTGCCGGTGGTGGATCGCTCCGGGCGACTGGTGGGCATCGTCAGTCGTGGAGATCTGCTGGGTGCCCTGGTGCGGTCGGACGCGGACATCCGCGCGGAGATCGAGCAGGACGTGCTGGGCGAGGCGTTGTGCCTGGAGCCCGGGACGATCGGGGTCGAGGTCCGGGACGGCGTCGTCCGCCTGTCCGGCGAGGTGGATCATCCCACTCTCGTCGACATCGTGGTGCGGTTGTGCGCCGCCGTCGACGGCGTCGAGCGCGTCACCCACACGCTCACGCACCCCATCGACGTCGCGCCCCCGGCGCCGACCTTCGAACGCCTCGGGGAGGGACCGGTCCGCTGAACCTGGGACGTCCCCGGGCCCGCTGTCGGGTCCGGGGGCGTCGACGCGGCGGCCGGGGGCGCTCGGGGCCCGTCGTCTCAGGTCCTGTGTCGCTCGGCGTCCTGGTGCAGCTCGGTCGCGTAGACGGCGGCCTGGACACGGCGCTCCAAGCCGAGCTTGTTCAGCACCGCCGAAACGTAGTTCTTGACGGTCTTCTCCGCCAGGCCGAGGCTCTCGGCGATCTCGCGATTCGTCTGGCCCTGCGCGATGTGCTCCAGAACCTGCTTCTCGCGTTCGCTCAGCCCGGTGGGGCCGGGTTCGGCGGTGGGGCCCTTGCGTACCCGGTCCAGGACGCGGGTGGTCACCGCCGGGTCCAGCAGGGATTGGCCGGCGGCCACCGCGCGCACGGCCGCGATCAGGTCCTGTCCGCGGACCTGCTTGAGCACGTAGCCGGCCGCGCCCGCCATGATCGCCGCGAACAGCGCGTCCTCGTCGTCGTAGGAGGTCAGGATCAGCGCGTTGATCTCGGGAAAGCGGGAGCGCACCTCGCGGCACACGTCGATGCCGCTGCCGTCGGGCAGGCGTCCGTCCAGGATCGCGACGTCCGGGCGTAGCGCCGGGATGCGCCGCGTGGCCTCGGCGGCGGAACCCGACTCGCCCACGATCTCGATGTCGGGTTCGCCACCGAGCAGGTCGGCGAGGCCTCTGCGGACCACCTCGTGGTCGTCGAGCAGGAACACGCGAATGGGCGGTGTCGACACAGCCCTCCTCCGAAGGTCAGTCGTGACTCCATTGTCGGACGTCGAAGACGCCCGTGCCCGTCACCGTAGTGGGCGGTGCAGCCCCAGGAGAACGGTCAACAGATCGCGGTCGGTCAGGACGCCGATCGCCGTGCCGTCCGCGTCGACGACGAGCAGGGCGTCGCGGCGGTGCTTCAGGAGTTCCTCCCCTGCCGCGATCACGTCGGTTTCGGGGGCGACGAAGGTGGTCTCGTTTCCGGCGAGAGCGTGTCCGGCGGTGTGCTGTTTGAGGCCCAGCGGGTCCAGGGCCCACACCGCGGCGAGGTCGCGGTCGCTGATCAGACCGAGCGCCCGGGTGCCCTCGACGACGCTGACGTGGTGCAGGTGGGTGGCGATCATCTTGTCCATCGCCGCCCACAGGGTGTCTCGGGTGGTCACCGAGATCACCGGGCCGTGCATCACCTCGCGCACGGTCGGGATCCGAGGGCTCGTCCGTGTGCTGTCCTGTGTCGTGTCGGTCATGGCGTTACTCCTGTCATGTGTGTCGCAACCGATATCGGGCGGTGGTCTTCCTCGACGGACTCGGCGCCCACGGTGACCACCGGGCACCGGGCGCACCGGAGGCACTCGCGGGTGACCGGCCCCAGCGGGCGTCGGTCCGCGTGGCGCGGTCGGCCGCCCAGAACCAGCAGGGAGGCCTCGCTCGCCGCGCCGAGCAGCACCGGCACGACCGGTCCCTCGATCGGCCGCCGGACCACGGTCAGGTCGGGCCGGACGTGGTGCGCGGCCTGCTCGGCCCCGTCCAGAAGCTCGCGGACCCACCGACGCTGCACGGTGGGGTCGACGAGGGTGTGCATCGGCGCGTAGTGCGCGCGGTGGGCGGGAGTCGGCTCCCAGGCGTACACGAGGTGCAGTGCGGCTCCGCGCAGTGCCGCCTCGTGGGCGGCCCATCGAACGGACCTGTGGTTGACCGCGGGGTCGGGATCGACCCCGACCACGACGCACGGCGGGGTGCCCCGCGGCGGGCGCGTGTCCATGGATTCCTCCTAGGCAAGAGGTACGACCCTCACTCTGCTCCGCCCCGGCAGGCCCGCACAGGGCCTCCTGGCCCTGCCCGGGGGCCGTCTCCAGAGTCGTTCGGCCCCACGGGGCGCATCGACAACCGGAATCACAATCGTGTGCATGTGGCGAAGGGCAGACGCGCCCGCCAGGGTTTGACACCATGGCCTCGACAACGTTTCCGCAGGTAACCGAGGCTTGGAGGGGTGGTTGTGGCGTCGGACGAGCGGCCGGTACTGCCGCGCATGCGCCTGGACGAGCTGCTGGACGAGCTCCAGGCGCACGTGGAGGTGGTCCGCGCGACCCGGGATCGGGTGAACGGGCTGCTGGAGGCCGTCCTGTCGGTCGGCAGCGACCTGGACCTGGAGACCGTGCTCCGCCGAATCGTGGAATCGGCGGTGACCCTGGTCGACGCCCGGTACGGCGCCCTCGGGGTGATCGACGACGAGGAACGACTCGCCCGGTTCCTGCCCGTGGGCATGGACCCGGAGACCATCCTGAAGATCGGCCCGTTCCCCACCGGGCGCGGCATTCTGGGACTGATCATCCGCGACCCGCACCCGCTGCGCCTGCACGACCTGTCCGACCACCCCGATTCGTTCGGGTTCCCGGCCGGCCACCCGCCGATGAACACCTTCGTGGGCGTGCCGATCCGCATCCGCGACACCGTTTTCGGCAACCTCTATCTCACCGAGAAACGCGGCGGGGCGGACTTCGACGAGGACGACGAAGCGGTCCTGCGCACGCTCGCGGCGGCGGCCGGCGTCGCGATCGACAACGCCCGCCTGTACGACGACGTCCGCCGCCGCGAACGCTGGCTCGGCGCGAGCTCGGAGCTGACCCGGAGCCTGCTCTCCGGCAACGCCCCCAGCGACGTCCTGCGCACGTTCACCACCACCATCCGGGACATGGCCGACGCCGACCTGGTGACCCTGGCCGTGCCGGTGCACGGGACGGGCGATCTGGTCGTCGAGGCCGCCTCGGGCCCCTTGGCGGACCGCGTCCGCGGGTTGGTCCTGTCCGGTGAGAGCACCCTGATGGGCAAGGTGTTCAGCTCCGGCGAGACGATCATCAGCACCGACATCGGCCACGATCCGGGCGCGGTGGTGGCCACCGCCGCGGGATCCGATCTCGGTTCGGCGTTCCTGCTGCCGCTGGGCACCCGCGAACGCATCCGAGGTGTGCTCCAGGTCGCCAACCGGGTCGAGCGGCCGCAGTTGTCGGACGCGGTGGTGCGCATGGTCACCGGCTTCGCCGACCACGCGGCACTCGCCCTGGAGATCGCGGAACGGCGCCGCGACGCCGAACTCTTGACCGTGCTACAGGATCGCGACCGCATCGCCCGGGACCTGCACGACCTGGCCATCCAACGCCTGTTCGCCACCGGCATGACCCTCCAGAGCGCCACCCGCTTCATCGACCACCCCGAGGCCCTCGAGCGCGTCGAATCCGCCGTCGACGCGCTCGACGACACGATCAAAGTCATCCGGTCGACGATCTTCTCCCTCAAGGCTCGCGGTCGCGACACCGGCGCCGGACTGCGTTCCCGCTGCCTGCGCGAGGTCGACGCGGTGACCGAAATGCTCGGCTTCGCACCGACGTTGCGCGTCGACGGCCTGCTGGACACCCACGTACCGGAGCCGATCGCCGCCGAGGTGATCGCGGTGCTGCGCGAAGCACTCGCGAACGCGGCCCGCCACGCCCACGCGAGTCGGGTGGAGGTCCACATCGAGACCGACGGCGATCACGTGCGGCTTCGGGTGCGCGACGACGGCGTGGGCCCGCCGGCGCACCCGACCCGCGACAGCGGTCTGGGGAACATGCGCGAGCGGGCCGAATCCCTCGGCGGCACCTGCTCGTTCGGGCCCGCCCCCGACGGCGGCGCCCTCCTGGAATGGCGCGTCCCACTGGGCTGACGCCGGCAAACGCCGCCGTCCCGTCTCGACCGGGACGCGGTATCGAACCCCGACGCACGAGCGGTGCCGACGGGGCCGCGACCGGGCCGACCGGCCCGGTCCGCCATGCCGAACGGCCCCTACGGCGCCCTTCGAAATGCGCTGACATGGACTCAACAGGCAGGCCCTGCCGGGGTGTTGCCGTCGAGAAGGGACAAGTCCATGTCTGTCACCCCGCACCCTCCCGCCGGACACGTGGTCGTCGGCGTGGACGGTTCACCCGCCGCGCTGTCCGCCGTCACCCAGGCCGCCCTGGAGGCGGCGAACCGCGGTCTGCCGTTGGAGATCGTCAGCGCCTGGACGCTACCGCAGGACGGCCAACTGGACACCTACGTCAGGCAGGTCCGCCGGGAGGCGGAGGAGGCGACCGAGGCGGCCGTCGCGCACGCACAGGCGCTGCACCCGCAGGTATGGACGATCGCGCGGGTCCGCCGTGGCGCCGCGCACGAGGTGTTGCTCGCCTCCGCCGAACACGCTTCGCTCGTGGTGGTCGGCAGCCGCGGGCACGGACGCATGGCCGGCCTGTTGCTGGGCTCGGTCAGTCTGTCGGTGGCCGCCTACACGCCGTGCCCGTTGCTCGTGGTGCGCGACGTCTCCCGCACGGCGGACGACCTCACTCAGGGGTTGGTCGTGGTCGGCGTCGACGGCGCGGACTGCCGCCCCGCCGTGGAAGCCGCCTACGAGGAGGCCCAGTTGCGGAACCTGAGGGTGTGCGCGCTGAACGCGCTCCCACCGGTCGCGCCCGTGCCGATCGGGCTGCCCGCACCCGCGCTGGAGTCCCTGGCCGCGGCGAGCGCGCTGCGGCGCGACGCCGTGGACACGTGGTTGGCCGCCCCTCGGGCCAAGCACCCCGAGATCGAGTCCCAGGCGCGGCTCGTACGCGAAGGCGCGGGTCACGCGCTGGTTCAGGCATCCCGCGAGGCCGACCTGGTGGTCCTGGCCGCCCACCGACGCACCGCCCGATTCGGGACCCGCCTGGGTCGGGTCAGCCACACGGTCCTGCACCACGCGCACGCACCCGTCCTCCTCGTGCCCGTGGGCTGACCCCGCCGTTCCGGTCCCGCGCGAGCGGAGGGCATGGCATCGATGTGCGGTGCGCTTCGGGCGCTCGTCGGCCGGGGTCGCGGCGCGTGTCCGCGGGCACCGCCGTGAAGCGTGTGACGAGGAATGCCGGCCGCGGGCGGTCGCCCCCGATTCGTCGCGGGCGACCGCCCGCTTTCGGTGTGCGCCTGCGCGACTCGCCCGCAACGCCCCACGGGCAACCGGCTGTTGGACCCGACAGGTCGGGCCGGTCGGCCCTGGGGCGGGCACCGGGCACGCGGGACATTGAAGTCAAGGCCCAGGAAAGCACGTTCGTGGCCGAGCGCCGGGCACCGGGCCCGGCACCACCAGGGAGGGAATCGACATGGCAACCTCACACGATCACCGGCTGTCCCCGCGCCTGCACCTGCCGCACCGCTCCCGTGCGGCATCCCGCCGCACGGGCGGCGAGACCACGCCCGACGTCGCGGCCGGCTCGCCCGCGATCGCCGCCACCGGCACCGCCGATGTCGCCGTGGCGGGACTGCGGGTCCTGCTGGGCTTCGTGTTCCTGTGGGCGTTCTTGGACAAGACGTTCGGCCTCGGCTACGCCACCGCGAGCGGCAAGGGTTGGATCGACGGCGGCTCCCCCACCAAAGGTTTCCTCTCCCACGTGGACGTCGGCCCGATGGCCGGCACCCTGCGCGGCTGGGCCGGCGAGCCCTGGGCCGACTGGCTGTTCATGCTCGGCCTGCTCGGCGTCGGCGTCGCACTGGTCCTGGGCATCGGTCTGCGCCTGGCGGCTGTCGCCGGTACCGCCATGATGGCGCTGATGTGGATCGCCGAATGGCCGCCCGCGAAGCACCTCGACAGCGGCAAGCCCAGCTCCTCCACCAACCCCTTCACCGACTACCACGTCATCTACGCCATCTCCCTGATCGCCCTCGCCGCGGTCGCCGTCGGCAGCCGGCTCGGCCTGGGTGCCCTGTGGGCCCGCCTGCCGATCGTCCGGGACCACCGTTGGCTCCTCTGAGATCGCCACGCGACCCGGCCGGGCATCGTCCATGTGACGGGCCCGGCCGGGTCTTGCGTGCATGGGCCTCCCTGATCCGATCCCATCCCGACGGGGCCGAAGCCATGCGGACACCGCCTTCGCGGCCCGTGGAACCCATCCCCGCACCACCGACCGGACACCCCACCGAATCGGCCGATCCCGTACGTGGCGAGCCACCCGAGCCGATCAGGCGATGGCTCGCCCACTCGGCCCCAGGCACCGCACCCGCCTGGACCTCGGTGGACCTACGCACGCACGGACGAATCCGGGTGCGCCGAAGGTGGTGTCCTTTCGTGTCTCGGCAGACCCCGACCCCGCCCACCGCCTTCCCCTTGGACCCGGCGCGTCCGCGGGCGGCCGGCCGTCCCCCGCCGCTCGACTCCTCGTGCCGTCCGCCCGCCGTGCGGGATGCCGAGCCGGCGGGTGGGGCCCATGCTGGAACCGCCGGACAAGATCGCATGGCTTGCGGGCACGGGCGTCGCCCGTGCCCGTGCACCGCTGCGCGTTCTCGGTCATCGCCGCGTCCTCCCGGATGCGGCGCCCTCGGAAGGGATCAACGAAATGGCGAAGCCCGACTCGGTGTTCATCTACATCGGGACCTACCCGGACCAGGCGGCGGCCCGTGCCGACTACGACGTCGTGAAGGACCTGCACGCGCTGGGCGCGGTCGGCGGCTACGACGCTTCGGTGGTCACCAAGGACGACGCGGGCAAGGTGCACGTCAACAAGGACGAGACGTCCACGCGACACGGCGCATGGGGCGGCGCGGCGGTCGGCGCGCTCGTCGGCATCCTGTTCCCGCCGGCGATCATCGGCACCGCGGCCGTGGGGGCGGCCGTGGGCGGGGTGGGCGGCCACCTGTGGCGCGGCATGTCCCGTGCGGACGTGAAGGAGTTCGGCGAGCTCATCGACGAGGGCGAGGCCGCCCTGGTCGTCGTCGGCGAGAGCACGCTTCAGCACGCGTTGGCCAAGGCGGAGCTGAAGGCGGAGAAGAAGGTGGCCAAGGAACTCGACGTGAGCTCGAAGGACATCGACAAGGCCGTCCGGGACGCCGCTACCCAAGTCTCCTGACCCGCCCTCGCACCACGGCTTCCCGGCCGGGACGCCGCCGACCACGGCGCCTCGGCCGGGAGACCCCGGTGTCCTCCGGATCGACCGCCTCCGCTCGCCCGCAGACCGAGGCCGGGCCGCCCGCCTCGCCCGTGCCGGGGCCGGCGAAAGCCGCCCCGGCGGCGCGTCCGGGGCCTGACCCCCACCGGTGGACAGGTGCTTGAAGAGGCACCGCTCGGGCGCGCGGAGTATCCGGCTCCCCCGCGGTCAGGCGTGGGCATCCGCCGCGAGCCCAGGGTCAGCGCAGTCGCCGCAGGTATGGATCCTGTCCGTGTCGCGGCGCCAACCGGATTCGGGCGTCGACGACGGTGACGCCGTCGGGGCGGGCGACCAGGGGGTTCAAGTCGGCCTCCGCGAGCTGCGGCACATCGTCCGCGAGCCTGGACAGCCGGTGCAGGACGTCCTCGATCCCGGCGGTGTCGGCGGCCGGCCCACCTCGATGGCCGTACAGCAACGGCGCCCCTCGTGAGGCGGCCAGGAGCGAGTGCGCGTCCAGGTCGGTCAGCGGGGTCAACCGCGCACCGTGGTCGGCGAGGACGTCGGTGGCGACCCCGCCCAGCCCGAACACCACCAACGGACCCAGGACCTCGTCCTGGGTCACCCCGGCGATCAGCTCGACCCCCGAGGCGGCCATCGGCTGGACGACCACGCTCTCCATCAACGCCCCGATCCGGTGGGCGAGGTCGGTGAACGCCTCACGTACCGCGTCGTCGCCGACCAGGCGCAATCGCACGCCGCCCACATCGCTCTTGTGCACGATGTGCGGGCCGTACGCCTTGAGCACGACCGCTCCGTCGACGCCCAGCGGGGCGAGTTCACGCGCCACCGCCACCGCCTCCTCGACGTCGAACGCCTGCCGCCACGGGCTCACCTCGATGCCGTACGCGCCCAACACGCGCGCGCATTCGCCGGGTGGCAGCCATCCGCCGTCGGGCTCGCGCAGCAGGAAGTCGGCGGCGAGCGAGCGGGCCGCGGTGCGATCGACGTCGGCCAGGGCCGGCACCGTGCCGCGGGGGCGGGTCAACCACATCGCGCGTTGGTAGGCGTGCGCGAGCGCGACCGCTGCGGTGCGCGCGTCCCCGTACACCGGCACCGCGCCGCCCACGGCGGGCAACAGCTCCACCGCGGCGGCACGTTCGGGGGCGATCACCAGGACGGGCCGCTCCCGAACGGCGGGACCCTCGAGGATGTCGCCGAGCGGGTCGCCGAGGGCCGTCGGCGCCAGGGCCAGGACCACGGCGTCGACGTGACCGGCCGCCAACACCCGGTCCACGCACCGGCGCAGCGTCTCGCCGTCGACGGTGGCGGTGGTGTCCACCGGGTTCGCGCACGCGGCGCCGGCGGGTAGCAAGGCGCGGAGTTCGGCTTCGAGGTCGGGACCGAAACGCGGCACCGCCAGGCCGGCGTCCACGCAGGCATCGGCTGCGAGCACTCCGGCGCCGCCCGCGTTGCCGATCACCGCCACCGATGCTCCGTCGGGCAGCGGTTGGGCATGCAGCAGGGCCGCGATCGCGACCAGATCGCCCAGGGTCTGTACCGCCGTCACCCCGGCTTGACGGAACAGCGCCCCGCGCGCCACGGTCGGAGTCACCGCCGCGGCGGTGTGCGAGCCCGCGGCGCGACGCCCGGCCGCCGAGCGACCCGCGTCCACGGTGAGCACCGGCTTGATACGGCCGACGGCGCTCGCGATCCGGGAGAACTTGCGCGGGTTGCCGAAGGACTCCAGATGCAGAATCGCCATCGTGGTCCGGGCCTCGGCCTGCCACCACTGCAACATGTCGTTGCCGCTGACGTCGTACTTGTCACCGAGCGACGCGAACGTGGACACTCCGATCCCCAGCCGGTTCAACTGCTCGGTCAACGCAATCCCCACCCCACCGGACTGCACCGCCACCCCCGCACTGCCGGAGGCGGGGACCACCCACCCGAACGTCGCGTTGAGTGCGGTGGCGGGGTCGGTCTGCGCGATCCCCAGACAGTTCGGGCCGACCATCCGCATCCCGTGCCGGCGCACGGAGGCATGCACCCGCGCGGCCTGCTCCGACGTACCCCCCGAGGTCACCACCACCAGGGCCCGCACACCGACGCGCCCGCAGTCCTCGACCAGATCGGGAACCCGGTCCGCCGGAACGGCCACCACCACCAGATCGGGCACCTCGGGAAGCAGGTCCGGCGTCGGGAACGCCGGCACCCCGTCCACCTCGGTCGCGGTGGGGTGCAGCACGGCCAGAGACCCGGTGTAGTGCGCCCCCTTCACGTTGCGCAGCAGCGCCCGGCCGACCGAGTCCGGCCGATGCCCGGCGCCCGCGATCACCACCGACCGAGGTGCGAACAGCGGCACCAGACTGGCCACGTCCGCCAGGGCCTCGCGCCGCGCCATCGCGGTCAGATAGCGCTCCGTCGAGGCGATGTCGCCGTCCAACGGGATCACGCAACTCATCACCCCGGCCACGAGTCGGTTGCGCACCGGCAATCCCATGTCCTCCAGCACCCGGAGCATCGGACGATTCCACGGCAACGTGTCCGCGACCAGCGTACGGACCTTGTCGGCGCGGGCCATCGTGACCACGTGCTCGATCAGCAGGGTGCCCACCCCCCTGCCGTGCCAGGCATCGGCCACCGCCAGGGCGAGCTCCGCCTCGCCCGAGTCGGCGTCGCCGTCGTATTCGACGACCCCGATGACCTCGCTCCCGTCGTGGGTCAACGCGATCAGCGCACCGCACCCGGCCCGGCCGGGCGTACTCACCCGCTCGGCGGTCTCCCGTACCGACGTCTGCGAGGTGCCGAAGAACCGCAGGTACAGATTCTCCGCCGACATCGCGCGATGCATCGCGAGCACCCCGCCCCGGTCCTCGGGTCCCGGAGGCCGCAGCAGGACCGTCTCGCCGTCGACGGCCAGTACCCAGACCTCGCGCGGTGTGCCGATCTCGTTCATGGACCCGATCCCTTCCGCCGGGGCGCGTCCGCGCCGCTCACCGCCAGCCTCACGCCGATCCCGCGCGCGAGGCAGGGCCGACCGGTTCCCACGGCCCGGGTCGAACGGCCCTGTCCGCGTCCCACCGGCACGAGCAGTGTTCGTGTCACAGGGCCGACAGCCGATCGGCCTCGGGAGAAGGAGTCGACCGTGACCACGCACGAGGGAACAGCGCCGATCGTGGTGGGAGTGGAACACACCGACGCGGGCCGACTCGCCGTGCTGTGGGCGGCCGACGAGGCGGCCCGCCGAGGTCTGTGGGTGCGCCTGGTGCACGCGCTCGACTGGCCGGTCGGCGCCGACCGCGACCCCTGGACCAACCCGCACCGGCAGACCTGGGACGGACGGTTCCGCGACGCCGGCCTGCGCGCGCTCGACGCGGCCCGCGACTTCGTCGCGACCCGACACCCCGGACTGATCACGGTGACGGTCCTGGCCGACGGAGCACCCGTGGCCGCGTTGCGCGAGCACGCCCGGGATGCGGCGATGATCGTGCTCGGCTCGCGCCGACTGTCCACCACGACGGAACTGCTGACCACCGGCGGCATCGCCGTCCCGATCACCGCGCACGCGAAGTGCCCGGTCGTCGTCGTCCGCGAGCCCGAGCACACGAGCAGCGAGCCCCCGACCATCGTGGTCGCGGTGGACGGAGCACAACGCTCCGAGCCGGCCGTGGCGTACGCCTTCGACGAGGCCGCCCGCCGCGGCGCCACGGTCGTGGCCGTCAACGTCCGCCAACCGCCCGGCGGACTGTTGGCCGGGCTGCGCATGGAGGAGGAGATGCAGGAGGGCAGGCTCCGCCTCGCCGAGACCCTTGCCGGTTGGACCGAGAAGTACCCGGCCGTGCCGGTCCGTCGCGAGGTCACCGTCGGGCATCCGGTCAAGGCATTGCGCGACGCCGCCGAGCACGCCCTGTGTCTGGTGGTCGGCACCCGCGGCCGAGGCGGCTTCACGGGCCTGCTGCTGGGCTCGGTCAGCCAGGGACTGATCCACCATGTCCGCTGCCCGCTCGTGATCGTCCCCACCGGACAGGACGACGCGGAATCGGCCGCCCACGAGTGAATGTGGACCGCCCCGGGCACCCGAGCCACACCCGCCGATCCCGCTCGAACGGGTGGTCTCCGGTGGCCGCCGCGAGGTTTCGCGCGACCGCGGCCATCGGGACCCGACCCGTCGTCAGTTCCGGGAGATCCCCAGCGAGGTCAGCGCTTGGCGGACGCGACCTCCGGAGTCGGCCAACGCGATGCGGCACCGGGCCGCGGTCGGGGCCGGGTGGTCCGCCTCGCGGGCGAGCAGGTACACGACGGCCGTCTTGATGTCGCCGCATTCGTCGAGGGCCGCTGCGGCGTCGGCGGGTCCGGCGCCGGTGGCCTGGGCCACGATCTCCAACGAACGGCCCCGGAGCTTGGCGTTCGTGGCCTGGAGGTCGACCATGAGGTTTCCGTAGGTGTGCCCGAGACGGACCATCAGAGCGGTCGAGAACGTATTCAGGATGAGCTTTTGTGCGCTGCCGGCCTTGAGCCGGGTGGAGCCGGTGAGTGCCTCGGGGCCGGTGTCCGCGACGAGCAGGTGGTCGGCCAGCGCCGCGAGCGGCGCGTCGGGGTTCGAGGTCACCAGGGCCGTGGGCGCGCCCAGTGCGCGTGCCGTCGCGAGGGCCGCGCCCACGTAGGGGGTGCGGCCCGACGCCGCGAGGCCGATGACGACGTCCCCCGGGCGGACGTCGTGCGTGTCGGTGGGCTCTTCGACGTCCTCGGCGTCTTCGACGGCGGTGACGAACGCGGCCGGCCCGCCTGCCTGGTGGGCGATCACGACCTCCTGGCCGACGCCGAAGGTCGGCATGAGTTCGGCGGCGTCGAGTATGCCGAGGCGTCCGGATGTGCCCGCGCCGAAGTAGTGCACGCGTCCCCCGGCTTCGACGCGGTCGACGGCGACGTCGACGAGCGCGGCCAGTTCCGGCAGCAGTTCGGCGACGGTGCCGGGGACACGCAGGTCCTCCTCGTTGAGCAGGCGTACGAGTTCGATCGTGGACACCGTGTCGAGGTTGCCGGTGCGCTGGTTGATCTCCTCGGTGGGTGAGGTCACGCGGACTCCGGTCTGCTTCACGTGCGGTCCTCCTCCTGCCGGCCGTTGCCGATGCCCACGCGGCGGCTCGCGACCGCCTTGCGTGTGATGTCGAGCGCGGCGATGGACTGGTCGTAGCGGCGTTGTGCGACGGCCACGAACAGCACGTCGACGACGCTCAGGGCGGCGATCCGTGAGGCCGTCGCGCCGGAGCGGAAGGTCGTCTCTCGATCGGCTGTGGTCAGCAGCACGTCGGCTGCCCCGGCGAGCGGGGAGTTGGGGGCGCTGGTCAGGGCGATGGTCCGGGCGCCGCGCGCGCCGGCCTCACGGATCGCGTCGATGGTGTCGAGCGTCGCGCCCGAGTGGGACACGCCGATCACCACATCCGAGGGACCGAGCAGCGCGGCCGCGGTGAGTGCCGCGTGTGTGTCGTGCCAGGCGTAGGCGATGAGGCCGATGCGGTGCAGTTTCTGCTGCAGATCGAGCGCGACCACGGCGCTCGCGCCGACGCCGACGATGTCGACGCGGCGTGCTCCCGCGGTCAGCCGTACCGCCTCCGCCATGGCGCCGCGGTCGAGAATCCGCGCGGTGTCGGCGATCGCCTGCCGGTCGGTGTAGGTGATGGTGGCGATGATCGCGTCGAGGTCGTCGTCGCGGCCGATGTCGCTGCCGATCTCCCGGTTGCCGTCCGCGCGTTCCTGCTCGCGGCCGGACTCGGTGGCCAGCGCCACGCGCAGGTCTCGGTATCCCTTCAGGCCGAGTTCGTGGCACAGGCGCAGCACCGTGGTCTCCGACGTCTGTGCGGCCCGGGCGAGTTCGCTGATGGTCTGCGCCGCGACCGAGGCCGGGTCGCGCAGGATGCAGGTCGCCACGCGTCGCTGCGAGGGCACCAGGGACGGTGTGAGTCCGCGCAGGCGCGCGACGAGGTCGCGACGGCCGGTCGGCGTGCCCGGGGCTTGTCCGGGCGGCGCGTTCTCGATGTGGGCCACGGTCATTCTCCCGCTTTCTTGCCGAAGTTCGGGGTGTCTCCCGAGATTGTGCCTGCGGCGGCGCCGGTGAGCCTGCGCCGCACGACGTGGCAGGCGAGGCGGTGTGCGTCGGTGGGCGCTCCGGGCGTGGGTATCGGCAGGAGTTCGGGTTCGGTGGTGCGGCAGAGGTCTTCGGCCAGTGGGCAGCGCGGATGGAAGCGACAGCCCGTCGGGGGGTTCGCCGCGTCCGGTACCTCGCCGACGACGGTCCCTTCGGGCACCGGTGTGTCCAGGGTGGGGTCGGGGATCGGGACGGCTGCCTGGAGGGCGCGGGTGTACGGGTGCAGGGGTTGGTCCGATACGGCGTCCCAGGGGCCGATCTCGACGATCTTTCCGAGGTACATCACCGCGATCTCGTCGGCGAGGTGGCGCACCATGCCGAGGTCGTGGGTGATGAAGACGTAGGTGAGTCCGAGTTCTTCGCGGAGCCGGGCGAGCAGGTTGACGATCTCGGCGCGGACCGAGACGTCGAGCGCGGAGACCGGTTCGTCGAGGACCAGGACCTGTGGTCGGACGGCCAGCGCCCTTGCGATGCCCAGGCGTTGGCGCTGTCCGCCGGAGAGCTGGTGCGGGTAGCGCTCCGCCGCGGTCGCCGGCAGGCCCACCGACGTCAGGAGTTCGCGGACCGGTCCGTCGCCCGAGGGGAGTCCGTGCACGGAGAGGGCTTCCGCGAGGGCCGCGCCGACCCGCTGTCGAGGGTCGAGGGAGGCGTACGGGTCCTGGAACACGAGTTGGATCGTGCGGCGCAGTTCGCGCAGGGCGCCGCGGCGGGCCCGGTCGATGCGGGCGCCCAGCACCTCGACGCTGCCGGCGTCGGGGCGTTCCAGGCGGGTGAGCAGGCGGGCCAGCGTCGACTTGCCGCAGCCGCTCTCGCCGACGATGCCGAGCACTTGTCCGCGCTCGACGTGCACACTCACGTCGTCGAGTGCGTGGACGGTGCCGCGGCCGGGAGCGCGGTAGTGCTTGACCACGTTGCGCACCTCGATCGCCGTCTCCCGCGCCGACGCGGCGTCGGCGATGGGGGTGGCCGTGTCCAGTGCGGCACCGGCACCGGTGGCGTTGCGTGGTTCAGGCATGCGAGGTCACCTCCGACCTGTGTGTGTTCCAGTCCTGCGGCGGCACCCAGCAGGCCGCACTGGAGCCGGAGCGGTGCAGCAAGGGGGGTTCCTCCTCGGCGCAGCGATCGCGTCGGTGTGGGCAGCGTGCCGCGAACGGGCAGCCCATGGGCAGTTCGGACAGGGAGATCGGTGTGCCGCCGATTTGTGGCAGTGGTGCCCGGTGCGGGTGCGCGGGGGTGGGGAGGGAACGCAGGAGACCGTCGGTGTAGGGGTGTTGGGGGTCGGCGAACAGTGGCCGTGTGGGGGCGAGTTCGGCGATACGGCCGGCGTACATGACGGCGACGCGGTCGGCGATGCGGGCGACGACGCCCAGGTCGTGCGTGATCCAGACGACGGCGAGCCCGTACTCGTCGCGGAGCCGGGCGACCAAGGCGAGGATCTGCTGCTGGATGGTGACGTCGAGTGCGGTGGTGGGCTCGTCCGCGATCAGCACCTTGGGTCGCGGTGCGATGGCGCAGGCGATGAGCACGCGCTGGCGCATGCCTCCGGAGAGTTGGTGGGGGTAGAGCCGCATCAGCGAGCGCGGTGACGGCAGTCCGACTTCGCCGAGCACTTCGAGGGCGCGCCGGAAGGCGTCCTGCTTGGACCATCCGTGGGCGCGCAGCCCTTCGGTGACCTGTGTGCCGATGCGCATCACCGGGTTGAGCGAGGTCATCGGGTCCTGGTAGATCATGCCGATCTCGGCGCCGCGCACTGTTCGGCGTTCGTCCTCGCTCAGGTGGACCAGGTCGCGGCCGTCGAGCAGTACCTGCCCGCCGGTGATCTCCGCGCCGGAGGGCAGGAGGCCGGCCACGCTGAGTGCGGTGAAGGACTTTCCGGAGCCGGACTCCCCCACGACGGCGACGGTCTCGCCTCGGTCGACGTCGAGGTCGACGCCGCGGAGGATCTCCAGGGGGCGACCGGCGCTGCGGACCGTGGTGCGCAGGCCCCGGACGGTCAGGAGGGGGCCGGTGTCGGGTCGGTCGTGGTCCTGCCGTTCCTGCCGCCGGTCGTCGTGCGTGCGTTTGTCGCTCCCGTGCCGCTCGTCGCGGTCTCGCGTACGGGGCTCGTTCATGACCTGCCGTCCCGTCGGGGGTCCAGTGCGCTGCGCAGCCCGTCGCCGAGCAGGTTGAGGGCGATGACGGCCACGACGATCGCGAGCGCCGGGAAGGTGAGCGTCCACCAGGCGTTGGCGACGGTGGAGCGGGCGTCCGAGACCATCAGGCCCAGGCTTGCCGCGGGTGGCTGGGTGCCCAGGCCGAGGAACGACAGGGACGACTCGGTGAGGATGGCCCAGGACAGCGCCAGGGTCACCTGGACGACGATGGGTGCGCTCACGTTGGGCAGGACGTGTCGCAGCATGATGCGCGGCAGCGGGGTGCCGAGGACACGCTGTGCCTTGATGTACTCCGCGGCGCCCACGGAGAGTGTGGGTCCGCGGGAGACCCGGGCGAAGATCGGCGTGTAGACGACCGCGATGGCGATCGCGGTGTTCTGCCAGCCGCTGCCGAGCGCCGTCACCACGGCGAGTGCCAGCAGGATGGCCGGGAACGCGAACAGGATGTCGATGAAGCGGCTGATCAGTTGATCGGTCCAGCCGCGGAAGAATCCGGCGCAGATCCCCAGGATCGAACCGATCACGACGGCGATGGCGACGGAGACCGCGGCCACCCGCAGCGAGGTCCAGATGCCGACGGCGACCCGTGCGGCGATGTCGCGGCCGAATTGGTCGGTGCCGAACCAGTAGGTGCCGGACGGGCCTTGGAGCCGGTCGTCCGGGTGTTGTGCGATCGGGTCGTGGGGCAGCACGCCGGCCGCGCCCAGCAAGGCGACCAGGACCAGGAGACCGGTGAGGACCAGACCGACGCGTCCGTTGCGGTCTTGCCAGATCCGGGCGGGCAGTCGGGATCGGGTGGTCGCGGCTGCCGGGACGACTACGGGCTCGGGCTCGGTGACGACGGGTTGGATGCTCATACCGCACGCGTCCTGGGGTCGATGGCCCGATAGAGCAGGTCGACGAGGAGGTTCACCAGGACGAACAGCACCGCGATCACCAGCACCGTGCCCTGCACCACCGGGTAGTCCCGGTTGGTGATCGAGGTGAGCAGCAGTCGTCCCATGCCCGGCAGCGCGAAGATCTGTTCGACGATGACGGTCCCGCCGAGCAGGTAGCCGAACTGGATGCCGGTCAGGGTCACGATGGGGATCGTCGCGTTGCGCAGGATGTGCGCGCGGCGGATCCGTCCGGGGTGCAGGCCCTTGCCGCGCGCGGTGCGCACGTAGTCGGCCTCGGCCATCTCGACGTACTCCGATCGGGTCGTGCGCATGACGTTCGCGGCGAAGGGGATGGCGAGCACGAGCGACGGATACAGGACCTGGCTCATGTTCTCGGAGAGGGAGGAGGTCAGCGAGACGAACGTCCCGGTGTTGGGGAAGTAGTCGAACGCCTCGGCGAGGATGGTGACGACGGCGGTGCCGACCACGAACTCGGGTACCGCCAGTCCGAACAGCGCGACGCCCTGGGTCGCGGTGTCGGCGGTCTTGCCCGCCCGAGCGCCGGCGAGGACACCGAGCAGCACGCCCGCCGCGGTGCCCATCAGGGCTGCCAACGCGGCCACTTCCACGGTGACCGGGAGCGCCGTGCCCAGGAGGTCTGTCACCGATTTTCCGCTGGTCAACGAGATGCCCAGATCACCGTGCAGGGCGCCGGAAATCCATGTCCACAGCTGTTCGAACCAGGACTTGTCGATGCCGTAGTAGTGGTTCAGGGAGGCGCGTTGGGCGGGGGTGAGGGTGCCGGACTCGGTGCCCAGGGATGCCGTGACGGCGTCGCCGGGGATGGTGCGCAGCACCACGAAGACGACGATTGTCACCCCCAGCAGTGTGATGACGGCTCCGCTCATCCGCGCGGCGAACCATCGCCAGGTCAGCATCGCGGCGGGCTCCTCTCCTGCTCGTGGTGGTCCTGTCGACCGATGTTCCGGCCGGGGTGGGGGCCGGCCGGGTGGCGTCCGGCTCGCGTGATGGTGGGCGGTCGCGAGCCGGTCGCCGCGGTGTCACTTGACGGTGGCCAGTGAGGTCAGCAGTTCGTCCGGGCGCGGGGCGAAGCCGTTGACGCCGGACTTGACCAGGTAGTAGTCGTCGGACCGGAACATCCACACCCAGGGGGCCTGGGCCGTGAGTTCCTTCTGGAGGTCGCCGTAGACGGCCTTGCGTCGGACTTCGTCGTTGGTGGCGTTGCCCTGTGCGAGCAGGTCGGCCAGCTTCGGCGACTCGATGCCGCCGGGCTTGGACAGGCTGCCGCCGGTGGCGAAGTAGCGCCCGTACATCAGGTAGGGGTCGTACGAGCCGCCGTTGAGCGCGACCGCGGCGTCGTAGTCCGCGGCCAGCCACGCCTGTACATAGGGCGAGGTGGGCAGTTGCCGCAGTTGCAGGTTCACGCCGATCTTCGCCAGTTGGGCCTGAAGGTTCTGCGCCTCGGCGCCGGCGGTGGCGTATTCGCCGGTCTCGACGATGGTGTTGAGGGTGAACCCCTTGGCGTATCCCGCGGACGACAGCAGTTCCTTCGCCCGGTCGAGGTCGCCGGGCGTGCAGGGCAGGCCGTCGGTGGGCGGGTACTGGTAGGCGGGGCTGGTGATCGGTCCGGTCACCTTGCCGTCGCCGTAGGCGGCCGTCTTCAGCACTTGGTCGCGGTCGACGGCGCATGCGATGGCCTGGCGCACCTGCTGGTTCTGCAGTGGGCCGCGGCGTCCGTTGAGCATCAGCGTGTGGTACGACAGGGCGGGTTGCTTGACCAGGTCGAAGCCGCCGCCCGAGCCGGCCTGCTGGGCGATGGCGGGATCGGAGATCTGGCCGATCTGGAAGGCCCCCGCCTTCATGCCGGACAGGATCGACGCCTCGTCGGGGATGACCCGGAAGGTGAGCGTGCCGATCGCCGGGGCGCCGCCGTAGTAGGTCCGGTTGGACGTGAGCACGACCTGCTGCCCCTGGTCCCACTGCTTCCAGGCGAAGGGCCCGGTGCCGTGCAGGGTCTTGCCGACGGTGCCGGCGGCGATGTCCTTGGCCGAGACGATCGAGGCGTTGACGGTGGCGAGGGAGTACAGGAGCGCCGCGGCCGGCTTGGACAGGTGAAGCACCACGGTGGCCGCGTCCGGTGTGTCCACGCCGGATATCACCGTCAGGTTGGAGCGCGCGACCGCGCCGGTGGCCTGGTCGAGGATCCGCTCGAGCGACGCCTTGACGTCGGCCGACGTGAACGGTGAGCCGTCCTGCCAGGTCACCCCGGAGCGCAGGGTGAGGGTGAGGGTCAGATTGTCCGGCGCGAGCGTCCACTTGGTCGCCAGGTCCGGCTGGATCGAGCCGTCGTTGCCGGTCTTGACCAGCGACGAGTAGACCAGGCCCAGGGTCTGCTGGGTCTGGAACGCGGTGGCGAGCTGCGGGTCGAGCTTGTCGATGTCGCCGGTGCGGGCGACCGTGAAGGCCGAGACGCCGCCCGACGACGAGCCGTTGCTGGGCGAACACGCGGCCAGGCCCAACGTCAGGGCGACCGCCGCGGCTGCGAGGCCTGTGCCGAGCCGACGTCTGCGCGCGATGGGGTTTCGAGGAGGGTTGGTTCCGGTCCGGGCGGTGCCGCGACCGGGCGCTGTACGAGCTGTCATGGCGACGTCCTTCGAGCGACGAGTTGCCATACGTTAAATCTTCACCTCAGTGACAGGCAAGAGGTAAACCATTAACCTGGCGCTCGTGACCCTCCCCACACCACCCCCGTCAGCGGTCCCTCCGTACGACGCGTCGTCGTCACCGGGACCGGTACGCCACACCGTCGGCCCGTTGGCCGACGCCGTCGCCGCCCTGGTCGGCGACACCCTCGAAGGCGCGCCGCCGCCCGGCGCCCTGGTCGCGGTCGCGGCCGGCGGGACGATCGCGTACGCGTCCACGGGCCACGCCAGATCCGGCGCGGCGGGTGTGCCACCCGTGCCGATGGAGTGGGCGACCAGGACCGACGCCGGATCGGTCAGCAAGGTCATGGGCACCACCGCCGCGCTGATGACCCTGACCGACACCGGCCGGATCTCGGTGGACGACCGGGCCGCCCGCTACCTGCCCGTCCCCGATCCGGAGATCAGGCTGCGCGATCTGCTGGAACACCGCGCGGGGCTGTGGGAGTGGTGGCCGCTGTACCTGTCCGCCGCACCCGCGGCCGGTGCGCCTGTGGACGCGTCCGCGGCGCTGGCGTTCGTCGGTCGGTTGCCCCAGCGCCACCGACCGGGGGCGGCGCGGCACTATTCGGACCTCGGGTTCATGCTTCTGGGCGGGGTCGTGGCCCGGGTCGGCGGAGGCCGCCTGGATCGAGCCGTCGGCGAACTGGTGCTCGCCCCATACGGGTTGGCCCAGACCGGATACGCCGCCCCGATCCCCGGCGGCCCGGTGGCGGCCTCCTCCCACGGCGACGGGATCGAGCGGCGCATGATCACGACGGGTGAGCCCTACCCGGTCACCGCGGATGCGGACGCGTTCGCCGGCTGGCGCCGGCACGTCCTGGTCGGCGAGGTGAACGACGGCAACGCCTTCCACGCCTTCGACGGCGTCGCCGGGCACGCCGGGCTCTTCACCACCGCGGCCGACCTGCTGCGCTTCGGATCCGTCCTGTCCGACAGCCTGCACGGCCGCGGCCCGGTACGCCGGGCCACCGCCGAACTCTTCGCCACTCCGGGAGCCGACCCGGGCCAGGCACTCGGGCTGCGCGTGTGGGACGGCCCGTGGGGCCGGGCGATCGGACACACCGGATTCCCCGGCGTCGCCGTCGCGGCACTGCCGGGACACGGCGCCGCCGTCGCCATGGTCACCAACAGACTGCACGCCGCCCCCACCGGATCCCCCGAATCGGCGCAGCGCACGGCGTTCCGGCCGACCGACACCATGTGGCAACTCGTACTCTCGGCGGCCGACCGGCACCTGACCGAGCGGGAAGGGCCCTGAGCCCGCCCTCCCCCGAGCGCGCACCGCCCGCGCCCCCGCATCGCCTCGGCCACGACCGACGAGGCACGCGGGCCACCGGACGGACACGACACACGACGTACGACATCGACCCATACAGACAGGAGACCGGAATGGATCTCACCGTCATCGGCATGATCTCCGGAACGTCCTACGACGCGATCGACGCCGCCGTGGCCGAACTCGCCCTGGACGGCGAAGAGATCGTCTGTCGCCCTCGCGGACTGCACAGCGAGGACGTACCCGAGGAACTCCGCTCCCGACTCGCCGCCGCACTGCCGCCACACCCCACCACCCTGGAGGAGGTGTGCCGCCTCGACACCGAGTTGGGCCGGTTGTTCGGCTCGGTGGCGGCCAACGCCAACGAGCGGATCGCGGGCGGCGGCGCGCAGTTGGTGGTGTCCCACGGCCAAACCGTCTTCCACTGGGTGGACGGCGGACGCGCGCTGGGCACACTCCAACTGGGCGCCGCTGCCTGGATCGCCGAGGCCACCGGCCTGCCGACCGTCTCCGACCTGCGGACCCGCGACATCGCCCGCGGCGGACACGGCGCGCCCCTGGCCTCCATCCTGGACGAACTCCTGGTCCTGGCCGACGAGTCCGATCCGAGCGGGCCCGTCACGCGCGGTTCGCTGAACCTGGGCGGCATCTCCAACATCACGGTGCGCGACCCGCACGGCCGGGTGATCGCCTACGACATCGGTCCGGCGAACGCGCTGATGGACTCCGCGGTCACCGACGGCACCGCAGGAGCCGAGCGGATGGACGCGGGCGGTGTCCGAGCGGCTCGAGGCCGGGTGGACCACGCGCTCCTGGACCGCCTCCTCGCCGAGCCCTACTACCGGCTGCCTCCCCCGAAGTCGACCGGCAAGGAACTCTTCCACGCCGACTACGTGCGCGACGCCGTCGGCGACCGGGCCATCACCACCGACGACCTCCTCGCGACGCTCACCGAACTGACCGCGCGCCTGGTCGCCGACGCCTGCCGGGAACACGGCGTCACCGAACTGGTCGCCGCAGGCGGCGGTGTACGCAACCCCACACTCATGCGCCGGATCGGCGAGATCGCCGCCCCGACCCGGGTACGGCCGATCGACGACTTCGGGTTGCCCGCGCAGGGCAAGGAGGCGTACCTGTTCGCGCTGCTCGGCTACCTGTCGGTGCACGGCATCGACGGGACCATCGCGTCCGCGACCGGCGCCGCGACCGGCTCGGTACTGGGCTCGCTGACCCCCGGCGCACGGCCGCTGGTCCTGCCCGACCCGGTCGGGGTACGGCCGCGGCGGCTGCGTGTGGTGACGTGACCATGGCCGACCACCCGGCCGCGACCCACACCCTGCGCCCGGCGGCCGCCGACGACCTGCCCGCGATGGCCGACGTGTTCATCCAGGCGTGGCGCTCGGGCTACCGGGGCGTCGTGCCGGACGAGGTGATCGACTCCCTGCGCCCCGCACAGGTCGCGCTGGAACTCGCGGGAGGACTCGACGACGCACGGCTGACCACTGTCCTGGCGACCGACACCGACGGACGACCGGTCGGGTTCGCGCGCTACGGCGACTCCGCCGAACATCCGGGCGACGGCTGCCTCGCGGCGTTGTACGTCCATCCCCTCGCGGCCGGCGCCGGCCTGGGCCGCCGCCTCCTGCGCCACGCCCTCGACGCGATGGCCGAACGCGACGTGTGGCTGTACGTCTTCGAGGCCAACACCCGCGCTCGCGGCGTGTACGACCGGGCCGGCTTCCGCCCGGCCGGCCCCCGCCGCACCGACCCGCGCCGGCGGACCCCGGAGGTGCTCATGCTGCGTCGGGCCCGCAACCGGCCGCGCCCGCTCGCGCCACTGCCCGATGTCGAGCTGCCGCGGATTCGCTCGGTGACCACCACGGTGCTGCGTCGGCCGCTGCGCCGACCGTTTCGCACCGCGCTCCGCACCGTCCGCGAGTTGTCGGCTGTCGAAGTGGTTCTGCGCACGGGGGACGGCGACACGGTGTCGGGCACGACCGTGGCGACTCCGGCGATCACCGGCGACACCGAGGAGGCGATACTCGCGGCCGTACACGGCCCGATAGCGAACGCGCTGTGTCGGGGTCCGCGCCCCTTCGGCGAGGGACTGGCGGCGGTCGCCGCCGCGCTGCGCGGGGTGCCGTCCGCGCGTGCCGCCGCCGACATCGCCCTGCACAACCTGGCGGCCCGACGGATCGACCCCGATCCCGGCGGACTAGAGGGCTTGGCGGCGCTGTTCGGCAACCGGCCCGCGCCGGTGCGCACCGACCTCACGATCAGCCTCGACGACCCACCCACCATGGCCGCCGCGGCGCGGGAGGCCGTCGCCGAGGGCTTCGACACGCTCAAGCTCAAACTCGCCGATCCCGAACACGATGTCGAACGCGTGGCCGCGGTCCACGCCGGGCTCGGCGGCGCCTCGCGCACGGCCGTCCTGCGTCTCGACGCCAACCAGGCATGGACCCGTGACGAAGCCGTCCGCACCCTGGATCGGATCGCCGCGCTGGACATCGACATCGAACTGGTCGAACAGCCGGTCGCCGCCGGCGACATCGACGGGCTCGCGTATCTGCGGGCACGGTCGCCGTGGCCGGTGTTGGCCGATGAAAGCGTCTTCACCGCCGACGACGTCCGACGCGTCGCCGACGCCTCGGCGGCCGACCTGGTCAACCTCAAGCTCCTCAAGTGCGGCGGCCTGGGCCCGGCCCGTGACGTGATCGCCGCCTGCGCCGAGGCGGGCCTCGGCCTCGTGGTCGGCTGCATGCTCGAACCCGAGGAGGGCGTGGCGGCCGCCCATGCCTTGGCCGCGGCCGCGTCCACGGGCCCGCACGCCCACGACCTCGACGCGGGCTGGTGGACCGCGACATGACACGCCGTTCCGTTGAACCTCACGTCCACCCCGTCGCGACCACACCGCCGCCTGCTCGGACACTCCGTGGCTGATCGAGACTCCGAAGTAGACAGCTCTTGCCCAGCCGATGCGTGGTGGATCCTGTTCCACTGTCTGCGACCAAAAACCCGTCGCTGACTGGGAGTTCCCGAACACACCCGGGCGGACGACCAGGCACGAGTGGCCACGAACGGTTCCTCCGGGGGCGGACAGGGGCTCCGGGCAGCGCGCGGAAAGCATGAAGAGGATCGCGAAACGCGAGATCGTGCGCTGACGTGCCCCTGTTGCGCTCCGCCATCAGAGTGAGCGGATACCGGAACTCTTGTGGCTGGATTCATTCGTATGGGTTACTGGAGCCATCCAACCGGTGGGCGCCCATCCTCTCGGGGGACACGGCATTCAGCGCATCGCCGACACCCCTGTACCAAGAGGTGAGCGGCTTCCACGCCAAGTGCGGTGATGGGCACCCCCGTTGGGACCTTGGATAGGCCGGTCGGTGTCGAAGACCAGGCACCGACCGGCCCAGTGACCCGTTTCACGCCAGAAGACACCGGCACGGGACACACCGTGATTCGTCTCTTGCTCCTCCAGCCCTTGCCCGGGGCGTCATCCGGTCGCCGATTCCGGCGACCCGGTCGGGATCCGCTCGTGCCCTGAACGATCGCTGCACGAGACGACTCCAAGGATCGGCGCAACCGTTCGGGCCGGCTCACAACCCGGTTCCGGATCGAGCAAGTCAACAAGGAGGAAATCGTGCCCATCTCACCGAACCAAGGATCCACCGGGGGCGGAACCCTGGTGACCGTAACCGGCACGAACCTCACCGGCACCACTGCGGTGAAGTTCGGAATCAAGCCGGCCACCAGTTTCACCAACGTGTCCCCCACCACGGTCACCGCCGTTTCCCCGTCCGGCAGCGGCACGGTCGGCGTGACCATCACCACCCCGGGCGGGACCAGCAACCCGATCCCGTTCTTCTACGTCGGCGCACCGTTCAAGGCCTCGCTCAGCGCCACCGCCGGAGCCACCTTGGGCGGCGAGACCATCACCATCAACGGCACCGGACTGTCGACCGCCACCAGCGTTTCGTTCGGCGTGACCAGTGTGAGCCCCACCATCGTGTCGGACAGCGTGATCACCGTCGTCGTGCCGTCCGGCGCGGCGGCCGGCTCGGTGGGCGTCACCGTCACCACCGCAGGGGGGACCAACAACGGTCTGACGTACACCTACATCGACGCCCCCACCATCACCCTCGTCAGCCCCGACCAGGGCCCCACGTCCGGCGGTACGGCGGTGACCATCACCGGCACCAACCTGGGGAGCACCGAACAGGTCACCTTCGACGGCACGGTGGCACCGTTCTCGGTCATCTCGAGCACCACGGTATCCGCCGTCTCGCCGGTGGGCGCCGCGGGACCCGCCGACGTCGCCGTCACCAACCCGGCCGACACCGTCGTCGACACGGGTGCCTTCACCTACGTCGCCGGCCCCGGCATCTGATGCGCCCCGGCGGTGGCCCGCCGCCGGGATCGCCCGAACCGTGCGATCGCACATCGCTTCGCCGTCCGTGTCCGACGAGGAGCACCGAAATCCCGCACCGAGCCACAGCGGATGGCCCGATCTCGGTCGTGGCTCACCCTTGCGCGAGACAAAGGACTGAAGGCTGTGAATCACCCCGAGTTTCAACAAACCGTCGGCCGGGAGGCCGTACTCGCCGCGCCTGTCGTTTCGGTGCTTTCCCCGGCGCAGGGGCCGGCCGCGGGCGGCAACACGGCGACGCTGACCGGGAGCGGTTTCACCGGCGCTTCCGCGGTGAAGTTCGGCACCACGTCCGCGACATCGTTCACCGTCGTCTCCGCCACCCAGATCACCGCCGTCGTTCCCACCGGAACTCCCGGCCCGGTCGCCGTAACCGTCACCACCCCGAGTGGCACCAGCAACGGCATCACCTACACCTATGTCCCGTTCGTTTCGGCGGTGTCCCCGGCGCAGGGGCCGGCTTCGGGCGGCAACACGGCAACGCTGAGCGGGAGCGGTTTCACCGGCGCTACGGCGGTGAAGTTCGGTACCACGTCCGCGACATCGTTCACCGTCGTCTCCGCCACCCAGATCACCGCCGTCGTACCCGCCGGAACCCTCGGCCCGGTCGCCGTAACCGTCACCACTCCGAACGGCACCAGCAACGGCATCACCTACACCTATGCCGGCGCGCCTGTCGTCACGGTGCTTTCCCCGGCGCAGGGGCCCGCTTCCGGCGGCAACACGGCAACGCTGACCGGGAGCGGTTTCACCGGCGCTTCCGCGGTGAAGTTCGGCACCACGTCGGCGACATCGTTCACCGTCGTCTCCGCCACCCAGATCACCGCCGTCGTACCCGCCGGAACTCCCGGTCCGGTCGCCGTAACCGTCACCACCCTCAGCGGCACCAGCGCTCCGAACATCTTCTACTTCTATCTCTCCGCACCGGTGGTCATCGGGGTCGACCCGGCGCAGGGGCCGATCTCGGGCGGCAACACCGTAACGCTGAGCGGGACCGGGTTCACGGGCACTACCGCGGTGAAGTTCGGCACCACGTCGGCGACATCGTTCACCGTCGTCTCCGCCACCCAGATCACCGCCGTCGTCCCGGCCGGAACCGGCACGGTTCAAGTCACGGTCACCACACCGGGCGGCACCGGCAACGACTTCCCGTACACGTACATTCCCGTGCCTGTCCTTTCGGCACTTTCCCCGGGTCAGGGGCCGACCTCCGCCGGCAACATCGTCACGTTGACGGGTGCCAACCTCACTCTCGTCGGGGCGGTGCGTTTCGGCGTCACCCTCGCCGCCTTCACCGTCGTCTCCGACACCGCACTCGTCGCGGTCGCTCCGATGGGGCCGGCCGGATCGGTCAACGTCACCGTTGAGACACCCGGTGGCACCAGCACCGGCCAGACGTACACAAGAGTTCCGCCACCGAGTGTGTGAGACGCCGAACGCCCGCGAGAGCCGCCCGACGGCCGTCGAGCCGCCGTAGTGCGTTCGCGCTTTCACGGCGATCGCGACCACCGCTCGCGCGCCATCCCCTCGCGGATCCGAACGGCCGCCCAGGGTCGGCGATTTCGGGCTTGGCAGCACGCATGCAGACGAAGGGTTGAAGGGTTCGGGGTCGTCCCCGCGGCGGAGGGGACGACCCCGAAGTGGTCGTCACGTCATCCGTCGGCGTGTGGGTTCTTCACCACGGTCGGGTGACGCCGTTGGTGTCCAGCGTCACGGAGCCGTCGCGGGCCAGGACCTGGCCGTTGACCGTCGTGCCGGCGTTCAGCGTGATCGATGTCTGCGCCAGGACCCTGCCTGCCAGAGCGGTGTCGGTACCCAGAGTGGCCGAACTTCCGATCAGCCAGATGACATTGCGGGCCGTGGCGCCGTTGGTGAGGAGCACACGGCTTGCGGTTGCCGTCGTCAGGGTCGATCCGATTTGAAAGATCCAGTCGGCGTTGCGGTCGCCCTCGGCGTCCAGCGTGAGCGTGCCGCTGAGCCCGATGGACGACACGGCGTTGTAGACGCCCGGAGACAACGTCAGGCCGCCCAGGTCTCCGGAGATGCTTGCGTCCGGGATCCGACCGACGGCGTCGTCGTACGTCGCGACCAGATCGGCGTGCGCCTCGACGGCGTCCGCGTCCGAAGTGTGGATGGTTCCGTTCACCTGGCCGGGCGGGAATCCGGTGACGGACACTCCCGGGCTCACGCCGAGGTCTCCGGTGACGGTGGTGAGGCCGGTGCTGGTGACCGACTGTCCGCCCAGTACCGCGAAGCGACCCAGATAGGTATAGGCGTCCGAGGCGGATGTGGTGCCACCGAGGGTGGTGACGGAGACATCGGCCGAGCCGAGCGCTCCCGCTGGTACCACGGCGTCGATCTCGGTGTCGGATGCGATCCGATAGGAGAGAGCGGGTATGCCGGCAAAGGTGACGCTGGTGGCGTACGAAAACGCGGTCCCGGTGATCACGACCACATTGCCGCCGCCGACCGGGCCCGAGTCGAGGGTGACGACGGTGATGGACGGCGAGTCGAGATACGTGTAGACGACTCCGCCGCCGACGCCGCCCCTGGCGCGTACGGTGACCGCAACCGGGCCCGCGGACGCCGCCGCGGGGACCGTCACGGTGAGTCGGCCATCGGAGTCGACAGTGAATTCGGCGGCCTGCGTGCCGAATCGAACCTCGCTCGTCGTGTAGAGGCCGAGGCCGGTGAAAGTCACCGTATTGCCGCCGGCCGGCGGGCCCGCAGGAGGTGGGGTGAGACGAAAGGAGGGCGGCGGCAGGTAGTAGAACGTGCCGACGACCCCCGTTCCTCCGGCGGTTGTCACGGAGACCGGAACGGGGCCGTGGCCGGAGGGGGTGATGGTGGCGGTGGTGGTGTCGCTGACGACCGTGAAGCTCGCAGCCTGGCGGGAGCCGTAGCGCACGCCGATGCTGCCGGTGAAGTGGCTGCCGGTGAGGGTCACCGCGTCGCCCCCGCCTGTGGATCCCTGGTTTGGTGAGACCGGCATGAGGTCGCTCCCTGAATCCATCGGTCGATGGACGGGACGTCCCTCGAGCCCGCCCGCCCCTCGACGACCGCAACGGTTTCACTTCCTCATTCAAGTAGCCCACCCGTGGAGTGCTGCGGCAATGCCAAGGACCTGATGTCACCCGAAAGGCGGGGTGTGCTCGGTACTCCCCGTCGAGCGGTCGTCTCCAACGCACCACCTCCGCACCACCCATGCACCCCCGCGAACAACACTGCGCCGTCGGCTCACGAATGCGTCCCGGGCCGGCCGAGGCACGCGCCGGGCCGGTGGTCGAGGAACATCGGGACGAGAACTCGGCGCCAATGCCTTCGCGCGCGTGCGGGTGCTTGCTAGGGTCGCGAACGCTCCGAGGGTCGTAGCGGGCGGGGGATCGAGTGAGCGGCCATGGTCAGCCGAAGTGGGCTTGGTGGGTGGTCGGGATCGTCATCCCGGTCGTCGGCATCGCGGTGACGATCTGGGTCGCCGTCGGTCTGTCGTTCGGTGGAGGCGACCGCTCGGACGAAGCCGCAACGGGCTCCGCGCGCTCGCCTTCGCGGACGCTGCCGGCGACGGCTGGTGGTTCCGCCCCCGACGTTCCACCGTGGGCCTCTCCACCCGCCGAGGCACCGCCCGAGGTGCGCATCGGCTCCGTCGAACTCGTGCTGGAACCAGGTTTGCAGTACCTGGACTTGGATGCCGGGCCTCCCATGGCGACGCCGTCCGCCGCGGGTGCCGAGCTCGTGGCGCTGTTCGACGCCCGCCCACCGTCACTGGCCACGGAGGGCCCGACCGCGAGGGTCGCTCGCCTGCCCCAAGGCGCCCGCGCCGCGACGCCCGCGGAATGCAGGGCCGCGCTGGCGAAGTACGGCAGCAGCCAAGCCGTTGCCGCCGCGGTGGGCACGCGTTACTGCGTGGCCACCGACGAAGGCCACGTGGCATACGTGGAGATCGTCCTCGGTGTGCCCGTGGAGCCGCACGTGCGTATGAAGGCGACGGTCTGGAAGTAACGCGCTGTACGGAGCCGGGACGGTTACGCCAATCGGCGAGGTCCTGTGCGGGCTGTTCGTCGTCGCCCTCTTGTGGTGCGCTGTGGGCCCTGGTTCGTGTGTGGTCACGGCACTGTCGTCGCAGGCTAGTCGACCGGTTCGTGCTCCGGGATCGAACCGGCCAGGGTTGCCAGGACCTCCAGAGCCGCCGACAGGGCGTCCGGGGTCGGGGAGGCCAGTCCCAATCGGATCGCATCGTGGGCGGTGGCGGGCGCGACCGCGAAGGCGGCGCCGGGTGTGACCGCGATGCCCCGGCGCGCGGCCGCCGCCACGAACGTGTCCGCCCGCCACGGTTCCGGTAGTTCCCACCAACACATGTAGGCGCCGGGAGCGGTCCGCAGCCGGAAACCCGCGAGCTTGGAGCGAACGGCGTCCTGACGAACGCGCGCGTCCACGCGCTTTGCCTCCAGAACGGCGGCGAGTGTGCCGTCGCTCATCCACCCGGTGGCCGCCTCCAGGGCGTAGCGCTGGGCCGTCCACGCACCGGTTCGCAGCGACGCGCGCACCGCGCCGGCGATCCGGTGCGGGACGACCGCCATCCCGATGCTCAGGCCCGGCGCCACACGTTTGGACAGGCTGTCGATGACGACGGCGTGCTCCGGAGCCCCGAGGGCGATCGGCGGCAACGCGGTGTCGCCGAACCGCGACCAGACCGCGTCCTCGATCATCGGAAGGCGCAACCTGTTCGCCAGGGCCGCGAGTTCGTTCCGCCGCTCGGCCGGCATCGTGATCGAGAGTGGGTTGTGCAGGGTCGGTTGGAGATAGATCGCCTGGAGTCTCGCCACACGGTGCGCGGCGGCGACGGCCGCGGGTCGTACACCGGCGGAGTCCATGGCCAGGGGGACGAGAACCACCCCCAGCCGTGCGGCGATCGCACGGACCACCGGGTAGGTCAGTTCCTCGACCCCGAGCCGGCCTCCGGGCGGAACGAGCGCGGCGATGGTGGCGGCGATGGCCTGGCGCCCGCTGCCCGCGAAGAGGATGTCGGCCGGGTCGGGGGCCCATCCGGCACACGCCAGTGTCGCCGCGGCCGCCGTCCGGGCCTCCGGGGTGCCGGACACGCCGACGGGGAGAAGGGCGTTCCGCAGGACATCGGGCCGATGCATGCGCGCGAGGCCCTCGGCAAGCAGCGGAAACTGCTCGGGGACCGAGGGCACGCTCAGTTCGAGATCGGCGGGGGCGTTCGAGGGGTCGGACAGTGCGAGGGGATGCTTGGCGGCGGCGCGGACGAAGGTGCCGCGGCCGACCTCACCGAGGATCAGTCCCCGACGACCCAATTCGGCGTAGACGCGCCCGGCGGTGGAGTTGGCGATGCCGTGGGTGCGGGCGAACTGCCGTTGGGTGGCCAGTCGATCGCCGGGCCGGAGCCGCCCCGCTTCGATGTCCGCCTGGACCGCGTCGGCCACGCGTCGGAAGTCTTCCATGCAAGTGCACCGCCTCGTAGCGTTCCCGAACTCCCAATTGCACCGAGTGCAATTTCATGATTGCACTGAATGCGGTATGTGCATAGCATCGCATGGTGATCGGTGCACGGGGGTTCCTCACGAAACCGCCGCGGTATCACTCGACACGGTCCCATTCGTCGACCTCGTCGACACCACGACCCGAGCCCGCACCCAGCGAGTGCCGTCTCGGCCGACTCCGACAAGGCCGGAGACGATGCATCCCGACTTCTTCACCATCGGCGGAAGTCCGTTGCCCCAGCGTCTGGGTCTGTCCACCAGGGGCCTGACCGCCCCGGGGATTCCGAGGACGCCCGAGGCGGGTCGACAGGCTCGAACCGTCCTGCGTCGAGCCGTCGACCGCGGGGCGCGCCTCGTCGATGTCGAGGACACCGCCGAGGAATGGGTCGCTCACGCGCTCCACCCCTATCCGGCGCACCTCCTGGTCGCGGCCCGCGCCGGCGACACGAACGCGGGTACCGGTGGCGCGTCCGCGCCGGATCACCCCGATCGGCTCCGTGCGCAGTGCGAAGCCGGCCTCCGCCGACTGCGTACGGAGACGATCGACCTCTACCGCTTGCCCGCGGCGGATCCCGCCGAGACGCCTTGCTGGATGGACCGACTCGGCGTGCTCGCGGATCTGCGCCGTGCGGGGAAGGTACGCCACATCGGGGTCGAGGCCGGCAGCATCGCAGAGGTGCGGCGGGCCATGACGATCACCGAGATCTCCTCCGTCCACGCCCCGTACAACGTCGCCGATCGGACCACGGAGGATCTTCTCGGGTTCTGCGAATCCCACCGCCTGGTGTTCGTGCCCCGACGGCCCCTGGGTACGGGGGCCCGGACGAGATCGGCCGTCACCGCCGTGGCCGAACGCCACGGAGCGAGCGCCGCCCAGATCGCACTGGCATGGCTGCTCGGCAATTCGCCGGTACTGCTCCCCGTCGTCGCCCCGAGCACACCGCGACAGCTGGACGCCTACTGGGAGGCCGCCGAGATCGACCTCTCCGACATCGATCTGGACGCCCTGAACACACTCGCCCGAAGGCACATACCGGCGTGACGCGTCGCCCGCACCCGCGTCCGAGTTCGCACCCGCGTCGACCCCCGCCGCTCGGCGACATGGTGCGCCCCCACGGCTGCCGCAGGCGATACGGCTGCTCGAGAAGGCGGCCGGCGCTCTTGGCGTCGGCAGGCCGACCCGGACACCCGGTCCGGGGCGGCGAAGCACGGCTCAGCAGAAGACGGTGGTGTTCTCGCCGGCCCCGCGGGGCCGGCGAGAACACCACCGTCTTCGGTCGTTGCGTGTGTGGGGTCGAAGACGACCGTCCGTCAAGAACGACCGTTCGCTGCCTCCTGCCACGCCGCCATCCCCGCCCGTGAAGCGTGCTTCGCCTGCCGCAGCTTCACGGCGGCCATTTCGCCTGGCGGGGTGTCCAAGTCCCGGATCAGTTTGCGTACCGCGCCCAGCAGTGCGGATGCGGTGATGGCCAGGCCGGTCAGCGCGATGATCGAACCCGAGGCGGTGAGCACGCTGCCCACCGTGACCGCACGGGTGTCGACGCCGAACCGGTGCTGTGATTCGTGGTGGTTGTTCACAACTCCACAGTCGGCCCGTTCCGGACATCCCGCACCGCGGGGCGGGCGAACGGGTGGCGAAGCCCTGCCCGCGGCCGGAATGCCCGCTCGGCAATCGGGGGACACCGACAGGTCCTCCCGTCATCGTGCACGTGCATCGCCGCCGCGAACTTCTCCGGACGGCCGTCGAGTCACGTCCTCTCTCGTGCGGGCCCGGACGGTGGAAAGGTGCGGGTCAGCGCCGCCCCGGCGGCCCTCACGGTCGTCTCGGCGCTCATCGCGTCGTTCACTTCGGCGTTCGACCCCGTGGGCGACGACGGCTGCCGCGCCCACGACGGCCGCCGGCGCGCGAACCGGTCGGTGCGCCGGTCCCGGACACGTTCGGGCCCCTACGCGCCCCACACCTGCCGGGCGCCCACCCAAGTCGAAAGGATCGGGATCTCCGCGATGTGTTCGGGGGCGACGGACAGCGGGTCCTCGCCCAGGACGGTGAAGTCCGCGAGCATGCCCGGGACGAGGCGGCCCTTCAGATGGCCCTCGCCTGTGGCGTGCGCGGAGCCGATCGTGTAGACGGCCAGGGCCTCGCGGGCGCTGATGCGCTGGTCCGGGCCGAGGACTACGCCGTCGCGGGTCTGTCGGGTGACCATGGTGCGGATCGCGAGCAGCGGCGGGAGGGGGCCGGCCGGGTGGTCGGAGGAGCCGCCCACGAGGATGCCCGCGTCGAGGAAGCGGCGGTGGCCGCAGGCCGCGGCGGCGCGTTCGTCGCCGTAGTAGTCGCGCAGCTTGCCGCCGTGGTCGTGGACGAACGAGCCGAACGGCACGGGGGTGACCCCGGCCGCGGCGATGCGCTCGACCAGGCTGTCGTCGACGAGACTGCAGTGCTCGATACGGTGATTGATCCCCGCGTACGCCGGGTCTGCGGCGCGGGCGGCTTCGATGGCGTCCAGGACCTTGCCGACGGCCAGGTCCCCGTTCGCGTGCACGGCGACGCGGCTGCCGGTCCGGTGGATGGCGAGGACCGTGTCGGCGAACTCCTGGTCGGTCATGAGTTGGATGCCGTTGTCGGCGCCTGTCTGGCTGGGGTACGGGGCGCGGCACAGGCAGGTGCCGCCCGCGAGCGCGCCGTCGATCATCAGTTTGACGCCGACCAGCCGCAGACGCTCGTCGCCGAAACCGGTGCGCAGTCCGGTCCGCGCCAGGTCCGCGAAGTAGCGGTGCCACATGAGCATGCCGACGCGGGCGGTGAGGACCCCGCGGTGCGCGGCCTCCTGGTACAGCCGCAGTTCGCGCGGCGAGACCAACGCGTCGCACCAGGAGGTGATGCCCGCCGCGTGGAACTCACGGACCACCTCGGTGAACGACGGGACCAGGTCGTCGAGGGTGAACTCGCCCAGCAGTTCGGGGGCGCCGCTCGGGCGGAACCACTGGTCGAACCACGCGCCCTCGTACATCCACCCGTCGAGCCGACCGTCCGCTTCGCGGCCGAGCGTGCCTCCGTTCGGGTCGAGGTCGGTGTCGCGGTAGCCGGCGAGTTCCAGAGCGCGGGAGTTGGCGACGGCCATGTGGCACGAGAAGTGCACGGCGAGGAGCGGGTGTTCGGTGGATATCGCGTCCAGGGCCGCACGATCGAGGCGGCCCTGCGGGTCGGCGTTGGGGTCGTATCCCTCGGCCACCACCCAGCCTCCGGGCGGGGTCGCTCGGACGCGCTCCGCGAGCGGGTCGCGTGATCCGCCGGTGGCCGCCAGGGTCTGCGGCGTCAGTGGCACCCGCATGCGGGTGTCCGCCAGCCCGGCGGGGTGGCAGTGCGCGTCGTTGAAGCCCGGGACCACGACGGCGTCGCCGAGGTCGACCAGCTCGGCTGCGGGAAGGCGCGACCGCAGGTCGGCGACGTCCCCGACGGCGACGACGCGATCTCCGAAGGTGGCGAAGGCCTCCGGTTCGGCGGTCGCGGCACCGCCCGAGTCGGCGAGGGTGATGATGCGGCGGGATCGGAAGATCCTCGCGGTGGGCTCGTCCGGGTGGGACAGGCTGCTCCCCGGAACGGATGCCGTGGCGCCGTGGATGCCGTGGGTCGTCATTGCATGTGCCATTCGTTCGTTTGTTCCCTGTCGTGTCGTTCGGGCTCGGGCTCGGCCGGTGCCGGGCTCACGCGGCCGTCTTCCGCGTCGGGCGCGGCATCGCGTCGACCGTCGGCGGCCTGCCGACGGCCAGGCGCCGAGCGGCTTCGGCAAGGAGGCCGACGGCGAGGTTGACGCCCAGGCCGATCAGCCCCGCGTTGACGTGGTTGGTGTCCACGACGTGGCCGTTGTCGCCGAACGTCAGCCAGATGACCACCGCTTCGCCCGCGAGGATTCCGGCCGCCACCGACCACGCGCCGACGAGCGGACGGCGGCCGGTCAGCGCGTACAGCAGTCCGGGCGCCATCTGCGCGAGACCGGAGTAGGTGAGCAGCAGCAGGTTCGCCAGGGCGTCCGGCCGCTCGACGGCCAGGACCAGCGCCACGCCGACGGCGCCGACGACGGTGGTGTGGTTGACCAGCAGGCCCGAGCGTTCGGTGCGGGTCCGGACGACGTTGCGGGCGACCAGCGACGATATGCCGAGCACGATCGCCGCGGACGGCACCATGGCGCACGCGGCCGCCGCGGTGACGACGACGCCGACCAGCCAGTCGGGCATGGCGCCGTTCGTCAGGTGCAGCAGTACGCCGTTGGCACCGCCGGATGCCGCGCCCGCGACCACGATGCCGGTGAACCCGATCAGCATCGGGATCGCCTGGCTGGCGCTGTAGAACGGGATCCAGATGCTGTTCTGCCGCAGGGCCTTCTCGTCCTTGGCGGCCAGGACCGCGGGCCAGCCGTGCGGCATGGTCATGAACATCACGCTGACCAGGCTGGTGATCATGCTGGTGAAGAACCAGGTGCGGTCGAACGGCCCGTCGTGCACGGTGAGCTTGGCCGCGTGCGTGTCGGCGAGCCGGTGCGTGACGTCGCCGAGACCGCCCGCGTAGTGCGCGGGGATGGCGATGGCCAGCACGATCAGCACCACGACCATGAGCGCGTCCTTCAGGTACGCCGCACGTGCCACGCCGCCGATGCCCGACCACAGTACGAAGCCGGTGATCAGCACGGATGCGGCGATCATGCTCGCCGTCCCGGAGCCGCTGTTGCCGGTGGCCAACTCGACGACCAGGCCGAGGCCGGTGATCTGGAGTTGGAGGTAGGGCAGCAGGAAGGCCACGCCGAGCACCGCGGTCAGCGTGCCCAACGCGCGGCTGCCGTAGCGGTCGGCGAAGAAGTCGCCCTGGGTGAGGTAGCCGCGGTCCTTGCCGATCCGCCACACCAACGGCGCGACGACGTACATGCCGACGTACGCGAGCGGAAGGTACGGCAGCGCGTAGACCACGCCGACGCCCGACGCGTACGCCAGGCCGGCGAGACCGAGGAACGTGAAGGTCGTGTAGACCTCGCCGGCCTGGAGGAACCAGGTCGTCACGGCACCGAAGCGGCGCCCGCCGACCGTCCATTCCTCGAGGTTGGCGGCCGGCTTGCGGCGGCCGAGGACGCCGAGCCCGGCGATCAGCAGCATGCCCGCGACGGACACGGCCAGGGTCGTGTTCATTCGCCGCCCCCGTTCCGGCGGCGCGTGCTCTGGTACTCGACGTACGCGAGCGCGGGAGTGAGGGCGATCACCCAGCCCACGCTCCAGGTCATCATCGACGGCATACCGAGCCAAATGTGCGGAGCGTTGACGAACGGCAACCACACCGTCGCCAGCAGTGCCGTCACGGGCACCATCAGCAGAAGCACTGCGAGACGCATGGACCGCTCCTGGGGTCGTCGTATTTCGCGAACCCCTGGAGCATGAAACTTACGGATAGAATCTCGTGGAATTTGTTGATAAGCGTCACTCGGAGGTCCGTGATGAAGCATTCCGCCGAACTTGCGCCAACCGCCGAACTGCGGCCCACCATCCTGGACGAGACCGACTTGGCGCTGGTCAACGCCCTGCAAACGGCACCACGCGCATCGTGGACGCTGATCGGGCAGGCCCTGGGCATGAGCGCCGTCACCGCCGCGCGCCGCTGGGAGCGCCTGCGCTCACGCGGCCTGGCGTGGGTGACCGCCTACGGCGGGCCGTTCGTCCTGCAGGTCAACTGCTCGGCGTACGTCGAGGTCGACTGTCATCCCGCCCGGGTGCGCGCGGTCACCGAGCGGCTGGTGCGCGACCCGCGCATCACCGGTATCGAACATGTGTCCGGTGGTACCGACCTCCTGCTGACCGTGATGGTCGCCGACCTCACCGCGCTGTCCAGACTGGCGATCGAGGTCATCGGCGCGCAGGAAGGCGTCACCGCCATCCGCAGCATGATCGCCACCCACCTGTTCACCGAAGGCAGCCGCTGGGACCTGCGCTCCCTGGACCCCCACCAGCGCGGCCTGCTGCGCCCGGGCGACGACACACCGTCGGCCGGCATCGGGACCGTTGCCCCCGAAGACCGCTCACTGCTCATCGCGCTCGGCGCGGACGGGCGCCTCGGGTACGGCGAACTGGCCGAGGCCACGGGCATGAGCGAGTCGACCGTACGCCGTCGGGTGACGCGCATGCTTCGCGAGGGCAGCGTCGTCCCGCGCTGCGAAATCGCGCACAGCGTCTCGGGGTTCCCGGTGTTCGTGCACTACCTGGCGAACGTCCCCAGTGCGGACCTGGCCCGCGTGGGCGCGTCGATCGCCGCGGTGGCCGAGGTCCGCATGTGCGCCGCGATCGCGGCACGGCACAGCCTGCTGATCACCGCCTGGGTGCGCTCGATTCCCGACACCCGCCGCCTGGAGGCGCAGCTCGCCGAGCGATTTCCCGAACTCACCATCGAGGACCGGTGGTTGACGCTGGCCAACGCCAAGCGGATGGGCCACCTCCTGGATCCCGAAGGACGCAACACGGGGTTCGTGCCGATGGATATCTGGGCGTGACGGCTGGACGTCGCGCCGTGGCGAACGGCGTGCGGAAGTCGGGAATGACAAGCTTGCGAGGTTGGATCACCACGTCGGCGCGCGCCCGGGGCCGGCGTGTCGAGGAGTTCGACGGCGGTGTGGGCTCGGGGTCCACGGGGTGCCTGTCGTCGAGTGAACAGGTGCGTGCCGTTCTCGTCCGCAGTGGCGAACTGCATGCGTGCGTCCGGCCCGTGGCCGGGTCGCCGACCACGGCGCCGTCGCGGGTGGAAGCCCCGGACGGGCGGTTATCGTCGGCGGCATGAGTGCTTCGGCGGTATCACGGGTCGAGATCGACGGCCGGTCCACCACGGTGGAACGGCTGCACGCCGTCGCCGTGGCCGGCTACGGGCATTTCACCGCGATGCAGGTGCGCGGCGGCCGGGTGCGCGGCCTCGCCGACCACCTCCATCGGCTCGACACGGCCAACCGGGAGTTGTTCGGCAGCCCCCTGGACGGGGACCTGATCCGGCGGTACATCCGGCACGCGCTGACCGACGACGTTCCCGACGCGTCCGTGCGGGTGCATGTGTTCGCCGTGGACGAGCCCGGGTCGGTCGCGATCCTGGTCACCGTGCGGCCACCCGGCGACATGCCGCCCGCGCCACAGGCGTTGCGGTCCGTCCCGTATCTGCGTTCCGTCGCGCACATCAAGCGCGTCGGGGACTTCGGGCAGGCGCACTACCGCCGACAGGTCGCCCGCGAGGGCTTCGACGAGGCGCTCCTGACCGGCCCGGACGGACTCGTCGCGGAGGGTGCGATCACCAACGTCGTGTTCTTCGACGGCACTTCGCTGCTCTGGCCGAACGCGCCCGTCCTGGAAGGCATCACCATGGGTCTGCTCGAAAGGGCGCTCTCCGCAGGGCCGTTGCCCTCCCGACGCGGCCCGGTCCACCTGTCCGACGTGGGCTCGTTCCGGGCCGCGTTCGTAACGAACTCGCGCGGGATCGCGCCGGTTCGGCTCATCGACGACGTGCCGATCCCGATCGACACCGCGTTGACGGGGACGCTCGGCAGACTCTACGAGTCGATCGTGTGGGACCCGATCTGACACACATCGTGTGCGGAGGCCGTCGTCGGGGAGGGCGGTATCGGCCGTGATCCGGAAGCCGAACGGCTCGTAGCCGGACGCCGGCGCGCTCGGCGGCTTCGACATCGGGCGTCGGCGCTACCCGGCCAACGCCCTGTCGTCGGGGTTCGGGCCGGGTCTCGCACCGCCTCTCCCCGGACCGGACCGGAAATTCCTTAGGCGAACCCGGGGGGTGACGTTAGGGTCGACCTGCGGGGGCGGCTCCGCGGTGTGCTTCCTTCTCACTCCGATAACCGACAGCGCACCCACTCTCCGCCCTCGCTTCGTCTTTCGTCGGGGGCAACCGGTACATGAGTGGTGGCGTGCGCAGCATCGTTCGAGTTGATACCAGTACCGCGGCCGACGATCTCGACGGCCTCCTGGTACGACGTCTGGCGCAGGTGTACATCGACGCGGAGCGGGTCGGGCCGGATCAGGCGGGTGTGAACGCCCGCGGGATCGCCGCGCTGGAAGCGGATCTGGTGCAGCGCGGCCATGTACTGAGCGCCCCGTTGCGGACCGCGCTGGCCGGCTTGCGACCGGTGGATCTCGCGACACACGGAATGCGGCTGCTGGCGCGGCTGGACGCCCGGCTGGGCAACGACCGCCGGCACCGCCCGCTGTTCGCAGGCTTTCCCGCACAGGTGCCGAACTACGCGCAGGCGCGCTACTCCACCCGAATCCGAGCGTTCCTGCTCAACCAGCCGAACCAGCCCTGCGCGATCTGCGGCCGGGCCGGCGACATCGGCGCGCTCGCGCCCTGCGCGCACCTGCTGTGCTCGACCTGTGCGCCGGCCGAGGAGTTGCGCGCGTGCCCGGTGTGCGCCGAGCCGATACGCCTGCGCAAGCCGCATCTGACCCCGGCCGGCAGCCGGACCGCGGACATACTCGTCCCGATCACCGGCACCCTGGCACCGCTCCGGCTCGGCGTGGACCGGGACGCGGACGCGCTCGGCGAACTGCTGGCCCTGCTCGCCCGGCGCACCCCGCTCGGGCCACAGGACCGGCACGATCTGATCCTGCTCGCCGAGCACGCGCCGGCCGACGCCGAGCGGTGGTTGCCCACCGAGATCCCGGTCCGCGAAAGCAAGGCCGTCGTACTCGCCGGCCTGCTTCCCGACCACCTGCCCGCCGGCCGGCTGGACACCGCGACCGACGTGCTGCGGGTGTTGTGGGCCTGGTCCGGCGCCCACCCCGATCTGCTCACTCCGCCTCGGCTGCGCACGGTGCCGCGGCGACTGCGCCGCATGCTGCTCGCGGTCCTGGACGGGCTGCCACTGGAGCACGTGTACGAGGACCTGTGCCGGCATCGCCAGGCGTGGCTGCGCGCCGGTGAACTGCTGCATCCCTTCGACTACATCGGCACGTACCCCAATGCCGCGCTCGCGTTCGCGGCGCTGCGCGGCACCGACCCGCAGGCACTTCGGGCCGGTCCCGCGCTGCTGCTCGCCGCCGACGCGCACGGCGACGCGGTGGCGGTCGTGGCGAACCGGATCGTGGTGCGCACCTTCGCGTCCCGGGTCGAAACGCTGCTCGCGGCCGGCGACACGACCGGCGCGACCGCGCTACTGATCCGGCGCCCCGGCGAACTGGTGCGCCGGCTACACCACTTGCTCCGGGTCCGGGCGGGCAGCGGCGCGACCACGCTGCCCGCCGGGCTCGTCGCCGCGCTGCCGCACGTGCTGCGCCGGGTCGGCCCCGGTCCCCTGCTCGGCGCGTGGGGTCGGCTGCGGGCCGAACGCGCTGTGGGGGAACGGCGGGTGTGGTTCCCGCGCGGCAGTATCGCGGGAGCGTACGCGCACAACGACCCGGGCGAGCCCGTCCCGGCTGCGCTCAGCGCCCCGGTCTGCGCCCTCATCGAGCGCGAACTGACGCGCCGGGCAGTCAAGTTGCCGCGCCACGACATCGCGTTTCTGGACGCCGGACTGGGCGACCTGATCGCGCCGTTCGCCGAGCACTCCACTGCGAAAGCGCTGGTCGCCATCCCACGCGGAAGCGTCCAGCCGATGCCGCGCGGCGGCCGGATCCGGCTGTTCCTGCACTGGATGCAGGCCGCGGACCAGCGAGTCGACCTGGACCTGTCCGTCGCGCTGTACGACGCGAATTGGGAGTACCTCGGCCTGTGCGACTACACGAACCTGGTCTACGGCCCGGACCGCGCGGTGGTGCACTCGGGTGACTTCACCTCGGCGCCCGCACCGCACGGCGCAACCGAGTTCGTGGATCTGGACATCGCCAAGCTGGCCGCACTGGACGTGCGGTACGCCGTCGTGGTCGTCTTCAGTTACAACGACGTGGCGTTCGACGACCTGCTCGACGCGTTCGCCGGTTTCCAGGACCTGGACGCGGTGGCCGCCGGGCGCACGTTCGATCCGAGTGCGGTCCGGCAGCGTTTCGACCTGGCGGGCGACGCGCGGATCTGCGTCCCGATGACCGTCGATCTGGCCGCGGGCACCGCGCAGTGGACCGACTTGAACCTGTCCGGCCGGGACGGCCTGCACGACGTCTTCCGGCACACCGACCGCCTCGCCGAACTGGCCCGCGACCTGCGCATCCACTTCGCCCCGGGAGGCCGGGCCACGCTCGGCGACCTGGCCCGGATCATCGCCGCCGCGACCACCGACCGGGTGCTGATCCGCGGCCGGCGCGAGGGAGAGGTCACCGAGTACCGCCGAGGCGCCGACGAGGGAGTCGACGCCTTCACGGCCCGCGTGCGCGACGACGTCGGCGCGACAGCGGCCCACCTCGACCCGGCCGAGGAACTCGCCGCCGGCCGCGCGTTCGTGGCCCTGGTCCACGGCGACGTCCCGATCGCCGGCACCGGCACCTTGTACCGGCTCTACCCGGGCCCCTCCGACAGCGCCCCCGCCGACATGCTCCGCTGGTCGGCCCCGGACCTGACCTCGGCCTTCGCTCCGACGGAGTAGATCGCCGAACCGGCATGCCCCGGACGACCATCGCACGCGAACTCGGACGCCGGACACACAGTGTGCGAGCCGCGAATGCGACGCCCGCGCCGGGACGCACCGACCTGTCCCCGTGCGGCCGGGAACCCTACTGCGCGCTGGACGTTCGCTCCGAACGCGACGGACGAGCGCGGGTGCGCCTGGCGTGAGTGCCCCCTGTGCTCCCGCAACGACCCCGACACCGCGCAACCTCCGGCGCTGTCAGCCGGACACGCCGGGGTGTACGAGGCGCTGTCGTTCCCGGATCGGCCGGTCCTCGAGGGATTCGGCGCGGTCCACGCCGAGCGACGCCGCACCCCGTACGCCTACCGGCAGGCGCTGACCGTGGCGCCGGCCGACGGGTTGCCCGAGTATCCGTCGCGGCGGCGTGCCAAGAGCGGCGAACCATGGCCGCCGCGCGCGCCGGGCGAATAACCCCGTTGCCCCGCCTGCGGCTCGGGCCTAGTGTCGTCCTCGTCGGCAGGCACTGCGCCGGCGCACCACAACGTGTAGCTCAGTCAGTAGAGCACCGGGCTTCGGACCCGGAGGGCGCGGGGGCGGGACCCGCCACGTTGGCGAACGCGACAACGGCGTGTAGCTCAGTCAGGGAGAGCACCGGGCTTCGGTCCCGGAGGGCGCGGGGGCGGGACCCGCCACGTCGGCGACATCGGAACGCGGCGGCATGGGACTCGGCCCGGAGAGCTCCGGGCCCGGAACCCGCACAAGGCGGCAGGGCGCGCGGTGCCCGCCGTGCCGACCACACCGACCACGACGTGTAGCTCAGTCAGTAGAGCACCGGGCTCTCAACCCGGAGGGCGCGGGGGCAGGGCCCGCCACGTCGGCATGAACGAGATTCACGTGCAGCCCGTCGCCAACCCCGGCTATGCGGATTGGCAGTTGGCCAAGGCATTCCACACCGCCGCCTCCCACGAGAGCCAGGCGACCCGGCTTCGCGCCGAGGAGCGCGTGCGCCGCTGGACGCAGGTCGCCCGCGGCATGGCCGACGGCTCGTTGGCCATCGGCTCGCGCACGCCCGTGCGCGGGCTTCCCGCCTGGGTCACCCCGGAGGTCGTGCGCGGCGGATTCGCCACCGGCGACGCCGCGGCCGGCGGGCCGTGGACCGCACACGAGGCCGAAGCCGCCGCCCGCGCCGGGCTGCGTACCGGCGATCGGCTCGCGGTGTTCCGGTACTTCCTCACCGACGCGGGCCTGGCCGAGCTCCACACGATGCTCGACACCGGCCGGTATCACGTCGCGGTGCCCGAGGAGGCCGCGCTGCTCACCATCGCGTGGCTGCTGCGCGCCGGGGACCGCTTCGCGGCGCTCACGCTGCTCGACGAGATCGCGCCGTACGCGGACCGCCTCCGCTTCCTGCCGGGCCCCAGCGACACGCCGGTGCCCGACGGCTCCGCCGTGCACCGCGAGTCCGTGGGCTCGTTGCGGGCCACGCTCGGCGCGCGGCGACCCAAGCCCGCGGTCGAGGCGATGAACGAGGCGCTGACCGTGTGGAACCCGTTCGCCGACCAGCTGCTCGCGCACTGGCTGGAGACCGTCGAGGACGGCCGGCTCGACGCGATCCGACCGGCGGGCTGGATCGAACGCGGCCGTGAACTCCTCCAGCGCTACCGGCGTTTGGCGGCGCAGCACACGCTGTGCACCAAGCACCACAACCCCAGGGAAAACTCCGCGATCCTGCTGGCCGCCCTGGCCGAGGCGCTCGGTGACACACGGGCCGGTGATGTTCGCAGCGCCGGCACCCGCATCGCGAACGGCCGCGCCGCCCGCGCCACCGGACCCCGCGCCGCCGGACCCCGCTCCGGCATCCGCGCGAACGTCGGTACGCGTGGGCCGGCCCGCCCCGGCCTGCTCCGGCACGCCGTCGACGCGATGGTCGTCAAGCGCGGCGCGCCCGGTTCGCCGCCGCACGCCGCACTGCGGGCCCGTCAGGCCGAGGACGCGTCGACCGCGACGCTCCACGAGCTGGCACGTGTCCTCATCACCCGGTTGGCGAACCTGCGCGACGACGCGGGTCTGCCCGACACGGCGTGGCTGCTCGTACCGGTGACCGACGCGGAAGCCGAGCGGACCGGCGTGCGCGCGGGCAGCCCGATTCCGGACAGCCTGCGTCACCCGGTCGAGCGCGCGCTGAGCGCGCCCGTCGCGACGCTCGTCGAGCGCGGCATCGTGCCGTCGGCCGAGGTGCTGGCCGAGCTGGTCCCGCAACTGGTCGCCGCGACGACCGCGTTGGCGTACCACGACCCGGCGCTGCGCACGCTGATGACCGCGGGGTACGGGGCGTTCGCCGAGCGTCGGTCGCTGCTGCTCCTCAACCTGGAGCACCAGGTGCGGCTGGAGGAGTTGCCGTGGGTGCGGGCGGTGTCCGCGTATCGGCGGGTGTCGACCGACACCGCGGGAAACGCCTGGGAGGCGCTGACCGAGCTGGGCACGCTGACGGTGCGCGCCTTCCCGGGCACGATCGTCCCGAACCCGCTGCTCCAGGAGCTCGGTTCGCTCGCGCGCCAGGCCGGGGTCAAGGCGGTGTTCACCGAGGAACTCGCGGCGGACATCTTCATGGGCACGTTCTCCGCGAAGTTCTTGCGCGCCGCGCAGGACGCCGCGGTACTGCTCGAAGGGTCGCTGTACGCGCGGTATTACGGCATCGACTACGCCACGATCCGGACGATCGACGACGTCAGGCGCGAGCGTGGGTTCGCGGCGAACACCTCGGACGCCTTCGCCGAGCTGTGCCGGGAGCGGGCCGGCATCGATCCGCGGGGCCGCTGGTGGGTCGCGGCGAATGGGAAGGTCATCGAGCAGGCGCAGATCCTCACCACGCACAACCTCGCCGCGCTCGTGTACCCCATCGGGGTGGAGCCGGTGGAGGGCTGGGCGGAGCCGGCGCGGGGCGCGTACCGCACGGTGTGCCGTCTGGTGCAGCAGATCGCCGGGAACCCGCGGTCGCTCGGCACCGTCAAGGACGCCGCGTACGCGTGGCGGCAGACGCTGTTCTTCCTGTCCCTGTGCGGGGTGGAGGACCAGTTCGCGGTGATCGCGTGGATGGCGGAGGAGACGGCGCGGCGGCCGGAGCACACCGTGCGCCGCCTCGCGCCGGTTCTGGCCGGGCTGCGGCATGTGTTCACGGGCGGCAGCCTGGACGATCCGGCGGTGCCGAACGTCCGGCGCTTCCTCGGCTGGGCCACGGACGGGCACTGGATCCGCGACGTGTGAGGGGCGGGAGCCGCGACCGCAAGCGCGTCCCGCGCGGCAAGTGACGCGCCCGGGTGTTCACCCTTGTCCACTGCGGCGACATGACACCGGCCTCGTCCCGTCGGGACGAGGCCGGTGTCATGTCGCCTGGGCGGTTACACGTCGTACGGCAGTGACCAGCGTGTGCCGGGCTGTCCGACGCAGTCCCAGAGCTGGGCGCGGGCGCCGTTGGACCTGGAGGAGTTCTCGATCTCCAGGCACCGGTTGCTGGTCCAGCTGACGATCTCCGACGACTGCGTGTCGGACTGCCAGAAGAACGCCCAAAGGGCGCCTTCCTGGCCGACGCAGCTCCACTGCTGGACGCGAGCGCCGTTGTAGCCGTTGGAGTTCTCGACTTCCAGGCACTTGCCGCTGTTCTTGTTCACGATCTTGTAGAGGCCGTTGCTCTGCCGCACCGGGTACCAGTCGTCGCCGCGCCGGGAACTGCACGACCACTGCTGGACACGAGCACCGTTGGCGGTGGAGGAGTTCTCGACCTCCAGACACAGCCGGCTGTTCGTGTTGACGACACGATCGAAGTCCACCAGGGCCGGCGCGGCCCCGGCGGTGGAGGTACCCGCCATCATGAGCAGGCCGGCCGCTGCGCCGAGTATGCCGAGTGAACGTCTGCCCAGCCCCATGGTGATTCCTCACTGTCGAATTCGGGGCATGCCACGAGCAGTTCGCGGCCGAGCGTGATCGGCCTGTGAAGGTGTGGTGTGCCCCGCGAGGTGGTCGGTCGCAGCCTAGGCGGCGCCGGTACGGGGCGCTGTCCAGATCACGCGGGGCTTCGTCGCCCGTCAGCGCGCCGTCCGGACTCGCATCCGGTCGGCGCCGCGCTCGCCGAGTTCGGTGTCGAGCCCGCCGGGCAGTTCGGTGACGAAGCCCCGAGGCGACACGCGTCAAGCCTTCAACTCAGCGAGCGGCCCCGATCAGTCGGTGCCGGCGAAGACGCCGGCGAGGGCGGCGGTGTGGACCGCGGCCGCGGCGCGGTCCGCGAGCGCGGTGTCGAGCGGCCGGCGTGTGACGAGCATCCGGTAGTAGACCGGCGCCCCCAGCGCCGCGATGAGTTCGACACCATCGGTCTCGGCGGGCAGCTCGCCACGTGCGATCGCACGCTCGACGATCACCGCGGCGCCGGCGTTGCGGTCGGCGAAGAAGTCGCGCAGGGCACGTTCCGCCGCCGGATCCCTGGTGGCGCCCGCGATGATGGTCTCGATCATGTTGCGGTAACGGATGTCGTCCTTGTACAGGGTCACGATCGACCGCGACAGCGCCCGAAGGTCACCTTCCAATGATCCGGTGTCGGGAAAGGGAATCTCGTTGAAACTGATCCACGTCAGCAGGTCCACGATCAAGCCTTCGACCGTGCGCCAACGCCGGTAGAGGGTGGCCACGTGCACACCGGAGCGACGTGCCACGTTCTCCATGGTGAGTCCGCCTCGGTCGGGCTCACCGAGTTCCGCCAATGCCGCCCTCAGTACCTCCGTGCGGGTACGCGCCGTGCGTCCACCGGGACGGACGGATCCGGGCGTGTGCGCCGGTTCACTCGCGGCTGGCATTGGGCTCCACGACAGTTGGACGGGCTACTGGCAGAACGCCGGTGGGAGTACCCGCGTTCCAGGGTGGCCATCCCCCGCGCCGACAACTCGGTCGTGAGACCCGAGCCATTCTGCCGACCGGTGCCGGATGGACACATCGGCGGGAGAGAACCACACCCCGGTCCCCGATCGAGGCGGCCGACGAACTCTCATCGGCAGCACTCCACGGGGTGACTCCGTGATCGGGGGCCGGGTGTTCCCTCGTCGATCGGACAGTCCCCGAGCGAGGGAGCCCGAGACAGATCGAGGGTGAACCATACGGCCTTCCCGTCGGGCAGCGGGTGCCGGCCCCAGTCGGTCGCGAGTGCCGCCACGAGGGTGAGGCCGCGGCCCGAGTCCTTGAGCTCGGCGGGGTCGTCGGGGCCGGCGGCCCGGGGGTGGGCGTGACCGTGGTCCTGGACGGCAACGGTGAACAGGGATCGTTTCGGGTCGTGCACGAACCGCACGGTGATATCGGTTCCGGGTGCGTGTCGAACCGCGTTGCCGTGAAGCTCGGATACCAGCAGAACGGCGTCGTCCACCACGTCCGACAAGGCTCCGAGATCGGTCAGCCGAAGCCGGACGAAGTCGCGGACGGCGCGCGCGGAGTGAGGATCCCCCGACGCGACGGTGAGATCCGACGGCGCTTCGACGTCCGGAGGTCTGGTGCACGGCGATTCGGGCGAGCGTTCGACGGGAGGAAGACCCGCCCAGCGGGTGCTCGGGCAATCGAACCGGGCCGTTGGGCAGGTGATCGTATGGTTCACGGCGGTCTCCGCGGCAGTGGGCTGTCGGATGGCTTCCTGCTTGGCCCCCGGCCGGACGCGCCCCGGTCTGCCGAACGACCGACGAGGCACCGCCCCACGTGTCCACCTTAACGCGATATGATTCGTATTAGAAGATCATGGGCGAATGTGCGCCTGCGCACAAGCGCACGTGCAAGGCCTTCGCCGGACGGAAGCTCAGGCAGCCCGCGTCGCGGCTTCCGGTGGTGGCGGCTGCCTCCCTCGGTCGGCGCGGCACCAGCGGGTAATAGAGTGCGGGGTCGAAGTTCGTCGGGTCGGAGAGTGCGTTGAGTGAAGGTCCGGCGCCGCCGGGAACCCGGAGGCCTGGAGGGCGTACCGCCCGTACGCGTGCCGCCGTTCTCGCAGCCGTCCTGAGCGAACTGGAGGATGTCGGCTACGGAGCCCTGACGGTTGAGGGTGTCGCGCGCCGCTCCGGTGTGCACGTGACAACGGTCTATCGTCGGTGGCGGTCGGTCGAGGGTCTGGTCGTGGACCTGATGAACACGATCGGATCACGTGAGATCCCGTTGCCGGACCATGGATCGTTGGCCGCCGATCTGCGGGGGCTGGCCCGGGGCATCGTGAACCTCTACCTCAACGACGCGCGCACGCGTGCCCTGTTCGACACGATGGTGGTGGCCGCCACGAGGAACCCCGACGCGGCAGTCGCGATGGCCCGGTTCTTCGAGCTGCGCAACGAGGCCGCCGGAGTAATCGTGGAGCGTGCCGTCGAGCGGGGCGAACTCGCCCGCGAGACGGACAAGTCGGAGGTCATCGCCGCAGTCGGGGCGCCCCTCTACTATCGGATGATCGTGGCACGCAGGCCGCTCGATCTCGATCTGGCCGACCAGGCGGCGCGAGCCGCGTGCCTGGCGGCCGAGAACGGTGTCTTCACGTCTTCGTCGCAACCGGCGGCGCAGCACCCCTGACACGTCCCGCGTTTGCCGACTGCCCGGGCACCGAGCGAGGCCGGGAAGGCCCCGGCCCCGATGCCCGTGGTCGGGTCCGGTCCCCGGGCCATCACCCGGCAGTGGACAACGCTTTCGTGGCCGGCCCTCCCGGCCCGCGGCTCGCTGTCCCTCCTATCCCTCCTATCCCTCCCATCCCTCCGGGATGGCGGCATCCGGCTGTGCGAACCCACCGGTGGCGCCGACGGCCGCGCTCGGGCCGTGCGCCATGCGCTGCTCGGGAACGCACGCCGCTCCGGCCGTGAGGTGTTCGAGGAAGAACGACGTCATAAGCCTCTGCGACTCCGCGAATTCCTCGTTGTAGACCACGAAATGGCCACCGGGCAGGATGGCGAGCCGCTTCGGGTGCAGGGCGCGTTCGTAGGCCGCGAAGGCGAGGTCGCTGTGCGTGAGGATGTCCTGCTGTGCGACGACCATGAGCAGCGGCGTGGGCGAGATGCGCCCGATGTAGTCGCCCGGTTCGTACCCCGACAGCAGTTCGATCGAGCGCACGGTGATCTCGTTGCGCCACGTGGCGAGTCGTTCGGGCTCGATGGACTGGTACCACGCGTACGTTTCGCGGTCCGCCATCGCGGCCATCGCCGTCGGGTCCTCGGTGATCAGCGGGATGACACCGGGCTCCGCGCCTTGGAAGCGTGCCAGGCGGTCCTGGTCGAACATGCGCCGAATCCCGCGCATGGCCTCGGAGTTGATGAATCGGGACAGGCTCGTTCCACCGCTGATGACCGGGACCTGCGCGTATACGCACTTCACCCGGCGGTCGACGGCACCGACGACCAGAACATGGCCGCCGGCGAAGCTGGAACCGAACACGCCGATCCGGTCGGAGTCGATGTCGGACCGGGACTGCAGGAAGGTAATGGCGTTTCGGTAACCCTGTATCTGCGCGACCGGGTCCGCCTCCTGGCGCGGTAGCCCATCGCTGGCCCCGAAACACGGGTGGTCGTACAGGATCACCGCGATGCCGGCATTCGCCAGATTCTCGGCGATGGTGTCGGTGTACTGCTCCTTCACCGCGCCCAGTCCGTGCGTCACCACGACTGCGGGGTGCGGCGCCACTCCGGATTCGGGAATGTAGAGCCAGCCTCGCAGGGTCGTCCCGTCGGAGTCGAACTCGATGTCGTGGCGCATCCTGAATTCCTTTCGACAGGCGTGGACCTGATCGGATGTGAGGTTTGTCGCGATCGTGTCGCGCATCAATGGCAGTACGTCCCCCAGAGCCGGGACATCCTCCCGCTCCGAGCGTCGAACCCGTCTCGGCGCATGCCGCACGTCGTGGCCGCGGGCGAGTCCTCCGGAGGGTCCGAGGGCCGCGGAGGATCGTCGGGAGAGGCTGCGTCGGCGGCGCCCGTGAACTGCGCGTCCGCGATGTCGTCCATCGGTATGCCAGGTGTGAACATGATCGACCCCGGGCGTAGGAGGGGCCGCACCCCGCTCGGGACGTGGGCGATCGAGAGGAGTCGGGGTACGGCGTGGTGCGCGCATCCGGCACTGCGGATACATTAACGCTAGTTCTTTCGTATTAGTAGTGCGCGCGGCTCCGCCTGCTCCTCGACCGCCACCCGGAGAAACAAGGTGATGCGTCGTACCGGTTCACCGGATTCGTTCGTCGAAATCCGTCGTAGCCGGTCAGCCCACCGGGCGTCGCGTCGCCAGGCGCGACGCCGTTCCGAAGGATCGATCACCGACGATCGCCACTCCCCCACGCCGTCGGTTTCGGGGGCGCCGATCCCCTGCCGACTATTGCGTTGGCGCTTCGGGCCCGACCACACCCGCCGTACCCGCCCGGGCCGAAGTGCGAGCCTCTCGCTCCCACTTCCCACCCCGGCCGCGATGTCGCCTCACCGTGTTCCGAACCAGGTTTCGGCGAGGGCGCCCAGGGTTCCTTCGGCGGGTGTGCGGAGTTCGCGCATGTACCAGGGGAGATTGCCGTACCTGTGCAGGAGTGCGTAGGCGAGAAGCACACGGGGGTCGAAGTCGCGTCCGTAGGACGTCGTGAGTCCGGTGAGCAGCGCCGGGTCTCCACCGGGCCGAACGCGTCGGCGTCGCGCTGGGCGATCCTCACGCGTCCACGGGGACGGCGATGATCTCGGCGAGGTCTACCGGCACGGCGGCGAGCGGAAGTTCCGAGCCGTTGGGCCGGGCAGGTGACAGGGCCACGAGGCAACGCCCTAGACTCCGGGTCAACGTTTCGTAAAGCCCGGTACGGCGCGGGGGAGCCCCGTACAAAAAAACGATTGGGGTAGCCAGTGCTTCTGAAGACGTTCGGCTGGTCGTTCGCGGTCACCGCGCTCGGCCTGGTCGCGGCGATATTCTACGGGGGGTGGACCGGCTTCGGGGTCGTGGCGATCCTGTCCATCCTCGAGATCTCGGTGTCCTTCGACAACGCCGTGGTCAACGCCGGGATCCTGAAGAAGATGAATGCCTTCTGGCAGAGGATCTTCCTCACCATCGGCGTCCTGGTCGCGGTCTTCGGCATGCGCCTGGTCTTCCCGGTCGTGATCGTCGCCGTCAGCGCCAAAATCGGTCCGATCGAAGCGGTACGGCTCGCGCTCGACGACAAGGACAAGTACCAGCAGCTGGTGACCGACGCCCACCCGTCGATCGCCGCCTTCGGTGGCATGTTCCTGTTGATGATCTTCCTCGACTTCATCTTCGAGGACCGGGAGATCAAGTGGCTCGGCTGGCTGGAGCGTCCGCTCGCCAAGCTCGGCAAGGTCGACATGCTCTCCGTCTGCATCGCGCTCATCGTGCTGCTCGCCTCCGCGATGACCTTCGCCACCAACGCCCACCAGCACGGCGGCATCCATGTGGACAAGGCGGAGACCGTCCTGATCGCCGGCATCGCGGGCTTGGTCACCTACCTGATCGTCGGCGGCCTCTCCGGCTACTTCGAGAACAAGCTCGAGGAAGACGAGGAGCGCGAGCACGAGGCCGAGGAAGAGGCCAAGAGGACCGGCAAGAAGGTCCCGGCGGTCGTGATGGCCGGCAAGGCCGCGTTCTTCATGTTCCTCTACCTGGAGGTCCTGGACGCGTCCTTCTCCTTCGACGGCGTCATCGGTGCCTTCGCGATCACCAACGACATCGTCCTGATGGCGCTCGGACTCGGCATCGGCGCGATGTACGTCCGCTCGCTCACGGTCTACCTGGTCCGCCAGGGCACCCTCGACGACTACGTCTACCTGGAGCACGGCGCGCACTACGCGATCGGCGCCCTCGCCGCGATCCTGCTCGTCACCATCCAGTACGAGATCCACGAGGTCATCACGGGCCTCGTCGGCGTCGTCCTGATCGGCTGGTCCTTCTTCTCCTCGGTCCGGCGCAACCGCAAGCTTGCGGCGGCCGAGGAAAAGGACACGGGGTCCAACGAGAAGGCCGAGGTCTCCTCCGGCGTCTGAGCCGCTCCGCCGGCGGGGGCCTTGCGGCCACCGCCGGCGGACGGTGTCCGCACCGTATGTGGTGCTGTGACCCGGAACGTGCGCCATGTCGCGTGGTCATGCGGCGAGAGCGTGTCGGCCGCCCCGCGCGTGACGAGGGCGCGGCGCAGCGGCTCAGCCGTTCGTCCTCTGCGGCCACGGTGCCGCCCGGTCGCGCGGAACCTCGACGACGGACCGGTCCCCCGCAATGGGTACGCCGAGGACTTCGTGTGCACCGCGTTGCGCGGAGCGGGCCTCGCGCAGGCCGTCCGGGCCCCAACCCAGGAGGTCGGCGGCGGTGGCCGGGTCGACCAGGAACCGGCGCCATTCCCGACCGGTCGCCGGATCCGGCCGGGCCGGGCCGAGGCGGGTGAGGCGGGCCGCGTAGCGGGCGCGGGCAACCGGCGTGCCGCCGTGGACGAGCGCGTCGTGGTCGTGGAGGTAGCCGAGGTAGGTGCTCGCGCCCAGCACGGCGCCGGCCTCCTCGTATGCCTCGCGGGTCAACGTCGCCAACGCGTCGCCGTCCTCGTCCTCGGTGCCACCGCCGGGCAGAGCGAGCATTCCCTGGTCCGCGACCAGGAGCACCCGCCCGTCGTCGGCGAACAGCCAACCCGACGACTGTGCGACGCGCAGCGATCCGGGTACGGGCTCGTCCGGCTGCCAGACCCACCGCCGACCCATGCGCGGGGCGGCCCGAAGCCCGAGTTCGCGGCGCAGCGGTTCGTTCCCGTGGTCGCCTGCCCGGATCGCGGCCAGGCGCTGCCAGGCGTTGCCGTCGTCGTGCACGGTGTCGTGGGGTTGTTGCAGGTGCAGGGCGTAGGGGGTGCCGGCGCGGATGGCGTCCAGGGCGGCTCGTGTGTAGGCGACGAGGTCGTGGGGCGGGTCGTCGGGGTCGACCCAGACGAGTTCGTCGTGTTTGTGCGGTTCCGCGTTGCGCACGGTGTCCGGTGTGGCGGGGTCGCGTGCGCCGGGCCATCCCTCGGCGGTGAAGAACCAGCCGATCCGCAACGGCCCCTGGGGTGGCCGGTGTTGCAGCACGAGGTCGCAGCGGAGCATGGTCGGGTGCAGGACGACGCCGGTTTCCTCGGCGACTTCGCGCACGGCTGCGGTGACGACGTCCTCGCCGGGTTCGACTTTGCCGGAGGGTAGGCACAACAGGCCGGGTGCGTAGGGCGAGGTTCGGCTCCGGCGCAGGAGCAGCAGTCTCGGTCCGCGATGCAGCAGTACGTGCACGTCGACCGGGCATCCGGTTCCGGGGTGTGCGGTCGGTTCCATCGAGGGACCCTTCGTGAGTCGGTTCGTTGTCCGGCGCGCGGGCACCTTGATCGCGACCATGACCGATCTGCTGCGCGCGAAGTTTCGACTCCGCGGTCACCGCGGCACACGACGCCCCACCGCCATGCGCGCACGCACCCTCTCCTCCGCTCCCGTGGCGGACGCCGCGATGACCACGGCGACGCCCGGCGGCGGCGGATGTCGTACACGACAGACCCCACAGACCCCGAATGACGGGACGAACGGGGGCAGTTCCCGGCCCTCCGCCGCCCACTCCCGAACCAGACCCGCGAAGATCGGAGTCCGAACCTCCCCGGGAACGTCACCGTCGACCCCGGAGACCCCCGCCCGCAGCACAGTCGGGCCGGACGACATCTCGCGCAACGACCGCGCGCCCTCACATGTTCGATCCACATCTCCCATCGATAGCCTCCCGGATACACCCGCCGCCGGGCATTCCAGTGCCGTCACCCGTTCGGACGCCGGCCACGAACACCTCACACCGCTCACGCCCTTCGGTCACCGGCACCGGCCACTCGACCCGCCCATTCGCGAACGAGACCGGCCGCCGCCCCTGCGACACCGCGCGGCCCACATCACCGAACTGCCGACCGCACCGCACAGCGGGGATCCGGCCGAGGCGTGGTTCGGCGAGGCTGCCCTTGCGTTCTGCGCCCATCGGGCCTGCGGGTCGTCTCGACGATTGCAAATCGGGCGGCACCTGCCGGCGCCGCCCGATTTCGGTTTCGGCGGGTCTTGTGGAGTGGAGGGCAACGACGCCGGAGGGGATCCCGCGGCTCGTGCGAACGGGCGCGGTTCAGGGTGCGGGATCGCGGCGTTGGACGGCGGTGGATCGTCGGGGTGGTCGGGTGAGGGTGATCTGGCGTACGAGCTGGTGCAGGCAGGCCGTGGTCGCCACCGCGGGCAGGACGGCGACGACGACGCCCTGGACGGTCATGGAGGCGTGGCTGACGGACAGCGCCATGGACAGGCCGGCGAAGGCGGTGACCACGATCCACGAGTGCAGTGCCCGGCGGCGGTGCAGGCTGGAACGCAGGATCGACAGCGAGGCCACCACCCACGGTCCCTGGACCAGGACGGGCCACCACCGGGCCGGGCCGTCGGTGGCGCCGGCGGTGTGCCGTAGCGGTGCGAGGGTGATCACCGCGCCGAGCACACCGATCGCGGCGACCAGCACGACGCTGACCACCACCAACGTGCGGCTGAGCCGGTCCAATCGCCGCGCACCGGTGGCCGGCAGGGGGGCCTCCGGGGGCCGTCGGCGATGACTGCCGCGCACCCGCATCGGAGCCGAGAGTTCGACGGTGGCGGGAGCGTCCTCGGCCTGGTTCCCCAGCAGCCGGGCCAGGTCGGCCTCGAATCCCGGATCCCCCACCACCGCGAACGACGAGGCGAGCCCGTCGAACGTCGCGGCCTCGTCCGGAGACGGCCACTCCGCCACGCCGGGGAACGATGCGGCACCGGGAGGGAATTGCATGCCGGGCGGGGGGTACGGGTCGTATCCATAACCTTCGTACATGGGCCTGATTCGTTCAAGGGCTCGGGCGTTGCCGGGTGCCGAATACACATTCTCGATGCTCGGTGGGTGGTCGTGGGTGGTCCCGGGATTCACGATCGCGGATCGTCCAGGACGTCGTCGAGTCGGCGCGCGTACTCCGCCGCGATCAACACCATCGTCAGAGCGAACTGCTCCATGTCGGCGGAGCAATGACGAAGCAGGACGCGATGGCCGGCGCGCTCGATGTACGCGTAAGGAGACCGTTTGAGGAACGTCGCCGCGCGAGGGGTGAGTACCCAATCCCCCATGGGGAAGGTGCGTTGGGCGAGCGCGGGGGGAACCGCCACGGAGGCGGAAGCTCGGGAAGTCACGCCGGAGTAACGACGAGATCTGCGCTTCAGCTCTGGTCCGAAACGGTGAACGACGGCCCGGGTCGTGTCTTCTTCGATCTCATTTCGTACATTTCCGAACGCGGGCGCCGGGTATCTCTCGTCACCGAGGACGAGAATTCCGTGCGGCAACAGGGAAGCGTGATCGTTGCCCCAACCAACTCTTTACTTCCACCATGAACAACTCATGAGTCGGCAAAATCTTCCGGACACCGCCGAACGGCAGTCCCATCTTCCGCCGAGCACATATTCGGGTGGATAACTTGTAACCCCGGCCCACCCGGCGCCGGCCCGTCCCGCGCCCACCGGGAGAGGTCCGCCGGGACGACGAGGTCGCTGCGCTCAAGCGGGCGGCGCGCACGTCCCGAATCCCGTCCCGCCGCCACGCCCCGCCCGGGCCCGACCCGTATACCCGGGCAGGACACCGCCGGCCGTCCACTCGGCCGCAGGCCCTCGCCGAGCAGCTCCGCACACCGCCCGTACAGCAAAACCCGTTGCCCGCTGTCGAGCCCCGTGAGAGCATCAAGGATTCAACGGTCCGTCTCCTTTCATTTACGCTTCGCAACGCGAATGAAAGAGTGCGGGCCGTTGCCATGTCCACGGTTTTGAGCAATCCATCAAGATCCGCGAATGGCAGGTACCGTTTGATGTACACAAAAGAGCCGACAGAAGCCTGCATCGAGGATTCGAGCAACATTTTGGTTGCGCCTGCGATGTTGCACGATGATGACTTGATCAGGGACTTCTTCGGGTCCGCAATCACGCCGGATGACCTTGCTTCCGGTTCGGCCGACCTCGCGCAGAAGACCGTCTACCTGTGTGGCGATATACCCGCGATCAGCGGCAGCCGACTGCATGCTGCTGCCCGGGTATTCGTTATCCGTGAGCTGTCACACGGTTACCACGAGGACGTCGACGGATCTTGGCCCCTCGTCGACCTCGGCCGAGTTCCCATCCGTGTGCACGGCATCGGCGTCTACTACCGTCGCTTTTTCGGACTCGGCGCCGATCACTTCGGGCGGATCCGTGCGGAGCACGAGTTCCAGTCCCTGACGGAGTCCACCAAGCCTGGAACAGCCCATCGCAGCGGAATCTATCTGACGCCCGTCACACAAAACGGTGACGAACTGCATTTCCGCCTGCTCCGGTGCTCCACGAATCTCTCGGGGCCGACCGAGAGCTTTCGCCCGACCGACACGCACATCGTCGAGGCTCTGAACCGCGAGGCGGCCGTCGTCTTCCGGAACCAGGCACCGCTGAATCACGTCCTCGCTCAGATCTACCACAACACCCTTGCCACGGCCGAGCGCAAGCAGTCCAAGGCCAAGATCTCGGCCCATGCCGACAAGACCAAGGACATGCCCGTCAATGGCGTCATGGCCTTCTGCACCTTCTATGACGGGCTCGACCATTGTCAGCCCCTGACCGAAGACGCCTTCGACTACGGCGTGAAGGGGGCCAGTGGGCTGACCAGACTCCACTTTCGCCTCAAGGAGCCGATCGAAGAACGCGACGGCGTCGCACTCCCCTCGCAGTTCACCCTGACCCTCTATCCCGGCTCCGTGTTCTTCATGCCGCTTTCCACCAACCGCCTGTATACGCACGAAATCCGGCCCTCAACGCTGGACGCCGAGTTGCTGCCGACCCGCCTGGGGTACGTGGTGCGCTGTTCGAGCGCCGAAGCCGTTCACAAGAACGGCCACACGTTCCTCAAAGCGGCCGGAGATCTGGTGAAGCTGGGGCCACCCACACCGGCCGGCATGAACGAGCTGCGCAGGCTGTACGCCGAGGAGAACAGGACCTCGTCCTTCATCGATTACGGCGACGAATTTCTCTTCAGCATGAACACAGGAGACTACGTTGCCCCCCGAGTCCAGGATCTCGGATGAGATCCTCTCGTGCGCTCTGCCAACCGAGGACAATCTCTTTGCGGAGCTGTCCGCGTCGGCTCGTTTGGAAGACGTGGGAAAGGGCCGACGAGGCGCCGCGCTTACCAGGATCGACGAGACACGTGGTGTGCCCCTCGTCCGTACTACCACTCGCTACAGCAGCCCGGCGCAGCGTTTCCGGGCAGTGCACGAACGGCTGGCGCAACGGGTTCAAGAAGGTGCGGCGCTTTCGGTCGGCTTCAACAACGCTCTCATCGAGAGCTACACGAACGCTTACACAACCATGGGCAGCCATTCGGACCAAGCCCTCGATCTGGCCGACGAGTCGTTTATCGCCGTCTTCTCCTGCTACGAACATCCCGAAGCGAGCCCGCCGAGGAAGCTGATCTTCGAATCGAAGAGGTCCGGTGACGAGAGGTTCGAGATCCCCCTCGCGCACAACAGTATCGTCGCGTTCTCGGTCGACTCGAATCGGCGGCTCAGGCACAAAATCGTATTGGACACGCCCGCCGTCCGGACGGCGGACAACCAATGGTTGGGTGTAACCTTTCGAACGTCGAAGACCTTCGTTCGGTTTCGCGACGGACATGCGTACCTCCCGCAGGGTGCGCGCCTCACGTCGGCCGACGATGAGCAGCGGCGCGAGTTCTACCGACTACGGCGCCGTGAGAACGATGAAACGGATTTCATCTACCCCCCGCTGACGTACACCGTCAGCGAGAGCGACCTGATGTCGCCCGTCTGACCTCGAGGGCTTTTGAACAACCCTCACGGAGCGAAAGGCGCATCACCCAAGCCGAAACGACAACCGTGAATAAACTCGGGTGGCCTCGGCACGCCGTCCGGGTAGAGTTGCGCAATGCCCGAGCTGAAGCGGTTGCATGCCGGCAACGCCCCGGCGGTCCTGGCCTTCGAGCTGGCGAACCGTGCCTACTTCGCCGCCTCGGTCTCCGACCGCGGCGACGAGTTCTACCACCGGTTCGCCGACCGGCACAGCGCCTTGCTGGCTGAACAAGAGGCCGGCGTCTGCGCCTTCTACGTGCTCGTCGCCGAGGATGGCGCGGTTCTGGGCCGGTTCAACCTGTACGACCTCGAGGACGGCGCTGCCGAACTCGGTTACCGGGTCGCGCAGCACGTCGCCGGCCGCGGCGTGGCAACGACGACCGTCCGAGAGTTGTGTCGGCTGGCGACCGTGCGGCACGGGTTGCGAACACTGCGGGCAGCCACCGCTCTTGCCAATGCCGCGTCCCAAAAGGTGCTGACCAAGGCCGGGTTCGTCCCGGTCGGACCGGCCGACCCGGCCGACCTCGGCGGCAAGCCGGGTACCTGGTACCAACGCGACCTGACACTCCAGCCGTAGACCGCGATCTTCCCGGTGCACCAACACGGCACCGCTGTTCGTCGACCTCTTCGACCGTCGCCCACGGTCCGACACGCGTGCGAACAGTCGCCGCGGGGGCGTGCACAAGTGCTTCGACGATGGGCGGAACGGGGACGCCGCTCCCCGCTCGAACGAAGGCCGCGGCATCGTCGGCGGGTAGCGCGCGTGGGCGAAACCACTCCCCGGTACGTCGCGTGCCCGGTGATGGTTCTGACAATTGCCAGGCCGAGGCCGACGCCCGCGTGATCGGCGTGGATGCGCTCGGCCCGGGCGCCTATCCACGGTCTGCTCCGTCGTCGCCGGCCGCCGGTTGCGTGTCGATGCGGTAGCCGACGCCAGGCACGGTGGCGATGATCCAGGGAGTACCGAGCCGCTTGCGCAGTGCCGAGACGGTGATGCGTACGGCGTTGGTGAACGGGTCTGCGTTCTCGTCCCACGCGCGTTCCAGGAGTGCTTCGGCACTGACGACACCGCCTTCGGCGGCGACGAGGACCTCGAGCACCGCGAACTGCTTCCTGGTCAGCGCCACGTAGTGGCCGTCGCGGTAGACCTCTCTGCGAAACGGGTCGAGCCGCAGACCTGCGATCTCCCGCACCGGCGGCCTGTTGTGCGCACGTCTGCGGTCGAGGGCCCTGATTCTGAGCACGAGTTCCCGGAGTTCGAAAGGTTTCGTGAGGTAGTCGTCGGCACCGAGCTCGAACCCGGACGCCTTGTCGTCGAGACGGTCGGCCGCGGTGAGCATGAGGATCGGCATGCCGCTGCCGGAGGCGACGATGCGTTTGGCGATCTCGTCACCGGACGGTCCGGGGACGTCGCGGTCGAGGACGGCGATCTCGTAGGTGTTGATCCTCAGCAGTTCCAGAGCGGTGTCGCCGTCACCTGCGATGTCGGCCGCGATCGCCTCCAGGCGCAAGCCGTCGCGAATGGCCTCGGCCAGATAGGGCTCGTCCTCGACGATCAACACACGCATGCTCTCGATGCTATGAGTGGGCGCGTATCGTCGGCGTACCGAAAACCACATACGTGCCGACAACACCGCGCCGCCTTGACTGGCGGCATGACTCGAACCCCATCATCGGCACGAACACCGACCCGCCGGATTCGCCGGCTCCCCGTCGTCGGCCTGACAGTCGTCACGGCAGCGATCATCGCGACCCTCTTCCACCAGGTTCCGAAGTTCTTGCCCTCCTCGAATACCGATCGCGCTGAGCACCGTGGTGTGTTCGGCGAGGCCGACGGTGTCGTCCCCGACGGCGTGACCGTCTTCGACGACGCGGTTCCGGCCGTGGCCAACCTCGATCCGGATCTGCTCAAGGCCCTCCGCCGGGCCGCCAAGGATGCCGCGGACGACAAGGTCGTGTTCTACGTCAACAGCGGCCGGCGTTCCCCGGCGTACCAGAATCAGCTTCTTCGCGAGGCCGTCGCCAAGTACGGGTCCGAAGACGAGGCCGCCCGATGGGTGGCCACCGCGGCGACGTCTCTTCACGTTGCCGGGGACGCGGTCGACCTCGGGCACTCCGACGCGACGGCGTGGCTGTCCCGGCACGGCGCCGCATACGGGCTGTGCCAGATCTACCGGAACGAGCCCTGGCACTACGAACTGCGCCCCGAAGCGATCAAGCGAGGCTGCCCACGCATGTACGCCGACCCCACCCAGGACCCGAGGATGCGGCAGTGAAGGGATCTGCTGTCCCAGATCCGGGCCCGCCCCGACAACGTCGGCCCGAACTCGCCGCCGAACGACAGTCTCAGCCCGGCCGGGGACGGAAGGTCCGCGAGGGCTGATCGTTCCTGTGGCGCCGGAGGTTGTTCCTGGCGCCGTTGCGGATGCGTTTGGTACGGCCGTGCTCGGCGAGCACCGCGAGGGCATCGGCGACGTCGGCGTCCCGGGCGATCATGAGTTGGAGCCAGTCGGAGGAGTCCTGCCGGCCGACTGAGCGAGTATCCCGCGTATCGCCCCCGGAGACGGGCACCGACGCACGCTACTGCGCCGGTCCGACGTACCGCCCGCATGCCGCTCTGTCGCGGGAGCGATCGGGGGTGTGCCAGGGCTGTCAGCGGTTGCCGGCAGCATCTTTCGTATGAATTCTCGTACTACTCCGCCGCGGCCGGTCGATGTGACCGCGGTGTTTCCCGAGCTGGCTCCGCTGGGGCGCCCGGCGATCCGCCTGCATCCCCGGCCCGGGACTGTGTCGCCGTACGAGAGCTCGGTGGGCGGGCCGTTGCTGTGGCCCGCCGGCGAGCCGTGGCCGATCTGCCGCGAAGACCATACGGGGAGCTCCGCAGGGGGGTATCTGGGATTGGTGCGGCTGGAGCGGCGCAGCCGGGCCCGGCTGCGCCTCGATCCCGGCGGCGACTCCTTCCCCACGCCCGAGGCACAGGCGACGATGCAGCGGCTCGACGCGGCGCTCATGGAGCGGTACGAGCCGTCGGCGAAGACGGGGGACACCGGTCTTCCGCCGCCCGTCGACGAGTCGGTCGCGATGCTGCCGGTGGCTCAGCTGTACGTGCGCGACGTGCCGCTGCTGCGCCCGCCCGCGGGGGCGGATCTGCTTCAGGTGCTGTGGTGTCCGCTCGAACACGAGCCGGAGAACAAGCCTCTCACCATGCTGTTCTGGCGGTCCGCCGCCGAAATCGCCGACGTCGGCGGGCCGCCGGAATGGTCCGAGACTGACTCGGTGGATGAGTGGTACGTGCCGGAGCCGTGCGCGCTCGCGCCGGAGCGGATCACCGAGTACCCCTGCACCGCCGCGGAGTTGGGCGAGGAGCTGTGGCAGCGACTGGGAGACGTGAGCAGGTGGCAGGCGGCCGGCGTCACGCCGGCCGCCTTCCGCCCGTCCGGAGCCAAGAGCGGCTCCCACGTGTCCTACCCGGATTCCTTCTACCGGAGGGAGCTGTCCGTGGCTCCCGGCTGGAAGGTCGGCGGCTGGCCCCCGTGGGGCGTCACGGATCCCTGCATCCGGTTCTGTGCGGCCTGCGACGCCGAGATGGTCCCGCTGCTGACCGTCGCCTCGGGCGAATGGGACAGCGGCAACCGCGGCTGGGTCCCGCGGGAAGATCAAGCCGTCGCCGCGCTCGGCAGGGCCGACGGGTCCAACCCACCCGAGGTCGTGGTCGGCAGAAGCAACCATCTCCAGCTCTACGTCTGCCCCCGATCCCCGGAGCATCCACACACCGACCTGATCCAGTGACACGCAGCCCGGTCGCGGTTCTCTCGCTCCTACCGCGGGAACTCCGTCACATCGGCGACCACACAACCGACGTTGTCGGGACCGCCGGAGCCGTTGGCCAGGGCGACGAGTTCGTGTACGGCCCGCTCGGGATCGGCGACGTCGGCAAGGACCCGCTGCACCTCCTCGGTCGGGACGACGGAGGACAGGCCGTCCGAGCACAGGAGGTAGCGGTCTCCGGGGCGGGCATCGCGCAGGCGTATGTCGGCGGCGGCGTCGGATGCCCCGGCCAGGGCCCGCATCAGGAGCGACCGCTGCGGGTGGGAGGCGGCTTCGTCCGCGGTGATGCGGCCCTCGTCGACCATCGACTGCACCAGCGTGTGATCGTGGGTGATCTGGAAGAACTCGCCGTCGCGCAGAAGGTAGGCGCGGGAGTCTCCGATGTGGACCAGGGCCAGCCGGGATCCGGTCCAGAGCATCGCGGTCAGGGTCGTGCCCGCCTCCTGCGGCGGGGTGCCGCCGCAGGCGACCTCGCGCACGGCCTGCCGAGCCTGCTCGATCGCGTCGCCCAGGACGTTGAGGAGGTCGCCCCCCGGGATGCCGTCGGTCTCCAGACGCTTGAGTACCTCGACGGCGGCCGCACCCGCGGGGGCGCCGGCGGGGCCGAAGCCGTCCGCCACGGCGAACAGCCGGGATCCGGCGTAGGCCGTGTCCTGGTTGCTGTCGCGGACCCGACCGGTGTCGGAGAGTGCGGCATAGCGGATGTGCAGGCGTTCGTTGGTCGATGACACGGCGGGGTCCTTCCAGGACAGGTGGTCGATGAGGAAGGCGGCCAGGTCCCGGCGTGCGGCGGTGTCGGCTTCCGTGCGGGCCCAGAATGCGCGGATCTCCTGTGCTGCCGCGGCCGTTTCCAGGTCGCAGACCTCGCGGATGCGAGCCAGGGGCATGCCGAGCCGGCGCAGCCAGGTCACCAGTTGGGCTCGCTCCAGTTGGTCGGGGGCGTAGAACCGGTAGCCGGTCACCGGGTCGACGCGAGCCGGGGGCAGCAGTCCGAGTTCGTCGTACAGGCGCAGTGCCTTCGGCGACAGCCGGGACGCCTTCGCGAATGCCCCAATGGTCAGCAGCCCCATGCCCGCTCCTCTTCGTGCCGGGCGCCTCGCCCGGTCTCACCGATGCTGGGCCTTCCCCCAAGGTCAAGGTCAACCCGCGGCTCCGGCTCCGCCGACACGGTCGGGTCGTGGGGGCGAAGAAGACCTCGTTCGGCTCGCCATCCGAGGCCGCGGCCAACCGGGGAGTCGTGGGCCGGTTCGCTGGGCACGACGACCGCGGTGCGGAGTGGGCGTCGGCGTGAACGCGGTGGGACGAACGAACACGTGGATGTTCGTACATGTCACCGAACGGACCGCGTCGCCGTCCTCCGAAATCACCCATCATCGGGACCGGTTGATCGTCGGGGTCCGCGAAGCCGTTGCTATCCGTGCTATGTTGATCTCAGTTGCAGTTGTGGTACCCATGAACTTTGTGTGCACCTGACGGGCGTGTTCCGTGGGTGCATTTTTTGTTTGGCCGGTCATCTCCGGGTGGGCTCCTTGCGGCGACGCGGAATCGCACTGTGTGGATTCCGGTACTGCTTCCCAGACAAAGGAGAACGACATGGCGACCACCGGCACCGTGAAGTGGTTCAATGCGGAAAAGGGCTTCGGCTTCATCGAGCAGGACGGCGGCGGCCCGGACGTCTTCGCCCACTACTCGAACATCGCCGCCCAGGGCTTCCGCGAGCTCCAGGAAGGCCAGAAGGTCTCCTTCGACGTGACGCAGGGCCAGAAGGGCCCGCAGGCGGAGAACATCGTTCCCGCCTGACGCCTTTCGGCGGCCGTACCAGGGCCCGCCGCACCGTGAGGTCGCGGGCCCTGCTACGGCGTTCGTGTTTCCACCGCGGGCCGCCCGTCCCTCTTTCCCGAGATCGTGGCGACGGCACGCGACGCAGTACCCCGCCCGGTGGGCGGCAGTCGACGGCTTACGACCGCACACCGCCCACCGCCCCCGGACTTTGCAGTCCGCTCCAGCCGGCCGCCTTTTCCCACGGCGCCGCGCCTCCGAAGTGTGTTCGCGCGAATTCCTTCGCCCCACTTCGTTTCTGCTTTTCATTTCGGCTCGTTCTCGTGATACCTTGCGCGGCTTTCGGCTGCCGGGTCTCCGCGGTACGTGCCGTGTCGAGAAAGGTTCCCCGTGAACCCGAACGCCCGCTCCACCAATTCTTCGTACAGTTCCTCTTCCCGCGGCCGCAGCGGCGGCACCGGCGGCTACGCCCGCTCGGCCTCCGGCGGCAGCGGCTACGGCCGTTCCGGCTCCTCGGGTCGCTCCGGCGGCTACGGCCGTTCGGGCGGTTCCGGCGGTTCCGGCGGCTACGGCCGTCGCTCCTCCGGCGTCCGAGGGGAGTTCGCGCTTCCGGTGACCATCACCCCGGCGCTGCCCGCGGTGGCCTCCTTCGCCGAGTTGCACATGCCGTCCGAGCTGCTGGCGACGCTGACCGGTCTGGGGATGACCGAGCCGTTCCCGATCCAGGCGGCGACGCTGCCGAACTCGCTGGTCGGCCGCAACGTGCTGGGCCGTGGCCGGACCGGGTCGGGCAAGACGTTGGCCTTCGGCCTGGCGTTGCTCGCCCGTACCGCCGGCCGGCGCGCCGAGCCCAAGCACCCGCTCGCGCTGGTGCTGGTGCCCACCCGTGAGCTGGCCCAGCAGGTCACCGACGCCCTGACACCGTACGCCCGTTCGCTGCGACTGCGGATGGCCACGGTGACCGGCGGCATGCCGATCGGCCGCCAGATCACCGCGCTGCGGGCCGGTGCCGAGGTGGTCGTGGCCACGCCCGGTCGGCTCAAGGACCTCCTCGACCGCGGCGCCTGCGTGCTGGCCGACGTCGGTGTCACCGTCCTGGACGAGGCCGACCAGATGGCCGACATGGGCTTCATGCCCCAGGTCACCGAACTCCTGGACCAGGTACGCCCCGACGGCCAGCGGATGTTGTTCTCCGCCACCTTGGACCGCAACGTCGACCTGTTGGTGCGCAAGTACCTGCACGACCCGGTCGTGCACTCGGTCGACCCCTCGGCCGGTGCGGTCACCACGATGGAGCACCACGTGCTGCACGTGCAGGGATCGGACAAGAACGCCGCCACCACGCACATCGCCGCCCGCGAGGGCCGGGTGATCATGTTCCTCGACACCAAGCACGCGGTCGACCGGCTCACCGCGCACCTGCTCAACAGCGGCGTCCGCGCCGCCGCGCTGCACGGCGGCAAGTCCCAGCCCGAGCGCACCCGCACCCTGACCCAGTTCAAGTCCGGCCACGTCACCGTCCTGGTCGCCACCAACGTCGCCGCGCGCGGCATCCACGTGGACAACCTCGACCTGGTCGTCAACGTCGACCCGCCCAGCGACCACAAGGACTACCTGCACCGCGGCGGTCGCACCGCCCGCGCCGGCGAGTCCGGCAGCGTGGTCACCCTGGTCCTGCCCGGCGAGCGCCGCCAGATGGTCCGCCTGATGTCCGACGCCGGGATCACGCCGCAGATCACCCAGGTCCGCTCCGGCGAGGCCGAACTGACCCGGATCACCGGTGCCCAGGCGCCCTCCGGAATCCCGGTCGTGATCACCGCGCCGGTGGTGGAGCGCCCCCGCCGTACCGGCAGCGGTTCCTCCTCACGTGGACGCCGCAGCGGCTCCGCCCAGGCCCGCCGCTCCGGCCCGGCCACCCGCCCCGCACCCCGCGCGGTCACCGCCGCCTGACCCGCGCCCCGCGACATCCGGCCCTGAAGAGCCGGCCACACCCGCCCACCGGGCGGAAGTGGCCGGATACTTCAGGGCCTTCGCCGTCTCCAGGACCCTTCGCCGCACCGGACCCGTCGACGGCGCGAGCCGCGACCATCGCGTACGTCACTGCGGCCTCCGGCGAAAGGTCCCACCGACAACGGTGCATGGACGATCCACCGTGCCCGCGCCGAGAGTCCTGCCCGGAAGTCGCGTGCACGAGCGCCGGCGAACCCGGATCGCGGTGCCTGGGCGTGGTGTTCGGCGTGTGGGCGCTTCCGAAGGCGACGAGGGCGATCGATCCCGCGCGCTCCCGTCCCGCCGAACGGGTCCGACCGCAGGCCGACCTCGAGCCGAATCGGGCCGGACCACGGGCCGGGACCGAGAGTGGCGCGGTGCGGCAACCAACGGAGAGCCGCGTACGATCCGCCGCGGGAGCGCCCGTTGCCTGTCGGATGGGGCACCCCCCGGTCCATCCGATCCCACCCCAGGGCGACCCCACCCCCTCGGCGGGAATCCGTGACGACGGTGTGCGGAGGCCGGTCGGGCAATCCCGTCCGCGGCAACCGCGGCGAACAAGCACGACAGGACACGGCGTATCCGGTGCGAGACCCACCAACTACGCTCGGTACCAGACACGTTCACGACGGGGGCGAACATGGCGAACCTTCACATATCGCGCGCGGGCAGGATCACCGTCGGATGCGCGGCCGCGCTCCTGGCGATCACGACGGCCGCCGCGTGCTCCGGCGGACACGACAAGCCGCGTTCGAAGCGGGCCGAGGCCGGATCCTCCGCGCCTGCCGAATCCGCGGAGCCCGACGCGGACGACGCGAGCGCGGACGACGGGGACGACCTGCCGCCGCCGGGCGTCGACTACTGGGCCGGGAAAGCGGATCTGGCGGTGTTCCTGTGCCGGACCTCCGACCCGAAGGAGAGCGGCTGCGCCGCCGGCCCGGTCACCAACGTCCAACGCGAGGCGACCCTGGCCGCGCTCAAGGCCATGCCGCAGGTCCAACACGTGTACTACGAGAACCGACAAGAGGCCTGGAGACTGTTCCGCGCGCAGAACGCGAACAATCCCCTCCTCCTCGACGCCATGACGGCGGAGCAACTCCCGGAATCCTTTCGCGTCAAACTCAAGGACCGCGCCGCCCTTCCGATCGTCGTCTCCGCGATGGAGGGCCGCCCCGGCGTCGCCTCGACCATGACCCACGGCCCCGCCGCTCCCCCGCCCTCCGGCACCGCGGCTCGACTGACGCAGGAACAGGCGCGGCGGGCGGTGTTGACGGCGAACGACGTCGGCCCCGGATGGCGGGCGGACACCCTGACCGACACCGGATCCAAGCCGGCCTCCGAACCGTACTCGGGGAGCAGTGGCGACGCCGGGTGCGACCGCGCCCTCGCGGACGCCCCGACCGGCTCGATCACCATCGCCCTGGGCGCACAACGGGCGTTCGAGGACCCGAACGGGCTGCGCCTGGTCGCGTCCGTCCAGGTCTACGACGGCGACAGCGCCGCCCTGCAACTGGCCAAGACGCGCGCCCTGCTGAGCGGTTGCTCCGGGCTCTCCCTGCCGTTCCAAAACACCACCGCCCGCTTCTCCGCACTCCCCACCCCCGCCCTCGGGGACGAGGCACTGGGCATGCGCGTCGTCTTCGACCACAACGGCCCCCAGACCCTGGACTCGGTCCTGATCCGCATGGGACCCGACCTCGCCGCCGTCACCGTCGCCGGAGCCACCTCCCTCGCCCCCGCCACCTTGGAACGACTCACCCGCCGCGCCGCCGAACTCCTGCGCTCCGCCGTCCGCGATTGACCCCGGCGTACCGGGCCGTGGGCACCGCGAGGCAAGAGCGGAATCCGTCATGGGATCGAGCAGGGTTGCCGGCAGGTCGAGGACGAGTCGGGTTGGGCCGACTTCCAAGTCCGTTCCGACACCGCTGTCCGCCGCCGGACCCCGGTCGACCGTCACCGGCGTCGCGAAGCCGACGGATGACCCTGCCTGAGGGCGGTGTTCAGCCGCCTTCGAGTTCCCGGCGCACGGTGGCGGCGATGCGGGTGAGTGCGGTCTCGAGGTGGCGGCGTTGGGCGGCGGTGAGTGGGTCGAACACGAGTCGCTTCACCTGGGCGACGTGTTCCGGTGCGCTCTCGACGAGTTTCTGCCGGCCGGCGTCGGTCAGGGTGGCGAGGGTGTAGCGGCCGTCGCCGGGGTCGGGTCGGCGGGCGACCCAGGCGCGGGCCTCGAAGCGGTCCATCGCCTTGGACAGGCGGGGCTGGGTGCTGTCGCAGACCCGGGCCAGGTCGCCGAGCCGCATCGTGGCCTCGTCGGCCGTGGACAGCCGGGCCAGCACCCCGTACTCGAAGTTCGAGATGCCCGCGTCGCGCTGCAGTTGGCGGTCGAGGGCCGCCGGGAGGGCGATGACGACCGTCAGCAGCGCCTGCCACAGGTCCTGCTGATCGTCGTCGAGCCAGGGCGACCGAGAGTCCATGAGCCTCATCATACTTGCCCGAGCAACTCGCATCACTTGCCTGGGCAACTCTCAATGGGTTACTTTTTCACTTGCTCAGGCAAGTGAAAGTACTTGCCGGGGCAAGTGAAGGAGCTGATAGCGCCGGCGGGACGCCGTACACGCGCGGCGTCTCGCCGGACCGGCCCGGTCGGCCCGGTCCGCCCGGTCGGGCAGCTTCTTCGGCGTCCCCTGACGTGGGTGACCCCGTCGCGATGTCGTAACCCGCAGGAGGGGCTTGTGACAGAGACCGGTCGGCAGTTGCGGCGGGCCTGGATCGCGCGGCTGGGCCCGCAAGGTGAGGTCGACGTCGACCGAGCGGCATGCCCGCGCGCGATCGTCGAGGACGCCGTCGCGCGCGTCGGCGCGAACCCCGTGCGCTGGGCGATCGAACTGAGCTCGGTGGTCGTGCGGCGGATCGTCGAGGAGGTGCCGACCCTCGGCGGTAGCCCAGCCGCGGTCGAGATGCTCCGCCGTGGCAATGAAGCGACCACCCTGCGGGCGCTGTTCACTCTGGTGGAAGGCCCGGGCGCCGCTCCGCCCACCGCCGAGGCGACCCTGGAGGGCATCCGCGAGTTCGTCCACCGGGCCGTACCGCTCGAACAGGTGTTGCAGGGCGTCCGGATCGGGCACGCGGCAACGGCCGAGGCGTTCCTGCGGGCCGGTGCCGAGCTGGTCGACCCGGAGGTGGCGGTCGACGAGGTCACGGCGATCTCCCGCGAGCTGTTCTCCTACGTCGACAACCTGTCCGACACCATGATTCGCACCTACCTCGCGGAGCACGAGGTGTGGAGCACCAGCGCAGCCGCGGCCCGGGCCGACATCGTACGTTCCCTGTTGAGTGGTGCCGCGACGGCGGACGTCGGCGAGGCGTCGCGTGTCCTCGGCTACGACCTGCGGCGGACCCACGAGGCGGTGGTGGTGTGGTCGGACTCGCCGAACGGCAACTCCGGTCTACAGGCGGCGGCGATCGCGGCGCTCCAGGCTCGGGGCGCCACCGCGACGCTGGTCGTACCCGTGGCCTCGGGGCGGTTGTGGGCGTGGGGCACCGTGCCTCCGGGCGGCACGCGCCGGACCGGCTCGTGGGAGACCATCGCGAAGGCACTGTCTCGGCAGCAGGTGCGGGCGGCCTTCGGCACCCCGGTCGACGGCGTCGCGGGCTTCCGCCGCTCTCACCGCGAGGCCGAGCGCGGGGAGCGGGTCGAGCGACTGCGGTGTGAGGCCGGGCGGGTTCCCAGGCATGCGACCGCCTACGCGGACGTCGCCGCCATCGCGTTGTTGGCCACCGATCTCGACGCGGCCGGTGACTTCGTGCGCCGTGAACTCGGTGGGCTTGCCGCCCGGAGCGCACCGATGGAGGCACTGCGGACCACGCTGTACCACTACATCGGCGCCGAGCGCAGCCTCGTGGATGTCGCCCGACGCCTGCACGTGGCCAGGGGGACCGTGACCTACCGCGTCAAGCGCGCCCAGGAGGTGCTGGGACGCGACCTCGACGACCGCCGCTTCGCCCTCCACACCGCCCTGGCACTCGCCGAGGAGCTGGGGGACGCGGTCCTCCTGCCCCGCGACGTCGAACGGTGAGCCCGATGCGCCGGTCGCGGCCCGGACCGACACGGCAGACCAACGGGAGGCCGGAATCCTCGGCCGGCAGACCAAGCGCCCGCCCCGGGAGTCGAAGTTCACTGGGTGATGTCGGACGCGGTGACGCACGAGGCCACGCACCCCGACAGACGGACTCGAACACACCGGGAGGCGCATGATGATCGACCGAGAGACCTTCGTCGAGTTGATGAGCGGGGTGTGCTCCCCGGTCACCGTGGTGACGGCGACGACCGCCGACGGACGACCGCACGGCAGCACCGTGTCGAGTTTCGCCTCGCTGTCGCTCGACCCTCCGCTGGTGAGCTTCGCCCTGGACCGCGCCTCGGGTCTGCTGGCCCACCTCCAGCCGGGTGACCGGGTGGGGGTGAACATCCTCGCCTCCCACCAGCAGGAGTTGGCGTCGACCTTCGCCCGCCGACACCGGGGCCCGGGCCTGAAGTTCGACGGCGTCACCTGGACCCTCCGCGCCGGACTGCCCTACCTGCCCGAGTCTGCGGGCTGGACCGCCGGATGCGTCGAACGCCACCTGGACGGCGGTGACCACGTCCTGCTCGTCGTGCACGTCGAGGAGGCCGAGTCGACCTCCACTGCCCCGCTGATCTACGCGCGCCGGGTCTTCGGCACGCACTCCCTTCTCGCCGACGCGAGCTGACCCGTACCCCGCACGGCCCCCGACACCGGAGTGACGACGATGAGCATCATCATGGACGCCCCCCGCACCACCGACGCCGCGCGCATGCTGCGGGCCGACCTCGTCGAGCGCGCCGCCAAACTGCGACCGCTGCTGGCCGGCAACGCCGATACGACCGACCGCGAGCGTGGGGTGCCCGCGGAGAACATCGACGCCCTGGCCGAAGCCGGCCTGCTGTCGTTGATGCAGCCCGCCCGTTACGGCGGTCTACAGACCGACTACCGCACCCTGTTGGAGATCGGCCGCGAGGTCGGGCGTGCCTGCGGCTCCACCGCCTGGGTCGCCGCACTGCTCAACGCCAATGCGTGGTTCGTCGGCCTCTTCCCCGCCCAAGCCCAGGACGACGTCTGGGCCGACACCCCCGACGCCCGAGTCGCCGGCGTCGTCACTCCCTCGGGTACCGCGCGCGTTGTCGAAGGCGGGTACCGGGTGAGCGGGCGCTGGGCCCCCGCCTCCGGGTGCGCCCACGCCGACTGGGCGGTCCTCGGGGTCACCCGGCCGGACGCCGAGGGCACGTCGGACGCCGTCGGCATCGTGCTCGCGCCGATGTCGGAACTGACCATCGAGGACACCTGGTTCGTCGCGGGCATGCGCGGGACCGCGTCGAACACGCTCCTCGGCGAGGACCTGTTCGTGCCCGCGCACCGCTTCCACTCCGTCCCCGACGCCGTCCAGGGCCGCTACGCCACACCCTTCACCGACGAGGCGCTCTACCGGGCACCGTTCGTGCCGGCCGCCGCGCTCGTGTTGACCGGGCCGCAGCTCGGGCTGGCCGCGGCCGCCGTCGATCTCCTGGCCGAGAAGGCCCCGCGGCGAGCGTTGACCATGACGGGCTACGCCTCCCAGGCCGACGCACCCACCATCCAACTCGCCGCCGCGAACGCGGCGTCGCTCGCCGACTCCGCCCAGCTGCACGCCTACCGCGCCGCCGCCGACATCGACGAGGCCGCGCGGGCCGGGGTGTTCCCCGATTACGACGCCCGGGCACGAATGCGGATGGACGCGGGGATGGCGGCGGTCCACGCGCGTGAGGCGGTTCGCATCGTGTGCTCGGCCCAAGGGGCTTCGAGCTTCGGCGAGGCCAACCCGCTGCAGCGCATCTGGCGCGACGTCGAGACCGGGAGCCGGCACGCCGTCCTCAACCCCGAGGTGGCCGCCGAGATCTACGGGAAGTCGCTGTTCGGCATCCGAGGCACGGTGTCCGCACTGGTGTAGGACGATCCCCGCCGACCGCCGGCTGCCGGTCCACGACGCCGATGCTCCGGCTCGGTCGATCGATGCGCTCGGAAACTCACGATCGTTGCCCCGGCCGGCCCGGCCGGAAGCCCATGTCGTTCACGCGGCAGCACAGGAGAGGTTTGATGACCATCGCTGCAATCGTAGGAAGCTCCGTCGTCGACGAGATCTCGGAGCGTGATCCGGACCTGGTCTCTGTCGGTGGCAGCCGGACGTGGTCGGTGTGCGGCCGGAACTTCGTGGTCGCGATCACCGAACTCGAAGCGGGTGACCGCCTCACCGAGCACGACCTGCCCGACGAGTACGTGCTGCTCGTCCAGGACGACGCGGTGGTGGGCGTGGAGCACCACGACCGGACACCGGTGTCCGTGTCCGAACCCGCACTCGTCGTCGTACCGGCCGGCACCAGTGCCGTGCACGCGACGTCGTCGACCACGGTGGCGCGGGTGTTCACCGCTCGTTGCGACGAGCAGATGAGGCGGGCCGTCAACCACGCCGTCGGGGTCGATCTGCGGGCCGCACCGCTACCGGAGCCCATCGCGACCACCGGTGGCACCGGAATCCGGGTGCATCGCATGCGCGACGTACCCGACGAGGAGGGACGCCTCGGCCGGATCTTCCGGACGACGTCGCTGATGGTGAACTGGTTTCCGGTGCACGAGGGGCCACGCGACACCGAACGGCTCTCGCCGCATTCCCACGGGGACTTCGAGCAGATGTCGGTGACCCTGGTCGGGAACTACGCCCATCACCTCCGGGTCCCGTGGACCCCCCGGATGAGTGAGTGGCGCGACGATGAGCACGTCCGGGTCGGTAGTCCCTCGATGACACTGATCCCGCCGACCGTCGTGCACACCACCCGCGCCGTGGGCGCGGGCCCGCACACGCTCATCGACGTCTTCGCCCCGCCGCGCGAGGATTTCCTCGCGCGGGGTTGGGTACTCAACGCCGGCGACTACCGGGGAACCCACCCGTGACGGCCGCTGCGTTCCCTCGGCTCGGTGCCTGGGTCAAGCTCCCCGCACCGGAGAGCGTCGAGTTGCTCGCACTCGCCGGGTTCGACTTCGTCGTGATCGACGCCGAGCACGGCGCGATCGACACCCACACGATGTCGACCATGATCGGACTGGCCCGTGGCTGCGGGCTCGCCCCGTTCGTCCGGGTCGCCGGCACCGCACCACGCGACGTCCAGGTCCCGCTCGACGCGGGTGCGGCCGGCCTGTTCGTCCCGCAGGTCGACGACGCCGCCCGGGCGCGGGACGCCGTGCGAGCGGCTCGCTTCCCTCCGCTCGGACGACGCGGCGCCAGTACCTCCGGGCGAGCCGGGCGATGGGGACTCGACGCTCTCGGCGACTACCTGCGGTCCGGCAATGACGAGGTCCGCCTCGTGGTCCAGGCCGAGAGCATCGGAGCTCTCTCGGCGATCGTCGAGATCGGTGAGGTCGCCGGCGTCGACGCGGTCTTCATCGGCCCGACCGACCTCGCGGTCTCCAGCCGGTCCCGCGAGGGTGACGGCAGGCTCGCAGACCTCGTCACCGCGGCCGAACGACGCTGTGTCGACCACCGCATCACCCTGGGCACCACGGCCTCGGGCAACGCGTCGGAATTGTTGGATCGTCGTGGGTACGACTTCCTCGTCCTGGGGGCCGACACCACGATGCTGCGTCAGGGCGCACACACGTTGGTGAGCGCTGTACGCACCGCCGCGACGGCGGTCGGCCCATGACCGCCGACGCGCGCATCGACGGCCGGCCGACCCTCGCCCGCGTGCACACCGATCTGTCGATGCTGGTGACGGCGCTGTGGTTCGAGATCGACCACGCTGACGGTTCGGCGGCAGCCGGCTTCTTCACCGCCGACGCCGAACTGACCTTCTCGCGCAGGACCTTCCGCGGCACCGACGAGATCGACGGCGCGTACCGCGACCGCGCCGCACGGGGACCGCGGGTCTCGCGTCACCTGATGTCCAACTTCCACGTCCTCCGTCACGAGAGCGATCTCGTCGAGGCCGTGTCCGCCCTGGTGCTCTACGCGCAGGACGGCAAACCTCCCATTGCGACGACCGTTCCGGTGCTGGTCGCCGACGTGTTCGACCGCTTCGTCCGAGTCGGCGAGCCGGACGGACAGGCGTGTCGGTGGCTCATCGCCTCCCGACGGATCGAGAACCGCTTCCTCCTGCCGGGCGACGTCCTCGCTGTTCCCACCGAGTAAGGAGACCGATGTCCAGCCCTCGACACCCGGAAGAATTCCCCCTGCCGAGCACTCGTGGCGATCTGCCGATCGTCGACTCCCATCTGTACGACGACCTGCTGCCCCCGGAGGCGGCCTTCGAGCTGACCGCCGGCCTACGCCGTCATCTCGAGCCCTATGTCGGCGTCACCGAGAACGGCACGCCGCGCCCGGGCCTCTACCGCCTCGACGGTGCGGGGATATCCCCGTACTCCGCCGTCGTGGCCGCCCGGACCTACCTCGACGGACTGGCGCCCCACCAGAGGGTGGTCGGCGCCCTACCGATGGATGCCCCGGAATGGCGGTTGTGGACGAACGCGATCCCGACGTGGCACCCGAAGGGCATGCGCCTGGACCGGCTCGCCGACCGGGACCGCGACCGCGCACTCGCCGTCGTCGAGGCGAGTCTCAGCCGTGCCGGCTACGCCCAGGTGCGCGCGGTGATGGCGCTCAACGAGAACCTGGGCGAGCTCATCGACGACTACCGGGACACCCTTACGGAGTTCGCCTACTGGTTCACCGTCTTCGGGACCCCCTCGGGCGACTCCCCGTGGGGATGGCAGCTGATGGGTCATCACGTGGACCTGCACTGCGTCTTCGTCGGAGGGCAGGTGATTCTCGCCCCCGTGTTCCTCGGCGCCGAACCGACGACCGGGACGGGGCGGTTCGAGGGCGTCCGCGCCCTGGGCGACGAGACCGAGGTCGCCCTGGCGTTTCGCCGCGTTCTGGACCCCGACCGGGAGGAAGAGTTCCTGATGGGGTCGTCGCTGCGCGCGGAAGACCTTCCGCCCGAGCTCGCCGGCCCGTGGAACGGGCGACATCTCGCCGGCGCGGGCAGCGACAACCTCATCCTGCCTCCCGAGGGGATCGTCGCGGCGAGCCTCCCGGCAGACCAGCGCGACGGTCTCGTGGAGCTGATCCGGGTCTATCTCGACCGCCTCCCGCCGCCACAGGCCGAGCGCACCCTGGCGCTCGTCCGTGATCACTTCGACGAGACGCGGTTCGCCTGGCGCGGCGGCCACGACGACGAGTGCGCCTTCTACTACCGGATCCACTCCCCCGTGCTCCTGGTCGAGTACGACAACCATCCCGGTGTCTTCCTCGCCAATCCCGAGCCCGCCCGCTATCACGTGCACACCATCGTGCGTGCGCCCAACGGCAACGACTACGGACGTGATCTCCTCGCCCAGCACTACCGGCTTCACCACGGCGGACGAGGAGTCGATTGACGTCGGGCTCCTCAGCCCTTGACCGCGCCCATCGTCAACCCTCGGACCAGGAACTTCTGGAACACCAGGACGATCACGAACGCCGGGATCAGCAACACCGTCGCCGCGGCCGCGAGCGCGCCCAGGTTCACCGACTGGAAGCCGACGAAGTTGAACAGGCCCACCGGTGCCGTGGTGTGGTTCGACGTCAGGATCAGCGCGAAGAAGAACTCGTTCCAGGACAGCAGGAACGACAGCACCCCGGCTCCGACCAGCCCGGGGACGGCCAGTGGTGCCATCACCCTGCGGAACGCGCCCCAGTGCGAACAGCCGTCCATCTGGGCGGCCTCCAGGAGTTCGCGGGGCACTCCGTCGAACGTCTCGATCAGGATCCAGGTCACCACGCCGATCACGATCACCACATGCATCAGGGCCAGGCCCCACAGGGTGTCGAGGAGGTCGGTGTGTTGGTAGACCAGGTAGAACGGCAGGGCCACCGCCACGGGTGGTGCCATCCTGGTCGACAGCACCCAGAACTCGTAGTCGCGGGCCTGGTGCGTGCGCAGGTGTACGAGCGCGTACGCCGCCAACAGGCCCACCACCAAGGCGATCGCGGTCGCGAGCACCGCGACTTGGAGGCTGTTGAGCAACAGGGCCCGCATCGGCGCGTCGGTGAACGCCTGCCGGTAGGCGTCCAGCACCGGTTCGAAGATCCACTTCGGCGGGATCGAGTTCTGGTCGAGCGGCTTCTTGAAGCCCATCTGCACGAGCCAGTAGATCGGGAACAGGCTCCAGAGCGTGAACACGGTCAGGCCCAAGGCGCGCAGCGCGGCGGTCGCCGGGCGGGCCTCCATCGGGGATCGGCCGCGGCTCATGCCCGAGCCTCCCGTCGCATGAATCGCATGAACACCTTTCCGAAGACGATCGCGACGATCAGCAGCAGCGTGGACACCGCCGCGCCCTTGCCGAAGTCGAGGAATTGCAGTCCCGTTCGGTACGCGAGCATGTTGAGCGTGGTGGTCGCGTCACCGGGTCCGCCTGCGGTGAGGACCTGGAAGCTGTCGAACGCCTTGAGCGAGTCGATGCCGCGGAAGAGAAGCGCCAGCATCAGGAACGGCTTGATGTGGGGCAGGACGACGTAACGCAGTCGCTGCGCCCAGCGCGCGCCGTCCACGTGGGCGGCCTCGATGGTCTCGGCGGGCAGGCCGCCGAGTGCCCCGAGGAGGATGACCACGACGAACGGCGTCCACATCCACACGTCGACCAGGATCATCGTGACCATCGCCATGGTCGGTGTGCCGAGCCAGTCGGGTTGCGGCAGACCGATCTCGCCGAGCAGCCAGTTGACCACGCCCTGGGAGGGGTCGAGAAGCACTTTCCAGCCGAACAGCACCGCGACCGGTGTCGCGGCCATCGGCAGGATCAACGCCGCCCGCAGCAACCGGTGTTCGCGGCGCAGCCCGTTGAGGCCGAGCGCGACCAGGAAGCCGAGCACGATCTGGGCGCCGACCGCGACCACGCAGAACACGAGGGTGAGTCGCAGCGCGTGCCAGAACTGGTCGTTGCCGAACAGGTCGGCGTAGTTGCGCAGTCCGACGAAGTCGCCGCCTCCGCTCGCGGTGCGGTCGGTGAGGCTGATCCACAGCGAGTAGGCGAACGGAAACGCGGTCAGGCCGAGCAGGATGACCGTCATCGGGGTGAGCATGAACCGCCGAAGTCGCACCATCTCCCGCGAATCCCCGCCGACCGTACCGGCACGGCGACCGGGACGCTTCGCGGCGGAGCCGGCGGCGGCCGGCTCGACGGGGGTGAGGGTGGTCGTGTTCGTCACAGCACCCCCTTGAGTGTGCGTCGGGCCTCGCCGAGCGCGCTTTGCGCGCTGCGGTCGGAGGTGAAGACGGAGTTGACCGCGCGCGCGAACGCGTCGCCGATCCGGGGCCATTGCGGGTGCATCCACGCGAGGGTGATCGGCCGGCTGTCGGCGCGCAGGAGCGATGCGAGCGCGGCGTCGGCCGCGTCCGTGCCGAAGGAGGCGCGAAAGCGCGGGTCCTGCCACGCGGACACCCGTGGTGGGGTGCCACCGGAGGCGGCGATCTGGGCGGCGCCGGGACGGCTGGTGGCCCAGAGCAGGAACAGCCAGGCGGCGCGCTTGTGCTTGCTGCGCGCGTTGATGCCCATGATCCAGTGGAAGATGTTCGGCTTGCTGACGCCGTCGTGGGCGGGGAAGGCGGCGGCTCGGATCAGGTCGGGGAAGCGACTCTTCTTGGTGTCGCGCAGGTCGATGGACGCGTTCGAGGAGTCCTGGAGCATCGCGACCTGGCTCTGTTGCATGGCGGTGGTGATCTCCAACCACGACCAGGTCGAGACGCCCTTGGGGCATGCGGACTTGACGATGTCGGCGTACTTCTGCACGCCGGCCGCCGCCTGTGGGGAGTCGAGGGCGAGGCCGCCGCCGGGGTCGACGAGGTAGCCGCCGTAGGAGAACACGTAGCCGGCGGCCGGCCACGCGATCGCGTCCGCGGTCGGTTTGCCGCGCAGCGCGACCCCGGCCGCGGTCTTGCCCGACTCGCCCGCGCGGCGGGCCGCGTCGTGGAAGCCGTCGAAATCGGCCAGGGACGCGGGATCGGTGACCACGTCCTGCCGGTAGAAGGTGACCTGTGCCTCGGCGGTGATCGCGACGCCGTACGTGGAGCCGTCCGCGCGGCGCACGTAGTCGCGCGCGGTGGTGAACACGTCGGCCTGGTCGTACCACGCCGCGTCGGTCAGGGTCGGGTCGTTCAGGTATCCGTCGAGGGGCTCCAGCCAGCCCGACTCCACGGCCTGACCGTAGGACCAGACCATGTAGACGTCGGGCGTGCCGGACTTGCCCGCGAGGGTGATCGGCATCTTGGCGACGTACTGGTCCTCGCCGGACACCTGAATCTGCAGGGTGATTCCGGTGAGTTTCCGGAACTGGGCCAGGTACGGGCGGACGGCGGTGATCCATGGATGCTGTTCGGCGCCCAGGATCAGGGTCGTGCCCTTCTCCGCCTGCCAGTCGATGTTCGCGGCGGTGAAGGCGTCGGCGTTCTGCTCGCCGTCGCCGGTGACACCGAGTTGGGTCGATTGGGCACACGCCGCGAGCGCGCCCGCGGCGGGTACGGCGAGGGCGAGGGCGCCGGCGCGGGACAGGAAGGACCGGCGGGTGACGGCGTTCGGGCGGGGTATCGGCCCGTTCATGGCGTGGCCTGCGACGGCATGGCGTTTCCCTCCGGAGACGGGTGGGTGGCGAAGGATCAGTGGACGGCGCGGGGATCCGGGTCCTGGAGCAGGGCGGAGCGGCCACCGTCGAGGGTCAGGCAGGTGCCGGTGACGAATGCCGACTCCTCGGCCGAGGCCAGGAATCGGATCGCGCGGGCGACGTCCTGCGGGCGGCCGATCCGGCCGAGGGGGTGCAGGGCCTCGACGCGGGCGCGTTCGGCGTCCGGGTCGGCGAAGCCGGCGAAGTACCGCTCGTTGACGGCGGTGTCGATGTAGCCGGGGACCACGGTGTTGACCCGGATGTCGCGGGAGCCGAGTTCGATCGCGAGGGACTGGGTCAGCGCGACGACGCCGGCCTTGGCCACGTTGTACGGGAAGATGCCGGGCATGGTCGCGAACGCGTGATTGGACGCGACGTTGACGATCGCGGCCGGTCCGCGCATCACCTCGGCGGCGGCCCGGGCGCACAACCACACCGCGCGCAGGTCCAGGTCGAGCGCGTGGTTCCAGGTGTCGAGGTCGGCCGCCTCGGCGCCGGCGAACACGTTCGCTCCCGCGTTGTTGACCAGGACGTCGAGCCGGCCGGTGAGCTCGACGGTGCGGCGGATCAGGTCCCGCGGCGCTCGTTCGTCCCGAAAGTCGGCGGGGAGAAAATGGGCCGCGCCGCCGGCGGCGCGCAGTGTGCAGGCCATGGCCTCGCCCTCGTCCGGGTCGAGGCCATGGACGATCACGGTCGCACCGTCCGCGGCGAGGAGCTCGGCGGTCGCGGCGCCGATGCCGCGCGTCGATCCGGTGACCAGTGCGGTGCGTCCCTGCCAGAACACGTCGTTCGGCTCCTGTCGTGAGGGTCGTGATCGGTGGCCCCTGGGTCGAGCGGCCCCGGCGGGTTCTCGCCCGCCGGTCGATGCCGGCCGGCGTCGTCGTCGTTGATCGACATGGCCATGCCTATCAGACAAGCTGTGAGGCAGACAGGGTACCGATCGCACTGTTTACCCATCCGCAACTTCCCGGGAAGTTGCCGTTCCTCCAAAGATGCAGGTGGGAGACACGGGGAGAGAACGAGGGCGCATTTTCAGGGCTTGCGCTACCTGGCTGCTTATCTGATAGGTATGACTCATGCCTGATCCGACTGTGAACCGCGTGGTGACGCTCCCCGCCCCCGACAGCCCCCTGGTGGTGCGCGAGCAGCCACTCCCGCCCGTACTCGACGACCAGATGCTGGTGAGGGTCGAACTTGCCGGGGTCTGCGCCACCGACCTGCACATCCAGCGCGGCCACATCCCGGACTTCGGGTATCCGGCCACGCTGGGCCACGAACTCGTGGGTACCGTCGAGCGGTTGGGCGCAGGCTTCGGCTCCGATGTGAGCGGACGGCGGCTCGCGATCGGCGACCGGGTCGTGGTGATGCCGGCGACGCCCGACGGCGTCTGCCCGTCCTGTAGGCGCGGCAGCCGGGTGCCGGCATGCGACGACTGGGACGTGATCGGCTTCGCGAACCCCGACGAGCGACCGGCGGGCGGCGGCTGGGGACGGTACGTGTTGTGCACATCGGCCCGGGCCCGGGTGTTCGTCACCCGGGCTCCGGCCGAGGTCACCGTGCTCACCGAACCGGCCGCGACCCCGATCGAGGGACTGACCCGGGCCGGGCTTCGTTACGGCGACTCCGTCCTGGTCCAGGGCACCGGCACGATCGGACTGCTCGCGATCGCGGCGGCCCGCGCGCTGGGGGCCGGACACATCACCGCGATCGGCGGTCCGGCGCGCCGTCTGGGGATCGCCCGCGCGCTGGGCGCCGACACCGTCGTGGACATCGGCGAGGTACGCGACGGCGCCGCCCGGATCGAGCACGTCACCGCGGTCTCGCCGGGCGGCCTGGGTTATGACGTCGTGATGGAGTGCGCCGGCGTACCCGCCACCCTGGCCGAGGGCCTGTCCTGCCTCGCCGCCGGCGGCACGTACATCGAACTGGGCCACTTCTCCGACGTCGGCGACGCGTCGATCAACCCCTACCGCCACCTGCTCTCGCGCGACGCGCGCCTGGTCGCGGTCAGCGGATACACCCCCGACGCGTTCCGCACGGCGCTGCGCGTGGTGGAGGGACTCGGCGACGCGGCCGCCGCGCTGGTCACCCACCGGTTGCCCCTGGACCGCGCGCAGGACGCGGTGGACGCGCTGTCTCCGGAGGGCGGCTACCGACTCGACGGCACCGAGGTCGGCAAGATCGTGATCGACCCGTGGATGTGACGGATGGTCACGAGCCGTACGGTGACGGCCGAAGCACTGCCGGCAAGAGCACGCGCACACGAGGGGAATGTCGAGACGATGAGCGAAAGCAGCGCGTCATGGGGTGAAGCGGGCCATCCGGAGCGGATGCGGCGGTCGACGCTGGCCGACCAGATGGCCGAGCGGATCATCGAGCGGATCATGACGCTGGGTCTGCGCCCGGGCGACGAGGTGCCGTCCGAGGGCGAGTTGGCGCGACAGTTCGGCGTCAACCGGCTCGCCGTGCGCGAGGCGATCCGTACGCTGGTCGCCCGCGAGATCCTGGCCTCCAGCCAGGGCAGGCCCGCGCGCGTGACGATTCCGTCGTCGCGCGTCTTCGGGCAGATGCTCGAATTCCGGCTCCGTCAGCAGTCGCTCGACCTCGACAACCTGGTCGACACCCGGCGGGTCATCGAAGGCGAACTCGTCCGCCGCGCCGCCCAGCGCGTCGCGGCCGGCGAAGCGGACCCCGCGCCGGCCCGCGCGCTGCTGGAGGAGATGGCCGGCCGTCAACACGACCGTGACCGCTTCGTCGAACTCGACGTCGCCTTCCACCACGCGATCGCCGAACTCGCGGACAATCGCATGCTCACCCTGATCCTGGAATCCCTCGAGGGCGTCCTGCTCGAGACCCGGCGCGCGAGCTTCGAGGGCCGCGCCCGCGCGGGGCTGAGCCAGGGCCGCGCCCTGCTCGCCCACGCCCGCATCCTCGACGCGATCACGAGCGGCGACGCGGACGCGGCGACGAATGCGATGGCCGACCACCTCTCCGACACCATCCAAGACCTGCGCGCGCCCTGACCGTGGATCCGGACCGCGCCACCCGCACACCCACCGAGGAGCATCACCGATGGAGCCGCAGGCCCCTCCCGCACCACGCAGCCGGAGCTGGTTCGGCGACGGGGACAAGAACGGGTTCATCGCCCGCCACCATCTGCGCGCGGCCGGTTTCGGCGCACACAATTTCGACGGGCGCCCGGTCGTGGGCATCTGCAACACGTGGTCCGAACTGACACCGTGCAACGGGCACTTGCGCATCCTGGCCGACGCGGTGCGACGCGGGGTGCTGCAAGCGGGCGGATTTCCGCTGGAGTTCCCGGTGATGTCGCTCGGCGAGCCGTTCCTGCGGCCCACCTCGATGCTGTACCGCAATCTGATGGCGATCGACGTCGAGGAGTCGCTGCGTGCGAACCCGCTCGACGCGGTCGTCCTGTTGACCGGCTGCGACAAGACCACACCCGCCGCGCTGATGGGCGCGGCCAGTGTCGACCTGCCCGCGATCATGCTCACCGGCGGTCCGATGCTCAACGGCAGCTTCCGCGGCAGGGCGGTCGGTTCCGGCACCGACATCTGGCGGATGACCGAGGACCTGCGCGCGGGCAGGATCAGCCGAGCCGACTTCGAGGAGTTCGAAGGGAGCTTGAACCGCTCGGCCGGACACTGCATGACGATGGGCACCGCGTCCACGATGGCCTGCCTGGCCGAGGCGCTCGGCATGCAACTCCCGGGCGCCTCCGGGCTGCCGGCCGTCGACGCGCGACGCGGCACCTTGGCCGAGGCCAGTGGCGCCCGCGCGGTCGAGTTGGCCCGCGAGGGGCTGCGCCCGTCGCACATCATGACCCGCGAGGCGTTCGAGAACGCGATCGTGGTCAACGCGGCGATCGGCGGATCCACCAACGCCGTGCTGCACCTGCTCGCGATAGCCGGCCGGGTCGGCGTTCCGCTCGACCTCGACGACTTCGACCGGCTCGCCGCCGACATGCCGCTGCTGGTGGACCTGATGCCTTCCGGGCGGTTCCTGATGGAGGAGTTCGCGGGCGCGGGCGGGCTGCCGGCACTGCTCAACGACATCGCCGCGCACCTGCACCGCGATCCGATCACCGTGACCGGCCGTTCGCTCGCGGACAACGTCCAAGGCGCCGAGGTGTACGACCGACGGGTGCTGCGCGCGTTCACCGACCCGGTGCAGCCGGCCGGATCGGGCACCGCCGTCCTGCGCGGCTCGCTGGCCCCCGACGGCGCGGTGATCAAACAGTCCGCCGCCTCGGCGCACCTGCTCGCGCACCGGGGCCCGGCGCTGGTGTTCGACTCCCTGGAGGAGTACGCGGCGGTCGCGGACGACCCCGACCTGGCCGTGGACGAGAACACGGTGCTCGTGGTGCGCGGGGTCGGACCGCGGGGATATCCGGGCATGCCGGAGGTCGGGAACCTGCCGATGCCGCGCAAGCTGCTGGAGCGCGGGATCACCGACATGGTCCGCGTCTCCGACGCGCGAATGAGCGGCACGGCGTACGGCACGTGCGTGTTGCACGTCGCGCCCGAGGCCGCGGTGGGCGGACCGCTCGCGCTCGCGCGCACCGGCGACGAGATCGAACTCGACGTCCCCGCACGGTCTTTGGTCCTGCACGTCGCGGAGGACGAACTCGCCCGCCGGCGGGCCGCATGGACTCCCCCGGCCGAGCACGCGAGCCGCGGCTGGACCCGCCTCTACACCGACCACGTACTCCAGGCCGATCGTGGCGTCGACCTCGACTTCCTGGTCGGCGCGAGCGGTGACGTGCCGCCGCGCAGCGCGTTCTGATCCGCGGACGTCCCTTCGACGGCCTTCGCAGTCTTCCGCAGTCCTTCGACGTTCTCCCCGGGGAGTGCCATGACCACCGACCTGCCCGCGATACCGGGCGTATCCCCCGTCCTGGAGGTGCCCTTCCACCCGGACGGCTCGCTCGACGAGGGTGGGTTTTCCACCGTCGTCGAGCGCGTCCTCGACACCGGCGTGGGCTCGGTGATGTTCCCGGGTTTCGCGTCCGAGTTCCACAAGCTCTCCGACGCCGAACGCACCCGCCTGCTGGCCGTCCTGCTCGGGCACACCGGAAACCGCGAGGACGTCTGCGCGATCGTCTCGATCCCCGACCACGGCACGGTGTCGGCGCTGGCCCGCGCCCACGAGGCGGTCGAGGCCGGGGCCGACGCGATCAACCTGCTGCCGCCGCACTTCCTGGGGCCGACGCGCGACGCGGTGACCGCGCACCTGGCCGCCGTGCTGGACGCGGTGGCATCGCTGCCGGTGATCCTGCAGTACGCCCCCGCCCAGACGGGAACCGCGCTCGACGCCGACGGCATCCGGGAGTTGGCTGCGGCGCACCCGAACCTACGGATGGTCAAGGTCGAATCACAACCGCCGCACCGACTGGTGGCGGCGCTCGGTCACGGCCCCCGCCCGCTGCCGGCGATGGTGGGTTACGCGGGCGTACAGTTGCCGGCCGCCCTGGACGCGGGCGCGGTCGGGGTGCAGCCGGGTTGCTCGTTCGTCGAGATCTACCAGGAGATCTGGCGGCTGCACACCCTCGGCGACGGGGCCGCTGCGCGCGCGCTGCACGGCAGGCTGCTGCCGTACATCTCGACGTGGATGCAGCACGTCGAGTTGATCGTGGCGGCGGAAAAGCTGGTGTCGGTGCGGCGCGGCTGGTTCGCGTCCGCCCACTGCCGGGCCCCCGGATGGATTCTCGATCGCACCGAACTCGCCCTGGTGGACCGCTTCGTCGAGGAATTCGCCTACCTGTTGCCGAAGGTCGCGGCGTGAGCGCGCCCGAGGTCGTGACCTTCGGCGAGGCGATGGCGTTGCTGTTGGCCGAGCCCGGCCGGCCGCTCGACCACGCCGAGAGGTTCCGGCGCTCGATCGCCGGGGCCGAGTCCAACGTGGCCGTGGCCCTGGCCCGATTGGGTCACCGGGTGGGCTGGTTCGGCCGGGTCGGCGACGACGCGTTCGGGCGCACGGTGCTGCGCACGCTGCGCGGCGAGGGTGTGGACGTGTCCCGCGCCCGAGTGGACCCGGCCGCGGCGACCGGCCTGATCGTGCGCGACTGCCATGCCGAGCGGGCCATCGAGGTCCTGTACCACCGCGCCGGTTCGGCGGGCAGCCGCCTCGCGCGCGAGGACATCGATCCGGCTTGGCTCGGCTCCGCCCGGATCCTGCACGTCACGGGCGTCACCGCGGCGCTGTCGGCGACGGCCCTGGACGCGTGTGTGGCCGCGGTCGAAGCCGCGCGTTCGGCGGGCGTGCTGGTCTCGTACGACCCGAACGTGCGCCGCAAACTGCTCGCCGCCGAGCACTGGTCCCCCCTACTGCGGCCGCTGACCGAACGGGCCGATCTGGTGTTGACCGGTCTGGACGAGGCCGCGTTGTTGAGCGGATCACCCGAACGGGCCGCCGCGGCACGGTACTTCCTTGATCTGGGAGCGCGCCTGGTCGTGGTCAAGGACGGCGCCCGGGGCGCCTGGGCCACCGACGGCACGGACACCTGGGCCGAACCGGCCCGGTTGGTCACCGCGTGCGACCCGGTCGGGGCGGGCGACGCGTTCGACGCGGGGTTCCTGTCCGCGTACCTGCGGGGTCTGCCGGTGCCGACCGCGCTCGCCGAGGCCGCGGTCGTCGCCGCCCACGCGGTCCAGGTCCCGGGGGACCTCGACGGCCTGCCCACCGCCCACCAACGCGACGCGGCCCTGACCGGGTTCGCGGACGCCGTGCAACGCTGACCTGCCCACGCCACCGAGGCGGACGCCCACAGCGCCGACTCGTTCACACCGCCGAGAAGGGCGTCATCACGTGTACCGCTGGCAACACCTCGAATTGATCACCCGTCAACGCGTCGTGGGCATCGTCCGCGCCACCGGTGCCGCCGAGGCCGAACGCATGGCCCGTGCGTGTCTGGCGACCTCTCTGCGCGTCGTCGAAATCTCGCTGACCACGCCGAACGCCCTGGAAGCGATCCACACGATCGCCCACGAGCACCCCGATGCCCTGATCGGCGCCGGCACCGTCCTGGACGCCGCCTCGGCACGCGCCGCCGTCGCGGCCGGAGCCCGCTTCCTGGTCTCGCCGTCACTGCACCGCGACGTGATCAAGACCGCGCACCGGCACGGCGCGAGCGCCATCCCCGGAGTGGCCACCCCCACCGAGGCGATCGCGGCCGTCACCGCCGGCGCGGACGCCGTCAAGCTGTTCCCCGCGAGCCAATGGACCCCCCGGTCCTTCCGCGACATGCGCACGGCCCTGCCGCAGATCCCGTTCGTCCCCACCGGAGGTATCACCCCCGCGCACGCCCCGGACTGGATCGCGGCGGGAGCGATCGCGGTCGGCATCGGCGCCTCCATCACCGCGGGCGCCCCGGAGGAGGCGGTCACCCGAGTCGACGAACTGCTCACAGCCTTGGCGTAGTTCCCCGCCCCGTGCGCCGGGACGCCCCGACGCACGGGCCCGCCGGCAGCGACTTCGTCGACCCGCCGGCGCCGCTCGCGTGGAGGTCGCCTCGACGACCGGCACCGATGACGACGTCGCCGTGCGCGTCTTGCGAGCAGAGTCCGTAGGCCTTCTCGAACGACGCCTGCGTGTCGCCTCGGGCGGCGCAATGGGCGCCGCCGGCGGACGTCGTGTGCGGCGGCGGGCCCGGATCAAAACCGTCGGCGACCACTCACTCGGGCGCCGCGATGCCGCAGCCTGGAGGATCGGTCATGAAATGTTCCAGCCCAGCAGGACCGGCTCTTCGCGCTCGTAGCCGAGTGTGCACAGGCGAGCCGTCTCCAGGCGGAACAGCCGGCCGTCCTCGGGCGGCAGCCCCAGCCAGCGGGCGGTCAGCGCTCGCAGCAGGTGCCCGTGCGCGACCAGCACCGCGTCGTGACCGGCCGCCAGCACGGGCCGCACCCGCGCCAGCACCCGGTCCACCCGCCGGCCCACGTCGACGATGGACTCGCCGGGGTGGTCGGCGTCGCCCGGGATCACCCCGTCGCGCCACACGAGCCAGCCCGGCACGCTCTCGCGGATCTCGTGGGTGGTGATGCCCTCGTAGCCGCCGTAGTCCCACTCGACCAGGTCGGGTTCGATCTCGCCCCCGGTGATCCCGGCCAACTCGGCCGTGTGTCGAGCCCGCCCGAGCGGGCTCACGAGCGCGAGCGCGAACTCGCGCCCCGCGAGCAACGACCCGACGGCCTTGGCCTGCGCCTCGCCCTCCGCGGTCAGAGGAATGTCGGTCAGGCCCGTGTGCCGGCCGGACCGGGTCCACTCGGTTTCGCCGTGTCGTACGAGCATCAGTTCACGCATGTGGTGCGATCCCACCTTCATCCGGGTTTGCGGCGACGTATCGACCGCTTGGAAACTGCGCGCTGTCGTGTTCATCCGCCGGCACGCACGAGACTCGCGCAAGGGCGAGCGAGGCGAGCCGGGAGCGCGGGACGACGTGGTCGACGACGTAGGTGACGTCGAGGGCGGCGTCGAGCGTGACCCGTGAGGATCACAGGAGCCCTGGTTCCTCGGTACGGGCGGGGCCGTGCGCATCGTCCGCCGCGCGCCATGCGTACACACCGGCGCCCAGGCAGCCCGCCTCGTCGCCGAGTTCCGCGCGGACCAGGCTCGGGTGGCGCTGGAACGTCAGCCCTTCGGCCAGGCGGGCGCGGACCGGACCGAAGAGGAGTTCGCCGGCCTCGGCGAGACCACCGCCGAGCACGATCAACTCGGGGGCGAGCAGTGTCGTGGCGATCGCGAGAGCGGCCCCGAGCGCCTTGGTCGCGCGATCCCACACGGCCTGCGCATCGGCGTCGCCGCGGGCCACCAGCGCGGCGACCTCGTCGGCACCGCTCACGGGTCGGCCCGACCGAGCGGTGTAGGCGGCGGCGATCGCGGATGCGGAGGCCACCGTTTCGAGGCAGCCGCGGCCGCCGCAGCCGCACACCGCGCCGTCCGGGTCGATCCGAAGGTGGCCGAGTTCGCCCGCGTAGCCCTTCGCCCGGACCGGCCGCCCGTCGCTGACGACGGCGGATGCGATGCCGGTCCCGATCGCCACGAACAACACGTAGCGGGCACCGCGGGCGGCTCCCACCAGGCATTCGGCGGCGCCGCCCGCCCGCACGTCGTGACCGAGCACGACCGGAAGACCGGTCCGCTCCCGGAGGAGGTCGGCGAGCGGGAGGTCGCGCCAGCCGAGGTTCGCCGAGTACACGGCACGGGCCAGATCCTCGTCGACGACCCCGGGGACGACGACCCCGACCCGGCAGACCGTCAGCTCGCCGGCCTCGGCGCACTCCGCGAGTTCCATCAGGACGGCGGCGATCTCGGCCACCACCGCGTCCGGACCCGCATGGCGCGGCGTCGCCCGACGGACGGCGGCCAACGGCCGCAGGCGTCGATCCAACAGCGCACCTTTCATGCCCGTGCCGCCGACGTCCAGGGCAATCACGCATTCACCGGCCGATCCGGCGTCCCGGGCGAGGGTGCGTATGCCGGCGAGTCGGGTGCCCTCGGATTCCAGGTGGGTCCGCAGCGGTGCAAGCGTGGTCGTGGTGCGGGACGGGTTGGTGGTCGGCATGCGACTCCTATGCGCAGATGCAACTTGAGATGCACTGTGACTGCTCGAAGTTGCTTGATGTCTAGCACATCTGCTCAAAATCAAGCAATCTCATCGCCCGTTTGGGCACCATTCGGTCGCTCAAGCGAGCCCGCGGGCGACCGGATCGCCGAAGCGGAGCGCATCGCAAGACACCGGAAACCTCCACAGTGAAGTGCGCAACGCGCACCCGGCCGTCCTGCCTGACGTGCCCCGACTGCCTCGTCGGATTGGTCTAGACCCTGCGTCCGGCCTTCGGGATCGGTGCGGATCTTTCTCCGGCGAGGTGTTGACTGCCGCCACGACGAGTCCGCAAAATGCTCGCTGTTGCTCAACAATTTTCACCAAGTCCACGTTGCGAACAGTTTTGCGCATGTGTGCGCATCACGAGCGCGGCCAACCTCTCACCAACGGTCCTGTTTTCCCGAAGATTTGAAGGCGGTACTGCGATGAAGCGGCACCTGATGGCATTGGCGGCGACAGGACTGTCGGCCGCACTGCTTCTGTCGGCGTGTGGTGGCTCGGACGACAAGAAGGACGAGGACAAGGCGACGCCCGGCGCCTCCGGTGAGGCCGGTGCGCCCAAGGACGGGTCGATCAAGCTGGTCGTGGCCGACTACGGCAGCGGCGACGGCAGCATGCAGAAGTACTGGAACGGCGTGATTTCGAGTTTCAACGCGAAATACCCCGGCATCAAGGTGAACCTGCAGGTCGTCAACTGGGACGACATCGACAAGCAGGTCGCGACCATGATCCAGAACAACGACATGCCCGACCTTCTGCAGACCGGCGGTTATGCCGACAAGGTCGTCGACGACCTGCTCTACCCGGTCGACGACGTCATGTCGCCCGCCACCAAGGCCGACTTCATCGAGTCGTTCACGCCGGCCGCGACGGTCAAGGGGAAGCAGTACGGCATTCCCTTCACCTCCAGCACCCGGCAGCTGATCTACAACACCGACCTGTTCGCCAAGGCCGGTCTGACCGAGCCGCCGAAGACCTGGGACGAGGTCAAGACCTTCTCGGAGAAGCTCAAGTCCTCCGGTGCCAAGGTGCCCTTCGGCCTGCCGCTGGGCAAGGAGGAGGCCCAGGGCGAGTTCATGAACTGGGCGCTGGGCAACGGTGGCGGCTACCAGACCAACGGCAAGTACACGGTCAACAGCCCGCAGAACGTCGAGGCCCTGAACTGGGTCAACGACAACCTGGTCAAGACCGGCCTGACCGAGTCCAACCCCGGCACCAAGAACCGCAAGGACGTCTACACCGACTTCTACGGCGGCAGCGTCGGCATGGTGAACAGCAACCCCACCATGATCGCCACGCTGAAGAAGGACTACCCGAACCTCAAGTACGCGACCGCGGCGATTCCCGGCAAGACCGGTCCGCTCACCGACACGCTCGGGGTCTGCGACTGGATGATGGCGTTCAAGAAGAACGGCAGGAAGGACCAGATCAAGGCCTTCCTCGACCACGCCTTCAGCACCGACCAGCAGCTCAAGTTCCAGGAGCAGTACAGCTTCCCGCCGGTGACCAAGTCGGTGATGGCCAAGATGACGGCCAACCCCGCCAACGCCGGCCTCAAGCCGTACATCGACCAGCTCCCGAAGGCGAAGTTCTACCCGCTCAACGACGTCGCGTGGGACGTGCTCTCGCCCAAGATCAAGGAACAGCTCGGCAGCGCGGTCTCCGGCAAGTCGCCCAAGGACGTGCTGGACCAGCTCCAGAAGGAAGCCGAAGCAGCGGTCGCCCAGCAGAAGAGCTGACACGTCGCCGACTACACGTCCCAGCTCCGAAGGAGGAGGACGGCCTCGTGGCCGAAACCGCCGTACGCGAAACCGCCATACGCGGAACACCCAACGTTCTCACCAGAGTCAAGAAGGCGCTGGCCCCGCTGCCGTGGATCGGCCCGGCCGTCCTCCTGATCGGTGTCGTGGTCCTGTGGCCCGTGGTCGTGATGGTCTGGAGTTCCTTCCAGCGCATCCGTCGCACCGGCATCGTGGTGGGATCCAACGGCACCGACAACTACACCAAGCTGTTCGACGAGCCGGACTTCGTGGCCGTGCTGTGGAACACCGTGGTCTGGGTGCTGGTGGTCGTGGCCATCACGCTCGTGTTGTCGCTGTTCCTGGCGCAACTGTTCAACCAGCACTTCCCCGGCCGGCGGTTCGCCCGCTGGGCGATGATCGTGCCGTGGGCGGCCTCGGTCTTCATGACCGCCGTCGTCTTCAAATGGATGCTGCACGAGAGTCACGGCGCGATCAACACGCTCATGGTCGACCTGCACCTGATGGACGCCGGCAAGGACTGGCTCGGCAGGCCGTCCACCGCGATGCCGTGGATGATGGCGGTCGCCGTCTTCGTATCGCTCCCCTTCACCACCTACACCCTGCTCGCGGGCCTGCAGACCGTACCCGGCGAGGTCTACGAGGCGGCCAAGATCGACGGCGCGTCCACCTGGCGCACCTACCTGTCGATCACCCTGCCGCTCCTCAAGCCCGCGATCCTGGTCGCGGTCGTGATCAACCTGATCAACGTCTTCAACTCGTTCCCGATCATCTGGGCGATGACCAACGGCGGACCGGGCTACGAGACCGCGACGACCACGGTGTTCATGTACCAGCTCAAGGCGTCCGACATCGGCGAGAGCGCCGCGATGTCCGTGGCCAACTTCGCGATGATCATCATCCTGGTCGCGTTCTTCCTCGTCGTCAGCCGCGGGAACAAGGAGACCGACCGATGAGCACGAGCACCGCCGCCGCCGGCCGCAGGCCGGACACCGGCACCACCGGAAAGCCCTCGGGTGCCGCGGCCGGCGGGAACACGCCCGGACGAAGGAAGTCCGTGCTCGGGGGCTCGAAGTACAGCCACAGACAACTGTGGTTCGGCGCGCTCGCGTGGGTGATCGCGATCGTCTTCGTCGCCCCCTACATCGAGATGGGCATCACCGCGCTGCGGCCCAAGGACGAACTCACCGGCGACGGCTACCTGCCGTCGAGGTTCGAATGGGCCAACTTCGTCGACGTGTGGGACAAGTCCACCCTCGGCGACAACCTCAAGGTCTCGCTCCTGGTCGCCGGCATGTCCACCCTCCTGGTACTGGTGGTCTCCCTGCCCGCGGCGTACTACACCGCGCGCAAACGGTTCCGCGGCCGGGGCGTGTTCCTGATGCTCGTGCTCGTCACCCAGATGTTCCAGCCCACCTCCCTGCTGGTGGGCCTGTACCGCGAGTTCTACATCCTGGACCTGCTCGACTCGTACTGGGCGCTCGTCCTCGTCAACGGCGCGTTCAACCTGGCCTTCTCGGTGTGGATCCTGACCGCCTACTTCAGCGCGATCCCGGTCGAGCTGGAGGAGGCCGCGATGATCGACGGTGCCTCCCGTCTCGGGGCACTGCGCAGGGTCACCCTGCCGCTGGCGATGCCCGGCATCGTCACGGCGGTCATCTTCACCTTCATCGCCGCGTGGAACGAATTCACCGTCGCCCTGGTACTGGTGACCACACCGGACAAACAACCCCTCACCGTCGGCATCAACAGCTTCCTCGGCGCCTACCGGGTGGAATGGCAGTACCTCTTCGCGGGATCGGTGGTGGCCATCGTGCCGGTCGTGATCCTGTTCGCCTACATCGAGAAACACGTCGTATCGGGCCTGACCGCCGGATCGGTCAAGTAACCCGAACGACCCTCGGCCCGGGACACCCCCGGGAAACACGAAGCCCACATGAGCACTTCCATCATCGATCTGCTTCCCACCCCGGTCCGGGCGGGCGGACAACCGCCTCCCGGACCGGGCTCCCCGGCCGAGTGGGCAAGGACACGGCTGTACCCCTCGTTCTCCGCCAGTGGCGTCCCCGCGCGGCGCGGCAGCCATGGAGATCCCATCCGGCAGCCCACCCGGACGCAGTTGCGGACCCTGGCGTCCGATGATGCGTGGCAATGCTTGAAGATGATTTCAGATGGAGTAGGAATGCGCCGGAGACTGCTGGTGATTATCGGGGCGCTGGGGGTGGCCGCCACGGCCGTACGCCTGCTTCCTCGCCTCGAGAGCGCCATCGCCGCTGTGCGGGGAGGCGACGAGCCCGCGGAGGAGACCTACGTGGTGTCGCGGCCGAGACCATCGACCGACATCGACGTGTGGCACGACCACCCACTCGGGTCCGGTTTCCAGGCATTCCTCAAGGAGGCCGACCGATGAGTCGCACGCGGCCGGGGCTCGCGAGCCGCTGATGGGCGGTGCGATCGCGTGAGCCCGCCCCCTCGTCATGGGTCTTGGGGGGTGCCGCGATCCGGTTACGACCACAATGGGTCATCCGAGCCGCGGAGTTCGACGCCGTCCGCTGCGCGGCGGCGTCGAAGGCCTATATCGCGCGGACGTCGTCCGCGGCCTCCGCCAGGCGCAAACCGCGGCCCTGACCACGAGTTGCGGAACGTAGAGGCGGGAGCAGCGCCGCGGAGCTTCCCGTCGTCATCGGCGTTCCCGAATGTCGCGTCGCCACAGAGCCGCCATCGCTGTCGAGATCCCGAGAGCCGGATCTCGACATGCACCCAGGCCTGCACGTGGATGTTCGAAGATGCGCAATATCCGCGTCATATGAGTGTGTTCAAGCACTGTCAAGCATCATCGGACGCCGTCGACGCGGGAGTCAATCCCCTGCCCGGAGGGCCGGGACGGCTCTCGGCATGCGGACGGAAGTCTGTGCGCGACCTGACATGTCCGTACAACACCTCGACTCACCTGTGCCCTTCGCCCGGGCCGACATCGCCGAGGTGCCCGTGAGCGGACCAGGACTGCACCGTGGCGGCGGGGGCGTTCACACCCCGAAACGCTCCGTCGACCCACTGAGGCAAGTTCCCCACGAATTGGCAAAGTCGCGAGGGCTCAAGCCTTGACACCCCCCTGAACACCCTGGCACCTTCATGCTTGAAGTTGCTCACAAAGCGCTTGATTCAAGCAATTACAAGCACCATCGCGCTCAGTTGCGTTACGTGCCGCGTGTTTCGCTGCCCACCATGAGCGGCCGGCAGCGCGGCAGGAGTCGGCGGGTTGCACGGAGTGCGCCGGATCGGACCCCCGTGGTCCGGTGCCTGTGCACGAGCACCACGCAGCACCGTCGCCGCCGACGCCAATCGCACACTCCCGACCGCCCCATCCTGGTGTGCGGTCCCCGTGCCTTCTTGTCCGAAGGAGCCGACCATGCGCTGGTTGCACCGACGAGGCAGACGCCTCGTCGCACTCGCCACAGCCGCCGTCACCCTCCCGCTCACGGCCACGCTCTCCGAGGCCTCCGCCGCTCCCCCCACACCCGCCGCCCCAGCTCCGTACGCCCTGGTGCCGCAGCCGGTCTCGCAGAAAGCGGTGCCGGGTGAGGGGTTCTCCCTCACCCCCCAGACCCGGATCTCCGTCCTGTCCCGGGACTCGGAGGCGGTGGGCGTGGGAACCTACCTCTCCAAGCTGCTCGCCCCCGCGACGGGCTACGACCTGCCGGTCGTCAAGGACACCCACGCACCGAAGAACGCCGTCGTCCTCGACCCCAACGGCCCCAAGAAGCTGGGAGCCGAGGGGTACACCATCTCGTCCGGCAAGAACGGCGTCGTCGTCAAGGCACACGGGGCCCAGGGCCTGTTCCGCGGTGTGCAGACCCTGCGCCAACTGCTCCCCGCCGAGGTCGAGTCCCGGACCGGACAGTCCCGTGCGTGGACCGTCTCGCCCGTGCAGATCTCCGACTCGCCCCGGTACGAGTACCGCGGCGTGATGCTGGACGTCGCGCGCCGCTTCTACCCGGTCGCCCAGGTGAAGCGCTACATCGACGAGGCCGCGGCGTACAAGATCAACACCCTCCACCTGCACCTGACCGACGACCAGGGCTGGCGCATCGCCATCGACGCCATCCCCGACCTGACCAAGGTCGGCGCGAGCACGCAGAGCGGCCACACCGGCGGCACCGACTGGTTCTACTCGAAGGCGGACTACCAGGAGATCGTCTCCTACGCCACGTCCCGCTTCATGACGGTGGTACCCGAGATCGACGGCCCCGGCCACACCATGTCCGCCCTGGCCTCGGTACCCGAACTCAACTGCGACGACAAGGCGAAGCCGCTCTACTCCGGCTTCGACGTCGGCATCAGCACCTACTGCCTGGCGGACGGGACACACCAGGGCAACACCAGGCGCTTCCTGAAGGCCGTCATCAAGGAGGTCGCCAAGCTCACCCCCGGCCCCTACATCCACCTCGGCGGCGACGAGGCCCCGCACACCCCGCCGGACCAGTACGCCTCCTACGTCAAGTCCGCCACCGAGGCGACCACCGGACGCCACAAGACGGTGATGGGCTGGAACGAGCTCGCCGACGCCGACATCCCCGCCGGCAGCATCATGCAGTACTGGGGAGAGGACGACGACCGCAAGAGCATCGGCACCGCGGAGGAGAGCGCGAGCATCGTCTCCACCCGCAACGGGGTCGCCCAGGACGCCAAGTTCGTCATGTCCCCGTCCGACCACGCCTACATGGACATGAAGTACGACGCCTCCACCCCCTACGGCCTGAGCTGGTCCGGATACGTGCCGGTGGAGCGGTCCTACAACTGGGACCCCGCGACCATCACCGGCAAGATGGACGGCACCGGCTCCATCGTCCCGGCCGACAAGATCGCCGGCGTCGAGGCCGCCCTGTGGGCCGACCGCGCCTACGAGGGCAGCAGTTCACTGCCCACCCCGGCCACCCGCTGGCCCGAACCCCACGCCTACGCCGACTACATGAGCTTCCCCCGCCTCCCCGCCCTCGCCGAGGTCGGATGGACCCCCCAAGCCGCCCGCGACTGGAAGGACTTCCGTCAGCGCCTGGCCCAGCACGCGCCGCGCTGGACCGCTGCCGGCATCGCCTACCACCCCGCCCCGGGCGTCCCGTGGCCCGGCACCGTGCGGACCGTGGAGGGCGTACACACCATCGAGACCGAAGGCGTCGCACTGGACAGCGCCGGCTCCACGTCCGACGGCACGGACCTGGTCCTGTGGGCACCCAACCGCGGAAACAACCAGACCTGGACCATCGCCCCCCAGTCCGACGGCACCTACACCGTGACCAGTAAGACCTCCAACAAGTGCGCCGAGGCGACCGGCGGCGCCGGCACCACCGTCGTCCAGCGCACATGCAACGGCCAACCCACCCAGCGCTGGAAGATCAACCCGATCGGCGACGACCACACGATCGCCTCCGCCGGCAGCGGCCTCCTGCTCACCGCAGGCTCGGCCACCAACGGCGCCAAGGCGACCGTGCAGTCCGACACCGGCTCCGCACTGCAACGCTGGTACATCGGATAACCCGGCCTCTCCAGGGGCCATCGCACGCCCCCGCTCCGGACGCGCCCCGTCCGGAGCGGGGGTTGCGCCTGTTCTACAGTGCTTCGCCTCTTTCGCAAATCAACCCGGCGGGCGCACAGATGCCTCGCCTCGGCAATGCCGATCGAACCCCGCCGTCCCGGTGCTATTTTCCGACCATGCTCTGGATGGAGGATTGATGGAGAGCATCACCAAGAACCGGCAACCCGTCGAGGTGCTGCGCGCGATGGTCGCCCGCGCCTACGGCCCGGACCAGGTGTGCGACGCGGCCGAGGACTGGGTCGGCGAACTGGGCGACGGCTGCTTCAACGTGGCCTATCGGATCCGGTTGCGATCCGGCGTGCAGGTCGTCCTCAAGATCGCGCCGCCGCCGGACGTCGAGGTCATGACCTACGAGCGCGGCGCCATGGCCACCGAACTGGCGGCGCTGCGGCTGATCCGGGAACACACGAAGGTTCCGGTGCCGGCGGTCGACTTCGCCGATCGAAGCCATGAACTCTGCGACGCCGACTACTTCTTCATGACGTACGTGGAGGCGGACAATCTCGATGCCGTCAGGAACACCCTGGCCGCGACGGAGATCGACGCGTACGACGAGGCGCTCGGCGCGATCACCCGCGAGCTGAACGGCATCCCGGGCACCGCCTTCGGCCCGCCGACAGGACCGAGCGAAGGCACGTGGCGTGCCGCCTTCCTGCGGATGGTCGAGGAGTTGCTGGGCGACGGCGAACGACGCGGCGTCGACCTGCCCCACGGCTACGACGCGATCCGCGAAGTCGTGGCCGCCCACGCCGATTCGCTGGACGAGGTGACCGAGCCCCGGTTCGTGGAATGGGACCTGTGGCCCGGCAACTGCATGGTGCGCGACGGCCGGATCGTGGCGATCGTGGACCACGAGCGGGCGTTCTACGGCGATCCGCTGATGGAGTTCGGCTTCGCCGGGAGCGAGTCCAGCGCATACGGGGACTCGACGGCTTTCATCCGCGGCTACGGCCACCGGCCGTTCACCACCGCCGAGCGGACCCGCCGGCGGCTGTACAACCTGCACCTGGCTCTGGTCCAGATCATCGAGACGAACTTCCGGGCACACACCGGCACCGAGCAGTACGACTGGGCGTGCGAACGCCTGCGGGAGACCGTGGCCCTGCTCGGCGAGCAAGCCCGCTGACGCTCACGCGACCGCAGCGTGCGACGCCACGCGCCGAGCGAGCTTGACGGCCGAATCGCGCTCGCGTCCCAGACCGGATCGACAGGACGGTCTTCAGCGTGCGCACAAACGTGTCTTGTATGCCGGGAGCGCCCGGGCAGTGTCAGCCCGCCATCGCCGGAGCACCGTTGCGCAGCGACTCGGAGACCGGGGCGGCGACCGGGAGCATCGCCCGGACGGTGCGGCCGGCACCGCAGTCTTCGACGTCCACCCCGCCGGCGAGGCTCGCGACGATGTCCAGGCCCCGGCCGTGCTCGTCGGGGTCGCAGACCCGCGGCCGACGCCGGGCGCCGTGGTCCCCGTGGTCGTCCACCACGATGTCCAGCACGCCGGCGTCCAGGACCAGGCGAACGGTCATGACGCTCCGGCCGTACTGCGCCGCGTTCGCGGCCAACTCGCCGACGATCAAAACCGCGGAGTCCCGATCGTCACCGCCCAGACCCCAGCGGGCCAGCACCGCACCCGTGAAGCGGCGGGTGTCGGCGACCCGGACGTCCCGCGCGGGCAGCGCGATCACGGCATGCCGCCGGTCGAGCGACGGCGCGGGATGGCGAACCCGGCCCAGGACACCCGCCCGCGATCCGCCCGTCGCGACCTCACCGCGACGCTGCGGGGCGTCCAGAACGCCGGCGTTTCGGTATGGGCACATCTCGGGTGCCTCCACATCGTGCAGCTCGACCTGCGGCCGAGCGGTCGTGCCGTGCCGGGGGGTTTCGGGGGTTTCGGGCTCTTCCCACAACCCAAACTACCCCTTGGTCCAATAGGTGTAAATAGTATCTTCCGGGACTTAGAATAAGGGGAGACTGTCGCGGACGGACGAGGAGTTTCATGCGCAAGCGAACGGCACGGGACATCCGCCGGCACAACAGGTTCGAGGTGCTGCAGAGCACCTACGCGGCCGGCGAGCACGTGAGCCGGCAACAGATCGCAACCGCGACCGGGCTCTCCACGGCCACGGTCGCCAACCTGACCGGCGAGCTCCTCGACGTCGGCGTGCTCGTCGAGGTCGGACGGGAGGACTCCGGCGGCGGCCGCCCCCGCGCACGCCTCGCGGTCAACGCCGAACGCGGCCTGCTGGTCGGCGTCGACGTCTCCGAGGACTTCGTCCGTCTCGAACTCTACGACCTCGCCATGAACGTCCTGCGCGCCGTCGAACGACGCATGGACCCACGCGGCAGCACCCCGGGCGACGTGGTCGAACACATCACCCTGGGCGTCGACGACCTCCTCGCCACCCCCGACGTGGATCCCGACCGGGTCCTGGGCATCGGGGTCAGCCTGCCCGGACTCGTCGAACGCGAGGGCGGCGTCTCCGTGCTCGCCGTCTACGGACACTGGCGCGACGTCCCCATGAAAGCCCTCCTGGCCGAACGCCTCGACTTCCCCCTCTACGTGGACAACCCGCTCAAGGCCAGCACCGTGGCCGAACTGTGGTTCGGCGCCGGACGCGACGTCGACGACCTCGCCGTCGTCACCCTGCGCACCGGCGTCGGCGTCGGCGTCGCCATCGACGGAACCCTCTACCGCGGCACCACCAACAGCGCCGGCGAATGGGGCCACATCATCCTCGTCATGGACGGACGCACCTGCCGATGCGGCGCCCGCGGATGCGTGGAGGCATACGTCGGCGCCCCCGGCATCCTGCAGACCCTGCGCGAGACCGACCCGCACCACCCGATCCTCACCATCGACGACCAGATCGCCGCGATCGAGGCCCTCGCCGACGCGGCCCGCCGACACGACCCCACGGCCCAGCGGGTCATCGAGGAGACCGGCCGCCACCTCGGCGCGTCCGTCGCCACCATGATCAACATGCTCAACCCCGCCAGGATCGTACTCGGCGACTGGGTCGCCGACCGCCTCGGCGAACCACTGCTGACCGCCACCCGCAACGCCGCAGCACACTACTCACTCGACCAACCATTCGGCGCGGTCACCCTGAGCCTGTCCGAACTACCCGACAACGCGGTATGCCTCGGAACGGCAACCTTCGCCCTCGAAGGCTTCCTCAACGACCTCACCTCGCGTCCCAGCCCGCTGCCCTGATCCACACGGCCGCGTCCGCCGCCGTCACCGGGCCCCGAGTCGGTCCTCCGTGACCTGGAACGCCGCCTCCGACCCCGGGCCGACCGCGGCGTCGATGCGGGCCCGCATGGTGGCGGACATCGGCGGCAGTTCGTCCACCGGGAACCAACGAGCGTCGGTGTTCTCCCCGTCCGCCGGATGCGGCTCGCCCGCACGCCACCGGCACAGGAACACCAGGTTGAGATACTGCGTCCGGTCCCCGTTGGCGTAGACGATCGGCTCGGTGACATCGACCATCGCCAGCCGCTCCGGAACGGCCTCGACGCCCGCCTCCTCGCGGACCTCCCGCACCCCGGCGTCCGCCGGCTGCTCACCGGGATCGATGATCCCGGTGACCGCCGTCCAAGCCCCGTTGTCCGCCCGCCGAACCAACAACACGTGCGCTTCCCGCACCACCACCGCGGTCACCCCCGAAAGCCACAGGGGTGCGGTACCGATTTTCTCCCGCAGCGCGAGCACAAACTCCGGTGTCGACATTCACCCAGTATAGAAAGGCCGGATCGTCGAACTCCCCCCACACACCCCCGAGATGCGCGCTTGCCCAACGCAGGCAACACAGGGCCGAGTTCGAACCGCCGGATGTCCGGGCGACGTCGGCCGTGACCGGCTCGGCTCCGGCAGGGTTCGCTTCACGATTGCTCCACTCCCAGGTCGGGGGTGTCGACCAGCCACGCCTGTGGTCGAGTCGTGGCGTCCAGTTCGAGCAGGACGAGCTCGTTGGTCCCGGTGCGCAGGGTGGGGGCGGGCACGTAGAGGGTGCGCTGGGGCCCGCGGTTCCAATAGCGGCCGAGGTTGAACCCGTTGATCCAGGCCTGGCCCTTGGTCCAGCCGGAGAGGGAGAGGAAGGCGTCGGCGGGGGTGTCGACGTCGAATGTTCCGTGGTGGAAGGAAGGCGTGCCCGGCGGTGTGCCGTCGGCGGGACCGAAGGTGAGTGGGCTCAGGTCGGTCAACGCGAGGGGATGAGTGTCCCATTCGTGCAGCACGGTGCCGTTGAAGGACACCGGCCCGAGCAGTCCCTTCGGATCACCGATGCGTGGCCCGTAGTTGACCCGCCCCATGTTCTCCACCAGCACCTCGAGGGTGGCTCCGGGGCGGGGTACGTGGACCGGCAGGCTCTCTTCGTGGCGTTCGCGTTCCAGGACGCCGGCGGGCGAACCGTCGATGTAGACCCGGGCCCGGTCGCCGACCCCCTCCGCGAAGTGCAACACTCCTTCGCCGGCGGCGGGCAACGTGGTGCGGTAGAGCGCGAGGCCGGCACGCACGCCCAGCGCGTCCAACGTGGGCGGCTCGGTGGTGCGGACCGGGGCGGCCAGTACGCCGGCGCTCGCCGGCAGCGGGGTCCGGCGGTCCAGGTCGACGACGGTGGCGGGCAGTTTCGGCCCGGGTGCGGGCACCGGTTCGTCCGGGACCGGAGCATGGCGGGCGATGACCTCGCGGAAGGCGTGGTACTTCGGGCCGGGGTCCCCGGATTCGGACAACGGGGCGTCGTAGTCGTAGGAGGTGACGATCGGGGTGTAGGCGTGATCGTGGTTGGCGCCGTTGGTGAAGGCGAAGTTGGTACCGCCATGGAACATGTAGATGTTGACCGACGCGCCCGCGGCGAGCAGTGCGTCCAGGTCGGCGGCGGCATCGGCGGCATCGCGCACATGGTGCGGCTCGCCCCAGTGGTCGAACCAGCCGATCCAGAATTCGGCACACATGAGTGGCCCGCTGCTCTGGTGGGTGCGCAACCGCTCCAGGTTGCGGGTGACGTTGCTGCCGAACGTGCCGGTCGCCAGTACGCCCGGCAGGCTTCCCGCGGCCAGATGGTTTTGGTGGGTCTGGTCGCAGGTGAAGAGCAATTCGCCGACGCCGCGGGTGCGCAGCGCCTGTTCCACGTACTGGAGGTAGGCGGTGTCCTCGCCGTAGGCGCCGTATTCGTTCTCCACCTGTACCGCGATCACGGGACCGCCTGCCGCCGCAAGGTGCGGGAGAAGCGCCGGCAGCAGCAGATCGAGGTAGCGGTCGAGCACCTTGGTGAAGCGGGGATCGCTGCTGCGCAGTCGGATGCCGGGGTCGTCGGTCAGCCACGCGGGCAGGCCGCCGCCATCCCATTCCGCGCAGATGTACGGGCCCGGACGCAGCAGGACGTGCAGCCCTTCCTCCTTGGCCAGTCGAAGGTAGCGGGGCAGATCGAGCAGGCCGTCCAGGTCGATGACATCCGGGGTCGGCTGGTGCAGGTTCCACGGTATGTAGGTCTCCACCGTGTTGAGCCCCATCAATCGGGCCTTGTGCAGCCGGTCGGCCCACTGGTCGGGGTGGATGCGGAAGTAGTGCATGGCCCCGGAGATGATCCGGAAAGGCTCGCCATTCAACGCGAACCCGTCAACGGTCGTGGTGAGAGCACTCATTCGGGGTCTCCTCGAAGGGGATCGGTGAGCTGTCGTGGTCTGGTGGTGTGGCCGTGGCACGGCTCAGCCAGAGCGTGGCGGCCACGCACAGTGCGGAAATGCCGGACAGGAGCAGCGGGACGGTGCGAACGCCGGACCATTCGATGGCCTTGCCCAACGCGGGCCCGGCGACGACACCGCCGATCATGGAAGCGGCGATCACCAGCGCTCCGGCCCGGCGGGCCCGGGGAGCCGCCTGGATCAGCCAGGGCAGTGCGGTGGGAAAGATCGGCGCGATGAACAGTCCGACACCGGCGTACGCGTAGGGGGCGAGTCCCGGCACGGTGGCCAGGAGCAGGCACAGCGTCATGCCCAGGCAGGAGGTGGTGATGATGGACTGTGCGGAATACCGCAGTGCGATGGGAGCCACCAGGAACCGGCCCACCGTCATCATCAGCCAGTAGATCGAGGTGGCGGTGGCGGCGAGTCCCGCGCTGTAGCCGACCGTCCGCAGGTGGGTGGGCTCCCAGCCGCCGACGCCGACTTCTATGCCCACATGCAGGACGTAGAGCGCGACGAAGATGGTCAACACCATGGCCAGGCTGCGGTTGCGTACCTGTGTGCGGTCCTCCGCGGCGGTGCTCTCCCCGCTCGTCGACCGTGGGGCCTTGCTGCGCACGCCGCCCAGACACAACAGCAGCGGCAGGTTGAGCAGGGCGAAGCCGAGGAACACCGTCGGATAGTGCTGCGAGCCGACCACACCCAGCAAGGCGGGGCCGAGAATGGCGCCCACGCCGAAGTGGGCGTTGAGAATGTTGAGCATGGCGGTGGAGCGCGGCCCGAAGCCGATGGCGAAGAGTTGGTTGAGGCCGTAGTCGATGCCGCCGAATCCAAGGCCCGCAAGGAACGCCGCGAACAAGCTCAGCTGCCAGTTCCGCGACACGGCGAAGCCGGCGGCACCGACGGCCATGAGCAGGTACGAACTGCCGAGAATCCGGCGGTTGTCGATCCTCCCGAACATCCGGTCGAAGATCAGTACACCTGCCACTCCGCCGATGAAGTGGGCGCTCAGTCCGAGACCGGCGGCCGACGGGGAGAGCCCGAATTCCTTCCGGAGAGCTGGAATGGCGGGCCCGTACAGCGCCTGCAACGCGCCGATGAGGACGAATCCCACGCAGGAGGCCACCACAGCGGCCCTGCTGAAAATCGGGTCGTCCGAAGTGACCGGGGGCCTGGCGACCTGTCTACTCGTCGAACTGTCGGTCATGGGGACTCCAGGTGGCGGCCCACGACCTCGTGGACAACGGACATGATCTGTTCCCTGCGAGCCGGTGCCCGGGCCCGCGCAGTACGCCGGAATCGCACGGATGCCGGTCACCGAAGCCGTGCGGACCGGCGGGCATCCCGCCCGTAGCCGACGAACACACCGCCCACTACGGTCACTCGGTCTCGAGCGATTGCCCCGTGCCGCCGTGCTCGGTCGGCAGCGACCCCAGGACGGCCACTCCTCGCGGGGCCAGGGTGGTTCGGTGCGTGAGGCGGTGATCGTCGGTGAGCAGATCGCGCCGTGCGGTGGGGAGTTCGATGTCGTGGATCGATCCCGTGTGGTTGAGGAGAATCAGGACGTCGTATCCCTCGCCCCGGCGGATGGCCGCCTGGATACCGGCCGGCAGGTTCGGCAGGACGGGGTCGACAGCCGCGTCGGCGCACGCGCGGGCCAACAGGGTGCGCATCGTGGCGACGTCCGGACGGGTCGCGATGTAGCGGGCGGTGCCGGCGCCGTACGAATGGACCGTGGCGGCCGGACGTCCTTCCCAGTGCGGGCCGACGAATTCCAGTTCCGTGCGGGCGCCCTTGAGCGTGACATCCTCGCGCCAGAGGTCGGCGGCGCCGGCCTCGGGCTCCGCCGCTCCCGGTGTGCGCAGCGCGAACGTCCGGCCCACGTCGGTGGGCCAGAACTCCTGGACCGACACGCCCAACGCCTCGCGCAGCGGACCGGGGTAGCCGCCGAGATGTACGCGGTCGTGTTCGTCGACGATGCCGCTGAAGAAGGACACCACGATCGAGCCGCCGTCGGCGACGAAGCGGGAGAGCTTCGCGCCATGTTCGGCGGACAGAAGGTAGAGGCTCGGTACGACGACCAGGTCGTAGCCGGACAGGTCGGCCGAGGGGTGCACGACGTCGACGCCGATGCCGAGGTCGAAGAGCGCGGCGTAGTGGTCGAACGCGCGGTCCAGGTGGCGCACGGCGTCCGAGGGGTGCGAGTCGAGTTCGAGGGCCCACCAGCTGTGCCAATCGGACAACAACGCGACCCGGTTGTGGATCCGGGTGCCGGCCAGTTCCGGTACGCGGGCCAACTCGCCTCCGAGTTCGGACACTTCGCGGAATACCCGGGTGTCGACGCCGGCATGCGGGACCATCCCCGAGTGGAACTTCTCCGCGCCGCCCCGGGACTGGCGCCACTGGAAGTACATGATCGCGTCCGCGCCCTGTGCGACGGCCTGCCAACTCCACAGCCGCATGTCGCCGGGGGTCTTGCCCGCGTTGCGGGAGCGCCAGTTGACGGCGGACGGCGCCTGTTCGGTGAGCAGCCATGGTTCGCCGCCGCCCGCGCAGCGGATGGTGTCGTAGCTCATCGCCGCGCCGATGTGGGCCTGGTCCCGATTCGGGTCGGGGTAGCTGTCCAGGGACAGGACGTCCATGGTCGGTGCCCAGTCGTAGATGTCGACGCTCTTGAGGCCGGCCAGGAAGTTGGTGGTGACGGGTACGTCGGGGGTGATCCGGCGCAGGATCGCGGTTTCCGTCTCGAAGCAGGTGCGCAGTGCGTCGTTGCCGAAGCGTTTGAAGTCCAGTTGTTGGGAGGGGTTGGGGTAGGTCGGTGCGGTGCGTGGGGGCAGGATCTGGTCGAAGGAGGCGTAGCGTTGGGACCAGAAGTCGGTGGACCAGGCGTCGTTGAGGGCGTCGACGCTGTTGTAGCGTTCGCCCAGCCAGCGTCGGAAGTCGGCGGCGGAGGTGTCGCAGAAGCATTCCGCGACGTGGCAGCCGTACTCGTTGCCGACGTGCCACAGACCGAGGGCGGGGTGGTCGCGGTAGTGCGTGGCGACCGCCTCGACCAGGCGCGCGGCGCGGTCCCGGAAGACGGGTGAGGACGGGCAGAAGTGCTGGCGGCCCCCGGGGGACAGGACGACGCCGTCGGCGGTCACCGGCAGCACCTCGGGGTGCTCGGTGACCAGCCACGGCGGCGGCGCGGCCGTCATGGTCGCCAGGTCGGCGGTGATGCCGTGTGCGGCGAGGTCGTCCATGACCTGGTCGAAGTAGCCGAAGTCGTAGGCGTCGCGTGCCGGTTCCACTCGGGCCCAGCCGAAGATCGCGAGGTTCACGACGGTGACCCCGGCCTCGGTCATCAGCTTGAGGTCCTCGGTGCGGGTGGCCTCGGGCCACTGGTCCGGGTTGTAGTCGGCGCCGAACCCGATGCCGCCCAGGCGCGCGCGCAGGGCGGCCACACGGCGGGCGGGAGTGGGTGTGGTGTCGTTCATCGGTGCGTTGTGGCGCGGCGGGGCCTGTGGCCACCGGTCCGTGCGCCACTTCTCCTTCGAGGTTACGGGGCGGGTTCTGGAGGCACGTGACCTCCCAGGATGTGCCGGTTCGCGGGGGACTTCGAGCGCCGCGCACTCGCCGCCGGCCCACATTGGCTTCGCCGGCACGCGACGCGCCCGTGTGGGTTCTTCCGGTTCGGTATGTGCTGGGGTTTCGTTTGGACGGTGGTGGTCAGGCGCCGGGCGGTGCGGCGGTGCTGTCGCGGACGATCAGGTTCGACGCGACCGAGGTCGCGCCGCGGACGTCCGCGTGGCCGATGCGGAATTGGTCGAGCAACAGTGCGACGCACTGCCGGCCGACTTCCTCGAAGTCCTGGTGGACGGTGGTGAGCGAGGGCAGGAACCAGGCCGACTCGGCCAAGTCGTCGAAGCCGACGACGCTGACGTCATCGGGTACGGCGCGGCCGGCCTCGTGCAGTGCGCGCACGATGCCCAGCGCCATCTGGTCGTTGGCCGCGAACACCGCGGTCACATCCGGGTTCGCGGCGAGTTCGAGGCCGGCCGCGTAGCCGCTTGCCGCCGTCCAGTCGCCGTACAGCAGTGGGGGAACGCGCGAGCCGGCGTCCTTGAGTGCGCGATGCCACGACTCGGCACGGCGACGGGCCGCGTACGAGTCCTGGGGGCCGGACACGTGCCACACCGTGCGGTGGCCCAGGTCGAGCAGGTGCTCGGTGGCCAACCGGGCGCCCTCGGCCTGATTGGTGTCGACTCCCGGGTGACGCCGTGTCTCCTCGCCGTCGACCACCACGACCGGCAGGCCGGAGGGCAGGCGTAGCGCGGAGGTGTCGAGGATCTGCGCCTCGATCAGGATGATGCCGTCGACGGCCTGCATGGTCAACCGGTCGAACGCCTCGTGCACGGCGCTCTCGGTCTGCGCGCGCACGCTGACGACGTTCACCGAGTAGTCCGCGTCCTGCGCGGCCGACACGATGGCTTCGAGCGTGCGGGCGTTCCCGTACGCGTTCAGTCCGAAGCTGATCACGCCGAGCATCCGGAACTTGCCGGTGGCCAGTGCCCGGGCGGCCGTGTTGGGTCGGTAGCCGAGCATCCGCATCGCGGCCAGCACGCGTTCGCGCGTCGCCTCGTCCACGTTGCTGCGGTTGTTCGCGACCCGCGAGACGGTCTGGCTGGAGACCCCGGCCATCTCGGCGACATCGGCCATGGACGGGGCGCGCTTGCGCGCTGTGGCGGATCCACCCGTCCCGGGCTTCGCCGGTCCACCTTCCTTCGGCATACCCCGGTCCTTTCACTCACCGCGTGGCGCTTCGGCAGCGCACGGGTCATGTTTGCGCAAACACGAAGCCAGGTCAACGGGGTCAGGATCACGACCTGAGATTGTCCGTTCCGAGGCACCGATGGCGGACTATTTCCGACTTCTTGCCCCACGGTCAACTATTGACAGCACGACACGCTGAGGACACACTCTCGAATCGCAGCCGAAATGTTGGCGCAAACATCAACGAGCGATCCTCGTTTCCGCGATCCCGCCCCCTTCCACCCGAACCGCCTGCGATCCGTCCTCGACTTCGAGCCCGACGTGACGCAGCGTCCCGGAGGACCTTCCGTGAGACTCGACTCGGCCCCGCGTTGCCGCAGAGGTCCGCGGTGAAGCGCGGCGCCCTACGGCGCAACCTCACCGGTCATGCCTTCTTCGCCCCCTTCCTGATCGTCTTCGTCATCGGCGTGGCCGCCCCGCTCGCCTACGCGTTCCGGCTGAGCCTGTACGAGGACCGGATGATCGGGGGCACGGTCTTCGTCGGCTTCGACAACTACTCGAAGGCGCTGAGCGACCACCTGTTCACCGCCGGGCTGGCCCGGGTCGCGCTGTTCTTCGCGATCCAGGTACCACTGATGCTGACCCTGTCGCTGCTCATGGCATTGGCCATCGACAGCGGCCGGTTGCGGGCGCCGGGCCTGTTCCGGGTGGGCATTTTCATTCCCTACGCGGTGCCCGGCGTGGTCGCGGCACTGATGTGGGGCTACATATACGGCGACCGCTTCGGCCTCGCGGCCGAGGTGGGTGACCTGCTCGGCACGAAACTGCCCGATCTGCTCGGCCCGGACTGGATGCTCGCGTCCATCGGCAACGTGGTGACCTGGTCCTACGTCGGCTACAACATGCTGATCCTCTACGCCGCTCTGCGGGCGATCCCCGACGAGCTCTACGAGGCCGCCGACATGGACGGCGCGGGTTCCTTCCGCAAGGCATGGAGCATCAAACTCCCGGCGCTGAAGCCGGCGTTGCTGCTGGCCACCACGTTCTCCGTGATCGGCAGCTTCCAACTCTTCAACGAGCCGAGCATCCTCCAGACGCTCGCCCCGGCGTCGGTACCGACCAACTACACCCCGAACCTGTACGCCTACAACCTCGCGTTCAGCGGCCGCCAGTTCAACTACTCGGCCGCCATCGCGGTGGTCCTCGGCGTGGTCACCGTGTTCGTCGCGTACCTGGTCCAACTCGCCACCGCACGACGGGAGCGCATGCAGTGAGCACTTCCACCCTGCCGGATCGACCGGCCGTGACCGACGAGGCGCCGACCAGGTTCCTGCGCCCGCGCAGCCGCCGACCGCGGCGCGGGCGCCGCGATCGCAAGAGCGCCGCGCTGACCATCGCGATGGCGCTGATGCTCGCATACACCCTGTTGCCGCTGGTGTGGCTGATGTTCGGTGCGACCAAGTCCAACGAGGGCCTGTTCTCCTCGCGGGGCCTGTGGTTCGCCGACGACTTCGCGTTGTTCGACAACATCCACGACGTCTTCACCTACGACGACGGCATCTATTTGCGCTGGTTCGCCAACAACCTGCTGTACTCGGTGGTCGGCGCGGGCGGCGCCGCGCTGATCGCCACCCTCGGCGGGTACGCGCTCGCCAAGTTCGATTTCGTCGGACGCAGGCTGATGTTCGCACTCGTGGTCGGGGCGATCTCGATCCCGGGCACCGCGCTCGCGGTCCCCACGTACCTGCTGTTCAGCGACGTGGGCATCGTGAACACTCCCTGGGCGGTCATCCTGCCCTCCCTGGCCAGCCCGTTCGGCCTGTATCTGATGCGGGTGTACGCGGCCGACGCGGTACCGGACGCGATGCTGGAGGCCGCCCGCATGGACGGCGCCGGCGAGCTGCGGATCTTCTTCACCATCTCACTGCGACTGCTCATGCCCGGCTTCGTCACGGTGCTGCTGTTCGCACTCGTGGCGACCTGGAACAACTACTTCCTGCCGCTGATCGTGCTCAACGACCCGAACTGGTTCCCGCTGACCGTCGGCCTCAACCGGTGGAACGGACTCGCCAACGGCGGCAGCGTCGCGGGCGACACGCCCATCTATCCGCTGCTGCTCACCGGCAGCCTGCTGGCGATCGTGCCGTTGGTCGTGGCCTTCCTCTTCCTCCAGCGGTTCTGGCAGTCCGGCCTGTCGGCCGGTGGCGTCAAGCAGTAGCGGACCTCTCGTTCGCCCGATCCGCAGCCGCTCGCCGAACATCGTCGGCTCGACCACCCCTTCGTCACCCACCCGTTCCCACGTTCGCTTGTCCTCGACCACGCGAAATACCTCTGGAGTGGCACACATGAACGCAAGACTGCCGATCGTCCGCCGACGCACGGCACGCGGGATCACCGCCGCGACCGCCGCGACCCTCGCTCTCGCGCTGACCGCGTGCGGCTCGGACGGCAAGTCCGACGACCAGGGCGGCGGTAAGAAGTCCGACCCCGCCGCGGTCGCCGGAGCGCTCGACAAGCCCGCCGAGATCACGTTCTGGAGCTGGGTGCCGAACATCGAGAAGACGGTGGCCCTGTTCGAACAGAAGTACCCGAAGGTCAAGGTCAAGGTCACCAACGTCGGCCAATCCGCCGACGAGTACACCAAGTTGCAGGCGGCGCTGAAGGCCGGGACCGGCGCCCCGGACGTGGCGCAGATCGAGTACTTCGCGCTGCCGCAGTTCGCGCTCACCAAGCAACTGATCAACCTCGCCGACTATGGGGCGGCTTCACTCCAGGACAAGTTCGCCAAGTCGGCGTGGTCGCAGGTCAACGTCGGCGGCGGGATCTACGGCATCCCCCAGGACACCGGACCGATGGCGATGTTCTACCGCAAGGACATCCTCGACAAGCTCGGCGCGACACCGCCCAAGACGTGGGCCGAGGTCGCCGAACTCGGCAGGAAGATCAAGGCCGCGAATCCGGAGAACTTCGTCACCTACGTCGACCCGGGCGACGCGGGAATCGGCAACAGCATGATCTGGCAGCAGGACGGGAAGCCGTACCAGGTCACCGGCGAGAGCACGGTCACAGTCAAGCTCAAGGGCGACCCGGGCGCGGACAAGTGGGCGGCGACCTGGGGACAAATGCTCGCGGACAAGACCGTCGACACCACCCCGAGCTGGAACGACGAGTGGTGGAAGTCCATGGCAGCCGGCAAGTACGCGCTGTGGATGGCAGGGGCATGGGCGCCTGCCGTGTTCCAGAAGAACGTCCCCCAGAGCAAGGGCCAATGGGCGGTCGCACCGATGCCGCAGGGGCCGGACGGGGCGCCGGCCAGCTCCGAGAACGGCGGGTCCGCGGTCGCGGTGACCAAGCAGGCCAAGAACAAGGAGGCTTCCCTCGCCTTCGCCCAGTGGCTGAACTCCGACCCGGAGGCGGTCAAGTCGCTCAACAGTGACGTCGGCCTTTTCCCGGCGACCAAGGCGCTGCTCGAAGACCCCGCCTTCCGAAACGCCGAAGTCCCGTACTTCCCGGGCTCGAAGCCCAACGAGGTCCTCGCGCAGATGTCCGAGGCCGTCCGGCCGGGATGGCAGTACCTGCCGTTCCAGGTGTACGCGAACAGCATCTTCAAGGACACCATCGGCCAGGCGTCCAAGCCCGGCGGCGACCTGCCCGGAGCACTCTCGACCTGGCAGGAGCGCATCGTCTCCTTCGGCAAGGACCAGGGCTTCACGATCAAGTGACGCTTGCTCTCGTCGCGGGTCGAACAGCGCTCCCCGGGGCGCTTGTTCGACCCGCTTCGGCACGCGTAGGCGCCGCGTCCGGAGGTCACAGACCCGTCTCACCCACCGGCACGGACTTGACTCCACCGCCCGGCGGAAGTGTCATATGATCCAACATGTTTGAACGCGTTGAATCTTGATGGTTCGTGAACCCCCGTCGTGTTCCATCAGCCGCCCGGTCCGGGACCGCCGAACCGCTCCCCAGTACCCGAGGAAACCGCCACAGACCACTGCATGTTCTTGCCGCGGCGTCCCCACGGCAGCGACTGCGACACGCCCACAAGCTACCCGCCCTCACCCCTCGCCATCGGCCACCACACGTCCGGCACTGTCACCACCACGCCCAGAGGAAACTCTTCATGTTGCAGCGTCTCGGCCGCGGGCCTCTGGCCGGCGTAGTCCTGGCGGTCCTGTCGGTGGCGCTGGGCGCGGTCGGCATCGCGAGCGGGACCGCCGCCGCCGAGGGAAGCCCCGTTCCCTTCACGGGCGGTTTCGAGTCCGGCGGCACCGCCGCCTGGCCCCCGCAAGGGCGTCGAGGCCGGAGGCGCCGTGAACGTCACGACGGCGCCCGGCGGCGGCAACGGCAAGGCCGCCCGGTTCACCATGCCCGACGACGGGTCCTACCGGGCCGAGATAGCCACCAGCCACCTCCCCTACGGCAGCTACCGCTACTCCTTCTCCAATCATCTGCCCGGCGACTGGGTGCGGTACGAGAACATGACCATCGTCTCGCAGTGGCACGGCGGGACGGACACCATTCCCGCCATCGCGCTCGCGGTCAAGAACGACCGGTGGATGATGGACATCCACTGGCAGGTGGGCTCCCAGCCGGTGCAGGGGCTCAAGTACGACCTGGGCGCGGTGACGTTCGGGCGCTGGAACCGGTGGACCTTCGACGTCCGGTCATCCTCGTCTGTGCCGGCGCACTGTCGGCCACCGGCCTCCTCATCGCCGTCCGCAGCCGCTCACGGGCGAGGGGCAGGGCAGGTGGGTAGCACCAACTGCTGTTCCCCGCGCACGACTTGACAGCAGGGATGCAGTTCCCTTCCGCCTGCGTGACCCCACGCCCGCCGCGCCGATCCGACGACAGGGACGCCGAACCGGCGCAGCGGCATCGAGTCGGGTCCCGGGTTCCTGATCATGCGATCGGACCCCCGCAGAGCCATCCGATCTCCTCCCCACGAGGGAGGGACAGGAGGCGCGGCCCTCATCCGGGCCGCGCCTCCGCGCCTGTTGACGCCCCAACCATGAGACTCGCCGAACTCACCGGCATGCGCCCGACTGCGCTATTCCGTCCGACACCGGCTACGCCGTGTGGACTCCGTCGGATACGCATAGGCCACCGGGGCACGCACGTTGCGACCCCGAGTCCGCTCCGCGACGACTTCACCGCGGTCGAGGCCGACGTGGCGGCCGGGGGCGTGCCTTCAACGCAGACGGAAACGAACGCGCCGACTTCCTGTGGTCACTCGGGCTCGAGCAGACGCCGCGTTGGCGGGCCGGCATGGAACCCGGGAACGGTCACACCTCGCGGGCGCGCGGTGGTTCGGTGCGTGAGGTCGCGGTCGTCGGCCGGCACATCACGCCGCGCGATGGGCAGTTCGACGTCGGGAATCGAATGCGTGGGGTTGCGGGAGATGACGTGCACGGGTCGGGGGACTGTGCGGGGACGTTCGGGCGGGCCGGGCGCCTGGGTCAGTCGCAGCCCACCATGTGCAGCACCTTGATCGTGCCGCCCTTGCGAATCGGCGCGCCCTCGCCGGGGCTGAAGCCCCGGAGTCGGCACATGCGAAGGTGGTCGCCGTACGGCAGGTCGAACTTGAGACCGGCCGCGCGCACCATGGCGAACGCGTCGGGCATGTACCGGTTGTAGAGGTTGGGCACCACCGTCATGGCGTCATCTTCCTTGGCCACCGTCACGGTCACCGTGGATCCGGGGGAAGCCGTCGCGCCCTCCGCGGGGCTGGTCCGCAGCACCGTGCCCGCAGCCGAGGTCGAGGTCTCGTCCACACGAGTGACCATGAAGCCGAGGGCGATCAGCCGGGCCTCGGCTTGCTCGTACGGGAGGTTCGCCACGCCCGGCACGCTCACCGTGGCGGCGGGCGTGCTCGCGGACGCCGTCGGTCCGGACAACGTGACCGTGATCGTCGTCTTCGCGGGGTGCACCTTCTTGCCGGGAGCCGGATTCGTCGAGGCGATCTTGTCACCCACGCCCACAACGGTGGAGCGAAAGCCCTTCTCGCGCAGGATTGCCAGGCCCTGGGTCCGGGACTTGCCGACCACGTCGGGTACCGCGACGGTGGCGTCGGTCGATGTGCTCGGCGTGATCGGCGCGGGAGTGTCGGAGACGGGTGGGCTGCTCACGGCGGTCGGCGAGGCGATCGCCGACGAACCGGTCACCGGCTGCGCAGCCGGCCTCTCGGCGTCGCCGGGTCCTGACGCGCCGAATCTCACCAGGACGACGGTGACCACGAGCGCGGCGGCGACTCCGGCCAGGCGGAGCCCGCGACCGCGACCTCCGCGCGGACCCCCATACGGGTCGACCGATTCGTAGGGGTACGGCGCCGACGCGAGCCGGTCCGGACGATCCGCGGACGCGGCGCGGATCGAGAACACCGCGACCGCCTCCACCCTCGAATTCCTGGTGGAGACCACTCGGATCACCACGTCGGTGTCCGCCGGCTCCCGTTGGATCGATTCCTCGAACGCACCGCCCGCGCCGAAGTCGGACGCTTGGGCACCGCCGTCGCTCGGGATCCAGGTGTCGACGTCGCGATCGTCCTGCCCGACCGTGTACACGATCGCCCACGTCCGCCGTTCGCCCGAGAAGACGTCGGGAAGACCGGGCCGGTCCACGGCCGTCCGCGACTCGGCATCCGGCGCCAACCGCAGTTCGTAGCGGTCGAGAGCGCTGCCGGCGTTGCGCAGGTTCAACCTGACCATGACCGTCTCGCCGGGTCCGGCCGTCACCTCGCGCGGTTCGCACCACGCCTGCACGGCATACACCGGATTCCCCGATCGCTGACCGCTCAGGTCGGCTCCGCACTGCCCACCCGGGCAGTAGACGTCGGTCTCCGCGTATGGCGAGCCGCACAACACACACCACAACACGTTCGTCGTCCCTCTCGATCCTCATCCAAACGGTCCCGTGCACGGGTGCACCACCTCTCGTGCAGGGTGCGAGGGCGTCCGGAATCGCTGTTCACGGAGCTCTGTCCGGTGTCGTCGGGTCGGACCGGCACGAAGATTCGTGCCGGTCCGACCCGACGATCCGATCCGATCAGGCCCGGGGACGGCCGCGACGCCGGTTCGGGTACGGCGCTCCACCACCGATCGCCATCAGTGCGACCACCGCACCGGTGACGAGGACGACGGCGGAGTCGTGCCCGCCGGTCTTGGCGAGGTCCTCGAAGTCCCGCACCGGGACGACCGGCAGCCACGGGCCTCCTCGGGCACTCGACCTCGGTGGCCGAATCGGCGCCCGGCGTGCTCTCGTTCCGTTGTGCCGCTCGCTATGTCGGGAGGCCGACGGCGCGTTCGCCGCTGCGGCGTTGTTGGATGACGACGGCGACGACGAGGAGGGCTCCCTGGGCGACGTTTTGCCAGAAGGAGTTGACTCCGACGACGTTGAGGCCGTTGTCCAGGGCGCCGAGGAGGAAGACGGCGAGGAGTGTGCCGCCGATGCCGCCCTTGCCGCCCTGGAGGGCGCAGCCGCCGAGTGCGGCGGCGGTGATGGCCTTGAGTTCGAGGCCTTCGCTGCCGGATGTGGGTTGTCCGGAGCCGGTGCGGGCGGTGAGGATGACGCCGGCGATCGCGGCGACGACGCCGGCGAGGGCGTAGACGGCTACGAGGTATTTGTTGATGTTGATGCCGGCGAGGCGGGCGGCGGTGTCGTTGCCGCCGATGGCGTAGATGTTGCGGCCGATGTCGGTGTACTTGAGGAGGACGTGGACGGCGGCGGCGACCAGGAGCAGGGCCCAGATCTGGACGGAGAGGCCGAGGATCTTGCCGCGGGCGAGGAAGATGAAGAAGTCGTTGCCCAGGACGTAGCCCTGTGCGCGGCCGCCGGCCAGGAGTTGGGCGACGCCCTTGTAGGCGGCGAGGGTGGCGAGGGTGGCGATGACGGGGTTGACCCGTCCGTAGACGATGACGATGCCGTTGACGACGCCGGCTGCGATGCCGACGGCGATCGCGGCGAGGATGCCGACGGCGGCGTTGCCGCCGGCCGAGGTGAATGCCATCGCGCTGACCACGGAGGCTATGCCGGCCTGCGAGCCGACGGAGATGTCGAGGGCTCCGCAGATGATGACGACGGTCTGGACGACCGCGAGGAGGCCGGTCACCGCGACGGTGTCGCCGATCACGGTCATGTTGGCGGTGGTGAGGTAGCCGTCGTCGAGCCAGGTGAAGATGCCGACGACGGCGATCAGTGCGGCGATGAGGCTGGTGTTCTGCGCGCCGATCGCGGTGGTGAGGCGGCGTGGGAGTGCCCGGGCGGAGCCGCCGGCGGTGGGGGTGGGCATCGGTGCTGGTGCCTGCCTGGTCGTGGCGGTCATGACGGGTTCCCTGAAGTCGATTTGGCAAGGTCGTAGGCCATGGCGAGGGCGAGGACGCTCTCCTCACTCGCGGCGGCGCGGTCGAGTTCGCCGGTCACCCGCCCGTTCTGCATGACGACGATCCGGTCGGCGAGGCCGAGGACCTCGGGGAGTTCGGAGGAGATGACGAGGATCGCGACGCCGGATCCGGCCAGCTCGTCGATCAGGCGGTAGATCTCCGCCTTCGCGCCGACGTCGATGCCGCGGGTGGGCTCGTCCAGGATCAGGAGCTTGGGACGACGGGCGAGCCAGCGGGCGAGCACGACCTTTTGTTGATTGCCGCCGGACAGCTTGCGGACCTCGTGGTCGGTGGAAGGTGTCCGTATGCCGAGGCTTTCGACGAACTCCTCGGCGAGCAGACGTTCTCCGCGCGAGCTGACGAACCTTTGGCGTCGCAGGCGGTCGAGGACGGCGATGCCGATGTTGAAGCGGACCGAGCCGGTCATGAACAGCGCCTGGGCCTTGCGTTCCTCGGGGGCGTAGCCGATGCCGGCCCGCACCGCGTCCCGAGGCATCCGCAGTCGAAGTTTTCGGCCGTCGACGCGGACCTCGCCGGAGCGGATCGGCTGATCGCCCACGAGGGCGGCGGCCAGTTCGGAGCGGCCGGCGCCGACCAGGCCGGCGAGTGCGACGACTTCGCCCTCGCACACGTCGAGGTTCACCTTGGCGACGTGGTCGGTGGTCAGGTTGCGTACGTCGAGGACGGTTTTGCCGACGGCGTTGCGCTTGCGGGCGAACATCGCGGACAGGTCGCGCCCGACCATGAGTCGCACGACCTCGCCCTCGCCGGTCCGCGCCGCGTCGCGGATGCCGGCCAGTGCCCCGTCGCGCAGTACCGCGATGCGGTCGGCGAGCCGGAAGATCTCCTGCATCCGGTGGGAGACGTAGATGATGGCGAGCCCTCGGTCACGGAGCTGTCGGATGAGGCCGAAGAGGGCCTCCACCTCGTGATCGGACAGGGACGAGGTCGGTTCGTCGAAGGCCAGGACGGTGGCCTCGGTGGTCAGCGCGCGCAGGATCTCCACGAGTTGGCGCTGCGCGGGCGAGAGCTGGGAACCGAGCGTCTGCGGGGCGATGGCGTGCGCGAATCCCAGGCGCTCGAGGTCGGAGCGCATGCGCCGGTACAGAGCGGCCCGGTCGAGTATTCGACCCTTCTTGCGCGGCAACGCGCCGACGTAGACGTTCTCGGCGACGCTGACGTGCGGGACGATCTCGGGTTCCTGCGCGATCACCCGGATCCCGTGCCTGCGCGCGTCCGCGGGGCTGTGCAGCTCGCGGGGGGTGCCTGCGACCGTGATGCGTCCGTCGCTGGGACGGTGGTCGCCGTTGATGATCCTGATCAGGGTCGACTTGCCGGCACCGTTCTCCCCCATCAGGGCGGTGACGGTGCCGCGAGGGAAGTCGAGTGTGATGCCGCGCAGGGCGTGGACCCCGGAGAACTCCTTGTGGATGTTCTCGACCGTGAGCGCGGATCCGGGCGAGTCGAGGGGTGGGCTTTGCGTCATGACTGACCTCGGGGCGTTTCGGGGAGTCGCGACGACGCGGGTAGACGTCGGGTCGTCGCGACTCGCACCGGTGGGTGCCGTCGAAGGCGACGGCTTTCAGGTCGTTGCGGCCGTGGATGCGGGCTCGGTCAGCTGCACTTGAGGCCGGATTGTTGCCAGTTCGAGGGGTCGACCATCTTGGTGGTGGCGAACGCCTCGGGCGCGAAGGGCTTGCCGTTCTTGAGGCGGTCGACCATCGTCTGCACGGCGAGACCACCGACCTCGTAGCCGTTGATGAACAGCGCGGCCTTCATCCCGCTCGGCTTGCCGGAGCCCCAGTCCTTGCAGGCCAGATAGCCGCCCAGGCCCACCCCCGCCACGTCGGCCGCCCCGTAGCCGCCGTTCTGCAGCGCGGTGACCGCCCCGCTGACGTTCTCGTCGTTGCAACCCCACACGATCCAGTGCTTGACCGACCGGTTGCCGCTCATCGTGGCCGCGGTCTTGTTCTGGGCGTCGGGCGGAGTGTTGTCGGTGCCGACCTTGAGCACCTTGACGTCCGCGCCCGTCGCCCGCTTGAAAGCCTCGTGTGCCGCGTTGACACGGTCCGAGCAGACCGTCACGTCCTGCTTCCACGCGGCGATGATCGCGGTGTCCTGCGGAGCCCAACCCGCCTTCTTGAACTCCTCGGCGGCCCGGTCGCCGACCTGGGTGCCCATCTGAGCCCCGCTGAAGCCGACACGCGGCACCAGTTGATCGGCGGAACACTTGGTCGGATCGGCGCCGTTCACACAGATCTGGTCATCCGACGCCAGGAGTGCCGCGCCGTTCTTCGCGATCTCGACGACCTGCGGTCCCACCGCGGGGTCCGGCACGACGATCACCACGCCGTTGTATTTCTGTGCCAGCGCCGCCTGGACCTCGCTCACCGCCTTGTTCGTGTCGTTGCCGAGATTGACGACCTTCAGATCGACACCCAACTCCTTCGCCTTCGCCTTGGCCCCGTCCGCCTCGTCGATGAAGTACTGCTGGTCCCCCTGCTTCTGCAGATACGCGATCTTGACGTTCCCCGACACGGGAGCCGTGCCCGACGTCGTCCCCGCCTTGCCCTCATCCTTGCCCGACGAGCAGGCGGTGAGCCCCACGGCGAGCGCGAGGGCGGCCACCATCGCGGCGCCGTGCCGACTGCGTCTGCGGTGCATCATCATCGATCTCCTTGGGGACAGCGGGGAGCTTGCGATTGTCAAACAAACATCTTCCGACGCAATCACTCGCGACGTGAGGCATATATCTAGCAGTTCAAACATTAACCAACAAGACTCATTTCGGTAACGCAACATCTTGCGTCGAACCGAGCCCGAAACATGCCGATGTGGGACCAAGGTGGAAGTGAAACGAGGGATGAGACGAACGTTGGTACGTTGGAATGTGTTGGATTGCCGTTGCGTCCGGCAGGTTGCTTGGGATAGCGGCACATCGGAGACCGAGTGCGATCCCGGAAAACGGTCGCGGGTCGGGGCAGGGTCCGGGTCGCGGCCCTACGGCGGGGGTTGCACGCCTCGCACCCGACGATTCGACGGAGCGAACGCGTCGGCGGTGGATGAGCGATCGCCCGGGCACGCGATGAAGCGACCGGGGTCGACGGCGGCTCCATCGGGGCCGGGGTTCACGACCACGCCCGATCGGCAGCCGCGCACCTGCGAGGGGTCGCCGGGCGAGGACGGTCGCGCCCGGCGATGAGGTCACATGCCAGGCGGAAACATGACCAGGACCTTGACCCGACATCTGGTGGACGCCCAGGGATCACGGTGGCCACGAACTCGGTTCCGGTGCCCGCCATCTTGCATGAATTCGGTCATATCGACAATTCCGACCAGACCATGATGGCGGCGGACGGGCCGCGCTCCCCCGGGACGCTCTGCTTCGGCCCGCGTCGAGTCGTGAGCGCGCGGCTCGCCCCTGCCGTCGCGCCGGGAACGGCGGTATCCCCCGCGAAGGGGCGTGGGCCGTTCGACCGGGGCGCCTTCACGCCGCCGAAGGATCACCAGCCCGCGAACGGCCGGAACAGAGGCCATGGGCCCGCCCGGCGATGCGGCCCCGGCCGGTCACGTGCTCGTCCGCGGCGAACCGCCGCGTGCCACGACCGCTCCGGTCACCCGGCCATGTCGTTGTTCGGATCGACCACCACGAGTTCCCCGACGTGTTCGGCCAATTCCTCCTGGACTTCCTCGCCCAGGCGCGAGTCGACGATCAAGGCGTCCGCCCGGCCCAGAGGGGCGATCGTGCTGATGCCGATCACTCCCCACTTCGTGTGGTCCGCGACCACCACGAGTTTGCGAGCCGCCCGCACCAGGGCGCGGTCGGTCTCCGCCTCCAGCAGATTGGGCGTGGTGAACCCCGCCCCGACACTCATCCCGTGCACCCCCAGCACGAGCACGTCGACGTTGAGGTTCTCCAACGACGCGACCGCGACGGGGCCCACCAGCGCGTCCGACGGGGTACGCACGCCGCCGACCAGCACGACGGTCTGGTCGACGCGGCCCTGACGATGGAAGACGTCGGCCACGGGAATCGAGTTGGTGACCACCGTCAGGCCGGGCACGTCCGCCAGATGCCCCGCCAGAGTCCACGTGGTCGTTCCGGCCGACAGGGCCACCGCGCTGCCGGGCGGCACCAGATCCGCCGCACGACGCGCGATCGCCTCCTTCTCGGCGGCCTGCCGGCCCGACTTCGTCACGAAGCCGGGCTCCTCCGTCGAACCCATCTCGACCGAGGTCGCGCCCCCGTGCACCTTGGCGACCAACCCCCGCTCGGCCAGCACCTCGAGGTCACGCCGGACGGTCATGTCCGACACGCCGAACATCTCCACCAAGGCGGCGACACGCACCGCTCCCTGCTTGGCCACCAGGTCGACTATCGCGAGTTGCCGCTGCCGGGCCAGCATCCCGCCTCCTATTGATTGCATGGGGCACGTATCAACAGTTTCAAACATATCAGTCACCGAACCGGTCGTATCGGACCCTCGCTTCCAACAAGTCGACCGCTCTCTCGGCAGGCTTCGAGACGTACCCGGGGGCGTGCCGTGATGCGAGTACGAGTCGCTGAGAAATGTTTGAAACCGAGGAACTGATTGTGTTCTTATGATCGAACCTGTTGGGAGAGTGGCTGTAGCTCGTCCCGACCCCGGCCGCGCGATCAAGGTCGCCGCGTTGCGACGAGGACGACATCGTGACGAGCAGGCGGGCGCGTACATCCCCAAGGAGTCGAAAGTGACCACGGTCGACACGAGATGCGCGGCCCGCCGGTCCGCCGCGAACCCCGACCTACCGCGCATGGTCGCGGCCGGAGAAACCTTCGACGTCGTCGAGGTGAGTGCCGCGATCGGCGAGGCGGCCCTGAGTCTCCTGCGGACCCGAGGGGTCCGACCCGGCACGGTCATCCTCGATCGCAGGCGTCACACCGTTGGTTTTCTGGTTCCCCCTCGGCACGAAGGCGCCGGTCGCCGCCTCCGGGAACTTCCCAGACGCCACGGCGCCGGCGTGTGGATCACCTTCCCGCCGTCACCCTGCCCATCGGACGCGGCCGTCGCGTGGCTCGTGGCACCGGATCGGGGCACCTTGCGCACCATGTCGGACCAACAGCTCCAGAGCGCGATCGCCGACACGGTCCGCGAATCCACGGCGTCGAACACCGGCGGCGTCGCACGCGACGGCTGCCGGGACACCAGCGTCGCGACCCGGCAGTGCGAGTGACCCACACATCCGTCGAGCCGAATACCTTGAGCTTGTCGCAGATGCACGCGAGCGTGGCGGCATCGATGGACCGGGGAGTGGAGCCGGCCCGGACCCCCCGTGGCGCATCGCCGCATCGCCGCCTCGCCGGCCACGGCGTCGGAAGAACCTTGTTCGTTCATGACCGCGACACCGACCACACCGGATGAATGGAATGGACATGGACTGGGACGACGCGCACTGGCTCAACCCGCCGACCTCGGCCGAGCGGGACGGCACCGCGCTCGTGGTGATCCCGGCGGAGGGCGCCGACTTTTGGCAGCAGACCTCGTACGGCTTCTCCCGAGACAGCGGGAGCGCTTTGTTGACCGAACTGCCGCCGGACACCTCTGTGGAGGTGACCTTCGAGGGTGACTTCGACGCCCTCTACGACCAGGCCGGCGCCTTCGTGCGCATCGACGAACACAACTGGGTCAAGGCCGGGGTGGAGGTCACCGACGGCGCGCTGCATGTGGGCGCCGTCGTCACCCGCGGAGTCTCCGACTGGTCGATCGCGCCCGTGCCCGAATGGGCCGGCCGACCGGTCACCGTCCGGGTCAGCCGGGCCGGCGACGCCCTCACCATTCGGGCGCGTTCGGCCGACGACCCCTGGCGGACCATCCGACTCGCACCGCTCTCCCCCGACGCGCGCGCCTTCGCCGGACCGTTCTGCTGCTCACCCGAACGCGCCGACCTGCGAGTGCGGTTCACCCGCTTCGTCGTCGGACCTCCGGACGCAGGACTGCACGAGCACCCGTGACCACAGCCATCGGCCGTGCGTTGCCGGGGGCTTGGCAGGCGGCCGTCCTGACCGAACCGCCGTAACGGCGCTCTCGCACCAGGTGGTTTCTCGCGTCGTGGCAACGATCACAGTGTCGATGCCTGGGGTCTTCTTCTGACGCATTGCATGTTGCGGGGGATTCCGGTTCGACGGGAAGCTGACGGCCCGTCGGATCGCGTTCGTCCTGTTCAACGAGGAACCGGAGAACAGGCGTCCGTCAGACGTGTCGTGCCGTTTCCGGCCGCACCCTCAAGGAGGTGGGATGTCCACCCAGCAACAGCCCCTCGACAGTGCCGAGGTCGACGTGGCCGTGCCGATCCCCGGCGAACAGGTCAACCGGCTCAAGGCCAACTCCGTCGGGTTGGTCGGCGTCGTCTTCATGGCGGTCGCCACCGCCGCCCCGATCACCGCGATGACCGGCAACCTGCCGATCATCGCCGGGTCGGGCAACGGCATCGGCGCCCCCGCCGCGTACCTGTTCGCCACCCTCGTGCTGACCGTCTTCTCGGTCGGGTACGTCGCGATGGCCAAACACATCACCGCCGCCGGCGCCTTCTACGGCTTCATCTCGCACGGCCTCGGCCGGGTCGCGGGCATGGCGTCGGGCCTGCTCGCGGTCCTGGCGTACGTCGTCTTCGAAGCCTCCATCATCGGCTTCTTCGCCGCCTCCTTCAAACAACTCGCCGGCGACCAGTGGGGACTCGACCTGCACTGGGGCCACTACGCGATGTTCGGACTGCTGGCCATCGCGGCGATGGCGTTCTTCGACATCCACCTCACGGCCGGGTTCCTCGGCGTCGCACTGGTCCTGGAGATCGCGGTACTCGCCGCCGTCTCCCTCGCGGTGCTGTTCACCGGCGGCGGACCGGACGGCATCCTCGGCGAGGCGGTCGACCCGCTCAAGGCCTTCGACGGAGTCAACGGCAGCATGGGCGCCGCCGGGCTCGGACTGTTCTTCGCCTTCTGGTCCTGGGTCGGCTTCGAGTCGACCGCGATGTACGGGGAGGAGTCCCGCGACCCGAAGAAGGTGGTCCCCCGGGCCACCCTCATCTCGGTGGTCGGCGTCGGCCTGTTCTACATCTTCGTGTCCTGGATGATGGTCTCCGCCGCCGGCAGGTCCCACCTGGCCGAAGCCGCCTCCGAGGGCACCCTGTTCTTCGCACCCCTGGGCGACCACTTCGGCGACACCTCGGTCGAGATCTTCCAATGGCTGGTGGTCACCGGCTCCTTCGCCTGCGCGATGGCCTTCCACCAATGCGCCTCGCGCTACCTCTACGCCATCGGCCGCGAGGGCTTCATCCACCCCGCACTCGGCAGGACCCACCCCAGGCACGGCTCCCCGTACATCGCCTCCTTCGTCCAGTCCGTCATCGCAATCCTCCTCGTGGCGGCGTTCATCGTCGCGGACATGGACCCGTCGGTACACCTGTACGGCCTGCTCGCCCTACTCGGCACAATGGCGATCCTCATCGTCCAGACACTGTGCTCCTTCTCCGTCGTCGGCTACTTCCACGTACAGAACAGACACCCCGAGACCAGGCACTGGTTCACCACCCTCACCGCACCGATCACCGGCGGCCTCGCGATGGCCGCCGTGGTCGGCCTCCTCGTCTACAACATGGACACCGCCGCCGGCGCAGCCGCGGACACCCTGCTCTTCAAACTCATCCCCTACATCGTCGGCGGCTTCTTCCTCGCGGGCATCGCCCTCGCCCTCTACATGAAACACCAACGCCCCGAACGCTACGAGCGGATGGGCCGCATCATCCTCGAAGACGCAGCCGAACGCTGACCCCCTCCACCCGGCCCCGGGCCGTACGCACGTCCTTCTCCGTTCTGCGTACGGCCCGGGGCTTCGTCATGCGTAAGCCCTTCCCGGTTCCGCCCACGAGCCGAGGCTTCGGCGTGCCCCGAACGCCCCGCTCCGGGCCGGGAATCGACTTCCTTCTGTCCAAGGAGCATCACGATGAGCCGAACCCGAGCGATGGCCGCGCTGCAACGCATGGCCGCCGACCACCGGAGCGCAGCGGCCCTGCGCATGCCGGTCGGCGAGTACCGGGACATCCGTGACGAGGCCGCCGCCGACCCCGCCGGGCCGAGCCGACGTGCGCTGATCAAGCGGGCCGGAGTGCTGGGAATCGGCCTGGGCCTGGCCGGCACCGCGCTGAGCCGCCCCGCGCTCGCCGCGGAGAGCGCGCCCAAGCCCCCGGTGAACCCGGGCCGGGTGGTCATCGTCGGGGCCGGCATCGCCGGGCTGACGGCGGCGCTGACCCTGGCCGACGCGGGCGTGAAGTCCACCGTGTACGAGGCGAATCCCACCCGTGTCGGCGGCCGGATGTACTCGCAGAAGACCTACTGGGGCGGCGGCCAGACCTCGGAGATCGGCGGCGAGCTGATCGACACCGGGCACAAGAAGATGCTCGAACTGTGCCGCCGGTTCGGACTGGCCACCGTGGACTTCGCCGGCTCCGGGCCGAACGGCGCCACCGAGACCCTGTGGTTCGACAACGCCTACTACCCGCGCGCCCAGGCCGACGAGGACTTCAAGGCGATGTACCAGGCGGTCCGCCGGGACTACCAGGAATGCGGCGACGTCACCTGGAACCGGACCACCGCCGCCGGCACCGCGATCTCGAACACGACCCTGCGCGACTGGATCCACTCCCGGACCCCGGGCGGCTCCTCATCCGCGCTCGGGCAGTTCCTCGACGTCGCCTACACCGTCGAATACGGCGCGGAGACCGTCGACCAGTCCGCCTACGCCGCCGTCTGCATGCTCGGCTGGCAGTCCAACCCGGGGCACTTCAACATCTGGGGCGGCTCCAACGAGCGCTACCACGTGGTCGGCGGGAACGACCAGGTCCCGCACGCGATCAACGCCGCACTGCCGTCCGGCACCGTGCGGATGGGACACAAGCTGCTCGCCGTCCGGGCCAACGGCGACGGCACCCAGACCCTCACCTTCGACACCGACGGCACGACGACCACGGTGACCGCCGACCACACGATCCTGGCCGTCCCGCTGCCGATCCTCAAGGGCCTCGACCTGACCCGGGCGGGGTTCGACCCGATGATGACGAACCTGCTGCGCGACTCCCGCATGGGCCACGTCTCCAAACTCAACATGCAGTTCACCAAGCGCACCTGGCTGGGGGTGAGCGGCAACGGTCTCGGGCCCTGGCCCGGTGTGGCGGCCGGCGACGCCTTCACCGATCTGCCGTTCCAGCAGACCTGGGACACCACCAAGGGCCAACCCGGCACCAAGGGCGTACTGATCCAATACGGCGGCGGCACCATGGCCTCCGCCCTCAACCCGTCCGGCCCCTTCAACACCGCCGAACAGGACGCCTACGTCGCGAACCTGGCGAACACCTACCTGGGACAGATCGACAACCTCTTCCCCGGCACGAAGGCCCAATGGACCGGCAAGGCCCAACTGTCGGCCTGGACCAGGAACCCGTACTCCCTGGGCGCCTACTCGTACTGGCCGGTCGGCTACCTGCACCGCTACGCCGGCTATGAGGGAACCCGCCAGGGCAACGTGCACATCTCCGGCGAACACACCTCCTACGACTTCCAAGGCTTCATGGAAGGCGGCGCCACCGAGGGCGCGCGCGCCGCGAAGGAGGTCCTCGGCCTGGCCTGACCCAATCCACCGGTGCGGGGCGCGTCCGTCCGGCCGCCCCGCACCGGCCCCGTCTCAGCGGTACCGCAACGCCCCGGTCGCCGTGTGGCCCGCCCCCTGCCGGAAACGAAACGAGGCCTGCCGTCCGCTGTGCAGGGAGCATTCGACCCGGGCCGGCGGATCGAACTCGGTGAAATACGGCGTCCGCAGCCGAAACGCCGTCGGCCGCAACAGTTCGCCGTCGCTCGCGAGTGCGATCGCCTGCCGGGCGGCTTCGACGAGGACCATCCCGGGCACGTGGTCGCCGGCGTGATCGAAGAAGAAGGGATGCAGGTGATCGGCGGGATCCAGTTCCAGGACCCCACCCCCGCCGTGTGCGAGCAGGACGTCGCGGGGCAGGACCGCGTCCACCGCCTCCGGTGTCGGTCTGCGGCACGGCCGAGGCGCTCGAACCCCGGCCGAATCGCCGCGCAGAGCCGCATACGTGCCCGCGTCCAGGAATCGCGCGTTGCCTCCCGCGCGCGCGAAGGTCGTGAGGCCGGCCGAGAGGTGGATACGCAACCGCATGCCCCGAAGTCCGCGCCCGTCGCGGGTGGGCCGCAGGTCGTCGACTTCGGCCAAACAGGTGATATCGGTGGCGCCACTCCGCAAACGCGGCTCCGTGGCGACATTCACGCCGTAAAAAAGGTCCTTGATCAGAAAGTGCGCTTCGAGAGGCACGGAGAAGAACCGCGACGGGATGAAGATTCCCAGCTGACGTAGCGTTTCCACGATCATCAGCCGGCTGTGTCCGCCGTCGCCGGACGGCGGGAATGTGGGATGCGAGCGTGGCCATTGGGCCGCGGCCAGAAAGGTCGCCTCGGCGAGACGGACCACATCGGTCAGCAACACCTCGGCCACCGAGGCCCGGTGTACCGACTCCCGGGCCACGGTGCGCGACCAACTCAACTGCCTCGCCGACAGGCCCGAAGACGCTGCGCGGCCACCGAACGTAGTCATGGATACAAGCAGAACCCAGGGGCCGGGATGGTGCATGTCGTCTTCTCGCCACGACTCCCGCGGCATGAAGCGCGCCTTGGGAAATGCGGCGGTTCCGCTTCCGAGCGATGTCGTGTCGCGTCCGTGGTGCGTCACCACGAGCCCGAACGGCATTAGTTTCTACGCAGGCATCCGAGCTGGAGGTGGCACGTGCAGGAACGGGCAGGAGCGACTCGCCAATCCCTTCTGGAGACGGCGGCACGCCTGTTCCACGAGCGAGGGTTCGCCGGGACGAGCATCAGCGATATCGGCAACGCGTCGGGACTCACCAGCGGTGCCATCTATTTCCATTTCACCAACAAGGATGCCCTGGCCCGCGCGATCGTCGAAGCCCACTTCGCCACCTGGCCGGAGCTCATCGAACGGCAAATCCCGGCGGGCGCCCCTGCCTTGGCGGGCCTGGTGCGGCTCAGCTTCGCGGTGGCCCGGGCCTATCGCGACGATCCCGTGGTCCGCGGCGGGGCGCGGTTGTGGGGAGAGCGCTACGCCATCGACGCGACACTGCCGACCCCCTTCGTGGACTGGATCGCCGCCGCCCACGCCCTCCTGGATCGTGCGCGAGCGGAAGGCGATCTCGCGGACCGCGTCGATCCGGCGGCGGCGGCTCGCTCGATCATCCACGCGTTCTTCGGCATGCACACCGTCTCCGACGCGCTCTCCGGCCGCGCCGACATCGAGAACGACCTGACCGACCTCTGGCGCCTGCTCCTACCGGCCCTGCTCGCCGATCCCCTGCGCACCGAGGACACCCTGACCCGCGCCCTGGCGTGTACTACCGACGGCCCCGGAGTCGCCCGGAAGATCTGCGCGGACGCCGAATAGCCACGGGCCGACAGCGCCGGACGCGCCGTCCCGACCACCCGCGCGAACGCCCTCCGCACCTGCCGGCGGATCACCGTACGACGCGGCGACCCGCCATGACCGGTGCCCCGTGGCGCGACGCACACCGCCGGATCCAGCGGGGCCCGCGCCCGCCTACACCCGCCATCGAGAGCAACACGCTGCCAGAGCGTCATTATTTGATTACTTAACGTATTCAATCTAACGTAATGAGCGTTATGTTTCGGGTCGGCCCACAACGCCGTCTCCGGACCTCGCGCGGGCATCTCGGGGGCCCGCCCTCTCTCGATCGGACGGCCCCATCGATGACAGGCAACTCCCTCCTCTCCTGGACCCCCGCAGCCATCGTCTTCGACTGCGACGGAACCCTGCTGGACAGCGAATGCCACTGGGAAGAAGCGCGTGAGCTCGTGCTTCGCGGGTACGGGGTCACCACCCCGGCCGACTTCGGTGAACGCACCAAGGGCCTGCACTTCACCGAATGCGGGCGGCTCATGACCGAGGTGGTGGGCCTGCCCACCACCCACGCGGACCAGTTGACCGGGCAACTCCTCGAACACTTCCGCAAGTTGGTCGCGGCCCATCCCGTGACGATTCCCGGGGCGGTCGAATTCGTACGCCTGGCCTCGTACTTCGCGCCCTTGGCGGTAGCCAGCAACTGCCCCCGTGACGTGGTGGAATCGGGCCTGGCACATGCCGGACTGGTCCACCGCTTCGTCGACGTCGTGGTCCCGGACGCGAACCTGCGCCCCAAGCCCGATCCGGACGTCTACCTCGCCGCCACCCGAGCCTGTGGCGCCACTCCCGCCGTCACCCTGGCGGTGGAGGACTCGTACTGCGGCATCCTCTCCGCGACGCGGGCGGGGTTGCGCGTCCTGGGCGTGGGCGCCGATCCTCGGGACGAGGAACTGGCACTCGCCGACATGTGGGTGAGCACACTGGCCGACGCCGACCTCCTGCACTGGGCGAAGACACGCGAGAGCCTGCCGGAGTCCCGCGTGCCCGCCGCCGACCGGGGAGCCCGGGCAACGGAGGCGGTCGTGGTCTCGTGACGGCGCGACGGGGGCACCGACGCGCCCTGTGACACCACCGCGACGGTGCGGAGACCCACGGCGCCGCCACCGACGACCGTTCGCCGCGCGACCGGCCGGTTCGCCGAGGGGTCGTTGGAGGCGAGGCGTGGGAAAGGTTGTCACTCCGGCCTGAAGGCGCTTCGACGCGCGCTCGGGGGCGGGCGGCGCACTTTCGGGAGGGGGCGATGTGCACGCCATGCGGTGGCGCCTGCCGGCTCCGAGGGGCCGGTGGCGTGCCGTTCACGGCGGCTGCCGTCCGGTTTCGCGTGTGGTCAGCGGTGTGCTGCTCCCAGTGCGCCGGTGGTGTAGTCGATCAGTGCGTCGGCGACGTCGTGCGCATTGTGGTCGTCGGTCGGGGGCGCGTCGGCGAGGGCGGTGACGATGGTGAGTGCGGCCCAGGCGAAGCGGGTGCGAAGGACGCCAGGCGGCAACGCGGGCAGGGCACGGGCGAGTTCGGCGTCGAAGGGGGCCCGGTGCAGAGCGGCCTGTTCGGCCAGGCGGTCGCGCCAGGGCTGTGCGGCCCGGGCCAGGGCGGCGAGGAAGCCGAGGTAGGTCGGGCCCCAGGGCTCCTCGCGGCGGATTTCGTCCAGGGGACGTACGAAGGCTTCGACGACCGCGCCGAGTTCGGGGGTGTCCGCGACGCCGAGCCGGTCGAGGTAGCGGGCGCGGCGCTGCGCGAGCCGGCTCATGCGGTGGGTGAGCACCGCGTTCACGAGGGCCTGTTTGGAGCCGAAGTGGTAGTGCGCGGCGGCCACGTTCACACCCGCTTCGGCGTTGATCGCGCGCATCGAGGCGCCGTCGACGCCGGCTTCGGCAATCCGCCGCTCGGCGGCCTCGATCAGCCGCGTCGCGGTCGTGTCTCCGTCGGTCTCGGTCATGCCGCCGGTCCGCGCCCCGTCGCTGCTGCCCACCGTGTCCCGCCTTTCCGGTTCTTGCCGATCACACCGGAACCATGATAGCCATCACCTGTTTCCATCACCTGATTCAATCATCTGTTTAAATCAGTCGATGGACGCTCTGGACTCTCGGAGGTTTACATGAACGACCACTTCGCCGATCCGCCCGGCCACGCCGCGGACACGCCGGCTCCCGCCGAGCACCGCACTCCATCCGGCACCATGGGCAGGTTGTTCGAGGTCTGGGCGGAGCCGAAGGGCCGGGCGATCGAGGTCGCGCCGCGCACGTGGCAGGTCACCGCCGGAGTGGTCAACGTCGCGGTGATCGAGACGGACGAGGGCCTGGTCCTGGTCGACACCGCGATGCGGCACGACGGACCGGAGCTGCTGCGCCTGATCCGCACCGTCACCGACGCGCCGCTGCACACCGTCGTGTACAGCCACGCGCACATCGACCACGCGTTCGGGCACGGCCCGCTGCTCGCCGAGGCGGCCGAGCGCGGCGACCCGCCCCCGCGCATCGTGGCGCACCGCGCCGTCCTGGACCGGTTCCGCCGCTACATCCGCACCGCCGACCTCAACACCACCGTCAACGCCCGCCAGTCCGGCGGCCCGCGCACCTGGTGGCCCCGGCACGACACCGACATATTCTGGCCGGACACCGTGTACGACGACACGCTGACCCTGCGGATCGGCGGCGAGGAATTCCACCTGCACCACGCCCGCGCCGAAACCGACGACGCCACCTGGGTGTGGATCCCCGGCCGACGCGTGGTCTGCGTCGGCGACCTGTGGAACGGGGTGTGCCCGAACGCCGGCAACCCGCAAAAGGTCCAGCGCTACGCCGACGAATGGGCGGACGCCTTCGACCGCATCGCCGCCGTCGGCCCCGACGCCCTCATCCCCGGCCACTCCATGCCGATCCTCGGCGCCGCCACCATCCGCGAACGCCTCGGCAACGCCGCCGAACTCCTGCGCCACATCGTCGCCCACACCCTGGACGCACTGAACGCCGGCCGGCGCCCGGACACCATCCTCGACACGCTGCGCATCCCGCCGCGCCTGGCGGACCTGCCGTACCTGCAACCCCTGCACGACCGGCCCGAGTTCATCGCCGCCAATGTCATCCGGCTCAACGGTGGCTGGTGGAACGGCTACGCCGCCGACCTGCTCCCCACCCCCCGCGAGCAACTCGCCGCAGTCCTCGCCGAACTCGCGGGCGGCGCCGACACCCTCGCCGCCAAAGCCCGCGACCTCATCGGCGACGACCTGCAACTCGCCTGCCACCTCGCCGAACTCGCCGTCCTCGCCGCACCGGACAACACCGGTGCCCACGAGGCGGCGGTCGAGGCGTTCACCCGGCGCTTCGACGCCGAGACCTCCTTCATGGGCCGCGGCATCTACCGCATCGCCGCCACCACCTCCCAAGAGGCCCTCCGCACCCTGACGACCACCAAGGACAGCCGGTGAACCCCGCCCACGACCTGACCGACCGGATCGCGGTCGTCACCGGAGCCGCCGGCGGCATCGGCCGCGCCACCGCACTGCGCCTGTCCGACTCCGGCGCCACCGTGATCTGCACCGACCACGACGGCCACGGTGCCGCAGCAACCGCCCGGATGATCGAGACCGCGCACGGGACCGGCCGCGCCTGGCACCACCCCCTCGACGTCACCGACGCCGCCGCCGTCGACGACCTGATCGACCGCACCACGCAACGCCACGGCCGCCTCGACACCATGGTCAACATCGCCGGCATCTCCCACGCCCGCCGCGTCGTCGACACCGACGAAGCCGACCTGGACCGTGTCCTCGCCGTCAACCTCAAAGGCGTCTTCTTCGGCTGTCGCGCCGCCGCCCGTGTCATGACCGCACAAGGCAGCGGCAGCATCGTCAACGTCGCCTCCAGCGCCATCGACACCCTGCGCCCCAACGTCGCCTGCTACGCCATGTCGAAAGCCGCCGTCGCCCAGCTCACCAAAACCCTCGCCGTCGAAGCCGGCCCCGACGGCGTTCGCGTCAACGCCGTCGCCCCCGGCGTCATCGCCACGCCCATGACCGCCGGCGTCCCCCAGGAACGCAACATCGAAGCCGCCGCCCTCCGCCGGATCGGCCAACCCGACGACGTCGCCTGGGCCATCTGCTATCTCGCGTCACCCGCCGCCGAGTTCATCACCGGCCAGATCCTTCGCATCAACGGCGGCACCGCCATGCCCGGCTGACCGGGAGGCAATCCGGAGCAGCCCGGCCGACCGCTTCGGTCGGGCCGCTCCCCCGCCACGTGTCAGGCCTTTTGGCGGGCCGTGTGGTAGAGCTTGACGGTCAACGCGGCGACCTCGTCCTGCGAGGCGCCCTCGCCGCCGATCGTCATCTGCGCCAGGCCGACGACGTTGACGCCGCCGAGGGTGGAGTAGTCGGCCCAGGCGCAGACCGGGAACCGGAAATCCGCGACGTTCTTCGGGGCCGCGTCGCCCGTGCCGTGGGTGACCTTCATGTCCTGGCACTTCATCAGCGCGCCCGCGAAGCCGGCGGGCTTGACGGTCCTGGCCCTTCCGTCGGGCTGTATCTCGATCCCCTGCGCCTTCCCGGTGCCTTTCAGGCCCTTGTTGCCGACGTCGGCCAAGTATTTGTCGAGTGCCTTGGCGGGGTCGGCGATCTCGCCGGAGAAGCCGTCGAAGGTCAGCCGCGTGCCGCCCACCTTCGCCCGGTTCCCGGGATCGGTGCCGGGCGCGTTGTAGACGCCGGACACCGCCTGGGCGTTGTCCACCCCGAGGCCCTCGCCCTCCTTCTCGCCGGGCGTGCTGCCCGGACCCGACTTCGTGTAGGCGTCGACCGACGCCGGGACGACGAGCTTGTGGCCCTTGGTGCCGGCGGCGATTGCATCGCTGCCCACGGAGCCGCCGCCCGAGGCACCGGCGGGGGTCGCGTCCGCGGTTGCGCCGACGCCGGGCGCCTTCGCGTCCTCCTTCTCGTCCTCCGACCCGCCGCACGCGGCGGTCACCACGAGGAGGGGTACGACGGCGGCAGCTAGGCGGGCGCGAAAGCGCATGAGGAATGGGTCCTTCCCAAGACGGTTCGTAGCAGACCGGAGCGTCCGCCAACCGAGGTGACGGGCCGTCAGGCTGCCGCAGCGCCACGGCCGGTGTCCTGGGGATTCCCCTCACCCGGCCGACGACGGCCGGGAAAGCCACGCTGCCTGTGCCGACTTCCGGCCGGCCCGGGCTACCACTCCGGGGCGGGCCGGCAGGCGGGGCTCGCCGTACGCGGTCCGGAGCATGGCGAGAGCACGGGTGACACCCGCCCCACAGATACCCACCCCACCGGGTCACAAGGTCTCGGCCACGGTTTTCGTGTCCGCCGGCGACTACCCGTGGCGGAGCGGGCGGGCCGGCGTCACGTACCGCAGGTGGACGAGGATGTCGAACCACTCGGCCAGGGATCCTCCCGTCATGTGGTGGGCGGTGTCGTCGGCCGGGTCGTGCCGCGGTCCGATGACCCGAGTCTTGGCGGTCCGGGCGAGCCAGTCGGCGACCGGGCGCGGGGGGTTCGCGTGAAGGTCCAGGAACCCCGGCCGGCCCGCAACCGAACCGGCACACCGAACCCGTGACCACCGTCATGCCACTCCGGGCCATCTGCTTGTGCCGCACCCCCCGGCGGTTCGATGCCGGGGGGGTGCGGCACAAGCTCGGTGCCCGTCCGTGAACCGAATGCATCGCGCCCGACCCGCGGTCACGCCGAACCTGCCCATCGGGGCCGGTCGCGGCGGTCGCGCCGCGAGTTCACCGGTGGGCAGGGGCCGTCCCGCGTGGCCGGCGAGGGCCGCGTCCCGCTCTGTCCGGACGCTGTCCTCGGCGGCTACTCCGCGTAGAGCTGGTCTTCGCCCTGGGCGCTGTAGGCGAGGCTCCAGATGTAGCCGTCCGGGTCGGCGAAGGTGCCGCCGTACCCGCCCCAGGGCAGGGCGCCGGCGGGCTTGAGGATCGTGGCGCCGGCCTTCTCGGCCTCCGCGATGACCGCGTCGACCCGCGCCTCACTGCGGACGACGTAGGTGAGGACCAGCCCGCTGAAGCCGCTGCCTTCCGAACTCGTGCCCACCTGGTCGGCCAGGCCTTGGCGGCCGTAGAAGCCGACGGGTGAGGCGCCGTCCGATTCGAAGAACACCGAGATGCCGTAGTCGTTCGCCACCTTCCAGCCCAGCCCCTCGGTGTAGAACCGCTTGGACTCCTCCATGTCCCGGACGCCGAGAAGGATCGAGCTCACGTGCGCTTTCATTGTTGTCTCCCTGGTACTCGAGGTGCTGTGCCGTTCGACCGCCGGCAGGCCGGACAACCGGGTCGGGCCCGGATGTCACATCGGCACGGGTTCACCGGTCAATCGGTAATGACCGACGAGACGAAGGAATGTGACACATGGTCGATCAGGACTGGGTGAACGAGCGGTTCGCCGAGCACCAGGGCCGCCTGCACGCGGTGGCCTATCGGATGCTCGGCACGCCCGGCGAGGCCGAGGACGCGGTGCAGGAGGTGTGGCTGCGGGTCAGCCGCGCCGACACCGGCCAGGTGGAGAACCCGGGAGGTTGGCTGACCACGATCGTCGCCCGGGTGTGCCTGAACATGCTCGAGGCGCGCCGGAATCGGCGGGAGGAGTCGGCCGGGGCGCTGCCGCCCGAGCCGGAAGCGCCGCATGCGACCATCCGGCCGACCGCCCCGTCCGGCCCCGAGGACGAGACGCTGCTGGCCGATTCGGTCGGTGTCGCGCTGACGGTGGTGCTGGACACGCTCACTCCCGCCGAGCGGCTCGCGTTCGTCCTGCACGACGTCTTCGCCGTGTCGTTCGGCGAAATCGGCGCCATCACCGACCGCTCCCCGGCGGCGGCGCGACAACTCGCCAGCCGGGCCCGGCGTCGGGTACAAGGAGCCGCCGACGCATCCGATGCCGCGCGATCGGCCAAACGGGAGATCATCGAGGCATTTCTCGCCGCCGCCCGGGGTGGGAACTTCGCCGCCCTGGTCGAGGTGCTCGATCCGGACGCGGTGGTCGGCGACATCCGCGGCGGCCACGAGGTGGCGACCTTCTTCGCCGGACGGGCTCAGGCCGCCCGGCTCGCTCTGGTCGACGGAGTACCGGCGGCCGTCTGGTCGCACCTGGGCCGACCGAAGGCCGTCTTCGCGTTCACCGTCGACGACGACAAGATCACCCGCATCGATATCGACACCGACCCCGACCGGCTCCGCGACCGCGACATCGTCGTACTTCCCGGCGGCGACAAGGGGCGGCGGTGACCCGCACGAACCTCAGGCTCTCGTCCTGCACGCTCACCGTCCACGATCTCGACGCGGCGCTCGGCTTCTACCGTGACGTGCTCGGCTTCGAGGTACGCGACGGCCACGGATCCGGGAGGATACGACGGGTGAGCGTCGGCCCGCCCGCACAGCCGGATGTGCGAATCGTCCTCGAATCCCCCGGCGCGGACCCCCATGTCCCACCGGCCGACCGGCAGGCGATCGCCGGCCTGATGGCCGACGGCCTGCTGGGCCCCCTCGTCTTCGCGACCGACGACTGCGACGCCACCTTCGAGCGTATCGAGGCCGCGGGCGCCGAGGTGATGCAGGAACCGATCGACCAGCCCGACGGCGTCCGCGACTGCGCGTTCGTCGATCCCTCCGGCAACATGTTGCGCTTCGCCCAGCCGCGGCAGGTGGTCCCGCCTCTGGAAGCAGAGCGGGCTCGATCTGCGACAACCCGGCAGGACGGCGGGAGCAGACCGTGAAGTCCCGAGCCCTCGCGCTCGGTAGCCGTCCGCCGCACTACCGCAGTGTCCCGCCGATTGTTGCGGGTCCCATGCCGGGTCGTCCGACGCCGCACCGCACGGTCGTATCGGGTTGTCCCGCGAGCCGACCATCCGTGGATCGGCCGCTTGTGCCCGTCCAGGCATGGGCGGTCTCGCACGAGGCGGGATCCGGCTGCGCCGTCGCGTTCGAGCGGTACACCGGAAGCGCGTTGCCCGGTGTGCGGTCACAGAGCGGCGAGGCCGAGTCGGGGATCTCGTACAACTTCCTGCCGGCCGCGTTGTAGGCGGTGAACCGTTCACGGCTTTCGACAGGGCCGGTGTTGAGCGGGTTGCGGTTGACGTTGGTTGTCCCCACCCTCTGCTCAGGGATGGCCGCTCCTGCGCGGTTTGTTCCCTCTCAATGGGGCGCCGGCTCGTTGAGGTGGGGACGACCCGTCAGGTGCGGTGCCGGCTGCTGCTGCGGATCATCGACATCAGCAGTTCGTGGGTTTCACCGTCGGCGGCCACGACGAGTCCGCGGCCGGCCTGACCGATCGGGGCACCGTCGATGCCGGTGACCACGCAACCGGCGGCCCGGCACAGGGCGATGCCGGCGGCAAAATGTACGCTCCCGGACAGGTCGCCGCCGTCGGTGACGTATGCGGCGCGCTTGCCGGCGGCGACCCAGGCCAATGCCAGTGTCGTGGACACCACCCGGGGCCGGAACCGTTCGACGAACCGGGGCTGGGCCAACAGGTCCACCGCCCGGAAGCCGGGTGCGTTGGGGAACGGCGGGTCCAGGTTGACATCCACGAGTCGGGTGGCGGGCGTGGGCGACAGCAGGGCATCGGCCCCGTCGTGCCGCACCCGGGCGGTCTCACCGTCGGTGAAGAAGATCTCGCCGCCGAACGGGTCGGCGACCGCCGCAGCCCCGTCGCGCAGCGCCACGTTGACGGCCACCAGCATGTTGCCGACGGCGTAGTTCAGCGTGCCGCACAGGGGATCCACCAGCCACCGGCGCTCGGTCTCCGCGGCACCCTGCTGTCCGCCCTCTTCGCCGAGGACGGCGTCGTCGGGCCGGGCGGCATGGATGACGCCGAGGATCGTCTTTTCGGCCTCCACATCGGCGGCGGTGGCGAAGTCCCCGGCGCCCTTGTCGATGCGCGTGAGCCGCCTGCCGTACATGTTGCGCACCACGTCCGCGCCCGCACGCACCGCTGCTATCGCGACTCCGGCATCGTCAAGGTCCGCATACGAGTTGATCATGCTACGCAGGATATGGGCGCCGGCGGAACCCGCCCGGGGTCGGTCGCCGTCACCGGAGATCTCGTCGGCCGTCGGCGCCGACCGCTGTACGAGGTCCGACCCGTGATCGTCCTGACGTCGATCGCGGAAGCCGCGAACGCCTCGCGACCCGAAGCGCCGGCCCGGCAGTTGCTCATTCTCGTGGAAGGCGCCACGGTGGTGGCCGACCATCCGGCGGACCCACACGCGGCCCAGGCCGCGCTCTCCGCCGCGCGGATCCTCCTCGAAACCGCCGCCGATCCGAGGCGGTAGCCGCACAGCCGCCGGGTGTCGGGCCGCCCGACCCGCTCGGGTCGGTCGGCGCCGCGGCGGCTGAACCCTCGACCCCGTCGTCGCGCAAACCGGGAAGGGTCGATGCCGACCCGACCGCCCCGGGCGTCCGGCCGGCCCGGCGGCTCCTCCGGTGGGAAGGTCGTCGGGAAGACGGCCCGGGAGAGTGCTCCGCAAAGCCCGGGTACGAGGGGACGTGTCGAAGGTAGGGCACGAAGGTGCCGGTCCGCCGGCCGCGCGGTCGGCGGAGCGAGTCCGGGGGCGCCCGTGCGGGTGGGATTCAGTGGTGAAGGGTGAGCGTTGTGTCCCGGGCTTCGGGTGGTCGGGCCGGCTCGGTGGCGGGCGCGGCGTCCAGGTCGGCGCGGCGCCGCCGGCACAGGCGTTCCAGCGCCTCCACCCCCGGTTCCGCGCCGCGGAGCAGGGAGGGTCCGGAGCCGACGAAGCGCGAACAGACGCCCACGTGGGCATGGTGGACGTCCGTCAGAACCTCGGCCAGGCGCCGGTGGGCGGGTCGCAGGGTGGCGGACTTCGCCGGTGCGACCCGGCCCCACTCGCGCAGGCTCCGCACCAGGACACGGTGATCGGCCGACCACAGGCCGGAGAATCCCGTTCGCGAAACGTGCGGTGGGGCCATCGAGGGTCGGACGATGTCGTGGTAGTCGTCGACGCCGAAGCTCGCGGTGACACGCAGGGCCGACGCACTGGCGCGCAGGAAGTGCGCGGCGCTGTCCAGGCCGAGGACGGATCCGGCGGGCGTGGGGGCGTGGAGGGCGTGTCGCAGGGCGACGATGGTGGCCTGGGTGAGGGCGAAGAACAGTCGGTGCCCCTGGATCCAGCGTTCGCGGACCGTGGCGTCCGTCCGGCGTACACGGGAGTCGCTTCGGGGGGTCAGCCCGGCGGCGTGCGCGGCGAGTTCGAGGTCGGGCTCCGTCGGGGTCCCGTCCGGGTTCCGGGATAGGGCGCGCACTTTGGCGAGGGTGTCGTCGAGGGCGTCGATCAACAGGAGCGCGGGGGCACAGGCGCACCGGGCGACGGCGAAGTATTCGTCGAACACGGCTTCGCGAGGCCTGCGTTCGGGGACGCGTCGGTGGTCGGGGGGCGCGTGGTGACGATCGCGTCGGTGTGCGGCCGCGCGCAGGGTCGCGAGGTCGTGGGGCAGTTGCTGCGGAGGAGCGAGCCACAGCACGGATTCGCTTGACATATAGGCCGTTTCAGTAGGTTTTTGCGGTACGTTACCCGTCATGTCACGAATTCCAATGGATGATTCGTTTCGCGGCGCGATCGGCATGGTCGCCGAGATCCTCGAGGACTACTGGGAGGACCTGCGCGAGGAACGCCTGCCGGTGACGCCGGACCTTCGCCCCGGGGACGTGCGCGCGATGTTGCCCGACGGCGTGCCGACGCGGGGGGAGCCGATCCGGGAAGTGCTGGCCGATGTGCGGCGTGTGGTGATGCCCGGCCTCGTGCACTGGCAACACCCGTCGTTCCTGGGCTACTACCCCACCCAGACCAGCCCCGCGTCGGTGGTCGGCGAGCTTTTGGCATCGGGCCTGGCGGTCCAGCACATGATGTGGTCGACGGGCCCGGCCGCCACCGAACTCGAGGAGGCCGTCCTGGACCACCTCGCGCTCGCGCTGGGCCTGCCGGAGCGGTTCCTCAGCGGCGGGGACGGCGGCGGGGTCCTCCAGGACTCCGCGTCCTCGGCGGTCCTGGTGGCCGTGGTCGCCGCCCTGTACCGGGCCTCGGGCGGGCGCTGGCGCGAGCACGGCACCGAGGGCCGCCATCGCCTGTACTGCACCGACCAGGCGAACTCCTGCGTCCCGAAGGCCTCGCGCATCGCCGGCCTGGGCGAACCGGCCCTGATCGCCACCACGCCGGGCACGTGCGAGATGGACCCGCACGCCCTGCGCGAGCAACTGACGGCCGACCGCGCCGCGGGCGTCGTTCCCGCGATCGTGGTCGCCTCCGTCGGCACTACGGGCACCTGCGCCATCGACCCGATCGCCGCCGTCGCCGCGGTGTGCCGGGAATTCGGCGCGTGGCTGCACGTGGACGCCGCCTACGCCGGATCGGCGGCCGTCTGCCCGGAGAACCGCTGGATCAACGACGGCGTCGAACACGCCGACTCCTATGCCGTGAACTGCCACAAGTGGTTGCTGACGGGACCGCCCTGCGACGCCATGTGGGTGGCCGACCGGCACAGCCTCACCGCCGCCATGGACATCCGCCCGGACTTCCTGCGGAACCGGGCCAGCGACTCGGGCGAGGTCACCGACTTCCGGGACTGGCAGGTGCCGCTCATGCACCCCTTCCGCGCCCTGAAACTGTGGTTCGTCCTGCGCACCCACGGCATCGAGGGCCTGCGCACGCACATCCGCGAACAGCTCCTGCTCGCCGACCTGTTCGCCGACCTGGTCCGGGAAACCCCCGGGTTCGAACTCGTCTCGCACACCCTCGGACTGGTGTGCTTCCGCCTCGTCGGCGACAACGCGCGCACCGAACGCCTGCGCGCCGACCTGGACGCCACCCACCGGATCCTGGTGACGCCCACCACCGTCGACGGCCGCTACGTCCTGCGCGCGGCCCTGGGCTCGCGTCTGGCATCGCAGACCTCCGTACGCAACGCCTGGGCACTGGTACGCGAGGTCGCCGCCGCGATCCCCGACCACCGACCCCCATCATCCGAAGCCCCGACGACGGCCCCGGTGGGCGCGCGGTGACCACGAACACGCCCACGCGCGGCCACACCTGCCCAGGGCACCGCGAAACCCACCCCACGCCCCGGGAAGCGGGGACTGCGCACGTGACCGGAATCCGGCCGCACCGGCGCGCCGATGATGCGGGGGCCGAAGACGTGACACGCCCTATGTACACGCGCCCACGCATCAGCCCTCTCACCATGCGAACGACATCCGAGGGAGAACACCGTGCACGGACATGATGCCGCGGCCGCGGCGGGCGAACGCTGGTTCGACTACGCGGCGGCGCACCCCCACTCGAGCATGGAGATCGGTGGCGTGGCCGTGATCACCGGCCCCGCGCCCTCGACCGTCGAACTGCACGCGCTGATCGACTTGGCCCGCGCGGCCCACCCCCCACTGCGCGACCGAGCCCGCGCGCCCGGCGCGAACACGCGCGGTCCGGCCGCGCCCGCCGATCACCTCGAGGAGGTCGCGCTGCCCACCCGCGGCGGCGACGTCGCGCTGCACGCGGCGATCGAGCGCGTGTGCGCCCGGCCCCTCACGGACGTCACCTGGGGCATGACGTTGCTCCACGGCCACCGTGACAACGAGTTCGCCCTGCTCCTTCGCGCCCACCACGGCCTCATGGACGGCATGTCCCTGATCGGGGTCATGCTCGCCGCGCTGGGGGAATCCGGCCTCCCGCGCCGCCACGCACCCCCCAGGCCGGCACGCATCTGGACGCCCGGCCGCGTGCGCGCCCTGCTGCGCGCCGCGATCGACATCGCGCTGCCCGCGCACGCGATCGACCTCGGCCCGGCGCGTGTGCAAGCCCCGACCGGCCCACCGCTACGCCGATGGGCCCACACGCCGCTGCCTCGCATGAAGGCGATCGCGCGCACGAGCGGCACCAGCCTCAACGACGTCTACCTGGCCGCCCTCGCCGGCGCCCTGCGACCCTGGCTGCCCGACGGCGCCACGGGCACCGTGCGGGCGATGGTCCCCCTCGACAGCCGGCGCCGGGACACGAGTAGCGCGGTGGGCAACTTCCACCGCGGCGTCCCCGTCGTCCTGCCGTGCCGAGTGCCCACCGCGGCCGAACGACTGGCCGCCACGCACCTGGCCACCGCGAGCATCCGGACCGGCCGCTGCGATCCCGACGCCGACATCCTGTTCGATACCCTGCCCACCCGTTGGCACGGTCGGGCCCTGGCACGCGTGCTGCACCCGCGGCGCACCACCGTGGTGGCCACCCATGTCCCCGGCCCCGCACGGCCCCTCGAACTCCACGGCCACAACATCCACACCCTGCTGCCGCTGATGTTCCTGCCCGCGGGACACCGCCTGTCGATCTGCCTGGCCGAATACGCCGGAACCGCGCACCTGGCCATCGTCGCCGACCCCAGCCTGCCCGCCATCGACGAACTCCCCACCCGATGGCTGGCCGAACTCGACGCGCTCGAAGACACCCACACGCCCCACCTGCCGATCGCCGCCTCCGCGATCACACCGGGAGCGATCGTCGACTCGGCATCGGGCAGCCCGGAGCGCACCACGACACCCTGACGTCACCGCCACCGCACACCGCGACCCGGGCGGCGCGTGGAGACCCGGCGGTGGCGGCACCATCGAAACCTCCGGGGCCCGCGAGCCGGCCATCCGTGCGCAGCGGCCGGATCGCCGCCCCCGCCGCTGCCGCCGGGCCCGGGTCAGGTGCTGCGCTTGGTGGCGTCGAAGCGCTTCATGCGTTCGAGGACCCGCTCGTGCGTCGGCGTGTTCATCTCGTCGACGATGTGGCCGTCGCCGAGGAAGACGACGCGGTCCGCGTAGGAGGCGGCGACCAGGTCGTGGGTGACCATGACCACGGTCTGGCGCAGTTCGTCGACGCTGCGGCGGAGTACGCCCAGCACCTCGGCGCCCGCGTGCGAATCCAGGTTGCCGGTCGGCTCGTCGGCGAAGATGAGTTCGGGGCGGGACGCGAACGCCCGTGCACACGCGACGCGTTGCTGTTGCCCGCCGGACATCTCCGACGGACGATGGCGCAGCCTGTCACCGATCTCCAGGGTCGCCACCACCTGGTCGAGCCAGGCCCGGTCCGGCTTGTGGTGGGCGATGGACATCGGCAACACGATGTTCTCCATCGCGGTGAGGAAGGGAAGCAGGTTGAACGTCTGGAAGATGAAACCGATCTTGTCCCGGCGCAGTCGGGTGAGATCCTTGTCCTTGAGCGCGGTGATCTCGGTGTCCCCGACCCAGATGTGACCACTGGTCACCGAGTCGAGGCCGGCCAGACAGTGCATCAGGGTCGACTTGCCCGAGCCCGACGGCCCCATGATGGCGGTGAAGCAACCCCGTTCGATGCCGATGTCGACCGCGTCCACGGCCACGACCCGAGTGTCGTCGGCCCCGAACGTCTTGGTCAGAGCGCGCGCACGGGAGGCGAGTTCGGGCCCGCCCGGCAGATCGCGCGGAGTCGCATCGGTGTGGTCGCCGTCGTTCCTGCGGTGTTTGCGCACGGGCTCTCCTCGGTCGGTGAGCGTACGGACTCCTCGAGTATCGACCCGCCGTCGACACATGGGAACGCACAGGAGGGACCGGAGTGCGCCGGAACGAGGCTCCCTTGGGGGCGTCGAGTCCTTTGCCCGACACCGGAAATCGTCGGATCGGCACCCGGTACCCGGGATGCGGTGGGTGACCATTGACGATCCCGGCCGCCCGGCAGAGCTTCCGTCACGGGTGCCGGCGCACTTCGCGCCGCCGAACTCCCGTGGCCGGCCGCGCCGGTGGTCGCTTCGCATCGGCACGTCCGGGACCGCTCCGCGGCCGGGCACCGGTGGTAGGCTCTCCGCGCTTGAACAGGCGTGTATACGGGGGCATTATGAGTAATCAGCCGAAATGGGCCTGGTGGGTCGTCGGGATCGTGATCCCCGTGCTGGGGATCTTCGTGTCGATCCAGTTGGCCACGAAATCGGGTTCCGACGACAAGTCGCCGTCGACGAACGCCGGCGTCCCGGTCGCCCCGGCGTCGGACGGCGGGAACCGGGCGCCGGCGTCCACATCAGGGACCTCACCAGCGGCGAACACATCCGCGACAGTGCTCGCCGGGCCCGTGAAGATCACACTCAAGCCGGGCGCCAACTACATCGACCTGGACAGCCCGTCGCCGTTCCCCCAGCCCGCGGAGAAGGGCGCCGACGCCTTCGTCGGGTTCAACCTCCCCGACCTGGCGCTCGGCCCGCTCAAGTCGGCAAACGTCGTGGCCATCACCCCGCCCGACGGCCCCGGACCCACCCGGGACGACTGCAACCAGGCCATCACCAAACGCGGCACCTACACGAGCGGCGAACTGTCCCAGGGCATGCGCGTATGCCTCCAGACCGGGGAAGGGCACACCGCCTACCTGCGCATCACGACCGTACCCACCCGCGCCGCGCTCACGTTCGAAGCCACAGTCTGGGAGTGACCGAAGGCGTGGACCGAGGGTTCGCGCGCCTTCGACGGTCGTCGCGCACGGCCTCGACGTCGTCGGCGTAGCTCCTCCCGGCGAAACATCGCCCGGGGAGCACCGGCGAGCACTCCTGCCCGTCGCCGTCGTGATCCGGCAACGCCGCGACGGCGAACGGGCCATCGGCCTGCCCACACAGGAACCGGCGGGCGCGGACGGGCAGTTCCGCCAAGGGCTCGCCGGGCACTCGCCGGGCACTCGTCGGGCGCCCGCCGCGGCACTTCGGCCACCCGAACAACCCGACACATATCAACATCACCACGCCCCGAACACTGCGACAAGTGACGTATCTTGCTCCGGTCCATCCCTTGACACGCCCAACTCCCCACCGATGGGATGTCAATTCCCGTTGAAATACGTTCGATCACGATGATTTCCACGGGCCGGAAGTACCCATCGCACCAATCAGCACCTGCGCTCACTCGAATCCCCGAGCTCTGGAGCCGTCCGTGCACAAGGTACGAACCACCCTCACCCGCCGCCTCGCGGCGATCCTCACCGCCCTGCCCCTCCTGACCCCGATGGTGGGCACGGCCGCACTGGCCGGCGCATCCGTCGTCGCCGCCCCGATGGCCGCCGCCGCACCCGACGGCCAAGCCCTGGTACCCCCGATGGGGTTCAACAACTGGAACTCGACCCACTGCCGGGCCGACTTCAACGAGGCCATGGTCAAGGGCATCGCCGACCTCTTCGTGTCCAAGGGGCTCAAGGCCGCCGGCTACCAATACGTCAACCTCGACGACTGCTGGGCCCTCCCCAACCGGGACGCGGCGGGCAACCTGGTCGCCGATCCGGTCCGCTTCCCCCACGGCATCAAGGCCGTCGCAGACTACGTCCACGACAAGGGCCTCAAGTTCGGTATCTACACCAGCGCCGGCACCAAGACCTGCGACAGCGCCGGATTCCCCGGCGCCCTCGGTCACGAGCGCCAGGACGCGAACCTGTTCGCCTCCTTCGGCGTCGACTACCTCAAGTACGACAACTGCAACAACCAGGGCGTGGACGCCAAGAAGCGCTACACCGACATGGCGAACGCCCTGCACGACACCGGCCGTCCCATCGTCTTCTCACTCTGCGACTGGGGCGAGAGCAAGGCCTGGGAGTGGGCCGCCCCGATCGGTCACCTGTGGCGCACCACGGGCGACATCTCGGACAACTGGTTCTCGATGATCAACATCGCCCACCGCAACCAACCCCTCGCCCCCTACGCCGGCCCGGGCCACTGGAACGACCCGGACATGCTGGAGGTCGGCAACGGCGGCATGACCGCCGCCGAGTACCGCACCCACTTCACCCTGTGGTCGATGATGTCCGCGCCGCTGCTGATCGGGACCGATCTGCGCAAGGCGAGCGCGGAAACCTTCTCGGTCCTGTCCAACCCCGACGTGATCGCCGTCGACCAGGACCCCCTGGGCAAGCAAGGCACCGTCGTCGCGAACAGCGGCGGCCTCGTGGTCATGGTCAAGGAGTTGGCCAACGGCGACCGCGCCGTCTCGCTGACCAACGAGACCGGCGGCACCGCCACCATCTCCACCACCATGGACGCCCTGGGCATCGCCAACCGCAGCCCTTACCGGCTCAAGGATCTGTGGACCAAGGTCGCCTCCACCAACACCACCGGCACCATCAGCGCCTCCGTACCCTCCCACGCCACCGTCGTCTACCGAATCACCCCCGGCCCGGCCTCTCTTCCCCCCGCCGGCACCTCGCACCTGTCCGACATCCCCTGGACGGGCATGCTCAACGGCTGGGGCCCGGTGGAGAAGGACCGCAGCAACGGTGAACGGGCAGCCGGCGACGGCCGGGCCCTGACCATCAACGGCACCGTCTACGCCAAGGGCCTCGGCGCACACGCCCCCGGCACCCTCACCTACCACCTCGGCGCCCGCTGCACCCGCCTGACCGTGGACGTCGGCGTCGACGACGAGAGCACCTCGACCGGATCGGTCGCGTTCCGGATCTACCGGGACGACACCAAGGTCGCGGACAGCGGCGTGCTGACCACGTCGGACCCGGCCAGGGCACTCACCGCCGACCTGACCGGAGGGCGCACGCTGACCCTCGCCGTCACCGACGGCGGCAACGGCATCGACTACGACCACGCGGACTGGGCAAACCCCAGGCTCACCTGCACCTGATCCCCGCTCCCGGTACGCCCCCGACGGCCGGCTCCCGGTCACGGTCGATCCGGCCGCGACCGGGAGCCGGTGCTTTCCCGGAGCCGGCCGTGCCCGCGCACCAGCCCGCGCGCACGCCCCCGAGCAGGGTTTCTCGGACACCATCCGGTCCGACGCCGACACGCTCCCGCAGTGGAGCGTTGACCCGGTGAACCAACTGAACCGGGACCACCCGCGGAACTCCTGCGGCCTGCTTGTCCGGGCCGGCGGAACTACAGGCCCGGACCGCGCAGTGCGATGGTGCAGCCGACCTTGGACTGGATGTTGACGTATAGGATCCGGCCTTCGGGATCGAAGGTGGCGCCGGCGAACTCCGCGTCCGGGTCGCCCGGGACCGGGGCCAGGCGCGCGATGTCGAACAGGACACCGCCGCTGGTGAGGCCACGCAGGTAGTTCTCGTTCTTGCCGTCCTCGCACAGGACGAGGGTGCCCCGCGGGCTGACCGCGATGTTGTCGGGCATGTCCAGCACGGAGGAGTGCGGCGACTGGTGGACCAGGCGCAGCCGCTCCGCGCGAATGTCGTAGGCCCATACCTGTCCGCGTCCGGCGCCGAACGCGGACAGTCCCCCCGGACCGGGAGGGAACTCGTCGCCGGGCGCGGCGTCGCCGCCTTGGGTGGAGACGAAGTACACGGTGCCGTTGTCGTACACCGAGCCCTCCAGTCGGGAGAACACCGCGGCGCCCTTGGCCTGGCCTTCGCGGCTGACGGTGGGGGCGGCGTCGAACCAGGTCGCGCCGGGCGCGAAGGTCGGGTCGGGGTCCTCGATGTCGACCCAGGTAATCCGGTAGGTCGCGCCCTCGGGTTGGCCGAGGTGCAGTTGCGCGCGGGGAGTGCCCGTGACGGCGAGCATCTGCAGGCGACCGCCGTCCAGGACGCGCCCGGCGCGCATCGGGTGAACCGGCGGCAGGTAGCGGTAGAACCCGGACGCGAACAGCGGGTTGTCCTCGGTCAGGTAGAGCGCACCACCGACGGGGTCGAGGGAAACCGACTCGTGCTGGAACCGCCCGGCCGCGCGCACGGGTTCGCGGATGCCTCGCCCGCGAACCGGCACCTCGAAGAGGTAGCCGTGCTTGCGTTGAAGCTTGCTGTTGTCCGCGCCGGGGATCGCACTTTTGACGTCGGGCCCGTCGACGGACTCCTCGCAGGTGACCCAGGCTCCCCACGGCATCGGTCCACCGGAGCAGTTCATGATCGTACCGTTGAGGCTGATCCGCTGGTCGGTCAGGCGGCCGTGCCGGTCCAGGGTCAACGTGGTGGTACCGCCTCCGCCGAGGGTGTCGTACGCCTGGGAGAGGTTGCCGAACGCGCCAGGGGTTCCGGGGACTTCGTGGTTGCGGACCAGGACGGTGGTGCCGCCCCAGCCGCGGAACGCGGCCATGCCGTCGGGCCGTGCGGGGGCGGGGTGGCCGTCGTCCATCGGGTCGCCGACCGCGGAGAAGGACCGGTAGCCGAACCCGGGCGGCAGATGGAGTCGTACCTGGCCGTCGCGGTCGTCGGCCACCGGGCGCAGCGGTCCCAGCGGGTGTGATCGTGAGGGGCGGCCGGGGCCGCCGGGTGCGGCGGCGACCAAGCCCTGGAAGGGGCCGGCGGCGACCGCGGTGGTTCCGGCGGCGACCACGGCGGCGCGGGCCAGAAACTCTCTTCGTTCCACGGGGATCTCCCAGCTGAAGGTGTGGAGGTGTTTCGGGTGAAACCGTGCGCTGATCGACGGGCGGTGGAGACGGACGGGGTCTTCCGCGGACGAGGCGGTCGAGGTCTGGGGCATGGCTGGGTCGGTCGGTTGGGCAGGCCGCAGGAGAGGTTTGCCACCCGGGCGGCGGTGGCGGGCCCGCGGACGGCCTGCGTCGGCGGGTCCGTGCTCGGCGCCGGGGTGGGCGCGCCGTGTGCACATGCGGACTGGTTAATGGATTCAGCATCGTGCCGTCCCGCGTCGTCGCCGGGTGTGCGGCGGGTGCGGGGTGGGAGGACGGCCGGCGCCGGACGGGGCGCCGGCGGGAAAAGCGCCCGGACAAGGCCAAGGGCGTGCCGGACGGACAAACCGGGGAGAGCCGGTGGACGCTCGCGGAGCCGACATCCTTGGCGGCCGTGCGACGGGCGCGGGGTGCTGTGGGTGTCGGGACGGGGTCTCGACGGCCGGAACGTTATCGCGTTCTGTTGACCGCCGCCAGGTCTAGGACATGAATCTCTGCTGCGCCAAGAACTCGCACCCGAACGACGGAGCTTTCCCGAACGGCGCGGCCGCGCCATGCGCGCCTCGGAAACGGTCGGTGCAGCGGGCATCAGGCCGGGGTGGGACGGCACCCGACGCGATTGATGGACCACAGACCAGAGACACGGTCGACGCGAGTCCGGACCCGACACGCGTGCCGGCTGCGAGTGCCGGCGTCCCCCGGGGCCACGCGTGCAGCGTCGGTCGCAGAGTTCCCGGTCATCGCCGCCGAGCCGGCCGGCGCACTGGACGTGTCCGGCCGGGCCCAGGCGCTCGACCTGCGCTGCGGCACCCACACGGCGTCGGCACCGGCACCGACGCCGCCGGGCGTCGCCGGGCGCCGCCGGGCATCGCCGCCGCGCGAATCACCCTGCGGCGCGCGGCGGTGCCGGGCCCGGCGCCCGGTCCTCAGATCTGGCAGGCGATCTCGTCCGCGACCCGCTCGCCGGAGGCCACCGCCGCGTTCAGGGTGGAGTTGTCCACGTCGGTGTGCTCGCCCGCGAAGTGGATCCTGCCCTCCTGGACGCCCTCGTAGCCGGCGATCGAGGTGTACTGGCCGACCCGGTAGTAGTGGTAGGCGCCCAGCGACCAGGGGTCGAGGGACCAATGGTCCTCGTACGCCTTGCCGTTGTACGCCGCCTTGGTGCCCGGGAACAGGTACTCGATCTGTCCGTGGAACCATTGCACGTCGGCGGCCGGTGCCGGGCCGTGCGCCGCTCCGGTGAGGGTGTTCCGGGCGGTGTTGCCGCCGGGGAAGTTCACCAGCAGGGCCGGCGCGCCGTTCTCGCCCAGGTGCACCGAACCGTCCCAGGAGGTCTGGTATCCGGCCGGGCCGGTGTTGCTGATGCCGTTGCCGCCGACCGCGGGCCAGGTCTTGCGGGTGAGCTGGGTGACGATCTTCGCGTTCTGCCCCATGCCCTGCTCGCGGATCGCCTTGAGTTTGAGCGCGGACAGGCTCGCACCGGACAGGTCGACGTTGCGCAGCGTGCTGAACGGCAGGGCCAGCACCACGTGGTCGGCGGTGACCGAGACCGGGCTGCCGGCGTGGTCGAACGTACAGGTGTAGCTGCCGGTGGCGTTCCGCCGCAGTGCGACCAGTCGATGGCCCGGTTTGACGGCGCCCGCCGGGAGTTGCCCGACCATGCCGCTGACCAACTGGTCGTTCCCACCGACGAGATGGTACTGCTCGTCGAAGCCGCCGCCGGCGAAGATCTCGGAGGAGCCGAGGAAGCCGACCAGGCTCATCGCCGAGGTGTCGCCCGGCTCGCCGCCCGATTGCAGTTGCAGCGACTGGATGAGTTGGCCGAGCCGGGAGCCCGCCGGCAGTCCGATTTCCGCGAGGTAGTCCAGGGCGGACATCCGGTCGAGTCGGCGCGCCTCGGCGGTGAAGTTGTTGTAACGGGGCGTCCCCGCGGCGGCGTAGGAGGCGCTGAACGCGCTGTAGGCCTGCGCGACCCAGTCGTCCTGCTGGACGGCGCCGTCGTACCCGGCGCCGTTGATCCACGCCTTGTAGTCCCCGGTGGCCAGCGCCCCGCCGGCGGCGACCTCCTTGTTCAGACCCAGTCGGCGGGCGAGGGCGAGGATCTCGGTGTCGGTGGAACTGATGAACGCGCCGCCGTGTTCGTGCACTTGACCGCCGGCGAAGTAGCCGCGCAGGGATCGGCATCGGCCGCCCAGGTGGGTGTCGGCGGCTTCGTACACGGTCGCGGCGACGGGGGTGTGACCCGTCCAGAGTCGGTGTGCGCAGCGCAGTCCGGCCAGACCCGCGCCGACCACGACGATGCGCGGTGCGCCGGTCGACGTGGTCGCCGAGGCGCGTGCGGGTGCGAGCAGCCCGCCCGGCATTGCGGCGGCGGCAACGGCGAACGCGCCCGCGCCGCCGAGGAGTCGGCGTCGGCTGGGGCCGGCCGCGGCCGCCTCGCGTTCCTCGGCGCGCAGGGCCCGTTCGCGCCGGACGGCCTCGGCCCGCTCGCCGGCCACCTCGGCCACGGGCACACCGCGCCGACGAGCCTCGGCGTGGGTGGCGAAGACGGCGCGCAGCGGTGCGGGCAGCCCGGCGCGGTCGACGGTTCTTGCGGGCGAGGTGCGTGGGCCGGAAGGTTCCTTGGGCATGAAATCCCTCGTCTCGGGATCGTGGCGACAAGTGCCGAGCGGTGGTGTTCGCTCTGTCGGGCGAACGCGGCCGACTGCGGCAAGGGGACCCGGACCGGTCGGCGAGCGAAGCGCGACCTGTGCGATGGGACGAGAGTGAAGCGCCTGCGCATCACCGATGTCAACAGTGTTGCGCAGGCGCCGTGGAGAGGATCTTCGTTGATGGTGAGGACGAGTCGGACCGGTTCGCTCGTGCGGCCGGGGTGTCAGCCCTCCCGAATCGCGGCCGCGCGCTGCTCGATCGCGGTGATCAGCGCCTCGACCCGGGTGTGGAAGATCCGGTCGTGCGAGACCTCGGCCAACTCCGCGCCCAGCCGGGTGATGTGCGGGAATCCGCGCCCGTCCACCAGCCGATATTCGATCTTCCAGGCGGACTCGTCCGACGCCCGGACCTCGGGATCGAACAGCAGATACGCCGCGCGCTGGCCGACGTACGCCAGCAGCGAGTCGCCGACCATTCGGTAGTGCAGGGCCGCGTCGGCGCCGTCGAGGCCGGCTTCGGTGACCATGCCCAGGATGAGTTCGACGACGCGGAACTCGTTGGGGCGTCTGGTGGTCCGGCTGGCCATGGTCGAGGCGACCACCGGGTATTTCAGCGCGACGGCGAGCGAGCCGTCGGCCAGCGCGCGCAGTCGACCCCGCCAGTCGAGGCCGTCGGGGATGCTGTCCAGCACCTCGCCCAGCGTGCGGTCCGCGACGGACAGCAGCAGCTCGTCCTTGTCGCGGAAGTGCCGGTAGATCGCGGTCGGATCGGTGCCCAACTCCTCGCCGAGGCGGCGGATCGTGAACGCGTCCGAGCTGCCCCGCGCCGCGATGCGCAGGCTCGCGTCGATGATCGCCTCGGGGGTCAGTTGGGTGCCGGTTCGCTTGCTGCGGACTGGGGTTGCGGGTGGTTTCGGCATGGTGGGACCAGTGTATCGATTCGACCGTCGGGCTGCGCATCACTGTTGACAACAGTGTTGCGCTGCCGTTTCACTCCTCACCACGGCCCACGCCCACCGCGTTCACCGGGCCGAGGTACGCGGCCCGACCGGCGTTCGAGACCGGCGGGTCGCCGCCCGCCCGACCGGCCCGGCGCCGGACGGCACCACGTACCGGCTCGGCGCCGGGCGCACCACAACCTGCCCGACGCCGGACGGCACCACGTACCGCACCGAACACCAAGTGGGCACCGAACACCGCTCCGCGGAACACCGCACCGACCCAGAGGACGCGTTGATGGGGACCACCCGGCCCAGGGCCGACACCGTTTTTGTAGGAGGCAGGGTCTTCACCGCGACCTCGGCCGCCCCGATCGACGCCGCGGTCGCGGTCCGCGACGGTCGGATCCTGACCGTCGCCGACGAGCACGCCGTGCGCGAACTCGTGCACGCCGACACCGAGGTGGTCGACCTCGCGGGCGGCCTGCTGATCCCCGGATTCCAGGACGCACACGTTCACCCGGCGGTCGCCGGCGTGCAGATGGGACGCTGCGATCTGGCGGGCGAACGCTCCGTCGACGGCTACCTCGCGGTGATCGCCGCCTACGCCGACGCCCATCCCGACGCCGACTGGATCTGCGGCGGCGGCTGGTCGATGGACGTCTTCCCGGGCGGCATCCCCACCCGGGCCATGCTCGACGCGGTGGTGCCGGACCGACCCGTACTGCTCACCAACCGCGACGGCCACGGCGCGTGGGTCAACAGCCTCGCGCTGACCCTGGCCGGCGTCGACCGCAACACCCCCGACCCGGCCGACGGCCGGATCGAGCGCGAGCCCGACGGCACCCCGGGAGGCACGCTCCAAGAGGGCGCGATGGACCTGGTCGGCGACCATGTACCGGCGGCCACCCCCGACGAGGCGCTCGCCGGGCTGCTGGCCGCGCAGCGCCATCTGCACGGACTCGGCGTGACCGCGTGGCAGGACGCCATGATCGGCGTCTTCCCCGGCAACCCCGACAACTTCGACGTCTACCTGCGCGCCGCCGGCGACGGCTCGCTCACCGCCCGCGTGGTCGGCGCCCTGTGGTGGGACCGCGAACGCGGCCTGGAGCAGATCCCGGACATCCTCGAGCGCCGGCGCACCGGCCGCGTCGGTCGCTTCGCCGCCACCACGGTGAAGATCATGCAGGACGGCATCGCGGAGAACTTCACCGCCGGGATGCTGGAGCCCTACCTGAACGGATGCGGCTGCGCCACCGCCAACTCCGGACTCAGCTTCGTCGATCCGAAGCTGTTGGCCGAGGCGGTCCGCGAACTGGACCGGCTCGCCTTCCAGATCCACTTCCACGCCCTGGGCGACCGCGCGGTCCGCGAGGCCCTGGACGCCCTGGCCGCCGCCCGCGCCGCCAACGGCGACAACGACAACCGGCACCACCTGGCCCACCTCCAGGTCGTGCACCCCGACGACCTGCCGCGCTTCGCCGCCCTGGACGCCGCCGCGAACATCCAGGCGCTCTGGGCGGCCCACGAACCGCAGATGGACGACCTGACCATCCCGTTCCTGGGCCCCGAACGCGCCGCGCTGCAATACCCGTTCGGCGACCTGGCCCGCGCCGGCGCCCGACTGGTCGCGGGCAGCGACTGGTCGGTGAGCAGCCCCGACCCGCTGTGGGGCATCCACGTCGCGGTCAACCGGATCGTGCCGCACGACGCCCCCAATGCGCCCGCCGATCGGGCCCCGCGCAAGCCGTTCCTGCCCGAACAGTGCCTGACCCTGGCCCAGGCACTGACCGCCTACACCGCCGGCAGCGCGTGGGTGAACCACCTCGACGACGTCACCGGCACGGTCGAGGAGGGCAAGTACGCCGACCTCGTCGTGCTGGACCGGGACCCGTTCGCGGGCCCGCCCCAGGAGATCGCCGGCACCCGGGTCCGCCGCACCTACGTCGAGGGCCGACCGGTCTTCGACGCGGGCGACTGAGCAGCGCGAGCAACCGGGCATCGCGACCGCCCGAGCATCGCGACCGACACCACGACCGACACCACGACCGCGACCGCGACCGCCCGAGCATCGCCGCCGACCCCACCACCGATCGAGTACGGACCCCGCCCCGCCCGACCGCCCCGCCCCCACTTCCCGGAGGAAGACGATGCCCGCACCTCGTACCGGACGCCCAAGACGCCTCCGCCGCATCGCCCTCGCCTGCGCCCTCGCCGCGACGTTGGCCGCGAGCGCGTGCAACGGCGGCAGCGGCAAGCCCGCCGCATCCGGCGACCGCGCCTACGAGTTGACCGCCAAGACGCCACCCGGCACGCAGATCGACTCGTTCACGTGGTCGCTGTTCGCCGAACCCGCGTCGATCGACTACGCGTACGCCTTCGACTACCCGCCGAACCAGATCCTCGCCAACGTGTGCGAGAGCCTGCTGCGCTGGAACCCCGACCTGACCACCTCGCCCGGCCTGGCCAGTTCGTACACCAACCCGACACCGACCTCGTGGGTCTACGAGATCCGGCCCGGCGTGCGTTTCCACGACGGCACCGCACTGACCGCGGACGACGTGGTCGCCTCGCTGCGCCGCAACCTCGACCCGGAGGTAGGCAGCTACTGGGCCTACCCGTACCGCAATGTGCAGTCGGTCGACAAGAGCGGCCCGATGCAGGTCACGGTGACCCTCAAGACGCCGGACTCCACCTTCAACAAGTACCTGGCCGCGAGCCCCGGCACGGTCGAGTCCGCGGCCACGCTGGCCAAGGCCGGCAAGGACTACGGAAACCCGGCCAAGGGCGTCAACTGCACCGGCCCGTTCGCGTTCTCGTCCTGGACCGCGGGCCAGTCGATCGTGCTCAAGCGCTTCGACGACTACTGGAACCCCGACCTCAAGGCCAAGTCGGGGCAGGTGAAGTTCGTCTTCCTGCCGGACGCCACCACCCGGGTCAACGCCTTCCAGACCGGCGAGGTGGACGGCGGCTGGATGGTCCCCGCCAACTCCTACGGGCAGTTGCGCAACACCCCGGCCGGCAAGCTCTACTTCGGCCGCAACACCACCGTCGCCGACGAGGTGGTCGGCAACCTCCAGGGCCCGCTCGGCGACGCCCGGGTCCGTCAGGCGCTGCTGATGGCCATCGACCGCAAGGGCATCGTCGACGCCGGCGTGGGCGGCATCGGCCGAGTGGCGAACTCGCTGGTCACCGACGACGTGTGGGCCGGCGCCCCGGGCCCGGTCCGGGACGAGGTCGACAAGACGACGCCCGTCTACCCGTACGACGTGGCCAAGGCGAAGGAACTGGCCTCCCAGGCCGGCGTCAACGGGCAGAAGATCGTGATCGCCACCAGCCCACTGGACTCGCAGACCACGATCATCACCCAGGCCGTCGCCCAGGCCGCCACCGCGATCGGCCTGAAGCCGCAGATCGACACCATCTCGCCGGAGAAGTACTCCTCGCTGTTCACCGACCCCCAGGCGCGCAAGGGCATCGACCTGTTCCTGACCTTCTGGTACACCTCGATCACCGACCCGCTGGACATGTACGGCTCGCTGCAGACCGGCGCGTTCAGCAACTACGGCGGCTGGTCGCACCCGGAGTTCGACACCGCGGTGAACCAGGCCCTGGGTGCCCCGGACCCCGCCGCGCAGTCCGCCGCGGCCGTGCAGGCCCAGCAGATCGCACTGCGCGAACTCCCGTGGCTGCCGCTGTACACGTCGCCGGTGAGCGTCTTCCTCGGCAAGCGCATCACCGGCGTGCAGCCGTCCATCGCCTACCTCTACTACCCGTGGGCCGCCGAGATCGGGGCGAAGAGTTGACCCTCGCATCCTCGACCGAGGCGGCCGTGCCCGTCGCGACCCGCCGATCCGGCGGGCGCGGCGGGCGCGGCCCGGCGCTCGCCCTGGCCGCGCTGCGCCGACTCGCCGGCATGGCGACAACCCTCCTGGTCACCTCCTTTCTGGTGTTCTCCTCGCTCTACCTGGCTCCCGGCGACCCGGTGAGCTTCCTGGTCAAGGGACGCAGTCCCAGCCCACGGGAACTGGACACGATCCGCGAGCAGTACGGCTTCAACGACCCCTTTCCGGTGCGCTACTGGCACTGGCTGGAGGGCGTGTTGCAGGGCGACTTCGGCCGCTCGTACCTCTTCCACCAGGGCGTCGGCGACGTGGTCTGGGCCCGACTGCCCGCGTCGTTGTTGCTGATCGGCGTATCCATGCTGCTGATCGCGGTGTTCGGGATCGGCGCCGGAATCGTCGGAGCGCTGCGCCGCGGGACCTGGGCGGACTCGACCGTGCTGCTGATGGTCACCGTCGGCGCCGCGGTGCCCTCGTTCGTCGCGGCGATCCTGCTTCGCTCGGTGTTCGGTGTGCAACTGGGCTGGTTCCCGACCTTCGGCAACGGCGAGGGTGTGCTGGACCGGCTTCACCACGTGGTGCTGCCCGCGATCGCCCTCTCGGTGACCTTCACCGCGCTGGTCACCCGGGTGACCCGGACCGCGATGCTCGACGAACTGCGCCGCGAGCACGTCGAGGTCGCGCTCAGTCGCGGTATTCCGCGGCGCAGCGTGATCAGGCGACACGTGCTGCGCAACGCGCTCGGACCGATCGTGACCGTCTCGGCCCTGCTCGTCTCCGGAATGTTGGTGAGCACGGCGCTGGTGGAGACCGCGTTCGGGATGGCCGGCGTCGGCTCGCTGCTGGTGCAGGCGGTGAGCCAACAGGACTTCCAGGTGGTACAGGCCATCGTGCTGCTCGTGGTGGCCGCGTTCGTGCTGATCAACGCACTGGTGGACCTGCTGTATCCGCTGATCGACCCGCGGGTCGCGGCACGAGGGAGCGCCCGATGAGCGCCGTCACGCTTGATTCCACAGCGGCCCCACCGCGCCGCGACCCGCTGCGCCGACTCCGCCGACTCGGCGGCTCGTGGCTGGTGAACACGTGCCTGGTCGTCCTGGCGGTATTCCTGGTGGTCGCCCTGGCCGCGCCCTGGCTGGCCCCGCAGGACCCCAGGTTCGGCGCGTTGTCGGAGACCTTCGCGGACCCGGGCCCCGCCCACTGGCTGGGCACCGACCAAGGCGGCCACGACACCTTCTCGGCCCTGATCGAGGGCACCCGGACCAGTTTGTTCGGGCCGCTCGCGGTGGTCGTCTTCGCCACCGTCGCGGGCATCGCCGTCGGACTGTTCAGCGCGTGGCGTGGCGGCTGGGTCGACGCGGCCATCGGGCGCGTGCTCGACATCCTGTTCGCCTTCCCCGCGCTGCTGCTGGCGATCCTCGCGGTCGCCCTGTTCGGCAAGGGTCTGACCGCGCCGGTGCTCGCCATGGCCGTCGCCTACCTGCCGTACACCGCACGCCTGGTCCGCGGCCTGGCCGCCGCGGAGAAGTCCCGGCCCTACATCGCCGCCTACCGAATCCAGGGCCACTCACCGGTGTTCGTCTCGGTCCGCGGCCTGCTGCCCAACATCACACCCACCGTGCTGGCCCAGGCCACGGTCAACTTCGGCTACGCGCTGCTCGACCTCGCGGCGCTCTCCTTCCTGGGCCTGGGCGTGCAACCGCCGACGCCCGACTGGGGCTCGATGATCAACCAGGGGCAGTCCGCCGTACTCCAGGAACGACCGCTCTCCGCGATCGTGCCCGCGGTCGCGATCGTGCTGGTGGTCGTCGCGTTCAACGTCGTCGGGGAGCACCTCGCCGACCGGGTCGCAGGACGGGACGCCTGATGACGCTGCTCGACATCGACGCGCTGAGCGTCACACTCCCCGGCATGGCCCGCCCGATCCTGGACGGGATCGAACTGACCGTCGCCGCCGGTGAAACCGTGGGCCTGGTCGGCGAGTCCGGCTCCGGCAAGTCGGTCACCGCCCGCGCCGCGCTCGGCCTGTTCCCGGCCGGCGCCGACCTGGCCGGCCGGGTCCGGGTGGAGGACATCGACCTGGTCGGCGCCGACGCCGCGCGGCTGCGCGAGGTGCGGACCGGCATCGCGGCGATGATCTTCCAGGACCCCCGGGCCGGGATCAGTCCGGTGCGTCGGATCGGCGACTTCCTGACCGAGGCGCTGCGCCTGGTCGGCGGCTGGTCCCGGGCCCGCGCGGACGCCCGCGCGGCGGAACTGCTGGCCGCCGTCGGCCTGCCCGACCCGGAGGCCCACCTGCGCCGGTTCCCGCACGAGATGTCCGGCGGCATGCTGCAACGCGTGATGATCGCCGCCGCGCTGTGCGGCGAACCCAGGCTGTTGTTGTGCGACGAGCCGACCACCGCCCTGGACGTCGCCACCCAGGCCGAGATCCTGGCCCTGCTGGGACGCCTGCGCCGCGAGCGCGACCTGGGCCTGCTGCTGATCACCCACGACATCGAACTCGCGGCCGCCTCGTGCGACCGGATCTACGTGATGTACGCGGGACGGATCGTGGAGACCGCGAGCGCGGACGAGTTGTTCGCCCACCCCCGTCATCCCTACACCGCCGGACTGCTCGGCTCCTCCCCACCGCTGGAGGGGCCGTTGACCCGGCTCACCCCCATCCCGGGCGCGCCGATGAGCCTGTTGGAGTCCGCGACCGGGTGCGCGTTCGCGCCGCGCTGCCGGTACGCCGAGCCGGGACGGTGCGATCAGGCGCCGCCCGCGCTCGAACCGCACGGCGCCGGCCTGGTCGCCTGCCATCGCGCGGACGAACTCGGCTCGCCCGAGCCCGCCCACCTCGCCCCGGACTCGGAGGACCGTTGACCACCGACGTCACACCCCATGACGGCACACCCCTGATCGAGGTCAGCGGCCTGCGCAAGACCTATCGCACCGGCACCGGCGAGGTGGTCGCCGTCGAGGACCTGTCCTTCTCGCTGCCGGTCGGCGGCGCGCTGGGCCTGGTCGGCGAGTCCGGATCGGGCAAGACCACCACGGCCCGGATGCTGCTCGGCCTGGAACGCCCCGACGCGGGGCGCATCGTGGTGCGCGGCACACCCTTGGCCGAGACCGTGCGCGGCCGGGCCGCCCGGTTGGCCCGGGCCAAGGCGGTCCAAATGGTCTTCCAGGATCCCTACCTGTCCCTGGACGGCCGGCTGTCCATCGGCGCGACACTCGACGGCGTACTGCGACTGCACGGAGTGCGCGATCCGGCCGCCCGCAGCGCGCGGATCGCCGAACTGCTGGCCCAGGTCGGCCTCGGCCCCCGGGAGGCGGCGACCCGACCGCGCGGACTCTCCGGCGGCCAGCGGCAACGCGCGGCCATCGCCCGGGCGCTGGCGGTGGAGCCCGCGCTGCTGGTCCTGGACGAGGCAGTCTCGGCGCTGGACGTCTCGGTCCAGGCGCAGGTCCTCAATCTGCTCGCCGACATCCGCCGGGATACCGGCATCGGGCTGATCTTCGTCAGCCACGACCTGGCCGTGGTGCGCTACCTGTGCGACGAGGCGCTCGTGCTGCACCGGGGCCGCACCGTGGAGCACGGACCCGTCGGCGACCTGCTCACCGCGCCCGCCGACCCCTACACCCGACTGCTGCTCGCCTCGATCCCGCGCCCCGGCTGGGACCCGGAGCACATCGCCCGACAACGCCGCGAACTGCCCGCGCCGGCCCCCGGCTACGCGGTCCCGAGCGCCTCATGACGGCGAACCGCACCGGTCGACCCGTGACGGTGTGGCGTTGGCTGCCACTCGAGGGTGTGTCGTTCGCGGCCACTCAGTCGATACAGAACTCGTTGCCCTCGATGTCCTGCATCGGGATGCACGAATCAGTGCCGTCATACAGCGTTTGCACGTGTACCGCGCCGAGCGGGACCAGTCGTGCGCACTCGGCCTCGAGTACGGCCAGGCGCTCTTCACCCACGAGTCCGGTGCCGACCCGCACGTCGAGATGCACCCGGTTCTTGGCGGCCTTCCCTTCGGGGACGCGCTGGAAGTACAGCCGCGGCCCCACGCCCGAGGGATCAACGCAGGCGAACCACGCGTCCTGCCGCCCGGGAGGCAGTGAGCGCCGGTAATCGTCCCAAGTGGCAAACCCCGCCGGCGGTGGCGGTGCGACGTACCCCAGCACCTCGCACCAGAAACGAGCGAGGCGCTCGGGTTCCGCACAGTCGAAGGTGACTTGGAACTGCTTGATCGATGCCATCGGTCCATCGTAGAAGCGGGTCTTTCGTCGCCTCCACGGGGCCGTCGCCGACCACGCAGTGTCGCACGCGACCCACTCTTGGCGACGAGCGGGACCTCGAGCCGTGACGATCCTGACGGCGCCCCCCGCTGTAGCCACGCCGCACACAACGAACGCGCGTGCTGGAGGCAACCCGCCCGCGCTCGGCGTCGGCGCGGACGACCCGCGCGCGGGCAGGATGGTGACTTCGGCGATGGCCCCGGACGAGGCAACGGACCCTGACGAACTCTGACGAACCCTTCCGAAGAGGCGACGGCCCCCACCCTCCCGGCTGCCGCAGCCTGACGCGTCCACCTCGTACTGCTTGCCCCTCCCCGGGCGGTCCCGCCTCCCACTCCCGCGTGCGCCCGGCGCGTGGCGGCGATGTCCGGGCGAGAACGGACCCCCGTGGAGTCCGCGCCGAACGGCATGCGTTCGTGCCGGGCAGCGACCCGTTTGGTCGAGCGCCCGTTCGAGGCACGCTCGTTGCTCCCGCGCCCGGCTCGTACATCCGTGCGCTCTGCCGGGGCGAAGCCCACGCCGGAAGCATGAGCGCACGCTTCCGCGAGCGTCCTACGCGGTCCGACCAGGAGGCAGCGACATGACCACGAAAGCCGGAGGAGAACCCTCCTCGCCACGCACGTCCCGCTCGAAACCCGAGGCCGGCGGCATTCCCCGGCAAGCCGTCGCCGAGGATCCGGGCGCGCCGGCAGCGGACGAATCCTCTGATCAGGAACCGGCGTTCGCGCCGCCGGGCCGGGTCACCGACGTCGCGCTGACAAAGATCACCACCCGGGCGATGGCGGGCCGCCTGCCCCGACTGATCATGCGCGCGATGCGCCTGGCGTGGCGGGCCGATCCCGGCGCACTGGTCGCACTGTTGGTGTGCCAGGTCCTCGCCGGTGTCCTGGAAGCCGGTGGCCTCCTCGCGACGACGGGAACGATCACCGCCCTGATCTCCGATGGCGACGTCGCCGACCGCCTGCGCGAGGCCCTGCCCTCGATCGTCCTGCTCGCCTCGGCGGTCGGCCTGCGAGCGGTGTTGGGCATCGCCGTCGTGGGCCTGTCCGCGCGGGTCACCCCTCGCCTGACCCGCGAATCCGAATGGCTCCTCCTCCAGGCCGCCTCACAGGCGGAGTTGGCGGCCTACAACCACCCCGGCTACCAGGACCGATGGGACGCCGCCGACCGCGGCATGCAGTCGATGCGCGGCCTGATGCCCCAATCCCAGGACGTCCTCGCCGCCTGCGCCTCCCTGATCGCCGCCGCTTCCGTACTCACCGTCCTGCACCCGGTGTTGCTCCCGCTCCTCCTGCTCGGCGCGCTGCCTCGCGGGGTCGCCGCCGTGCGCGGCGCCCGCGTCGAGTACCTGACCACACTGCAAACCCAGGACGAACGGCGCCTGCTCGGCATGCTGCGCCGGCACATCTCGGACCAACACTGGGCCGACCAACTGCGCGCATGCACCATGGCGCCGTACCTGCTGAACCGGTACTCCGTCGCGGCCGAGCGCGTGCAACGCGTGACCCAGGCGGGCGCGTGGACCACGGCGAAGATCGGCCTCGTCGGGGCGGCCGTCGGCGGAGTGGCCGCGAGCCTGGTCTGGGGCGCACTCGCCTACCTGCTCTCCACGGACCGCATGTCGGTGGCCGCGGCCGGCACCGCCGTCATCGCGCTGCGCACGGTCGGCACGGCGCTCGGCGGCCTGGTGGCGTCCGGGAGCCGGTTGTACAGCGTGGGCCTCTACCTCGACGATTGGGCGCGGTTCCTGGACCAGGCCGGTGGGCACGGGATGAACCGGGGCGCCCTCGCCCCGCAAGCACCGGTCGTCGTGCGCGCCGAGAAGGTCACCTACAACTATCCGGGGAAGGCGACACCCGCCGTCGACGGCGTCGACCTCGAGGTCCGCAGGGGCAGGATCCTCGCCCTCGTCGGCGAGAACGGATCGGGCAAGTCGACGTTGTCCCGGTTGTTGTGCGGCCTCTACCTGTCCCACGAGGGCCGCGTCACCTGGGACGGGGAGGATGTCGCGGACCTCGACCCGCACGCCGCCTGGTCCCACCTGGGCTACGTTCCCCAGGAGATCGCCCGCTGGCCCCTGTCGGCACGCCTCAACATCAACCTCGGGCAACCACGCGCCGACGACACCGAAGCCCTGGCGCGAGCCGCGACCGCCTCCGGAGCCGACGACGTCATCGCCGGACTCCCACGCGGCCTCGGCACACTGCTCGCCCGGGAATGGTGGGGCGGCGTGGATCCCTCCGTCGGCCAATGGCAGCGATTCGGCATCGCCCGCGCCCTCTACGGCGAACCCGCCCTGATCTGTCTGGACGAACCCACCTCCGCCCTCGACCCCCGAGCCGAACACCGCATCTTCGCCGGACTGCGCGACATCGCCCGGGACAGCGCCGTCGTCCTGGTCACCCATCGCCTGGCCAACGTCGCGGTGGCGGACGAGATCGTCGTCATGGAATCCGGCCGAGTGGTACAGCACGGGTCCTTCGACGAACTCCTCGCCGACTCGGGGGGCCTGTTCGCCGAACTGTGGCAACTCCAACAGGACAGAGGAACCGAACCGGCGCCACGGACGTAGCCGACGCCACAACCTTCCGGGTCCGGACGGCCCTTCCGACCGTCCGGACCCACCTCGCTGCTCCCCCGCCGGCGGGGTCGAGGATCGTCCCGGACGCCCTCTGTTTCGTCCACGGGCTCCCCCGACGCCGCTCTCCCACCCGTCACCTGTCCGACGCGCCTGACCGGCGCGCTTTCCGTCCGACGCGCCCCGACTGGTCATCGAATGTGATCCGGGCCATACCGTGTCACACGTTCCCTCCGTCCGGCGCCTTGTGTGCGAAACCCCGAGCGAACGAAGCGAACGAACGGAACAGGGACCATGACCAAGCACAACAGCGGCCGGACCGAAGTCGTCGTGATCGGCGGCGGATACGCCGGAGTCCTCGCGGCCAACCGCCTCACCGGCCGCGACGACGTGGCCGTGACCCTCGTGAACCCGCGCCCGACCTTCGTCGAGCGCCTGCGCCTGCACCAGCTGGTGGCAGGCTCCGACGACGCCACCCGCCGACAACGCGTCCAGGCCGAGTACCCGAGCCGACCCGCACGCGTGTCGTAACCCCCGGGGCGGCGGGCGGCACCCGCACGCCGCCCGCCCCCAAACCCGGAACCCCCGGGGACGGGCCACCAGGAAAGGGAATGGAAGGATTCGAGGATGCGCGACCACACCGCGGACGCGGCGACCGATGCCTTCGTCGCCCACCGCAATCTGCTCTTCACCGTGGCCTACGAGATCCTCGGCTCGGCGGCCGACGCCGAGGACGTCCTCCAGGAGACCTGGCTGCGCTGGGCCGAGGTCGACCTGGAGCAGGTCCGCGACCAGCGCGCCTACCTCGTCCGCGTCACGAGCCGGCGGGCGCTCGACCGGCTGCGGACCCTGCGGCGGCGCAAGGAGACCTACGTCGGCCCCTGGCTTCCCGAGCCGCTGCTCACCTCGCCGGACGTCGCCGAGAACGTCGAGCTCGCCGAGAGCCTGTCCATCGCCGTGATGCTCGTCCTGGAGACCCTCTCGCCCACCGAGCGGGCCGTGTTCGTCCTGCGCGAGGTCTTCGACGTCGACTACGACGAGATCGCGGAGGCGGTCGGCAAGTCCCCCGCCACGGTCCGCCAGATCGCCCACCGCTCCCGCAAGCACGTCGACGCCCGCCGCCCTCGCCAGGTGGTCTCCGCACGCCAGGCCAAGGCCGCCATCGCGTCGTTCCAACACGCCGTGGAGACCGGCGACCTGCAGGGCGTGCTCGACGTACTCGCCCCCGACGTCGTCCTGATCAGCGACGGCGGCGGCGTCAGGAGCGCCGCGCTACGGCCCGTCATCGGCCTCACGAAGGTGGTCCGCCTCCTGCTCGCCGCCCTCGGCGACAAGGAGGGCGCACTCACCGGCGAGCCCACCACCGTCAACGGCGATCCGGCGCTCCTCCTGCGCGTCGACGGCGAGATCGACAGCATCATGGCGATCCATCTCGACGACGGCCTCGTCACCGACATCTACTTCGTCCGCAACCCCGCCAAGCTCACCCACATCGCCGCCGACACACCACTCACCCTGAACTGACACCACAACGGCCGCGGCCCCACCCCGAGAAGGGGACGAAAGCCGCGGCCGTCATCACTCGAAGGAGCGCGGCCGCCCTCCACGACCCGGCCGCGGGCGACGCGATCCCCCGCATCGCTCGTCGACGCGCTCACCGCGGTCGGGTGGTTCCGGCACGACCCACAGGACGAACCCACCACCGAAGTGGTCGCCGCCGCCGAGGCAAAAGCACGCCACCGCGGCCGACTCGCCCATCCCGCCCGGGAGTCGGCGTCCGGTCGGTACGTCGTACGGATCGGTGCCGGGTGAGCCGACGACCCGCACACCGAACGACTCCTCGCTCGACTCGTCGACCGCCACCGGGAGTTGGGCCCCGCCGAGCTGCTGAAACAAGGCACGCGCGGGCCGCGGCCGACCGCCCGCCCATTGAGCCCCCGCCGCTCCGCCACTCCGGCTCCGCTCCGACGTCTCACCGGGGGGCCGGGCCGCCGAAGTGCTCCATCTCGCGGCCGGTCGGCGGGAATCGCACACGGCAACGACCCCGCACACTGCCCGGCGCGGCCGGGGTGAAGTCGCACCGACTGTGTACGACGGTTGAGTAGAAGTACGGATGCCCGGCAAGCCGGATCCCGGGCAGGGTTGCCGCATGAATCCTCGTACGGTGGCCATCGGGCTGAAGGGGCTGTTGGGCGCGCTGTTGGCGCTCGCCGTCGTGTTCGACGAGTGGGCGCGGTTCGCCGACAAGGCCATGGGCATGCGGGCCGTCTTGTACCCGGTCGCGGTGTTGGCGCTGCCGGTGTGGTGGTGGGTCCGGCGGCGGGGCCAGGCGTTCCCCTGGGATGTGGACGCGCTGATCACCCTGCCGTTCGTGGTGGATGTCGCCGGGAACGCGGCCGACCTGTACGACCGGGTCGCGTGGTTCGACGACGCCTGCCACTTCGGCAACTGGGCGGTACTCGGAACGGCGTGCGCGGTGGCGCTGCTGCGGTGGAGCACCTTGCCGGCGTGGGCGGTCGCATGGTGCTGCGCGGGGGCCGGGGCGGCCACGGCAATCCTGTGGGAGTTCTTCGAGTACGGGGCCTTCGTTCTCGATACGCCCGAGTCGGTGTCGATCTACCGCGACACCGTCGGGGATCTGTTGCTCGGGCTGCTCGGAGCGTCCGCCGCCGGGGCCGCCGCCGGGTGTTGGGCGCGACGGCAGCACCGCAGGCACGTCCCATAGCCCCACCCGGCTCCATCCGGCAGCGGTCGTTCGACCGAGCGGGCGGTGACGCCGATCCGAGGTGATCAAGCCCGAACGCCTCGGTCACGGAGACGGCGGTGTGGCACCTTCAGAGGGTGACCGGGTGCCCGGGAGGGTCAGCCGGCCTTCGGGATGTACAGGAACTTGACCGGGTAGGGCGCGGCTCGGCCCGGCTGATCGACCGTCACCCACACCTCGAAGCCCGCGGCGAAGCCGGATTCCTCCAGCGCGAAGCCGATCACCGCGTCCTTGGTTTCCTTGCTCGTCAACTGCCCGTTGAACGAGGGGGCCGGAGTCCGGTCGGGGAGCAGCGGGTCGATCTGTGCCATGCGTACGGCGTTGTCGTCGTGGCGCACCACGCTCACGTGGACCTGACCGTCCAGGGTCAGCGGCTTCGCGCCGTCGTGACGGAGCCGGAGGTGCACGTCGCCGCGCCGCGATCCGGCGGGCGCGGGGACGTCGCCGGGTGTTGCGACCTGGGTCACCGATACGCGGGCGAGGTTGGGCAGAACGAATTCGGAGCCCAATGCCAGTGGCGGCGGGTCCTCGGGGCCGAGCCACTTCGTGGGTCCGGGTCCGCGCGGTTCTTCGACGGACGACCTGTCCTTGGTCGCGGTCGGTCGCCTCTTGTCGGCTGGAGCTTCCTTCGGTGGGTGGTCGAGGCTGGTGGTGGGCACCGATTCGGCCCCTGATTCGCGGCCGGCCTCGGTGTTGCCGCACCCCGTCAGTGACAGGCCGAGCGCGAGGGCGGCCGAGCAGACGAGCAGGGTGCGGGTGGATAAGGCGATGGACATGTCGTGTCCTCCTCGGATGGACCCGGCGTAACCGGTCACCCTCGGGGACGGCCCGCGGGACACGTCCGGTTGCGGCAAAAGCCACACGTGACGGCGAGACGTACGGGTTTCCCGTCGGGACCGAGTGCGGGCTCGATCGAACGGCTCGCCCGCCCCGACCCGAGGCCGGGTCGGGGCGATGCCGCGTATGCGGCGGACAGGTGCGACGGGATCGGAGCCGCCTACGCCCGGACGCCGGAGGGCACTTCGGAGGATTGCGCGGTCCGGGTCAGCGCGGTCGGTCGCCGAGGATGGTCACACGTTCCATGATTCGCTCGTGTGGGTAGTAGTCGGCGCTCGCGTAGTGCTGTGTGGCGCGGTTGTCCCAGAACGCGATCGTGCCGGGGCGCCAGCGCAGCCGGCACTGGTACTCGGGGTGGCGGGCCTGGTCGTAGAGGAATGCCAGCAGTTCGCGGCTCTCGTCGTCCGGCAGGTCCTCGATGTGGTGGGTGAAGATGCGGTTGACGTAGAGGAGTCGGCGGCCGGTCTCCGGGTGGGTGCGGACGACGGGGTGGGAGACGGCGGGGTACTTCTGCTGTTGCCGGGCCAGTTCCTCGGGTTCGAGGGCACTGCCGAAGGTCTGGGTGAAGTCGTGGACGGCCGTCAGCCCGTCCACGCGGGTCTTCGTCGCCTCCGGCAGGCCGTCGTAGGCCGCTGCCATGTCCAACCACGAGGGCCTCCTTCGGACGACGTGGTGGCGCGGCGTGACGTGGCTCCGGGCAGGGCGAGGTGGCGCGTCGGCCGGGCGGGGGCGGCGGGCGCGTCGGCGGGCGCGGCGACACGCGCGGGCATGGCACGCGGGCGGGCGACTCTGCTCCGGTGGGTGGGGGGATCGCGCCGGGGGAACGAAGGGCGATTTCCTTCCGGTCACGGAAGGGGATCACCCCTGTGGGGCGTGCGGGATTGCTACGGGGCGCCGGGTTTCCGGAACTGTTCCGAAGGGGTTTCCGATGCGGCCAGTGCCAGGGTTTCCGGGCGGCACGGCGCGGTGAGGATGCCGACGCCGGCGTCCACCAGGTCGGCCACGTACAGCGCGGTCGTGCCCGGGGCGTAGTGGGAGTCGACGCTCTGGCGCAGCTCGCGTTCGGCGAGCGCGCGCGTGGCGAATCCGGCGAAGTGTTGCCAGCGTCGCAGGGCGAGCCGGTCCGGGAGGGTGCCGCCGGACAGGTTCAGGGCGCGGGTGTTGAGTTCCTTCAACCCCGTGGTCCACGGGCTCCGCCCGAGGTCGTCGAGTGCGAACGTGACGACGTCGGGGTGCACGGTGTAGGCGGCCTGTACGCAGAACCGCAGGTACCAACTGCCCTCCGACGGGCTGTCGCGCAGTCGGTCGAGCAGTTCGGCGAGGGGCAGCACGAATGCCTCGGCGAGGGCGTACGGATCCTGTGCCCGTCCCTGCCGGTCGAACAGTGCGGTCAGTTCGGTGCGGCGCGCGTTGATCGGACCCATGCGGTACTCGAAGATCGCGTCGACCAGGCCCTGGGGCGACCCGAAGTGGTATTTGACGGCATTCGTATTGCGCTGCCCGGCCGCCACGGCGATCTCCCGAGCCGAGACCGCGTTGATGCCCCGCTCGGCGAACAGGCGTTCCGCCGTCGTCATCAAGCACAGCCGGGTGGCCGCCGAATTTTCCATGCCGCGGACGTTAACGCACATGCGTTAACCATTCAAGAGCCCGAGGCATCCCCAACGCCGGGACGCCGCACCCTTGTCTCGACACTCCGGGAAGGCCCTGCCGCGTCGTGCTTGGCGAGTGCTTCGCGGCGAATCCACCGGAGCAGGGTGGGGTTGTCGACGGTCGTGACGACACCGACGGTGGTGCGCAGGTGACGGTCGTCGTCCAGCAGGGCGAGCATGCAGGCGGCCAGGTCCACACGGGCGGTGAACCTGCCGTCGGCGTGGCCTTGGACGAGGGTGTAGTCGGTGGCGGACGGCAGGTGGTAGAGCCCGCTCGGGCGCACGATCGTCCAGTCCAGGTCGGCGGACCGGACCAGCGTTTCCATCCGCCGCATGTCGTCGTACAGCGTCTTGCCCAAAACCTTGGTCACGTAGGGCAGGAGTACTCGGTTGAACAGGAACCCGCCGTCGGAGTACGGGTGCGGGTCGACGCCGCTCGAGCTGACCACGGTGAGTCGACGCACGCGATGCCGTTTCATCGCGGCGACGATATTGGCCGCTCCCTGCGAATAGGTATTGATCGGCCCCTTCGCGGCGGGCACCCCGAGCGTGGACAGCACCGCGTCCCGCCCGGTCACGACGGCGTCGACGGCCACTGGATCGAGCACGTCGGCACCGACCACCTCGAGTCGATCGTGGTGCAGCGGAAACGAGTCCGGCTGTCGGGTGACCGCGGCGACCCGATGTCCGGCGGCGAGGGCCCGGCCGGTGACCAGGCGCCCGGTGGGGCCATTGGCTCCGAAGACTGCGATCCGCATGATGACGGTCCCTTCCTGATGACGACGCGTTCTCGGAGACGATGCGGGAAGCGGCGCGCGGCGGTCCGGGTGCCCGCGCCCGCGCCGGCGGTTCGTCGAGCGATGCGTGTACCTGCGCCGGGTGCGGCTCCCGCGGCCGGAAGTCGGCGCAGCCCTCGAAGTCCTCGCGCCGCGCCGACGGCGCCGGCCGCGGTCCGATGTCCGCCCTCTGCGGCACGCCTGCCCGCGCGGCATCCGCACCGCCACGACCGCGCCGAACACGCCGTGGTCGAGCGGGCCCGACCGGCTCGGCGCCCCCTGGCCGGTCGGGTCCACAAGCTCGAAGTCCGCAGCGTCGCCCGCGTGTTCGACTACCGGATCCCGTACCCGGTGTGGAACGCGGCGGGCTTTTCGGTCAGTCCGAGTCCCGGTCGGCCTGCTGTGTTTCGCGCAGGACCGCCCAGGCATCCGCCACCGGGCCCACATGCCCGAGCTTGTCGGGGTTGCTCACCGTACGGATCGCCTGAATCCGCCCGTCGAGGATGTCGAGCGTCCAGGTGTTGACGACCCTGCCGTCCCGGTCACGGAAGATCGCGCCGGGCTGGCCGTTCATCCGGTGCGGTTGCACGACGCCGCCGATCCGGGCGAACGGCGGGAGGAAGACGGCGAGCACCTGGGAGACACGGTCGGCGCCGAAGAAGCCCCCGGCCCACTGCGGGGCCTTGCCTCCGCTGTCCGCGACCAGCGCCACGTCGGCGGCGAGCAGTTCCCGCAGCCCGTCGACGTCGCCTTCCCGCAACGCCTCGAAGAAGCGTTCGGCGAGTTCCTCGCGCTCGCGGCGGTCGGCCTCGAAGCGGGGCCGACCCTCGTCCATGTGGCGGCGCGCACGCACCACCAACTGGCGGCACGCCCCTTCGGAGCGGCCCACCGCCGAGGCGATCTCCGGGAAACCGAAGGCGAACACCTCCCGCAGCACGAAGACCGCCCGCTCCAGCGGACTGAGCCGCTCCAGCAGCAACAACGCCGCCATCGACACCGAATCGGCCAGTTCCGCCGACTGCTCCGGGTCCTGGTAGGGGTCGGTGAGCAGCGGCTCGGGGAACCACGGTCCGACGTATTCCTCGCGCCGGACGCGAGCCGAGCGCAGCACGTTGATCGAGACGCGGGTGACCACGGCCGACAGGTACGCCTTGGCCGAGGTGGGGGTTGTCGTGGAGGTCGCGTAGCGCAGCCAGGTCTCCTGGACGGCGTCCTCGGCCTCGGTCACGCTGCCCAGGATCCGGTAGGCGATCGAGAACAACAGCGGTCGCAGCTCCTGGAACTCCTCGGTGTGGGTCACTTCAGCTCCTCCTTGAAGCCCTGCCGCCACGAGGGGTGGCGCAGCTGCCAGCCCAATTCCCGCTTGGCCTTGGCGTTGGAGAAGCCGCGTCCCTCGGTCATCATCACCACCGCCTGATCACCGGCGAGCAGTCGGGCGAGCCACACCGGGATCCGGATCGGCCGCTTCGCGCCGGCGCACGCCGCCAGGTGGGGCAACCACTCGCTCGCCGGGGCCGGTTCGTCGTCGACGATGTTGAACACGCCCCTCGCCTTCTGCTCCACGGCCAGGACCGTGGCGCTCGCCGCATCGTCGAGATGCACCCACGAGCTGTAGCCGGTGGCGCGCCCCACGAGCGGGTACTGCCGCTTGCGCACCAGTTCGACCTGGTCGTCGATGGCGCCCGGCCCGTAGAACGCGCCGTAGCGCAGGACCACGCCGCCGGCCTCGAGGACCACGTCCTCGACACGGCTCAACGCCTTCAGCCCCACGTGCGCCGCCGTGCCCTCGAGCAGGTCCAACGGGTCCTGTTCGGTCTTCACCCATCCGCCCTCGCGGATGCCGTTCCAGGAGGCGTAACCCTGCGCGACGAAATGCGACACACCGGTCGCCTCGGCTGCGGCCAGAAGATGGTCCGTCCCCTCGGTACGCAGCCGGTTGGTCGTGGCGAACCAACGGTCGGGATGCTTGATATCGGGCTTGCCGGCGTGCGCCATGGAGATCGCCGTCATCTGGTGCACGATCACCTCCGGCCGAGCCTTGGCCACCGCCTCGCCGACCGACACCGCATCCAACCCGTCCATCACCACGCCGTCCGCGCCCTGCTGCGCCAACCCGCGCAGCTTGGCCGCGCTCGTGGTCGTGGCCGTCACCTGGTGGCCGCGGGCCACGAGCTGTGGCACCAGCCGCCTCCCCAGAACCCCGGTTCCGCCCGCCAGGAACACCCGCATGATCATCACCTTCCCGACGCAAGAATCTGTCTTCGCTACCCGAGACAAGACAGCGCGGCCGCCTGTGACATGGCGGGGAAGATCAGCCGACCGACAAGGGATCGGTCGCACCCGCCGCGGCGAAGGCGGGGTGGTCGGCGGCGCGGGATTCGAACCGGGACAAACGTGCGGGCGATCGGGGTTCCGTCGCCGACCAGGCGCGGCCGTCGAAGCGGGCGAGGCGGATGCCCGCTCGTGTGGGATCGGCCGGAAGCCCGGCCACCGAAGCCGGATCGCGGCTCTCGTGTGTACGCCGGGTGTTCAGGCGGCCCATTGTCACCCGTGACGCTTCGCCCGCCGCCGAATCGACCGGATACGTCCGGCCCTCGCGCAGGTGTGCCCGTCACGCAACGAGTGGCAGGCCCGGCGCGCGGAACACCGGTGCTCGACGTCGACCGCGAATACCCCATAGCCGTCACGGGCGGCGGCCCGGCACCCCGGCGAGGCCTCCTCCTCCCGACGCGCGCGGGCTGCGCCTCGCGCGATCGCGGCGGTCGGGACACCTTGGTGGTGCCTCGACGGACCAGCCTGTGCCGGTAGCCGGTTCGTACCGGCAGCATGGCCGCAGGTCACCCACCGCAGCGCCGTTCGAATTGCGTTCCCGCTCGACCCGGACCAACGTCACCCCGTTTGCCGGCGGCGCGGGTTCCTTTGCGACGCCGTCGTGGTCAACACCTCCTACGACGGCTGGTATCCGTATCCGGAAGGTGCCGTCGGTTTCCTGGTGCGCTTCCTCGGCAGGCGTGGCCCGGTGAAAGGGCTCCCGCCCAACCTCCCCCGCCACCCCGGCGACGTCGTGGCCATTCGGTAGGCGCCGAGGAAGGCCCTCCGTGAGAGTGCGGCCGATCGCGAGGCTCGAACGGGTTCTCGGACCGGCGCAAGGTCAGGAGAGCCCGACTCCTAGGCCGTTGCCCGCCGGACTCGGTAGTTCCAGCGGGTGAGCGAGCGGACGACGGTTTCGGCGCCGATGGGGTTGGCGCTGTGAACGAAGATCGCTCCGATGCGGAAGGGGCGTCCGTGGAAGGCGGCTTCTTCCAAGAGGGTCACCACGGGCAGGATGGTGTCGTCGCCGCCGAGATCGTGGTCGAGCCAGAGTTCGTCGATGAAGCGGTCGCGGTGCTCCCGCAGGAGCCGGATGCCTTCGCCGCTGGTGCGGGCGATCCGCGTGGCCCTCGGCAGCGGTCGCAGGTCGTCGATGCCGAGGATGACGGGCGTCGGTACGGGCGGGTCTTCCTGCACCCGAACATCATCCTGTACCCGACCACCAGCGCAAAAGAGCGGCCACAGGAAGCGCCGAAGCAGCGAAGGCGGAGCGTCACGAGCAGGTCGCAACCCGCGGCGCCGACCCACCCACCAGGTTGACCCGCACGGTGGCGGTGGCGGTGGCGAAGGCGGTGGCGGCTTACGTGAGTGCCGGCGCGTCGGTCCGAGTGGCGGAGATGAGACCGGCCAGTGAGGTACGGGTTTCCGACAGTGCGGTGATCCGGTCATCCAGGCCCCGGAGGTGTTCTTGGAGGGTCTCCAGCTTGCATTCGGCGACCGTGCCGTCCTGGCCGACACACGGCAGCAGATCGCGGATGACCCGGGTCGGCAGCCCCGCGTCCAGCAGTGCGCGAATGCGACGGACCGCGGCGGGGGCGCTGTCGTCGTAGCGGCGGTGGCCGCTGTCGAGACGGTGGGACGCCAGGAGGCCCTGCTCCTCGTAGTAGCGCAGGAGCCGGACGGAGGTGTCCGTCACGGCGGCGAGCTCGCCGATCTTCATGTGGCGCCCCTCACAATCCCTTGAATCTCACATCGATGTGAGATCTTAACGTGAGGTCCATGACGAACACGGATCACCCCATCTCCCTCTACGGTTTCCTTCGCCCCAGGCCGGAGCGCGCGGACGAGGTCCGGCGCATCCTCTCCTCCTTCGTGGGACCCACCCGGCAAGAGCCCGGAAACCTGCAATACCACCTCCACGAGCACGAGGACGGCCGCTTCTTCCTGTACGAGGTCTGGCGCTCGCAGGAAGACCTGGACCGGCACAACGCGACGCCACCGCTGCGCGCCTTCCTGGAAAACCTGTCCACCTTCCTGGAGGCGGCCCCGGAGGGCTACTTCGACACCATGCTCAGCCCGTATCCCAGGGCCGCACCGGTTCCCGCCTGAGCGGGTGCCCACGGGCAGGTGCCACGCACGGCAGACGCGGGAGGACGCCCGGTTACCTGCGGGTTGCGGTGTGGGAAGGCAGTTCGGCGAAGCGGTCGCGGTACTCGTGGGCGAAGCGGCCGGCTGGGCCGGGAGCAGGGCGGTGACCAGGCAACGCACCTGGCTGCGCTGCAACTCCGGGCGCTGGAACAGGGGATCACCCGAGTCGATCCGTTCGAGGAGGGACCCGACCGGCATCCGCATCGTCCGTCCCTTGGACTCGGCCGGGTCGAAGGCGAAATCGAAGCGCACTGTGGACACCGGCGCGGCGATGCCCGGTCAGCGCGGCGAATTCCTGGTCGACCAGGGCGGCGGCGATCCGCAGGCCCGGGAACCGCGTCCTTTTGCTGCGCAGGGGCCGCAGTTCCTGGGTGTCTCCGGGGTTGGCGACTCCCGCCGTCGCCTCGTCGAGGGTCGCCCGCAGGCCGCCGCACGATGCCGAGATGGCCCCGGAGACACCGATGTTGACGAAGTAGGAGCCGCGGTTGCGGCCCTCGGCCGAGGCGACGCGCACCTGGAGCGGCGAGACGAAGTAGCCCACCGCGAAGTCGTGTGCGGCGACGCCGCGCAGTTCGTGATCGCCGCCGCACAGGTCGTCCAAGGGCGATGTGGCGATCGAGCCGCCGAACAGTCGGGTGGCGGCGTTGAGCAGGTCGGCGGGGTTCCGGGATCTGGTGATCAGGTGATCAGGTGGTTGCGCAGCGGAGTCGGCACGATGGTGGGGTCACCCCCTGAGAGCCCATTGTCAGCCCATGGCGGTAGGCGGATTCCAGCACGAGCGGACGGCCGTCGCGACGGCCGCAGAGGCAAGAGTGGGGCCGAGGGAGGGATTCGCGGGCTACCGGGGCGCGTGGGCGCCGGTCATGTGGGCGGCGAGGTCCTCGGGACGCACGAACGACGGCGGTGGCGGCGGGCCCCAGGAGAACAGGCCCTTGGCGCCTTCGAGTTCCTCCGGAGTCCAGAGTTGACCCTCGGGAACGCAGTCCATGTCGGAGTAGTACTCGCTGAAGTTGCCTGCCGGGTCCTTGAGGTACCAGAAGAAGTTGGACCCCGCGTAGTGCCGCCCCAGACCCCACACATGCCGCTCGGGACGGCCTTCCAGCATGGCGTGGGCGCCGCGGCCGATGTCGTCGATGTCGTCGACCTGCCATGCGGTGTGGTGCAGGAAGCTCACCGGGGAGCGCAGCACGAGGATGTTGTGGTGGTCCTCCGAACAGCGCAGGAAGGTGCCTTCTCCCTTGATGTGGTCACTGACCAGAAAGCCGAGGGCCGCGCCCCATGCCGACTCCCGCGGGTCTTCCGGTGAAGACCAGGTCGCCCGGCAGCGGCGGAGTGACCTTCGACAGCCGGTGGATCAGCTCGGGCACGGTGAAGACCAAGTCCCGCGTACGCCCCTTCCGGACCTGTTCGCCGTTGAGACGGCAGTCGAGCGTGAGATCGTCGGGGTCGTCGACGGTCACGACCCAGAGGGCGATGGGCCCGAAGCCGGGGAACGACTTGCCGAGGGCGAACTGCGGTGGCGTGGCCGCCATCTGCGTGATCCGCTCCGAGATGTCCCGGCCCACCGTCGGTCCCGCCACGCGCGACCACGCCTCCTCCCGGTGCTGGGCGCCGATGCGGCACGCGGCACGTGGATGCGGTGGTACCCGAACGCCGACCTCGAAGTCCTCGCCGGGTGTGGCCACTTCCTCCGGACGAAGCACCCGCCGCACTCGCCGCCTCGATCCGAGCGTTCCTCGAGCACGCGGCGCGGTGACGTCGGGGGACGGGGGCACGCGGCCTCCCGGTGTGGCTACCCCGGATTCGCGGCACGCGTGGTTTTCGACGGGGTCGTGCTGTCGGCCGAGCCGGACACACCCCGAGGCCACGGTCGAGATCACGTGCCTGGTGGGCGGGCCGGGTCGGTCTCGGCGAAGTCGGAGCCTACCCGGAAACCGTGATCCGGAAGATGTCGGGACGCAACCGGTGTGACCGGGTGCGCACTTCCTCGAACGTGCCGGGTGGCCAGGTCGTGCGCGGCGTCCGGATGACGTTGACGATCCGCTTCGCCTCGTGGGCCGGGACCCGGGACAGGTCGGCGACGGACAGGTCGAGGGCGATCGTGTCGCAGGCGGTGGCCGGCCTTTGGCCGATCGCGGTCATGTCGGCCCTGGTGCCCGGCATGCCTCTGTCGCGCACGCGGACGTGGAAGGGTTCCCGGTTGCGCAACCGCTTCAGGGGCCCGGGCGAGTGAGCGGACCCGGCCGGCGATGTCCGCGAGACCACCGTCCTGGAGGCGGTCGCGCTCCTGCACGCTGACGAAGGCGCCGAACCGGTCGTTGCGTCGGATGCGTTCACACGGTCCGGTGTACAGGCGGCGGCCGATGCGGCGCAGCAGACGGGCGAGCATCCCGGCCCGACGGCGCGTTTCCTTGAGCGGAACGTCGTAGAGGTAGGTCCGGGTGTCCGCCGGCGCTTCGACGAGTGCGCGCAAGTCGGCTCGGGCCGAGGCGAGATCGAGCGCGAGCCCGGCGGGGTGGCGCAGCGCCAGGACGCAGTTGACCGACGGGGGGAGCGGGACCCGAACCGGAACCGGTGTCGGCTCCGACGCGACCCTCGGCCGCCACGGCTACTCCGCGACAGAACCTGTATCCGTAGCGGGTGGGTGGCGACGCGGCGGTTGCTTCCGCTTGCGGCGGGGATCCTTCCGCGGGCGTCGCGCACCACGTTTCGGCTTCTTCATCGCCGACCCCCTACCCCGACTCGCGCCGCCCACCACACACCCTCGCGCAACGACACGACCCGGTCGACGTCGCCACGCGAAGCCGTGGGGAAAACTGACGGCGAGACGATCTTCGCGTTTCCTGCCCGTCGAAGATGCCGTGGGCGGTCGGGGCTTCGAGCACCTCGTGGCCGACCTGCGTCGCCCGTCGGGGGTTCCCTCGTTCCCGCTCGGTGTGCGTCATTTCCTCACGGTGTGCGATTCGTTCGGAAGGCGGCGTCGAACGAGGCGTCGGGCGGTTGGATGGCGGCCAGGGAACGTACGAACGCGAGCGCGTCGGGTGCTCCGATCAGACGGTCCATACCGGCGTCCTCCCACTCGATCGAGATCGGTCCGGAGTAGCCGACGGAGTTGAGCGCCCGGAAGCAGTCCTGCCAGGGCACGTCGCCGCGGCCGGTGGAGACGAAGTCCCAGCTCCGGCGCAGGTCTCCCCACGGCAGGTGGGAGCCCAGACGACCGCGTCGGCCGTCGCCGTCGCGCAGCCGGGTGTCCTTGCAGTCCACGTGGTAGAGGCGGTCGCGGAAGTCGACGATGAACGCGATCGGGTCCAGCCCCTGCCACAGCAGGTGGGAGGGATCCCAGTTCAGGCCGAAGGCGGGCCGGTGGTCGACGGCCTCGAGCATGCGCGCCGTCGTCCAGTAGTCGTAGGCGAGTTCTCCCGGGTGCACTTCGGCGGCGAACCGTACGCCGGTCTCGTCGAAGGTGTCCAGGATCGGGTTCCATCGGTCGGCGAAGTCGGTGAAGCCCTCCGCGATCTGCTGCGGGGACACCGGGGGGAACATCGCCACGGTGTGCCAGATGGCCGAGCCGGTGAATCCCACCACGGTCTCCACGCCCAATCGGGCGGCGGCTCGCGCGGTGTCCTGAATCTCTCGGGCGGCCCTGCGGCGCACCCCTTCGGGCGAACCGTCGCCCCACACGTGCGTGGGCAGGATGGCGCGGTGGCGCTCGTCGATGATCGCGTCGCACACCGCCTGTCCGACCAGGTGGTTGGATATGGCCCACGTCCGCAGCCCGTACTTGTTCAGGATCGCCATGCGGCCGTCCACATAGTCGTCTTCGGCGAGGGCTCTTCGGACGTCGAAGTGATCGCCCCAGCAGGCGATTTCGAGGCCGTCGTAGCCCCAGTCGGCGGCGAGTCGGCACACCTGCTCGAAGGGCAGGTCCGCCCATTGACCGGTGAACAGCGTGATGGGGCGAGGCATGGTCGTCCTTCCCGGGGGCGCGTCGCGGAGTCCGCGGCGCGCGGGAGCGGGCGGGTGCGGGTGGCCGCTCGACGGGGCCGGTGCATCCGACGCCCTCCCGCTCTTTCGGTGGATTCGAGGGCAGCAGCCTCCACTCGACCACTTAGTTTGTCCATAGACAGGAACAAGTTTGTTTTCATTCGTGAAAACTCTTCTTGACACAAGCGGAATCCACTACATTCCTGGCGGAACACGGCTGTCGGAACCCGACGAAGGCGGGAAGGAACGCAACACCGTGTTCACGCACCCCCACGACCCCTCCGGGCCCCCGACGCCGCGCGCACACCTCCGGGACGCGTGGCGTTCGATCCCGATGGCGGCGTGCCGAAGCCGTCGAGCGAGTGACCGCGTCCACGACGTCGTCGACCCCGTCGGCGCCACGTACGAACGAGGAGATGTGATGACGGGACTGCCCGAGCCGGGGAGTGAACGCAGACCGAAGGCGCGGCGATGGGTCGAGCCCACCGGGCCCGAGGCACCCGCCCCGGATCACGCGCCGTCCACGTCGCCGATGTCCGCGGCGCCTCCGGCCGAGCGCGCCGGTCGTGTCGGCGTGTGGGTGGTGGGTGTTCGCGGGTCCGTGGCCGTGACCACGATCTGCGGGGCGCTCGCGGCCTCGGCCGACCACGCGCCGCCGCTGGGGTGCGTCACCGCCACCGCGCCCTTCGCGCGATGTGCCCTGGTCGACTTCCGTGATCTGGTGTTCGGCGGGCACGACGTGGACACGATCGGGCTCCGGGCCCGCGCGCGGCGGCTCGTCGCGGACGGGGTGCTCCCGCACGGCTTGCCGGACCGGGTGGGGGCCGGACTCGACGCGATCGACGCCCGCGTGCGTCCGGGCGTGGCCGCCGCCGACCCGCGGCCGCAGGCCGATCAGATCGCCGAACTGGTCCGCGATATGCAGGAGTTCGCCCGCGCGCAGGACCTGTCCCGGGTGGTCGTGGTACATCTCGCGTCCACCGAGCCGCTGCCGAGGCCGCACCCCGCCCACGCGAGCGCGACCGCGTTGGGAGCGGCCCTGGAGACCGGCGTCGACGTGCTGCCGCCGAGTGCGCGCTACGCGTGGGCGGCCGCGCTGGCGGGCTGCGCGTTCGTCGACTTCACGCCGTCGGCGGGTGCGCGAATACCGGGCGTCGCCGAACTGTTCGTCGCGCGCGGCGTGCCGTACGCGGGAAGCGACGGCAAAACCGGGGAGACCCTGCTCAAGAGCGTCCTGGCGCCCATGTTCGCCCAGCGCGCCCTGCGCGTCACGTCGTGGTCGGGGACGAACCTCCTCGGCGGAGGCGACGGCGAAACCCTCTCCTCGCCCGAACGGGCCGCGGCGAAGGTCGAGTCCAAGGACCGGGCGCTGCGTTCGCTCCTGGGCGGGCCGGTGGGCGGCGGGGTGCACATCCACAACGTGCCGGAGCTGGGAGAGTGGAAGACCGCCTGGGACCATGTGAGCTTCGAGGGCTTTCTCGGCACCCGGATGAACCTCCAGTTCACCTGGACCGGTTGTGACTCGGCCCTGGCGGCGCCGCTGGTGCTGGACCTCGTCCGCCTGACGGCGCGCGCCCACGCGGTGGGTTGCGCGGGACCGCTGCGCGAACTCGCCTTCTACTTCAAGGACCCGGTCGGAAGCGACGAACACGCGCTGTCCGCGCAGTACGAGACCTTGCTCTCCTGGGCCCGGGAACGGCTGGCGACGGGCCGGAAGGCGACGCGATGAGCGCGGCCGAGCGCCCACGCGCGCGTGTCTGCGGTCCGGGCGACGGCATGCCGACCGAATCCGCCGCGGACGACACCACGCCCGCGGCGGGCACACCGCCGACGGCACGCTCGGCGCCCGCCCCGGAACCGGCGGCAGAATCGCTCGCCGACCGCGGCGACCGACCGGGGGTCACCACTCGCGTACGAGCGTACGCGGAGCTCGTCCGGGTGTCGGCCGCGTCGAGCGTGCCCGGCGACGTGCTGGTCGGCGCGGCCGCGACCGGCCGCCTGCCGCACGGCCGAACGGCGGCACTGCCGCTCGCCTCGGTATGCCTGTACTGGGCCGGAATGGCCCTCAACGACTACGCGGACCGCGCCTCGGACGCCGACGAACGACCGCATCGCCCCATCCCCTCGGGCCGGGTCGCGCCCGGGGCCGCGTTGGGGGCGGCCGTCGGTCTCACCGCCACGGGCCTGACTCTGGGAACGTGGGCGGGTGGACGCCGTCGGCTGCCCGCGCTGCTGGGCCTGGCGGGCGCGGTGTGGACGTACGACCTGATCTGGAAGGGCACGCCGTTCGCCCCGGCGGGGATGGCGCTCGCGCGCGGGCTGGACGTGCTGGTCGGCGCGGAACCGGGGCGTTACGCGCCGGCCGCCCCGAGCGCCGCGGTCGTGGCCCTGCACACGTACGGCCTGACCGCGTTGAGCCGCCACGAGGAACACGGCACGACGCCGGAGCCCCCGGCCCGTGCCCTGGTCACCGCCGCGGCGACCGCGATCGCCGCCGCCCGGATCGGGCACGGCCGTCGCACCGGCGACGTACAACCGGCGGATCGGGGCGGGGCGACACCCGCGTCGGCCGCCGCGCTGATCGCATACGCGGCCGCGTACGGCCGTCCGCTGCTGCGGGCGAGCGCCGCCCCTCGCGCCCCGGCGATCCGAGCGGCCGTCGGCGGCGGCGTCCTGGCCCTGATCCCGCTACAGGCCGCCCTGTTGTCCCGACTCGGTCGACCCGGCGCCGCACTCGCGCTGTCCGCGTCCTGGCCCCTCGGCCGCGCCCTCACCCGGCACGTGTCACCCACCTGAGCGAGATGAACCCGCCCGTCGCCGGCCCGGACCCGGACCCGGACCACACACGATCCCAGCGGAGGGGGAAGTCCCCGTGAGAATCGCCTACGGCACCAACGGTTTCGCCGACCATCGCATCGGCGACGTGCTCGAGATACTCGCCGACCTCGGCTACGACGGGGTCGCGTTGACGCTCGACCACCACCACCTGGACCCCTTCACCCCCGGTTTGGCCTCCCGCGTCGCGGGAGTGGCCACACGGCTGGACCGGCTCGGCCTGTCGGTCGTGGTCGAGACCGGCGCACGCTACCTCCTCGACCCCTGGCGCAAGCACCGACCCACCCTGCTCGACGACACCGCCGGGGCGGACCGACGCGTGGACCTGTTGGAGCGGGCGGTGCGCGTCGCGGCCGAACTCGGCGCCCCCGTCGTGTCGTTGTGGAGCGGCCGGGCCCCCCGCGACGTCGACCCGCGAGCCTGCTGGGAGCGCCTGACCGCGGGCTGCTCGCGGGTCCTGACGCAAGCGCACGCACGAGGCGTGAGCCTGGGCTTCGAACCCGAACCCGGGATGTTCGTCGACACCCTCGACCGCTACGAGGAACTGTGGCGACGCCTGGGCCGCCCCGAACACCTCGGCCTCACCCTGGACATCGGACACTGCCGCTGCCTGGAGCCGCTACCGGTACCCGACTGCGTGGCACGGGCCGGCCCACACCTGGTCAACGTACAGATCGAGGACATGCGCCGCGGCGTGCACGAACACCTGGAGTTCGGGCACGGCGACATCGACTTCCCACCCGTCCTGCACGCCCTGGCCGACACCGGCTACGACGGGCTGGTCGGCGTCGAACTGCCACGCCACAGCCACGCCGCCACCGAGACCGCCCGCCGCTCGATCGCCTTCCTGCGCGCAGTCGAAAAGGAGATCGCCGGATGAGGCACCCGGAGCACCGCGAAGCGCACACCGGTACACCGACCACGACGCGGCCGGCCGCCGACCCTCGACCGCCCGAACCGCACCTCGACGCACTGCGCGCGGCGTTCGAGGCCGGCGTCCGCCCCGAACTGCGGGACTGGCCCGCCCGGACGGCGGCGAACCCCGCCCGCCTGGCCGCCGGATTCGCCTCGGCGGGCCGGGCCTGCGGACGCGCGGACCTCGCCGGGCTCGCGGGCTGGACCCGCGACGACGCCGCGCGCGTACTGCTGCTGCACGCCGCCGCCCGCGGCCGGGACGGCGGCCCCGCGCCCGTCGACCCGACCGCCCTGGTACGCGCTCTGTACGACCGCGGCGACCCGTGCGAACGCCGCGCGGTACTGCGCGCCCTGCCCTACCTGCCCGACGTCGACCCGGCATCGGCGCGCGACCTGGTCGAGGACGCCCTGCGGACCAACGACCACCGCCTGATCGCCGCCGCGATGGGCCCCTGCGCCCGAGTCCTGGACGCCGACGCGTGGCGGCACGGAGTCCTCAAATGCCTCTTCGTCGGCCTCCCCCCGACCCCCACCGTCGCCGACCTGGACCAACGAGCCGACGCCGAGCTCGCCCGCATGCTCCGCGAACTCGGCCGAGAGCGAACCGCCGCCGGACGGCCCTCGCCCACCGGCATCGAACCCATCGCCACCGCCTTCGCACCGTAGCCGAGGAGCCCCACCGATGCGCGTCTTCGACCCCCACATCCACATGACCTCGCGCACCACGGACGACTACCGCGCCCTGCGTGACGCCGGCATCCGGGCCCTGGTCGAACCGGCCTTCTGGCTCGGCCAACCCCGCACGTCCGTCGCGTCCTTCGTCGACTACTTCCAGAGCCTCCTGGGCTGGGAGCCGTTCCGCGCCGCCCAGTACACGATCGAGCACTTCTGCGCCATCGCCCTCAACCCGAAGGAGGCCAACGACCCCCGCTGCGCACCCGTCCTGGACCTCCTCCCCGAGTTCCTCGCCAAGGACCGCGTCGTCGCCGTGGGCGAGATCGGCTTCGACTCGATGACCGACGCCGAGGAGCACGCCTTCACCCACCAGCTCGCCCTCGCGGTCGAGTTCGAACTGCCCGCCCTGGTCCACACCCCCCACCGGGACAAGGCCGCCGGCGTCCGGCACACCCTCGACCTGATCCGCGACAGCGCCATCGAGCCCGGCCGCGTCCTGATCGACCACCTCAACGAGACCACCGTCGAACTCGTCGCGGACACCGGCTGCTGGATGGGCTTCTCCGTCTACCCCGACACCAAGATGACCCCGCAACGGGTCGTGGATGTCCTGCGCGCCATCGGCCCCGACCGCGTGGTGGTCAACTCCGCCGCCGACTGGGGACACAGCGACCCCCTGTCCACCGTGCACACCGGCCACGCCATGCTCGCGGCCGGCTGGAGCCCGGACCAGGTCGACCACGTCCTGTGGCGCAACCCCGTCGCCTTCTACGCCCAGAGCAACCGCCTCGACCTCCCCGCCCCGGACGCCCTCGTCCGCGCTCGACCCGGCGACACCCACGAGGGCAACTCCATCCTGCGCGGAGCGCGCGCATGAGGTTCCGACACCACGACGGCACCCTCGTCCACGCCGCCTACTGCACCAACGTCCACGCCGCCGAGGACCTCGACGGCGTCCTCGAACAACTCCGCCGCTTCTGCGAACCCGTACGGACCGAACTCGACCTCGACACGCTCGGCGTCGGCCTGTGGCTCGCCCGCCCGGTCGCCACCGCGCTGGCCCGGGACCACACCGCGATCGACCGCCTGCGCCGCGAACTCGCCCTGCGCGGGCTCGAAGTGGTCACCCTCAACGCGTTCCCCTACACCGGCTTCCAGCGCGACGTCGTCAAACACACGGTGTACAGCCCCGACTGGGCCGACCCCGCCCGTCTGGCGTACACGCTCGACTGCGCCCGCATCCTCGCCCACCTGCTCCCCGACGACGCCACCCGGGGCAGCGTGTCCACGCTGCCGCTCGCCTGGCGCACGCCCTGGCCGGCCGAACGCTCCGCCGCCGCCCGACGCGCCCTCGACCACCTCGCCGCCGGCCTCGAAGACATCGAATCGCGCCACGGCCGGCGCATCCGCGTCGGCCTGGAACCCGAGCCCGGTTGCGTCCTGGAGACCACCGACCAGGCCGTCGCCGCTCTGCGCGGCACCGACCCCGACCGGATCGGCGTCTGCCTCGACACGTGCCACCTCGCCGTCGGCTTCGAGGATCCGCACACGGCCCTGGCGACGCTCGAGAACGCCGGCATCCCCGTGGTCAAATCCCAGGCCTCGTGCGCCCTCCACGCCCAGACACCCACCCCCGACGCCCTCCGCCCCTACGCCGAACCACGCTTCCTCCACCAGACCCGCGAAGCCGGCACCCCACCGCTCGCGGTCGACGACCTGCCCCAGGCCCTCGCCGGCGGCCTTCCCGGCAACGCGCCCTGGCGCGTCCACTACCACCTCCCCCTCCACGGCCGACCGCGCGCGCCGCTGACGGCCACCCACGACGTGCTCGACCGCGCCCTCGAAGGTCTGTTCGCCGGCCCCCGCGCGCGCACCGACCACATCGAGGTCGAGACCTACACCTGGCCGGTCCTGGACGACAGCGGGCCACCGACCCCCCGGGCCCTGGTCGCCGGTATCGCCGCCGAACTCGCCGCACTGCGCGCGGCCCTGCTCGACCTGGGCCTGAAACCCGCCGACAGGAAAGGAACCTGATGCCCCGCCTGCTGGTCCTGAACGTCGTCGGACTCACCCCTCGCCTCCTCGCCCACATGCCCGCGCTGCGCCGCATCGCCGACAGCGGCTTCCAGGCCCGCCTGGACCCGGTGCTGCCCGCGGTGACCTGCTCCGTGCAATCCACCTTCCTCACCGGCGACCTCCCGCGCGAGCACGGCATCGTCGGCAACGGCTGGTACTTCCGCGAACTCGGCGAGGTACTCCTGTGGCGGCAACACAACCGCCTCGTGGCGGGCGAGAAGATCTGGGAGGCGGCCCGACGCGTACGCCCCGACTACACCGTCGCCAACATGGGCTGGTGGTACGCCATGGGCGCCGACGTCGACTGGACGCTCACCCCCCGGCCGATCTACTACTCCGACGGCCGCAAGGAACCCGACTGCTACACCGATCCGCCCGAGCTGCACGACGAACTCACCGCCCGCCTGGGCACCTTCCCCCTCTTCCACTACTGGGGACCGACCGCCTCCATCCGCTCCTCGCAGTGGATCGTCGACGCGACCGCATACGTGCTGCGCAGGCATCGGCCCGATCTGACCCTCGCCTACCTGCCGCACCTGGACTACGACCTCCAACGGCACGGCCCGGATGCCCCCGAGGCGATCCGGGCCGCGCGCGAGATCGACACCGCGCTGGCCCCACTCCTGCGCCGGGCCGCCGAGAGCGGCTGCACCGTCGTCGTGCTCAGCGAATACGGCATCACCCGCGCACGCCGGCCCGTCGACGTCAACCGCGTGCTGCGCCGCGCGAGTCTGCTGCGCGTGCACACCCAGGACGGCATGGAGTACCTGGACCCGTGGACCTCGCGGGCATTCGCGGTGGCCGACCACCAGATCGCCCACGTGTACGTCCGCGACCCGGCCGACCGTCCCCGCGTCGCCGCCCTGCTGGCGGAACTACCGGGCGTGGCCGAGGTCTTGGACGCCGAGGGCAGACGCGAGTACGGGCTCGACCACGACCGGGCCGGCGACCTGGTGGTGGTCGCCGAACCCGAGGCATGGTTCACGTACTACTACTGGCTCGACGACGAGCGTGCCCCGGACTTCGCCCGCCAGGTCGAGATCCACCGCAAACCCGGCTACGACCCGGCCGAACTGTTCTGGGACCCCGCCGACCGCCACGTCAAGCTCAAGGCGGGCGTGGCGCTGGCCCGCAAGCGGCTCGGGCTGCGCTACCGCATGGCCGTCGTCCCGCTCGACCCCACCCCGGTCCGGGGAACCCACGGACGACTCCCCACCGACGCGGCGGACGCCCCGCTGCTGTTGTGCAGCGACCCCACCGCCAAGCGCGACACCGTGCACGCGACCCAGGTCAAGGCCCTGCTGCTCGAACTGGGCCTGACGAACGCATAGGCAACGGGTCGCCACCCATACGGGTCGCCACCACACGGGTCGGCAACTCCGGTGTGGTGGTGCGACTTCGCGAACCCTCGTCCCCGGGGCAGCTCATCACGACCACATAGTTTGTCCTTCATCTGGAAGAAGTTGGATTTCTCCTGTGAAAACTCTTCTTCACGCAGGAAGAACGCACTACATTTCTGGCCAAGCACCGGCCGTCCGGGCCGGACAACCCGAAGGGACGCATCCGTGACCACGCAGTTCGACGGTCCGAGCGCAAGCACAGGCATCGGGGTCGGCATGGTCGGCTACTCGTTCATGGGTCGCACGCACTCCCAGGCGTGGCGCACCGTGAACGCCTTCTTCGACCTGGCGCGGGCGCCGACGATGGTCGCCCTCGCCGGACGGGACCGCGCCGCGGCGACGACCGCCGCGCGACGCCTGGGCTGGAACGTCGCGCTCACCGATTGGCGCGCGCTGATCGAGCGCGACGACATCGAGATCGTCGACATCTGCACCCCCGGCGCCTCGCACGCCGAGATCGCCGTCGCCGCGCTGGCCGCCGGCAAGCACGTCCTGTGCGAGAAGCCGCTGGCCAACACGGTCGCCGAGGCCGAGGCCATGGTGGCCGCCGCCGACGAGGCCGCCACCCGCGGCGTGCGCGCCATGGTCGGGTTCAACTACCGCCGCGTACCCGCCGTCACCCTCGCCCGCGATCTCGTCGCGGAGGGACGCCTGGGCGAGATACGCCACGTGCGTGCCCAGTACCTCCAGGACTGGATCGTCGATCCCCAACACCCGCTGGTGTGGCGGCTCGCCAAGGACGAGGCGGGCTCCGGCGCGCTCGGCGACATCGGCGCGCACATCATCGACACCGCCCAGTTCGTCACCGGCCAACTCCTCACCGGGGTCAGCGCACTCACCGAGACGTTCGTCCGCCGACGCCCGGTGGCCGAGCTCACCGCCGTCCACGGCGACGTCGACGTGGACGACGCCGCGCTGTTCATCGGCCGGCTCTCCGGCGGCGCCCTGGCCTCGTTCGAGGCCACCCGCTTCGCCACCGGGCGCAAGAACAGCCTGCGCATCGAGGTCAACGGCTCGGCCGGCAGCATCGCCTTCGACTTCGAGGCGATGAACGAACTGTGGTTCGCCGACCGCACCGACGACGCCCGCACCGCCGGCTTCCGCCGCATTCTGGTCACCGAGCCCGAACACCCCTACGCCGGCGCCTGGTGGCCGGCCGGCCACCTGCTCGGCTACGAGCACACGTTCACCCACCAGGCGGCGGACCTGCTCACCGCGATCACCGAAGGCATCGACCCGACCCCCACCTTCGCCGACGGACTCCAGATCCAGCGGGTCCTGGCGGCCGTCGAGGCCAGCGCCCAGGGCGGCAACGGATGGGTGCCGATCCCGACCGGTCGGCTCGCCGCATCCGTGGGGGGTCTTCGATGACGCTGCTGTCGGTGACCGGAATCCGCAAGGAATTCACGGGTGTTCGCGTCCTGCACGACGTCGACCTCGACGTGGGGGCCGGCGAGGTGCACGCGGTCGTGGGGGAGAACGGCGCGGGCAAGTCGACCCTGATGAAGATCCTCGCGGGCGTGCACACCCCCGACGCCGGCACCATCGCCGTCGATGGCACGCCGGTCGCGTTCTCCCACCCCTCCCGCGCCCAGGCCGCCGGCATCGCGATCATCCACCAGGAGTTCACCCTCCTACCGGAACGCACGGTCGCCGAGAACGTCTTCCTCGGTCGCGAACCCACGCGGCGCGGCCTGGTCGACCGGAGCGCCATGGAGCAGGCCACCACCCGACTCCTGGCCGAACTGGCCGAAACCTCGTTCGGCCCGCGAACGCCCGTCCGCCGCCTGTCGGTTGCTCAGCAGCAGGTCGTCGAGATCGTCAAGGCGTTGTCCACCGACGCCCGCGTGCTGATCATGGACGAGCCCACCGCCGCACTCGCCGACCACGAGGTCGAGCGGCTCTACGCGCTCGTGCGCCGGCTCACCGGACGCGGTCTGGGCATCCTGTACATCTCGCACCGCCTGCGCGAGGTCTTCGACCTGTCGACCCGCGTCACCGTGATCAAGGACGGCCGGCGCGTGGCCACCCTGGCGACCGCGACAACCGACGAGGACACCGTCGTACGCCTGATGGTCGGCCGCGAACTCGGCGCCTACTATCCCCCACGCGCCGCAGCCGCGGACGTCGGCAAGGTGCGCCTGGCTGTCACCGGAGCCGGAAACGCCAAGCTGGCCGCCATCGACCTCGAACTGCGCGCCGGCCAGGTCGTGGGCATCGCGGGACTCCAGGGATCCGGGCGAACGTCGCTGGCCCGAGCCCTGTTCGGCGCGACGCCGTTCACCACCGGCACCATGCGCGTCGACGGCAGGGAGCTGCGTCCGCGCGATCCGCGCGAGGCCATCCGCGCCGGCATCGCGCTCGTCAGCGAGGATCGCAAGGGCGAGGGACTCGCCCTGCGCCAATCCGTGCGCGACAACACCCTGCTCGTCGAACGGGCGGTGTTCTCCCGCCCGTTGCGTGCCCGCCCCGCCCCGGCCGTCGCCGAACTGCTGGCCCGCGTGGCCCTGCGCGCCCGCGGCGAGGACCAGCAGGTGCGCTACCTGTCCGGCGGCAACCAACAGAAGGTCGTCATCGCCAAGTGGCTCGGGGTGCGCCCGGGAGTGCTCGTCTTCGACGAGCCCACGCGTGGCGTCGACGTCGGCGCCAAGGCCGCCATCCACGAACTCGTCCGCGAACTGGCGCGCGAGGGCATGGCGGTGCTCATGGTCTCGTCCGAACTCCCCGAGGTGATCGGGATGAGCGACCGCGTGCTCGTCATGTCCGAAGGCAGGATCGCCGGCGAACTGCCCGCCGGCCCGACCGAAGAAGAGATCATGCGCCTCGCCACCGCCGGTCGCGTGGCCGCCGGGGCCGCCACGTGAACGCCCAGGCCCTCGCGCCCCGAACACGCGCCGCGAAATCCGCCCTCCCCGGCCGGTTCGCCGACCCCACCAGTGTCGTCTACCTGGCCCTGCTGGGCGTCATCCTGCTCGGCTGGATCACCGTCACCGCCCGCGGCGGCTCCTTCCTCACGCTCGACAACACCGTCGGCATCCTGCAGAACTCCGTCGTCCTGGGCCTGGTCGCCGTCGGCCAGAGCGTCGTCGTCCTCACCGGCTCCCTGGACCTGTCCGTCGCCTACCTGGTCAGCATCGCCACCCTCGTCGCCGCCGAGACCATGGACGGCTCCGACGGCAACATCGTCCCCGCGATCGCCGCCGTGCTCACCTTCTCCGTCGCGGTCGGCCTGGCCAACGGCCTCGTCGTCACCAAACTCAAGGTCAACGCGTTCATCGCCACCCTCGGCGTCGGCTTCATCCTGCGCGGCTGGATCGAGGACACCTACTCCGGACCCGCCGGCAAGGTCCCCGAGTCCTTCCAGCGCCTGGGCTTCGACCGCATGGGCCCGATCCCCGTCTCCGCGTTCCTGCTCCTGGCGGTCGCCGTCGCCGTCTGGTTCGTGCTGCGCCGCACCCGGCTGGGCTATCACATGTACGCCGTCGGCGGCGACGAACAGACCGCCCGCCTGTCGGGCGTGCGCACCCACCGCGTGATCATCGCCGCGCACGTGTTGTGCGCGGTATGCGCCGGGCTGGCCGGGCTGTTCCTCGCCGCCCGCCTGGGCGCCGGCTCGCCGTGGGCCGGCACCGAGGCGCGCTACGACCTCACCTCCATCGCCGCGGTCGTGCTCGGCGGCACCGCGCTCGCGGGCGGCCGCGGCGGGGTCACCGGCACCATCGGCGGCGTGCTGATGCTGGCCGTCCTGGACAGCGTGTTCAACCAGATCGGCGTCGACCCCTTCTTCCAGAACGTGGTGCGCGGCGTCGTCATCATCGTCGCGGTCGCGCTCTACGCCCGCCGAGGCACCACCAAGGGGGTCGCGTCGTGATGGTCCACACCCTGGACAAGCGGCGCCGGGCGCCGGGCGCGTCCCCCGATCCGCACCTCGTGGCCCGCACCACGCCCGCACGACGGTTCGCGGCCTCGCTGCGCGCCGGCGCGCCGGTGTACCTGCTGCTCGCGGTGTTGCTGATCGCGCTCGGCATCGAGGACCCGACGTTCTTCCGACCCGATCCCTTCCTCGCGTTCCTCAAGCGCTCGGCGCCACTGGTGGTCCTCGCCGCCGGCCAGTACCTCGTGATCGTCTCCGGCGGCTACGACCTGTCCGTGGGCGCGCTCGTCACGGTCGGCGTCGTGGTCACCGCGGAGACCTACCACGCCTTCCCCGGCGCGCACTGGACGATCGTCGTGGCCGTGCTGCTGATCGGCGGCGCGTTCGTCGGCCTGATCAACGGGCTCGTGACCACGGTGCTGCGAGTGCCCTCGTTCATCGCCACACTCGGCATGACCCTGATCCTCGAAGGCGCCGTCTTCTACTGGACCCAGGGCTCCCCGAGCGGCATCCTGCCCGACGACTTCCGTCGGATCGGCCGCAGCATCGCCTTCGGATCGGTGCCCTGGGCCGTGCTGGTGTGCGTCGCGGTGGGCGTCGTCGCGGTCGTGCTCATGCGATCGAACTTCGGCCGCACCCTGGTCGCCACCGGCGACAACGCCGAGGCCGCGGGACTGGCCGGAGTGCGCGTGCTGCGGGTACGCGTACTCGCGTTCGTCCTGTCCGGCACGGCCGCCGCGGTCGCGGCGATCCTCGTCGGCGGCTTCTCCGGGGTCTCCGCCCAGGCCGGGCGGGGCTACGAGTTCGAGGCGATCACCGCCGTCGTCCTCGGCGGCGTCGCACTCGGCGGCGGCAGCGGCTCGGTGGTCGCGGCGATGGCCGGCGCGCTGTCCCTGCAGACCCTGTTCACCCTGCTCAACCTGCGCGGGGTCTCCAACGCCCTGGAGACCACCGTCCAGGGCGTCATCGTCATCACCGCCGTCGCGCTGGGAGCCGTCGACTGGTCCCGGCTCCGTGCCCGCGTCTCCCCCCACCTGCCCTTCCTGTCCCGACCCTCCCGAGGAGAATCACGATGAGACACAGACTGTCCGTCGGCCTGACCGTCGCGGCCGCCCTACTGGCCACGGCGTCGTGTTCCAGCGACAAGGCCGACTCCTCGTCGGCGACCAAGGCCCCCGGCGTCCCCGGCGCGTCCGCCCCCGGAGCGAGCCCCGGCAAGGGCGATTCCGGCGACTCGAAGTTCTTCGTACAGGCGGACTACGACCGCCAGTTGGCGCTCCTGAAGGCGACCCCGCAAGGCCCCGCGGACAAGCCCTGGGAGCAGATGCTCGACCCGCAGCAGATGGTCGACACCACGCAGTTCAAGAAGGACGGCCCGTACGAGATCTGCTTCTCCAACGCGAGCGTCGCCAACAACTGGCGCCAGACCGGCCTCAAGAACATCCAGGCCGAAGCCGCCACCCACCCCGAGATCGCCAAGTTCACCGTCCTGGACGCCCAGGGCAAGGACGACAAACAGATCTCCGACATCCAGGAACTCGCGGGCAAGGGCTGCTCCGCGCTGATCGTCTCGCCCAACACCACCGCCACGCTCACCCCGGCCGTCAAGGCCGCGTGCGGAAAGATCCCGGTCATCGTCTTCGACCGAGGCGTCAGCACCGACTGCCCGGTCACCTTCGTCAACCCCGTCGGCGGCTACGCCTTCGGCGACACCGGCGCCCGGTTCCTGAAGGAGAAGGTCAAGCCCGGCGGGAAGATCCTCGCGCTGCGGATCCTGCCCGGCGTCGACGTCCTGGAGAACCGCTGGGCCGCGGGCAAGCGTGTGCTGGAGCAGGGCGGACTCGACGTCGTCGACGTGAAGTTCACCGACGGCGACCCGGCCAAGACGAAGGCCGTCGTCAGCGACGCCATCCAGCGCCACGGCACCATCGACGGCGTCTGGATGGACGCCGGCGACACCGCCGTCGCGGCCGTGGAGGCGTTCGAGGACGCGGGCAGGAAGGTCCCGCCGATCACCGGCGAGGACCAGCAGCAGTTCCTGGAGGTCTGGAAGAAGAAGAACCTCACCGCGATCGCCCCGACGTACCCCTCGTACCAGTGGCGCACTCCGATCATCGCGGCTCTGAAGATCCTCAAGGGCGAACCGGTACCCAAGGAATGGAAGCTCCCGCAACCCACCATCACGGCCGACAACCGCGATCAGTACCTCAAGCCCGGCATGCCGCCGCTGCATTACGCGATGTGCGGCTGCGAGACGTTGCCCGGCTATCCCGACAAGTGGGGCGGCAAGTAGTCGAACGAGTCGGGGCGATCGTCTCGTCGCCCCGACTCCGGTCGGTCACCGATCCTGCAGCTTCTTCGATCCCGCCACGACAAGGAGCACGGCCATGCGTGCGCTCGGTGTGAACACCTGGATCTGGGCTTCCCCACTCACCGAAGGCGAGCTCCTCCAACTCGCCCCCCGCATCCGTGCGTTCGGTGCCGACGTGGTCGAACTCCCGCTGGAGCAGCCGGACGACTGGAGCCCGGCCAAGGTCCGCGAAATCCTGCTCGACCACGACCTGACCGCGGCCTCCGTCGCGGCCGTCATGCCCCCGGGCCGCGACCTCGTCGCCACCGACGCGGCCGGCCTGGGTCGGACCCGCGACTACCTGCGCCGCTGCGTCGACGCCGCCGCCGAGGTCGGCGCACCCGTCGTCGCCGGCCCCATGTACGCGGCGGTCGGCCGCACCTGGCGCACCACCGAGGCCGAACGCGCCCGCCTCCTCGACGAGTTCCGCGACGGCCTCACCCCGATCGTCGAACACGCCCGCTCCGCCGGCGTCCTGCTGGCCGTCGAACCCCTCAACCGGTACGAGACCAGCGTGCTCAACACCGTCGCGCAAACCCTGGAAGCCATCGCCGAACTCCCCGCCGACGCCGTCGGCATCGCCCTGGACACCTACCACCAGAACATCGAGGAACACGACCTCGTCGGCGCCGTCCAAGCGGCGGCGGGCCGGATCGCGCACGTGCAGGTGTGCGCGAACGACCGCGGCACGCCCGGCACCGACCACCTCGACTGGCCCGGCTTCCTGACCGCCCTGGCGGCAGCCGGCCATCAGGGTCCGCTCTGCATCGAGTCGTTCACCGCGCACAACGCCTCGATCGCGGTGGCCGCCTCCATCTGGAGACCTCTCGCCGCCACCCAGGACACGATCGCCCGCGACGGCATCGCCTTCCTGCGCGCGACCCTCGCCACGCTCTGACCCGTACGGCACCTCGCCCGGTCCGACCAAACCGGCCACGGAAACCCTCGCACCGTCCCGCTCGCCCGCGACCCGCGCGGCACGAGCAGCGCACCCCTGCGCGAAACGAGGAGAAGCCATGCGCTCGATCGGTCCACCCCGTCCCCTACCCGCCTCGCGATCCGTACGATCATTCGGTGCCGTCCTCGCGATGGCCCTGGCCCTGTTCACCCTGACGCCCGTTCCCCAAGCCCAGGCGCACGCCACGTTCCGCGCGCTGCTGTTCACCGAGGCCGTCGGCTACGTCCACGAGTCGATCCCGGCCGGCATCAAGATGTTCCAGGACGAGGCCGAGGCCAACCACTACGAGGTCGTGCAGTCCAACGACTCCGCCGTCTTCAACGACGCGAACCTCGCCGGCTTCGACGTCATCGTCATGCTGCAGAACTCGGGCATGGTCTGGGACACCGAGGCCCAGCGCCAAGCCCTGCAGAAGTACGTCCACTCCGGCAAGGGCATCGTGGCCCTGCACAACGCCACCGACATGGGCATCGACAACGAATTCCCGTGGTGGGACGACCTGGTCAACGGCGGTGCCCACATGCCCGCCCACTCGCCCGGTGTCCTGCCCGGCACCGCCAAGGTCGCCGACCGCGTGCACCCCTCGACCAAGGACCTGCCGGAGCGCTGGTCCCGCAGCGAGGAGTGGTACAACTTCGACAAGAACCCCCGGGGCAACGTGCACGTCCTGGTGACGGCGGACGAGAGCACCTACGACCCGGGCCCGTCCAGGATGGGCGCCGACCACCCGATCTCGTGGTGTCGCAACGCCGAGGGTGGTCGGGTGTGGGCCACGGCCATGGGCCACACCGCCGCCTCCTACGCGGAACCCGATCTGCGCAAGCACATCATCGGCGGCCTCAAGTGGGCGGCCGGCAACGTCCCCGGCGACTGCGGGCCGACGGTGTGGAGCAGTTTCGAGAAGGTCGCCCTCGACGAGAACACCGTCGACCCCATGCAGCTCTCCGTCGCTCCCGACGGGCGGGTGTTCTACATCCAGCGCGCCGGCGAGGTGAAGGTCTACAAGCCGGACACGCACAGCACGGTCACCGCGGCCAGGCTCGACGTGTACACGGGCGGCGAGGACGGCCTCGTCGGCATGGTTCTCGATCCCGGCTTCGCGCAGAACAGGTGGATCTACCTCTACCACGCACCCAGGAACGCCGCCACGGATGTCAACCGACTGTCCCGGTTCACCGTCACGGGCGACACGATCGACCCCGCGAGCGAGAAGACCGTCATCGAGGTGCCCGCGTACCGCGACCGGACCTTCCCCGAGCCCGGACACACCGGCGGCGCCCTCGACTTCGGCCCCGACGGCAGCCTCTACCTGGGCACCGGCGACGACACGCCGCCCAACCTCGACGCGGCGTGGCAGGGCTACGCGCCGCTCGACTGGCGACCGGGCAGGTCCATGCTCGACGCGGCCCGCACCGCGGGGAACACCAACGACCTGCGCGGCAAGATCCTGCGGATCAGGCCCAAGGCCGACGGCGGATACGACATCCCGACCGGGAACCTGTTCGCCCCGGGCACGGACAAGACCCGCCCCGAGGTCTACGCGATGGGCTTCCGCAACCCCTTCCGCTTCCGCGTCGACCAGGGCACCGGCCGGCTGCACGTGGCCGACTACGGGCCCGACCGCGGCCTGCCCACCACCGACCGGGGCCCCGAGGGACTGGTCGAGTACAACGTCGTCGCGCAGCCCGGCAACTTCGGCTGGCCGTTCTGCCACGGCAACAACCAGCCCTACGCGCCCTACAACCCCGACAACGGGGCCGTGGGGGCGAAGTTCGACTGCGCCGCCCCGACGAACCCCTCGCCCAACAACACCGGCCTGACCCGGCTCCCGGCCGTGCAGATGCCACAGATCTGGTACGGCTACGGCGCCTCCCCCGAGTTCCCCGAGATGGGCAGCGGCGGCAGCGCTCCGATGGCCGGCCCCGTCTACCGCTACGACCCGAACAACCCCTCGACCACGAAGTTCCCCGCCTACTACGACGGCGCCGGCTTCTTCTACGAGTGGGCGCGCGGCTTCATGCGGGAGATCCGCTTCGACGCGTCGAACAAGCTCCACAAGATCAACGACTTCCTGCCGACGGCGCAGCTCGCCAAGCCGATGGACATGACCTTCGGCCCCGACGGCTCGATGTACGTGCTCGACTGGGGCCGGGACTTCGGCGGCGGCAACAACGACTCCGGCCTCTACCGCATCGACTACACGCAGGGCCGACGCCAACCCGTCGCCGTGGCGAACGGAACGCCCACCAACGGCCCGGCACCACTGACGGTCGCGTTCTCCGGCAACGGTACGCACGATCCCAACAACATCCCGATCACCTACGCGTGGGACTTCGAGAGCGACGGCACCATCGACTCCACCGAGCCGAACCCCACCCACGTCTACACCACCGTCGGCGCCTTCAACGCACAACTGAAGGTCACCAACACGACCGGTGACACCGGCTTCGCCAACGTGTCCGTCACCGTGGGCAACACCGCGCCCACGATCAGACTGGACTTCCCGGCCGACGGCGGCTTCATCGAGTTCGGCGACCGCGTCCCCTACAAGGTCACGGTCACCGATCCCGAGGACGGAACGATCGACTGCACCAAGGTCGTCGTCAACCCCGCTCTGGGACACGACGACCACGCACACCACACCACCGACATCCCCGGCTGCGAAGGCACCATCGACACCGGCGACCTGGGCGGGCACCCCGAAGGCGCCAACCTCTACTACATCGTCAGTGCCAAGTACACCGACAAGGGCGCCACCGGCGCACCCCCGCTGACCTCACACACCCGCGCCATCCTTCACCCCCGCCACAAGCAGGCCGAGTACTTCACCGCACAGTCCGGGACCCGGCTGATCAGCGAGCCGGGCGCGGAGAACGGCAAACGCCTCGGCGACATCAGCGACAACGACTGGATCATGTTCGACCCGGCGAACCTGGCCGGCACCAAGTCGCTTCGCTACCGGCTGTCCTCGCCCACGGGCGGCGGGTCCATCGAGGTGCGCGCGGACTCTCCCACCGGAACGCTCCTGGGCAGCACACCCGTACCGGCCACCGGCGGCTGGAACGACTACCGGATCACCCCCGGCGTGCCACTCACCGCGCTCGCCGGAACGCACAAGCTCTACGTGGTGTTCAAGACGCCGACGAACCACGCCTACGACCTGGACGCGGTGCTGTTCGATCCCGAGGTGGTCACCGGCGACATCCAGGCGGGCCTGTACACCCTGACGGCCGAGCACAGCGGCAAGAACATGACCGTGCAGGGGGCCTCGTCGGCCGAGTCCGCGCCGATCGTGCAACAGGCATCGGGCGCCGGCAAGGAACAGAAGTGGCAGGTCGACCCGGTCGGTGACGGCTCGTACACGATCAAGTCGGCGATCGACGGCAAGTGCCTGGAGGTCCCCGGCTGGTCCGGCCAACTCGACGTGCAACTCGTGCAGTACACGTGCAACAACGGCGGCAACCAACACTGGAAGCCCACGGTGAGCGCGGGTACCGGCACATTCGCGCTGGCCAACGTCGCGAGCAAGCTGTGCGCGGACGTCGCCGGCGTCGGCACGCAGGACGGCGCCAAGGTCGTGCAGTGGACCTGCAACGGCGCGGCCAACCAGAACTGGAAGTTCACCAAGGTCGCCACGGACACCCAGGCACCGGTGACCAACGCGACGCCCGATCCGGCGCAGCCCACGGGCAAGGACGGTTGGTACACGGCGGCTCCCGTCAACGTGACGCTCGCCGGCGTCGACGAGGCGGGCGGGTCCGGGGTCGCTTCCACCGAGTACGACCTGGACGGCGCCGGATGGGCCGCGTACGACGGAACCCCGGTGAGCGTCAGCGGCGACGGCGAACACAAGCTCCGGTACCGCTCCAAGGACAAGGCGGGCAACACCGAGGAGGGCCGGGAACTGGTGGTCAGGGTCGACGCCACGGCTCCGTTGACCACGGCGGGCTTCGCGGCGCCGGGAGACAGCGGCTGGCACCGGGGAGCGATACCCGTCACGCTGACCGCCGTCGACGCGTCCTCGAAGGTCGCGGGAATCGAATTCGCGCTGGACGGCGGCGCCTGGACGCCCTACTCGGACAGCCCGGTGTCGGTGTCCGGCGACGGAGAGCACGTGCTGCGCTACCGCGGTGTCGACCGGGCCGGACTCGTCGAGCCGGACAAGGCCGCGACGATCAAAATCGACGGGACCAAGCCCGTGCTGTTGGTCGCCGGGGTCGCCGACGGCGCGGTCTACGGCGACGCGCAGGACGTGCGGGTGAGTTGGGAGGCGATCGATCCGACCTCGGGTGTCAAGACGCTCGCGGGCACGCTCGACGCGAAGCCCTTCACGTCCGGCACCGTTCAACCGTTGTTCGCCCTGAGCCTGGGGCAGCACACGGTCGACGTCTCGGCGACGGACAACGCGGGCAACACGACTGCGACCGCGGTCCGCTTCACGGTGACCACGTCGATGCGCGACATGCAGAACCTCGTCGACCGCTTCCGTAGCACGGGATGGTTGTCCGCGACGGCCAGGACGAAGCTCACCCGACAGATCGAGAAGGCCCGGGTGGCCGAGGCGCAGGGCCGGGACGACCGGGCGATCGCCGAACTCGGCAAGCTCAAGACCCTCGTCGCCGACCCGAAGGTGGTCCCGAACGCGGACGTGCGCACGGTGATCACCCGCGACGCGAATCGGGTGATCGCCGACATCGAAGGGTGATCACCTCCTGAACAGGGCGTAATACCCTCAAAGCCGTACGGTTCGCGATGACGCGCGCCGGCTCGCCCCGAAGTCGCGGCCCCGTTCCGACGGGGCCGCGGCCTTCGCGGTACCGTCGGCACAACTTTGTTATCGAAATGGAAAAAGTTGATGATGCGCCACGCGAACGACGGAAAATCAGGACAAAAGTCCAGTGCCGGTCACCACGTGCCCGTCACCGGTGACGACCCGGGGAATGGCTCGGCTGCCCCGGCGGGATCGTCGCGGGACGTGGACGATGTGATCCCACCGGATCACGAGGGGGACGAGGCCATGGAAACGCAGTTCGGACCGGAGAACCGACACCAGGCGCACCTGCTGGAGTTGTTGCGCGACCACGGGCCGCGGTCCCGGAGCGAACTCGGCGACGCCGTACAGATCTCACGCTCCAAACTGGCCGTCGAGATCGATCGGCTCGTCGAATTGGGCCTGGTGGAGCCCGCCGGACTCGCGGCCTCGCGTGGCGGGCGACGCTCGGGCATCGTACGCATCGCGTCCGCGACGCGGTTCGTCGGCGTCGACATCGGCGCGACGTCGATCGATGTCGCCGTCACCAACGGCGAGTTGGAAGTGCTCGGCCATCTGACCGAGCCGTGCGACGTGCGCGGCGGCCCCGCGGCGGTACTCGACCGGGTATTCGCGCTCGTCGACAAACTGCGCGAGGACGATCCGTTCCCACGAGTCCACGGAGTGGGCATCGGCGTCCCGGGACCGGTGAGCTTTCGCGAGGGCATGCCGGTGATCCCACCCATCATGCCCGGCTGGGACCGTTTCCCGATCCGGGACGTGGTCGGCCGACGACTGGACTGCCCCGTCCTGGTGGACAACGACGTGAACATCATGGCCCTGGGGGAACGCCACGCCGGCGTCGCCCGGTCGATCGACGATCTCCTGCTGGTCAAGATCGGTACGGGTATCGGGTGCGGCATCGTCGTCGGCGGCCGGATCTACCGAGGCGTCTCCGGCAGCGCCGGCGACATCGGCCACATCCGACTCGACGAGTCCGGACCGATGTGCGTGTGCGGCAACGCCGGCTGCCTGGAGTCCTACTTCTCCGGCTGGGCCCTGGCCCGTGAGGCCGAAGCCGCCGCCGCGTCGGGCGCCTCTCCCTTCCTCGCCCGCAGGTCCGCCGAGAACGGGCCCCTCTCCGCCCGCGACGTCGGCGACGCGGTCACCGCCGGCGACCCCGGCGCGGTGACCATCGTGCGTGAGGGCGCCGCCCGACTCGGCCGGGTGATCGCCGCGCTCGTGAGCTTCTTCAACCCCGCGATGGTGATCATCGGGGGCGGTGTGGCCGGACTCGGCCACCCGCTGCTCGCGGAGATCCGCAGCGTCGTGTATCGCCAGTCGTTGCCCCTGGCGACGGAGAACCTGCCCATCGTGCTGTCCGAACTGGGCGGCGCCGCGGGCGTCGTCGGAGCTACACACCTGATCAGCGACCACGTCCTGACCATCGCGTGAGAACCCCGATCGCCGGACCGGCGCGGGCGGCGGGCCCGATCTCGGTGCCCGCGTCCCGGCCGCGCCCGTTGCCGACGACAAGGAGCCCGCGCCGTTACGAGTCCAGAGCGCTGGGGAGGCGCTTGGGGCAGCCGGAGGTGTACGAGGCGTTGTACTCGAAGTGCCATTCCTCGTTGTCGTACATCCGGCACCAGCCGTACTTGCCGCCCTTGGCCTGGAGCCAGGCCTGGGCGTTGGCCGGATAGATGTCCACCGCGACGCCCTGGACGTGCATCGACTTCTCCGGCGGCAACACCCAACGGATCGCCTCCTGACGGGAGCCGACCTCGGCGATCTTCTCGTCCAGCAGCTTTTGCTGGTGCGCCCAACCCCTTTTGCCGGAGTTCAGGTTCAGCTTGATGCCGTCGGCCGCCATCGCGGCGTCGATCCTCTTCCACGCGGCGTAGGCGGCCGGCTTGAGCGCGCTCGGGTCCTTGGGCGCGTCCACGTCGTTGGCCGGCGCCTTCGCGGTCGAGGACGCCGACGAGGACGAACTCGGCGGCTTGCTCGACGACGGCTCGGACGAGGACGAGGCGCCGGTCGGCGGCGCGCTCGTGGGGCCGGGGGCCGGCTCCGCACCCGTCACCGAGTTCACCCGGTCCTTGTTGTCGTCTTCGGCTCCGAGGAACAGCGCCGCCCCGGCGAGCACCAGGGCGCCCGCCAGACCCCACACGACCAACGTGCGTCGACCGCGCCGCGGCGGCTCCCGGTCGTCCCCGCGCCTTCGCCCGATCGGCCCGGACGGGGCCTCCGGCGTGGACTCCGGCCGCGCTGTCGACGCGGACGGCTGATCCCGCAGGTACCAGTCGGCGGGAACCGGCGTGGTCGCCGCGTCGAACGCACCGGGTGCGCCGGATGTTTCGGGTGTGTCCGCCGCGCCCGCGGTGGGCTGTTGCCGTGCGGTGGGCCCTAGCCGTGCGGTGGGCTGTTGCCGTGCGGTTTCCGGGAAGTGTGCTTCTTCGGGTGCGTCCCCTTCGCCGGGCTGGGGACCACTGCCCGCTGCGTGTGTCACCGGTGAAGCCTCCTCGTAGGAAGCCCGGAGCCTTTCCTGGATCACCTCCCGCATTCGCCCCGCCCGGTCGAAGCCGATGTGGGATAAGCCATTGCAACCGGATCGGTCCGACCGGCGTTCCCCTCGACCGTGCCCCGCCGACCAGCCGCGGCCGCTTCCCGAACGGCCGCTTCGGCGCGAACCGGTGGGGTCAGCCGATCCCGTCTCCGGTGATCGTCGAGCCGTCCCCGCGGACACCGAGTTTCCCGGCCCAGGCCAACGCTCCCGCGTGCAGCGAGTCGTGGTCGTCGGTGCCCGCTCCCGGATCGGAGTTCATCAGCTCCGCGAGCACCGCGCCGTCCAGGTCGCGCGCGAGTACGCGGCCGAGGAAGCGCGCGTTGACCTCCCGGTCCCGGTAACCGCACTCGCGGAAGACCTCGGGCAACTCCTCGGCGTCGAGCACTCCGGGCGTGGCGTCGAAGGAGGCCGCCAGTCCGTCGTCCTCGACGAAGTCCGGATAGGACGCGCGTCCCCACCCGAGCGAGCCGGGTTCCCACCAGTAGAGGTAGCCCATTTCGTAGCCGGCGATCAAGGGCCGCAGCGTCTCGGCGGGCAGCCAGGAGGGTGCGCCCGCCAACAGATCCACGGGCTCGTCCCCCGCGTAGGTCGTATCGCTGCAATCGACGTCCTGGCCGTACAGCAGGGCCCGCCCATCCGGTCGGAGCACCAGTGTCCACGCGCCGTTGGAGTGCCAGAAACCGAGTTCGCCCTCCTCGTGCGCATAGTTGGAGGGCAGTCGGGAGCTCTTGGTGAGTGCGAGCAACACCGAAGCGGCGGCGCGTGTCCACAACTGCTCGGGAGTGTCGAGGTCTTCCGGAAGTCCGGGTCGATTCGCCATGTCCGCTCCCATCGTCGCGCACCCGCCCGACGCCCACCGTATCCTCCGCGCTCGGCAACCGGGGACGAGGTCCGTGGCGCGCCCTTCACAGCCCTGCCCCACCGCCTTGGTCGAACCCTCAAAAGCCGTACACGGCCCGGGCGGTGGCACCGAAGACCCGATCCCGCTCGGCGGCCGACAGGCCGACACAGGTGCGCTCCGCGAGCGAGAGGACGTCGTCGTACGACGCCGCGAGTGTGCACACCGGCCAGTCCGAGCCGAACATGGTGCGTTCGGGGCCGAACATCTCCAACGCGTGACGTGCGTAGGGAAGCACCTGTTCGACCGTCCACGCCCGCCAGTCGGCCTCGGTGACGATGCCGGACAGTTTGACCGCGACGTTGGGCAACGCGGCGATCTCGCGCAGCGCGACGGCCCAGGGCTCCCAGGCACCGGCGCCCGCGCCGATGTCGGGCTTGCCGATGTGGTCCAGCACGAAGGACTGTTCCGGATGCTCGCGGGCGACTCGGCACGCGGCGGCCAACTGGGCCGGCTTGACGAGCAGGTCGTACACGAGGCCGGCGCTCGTCAACGCGGCCAGTGAGCGGCCCACATCCGGTCGCAGCAGCCATCGGGGGTCCGGCTCGTCCTGTACCAGGTGCCTGATCCCGACCAGGCGCTCGCCACCCGGGCCGGCACGCAACTCGGCCACCCGATCGGCGATGTCGGATGCGGTCAGGTCCACCCAGCCGACCACCGCGACGACCGGCGTGGTCGGATCGGCGGCCACGGCCAGGAGTTCGGCGCTCTCCGCGGTGTCCGTGACCGCCTGGACCGCGATGGTCGCGATCTCGCCCGGGTTCCGTACGGCTGCCGCGAGTTCGGCCGGCCCGAATCGACCGCGGAGCGGATCGGCCCAGGGACCGTCCATCCAGCCGTACTCGCGTTCGTCGGTATCCCACAGGTGGTGGTGCGCGTCGACGCGGACGGGAACGTTCACACCGCCTCCACGCGAACGCGCGGCACGACGCCGCACTCGGGGCGCGCGACGCCGGAAGCTCCTGCACGCGGGTCTTTCACAAAACGCCACCCCTCCCGATCTCGCAAATCTCCCACACACCGACCGTCATTCATCGGATCAATAAAGATGTTAAGCCCGAATTGCCGGAAACTTTGTGGACATTCCTTCGAATTGATGGGACCACTGAAACGTCATGATCGGTACGGTGTCAAGACTTGACGCCGCGCCGCCCCCACGGGATACCTGTGATCCGATCGCGTCGGACCCGGCGACGCGCCGTCGATTCGCCACCGACACCAAGGAGTTCGAAGCCATGCGCGTAGCCCTGCACACCCGACTCGCAGCGGGCCGCGAGAGCGAGTACGAGCAAGCCCACCGCGAGGTACCGGAGCCCTTGATCGCCGCGATCAAGGCGGGCGGCGCCCACGAGTGGAACATTTGGCGCAGCGGCCGGGACCTGTTCCACCTGATCGAGTGCGACGACTACGCCACACTGCTCGCGTCCCTTGCCGATCTGCCGGTCAACATCGAATGGCAGGCCCGGATGGGCGAGTTGACCGAGGTCGCGCACGACTACTCGACCGAAGGGGCCGACGCGGGCCTGCCGCTGATCTGGAGCCTGTGACCTCGCGACCGCGCCCCCGGCGGTGACTCCGGAGCCGAAGTCACAGCCGGGGGCGCGGTCGCGCACGAGCAACGCGCCCTGGGCGTTCGACGCGGCACACATGACCACGTGGCACCGTGCGGCAGGGCCCGTTTCCCCGGTGGGGAAACGGGCCCGTCGGCTCGCCCTGCCCCAGTGCGGGGCGAGTCGGGTCTCAGGTCGCGGCGGCGAGTTCGGCCCACAGGGCAGCCGGGACGTCCCACTCGCCCATCGCGACCGCGTCGGCCGCCTCCTCCGGGCTGCGGGCGCCGACCAGGACGGTGGCGACCGCGGGGTGCGCGGCGGCGAAGCCGATCGCCGCGGCGCGCAGCGGCACGTCGTAGCCCGCGCAGATCGCCTTCAGCCGCAGCGCGCGGGCGAGCAGGTCGGCGTCGGCCGGTGCGTAGTCGAAGTGGGCGCCGGGACGCGGGTCGGCGAGCAGACCGCTGTTGTACACCCCGCCCGCCAGCACCGAGACGCCGCGCTTCGCGCAGTGGTCGAGCAACGGGCCGCCGCTGTGGTCGAGCAGGGTGTACCGGCCGGCGAGCAGTACGCAGTCCACGTCGGTTTCGGCGACGAATCGATCGAGCATCGCGGACTGGTTCATCCCGACCCCGATCGCGCCCACGACGCCCTGCTCGCGCAGTGCCACCAGGGCGGGCACGGCCTCGTGTGCGGCCTGCTCCCAGTGGTCGTCGGGGTCGTGCACGAGGGCGATGTCGATCCGGTCCAACCCCAGGCGTTCCAGGCTGGATTCGAGGCTGCGCCGCACGCCGTCCGCGGAGTAGTCGCGTACGCGGCGCCGGTGCGGCGTGTCGACGAACCCCTCCGCGGCGGTGGGCGCGGCCGGGTCGTCGACCAGGAGGCGGCCGACCTTGGTGGAGAGCGTGTACGCGTCGCGCGGGTATCCGCGCAGGGCGGCGCCGAGCCGCGTCTCGGACAGGCCCACGCCGTAGTGCGGGGCGGTGTCGAAGCAGCGGATCCCGGCCGCCCACGCGGCCTCGACGCTCGCGCGCGCCTGTGCGTCGGTGCCGGCGGTGTACAGGTTGCCGAACGCCGCCGCGCCCAGGCCGATCGAGGTCGCGACGACGCGCGTGTCGCCGATGCGATTGCTTTCCACGAACGATGCTCCTTGTCCGGTGAACGGGCGTGAGTCCGGGCGGGCGAAGCGGACGCTTCGCCTGCCCGGACTCCACGATCCCGGCGTCTTCGCGTTGGAGTGCTACTCCGGCCGCAGCCGCAGGCCCTGCATGCCGCCGTCGACGGCCAGCGAGGTGCCGGTGGTGGAGGCGGCCAAGGGACTCGCCAGCGAGCAGATCGCGAACGCGACCTCGTCGGCGCCGACGAGCCGGCCCATCGGCTGGCGGGCGGCAAGGGCCGCCCGCTCGCGCGCGGGGTCGTCGGCCGCGTCCAGCAGTCGGCCGACCCAGGGCGTGTCGGCGGTACCGGGATTGACGCAGTTCACCCGGATGCCTTCACGCACGTGGTCGGCCGCCATCGCGAGGGTGAGCGCCAGCACCGCGCCCTTGGAGGCGGAGTACAGCGCGCGTTGCGGCAGACCCGCGGTCGCGGCGATCGAGCAGGTGTTGACGACGGCCGCGTGTGCGGACGCGCGCAGGTACGGCAGCGCGGCGCGGGTGACCCGGACCAGGCCGACGACGTTGACGTCCAGCACCCGGTGCCACTCGGCGTCGTCGTTGTCGGCGACGGTGCCGGCCGCGCCGATGCCGGCGTTGTTGACCACGATGTCCAGGCCGCCGAGGAGTTCGGCGGCGGCCCGGACGGCCGCGGTGACCGAGGCGTCGTCGGTGACGTCGGCGGTGAACACGGACAGTTCCCGGTCGTCGGCGAGGGCGGCGGGGTCGCGGTCGAGTATCGCCACGCGCGCGCCGCGGGCGGTCAGCATCCGGGCGGTGGCCAGGCCGATCCCGGACGCGCCGCCGGTGACCAGGGCGGTGCGGCCGGCGAAGTCCCCGGCCGGGGTGGAAATCGGTGCGGGCGGGTTGCTCACGCGGACACCTCCACGGGAAGCGCCTGTGCGGCGCGGTCGGCGACCCAGAATTCCCCGTCGGGGTGGCGGAATCGGGCGATCGATGCGGGCTTCATGGTCGCGGAGAATCCGGGCCCGATGGGCGCCCGGTAGTTCCCGTCGGCGATCACGACCGGGTCGACGAAATGCTCGTGCAGGTGGTCGACGTACTCGATGACCCGGTCGTCGATCCGACCGCTGACCGCGACGTAGTCGAACATCGACAGGTGCTGGACGAGTTCGCACAGGCCCACGCCGCCGGCGTGCGGGCACACCGGGACGTCGAATTTGGCGGCGAGCAGCAGGATCGCGATGTTCTCGTTGACGCCGCCGACCCGGCAGGCGTCGATCTGCACGAAGTCGATCGCCTGCGCCTGGAGCAGTTGCTTGAAGACGATCCGGTTCTGCACGTGCTCGCCGGTGGCGACCTTGACCGGGGCGATCGCCTTGCGGATCGCCGCGTGGCCCAACACCTCGTCCGGGCTGGTGGGTTCCTCGATCCAGTGCGGATCGAACTCGGCGAGCGAGCGCATCCGGTCGATCGCCTCGTCGACGTCCCAGCGCTGGTTGGCGTCCACCGCGATGCGGATGTCCGGGCCGACGGTCTCCCGGGCGATCCGGCAGCGGCGGATGTCGTCGGCCGGGTCGGCGCCGACCTTGAGCTTGATCTGGGTGAAGCCCTCGGCGACGGCCTCGCGGCACAGCCGGGCGAGTTTGTCGTCGTCGTAGCCCAGCCAACCGGGCGAGGTCGTGTACGCGGGATACCCGTCGCGGCGCAGCGCCCGGGCGCGTTCGGCGCGGGTGGGTTCGGCGCGGCGCAGGATCTCCAGCGCGTCCTCGCGGGTGAGCGCGTCGCCGAGGTAGCGGAAGTCGACGAGGTCGACGATCTGTTCCGGCGTCAGGTCGGCGAGCAGTTGCCACAGGGGTTTGCCGGCGCGCTTGGCCTTGAGGTCCCACGCGGCGTTGACGACGGCGGAGATGGCCATGTGCATGATGCCCTTCTCCGGGCCCAGCCAGCGGAACTGGCTGTCGCCGACCAGGGACCGGGAGAACGCGCCGAGGTCGTCGAGCAGGTCGTCGAGCGGGCGGCCGACCACGTGGGGGCGCAGCGCGTCGATCGCGGCGACCTGTACGTCGTTGCCGCGGCCGATCGTGAAGGAGAAGCCGTGGCCCTCGTGGCCGTCGCCGGCGTCGGTGCGGAGCACGACGTAGGCCGCCGAGTAGTCGGGGTCCGGGTTCATCGCGTCGGACCCGTCGAGTTCCCGGGAGGTCGGGAAGCGGATGTCGGCCGTCGCGAGCTCGGTGACGACGTGTGGGGTCCGTGGCGTGGGCCGGGTGGGCCGGCTCACGCCGTTCGGGTGCTGCGGGGTCACGTGTGGCTCCTCGGTTCTCGGCCGTGCGGCCCGGCCGCCGCGAACGGGATGGGTTCCCTGGTACGGGTTCCCGGTGGTGGGCTCCCGGTGGCGGGTGTCCGGGGCGGGCGTGGCTCTGACGCTCCAGACATCCGATGTATACCGTGCCTGACGTCCACCCGTCCAGCATTCGTCCGATCAATATTTGATTTTCGTTCGATCATTGACCATAATCGACTTGTTTTGCCACCTCATCTGACATATACATCGGATGACTAGTCGATCGACCGTTGGTCGGCTGTTGGTCGGCCACCCCAGACGAACGACACGTTCGAGATGCTTGAGGAGACCGCTGTGAAGCTAGTCCGCGTGGGCGAGCCCGGTTGTGAACGCCCGGCCGTGCTGGACCGGGGCGGGGTCCTGCGCGACCTGTCGGGCGTGGTCGGCGACATCGACGCGGCGTTGCTCGCGGATCTCTCGGTCCTGCCGGATCCGGCGTCGTTGCCGGTCCTCGACGCGCCCGCCGGCGTACGGTTCGGGCCGCCACTCGCCCGCCCCGGCAAGATCGTGTGCGTCGGGTTGAACTACCACGACCACGCGCGCGAGACCGGCGCGCAGACACCCGCCGAGCCGATCGTGTTCATGAAGGCTCCCGACACGGTGGTCGGTCCCGACGACACGGTGTTGGTGCCGCGCGCGTCGACGGCCACCGACTGGGAGGTCGAGCTCGCGGTCGTGATCGGCCGTACCGCCGCGTATCTGACCGCGGATCAGGATCCGTTGGGGTATGTGGCCGGTTACGCGATCAGCCACGACGTCTCCGAGCGCGACTTCCAACTCCTGCGCGGCGGCCAGTGGGACAAGGGCAAGAACTGCGCGACGTTCAATCCGCTGGGCCCATGGCTGGTCACCGCCGACGAGGTGCCCGACCCACAGGCCCTCGCGCTGACCCTGAGCGTGAACGGCGCGCTCCGGCAGAACGGGTCGACGGCCGACATGATCTTCCCCGTCGCGTTCCTGGTCGCGTACCTGTCGCAGTTCATGACTCTGTACCCGGGCGATGTGATCAACACCGGGACTCCCGCGGGCGTCGCCCTGGGACAACCCGAACCCAAGCCGTACCTGCGCGCCGGCGACACCGTCGAACTGGCCGTCACCGGGCTGGGCACGCAGCGACAGACCTTCGCCGACGCCTGATCCCGCGCAGGTGTCCCGCCCGCCGGGTGCGTCCGGCGGGCCCGTGCGGCCCGCGGGGTGCGCGGGTCGTCCCGCGCGTGTGCGGCGGGTCCGGCGCGTCGGCGGACCCGCGCCGACGCCCGGCCCGTCGAACGGCCGCGCGGCCCGTCGACGCGTCATGCCATCTTGCGCAGCCACTGCTCGACACCCGCGATGTGCGCCGTCGACCACGCACGCGCCGCCTCCGCGTCGCCGCTCTCCAACGCGTCCACGATCGCCTGGTGTTCGAGCACCGTCTGCGCCCACGAATCGCCCTGGGTCAGGCCGCGCCAGACCCGGGCGCGCATGGTGGGACTGGAGAGCGAGTCCAGCAGCGAGCACAGCACCACGTTGCCGCTGAAGCCGGCGATCGCCTGGTGGAAGCGCAGATCCTGGTCGATCAGTTGCTCGGGCGTCGGGTGCGGATCGTCCACCTGGGCCAGGGCGCGCAACTCGGCGATCCCGGCGTCGTCGACGCGTTCCGCCGCCAGCGCGGTGGCGGCCGGCTCCAGGATCCGACGGACCTGGAGGAAGTCGAGCACGCTCTTGTCGTGGTGGAAGTCCACGACGAACGCGATCGCGCCCATGAGCAGCCCCGGCTCCAGGCTGGTCACGTAGGTGCCGTCGCCCTGCCGCACGTCCAGGATCTGGATCAGCGACAACGCCTTGACCGCCTCGCGCAACGAGTTGCGCGAGAGCCCCAGCTTCGTGGCCAGGTCGGCTTCCTTGGGAAGCTTGTCGCCGGGCTTGAGCTCCCCGGAGACGATCATCTCCTTGATCCTGTCGATGGCTTCGTCCGTCACAGCCACGCCGATGATCCTTCCAGAGGTCCGATGACTTCCAGTATGGCGGGCTCGGGATCAAGAAGACAGTGCGTCCGGATCTCAGCGCGCCGAGCACTCCCCCGCGCACCGGGTCACGCCCCGTTCGGCGCGGGGCTGATCCGCGGCACCACCGGTGCGGGCACACCGGCTCGAACATGCGGCAGCGGTGGGCTCGACAGGTCCTCGACGGCGCACGCGCCACCATCCCCGCCGAGCCGGGCACGCGTGCCGTCCGCGGCGACCGCGAGCGGCGGCAACACGGGCGCCCCGCGCCCGGACGATCCGGCAAGGTCACGTAAAGGTCACCGTCGCGCGCGGTAAAGCGTGCCCGCAGGCCCTCAGCCGTCCGATCTTCCGCGACGTGCCGGGAACGACTCCCGTACACGGCGTGACCGTCGACCCCCGGCCATGCCCCCATCTCGCGCAATCGTGTCCTGTTCCGGCGAGACCCGACCGGCCGCGTCGGGACCGATACCCGAGTCGGCTCGCCGACGTTGGTCGATACCCACGGGGCGGCGCGCGCCGTTCGCGAGCGGCACGGCGCGCAGGCGTTCACGGTCGCCCCCGCGCCCCTGTCGCGCGGCTCCCGGGTGGGGCGCGACGGTGGGAATGGATGGCGGGACACGCCTTCGGTGAGGCACTTCCCCGGCCGCCGGCGCGTGGCCGCACGACGGCCGCCCCCGCGAGCTTTCCGGGCTTCCGCAAACCGTGTCCGGGACCGCCGCCTCTAGGCCATGGGAACGGCCGATTCCGTCACCATCGCGACCGCGGGTGACCGGTCCCGAACACCCGGACTACCGGATGGTTGTGATCCGATTGCCGACCGGCGCGTATGAAACAACCCGGTTAACTCACCGGGAAGGCCTTTCACGACGGAGATAGTACGTGTTCGGATTATCTCTGTCGGGCGGTCCACCGCCCGCACCGAAACTCCCGGCCGAGCCCTGCCCCAGGGCCGATCCGGCCTGCCCACCCACCACGGATCCCCGTCGCACCCGCCCCGCGAGCCCGCTCGTCCAGGGCGGGCAGTGGACGGCGTCCGACCTGACCCTGGAGCGTCACCGTGTTCGACCTGACCTCCGCAGACCTGCTCGACGCCTTCACCCGTGAGCTGCGCCTGTGCAAGCTCGTCCCCGGCGAGCACGTCGTCGTGCTCGCCGAACCCGGCAGCCGCGGCGACTACGTCGCCGCCTTCGGCGCCGCGAAAACCTGTGGCGCGCACGTCATCGCGGCCACGGTCCCCGGCGGCAGCCCCGCCCCCATGCCCAGCACGCACACCGGCGCCGGACCCGGGCTCACCTCGGTGCTCGAGGACCGCGCGGCACAGGCCCTGCTCAAGTCCGCCGACCTGGTGGTCGACCTGACCCGGGAAGGCTTCATCCACGCACCCGTGCAGCAGGAGATCCTGCGCGGCGGCACCCGCATCATCTTCGTCTGCGACGCCCCCGACGTGCTGATCCGCAACCTGCCCAAGGAATCCGACAAGGACGAGGTGCTCAAGGGCGTCGAACTGCTCGCGTCCGCCCGCACCATGCGCGTCGGATCCGCCGCCGGCACCGACCTGGAAGTGCGACTCCAGGGCTCGAAGCCGGAGTTCCAGTGCGGATTCGCCGACGATCCGGGCCGGTGGGACCACTGGCCGAGCACCATGGTGCTGTGCTGGCCCGAGGTGAGCGACGGCCGCATCGTGCTCGCCCCGGGCGACATCCTGCTGCCGTTCAAGGAGTACGTCCGCGACCCGGTCACCCTCACCGTCGCGGGCGGCCACATCACCGACGTGTCCGGCGGCGCCGAGGCGCACCTGCTCGCGACGTTCTTCGAGGACGCCGACGACGCATGGGCCCGCAGCCTCTCCCACATGGGCTGGGGGCTGATGCGCACCGCCGACTGGTTCGCGACCGCGATGTACGGCAAGGGCGACCTGATGGGCATGGACGCCCGCGCGTTCGCCGGGAACTTCCTGTGGTCCACCGGACCGCACCCGGTGCTCGGCCGCGAGTCCTACGCCCACCTCGACATCGCCATGCGCGGCTGCACCGTGTCCGTCGACGGCGCCGACGTCGTGGTGTCCGGCCGCCTCGCCGCCTGACGGCACGACCGTCCGGCCCACCGCCGGACCATTCCGAAGGAGACGAAGAACCGTGGCCTCCCCCCACTCGTCGACCCAGTCGCTCGAAGTCACCGTCGTAGGCGGCGGACTCGGCGGGCTGACCGCCGCACTGGCACTGCGCCTGCGCGGCCTGCGGGTCACCGTGCTGGAACAGGCGCCGCGACTCGGCGAGATCGGCGCGGGCATCCAGACCGCGCCCAACGCCAGCCGCATCCTCCTCGGGCTCGGCCTGCGCGGCCGGTTGGAGGCCATCCGCACGGAGCCGCTCGACCAGGTGCGCAGGCGCTGGCAGGACGGCAGCATCATCGGACTCACCCCGCTCGGCGAGTTCTGCAAGCGGACCTACAACGCCCCGTACTGGCACTACCACCGCGCCGACCTGCACCGCGTCCTGATGGACGCGTGCGTCGACCCGGACGGCCCGGGCCCGGTCGTCGACCTGCGCACCGACAGCCGCGTCACCGCGCTCGACCGCGGCGACCCGGCCCGCCCCGTCGCGGTCACCGCGGACGGCGCCGAGTACGCCGCCGACGTGCTCATCGGCGCCGACGGCGTCCGCTCCGCGGTACGCGACCTCATGGGCGCCCCCGACACCCTGCGCTTCTCCGGCGACATGGCCTTCCGCGCGCTGATCCCCGGCGACCTGATCGCCGCCGACCCGGCCACCCGCTGGCTCGTGGACCGCTACCAGAGCACCATCTGGTACGGCCCCGACCGCCATCTGGTGCACTACATGATCCGCGGCGGCGAGTTCCTCAACGTCGTCGGCTGCGTACCGTGCACCGACGAGGTCCGCGAGCGGTGGACCGTCGCCTCGACCGCGCGCGAACTCGTGGACGCCTTCCCCGGCTGGGACGACCGCGTCGCCGCGATGCTCGGCAAAGCCAAGGACGACGTGTCGTGCTTCGCGCTCTACCACCGCCGCCGCGACCCGGTGTGGATGGACGGGCACACGGCACTGCTCGGCGACGCGTGCCACGCCATGCTGCCCTACCAGGCGCAGGGGGCATCCCAGGCGATGGAGGACGCGGCCGTGCTGGCCGAGGAGTTGGGCCGGGTCACCCGGGCGGGCGTGGAGACCGCGCTGCGCCGCTACGTGGACCGCCGCGCCAAGCACGCCGGCATGGTGCAGGACGCCTCGCTGCGCAACATGGCCTTCTACCACCTGCCCGACGGCCCGGAGCAGGAGGCCCGCGACGAACTCCTGCGCCGCGGGTTCAGCGGCGAGTCGGACATCTCGTACGACTGGCTGTGGTCCGGCACCCCGCTGCACGACCCCGATCTGGGCGCCTTCGCCTACCAGTTCGCCCGCTGAATCGAGCAAGTACCAATCCGAGGAGAAGAGGAGCCCGCCGGTGAAACCCGCACCCTTCACCTACCACCGGGCCCGCGACGTCGCGGGCGCCGCCCGCCTGCTGGCCGAACTCGGCGACGACGCCAAAGTCGTCGCCGGCGGCCAGAGCCTGGTCCCCATGATGAGCTTCCGCCTCGCCCGCCCCCGGCATCTGGTCGACATCGGCGGACTGCGCGAACTCGACTACCTGCGCGCCGGATCCGACGGCTCGCTGCGCATCGGCGCGCTCACCACCCACCACACCGTCGAAACCGCGCCGGACACCGTGCTCGGCCCCGGCTTCCGGGTCCTGCGCGACGCCATGGGCTGGATCGGCCACCTGCCCATCCGCACCCGCGGAACGATCGGCGGCAGCATCGCGCACGGCGACAGCACCGCCGAGTGGTGCCTGCTCGCCGTCCTGCTCGGCGCCGAGATCACCGCGACCGGCCCGGGCCGCCAACGCCGCATCGCCGCGCGGGACTTCTTCCACGGCTTCTACACCACCGCGCTCGACCCCGACGAGATCGTCGTCGAGGTCGCCTTCCCGCGCCCGGCACCACACGCCGCCCTCACCGAATTCGCCGAGCGGCGCGGAGACTTCGCCATCGTCGCGGCGGCCGTCGACCTCGACGCCGACGCGGCCGGGACGGTCCGCGGCGGCCGCGTCGCGCTCGGCGGCGTCGCTCCCGCGCCCGTCCGGGTACCCGAGGCCGAGGCCGTGCTCGCGGCCGGCGCGCCGCCCCACTCGCACGCCGACCTGTTCGCGGCCTGCGCCGCCCGCGCGGCCGAGGCCGTGAACCCGCCCGCCGACGCGAACGGCAGCACGCACTACCGCCGCACGCTCATCCGCACCCTGGTCCGACGCGCCTGCGAGGAGGCGATCGCCCGATGACCGCCACCCACGCGCCGCACGGCGCGACCCACACCGGCACCGACACCGGCACCGGCACCGGCACCGGCACCGGCACCGGCACCGACGCCGGGTTCGGCACCGGCTCCGACACCGACCATCGCGAGCCGGGCCCCGGGCGCCTGGTCGGCCGCTCGGTGCGCCGCCGCGAGGACCCCCGGCTGCTCACCGGCCGCGGCCGGTTCGTCGACGACATCAGCCTGCCCGGCATGCTGCACGCCCAGTTCGTGCGCAGCACCGTCGCGCACGCCCTGCTCACCGACGTCGACCTGGCCGGTGTCCGCGCGGTCCCCGGCGTCGTCGCCGCGTACACCGCCGCCGACCTCGGGCTCGGCGACATCCGCGCCCTGCTCGACCGGCCGACGTCCGAGTTCGTGCCCACCGACATGCCGATCCTGGCCCGCGACCGGGTCCGCTACGTCGGCGAGCCGATCGCCGTCGTCGTGGCCCGCGACCCGTATGCCGCCGAGGACGGCGTCGAGGCGGCCAAGGTCGCCTACGAAACCCTCGTCCCCGTCGTCTCCGACGCCCAGGCGCTCGCCCCCGGCGCACCCCTGGTCCACGAGAACGCCCCGCACAACACCCTCGTGGACGTGGCGATGTTCGCCACGGACGGCATCGACGACGTCTTCGCCGCCGCACCGTGCGTCGTCACCGTACAGACGAGCACCGGCCGGCAGAACGCGCTGCCCCTGGAGACCCGCGGCGCGGTCGCCTCCTGGGACCACAAGGAGGAACAGCTCCTGCTCCGGACCTGCACCCAGACACCCCATCAAGTCCGCACGGTGGCGGCGCACTGCCTGGGCCTCGACGAGCGCGCGGTACGCGTCGTGGTCCCGGACATGGGCGGCGGCTTCGGCCAGAAGTGCGTCGTCGGCCGCGAGGAGATCGCCGCCGCGGCCGCCGCGCTGCGGCTCGGCCGGCCGGTCAAGTGGATCGAGGACCGCAAGGACGCGCTGACCGCGTCCTTCCTGGCCCGCGAGCAACGCTACGACGTGCGCGCGGCGTTCGCGGCGGACGGCACCATCCTCGGCCTCGACGCCGACGTCGTCTGCGACATGGGCGCGTACTCGTGCTACCCGTTCACCGCGGGCATCGAGCCGCTCATGGCGTCCGCGGAAATGCCGAGCGTGTACCGCGTCCCCGCCTACCGGGTCCGCGGCCGTGCGGTGACCACCAACAAGGCGCCGACCGCGCCGTACCGCGGCGTCAGCCGCCCCCAGTACGTCATGGTCGTCGAACGCCTCATGGAGCGCGCCGCGCGCGAACTCGGCCTGAACGCCGTGGAGATCAGGCGGCGCAACGTGATCACCGAGTTCCCCTACACGGGCGTCAACAACATCACCTACGACCCCGGCAGCTACCTGGAGTCGCTCGACCTGTGCGAGCGCGTCCTCGAGGACGAGGGCTGGTACGCCGCCAAGGAGGACGCCGCCCGCGAGGGCCGCCACATCGGTATCGGCTACTCCTGTTTCAGCGAACGCACCGGATACGGCTCGGCCGCCTTCGCCGCCCGCAGGATGCGGGTGGTGCCCGGCTTCGACATCTCCGAAGTCCGCATGGACACCACCGGGGCCGTCACCGTGACCACCGGTACCCAGAGCCACGGGCAGAGCCACGAGACCACGATGGCCCAGATCGTCGCCGACGAACTCGGGCTCGACCTCGGCAAGGTCCGCATCCACCAGGGCGACACGGACCGCGTCACCTACGGCTGGGGCACCTTCGCCAGCCGGTCCATCGTGGTCGGCGGCAGCGCCGTCCAGCGCGCCGCCGCGGCACTGGGCGACAAGCTCACCGCGCTCGCCGCGCACCTGCTCGGCGTCGAACCCGGTTCCGTGGAGCGGATCCCCGGCGGCGTCCGGCTGCGCGACGCACCCGAACGCGTGCTCGGCCACGCCGAACTCGCCGACGTCGCCTACCTGAAGTCCCACCTGCTGCCCGACGGGATCGAGCCCGGACTATCCGCCACCGCGAGCTTCGACGTCTTCGGCGACGGCACCTTCTCCAACGCGACCCACGGTGTCGTGGTCGAACTGCACGAGGGCACCGGCCGCGTCGAGATCCTGCGGTACGTCTGCGTCGAGGACTGCGGCGTCGCGGTCAACCCGCAGGTCGTCGAGGGCCAGTGCCGCGGCGGGATCGCCCAGGGCATCGCGGGGGCCCTGTTCGAACAGGTCACCTACGACGCCCTCGGCGAACCCTCGGCGACCAGCTTCATGGACTACAAGGTCCCCACCGCCTGGGAGATCCCGGACGTGGCCATCCACCACCTGGAGACCCCGTGCGCGTTCAGTTCGACCGGCGCGAAAGGGGCCGGCGAGGGCGGCACCATCGGCGCCCCCGCGGCGGTCCTGAACGCGGTCAACGACGCGCTCGCGCCCACCGGCGTCGAACTGGACGACACCCCGATCACCCCCGAATCGGTGCAGCGCGCCCTGGAGGCCCGCCCATGACCGACACCCGCCCGGAATCCCGGGAGACACACCTGCTCGTGACGCTCGACGTCAACGGCGAACAGCACGAGGTCCTCGTCGAACCGCGCCGCACGCTCGTCGACGTGCTGCGCCACGACCTCGGGCTGACCGGCACCCACGTGGGCTGCGAGCACGGCATCTGCGGCGCCTGCACGATCCTCGCCGACGGCAGCCCGGTACGGGCCTGCCTGATGTTCGCCGCGCAGGCCGAGGGCATCCCGCTGCGGACCGTCGAGTCGCTCGCCGACGGCCGCGAACTGAGCGACCTGCAACAGGCGTTCACCGACCACCACGCGCTGCAGTGCGGTTTCTGCACGCCCGGGTTCCTGATGCTCGCCGAGGGCTTCCTCGCCGAGTGCCCCGAACCCGACCGGGACGAGATCCGCGAGGTCGTCGCGGCCAACCTGTGCCGGTGCACGGGCTACCAGCCGATCGTCGAGGCGATCGGCGCGTGCGCCGCACGGCGCCGGAAGGAGAAGTGATGCGGTTCACCGGCACTGTGCCCGTCGCGGCAGCGCCCAACGCGGTGTTCGCACTGATCAACGATGTGGAACGGGTCGCCACGTGCATGCCCGGCGCGGTCCTGGAGGGCCGCGACGGCGACGAGTGGCGCGGCGGCGTCAAGGTCAAGGTCGGCCCGGTCACCGCCGCGTACGCCGGGACCGTGCGGTTCCTGGAGGTCGACCCGGCCCACCGGCGGCTGCGCGTCCAGGCGCGCGGCGTGGACACGCACGGCAGCGGCGACGCGGAGGCCGAGGTCACCGTCGCCGTCGTCGACGCCCCCGGTGGCGGCACCCGCCTGGAGCTGTCCACCGACTTGGTGATCCGAGGCAAGATCGCGCAGTTCGGCAAGGGCGCGATCACCGCCGTCTCGGACCGCATACTCCAGCAGTTCGCCGGGAACCTGGGCGGCCTGCTGGACGAGGGGACGGCGCCCACACGAAACGGGTCGGCCGCAGCGAAAGCCGGCACGGCGAGGCCGACCCGCACCGCGGAGCCCGCCCCGACCGGGCCGGACACCTCTCCCCCTGCCGCGTTCCAGCCGGTCAGCGGCCCCGAACTGGACGGCCTCGCGGTCGTCGCGGGCCCGGTTCTGGCCAAGTACGGCCCGCTCGTCGGGGCCTTCGCGTTCGGCCTGTTCGAGGGCTGGCTGCTCGGCCGCCTCGTGACCGTCGAGCGCCAACTGCGCGCGACGCGAAGGGCCGGGTCGTGAACGGCCTCTACGGTTCGCCGACCGACGACGTCTACGACCGCGCCGGATTCGGGGCGCCGGCCGGCGTCGGCACCCACCCCGCGGTGGTCGTCGTCGACCTGACCCGCGGCTTCACCGAGGCCGCCCATCCCACCGGCACGGACCTGAGCGCGGTGGTCGCGGCGACCACCGAACTCATCGACGCGGCACGGTTCGTGGACGTACCGGTGGTGTTCACGGCCATCGCCTACACCGCGGCGGAGGCCGCCGGGACCGGCGTCGCGTGGCTGCGCAAGGCCCCCGGCCTGCGCGGGCTGCGCGAGGGCTCCGAGGCGGTGGCACTCGACCCGCGGCTGCCCCGCGTCGCGGGCGACCACCTCGTCGCCAAGAAGGGCGCGTCCGCGTTCTTCGGCACCTCGCTCGCCGCGCTGCTGACCGGGCTCGGCCGCGACACCACGATCGTGTGCGGCGCGACGACCAGCGGCTGCGTCCGGGCCACCGCCGTCGACGCCGTGCAGTCCGGGTTCGCCGTCCTGGTCCCGCGCGAGTGTTGCGGCGACCGGGCGGCCGGTCCGCACGAGGCCGCGCTGTTCGACATCCAGGCCAAGTACGGCGATGTGACGGGCCTCGACCACGCGGTCGGGTACCTGCGCTCGCTCGCCCCGGCCGGCACATCCCGAGGAGGCCACACATGACGACCGGCCGTGTACTGCCCCAGGCCGCGGTCGCGGACCTGGCCGACATCCCGGCGGTGAGCCGGTGGGTGCGGTCCGGGCCCCTGCGGCTGCACGTCCTCGACTACGGCGGCGACCGGCCGCCGCTGCTCCTGATCCCCGGCATCACGATGCCCGCCGTCGGCATGGACTTCGTGGCCCGCGAACTCTCCGGCACCCACCGGGTGCTGGTGGCCGACGTCCGCGGGCGGGGGTTGTCCGACTCCGGGCCCTCGTACACGCTGGAGGACTACGCCGAGGACACCGAGGCCGTCGTCGCGGCGCTCGGCCTGCACCGGCCGGTCCTCGTCGGGCACTCGATGGGCGCGCGTATCGCCGCCGCGACCGCCGCCCGCGGCAAGGTCCCCGTCGGCGCCACCGTGGTCGTCGACCCGCCGCTCAGCGGGCCCGGTCGCGCGCCGTACCCGACCGCGGCGGAGGCCTTCCTCGGCCAACTCGCCGAGGCCCGGCGCGGCACCACCGCCGACGAGGTCGCCGCGGCGTGGCCGCGCTGGCCGCGCCGCGAGCAGGAACTGCGCGCCCGCTGGCTGGCCGGCTGCGACGCGGAGGCGATCGCCGCGACACACCGCGGGTTCGAGGCCGAGGACTTCTTCCGGTGGTGGCCGGGCGTGCCCGGGCCGGCGGTGTTCGTGTACGGCGCGGACAGCCCGGTGGTGACCGCCGAGGGAGCCGCCGAGGCCGCGGCACGCAACCCCGCGGCGGCCCTGAGGGCGGTGCCGGACGCGGGCCACATGGTGTTCTGGGACAACCCGCCCGCGGCCGTCGGCGCGTTGCGTGACGCGCTGCGCGGCCCGGCGAGCTGACCTCGGCGGGGGCGCGAGGGAGGCGTCGGCCGCGGCCCGGCCGGGCGGCATGCTCAAATGGGCGCATGGCTGATCAGACCGCGTCCGCACCGTCCACACCCGCACCGCCCGCCGCCCTCGTCGCGGCCCCGGGCTACCAGGTACGGCGCCTCCACCAGGCGTACCTGGCCGCCTGGTTCCGCGCGGTGGACCCGGTGCTCACCGGCCCGCAGTTCGCGGTGCTCACCACCATCGACGCGCACCCCGGACAGGACCAGCGATCGCTGGCCTCCGCGGTCGCCCTGGACACCTCCACGATGGCGGACGTCGCCCGGCGGCTGGAAGGCCGGGGCCTGATCGTCCGCAAGACCGCGGCCGACGACGGCCGCCGCAAGTTGCTCTACCTCACCGAAGAGGGCGAGCGGTCTCTGCACGAGGCCAACCTGCGCGCGCGAGCGCTCGACCAGCGGCTCCTGGAGCCGTACGACGCCGAGCAGCGCGAGCAGTTGATGCAGTTGCTGGCAGCCCTCGCAGGTCACTGGGAGGGCCTGAACGAGGCGTTGTAGCCGCCGCATGGAGTGCCCGTGACCGACCACCACATCGGCCTGATCGTCCCCAGCTCGAACCTGACCATGGAGACCGAGCTGCCGCGCATGATGCGCGCTCGCGAAGCCGTCGCGCCCGACGACCGCTTCGTGTTCCACAGCAGCCGGATGCGCATGAAGCATGTCACCCCCGACGAACTGCGCGGCATGAACGCGCAGACCCGCCGGGCCGCGGCCGAGCTCGCGGACGCCCGTCCCGACGCGGTCGCCACCGCGTGCCTGGTCGCGATCATGGCCCAGGGCCCCGGCCGGCACCGCACGGCCGAGGCCGAGATCACCGAGGTACTGCGTGACGAGGGCGCCGCGGCGCCGGTGGTGTCCAGCGCGGGCGCGCTGATCACCGGCATCGAGGCGCTCGGCGCGCGGCGGGTCGCCGTCCTGACGCCCTACCTGCGTCCGCTGACCGAACTCGTCGTGGCGTACCTCGAGGACACCGGCATCGAGGTCGTCGACTCCGTCAGCCTCGAAGTGCCCGACAACATCGCCGTCGCGCGCCTGGACCCGAAGGACCTGCACGACCACGTCGGGCGCCTGGACCTGTCGGGGGCCGACGCGCTGGTGCTCTCGGCGTGCGTACAGATGCCGTCCCTGCCCGTCCTGCAGGCGATCGAGGACGAGGTCCGACTGCCGGTGTTGTCCGCCGCGACGGCAACCGCGTACTGCCTGCTCACCGAGCTCGGCCGGGACCCGCGGGTCCCGGGCGCGGGCGCGCTGCTGAGCGGCCGGTAGTTCCCGCCCGGGCCAGGCGAACATCCGGGTTTGTCCGGATCCATCAGTGGTTCTCGCACGAGACTTGGAGTGGCATATGCAATTTGACATGGCAAAGACAAGATCCGGGGTGAGAACGGCCGCGGTCACGGCGGCGGCGCTGCTCGTGCTCGCGGCGTGCGGCGGCAAGGACCCGTCGACCAAGGGCGGCGGCCCGCGGAACGACACCGAGGCCACCGACGGCAAGGGCACCGTGACCGTCGGTCTGCTCAACCCCACGACCGGGCCGTTCGCGGCTCTGGGGACCGACGTCAACGCGGGCTTCCAGGCCTATCTCGACTCCAAGGGCGGGGTGTTGTCCGGCTACGGCGTCAAGGTCGCCAAGGCCGACGAGGGCACCGACGCCGCGCAGGGCACCACCAAGGCGCGGCAACTGGTCGAGCAGGACAAGGCCCAGGTCGTGGTCGGCCTGGTCAACTCGGCGATCGCCTACGCGGTGGCGCCGTACCTGGAGCAGTCCGACGTCCCGCTGCTGATCACCGTCGCGGGCGCCGACGGCCTGACCCGCAAGCAGAACGGCAACACCTTCCGGCTCTCTTACACCAGTTCGCAGGACGCGATGCCGCTCGGCCCGTACACCTGCAAGGAACTCGGCAAGCGGAAGGCGGTCGTGCTCGGACTCGACTACTCGTTCGGTTGGGAGGCCGCGGGCGGCTTCGCGCGCACCTACGAGGACGCCGGCTGCCAGGTCGTCCAGGAGATCTACGCGCCGCTCGGCACCCAGGACTGGGGCCCCTACGTCAACCAGGTCAAGAAGGACGCCGACGTCGTCTACGTCGTCGCGCCCGGCCAGGACGGCGTACGCCTGCTCAAGGCCTACCGCGACTTCGGTGTCAAGCTGCCCGTGGTGGCACACGGCTCGACCGTCGACGAGACGATCCTGCCCACCGAGGGCGCGACCGCCGAGGGCGTCGTCTCCTCGCTGCACTACACGCCGCAGATCGACTCGCCGGCCAACAAGGCGCTGCTGGACGCCCACGGCGGCAAGGGCAACCAGTACCTGGAGGACGGGTGGGCGGCCGGCATGGCCCTGGAGGCGGCCCTCGCCCGCTTGGACGGCGCCCCCACGCCGGCCGGGATCCGCGCCGCGCTCGCCGCGGTCAAGGTCGACGCGCCACGCGGGCCGGTCTCGTTCGACGCCTACGGACAGGCCGTCTACCCGGTCTACATCCGCAAGGTCGAGGCGAAGGACGGCAAGCGGGTCAACGCGATCGTGGCCACAGTCCCCGACGTCAACCAGTTCGGCACCTACGACCCCGCGACGTACCTGGCCTTCCCGGGCTACGACAAGCTCAAGGGTTCGTGGGCCAAGTGAGAGGCTCGTCATGCTGACCTGGCTCACCCACTCGGTCAACGGACTGGCGTACGGATCCCTGCTGTTCCTGGTCGCCAGCGGTCTGACCATCACCTTCGGCCTGATGCGCACGGTCAACCTCGCGCACGGCGCCTTCTACCTGCTCGGCGGGTACCTCGCGTACGACCTGACCACGAGCGGCACCGACTACTGGCCGGCGCTGTCGGCCGGAGTCGTGGCCGCCGCGGTCGGCGGCATGGTGGTCGAGCGCGCGTTCCTGCACCGCCTCGCGGGCAGTGAACTGCCGCAGATCGTGCTGACCTTGGGCGTCGCGTACATCATCGGCGACCAGATCCTCGCCGGCTACGGCGGCGACCCGGTCGCGCCGCCCACCCCGCCCGGTCTGGAAGGGCCGGTCACCGTCGGGGACTGGGTCTTCCCCAAGTTCCGGCTGGTGCTCATCGGCGTGGCCGTCGCCCTCGCCGTGGTCGTCGGCGCGCTGCTGAAGTACACGCCCACCGGCGCCAAGGTGCGCGCGGCGGTCGACGACGAGGAGATCGCCCGCGCGGTCGGCATCCGGGTGCCCCTGGTGTTCCTGCTGGTGTTCGGCTGCGGTACCGGGCTCGCGGCGTTCGCCGGGGTCTGGGGCGGGGCCTTCACCTCGCTCGCCCCGGACAGCGGCTTCGAAGTGCTGCTGCTCGCACTGATCGTGGTGGTGGTCGGCGGGCTCGGCTCGATCGGCGGCGCGCTGCTCGCGGCGTTCCTCGTCGGGCTCGTGGACCAGTACGGCAAGGTCTGGTTCCCGGAATGGGCGCTGTTCACCTTGTACGCGTCGGTCGCCGCGCTCCTCGCGGTGCGCCCGCGCGGCCTGTTCGGGAAGGCGGTGACCCGGTGAAAGCGCTGTCCACCCGTCGCGGGCTCGCGATCGCGGGCGGCTTCGCGGCCGCCTCGGTCGCCCTGGTGCTGGTGCCGAGCTTCACGGACTCGTTCTACACCTTCGTCGCCACCCGCATGCTGCTGCTCGGGCTGTTCGCGACCGCGTACAACACGGTCTTCGGCTTCGGCGGCATGTCGTCGCTCGGCCACGCGGCGTTCTTCGGCATCGGCGGCTACACCGTCGGCATCGGGGTCACCCGCTGGGGCTGGCCGCCGCTGGTGGTCCTCCCGGTCGCGGTCGTGCTGGGCGCCGCGGTCGCGGCCGTATTCGGCCTGATGTGCCTGCGGGTGCGAGGCATCTACCTGCTGTTGCTCACCCTCGCGCTCGCCCAGGCCATCGCGGGCCTGGCCTTCTACCAGACGGAATGGACGGGCGGCGACAACGGAATCCCGAACATCGCGCGCGACGGCCTGCCGTCGTCGGTGCGCGAGGGCGACGGGTACTACCTGCTGACCCTTGCCGTCGTCGCGGTGTGCGTCATGCTGTTGTGGCGGTACCAGCGCTCGCCGCTGGGCATGTCGGTGGTCGGCGTGCGGGAGAGCGAGGCGCGCATGAGCGCGACCGGCTACCGCACCGGGCAACTGCGCGTGATCGCCTTCACGGTGTCCGGCGCGTTCTCCGCTCTGGCCGGAGTACTGGAGGTCTACCTCCAGGGCTCGGTCTCGACCGCCAACATGTCGTGGCTGATCAGCGCCGACGTACTGGTGTTCGCGATCCTCGGCGGCGCCCGGCACTTCCTCGGCCCGTTCCTGGGCGCCGCGCTGGTCACCGGGCTCGAGGTGTGGGTCAGCACCTACACCGACCGGTGGACGACGGTGCTCGGCGTCGTCTACGTCGCCACCGCGCTCTTCCTCGCCGACGGCGTGCTCGGCCGGGCGGGCTGGGCGGCGCGGCGCGCCAAGGCGTGGCGCACGGGCGCCGACCCCGACACCGGCCTCGGCCCGGACCCGGGCGCCACGGTTCCGACGCCCGGCGGCGGGCCGGCCGAACTCCCGGCGGAGGCACGGGCATGAGCGACTACGCGATCGCGGGCGCCAACCTGACCATGCGGTTCGGGGCGTTCCGCGCCAACGACGACGTCACCCTGGCGGTCCCGGCGGGCGAGCGGCACGCGCTCATCGGGCCGAACGGTGCCGGCAAGTCCACGCTGTTCAACCTGCTGGCCGGGCAACTGCGGCCCACCGAGGGCCGGGTCACGCTGCTCGGCCGGGACGTCACCCGGCTGCCGGCCCACCGCAGGGCCCGGCTCGGGCTCGCTCGCACCTTCCAACTCACCGACCTGCTCGACGAGTTGACCGTGCGACAAAACGTCGAGTTGACCCTCGCGGCACAGAGCGGCGCGCACCGCGTCTTCTGGCGCCCGCTCGGGTCGGTCGGGAGTCTGGCGGCGCGGGCGACGGCGGTCCTGGAGCAGTGGGACCTCGCCGCCTCCGCCGACCGCCCGGTGCGCGAACTGGCCTACGGCCAACAGCGCGTGCTGGAGATCGCCCTCGCGATGTCCCGCGAGCCGAAGGTGCTGCTGCTGGACGAGCCGACCGCGGGCCTGTCGCCCGCCGACGCGCACCGGCTGACCGCACTCGTCGCGGCGCTGCCCCGCACCATCACGGTGGTCATGATCGAACACGACATGGAGGTGGCGTTCACGCTGTCCGACCGGGTCAGCGTGCTCCAGCAGGGCCGGGTCATCGCCGCGGGCACCTCGGATCAGGTCGCCACCGACAACCGCGTGCTCGAGGCGTACCTCGGGGAGGCAGCCGATGCTTGAACTCCGCGACGTCCACACGTACTACGGCGCGAGCCACGTCCTGCAGGGCGTCTCGCTCGACGTCGCCGAGGGCGAGATCCTCGGCGTGCTGGGCCGCAACGGCATGGGCAAGACCACGCTCGTGCACACCGTCGCCGGGCTCCTGCGCCCGCGCCGCGGCTCGGTGCGGTTCGGCGGCCGCGAGATCGGCGGCTGGTCGGCGGAGCGCATCTCGCGTTCGGGGATGGCGCTGGTGCCGCAGGGTCACCGCGTCTTCCCGTCGCTGACCGTCAAGGAGAACCTCAAGGTCGCGGTGCGGCGCGGCGGTCCCGACGGCTGGACGACCGACGACGTCGTGGACCGGTTTCCGGTGCTCGGCGAGCGCTGGGGGCTGTCCGCCGGACTGCTGTCGGGTGGCCAGCAGCAGATGCTCGCGCTCGGTCGTGCGCTGGTGGGCAACGGTCGGCTCGTCCTGCTGGACGAGCCGACCGAGGGCCTCGACCCGCATACGGTCGCCCGGGTCGGCGACGTGGTCGACGAGTTGCGCCGCCGCGGCACATCGGCGGTGCTCGTCGAGCAGAAGGTCGACTTCGCGCTGCGGCGGGTCGACCGGGCGGTGGTGCTCGGCCGCGGTCGCGTCGTGCACAGCACCGACAAACCCCAGGAACTGCGCACCGACACAGCCGCGTTGCGCGGACTGCTGGCGGTGGGCGGAACGGCCGGGACATGACATGACACCTGCGAGGAAAGGTCATCGATGTCCGTCTCTCGGAGAGGCTTCATCGCCTCGACAACCGCCGTCTCGGCAACCGCCGTCTCGGCATTGGCACTGGTGCCCACGCCGGTGTTCGCCGCCCCCCGTACGGGTGCCCCGGGGTCGGCTCCCCGATCGGTTCCCGGCGGGCTGCCCGGGCGGCCCGCCCGGGTGGTCGGCGAGCAGCGCCCGGACGAGCGCACCCTCGACCTGACCGTGGACTCCCCCGCGCTCGGCCGCACCGCCCGGGTGCGCCTGCTGCTGCCACCGGGGTGGTCCCCGGCGGCACGCCGCACGTGGCCGGTCCTGTACCTGCTGCACGGCGCGTTCGGCGACCATACGAGCTGGACGAAGGACGGCGTCCGGGACATCGTCGGGGACACCGACGTCCTGGTCGTCATGCCCGAGGGCGGTGCCACCGGCTACTACTCGAACTGGTGGAACCACGGCGCCTGGGGCACGCCGGCGTGGGAGACGTTCCACACGCGTGAGCTGCGGGCACTGCTCGAACGCGACTACCGGGCAGGCCGTTCGCGCGCGGCCGCCGGGCTGTCGATGGGCGGACAGGGCGCGTTCGCGTACGCGGCACGCAACCCGGGGGTGTTCCGCGCCGCGGCGTCGTTCAGCGGTGTGTTGCACACCGCGATGGTCGAGGGCGACCTGTCCGGTCCCGACGTGATCGGCAGGTTCGTCGGCTTCTCGGGCGCCGATCCGACGGCGCTGTGGGGCGACCCGGTGGCGCAGCGCCACCTGTGGGCCGCGTTCAACCCGTACGATCTGGCCCGGCTGCTGCGCGGCGTGCGCCTGTTCGCATCGTGGGGCACCGGGCAGCCGGGGCCGCTCGACCCGGCGGGGGCGGCGGTCGACGACATCGAGCGGCTGTGCGGCACCATGTCGCGGATGTTCGCGGACCGGGCGCGGCGGCTGCATCTGGACCTGACGGTGTCCACCGGGCCCGGCACGCACACGTCCGCGTACTTCCGGCGCGGCCTCGTCGAGTCGTTCCCGATGCTCATGTCCGCGGTCGGCGCCGGCCGCCGCTGATCCGGACGGATCCCGAAGCGCCGGCCGGGGCCCCGCGGGCCCCGGCCGGCCAGGGCGACCAAGGACGCGGCGTCGGGGTGGGCGGCGAGAGCGTCGCGGGCATGCGCGACGGCCTCGCGCAGCTCCTCGTGGCGCGTGGTGGGCATGGGTGCTCCCCCCGGTCGGGCGGGGTCGCCCCCGGACCGGTGCCCGGTCCCGAACCGCCGCCGATGCCCGGCGCCTACCCGTCGTCGCGACGCCGACGCGGAGCGCGTGGATCGTCGCCGAGCGGGGACCGCGCCTCGTGTGCGCGGGAGCGTACGCCCGCCGTTCGAGCGACCGGACGGCCGGTGCCCTCCCCCGACAGGTGCCCCACCGAATAGCCCAACCGATCGATGGTCCTCGCCTTCCGCGACGACTCGTCGTCGACCGGATATGTCGACCGGGTGACCGGAAGCCCTCCGCCGACCCGGCCCGGGGTCACGGAGCCGGTGGCATCAGGAGGGGGCGGCCGGCGGTCGCGCCGCCGTCGACGTTGATCGATGCGCCCGTCATGTACGAGAACTCCGCGGCGGCCAGGGACAGTACCGCGGCGGCGATCTCGGTGGGTTCGGCGAGGCGGTGCAGGCCGTCGACGTTGTGTCGGCCCAGCCACGCCTTCGCCTGCGCCCACGTGGCGTCGTCCATGCCCGGCGGGCGGACGAAGGCCGTGTCGGTGGTGCCCGGCATGATCGCGTTGACCCGGATGCCCCGCTCGCCGTAGTCCAATGCCGCGGCCTGCACCAACCCTTGGAGTGCGCGCTTGCTCGCCGAGTAGGCGGCGCCGGCGGGGCGGGCCACGTCCACCGCCGAGGAGGACGTGACGATCACGACCCCGCCCCCGCGCGCGATCAGGTGCGGGATCTCGTACTTCATCGCCAGGAACACCCCGCGCGCGTTGGTCGCCAGTACGTCGTCGAACGTCTCGATCGCGAGTTCGTGCAGCGGCGCGGTGCGCCCGATCCCCGCGTTGTTGAAGGCGATGTCCAATCCCCCGTATCGGCGGGCCACTTGGTCGACGAAGGCGCGCACGTCCTCCGCCACGCGCACGTCGGCCCGCTGGTAGAACGCCTCCCCGCCCGCCCGGCGGATCTCCCGCTCGACCTGGGCGCCCGGTTCCACGCGGCGTCCGCAGAAGCCGACCCGCGCTCCCTCGGCGGCGAAGGCCAGCGCGGCGGCGCGGCCGATGCCCGAGGTGGCGCCGGTGATCGCGACCACCTTGCCGGCGAAGCGCCCGCGCCGCGCCGCGCTCGGCCGGGCGCCGGTGCGCGCGGCGGTGGCCGGGGACGCGGCGCTCGCGGCGGTCCCTGCGGCGGCCAGGCCGGCGACGGTGCCGCCGATCAGGGCGCGCCGGCTCGGCCGGGAGGAGGTTGCGGTGCCGTGCTGCGGTTGCGATGTCATGATCCAACCGTCGCCCGGGCCGACCGGCGCGAGCACCCCCCGGGCGGTCGCGATTCCCCGGCCGATCGGCCGGCCGGACCGTCTTCCCCGGGAGTACGCCGGGCCGTCGGCCGCCACCTAATGTGGGGCCGTGCGCTCCTTCACGACATCGCCTCTCGTCCACGACCGATACCTGTGTGCCCATCTCGCGTTGGTGCTCGTCGGCGTCGGCTGGCTGGCTCTCGGCCACTCCGGGGCACAACCCTCGGCGATCGACTGGAGTCTGGGTCTGGCGGGTCTGGCGGCGAGTCCGGGCGGCCGGGCGCGGCCGCTCGCGGTGACGATCGCGCAATCGCTGCTCCTGGTCACCGCCGAGGTCTTCGGGGACGTACCCCCGATCACCGCGAAGGTGCTCGTCGCGGTCGCCCTGTTCGAGTTGGCCGCGTGTCGGCGCCGTGACCGCGACGTCGTGGTGGGCACGCTCGTGGTGGCCCTCGTCTACGCGGGGATTCTCCTGGAGCGGTCGAGCGTCGACGTCGCGGGCTCGCTGTACCGGATGGCGGTGATCGTCGGAGCGCCGCTGATGCTCGGCGTGTACGTCCATTCGACGCGTCGGCTGTTGCACGAGACCCGGGAGCACGCGGCCGAGGTGGAGCGCCGCCGCGAGCTCGCGGATCAGGCCATCCGCACCGCCGAGCGGACCGCGATCTCGCGGGAGATCCACGACCTCGTGGCGCATCACGTGGCCTCGATCGTGCTGCGCGTGGGGGTCGCCCGGCATGTGATCCCGGCTCGCGACGCCGCCGTGCGCGAAGTACTGGACGACGTCCACGAGACGGCGACCGAGGCGATGGACGATCTCCGGCAACTGGTGCGGCTCCTGCGCGACTCCGGCCCGGGCGCCGCCACCGAGAACCGGTCGATGGCACCCGAGGAACTGCTCCCGGCCCTGCACGAGGCCATCGAACGCGGCCGGCCGGTGGGCGCCCGGATGCGGGTCGAGGTGGACCCGAGCGTGCGCGAGGTCGATCCGCTGCGGGCGCTGGCCCTGCTGCGCGTCGTCCAGGAGGGATTGGCCAACGTCGCCCGGCACGGCGGATCGGATCCGACGGTCCGGGTCGTCGTCGGGCCCGACCCCTCGGGCGCCACCCGGGTCGAGATCGCGAACCATGGCGGGAAGGCACCGGCCGGAACCCGGGACGGCGGGTCCCGGCCGGATCAGGGACTGGGTCTCGTCGGGCTGCGCGAGCGGATGACCCTGCTCGGCGGTACGTTGCGCGCCGGCCCCGATACCGGGTCCGACCCGACGGCCGAGGTGGGCTGGCTGCTCGTGGCCACGTTGCCGGCCGGTCCCGCCGACCGCTTCCCGGCCGCCTCGGTCGGAGCGGGGGCGGCCCGATGATCCGGCTCCTCATCGTCGACGATCAACGGCTCGTCCGCGCGGGCCTGCGCATGCTGTGCGCGCCGGCCGACGACCTGGAGGTGGTCGCGGAGGCCGGAAACGGCCAGGAGGCCACCCGGCTCGCCGCGCACCTGCGTCCCGACGTCGTCCTGATGGACCTGCACATGCCCGGTATGGACGGCACCGAGGCCACCCGCCGGATCCTGGCCGAGCGGCCGACGACCAAGGTGGTGGTGCTCACCACGTTCGACGACGACGATCACCTCTACCCCGCCCTGACCGCCGGCGCCTGCGGCTTCCTGGCCAAGGACGTCGCGCCCGACGAACTCCTGGACGCGATCCGCCGCGCGGCCGCCGGGAATTCGCCCTTCAGCCCCGCGACGCTGCGCCGCGTGGTCGCCCGGGCCGTCGCGGCCGAGACCACGCCGGACCCGCGGGCGCCGACCGAGGGAACGCGGCTGACCAGGCGCGAGATCGAGGTGCTCACCCTCGTGGGCCACGGTCTCTCCAACCCCGAGATCGCCGACCGCCTCCACGTGGGCGTGACGACGGTCAAGTCCCACTTGGCCACCATGATGGGCAAGACCGGCACGAACAACCGCGTACGCCTGGCCGTCCTGGCCGCGCGCATGGGCCTGCTCACGGAGTGACGCCCGCCGCCGACCGGCCGGCCGGCGGCGCGGGCCCGTTGCCAACGACGCAGGGGACGCAGCGGGCCAGGCGCAGGCGTCCGGTCGCGGAGTCCGCGCCTGCCCCCACAAACCCATCGATCACGCGCCCCGGCCCACCCGCCACGGTTGCGACGGGTATCGGTTCCGGTCCGGACCTCTGCATCCGGCCCGCTGCCGGATGCCGTTCCAGACGTGGACCGGGTGGGCCAGGGCTTCGTTCGGTTCAGGGCTGCGTTCGGTTCCGGGCTTCCGGCAGACACATGACGTAGTGCCACTGTCCGTCCTGCAGTTCCGTACACCGCGGGTCCGGCAACGCCGCGTACAGTGCCCTGCGCGCGGCCTGGTTCCCGACCTGGATCTGGGCGTGCAGCACACGCACCGAGGCAGCCCGTGCCGGCGACGCGAGTTCCTTGACCAACTGCTTGCCGAGGCCGTTTCCCTGGTACGAGTCGCAGACCAGTGCGGCGATGTCGGCGTGGCGGGGGTCGCTGTTCAGTCCGTACTCCGCCCAGCCCACGACGCGGCCTCCGTCCTCGGCCACGCACGCGTTCCAGGTGCCTTGCGCCCAGCCTTCGGTGATCCGGGCCAGATACCAGTCGGGAATCGTGGTGCACCGCACGCCGAATCGCAGGGCGAGCGTGTCCCGCGAGATGCCGGCGGCGGCTTGGACGAGCTTGTCGATATCGTCCGCGCGCCAAGAGCGAAGGTGCACGGTGTCGGACGCGGCCAGGGTGGTCACGGTGATCAACTCCGGGCACGGCCGGTGATGCCGAGGGCGGTGGCGGCGGACCCGGCGGCGGTGACGGCGATGAACCACCAGGCGTGTCGGAAGGTCTGCGCCGGATCGTGCAGGGGGTCGACCGTGCCGAGGACGGCGACCAGGATGGCGACGCCGAGAACGTAGCCGAGTTGGCGGCTGGTGTTGACCACGGCGCTGCCGGTGGCGGCCTGGGCGCCGGGCAGTCGGGCGGTGGCCTGGGAGAGCATGACGGGCATGGCCAGGCCGATGCCGACGCCGATGACGAGCCATCCCGGCAGGATCTGTGTCGCGTACCGGGTATCGGGGGACGCACCGGCGGCCAGCAGCAGGGCTCCACCGGCGAACAGCAGGTTGCCCGCCGCCACCAGGGCTCCGGCCGGAACATGTGTGGCCAGGCGCCGGCCGACGACCGCGAACAGCGGCACCATCAGCGGGCCCGGGGCAATGGCCAGGCCGGTGGCCAGGGTGGAGTAGCCGGCGGGACCTTGCAACCACAGCACCACGGACGGGAAAACCGCGCCGAAGGCGGTGCAGAACATCAGTACCGTGATGTTGGCCCAGACGAACGCCGGTGTCCGAAGCAGGGCCGGATCCACGACCGGAGCCGGGTGACTCGATATCCGAACGACGAACACCGCGATGCCGGCGGCGGCGCCGGCGAACGCGCCGAGGGTCGCCGCCTCGGTCCACCCCCACTCCTGTCCCTTGACCAGCCCCAGCGAGAGCGCACCGAAGGCGACGACCAACGCCGCCGTGCCGAGCGGGTCCGGCATTCGCACGGCCGACGTGTCACGCAGGTCGGGGAGCACACGGCGGGCCGCGACGAACGCCGCAACGCCGACCGGGATGTTGATCAAGAACACCCAGCGCCAGGACAGCTCCACCAGACCACCGCCGACCACCGGGCCGACCGCGGCGGCGAACGAGCTGGTGGTGGCCCAGATCCTGACCGCTCCGCTCCGGCGCGCCGCCGGCAGCACGGTGAGCAGCAGCCCGAGGCCGGCCGGGGTGAGCACGGCCGCACCGACCGCCTGTAGCACGCGGAAGGACACCAGCCACCACAACTGGGGCGCCGAGGCGCAGGCGGCGCTGGCCGCGGTGAACAAGGCCAGTCCGGCGAGGAACGCCGGTTTGCGGCCGTACCGGTCGGCGAGGCGTCCGGCCGGGATCAACAGCGCCGCGTAGACGATGGCATAGGCGTTGAGGACCCAGCTCAGGTCCGCGAGCCCCGCGTCGAACTCGGATCCGATGTCGGTGAAGGCGACGTTCACCACGAACACGTCGAGCATCGCCACGAACGCCGCGCAGCACACGACGAACGTGATCGCCGACGGTCTACCGGGGTCCTGTCCCACATCCTCGGCGGATGGTGCGGTCTGCGAGGCCATGCGAATCCCCCTGCGATCTATGCCGGTTGTCCGGTCAAAGGCGGCGCGGCCTCCCATCTCGGGAGCGGGAGGCGAGGCGCTGACTATCATCGACTATAGGTAGATGAGTCTGGCTATACAAGACTCAAGTTGAAGCGGGTAGGATGGGGTCATGTCGTTTGTCATGGAGGGTGCGCTGGCCGACCTCGGCGCGTGGAAGACCGACCACTGCTCACTGGTCAAGGCGCTGGAGGTGGTCGGAACCCGCTCCGCGCTCCTGATCCTGCGCGAGGCCTGCTACGGCACGACCCGATTCAGCGGCTTCGCCGGCCGTATCGGCATCACCGACCGCGCCGTCGCCCAGCAGCTGCGGCACCTGACCGAGGCCGGCCTGCTCGCCAAGCGCCCCTACCGGGAGGACGGCGGCCGCACCCGTGACGAGTACGTGCTCACCGACATGGGCCGCGACCTGTTCCCGGTGATCGTTGCCCTGATGCAGTGGGGTGACAAGTACCTGCAGGACGGCACGGCGCCACTGCACTACGTCGACCACGAAACCGGCGCCCCGGCCCACGTCGAACTGCGCAGCGACATCGGGGACACGCTCGACCTGGAACGGGTCGGCGTCCGGAGGAACCCCGCATGGCGGGCACCGAAGCAGGGGCGACAACCGGCTTCCCGACCCACATCACCGTCATCCGCGTCGTGAGACTTGTCGACCGGACACGTTCGGCGGCACCCGGCGGAAGACTGGTCGACCGGTCACGTTCGGCGTCGCGATCGCGTAGGTCCCCCATGAAGCGCGGGCACGCACGCCGTCCGCGGTGAAGAATGGGCCCGGCGACCGGACATCCGGGCTTCAACGTTCCCGACCTTCGCCGGGCCGTCGCGTTCTACGACCGGATCATGCCGCTGCTGGTCTTCGAGACCCACCTCGACGACGCGGCGCAGCACGCCCACCGGCCGACCGGCGGCAAGCGCGGCACCCACCTGTTCCTGGACGAGAGCGCGGACCCGTCCGGCGGGTACTCGCACCACCGCACCGGTCTGCGTCGACATCGCCTTCATGGGCCCGACTCGGACCCGGGTACGGGAGGTCACCGCCGAGGCGGTCGACCTCGGCGGCGAACTCGTGCACGCCCGGCGTGAGTTCCCTCGGCCCCCGCCGTACGACGCGACCCTCCGGACCGAGCCGCACGGATCCCGCATGTGGGCGTGTGCCATCACAACGGGGAGTGACCGCGCCCGATCACGTGATCGTCGGCGCCGGATCGGCCGGGTACGTCCTGGCAAACCGACTCGGTCGCGACCCGGACGCGGTGGCCGAACGGCCTCCTGGCCCCCAGCGATCCGGGCCGTCCGTGGTTGGTCGGCGCCCTGGACCACGCTGCAACGCCTCCGGCGGGGGCATGGTCGACCAAGCCCCCGCCCACCGAACTCCAGACCCTGATCAACGCCTCGGCGCCGGAAGATCCATCGGCCTCTACACCCTGGTCTGACAAAGCACCGCCAAGGCCCTGTCCGGCGGATCCTGGTGGATCGGGCCACGTCGTGAGCGCAGCGAGGAGCCCGAAGGGCGGATGCCGTGCGTCGCCGTACGAACCCTCGTCCCGCCGGTCCTCGTGCCGCAACCAGGGCAGCAGTTCCGCGCGATCCCCCAGCACCTCCAGGAGCGCGATCCGCACCGCACCCGTGTCGCCGGGGTCACGAACACGCTCGCTCAACGCGGCGACCCACCGCTTCGACACCCGCCCGGCCAGGGCGACCGCACAGGCCCGACGACGCCACCACGGGTGCTCCCAGTCGGCCACATACCGCGCGCGTTCGCCCGCGTCGAACTCGCGCAGACCCTCGACGTCGGCCCTCCCGGCGCCCGGAATCAACGTCTCGATGCTCGGCATCCGTGGATGGTACTTCCCGGGCCCGGCCCGATCCCGCCGCGGTCCGGTGCCTCGGCCGGTCAGGCCGCTCGGTTCGGGCTGCCGACGGGGAACATGTCGCCGAAGCGGTGGGCGAGGGCGTCGGCCAGACGGGTCCTGGCCTCGGTCAGGCGGGCGATACGGGCATCCAGTTCCGCCAGGCGGCGCACGGCGACCTCGGCGACCGGGCAGTCGCCCGCACGGACCCGGGGGCCCGGACCCGGAGGCTCGCCGTGGAGCGGGAAGACCATGTCGAGGACGTCGATGAAGTCCTTCAGGTCGCCGATGGTCAGACCGGCTTCGAGGAGTCGGCGTACGGCCGACAATCGGTGCACATCCTCCACTTCGTACTCGCGGTGGCCGGACGCCGAACGCCCGGCCCTGAGCAGGCCCTCCTGCTCGTAGTAACGCAGGGCCCGAGGGGTCAGGCCGGCGGCTGCCGCCGCATCGCCGATACGCACGCGTGATCCTTTCGGGGCGGATGCCCGAGGACGGTCACGCATCACAATTCCACGAGCACCGCACCGATGTGTCGTCCCTCCAGCAGTTCGCACAACGCCCGGGGCGCCTGATCGATGCCGGCGAGCCGGACGTGCGGGAAGACGAGGGTACCCGCGCGCAGACCACGCCCGAACTCGCGCATGCCCTCGGGGATCGCGTCCAGGTGGTCGATGCCCGCCATGCCGCGCAGGGTGATCCCGCGCAGGATGAGCGCGCCGGTGTCCACTTCGACGGGAGCGGAGAACCCGCCGCCGAGTTGACCGGAGAGCGCACCGACCAGGCCGACGCGGGCACCGCGATTGGCCACCGCCAGGGCCGCCGTCAGCTGCTCGCCGCCCACGTTGTCGAAGACCGCGTCCAACCCCTCGGGAGCCGCTTCGCGCAACTGCTCCTCGATCGGGGCGCCGCCTCGGATCACCACGGCGTCGTACCCCAACTCCTTGATCAGGTAGTCGGCCTTGCTCCGCGAGCCGGTACTGCCGATCACCCGTCGCGCCCCGCGCAGCCGCGCGAACTGCCCGGCCATGGTCCCCACCCCACCCGCCGCGCCGGTCACGAACACCGTGTCCCCGTCTCGCACTTCGGCACCCCGGACGACGCCGAGCCAGCCGGTCATCGCCTGCGACAGATACGCGGCCGCATCGGGCAGCACCGCGGGATCGACGGGCTGCGCCTCGCCGACGTCGACGGCCGCGTACTCGCGCCAGCCCCGCATGTGCGTCACGAGATCTCCGGGCACCAACTCGCCGCCGGGTGCCGCGACCACCTCCCCGAGCGCGGGCCCCACATCGGCTCGCCCAACTCGGCCGCCGGGACGGGCAGATCGTCGCCACCCTCCACCAACGTCCGCATCACCGCGACCACGCTCATCAGCCGATTGCGCACGAGCACCTGCCCAACCCTCACCTCGGGGACCGGAACCCGGACCAGCTCGAAGTCGTCGGCCTCGAGCGCCCCGTCCGGCCTGGCTCGCAACCACACCTCACGCTGCTCGGCGGGGACGGCGGGAACGGCGGGGACAGCGGGGACAGCGAAAACGTCGCCAGTCATCACAACTCCTGGGATCCGAGGATTGGGTCGCAACGACGGTAGAACTTGACGCATACGTCAAGTTCAAGCCCCTCGTCGGAATTCGCTGCCGCCGCAGGCAACTTCGGCCTCCCGGCCGCCACCCGCCTCGTGGTGTCGGCGCCCTCCGATCGGCCGGTCTTGCCCTGATCGCCGCCGGCGCCGCGCGGGGGCTCCGGTTGCGGACGGTGCTGCTGGATGTGGCGGATGCGGATTCCTGCCGTGAGGCGATGGCCCGAGTGGCGGAGATGACAGGCGGCGGAGCGTGGGCGGTGATGAACAACGCCGGTGTGCCGCAGGCGGGTTCGGTGGAGGACGTGCCTACCGTGACGCGAACCCGGCCCGGCCGAAGTCGGTGTCGCAACACCGTGACCCCGAGCGGCTGTTCGCCTACTCGGTCGGTGGCCCGCGCCCGACCCCATCCGTGCGTCCCGACCGGGTCCGCGCGCCGCCGACGTGGGCGCCTCACCATCGTGGAGGTACGTCGCGGTCGGTGGGGGCGGGGCGGGGCGGCGTAACCGAATGTCGCAGGCCGTCAGCGTCGGCAGGCCGCGACCTCGCGCAGGATTGTGTCCGATTCCACCAGCCGGGTACCCGGGTCGAACGGCATCGTCGCGTGCACCGGCGCGCCGATCAGCTCCCACGCCTGCCGGCGCTCGAACAGTCGTGGCGGCCGGTCGCCCTTGACCGCCGCCAACCACGTCGCGAGCGGCATCGGCGCGCCCGGGGACAGGAACGGATCGAGCACGAACTCCCCGTCCGCGCAGGTCAGTACGGGCGCGACATGGTGGTTCCAGTGGTACGTCGGGTGCAGGCCGCCGCCGGACGCCACCAACCAGTACTTCACCAGGTGCAGCCGGGCCCAGTCCGGACGATTTTCGTGCAGCCACGTGCAGATCGCGTGCGCGAGGTACTCGCACCCGTCCCGGGCGACCCGCTCCGGCGCCCGCAGGGCCAGGCACAGCGCGGTCCACATCGTGGCCCGCTCGTCCGCCCCGGGTGCCGGCGACGCCGGCGTCGCCAGGGCGACCCGAATGTTCCCCACCGTCCGCACCAGGTCGGGGACCAGCGTAGCTTGGGTGCCCAACCACGTGAGCACGACCGTGGCGCAGCCGGGGCTGCGGATCCAGGCACCGTCACCCACGCATTCCAGCGCGTCCCGGCGCTGTTCCAGCGCGGTCAGCAGCGGCGTCGTCTCGCCGAACCCCTCGTCCTCCTGCCCGATCGCGGTCGCGATTCCGGCGAGATCAAGGCCCACGATCCGCGCGATCTGCGCGCGACTCGGTTGGCCGTCCTCGCCGTCGCCCTCTTCGCCGGAGGACCCCGAATCCGGCTCGTCGTCACCCGACGAGTACTCGTCGTCCGCCTCGTAGCCCGACACCCGTGGACCGGCGGGCGCGCCGACATCCCGAGGGCCGACTACGCGTTGCCGTTTGGCCGCGGGCTCGATGCTCTCACCGGTCGGCTTGCCGAGTTCGTCCCCACGCTTCACAGTCCACCCCCGGACATGTTGCGGCTCTCGTGGGAGCAGCGTATGGGGTACTCCGGATGGATGGTCACGAATCACGAAATCCGGGCGGAGAGCCGTATTTCGCACTCATGGACGTCTCGGTCGTCCGGCGTCGGTCGCACGTCGTATTGCGATTGATCAGGTCCGGGTCCGCCCCCCGTGGTCAGGTGCGTCGGCCGGTGTGCTTGTGCGTGACGAAGGTGTCGGTCACGTACGGGATGTCCATCGGGTCGGGGCGTGTGGCCAGGTGTTCGTGCAGTCGTGCGAAGAAGGCCTCGTGCTCGGCCTCGGGCATCGCGTTCACGTAGCTCAGTGTCGCGATGCGGTCGGCGAGTTGCGCGTGGGTGAGCGTCTCGGTCCAGTGAAAGCTGCGCCGCACCGCCGGTACGTAGTGGCCCGAGGCGTCGAGGTCGGTGCGGAAGTCGCGGCCGACCTCGTACGGCTGGAACTCCTTCCACTCGGTGACCTCGCTCAACGCGAGCGCCTCCGCGTCCGACTCGTCGCGCTCGTTCCACACCAACGCCAGGCCACCGCCCGGTCGCAGTACGCGGGCGATCTCGCGCAAGGCGGCGGGGCCGTCGAACCAGTGGAACGCCTGCGCGACCACAACCGTGTCGAACGAGGCCTCGGGGAAGGGGATTTCCTCGGCGGTGCCGCTGTGCAGCGGAATCCCGGGCAGTGCCGCGGCGAACGCGGCCCGCATCGCCTCGGATGGTTCGATCGCGGTGACGCCAGCGCCCAGCGCGGCCAGTTCGGCGGTCATCCGGCCGGTCCCGGCCGCGAGATCGAGCACCTCGCGACCGGGACCGAGGCCGACCGCGTCGCGGAGATAGGGGATCACCTCGGGACGGTACGCGGGCCGGGCTCGGTGGTAGCGATCGGCGCCGGACCCGAACCCCCGGCGAGCAAGCTCACGCATGTCCATGGCCCCGCATGATGCCCGCAACGGCGGCCGTTTACCAGGGAAATCCGGCCCGCCCGGCGTGCCGACGCGCCTGGGCACGGGCGCCGGGCCGACCCCTTGGCCGCGAGCACGCCCGGGACCCGGCACGAGGCGCGGCGCGGCACCGCACGCCGTCCCGGGATCCGGGAAGACACAGCCCTCGCCTGACATGGCCCGCTCGGCCGGCAGTCCCCTCGGCGGGCGGCCAAGGGGGTGAACGACGATCCTCCGGACGACGGTTCGAGTCCCGCCGGCGGGCGGGTGGGTCAAGGGTACGCGCCGGGGCGGGACTTGGTGGCGGGGAGGGTGTTCGAGGGATCGTCCAGCCACGGGGTCTGTCCGTTGGGGGTGGCGGTGAGACCGAAGCGGGTGCGTTCTGGGCGTCCGTGGCCGTTCCACCACGTGAGCGCGGCCTCGACCTCGGCGAGGATCGGGCGGGGGCCGTGTGCCGCCGTCGCGAACACGTCCGTGCCCGGGGTGTGGTCGACGCAGGCCCAGGAGCGGGTGTCCGCGTCGACCAGCCACAGGGTGAACTCGTCGTCGCCCGGCGCGGCGCCCGGGGGGCGGCCGACCGAGCGGCGCGCTCCGGGGACGAACACGCCGACGCAGAAGGCGGCGTCGCGGTTGTCGATCAAAAGCCGTGGGTCGAGGGTGGTGATGCCCGGTGTGCCGGGGTCCTGTTCGCGGACGGTGTCCATGACGGCGCCGCGCACGCCCTGGCCGCGTTCCCACATGAACGCGGCGTCGCCCACCACCCGTCCCGACGCGCGCGGCCCGGAGTCGGCGTCCGGGTCGACGTCCAGGACGAGCAGCACGCCGTTGTACAGGGCGCTCCCCCACGGGGTGACGATCCGACCCCCGGGCCGGGTCTGGGTGATCCACGCGTGCGGGATCGTGTGCACGGAGAAGGTCGACAACAGCCGATCGAACGGGGCGTGTTCGGCGCTGCCGTGGGTACCGTCGCCAACCGTCAGATGGGGATGGTGTCCCGCGCGGTGCAGCGCGGCACGGGCGTCGGCGGCGACAGCGGGGTCGAGTTCGACCGACGCGACCGCGTCGTCCCCGAGTCGGGTAACAAGCAGCGCGGCACTGATGCCGACGCCGGTACCGATCTCCAGGACGCGGTGTCCCTCGCGCGCGTCGAGAAGGGCGAGCATGGAGGCGACCATGCGCGGCATGCTCGCGCTGCTGGTCGGGCGCAGCGAGAACTCCGGTGCGCGGGTGCCGTCCTCGACCTGGGTGATCAACGCGGTGTCGGTGTGGACGAGAGTGCGCCAGCGTGCGGGGTCGGTGGTGCGATCCAACCGGTGGTACCCGTCGTGTGCCGGGACCCACACCCGGTCGGGCACGAACGCCTCACGGTCGACCCGGGCCCACGCATCGGCCCAGTCCGGCGTGAGCCAACCACCCGCGGCCAACTCGGCCGCCAGAGCGGCGGCACCGCGCACGATCGCGGCGCCGGTCGAGGGGGCGGTGCCGGGGGCATCGACCCCGGGGGCTGTGCTCATTTCTCCGGCGGGGCGGGCGGGTTCGGCTCCGGAGGCGGGATCGGCCGCCCGGGCTGCTGACCGTCGCCCTCGATCGGATCGTCCCCGCCACGATGACGTCCGGGCATCGTCGCCTCCCTTGGCTTCGGATGGATGGCATCACCCAGCGTAGCCGAGCGCATACCGAAACGAAACCTCACGAATCCGGTGAACCCATCCCATCGTGGACGGCCCGGCTCGGCCCTCCCGGACACCGTCGCGGTCATGGTCGACCCCGCCCGCGCGTGGTGGCCATTTCGCGCGGTCGGTATGACGATTGCGGCAGATGGCCATGAAACCTCAACGGGAAGCGGATCCCCAGGTGTTGGATTCGGGCAACAGTGCTCAAGACGAGGGGTAGCGCACATGGTGAGGAAAACTCTGGTGGGTGCGGGTCTGGTCGCCCTCATAACCTTCGGTCTCGCGGCGCCCGCGCAGGCGGCGGGTACGTCCACCGCGGCCGCGTCCTGTTCGAGCGGCATGTACGTCAAGGCCAAGACGAACCTCAAGATTCGCGCCACGCCGACGACCAAGAGCACCGCGCTCGGTGTCTTCCCCGGCGGCAGCAAGGCCTGCAACGTTGCCCAGGGGTGGGGGCAGTACCTGGACGTCTGCGGCGAGAAGAGCGAGGTGTGGCAGAAGATCCGCTACGGGAACACCACCGGCTGGATCCCTCGCGCCTGCGCGATCTACCCGTAACCGAGCCTGGGCCGCCCGCCCGTTGATGGTGCGCGTCGACCACGACGCGCCGCCGGGAGCGGCTCGCTCGCACACGATCCGTACGTGAAACACCCCGATGCCTCCGGCGACCCTTCGCCGGAGGCATCGCGCCGAACCCGTGCACACGAGCGACGATGTCCCTTGTCGACGCGCCGACTCGGTCCTGGAGATCGGGTCCTGGCGATCGGGTCCTGGAGATTGGCCGTATGCCGTCTGTTCACAAGTGGACAAGCGCCCATAGGCTGAGCGACCTTCGCGTTCTCGGGAGGTCTCGTGAACGGTCTCCGTGCGCTCCTCGTCTGCCTTGTGATCGCGTGTGCCGCGGTGGTGTCGCCGGTTGCGGTGGTGTCCCCGGCCGCGGCCGTGACGCCGGGCTGGTCGGCGCTGCCGGTGCCGGCCGCCGCCCCGCCGGTGACCGTGTCCGATCTCGCCGCCCGCGGACCGGGCGAGGCGTGGGCAACCGGGTACGAACAGGCCGCCGATGGACTGCGGCCGATGTTGTACCGGTGGGACGGCACGGCGTGGAGCCGGGACACAACCTTCCCCGGCGCCGGCGAACCGGGTTGGCTCGGCAAGGTGCAGCTCGTCGGCGAGGAGGTGTGGATCCTGCGCAACCGCGCGGGAGCGGTCGAGATCCTGCGCCGGTCGACCGGAGGGTCGGGAGGATGGAGTGCCGTCCCACTGCCGCAAACCCTGTGGACCTACCAGGACTTCACCGCGGTGCCGGGTGCCGCGTGGGTGGTCGGTGAGGACGACACCGGGCTGAAGGTGTTGCACTACGACGGTTCCGGCTGGACCACGCAATCCACCCCGGACGGTGTGTTGTTCCTGATGGGGATCACCGCGCGTACCGCCACCGACGTCTGGGCCTGGGCGGACACCGACACCGGCACCACCATCCTGCGCTGGAACGGCAGGGTGTGGCGGGACGCGAAGGTGTCGCTGCCGCCGAACAGCAACGTACACACGATCCTGCTCGAACCGTCCGGCCGGGTCACGATCGGCGGCAGCCGGTACACCGACGGCGTGGCCCGCACCTACCTGATGACCGGGACCGGGCACGCCTGGCACACCACTTACCCGCCGCTGGGCGATACCTACACCGAGGCCATGGTGCGCGGCCCGGACGGTGCGCTGTGGCTGCCGGTGCGCAGCGACCGCGCGTTCCAGTCGAAGTACGCGCGGGTGGGCGGCTCCCGCACCACCTTCTCCTACGGCCCGGTGCGCACCAACGCGATCGACGTCAAACCGCGTGCACTGGCAACCGCCGGGTTCTCGTTGCTGTCCTTGGGGACCGTCGAGATCTACGGCTCGAAACCGAACCTGATGAGCGAGCGGCTGGGAGGCTGACCATGGCACGCCGACTGCTCGTCGCGGCCCTCGCCGTCGCCATGACCATGACGACCTCGGCCGCGGCGGAAAACCTGTCCTGGCAACACGTTCCGGTCCCGGCGCAGGTACGCCCGCAGGCCGGGCTGAACGAGGCCGTGGCGTTCGGGCCGGACCGCGCGTGGGCGGTGGGTACCGACGCCGTCGGTCGTGAGGCGCCGGGCTTCCCGCTGGTGCTGCGCTGGGACGGAACCGCGTGGCAGCGCCAGAGTCTGCCCGGAATCGGCTGGCAGGGAGAACTGCTGTCCATCGCCGCGACCTCACCGACCGCGGTCTGGGCGGTCGGCCGCGACGCGGCGGGTGGCGCCCGCCTGCTCCGCTCCGACGGCATCACTTGGTACGAGAGCCGACCGCCGCGCGGCGTGGTGCTGACCGAAGTCGTCGCCGGCGGCGGTGAGACCTGGCTGATCGGTTCGCGGGGCGGCGCGCAGGCCCTGCTGCGCTGGGACGGTCGCGGCTGGCGGGACGTGCCGGTGCCGCCGGGTTTCGTGTACGACCTGCACATCCTGGCGGCCGACGACGTCTGGGCCGCGGGCGCCGGCAACTCGGGTGCGGCCGTGTCGCATTGGAACGGGCAGGCGTGGCAGCAGACGATCGTGGACGGGTTCCCGCGGTCGGCCGTCGGCAGCGTGCTGGCGGTCTCGCCGACGGAGGTGTGGGCGGGTGGCACGGCCGGGTTCGTCGGCGGCCCGCCGGGCAAGCCGATTCCGCCACTGCTGGTCCGCTGGGACGGGCAGGCGTGGAGCCGGGCGGCCGTGCCCACCGACTTCGGCTCGATCGACTCGCTGGCACCGGGCACATCCGGCGGACTTGCCTGGGTCTCGGTGGCCCGCTCGCAGAAGTGGGGCCCACCGGGCAGCTATCCACCGTTGGTCCCCGGGCCGGATCTCCTTGCCTGGAACGGACAGTCGTTCACCGAGTACAGCGAACCGGCGGTGGCCGGGGAAGGTGACTCGTGGGTGCTGCGACTGGCGCCGGTGCCGGACACGGCGACGGTGTGGTCGGTCGGCCGCGCCGCCGGTCCCGAGGGCACTTTCGCCCCACGCATCCTGCGGTTCGGCTGACCCGAGGCCCAGGAATCCCTCCGAAGCGGACGAAATCCGCCTCGCGCGTGGCACCTCGACCACGCGGCACCCGCTCCGTGATGCCGCCATGTGGCGCAGGGCGTACGAACGCCGCGTGCTCTCGGGCGGCCGGCGCATCGGGCCGACGCGCCGGGTGGAGCCGAGCCGGGGCGGTGTCGATCACGGTCAACGCAGGTTGCCTTCGGTCCCGTATCGCACCACGGGCACGCCGCGCAGCCACAAACCCAGGCCGCGCCGGCGGATCCGGGCCGCGCCGAGAAGCGGCGCCATCGGGTGACGCAGGGTCAGACCGAGCAGGGATCGCACCGTGTACGGGCGCCGCTCCCCTCGCACCCGAGCCACAAACGGCCGTCGCGCACCCGGATGGTGCAGCGTGACCGTCAGCGCCAGATCACCGTCCGGCTCGGGCAGGCTCAGCCGATAGCCGCCCGAGACGGGGAGGAACGGCGAGACGTAGAACTGCTTTTCGGCCAGGGCTCTTCCCCGGCCGTCGGTGCGAAGTACGTACGCGTGCCTGCCGCCGTAGGTGTTGTGCACCTCGGCCACCACGCACGCAGGCGTGCCGTCGCGGTGGTGGCACCAGTAGACCGAGAGCCGCCCAGCACGGTGCGCCACCTCGGCGAGCCGGAGACGGTGAGCATTCCGTGATTGGCGAGGAAGCGGAACAGGTGCCGCGCGGGGTAGTGGGTGGCCAGTACGCCCGGGCAGGACCAGACCGTGGACACCAGGGGCAGCACGAAGTGTTGCGCGAAGTGGGGCGAGAATTCGCGTTCTCGGAGAAACCGGCCGAGGGTGATGTCCGAGTCGCCCGCGAGCAGTTCGTGCGCGGCGCGATGAAACCGGGGCACCGCGCCGAGCATCCGCAGGTACGCCGGTCGGGCCGCGGTCCCCGGGGCGGCGAACAGCCCGCCGGGGCCGCGCCCGCCCGCGTACTCCAGTGCGCAGCCGTCGCAGCGCACGGACATGCTCATCTCGGTTTCGCGGGTGCTCACCCCCAGTTCTCCGAACAGGCGGGTGAGCAGCGGATAGGTGCGTTCGTTGTAGACGATGAAGCCCGAGTCCACCGCGAGCGGCCGGCCGTCCGAGCCGGTCACCTCGTGGGTGTGCGCGTGCCCACCGAGCCGGTGGTCGGCCTCGTACAGGGTGACCTCGCCGGTGGTGCGCAGCACATATGCGGCGGTCAGACCTGCGATGCCCGACCCGATCACCGCAAAGCGCCCAGTCGGCTCCCGCCCGGGGCCCGAGAGCGCTCCGGACGCATCGGCCGCGCCGTCGGGCCCGCCACACTCGTGGCCGCCGGCGTGGCCGCCGTCGCCGAGCCCAGCACGGTCGCCGTAGTGGTTTCCCATCCTCATATCGAGAATTCGTAGCGTCGCCACCGACGGATGGGTGCGAATCCGACCGGTGTGCGACCACCCGGCACAACGCTGACAGGCCACAGAAGCCCGAACCGTCCGAACCCGATCCGCACACCACTTCCCGACTCGACCCCTCGACCCCTCGACCCCTCGACCCGATCAGGGCAGGGCAGGGCGTCACCCTCCCCCGCAGCACACCGCCCGCATCCGCTTCCGTCGCCGAGGCTTCGAAGCGGGCGAGAGTCTGCGTGCGGAGGTCAGCCCGTGGCGCCGAGAGCCTGGTCGAAGTCGGCCCACACGTCCTCGGGGTCCTCGATGCCCACCGAGACCCGGATGGTGCCCTCGCCGATGCCGACCGCGCGCAACTGCCCGGCGTCGAGTTGGCGGTGTGAGGTGCCGGCGGGGTGGACGACCAGCGTCTCCAGTCCGCCGAGCGAGGCCGCGAGCCGGGCCAGGCGTACGCGGTGGACGAATTCGTGTGCGGCGTCGCGCCCTCCGATCACGTCGAAGGCGAGCATCCCGCCGGGGCCGTCGAGGACCCGGCCGGCGATCTCGTGCCCGGGGTGGCCGGCCAGGCCGGGCCAGTGCACGGCGGCGACGGCCGGATGCCCGACGAGACGCCCGGCCAGGACCTCGGCGACCTCGCAGTGCCGCCGCATCCGCAACGGCAGTGTGCGCAGGCCGCGCAGGGTGAGCCAGGCCGCGAACGGGTCGGGGTTGACGCCGGTTTCGACGGCGCGTTCCCAGACCCGGTGGTGTGCGGCGGTGTCCGCGAAGACGGCGATGCCGCCGACGACGTCGGAGTGACCGCCGACGTACTTGGTGGTGGAGTGCACGACGATGTCCGCGCCGTGTTCCAGGGGGCGACACAGCACGGGAGTGGCGAAGGTGTTGTCGACGACGGTGGGCACGTCGTGGGCGTGGGCGGCGGCGGCCATCGCGGGGATGTCGCACACCTGCGTCATCGGATTGGCGATCGTCTCCAGGTACAGCAGCCGCGTGTTCGGGCGGACGGCGGCCGCCACCTCGGCCGGGTCCTCGCCCGAGACGTAGGTGACCCGCACGCCGTAGCGCCGTTCCAGGTCGCACAACGTCGCGAACGTCCCCCCGTACAGGCGGCGTTGTGCGATCACGTGATCCCCGGACGCGAGGTGGGCACCGAGAACGGCGTTGATCGCACCCATGCCGGAGCCGGTGGCCAGCGCGGCGACCCCGCCCTCCAGGGCGGTCATCGCGGTTTCCAGGGCGTGTGTCGTCGGGTTCCCGTAGCGGCTGTACACACAGGGACCGTCCGACCGGGACATCGCGTCGGCCAACGCGTCGGCGTCGTCGAACGCGAACGTCGACGCCTGGTGGAGCGGAACCGCGATCGGTCGGGAGGGGCCGGTGTACGACTCGTCGCCGGCGGTTCCGCCCGCGTGGACGGCGATGGTGTCGAGGGCGGGAGTGCGGTGTGCACTGCGGGCGGCATCGGCCGTGGGGAAGGTCATGGGACGAGGCTGCCGCAGGGGACCCGCCGTCCGCCGAGCCAATCCGCGTATATTGGCTTGATCATGAAGCCAATCGATGCGGACGCCCTGCTCGCCCGCCTCGGCCGCTGGTCGGCCGGGCGGGGTCCACTGCATCTGTTGCTCGCCCGGCGCCTGCGCGAGCTGGTCGAGGCGGGAGAGCTCCCGCCGGGCGCTCGCCTGCCGCCCGAGCGCGACCTGGCCCGACGCCTGGCGATCGGCCGCAGTACGCTCGTCGCCGCCTACGAACTGCTGCGCCGGGAAGGTCTTCTGACGCGCCGTCAGGGATCTGGGACCTGGGTCGCCGGGACGGCCGAGGACGGCATGACAGCGAGGGTCGGCGGCACCTCCCATCCGATGTTCCTGGGCTTCCTGGAGCCGCCGGACGGTGTCCTCCAGATGGCGTGCGCGGCGCCCGACGCCCCTCCCCCGGCACTGCTCGACGCCTACCGGGCGGCGTTGGACCGCATGGGATCGATCACCGGCGATCTCGGGTACCACCCCGGCGGCCACCCCGCGTTGCGCGATGCGCTGGCCCGGTCGTACGCGGACCGGGGCATCCCGACCGCGCCCGACGAGATTCTCGTGACCACCGGGGCGCAGCAGGCGTTGGCCCTGCTCGTCCGGCACTGGGTCTCCCCCGGGGACGCGGTCCTGGTGGAGGGGCCGACGTATCCGGGCATGCTCGAGCCATTGCGCGAGGCCGCGGCGGATCCGGTCTGGGCAGCGCGCGACCGGGACGGGCTGGATGTCGAGGCGTGGTGTCGGACCCTGGTCGAACGCCGGCCGGCGTTCGCCTACCTGGTGCCGACGTTCCACAACCCGACCGGGACGGTGATCCCGTCGCTGGTGCGCCGGCGCCTGGTGGAGACGGCCGTCGCGCACGATGTACCGATCGTCGACGACGAGGTGCTCTCGGGCCTGTCCTTCGTCGGCGATCCGCCACCGGGGCTCGCGGCGTTCGGCCCCGCCGGACGGATCGTCAGCGTCGGGTCGCTGAGCAAGATCGTGTGGGGCGGCCTGCGGATCGGTTGGATCCGCGCCGACCGCGACCTGATCGCCCGCCTGGCCAGGCTCAAGGCCACCCAGGACCTCGGCGGCGACGTACCGGCACAACTGGCCGCCGCCGAACTCGTCCCGAACATCCCCGCCCTCTCCCGCCACCGCGCGCGGTTGCTGCGCGCGCGACACGACCACCTGTGCGCACGACTGGCCACGGACCTGCCCGACTGGCGTTTTCGCCCGGTGGAGGGCGGCCAGACGTTGTGGATCCGACTGCCGCACGGCGACGGAGGATCCTTCGCACAGACGGCCATGCGGCACGGGGTGGCGGTGCTACCGGGCTCGTCGCTGCATCCGGCGGGCGCAGACGCCGATTGTGTACGGATCTCCTTCCTCGCCGACGTAGGGGTCCTCAACGAGGCCGTGGACCGCCTGGTCCGCGCGTGGAACGCCTATCCGGCGCAGCCGAGGACGAACACCGTGCCCTCCGGCATTGCGGTATAGACCGCGAGACACAACGACATCGCCCACGACGTTGGCCCGCTGACCGGTACGGCTCCGGTGCGGCTCCGGCGGAATTGACCCATGAAATGTCGTCATGAATGAACCATTCCATGGGTCTTTCACGGACATAGATTTACTCATGTCAGCAACGAAAGCCCCGGCCCCAGGTCGGGAGAACGCCCCGGTGTCCTCACGAAAGCAGGCCTCGCCATGCCCTCGACCACGTCCCCGACCGTGTCCGCGGCCCCGCCGCGCCGCCGCCTCGGACCGACCCTGGCACTGCTGGCATTCGCCCAGCTCATCCTCTCCGTCGACTACAACATCGTGTACGTCGCGCTGCCCGAGATCGGCTCCGGCCTCGGGTTCTCGGCGCAGAGCCTGCAATGGGTGATCAGCGCGTACGCCGTCGCGTTCGGCGGGTTCCTGCTGCTCGGCGGCCGGGCGAGCGACCTGTTCGGGCCGCGCCGGATGTTCGCCCTCGGCCTGAGCCTGTACGCCGGCTCATCGCTGCTCGGCGGGCTCGCCGGCGGGCCGGGGCTGCTCATCGCCGCCCGGGCGATCCAAGGGGTCGGCGGCGCGTTCCTGTTCCCCGCGACGCTGACGCTGGTGTCCACGAGCTTCGCCGAAGGACGTGAGCGGAACCGGGCGTTCGCGGTGTGGGGCACGGCCGGCGGCAGCGGCATGATCCTGGGTTCGCTCCTCGGCGGGGTCCTCACGGACGCCTTCGGCTGGGCGTCGGTCTTCTTCGTCAACGTGCCGCTGGCCGGCGCCGCCGCGCTGCTCGCGTTCGTGCTGATCGCCCCGGACTCGCCGCGCGCCAAGGGGCGTTCGTTCGACCTGGCCGGTGCGCTCACCTCCACCATCGGAGTCACCGCGGTCGTCTTCGCGCTCGTGCAGGGTCCGGAATCGGGATGGACCTCTCCGGCCGTCCTGACCGCGTGCATCGCGGGCACCCTGCTGCTCGCCACCTTCGTCGCCGTGGAACGCCACAGCGCCGATCCCCTGCTGCCGCTTCGGCTGTTCGCGAACCGCAACCTGAGCGTGGGCACCGTCGTCACGTTCCTCTACATGGGTACCTTCGGCACGCTGCTGTACTTCCTCACCGTCTACTTCCAGGGCGTGCACGGCTACGACGCGCTGACCACCGGGCTGGCCTTCCTGGTCCCGATGGTGGCGATCGCGGTCGGCTCGCAGACCGCCGGGCGCCTGGCCACCCGGTACGGCATCCGTCCGACCATGATCGCGGCGCTGTTGGTCGGCGCGGTCGGCGCGGTGATCGTCGGCTCAACCATGGCCGTCGGGGCGTCGTACGCCGCGCTCGTCCCCGGGCTCGTCGTGCTCGGCATCGGGCAGGGGGCCGGCTACACCCTGATGTTCGGCGCCGCCGCGCTCGGCGTGCCCGCCGAGGAGCAGGGCATCGCGTCCGGTGTCGCGTCGACCAGCCAGCAGATCGGCGGCGCGGTCGGCCTCGCGCTGCTGGTCGCGGTCGCCAACTCCGGCCTGCACGGCCTCACCGGCGAAGCCCTCCGCGGCGCGACCACCGACGGGTTGCGTACCGCGGTGTTCATCGCGGCGGCCGGGATCGCGGTGACCGCCCTGGTGGCCCTGGGCCTGCGCAAGCCGGCGACGAAGCGCATCGCCGAACACACGTCGGCAACCGAGGGACGACCCGTCGTCCACGTCTGAAGAGATGCCGATGCGCGAACACCGCCCTGCCGGGGCGGTGTTCGCGCATCGGCATGTCGTGTGCATCTCGTCGGCACGTCAGTGGCACGTGATCGGCACGTCATCGGCATGTGGTCGGCCCCGACGGCCGTCACGTCGGCGTCACTCCGTCCCCGGAGGCTGACGAAACGCCCGCTTTCCCGGACCCGTTCGGCGAAATGCAGACAGCCGCAGCATGACCCGGCTACTACGGAGCGGGAGGCCGCGCCCAGGGTGCGAAGCGCTGTTCGGGTGCCGAGTCGTCGCGCCAGTACCTACCTCGGCACCGTTTCCTGGAGGATATCGAGTCCCTCCGCCGCGATCAGGCATCATCACCGCGTGCCGAAAAGGGGCCTCGAACCCGTCCCACGCCGAAGTCTCGTGGGCCCCGCGCCCCGCGCCCCGCGCCCCGCGCCAGCCGCAGGCTACGCGTCCGGCGGTTGTGTGGCGGATGCCTCTCCGCCGAGACGCGACAGACTTGCCACCACCCGCGTCCCGGCACAGCGGAAGGGGCAGTGACGGCAGCGCTGTTGCCGACGCCTTCCACGCCGCCGTCGTCATCACCACGACCGCCGTACGGAAGACCGCAGGCGGAACACCACAGGCGGCGCTACGCTGCTGTGTCGTGCAGGAGACACGCCTCGACACCGATCGGATCCGAGCGGCCCGCCGGGTGATCGACCCCATTTTTCTCGACACTCCGCTGTACCGCTGTGAGGGGCTGGAGCCCGAGCTCGGGTGCTCGGTGAGCGTCAAGCTCGAAACGGCGAACCCGGTCCGCAGCTTCAAGGCCCGCGGCACCGAGGTGGTCACGAGCCTGCTCGTCGACCAAGGCTCGCGAGCCGTCGTGTGCGCCAGCGCGGGCAACCTCGGCCAGGCCCTCGCCTGGTCCGGTCGCGGCCGGGGGCTCGACGTCACCGTCGTGGCCTCCCGGTTCGCCCCCGCGGCCAAGCTTGCTCGCATCCGCGCGTTGGACGCCGAATTGGAGCTGGTGGACGGCGACTTCGAGATGGCCCGCGAGCGGGCGGCGGCCGTCGCGCGGTACGAGGGCATCCGGCTGGTCGAGGACAGCCTGGATCTCGAGACCTGTGAGGGCGCGGCGACCATCGGTCTGGAACTGGTTGAGTCCGTAACGCCGTTCGACGCCGTCCTGATCGCGCTCGGCGGCGGTGCGCTGGCCACCGGTGTGGGGCACGTGCTCAAGGCCCTGGCGCCCGAAGTCGAGGTGATCTGCGTCCAGCCGCTGGGCGCACCGGCGATGACCCACTCGTGGCACCAACGGCGCGTCGTGACCACCGATTCGACCGACACCATCGCCGACGGCGTCGCCGGCCGACGTCCCATCCCGGCCGTCCTGGACGACCTCCTCCTGGTCGCCGACGACGCCGTCCTGGTCCGGGAGGCGTCGATCATCGCCGGCATGCGGATGCTGCTCGACCACGCCGGCCTCGTCGTCGAACCGTCGGCCGCACTCGGCATCGCGGCGATCCTCGAAGACCGCGACCGCTTCGCCGGCCGACACGTGGTGACCATCGTGTGCGGAAGCAACGTCGACGCGGACGCCTACCGCCGCTGGGTCGACGCGACTCCCGCCCACCAACCGCGATAGACGTCGCCAACAACACGAGCAGTACGCACAGCACACCGAGGATCCGGAGCCGGGTCCGTCGCCGTGAGCCGAGCATGCTGCGAAGTGTGTGCGGGACGCCCACGGATCCGTGCCGGCAAGGGGGACCCGGCTCCTCGATGTCGATCCGTTCGAGGGACGGCCCCTGCGCGTCGGCGGCGCGCACCGCGAACTGGGCCCGCATCGCCACGTGTGCGCGCGTCGACGTGGGCGCGCGCTGCGAGCCATACCGGCACTCGGCGGGATCGACGCCCAGCGTCGTGAGCAGCACCGCGACGAGGGGCGCGGACGGCAGGCGGTCTCCGCGCAGCGCTTCGCAGCAGCGCTTCGCACGCCGAACTGCGCGGCAGCCTCCCGTACCCGGCGCGATCGCTCGGCTCGCGCAGGGACGGGTTGCCCGCCGCGGCACGGCGGGCCCGCAACGCCCGGGCGGGCGCCGTCAGCGCCTCGGCGGACGTACCGGCTCGTCGTACCCTCGCCAGGAGTCCCGGACACGCGTCGACGTCCCCGCCAAGTCGGGAGTACCCGCCGACTCGGCCACCCTCGCCAAGTCGGGCGTCCGCCCCCTCCAGGGCACGCCGAGCCGGCGACGGCGCCGTGAATTGCCCCACGGCGACACACGCGCGGTTCTCCTCCCAGCGGCGCCGCCATACCGAACCCCGACGAACGCGCGTGGGACGGACCCTCCCCGGCACTCGGGCCGGACGCACTGATCGCACGGCTCCGGCCGGCCCCGACCAGGGGCGGCAGGCGGCCGGGAGGGGAACACGGCCGGGAGGGGACCACGGCCCGGAACGGCAGGTGGCCGGGGGCGGCGTGTACCCGGGGGCGGCCGTCCTCGTCGCGCCTGTCGACGAGTGGCTGTGACCGTCGGACTCGCGCGCCCTGGGTTCACGGGGTGTGGCCCGGGGCGTACTGCTCGGCGTACTCCCCGGTGGCCGGGACAACGGTGATGACGTCGATCATGACGCCGTCCGGCGCCGCGACGATGAAGTGGCGCTGCCCGAACTCCTCCGTGCGCAGGGAGAGGAGTTCGGGCAGGCCGGCCAGTGCGACCAGCCTGTGGTGCTCGGCGTCCACGTCGTCGACCTCGAAGTTGAGCAGCAGGCCGCCCTGGAGAGGGGTGCGATACCCATCGGGGATGGTCGGATGGGCGTGGTCGAGCAGGGCGAGTTCGTACTGCGGGGCGTCCGGCCGGTGGAGGCTCACGTACCAGTCGGCCTCGAAGGACACCTCGAACCCGAAGTGTCGGGCGTAGAAGTGGCGTGATGCGGCGACATCGCGGGTGGCGATCACCGGGTAGAAGCTGCCGAGCTCGACCTTCATGACACGTCTCCATCTGCCTGCGGATCGACTTTCACATACCTTGGGTATGTGAAATGGAAGGTAGCATACCCGGGGTATGCGAAAGGAAGGGTGAACCGAGGATGGCTGTCACGAGAGCCGAGCAGCGGGCGGCGACACGACGGGCACTGCTGGCCGAGGGGCGCCGGAGGTTCGCCGCCGACGGCTATCACGACGTGGTTCTCACCGACGTGGCGCAGGCGGCGGGGGTCACCAAGGGGGCCGCCTATCACCACTTCGACAGCAAGGCCGGACTCTTCCGGGCGGTGGTCGCCGAGGTACAGTGCGAACTCGGTGACCGGGTCGCGGACGCCGCCGAGCCGTACGACGACCCATGGGAGCAACTGCGGGCCGGCTGCCGGGCCTTCCTCGCCGCCGGGTGCGATCCGACGGTGCGCCGAATCGTGCTGATCGACGCGCCGGCCGTGCTCGGCTGGGACGAATGGCGGGCCATGGACGAGGACTCTTCCGCTCGGCATCTGACCGAGGCTCTCGACGCCCTGGTGGAGGCCGGAGCCATCGCCGACCAACCGGTGGAGCCGCTCGCGCGATTGTTGTCCGGGGCAATGAACGAGGCCGCGCTGTGGCTGGCCCGGTCGGCGAGCGCGGAAGCGTTGGGACAGACCGAGCAAGCGTTGGACCGCCTACTGAACGGGTTGCGATCCCAAAACCACGAGCAGCCGTGAATGCACTGCTCACCACCACTCGTCAAGACCGGAAGCAACACCTTCGCCCCACGCAACGCCGCCACCACAACTCACGACCACGTCGATCCCGGCAACCTCATCCATGCCGGAAAGACGATCCGCCACCGACACAACAGTCCGATGCCGAGGCCGGGGCCGGGGCGGCTGGTCGGCGCTACCCCGCCTGCTGCCCAACCGATGGGCCTGGACCGCGCGGTCCTCTCGCGTAGTGGGTGCTGGTGGTGATCCGCCTCGGCAGGCGGATCAACAACCAACGCACACGGCGCAGTTCACATGTCGAGAAACGGGTGGGACTCCTCGCCCAAACCCGGCACGACGCGCTGAGCTGGGCGGGGGCGCAGATGTGGGTTCCCGGGTGGGTTTGCCGGTGTCACGCGTCGAACCACACGAGCAGGCGCACGCCGTCGTCTCCGCAGGATCTCGCGGCCCGTGCCATCTCCGCCCACACCCGCCCCCATCGCCCGTCGGGCGGCACCGCCTCCCGTCGTCGCATGCGCTCGACACGGAAGACGCGGTCGTCGACGGCCCATTCGGTACCCGGTGGGTAATCCCCTCCCTTGACGAGCCCGCCGATTCCGAGGACACGGGCCAGGCGGGGGCTGTGGGTGGACTTGCCGACGTACTCGAGCCCGTCGCGGGTCCGGCGGTACTCGTAGACCCGATCGTCGAGGCCCTCGGCGGGCTCGTCCCAGTTCACAGCCCGCAGTTGCGCCCAGTCGATCCACGTCTCCCGGTCACCGTCGCATTCCGCGTGCCGCGCACGGGCGAGCTCGCAGGCATCGGACGGAAGCCCACGATCGGCCGCCAGAGGACGGAAGTTCGCCAGATTGCGGAGACCGAACAGGCAACCGAACGCGTCGTAGTTCCGATCGAGGGCGCACTCCGCGATCTCGACCACCACCCGCCACTGCCCTCAGCCCCCACCCAAGGACCGCGTCTCGACGCAGCCGTAGATGTCCGTACCCATGAGCCCATTCTCCCGGTCCCACGGCAGACCCACGGCGAGCGACCCGACCACACCTCCGCGCCGGCTCCCAAAGCCTCACCGCAGTGGGCGGAATGTCCGTGTCCTGATCCGTCGTCGGCGCGGCGCCCCCGTGACCTCGGCGCCCACCCTGCTCGGGATCAGACTTCGTTGCCGCGGACGTCACGCTTCATCGGGGATGGTTGGGCGAGGCCGGATGGTGTGGAGCCGGGGTTGCCTCGCGTCAGACCGTGACCGGTGCCGCGCTCTTGGGGTTGCGAGTCGGAGGAGCCCGCCGTAGCCGCGTCACCGCGCGCGGCGCCCAGGCCCAGGCGCGCCTTGTTCGCCGCCTCCACGCCCCCGGCGCCGGTTTCCGTGCCATGGGCCTGCTGCGGTGCCGTACGGGAGGGCGCAGGGGTGTTGCTTGGCGTACGTCCGGCGGATGTCGTCTCCCGTCGGGTGCGGAAATCGCCCAGTTTCGCCGATGCCGCCGCGGAATAGCGCGAGTTGTCGCTGTCGAGCAGGGTACGCAGCGGGGCCAGTCGCTCGTCCAGGAGCCGAAGGGTGGACTTGGCCTGTGGGCCGCTCGGCGGGGTCTGGGGATCCTGCCCGCCCGCCGCGGCGTCGGCGTCGGCGTCGGCGTCGGCGTCGGCGTCGCGAAAGGTATCGAGAATCAGCTTTTGCACCTCGTGGAAACCCTTGGAGGATCCGGGCGACGGATACTCGCGGACCTCGACCTGGGCAGCGGTCACCCCCGGGCGCTCCAGTGCCGCCCGGGTGCGATGTGGGAACCGGCCGCGGGCGGCTGCCCAGGCGGTGACTTGTGCGAGTGTCTTGTCGTCACGGTCGCGGATCGCGTTGGTCCGCAAAGTTTGCAGTTCGCGCAGCCCTTGGTCGAGAGTCCGCCAGTAGTCCGGCCGTTCGAGGTCGCTCAGTTGTCGACGAAACAGCCGCGTGTCCTTCAGAACGTTGTCCGAAGGAGCGGCCACGGGTTGGCCGACGATCTCCCGGGCACGCGAGGCCGCCACCTTCAGTCGCTCCCAGCGGGTGTTCTCCAGGTTGGCCACCGCGGGTCTCCTCCTCGGGACAGGTCAGGTCGTGGACGCGATCCGCGATGACAGGATCAATCATCGCGCCCGGTCGCCGCAATCTCGGACCCGACCGCGATGGCCACGCTGGGTCGTTCCCCGTACCTGTGTCGAAGGCACCTTCACGGCAAGGACTTTCAAGGCCACCGGGTGTCTCGGGAACCGGTTCGCCGACATCCGGAACGGCTCGACCGCACCGCTCTTCGTCGGCGGACCACCGTGATCCACCGGGAGAAGGTCGCGCCCGACCCCCACACTCTTGGCGGGCCGGGCGTCCACGCACGAAGGCCGGAAGAAACGAAGTCGCCGTCCCCGCCGCGGTCCAGGAGCCGGGACAACCGGACCGGGAACACCGCGTGCGCTCCGACGCGGTACAGGCGGCGAGCCGCCCGCGGGGCGCGCGCGGCTTACGTCGTGCCGGCAAGGGCATGGTCCGCCATCAACTCGCCTACGCCAAAAGCACGTCGGGGCGCGTCCACGTGGCCACGAACCGGGCGGGAAGGCACGGCTACCCCCGGTCTCGCCGCCTCCGGCTTCGGCGCCGCGGTACGGATGGCCCCCGCCCGGGACGAACTGAGAAGCGGTGCGTTCCGCGAGCCGAAAGCACCGGAACAGGGCCGTTCACAAGCGGACCAAGCGCAGCAATACCTGGACGCCTGGTGGCGCACCCGCTCCACGCGCGGCTCCGAACGCAACGGGTAACAGCCACCCGCGCCAAACCGCCCCCACCCGTGGTGGCTCATCGAACCGAGCGGCCGTCCCGGACCGGCTCCGCGCCGCCTGGCACCGCGCCTGCCGCACCGGAGAAACAGCCGAATGGAACCACCATGCGGCTGCTTCTCCGGCACGCCGAGGCACGACACCGGCCGACGCGGCCCGATCCACCAGGATCCACCGGACAGGGCCTAGACCCAATACCGGTGTTTTTAGGTCTTTCTGCGGCAGGTTGGGGTGGTGCGGGTCGGTCCGACGAGCGTGACGTCGGGTGGGTTCGGTGGGGGTGTGCTGCGGTGCTCGGTTCGCTTGAGCGCCCAGTTGGACATCTTGCGCTTGATGACGCGGGGGTTGGAGCGCAACCGCCTCGGCGGCAGGGGCCGTTCGTGGATCTCACACAGGGTGGCGAGGAGTGCGACGGCGAGTCGGGAGGGGGGAAAACGCCGCCTGGCCGGTGACGTGGCGGCGGACGACGCGCAGGGTTCGGATGAAGGACAGCCTGTCCGGGTCGCAGTCCACATCCCGAGCGGCGTGGTGCATCAGGTCGCGCAGGGCGTGGTGGACCAGGAGAACACCGAGGATCTCCTGTTCGACACCCGCCGGGTGACGGGAACGCAACACGTGGCCGGGACCGCCCTGGTGGGTCTTGATCTCGTCGAGGGCGGTCTCGATCTCCCACCGCTCGTGATACAGCGCCGCCGACTCGGCGGCCGGAGCCGCCGAGGGATCGTGGACGGTGGTGATCAGCCGATACACGATCTCCTCCCCACCGCCCGGGCCCAGGGTGTACTCGACCACACGGACCCGGATCGGATCGACGCGCCGGCGGTCGTGACCGGCGAAGATCTCGGACAGGTAGGACCCGTCGGGCAGAGAGGCCAGGACCGGGAGCACGGCGTTGCCCTTGATCCGCCACAACAGGTCCGCGCCGGTCGCGGACGCCGCCCGCCACAGTTCGAAGTCGTGGAAACCCCGGTCGGCCAACAGGAGCATCCCGGGCTCCAACGACGCGAACAACCGCCGGGCCGCGATCGTCTCGCGCACGGCGAGCGGCGCGACGTCGGCCGCGAACACCACGTGGGTGCCGCACTCGACCAACACGGCCACCCGCGCCTGCGGATACGCGCTCCGACCCTGGCCCCGACTCGTACCCGGCCGACCGAAGAAACCCGCGTTCGCCTCGCTGTCGGGCAGATCGAAGGTCGTGCCGTCCACCGCGACCAGACGGCGCCCGCGATACCACGCCCCGACCGTCCCCGGCACCGCCACCGGACGACACACCCGAGCGAACAACACCCTCAACGGCTCCGGCCCCAACCGCAGCCGCGCCCGCCCGATCGCCCCGGTCGTCGGAACCCGCCACGTCCCCACCCACCGACGCTCCCGCTCCAGACCCTGCGTGAGCAGACGCGCGACCTCCTCGTAGCCCTGACCCGAGAACAGACACATCGCCAGGACGAAGTAGACGACCACCCTCGCCGGCAACAACCGACGACGCTGCTCGACCCGCCCACACCCCGCGACCACCTCGTCGACCAACTCCGGCGGAAACGCACGCGTCAACACCCCCAACGCGATCCGATCCGAGAACCGCTCACCCGTCGACGACTTCACCTGCCCAGGCCTTGGCACAACCCATCCAACGAGCGAACCCCATCAAAGTCACTGGTATTGGGCCTAGACCGAGAAACTGTGCACCTTGGTCGGTGTCACGCGGACGATCACCCGGGCGATCTCGTCGGGCTCCGGCGGCGGGGCCTCGCCGAGATACCTGAGCGAGAGCGCGAGTGGAAGCTCCTTCGCCGGGTCCGGGACGATCTCGGCGGTGCCTCGCAGTTCGACCGAGTGGTAGGGGTTGTCCAGGTCGAAGACCGTGACGCTGACCCGGGGGTCACGACGGAGGTTCCGTACCTTCGCCCGCCCCTCGGTCGCGGAGAACACCACGGTGTCGCCGTCCCGCTGATACCAGACCACCGAAGCCTGGGGACCTCCGTCGGCGTTGAGCGTCGACACGGTGGCGAAGTTCCTGCCGTCGAGCAGCTTGCGCGTCGACTCGTCGAGCGTCGTGGACATGGGGTGCTCCCGGTTCTGTTCATCCGACCCGCGCCCCTTGGGGCACTTCGTCTTACGGAACCCATCCTCTGCGCCCCCGGACACCGATGGAAGAAGGCACTTTCATGTCACAGCGGAACATCCAGGTAACGGGGCCGACCGAGTCCACCCCGGGCATGCCGGGTGAACTCGCCTACGTCCTCGACCGGTTAAGCGCAGGTGGAGCACCGCCACCCCCACGAAGGCCCGGCACGGGCCGTACTCCTCACCGGGTCGAAGCGGGGCGATCGCCACGGCATCGGCCGCCGAACGCTCACCCCGACGCCGCGCGGCGCGCAACACCGTACCGACGGACGGACATTGTGCAACTACTGTGTGCCATGTTCCAATGACTATCGGTATACGAAAGGGGTCGTCGTGGGTGAGCACGAAAAGCCGAACGACGGGAAGCCCGACGACAAGCCACAGCCGACCCGGGACCAGGACGGGCAGAATCCGGACGTGCAAAAGCCCGGCGGCGGCAAGCACAAGAAACCGTGAGCCGCCACGAAGCCGCGCTGCGCGAACTCGACGCGGCGGGCGCGTTCTCCGGAGCCCCTTGGATACGTGAGGCGATGGATGCGGTGCGACGCGAGGCGTTCGTGCCCGACGTGATCTGGCGCGACGACGGCGACGTCTACACCCGCGTGGACCGGCGCACCGACCCTGCCGGGTGGTCGGCCGTGGTGGATGGCCGTGGGCCGGTGGTCACCCAAGTCGACGACGGCGTGGGCGCCGAACACGGCGAGGTGGCGACCAGTTCGATCAGCGACCGGCTCGCCGTCGCGAACTTCCTGTCCACTCTCGACGTGCGACCGGGGCAGCGGGTGTGGGAGGTGGGTACCGGCTCCGGGTGGACCGCCGCGCTGCTGGCCCATCGAGTCGGCCCGCGTGGTCGTGTGGTGACGGTCGAAATCGACCGGGCCCTCGCCGACGCCGCCCGCGCGCGTCTGTCCCCCTGGGCAGAGACGGTCCGGGTCGTAGCGGGCGACGGCGAGGACAGCGCCTCGGCCGCCGGAGTGGACGGAGTGGACTGGCGTTGGGATCGGGTTCACGCCACCGCCGCCGTCACCCGGCACATCCCTCAAGCCTGGGTCGAACGTACGGTGCCAGGCGCGGTGTTGGTGGTGCCCTTCTCTCCCCCGTTCGAGTCCGGGAGCCTGTTGCGCCTGGTCGCGAAGGAACACGGCGTGGCCAGCGGCCGGTTCGTCAAAAGCGTGGCGTTCATGCCCCTGCGCGGCCACCGCAACCTCGGGCACGACGTATTCGACGAGATCCGGGCCGCGCACCCGGCTCACGACAGCACTCCCGTGGACTGGCACCTTGCCGGCTTGTCCGCAGACGGCAACCACACGCAAGCGCTCGCACTCAAACTGCCCGATGTCCACCGTTCTACCGGCGCGGGCGGCGCGAAATGGTGGCTGCACGACAACAAGGATTCCTGGGCCCTGGTCGACGACACCGCCGACACCGGACACGCCCTCCAAGGCGGCCCCAGAAAGCTGTGGAACGAGGCAGCCGCGATCATCGCCTGGCAGGACGACGCCGAAGTACACGCCTACGACTTCGGCATCACCGTCGAACCCGACGCCCAATGGGCCTGGGCCGGAACCCCGAACGAACGCTGGCGGATGTGAGGCGGACGTGCGCTCCGGGGGAAGGGGCGGCGTCGCGACCGGCGTAGAAGCGCCTCGCCTCGCCCGAGATCCCCGCCGCCCGACACCGCGAACGCGCCCGCACCCGACGCCGACAACGCCGGTGCCGACGCAGCCCGACCAAACCCGTTCGACGTCCCTGTTCAGCGCACCGACTAGGCGGACTGCCAGAGTTCGATGCGGTTGCCCTCGGGGTCGGTAACCCAGCCGAAGCGTCCGACGCCCGCCATATCCTGGGTCTCGTCGGCTACATCCGCGCCCTTGGCACGGAGTTGCGCGAGCATGGCGTCCAGGTCGCGGACCCGGAAGTTCAGCATGGTCTGCTGGGTACGAGAGCCGAAGTAGTCCGTCCCGACCTCGAACGGCGCGAAGACGGTGAGGCCCGCCTCCTGGTGCCACAGGCCGTTTTCGTCTGCGTCCAAGCCGAGGAAGTCCCGGTACCAGGCCCCCAGATCCGCCGGAGCCGAAGCGCGAATGAAGTATCCACCGATTCCGAGCACACGTTCCATGTCGCGATTTTGCCGGCCCGACGACCCGCCCGTGGCGGGCGACACGCACACCGCCGGCCCCCTCCGCCCGAGACCCCACCAAACCTCCCGCCACCCCGACGCCGAAGGCCGTGATCGAACCGCTGACCTCGTCGGCCGGAATGTACGCGTGGCCATCGGCGTTCGTGGTCCGACGGAGTCGGGTCGCGTAACCGGGCCGGCCCGGCCGGCCCTGGAGGCGTTCCGCGACGAAGGTGACGGGGTTGGTGGAGAGGAGGTCGTTGACGGGTATTCAGCGTGGTGTTCGGGATGCCCGTCAGTGCCCGTCGGTGCCCGTCAGTGTTCGAGGTGGACCGGCTGAGGGGCGCAATAGGCCTGCGGAGGGCCGGAGTGGGGTCGGGCGCTGAGCGTGGAGAGGAGTTGCAGGGCGATGGCGGCGTCCGAGCCGATGGGTGCGCTGTAGATCATCATGGTCATGTCCGGGTCGTCCGGAGCCCGCATCGCGACATAGTCGAGGCTGAGGTCGCCGAGTCGGGGGTGGGCGAAGCGTTTCTTGCCGCGGGTCTTGCCGCGGACGTTGTGGTCGGCCCACAGACGTCGGAAGTCGGCGCTGCCCAGCGAGAGTTCGCCGACGAGACTGGCCAGTCGAGGGTCGTCGAGGTGGCGGCCCGCGTCGAGCCGGAGGTTGGCGACCGTGGTACGGGCCTTGTCCTCCCAGTCGGGGTAGAGGTCCTTGGACGCCTCGTCGAGGAAGACCATCCGGGCCATGTTCCGCTCGACGGCCGGCATCGCGGCGAAGTCGGCGATCAGGGCGCAGGCCATGGCGTTCCAGGCCAGGATGTCCAGGCGGCGGCCGATGATGTAGGCGGGGACGCCCGTGAGGGCATCGAGGGCCTGGCGCATCTCGGAGCCGACCCGCTGGGCGCGGCTCGGGCGCTTGCGGGTGGTGGTCGGGCGGGCCAGGTTGTGCAGGTGCGCGCGTTCGTCGTCGTCCAGACCCAGCGCGCGGGCAACCGCGTCCAGGACGTCGGAGGAGGCGTTGCGGGCCCTGCCCTGTTCGAGACGGGTGTAGTAGTCGACGCTGACGCCCGCCAGGTGGGCAAGTTCCTCGCGGCGCAGGCCGGGCACGCGTCGCCGGCCACCGAACTGCGGAACGCCGGTGTCGTCGGGGTTGAGACGGGCACGCCGGACCCGTAGAAACTCGCTGAGTTGCTGTGCGCGATCCATGGGTCCAGTGTCGCGGACGACCGGCTCGCGGTGCCTGGTCCCGGCAGACCCAGGCAAGCCGGACCGTGGTCGACCGGAGCCCTGGTCGGGGCGGCGAACCGCTCGCAGGATGGGTGTCGTTCGCTCGACGAACAGCCACCGCAAGACCCTGACACCTGGAGTTCTCTGATGTCGAACACCCTCGTCCTCGTCGCCGGCTTCGTCGCCAAGCCGGGCCGGGAGCAGCGCTTGCGCGACGAGTTGAACGCGATGATCGCGCCGTCCGTGGCGGAGGAGGGATGCCTGGGATACCAGCCGTTGGTCGACCCCGACCGCCCGGAGCGGATGATCATCCTCGAGGAGTGGGTCGACAGCGACGCCCTGGACCACCACTTCACGCTGCCGCACTTCCGGCACGTGGCGAAGGTCCTGGACGAGATCCTCGCCGAGCCGTTCACCTTGCGGAGGCTCACCGACATCCCCACCTGACCACTCGGCCCCGCCCGCTCTGCCGCACGCGGCCGTTCCCTGACCGGCTCACGCCGGTCGTGCTGCCGCCGTATGCCCCCGACTCCGGCCCCCGCGACCTACTCCGCGGCCGGTGTGCGATCCGGAACGCCGGAAGCGTTTCGGCTCACCCGCCGAACCGCGTCCGTTCCACCGCCCGTACGACGGCCGCGGGCCCCAAGTAGCAAGATCGGCCGCCGCCCCGGGGACGGGAACCGGCGACCGGGCTGCTTCGTTGGAGTCATCCGACCGCACATCGTCCGGGCATCCGGACATCCGGGCGTGGCGTCCGCGCATCCGGCGGACACGGAACGCGAAGTCGTGCCTTCCCGGGCCACACGCCAACCGGGAACGGCGAGAACAACCAATCCGAGCAGGACCGGAATCGGGAGTGGAAATGGACGCGGCGGTGGAGTGGGTGGACGCACGCGAGCGACTGCCGAAGGACGGCATGCCCGTGGCGGCGGCAACGACCGGCCGCTACCCGTCCGACGACGGGGCGGAGCCGGACGACACCACGTCCGGGCAGGACTTCTGGCTGGTGATGCCCATGCGCTTCGCCGCCCACCACGTCGATGAAGACGGCGCCGAACACCACGACTGCTTCATCGACTCCGACCGCATCATCCGACTTCCCTACGGCCGCCCGTGCGCCGAACCCGTCACCCATTGGGCGGCGCTGCCCACGCTACCCGGCAGCACCGTCCACACCCTGCTCGGTGAAGACGTGCGAACGGCCCTGCGCGACGCCCTGGGATGATGGCCGGTCGGGCACGCGACGCGGCCAGGAGCCGTTTCCCGATGCGGAAAATCGACTCCTGGCCATGTCGGTGGACAGTCGACGGTGGCGGACCTACCTCGCCAACTCGGCCGGTTCGTCCAGCCGCATGAGCTTCTGCGGGTTTCGAACCAGGTAGATCCGAGTGATCCGCCCGTCCTCCACCACCAGGCTCACCACGGCCGGTTCACCGGCGACCTCGATACGTCCCGCCGGCGCGCCGTTGAGCCACACCATCGTCGCCTCGACCGCGGCGGGCGGCCGGTCCGCCCGCGCGAGCAGCCTCGCCACCGGCTCGACCCCGTGGATCGGGGCCAGGGCGGCGTTCGCGAGCCCGCCGCCGTCGGCGACCAGGATCACGTCGGGCGCCATCACCTCCATCAACTCCTGCAACTGCCCGGTGCGCAGCGCGATCAGGAACCGCTCGACCGTCGCCTTCTGTTCCGATCGGCTCACCCGCACCCGCGGCTGCCGGGCGGCGACATGATCACGTGCCCGCCGCGCGATCTGCCGTACGGTCACCGTGGACTTCCCGACGGCGTCGGCGATCTCGCCGTACGGCATGTCGAAGACCTCGCGGAGCACGAACACCGCCCGCTCGGTCGGTGCGAGCGTCTCCAGCACGGTCAGCATCGCGATCGACACGCTTTCCGCGAGTTCGACATCCTCTGCGACGTCGGGGCTCGTCAGCAGCGGTTCGGGCAGCCACTCGCCGACGTAGTCCTCGCGGCTACGCGCCAACGACCGCAGCCGGTTGAGTGCCTGCCGCATGACCACCCGGACCAGGTAACCCCGCGGGTCGCGCACGTGCGCCCGGTCCACGGTGGCCCACCGCAACCAGGAATCCTGCAGCACGTCCTCCGCGTCGGCCGCCGATCCGAGCATCTCGTACGCGACGGTGAACAGCAGCCTGCGATGCGCGACAAACGGATCCTCGGCCACGCCGTCCTGGGTCGTCCCGTGTCCGGTCACGCCGTCCCCACTCCGTCTCCGGTCATGTCGTCCCCGGTCATGCCGTCGACGTTGCGCCGGACTCTTCCGAACGCGTGGCCAGTGGGATCTCGCAGGCGTCGGAGTAGCCCTGCGAGGTGACCCCGTGCGCGGTGTTGGTCCTGGCCGACAGGTTGGCGAAGCCGATGATCACGGTGAGTTCGACCAGCGCCGCCGGGCCGAGTTCGTCGAGCAGACGCGCGGACAGCTCGTCGGTGACGGTCGTCGGCGTATTCGTCATGGCCTCGGCGTACTCCAACACGTCCCGCTCCAGCGGGGAGAACACCTGCGACCCGCGCCAGCGCGGCACCTGGCTCGCCTTCGCCGGGTCCAGGTCCTTGTTCAGCGCCATGAAGTAGTTGACGTCCAGGCACCAACTGCAGCCCACCTGCGCCGCAACGGCCATGTGCGCGTAGGACTTCAGGCTCTCGTCGGCCGCGTCCCACGTGGCCGCCTTGGCCCCGAACTCCAGGTTCGCCTCGGCGACCTTGGCGTTGTGCCACACCACTTCCACGGGCTCGGGGACCGCACCGAACTGCTTGACCAGGTTCTCCCGCATCTCGGCGTCGATTTCCGCCTTCGGAATCCGCAATGCCATGGTGTCGTCCTCCCTGTCTCGGCCGCGTATGGCGGCCTGTCGGACATGAAGACACCGCCCGGCCCAAAAACGTGACACCCCACCGTTCGGGGACGGTCGGCAGGCGTGGGTGTACGCCGCGCAAGCCCCACCCGCCGTCCCCCGCCGCCGCACCAGCACCAGCACCAGCACCAGCACCAGCGGCGATCGTCGCGGTCACAGTCCACGTCGCGTTTGCGATCACGCGTGCCGCCGCGTGGCCGGCGGCATGGGCCTCGCCGTCCAGGCGCGGAGGAGGGGCCGAATTCGAACGGCGCCGCCCCGGCAAACGGGACGGCGCCACGAAACGTCGAAGGTCGGTGAGGGTGGCCGCCTCACGGCGGAAGGCACACCGTGGCTCCAGCCGAGCGGTATTCCACGGAGGCAATGGTTGGGCCCGGGGGCACACCCTCACCGACCTCCACCACAACCGACACCACCCCGGGATCATTCCCACCGGATGGCACCGATGTCTCCGGGGCCGCCCGAGGCCGGAGACGAGCGTGGGTGGTCGTGGCATCCCCACGCGCGCCACGCCCGCCCCCGACCCGCACCCGCACCCGCGACATGGACCGTCAACCGTGCCGGGGGTGTCGAGCAGGGAGACGGCGGGCCGATCGGCACCACTTGGGCCGCGCCGGGAGTGGCGGGCTGCCGATGCGGGCGTGCGGTCCGGGTCAGCGGTGGTCGGGGGTGGGGGCGAACCCGTGGTGGAGGTAGGCGGTGGTGTGGGTGGTGAGGGCGTTGGCACAGGCGTCGAGGCGGCGGGCCATGTGAGGGGCCATGAGGGTGCTCCACTCGGCGGGGGTCGCGAGGCGCCAAGCGGTGAGTTCGCCGGCGGCGAGGCGGATGTGTGCGCGGGCGTGGGCTTCGGTGATGGGCCCGCCGTCGAAAAGGTGGTTCGCGAGGGCGGGACGGCCGTCGGCTTGAGGCGGGACCCAGTCGACGGCCAGGAGTCGGCCGGGGGTGACGTCGAGTCCGAGTTCCTCCGTGATCTCGCGGCGGGCGGTGTCCCAGGGGTACTCGCCGTCGTCCATGGCGCCGCCGGGAATCTCCCAATGGCCGTCGCCGTAGGCGGGTTCGACCAGGAGGATGCGGCCGTGGGTGTCGTGCAGAATCGCTCCGGCGCCGCCGATGTGACGGGGCAGCGTGGCGTAGTACTCGGCAGGAGGCAGGTGGGTCATGCCCGGGGACGCTACCGCCGTACGACTGCCGGGGTGCGGCGGCACAAGGGTTGCGACGAGCGTGTGACACAGCAGCGTGACGATCACGCCCGCGCCGATGTAGGCACCCGTGCCACCGCAAGCTCTGCTGCGGACCTGCGGCAGTCCGCACATCGCCGCCCACGGCGTGCTCCCGGACACGACAAACAGGTATGGCCCCCTACCTGGGGGCCATACCTGTGGTGAGGGGCCATACCTGCCGCTCGAACGGTGCACCTCTGGCGGGCTCGCGCAACGACCGGCGGTGACGTGGGCGGGCTCGTCCGGCGGGAAGAGCGGTGTGGGACGGGTTCGGACCGTTCGGACGACTGCGGGCGTGCGGCGATCACGCCGGCATGAGTTGCGGTTCCAATTGCTCCGCCGGCGCAGCCTTCGGCTCCCAGAGCCTGGTCGTACGCACGTAGCAGTAGATGACCGAGGTCATCGCCAGAATGAGCAGTGGTCCGAACACCCACGGATGTCTGGCCATCTCCATCGGCAGATAGCGATATGACACCAAGAGCACCGCGAAAACCGTCGCGCCGTAGATGACCAACCGAATTCCGGACCGGTTCCAGCCATGGTCGAGCGAGCGCAGCGCCCCCTCTATCGTGAGCACGAACACCACACCGGCCACGAGGTCCGCGCCGTAGTGGTAGCCGAATCCCAACGTGGCCGCGAGCGTGGCGACCAACCAGAACGATCCGGCGAATCGGATGAACCGCGATCCCTTGCGGGAATGAATGAAGATCGTGGTGGCCCACGCCGTGTGCAGGCTGGGCATGCAGTTGCGCGGGGTGATCTCGTCGAACCGTATCGGGTGCGGGGTATTGATCGACGGCGGCGTATCCGGCCACAGGTTGGCCACCGCCCACTGCCCGCCTTCGGCGCTGTAGGCGAAGACCGGTCCGACCACCGGGAAGATCATGTAGATGCCGGGCCCGAGCAAACCGATGACCAGAAAGGTCCGCACCAGGTGGTGCCCCGGGAAGCGGCGCTCGACCGCCACATGACGCAGTTGGTACAGCGCGACGATGGCCGCTGCCAGCGGCAGCTGACCATAGACGCCGCCGAGAATATGGGAGCCGATCGGGTCGGTGGCCTCGAGCATCCGGCCTACCAGCCACGACGGGTCACCCAGTGCGTGATCGGCGGTTGCCACGTACTCGTCGAGCACGGTCGGGCGGGTCGTCGACGTGATGAGCAGCCAGGTATCGCCGGTCTTGTGGCCCGCCACCAACAGCAGTCCCAGTCCCGCGCCCTTCAGCAGCAGGACACGTTCCCGGCCGGTACGGCGTGTGAGGGCAATGACCGCGCAGCCCAGAATCACCCACAGCGCGCCGTTGCCGAAGTTCATCCTGGCGTCGACCACCCACCGCACCAACCAGAAGGTGAGGTCGATACCGATTGCCGCACCGGCCGCGATAAACCGCTCGCGCCAGGTGAGCACCACCATCGTCAATGCCAGGCCGGCGTACAGCAGCGGCCCCGAGTCGGGAGCGAATATCACCTCCCGGGCCTGATTGGTGATCGGCCCCGCGGGGCCGTAGTGCCGTGCGATGATCTCCAAGGTTATGAGAAATCCGAGGGCCGCCACACTCACCGTGGCCCACAGAATCGCCCGCGACCGACGCTGCACGGCGACCATGCTTTCGCGACGTATTCGCGAAAACTTTCGCAATGTTATGAATATCAATTACTTGGCCAATTTTGTTGGATTCCAGTAAATAGATCACCCTTCGTGCCGGATTGCGTGGTTCTTTGGTGAAGGACAGCGCTTGGGGTGATCGTCGTGAGATCGATCATGTTATCGGAGCGCCACGGGCGAGTCCGGAGGTGTTCTCCTGGTGTTTCCACGCCGGTGGCTTGGTCGCGCTCGCGGCGGCGTGGTAGGAGGTGGCCTGCCGTGGTGGCCGCCGTCGCCGACCACTCGCGAGCGCGCCGAGGCGACGTCGTCGGACGACGGCTCCACGCACGCCCACGCCCAGCCCACGCCCAGCCCACGCCCAGCCCCCGTCCCCCATGGACGCCTACACGCTCGCAACCCGCCTCAGCCCTCGGCGGCGTCGAGCATGTCCCGCACTCGCGTAACCTCCCACGGCGCGTCCTCCACAGGCCAGTTCGCGCTCAGTTCCCGAAGCATGGCGCGATGCTCCTCGATGACCGCCTCCCACATCAACCCCCACGCCGCAGCGGCCTGAACCTCCACCTCGGGGCAGCGCGTCGCCCGCACGAGCGCGTCCACGGAGTTGGTCCCGGGAGACTCGTCCAGCAGTTCCAGAGCCCTGACACGGTGACGCAAGGGCACTTCTTCGGCGCAGGCGACATTTCCCAGCGCCGCACAGAGCCGCGGGTCCGCCTCCTCCGCGCCCTCGAACAACGCTTCCACCGCATCGAGAGCCCGCTCGCGAACGTGATCACTCGCGGTCGCCTCCACGACCTCGGCCAACAGGGAGGGCTCCTCCGCTGCCACGATGTCCAGCGCCGCCAGGGCGCTGAGATTCATGGCCTCGGGCCCGTACGTGCGGCTGAGTTCGACCGTCGAGGGAGGCTGCCGCAGGACCTCCCGGATGCGATCCAGCACGAGTGCCCTCGCCGGCTCACGTGCCTCCTCGCCGCCGCGCTGCACGGCCCCGTCGGGACTCCACCAGTGGTCGAGGGCGATACCCACGGCCGCCTGGTCGTCGCTTTCGAGCAGCGTACGAAGCGCCTGATGGTACGACTCGTCCACCATCGGGGCCCGCACCCTCTTGTGGGCGCGATACAGGCCCGGGTCCGTCAGCCGGTGTCCCCGCCAGTGCACGCTGTGCGGCTTGCCGAAGATCAGCTCGATGGGGTCCTCGCCCCAGGGGAGTTGGGGCGGCCGGCCTTCCCAGCTCTCGGCGACCTCCTCCATGATGGCGCGGTGCCGATCCAGGCCACCCGTCTTGACCAGGTAATAGGACGCGTGGGCCTGCACCTTCGGCTCACCCTCGCGAAGCGCCCGGACGAGAAGGTGGTCCGCGTCCGCACCGAGGCTGTCGGCCAGAGCGCGAATCGCCGTCTCCTTCGTGATGTAGAAGCCGACGGACCGATCGAGGATCAGGTCGCCCAGGGCCGTGACGAGCCTGTCGTCCCTCACCTCGGCTTCGTCGAGCACGCCGTAGGCCATCCGGATGGCCTCGACGCGCACCGTGTCCGAGTCCGTACGCGTGAGTACGTCCAGCAGGAGGTCGGCGTCGCCGGGCTCGGCGTGGCGCGCCCCGATCACGTTCAGGGCGCTGACCTCGGCGGGAGACATCGGCCGCCGGAGCACCTCCCGAGCCCGAGCCAGAACCTCGGGCCGGTATGCCTCGGCGCGTTCCTCGTCCTCCAGCACCCGACGCAGCCCCTCCGAGGACTCGTAATGGTCGAGCGCGATGCCCACGGCGACCGGATCCTCGCTGCGGAGCAGGTCGGCGAACGCTTGCAGGCATCCCTCGTCGCCAAGTGGAAACCTCAGCTCGTCATGGGCCTTCCGGAGCACCGGATCGTTCGGCTCGGTGTCCTTCCAGTAGGTGCTGTGGAAGCCCTCGAGGGCTTCCCGAATGTGCTCCGCCTCCCAACCCGCGTCTTCCGGCCAGGACTCCGCGAGCCGCCTGACGCGGTCGCGGTGCACACGAAGGCGCAGCGGTGTCGCGAGGCAACCCGCCGCGTACACCTGGAGTTCGAGTTCGGCCGACTCGCTGAGACGGACGATGAGTTCCTCGACCTCCGGGAGATCGAGATCGGCCAGGGCGCGCATGGCGTCCTGGCGATCCCCTACATCGAGGCCCTCGTCCAGCACCATGGCGGTGATCAGCCCCAACAGCCGCCGATTCGGTTCCTCGCCCTCCTCGAGCGCGGTGCCGGCCGCGAGAAGCGCCATCTCGCGCACTGCGGCGTCCGGGGCACCGTGGAGGGCGTCGGCGATCGAGTCCGCGTCCTCCTCCTCGGCGAGATGCCACAGCACGGTGAGAGCACTCACGTGGCTACTGCCCGACGGAGGTTGGCCCAGGAGGTCTCGGGCGGCGAAGCGCACCTCATTGGCCAGCGGCCAATAGGGGTTGTCCACGCCCCACCGGGTATCCGCCTGTGCCGACTGGTAATCGTCCAGGGTCCTGCGGACGACATCGATGTCGCCGCTCTCCAGCCGAGCACTGAACTCGCCGAGGCGGGACTGCTCGTCGTCGGTCACGAGACCTCCTTGATGATGTCTCTTCAGGCTGGCAGAGCCGTCCGGGCGGTGTCCCCGCATTTTCCGAGCACCCCGCCCCCGACACGACGCGCCGGAACTCCCGCCGACGAACACCCCCACGCGGCAATGCAGACCGAGACATCACCACCCCACCACCCCACCACCCCACCACCCGCGGCAAGCGTGCGCCTTCGTGCGTCACGTCTCCGGCGGTCCGGCCGGTGTCCAGTTCCCGTGGAGTCCGAGAGGAACACGCGTCGGGACTCGAATGCGCGCCACCGGCCCGGATCCGGGGTCCTCGTCCGGAATGACCAGGAGCCAACTCGTGTCCTGGGTACGGTCGATGGCAAAGGTCAGCCAGTAGCCGTAGGGGGACGGCGGCGGGCGGGATGGAGATGGGCTCGTCAGCCGGCCAGGCGTTCCGCCACCGGGAACCCCTCCACCCTCGTCATGAAGAACGTCGTCGACGCCCGCCCGCTGCCGCGGTAACGGACCACCGACGGGAACGCCGACGGGCGGCGACGTCTCTTCGCCGTGCCCACCGTGCGTCGCGGAAGCCGGCGGCGTCTCACCTTCCGATGACTGTCGTACGCCCCTCGAATGAGGTTGTCCCCCGGTGCCCCATCGGGAAGGCTGTGGCCAATGACCTCCAATCCGCCCGGCACGGCCGGCACGGCAACCGCCACCTTCTCCGTCGGAGGCGAATTCCGGGTATCCCGAGTCGGGTTCGGCGCCATGCGCCTGTCGACCGACCCCGGCCCCGAACGCGACGCCGCCATCGCGGTGGCCCGACATGCCGTAGAGGCGGGTGTCACCCTGATCGACACCGCCCACCTCTACGGCTGGGGAGCCAACGAGGAACTCCTCGCCGAGGCCCTCCATCCGTATCCGGACGACCTGCTGATCACCACCAAGGTCGGCGTCACCCGCACCGGCCCCGAGGGGTGGGCGTACGACGCACGGCCCGAGAGCCTGCGCGAGCAGGTCGAGCAGGGCCTGCGCCGACTCCGGATCGAACGCGTCGGCCTGCTCCAACTACACCGGATCGATCCGGACGTTCCCTTGGCCGAGCAGGTCGGCGCGCTCCACGAACTCCGCCGGGAGGGCAAGATCGGCCATATCGGCCTGTCCGAGGTCAGCGCCGCACAACTCGCCGAGGCCCGACAGACCACCGAGATCGCAAGCGTGCAGAACCGCTTCAACCTCCTCGATCGGGAGTACGAACCCGTTCTGGACGCCTGTGAAGCCGCCGGGATCGCTTTTCTCCCCTGGCGCCCCGTCGCCGCGGCGACGCCCGGGCCGGCAGCCGCGCTCGATGCCGTCGCCGCCGAACTCGACGCCACCACGCCCCAGGTCCTGCTCGCCTGGCTGCTCGCCCGCTCCCCCGTCGTTCTGCCGATCCCCGGAACGAGTTCGATCGCCCATCTCGACGAGAACCTCGCCGCGGCGGACATCCGCCTGACCGAGTCCCAGCGCAAGCGCCTCGACGCAACGGCTCTTCCCGCCCGGTGACCTGAACGGACGCCGCCGGTCGCGACCGCCGAGACCGCTGTCCTTCCGCGATCGGAACGTGGCTCAGGCAGTGCCGTCCGGGGTCGATTCGGGTTTCGTGTGGAGGACTTCGCGGGCCTGCTCCGCGGCGCGGGCGATGCTCTCGGAGACGAAGTCGACGAAGCGGCCGATGTTCTCGAGGCGGGTGGCGGCCGGGGTCCCGGCGCCGAGGACGTCGACGCCCTGGCGTGCGACGTCGCCGAGATGGGCGGTGGAGCGGGCGCTGGCCATCATCGACTGGTACCAGACGTCGTCGTCGACGAAGTAGCGCTCGCGCCGGCGTTCGTCGCGTTCGCGGCGGACGAGGCCCTGGCTCTCGAGGAACGCGATCGCCTTGGACACGGACGCCGGACTGACCTGGAGGCGCCGGGCGAGGTCGGACGCGGTGAGGCTGCCCGCGTCGGTGGTGTAGAGACACACCAGGACCCGGGACATCATCCTGGCCAGGCCCGATTGCACGAGCACGGTGGTGAACACCTCCTCGTACTCGCGCACGGCCTCGGCATCGCGCCCGTGCGCCTGCGGGGGCGCCTCCGACCCCGGGTGAGCGGCCTGCCCGCGCCGGCGGGCGCGCCGTTCCGTGGCGCGGTGGGCCACGTCGGCGCGATAGGCGGTGGGGCCGCCGTTGCGCATCACCTCGCGCGTGATCGTCGAGGTCGGACGGTCCAGCCCCCTGGCGATCTCGGCATAGGCGAGGCCGTCGGCCAGCCCCAACGCGATCTGCCGACGTTCCTGCTGGGTGAGCCTGCCTCCCGGCATCGCGGTCTCCTTCATGCTCCGTGGGGGCCTCACGCTAGCGTTCAGCCTCAAGTTATTGCAACGAGCAAAGCAGAGGTCGTTGCATTATCCACAAAACCATTGCAACGAAATCCTGACCTTGACCTGCAAATATGCCAATCCCATGCAACGATCCGATTGCCCATTCAATGAACGCAACGTAGCTTTTCCCTCATCGGAAACAGCGCGCCGCAAGGGGCACGCTGCACCGGAAGGAGAGCACGATGCAGAAGTTCGACACCCCCACCCCCGTCACCGCCGTCCTGGACATCCCCGCGGGACGCATCCACTTCATCGCCGCCGACCGGACCGACACCACGGTCGAGATCCTGCCCGCGGACGCCTCGAAGGCCCGCGACCTGAAGGCGGCCGAGCAGACCACCGTCGGATACGACGGCGGCGTCCTGCGGATCGAGGCCGCACCGGCGAAGAACCGGATCCTCGGCGCCTCCGGATCCGTCGAGGTCACGGTCCGGCTGCCCACCGACTCCCGCATCGACGCGAAGGCCGCCGCCGCCGACCTCCGCGGCGTCGGACGCCTCGGCGACGTCGCCTTCGAGGGCGCCCAGGGCACGGTCAAACTCGACGAGACCGCGACCGCCCGCCTCACCCTCCAGGCCGGCGACGTCTCGGTCGGCCGTCTCGGCGGCCCCGCCGAGATCGACACCCGCAAGGGCGACATCCACATCACCGAGGCCGTCCACGGCACGCTCACGCTGCGCACCGAGTACGGCGAGGTCTCCGTCGGCGCCGCCCGCGGAGTCTCCGCCACCCTGGACGCCGGCACCACCCACGGCCGCATCCACAACACCCTCAAGAACCCCGACGGCGCCGGCGCCGGCCTCAACATCCACGCCACCACCGCCTACGGCGACATCACCGCGCGCAGCCTCTGACGAGTACCCACCACTACCGACCCGGCCGTCGCCGCGCGGGGGCTGCGCAAGCCCCCGCGGCGACGAGGTCGTCCTCGACCTCGCCACGTCCGCAGCGGTACCCGAAATCGACAAGGCGCCCCTCCCGATGCGGGAGCGGCGCCACGAAACGTCGAAGGTCGGTGAGGGTGGCCGCCTCACGGCGGAAGGCACACCGTGGCTCCAGCCGAGCGGTATTCCACGGAGGCAATGGTTGGGCCCGGGGGCACACCCTCACCGACCTCCAGCACAACCGACACCACCCCGGGATCATTCCCACCGCCGAGTCACACCCGCGGAACCCGGGCCCGGCGCGGGCCGGCCCGATGGTTCCTTGGGCGCAAGGTCCCTCCGGCGTCCTTCAGCCGAGTTCCTCGGCCAGTCCGACGATGATGCCCTCGGGACCGCGGACGTAGCAGAGCAGATAGCTGTCCTCGAACCGCGACACCTCGCCGACGAGTTCGGCACCGTGAGTGCGCAGCCGGGCGACGACGTCCTCGATGTCGTCGACGGCGAACATGATGCGACGAAGGCCCAGCGTGTTCACCGGCGGGTCCTTCGGCTCGGTGCCGATCGCCTTGGGCGTGTGGAACATCGCCAACTCCACTCGGCCATGGCCGTCCGGCGTCCGCAACATCGCGATCTCCTGTCGGGCGCCCTCGAGCCCGATGATGCGGTCCACCCAACTTCCCTCGTGTGGCGCCCTGCCCTCCGGTTCCATGCCGAGTTCGACGAAGAACGCAATGACCGCGTCGAGGTCCTCGACAACGATGAGAACGTTGTCCATCCGCTTGATCGTCATGCCGCGTCTCCTTGGTGTGGTGGGGGGCCAGGGTTGCCCCATCCACCCTGGGACGGAGCGGCCGGGTCTTTCTCGACATCCCCTGCCACATTTCTTCGAGAATCTCGCGGCCCGGGGACGCCCGTCACGCGCCGGCCGTGCCGACTCGGGCGAAACGGCGCAGAGCCGGATGAGCGATCCGCACACTCGAATTCCGACGACACACAGCCATACTCAAGCTTCGATGTCACATGACAACCGTATGGTTGCGACTGGGTTTCCCTGAAGCTCGCCCGGTTCGCCGGCGGTATTCGGCGGGCCGACGCAGACTCGAAGGATGGAGATCCACCAGGCTCACGGATACGTCACAGTCCCCGGCCGCGGCGACGCCGAGGTCACGCTCGACCTGTTCGACTGGCCGGTCGACGGCGATACCCTCCCGCGCACCTGGAGCGCGATCATCGACGAAGGCCCGATCATGGACGCCGGCACCCACGGCGTCCTGCACCTGGAAACCGAACCCACCACCCTCGGCCACCCCTTCGTCGTCGCCGCCGGCGGGGACCACGTCTCGCAGATCATCGGACGCGAGGCATCGTGACCGGGAGTTCACGAGCCCAGGACCACTACGACGGCCCCGCCATCGTCGCCGCCGACGGCGCGAGCATCCCGGTCGAGGCCCACCTGCGCCTGGGCGAGGACGGTGCCTGGCACGGACGGGTGTGGACCGACGACCCCGCCGTCGACCTCGACCGGATCACCTCGGCCCGCGTCCGCCTCCTGCGTGTGGACCAACGCGCGGCGAGTTTCACCGTCGACCGAGTCCTGGACCACCACGCCCACATCACCGGCACCGGCGTCCCGCCCTTCTGACCACACACTTGCGACCACCGTCCCCGGTCGGCCCGCGGGCAGCGTGCCATGCGGCTCGGCGTTCACCGCGTGCGATCCACGCAAGTACCCGGCACCGACCCACAATCGACCAACACGACCATCGGGCCGCGGCATAGGGTGTGCCGATGACCGAACCCCCGACGTGGATCGACATACGTCCCAAGCCTGTAGCCGCCATGCCACCCCAGGTTCGGATCGCGAGGTGGTGGCTGTACGCGATGGCCGGCATCGCCTTGGCCGTTGTGACCCTCGTCCTCGCGTCCGTCGATGCCGAGGGCGAGAACGACGCCTTCCACGCGGGTCGGCTGACCGCCGGCATGCTCCCGGTGCTCTTGGGCCCGCTGCCCGCACTCCGGTTCGCGCGCGGCACCGACAGGGTGCGCGTGGCCGCGGTCGTCTGCGCCGCGTCGATGATCCTCTTCGCCCTGAAAACGGTGGCCGACGGCGAACCCGCCGCCCTGATCCAGATCGCGGGCGGGATCGTGATCATCACACAACTCGTCCAGACCCCTGCCAAGGAATGGTTCGACCGGCCTGCCTCCCAACGAGCCTGACGAACGACGACTGCGCTCCGGCACTGCCTCACCCACCGCGAACACCACTGAACCGGACGAACGAATCGGCCGCGAAACGTTGTCGCGCCGCGCGCCTGCTCGGGCAGCTCAACACCTGCGCTCCTGCGCACCCATGCACCCGTACGCCCTCGCACGTCCGGCGCACAACCGGGCGCCGGCGCACCGTCTCGTCGACGACCTGCTCGACGCACCGCGCTTCTTGCCCGGCTCGGTTCGGTGTCGCACACGGCGTGCTGCGCTACGTGGACGCGCTCGCCGCGCACAAACTGAACGTGCCGCACCTGCACCTCACCGACGATCAGGGGTGGCGCGTCGAAATCAAGCGCTGTCCACGGCTCACCGAGGTGGGCGCGTGGCGGCCCCGCACTCGGCCGGGATGGGGAGAGCCCGCGCTCTGGGACGAGCGTCCACACGGGGGCTTCCACACCCAGGACGACCTGCGGGAGATCGTCACCTACGCGACCGAGCGGCATGTTCGGATCGTCCCCGAGATCGACCTGCCCGGGCATTCGCAGGCGGCCGTGGCGGCGTACCCGGAACTGGGCAACACCGACGTGGTGGACACCGGCGCGCCGGCGGTGAAGACCGATTGGGGCATCAGCCCCCACGTACTGGCCCCCGGCGCGGCGGTCATGTGCCGGCGCTGGTACACCGGAGGCGTTGCCGCCGCCGAGGCCGGCCATGACGTCGTGATGTGTCCTCAGCAGGAGGTCTACCTCGACCACGTGCAATCGGCGGACGCGGGTGAGCCCGTTCCCTTCGGATGGGTGCACACGCTGGAGAACGTCTACCGGTTCGAACCCGTACCGCCACGGTGAGCGGCACTCCCCACGCGGCGCACGTGATCGGCGCCCAGGCCAACCTGTGGAGCGAGGTCACCGAGAACCGCGCCCGCGTGGACTATCAGGTGTTCCCCCGCCTCGCCGCCTTCGCGGAGGCGGCGTGGTCCACGCTGCCGCACCCGGACGAGCGCGACTTCGCCGACTTCGACCGGCGCATGCGCGAAGCGCACTACGGCCGCCTGGAAGCGATGAGCTTCGCTTACCGACCCCCCCACCGGCCCACACCCCTGGCAACAACGCCCAGGCGTCCCCGGCCGAATGCACCACAAACCCCGCCGCCTCTGGCACACGGCCTGAGCCCCCGTCCCCTCCCACTCCCGTCGAAGCGCTGCCCCGGCGGGAGCGTCCGTACGTCGCCGCCGTGGTACAGGAACGGGAGAACACCTCCGGCAACGGCGGTTCCAGGAGTCGAGTAGATAGCTGCCGACGCCCGCGCTCAGGACGGCGTCGAGCGCGTCCTCCGGTTGGCCTCCCACGAGATCGCCTTGCCAGAACCGCAAGTTCTCGTGCCGTATCAGATGCTCCTGGCAAGACTGAGCGTGTCCCGACGCAAGGAACCTCAGTGAGCACCACCAGCATCCCGACCCCGTTGATCGACCCTGCGGGAAGTCCTCCGCAGGTGTCGATCCGCCCTCGGCGACGCGGACGTTCGTCGAGCGCTCGGCATTGGTCGGGGCGAAGTCACCGATTGCCAGGCGATGTTCCCGACCCTACCGGCTCCCACACCGGCCGGCCGGGCCTCCGCCGCGGACCGATCAACGCGACCGGACACCGACTGCACCGCCCTCACCAGGACAGGAACACATGATTCCCGCACCACGCTCACCAGCGCAGCACGCCCTGCGACCGGCGCGGACGATCGCGACCGTCGTCCTTGCCTTCCTCCTGACGATCGGCGCCGCCGCCTGCAGCACGCAGGCCGACGACGACATCCCCTCCTACGCCGCCGCCACCCGAAACGACCCGAAGTTCACGAGCAGGTTCCAACACAAGTTCGCCGACGTCGACAACGTCCGGATGCACTACGTGACCGGCGGAAGTGGCCCGCCGGTGGTGCTGATACACGGCTGGCCACAGACCTGGTTCGGCTGGTGGCCGGTCATGCCGGCACTCGCCGAGCACCACACCGTCTACGCGGTCGACCTTCCCGGGCTGGGCGACAGCACCGGCTCCCCGACCGGCTACGACAAAGCCACCCTGGCGCGCTACGTCCACACGCTCATCACGGATCGGCTCGGCGTACGCGACGCCCGGGTCGTCGGACACGACTTCGGTGCCGCGGTGGCATTCCAGTACGCCGCCCAATTCCCCGCCGACACCTCGCGCCTCGGCTACCTCGACCTCCCACTCCCCGGCCCCGCGGTCGACGGGCCCACATACCGCTCATTGAGCTGGCACATCGCCTTCCACTCCCAACGCCGGGTCCCCGAAACCGTGGTCGGCGACGACGTCCGCGCATACCTGGCGCTGTTCTACCCCCAAGTCTCCTTCGGCGGAACGGCGTTCGGCGGCACCTCGGATCGCTCCCCATTCACCGACGCCGAGATCGACGAGTACGCGCGGACCTACCGCCGGCCCGAGGTCCTGTCGGGCGGCTTCGAGCTCTACCGCGCCCTCGACAAGGACGTTCGCGACACCACGGTCGCCACACCGGTACACGTCCCGACCCTGCTCATGACCGCCCAGGGTCAGCTCGACCCGATCCGAGCCACCGCGGCCCCACGCATCACCAACATCGTGCAAGCGGTGGACGTACCGAACGCGGGCCACTGGCTCGTCGAGGAGAACCCACGGTTCGTCACCACGGAACTCCTCCGCTTCCTCGACGGATGACCTCCCCACCCCAACCCGGCGCGGGGTGCCACACACCACCCCGCGCCGACGGAGACCGATGCCGTCGGCGATCGCGGCCGACTCTCGGGCGCGCCCTCCGGCTCGCCACCGCCGCGGCCCCGGCCGGGCCGAGGCCTCCAGCGGCCTGGCCTTCGACTCCCTCACCGACACGGAACCACCGGCGGGCGCAACGACCGGGTTGACCCCGCTCGCCACCCGGGCCCTCGCACCCGCCCTGCCCTGAGCGGCCCTGTGGGGCGCGACCGTCGGCGTCATCGTCGTCCCACAACAACACCGACTCACCGCCCTCGGCCCGGCCGCCCCGCCGTGCCCGGCCCCGCGGCACCGGCACCGGCACCGGCACCGATCGCGGCCGAGTCGGAATCGTCGAAGGCATGACGTCGGCGGGCCGGGATCAAGCGAGCCGGCCGCCGCCGTCCACGTGCAGCACGGTGCCGGTGACGTACGCGTTGTCGATGGCGTAGAACACGGCCTTGAGCAGATCCTGCGGGCAGCCCACCCGGCGGGCCGGGTTGCGCTCGGCGACGCCGCGCAGGAACGCCTCCTTGTCGGCGCCCAGACCGTCCCAGGAACCGGTGTCGACGATGCCGGGCGAGATCGCGTTGACCCGGATCGGGGCGATCTCCACCGCCAACGCCTGGACAAGGAAGGCCAGTGCGCCGTTGGTGGTGGCCATCACCGTGCGCGCGGGCGTCGGCCGCCAGGCGGCCACACCGGAGAAGAAGGTGAACGAGCCGTTCTGGGACACCTGCCCGACCAGGTGCTTGGCCAGCAGCAGCGGACCGATCACCTTGGCCGCGAACGCCCGCTGCACATCCACCGCTTCGAGATCCTTCAACGGACCGTTGGCCGGGATCGCCGCGGTGGAGACCAGGTGGTCGAACCGGCCGACGCGGGCGGCGAAGTCGGCGATCGAGCGCTCGTCGACGAGGTCGAGCGCGAGCACCTCGGACGGCCCCGAGAGCTCACCGGCCGTCCACTCCAACTTGCGCGGATCCGGGCCCGCCAGGACGACAGCGGCGCCGGCGGCCGAAGCGGCCCGGGCGAGGGCCTGTCCGGTACGCGACCCCGCACCCACCACAACGAGCCGCTGTCCCTGGAGGACCGTGCCGTGCGACACGGTGCCGGACCCGACGTCGGGCTTGGCATCGGACTTCACGGCGGACTTGGCATCGGACATGAGAGGACTCCTTCGCGTGATCGGGTGATCGGTGATCGGTGATCGGTGATCGGTGATCGGGTGATCGGCCGCCCACTGCTCCCCGTGGCGGCCACATCGACGACCCTCTCGCGACCTCCCGCGATGAGTCCAAGGCATGTCTTCTATCCCGGCGATAAAATCTGCTCATGGCAATACCGACACTGCGGCAGCTCGAATACCTGGTGACCGTGGTCGACACCGGCTCCTTCACCCGCGCGGCGGAGCAACTGCACGTCACCCAGCCCGCGCTCTCCCACCAGATCCGGGCCCTGGAGAGCACGGTCGGCGGGCCGCTGCTCGAACGCCTGCCGCGCTCGGTACGGCTCACCCCGATGGGCCGGGCGGTACTGCCGCACGCGCGCGCCGCACTGGCCGAGGCCGAACGCCTGACCACGGTGGCCCGGCGCACGGCCGGCCTGGAGGAGGGCGAGTTGGAGGTCGCCGCCGTCTACTCGGTCAGCCTCGGCATCCTGCCGCCCGTCCTTCGTGCCTGGCGCCGGCGGCACCCCGGCGTACGGATCCGGCTGCGCGAGTACCCGCACGCCGACAAGCTCCAGGCCGCCATGAGCGCCGGTCGCGCCGACCTCGCCATCGGCCCCGCACCGGCCGACTGGCCGGGCCCCATCCGCGAACTCGGCGTCGAGGAGTTCGCCGTCGTCGTGCCCGTCGACGACCCACTGGCGGACAACGCCGGCAGCCGAGTCGCGCTCGGCGAGCTCGCGGACCGCGCCTGGGTGCACTACGCGCCGGACAACGGTCTCGCCGACCTGCTCGACCAGGTCTGCGCCCGGGCGGGCTTCCACCCGCACGTCGCGATCCGTGCCGAACAGACCTCCGCCGTACCGCTGCTCGCCGCGGCCGGACTCGGGCCGGCGCTGGTCCCGGCCAACATCATCCCGCCCCACTTCGACGGCCTCGCGCTTCGCCCCGACCCCCCGGTCCGCCGCGCCCTCACCGCCTACACCCGCACCCGACCCGACCCGCTGACCGTCGCCTTCGCCGACCTCCTCGCCCAACAGGCCCGCCTCGACCCGGCGGGCTTCCCGACCGACCCGGCACGGCGCGCCGCCGGCACGGAGGAATCACCTTCGGCACCGTGATACGGACAGCCGGCCAAGGCCTCTCCCTCCGCCGGCCCAACCCCCGGCGGAATGCGGTTCGAACCGGGTCTCAGGAAGCCTCGGCGGGCAACATCCGCACCGCGCGATCGAAGGCCGAATCCCGGTGGTTGGCGAACTCGTCCTCGGTGAACACCGGCTCGCGCACGTTCGGCGGTATGCCGGCGCCGTCGAAGGTATGGCCGTCCCGGGTGCGGAACACCTCGTTGGGCACACCCGTCTGCCAGTCGTTGGGCAGTCGGCGCTGCATGACGTCGGAGAAGACGCCCTGAGTGGACTCACCGATGCGGATGGTCGAGCCGGGTCGGCCCATCATCGCCTGGACGAAGGTCTCGCCGCGCTGACCGTGGAGCCGCCGGTCAGGATGGCGATCGGGCCGGTGTAGCGGGTGGTTCGGGGATCGGGACGCACCTCGATCGGCTGGAGGCGGGTGAACCGGCTCGGGTCGCGCGGGTCGTTGCGGGCCTGTTTCGCGTAGGCGAGATACGGGCGGTCGCTCAGGCGGGCGGCCAGGCGCAGCCCGAGGTTGTCCATGCCGCCGTCGTTGACCCGCACGTCGATGACCAGCCCGCGCAGCCGGTCCAGTCGTTCCGGCGTGAGCACGGCGTCCAGGGCACGGTCGAGTTCGGCGCTGTCGGTGCGGTAGCTCGGCGGGCGGTCGGGAAGGTAGGCCATGAATTGGGCTGCCCGGCGGTCAGTTCGGGAGCAGGGACTCCAGCGGGACCTGGGGGTCGGTCAGGCGGGCCGGGTCGACGGCCGCACCGGAGCGGATGAGGGCCCCGACGGGTTCGACCACGTCCCAGACGTTGACGTTCATGCCGGCCAGGACCCGGACACCGGACAGCCAGAAGGCGACGAACTCGCGGGCGGCAACGTCGCCGCGGAAGACGACCCGGTCGTAGCCGTCGGGTTCGACGTAGCCGGTGTACTCCATGCCCAGGTCGTACTGGTCGGTGAAGAAGTACGGCAGCCGGTCGTAGACCGCGTCCTGGCCGAGCATCGCCCGGGCCGCGGTCTGCGGCTGGTTCAGCGCGTTGGCCCAGTGTTCGACGCGGATGTGCCGCCCCAGCAGCGGATGGTGGGCGTTGGCGACGTCGCCCGCGGCGTAGACGTCGGGGGCGGACGTACGCAGGTGCTCGTCGGTGACGATGCCGTTGTCGACCGCGAGCCCCGCTGCTTCGGCCAGGCCGGTGTTGGGGGTGACACCGATCCCGACGACGACCGCGTCCGCCGCGATCCGGGTGCCGTCCGTGAGCAGGACACCGTCCACCGCGCCGGCGTCGCCGCTGATCTCGGCGACCTCGACGCCGAGGCGAAGGTCCACTCCGTGATCGCGGTGCAGCTCGGCGAAGACCCGAGCCGCCTCCGGGCCGAGGGCCCGCAGCAGCGGCAGTTCCGCGCTTTCGAGCACCGTCACGTCGGCGCCCGCGGCGCGCGCGGCCGCGGCCGCCTCCAGGCCGATCCAGCCGGCACCGATGACGACGATCCCGGCCCCGGGCCGGAACACGGCCTTGAGCCGGTCGCTGTCCGCCAACCTGCGCAGGTACGACACCCCGTCCAGGTCCGCGCCGGGAACCCGCAGCCGGCGCGGCGAGGCACCGGTGGCCAGGAGCAGCGCGGCGTAGTCGAGCCGGCTGCCGTCGCCGAGGGTCAGCCGGTGCGCGGCGGGATCGAGCGCGGTCGCCGTCGTGTCCAGGCGCAGGTCGACCCCGTGGTCGGCGTACCACCGCTCCGGATGGACGTACGCCTTCTCGCGCTCCTCCTTCCCGAGCAGGTAGCCCTTGGACAGGGGCGGGCGCTCGTACGGGCGTTCCCGCTCGTCGCCGATCAGCACCAGCGGGCCGTCGAAGCCCTGTTCCCGCAGAGTCTGCGCGGCCTTCGCCCCGCCCAGACCCGCTCCGACGATCACGTGGGCACGGTTCACGGTCATGCTCTCCTCCTCCTTTGTCGGGTTCCCGCACCGGTCCGGTCACGGGGACGGGGGCAGAGGCGGAACCGAACGCACGGCTCCCGCGACGGCGACCGACACAGTCCGCGGCACCACGCCGCGAAGGCGGGACCGACACAGCGAGTGGACCTCCCGCCGGGGAAATCCGGGAACCGGCCCCGCCATCCTGACCGCCCCGCGCACCCGCCGACGGGTCCGAACGCCTCCGCCACCCCCGAACCACCCGAACGGCCCCGCTCGACCGCGTCCGACACCGACCTGAGGGCGATGCTCGAACAGAACCTGCTCGCCGGACGTATCGTCATCGCCTCCTACCAGGAGATCGCCGGCCGGCTCGGGGATCGGGACCCCACCACGCGGCGCCTGATCGAGTCGATCCTGGAGGAAGAGGAAGAACACGCCGACGACCTGCCGGACCTCCTCGGATCCTGATCGGCATCGCTCCCGAGTAACCGGGGCTCCTCGGGTGCGGTGCGCCTCCGAATCCCGGATCCGCGACGAGCCGGCCCGCCGGAACGGTCACCGGCGCACCGGGCGGGCGCCGTCGAGATCGAGCAGGTCGTGGCCGAAACCGCGCGGCGCGCGCGGGTCGGTGCGCGCCGAGGTGAGGACGCGCAAGGCGTCGGTATGCAGTACCCGACGGCCCGCCACCTTCAGGGCTTCGACCAGCGCGCCGTCCTCGCCCACCGCCATCGCCGCGAATCCGCCGACTTCCAGGTACGCGGCGCCGGAGAACCCCAGGTTCGCCCCGTGCACGTGCCGCTTCGTGTCGGACCGGCGGTCGTATCGGGCCTCGAACGCCTCCCGCACGCCCGGTGGGTGCCCGGACCAGTCGCGAACGCGAACGGTGCCGGCGACGGCGTCCCAACCGTCGCCGGCCCAGGCGATCTGTCGGGTCAACCACCGGGCGGGCACCCGGCTGTCGGCGTCGGTGGTCGCCAGCCACATGTCCCGTACGTCGCACCTGTCGCCCAACATCGCCGCGAATCCCGCGGCGCGCGCGACCCCGGCCGCCCCGGCGTCGGTTTCCACCACGTGCGCCCCGAACGCGCGGGCGACGTCCGCCGTACGGTCACGGCAACGGTCTGCGGTGACCACTGTGGTGACGGGTACGCCCGAGGCCGCGGCGCGGGCGTTGGCTCGAGCGAGCGCCCGCAGGCAGCCCGGGAGTTCGTCCTCCTCGTCACGGGCGGGCACCACCACGAGCACGCGCCGCATCCGAGGCGGGCAACCACCGTGGGCCCTCAACGCAGTCCCTCGAGCGCGGCCGGGGACACCTGCGCGGCGGAGACCGTACCGGTCAGGTCCCGGGTGTCGATCAGCACGTCGAGGAGGAAGTCGGGCTCACGATGTTCGACCACGCGGACCAGGTCGGGCAGCGCCCGCACGGCGGCATGCACGTGCTCGGCCGAGTCCACGTGTCCGGGCGCGGGCGGGCGCCAGTGCACCGCGACCACGGATCCGCCCGGGGCCAGGGACGCGCGGGCCCGGGCCAGGACCAGGTCCCGTTCCGAAGGTTCGAAGTAGTACAGGAACTCGGACAACACGATCAGGTCGAATCCGTCGGGCCGGTCCGGCCATTCCCGGGGCAGGACTCGGCATTCCACCCGGACGTGCGGAAGGTCGGCCGTGCGCGTGCGCGCCTGCGTGACGGCGACCTCGGAGAGATCGCAGGCCAGCAGCCGATCACAACGTTCGGCGAGCAGCCGGGTGAGGACACCGACCGAGCACGCCGGTTCGAACGCGTCGCGGTATCGCGTTCTCGGCAGCGACGCCACCGTGAGCGCGTACTTGCGCCGGTCGTAGGCGCGGTCCGCGAGGCTCCATGGGTCCGCAGCGGCGGCGTACATCGCGTCGAACGCCTTCCTCGGCAACGCCGCGCTCATCGGAACACCACCTCGTAGGGGCGGACGAAGTGCTCGATCTCCTCGGGCGGCAGGATCACCCGATCGTCACGGCCCGGGGCGTGCGAGCGCAGCTGCGTCTCGAAGCACGCGACGGCATCGCGTTTGCGCCGTCGCAGTTCCGGGGTCAGGTCCACCCGGACCGCGCGATCCCACGGGACGCGCGGATCGTCGGGTCGGGCCCAGTGCCACATCCACACCGGGTACTGGACATGGGCCACGCCGGCCGACGCGCACGCGAGCGCCGCGGCCCGCCCCGCCGCCTCGTGATCGCCGTGGACGTCTCCCGACCACGGGGCGGCGCAGGTCCCGAAGCCGGCCACGAGCGCGACGAGGGTGTCCGCGGCCTTCGCCTCGTGCTCGGCGACCCCGGTGTCCGGCAGCCGCATGCGCACGATCTCGGCGGTCGAGGTCCCCGCCGGTCCGAGCAGGCCCAGGGCCCGTTCCGTCTCCCGGATTCGGCGTGCGCGCAGGAGCGGGGGCGGGATCGGCCCGCCCGGGTGGGACCTCTCGCCGTCGGTGAGCAGCACCACGCGTACGCGCGAGCCCGTGTCGAGGTGGGCGGCGATCAGGCCGGCGGCGCCCAGGATCTCGTCGTCGGGGTGCGCGGCGACGACCACGAGGCCACCGGCGCGGGCCGGACCGGCCACCTCCGAGGGGTCCACGCGGGGCAGGTCGGTCAATGCGCGCCAGGCACGCCACACCGGCTCGGGCGTACCGGGGGCCTGGATGGGATCGGCGGGCGCGCGCTCGCCGGTCACGAGGTCGCCTCCGGGCGCCGGCCATCCGCCTCGGTCGACACCGCGGCGGCCCGCAGGGCTCCCAGACGTGCCAGGTCGCGTTCGGCGTGGTGTTGGCGGATGTACACCGTCAGGTCGGCGACCGCGCGGGCGTGTCGGGCGTCGTGACCCAGTGGCCCGGCGCCCAGTGCCCGCCCGACCCGCTCCAGGACCTCCGCACAGGTGCGCTCGACGACGGCGCGGACCCGCAGCGCCCGGACCTGCGCGGCGCCCGACCGGTCCAGGGGATCGGCGTCGATGTCCGCGGCGGCCTGCGCCAGGAGCGTCCGGCCGACGGTCAGGGCGAGGTCGACGCCGCCGAGGTGGGCCAGCCCGTGCTCATCGAGCCGACCCCTGCCCGCCGCCTCGACGAGTGGTCGGCTCACCGCGCGGGCGCCGCCGAGCCAGCACGCCGCCACACCGACTCCGCCGTGATGAAAGCCCGGACGGTCGAGGTAGGCGCCCACCTCGCCCACGGGTTCGGCCGCGACCGCGTCCAGTTCGACATCCAGGGTCTCGCTCGCGGCCATGCCGATCGCCGGCCACGAGTCGGGCAGTACGCGATATCCGGGGGGGCCGACGTCGATGGTGAACAGGCGCGGCCCGTCCGGGGCGTCGGCGGTCACGAGCGCGTGCGTGCAGATCAGGGCGCCCGAACACCAGCGTCGGGTCCCGTGCACCCGCCACCGGCCCCGGTCGAGCCGTTCGGCGGTGAGCTTGCTGCCGGGCGGCTCGGCCGCCCACACCCCCCAGCGTGCCCCCGGGACCGCGACCGCGACGCCGTCGCCGACCTCGGCGATGATCGCGAGAGCGTCGGCATGACCCTCCGCCAGTCGCCCGAGGGCGAGGTCCCGTTCGGCCGTGGCGGTGAGCGTCTCCCACCGCTTTCGGGTCGCCCCTCCCCCGGGCGCGTCGAGGCCGGTCGGGTACCGGCGGGCGAAGTCGACGAACCAATCCCGCACGTCCCCCCGGTGGAGCCGAGCGATCGTCTCCGCCGACGCCCCGACCTCGAGATCCCGCTCCCGGAGACCGCGCGCATCGGCGCTGATCTTGTCGATACTCATCCCACACCGCTACCCCTCACGCCCATCTGCACGCTCCGTCCCACGAGAGCGGCAAGGGTCACGGCGCCGGACGGGTGACGAAGTGGTCGCGTGCGGCGTGTCCCGCTCAGTGCGAGTGTTGCCCGATGTTGATCACGTTGCCGTCCGGTGCCCGGACGAGGAATCGGCGGTGGCCCCATGGCTCCGTCGTCAACGGGTGCACGATCTCGTAGCCCAGACGCCGGGCTTCCGCATACGCGCCCTCGACGTCGTCCGTGAGGACGGAAACGATCGAGTCCTCGGGCGCGGTCGCGTCCCGCGTGACGAGTTGCACGTTCGCCGCGGTGTCGGGCGAGGTGTAGCGGGCCACCCACCCCAGGTTGAACTCCTCGGTACGCAGCCCGAGATAGTCGACGTAGAAACCTTTGGTCGCCTCGATGTCGGCCACTCGAAGATTGGCCGTGATGCGCGTGGCACGCATGTAATCCTCCTGCCGGAAACCGGACGGAAATACCCCGCTCCACCGCCATCCACACCATACGACCCGCCCCGCCCGGGCAGGCGCACCGAAACACTCCGCGCCGGCGGCGAACGGCTTCGGGTGGCCACGGTTCGAGGCTCCGGGTGCAGGACGGAAAGGCCGGTTGCGCGTGCCGGACGGAGCACCGGGTCGGACGCCACCGTCTCTGTCGGTGGGGATCTCTACACTCTGCGTGATGACATGCAATCCAGTCCTCGCTTCTCCCCGACCGGCTCCCGTGGATCGGCTCCGCCCCGATCGCGCGGTCGCAACACCGCGCATCCGCAGCGGCATTCGCCGAACCGTGGGGGTTGTGCGATGAGCGGCCCGGAAGACGTCGCGGGGGCCGCGGTACGGGTCCCGCACTCGCGGACGGGTACGCAGGGCGTGTTGAACATCGTCGGCGCCCACCTGTACGCGCAGGACTCCCAGGGGCGGATCCTGCTCGGGCTGCGGCATCCCGATTCCCTCTACGCGCCCTCGACCCATCACTTCCTGGCCGGTCACTGCGAGCAGGAATCCGCCGTCGCGTGCCTGGTGCGCGAGGCCCGGGAGGAGGCCGGGCTGGTGATCGACTCCGACGACGTCGAGTTCGCACACGCCGTCCACCTCGTGGATCCGCCGGGGACTCGCCCACGGATGCAACTGATCTTCCGGGCGCGCCGGTGGAAGGGTACGCCGACCGTCCTCGAACCGGACAAGTGCGTCGGCTGGGGGTGGTGGCACCCCCACGACCTGCCCGACCCGACCGTGCCCTACGCACGTGCCGCGATCGAAGCCATCCGGGCGGGCCGCCTCTACACCGAGATCGGCTGGACCTGATCCGAACGCGGCCCCACCCGTCTCGGACGAACTCCTGCGCGTCGAGCGGAATCAGCCGGCCCCCTCGGCCGTCCGCGCTCCGGTCGTCGGTACCTCGCCCCGGAGCCCACGACCGTCACAGCGGCCAACGGCGATCGGCGAGCACCGGGAACTCCGCCCGTACGGTGTCGACCACCGCGGGGTCGACGTCGCAGAAGGTCACGCCCTCCGCGGTGCCGGCCTCCGCGAGCACCGTGCCCCAGGGGTCGACGACCCGGCTGTGGCCCCCGAGTTCGACGCCGCCGTCCTGCGTGCCGACCGCGTTGCACGCGATGACGAGTACCTGCTCCTCCACGGCGCGGCAGGTGGTGAAGAGCCGCCAGTGCTCGCGTCGGGCGGCCGGCCAGGCGGCCGGTACGATCACCGACTTCGCGCCGCGATCGACCAACCCCCGCCACAGTTCGGGGAAACGCAGGTCGTAGCAGGTGGTCGCGCCGATCGGGCCGAGCCCGGTGTCGGCGACCTCCAACGTGTCGCCCGGGGTGAGGAGTTCGGCCTCACGGGAGGCATAGCCGAAGACGTGCACCTTGCGGTACGTGTGGGCGATCTCGCCGTCCGGGTCGATCAACACGGCGGTGTTGAACAGACGTCCCCGGTCGTCGCGCTCGACGATGCTGCCGAGGTGCACGTGGGCGCCGAGCCGCCGGGCCCAGCCGCGGGCCGCCGTCACGGTGGGACCGGCCAGGGTCTCGGCCCGCTCGGTGTAGGCGTCGAAGGCGAAGTATCCGGCCGCCCACAACTCCGGCAGCACGACCAGGTCCGCTCCCCGCGCCCGGGTGACCATCCCGTCGACCCGCTCCCGCCGCTGTCGCGGGGACTCCTCCGGCGGGCTTGCGATCTGAAACAGAGCGATTCTCATGAGTCCTCCTCCCGGGCGGCGAGCCCCGTCCAGTCCGCCATGTCCGGCACGCTCAGGGCAGCCAGCGTGCTCGTCAGGTGGGCCGCGACCGCCTGCCCCGCCCGCTCCGCGTCCCCGTCGCGCACCGCGGCGACGATCGTTCCGTGCTCGTCGAGCACGGCCCGGGCCCGGCTCTCGGTACGGGCCACCGCGCGCAACCCCATCCGGATCTGCCGATCCCGCAACGATTCGTAGAACTCGGCCAGTACGGGGTTGCCGGCCGCCCGCACGATCGTGCGATGGAACACCCGGTCGCAGTCGATGAAGGCGACCGGATCGGCGAGCAGGCCCGCCTGCTCCGCCACCAGGCGCTCCAACTCGACGGCGAACTCCGACCCCCGAGCGGCGACCCGCCGGATGGTCCAGTCCTCGACCATCTCCCGGGCCTGCATCACGGCGCGGACCTCGGCGTCCGAGATCGGCGGCACGTAGGCGCCCTTCTTCGGCACGATCCGGACGAAACCCTCCGCCTCGAGCCGAAGCAGGGCCTCCCGGACGGGGGTACGCGAGGTCCCCGCCGCCTGCGCGACCTCCGACTCGGTCAGGAACGTGCCGTCGTGCCGGGGCATCTGCGCGATGTGCCGCTTCAGCCAGCGGTAGGTCAGGTCTTGCGCGGAGCCGCGTTGCGGGCTCGCAGCTCGTACGCCACTCATGAACAACATGTATACAAGTGGCGTATCAGTCGTGCAAGTGATGTTCGACAGCGCATGTCCGCACGCCGCTCCCACCGGACGACGGACGACGGATCACGGATACGCAGTCACCGGAAGCCGTGCGGCCGGTGCGCTCCACGGCCCGGGAGAACCCATCGGGCTGCCCGCATTGCGCAATCCGGTTCGATGCCCCGAACGGCTGCGGTGTGCCGTCCGGTTCGCCGTGCCGGCCTCGGATATCATCGCTGTTCGAGGCCGGAAACGACTCCGGAAGATCATCGTTTCGGTCCCGGAGGGAACCCGATGCCCACCTCGCGCCACGAGGACCTGCGCGCCGCGATCACGTGTGCCCGGGAGGCCCTGGCCGCCCATCCCGACGCCGCCACGTCCCCGGCCCTGGCAGCCCTGATCACGGCCGCCGAGCCGTTCGCCAACTTCGCCCCGGCGGTGCCACCCCCGGCCAAGCGTCCGTAAAACGCAACATTTCGGGCGGCGTGTACCACCGACGCGGCTCGACGGGCTGATAATTTGCGCAGATGATCACAGGTGCACACACGATCATCCACGCGACCGACGCCGAGGCGGCACGCGCGTTCTTCCGCGATGTGCTTGGGTTCACGCACGTCGACGCCGGCGGCGGCTGGCTCATCTTCAAGTCCCCACCGAGCGAACTGGCCGTACACCCGGCCGGCCCGGACTCCGCCGGCGTCGCCGAACTGTTCCTGATGTGCGACGACCTCGCCGCCACGGTCACGGACCTGAAGGCCAAGGGCGTCGAATTCACCACGAGCATCACCGAACAGGGCTGGGGCTCGGTCACCACCCTGGCCGTGCCCGGCGCGGGCACGCTCGGGCTCTATCAACCACACCACGACACCGCATACGACCTGGACTGACCCACTTCCGCCACCGCGCTGCTCGCCTCGCCCTGGCACGGCACGGCACGGTGATTCAGGTGGTCACGGTCGTGCCGCACGAATGACCGCGGCGGGCAGGTCGGGCCCGGCCTCGCGCGTGGAGGTCGCGCCGATGGCGGTGTCACCGGGCAGGAGCTCGCCGATCAGGGCGCGGATGTGCTGCTCGATCTCGTCGCGGATGGGGCGCACGGCGTCGATGCCCCGGCCCGCGGGGTCGGGCAGCCGCCAGTCGAGGTAGCGCTTCCCGGGGAAGATCGGACAGGCATCGCCGCACCCCATGGTGATCACGACGTCCGACGCCTGCACGGCCTCGGGCGTGAGCACCTTGGGGTTCTGGTCGGCGATGTCGACGCCGACCTCCTTCATCGCCTCGACGGCGACGGGGTTGACCCGGTCGCCGGGAACGGATCCGGCGGAACGGACCTCGACCCGGTCACCGGCGAGGTGGCGCAGGAATCCGGCGGCCATCTGCGAGCGGCCCGCGTTGTGGACGCAGACGAACAGCACGGAGGGCTTGTCGGGCATGGCGATCGGGTTCCCTTCCAGGGACGACGGCGGGTGCACCGCGACTGCGGGCGGGACGGTTCGGGCCGCGGCCACCGGCGCGGCGGGTTCGGCCGGCGGTCGGGTATCGGCCCGGACCGTGCCGGGGCGTCCGAACACGACGGCGACCAGCGCCAGACCGACGACCCCGCCGACGAGCTGGGCGGCGACGAAGCCGGGCACGGAGGCGGGTTCGATTCCGGCGAAGGTGTCGGAGAACGCGCGGCCGACGGTGACCGCCGGGTTCGCGAAGGAGGTGGACGAGGTGAACCAGTAGGCCGCGCCGATGTAGGAGGCGACCGCGATCGGCGCGAAGCGCAGCCGGTCGGTCCGGGCGAGGCCGAAGACCAGCAGTACGAGTCCGGCGGTCGCGACGACTTCGCCGAGCAGGAGATGCCCGGCCGAGCGATCGTGGCCCGACCACTCGACCAGCGCACGGTCGAACATCGCGTCCGCCAGGACGGCGCCCCCGATCGCGCCCGCGACCTGGGCCGGGACGTACGCGGCGACCTCGCGGCCGGTCACGCCGGGCCCGCCGCGGCGGGCGGTCCACCACTCGGCGAGCGTGACCACCGGATTGAAGTGCGCTCCGGATACCGGCCCGAACAGCAGGATCAGCACGCCGAGCCCGAACACGGTCGCGAGCGAGTTCGCGAGCAGTTGTACACCGACGTCGCCGGTCAGTTCGCCGGCCTGAATGCCGGACCCGACCACGACCGCGACCAGCGCGGCGGTACCGACGAGTTCGGATGCCGCCCGCCGAGCGAGCGGTATCCGGGGCGGCGTCACGCTCGGCGTCGACCCTACGTCCGCCGCCGTCGTCGATGTGGACGCGACCGGGAGCCCGCCGCTCACGAGGAGAGGTCCAGCACGCCCGCGAGCGCGGCGACCACAGGCGGCGCGACCTTGTAGTACACCCACGTTCCGCGCCGCTCCGACGTGACCAGCCCGGCGTCGCGCAGCTTCTTCAGGTGGTGCGACACCGTCGGCTGCGACACCCCCACGTCCTGAATGTCGCACACGCACGCCTCACCGCCCTCGTGCGAGGCGATCAACGAGAACAACCGCAGCCGCACCGGGTCCCCGAGCGCCTTGAACATGACCGCGATCCGCTCGGAGTCCTCGACCCCCAGCGGTTCGCGCGACAGCGGCGCGCAGCACGGCACCGCCTCGGCGCGATCCGCCTCCAGGAGCGGAAGCGTCTTGGAATTCGACATACGTCGATATTGACAGGTGTCTATACCGGTGGCAAGGTTGCCGATATCGATATCCATCAATACAAGGAGTCGACCGGGGACCTCGGGGTGGACCTCGTGAACAGCCACCGGACCCGGCCCACCGGCGCCCACCACGCGTTCCGGTCCGTTCCGGTCCGCCCCGCCCGCACTCATCGGCTTCCCATTCACCTCCCGGAGGTTTCCGCCATGTCCCGTGTACAACTCGCCCTGCGTGTCGCCGACTTGGAGGCCTCGATCGCCTTCTACAGCAAGCTGTTCGGCGCCGAACCCGCCAAGCTCCGCGACGGCTACGCCAACTTCGCCATCGCGGAACCGCCCCTGAAGCTCGTCCTCATCCAGGGCACCGAGGGCGAGCCGACGGTGATGGACCACCTCGGCGTCGAGGTCGAGACCGCCGACCAGGTCACCGCCGCCACCACCCGACTCGCCGACGCAGGCCTGGTCACGCTCGAAGAGAACGACACGTCCTGTTGCTACGCCGTCCAGGACAAGGTCTGGGTCCACGGCCCCGGCGCCGAACCGTGGGAGGTATACGTCGTCAAGGGCGACGCCGACCGGATGGCCAAGGACGCAGGCTCCGCCTGCTGCCTGCCGTCCACCGACACCGGCGTCCCCGCCCCCGCGAGCGCGCAGGTCCTGACCGAGCTGCGGCCCGCGAACTCCGGCGGCTGCTGCGACTGACCCGCCCGAGCCGAACCCGTCACCGACGGTCCCGCACCACCACCCCGGCGTGCGGGACCGCCGCACGCCCTTCCGGCCCCACAGCGCTCTCCCCGCCGCAGACGATCCCGCGCGCTCCGCCCGCGCGTCGTCGCGACTTCCACGCATCCGGCGAGCCGGCTACGGCCGGTGCCCCCGGCGCGATCCCGGTGCGTCACGTAACGCCTGCCGGCGGTGCGCGCGGTTTCGGCGATGCCTCGGGGTCAGAGTCGGCGCAGGTCGGCCCGCAGGGTGCGGATGCGGCCTGTGGCGGCGCTGAAGGCGGCGGGGTCGAGCCGGCCCGAGGCGAGAGCGTCGGCGAGGGCGGCGGTCGCTTCTTCGCCCTGGGCCACGTCCCTGCCGGAGCACAGGATGACGTCCGCGCCCGCGGCCGCGGCGGCGACCGCGCGCTCGCCGGTGCTGCCGTGATCGCGCAGCGCGCCGGCTTCGAGGGCATCGGTGATGGTGACGCCGCGGTAGCCCAGACGCCCGCGCAGTTCGCCGGCCACCACGGCGGGCGAGAGGCCGGCGGGAAGATGCGCGTCGAGGGCCGGGTAGACGGCCCACGAAAGCATGACCAGCCGCACGCCCGCGTCGACCGCCTCCCGGTAGGGCGCCACGTGCACGTCCCGCAACGTGACCGCGTCCAGCGGCAGGGTCACCGGGCGCCGGTCGGTGTTGTCCCGGGTGGGGGCGGCGCCCAGTCCGGGGAAGTGTTTGGCCGTCGCGGCGATCCCCTCGCGCTGCTGGGCGCGGATGAACGCGCCGCCCAGGGCGCCGACTCGGGCCGGGTCGCTGCCGTAGGAGCGTTCGTGGTGGTCGATCGAGTCGTCCGGGGTGTCGTGGACGTCCAGGACCGGGGCGAGGTTGACGTTCAGCCCGAACCCGGCCAGGTTCCGGCCGGCCGCCGTACCAGCCGCCGCGGCGCTGCCGGTCGGTTCATCGGTCCGTCCGACCTGCCGGGCCGAGAGTTCCGGCGCGCCGGGCAGCCTGCGTACCGGACCGCCTTCTTGGTCGGTCATCAACAACAACGGCTCGGTGACACCGCCGGCCAGTCGCGCATCGTGCAACAGACGCACGGTGGCGGCGAACTGCCGCGGATCGGCGTAGTTGTCGCGGAAGAAGATGACACCGGCGGCCCGGCCTGCGCGGATGTCGCCGAGCAGGTTCTCGGGCGGGGTGCGGCCGGGGTAGGAGTAGACGACCCGTTGCCCCGCCCGTGCGAGCGCGTCCGGACCGGGCACCCGGTGCTCGGCCCGGGCGGCGGTGACCCATCGCGTGGGCACGGGCATCCGCCTTCTCCTTCACGACTCGGCCGCGACAACGCCAGGCTAGGGTGCGGCGGACCGTGCGACGGCGATCCGCGGCGCGGCCGAACGGGTGACATCGCACCGTTCGCGACGCCCTCGGCCATCCGAGCGCCGCCCCCCGAACAACACGCCGCGGTGGTGCGGGCGGATCAGCCCATCGTTTCCGGGAGTTGGAACCGGTGCGGCAGGTAGTCACCGAGGAACCACGTGACGGCGTGGATGCGGTCGTCGCCCACGGTGAGAACGATCAGCCCGGCCGCACGCGCGGTCGACTCGTCGGGCTCGGTGAGCCGGCAGCCCAGGGCCGGCTGGGTGTTGGCGCGGGTGGGAATCACCCGCAGGCGACGGCGTCCGCGCCAGGCGTGGAACGTGCCGAGGAAGGCCGCGATCGCCGCCGGGCCGTGGTACTCGTGTGGCGCCGGCGGCATGGCCAGCCACGCGTCGTCGGTCAACAACCTCACGAGGCCGTCGATGTCGCCGGCCGTGAACGCGTCGGCGAAGCGCCGGGACAGTTCGCGCTCTCCCGGCGAGTCCGGAAGTGCCATTCGCTCGCGGTCGATGCGGTGCCGGCGCAGCTGCGCACGAGCACGCTGCAAGACGCCCTTGATGGCAGTCGTACTCGTCCCCAGCATGTCCGCGACCTCGTCGGCGGGATACCCCAGCACGTCACGCAGGACGAGGGTGGCGGCTTGGCGTGGCGGAAGGTGCTGCAGCCCTGCGACGAAGGCCAGCTCGACCGCTTCCCTGGAGTCGTAGCGGGCCTCGGGTCCCGGTGCCCCGTCGCTGATGTGCTCCAGGAGCGTGTCCGGACAGGGCTGCAACCAGGTGACGGCGCTGCGGCGGGTGGGCTCGGGTGGAACGAACGGCGGCGTCGGCTCGGGCGGCCGGCGCCGGCCGGCATCACGGACCGCGTTGAGGCAGCGGTTGGTGGCGATGCGATAGAGCCACGTCCGCAGCGATGCCCGGCCGGCGAAACCGTCCAGGCCGCGCCACGCCGCGATCAGGGTCTCCTGGAGCATGTCCTCGGCATCGGTGAGCGACCCCAGGATCCGGTAGCAATGCACCAGAAGCTCGTGCCGATACGGCTCGGTGAGCTCGCGAAACGCCTGCTCGTCCCCGGACCGCGCGCGGTCCAACGTGTCGTCCCGACTCACCGCGTCATCCTCCCACGGCAGCCACCCCGCCCGGATTCCTCCGACCGAGACCGTTCCGTTTACGGCGCCGGTGGTGTCTCGACAAGAGAAGGACCACAACACGCACGAAAGGACGGCGACCGGCCATGGACATGGACGTATTCGAGCGGGCGAGTCGGCTGGTGCTCGAAGGACATCCCGACGACGAGCGCGGCCGCATGTTGCACTCGCCGGGATTGAAGACCGCCGGCAGGTTCTACGCGTTCGTCGCCGGCGACGGCCTCACCGTCAAGTTGGCTGCCACACGCGTGTCCGAACTCATCGCCACGGGCGTGGGCCGAGCCTGCGAACCCCGCCGGGGGCGGCCGATGAGGCAGTGGGTTCGCGTCACGCCCGCCGACACGGACGCCTGCACCGCGTACCTCATGGAGGCGCGGACCTTCGTGGCCGACCTCGACGACCGACGACACGAAACTCCGAGTACACGGGGAGCAGAGCAGTGACCCACGAGCCCGAATCCCATCACCTCGGGAACGTAGCGAGCCCCGACACCCGCAGCGACACCGACACCGAGCTCGCCAATCCCACCGAGTTCACCGATCTCACCGATCTGGCCGTGGTCCTTCGAGCCGTCGGCAACCTGGTCGCCGACGTCCCGGAAAGCCAGTGGCACGCACCCACCCCCTGCCCGGAGTGGGACGTACGTGCCCTCGTCAATCATCTGGTCCTCGGCAGCCACCTGTTCACCGCCGTGCTACGCGACGAGACGCGCGCCGCGCCCGACGCCTTGGACCCCACGGTTCGGGACATACTCGGCGACCGTCCTGCGGCCGCCTACCGGAACGCCGCCGAGAACCTCCTCTCCGCGTTCGCGCAGCCGGGCGTGCGGGCACGGGTCTTCCACCTCCCCGCCGGGGTGGTCCCGGGCATCGCCGCGGTACACCTGCGCACCGTCGAGGAGCTCGTCCACGGATGGGACCTCGCCCGGGCGACCGGGCGGCACCTCCGCTTCCCCGACGACGTCGTCCGGCGGGAGCTCGCCTTCACCCGCGACAGACTCGTCGACGTCGCACCGGGCCGGACCCCGTTCGCACCGCCGCAACCGGCCCCGGCCGACGCCCCGATTCTCGATCGACTCGCCGCTCTCCTGGGCCGCCCGGTCGACCCGCCCCGCTGAAGACCACCCTCGCCCCGCACATCCGAAGCGCTCCACATCGATCGCCGGCGCCACACCCGACAGCACACGCCGACGAACGCGAACGGGATCCGCGGCCGCTCTCCGGGCCGTCCGCGGATCCCGGTCCGCACAACGGCGGCTACCTCGCGCGTACCGCGGGCGACGCGGCGTCGGGTAGGTGCTCGTTGGCGATCAGCCGCCCCATGGCCCGCAGCAACGGAGCGGCGGCGGCGATGGAGCGTTCCGGGTCCGGTTCGAGGCCGGCCAGGGTGTAGCCGGCCCGGAATCCGGCCGCGGCGAGCTGATCGCGGGTCAGGCTCAGGCGTCCGCATACGGCGATCACGGGTACGCCGTGGAGGCCGGCGCGGCGGGCAACGCCCAACGGGGCCTTGCCCTGGAGGGTTTGCCGGTCCAAGGAGCCCTCACCGGTGACCACCAGGTTGGCCGCGCGCAGTTCCCGGTCGATCCGCACCGCGTCGAGGACGACGTCGACGCCGGGTCGGCACCGCGCACCCAGGCCGACCAGCGCGCCGAAGCCGGTGCCACCGGCGGCCCCCGCACCCGGCAGGACCGCGAGGCGGGCGACCCGCGGACCCGCGGTCCGCGTCAGGACCTCGAACAATCGCGCGAGTCCGGCCTCCAGTACGGCGACGTCCTTGGGCCCGGCGCCCTTCTGCGGTCCGTACATCGCCGCGGCCCCGCCGGGTCCCGACAAAGGCGCGTCGACATCGGTGGCGAGCACGAACTCGGTAGCCGCCAGCCGCGGATCGAGGCCGGACAGGTCGACGTCGGCGAGGCCGCGCAGGGCCGCGCCGCCGTCGGGTATCGCCTGCCCGTCGGCATCGGTGAACCGGGCCCCCAGCGCGCCGAGCAGCCCCGCTCCCCCGTCGGTGCAGGCGCTGCCACCCAGACCCAGCACGACGGTGCGCGCACCGGTGTCCAGCGCCTTGCGCACGACCTCGCCGGCGCCCCTGCTGCTCGCGGTGAGCGGCGCCGGGATGTGGCCGGGCAGCAGCCCCAGTCCCGAACTCTGGGCGAGTTCCACCACGGCCGTGCTGCCACGCTGCGCATAGCAGGCGCGTACGGCCCGGCCGGTGGGCCCGCCGACGGTGACCACCCGGCGCCCGAAGCCGCCATGGACCAGGGCGTCCACGGTGCCCTCGCCACCGTCGGCGACGGGCAGGCCGGTCACCGACAGGCCGGGGCGGGCCCGGCGCAGTCCGGCCGCGAGATGCCGGACCACCTCCGCCGCGCCGAGCGAGCCCTTGAACTTGTCCGGCGCGAGCAGGACGTGCGGCGCCGGCATCCCGCGCGGCCCGGGACCCGGGTCGGCGCCGGCATCCCGAGCCGGGTCGCGTGGTTGCGGGGCGGACGGGCCCCGGGTCATCCGAGACCCTGTCCGGACGGCGGTTCGACCGGGCCCCGGGACCAGGACGCACCGCGCAGGGCGGCTCGAACGAGGTCCGTCATCCGCTGCTGGTCGTGGATCTCCTGCCCGCGACTGCTGGTCTCGTGGCCGCCGCTGAACCAGTCGATGCACACGTCTGCGCCCGCGTCCTGCAGGGCCTTCGCGTAGGCGTAGGCCTGCTTGGGCGGAGTACGCGTGTCGTGGGTGGCCTGCATGATCCAGACGGGTGCGCGCACCGCGTCGACGTACGTGATCGGCGAGGAGTGCCGGAAGCGGTCCGGGTCGAGGTCGGGGGCGGCTCCGAAGAAGGCCTTCCAGGCCGCGCGCAGGGCCGGGTTCATGTCGTCGTAGGCGGTCACCCAATCAGCCATCGGGACGAACGCCATGGCCCCCGCGAACAGTTCGGGCAACCGACCCACCGACAGCAGGGAGAGGAAGCCTCCGTAGGAGGCACCGGTGACGAAGATCCGTCCGGCGTCGGCCACACCGTCGGCGATCAGTCGCCGAACCGCCGACTCGATGTCCTCCAGTTCCCGGTCGCCGATGGAGCCGATGAAGCCTTCGCGGAACCGGCGGCCGAAGGTGACCGAGCCTCGGTAGTTCAACGACGCGTACGCCACGCCCGAGGCGACCCAGGCCTGTGCCTGCGGGTTGTAGGAGTCGACGGAGACCAGGTTCGGGCCGCCGTGCAGGTTGAGCACCAGCGGAAGCGGCCCGTCGGCGTCCGGGGGTCGGCACACCCACAGTTGCAGGGGGGTGCCGTCGGTGGAGTGCACGGTGTGCGAGCCGGCGCGGACGCCCGGCGCCGGGCGGGTCGGCGCGTCGGCCGGGAGTATCTCCCCCGTCCGGCGGTCGACGTGCAGCACCGTCAGCGGCTCGTCGAAGCGCTGGCGCAGCAGGCGGATGCGTCCGTCGGCGGCGTAGTGCGAGGCCCACTGGTTCAGGTGGGCCGCGGCGACGTCGGGCTCGAAGTACGCCCCGTCCGGATGGGCGATCGCCGTCAGTGTGCGGCTGTGCAGGTCGAACTCCAGCACGTGGTGCAGGCCTTCGTCGACGTGCACCAGCAGGATCCGGGAGCCGTCGTCGGACCAGTCCAGGGCGACCAGGTCGCCGTTCAGGTGCGGGGCGTCCACGTCGATCCGGCTGCCGTCGGCGGGGTTCCAGACGCACGGGCGGGCGAAACCGGTCCGCTCGGTGGAGACGAGCAGGCGGCCGTCGCCGTAGACCGGGGAGAACCGTACCGCCCGCACGGGTGCCTTCGGCCCGTCACTGAGGCGATCGAGCACCTTCCCGGTGTCGGTCGCGACGACGGTGACGGCGAAGCGGCGCACTCCGGGGTTGTGGTCGGTGGTGTCGACACTGGCGGTCTGCCCGTCGGCGGAGATCAGTCCGTTCCATGCCTCGTGCGGCGAGGTGAAGAGCAGCCTGGGCGCCGAGGTCCGGGAGTTGTGCACAAGCCAGAGGCTGAAGCCGTCGGGGGCGGCGGCGGTGATCACGGTGGCGTCGCCGCGTCGGGCGGTGTCGATGCCCCGGAGCGTGTAGGGCCCGAGGGTGGGGGTCAGGTCGCGGCGGTCGGCACCGTCCAGCGAGGAGGCCCACACGTGGCCGACCTCGGAGCCGTTGTCGTCGTGCAGGCTGAGCACCCACTCGCCGTCCGCGCTGAGAATGGCTTCACCGGGGTCGCCGAAGTCGACCTCGCCCGGGAACGGCCGGTCGGTCCCTTGCTCCGCGTCCCGGCGGGCGAGCGTCTGGCCGTGCTCCGTGTCCCGGACCACGAGGGAGAAATCGCGCTCTCCCCGGCCGCGTCGCATGGACAGGATCCGGTCGGTGGTGAAGAAGCGGTGCCAGGACTCGGTCATGGGGCGATCCTCTCGGGGGTGGTGCCGGCGTCCGGTTGCGGGAGGACTTCGGCGAAGTGGCAGGCCGTCAGGTGTCCGTCGCCCGTCTCCACCAGGGGCGGGGTCACGTCCGCGCACACCTTCTGCGCCTTCCAGCAGCGCGTGCGGAACCGGCAGCCGGAGGGCGGGTTCAGCGGACTGGGTATGTCGCCCTCCAGCACGATCCGCTTGCGGGTGCGCTGGATGCGTGGGTCGGGAATCGGCACGGCCGACAGCAGCGCCTGGGTGTAGGGGTGCCGAGCCGACTCGAACAGCGAGTCCACCGGCGCCTGTTCGACGATCCGGCCGAGGTACATCACGGCCACCTCGTCGCTGATCTGCCGGACCACGGACAGGTCGTGGGCGATGAACAGGTAGGTGAGTCCGAGCTGTTCCTGGAGGTCTTCCAACAGGTTGACCACCCCGGCCTGGACGCTGACGTCCAGCGCGCTCACCGGTTCGTCCAGGACCAGCACGTCGGGTTCCACGGCCAGCGCCCGGGCGATCCCGATGCGCTGCCGCTGCCCGCCGGAGAACTGGTGCGGGAAGCGGTGGGCGTGCGCGGCGTCGAGGCCCACCAGGCCCAGCAGTTCGTGTACGCGTTCGCGTTCGCGGTTGGCGTGCAGGCCGTGGATGCGCAGCGGCTCGGCGAGGATCGCCTGCACGCTCATCTGCGGGTTGAGTGAGGAGTAGGGGTCCTGGAAGACGAGTTGCACGCGGCGGCGCAGCTCCGACAGGGTGCGTCGGTTCGCGGTGGCGATGTCGGTTCCGTCGAGCAGGACCCGTCCGCCGGCCGGGGTGACCAGGCGGACCAGGCAGCGGCCGAGGGTGCTCTTGCCGCAGCCGGTCTCGCCGACCAGGCCCAGGGTGCGGCCGCGGGCGATGGAGAAGTCCACGCCGGAGACGGCCTGTACGACGGCGGCCTTGCGGCCGCGTCCGGTCCGGTATTCGGCCACCAACCCCGTGACGTCCACCGTGGTCGTGGTCATCGCGTCACCTTCTCGATCTCGTGGAACCGCACGCAGGCCGTGGTGTGGGTCGCGCCGACGTCCAGGGGCGGTGCGTCGACCTCGCCGCAGACCGCCGGGACGGCGTGCGGGCAGCGGGGCTGGAACGGGCATCCGGTGGGGCGTTCGGTCGGCAGCGGCGGCTGGCCGGGGATCTGGGTCAGTCGTGCCGCGCGCCGGTCGATGCGCGGCAGCGCGCCCAGGAGGCCGGTGGTGTAGGGGTGGGCGGGCTGGTGGAACAGCGCGTCGACCGGGCTTTCCTCGAGCTTGCGTCCGCAGTACATGACCATGACGCGGTCGGCGATGCCGGCGACCACGCCCAGGTCGTGGGTGATCAGCAGGACCGAGGTGTGGGTGCGGTCCTGGACCCGTTCGATCACGTCCAGGACCTGTGCCTGCACGGTCACGTCCAGGGCGGTGGTCGGCTCGTCGGCGATCAGCAGGGCGGGGTCGTTGGCGATGCCCATCGCGATCATCACGCGCTGGCGCATGCCGCCGGAGAGCTCGTGCGGGTACTGCTCGGCGCGATCCCGCGGGGAGGCGATGCCGACCAGATCCAGCAGGTCGACGGTGCGCTCGCGCAGGGCCTCGCGCCCGTGACTCGCGTCGTGCACGCTGACGGCTTCGGCCACCTGTGCCCCGACGGTCATCATCGGGTTGAGCGCGGCGAGCGCGTCCTGGAAGACCACCGCGATCTGGTTGCCGCGGATCGTGCGCAGTTCCCGGTCGGAGAGGTCGAGCAGTTCCCGTCCGCGGAAGAGCACCGATCCCTCGGCGGTCGCGTTGCGCGGGAGCAGGCCCATGATCGCCATGGTGGCGGCGCTCTTGCCGGAGCCCGATTCGCCGACGATGCCCAGGGTTTCGCCGGGTGCCACGTCGAAGGACAGGCGTTCGACCGCGGTCACGGGACCGGAGTCGGTGCGGTAGGTGACGGTGAGGTCGCGCACGGACAGCACGGGGGACGTGTCGGTGCTCATCATTGCCTTCCTTGCGGGTCGAAGGCGTCGCGCAGGCCGTCGCCGACGAAGTTCACGGCCAGCACGGTGATCAGGATCGCCAGGCCCGGTACGTACAGCAGGTAGGCCTGCGAGGTGCCGATCAGCCCGGCGGCCTGGCTGAGCATGTTGCCCCAGCTCGACTGGGGCGGTTGGATGCCGAACCCGAGGAAGCTGGTGGTGGATTCGAGGATGATGGCGGTGGCGACCGCAAGCGACACGTTGACCGCGATGACGCCGGTCAGGTTGGGCAGCAGGTGGCGGACCACGATCCGCGGGTTGGAGGCGCCGATGACCCGGGCGGCCTGGATGAACTCCTTGTTGCGCAGTGTGAGTACCTGCGAGCGCACCACGCGGGCGATCATGGTCCAGCCCAACGCGGACAGGATCAGGACGATGGTCACCGGTGAGGGACCCAGTGCCTCCAGGGCCAGGGCCAGGACGGCGATGGCGGGCACGATCAGGAACAGGTCGGTCACCCGCATGATCACCTCGTCGGGCCGGCCGCCGGCGAATCCGGCGATCGCGCCGACGGCCGTGCCGACGAGGGTGGACAGCAGCGCGACGCAGATGCCGATCGCCAGCGAGACCTGGCCGGCGAACAGCAGTTCGCTGAGGTAGTCGCGGCCCAGCGAGTCCGTGCCCAGCCAGTGCTCCGAGGAGGGCTGTTGGGCACCCAGCAGGAGGTCTTGTCGGTTGTGCGGGTAGGGGGCGATCCAGTGTGCGCCGAAGCAGGAGATCGCCAGTGCGACCAGGATCAGCAGGCCCACGACGGCCAGTCGGTGGCGCAGGAATCGTTCCAGTACCAACCGGTGCCGGGGCTTGTCCTTGGCCCGCGCGGGCTCGGCCGGTGTGGGCGACGGGGCGGTCGGGGTCGCGGATTCGGCGATCCGGAATGCGGCGGAGTCGGTCATCGCAGGGCCACCCTCGGGTCCAGAAGCGCGTAGGCCACGTCCGCCAGCAGGTTGAAGAGGATCACGGCGACGGCCACCACGAGCATCCACGGGATCAGCACGAACACGTCGCCGGCCAGGATCGAGCTCAGGAAGAGCCGGCCCATGCCGGGGATCGAGTAGATCTGTTCGGTGACGACCAGGCCGCCGACCAGGGCGGCGGCGTCGAGCGCCACGACGGTGACGAACGGGGCCAGCGCGTTGCGCAGGGCGTGCCGGAACAGGATGCGACGGCGCGGCACGCCCTTGGCCCGGGCGGTGCGCACGTAGTCGCTCGAGAGGGCCTCGAGCATCGAGGCCCGACTGAACCTGGACCAGCTCGCGACCAGGCCGATGGTGAGCGTGACCACGGGAAGTGCCAGATGGCGGAAGTAGTCCGCGTTGATCCCGGTCCGGCCGACCGAGTGCAGTCCGACGAAGTACAGCGGGGGTTCGCTCAGGCCGAACTGCTGCCTGGGCCACACCGCCAGGACTTGGATCAGGACCAGGCCGAGCCAGAAGGCGGGCATCGCGATGCCCACGTAGGAGAGCCCGGTGAGCAGGTAGTCCCCGGCCGAGTACTGGCGGGCCGCCGAGTAGATCCCGATGCCCAGGGCGATCACGGAGGCGAACAACACGCCCCAGAACATCAGTTGCACGGTGACTTCGAGCGCGGACCCGATCATCGGCAGCACCGCTCCGCCGGTCCTGCTGCTGGTGCCCCAGTCCCCGGTGACGAAGGCCTTCATCCACAGCAGGTACTGCTCGGGCACGGATCGGTCCAGGCCGAGCAGTTCGGTCTGTCGGCGCACGGCGCCGGGGTCGGTGGACTGGCGCAGCTTGGCGAGCGGGTCGAAGGTGGCGCGCACGGCCCAGAACAGGATGAAGGAGGCGATCACCATCACGGGCAACGAGTACGCCAGCCGGCGCACGGTGTATCTCAACATGGGGTGTCCTCGGCGAGGAGTCGGGCGCCGGTCATTTCGCCAGTCCCCATTGGGCGAGGTTCCAGAACGGGCCCTGGACGGGGTTGATGCTGATCGGGCCGCCGACCTTCTTGGCGGTCAGCAGGATGTTGGGGACCGCGCCCAGCGGCAGCGAGGGCACGGATTCGGCGAGCAGCTTCTCCGTCTCGCGGGACGCCTGCATCCGGGACGTCTGCTCGACGTCGGTGCTGACCCGGCCGAGCAGCGAGTCCAGGCCGGGGATGTTCGCGCGGATGAAGTTGATGCCCGAATCGCCGTTGGCGGCGCTGGGGATCGACGTCGAGGCGAAGGTGGCGTCCAGGGTGGGGACGGGGAAGGTGTCGATCAGCGTCCACAACCCCAGTTGGAAGTCCCCGGCCGGGGCTACCTTGCCGAACAGGTTCGCCGCGCTGGTGTTCTTGATGGTCATCTTGAACCCGGCCTGTCGCAGTTGCGACTGCAGTATCTGCTCGGTGAGTTCGCGGCTCTGGTTGCCCGCGAGGGAGACGATCGTGAACTGCGCGGCGCGGCCGTCCTTGGACCAGATCCCCTCACCGTTCTTGGCCCACCCGGCGGCCGTCATGATCTCGCGCACCTTGTTCACGTCGCGCCGGTAGACCGCGAAGTCGTCGGCCGCGAACGCGGACACCAGGGGCGAGAGGAAGCTCTGCGCGGGTGCGCCCACGCCCAGCGAGCCGAAGAGCTTGCGCACGATCGCTTCACGATCGACCGAGTAGGCGAACGCCTGGCGGACCGCGACGGAGTCGAACGGGAACGTCGAGTTGTTCATCCACAGTGCCTGGAGGTTCCCGGTGCGGCTCTCCACCTGCATGTTGGCGCTGCCGCCGAGCGAGTTGATCTGGGAGAGCACGTCGAGTTGCGGCGTCGGGTACAGGGCGTCGAGCTGGCCGCTGGCGAACGCCTGGAACTCGGCGGCGGTGTCGGTAGTGAACTGGAACGTCACCTTGTCCAGGTGTGGTTTCGGGCCCCAGTAGCCCTCGTTGGGCACCAGGGTGACGGAGGTGCCCCTGACCCAGGAGGCGATCTTCCAGGGGCCGCCGCTGAACGTGTAGCCGTTCTTCATCAGCGCGTTGCGGTCCTTGCCCTCGAGCAGGTGTGCCGGCAGCACCCCGAACTCGGCGCCGAACAACTGCCGCCAGTTGGCGTAGGGGGACTTGAGCGTGACGACCGCGGTCCTCGCGTCCGGCGTGTCGACCGAGTCGATCAGGTCGTAGCCGTTCCGGCTGAAGATGTCCTTGCCGTCGCGGATCTGCAGCGCGGTGTACTTCAGGTCGGCCGAGGTGATCGGCGCCCCGTCGGACCAGACCGCGGCGGGGTTGATTCGGTAGGTGATCGTCTGCCGCCCCTCCGCCACCTCGGTGGTGGGCGTCTCGGCCATCAGGTCGGAGGCGACCGGGACCCAGTCCTTGCCCTGCTGCACGACGGTGAAGACCTGCGGGATCGTCTGGGCCTGCATGAGGTAGGTGCCCCAGATGGACCCGGCGCAGGTGGCGATCCAGTCCGCGCAGTCCGGTTCCTGCTCCGCGCCGATGACCAGGCTCCCGCCCTGCTTGACCGGGACGTCGGGAATGGAGTTCGTCCCCGGTGCGAGCGCGGGCGCGCCCGATGTGCATCCGGTGGCCACGAGAACCGCGAGTGCCGCCAGGGCGCTTCCGACCGGAGTTCGACGCCGTCCGGCTCTTCGCGGCCGGCGCTCGTTTCGTGTATGAATCATGGATTTCGACCTTCCCTGTACGGGATGTCCCCGGGACTCGGTGATCAAGGGTAGGGAGACGTCAATCGCTTAGCAATACACATAGGCTAGAAGGTAGCCAATGAGATTGACTTGAAATGTGGCCATGCCTCCGGCAGGCTCGGTACAACGGGCGCCCACCGGCGCCGACTCCCCAGGAAGGACCCGCATGACCGCCCCGAAAGCCGAGGACACGTCCGGTGCGCCACCCAAGAACACGGGTCCCACGCGCCGGCGGCTCCCCCGCGACACGCTGAGCCGCCAGGTCATCCTGGACGCCGCCGAGCGGGTCGCCGCGCGGGACGGGCTCGACTCCTTCACGTTCCAGTCCCTCGCCAAGGAGGTGAACGCCCATCCGACCTCGCTCTACCGGCACTTCCGCGACAAGGACCAGTTGGTCCGCGAGCTGATCGACGACCTCCGGGCCCGCTCCTACGGGGGGCTGCTCAAGGCCACCGACTCCTGGCGCGAGGACCTGCGCACGTCGGCCCGCTACATCCACGAGCACTACCTGCGCTACCCGCAGTTCGCGGTGCAGATGGCGGCTCGCACCACCCGCAGGCCCACCGAGTTCGCGAACGTGGAGTTCGCCCTGGACGCACTGCTGCGGGCCGGCCTGGACGAGGCGGACGCGGCCAAGTACCTGCGCGTGTTCGGCAACGTCATCCGCTCGTTGTCCAGCATGGAGGCGGGCATGCTGGCCCTGGATCCGGAGACCCGGGACGGCGACACGCTGGCCTGGCAGTTGGAGTACCGGCGGCTGCCGGCCGAGCAGTACCCGCGGATCGCCGCGATGACCGGAGAGCTCCTGGACATCGGCGACCCGACCGTCTTCGACACCGCCGTGGACCTGTTCCTCGACGCCATCGAGGCCCGCGCCGAACAGGCCCGCGAGAACAGGTCCACGCCGACGGAGGGGTGAGCCACTCCGTCGTCGGAGCCCGCGCCGGATCCGATCACCCGATCCGCGTCATCGCATCCCCGTCACGGGATCGACAAGGCGGCGGCTCCCTCCCGCAGCAGCCCGGCCACCAGGACCGCGCGCTCGGGAAGGGAGCCCAGGTCCAGCCACTCGTGCCGGGCGTGCGCCCCACCGCCGGCGGGGCCGAGCCCGTCCAGGGTGGGGATGCCCAGCGCGGCGGTGAAATTGCCGTCGGATCCGCCGCCGACCCAGGCCTCCACGACCGCGCCCAGGCCCTGCTCCCGGGCCAGCCGCCGCGCGGCGAGCAGGAGCCCCCGGGACATGTCGCGTTCCAACGGGGGCCGGTTGATACCCCCCGCCAGTTCGACGCCGGCCCCCGGCAACCGGGAGCACAGCACGTTCAGCGCGTCCTCGACCCGCTCCAACTCCGCCCGCTCCCAGGCCCGTACGTCGACGTCGACGTAGCCCGACTCGGGCACGGTGTTGGTCGTGGTGCCGGCCCTGCCGACGGTGGGGGTGACCGTCGTGCCGCGACCGGTGTCCCCGAGCCCGCTGATCGCGAGCACCTGGTGCGCCAGTTCCACCAGGGCGTTCACGCCGAGTTCGGGCTCCAGCCCGGCGTGGGCAGCGCGTCCGCGCACGCCCAGCCTGTACATGGCCACACCCTTGCGGGCGGTCTTGACCGCCCCGTCCCGGCTGGGCTCCAGCACCAGCACCGCGCGGCAGCCGGCGGCGGCCTCCTCGATCAACGCGCGTGACGTGAGCGACCCGCGCTCCTCGTCGCCGGTGACCAGCATCCGCACGTCGTCGGCGCCGCCGGTCAGCTCCAGCGCGTCCAGGGCCGTCACCAGACCCGCCTTCATGTCGAACACCCCCGGCCCGGTCACTCGGCCCTCCGCCACGGTGAACGGGCGCTCGGCGAGCGTGCCGAGCGGCCAGACCGTGTCGGCGTGCCCGAGCAACAACACCGGAGCAGTGGCCGGATCGCGCACCCGCTCGTGCACGTAGAGGTGCGGCACCCCGTCGACGACCACCCGTTCGGACTCGCCCAACAGGCCGCCCGACCACGAGGCCAGCAATTCGTACAGCGGGTCCAGTCCCGGCACGTGGCCGGATGGCGTCTCCAGGTCGACCAGTTGTCGCAGTCGGGACAGGGAACGGTCGGTGTCGACCTTGCGGGTGGTGTTCAACGGGGCTCTCCCGATTCGACATTGCGACAGAACGAGGTCAGGGCGTGCGCCACCGCGTCGGGTGCCTCCTCGCACAGGTAGTGGTCGGCGTGCACGGACACCGCGTCGACCCGTCGCGCGTAGGACTTCCAGACCCGGGCCACGTCGAAGTTGCGTCCCACGTAGCTCCCGGCTCCCCACAGCGCGAGCAGCGGGGCTTCGATCAGGCGGCCCCGCTCGCGGTCCCGCCGGTCGTGCACCAGGTCGACGCCGGCCGCGGCCCGGTAGTCGGCGCACGAGGCGCGCACCGTGGCCGGGTCGAAGCAGCGCTCGTACTCGGCCATCGCCGCCTCGTCGATGTCCCGTCCGCCGGCGTTGCGACCGGCGAACCGGCTGCGCAGCCAGGCACGGGTGTCCGCCAGGATCAGCCGCTCGGGCAGGTCGGACGACTGTGCGAGAAAGAACCAGTGGAAGTACTCGGAGGCCATCGCCCGATCCACGCTCTCGAACATGTGCAGCGTCGGCACGATGTCCAGGACCGCCACGGACCGCACCCGCTCGGGGGAGTCCAGCGCCATCCGGTGGGCGACGCGTGCGCCCCGGTCGTGGCCGACGACCGCGAAGCGCGCGAATCCCAGGGACTTCATGAGCGAGACCTGGTCGGCCGCCATGGCCCGCTTGCCATAGGGGTCGTGGGAGGGGGTGTCGCCGGGTTTGTCGCTGTCGCCGTAGCCGCGCAGGTCGGCCAGCACGACGGTGTGCCCCGCCGCGATCAGTTCCGGGGCGACCCGGTGCCACATGGCGGACGTCTGCGGGTAGCCGTGGAGCAGCAGGATCGGCGGACCCTCGCCCCCGACGAACGCGTTGATCCGGACGCCGTCGCGGGCGGATTCGACCCGCCGCAGCCCGGGCAGCAGGCGCGCGTTCATCCGACCGCCCCGGTCCCGCGCAGCTCCTCGATGAAGACGTCGCACACCTGGTCCGTCGACAACTTGCCGCCGAGGTCGGGGGTGACCGAGCCGGCCGCGACGACCCGGCCCATCGCCTCGACGAGTCGTGCGGCCGCCTCCGCCTCGCCGAGATGTTCCAGCATCAGGGCGGCGGACCAGATCTGGCCGATCGGGTTGGCCGATCCGGTGCCGACGATGTCCGGCGCGGAGCCGTGGATCGGCTCGAACATCGAGGGCCCGCGCCGGGTGGGGTCGATGTTGCCGCACGGGGCGACGCCGATACTCCCGGCGAGGGCGGCGGTCAGGTCGCTGAGGATGTCGCCGAAGAGGTTGGAGGCCACGATCACGTCGAAGCGCGTGGGGTCCAGCACGAGCAGCGCGGCCAACGCGTCGACGTGGTACGGCGTCAGCTCGACGTCGGGGAAGTCGGCGGCGACCTCGGCCACCACCTCGTCCCAGAACGGCATCGTGTGCACGATGCCGTTCGACTTGGTGGCCGAGGCCACCCGGCCCGAGCGGGTACGGGCGAGCTCGAAGGCGTAGCGGGCGATCCGCTCGACGCCCAGTCGGGTGAAGACGGACTCCTGCACCGCCAGTTCGTGCGGACGGCCCCGATACAGCCGTCCGCCGATCTCGCCGTACTCGCCCTCGGTGTTCTCCCGCACCACCACCAGGTCGAACGGGCGCTCGTCGCGCAGCGGCCCGCGGACCCCGGGCAGCGAGCGCACCGGGCGCAGCGAGACGAACTGGTCGAACTCCCGCCTGATCGGGATCAGCAGCCCCCACAGCGACACGTGGTCGGGCACCTCCGGCGTGCCGACCGCGCCGAGCAGGATCGCGTCCGCTTCGCGCAGGCGTTCGATGCCGTCCACCGGCATCATCACGCCGCTCTCGGCGTGGAACGCGCAACCCCAGGGGTGCTCGGTCCAGGCCAGTTCGAATCCGTGTGTCGCGGACAGTACGTCGAGGACCCGCCGAGCGGCCGGCACGGTCTCTCGACCGATGCCGTCGCCGGGGATCGCCGCGATCCGATACGTGCGCACCTGAAATCCCCTCGCCGTTAGCAATGCTCATAGCCTAGGAGATAGCCACGAGGAATTGCTAGAGAGCAGCGCGGGTCGCTTTCGTCAGCGAAGACCTGTGCGTCCACCCCGAGCCGACCGCCGGGCCGACCGCCGGGCCGACCGCCGAGTCCGCACCACGAGCCGCGCCACCGGGCCGCACCACCGGGCTCCTCACCCGATCGCACGCGCCCGAACGAAGGCGGCTCGCGGCCCGGCGGCAATCGTCCGGCGCATCCCCCACCCGCACGCGCCCGCGGAACCCTCCCCCGAACCGGCGAGGCGACAAGGGTTTTCCCTGATTCGCGCTCCGGGGTCGGATGACTACCCTTTGATAGCGGTCCCCTCGACCTCCGGTGCCGCGGTGCCGAGCACGTCCCCCGTACCGAATCACCTCCGGCGCGCGCCATCGCGCGCCGTGCGATCCGCCCGAGCGGCCCGTCGTCGGCCTCCCACCGACGGCGTCCGTCGACACACGACGCAATCCCTCCGGCATCGGAGCGCTCCGATGCCGCCACGAGGAGGTACACGTGTGAAACGCAAACGCCTGTCCGTCCTGACGGCTGCCTTCACCGTCGCTCTCGCGATGGTCGCGGTCAACCCCGACCCCGCCGTCGGCGAGAAGGCACCGTCGTCCGCGGATGCCACGACGTCGGCCGAGTACAGCGTCGTCGGCGTGCGAACCACCCAACAGCGCAGCGCCATCGCGGCGACGGGCGCCGCCGTCAACGGTGTCGAGGACAGCCGCCTGTCGATCACCGCGACCCCGGAGGAGGTCCGGCGGATCAGGGCGCTCGGCTTCACCGTGAACGCGGAGGCCCCGCCCGCCCCCGGCGGCCGGATCAACCGGGACTTTCCGCCCGCGGACTCCGGCTACCACAACTACGCGGAGATGGTCACCGAGATCGACAAGGCGGTCGCCAACCACCCGACGCTGATCACGAAGCAGGTGATCGGGCGCTCCTACGAGGGCCGCGACCTGTACGTGCTGAAGATCTCGGACAACGTGACGGTCGACGAGGCGGAACCGGAGGTGCTGTTCACCCACCACCAACACGCCCGGGAGCACCTGACCGTCGAAATGGCCCTCTACCTGGTCAAGTTGCTCGGCGACGGCTATGCCGGCGACCCGCGCATCAAGGCACTGGTGGACAGCCGCGAGATCTGGATCATGCCCGATGTCAACCCGGACGGAGGCGAGTTCGACATCGCCACCGGTTCGTACCGAAGCTGGCGCAAGAACCGGCAGCCCAACTCCGGTTCGAGCAACGTCGGTACCGACCTCAACCGCAACTGGAATTACAAGTGGGGCTGTTGCGGCGGATCCTCGGGCAGCACGGGCAGTGAGACGTACCGCGGGCCCAGGGCCGAATCCGCGCCCGAGGTCAAGGCGGTGACCGACTGGGTGAAGGGCCGCGTCGTCGGCGGAAAGCAGCAGGTGACCGCGGCGATCGACTTCCACACCTACAGCGAACTGGTGTTGTGGCCCTTCGGTTGGACGTACGACGAGGTCGTGCCCGGCATGACCGCCGACGAGTACAACACGTTCGCCACCATCGGCCGGGCCATGGCGGCGACCAACCGCTACACCCCCGAGCAGTCGTCCGACCTCTACATCACGGACGGCTCGATCGACGACTGGCTGTGGGGCGATCAACGCATCTACGCCTACACGTTCGAGATGTATCCCGCGTCGGGCAACGGTGGCTTCTATCCGCCCGACGAGGTCATCGATCGCGAGACGTCCCGGAACAAGGCCGCCGTCCTGCATCTGCTCGACTACGCGGACTGTCCGCCACGCGCCATCGGCAAGACCTGCGGCGGGGAGCCGCCCGGCACGACGTTCGAGAACACCAACGACGTGGCCATCCCCGACAACGGCGCGGCCGTCTTCAGCGACATCGCCGTCACCGGCGTACCGGGCAACGCGCCCGCCGGATTCCAGGTCGGCGTCGACATCAAGCACACCTGGCGCGGCGACCTGACCATCGACCTCGTCGCACCGGACAACTCCGTCTACCGACTCAAGAACTCCAGTGCCAACGACTCGGCGGACAACGTCATCACCACCTACACCGTCGACGTCTCCGGCGAAGTCGCCAACGGCACCTGGCGGTTGAAGGTGCAGGACGTCGCCTCCGCCGACACCGGCAAGATCGACTCCTGGAAGGTCACCTTCTGAGCGGGTGCCCCGGCGGTTTCCCGTTTCGCATGACCTCGGCCCGGCCCGATTCCCCTTCGGGTCGGGCCGGACCGCGTGCGCGGCGGCGATCTCCCACCGACCCGGCGCGGCACGCGCGGCCCGAACGACCCACACCCACCGACGGGGGTTGATGCCGGACATGCCCGATGGCTAGGGTTCAGTCCGGAATTCCCCCTCTGCCGGGAGAGACGATGGCCGACCAGGTCGCCGGCTCCGCCGAAACCCTCGACCCGCCGTCGGCCCCCTTGGTGGGTCGGGCCGCACTGCTCGCCTCCGTCGAGTCGCGGATCGCCGCCGGAGGCAGCGTGGTGCTGACGGGGTCGAGCGGCATCGGCAAGACCACCGTGATCGGCGCCGTGTGCGGATCGGCCACGGCCCGCGGCGAGAGAGTCCTGCGCACGAGCGGCACCGAGATCGGTCGGCGGGTCCCCTACTCCGGGCTGGCCGCCCTGCTGCACCGTGTTCCGCCCGAACTGCCGGCCGCGCTGGCACCGGCGCAGCGCTCCGTCGTGGGCGACCTGCTCGCGGGCGAACACATCCGGATGTGCCCCGAGGCCTTCCCCCGCAGCCGCTCGCCGTGGGAGAGCCGGGCGTCCGCAGCCCGATTCCACGACCTGTGCGGGCGGGCCTGGCAGGAACTGCTCGAACGTTCCTCCGCGCTCTTCCCGACCCTGGTGGTGGTCGACGACGCGCACTGGCTCGACGCCGCCTCGGCCGACGTCCTCACGCACGCGCTGCACCACCTGGCCGGCCCCGACGTGCGGGCGCTGGTCGCCGGCGGGTGGCCCGAGCGGGGTGCGGCCGCGAACGGCGAGGACCTGCCCTGGCTGACCGCCCCGATCGCGGTCGAGGTGGCCGTACCGCCACTGCCGGCGGAAGACCTGGTGGAACTCTTCGACCGGCACGGAGTGCCCGCACGCGTCGCGAACAAGCTGCACGCGGATTCCGGCGGCAACCCGTACCTGGCCCTGGCCCTGGCGGGCGGACCCGCGGATCGGGCCCCGCGCCACGGCCGACCGGCGCCGTTGCCGCATCGGGTGCGCGCGTTGATCGGCGAGCGCGTCGCGCGCCTGTCCGCACAGACCCGCGAGACGTTGCTCGTCGCGGCGCTGACCACCCGCCCGACGCTCGAACTGCTGCTGCGCGCGGGCCGCGCGGACGCCGAGTACGACATCCGGGTCGCCGCCGCCACCGGGCTCGTGGTCGGCGAGGGAGGGCAGATCAGGTTCACGCCGCCGGCCGTGGCCGGCGTGCTCGCCGAGTCCGCGCGCGCCGACCATCGCGCGAGGCTGCACTCGGCCCTGGCCACGGTGGTCACCGACGCCGCCGCGCGCGTCCGGCATCGGGCACTCGTCTGCGCGGACCCGAACGCGGAGCTCGCCCGGGAGTTGGAGAGCACCGCCGCCCAGGCCCGCCGGCGCGGGTCCCGCCGGCTCGCCGCCGAGCTGTATCTGCTGGCCGCGGAGCGCACCCCCGCCGAGTTGGACGGCCGGCGACTGGATCGGCTGGTCGCCGCGGCGGAGGTGGGTGCCACCGCCGGGTTGTCGGAGGTCGTGCACCGGGCGGCGGACGCCGTGCTGGCCGCCGACGCGCCGGCCGCGCAGCGCGTGCGCGTGCGCATGGCGTTGATCGATCTCGCCGGCCAAGGGGTTTTGGACATGGACGAGTTGTTCGCCGCGGCCCTGCTCGACGCGGGTGAGGATCCCGCCCTGACCGGGCCGTTGCGATTACGCCGCTCGTGGGCGGCGATCGTCGCGGGCGAGCACGAACGCAGCGCCCAGCACGCCGACTCGGCGATCGCCTTGGCCCGTACGGCCGGCGACCGGGCCACCGAGTCGATGGCGTTGGCCGTGACGGCGATAACCGCGCGGGCCACCGGACGCGCCGACCACCGGCTGCACATGAACCGCGCGCTGGCGCTGCCGGAACCCGAACTCGACGGCCGGTTGCACATGACGCCGCGCTTCGTTGCCGCGCGATTCGCGGTCTTCGACGACCGGCTCGACGACGCCCGGCACGATCTGCTCGCGATGCTCGCCCGGACCGAGGGCGGCACCGGCGAGGAGATCGTCGCGGTCCTGCGCTCGTTGTCCGAGGTGTCCGCGCGCCTGGGCCGGTGCGCGGACGCGCTGCACTTCGCGGACCGGGCGATACGGATCGCCGAGGATTCCGGTCTGAGCCCGGGACCGGGTTGGTACAACGGCGCGATCGCCGAACTCGCCGGTGGCAGCGTGGCGCGGGCCGGGGCGTACGCGCAACGCGGTGTGCGCGCCTCGGAGCAGGAGGGCGACTCGATCTTCCTGAAGCGCCATCTGCATGTCCTGGGACAGGCGCGGTTGCGCTCCGGCGACCTGTGCGGCGGCATCGAGGCGTTGCGGCGGATCGCCGACCCGGCGCGGGACCGGCGGGTGTCCTCGCCGTCGATGTTGCGCTGGCACGGGGATCTGGCCTCCGCGCTGGCGCTCGGAGGCCGGCTCGACGAGTCGGAGCAGGTGATCCGGTCGGCCCGACAGGCACTGGACCCCGCCGACAACGGGCGGGGCACGAGCGCGCACCTCGACCGTGCGGATGCGGTGCTGTGCGCCGCTCGGGGCGACGTGGGGCGGGCCGTGGAGTTGCTCGACCACGCCACTCAGGTCTTCGAGGACCTGCGCCAGCCGCTGGAGGCGGGCCACTGCCTGTTGGTCCGAGGCCGGATCGAGCGCAGCCGCCGCCGGCACGCCGCCGCGCGCACCGCGGGGGCGCAGGCGTTGGCGCTGTTCACCCGGTACGGCGCACGGCCGTGGATGGAGCAGGCACGTCGTACGCTCGCCGGGCCGCCGGCGGCGGGTGGGCCGCCGACCGGCCCGCCGCGCTCCGATGCCGCCGCGGCGTTCGCGACGCTGACCGCGACCGAGGAGCGGGTGGCGCGGCTGGTCGCGCAGGGGGCGAGCAATCGGGAGGCGGCGGCGGCCCTGTTCCTCAGCGTGAAGACGGTCGAGGCGTCGCTGACCCGCATCTACCGCAAGTTCGCCGTGCGTTCGCGCACGCAACTCGGCTCGCACCTCCGCGACGCGTTGGGCCTGCCGGAGCACCCCCGCTGACCGGCCGTTCCGCGCCCCAAGCGGCGGCCGGCCCCTCCTCCCGTCGTGCGGATCCTGCCCCCGTTTGCCCCGGCCCTCGGGGAGGTGAACCATGGAGACAGGATCGCCGTACGACCCTCGCGCGCACCTGGAGCAGGACGATGTCGGGTCCTTTTCAAAAATTTCCGCTCGACGGGGGCTCGACCGCGGATCTGTATCTGCTCCGCTACGACAAGGACGGCGGGCTGCGCAGCCCGGTCGCCGAGCAGGAGATCAAGGACCGGCTCGCCGGGGTCGGCGACGTCTTCCTGTTCTCCCACGGGTGGAACAACATCTTCGCGCAGGCCCTCGATCGTTATCGCGGCTTCATCAGCGGGTTCATCGCCCAGCGGCAACAGTTCGGGGTTCCGGTTCCACCGGACTACCGGCCCTTGCTGATCGGCGTCATCTGGCCCTCGACCAGTTTCGTCATGCCGTGGGAGGCGGGCCCGAACATCGCGGCCGATCCGGATCCCGACGGGGCACAGGCGCGCCAGGTGGAGGAGATGCTCGGTCTGGTCACCGAGTCCCTGGACGCCGCGGCGGACCCGGAGTTCGTCGAGTTGGTGGACGGGCGCTCGACGATCGACTCCGATGCCGCGCTGCGTGCGGCGGAGATCGTGCTCGACGCGCTGCGGGCCGGCCGCGATCCGGACGATGGTTCGCCGCCGCCCACGGCGAAGGAATTGCTCACCGTCTGGGCGGCGTTGGACGGCGCCGGCGCCCCGGCCGCGCCCGCCGATCCGGACGACTTCGGCGTCGCGGGCGGTGCGTCGCCGGGTCTGCTCGTCGCCGGTGGCGGGGGTTTCGATCCCCGCGGTCTGCTGCGCACGGCCACCGTGTGGAAGATGAAGGCCCGCGCGGGTGAGGTGGGGAGCAACGGAGTGGGTCCGCTCGTGGCGCACATCCTGCGCGAGAGCGGGGTCCGACTGCATCTGGTCGGCCATTCCTTCGGCGCGAAGGTGTTGTTGTCCGCGCTCGCGTCCGCCGCCCCGAACCGTCCCGCCCGGTCGATGTTGTTGTTGCAGGCCGCCGTCAACCGCTGGTGCTTCGCGGCGGACGTCGCCGGCACCGGGCGCCCCGGTGGCTACCACGCGGTCCCGGAACTGGTGGAAAGGCCGTTGCTCACCACGTTCTCCGCGTTCGACGACCCGCTGACCAAGTTCTTCCATCTCGCGATGCGCGGAAGTCAACCGGGCGAACCGGGCGTCGCCGCGATCGGCGATCCCGAACTGTACGGTGCGCTGGGCGGGTTCGGCCCGGGCGGGGTGGAGGGGATCTCCGCCCGTCGACCGGCGGCCGTCCCCGGTGCGGAACGCTACGACCTCGGCGGCGGGTTGCGCGTGATCGCCGTGGACGGCGGGATCGAGATCGACGGTAAGCCGGCCATCACCGGGCACGGCGAGGTGAGCAACCCGGCCACGTGGTGGGCCATGCACGCGCTCGTGCGGCCCGACTGAAGTGCGGTACGGGCACGCCGACGCGCCCGCGACCCCGACCGTGGCCGGGCGCCGGCACGACGGCCCGGAACACACGTGGCCCACGTCGAAGGGAGCGATGATGGCCGAGGCTCTCATCGAGCGATGGCGCCTGGCGGTGCTGCGGGTACGGCTCGACCTGGCACGGTCCTCGCCGATCGCGACGGCCGAACTGGTCGGATATCCCGCCGACGGCGCCACGACCTACTGGCGCGCCGACTTCGACTACGGCGGATTCGGGCTCTCCGAGGGCACCGGGCCGCCGACGCGCCTGGTGGTGCCCCCCGACCTGGTCGAGGCCGTCACGCACTGCCTGGACGTGGACTTCGGGGCGGATACCGCGCTGTGGTTGCGGCTGGTGCCCCCGTACGGCCACCTGGGCGCCGTGCCGTGGGAGGCCGCCCTCGTACCGGCCACCGGTCGTCCGCTCGTGCGCGTTCCCGATCGACTGCCGCCGGGATCCGACCCGGGTCGGGTGTGGACCGTGGCCGTCGCGGTGTCCGTGGCACCGGACGCGCCCTGGGTCGCCGGCTACCTCTCGTCGTTCGTCTCGTCCCTGCGCTCCGCCGTCGCGGGCGACGTGGATGTGCACGTGTTCACCGACCCGGGCGCCGAACAGGCGTTGCGTACGCTGCTGCACGAGGGTCCGGACGAACCGCGGGTCCGGCTGCACGACTCCCGGGACGCCGTGCGGCTCGATCGCTCGGGACAACACGACCCACACGCCGGCGGCGACGTACTCCCCCCGCCGGGGCGGGTGTTGTGGGGCGACTGGATCACCGCAGGGCTCGACGGCCGCGCGGTGCGGGCGCTGCACATCGTCACGGACGGCGCCTTCGACGGTGATCGCCCCGTGCTGTCGGTGAGCGCCGATCCCGCGGTGCCCACCGCGGGATCCGGTCGCGCGTACGTGAGCGCGGACCGCGTGCGGCGCCTCGCCGACCGGATCGGCGCGTCCGTGTTGTCCATCGGCTCGCCCCCGGGCAATCCCTGCGACGCGGCCACCCGGATCATCGCCGACCACGTCGGTCTGCGGCGTGCGGGGCCCACCCTCTACAGCGCGTTGCCGCTGGATCCCGCCGGATACGCCTTGGCCCAGGCACACGCGTTCGTCGCCGGCGCCCCGGGATCGGTGCCGATACCGCGCGACCCCTCGCTGTTCGCGTACCTCCAGCCGGAGTTCGTCCAGGCCGCGCTCCAGGACCCTTGGCCCGATCCGGACCGGCCCGGCCAGACCTGGCTCAGCGGACGGGCGCCCATCGGCGATTCGGCGACCAGTGGGGCGATCCTGCCGGGCGCGCTCGGCGTGGCCGGCGGCGACGCGATCACCGCGCGCTACGCGGACGCCGATTCGGTACCGATGTGGGTTGCCGCGTCCACGCGTTACATCGAGAACCAGGTGGCCGCGCTGGTCCGTACGGCGGGCGTGCCGGGCGAGACGCCCGCCGCGAAGCAGGCCTACGACCTCGGGGTCGGGCAGGCCATCGCCGAACTGCGCGCCCTCGTCGACCGGCGGATGCGGGAGTCGTGATGCGTACCGTCCTGGGCTTCGAGCCGTTCGGCGACAGCACCGTGCTCAAGTTGCGGGAGGCACCCGCCACCATCCCGGGGCTGGGCACCAACGAACTCACCGACGTCACCGACCCCGGCGGCTCGATCGCCTCGCGCGGCGCGGCCCTGCTGGAGCGGCTCCTGCGCCATCCGGTGGTGAGTCGGGGGCTGGACGCCGCCCTGGCGCAGAAGACGGCCGCCGGACCGGGGCCGCTGTACCTGCATCTGGTCTCCCACCAGGCCGATCAACTGCCCTGGGAGCAACTGCTCTCCGCGTCACAGGGTTTCATCGCCCTCGACGCCCGCTGGCCGATCGCCCGTATCGCCGCCATCCGCAGCCCCGTCGATCGCCGCACGTTCGCTCCACCGCTGACCATCGTCGCCGTGCTGTCCGCGGCGCTGCGCAGTGGCGTGCCCCAACTCCAAGCGCTGCTGGCCGCCACCGCGCTGCCCGACGCCCGGGCGCTCGACACCCGCCTGCACGTGATCAGCGCCGAACAGGCCGTGCTGGATGCCGTCGCGGCGACCGGACGACCCGAGGTCACCGCCGAGGCGATGCCCGCGACCGCCCCGGAGCTGGCCAGGCGGATCACCGCGGCCCGGCCGCACATCGTGCACCTGTTGTGTCACGGCGGGGCCTCCGCCGGTGTGCGCACGCTGGCCTTCGCGCACACCGCCGACGTCGACGCCCGCGAACCGGTCGGCTCCGTACAGTTGAAGCTGCCGGACCTGGTGGTCGCGTTGTTGCCGTGCGCGCCGTGGCTGGTCGTGCTCGGGGCCTGCCGGACGGCACAGACCTCGGACACGCTCTCCCTCGCCCACGAGCTCGTCTCGCAGGGGTTGCCCGCCGTCGCGGGCATGCGCAGGCTGATCGACCTCAACGACACCGACCGGTTCTGCGCCGCGCTGTATCCGGAGGTGATCGCCACCGTCCGGATCGCCGTGAAGGAGGCCGGAGAGCACGAGATCGACTGGGCCGCGACCTTCACCGCGCCGCGCCAGGCGATGGCGCAGGCCGATCCGACCCTGACCGACTCGTGGTCGGATCCGGTGCTCTACGTACAGGACGATCCGCTGCGGATCGTCTCGAGTTCCGCGCTCGGTGTGTCCGACACGGCGAACCTGCAGGGCCGGCTCGACACGTTCGAGCGGTTCCGCGCGACGCTCGACCCGACCACCGCCGACCCGGGCCTGGTCGAGCGGGTCGACGCGCTGATCGCCGAACTGCGGGCCCGATCGGCCGGTGGTGATCCGTGACTCTGCCGTCGGACATCCAGCTCAACGCCTGGACCGGGGACGAGGTGGCACGAGCCACGACGGGCAAGGACGCGGCACTCTGGGGTGCCGGCACGCGCGGCATCCCGCGTTCGCAGGCCGTGCTCCCGTTCGGTCCGCCGGTCGATCCGCGCGACTGGCGCTCGGCCGACGTCGGCTACGGAATCCTGCTCCCGGACAGCACCGATCCGAATCTGTCCGATGCCGCGAAGGCGGCCGGCGAGGACGCCGAGGCGCCGATCCGCGAACTGTTGGCGGCCCGGCCGGACACCGTGGTGTTGCGCTGGAGCCCGGATCTGCCCGACCACCTCCTGCGCCGATACTTCGCGCACGACCAGCCACAGGAACCGGCCATCGGGTTGTCCGAGTTCGGCACCGGCCGGGGTCGGCTCCCGAGGTACGTGGCGATCGTCGGCGGCCCCGAGGTGATTCCCTGGTCCGTGCAGTACGCCCTGGGCACCCGGCACCTGGTCGGGCGCATCCCCCTGTCCGGGGAGCCGCTGGCCCACTACGCGCACGCGCTGCTCACGGACTGGAGCGACGCACCGGCCCGCACGGATCGGGCGCTGGCCTGGACGGTCGACCACGGTCCCACCGACATCACCGCGTTGATGCGCGCGGTGATCGCGTCACCGCTGGCCGATCGGCTCACGCCGCCCCCGCTCACGCAGTTCCGCGATCTCACCGCGGCCGAGGCCACGGCCGCCTCGCTACTCGGCACCCTGGCCGAGATCCGCCCCGGACTGCTCGCGACCTCCAGCCACGGTCGGACCGGACCGCTGGGCAACCCCGCCGAGATGCGCGCCACGCTCGGGCTGCCGGTCGACGGCACGCACACCACGGTGCCGCTGGGCACGCTGTGCGACGCCGTGCCCGGTGGCTGCGTCTGGTACGCCCAGGCGTGCTGTTCGGCCGGCGCCGCGGGCGAGAGCTTCTACGCCGGGCTGCTTCCGGTCGGCAGTTCCGCCTTCGGTACGGTCGAGGCCGTCGCGGGCCTGGGCACGATGGTGGCACCCGCGGCTTTGCGACTGCTCGGTCGGCAGGACCCGGTGCGGGCCGTGCTCGGCCATGTCGAACCCACCTTCAGTTGGACGCTGCAGGTCGAGGACACCGGCCAGGGGCTCGGCGGGCGCCTGGTCTCCGCGCTGTCCACGCACCTGTACGCGGGCGAACCGCTGGGCTTAGCGTTGGCCGAATACCGGGCCGACGTCGGCGAGTTGCACACCCGCTGGGCCCGGCTGCGGGAGGCGCTGGCGGGTGGCGACACGTCGGTCCGCGAGACGCTGACCAGGCTGCGCGTCTCGGCCCTGGACCGACAGAGCCTGGTGCTGCTGGGCGATCCCACCGTGGCCCTGCCCGCGTTGACCCACCCACCGTGACCCGACGTCCTCGACGGGCGCGCCGACCACCGGCCTCGATGATATGCCGTGCGGCTCGACCGATCGGCTCGGAGGGGCTCACGATCGGGTGCGGGTCGCCGTCCCCCGGTGTGTCGCGCCCGGTTCCGGTGTGCCCGCCCGCCACGATGGCCGGGTCCGCCCGGCGCGGGTCCGGGCCCGGTGGGAAGGGATGCCCATGCCACTGCGGAACTACGGAGTGCTGGCCGCGCGGGCGGTGGCGCGCGTACGCGAAGGCGCCACCGACACGCCGCACTACCAGATTCATCTGACCGACGACGCGGGCACCGCGTACCGTGCGGCGGTCAACGTGCTGTCCAGTCAGGCGCCGTCCGAGCTGCTGTTCGTGGTGGTGGAGGACTTCCGCCACCCGCTGACCGATTCCCTGCCGGCCCCGGGCAGCGGGTGGACCGAGCTCGCGTCTCGACCCGGCGGCGCCGCGCTCGACTTCATCCGCGCCAACCTCTTCGATCCGGCGACCGCCCGCCCGCTGCCGCCGGATGTGCCCGGCAAGGACAACGACCTGGCCGATCTGCTCGACCACTACGTGCAGCGGGTGATCGGCGACTCGGCGGCGGCGGTCTACCTGTTCGGCGAGCGCTTCGGCCCCGAACCCGGCAAGCCGGACCAGGTGTTCGGCTTCCTGCCCGGCAACGGCGTGCACGCCGTGCACATGAACCAGGGCAACAGCGAGGAGTTCCGCCCGGACGACGGGGTCTGGCAGGACGGCGGCCTGCTCATCCGCCTGCCGGACGGTCGCTGGGTGGCCGTCTTCCTGGCCTTCCAGTCCCAGGCGTGGCATACCGACGACACCACCGGCCACGCCCTGGACACCGCGCCGCCCCTCCCGGGCGCGGGCGAGGAACCGATGCGGATCGTCGCGGCACTGGTGAACCCACCGGGACCGGCACCCGAGGCGGAGACCGTCACGCTGCTCAACGCCTCCCCCGCACCGATCGCACTCGACGGTTGGCGACTCGTCGACCGCAACAAGGCCGCCCTGCCCCTCCCCGCGACGACCCTGGCTCCCGGCGCCACCCTGGTGGTCCCCGGAATCCCGACCTTCCAACTGGGCAACCGCGGCGGCATGATCACCCTGCTCGACCCCTCCGGCCTCAAGATCCACGGCGTCTCGTACACCGCCGACCAGGCCCGCCGCGAGGGTTGGACCATCGTCTTCTGACCGATCCGCCCCGCTCCGGTGATCACACGCGAAGGGGCGACGCAGCGCGCGTCGCCCCTTCGACGCGTGCTCCGGGCGACCGGTACCGGTCGCCGCGTCGCGCGCTCATGCGATCGCTCCTTCGTCGGCGCCCTGGGATTCCGGAGCCGAGGGGGACTCGTGCCCGCCCGTGGCCGGCCGATTCCACGTCGACGATGCCCGAAATCCGCGCGCCGCGAACGGTTCCCGCGTCGGGCGGCGGAGCCGGCACCGATTTGACAGAACTAGCCGGATGTCGCCGACGGCTTCACCGCCTCCCCTTGCCCGTGTGAGTGTTTCGCTCGCTCGGGCACGCAGCCGGCCTGCACGGTCACCCGCGTCACTCACAAGGCGGACGCGGCGCGGACCGGCGACGTGGTCGAGTCTCCCCCACCCAAGGAGTCTCGATGAACCGCAGAACGACCACGGCCGGGACCGTCCTGGCCATGCTCGCCGGCCTGGCCATCGGCACCGCCGGCCCGTCCTCGGCCGGAGCCGACCCCTCCCCTCCCCCCGCCAACTCCCAGGCACTCGCGGTATCCGCCGCCGACCGGGCGGCCGCCGGCGGCCTGGACAGTCTTGCCAAGGGGCCCGACGAGCAGTACGAACGCCAGGTCGTGACCCCGTGGGTCGACGACCTGTACTCGGTCGCGTACCAGCGCACCTACCGCGGCCTCCCGGTCGTCGGCGGGGACGCGGTCGTGTTGGCCGACGGCCAGGGCCGGATCCGCTCGACCCAGTCCGCCACCGGCACTCGGATCGCGGTCACCACCCAGCCGACCATCACGGCCGGCGCCGCCGAGAGCACCTCCAAGGCGCAACTCCCGGTCGTGGACAGGGTCGACTCGCACCGCCTGGTGGTCCGGGTCAAGGACGACAGGAGCGCGTTGGCCTGGGAGACCGTGCTGGTCGGTCGTACCGCGAGCGCGCCCAGCAGGTTGCACGTGTTCGTCGACGCGGGCACCGGAGTGGTGCTGAACAGCTACGACGACGTGCGCGCCGGCAGCGGCAACAGTCAGTGGAACGGGCCCAATCCGCTCGCCATCGACACCAGCGGCTCGGGCGGTTCCTTCTCCCTGCGCGACAGCACCCGTCCCGGCCTGTCCTGTGCGGACTACGGCACCGGTCAGGTCTTCACGAAGTCCACCGACTCGTGGGGCAACGGGCAGGCCACCAGCAAGGAGACGAGCTGCGTCGACGCCATGTGGGGCGCGCAGAAGGAATGGAACATGCTCCGCGACTGGCTCGGTCGCAACGGGCACAACGGCAACGGCGGCAGCTGGCCGATCAAGGTCGGCCTGAACGAACTCAACGCCTACTGGGACGGCTCCTCCGTCACCATCGGCCACAACCAGTCCAACCAGTGGATCTCGTCGATGGACGTCATCGGCCACGAATTCGGCCACGGCATCGACCAGTTCACCCCCGGCGGCGCGGGCAGCGAGGCCGGACTCGGCGAGGGCACCGGCGACATCTTCGGCGCGCTCACCGAGGCCTACACCAACGAGCCCTCCCCCTACGACGTCCCCGACTACACCGTCGGCGAGACCGTCAACCTGGTCGGCCAGGGCCCGATCCGCTACATGTACAAGCCCTCCACCAACGGCGACCCCGACTGCTACAGCTCCTCCATCCCGAGCACCGAGGTCCACAAGGCCGCCGGCCCGCTCAACCACTGGTTCTACCTCCTCGCCGAGGGCACCAGCCCCGGCGGCGGCAAGCCCAACAGCCCCACCTGCAACAACACCACCCTCACCGGGGTCGGCATCCAACAGGCCGGCAAGATCTTCTACGGCGGCATGCTGCTCAAGACCAGCGGCATGACCTACAAGAAATACCGCACCACCACCCTGACCTCGGCCAAGACCCTCGACCCCACCTGCGCCCTGTTCAACAAGACCAAGGCCGCCTGGGACGCCGTCAGCCTGCCGGCGCAGCCGAACGACCCCACCTGCACCTCGGGTCCGACCGACCCCGACTTCTCGATGACCCTCAACCCGACGTCGGGCAACGCGCCGCCCGGTGGCAACGTCACCACCACGGTGAGCACCACGACCACCGGCGGCACCGCGCAAACGCTCACCCTGACCACCTCGAACCTGCCCGGTGGGGTGACCTCGGAGTTCACGCCCGGCACCATCCAGTCCGGTGCCAACTCGTCGCTGAAGTTCTCGGTGAGTTCGTCGGCGACTCCGGGCACGTACCCGGTGACGGTGACCGCCGCCGGCACCACCACCCATACCGCGCAATACACGCTGACCGTCGGCAACGGCCCCGGCGGCTGCACCGCACCCGCGTGGAACGCGAACACGGTCTACACCAACGGCAGCGTGGTCTCGTACAACGGCCACACCTACCGCGCCAAGTGGTGGACCCAGGGCGAAGTCCCGGGAACCACCGGCCAATGGGGGGTGTGGGTCGACCTCGGCGCCTGCTGAGCAACCCGCACGCGACCGGTCCGCGCGACTTCGGCCGTGATCGGTCTTCTTCTTCGAATGACGCTGCCCGGTAGGCCCGTTGCATGGCCTACCGGGCAGTGCCACGTCCGGAACATCACAATGACCCGGCTGCTGCGACGTCCGTCCGGGCGGGGCCGCGACCTGGCCTTGGGCCGTGGACTCCACTACTGTCTCGTTGCCGGTCCCGGACGGCCTCGAAGCAACGATCCCGCTGCGGAGAGTGCTCCTGCGCTTCGTCGACCTGCTTTTGAGGAAGCCAGAGGAAGCCAGTCGACACCGTTGGAGCCGTTCATGTCGCATGACCACAAGACCCTCGCCGTGACCGACGAGGGCGGCGTGCTGCGGGTTCGTCTCGACCGCCCCGACAAGGGCAACGCGCTCGACGAGACCATGTTGTCCGAGCTCGGCACCATTCTCGCCGGACTCCGCGAATGCCCCGACATTCGTGTCCTGGTGCTCTCGGGTGCGGGTGACGACTTCTGCCTGGGCGGAGGTCGGGCCGAGATGACCCAATTGTTGGCGGCCGACCCCACGGGCCTCGCGCTTCGCCGCCTGGGAGACCGCGCCCGGGCCGTGTGCGAGGCGCTGGCCGCGGCCGAAGTCGTCACGATAGCCCGGGTACACGGCAGAACGATCGGAGCCGGGGTGGCCCTGGCACTGCACTGCGACCTGCGCGTGGGCACCGAGGACAGTCGCTTCCGGCTTCCCGAACTCGCGCTCGGACTCCCCACCACCTGGGGCGGCGCGCTCGCACGGCTGATCAGCGAACTGGGCATGTCGCGCGTCCGGGAACTGATACTGACCGCCGACGCCCTCGACGCGCAAACCGCCCACCGAATCGGCCTGTTGCACCGCGTGGCGCCCTCGACCGACATCGACCGGGTGGTCGACGGCTGGATCAGGCCGACCCTGCGCAGGTCGGCCTCGGCGCTGCGCACGAGCAAGGCGCTCCTGCACGCGTACTCCGCCCCGTCCCGGCTCGCGGACGTCGGGCTCCTGGACAGCCACCTCCTCGCCGTCGCGGTCGGCGAGACCACCGGCGGCTGACCGGCACACCCATGCCCGGCCGTCATCCGCGGCCGGTGGATTCGACTGCCTCGGTGACCACTTGGCCGAATCCGATGCATCCCCGGCGCCGGTCGTCGTCGCGACGGGCCCGTAGTCGACGCGGAATCCACCCGTCCGCCGCGTGCCACGCCGGGCTGGTTCGAGCGCACCATGCGCGCCGCGCCCGCCGCACGAGCCGCATCCCGCGTACCACCCCTGCCTCGCGACGTGGGCACGGCATCGCCCCCGGCATATCGCCCACCGGCGTCTATCCATATGACGCATTCCCTCCATCCGATTCGCGCATTCCGGACCGCAATCTTCGCCGACTTCTCCAATCGGCTGATTTCCCACGCGAAATCCGTCGCCGATCACCGGTCGTACCGTCGGCCGGGATAAAGCATCATGTCTCGATACTTCGGGACATACTCGCGTACTTCGTCAAGTCCGTCGCAGAACGGAATGGCCGAAAAGCGCCGCGTGACGAGGATTCGATCTGGGCAACTCAACGCCATTAGAATCACAAGGCCCTACAACCGAGAGAGCAATGCCAAAAGTGACGCTTGGTGTCAATCAGACATATTCGGCGCGTACGGAGAGGTCGGGTCGAACCGCGGCCGACCGCTCGTGTTGTCGACGCACCCGCCGAACCGAGCCGACCACCCGGGCTTGCCTTATCGCGTGACGAGGATCTTGTAAATGGATTTCATGCACGACCCCGCACTCTGGTACGGGGTGATCGGCACGGGCGCCGCCGGGATATACGCGGCGCGAAGCCGAAGAACTGTCAAGGGTTTGCGTGAAAGAAACCGCACACTCGCCGAGAATGTGAATATGCGCGACGACGAGATTCTCAACGTGGCGCGAACCCTGCTGCCCGCCCTGGTCGAATCGGGCGAACGGCTCAAGGGCTCCGTCCTGCTGCACGAGGAGCTACGCGACACCCCCTACGCGCAGGGCATCGAGACGGTGGTGGAGATGTTCACCACCGCGGTCGAGGACGCCCGGAACCGCGCCGATCATTCGGCCAAGACCGCTCTCAAGGCCGCGATGCGGACCCTGCAGGGACTGGCCAGTGAGCAGCAGCTCGCGATCTCCGAGATGCAGAAGAACTACGCCGATTCCCAACTCCTCCAGGACCTGTTGGGAATCGACCACATGAACTCGCAATTCGGCCGACGGGCCCAGGTGATCGCCGCGCTGTGCGGCGGTTGGACCGGAAGGCAGCGCAACGCCACACCGCTCTACGACGTCATGCGCGGCGCCAAAGGACGTATCCGGGACTATCTGCGGGTCGAGATCCGGATGCAGTCCAACGTGGCGGTCATCGGCCGAGCGGTCGAGCCGGTGGCTCTCGCCGTGGCCGAACTCCTGGACAACGCCGCCAGTTACTCGCCCCCGCACACCACGGTCGAGATCAACTTCCAGACCGTGCCCAACGGCGTCTGCATCATGGTCGACGACGCGGGTGTGGGCATGCACGAGGAGGTCCGGCAAAGCGCCGCGCGCTTCCTGACCGCGGACGAGCCGGTCGGCATCACCCGGCTGGGGCATCCCCCGCAGTTCGGCTTCCCCGTGATCGGCATGCTCGCGGCCCAGTACGGGTTCACCGTCTCGGTGGACACCCGCTCCCCCTACGGCGGTACCCGCGCGGTGGTCATGCTGCCTCCCGAACTGCTCACCACCGCCGTGGACACGGGGCCGTCGCCCGAGCAGCCGAGTCGACGCGAGCGTAGGGTCGCGGTCCAGCCCCGGGAAGTCGCGCCGTCCGCCCCGCGGGCCGCGCAGCCGGCCCCGGCGGCCGCACCCTCGGAGGACGACCTGCCGCAGCGCCGGCGCCGAGCGCCGCTCCCGGCCGCGCGGTCCGAACAAGCCGACCCGCCGGACGCCCCCGCCCGATCGGACGCGGAAGTCGCGGGACTCATGGGTGCCTTCCAACGAGGCACCCGTTCCGGCCGCGTCCCCGACACAGACACCAAAGGGCACGAATCTCGATGAACAACGACCTGGCCTGGATGCTCAACGACGCACTCAAGCTTCCAGAGGCCCGACACGCGATTCTCCTGTCCGCCGACGGGATATTGCGGGCGCATTCCGACGGAATCTCCCGCGATGAGGCGGATCGACAGGCCGCGGCGCTTTCCGGCCTCCAGTCGATCAGTCGCAGCACCGCGGAGTTCACCGGCAACGCGGAAACACCGTGGCGGCAGACCCTGGTCGAGTTCGGTGACGGCTTCATCTTTCTCGTGGCGGCCGGCCCCGGAGCCTATCTGGCGGTGTCCGCCACCGAACACGTCGATATGGAGATCATCACGTTTCGCATGCAACAGCTGGTCCGTCAGCTAGGAAAGGAAATGACCAGCCCGCCCCGACAGGACGTGGATCACGCCGTATGACGACGCCCGACAAGCCGGAGCCCGGCACTCCCGAATTAGTCCGTGCCTACGTCATCACCCAGGGCCGCGGGCATCCCACCCGCGACGGCCTCGACCTGGTCAGTCTGGTGATCGCGCTTCCCGGCGACATGTCCCCGCACATCCTGGATCCGGAGAAGAAGCGCCTGGTCGCCCTGTGCCGGGGCGGCATCCTCTCCGTGGCCGAGGTGGCCGGGCATCTCGAACTGCCCATCGGCGTCGTCAAGGTGCTGCTGTCCGACCTCATCGACAGCGGCATCGTCGCCACCCGGCAACCCATACCCCCGGCCGAGTTGCCGCGGCGTGAACTCCTCCAGGAGGTGCTCGATGGACTCGCTCGTCTCTGACGACCGCCCCGGTGCCGGCCCCCCCGTCACCGTGGCAGACGTCTACCTCTCGGACAGCGTGCGCGTCGCGGCCAAGATCCTGATCGTCGGGCACTTCGCGGTGGGCAAGACCACCTTCGTCGGCACGATGTCCGAGATCCGCCCGCTGACCACCGAAGAGACCATGACCCAGGCGAGCGTCGACGTGGACGACCTCACCGGCGCCGGCCGCAAGACCACCACCACCGTGGCATTGGACTTCGGCCGGCTCACCCTCAGCGAGCGCGTGGTCCTGTACCTGTTCGGCACCCCCGGGCAGCAGCGATTCGCGCAGGTGTGGAAGGACATGACCATCGGCGCCCTCGGCGCCCTGGTACTGATCGACCCGCAGCGCTTCGACCAGTCCTTCGACGTGATCGGACTGCTCGAGGAACACGACATCCCGTACGCGGTCGCGATCAACCGCTTCGACGGATCCCCCACCTACCCCATGGACCGGCTCCGCGACGCCCTCGACCTCCTTCCCGAGACACCGCTGATCACGTGCGACGCCCGTGATCGCAATTCGTCGAAGGAGGCCCTGATGACCCTCGTCCGCTACCTCCAGGCCCGTGCGCAAAAGGAACCCGCGTGAACTCTCGTCCCGATGACCCGTCCGCGCCACCCCCCGGCTGCCCCGCGCACGCCGGCAGCGGCGCGACCTCGCTGCACGGCAAGGCGTTCTCCATGGACGCCCATGCCGTGTACGCCGAACTGCGCCGCCAGGGACCTGCCGCGCCCGTGGAGTTGGCGCCCGGCGTCGACGCCATGCTCGTGACCTCGCACGCCGCCGCGCTGCACGTACTGCACTCGCCGGAGGTCTTCGCCAAGGACCCGCGTCGCTGGCGGGCACTGGCGGACGGCACGGTGCCGGCCGACAGTCCGGTCGTGCCGATGATGATGTACCGACCGAACTGCCTGTTCACCGACGGCTCCGAGCACCTGAGGCTGCGTCAGGCGGTGACCGACAGTCTGAACCGGATCGACCCGTACGAGCTGCGTCGATTCGTCGAGAGCAGTTCGGACTACCTCATCGACCAGTGGGGCGACAGCGGCTCGGTGGACCTGCTGCACGGCTACGCCAAAACCCTGCCGCTCCTGGTCTTCAGTCGACTCTTCGGCAGTCCGGCCGAGTTGGGTGACCGACTGGTCGCGGGAATCTCGGGAATCTTCGAGGGCGTGGACGCGGAGAACGCCAACGCGGTGCTCACCGGCGCCCTGGTGGAACTCGTCGCGCTCAAGCGCGCCCATCCCGGACCCGACGTCACGTCGTGGCTGATGGCGCATCCCAACCGGCTGAACGACGAGGAGATGATCCATCAACTCGTCATGCTGATGAGCGCGGGCACCGAACCGCAACGGAACCTGATCGCCAACGGGCTGCGGCTGATCCTGTCCGACGAACGTTTCTCGGCCAGCCTGTTCGGGGCCGGGGGTTCCGTCGAGGACGCGCTCGAAGAGGTGTTGTGGACCGACCCGCCGATGGCGAACTACGCCGTGCACTACCCCGTGCGCGACGTCGACCTGTCCGGCGTCGCGGTGCGCCAGGGAACGCCGGTGGTGATCAGTTTCGCCGCCGCCAATACCGACCCCACACTCTTCGCGCACGGACAGCGCCCGAGCAACCGCTCGCACCTCGCCTGGAGCGCCGGGCCGCACGCCTGCCCGGCCAAGGACTCCGCGTGGCTGATCGCCACCGCCGCGATCGAGAAGCTCCTCAATCGCCTCCCCGACCTCGAACTGGCGATCCCGGTTCAGGAGTTGGACTGGCGGCCGGGCCCCTTCCACCGGGCCCTGAACGCGCTGCCGGCGCGCTACACCCCCGTCCTCACGCACCGGGCGGCGAGTACACCACCCCCCGTACCGACCGCCGCCCCGCGCGTCGCCGCCGGCCCCGCCGACCGCGGTGAGGAAGTCCGCAAGCCGGGTGTGTGGAGTTCCTTCCTGAACTGGTGGCGCAACCAGTAACCCGCCGTACCGCCACCTGATTCACCGAACCTCCCGGCCCGATCGGCCACTTCCCGAGGTTCCCCCACCGGCCCCACCAACCGAAGAAGTCCAAGAGCGTCGGCCGCCCGGCCATCCGGGCGGCCGACCGATCACGCCTGTGCCGAGCGTCTAGTTGACATCCTGTTGAGTTCCACCAAGGAGACGTCATGCAGTCCTCAGTATCCGCCACCGTGATTGACCGCCGGACCGTCGTCGGCCTGTTGTCCCGCCTGCGCTCCATCGGCGGACAGGCGGACCCCCTGCCCATCTACGCGGAACTCAGAGCAATGGGCGAAGTCGTGCCCGCGCCCTGGGGCGGATATCTGCTGACGTCCTATCAGGCCTGCGATCAGGTACTGCGCAGTCCGGCCTGGCTCGCCTTGGACGGCGCGTGGCGCGCCGCTCAGACCGACGGTTCCCGCTGGACGACGCCCGCGTCCCGGGAACTCGCCCATACCCTGGTGGCACTCAATCCGCCGCAGCACACCCGACGGCGCCGATCCATCAGCAACATCTTCGACCGGAGCACCCTCGACGCGATGCGGCCCGCCGTCGAGCGGATCACGGACGGATTGATCGACCTCCTCGTGGAACGCATGGCGGCGGGCGAAGCCGACTTCGTCGACACCGTCGGCGAACAACTCCCGGTGGCGACGGTCGGCCACTGGCTGGGCGTGCCGGCCGAGGACTTCGATCTCCTACGCGCTCTGACGCACGCCCAAGCGTACTCGCAGGAGTTGCTGCCCACCAAACGCCAACTCCGCGAGGCCGACGCCGCCGCGATCGGACTGCGTGACTACTTCACCGCGTTGGTCGCGGAACGACGCGCGAAGCCCGGAGACGACGTGATCTCGACCTGGCTGCGTACCTGGGACGGCATCGAGCCGGACCGGGAAGTCGCGGACGAGGAGGTCTACTTCCTGGTCATGTTCATCGTCATCGCCTCGCTGGAGACGACGTCGACCCTGTTGTCCACCATGATGTGGATCCTGCACCGACACCCCGCCCAGCGGTCCTGGCTGCGCGGACGACCGGACGCGGTACCGGACGCGATCGAGGAGGTCTTCCGCTACGACCCGCCGATCCACGTGACCACCCGCCTGGCCGGCGAGGACACCGAACTCGCGGGGGTGTCCATCGCCCGCGGGGAAGTGGTCCACACCATGCTCGGTGCGGCGAACCACGACCCGGCGGCCACACCCGACGCGGACGACTTCGATGTCACGCGCCGGGGCCGACACATCTCCTTCGGCGGCGGAATCCACTACTGCATCGGCGCGGGACTGGCCCGCCTGGAAGCCACCGTCCTCCTGGAGAAGACCCTGCGCCGCCTGCCCACCCTCCGCGTCGTCACCGAGCCGAACTGGGAACCCCGCCTGGCCTTCCGCCGCATCACCACCCTGCGGGTGAGCGAACGCTGAACCCCCGCAGTCCACTTCCGGCTCCGTCGGGCACCCGCCACCGCCTTGTGCGGGAGGTGGCGGGTGCCGCCGGGCGACAGCCGGGCGCCGGGCCCGCGCTCAGGTCTTGTTGCCCGCGCGCAGCCATGCGATGTAGTCGCCGGCGGCTCGGTCGGTGTCGTACTCGGCCCGGTAGTCGGTGTCTTCCTGGAGACGGCCGATGTCGAGGACCATGTGCTGCCCACCGCCTCCGGTCGGGAGGTCGATCCGAGCGTCGGGAACCACCTTCCTGATCGCCTCGACGAGCTCGGCGTTGGTGGTGGACCGACCCGAACCGACGTTGTAGGTACGGTGGTTCAGTTTGTCCGAGAGTTGGAGAAGGGCGATGGCCCGCCCGGTGTCCTTCACGTAGTTGAGGTCGAGCCCATCCTCGGCGAAAGCAGGCCCCGCCAGGTGGGCGAGGTTCGGTGTGGTGCCGTGGGCGGCGGCGTGCACGAGGGCGGGCGCGGCGAAGAACGGATCGGGGTGTCCGAGCGGGCCCCAGGTCCCCGAGATGCGGTAGTCGACGATGTCGATGCCCGCGGTGTCGGCGAGGAATCCGCCCAGCATCTCGCCGACCTTCTTGAAGGTCGGGATCGAGACGGATGCGCTCATCGACAACGGCGCGTCCTCGCGGAGCACTCCGTCGTTCGGGGTGCCGAAGTAGACCCCGATCGTGCTCGCGATGCCCAGCCGTCGCACACCCCAATCCTGGGCCGCCTGCACGACGTTCAGCAATCCACCGAGCGCCTGCCGGGTCTCCTCCACCGGAGCGTCGGGGACGGGGGGCCAGGGGTAGGACCCGGCCAGGTGCACGATGCCCGTGATGTCGTGGCGGTCGCCGATCGCGAGCAGGGCATCGAGGTCGGTGATGTCCGCCTGCTTCACGGTCACCCGCGACCCGGCGAGCACGGCGGGCAGTTCGCGGGTGCGGCGCTGGACCGCGACGCAGTCCTGACCCAGGTCGAGCAGCGCTCGCACGGTGTGGGAGCCGATGAAGCCGAGACCTCCGGTGACGAGGATCATCGCCCGTCCTTTCCTTAGTGATCCTGATCCGTGGCGGGCCTGTTCGTCCGCGGCGCCGACGATCGTGTCGGAACGTCCGCCGGGAACAGGGCCTTTACTTGCTGCGCAGCGTCCCCAGCGGGTCGGCGGCGTCCTCCAGTGCGGCGACCGCGGTCTTCCAGTCGGTGTCCTCGGGGTAAAGGGCGCTGCGGAGGAAGGCCGTGGTGAACCGCTGGATCAGGGCGACGCGCGCGGGGCTCTCGTCCGTCGTCTCGGCGACCTCGTAGCCGGGGATGCCGCCGAGCGAGTGCTCCGCCCCGAACAGGGTGAGCAGGCTCTTGTCTCCCGGGCTGTGGGTGTAGGGGTCGGTGAACCAGTCCGGGCCGCGGGTGGACAGGTGGGACTGGTCGTGGTCCCCGGCGACGATGAGGGCCGGGGTGGTCATGGCATCGAAGGACGGCCTCAGGAAGGGGAGGTGCTCGACGGCGAAGGGAGTCAGGTCGTCGCCCAGGCCGGTCAGAGCCAACAGCACGCCCGCCTTGACGCGGGGGTCGGACATGTCCTCGCCGGGAACGCCGTCGGCGTCGAGGACACGCGCCCCGAGCAGCGCGCTCGCCGACTGGGCGCCCCAGGAGTGGCCGGCGACCGCGATGCGACCGCGGTCGACGCGGCCGGCGAGGCCCGGCACGGACGCTTCGAGGATGTCGAGCCCGTCCAGCACGCGGGTGAGGTCCTCGATCCGAATGCGCCAGATCCGGGGCGTACGCGGGTCCTCGTGCGGGATGGCGAGCGTGCGGGAGTCGAGGTGGGTGGGCTGGACGACCACGAAGCCGTTCGCGGCCCAGTGGTCGGCGAGCGGCGCGTAGCCGTTCATCGACCAGCCGAATCCGTGCGAGAAGACGATCACGGGCAGGTCGCCACCGGTCGCGGGGGCGGACACCCGCACCTGGAGGTCCGCACCGCGCCCCGGGGCGGGCAGGACGATCGGCTTCGCGGAGACCACCGTGGCGCTCGTGACGTTTGTGGCTTTGGTGAAGTCCGTGGTGTTCGAGTCGGACATGGAACTGCCTTCCGTTCGGCTTCTTCGCAGTCTTGGTTCGGCGGACCCGGCCGCCGCCCGCGTCGGGGCGGCGGGCGCGGGTTGGGTTGGCGGCGAGGACCGTCTTTGACACGCGGGCACACCGACGCCGCCTGTCGACGGTCGTGTGCCCTTCCCCGGACGGAGCGCGAGCCCGCCGGACGGCATCGTCCGCGGTCTCTCGATCTGCCATCATGGGCGAAACGGAACCTCGCTCCGCCAACGATACGGAACATGGTTCCGCTTTGCAACGGCACGAAAGGACCCGCGGCGATGAACGACGACAACCGGCAGGGAAGCGCGGCCGAATCCAAGCGCAAGGACGTCCGGCGCAACCAGAAGACCCTGCTGGACGCGGCCGCCGCGGTCTTCGTCGCCTCGGGAGTGGAGGCCCCGGTACGCGACATCGCGGCCAAGGCCGGCGTCGGGGTGGGTACGGTCTACCGCCACTTCCCCACCCGGGCGGACCTCGTCATCGCCGTCTACCGCCACCAGGTCGACGCCTGCGCCGAGGCCGGCCCCGCCCTCCTGGCCGCGGGCCCGACCGCGCACGTCGCCCTCGAACGATGGGTCGACCTCTTCGTCGACTTCCTGGTCACCAAACACGGCCTGGCCGCCGCGATGCAGGCCGACAACGCCGGCTTCGAGGCCCTGCACGCCTACTTCCTCGACCGCCTCGTACCGGTGTGCACCCGACTCCTCGACGCCGCGGTCGCAGCGACCGAGGTCCGCTCCGACCTCACCGCGTACCAACTCATGCGCGGCATCGGAAACCTGTGCATCGGCGCCGAGACCGACCCCCGCTACGACGCACGCGCCCTGGTCGCACTCCTCGTCGCGGGCCTACGCCAACCTCGCTGACCCGCCATCCGGCCACCCGCGCCCTCGCCGTCGGGCCCGGTGGCCGTACGCGGTGGGCGGCGCGGTCTGCCGCCGCGCCCAGGTGACGAAGGCGACGGTCGCGGCGTCGGAGTGCGAGCCCGCGCCCAAGGCGCGTCGACCTTGTTGGCACCGATCGCGGATCCTTGACGAACGAAGATGTGAGTGATTAGCTACTCACATCTCGACCGGCAATGGCAATACGCCAAGGCCAAGTCGACATACCCCATGAATTTCTGTCAATCTGCCCAACGTTCCGCGGCCCAAAATATGAGTGATCAATCACTCATGAGGCCTTCTCGTCAAGGAGATCGCGCCATGAGCACCGAAGCCACCCCACGCGCCGCCGGCACACCCAACGCCCTCCTCCCCCCGATCGAGGCCGTCGACGCCGACGCCCCCGTCATCGTGCGGCTCGCCATCACGGTGAACGCCCCGCTCGCCGACGTCTGGGCCCTGCACAGCGACATCGACGCCTGGGCCGACTGGAACCCGGACATCGACCGCGCCGAACTCGACGCCCCACTCGCCCCCGGCGCGCGGTTCCGGTGGCTCACCCACGGCCTCGACATCACGTCGACCGTCTACCAGGTCGTCCCCGGAAAGCGCGTCGTCTGGGGTGGCCCGGTGCAGGGCATCGAAGGCGTCCACGTCTGGACGTTCCACGAGCAGGACGGCGTCGTGACGGTCCGCACCGACGAATCCTGGAGCGGCGCACCGGTCGACGCCGCGCCCGACGACATGCGCCTCGCGCTCGACCACTCGCTGCGCGAATGGCTTCGACACCTGAAGGACCACGCCGAGCGCCGGCAGCGGTAACACCTCCGCCGCGATCGACGCCCGGCCGCCGACCCGCCACCCACCACCCACCACCGAACAACTTACGGAGATCACCATGACCAACCCCGCCGACGCACAGACCAGCCCCCCGATCTCCCTCACCAAACAGCACCTCGAAGCACCCGCCGAGTCCACCCACGACGAGGCCGGGCGGTGCACGGACGCGAAGGGCCAGGGCAAGTCCAAGAACAACGGCAAGAGCAAGAACAAGGGCAAGAAGCGCAAGGCCACCAAGCACCGCCTGACCGAAGCAGCCGCCTACACCGGTCTGGGCCTGTTGGTCCTGATCGAACCGTGGGTCCTGCTGTTCCTCGTCCCGGTGATCCTCTTCATGATGTGGAAGTGACCCCACTCCGGCTCCGCCCTCCATGAGCGCGGGGCCGGAGTCGTGCCGTTCCAAGGCCGGGACCTCGTCTGCGGCCTCGCCGAGATCGAACTCGCGGGCGGCGGCGCGGCCCACCGGCCGCGCCTCGGGGCGGAGGCGGCGGGCCTGCGCGAGGCGGTGCGCACGCCGGTCGCCGAAACCCGGGACGGATGACATGACGCGGCCGTCGACCTGCTCGGACCTGATCGGACCTGATCGGACCTGATCGAAGGCTGGATTCCCGTCTCGCGGGTAATCGCGATCGAATTCACGTCGTCTCACGAAGGGAGCCGGTGATGAACACCGCGAAGATCGCGTACAAGCCGATCGGCCTGCTCGCCGGGGCACTGAGCGGAATGGTCGCGGGTGCCGTGTTCAAGCAGACGTGGAAGGTGCTGGGCCACGAGGACGACGCCCCGGATGCCACCGACGAGGACCGTGGGTGGCGTGAGGTGCTCATCGCCGCCGCGCTGCAGGGGGCGATCTTCGCGGCCGTCAAGGCCGCCACAGACCGCGGAGGGGCAACCGCCGTCCGCCGCGTGTCGGGCAAGTGGCCGGGCTGACCGACGCGGCCCCGAAACCGAGCGGAGACCGCGACGGCGACGGCGACGGCGACGGCGACGACAGGGCCTCCCCCGCACGCCGGCGCCCGAACCTGCTCGTGCACCGCGTCGGCCTCGACATGCTCTCGTCACGCGTAAGGTGCCGAACATATCTCGGGAGTCCGGCCTCGGAAGGAATCCGAACTCCGGACCACGGTACGCGGCAAGTTCCTCGACCGGAATTCCCCGGCCGGATTTCTTCGGCCGAGGAACCCGTGTCGATCTCGGCGTCGCGACGGTAATTCACACCGCTTTCGTGATGCCGCTTCGAGCGCCGCCGAATTCGGGCCGGCTAGTGGCTCAGTGCGGCGAGTACCGCCCCGGCCATGGCGCTTTCGCCGGCCGCGTTCGGGTGGAAGGGAAGTGTGGGTGAACCCGGGATCAGGCCTTCGACCCACGGTTGGTCGGAGCACACGTCGTGGCCCTTGCTCACGGTGGCCGTGTCGACGTACGTCGTGCCGTTCGCGGCGGCCGTGGTGGCCGGCATGCCGTTCAACCGGGTGATGATGCCGCGCAGGTACGCGACGTCGCCGATCGCCGGCGGCCGGCGACCCAAGCACGTCCACTCGTTGTCCGGAAGGACCGACGGATAGCCGACGAGGACGATCTTCGCCCCCGGCGCCTTGGTGTGGATCGCCTGGAGGGCCGAGGCGAGTCGCGGTGCGGTCGCCGTGATGGCGGCGGCGAGGACGTCGTTCTCGTAGACCCATGACGCGGTGCCGAAGTCGAAGTGCCGGTCGGCGTATTGGTTGTGGCACGGAGCACCGAGCGGGTCCGACCCCGACACCAGGATGCACTTGAGAATGACTTCGACGACGCCGAGGGGGGAGGCGCTGAGGTCGTTGCCGCCGATGCCGAGCGTCACCAGGTCGGTGTCCCTGTCGACGGCATCCAACTGTGGCACCGGGGATACCTGAGCTGCCGTCAGATCGAGGACCTTCGCACCCGCGCAGGTCACGTCGCTGTAGTCGGTCACGCCGAGCGAGGCCGCGAGGACACTCCCGAAGTTGTGGTTCGAACGCAGGCACGCACCGGCGGACACATCCGGTATGCCCGCGCCCGCGGCGTACGAGTCGCCCAGCGCGGTGTACTTCGAATAGGACGGCGCACCCTGCGCGGTGGCCGGCCCGGTCAGGACCGTGGCGGCGAGTAGTGCGGCAGTACCGAGTAGAACGGGGGATCTTTTCAGGATCGTGCGGAGCACAATTCCTCCCGGATGACCTTCATGGGAATCTGTTTGTCGTACCGGCCGGTAAGCTACTGTCGAGTCACCAACATGTCCAGAGATACGGAAAGCAGATCGCCGATTGATTCCCATGGTTACTACGGTCCTTTTCCCGCATGCCGATCCGTGTGAATAATTCAATGTACGGGCATGCCGAAATCGATATTGCCGCACTCTGTCGCGCATTCGATCCCCACCGTCGCGGCACGGCCCCCAGGTCCCGTGCCGCGACGGCTGCCCCGACGGCGGCCCCCCACGGCATCCACACCGGCGTGCGGTCGCCCTGCTCGCGCACGAGCCCCGGCTCGGTGCCGGCGGTGGTGCAACCACCGCCGGAGCATCAGAGGGTGAATGTGGTGGTGATGTGCGGGTCGGCGGCGTGCCTGCCGATGGCCAGTCGGTAGGTGCCGGGCACCGTGGTCCAGGCGTTCGCCTCGGTGTCCCAGCGCTCGAGGGTCCGCGGTGTGACGTGGACGCGGACGGCCTCGGTGGCACCGGCGGGGACGTCCACGGCGGTGAAGCCGATCAGCCGAAGTGGTTCGGGTGCGCCGAACAACGTGCCGTCCGCGGGTTCCAGATACACCTGCACCACTTCGCGGCCGTCGCGCGTGCCGGCGTTGGTGAGTGTGACGTCGATGGTCAGGCCCTGGTCGGCATCGCCTTCGACCTCGGCGTCGTCGTAGCGCCAGTCGGTGTAGCCGAGTCCGTAGCCGAAGGGATAGGCGGGCTTGGTGCCGTGCCGTGCCCACAGGCGGTAGCCGATGGTGTGGCCTTCGGTGTAGTCGATTCCGCCGTCGACGACCTTCGTCGACAGCAGCGGGACGTGCTCCTCCTCGGCCGGGAACGTCGAGGGCAGCCGGCCGCCCGGTTCGACCTCGCCGGTCAGGACGTCGGCCAGTGCCGCGCCGCCTTCCTGGCCGGGTAGCCACGCCCACAGCACCGCGGCCACCCGATCGCGCCACGGCATGAGAACCGGTGCACCCGCGTTGACGACGACGATGGTGTTCGGGTTGGCCTCGGCGATCCTGGTCACCAGTTCGTCGGTACGGCCGGGCAGCGCCAGGTTGCTGCGATCGAAGGATTCGGATTCGATGTCGTCGGTGGTGCCCACGACGACGATCGCGACATCGGCCGCGGCGGCGTCGGCGATCGCCTCGATGAGTTCCTCGTCGTCGGACAGCCGCGGGGCGCCCCAGCCCATGCCGATCTTGCCGAACATCGTTTCGACGACGCTGTGGAAGACCAGTTCGATGTCGACGGGCACGCCGGCCCGCGCGTCGACGTCCAGGCGCCGCAGCGGCGGGCGCAGCAGCATCGCGCCCATGTCGGCGCTCTCGGCGGCCGAATGGATCTCGTGGGACACACCGTCGACCGTGAGCGTGAACGCACCCGCGCCGACGACATCGATCAGGTGGGTCCCGTCCACGACCGGGGTGAGTCTGGTGCGCATCACCACGGCGGTGGTGCCCTCGACCAAGGTGCCCGGCCAGAAGACCATGCCGGGGTCGAGGCGCACGGTGGTGTCCAGCACGATGCCGTCGGCGGCCCGGTATTCCAGGCCGACGCCGGGGTCGCCGGTGGTCGGGTCGACGATGGCGTCGCGGGGCAGCGCGGGGAGGTACCGGTGGGTGAACGCGCCGGACCGTACCATCAGTTCGACGTCGGGACCGAGGGCGGCTCGCAGTCCCTCGGGGATCCCGACGATGTGCTCGGGGTTGACGTGCGCGGAGCCGCCGCCCTGGGCGGACACGCGTACCGCGTTCGGGCCGATCAGGGCGACCCGGCGCAGCGCCGAGGCGTCCAGGGGAAGCGCCCGGGCACCGTTCTCCAGCAGCACCATGGCGCGGGCCGCAACCGCGCGCAGTTGCGCTGTCGCGTCCGCCGGAGTGCACGTGTGGCTTCGCGCGACTTCCTCCTCGAGCACACCGACACGGGCGGCGAGCCGTAGGACGCGCAGCACCTTGTCGTCCAGGACGGCCTCCTCGACCCGGCCGGCCCGGACCGCCTCGACAAGTGGTTCGAGCCACTGCGCGGTGGGGCCCGGCATGGCGACGTCGGTGCCTCCGACGACCGCGGGCTCGGTGGAGCGGACCGCCGTCCAGTCGGAGACCACCACGCCGTCGAAGCCCCACTCGTCCTTGAGGACGTCGTTCTGCAACCGGGAGTTCTCGGTCATCGACGCGCCGTTGACCGAGTTGTACGCCGACATCACCAGCCACGCCCGGGCCTCGCGGACCGCCGCCTCGAACGGCGCGAGGTAGACCTCGCGCAGCGCGCGCTCGCCGACGCGGCTGTCGTAGGACATGCGTTCGTCCTCGGAGTCGTTCGCGACGAAGTGCTTGATCGTCGCGGCGACTCCGGTCGACTGGACGCCCTCGACGAACGCGACGGCGGTCCGCGCGGTGAGCAGCGGGTCCTCGGAGTAGCACTCGAAGTGCCGTCCGCCCAACGGGGTGCGGTGCATGTTCACGGTCGGTGCCAGCAGGACGTGGACGTCCTTGTCCAGGGCCTGCGTGCCCATCAGCCGGCCCACCCGGCGTGCCGTCTCCGGATCCCAGGTGGCCGCGGTCGCGGAGGGGCACGGGAACAGCAGCGAGGTCTCGTGCTCGCCCATGCCGGTGCCGCGCACTCCTGCCGGGCCGTCGGACATGCGCAGCGCGCGCAGGCCGATCCCGGGCAGTTCGGCCAGCGACCACATGTCGTGGCCGGCGACCAGACGCACCTTGTCTTCGAGGGTGAGCCGGCCCAGCAGGGCGGTCAGGTCGTGGGCGTCGGCCGGGTCCGGCGGGATGAGGTGGTTCATGTTCGACTCCATGGCATGCGTGTCGGTGCCTTGCCCTGCTGCTGCGGAACAGTCAGCCGAACGATCAGGGGAGCAAGCGGCCGAGCGATCAGGACGGCACCGCGATGAAGCGGTTGGTGCCCGGCTCGTACGCCTGCACCCGGAAGGGGAGCGCGCCGCTCGGCGTCTGCTGTGCGTACGTCGCGTCGTCCCGGTAGTTGGGCAGGCGGTACTTCCCGAGGCCGAACCCGGCCTGCTGGAAGCTGTTGTAGTTCAGGTCCTTGCCGGCCTTCCCGGCGATCGACTTGAACAGGGAGAGGTTGATGCAGGCCGTCTGGACGGACCCACCCAGCGTCGGCAGGCCGGGGGCAACGGTGGTGGGGTCGACGAGCTTGCCGGTGAGCGAGGGGTCGGCCTGCTCGACGGTGTGCACGCAGTCCACGATCTGCGGTTCCGTCCAGTCCAGAACGGGGTTGACCACCACCGAACCGGTGAGCGTGCCGAAGTCGTGCCGGCCCTTGTCCTGCGTGTAGCCCGAGGGGTTGAGGCTGAACAGCAGGCGCGGCCGCCAGTCCGACTTCTCCAGCATCGCCGGTATCTGCGAGGCCGCGCCGCCGGTCAGCAGGATCGTGTCGGCGCCCGCGGTCCGGGCCTTCTGCAGGAGGACGGTGCCCTGTTGCAGGGTTGCGGCCGGGTCGCCGACGGTCGACCCGAGGTATCCGGTGGCGACGGGCGTGACGCCGTAGCGCTTGAGCGCGGGCAGGAGGATGTTCTCGGCGTCCGTCTGCCCCTGGGTATCGGCGACGACGGCGACCTTCCGGTCCTTCAGGTCGCCGTGCGCCGCGAGCGCGTCGACGGCCTTGGCGGAGGCGTCGCCGTCGATGTCGGTGAACCAGGGTGCCTGGGCCTGGGCGTACAGCGCGGCCGGCATGGCCCCGCCGATCAGCGCGGTCTTGTGGGTCTGGACGTAGCACGAGGTCTGGTCGGCGATGGGCAGCATGCCCAGGACCGCGAAGACCTTCTCGTCCTCGGTGAGCTTCACACAGGTCTCCTGCGCGGAGGCCGGAGCCAGCAGGTTGATCTTCGCGAACACCGGGACGATCTTGCGGCCGTTGATCCCGCCCGCGGCGTTGAGCTTGGCGATCAGCGCCTTGTAGGCGACCTCGAAGTCACCCGCGTCGAGATTGACGAACGGCTTGAGCGCGGCGAAGTCGGGGTAGACGACGCCGATCTTGATGCTGTCCGCGGTGACCCCCGGCGCCACTGCCGGGATGGCCGGAGCGTTCGAACCCGAGGGGGTGGTGGGCGACTTCTTGTCCTCGACGGTGCAACCCGCCGCGGCTGCCGCCACGCACAACGCGGCCAGAATCGAGGTGGCGCGTCGGGCGGTCGGACGGATACGTCTGGTGGAGGTCATGCCGGGGAGTCCTTTCGAAGGGCGGGGCACAACTGGAGGGCAAAGCACAAGAAGACGGGGTCTGACAGGCGGCGGGACCGGCTCAGGTGGGCACGGGGTCGCTGCGTTCGATGGCGCGTTCGTCGGTGCCGAGGTAACTCGCGACGACCTTCGGGTTGTTGCGCACGGCGGAGGGCGCGCCGGCGGCGATGACGCGGCCGGTCTCCAGGCAGTACACGCGGTCGCTGATCCCCATGATCAGCGGCATGTCGTGCTCGATGATCAGCATGGACGCGCCGAGTTCACGCCGGATCTCCACGATGAGCGGGCCGAACGCCTCCGTCTCGCGCTGTGCGACACCGGCGGTCGGCTCGTCCAGGCACAGGACACGGGCGTCGAGCGCGAGCAGGCCGGCGAGTTCGACGATTCGCCGGGTGCCGGTGGACAGGTCGCCGATGAACGCGTTGGCGTATCGGCCGAGGCCCAGGAAGTCGATGAGGTCGTGCGCATGGGCCTTCTTGGCGCGCTCCCCCTTCAGGGATTTGGGCAGCCACAGCGCGGACGACAGCAGTCCGGTACGCCCGCGCGCCTCCAGGGCGATCTGCACGGTCTCGGTGACCGTGAGCTCGGGAAAGAGCGTCGCGGCCTGGAAGGTGCGACCCAGGCCGACGGACGCGCGGCGCGCGGGCGCCAGTGTGGACACGTCCCGGCCGAGGAGTTCGATGGTGCCGGTGGCGGGGACGAACCCGCCGATGGCGTTCATCAGCGTGGACTTGCCGGCGCCGTTGGTGCCGATCAGGCCGACGATCTCGTTCGGCATGACCTCGATCGCCACGCCGTCGACGGCGCTGACGCCGCCGAACCTGACGCGGATGTTCGAGGTCGCCAGCACCGGCTTCCCGTCGGGCAGCGGTGCGCGCTCCGTGCGGGTGAGCGACGTGGGGATGGCACCGACGGTCTTCGCGGGTGCCGGGCCCAGACGTCGTTCCGCCCAGGAGAGCACGGCATCGCGCATCGCGTAGCCGATCTGGACCAGACCGCCGGGGAAGTACAGCAGCAGCATCAGCAGGCCGAGGCTGGAGGCGAGCAGCGGCACGATGGAGTTGCCGGGGAAGACGGCGGGCAGGCCGATCACCCACAGCGATCCCCATACCGGCCCCGAGGTGGCGCCGAGTCCGCCGATGACGACGACGGATACCAGCGTGAGGGAGTCCGCGCTGCGGAAGTACGCGTCGCTGTAGGGCACCGTCTGGAGCGCGCCCGCGAGCAGCGCCCCGCCGATCCCGGCGACGCCTCCCGCCAGGGCGAACGCCCGCAGTTTCACCCGGGCCGCGGGCACGGTGTAGGCGGACGCGGTCGCCGGGTTGTCGCGTACCCCGATCGTGGTCCGGCCCACGCCCGTGCGGTGCAGCCTGCCGGTGATCACGAGCACGGCCGCGAGCACGGCCAGCACCACGTAGTAGTAGGAGCGTTGCGACGTGACGTCGATCCCGAAGACGTCGGTGCGCGGGAAGGACGCGGCGGTCTGCGTCGGACTGTCGTGGAAGACGTCCTGGGTGTAGACCCACTGCTCGCAGGCGACCGCGAACGCGAGCGTGCTGACCGCCAGGAGCAGTCCCCGCACCCGCAGTGCGCCGGCGCCGATCACGGCGGCGAGCGCCGCGGTCAGCAGCGCCGCGGCGCACACGGCGGTGGGGAAGGTCAGGCGCTGGACCACCAGGACGTTGCCGCCGCCGAGGTCCAGCCGCAGTCCGCGCGAGAGCGATGCCGCGGTGAGCGCGCCGATCCCGGCGAACGCCATCTGCCCGAGCGAGAGTTGCCCGGCCCAGCCGGTGAGCACGGTGACCGACGCGGCGCAGATCGCGTACGCCAGGATGGTCGTGTAGAGCAGTTGCTTGGACGGCTGTGTGACGAGCAGCGGCACGACGACCGCGATCAGCCCGAGGAACATCAGGCCGAACCGCTCCAGGTTGCGCACCCACCACAGCTCTTGCAGGCGTACCGGGATCGCCCGGACCTTGGGCGCGAAGGAGAACGTCGACGCCTCGGTGTCCCGACCGCGCCCCACGACGAACACCGCGACGAGGACGAGCGCGAAGACGACCATGTCGGTCAGGCCGGGCCGATCGATCCAGTTGAACTGGACGACGGATTCGAGGAGTCCGAGGACCACCCCGGCGACCAGGGCGACCCGGAAGGAGACCATGCGGGCGATCACCGCGGCCGCCAGCGCCCTCATCAGGGTGGTCATGCCCAGTACCGCGGGGGAACCGACCGATCCGGTGCGGCCGGAGATGAGGATCAGGCAGATCGTCGCGACGAGCCCGGCGATCGCCCACACCGCGGTGGAGACGGCCTTGGGGCTGATGCCGTTGAGCCTGGCCAGATCCGGGTTGTCCGCCGAGGCCTTGACCGTCTTGCCGAGCACGGTACGGGCCAGGAACCAGCCGAGCGCGACGGCGACGAGCGGGACGACGACGAGCACCGCGAGCTGGGTCGCGGTGACCTCTACGCCGGCGGGACTCCACTTCGACGTGGACCACACCGGATACGTGTTGGCGGCGTCCACCTCCGGATAGGCCATGACGATCACCAGCGCCAGTTGGGCGACGCCGATCGTGGCGACCAGCAGGATCACGCGGGGGGCGGCGAACAGGCGTCGGACCACGACGAGGTCGACGACCGCGCCGAACGCGGTGCCGACGACGAGGGAGACGGCCAGCGCGATCCAGAACGGCACGTCGTAGCGGAGATTCAGCAGCGCGAACAGCGCCGAGCCGACCAGGCCCATGTTGGCGACCGCGAAGTTGACGATGCGGGTGGAGCGGTGGACGAGCACGATGCCCATCGCGAGCAGGCCGACGACCATGCCGTTGACGACGCCGTCGAAGGCGAGCTGCCGGGTGAGTTCGATCATGGTCAGCCACCGTCCTTGCCGAGGAACACCGCGCGGGCGAGGTCGTCGCGCTCGGCGAGTTCACGGGCATCACCGGTGAACCGGACCTGCCCCTTCTCCAGGAAGACCGCCCGGTCGGCGATCGCCAGCGCCACATTCAGGGACTGCTCGACGATGATCATCGTCAGGCCGTCCGCCTTGAGGCGCTCGATCACCGCGAGCAGGTCCTGGATCACGACGGGGGCGAGGCCGAGCGAGAGTTCGTCGATGAGCAGCACCTCGGGGTCGTGCATCAGCACCATGGCGAGGGCGAGTTGCTGCTGCTGGCCGCCGGACATGCTGCCCGCCCGCTGCGCGAGGCGGTCGTTCATGTCGGGGAACACGTCCAGCACGTAGGCGAGTCGGGCGTCGCGGTGGGCCCGGTCCCGATCGCGGAGCTGGAACGCGGCCATCTCCAGGTTCTCCGCCACGGTCATGCCGGGGAAGGTGCCCTTGCCGCCGGGCAGCAGGCGGATGCCGTACCGGCCGCGCTGTTCGGGCGAGACATACGTGATGGTCTTCCCGTTCAGCCGGACCACGCCGCGAGAGGGGGTTCCCAGGCCGCAGATCGCCTTCAGGATCGTGGACTTGCCGGCGCCGTTCGTCCCCAGGAGGGCGAGGACCTCGCCGCGCCGGACTTCGAATCCGACGCCGAACAGCACCTGCACGTTGCCGTATTCGAAGTCGATGTCGTTGACCTGGAGCACCGGGACCTGCTCGGGGTCCCGGGCCTGGCGGTCCCGCTCCGCGAGTTCCTCCCGCAATTCATGGACGACCAAGGCGAGGTCGTTCTTGATGAACGAGGAGCTGCGGATCAGCATCAGGCTGCCCACCAGCGTCGCCGGGACGCCGATGACCAGTGCCGCCGCGCGCGCGTCGTACGAGTCCAGGATGAGCGCCGACAGCAGCGAGCCGCCGGTCGCGCCGATGAAGAAGATGTAGATCGCCGCGAGCGCCGTGCCCAATCCGCGCAGTTGGTAGGGGGACACGGACTGCATGACCGGGCCGATCATCGCGAACGCCGCGGACAGCAGGACCAGCGGCAACATCTGTGCGATGACGAACGCGGGCGCGGTCGGCATGAACCACTGCGCCGGCGTCAGCGCCGCCACCGGCAGGATCAGGTAGCCGACCAGCTTCAGGGCGCGCGCCGGGTCGGTGCGGTAGAGCCGGTCGTAGCGCGGGCCGACGAACGGCAGGACGGCCGGCACGCCCAGGCCGCCGAGGGTGCCGTACACCCCGCGTTCGAACGTGCCGAGCCCGAAGTGGTCCTCCATCCACAGGTTCGTCAGCACCGGCCCGGTGAACAGGCCGAAGCCCATCGCGGCGAACGCCAGGATGACCGTCTTGGTGGTACGGATGCGCATCAACCGGGCGAACGCCGCCTCGATCGAGATCGGCATCGGCTTGTCGTGGGTGATGACCTCGCCGAGCACCGCCTTCATCTCGTGCTGTCCGCGCGGGGGTTCGGGCAGCCGGAAGGCGTACAGCGCCACGAGCGCGGTGGGGATGCCCAGGACGAAGAACGCCCAGCGCCAGCCGTCGTCGCCGCCGGCGAGCGCGGCGATCCCGCCGACCACCAGCGGGCTCAGTACCCCGGCGAGGCGGCCCGCCATACCGGTCGCCGCGGCGATGCGGCCACGTACCCCGATGGGGTAGGTGTCCGCGTTCAGCGAGCCGTGCACCGGCAAGGTGCTCGCCTTGGCCACCCCGACGCCCAGCCGGGCGAGGAACATCAGGAATACGTTCGCCGCCAAACCGCACGCGAACACGAAGGCGGCGAAGGCCAGTCCGGCCCATCCCGCGACCTTGCCGCGCCGGTACCGGTCCGCCAGCCAGCCCATCGGGAGCGCACCGAGCACCAGGAACGCGCCCGACGCCGCCGACAGGAACACGATCGCGCCGTCGCTCATCCCGAACGAGTCGCGGATGTCCGGGGCCAGCACGCCCAACGTCGCGGTCTCCAGCTCGTCGAACGCGGAAAGCGCCATCAGCGTCAGGAACGTCGCCGAACCACCCGCGGCCAGGCCCCGGCGGAGGGTCAGCTGCTCGCCGCCCACTCCGGGCAACAGATCGTCGGCGAACAGCACCTCACGTTCGGCCTCGGCCGCCTGGGTACGTTCCGCCTCGGCATCGACGAGTTCGGCGGCCAGGCCCGCGGCGGAGCGGCGCTGTTCGCTCCGCGGCGCGAACGCCTCGCCGGCATCGTCCGTGGTGGCGTCGTCCACCGTGCCGCTCACCGGCAACACCCGTACCGCGCGGTCCGGTTGCGCCGAGCCGCCGCCTGCGGCCGCGCCGGATGACGCGATCGCCGGCCGTGCCGCCCGTGGGACGGATCAGGCGCGGGGGGAAGGAAGGTCGTACGCATCGGGCATCCTTCGCGGCTCGGAACGGTCACCACACAGACGAACCCGCAGGCGTGACACCCCCGACCGCGCGTATGCGGCCGTGACGTCTCCCGGTGCGGAGCCCAATTGTTTATTCGAGATTAAATAAATGTCCAGACCCTGGAGGGGAGGACTTCTCGGGGCCGTTCGGGCGCGGCACCGCGATCGGGGGCATGCCGAAATGCCGAACCATCACGGCCGTACGCGAAGCGCCCTGCAGGCCTTGGCGCCTGAAGGGCGTGCGGTCGACTGCGCCCGAGGTGGCCGGGCGGGTCGCGGGTCGGCGGGTCGGCGGGTCGGCGTCCGGAGGATCACCGTGTGGGCGGGGCTGCGGGGATCTGTCGCCGTGGTCGGCCGGGTGGGTCGCTGTCGCTCAGCTCTCCACGTCCACCGAAACCCAGAAGTCCGCCAGCGCCTTCGCGGTCTCCTCCGGTCGTTCCTCGTTCGGCGTGTGCCCCGCGTCGGCGATCACCACGTGCCGCGCGTTCAGGTCCCGGGCCATCTTCGCCTGCGTCGCGGGCGTCCACGGCATGTCGTTCTCGCCGCACATCACCAGGAAGCGCACATCCGTTTGCGCCAACGCCGCCACCCGCGACGGCTCTCCCAACATCGTGCGGATGATCCCGATCAGGTTCGCCTTGTGCGTGTGGACGAGCCGGTGCTTCAGCCACACCTGGGAGCCGTGCGCGAGTCCGGCCTTCCTCAGTTGGCCGCGCATGAGCATCCACAACAGCGACGTCCCGCCGATCCGCAGGATCCACACCAGCGGCCCGACCATCTTCGCGCCCGCGAACTCGGTGTTGCCCGGACCTGTGCCGAGCAGCGTCAGGCTCCGCACGCTCGCCGGCGCGTCGGCCACGGCGCGCTGCGCCACGATCCCGCCGAAGCTGTGTCCCAGCAGGTGCACCGGCGCGGTGTCGACGGCCGCGATGACCTCGGCCAGTTCGGCCGCGAAGGCGGTCACGTCGTAATCCCGCCACCGGGTCGGGCCGGGTGACTGGAACTGGCCGCGCTGGTCGTACGACACGACGCGATAGCCCTCGGCGGCCAACGGCTCCAGCATCGGCAGGAAGTCTTCCTTCGAACCGCTGAACCCGGGCACCAGTACCGCGGTGCCCCTCGTCTCGACGCCTTCCGGCGGCGTGATCTCCAGGGCCGCCAGCGGCCCACCGGTCGTGCGCAGTTCGATCCGCCGGGCGGACTCGGGCAGCGGGGTCGGGTAGAGCGATGGGTCGGCAACGGTGGCCATGGACACTCCTCGATCTGACAAACGTGGCTTCGGAAACGACGCTGAAACGAGTCAGCGGCCGGGAGGCGCCGAGTGTAGAACCACCGAAAGTGCAAGGGAAGACTCAGCCCACACGTCGACGAGGCTCAGGCCGCCCGGTGGGGTCGCCCGGTTCAGCTTCGGCCGGGGTCGACGGGCGAGGGCACCGAAGAGGCCCGGACCGCCCGATGACGCCGTCCGGTTCAGCTCCGACCGGGGTCGACGGGCGAGGGCGCCGAAGAGACCCGCCACGCGGTGGGGCCACGCGGGTCGACCCACCCGGAGCCGACGGGCGAGGGCGCCAAAGAGGCCCGGACCACCCGGTCCTACCCCGACCGGGAGCGATAGGCGAGGGCGCCAAGCACGCTCGAGCCACGCGATGGGCCGCCCTGTCCAACCCCGGCCGGGGTCAACAGGCAAGGACGGCGAAGTGGCTGAGCCGCCCGGTGGGGCCACCCGATTCAACCCCGACCGAGGACGACAGGGGAGGGCACCAAAGCGCCCGGACCACCGATGAGGCCACGCGATTCAGCTCCGGCCGGGGCCGACAGGTGAGGACACCAAAGCACCCGGACCACCCGATGAGGCCCTGCGATTCAACCCCGACCGGGACCAACAGGTGAGGACACCAAAGCACCCGGACCACCCGAAGAGGCCCCGCGATTCAACCCCGACCGGGACCAACAGGCGAGGGCGCCAGGCCGGCGAGCACCGCGTCCAGGTCGAAGGCGAACTGCGCGTCCGGGTCGTAGTCGCCATGGCCCGCGGCGCGCATCAGCGGCAGCGCGTCCGGCTCATCGCGCAGAATCTCGCTGATCGTCGCGCGATGCGGCTCCTGCCCTTGGGCGCGCAGCATGAAGACCGAGCGAACGTTGATGTGTACCAACTCGCCGATCAGCGTCACGCACCGCCCCGCGACGACCGGGTCGAAGCCCGCGTCCACCAAGACCTCGTGCAGCCGCTCGATCTGGTCCAACTGCTGCCGCCCGGCCGGTCCGCTGAACGCGAAGTACTCCGCATGCCCCGGCAGGGTCAACGACGCGTCGCGGGTGGCGTGGGCGAACGCTCGCAACCAGGTGCGCCAGTCCGCGTCCGGCGCGGGCATCCACGACTCGTCGAGTACGCGCTCGATCCGCGCCGCTGCCACCAGCGCCGCCAGCGAATCGCGGTCGCCCACGTGGTGGTAGAGATTCGGCGCGTGCACCCCCAGACGGTCGGCCACGGCCTTCATGCTCAAGGGCTCGCCGGCCGCGTCCAACTCCAGGGCCGCCTGCACGATGCGGTCGCGGTCGATACGCGCCGGCCGTCCACGTCCACGTCGGCCGCCGTTCATGCTCCGACCTCCCGCAATGTGTTCTCCCGCAAATCTCCGGGGCAGCCGCCACCGGCGCACCGCGAGTGGGAATCTTCGGTGAGATTCTTCCACGGGCGGGCGATCGGGCGCCGCGCGGCCGGGCGACCGCCGCGAACAGCCGTGGCCGGCAGACCCGCCGGTCGGAGCCCCTACGAGTAATTCCCTGCGGCCGTCCGCGAGTTCGACCCCGGCTCCGCACGCCCGTCGGCGGCGCCCGGACGATGCGGTTCGTGCGCGGGTATCGACGAGCGGTGGCCGCCGACGCGCATGGCTCCACCCGATCGGTTCTGCTTGCAACCTTTGTTACCCAGTGGTACAAAACCCGAGCTGACTCGATTCAGCGGCGTGGCCGCGATGCCACCGATGCATCGATGCCCCCGTGCAGGGGCCGCTGGATCTTCAGGTTCCGGTACACCGGCAGGCGCCGGTTCATTGTTCCGGTACACCGGCATGCGCCGGTTCGTTCGGCGCCTTATCGAAAGGCCCCTCCATGTCACGAACCCGTACCGCCGCCAAATTCGCCGCGATGGCAATCGCCGCGGTGACGGCGGCAAGCACCCTCACCGTCACGTCCGGCACGGCCTCGGCTGCCGCCGGCTCGTGCGCCGACATAGACGCAACCTACGCCATGGGCACGCAGTTCGGCGTGTCCGACCCGCCCGACTCCGACCCCGTCTACGACGCCCTCGTCTCCGCACTCGACACCCGCCTCGGCGGCTCCAAGACGGTCTCGTACTACCGCGTGAACTACCCCGCCGGCCTTCAGCCCTGGTCCGTGTCCCTCGGCAACTGGGACCTCGTCCGGCACATCGAAGCCCAGGCCGCCGCCTGTCCGAACCAGAGGTTCGTGGCGGTCGGTTACTCGCAGGGTGCCAACGTCGTGTCCAACTCCGTCGGCGTCAGCAGCCTCGGATCCCTCACCGGCGCGCCCATCGTCGCCGTCATCCCGGCGAACATCGCACCCCGGGTCGCGGCGCTCGTGCTCTACGGCAGCCCGCAGCGCGGACTGCCGCTGTACAAGCCGACCACGATCACCGGCACCTACCAGGCCCGTACCCTCGACGACTGCGCCACAGGCGACCCCGCCTGCGGCGGCGGCGTCGACTCGGCCGCCCACCTGTCCTACTCCCAACCCGAACACAGCCTCCCTGCCGCGGACTTCATCGCGGCACGGGTCTGACCGACGCCAAGCGTGCCGTCCGCCGGGCCTCCGCACCGCCGGGAGGCCCAGTCGCCGGGCATGCCGCGATGGCCGCCGACCGCCGCGAGGACCGACCCATCCGTGTCGGCCGTCCCGGTCGGCGCCCGGAACGGCTGAGTGCGCGGCCAAGTCACCGGCGAGGGCCGCCGGTTCCCTGGCATCCCCTACGCCCGGCCGCCCACCGGCGACCTGCGCCGGCAGACACCGAGACCCGCTGCCGACTGGCACGGGGTCAAGGACTGCGACCCGGTACGGCAACTCCTGTGCGCAGCCGCTTGGAACTGGTCGCGCGTGATGCAAACCAGCTTGGCAAGGCCGGACTTCGTTGTGCCGAGGAGGCTGATTCCCGGTCTGCACGGGACGACCCTTCACCTCGCCTTGGACGTGTCGATCCGTTCGACAGCCGCGGCGTGGCACCTTGCCTCGCACCATGGTTCGGTGGCCGGGACTCCGGCTCCACGACTGCCTTCCACCAGGAGCGGCCCGTCCGAAACAACGGTCGCCCTGCGGGCGACGTCGGCCGCGGTGACATTGGCTCCCCGGGCCGCGGCGGGCAAGGCGAGCGCACCGCTGCCGGTGCACCCGTCCGGCGCTTTCGTACCCGGGACGAATTCCAGGCCAACGCCTGAGCCGGCGGTCGACTGTTGTTCGCGGTCGAGGCTCGGCATGCAATCCGCTACCAGACGCCGCTGGAGTACCTGTTGAACCGACAGCGCTTGGGTCGGGTCGTCCTGTGCGGCCAGGTCGCCCAGCAGCGTGTGTTGTCTTCCGCGCTCGATGCCCACCTCCGACACTTCCGGGTCGTGGTGGCACAGGACGCGGTCGCGCGGATCGACGCCGACCTCGCCCGAGCCGCCTTCCGCATGATGGAACGCGCCATGCACGCCGACATCCGCCCGTGGCGCCGCCTCGACCTTCGACACATGGCCGCCCACCACACGCCGAACCGCCGAACACCACCCTCGCCGCGCCCGGCGCGGGTCCACCACGGCGGATGGGGTCGCGCGTGCGCGGCCCCATCCGCCGAAGCATCACCGGTACAAGTCGGGGTAGCGGTTTGCACATGATCGCTCTGGCTCAGCTCGAATCGGCCTCGGCGGGAACCGTGGCCGCGGTGGCCATCCCCGCCGCACTCCTGATCGCCGTCCTGCTCATCATTCCCGTGGTCAGCGGGGTGCGCCGCCGGCGCCGGCCGCCGCCCGCGCCTCCGCAGGGAATTCCCACCACCGCGTCCGAGGCGCCGACCGGGGGCGGGCGGCGGGAGTCCGCCGAGATGCCCCGGGACGGGCACCGGAGGGGCCCGCACGACATGCCCGGTTTCGGCAATCTCGGTTCCCGGGCGGCCGATCCGCATAGGGAAGACCGGGGCGGCATCTGACGGGAACACCCGACTTGGTGCGATTCGACTGCGAACGCGACGTTTGTCGACAATACGTGTGGGCAGCAGGGGCGGTGGGTCGCCGACACAACCGATCGGCGGCCCGCTTCCCCTTGCCGTGAACCGCGAACCGAAGGGCCAACCCCGATGAACGACAGCGACCTGACCGGCCGACGCATCCTGGCGATCGTCACCAACTACGGCGTGGAGCAGGACGAACTGGTCGTCCCGGTCCGCCGTCTCCGCGAATCCGGTGCCCGAGTCGACATCGCGGCACCGTCGGCGGAACCGATCCGGACCCTCGTCGGCGACAAGGATCCGGGCGTGAGCGTCGAGCCGACGCTCACCCTGTCCGACGCGGACCCCTCCGGCTACGACCTCCTGCTCGTGCCTGGCGGCACGCTCAACGCCGACTCGTTGCGCCTGAACGACACCGCCGTCGGGATCGTCCGCTCCTTCACCACCTCGGGCCGCCCCGTCGCGGCCATCTGCCACGGTCCGTGGATGCTGGTCGAGGCCGACGTCGTACGCGACCGCACGCTGACCTCGTACGCGTCCGTCGAGACGGACATCCGCAACGCCGGCGGCCGTTGGCTCGACGAGCCGGTCGTGCGGGACGACACGGGCGACTATGTACTGATCACCTCCCGCACGCCCGATGACCTCAAGGACTTCGTGCACCAGATCGACGCGGCCCTGACGATGTCCGGCCTCGGGTCGACTCGCCAGGTGTGACCCGCGAACCACCTCCCGGCACCCGCGACGTCCGGCTTTCGAACCACCGACCACCGACCACCGAACCAATCGATGGCGCTCCCCCCGCTCGGCGGGATGGGGCGCCATCCGCATGTCCGCAGCGTCCGAAACCCCACGCTCCCCGGGAGGCGAATCAGCTTGACCTGCGGGCCTCGGAGCCCCGGAGCCGCGGAGCGAGGGCGAGGCAAGCCCAACGGCGAACGCGAACGCGACGGCGACGGCGACGGCGACCGCGACCGCGACCGCGACCGCGACGGCCAGGCGAGCGGCGACAGTCGTTGCCGCAGTCAAGATTATGAGCATGCTCACAATCGCCGGCGCCGCCATCGCCAATCCTTGCTCTCTGCAATGATCACGACACGTTATCGACGTGTTGCACGATGGTGATCCTTCGGCTTTCACGCAGAATCTCTCGCCGTGTTCAGATTCCGGCGAAGATCTTCCCGCATTTCGCCGCCGAATTCGAAGCATCTGCGGTCCGAGAACATGCGCCGTCGAGCACGCGCCGACCGGAGGTTTGGCGTCCGGCTTCCGGGCAACGTGCGCGCGTGCACCCGAAGATTACGAAGAGGTGCCCAGGCGGGGAAGGTCCGTCCTTCCCGTCCGCCCAGAGCACCTCGGTAGGTTCGATCCGCATGTCCGCCGAAACGAAATTCTTCGCCGAAACGGAATCCGCACATCCCGTCGTCTCGATGGGTCCACCCGAGCTGCGCGACGGCGCGGCGCTGTGGCAGCTCGCCCGCGACAGCGGATCGCTGGATCTCAACTCCTCGTACAGCTACCTGCTCTGGTGCAGGGACTTCGCGGCGACCTCGATCGTCGCCCGTGACCACGACTCCCGCGTCCTGGGCTTTGTGACCGGCTACGTCAGACCCGGTCTGCCGGACACGCTCATGGTGTGGCAGGTCGCGGTGGCCGAATCCGCCCGGGGGCACGGGCTGGCCACGCGCATGCTGACCGCGTTGATGCGGCGGCGCGTACCGCATGGGCAAACCCGCCTGGAGACCACGATCACCCTCGACAACTCGGCGTCCATCGCGCTGTTCACCGCGCTGGGACGCGAACACGGGGCGGGCGTGAGTCGTACCGAACTCTTTCGCGCGGCGCTCTTCCCGGATGGGCACGCCGACGAAGTCCTCTTTCGGGTAGGCCCGTTCACCGCAGCCGCCTGACCCCCGACAGGCCCCGAACCGGAGGGGGCGGCACCGTCGGACGTGGCTCGCCGCTGCCCTCGACCATCCGATCCAGGAGAAACATGACTGTTTTCGAAACTCTCGAGTCCGAGGTCCGCAGCTACTGCCGGAGCTGGCCGACCGTGTTCACCCACGCGCGCGGCAGCCGGATGCACGACGAGAACGGCCGCACCTACCTGGACTTCTTCGCCGGAGCGGGCGCGCTGAACTACGGCCACAATCACCCGCTGCTCAAGCGCGCGTTGCTCGACTACCTGGAGAGCGACGGGGTCACGCACAGCCTGGACATGTCCACGGCGGCGAAACGCACCTTCCTGGAGCGCTTCGACGAGGTGGTGCTGGAGCCGCGCGGCCTGGACTACAAGGTGCAGTTTCCCGGCCCCACCGGCGCCAACACCGTGGAGTCCGCGCTCAAGCTGGCCCGCAAGGTGACCGGGCGCGAGGCCGTGATCGGGTTCACCAACGCGTTCCACGGCATGACCCTGGGCGCGCTCGCCGTCACGGGCAACGCGAAGAAGCGCGCCGGCGCCGGAATTCCGCTGGTGCACGCCACGCCGATGCCGTACGACAACTACTTCGACGGGCAGTTGCCCGACTTCATCTGGTTGGAACGCCTGCTCACCGACGGCGGCAGCGGCCTGAACCTGCCCGCCGCGGTGATCGTGGAGACCGTGCAGGGCGAGGGCGGCGTCAACGTCGCCCGTTTCGAGTGGCTGCGCGCACTGGCCGAGCTGTGTCGGCGCCACGACATCCTGCTGATCGTGGACGACGTGCAGATGGGCTGCGGTCGCACGGGTCCGTTCTTCAGCTTCGAACCGGCCGGGATCACCCCGGACATCGTGTGCCTGTCGAAATCGATCGGTGGCTACGGCCTGCCGATGGCGCTCACCCTGTTCCGCCGCGACCTGGACGTGTGGGAGCCCGGCGAACACAACGGCACCTTCCGCGGCAACAACCCGGCCTTCGTCACCGCCACCGCGGCGTTGGATCTGTGGGCGGACGGATCGCTGGAGAAACAGACCACGCTCAAGGGCGAACTGATCGAGCGTCACCTCGACGACATCGTCACCGAACATGCCGAACTCGGCGCCTCCCGACGCGGTCGCGGCCTCATCCAGGGCCTGACCTTCGCCGACAACTCCTTCGCCGAGGCCGTGTGCGCGCGGTCCTTCGAGGACGGACTACTGGTCGAGACCTCGGGCTTCGAGTCGGAGGTGGTCAAGCTGATGCCCGCGCTGACCACCACCGAGGACGAACTCGACGAGGGTATGGGGATCCTCGCGAACGCCGTCCGCGCCGTCCGCGCCGCCGCCTGAACTCCCCTACGCCACCGACCACAACGGAAGGACCACCACGATGATCGTTCGCACACTGGACGAACTCGACGGCACCGACCGCGACGTCGTCGCGGACACGTGGCGCAGTCGCCGCATCGTCCTCGCGAAGGAGGGCGTCGGCTTCTCCGTGCACGAGACGGTGATGTACGCGGGCACCGAGACCTCGATGTGGTACGCCAATCACATCGAGGCTGTCTTCTGCACCTCCGGCGAGGGCGAACTCACCGACGAGGAGACCGGCCGGACGTACCTGATCACGCCGGGCACGACCTACCTGCTCGACGGTCACGAACGGCACACCATGCGGCCGAAGACCGACATCCGGATGGTGTGTGTGTTCAACCCGCCGTGCACGGGCCGCGAGACGCACGACGAGAACGGGGTGTACCCGCTGCTGCACGAGGAGGCGGGCGCATGACGATCCACTCGCTCGACCATCCCTCGGTCGACCTCTACCCCACCCGGCACGTCACCGGCTCGCTGCGCGTGGAACGACGCGAACCCGTGGTGTGGGCCGACTCGTTCGAGGGCCCGATGGACCGGGACGAACTGCGCGGCTACGAGCGGGACGGATTCGTCACCGTCGAGCAGTTGCTCGACCCGGACGAAATCGTGGCGCTGCGCGCCGAGTTGACCAGGCTGTGCGGTGATCCCGAGGTTCGCGCGGACGAACGTACCGTGATCGAGCCCGCGTCCGAGGCCGTGCGGTCGATCTTCGAGATCCACCGGATCAGCCCGCTGCTGCGCGAACTCGTCCACGATCCACGGCTGGTGGGCCGGGCCCGCCAAATCCTCGGATCGGACGTGTACATCCACCAGAGCCGCGCCAACCTGAAACCCGGCTTCGACGGCTCCGGCTTCTACTGGCACTCCGACTTCGAGACCTGGCACGCCGAGGACGGCATGCCCGCGATGCGAGCCGTGAGCATCTCGATCGCGCTGACCGAGAACCACGTACACAACGGCGCGTTGATGATCATGCCGGGCTCACATCGCACGTTCGTCGCCTGTCCGGGCGAGACGCCGCACGGTCACTACCGAACCTCCCTGCGCCGCCAGGAGATCGGCACACCCGACCCGGACTCGCTGACCGAACTCGCGGACCGACACGGCATCTCGGTGATCACGGGTCCGGCAGGCTCGGCGACCGTGTTCGACAGCAACTGCATGCACGGCTCCGCGGAGAACATCACCCCGTTCCCCCGCAGCAACCTGTTCATCGTCTACAACAGCGTCGACAACGCCCTGACCACCCCCTACGCGGCCCCGGCCCCCCGCCCCGACTTCATCGCCACCCGCACCCGTCCCGTCACCTGACCCTCCCGCCCCGGACCCCGAAACCCGGGGACCGCATCACCCGGCGCCCCTGACGAAGGGGGCGCCGGCCCGGCTCCCGCACCCGCCCCGGCGACCCCGCCGGGGCGGGCCGGCGGTCGAGTGTGTGCCGCAGCGCGCGCCGTCCCACCCGTAAGGGTGGTGGTGCGGCCCGCGATTTGTGTGCCGACGTCCCCGCAGGGCCTGATCGGCATGGTTGCCGGGGCCGCGGCCGGGAACAGCGGGGCCGACTTCGGGCTCGGTCGGCATGGAATCGTCACCCCACCCTCGAAGTCTTCACGGCGGCCGTCGTGCAAGCCGCCCGGCACGCCCGGTTGTGCCGCGCGTCGACCCGACCCTCGCCCACGCGCGAACCCGAACGGCCACGCGCAGCCAGGGTTCGTCCTCGGTCACGTGAACACACTCGCCATCGCGGCGGCGGCCTTGAGGCCCGATCCGGTCAGGACGACCACGACCCTGTCGCCGGGCCGGATCGCGCCCTTGGCGGTGAAGGCGTCGATCGCGGCGGCGGCCGAGGCGGAGGTCGGCTCCGCGTAGAGGCCGATGCCCGCCAGTCGGCGGGTCGCCCCGATGATGTCGTCCTCCGGGATCGCCACGGTGTCGCCGCCCGATCGCCGGATCGCGTCCACGATTTCCGGTAGCCGGATGGGCGACTCGATCGCCGTGCCCTCGGCGATCGTGGGCCCGACCTCGACGGCGGGGCCGCCGTGGAACGCGGCGTGGATGGGCGCGCATCGTTCGGGTTGGGCGACCAGCAGCCGAGGGCGCCGGTCGATGTGACCCGCGGCGAGCAACTCGCCGAAGCCCAGATCGCATCCCAGTACGATGCTGCCCGCGCCGGCGACCGTGACGACGACGTCCGGCGCGGCGAAGCCCAGGTCCTCCCAGATCTCGTACGCCAAGGTCTTGGTGCCCTCGAGGAAGAGGGGATGCCAGTTGTGCCCGGCGTACGCGGTGGTTCGCGCCTCGCGCATCGCCTGCTCCCCGGCGGCCGCCCGACCGCCCGGCACGAGCACCACCTCGGCACCGTACGCCCGGGCCTGCAACACCTTCGCCGCGGACGTGCCCTCCGGGGCCAGGATCCGGGCTCGGATGCCGGCGGCGGCACTGTAGGCCGCCACCGAGGAGCCCCCGTTGCCGGAGCTGTCCTCGAGCACCGACCGCACTCCGCGCCGGGCGAGCAGCGACATCATCACGCTGGTTCCGCGATCCTTGAAGCTGCCGCTCGGGTTGAACCATTCGAGCTTGAAGTGCACCTCCCGCTCCCCCCAACGCCCTTCGATCAGCGGGGTGCACCCCTCGCCGAGCGACACCGGTCGGGTGACGTCTCCCGGGAGCGCGGCACGGTAGCGCCACAGGGAGCGCGTGGAGGTCTCGATGTCCTTCGGCCCGATGCCCGGCCGCGGCCCGACCACCAGCGGCGCGCCGTCGTCGCCTTGCCAACGCAGCGCGTCGAGTGGGTAGGTCCGGCCGGAGCGCGGGTCGAGATAGACGTCCATGTTCACCTTCCTCGCATTGGACGGGAAGTCTAACATTGGACGTACAGTCCAATCTGGTGTCGGGCGTCTGCTCCGGTCGGGCATCAGGCATCAGGCATCGGACTTCGGGCGTAGGGCGCCGGCAGCGGCACCCCGCGCCCGACGCCTCACTCCCGTAGGCAACTCAGCGCCTGCATGGCCTCGCGCTCGATGCGAGCCAGATCGCCGACGACGGCGCCGGCCTGCGCAAGGCATTGTCCGTCGCCCGATTCACCGGCCTTCGTGATCAGTTCCGCCGCTTCCGTCCACAGGATGGCTGCCTCGGTGTACAGCCCGAGGCCGGTGCGCAGGTGGCCGCTGTCGATCCATTGCGCGCATTCGGCGAGAAAGTCGCGGTAGAGATTGCGGAACAGCGCGCCGCCGGTCCCGGCCTTCTCCATCAGGACGGCGGCCTGGGGCAGATCCCGTCGCGGGGCGTCCGTGCGCCGGCGCCAACCGGGTATCGACTTGCCTGCCTTCTCGATGCCCCGGTGACCCAGGTTGGCGATGGGCGGGTTGAGGAAGGCCTGGGCGCAGGCCGTGATGGCGGGAATGACCAGGTCCTGCACCGAGGGCGGGTTCTCGGGCACGGTGAGGGTGAAGGATCGGTGCCTGGCGGTCATCGGGCCGCGCGCGGCCCTGGCCCGGGCGAGGCTGATCAGACTGGTGGATACCGCTCCGCCCTGCTGGTCGGTGTCCACCAGGTGCGCGTCGTGGTCGTCGTAGCCGTACATCGCCACGACATGGGCGCCGAAGTGCACCTTCGACCCGAAGTAGTCCAGGTGATAGCTGTCGAGTTGCAATCCGACGGGGCGACCCGCGTCGATGGCGGCCACCACGTTCTCCCATGCCTTGCGCGGCGAGGTGGTCTCCTGGACCAGGAGTTCCAGGTCGAGTCTTTCGGCCAGGTTCCTGGTGAGCTCGAACGGCTTGACCCGTCCGCCGAGGAACGGGAAGCCCAAATTCTTGCCGTCCCAGTAGATGAAGGACAAACCCGAGCCGAGCCCGAAGAGCATGGGCTCGGACAGATCGAGTCCCTGGTGCCGCAGCAGCACTCCCAGGGCTGTCGTCTCGCAGTGCCGCATCCCGCGGGCGTCGATGTCTTCGAGCGTGGTCATGCCGTGTCCTCCTGGACGGGGATGATCAACCGGGTCATCAGCTCTTCCTGCGGTGCCTCGGCCGGCGCGACGAGATAGACCTCGCGTACGGGCGCCTGCGGGCGCAGCCCCCGCTCGTGGATGGCGGCGAAGAGCGCGTTGTAGGCCAGCGGCAGTTGGGCGTAGGGCCCGATGTGCACGGTCTCGGCCACCGGGCCGCCGGGCAACACCTCGAATTCCAGGCCCGGCGTGGCCTTCGCGTGCGGCGTGTACGCCCCGAGGGCGATCTCCATCCGGTCTTCCGGATCCAGCGGGTACAGGGCCCACAGCGGCGGCTCCCAGGCGATTTCGGCCCCGGCGAGCGCGGGCAACAACCGACCCACGCACTCCGCGACCGTCGCTCCGATCCCCGCCGGGGCACAGACCGCTCGTACCACCGCCAACCGGCGCTCCGGCTCGCTGCCCATCGTCACCTCATAGCCGGGCAGGCCGCCTTCGACCAGGCGTTCCAGCATCTCCAGCCGTGCCCGGTCCCTGCTGATCCGCTCGGCCAGGCGATCCCGTTCCGCACCCAGGATCCGCGCCCTGGACGCGGGCTCGGCGACCAGCGCCCGGGCGATGACGGCCAGCGGCAGATCCATGTCCCGCAGCAGGCCGATGGTCAGGGCGTCCCGGGCCTGTTCGGGCGCGTAGTAGCGATACCCGGAGCCGGCGTCCACGTGGGCCGGTGCCAGCAGCCCCAGTTCGTCGTAGTGCCGAAGCTGCTTGACACTGAGCCGACACAGGCGGGCGAAGCGCCCGATGGTGAGAAGTTCGTCGTGCACACCACCATCGTGGACTCTCCCACGGGGGGAGAGTCCACCGTCGTGCCCGAGCCGATCGACGACGACCCCGGCACACCGCCCGACGAGCGACCCGAACGCACTTGCCCTGTTCCGCAGGGCCCTCGTCCGGCACCGGCCCACGACGACCCCTTCACCGCCGCGCCCCGCCATGACCGCGCGAAGATGCCACCGGTACTCCAGATCGACCATCACCCGTCGGTGCGCTCGGTGCGGTCCGCGACGGCGAGGGAGCGGGACCCGGTGTACGGGTGCGTCGAGATCCCCCGGGATCCATGCTGACGACGTCGATCGCGCGCCCGGACCGGTGGCCGGGCGACTCGGACCGCCGTTTCCCGTCGGCGGGTGGGGCATGGCCGCCCTCGACCGCCCTCACTCGTCGCTCGGTGTCCGCGTTCGGGCGTTGTCGGGCAGGGACGGGTCGGCGAGGAGGGCGTCCACGCTCGACGTGTCGTCCCATGGGACATGCGTGCCGTACGCGGCGTCGAAGCGCGCGTCGCCCAGGGTGTCGCGGGCCCGCGCCGTGATGCGGACCACGTCGTCCTGTTCGCCCTCGGGCAACGGGATGCCGACCGAACGGCGGGCCGCCGCAGCCGCGCCCAGCAGCCGCGCCGCGTGCTCGGCGTGGCCCCCCGACACCTGTGCGCCGGCCAGGCCCTCCAGGGCCAGCGCGACCGCCCGGGGGTCCCCGGAAGCCCGGGCCGCGGACAGGCCCTCGAGTTGCAACTCCAATGCCGTCGTCACCTCGCCCCGCAGCTCGGCGACGAACCCGAGCTCGGCCAGGATCAACGCCGGCAGGCTCGGCTCGTACCCCATCCGCCGGTGCACCTCCAGCACATTCCGCATGTGCTCCTCGGCGGCGTCCAGGTCGCCCGCGCGCCGGGCCCCCATCCCGAGTCCGATCTCCGCGTACTGCTCGCCGAAGGTGTCCGCCTGCGCGACCGCGACCCGCTTGGCCCGCTCGTGGAATTCCCGGGCTCCCGGGTGGTCCCGGGTGAGCATGGCGATGCGTCCCAGGCCCGAGAGTTGGAAGGAGACCTCCGGCCACAGCCCGAGGTCCTCGGCCATCCGCAGCCCCTCGCGGTGCAGCCGCCCGGCGCGTTCGTAGTCGCCCATCACCTCGGCCAGCGTCTGCAGCGGCACCATGGCCCGCAACTGCCCCCACTGGTCGCCCAGTTCCCGGAACAGCTCCAGGCTCCGCTCGCCATGGCCGCGCAGCACGCCGAAGTCCCCGCGCAGCTTCGCGTGGAAGGCCAGGCCGGCGAGCGCCGCGGCCGTGCCCCACCGGTCGCCGATCGATCGGAACGTCGCGAGCGCGGACTCGACCAGGTGCAGGCTCGGCGAGGAATCACCGACGCCGTACAGGTTGGACGCCACGAACCACTGCGCCCGGGCCCGGGCAGGCGGGTCGTCGACGGTTTCGTACGGCCGCAGCGCGGCGCGGTACTCGCCGACGGGGTCCGCGCTGCCCCGGAGCGCCAGCGTGACACCGCCCAGCCAGGCCGTCGCCTCGGCCACCGACGCGGCGGGGGCATCGGTACCGACCGACAGGGCCGCGGCGAGGGAGCGTTGGGCCTCGTTGTTGCGCCCCCGCAGACACCAGTACCAGGCCAGCGCGTTCACCAGGCGCAGCGCGCAGTCGGCGTCCCCGGCCCGCACGGCGCCGTCCAGCGCGGAGCGCAGGTTCGCGTTCTCGGCGTCCAGCCGGCGCAGCCATCGGCGCTGCTCGTGACCGCGCAGGTGCGGCTCGGCCCGCTCGGCCAGCGCCGTGTAATAGGCGCGATGCCTGCGCCGGTGGACCGCGGACTCGCCGGATTCCACCAGTCGTTCCGTGGCGTACGCGGCCACCGACTCCAACATCCGATAACGGGGTCCTTCGGTGTCGCCCGGGCTCTCGGTCATCACCACGAGCGAGCAGTCCACCAGCCGGGCCACCAGGTCGAGCACCTCCGCCCGGTCCACGCCGTCCCCGGTGCAGAGCTCCTCCGCGGCGGCGAGCGTGCACCCGTCGGCGTGTACGGCCAGACGCCGCAGCACCGCCTGTTCCCGGTCGCCGAGCAAATCCCAGCTCCAGTCGATCACCGCCCGCAACGTACGCTGCCGGGCCGGGGCCCGGCGCGCCCCCACCGCCAGCAGATGGAAACGGTCGTCCAGGCGGGCGGCCAACTCGTGCACCCCCAGCGCCCGTACCCGCGTCGCGGCCATCTCCAAGGCCAGCGGAAGGCCGTCCAGGCGCCGGCAGATCGACACCACCGCGTCCAGGGTGCCGTCGTCCAGGACGAAACGGGGTGCGGATGCGGTGGCCCGCGCCACGAACAACTCCACCGCGCCGAACCGGAGTACGTCTGCCGCGCTCAGTCCTTCGGCGGACGCCGGCTGCCGCAGCGGCGGTACCTCCCACAGCCGTTCGCCGGTGATGCCGAGCGGCACCTGGCTGGTGGCCAGGATGCGCAGGCTTGGGGCCGCCTTCAGCAGTTGCTCGGCCAACTCGGCCACGGGCTCGGCGACATGCTCGCAGTTGTCGAAGATCAACAGGGCCGGCCGGTCCCCCAGCGCGTGCGCGACGCGCGCGGTTGACGACAGCGGCTCGTCCCCGGGGCGGATGGTGTCGTCCCGTACCCCGAGCACCGCACCGACCACCTCGTCGACCTCGGCCCACGCACCGGTCCGAACGGTGGCGGATGTCGGTTCGAGCGCGGAGAACTCCGCCAGGTGGATGCCGGCGGGGAACGTCGCGCCGAGCTGCGCGGCGGTCGCCAGCGCGAGCTGCGTCTTGCCGACGCCGCCGGGGCCGGTGAGCGTCACCAGCCGGTGGGCGGCCGGCAGCAGTCGCAGTTCGGCGACCGCCTCGTCGCGGCCGATCAGTGCGGCCGGCAGGGCCGGCACGTTGTTCGGCGGGCGGCTGGAAGGGGCTGCCGGTGCGGGTGGGGCGGCCGGGGCGAGGTCCTGGGTCAGGATCGCCCGGTGCAGGGCGGTCAGTTCGGGCCCCGGGTCGAGCCCCAGTTCCTCGGCCAGCCGGGTACGCAGATCCGCGTGGCTGCGCAGGGCCGCGTCCTGGCGACCGGCCAGATACAGCGCTCGTACATGCGCGGCGCGCATCCGCTCGCGCAGCGGGTGCAGGACCACCAGGTCATTCAACTCGTCGGCGACAAGGGCGTGTTCGCCGAGTTCCAAGCGGGCTTCGGCCTGTTCCTCCAACGCGGTCAGCCGCTGCTCCTCGAGCAGGGTCGCCGCGGTGCGGGTGAACTCCTCGTCGGCGAAGTCGGCGAACGCGGGACCGCGCCACAGGGCCAGCGCGTCCGCCAGCACGGCGGCCCGGGTCCGCGGATCGGCGACCGCCCGCGCCCGCCCGAGCAGCTCCTGAAAACGGTCCGCGTCGACCGCGTCGGGACCGACCCGCAGCTCGTACCCCGGCGGGCGCGAGACCACCAGGAGCCGTCCGCCCGGCTCGGCGTCCTCCAGCGCGCGCCGCAGTCGCCACACCTTCGTCTGCAGCGCTCCCGGGGGATCGCTCGGAGGCTTTGATCCCCACAGGTCCTCCACGAGTCGGTCCGCGGAGACCGGGCGCCCCCGGTGCACCAGGAGACACGCGAGAAGGGCGCGGGCCTTCGACTCGGGGACCTTGCTCTCCGACCCGTCATCCGACCACACGCCGAGCGAGCCCAGCACGCCGAAACGCATACGGCCAGGTTAGTCGACGGCACCCGGCGGCCGACGGGACGGCGCGGGGAGCACCGGGCACGGGGCCGGAACCGGCTCGGTGCGAACCCGGGAGCGGACCGGGAACCGAACCGAGAGCCGACCCGGACGAGCCGGACGAACCGCAAGCCGGCCGAACCCGGACCGAGAGCCGACCGAAAGCGGCGTGGCGCACCGTGAAACACCCAAAGCGGAACACGGATACCGATCGAAGGCAGCCCCGCTCCGGCAACCCCCGACTGTCCGGGAGGTGTGCAACAGTGCACGCCATGACCTTGCGAAGCACCCCGCACAACTGGACGGAGACCGTCGCACTCTTCAAGCGGCGGGAGTTCCCCGAATCCTCCTACGGGAACCTGTACGACGAGACGTACGACGTACACGAGGGCAACGCCTCGATACCCGGCCACTTCGACCTGGACGAGGCCGAGCCCACCGGCACGGGCTACGTCATCGACGGCGATCTGACCGTCGACGGCAATGTCGTCAACGTGGACGACGGGTGCCCGGCACTGATCGTGCTGGGCGATCTGCGCGCCCGGAACATCTACCTCGAAGGCGACGCCAAGCTCCTGGTCCGGGGAACCGTGCACGTGGACGCCTTCATCGGCAACATGACCGACAAACTCGTCATGATCCACGGCGACCTGCGGGCGACCGTGACCGTCCTGTCCGCCGAGTTCTCCCCCGACCTCGTCGGCGGCGAACTGCACGGCGGCGTGATCGCCCCCGCATATCTCGAACTCGCCCAGGACCGCGATCCGGCCGCGCTGCTCGTCCCCGAGGTCCTGGTCACCGACGAGGACCCCGACGATGACGACGACCGCCGCGGCTTCGACGCGCCGAAAATACACGGTGGCCGCCTGCTGCGCCGCATCGAGAAGGGACTCCCGGTCACCCTGGGGCCATGAACGTGCGAGGCATCATGACGACGCGTCATGTCCTTGCCGTGCTCTACGGTTTCGCGCATGGATGAAGTACCTGATCCGGCACTCGCGGTGGTGGAGCGGGCGTTGGGTGCCGGGCCGTACACCGCGCCGAGCATGAGTCGACTACGAATCTCGGATCTGGCGGCGCATACAACATCACGCGCCCTCACGCTGGTTGCCGTCGACCGGGACGAAGTCGACGTCCCCGCCCGTGCTTTGGCACTCGTCGAGACCGCCCGGGCGATCGAACGCCTCGCTGCCGAGTTGCTGACCGCCACCGTGGTCCACGCTCGTACCGTCGGCGCCGGCTGGGACGAGATCGGCGACGCCGTCGAGGTGACCCGGCCGAACGCGTCCATTCGCTTCGGGCCCGCCGCCGCAGACTGGCTCGAGCGCAGCGCCGGTCCCGACGGGCTGCCGCGCGTGCCGATGTATCGCTCGCCCGAACACCTTGCCGACTACCTGGACCGGTGGGCGGCCGAGCGTGGCGGCCCGGAACGGGCCCACCCCGACAGCCGCGCCGTCTCGGCCGGCCTGCGACGTCTGGACATGGTCGAAGAACTCGCCCTGCTGCGCACCGCCGCGAACACCCGGGTCGGTGCGGACGCCCTCCCCTTGCGCGACCTGTCCGCGCTCCATACCCGCGAAGCCGACCTCCTCGAACGCCTCGCCGATTCGAGCGGCGCGAGCGGCGAGAACGGCAAGAGCTGCGAGAACGGCGGCAGCGGCGGCAGCGGCAGCGGCGAGGATGACAAGCCTTACCGATCCGAAGCCGAGGCCGCGCGGCTCCGGGCCACCGAACTCGCCCGGCTCCTGGCAATACAGGACGCTGCGGAGAACGATGCGTCCCGAGCCGCGTACCACGCGGGGGACGACGAAGGTCCGCCGTCATGGGCGGCGCGAAGAGCACCACAGATCCAACAGGCCCTCGCCGAACTCCCCACGCACGACGGCGAGTGACCGCCCCGGCCCCGCAAGCGGGGAAGCGCGGGGGCGTTCGCACCTCGCTGCGCCGGCGCGTCTCCCATGCCGGTAGGCACGTCCGACCGGGAATCCTGCCGTCTGCCGCCGCCCCGTCCTCGCCGCCCCCGCCTCGATCCTGAAACGCTCGGGCCATGAACAACGGCGTGACACAGGAGAGTTTTGAGGTCGAGCCAGGGAACTCGACACATTCGACGGGTCTTGGCGCGGCCGGGCCCGATGCTCCACGGTCGGGTCGCCGGGTTGCGTGGGTGCGGGGAGTCGGGTGTTGAGGTTGAGGGAGATCGCCGAGATCCCGTCCGTGCTGACGTGGGGTACGAAGCTGCCGGACGGGTCGCGGTTGCTCGTGCGTCCCCTCGGGTTCGGCGACATGGAGGGCCTGGCCGGGTTTCTCGAAGGGTTGTCGCCCGAGTCGAGGCGATTCAGCACATTCGGCGGCTACGACGTCGAGGCGGCTCGCGAGATGTGTGCGGCGATCGCGCGCTTCGACAAGCTCAGGCTGGTCCTGGAGACGCCGACCGCCCGAATCGTCGGCCTCCTCGAATTCAGCCTCGCCCTGACGGACGCGGACGTGGCCCGCTACCGCGCGGCCGGCATCCGACTCGCCGAAACCGACTGCCGCTTCGGCCCGACCCTGGCCGACGACCACCAGGGGCACGGTGTGGGAACGGCGGTGTTCCCATTCGTCAGGGAGGTCGCACGGCGGCTCGCCAGGACGCGGATCATCCTGTGGGGTGGCGTGCTCACCGACAACCGGCGCGCCATCCGCTTCTACGAGAAGACCGGCTTCCGCCCGGTCGGCACGCTCACCGGAACGGACGGCACGTCGTCCCTCGACATGATCCTGGATCTCCTCGAAAGGCCTTGAGTCTCCAGTGGCGGGAGACGCCAGGATGAGGGACATGAACGACGCGGCCCTGCATCCGATCGGGGAAGTCGCCCGACGCACCGGATTGTCGGTGAAGACCATCCGCTTCTACTCCGACTCGGGGTTGGTGCCGTTCTCCGGTCGTAGCCCCGCCGGCTACCGGCTCTACGACCTCGACGCACTGCTGCGCCTGGACCTGGTCCGCACGCTGCGGGAGTTGGGCCTGGACCTCGCCACGATCCGGCGCGTGCTGGACCGCAAGGTGTCGGTGGCGGAGGTCGCGGCGGTCCACCTCGACGCCGTCGACGTGCAGATCCGGACGTTGCAACTGCGTCGAAGTGTCCTGCGAGTCGTGGCCACCCATGGCTCCAGCCCGGAGGAGACCAACCTCATGCACAAGCTCACCCGACTGACCACGGCCGAACGTCGACGCCTGATCGACGACTTCATCGGCGCCACCTTCGGCAGCGAACCCGCCTACCGCGATCTGGCGACCATGGTGCGCGCCGCCGCCCCCGACCTCCCCGCCGATCCCTCCCCCGAGCAGATCCAGGCGTGGGTCGAGCTCAACGAACTCATCGGCGACGAGGACTTCCGCACCCGCATGCGCAAGTCGGCCGAGCGCGAGGGCGACCGGGCCGATACCGGCATCTCCGACGAGGTACTGGAGGCCGTCCGCGAGGGGATCACCGCAGCGAAGGAAGCGGGCGTCGACCCACTCGGCGCGGCGGCCGAACCCGTCGTCGAGCGCATCCTCCACCTGCTCGCGCGGGCGTACCCGCACGTGCCCGACGCGGAGCTGCCGGCCTGGACGATCCGACACCTCGAACGCATCGACGATCCGCGCGTGGAGCGGTACTGGCGGCTGGTGTGGGTCGTCAACGACTGGCACGTACTGCCCGGCCTGCTCCCGGACTTCACCTGGCTGCTCCAGGCGCTGCGCAAGGACCGCAACCTCTGAGCGGACGGGCCGGGCGGCCCACCGGCTCGAACTCGGGTATCGGACCACCGGCGTGTTTTCCAGGCCGGGAATCGAGAAGGGACCGAGAAGAGGGCCCTCCCATGCGGCCATGCGCGAGCGCATGCCGCACGGGCGGGCCCCGGTTCGGCCCGGCGCGGATCACCCGTCTCCGGGAAGGGTGCCCGGCGGTCAGGCGCCGGCGGCCTTGGCCCGGTAGGTGGCCACGTGGACACCGGTGCCGCTGGTGACGGTGGAGACGAGGTCGAAGGCGCGCAGGGCTCCGTCGGCCGGGTAGATCGTCTTTCCGCCACCGAGCAGCACCGGCATGATCATCAGGCGGAGTTCGTCGGCGAGTCCTTCGGCGATGAGAGTACGGGCGAGCGAGGCGCTGCCGGTGACGACCAGGTCGCCGCCGTCGATCTCGCGCAGCTTCCCGATCTGCTCCAGGGCCTGGTCGCCCGGTATGCGGATGGTGTTGTTCCAGGTCAGGTCGTCGTCGGTGAGCGTGTTGGTCACCACGTACTTGGTGACGTTGTTCATGTGGTCGGCGAACGGGTCGCCCGCGCGCTCCGGCCAGGCGGCGGCCATGACCTGCCAGGTGTTGCGGCCGAACAGCATGGCCCCGGTATCGGCGCTCCATTCGGCCAGGGCCTTGCCCATCACCGCCGGGTCGAAGTAGGGGTGGGTCCAACCACCGTGGGCGAAGCCGCCGTCGGTGTCCTCGTCCGGGTGGCCCGGTGCCTGTACGACGCCGTCAAGACTGACGAACTCGCCGATTACAATGCGCATTTGAGCATCTCGCTTTTCCTCGTGGTGGCGACATGGGGTAGTCGGTGCGGTGGTCACCGGCACGGGTGCCATGGCGCGTTGGACCGCGCCGCCTCCGCAACTCGCGATCCGGGACGTTCCGTTTTCCAACTGGGGAAACGCTAAGTTGCATTCACTGGAACGTCAATCGACAAGATCCTCGGCTCTCACTATTTATGCAGGTGAGGGCGAGTTACATCGTTGCAATGAAATGCCATCGAACGCAAACGTCGCTAGCCAGGCGTTGCAATGACCTGTCGCTGAACGTCCCCGGAAGGATCGTGGCGGTCAGCCGGTCGACGCCGGCTGGTTGGTGAGGAAGTCACCCGCGGGCGGGGCCAGCAGCCCGACGTTCGGGTTGTGGCTGAGCTTCGGGATCTCGATGTGCCGGGCATCGGGCAACACCGCGGTGGCGGCCCGGGCCGCGGTACGCAGCAGCGCGTCGCTGCGCGCGCCGGAGAGCACCAGCACCGGCACCCGTACGCCCGCCCAGTCGGCGGGGTCGAGCGGCTCGCCGCGCATGTACTCGCCCATCACCGCCCAGTCGTGCGGCGTGGAGCCGGCCACCGCGGTGAGCTTGGACCACATCGGGGTGATCCGCATCAGCCCCACGAACGGGGCGGGAATGCCGATCGCCTTGGTCATGAAGTACCGCACGACCTTGCCGCGTCGGTCGGCGGCGACCAGTGCGTGCAGGGTCTCGCCCAGGTCCGCCGGCGGCACATGACGGGTGCGGTCGACGACGAAGGGCGGCTCGAAGGCAACCACCCGGCCGATCCCGGGAATTCGCCCCGAGGCGGCGGCCCGCAGCGCCAGGCCCGCGCCCGAGGACCAGCCGAACAGCGCCGCCGAGCCGCCCTCGGCGGCGACCACCGCGGCCAGGTCGTCGATCTCCTGCGCGACGTCGTAACGCCCCGGGGTGTCGCCGCTGTCACCACGACCGCGACGGTCGTAGTCGACGACGGTCAGCCCGTACGAAGCGACCAACAACCGCGCCAGTTCCACCATCTTCGGGAACCCCCGGTAGCTGAAGGCGCCGCCGACGAGGATCACCGTCCCCCTGCTGTCACCCGTCGGCGTGTGCCGGTCGTACACGATGGTGGTGCCGTCGGCGGAGGTGACGGTGTGCGTGGTGGCCATGGAAGCTCCCGTGTCTGTGTTCCGGCGTCTCGCGTCGCTCTCGTTCCCGCTGCGAACGCTGTGATTGATCAGACCGGGCCCAGCCGGAAAACTCATCGCCGTCCCGGAACCTCTTTTCGATCACCCACCGTTCACCGCGGCCGTGCCGCCCGGCGCACGGGTCGCGATACACCGGGTCGAGGCGCACGGGTCGCGGCACGCCGAGTCGAGTGGATCCGGCCGCGTGCCGGCACGTCGGCCCCGAGGCGGTGCGTTCGTCGGACGCGGGATATCGCCGTGCGCCGCCGAATCGCCGAGTGGTAGTCCTTGACCTGTGATCATTCCCTTCCGGGCGGCGTCCTTCCGCCGCTCCATACCCGTGGCCGTGGCCTTGCTCGTGGCCGCGGGGTGCACCTCCGGCACCGGCGATACGGCGTCCGACGCCGCCGGCGCGAAGCCCGTTCCCACACCGGTGACGACCGCGCCGGCGACGCCCACCCCGCCGCCGGCGAAGCCCAAGGGAGCGGCGGACCCCGCGCTGCGTCCCTTCTACGAGCAGAAGATCTCGTGGAAGGCGTGCGAGGACGACCCGGCGACTCCCAAGAAGGACGAGGGCGAATTCCGGTGTGGGACCTTCAAGGTCCCGCTGGACTACACCGCTCCCGACGGCAAGTCGCTCGACATCGCCGTGATGCAACATCCGGCCGCCAAGCCCGATCAGCGGATCGGCTCGCTCGTGCTCAACCCCGGCGGACCCGGCGGCTCCGGCCAGGACTTCGTCAAGTACGCGTTCGCCGAGTTCGACGGCGTCCTGCACGACCGCTACGACGTCCTCGGCTTCGACCCGCGCGGTGTCGCCGACAGTTCGCCCGTGCGCTGCCTCGACGACAAGACCCGGGACGAGCGCAACGCCCAGGACTCGCCGCACGATCCGATCGAGCGCAAGGCGCACGGCGAGCGGAGCGGCAAGGCGTTCTCCGCCGCGTGCCAGGAAAAGTCCGGCGACCTGCTCCCGTTCGTGGGCACCCGCAACGCGGCGCGCGACATGGACGTCCTGCGCGGTGCGGTCGGTGACGACAAGCTCAACTACCTCGGCGTCTCCTACGGAACCTACCTCGGCTCGCTGTACGCCGAGGAATTCCCCGACCGGGTGGGCCGCCTCGTCCTGGACGCCGTGGTGGACCCGGCGGCCGACAAACTCGACGCGGCCATCGACCAGACCATCGGCTTCGAGCGCTCGTTCCGCGCGTTCGCCGCCGATTGCGCCGCCCGCACGGGCTGCCCGCTGGGCGGCAACCCGGACAGAGCCGCCGAGATCGGCGCCGACTTCCTCGACAAACTGCAGGACAACCCCCTGCGCACCGCGAGCGAAGGCCGCAAGCTGACCGCCAGTCTCGGCTGGGCGGGTGCGAAGAGCCTGCTGTACGGCAACAAGGAAACCTCGTGGAAGTACCTGCGCGAGGCATTCACCGTGGCCATGATCGGCAAGGACGGCAGCGCGCTGTTGTTCTACGCGGACAGCTACCTGGGTCGGGACAAGAAGGGGCACTACGACAACGGCTCGGATTCGCGCGCGGCGATCCGCTGCGCCGACGGCGCCGCTCCCGCTCCCTCCCCCGAGGCGGTCCAGCAGGTCCTGGCGAAGCTCAAGGCCGACGCACCGCTGTTCTCGAAGGACACCGTCGCATCCGACATCGAGGGTCCCGGTTGCGAGTTCTGGCCGTATCGGACGCCCGAGAAGCCGCACGTGATCCGGGCCGAGGGCGCCGCGCCGATCCTGGTCGTCGGCACGACGGGCGACCCGGCCACCCCGTACGCCGCTTCCGAGAAGCTGGCCAAGGATCTCGCGCACGCGACGCTGTTGACCCTGGAGGGCGAAGGCCACGGCGCGTTCGGCCGCAGCAAGTGCGTCGACGCGAATATCATCGCCTACCTCGTGGACGGCAGCCTCCCGGCAGCCGGAACACGGTGCACGGACGCGAAGTAGACGAAGCGGGCGGGATCGCCCCGACGTCGTGCCGAACCCGCCGCGACCGGAAGGCACATCCGGTCACGGCGGGTTTCGATCCGGTGCGCTCACACTCCCGCGGCGGCCGGCTTCGGCTTCCGCGGCGCGCGGTCCGCGTGCTCGGGCGCCGACTCCGCGAACGGGCGCCGCGGCCACAGCAGGTGCGCCACGAGGGTGACCGCGAGATTGGGTGCCAGGGCGATCAACCCCGCGTCCCAACTCCCCACGTCGACATGGGCGAACGTCAGCCGGCTCAGTACGCCGATGCCCGTCGTGATGCCCAGGAGCGCGGGCATCGCGGCCCGCGGGTTGCGCCGGCGCAGCGCCATCACCGTGGCGGGCGCCAGTTGCGACAGGCCGCCGTAGGTGAGCAGCAGCAGGTTGGCGAGCAGTCCCGGGCGGCCCAGGGCCAGGATCAGGGCGAGGCCGGACGCGAGCACCACGCACGCGTGGTTGACCCGGAGTCGGTTGCGCTCGCCGCGTACCGGCACCAGGTTGTGCGACACCAGGGTCGAGATGCCCATCACGATCGCCGCCGACGGCACCATCGCCGCGGCGGCCGCGGCGACCGCGACCACGCCGACCAGCCAACCGGGCATCGAGTGCCCGGCCATGGTCAGCAGCACGCCGTTGCCGGCGCTGTCCGGCGAGAGTTCGAGCACGGCGGCGAATCCCACGATCACCGGGACCGCGAGGGCGACCTGGTACAGCGGGAGCCAGATGTAGTTCTGCCGCAGGGCGCGTGCGCTGCGCGCGGAGAGCACGGGCGGCCACAGGTGCGGCATCGTGTTCAGGCCCGATCCGATCGCGCTGATCAGCAGCGCGGTGGTGTACCAGGTCTTGTCGTAGTCGCCGCCGACCGTCAGCAACGACGCGTGGCTGTCCCGGACGGTGTCGAAGATGTGCGCGAACCCGCCGGTGACCGACATCGGCACCGCGATCAGGAGCGCGACGAGCGCGACGACCATGAGCACGTCCTTGGCGTACGCCACACGGGCGATGCCCCGGATGCCGGACCACAACACGAAGCCCGCGGTCAGGACGGTCGCGAGCACCATGCTCAGGTGACCGCCGGCCTTGCTGCCGGTGGCCAGTTGCACGATCAGCCCCAGGCCGGTGATCTGCAACTGCAGGTACGGCAGCAGGAACACCGCGCCGACCACCGCGACCACCTTGCCCAGCAGCGGGCTGGCGAAGCGGTCGGCGAAGAAGTCGGCCTGGGTCAGGTAGCCGCGGTCGCGGCCCAGTCGCCAGGTACGCGGGCCGATGAAGTACATCGTGACGAGGGAGATGGCGAGATAGCCGAGCGCGTAGGTGGCCGCCACGCCACCCCCGAAGGCGAGACCGGCCAGACCCAGGAAGCTGAAGGTGGTGAAGGACTCGCCGGCCTGGAGGAACCACGAGGTCATGGCCGAGAAGCGGCGGTTGCCGACGGTCCATTCGCCCAGTTCGCCCTTGGCCGGCCGACGGGCGCCGACGCCGATCCCGGCGAGTGCCACGATGCCGAGCACGGTGATGACCATGGTGCTGTTCACGATGTGATCTCCGATCCGGCTGTGGCCTTCGTGGCGGATCCGGCGCCGTCGTGCTCGAGGTCGTCCCCGTGCTCGAGGTCGTCCCCGTGCTCGACGTCGACCTCGTGCAGGTCGTCCTCGCGCTCGTCGGCATCCTTGTGCTCGTCGTCGTCCTCGGGGTGATCGGCGTAGCGCTCGATCGCGAACAGCGCGACGGTGCAGCCGACGGTCCACAGGACGGCCCAGACCAGTACCGAGGGCAGGCCGAGCCACAGGTGCGGGCCGTTGACGAACGGCAGGTAGGGAGTTGCGAAGAAGGCGAGCACGGGCAGCGCGGCCCAGGCGGCGTGGCGTTTTCTCATCGGGGCTCCCTGGAGGGGACGGAACACGGCGGGGACGAGGGCGGGTTCAGCCCCGGGGCGGGCGTCGGCGCCCGTGGCGGGTCGCGGCCTCGAACGCCGCGCCGATCCGCAGCGTGGTCAGGTCCGACCGCGGCGCGGTGACGATCTGCAGGCCGACCGGCAGCCCGCCGGGCGTGAATCCGGCCGGCACCGACAGCGCGGGGGCGCCGAGCAGCGTGACGTAGTACGCCGAGCGCATCCAGTCGAGGTAGGTGTGCTGCGCGACGCCGGCGACCGATTGCGGGTACTCCAGGTCGGCGTCGAAGGGCACGACCTGGCTCACCGGGGCCAGCAGCACGTCGTAGCGATCGAAGAAGTCGATGCCGCGCGCGTACAACCGGCTGTGCGCGATCGTCGCGCGCGCGAGATCGTCCGAGCCGAGCCCGCGGCCCTCCTCGATGTTCCACACCAGACTCGGCTTGAGCGCCGCGCGCGAGGAATCGAGCAGGTGGCCGAGGCCGAGGTTGAACTCGTGGGCGCGCAGGGTGCGGAAGACGTCGTCGGCGCCGCGGAAGTCGGGGCTGTCCGACTCGACGTGGCAGCCGAGGTCCGCGAACACCGCGACCGCGTCCGCCAGGACGTCGAGCACCTCCGGGTCGACGGGCACGCTGCCACCCAGGTCCGGTGCCCAGGCGACCCGCAGCCCGCGCGGGTCGAAGTCCAAGGGCGCCGCGAACGCCGAGCCGGGTGTCTCCAGGGCGGTCGGGTCGCGCGGATCGGGCCCGGCCATCGCCGAGAGCAGCAGCGCGGTGTCGGCGACCGTGCGGGCCATCGGGCGCCGCGAGCACAACGCGCCGCCCACCCTCGGCCAACACGACGCGAGCGTGCGGGCGTGGCTGGACGCGCGGGACGCCGAGGACGAAAACCCCTCGCACGCGCACCCCTCCGCCTCGCCCCGGACCGCCGACGACGCGCCCTGCGACGCGGGGCACTTCGTCTCGGCCGGCGTGCACGAAGCCTCACGCACCGACGTGGGGACACGCCGATGACGCCCGCCGCCGCGACCCGCGGTCGGCCCACCGCCCTCGACTTCGCCACCGACCTGCTCGACCCCGACAGCTTCCGCTCCTGGGACGAACCGATCCCGCCGCGCACCGCCCCGGGCCCGTACGCCGACGCCCTCGCGCACGCCCGCGCGCGCAGCGGGAGCGACGAGTCCGTACACACCGGCGAGGGGCGCATCGCCGGGCACCGGATCGCCGTGCTCCTCGGCGAATTCGGCTTCCTGGCCGGATCGATCGGGGACGCCGGCGCGAACCGCCTGGTGGCGGCCATCCGTCGGGCCGGCGCCGAACGACTGCCGCTGTTCGCCTCACCGGTCTCGGGCGGCACCCGGATGCAGGAGGGCACGCCGGCGTTCGTGCGGATGATCGACATCACCGCGGCGATCGTCGCGCACAAGGCCGCGGGCCTGCCCTACCTGGTCCACCTGCGCCACCCCACCACCGGCGGGGCGTTCGCCTCCTGGGGTTCGCTCGGACACGTCACCACCGCCGAGCCCGGGGCACTGATCGGGTTCCTGGGGCCGCGCGTATACGAGGCGCTGCACGGCGCACCGTTCCCGGAACATGTGCAGCGGGCGGAGAACCTGTACCGCCGGGGCGTCCTGGACGCGGTGTCGACCACACCCGAACTGCGCCGCCGCACGGCGCGGACACTCGACCTGCTGTCCGGGGAACGAGCCACCACCACGGCACGAACGACCACCTCGGCGCACTCGGGCTCGGGGCCGAATCCCGCCGCGGCGCCCTCACGCCGGTACCGGAGTCCCATCCAGGCGCCCCCGAACCCGCGTCCGTGTCCGGCCCACGCGCCACACGACGTCTGGCGATCCGTCGTCCTTACCCGCCGGGCGGACCGCGTCGGGCTCGCCGACCTGCTGCGCCGCGCCGAAACGCTCGTACCGCTGTCGGGGACCGGGGCCGGCGAGCGCGACGACGCGATGCGGATCGCCCTCGCCCGGATCGGCGGTACGGCCTGTGTCGTGGTCGGCCACGATCGTGAACGGGCGGCCGTGGGCGGCCCCGTGGGACCGGGCGGCCTGCGCACCGCGCGGCGCGGGATGCGGCTGGCCGCCGAACTGGGCCTGCCGCTGCTGACCGTCGTCGACACCGCCGGTGCCGCGCTGACCCCGGCCGCCGAGGAGGGAGCCCTGGCCGGCGAGATCGCCCGCTGTGTGGCCGACCTCGGATCCTCCCCCGTGCCGACCGTCAGTCTGCTGCTGGGCGAGGGTGCGGGCGGCGCCGCGCTGGCCCTGGTACCGGCGGCCCGCCGGATCGCGGCCGAACACGCGTGGCTGGCCCCGCTACCACCCGAGGGCGCGTCGGCGATCGTGCATCGCAGCACCACCCGGGCCGCCGAACTCGCCGACGAACAACGAATCGGCGCCCGGACCCTGCTGGCAGCCGGAATCGTGCATCGTGTGGTCGCGGAAAGCGCGGGAGCCGCCGAAGTCACCGAAGTCGCGGAACCCGGGCCGCTCGCGCCGGGCGACTTCCTCGACCGACTCGGCGCGGCGATCGCCGAGGAGTTCGCCCACGCCCGAGCGGCCCGCTGAACCCGGCCGTACCGCCTGCGACTCAGCCGACGCCGGCCCCACGCCCGGCCCCGGCCCCGGCCCGCGCATCGAGCAGTTCGCGCAGTCGTGGGGTCGGGGTCGCGCTGCGCATCAGGGGTTCGACCACCAGGTGCGACTGCACCGCCTCCACCCGCCGCACCCACGGCGAGGTGGTCAGGAACTCGTGCAGCGCCTGCTTCGACGGCTGCACGACGTCGACCAGGATCTGGTACTCCCCCATCACCACCGCCGCGTAGCGCACCAACGGCGAGTCGAGCAGCAGCCGACCCACCGCCTCGACGTCGTCGGGCCGGGTGCGGATCCACAACATGGCCTCCACCGGAAAGCCGAGCAGGGCCGGTTCGGTCGAGGCACGGATGCTCACCATGCCGGAACGGGTCAGCGCCTCCACCCGCCGGCGCGCGGTGGCCTCGGAGACACCCGCGATGGCGGCGAGTTCCTCGTGCGTTCGCCGGCCGTCCTCGGCGAGCGCGTGCAGAATGCTCCACTCCTCCGGGCCGACATCGGCGTCCGCCGGCTCGACGTTCTCGGTCGGCGTGGGAAAACGCGCGAGCGCACTCGCCTCGTCGGGGGCGAGGATGTCCGGCTGCCATTCGTGCACGGTGCGGAAGTACCGCAGCACCGGCGAGACCTGTTGGGAGACCAGGCCGGGCAGGGTGGGCAGTTCCTCCAACATCAACCGCGCGAGTCGATCGGGCGGACACTGCACCTCGGCCACACAGTCCACCGAGCCGGCCAGCACGTACGCGAACACGGTGCCGCTGCCGGACGCCGCGGCGATGGCCGCCTCGCGGACCTGCCCCGGCCGGCAGTTCAGCCGCACGATCACCGTGTCACCGCCGGCGACGAGGCCCGTCACGGTCACCGATCGGGTCTCCAGCAGGCGCAGCCCTCGGCGCGCCACGGTGCGCTCGGGTTCGCCGAGCGCGGTCGCGATCCGACGCCAGGAGGCGCGGCCGTCGACCTGGAGGGCGGCGATGATGCGGCGGTCAAGGGCGTCCACGCCCGAGTCGACTGGGGTCACCGGAAACACGGTACCCACCGACCATGCCGACCCGGGACCGCCCCACCGGGGCGACCCGTCCGAAGCCGGTATCGGCCGACCGGCCACCCGGCCGGCCGGGGAAATCCGCGGAACCGCGCGCGGCGCCCGACCGGAATCCTTCGACCGAGCGCCCCGCATCGATCACCCGCTCGATCCCCACGCGTCGCGCAACGGGCTCGATGGTGGACACCTTCGCGTCCTCGCGGGCATCCGGCCCGCCGCCCGCCGGGCGGCGGCGGGCGGCGGCGATCGGCTTGACGCGCCCACGGGCCCGCCCCGACGCGTCAACTCGCCGCAGGAGAAGGCGAGACACTCCAGAAATCGGCGTAGCGGCCCCCGTGGCGCAGCAGTTCGTCGTGGTTGCCGGATTCGACGATCCGGCCCTCGTCCAGGAAGACGATGCGATCGGCGCGTTGCACGGTTCGCATCCGGTGCGCCACCATCACCACCGTCCGGCCCGCCATCAGGCGTTCGATGCCCTCGTGGACGGCCGCCTCGTTCATCGGGTCCAGCGCCGAGGTCACCTCGTCCAGCAGCACTATCGGCGCGTTCTTGAGCAGCGCTCGCGCGATCGAGACACGCTGGCGCTCGCCGCCGGACAACAGTGCGCCGCCCTCGCCGACGTGCGTCGCCCATCCGCCGGGCAGTCGCTCGATCACCTCGTCCAGCCGGGCCGCGGTCGCCGCCGCCCGCACCGCCGCGTCGTCGGCGTCCGGACGGCCCAGGCGTACGTTCTCCTCGATCGTGCCGTCGAAGAGATAGACGTCCTGGAAGACGATGGCGAACCGCTCCATCAACACGCGCGAATCGATCGCGCGCACGTCCACGCCGCCCACCCGCACCGCGCCGGCGTCCACGTCGTGAAACCGTGCGAGCAACCGGAGCAGGGTGCTCTTGCCTGACCCCGACGGTCCGACGACGGCCAGCCGTTGTCCCTCCGGCACGGACAACGACACGTCGTCGATCACCGTACGGTCGCCGTATCGGAACACGGCGGACTCGAACTCCAGGCCGTGGCCCACCGGTTGTATCGGTTCGGCGGCTTCCGGCAGCGGTTCGGCGCGCAGCACCGCGTCGAGACCCGCGAGCACGGAACGCGCGCCGCGGAGTTTGCCGGCGATGTCCGTCAGCGACAGCAGCGGATCCGCGCAGCGGGCCGCCAACACCAGGATCGTCAGGACCTCCGCCGCGCCGACGTCCCCTTCGAGCGCGAGGTAGGCGCCCAGGACCAGCAGCACGGTGAACATCGCCTGCACCACGAGGGTCAGTCCCACCACGCCGGGCAGCGCCGACAGCGTGGAACGGCGGGAGGTGCGCCGCACCTCCCGCAGCGAGTCGTCGAGCAGCCGGAAGCGTTCGAGGGTCCGGCCGCCGGCCCGCAACACCGGTTGGGCCTGGAGGTATTCGATCACTCGTCCGGTGGCCTCGTGGTCGCGTTCGGTGCGCTCCGTGTCGGCGGCGGCCATCGAGCGTGCGGTCCGGATCTGGATCGCCGCCACGATCGGTGCGGCGGCCAACGCCGCCAGCCCCATCTGCCAGTCGAAGGCGAGCATCACGACCGCGATGGTCAGTGGGGTCACGCAGGCGGAGACGAGCGGTGCCAGCAGATGCGCGATCACGCCCATGGCCTCCAGGACGCCCCGACTGGCCAGCGTGGACACCTCCCCGACGCGGCTCGCGCTGTACCAGCCGATCGGCAACCGGGCCATGTGATCGCCGAGTCGGTGGTACGTACCCCGCAACACCGTGGTCCCGATCCGGAATCCGGACAGGTCGCCGCTGTAGCGCAGCGCGGCGTAGACCGCGACCCCGAACGCGATCAGCCAGGGCCAGGCGTCCTCGGGAGTGCTCCCGAACAACGCCCGCAGCACCGGGACCAACAGTGCGTACGACAGGCCCTCGACCAGCGCGGCCGTCGTCATCAGCGCCACGGTACGGCGCATCGGCCGGGCGTGCTCGTCGCCCAGCACACGCAGCAACATGCGGATCATCGGGACTCGTCTCCTTGCGCCGCGTCATCGGGGGTGTCCCCCTCGTCGGCGACAGCCGATCGGTGGGTATGCCAGAACGCGGCGAACTTCCCCTCCCGAGCCAGTAGTTCGGCGGGGCTGCCGCGTTCGACGATCGAGCCGTTCTCCAGCATCACGACGGTGTCGGCGTCCGCGATCGTCTCCAGGCGATGCGCGATGACCAGCATGGTGCGATCGCTTCCCGGCGTCGTCAGGGCTCGGCGCACCGCCAGTTCGGTCTGCGGGTCGGCGAACGCGGTCGCCTCGTCCAGCACCAGCACGGGTGTATCGGCCAGCAGGGCGCGGGCGATCGAGATCCGCTGCGCCTCGCCTCCCGACAGTCCGGCGTCCGCACCGATCACCGAGTCGTATCCGCGCGGCAGTTCGAGGATGCGATCGTGAATGTTCGCGAGGCGGGCGGCACGCACGACGGCGTCGAGGTCGGCCTGCGGTACGGCGAGCGCGATGTTGTCCGCGACGGACGCGCGCAACAGGCGGACGTCCTGGAAGACGAAGGAGACCATCCGGTAGAGCTCCCGGCTGTCGAGCTCGCGCAGATCGACACCGCCCAGGGCGACCGATCCGTGGGTCGGGTCGAAGAACCGCGGCAACAACTGGACCAGCGTGGACTTTCCGCTTCCCGACGGCCCGACGATGGCGGTGACCGTTCCCGGTTCGAGTACCAGGTCGATCCCGCGCAGCACCTCGTGATCGGCTTCGTAGCCGAATCGCACATCGCGCAGTTCCACCCGGTGGCCGTGTGGTGTGGCCGGGTGCGCGGGCTCCGGCAGCACCGGCGCGTCGAGTACGTCCCGGATCCGGCCGACCGCGCGCCCGGCGGCCTGCATGTCGTCGAAGCCGTGGCCGAGCGCCGCCACCGGCGCGGTCAGGCCCAGTCCGAGCAGCAGGAAGGGCAGCAGATCGGCCGGGTCCATGCCGCCGTTCGTGATCAGCGCCGCGCCGCCGACGAGCACGACCAGCAGCACGAACGGCGGCGACAACACCACCTGCATCGCGGCGGCGATCCGGGACAGCCCCTGCACCCAGCGGTGGAAGGTGTCGACGAAGTCGTCCGCGGCGGTGCGGAACTTGCGGTGGGCGCGCCCGGATCCGCCGAACGCCTTGACCACCGCGATGCCCTGCACGAACTCGACGACGGAACCGGAGATCCGTCCCATGGCCGCGTCGAACTCCTGCTGCTCGCCCAGCCGGGTCGGCGTCATCATCAACGGGACCATCGCCACCGCGAGCGCCACCGGGATCAGCGTGATCAGCGTGAGCCGCCAGTCGATGGTGAACAGGTAGATCAGCGACGCGAGCGGCACCACGAACGCGGAGACGAGTTCGCCGGGGGCGTGCGCGATGAAGGGGTGCACGGCGCTCACGTCCTCCCGCACCACCTTGGCCAGTTCGCCGGTCCGCCGCCGGGAGAACCAACCGATCGGAACGCGCCCCAACCGTGCGGCCAGTTCCCGACGGAACATCAGTTGCACCCGGCCGTCGAGGATGTGCCCGATCCCCGACGACGCCGCTGTGAGCACCAGCCGGACCAACATGCCGCTCGCGCCCGTGATCACGACCATCCGGACGTGATCACGATCGGTCGGGCCGGGCGACAGCAGGGAGCGACCCAACTCGACGACCGCCAGCAGCGGCGCCAAACCCGCGAGCGCGCCGACGACCTGCAGGACGACAACGGCGGCGAAGCTCCATCCGTACGGGCGCAACAACCGCACCAGGCTCTTCCCCGCCGCGGCATCGGCCTCCGGCGGGGATGGCTGTGATGGCGGGGATGGCGGCAGGGCCGCCGCCGGCGGTACGGACTGCGCCTCCGTCTGGGCGAGGTCGGCGGCCTTCATCGCTCTCCCGTCTGCGCCGTCATCGCGGACTCCGATCCCGGGCGCGGCTCGATCGACTTTCCGAACATGTTCCGAAAGTAGCATCGAGCCCATCCCGTGTCGACCACGAGACCCGAACCCGCGCCGACGGCACGAGGAAGGAGAAGGAGTGGCGCGGCGCGCCTGCGGAAACCACGCCCCGGCCGACCCCGGAACCCACGGGCGCACGGGTCCTCGCGGTCCACGATCCGCACCGCGACCCTCATCCGGCGCCGACCGGACCCTTGCGGTGCGTCAGCACGTTGACCACCCGGCCGTTGGGGTCGCGGACGAAGAACCGGCGTACTCCCCACTCCTCGTCCTGCAAGGGGTGCACGATCTCCGCGCCGCTCGCCCGTACCGCCGCATGGACCGCGTCCACGTCATCGACCTCGACGCTCACGTCGGGTACGACCGGCGCGGTCTTGTCATGGGTCATGAAGGTGATTTGCGCGGTGGGGTTCGACGACGAGGCGAGCGTCATCACCCAGCCGTGGTTCATGACCTCCTCGAACCCCAGGAGACCGTAGAAGTCCCGGCTCTCCGCCATGGCCTGCGAGGGAATATCGGGCATCACACGGCGAATGGACATGGGCGACTCCTGGTGACGGGCCGGGGAGCAGCGAAGAACCGCCCGCCGGCGGGCGAACACCGACGAGGGTGCCCGAAACCGCCACCGCGGTCTTGTACAAATGGGAACGCCACGCCGAACGGCCGACGACGACCCGTCCCGCGCGACGACCCGTCCCGCGGCCGCCCGGCTTCGACGAAGAGCGGCCATCGGAGGGAGCGGGCGCCGGCCGGCGGCGTACCGGATCCTCCTTCGCCGGGGAAAACCGCGTGCCGTGTCCGTTCGGACCGGGAAAGAATCGGCGCATGGCGGACATGCGAGCGTTCCGGGACGCGGTTACCGGCTGGGCGGCGGGCGGCCCCGGTGGGCCGGCGGGTGAGTTGGCCGCGCGACTGCGCGTGCGGACCGCGGTGTTGCTGGAAGGGCCGAGCGATCTCGCGGCCGTCGAGACGTTGGCCGCGCGGCGCGGCCGGGACCTGTCCTCCGAAGGGGTGTGCGCACTGCCGATGGGCGGGGCGATGAGCGTCGGCCGATACGCGGCCCTGCTCGGGCCGCCGGGGCTGGGTCTTCGCCTGGCCGGACTGTGCGACGAGGGTGAGCAGGGCTTCTACGACCGCGCTCTCGAGCGGGCCCGCGCACCGCGCCGCGGGTTCTTCGTGTGCGTGTCGGACCTGGAGGACGAACTCGTCCGCGCGCTGGGCGTGGCACGGGTCGAGGAGATCCTCGCGGCCGAGGGCGACCTTCGGGCCTGGCAGACCTTCGTGAGCCAGCCCGCCCATCGGGGCCGCCCCCCGCACCAACGGCTGCGGCGCTTCCTCGGTACGAAGAAGGGCCGCAAGATCCGCTACGGCCGACTGCTGGTCGAGGCCCTCGACTCCGAGCGGGTACCCGCGCCCCTCGACGATCTGCTCGCGAGCCTGTGACCGAGGCACCGATCGGGACCGGCGGCGGGCGCGGCGCGGTGGCGGCGGTCAGTTCGAGGAGTCGGGCCGGTAGGGACTGTGCATGGTGAGGAACCGGATGTCCAGGTCGGACTGGAGATAGTCCATGCGGCTCTCCCAGAAGGCGCTCATCCGGGGAAGCGCCAGGTGGGCGTCGAGATCGGCCTGCGAGCGCCACGCCTCGTAGAAGACGAAGACTCCGGGTTCGTCGCGGTCCTCATGGAAGTGGTATTCGAGGCAACCGGGTTCCGCTCGCGTGGGCTCGACGAACGAGAGCAGGAGCTGCTTCAACTCGGCGGCGCGTTCGGGCTTGGGCCGGGCGGTGCCGACGAGGGTGAGCGGCTGGGGCATCGGATTCTCCTCTGGCAGGTATGACGAAGTTCGTACCTAGTGCCCGGTGGACGCTAGCAAGGCAATAGGTATGATGCAAGCCGTACCTGAAGGGAGGTGGCCGCATGCCCGACGAGGAAGGTCATCCGGCCGTCGAGGAGATCGAACTCGGCCGGGTGCTCTCGGCACTGGCGGACCCGCTGCGTCGTCGGGTGGTGCGCGAGTTGGCCAACGAGCCCGACGCCACGGCGCGGACCTGTAGTTCCTTCGGGCTGCCGGTGTCCAAGGCGACCCTGACGCACCACTTCCGCACGCTGCGCGAGGCCGGGTTGGTCCGACAGGTCGACCGGGGCAACAGCCGCATGGCCAGCCTGCGTCGAGCCGACGTCGAGCGGCGATTCCCGGGACTGCTGGACATCGTCGCGGCCGAACCGCAGGACTGACCAGCGGCGCGCCCTCCCGACCCGGGGGCCGGCTCCGTACCACCGGGCCGACCCGCGTGGCGCGCCGGAGCGCCCGGCCCTTTGTGGTGGCCGGCCGTCATACCGGAGACCTACCTCCGCGTCGTCGTGCGGCGCGTGGACCTCGGCCTACCCGCTCGTGCCGTGGTGACCGCGGCTATTTGCCGGGCGTGGCGTAGTCGTGGATGTTCCCGGCGAAGTCGAAGACGACCGCGGTCTCGTCGCCGACGACCCACGCGTCGTGGCCGGGATCGCAGACGAAGACGTCACCCGCGCCGAGATCCTTCTCCTCACCGTCGTCCATGCGGATGTGCAGGTGCCCTTGGGCGACGTAACCGTTGTGGTGGAACTGGCAACTGTCGGTCCCCGCGATGGGTCCGACATCCTGCGACCACCGCCAGCCCGGTTCGAATCGGGCAACGCCGAAATCGACGCCTTCCAAACTGACTACGTCGAGGTGGCCGTGCGGCATGTCGCGGCTCTCGTCGGCCTCGTTGATCGAACGCACAGCAAGCATGGTGAATCATCTCCTTCGGAGTTCACCACTTCCATCCTGCGCTTCATCGCGAGCGAACGCGAACGCAATCCCGAACCGCAACCCGGGGCACCCATACGAATGAGTACCCCCTGCCGAGCGGGTCCGGCGGCGGGCCGGGAGTGCGGTGCGCGCGGCGGCCGGCCGCTTTGCGCGCGGGGGCCGTCGACGGGGGAACGGCACGGCAGCATGAGGGGCGCCGAGAGCCGCGGGACGGCGCGGCTCGGGAGAACGAAAGGTGACGGCAGATGCCCTACGGGATCATTCTCCTGCCCGACACGCGGACATCGGCGCGCCTGGTGGCGTATGCCCGCTCCATTGCCCGCGACGTACCCACGATCATGTGCGTGGACGAAGTGCGCCGACCACACCTGACGTTGCGGCACGTGGACTGCGATCGGGCCGAGGCCGCCGAGTTGTGGGGGCGTACCTGCGCGACGGTCCCGGCGGAGTTGCCCGTGGTGTTGTCCGGTACGCAGATCGCCGCGTTCGCGACCGGCGACCCCTACGTGCCGCAGGGCGGTGTGTACGTCGGGTCGGAGGCGCTCCGCAGCGCCGACCTCGACGCGGCGCACCGCGAAGTGCTTCGGCACGCCCGCGAGTTGTCGCTGGGCACGCTCACCTCGGCGGGCGCGGACTACCGCCCGCATGTGACCCTGGCGGTGCTCGAGACGACCGACCGCGTCCTGGTGCCGGTGCCGCCGCAGGAGTTGTCGGTCCCGTTCACCGGCCACCTGGCCTGGGGAGCGATGGGGCCGTACGGGACCTTCCCGGACATCATCGAAATCCGGAACGCCGCGGCCACGTGAGCGAACGCTGTGCGGTCGTCGCGGCGATGGTGCCGCGGAGGCGAGGGCCCCCGGGGCTTCGGCGATTCGGGGTTGGTCAGCGTAGTACGGCCGCCAGCAGGTCGGTGCCCAGGGTCGTCACGTCGGGCAGGTTGAGGGTGTAGCGGACGTAACGGCCCTGGCGTCGGGCGGTGAGCAGGCCCGCGCGGCGTAGGACGGCGAGGTGGCGGGAGACCTCCGGGGGTGACAGCTCCCAGACGTGGGCCAGTTCGCCGGTGGTGTGCGGGCTGCGGGCCAGGGTGCGCAGCAGGCGCAGCCGTACCGGATGGGCGAGTGCCTCCAGGCGCAGGGTGACCGTTTCCAGTGGCACCGGTTCCGAGGCGCTCGACTCGGCCACGGGGTACTGCACCACCGGATGCCACCCGGGCGCGTGGACCACGACCAGGTGCGGGCGATTGAAGACGGTGGGGATGAAGGTGACCCCGGTGTCGTACGCGGTGGTCGCCTTGTCCTGCAGCTTGTCGATGACGATGCGGTCGCCGTCCGGTGCCAGCGCGATCGCGCCGGAGACCGATGCGAGGGCGGGCCCGATGCCCTTGCGCTTGAGCAGGTCGTTCTTCAGGCGCAGGTCGGTGGCGAGTTGTATGGCGACGCCCGACCAGGCGGCGTCGAAGAAGGCCTCGGCGCACTGTTCGAGGGTTTCGCGCATCCACACCCGCACGGTGGCCGGGTCCGCGAGCAGCCGTTCGGCGAAGGCCTCCTGTCGTGCGCCGCGGGCCTGGGCCAGATCCAGGGCCCGTTCGCGGGCGGTGGAGTCGGTGAGCGGCGAGGGTGCGGCGAAGCGGACCCGGTTGCCGCCGCACGTGGTGACGAGTGCGGCGGTCACGTATCTCTCGTCGTCGATCCGGTCCACGTCGTGCAACTCCTCGGCGAGGGTCGGCCGGGGCCGGGCGGGGATCAGGAAGTCGGCCTGTGAGGAGCGCCAGAGAAAGTCCGCCTCCCGCAACCGTTCGGCGAGCTCCGGTGACAGCCCGGCCCAGACGTCCCCGGCCCAGGCGGCGAACTGCGGATGATGCCCGGGTTCGGCCAGCACGTGCAGCATCGCGGTCAGTTCGGCCAGCGGGGATGCGGCGAATCGCACTCGCCCGGACGGCAAGCCGCTGATGTCGATCCTCAAGGTCACCCCCTCATCATCACCGACCGTACGACCGGCGACCGCGTCGATTGACGGTGTCCGTCAACCGACGCGGGCGAACCCGGCGGCCGAAAGCACCGTTGTCGCCATGCCAACCACCATCAAGATCCGGCCCCGTGCCCTCGTCCGTGCCTCCGGAGGCCCCCACTACGCCGTCGCCCTGGCCGTGGACGCGCTCGGCACCGGCCTGTTGCGGCCCTTTCTGCTGCTCTACGGGATGACGGTGCTGAGGTTGTCCGCGCCGGCCACCGGTATCGCCATGACGGTCGGCGTCGTCGTGGGCCTGGTGTGCATGCCCGCCGTGGGTCGATGGCTGGACCGGGGCGCACGCAGCACGGTCGTGGCGGCGTCGATGCTGGTTCGGGTGCTGGGAGTGGCGCTGCTGCCGGCCACCCCGGCGGGGCAGGTCTGGGTGTTCGCGGCGGCGGCGCTGTTCCTCGGCATCGGCAACCAGGCATGGCCGGCCGCCCACGCGGCTCTCGTGGCCACGATCGCCCACGGCCGGGAACGCGACGCCGCTCTCGCGGCGGGCCGTGCCCTGCGCAACGCCGGCCTGGGGGTGGGCGCGCTCCTCGCCACCGTGTGCCTCGCGGGCGGCGCCACCGCCTTGCAGGCACTGGCCGCCGTCACCGGGCTCGCCTATCTCACGGCGGCGGCCCTGGCCTGGTCGGTCCACCTGCGCGCGCATCCGGCGGCCACCGCGGTCGAGGACCGGGACGAGGGGCCCGCTCCCCGGATGCGCGCCGTGTTGGCCGGCAACGTGGTCTACGTCTTCTGCCTCAACGTCCCCGAGATCGCGCTCCCGCTGGTGCTGGTGACGCAGTTGCACGCATCGCCCGTGTGGTCGGCGGCCATCTTCGTGGCCAACACGGTGCTGGTGGTCACGCTGCAGGTTCCGCTCACCGTGCTGATGTCCCGATTCTCCCGGCGGACCGTGCTGGCTCTGGCCGGCGTCGTACTCACCGCGTCCTACCTGGGCTTCCTCGCGGCCACCTCACTGGGGCACGGCTGGGGTGCCCCGGCCGTCGTGGTGATGTCCGTGCTCTGCACCATCGGCGAGATCCTCTACGCCGGCAGTGCCACCGCCCTCGTCACCGCCCTCGCCCCGGCCCACGTCCTGGGACGATCCCTCGCCCGCTTCCAACTCTCCACGGGCTTCGGCCTCGCCGTCTCCCCGGCGGTCTTCACCTCTCTCGCACCGCACGGTCCGACCGCACTGTGGGGCAGCCTGGCCGCTGCGACACTCCTCTCCGCGTCCGCGGTCGCCATCGAGAAGGACGAAGGAACACAACCAGGCGAAAGCGCCCACCGGGCGCGAGCGGCCTCGTGAGCTCGGGGGAGCGTCGGCAGGCGCTCGTCGGCCGACACCTTCGTCGAGACAGCTCTTGTGAATTTAAATCGATCGAGTTAAGTTCGCCGCGCGGGACGGCGGACGGAGGACCGCCGAGCGCCGGAACCGCGATTTTCGGATCGACGGTTCCGGCGTCCCCGCCCATGGGGGACGCGGGTTGCCCCGGATCCGGCCGGCGGAGCGGCCCCGACCGAACTCCGGGCGCTCGCGCTCGTCCACCGGCACGCCGACCACCGCTCATGCGTCGTCGTCCCGAAGTCCTGCGGCGGGCTTGGGATTCCGCCCCCGAGCCGAGCCGATCCCGAGCCGGAGAGCAGCGAACATGCCCGCACTCGGGTTCGCGATCCGCACCGCCTTGCACAGCGACTGATTCGCCGCCCGCGACGTGGACCACCCGTCACGCGGCACACCACCCACCCCATCCCACCTTCGCAAGGGGACCACCATGGATACCGAAGACCTCCTCGACGGCAACGACGCGGTGGGCCTGGCCGCGCTGGTCCGGGACGGACGGATCTCGCCGCACGAACTTCTCGACGCCGTCGCAGCCCGCATCGAGGCACGCGATCCGGTCGTCAACGCGTTCGTCGCCACCCGCATCGACCGGGCCCGCGCCGAGATCGACGCGGGATTGCCGGACGGACCGCTGCGGGGTGTGCCGTTCGCGGTCAAGGACATCTCCTGCGACATGGCCGGACTGCCCACCACCGCCGGGTCCCGGCTGTTCGCCGATGCCGTCGCCGCCGACGACGGGGTGTTGGTGACCCGCTACCGGCGTGCCGGCCTGGTCCTGGTCGGCAAGACCAACACCCCCGAGTTCGGCAAGAACGCCTCCACCGAGCCGGTGTTGCACGGCCCGACCCGCAATCCGTGGCGCCTGACCCACTCGGCGGGCGGATCCTCCGGCGGCTCGGCCGCGGCGGTCGCCGCGGGCATGTTGCCGGCCGCGCACGCGAACGACGGCGGCGGGTCGACCCGGATCCCGGCCGGCTGCTGCGGCCTGTTCGGGCTCAAACCCTCACGGGGGCGCGTCCCGGACGACCGCGGCGCGGGCGCCTTCGCCTATCCCGTGGCCGCGCACCACGCGCTCACCCGCAGCGTCCGGGACAGCGCCGCCCTGCTCGACGCGGTCACCGGACCCGTGCCGGGCGACCCGTACGCCGCGCTGCCGACTCCGGTCGGCGGTTCGTTCCTCGCCGCGCTCGCCACACCGCCCGCCCGGCTCCGGGTCGGCATGAGCACCCGGGCCCCGGGCGGTGGCGTCGCGCCCGAACTCGTGCGCGCCGTCGAGCACATCGCGGCGCACCTGACCGACCTCGGTCACCACGTCGAGGAGGCAGCACCGACCTGGGACGCCCGCAAGGTCTCCCGTGCGAGCGCGATCGTGATGGCGGCGTCGTCGCGCGCGCAGATCCAGGACCGACTCGCCGTGCTCGGGCGTGAGCTCGCCGACGACGACCTGGAGCCGTTCACCCGGTACCTGTACGACGCGCTGGGCGGCTCCGGCGCGGTCGACCTGCATCACGCGCTGAAGGACATCGAACGCGCCGGCCGCGAGATCGCACCGTTCTTCGATCGATACGACATCTGGCTGACGCCCACGATGGCCGTCACCACCCCCGAACTGGGCGTCCTGGACACCACCGACCCGGCGGCGATGACGGCACACGGACCGAACGCCACCAGGTTCACCCAGATCTTCAACGTCACCGGTCTGCCGGCGGCGAGCATCCCGGCCGGGTTCGACGGCGCGGGCCTGCCGGTCGGCGTACAGATCGCCGGCCGCATGGGTGCGGAGGCCGTGCTGCTGCGGCTCGCCGCGCAACTGGAGGAGGCCGCGCCGTGGCCCTGGCAGCCGGTCTGGCCGCCGGCGGGAGCCCGGCCGGACATCGAGCCGCCGGTGGGCGGCTGACCCGGGCATCGGCCGCCGACGCGTCAGGGCCCCGGCGGCGCGTCGGCGGCCAGGGTCTCCGCGCTGACCGGGGTGGTCAGCGCGGCGACCGCGACGTCCACGAGGTTGGCCACGAACTTCGCGTGCGACATCCGGAACGCGTGCTCCGGCGCGCCCTCGGCGATGCCCCTGGCCCGGGCGGAGGCCGCCCGGCTCACGAACGCGCCGACGAGCAGGCTGCGGATCTCCAGAATGTCGTCGGGGACGTCCGGACAACGTTGGGCGACGACCCGCAGTACCTCCGGCGCGCCGCCCTTGTGCACCCGTTCGCGCACCTCCTCGCTCGACCACACCGGATGTCCGGTCAGGTCGGCGTGGATCTGCAGGTACGCCCGGTCGCGCCAGTCCCCGTCGCACAGGTCCGCGATCGGTCGCACCAGGGCCTCGACCACGGGCCGCATCGCGCTGGGCGACGCCGCGGCGGCCTCGCCCAGCAGGGCCAGGCGCCGAGCCCGCAGCCGCTCGACGTTCTCGGCGACGATGGCCCGCAGCACACCTTCGCGATCCTTGAAGTGGTAGACCAGCGCGGCGGTGTTGCGCTGACCGGCGGCGCGTACGATCGCCGCCTGCGAGACGGCGTTCACCCCGTGCTCGGCGAACAGGCGCGTGGCGGCGTCGATCAGCTTGCGACGTGTGGGTTCGGGATCCGGAGCCATGGCGACCTCACTCTAGCCGGCGCTGCACCATCCACCGGCTCCGGGCCTTCCGGATGGTTCTCGTCGTCGGGACACGTCTCGATCGCATGGATCCGACAATCCGATCCAGATAACTCGGAGTCTTTAAATCGTATCCAACGGGCCGACATTTCCGCGAGTGCGCGGGTGATGCCACCGGTGATCCGCCCTGATCCCCCGGCTCCGCGCCACCCGTGAACGCGCCGAACCGGCTCACCCATATCGGGGCACCTGCGCAATGGCTGATCCGGCCGCGCCCGGCCGCCGACCGGGCGAGCCGCGCAGGCGGGGCCCTGCCGACGGCTCCGGGTTCAGTTCTTGTGCGGATCGTGGGCCACGACGCAGAACGGGTGGCCGTCCGGGTCCTCCAACACCACGAAATCCGGGTCGTCCGGGTAGTCCCACTCGGGTCGACCGGCACCCAGTCCGATCAGGCGTTCGACCTCGCCGGCCTGGTCGTCGGTGTACAGGTCCAAGTGGACCCGCACCGGTTCGACTCGCTCGCGCACCTCGCCGAGTTGAAGCGAGAGGGCGTGCCCGCTCCCGTCCGGTTCGACCAGGACGACGAAATCGGTGTCCTCGGTGACCCGATCACGGGGGCGAAGCCCGAGCGCGGACGTCCAGAACTCGATCGCTCGCGGCAGATCGGTGGTGGTGATGACCGTACATCCCATGCGTAGCGTCATGTCCTTGCCGCTTCCCGACAACGATCGTTCGATTCCTCGCCCCCGTTGCGGGTAACGGCTCCGCCGACGGTGATCACCCTCGCGACACGGAGCGGCCGGCCATGTCTTCCAAGAGCGCCACATCCCCTGGCCCGACCAAGACGGCCGAGACGAGGCGCGAGCTCGTCGGCGCGGTGCTCGCCGAGGCGGGCACGACGTACGCCCGGCAGGCCGGCATCCGTCTGACGAACAAGCCGGCGCCGCTGTGGCGGCTGCTCGTGCTGAGCAACTTGATCTCCACGCGCATCAAGGCCGATATCGCGGTGCGCGCGGCGCGGGAACTGATCGACGCGGGCGGCGGCACACCGAAGGGCATGGGCGACCTGACCTGGCAACAACGGGTGGACGCGCTCGGACGGGCGCACTACGTGCGCTACGACGAAGGCACCGCGACACGGCTCGGCGCATGCGCCGATCTGGCTCGCGACCGTTACGCGGGCGACCTGCGTCGCCTGGCCCGGGAGTCCGGCGAACGCCGCGAGCGAGTGCTGGAACTGTTGCGCGAATTCCCCGGCATCGGCCCGTCCGGCGCCTTGATCTTCTGCCGTGAGGCCCAGGAGGTGTGGCCCTTCCTGCGCCCGGTTCTGGACGAGAAGGCGCTCGCGGGGGCGACTCGTGTCGGCCTGCCGAAGACCGCCGCCGCGTTGGCCGAACTGGTCGACGGCGACGACTTGGCGCGCTTCGCGGCGGCACTGGTACGCATCGACCTGAACCGCGACCTGGCGGCAAAGGTCACCGCGTCCGGGTAGGGACACCGGCGCGCCGCCGCGCACTGCCGCGGCAAAAGTATCGAAGAGTAGATATTTCGTTGTACAAGCCGGTCCGCCCTGCGCATGAAGACCGTTGCCGGTGGAAACGGGACGCTGGAGTTCCCCCCTCGATCACTCGAAAGGAAGAACCGTGAACAACAAAAAGAGGTTCGCCGTACTCGCCACCGCCGCAGCGCTGTTGACGGCGCCCGGCCTGACGGTGAGCCAAGCCGTGGCGACGACGGGATCGGCGACCGTCCCCGCGACCGGATTCGCGGCCGCCGCCCCCTCGGTCGGCCCCGGCTGGCACCACGTGCAGGACTTCGCACCCGAAGACTTGGGCGGCTGCCACACCAGGGGCCAGTGGTACCTGGACAACGGAGCCAACAGGTACGAGTGCCGACCTGCCGGCGTCTGGCAACTGTGGGTGCTCACGGACTCGTGAGCCGCCCCTCGGGCGGGACCTCGGCGGTGCTTCGGACCCACCGCCGTAGGTCCCGCCCGGGGTCCGCCCCGATCCGGACGCCGAACGGCACGGGCGGGTGCGACGCAGCGCGGCGACGGCGGGCGCGGGTGGGTGTGCGCTGACCTCGCGGCCGGCCCCCTTGACCTTGACACCGTGACAAGGTCTTGACTACGGCCGAGGAGGTGGTCCCGATGACCTTGCCGAAGCAGGAGACGGATGCGCCGCGCGTTCTTCGGGCGCTGGAGGACGGCCGCTCGTCGGTGCGGCTGCGGGCGGCGATGGTGGCCGGCACGACCCCGGACCCGCGGTTCGTGGACAGGCTCGTCGAGCGATGCGCGATCGAGCCCGATTTCCAGGTGCGCGAGATGCTCACGTGGGCACTCACCCGCCACGCGTCGTCGACGACGGTCCCGGCACTCGTCCGTGAAGTCCGCTCGGAGCGGGCGCAGGCCCGAAGCCAGGCGCTGCACACGCTGTCCAAGATCGGGGATCGCCAGGCGTGGCCGGCGATCACCCGGGCGCTTTTGTCCGACCCGGACGACGAGGTGGCGCGGAGCGCTTGGCGGGCGGCGGTCGTCCTCGTGCCCGAGGGTGAAGAGCCCGCGTTGGCCGCGGTGTTGGCGACCCAACTCGGGCGCGGCGAGCGCGAGACCCGGCTGAGCCTCAGCCGGGCGCTGATCGCGCTCGGTGAGGCGATCGTGCCGATCCTGCGCGCGGCGATGACGGTTCTCGACCCTGACGTGCGCCGGCACGCGATCGCCACGGAGCGACTGTTGCGCGACCCGGACGCGGGATTCGAGTTCGCGACCGAGGAGGCGAAGCGTGTCGTGGCCCTCGGCAGGGCCGGCCGGGAGGAGTGACCGGCCGTGTTGATCGGTGATGTGGCACGACGGTCCGGGGTCAGCGCCCGCATGCTCAGGCATTACGAATCGCTCGGGTTGTTGCGGCCGACGGGTCGCACCGAAGGCGGCTATCGCGAGTACTCCGGGGAGGACATCCGGCGCATCTTCCATATCGAGAGCCTGCGGTCGCTGGGGTTGTCGCTGCGTGAGGTCGGATCCGCGCTGGATGATCCCGGCTTCAAGCCCGCGGAACTCGTCGACGACCTGATCCTCCGGACGCGGGAACGCATCGCGCGTGAGACGGCGCTGCTGACTCGACTTCGTCGGATCGAGGCCGCGGAACCCGCCGGCTGGGAGGACGTCCTCCAGGTCGTCGCACTCCTCCAGGCCCTGGGGTCGGAGAGCGCCGGGAAGCGCCAGCGCGCGGCGTTGGCCTCGGCCGAAGAGGTTCCGGTGCCGGTGGAGGCCCTGGTCGAGGCGACGTTGAGCGAAACGGACCCGAACGTCGCCGGGGCCCTTCGATGGGCCTTGGCGCGATCGGACGACGGCGGATGGGCGCGGCCACTGGCGGAGGGTCTCGACTCACCGTCGGCCGAGGTGCGCGAACGTGCCGTCCGGGCCATCGCGGAGATTCCGAACGACGAGGCGTCCGCACTGCTGCGGGACGCCCTCACGCACTCCGACCTCGTGGTCCGCAGGTGTGCGGCTCTGGCGCTCGGTCCGCGCGGAGTGGCCGCCGCGGTCCCGACGCTCGTGGACATGGTCGTCCAGGACACGAACGACGTCGACGCGGCCGATGCGCTGAGCGCGTTGGCGAGTCGTCCCGCGTTGGCGGATGAGATCGCCGGCAGGCTCGTCGACTGCCTCGCCCACGGCACCGCCGAAGCGTCCGCACGTCGACGGCTGACCCAGGCACTCGCGGACATCCCGGGACTCACGGCGTCCCGCGCCCTGGCGGATCTGTCACGTGACGAAGACCGTGCGGTCGCGCTCACGGCGGCATACATCCTCACGCTGCGCGACGCGCGATGAAGGTTGCCTTCCGGGTGCCGTGCACGGGTCTTCCATCCTCGTTCCCCGTCACATAATTGAACACGTTCAAATCCTCTGACATGATGCGTCGTGGTATCCGGGGAACGCTCCATGAGGGGACCATGGCCATGACGAGTTCGCTGCTTCGACCCAGGCGCCGTATCCACGGGGACACCGTCGATCGGAGAGTGGTCGCCGGAAGCACGGCGCCGACGCGGATCCTCGACTGGCCGGACCGACGCGTGATCGCACTGGCCGAGCGCGCCGCGAGCACGGCGTCGACCGAGCACCCGGGAAGCGTCGAGAACCCGGGAGGCGCCGGGGGCGCGATCAGCGCCGCGGATCCGGGCATCGCCGGGAACGCCATCCGTCGGGTGCAAGTCCTGCGTACAGCCCATCGCTTGATCACCACAGCCATCCGACCCGTGTACTCCGTGCAGGACGAACGCCCCACGTCGCAGGTGCTGCGCCTGGGTCGCGGATCGTGCAGCCAGCGCCTGGCCGTACTCGAAGCCGTGGCCCGCGCGTCCGGAGTGGCCACGCGGGTGCGCGGTCTGCTGCTGGACGGAGCGTTCTGGTACCCGCGGTTCCCGCACCTGCGTCGGATCGTCCCGGACCAAGTGGTGCTGGCCTGGCCGGAATTCCACCTGACGGGCCCGTCCACCGGCGAGCACCTCATGTCGCACTGGTTGACGGTCGCGGAACTCTTCGGCGACCTCGACGAGTTGAGCAACGCTCCCGGCGGCGGCTTCACCAACACCGGCCCGGAGACCCTCTTCGAGGCGCTGTCCAGGACGGCGATCGACTGGGACGGGACGACGCTGTGCCCGACCACCGACGCCGGAACCGCGTGCGACCTCTCCGGCTACGTCCTGGCAGACTTGGGCCACTTCGGCTCGCGCGACGAACTCTTCACCCGGCACGGCCAGACGTTGTGCCGCGTGGCGCGACTCGTCGCGGAACCCGTCCTCGGCCGACACGCGGCGGGCGCCCGGTAGTTCCGCACAGACCCGGGTGAACCACCTCGTGCCAGGACTTCCGACGGGATCCGACGAGGGGGTACGTCGGGTCGTGGGTGGTGGCAGACAATCGGGAGTGGTGAGGAAGCGTCATGTCGATGTGGTTGACCCTGGTGAAGGTCGAGCCCGCGGTGCTCGGCGAGCTCGCGGGTTCTCCGGGGCCGGTCGGCGAGCTGTTCGTCGACACAGGCGACAGCGGCTCGGTCCTCTCCGGGTTTCACCCGGGGGTGGACCGCTACGGATGCGACTATCGCGTGTTGAGCACGGCGGCCGAGGGCCGACTGGAGGCCGAGGGCGGTGCGGGACGTTGGACCAGGGAGTATCCCTGGTTGGCCAGGGCGGTCGGGTACGGCTGCGACATCGTCGAGGGTGTCGAATTCGCGGGTGAGCCCTCGTACTTCCTGCCTCCGGAGCAGGTCGGGCCGGTGGCGGAGGGACTACGCGACGAACGGTGGGCCACCGGCGCCGGCGCGTCCCGTCCCTGGAACGGGACCACCGGAGACAACGCGTTCGAGGACCTGATCGTGTTCCTCACCGCAGCCGCCACCGAGGGCAAGGCCGTCATCAGCACGGTGACCTGACCACCCTCCACCCACCCCGATCCCCGCGCGCCACCGCTGGGCACCCACCCAAGTCCGACCAGGTCGGACCACTCCAGTCGCGGCACGTCGCGGCCCCGACGTCGGCGAACCCCCGGCGCGGGACTCGGATCCGACGTCGCCGCACCGGTCGACGCCTGCTGTTTGCGCCATGCGGCCGCGAAGCGCCGCGAAGCGCCGCGTAGGGTCGATCGAAGAGGCGATCACCCCTACCGGCGGCCCGGTGCCGCCGCGGAGGGCACGCGTCGTCGAACATCGCACGGGGGATTCTTCGCATGACCACCCACGACTCGCCGGACTCACCGGACACACCGAATGCGCGTGTCGAATCGGGTGCCTCCGTGCCCCGCGACCACGACGCCGGGCCGGCCGCGGTGTACGGCCCGCCGCCGGCAGCACCGGGCGCACCGCCGCCGAACGGGTGGTCCGTCGTTGTCACAGACCCGGACCGGGGAACACGGCCGTGGTGAACGAGGTCCCGCCGGGCCCGGAACGCGCCGCCGGCGCGCGACGCCCGGCGCGGTTCGACCACATCGACACCCCTCGCGCAGCGGGCCCGATCGGCCCCGGGAACGGAGACACCACGTGTACGCGCTCGCACACCTGCGACGGATCGCCCTCGCGATCGGCGCCGCCATCGTCCTGGCCGCCGGGCCCATCGGCTCGGCCCACGCCGCCACCGGCACGTTCACCTACGAGACCGTCGACGGCGAGGGGTTCCGGCTGGTCGACCCGGCCGACGGCGAGTGCCTCCCGCTCGTCGGCGGCGCCCGCATCGCGACGAACGACACCACCACGGTGGCCAAGGTGTACGCGGACCAGGGGTGCGAGGAGGGACCGTACTGGCTGCTGGGCCCGCACACCACGCTGGCGTTCGCCGCGCCGATCCCCCACAGCGTGAAGTTCGGCTGACTCCGCGCGTACGCCGACCCCGCTCGTACCGAGGGCCCTACCGGAACGCGGCCCCGAAGGATCCCCCGGAACCGGGCCACCGCTCCCACAACCGGTTCCGGGTGGTCCGCAGCGGATTCCTCGTCTCGCCGCCGACCGACTACTCGATGACGAGTTCGACCGGGATGTTGCCGCGCGTCGCGTTCGAGTACGGGCAGACCTGGTGGGTGGCCTCGATCAGCGCGCGCCCCTCCTCCGCGGACAGGCGCTCCGGCAGTTCCACCCGCAGGGTCACGCTCAGGCCGAAGCCGCCGTCGCCATTCGCGTTCAGACCGACCTCGGCCGTCACCGAGGCGTCCGCGGCGTCCACCTTCTGCCGCTTGGACACGAGCTGCATCGCGCTCGCGAAGCACGCCGCGTAGCCCGCCGCGAACAGTTGCTCGGGGTTGGTCCCCACGCCGTCCCCGCCGAGTTCCTTCTGCATGCCCAGCTTGACGTCGAGCTGCCCGTCGGAGCTCACCGCACGTCCGTCGCGTCCGGCGGAGGTGGCGATCGCGGTGTACAGGCTCATGGTCCCGCCCTTTCGAAGAGGTAGACAGATGGGTCTGTCTTGGTGTGATCCCGAATGTAGACAGACCTGTCTGGTAAAGTCAAGGTGTGAGTACGACACCTTCCGACCATCGCCGCGAGAGCCCGGCCCGCCGCCGCGTCCTCGACACCGCGACCGCGCTCTTCTACGCGGAGGGCGTGCACGCCGTGGGCGTCGACCGGATCATCGCCGAGGCCGGCGTGGCGAAGGCGACGTTCTACAACCACTTCCCGTCCAAGGACGAGCTGGTCCACGCCTACCTGGACGAGCAGTACCGCACGCAGCGCGACGGTGTCGCGGCGCTGTTGGCCGGATCGACCGATGTACCGCCGCGCGACATGCTGCTGCGGCTCTTCGAACTGATGACCGAGATCGGCCGCGAACCCGGCTTCCGGGGGTGCCCGTTCATCAACGCCGCCGCCGAATTCCCGGACGTGTCCCACCCGGTGCGCAAGGCGGTCCTCGACCACCGCACCTGGTTCCGCACGATGCTGACCGACCTGCTGACCGCCGCCGGCGACCCGCGCCCCCTCGCGACGGCCGACATCCTGATGCTGCTGCGCGACGGCCTGGCGGTCGGCTGCTACCTGGACGACGCCGACGCCATCCGGCGGATCATCCCCGACGCCCTGAACCGCGTACTCGCCACCCCCGGCGACGCGGGCCACTGACCAGCGGCACGGCGCGGCCCCCGACGCACCCACCGGCGCGGCATGTCCGGCCCGTGCGCCCCGGCCACCACCCGGTCGACACCGGCAGTCCGAGCCCGACCGTGACGCCGTACGTCTTCTACGCGGGGGCGGTCACCCGCTCGTGAGCTCGGCCATCAACCGGAGGGCGACGGGTACCGGTGTGCCGTGCCGCGTGGCCGCGCGCAACAACGCGCCGCCGATCGCGTCGAGTTCGGTGGGACGGCCCGTCTCCGCGTCGCGTTGCATGGACGACTTGGTCTGCGCCGGGAAGGAGTCGTACAGCGCCAGGGATCGCGCGGGATCGACCGGCGCACCGCAGGCCGCGCCCACCGCGGCCGCTTCCTCGACGAGAGCGACCAACTCCGCCCGGCGCTCGGTCCTCACCTCGCCGATGGTGAGCCCGTAGCGGGTGGTGAGCAGGGCAAAGGGCGCGAGGAAGGCGAGCTTTGCCCACAGGGCGGCGGTCTCGTCCCCCACCGTGCGCGTGTGCACGCCGGCGTTCGTGAGCACGGCCGCCAGGGAGGCGAGTTGCTCCTGCGGTCCGGCCAGGTCGATCTCCGTGAACGGGCTGCCGTGTTCGATGACGCCCGGTGCGGTGCGCGTCGACTCGACGCGGATCACGCCCGGTGCGACGACGTTCCGTTCGCCGAAGTACCCACGCAGCACGGAGGGGTGCTCGATGCCGTTGAGCAGTGGCACGATCAGGCCCTTCCCGACCGCCTGCGGCGGTATGCGTTCCAGTGCGCCGCGCAGCGCGGTGTGTTTGACCGTGATCAGGCACAGATCGACGGGATCGCGCAGTTCGGTATCCGTCTCGACGTGCGCGGTGAAGTCGCCGAACTGCCCGCTGCGCACCCGAATCCCGCTTCGCCGCATGGCCTGTGCGGTCTCCTCCCCCGCGACACAGATCACCCGGTGACCGGCCCGGGACAAGAGCGCGGCGAGCAGGCCGCCCACTCCTCCCGGCCCGAGTACCGCGACCGTCCACGGGCGCGCGCCGGCGTGTTCGTTGTCCCAGGGGGTCGAAGCGGACACGGGATATTCCTCTCGATGGTGGTCGGGTCGGCACCTGCTCCACCGGGCTCTCCTGTCCGGACGAGGGCGCGTGGGTGAGAGCAGGTTGCCGCCCGGATCGATCATCGAACCGGAGCACTTCCAAGTCAATCCTCGGGTTTTATGCCAACTACCCAAGCGTTACCTTAAGTCCATGACTCTCGATGATCTGCGCGTCTTCGTGGCGGTGTGCCGAGCCGGGAGCCTGAGCGCCGTCGCCCGGGAACTCTCGTGCACACAGTCGGCGGTGAGTCAGCATGTGAAGCGGCTGGAACGGGAGACGAAGGTACAACTCCTGGAACGCCACCCCCGCGGCGTCGCCCCCACCGCGGCGGGACGCCTGTTGCGAGCGGCGGCCGCCGACGGCATCGCCGGCCTGGACGTGGCCTTGCGTCGCCTCGACGAACTGGCCCACGGCGAGGCCGGATCCGTACGGGTCACAACGGGCGCCACCACCGTGCGGCACTTCCTGTCCGAGGCCGTCGTCGCCTTCCGCGGCCGATACCCCAAGGCCAGCCTGGAGTTTCGGACCGAGACCTCCAGTCGCAGTTGCTTCGACGCGCTCGCCTCCAACACCCTCGACCTGGCCTGGATCACCGTCGGCGGCCCGATTCAGGGCATCCAACAACGCCGCGTCGCCGAATTGCCCTGGGTGTTGGCCGTCCGCGCCGACGATCCGCTCACCGACCGTACCCACATCGACACCGCCGACCTCGTCGGCATCCGGCACATCAGACTTCCGGAGGACTCCTCCTCGCGGGCCCACCTCGACGCGGCCTTCGCGAAGCTGGGCATCCACGTCACATCCGACACCAGCGTCGCCGACTGGGAGACCGCCATCCTGCTCGCCGAACTCGGCCTCGGACACGCCGTCGTGCCGGCCCTCCCCGACCAGCGCGGCACCGACAAAACCGGCCCGATACGTTTCCTGCCCATCCCCGACCTACCACCCTTGTCGGTCGGCTGGGCCGTACGCCGCTGGGACGACCTCACCCCTCTGGCCCGAGCCTTCGCCGACAGCGTCGCCCTCGACGGCCCACGGTGACGAACGAGCCGGCACGGTGGTCGCCGTGGCGGCCGGCGGGACGGCGCTTCTCGATCGGGCGGACACCTGTGGATGTCTTGGCGCGTCGGCTTTCGACGATCGCTTGAGGGGCCGGGACCGGGCCGGGACCGGAGCGGGGTCGGGACGGGTTCGGCCGAGTCGGGCGTCGATGAATTCGAGGATGTGCCGCTCTCGGGCTTGCGCAGAACCGTTGTGACGCCCGCGCCGCCGGGGCCGGCCCGCGCGTGGGTGACCGGTGGCTCGGGTGGATGCGGGACCGGTCGGGGACTGCCGGCTCAGGCGCCCGGGACAGCGCGAGACCGATGGTGAATGGCAGATACCGCGATCCGGACTCGGATCCGAAATCCGGATCGAACGGTGAATCCGGGATCGGGCCCGAGGGCCGCGTGTCGTCTCGGTACGTCCCCCCACCACCGCTCCACGCACAGCAAGGCAACCGCAATGATCCGCACCGAACGCTGCCACGGGCCGGCCCTGCCCCGCCCCGTCGGCCGTCCCACCGACACCACAGGCAGCACGGGCAACACGGGCGCCATCAGCAACACCGGAGGCGCGGGAAACACCGGCACAACGGCGGCTCGCTCGACCCTGCCCCGTGTCCATGACTCGCACCCGCCGCCTCGCGGGCCGACCTCGCCGCTGCCGGAGGTCGAACTGCCGGCGACACCCCTGGCCCGCCTCGAACACCTCGTCGGCGCGGCACGGCTCGCCGAGGTGCGCGGCGCACTGCGCGAGGCCCGCGAGCATCTCGACGGGCGCGAGGTCTGGCACGTGAGTGACAATCCGACGCGCGGTGGGGTCGCCGAGCTTCTCCGCACCACGCTGCCCCACGTACGCGGTGAGGGCATCGACACCCGGTGGGCCACGATCGAGGGCAGCCGCGCGTTCCGCGCCCTGACCAAGGCGCTCTACTACCGGATGTGCGGCGTGGCCGCGCACGCACACGAGGAGCCACCGAACCCGGAAAGCGGACGGGCCCTGTACGAACGCATGTCGCGCGCGGCCGCGGAGCGCCTGCTCGGCGTCGTCGGCCGACGCAGCGTGGTCGTCCTGCACGATCACCAGACGGCGGGCCTGATCCCGTACCTGCGCGAGGCCGGGTGCACCGTGTTGTGGCAATGCCACATCGGCACTCCTCTGCGTGCCGAACCGGCCGGTCCCGCCTGGCAGTTCCTGCGTCGATACCTGTCCGCCGCACACGGCTTCATCGCGTCGTACGACGGAGCGCTTCCGGTCGGGCTGCCCGACATACCGATCCGCATCCTGTCGCCGTCGATCAATCCGCTGTCACCGAAGAACCTGCCGCTGCGTCCCGCCGTGGACACGGCGCGCCTGATGGCGCGGATCGGCGTCTTTCGAGAGCCGAGCGGCGGTGCCGCGGATCCGTCCGGTGGCTCCGCCTTCGCCGATCCGCTCCTCCGCCGTACCGCGCGGATCGATCGTCACGCGGGTGCGTTGCCGGCGGGCACGCCGCTCGTCACTCAGGTGAGCCGCTGGGACCGGGTCAAGGACATCCCGGGCGTGATCGAGGCGTTCACCGACCATGTCGACCCGGACTTCGGTGCGCACCTGCTGCTCGTGGGGCCACGGGCGGCCGGCGACGCGCAGGCCGAACAGGTACTCGCGGAGTGCCGCGAGGCCCGCGAGCGTCGGCGGAACCGGCCGGGTCGGGTACATCTGGTCGAGATTCCCACCGATCATCCGACCGAGCACGCGTTGACCATCAACGCCATCCAACGGTGTTCGACCGTGGTGATCCAGAAGAGCCTCGCCGAGGGATTCGGATTGACCGTGTCCGAGGCCGCCTGGAAGGGGCGGCCCGTCATCGCCTCACCGGTGGGCGGCATCCGACAACAGATCCGACACGGCCGATCCGGCCTGCTGCTGGCCCACCCGCACGATCTGCCGGGACTCGGTGCCGGTATCGACCGACTGCTCGCCGACCCGGTGTACGCCCGGGAGTTGGGCGAAAACGGCCGCCGCCACGTACGCACGAACTTCCTCACGGACAGCGGCGTGCTGGGGTTCGCGCGGATTCTCTCCGACCTCCCGTAACAGGCGGCGGCGAATCCGTACGCCGACGGACCGCACGACGTGGCACATCGGACGCACTCCCGAGGTGAACCCAAGAGCCCGGCAACGCCATCCACCACGACGTCCACCCCGACACCAAGGACCGATCGCCATGCGAATCCTCGCCCTCGGCGCCCACCCCGACGACGTCGAACTGCTGTGCGCCGGAACCCTCGCGCGCTACCGAGCGCAGGGCGCCCACGTGAGCATCGCCGTCCTGACGAACGGCGCACCGGGCTCACCGACCGAGCCCCCGGCCACGCCCTGCATCCCGTCCGCGTCCCCGTCTCCGTCCGCTTCCCCGTCCGCTTCCCCGTCGCCGTCCCCGTCCCCGATCGCCCGTATCCGCGCCCACGAGGCCCGCGCGGCCGCGTCCGTACTCGGAGCGGACTCGATCATGCTCGGACTGCCGGACGGCTTTCTCTACGACACCCCCGAGACCCGCCTGCTCGTCGTAGACGTGCTGCGCCGAACCCGCCCCGACGTGCTGTTCGCGCATCACCCCGAGGACTACCACCCCGACCACCGGGCCGCGGGCGCCCTCGCGAGCGCCGCGCGGCTATTGGCTCGCGAACCGGGCCTCGAAACCGGGCACGCCGCCCTCGACACCGTCCCGGCGTTGTTCCGGATGGATACGTTGACCGGCGCGAACGGGGGTACGCCGGACCTGTGGGTGAACATCACCGACACCATGCCGACCAAGGAGGCCATGGTGTCGCGGCACGCGAGTCAGAACGACGGCCGCCGCCGACGCGGCGGCCACGACTTCGTGGACCTGGCCCGACGGCAGTCCGCGCTGCGCGGCCGAGAGGTGGGCGTCGCGCACGCGGAAGCGTTCACCCGTGCCCGCGCCCATCCACCGACGACGGCGGCCGACCTCGCGCTGCCCTGGATCACCCCCACCACACCCGTCACGCATGACCCGCCCGGAGTCGTCGCGAACGTAGCCGGCCGCCGCCCGAGCAGGACGTGAAACCACACGCAGAACGGAGAACGGAGAGCCATGCCCATCCGCCCCGACGCACCCGGCACCCGCCGCGAGTCGCGCCGACACCGCCGAGACCGGGAGCACCGGCGGGGTTCCGGCCGGTGGGGGCTGTACGCCGTGTTCTTCCTCAACGGGATGGTCCTCGCCAGTTGGGCGCCGCGCATCCCGCAGGTCAAGGCCGACCTGCACCTGTCGGACGGACAACTGGGCATCGCACTGCTCGGCGTCGCGCTCGGGTCGGTACCGGCGATGCCGGCGGCCGGCGTCCTGGTCAATCGATGCGGAAGCCGCCTCGTCACCCGCGTCGCGCTGCCGATCTACGCGTCGGCGCTCGCCCTGCTCGCCATGGCCGACGGTCTGATCGCGCTCACCCTCGCCCTCGCGGTCCTCGGCGCCGCCGTCGGCGCGCTCGACGTGGCCATGAACACCCACGCCGTCGACGGCGAACGCGACGCGGAACGCCCACGCATGTCCTCGTTCCACGGCCTGTACAGCGCGGGCGCGCTCACCGGCGCCCTGATCGGCACGGTCGCGGCGGCGGCCGGCGTCCCTCCGGCCACCCAGTTCGTGGTCACCGCCGCCTTCGCCCTGATCGCCTCGGCGCCGGCCGTCGCGGCGCTGCGGCCGGCCGTCCACCACATGCCGAAGGCGCGTCCCGAACCCGCGTCCCGGATCCGGCCGGGACTGCGGGGACGCCTGTTGTGGCTCAGCCTGCTCGGGCTGTGCGTCCTGCTCATCGAGGGCGTGGTCACCGACTGGGGCACCGTGTATCTGGCGGATTCGGTCCACGCGGCGCCCGGTGTGTCGGGGGCGGGCTACACGGTGTTCGCACTGGCCATGACGCTCGGACGGCTCGCCGGTGACCGCGTGGCCGCGCGCTTCGGTCCGGTGCGGGTCGTGCGCTTCGGCGCGTTGGCGACCGGATCCGCCGCCGCTCTCGCGATCGCGGCGCCGTACCCGTGGGTGGCGGTACCCGCGTTCGCGGCCGTCGGCCTTGGCATCGCCTCGTCGTTCCCGCTCGTGGTGGGCGGCGTCGGCCGGCAGTACCCCGACGCCCCCGGCCCCGCGGTCGCCACCGTCTCCACCGCCGGCTACCTCGCCTTCCTGGCCGGACCGCCACTCATCGGCTTCCTCGCCGGCCACCTCACGCTGCGCTTCGCCCTGCTCCTGCTGCCCCTGCTCGCGGTCGTCGCAGCATGCCTCTCCGGACTCCTGTCCGAGAACCGAACCTCCCGGAGTCCCAAGGGCGTTGGGGGCGTTCGCGATTCGCGGCAGGCCCCGACGGTTCGGCGGCGGGATGAAACCCCGCCGACGACGGCCTCTGCCACCCGACCGGGTCGCGCGGGCCGTCGCCACCATCGAGAACGCGTGCCGCCAAGACTCGCCTAGGCGCCCAGACACGCCCGCAATTGGGCGGTGGCGAAGGCCTTGCCGCCGAGGTTGTAGTTCATGTCGTAGGCCTTCATGCACTGCGGCAGGCGCCCATGCTGCGGCAGAGTGGCGTTCGCCGATGTTCCGGCGGCCAGCACGAAGACGGGTGCCAGGACGGCGGCGGAAACGGTCGTGACGATCAAGCGGCGCATTTTCACGAAGAGTTGCATCCTTCCGGTTGAGGATTGGCAGCGGTCGATTCCGGGACGAGGCCCGAATGAGCCTCGACCTGGGGGTACACACCGCCCGCGATGGGCGACGATGCCGAACGGGCAGATCCGGATACCGATCCGGCCCCGCTCCGGCCCCGACCGACGATGCCGGCCGGTGCGTGGCCTCGATACCGACGAAAGTTGCCTGCCCCAACCCGAAAGTCGAACCGGACCCGGCCGCGACACGGAACGTGTCGTCGTCCCGGGAAGATGTGCGACGCTGTGGTCATGTCAGCGCCCCGAGACCTCGCCGAGGTCCGCATGCGGATCGATGAACTCGACTCCGAAGTGGTCCGGTTGCTCGCACAACGTCAGGAACTGGTGCGCACCGCCGCCGGGTTCAAAAGCGACGAGCAGGCAGTCAGGGCTCCCGATCGAGTCGAACGCGTCATCGCGGCAGTACGTGACCGCGCCGTCACGGCGGGACTGGCACCCGAGGTGGCCGAAGCCGTCTGGCGGGCCATGATCGCCGCGTTCATCGATCTCGAACTCCACGAACACCGCCGAAACACCGACATGACCGCGGCCGATCCCGTACCGCACCAGGAGCCGTAGGCAGCCCGGCGTGTCCCCCGGTCGAGCTTCGCTATTCGGCGACCTGCGTGTACCTGCCCTCTTCGGGGCTCTCCGCTTCCCACGGGGTGCACGCCTCGGAGAGGTCGACGGTGACCCCGGTCGGTTCGAGGGCTTCGCGGAGCCGTCGGGCGGCGCCGTCACCGAGGAAGTGGTGATGGATGGCAAGCCGTTCGAGGTGGGTGAGGGGCCGGCCGGCGAGCAGGGCCTCGGCGCCGGTGTCGGAGAGTGTGCCCATGGACAGGTCGAGCGAGCGCAACCGCGCGACGACGGGGGCGGCGGCGACCGCCGCGGCGACCTCGTCCTGGATCTCGCTGTTCATCAGCCCGAGGTGCCGAAGCGCGGGGTGCCGGGTGCCGTCCAGGAGATCTGCCAGGTCGGCCGTGGTCGCGTCGCCTCCGTACATGTCCACGCCGAGCCACAGGTCGAGGTGGTCCAGGGCGGGGAATTCGCACGCCGCGACCGCCCGGGGCAACTGCGCGGGCATGCCGCCGGTCTGCAGGACGAGCTTGCGCAGCCGCGCGTGCCGGGTCGGGCGCAGCACGTGTCCGGGCTGCGCGGTGCGGAACTGGCCGAACCGGTAGCCCAGTTCCTCGAGGTTCGGGAAGGCGTCCAGGAGCGGTGTGATGTCCTCGGGTGGGATCCACGAGACTTCGTGCTCTTCGCTGGTGATGTCGGCGACGAACAGGTGGCGCAGCGCGGGGAACCGGTCGGCGTGCGCGCAGAGCAGGCCGATGACGGGTTCCTCGTCGCCGTCCAGGATGTCGGTGGCCCAGTAGCCGATGACCAGCGCCCGAACCTGGGTGGTGTCGACGGTCTTGAGGAAGAGCTCCAGCACCTCCGGGAATTCGAGCTCGGCGTCGAAGTGGGTGGCGATCTTCCAGGCGACCGCTCCGGGTTCGGGTGCGGAGGCGACGAGTTCGGCAAGGTGCTCGTCGTTGTCCGGCTCGAAGGTGTCGATGTCGTCGTCCGCCAGGAACGGATGCACCGTGAGCCCGCCCAGTTCGGCGAGATGCTTCCACACACTCATCAGGGTCTGCTCCGTTCCCGATCCGCCGTCGTCCCGGCGGAAGCCTACGGACCCCCGCGGACACGGCGCGTGCGCGGGGGGCCGGGGCGAGGCGCGCCGACGGATCGGCCGCGTGTGCCGGATCGCCGCGTCGGTCGCCGCACGCCGTCGCCCGCCGACCGGCCCACCACTATCGACGTTCGACCCTCAGCAGGCCCGCGATCATTTCGGCGGTCTTCTCCCCCGCGCGCTGTTTGATCAGCCCTTCCTTGGCCGTACCGCGAACCACGACCCGCGTGGTCTCGGATTCGCTCGTGAGTACGACGGTCACCAGAACCGGGTTCATCCGCAGATGGCCACCGCCCGTGACCACACGGATCGTCCGCCGGCCCGGAGCCGATTCGCCTCCACCCGACTGCGGCGCAACACCCACGCCGGCCAGGATTGCCGCGACGTGTCGCACGGCCCCGTCGAACGACATCGGCAGATCGAGGGCGACCTCGTGGGAGTTGTTCCTCATCAACTTGACCACGAACCCCACGCCGTAGCGGCGGCGGAATTCGGCATTCACCACCGCGTCCTCGTCCGACATCATCGCCCCTTCGCACCGTCCGGATCCTGCGTGCATCGCGCCCGGCCCGGCCGTGCGCGGGGCGGGTGGCAACCGGGACAACCGGTCGCCTACGACGACTTCGACGAAGACTAGGTCCCGACCTGGGGTGATCTTTCGCCCCCGGGTTCGCGCCCCTACCTTTGAGATGCTTCCGAGATGCTTCGCGAACCGAGGGGAGGACAGGCCGTGGCCTACATCCAGCGGCACCGATTCAAGCTGATTCCGTGGCCGTGGACCACGATGGCCTGGGTGCAGGTCCCCGAAGGACTGGAGTACACCCTCTACGAGGTCGGCGACGTCGTCCCACGTGTGCAGCGGGTCCGGTGCCTCCCGGAGGAGTACGCCCGGTGGTACCGCGCCTTCGAGACCTTTCAGGGCGAGCTGCGATCGGCCGAGTCCGATGTGCGATACCAGCACGGAATCCGTTATGTGTCACGACCGTTCGCCGACCGCACCGTCATCCGCCGGCACTGGGTCGACCTGATGCCCAACCGCCGCGAGCGCTCCCGCGCCTCCTTCGAACGCTGCGCAGCCCGCATGCGCGCGGCCGACGCGGTGTACGCCCCGATCCGCCTGGTCATCGAGGAACGATTGGCGGAGGCCCGCGCGGCGCAGGCACCTACGCAAGCCGCCGAGGAGTAACCCGGCACCGAGGCACCTCCCACGCGAAGGCCGAGCAGGCGGCGGCAAGTCCGCGCGCGTCCGTCGCGTACCCCGAACGCCAAGGCCCCGGGGGAAATCCCCGTATCCGGTGCGATATCACCGCGCCACACTGGTCGTCCGGTCTCACGGACGGAAGGAGGAGGGCCTTGACGACGACCCACCGGTACTGGGCCCATTCGAGCGACGGTCGCCCGCACGAGGTCCGCCTGAACCAACTCACATACGACGTGTTCATCGAGTGCGACGCGTGCGGTACGCGCCGCGCGGTGTACCTCATCACGCCACGCCAGGCCGCGGCACGCCACCTTGCCGAGGCACACGCGGCGTACGACCGTCCCGGATGCAAGCGCACGGCCGGGTGGTACTCCGGACTCTTCTGGCGCATGCTCGGCTCCGCCTGATCAGGACCACCGACAACCCACCCGAACGGCCGAGCCGGACGCACGTCACCATCGCGCGGTACGGATGCGGATCCCGTCGACACGGGTGATCATGAAGACCGCCCGAGGAGAAGGCGGCATATATCCATGATTGTTGCGGAAGGCCTCACCAAGAGGTACGGAGCGAAGACGGCCGTCGACGACGTCGGCTTCGAGGTTCACCCCGGACGGGTCACCGGGTTCCTCGGCCCCAACGGCGCGGGAAAGTCCACCACGATGCGGATTATTCTGGGCCTGGACCGGCCCAGTGCCGGTCGGGTGACCGTGGACGGTCGGGCCTACCGGGATCTGGCCGCGCCGATGTTGGAGGTGGGGGCGCTCATCGACGCCAAGGCCCTGCACGGCGGCCGCACCGCCCGGGACCATCTGGTGGTGCTGGCGAAGTCGAACGGCATCCCGCTCACCCGGGTGGACGAGGTGCTGGACACGGTCGGCCTCACCTCCGTCGCCAGGAAACGCTCCGGGGGCTTCTCCCTGGGTATGGGCCAGCGCCTGGGGATTGCCGGGGCGCTGCTCGGCGACCCTCGGGTGCTGCTGTTCGACGAACCCGTCAACGGGCTCGACCCCGAGGGCATCCTGTGGATCCGGAACCTGATGAAGCGGCTCGCCGGCGAGGGCCGCACGGTCTTCGTCTCCTCCCATCTGATGAGCGAGATGTCCCTCACCGCCGACCACCTGCTGGTCATCGGGCGCGGAAGGATCCTCGCCGACACGGGCGTGGCCCAGTTCATCGCGGAGAACTCGATCAGCCATGTGAAAGTGCGCTCGCCGCAGGCGGACCGACTCGCCCGGCTCGCGACCGACGCCGGCTGGCAGGTGACACGGGATCGGGCGGGGGCGCTGCTGGTCCAGGACGTGAGTACCGATCAGGTCGGTGATCTCGCCGGACACAACGGGGTGTTCCTGCACGAACTGGCGAAGGTCGAGGCCTCGCTCGAGGAGGCGTTCATGCGGCTCACCGCCGACAGCGTCGAGTACCACACCGGCGGCACACCCCCGGAGGCCGCCGCGGCGGTCCCGGGCTGGGGTCCGCCGACCACCGCCGACCGGATCGGATGAGGCCTCCATGACGACGACCACGCCCACCGCGCCCACCGCCCTCGGGCACGCCCCGCGGCTGACCTTCGCCCGGATCCTGGATTCCGAGTGGGCCAAGATCAAGACCGTGCGCTCGACCATGTGGACGCTGCTCGCCCTGTTCGCGGTGAGCGTCCTGATCAGTTGGGGCATCGCCGCCCTGGCTGCGGGCGACGTGGCCAAGGACGTGGCCGAGGGGAAGGACAACGACGCTCCCGATCTGCTCACCGTCGGCGTCGCCTTCGGCCAGATCGCCGCCCTGGTGCTCGGGGTGATGTCGATGACGGCCGAGTACTCGACCGGCATGATCCGTACCAGCCTGACCGCGGTGCCGTGGCGCGCCTCGATGCTCGCCGCCAAGGCCCTCGTCCTGGCCCTCGTGCTCTTCGTGGTCGGGGCGGTCACCGCGTTCTGCTGCTACTTCCTGGCCAACCTGATGCTCGACGCCAAGGACGTCGGTGTCGGCCTCGGCGAACCCGGCGTGCTCAGGGCACTGATCGGCACGGGCCTGTACCTGGCCGTCCTGGGACTGTTCGGGATGGCGCTGGGCGTGCTGCTGCGGCACACCGCCGGCGCCATCACCCTGGGCATCGCGCTGATCTTCGTGGTCGGCGGCGTGGTGGGCCTGATCCCCGGCAAGACCGGCGACTGGATCGCCAAGCTGATGCCCGCCAACGCCGGTGGACAGGTCATGGCGGTGGAGGCCGCGGACAAGATGTTCCAACCGTGGACGGGCTTCGCGGTCTTCGTCGCCGAGACCCTGCTCCTGCTGCTCCTGGGCGCACTCCTCCTGGAGAAGCGGGACGCCTGATCCGGTGGGCCCGTCATGCCCTCGCGTCCCGCGTCCGGGATCCTCCCGCGAACGCGCGCTTCGCGGCGGCGCCGCATCCGTCCACCCGACGCACACCCGGTGGACGTCGCCCCACCGCGACACCCTCGACGAGGTGACGTCCGTGCACCGGCACGGGGGTTCACGATCGGGCCAGGTGTTCGACCCGCTTGTGGAGTCGGTCGACGTAGTCCTCGGATTCCGGCTTCATCAGCACGCTGCGCAGGATCCGGGCGCCTTCGGCATCGGCTGTGATCTTGGGGTGGCGGGCGGTCAGTCGTCGGGCGTCGATGCGGAGCGTGCTCAGGAAGACCGGATCCTCGGTGTCCCGCATGCCCTCGTGCAGGATTCGGGCGGCGGCTGCGTCGATGTGCGCGAGGGTGTTCGGTGAGGTGACCGGGAAGTAGCCGACGATGTCGAGTTCCGGGGGCTGGTAGAGCTCCAAGTGGTCTGATTGTTCGATCAGTTCGGCCCACCGCAGGGCCGCGCGTCGGCCGGCCGCCAACGACTGCCCGAGTCCTTCGCGGGTGGGCGGCAGCAGTTGGAAGGTGAGCCACAGAGCCGCGGCGGCGGCGCCGGCGCGCGAGCATTCCAGGCTGATCTCGCCGAGGTGCAGTTCCTCGGAGGTGAAGTAGGTGTACGGCGAGTCGTGCAGGTAGAAACGGCCGACGGCCGGGTCGCGGAACAGAACGGCGCCGCATCCGTAGGGCTGGAGAGCGTGCTTGTGCGGGTCCACCACGATCGAGTCGCACTGGGCGATGGCCTGCCACGGGGCCGCCGGCAGCCCCTCGGGGCCGTCCATCCCGGCCAGCAGGGTGAAGAATCCGCCGTAGGCGGCGTCGACGTGGATCCGCACACCGTACCGCTCGCGCAACGCCCGCGCCTCGTGGATCGGTTCGACGGCGCCGAGCCCGGTGGTGCCCGCGGTGAGTACCACCGTGCCGACGCGCCCCGTCCTCAGGAGTTGCTCGAGCGCGTCGAGGTCCATCCGCTCTCGGTCGTCGACCGGGACGGGGTGGCCCTCCACGCCGAGCACGCCACACATGCGCCCATGGGTGTAGTGGGCCTCGGTGCTGTAGGCAACGCCCTTGCCGGGGTGGAGTTCACGCGCCACGAAGAGGGCTTCGAGGTTGGCGATGGTCCCGCTGGTGGTGAGGTGTCCGAGGTGGGCGTCGTACCCGAACATCGTGGCGAGCTGCCGGACGACCTCGCGTTCCATCTCGGCGGTGGCGGGTCCCCCGTCCAGTGCGTGGTTGTTGGGGTTGATCAGCATCGCGGTCAGGTAGCCCACGACCGCCGCCGGGTGCGGCGGCTTGAGCATCTGTCCGGCGTAACGCGGATGGAAGAAGGGGTAGTTGTCCTTCAGGCGCTCGGTGAAGGTCGCGAAGACCGCGGCGAACCGTTCGTCGTCGACCGCCTGCGCCGGATGGTCCGGATACGGGCCGAAGCCGTCGGACCAGTGCTCGTTCGACGTCACGGCCGCTTCGAGCCAGTGGCGCAGATCCACGATCTTCTCCTCCGGTTCGGTGCGTTCGGGACGCCGGCACGGTCCGTGCGGGCCCTGATCGTCGCGCTCCGGCCCGAACCGGCACGAACGCGTCGGCACCGCGGACCGGCAACGCCGATCACGCACCCCTCGACCGCTATTGTTTGGCTCCAAACAAGCTAATGCGACCGCGAAAGCCGGTCAAGACACCCGGGCCACACCGAACCCCACCACCCCGGCCCACGAACACGCCGGAAGGCGCCGACCGCACAACGGTCGACGCCTTCCCCTGCCACACCGTCGCGGACACGCAACGCGCAACGCGCGACACGACGCACAACGCATCGGCACGCCGCGCCCGGATCGACGGCTCTACTTCGCCGGGTCGACCCCGAACGTGCGGGCCAGGTCGTCCAGGACCACGTCCGCGCCCTGGAGGGACACCGCCGTCATCCAGCTCTCGTCCTTGACCTCGTACACGTGTCCGGCCTGCACGGCCTTCAGCCGCTGCCACAGCGGGTTGGCCATGAACTTGGCCTTGCGCTCCTCGCCGCCCGAGAAGGACGTCAGGAAGATGTAGTCGGCGTCGGCCTGCCCGATCTGCTCCTCGCTGACCTCGATGTTGAACTTCTCGGGGTCGCGCTGGTTCTCGGGACGGGTCAGGCCCATGTCGCTCAGGATGATGCCGCTGAACGTCTTGCCGAGGTAGATGCGCGTCGGGCCGTCCACGAAGCGCACGATGGACACCGTCGGCTTGTTCGCCTTCGCGTTGATCGCGTCGCCGACCTTCTTGGCGCGCGTCTCGTACGCGGTCAGCTTGGCCTTGGCCTTGTCGTCCTCGCCGAGCGCCTGGCCGACCAGCTTGACGTTCTCCTTCCAGATCGGACCGGTGGTCTTGACGAAGACGGTCGGCGCGATCTTGGACAACTGCGCGTACAACTGGTCGTGTCGCACGGTCGCGGAGACGATCAGGTCGGGCTTGAGCAGCGCGATCTGTTCGAGGTTGGGGCTGTCGAGCGGGCCGACGTCCTTGGTGTTCTTCACCGCGTCGCCGAGGTAGGGCGGGAAGCCCTTCTGGTCGCGGTAGGAGCCGATGCCGCCGACCAGCGGAACGTCGAGGGCGGCGACCGCCTCGACCAGGCTGTTGTCCAGCGCCACCACGCGCTTGGGCTTCTCCTTGATCGTGGTGGTGCCCTTGTCGTGCGTGATGGTGCGCGGGAAGGAGGCCGTGGAGGCGGCTGCGCCGGAGGACGCCGCCGCGGGCTTGTCGGTGCCCGCGGCCTTGCCGTCGGAGTCCTCGCCGCAGGCGGCGAGGCTCGCCGTCAGCGCGATCGCCAGTGCGGCGAGGCCGAGACGGGCGCTCCGTCTGCGGCGTCCGAGCGTGAGCATGTGCCCTCCATGGATGAGCGATTCGGCGGGTTGTCCGGGCACGGCGCAGCGCGAGGCCATCCGCATCCGGGAAGTGGAGATGAGGTTAGCCTTGCCTATCCGGGCACAAGCGACAGGGTCGTGTTTTCCGGAATTTAGGCGTGCCTTACCTTACGTTCGTGCCTTCGAACCTCGATCTCGCCGCCCCACGCGCGGCACCCGAACGACCACCGGTGCCGGAGCGCCACGGCGCCGGCCGCCGCGTCACGGTGGCGGCCGTACTGCTCGCCGCCCTGGCGACCGTCCTGTTCGCGTCGCTCGCCATCGGCGCCAAGAACGTCCCGCTCGCGGATGTCTTCCATGCGCTGGGCGGCAGCCGCGAGGGCGACGCGATCATCGTTCGGGACCTGCGCGTCCCGCGCACCTTCCTGGGCCTGTTGGTGGGCATCTCGCTGGGTGTGGCGGGCGCGGTCGCGCAGGACATCACCCGCAACCCGCTCGGCGACCCCGGTCTGATCGGGGTCAGCGCGGGTGCGGCCTGCGCGGTCGCCGCGAGCATCGGCCTGCTCGGGCTGACCAGCCCCTACCAGTACGTGTGGTTCGCCTTCCTCGGCGGCGCGCTCGCGGGCCTGCTCGCCTACGTCGTCGGCGGCACCGGATACGGCGGCGCCACCCCCGCCAAACTCGCCCTCGCCGGCGCCGCCGTGACCGCGCTGTTGGACGCGTTCACCAACGCTCTCGTGCTCCTGGACGTCCGCACCCTCGACCAGTACCGCTTCTGGGCGGTCGGCTCGCTGGCCGGACGCGACACCGATCTCGGCGTCCGCCTCCTGCCGTTCGTGGCCGTCGGACTGATCCTGGCCCTCGGTCTGTGCGGCCGGCTCAACGCCCTCGCCCTGGGCGACGACCTCGCCTCCACGCTGGGCGTCAAGGTCGGCACCACCCGCGCGCTCGGCGCCCTCGCGGTCATCCTGCTCGCCGGCGCCGCGGTCGCCGCCGCCGGCCCGATCACCTTCGTCGGCCTGGTCGTTCCGCACGTGGTCCGGGCCTTCACCGGCCCGGACGCCCGCTGGCTCGTCCCCTGCTCCGGCCTCGCGGGCGCGACCCTCACCATCGGCGCCGACGTGATCGGCCGGGTGGTGGCGCGCCCCGGCGAACTCGAGGTCGGCGTGGTCACCGCGATCCTCGGCGCGCCGTTCCTGATCGCGCTGGTCAAGCGCGGCAAGCTCAAGGAGCACGCCCGATGAGAGTCGAACTCGGCCCCTTCGGCATGTCCGTTCGCCCGCGCGTGGCGATCGTGGCCGGCACACTGCTCGCGATCATCACGGGCGGCCTGGTGGCGTCGGTGTCCATCGGCACGTACTCCATTCCGATCCGCGACGTCGTCCACTCGCTGCTGGGCATCGGCTCCGGCGACGCCGACCTGATCGTGCGCGAACTGCGGCTGCCGCGCGCCCTGACCGCACTGCTCGTCGGCCTCGCGTTCGGATTGTCCGGCGCGATCTTCCAGGCCGTCACCCGCAATCCGCTGGCCGGACCTGACCTGATCGGCATCTCCGCCGGGGCGAGCGCCGGCGCGGTCTGCACGATCCTGATCGGCGGCGTCACGTCGGCGGGCGCCGCGTCCTTCGGCGCCGTCCCCTTCGGCGCGCTCGCCGGGGCGTTGCTCGCCGCGGTCTTCATCTACGTGATGGCCTACCGCGGCGGCACCATCACCGGCTACCGGTTCGTGCTGGTCGGCTTGGCGGTGCACGGCGTGCTGATGGCCCTGACCCGCTGGATGCTCGCGCGGGCCGACATCGACCAGGCCTCCCGGGCCATGGTGTGGCTCACCGGCAGCCTCAACGGGCGCGACTACGCGCACGTGCGCTGGGTGGGTGTCGCGCTGCTGGTCCTGGTGCCGCTCACGCTCGCGCTGGCCCGCCCGTACCAACTCCTGCAGTTCGACGACGACACCGCGCTCAGCCTCGGAATGCCGCTGCGCCGCGCCCGGATCGCGCTGCTCGTGGTGGCCACGTGCCTGGCGGCGGTGGCCGCCGCCTCGGCCGGACCGGTGGCCTTCATCGCGCTCGGCGCACCACAGATCGCCCGCCGACTCGCCGGCACCGCCGGCATCCCGCTGATCGCGAGCGGACTGGTCGGTGCCGCGACCCTGCTCGCCGCCGACCTCGCCGCCCGGCTGGCCTTCTCGCCGACCGAACTGCCGGTGGGCGTCGTCACCGGCGCGGTCGGCGCCCCGTACCTGATGTGGCTGCTCGCCCGAACCAACCGGGCCGGAAAGGGAGGCTGACGTGACCACCAGCGCACTCGACACCATGGGGCTGTCCGGCCACGGCCTGCGTCTGGGCTACGGCGACCGCGTCGTCGCCGACGACCTCGACCTGCGCATCCCCGCCGGCAAGGTCACCGCGCTCGTCGGCCCCAACGCGTGCGGCAAGTCCACCGCGTTGCGCGCCTTGGCCCGCCTGCTCAAGCCCGCGGCGGGCGTCGTACACCTGGACGGGAGCGACATCGCGGACCTGCCCGGTCGCGAACTCGCGCTACGCCTGGCCCTGTTGCCCCAGACGCCGACCGCGCCCGACGGCATCGCCGTACGCGATCTCGTCGCCCGCGGCCGTACCCCGCACCAGCGCTGGTGGCGGCAATGGTCCTCGGCCGACGAAGCCGTGGTCGATCGTGCCCTCGCGGTCACCGGCGCCACCGCGCTCGCCGAGCGCTCGATCGACGAACTCTCCGGCGGCCAGCGGCAACGCGTGTGGATCGCGATGGCGCTCGCCCAGGACACGAACGTGCTCCTGCTCGACGAGCCCACCACCTACCTCGACCTCGCCTACCAGGTCGACGTGCTCGAACTCGTCGCCGACCTCAACCGCACCGACGGACGCACCGTCGTGATGGTCCTGCACGAACTCAACCACGCGTGCCGTTACGCCGACCATCTCGTCGCGATGCGCGCCGGCCGCGTCGTGGCCGCGGGTCCTCCCGCCGAGATCGTCACCCCCGAACTGGTCCACGAGGTCTTCGACTTGCGCACGTCGGTCATCCCGTGCCCGGTGTCGGGCGTGCCACTGGTGATTCCACTGGGCGGCCGGCGGGAGGCCGGCGAGCCGTCCGTCAAGGCGTAACCTCCCGCGCGAGCGGCCGACCCGCCTCACCGGCGGTCGGCCGCTCGCGCCGTTCCGCACCGGGTGAATCGCGGCCCTCGAACCGGGCGCCGGCCACACCGATCGCCATCCCGCGGAACCACGACACCCTCCCCGCAACGCCGGAGTACGCGCCCGCCCCACGCGAAGCCGGGGGCCACCGCGCGGGCCGAGCGTCCGCCGCCGCGCGAACCGGGCGCCCGGCCGTCGCGCATCCACATCCCGAGATGATCGATCGAGTTTCCTTGACTGTCGTCATGCCAACGGCATACTGACCTCGGCGTCGGACGCCGCTCGGGTGTCCGGCGCGGACCGAAGGGAAACCATCAGCATGCAGGATTCTCCTCCCGACGTGATCGTGTCGACCACGCACGGCGCCATCCGTGGCACCGCGCTCGGAAATGCCTTCGCCTTCCAGGGCGTTCCCTATGCCGCGCCGCCGATCGGCACGCGGCGCTTCGGCCCGCCGCAGCCCCCGGAGCCCTGGATCGGGGTCCGCGACGCCCGGGCGTACGGGCCGGCCGCGCCGCAGAACCACGACGCCGTCCTGGAACGCATGTTCGGCCACCCCCCGTTCGTTCAGGACGAGGCGGAATGCCTGAATCTGAACGTGTGGACGCCCGGCCCCGATACCGCGCGGCGGCCGGTGATGGTGTGGCTGCACGGCGGAGCCTTCCTCACCGGCAGCGGAAGCGACCCGGTGTTCGACGGGGCCCGTCTGGCGGCGCGGCACGACGTCGTGGTGGTCACCGTCAACTACCGCCTCGGCGCGTTCGGTTTCCTCTACCTCGGCGAACTGCTCGGCGAGGGCTACCGGCACTCCGGGAACCTCGGCCTGCTCGACCAGCGCGCCGCGCTCACCTGGGTCCGCGACAACATCGCGGGCTTCGGCGGCGACCCCGCCAACGTGACCCTGTTCGGCCAGTCGGCCGGCGCGTGGAGCGTCGCCGCCCACCTGGCCGCCCCCGAGTCCGGCGGCCTGTTCCACAAGGCGATCCTGCAGAGCGGCAGCGGCGAGGGCACGCACGACACCGTCTCGGCGGCCGAGGTGACCCGCGAGGTACTCGCCGAACTGGGGATCGACCCCGCCCGGGCTCGTCGACTCCTGGACGTGCCGAGCGCGGACCTGCTCCGCGCCCAGGACGTGGTGAGCCGGGCGCGGTGGGCGAGAAGCGAGAGTGTGGCCCTGGCGTTCGGGCCGGTCGTGGACGGCCTGACGCTGACCGGGACGCCGCTGGCGCGGATCCGCGCCGGCGCGGGCGCCGACGTCCCGCTGATCCTGGGCGCCAACGCCGACGAGGGCCGGATGTTCACCGTGTTCGACCCGTCGGCGAGCGAGGTACCGGAGGCGGCACTCGCGCCGATGTTCGCCGCGGCCTACGGCGCGCCGGAGCCGGCCCTGGCGGCCTTCCGCGGTCTCGAACCGGACACCTCGCCGCTGGGCCTGGTCTCCGCGCTGATCGGCGACCGGGCGTTCCGGGCCCCGACCCGGCGGCTGGCCGAGGCGCGGGCCGGTCTCGACGGCGCCGGCGTGTGGCGGTACCGGTTCCGCTGGCCCTCGACCGCGCTCGACGGCCGGCTCGGGGCCTGCCATTCGCTCGAACTACCCTTCGTCTTCGACAACTTGGCACTCGACGGGGTCGAGCGGTTCACCGGGGCACGGCCGCCCCAGGAACTCGCGGACATCCTCGGTCGGGCCTGGGCTGCGTTCGCCCGGGAGGGTGACCCGGGGCTGTGGCCGGCGTACGACCGGGTACACCGGCACACCATGACCTTCGATCACGCCTCGCATGTCGAGCAGGATCCGGACCGGGCGCTGCGACTGCTCGACGACGTCGCCGAGGCGCGCTGAACGCGCGAATGGGCGCCATGGTCATGGACGGACCGACACCAGCATTTATCGCGCCTCATTGACTGTCGTCGAAATATCAAGATACTGGGGCCTCGGCCTTCACGCCGACGCTCCACCGCTCCACCGCTCCACCGCTCCACGACGACAGTCCATACCCAACGTGTTCGCCGCACACCGGACCGGCCCACCCCAAGCCGTCCGCGCGGGCGTTCCACGACAGTCCACATTCCGCCGCGCAGCGAGCCGGCCCACCTCGGCCGCCCACGCCCGGCAGTCCACGACAGCCCCACGTTTCGCCGCGTTCGCCGCGCACCGAGCCGCCGGCCCACCCCGAGCCGTGGCGTATCCGTACCCGTCGACGCCGGCGTTCCGGTCGGTCCACGTTTTTCGACACGTCTCGACGGTGGTGCACGTCGAGGGCAGGAGGAAGTCCATGGGCATGGTCGTCAAGACCACCGGCGGTGAGGTCGAAGGCGTGGCCTCGACCCCGCTGACCATTTTCAAGGGAATCCCGTTCGCGTCCCCACCCGAGGGCCCGCTGCGCTTCCAGGCGCCGAGCGCGCCGCCGAAGTGGACGGGCGTGCGACCCGCACGAGAGTTCGGCACCGCGCCGCCGCAGCTTCCCCTGGTGCCCGGCTCACCCAGGGTGTGGCTACCCGAGGACGGGATGGACTGCCTGAGCGTCAACGTCTGGACGCCGGGCGGTGCGGGCGATCGTCTGCCCGTCATGGTGTGGATCCACGGCGGCGGCTGGAAGTCCGGGCACTCCGGCGACCCGGCGCACGACGGCGCGGTGCTCGCGCGCGGCGGCGTCGTGCTGGTCACCTTCAACTACCGGGTGGGGTTCGAGGGGTTCGGCCACGTTCCCGGCGCTCCCGCCAACCGCGGTTTCCTCGACCAGATCGCGGCACTGGCCTGGGTCCGGGACAACATCGCCGGGTTCGGCGGCGACCCGGACAACGTCACCGTCTTCGGCGAGTCCGGCGGTGGCGCCTCGATCGCGGCCTTGATGACCGCGCCCGCGGCGCACGGCCTGTTCCGCCGCGCCATCGTGCAGAGTCTGGCCGGCCGCTACATCCCGGAGGAGGAGGCGCGGCGGATCTCGACCCTGATCACCGACGCGGCGGGCGTCGACCCGGACCACCTCGCCGACGTGCCGCCCGAGGTCCTGCTGGCCGTCCAGGACGTCCCGCTCGCGGCGATGGAGGCGGATCCGGCCGCGTGGAGCACGCCGGAGGCGATCACCGCGTTCTCACCGACGATCGACGGGATCACGGTGCCGGACAAGCCATGGCTCGCGCTGGCCTCGGGGGTCGCCCGCGACATCGACCTGATCTCCGGGTACACCCGCGACGAGTTCACCCTGTGGTCGCTCCAGCAGGGCGCGATCAAACCCACCGTGCTCGGCATGGTCAAGTCGCTGCCGATGCTCCTGGCGATGGCGCGCAGCCGACCGCCCCGGGACAAGGCGGCGCCCAAGCCCGCGCGCCGCTCGACCGACCCGGCCGAGACCGCGAGGCTGCTGGGCCTGGACGCCGACGCGCCGGCGGGCTATCGGGCGGCGATGCCCGGGCGCGGCGACGGCGAGGTGTACACCGCGATGTACTCCGACTCGTTGTTCCGGATGCCGTCCACCTGGTTGGCGCAGGCGCACGCGGCCGCCGGCGGCCGCGCCTTCCTGTACGAATTCGCTTGGCCCTGCCCGGCGTTGGGCGGAGTCCTGGGGGCCGTGCACACACTCGACGTGCCGGCGACGTTCGGGCACGCCAAGGGTGAGCTCGGCGGGTTCCTGTTCGGCGGCAAACAGCCGCCGGCGAGTTTCTTCCAGGTCTCCGCGGCGCTTCGCTCCGCGTGGATCTCGTTCGCGACCACCGGCGACCCCGGCTGGCCGCAATTCACCGCCTCGGACGCGTCGACCCGGATCTGGGACGTCGAGCCCACCGTGGTCGTGGACCCGCTCGCCGCCTCGCGCCGCCTCTGGCGGGTTCGGTCGGAACTGTAATCTCGCTCGTATGCAGTAAATATAGCGGTGGTCAAAATTCCGCAGTACGATTCCGCTGATCGCTGAATCGAATCAGCGTCGACGGTGAGTTGATGGTGATCCGACGCGGTGCTCCGCCACCGCGCAGTCGAGGGACCGGCGCGATCCGCTTTCGTCCCGCTCGCCGCACGACCTCGAAAACCTGCCCACGGCGCCGGACGGTGCTTGCGTTCCGCCCGTCCGGCGACCGCGGACAGCCGGGGCCGGTCACCGGCCGACCAGGCCGATCGCCGGCCGACCACCCCTCCAGGGCCGGCCAGGCCGAGCACGGCCGACCACCCCTCTTCAACGCTCCCGGTGACGGCAATGGCGCCGCCCGCTCCCCGCGCCCGACGGGCTACACCCCACCCCATGAGGTGAGCGCATGGCAGTACTCCGAACAGTGGCCAGACGGCTGCTGTCCTCGATCCCCCTGTTGTTCGCGGTCTCCGCCCTCACGTTCGTCCTGGTTTCCCTGGTGCCCGGGGACCCCGCGCGGACCATCGTCGGCCAACACGCGACCGAAGCGCAGTACCACACCGTTCGCGACCAACTGGGCCTGGACCAGCCGCTGCCCGTGCAGTACTGGCACTGGCTGAAGGGGGTCGTGCGCGGCGACCTGGGATCCTCGCTGTTCAGCGGCGAGCCGGTCACCGCGATGCTGGGCAGCCGGCTCCCGGTCTCGCTGTCCCTGATCCTGGCGGGCACCGCGCTGTCCGGGATCGTCGGTGTCGCGCTCGGCGTGCTCAGCGCGCGACGTGGCGGGACACTGGTCCGGGCCGTCGACGTGTTGTCGCTGCTCGGACTCGCCGTCCCGGCGTTCTGGCTGGCCCTGGTACTGATCGCCGGACTGGCCGTGAAACTCGCCTGGTTCCCGGTCACCGGCTACGTGCCCCTCGCCGAGGACCCCTTCGAATGGGCCCGTTCGCTGGCGCTGCCCGTGCTGTCGCTGTCCCTGGGCGCGGTCGCGATCATCGCGAAACAGACCCGGGACTCGATACTGGACGTCTCCGGCAAGGACTTCATCCGGGTCATGGAGGCGAACGGCTTCTCCCCACGCTCGATCCTGTACCGCCACGTGTTGCGCAACGCGGCCATGCCGGTGGTGACCGTCCTGGGCGTCGTCCTGGTCAACCTGCTCGCCGGCACGGTCTTCGTCGAGACCGTGTTCGCGATGCCGGGCCTGGGCGGAGTGATCCAACAGGCCACCGTCCAGCACGACATCCCGCTCATCCAGGGCACCGTCCTGTACATCACCCTGCTCGTGGTGCTGGTCAACCTGCTCGTCGACCTCGCCTACAGCCGGCTCGACCCGAGGGTGCGTGCGGCATGAACGAGCCCACCACAGAGGCGACTTCCGGCGCCTCGACCCCCCGGGCCGCACCTTCCGACGCCCCGACTTCCAACCCTGCGACCTCCGAAGCGACTTCCCATGCCACCTCCCATGCGACTTCCCATGCGACTTCCCACGCAACTGCCGACCGGGTGACTTCCGACCCGGCCGCCTCCGGCACCGTGACATCCGACCCCACAACCCCCGACCCCACGACCCCCGACCCCGGCCGGCACACCCCCGCCAAACCGGTGCGCGCCGGTCTCGCCCGTCGCGTGCTCCGCCGACCCGTCGCGGTGTTCGCGCTGGGATGGCTGGTACTGCTGACCCTCGCCACCACCGCCGCGTCGGCGATCACCACGTACGGGCCGCTCGAACAGGATCTCGGCAGCGTCCTGTCGGGACCCTCCGGGGCACACCTGCTCGGTACCGACGGCCTCGGCCGCGACCTGCTCAGCCGGCTGCTGTTCGGCGGCCGGTCCACCCTGCTCGCCGTCGCCGAGGCGCTCGTGGTCTACCTGCTCCTCGGGGTGACCCTCGGCCTGCTCGCCGGCTACCTCGGCGGACGCGTGGACCGGCTGATCACCTGGATCGCCGACCTGATGTTCGCACTGCCCGGGATCATCATCGTGCTGGTGGTGTTGTCGGTCTTCCCCGGCAACCTGCACGCCGCGATGATCACCTTCGGGATGCTCGGCAGTCCCGGACTCGTCCGCATCCTGCGCTCGCAAACCCTGGGCATCCGCGAGGAGTTGTACGTCGACGCGGCCAAGGTGGCGGGCCTGTCCCACCCGCGGATCCTGGCGCGGCACATCCTGCCCCGGATGGCGAGCATCGTCATCGTCCAGGCCGCGCTGTTCGCCGCGATCGTGGTCACCATCCAGGCCGGACTCGGCTTCCTCGGGCTCGGGGCGCAGCCGCCCGACCCCTCGTGGGGCGGCCTGGTCTCCGACGCCTCCCAGGCCATCGACCGCGACCCGTGGATGCTCGTCCCCGCCGGCGTCCCCATGGTCGTCACCGTCGTCGCGCTCGCCCTGCTCGGCGACGCGGTGCGCGACGCGGCCGTGGAGAACTGGTCGGTCCGGCAGGGCTCCAACGCGGCGCGGCGGGAGAGGGCCGACCGGCCGACCCCGGGGAGCGCCACCGGCGCGCCGGATCCGACGGCGCTGCTGTCGGTGCGGGACCTGTCGATCGAGATCGGCGGCGTACTCGTCGTGCACGGGCTCAGTCTCGACGTGCGGCCCGGGGAAACCCTGGGAGTGGTCGGCGAATCCGGCTGCGGCAAGTCGGTCACCTCGCTCGGCATCCTGGGCATGGTCCCCGGCGGCGGCCGGATCAGCGCCGGCAGCGTGCTCTTCGACGGGATCGAACTCGTGGACGCGCCACAGGCGTTGGCGAGCGTGCGCGGATCCGGCATCGCCTACGTCTCCCAGGAACCCATGGTCGCCCTGGACCCCACCTACCCCGTGGGCCGACAACTCGCCGAGGCGATACGCCGACACCGTCGGTGTGATCGCGCCGCCGCCCGGCGGCGCGTACGCGAGCTCCTGGACCTGGTGAACCTGCCGAACCCGGAAGCGGTGGCCCGGCGTTACCCCCACCAGCTCTCCGGTGGCATGGCCCAGCGGGTGGCCATCGCGCTGGCCCTGGCCGGCGAACCCAGGCTGCTGATCGCGGACGAGCCGACCACCGCGTTGGACGTCACCGTCCAGGCGGAGATCCTCGATCTGTTGCGCACGCTCCAGGCCGAGACCGGGATGGCCGTACTCATCGTCACGCACGACTGGGGCGTGGTCGCCGACCTGTGTCGACGCGCGGTGGTCATGTACGCCGGCCAGGTCGTCGAACAGGCCGTCGTGGACGCCATGTTCGAGGTACCGCTGCATCCCTACACCGCCGGGCTGATGGCGGCCAACCCCCATCACGCGGGCGCCCGCGGACCGCTCCCGACCATCCCCGGGTCGGTTCCGGCGCCCGGAAACCGGCCACACGGCTGCGCGTTCGCCGCACGCTGCCCGCGCGTGACCGACGCGTGCACACGCGAGCCGGTGGCCCTGGTCGAACCGGCACCCGAGCGACTCACCCGCTGCGTGCATGCCGAGCACCTGCTCACGGAGGGATCCCGCCGATGACACCACCCCTCGTCCTCGACATCCGCGACCTGGCGGTCGAGTTCCGCCAGGGCCGAAAGACACCTCCGCTGCGCGCGGTGGACGGCGTCTCGCTGAGCATCCGCGAAGGTGAGACCGTCGGCCTGGTCGGCGAATCCGGCTCCGGCAAGTCCACCATCGGGCGCGCCGTCCTGGGCCTGAACCCGATCCACTCCGGTCGGGTGCACTTCGAGGGCACGGACATCACGCACGCCGCCCGCGCCACGCGCCGCGGCCTGGCCGATCGCCTGCAGGTGGTCTTCCAGGACCCGTACTCCTCGCTCAACCCCGCCCGGACCATCGGTCGGACCCTGGCCGAACCGCTGGTGGCGCAGCGGCGGTCGGATCGGGCGGCGATCGCCGAGCGCGTCGCGACGATGCTCGAACGGGTCGGCATGCCCGCCGACACCGCCGACCGCTACCCGGGACAGTTCTCCGGCGGGCAGCGCCAGCGGATCGCGATCGCCCGGGCCCTGATGATCTCGCCGCGGCTGGTGATCTGCGACGAACCGGTCAGCGCGCTCGACCTGTCGATCCAGGCCCAGGTGATGAACCTGCTGGGAGACCTGCAACGAGAGTTCGCGCTCAGCTATCTCTTCATCGCGCACGACCTGCCCGTGGTCCGGCACCTGTCGCACCGCATCATCGTGCTCTACCGCGGCCGGGTGATGGAATCCGGCACCGCCGACGAGGTCTACTCCGACCCCGTCCACCCCTACACACAGACCCTGCTGGCCGCCGTTCCGGTTCCGGATCCGCGCGCGCAACGCGCCCGCAGGCAGCGCCGCGTCGCGGCCGAGCCGGCGCGCCCGCCCTCGGCGGCCGGCTGCGTCTTCGCGCACCGCTGCGCGCACGCGGTGGACATCTGCCACATCGTCCGCCCCGAACCGCTGCCCCTGCCGGGCCCGTCGGGCACGCACACGGCCGCGTGCCACCGCAGTGCGGAACTGCACCCCCATCCCGTCGCCGTGAACCCTTCGGCGAAGCAGCACCCGGTTCCCACCGGTCACCACGTGAGAGAGGGATCGTCTTGCGAAGACTCCGAATAGCCCATGCGGTAGCGGCCGTTGCCGCACTCGTGTTGGTCGCCGCCGGTTGTGGCGGCTCGTCTACGGGCAGTTCCGGCGGCAAGGGCGACACGCTCACCCTCGTCTCCCTCGGCCCGCCGGCCAGCCTCGACCCGGCCAAGGCCAATGTCGGCTCCGACAACTGGTTCGTGAACCTGACCTACGACACGCTTCTTCGGCTCGACCCGAACGGCAAGACCCAACCCGCATTGGCCACCGAATGGGGCTATGTCGGCAGCGGCAACACCGACTTCGAGTTCAAGCTGCGCGAGGGCGTGACGTTCGCGGACGGCACGCCGCTCACCGCCGAGGCGGTCGCCGCGTCGCTGAACTACACCCGCAAGAACGGGCTCAACGTCTCCTGGTTGTCCTCGATCGAGTCGATCACCGCGACCGGCCCGCTGAGCGTGCGCATCCACTGCGCCACCCCGAACCCGGTGCTGCCCCGGCTCCTGGACCACGTGTCCCTGGTCGGTTCGGTGATCAGCCCGGCCGGCCTCGCGGACCCCGCGAAGATGGGTACCGCCTCGTTCGGCGCCGGCCCCTACGTCCTCGACGTGGGCCGCACGGTGTCGGGCGACCACTACACGTACACGCCCAACGCCCGGTACTGGGACAAGAGCAAGATCCACTGGAAGACGGTGGTCATCAAGGTCATCCCCAACCCCAACTCGGCCCTCCAGACGGTCAAGACCGGCCAGGCCGACGTCCTGAACATCACCGCCGGTCAGGTCGACACCGCCAAATCCGGCGGCCTGGAGATCAGCAACACACCCCTGTTCACCCTCGGCGTCGACCTGGTCGACCGGGCCGGCACGGTGGCGCCGCCGCTCAAGGACGTCCGGGTCCGACAGGCGCTCAACCACGCCGTCGATCGCGATTCGATCACCAAGGCCCTGGTCCAGCAATACGGACAGCCCACCACCCAGGTCGCCCTGCCCGGGGCCGACGGCTTCTCGGCGGAGACCGATCGGCGCTATCCGTACGACCCGGCGAAGGCCAAACAGTTGCTGACCGAGGCCGGCTACCCCAACGGCTTCTCCTTCGACATGGAGACCACGAACCTGCTCGGCATGGACCTGGTCACCCAGGCCGTGGTCGAGCAATGGAAACAGATCGGCGTCAACGCCAAGGTCACCACCGACACCAGCGTCGGCCAGTGGCTCGCCAACGCCACCTCCAAGAAGTTCCCCGTGCTCGCCTTCGGCTACGGCGCGGCCCCCACCTATCTGATGTCGCTGGACTGGCTGCTGCCGCACGCCACCGCGTTCAACCCGTTCGCCTCCGAGGACCCCGAACTCACCCGCCGACTGACCGAGGCCGCCGCGGCGCCCGCCGACCGGCAGGGGGCGCGTTACGAGGAGGTACTGCGCTATGTCGTCGACCAGGGTTGGTTCGTGTCCGTGATGCGGATGGACGGCATCTACGCCTTCAACGGCAAGAAGCTCTCCGGTTTCACCTCCGCCCCCAATTACCTGCCGGACGTCGCGTGGGTGGTCGCACCCCGGTAGGACGGTCGCCCGTGGCGTCGCGAGACGCCACGGGCTTCCGATCGCGGTCCGGCGGACCTGGGACGGGACGGCCGGGTCGGGTTCAGGCGTCGGCACCCTCGCCGGCGCCGGCGCGCTTGGGCAGGAGCCCCACGTCGGACACCGGTCCGAGGTGGCCGAGCTTGTCGGGATTGACCACCGAGTGGATCGCCCGGACCACGCCGTCGACGATGTGCAACTCGACCACACTGGCCACGCGCTCCTCGGCGTCGTACATCACCACCCCCGGCCGGCCGTTGACCCGGGCCGGTCGAACGGAGACGCCGAGCATGCGAACCCGACGGAATCCGCCGACGAGCAACTGAGCGACGCGCCCCGGCTCCGTCTGCGGCCGGCCGATCGCCTGCGCCTTGCCGCCGCCGTCCCCATGGAACACCACGTCCGGTGCGAGCATGCCGAGCAGCGCGTCCAGGTCGCCGCCGTCGGCGGCCTCGAAGAACCTGCGGGCCAGTTCCTGCCCTTCGGCCCGCCGCGCCGGGGGCGGCGCGCTGTCCCGCACCCGCCCCGCGGCGGCGATGCGCTGCCGGGCGCGGGTGAAGATCTGCCGGCAGTTCACCTCGGTCTTGCCGATCGCCCCGGCCACATCCGGGTAGCCGTACCCGAACACCTCGCGCAGCATGAACACCGCCCGCTCCATGGGGGAGAGGGACTCCAACAACACGAGGAACGCCATCGACAGCGAGTCGGCCAGCTCGGCGTGCTCGGCCGGGCCCGCCCCGTCGGCGGGCGTGACGACCGGCTCGGGCAGCCACTCCCCCACGTACCTCTCCCGCCGCACCCGCGCCGAGCCCAGGTGGTTGATGCCCAGCCGCGTCACCGCCGTCGTCAGATACGGCTTCGGATCGACGATCGTGGTTCCCGCCCGGCGCGCCCGGGTCAGGCCGAGGAAGGCGTCCTGCACGATGTCCTCGGCGTCGCCGACCGAACCGGTCATCCCGTAGGCGATGGAGAACAACAGCGGCCGGAACCGGGCCACGTCCGCCTCGTCCACCGACCCGGACGCCGATTCCCGCGCGCCGCCCGGCGTCTCGCGACTCATCTCCACACCCTCTCGCTCGACGGCGCTTCCGATCGCGCGCGACGTTCGGCAGGCTATCCGAGGACGGCCGGCCCGATGATCATGACGTACGCGGCACGATCACCCGCGGTGCCACGACCCGGGGTCGGTGTCGGATGCCCGTGCCGGTCCTCCGACTTCGACCCCGCGCAGGTCGCGTGGCGCTCACCAGGCAACGGGGCCGAGGCGGTCGGTGAAGGTCCCGGTCGGGCCGTCGGCGTCGAGCAGCGCGAGCCTGACGATCGAGTCGGTGCCCTCGGTGACCGTCAGCTCGCCGGTGTGACGATTCATGTCGGTGGCGGCGAACTTGCGATTGGCGACCTCGCCGGGAGTGGCGACATTGAACTTGATCCCCGGGAGTGCCTGCGCGTATCGCACGGTGAGCATGTTCAGCGCCGCCTTCGACGAGCTGTAGGCCAGCTCGTGCATCTTCGAGACGGGCTGGGCCGGATCGGTCACGACCGCGAAGGAACCGCCGCCGCTGGACACCATCACCACCCGCGGCTGTTCCGCCGCCCGCAGCAGGGGAAGGAACGCGTGGGTGACCCTGATCGGTCCGTAGACGTTGGTGTCGTAGACCGAGTGGATCTCCTCGGCCGTCGCGTCCGCGGGCGCGATGCCCCTCCCTGGCGCGCCGGCGTTGTTGATCAACACGTCGAGCCGGTCGGTGTGCTCTCGAACGAGCCGTACGGCCGCGGCCACCGACTCGTCCGAGGTCACGTCCAGCGGGACCATGACCACCTTCGCGCCGCCGTCGGTCAGCTTCTCGGCGGCTGCCCGTCCCCGACCCTCGTCACGCGAGCCGAGAAAGATCGTCCAACCCAGCTCCCCGAGGCGCCGAGCCGCCTCGAAGCCGAGCCCCTTGTTGGCGCCGGTGATCAACACTGTGGTCTGTTCCGAGTTCGTCATGGTCTCCAGGACAGCCCTCCCCTGTCGGCTGTGACACATCCGGGCCACCTGTGACCGGCCTCACAACCAGCCGTCGCGGGCCGGCCGTACCGGCCGCGCCCGCGTCACGGCGCGTCGACGCCGACCGGTTCCCGGTTGCGTCGGACGAAGTCGGCCGGGTCGAGGGTCCCGCCCAGACGTGGCGCCAGTCCCACCTCGGCGACCCGCCCGAAGTCGGGCGCCGTCGCGGCATCCTGCGCGAGGGCGCCGGCCGGCGGTTCGCCGATCGTGTGGGTGAGATCGGCGAGGTTGGAACGGGCGGCGAGGTCGGGTTCCGTCGACCAGGCCCCGATGACGACTCCGGCACAGGGTACGTCTCGCGCGGCCAGCGCCTCCAAGGTCAGCGTGGTGTCGTTGAGCGTGCCCAATCCGGCCGCGGTGACCACGAGCACCTGCGCGCGCAGTTCCTTCGCCAGGTCGGCCACCGTGCAATCGCCGAAGCGCACCAGCAGCCCTCCGGCCCCTTCGACCAGCACCAGGTCGCGCAGGGCGCCCAGCTCTGCGATCGACGCGGCGACATCGTCCAGTGCCGGCACCGGGCGGCCCTCGCGGCGGGCGGCGGCCTCGGGCGAGAGCGCGTCGCGGTAGCGGGCCATCTCGTGCAGGTCGTCGGCGCCGGACAGGCGACGCACCTCGGCCAGATCGCCCGGCTCGTCGGGCGTGACTCCGGTCTGGGCGGGCTTGACCACCGCGACCGACCGGCGCCGCGCCAGTGCCATCGTGGCAACGGCCGCGGTGGTGACGGTCTTGCCGACGCCGGTCCCGGTTCCGGACACGATCACGATTCCTTCGAGCACGACGAATCCCCTTGCTGTGGTCGGTGGTTCCCGGCCCTGCGGGCATGCCCCGCGCGGGCCGAGCCTCGCGGGCGCACTCCGCGTCCGTGCCCGTGCCCGGCAGTCTCACCGAGCCCGGCCCTCTCCCACAGCGGCGCGATCCGACAAGATCGACGCCCCGACTTTGTCCGCGCCCGGATTGTGGGTGGCGGGCGCTCGGCGGCGGGAGCCGGGCCGCCGAGTCCGACGGCCGAACCTCAGGTTTCCCGGAGCGTGCTCCGGGCTCGCGCGCGCCTCCACGAGGCGGATCACGGTGGGGCGTCGGCGTCCGCACGGGGGTTCGGGACGAGGAGTCGATCGGGTGGTGATTCTGGCGATCATCGCGTAGGCGTCCCGCTCCACTTCGACGACCGTGCCGTCGTGCCAATGCGAGGTCGCCGCGGCGATCTCCTCCGGCATCGGGTCCACGCAGCGCGCCAAGGACTCGGGGTCGTGGTCGTGAGCGTTCCCCTGCGTGGTCGGTGCGCGATCGTGGGCTCGCCGGATGCCGGCGGTGCCGGACAGGCGCGGCCCACGCGGGCTCGACGTACGCGCCGGTGCGCCGGTGCCTCGGCCTCGGTGCGTCGATGCGTCGTCGCGTCGGGCGCGTCGGGCGCGTCGGGCGCGTCGGGCGCGTCGGGCGCGTCGGGCGGCACCCGCATGCCCGTTACGGCGGACGGTTGCCGAGGCCGACCGTCGTACGGGGTGCGCCGGCGGGGCTGTGCCTCGGGCGCTGGGGGTACCGAGGCCATCGGCCCTCCCTTCGTCCTCGGCGGACGGGTGTGGCCGACGGGCCGGGGCACGTGCGGTCACGGCAGAAGCGCGCCCCCGCCGCTCCAGCCGCCAATCCGTCGCAATCCCGACATCAGGAGCACGACCCGCGCCCGAGTGCGCACCACCGACGCGGCCCCACACCCGGCGCCCACGGCGCAGGTCGCCACTACGCGCGGACTCGCGCGGGGCGCGGCCTTGACCGCGACGCACCGCGAACGAAGTCGCCGCCGTTGCGCACGAGTTCGGGTCGACGACTCGCGATCAGGCGCGCGGCCCCAGGAACAGGCCACCACTCGCGTCGATGACCTGTCCGGTGATCCAGCGCGCGGCGTCGGAGGCGAGGAACACGACCACGTCCGCGACGTCGTCGGGCCCGCCCAGCCGATCGAGTGCCGTGCTCGCGGCGATGAGTTCGGCCAGGCCCGGCGCCTCGAAGACCGATGTGTTGCTCGCCGTGCGAGTGGCGCCGGGGGCAACCGCGTTCACCGTGATTCCGCGGGTCCCGAGTTCGTTGGCCAACGTCATGCCCATCGTCTCGACCGCGCCCTTCGTCATCGCGAAGGATGTCTGGCCGGGGTTGGCCATCCGGGTCGCCACGGACGAGATCGTGACGATGCGCCCACCGTCGCGAAGCAGGGGCAGTGCTCGTTGGATGATGAAGTACGGCGCGCGCACGTTCACCGCGAAGAGGCGGTCGAACTCGGCCCGCGTCGTGACTCCCATCGGGCCGGCGGGCGGGGCCGCCGCGTTGTTGACGAGGATGTCCAGCGGCCGTCCGCCCAGACCCGCCTCGACTCCCGCGAACAACGTCTCGACGTCGTCGTCGCCACCCAGCTCCGCCCCTACGGCGAAGGCGGTCCCGCCGCCACGCTCGATCTCCTCGACCGTCGCCTTCGCGCCGTCCTCGTCCGTGCCGAAATGTACGGCGACCATCGCCCCCTTCGCCGCCAGCCGGGCCGCGATCGCCCGCCCGATGCCACGCGACGCCCCGGTCACCAGAGCCGTCTTTCCGGCCGAATCAGTCATGCCGTCCTCCCCGTGATGTCAGTCACTACCGATTGGATAGCCGCTACCGACTTGGTAGTCACTATCACTCCGGTAGGGTCTACCACATGGCCGACCAGCACTCAACCCTGCGAGCGCAACGACGAGCCGAGACCCAGCGCACGATCCAGGCGCATGCGGTACGGCTGTTCACCGAGCGCGGCTACGACGCCACGACCATGACCGACGTCGCCGAAGCCGCCGGCGTGTCGCCGATGACCGTGTACCGGCACTTCCCCACCAAGGAAGACCTTGTGCTCGCCGACCACCACGGCCGACTCGTCGCCGAGCGGATCCTCGCGTCGCCCGCCGCACAACCCCTGGTCCGCCGGATCGGCACCGCACTCGTCGACTCGGCCACGACGTTGACCGGTCGCGGCGACGGAGACGACCCGTCGGCGAACAAGCGGTTCCTGCTCGCCCGCCTCCGGCTGATGATCTCGACGCCTGCCCTGCGCGCTAGGCACTTGGACAACCACTACGCGCTCCAGCAGGCGATCGTCGACGCCCTCGGAGACGAGGCCGGCGATCCCGACGCGGCGTTTCAGGCCCAGGCGGCGGCCGGCGCCTGCCTGGCCGCCATGCACACGGCACTGGTGCGCTGGGCCGAGGACGACGGACGCACCGAACTGCCCGACCTGATCGCGAAAGCACTCGCCGCCGCCTTCGGCAACGACGTCGTCGGCACCGACCTGGGCGCGTGACAACGAGCCTCGACACGCATTCTCCGGGACGCGAAGCCACGCCCGCGGTACATGGCCATGGCGCCGGTCATCGGCGTCCCTGCCGTCCGGCGCGCTCAGGACCCCGATCGTCCGGCCGCCGCGGCGCGTTCGGCGGACGCGCCCGCCGCCCACATCGGACTCGGACTCCACCTCACCCGGACTCGGACTCGACCCCGGGTTCGAGCCCGGACCCGGGCTCGGGCTCGGGCTCGGGCTCGGACGCGGACGCGGACGCGGACGCGGACGCGGACGCGGACTGTACGAGCACACGCCGAAGCCAACGCAAACGCGCGTCGCGAGCGTCCCGGCTCAGCGCCGCCCCCGGCACGAACGTGTCGAAGCCGTGGAAGGCCCCCGGCCACACGTGCAGTTCGGCTTGACCACCCGCCTGCCAGATCGCATTGGCATAGGCCACGTCCTCGTCCCGAAACGTCTCGACCGACCCGACCTCGATGTACGCCGGGGGTAGCCCGGACAGATCCGTGGCGCGGGCGGGCGCCGCGTAGGGCGACAGGTTCGCGGCTCCGTACCGGTCGCCCAGCAGCGCCTGCCACGCGGTCGCGTTGGATGTTCGGTCCCAGGTGTCGACGCCGGCCATCTGGTGAGCGGAGAAGGTGTCGTTGCGGTCGTCGAGCATCGGGCACAGCAGCAGTTGCCCGATCGGTGTGGGCCCGCCCCGGTCGCGGTTGAGCAGGGCGAGTGCCGCCGCGAGTCCACCACCGGCACTCTTTCCTCCGATGACGACGCGGCTCGCGTCGATGCCCAGTTCGGCCGCGTGCGCGGCCATCCAGACGAACCCGGCGTGGCAGTCCTCCACCGGAGCGAGGTACCGCGCCCGCGGCGCCAACGGGTACTCGACGGAGACGACGGCCAGCCCCAGCGGGAGCGCCCATTCGCCAAGCAACTGCGGCAGTACGGACCACGCGTTGCCCATGATCATGCCGCCGCCGTGCATGTAGTACAGCAGCGGCAGCGGCCCGTCCATCCCGGCAGGTCGTGCGCTCACCAGCGTGACCTCCCGTCCGCCCGACGCCCCGGGCACGCGCAACTCGTCCACCTCGAAGCGGCCGTCGGCGCGGAGCTCCCCAACCGTCGGCCTGGGCCGGGTCGCGGCATCCCGCTCCTGCCGGGCGGCGAGGTTCTCCGGGGTGAGCGGCTCCCTGTCCTCGTCCCCGAAGGCCGCCGACGCCGCGCTCAGTTCGGGGTCGAAGGGGGGCGCGACCCGGGTCGTCGAAACCGGTCCGGGCTCCGCCGGCATGCCGGCCCCCACACTCACCGCAGGCCATCCCGTCCGAGGAACGCACATCGGCAGCCGGCAGCCCGACCGGAACCCCTCATCGACACCTCCGTGCCCGCAGGAACGCTCGCGCGATGTCCATGCGACGTAGTCAATCACCGATGATCCGGCCGCGTCGGGACGAGGGCGGCGACGCGTGTGCGCGGCGAGGCGACGACATCCGTCCTCGCCGACCGATCCGGGCCCCTACGGCGGCCCCGCCGACGTCCCGTGGCGACTCCCCTCGCCGCCCCGCCCGAAGCACAAACCGGCAACTACCCTCCCTACGGCCGCGGAACGCCGTCACATCAGCGAACGTGCCTTGTCCAGCGCCGGATCCCGGCCCGCGGACAGGTCGGCCGCCGTGGCCGGCACATAGTGGTCGGGTGCCACCCCGATCGTGTCCACGATCTTCTTGTCGGCGCTGATCTCGTGGTACTTGGGCAGAGTGAGCAGCGACCCGTTGTCCAGCCGATACGTCTCACCGGGGCCGGAGACGAAGCCGGCGGTACGTGTGCCGACCAGGGTGCCCAGTTCGAGATCCTTGACCGCGCCGGCGAACGAGTCGCACGCCGACAGGCACTGCCGGTCGGTGAGCGCCACGAACGGCAGGTTCAGCAACGCCACCGAGTCGTCGGTGTGGTTGGGCCTGCACTTGCCCTTGACGTCGCACCAGTAGCTGGTGATCCTCCCGTGCGCGAGCGCGCCGAGCAGCTTCTCGACCGCCTTCGGGCTCCCACCGCCGTTGCCGCGCAAGTCCAGGATCACACCGCGCAGTTCGGCTCGCGTACGCATCTCCGCGATGGTCGCGAGAACCTTGTCGGCCAGATCCGGGGAAAACCCCGACATGCCGACGTAGGCGATGTTCCCGTCCAGCAGCCGGGATTCGAAGCCGTCCAGCGGCGGCGGGGGGTACCTCGTGGCGACCAGATTCACGGTGAGGGTCTCACCGGTGACCGGTCGGCGCGCGGTGACCTTCACCGTCGACCCCGGCGCCCCGTCGGTGAGCCACGCCAACGCGCCGGTACCGACCACCCCGTTCGTGTACAGCGGCACATCGTTCACCGCCTGGATCACGTCGCCCGGCCGCAGTCCGGCGTTGGCGGCCGGACTGCCCGCGGCGATCCGCCTGACGTGGGCCGGCTCGCCCGCGGCCGGGTCGGTGACACCCGGGGCGCGGGAGACGGACAGTTCGAGACCGTACGGGTTCGGGGTGAACTTGCTCGTCCAGCGCGCGTGGTTGTCGTCCAACTCGTCGACCATGGCCTGGATGGCCGCCGCCGCGACGCGGGCGCGGGACTCGTCGTCCGGCAGCGCGCCGGCGATGCGTTCGTACGTCCCGGCGAAGGCGGCCCAGTCGGGGTTCCTGCGACCGGTCAGCGGCGGCAGGCCGGCCGCGGGCTGGTCGAGGCCGCGGCGCTGCATCTCCTGGGTGATCGCGGCGAACGCCGGCACGAGCAGGGAACGGCTGTCGAGCGTCGGCCCGCTGTAGTAGTTGTCGAAGATGCAGCGATACACCTGCCCGACCGTGGTCAGTGTGGGTCGCGACGGCGGGGCGGGCGGTTGTCCCGGCCCTTCGGCCTTGGCGCAGGCGGGCGGACGGCCGGCGCCACGATCCTCGGTCGCGGCCGTGCCGGCGGCGGCGAGCCCGGAACCGACGAGCGCCGCGGCCGCGACGAGCACGGCGGCGCCGCCGGTGGGCGTACGCCATCTGAGTTTCACCGGAAATCCCCTTCGATCGACGGAACTTGCAGCCCAACGTGCAGGTCGACGCGCGGGTCGACGCGCACATTGACGTGCAGGTCGACGTGCAGGTCGAGTTGTATCCGGGAGGAGGTATCGACCGGGTTTCGTCGGCGACGAAACGACGCCGAAACCCCGGGCGGGTGATACTGCTGCGAATGCGGCTGCTGGTGATCGAGGACGACGAAGAGATGGCGCAGACGGTGGCGATCGGACTGCGCCGAGCGGGCATCGCCGTGGACGTGGCGTTGGACGGCAGCGCCGGGCTCGAACGCGCGCTGTGCACCGACTACGACGTGATCGTGCTGGATCGGGACCTGCCCGGCACCCACGGCGACGAGGTGTGTACCGCACTGACGACGGCCGGCTGCCGTGGTCGGATCCTGATGCTCACCGCCGCCGCCGGCACCCGGGACCTGGTCGAGGGGCTCGCGCTGGGAGCGGACGACTACCTGCCCAAACCGTTCGACTTTCGCGAACTCGTGGCTCGGATCGGGGCCCTGGCCCGGCGGGCCCACCCGGTCGCGCCACCGGTGCTGCGCCGTGGTGACCTGGTGCTCGACAGCGCGCGTCGCCGGGCCGCCCGGGGCGATCGCGCGCTGGAGCTGACCCCCAAGGAGTTCGGCGTCCTGGAGTTGTTGCTGGCGGCGGAAGGCCGGGTGGTGTCGGCCGAGGAACTGCTGGAGCGGGTCTGGGACGAGGCGACCGACCCGTTCACCAACGCCGTCAAGATCACCGTCAGCAGGCTGCGCGCCAAGCTCGGCGAGCCGCCGGTCGTCGAGACCGTGACCAAGAGCGGATATCGGATCTGATGATGCGTCGGCTGTCCCGCCCCCGCCTGCGGTCTCTGCCCTTCGCGCGCCCGCGACTGCCGCGCCGAACCGTACGGTTGCGGCTGACCTCGCTGTACGGCGGGCTGTTCGCGCTGTGTGGCGCGGCCGTGCTGACCGTCACCTACGTGCTGGTGCGCTACGCCGTGGCACCGAACGGCGGGGTGCAACTGTTCCGGTACCCCTTGCCGGACGGGCAGGCGCCCCCGGACGGCGAACCGATGCGATACGACGCCGAGGCGGCTGCCGCCCGAACCCGAGAGGCGTTGGCGGACCAACGGCGGGCCGTGCTCGACGAGATGCTGATCCAGTCCGGAATCGCGCTCGGTGTGGTGCTCGTCCTCGCGCTCGCCCTCGGTTGGTGGCTCGCGGGCCGCATCCTGCGCAGGCTCCGTACAGTCACCACGGCCGCGCGGGAGATCTCCGCGAACAATTTGCACCGCCGCCTCGACCTGTCCGGCCCCGACGACGAACTGAAGGAACTGGGCGACACGTTCGACGACTTGGTGAGCCGGCTGGAGGCGTCCTTCCGGGCGCAACGGCAGTTCGTGGCCAACGCGTCGCACGAGTTGCGCACACCGCTCGCCCGTCAACGCACGATCGGGCAGGTCGCGCTCGACGATCCGAATGCCACGGTCGCCTCGTTGCGTGCGGCGCACGAGCGCGTCCTCGTCGCGGGCGCGCAACAGGAACGCCTGATCGAGGCGCTGCTCGCGCTCGCGCGCGGCCAGGCCGGCATCGACGTCCGTCATCGCTTCGACCTCGCGGACGTGGTCACCGAGGTCGTCGAAGCCTGCGCCCCGGCGGAGGTGAGGATGCGGGCGTCGATCCGAGCCTGCCCGGTGTCGGGTGACCGCGCGCTGGCCGAGCGCCTGGTCACCAACCTGGTGGACAACGCCGTCCGGCACAACGTGCCCGCCGGCTGGGTCGAAGTCACCTGCGGGGACGGGCTGCTGACCGTGACGAACACCGGGCAGCAGGTGCCGGCGGACGAACTCGACCGGCTCTTCCAGCCGTTCCAACGCCTGTCCCGTGCGCGCACGGGACGCGGTCTGGGGTTGGGACTGTCGATCGCGCAGGCGGTGGCGACCGCCCACGGCACGACCATCGACGCCCATCCGCGCCCGACCGGCGGCCTGATGGTCACCGTCGCCTTCGACTAGGCCGCGTATCCAGTTGAGATCAACAGGTGCCCCGGCTGAGGGCGTTGACCCAGATCATCGCGGCGCGAAGGTGGAGGCCGGCGAGGTAGCTCTCGGGGGTCTTGTCGTAGCGGGTGGCGATGCCTCGCCAGGCCTTGAACCTGTTTATCAGGCGCTCGACGGTGTTCCGTTCCTTGTAGAGGTCTGCGTCGTGGCCGACGGGCCTGCCGCCCCCGGTGCCCTTCCTCTTGCGGTTGGCGGCCTGGTCCCTCTTTTCCGGGATGACTGCCTTGATGCGGCGTCTCCGCAGGTGGGCGCGGTTGCCACGGGACGAGTAGGCCTTGTCTCCGGCGACCGCGTCGGGCCGGGTGCGGGGACGCCCGACGGGCCCGCGGACCCGTACCTTCCCGAGGACGGGGACGAACTGCGGGCTGTCGGCGGCCTGTCCCGCAGTCAGGATCAGCGCCAAGGGCCGGCAGTTGCGGTCCGAGGCGAGATGGATCTTGGAGGTCTGTCCACCCCGCGAGCGTCCGAGCAGGGCGGCCCTCAGCCGGATCCGATGCCGGCGCCGGACACGTCGTCGTTCCTCCCGGTCCGGGTCGATTCCGGCTCCGTTCCCGCTTTGTTCCTCCGGATCGCCCCCTTTTGCCGGGCCTTCTCCTCCTCGGCGGCGGCCTTCTCCAGAGCGGTGAGCGTGTCCGGGTCGAGATGCATCCCGGCGGCGTCGTGGTGCGCCCGGACGGTGGTCGAGTCCACGCTCACCAGCGACATGTCCACCACGCCCCGCTTCGCGGCCTCCGCGATCAGGCCCTCCAACAGGGCCTCGAAGACACCGGCGTCCCGCCACTGCCGAAAGCGGTTGTGCACGGTCGGCCACGCACCGAACCGCTCCGGCATCTCACGCCACTGCGCACCCGTCCGAAACTTCCAGATCACGCCCTCGAACTGCTGCCGCAGCCGCTCGGGATACGGACCGAACCCACCGATCGGCAGATACGGCCCGATGAACTCCCACTCCACGTCCGTCAGTTGCTCTCGCGTCACAACAAGACCAATTACCAGACCAGGACCGGGTTGACGACGAATCCCACAGATCGATCACAACCCGATACACGCCCTAGAAGGTCGATGAAAATCTTGGGACCGGTTCCGTCGCGTCAGTGGCGGAACGGGTCGCGTTTCGGGTGCTGTGCCCCGCTCAGGCGGTGGTGGGCAGGCGCCAGGTGGTGCCGTCGTGGGTGAGGCCGAGGCGGATGAGGGTCCGCAGGTTGATCGCGGCGGCGCGGACGTGGAGCCAACGATCGTTGGGGGCGGTGCCGCGGTGGCGGAGTCTGCGGTTGCCGCGGGCGACGATCCAGGCGACCGCGCGTTCCACCGGTGGGCGCCAACGCCGGTACTCGGCCTGCCAATGGAGGTCGGTGGCGGCCTGTCGACGCGCGGCGGCGAGGTGGTCGTGGTGCGGACGGATGGTGAGGGTCCGCCCGGCTTCGGCCTTGGTGCACCGGCCTCGGAGCGGGCAGTCGGTGCAGTGGTCGCCGAAGAACGCCTTGCGTTGGCGGTGTTGTCCGGCGGGGGCTGCCAGGGCGGCGGTGTGGCCGGCCGGGCAGGTCGCGGTGTGGGCGGTGGTGTCGACGGCGAAGTCGTCGAGGGTGAACCCGCCGGGCACCGCGCTGCGCAACGGGGCGGGTTTGAGGAACAACCGGTGCCCGGCGGCCTCCAGGACCGCGCGGGCGTCGCCGGTGGAGTAGGCGGTGTCGCCCAGGAGGTCGACCGGGTCCGGCTCGTCGGCGAGAAGGTCGAGGACGACGTTCGCCTCGTGGTGTTCGGCGCCCGAACCCGGGGTGAGTGCCACCGCGGTGAACAGGAGCGTCTCGGGTTCCACGACCAGGTGGGCCTTGTAACCGTCCTGGTGGCGGCTGCGGGTCTTGTGGATGTGTCGGGACTGCGGGTCGACGACCGAGACGACGCGGTCGGGGGCGGTGCCCCGGGTGATCCGCCACCTGCCGTCGCGGCCGTCGGAGCCGTCGGCGGGCTCCACGTCCTGCCCCGCCACGAGCGCGAGCAGGCCGATCGCGTTCGCCGCGCGTTCGCCGTGCTCGCGGTCGGGCAGGTTCCCCAGCAGCAGGAACGCGTCGCGGACCAGGGCGTCCACCAGATCGGCTCGGGCGGCCGGGTCGTTCCAGGCGATCCTGGGTTTCCCCGGGTCGGTGTAGTCGTGGGCGCGGCAGTGTTCGGTCGCGACGGCCGCGGCGTCGGGGACCTCACGGATCACCGCGCGCACTCCGGAGACGAGTTGGGTGACGGTGTCCTGGGTGGCGACCGCGTCGTCCAGGACGGTGGAGTCGACCGCCCGACGCTGCCTGCCCTTCAACACGCCGGTGGCCCGCACGACCTCGCGGACCGCGTCGAAGACCCGGTCCGGACGCGCCGACCGGGCCAGGCGGCGACGGAAGTACGCCAACAGCGACGGGTCGAACGCGATGTCGTGCAGGCCGAGCCCGCAGGCGGCCTTCCACCGCAGGTCGCACCGCAGTTCCTGCACGGTGTCGAAGTCCGAGAGCCCGTTCAGGGCCTGCAACGTGATCGCCGCCGCCAGGACCTGCGGCGGCATCGACGGACGCCCGTTCGCCGACGGATACATGTCCGCGAACATCACCGCCGGAAACAACGCCTCGCGATGCTCGGCCAGGAACGCGAACACACTCCCCGCCGGGATCAGCTCCCGACACGTCGCCCACACGTCCGGCCCGATCAACTCACCCGACCATTCCCCCTGCACCATGAAAACGAGTCTGGTCCCGCCGCTGACGCGGCGGGGCCAGAACGCAACATCTTCATGAGTCTTCTAGGCCCTGTCCGGCGGATCTTGGTGGATCAGGCCGCGTCGTGAGCGCAGCGAGGAGCCCGAAGGGCGGATGCCGTGCCTCGGCGTGCCGGAGAAGCAGCCGCATGGTGGTTCCATTCGGCTGTTTTCTCCGGCACGCCGAGGCACGGCCCAGGCGACGCGGCCGCACCAACATCCGCCGGACAGGGTCCAGTGTCACGAACGCCTAACCGGCCGGGAGGTCGTACACGACGAAATAGTGTTCCCGCGGGTCGCACGGCGGCGAGGCCGACGTGCGGAACGATTTCACCGATGCCACCGGTGCGCCGTCCGCGGCGAGGTCCACCCGGGGGATCAGACCACCGCATCCGGGGATCAGGAACGCGAACCTCCGCTCACCCTCGGGCACTTCGGTGCGCACTTTCTCGCCCGCGTGGACGCCGAGTCGATACCAGTCCCTGAAGGACGAACGGTCGGTGACCGGCAGAACGCGGATGGGCGGGTCCGAGGGATCGACGCGCTCCGTATCCTCCGCGATCAGGATGCCGACGCCGATGTCGTTCGGCGGCCGGTCGCCGAGCCGAGGATGCGCGGGCAACCGGTCGAGCGGCACCACGAATTCGGCGAGCAGCGAGAACGGTGCGTAGCACTCCTGCCATTCCTCGTCGAGGTCGCGGCGCAGCGCCAACCGATCTCCGTCGGCGTACAGTTGCGCGGCCTGGGGCTTGGCGCAGCCGCTTTGGGCCGCGATCGTCACCACGGCCTCGCGGGTGAAGTCGACGGTCGTGCCCGCCCCGGAATGCAGATATCCGGTGACCAACCGGTGTTCGCGCGCGGTTCGAGCGACGTACAGACCACTGCGATAGCTGTCGACCGAACCCTTGACGAGGCCCCCGACGCCGATGCGTTGCCCGGGCGGCGCATCCTCCATCGGCGGATCCCCATCGTGCGAGCACCCGAGCGTCGCGCACCCGAGCAACACGACGAGTGTCAGGACCGTCAGCAGTCGTGTCGGTCGTCGTTCGGTCGGCTTCCCGAGTCCCCCGCGATTGCTGCGCATGGCCCTGCGACGTCGCCGACCGGGTTTCGGTTCCTTCGACGTACCGCCGACTCCCCCGGCCCGCGCGCAGCTCGCCGGCGGCGGCCTTGCGGGCGATCCTCTTCCTGGGCGCCCTGTCGTCCCCGACGGTGACCACTTCCACGGCGTACAGGTAGTCGACCGTAAGGCCGAACAACCGGGAGAGCAGGCCGTATCCGCCGGACACGTGCCCGCCGAGGCCGACCGAATAGCGGGAACCGCCGGGCAGCGCCATGCCGGTCGAGGCGTAGAGCCGAGTGGTGCTGTGCCGATTCGTCGCCCCCGCCTCGATGCAGTAGGCGTTCTCGCGGGGGTCGAAGTAGACGCGGTTCCTGCAGGTCCGATATTCGGAGAACCCGATTGCGTCCTTGTATATGCCATCGGAAGCGCCGTGGATCATCGAATGATGGCGGACCACGAAGACGTCGCAATTCGAAAAGGACGATCTCGATTTGCTACTGCTCGCTTGTTGTCGGAATCGGCTCGGTATCGGCTCAAAATCGTCTCGCTATCGGCTCGGGCCCGGCCCGGACTCGGCGTGCACTCGGGTTGGGACTCGGTGCGCTCCGGGGTTCGCACTCGACTCGCGCGCAACTCACACTCGACATCGACACGCGATCACCGATTGCCCGACCCCGGCGTATGCGCACGCGGCCGAGCCCCCGCTTTCGGGCGGGAACTCGGCCGGGTGTTCTCGGGCTTGCGTGGGGCACCGGGGCGTGTTGTACGTTCGTACTCCCGTATGCCCCGCCGCCTCCCGGGCGGTGCCTTGGCGCGGCGGTTCGGCCGGGGCCGAGGGTGCCCGTGGTTCTGTCCGTACTTTCACTACGGACAGCGTCCACCACGGGTACCCGAGGCCGGCGACCGAACCGGTTCGGTTCGTCCGCACGCGCGTCATGTTCGACCATGCACGCGTGTCCCGTTCGACCGCGTACGCGCGTCCGGTTCGTTCGGATCGCGACCGGATCGGGAGTCGATCAGATCGGGAAGCCGGTCGGAGCCGGGGACGCCTTCAGGGTGCAGGTGACGGTCAGCCCGGGCGGCGTGATTGTCATGACGATGCTGCTCGGCGCGCTGGGGATGCCCACACTGGCCGCCTTTTGCAGGACGATGCTGGTGTGCACCCCCGCGCTGATCGCCGTGGGGTTGGCCAGGCCGCTCTGGTTGCCGGTGAGCGTTCCCGTGATGCCACCCGCCGGGATGGCGGTCGGCACCCAGTAGGTGATGTTGGCCGTCAGCGTGAGCAGGTTGGTCGCGCTGCGGTTGAACGTGGCGCCGACCGAACTGCCGTAGATGCCACAGTCGTAGGTCGCCTTGCCGGTACCCGCCGCGGAGGCCGGGGTGACCATGGCGGCGGTGGCGGTGGGTGCGTCGATCACGGTGGAGCCGGGTGAGGTGGAGCTGCCGGTTCACCGGGCACCGGACGGTGACGTCTACTCGGGTTCGACCATCACGCTCACCGGCAGCAGGTTCGCGCCGAACGGCACGCCGCGGGTGGCGCTGTGCGACGCGAACGGCAGCGGATGCGACGCGGGCAAGTTCCTGATGAACACGCTCGCCATCGACGCCCAGGGCAACCTGACCGGGACCGCGATGTTGTACCCGTTCGGCATCGACGACGGTCGCTACGTCGTGCGCGTCTCCGACGGTTCCAAGGAGGCGACGGACACCCTCTCCATCAAGGCGTTCGTGCCGGGGCAACGGGTGCTCACGGCCGACAAGACCTCGGGCCCGGTGGGCACCGTGGTCAGGCTCTCAGGCCACGACTGGGTTCCCAACTACGAACTCCAGATCAGCGGTGTGGACGCGGACGGCAACATCTCCGACGTCCCGATCAGTGTCATGACCTCTCCCGACGGCAAGTTCGCCGCCGAGTACGTGATCGGGGCCGCCGAGGACGCCGCGATCCGCGCCGTCGCGGGCTTCGAGGACGAGGGCATGTCGGTGCCGTTCACGGTGACCGACGGCGGCGGCGGCCTGGAGCAGTCGCTCACCGGCACGATCACCCCCGGCGGCCTGACGATGACCCAGACCGCGGCGGGGATCGACTTCGGTACGACCACCCTCAACGGTCGGGTGCAGACCATGCACGCGGCCTTGAACCGGGTGACCGTGGTCGACGCGCGTGGCAGCGAACTCGGTTGGCAGTTGACCGGGTCGGTGTCCGACCTGACGTCGGACCGGGGCACCATCCCGGCCGCGAACGTGGCCTGGACGCCGTCCTGCGCGGCGACCCAGGGAAGCCCGTCCACCGTGTCCTCGGGATCGACCGGCCCGATCGGGTCCGGCGCGACCCTGTGCACGCAGGCCCCGGGCGCCGGCCCGACCGGCGGCACTTTCACCGCGGACGCCGCCCTGGCGCTGACCGTACCGGCGTACGCGGCACCGGGCACCTATGGCGGGACGATCACGCTGACCCTGTCGTGACCGATCCGGCTCGCCGCTCGCGCAGGACCGCGTGACCGGCCCCGGCGCATCGTCCGGCCCCGTCCGATCGGACGGGACACCCGATGCGCCGGGGCCTTCGCGTGCCCTCGGTCGAGCGGGTCGGGCGGTCAATAGGCGGGTGCCGACCGCCACTTCGGCGGCGCCGAGGCCGCCGGGACCCGCGCGCGGGCGGTGCCGGTGGCGGGTCCGGCGGCAGGCGCGGCGCGGGGTGCGGGGTCGGTGACCGATTTCGCCGAGGGTCGTCCGGGAAGTGCCGCCGCGGTGCAGGCGGCGGCCAGGGCTGCCACCGCGGCCAGGGCGAAGACGATGAGGTAGGCGCGCAGGGTGGGGTACGCGGTGCCGTGCACGTCGGTGGTGAACTGTGCCAGCACGGCCACCACCGTGGTGCTGCACACGCTTTGGCCCATCGTGCGCATCAGGACGTTGAGACCGGTCGCGGAGGCGGTCTGCTCCTGTGGCACCGCTTGCAGGACGAGGGTGGGCAGCGCGGAGTACACCAGTCCGGTGCCGACCGAGCACAGGGTCGCGCCCAGGACGATGGTCCACAGGGTGCCACTGGTGAAGATCCGGAACACGTACGCTCCGGCGATCACCAGGGATCCCGCCAGGAGCGTCCAGCGGCCGCCCCGGGCGGCCGACAGTCGCGCGGAGACGGAGGACATGCAAACCATGACGAGTCCTCCGGGCACCAGGCACAGACTCGCGGTCAGCGCCGACGCGCCCAGGCCGTACCCGGTCGAGGTGGGGGCCTGGACCAGTTGCGCGGTGGCCAACCAGTTCGCGTAGAACGCGAAGCCGGTGAGCAGGGCGGCGGTGTGCGGCAGCGCCACGGTACGGCGTCCGGCCAGTCGCAGGTCCACCAGCGGTTCACGGGCCCGCAGTTGGCGCCAGACCCACAGGCCCAGGGCCACCACGCCGGTGGCCGCCGACACGGCCACGGGCATGCTGCCCCAGCCCCAGACGGCGCCCTTGGACAGCGCCAGCAACAGCGCCACCAGGCCCACCGACAGCAGCACCGTGCCCGCGACGTCGAAGCGGCCGCGGGTACGCACCGGGGAGTTCGGGACCACCCACCACGAGGCGATCGCGGTCAGCGTGCCCAGCGCGGTGGTCACCCAGAACAACGCGTGCCAGTCGGCGTGTTCGACCACCACCGAGGCCAGCGGCAGGCCCAGCGCCGCGCCGATGCCGACGGTGGAGCTCATCAGCGCGACGGAGGATCCGATGCGGTGCCCCGCGAGTTCGTCGCGCAGGATGCTGGTGGCCAGCGGCACCACCGCGGCGGCGGCGCCCTGCATCGCACGGGCGGCGATGAGCACCCGGATGTCGGACGTGAGCGCGCACAGTGCCGACCCGACGGTCATCGTCACCAGTGCGCCGATCAACACCGGGCGTTTTCCGTACATGTCCCCGGCCCGGCCCAGGACCGGATTGAGCACCGCGCCGGTCACCAGGGTCGCGGTGAGCATCCAGCTCACCGTCGAGGGCGAGGAACCCGTCGCGCGGGGCAGGTCCGGCAGCATGGGCACCACGACGGTCTGCATCAACGCCATCAGGACACCACCGAACGCGAGCACCGGCACCAGCAGCCGCCGCCGCAATCGCACCCCGAGTGCGGCCGGGTGGGCCTCGGGCCCGGCGTCGGGCCCGGTCGGGGGCGACGCGGAATGGTCACGGGGTTGTTCCATGGTGCTCCTGAGACTCGGCGAGCCGCGCCCGTCGTCGATCGACTATCGATCACAGTCACGCATGTACCGTGCACGTGATCAAGGGCCGCCACGATGGAACTGACGCTCCGTCAGATGACTTGTCTCACACACGAGGCCGTGGATCGGCGCCGCCCCGGAAGCACCCCCGAGAGGCGCCGGTGCCCGGTGCCCCCGCGGCGGTCGCCACGCGCGGCCGGGCATCGCGCACAGGGCAGGGAGCGCGGGGCGCAGAGCGCGGGTGCGTGACACGGGGACGAGAGGCACCGGGGCCGCGGACATCGGCCACGTGCGCGGCGCGCCGCCGGTGGGATCGTTGCCGCCCCCGGTGCTGCTCGCCGTACCACCGCCGCCGCCCGGAAACCCTGTTGCCCGCGATCGGGCGCACGCCGGAGGATTTCGACATGTCCGAGGCCGCGTCCGACAGTCCCGTGTGGACTCCCTACCCCAAGATCTCCGCGAAGGCCCGGCTCGGGATGGCCGGGGGTCGGGAGTGGCTCGCGCAGGAGAAGGTGCACGGGGCGCACTTCGCGGTGGTGTGCGACGGCTTTGGGGTCCGGCCCGCGAAACGGCGCGAACTGCTGTCCGACGACCTGCTCGACGACTTCTTCGGCGTCAGCAGGATCTGGCCGGGGTTGTCCGTGTCCGCCGCACGATTCGCCGCCGCGCTGCGCGGTGTGTGGGGCGACGCGGCCGTGGTGACCATCTATGGCGAACTGGCCGGCGGGCACTACCCGCATCCCGATGTTCCCCGGGATTCCGCGGCCGAGCCGGTGCAGACCGGCGTCTGGTACACACCGGACCTGCACTGGTTGCTGTTCGACACGACGGTCGAGACCGAGGACGGGCGTTGCTGGATCTCCGACCGTGCTCTGCGCGATGCCGCGGCCGGCGCCGGGCTGCGCTGCGTACCGACTCTCGCGCACGGTTCGCTCAACTCGCTCCAGCGGTTGCCGTGCGCGTATCCCAGCCTGGTTCCGGGCCTGTTCGGACTGCCCGCACTCGTGGACAACCTCGCCGAGGGGTACGTACTCAAGCCCGCCGGGGACTGGTGGGAGCACGGCGACGCCGGGACGAAGACCTCCCGCGCCCGCCCGGTGGCCAAGGTCAAGCAGGACGGATTCGCCGAGGACGAGCGCTTCGCCGGTTCCCGCCCGTACCTCGCGCCGCCCGAGGGCGCGGCCGGCGTGCCCGCGTGGCTCCTGGTCCGGGCGGCGGCCCTGCTCACCCCCACCCGCGCGGCCGCGGCGGTGAGCAAGCTCGGGCCACGTGCCCCCACCGACGCCGTGGTGGAGGAGATCACCCGCGACGCGGCGGAGGAGATCGCCGACGCGGTGGGCGGCCTGCCCGACGCGCACCTTCGCGCCCTGACCCGCGCGCTCGAACCGGGAGCACGCGCCCTCACCCGCTTCGACGCCGACGAACGCCGGGCCGCCCGCCCCGGGGGCCGACTGCCGTAGCCGTCGCGCCGTACGGGATGCATGCCCGACTCCGAGACGGATACCCCGATAGTGGAACCGTTCGACGCATTCGATCCATCCGACCCGCACGGCGACCCGCACGGCGACCCGCACGGCGGCTCGGCGTGCGGCGAGACATCCCATCGACTCATCCCGGGAGAGAACATGACGCCCCCCGAGGCTCCGAAGACACAGCCGGTACGTCAACTACGCCTGGTCGTCGAGGCGGACGACTTCGAGGCCGCCCTGGCCTTCTACCGTGACGCCCTCGGCCTGCCCGAACAGGCGGCCTTCTCCGGGGACGGCGGCGCCCGCGTCGCGATCCTCGACGCGGGCCGCGCCACCCTGGAGATCGCGAACCCGGAACAGAAGCGAATGATCGACGACGTCGAAGTCGGCCGTCAGGTCGCACCCAGACTTCGCATCGCCTTCGAGGTCGACGACACCCGCACCGCGACGACCCACCTCATCGCCGCGGGCGCCACCCAAATCGCACCCCCCACCCGCACCCCCTGGAATTCCCTGAACTCCAGACTCGACGCCCCCGCCGACCTCCACATCTCCCTCTTCCAAGAACTCACCGACCCCGACGACCACCCCGCACCCGACACCCCACGGTCGACGGAACCCACCCCTCCCCGCACCGACTCCTGACCCCCGCCCCGGATCCCTCGAACCCCGCCCCCACGAGCACACCTTTGCGAACCACCGACCCGCCCGTCGGATGGCGGGGGGGTTCGGGAGGCGGGCGTCGTTGAGTGGGGGTAAACGATGAGGCGGGCATCGGGCGTTGATCGGCGACGTCGTGGACGTGAGGGTTGAGGTGTTGGCACACCACCTCGGGAGCAGTCGTCATGAGCCTGGAAACCGTCGAATCCGCACTCCCTCAACCGCCCAAGCCCTCCGGCGACGACCCGTACGAACCCGACGAGTTCACGGACGCGGCGCTGCGGAGCGTGGAGCGGGTGTACCTGGCCGCCGTACGGCTGGCCGGCGATCGGGACACGGCGGTGGATCTCGTCCTGGACACGTACGCACACGCGTACCGGAGCCATCTGGAAGGCGGTTCGGGCACCCCGGCCGGCTTGCCGCGGGAACCGTGGTTCAGCGCCTGGCTGCTCCTGGTCCAGTACGAGCTCTGGTCGGACGGGGGCAAGGGGGCGGCGGCCGGGAGTCGATGACCCGGGCCCGCACGGGGCTTGGGCGAGGGCCGGGTCGCGCCCACCACGGAGAGCCCGAAGTGCCGCGTGCCGGTGGGGCCGGCCGACTACCTCTCACGCTCGGTGCCGGTGGGGTGCGGCCGACCGCCTCCCGCGCTCGGACGAGGTCGCTCCCCCGTCTCGACCGAGCGCGAGAGCGCCGACCGAGCTTCGGCGGCCCGGTCCCGGGTGCCGGGACCGGGTGGCCGGCCGCACTCGGCCGCGTTCGGGACAGTCGGTCAGCGGACGTACTTGATAGAAACCCAACCCTTGATGCCCGACGCCTGGTGCTTGACGTAGTACCACTCACTGGCCTCGGCGTCGCCGTCCCGGTACACCACGCCCTGGCAGTAGACGGTGACCTTCGCGCCCTTCTGCAGGACCCGCAGAATCGGGTTCCAGGTGCCCTTGGCCTTGCGCAGGCTGACGTTGTTGCCCGTGATCTTGGCGGTGTGATCGCTGAGATCCCGGTAGCACGCCGGGTGGCTCGCGGCGGATGCGGACGGTGCGAGCGCGACGCCCACACCCGCGAAGAGCGACACCGACGCCACTACCGCGGCGGCGCTCCGGCCCAGCTTGCTCACTGGTGATTCCTTTGGTCGAAGGGAGGAACGGGTCGGGCCCATCCTTCCCGTTGCCCGCCTCGGACGGATATCCCATTCGCGCGACGGCGGCGCCAAAGCCTTGCTGCGGTGGGGAGTTCGTGGGACAGGATCAGGTACGGCCCGCGTCGTTCTGGGCCTGCCGCAGGATCGCCGAGGTGGGCATCCAGTCGGCCCGGACCACGTGGAATCCCGCGGCCTCGTAGGCGTCGCAGACCTGGGCATCGTCGTCGACGACCATGGCAACGGTCCGGCCCCGTGCCAGTTTGCGCAACAATTCGGGTTTGGCGACACGGGCCGCACGGCGGTCCCGGTCGGCGCGCATCAGCAGCCGGCCGGAGGGCAGGCCGTGCCGGTCCAGCCAGGCCACGGTGTCACGGCGGCAGCGCTCCGGGCGGCCGGTGACGTACACCACCTCGTGTGTCTCGGCGCTGTCCCTCGCCAGCGCGACACCCTCCGCGAGCGGCGCGTCGTGCGCCGCGGCCGCGAAGAACGCCGCCCAGTCACGCGGACGCGACTCGACGAGGTGCAACCGGTGACGAGTATCGGCCACGGTGCCGTCCAGGTCGAACACCGCCAACGGGCGGGATATCACAAGCGCCTCCAAGGCATTCCGACTCGGCCGGGGAGTCTACGCCGAGCCCGGCCGCGGCCTGCCGGCGCCCGGAAACCCGAGCGCGTCGGCTCGGCGCGGTCTTGGACCATGCCGGATGGCCCACACTCTCGAAGCCCTGATCGTCCGACATGTCCGCCGCCTCCGGTCCCCTCCGGACCCGCCGAACCCGCCGGGCAAGGCGACGTCGCCGCACGGCAATTCGACGCCGCGCCGGCCGGGGTGTCGTCGGGTACCCCGGCCTCGTCGTTTTCCCGGACACCGCGGACACCGCGCAGGGTGGGCCGGCGCCGTGCGTGCGGTGCCGGCCCGGGTGCTCACGGATCGCCCTGGCGTGCGGACTCGCCCGGAACCGCGGGGAGAGTGTCGATGATGTCGAAGTCCGCCCGCAGGCCCGGAAGTTGCAGGACGTGCCGGACGAACGGGTCGACCCGGAACAGGCGCAGGTCGCCGTTGCGCGCGTGGGCGCGCTCGCGGCCTCGGGCCAGCACGGAAATGGCGCGGGCTCCGAGGAAGGTCACCTCGCCCAGGTCGACGATCACGTGGGGCCGGTCGATTCCGGTCAGGGCGTCCAGCGCGCGGGTGAGCGGGAGGACGGTGGCCACGTCGAGTTCACCGCGTGGGGTGAGTACGAGGTGGCGTCCGTGCGATCGCGTCGACAGGCGCGGGCGGGCGAGGGCTCGGTGCGTGCGGGCCATGGCGGAATCGACCTTCCTGGCGGCGGGTGGGCATGCGGGAGGGACGTGCGGAACGTGCGGGACGTGGCGGGCGGAACCCGGCGCGATTCCGGGTACCGCCCACCACGTCGGCGGGGTGAGATGCCGACCGACTCCCGTCCGGGGGACCCCGGTACGGCCGCATCGTCCGGCACCGCGACCGCGCGGCGCCCGCACCGCGTCGAGATCCCCCGAACCTGCTAGACGTGTCCGGCGGCGGCGAGCAGACAGGGGAAGCGGTCGTTGGGTCGGCAGATCTCGCCGAGATCGGGATCATCGACCTCCTCGATGCCCGGTTCCACACGCGCGACGTACGCCTGCGGATCGCCCGCGCCCTCGATCTCGGCCGGCACCGGGGCGGGCGTGGCCGCGTGCAGGCGGCCGGCCCAGTGGTGGGCGTCCTCGGGTTCGCCCTCGACCCGATGGTGCAGGGTGAGCAGGCGCATCGCCTCGACGGTGTCGGCGCCGGCGGCGTACCTCCACCAGAACGCGGCGGGTGCGGGCCGGCCGGTGAGGTACAGCAGACATCCGAACACCAGCGCCCCCGCGGGAATGCGCCTTTGCACGAAATCCCCGAGGAGGGGGCCGGTGGTCGGTCGGGCGACGATCGCCTGGCAGAACTGTTCGAGTTCCGCCGCGGCGGCGTTCTGCGCGGCGTGGGCGTCCGTGAAACCCGCGCCGCGCGGGCGTCCGATGCCGGCGGGCCGGACCAGTGCGGCCACGAGTTCCTCCTGGACGATGCGGTCGGCCAGGCGGCGGGTGGCGGCGGCGGGGTCGTAGTCGGCGAAGGCCGTGTCCATGTCGCGACGGCGCTGTTGGAGGGCGCGGTCGAGCGGGGTCAGGTCGTTCATGCGTTGGGTTCCCGGGGGTGCGTGGGGGTCGATGGGGTGGGGGCCGGTGGGACGTGCCGGGTTCGGTCGAGGGCGTTGGCGAGTTGTTTGCGGGCCGCGTGGACGTGGCTGCGGACGGTGGAGATGGTCACTCCCAGGTAGTCGGCGACGTCCTGGAGGGGCAGTTGCATCACCAGGTGCAGGCGGGCGCAGGTGGCGCGTTTGGCGGGCATGGCGGCGATGGTGCGATCGAGGGTGTCCAGGTGCGGAACGAGGGCGGCCGGGTCCGCGGTGGTCGTGGACGCGACGTCGGGAGCGCCGGGAGCGGTGAAGTCGATCGGTATCTCGAGGCTGCGCCCACGACGGCGGCGGATGTCGACGACGCGCCGGCGCAGGATCTCGTAGGCGAGCGCGAGCGGCGGCCCGGGATGGCGGACGATCTCGGGCCAGCGCCGGGACAGGGCGAGCAGGACGTCGGCGACCGCCTCGTCGGCGTCGTGCGGACAGCCCAGTTGTTTCCAGGCATGGTCGGTCAGCGTCTGTTGGTGCTCGCGACAAAACCGTACGAAGTCCCTGGGCGCGTCGAGGACCGGACCGCCCGGGGCGGGACGCCATCGACCGAGCGAGTCCCGGTCGAGCGAGTCGCGGTCGGGCGAGTCGCGGTCGGGCGAGTCCCGGTCGAGCGAGTCGCGGACGAGGTCGCGGCGCAGGCGACGGTCCTCGAGGGCGTCGGTCAGCATGCGGAACGCGCGCTTGACCGGCGGGGCGGGCTCGCGCAGTACGTCGTCCCAGCGCCGGTACAGGGCCAGGAGGACGTCGGCGACGATGTCCTCGGCCTCGGGGCGCGATCCGAGGTGGTCGTACGCGAAGCGGGTCAGGGTCGGGTGGTGGCTGTGGCAGAAGGCCACGAAGTCGACGCGCAGGAGGTCCACCAGGTCCACCGGGTCCATTTCCACGACTCGGGCCTGGTCGGGGCGCAGCGGTTCGGTCATCGTCCGCCGCCCTTGCCGCGCGCGGGGCGCGTCCGGCGATGCCCGGAGCCGCAGCGGTGGTTCGGCTCGGGGAACGCCGTGCCGCGCATCAGGGCACCGAGCGGCGCGCGCACGACGACGACCAGCACGCCTATGACCAGCCACAGTTGTCTGGCCTCGGGGCCGAGAATTTCGTTCAAGGCAGCGCATCCTTCCGTGAAGTCCGGCGCGGACCCTGCCGGTTACGAAGGGCTTGTCCCCGGCGGCGTCCACGAGGCCCGAGGGCCTCTCACCCCATAACTCGCCCACCGGGCACCCCGCGTCCAAGCCGAAACCGCAAAATCTCACCCACCACGCCCGAACGACCACACGTTCTCGCACCACCAGGGAAAACACCGACGGCTATGGCCACGCGGCGGCGCACGCGAGTTGACGGATGCCTTTGGACGCACGGCCGTTGCCGGTCGGCGGCACGGGCGGGCTCATCGCGGGCGGGGGCGCGCCGGACCGACGGCGGCGGCGAGCAGGTCGGCGAGGTCCGGAGGGGTCGGCATCGGCGCGGTCGTGGACACGTTCGCCCGGCCGGTGTTCCCGACCGGGTGGCGCCCGGTGGTCGACCCGGGGGCGGTGACCGCGAGCCGGACGGGTTGCCCGGCCGCCTCGCGCGGGTCGCGGGTACGCACCGCGCGGGCGAGCATCGCTCCGTGCACACGCACGTGTGGCCACGCCCACGGCCGGGACAGGACGTGCGCCCGCTCCGGATCCGCGCACCTCCGCGTTCCCGGCCCGGCGGCGCGGGCGGCGGCCGACTCCGCGTCCGGCGCGGCGCGTACGCCATCAGGCAGCTTCGGCATGTCGATCCGATCAGTCCCGCGCCGGGATGGGATCGCGGTCGTCGGTCCGGTCGACCTGTTCGACGCGTGCCGGCGGGCTGGTCCGACGCAGGACGGTGAGGGCGATGACGGCGGCGACGACCACGAGCGCGGCGCCGAGGGTCAGCCCGAGCGCGTATCCGTCGTTGAGGGCCTCGCGCGTACCGGTGTCACCGGTGCGGTCGTGCGCGGCGGTGCCCAGGGCGGCGAGTCCGAGCGAAGCACCGATCTGGCGTGAACTGGCGAGCAGGCCCGACGCGGTGCCGGCCTCGTGCGGCGCGACACCGGCGGTGGCGATGGAGACCACCGGCCCGAGGCACAACCCGAAACCGAGACCGGCGACGATCGAGGGTCCCAGGACGTCGCCGGCGAAGCTGCCGTCGGGGCCGATCAGGCCGAACCATGCGAGTCCGGTCGCGGTCAGGAGTCCGCCGGCCACCAGCAGGAGACGCGGAGCGAAGCGGTAGCCGAGTTTCACGGCGATCACGGAACCGGCGATCACGCCGAAGGCGAGCGGCAGGAACATGGTCCCGGTCAGCGCCGCGCCCGTCCCGAGCACTCGTTGCAGGTAGAGGGACGCGAAGTAGAAGGCCGAGGCCATGGCCGCGCCCACCAGGAGGTTGTAGGCGTTCGCACCGGCCACCGCGCGATTGGCCAACAGGCCGAGCCGGATCAGGGGTTCGCGCGTGGTGGTCCGCTCGACCCGGATGAACGCCGCCAGCAACGCGACGGCGACCGCCAGGGTGGTCAGGGTGACCGACGAGGTCCACGCGTACCGATCGGTGCGCACGACGCCGAACACCAACAGGGTCATGCCCGCAGCGGCCAGGACCGCGCCGAGTACGTCGGGACGCCCGCCGCGCGAGGTCGGCGCACTCTCGGCGATGCCACGCCACGCCAGGGCCAGCGCACAGGCCGCCATCGGCACGTTCACGAACATCACCCAGCGCCAGCCGGCGTACTCGGTGAGCAGGCCGCCGATCAGGACGCCGAAGGCACCCCCCGCGGCGTTCGTCGCGCTCCATATCCCGAACGCCCGGACGCGGGCCTTGCCGGTGGGAAACGTCGCCGTCAGCAGCGCCAACGCGGCCGGGGCCAGCGCGGCGGCCCCGATGCCCTGTGCGGCTCGGGCGGCGACGAGTTGGCCGGGCTCCCGGGCGAAGCCACCGAGAAGCGAGGCCAGGCCGAACAGGCCCAGCCCGAGCAGCAGCACCCGTTTGCGGCCGTACCGGTCGGCGGCCTTGCCACCCAGCAGGAGCAGCCCGCCGAAGGTGAGGGCGTAGGCGTGGATCACCCAGGTCAGGCCCACCGCACCGAAGCCGAGACCGGCGGCGATCTCCGGAAGTCCGACGTTCACGACGGACAGGTCCAGCGACACCATGAACTGCACGACGGCCACCACGGCGAGCGTGAGCCCCGGCCGGGCACTCGAAACATTCGTCCTATGCGTCATCGCGAACTCCGTCCTCCGTGCTGCCGGTTATCTTTTCGAACATGTTCCGAAAGTAACATCGAGGCAGGCCGCTGTCGACCCGCGAACGGCCGACCCCGCACCGGTTTCGCGGCGCAAGAGGGCGGAGCGGCATGATGGGACGATGCCCTCACCGCCCCCATCGCCCGTACCGCACGGCCGCACCGGCCGCCCGCCCGTGACCTCCCGCGCGCAGATCCTGACGGCGGCCCGCCGGCTCATCGACCGGGACGGCTGGGAGAAACTGACCGTGCGCCGGCTCGCCGCCGAGACCGGCATCGGGGCGACGACCATGTACCACCACATCCGCGGCAAGGACGACCTGCTCGTCCTGCTGCTCAACAGCTACGTCGACGAGATCGAACGCCCCCCGCTCCCCGACGACCCGCGCGAGCGCATCCTCACGGCCGCCACCGCGATGCACGACGCCCTCGCCTCCTGGCCCTGGGCCGCGGAGATCCTCTCGGCCGACGGCTTCGTCGGCCTCCTCGACGAATCCGCGCTGTGGATGGTCGACGCCATCGTCGGCGGTGCCCGCGACCACGGCTGCGCACCCGCACAGACCGTCGGCGTCTTCCGCGACATCTGGTACTACACCGTCGGGGAGGTCCTCGTCCGCGCCCACAGCGCCCGCGCCCGGGACAACAACGAGCACCCCGCCTACCGCGAAATCTTCGACGCCACCCGGGTGCCCCACCTCGCCGCCGTCGCCCACCTGTGGGCCGAGGAAGCCGCCCGCGACAGCTACCCCCGGGGCCTGCGCGCCCTCGTCGACGGACTCCTCGCCCAGACCACGCCGACCGACTCCCCCGGCACCGACTGAGCACGGGCGTCGAACCCGGGCGGGACGGACCGTACGCCCCTCGCGCGGACCGCGACTCGCCCTGCCGTCGGCAACCCGCCGCTAGGCTCGCCCCGTGTTCGAATACCACGGCTGGATCACGATCGTCGAAAGCGCCGCGGTCGACGAGGACGACAGCCGGTTGGCCGAGATCGTCGAGAGTCTCCGGCAGCGCGTCCGGGAGATCGCCGACCCCTACCTCCTCGACCTCCGCTGGATGAACGGCCAACCGTTCATCCACATGGCGGGCTTCCCCAACCATCGGACCGCACCCGAGATCCTCGAACTCTTCGGCCACGTCGGCGCGATCGCTCCCGGCTCCTACGGCCTCCTGCACATCCGCGACGACGAAGACCCCGCTCACGACAACGACTTCCGCGTCCTGAGGCTCACTCGCGGAAACGTGACCGAGCACACCGAGCCGCTGCTGTCACCGTGCGTCCCGACCCTCGAGGATCCGTACGAGGGGTGACCCGACGGATTCACCGACCGCCCGGAGCGGTGCCTCGGCGCGGCCCCTGCCCGCGCCCGCGGCCGGTCAGCCGGAGCGCAGGGTGGTGGCGGCCTTGTAGGTGCGCAGAACCGGCGCGGTCTCGATGCGGGTGATGGCGTCCAGGGCGACTCGCCGGGTCAGGTAGTGGTGCAGGGCCTCCGCATCGCCGCACAGGGCATGGGCGACCAGGTTGGTGGGGCCGGTGGTGGCGGCGACGACGGCGAGTTCGTCGTGGGCGGCCAGCGCGGTGGCGACCTCGTCGAGGCGACTGGGGGCGACCTGCATCCACAACAGCGCGGACACCGTGGCGCCCAGGAAGGCCGGTTCGACGTCGACATCGAAGAACAGCGCGCCTCGCGTGCGCAGTTCGGTCAGGCGGCGGGTGACCGTGGCGGGCGTGGAGCCGGTCGCCGCGGCCAGGTCCGCATAGCCGACGCGGGCGTCCTCGCGCAGCACCGCCAGCAGGCGCAGGTCGGCGTCGGTGAACGTGTACGGCTCCCCCTCCTCGACGCCCGCCGGGACGTCGTGGGCGCGCAGCCGAGCCTCCTGCTCGGGGGTGAGCGTGCCCAGCCGGCCGCGCCACGGGGTGGGCCCGCCCAGGTAGGTGTGCAGCAGGTAGTGCGCGGAGACCGCGGTGATGCCGGCGGTGCGCGGGATGTCGCGCAGCAGGAGCGAGTGGGCGTCCGGGCCACTGGGCGCGGTGTGGATGATCGCGACGATCTCGGTGCCGCCGGAGGTCAGCCGGACCCACGACGTGTCGGGGCGGCGAGCCAGCGCGAGGGCGATGTCGTGGGCGGTGCGGGTGGCGGCGGTCAGGCGCACGAACCACTGGTGTGCACGGGTGTTGCGCGGGTTCGGGAGGGCGACCACACGCAGGCCGGCCTCCGCGTACATGCGGCGGTAGCGGCGTACCACGGTCTGGGTCGAGGAGCCCAGGACGTCGGCGATGAGGGTGAACGGCGCGCGTGCGTCCACGTGGAGGGCATGAATCAAGCCGCGGTCGAGGGCGTCCGGTTCGAGCATATCCATCAAGATAGCCGCCTTCGATGGATGAAATCGTCGATCCGTCGACCGTCAATGGAACCACATGCGGGAACGGCGTCAGGGTGGCGATCGAGCGGGACGCCGGAACGACCGCCCGGCAACCGCGGTTCCACCCACCACACCACCCACGGGGCCCCGATGACCGAGCACTCCCCCGCGCCCGCCGGCGCAACCGACCACACCGTCGACCGCACTGCCCGGAAGACCCCGGCCGCGCCCGGCGCGCCGACCCGCACCGCGTACCCCCGCCGGTGGATCGCCCTGATCGCCCTGCTGACCGCCGAGGCCATGAACCTGCTCGACGCGACCATCGTCCAGGTCGCCGGCCCCGTCATCCACGCCGACCTCGGCGGACCCGCCGCCACGATCCCCTGGTACAGCGCGGCCTACACCCTCGCCTTCGCCCTCGGCCTGCTCACCGCCGCCCGCGTCGGCGACATCGCCGGTCGCCGCCGGATCTTCCGGATCGGCGTCACCGCGTTCGCCCTCACCTCGGCGGCCTGTGCACTGGCTCCCACCGCCGCCGCCCTCATCGGCCTGCGCGCGGCACAGGGCGCCGCCGCCGCCCTGATCATTCCGCAGACGTTCGGACTGATTCGCGCCATGTTCGACGGCGACGAACTCCCCAAGGCGTTGGGCGCCATCGGCCCGGTCATGGGGCTGTCCGCGGTGCTCGGCCCGGTGCTGGGCGGCGTACTCACCCACGTCGACCTGTTCGGCACCTCGTGGCGCGCGGTGTTCCTGGTCAACCTGCCACTGTCGGTCGCCGTCCTGGCGATCGCACCGCACCTGCGGGAGGACCGCGCCCCCGTACGCCCCCGCCTCGACCCGACCGGCACCGCCCTGGCCATGGTGGGCACCGCGCTGCTGGTGTGCCCGCTCGCCGCCGGCACCGGCGCGCCCGGTGCCCGCGCATGGGCCGTCGCCGCGTTCGGCGCGCTCGTCCTGATCGCGTTCACCGTCCACCAGCGCCGCGCGGCCGCCGCGGGCCGTACCCCACTGGTCGAGCCGTCGCTGCTGCGCGGCCGCGCCTTCCCTGGCGCGCTGGCCACCTCGACCCTCTTCTTCGCCGTCATGAACGGCGTCATGATCACCGTGGTGCTGCACCTGGAACTGGGCCTGGGCACCGGCCCACTCACCGCGGGCCTCACCCTGCTGCCGTGGTCCGCCGGCCTGGCCGCCGCCTCCTGGGCCGCCGGCACCCATCTCGTCTCTCGCCACGGCACCCGCGTCCTGCACGCCGGGATCGCCGCCCTCGCCGCCGGCCTCGCCGCCGCGGCCCTGGCCTACCGCGCCGCACCCGCCGGCCACTACCCGGTCGGCCTACCGTTCGCCCTGGTCCTGGCCGGCCTCGGCGTGGGCCTGTTCACCCCACCCTTCTTCACCGCCGCACTACGCCACGTCTCCCCGCAGGAAACCGGCTCGGCGGCGGGACTCCTCAACGCCGTCCAACAACTCGGCGGCACACTCGGCGTCGCCGTCATCGGCGGCATCTACCTCACCGGCACCCACTCCGGCCACACCGCAACCCTCAACGCCCAGCACGCCCTCCTCGCCGCCGGCGTCCTACTCGCCGCAACCGCCCTCGCCGCCCGAACGATGACCGCCCGCCCCCACGCCCAGCCGGCCCCGATCGCCGCCGAGGCTCACCGACCTGCGCGGCATTCGGGGCCCGACGGACCCCCGTCGGCCGCGCAGATGCCGCGGATCGACTCGGCGTCCACGACGGAACAACGCGGAGCGAAGCCATGATCGAGAGGAACGACGATGACCGAGACGGCCACGAGGCACACGGGTGCGCGGGCCGTGGTGGCGAACCTCGGCATCTCGCCGGACGGGTATGTGACCGGACCGGGTGGCGATGCCGACATGAGCCGGGTCGTCCGGCACCCGGTGAGCGACCAGGCCACCTGACAACCCACGCGAAACGAACGAAGCCCGCCTCGGTGCGACGGACCGATGACCGACGGCCACCCGCAGGGCCCGCGCACCGCCTCCCACGTCAAACGATGCTTGCGGCCGCGGCCGTGACAGGTCCCGAACCCGGGTCGGCGCCGTCCGCTATGGCGGCGATGATCCCGGCCGCCCAGTCTCGAGGGTGGTCGTGGCCGAGGGCGGTCGACAGGTGGATCATGCGGGTACGGCGTTCGCGGTGGGGCATTCGCAGTGCCCGTCGGAGGGCCCATACGAGGTCGGCCGGCGAGCGGGGGTCGGTGAGGAGGGCGCCGTGGGCGAGTTCCTCGGCTGCTCCGGCGTAGCGGGACAGCACCAGCACGCCGTTGCCGCCCGCAGCCGATTGGGCCGCCACGTACTCCTTCGCGGTGAGGTTCATCCCGTCCTGGAGCGACGTCACCCAGAACACGTCCGCGGCGAGGTAGTGGTCCAGGACCTCGACGAACGAGAGGTTGTACGGGAGGTATTCGACCGGTTGCCAGGTCGCGGTGCCGAACCGGGCGTTCACGTCGGCGATACGTCGTTCGAGGGCGACGCGGGTCGAATCGTAGGCGGTGATGCCGGGTTCGGGCGGCGGACAGACCAGTCGGAACCGGAAGCTGCCGTGCAGATCCGGGTCGGAGGCCAGAAGGGCGGCGACGGCGGCGACCTTGCGCTCGGGGGCCTTGACGTAGTCCAAGCGCTCGACGGAAAGCACCAAGTGGCCCACGGTGGACGGAGCGTGCGGCCCGCGCGACCGCACCATCGCGTCGATCGCCGCTCGGTCGACGCCCAGCGGATGCACGCCCACCCGCGGCACCCTACCGGCATCGCCCAGTGTGGCCCGGAAGTTGGCGGCGAATCCCTCGGTCTGGAAACCGGCCCAGTCCAGCGTCGTCAGCGAAGTTCGCACCTCGGCCGCCACCGGCAGCGAGTCGAAGACCCGGGCCGGCGGGAACGGCGTGTGATGGAAGAGGCCCACCCGCAAGTCGGGCCGCGACGCGCGCAGCAGCCCCGGTACGAGCCACAGGTTGTAGTCGTGCAGCCAGACGGTCGCCCGCTCGGCCGCCCGGTCCGCGATGTGCTCGGCGAAGCGGCGGTTGACGGTTCGGTACTCGACCCAGTCGGCGCTGTCGAAGCGCACGCGTTCCGGCTGCGACATCAGCGCCGGCCACAACGTTTCCTTGCAGGCCCGGTGGAAGTAGGCAGACCACGCCGCAGGTTCGAATCGCTGCAAGGACAACGCGAGGCCGCGATCGTCCTCCCCGGCCCCCGGGCCGAAAGCCGGGCCCGGACCCGCAGCCACGTCAACGCCCGCTCCGGCTCCGGCCAGGTCCGCCTCCCCCACCGCCCCCGCAACCCACAGCGCCGGGAACACCTCGGAGCCGTCCCCATGTTCCGCGCCGAGAACCGAACACAACGTCGGCAGGATCCCGTTCGGGCTGACCGGAGCGCGCCACCCGGTGGGGGTCCATACCCGGGGCGGCCGGTGATAGCCCACGACCAACGCGTGCTCCGGCTCCACCCAACCCAGATTCCGCAACGCTGCCACGATCCCCGCCGCGCCGTGCTGTTCGGTGCGGTACACCGTCTCGTCGCCGGCCACCGCCCGTTCCAGGGCGGGCTCGGCGCCACCGACCACCACACCGTGCGCGCCGATTCCGAACATCGACAGGTCGTTGAGCGAGTCGCCCGCGACCAGCATGTCCGCCCGGTCCCAATCCAACGAGCGCGCCAGGGCCACGACCGCCGCGCCCTTGTTCGCCCCCGGAGGCAGAACGTCGAAGTACCGATCGGCCGAGTACGCCCACGAGCACCCCAACGCGGCCACCGTGGCGATGAGTTCGTCGGTCAACTCCCCGGGAGGCAGGTCGAAGGAACACCGTCCCTCCTGCGGCACCCCGTCCTGATACCTCAGGGCGGAGAATCCGGAGAGCCCGTCGCGCACCCGGGCCGCACCGGGCCATCCCGCGCGCAGCCGGGACTGCAGATTCGCGACGGTACTCAGGTCCCTGCCATCGGCCAGGCTGGCTCCGACGTCGGCGACGACCCACCGTGGCCTGGGCACGAGCGGGTCGGCCAGCACCTGGCGCACCGAGGCCAGCCCGCGGCCGGTTGCGAAGACCACCGTGATCTCGGGATGACGCGACAGGATCCCGTGCAGCCGCAGGCGTTCGGCGTCCGTACCGCCCAACAACGTGCCGTCCAGATCGGTGACCAGGACTCTCACCACACCCCCCGACCGACCGATGAGCACGCCACGAACACCCCACACACAAACGAACGTCGATCGACCCACGTGCAAAACACGCTCCGCCCGACGAGCCGGAGAAGTGGTCGATCGACAACCTCGAAACGCTAACACGCGCGCGCAACCGTGGGGAGTACCGCAACTACCAGGGGTGATACCCGAGTTGCGTCGCTCGGAGCGGCGGCACCGGCTCGGCCGGCGCGAGCCACGCGGACAGTTCGTCGGCGTCCAGGGCCCCGCCCGATCCCGGAGCGGTAGCCGCCGCCGATCCGCAGGCCACTGCCGCCGCCAGAGATCGGGGCAGATCCCAGCCGGCGAGCAGACCGTGCACGAACCCGGCGTTGAAGCAATCGCCGGAACCCGTGGTGTCCACGACGCGAACCGGCACGGCGGGAACGGCGATCCGATTCCCGGCCCGCAGCGCGAACGCACCGTGCTTTCCGCGCTTGATCAGGACCGTGCTCACCAGTTCGCCCAGCAACGTCGCCGCGTCGTCCGGCGTGGCGGCACCGGTGAGGCGCAGCGCCTCGTCGACGTTGGGCGCGAAGACGTCCACACACGCCAGGACTTCACGCACGGTCGGCGTCTCCAACGTGACCGGTACGTCCTGGCAGTCCATGAAGATCGACGTGCCCGCCTCCCGCACCGCACGCAGCGTCTCCACGACCCCCGGGCCGTACCGCAGTTCGGGCAGTACGAGGATCCGCGGCCGGTGCACGCGCACCAGTTCGTCCACCGGGCGCGGCGTCACCGGATCCTGAAAGCTGACCATGGCCCGGTCCGCGCTGTACGAGAGCGCGACCGTGACACTGCGCACGGGCCCCGGATGGTGCCGGAATCCGGACTCGGGCAACCCCGCGGCCCGAGCCCCGTCCAGGACGTGCCGACTGAACTCGTCGTTCCCGAAGTCGGTGGCCCACACCACGTCGTCCCCCAGCCGGTGCAGCGCCATCGCCGGATTGAAGGCGCCACCGGGCAACATCTCGAACCCGCCGGCGAACGTCTCACGCCCCACGGCCACCGTCCGGGGCAGATCACGAAAGATCAGATCGGCGAAGTACGCCCCGGCAACCAGCACATCGCAACGAGCCTCGGAGATCCCCATCCCCGCATCATCGCCCCACCCTCGTCACGAGCGTCGGGCGTCGGGCGTCGGGCGTCGGGCCTGGGCCTTCGGGCATCGGCCGCCGAGTCCCGCCGAACCCGATCCTGACGACACGAGGCGCTTCACCGCTGGGAAATCGAAGACCCGCCCTGGCTTCGAGGAAGGCACCAGTCGCGGGTGGACGGGCGTAGCGCCGCGGCCATGGCGGCGACCCCCACGACGGCCGTCAGCGGGGCGACGACGAAGACGAGCACCGCGGGGGGTGCGTCCATCGTCAATCGCCCTCCCGTCATCAGGTATTGCGCGCTGCCACTCAAACCTTGCACGGCCACCACGCCGCCGGTGATCGCAATCATCCGGCGCCCGGCCGCGTGGCGCCGGAACAGCGACAGCGCGCCCGCGGCCAGTACGACCACCTCCACGATGGCCACCACCATGTTCGCCCTGATCACCCCACTCGGCGCGCCGGTGCCCGGTCTCAGGAATTCGTTGAACTTGAAGATCATGAACAGGAGCCCCGGAAGGCACAACACGGCCAGCACCACCGCGGCGGCCGCGGCGCCACCGGTGACCCGCTCCGGCGTCGCGTCGTTCCCGCTGTCGGGCGAACTGCCGAGGCGTGTCCAGGTGTTCGTCGACACCGCGGTCGGCGTCGCGGTCGGTACCGTGGTCGGCGTCGCGGTCCGCGACGATACAGCCGGCGGTTTCCTGCTCACCCCTACGGTGGAAACCGCAGGCGGCAGCGGAGCCGTGCGCGGCGCCGTGGCAGGCGGGGCGAACTCGTGTGTCGTCGGCACGGGTTCGGGCGCGTGGTCGAGGTGTCGCAGGGCCCGGGAGAGGTCGGCCGCAGTCGGATACCGCTCGTCCGGGTCCTTGCGCAGCAGCGTCAGCACGAGATCGTCCCAGGCGGACGGGACACCCGCGGCCACCGAGCCGGGGGCGGGCGGTTCCTCGGTGAGGTGAGCCGAGAGGTGGCCCACGGTGTCGGGCGCCCGGAACGGCAGCCGGCCCGTGATCAGTTCGAAGATCAGGCAGCCGAGGGCGTACAGGTCGCTGCGCGGTTCGGGGAAACCGCGCGCTTGTTCGGGAGCCATGTACGCGGGTGTGCCCACGATGAAGCCGGTCCGGGTGAGACGATCCGCGGTCGCGTAGGGGTCGGCTGCCCGCGCGACACCGAAATCGAGGACCTTCACGATGCCCGAACGCGTGACGAGGATGTTCGAGGGCTTGATGTCCCGGTGCAGGATCCCGGCTTCGTGCGCGTCCGCCAGCGCGTCGCATATCTGCGCGCCCCATCGGGCGACTTCCGGCAGGGTGACGCCGCCTCGGCGCAGCATGGCGTCCAGGCCCTCGCCTCGGATCAGCTCCATCACCAGAAACGGGGCCCGGGCGCCCTCGGTGTCGGTCTCACCGAGATCGTGGATGGTCACGATGTTGGGGTGTTGCAGTCGGGCGGTGATCCGAGCCTCGCGCAGGAACCGGGCGCGTGCCTCCGTGCCGTGGCTTCCGCCACCGGCGAGCATCGAGATCACCTTGACCGCGACGCGTCGGTCCAGCGACTCGTCCTGTGCCTCCCAGACCTGCCCCATGCCGCCCTCGCCGAGTTGCCGCACCAATCGGTAACGGCCTCCGAGAAGTTGGTCCCGCACAGCGTTGCCTCCCCCGTTGCGAACATCTCCGTCCTCCGTCGGCGAACCGACGCCCTGTGATCATGCCGTGTGACCGGAGCGGCGGCACGCCCATACGCGGAAAGCGCACCGCGCACGGGCGCCACCGGGTCGGCCGCATCGGGTCAGGTGAATGTCGTATCGGCCAGGGTGGTACCGAGGTAGGCCGCGGCCAGGCCCGCTGCGATGCCGATGATCACGTTCGCGGCGGCGAACGCCTTCGCGCCGGTCTCGGTCAGGCGGACGGTCTCGAAGGAGAAGGTGGAGTACGTGCTGAGCGTCGCGCACAGCCCGGGGCCGATCAGGTGTTGGAGGGCCGCGGGCACGGTGGTGGCGGTGGCGGCGCCGGTCAGGAAGCCGAGCCCGGCGCAGGCGGCCAGGTTGACCGCGAGGGTGCCCCACGGGAAGACGCCTTTGTGCCGGGCCTGGATGGCCTTGTCGGTCAGGTAGCGCAGGGGTGCGCCGACGAGGGCGCCGGTGATGACCATGAGCCAGTTCACGCCGGGCCCGCCTTCCGGGCGGCGCGGGGCGGCGCGAACCGCCGGGTGAGGCCGGCCGCACCCCACAGGGCGAACAGGGCGGCGGCGAGGGTGGCCGCGAGGTAGGCCGACGCGACGCCGGCGCGTCCGTCGTCGATCAGGTGTCGGGCGTCGACGGCGTAGGTGGAGAAGGTGGTGTAGCCGCCGAGGACGCCGGTGCCGAGGAAGGGCCGCACCAGGGGGTGGGCGGTGGTGCGTTCGGTGATCAGCACCATGAGCACGCCCATCAGGGCGCTGCCGGTGACGTTGATCCAGAAGGTGGTCCACGGGAACGTGCCCGGTGCGGTCGGCCAGATCAGGGTCGCGCCGTAGCGGGCACACGCGCCGATCACACCGCCCGCCGCGATCGCGGCGAGGATCTCGGCTTGCCGGCGGCGCGGCCCGGGCCGCGGCCACGGATCGATCGCGGTGTCGGGGTCGACCGGTTCGGCCTGCCACCCGCCCGGCGCGGCGGGTTCGGCGGGTTGATCGGGGCGCTGGTCAGGATGCACGGCGTTCAGGCTCCCACCTGATCGACTTGGCCCCGTGGCGCGCGGGCACGCACGGGGAAGGTCAGGTAGGGACCGTTGGCGACCGGGTCGCGGTTCGGGTACGGCGGGCCCCACCGCCGTGCGGCCGCCCATCGGACGACCGCACGGTCAGGATACCGACATGCGCGGCCGAGTCGGACGCGTCGAGGCTCTCGCCGGAGGGCCGGTCGGCGCGGCGGAGCCGGCTCGGGCGGCAGGCGGGCCCGCCGCCCTGCCGGCTCGTCGGCCGACAGCGACGACCGTAGGGAAGCCGGCTTGCGCGCAAAAGCGGGCTCGCTGCCCTACCGTCCGGGCGGCGTTCGCTACCGCGTCGCCGAGCCAGGCCAACACCGCGATCGCCGCGAGCTCGACCGCCAGGAAGACCCCGGTGACCCAGGCGTTGAGGCGAATGCCCAGGACGGCGACGAGCGAGGCCAGGGCGATGACGGCGAGTCCGGTGCGCTTTCCGCCGAGCGAGCCCCACACCACACCCAGGTAGTCGCCGGTGCCCAGCGCGATCACCGCCACCGTCAGGACTCCGCCGAGCGGGCCGAGCGCGAACAGCGCGAAGCCCGTCGACCGGCCGAGGGTACGCGCGGCGAAGGCGTACTCGCCGCCGGTGATCGGGAACGCGCTGGACAACTCGGCGTAACACAGGGCCATCAGCATCCGGGCGACGGCCGCGAGCGCGAAGGCCAGGGCCGCGGCGCCGGCGAGCCCGCTGATCGCCGACGGCATGATGATGAAGACGCTCGACGCGGGCGTGACCGAGGACAGCGTGATGAACATGTTCTCGCGCAGGCCGAGCGAGCGGGACAGGTCCTGGGCGTAGGCCGTCGGCTGCGCCGGCGAGGTGCCGGCGGGCGTCTGACTGCCATCGGATTCGACCATGAGACTCCCTTGTCAGTTCTTTGACGCCGGAGTCAATGATATGGAAGACTCCCACGTCAATAGGTATTCCATAACTTGGCACTCAGGACAGGGAACGGTGCATGGCGCGACCGAGGAACCAGACGGCGAGACGTGAGCAACTGGTCCACGCGGCCACCGCGGCGGTCGGCCGGCACGGTCTGGCCCAGTTGCGGGTGGCCGACATCGCCGAGGTGGCGGGCGTCGCCCGGGGGTCGGTCAGCTACTACTTCAGCGACCTGGGCGACCTGCTGCGGCAGGTGTACCAACAGGCCGCGGACCGCTTCTACACGTCCCGCACCGACACCGCCTCCCGGCTGCCCGACGCCCGCGACAAGCTCGTGGCCTGCGCACGGCGCGGCCTGCCGACCGGGCCGGAGGACGAACTCGCGGTCGTCCTGTACGAGTTCAGCGCCGCCGCTCGCGACGAGAGCGAATACGCCACGTTGGCGCAGAGCCTGTACGACCGACAGGTCGCCATGTACGGCTCGATTCTGGAGATCGGGCAGGCCCAGGGCCACTTCCGGTTCACCGAACCGATCCGGGACGTGGCCGCGAACCTGGTCACCCTCGAGGACGGCTACGGCCTGCACATCGTGAGCCGCAACTCATCGCTGCCGCCCGAGCGGGCCCTGGCCCTGATCCTGACCCACGCCCGCCAGGCCACCGGCTGCCCCGACCTGCGCCCGGACCGAGCCGTCCCCGATCCCGACACACCGGGCCGGGACGCGCCGGGCCGGGACGCGCCCGACCAGGGCACGCCGGCCCCGGACGCGGACGACCGCGGCACCGGTGGCCACCGCGCTCCCGACGACGACAACACCCGGAAAGGCACCGCGTGAACGCCCCCGCACCATCCCCCCTGACCTCCACCCCGTCGGGTCGCCCACGCGCCCGGGCCCTGGGCATCCGCCTCGACGGCACACCCGGGCCGGCCAACGCGCTCACCGACGTCCCCGGAGTCCGCATCGGCTACACGACCCTGGTCCAGGGGTCGTCGGTGCGCACCGGCGTCACCGCCGTGTTGCCGCGCGGCCGGGACGGCGTCGGCGTGCCGTGCGCCGCGGGTCGGTACACGCTCAACGGCAACGGCGAGATGACCGGCAGCAGTTGGCTCGACGAGACCGGCAGCCTGGCGGGCCCGGTGATGATCACCAACACACACGCGGTGGGTCCCGTGCACCGGGGGGTCGTCGACTGGACGGTGGCCAACCGACCCGAACTCGCGCGGCAGTGGCTGCTTCCGGTGGTCGCCGAGACCTGGGACGGCTACCTCAACGACATCAACGGCCCGCACGTCCGCGCCGAGCACGCGATCGCCGCGATCGACTCGGCTGCCTCCGGCCCGATCGAGGAGGGCTGCGTGGGCGGCGGGACCGGCATGAACTGCTATGGCTTCAAAGGCGGTTCGGGGACATCCAGCCGGGTGGTGGAGTACGGGACGGCCCGCTACACCGTCGGCGCCTTCGTCCAGGCCAACTTCGGCGCGCGGCGCGAACTGGTCGTCGCCGGCGTACCCGTGGGCCGGCGGCTGACCGAGGACAACCCGATGGAGGACACCGACTGGTTCGCCCCCGGCGGGGCCGGCTCGGTCATCGTGGTGATCGGCACCGACGCTCCCCTGCTGCCCGGTCAGTGCAAGGCCCTGGCCCGCCGGGTTCCGCTGGGCCTGGCCCGGACCGGCACGACCGGCAGCCACTTCTCCGGCGACATCTTCCTGGCCTTCTCCACCGCCAACCCCGGTGCCCTGACCAGTGTTTTCCCGCAATCCCCGCCCACGGACGAGGACTACGACACGCTGCGCCACATCCCCTGGGGCCGCATCGACCCGTTCTACGACGCGACCGTGCAGGCCGTCGAGGAGGCCGTACTCAACGCCCTGGTCACCGCCGAGGAGACCACCGGCCACCACGGCCACCGCACCCCGGCCCTCCCGCACGCCCGCCTCCGCACCCTGCTCGCCGAACGAGGCCCCGACATCGCCGGGTGAGGCCGTCTGCTCGATGGGTTCGGCCACGTCTCGACGCAGACCTCGCCTTCGGCGTGGACCACACGCCCACCATCCGCCGGGGCGAGGCGTCGGCGGCCCGCCTCGGCCCGGCGCACGGGAGCACCGGGTCGGATCCGGCCTCCGATATCCCGTTCGCGCGACCGCGCCGGCCGGATGGCGCGAGGCCTCGCGGGCCTGAATTCGGCCCGAGTGCCTCCCTGTACGGTGGTTTTCGGCCGGCGCCGAAAGGCGCGTCCACGGCCTTGGACGAGGGGGTTACGGGGATTTGAAAGTCACGGGGAAACGCCGAATATCGTTGGTCGCCGCGTTCGCGGCAACCGCCGCGATCGTGGGTGGATTGCAGCTCTCGGGCTCGGCGTTCGGCGACCAGAGCGACCAGGACGCCAAGCCGGCTCCGACCGCCGAGGCTCCGGCGCCGAACCAGCAGGCACTGGAAGGGGTCGAGGCACCCGACACGGGCTGGTCGGATGTGGACGGCACCGCGTTCGTCAACGGGCGGATGACGATTCCCGCGGTAAACCCCACCAAACAACGCGCGGCCGTCTCCGCCGCCGCGGCGGCGCCGTCCGGGCCCGGTTGGAAGTCGGGCGGCGCGACGAAGCTCCTGTCGACCGGCTACACGATCAAGTTCTACGACCAGAAGTCCGTCGACTGGCTGGGTCCATACGTCAAGCGCTCGGCTTCCGAGATCCAGCGCGAGACCGCGCTGCCGATCAAGGTGGACACCAAGCCGGTCGGCCACGACTACGTCCGTCCCAAGGGCGAGATCGTGATCGGCGCGTTCCTGAACCCGTGCGTGACGACCACCGACGGCAGTCCGTGGAAGATCGTCATGGACGGATCCGGTACCCCGGGGTGGAGTTGCGGGTTCCATTCGCGCAGCACCCCGGACACGGTCACCAGCGGGCACGCGTACATCAACACGTCCTTCTTCACCGCCGCCGGCAAGCCCACGGCGCGCTTCGGCGAGGTCGGCATGCGGAACCACATCAGCCACGAACTGGGCCACACCCTGGGTCTGGCACACGCCGACGACTCGCCCGGGAAGTGCGTCAAGGGCACGGACTCGGGTGAGAACCCGGTCATGTGCACGCTCTTGAACGCCTACCCGGACTCCCGAGCGGGCCAGTACGTACAGCAGTTCGACGTGCAGGGTCTACGCTCGCTGGCCGCCGCGGCCGGCGCTCCGGTGTCCCCGCAGGGCAAGGTCACCGGGATCGCCGGCAAGTGCCTGGACGTCAAGGGCGGCAAGCCGGCCAACGGCACCCAGATCCAGATCTACACCTGCAACACCGGCCCGGGCCAGTCCTGGATCCTGCACCCGGACGGCACACTGCGCTCGATGGGCAAGTGCCTGGACAACGCCCGCAACGCGAGCACCGAGAACAACAAGATCTCGCTGTTCGACTGCAACGCCTCGGCCGCGCAGAAGTGGCGGATCGACGCCAAGGGTCGGATCGTTCACGTCGCGAGTGGCAAGGTCCTCGACGTCAAGGGCGGCAACACCGCGAACAGCACCGTGGTGCAACTGCACTCCGCCAACGCGGGCAAGGGTCAACTCTGGAACGTCCCGAAGTAGGGACGACGGAAGCCGGACGGTGGAATTCCCCGTCGATCGGTGACGCGAGCCTCGGCAAGCGCACCCCTCGACAAGACGGCCCGGGTCGGCTCCCCCGACCCGGGCCGCCGCGCGTGCGACCCGGGACCCGGGGCGGCGGCCGCGTCGGTCAGCGACCGGAGGTCGGGCGCTTCGGCGGCTCGATGCGCACGCGCCGCTCGGCGGGCGCGTCCTCGAGGTCGTCGAGCTGCGCGACGATCGTGCTGCGCAGGTCGTCGTAGTCCGCGAAGTAGTAGTCGTTGAACAGGGTGTAGCCCGTCCACATCAGGTTGGCGCACACCCGCGCCGGCACCCGGCCGGTCTGCGCGCCCATGCCGACCAGCGCGACCGACGCGATGCTGCCCGGCGCCTCTTCGTTCTGCCGGTGGATCGCCTGGAACGCGGCGGCACACGCCAGCGCCACGTTCAGCGTCTCGCTGACGTTCTCCGACGACGTCTCCATCGTCGGGGTCGAGATCAGGAACTTCGGGTTGATCGCGCCGGACGAGACGCACACCGCGCTTCCCACCGGGAGGCTTCCCGCGAACCGGTCGCGGATCGCCCGTTGCACACGCAATTGAATACCCGCCCCGAGGTGGCGCTTGATGACCGCGTCGACCCCGCCGTCCATCCGCCCGCGCGAGTTGGTCGGGGTGACCCAGGCGTCGACCTTCTCATCGAGAATCGACCCTTGGTGAATCTCGATGCCGGGAGTGTCGGCGAACGCCGCCCGCCACGCCTGCACCACGTCGGCACTGATGTCGGTCAGCACCACCTCGAGCGGCGACTGCGCGCGATTTACCGTCATAACCCACTCCGATCAACGAATGCATCTTCCCGGCGTCTGCCACTGTTCAGGAACGATACCGAGTCGCACCGACAATGCGGATGTCGGTCGGGCTGCATACCCTGTCGTCATGATTGCGAGCGCACCGGCCCGGCGCCGGCGACGCTGTCGGCGGGGGAGCTCACGAATCCGAATATGTGAGCGTTTTGGGCTCTTTGTCACCGAGTCCTGGGCTTTCGCGTGGAAATCGTCCGGCTCGCCGATCATGCCCATGTCAGCACGGTTTGATAATTCGGAGCCTGTCCACAATGAGCGACGCCAACGTCACCGCCCACGACTCCGCCACGCCCGACCCGAACGACCCGCAGGCCCTCGCCGACCTGTTCAAGGGCGGCGGCGAACCGTGGCTTCCGCTGCTGAAGCCGGTCATCGAGGCGCAGCCGGACGCGGCCGCGTTCATCGGCCCGGGCCGCGGCCCCGAGGTCGTCCCCGTCCGTGAACTGACCTTCCAGGCGCTCAAGCCCAACCCGCCGCACAAGTGGAAAGTCGTCGTCTTCGGCCAGAATCCGTACCCGCGGCCGGAGAGCGCCACCGGCATCGCGATGTTCGACAACACCTTCCACGACTGGAAGGACAGTCAGTTCGGCAGGGTGGTCAGTATCCGCTGCATCATCAAGGCAGCGGCCATGTGGAAATACGGAATTCCCAAGAAGACCCCCATCGCCGATATACGCTCCCTTTTGGCGAAGCAGGACACCGTGCAGCCGCCGGAATGGTTCCAGGCGATGCTCACGCAGGGCGTACTGCTGTTGAACGCGGCACTCACCGCCAATAGCGACGGGGCAAGGGGTACCGACCGGCACACCGCATTCTGGCGTCCGGTGATCGAACGGATCGTGGAGGGAATCCTCGAAGCCAAGCAGAATGCCGACGAGGACCGCAGCGTCGTCTTCGCGTGGTGGGGGGCGCACGCGCGCAACCTGAAGAAGGTCGTGCTCCGGCTCGAGAAGAAATACCCCGGCGTCGAGGTACGGCATATCGACCACGCCAATCCCGCGGCGCAGGGCGACCTCTTCTGCGACGGCGACCACTTCGCCATGGTGAACGACGCCCTCGCGTCGCTGGGCGCCGACGAGATCGACTGGTTGCCGAGCCAGGGGTGGAACAAGCCCGCGGCGGGGACCGGCGGGGCGAGCGCCGACACGGCCGAGCGCATGGGCGCGTTCATCGCGTCCACCATGGAGTTGCACCAGCTCTACCTGGAACGGCTCGCCGGCGTCAAGGACGAGGGGCTCGACCTCCCGGCGATCACCGGCGTGTTCGACACCGCGCTGATGGACTTCCGCGACGCCGTCACCCCGGTCGCCGAACTGCTGGCCGGCCTGGACCGGCACGTCGAGCGGTCGCACGAGTTCGGCAAGCGGCGGGCGGACGAGGCGGACGGCGACCTGTCCGCCGACGCGATCGCGGCCCTGTACCTCTACACCTGCGAGTCCACGTTCTACCGGGAGATCAACGCCATTCTGCGCGCCCCGGACCGGGCGAAGGTCGTCCCGTACCTCCCGTATCTGCGGCTGTTGTTCTCGGCGGTGTCACGGCTTCCCGCTCGGACGGAGCCGCTGTGGCGCGGGGTGTCGCTGGACCTGCGTGCGCAGTACCCGCTGGGCCGGACCGTGACGTGGTGGGGTGTGTCCTCGTGCACGTCCGAGGTGGGCGTGGCACGGGCGTTCCTCGGCAGCCGCGGCAAGCGCACCCTCTTCGAGGTGCTCCCGGCCCGGGCCGTGGGCATCCGCCGCTTCTCCGCGTTCACCGACGAGGAGGAGTTCATCCTCCTGCCGGGCACGCAGCTCAAGGTGACGAGCGTCAAGGCCGAGCGCGGCGGCCTGTGCACCGTGCACCTGACCGAACTGGAGGAGCAGACCCTCGTGTCGTGATCCGACGCCGGTGCGATCCACCGCACCGGCGCTCACGCGGGAAACGGAACTCGCCGCGCCCGAGCCGGGCGCGGCGAGTTCCTGTCGTTCTCCCCCGGTCGAGCCCGCTTGGGCTCCAGTGGCTGTCGCACCACCCTCAGCAGCCGGGCGTCGTCGACTCGGGCTCCCCGCAGACGCCGGCGTCGTCGGAGACCGCCAGTTCGAGCAGGTGGAAGAGGCTGTCGCGTTGGGCGGGGGTCAGCGCGCCCAACACCTCCTCCTCGGCCGCCGCGAGGGCGAATTCGGCCCCGGCGAGCATGCGCAGCCCGGCGTCGGTGATGTGCACGGTGTGCCGCCGCCGGTCCTCGGGAGAACGTCGGCGCTCGGCGAGTCCGGCGGTCTCGAGTTCGTTGAGCAGCCCCACCACGTTCGCACGATCCAGCGTCAGCTTCGCCGAGAGCGCCTGCTGACTGCTGCCGTCGATGTGCCGCAGCACCGTCAGGGCGACCAAGTGCCGTGGGCGAAGCCCCAGTTCGGTCAGGACGGCCTCCGAATGCACGCGCATCCTGCGCGCGAGGTGGTCCAACAGGGCGCCGGAGCGGCGCACCGGCTGATTCACCACGGGCAAGGAGGCCATGCAAGGAGGGTACCCATGCCGCCGAAGATATGTATGCTGTGAATCGTTGGCGATGCACCAATCAATTATGGAAGGCAAACCGATGCCTCATTTGTTGCACATCGACTCCAGCATCCAGGGCGACCGCTCGATCAGTCGCCGGCTCACCGCGCGCGCCGCGGCCGCCTGGCAGGCCGCGCACCCCGACGGATCCGTCACCTACCGCGACCTCGGCGCCGATCCCCTTCCGCACGTGGACACGGCCTCCGCGTCGGCCGGAGCCGTTCCGGCGGACGAACGCACGTCGGCTCAGGCCGCCTCGTGGGAACTGGTCGAGCGGGTCGTGGGCGAGGTGCGGGAGGCGGACACGGTGCTGCTGGGCCTGCCGCTGTACAACTACGGCGCGCCCAGCAGCGTCAAGTCCTGGGTCGATCACCTCATCGCCCCCGGCCTGTCCCTGGACGCCGCGACGGGCGAACCGCTGCTGGCCGGACGGGAGTTCCTCGTCCTCGCCGCCCGCGGCGGCGGGTACGGTCCCGGGACCCCGCGCGAGGGATGGGCGCACGCCGAGCAGTGGCTCACGCACGGGGTCTCGCTGACCGGACTGGATCCGGTCTTCATCACCGCCGAGCTCACCCTGGCGCCGGTGCAACCGGCCATGGCCGAACTGATACCGCTGTTCGAGGAGAGCCTCGCCGAGGCCGAACAGGCCATCGACCGGCACTGGACCCGCGTGACCGTGGCGTAGCACGCCCGAGGCCGGGGTGGGAGGGCAGCGGCGGGATCCGGCACGGGTCGGCCGCGTGCGGGCGCCGGGTCGGCCCGACGGACGGCGGGATCCGTGCCCGGGCCGACCCGTGTCACCCGACCCGTGTCACGCGACCCGTGTCACGCGAAACTGGTCGATACCGGCTCCGCCGCGTACCGACGGTAGGCGTGTACCGCGACGGCGAGGTCCTCCCAGGCCATCCCCACACTCTTGAACAGGCGCGGCCGGTCGTCGGGAACGGCCGCCCGTCCGCGCACCAACTCCGCGAGGTTGACCGGCGCGAGCGCCCTGTCGAACGCCTGCTCACCGGTGGGGATGATCAGGTCCCCGGCCTCTTCGAGCGCGGCGGCACGAGCCTCGACGTACACGGCCGAGCGACGCACGAGCGCGGTGTCCACCTCGCGCGCGGTCGGTTCGTGGGATCCCACCGCCGCCACGGCGGCGTGGGCGGGGACCAGGTCGCCGTCGAACAGCGGGGTGCGGGCCGTGGTGGCGCACACCACGATGTCGGCGCCGGCCACCGCTTCCGGACCGCCGACGGCCGCCGCGACACCGAGCGAGCGGGCGTACTCGGCCAGTGCCCGAGCCGACGCGACGCGGCGGGCGACCACGGTGAGTCGGGTCAGGGGGCGGATGGCGAGCATGGCCCGCAGGTGTGCGTACGCCTGCGGGCCCGTGCCGAACAGCACCAGGTGCGACGCGTCGGGGACGGCGAGGCGACGCAGGGCGACGGCGGTGACGGCCGGGGTGCGGATCGCGGTGAGCGCGGCGCCGTCGAACAGTGCCAGCGGCTGGAGCGTGGGTCCGTCCAGGAGCAGATAGCTGCCGGTGATCCGGGGCAGGCCCCTGGCGGGGTTCCCGGCGGCCACTCCGGCGATCTTGACGCCCACATGGGTCGACAGGGCGGCGGGCATCAGCAGTAGTTCCCCGGCGGGAACGGCGATGCTCGAACGTGCCGGCACCCGCTCGGGATCCAGCCCCGCCGACAGGGTGTCCTCGATCGTCGTGACGGCCTCGATCGGCGTCGAGGCGAGCTCGATCGTGGGGAGTCGGTCCGTCGTCACAGCAGAAACCCGGTGCCGAGGCGATCGTCGGCTTCGAGCACGAAGCGGTGTTCGCCGGTGCGATGCGCCGTACCGGTCACCTCGGTGATCACGCCGGCGGGGTGTTCGCCGGCGATCCGGCCGGTGAAGACGGTGCCGATGACGGACTCGTGCCGCAGTTCCTCGTGCGGTCCGATCCGACCGCTGTCGGCCAGCAGCGCCAGTCGGGCGGAGGTGCCCGAACCGCACGGAGACCGGTCTATCTGGCCGTCCGCGAAGACGGTGACGTTGCGTTGACGGGGTCCCGTCGCGGTGTCCGGGAGTTCCTCGTACAGGATGACGCCGTAGACGCCGGACAGGCGCGGGTCGTCGGGATGCCGGGTGGCCGGTTCGTCGCCGAGAGCGGCGCGGATCTCCCGGCCGATCGCCGTGAGTTCGGGAAGTAGGGCCGGTTCGACGGCGAGCCCGAGAGCCGCCGCGGAGACGGAGGCGTAGCACGCCCCGGAGTGGGCGATGTCGACGTGCACGAGGCCGCGGGAGGTGGTGATCGGGATCTTTCTGGCGGCGACGCCGGTGGGGACGTTGCGGAAGGTCACCGCGGTGGTGCGACCGGCCCGGCGGTGCACGGTGGCGGTGACCCTGCCGGAGGGGACGTCGATGCGCACCCGTGCCGGACCGTCGGCGGGGGCCGCGACCAGTCCCGAGTCCACGGCCCACGCGCCGAGCGCGATGGTGCCGTGGCCGCAGGCGGTGGAGTAGCCGTCCTTGTGCCAGAAGAGCACCCCCAGGTGCGCCTCGTTGTCGTCCGCGGGCACGACGAACCCGCCGTACATGCCGCTGTGTCCGCGCGGTTCGCGGGTGAGCAGTCGGCGGATGTCGTCGAGCGGTCCCGGACGCGGGGCGGTGGCGGTGCCGCCCGCGCCGAGGGCGATCGCGCGGCGCTCGGCGACGGTGTCGCCCGCGATGGCGGGCAGTCCGCGCGAGACGATCCGGAAGGGTTCTCCCGCGGTGTGGTAGTCGACGGCGTCGATGGTCACAGGCTCGGCACTCACCAGGCAACTCCTCTATGAGATGTGACATGGTACTGAGCCTTGTCGACGCGCCGCAAGACGCCGGCGCCTCCCGCCCCTCCCCCGCGACGGCGGCACCGTCACGACCACCGGCATCCACCCGAAAACGGCGAATACCGCGACCGGGGCGGGCCGTTGTCCGATCTAACGCCGCGGCCCGGGCGGCCGGCTCTGCGAAACGTCCTTGACGAACACGATCCCGTCGATTCCGGCGAGGTGGGCCGGGTCGAGCGGGGCGTAGCCGAACCAGGTGGACGCGCGCGGGGTGGGCCGGCTTTCGCCCAGCGCGGTGGCGAGCCGGCGGGGGTCGACGACGCGGGTGTCGTGCGGGAGCGCGTACAGGAGCCCTTCGACGGTGTCCGGGGGCGGGGTGTGCACGCCCCGGTGCCCGATCGTGCCGAGGGCCGTGTGCACGAAGGCGTACCCCTCGCCGAGATGGGCGTTCACGATCGCGCCGGCACTCCACCACTCCAGCGGCAGGCCGTCCATCCGCGTCGTGCTCATCTCCCGCTGGAGATGGCCGTTGTGCGCGTGCACCAGTGCCGGGCCCCGCGCGGCGACGGCGAGAAGGTTGTCGGCCATCATCTGATCCCGCGCACCCAGCAGTTGCGTCAGGCGGCTCGGTGTGGGGTCGGCCATCCGGAAGTGGTAGCGCAGCAGGCCGGTGGCGGTACGCCCGTACAGACGCGCCCGGTCCCAGTCCTCGCGCGAGCCCGCCGCGATCAGCTCCGGCGTGCGAGCGTCCAGCAATGCCACCAAGTCGTCGACGAGCAGCCGCAGTTCCCCGGCCTCGGCCGACCGCCCCACGGACCGGGAGGGGTCCCTCATCGCGGCGGGCTCGGTCCAGCGCTCGTCCGCGCCGAGCAGGCGGTCGAGCGTTTGCGCCGCGTGGGGGAGCAGTTCCGCGGCCACCAGGGCGGCGAGGTAGTCGTGCAGCGCGGTGACGGCCTGTCGTGGGCTCGCCGCGCCGGTGATCTCCAACGGGCCGTCGACGCCGGCGAAGCGGAGCTGCTCGGACGCGGGCCGTCCGTCGTTGAACGCCCGCATCCAGCGCACGAGTTCGCGGTTGGCGGCGGACGCGCCGAAGCCGTGGCTGAAGCCGCGCTCCATCACCTCGTCGAGGGTGCCGGTGCCCGAGGTGACGTAGTCGTCCACGACCAGGCCCATCATGCAGTCGCTCTCGATCGCGATCGTCCGGTAGCCCTCCTGCTCGACGAGTTGTCGGAAGAGGTGGTTGCGGAGTTCGAGCAGGACGTCCTCGCCGTGGGTGGGCTCGCCCAGCGCGAGCAGCCGCGGCCGGACCGGGAGCAGCCTCATGACGGCGGCGGCCTCGACGGCGTGGGCGGTGTCCTCGACGGCGGCGGTCATACCTTGTCCAGTAGCCATGCCTTGAACGGTATCGTTGAACTTTCGGTTGAAACTTTTCCGCTGGAGTATCGAGAGAATGCGCCGAAGTGGTGGGCAGAACCCTCAAACCGGTGATCGGCTCAGGCCGATCGACCTGGCGCGCGGGCACGGTCTGTCCACCCAGGCCGTGCGGAACTACGAGGACGCCGGCATCCTTCCGGCCGCCGATCGCACGGCCCACGGATATCGCACCTACACGCCGCTGCACGCGCGTGCGCTGGGCGCGTTCCTGGCCCTGGTGCCCGGCCACGGCCACCGCACGGCGAGCGCGATCATGCGGGCCGTGAACGAGGGTGCGGTCGACGAGGCGTTGCGCCTCGTCGACGAGAGCCACGCTCGACTCCTCGAGGACCGGCAGACGCTCCAGGCCGTGCGGGGCGCCCTGCGCGACCTGGCGCCCGCACCGGCGTCCGCGCCCGACGCGGCGGTGTCCGGTGGGCGCGCCGGCACGTTCATCGGGCCGCTGGCGGGAAAGCTCGGGGTCCGGGCCGCGACGCTGCGCAAATGGGAGCGGGCCGGGTTGGTGCGTCCGCGCCGCGACCCGCTGACCGGGTACCGCGTCTACGACGAGGCCGACGTACGCGACGCCCGGCTGGCCCACCAACTCAGGCGGGGCGGGTATCTGTTGGAGCAGATCGCACCGTTGATCGCCCGGGTGCGGGCGGCGGGCGGTCCGGAACCGCTGGATGCCGCGCTCTGCGACTGGCGCGACCGGCTGTCCGCTCGCGGGCGGGCGCTGCTGGCCGGCGCCGCCGAACTGGAGGCGTACCTCCGCGCGCGCGGCTGACACTTCGGCCGCCGGGCGGGCGGGACACGCACCCGAAAGGCTTGGCGGTCCCCGACCGCGCGGCCCTCGAGGTCACCGCTCCGGCCCGGCTCACGGCGGATCCGGGCGAGCCGGCCTCGGCCTCGCCCCACGCGGCGGTGCCCGCGGTTCGCGGGCGGCGAGACGATCGGCGTCAGCCGAGGAAGAGCGGGAACCGCGCCGCCGACTCGCCCAGTTCGGCCTTCTCCGCGTCGGTAGGGGCACGCCGCCCGGTGCCGATCAACAGCGCGTCCCGGTCCGAGAACGACGCGGGGAACGCGGTGCCGGCGATCTGCTCCAGCATCTCGCGCGTCCGGGCGAGGCCCTCCGCCGGTGGCTGGGTCGCGTCCGGCAGATGCGCGATCAGGTCGAGGTGGTGCAGCGTGCACTCCAGGACGTACACGCACAGGTAGTCGCGCACGGTCAGGACCTGGTCGCGGGTACCGACCCGAAGGTCCGGGTCGGCGAGTTCGGCGGCGCGACCGGCGGCGGAGCCGACGTCGTCCAGGTGGAACTTGAGCAGCCCCGGCTCCTGGTACGCGGCGGCCAGCCGAACGGTCAGCGCGTCGAGCGGGTCGTCACCGGTCGGCGCCGCCTCGGCGACGTCCCAGTAGGTCACCGCGTCGCGGGTGGGTTCCGTCTCGGCGGGGGTCACCAGGGTGATCAGGACATCCTGGGCGTCGATGACCAGATGGCACACCAGGTCGCGCACGAGCCAGCCGGTACAGCCGGACGGCTTCGCGAAGTCCTCGTCGGAGAGATCGGCGACCGCCGCGCGCAACGCCGTCCACGAATGGGAGAAGAGGTCCACGTGGGCACGGTAGTGCGGTGCCGCACGGGCGGACAAACGCATTTGCGGCCGGCGGCTCGTGTCTCCGGACGGCCCGCCCGGCCACGGCGGCGCGGGGCGGACGGCACTCGAGAGGCCGCGTTCCGCGCCTTCGGTTCGGATGTGACGCGCGGCACAGGGAACGAGACCGCGGTTCACGGCCTCTTCCGGACGTCAACATCGTCGACATCCGTGGAGGCAACGGTGCGGTCCGGCACATTCACCACACGCCGAGTGTTCGGCAGACGCGCGACGGCATCGGTGCGGCGTCGCGGGGACGCGAAGGCATACCGCGATCGGCGTGACGCGCCGGCGGGCGAGGACTCCGCGCGGCCGGCCGCATCGTTCCGCCCCGATCGCCTTACCGCCGACATCAACGCACCCTCGACCCTCCTCGGCCTCAACGAACGCGACTGTCGTCTCCTGCTGCGCTGACGACCGTCGAACTCGCACACCACACCCGCCGTCCCACCGCCGGCGCCCGGCGTCGGCCGCGTCGAGATCTCCATCACGCAGCGCCGTACCAAACGCGCCGGACCGGTGGCTCCCGTGGCGTCCCGGCCGCCAAGCACCCGATCCGACGACACGACGAAAGTCGTCCCGTCCGGGGTGAGGCAAACCGCCGACCGAGCCCGGGGCACTCTCCCGACCGGGCGGCGGCCCGCCAAAATGGGGTCGAGCCCGAGCCGTCGTCGTCGGGGAGCCCGGGTCAGCTCAGCAACAGGGTCCGGTCCCACGTGGGGGGAACGTCGGTGGCGGCGGCCAGCAGGGCCAGGATGGTGCCCGCCGCGCCGTCGAGGAAGCCCGGTCCCGCGGCCGGCAGGGTGTCGCGCAGGCGCAGGAGGTGTTCGGTGAGGCCGCCCGCGGCCTCGACGAACGCGGGGTCGCCGGTGTCGTGGGCGAACCGCAGGGTGATCTGCAACAGGCCGGCGACACCGTGGCACAGGCCGGGCGTGTCGTCGACGAGCCGCGCCGACGCCGGGCGGCGGTACACGGCCTTCAGGGTCCGCGTCGCGAGTTCGCACAACGACGCGTCGCCCAGTGCGGACCCGGCCAGCCACAACGCCCGCGCGATGCCCGGGCTGCCGTAGCACCACGAGGCACGCGCGGCACGGGTGTTCGCGGGATTCGGGCGGGAGGATCCGGGCGTCCCCGGGGGTTCGGGTACGGCGACCATCGCCACCCAGTTGGGCCCCCACGCGTCGTCGGCCCGATGGTCGGTCAACCAGCGCGCCGCGGTCGTGACGACCTCGCGTTGGCCCTCGACCCGGACACCGGCCTCCAGGGCCAGTGCCAGCAGCGCGAGCGGGCCGGAAATGCCGTGCGACATACCGCAGTTGAGCGTGCCGTACGGGAACATCGCACGCACCTGCGGATCCTTCGCGGCCTCGACCGGCGTGTACCAGTACGGCGTTCCCTCCCGCTCGGCGCACAGCCCCACCAGGGCGGTCAGAATCGCGCGCAGCGCCGCGCCCGAGGCCGGGTCGGCCGCCGACTCCGGGTCCGAGTCCGCGGCGCGGCGCAGCAGGTAGGCGCCGGTTCCGGTCAGCCCCGAGATGACGTCGAACTCCCTTACCGGCAGCCCGGATCGGCGCGCGCCGAGCGCTCGGGCACGGGTGACCGCGTCCGCCACGACCCGGTCGTGTGGCGTCTCGCGGCCGTCGCCGTCGGGTTTTCGGTCCGCCGTCCAGGCCGCGAAGGCGGGTCCGGCGAGGCCGCCGAACAGGCCGGGTGCGCAGGCGCCGACCCGTTCCGCACCGGCGTTCGCCGCGGTCAGCCAGCCGTCGGCCGTGGCGCCCCAGCCCCGTCCGGGCAGGCACAGGTCGAGTTGCCGGTACGCCAAGGCGAGGCCCGTGCCGCCGCCGGCGAGGTCGTGTCGCACGGCGCGGGGAAGCTCGCGTGGCCGCCCGGCCAGGGCGACGACGTGGTCCAGCACGGCGGCCGACGTCGCGTCGGGCAACACCGCCCTCCATCGCGCGTCGCCCAAGGCGTTCCCTCCCACGACCCGGCCGGTGCCGTGCGGGCGGCGATGCCTCGCTCGCACCCGCCCCGCCCGCACGGCACCGCGTGCGTCGAACCGAGCGTCAGCCGTGGCAGCGCGGCGGTTCCGTACAGGTGTCCGTGCACTCGAAGCTGGTGTGCATCGTGTCGCAACACATCACCGGCTCCAGCAATTGCTCGTCCGTTTCCGGCAGTTCCTGCAGTTCCAGAACCAGAGTCTCCGTGGTTTCCATGGTCGGCGTCCTCCCTTCGGGGGTCCTCACGCGTGGTCGTTCGGCCGCGACGGCGATCGGCCGGCATCCACCAGCCACGAACGATCGCCGCCGAGTCTGAGGCGCAGCAGGAAGTCCAGGACGCCCGCCAGTCCGACGTTGTAGCTCGCGCAGACCTCCCGCATCGTGTCGTCGGGGACCAGCAGCCGGCCGTTTCGGCGCGTGGCCCGCACGAATAGGCAGTGCGCCATTTCGGCCGCCCGGACCCGATGCCGGTCCTCGCCCGTCGCGTCGGCCAGGTCCAGGAGCAGCTCGGCGTTTCCGGCGACCCCGTGGCAGGTGCCCGGGCCGAGCCGCCAGCGGTCGCGGTATGCCGCGAGCGCGGCCCGTTCGGCGTACTCGCGAAAGTACGGGTCGTGGGTGGCCCGCCACAGACGGACCAGGAACGTGCCCACCCCGGAGGTGCCGTTGCACCAGAGGTTCAGCCCGACGCCGTCGGTTCGGCGTGGCCCCTTCGGCCACCGGGCACTGTCGCCGCGGCGCTCGGCGACGGCGCACAGGAGATGTCCGCCGCCGACCGCCGTCTCGGTCCACTCGGGCCGCTTCAGGTCGCGTCCGGCGGCGAGCAGGAAGGCCGCGTTGCCGGCGACGCCGTGCCCGAAGCCGTACAGGACCGAGCCGCGCAGGTCGTCGGGGTGCTCGGGGCCCAGCGGCCAGTCGACGCCGGTTTCGGCGTTGCGGGTGATCCGGAGCAGTCCCTCTGCGCACCGGGTGACCCGGTCGGCGAAGCGTTCGTCGCCGCTCGCGTGCCACAGATGCAATTGCGCCATGCCGGCGCCGGCCAGTCCGTGGCAGATGTCGGGGTTGTTCCACTCCAGCGGGATGCGCAGTGCGTACTCGCTCGCCCGTCGGGCCAGTTGCCGGTCGCCCAGGGTGTGTGCCGCGTCGTACAGGGCCCAGGCGGTGCCGGAGCGACCGAAGTACAGGCCGGGCAGGACGCGGCCGGGCAGGGTCAGGCGTCGGTCGAGCCAGTGGGCGGCGGCGGCGAGCGCGGGCTCGGCCCTGGTGTATCCGTGGCGCACCGCCCGGTCGAGGACGGCCAGCACCCCTGCCGCGCCGACCTGCACGTTGCAGGCGTCCCCGTACGGGAGCGAGCGTGGGCGCGCCCACAGGTATTCGCCGGCCGGGTCGATCGTGTCGCCGAGGTGGGCCAGGCCGTCGTCGATCAGCCGGTCGAGGTCGGCGTCGGCCGCCGTGGGCCCCGCGCGTACCGGCCCCGCGGCGGGTTCGCGGTCGAGGAACGCCGCGGCCCTGGGCAGCGACCAGCGGGCCGGGCCGTCCGCGGTCAGCCCCAGCACCAGTGGGGCGAGCGCCCGCAGCGCGGGGAAGGCGGGCGCCGCGGCGTGCACGATCGCCGCGATCCGGTCGCCGGACGACCTGGCGGGCGCGGTGTCCGCGGCCTGCACCGGGTTGATGCCGGTGGTGACGTACAGGAGTGTGGCGCCCAGGCTGTACGCGTCGACGTCCGGGCCGGGCGCGGGCGGGGCGGTGTGCGCGTCCCGGCCGGGGCCGTTGAGGTATTCCGGTGCGGTGAATCCCTGGGTGCCGGCGACGTGCGCGGGCTCGTCGAGGCGGACCGTGCACTCCATGTCGACGAGTACGGGCGCGTCGCCGGGAGCCATCACCACGTTGCTCGGCTTGAAGTCGCGCACCACGAAGCCGGCGGCGTGCACCTCGCCGAGCAGTCGGACGAGTTCGCGGGCCAGGCGCCACGCGCGCGGCACCGGCAGGCGACCGTCCGTGTCGTTCAGCCGGTCCGCGGCCCACTGTTGCAGGCTCTTGCCGTCGATGAGGTCCTCGACGAGGAACACGTGGCCGGCGCTCTCGAACACCTCCCGTACGGCGGGCGTGACCCCGCGCGGCGCCAGGCGGGTGAGGATGTCCGCCTCGTAGCGCAGCCAGTCGCGGGCGTCGCGGCCGGCGAGATCGGCTCCGACGTGGGGGCGGGCCTCCTTGAGCAGGACGTCGTCGCCGGTGTGTTCGTCGAGCGCGCGGTAGACGCCGCCGCGGTTGGAGTGCCGGATCGCCTCCTTGACGAGGTAACGCCCGCCGATGCGCACGGGGTCGCCGCGCCGCCGGCCGGGGACGGCGGGGGCGGGCGGGTCGAAGGGCGGGCGGGCCCACGCGGGAGGCGAGAACCACGGGTCGCGCCGATCGGGTACGAGCGTCCCGTCGGGGGCTTCGAGGCGCCCTTCGTAGAAGCCCTCGTCGGTCAGCTCGCGAGGTCGGGCGAAGCAGCCGAAGCGGTAGTGGACCAGGCTGTCGGGTCGGTAGCGCCGGTCCGAGAGGATGGCCGGGCCGGGCAGTCCGAGTGTCACCGCGTGCAACTGCTCGGCCAGTACCCGCAGTTGGGCGTCGTCGGCCGGGTAGGCGGTGAGGAACTTCCCGGACTGGGCGCGGTTGGCCCGAACCGAGTTGATCTCGGCGGTGAATCGCGGCGTCACCGCGAATTTGAACGCGCATTCGTGCGCCACCAGGACCCGGGCCGCGTGCTCCAATACCGCGGGCGCCGACGCGGGGGTGGCCGAGATGTGCAACTTCCAACCCTGCGAACGGCGTTCATGACGGGGCGGGGTCACCATGCACCAGGATTCGCCGTCCCGGATCTGCCACGCGCCGGGCGGGCTCACCGCACTCAGGATCTCTTTCGTGATCGACTGATAGCTGCGTGTCACGGCACAAGAATGGCACCGGCGGGGTTGGTCCGGGAGTGCGGCCACCGGAAAGTCCGAAAACCGACGGTCCGGGGACGGGAACCGGGAACGCGAGCGACACCCCGGCCGGACCCGACCGGAGGCGATCGCGCTGCGGTCGGCTCCGATTCCCCTACCTCGGCAGAGGGAGGGGCCCTACCTCGACCGAGGCATCACCGTCGTCCGGGCGATCGGCGCAGGTCGTGTCGAGGCTGGTCGCGGGGCACGGGTGTGGACGGACTCGGCGCACTCGGCGTGCCGTTGCGCCTGTTCGCGGCAGGTGCTCGCGTATCGGGGTCGGGGACGACCCGGAGAATTGTTCCAGGGACGGGTCGGGGACATCTCCGATGGTGGCCCGGGGCGTGGACCGGCACGCTCGGGGCATGACAACCTCACCCGGCCCGGCCCCGAACCCCCTTGACGGACAAGGGAGTTCCACCGCATCGACGACATCGCCCGGGGGCGGCGCGCACGGCACTGCTTCCCCGCCGCCACTCCCCCAGTACTCCCTCGCCGCAGTGCTCACGGTCTGGGCCGCGGCCGTCGTCCCGATGGCACTGCTCGCCTGGGTGGTGACCCCGATGGTCGCCGGCGACGACGCCTCGAAGGGGCGGTTCGCCACGGTCCTGATCACCGCCCTGACCTGTGGCCTGGTCTGGCAGGGAATCCTCGTCCTGGGCCTGGTCGCCCGCGAACAGTCGAGCCTGCGTTGGTCGGTGCTGCGCGACGCGTTGTGGTTGCGGGCCCCTTCGGACGACCGGGGTCGGCGGGGAGGCGGACTGTGGTGGTGGGTGGCGGTGTTCGCGCTCGGCTTCCTGCTGGTGCAGTTCCTCCCCACCGGCCTGTCCGAGCCGTCCGACCGCAGCCTCGGCGCGTTCCTGGAATCGACCGAAGGACAGGACTACGTCAGCGGCGCGTGGGGGTGGCTGGCACTGGTCGCCGTGATGATGACGTTCAACAGCGTTCTGGGCGAGGAACTCCTCTTCCGTGGACTGCTGTTGCCGCGCATGCGCGGGGCCTTCGGCCGGCACGACTGGTGGGTGAACGGTCTGCTCACCGGCCTGTATCACGTGCACCAGCCGTGGTCCATGCCCGGCGCGGCGGTGGCCGGCGGCCTGTTCGCCTACCCGAGCAAACGATTTCGCAGCGCGTGGATGGGAATCGCGATCCACTCGATCCAGAACGTCGTCCTGATCGTGCTGATCCTCGCCCTGGTCGTGCGCTGAACCGGCCCTCGCCGTACCGGTGATCCCCGCGCGCACCGGACACACCGGTGTCGCGTCGGCAGTCCGGAACTCCCGGTGTCGCTTCGACGCTCACCGGACTTGCGGGTTGCTTCGACGGGCACCGGAGTCCGGGGTCACCTCGGTCCGGACTCCGGGGTCACCTCGGCGGCCCCGGACTCCCGGCGTAGTCGGCCGTCCCCCGCTCGGGGGACGTGTCACGGGTCCGCCGGGTGACGCCGCGAAGCCGCCCGCGCTGCGACGGTGAGGAGTCCCGATCCCGGCACCGGAGGTCATCGTGGCCGCTCCCGTCGACTCGCCCGCTCTCGACTCGCCCACTCTCGACACCGCCCCGTCCGATCCGAACGGGCGCCGCGCCGTGCGCGGGTCGCGGCGCCGACGGTGGTGGCGGCGGTGGCCCGTCTGGGCGCCGACCGCCGCGGCGGTCTCGGCCGGGGCGTACGCCGTCGTCGAAGCGGCATGGGCGGTCACCGACTCCGCGGTCCCGTGGAAGGCCCACTCCGCGTACCCGGGCGCGGTGCAACTCGGCCTGGGCGCACTGGCCTTGGTGGCAGGCGGGGCTGCTTGGGCCGGTCGCCGCGCGGTGGGCGCGCGGGTACGCCGAATCACCGGCGGCGTGCTGGTCGGCAGCATCCCCGTGGTGGGCTTCGGCATGGCGCCGCTGCCCGCGTACGTCGTCACGATCACCGCGGGCGCGGGCGTGGAGAGCGCCACCGGCCTGGCGCACGTCCTGCTCAGTACGGTCCTCACCACCGCCCTGCTCCTCACCGCCCTCGCGCACCGACGACGGTCGGCCGGCACCTGCCCCCGCTGCGGCCGAACCCACGCCGCCGCCGACCCCGACGTGTCGCTCGTGCATCCGGCGCCGTCGACCGCGTCCCGCCGGACCAGGAGAACCGCGTTCCTGCTGACCTGCGGCCTGCTTCCCTGGGTGATCGTGAAGACCGTCTGGACGCTGGGAGGCGACGCGCTCGGCATCACCGGGCAACGCTGGAAGGCATCGAACTCCGGCGAATCCCGGGCGGCGCGAGCGCTCGCCGCCGCGGGCATCGACGCGACCGTACTGGCCGCGGGGCTGGCCGTCTTCCTGATCGCGGGGCTGATGTACCCATGGGGGCAACGGTTTCCGCGCCGGATACCGTTCCTCGCCGGGCGCCGCGTCCCTCGCCTGTTGCCGCTGATCCCGGCGTTGCCGACCGCGTTCGGGCTCGCCCTGTACGGCGTGTTCCTGTCGGTGTACGCCCCGCTCGCCGCGCTCGGCGTCGTCCCCGCCCCCGATCCGGACCCGGCGCTGGGCGGCACCCGGTCCGGCACCCTGTGGTTGGTCGCGTTCGGCGCGTCGGCGTTCGGCGGCCTGGGCTTCGCCCTGCTGATCGCCGCCCGCTCCTACGCGACCCGCACACGCCCCGCGTGCGCGTCCCCCTCCGGGCAGCCGGAAGCGCCCCTGCCCACCGCGTGACGGGCGGCCCGCCGTACGTGTCGCGCCCGAAGAGAACGGGGAGGGCCCGGGGCCCACACGGACTTCCGGTCCGCTTCCGATGCGTTGCAGTGCGCCGCGGTGCGCCTCCGTACGCGCTGACAATATGGGCTCGTGAACGTAGAGAACCTCGGCGAGTTCGTCGTACGCCGCGCGCGGGAGTCGGACTCCGACGCACTGGTCGGAATCGACGCGGTCGCGCTCGAAGGCGACGTCGCGCGTCGGGCGAGCATCCGACGCTGGTGCCGGCAGGGCCTGGCGGTCGTGGCCGAGGACGGGTCCGGCGTGCTCGGCTACTGCGTCGTCGAGTACACGTTCTTCGAACAGGGCTTCGTCACCATGCTGATGGTCGCCCCGTCGGCACGCGAACGAGGCGTCGGGCATCGGTTGTTGGACGCCGTGGCGGCCTCGTGCACGACACCGAAGCTGTTCACCTCGACCAACGTCTCGAACCAGCCGATGCAGCGACTGCTCCAACGGGCCGGATGGGGACCGGTCGGCCTGGTCCACGGCCTCGACGAGGGTGACCCCGAATTGTTCTACCTCCACCGACCGCAGGCCAAGCAAGCGCACTCCTGACCCGCTACTTCCGGGCGCACCGTGCGAGTTCATCCGATGGACACATAGTGTGCTCGATCGAACTCGTATCGCGACACGCGTGTTTGCGTGTGCCGAACGGCGTGCGACGGACCACACTGGCACCCATGAAGGATCACGAGGGCTCGGCAGTCGTGGTCCTGCCGAGCGGACGGCGAATCGGTGTCCACGCGATCGTGGACGCGGACGAAGAGCGCCTGTACGACCCCGGACCGGACGCGACACCGATCGGCTGGAGCGCGACGCTGAGTCCCAGAAGCCCGGCGTCCCGCACAGACCTGCACGAGATCTATCGGGCCGGTCACGGAAGGTTGTGCCTCCCCTGTGGCACGCGCGAGAACTTCCTGGTGGTCGGCATTCGCATCGGGGCCGGTCAGGGGGATCGGGTCGACATCCAGGGCACGGGCGCGCCGCCGAGCGAGTGACGCCGCCGAGGAGGACCCACGATTCCGGCGTTCCGGCCCCTGCGGGCCCGTCCCGTTCCGCCCCCGCCGCCCCTACGTCTGGGCGGCGTGTCGGCCCGGAGCGCGGAAGTGGCGTCGCCGACGCCGCAGGCCCGATTCCGAACAGACGGTTGGATCGGTTCCCGGCCCGCCGAGCGACGGGTGCCGGTCCCGGCTCACGCGGCGACACGAGATGGCCCCAGTGGTACCGCAGGGGCCAACGGCCCGCCGATTCCGGACCTGGACCACCGCCTGACCCAGGAGCCGCGCCCGCCCCCGATTCCCCCGGCCGGGACGAGCGCCGGGCCCCCGAGCCCCGCGCGTACGGAGGAAGTCGCGACGCCGGTGCCCGTTCGCCGCACGGGCCTCAGCCGACCGCCTGCTTCACGAGTGCGGCGATCCGCGTCTCCACCTCGGCCGTCACCTCGACCAGCGCGAACCCGGCCGCCCACATCGGGCCTTCGTCCAGCTTCGCCAGGTCGCTGAACCCGAGCGTCGCGTAGCGCGCCTTGAACTTCTCCGCGCTCTGGAAGAAACAGACGACCTTGCCGTCCAGCGCGTAGGAGGGCATGCCGTACCAGAGCTTCGGCGCGAGCACCGGGGCGTTGGCTGTGATGACGGCGTGCACCCGCTCGGCCATGACCCGGTCCGAGTCCTGCATCTCGGCGATCTTCGCGAGTACGTCCCGCTCCGCCTCCGCCGCCTTGTCCGCGCGCGAACCGCGGCGCGCGGCTGCCTTCCCCTCCTTGGCATGCTCCTTCATCGCGGCCCGCTCCTCGGCTGAGAAGCCCTCGTACGTGCCGCCGTCGTCGTTGCCCATGACAGACCTCCCCCGTCGATGATCATGCTGTGAACGATCTTGAAATGGGACCTTATCCCGGCGCCAAGGCAGCGACCAGTACCCAACGCGCGGACGGATCCGGCGTCGCCGACTCTCCCGTTCCCGCGGAACGTCGACCGGGCATCGGCGCCGGCCGAAGGCCCGTCAGCGGTGTGGGCCGTGCCGGCCGAGGGTCCGCACGGGGGTCGTGGCCGGGCGGGTCCGTTGCGGTGGTCGGCGACCCGTCGGGCCCCGGCCGCCGACCGGGCTCGTCAACGCCGCGTCAGTCGGCCGGCCGAGGCGGTGTGTCGGGGAGTTCGCGGCGGACGCCGTCGAGAATCAGCCGCACGCCGTAGGCGAAGCGCTCGGCCGGGTCCGCATCGAACGCCGTCGTCAGCGCGGTGCGCACGTACTCGGAGTCCGGCCGCCCCACCACCAAGGCATCCTTGCGATCCTTCCAGATCCCGTCCGCGGACAACTGAGCCTGGGCCTGTTCCTCGATGGTGTGGCCCAGCACGTAGTGGCCGAGGCTGAGGGCCACCCACCCGGCCCGCTCGGCCGGGAAATCGGCCGCCTGAAGGATCCCGAAGACGGCGTCCTCGACCAACCGCGTATTGGGACCGGCCACGTACGTGCCGGCCACCACCCGGGCACCGTCGCGATGGGACAGCAGCGCGGCCCGCAATCGTCCGGCCAGGAAGGTCAGTTGCTCGTCCCACGGACCGGCCGGCAGGGGCGCGGCGACCGCTTCGAGCAGCCGGTCGGCCATCGCGTCCAGGAGCGCCTCCTTGCTCGGGAAGTGGCGGTACAACGCCGGCCCCCGGACGTTGAGCGCGGCCCCGAGCTTGCGAGTCGTCAGTCCGTCGAGTCCCTCGACATCCAGAAGCGCGATCGCTCCATCCACTACATCCGCCCGTCGCAACAAGCTCCGCACTCCCCTCTTCTCGATTTCCGCCCAGCCTAGTCGTTGCTGTTATCATCGATCACTGTTACCGTTGATAACATTAGGACAGGCTAACCTAATCAATGAAAGGGGCGAGATGATCAAACGCGAAGTCTCGGCAACACGGCGGCTGTTGCGGGCGCGGGTGGTGCGCCGCGAACGGCCCTCGGAGCACGTCGCAACGGTCACCATCGGTGGACCGGAACTCGCCGACTTCGACGCCATGGGCGCCGACCAGTGGGTACGACTGTTCTTCCGCCGCGAAGGTCAGACCCGGCTGCGGATGCCCACGTGGTCGGGCACCAGGGCACTGCTGCAGATGTTGACCATGGACACCGAGACGAAGCCCTGGGTCCGGAGCTACTCCGTACGTTCCTTCCGCGCCGCGGACCTGGAACTCGACATCGACATCGCCTTGCACGGTGGCGAGTCACCCGGCTCGCGCTTCGCCCTGAACGCTTCGCCGGGAGAGGAAGTGGCGATTCTCGACGAAGGGATCACCCATCTCCCACCGGCCGGCGCCCGCAGGCTGCTCGTCGCGGACGACAGCGCCGTTCCCGCCGCGCTGAGCATCATCGAATCCGCGCCGCCCGACCTGGAGGCCGTCGTGCTGCTCGAGGTCGCCGCCGCGGCCGACATACGCAAGATCCAGGCACCCGCGGGGGTGGATGTGCGCTGGATCCACGGGCGGGCGGCGCACGAGACGCCGGGACGACGGGCTCTGCGGGCCCTGGCGGACACCGACATCCCGCCGCCGCCCTTGTACGCCTGGATCGCAGGCGAAAGCGGGCTGGTCAAAGGGGCGCGCCGGCTGCTCGTCCGGGAACGCGGTGTCCCCCGGACGGCCATCACCTTCACCGGCTACTGGAAGGAAGGACGCTCGGCGGCGAGTTGAGAACCGCCGAGCCTCCCCACGAAAGAAGGATGGTCATGGAAACGACCGAACTCCGCTACCGGCGCCTGACGCCCGAAGACGTGCACGCATTGATCGGTAGCCCCAATCCGATGGCGAAAGCCAAGAAGCTGGATCGGATCGACTCGTACTTCCACCGTTTCATCGCGCACTCGCCGTTCGTTTCGCTGGCGACCGCCGATGCCACCGGACTCCCGGACTGCTCTCCGCGCGGGGATTACCCGGGGTTCGTGAAAGTCCTCGACGAGCGCACGCTGGCGTTGCCCGACCGCCCCGGCAACAAACTCGCGGACTCCTTTCACAATCTCGCCGAGAACGACGGCGTCGGGCTGCTGTTCCTGGTCCCCGGAGCCCGTGAGGTCCTGCGCGTCAACGGGCGCGCCTACCCCAGCGATGAGCCGGACGTTCTCGCGCGTATGCAAGTCGAGGGCAAATCCCCGTCGTTGGCCCTGATCGTCGAGGTGGTCGAAGCGTATTTCCACTGCGGCAGAGCGCTGATCCGCTCCCGGCTGTGGGAACCCGAGTCCCGCGCGCTCGCCGACGAGGTGCCCTCCGTCGGGGAGGCCGCCGTCGCGCAACTCGGGCTCGACGTGGAGGCCGCCGTCATCGACCGTGCCATGCAGGACAGCTACCACACCCTGTACTGAAGACTCGAGGAGGCTTGCAATCCATGCAGGAAGCGTTGGTCGAGCAGATCGAGTCGGTTGCTCTCCAAGTCGCCGTGGTCACCTTGCGGGGAACCGGCGGGCCGCTGCCCCCTGGGAACCCGGGGCCCACATCGATATCTCCCTCCCCAATTGGCTCACGAGGCAGTACTCGCTGTGCGGATCGCCGACCGACCGCGATCGCTACCGGATCGCGGTGCGGCACGATCCGCTGAGCCGAGGCGGCTCGGAGTACGTCAATCTGTTCCTTCGAGCCGGGCGCCGCGTGCGGATCTCCGAGCCCCGGAACAACTTTCCTCTCGACGGGGCGCGCAGATATCTCTTCATCGCCGGTGGCATCGGCATCACCGCGATCCTGCCGATGATGCGGGCCGTCGCCGATCGCGCGGCGGCGGACGCCACTCTCGTCTACGTCGGGCGCACGGAGGACGCGATGCCTTTCGTCGCGGAGATCCGTCGGACCTTCGCCGACCGCGCTCTGGTCATCGCCACCGAACGCGACGGCCGACCGGATCTCGCCGATCTCGCACGCCGACTCCCGGAGGACACCTCGGTCTATTGCTGCGGGCCCGTCGGCATGCTCGACGCCTGTAGCGCGCACTTTCCCGCGGACCGGCTTCACCTCGAACGCTTCCGCCGAGCCGAGAGGAGCTTCGCCCCCGACTCGCCGTTCGAGGTGGTCTGCGCACGCTCCGGGGACCGGGTCGCTGTCGCGTCCGGCGAGACGATGCTCGATGCCCTCAACCGCTCCGGCCACCCGATGGCATCCGGATGCCGCGAGGGATTGTGTGCCGCCTGCGACGTCGTCGTCTTGGAGGGAACCCCCGAACATCGTGACGACATCGGCGCACCTGCCGGTCACATGTACCCGTGCGTATCGCGTTCCCTGTCGGCTCGACTCGTCGTCGACCTTTGAGTTCGACGCCGCGAACGGCACGGTACGGGTGGCACGGTACGGGTGGGTGAGGCAGTGCCCGCGTGGGGTTCCTACCCGCTGTGCACGATCTGGATCAGGTTGCCGCAGGTGTCGTCGAAGACCGCGGTGGTGACCGGGCCCATCTTCAACGGCTCCTGGGTGAACTGCACGCCGAGTTCGCGCAGCCGGTGGAACTCCGCGTCCACGTCCGCCACGGCGAAGGACGCGGCCGGGATGCCGTCCTCGACCAGCGCCGTCTTGTACGGCTTCACCGCGGGATGGCCGTCCGGCTCCAGCAGCAGTTCGGTCCCGTCGGGATCCTCCGGCGAGACCACGGTCAGCCACCGGACCTCGCCCAGCGGGACCTCGGCCTTCTTCACGAAGCCCAGCACGTCCGTATAGAAGCGCAGGGCCTTCTCCTGGTCGTCGACGAAGACGCTGGACAGGTGAATCCTCATGGCGTGCTCCCGGGTGCGTCGGGCTTGAGCCAACGGGTCACGATGCGCAAATATCGACTTGCCTATCAAATCGAGGCGGGTGCAATCGGACCACGAGGGTTGTCGTGGTGTCGTAGGCTCCGGGACATGCACAGCAGCCTGACGGAGCACGCACGCTGCCTCTACGGCGACGAGTACCGGCCCACGCCGCCGTGCGACCTCGAACACCGCGAGTCCTACTTCGTCGAGGAGTTGACCTTCGCCGACCCGGATTCGATCCTCGCCATGCTGCGCGAGTTGTCCCCGCACCTGGTCGACGGCCGCCTGCCGGTCTGGATCCGCAACCTGTCCTACCGGCTCGTGCTCCTGCAACGCCCGGACGAGCCGGCGCTGATGCGCGAGGCCGCCGAGAACCTGTGGCTGCACGGACCGGACTGGGACCACATCGCCGCGGACCTGACCAGGGCGGCGGACGCTCTGGGCACGGGCTGACCACGAGCCGAGCCCGAGCACTACTCGGCGCGCAGAGCCTCGCGCGGCGCCTGTACGGCGCCGCTCGGGTCGTAGCCCTCGGGTACGCCCTCGATCAGGATGATGTCGCCCTTGATGTGCCGCGAGCGCAGCGGCGCGATCCTGCGGTACGCGGGCGATTCCCACCAGGCCCGCGCCTCGGCGATCCCGGGGAAGCCGATCATCACGACGTTCCCGGCCCAACCTCCCTCCAGCACCTCGTGTTGCGTAACGTGCACGAGGTACCGGCCGCCGTAGGGCCGGAAGGTGCCGGGGAGTCGCTCCGCCGGGCCTGCCCGGCGGGTTCCAGTGCTCTGTCCTACGCGGTTCCAGTCCTGCTTTCCGCAGGTCAAGACGTTACGGACAGACCAGCGACCCGGAATCAGTCACGCATCAGTACTTGGACGAAGGTCGTCACCCACGCGCTCGAGCTCGATCGACGCTGGACTTACTAGGACGTCCGACTATATCGTCTTGAACTACAAGGTCCGCGGTGCAGGGAAGTCGGTGTGAATCCGGCACGGTCCCGCCACTGTGACCGGGGAGTGCGCTGCCGAGGCACCACGCCACTGGCGAAAGCCGGGAAGGCGGGCGGCGTGTGTCGATCCGGAAGTCAGGATACCGGCCGCGGGTATATCCGTGTTGTCCACGAGGATGGAGCAAACACGCATGACGCCGGTCTGCGCACTCGCCCCGGACGATCTTGCGAACGTCGAGGTCGTCGGGCTCGCCTGACCACCCTCACGTGCCACCCGACCTCGGCAACTCCGCGCCCCGCAGCGGCGGTTGCCGTGGTCGGGTCATTGCCCCGCCTCCGGATCGCACCTGACGAGAGACAGGTCGTTCATGGTCCGCGAGCTTTCCCACTTCATCGGCGGCAAGCACGTCCACGGCGCGTCCGGCGCGTTCGGCGACGTGTACGACCCCAACACCGGACGCGTGCAGGCGCGCGTCCCGCTGGCCGACCGCGCCGACACGCTGGCGGCGATCGACGACGCCGAGCAGGCACAACCGGGTTGGGCCGCCTGGAACCCCCAAAAGCGCGCCCGGGTGCTCTCCCGGTTCCTGCAACTGGTCGAGTCCGAACGCGATTCGCTGGCCGAGCTGTTGTCGGCCGAGCACGGCAAGACCATCGCCGACGCCCACGGTGATCTGCAACGCGGCCTGGAGGTTGTGGAGTTCGCCGTCGGCATCCCGCACCTGCTCAAGGGCGAGTTCACCGACAACGCGGGTACCGGCATCGACGTGCACTCGCTGCGCCAGCCGCTCGGCGTGGTCGCCGGCATCACCCCGTTCAACTTCCCGGCGATGATCCCGCTGTGGAAGATCGCCCCGGCCATCGCGTGCGGCAACGCGTTCGTCCTCAAGCCGTCCGAGCGCGACCCCTCGGTACCGCTGCGCCTGGCCGAGCTCTTCCTCGAGGCTGGACTGCCGCCGGGTGTGCTGAACGTGGTCAACGGCGGCAAGGAGTCCGTCGACACGCTGCTGGAGGACCCCCGCGTCCAGGCGCTGGGCTTCGTCGGCTCGACCGCGATCGCCGAGTACGTGTACACCTCGGCCACCGCGCGCGGCAAGCGCGCCCAGTGCTTCGGCGGCGCCAAGAACCATCTGATCGTGATGCCGGACGCGGACCTCGACCAGGTCGTCGAGGCCCTGATCGGCGCCGGATACGGTTCCGCGGGCGAGCGCTGCATGGCGATCTCGGTGGCGGTTCCGGTCGGTGCGGAGACCGCGGACGCGCTGGTGGCCAAGCTCGTCGAGCGCATCGCCACGCTGCGGGTGGGCCCTTCCCACGACCCCGACGCCGACTTCGGCCCGTTGGTGGGTCGGGACGCGCTCACCCGGGTGCACGACTACCTGGACATCGGCGTGCGCGAGGGCGCGAAGCTGCTCGTCGACGGCCGCGACGTGCGCGTCCCCGGCCACGAGGACGGCTACTTCGTCGGCGCGTCGCTGTTCGACCACGTCACGCCCTCGATGCGGGTGTACCGCGAGGAGATCTTCGGTCCGGTCCTGTCGGTGCTGCGCGCGGCCGACTACGAGGACGCGCTGCGACTGGCGAGCGAGCACGAGTACGGCAACGGCGTGGCGATCTTCACCCGCGACGGCGACACCGCCCGCGACTTCGGTCGCCGGGTGAACACCGGCATGGTCGGCGTCAACGTGCCGATCCCGGTACCGGTGGCCTACCACACGTTCGGCGGGTGGAAGCGGTCCGGATTCGGCGACCTCAACCAGCACGGACCCGACTCGATCCGCTTCTACACCCGGACCAAGACGATCACCTCGCGTTGGTTCTCCGGTGCACGCGAGACCGCGAGTTTCACCATCCCCACGATGGGCTGACCCGATGACCACCCTCACCGAGGATCAGCTCGCGATCGTCGAGACGACGCGGGACTTCGCCCGCGAGCACCTGGCCCCGCACGCGATCGAGTGGGACCGCGCCAAGCACTTCCCGGTCGATGTCCTGCGCAAGGGCGCCGACCTCGGTCTCGGCGGCATCAACGTCCGTGAGGACGCGGGCGGTTCGGGCCTGAGCCGACTGGATGCCGCACTGATCTACGAGGCGTTGGCCGGCGGTTGCCCGAGCATCGCCGCCTACTACTCCATCCACAACATGGTCGCCTGGATGATCGACCGGCACGGCACCCCCGAGCAGCGCCACAGGTGGCTCCCGGACCTGTGCGCGATGCGCGGTCTGGCCAGCTACTGCCTGACCGAGCCGGGCGCGGGGTCCGACGCCGCCGCGCTGCGCACCCGCGCGGTGCGCGACGGGGACCACTATGTCCTGCACGGGGTGAAGCAGTTCATCTCCGGCGCCGGGTCCTCGGCGGTGTACGCGGTGATGGCGCGGACCGGTGGGGACGGCGCCGACGGGATCTCCGCGTTCGTCGTGGAGGCCGACTCCCCCGGGCTGTCCTTCGGTGCGAACGAGCTGAAGATGGGCTGGAACGCCCAGCCCACCCGTCAGGTGGTCCTGGACGGCGTGCGCGTGCCGGTCTCCCATCGGCTGGGCGCCGAGGGCGACGGCTTCCGGATGGCGATGGGCGGCCTCAACGGCGGACGGATCGGTATCGCCGCCTGCTCGCTGGGCGGCGCCGGGGCGGCCCTCGACGCCGCCGTGGCTCATCTCACCGATCGGGAGGCATTCGGCGCCAAGCTGATCGACGCCCAGGCGTTGCGTTTCGAACTCGCGGACATGGCGACCGAGTTGGAAGCCGCGCGCACGCTGGTCCGGCACGCGGCGTGCTGCCTGGACCAGGGCGATCCCGCCGCACCGCAACTGTGCGCGATGGCCAAGCGGTTCGCCACCGACACCGCCTTCTCGGTGGCCGACCGCGCGCTGCAACTGCACGGCGGCTACGGCTACCTCGCGGACTACGGCATCGAAAAGATCGTCCGCGACCTGCGGGTGCACCGCATCCTCGAAGGAACCAACGAGATCATGCGCGTGATCGTCGCGCGCGGACTGATCGGAGCGACCCGATGACCTCCACAACGGAGCAGGAGACGGTACTGACCCGCCGTCAGGCGGGCGTGGGCCGGATCGTGCTCAACCGGCCCAGGGCGCTCAACGCCCTCACCCACGCCATGGTTCGCGGGATCGACGCCGCGCTCACCGCGTGGGAGCACGACGAGGATGTGCGACTGGTGGTGATCACCGGCGCGGGCGAGCGTGGGCTGTGCGCGGGTGGCGACATCCGGGCCATCCACGCCGACGCCGTCGGCGGCGGCACCGGCAGTCTGGACTTCTGGCGCGACGAGTACCGGCTCAACGCCCGCATCGCCCGCTATCCCAAGACCTATGTCGCGGCCATGGACGGCATCGTGATGGGTGGCGGTGTCGGTGTGTCCGCGCACGGCGGCCTGCGGATCGTCACCGAACGCTCGACGATCGCCATGCCCGAGACCGGCATCGGGTTCGTCCCCGACGTCGGCGGCACCCACCTGCTCGCCCGTGCGCCGGGCGAGTGCGGTACCCATCTGGCGCTCACCGGTTCGGCGATCGGCCCCGGCGACGCGATCGCCTGCGGGCTCGCCGACCACTTCATCCCCTCGCACCGGCTCGACGCGGCCCTGGAGGCGCTGGCCGGCCGCGACAGCGGCGAGGTCGTGGCGCGGTTCGCCGAGCCGGCGCCGGGCGGTGAACTCGTCGAGCGACGGGGGTGGATCGACGCGTGCTACGCGGGCGACAGCGTCGAGGAGATCCTCGAACGCCTCGATGCCGATGGGGAGCAGGCCGCGAAGCAGGCCGCCGAGCACATCCGGGCCAAGTCGCCCACCGCGCTCAAGGTCACCCTGGCGAGCCTGCGGCGGGCACGCGAACTCGCATCCCTGGAGGCCGTGTTGGATCAGGAGTATCGGGTCTCGACAGTGGCGCTGGGCACGCCCGACCTGGCCGAGGGCATCCGCGCCCAGGTGATCGACAAGGATCGCGCGCCGCGCTGGTCCCCCGACACGCTCGAAGCCGTACGGGCCGAGCAGGTCGCCGCATTCTTCGAGCCGCTGGGCGCACGCGAGTTGGGCCTGGCGATCTCGCCCTCGACCGAGGAGGCCGGCCGATGAGCACCACGATCGCGTTCGTGGGATTGGGCAACATGGGCGGCCCGATGGCCGCCAACCTGGTCGCCGCCGGACACCGGGTCACCGGGTTCGACCTGGTCCCGGAGGCGTTGGAGCGCGCGCGGGAGAGCGGTGTGCGCATCGCCGCCTCCCCCGCCGAGGCCGTCGCGGACGCCGATGTCGTGATCACGATGTTGCCGAGCGGGCCGCATGTGTTGGACTGCTATCGGGGTTCCGCGGGCCTGTTGGCGGCGGCGCCCGCCGGTGCGGTGTTCGTCGACTGTTCCACCATCGACGTCGCGGACGCGCACGCCGCGCACGAGGCGGTGGGTGCCTCCGGACGCCGGTCGCTGGACGCACCGGTGTCCGGTGGGGTGGTCGGCGCGGTCGCCGGAACGCTCACCTTCATGGTCGGCGCCGCCGACGAGGACTTCGCCGCGGTCGAGCCGGTGTTGACCGCGATGGGCCGCCGCGTCGTGCACTGCGGCCCTCCCGGCGCCGGACAGGCGGCGAAGATCTGCAACAACCTGATCCTGGGCGTCACGATGATCGCGGTCAGCGAGGCATTCGTACTGGGCGAGCAACTCGGGCTCTCCCACCAGGCGTTGTTCGACGTGGCCTCCGCGGCCTCCGGCCAGTGCTGGGCGCTGACCACGAACTGCCCGGTACCCGGGCCGGTTCCGGCCAGCCCGGCCGACCACGGCTACCGGCCCGGGTTCGCCGCGGCCCTGATGGCCAAGGATCTGCGACTGGCGGCGAACGCGATCCGGGTGGGCGGAGTATCCGCCGAACTCGGGCTGCACGCGGCCGAGGTGTACACGGCGTTCGCCGAGAACGGCGGCGCCGAGCGCGACTTCTCCGCCGTCATCCACGCCATCAGAGACCACGCCGACACCGGCGCGAACGAAGGAAACCGCACCGCATGAGCGACTACGAGACCATCCTGCTGGAGCGGCACGACCGCACCGCGGTGATCACCCTCAACCGCCCGAAGGCCCTGAACGCCCTCAACCTCCAAGTGATGGCCGAGGTCGTCGACGCCGCGACCACACTCGACCGCGATCCCGACGTCGGCTGTCTGGTGATCACCGGGTCCGCCAAGGCGTTCGCCGCCGGCGCCGACATCAAGGAGATGCGGCCCAACGACTACATGGACGTCTACCTCGCCGACTGGTTCTCCGCGTGGGACCGACTCGGCGACGTCCGCAAGCCCACCATCGCCGCGGTTTCCGGCTACGCGCTCGGCGGCGGATGCGAACTCGCCATGTTGTGCGACATCCTCCTCGCCGCCGACACCGCCGTATTCGGCCAGCCGGAGATCAAGCTCGGCGTCATCCCCGGCATCGGCGGCTCGCAACGCCTGACCCGGGCGGTCGGCAAGGCCAAGGCGATGGACCTGTGTCTGACGGGCCGCACCATGAACGCCGAGGAGGCCGAACGCGCCGGCCTGGTCTCGCGGGTCGTGCCCGCCGCCGACCTGCTCACCGAGGCCCTGGCCACCGCCGGGATCATCGCGGGCATGTCCGCGCCGATCGCGATGATGGCCAAGGAGAGCGTCAACCGCGCCTTCGAGACCACCCTGGCCGAGGGTGTGCGCTTCGAACGCCGCCTCTTCCACGCCACGTTCGCCACCGCCGACCAGAAGGAGGGCATGGCGGCCTTCACCGAAAAGCGCCCGCCGTCGTTCATCCACCGCTGATCCAAGGGGTGGAGCGCGCCCGGCCCCTGATCCGGGGCCGGGCGGCCGTCGGGTACGCCGCGGGCATGCACCCCGCGGCGTGCCCGGTCGCGACGGACGGCCGAGGCCCATTTCTCGCGCCACCGCGATCCGGCCGAACCCGTCGGTGCCGCCAAGCGGCATGACGGATGGTCCACTCTTTTGCGCGGTCCACGTTCGGTGTGTCGCCGGGCCATCCGGATGCGACGCCCGCGGTCCCATGTTTGCCTGAACGGGAGTCGTTCCGGTGCGTCGCGCGCCGGAACACGCTTCGCTACGGCCCCGATCGAGTCGCAAGCCTGCTCTCCGGTCGGGGATACGCGGAAGGATCAGCGGTGGAAGAGTCCGAGGGTCCCACCCGGCGCCCGGGGTCGGGGCGGAGCCGGCGACTGATCGCGGTCTCGGGGTTGCTGGGTGCGCTGGCCTGCGTCGGAGTCGGGGTCGTGGCGCCGATGGGCATCGCGCACACCCAGGTTGCACCGCCGGCACCGCCACCTCCACCACCTCCGCCGCCACCGCCGCCACCGCCACCTCTGGCACCGGAACCTCCCGCACCACCGGCACCGCCACCGGCACCCCCACCGGTCACCTATCCACCGGACGGTCCCTCCCCTGTGGCTCCATCCCCATCCCCGCGCCCTCAGGGAACGACGGCTCCGCCACCCTCCCCGAGCAAGCGGCCTCCCTCCGCGGTGACGACGCCTGCCCCTGATCCTCGATCGCGCCCCGCTCTGGTCCTGGCCCCCGCGAGGGGCGGGGCCGGCATGACGGTGGCGATCTCCGGTTCGGCCTTCTCGGCGTGCCGTCCCGGATCCCGGATCGACATTCGTTGGGACGGTGCCGGAATCGCCTCCCTCGATGCGCCGGCTACCCCGAACGGAGGCAGTTTCAGCGTCCGGTTCGTGGTCCCCAAGGGCGCGTCGAAGGGGAGCCACCAGGTTTCGGCGCGATGTGCGGAAGCGGACGCCTCCGCCTCCTTCGAAGTCACCACGGGCGCCGGATCGGGTTCTTCTCGGCAGCCGACCACAACCCACGCTCCGTCGTCGTCGACCGCGGTGCCCGGCACCGGAGCCGGAGCCGGCGCAAGCTCGGGCTCCGGCTGGGTGATCGGGGCGGCGGTGGCCGGCGGTCTCCTGGTGGCCGCGCTCGCGGGCTACTTGGGCTTCTCCCACCAACGGCGGGGACCACGCTGGACCCGTCGACACGTCCGCGCGGTGCTGCGACCGGGTTTCGCGTCGGGCGGGGTCCAGGACGTCCGGGACACGCGCGGAGCGAGCCGAACGGTACGGCTCGAACCTCGTTCGGACCCCGGTGAACAGACCATCAAGGAAGTGGACCCATGACCGACACCGTGCCGCATCCCGCGTCCGTGCGCGAACTGTTGTTCGGCGAGGACGTCGAAGCCGCTGCGGAATCGCTCGTCGACGCGGCTCGCGAACACGAGGTCGCCGCGATCCTCGAGCGCGGAGCCCAAGGCCTGACGGACAACGCGGGCCGGACCGTCGAGCGTGAGGTCGCCTCGGTGGTCAACGGCTTCCTGAGCCTGGATCTCCTCGACCTCGTGGCCGCCGGATGGGCCAAGCACGGCGCGATGGTCGAGGCCGCGCGACGTACCCGTGCCGCTCCGGACACCGAGGAGGTCGTCGCTCTGGCAACCCACCAGGTCACGTCCACCCATCGCCCCTGCGTCGACCTGAGGGTCGACGGTGTCCGGGTCGGCACCCTGGAGATCGGCCTCACCGTCGCCTTCGACGTCGAGGGGATGCTGGCGGTCGTCCGCCAGGCCCACCTGATGTCGCTGCGCTGCGGCACCTGCACGACCACCGGCACGCTGGCGATGCAGGAAAGAGTCGTCGCCAGTCGCCACTGCAACCTGGATCTACCGGGCGCCATGCGCTTCAGGTCGGGCATCGCCCTCCTCCCGGCACGGGATCAGGCGCCGCACGGCGACCCGGCATAGCCCCGGCCGCGCCTGGAGCGTCCCTCCGAACCCACAGACCACCGGGAGTGCGTCGAGCGCATCGGGGCCCTGCGGCGCGCCGTACGAGGGCGAATCGCGGGTCCGGGGAACCGCGCCGCCTGATGGTGCGTCACATCGGCGCCGCGCAGGGTGCGCGGCGTTCCGGAGGTGGACCCGTGCCCGTCACCACAGCGCGTTGGGCCCTGGCTCTCGCGGCCACGCTGTTCGCGACCGTCCTGACCGCGTGCGGTGAGGAACGTGATTCGGCCGGCCCGAGTGGACCCACACCGAGCGGACCCACGCCGAGCGGGCGCGCGCCGGCCGACACCGGCGCGCAGGCCCGACGGGACGCCGAACAGGCGGCCGACCGCTGGGAGGCGGATCACGCGACGGACAGGCCACGCGCGTTCATCGTCGGCGACCCCTACCCGACCCAACTCGGCAATTGGGAAGCGCACAACCACGCCTTCAAGGTCTCGCTCGCCGACGGCTGCTTCGCGCCTCCCGAGCCCGGAGTCCTGCCGCCGACACCGGTCGACGGCGAGGTCCGCTGGGCCGACGGGGTCGTCCAGCGCCGCCCGTCGAAGGCCCCGCTCCAAGGCTTCGGCGCGTCCCTGCCGGCCGAGTTGAAGGCCCGCTGCGGAACGGCGGAGTCGCCCCGGCTGACCGTCGCCTCCGCCACCGCCACCACACGCACCGTACAGACCACCGAAGGCGCCGCGACCGTCCCGGCCTGGGAGATCACCTTCGCGGGAACCTCCGTACGGGTGACCACCCTCGCGGTCACGAGCGACCCGCCGCCGTCCTCGCGCAGCGCGATCGCGAGTGCGAGCAGCGCGACCGTGGGCGCGGACGACCGCACCGTCATCGTCGGATTCAGCGGCGCACCGGACGGACCCGGCCCGTGCGGGAGCGACTACGAGTTGGTGACCGTACAACGCGACAAGGTCGTCGCGGTGGCCGTGGTCACCGTCCCGAAGCCCGGCCCGACCGCGGCCGCCGACGGCAGGCCGCTCGCGTGCCCCGCGATCGCGGCCCTGCGCACCGAGACGGTCACTCTCGACGCGCCGCTGGGCAACCGGGCACTGATCGACACCGACGCCCTGCCGCTCGCCCCCGCCCCCGCGATGCCACAGAGGTGACCGCCGCAGTGCCCGCCCGCCGTGTCGTCCCGAAACGCCCGGCGGGATTCGCCGCCTCGATGTGCCCGTGGGCCGACGCCCGCGGGCACATCCCGTTTATCGCCGAACTCCGCACGCAATAGCGGCCGTTCGCCTCCGGGCGACCTCCAGGTGACCACGCCGCCCGGTTCCGAGGTGACCTGGTTCCAGTACGACCAGGAGACCGGGAAGGTCAAAAACGGCATCCCGATCGTCCTGCGCAACGCGGGCCCGGACGCCTATGCCACCGCCCAGGCGACCATTCAGGCCCAGGGGGGCGTCCGCTTCGACGCCGCCCCGAAGGAATGCGTCAAGGTGAGCGACACCAAGCTCACCTGCGCCTCGAACGGGTCCACCGCGGAGAAGGGCGAGGAAATCAAGCTCGTCATCCCCGCGACCATCTCCGGCAAGCGTCAGGCGTTCGTCGTCGACTTCACCGGCACCGGTGCGGTGGATCGCGACAGGTTCGACAACGAGAACGTCGTCATGCAAACCGCGTTCGACGTGAAGCCGAGCAAGCCCACCACGCCTCCCACCACCCCGGCGCCGTCCAAGCCGGCCGACTCCGCCGCGCCGGTTCCGCCGGCCCAGAAGCCGGAGCAGCCCGGCACGGGCAAGGGCGAACTCGCCGAGACGGGTGGCGACAACAACAGCGCCGCCATGCTCGGCGGCGGCGCCGCGCTCCTGCTCGCCGTCGGCGGCGGCTCGGTGCTGTTCGCGCGCAGGCGTCGCACCAACGCGCCGGTCACCTGAGCGACCGTCACGGCCGATTCCGCGAGTCGGCACGCCGCGGGCAGGACGGGCATCCCGCCCGTCCTGCCCGCACCGACGGAACACCCGCCCCGTTCGCCGGGGTTCCGCAGGCCGCGGGTCACCACACCGCCCGGGCCGGCGCCGCCCGGATGGTCAGCAGGGCTGGTCGATGTGGTCCGGGTGGAAGTGCACGGCCCCCAGGCCGTTCGGGTCGAAGAGGTCCAGGAGGCCGCGCAGCGGCTCGTCGGGCTGCCCGGGTCCCCACAGTTCCAGGGCCATCTCGCCGTGGTAGAGCATCGGCCAGCGCACGTAGTGGCGGGTGTCCGCGGGGTCGTGCAGGGCACGCGAGGCGGCCAGCGTGGAGCGGGCGACGTCGATCATCAGGTCCGTCCCGCAGCCGAAGCCGTAGGGATAGTGCTCCCGGTCCGGCGGGATGGTCTCGATCAGGGCCGGGTCGGCGTGCGAGATACCGACGTGCGCGTGCAGGCCCGCCCGGATGGCCGGTACCTCGTGGGTGCCGTTCGGGTCCCACTGCCAATGCCCCGCCGCGTTCCTGCCGACCCGTACGGTGGGCGCCGCCTCGAACAGCGCGCACACCTCCCACGCCTCCACGGACGGCGCCATCGGCTGCGCGCCCTCGGGGGCCAGGACCCGCAACCGGCCCCGGTTCAGCCGGTGGTCGACGGCCACGAGGTCGGTGTCGGAGAGGTCGCGCTTGTCCACACCCCAGCGTCCGGACGCGGTGACCACGAGCGCGTTCAGGTCGGGGTCGAACGCGAAGAGCATGCCCTCGCTGAATCCCTGCAGGTTGAGGTACATCGCGTAGGTGCGGCTCAACCGGGGCGACACGAAGTCGCGCATCGCGTGTGGGGCCGGCAGCAGCCCGAGGTCCCCCATCCGCGTACCGGCCACGGCCAGGCTCCGCGGTGCGCGGGCGGCGGCCCACGCGTCGGCGGTGATGGCGTTGGGCACCACGTCATGCCGGCCGGCCACCTCGTGCGCGCAGGCCGCGGAGACCAGCCGGTCGCAGATGCCCTGGGCGACCTTCTCGGTCTCGGTGGGGTGTCCGCCCTCCATCGTGCACAGCGTCGCCTCGGCGACCTCACCGGGCACCGCGCCGGGCGTGATGAACACGACGGTGAACACACCCACCCTGGCCATCAGGATCCGCGCGGCGCGCACCACCTCGGGGTGCGACATCTCGCTCAGCCGCTCGGGCACTTCCGCCACCGCGACCAGCCGCCCGACCGTGCCCTGTCGGCCCTGCTCCTTGCGGAGCTTGAGCATCAACGGGGTCTGTTCCTCCACGATCCGGTCGGCCAGCGGCTCGGGGCCCTCGGGTACGGACACGCCCACCAGGACCACGTCGAACCTGGTCTCGCTCTCGCCCGGCGGGATCACCCGGTGCCCGCCGCGCTCGAACGCCGCCGCCAGGTCGTGCAGGAACGAGCGTGTCACGTCGGACAGTTCGGGAGCCGGGTCGATGACCCGGACCGTGCACGAACGCCACCAGTCCAACTCCTCGAGCCGTCGACCCGGGGCCGGGGCGGCGGATCGCGCCGATGTCGATTCCGCCCGGGTTACGGTGGTCATGAAGGAGCTCCTGACGTTGCTGTGCGGAAGGCGAGGACGGCGTTCTGCCCGCCGAACGCGACCGACGTGGAGATCGCGGTGTTCAGGCGGACGGGGCGGCGCGGGGTCTTGGCGACCACGTCCAGGTCCGGACCCAGGTCCGGGTCCGTGCGGTGGTGGTTGGCGGTGGGTGGAATGCTCCCGTGTTCGAGGGTCAGGACGGTCACGATCGCCTCGATCGCGCCGCCCGCGCCGCCGGTGTGGCCCAGCACGCTCTTGACGGCGGTGATCGGTGGGCAGCGGTCGAAGGTGGCCGCGAGAAAACGCGCCTCGGCGGCGTCGTTGAGCAGTGTGCCGGTGCCGTGCGTGTTGACGTGGTCGACGTCGGCCGGATTCCAGCCGGCGTCGGCCAGGGCCGCGAGGGTGGCCAGTCGCGCGCCGCGGCCGTCGGGGTGCGGCGCGGTGAGGTGGTGGGCGTCGTTCGCGGCGCCGTAGCCGGACAGCAGGGATCGCACCCGGGCGCGGCGGGCGTGTGCGTGCTCCGGGCGCTCCAGCACCACGATGCCCACGCCTTCGCCCAAGACGAATCCGTCCCGTTCGGCGTCGAACGGCCGGCAGGCGTGCGCCGGGTCGCCGGGGTGCGTGGACAGGGCGCCCAACTGGGCGAAGCCGGCCGCGGTGAGTGGATTGCACATGATGTCGACACCGCCGGCGAAGACGATGTCCAGGGTGCCCGCGCGCAGCAGGTCGCGGGCGACGCCCAGTGCCGTGGCGCCGGAGGCGCAGCCGGCGGCGGGCGCGAAGTTGGTGCCCTGGGCGCCGAGATCGAGGCCGACCTCGGTGGCCGCGGTGTTGGGCAGCGAGCGGGGTACACCGGCCGGGGAGATGGCGGTGACCCGGCCCGTGAGCAGCCTCTCCATGCAGGTCAGCAGGGACTCCATGGACGGTCCGCCCGCGCCGATGACGACGCCGACGCGGGTGGGGTCCCAGGTCCCGGGATCCAGCGCCGCGTCGGCCAGGGCCTCCCGGGCGGCGACGACGGTCATCTGGGCGCTGCGGTCCATCCGCCGGGACAGTCTCCGGCCGAGAATGGCGTCCGGGGCGAAGCCGGGCACCGTGCAGGAGATGTCCACGGGCAGGCCGGCCAGCCCCGGGTCGCGGCGAGCGGTGGACACCCCCGCGCACAGGGTCCGCCAGGTGGCTTCGACTCCGATCCCGCCGGCGGTCACCAGGCCCAGGCCGGTGACCGCAACCTCGGAGGACGGCATCTCAGCTCGCCGGGGACGCGACAGGGGCCGGGGGCTGTGCCGGGGCCGGGACGGGGGGCGAGGCCGACTCGGTGGCGGGCGCGCCGGTGGCGGGCGCGGTGGCGGAGGGCGCGCCGGTGGCGGGCGCGGTGGCGGAAGGCGCGGTGGCGGAGGGCGGGGCGGTGGCGGGCGCGGTGGCGGAAGGCGCGGTGGCGGAGGGCGGGGCGGTCCGGACGAACGGTTCGGCCTGCGGGGCGGCCTCGAACGCGGCGACGGCCTGGGCCAGCGTGGTGTCCTTGCCCAATTCGCCGAGCCTGCTGAAGTCCTTGCCCGTCTGGTCCGCGATGATGACGGCCAGTTCCGCCATCGACAACGAGTCCAACTCCAGCGCGCTGAAGGTCGCTTCCGGAACGACATCCCCGGCGTCGATGCCGAACTCCTCGACCAGCAACTCACACAGCATCGCGTACACGGGGAATGCCTTCCTGCTCGGTGGGACCGCGCACACCCGGCGGCGCGTGCTCGTACGGCACCGATCGGGTATGCGATCGAGCACCTTGTGTATCGGTGGTGAAGGCTCGGGCAAAATTCCCGCCACGCGTCTCCCATGGCCCCGAACCCGCCCTCCACCTGGGGTGATGCGCCGGGAACAGGGCCGGACGACGCATTGATGTTCACCCGCAAGTACGCAGCACCACGCGCCCGGACCGAGGCCGCGGCGGCGGCGCGTGACTTTTCCGGGGCCGGTTCGGTTAACGACCCGGACGCCTCGGAACGAGAACCCTCGGAGAGAAAGTAGGCCAGCGATGTCCACGGCCCTGGTCACCGGCGCCAGTCACGGCATCGGTGCCGACCTCGCGCGCGCTCTCGCCGCCCGCGGCCACGATCTGGTGCTGGTCGCCCGCGGCGCCGAATCACTGGACGCTCTCGCGGTCGAGTTGGAGAAGGAGCACGACGTGTCGGTGCGCACGCTGCCCGCCGACCTGACCGTCGAGGGCGACCTCGAACGTGTGGCCGCCGCGGCGCGTGACGTCGACATCCTGGTCAACAACGCCGGCGCGAGTCTGGGCACTTCGTTCGAACGTACGGCGTGGGCGGACGAGCGGCGCATGCTCGACCTCAACGTGGTCGCCCCGTCGCGGCTCGTCCACGCCGCGCTTCCGCAGATGCTCCGGCGGGGCAACGGCCGCATCCTGACGGTGTCCTCGGTGTCCGCCGTCGCCCCGGTCTGGCAGGGCACGGCGTACGGCGCGACGAAGGCGTACGAACTGGTGATGACCGAGTCGTTCGCCTACTCCCGGCGCGTGCGCACGTCGCCGGTGGCGTTGACCGCGCTCGTACTCGGCTACACCGCCTCCCGGTTCCACCTCAGTGCCGGCATCGCCGCGCCGCCCCCCTCGCTCACGCTCGCGTCGCCGTACGTCGCGGAGCGGGCGGTGCGGGCCATCCACCGACGCCGCCCACCCGTCGTCTGCGTGCCGAGCCTGCGCTACAAGGTGCTGGCGGGCCTGTTGCGGCACACCCCCCGCCGGCTCCTGACCCTGCCCGGTCTGGCCAAGGACTTCACCACCCTCACGGGTGACGTCGACGCCGCCGCCACCACCGTGCGCGCAGCGCGGAACGTGCCCGACGTCTCGGTGGAGGCCCGCGTCCCCGGCCCCATGGAGCCGCGGCCGTAATTCCCCGGCCGAGCCTTCCGGACACGTGGCGCGACTTCGCTCCGCGGCGGCGGGCTCGGGTGCGCCTCGTGTCGCCCCGGGTCGTATCGGCGCGGGAGCGGCGGGGTGCGGGGAAAGTCGGCGGGGACCCGTCGGGTCACGGGTGCGCGGCCTTTCCGGTGGGTGGCGTCTGCCCGGCCGTCGCCGGCGCCAGGGTTTCGACGGTCCCGCGATCCACGGGCTCGCGATCCACCGGCCGGCGCCGCACGGACCCGGTCGTCCGCACGGGCTGCGTCTTCACCGGCTCCGGGAAGTGGCAGGCCACCTCGTGTCCGGGTCGGCCCTCCAGCGCGATCAGCGGCGGTTCGGTCGTCGCGCACACGTCCTGCGCCTTGTGGCAGCGGGTGCGGAACCGGCAACCCGAGGGCGGGTCGATCGGGCTGGGAACGTCCCCGCTCAGCCGGATGCGCTCGAGCCGGGTGCCGTCCGGGCCGGTCGCGCCGGGCACGGCGGACAACAGCGCGTGGGTGTACGGGTGGTGGGCCCGTTCGTACAACGAGTCGCGGTCGGCGCTCTCCACGACCCGCCCGAGGTACATCACCATCACCCGATCGCAGAAGTGCCGGACCACGGCCAGGTCGTGCGCGATGAACACGAACGCGATGCCCAGATCGCGCCGCAGATCCCCGAGCAGGTTGATCACCTGTGCCTGGATGGACACGTCCAGCGCGGACACCGGTTCGTCGGCCACGATCAGGCTGGGCCCGGCGGCGAGCGCCCGGGCGATGCCGATGCGTTGCCGCTGCCCGCCGGAGAACTCGTGCGGGAAGCGGTTGCGGTGCTCGGGGTTGAGGCCGACCGTCTCCAGGAGTTCCCCGATCCGGCGCTCGCGTCCGCCGGGTGGATCGATGTCGTTGACGTCCAGCGGGGCGCGCAGGATGGTGCCGATGGTGTGGCGCGGGTTCAGGGACGAGTACGGGTCCTGGAAGATCATCTGGATCTGCGCGCGGATGGGCGCCAGTTCGCGGCGCGAGGCGTGCGTGATGTCGCGTCCCCGGTAGGCGATGGTGCCCGCGCTCGGCTCCAGCAGTCGGGTGATCAGGCGCCCGGTCGTCGACTTGCCGCACCCGGACTCGCCGACCAGGCCGATGCTCTGCCCGGTGCCGACGGTCAGGTCGACGCCGTCGACCGCGCGCACGGCCCCGGTGCGACGGCGCAGCAGGCTGCGGCCCGTGGGGAAGTGCTTGGTCAGTCCGCTCACCCGGAGCAGCGGCGGCTCGGGCGCGTCGAGCGACGTGGTCTTCATGGGGTGGCTCCTCGCAGGTCCGTCGGCGCCGCGGTGCCCGGCGCCCCGTCCAGATGGCAGGCGGCGGCGTGCTCGCTGCCGCCGGATCCCGCGTGCACGCGCTCCAACAGGGGAAGCACCGTGCGGCACGGTGTCTCGGGGCCGTCGATCACCTGCGCGCAGCGCGGATGGAATGCGCAGCCGGGCGGCGGCGCGAGCAGGCTGGGCGGCGAGCCCGGCACCGGTCGCAGCGGCCGGTCCAGGGCGTCGGACAAACGCGGGACCGAGGCGAGCAGACCTCGGGTGTACGGATGCCGGGGCGTGTCCAGGACCTCGCCGACCGCGCCGAACTCGACCGCGCGCCCCGCGTACATCACCAGCACGTCGTCGGCGACGTCGGCGATCACCCCGAGGTCGTGGGTGACCAGGATGATCGCGGTGCCCAACTGCTCCTGCAACTCCGCGAGCAGGTCCAGGATCTGGGCCTGCACGGTGACGTCGAGCGCGGTGGTGGGTTCGTCGGCGATCAGCAGGTCGGGTTCGCACACCAGCGCCATCGCGATCATCGCGCGTTGGCGCATGCCGCCGGAGAACTGGTGTGGGAACTCCCGGGCCCGGCGGGCGGGTTGCGGGATGCCGACCCGGTCCAGCATGTCGACGGCGCGGGCCGTCGCCTCGCGTCGGCCGGCGCCGGTGTGCCGGCGGTAGGTCTCGACGATCTGCGCGCCGACCGTGAAGTACGGCGACAGGGCGGTGAGCGGGTCCTGGAACACCATCGACACGCGTTGCCCGCGCAGGTCGCGCAGGACGCGTTCGGGGGCGCCGACCAGTTCCGTCCCGTCCAGGATCGCGCTGCCCTCGATGGTGGTGCGCGCGGGGTTGTGCAGACCGAGCAGGGTGAGGTTGGTGACGCTCTTGCCGGAGCCGGACTCGCCGACGATGCCGAGCGTGCGGCCGCGTTCGACGTCGAAGGAGACGCCGTCGACGGCCTTGACCACGCCGCCCTCGGTGGCGAAGCGCACCCGCAGATCGCGGACCGCGAGGAGAGGAGGGGTCATCACACACGCACCCGGGGGTCGATGACGGCGTACACGGCGTCCACCGCGACATTGGCGAGCACCATCGCGGTGGCGGCGATCAGCACCACGCCGGTGATCATCGGCAGATCGGAGTTGGCGACCGCGTTCACCGCGAGTTTGCCGATGCCGGGGATGTTGAAGGTGGTCTCGGTGACCACCGCGCCGCCGAGCAGGACGCCGAGTTCGATGCCGTAGACGGTCACCACCGGGGTGATCGCACCCCGCCACGCGTGTTTGACGTAGACCTGACGGGACGTCAATCCCTTGGCCCGCACGGTGCGTACGTGGTCCTCGCCGAGCGCGTCGATCATCGACGCCCGGGTCAGTCGGGCGTACACCGCGGCCTGTACGCAGGCCAGCGTCAGCCAGGGCAACAGCAGCCCGCCCGTCCATCCGCCGGGGTCGTCGAGGAGGGGGATGTACTCGGGCTTGGGCAGCCAGCGCAGTTGGTCGACCAGGACGTAGCGGGCGATCACCCCGAGGAACTGAATGGTCACCGAGGCGCCGATCAGCGAGAACGCCATCGTGGCCTTGTCCAGCCAGGTGCCGCGGCGCAGCGCCGCGAGCATGCCGATCATGATGCCGACGCCGAGGAAGATCACCGATGCGCCCAGGGCCAGCGACAAGGTCGCGGGGAAGCGGTCGAGCAGGGTGTCGAGCACGGGCTCGTGGTTGACGAACGAGTAGCCCAGGCACGGCGCGGAGCAGTGCGAGGAGCCGAAGTCGCGGCCGGCGAAGACGCCGACGATGTAGTGCCAGTACTGCATCGGTACCGACTCGTCCAGGCCCAGGTCGCGTCGGATCAGGGCGAGCGTCTCGGGCGTGCAGGTCTTGCCGCAGGACAGCCGGGCCGGGTCGTCCGGCATCGCGAAGAACAGGAAGAAGGTGACGGTGAAGACGACGAACAGGATCAGCGCCGCACCGAGCAGTCGCTGCACCAGGAATCGGAACATGGGGCCCTCACTGGAGGTCGGACCGGGGAGTGGCCGGGCGGCCGGGCGGCGCGGGTGGGAAGGGGCGAGCCTTCCCACCCGCGCCGCCGGTCGGAGCCGGGGCCGCCCCGCCCGGGGGCTACTTGACCCAGACGTCGATCGGATAGGTCGAGCCGATGAAGCCGACTCGTACGCCGCCCAGACCGGGGCCGTACAGGGTCAGTTGGCGCCGGTACACGAACGGCACCACCGGGGCCTCGGCCATGATCTTCTTCTCCAGGTTCGACCATTCCTTGCCGGCCGCCACGACGTCCGACATCGCGGTGATGCGGTCCATCTCGGTGCTCATCGCCGGGTTGTTGTAGAGGCTGTAGACGGAGCCGTCGTCGATGATCTTGCGGCCGTCGAACTTGGCCGGGAGCACGGTGGCGGCGCTGGGCCAGTCGGCGCCCCAGCCGGACCAGTACAGGTCGTACTTGTTGTCCATGCGGCCGATCTCGGTGTAGTAGCTCTTGTCGTTGATCGGCTGCGGAACCACCTTGAAGCCGGCCTGCTGCAGGGCCTGGACGATGGTTACCGAGACCTGTTCCCACAGCGGGGTCTGGTTGTACGCGTAGGTGATGCTGGGGTTGGGGGTGCCGGACTCGGCGAGCAACTGCTTGGCCTTGGCCGGGTCACCGGTGTTCGGCACGCCGGCCAGGTCGAAGGGTTCGAAGCCGAGCACCGTCGCGCCCATCAGCGTGGTGGCGAACTCGCCGTACGCGGGGCCGCCCAGGATCTGCCGCACCTGTTCCTTGGGGAACGCCGCGATCAGCGCCTGGCGTATCTTCGGATTGGTCTGGCGCCGGTTGTTGATCTCGAAGTACTCGGTGTACGGGGTGGCCGCGTCCGCCGTGCGAGCCTTCAGGTCCGGTGTGGTGAGCACCTGTTGGGCGACCTCGCGGCCGACCGCGACCCGGAACGTCATCGCCGTGCGGTCACCACCGTTGGCCGCGATCAGCCGCTCGTTGATCTGCTGGTTGGACGCGCCGAACTCGAACTTCCACTGGTCGGGGTAGGCGTGCCGGACGGCGTCGGTGTTCGGGTCCCAGTGCTCGTTGCGGACCATCGTCATGGACTTGTCGATCTCGCGGGTGGAGATCTTGTAGGGGCCGCTGGAGAACGGGTGCTTGTCGTATTCCAGTTTCGTGTCCTTGGCCCGCGGCACCGGAGTGCTGGTGTGCATCGCCACCGCGAACGGGAAGTCGCCGCGCGGAGCCGGGAGGGCGAAGGTGATGGTGCGCGCGTCCGGGGTCTTGATCGCGTCCAGTTCGCGGCCGGCGTAGGGGCCGTCGTACACCGAGCGGAAGTCGGCGTTGCCGACGAGCCATTCCTGGATCCAGGTGGGGCCGCCGGTGATCTCCTTGGCGAACGAGCGCTCGACGCCGTACTTGACGTCCTGCGCGGTGATCGGCGACCCGTCCTCGTACTTGAGCCCGTCCTTGAGGGTGAAGGTCCAGGTCTTGCCGCCGTCGGGGCTGGTCCCGGTGTCGGTGGCCAGGTCGCCGACCAGGGTGGTGTGGTCGCCCTCCTGCTTGTACGTGGTGAGCTGACGCGAGATCAGCAGCTCCGCGGTCTGCTCGTGCGAGACGTAGACGCGCGCCGGGTCCAGGTGGTTGAAGTCGGCGCGCTCCAGGACCGTGGCGGTGCCGCCGGGCTTGGCACCGGGGAGTTCCTTGGCCGGGCCCTTCGACTCGGCGGCGGCGCCGATCGACACGGCGCGGACCTGGGCCTTGGGGGCACCCTTCCCGGGCTCCTTGTTGCCCGGGGTGCCGCCGCCGCCGGAACAGGCGGCCGCGCCGAGGGCGAGGGTGAGCGCGGCGAGCGCGGTTCGGGTGAGGCGAGTGGGTCTGCGCCGAGGGTTCATGGTTCCTTCCGAGGGTTGCCGTGCGGGTGCGGTGTGGCGAAGGGACACTGGTGCCGGACGCGACGTCGGAGGCTCAGCGGTCGCTCTTGGGATCGAGCGCGTCGCGGACCGAGTCGCCGAGCAGGTTGAAGGCGACGACGAAGACGAGCATCGAGATGCCGGGGACGCACATGTAGGTGATGTCGGTCCGGTAGACCTCGGCGCCCTTGAGCAACATCCGCCCCCAGTCGGGGGTGGGTTCGACCATGCCCACACCCAGGTAGGACAGGGCGGCCTCGGTGGTCACGTACGCGGGCACCGCCATCGACGCGGTGACCAGGATCGGTGTGACCAGGTTGGGCAGCAGTTCGCGCAGCACGATGCGGCCGGGCGAGGCGCCGATCACCCGCGCCGCCTCGACGTATTCGCGAGCGCGCAGCGAGAGCACCTGACCGCGCAGCAGTCGGGCCACCGAGGCCCAGCCGAACGCGGAGAGCACCGCGACGATGACCGCCCCGCGCAGCAGCGGCGACATCTGCTCGCCCGGGCGGGTCAGCAGCGAGGTGACCACCGGGGTGAACGCGATGAAGAACAGCGTCGCCGGGAAGCTGAGCATGACGTCGATCAGTCGGCCCACGAGGAAGTCGGTACGTCCGCCGAGGTAGCCGGCGGTCACTCCCACCAGCACGCCGAGCACGGTGACGATGGCGACCACGGCCAGCGAGATGAGCAGCGAGGTGCGGATGCCGTACAGGAGTTGGGTGAGCACGTCCCGGCCCAGGCCGGGTTCGAGGCCGAGCCAGAACTCGCCGGACATGCCGCCGTTGGGTGCGATCGGGAAGCCGAACTCGTTGAGCAGGCCGGGTCGGTTCTGACCGTAGGTGGTGTAGGGGTCGTGCCCGTACCACCGGGCGAACAGCGGTGCGCCCAGGCCCGCGACGACGAAGACGGCGACGACGCAGGCGGCGACGATCCCGGTGCGGTCGCGCCGGAAGCGACGCCAGGCGAGTTGCGAGGGGCGCAGCCCGGTGGGGGCGGTGCCGACGGCGGGCGAAACCTGATCCGCCGGCGGATCCGTGGGGGGCGCGAGCGTGGTCATGGTGGCGGGCCTCTCGGGAGGCGGCGGGGTGGGGTGGTTGGTGGGGAACTCTGCCCACGGGCGATGCAATGGTCAAGGTCTGGACCGTGTCACATTTGAGGTGCGACATTGTATTTGCATTTCCTTTACCATCCACCTGCGGCTTTACCATCCACCTCGTCTTTCGATGCGATCGAGGTCGGGCCTGGCGGAACAGTAAAGCAATGTGACATTGTACTGAGGTGGCCACGGTGGAAACGCCTGCCACCACCGCGATCCACGTCACCGCCGACGGCGACAACGACGTCCCCGTCGCCGTCACCACTGCCATCGACACCCGAGGAGCCCCCGTGTCCGGCCCGATCCCCACCGACCACATCCGCCGGCCGTGGCGCGGCCTGATGGTCGCCACCACGCTGCCGCTGCGCGCGGACCTGAGCATCGACTACGACGCCTTCGCCGACCACGTGCGCGGGCTCGTCGACGCGGGCTGCGACGGCGTGGTGCCCAACGGTTCCCTGGGCGAGTACCAGGTCCTGACCGCCGAGGAACGCGCCGAGGTGGTCCGCGTCGCCGTCGAGGCCGTGGGCGGCGACCGGGTGATGCCCGGCGTCGCCGCGTACGGCTCGGCCGAGGCGTGCCGCTGGACCGAGCAGGCGGCCCGGGCCGGCGCCGAGGCCGTCATGCTGCTGCCGCCGAACGCCTACCGCGCCGACGAGGCCGAGGTGCACGCGCACTACGCCGACGTGGCCTCGGTCGGCCTGCCCGTCGTCGCCTACAACAACCCGTTCGACACCCGGGTGGACCTGGCCCCCGAACTGCTGGCGAAGCTGCACGCCGACGGCCACATCGTCGGCGTCAAGGAGTTCAGCGGCGACACCCGCCGCGCCTACCGCCTCGCCGAACTGGCCCCCGGCCTGGACCTGTTGGCGGGTGCCGACGACGTGCTCCTGGAACTGGCCGTGGCCGGCGCCAAGGGCTGGATCGGCGGATTCCTCAACGTCCTCCCCCACTCCTGCATCGAGCTCTACCGCGCCGCCGTCGCCGGCGACCTGCCCCGGGCCCGGGAGTTGTACGACGTCCTGCACCCGCTGCTGCGCTGGGACACCCGCACCGAGTTCGTCCAGGCGATCAAGCTGTCCATGGACGTGGTCGGCAAGCCCGGCGGCCCCTGCCGTCCGCCCCGCCGGCCGCTGAACGCCGAGACCCGGGAAAGCGTCCGACTGGCGACCGAGCGGGCCGTCGCGGCCGGGCTGAGCTGAACCGGCCCCGCCGCACCCACCCGACACGACGCCGACTCCCGCCGGGCCGTCCGGCCGACCGGACGACCGATCGTCCGGCCGACCCCGGCACACCGTCACCGAACGCGCCCCGGATCACCGCCCCCCGGCGGCCCGATGCCTCCACCGACCCCTTCCCGAAGGGCTTCCCGCCGTGACCACCACGTCCGCCGCACCGCCGGTGCGCAGCCACAACCCCGCCGACCCCGACGAACTCGTCGCCGAGGCACCGGCGGTGTCCCCCGCCGACGTGCACCGCGCCGCCGAACGCGCCCGCGCCGCCCAACGCGATTGGTGGGCGGCCGGGGCCTCGGCCCGCTGCGCCGCGCTCGGCGCCGCCGCCGACCGACTCGCCGACACCGCCGACACCTTCGCCGACCTGATCGTGCGCGAGGTCGGGAAGCCGATCGTCGAGGCACGCGGCGAGATCGCCCGCGCCATCGCGATCCTGCGCTACAACGCGCAGCAGGTCTACGACCCGGTCGGCTCGGTGCACGAGCCCGCCTCGGGCCCCGGCCTGCTGCTGACCCGACGTCGACCGTACGGCCTGGCCGGGCTGGTGACACCGTGGAACTTCCCGCTCGCGATCCCGCTCTGGAAGGCCGCGCCCGCGCTCGCCACGGGCAACGCGGTACTGCTCAAGCCCGCCCCGCAGGCGCTCGGCTGCGCGCTGCGCCTGGCCGAACTGCTCGACGCGGTGTTGCCGGCCGACCTGTTCACCGTGCTGCCGGGCGAGGCCGCCACCGGAGCGGCCGTGGTCGAGGCCGCCGACGTGGTCTCGTTCACCGGTTCGACCGCCGTGGGCCTGGACGTGGTCCGCGCGGCCACCGCGCGAGGGCTTCCCGTGCAGGCCGAGATGGGCGGTTGCAACGCCGCGCTGGTCCTGCCGGACGCCGATGTGCGGGCCACCGCCGCGCAGTTGATCGCGGCGGCGTTCGGCTACGCGGGCCAGAAGTGCACCGCCACCCGGCGGATCATCGTGGTGGGCGATCCCGATCCGCTGCGCGAGGCGCTGGACGCCGCCGCCCGGGCGCTGCCGGTGGGCGACCCGGCCGACGCCGCGACGGTGTGCGGGCCGGTGGTGACCGAGGCGGCCCGCACCCGGGTGCGCGCCGCGCTCGACTCGGCGCTCGCCGCCGGCGGCCGGGTGCTGACCACGGGCCGCGCGTACGACGGCGCGGGATGGTTCGCCACACCGACCATCCTGGAGCGGGTGCCGACCGGCCACGCCGCGCTCCACGAGGAGATCTTCGGCCCCGTCGCGGTCCTGCAACGCGCGAGCGACCTGGATCGGGCCATCGAGCTGGCGCGCGACGTGCCGCACGGCCTGGTCGCGTCGGTGCACACCCGCGACCTGGACGCCGCGCTCGCCGTGGTCGACCGGATCGACACCGGCCTGGTCAAGGTCAACGCGCCCACCACGGGCGTCGACTTCCACCTGCCCTTCGGCGGATCGAAGGCCTCCAGTCACGGGCCGCGCGAACAGGGCCGTGCCGCGGCGGACTTCTACACCGCCACCCGCACCGTGAGCCTGCTGCCGGCGAATCCGACGGGCGCTGCGTGAGCACGGCGCAGCACGCGGGCGCCGCGATGTCGGGGCGCCGGGGCATCGCGCGTCGGGGGCCGGACGGGGAGGTGGTGGGCACAATGCCGAACAGACTGTAACATTGCACATTGCACAGGTTTTCGAGGTGCACCCGGCCTCGAGGAAGGACACCCGATGAGAGCGCACGCCGAAGTGCCGACCGAGCCGACCGGCGAGACCGCCGCCGCGGCGAACACGCTGGAGCGGCCCCTGGATCTGCCGTTCGTGCAGGAGCGCCGCAGCCTGCGCGACCAGGTGACGCACGCCCTGCGCGCCGCCCTCATCGCCGGTGAGCTGCGCCCGGACGTCATCTACTCGGCGCCGAGCCTGGCCGCCCAGTTCCGCGTCTCGGCGACCCCCGTGCGCGAGGCGATGCTCGACCTGGTCAAGGAAGGTCTCGTCGAGGTCGTCCGCAACAAGGGCTTCCGGGTCACCGCGCTGTCCGGTCGCGACCTCGACGAGTACACCGAGATCCGGTCGATGATCGAGATCCCGGTCGTCGTGGGCCTGGCCGAGACCGCCGACCCCGCCGCCCTGCAGGCACTGCGCCCGGTGGCCGCCGCGATCGTGGCCGCCGCCGAGCGACGCGACCTGATCGGCTACCTGGAGTCCGACCGACAGTTCCACCTCGGCCTCCTCGAACTCGGCGGCAACCAGCGCCTGGTCGAGGTCGTCGGCGATCTGCGCAAGCGCTCGCGCCTGTACGGACTCACCCAACTCGCCGAACGCGGCGCGCTGGTGGCCTCCGCCCGCGAACACGAGGAGATCCTCGACCTGTTGCTCGCCGGGGACGGCGAGGGCGTGCGGGCGGCGATGAGCGAACACCTCGGCCACATCCGCTCGCTCTGGTCCGACCCGGCCCGCGAGCCCGCGCCCGGGTCCGCACCCGAGTAACGCGCGTCGCCGGTGCGGTGGCCGGGAACCCACCACGGTTCCCGACCACCGCATCGAAGGCGAACCTCCCCGATCACCCGCACCGATCGAGGTTCGCCAACACCCGGTCGGCACGGTGGCGCCACGTGTGGCGCGCCTGCACTTGGCTCCGGGCCTCGCCGCCGAGCGCGCCGCGCAGTGGTTCGTCGGCCAGGAGTTCGGTGATCGCCCGTGCCCAGGCCCGTGCGTCGGTGGGTGGGCAAAGCAGGCAATTGATCCGGTCGTGCAGGATCTCGCGCAGGACGGGCAGGTCGGACGCGACGATGGCCCGCCCGTGGGCCATGTACTCGAACATCTTCATCGGAGACGCCCAACGGCCCGTCTCGCAGTGTCCGTCGGCGGTGTAGACCTTGCTCTGATAGGGGGCCAGGACCACGTCGAACAGCGGGTAGTAGGCGCCGACGGTCGCGGGCGACCGGTGTCCGTGAAAGTGCGCGTTGGCGACGCGGTGACCGGGCCCGGTCCAGCGCGCGAGGTCCTCGGGGGTGCCGCCGACGAGGTGGAAGTCCAGGTCCGGGAGCCGGTGTGCGAGGTCGAGGACCAGGTCGATGCCGCGCCCCTCGTAGAGGTGTCCGACGTAGCCGATCCGCGGAGCGTGTGCCCGCCCCGGGAGTTCCGGTGGGCTCTCGACGCCGGCGCGGGTGTCGGGCGGGTCGGCGCCCTCGGGGGCGACCAGGATCGGAAGCGGTGCGACCGCGCCGTACACACGCCGGTACTCGTGTTCGAGCGCGTGCGTGATCACCACGATCCGCGCGAGCATGTCCGCGTGCAGCAGGTCGTGTTCGATGCGCAGCGTGTTCGGGTCGTCCCGCAGCCGGTGGGTCTCGTACACCAGCGGTGCCACGCCGACCGCGGCGGTGAGGGCGTACAGGTCGTGGCCGTAGATCAGGTCGGGGGCGTCGCGGACGAGCAGCGCTCGCACGCGTTCGGCGCGTACCCGGTATCCGGCCGGGGTGTAGTCCGGGCTCGGCACCGTGTGGATGGGGAAACGGTGCCGGACGCCGTAGTAGGCGTGCGCGTCCTCGACGTCGTACGAGCCGGGCGCGGTGTAGAGGGTCACCCGGTGACCGGCCCGGGCGAAGGCGTCGCACATGCGCATCGCGTGCACGCTGTTGGCGTAGCGGGAGGGGATGCTGCCGGGGTGCAGATAGGCGATCCGCATGCCCGGGCTACGCCCGGGCCGACGCGACCGGTGAACGCCGCGTCACGCGGCGCGGCGACGTCGTGGGAGCCCGCTTCCCCTCGTCCTGCCGTTCGGCCCGAGCGTCCGGGCTCGGTACGAGGTCGTCGCGCATGTCCGGGCTCCCTTCGAATGGCCGACTTCCCCGCCGTCGGCGCGGAACCTCACCAGCGCCATGGTGCGGGCGGGTCGGCCCCGAGGACAAGACGTGGCGCGAGATCGACACGAGGTCGCGCGGTCGGCGCGGCGCCGCGGTGGCGGGTCGTCCCGGATCCGCAGGCATGACAGGTCATCCGGGTTCCGCCGGCACGGACGCGTCCTTCGGAGCACACGACGCGGGCCCGGGGTTCCGGGACAACATGGTGATCACGTTGTGGGTGATGGTGCGCACCTGCCGGTCCAGGGGAAGCACGCGCGGCCAGTCGACGGTGCCGGCGGTGAAGACGGTGCCGCCTCGGGTGTACAGGCCCAGTGTCGCCATCCGTGCGCGCCCCTCGCTCTCGCGTGCGGCGTGATGCCAGCCGGCGGCCGGGTCCGCGGGGAGTTCGGCGACGCCCAGGATCGTGAAGTCGACCGGCGTGCCGTCCTCGCCGGTGGCCACGGCCGCTCCCGACGCGTCGCGGCGCAGTGCCGCGCCGTCGCATTCGTAGCCGACCAGGGCGTGCTCGGCGCCGAGGAGGTCCCCCTCGCGCAGTCCGGTGCCGGTGAAGACCGGGTGGTGGGCGTGTTGCACGGTGAAGCCGAGCGGTGCTCGGGGCCCGAGCCAGTGGCCGCCGCCGTTGCGGTAGCTGACGCCGATCAGGGTGTTCTCCGGTTCGGTTTCCCACCAGTGGTCGGGGACGCCGCGGAGCGCGTCGAGGTCGACGCCCAACGCTGCGCCCGGTGGGAATTTGGTGCAGGCCAGGGCGGTGCCGTCGTCGGTCACCGTGACGCGCCACCAGCAGGTGTTCGCGCCGAAGTTGGCGATGTTGCCGCCTCGGTCGCGAAAGGCGGTGACGTGTCGGCGGGTGGGCGCGCTCCAGTACTCGTCGTGGCCGGCGGTAAGCAACAGCCGGTGCCCGTCGAGGAGTTCGGGCGACTCGTGCAGGTCCAGGTCGGTGCAGTAGTCGACCGTGTGGCCGTTCGCCTCCAGCCAGGCGATGAAGGGGGCGTCCCAGTGTGCGAACGTCTGGCGCGGGGTGCGCGGATCGTGGGCGTCCGGCTGCCCCTTCACCGGACCGCCGATCCCACCGCCGGGACGTCGCAGACTGACGATCCTGGTGCCGCCCGGCGGCGGGGCCGCGGTGTAGTGGGTCGATCGGTAAAGGCTCCCGCCGCCGCTGTCGTTGTAGGCGTGGTAGGTGAACACCGGCACCTTGTAGAGGATGCGCGCGGTCGGCACCCGGGGCGTCACCACGAACAACATCCGTCCCGCGCGCGCGTCCACCGCCTCGGCGCTTACGGGAGCCGGATCCGGCGGTCCGTCCGCGTCCGCCCTCAGGATCGCCACGTACACGCCCGAGGGCCAGTTCGCGGGAACGGCGAAGTCGTAGCCGGGCCAGCACCAGTCCTGCTCGGGTCGACGGGCGGGGGCGTGCCGGCCGTCCGCGATCAGGAAGGCCATGTGGCGCAGGGTCTCACCGCACCGGTACACGTCCATCCGGAACCGGTCGGCACGGGTGGACACATGCAGCCGCAGCGTGTCCCCCGCGCGAACGGCCGGCCGGCCGGGATAGCCGTCGACGACCGGCTCTCGGGTCGAGGCCGCGACGTCGGGCCCGGGCCGTGCGTGCGGTGGTGAACCGGTCATCGGATGTGTCACCCCTCGGATGGGTACGTGGACCGGGATGCCTTCCCGCCACGGGGCCGATTCGGACGCCGCGCTCACCCGTCGGTGGTGGCCGCATCCCCCGCCGACGCCTCCCGCCGGCTTCGACCGCACTCGAAGTCTGGCCACGCCACAAGGTCCATAACCCTGACCCGCACACCGACACACGCCCCCGCGGCAGGCGCCCTCGGTGCCGGATCGGTCATCGGCCGGAGGTAGCGGCCGGGCTGCCCAGGGCTGCCAGTTCGACGCGGGAGGTGATGCCGAGTTTGGGGTAGGCCTTGTAGAGGTGGTAACCGATCGTGCGCGGGCTGAGGAAGAGTTGGGCGGCGATGTCGCGGTTGGAGAGCCCGTCGGCGGCCGGCCGGACGACCTGGAGCTCCTGCGGAGTGAGCCGGTCGAGGATGGATCTCGCGGGCTCGGTCGGGATCGACACGCCCGTCGCGCGCAGCTCGGCCCGGGCCCGATCCGCCCACGGTCTCGCGCCCATCCGGTCGAACGCCGCCGGCGCGGACCGCAGTTGCGAGCGGGCCTCGGTCTTGCGGTGCTCCCTGCGCAGCCATTCCCCGTAGAGCAATTCGGTCCGCGCCCGCTCGAACGGACGCCCGCCACGCTGGTGCAGGAGTACCGCCTCGGCGTACAGCCCGCCCGCGTCCCCCTCCGCCGCGATCAGCGCCCGACAGCGCAGCGCGACGGCGTCGGCCCAGGGCCGGTTCGCGGCGGCGGCCCAGCGCTCGAAGCGGGCCGGCGGCGCGGCGGCGCGGGCGGGCTGTCCACCGCGCATCGCCGCCTCGACCTGATCGGGCGCGAAGACGGCACCGCGGACACCCGCCGCATCCACCGGAGCCGGAGCCCGGCGTTGAGGTCCCATATCGTGCGCGCCCCCGGCACCGCACGGGGAGCGGCGGCCGAGGCGGCCCGGAGAGGATTCCTCCGGGCCGCGTCGATACCCGCGAACAGGGCTCGTCGGTCGGTCAGTCGGCGATCTCGGTGATCTGTGCGCGGGTCTCCGCGGCCTGGGCCTCGATCCGGCGCTGCACCTGGGCCGGGACGTGCTTGGAGCGGAAGTGCCCGACCATCCTGTCCAGTACCACCGTGGCCTGTGCGACGTCGCCTTCCTTCGCGTGCACCGTCGCCAGCCGTCGCATCGCGGCGTTGAGGGTGATGTTGTCGAGGCCCTCGTCGCCCTTGGACGCCTCGATCGCGGCGGACAGTTGGGTGATGCTCTCCTTGATGTCGGGTTCGCGGACCTGGACCCGTCCGTCGCGCAGATGCTGGAAGTGGCGTCCGGCGTTGGCGCCGCGCGCCAGGCGGGCGTACGCGGCGAGCGGGTGCCTGCCGTGCTTCTCCACGACCTCCGCCAACGCGTCGTTCCCCTCCCGCAGTTGCGGCGCGTCGGAGCCGAGCAGGGCGAGCAGCGTGCCCTGTTGGTCGCCCAGCAGCAGGTCGCCGACCTCCTGCTCGACGCGGGTGATCGGGTGCCGGACGCGGATGGCCCGCGCTTCGGAGACCACCCGGGAACCGTCCGGCGCGAGATACACGGCGGTGACCTTGTACCGGCCGGGGTCGGAGAAGTACAGGCCGTCGCTGCCGTAGCCGATGAAGGCCGTGTCGTAGACGGCCGGTTCCGCCTCGGTCAGCGTCCGCACCGGCACGCCCGGTCCGTGACCGGTACACAACCGCGCGATCGGCCGGAACAACCGGGTTCGGCCCTGCGGGTCGCCCACGAAGATCGCGACGTGCTCGCTCTTGGGGGTCAACTCGGGGACGACGCGCACATCGCCCCGGGTGCCGGTGCGGGTCAGCTTGAGTTCGGCCATGACCGGCTCGCCGTACTCGAACGTGGTCTTTCCGCGCACCTCCAGACGCAGCCCGGACTCGTCGGTGATCGGGGCCATCGCGACCTCGGCGCCGCCGAGGTCGAGCGCCGAGTCGACCACGAAGTTGTCGCCGCCGGGCACGACGTGCCGGTAGAAGCCGTGCCGCAGGTGGCGCAGTTCGTCGTCGGAGAATTGGAAGGCGAACGCGCCCCAGAACGCGTCCTCGCCGTTGTCGCCGGACGGACCCTGGTAGTTCTGCGGGTAGTTCATCCAGGACAGGTCGCCGAAGCCGTTGTTCGGGCCGAGCGGCGCGGGCGGCCGGGCCAGGTCCTTCTGCCACGCGTGCAGCAGGTTGAAGGCATGGCCCAGCTCGTGCACGTAGGTGTGGAATTCGTGGTTGCGGCCGACCAGTCCGAAGTCGGCGAGGGCGCTGTGGAACACCGCCATGCCCTGGCGCTGCGCGCCGCTCTGGTCGAACATCACGCCGATGACGCCGTTCTTGGTGTGCCGGGTCGTCACGAACGTCCACAACTTCCACTGCGGGACGTCGCGTTGCAGGCTGAAGTTGGCCACCATCGACGCGTGCAGTTCGGCCTCGGACCAGCGCAGGTCCGCGCCGGAGGTGTCGGCGGGCACGTTGGTGGTGCCGGCCACGCGCAGTTCGATGCCGGCTTCGGCGTACGCGTCGGGGACCGTCGCCACCCGGTGCCGGTACCACGCGGGCGCGGGGCCGCGCGAGGTGTCGTAGCGCGTGAACGGAACCGTGCCGGCGATGTTGTCGGTCTCCACGTCCACGCTGCGGAAGGCCGTGGATTCGTACGCCGCCGACCACTGGTCCCCGTCGTCCCAGGCCGGGACGGCCAGGATCAGGTCGGCGTCGCCCTGGGGTTGCCCGACGGCGCTTCGCGGGACGACCACCTGTAGGTCGGTGCGGGTGGAGGGGTTGGCGAACCGTACCGAGCCGGTCACGTTGATCTGCACCTGGTGCTCGGACACCAGCGCGTCGACGCCGCCCGCGCGGAAGGAGTTGGTGTATGTCGTCGTGCCACCGGTGACGGTGAACACGTCGCCGCTGACCGTGTTGAGCGCCCGGTCGCCGTCGACGTCCAGCCGCAGTTCGACCCGGCCGGCGCCGTTGACGCCCACGTACCGGCCGCTGACCGGGCGGTACCGCGTCGTGAACGGGGCGGGCAGCGCGGCCAGGCCGGGCATCAGCGTGGCGAGCGGGCCGGTCTTCTCCGCGCCGGTCGCCCAGCCGAGCACGCAGCCGATCTCGCCCCGGATCAGCAGCGAGCGGCGTGTGCCGTCGGCGGCCGGGGACAGCGCGAGCACGTGGTCCAGGTCGGCCCGGAAGTCGGCGGGCAGTCGCGCCCATCCGGCGCAGCCCGCCGGGTCCGGGCCCTCGGTGATCAGGCGTTCGCGTTCGACCCCGGTCACCCAGTGCAGGGTCAGCACGCGCGGCCCCTTGAAGAAATACGTGCGCCAGTTGCCGTCGGCGGAGTTCGGTGCCTGCGACATCGCGTCGATTCCCGAGCGGTATCCGGCGGGAAGCGCGATGCCCCAGTTGTCGTTCCGCGTCCACGGCACGTCCCGGATGACGCCGCGGTCCCAGTTGTAGAGCAGCGCGCCGTCCCCGCGCACGAACATCGTCTGCCACGATCCGTGCGGGTCGTCGGGCAGTTGCAGCAGGCCGTCGGTGTAGAACCAGTACGGGTCGGGAACGCCGCCGAGCTTGCCGCCCCCGGCGCCCGCCAGGTCGCCGTTGTAGGCGAGGCCGTTCTCGTCGATCACGGCGACCTTGTCGCCGCGCAGGAAGAACGCCTGCCAGGCGGTCGCGGGAGTGGCGAACGCGCCCGCGAATCCGGTGCTCTTGTGTCGTATCAGTGCCATGGGCTCTCTCCGTCCGCCAAGGGTGGAGGTGCAGGCCGGGAGGCTCTTCGCGTTCGGCGCACGGCCGACACGACCGGGTATGTGCCGTTGGTTGCTCCCGAGTCGGAGTCTGACACGCCCGACAGCGGGGTCGGGGCGATACGGCGAAAGACGTCATATTGTTGTTCGAAGGCGGTGATCCCGCCCCGAGGCGGACGGAGCGGGCGGTCGGCGTCGCGAGGGCGACGCGCGAAGCGGCGGTCGTCGATCCGGCATCGCGCGGATGGACGACCGGCCGCTCCCGGAGCGCGAAGTCCGGGCCCTGTGCTCGCTGTTCGACAGCAAGGACTACTTGTTGATCTTGGTGACCTGACCCGCGCCGACCGTACGTCCGCCTTCGCGGATGGTGAAGCGCAGGCCCTCCTCCATCGCGACGGGCTGGATCAGGTTGACGGTCATCTCGGCGTTGTCGCCGGGCACCACCATCTCGGTGCCCTCGTTGAGGGTCACGACGCCGGTGACGTCCGTGGTGCGGAAGTAGAACTGCGGGCGATAGTTGTTGAAGAAGGGGGTGTGCCGGCCGCCCTCGTCCTTGGACAGGATGTAGGCGGTGGCCTCGAACTCGGTGTGCGGGGTGGTCGAGCCGGGCTTGATGATGCACTGGCCGCGTTCGACGTCCTCACGCTTGATGCCGCGCAGCAGCAGACCGACGTTCTCCCCGGCCCGACCCTCGTCGAGCAGCTTGCGGAACATCTCGATCCCGGTGACCGTGGTGGTGGTCTTCTCCGGCTTGATCCCGATGATGTCGACGGTCTCGTTGACCTTGAGCACGCCGCGCTCGATCCGGCCGGTGACCACGGTGCCGCGGCCGGTGATCGTGAAGACGTCCTCGACCGGCATCAGGAACGGCTTGTCGACGTCGCGCTCGGGCTGCGGAATGTTCTCGTCGACGGCCTTCAACAGGCCGAGCAACTTCTCGCCCCACTCCTTGTCGCCCTCCAGGGCCTTGAGCGCCGAGACTTGCACCACCGGGGTGTTGTCGCCGTCGAATTCGTACTCGTTGAGGAGTTCGCGGACTTCGAGCTCGACCAGTTCCAGGATCTCCTCGTCGTCCACCATGTCGGCCTTGTTCAGCGCGACCACGATGTAGGGCACCCCGGACTGGCGGGCCAGCAGCACGTGCTCCTTGGTCTGCGGCATCGGGCCGTCGGTCGCGGCGACCACGAGGATCGCGCCGTCCATCTGCGCGGCACCGGTGATCATGTTCTTGATGTAGTCGGCGTGCCCCGGGCAGTCCACGTGCGCGTAGTGCCGGCTTTCCGTCTGGTACTCGACGTGCGCGATCGAGATCGTGATGCCCCGCTGCCGCTCCTCCGGCGCCTTGTCGATCTCGTCGAACGGCGTGAAGGGATTCAGCTCCGGATGGGCGTCGTGCAGCACCTTGGTGATGGCCGCGGTCAGCGTCGTCTTGCCGTGGTCGACATGACCGATGGTGCCGATGTTGACGTGCGGCTTGGTCCGTTCGAACTTCGCCTTCGCCATGCGAATCCTCCTCTTGCCCGGACGGTCCGACCCGGTCTCACCGGCTCACCGTCCACTCTTCCGATCGGACAACGCGCGAGTACGACCGCCGGGACGAGAGATGTATCCCGAGATCAGAAGTCACCAATGGTGGTCATATCGACGCGCACCGTAACCATATCGGGATCACGGCGAGCGCCCCGGATCCCCACGCTCGCCCCGCCAAGTGCGCCCCGTGTGTGTCCGGGCGTCAGGGGCGCGGTCGGGCTTCGATCGACGGCACGTCCCGTTGGGCCGGGCCGGAACGAGTGGTCGACGGCGAGTTGTTGGACCGGGTAACCGCGGTGGGTCGGCGAGTTCGAGGCGTCGTGGAGCCGGGTTTCTTCGCCGAGTCCGACACGCTATGGCTGGGCGCGGACGTACGCGCGGCGCCGGCCGACGAGGCGTGCGGGGCCGATGTCACGCCTGCCGAGGCCGAGGAACCGGCCCGGCGCATGCCCGCGGTCGCGCGTGCCCTGGTCACCCTGCATCGGCGCTACCGGGACGGCGCGGACCAGGTCGCCGCGCTCGCCGGCTCCGCCGCGTGGACCGGCCCCTCGGAACCGCACGACGAGATCCGCGACTTCTTCGCCCGTCGGCACGATCACGTGGCCGAACTCGACCACGCGGCCGAGGAACTCGCCCGGGAGGCGGGGGTACTGCCGGGCGCCGCGGCGCCCGGCCTGGTGGCCCGGCTGGAGCGGCGGCACGGGGTCCGCGTGGTCGACACGCCGGCTTCCGCGCGAGCGGTGGACCCGCGCGCCTACGATCCGGTCGGCCGCATTCTGCACCTGGACGCGCTGCCGACCCAGGACGGCGCGCCTTCCAGACGGCGACACAACTCGCGGCGCTCGAACAGGGCCCGCTGCTGGACGCGATCGTGGCCGACGCGGACCTCGCGGGCCCGGTGTACGAGGCGTTCTCCGCGCCGGGCCGCATCCTCACCCGGATCGCCACCATGCCCGACGGTCGCGCCTACTTCCGGATCGCCCGTACGGTCACCCGCGGGCGGCGCGCGTGGGGCGGTGCCGGGGCCGGCTTCGCGGTCGCCCTGGGTTGCGAACTCCGGCACGCACACCGACTGATGTACACCGACGGCCTCGCCCTGAGCGATTCGCGGGCGGCGACGCCGATCGGCCTCGGATGCCGCGTGTGCGAGCGCCGCGACTGTCGCCGGCGGGCGTATCCCGCCGCCGGGCACCGGCTCGCCGTCGACGAGAACCGCACCACCCTGGTCCCGTACCGGGTCGACTCCCCCGGAGTGTGACCCGAAGGCCCCGGGTGCGCGCGGCGCCGGTTTTCGGGCGAAATGTGTCGTGCCGCGGTGGCCTGCGGCCACCGCGGCCGGCGACGTACTAGGAGGCGACGATGTTCTCCGCCTGCGGGCCCTTCTGGCCCTGCGTGACGTCGAAGGTCACCTTCTGCCCCTCGAGAAGCTCACGGTACCCACTGCCGGAGATGTTCGAGTAGTGGGCGAAGACGTCGGGGCCGCCGCCGTCCTGCTCGATGAAACCGAAGCCCTTTTCGCTGTTGAACCACTTCACGGTGCCACTGGCCACGGTCGAACTCCTCGATCAGATAAATGGAATCGCGCCACGCGAGGTGCGGGCCCGGAGGTGATCGCCATGGTCCGAGAAGCGCTGTGGACAGCAAAATCGCCCGTGATCGCGATCACGGGCGAACGAACGTCGAGCCACGACTACTGGGGAACGACCGTACCCGAGCAGGGTTCGCCGCGCCATGTCCCCGACCAAACAGTCACGAGCGCAACACCGGCTCGGGGGTCAGACAGTGCCCTCGGGCACGGATTTCGGTCGAACTCCCGGAGTGCGCACCCATCAGCCGGCGGTTCGACGAAATTCCGGCTACCCCTCCCCCCGCTCGTTGCGCCATGCTTGGTCGGTCAGGGGGGATCGGTGCGAACGGGCTCAAGCCCCACCGATCGGGCACCGCACGAGGAGCCACGAAACCTGTGACCACACGGCCGAACCACGATTTCGAGGACCGTCGCACGTTCCAGGGCTGGGGCACCGTCCCCTGGCCACTGCTGCAGGCGAACCAACTCGCCAGGCTGGATCTGCCCCGTAACCCCGGCGCACGCGTCGCCGCGCGCGTGCGGGGCCGGGACTGCGACAACGAGAACGTCGTGCGCGCGCTGTACGACGCACGCGAGTCGACACCCGACGGCGCCGGCATCGAGGAACTCCTCACCGCTCGCACCGGTCGACACGTCTGCTCGGGATGCGACGCCCGCACCGAACAAGTGACGACGCGATGCGACGACGGCCGGAATCTGTGTCCGGCCTGCCTGACCGTCACGATGATCACTCTCACCCAGGCGAGGGCCCGCGAGGAACGGGCCCGGCAGGCCGCGTGGGCCCACGAGGTGCTCGCCGACCCCGCGTCGACATGGGTGCACGTGGACGCGACGCCCGGGAGCACGGCACCCGACGGACGATCGGGCCCCGCGGCCACCGTCACCGTCACCGCGATCGACCGCTCGCGGACACCCCTGCCGCCGCTGTCGATACCCCTGGTCACCGCGTCCCCGGACGCCCCGTCGCGGGCCGCCGCGAGCCGGGCGACGCACGCGGCCGTCACGAGCCGGGACACGGACGAGACCGTCGCCTCGAGGTGGCGCGGGCGGCGCCTGATCGTCTGGGACCACGACCACGGACGGATCCTCACCGCCTGGTCCGAGCGCGGCGAAGTGCGCTTGCGCTGCGACTATCGGGACATGCTCCACCACCGACTGCCCGCCTGGCGCGGCCTGGTCGACACCGCCGGGAAACCCGTACGCGAATGCCTGCCCCCGGGACGCGCCGACCGACTGTACGTCGCCACCGCCCGCATGGCCGCCGGCCCCGACCCCGCCACGCCCGACCCCACCCCGGACGCCTCGCCCGACTGACCCCCGAACTCCGCGCGAACCGCGCGCAGTTACCCCGACCGACCCCCACCCAGCAGTTCGTCGCCCAGCGGCGCGCGACGGTACAGCACGTGCCGTCCGTCGCGCGCCCGGGAGACCAGGCCGGTGGCATGCAGCACGCGCAGGTGCTGGGACACCGCGCTCGGGGTGACGCCGAGCCGGCGGGCGATCTCGACCGTGGGCAGCGGCTCGTCCAAGAGGCCGAGCAATCCCGCCTTCGACGCACCCACGAGGGACACCAGAGCGGCCGGGTCGGCGACGGGCGAGCGTGCCCACAGCGTCGCCACCGCGCGGCTGGGGTAGGCCAACGACGGCGGTTCCTCCGGGCTGACCGGGGGCGCGGGCTTGTGCGCGAACACCGACGGAACGAGCAGCAGGCCCCGGCCCGACGCCGAGACGTGATGCCGGCCGATCATCTTGTCGATCTCCAGCACCCCGTTGTGCCAGCGCAGATTCGGGTGCATGTCGGCGAACAGCAGGCGGGCGCCGCCCACGGCCAGTTGCCGCGCGCGGTAGGTCATGTCCGCCTCCAGCAACAGGCGCATCCGCGGCCACATCGGCTCGACGGCGATCTCCCAGTACCGCCGCAGGAGTTCGCAGATGGCGTCACGGAGCGCGAGCACGGGCGCGTCGTCCTCGGCGCCGGCGTCGAGCAGCGCGACCGGCAGCGGGTCCGGGGCGTGCGTGGCCGACAGGTCGCGCCGCACCAGATCCGCGGGGGTGCGTCGCACCACGGCCAGTTCCTCGTCGAAGGTCGCCGCGAAGGTCGCCGGCCGCGGCGTCAGGAAGTCGGGGAGGGTAAGCCTGGCCGCGACCAACGACATCAACAGCTCGGTGTCGAGCGCTCGGAGCTCGCCCAGCACCGCTCTGCGCCACGGCAGGTGCAACGCGGCCAGTCCCGGCTCGCGCAACACCCGCAGACTGACCACGGTCTCGTGCAGCGGCGAGAGCGCGAACCGCGTGTCCGCGAGATCCTCGACGCCGAGCTCGAAGCTGATCATTAAGCCATACGCTACATCCATTGGCGGCGTGGCACGGGTGCCGTGAACTGCCACGCATGACACACGCAGCCCGCCCCCGGTCCCCGGGGCCCTCCCCCGGAACGACCCGCCGCGTCGCCGACACCGTGGACGCGCACGACTCGGTGGACGTGCAATGAGCCGCGGCCTGGTCCTGATCCTGTCCCTGACCTGCGCCGTCGGCGTGGGCAACATCTACTTCCCACAGGCGATCAGCCCACTGATCGCCACCGGACTGCACGAGTCGCCCGACGCCGCCGCACTGGTGGTGACCGCGACCCAAATCGGCTACACCGCCGGGATCTTCCTCCTGGTGCCGCTCGGCGACCGACTCCCCCACCGCACCTTCCTGGTCACCCTGCTCGCCCTCACCGGCGTCGCCCTCCTGGCCGCGGGCTGCGCCCCGACCCTGCCGCCCCTGGTCGCCGCGAGCGCGCTCGTCGGCGTCACCACCGTGGCCGCCCAGATCGTCGGCCCGCTCGCGGCCGGGCTGGTCGCCGCCGAGTGCCGCGGCGCGATGATGGGCACCCTGCTGAGCGGCTCGATCGGCGGCATGCTGCTGGCTCGCACCTTTGGCGGGTCACTCGGCGAATGGCTGGGGTGGCGCGCGCCCTACCTGGTGGCTGCGGTCCTGGTGCTGCTGCTCGCCGGCGTCCTGGCGCGCGTCCTGCCGAAGACGGTCCCGCCCTCGCGCCGGCCGTACCCGGCCCTCCTGGCCGAACCCCTGCGCCTGCTGCGCACCGAACCGGAGTTGCGCCGCTCCTGCTTCTACCAGGCGACGATCTTCGCCGGGTTCTCGGCCGTGTGGACCTGCCTGACCCTCCTGCTCACCGGCCCCACGTACGACCTGGGCGCCCACGCGGTGGGAATGCTCGCGCTGGTCGGCGCGGCAACCATGGTCTGCGCCCCGATCGCCGGACGCCTGGTCGACCGCGGGGGACCCGACACGGTGAACCTGGTCTGCCTGCTCGCGGTCCTCGGCTGTGCCCCCGTCCTCGCCGCGGGCGCCGTGGGCGGCACCCCGGGTCTGGTCGCCCTGGTGCTCGGCACCCTGCTGCTCGACATCGCGATGCAGTCCGGCATGGTCGCCAACCAGGCCCGGGTGTTCGCGCTGCGCCCCGACGCCCGCAGCCGGCTCAACACCGCCTACATGACCTGCGCCTACCTGGGCGGCAGCGCGGGTTCCTGGATCGGGGTACAGGTCCACGGCCGGGCCGGATGGCCCGGCGTGTGCGCGCTCCTGGCATTCCTCGCCGCGCTCGCCCTGGCCCGCCACCTCGTGGCGCTGTACGGCCGAGGATCCCGCACGAACCGATCGTGCCGGACGGACCACGCCCGCACCGACGCGTGAGCAGCCCGCATCGCGATCGGATCGGATCGGATCGCGAAAGCGGGCCGGAAACCGTGTACCGGGCGTTCGCGGGGCGGGTCTAGACTGGCCCGAGTTGTGCAGGCACCTCGTTCGGTGAGGCGTCGTCACGGACACAGGCCACTGACCCCACGACGTCGAGAGACGCCCAGGTTCAGGACAGGTCTCCCCGGCTTAAGGGGTGACCCCAAGTGGCTGCGCGCGGGCTCCCGGGCGCTACGCCGTGGCGTGCCAAAGCTCTGACGAGACAAGGGGTGCGCCGTCCGCGATCCGCGGGCCGGGCCTCCTGTTGCCGCGATCGGCGACGCCGTCGGGCGTCCGAGGGCAAGGAGGTGAGAGCTGTGGCATGCAGTAGTCCGGGTCGAAGTCGACCCCACCCAGCCATGTCCCCGTCCTCGTCCCGTCCCCCTCGCGTCCCGCGCCGGCCCTCGCTCGCGACCTAGCGTCCGCCCCTGCCCTGCCGAGTCTCGGCACCGGGGTGGCGACGCGGGTCCGCCGTGGGTGGGCTGCCGCGGAATGCCCCCGTCGTGGTACCGGCTGTTCGCCGCTTCGCCATCTCGCCGTGCCTTCCGGGCAGGCGCGCGGTGGTGGAGTGGGGTGATGCCCGTGGCGGGTGTATCCCTCTGGAGGTTCCTGTCATGTCCGACTGGCGTGCACGCGCGGTCCGTGCCGGAAAGCGGCCGTTCGTCCGGCCGACCCACGCGACCCACGGCACCGGGGCGCAGCCCGCCCCCGAACACTCGATGGACCCGCGGGCCGACCCGCAGACCCCGGTCGAGGTGTCCCTGGCGCGCAGCGTGGTCGACGCCGCCGTGTATCGGCAGGGGCGGCGGATCGACGCGCCGGCGACGCCGGAGGAGATCTACCGGAAGTTGCCCGGCGCGCCCGGCACCCTGACCTGGATCGGGCTGTACCAGCCGGCCGAGACCCAGTTGCTGGCCGCCGCCGAACGCTTCGATCTGCACGAGGTGGCCGTCGAGGACGCCATCGTCGCGCACCAGCGCCCCAAGCTGGAGCGCTACGGCGACACGCTGTTCGTGGTTTTGCGGGCCGCTCGCTACCTGGACGCGAGCGAGCAGGTGGACTTCGGCGAGATCCACCTGTTCGTCGGCCCGGAGTTCGTGCTGACCGTGCGCCACTCCGAGTCCCCGGACCTGGCCGCGGTACGCAATCGGCTCGAAGGCGACCCCGAACTGCTCGCGTTGGGCCCGGAGGCGGTGCTGTACGCGGTGTTGGACGCGGTGGTCGACGGGTACGCCCCGGTCATCGCGGGCTTGCAGAACGACATCGACGAGATCGAGACCGAGGTCTTCGGCGGCGACCCCAAGGTCTCCCGCCGGATCTACGAACTCTCCCGCGAGGTCATCGAGTTCCAGCGCGCCACCCGTCCGCTCCTGGAGATCATGAGCAGCCTGGAGGCGGGATTCGAGAAGTACGGCACCGACGAGGAACTCCAGCGCTACCTGCGCGACGTCGCCGACCACGCCACCACCGCCGCCGAGCGCGTCGACGGCTTCCGGCAGATGCTCGGCGCCATCCTCACCCTCAACGCCACTCTGGTCTCCCAGGCCCAGAACGAGGAGATGAAGCTGCTGGCCGAGGCCGGCCACGCGCAGAACAACGAGATCAAGAAGATCTCCTCGTGGGCGGCCATCCTGTTCGCCCCGACCCTGATCGGCACCGTCTACGGGATGAACTTCGACACCATGCCCGAACGCGCGTGGACCTACGGATATCCCTTCTCGATCGGCATGATGGCCGCCGTGTGTCTGAGCCTGTACGTCGTCTTCAAGCGCCGCGACTGGCTCTGACCCGCGGCCTCTCACCCACGACCTCGTACCCACCGCCTCTCTCACCCACCGCCTTCGACGTACCGCCTGCGGCCGACGGCGTCCGACGCACCCCCGCGAGCCGCTTCGGCTCGCGCACGGGGGCGTTCGGCAATATGTGACAGTGCTTATATAAGTGCTGTTATGATTTCCGCATGCCCCAGGACCACGCATCCGATCCCTCCCGGCACAGCCACTGGCGTCCGCTGCGGCTGCTCCAGGCGTCGATGGACGCGGACATCGCCCGGCTGTACGCGGAGAAGCGCATCGAGGGGCTCAAGCCGAGCTTCGTGATGGAACTGCTCCGGCTGCACGCCACCGGGCCGATGACCATCACCGAACTCGCCGAGTCCGTCGGCCGGACCCATTCGGCGCTCAGCCAGAAGGTCTCCGCGATGCGCACCGCCGGTTGGGTGCGGACCGTCGCGGGTGAGGACGCGCGCAGCAAGAAGGTGACGCTCACCGACGAGGCCCGCGACATCGTCGGGCGACTGGCGGCGGAGTGGCGGGCCACCGAGGCCGCCATCGCCGAGATCGAGGCGGAGATCCCCTATCCGCTCACCCGCGTCGTCACCGACATCGAACAAGCCCTCGAACGCAAGAGCTTCCACGACCGGATCGCCGAGAAGCTGGCGCAGGACCCCGCATGGGAGTGAGGCACGCGCTGATCGACGTGTCCCCGCTGCGGACGTCACCACCGTTTCGACGGTTGTGGATCGGTCGGACCCTGTCCGGCCTGGGCAGCCAAATGGCGGTCGTCGCGGTGATGTTCCAGGTCTGGCAGACGACCGGCAGTACCGCCTGGACCGGTGCCGTGGGCTTGGCCCAGGCCCTTCCGATCGTCGCGTTCGGACTCTTCGCCGGGTCGCTCGTCGATCGCGTGGACCGGCGGCGGTTCTATCTGATCACCACCTGCGGCCTGGCGTCGTGCTCGCTGCTGCTCGCCGTGCAGGGCTTCCTCGGACACCTCCCGCCCACGGGCGTGCTGCTGTTGGTCGCGCTGCAATCCTGCTTCGTGGCCGGCAGCGGCCCGGCGGCCCGCACCTTCATCCCGCACCTGCTGCCCAGGGAGCAACTCGCGGCCGGGCTGGCCCTGAACGGGATGTCCTTCCAGGGCGCCATGCTGGTGGGCCCCGCACTGGGCGGGCTGATCGTGGGCGGATTCGGCGTCGGCGCCTGCCACCTGATCGACGCCCTCACCTTCCTCGCGGCGATCCACGGCGCGCTGGGCCTGCCCGGGATGAGCCCCGGTGACGAGCAGGTGCGCCCCGGTCTCCGAGGCGTGTTGGACGGCCTGGCCTTCCTGGTCCGTACCCCCGTCATCCGCGGAGCGCTCCTGACCGATCTGGCCGCCACCGTGCTGTCGATGCCGATCAGCCTGTTCCCGTTGATCAACGCCGAGCGGTTCGACGACAATCCGCGCACCCTCGGGCTGTTCCTCACCGCCATCGCCGTCGGCGGCGTCGTCGCGTCCGTGCTCTCCGGGGCCTTCACCCGACTGCCCCGCCCCGGCCTGGTGATGCTCGGCGGATCCGCCGCATGGGGCGGGTCGCTCGCGCTGTTCGGTCTGTCGCCCAACCCGTGGGTGGGGCTCGGCTTCCTGGTCCTGGCCGGCGCCGCCGACACCGTGTCCGTCATCTCCCGGAACACCATCGTCCAGTTGCACACCCCGAACGAGTTCCTCGGCCGGGTCGGCGCCGCCGAACAGATCGTCGGACAGGCCGGGCCGGACATCGGCAACCTGCGCGGCGGTCTCGTCGCGAACGCCACCTCGGGTACGGCGGCCCTGATCGGCGGCGGCCTCCTGTGCGTCGGCGCGGTCGCCCTGGTCGCGACGACCACACCAAGCCTTCGCCGATTCGCCGCGACGCCTACCGGTCCGGCCGCGCTCACCAAGTCCTGACCGGCAACTCGCCCGCACCGCATCGAACTTCGCGGGCGAGCCTGCGACCGGGAGGGGACCGTCGCGGCGCGCGGCAGGGCAGCCGGAGGCCCGCCCGGAACACGGCGGGTGACCCGGGCTCGTGAGACGGCACACGGCGGATGAACTCAGCTCGCGAGTTCGCCCCGCACCCCACCCGGGTTGGGCCCGGTCGAGACGGGGAGCGCGAAGACCATGGTGAGCCCGCCGCCGGGCGTGTCCTCGGCGGCGAGCGAGCCGCCCATCGCCTCGGCGAAGCCGCGTGCGACGGCAAGTCCCAGGCCCACACCGCGACTTCGCGGGGCGTCTCCGTGCCGCGCGAACGCCTCGAAGACCCGGTCCTTGGCGTCGTCGGGCAGGCCGGGACCACGATCGACCACCCGCAGTTCGACCCGGCCGCGGGCCGTCCCGGCCGCGACCGTCACGGGCGTGTCCGCCGGAGTGTGCAAAACCGCGTTCTCCACCAGGTTTGCCATCACCCGCTCCAACAACTCCGCGTCGGCCCGAACGGTCGGCAACGTCTCCGGAATCGACACCCGCACCCCCGACCTCGCGGCCCGCGCCACCGCCCCCGGGATCACCTCGTCCAGCGCGATGTCGCTCGGCAACGGGTCGACCGTGCCCATCCGCAGCCGGCTCATGTCGAGCAGATTGCCGATCAACCGGTCGAGCCGATCGGCGCCCGCCTCGATCGTGGCGAGCAACTCGGCCCGGTCCGCCCGCTCCCAGTCGACCTCCTCCACCCGCAGACCGGAGGCCCCGGCCTTGATCGCCGCCAGCGGCGCCCGCAGGTCCCGGGCCACCATGGCGAACAACGCGGTGTCGACCCGGTTGCCCTCGTCGAGCCGACGCGCCTCCGCCGCCTCGGCGACCAGGGCACCCCGCTCCAGGACCAGCGCCGCCTGCGCGGCGAACGCGCCCAGGACACGGCGTGTGTCCGCGGGCAGCGGGCGACCGGACAGGACCAGCACGAGCGACTCGTCCACCGCGACCTCGACCTCCGCCGTGTCGGGCCGCGTCGGCGGATCCACGCCGACCGACCCGACGCTCTCCCAGGACCCGCGGGGTCCGTCCCGGCGCAGCAGCGAAACGGATCGCATGTCGAAGGTCACCCGAACCCGCTCCAACAGGGCGGGCAACGCCCGTTCGCCCCTGAGCACGCTCCCGGCGAGGAAGCCGAGCGTCTCCGCCTCGGCCCGACCGCGTTCGGCCTGCTGGGTACGTCGCGCGGCGAGGTCGACGACCGACGCCACCGCCAGCGCGATCACCACGAAGACCACCAGCGCGAGCACGTTTCCCGGCGCGGCGATGTCCAGGGTGTCCAGCGGCGGCGTCATGTGGTAGTCCATGAACAACGAGCCGAGCACGGCGGTGGTCACCCCCTGCCACAGGCCGCCGAACAGCGCGACCGCGACGGTCAGGGCCAGGAACAGGAGCATGTCGTGGGGCAGCGCGGCGTTGCCCCGGATCGGCACGAGCGCGGCGGTCAGCGCGGGTGGCCCGAGCAGCGCGACCACCCAGGCCAGCACGGCTCGCCCCCGGGCGGTGACCGTGCGCCGGGGTCGGTCGTCCCGCCCGCGACCGGCGTACTCGTGGGTGACGATGTGGGTGTCGATGTCGCCGGCCCGGGCGGCCACGGTGGCGCCCACGCCCGGGCCCAGGACGAACTGCCAGGGCTTGCGCCGACTGCTGCCGAGCACGATCTGCGTGGCGTCCTCCCCACGGGCGAAGTCCAGCAGGGCGCCGGGTACGTCGTCGCCGACGACGGAGTGGAACGTGCCGTCGAGCGAGTCCACCAGCCGGCGCTGGCGGGCCAGGTCGGCCGGTGAGGATCCGGACAGGCCGTCGCTGCGGGCCACGTGCACGGCCAGGAGTTCCCCACCCGAGCCCCGACCCGCGATCCGCGCCGCCCGCCGGATCAGCGTGTCGCCCTCCGGCCCGCCGGTGAGCGCCACCACGACCCGTTCCCGGGTCGGCCACATCGCGTCGAACCCGTGCCGGCCCCGGTGTTCGCGCAGATACTCGTCGACCCCGTCGGCCACCCACAACAGGGCCAGCTCGCGCAGCGCGGTCAGGTTGCCCGGGCGGAAGTAGTTCGCGAGGGCGGCATCGGCCCGCCCGGGGGTGTACACGTCCCCGTCGGCGATTCGGCGGCGCAGCTCCTCGGGAGTCAGGTCGACGAACTCGATCTGATCGGCCCGACGTACCGCGGCGTCGGGTATGGTCTCGCGCTCGGGGACGCCGGTGATCGACTCGACCACGTCGTTGAGCGACGCGAGTTGCCGCACATCGACCGTGGAGATCACGTCTATCCCGGCGTCGAGGATCTCCTCGACGTCCTGGATCCGCTTCTCGTTGCGCGATCCCGGCGCGTTGGTGTGCGCCAGGTCGTCGACCAGCGCCACGCGCGGCCGGCGGGCGATCACCGCGTCCACGTCCATTTCGGTGAACTTGCCATGCTGGTGGCCCAGTTCGCGTGGCGCGACGATCTCCAGACCGACCAGCATCTCCTCGGTGAGCGGCCGACCGCCGCAGTCCACGACACCGACCACCACATCGGTTCCCCGGAGGAGCCGGCGATGGGCTTCGTCGAGCATCGCGTACGTCTTGCCGACGCCGGGCGCCGCGCCGAGGTAGACCCGCAACGCGCCGCGCCGCGAGGGCTTCGTCCGCGGGACGGATCCGCTCGCCTCCGCGGCGGCGCGCTTCGACGACTTCCGGCACCGGCCGTGTCCGTATGGCACCCGCGCTCAGCCCTTCCGTTCGTGCGCTCGCGGCCGGGTGAGGGCCGGGGTCGGGCATGTCGACCCCACCCGTGCGGCGACCCGCCCGCCACCCGGTACTTCCGACGACCGGGCTCCGGACATTGTCGTGGACGAACGTGCCGATCACCGCCGGGTGGAGCCGGCCGGCACGACCGCGGGACCGGCGACGTCGGCACGGCCGGGCCGGATCGGTCCCGGCCCGGGACCTGCGTCGGCGGGGACGAAGGGCCGACAGGGCGAAGGCGGGGCGGATTACGCTCGTTCGAGTCTCGCGGGCCGGATCCGGGTGCGGCCACGGCGCGCGGTCGCGCGCCGGTGCCTTCGGGTGCGCGCGCACCACCCCCACACGCCCTGCCACGCGAGGGGGTTCGGGTGATGGAGTGGCAGCCGGGCAGCCACGCGGCCGCCCGGAAGGAGCGGCGTGCGACCGACCGGGGCGGACCGGGATGTGCCCGTCGTCACCGGCGCGGTGGGCGGCATCGACCGGACGGTGCGCACGGCGACGCGGCCGCGCATCGCGTGGGGATCCCGCCGGGGCCCGTCACGTACCCCGCGTCATCGCCGACGTCGACGTGTCCCCCGCCTCCGATCACACCCGTCGTATCACCCGCACCGCCGCCACATCGACGACGGTGCGTCCCCGCGCGGCCGGCACCACCAGCCGCACGACCCCCGGGAGCGGATCATGTCCCACGACCCGGCACACTGGCTCCTGACCACGTCCCGGCACGTCCTGCGGGCCCGGTCCACCACGCCTCTTCCGACCCAAGTCCCGCTCGGTCCCGGGCAGTTCACCCGAGCCGCGCACGCGGCCGCGAGAACACTGCGCGACGCCGACCCACGCTGGTGCGTCGTCGGCGCCCTGCCCTTCGACGAGGACACCCCCGCCGCGCTCGCACTCGGCCGGGTGACGGCCACACCCCGGCAGCGCCGGCCGGGCCCGCCGGCCGTACCGACCGGACCCCATCGCGTCGACACGCGGGGTGAGGCGGCCTATGTGGGAGCCGTCGCCAAGGCCGTGCGCCGTCTGCGTGCCGGCGAGGCCCACAAGGTGGTCCTGGCCCGGACGCTGACCCTGCGCCGCGACATCGACCCCGTCGCGACGCTGGCCCTGCTGGACCGACTCCACCCGCTGGCCCATCTCTTCCACGTCGCCCTCGACCCGCCGGGCACGCCCGGCGCCCGAGCGCTGCTGGGCGCCTCCCCCGAACTCCTGCTCACCCGACAGGGCGACCTGCTGGCCCTGAACCCGCTCGCCGGCACCGCCTCCCGACATCGCGACCCCGTGCGCGACCTGGCGGCGGCACACGCGCTCGCCGCCTCCGTCAAGGACCTGCGCGAACACGCCCTGGTCGTCGACGAACTGCGCCGCGTCCTGCATCCGCTGTGCACCCGCCTGCACATCCCCGACCGACCCCGACTCAAGGCCGCCGGACGCCTGTGGCACCTGTGCACCCCGATCCGCGCCCGGCTGCGCCGGCCCGCGCCCACCGCGTTCGCGCTGGCCGCCCTGCTCCATCCCGCCCCCGCGGTGTGCGGCCTGCCCCGCGAGGCCGCGCACACGCTGATCCGCCGACTGGAGACCCGCCCCCGCGACTACTACGGCGGTCTCGTCGGCTGGACCAACCGGCACGGCGACGGCCAATGGGTCGTCGCCCTGCGCTGCGCGCAGACCGACCCGGACGGCGTACGCCTGCACGCGGGGGCGGGCATCCTCGCCGAATCCGATCCGAGACGCGAACTCGCGGAGACGAGGGCCGAGTTCACCACCATGCTGGACGCCCTGCGACCGGCTCCGGCCGTCCGGAGCCACAACGCCGCCTTCCGGTGATCCCGAACACACCTGCCCCCGCGCGGTTCCCGCACACGAAGACGGGGCCGGGTCCGCCGTGGAACCCATCGACGGCGCGCCGAAGCGGCTTCCGCGCGCGGCCGGCCCCGGAGGCGGGCGAGCCCCGGGGCGGCGGCGTACGAAAGCCGCGTACGTGTGCCGGTTGTTACGCCTTGGGCGTCTGCGAGATGCGCACCATGTTGCCCGAGGGGTCCCGGAACGCGCAGTCGCGCGGGCCCCAGGGCTGGTCGATGGGCTCCTGGAGCACCTCGGCCCCGGAGGCGCGCACCCTCTCGAAGGTCGCGTCGAGATCGTCGGTGCGGAACACGACCATCGGCAGCACACCCTTGACGAGCAGTTCCTGCAGGGTGTCGCCGTCGGACTCGGACCGGCCGGCGTGCGGCACCGACAGGACGAGTTCGGCGTCCGGCTGGGAGGGGCTGCCGAGGGTGATCCACCGGAACCCGTCCGAGCCGACGTCGTTGCGCACCTCGTAGCCGAGTCCGTCGCGGTAGAAGGCGAGCGACTCGTCCACGTCGTTGACGGTGATGTGGCAGTACTGGAGTGAAATGGTCATGCGAACAACGCTAGACGGCGGTGCCGGGGGCCGCTTCTCCAATCCTGACCGATGACTCCCTGGTCGGCCGGGTGCGCACCTTGGCCACACACGTGGGCATCGCCAGCACGGCCTCGTGGTCCGCGGCGCGGTACGCGCTCGGCGTCATGCCCACCAGTTCGGTGAACCGCGAGCTGAACGAGCCGAGGGAGGTACAGCCGACCGCCATGCACGCGTCGGTCACACTCATGCCCTCGCGCAGCAACGCCATCGCCCGCTCGACCCGACGGGTCATGATGTAGCTGTACGGCGTCTCGCCGTAGGCCGCCCGAAAGGCCCGGGAGAAATGCCCCGGCGACATCAGCGCGTGGCGGGCCATGGTCGGCACGTCCAGCGGACGCGCGTACTCGCGGTCCACCAGATCCCGCGCTCGGCGCAGGTGCGCGAGGTTGGCAAGGTGTTGCTGGTCCATGCCATGAGCCTACCGCCGCACCCCGACAGCCCCGCCGACCTGCATGAACGCGGCTCGGCGGGGTTCGTGCCCGAGGGATCGCGGACCCGCCGCCGGCCCACCGTCGCGCACCCGCGCGATCGGGCGGGCGGCGGGCGGCGGGCGGCGGCCTCAGGCGTCCACGGCCGACCGGGAGTCGTCGGTCGTGAACGCCGCGGCGTGGTCGCGGACGAAGTCGGCGATGTCGCGCGGCGGGCGACCGAGCAGGTCGGCGACCGTACCGGTGGTGAAGTCCCCCCACCCGGAGGCGTACGCCTGCGCGTACTCCTCGAGCATGTCGACGATCCACGGCGGAACGCCGTAGCCGAGCAACGTCTCGCGCTTGGCCGCGTCGCCGACCGGCAGGTACGCCGTGGGTCTGCCGAGAACGCGGCCCGTCTGCTCGGCGACCTCGTCGAAGGTCAGCGAGCGCGGGCCGGTGAGGGTGTACGTCTTGCCGTGGTGGCGATCCGGGTCGTCCGACAGCACACGGGCGGCGCACTCGGCGATGTCGCGTGCGTCGATCATGCCGATCCGCGCCGAGGCCATGTTCAGCGCGAACGTGCCGCCGGCACGCATGTCGCCGGCCTCGTTCAGCAGGTTCTGCATGAACCAGTGCGGGCGCAGGATCGTCCAGCGCATGCCGCAACGTTCGGTCTCCCGGTCGGACAGCGCGTGCAGCCTGCCGCTGCGGTTCGGCGCGTCGTGCGCCGCGCCGACCACGGACAGGCGCACGACGCGCTCCACACCGGCCCGGCGGGCGGCCCAGAGCACGTTCATGTTGTTCTCCGGGGCGCGCGGACCGTTCGGGGTGAGCAGCCACAGGTCGTGCACACCCTCGAAGGCGGGCGGCAGCGACCGGGCGTCGTCGAGGTCGGCGACGAAGACCTCGGCGCCCTGCCCGCGCGGGCCGTCCGCCTTGCGTTCGTCGTGCACGAGCGCGCGAAGCGTCATGTCCTTCGCCGCCGGCGTGTCCAGCAGCGCGGTGGACACGGTTCCGGTGGCTCCGGTGATCAGCACGGTGCGCGTCATGTTCATTCTCCCTTGGCGGTGGCGGGGGTACGGACCAGGTCACGGACGACGTCGGGGGTCAGTTGCGCGGCGGCGACGGCGGTCAGCGCGAGCACGAACCCGAAGCACTGCCACGGAGTGAGCGATTCGTCCAGGAACAACCACCCCAGGAGCGTGGCCACCACGGGTGAGAGCAGGGCCAGGAACGACACCGCGACCACGGGCAGCCTGCCGATGCCCTGGAACCAGACCAGGAAGGAAAGCAGGGCGCCCACACCGGACAACCACGCGTAGCCGCCGAGCGCACGAGCGTCCAGTCCGGACGGAAGTCCCTCGAAGACGAGCGCGAGCGGCAGGAGCACGAGCCCGCCGGCGGTGAGTTGCCAGGCGGCGATGGTCGCCGGGCCGACGCCGTCCGGACGTCCCCAGCGTTTGGTCAGGACGATCCCGCCGGCCATCACGCCGGCGGCCGCTATGCCGGCCAGGACGCCGAGCAGGTCGAAGGAGAGCCGGCCGCGCAGCACGATCAACCCGACGCCCAGCACACCGACCAGCCCCCAGCCCAACCGCCAGCGGGTGGGCCGCTCGCCCAGGAGCAGGTACGCCAGGCCGACGACGAGCAGCGGCTGGACGGCGGTGAGGGTCCCCGCGACGCCACCCGGCAAGCGGTAGGCGGCCACGAACAGCAGGGCGAAGAGCGCGCCGATGTTGAGGGTGCCGAGCAGCAGGGAGCGCCACAGCCACTTGCCGTGCGGCAGTCGCCGGGTGACGGCGAGCAGGATCAGCCCCGCCGGCAGCGCGCGGATCACTCCGGACACCAGCGGATAGCCGACCGGGAGGAACTCGGTGGTGACCAGGTATGTGGTGCCCCACGTGGCCGGTGCGGTCGCGGTCAGCAGGGTCAGTCCCAGCGTGCCGCCGGACGGGGACGCGCGTCCCGTGTCCGACCGGCTCGGGTCCCGGAGCATCTGTTCTCCTTAACGTTGAACTATTCAACGTTGGCGAATGTAGCTCCCTGTTAGGATGGCGTCAAACAGTTTCACGTTAAGAGGTTCTGGGAGGCGGCAGCCCGTGGAGGACAACGTCGACTGGCGGATGGACCAGTGGCGGGTCGAGCGGCCCGACATCGACCCCACGCCGATGGGCGTCGTGGCCCGGATCCAGCGCGCCTGCCGACTGCTCGAGCGTGAGCTTCGCGACCACTTCGCCACGCACGACCTGCAGCTTTGGGAATTCGACATCCTGGGTACGCTGCGCCGATCCGGGCACCCGTACCGGCTCACCGCCAAGCAGCTCGTCGAGTCGTCGATGGTCACCTCCGGGGCGATCACCAACCGGATCGACCGTCTCGTCGCGAGGGAGATGGTGACCCGCGAACTCGATCCGCTCAATCGGCGCAGCGTGCTGATCACGTTGACCGACCGTGGCCGCGACCTCATCGACGGCGTCGTCGTCGACCACGTCGACCTGGAGGCGAGACTCCTCGCGAAACTGAGCGGCGACGACCAGGAACGCCTCGCCGGCCTCCTGCGCCAACTCCTCAACAGCCTCGGCGACCACGCCCCCGGCAACCCCCTGAAAACCGACCGACCCAACGCGTAGCCCCCATGCGGGGATACGGGCGATCCACCTCGGAACACGGGGCGATCTCGCGAACGTTCGGGCAAGCCGCGCTTGTGGGGTTCGGCGTGGGGTGCCCCGCGAGGGGGTGCCCGTGGTGGCCGGTGGGGGTGACGCGGCGTTGCGCGGGCTTCGGGGGCGCGTGCGACGAGGGTGCGCTGTGCGCGAACCGGCTCCGGCCTCCCCGGTGTTGCCCGCGCCTTCGGCGAAAGTGTCGGCACATGTTGCCTGTTGCCCGCCGAACCCGGAGGACGCCGGCCTTACGATCTCGGCGCGCCCGGTGTGCCGCGCTCCGCGCCGGGAGCCCCGATCGCGCCGGACCTCGCGGATGCCGGCGGCGTGCGCGGCGACGGCGCCGAGGGTGGATCAGATGTCGAGGAAGCGCACGTCCTGGGCGTTGTGTTGGATGAACGAGCGTCGGGCCTCCACGTCTTCGCCCATCAGGACGGCGAACAGGTCGTCGGCCAGGGCGGCGTCGTCGAGCGTGATCTGCCCCAGCACGCGATGGTCCGGATCCATGGTCGTGACGCGGAGTTCCTCGGCGTTCATCTCGCCGAGCCCCTTGAAGCGTTGGATGGTGTCGTCGCGCAGGCGCTTGCCGTGTCGCCGGCCGATTTCCACGAGGGTGTCGCGTTCGCGGTCGGTGTAGGCGTACTGGCTGTCGTCCCGGCTCCACTTGATCTTGTAGAGCGGGGGTCGGGAGAGGTAGATGTGTCCGGCTTCGATCAGGGGCCGCATGAAGCGGAAGAGGAAGGTCAGCAGCAGGGTGTTGATGTGCCGGCCGTCGACGTCGGCGTCCGCCATCAGGATGATCTTGTGATAGCGGAGCTTGCCGAGATCGAAGTCCTCGTGGACCCCGGTGCCGAACGCCGAGATGAGCGCCTGGATCTCCTGGTTGTGCAGGATCTTGTCGATGCGCGCCTTCTCGACGTTCAGGATCTTGCCGCGGATCGGCAGAATCGCCTGGTACCGGGGGTCGCGGCCGGACTTCGCGGAGCCGCCCGCCGAGTCGCCCTCGACGATGAAGATCTCGCACGCGTCGGCCTCGGTGGACTGGCAGTCCGCGAGCTTGCCGGGTAGCGCGGCGGATTCCAACATGCCCTTGCGGCGGGTGAGATCGCGCGCCTTGCGGGCGGCGACCCGGGCACTCCGGGCCGCGATCGCCTTGCGGACGATGTCCGCCGCTTCGTTCGGGTTCCGGTCGAACCAGTCCGCCAACTGCTCGTGGACCACCTTGTGGACGGACGTCCGCGCCTGTGTGTTGCCCAACTTGGTCTTGGTCTGGCCCTCGAACTGCGGCTCGGTCAACTTCACCGCGACGATCGCGGTCAACCCCTCGCGCACGTCCTCGCCGGAGAAGTTGTCGTCCTTGTCCCGCAGCAGCCTCCGCTCCCGGGCGTAGCGGTTGACCACACCGGTCAGGGCGGTACGGAATCCCTCCTCGTGCGTGCCGCCCCCGTGGGTGTGGATGGTGTTGGCGAACGAGTACACGCCTTCGTTGAAGCGGGTGCTCCACTGCATCGCGACATCCACGGACAGGTGTTGCCCCGTGCCCTGGGCCCGGAGGGAGATGACCGAGGGGTGTACCGGGTCGCCCCTGCGGGAGTTGAGGTGCTTCACGAAGTCGACGATGCCGCCCTGGTAGCGGTACGAGACCGACCGGGCCCGGTCCGCCCCCGCCTTCTCGACACCGCCGTCGCCCGAGCCCGACGGCTCCCGCGCGCCCGCGCGTTCGTCCGTCAGCGCCAGGGTCAGGCCCTTGTTGAGGAAGGCCATCTCCTGGAGGCGGCGGGCCAGTGTCTCGAAGGAGTACTCGGTGGTCTCGAAGACGTTCGGATCGGCCCAGAAGGTGAGTGAGGTGCCCGTGTCGGTCACGGCTTCGTGCCGAGCCAGGGGCGCGGTCGGCACACCGTTGCGATATCCCTGACTCCACCGGTATCCGTCGGCGCGCACCTCCACGAACAGGCGCGTGGACAGGGCGTTGACCACCGACAGTCCCACTCCGTGGAGCCCGCCGGAGACCGCGTATCCGCCGCCGCCGAATTTCCCGCCGGCATGCAGCACGGTCAACACGAGCTCGACGGCCGGTTTGCGCTTCTCCGGGTGCAGACCCACGGGAATGCCACGCCCGTTGTCCACCACCCGAACACCGCCGTCGCCGAGCAGCGTCACGTCGATCCGGTCCGCGAAACCGGCCAGGGCCTCGTCGACCGAGTTGTCCACGATCTCCTGCACCATGTGGTGCAGTCCGCGCTCATTGGTCGAACCGATGTACATGCCGGGCCGTTTGCGAACGGGGTCCAGCCCCTCCAGCACGCTGATCTCGTTGGCGCCGTACGCCACGCCCTCCCCGCCGTTGCCGTCGCGGGACGTGGGTGCGAGTGCGGGGGCGGGGGCGGCGGAGGGATCGAGGGAACCGTCGGCTTCGGACTCGGTGGCGACGGAGAGGATGCCGGAATCAGTCACAAGGCACTCTTTTCTGGCACTACAAGCCACGCTCCCGCCGGGCGACGGGAGCGTACGTGTCTTCGGGTGGAGCCGGCCACACACGGGCAGGCCGAACAAGGCCCTCCGGGGGCTGCGCTCCTCAAGCAAGAACAGGCTCCAGCATACCCATCGCGCGCTCATCAAACAGGCATGGAAGCCATTTCATCATCGATACAGTGTCCAAAAATCCCATCCGACAAGTCCCCCCACGCCGAAACGCTCTCAGGCCCGCAGATCGCCACACAGAGCCTCGATGAGCATCGGTCGGAGCGCCCCTGAACCCGACTCCCAGTGCCCCTTCGCAGGCCGCCGAAGGGGCCTGGGAGGCACTGGTTCCCACTCCCGAGGGTGATGGGACCTCCTCCGGACGTCGGCCCGTGAACACGCGACGAGAGGCCGGGAAGGAGCGACCCGACAGGGCGTCCGAGAGCGCCATCACCCGGCCATCGAGCCCGCGTTGCGGTCGAAGGAAGCGGCCCTGCGCATCGCTCGATGCCATCGGACCCACCGCCGGACACGGCCTGCGGGAACCGGTCGACCGGGACCACGGCACCCACCGGGTCCGTGGAATCCGGAGCTTCCGAACGGAATCGGCACAGCCCGCGGGCGGCCTCCGCACTCGACGATCGACGCCACGGGCGGCCGTAGCGGATGGCGGCGCGGGCGCCGGGGAATCGGTCTCGGATTTCCGGCATGCAAACGGCCGGGGCGGCCGGGATGATCAGGGCGACCGGAGCAGCCGGAGCAGCCGGAGCGACCGGCCGAACGGCCGAACGGCCGTCAGGGGCTCGGCACGAGAACCGAGGTCGGCGGCTGGGTCGCGCGCCAACGGATCATGAACGCGGCCGGTTCGCCCGGGCCGACGTCGATCCGTGCCACCACCATGGCGATCACTCGCGCCTGATGCCCGGTCGAGGAGGCGTTCCACGTCTCGACCACCTCGTCGACGGTGCGCTTCGCGGGCGCGAGCTTCCTCGACGCGCAGATGCCGGCCACGACCTGTGTCGCCACAACCTCTTCCAGCATCAGCCCCCGCACGGCGAACCGACACGCCCCGCAGCGATAGACATCGCCCTCGACCTCGAACCGCGGGCGCTCGTCACAGGTCGCGCACCACACCAGGCCCGCCGGCAGAGCGCCGTCCTCGCCGAGTTCCCGCAGTCGTGGAACCCACGCCTCGACGATCCAAGCGCCCTCCTCGGGCACCACACGTTCATTCACACGCCTCAGCCAACCCGGGCATCGCCGCGACGTCGAAGAGACTTCCCCCACTGGGCAAAGCCACCGACAACGAACCCGGCCGCCCCGAAGGCAGGGTCCACGCCGGACCTTCGGATGCCTCGTGTGCGGGTCATCTCATCCGAGCCTTGATGTGGTCGATCACCTCGGTGAATTCCTCGGTCGGCGAGAAGTCCACGTACTCGCAATCCTCCAGTGCCTCCGGCACGTGACCGGGTGCCCAATAGAACGCCTGGCCCGCCTCGTAGATCTCGTTCCCGTCCTTCGTGCGCATCCTCAGCCGCCCCTTGAGCAGATAACCCCAGTGCGGGCACTGGCACATGCCGTCGGGCAGTCCTTCGAGCCCCGGTGCCATATCGGCGCCTCGCGGGAATCGCACGAATGTGACGGACATCCCGCCACCGACTTCGCGCATCCGAAGTTCGACACCGTCGCCTTCGATCGCAACGGGTGCGTCGTAACGTGTCGTTGCCGTCATGGCTCCTCCATGTGGCGATGGGCGCGCGCTCGGACGCACCGAACCACCGAGTCGACGACCACGCCCATCGGACCGCCGGAAAGCGGCACCGACCCGGTCACGGACCGCGGCCGACACGGCTACAACCCGTCTCGGCCGAAGCTCCGGTGCGGCCCCTTCCAGAGTGACACCGCGCGAGGAAGTCGGCGACACGCCGATGCCACCTCGGTGATCGTCCCGGGATACACCCGATCGTTCGGCCGTCGGTATCCGCCCAACGCGTGCGAGATGCCACGGACGGTGAGCGCGAGGTCCTCCGGCAGTGACGACGTGCGTGCGCCGTCGGCGATCCGTTCCCGTCCGATGCCGCCGCCCCCGACCCGTCCTTCAGCCTTCGCCTGCCTCGTACGGCGGTGACGGTCGGTTCCGGAAGTCGTCCAACCTGTCGATGATCAGGCGGAGTTCGCGTGCGCTTCGACGCGACAGGGCCGACGTCAGGGTGTCCAGGAGAGCGCGGGCTTCGAGGGGATTGCCGCAGCAGTACCAGTGCGCGTTGCCCCACTCGTAGTCGCGCCACAGGTCGCGCTCGGAACGGCGGACGTGGTTCCTCCACAGACGCACGGCCGCCCCGACGTCTCCCGGCCGCAGGTAGTTGCGGGTGCGTTCGAGCCGGAAGATCTCGGACATCGCCCGCGCGGACAGTCCGTCGATGGCCGTCCTCGTCCCCGGTGTCCGCCGGCGCAACACGCCGGCCCGGACGTATCCCGGCCGCCTACGCGGCATGGACCCTTCGGTTCGTCGTCATGCCATGCATGGTGCCACGACCACCGCACACCTCACCCACCCGACCCCGAGTTCGCCCAGGCCCCGGAGCAGGGCACGACCCAAGCGCCGCGGGATTTCGGGAGCTTCGATGGCGGTGCTCGTCTCGACCGAGGGTTGGGCGCGACGTGCCGCGGGCCGCCCCCGTGGCCACCGGCGCCGCGCCCGGCGCACCCGGTGTGCCACCGCGGCCACGGGGCCGGCCGGCGAACCGGCCCGGGGTCGGGCGGTAGCCACTCGGTTGGTCGGGCGCGCGTTCGAGTGGAACGTGGCCGCCGCACGCCTTACTCGCACATCCACGCGCTCTGTCGGCGGTCCCGGCCGTTGACCACCATGAGCGAACGCCGCCGATCCGGGCTCGCCCCGGCCGCGCCAGGCGATATGCGAACGCCCCTCGACCGGCCCCTCCCCGGGTGCGCCCGGTCGACCTTCGGCGACCGGAACTCCGCTCGCCATGAGGAAAGTCGGGAACCAACGCGTGAACATCGGCACGAAGGTCAAAGCCCAACAGGACATCGGTGAGGGCCTGCAGCAGCGAGTTCCCCAAGGGACGGAGGGAGTGGTGACCGGCAAGGCGTTCGGCGGAAGAATCGTCGTCCGGTTCGTACTGCCCGGAGTCTTCGGCGGTACCCGCAGCGTCGACGTACCCGTCGATCCCACACAGGTCGTGACCGTGTGAAGCTCGAACTCCGACCGGGTCCCAGGGCGCCACCACGGTTGCTTCCGGACCGCGTACGCGATGTCGGCGGTCGGCGCCGATCCGTCCGCGTTTTCGGGCCGGGCCGCAGGCACCGCGACGATTCGCGGCGCGCCGCGGGCCGGACGGTGCGCTCGGGTGAGCGGCCTCGATCGTGCGCGGACGAACCCCGGCCCGATCCTGGTCGGCCGCTCCCGGATCGACGTCTGTGCCCGGACGTACTGGCGCGCCACCACCACCCGAGGAGAGTCGGGCGAGGGCTTCAGCCCTCTTCCGGGAGGCTCCCCCACGCGTCGCCGTCGCTGAAGAGTTCGTAGCCGTGCTCCGCGGCGATTTCCCGGGCATGCGCCCGGCTACGGATCACCGTGTCGTGCCGGTTGCTGACCACCTCGCCGTGGGCGCCGCCGTCCTCGACCACCTCGATCGAGTATGTCTCGTACACGACGTGCTCGGCCGCCTCCGACTTCCAGACCACATGCATGCTCGTCGCCAACGAAACTCATCCTCCGAGGGTTCGGCCCTGCGCCAAGGTCGACTCTGCACGGGAGTTCCCCGCCGGTTGTGAGGGTTCCAGTCCGCACCTCCGGCCGGGCCGTGACGCTCCGCACGCGGACGGTCCGCCACTCCATCGGGTGAACACAGGGCAGGTGCGCGCCGGCGACACCGGGGCGCCGACGATGCGGTTGTCCCGGCGATCGCGGGACGGCCGGATCCTCGTGTCGCCTCGAGACGGCCGTACCCGCAGGCGTGTGGGGTCGCCCCGGGCCGTCGAGGGTGACCCCACACGCGAGTGGGAACGGCGCACGCGCCGACCAGCGCGTTCGTGATCGGGACTCGCGGCTCGCTGCCGTGCGATCACTGCCGTCCGAAGAGTCGCTTGAATCGGCCCGACCGGGATCCGGCGGGCGGCGCGGAGGGGGCGACGGGCGCGGCATCGTCCGTGCCCGTACCGGCCTTCGCGGTGCGATCGTCCGTCGGTGAGCGCGCGCCCTCGTCCCGCTCGTCCGACGGTCCGCGCTCGTCCTGATCGGAGGCATCGTCGGCCTCTCGGCGGTCCCGTTCGGCCAGGTTTCGCGCCAGGCGCAGGGCGTGTTCGTCCATCCAGGGGCAGCAGAGCATCAGCGCGCAGATCGAGCGCAGGATCGTCACCTCGCGATGTCTGGCGCTCTCGGCGACGTTAATCAGTCGTTCCAGCACGAGTGCGCCGATGTCGTCGCGGGTGTCGGGGTGGGTCCAGGCGACGGCGACCAGCGCGAAGCCGGCGGCCTCGGTGGTCCAGTCCTCGGGTCCGAGCAGCAGGTCGACCAGCACCCGGCGGCGCTCCGACTCCGCCCAGGGCTGGTCGGTGCGGTGGTGGGCGATGCCGAGGCAGGCGAAGGCCTGGACACCGCGGATCCACAACTCGGGTTGGTGGGCCAGGAGTTCACGCCCCAGCGCATCCTCGCGCGGAGCAGGTGGGTGGACCAGGGCACCGAGCAGGTCGGCGAGTTCCAGGCCGGCCAGGCGTACGGCGTGGTCGTAGGCGGCCGGAATGGTCGGCCAGGCGATCTCGGTGGTGACCCGGATCAGCTCGGCTCCCGACGGGGACGGCGCCGGGACGGCGGGATGCGGGTCCAGGCCGTCGAACTCCCAGACCCGGGTGGAGACTTCACGCAGTGGCAGGCGCGGATCCGGCTCGGCCAACGACTGGTACTCGACGGTGCTCCCCGGAAACGCCAGACGCAGCGCCAATTGCGAACTGGGCGGCTCCCATCGGGAGACGTTGCAGCTCAGTTCGCTGCTGCGGTTCTCGGCCGGCGAGCTCAGCACCTGCTGTACCAGGTTGACGGTCGCCTCGGCGGCCGAGTGGACCATGCCCAGCCAGGGCTGTCGCCGCCCGAGTCGGGCCAACAGGTCCAGTGCGTAGTCGTGGTCGGGATGGGCGCGGTGGTGGTCGAACAGGCCCAACAGGTGGGCGATGTCGCCGTCGGACCGGTGGCGCAGACCGTATCGGGCAGGAGCCGCGGTGGGGTGATCCGGTTCGGTGGCCAGGACCCGCTCGAGCCGGTTCAGGCCTTCGGCCGGGCGGTCGGTCGCGCCGTACAGTTCGGCGACGTCCACGGCCAGGTGGGTGTCGAACTCGCGGGCCAGTTGGGCCTCCCAGACCGCCAGGGCCCGGTCGGGGCGGCCATCGGCGCGCAGCGCGTTGCCGAGCATCACCGCGGGCATGTAGCCGGGGGCGATCCGATGCGCGTGTTCGGCGATGCGAACCGCCTCGACGGCGTCACCCATGCGCCTGACGAGTGCGGAGGTCATCACCGACAACAAGACGTGGTCGGGGTGTCGGGCCGCGACCGAGCGCACGAGTTGTTCGAACGGCCTTAGTACGGACCGCTGTTCCTCGGACATCGGGTCCGGTAGGGATGCGATTGCGCGGGAGACCGCCTCCGCGAGCGCGTCCGGGTCGAGAAGTTGTGCCGGTTCCGTCGCGGCCGGCCAGGCCGCCGGGGTCCAGGGCGTGGTGGGGTCGAAGCCGATGGCCGAGGCGATCAGTCCGACGGCGGCGTCCCAGTCGCCGATCGCCGCCTCGACGTAGGCCCGGCAGACCAGCGTGCCCAGGTATATCTCCCCGTCGAGCGGGAAGAGCTCCCGGGCCGCCGCCGGTCCTCCCGCCTTCGCGCACAACTCGGCCAAAGCCTCGTGCAGTTCGGGCAGTTGGGGGTTGCCGAGCATGGCGTCCGCCAAGTGCCGTGCCGCGTGCGGGAGATCGTCGTCGTGCAGGGCCAGTCGGGCCACCGCCACCTCGCCGTCGGCGGCTCCGATGGCCCCCGCGGCCCCGATGTCGGCCTTGTCGCCGCCACCACCGCCGTCCTCCACGGCCCGTGGTTCGTCACCGTGTTCCGGGTGCCGCATGCCCCACTCCCCACGTCGCACGCCTGTGTCGAGGCCCGAGGCTATCGACCGGACCACGTGGGATCACGCCGGGTCGGGGTGGGACCGGGTTCGGCCGGGTCGAACCGGTCGAACCGCGCGCATTTCCGCGGCCGGAGAGCGCACGGCGCCGCGCCGGGGCCCGGCGCTGCCGGCGTCGCGGGCGACGATCCGTATCCCCCGACGCCGGCGATCGCGGGTCCTACGAGCGGGTGTAGGTGAGGAAGGCCGCGCCGCTGTCCAGGACGGTGTGGTCCGTCAGGTTCCAGATGCGCGGGTCGAAGGCGGCCGTGCGGCCGAAGAGGGGGATCCCCGTGCCGATGGTCAACGGGCCGAGCTTGATGATCAACCGGTCGATCTCGGTGTACAGGGCGCCCGCCAGTTCGCCGCCGCCGACCAGCCAGATGTCCTTGCCGTCCTCCTGCTTCAGCTCCCGCACCTTCGCCACCGGATCGCCGGCGACCAGTTCGACCGCCGGGGCGGGGGCCTCGGTCAACGTGGTGGAGAACACCAGGTGGCGCAGATGCGGGAAGGCGTCGGGGATGCCGGCGGCCAGGCCGATCTCGTACGACTTGCGCCCCTCCACGACGGTGTCGAAGTGCGTGCCCTCCGCCGTGATCGACAGCGCGTCCCGGGCCGGGCCGGGCAAGGTCTCGGGGTACTCCCCGGCCAGGTGCCGCAGATAGTCGCCGGGGATCGGCCAGAAGCCGCCGGGTCCCGAGGGGTCGGCGCCGTCCGGACCGGCGATGAAACCGTCGAGCGTGGAGGCGATGTAGTACACGAGCTTGCGCACGGAGGGTCCACTGTGGATCTGTGGATCGATCGCCCTCCGGCCGTTCGGCCGAACGGCGACTTTCATGATCACCTTGCGTCTGACCTGGCACAATACCCGACCGTTCGGATCCCCCCGGCGCAGAACCCACCCTGACCGCGTCGCCCGCGCACGTTGCGTCGACGCCTGCCCGGCCTGACGAGGGCTCACCGTGCGCTGCCACGACGAGCCCCGCTGTCACGACGTCGTCCTCCCCGACGCACGGGCCATCCGCCGACTCCGTGCCCCGGCCCACAGGCGCCGGGGCCGGCCCGCGCGGGGCACCGAACGAGCCCCCTTCCGCACCGGCGCAGGCGGACAACGGGCAGCGCCGCCCGGTCGCCGACCACGTCGATTCCGGCCAGTACAGTACGTGGATGGCGAACCCACGCGAGCAGATTCTCGCCGAACTCGGCGTCAAGGCGACCACCGTGCCCAAGGTCGAGATCCGGCAACGGGTCGACTTCCTCAAGGACTACCTGCGGTCGACCCCGGCCAAGGGCTACGTGCTCGGGATCAGTGGCGGCCAGGACAGCACGCTGACCGGCAGGTTGTGCCAACTCGCGAGCGAGGAGCTGCGGGCCGAGGGGCACGAGGCGGTCTTCGTCGCGGTGCGGTTGCCGTACGGCGTACAGGCCGACGAGCACGACGCGCAGATCGCGTTGGAGTTCGTCAAGCCGGACCGGTCGATCACGGTCGACGTCAAGCCGAGCGCGGACGCCGTCGCCGCCGAGGCGGCGCTCGGCCTGCGGGAGCTGCTCGGCGGCGAGCCCACGCTGCGGGACTTCGTGCGCGGCAACATCAAGGCCCGCGAACGCATGGTGATCCAGTACTCGATCGCCGGCCAGCTCGGCCTGCTGGTCGTGGGCACCGACCACGCGGCCGAGGCGGTGACCGGCTTCTTCACCAAGTACGGCGACGGCGGCGTCGACATCACCCCGCTGACCGGACTGACCAAGCGCCAAGGCGCCGCGCTGTTGCAGGAGTTGGGCGCACCGCCGAGCACCTGGGAGAAGGTGCCGACCGCCGACCTCGAGGACGACCGGCCCGCGCTGCCCGACGAGGTGGCCCTCGGCCTGACGTACACCCAGATCGACGACTACCTGGAAGGCACCGACGTCACGCCCGACCTGGCGGCGAAGGTGGAGTCGGTATACCTCGCGACGCGACACAAGCGGACCGTCCCGGTCACTCCGCTCGACGACTGGTGGCAGGGCTGATCCGGCACGGCAACCGCCGCCGATCGTCCCGAGCGGTCGGGTCGCTCAGGGCGCTCGGATCGCTCGGGTCGGCGATGCCGGCAAGCGTCTCACCCACGTCGTAACCGTCGCCGCCGCCCCGGCCGGCCCCCTTCCTCGGTGCCGGCCCGGACGAGGGCCGAGTCCGCCGTCGCCCGACAAACGCGCGACGGCGAACCCGGGGTGGGATCAGTGGTGCGTGCCGGGCATCGCCGACGTGCTCGGCGTATTCGGGGTGCTCGGCGTCGCGCCGCCCTTCCCGCCGAGGAGTTGTTGCATCCGCCGGATCTCCGTCGCCTGGGAGGTCTTGATCCGTTCGGCGAGCTCGCGGGCGTCGGGGTTGGTGCCCTTGGCGAGTTCGGTGTCGGCCATGGCGATCGCGCCGTTGTGGTGGGCGATCATCATGGCGAGGAACTGCCTGTCGAACTCGGCACCGGTGGACGCCTTGAACCTGGCCATGTCCGCGTCCGACATCATGCCGTCGCCGTGGCTCATGCCGCCGGGTACGGCCGCGGGCTTGCCCCAGCCGGCCGGCCAACCCTTCATCTGTGCGATCTCCGGGGCCTGTGCGGCCTCGATCGCGGCCGCGAGCTTCTTCACCTCGGGGTCGGCTGCCTTGGCCGGGGCTTCCTTGGCCATCTCCACGGCCTGTTCGTGATGCGGGATCATCATCTGCGCGAACATCACGTCCGCGTCGTTGAACGCACCCGCCGATACCGGGGCGGAAGTGCTCGGCGCGGCTTGGGGGTTCGCCGGGGCCGAGGCCGACGGCTTGTCCATGCCGTCCATGTCGTGACCCTTGTCGTCGCTACCGCAGGCGGCGAGGACGAGCGCCGCGGTGGTGGCGGTCGCGGTCAGGGCGATGTTGCGGGACAGTCGTTTCACGGTGGTTCGTCTCCTGGAGGTACCCGGGTCCGCGCGGTGCGACGGCCCGAGGATGCGAAAGCGGGCGCGACGTCACGGGCCGTGGCTCGTGACCGAGCGGCGGCCTATATGCGCAGTACCTGCAGGAGCGAGAGTTCCGGTGGTCCGGGCGGGGGCAGGCCCGACACGAACCGCGCCGCTCGCGCCCGCGGACGGAACGCGGGCAGATCGCGGGCGCGGCGAAGGGCGAGTAGGGCAAGCGCCGTGGCGAGCGCGCCGAGGCCGGCGAACAGGACCGCCAGGCACATCGAGGCCGGGTCGGTCCCGTGCTCGGACCCGTGCTTGTCGCCGGACCCGTCCCCCGGCGCGCAGTCACCGCGCGGGCACGCCTCCCCGTGACCGGTCGCGGGTTCGTTCGTCACCGCATGATCCACGGCAGCGGCCGCGACACCCATCCCTGCGACGGACTCGGCCCCCGACACGGCGACTGGCTCGACCTGCGACGCGACGCCGGACCCGGCAACCAACGCGACGCCGGACAGCGCGCCGGACCCGGAATCAGACGCCCCGCCGGACCCGACAACGGTGCTCGCCGGGTGGCCCAGGGTGTGCATGCCGACCACACCACACGCGAGCACGACGAGCAGGATCCACCGGGTGAGCACACCGACCCGCCGGTTTCGCCCGCGGGAGGCGGATCGGGTCGTGGGGACCACGTCGCTCACCTCCCGTCTCGCGTCGCCGGCGTACCGACACCGGCATCGACACCGGCACCGGCATCCGCACCGGTCGCGTCCCATGGTGCCGGCTCGGCGATGTCCCACGCCGACAGGGCGTACCCGGAAGGACTTTGCCGTCGACCGCGCGATCGACCGACCGTGCCGCCGACCGCCGGCGGCGTTCCCTCCCGACACCGCCCGGACCACGACACCCACCGGACCGGCGTGCCGGGGCCGAACCCAGCGTCCGCGACCGGGTGTCGGCGCCTCACCCGGGTACGGCCAGGACCGTGCGCAGCGTCGCGGCGATGGTCTCGCCCGCGGCGGCGCGATCGAGGCGGCCCGCGTCGACCTCGTCGGCGGCGGTGTGGATCAGGCCGTAGTACGCCGCGGTGAGCCACGCGGCGGGCACGTCGGTACGGATGTCGCCCTCACGCCGACCGCGCTCGACGAGTTCGTCGACCCTGGCCAGGACGTGGGCGTGCTGCCGGCGCAGGCTCGCCTCACCCAAGGCCTTCAGGGCCGCCGTACGCAGGCCCCGGCAGCGGTCCAGCACCTGCCAGCCCTCGCGGGCCAGTCGGGTCAGCGCCTGCGGGGCGGGTCCGACGGTGATCCCGGCGTCGTCCATCGCGGCGTGCAGCTCGCCCAGCACTTCCTTGATCGCGGCCTCGATCAACACCTCGCGGGAGCCGAAGTGCCCGTACAGGGTCACCCGTCCGACCCCGGCCGCTCGCGCGATGTCGGTCATCGTGACGTCGGGATCGCGCGCGAAGGCGCCGATCGCGGCGGCCAGGATCGCGGCGATGTTGCGTTCGGCGTCCGCCCGTCGACGTGTGCCGGATGGTGGTGTCGCGCCCATGGTGGTCAACCCTACGGTCGGGAACGTGGTGGTGGTCGTGCGGGCGGCGCTGCTCAGTGCACGTGCCGCGGGCCGTCGGAGACCGGCGGCCTGCCCGCCGGCACGAGTACGAGCACCACGAGCGCCGCGACGAGGGCCGTGCCGGCGCAGGCCCGGAACGCGTCGGTGTAGCCATCGACGACGCCGGCATCGGCCCCGGCGACGAGGCTGGGCGCGGCGATCGCCGACGCCAGGGCGACGCCGAGCGCGCCGCCGAGTTCGTGGAAGGTGTTGACGACCCCCGAGGTGATGCCCGCCTCGTGGGGTCGTACATGGGCCATCGCGGTCGTGGTCGCCGCGACGAACGCGGGTCCCACGCCCGCCGCGGCCAGGGCCAGTCCGGGGACGATGTCGAGCGTGTCGCCGCCGTGAGCGGGCAACCGGCTCAGCCACAGCGCCCCGGCCGCGGCGATCGTCAGGCCGAGGGCTCCCACCGGCCGGGCGCCGAGGCGGCCGACGAGCAGACCCCCGACGTGCGCCCCGAGGGTCACCGCGACGGCGACCGGGAGGAAGGCCGCTCCGGTGCGCAACGGGCCGAATCCGAGCGTGTGTTGCATGTAGAGCGAACCGAGGAAGAACAGCGGGATCATCAGCGCGCTCGCCACCGTCATCACGAACGCGCCGGAGACGACGGGCCGTCGGGTCAGCAGCGCCAAGGGCACCAGTGGATGGCGGGTCGCACGTTCGACGCATACGAAGAGCGTGTACCCGACGGCGGCACCGGCGAGCGGCACCAGTGTCCAGGGCGACTCCCAGCCGACCTCGCCCGCACGGGTCACGCCCAGGATCAGCGCCACGGTGCCCCCGGTGGCCGCGAGCGCGCCCGGCAGGTCCGGACGTGCGCCCGAGGCGATCCGCGGCTCCGCCGGTATCACCGACACCGCCAGGGCCGAAACGGTCAGGCCGATGGGGACGTTGGCGAAGAAGATCCATTCCCAGCCCGGCCCGGCGGTCGCCAGTCCGCCGACCAGGACCCCGGCCGCCGCGCCCGCGCCGCCGATCGCGGCCCACACCCCGAGGGCGCGGTTGCGCTCGCGGCCGTGGAAGGTGACTGTCACGAGCGCGAGCGCGGACGGCGACAACAGCGCGGCGGCGGCTCCCTGGGCGACGCGGCCGGCCAGCAGCACCGCGCCGTTGGGCGCGAAGCCGGCCGCCAGCGACGCGGCGGTGAAGACGGCCAGGCCGAGCAGAAATCCGGTCCGCCGACCCAGCGTGTCCGCGATCCGGCCGCCGAGGATCATCAGGCCGCCGAAGGTGAGCGCGTAGGCGGTGACCACCCAGGTCAGGGATTCCCGCCCCAAGCCCAGGTCCGCGCCGATGCTCGGCAGCGCGACGTTCACCACCGTGACGTCCAGGATCAGCATGAACTGCGCGACGCACACCAGGGTCAGCACGAACCACCGCCGGCTCGGCGCGGACTCGTGCGCGGCGTCGTGCGCGTGGTGGTCGGCGCCGCCGCCCGTGTGGTGGACGCCGTGGGTGTCGTGGGTCAAGGTCCGCTCCTTCGCCGGCGACACGAGCCGCCGGGCCGGCCTTCCGAATCCGGGCCCGTCGACACATGCCGCTATCCCGTACAGGTGTGTACGGGATAGCGAACCGCAAGCATTGAACATGTACAACTGTGTTCGAGTTAGCTGCCCGGCCCTGGCTGCGGGCGGAGACCGCCCCGGCTCACGGGCCTGTTCGGGACTCGCTCGAATCCGGCCCGGCCGGCGGTGTCGGGTGCGTGTGCCGCGCGTCCCTGCGCCACAGGGCGCTCGGCCACCACATGCGTTCGCGCAGGTCGAGGATCAGCGCGGTGACGACCACGGAACGCACCACCAGCGTGTCGACCAGCACACCCAGTGCCACCGCGAAGCCGATCTCGGCGAACCCGACGATCGGCAGCGTCGCCAGGGCGGCGAAGGTGCCGGCGAGGACCAGACCGGCCGAGGTGATCACGCCGCCGGTCGCCGCGAGGCCGGTCAACGCACCGGTCCGGGTGTCGCTGCGGATGCTCTCCTCCCGCACCCGGGTGGTCAGGAAGATGTTGTAGTCGATACCCAGCGCGACCAGGAAGACGAAGACGAGCAGGGGGAAGGAGGTGTCCTCGGCGGGGAAGTCGAAGATGTGCCGGAACACCAGCGCGCTGACACCGAGCGCCGCGGTGAACGACAACACCACGGTGGCGATCAGCACCACCGGGGCGACCACGGCCCGCAGCAGCAGCGCCAGGATGATCAGCACGACCGCGAGGATGACCGGGATCAGCAGCTTCTCGTCCCGCACCGACGCCCGGTTGCTGTCGAGTTGGGCCGCCGTACCGCCGCCCACGAGCGCGTCGGCCTGCGGCACCGCGTGCACCGCGGCGCGGGCGTCGTCGACCGTGTCCTGGGCCGCGCCGCTGTCGGCGGCGTCGGTGAGGGTGGCCTCCACGTACGACCGCCCGTCACGCTCCGCGGGAACGTCCGGCGGCACCACGATGCTCTCGGGCACCACGCCGGATACGGTCGCCAGCGACGCGCGGACCGCGTCCAGGGACGATGTGTTCGCGACCACCTGGAGCGGCTGCCCGGTACCCGCCGGGAAGTAGCGGGCCTGCACCGTCTGGCCGACCACCGAATCGGGTTTGCCGGTGAAGCTCTCGGCGGTGGTGAGCCCTTCGGCGTTCAGCGCCAGCAGGCCGAACGACAACGCGCCCAGGGCCGCGACGGTACCGATCCACACCGCGCGCGGCCGGCGGGCGATGCGCCGACCGGTCCGGGCCCACAGGCCCGTCTCGGTGGGCTCGGGCGAGCCCAGGTGCGGGATCACCGGCCAGAAGATCCATCGCCCGAGGATGAGCAGCACCGCCGGGAACAGGGTCAGCATCACGAGCAGGGCCACCGCGACGCCGATCGCGGCGACGGGACCCAGGCCGTTGGTGGAGTTCATCTCGGCGGCGAGCAGACACAGCATGCCGAGGATCACGGTCGAGGCACTGGCGATCACCGCGGGGCCGGCGCGATGCAGGGCGAGCGCCATCGCCTCGTGTCGATCCTCGTGACGGCGCAGTTCCTCACGGTAGCGGGCGACGAGCAACAGCGCGTAGTCGGTGCCGGCACCGAACACCAGGACGGTCAGAATGCCCGCGCTCTGCGCGTTGACCACCAGCGACGCGTGCCGGGCCAGCACGTAGATCAGCGCCTGCGCGACGAACAGCGCACCGACCACACACACCACCGGGACCAGGAGCAGCGTCGGGCTGCGGTAGGTGAACAGCAGGATCACCACGACCACGGCCAGCGCCGCGAACAGCAGGGTCCCGTCGATGCCCTGGAACGCGTCGCTGCTGTCGGCGGCGACCCCGCCGGGGCCGGTGATGTGCGTTTCCAGGCCGTTGTCGGGGTTGTCGTCCAGGACCGCGCGGATCTCGTCCACGGCCTTGCCGATGGAGTTCCACCCGTTGTCACCGAAGGTGATCGGCACCAGGACGAGCGCGGCGCGTGGGGCCTCCGCCCGATCGAGGATGGGGCCCTGCACCTGGGCGCCGACGATCCCGTGGGCGGTCAGGGTGCGCATCTGCGCGGCGTCGGAGGCGATGATCCGGTTGTCGGCCGGTGTCAGACCGGACGAGCGCGCGAACACGACCACGGCTGTGACGTTCTGCGGCAGGAAGTCCTTGGACTGGTCGACGACCTTGGTCGACTCGGCGTTGCCCGGCAACCACGCGGAGGCGTCGTTCTTCTCGGCGTCCGTCAACTTGCTTGCCGCCGGCCCGGCCGCGGCGAGTACCACGACCCACAACACAAGGATGATCCACTTGGCGCGCCGACCGCATACCAGCCGCGCGGCTCGCCCCGCTCCGCCCATCGTGGCCACCTCCACCGCTCGAACGTGTTCTGGTGTCGCCCGAGGTGCACTCTCACCAGGATGGCATCGGGCCTGCGATCACGCGCCCGCTGGAACACTGCGCACGAGCGGAACGCTGCGAACGGGCGCCTCCGGTGCGGCGATCCGCGTCCGGCGCGGGTGGGGGCGGCCCGCCCGCGGCACGGCGAATGGCCGATCGTCGCCCGCCGCGCGACCGTGGAGGACATGAGCGACAAAGCACACGGCCGCTTCGACCTGGTGGTCCAGGCGTATCCCCCGGGGCAGCCGTACCGACTGGTGATGCTCGCCGACGGCTCCTACCGCCGACTGCACAGCCGTCGCGAACTCGACGAACTGGCCGCGCGTCTCGGCCTCGACCCCGCGGACCGCGATCGGGTCGCGTGGGAGGGCGGCGACGAGTGGCCCGAGAGCGACGCCCGATGACCCGGCCACCCTCGGCGCGGCCAGGGCACACGGTGTAGCCGAGGGCACACGAACCGAACCCTCGACTCCTCATGATCGAGCCGGCCGGCCGAGACGGAATCACATCCGACGAGCCGACCGAGCCGACCGGGAATCCCGTCGGCGACCAACTCATCGTCGCCGTTACCCACATCGTTCATATCGCGAACCAGTTCGAACAACGTGCTCGGATCTTTGGAAGTCGGATCCTTCACCCGATTTCCCTCCCCCTACCGAAATTTCCCCGGGAAGACGTAAAGGATCCGGTGTCGGTTCGGCATGGCACCCATCAATTCGTCGATACCTGGGGCGCGGACCTCGAATCGAAAGAAATGGCGCGGTGGGCATGCGGATCCGGACACGGAGCGGGCGAACTCGATCGGATGTCTCGGGCATCCCGGTCGTATCACTCCCGCGGGAACGCCCACGACAAGTAATCCCGGCAGAGCGATCAGGAACGTTTCCCGGTCGATCCGTGGCGTCCGCGGCAAACACCGGACGTCGAATCCTCAAATTCAGCACAGATCCAACGAACCTGTAGTCCGCCCTGGTTAGTGTTCGCGGTTCCGAGCCGACACATCGGGGGAAGCGAGGATCCGGGGACGTGACAGCCATCTGTACCCATGACCGTGACACCGGCAGCCAGGCACACCCGACGCCCGAGAGCGAACTCGCCGAACTCGCCGAACTGGTCTACCGGCGCTACTCCATGCAGTTGTTGTCCTTCTGCCTCAAGCTCACCGGCGGAGACCGACCGTGGGCCGAGGACGTCGTCCAGGAGACCATGCTGCGGGCGTGGCGCAACGCGGACTCGATCGCCGACGCCGCGTCGGACCTGATGCCGTGGCTGGCGACGGTGGCGCGCCGAATCGTCATGGACGATCGTCGTGCGCGCCGCGCCCGACCGCAGGAGTGCAGCCCCGAACCGCTGGAGTACGTGGCGGCCGACGACCAGTGGGAGCCCCTGCTCTGGAAGATGGCCGTGGCCGACGCACTGCCCTCGCTCACCGCCGCGCATCGCGAGATCCTCACCGAGACGCTGTTGCGCGACCGTGAACTCAAGCAGGCCGCCGAGATCCTCGGCATCCCGGTGGGAACGGTGAAGTCCCGTATCCACTACGCGATCCGAGCCCTGCGTCAGGCTCTGGACGAGGGCAGTGCAGGATGAACGCGGCGCAGGGGGAGCGCGGCGCACGATAGGCACCCGGGATTCCATGGTGTGTCGCCCTGAAGGCACGGCACCGCGACCGGGTGATTCCCTGGACGTCCGTTGGGAGGAGTTACCCGGCACATGAGGAACACCGATCCGCTCGACTTCTTCACGAACCACCGTGACACGATCCTCCGTTGGGGCGGCATCTCCGCTGCCGTCCTGATCCTCTTCCTGATCATCCGATCCATCGCGATGCGATTCGGTGGGTGGAAGGCGGCATCGCGTCGCCTGGGTCGGGAAATCGCGCTGACGGCATACGCGTTCGGTGCCCCGATGCGGACCTGGCTGCGCTACCGACGCTCGGTGCGGCTGCTGGTGGCGCGATTGGGCGCGAGCACGACCTGGCGGGACGCGGAACGTGCGCTGGTGGCGGCCAAGTTCGCCGCCGCTCCCGGTCAGCCGTATGCCGCCGTCGTCGGCGACGACACGGTGACGGTGCTGTTCGCCGCCGCCGATATGCCGCCGCCTTCGGGCCTGTGGCAGCCGGTGCCGGACGACCCCTGGGCCTGGACGGCCTCCAGGGCACAGCTGCCGTCGGTCACGCCGGACGCCGAGGGAAGCAGACCGGTCGTCGTCGCCTTGGGCGAGCGCGACCGGGACTGTGTGTTCCTCGACCTGGTGGTCGGCCCGCCGATGGTGTGCGTGCAGGGCGATCCTCGGTCGGGACCGGCACTGTTCCAGGCCGTCGCGGCGCAGCTCGACGCGCGGCTGCCGGGTGGACAGGTCGTGGTCGCCGACGGGGTGCACCGCGACGTACCCGGACCGCCGGTACGGGACGCGTACCGAACCGCCCGCGCCACGCCGCCTCGACTGGGCCTGCCGGTGTTCCTGGCGACCCCGGAACTGCCCGACCCGCTGCCGCCCGAACTCGCCGAGCCGCAGGGCGATTCACCCTCGTTGCGCGTGCTGCTCGGCGGACCGGGGCGGAGCCACGTACGGACGTTGTCGACCGATGTGCACGGTCGAGTCGGCGTACCCGGAACCCCGTTGGTGGTCTCGTGCAACGCACTCGGGGCTGCCCTCGCCCGGGTGCTGCCGACCGTTCCGCCGGTGCTTCCGCCCGTCCCCGCGCCGGTTTCCCGGGCCGGGGCGGGTCACGCCGAGTGGTTCGTGGAGGAGGAGAGCGGAACCGCGGTCGCGGAACCGCAGGCGGCGCGGACGACAACGGCGGATCCGGTGACGACCCTGGAACCGGCCGGAACCATGGCGTCGGCGGTCTCGGCACGTACCGCCGTCGCGGAGCCGCCCGCGCGATCGTCGGGCGGACAGGCCGCTCCGGGTACGTCCCGGCCGGCGGCGTGGAGCACACGCCCCGCGTCGCCTGTCGCCAACACGGGCCCCGAGCCCGCTCCTTCCGTCGGCGAACCGGCGGCCGGGACCCCCGCACGGACGTCGACCGCGACGGTGTCGGCGACCCTGACATCGGACCACGAACCGCCGTTCTCACCCGCCGTGTCGGCCCGAGGGAATCCGACGTCGGAGCGGGAGCCGAAGCCGCCGACTCCGAACGACGGTCCGGAACAGGCTCCCGTCCCCGACCCGACACCCGAGCCCGACCCGACACCCCAACCCGAACCGACACCGCAGCCCGACCCGACACCCCAACCCGAACCGACACCCGAGCCCGAACCCACCCACGACCCCGGCCCCGAACCGACACCCGACCCCGAACCCACACGAGAACCCGACGCCGCGAACCACCCGACGGCAGGCCCCCAGCCCCCGTCTCCTCCCGCACCGCCGTCATAGGCCGCCGCCCACCACTTCCCGACCGTCCCCCGCGGTCCACCCCCACCCCGCCGTCTCGCCCTCCCCGCGAGAGAGTTGGATGCCCGTGAATCTCGCCGTCACCACCACCGATCCGCAGGGCCGCCGCGCCGATCACCTGCTGGACGTCCCCGATTCGGCGACCGTCGCCGAACTCGGTTCAGTGCTCGGCGCCGCCGACCTGTTCCTGGGGAGTCGACGGCTCAACCCCGACGTGCGCGTGGGCGCGAGCGGCATCCGCACCGGGGCGCTGCTCGGCCTCGACACTCCCGCGCCGACCGAGACGGCGACGCGCGCGTGGCGACCGCCCGGGTCGGATCCGGTGCTCGTCACCGTGCGCCACGCATCGGGACCCGGTGCGGGTCGGGTGTGGCGGCTCGGCCCGGGGCGTCACGAGGTCGGCACGGACCGGGCGTGTGCGTTGCGGCTGGACGGCGGCGAGGCACCCGCACAGGGCACGTGGATCACGGTCGCCACGAACGGATCCGTCACGGTCGCGCTGCCGGACGACGCGGACGAGGACCGGTGCGGCCTGCGCAGCCTCACCCCGCCGCCGCCCGTGGATCCGATCACCGGAACGCCGCTCACCGCCGAGGAGCCGGCCGGGACGCAGGAGGGCGGCCCCGGCGGGCACTCCACCGAGCCCGCGCCACCGGGGCCGGACGGGCTGCCGAGCGCGCCGCCGTTGCCGCCGATCGGTTGGCTTCCACCGCCCGACGACGGCTCGCTCCCCTGGCCGACGTACGCCGACCTGTCGCTCGGCGAGCATCTCCTGCGCCTGGGCCCACCGGACGAGCCCGAGGCGGCGGTGCGCGCGTCGTCGGACGGACTCGGCGTGGAGTACAACCGACCGCCGCGCATCGCGCCGCACCTGGACGGCGAGTCGATCCGGATGATGGGTCCGCCGACCGACAACACCAAGCGGCCCTTCCCCTTCCTGATGATGATGGCCCCGCTCGTGATGGGCCTGGCGATGATGTTCCTGTTCCGGAGCCTGTTCTTCGTCGTCTTCGTGTTCTTCACACCGATCATGGCGCTCGGCAACTGGGTCTCGGGTCGGCGCAGCGGGCGCAAGCAGTACGAGGAGGCGAAGCGGGTCTTCCGGATCCGCCGGTCGGCCCTGGAACTGGAGATGCGGCGCGCGACCGTGGAGGAACGCGGGCTGCGCAACACGACGTTCCCGGATCCCGCGGCGGTCCTGCTGACCGCGACCGGGCCGGGCCTGGGTCTGTGGCAGCGCCGTCGCCGGGACACCGACCACATGACCATCCGGCTGGGCACGCTTACCCGCGCGTCGCTCAAGCGCATCGACGACCAGGCGCGCGAGACGCACTACCGGCAGGTCAACTGGCGTCTGGCCGACGTGCCGTTCGGTGTCGAGATGGCGGACTTCGGCGTGCTGGGCATCAGCGGCCCCGGGGCCGCGCCGCGCCGGATCGCGAGTTGGGCGGTGATCCAGACGGCCGTGCTGCACAGCCCGCGCGACGTGCGCATCGTCGTGTTGACCGAGGACGAGCACGCCGACGCGTGGCAGTGGGTCCGCTGGTTGCCGCACCTGCGGCCGGGCCGGGCGGGCGCGGCGGTGGTCGGGCTGGGCACGGATCCCGAGAGCACCGCGCATCGGGTCAACGAGTTGATCGCCGACATCCAGACCCGCGTCGACTCCGCGCAGTCGGCGCTGGGCCGCACGCTGCTGCGCGTACCGGACGTCCTGGTGGTCCTGGACGGCGCCCGTCGGTTGCGCGATGTGCCGGGCGTGATCGAGGTGTTGACGACCGGTCCGGCCGTGCGCGTGTTCAGTCTGTGCCTGGAGGAACGCGAACACCAGTTGCCGGAGGAGTGCACGGCCGTGGTGACCGCGAACGGCGCTCGCCTGAACGTGAAGGCGTCGCACGTTCCGGAGGTGGCGGACGTGCGGGCCGATCTGGTCGACCCGGCCTGGTGCGAGGAGGTCGCGCGGGCGATCGCGCCGATGCGCGACGTCACCGTGGACAGCGACTCGGGCCTGCCGGCCGAGGTCGCGCTGCTGCCGCTGATCCGCCAGGAGCCGCCGGACGCGGACGTCGTGGTGGGCGAGTGGGCGCGCCGCCCGGCGTCCACGACGTTCGTGCTGGGCTCCGGGTACGAGGGCACCCTGCGGCTGGACCTGGTCCGCGACGGCCCGCACGGCCTGATCGGCGGAACCACCGGATCGGGCAAGTCGGAACTGCTCCAGACCGTGATCGCCTCGCTCGCCGCGGCCAACCGGCCCGACGAACTCACCTTCGTCCTGGTCGACTACAAGGGCGGCAGCGCGTTCCGCGAATGCGCCGAACTGCCGCACACACTCGGCATGATCACCGACCTCGACGGTCATCTGGTCAAACGTGCCCTGGCCTCCCTGGACGCCGAACTCCGGCGCCGCGAGACGGTCCTGAACGAGGTCGAGGCCAAGGACCACACCGAGTACCGGATCAAGCGCTCGCGCGATCCGCGACTGCCCGCGCTTCCCCGACTCATCCTGGTGATCGACGAGTTCGCCACCCTGGTCCGCGAACTGCCGGACTTCGTCCCCGGTCTGATCAGCCTCGCCCAGCGCGGCCGGTCGCTGGGCCTGCACCTGCTGCTGGCCACCCAGCGGCCGGGCGGCTCGGTCAGCAACGAGATCAAGGCCAACACCAACCTGCGGATCGCCCTGCGCGTCACCGACCGTTCGGAGAGCCAGGACATCATCGACAGCGGCGACGCCGCCGGGATCTCGCCGAACAATCCGGGTCGGGCGCTGGTCCGCCGGGGTGAGGGCGCACCCACGCCGTTCCAGACCGCGTTCGTCGGCGCGGAGCGGCCCGGTGCGATCCCGAGCGCGGTCGCCGAGGCCGCCGCGTCCCGGCCGGTACGCGGCGTGCAACTCGGCTGGCAGCGCCTGGGTCGCCCGCTGGACCTCTCGGTCCTGGGTCCGGACTCGCACGCCGACCCGCAGGAGGGTGGTACGACGACGCCGTCCGAGGAACAGCCCACCGACCTGCGCGCGTTGGTGGACGTGCTGCGCGAGGCGGCGGACCGACTGCCCGACTTCGAGCCGCTGCCCAGTCCCTGGCTGCCGGCGCTGGACGGCCGGCTGCGTCTCGACGATCTGCCGGCCATCCCGGAACCCGAGCCCGGCGCGCTGCCGATGGTCCCCTACGCGCTGCTCGACATCCCGCAGTTGCAGTCCCGACGGCTGGCCGCGATCGACTTCGCGACCTTCGGGCACCTGTACATCATCGGCGCACCCCGCTCGGGCCGCACCCAGGTCCTGCGCAGCATCGCGGGCGCGGCGGCCCTCACCATCCCCTGCTCGGACCTGCACATCTACGCCATCGACGCGGCGGGCGGCGGGCTGGGCGTATTGGAGGCGCTGCCGCATTGCGGCGCGGTCGTCTCGCGCCACGACGCGGAGCGCATGGAACGGCTGATCACCCGCCTGTCCGGCGAACTGACCCTGCGACAGCGGCTCATCGCGCAGCACGACTGCGCAGGCGTCACCGAACTGCGGGCCAAGCTGCCCAAGGACCGCCGACCCGCGCACCTGGTGTTCATGGTGGACGGCTGGGACGCACTGAGCAACATGCTCGACGACTACGACGGCGGCCGGCTGTACGCCGAATTCGTGCGGCTGTTGCGTGAAGGGCAGGCGGCCGGGATCCACGTGATCGCCACCTCCGAGCGCCTGCTGCTGGGTGGACGCCTCGCGGCGCACAACGACCGCAGGCTGTTGTTGCGGCAGACCGACCCGGGCGACTTCACGCTCATCGGCATTCCCCGCAACAGCGTTCCGACGCATGTCCCCCCGGGTCGCGGCTGGTTCGCACCGGGAGCGGTCGAGGCCCAGATCGCGTTGTTGCCCTCGATCGCCGAGTCGTCCGGCGGCCGGCCGTCGACCGAGCAGCCGTCGACGGCCTCTGCCCTGGGTGCCGTCGAGGAAGGTGACACCTCTGCGGGCGACCAGAGCGACCAGGCCGAGGCGATGCGGGATTTGGCTCGGCGGGCGATGATCCGCGACACCAACGTGCCCGGCGTACGGCGGCCGTTCCGGGTCAACGAGATGCCGACGCTGATCGGCTTCCAGGAGGCCCACGACCGGGTGCCGCAGGCGCTGCGCACGCCGCTGCGGGCCCTGTTGGGCGTGGGGGGCGACGCGGTCGAACCGCTGAGCTACGACTTCTCGGACGGCGCCGGGTCGTTCATGGTCACCGGGCCGCCGCGCAGCGGGCGCAGCACGGCGTTGGCCGCCATGTGCGTGTCGCTGCTGATGAGCGGTACCCATCTGATCGTGCTCACGCCGCGCGACTCACAGTTGCGCAAGCTGGCCGCGCACGGCCTCGCCGAGGTGCTCACCGACCCCGATCCGTCCCCGGAGGAACTGAACGAGGCGTTGGCGGCGGTAGAGGGGAAGCCGGTGGTGGTCGTGGTGGACGACGCCGATCTCATGCTGGCGTGCGACGCCGACTCGGTGCTGCGGAAGTTGGCGACGTCGGGCCGCGACCGCGGGCAGGGTCTGTTGTTGGCCGGCACGGCGGAGTCGATGAGTTCGCTGGGCTGGGTCGGCATGGCCCGCAGGTCCCGCCGCGGCCTGCTGTTGGGGCCGAAGACCCTGGGCGAGGGAGACCTGATCGGGGTCAGGTTGTCGGCCGAGCAGGTCCGCGCGTCGCTGGGTCCGGGTCGGGGCTGGACCGCGGGCGACGCGGGGTCGGCGATCGCGGTGCAGGTGCCGCTCACGGTCCTGGACGGCTGACGGCCAAGAGCGCGCACGGCACCCACGCGCGAGGCGGGGCGGGGCGGCGAACGGCGGTGTGTGCGCCGCCCGCCGCCCTTGCGGCGGCTACTTCTTCTGGGCCGCCGCGTCGGCCTTCATCTTGTCGATGGCTTTCCTGATGTCGGTCGTCAGGTTCTCGTCGGAATCCGTGAGCGACTTCGCGATCTCGCGGAAGTTCTGGCCGTACGAGTCGATGTTCTTCGCGGACGACTTCATCTGCGCGCTGAACGTGTTGTATGCCTCCGTCAGGGCGGGGCTGGCCTTCTCGAACACCAGGCCGTCTTGAAGCAGACCGCTCACGGCCGTCTCCAAATCGCCGAGCTCTTTGGAGATGTCGGCCAGCTTGGCGGCCATTCTCGTTGCGCCGCGGGCGATTTCGTCGACATCGACGTGGATATCGGCCATGCGGTCCTCCCAAGGGGTCGCTTGTCGGTTTCCGGTATGGGTAAACAGGCTGCTACTGGGGCGAGTTGACCTTGTCGGCGATGTCCTTGTCCAGATCCTGCACGGACGTCATGATCTGGCGAAACTGCGTCGCGTAGCCCTTGATGCTCTCGGTGGCCTGGGTGAGCGCGGTGTTGAACTTCTCGTACTGGGTCTGCAACGCCGGACTGGCCTTGGTCAGCACGAGGTTCTGGGTGAGCAGGGTGTCCACCTCGTCCTTGGCCTCCTTCATCCGGGGCACGAGCGTGTGGTCGACACTGTTGTCCAACAGATTGGACACCCGGGTTATCTCGGCGTAGGTGAGTTTGATGTTGGCGGCCATCGCGAATCTCCTCGGTCACGGAAGCGAATGGAAGCGGGAACGAGAGCGGGAACGGAAACGGGAGTCGGTGCGGAGGCGGGTACGAGTGGGCGGGTGAACGCCGGTGGGGCGCGGGGCGGGGTCAAATGACGTGGTTTTTGCCCTTGTCGCCGGTGCCGGTGCCCGTCTTCTTGTCGCGACCGGAGTCGCTGTCGGCGTACGCGGGATCCAGCTTCCACTTGTCTTTCGGTCCGTTCCGGATGTAGTGCTCGGACTTTCCGTCCGCGGTGGAGATCATCGTGCCGCTGCCGTCCTTGTTGATCGTGAAGACGGCCGTACTCGAGGTGCCGTCACCGAAGTTGGTGGTCATGGTGTAGTCGCGGACGTCGATCCGATCCGGCTCGTCGCCCTTGTCGTCGCCGTCCGGGACCTCGACCCATTCCGGGGGGCCCGTGTACGTCGTGATCGTCTCGTAGCTCTGCCCCTGCGAGGTGGTGATCTTCGAGGTCTCCTTGACGACGTTGTTGTCCTTGTCCAACTCGACGCTGACGTCGATCTTGCCGTCCTTGTCCTCGTGGTGGTACGAGGTCGGAGGCTTGTCGTCGGGCTTGGGCGGCTCCTCCCCGGGTTTGGGAGGTGCGCTGTCCTCGCCCTTGGCGATCCACGCGGCACACCACGCCGGGGCGCGCGGGTCGTGGCATACCGACCGGATTCTCGCGTCGGGATGATCGCGGAAGTAGCCGGTGGCGCCGATCGAGGCCAGGTACGCGTCCCACTTGGCCTTGTCCGCCACCCATTTGTCGTGCGTCGCCTTGATGTTCCGCCACTTGTCCAGGCCCAGACCCACGGTCATCAGACCGGCCCCGGCGGCGATCCGCTGGTCGGCGTCGAAAAACCGGTCGGACACCGCCTTGAAGGTGTCCGCGAGCTGGTTGAGGCCCTCCTTGGCCTTGCCGGTACGGGACTTCGAGTGGCGGTGGAAGCTGTTGAACGCGTACGACAGACTCGACGTGCCCAGACACGCCTTGCGTTCGCCGGCCACCGCCTCGCCGAGTTCCCGAAATGCTCCGCCACTTCCCGAATCGGCCTGCTTGGCGAGGTTTCGGAGCTTGCTCTGGATCGTGTACAGGTTGCTGTAGTCGACCGCGAAATCGACCATTTCGACCTCCTGTCCCTCGGCGAGCCCGCGTCGTGCACCGCTCCTCGAACTGCCTCCACTTCTGTACGCGTTGCAACCCACGGAGGTTCAACGACGTTATCCGAGAAAGATTGAACCTCCTCCGAGGAAGGCGCGTACAGAAGACGGCCGTGGTTGCACGATCGAGCGAAAGGGGTACCTCGATGGCTCGTCCGGGAGACTGGAGCGCGCTCGGTCTCGACCGCGACCCCACCCCCGGCGACCCCGATCGGATCGACCGCGTGATCGCCGCGGAGCTCGAATTCATCGATCTTGCACGGGAGATCGACAACGGCCTGAACGAGGTCAAGAACACCGCGAGCACCGTCTTCATCGGCAAGACGGCAAATGCCATGCGCGGCGTCATCGACGGCAATCTGCGCAACTACATCTCGACGTACAAGACGGCGCACGAAAAGGTACGCGCCTCCCTGATGACCTATGTCGGCGTCATGCGCGCGCAGCAACAACGCGCGGACACCGCCCTGTCCGCCGCCGCCGCGCTGGCCGAGGACGACGACGCGGGCCGGGAGACGCACAAGGCCACCGCGGCGGACGCCAAGACCACCCTGGAGGACGCGGCCGACACCGCCGCGCGAGCGCTCAACGCCGCCGCCGAGTCCATCGCCTCCCCCGTGGACGAGTGCGACGAGTTCTGGAAGGCGCTCTCCTGGATCGCGATGTTCCTGGTCGTCCCGGCGATCTTCCTCGGCGGCGTGGTCGCGCTGCTGTCCATCGCCCTGAACGTCGCGCTCATGATCAAGACCGCGATCGACTTCGCGCACGGCAAGGCGGGCGTCACCGAACTCGTGCTGGGCATCCTGGGCATGATCGCCCCGACCACCAAGGGGCTGCACCTGGGCAGCCTGTGGAATGTCATCAAGGGCACCGGCACCCGCGGCATCGCCGGCACGAAGACCTTCTTCCGCGGCGGCGCCAACTCGTTCGGCCTGCTCGGCCGGATGGGGCTGGGCATCGACGACGCGCTCGCCGCGGGCGGCGCGTGGATCAAGGGCGGGATCCAAGGCATCAAGCTGGGTCCCGCCCTGACCCACATACCCGAACTCTCCATGTTCGGCGTCAATGTCGGGCGCGGCATCCGCGTCTTCCCGATCGGCGCCGACCTGACCGTGATCAACCTGGCCGGCGCGAAGACGTTCTTCGGCCTGCGCAGCATCGTCAGAACGGTCAACGCCTTCAAGGGGCTGGGCGGTTCGATCGCGAGCGGCCTGAGCGGCTTCAAGAGTCTGCGGCTGTTCCTGCCGGTGGCTGCCGACGAGATGGGCCAGGGCCTGGGGCTCGCCTTCCGGATCGGCTTCATCGACCGCGGCATGTTCAACATGTACCGCTACGGCGCCTTCATCGACGGCAAGTTCATCGGCGCGGGTTCCAAGATCACCGGCGGCGTGCACGCGGGCTTCACCGCCTTCGGGTCGGGCGGCGGCCTGGGGAAGCTGCCGCATGTCGACATCGGTGGGCTCAACTCGCTGCAGAACGGTCCTCTCGGCCACGGCTTCGACATGCCGCCCCTGTCCACGCGGTTCACCAGCGGGCTCGGCGAGTTGGGCATGGTGAACGTCCCCTCGCTCGGCAAGTTCGGCGACGGGTTCCACGCGGGCACCTTCCCGAGCCTGGACACCTATCTCGCCAACAGCGGCAACCTCGGCGCGGTGGCGCCGCTCACCGGGTTCGGGGCCAAGATCGTCGACCTGCCGCCGTTCTCCTTCAACGGACTCGGCACGTTGGACCTCGGCGGCAGACTCGGCGTCCCACCCGCCGTCACCGGGACGGGCGTGACCGCGCTGGGCACGGGCGGGCTCCACGCACCGGCGGGTTCGCTCGGCCACATCAGCATCCCGAACCTCGACACGGTCACCAACGCGCTGCCCAAGGTCGACGTCGGGCTGCCGGGATCGAGCGCGCTGGTGCACGATCTGCCCTCGACCGGCTCGATCGCCCTCCCCCATGTCGAAGGCATGGGGACCGTCGCCCTTCCGCAGATCGGCAACATCTCACTCCCGCACTCGGGCACCGTCGCGCTGCCCAACGTGGCGACGCCGACGCCGACGCACGTCAATCTCCCGACCGTGTCGACCACACCCGTCCCCGGCCTCACCGGTTCCCTTGCCCCCACGCTCGGCCACAACGCCGGGGCGTTCCCGGGCCAGCTGCTCGGCGACCTCAAACCGCCCGCCGTCGGCGCACAACTGGCCGACGTACCGGCCGTTTCCTCCGCCAACCTCTCCACCCCGCAGGTCACCGGGCTGCACGACGGCGCCCGGGTCAACGTCCCGGAGATCGGTTCGGTCCCGCTCACGTCGCAGGTCCAGGCGCCGAGCGTCGGCGCAATACCCCACGCGGGTCAGATCGCCACGCCGGGGGTCGGCGTCACCGGGGGACTCGGACACGTCGCGACCCCGAACCTCGGCGGCGTGCCCAACGTCGCACAGTCGGCCACGCCCAACGTCGGCGGAGTGTCGGGCATCACCCCGGTGGGCACGCCCGACGTCCGGACGCCGCACACCGGCCCCGGGGTCGGCGCGCCGAACACCGGTGCCGTCGAAGTACCCCCGGTACGCGGCGGGCACGTCGACGCCTCGCCCACCGCGCCGGCCCCGAACACGGCCGACCTCAAGGGCACCGGCGGCGCGACGACACACGTCGAAGTCAACGGCAGCCGCGTGACGCTCGGCACCCTGTCGCCGCGCGGCGGACCGGGCGACACCCCGCCGGTGGGCCCCGCGGGCACCGCGGGCGTGGGCGGCGTCCCCACCACCGGAGGCCACTTCCCCACCCTGCGCCCGGCGGCCGACGACCTCACGGTGTTCATGGTGAACAACGTGCGGTACGACTTCGCGCACACCTTCAACAACATCCCCGGCCTGGGCGGCGTCGAGGTCCGGGTGCTGCCGAGCGCCCGGGCGGACCGACTCGTCGACATCCACGTCGCCGCAGGCGGGCGCACCGACATCACCGCGAACCACATCACCGTCGGCGACCAACAGATCCTGCGGATCGAACAGGCCTTCGCGGGCGGCGTGCACCGGTGGGACTACGAACTGAGCGCGCTGAACAACCACCGGCTCCTCGACGACCAGATCATCGACGCGCACGTCACCGGCCCCGCCCCCGGACAGTCCGTCGAGCTGACCACCATGCCCCCGGCCGGCACGATCACCGGGTCGACGACCCTCGGTGCCGGCACGACCGTGCCGACGGTGCCCGGCCCGGGCACCGTGACCGGCCCGGGCTCGCACCTCGTCGACATCCCGGGGCTGCCCGGGACCCGGATCGAGGTCCGCCTCGGCGCCGACGGCATCGGGGGAATCCGCACGGTGGGCGGTGCGGACGGACCCCCGCTGGTCCCCTCGCACCACACCGGACCGACCGGGAACACCATCGTGCGCGTCGAGCAGGACGTGGTGCCGAACGTCGAGATCCGCCGTTGGGACTTCGACATGTCCGCGGCCGGCGGCCGACTCGTCGACATCGAGCGGCGCATCACGCTCAGCGGCGGCGACTTCGACCGCAACCTCGTCGTCATCCGCGTCGATGTGGCGGACCAACCCCTCGGTATCACCCACTTCGACGCCGACGGCAAGGTGCACAACCCGGGCGGGTCACCGGTACGGGTCAACCCGACCGGGGTCAACATCCCCACCGGCACCGGCTTCCGGATATACGACCGGACGACCGGCGCACCCTCGCACAGCGGCCTGCGGCTGACCGATTCCACCGGCCACGTACTGCCCATGCACGTGCTGACCCCGGACGACGGCGGGGCCCTCTCCCTCGTCGACGCCGGCGCCACCAGGACCCTGGGCTCCGTCACCGTGCCACCAGGCGCGAACGGCATGTTCCACGTCGTCCCGACCGACGCCGGTCCCGCCGTCCGGGTCTTCGGCACGAACGGCCGGTTCTCGCACGACTCACTTCCGCTCGGCGGCATCGACGGGCTGGGCGTGCCGGGTGGTCACATCCGCTCGCCGCACGTCGACACACCGCATCTGGCCGGCGCCGACGGCACGCCGATCCCCGGCACCCGGGTCGTCCCGCAAGTGGGCGGCGAGTTCCGGATCCAGCACGCGGGCGGGCAGTTCCACGTCGACGCCACAGGCGCCCGCGGACACGACGTCGTCACCCTCACCACCGCCGACAACCGGGGAACGGGGCTGCACGTCTTCACCCCGGTCGGCGCCGCGGACCCGCTGCCCGCCCCGCGCGGGGCGGACGGTACGCCGTCCACGACCGCGACCGTCGCCCACGTCGACACCACGTTCCACGTCACCCGCACCGGCCCCGACGGGCAACCCCATGGGACGGTGGACGTGCACACGCCACAGGGCGCGTTCTCGCACACCGCGCTCCCGCTCACCGGCGGCGGTGCCCCCGGCGGGTTCATCCGGATGCCCGAGAACGTCGGCGGCACGCTGCACCTCACCCGAGGCGACGGCACGACCGTGCCGCACACGAGCGTCACACCGCAACACGGCGGCGGGTACCTGGTCGACTACCGCGGCGGCGCGATCCTCGTCGACGGCGCGGGCGCGCGCACGCACAACGTCCTCGAACTCAGGGTCGGCGACGCGTCGGTCGGGCAGTACGTGCACACGCCGGTCGGCACCCCCGAAGTACCGGTACCGCACCCGAGCAACCAGGCCGGCGTACCCGATCCGAACCTCACCATCACCCGGGCCGGCAACGAACTGCGGCTCACCGACCCCGACGGGTCGTTCACCGCGCACGGTCTCGACGGCATGCGCCGGTACCAGGCGATCCACGTGGCCGGCGGCCCGTTCGGGGGCCGGTTCGTCCGGGTCGACGCCGCCGGGGCCGTCACCCTCGTCGACGGACGACTCGGCCCCGTCCCGAACGCACACGTCGTGCGGCAGAGCGGGTTGCAGGGAGACGGCTTCCGGATCCTCGACGACGCCGACCACGTCGTCGTGGGCTTGCGGGGCGAGCACCGCTTCGACGCCATCGGCCTGCGTGGCCCCGACGGGGCTCCGACGGGCGAGTTCGTCTTCTTCAGCCCCGCCCCGGCAGCGGGGGCCGCCGGGGCGCCCGCACCCGGCCCGCTACCGCTCGTCAAGCACACGGACGGCGCCAACCTCGGCTTCTCGGTGCACACGCGCCCCGACGGCACGCTCCAGGTCACCGGCGTCTCGTCGCCGTCGATCCGGGTCTTCTCGAACACCGGCGAGTTCGACTTCCAGGTGTTGCGCCTGCGCGACGCGGGCGGCGCGCACGTGCCGCAGAACGTCCGGGTGCACCCGGGCGGGGCACATTCCCTGGTCGACGGCGACCTCGTCGACATCCCGAACATCACCGTGCACCCGCGCGACGGCGGCGGGTTCAACGTGCGCACCGCCGACGGCGGGTTCCGCCTGTTCGACCGGAACGGCGGGCTCGACTTCACCGCGACCCCGCACCAGGTGCCGCGCGACGGTGGCCACATCACCGTCTTCCGGGTGAACGACGGCGCCGGCGTCCACCACTTCGACGGCATCGGGCTGTCGGACGCACGGGTCGGCAAACCCGGGCAGACGCGATTCCTGGACACGACGGCGGGCAACCTGCGGATCCTGGACGGCAATCTCGACGCGGTCCCGGGCCTGCGGGCGATCCCGCAGCCGGGCGGCGGATACCGGGTCGACGGCATCGGCGCGCAGACCCGCGAGTTCCGGCTCTTCGGCGCGGGCGGGCGCCTGGAGTTCCAGCGCATCGACCTGGTCGACGCCAAGGGCCGGATCCACCCGAATCGGCACTTCACGATCACCCACCCGGCCGACGGCGATCCCACGTGGGCGCTGGTCAAGACCGACGCGCACGGCGTGCCGGTGCCCGCTCCGCCGACCCGGAAGTGGTTCGAGGGCGGCCCGGTCGACATGCAGGGCGCGGCGGCGGGCCGGGTCCACCTGATCAGCCATCTCAAGGTCACCGTCTTCGAACGTCGCTGGTTGCCCGACGGCGGCATGCTCGACGCGCACCACTCGACCGCCACCCTGGGCACCTTCGGCTGGTTCAATCAGCGTGGACCGTGGGCCGAGTTCACCCCGAACGGCAACCTGGTGCAGCACGGCACCCGGCACTGGGGCGAGAGCACGCGCAGTTGGTTCGACGTCAAGAGCGTGTTCGGCTTCGACGTCCGCGTACGGCACTTCCAACTGAGCGCGGACGGCGGCCACGTGCTGGCCAAGCTGGACACCGTGCCGGCCGGCCAGAGCTTCGCGGACACCACATGGGTCCGGTACGACGCCGACTTCGGGCAGATCGCCTCGGGAACCCGGCACTGGGGTCCCGGGCGTGGCTGGACCGACAAGATGAACCACCCGATCACGAACCGACTCCTCACCTCCCAGGAGAAGTACGGCCGCTTCCAGTTCGGTCTGCACGACGTGCGCCGCTATCACCAGGTCGAGATGGGCCCGGACGGCATCCCCAAACGGGACTTCGTCTCCCGGCACCCGGACGGCAACGTCAACGGGTTCGGCAAGACACTGTTCAACGGCGACTTCCTCAAGGTCGAGCGGTTCGCCGAGCAGCGGCCTCCGGTGTTCTTCCGCAACATGTTCAGCTCCGACATCCGCTCCACCGACCTCAGCGGGCACCAGTGGCTGGCCAAGGACAACCGCCTGCGCGTGGCGACGTGGACCCAGGAGCCGGCGGGCGGCGGCGCGGGCACCCGCGGCGTGCAGTTCACCACCAACAACAAGACCGTGATCGACGTCGCGAGCAACGGCGACATCGTCCGCGAGACACGCACGCTGCTCGGCGGCAAGACCCTGACCGTCGGCGACGTACAGCTGCCCGCCGTCCACGCGGGGCCGAACATGGGGCAGCCGGTGGCACATCGCCCGAACTACCTCCCGTGGACCGAAGGCGCCGGCGGCCTCCACGGCCACCGGACGTTCGTGCGTGGCGACTTCGTCCCGACCCCGGGCGTGGGCAGCAAGCGCGTCACCTGGCAGGACCGCGTCACCGACGACCTGGCCGACGGCGACTGGTACACCCCGGGCGCCAAGCCGTGGACCGTGGTCCGGACCGGCTTCGACGACGGCACGTTCATCGACTACCGGCCCAGGCCGAACGACGGCGCAAACGGCGCGGGGCCCAACACCCGCACCTCCATCGACGCCCACAACGGCGACTGGACGATGTACAACCACCACGGCGTCGTCGTCGGTCGCTCGGACTCCTTCCCCAATCCCAACGGGGCCGGGCACCTCGACATCGTCGGCACCATGGGGGCGAACACCCGCCAGTTCCGGTGGCACGACGCGGCCCACCCGGAGACGGGCGGCATCCGCACCACCGCGTTCGAGCGGCAGATCACGCCGTGGCACTTCGACCGCGAGTCGTTCCAGGACTACGAAGCGACCGGCAACCTCATCCGCGACCATCGACAACTCGGCGAGGGTCTGAGCGTCGTGGCGTGGCGCGGCGTCGACGCCCGGGGCAATGAGGTCTGGCACTGGAACAAGCTGGATCCGAACGGCAACGTGATGTCCTTCGGCGACGGCGTCGGCGACCGCGTCCGGCACTGGTTCGACGCGGACGGCAACCGGCTCCCCGGCTGGGCGAAGGGCGCCCGGTGGTCCGACCGGATCAGCAGCCTCGACGACCAGGTGGTCCAGGAGATCCCGGAGCGCAAGTTCACCAACGCGATCCGGGACTTTCTCACCGACAGCCCGTTCCGGGTGCGCGACTTCCGCCCGTCGCCCACCACGACGTTCGACCGGCACGTGTGGCAGGAATCCGACCAAGGCATCCTCTCCCAGGTCAAGATCCGGCTCTCGGACGGCACGTTCCTGGAGACGAACAACTTCAACAAGCACGCGCGGCGCTACGACATCGACGGCGTCACCGTCATCAACGACCGCACGATCCCCGGGTACATCCACGAGTACGACGTCAACGGCGTCGACACCATCATCGGGCGGGAGACGCACTTCACCGGCTGGGCCAACGAATACCGCGGCCTCAACCGCACGTTCCGCGAGCCGAACCGCTGGACCTTCGGTCCGTCCGTGGACGGCGAGGCGGTCCCGGCGCCCTTCGCGCTCCGGGCGATCCAGTCCATCGGCATCGACATGACGCACGAGTTCCTGCTCGACTTCGCCATGAACCTCGTCGTCCTGTCCATGGTCCGGATGATCTCCGGCGGCGCGTTGAGCATGGTGGACGTCGGACGCGCCGCGTTCGGCGCCTCGTTGAGTTCGATGACCAAGGGCAGCGTCTCGGCGGCGCACATGGCGTTCAACCGGGGCGGCTGGAAGGTGCACTGGTCGAACATCGACTATGGGCAGCCGGGGAGTTGGCGGCCCAACGACGACAGTCACAACACCGAGTGGGGGGCGAACGAGCGTCCGGTGCGGTGGCGCGGGGGCACCTACGAGTTCGCCCTCGGCCTGGGCACCGGCGCGCTCGCCGGGTTCGTCAGCGGTGCGTCGCAGGCCGCCATCTTCGGGGTCCGCGGCGCCGACGGCGCGATCATCAAACTCACCGGCGGCGACGCCGCGTTGGCCGGCCTGGCGTCCATGGTCGGCGGGGCTCTCGACACCGTCTCGGTCGGCGCGCTCCGCACCCTGGTCCAGCATCTGGTCGGCAGCAGGTGGATCCACCGCCAGGGGCCGATGGACATCTTCGTGGTCGGCGCGATGGGCAAACTGGTCGACAAGCTCGTCGGCCTGCTGGTGTTCAGTCCCGCGACCGTGCGCTGGATCGGTCACGTTCCCGACGGAACGTCGTCCGACAACCTACTGCCAGGAACAGGTACCGGATGAGCACACCGGTCTTTCGCGTCGGCCCCAGGGGCCGAGGCACCCACCGCGACATCGGGGCCGCACTCGCCGCCGCATCCGCCGGCGCCGAAATCCTCGTCGCGCCGGGCGAGTACGAGGAGCGCCTGCGGCTGGAGCGGCGGGTGGTCCTGCGGCCGGAGAACGGGGCGGGAACCGTGGTGCTCCGCCCGCCGGCCGGAGTGGCCCTGACCGTCGCCGCCCCCGGCTGCGTGGTCCGCGGCCTCGTCCTGCGCGGCGCCGACCCGGCGGAGCCGGTGGTCCGGGTGGAGGACGCGGCCGGCCTCACCCTCGACGCGTGCGAACTCGACCGCGGCCGCGTGGACGTGCTCGGCTCGGCGAAGGCGAGCGGCAACGCGCGGAACGCCACGCTCGCCATCGCCGACACCCTCGACGCCGACCTCGGCGACCCGACCGGCGGCGGCGTCCTGCTGATCCGCCGGACCCGGCTGCGCGGGGCGCGACACGCCGCGGTGGCGCTGGATGGGGACGCCCGGGCCCGCGTCGAGGACACGGTCCTGGAGACCATCGACGGCGTCGGCGTGGTGTTGTCCGGTCACGCGGTACTGATCGCCGACCGGTTGCGGGTGCGCGAGACCTCCGGTTCGGCGCTGCGGGTACGCGGCGACGCCCGACTGCTGGCCCGGGACAGCACGCTCGACGGCGCCGGACGCAACGGCGTCCTGGTCGAGGAGCGCGGCGAGGTGCACCTCGACGACTGCCGCGTCCGCGGCGTCGGGCACAGCGGCGTCCAGGCCGAACACCAGGCCCGCGTCCGCCTCGACGACTGTCGGATCACCGACGCCGAGGGCAGCGCGGTCGCGGTCGGCGGTACGGCGCACCTCACCGCGCACGGCTGCCGAATCGCCGCCCCGGCCGCCAACGGCGTCGTCGCGCTCGGCGAATCCGAGGTGACCGTGACCGCGTCGCTGATCACCCGCACCGGGTTCACCGCGGTGCACCTCGGCGGGAACGCCCGGGCCCGGATCGGCGGTTGCCGTCTCGACGGCAGCGAGGAACACGGCTTCGCGGTCGTGGGGTCCGCCCACGCGGAGATCGTGGACACCACGGTCACGGGGGCGAGCATGTGCGGAGTGCACGTGGCCGACGAGGCCACGCTCTCGATGCGCGCCGGCCGGATCGAGGGCGGCGAGACGGGCGTCCGGCTGCGCTCGTCCGCGGCCTGCGAACTGCGCGAATGCGTGGTGAGCGGGCCGCGCAGGACGGGCGTCGAGATCGGCACCGACGCGGTCGCCACGCTGTACGCGACGCGGATCGCCGAGACGGGCAGCGCGGGTGTCAGCGTCGACGCCGGTGCCCGGCTGCGGATGGACGGCGGCGGCGTCTTCGCGGTCGGCGGCAGCGGACTGGTGGTGGGTCGCGGCGCCGAGCCGACGGTGCGCGGCATCCGGGTGGAGGGGACCGCGAAGAACGGCATCCTGTTCGGCGAGGGCGCGCGCGGGGTGGTCGAACACAGCGACCTGGCGGCGTGTGCGTACCCCGCCCTGCACATCGGCCGCGACGCCGAACCGCGCTTCGTCGGTTGCCGGGTCTTCGACTGCGCGCAGGACGTCGGCCACGGCGAGGGCGCCCGCCCGGTGTTCGAGGAGTGCGTGTCCGTCCGGGTGGCCGCGCCCTCGTTGCCCACCCTGTCGGAGGCGTCCACGCGGACACCGCGTCAACCCGCGGCGCCGCCCGGGGTCGCGGCAGGCGTGGCTTCGGCGGGCGGGCTACCCACGGTCGCAGCGCCCGTGTCGGCCGATCTGGCCGAGTCGGGCGAGGCTCCGCCGCCGCCCGAGACCCTGGAGGACCTGCTCGCCGAACTCGCCGAACTCGTGGGACTGGGCGGCGTCAAACGCGATGTCGGCGGCATGGTCAAGCTGATGCAGACGGTGCGCATGCGTCAGGAGGCCGGGCTGCCCGCGCCGCCGCTGAGTCGTCACCTGGTCTTCGCGGGCAACCCGGGCACCGGGAAGACGACCATCGCCCGCCTGTACGGAAGGTTGTTGAAGGCGCTCGGCCTGCTCGAACGCGGCCATCTGGTCGAGGTCGACCGCAGCTCCCTGGTCGGCGAATACGTCGGGCACACCGGCCCGAAGACGACCGAGTCGTTCAATCGCGCCCGTGGCGGCGTGTTGTTCATCGACGAGGCGTACGCGCTCGTGCCCGCCGGTGTCGCGAACGACTTCGGCGGCGAGGCCGTCGCGACGCTCGTCAAGCTCATGGAGGACCACCGGGACGAAGTCGTCGTGATCGTCGCCGGATACCCCGGCGAGATGGAGCGGTTCATCGCCTCGAACCCGGGCCTGTCCTCGCGTTTCACCCGCAGCCTGCTGTTCGACGACTACTCGGCCGACGACCTGGTGCGCATCGTCGAGCACCACGCCGGCCTGCACCGCTACGAACTCAGCGTCCCCGCGCGCAAGGCGCTCGGCGAGGTGTTCACCGCGATGCCGCGCGGCGCGCAGTTCGGCAACGGCCGCACCGCGCGCCAGGTGTTCCAGCAGATGACCGAACGCCAGGCCATGCGGATGGCCGAGATCGACACGCCCGACGAGCGGCAACTGGTCGTCCTCGACGAGATGGACCTGCCGCGACTGGTCGGCTCCGACTGACGGCGCACACCGCCCCGTCAGAATGTCGTGCCCACGAAGGAGAGCTTGTGTCCGAACCCAACGAAACCGGCGCGCACGTCGGTTCGTCCGCGCCCTCGTTGGCGCAGGCGTACGCCCGCCGGCCGACCCGGCCCCGACGCGGTCTCGCGCCGGGGCGCCGGGTGTGGGTCTCGCTCGGCTCGGCCGCGGGCATCGCCGCGGTCACGACGCTGGCCGTGGCGCTGACCCCGACCGGCGCGAGCGGCGACACGTCGGCCGGCGATCGCACGGTCGCGGCCGCGGGGGCGGGGGTGCCGGGCGCCGTGCCGCCCGGTGAACCCGGGGCGGTCGGCGCACCGGGTGCGCGTGGTCTGCCCGGTTCACCCGGGGCACCGGGTTCGCCGGGGGCACCCGGCGCGCCCGGCCTACCCGGTGCACCCGGCACGCCCGGGGAGGCCGGCGCGCCAGGCGAGGCCGGCTCGACGCCGACGGGCGCCGGGTCGACATCGCCCGCCACGACTCCCGGAGCACCGGTCGCCGAGCGACCCCCTGCCGGCGGGCGGCCCACGACGCAACCCGCCATGGAGCCCCGGCATATGCCTCTGTCCAAACCCGCCCCGGAGCAACCCAAGGTGGCACCCCAGCCCCCGCCGGCCCAGCCGAAGCCGAACGTCCCGGGCAACCCGCTGCGGAACGGGTACTCCGGCAAGTGCCTGAGCGGGTCGGCGGGTTCCGACGGCACGCCGCTGGTCCTGTGGTCGTGCAACGGAGACGTGAACCAGAAGTGGGACATCAGATCCGACGGCACGATCCGCACCAAGGGCCTGTGCATGGACGCGGCCTGGGGCTCCACCCAGAAGGGCACCGTCATCCAACTCGCCTACTGCAGTGGGAACCCCGCCCAACAGTTCACGCTGCGCGGCAACAACATCTACGCGAAGGCCTCCAACATGTGCGCCGACGTCTGGGACTTCAAGACCAACGACGGCGCGGCGATCCGCCTCCACCCCTGTCACGCCGGGCAGAACCAGGTGTGGACCCGCGCCTGAGTATCGCAACGCCCGCTCGACGGCTGTGACCGAACCACGGGCTCGGCTCCACCACGAAGCAGGGATCGGCTCCGACCGCCCGTGCGGTCGGAGCCGATCCCTGCTTCGTGGTGGAGCGGGATCAGGTCCGTGTCCCGGGCCCGGTGGGGCGGGGAGGTAGGCGGTTGCCGGCTCCGGGGTCGATGGGCTTCGTGCCGAGGGGACGCGGGCGATCAGCCCCTGCGTGCGCTCGGGGTGGTGCCGCCGTCCGTGGGTCGAGGGCCGGTGTAGACGCCGACGGCGCGGTAGCGCAGGCCGGGTTGTCGGTATTCCTCGAGCGCGTGGGCGAGCCAGCCGACGGTTCGCGCCGTCGCGAAGATCGCCTCGCCGGCGTCCGGGCGCATGTCCAGGGCATGGGTCAGCGCCGCCAGGGCCAGGTCGGCATTGGCGAACATACGCTCGCGGGCCGCGGTTTCGTGGGTGAGGGCGTCCACCGCGTCCAGTACACGCGCGACTTGGTCGTCCTTGTCGGCCAAATCGCGGAGCAGGCCCAGGAGTCGGTCGGCGCGGGGGTCGCGGTCGGTGTAGAGGATGTGGCCGAGGCCGGGTAGTTGTTCGCCGGCACGGAGTCGGTCGGCGATCGCCGTGGTGGGGCTGCCGAAGGGGTCCAGGGCGTCGCGCAGGAAACGGTGGGCCAGTCCGATCGCGGCGCCGTGGTGTCGACCGTCGAAGACGCCGAGCCCGGCGGACACCACGGCGTACACGTCCGCCCGCGCGCCGGCCGCCACCCGCGCGGCCAGCGTCGACACCGCCAGGTCGTGGTCCGCCTTCAGGACGAGTGCGGCGTTGAGCAGGTGGAGGTGCTCGGGCGTGGCCGGGCGGGCAGTCAGTTTCGGCCACAGTCGCCGGGCCAGGTCGCGGCCGGTCGGTGGCCGCGCGCCGGGAAACGGCGGCAGGGTGTCGACGATCACCGCGAGGAGGGTTTCGCCGCCGCGTACGACGGCCTGCTCGGACAGGTCGAAGCGCAGCGGATCGGCGGCGCCCGCGGCGGCCACGATCATCCGGATGCGGTCGGTGAGGCGCGCGCCGTCCGGCAGGAGGGCGACCGTACGCCGGATCAGATCGGTCAGCTCGGCGGAGACCTCGAAGGGGGGTACGTCGGCGAGTTCGGCGCGCCACAGCCAGTGGGCGACCGATTCGAGGCGGTGCTCGGCGAGTTCGGCCACGTCCCGGCCGCGGTAGTAGAGGTGGTCGTCGGCGAGCAGGGTCAGTTGGGTGTGGATGCGTTCGATCGAGCCGTTCGGGTCGCGGCGCCCGCCGATGCGGTCGGCCAGGGCCTCGACCTCGGCGGTGGCGAAGCGACTGCCGCGCCGGCGCACCTGGCGCACGCTGGTCAGCAGTCCGCGGCTGACGTAGGCGTAGATCGTCTCGGGTTTGACGCCGAGCCGTTGGGCGGCCTGGGCGGTGGTCAGGTAGTCGTGCGGGTAATCCTGCTCACCTTCGCCTTCCGGAGCAGGGCTCCGACCAGCCATTTCGTTCCAACCTTCCGTTCATGTTGATCCCGTCAATATTGACGATACTCGATGCGTGATCGACATTCGTGGTGGGCGGGATGTACGGGCTGTGTGCCGGCGACACTCCGCCTCGCCGGCTCCGTCGAGACATGGGAGGCGTGTCATGTCGGTCGTCACCGACGATGGGATGCAGATGGCTGGGATCGATGTACCCAGGGGCCTGAAGGGGGTGGTGGTCACCACCACCGAACTGGGCGACGTACAGGGCACGAAGGGCTTCTACCACTACCGGCAGTACTCGGCGATCGAACTGGCCCGCACCCGCACCTTCGAGGACGTGTGGTTCCTGTTCGTCCACGGTCGACTTCCCTCGGCGCGGGAACGCGGGCCGTTCGCCGCGGAGGTGGCCCGGCTGCGGGTACTGCCCGAGGAACTGCGTCCGGTGTTGCGGTCCATCGCGACGGCCGGTGAACGCTTCGACCCGCTCGCCGGACTGCGTACCGCGTTGTCGCTGATCGGCGCCGCGCGCAACCTGCCGCCGCTGTGGGAGTCCGCGCCCGAACGGCGGGCGGCGGACGCGCTGTTGGTCGGCGCGGTGACGCCGACCATCCTGGCCGCGCTGTATCGCATCCGCGCGGGCGCCGAGCCGCTGGAGCCGCGGGCCGACCTGTCCACGGCGGCCAACTGGCTCTACCTGGTGACCGGCACGGACCCGGAACCCGCGCACGTGGCCGCGATCGAGCGCTACCTGACCGCGACCGTCGACCACGGCTTCAACGCCTCCACGTTCACCGCGCGCGTGATCGCGTCCACGGGAGCCGATCTGGTGTCCGCGGTGACGGGCGCGATCGGCGCGTTCTCGGGTCCGCTGCACGGCGGCGCGCCGGATCGGGCCCTGGAGGCGCTGGATCGCATCGGCACTCCGGACCGCATCGACTCGTGGGTGCGCACGAAGATCGCGGCGGGGGATCGCATCATGGGATTCGGCCACCCGGTGTATCGCACCGAGGATCCCCGCGCGGTGATGCTGGCCGAGATCGCCGGCGACCTCGCCGGGCATGCCGACGCGCGCGGCGTCGAGTTGGTCGATTTCGCGAACGCGGTGCACCGTCGGGTGACCGAGATCCTCGCCGAGTTGAAGCCGGGGCGGGAACTGCACGTGAATGTGGAGTTCTACGCGGGCGTGGTGATGGAACTGTGCGGCATCCCGCGATCCATGTTCACTCCGACGTTCACCGCGAGCCGGGTCGTCGGCTGGTGCGCCAACATCCTGGAACAGGCCACCGACACCAAGATCATCCGACCGATCGCGCGTTACACCGGACCTCGCCCGGGCCAAACGGTCCCAGCCGCCTGAGCGGCATCCCCCAGCTGGGCAACCAGCCGCCTGAGCGCACCCGACGGACATCGGCCCCGGGCGGCCGGAGGCCCCGGACGCACGCGGTCGGGACTGGCCAGGACTTTGCGGCGGACGTTCACCGGCGCTCCGGAAGCGGTGCGGTGAAGTGCCAACTCTCGGCCACGAGTTCGTCGACCAGCCGGTTGACGCGCGATCGCCGTCGGCGGCACGCACGAGGCGCGCTCGGCACGACGAGGTCCGCGCCTTCGGCAGCCCGGGTCGGCTCGGCGGATGTGCGCAGGCAGGGACGAATCCGGGGGCGGGACGGCGGACCGGTGGGTAGGCTTCCGCTCGTCGCCGTAGGCGATGCGACCCGAAATGGCCGCAACAGCGAACTTGGGAACGGGGACCGATGAGCGAGCACGGGGGCCGCAACGACGGGTGGAACACCTCACCCCGGCATCGGGCTTGGGGTTCGCCGCCAGGACAGGGCGCCGGACCGCCCGCGCCCACGCCGCCGCCATGGGGCCATCCGCAGCAGGGCTGGGGAGGCGGCGGGCTCCCGCCGGAACCGACCCGGTTGCAGCGCCTGAACCACAGGATCGGCCCGATCGCCGTCGCCAAGCGGGTCTTTCGTCCCTCGCGCGAGGGACGCGTGCAGGACCCCACGATCAAGAAGCTCCAGATCGCCCGCTCGCTGATCGGGATCGTGGTCACCATCTGGTTCCTGGTGACCTACCGGCTGATCGCGGACGCCGGCGAGGTGGTCGACGAACGCACGCAGCAGGTCTGGATCAACGTCCTGATGCTGGTGTGCTCGTTCCCGTTCGTCGTCGGCGCGTTCATCGCGCTGACCCGGCCCCCGCAGCGTGCCCTGTACCTGCGCCGAGCCAAGCGCTCGCTCGGCGCGCTGCTGAGCGTCATGGGCGGGATGTTCTACTTCGTGCTCATGCAGGCCCCCGAATTCTCCGGCCTGCGCGACCCGCTGGGCATGCCCGGCAAGGTCGTCGGCGGTCTGCTCGCCGTCTGGTTGATCTTCTTCGTGCTGTACGGACTGGTGTTCTCGCTGGTCGAGGTGTTCCGGACCGCCGACATCCACGAACTCGTACCACCGCTCCTGGTCAGCGTCCTGTCCTGGGAAATGGCCTGCCTCGACGTGATCACCGGCGCCTACGAGGGGGTTCCGCCCGGCGTACGGGCGGCGTTCATCCTCGGCGCACCCGTGTCGGTGACGATCGTGTCGTTCTACGAGGCCCGACGCCTGCGCCGCCACCACGGCCTGACCCTGCGTGGCGCACTGTTGCGATAGGGAACGCCGGGCGCAGAACACGAAACACGCCGGGCGGGGATGTCCCCCGTACCCCAAGCGGCTGATCGGTGCGCCCGGCGGCCCATTGCTCCCGGCCTACGCGTCCGCATCGTCCCGGCGCCCGTGAGCATGGCGTGGGCGTCTGGTGTCGACGTTGTCGGTCAGGCTCGTGAGGATGCCGGGTAGTCGCTCCACGGTTGTCGAACTCCCCGCGTGTTGGGCCCGGTCGGCGCGGCAGCGCGTGTGTGGACTCGTCACCCGGTTCCCCTCCGGCCACACGGCGCGCGTATCGCGGGCCCTGTCCCGCCCCGGAGGCATACGGACCGCCGGAGGCGGGTGGGCGCGGGTGACGGGCTAGGATTCCGGGTCCCGCAGCACCGTCAGGAAAGGGCCCGTCGTGGCATTGGACATCGAACCGGAGCGCCTGTCGGCGATCGTGGCCGAACAACCCGATCCGCTCGTGTTCGCCACCGTGTCCGGCGCACACCTGTACGGTTTTCCCTCCCGGGATTCCGACGTCGACCTGCGCGGCGCGCATCTGCTGCCGCTGACCGCGTTGGTCGGCCTGCGCGAGGGCGAGCACACGCGCGGGCGCATGTGGGAGGCCGACGGCGTGGAGAACGACCTCGTCACCCACGACCTCGGCAAGTTCGTACGGCTCCTGCTGCGCCGCAACGGCTACGTCCTGGAGCAGTTGCTCTCTCCACTGGTGGTACACACCACACCGGCGCACACCGAGTTGGTGGCGCTCGCCCCCGGGCTGGTGACCCGGCACCACGCGCACCACTACGCCGGGTTCGCGCGCACCCAGCTACGGCTGTTCGAGCGGACCGGCGAGCTCAAGCCGCTGCTGTACACGTTCCGGGTCCTGTTGACCGGGATCCACCTGATGCGCTCGGGACAGGTCGTGGCCGACCTCCACACCCTGGCCGACCTGTGCCGGGACACCGCTCCGGCCTATCTCGGCGACCTGGTTGCCGCGAAACGCGAAGCCGAGCACGGCGCGCTGGACGAGTCGGTCGCCGTCGACGCGGCACGGGCGGACGTCGATCGGCTGCGGGCCGCACTCGACGACGCACACGAGGCGTCCACACTCGCGGAACGCCCCGAGGGCCACGACGCGCTGCACGACCTCCTGGTACGAGTACGCCTGACCGGACTCTGACCGGCACGCACGCGACGGAGCTGCCCGCATGCGCCCGACCGCTCGCGATCCTCGTCCCCCGGAGGGTTTCGCGGGGCCGATTCTCGGCGTTGCTCGGCTACGGTGAACGACCATGACCTACGTCACCGACCCCCGAGTCGACGACTACATCGAGGCCCTGCCCGATTGGCAGCAGGCCATCTGCCGCGAGGTCCGCGACCTGGTCCATGGTGCCGACCCGGAGGTGGCCGAGACCATCAAGCGCACCGTTCAACCGTACTTCGTCCTTCAGGGCAACATCTGCGCTCTCCTGGCGGCGAAGGACCACGTCAACGTGTTCCTGTACGACGGGGCCATCGTCCCCGACCCCGAGGGGATCATCACCGGCGGCCACGACAACAAGACCGCTCGCACCGTGGCCGTACGCCGGGGCGAGACGATCAACGCGCCGGCCCTGACCGCCATGTTCGAGCAGATCATCGCCAACAATCGTGCGGGCGGTTGGCGCAAGCTCAAGCACTGACATCGCTCGCCCCGCCGGCGATCGGCGCCCTACGCGAGCAACTGCTCACGATCGCGCCAGGCCCGTTCCCATTGACGGGTCAGCGCCGGGTAGACGATCAGGTAGCGAAACGGTGCGATGAGGGCCATGTACACCCTGCCGTACCGCCCGTTGGCCTTGACCAGAACCGCCATCCGCAATTCGTAGTCGCCGACGTCTCCGTTCCCGTCACCGTCTCCCTCCCCGTCACCGCCACCCGGGTCCCCACTCCGCACCCACCCCAGATGCATGATCCCGTGCACCGTCCGGTTGGCCAGTTCGCGCACGGACTCGTTGTCGAGGTCGTACACGGGCGTGAACGGACTGCCGGCGGGGAGGGAGAGGTCCACGGTCTCCGCGAGCTCGCGCGGCACGCGGTCGCGCAGCGGCCGGACCCGCGTACCCAGGCCCGTCTTCGGCTTGTCCCAGCCGAGGAGGGCGCCGAGCTTCCAACGCACCGCGAACAGGAACCGGGCCGGGAGCGCCTGCTTGTCGAGTCCGCCGCCGGCGCGCATCGCGGCGAGCATGACGGGGAAGTCGTCCGGACCGGAGCCGGGAGCACGGTAGGACCACACGTCCTCCACCCGGAAGTCACGGGCGAGTTCATGGATCCGCCACGGCTGATCGGTATGGGCTGTGCGGGGAAGTCTCACGGCGCGCCGCCGCCTTTCCTGCCTCGGACCATCGCTGCCACCTCTGTTATACGCTTGCGTATAACACCAGGCAAGATCGAATATACGGTTGCGCATAACCGGACGGGCGATTGCGTACATCCGGTGCACCGGCACGACGGGCACGAAGGCCACGAAGGGACACAACGTGGGCGCTGCTCGCACACCGCGCGACAGGTGGGTCGAGGAGGGCCTGCGCGCGCTGGCCGACGGCGGCCCGGACGCCGTGCGCATCGAGGCGCTGGCGAAGCGGCTCGGCGTCACCAAGGGCGGGTTCTACGGGTACTTCGCCGACCGCGACGCGCTGCTGCGGGCGATGCTGGACGCCTGGGAGCGGGAGAGTACCGATGAGGTGATCGACCGGGTCGAGCGCGAGGGCGGCGACCCGAAGACCAAGATCCAGCGTGCGGGCATGCTCACCTTCTCCGACGACCGACTGCTCCCCCTCGACCTCGCGGTCCGCGACTGGGCCCGGCGCGACGAGGCGGTCGCCGAGCGCCTGCGCCGGGTGGACAACCGGCGAATGGCACTGCTGCGCGAGATGATCGGCACCTTCTGCTCCGATCCCGACGAGGTCGAGGCGCGCAGCCTGCTGGCCTTCTGCGTGGCGATCGCACACCGCTCGCTCGCCACCGATCACGAGGGCCGCACCCGCGCCGAGGTCCTCGCCCACGCCGCCGACCTGATCCTCGACCGCCCACGCCCCGGCTCCCGTCAGGGCACTGATCCTGCTCCGTGATCCCTTCGGCGGGCGCGAACCCCGCCGGGAGTCCGACTTCACACGCCCTGCGGGCGATTCGTCGCCGATGCCCGTGGCGGCGTGATCCGCACCCGGGTACGCTGCGGCGCCTGCCGCAGGTGCCGGTTCCGGTCGGCCGGACGACGTCGAGTCCGCGGATGTCACCGCTTTCGTCTCGTTTGTGTATCGGACCGTACGGGGACTCCCGGCGTGCGGTGGACTCGAACAAGCGGAACCGCCCGCCCGGAGCGGCGTGTTCTTCGGCGTGTGATGGGGGAGACAGTGACCGACACCTGGGGCTGTGAGTGTCTGGTGGAGCACGGCCGCGCACGGGTGGTGGTGCCGAGGGTCGTGGACGCGTCCGTCGCCCACCGGCTGCGCAAGGACCTCGTGGCGCGGATCAACGCCCTGCCCGACGACGTCGTCGAGGTGACGTTCGACCTGGTGGCGACCGAGGTGCTGGACGAGGCGGGTGCGGCGACGATCGGATCCGCGTACCGGCACGCCTTCCTCCTCGGCCTGCGCCCCACCTGGCGGGCCGCGTCAGCGGAGGTGCGCGCCGCGCTGCTCCACGAGGGCGGCGAACTCGGTGCCCGGGAGAACGAGTTGAACGCGTCTCCCGCGTAGCGCAGGCAGACCGGCGCGCGTTCGGGCCTGCCCGTCGAGCGACGGAGCCGGTCGGCGCGCCGGAGGCGGGATCTTCCTCGGTGTCGGCAGTACCTCCGGGTGGGGCCGTACGGATCGGGCGCGCAGGCATGCGCACCCGCTCCCGATCCGCCGCACCCATCCGCCGCACCGAACACCGACGTGTCGATCCGCCGGGCCCCGGCTCCCCCGGACCCGAAGAGTCGTCCCCGCCCGCAAGGGCTACGAGGAAGGCGCCGGGAACACCTTCGAGAAGATCAGCTTGGTCAGTTCGTCGGCCGGCGCCTTGCCGTCGGGAGACTGGTTGAGGTTGACGAGGACGACGACGGTCGCGCGCGACTGCGGGTTGTAGCCCACGAAACTGTTGTAGCCCGGCAACTGGCCGTCGTGGCCGAGGAAGCCACCGAAGTCGGCGATGGCGAGACCGTAGGTCGGCGCGCCGGGCTGATCGGAGGCGGGGACGAAGGTCAACCGCTCGCGCTGGACCTCGGGGCTCAGCAAGGCGCCGGTGGCCAGTGCCGGGGCCCAGCGGAGCAGGTCGTCGACGGTGGAGACGGCGGCGCCGGCCGCCCAGGCCCACGAAGGATCGGAGTTCGTGACGTCCTTGGGATTGCCGGCCGACCAGTCGGCCCAGGCCGCTTCCTTGCCCTCGAGTACCGGCGCGGTCAGGCTGTCGACGTTGGAAATGAACTCGTAGCCGTGCGCGTGCGGGCGGGGAAGGCGAGAGTCCGTGGCCAGGCTGCTCTCGGACATGCCCAGCGGCTCGAAGATGCGCTGCCGGAACAACTCGGCCAGTGGCTGTCCGGTGAGTTCCTCGGCGATCAGTCCGAGCAGGACGGTGTTGGTGTTGGAGTAGTGGAACCCGCCCCCGGGCGGGAAGTACGACGGGTGCGCGAAGGCGATCGCCAGTAGTTCGTCAGGGGTCCACGGGGCCTGCGGATGCTCGTCGAGCGCCCGGTTGAACTCGGGATCCTCGGTGTAGTTGTACAGCCCGCTGGTCATCTGGAGGAGCTGACGGATGGTGATGTGCTGCCCGTCCGGTACGTCGGGCCGGTAGGCGGCGACCGGGTCGTCGAGGGACAGCCGGCCGGCCTCGACGAGTTGCAGGATGATCGTCCCGGTGAAGGTCTTGGTGATGCTGCCGACCCGCATGTGGTCCGTGGACCGGATCGGCGCCCCGTCGGCCAGGTCTCCGGTGCCGAGTGTGGTGGTCCACGTACCCGACTCGGGGGTGCGGATGGAGACGATGGCGCCGGGCACGCGCATTCGCTACATCAGGGCGATCAGATCGGGCGTCAGCGTCTCGGCGAAGGACGGAACCCGCTCCGCGGACCCGGCGGGCGCGTCGGATCGAATCGCGGTGGCCGGCGCCGGCGCGGCGGCCGTCAGGCTCAGCAGCGCCGCCGCCAGCACGGCCGCGGCTCTGGAGCGGCGCAGGCGGGGCCGGGTTCGACGCGAACCTCGTTCGGCGGGCGGGATCGGGCTCGACAGTCGGGTGCGCACCAGGTGGTCCGTTTCGTTCGGGAGCGGTGAACCCCACAGATACCGGCCACATTCCACGCGTACCCGGCGTTGCGCCACCGGTGGGCGTGTTCGCCCCACCGTCCCGCCCGACACCGGGCAACCGGAGCCGGTTTTCGCGCGGCCCCGAGCACGGGCGGGTCGAGCGTGTACACGCTGCCGGCGGGTCGCTCGTGTACGCGCTGCCGGCGGCTCGGTTCGAGGAGCCGGGCCGGCCCGTTCGGCCTCCCTGTCGGCCGAACGGGCGCGCGGCCCGACGGAACGGCGGCTGCGGGCGTTACACCGCCGCCTCGTCCCACAGTTCGCTCACGTGGGCGTCCACGAGGGCGCCCACGCGTGCGAGCACGCCCTCGGCGGGTTGCGGACCGATGCGGCGGCCGTCCCGCAGGCGTAGGGCGATGTGGTCGTTCGCGGCCTCCTTGCTGCCGATGACGGCCTGGTACGGGACGAGACGGGACTCGCGGATCCGCGCACCCAGGGTGCCGCGTTCGGGCTCGGCGATCTCGACCCGCAGTCCCACCTCCAGACAACGCCGGGCGAACGCCCGCGCGTTCGGGAGTTCGGTCGCCGAGATCGGGAGCACCACCAGTTGCACGGGCGCGAGCCACGCGGGGAAGGCGCCGCCGTGCTCTTCGATGAGGTGTGCGACGGCCCGCTCCACGCTGCCGATGATGCTGCGATGGATCATCACCGGTCGGTGCTTCGCGCCGTCCGCGCCCATGTAGTGCAGATCGAACCGCTCGGGCTGGTGGAAATCGATCTGGACGGTGGACAGGGTGGACTCGCGCCCGGCCGGGTCGACCACCTGGACGTCGATCTTGGGGCCGTAGAAGGCGGCCTCGCCCTCGACCGCCTCGTACGCGAGCCCCGAGCCGTCGAGCACGTCGGTCAGCAGCGCGACGGACCGCGCCCACATCTCGGGCGCGGCCACATACTTGCCTCCCGTACCCGGCAGCGAGAGTCGATATCGCGCCGCGCCGATGCCGAGCGCCCGGTACGCGCGAGCGATCATCTCCAGGGCTGCCCGCGCCTCCTCGGCGACCTGGTCCAGGGTGCAGAAGATGTGCGCGTCGTTGAGCTGAATGGCCCGGACCCGGGTCAGCCCGCCGAGCACGCCGGACGGCTCGGACCGGTACATGCCGCCCAACTCGGCCATACGCAGCGGCAGTTCACGGTAGCTGCGGCCGCGGGAGCGATAGATCACCGCGTGATGCGGACACAGGCTCGGCCGCAGCACCACCTGCTCGCCGCCCACGTCCATCGGCGGGAACATGTCGTCGCTGTAGTGCGACCAGTGGCCCGAGATCTCGTACAGCTCCCGCTTGCCCAGCACCGGCGAGTACACGTGCCGGTAGCCCGCCCGCCGTTCGGCGTCGCGGATGTACTCCTCCAAGGCGTGCCGTACGGCGGCGCCGTCGGGCAGCCAGTACGGCAGTCCCGCGCCGATCAGCGGGTCGGTGTCGAACAGCTCCAGCTCACGGCCGAGTCTGCGGTGGTCGTGCATGGGGTCTCCTCGCGTTCATCGGGCGAGTGACCGCAAGACAAAGCCCCGGGGCACTCGCCCCGGGGCTTCGACCAAGAACTTCGTCAGCGCGCCGGGACACTCTCCGGCGTCGTCGTCATCATGTGGGCGCGCTTCATGCCATCGACGCTAGCAAACGCGCCGCGCTACCGCGATCACATTTCGCCGGAGCCGCGCCGAAGCCCCTCCCCGCGGAGCGACCCTCACCGCGCCCGGCGCGTCGCTCACCTCAGACGAGGATCCGGAATCCGTACGGACGCCATGCCCGCCGCCGTCGCCGCCTGGATGCCCATCTCCGTGTCCTCGAAGACCAGACAATCCTCCGGCGGCACGTCGAGGTGCTCGGCCGCCCGGAGATACCCCTCGGGGTCGGGCTTGGCCCTCGTGTAGTCGCCGGCGCACACCAGTACGTCGAACCTGTCGAGCAGACCCAGTGCGGTCAGCGACGCCGTGACGGAGTCGCGGGTGCTGCCGGACACGACGGCCATCGGTATACGCCCGGCGGCGTGTTCGATGTGCGCCAGGACGCCCGGTACGACGGTCACTTGCGGGAGGTACTCGCGGAAGAGGAGCTCCCGTCGATGCGCGACGGCCTCCACCGGCATGGCCAGTCCCTGGTCCTCGTTGAGCGACGTGATGATGTCCGCCACCGTTCGCCCGCCCCAGGCGTAGAACAGATCCTCGGGGAACACGCAGCCCCACTCGTCCAGGGCCTGCTTCCAGGCCCGGTGGTGCAGCGGCATCGAGTCGGCGATGGTGCCGTCGCAGTCGAACAGGTAGGCACGGAAATCGCCGGGCGGCACGGAAAGGATCATCGCGTCAGCGTATGGCCCCGCACCCGAGCACCCGCGTCACCGTATGGCCCCGCACCCGAGCACCGGCCCGCCGGCAGCGTGTGGACGACTTCGACTGATCCGTGTGGCCCCGCCCGGGATGCCCGGAACACGGGTCTCGGTCACGATCGGGACATGCGCCATCACCCGCCGACCGGTGAACGAACCACTCGACGCTCCCCTGGACCCGCGATCCCGGTGTGCTCGGACAACGAGTGGGATCCGCTGGAGGAATGTGTGGTCGGCACCGCCCGACGATCGATGTTCCCGGCCGAGGACGAGCGCATGATCCGCGCCACCATGCCCCGTGAGCACTGGCACCGGTTCGTCGCCGGGAATCCGTTCCCGGCCGACATCGTCGACAACGCCGAGCGCGAACTCGACGGGCTGAGCGCCCTGCTGGAGAGTCGCGGCGTACGCGTCCGCCGTCCCCGCCCGGTGGACTGGACGGAGCTCGGTGGCTACACCGCCGCGATGCCCCGGGACGGATTCCTGGTGGTGGGCGATCGCATCGTCGAAGCACCCATGGCCTGGCGCAGCCGACGCGACGAGTTGTCCGCCTACCTGCCCCTGATCCGTGAGTACCGCCAGGACGGGGCGACCTGGCTGCCCTCGGGTGTCTCCCACGACAGTGCCTGCCTGTTGGAGGGTACGGCGAGCCCCGACGGCGACTGGGCGATCAACGACTCGCGGCCCGCGTGGGATGCGGCCGACTTCCTGCGCCTGGGCGAGGGAATCGTCGTCGGCCAACTCAGCCATGTGACCAACCGCTCCGGAGTCGAGCACCTGAGGGAGCGCCTCGGGCCCGGGTATCGCGTCCACCTGCTGGAACCGGACGACCCGCACGCGATGCACATCGACGCCAGTCTGTGTCCGCTCACGGAAGGTCTGGCCCTGTACAACCCGGACCGCCTCACCCCGCGCCGGCTGCGGCACACTCCCCTGCACGACTGGCGGTTGGTACCCGCACCGGTGCCGAAGCACCGCACCTGGCCGCCGTTGTACATGACCAGCCCCTGGATCAGCATGAACCTGCTCGTCCTCGGGCCGGAACACGTGCTGGTGGAAGCCGAGGACGACGACATGTGCGCACTGCTCGAAGAGTTGGGCTACCGGCCGCTCCGCTGTCCCTTCCGGCACGTGCAGAGCCTGGGCGGTTCGTTCCACTGTGCCACGCTCGACATCCGTCGCCGCGGCGACCGGCCCGGGTGACGGCGCGCCCACCGCCTCGACGCACCGAGCGTCTGCCTCCGCATCCGCGTCCGCGTCCGTCGCCGCGCCGACCGCCGGCGCCGGCCGTCCGCCCGACCGCTCGATGTCCCCGAGGGTCAAAGCGCTCCCGCGGCCGCTCCCCGGGCGCGTCGCGACGGTGTGCGCACGGCGACGGCCTTGGCGTTGAAGGCTCGGATGCGGGCGGTCTCGTGCGAGGCGCGCCACACGAAACCCCATTCGATGGGCGGGGCGTCGCAGATGGGCACGTAGGTCACGTCGGGGCGGGTGTAGAAGCGGATCACCTGGCCGCCGACGGTGAACGCGCCCTCGTCGGCCGCGATCAGGGCCAGGGCTTCCTGGAACGAGGCCACCCGCGGCCCGTGCGCGATCGGCCGGCCCTGTGGCGTCGCGGCCGGGACCCGGTCGTCGGCGATGGCGGCGGGGGCGTTGGCGGGCATGCGCAGCAGGGTGACGCGGGCCAGGTCCTCCAGGCGGATCTCCGACCGGGCGGCCAGTCGGTGCCGCGCGGAGACGGCCAGGTATCGGGGCTCGCTCCACAGCGCGGGCCCGGCGACCATGTCCGGCTCCGTGACCGGTCGGGTGTTGAGCACCATCTCCGTGCGGTGCTCGCGCAGTTCCGTGAAGCAGTTGTCCATCTGGAGTTCGTGCACGATGACGTCGCCGGTCGGGTGCTCGGCGCGATAGGCGCGGGCCGTCTCCAGGACGAGCGCGCCGGCCGCGGCGCCGAGAAAGCCGACCCGCAGCGGGCCCTCGAAGCCGCGAGCGGCCATGATCGCGCGTTCCAATGCCCTTTGCACCTGCTCGTGGCCGGGGCGCAGGTCGTCGTGGAACAGGGTGCCGATCGTGGTGAGCGTCACCAACCGACTCGTACGGTCGAACAGGGCTGCCCCGACCCGGCGTTCGAGCTTGCGGATGATCTGGCTGACCCGCCCCGTGGACACGCCCAATCGCTCCGCCGAACGACCGAAGTGCAGTTCCTCGGCGACCGTCAGGAATGCCTCGATCTCGTACGTCTCCACGCAGGCCCCCGCCCGATCGTTGAATCCTGCTCAACGATAGTTGATCATGACGGCGTTGTTCCCGTCCGGCGGCTGAACGATCTTTGAGGAACACATTCACGATGCCGAACGGACACGACATGACGGTGAATTCGAACAAGATCCTGGTACTGGGCGGGACCGGCAAGACCGGTCGCCGGATCGTGGACCTGCTCCGCGCGCGCGACGCCGACGTACGGGTGGGCTCGCGCGGGGCCGACCCGGGGTTCGACTGGGAGGACCCGGCGACGTGGGCACCCGCGTTGCGGGACGTGGACAAGGTCTACGTGTCGTTCTTCCCGGACCTGGCGGTACCCGGGGCCCCGGCGGCGATCCGGGCCTTCACCGAGGCGGCGGCGAGCGCGGGCGTACGGCACCTGGTGCTGTTGTCCGGGCGCGGCGAGGAGGAGGCCCAGGTGTGTGAAGGCGTCGTGGCCGATTCGGGAATCGCCTGGACCGTGGTGCGCGCGAGCTGGTTCAGCCAGAACTTCAGCGAGGGTTACCTGGTCGGGCCGGTCCTGGAAGGACAGGTCGTGCTGCCCGTCGGCGACGTGGGGGAACCCTTCGTCGACGCGGAGGACATCGCCGAGGTCGCCGTCGCCGCGCTCACCGAGGACGGGCACCACGGGCAGACGTACGAGCTGACCGGGCCGCGCCTGCTCACCTTCGCCGGCGCGGTCGCGGAGATCGCCGCCGCCACCGGACGCCGCGTCGACTTCGCGACCGTGGGCGCGGACGAGTACGCCAAGGCACTCGAGGAGGCCGGCCTGCCCGCCGGCGACGTCGACTTCCTCATCTACCTCTTCACCACCGTGCTCGACGGCCGCAACGCACGCGTCGAGGACGGCGTCCGCCGGGTCCTCGGCCGCGCACCGCGCGACTTCGCGGACTACGCACGCGCCACGGCCGCCACCGGAGCCTGGAACCCGGAAACCTCGTGACCGGCCGGCCGACCTCGGAGCCGGCGACCACACGGCGCGGCTGAACCTTCGGCCCGTTCGCCGGGTCGCCGACTCGCCGATACTCGGTGACGTCGGGACCCCCGGCGCACCACACCACGACAACCGCGCCCGGATCCGGCACGCAAGAGCGCCGGCACCGACCACGGAATAGGGCAACCTCGACGACCGCGGACCCGGGTCGGCGGCAGGGACGGGCACGAAGCCCGGCCCGGCCGCCCGGCCCGGGTCGTACGCGTGCCCCCGCGCACCCCACGCAGTCGCGCCCCGCCCGGCCCCCGGCCCGTGCGGGACCTCGTCGTCCCGCCGGTCGCGACCCGCGTCGGTGGATGTGGGCCGCGGGTCGAAGCCGGGCCCGTCGATGCGGTGACGGAGACGGCAATTCGAGGAGCATGATCGGAGCGTGCGGCCGCAAAATCGGAGGTTCCGCTTCCTTGAGATTGTCAACGATATGCGGTGGGGTCATGGCCGGAAAATGCGTGGGTGGATCCGGTCGGGCGGGGAAGATCGATCTCGTCCACGATCTCGTCCATGTGCGGCTCGCCTCGCGCGCGGTCGGCCGATATCCAAGGTAAAGCGCCTGATCAATGGCACCTCGGCAGTTGTCAAAGATTGGGGAACCGGAATACGATCTTCGCGTTTCCCGTCCGCCGGCAGGTAATCGATCTTTCCCGGAGGGTCGCCGCGACGCACTAGCCAAGCCGCCGGCGCTGCTATAGAGTCTATCTCGGTCATCAGCCCGCGCGGACTCGCGCGAAAAGATTTGATGACGCGACTCTTCGGTCAAACCAAAGTGAATAGCTGAGTAATAGCCGTTCCGAAGCTTCTCCGCGGAGTCGGTACCCCTTCCTCCAGTCGTCACCGACTAAACGGACGGACCGGGACCGAAACTCCGTGACCTGCCTGCCGTGCTCGAAATCGAGATTAAGCGGGCAGGGAATCTCGTGTGCCTGAAATCCGACCACCTGTCGCCGCCCGGCGTGCGCGCGGACAACCGTTCGACTTCCGCAGCGCGTGGCGGCCAACCTCCGAGAAGCATCTGTCGTGAAGCTCCGCGTGGGCCGGTTCCCGGCGCACCGGGGCTGTTCCCCGGTTGTGTCGCGAGTTACGCGCGTTGCGCTGGGGGATTTCGCCGGATGACCAGTCCTGCGCGAGTGCTGGGAGTGTCGTCGAGCCGTGGGGAAATCAGTCGAAAACCGTATTCCGGAAAAAAACGAACCCCAGTCGGCGCAGTACCGCTGTGTCGGCATCGGAGTCGGTCCTGCCAACCTGAGCCTGGCGTCGCTGCTGCACGGGCGCTCGGAGACGCCGAATCTCTTTCTCGACCAGAAAGAGCAGTTCGGCTGGCACGACAATCAGCAGATACCCGGCGCGTCGTTACAGGTGTCACTGCTCAAGGATCTCGTCATCCTCTCCGACCCGACGAACGGGTTTTCCTTCCTCTCGTACCTGCACGAACAGGGGAAGATCTACCACTTCATCAACGCTCAGTACGAGGCGGTTCCTCGTCGGGAATTCAGGAATTATCTGGAGTGGGCGAGTCGGCGCAACGAGAACATCGTGTTCGGTGAAAAAGTGGTCTCCGTTGAATTCGACGACGCGGATGATTCATTCGTCGTGCACACCAGTCGCCGCACCGTGACCGCGGACAACATCTGCGTCGGCGTCGGCACCAGACCCTGGGTTCCGGAACAGGCTCGGGACAAGCTCGGCGACACCCAGTTCCACGTCTCCGACTTCATCGACGGAACGCGCGCGGGACTCGTCGGCAAGAGAGTGGCCGTGGTCGGTGGCGGCCAGTCCGGAGCGGAGGCGTTCCTGGATCTGATATCACGGACGCCGAAGGAATTACCCCGGCGGGTGACCTGGATATCGCGGCGCGGGAACTACTTTCCCATCGACGACTCGCCGTTCACGAACGAGTACTACATGCCGAGCTACTCCGAGTACTTCTCCGGCCTGGACAAGGCGGTGCGCGAGTCGCTCAACAATCGCAACGTGCTGAGCAGCGACGGCATCTCGGAATCGACGCTGCGCGAGATCTACCAGCGCTGCTACGAGCACCGCTTCATCGACGGGGCGCAGGATCTGCTGGCGTTGCTTCCCAATCGTGGCGTCACCGACGTGAGCGCGAACGAGTCCGGCGGGTGGACCATCAAGATGGGCCACAACGACCGACCGGGTGTGGTCGAGCACGTGGATGTGGACACCATTGTGTGGGCCACCGGATTTCGTCCGGCGTCGACGGATTTCCTCGCGCCGATCGAAAGCCGCCTGGAACGCGAGGGCGACGAGTACCGCATCGACCGGGACTTCGCCGTGCAGTGGGACGGCCCCCGCGATCGCCTGATCTTCATGCAGAACGCGGCACGTGGCCAGCGCGGACTGGCGGATCCCAATCTGAGCCTGACCGCCTGGCGCAGCCGGCGCATCCTCGACCGGCTGCTGGGCGTGGGCTCCGACGAACAACTGCCGTCGTTCGTGGAGTGGTCCGCCAAGCCGCCCGTCGACGAACTGGACGCTTTGTGAGCCCGGAACGCACCGATGTGGCCGTCGTCGGCGCGGGAATCGTCGGGTGCCTGGTCGCCCGGGAGATCACCGCACGCGCGCCGGAGGCGTCCGTCGTACTCCTGGACCGGGACACCGTCGGCGCGGGCGCGAGCCGACGGTCGGCGGGACTGCACTGTCCGCGCGGCGCGACGGAGCGGGTCCGGCACATGACGGCGTACAGCCAGGACTATTACGCCCGGCTCAAGCACCGCGCCCCGGAGCTGCCCATCCACGCGGTACCGATGTCGGTGGTCGCCTCACCCGCGAACGCGGCGCGAGTGCGCGAGATCTACCTCGACAGCGCCGAGTTGACCCGCATCGACACCGTGACCGGCAGTCCCGCCCCGTGCGATCCCTCCGGCGCCCCACCCGGGCAGGATCCGTCCGAGCAGGATCCGTCCGGGCCTCCCGACCTCCGCCTTCCCGAGGACGCGCGGATCTGGAACTGTCGAGGCGCCCAGTACGCCGACGTGTACGCCCTGGTCCACGACCTCGCCCGCGAGCTCCGTCCCCGGGTCACCCTGCGCGAGGGCGTCCATGTGGACGCGGTCCGCGCCCTCACCCACGCGAGCCCGGGCCGCGACACGAGCGTGAGCGGTGTCGAACTCACCCTCGGCACCGGCGAGACGCTGACCGCGGATCGGGTCGTCCTGGCTCCGGGACCGTGGCTCGCCGAGCCCGCGTGGCGGGAGTTGCTCGCCCCGCTGGGCGCCCGGGTCAAGAAGATCGTCGCGCTGCACATCGAGCGGGTCCCGACCCGCGCCGACCGGGCCGTCGTCTTCCAGGACGAGGACGCCTTCCTGTTGCCCCTGCACGCCTCGGGGCACTGGCTGTTCAGCTACACCTGCACGACCTGGGACGTCGATCCCGACGACCTGGTCGACGGGCTGTCCGCGGACGACGTCGACCAGGCGCGCGCGAGCCTGCGCCGCTACGCCCCCGAACTGGCCGAACGCTGCGTCTCGGGCCGGGTGTTCTGTGACGCGTACAGCCCCACCGGAGAACCGCAGGTACGGGCGCTCGGCGAGGGGCGCGTCGTCTTCGCCGGCACCGCCAACGGTTCCGGGTATCGGCTCGCCCCGGCGATCGCGGCGGAGGCCGCGGACCTGCTGGACCTGTCCTCGATTCCTCCGCACGCGTGGGAGAAGCAAAGGAGTCTGTCGTGAAGATCAGCACCTACCGCCCCGACGCCCCCCGCGCCGCCGACGGCGTCGCCGTGGCCGCCGTCGAGGCGGGCTCCGCGACGCGACTGGGTGTCGGCGCGACCTGGGTCGGCATCGCCCCCGGCACGCGTTCGCAGGCGCACCAGCACGACGAGACCGAGACCTGGGTGTTCGTCTCCGGAACCGGGGAACTGACCGTGGACGCCGAGCGCCATCCGGTATCCGCCTCCACCGTCGTGCAGTTCGAACCGTTCGAGACGCACTCGGTGGAGAACACGGGCGACACCGACCTGCTGTTCGTCAGCTTCTACTGGCGCGACGGCGAACGAGCGGTACACGCCGCCGACGACACCGGACACCGCGGGTTCGGCAAGCGTCCCGTGTTCGTCTTCTCCTCCGCACCCACCCCCAACGGCGACCTGCACCTGGGGCACCTATCCGGGCCGTTCTTCGGCGCCGACGTGTTCGTCCGGCACCAGCGCATGCTCGGCGCCGACGCGTGGCACATCACCGGCAGCGACGACTACCAGAACTACGTCGTGGCCGCCGCCCGCCGGGAGGGCCGCACCCCGGCGCAGACCGCCGCGCACTACAGCGCCGAGATCCTGGCCACGCTGAAGCTGATGGACATCGACGTCCACCAGTACACCGCGACCAGCCGTGACGACGCCTACCCGGCCGCGCTGCGCACCTTCTTCTCCCGGCTGACCGCCTCGGGGACCGTGGCGCCGAGGGAGAGTGCCGCGCTGTTCGCCGCCGACACCGGCGAGTACCTGTACGAGTCGGGGGTCACCGGACGCTGCCCCGCGTGCGACGCCGACAGCGGCGGGAACGTCTGCGAGACGTGCCTGGAACCCAATGTGTGCACCGACCTGGTCGAGCCGCGTTCCGCCGCGTGCGACGCGCCACCGCGCGAGAGTCCGCTGGTGCGATACACCTTCCCGTTGCACGAGTTCGGGGAGGTGATCACCGACCACCACCGGCTCGGCCGCGTCCCGGCGGGGGTCAAGGAACTGGCCGAACGGCTGTCCCGCCGCGGGCGGTTGCACATCCCGGTCACGCACCCGGCCGAATGGGGCATCGCGCCCGCCGAATCCGACGTGCCGGGCCAGGTCGTCTGGTCGTGGCTGGACTACGCGTTCAGCATCCTCTACGGCATCGGGGCGCTCGGCCGCGACCTGGGCCGCGACTGGGACGCGGAGGCCCCCGGGGCCGACTGGAAGATCGTGCACTTCCTGGGTTCGGACGGCAGTTTCTTCCACCCGATGTTCATCCCGGCGCTGTACCGCGTCGCGCATCCGCGATGGCAGCCGGACATCGACTACAACATCAACGAGTTCTACCTGCTCGAGGACAGCAAGTTCTCCACCAGCCGCGGCCACGCGATCTGGGGCAAGGACGTGCTGAACCCGCGCACGGTCGACGCGATCCGCTTCTACCTGGCGCTGACCCGTCCCGAGGGCCGACGCACCAGCTTCTCCCCCGACGCGTACGAGGGCTTCGTCCGCGACACCCTGGTCGGCACGTGGCAGGCGTGGCTGAACGACCTGGGCGAGCGCGTCGCGAAGCGGTACGGCGGGGTGGCGCCCGACGCCGGCACCTGGCGGCCCGAGCACGCGGCCTTCCTGGCCCGGCTGGAGGCGCGCCGATCGGCGCTGACCGGAGCCCTCGGGCAGGACGGCTTCTCGCTCAACCGCGCGGCCGAACTGTTGGACGGCATCGTCACGGACGTCACCACCTTCGCCCGCCTCCAGGCCCCGGCCGCGGACGTGGCGGACTTCAAGGACGAGGCGCGCACGGTGGTCGCCCTCGAACTGGCCGCCGCCCGACTGCTGGCCACGTGCGGCGCGCCGGTGATGCCGAGGTTCGCGGACCGCCTGTCGACCGCGCTCGGCGTACCCGCTCCGACCCGGTGGCCCACCGGGATCGACCTGGTGCCCGCCGGAACCGCCGTCGACCTGGCCGGCCAGGTGTTCTTCGCCGACTCGGGAACAACCGCCCCGCCGCCCTCGAACCCGGCGTCCGAACAACCGTCTTCCGAGCAGCCGAGCCCGCCGCTGCTCCCCTGGTTCAGCGGCCTGGTGCGCGACCTCCTGCGCCTGCCCGCGGACGAGCCCGTGCGGGACCGGTCCCTGGTCCAGCTCGGCATGGAATCGTTGCAGGCCATCGCCCTGCAATACCAGCTCACCGAGCAGGTCGACGCCGACGTGCCCATCGAGGAGTTGCTCGGTGCCCGCACCGTCGCCGAACTGAGCGCGCTGATCGCCGAGGGCCTGGATCCGGACGACGTCGCCGCGCACACGGAGGTGCCGGCGTGAGTCACATCCGGGTTCTCCGCGAGATCGAGGCCAGGGGTCTGACCATCACGGCCGCCGGGGCCGACCTGCGCCTGCAGGGCCCCAGGGAGCGCATGGATCCCGATCTGCTGCGCCTGATCAAGGAACACAAGGCGGAGATCGTCGCCCATCTGGACGCGCCGGACGGCTTCGCGATGACCGACCTGCAACGCAGCTATCTGGTCGGACGGGGCGAGCACGTCGAGATGGGCAACGTGGCCAGCCACGTCTACCACGAGATCGAGGGCGTCTGGGACATCGACCGCCTGGAGGCGGCGCTGCGCGCGGTCGTGGCGCGCCACGGCGCGTTACGCACCCGCTTCACGCCCGACGGTCGACAGGTCCGAGAGCACGACGTCGATGTGCGCGTGGCACGCCTGGACATGCGCGGCGCGTCCGAGGAGGCACAGCACGAACATCTGCTCGCCGAGCGCGAGTCGCGCTCGCATCGCATCCTGCCCGCCGATCGCGCGCCGCTGCTGGTGGTCGACGTCACCGTGCTGGCGGACGACCGGATGGTGCTGCACGTCGACCACGACGGCCTGGTCATGGACGCCATCAGCATGTTCCTGTTCTTCCGCGACTGGCGGCACGCCTACGACGTGACGGCGGACGCGACGGCCGAGGCCGCCGAGGCGGCCGAAAAAGCGACCGGCGAGTCGGGCGCCGAGCACGCGGATCCGCCGGAGGAGGCGTCCTTCGAGGCGTACGTGGCCGCGTTGGAGGCCGCGCGCACCCGTGCCCCGGCCAAGCGCGCCCGCAAGTACTGGCTGGACCGGCTCGAGGGTCTCGCGCCCGCTCCGGACCTGCCGCTGCGCACGAGTCCCTCCTCGATCGTGGCACCGCGCTTCTCGGCGCACTTCGCGCGGCTGACCCGGTCGCAGTGGATCGCGCTCAAGGCCCGGGCGGCGACGGCCGGACTCACCCCCTCCGCACTGCTGTTCGCGATCTACGCGGACACCCTCGCGGCGTGGGGCGCCGGTTCGCGCTTCACGATCAACACCACGGTGGCGAACCGTCCGCCGATCCACCCGCGCATGTTCGAGGCCGTCGGCAACTTCTGCGAGACGATGCTCGTCGAGATCGAGGTGGACCGGCGAATTCCCTTCGTGGAGCGGGCGCGTGCGCTACAGGCCGGGCTGCGCCGGGGGTTGGACAACCGACACTTCACCGGCATCGAGGTGCTGCGCGAGGCGGGTCGGCGCGGCGGCGCGGCGCGCGGGCCGATGCCGTACACGTTCAACAGCGCGCTGGGCTACGCGCACGCCGACGTCGACGGCTCGGCCCTGGAGTTGTTCGGGGCGGAGGTGTACACCTCCAGCCAGACGCCGCAGGTGTGGCTGGATGTCTCCACGTTCGAGCAACACGGCGGCGTGGTGGTGCAGTTCGACAGCGTGGACGGGTTGTTCCCGGATGGTCTGGTGGCGGACCTGGTGTCCGGCTACCAGCGTCTGCTGGAGGCGCTCCTGGCCGAGCGGGCGTGGTCGGCGACCACGTTCGACCTGCTGCCCGAGGCGCAGCGCGAGCGCCGCCGGGCGGCCAACACGACGACGGTGACGCTGCCTTCGCCCGGGATGCTCACGGACGCGTTCCTGGCGCACGTGGAGCGCGCGCCGAACGCGCCCGCGGTGCTGACCGGCGCGGCGTCGTACAGCTACGCGCAGGTGTACGGGCACGCCGCGCACGCCGCCGCGTGGTTGCGCGCCCGCGACGTGTGCCCGGACGAGTTGGTCGGGCTGGTGATGCGCCGCGGGCCCGAGCAGATCGTCGGCATCCTCGCCACGATGCTCGCCGGGGCCGCGTACCTGCCCGTCGACGCCACGCTCCCGCGGGCGAGGCGGGCGTACATGCTGGGCAACGGCCGGGCGCGGGTGGTCCTGACCAACGACGCGGAGGCCGCCGGCGACGACACCGGGCGCGAGGTCCTGGTGCTCGACGCGAGCCGCCCGCTGCCGGCCGGCCCGGTGCCCGATCCGCGTCCGGTGCCCGGCGCGCAGGACGACGACCACCTGGCGTACGTGCTGTACACGTCAGGGACCACCGGCGAGCCCAAGGGTGTGATGGTCAGCCGCAGGAGCGTGGCCAACCTGGTCGCCGACTGCAACGCGCGGTTCGGCGTAGGGCCGGCGGACCGGTTCTTCGGGATCAGCGCCTTCAACTTCGACCTGTCCGTCTACGACGTCTTCGGCGCCCTGTGCTCGGGTGCGGCCGTGGTGTTGCCGGACGCGGACCGGGCGGCCGATCCCGCGCACTGGTTGCGGTTGTGCGGCGAGCGGGGCGTGAGCGTGTGGAACTCGGTTCCGGCGATCGTGTCGCTGCTGCGCGACCAGGCGGCGGAGGGCACGAACGCGCTGGACACGCTGCGGCTGGTGATGATGAGCGGCGACCGCATCCCGCCGACGTTGCCCCTGGACCTGCGCAAGCTCGGGTTGGACCCGCGGATCGTCTCGCTGGGCGGGCCGACGGAGACCACGATCTGGAACGTGTCGCACCCGATCGGCGAGGACGAGGACGGCTCGCGCAGCATCCCGTACGGCCGGCCGAACGCGAACAACCGGGCGTACGTGCTGGACGAGTACGGGTGCGACGTGCCCGACGGGGTCACCGGCGAGATCTGGGCCGCCGGGGTGGGCCTGGCACGCGGCTACTGGGGCGACCCGGAGTTGACCGCCGAGCGCTTCGTGATCGACCCGGAGCGGGGCGAACGCCTGTACCGGACCGGGGACCTGGGCCGCTATCTGCCGGACGGCGAGATCGACATCCTCGGCCGCGGCGACTTCCAGATCAAGGTGAACGGCTATCGCATCGAGGCCGGCGAGGTGGAGACCCGCCTGGTCGCGTTGCCCGCCGTGGAGCGTGCGGTGGTCTCCCGACAGGGCGGCGCGCAAGGCGATCGGCTGGTCGCCCATCTCGTGCCCGCCGGCGACGAGCGTCCGGACGTGGAGGCGCTGCGCGCTGCGCTGCGCGAGCATCTTCCGCAGTACATGATCCCGGCCGGGGTGTACTGGCACGCCGCGCTGCCGCTGACCCGCAACGGCAAGGTCGACCGGGTCAGGCTCGCGGAAGCCGCCGAATCCGCCGCGCCGTCCGCGTCCGCGCCCACCGCCGCCGACTCGGAACTGGAGCTCGTGGTCGCCGGGTTGTGGGCCAAGCCGCTGCGCGTCGCGGACGTGGACCTGGACGTCACCCGCCCGCTGTACGACCTGGGCGGCGACTCGCTGGTGGCCGCGCGCATCCTGGCCGGGGTGCGCAAGCGTTTCGGCCTGACGATCACGCTGGACCGGCTGCCGGAGGTGGACACGGTACGCACGATGGCCGGGCACATCGAGCGCGGCCTGGCCGAGCGCGGCGGGGCGGGGGCGAACGCGACATGAGCGACTCGGTGATCAACCACATCGTCTCCCGGGCTCCCGCCCCCGGCTCGCACATCTCCTTCTTCCGGCTCGGCGGGATCCGGACGATGGAGCTGACCGAATTGCACGTACGCGCCGGGCGCCTCGCCGTGTGGTTGCGCGACCTGGGCATCGATCGGGGCGACCGGGTCGGCATCCTGGCCGCGAACCGTCTCGAGTGGGTGCTGCTGGATCTCGCGGCGATCCGCCTGGGTGCGGTGACGGTGGGCTTCGATCCGGCCAAGTTCGACACGGACACCGGTCTGCGCGAGCGCTACCGGTTGGGCGTGCTGTTCACCGACGGCCCGCCGCGGGCCCCGGGCAGCAGGGCCCTCGCGGAGGTCGACGCGGCGGCGGGCGCACCGGACGAGCGTCGCCTCCCGGAGCCGATCGTCTACTCGCCCGACGACGTGTTGTCGCTGAAGCTCACCTCGGGCAGTACCGGCGAGCCCAAGACGCTCACCGCGTCCGTCGGCAGCGTCGACGACGATCTGCGCGCGGTCCAGGAGATGTTCGGGCACGGCGGCGCGGACAATCTGCTCGTGTTCCTGCCGCTGTCGGTGCTCCAGCAGCGCTACTGGACGTATTCCGCGCTGCGTTGGGGCCACGACGTCACGATCAGCACCTACGAGGCGGCGTTCCCGGCGTTGCGCCGGATCCGGCCGACGGTGGTGATGGGGGTGCCGGGCTTCTTCGAGACGGCCAGGAAGCACATCGAGGCCCGGATGGGTGGTGCCGGCCTCGTCGGCGACGAGGCGACGGCGCGCCGCGGCGCCGCGCGGCAGTTGTTCGGCGACCGCATCCGCTATCTGTGGACCGGTTCGGCGCCGGCCTCGACCGGCACGCTGGCCTTCTTCGAGGAGGCCGGGTTGCCGATCTTCGAGGGCTACGGGCTCAACGAGACGTGCATCGTCACCAAGAACCACCCGGGCGCGCACCGGCGGGGCAGCGTGGGGCGCGTACTGCCGGGCAAACGGGTGTTGTTGGACGCCGAAGGGGTGATCCACGTGCAAGCCGAGCACCCGGTGTGCAGGGGCTACGAGCAGGCGCCGCCCGGGGTGTCCGAGCGGGTGTTCGCCGCGGACGGGACGGTGCGCACCAACGACATCGGCCATCTCGACGAGGATGGGTTCCTGTTCGTGCACGGTCGCGCCGACGACGTGATCGTGCTGGACAACGGCCGCAAGATCGTCGTCCGGCCGCTGGAGGAGCACATGAAGTCCAGCCCCGTGATCGAGGAGTGTGTGGTGTTCTGTCCGACGCAGACCCATCTGGTCGCGGTGGTCTCGCCCGCCGCGGATCCGGTCGGGCCCGCCGAGGAGCGCGCCATCGCCGAGCAGCTCGCGTGCACCAACGCCGCGTTCGGCCAGGACGAGCAGATCCGCGCGGTGGTGGTGGCCAGTCCTCGGTTCAGTGTCGAGAACGGGCTGCTCACCTCTCAGCTCAAGGCCAGGCGCGGGCGCATCCTCGACGCCTACCGTTCCCGGATCCACGACAACCAGGGAAGCATCCATGCAGTGCGAGATTGAGACGGTGGCCAGGCGGAACCTGGCCCAGGTGCTGGAATCCGGCGTCGCGCCCCAGGACATCGACCTGGACCAGGACATGGTCGGCACGTACGGGTTGACCTCGCTGAACAAGGTCCTGTTCCTGATGTCCGCCTGCGACGATGCCGGGGTGGACCTGGCCTGCTTCACCGAACCCGACGTGGCGGCCATGAGCACGCTGCGCGATGTGACCGAGGCGCTGTCGCGCCACGCCGGAAAGGTGGCTTGAGATGACCTGGGTGCAGACCGCGTCGACGACGCTGGAGAACGAGCACGTGCTGCTGCGGCCGATCGTCCCCGAGGATCGCGAGGCGGTGCGCAAACAGGCGATGGACCCCGAGATCTGGCGCTATTTCGTGCTGGTGATCGCCACCGACGCCGAGTTCGACGCGTTCTTCGACGCGGCCCTGGCCGATCAGGCCGCCGGTCGCCGCGTCGTCTACAACGTGATCGACAAGTCCGTGGATCGCACGGCGGGCAGCATGAGCTTCTGCGGCATCGCCGAGCCGGACGGGCGGCTGGAGATCGGCTGGTCGTGGCTGGGCGCCGAGTTCCGGGGCAAGGGCATCAACCGCTGGGCGAAGTTCCTCATGCTGGAGCACGCCTTCGAACGACTGAACGCCGAGCGCGTGGAGTTCAAGACCGACGTGCTCAACCTCCAGGCGCGCGCCGGACTGCGCAACATCGGAGCCACCGAGGAGGGTGTGCTGCGCAGCTTCAATCCGATGCCCGGCGGCAGGCGCCGCGACGCGATCTACTACAGCGTGCTGCGCGCCGAATGGCCTTCGGTGCGCGCGCAGTTGCTCACCGGTCCCAAGGTGACCCGACCGACGGGGAAGGCATGACCGGGGCCGGCCCGCGGGTGCCGGTGATGCGGGCTCGGGGCGACGCCTTCGAGTGCGGCCGACGGCACGGCGTCGAGCGCGCCGAGAGCCTGCGCGCCTTCCTCGACGACGGGCTGGCCCGGCTGAACCGGATCATCCCGGCCCCGGTGACGTGGGCGACGCTGAAGCCGACGCTGGATGCGTACCGGGTCGAGATCGAGACCCAGACGCCTTTGCTGGCCCAGGAGTTGCACGGGCTGGCCGAGGGCGCGGGGCTCGGTGCCGACGAGGCGCTGCTGTTGCAGATCCGGCGCGAGATCATGGGATACCAGCGCATACCGACCATGGGCGACTGCACGACGTACGCCGTCGGCGGCGCGGCCGGCCCGGTGCTGGCGCAGACCGTCGACCTCAACGGCGACCTGGACGACCAGATCTGCGTGCTGGACATCGCGCGGACCGGCTCGCCCCGCCGGGTCCTGGTGCTCGGCTTCGGTGGGCTCCTGGGCTACCTCGGGGTCAACAGCGACGGTCTCGCGGTCGGGCTCAACCTCGTGCTCGGCGGCCGGTGGCGACCGGGCCTGCCGCCCTACCTGGCCATCCGCCACCTGCTGGACAGCGCCCGCGACGTGGACGACGCGGTGCGGATCCTGCGTACCCTCAAGTTGGCGAGCTCGCGCAACCTGGTGTTGTGCGACGCCCGCAAGTCGGCGTGGGTGGAGATCCTCGGCGACGAGCTGCGGGTGAGCGAGTCCTCGACGAGCACGCACACCAACCACTTCCTGCACCCGGACTTCGTCGCGCACGACGAACTCAACGTCTTCGCCCGCAACTTCTCCCGGCAGCGGCTGGACGCCTGCCGTGCCCGCCTGAGCGAGTTGGCGCCCGAAGCGGGCGTCGAGGAGCACTTCGCGCTGCTGTCGCGCGCACCGATCCGGGTCGAGGGCAACGGCGACGTCCGCCGCGAGCGCACGGTGGCGGCCGTGGTGCTGCGGCCGGACCTGGGCGAACTGCACGTGCGGCCGGGCGATCCGGCGCTCCATCGCACCCACTCGTTCTCGCTGCGCGCTGCCGTGGCCCAGGGCGCCGCACCGGCGGAGGTGATCTCGTGAGCGTGTCCGTGGCCGGCGACGGCTGGTTCGTCACGCGCGACGGCGCCGCGGCACACACCCCGCGCGTGTACTGCTTCGCCCACGCGGGCGGCGACGCGCGTTCGTTCCTGTCCTGGCAGGAGGAGCTGGGCGACGAGGCCGAACTGGTCGCGGTGTGCCCGCCCGGCCGCGCGCATCGGGCACGGGAGGCCCGCCCCACGCTGGCGGAGTTCGCGCACGGCGCGGCCTCGGCGATCCGGGCCCGGGCCGAGGAGTCGGGCGCCGACGGCACGCGGCCGGTGTACCTGTTCGGGCACAGCCTGGGCAGCCTCGTCGCGTTCGAGACCGCGCGTCGGCTGCGCGATCTGCCCACGCTGCGCCGGTTGTTCGTCTCCGGCGTGTCGGCCCCCTCGCTGGCACCCTCGCAGCGCGTTCGCCATCTCGCGGCCCTGGAGGGCCGGGAGTTCGCCGAGGCGCTCCAGTTCTTCGAGGGTCTGCCCCCGGAGGTGATGGCCCAGGAGGAGGTGCTGGACCTGCTGCTGCCCGGCGTGATCGCGGACTTCCGGATGGCCGCCGGTTACGAGTACACCTCGGCCGCCCCGCTGGCGGTGGGCGTCACGCTCATCGCCGGCCGCGACGACCCCTACCTCTCCCCCGACAAGCTGGCGCTGTGGGACCGCGAGTGTGTGAGCCCGCCCGAGTGCCACTGGGTCGACGGCGGCCACTTCCACTTCCGCGACAAGGGCCCCTCGGCGGTGATCGACCTGCTGCTGAACGCCGTTCGGGCCGACCAACACATCGAAGTGATCTGACCCCGCAAGAACACGCTGAACGCATCGAAAGCGCATCGGAAGGAACGGCAATGCTGCTCGACCCGGCAGACCGGTACCGAAGGGGCCACGCCTTCAAGGAGGCGCACGAGAGCGAGCGGGCGTTCGTGGTGGCGAACGCGTGGGACGCGGGCAGCGCCCGCCTGCTGACGCAGCTCGGCTTCACCGCGCTGGCGACCACCAGCGCGGGCCTGGCCTTCGCGCTGGGCCACTCCGACGGCGTGAACCTGTTGGATCGCGAGCAGGCGCTGGACAACGCGCGCGCGATCGTGGCCGCGACGCCGCTGCCGGTCGGCGCCGACCTGGAGAGCTGTTACGGCACGTCCGGCGAGGAGATCGCCCACACGATCCGGCTGGCCGCCGACGCGGGCCTGGTGGGCGCCTCCATCGAGGACGCCACCGGCGACCCGGACGATCCGATCCTGCCGATCGAGGCGGCCGTGGAGCGGGTGACGGCGGCCGTCGAGGCGGCCCGGGCGCTGCCGTTCCCGTTCACGCTGACCGCGCGGGCGGAGAACTTCCTGTACGGCCGGGGCGATCTCAAGGACACCATCGTGCGGCTACAGGCCTACGAGGCCGCGGGCGCCGACGTGTTGTACGCGCCGTGTCTGCCGGACGTCGAGGCGATCCGCACCGTGTGCTCGGTGCTCGATCGGCCGGTCAACGTGCTCGCGGGGGTCGGCCCGGCGTTGTCGGTCGAGGAGTTGCGGGAGTGCGGCGCCCGGCGGATCAGCCTGGGCTCGGCGTTCGCCCGAGCCGCGCTGGGCGGCTTCCTGCGCGCCGCGCGCGAGGTGCGCGAGCACGGGACGTTCGCCTTCGTCGGGCAGGCCGTGCCCTACGCCGAGGTGAACGCGCTGATGTCCGAGCCGGCCGCCGAACCGGAGGAGGACTCGTGACCGGACCGTCCGCCCACCTGCACGGGCCGCGGTACGTCCTGGGCGAGTTCGAGGTCCCGCACACGAGCATCGCCAACCTGTCCGCGCGCGCCGCGGAGTTCAAGATGGCGCCGACGCCCGGCCTGTGGGGCTGGGGCGCCGTGCGACGGACCGAGCGAAGCCTGGAGGCGATCGCGGCGGAGAGCGCCGCCGCGACCCTGCGGGCCACGACGAGCGGCGCCGACGCGGTCGTGCTGTGCTCCACCCGGGTGCCCGGTCCCTCGGAGGGTCACGGCGCGTTCATGGAGACCTTCCTCGCCGAGTCGGGCCTGGGCGACGTCCCCTTCTACGGGCAGAACATGAACCGCTGCGTGAACCTGCTGGCCGCGATCGACACCGCGACCGCGTTCGTCCGCGCCGGCCGCCACCGGCGGGTGCTGGTGGTCACCACCGACAGCGCCGCGCACGAGGACGACCGGATGGCGAGCTACGCGCTGTTCAGCGACGGGGCGGCGAGTTGCCTGGTGGCGGCCGAGGGCGAGGTCGAGGGTGGCTACGAGATCCTCGCCTGCGCGAGCGCCCAGGACCCGGGCAGGCTGGCGCACGCCAACGAGATCAGCGCGGACCTGGCCCGCACGGTGAACGAGCGCCTGCTCACCCCCCTCGGGATGAAACCGGGCGACATCGCGGGGTTGATGCACGCGAACATCTTCAAGCCCGTGGTCGTGATGAAGGAACGGCAGGCCGGTTTCACCCCGGCCCAGCTCCATCTGGACAACATCACCCGGGTGGGCCATTGCTTCGCCGCCGATCCGTTGATCAACCTGGTCGACCGGGCCGAGGCGGGACACGTCGAACCGGGCCGGCACTACCTGCTGGCCGCCGGCGTTCCCGGTCAACGGATCGGAGTGCTGCTGCGCAGGGCCGCCGAATGACCGTGGACGACACCCCGAGGAGGAGGCCCAGGATGACCACCGCACCGCGTACGCCGGGCCGCGACCGTGGCTTCGTGCCCTTCGTCCTTCCCGACACCATCGACGCGCTGCCGCACCGGCCCTTCGCGTTCAGCCGCGCCGGCTGGGAGGAGGCCCGGGCGGCCACGCTCGCGGAGCCGAACGAGTTGTTCCGGCTCCTGCTGCGCGACCAGGAGTCGGAGTCGACGCTCCTGGTCGCCCGGCGCGTGATCGACGCCTTCCTGCCCGCAGGCGAGGACGGGACCCCGGACGCGGCAGCCGATGCCGATGCCGATTCGATCGCCGCCGAAGTGCTCGCCGTCCGCGACGAATCGGCCGCGGTCCTGGCGGCCCTGACCCGATCGGGCCCGCGGGCGCGCGCGAGCGCCCTGCGTGGGCGGGCGCCGCTGGCCCTGTCGGCCGGCTGCCGGCTGGACACACTCTCCCAGCCCGCGACCCAGCCCTCCGTCGTCGTCAACCGGCTCTTCGCCCACCATCTGACGCTGCGCGGCGGCGGCAACCCCGAGCGCGGCCAGGCCCAGCTGCGCCGGCGCGCGTTGGAGGGCGCGGGCGTATTCCTGCCGGAGATCGCCGCCGCCGACTTCCTGGACAAGGCCCGGGCCCGCCCGCTCACCGCCCTGCACGGCAGCTTCCACCTGGCCCTGTCCCGGCTGCCCGCCAACTTCCTGCCCGAGGTCTCGGGCGTGCACTACGCCTTCCACGCGCTCGGCGTGGACGACCTGCTCACCGACACCGCGCCGCTGCTGCCCGAGCCGGACCTGCGCGAGGTGCTGGCCGAACACCTGGCACTGGCCGGGCCGGCCACGCGGCGCCGGCTGTACACGGCCGTGCGGCTGACCCTGGACCTGGAGCGGGAACACGTCGCGATGCTCGCCGAACTCGGCGCCTGGCACGACAACCTCACCCTGGAGTCGACGGTCGCCGACATCATCGCGCGCCACGCCCCGCTCGCCGGCCGCCAGCACGGCGACGTGCGGATCGGCGGCAAGGCCCTGACGGACGTCTTCGGCGCCGCCCGGATCGACCTCGCCGGCTTCCTGGCCGACCTGCGCGAGTCCGGCCACCTGCGCGGGCCCGGCAACGGCGACTGCCGACTCCTGGACGCGATGCGCTTCGGCGGGCCGATGTTCGGGATCTTCGACGAGCACGAGGCGGCGACCTTCCGGGCCTGGGCGGCGAGCGTCCAGGCCGGCGAGCGGCCCGCCATCGAGCTCTCCCCCGAGACCGCCGGCGACGAGGCGGCCGGGCGCCGGCGGGCCGCGATCGCCCGCAGCGCCCCCGCCGACGTCGTGATCGACGAGGCCGAACCACGCGACCACCGCGAGTTGTTCCACCGCCTGGTCAACATCGAGAACTTCCCCAACACCCTGCCGATCGCCGCCGAGCGGGCCGAGCGCTGCTTCCGGGACGCGGAGATCCTGTTCGCGCACGGCGCCGGCGGCCGGTACACCGACGCGACCTGGTTCGACTACAGCCCACAGGCGCTGTACGAGCGGGCCGAGCGGGTCTATTGGGAGAAGCTGGTCGACCCGTACGAGCCGCTGCGCGAGATCCCGGACCGCGACGAGGTGCTCTTTCGGCAGTCCACCTACTACCTCACCTACCTCATCGACGGCGCGTGGCTGCACCGCCTCGGCAATCTCGGGCACGACGAGCGCGAAACCGACGCCATGTTGTTCGCCATCTACGCCGACGAGATGGGCAACGGCGATCTGCGCAAGAACCACATCACGCTGACCCACCGGGTGTTGGCCAGCGCGGGCATCCGGCTTCCGCACATTCGCGACGAGGCCTTCATCGAGCAGGACGAACTCCCGGACGACCTCTACGGGTTCGCGATCCAGCAGTTGTGCATGTGCCTGTTCCCGGACCGTTTCCACAACGAGATCCTGGGCTACAACCTGGCGATCGAGATGTTCGGCTCCGGCGAGATGCGGCTGCACGAGTTGCAGAAGCTGCGCCATCACGGCATCGACGACTGCTACGAGCAGGCACATCTGACCATCGACAACTTCTCCGCCGGGCACGCCAAGCAGGCCGCCGACATCATCGTCGGCTACCTCGACCGGGTGCGGCGCACCGTGGGCGAGGCGGCGGTGGCCGAACAGTGGCGTCGCGTATGGCGCGGGTACGCCTCCTTCGCGTACTTCCTCGAACAGCCGATGCTCAAGCGCATAGCCGCCGGCGACCCGCCCGCCGGCCCGGACACCCCGTCCCCCGGCGAGGCCGACCTGGTCATCTGAGTCGGCCCCGACCCCGCGAGACCACGAACCGGCAACCGGAGGGCACCACATGGCCGATCCCCACCCGCGCACGACCGACGTCCGGATCACGATGCGACACGAGGCGCGCGAGAGCGAGCGGCGGGCACCGATCGTGCCGGCCGATGCCGCGCGGTTGGTCGCGCACGGCATCACGCTCACCGTCGAGCACTCGCCGCAGCGCGCGTTTCCCATCGCGGACTATCTCGACGCCGGCTGCGTGGCCGCCGAGGCCGGTGCCTGGCTCGACGCCCCGGCCGCGGAGTTCGTCGTCGGCCTCAAGGAACTGCCCGCCGAGCCTGCGGCGTTGGCGCACCGGCACGTGTATTTCGGCCATGCGTACAAGGGCCAGCGCGACGCCGCGGCGCTGCTGCGACGCTTCGCGGCGGGTGGCGGCGCGCTGCTGGACATGGAGTACCTCACCGACGCGGACGGGCGGCGGCTGGCCGCGTTCGGTTATTGGGCCGGGTACATGGGCGCCGCGCTCGCGGTACTCCGGCATCGGGGACGGCTGGACCTGCCGCTGCGACCGCGGGCGAAGGAGGCACTGGATCGGGTGTTGCGCGAGACGTCCGGCGACACCCGGCCGAGCGTGCTGGTCGTCGGGGCGCTGGGTCGGTCCGGGCGCGGCGCGCGGGACGCGCTGGCGGTCGCGGGGATCGAGCCGACCTGCTGGGACGTCGCCGAGACCCGAACGCTGGACCGCGCGGCCCTGATGGATCACGACATTCTCGTCAACGCCGTGCTGGTGACCGCGCCGACCCCGCCGTTCGTGACCGTCGAATCGCTGCGGACCGGGCCCCGGCGACTGTCCCTGATCGCGGACGTCACGTGTGATGTCACCTCGCGCGACAACGTGTTGCCCATCTACGACGACACCACCGATTGGCGCGAGCCGGTCCGCGCGTTGCGCGACGTCGGCGACCCGCTGGGCGTGATCGCCATCGACAACCTGCCGTCGCTGCTGCCTCGCGAGGCCAGTGTCGCCTTCTCCGCCGAACTGACGCCCCATCTGCTGACCCTGGGAGAACCCGGCCAACCCTGGCAGCGCTGCCTGCGGGTCTTCCGCGACGCATGCGAAGCGAACGGCCTGGAAACGGAGAACATCCATGTCTGACGCGATTCCCGCCGACGGAACCGTGCACTGGATCGGCACCGGCCTGTCCACCGGCAGCGGCTTGCGCGTGGTGGCCGACCGGGCCCGGCGGCTGCTGGTGTGGGGCCGCACCGACACCAAGGCCGAGCGCTGCCTGGCCCGGCTCGGCCTGACCGACCGCGCCGGCGCCCGCGGGTACGATCTCGATCGGCTCGCGCAGGAGTTGCGCACCGGCGACATCGTGGTGTCGATGTTGCCCGCGAGCGAGCACCCCGCGCTGCTGCGGCTGTGCGTCGAGCACAACGCCCACTTCGCGTGCAGCAGTTACGTCTCCGAGGACATCCTGGCCGAGGCGGCGGCCGCGGCAAAGGCGGGCCTGGTCGTACTGACCGAGGCCGGCCTCGACCCGGGCATCGACCACCTGTTCGCCGACCTGCTGGTGGCCAGGGGTCGCGAGGTCGTCGGCGACGGCCCGGCCACGGTCGAGTTCACCTCGTACTGCGGCGGAGTGCCCGCCGAGCCCAACGAGTTCCGCTACCGCTTCAGTTGGGCACCGCGCGGGGTGTTGAGCGCGCTGCGCGCACCGGCCCGCTACCTCGACGAGGGCGTCGAGCGGGTGGTCGACCTCCCGTGGACGGCGACCCGTGCGCACGTGCTCGACGGCGAGACGTTCGAGGCCTACCCCAACCGGGACAGTATCCCCTATCTCGCCCAGTACGCCTTCCCGCCCGCCTGGCAGGCGCGCGTGTTCGTCCGCGGCACGCTGCGCCTGGAGGGCTGGTCGCGGGCCTGGGAGGACGTGTTCGCCACGGTGCGCACCGGCGACGGGGACCGCATCGCCGCCCTCGCCGACGAACTCGCCGCACGCCATCCGACCACCGACGCCGACCGCGATCGGGTCGTGCTCGCCGTCGCGCTCGACATCAGCGGCGCGAACGGCGCCTCCTGGCGCGGCGAATACGTCCTGGACACGGTCGGCGACGCCGAGGAGAGCGCGATGGCGCGGTGTGTGTCCCTGCCGCTGGCGTACGGCATCTCCGAGATCCTCGACGGAAAGACGCCCGCCGGCCTGCGTCAGGCCGCCCAGGGCGCCGAGGACGCTCGGCGGTGGCTGGCCTTCCTGAGCGCGAACGGCGTCGACTGGCGCTTCGACGAACAACGCCGGACGGGCTGAGCACCGGCTCGCCCCACGATCCACCGATCCACCGATCCACCGATCCACCGATCCAGGAGGACACGGAACCATGACCCAGGCACGACTCGAGTCGCGGGATTCCGCCGACCGGCCCAAGGCATTCATCCTGACCGGCTCGTTCCCCGTGATCCGCCGCAATCCGCTGTATCTGACCGAACTCTCCGGGCGCGGCCTGGAGATCCTGGTCATCACCGCGGAGTCCTACCGCGAGCAGGCGACGGCGGCGATGGCCGACACCTCCAACCCCGCCTCGCAGATCACCGAAATCGCCTACGTCACCGGTGACTTCACCGTGCAGGGCGCATTCGTCGCGGGCGCGATCGCCCGGACCGCGGCCTGGCGCGAGGCGTACACCATCGTCGGCGCCTACGCGGTGGGCGACTACCTCGCCGAGCCGACCGGCCTGCTCGCCGACGGACTCGGCGTGCGCTCGCCGGGCTTACGCGCCAGCCGCGCCTGCCGCAGCAAGTACCTCCAGCGCTGGTACGCCGCCGACCTGGGACCGGCGTCGCTGACCATTCCCGCCGGCGAGCGCGCGAGCGTCGATCTGGGCGCGGTGCGCTTCCCGGCCGTGGTCAAACCCGCCTCGCGCGCCTCCAGTTCCGGCGTCGAGACGGTCGACGACGTGGCCGCGCTGCGCGAGCGGCTGGCCGGCTACCCCGAGCACGAGGTCGTCCTGGTCGAGGAGAAGGTGCTGGGCCCGGAGTTCTCCGTGGAGAGCCTCGTCCAGGACGGCACGGTGGTCTTCGCGTCGGTGACGGACAAGGTCACCACCGACAGCCACACGCACACCTTCGTGGAGATGGCGCACAGCGTGCCAAGCGTGCGCGAGGACCTGCGCGAGGCGCTCGTGACGGCCAATCGGCGACTGGTGGAGGCGCTCGCGTTCGAGAACGGGATCGCGCACTCCGAGTGGCGGGTCGGCGACGACGGCCGCCCGCGCCTGATGGAGGTGGCCGCGCGCACCCCCGGCGACGGGCTGCTGACGCTGTATCAACTGGCCACCGGCCGCCCCTTGGAGCCGGAGATCCTGCGCGTCGCGCTCGGCGAACCGGCCGGCTACCCGCGGCCGCACCGCTACACCCGGCAGGTCTACCTGGAGCACCGGCCCGGCACGCTGGAGGACGTCGTCCTGGACTGGCCGGACGTACGGCCCGAGTGGATCGGCGACAGCGGTGTGTGGCCGGACATCAAACCCGGGGGGCCGGGCGACGAACCGACGCTGCGTGCGGTGCTGGTCCTGCGGAAGCGCGGTGCCTCGCTGGTCCCGCTCGCCGATTCCGACGACCGGTCCGTCACCTTCTTCATCGACGCCCCCACGCCCGACGGACTCGACGCCCTGGAGCAGCGCGTCCGCGCCGCCATCCGCATCGTCATCGGCTGACCGGCATGACCGACGTCGTCCACGAGGAGGACCACGACAGCGACAAGGCCGCCGTGGTGGCCACCTTCCGGCAGGCCTCGCTCCCGGCGAAGACGCTGCTCGCCGGCGCGTTCGTCAACCGCCTCGGCGCCTTCCTGAACATCTTCCTGGTGTTGTTCCTGACCTCGCAGGGCTACTCGGACGGTCAGGCGGCGTTCGCGCTGGGAGTGTACGGCGGCGGCGCCATCGTGGGCGTGCTGTTGGGCGGGGCGCTGTCGATCAGGCTCGGCGCGCGCAACGCGAGCGTGCTGAGCATGGTCGGCGCGAGCGTGCCCCTGGCGGCCATCCTCTACCTGCCCTCGTTCGGCCTGATCCTGGTCGCGGTGGCCCTGGTCAGCCTGGCCGGGCAGCTCTACCGTCCGGCGTCGGCCACCCTGCTCTCCGACCTCACCCCGGCGAACCGCCAGGTGATGATCTTCGCGATGTACCGCTTCGGGCTGAACCTGGGCGCCACCGTCGCGCCGCTGTTCGGATTCGCGCTGTACAACCTGGCGGGCCGCAGCTACGCCCTGGTCTTCTGGGTCGAGGCGACGATCGCGCTCTTCTACGCGACCATCGCGTGGCTGACGTTGCCGCCCCGATCCGCCGAGCCGGGCGCGGCGGGCGCGCCCGTCGCCGCGGACGCCGACGGGGAGGAAAGCGCACAGGAGGCCGATCGAGTCGGGCGGGGCGGGTATCGCGCCATGCTCCGCGATCGTCGCTACATGCTCTACCTGACCGCGATCTTCTTCTTCGGGGTCGTCTACGTGCAGTACCTGTCCACGCTGCCGCTCGACGTCAAGGACAGCGGCGTGGCGATCTTCTGGTACACGCTGGCGGTGTCGCTGAACGGCTTCATCGTCATCTCGTTCGAGTTGCTGGTGACCAAGTACGCGCAGGCGTGGTCGCAACGCCTGACCATGGCGTGGGCCCTGGTCCTGGTGGGCGTGGGCGTGGCCGTGTACGGACTGCCGCTGGGCCCGGCCGTGATCCTGCTCGGCACGCTGATCTGGTCCGTCGGCGAGATCCTCGGCGGTCCGGCCACCACCGCCTATCCGGTGGTCGCCGGACCCGCGCGTCTCAAGGGCCACTACATCGGCGGCTTCCACTTCGCCTGGAGCCTGGGCGCGGCGGTCGGACCGGTCGTGGGCGGGTGGTTGTTCATTCGCTTCGGGCACCAGGTGTGGCCGGTACTGACGGTGGGTTCGGTGTTGTCGATCGTGCTGGTGTTGGTGTCGGTGCGGGACGAACCGGCGGCGGAACCGGTGGGTTCCGATGCCGCCGACGCGTCGAGCGCCCCGGCCGGCGCGTCGGGCGGGTGACGGGGGGAGCGTGTGACCGGGTGACCGAGGGCGGGCGTTGGTCGCGGCCGGGATCACCGTGTTGTCGTGGGCCTCGGCGTTCGTCGTCGTGCCGATGTCCTGGGCCCTCCTCGACGCGGTGCCCGAGCCGGTGGTACCGGCGGGCGGCGCGCTGTGTCCGACGGGGGTGCCGGTCTCCCGGCGCGGACCCACGCCCGAGGCGTCGACGGCCGTGCGCGAGGGAATCAGCGGATCGAGGGCGGGACGTGTCGCTATCGTTGCGTACCGTCCGTGCCCGTCCGGGTGCGCCGAGGGAAGGCTCATGGTGTTCACAAGCGTTCTGATGGTCGAGCAGCCGCTGTCCGCGGCGGACGTCGAGCTCGTCACCACCCTCCACGACGAGACGATGTCCTTCGTCGTGCTGATGCAGCCGCGCGGCAACGAGGACCGACTGCTGCGCTCGATCGACGACGTCGCGCTCGGAGAGCTGAAGCAGGCGGTCCACGAGGCGGACGAGCCGGAAGGCGAGGGAGCCGAAGGGCCCGCCGCCCTGGCACTGGAGCACTCGCTCCGAAGCCTGCGGGAGGCCGGCAGTGAGGCCGTGGGCCAACTCATCGAGGGCCACCCCTTGGACCTGCTTCGATCCGTGGTCGACCAGACGCACGCCGACGAGGTGATCGTGCTGACCGCCCCGCACCTCGTCGAGGAGTTCTTCCACCGGGACTGGGCCAGCCGGGCCCGCCACAAGGTGGGTGTTCCGGTGCTGAAGCTGTACGCCCACGACGACCAGGAGGAGTGACCCGGCACGTCCGCGACGGCGGCGAGCCGAACGGACTCGCCGGTCGCCGCCGCCCGCCCCGGCACTACGGCTGCCCTCGCCGGCGCCGACGGTGGGATTGTTCAAGATCCTTTCCGGGGCGCCGATTGTCTCGGTGTGAATTTCTCGTTCCCGATTTCAAGGGCCTCCGGCCGCATGTGGCGGCTCCGCTTCGGCCCGTGCCACCGGCACGCCGGCGACGTTGGACGGGGGTCGTCGTGGCGGTCGCCGTGACGTCCGTTCTGGTGACGGGCTCGGCGAGCCCGAGCCCGAAGCGGCCGGTGACCTCGCTCGCGTCGGCGAACAGCAAGCAGGCGGCGGGCATCACGCTCGACGGTGACCACCTGACCTCGCGCGGATGAAGGCCGTACTGCACGGGAGCGCGGGTGCGGTACGCCTGGCCCCGGCCGCCGCCACGCGCATGCGCACCGCCCGCACGGGAGCGTTGGCGGCGCTCCCTCGCGGGCAACGCGTGTACGGCTGGAACCAGGCGCGGGGCCCGCTCAAGGACCATCCCCTCACGGGATCTGAACCCCCGCGCGATCGCGCCGGGTCGGCGGCGTCGACGCGGGTCGACGCCGCCGACCGGGCCGGCCGTCCCGGAGCCGTCGGGCTCCGGAAGCGGTGCACGCGGCGTCTCCCGCGCCGCGGGGCGCACGATCGCGACCCTTGGGACCCGGGTCCGGGCGCGGGTCACTACGCTGCCGTCATGTCCTCGCCCGAGCCGGTCCTGCCGCCGTGGATCGAAGGGGAGGTGTGCGGGTACTGCCCGTCGCTGCGCTTCGCCCCCGGCGAGTTCGACGTGGCCGGCCGGCCGGACCCGGCGTGGCCGTGGCGCCCGGGCGAGGGGCGCCGCATCGACGCCGAGTCGGGTGTGGGGGTGTGCGTGCATCCGCACAAGGTCCGCTTGCCGGTGGGCCGCTGGGGCAGCGAACGCCGGGCCCCGGACCTGTCCGCCTGGCACGCTCCCGAACCGGACACCGCGCCCTCTCGGGACCCGGAACCCGCGCGGCCCGCCGAGCCGGTCACGTTGTCCCCCGGCCTGCGACGCCTCCTGCGCGGCACACGTCCCACCGCGCGCAAGCCGCGGCGCGACGAGCGGCGTCCTCCGGCGGTACGGCCCGCCCCCTCGGTACCCGGCCTCGTGCTGCCGGAGGTCCCGGCCGACGCCGACCGCCTCGTTCCATGGCTGCGCGAGGTGCTGGGCCGTGCGGAACCCGACCGGTTCGCCGACGTCCTCGACGCGGCCGAACACGCCGCCGCCGCGACCCACCCACCCGAAACCATCGTCGCCGCGCTGCGCGACGCGATGTCCTAGCCACGGTTCATCGCGCGGAGCGCGGCCGGGGCTTCGGAGCCTAATCGAGTGCCGGCGGGACTCGGACGTAGAACACACGCCGGTGGGCGGGACCCCGAAGGAATCCCGCCCACCGGTGGGCCTCGACCGCGCGCGGGCGCGGGCTACGGCCGGTTCTCGACCGTGACCGTCTCGTTGTCCGAGTGCACCAGGAGTCGGTGCTTCCGGTCCGGTTGGTCGGCCATCCACGCCACCTGGTTCGGTACGTCGACGACCACCCGGGCCGGGTGTTCGCCGTGCGCGCGGGCCACGTGCTCACGCATCGCGACCTCCTCCGCGTGCAGTCGGGCCGGAGCCCCGACCGGCAGGCCGTAGACGTAGGCCAGCCCGCCGGTCGGCCAGTCGGCCTGCTCCAGTACCGCCCGGTCCAGCCGGCTGGCGCCCCCGACGACCTGGGACATGCTCATCGCCGGGGCGTATCGGCGCTCCAGGAGGAAGGCCCGCCGATCCGCGCCGGATTGCAGCTCCAGCACACTCGGCGGCGAGACCATGCTGACGTTGCGGAACGCGGCGCACAGCCGATCCCCCGCCAACACCTGGAAGTCGACGAAGAGCAGATCACCCTCGGCTCCGGCCGGACGGGCCTCCACGCGCAGTTGCCCCTCCGTGGGGAACGGGGCGAACAGGTCCATCCGGACCAGGCCGTGTGGATAGGGCACCACGTTCGGCCCGACCTGGGGATAGGGCAACCAGAACACCCGATCGGCGATGATGTGCGTCGCCGCGTCGAGCAGCCCGGGATGGGTGAACGTCCCGGGGACGGAACCGCGTCGCGCGTCCAGGATGCCGACCGCGCCGCCGCTGCCGTAGCCGACCTCGGTGAGGTACTGGAAGGCCGGGCCGTGCGGCAGCCGATTGGTCAGATACGGCAGTTCCGCGCGCTGGGCATCGGTGAGCGGCGGCAGCGGAGCCGGCGTTTCGGGCCGATCGAAGGTGATCGTCGCCTCGGCCACGAGCTCGAACCGGGACAGCGCCTCGTTCCGGGCCGGCCGCCACATCAGCAGGCTGACGTGTACGTCCCGGTCCCGACCCGCGATCGGCTCGACCCTGGTGGCCAGACGGGTGAGGCTCACCACCGGGATCCAGCGCTGGAGGCGCAGTTCCCGCAGGCCGGTCGCCCGGAGACCGGTGTGCGTGCTCGCCGCCTGGAAGAGGTGGTCCACCGTGCACATCATCGGCAGCACCGGCAACGTCCAGGTGGGGCAGTGGTCCAGCACCCACGGATCGTCGTCGGGGCTGACCACGAACTCGCGCTCGGCCGGGCCGCGTTGCGGCGTCGGCATCGGCGCGGCGACCTCGGCGACCGGTTCGGCCGGTTCGGCCGGCCGCACCGGGGCGATCGAGACGACCGGAGGCACCGGTTCCCCCGATCCCACCGGGTGCGGTACGGGTGCGCCCGCCTGCGGCACATGCGGTACGGGTACCGCCGCCTCCGACGGATACGGATCCCGGAACGCGCTCGCGACCTCCAGCAGCGCGCGGGCCGCCCGCTGCTGCATCTCCAGGAACAGCAGGTGGTTCTCGTGCCGAGCGTTCAGGAACTGCAGATGCGACCTGCCCACGAGCCGCTGGTGGGCGCTGAGCGCGGCCGGTACCAGGCTTTCCTCGACCGACACATGGCTCGGCGGCGAAGGAGGCGGGGCCGCGGCCATGGCCGGGACCGGGACCGTGGCCGGGACCGGGACCACGGCCGAAGTCCGGGCCGGCGCTTGTGCGCCGGCACCGATCTCGACCGCCGGCACCGCGCGGGCCGCCGGAAGCGCCACGAGCTCGCGCGCCGGGCGCGCCTCCTGGAGCCGGAGCACGGTCCTGAGGTCGAAGAACGCGATGCTGGACAGACGCCGGGCGGGCGTCTCCCCTTCGGCCCTGCGGCCCAGTGTCGCGAAACCGGTCTCGGCCGGGGCCGTGTCCCCCGCGTTCAGGACCAGCTCGGCCGGCGGCGCCCCGAGCGCGGCGACACTCACCTTCGCCCGGGTCAACTCCGGCCGTGGCACTGCCACGGCGCCCAAGGTGGGCACACTGCGGTGGTACAGGGCCACGGTCGCACAGGCCACACTCAGGAGGCCGGCGGCACAGTGCGGACGACCGAACAGACCGGACGGATCCAACCGGTCGGACCGGTCCGACTGCGCGGGCACCGATTCGAGGTCGCCGACCACCAGATCGACGGCATCCGACGCCGCCGCTCCGTCGGCCGAGTCCCGGTCCCGGCCCTGCGGTTCGATCACGGCGAGGACGGGGTCGCCGTCCCGACGCGCGTGGTCGAGTCGCTTCAGGGCCAGCACCACGGCCGCGTTCCCCTCGGCTCCGGGGAGTCCGAGGTCACGGACGACCGCTCGGTGGACCACCGTGGAGGCGAGGTCGACCGCGCCCACGAGTGCCGCGTCGCTCGCCCCGCTGCCGATCGCGTCGACCGCCATGTCGAGCGCACGGATCCCGGAGGCCTCCTCGGCGCAGACCGCGACGCTGTGGTCGGTCAGCCGAAGTTGCGCGCTGATCCGGTTGGCGGCGATGTTGCCCAGGCCCCCGAGGGACCACGGCGGACAGTTCAACGGGTCGGCGACGCGGTCCTCGGAGGACGCCTCGGCCGCCGCCGACCGGCGGGCCTCCAGGGTGGTGCGGTTGTGCCAGACCGAGAACTCGGCGTGCACGGTCGCCGCGCCCACGCCGACGAGCACCATGGTGCGCTCCTCGGGCAGTTCCAGCGCGCGGGCGGCGTCGCGGGCGGCCTCCAGCACCAACAGGTGTTCGCCCGAGGTCTGGAGCATGTCGTTGGGCGGCATGCGCAGGCCGTCCACGCGCAGTTCGACCGTACGCGGCGGTCGCAGCCTGGGCTCGCCCGCCAGCAGGGCGTCGACGAAGTCGCCGGTGGTGTCGCCGTCACCGACGCGGGCGCCGAGGCCGACGACCGCCACCTGGTGCCGGCGGCGCGCGGCGGGGCCGGGCACGGCCACGCCGGGGAAGGAGACCGACGCCCGGTCGGCGGTGTTCCAGGCGTCCACGACCAGGTGGGCGTTGACACCGCCGAAGCCGAATCCGCTCACCGCGGCGCGCCGAAGACCCTGCCACTCCTCCGGCCGGGCCAACGGACGCAACGGTGTGCCGCGCATGGCGTCGATGGCCTCGTCGGCACCGACGGTGGGCGGCAGCGTGCCGTGTTCCATCGCGCCCAGCACCTTGAGCAGCGCGGCGCCCGACGCGGCGGTGAGCGGATGGCCGAGGTTGCCCTTGACCGAACCGACCGGCAGGTCCGTACGTTCGGCGAAGATCCGGGCCGCGCAGCCCGCCTCCACGGTGTCGCCGACCGCGGTGCCGGTGGCGTGGCACTCCAGCAGGGACACCGTCTTGGGGTCGATGCCCGCGGCCTGGTAGGCCAGGCTCATCGCGCGTTGTTGCCGGCCGCCGTCCGGGACGAGCATGCCGCCCCGGCCGCCGTCGTTGGTCGCCCCGATGCCGCGGATCACACCCAGGACGGGCACGTCCGCGGCCAGGGCGTCCTCCAGCCGCATGAGGGCGACCATGGCGGTCCCCTCCGCGGGGACCAGACCGTCGGCGTCCCGGTGGAAGGGCCGGGAGCGTCCGCTGGGGCTCAGTGCCCCCAGCCGACCCATGCCGTGACTGATGATCTCGGGCGCGCCGCCGTTGAGCGCCCCGGCGACCATCAGGTCCGCCTGCCGGAAGGAGAGCTTCCGGCAGGCGAGTTCGATCGCGTACAGCACCGACGCGCAGGCCGCTTCCAGGACCACCGCGCCGGCGCGCAGCTCGAACGCCCGGGCCACCAGCTGCGCCGGAAGCCCGAAGCAGAATCGGCTCGCCGGGATCGGCGCGTGCCGGTCGTGCCGGGGCCATCCGGCCCGGACCTCGGCCGGCTGCGAGCGCAGCCAGACGTCCTCGGCGTAGGCGGTCATCGACGTGGTCGGGCACGAGATGTTGCCCAGGACCAGGCCGGCGCGTGACTGCAGGCCGAGCCGGCCGACCTCGGCGAGTGCCTGTCGGGTCGCGTGCATGACCCAGCGGACGGTCGGATCCAGGCCCATGACCTGTTCGGCGTCGATGGCCAGGCCGTTCGGGTCGAAGCGCTCCTCGAACCCGGTGACATGGCCGAACACGGTGCTCGCGGGGTCGGCCCCGCTCCAGTCGGGTCCGGCCTTCGAGCGCCCGATGGAGAACGGGGTCAGTCGTACCGCGCCGGAGACCACGGTGTCCCACAGTTCGGCGGGATCGTTGGCTCCGGGCAGAACGCAACCGCGTCCCACGATGGCGATGGCGGGAAAGTTCATGCCCCTCACGCGTCCGTCGAGATCAACGCCGCGGTTCGCTGCGGGCTGGACAGGTCCGGGCGGTAGACCATCTCCACGCCGGCGAGCACGCCCAGGACCCGCTCCGCGCCCTCGTGCTCGGTGGTGAGCCAGATGTCGCAGATCGCGTTGTCGGTGCCCTGCATGACGCTGTGGACGGTGCACTTGACCGGGGTGTCCACCGCGCCGTTCGACAACACGCGTACCTCACGAACGCCCATCGGCAGGGACTGCACGCTGGCCGAGGACAACACCCACAGGCAGGCCGCCTGGAGCGCGCCGTCCATGACGAGCGGGTCGGTCTGCCAGGCGTCGTGCGCCCAGCCGAGCTGTCGCAGCCCGACGAGGTCGCAGGTCGCCCCGGCGGAACTCAGCCCGTTGATCGTGGTGATGGCGTGGAAGAGCGGTCCGTGGAAGAGCATGGCCCCGTCGTAGACGGCGCTGCCCGGGTGTACCTCGAAGCTCTCGTCGACGGGCTCCGCGGCCGGGGCGGTCAACGTCGCGACCTCGCCCGGACCCGCGAGGGCCGCGTAGTGCAGGGCGCCGTCGGCACTCTTGAGTTCCAGGCGCAGCGGGGCGTCCGGGTGGGTGGCGTCGGGGCGCGCGTGCACCCGCAGTCGGGTCTCCTCCACACCGAACTTGTCCAGTGCGACGGCGCGCAGCACGCGCAGGTCGCGGACCAGCACGGAATCCTGGTCGGGCAGGGCCACTCGCGCGGCGCGGGCGAACCATTCCAGGACCAGGGCCACCGGCACCACGGGGCGTCCCGCGATGCTGTGGTCGACCAGGTAGGGGTGGGTGTCGGCGCCGACCAGGATCTCGGTGACGCCGCCGTGGTCGGTCTCGACGGCGGGACCGGCCGCGCCGGCGGCGATCGAGACGCAGGCCGGGCCGGACTGCTCGAGTTCGGTCATGAACGCCTGGACGCCCGCGCTCTCTTCCAGGAGCGGGACGCCGAGCCGACGGAAGTGCTCGGCGTGCGCGGGGGAAACCATGCCTGCGGCCCAGGGGCCCCAGGCCACGGCTCGCACGGTGCACTCCGGGCGGTGGGCCGCCTCGGTCGCGGTGATCTGCTCCATGGCCTGGTTGGCCGCCGCGTAGTCGCTCTGCCCGGCGGTGCCCAGTCGCGCGCTGACCGAGGAGAAGGCGCACACCAGGCGCACCGGGTCGTTGTCGGTCAGCTCCAGGAGGGTGCGGAATCCGCGCACCTTGGTGTCGTAGACGGAGGTGAACTGGGCCTGGGTCTTGTCCGAGATGTTGCTGTCGGCGATGACCCCGGCGGCGTGGATGATGCCCGTGATCGGACCCCAGTCCCGGCGTACCTCGGCCAGCGCCTCGAAGACCCGCTCGCGGTCGGTCGCGTCGGCGGTGACGTAGCGGGTCTCGGCTCCGGCGACGGCCAGCAGGTCCAGGGTGGTGCGGATCTCGCGGGAGGCGAGCACCCGGCCGGAGGCGACGGCGAGTTCGGCCAGGGTCGGGGTCGCGCCGGTGTTCTCGTCGCGACGGTTGCTCAGCACCTTGCGGATGGCGGTCTCGTCCGCGGCGCCGCGCAGTTCGTCGTCCTCCTCGACGGGGCGGGTCCGGCCCAGGAGCAGGAACTTGGGCCGGTGGGCGCCGGCCAGGGCGATCAGGCAGGACGCGGTGATGCCGCGGGCTCCGCCGGTGACCACGATCACCGGGTCCGGGCCGAGGTCGAGCGGCCGCGGTGTGCCGAGGGTCTCGGTGGTGCCGCGGAGCAGCGCGCGCGAGCCGTCGGCGGTCAGCGCGACGTCGGTGGTGTCGTCGCCGTGCAGGAGCTCGGTGGCGATGGCCTGGGCGAGGTCCTGGGGGGCGCGGGCGGCCCGCTCGATGTCGATCGTCTTGATCGAGGCGTGCGCCCATTCGTTCGCGGCGGTCCGAGCCAGCGCGGCGATGCCGGCGCAGCCCTCGCGACCGCGGATGCCGGAGGTGCCGAACGCGCCGCCGGTGTCCTGGACGACGACCAGGACGCCGCCTCGGCGCTCCATCGCCTCGGCGATGGTGTTCAGGGTCGTGAAGACCTCGCGGGTGGGTGCGTCCGGGTCCTGCTCCGGGTCGATCGCGCGCAGGCCGGCGAGCACGATCACGGCGGTGGAGTCCTCGGTCACCCGGTCGGTGACGGAGACCTTGATGCCCTCGCGGCGCAGGGTTTCCGCCAGGCATTCGGCGACGCCGGTGCCGTCGTCGGTGATCAACAGCGGTTGTTCGCGCAGGCCCTTGAGGGGGCCGCCGTTCGCGGCCTCGGTGGGTACCAGGGTGGTGCCGGTACGCAGGACCGTGAGCTGGGGCGCGGCGTGCTTGGCCTGCGCGGGGATCTGCTCCTGCGCGCGGGCAGCCGGCGCGGTGGGCACGACCGGGGCCGGGGCCGGGGCCGGGGTCTGCGGGGTCGCGACGTCGGGCGTGCGCAGCGAGGTGATCTTGTCGGCGATGGCGGCGATCGTACGCAACCGGGCCAGGTCCGCCGGGTCGACGTTCGCCTCGTCCGGGAAGTGGTCCCGCAACCGGGTCAGGATCTGCACCCGCTTGATCGAGTCGACACCCAGGTCGACCTCGAGGTCCATGTCCGGCGTGAGCATCTCCACCGGATAACCGGTCAGCTCGGCCACGATCGCCAACGCCACGTCCGCGCCGCTCTCCTGGGCCGGCGCCGAGGCCGATTCCGGAAGCGGGGCCAGGGCCGGGGCCGGAACGGAGGTGAGCGCCCGGGTCTGCGGGGTCGCGCCGTTCGGCGCCCGGAGCGAGGTGATCTTGTCGGCGATGGCGGCGATCGTACGCAACCGGGCCAGGTCCGCCGGGTCGACGTTCGCCTCGTCCGGGAAGTGGTCCCGCAACCGGGTCAGGATCTGCACCCGCTTGATCGAGTCGACACCCAGGTCGACCTCGAGGTCCATGTCCGGCGTGAGCATCTCCACCGGATAACCGGTCAGTTCCGCCACGATCGCCAACGCGACGTCCGCGCCGCTCTCCTGGGCGGGGGCCGCGGGAGCCGCGGAGACCGCGGGCGCCGCGACCGGAGCCGGGGCGGGGGCGGAGGTGAGGGCGGGGGCGGCGGTCGGCGCCGGGATCTGCCGGAGCGCGGGCGCCGCGTGTACGGCGGCGGGTTGCGCCGGGGGCCGGGGCTGAGCCGGGGCGACCTGTGCCGCCGGCACCGGCGGCCGGGCCTGGGTGACCGGGGTCGGCGGGTACTGCGTCACCGGGGCGGGCGCGGGGCTGATCTCCCGGGGGGTGTGCGGCCGGGCCTCCAACGCCTGCGGGGCCGGTGCGAGCGGAGCGGGCGCCGGCATGAGCGCGGGCGCCGGAGCGGGCGCCGGAGCCGTCGCGGCACGGGGCTCGGCACCGGGCTGCCAGGCCATCAGGCCGTCCAGCGAGGTCCTGGCCAGGTCGAGGTAGGAGGCGTGACTGGCCGAGGTGGTGCTCTGGTACGCGCTGTGCGCGTCGCTCGCCTGCCGCTGTACCTCGAGGAAGGCGTGCAGCCAGGCACCGGACGAGGTCACCGGCGACCAGGTGGCCCCGGACGAGGTGACGTCGTGCGTCGTCGCCTCCGCGACCGGTGCCTCGTAGGTCCGCATCGGCACGGCGGGCGTCGCCTGCGCGGGAACGGGCGCGGGCACCGGTGCGGCCGGCGCCACCGGAGCGGGCGCCGCGTACTGCGCCACCGGAGCGGTCGGGGCGTATTGCGCCACCGGGGCGGGCGCGGCGTACTGCGCCACCGGAGCGGGCGCGGCGTACTGCGTCACCGGCTCGGGCGCGGAGTACTGTGCCACGGCCGCGGGCGGAAGCGCGGCCTGCGGCGCGGCCTGGACGAGGGCGGGCGGCGGTGCCTGGGTGACGGCCGCGGGCGTCGGCGGTGGCGCTTGGTGCACCGCGGCGACCGGCGGGGTCGGGGTCATCGGCGGGCCGGCCTGCCTGAACCCGGCGGCCGACTCGCGTACGGCGGGCGCGGCGGGGGTCTTCTCGCGGTGACCCACATCGGGGTTGGGACCGGAGATGGGGATGGTCATACCCGTCCTTGTTGACGATGGCGAAGGAGTGCTCGAGGTGAACGAGGCCCACAACGGGGCGAAGTCCAGGGGACGTCCGGCGACGGCCAGCGCGCCCAGGACGCGGTGCAGTGCGGTGAGTCCGGATCCCCGGGTCTGGTCCGCGCTCAGCGCGACGTGCGGACGGTCCGCGAGGATCCGACCGACCAGGCCGGTGAGTACGGTTCCCGGCCCGGCCTCGACGAACGTGCGGACGCCGTCCTCGTGCATGGCCAGGATCATTTCGGCGAAGCGCACGGAGGAGGTGACGTGATCGCGCAGCACGGTGCGGATCTCGGGGGCCGTGTCCGGATACGGCTTGGCGTCGGCGTTGCCGTAGACCGGCAGCCGCGGCGCCGTGAACTCGTGTTGTTCCAGGGTGGGCCGCCACCCGGAGGTCGCGGACTGCAGCAGCGGGCTGTGGAAGGCGCACGAGACCGCGAGCCGCTGGGTGGGCAGTTGCTGCTCCAGGGCGCGCTGCTCCACCTTGGCGATCGCGGACTCGGCCCCCGAGACCACGTGCTGCGTCGGGGAGTTGTAGTTGGCGACCCAGGCCCTGCGGATGCCGCGTACCAGGTCGTCCGCTTCCTTGCTGGAGGCGGTGACCGCGAGCATCGCGCCGGAGACCTTGCTCGCGTCGCGCAGGAGTTCGCCGCGGGCGCGGGCCAGGGCCATCAGCGTGGCGTCGTCGTAGACGCCGGCCGCGTGCAGGGCCGAGAGTTCGCCGAAGCTGTGCCCCGCCACGCAGTCCGGCACGAAGCCGACCGCGCCCAGGATCTCCTGGATCATCAACGCGTGTGCGGCGAGCGCGGGTTGCGCGCACTCGGTGGCCTTGAGCCGCTCGGCGTGCTCGCGCTCGGCCGCCTTGTCCGCCACCGGCGGCGGGAAGACGGCGCGGTGCAGGGGGCGTCCGTCGATCTCGAAGTCGGCCACCGCGTCCCACGCGGCGAGCGCGCGCGGTTGATGCAGCACGACGTCGATCCCCATGTCGGGGTACTGGCTGCCCTGTCCCGGGAACAGCAGCGCGATCTTGTCGGTCGAGGCGGCGCCGCACGCGTAGCGCATGCCGGCGGGCGTGTGGAACCCGCTCTGCGGTTCCGCCGAGATCCGGCGTCGGGCGTCGGAGGCCTGGGCGCGAAGCTCGTCCTCGTCGCGGGCCACCAGGCACAGCCGGTGTTTCGCCGCGGCCTCGAAGGCGAGTTGGGTACGGCGCGCCAGGTCGTGCAACGGCGCGGTGTCCGCGGTCAGCGCGTCCAGCGCGGCGACCAGCGCGGGACCGGACTCGGCGCCCAGCAGGACCAGTTCGCTCGGGGCACTGCGGGTATACGCGTCGACCGCCGGGACGGACTCTTCGGTGCGGTGTTCCTCGAGCGTGACGTGGAAGTTGGTCCCGCCGAACCCGAAGCTGGAGACCGAGGCCCGGCGCGGGTGTTCGCTGCCCCGGATCCAGGGTCGGGTCCGGGTGCTCAGGTAGAAGGGACCCTTTTCCAGTTCCAGGGCCGGGTCGGCCCGGTCCGCCTTGAGCGTGGGCGGCAGGATCTTGTGGTGCAGCGCGAGCGCGGCCTTGGCCAGTCCGACCGCGCCCGCGGCCGTACGGGTGTGGCCGATCTGCGACTTGACCGATCCGAGTGCGCAGCGCGCGATGTCGGCCGGGTCACCGGTGCCGAATACCTCTTGCAGGGCCGTGACTTCGGCGGTGTCGCCGGCCTTGGTGCCGGTGCCGTGCGCCTCGATCAGTTCCACCGTCGCGGGGCTGTAGCCCGCACTGGCGTAGGCCCGGTGCAGCGCGCGGACCTGACCGGCGACGGCGGGGGCGTAGATCGAGGATCCGCGTCCGTCGGAGGAGGTTCCGACGCCGCGGATCACCGCGTAGACGCGGTCGCCGTCGCGCTCGGCGTCCGCCAGCCGCTTGAGCATGACCATGGCCACGGCCTCGCCCAGGAGGGTGCCGTCCGCCTCGGCGGAGAAGGGCCGGCACTCGCCCGACGGGGACAGCGCCGGGGTCTTGCTGAAGCAGGTGAATCCGAACGCGTCACACAGCGGGTCCACGCCACCGGTGATCATCATGTCGGCGCGGCCGAGCGTGAGTTCGTCGATGGCGGCGCTCATCGCCGAGAGCGAGCTGGCGCAGGCCGCGTCGGTGGTGTAGTTGCTGCCGTGCAGGTCGAAGTGGCGGGCGACGCGTCCGGCGATGACGTTGGTGAGCATGCCCGGGAAGGAGCTTTCCTTCCATACGGGATACGAGGCCGAGATCGCGTCGCACAACTCGTCGGCCTTGTGCTCGTCGACGCCGCCGGCCAGCATGACCCGACGCCAGGTGGGCCGTTGGGACCGGAACGACATGCGAAAGGCCAGTTCGGTGGGGCTGGCACCGAGGATGATGCCGGTGCGTTCGCGCAGCGTCTCGGACGGCCCCTGCTCACCGCAGGCGTCGCGCAGAACGCGTTCGGCCGCGATCAGGCTGAGCAGTTGCGCGGTGTCGGTGGCGTCGATGGTGGACGGCGGCGTGCCGAAGGCCAGCGGGTCGAACGCCACCGGCGACATGAACGCCCCGCGCTTGCCGTACGTCTTGTCTGGGGCGGTGGGGTCGCTCGAGTAGTGATCGCTCACGAGCCAGTGGGTTTCCGGCACGTCTCGGATGAGGTCACGGGCGTGAACCAGGTCGCGCCAGAACCCGGCGACGTCCGCGGAGCCGGGCACCAGAGTGCTCAGACCGATGACGGCGATGGGCGGCTGCGAGGGGCGGGAACTCTCGGGCACGGGGCTCCTTGCAGTGGACGGATCAGAGCAGTTCATGGGCGGGGAAGGTGAACGCCTGGGCCGGCAGGTCGACGCCGTGGCTGCGCAGTTGGTGCGCGCGGGTCAGGACCGTCGCGCCCTCCATCAGGTTGCGGGCGATCTGCACCACGGACAGGTTCGCGGGGTCGGCGAGGAAGCCGTCCTTGCGCCAGTCGTTGAACGCGCCTACCGCGGGACCGCACCAGATCTGGTAGTCCACGCTGCGGTCGGCGGTTCCGGTGGTCGCCCAGGTGCTGGACATGCCCAGGTACCAGCGGAACACCAGCGCCATGCGGTGCTTGGCGTCCACGGCCGCCCGGTCGGCCTGCGCGGGCTCCCTGGCGCGCCAGAACTCCTCGGTCTGCGCCCAGACGTCGGCCAGCGACTGCCGGAACATCTCCCGCTCCAGGCGGGCGATCTGGGCCGGGGGGATCTCCTCCAGTGATTCGTGATCGCGGTAGAGCTGAGCCAGTTTCGCGGCCCGGGCCGCGAACATCGTTCCCCGACTGAGGACTTGGACCTTCGCCCCCAGCTCGAACATGTCGGCCGACGGCGCCATGGCCACGTCCATGGTGTCCGCGGCCTGGAGCATCGTCCGGGCCCGGTCGGAGGTGTCGGCCTCCAGGCTGAGCTGGTTGACCGATCCGGTCACCACGTACGCGGCGCCCATGGCGAAGGCGGCGGCGACGGCGTGTGGGGTGCCCAGGCCGCCGGCCGCGCCGATCCTGGTGCGCGGCGCGATGCCGTGCCGGTGGGCGACCGCGTCGCGCAGGGCCAGGATCTGCGGGAGGGCGGTGGACAGCGGCCTGCCGTCGGTGTGCCCGCCGCTGTCGGATTCCACGGTGAGGTCGTCGACCATCGGCACGTGGGCCGCGAGGGCGGCCTCGTCCGCGGTCAGGAGTCCCTCGGCGACCAGCTCTTGCAGCAGGGCCGGCGGCGCGGGGGCGAGGAACTGCTCGGCGACCTCGGGACGCGAGACCTTGGCCATCATCATCCGGGGCCGCTCCACCCGGCCGTCGGCCCGCGCGCGCAGGCCCGCGGCGCAACAGTGCACGAGGGCTCGGGTCACCTCGCTGAAGGCGGACACCGAAACGCACCGCACGCCGTGTCGGATGGCGAGGGCGGCCACCTCGTTCTCCCAGGCGGGCGAGTGCGGGTTGTGGATGATGTTCACGCCCCACGAGGCGTGTTCGGGCAGGTCCCGCCGCAGTTCCTCGATCGCCCGCCGGACCGCGTCGATCGGCAGGCCGGCTGCGCCGAAGATCCCCAGCAGATCCGCCCGGGCCATGGCCTTGACCATGGCCACGCCCGCGATCCCCTGGGCCATCTCACCGGCCACGTAGGGGAATCGCACGCCGTGATCGGCGGTGAAGGATCTGTCGCCCAGCCATTCGGGGTACAACGGAGGGAGTGTGCCGACGACTTCGCAGCCTTCGACCGGCGCGTCACCGGGCACGGCTACGGTCGCGGAGTCGGACCGACGCCGAACGATCGTGGCCGCGCTCCGCGGTTGGCGGAGCACGGCCAGGAGACCGTCGGCGGTGGGGTCCGACAATTCACGACGGGGTGATGCCTGCAGTCCGATGGTCATGAACGGTTTCTCCTGTGGCCTTTCGGAAAGTTGGCCGGATTTCGGGGTCGTCGACCGTCATAGAATCCCGTGCGTTCCGGCCAAGAGGTAGGCCATGTCGACGGGCGTCCGGGAACAGGGCGCGCCCAGGACGCGGCGCGCGTTGCGGTCGTCGAAGACGCGCGTGTGGCGAAAGTACGCGGAGAATCCGGCGTAGCTGTGAAAGCGCTGTTCGGCCGGGGAGAGCCGCTCGGGCAGCGCGGTTTTCAGCACGATTCGGATCGGCGCGAACTTCTCGAAGAGCTCGATGAGCGTCGTGGCCGCCACGTACTCCGGATGCACGATGTGATGGGTCTCGACGGTCTTCGAACGGTATTCCGCGGCGATGCCGACCATGGCGTTCGCGGCGTCCTCCACAGGGAGGCAGTTGAGCTGTGCGTCGACCCGTCCCACCATGTGGATGACCGGCCGCAGACCTCGCGGAATCGAAAGACCGGCGATGCCTCTTTCGATGGTCGACGCGCGCAGCAGTGCGCTGATGGTCTGAAAGGGGTGGGCCGGCAGACCCGGCACCGGCGGGCGGTCGGTCAGGAGAATGCTGGGGCGCATGATCAGCGCCGGGATTCCCTTCTCGCCGGACCAGCGGTGCACGAGGGCTTCGGCGTCGCACTTGGACCGCTCGTATTCGTTCTCGAAGCCGTACGTGTCGACGAGGTCGGCCTCGTACACCGTTCCGGATCGTCGCGCACCCGCCACGAACGCGGTGCTGACATGACAAAACGGCGCGCCGTGGGGGCTCCTGGACGCGATGTCGAGGAAATTTTGCGTCCCGTTCACATTGACGGGTCTGATCGCACGGGCGCCCGTGTTGAGGTCGATGTTGCCGGCGCTGTGGAGGAACATGTCGGTCCGCCGGACGAGCTTTTCCACCATGTCGTCCGGGAGGCCGAACAACGGTTGCGCGATGTCGATCTCGATTTCGTCGGCACGCCGACGAAACTTGTCGATGAAAGTCGACGACTCCGCCAGTCGACCGAAAGCCTGGGAGGCTCGGTCGATCGCACTTACATCGCCGCGACGCGACAGCAGGGTGACGGAACAATTCCGGTTCACAAGTTCACGAATGAGTCGCAGGCCGAGGAAACCGGTGCCACCAGTCAATGTAACCCGCAAGATCGTGTGCCTCTTCTCGATGGGACCCGATGACCGGTATTGCGGGTCGATTCTATGCACGGGCACGGCACCGGAAAGCTCCGGTAACGGACGATCGAGTCGGATTCATCATGATGGACCAATTGTCTGCGGACGCGTCGCCGGGTCGGCGAATGACCCAAATGGACGAAACCGGCACATATTCGTACGCGCATTCGCTCGAATCTCGGTGCGAATATCAGATTATCTTCGTCCGAATTCCGGGATCTGCGTGGTCGATGTCCGCAATCGCGAGTTGCCGGTCCGCGGCGGGGTAACCTCGCTTCCGGCGCGAGCAGCGATTCCCCGGACATCCCCGTGTGTGCGGCGGACCGCCGGCAACGAAATACCCCCTCGTCGATGGCCGCCGGCCCCGTCCGCCGACCGTTCGGGGCCCGCCGCGTCTCCACCTGATCTCGGTTCACGGGCGACGCCACCCACCGCGCGGGCGACGTCGCCATGGGAGGACATGCAATGCTCGACACAATCCCGGTCCCGCCCCCCGAGCACGAGGTGTCGCACGAGCGCCCGCCCGGCGGCGCGCTGAACCGCCTCGCCGGGTGGTGTGTTCGGCATCGTCGCTGGCTCCTGGTGGGCGCGATGATCGTCCTGGTGTTGGCCGCCACGGTGGTCGCCGAGGCCAGGGACCGCTGGTCCAACGGCGGGTTCACCGCGACGGGCACCCAGGCGGCCGAGGCCGAGCGCGTCGCCGCCCGCTACGGGGCGAAGGCCGCCGACCTGGTGCTCTACGTCCGCTCCGACACACCCGTCGACGACGCCGCGGTCGCCGAGACGGGCCGCCGGCTCACCGCCGCGGTCGCGGGACGCCCCGGCGTGCGCGAGGCCCAGTCCTACTGGACCACCGGCTCGACCCTGTTGCGCTCCCGGGACGGACGCGGCGCCCTGATCCGCGTCGACCTCACCGGCACCGAACGCGACCACGTGGCCACCTCGCGCGCCCTGGTCCCGGCCGCCCGCAAGGCCGCCGGCGACGGTCTGCGGGTCAGCGCCACCGGGCCCGCCTGGCTGAACGCGCAGGCCACCGACGAGTCGGAACGCGACCTCAAACGCGGGGAATTGCTCGCGGCGCCGCTGACCATGATCATCCTGTTGCTGGCCTTCGGGTCGCTCACCGCGGCGGCGATCCCGCTGGCCGTCGGCGCGGTCTCGGTGGCGGGCGCCCTGGCCGTGCTGGCCACGTTGACCCTGGTGATGCCGATCACCGTGTTCGCGATCAACATCTGCGCCGCCCTGGGCTTCGCGCTGTCCGTCGACTACGCCCTGTTCATCGTCACCCGATATCGCGAAGAGCTCTCCCGGGGCGCCGATTCACGCCGGGCCATCACCCGCAGCATGGCCACCGCCGGACGGGCCGTGCTGTTCTCCGCGGCGACGGTGGCCCTGTGCCTGTCCGCGCTGTTCGTCTTCCCGCTGGAACTGCTGCGCTCGTTGGCGTGGGCATCGATCCTGGTCGTGATCATCTCGGCACTGACCTCCCTGCTCGTACTGCCCGCGCTGCTGGCCGTGTTGGGGCCGCGCCTGGACCGGCTGGACCCGTTCCGCCGGTTCCGGCGCGGGTCCGGGCGCGTGGGCGGCGGCAGTCCGCTGTGGCGTCGGATCGCGACCGTCGCCACCGCCCGCCCGATCCTGTGCGGCGGCACCGCCGCGGTACTGCTCCTGGTCCTGGCCCTGCCCTTCCTGCACGCGCGGTTCACCACCGTCGACGAGACGATCCTGCCGACCCGCTCCGAACCCCACGCCACGGCCGACCTGTTGCGCACGGACTTCGTCGACCCGCCCGAGCGCGTCATCCCGGTCGTACTGCCCCGGGCGAACGCGGCGACCGACGGCCCGGCGATCGACGCCTACGCCCGACGGTTGTCCGCGTTGCCCCATGTCGCGCACGTACTCGCCGACACCGGCGACTACCGTGCCGGCCTGCCCGTCCCGAAACCGCAGTCGCCCCCGCCCGCGAGCGACGGGCCGCAGTCGCCCTCGCCGCCGGCACCGGCGATCGACGTACCGGCCCCCGACGACCAAACGCGGGTCGTGGTGCGCCCGGTCGAGCCGCCGGCGCCGGCTCCCCCCGTCGTCACCGGCAGTGTGCTGCGGGTGGTCGGTACCGCCGACAGTCAGGCGCCGGAGACGGTCGCGCTCGTGCACACGTTGCGTACCCTGCCCGCACCGCAACCCCACCTGGTCGCGGGCAAGGCCGCGGAGTTGACCGACACCAAGCACACCCTGCGCGAGGCCCTCCCCTACGGCGCGGGCATCATGCTGATCGGCACCCTGGTCATGCTCTTCCTGTTCACCCGCAGCGTCCTGGTGCCGATCAAGGCGGTCCTGATGGGGCTGTTGAGCATCACCGCGAGTCTGGGCGCCATCGTCTACGTCTTCCAGGACGGTCATCTGCGGTGGCTGGTGGGCGACTTCACCACCAACGGATCGTTGGAGACCACCATGCCGTTGCTGACCCTGGCCGTCGCCTTCGGGATCTCCGTGGACTACGAGGTCTTCCTCCTCGCCCGGATCAAGGAGGAGTTCGTGCGCACCGGGGACAACACCCGCTCGATCGTCTTCGGGATCGAGCACACGGGTCGCCTGTTCACCGCCGCGGCCCTGATCGTCGCCGCCACCATGGTCGCGCTGACCATGTCCAACGTCACGCTGCTCAAGACCGTCGGCGTCGGCCTCGCGGTCGCGGTCGTCGTGGACGCCACCATCGTACGCGGCATTCTGGTCCCCGCCCTGATGCGCCTGACCGGCCGAGCCAACTGGTGGGCGCCCACCCTCCCCAGGCGTCGCCCCCGCGAGACCGGCGCCAAACTGCCCGACGCACGCGCCGAGGCCTGCCCGGAGCTGGTCGGCCGGACCGCGGACTCCGCGGCCGAAGGCCCGGACCAACCGACACCCTGACCCGGCCCCGGGATCGACGCCGGCGTGCCATGGCATTGCAAAGACTCGACCACGAAACGGAGTTCGGTCCGTATCCGTGGTCGCCCCCCGATCCGGGTGTGACCGCGATCCGAACCCGTAATGCAAGTCGGCATATTCGAAAGGCCGTTCCGGCTATTTGTCGATAGCGTCGGCTCCATTACCCCGTTCGGCGGATCGTGTTTCGGACCCAACTCTCGCGGGGGCATAGAGTTTCCGCGATCAGCCGGCTTTCGCCGAGCGCACCCGATCCCGCCGCCTTTTCGCGCGAGACGAATCGAGAATCGCCTGTGGAATCCATCTGCCGTCCGCTCAGCACTTCTCCACGCCCGGACCTCGTCACCTTCACACCCCGGCCGCAGGCCCCGGTAAGGCTGTTCGCCATCCCCTACGCGGGCGCGGACGCGATGATGTTCGCGCCGTGGGTCGAATACCTGCCGGACTCGGTCGAACTGACCGCGGTACGACTTCCGGGACGCGGCGCACGGGCGGGCGAGGTCTCGCTCACCGATCCGGCGCAACTGTGCGCGATGGTCGCGGAACTCGTCCTGGACACCGACGACGGCCGTCCCTACGTCTTCTTCGGCCACAGCATCGGCGCGATGATCGCCTTCGACACCGTGCGTGAGCTGCGCCGATGCGGCCATGCCATGCCGTCGCTGCTGGCCCTGTCCGCCGTACCCCCGCCCCAGGGCGGCGCGTTCGCGCGGGCGTGCCGACCGATCCTGGTGTCGGACCAACCCTGGCGCCAATTGGGCCTGACCGACCTGCTTCCCCCCGAGGTGTTTCGAGACCAGGGCGCGATGACGGCGTTCGGTCCGCCGATGATGGCCGATCTCCTGTTGGCCCTCCAGCACCAATACGTGCACGAGGCGGCGCTGGATTGTCCGATGAGTGTGTTCGGCGCCCGGGGCGACACGCTGGTCGCCGTGGAATCCCTGTCGAATTGGCAGGAGCAGACCACGTTCCCCGTGCGGCTGCGCACCTACCCCGGTGGACACCTGTACGTGCACGAGGCATTGCCGAGTCTGCTCACCGACCTCTCCGCCGATCTGCGCACCACCGTCGGCGCCTTCTCCTGAGTTCGGGGGCGCCGACCGTCAGCCGAATGTCTTCCAGTTTTGGAGTGAGCCCGTGATTCGGGACTACGCAGGACGCGTGTGCACGGTGACGGGAGCCGCTTCGGGGATCGGCCGGGCTCTCGCGCTCGCCCTCGCCGGACAGGGCGCGCTGTTGGCCCTCTCCGACGTCGACGCGGAGGGCCTGGACGAGACCGCGGAACAGGCCCGGCAGTTGGGCGCGAAGGAGGTGTACGCCGACGTGGTCGACGTGGCTCGGCGCGCGATGGTGCAGGGCTGGGCGGACACCACGGCGGAGCGCTTCGGCCAGGTCAACCTGGTGGTCAACAACGCCGGTGTGGCGTTGACCGCGAGCGTCGACGAGATGGAGTGGGCCGACTTCGAGTGGATCATGGGCGTCAACTTCTGGGGCGTGGTCCACGGTACGAAGTCGTTCCTCCCGCACCTTCGCCGCGCCGCTCCGGAGCGCGGCGCCCACGTGGTCAACGTCTCCTCCTCGTTCGGGCTGTTCGGCATGCCGATGCGCAGCGCCTACTCGGCGACCAAGTACGCCGTCCGGGGGTTCTCCGAATCGCTGCGCAACGAACTCCGCCGCGAGGGCACCGAGATCGGGGTGACCACCGCCTACCCGGGCGGGATCAAGACCGCCATCGTGCGCAACTCGCGTGCGGCGGAGGGAACCGACCGGGCCGAGGTCGCGGCGATCCACGACTCGTTGTCCAAGACCTCGGCACAGGACGCCGCACGGGTGATCCTGACCAGCGTCCGCAAGGGTCGCTCCCGTGTGTGCGTCGGCCTCGACGCGAAGGTGATGGACCTCGGCACCAGGTTGCTGGGTTCCGCGTTCGAGCCGGTCGTGCACGCCTCGATCGAACGCGCCACCGCGAAGGTCGCGCGTCAGGCGGCGAAGGACACCGCGGGCACATTGTCGTAGCGAGCACCGCGTCGCCGTGACGAGCGCCGCAACAAACTCGGCCTGCTCGATCCGATCGGATCGAGCAGGCCGATGTCGTCCGCGGCTGCGGCGTGGCGGTGGTTACCGCAGGCCGCCCCAACCGCCGCCGCCACCTTCGCCACCACCGCCACCGCCGCCCCACGGGCCCCAGCCGCCGCCACCGCCGCCGCCGTTGGCGTCACCGTGGCCGTGGCCCCAACCACCGAAGATGCCGCCACCACCACCGCCACCGCCGGAGTCGCCGTCACCGGAGCCGTGGCCGCCCGGCTGCGGGGTCGACGCCGGCCGGTCGGCGACGCCGTCCAGGGCGAACGCCGGCGCGGCGGACGCGGCGCCCGCCAGGAGCACGGCCGCGACGGCCGTGACGGAAGCGCGAGTGAGCCTGCGCATGAAAACCCCTTGCCTTGGAAAGCACCACCTCGGCCGAGGTGGTCGGATTCATCCTGAACGCAGATCCGGGGCCGAAGTGCACAGCAGACACCCGAAACGCCGCCGGATTTCCGGCGTTTCGGGCATCGTCGCTGCTCACCGCCCCTGCGTCGGAATTTCGGAACCACCCGTACGGACGCAAGCCGCGCTGCTGCATTCAGGGGTCAGCGGCGGGTCGACTCCGGCGCGGGCGCCTCGTGCCGGGATACCCGCTGTTCGCCCTGGGCCGCCTCCGCACGGCGCTCGTCGGTCGGGTGCAGGCGGGACTCGATCGCCTCGATGATCCGCGGGCGCAACTCCGCGGCGCTGATGATCGCGTCGACGGAACCGACCTCCACCGCACGCCGAATGTCATGCACCCGGTCGAACTCCGCGGCCACCTCGCCAAGTTTTTGCGCCCGCACCGACGAGCGCAGTTCGTCGAGTTCCGCGATCAACGCGGCGCGGTCTGCACCACCGGCCGCCGCGACGAGGGCCTCCAGATCGCGCACGCGCGGATCGGCCGCCGTACGGCGGTTGACCTCGCCGGAGAACACCACCGCCGCGGCGGGCGCGCCGCCGAGGACCGAGGCGAAGGACCCTTCCAGGGCCAGCACGGTCATGTTCGGGTTGAGCGCCTTCGAGAAGACCACGAACGCGCCCCCGTGGTAGCGCGAGATCACGCAGAACACGATCGGCCCACGGAAGTTCACGATCGCCCGGCCGATCTCGGCGCCGTACTCCAGTTGCAACTTGCGCATGGATTCCGGTGATCCGTCGAACCCGGAGAGGTTGGCCAGCACCACGAGCGGCCGGTTGCCGGAGGCGGCGTTGATCGCCCGGGCGGTCTTCTTCGAGGACTGCGGGAACAGGGTGCCGGCGGTGTAGGTGTCCGGACCGTCCGTGGGCGGGAAGCCGCGTCGCGGCACCGACCGGGACTCGATGCCGATCAGACACACCGGCACGCCCCCCAGATGCACGTCCTGCACCGCCGCGGTGTCCGCGTCGGCCATGCCCGCCCAGCGCTCCAGCACCGGGTGGTCCTGGTCGGAGAGCGCGCGCATCACGGTCCGGATGTCGAACGGCTTCTTGCGGTCCGGGTTGTGCTCCGCGGAGAAGATCTCGCCGACGGTGGCGAAGTCGCTGCCGCCCATCTCGTGCCGGAAGTCGCGGACGTCGCGATCCACGGGGTCGGACGTCCGCGCCCGCCGCGGCAGTTCCTCGCCGGGTACGACGTAGGTGTGGTCGTAGTGGGCCATCAGGACGTCGCGGGCGGCGGCGAGGTCGGGTGCCCAGTACTGGGCCTGGCCGTTGGGGCCCATCACGCGGTCGTAGCCGCCGATGCCGAAGTTGTCCTCGGCGGAGACGCCGCCGGAGAAGTCCAGCGACTGCTTGCCGGTGAGCACCATCGCCGAGTCCGGGGTCATCACCAGGATGCCCCTGGTGTGCATGAGCATCGTCGCCTCGGCGTTCCAGTACGGCTGCGCGCCGACGGTGATGCCCGCGACCACGATGTTGATCTCGCCGCCGTCCTGGGTGAACGTCACGATCCGCCTGAGCGCCGCGGCCACCCAGTCCATGTTCTCGGTGCCCGAGGTCATCGAGATCCGCGCGCCCGCCGAGAGCGCGAACCACTCCAGCGGGACCCGCATGCTCTCCGCCAGGTCCAACGCGGCGATCACCCGACGGCACTCCGGCTCCGACAACGCACCCAACGCCTTCGTCGGGTCCCCGAGCAACACGACACGGGTCACCCCCTCCGGATGCCGCTCGGTGGGCGTGATGACCACCCCCGCGACGATCGCCGCGGTATTGCCGCCCCTGAGCCGGTCCACCGGGACCAGCGCACCGTGCTCGTCGAGGTCGTACTCGGCGAAGCCGCCGAGCAGGCGGACCAGTTCATACGGGTACACGGTGTTGCGACCACTCGCGCGCAGCACCTTCTGGCGGTAGTCGTCGACCGGCTCGACCGGCTCCACCGTGCGCTCGCCGACCGTGAGTTCGGTGCCGCCGGAGGCGTCGAAGGTGATCCGTACGACGATCTTGTTCAGTTCACCGGTCCCGCGGTCGCGCTGCCGCAGGATGAACAGGATCTCCTCCAGGCCGGCGCCCGCCGTGGTCGGCAGTACGCGTCCGGCGATCGTCTCCAGTTCCGCGCGGGTGATCTCGCTCGGCGGCCAGACGTAGATCACGATCCGGTTGGTATTGGTGTGTTTCGTGGTCGACCGCCGCGACCGCGCGCGGCGGATCGAGTCGAGGCAGGTGGCGAAGACGTCCTCGGCCGTCGGCAGCGCGAGCAACCTGCCGTCGTGCCCGCGTAGTTCGGTCAGGTCGCGGACCTGGGCACAGGCGACGAGCCGGTCGTCCGACGGGTTCTCCTTCGCCACGCACTGATAGAGGTAGACCTCCTCGTCCGACGACGGCAGGCGGGTGAGGTCGAACCGGCTCAGCCGTTCCAACTGCATGCGCTGCGCGATGTAGGGATGCAGACCGCGAATCAGTCGCTCCTCGGCCATCCCGGTGCCGGACGGGCGGAACGTGAAGTGGTGGTGCATCACCGCGCCCCGGCTGCCCGCGACGGTGACGGTGAGTCGACGGACCCGGTTCGGCAGCGCGTGCGTGTCCAGGACCTCGTGCAGCGCCGCCGCCATCTCCTCGGAATCCGCCGGCTGCTTCTCCCAGGCGAGATAGATGTCGGCTTCGACGGCGTCCTCGCCCGCCAGTCTCGCCAACCCGCGCAGCGCGCCGCTCAGCGCGTCGAACCGTACCGCCGCGGAGACCAGGTGTGAACTCGCACGCTCGGCGACGACGAACCTGCAGCCCGCGACCTCGGTGGTGCGCACGCCGGTCAGAGCCTTGTTGCCGTAGTACCGCCGGGTCAGCACTTCCAGCATGATCGCGTTGTCCCGGTCGTCGCGCACGAGCCGCCGGCCCAACAGCCGCACCAGCGGCTCGGTGCTGCGCACCATCGCGGCGACGCGCTCGGCGCGGTCCGGCGCGTCCGGGTGGGCGTCCAGGTGGCGCAGGTGCTTGCGAACGTCGGCGTACACGCGAGCGCGGTTGCGGCGCAGCAACGGCTGGGCGAACCAGGCGAACACCATGCCGCGCGCGAGATCGGCGACCGCCGGGAAGCGCACCTGCGTGGCGGCCACCAGCCGCTCCAGCACCAATCCGGCGGGCTCGCGCAGCGTCTCGTCCGGCGGCGGGTCGCGCAACCACGCGCGCAGCAACGTGGTCACCAGCGACGCGTCGGCGGACGCGCGTTGTTGGGCGAGGAAGATCCGGAACACCGCGGCCTCGAGCGCGGCCGAGGGCTCCGACTCGGTGACGCCGTAGTGTCCCAGTGCCTTGGCGAGCTTGGCTCGGAAGGCCTCGGGCAGCCCGGCCCGTTCGACGTCCAGGCTTTGCAGATAGGTGTGGAAGTGTTCGCGGGCGCTGTGTACGTGGCCGTCGCCGGCGCCGTCCTCGCCGGCCGGGCGGTTGCGGCTCAGTTCGGCGAGGTCGGCGAACATGTCGACGAGTTCGAGTTCCGCGGCCAACGGTCGCCCGTGGCCCTCCTCCGCGGCCGCCCGGCGCGCGACGAGGTAGTCGTCCAGGACCCGGCGTTCGTCGTGCGGATCGACGTCGAAGCCCAGAAGCAGGCCGCGCAGGTCCTCGCAGCCGCGGGTGACTCGCTCCTGCGTCGGGATGGTCGCGGGCGCGGCGGGCAGGTCCAGTTCGACGGATTCGGCGGACGAGGTGTCCTCGGCTCGGGCGTTGTCGTCGGCGAGCGGTTCCAGTCGCAGCAGCGGTGCGCCGGTGTCCACCTGGCTGCCCACGGACACGGCGCATTCCTTCAGCCGCGCCTTGAACGGCGCCCGCAGCACCGTCTCCATCTTCATGCTCTCCAGCACCAGGATCGGCGCACCCGACTCGACCTCGGCCCCGACCGCCAGCGGCGTGGCGACCACCAGCGCGGGCGCGGGCGAGCGGACCACGCCGCCCTCGTCGCGGCTGACCCGGTGGGTGACGCCGTCGACCTCGACCTGGTGGATCGGCCCGTGGGTGTCGGTGAGCAGGCGGTAGGGGGTGCCGTTGACGATGATCTGGCCGGCGTGCCGGTCGAAGCGGTCGAGCTCGAAGTCGGCGGTGCGGATGTCGTCGCCCGCTTGGATGCCGACGCGGAACCGGTGTGCGCCGACCCGAGCGACGCGTACGCGGTAGCCGACGCCGCGCAGCTTGAGGTCCAGCGGCCGGCCGCTCTCGTGCCGCACCTGCGGGCGTCCGCCGAACGCGGTCGACAACAGCCGCCGGCGCTCGACGCGTTCGTCCTCCTCGTACGCCTCGATCGCGGCGGCGGCCAGCGCGACGGCGGAGTGCCGGTGCGTGACGAGCCGGCCCTCGGCACGCACACGGTCGATCCAGCCGGTGTCGGCGCTCGCGTCGATCACCTCGGGCTGGTCGAGCAGGTCGAGTACGAAGCTCTTGTTGGTCGCGCCGCCCTCGATGATCACCGTGGTCTGCGCCATCGCCCGGCGCAGTCGGCCCAGTGCCTCGTCGCGGTCGCGGCCGTAGGCGATGATCTTGGCGATCATCGAGTCGAAGTCGGCCGGGATGGTGTCGCCCTCGCCGACGCCGGTGTCCACCCGGATGCCCGGTCCGGCGGGCAGGTTCAGTCGCGCGATGCGGCCCGGGGAGGGCGCGAAGTCGCGGTCGGGGTCCTCGGCGTTCAGCCTGGCCTCGATGGCGTGCCCGCGCTCGGCGGGCGGCTCGCCGTCGAGCCTGGCCCCGGATGCCACCCGCAGTTGCGCCTTGACCAGGTCGAACCCGGTGGTGATCTCGGTGATCGGGTGCTCGACCTGGAGGCGGGTGTTGACCTCGAGGAACGCGAAGCGTTTGTCGCCGGGGTGGTAGAGGAACTCGACGGTGGCCGCGCCGCGGTAGGCGACCGCGATGGCCAGTCGTTCGGCCGATGCCTTGAGTTCGGCCGTCTGTTCCGGGCCGAGGACCGGCGAGGCGGACTCCTCGATGACCTTCTGGTTGCGCCGTTGGATCGAGCAGTCGCGGACGCCCAGCGCCCACGCGGTGCCCTGCCCGTCGGCGATCACCTGGACCTCGACGTGCCGGGCCCCGGTGACCAGGCGCTCGAGGAAGACGATGCCACTGCCGAACGCGCGCGCGGCCTCGTGGCTGGTGCGCTCGTAGGCGTCGGTCAGCTCCGCCTCGCTCGTGACCACCCGGATGCCGCGCCCACCACCGCCCGCGGTGGCCTTGAGCATCAGCGGGTAGCCGATCTCGGCCGCCGCCGCCAGGGCGGCGTCCAGGGTCTCGACCGCGCCGCGACTCCACGGCGCGACCGGGACGCCGACCTCCTCGGCGATCAGCTTCGCGCCGATCTTGTCACCGAGCCGGCGCATCGCCTCCGCGCTCGGGCCGACGAACGCGACGCCGATCCGCTCGCACAACTCGGCGAACGCCGGGTCCTCGGCCACGAAGCCCCAACCGACCCAGGCGGCGTCCGCCCCGGTCTCCACCAGCGCCCGCTCCAGGACGGCATGGTCGAGGTACGGGCGGGCCGAGGCCGGGCCGAGATCGTAGGAGCGGTCGGCCTCGCGCACGAAGGTGGCCGCGTGGTCGACGTCGGTGTGCAGGGCGACGGTCTCGATCCGGGTCCCGGTTTCCGCGGCCAGTTCCCGGACGGCGTGGACAAGCCGCATCGCGGCCTCACCACGGTTGACGATGGCGACACGACTGAACACCCGAACGACCCTCCTGTGAACCGACGATGAGCGCGCCGCGACAGGGGGGCCCGGCGGTGACGACCTCCGTCCCGCGGCCATGGCCATATCGCAGACGGCGCACGCTACAGGTGACGGGGTGTGCCGAACGACCACCGACCGTCGCGTGCCGCGGCCCGACCGGGGCGGGCGTGGCGGTGCTCGTGGCAGGCTCCGCCGCACCCGAACCCGCACCTCGTGGCGGGTCCTCGGCACCGCCCGCCCCGATCACCCACACGACGGGTGCCCTCGGATCCGGCTCGATGATTGCCTGATTGGCCGTCATCCGTTCGGAGCAGCGTCGCTCGTCCCGGTCTTCGGTCCTCACCCTCGGCACTCACCTTCGGCCGAGCCGAGCAACCCCCCGTACGAGTGGCCGCGTTGGGGGTCGTGTCGCCCGTGGTCGACTCGTCGGTCCGGTCGGCCGCGGCCGTCGCGCGGTGTCGGGCACGTGGGCTCGGTGGCCCTCCTCCGCCGAGTCGCGCGCAGGCGCGGGCGCGTCGAGCCGACGTTTCGCCATGGTCTCGTCGCTTTCCGTGCTACCTTGATTCCAGTTGCAGTTGTGGTCCTCATGAACTTTATGTGCACCTGACGGGCGTGATCCGTGGGTGCACTTTTTGTTTGGCCGGTCATCTCCGGGTGGGCTCCTTGCGGCGAACACGGAATCGCACAACGCGCATTCCGGCAGTGCCCCCGAAAGACGGAGAATGACATGGCGACCACCGGCACCGTGAAGTGGTTCAATGCGGAAAAGGGCTTCGGCTTCATCGAGCAGGACGGCGGCGGCCCGGACGTCTTCGCCCACTACTCGAACATCGCCGCCCAGGGTTTCCGCGAGCTCCAGGAAGGCCAGAAGGTCTCCTTCGACGTGACGCAGGGCCAGAAGGGCCCGCAGGCGGAGAACATCGTTCCCGCCTGACGCCCTTCGATATCCCTGGCGGGACCCGCGCCGTGAAGGCCGCGGGTCCCGCTTTCACTTTCGCTGTCCCGACCGCGCCGCCCGCGTGCCGGTCCGCGGCGGCCACCACGGGGCACCGCATGCCACGTGTACGAGGGCGCGGTCACGCGAGGGTCGGGGGGGGTTGCCCCCACCGGTGGCATACCTGCCGGGATTCCCGTTCATCGGAGACGTTTCCGCAGGGAGACGGAGACCGCCGCCCGCCCGACTCGACGAGCAATCGCCGGGCTCGGCCCGGGATTTCGCGCCGGTCGGTCGGTGGTGCGGACACGCTCGTCGGCCGAGACCGACATGTCGCTCCTCGCACCGGGCCGGGCGCGGGGCAGGAGCAACGCCGGCAGCAGACCCAGGGCGGCGAGTCCGGCCAGGGTCAGCAGGGTGGGACCCATCGTCGGGGCGAGCGTCGCGCTCGCGGGTCCGACGTCGGACGACTTCGGCAGCATGATGCCGGCGGCGACCGCGATGCCCAGGGTCGGACCGACGTTCATCGCGGTCTGCTTGAGTCCGCCGACGACCCCGGCGTACCCGGGCGGCGCGTCGCCGACGACGGTCCCGGTGCCGGTGACCATCACGGCGGCGAACCCCGCGCCGAGCACGGCGAAGGCCGCCTCCGTGAGGATCCATGTGCTGCCGGGGCCGATCCGGGACAACGCCGCGATGCCGAGGACGACCAGCCCGACGCCGGCGGTCGCGGTGTGCCGCGCTCCGTACCGGCGCAGCGCGGCGGTGGCGACGGGTGCGCCCAGGACCATGAGCGCGGTCAGCGGAAGCACCCGCAGAGCGGTGTCGAGCGCGTCGAGCCCGAGCACGCCCTGAAAGAAGAACGTGCTCACGAACAGCGCCCCGAACATGCCGCCGCTGACGACCAGCAACAACACCATCGATGCCGTCACCGGTATGGAGCGGGCCACCGCCGAGGGCACGATGGGATGCGCGGCGCGGCGCTCGTGCACGACGAACACCACCGCGACGCCCGCGGCCACCGCGAACCCGAGCCACGTCGGCGCGGCGGTCCATCCGCGCGCCGGAACGTCGGCCGGCGTGTGCACCAGGATCGCGAGCGCGCTCGCGAGCAGGGCCGCACCGACGAGGTCGAGCCGCTGCGACCCGGTACGCGCGGGCGTCGGCACCCGCAGGGCGAGGGTGAGCGCGGCGATCACGAGCGCGACGGGGACGTTGATCCAGAACACCGCGCGCCAGCCCAGTTGTTCGACGAGCACGCCCCCGAGCAGGGGCCCGGCCGCCGCGGCGATCCCGATCGCGCCGGTACGGATGGCGACCGGCGTACCCAGGCGATCCGGCGCGTATGTCAACCTCAGCAAGGCGAGGGTGGCGGGTTGCAGCAGTGCGCCGAACACCCCCTGGACGGCCCGCAGGACGATCACCCAGCCGATGTTCGGCGCGAGCGCGATGCCGGCCGAGGCCGCGCCGAAGCCGAGCACGCCGATGAACATCAGGCGGGGGTGTCCGTACCGGTCCCCCAGGCGTCCGGCGATGACGAGCAGCCCGGCCACCGCGAGCAGGTAGCCGGTACTGGTCCATTGCACCTGCGCCACACTCGCGCCGAGGCCGCGCTGGAGGCTGGGCTGCGCCACGAGCAGGACCGTGCCGTCGAGCGCGACGATCATCGCGCCGGCCACACTGACCGTGAGGGCGAGGTGTCGCCTCGTGTTCTCGGTCATGCGGTCGCCGGGCCGAGGTGAGCGTCCAGGGCCGCCGTGACGAGCAGGTCGAGATGTCCTCGGTCGGGGCCGACTTCGGGGCCGACTTCGGGGCCGCCCGCGGATCCACCTGCGGGTCCTCCTTCGGATCCGCCGCCCGCCGACGTGGTGTCGAACGCGAGTTGCAGGCTGTCCCAGGCCCACAACTGGGCGATGCCGTGCAGGTTCGACCAGAGCGCCGCGGCTGTCATCCCCGGCGACGGCGACGGCCCGGCATGGCTCGGTGCGCCGCCGCGCCGCGCGTCCTGCTCCTGCTCCGTCCGGCATTGCGTGATGAGCCCGACGATGATCTCGAACAGCGGGAGGGTGGACTCCCGGAGCCTTGGTTGCTCCGATCCGTGTCGTTCGCTGTCCAACAGGTCGTGCCGGAACATCAGCTCGAACATGCCGCGTTGCTCCAGCGCGTACCCGACATACGCCCGTGCGAGCGCCGCCAACCGGTCGCGCGGCGACACGCCGGCGGCGATCGCGGCCTCGAACCGGGTCCTCAGGTCCGCGAAGCCGCGCCGGGCGATCGCCGAGAGCAGCGCGTGATGCGTGGCGAAGTACCTGCGCGGGGCCCCGTGCGACACCCCTGCCCGGCGAGCGATCTCCCGCAGACCCAGTGCGGCGATCCCGTCGGTCGTCACGACGTCCACGCCGACGTCGATCAGCCGTTCCCGAAGCGATTCCTCGCGTGCCATGTATGCCATAGACAGTGTCTACCACATTCGTAGACAGTGTCTACGGATGCGGGTCCCCGAAGTGCGGGTCCCCGAGGTGCGGGTCGCACGGGCGCAGGTCGTCGGGCCTCATGCCTTCCGCAGGGCGATCGGGCCCGAGGCCGACGCGGCCGGCTCGCCGACGGGGCTGCTCAGGGGCAGCCGAACCGTGAAGACCGTCGCCGCGGGGCGGCTGGTCACGTCGATGGTGCCCCCGTGCGCTCGGACCAGGGACCACGCGACCGCCAGGCCGAGGCCGCTGCCGCCGCGTTCGCGGCTGCGGGCCCGGTCGACGCGGTAGAAGCGGTCGAAGATCCGGGCCTGGTCGGCGGCCGGGATGCCGGGGCCGGAGTCGCCGACGCGTACCACGGCGGTGCCGCCCTCCACCGAGAGCGCCACGGTCACCCTCGTCCCGGCGGGAGTGTGCACGGCGGCGTTGGTCAGCAGGTTGTCCAGCACCTGCCGGATCCGCATCGGGTCGAGCCGCAGCCGCACCGGATCGGGCCCCGCCGACAGGGTCAGCGGGTGGTCGGGGCGGCCCGCGCGGAAGGCGTCCGCGGCTTGGCGCACCAGTTCCACGAGTTCCGCGTCCTCCAGCCGCAGCGGCGCCTCGACCTCACCGGCGTCCAGATGGGCGAGCAGCAGCAGGTCGTCCAGGAGCACGCTCATCCGGGCCGCTTCGGCGCGCAGACGGGCCAGATGCCGGTCCCGCTCTTCGGGCTCGTTGGCCGCCGCGTACTGGAACAGGTCCGCGTACCCGCGCACCGACATCAGCGGGGTGCGCAACTCGTGCGACGCGTCCGCGACGAAGCGCCGCAGCCGTTGTTCGACCTCGGTACGCACCGCCAGCGAGTCGTCGATGTGTTGCAGCATCGTGTTGAAGGCGGTGCGCAACTCCTCGACCTCCGGCCCGCCGTCGCTGCCGTCGGCGCGCATCGACAGTCGCGCGGCATCCGTCAGGTCGTGCGAGGTGATGCCGTGAGCGGTGCGCGCCATGTCGCCGAGCGGCATCAGGCCCCGCCGCAGCAACGCCCGGCCGAGCAGCACCAGTGCCGACAGGGCCAGGGCGAAGGTGACCGCGAGCACGGTGATCAGCCGGCGCATGGTGTCCTGGATGTCGTCCATCGGCGCGGCGCTGACCAGGATCACGCCCGGTTGCACGTGGCACGCGCGCACCAGGTAGTCGCCTTCGCCGTCGATCCGCACCGTGCGCAGCAGATGCGCGTCGTCGGACCGGCGCATCGCCTCCGCGGCGGCGGCGAAGGCGCGGGTATCGGCGGGAACATCGGCGGGCGGACGCAGCGCGACGCGGTCGCCGTCGACCTGGTAGACCGCCGTGTACCAGCGGTAGTACGGCTTGCCCTGCACGGTGCCGTGCAGCATCGCGTCCTTGGTCTGGGTGAGCTGGACCATCCGCATCTGGTCGCCGAGCTGACGCTCCAGATAGTCGCGCATGTACGCGGTCATGACCGTCCCGACGAGCGCGAAGACCGCCAGCGCCAGCACCCCCAGCCCCAGCGCGAGGCGGGTGCCCAGGCGCATTCTGCGGTACGTCTGCCGCAGCCGGCGGATCACCCGGCGACCTGCCGGACCACGTATCCCACGCCGCGCACGGTATGGATCAACGTCTCGCCGGTGTTGGCGCCGGGGGCGATCGCCGCACTGGTCCCCGACGTGTGCGACCGCGACGTGTTCGTGTGCGGCCCGCCCGGCATGACCGGCGCCGTCCTGCGCGGTCTGCGTGAACTGCGGGTGCCCACAGCGCAGATCCATGCCGAGCGCTTCAGCCTGGCCTGACCGGAGGGACGTCATGAAACGAGCATTGTTCGTCGTCGCGGTGAGCGCCGTGGGGTTGATCCCCCTGTGGCGGTTCGAGCCGTCGGCCGGCACGTCGACCGTCGTCGCCGATGCCCCGGCGCCGGCACAGGCCCCTGCGGCGGCCGGCGCTGCACCCGACCCGGCCGGCTCGGCCACGCCGGGTGCCGACGGCACGCCCCCGACCGCGGCGACCGGCGGCACGCGGGTGATCTCCGGGCCCACGATCGCCACCAAACACGGCAACGTCCAGGTGGAGATCACCTACACGGGCGACCGGATCACCTCGGCGCGCCTGCTCAAGCAGCCCGACAGCGGGCCGACCCGCAAGGCCGTGCCGCAACTCGTCCAGGAGACCCTGGTGGCGCAGAGCGCCGACGTGGACTCGGTCTCCGGGGCGACCACGACCAGCCAGGCCTACGTGAAGTCGCTGCAGGCCGCCATCGACGCGAAGGGGGCGTGAGTGCGTCGCGTCGAGCACATCATGGGTCTGCCGATCTCGGTGGCCGGCGACGCGGTGCTGCCCGGCGAGGCCGCGGACCCGGTGTTCGCGTGGCTGCGCGAGGTCGACGCCAGGTTCAGTCCGTTCCGCCCGGACAGCGAGGTCTCCCGGCTGGACCGCGGCGAGCTCACCGAGGACGAGTTGAGCGCGGACCTGACCGAGGTGCTTCGGTTGTGCGAGGACTACCGCGTCGCCAGCGGCGGCGCGTTCCGGGTGCGGCTGCCCGGGCGCGGGCTGGACCCCTGCGCGATGGTCAAGGGCTGGGCGGTGCAACGCGCGGCCGAACTGCTCGCGGTGCGCGGCGTACGCAGGTTCTGCCTCAACGCCGGGGGCGATGTCGTCACGGCGGGCGGCCCGTGGCGGATCGGCGTGCGGCATCCGACCCGGCCCGACCGGCTGTGCACCGTGCTGGAGATCGCCGACGGCGCGGTCGCCACCTCCGCGCGGTACGAGCGCGGCGACCACATCCTCGACGGCCGCACCGGCCGGCCGGCGGTCGGCCTGCTCAGCATGACGGTCGTCGCGCGGTCGCTGACCGAGGCCGACGCCACCGCCACCGCGGCGTTCGCGATGGGCGCCGACGGCATCGCGTGGGCCGCCGCCCGCGACGGCTGTGAGGTGTTCGCGATCGACGCCGAGCACCGGGTGTTCCGCACACCGGGCCTCCCGCTCGCGGGATGAGCGACCCTCGCGTCCGCGCGCGAGGGTGTCGGCTCGGTGTGGTGGACTCCCGGCCGAGGCAACGGTCGTTCCACCACACACCCGGCGGGACGACGAATCGAGAAGCGGGAGTTCGCGGTGTCGATGCATGAGATCGAGGATCTGGTGGCGGACTCGATCAGGGTCCTGGACGCCCACCACGGACCGGACGAGCCGCGCCTGCGCGAGTGGTTCGCCGTGCTGTACGGCTTCCAGGACGGGTTCGACTGCTCGTTCACCCATTTCCGGGTGATGGACATCCTGTTGCGCCGCCGGTTCAGCTACGCCTTTCCCCTCGATCGGCACCCGGACTACCCGAAGCGGCGGGACTATTTCGACGCGCTGCGCGAGTTCACCGGATTGCGGACCTACCCCGAGGACGCGGAGGAGCACGACGACTTCGACGGCTACGCCTCCTGGCTCGAGGACGGCTACGTCGATCCGCCGTTGTTGTATTGCGACGCGGGCTCGCAGTTGTGGCGGCGCATGGTGGAGTCCGGCCTGCTCGACGGCCCGGACGCGGCGGCGCCGCGGCCCGTCCCGTTGATCGACGTGGTCCGCGAGGTCGCGGTCGCCGCCGAGAAGCACGGCGACCGGGAGATGATCGCCATGTGGTACTCGCTGGGCTGCCACATGCTCCTGGACGGCCCCGTCGGCTGCCCGTCCGACGTCGAGGAGTTGGCGGAGATGCCCGCCGTCCGCGAACTGCGCGCCATCGTACGCCGCACGCACGCGCTCGCCGTCGACGTGCCGCCGGGAGACCGCCCACCGGCCGAGGTGCTCGACGGCGACGAGCTGGAATCCTGGTGGTGGACCGGCGTGTCCGCACCGGGGATGCCGTAGCGACCCGCCGACACGTTCGTTGCCGATCGTCCGGACGACCTCGCCCTTTCGAGAGCCTCCCCGGCTCTCACGGCGGGCGACGTGCCGTGACGAGGTGGATGCCGTCGACCTCGCGAACCCCGGTGTGCTCGGCGATGGCGACGGCGCGCCGGGCCGCGCCGGGCCGCCGACGACCTTCCCGGCCCCGGCCCACGCACCATCCTGCTCGTCTCGGACGGGCAGGAGACGTGCGGCGGACGCGCACCGCCTGGCGTATCTGGCCGCCGAGCACAACCTGGCCGATCCGGTCATGGAAAGCCTGTTCCACGCCTACCACACCGACGGTCGCAACATCACCGACCCGGAGGTCCTGGCGTACCTGGGCACCACGGCCGGGCTGCCCGGGTCCGATGTCCGCCGCCTGTTGCACGGTGACGCCTACACCCGGGAGGTACGAGCGGACGAGGCCCGTGCCACGGCTCTGGGCATCGCCGGCGTTCGGTCGGTGGTCATCGACGGGCGCCCCCGACCTCGGGCATCCAACCTCCGGCTCGTTCGCGCCCTGCTCGAGGATGCCATGTCGGCAACACGCGTCGAAGCCGCGGACTGACGGGCCGGGCCGCCCGGCCGGGCCCGTCAGTCCGCGGGGCGAGGGGTGTCGGCAACCCTGTGCCGACACCCCTCGCCCCGCCGCGTCGGCGGGGCGCCGACCGCCCCCACGCCGCACGTACGCACCGCCCGATCAGCGCTTCGGCAGCCGCGGGGTGCCGGTGACGGCCGCGACCAGGGAGTACAGCGAGGTGTTGGCGGCCAGAAACATCCGGTTGCGCTTGGGGCCGCCGAAGGTGATGTTGGCGACGGGCTCGGGGGTGCGGATGCGGCCGATGAGGGTGCCGTCGGGGGCATAGCAGTGCACGCCGTCGGCCATCGCGGCGACCCACAGACGGCCCTCGTCGTCGAAGCGAATGTTGTCGAACCGGCCTTCACCGGGGCGGCATTCGACGAAGACCTCGCCGTCCGAGAGCGTCCCGTCCGCACGAACGTCGAAGACGCGCACGTGGTTGGCCCGAGTGTCGGAGACGTACAGCCGCCGCTCGTCCTCGGCCAGCACCAGCCCGTTGGGTCCGGCGAACCCATCGGCGACCAGGCGTACTTCGGCGGTCACCGGGTCGATCCGGTAGACGTTGGTCGCCCCGATCTCGCTCTCCGCACGATGGCCCTCGTAGTCGCTGGTGATGCCGAAGTCGGGGTCGGAGAAGTAGATCGAGCCATCCGAGTGCACGACTGCGTCGTTGGGGCTGTTCAGCCGCTTGCCCCCGAAGCGGTCGGCCAGCACGGTGATCGAGCCGTCGTGTTCGGTACGGGTGACGCGACGGTTGCCCTGTTCACAGGTGACCAGTCGGCCCTCGCGGTCGAGGGTGTTGCCGTTGGGGTGTCCGGCCGGCGAACGGAAGACGCTGACGACACCATTGGTCTCGTCCCAGCGCAGCATGCGGTCGTTGGGGATGTCGCTCCAGATCAGGAAGCGTCCCGCGGGGAAGTACAGCGGGCCCTCCGACCAGCGGCCACCCGAATAGAGCGTCTCCAGCCGGTCGTCACCGTTCATGCATCGCCCGGTGCGGAAACGTTCGTCGATCATGTCGTAGATCGGGGTTTGTGCGTCGGACATCGTCTCGCAACTCCTCGCAACCGCTGAACATCATCCTATCGATCATCATGATTGCAGAATATGCTTCAGTTACGTCAAGGCTTCACCGAACCCGATCCATATCGGCGGGATCGTACGTACGAGCCCACGCACGCGGGCCCGGCGCCGCCCCGGTCGGTCGCGATCGCGGCCGGCCGCACGCGGTCACGGCGGCCCCGACACGGCTCGCTACCATCGAGCCCCCTCGATCGGCGCGACAACGGAGGAACCGCAATGGACGACATCGATCGGGGTCTGCTGGCGCTGCTTCAGGAGGACGCCACGCGCACGTACGCCGAACTCGGCAAGGAGGTCGGCCTGTCCGCCGGCGCCGCACACGAGCGGGTACGCAAGCTGCGGGCGACGGGCGTCATCCGCCGCACCACCGTCGACATCGACCCGGTCGCGGTGGACCTGGACGTCCTGGCCTTCGTCACCGTCGACTCGGTCGCGTGGATGGGCGACTCCGCACCGTTCTTCGCGGCCATCCCGGAGATCCAGGAGGCACATGTGATCGCCGGGACGGCCTCGATCCTCCTCAAGGTCCGTACCGGCTCCACCGCTGCGATGCAGGACGTCCTGCGCCGCGTCCACGCCATCACCGGCGTCAGCAGCACACAGGCCACGATGGTCCTCGAAACCTTCTTCGAACGCCCCATCCCCACGGGCGACACGAGCACCTGAGCAGAAGGGAGCTGCCGTGAACGCAATGGCGCAAGGCGGCCCGGCCCTCGCCGACGGACCCATCTACCTGGACTACAACGCGACCACCCCGGTCGACCCGCGTGTCGCGCTCGCGATGGGGCCCTTCCTGACCCACTGGTTCGGCAATCCCTCCAGCGATCACCCCTACGCCGACGAACCGCGTGCGGCCCTGGCGACGGCACGCGCCCGGGTCGCGGCCCTGCTCGGAGCGGATGCCGAGCGCATCGTGTTCACCGGTTCCGGCTCCGAGGCCGATCAACTCGCGATCCGCGGCGCGGTCCTGGCCTCCGAGGCCGCGCGGCCGCACGTGATCACGCAGGTCACCGAGCACCCGGCGGTCCTGGAGACATGCCGCGCGCTCGAGCGTCTGCACGGCGTACGCGTGACGTATCTGCCGGTCGACGCCGACGGACTGGTCGATCCCGGCCGACTGGCCGCGGCGCTGGACGCCGACACCGTCCTGGTGTCGGTGATGGCCGCCAACAACGAGACCGGCGCCCTCCAGCCCGTCTCCGAACTCTCCGCGGTGGCCCACGAATACGGCGCGCTGTTCCACTGCGATGCCGCCCAGGCGGCCGGCCGGATCCCCCTCGACGTGCGCGACCTCGGCGTGGATCTGCTGACCGTGGTCGGGCACAAGATGTACGCCCCCAAGGGCACGGCCGCCCTGTACGTGCGCGCGGGGCTCGCCCTGGAACCGGTGGTCTACGGGGGCGGCCAGGAGTACGGCCTGCGCGCGGGCACCGAGAACGTCGCCTTGGCCGTCGCACTGGGTACGGCCGCGGACATCGCGGCGGCCGAACTCGCGGACGGCGCGGCGACCCGAATCGCGGCGCTGCGCGACGACCTGCACCGCCGCCTGGCCACCGCGCTGCCCGGTCGCGTACACCTCAACGGCCCCGAGAAGGAGCGCCTGCCGAACACGGTCAACATCAGCATCGACGCCACCGTGGGCCACGAACTCCTGGCCGCCGCACCGGACTTGGCCGCGTCCACCGGTTCGGCCTGCCACCGCGGCCGGCACACCCCCTCCCCGGTCCTGACCGCGATGGGCATCGCCCCGGAACGCGCACTGGGCGCGCTCCGGCTGTCCCTCGGACGATGGACCACACCGGAGGACATCAGCACCGCCGCGACCGCCCTGATCAACGCGGCAGGCGCACCGTGATGTCGATCCGGCCGACCGATGTCGGTGCTATGCCTGCCCCCGGGCGCGCCCGCTGTGCGCGAGGGCACTGGGAGTGCTGCAGCCGACGATCGCCGGGGCCTCCCGGACGAGCGTGTCGTCGGTGAGCGCCTCCACCATGAACAGCGCGAAGTCCACCCGGCGGGTCAGGTCGCTGGCCAGTACCGGGTCGCCCACATGCCGGCTCCATACCGGCAGTCCCTGACTGTCGCCCTCCTTCAGGGTGCTGCCGCGCACCACGGTCCACCGGGTGTCGCTTTCGAACACCCGGCGGCACGCCTCCACTTGGTCGTCGATCTCGACGGCGCGGACGAGCTTGCCCAACACGGCGGCGATCCGGACGCCCATCGTGAACATCCGCGAATACCGGTCCTTGCCGTCGCGGGTGATGTGCCAGCCGCAGGAGAAGACCAGGCGCGCGCCCGGCCGTGCGTGGTCGAGCACCGCCTGCGCCGTGCCCGACGCGTACTGCCGCACGCCCCACGGCACCAGTACCGTCAGGACCCCGTCGCAGCCGGCGACCGCCCGCCGGATCACCTCCGGGTCGTTCGTGGGCCCGGGAACGACGGTGATCCGGCCGTCGAACGCGGCCAGCTTGGGCACGCTGCGCTCGCGACACACGCCGACCACCTCGTAGCCGCGGTCCAGCGCCTGCCGGACCATGTACTGCCCGAGCTTCCCCGAGGCTCCGACGATGCAGACCTTCTTCATTCGATCCGTGCCCATGGCGCGGCCCTTTCGTCGAAATGATGACCTTATGTTGTAAGGTACGCTAGCCTTATGTTGTAAGGTAGTCAACAGAAGCAAAAGGAGGAGCGGATGAGCGAGGAAGGCAGGCGCCGACGCGGGGCCTCGGCGCGCACGCCGCTCAGTCGCGAGCGCGTGATCCGCACGGCGGTGGCGGTCGCGGACCAAAAGGGTTCGGCCGCGCTCACCATGCGCGCGATCGCCGAGCCGCTGGGCGTCGAGGCGATGTCGCTCTACCACCACGTCGCGGGCCGGGACGACGTGCTCGACGGCATGGTGGACGCGGTGTTCGGGGAGATCGACCTGCCACCGCGCGACACGGACTGGAAGAGCGCCATGCTCCTGCGAGCGTCCTCCGCCCGTTCCGTACTCCGGCGCCATCCGTGGGCCGTCCCCCTGCTGGACTCCCGCACCCGACCCGGCCCCGCGACGCTGCGCCACCACGACGCCGTCATCGGGGCATTGCGCGCCGGTGGGTTCTCCGTCCGGATGACCGCGCACGCGGTGTCGCTGATCGACAGCTACGTGTACGGCTTCGTGATCCAGGAGTCGAGCCTGCCGTTCGGCGACTCCGCGGAGTTGGACGAGGTCGCGGGCGCCATCCTGCGGGAGATGCCCGCCGACACCTACCCCCACCTCACCGAACTCGTCACCGAACAGGCCCTCGAACCCGGATACGACTACGCCGAGGAGTTCACCTTCGGCCTCACCCTCATCCTCGACGCCCTGCACCCGGACGAAGTCGTGGGCGGCTAGCGCCTCCCCCGCGCGACGCGGCGGAAAACCGGCTCAGCACCGCGCTTTCTGGTGCTCGGCGCGCCGGCTCGGAATCCCGTCACGACCGAACATGGCCGGCGAGTGCGTCGACAATCCGCGGCGTGGCCGGAGTCGCCCGCCGGCGCCGGGGCCGCGCATCCGGATCGGGCCGGCCACAACGGCCCGGTCGGAGGCGAACACGGGTCAATGCGGCGCTTTTCGCGCCCCCCGACCGGAAATTCGGGTTGCGAGATTCCACGTCGCAATATTCTCCCGGTTCACTTTCCCTTTCCTCGGCCGAATTCCGGCCACCAGAAACACTGGGCATGGATCTCATTGCCCTTCCCTCGGCCGTCGGCCAGCATCGAGAAGTTCGTGCGGGTCCGGATCGACGCCGAGGAGAGTGCATGAACGGCAAAGTACGGCTGTCCCGACGGGAAGCCCTGAAAGTGGGCGGCGTATTCGCGGTGGGCGCGACCGTGGTCCTGACCACGGGCGTGGGCACCGCGGGAGCCGCCGAAACCGGGCCGGCCGATGCCGGCTCGAACGCCGGCACCGGCAAGCGCGGCGACCTGGCCCGGGTCACCGGTGTCGGTGGTACCGGTGCCGGCGCCGCCCGCGCCGGCGTTCTGCAGGTGGCGACACCCGCCGCACCGGTGGGCAACGCACTGCGCGCGGCCGGCGAGGAGGTTCCCTATGTGGGCTTCCCGGACAACTTCACCCTGCGGGCCGGCGATCTGGTCACGGTGACCGATCAATGGCCGGGTGTGGCGATGGCCGCGGTGCCGGTGTGTCGCTGGGTCACGGGGGTGCCCAAGCGGCAGAGGAACGGGGACTTCACCGTCGCGGGACGTCGGGTCGTCGAATCCCCGCTGCTCCGGGAGGGAAAGCGGATCAGGGTCTGCCTCCTGGACACCGAACTCCCCGACGCCCAGGTGCTGAAGACGCTGGCAGCCTGATCGATGATCATCGCGTCGGCCGCCGTCGTACGGTTCGTGGCGGCACTCGTCCTGCTCTACGCGGCGGCGCAAAAACTGGTCGCGCCAAGGCTGTTCCGGCCGACGTTGCACGCCCTGCGGATTCCGGGGGTGGGCGCCGTCACCATCCTGGTCCCACTCGCGGAGATCGGTGCGGCCGTCGGCCTGGTGTCGTTTCCGCACGCGATGCCCACCCCCGTCCTGGTGACCGGCTTGGGGGTGTCGTTCGCCGTGGTCGCCGCGGTGGCGATGCGGCGTGGCGAGCGGATCCGGTGCGCCTGCTACGGCGAGGCCGGTGACGCGGTCCTGGGTGTACGGCAGATCGCGGCCCTGCCGGTCTGGGTGGGTGTCGCCCTCGTCGGTTTCCTGGCCCCGGTCGGGGCGACGAGCGGTGTCCGGTACACCGCGGCGCTCGGGCTCGTCACGGCCGTCGCGGTGATCGTGGCGAAGCTCGTCCCCTTGGCCCGTGAGAACCACTCCTACATGCAAAGCAGGGAAACCCCATGACGTTCCTGTGGGTGGCCGTCGGCGTGCTGAGCCTGCTCGTGGCCATCTGTGTACTCGCTCTCGTCGATCAGTATCGGACCCTGGAACTGATCCGCGCCAAGCTCAAGCTCGAGGACAACCCGACCCCGATCGAACTGCCCCTGGAGCGGGACCTGTCGCCGTCGGCGATCGGGATGACCGCGGACCTGGACGCACTGGAGCACCTGGTCCTGCTGTTCCTGTCCACCTCGTGCAACACCTGCCGCGCCATCGCCGAGGCGATGAACGGCCGTCCCCCCAAGGGGGTTCGGGTCGTGCTGGAGCAGGTGCACAGCGCGGAGGAGGGCGCGAAGTGGCTGGCCGAGAACAACATCCCGGCGCAGTTCGCGACGGTCGACGTCACCGGTGACATCGCGTCCGCGTTGGGCATCGACGTGACACCGTCCGCCGTGTTGTACCGCCTGGGCGCGCCGATCGCCGCCCAGACCATCCCCTCCTACCGGCAGCTCGAGCCGCTGCTGTCGGTGCCCAAGTCGATGCCGAAGCTCAAATACGCTGCTGAAGGGACGATCTCGGCATGAGCATCACTCAAGAATGCGTGCAGGTCGCGGACACCGACATCGAGCCGCGCAAGGGTGCCCGCGGCATCGGGGTGAAGGCGCTGGCCGGGGCCTCCGCGTTCATCGCGGGTCTGGCCACACTGATCAACGCCACCCCGGCCGCCGCCGACTGCCAGGGATCGCCGTGCTGTTCGCTGGCGAGCTGCACGATGTGCAACTACCGGGTGGCCCACGACCGCTTCTACTGCCCGACCGGCTACAACCGCACGGTATGGAGTTGTGTCTCGGGCAGCTCCATGTTCTGGTGCGGCGAGTGCTCCGGCGGCACGAGTTGCTGGAACGGGCCGTTCGCGTGCTCGATCTGGTTCAACAACTAGCCGGGGACGACGCCTCATGCCCTTGATCACGTTGTGGACGGTGAGCATCGCGGCGATCGCGGGGTTCGCCCAACTCTTCAGCCCTTGAGGCCAGTCCTTCATCGGAGTGATCCGCCCCTTCGTGCAAGGGGATTCCGACACCGGACGGCGGATGGCCGTCCGTTTCGCCGCGACGCTCGCCGCGGGTCACCTCGCCATGTCCGGCCTGTTCGTGGCGTTGCTCTACCAGATCGGTACCGTCACGGCCGGACACCTGCCCCGCGATGTCGCGCTCGGCACCTGTGTCGTGGCCGCCGTCGCCGCGATCGGCGTGGACGCGCGCGCCGTCCGCGACAACGGGTATTCCCTGGGGTTCCGACGACAGACGTCGAAATCCCTGATGCACGACGAGGGCCGGCCCTGGTGGGTCACGCCCCTGTTCTGGGGTCTGGACACCGGGCTGATCGGCAGCACCTTCCGGGTCTCGTGCACGTCGTGGGTGCTGCTGTTGGCCGCGCTGCTCAATGTCGCGCCGCAGTGGAGCGGGCTGGTGTACGGGTTCTGCTTCGCGATCCCGTTGTTGGTCTCGATCGTCGCCGGAAACGGCGAGGGGTTCGGGTACAAGGGTTCCCAACCTCCGCTGCGGATGGCCCAGTCGGCCGGACTGGCCATCCTGGGCACGCTCCCGATCGGCATGTTGTGGGGTCTGTATGCGATCGGGTGAACCCATGAGGATGGAATCGAGCCGATGAGGATGGAAACGACGCGGCGCGTGGTCGCCGCGACCCTGGGAACCGTCGTCGCGTGTGTCGGGTGGTCCGGCTGCGCGTCGAACGGGGATCGGGGAAGGCAAGCGGCGGGGTGTGACGATGCCGTCGTGCCCACCGATGCCGGGTTGCCCCAAGCCCTCCACGACGCGGGTTCGCCCCGCGTCGTGGGCGGCGGCGGCATCTGGTTCTACGCCCCGAACACCGGCCACTGGGGTGACCTGTTGTCCGAGCGCGAGGAAGGCTCCGCGGGCAAGTACCCGTTGTGGGTGGGGGATTCGTCCGCACCCACGGTGACCGTCCGGGGCGTCTCGGGAACCCGGGGCGTTGGTCGGGCCGAACTCGCCCCGACCGCTCAGGGACTGCCCGGCCCGTTGCCGATGGGCGTCGAAGTGCCCGGGCCCGGGTGTTGGTCGGTGACCGCGCACAGTGCCACGGGCACCGCGAGCATCACGGTGCGGGCGAAGACGTAGCCGAGCCCGAGCCCGAGTTCGGGTCGGTCTCCGGATCCGAGTCCGGCTCGGGTGCGAGCGTCGCGCCGGCCGCCGGCAGTCGCTCCGCGAGCACGCGACAACGACTCACCGGTTCCGGCAGGTCGAGTATCTCGAAGTCGTGCCCGAGCAGGAGTACGTGCATCAACACGACGTCGAGGTTGCCGGCGCCGCTGAGCACCTCGCAGCGCTTGCCGCCGCGTGGTCGCACCACGGCCGCCGACGCCGAGATCTGCGCGCGCACCGTGTCGGCCGAAGCGTGCACGAGAAAGCGCGCCCGGTGCGGGTAGACCCGACTCGCGACACCCTCCTGCACGTACGTCGCCGCGTCCGGCGCCGCGCGCGGCCGAAAACGCCAGGTGCGGGCGGACACGGCGGTCATCCGATCGACCCGGAAGCTGCGCCAGTCGTCGCGATCGAGGTCGTAGGCGAACAGGTACCAGCGCCGGTCGGAGGCGACCAGGCGGTAGGGCTCGACCCGCCGCCGCCCACTCCCGGAGTCCCGGGTGCCCCCGGATCCCCCCGAACTCCCGGTCGGACAGTCGAAGCCGGCCTCGACCTCGTCACGGCAGGCCCTGGCCGGCGTCATGAGCACCTCGGGGTCGACCGACGTACGGCCCGCGCCGAACGACTCCACCGAACCCGAAAGCGCACGCACCTCGTGAGCACCCGCTCCGTCGTACCCCGCTCGTCACCACGCGCCACGTCCATATCGAACACCCTGCCGGCCATGGCGGACAGATCCCGTCCGCCTATGGTGTCAGGGTGGGTCCATGGACGCGGACGTGATCGACGGGAACCGGACGCCGCGCGAGCGGTGGGAGGTCCGCCGGAACCGCCGGCTCCGCACCCGGCTCGACGGCCTCACCGAGGCGACCATGGCCGATCCGGCGCCGCACATCCACCGCGACCCGAGCCACCGCCCGTCCGAGGTCCGCCGGCCGCGCGACCTCGATCCGCACATCCGACCCGCCATGAACGGAGCAACCCGATGAGCCGCCACATCCAGGTGACCTTCGACGCCCACGACCCGGGGGCGCTGGCGTCCTTCTGGGGCGAGGCGCTGGGCTATCTCATCCCCGGCCCGCCCGGAGTCGACCTGCCCGAGGGGGCCGACCCACTGGCCGCCTGGGACGAGTTCCTCGCGCGGATCGGCGTGCCCGAGGACCAGCGCAACACACGGTCGGCGCTCGAGGACCCGGACGGAAACGGTCCGCGAGTGTTCTTCCAGCAGGTACCCGAGGGCAAGGTCGCCAAGAATCGAGTGCACCTCGACGTGCGGGTGACTCCCGGGCTACAGGGGGAGGAGCGCATGGCGGCGTTGGAGGCCGAGTGCGCCCGGCTCGTCGCGTTGGGGGCCACCCGGGTGCAGCGCCACGAGCCCGCTCCGCCGCTGGGCAGCGGCCACATCGTGATGACCGACCCCGAGGGCAACGAGTTCTGCCTGGACTGACCCGCCCCTACCGCGGTCGCCGGCCGGCCCGGCCGCCCTTGCGGTCGAGCCCGGCCGGCGGTGGCGTGAGGCGCTTCCCCGGCTAGCCGGGCACGGCTCCGGACCCGTCGTCCCGCACCACGATCCGGCGATCGTCCGGCAGGCGGCGGATGTGGCCCGTGCGCTCCAGGTGTTCCAGGACGGGCATCGCCACCCGGCGCGTGGTGTGCAGCGCGGCCCGTGCCCGCGCGACGGTGAAGGGCTGCTCCAGTACGGCCAGCCGACGCATCGCCTCCCGCGGCGCGTCGGGCAGCAGGAGTACCGCGTCGGCGGCCCGGAACAGCGCGCCGGCGCGCACCGAGGCCGCCACCTCGCGCCGGCCCAGGCCGAGTGCGGCCAGGCCCTCGGCCGTGCGGGCGGCGAAGGGGGCGTGGGTGAGTTCCTCGACCAGTACGTCGACCGCCGCCGCCACGCCGGCGGGCAACGCCGTGGTCCGGGCCCGGTGCACGATCCGCCCGTGCCGGACGGTCAACGGCGGGTCGACCAGGGCCAGGACCAGTTCGCGATCGGCCAGCCCGAGCGTGCGCCGAGCCTCCTCGACGGACAGCCCCGCGTCCAGGTCCCGATCGGCGTGTACCGCGTCCACCAGGCCGCGCAGCCGTTCCCGTAGTGCGTTCCAGTGCGTCGGATCCGCGAGCCAGTCGCCGACCACCGCGGCCCGATCCGTGTCGATGCCCATCGCGCCGAGATCCCGGCGGCGTACCAGCTTGCGCCGGGACAGTTCGCCGGCCTCGTCGGGGATGTCGCGCATGCCGGCCAGCTCGACCGCGCGGGCCGCGGCGGCGCCCCGGCGCCCGCGCAGTTCCGGCGGGCGCACGTCCAGGATCACGACGCCGCCCAGGATCCGGCGCAGCCCCGGATCACGCAACAGCGCCCGCTCCCCCAGCCGCAGCGGCAAGGCCGTCTCCGCTCGCAGGCGCGCGGTGTCGGTGCCCAGCGCGCGCACGCGCACCGCGACCGCCGCCGAGCCGATGTGCAAGACCGCGCCGCGCGGCAGCGAAGCGGCCGGGTCGCCGTGCACGCGTACGTCGAACTCGCCGGTGGAGACGAACCGTTCGGGGGTCAGCAAGGCGTCCCCTCGGCCGATCTCGGCGACTTCGACGCCGCGCAGGTTCACCGCGACCCGGGCCACCGCCGCCATCTCGGAGACCGCCCGACCCAGGGCCTGTACGCCGCGCACCCGCACCCGCCGGTTCGTCGAGGCGATCGTGTAGGTGTCGCCCACCCGCACCCGGCCCGCCGCCAGGGTGCCGGTGACCACCGTGCCGCTGCCGCGGATGGAGAAGGAGCGGTCCACCCACAGCCGTACCGGCCCGTCGGTGACCGGGGTCGGCAACGCGTCGGTGACCCGCGCCAACGCGGCCCGCAGATCGTCCATGCCGTGTCCGGTGCGGGCGCTGACGGCCACCGCCTCCACCGCGCCCAGCGCGGACTCGCCGATCCGCGCGCGGGCCTGCGCCATCGCCGGTCCCGGGTCCGCCAGATCGGCGCGGGTGACCACGAGCAGGCCGCTGCGCACGTCGAGCGCGTGCAACGCGGCCAGGTGCTCGGTGGATTGCGGCATCCATCCCTCGTCCGCCGCGACCACGAACATCACCGCCGGGGCGGGTCCCACTCCCGCGAGCATGTTGGTCACGAAGCGTTCGTGCCCGGGGACGTCGACGAACGCCAGATGTCCGCCCGAGGGCACCCGCGTCCACGCGAAGCCGAGATCGATGGTCATCCCCCGCCGGCGCTCCTCCGCCCAGCGGTCCGGCTCCATCCCGGTCAGGGCCCGCACCAGCGTGGACTTCCCGTGATCGACATGCCCCGCCGTGGCAACCACCCGCATCTCACAGCCCCCCGCGCGGGCGTGGGGCCGCGCCCGGCCGTCGCGGGCCGCGAACGGCCCGCCCCGTGGACCCGCGCACGACCGGGATCGCCCCGCCCCGGACTCGCACCCACACCTCACGCCTCCGTGTGTGCGCGTACGACCGCCGCGATCACATCCGGGTCCCGGTCGGCCGGCACGCAGCGCAAGTCGAGCAGCAGCCGGCCCTTGTCGACTCGTCCCACGACGGCGGGTTCGCCGACGCGCAGGGGTCCGGCGAGTTCGTCCGGCAGCGCGACGGCGAAGGATGCCAGTGCCACGCCCGGCGCTCCCCCGCCACCGACCCGGCCCTGTGCCTCGACCACCCGCGCGGGCACCCCGGCCGCCTCCAGTGTGGCGGCCAAGTCCGAGGACCGCTCCGCGAGTTCCCGGGCCGGGGTGTGCAGGGCGGCCGTCACCGGTGGGCGTGGCCCGCGCAGGGTCGCCTCCAGGGCCGCCAGGGTGAGCTTGTCCACGCGCAGCGCGCGGGCGAGCGGGTGCGCGCGCAGCGCGGCGATCACGTCGGCGTGCCCGAACAGCAGTCCTGCCTGCGGGCCGCCGAGCAGTTTGTCGCCGCTCGCGGTCACCAGCGTCGCTCCCGCGCGCACCATCGACGCCGCGTCGGGTTCGTCGGGCAACAGCGGTTCGGGCGAGAGCAATCCGGAGCCGATGTCGACCACCACCGGACAACCGAGCGTGGCCAGCGACCCCACATCGACGGCCGCGGTGAAACCGGACACCACGAAGTTGGACGGATGCACCTTGAGCACGAAGCCCGTGTCCGGGCCGACCGCGTCGGCGTAGTCGCGCAGGTGGGTGCGATTGGTGGTGCCCACCTCGCGGACGCGCGCGCCGGTGGAGGCGATCAGTTCGGGCAGTCGGAAACCGTCGCCGATCTCCACCATCTCGCCTCGGCTGACCAGGATTTCGCGTCCGCTCGCGAGCGCGGTCGCGGCCAACACCAGGGCCGCCGCACCGTTGTTGACGACATGTACGGCCGGGGCGTCGGGCACTGCCGCGGCCAGCGCCGCGAGAGCGGAGCGTCCGCGCGGGGCGCGCCGGCCGGTGCCGAGGTCGAACTCGACGTCGGTGTGACCCGCCGCGTCCGCCACCGCCCGGATCGCCGCGTCGGACAGCGGCGCCCGGCCCAGGTTGGTGTGCACCACGACGCCGGTGGCGTTGAGCACCGTACGCCCTTCCGGGGCGTGCTCCGCGAGCGCCGACACGACCGTCCCGACCAGCCGTTTCGGCGTCAACTCGCCGCTGCGGACCGCCTGTTGGGCGGTGTGGATGGCGTCCTTGACGGCGGCCCGGCCCAGCCACCGCAGCGGTTCCGCCAACGCGGGGTCGGCCAGGACCGTCCCGGTCGCCGGCGTACCCCGACGCGGATCCGCGCCCGGCCTCGGTCCGTCTTCCCTCGTACGCACGCGTGGTTCCCCCGGAGACCCGGTCATCCGGGCACCCGGTCGGGTGCCCGGTGGCGGAGGCGGACGGGAATCGAACCCGCCCGGCCCGGATATCCGGACCACATCGGTTTTGAAGACCGAGGGGGGCACCAGCCACCCGAACGCCTCCATGCCGCCGACTCGGGCGGAATGTGTCACCAACTGTCGGACTGCGTAAGCATGATGACATGACCATGTCTTCTGTGTCCGCCGGACTTCGCCTGACCCGATACGCACACGGCGGCGGATGCGCGTGCAAGATCCCACCGGGCGAACTCGAGGCCGTCGTCGCCGGGCTGATCCCCGATGGGGCCGACGACGGCGCACATCCCCTGCTGGTCGGCCTGGAATCCGGCGACGACGCCGCCGTGGTCGGCTTCGGCCCCGGGAACGCGCTCGTCCTGACCGCCGATTTCTTCACCCCGGTCGTGGACGACCCGTACGACTGGGGACGCATCGCCGCGGCCAACGCGCTGTCCGACGTGTACGCGATGGGCGGACGGCCGATCGTCGCCGTCAACCTGCTCAGCTGGCCGCGTGACGTATTGCCGATGGAGGTGGCGGCCGAGGTGCTGCGCGGCGGCGCAGACGTCGCGCGGATCGCCGGCTGCCTGGTCGCCGGCGGTCACAGCGTCGACGACCCGGAGCCCAAGTACGGCATGGCCGTCACCGGCTCCGCCGACCCGGAGCACCTGCTGCGCAACGGGGCCGGCCGCGCGGGTGTCCCGCTCACCCTCACCAAGCCGCTGGGGGTCGGGATGCTGAACAACCGGCACAAGAGCACCGGCGAGGTCTTCCCACAGGCCATCGCGTCGATGACCGCGCTCAACGACGTCGCGAGCCGGGCCGCGTTGGCCGCCGGCGCGGTCTGCGCGACCGACGTCACCGGCTTCGGGCTGCTGGGCCACCTGCACAAACTCTCCCGCGCGAGCGGTGTCACCGCCGTCGTCGACACCGCGGCGGTGCCCTATCTCGAAGGCGCCCGTGAGGCCCTTGCCGCCGGCTACGTCAGCGGCGGCAGCCGCCGCAACCTCGACTGGGTAAGTGCCCACCTGGACGCGGGCAAGGCGGACGCGGACGAACTCCTGCTTTTGGCCGACGCCCAGACCTCCGGCGGACTCCTCGTCGCCGGCGAAATCCCCGGCCACCCCGTGATCGGCGAACTCGTGCCCGCGCGCCCGGGAGTCACGATCGCGCTGCGCTGATCGGGACTCGCGCCCCCCGGGGCCGGGCTACCACCGGCCCCGGGTGGGGCTCGGGGCCGGGGGCCAACGCCCGGGAACCACCGCTCCGGGGTCGCTGTCCGAAAGAAGCAGACCACCTCACGGCGCTGCCGCCCCGGGGCTATGTCCCGAGCAGCGGCACCACCGGAAACGTGTGGTCGCGCCAGATCAGGCGGGAGGTCTCCTCCGGGTAGGCGACGACGGCCCGCCGGGTGTCGAACAGCCGCACCAGGCGTCGTTCGAGGTCGTACGCCGGCCAGCCGGGATCGCCGTGGGCGGCGAACGCCGTCCACGCGGTGCGCATGGCCGCGGACAGCGCCTCGGCCTCCGGGGACGGGTGCTCGCCGATCAGCACGGCGGGCTGACCGCGATCCAGGTTGCCGAAGACGAGCGGCACGTCGAGGCCGTGGCAGGCGCCGAAGACACCGTCCATGCCCGGAGCCGACCAGGTCAGCTCGTACATGTGCGCACGGCCGCCGCCGGCGATCTGCGCGTGGGCGAGGTGAGCGGACGGCATGCGGAACAACCAGTCGGAGCGGACCAGTTCGTACAGCTCGTCCGGGCCGGCGGCGGGAAACCCGTCCCGGTAGGCGCGTGCGCCGTCCGGGCCGGGAGCGAACACGTCCAAGGCGGCGGCGGCCTGTTCCCGGGTCACCCGGCCGAGCAGACCGTCGAGCATGGTGAGCAGTCGCTGTTCGTCGCGGGTGTGGCCGACGAGGAGTTCGACGTCCCGGCCGGCGCCGTCGGCCAGCGCCTGCCACGGGGTGACGGGCAGTGTGTCACCGTCGACCACCGGCGAGAACGGAATCGACGCGTGCGCGACCCGGCCCCAACGTCGCGCCCACTGGGCCGTCTTGGCGCCGACCGCGTCACCGGCGGCGGACAGGCGGTCCGGGGCCACCGTGGACAGGTCGGCCGCGGTGGGCCGCAGCCCCAGTTCGGCGGCGCAGACGCCGGCGATGTCGGCGGCGAGCTCCGGCGAGAAGTACGTGCCCTGCACGCTCTGCGCGACGGCGCGGCCGAACAGCCCGGCCGCGCGCGGCATCGCGAGCAGCGCGGCGACCGATCCGGCGCCCGCCGACTGGCCGAAGACCGTGACGCGCTCCGGGTCGCCGCCGAAGATCCGGATGTTGTCCCGCACCCATTCCAAGGCGGCGATCTGGTCGAGCAGACCCCGGTTGGCGGGCGCACCCTCGAACTGCCCGAATCCCTCGAGACCCACTCGATAGTTGAACGTCACCACGACGACGCCACCCTCGCGCGCCAGCCGCACGCCGTCGTACTCGGGCAGACCGGATGTGCCGATCGTGTAGGCACCACCTTGGATCCACACCATCACCGGCAGTCCCGCACCCGACCCGGAGTCCGGGGACCAGACGTTGACCGTCAGCCAGTCGTCGTCACCCACCGCGTCCCGCGACAGCGCGTCCATGCCGAACACGCCGCCCTGGGGCGGCGGTGGCCCGTACGCCACCGCCTCCCGCACTCCGTCCCAGCCCCGCACCGGGCGCGGCGCGGCGAACCGCAACGAACCCACCGGCGGCTCGGCGAACGGGATGCCGCGGAAGACCGCCACACTCGCCTCCCGGCTGCCGTGCAGCACGCCGGCCCCGATACGGACCTTGGGCCGGGATCCGGACGGCTCCGACGCCTTGGACGCCTTGGCTGTCCTGGTCAGGTCGTACGGCTCGTACGGCTTGGACGGCACGGACCGCTCGGACGGCTCGGACGGCTCGGACGGCTCGGACGGCTCGGATGCGTCAACGGTCATCGCAGATCCCTCCATGAGCAAATGGCGCGCGAGCACAGCCAGGTTTCGCGTCGGCCCCGACACCGCACATCGTCCTGCCCCGTCCGGACCCGCGCCGGCCATTTACCGACGACCCGGACTCGGCCGACGGCGTACCGCCGAATCCCTCGGGGTCCCTCGCCTTCGGGCAAGGGTCCCTCGGGATCGGGACGCGATCTTTCGTCCGCCCGTGGGCGGCGAAAGACTCGTGCCCTCGACCGATCCATGGGGGAACTCAGCACATGCGCAGCGCACGATTTCGTCTTGCGACCCTTGCCGTCGCCACGTCGGTGCCGTTGTTGTTCGCATCCGCGTGCGACTCCGACTCCGGAACGGACGACAAGGGTGCCAAGGGGATCGTCACGACCGGCGCCGCGGCCGATGGGCCGGGTCGGTCCCAGGCGCCCGGCCCCGCCGACCCGAACGGCTCCGGCACGGCGGGCGCCAAGTCGCCCTCGGCGACCCCGAATCCGTCGAGCGGCGGCGGGTCGACCGGATCGGCGGGCCGGGTGCTGACGCAGGATCAACTCTCCTCGGTGGTGGTGACGCAGCCGGAGATGAACACCGGGGCGGACTACACCAAGGATGTTCCCAACCCCCGTGTCCTCGGCGGGAAGGAGACCGCCGAGCGGCCCGAATGCCAGCCGTTCGTCGACCTCATGCTGCCCGGCAACGGCACGCCCGCGCCCCTGGCCGCCATCAAGGCCGCGACGTCCGCGGACTCGACCCCGGTCGACCCGATGCCGAGCCGCGTCGACATCGTCGAGTTGTACGCCTTCGGCCCGGGCCAGGCGGAGGACCTGCTCGCCAAGGGCCGCGCCGCCCTCGCCGCGTGCTCGACCATCACGACCAGGGACGAGCAGGGCACGCGCACCACGATGGCCTACACCCGGGCGAACGGGCCCGCCCTGGGCGACGAGTCCCTCGCGGCGACGGCGCAGGACCCCGAGGCGGGAGCGAGCGGCCTGTTGCTGGTGCGGGTCGGATCGCACCTCGTGCTCGTATCGACCGTCGACCTGGAGAGCACCAAGGCGGTCCAGCCCAACCAGACCCTGGCCCGCACCCAGGTGGGCAAACTCCAGGCGGCCGTGCGTTCCTGACCGGAGCGGCGTGCCGGGATCCGCCTCCGGGCACGCCGCGACGAGGACCGGTCCGAGGGCTTCACCCCGGGTGGCGAACGCGGGTGTCCCGCACCCCGCGCATGGGACAAAACAGCGGCCCCGGGAGCGTCGAGGCAGACCCGAGAGGGAAGCAAGAGGGAACCGAGGGAGAGTCTTTGCCCCTCCGACGGCCCGCACGGGCCGCGAGGCCGGTTTTCCCGCCCCGCTCTCGGGCCGGATTTCGCCGTGGCGGCGGCGGTTCGACTACGCGTCGTGTTCGAGTGATTCCGTCGGGTCCGACCATCCGGGCCGCTTCACGGCCCCGGCGGGACGTCGCCCGGCCCACCTCCGCCGAAGATCCGGAACGCCGGCGGCGCAGCGCCCGAAGGGCACACATTCCGACGATCCCCTGGTCGACCGGCTTGGTTCCCAGCCGGCTCCGGCGGCGTCGGGGATCCCCCCGAGGGCCCTCGGCGCACACCCGTCTCGTCCCGAATTCCACCCCGACGGGACATTGCCGCCGTTGCCCACAGGTTCCTGCGAACGGCCGCCGTCGGGTCACTCGACGTATGCGCCCACCCACGCCAACGGGCCAACGCACGTTGGCTCGTATTCACCTGTTGGCATCCGTACGCCCGAATCTATTTTTCATTTCGACTTCAATCGTGTCCGCGAAGAAAGTGCAATCCTCAATCGAGGCCGCGAAAGGCAGCGGGATCGTGATCCTTCCGGGGAGGAATGATCACGGCTTCGAATTACATCGGATGCCGGGTCTCCGTTGTCGCGCAGCGTCGAGTGTCGGTGGAAGAGCGGCGCGGGCATCCTTATCCGATCGTCCGTCGCGGTTTCGCCCCCGGGCAACGTCATTTCGCGAGAGCGTCCTTCGCGCCTCGGCGGTTCGCCGGAACCTGCCGCGCGCCACCACGGGCGCCATCCCACCCCGGGCGGAATGCCACGCCTGCGCCGGCGGATGGCTCCTCCTTTGCCCCGATAAGGCTTTTCACCTGCGCCGATGTTGCACATCCGCACGCCCGCACGCCCGCACCCTCTTGCACATCGCACACGCGGCGCCGGTCACGCCGCCCGCGCCCGGCCGCGTTCGGCCGCGCGCCGATCAACGGCGATCCCGGTCGTGCATGTGGATCAACAATCCAATAGGACACGAATCAAATAATTCAACGGGCTTTACATAAATCCCATACGAGGATCCCCATGACCGCTGCGAGATCTACTCCGGGACCGGCGAAGACGGTGATCGCCTCAGATATATCACCGCCGGCGACCACCCTCGACACCACACCGATCCGAACCCTCCCGCATTTCTTCGAACGCTCCTGCGACCGCAATCCGGACGCGATAGCCGTCGTCTGCGAAAACATCGAGCTAAGTTACGCGGAAGTAGATTCACGGGCCAACCGGCTGGCGAATCTGCTCCGGAGACGCGGCGTGCTTCCGGGACACACCGTCGGAATCCTGCTCGAACGATCGATGGACACCTACGTCGCGCTCCTCGGCGTGATCAAGGCGGGTGCCGCCTACGTCCCGCTGGACCCCTCCTTCCCGGCCGAACGCATCGCCTTCATCACGCGGGACGCCGACCTGTTCGACCTGGTCACCACGTCCGGCCTGCGCCACCGCACCGCCGAATCGGCCTGTCCCCGCCTGGAACTCGACAAGGCGGCCCACGAACTGGCCGCGCAGTCCGACCGGCGACCCGACATCGACATCGAGCCGAGCTCGTGGTCGTACGTGATCTACACCTCGGGAACCACCGGCCGTCCCAAGGGCGTGGCCGTATCGCACGCGAGCATCGCCAACTTCCTGCGCGTGGTCACCCCGATCTACCGGGTCCAGGCCCGGGATCGGGTCTATCAAGGGCTCTCGATCGCCTTCGACTTCTCGGTGGAGGAGATCTGGCCCGCCTGGATCGCCGGGGCGACGCTGGTCGCGGGCCCCGCCGACGGTCGGCGGGTCGGCGCGGATCTGAGCGGCTTCCTCCTGGCCCACGCGATCACCGTGCTGTGCTGCGTACCGACGCTGCTGACCACCATCGAAGCCGAACTGCCCAGCCTGCGCAGCCTCCTGGTCAGCGGTGAGGCGTGCCCCGCGGATCTGGTACGCCGCTGGTCACGTCCGGGCCGACGCATCCTCAACGCCTACGGGCCGACCGAGACGACCGTCACCGCCACGTGCGGCGAACTCGAACCCGGTCGGCCGGTCACGATCGGCGTGCCGTTGCCCACGTATCGCGTCTACATCCTGGACGAGCGCCTACAGCCGGTCGGCGAGGGCGTCGGCGGCGAGATCTGCGTCGGCGGTCCGGGGGTGGCCGTCGGCTACGTCAACCGGCCCGAACTGACCGCCGAACGCTTCGTGCCCAACCCGGTCGAGCACGAACGGGCCGAATTCCCGCGCGTCTACCGCACCGGCGACCTCGGCAGGTTCACCCCCACCGGGGAGATCGAGTACCTGGGCCGCGTCGACACCCAGGTCAAGATCCGCGGCTACCGCATCGAGTTGGCCGAGATCGAGGAACTGTTACGCGAGGACGCCGCGATCGAGAACGCGATCGTGACCCCCCTGGAACGCGACGGCGTCGTCCAGGAACTCGTCGGCTACGTCACGCTCACCGATCGAACCGACGGCACCAACAACTCCGACAACGGGAACCACACGTCCCACGAGGCGCTCCGTGAGCGACTGCGGGTGGCCCTGCAAAGACGCCTCCCCGACTACATGATCCCGTCCTTCGTCGAGGTCCTGCCCGAATTCCCGCTCCTGGCCGCCGACAAGGTCGATCGTGCCACTCTGCCCGCCCCCACCTCGCCACCGCTGAAACGGCGTTCCGACACACACGTCGCCCCCGCGACCCCGTGGGAAGGGCACCTGGCCGCGCTGTGGAAGGAGATCCTCGGCGGCGAATCGGTGTCCGTCGAGGACGACTTCTTCTGCGACCTGGGCGGCCACTCGATGTCCGCCGCCCGACTCGTCTCGCGGCTGCGCCGGGAGCCGAGGCTGCGCGGCGTGGCGATGGGCGACCTGTACGCCCATCCCACCATCCGCGGCCTGGCCCACTTCATCGAGACCGAGACCGAGACCGAGAGCGAGACCGAGACCGAGACTGCGATTGCGACCGAAGCCAGGGCCGAACCCGAGGCCGAGGCCGGAACCGAAACGGGACCCGAAGCCGAAGCCACGCCCGGATCCCCGCCGTCGGCCTCGACGACCCCCAACCGCCCCCGTTCCTGCGTCACTCGAACACCCGGGTGCTCACCTGCGGCCTCGCGCAACTGGCCTGCCTGTACGGCTGGTTGCTGTTGTTCGGCTTGCCCACGATGGTGCTGCTCTACCGACTGTTCCTGGTCTGGCGGCTTCCGGTGCACCGGCCCGCCGACGGTGGCGTGCTCGACCGACTCACGCACATGAACCTCCCCGGCTTCGTGCTCCTGGAAGTCGGCTGGATCCTGCTGAGCCTGCTGATCCCGCTGCTGGGCGGCCGATTGCTGATGCTCGGCGTACGGCCCGGGCGGTATCCCCTGTGGGGTGCGACCTACCTGCGGTTCTGGCTGTACGGCAAGATCCTCGCCTTCAGTCCGCTCGCCTTCCTCACCGGTTCCCCCCTGCTGGCCCCGTGGTTGCGGCTGCTCGGAGCCCGGATCGGCCGGGGCTGCCACCTGTCGGCCGTGATCGCCCTGCCCGCGCTCGTGCAGATCGGCGCGGGCACCAGCATCGGCTACGGTGCGCGCCTGCAACCGTACGTGGTCGAGAACGGCCGGTTGCTCCTGGCGCCCATCCGCATCGGCTCCGGCAGTTTCGTCGGCACCAACAGCGTCGTCCTGGCGGGCGCGGTGATCGGCGACCGGGCCTCGGTGGGCGAGCAGTCCCTGGTCCCCGCCGACCACGTGGTGCCCTCGGACGAGCACTGGGCCGGATCGCCGGTCACCCGCCAGGACGCCGCGCCCGCCCTGTTGGCGGCACTTGCCGCCGAGGACGACGAACGACCGTGGACATGGCCGGTGTTGCTCGGGTTCGGCGCCGGGGCCCTCCTGCTCGCCCTGGTCCCGCTGTTGATCGCCGCCGGGGCCGGCGCCCTGGTGGGCTGCGTGGCCTGGCAGTTCGGCTTCGGCTGGGCCGTCGCCGCGACCGCCCTGGCCGGTCCCCTGGTCATCCTGCTCACCTGCGTGCTCGTGCTCCTCGTCAAGTGGGCCGTACTGCCGCGCGCACGGGCCGGCATCCATCCCGAACGCAGCGGCTTCGGCGTGCGCAAGTGGATCGGCGACGGCATGATGACCACCAGTCTGACCGTGACCCACTCGCTCTACTCGACGCTGTACCTGGTGCCGTTCCTGCGCCTGCTCGGTGCCCGCATCGGGCGCTGGTCCGAGGTGGCCACGGTCGGCTTCATCGATCCGGACATGCTGATCATCGGCGAACGCAGCTTCGTGGCGGACGTCAGCGTCGTGGGCCCCGCGGTCTTCCATCGCGGCCATGTCTCGCTCGCGCCGGCCGAGATCGGCGCACGCGCCTTCGTCGGCAACGGCGCGCTCGTACCCGGTTCGTGCCGACTCGGCGAGAACAGCCTGCTCGGCGTGCACTCCCTGGCGCCGACCCGACCGACCGACCCCGAGACGACCTGGCTGGGCTCACCCGCCATCTTCCTGCCGCGCCGCGAGGCGAGCCGGGACTTCCCCACGAAGCTGACCTACAACCCCACCCGGGGCCTGATCGCGGCGCGCCTGGCCATCGAGTACTTCCGGGTCACCCTGCCCGCGACGATCGCGACCCTGGCCGCGCCGGCCAGTCTGTACGTCTCCATCCGGGTCGCCGAGAACGTCCCGCCGTGGGTCCTGTTCCTGCTCGGCCCCGCTCTCTTCCTGGCCGTCGGGGCGGGCTCCACCCTGGCCGTGGTGGTGCTCAAGTGGCTGGTCATCGGCCGCTATCGGGCCCGGACCGAACCGCTGTGGGGTATCTGGGTGCGCCGCACCGAGGTGATCACCGGGCTGTTCGAGAACCTCGTCGTACCGAGTCTGCTGAACTTCCTCACCGGCACGCCGCTGATGGGCCCGGTGTTGCGACTGTTCGGCGCCCGCATCGGCCGGCGGGTCTGGCTCGCGACGACCTACCTCACCGAGTTCGACCTGGTCGAGGTCGGTGACGACGCGGCGGTGGCGGAGGTGACGTCGTTGCAGACCCACCTGTTCGAGGACCGGGTGATGAAGATGTCCGAAGTCCGGGTCGGGGCGGGTAGTTCGGTGGGCACTCGATCCGTCGTGCTCTACGACGCGCGGGTCGGCGCCGGCGCGGTGTTGGACGCGATGTCACTGGTGATGAAGGGCGAACACCTCCCCGACGGCGCCCGTTGGCGCGGCATCCCGGCCCGGCCCGGCTGAACCACGGCACGGTCCATCGCTGTTCCGCTCCGGCTGCGGCCGGGTTCCGAGTTCGCTCCCATCCGCCCGGCCCCGGTTCCCATCGCGTTCCGGTCCATCCCGCCCCGGTTCCCGCCTCGCTCCCATCCACCCCGCCCATCCGCCCCGTCCCATCCGCCCCGTCCCATCCGCCGCCACGCCATCGGAGAGCCTCATGGCACCGCTCGCCCAACACACCATGACCCGGCCGCGAGTCGACTGCGACCTTCCCGGCCCGCGTTCCACCGAACTGCTCGCGCGCCAGGAGCAGCGCGAGTCCACCGCCCGCACCTATCCCCGGCACCTGCCCATCGCGTTGGCCGAAGCCTCCGGCAGCTTCGTGCGCGACGTCGACGGCAACGTCTTCATCGACTTCCTCGCCGGCGCCGGGGTGTTGTCCCTGGGCCACAACCACCCCGAGTTGGTGCAATCCGTCGTCACGCAGCTCGGCGTACTCACCCACGGCCTCGACTTCCCGACCCCCGTCAAGGACCGGTTCCTGGAAGCCCAACTGTCCATGTTGCCTCCGGGGATGCGAAACCGGACGAAGGTGCACTTCTGCGGCCCGACGGGAGCCAACGCCGTCGAGGCGGCGATCAAGCTCTGCAAGGTCGCCACCGGCCGCGGCGACATCGTCACCTTCCAGGGCGGCTTCCACGGCAGCACCCATGCCGCGATGGCCCTGACCGGGCTCGTGACGCCGAAGGCCGCCGTTCCGCACGGGATGCCCGGCACCCACTTCTTCCCCTTCTCCTACTGCGCCAGGTGCCCGCTCGGCCTGAGTCCGGACACCTGCACCACCAACTGCGCGGACTACCTGCGGCGTTCGCTCACCGACACGCACGGCGGCATCCCGCTCCCGGCCGCGGTGATCCTCGAACCGGTCCAGGGCGAGGGCGGCGTCATCCCCGCCACCGTGGACTTCGTTCGCCGCCTGCGCACGATCACGCGTGAACTGGGCATCCCGCTGATCGTCGACGAGGTCCAGACCGGATGCGGGCGCACCGGAACCTGGTTCGCCTTCGAGCAGTACGACATCGAGCCCGACGTCATCGTCGCGTCCAAGGCACTCAGCGGCATCGGCGCACCGGTCGCGCTGATCCTGTACGACGAGAAACTGGACGCGTGGGCGTCCGGCGCACACATCGGCACCTTCCGCGGCAACCAACTCGCCTTCGCCGCCGGTGTCGAGACCGTCCGCATCGTGCGCCGCGACGACATCCTGGGCAACGTGCGCCGACGCGGGTCGCAGATCCGCGAGCGCCTCTTCCCGCTGCTCGCCGACCCGTGGGTGCGCGAGGTACGCGGCAGGGGCCTGATGTGGGGCATCGAACTGGCGGACCCGGACACCGGCATGCCCGCCGGCGACTTCGCCGCCGCCGTCCAGTCCCGCGCGCTGCGCCGCGGACTGATCGTCGAACGCGGGGGTCGCGGCGACGGCGTGGTACGCATCCTGCCGCCGCTCAACGTCGCCCCGGACGTCGTGGACATCGCGTGCTCGATCCTCGTCGACGCCATCGAGGCCGGCAATCCGTAGACCGGCGCCGCGAGGTCGGCCCGATCGGGTCGGCCTCGCGGCGATCGGCCGCCCACCACCGGCAGCGTCTCGAGGAGACCTCCCCCATGGTTCTCATCGTCCAGAAATACGGCGGTTCCTCGGTGCACGACACCGAACGCATCCAGCGAGTCGCCGAACGTGTGGTCGCCACCCACCGGGAAGGCCACGACGTCGTCGTGGTGCTGTCCGCCATGGGCGACACCACCGACGAACTGCTCGACCTGGCCCGGCAGGTCTCGCCCCTCCCCCACCCGCGCGAACTCGACATGCTGGTCACGGCCGGCGAGCGCATCTCCAATGCCCTGGCCGCGATGGCGATCCGCGCCCTGGGCGCCCGGGCGTGCTCACTCTCCGGCCCCCAGGCCGGGGTGTTCACCACCTCGGAATACGGCAACGCCCGTATCGTCGAGGTGGCACCACGGCGCGTGCGCCGGGAACTCGACCGGGGTGTCATCGTCCTGGTCGCCGGGTTCCAGGGATTGAGTCGGGCCACCGACGACATCACCACGCTGGGACGAGGCGGCTCCGACACCACCGCCATCGCCCTGGCCGCCGCGCTCAAGGCCGACGTCTGCGAGATCTACACCGACGTGGACGGCGTCTACAGCGCCGACCCGCGGATCGTCCCGAACGCCTCGCTCCTGAGCCACATCGGCTACGAGGCGATGCAGGAGATGGCGGCGGCCGGCAGCAAGGTGCCGGCCCTGCGTTCGGTCGAGTACGCGCGGCGCTGCGGCGTGCCCATCCACGTGCGCTCGGCGTACGGCGACCGGCCCGGAACCACGGTGTCGGGCGCGCCCGACACCGCCGACGCCGGGCAGTCGACGATCACCGGCGTGGCGCACGACACGTCCGGGGCGAAGGTCACCGTGACCGGTGTCCCGAACGACTCCGCGACGGTGGGCCGGCTCGTGCGCACGGTCGCCGACGCCGGGGGCGAGATCGACATGCTGGTCCACAACGCGGCGCCGGCGAGCGGCGGACGCACCGACCTCACCTTCGTCCTGGCCGGGCAGGGCGCGCTCGCCGCACTGGTCGCCCTGCGCGCGTGTGCCGCGGAGATCGGCTTCGAGGAGGTGAGCCACGACGAGGACGTCGGCAAGATCTCGCTCATCGGCAGCGGCATGCGCACCAGCCCCGGGATGACCGCGACGTTCTGCGAGACGCTGGCGGCGGCGGGCGTCAACATCGAGATCATCTCGACCTCGGAGATCAGAATCTCCGTGCTGTGTCGCACCGCCCGAGTCCCCGACGCGGTCCGCGCCCTGCACACCGCATTCGACCTCGACGCAACCACGCCGGCCCCGATCCACGCGGGGACCGGCCGATAGCGACCGGATGCGAGGCCGTGCGGGGCTGTCCGGCCACGGCGTCGGCGGCCCCCGCGGGTACGAAGGGCCGGTCCCGGAGCGGGCGGGTCGCCCACACCGGCACGGCACCGCAGGCCGCACACAGCGCGCGTCAGGCGGGGAAGGTGGGCAGGCCCGCCTTGTCGAGGCGGGCCAACAGCGCGGTCTTGCGCCTGTGTTGGCGGCGAAATTCGGCGATGCGCGGGGTGAAGGTGTGCAACGCATCGCCCCTTCGCGCAAGTTCGGCGAGGCAGGTGAGCAGTTCGACGGCCTCATCGTAGTCCCGGTTCCGCCGTGCGGCGATCAGGGCGTCCACGCGCAACCAGGCTCCGGGTACGTCCGCCGCGAGGGTGTCGAGGTGGCGTTCGCGGGTCTTGGCGGCCTGTGCGGCGCGACGGGCCTCCTCGGCCACGCGTCGACGGTCGGCGGCCCGCGTGCGAGAGCGCCGCCGTTCGACCGCATCGGCCAGGAGTTCGGCGACCGTGCGGCCGGCCGCCGCGGGTTCCTCGGCGAAACCGCGGTACCCGCGCTGCAGTTCGGCCCGCACCTGTGCATCGTCACCCTCGGCGACCCGGAGCAGGTAAGCGTCCTTCTCCCGGGTCGGCAGGGCCCCGATCCAAGCGGCGAGCCGAGGCTTGGCCGTCTTTCGTCCCGGGCGCGACAGCGGTGAACTGTCCGCTGCGGCCGCCAAGAGGTCCCCGTCGACGCGCAGGAAGTCGGCCAAGGCGCGCTGCGGCCCGGTCAACACGGACATCCCCGCCGGGAGCGGCGGCGGTTCGTATCCGCTGACGGACTCCACGTCGAATCCCGCCGCACCGATGCCGGCGAGCCAGGCCACGTACAGCCCGCGCAGGTCACCGGCGGCCACCTCGGCCCGGATCCCGATGAGCGAGGACAGCGTGTACTCGGCATCGTCCTCCCACTCACCGTCCTCGTCCTCACCGACGAGGCTCACCAGGGTGTTGCCGTCGGCACCCCACACTTCCACGGCCTCCGGGACGCGGTAGCGGGCAGCGGCGGCCGGGTCGAGCAGCGCGCCGGGGAACTTGAACAGCACGTGTCGGCTGCCCCAGTTCGCGAAGTAGAGGTGGGCGTCGTAGTAGCGCTCCACCAACCGGCGTGGGTCGCCCCGGAAGTCGCCCCACTGGTAGTCGTTGACGAAGCGTGTACGCGTCATTCTCGCTCGCGTCGACATCGCGCGCACCGCGGCGAACTCGTCGTCGTCCAGCGGCCTGTCCACCGCCACGAATTCGTAGTACTGGTACTCGCTCACGACACGCCCCTGTACGCGCTATCCGACCCACAGCCGATAGGCCTCGATCCACTCCGCGCCTTCCGGCTCCGGATCGGGCAATGGGAGGTCGAGCAGTCCCACGACCTGCCGATGTTGCCCCGCGACGCACACCGCGACGATTCCGACCGCAGGCCGGGAATCGATCGCCTTCACCGTGACGGGTACGCCGAGCACGGCCGTGCTGAACGGCAACGCGAGGTGTTCCTCCAGCATGGCGAACAGCCCGCTTTGTTGCTCGTCCTCGTCCCAGCAGTCGACGACGGCCTCGGCCACCATCGCTTCCAGGATCTTCCGGTCCGGAGTTCGCACGGTTCGACCATATCGACTCGCGCGTCTCCGGGACGGTTCCTTCGGAAAGCGATCGTCAGAGTGCGGGTTACAGGCCGATTGCTCCGTCGATGCGTTCGCGGAGGAGGTCGGCGTGGCCGTTGTGGCGCGCGTACTCCTCGACCATGTGCACGAGTACCCAGCGCAGGGACACCGTGCCGCGCCACTCGTCATCGCCCTCGACGTCGAGGTCGGACGCCTCGATGGTGAAGCGCTCGGCGAAGGCGACCTCCGTACGCCAGGCCTGCCAGGCCTGCTCGACGATCGCGGCGTCGGGCACCGCGCCGTCGAAGTCGCCGTCGGGATCGGCCGGCGAGGAGAACCGGGCCGGTGCGTCCTGGCCGGCCAGCACCCGGCGGAACCAGCGCCGCTCCACGTCGGCGAGGTGGCGCACGATGCCGAGCAGGGAGAGGGTGGAGGGTTCCACGGATCGCCGGGCCAATTCCGGGCCCAGACCGGCGCACTTCAGTTCCAGGGTCGCGCGCTGGGCGGCCAGGATGTCGGTCAGGATGCCGAACTCGCCACCCGTGGTGGGGCCGTCGAAGCGCCGGTTGGTGGCAACGCCCACGATCAGGTCGCCTCGTCTGGTCGGATCGGTCGTGTCCGTCATGGTCGGCCATCACGATCTGCCCGGTAGGGCCTAGGAATTGTCGGGGACTCGGGGACTCGGGGACTCGAGGACTGGAGGACGCGGGGGCTCGGGGACTGGAGGACGCGGGGGCTCGGCGCCGCGCCTTGTCGGCGAGGTCGCAGGGCCGAGGCCGAGGTCAGGTCTTGACGGCGTGCAGGATGCGCGTACCTCGTGGGCCCGTCGTGTCGTCGCGGATTTCCAGTCCGGCCCGCCGACACTGTTCGTTCAGCCAGTCCGAGGCGATGCGCAGCTTGGGGTAACTGCCCGCCCGCAGGCTCCAGGTGTCCCCGCTCCGGGTGTGCAGGAGGTCGTGGACCATGACGGTGTCCTCGTCGACGTACTCCAGGAAGCACGTGAACACGCGATCCCGGTCGCCGCGTACGGGGATGAACCGGTCCGTCCCGTGCAGGGGTCGGGACTGGTCGCGATAGGTGACCACGAACCGGCCCCCCGGAGCCAGTGCACGCGCGGTGTCGGCGAGCAACGCCGTCACGTCGGCCCTGCTCGGCAGGTGGGGAAGGGTGTCGCCCATGCACACGACCACGTCCACGGTCCCGGGTCGGGCGACCTGCGGAAGCACGCCGCGGATGTCGGCGTGGACCGGGTCGATCCCGGCGATGTCCCGCGTGTGCCGGACGAGTTCGGCCGGCAGGAGCTTGCTGCTGTCGACTGCGACGACCGACGCGAAGCCGGCGCGGGCCAGGGCGAGCGTCTGTTGGCCCGGACCGCATCCCAGGTCCACGGCCACGCCCGGAGCAGGCCCGGGCAGCACGCCCAGGTCGCGGAGCAGCGCGGCTTGTCCGGCGGCGAGTGCTTCGATGTCGTCGCCGAGCATCCAGGTGTACTGCTCGGCCAGGAGTCGGTCGTAGTGAACGGTTGCGTCGGTCAAAGGTCTCGATCCTTCGTTCTGGGTCGACCGGTTGAACGGTGAACCGGTCCGCACGCGGCGCGCGTCGATTGGTCGGCTCCGGCCTCAACCCCGGCTCCGGCCTCGGCCCAACTCACGTACCGCGAACCCAGCCGGCCAGTTCGGCCAGGTGGACGTTGTCGCGAGCGGCGTGCAACTCGGCACCGAGCGCCGCGCGGTAGGTGGCTGTCGCCTGCTCGTAGCGAAGGTGTCCGGCCGTACTGATCGTCGCGCGCACGCCCCGGCCGTCCTCTCCACCCACGGAGGTTCGTTCGGCCATGCCCTGGGCCTCCAGTCGCCCCACGAGTCGGGTGACCGAGCTGACCTTCAGGCCGATGCGCTCCGCCAACTCCCCCATCCGCAGGCTTCCTCCGCTGTCCTCCCTGCTCAGTGCGCACAGCGCCCGATACTCCGAGAGCTGCAGGCCGTGGGACTGCCGCAGGGCCTGGTCCAACCGTTGTTCGATCCGACCCAACAGACGCACCGCCATGCACCAGCGGTCGTCCTCGTCGTCACCGGCGGGCGCCGCCTCGGGCCCGCCGGTCGGCATGAATTCCGACATGGCGACAACCTACATACTGCTTGTACAAGCAAGCAAGTCCCTCGGGCCGAGCGAACGGCGCGCACCCGGGCATCCGGCACCCGGGCACCCGGCCATCCGACGCGCCGCCGCTCCGTGCCCCGCCTCTACTCCGTAGCGCAGAGTCCGTCGATCGTCGTCGCCAGCAGCGCTGTTCGCATCGGCATGCTCGTGATGTCGACGAACTCGTCGCGCGCGTGCGGGTGCCCTCCGACGGCGCCCATGCCGTCCAGGGTGGGGATGCCGATCGCGGCCGTGAGATTCCCGTCCGACCCGCCGCCCGAACGCACCGTCTCCGGCTCCGGGACCCCCATCTCGCGGGCCGCCGCGCGCACGCGCGCGAGCAGGTCGAGGGACATGGCTTCTTCGAGCGGATAACGATTGACACCGCCGCTCACCGAGATCACGGCCTGGGGCAGAACCGCGCGCAGACCCTCCATGTGCCGCGCGACACGGTCGAGTTCGGCCCGGTTCCAGGCGCGGACGTCGACCGCCAACGTCGCCGCCTCCGGCACGGTGTTGACCGTGGACCCGGACGCCGCGACGGTGGGTGTGACCGTCGTGCCCAGCTCCGCGCGCGCCACCGGGACCAGCGCGAGTACCTGGTGGGCGAGTTCCACCGTCGTGTTCACGCCGAGCTCCGGTTCCAGGCCCGCGTGGGCGGCCCGGCCACCGACCTCCACCCGAAAACGGGCGACCCCCTTGCGTGCGACCTTGACCGCGCCCCCGTCCGCGCTCGGCTCCCCCACCAACACCGCGCCCGACTCGGCGGCCACCTCCTCGACCAGGGCACGTGAGATCAGCGATCCGGTCTCCTCGTCGCCCGTCAGAAGCATCCCGACCCGATCCCGCGCCGCGCAGGCCCGGGCCGCGTACAACATCTGTACGATCCCGGCCTTCATGTCGAAGACACCGGGGCCGCGCGCCACTCCCTCCCGCACCGAGAACGGCAGTTCCGCGAGGGTTCCCATCGGCCACACGGTGTCGTAGTGCCCGAGCAGGAGCGGCCCGCGTCCCCTCGGCCGCCACACCAGATTCGTGATGCCGTCCAGCACCACACGCTCGGGTTCACGACCGAGGAACCGCGTGCCCACCGCGGCCAGCAACTCCGCGCACCGATTCAGGGCCGCACGATCCTCGGACGGGGATTCGCAGGTCACCAGATCGCGTAACAGGACCACCATCGCGTCGAGCTCGGCCGACATGTCCTCGAGACAGCGCTTGGGGGAAGCCATAGGGGAAGCCATACCCGAATACCTGTCCAGTCGACCGGCGCGATCCACCTCGACATCGCCGCGGGCGGCGGCATCGGCGTCGGCGAGTCGCACAGCATCGCGGATCGATCTTCGTGCACGACGACGATTCGAGACGCGCGGACGCTGCCTAGCGTGTCGACGTGTGCGGCGAGCGCCACATCCCCAGGAGGAATCCCGTGACGAGACGATCCGAACTGCCGGGCCCGCCGCCCGGCCACCGCCGACGAGCGGTGGCCGACGAGTCGGGCGCGGCGAACGGCCCCGGTCACGCCGGCGCCGACCGCCGCACGGGAAGTGTGCGGATGCGACGCATCTCCCGAGGAGCCGGGGCGGCCGTCGCACTGGGGCTGCTGGCCGCCGGGTGCGGGGGGACCGACAGCGGCGGCACCTCCGCCGGCGGCAACACGGTCACCATCGGGGTGGCGGGCGACCCCGGTGGCATGAACCCGCTGACCACACTGGCCTCCAGCGCGGTGATGATGAACCGCTTCGCGTACGACTCGCTGGTCAACATCCAACCCGACGGGCGCATCGCCTCCGGCATCGCCGAGACGTGGACCGCCGACACGACGACGGCGAACTTCACCCTCCGGCGCGGCGTGATGTGCGACGACGGCACATCGCTGACCCCGTCCGCGATCGCGGCGCAGTACAACTACATCGGCGACCCGGCGAACAAGTCGCCGATGGCGGGCCTGTTGGTGCCCGTCGGCGCCACCGCCACCGCGGACGACGCCGCGGGCACCCTGACCCTGAAATCCCCGGAGCCCGCCCCGTTCCTGCTGCGCAGTGCCGGGACCGTGCAACTGGTGTGCCCCTCCGGCATGCGGTCGCAGGAGAAGCTGGACCAGGCGTCCGACGGCACCGGTCCCTATCGGCTGACCGAAGTGGTGGCGGGCGACCACTTCACCTTCACCAAGCGCCCCGGATACACGTGGGGCCCGGACGGTGCCGACAACGCCGCCACGCCGGACCGGGTGGTCTTCAAGTTCGTCGGCAACGAGTCCACCAGGACCAACCTGCTCCTGGGTGGACAACTCGACGTGGCACGGGTCATCGGTGCCGATCGGGCCCGGCTGACCGCGGCCGGCCTCGGGTTCGAGATCCAGCGGGACCCGTTCGGCATGCTGCTGTTCAACGAGGCCCCGAATCGCGTCACCGCCGACGCCCAGGTGCGCTGGGCCCTGATCGCCGCGCTCGACCTCAAGCAGATCGGCGCCGTGGCCACCGGCGGCAAGGGGGCGCCGGCGACTCGGCTCGGCACCACGATGGCACCGCCCTGTCCCACCGACTCGGTCACCGCCAACCTCCCGCCGCACGACGTGGCCCGCGCCGCGGAGGCACTGCGCGCCGCGGGATGGAAGAAGTCCGGTGGGCGCTGGAGCAAGGACGGCCGGCAGTTGTCCCTCGCGATGCCCTACCCCGGCTACCAGGGCAACCAGGTGATCGCCGCCGTCGAATTGGCGGTCCGGCAGTGGAAGGCCTTCGGCGTGAAGGTCGACACCAGCCAGACCTCCCAGTCGACCAACGTCTCCACCTTGATGGCCGGCCAGTGGGACATCGCCTGGGCGCCGATCTCGGTGCCCACCCCCGATCAGAACCTGGTGTTCTTCTCGGGTCCCAAGCCGGCCGAGGGCCTCAACCTCGGCGCCACCGACAACCCCGAGTACCAACGCCTCACGGCCGAGGCGATGACCAAGCCGGACACCGCCGGCTGCCCGGAATGGACCGCGGCCGAGGCCGAGTTGATCAAACGCGTCGACGTGGTGACCTTCATGGACTCCAACTCCCCCTGGTTCACCCGTCGTTACGCCTTCGAGGTGGACGGCGGCGGTATCCTGCCGACCACGCTGCGCAAAGCCGCCAAGCGATGACCTCCGCCTCCGGGGCGAACTCGCCCCGGAGGCGCACGGCTTCCGCGGCGTCGGCGCCTCCCTGACGGGAGCCGACGCCTCGCGGCCGTCGCCGATCCGTCCCGCCGCCTCGACGCTCGCGTTGCCGACTCGACGCTCGGCCGGCTCGCCCGCCGCTCGGGCACACCCGTGCGAAGCCGCAGACGATTCGTCGTGACCTCGCGAACACCGGGTCGTTGGGATGTCGTATGCCACGCCTCCCGGGCAGCCCACGCGTCCCGCCGACCGCACCGACGGCGGCCGATGCGGGCCGAGGGGGTGCGGCCGTCGTACCCGGCAAGGAACGCGAAGGACGGACACACCACCATGACCACCGCGGCAACGAACTCTCCGGTCCGGGCCACGCCCCGGTCACCCAAGGCACCGGTGCCCGAGTATCGCGGCGAACGGCGCACCGGACTCTCGGATCTCGACCGCTTCGCACGCGTACACAACCTCGCGCAGATTCGCTACATCGAGGATGCCCGGCAGCTCACCGCCGCCGGTCCGGCCGGCGACGCGGTGTCGGACGTCGGTTGGACAGCCGTGCAGCGTGACACCTCGTTCCTGGTCCCGCTGCCCATGCTCGCCGAACCGGTACGTCCGGCCACCACGGTCATCCGGCTCGGTCGGTCCACGATGACGCCGTCCACCCGGATCGAGCACCGGGGCGTCGTACACACGCAATCCTTCGGCCGCTTTCCGGCGTGCGAGCACAACGGCATGCGCCGACGCCCGGACGACGGCGAGTTGCGCCGGCTGCGCCGCTGGATGCCCGGCACGCGCGAGATCGCCGTCGGCACCGGCGCGCCGCGGCACCAGGGCAGATTCGCGTGAGCGGCGACATCACGGCGAACCCGTGCGCCGGCGATCCGGCCACCGATCCCAGCCGCGACCAGCGGGCCGGACTGGCCTGCGCGGCCTGCGGCACCGACCTGCGCACCCGCCAGGACGCCGTGGTCACCGGCGGCACCCCCATCGCCCAACTCCTCGCCTGCCCCGGCGACTGCGCCCGAGACCTGACCGGGAGCCCGTACGGCCTCGACCAGGCACCCATGCCCCTGGCCATCCGCATCGGCCGGCACGAAGGCTGGTCCTGGTAACCGCGCCACCGACCCCACCCCACCGGCACCCACGCGCCCGAGCGCATGCCGCGCGGAACCCGGTCGAACCGGGTGAGCCACGGGATCGCGGCCTCGTGTCATGCCCGACGACCGTCCCCAGCCGCCGAACCATCGGTGGCGGACTCGCCGCCGATCCGAAGCCCGTGATCGACCGTCGACGCGGCGCCGGGCGATCTGCCGTCGCCCCGCACCCGGCCCGGCCCCACCTGCCCCACCTGCTCGGCGTCCGGCTCGAACGTGCGGCCGTACGCCGACCGCGCCCACGAAACCGACGGCGGGCCGGCGCGGCGGGCGGCGCCTCGGCCGACGAGGCGACCCACCCGTAACCGTTGCATGCCGACGGGCGTTGACCCGCTGTCGCCGGGCGACGCGAAGTCCGCGCCCGGGCGCTCCCCGACAGGGAGGCGACGGAGATCCGCCCCACCGGGGCGTGACCCGTGACCCATGACCCATGACCCGTGGTACGGAAGGGACTTGCACATGACTCTTCGAGGACGGCTCGGCGAGATCGCCGTGCTGACGGCATTGGCAGCAGTCGGTACGGCCGCGACGGCGGGCAGCGCCCACGCCGATCCCGCTCCGCAACCCCCGACGACCGCGGGAGCGATCCCCGGAGCGGCGGCCGGCGCGTTCGCGGACGCGGTGACCACGGGCGGCCTGCCGATCGGCGGGGTGCAGACCGGTCAACTCCCCCTCGACGAGTTGCCCACGCTCGGCTGAGCTCGGCCCGAGGTCCCGATCGAGAGGTCGAGAGGTCGAGAAGGTCGGGAAGTCGACAGGGTCGGGGAGTCGAGAGGGTCGGGGAGTCGGGGATGCGGGCGGCCGTCAACCCACCGTCGCCGAGGGCGACATCGGCGCGAATGAGCCGAACCAGATGTCCGTGACGGCGCTGACGTAGCGTGCGCCGCACCGGTCGGACGGGACGACGAGCTGGGTGCCGTGCGCGTCCAACGCGTGACCGTCCATGGCGGTGGCCAGGAGGACCGGGGCGTCACCGAAGTCGGCGTCGATCTCCGCCCAGGACAACACCGTGTGGTGGCCGTCGTCGCCGGTCACCACGAGGACGTATCGGGAGCGGTCCTTGCGTCGCCGAACGTCGAACGTCGGGCCCGCGGCGGCGACGACCTCTCGCAGGAGCGGACCCTCGAACGCGTGCCGTTGCGGGCCGTTCGTCGCGCAGTCGAACGTCACGACGGCCTGATGCTGCGTCCACCCCTCCCGCAGCTCGGCGACCGTCACCGCGACGGGCCGGGCCAGACTCCCCCGCAACCCGAACGGTGTGGTCCGCATCGGCACCCCAAGTCGGCCCATCGACCCCGTCTCCCCGCGATCGGCACACCCTCGTCCCCGCAAGCATGCCCGGCGACGCGTCACGCGAAGCGCAAATGCTCCACCAGAAGCCCTTCCTCCTCGCGGATGACCGGGTCGATCGGGCCTCTGCCCTCGCATCTGCTTCGCGAGGATCGTGGGGTGCGCCGGTCGGTGGTGTGCGCTCGGCCGGCTGCGCGGGCGCTCAGTCGGCGGCCGGCGCACCCTCGCCGGCGCTCGGACCGTTCAGCCAGGTGCGGATGCCGGCGAGTGCGGCGGGGCCGTAGTCCTCGTCGACGCTCCTGGCCAGATCCGCGATGGTGATCGCGTGCAGCGCCGCGCGCCACGCGGCGTCGGCGGCGGCCATCGCGCGGGAGATCGCGCAGGGTCGGGTGCACGCCTCCGGCGCCGCCGCCAGGGGACCCCTCTGGCGGATCTCGGTGCACACGAACGCGGGTTCGGCGCCGTCCACGGCCGTCACGACGTCCAGGACGGTGATCCGTTCGGCCGCCCTGGTCAGCACGTACCCGCCCGACTTGCCCTGGATCGAGCCCACCAGATCCGCGCGGGAGAGCGCCTGGAGTTGTTTGGCCAGATAGCTGCCGGAGACGCCGTGGAGTTCCGCGAGCCGCGCAGCGGGTACCGGCTCCGTCGCCGTGGTCAGCACCACACAGCAGTGCAGCGCCGACTCCACTCCGCCCGACAGCTTCATCCGCTCGCCCGTCCCTCCGGTTGACTCGGATGAACTCTATCCGAGTATTATCACGGACAAGATGTATCCGAGTTTGGATGCGTTCCCGCGCGACCTCGCGCACTCGACGAGAGGCAGGACAACCATGAAGATCACGGTCGTCGGCGGAACCGGGCTGATCGGCTCGCAGGTGGTGCGAAAGCTGACCGCGAGCGGCCACGAGGCCCTCCCCGCGGCGTTGTCCACCGGTGTCGACCTGATCACCGGGAAGGGCCTGCGGGAGGCGCTGGAGGGCGCCGAGGTGGTGGTCAACCTGGCGAACTCGCCGACCTTCGACGAGAAGTCCCCGGACTTCTTCCGCACCTCCATGGGCAACCTGCTCGACGCGGGGGCGGAAGCCGGGGTCGGACACCAGGTGATCCTGTCGATCGTCGGCGTGGACCGGGTACCCCGGTTGGACTACTACCGCGCCAAGTCCCTGCAGGAGGACCTGCTCCGCCAGGGGCCCACGCCGTACTCCATCGTGCGCGCCACCCAGTTCTTCGAGTTCATGGACGCCGTGCTGTCCTGGACCTCCGACGACGACACCGTCCGTCTGCCCGCCACCCCGATCCAGCCGATCGCCGCCGCGGACGTCGTCGACGCGGTCGTCGAGGTCGGTGTCGGCACCCCGCTCCAGGGCATCCGCAACGTCGCCGGCCCGGACGTCTTCACCCTCGACGAGCTCGGCAGGATCACCCTGGCCGCGCGCGCCGACGCCCGCACCGTGGTCGTCGACGACACGGCCGGCATGTTCGCGGCCGTCCCCGGCGACGTGCTCACCGCGGGGCCGGACGCGCACCTGGCACCGACGCACTACCGGGACTGGATCCGAACGGACCGGTAGCGGCGGCGTGTCGCCGGAATCCGAGGGGTCCGGGAGTAGGGTTTCGGTGCGGTCGGGTGCGGCGACATCGTCGCGGGGGAATCCACCGCGGCCGGACACCGACGAGGAGGACCCATGTCGAAGCCGCCACTGCCCGAGCAGGCGATCGAGATGTTGCGGCAGCCCAATCCCGCGGTCGTGACGACGCTCCGGGCCGACGGCCAACCCGTCTCCACGGCGACCTGGTACCTGTGGGACGAGGGCAGGGTGCTCGTCAACATGGACGAGGGACGCAAACGGCTCGAGCACATCCGCAACGATCCGCGCGTCTCGCTGACCGTGCTCGACACCGGGAACTGGTACACGCATCTCAGCCTGATCGGCCGGGTCACCGAGATCCGCGACGACAAGGACCTGGTCGACATCGACCGCCTGTCACGTCACTACGGCGGCCAGGACTACCCGCAGCGCGACCGGGGCCGAGTCAGCGCCTGGGTCGAGATCGACCGCTGGCACGGCTGGGGCACACTCAAGGACAGTGACCAGGCGGGCGGCAGCCGTACCACCGCGGAATAACCGAACCGGCCCCGGGCGATCGCGGCGGCGGCGCGACCGCCTCGGAGCCGGGCCCGGGCCGATGTCGACCGCGCGGCGGGGGCGTTGCCGTCGGATCGGCGAGTGCGGCATCGGCAGGGGTGCCGCGCCGCCGCACTCGCCGACCGACCAGGACGCGCCCGTACGCGTCGGCAGGTCCCCACGTCATCGTCGAGGAAGTCGGTCACGGCACCGCGGACCGCCGGAGCCGCGTGTTCCGGCAGCGCCGCGTGCCCGGCCTCGGGGATCCGTGCCCGCAGGTCACCGACGTACGCCCGGCCTCGGTCGCCGACACGACCCCACCTCGAAGGCGCACCGTCGCACGTGACGTGCACCGACGGGTCCGGCGCGGGATGTCACCGCGCCGCGCCGGTCCCGTCGGCGGTCAGGGGGACGGCCGGAGCGTCCGTAATCGTTGCGCGGGATGGGCAGCACGATCTCGCACAGGGGGCGGTCATCGGCACACCCCCATGGGCGATCCGCGGGTGATCACCACCGTTTGCTCCTGATTCCCCTCCGGGCACGGGCGTTCGTCAACGGCCCCTCCTCGGTTCTCGCGGGTCCGGTTCGTTCCCGAGACGGGAACCCACACCCGGCCCGACACGTTGGAGTTAGGTAAGGCTAACCTACTTGATCACTACTCAACAAGGGTCGCCGAACGCGCATCGCGCGCGCTTCGCCGACGAGGGGACACTCGCGCGGCCGTGCCCATGATCGAAGCCAAACCCCATGCGGGAGAGGCCCCTTCGACCTCGAACCGCCGGGCCCGCACGACTCCGGGACGTCGACGGCCCACCCGGATCCGACGTCCGTCGCCGGATCCGCGCTTGCCGCTCCGACCCCCTTTCCCCACCCATGCGCTACTTCCGAGGACGGTGCAACCAGTGACCATCGACTCCCCCGCGACCGCGCCCACCCGCCGCTACCTGCACGTTCGTCGAGAAGGGAGATACGACCCGCCCGCCGTCGCGGTGCGGTTGGCCGAGTCCGGACTCTTCGAGGAATCCCTCGTCTACGCGAGCGACGCGCGCTGGTGGTTCGCCGGCGGCGCGGCCGTGGTGCTCACCATCCACCACGACACCGTGGTCGGGATGGGCGAGGGTCGACGTACGAGCGTGCCGTGGGCGGGCTCGCCCGCCCGGGCGATCGAGACCCTGCTGGCCGACGCGCCGATCCGGGACTGGCGGCTGTACGGCCGCCTGGACTTCGAACTCGGCTCAGTATCAGAGGAGTTCCCATCCTCGGGCCTGGGCCAGGAGTTGGGCCGGCTGACCGTTCCCCGCGTCGAGGTCGAGGTCGACGAGACGTCGCTGACCGTGCGCGCCCTGGCGGGCGAGGACCTCGACCGGGTGTTGCTCGCCGCGACGGCCGCCGACCGGTCGAGCACCACGACGACGCGGCCTGTGGAGGTCGAGACCGACGAATTCGCGTTGTTCGCGGCCACCGTGGCAGCCGCGATCGACCGCATCCGAGCGGGCGAGCTCGACAAAGTGGTCCTGTCCCGAGGTGTCGAGGTCCCCTACCCGGTGGACTTCCCCGCGACCTACCTGCGCGGGCTTCGCGCGAACACACCCGCGCGGTCGTTCCTGCTCGACCTGCCCGGACTCCGGGCCGCCGGGTTCAGTCCGGAGACCCTCGTGGAACTCGACGCCGACCTGCGGATCGCCACCCGACCGCTCACCGGCACCTGTCCACGCGACGGCGACCCGGTGTTCGACGCACGGCGGCAGGCCGCGCTGGTCCAGGACGCCAAGGAGGTGTACGACCACGCGATCTCGGTACGCCTGGCGCACGACGAACTGGCCGCGCTGTGCGACCCGGACGGTGTCGGCGTCGACGAGTTCATGACGGCCAGGGAACGCGGCGGCGTCCAGCACATCGGCTCGCGGGTGTTCGGGCGCCTCGACCCGCGACACGGGCCGTGGGACGCGCTGTTCGCGCTGTTCCCCGCGGTGACCGTGTCCGGCGTGCCGAAGGCGGTCGCGTGCTCGATGATCGCCGAGTACGAGGAGGCGCCTCGCGGCCTGTACGCGGGCGCGGTCGTACGGGCCACGCACGCCGGGCAGTTGGATGCCGCGCTCGCGCTGCGCATGGTCTACACGCGGGACGGCCGCACCTGGTTGCGCGCGGGTGCGGGCGTCGTGGCCGACTCACGGCCGGTGCACGAATACCGCGGAACGTGCCACACCCTCGCCACCGTCGCCCCGTACGTCGTGCCGGCGACACCCGAGGACGAACCACCCACGGTCTCCGCCGCGTCCGCCGCCGGCTGAGCGAACACCGGTGTCGAAGCCCGTCCGCGCCGAGTCCGCGCCGCCCCGGAGCCGCCCCGGATCGACAACCGTCCGGCGCTCGCGCGCGTCCTCCGCATAACGCGGTATCCGGCCGCGTTCGCGTGCGCCACGGCGTACGGAAGGAGAGCGTCCATGTCGCAGATCCAGGATTCTTCGAGCGCGGACCACCACCGTTGGCTGGACGACTTCCGGGCGGCGGCGCGACGACGCGCGGACGACGGCGACCCGGTGTGGGCGGACGGCGCCCGGCTGCACCCGGCCGTGGTCCGCAGCATCCAGCGCTTCCAGGTCGGCGAGGGCAGTGACGGCCGCATCCTGATCGCCAAGGCCGCCGCCGACGGCGACGACGTCTACACCGCGACGATCCGGCTGTTCGTGGCCGAGGAGCAGAACCACGCCCGGCTCCTGGCGCACCTGCTCGCCGCGGCCGGCGCGGGCACGATCCCGGGCCACTGGTCCGACGCGGTCTTTCGCCGGCTGCGCCGTTCGCTCGGCCTGCGCCTGGAGTTGATGGTCCTGATGGTCGCCGAGGTGATCGCGCTCCCGTACTACCGCGCGCTCCACGACGGCGTCGGCGACCCGCTCGCCGCCGAGGTCGCCGCCCGCATCCTCGCCGACGAGGAACGCCACGTCCCCTTCCACTGCGACGCTCTGCGCACCTCGTTGGCCGACCTGGCACCGCCGACCCGAGCGATCGCGGTCGCCGGTTGGTGGATGATCACCGCGGGCGCGACCGCCGTGGTCGTCTACGACCACGGCAAGGCACTCGCGTTGCTCGGCACGACCCGCCGCCGCTTCGCCGGTCGGGTGGCCCACGACTTCCACGCCGTCACCCGGCGGATTCACTCCCGCCCGCACCCGAATTCGCGGGCGCCCGTGGACAGTTCGTGAGACCTGAGGGGGTGAAGGGACTCCAGCGATGCGGCTATAGTAATCACATGATTACACTTAGTCGCTGTTCTCGTCCTCGTTCTCGCTCTCACCCCCACCCGCACCCGCACTTACGCTTACGCCGCGCGTCGAGCGGAAACGCGCCTTCACCACGAGGCGACCGTGCTCCGATCGGGCGGGAGACGGGTCGGTGACGATACGTCCCGACACGAGCACCGCACACGTCGACCTCGTCTCCGCGTCCTTTCGCAACGATCCCTACCCGGCACTGCGGGCTCTGCGCGAGCACGATCCCGTGCATTTCGACCCCCGGTGGAATGCCTGGCTGGTCACCCGGTACGACGACGTGGTCCACGGAATCGCCCATCCCGCCATCTCCGCGGACCGGATCACCCCACGCCTGCGGCAGTTCCCGCCCGCCCACCGCGAGCGGTTCCGTCCATTGGCCGAGTTGCTCTCCCGCTGGCCGCTGATGGCCGATCCGCCCGAACACCGGCCGCTGCGTGCTCCGGTGACACGTTCGATGAACCAACGCGTCATCCGGTCCTTCCAGCCCCTGGTCGAGCGCACGGTCACCGAGATCCTCGACCGCACCCTGGCGCGCGGCGAGTTGGACGCGGTCGCGGACCTGGCCGTGCCGCTGCCGCTCTACGTCGTCTCGGAGATCATCGGCGCACCGCGCGAATCCCACGAGTTGCTCAAACGCTGCGCCATCGGCATCGTCGACTTCTTCGGCGCCGCGCCCGCGACCTACCTGTCCACCGCCGCCGAGGCGTTCGACAGTGTCCGCGAAGCCTCCGCCCACCTGGGCGAGTTGGTCGCCCGGCGCCGCCGCGCGCCGAACCACGACCTGATCAGCGTGCTGCTCCGGGACGGTTCCTCGTCGGACGAACAGGTGGTCTCCACCTGCCTGATGATGGTGTTCGCGGGTTTCGAGACGACCACCAACCTGCTCGGCAACGGCCTGTTGCTGCTGCTGCGCCATCCCGGGCAACTCGCGCGCCTGCGCGAGAGTCCCGACCTGCTGCCCTCGGCGATCGAGGAGATGTTGCGCCTGGAGAGCCCCGTGCAACGCCTGTCCCGGATGGCGCGCCGGGACCTGGTGCTGGGCGGTCGGGAGATCCGCGAGGGCGACCTGGTGTTCTTCATGCTCGGCGCCGCGAACCGCGATCCGAGCGTCTTCGTCGACCCGGATCGGTTCGACATTGCCCGCGAAGGGCGCCGGCACCAGGCCTTCGGGCCGGGGGTCCACGCCTGCCCCGGCGCCGCGCTCGCCCGCATGGAGGCGTGCATCGCCTTCGGCGAACTCCTGCGCCGCGCACCGGTGATGTCGCTCGGTGACGACGACATCCGGTGGCACGACAACCTTTCCGTACGCGCGCTGCGCGAACTGCGCGTACGACTGGACTGACAGCGCCCCGGCCCCGCCGGTGATCGACGCGCGGGGTCGGGGCACGTCGCACGGAGCGCGTCGGCGGGCGCGGCCCCCGCACGATCCACGCGCGGCCGGCCCGGATCCTCGCCGCCCGCGACGCACCGCCGACGTCGCGTCACCCGTTCGGCCCTGACCGATCACCCTTGCGAGGCATCTTCGGCCCATACGCGTGACAGGGCGGGCCGGAACCCGGTTGTCTCCCCCTATGCCCGGGTCATCCGCCAACACCGGGTCGTGACAAGGGCGTTGCCCCGATCGTGCGAGATCCGCGCGGTTTCGACCCGCCGGGGCGTGCCTTGTCCGGATCCGCCCGTCCCGTACGGATGTGCCCGCCGCGACGCGCACGCCGTCCCGCCCGGCCGAGGAGCCCCATGCGCCGTTCCCGTTCCGTCTACCGCGCGGCAGCGATCGACGAACCACGTCTCGTCGAAGGCTACGAGGCGTGCCGCAGGGCGATCCGCCGGGCAGGGGGCACGGAGTACCCGACGGCCCGGCTGATGCCACCGGCGTTACGCCCGGCGCTGTGGGCGATCTACGCGACGGGCCGGGTGATCGACGACGTCGCCGACACCGGTGATCCCTCCGGCAGAGAGGCGCTGTTCGACGCCTGGACCACCGCGTTCGACGAGGACCTGCGGCGCGGTGACAGCGAGGATCCGGTACGTCGGGCCCTGGTGCACACGATGCTGACCTGGGACCTGCCGACCGACGGCCTGTCGGCGGCGTTCGCCGCCACCCGAGCGGACATCGCCGGCCGTACCCATCCCACCTGGAAGGCGTGGAGCACCTATTCCCAGGCGGTCAACACCTCCTTCTTCGCCCAGGGCGCGGCGCTCCTGGCCGCCGCGGGCCTGTACCTGCCGCTGCGGTTGCGCTATCTGGACGCCGCCCGGCAGTGGGTGGACGCGTTGAGCGTCATCGACAATCTCGAGGACCTCGCGGAAGACCTCGCCCAGGGCCGGGTCACCGTGCCCGTGGAGGTGCTCACCGACCACGGCCTCACAGCGGCGGACCTGACCGGCGGCACGCACGACGCACCCGTCGAGGCGATGATCGGGCATCTGGCGGCGCAGGCCCGCCTGTGGCTGGCCCAACCCGACCTGTTCCGCGAACTGCCCCCCGCACTCGCCGTGGTGGCGCGTGCGGTGACCGACATCGGCCGGCTGCGACTGGAACGCGTGGAGCGGGCCGGGGCACAACTGCTGCACGGAAAGCCCCGGTTGCCCCGGCTGGCGAGCCGGCGCATCCTGCTCCCGGCCCGGCTCAAGGCGCACGTCGCGTGGCGGTTCCTCACGCCGATCGGCCCCGCGCGGTCCCGGCGGGACACCGCGACCCCTCACCCACCCACCCTGGCTGCCCTGTTGCCGGCGCCCCGCACCGAGCTCCCCACGCCTCCCCGGCCGCATCCCTCGGGCGCGCGCCCGCCGAGCTGCCCCACGCGCCGGCTCCCCCGGCACGTGGCGGTCGTGATGGACGGCAACGGCCGCTGGGCCACCGATCGGGGCCTGCCCCGTACCGAAGGCCATCGCGCGGGCGGCGAGTCGATGCGCGACGTCGTACACGGCGCCCTGGAGATCGGCCTGCGATATCTGACGCTCTACGCGTTCTCCACGGAGAACTGGCGTCGGCGACCCGAGGAGATCGACGGCCTGCTCGCCCTCGTGCGAGAGGACATGGTCGATGCGGCCGTGCTCGATCACGACGTGCGCTTCCGCTGGGCCGGCTCCGCCGAAGGACTGCCGCAGGATGTCCTGGAACGGCTCGTGCGCCTGGAACACGCCACCAGGGATCGCACCGGGCTGACCCTGACCCTGTGCGTCAACTACGGCGGCCGGATCGAACTCACCCAGGCCGCCGCCTCGTTGGCCCGCGCCGCCGTCGCCGGCCGGATCGACCCGGCGCACATCTGCGAGCGCGTGTTCGCCGCCCACCTGGCCCTGCCGGACCTGCCGGACGTCGACCTGCTGTGGCGCACCGGCGGCGAACAGCGCACCTCGAACCTGCTGCCCTGGCACGCCGCGTACGCGGAACTGCACTTCAGCGACACCCGCTGGCCCGACGTCGACCGCCGCGACCTGTGGCGGGCGATCACCGCGTACGCGGACCGCGGCCGCAACTTCGGCGCCGTACCGGATTCCGCGGCGCCGGCGGCGGGGCCGCCCGCCCACGACGCGGGCGCACCGGGCCACTGACGCGGTGCCCCCGCCGAGAGAGCGTCGCAAGGAACGGTTTCAGCGACGTGCAACGCGGAACCGGTGGTGCAGGGCGCGTACCTCCTCCGCCAAGTCCGGGACCGGACCCTCCACCACGAGCGCGGGAACGATCTCCCGGATCGGGTGGTTGCGTACGGGCGCCGCCGGAACGCCGAGTTCGGCAAGCCAGGTGCTCGTCTGTTCGGCGGAGCTCACATAGACGATGCGACCGAGTCCCACCCAGCCGTGCGCCGCCGCGCACATCGCACAGTGTTCGCCGGATGTGAAGACGGTGGCCGCCGCCCGCTCCGGCGGTGTCAGGTTCGTGGCGGCCCAGCGGGCCAGTTCGAACTCCGGATGGCGGGTGGGATCGCCGGTGGTTCGCTCGCGGTTGCGGTCCTCGGCCAGGACGCTGCCGTCGGCGGCCACCAGGACCGACCCGAACGGCTCGTCGCCGGCCTCCACCGCCTCGGCGGCGAGTTCCACGCAGCGGCGCAGGTGGGTGAGGTCGTCCGGGGTCACTGCCATGGTGTCTCCGTAAGGTGATGGGTGAGCGGGCCCACCCGCTCGGCCACGGTGGCGAGCATCCGCCATGCGGCCTGCGGGTGCGCCGTCTCGCCGGGGTCGCCGTTGAACGGGTCCAGGACGACGGTGTCGGCGCCCAGGGCGCGCAGGTGGTCCAGGTCGACGGCGATCTGGTCGATGCTTCCCTCGCCGGCGAGGCGCTCGGCATCGGGCAGCGGTGCCTGGGTGACCCGGAGCGCGATGCGCGGAACCAGCGCCGGCACCGGGAGCTGCCGCTCGACGGCGACGGCCCGCAACCGGTCCGTCGCCGCCCGCATCCAGGGCAGGGTGCGTCGTAGCGGGTGCCACGCGTCGCCGAGGCGCACCGCACGCTCGATGCCCGCGTCACTGTTGCCGCCGACCCAGATCGGGATGCGGCCGGCGCCGTAGTCCCCCTCGTCCTCCCAGGCCGTGCGAATGGCCGCGAGATGGTCGTCGGTCAGCTTCCCGCGCTGCCCGAACGGGACGCCGAGCGCCTCGAACTCCTGCCGCGCCCAGCCGACGCCCACGCCCAGGACCAGGCGGCGCCCGCTGAGCTGATGGAGGTTGGCGGCCATCCGGGCCACGAGCAGGGGATGCCGATAGGGGACGATGAGCACCGTGGTCCCCAGACGCACCCGCCGGGTGACACCGGCCAGCCAGGCGAGCGTGGTGAAGGGTTCGTAGAACGGGGCGGGGTACTGCTCCGCGACATCGGGCGTGACCGCGACGTGGTCGGAGACCATCAGCAGATCGAATCCGAGCCCCTCCACGGTCTGCGCCCAGTCGCGCAGGACGCCCGGATCCGTGCCGGGGCCGAAATTGGGAACATTGACGCCGAGTTGCATGTCCCGAGGCTATCCGGCGACAACCGCATATCTGAAGACGTCATTCACTGCCTTTCCCGGGGTCCACCGTGGATCTGCCGGTATTCTGCCCGGATGACCGAGGATCTCGACGACACCGATTGGGCCATCCTGGCGGAGCTGCAACAGGACGGGCGCATCGCGTTGACCGAACTGGGACGACGCGTCAGCCTCAGCGCCTCCGCGACGACCGAGCGGGTCAGACGCCTGGAGACCATCGGCGTGATCACCGGATACCGGGCCGAGGTCGACCTCTCGAAGGCGGGCTTCGCCGTACTGGCCGTGGTGCGCCTCAAGTACCCCGGCAGCCGGCACGCGCCCCTGCACCGACTCCTCGAAGAGCGCCCGGAGATCCTGGAGTGCCTGCGCACCACGGGAGAGGACTGCTACACCCTCAAGGTGGCCGCCACCTCGATGACCCACCTGGAAAGCACCATCGACCGACTCGCACAATTCGGCAGCACCACCACCAACATCGTCTACAGCCAAACCCTCCCCTACCGAGGCCCCCACCGCCCCACTCCACCCACCGACGACCGGGACGCGTAGCGCACACCGGGCACGCCCGGGCGGCGCCGGGACCGGCCGTCCGCGCCGGGCTCGACGGGCGGTGTGTTCGTCGAGTTCGTATCGAGGCACGCCGACTGGCAGGGAGCCGAATTCACCGCCGAGTCGGGCTCACACGTGTCCGTCTACCGACTCCCAGCGCCTCCCGACGCGAATCGTGCCGGTGCCGGCACGGAATCGCCGACCGAGGACGGCGGCTGACCCAGCCCGGGACAGGCGCCGACGGGGCGCGATCAGCGGTCGGGTCGGGCACGCTCCGATCACCCGTCCGGTTCCTTCCGTACGCTCCCGGATCCACGGTCCACCCGCAGCGGCGACTCGGCGCAGCGGGCGATGCGTACCGGCACGGCGGTATCTCGCGGCGCGTTCGCACGGACTCATACGCCATCGCGGCCCGGCGACGCTTGCCCCGTCGCGGTGTCCGGTGCGGTGCCTCGGCGTGCCGCCGGAAACGTTCTCGTACTGGAGTACTTGGACGTTTTCGGCGGTGCGGCGAGGGGCCCTGCCGGGCGCCGCGACGGGGCAAACGTTGCCGGGCGCGGCACTGGCATGCATGCCATGCCGGACACCGCGCCTCGCCCCGAGCCGTTCACCCGGCAGACCGCTCCCGCGGCGCTCGAGGATCTCCGGACCCGGCTGCGTGCGACGCGTTGGCCGGATGCGCCCGAGGATGCCGGGTGGTCGATCGGGACCGACCTCGACTACCTGCGCGAACTCGTCGCCTACTGGGCGGACGGGTTCGACTGGCCCGCGCGGGAGGCCGAACTCGGCCGGCTCTCCCGCTTCCGTGTCCCGCTCGGCGGCCTCGGGATCCACTTCGTGCACGCCCGGGCCGTCGCGCCGACCGGCCCCGTCCTGCCGCTGGTCCTCAGCCATGGCTGGCCGGACTCGTTCTGGCGCTACACGAAGGTGATCGCGCTCCTGACCGACCCCGGCGCGCACGGCGCCGATCCCGCCGACGCGTTCGACGTGGTCGTGCCCGACATGCCGGGCTACGGGTACTCCGACCGCCCCGCCGGACCGCCCCTCGACTCGATCGCCGTCGCCGGACTTTGGGCCGAGTTGATGGACGTCCTCGGCTACCCGAGATTCGGCGCGGCGGGAGGGGACATCGGCAGCCACGTGAGCCGCTACCTCGCGCTCGACCATCCCGACCGGGTCGTGGCCGTGCACCGTACGGACGCCGGCGTACCCATCTTCACCGGCGACCCGGCGGACCTCGCCCCCGAGGAGCGCGCCTGGATCGAGGACGCCGTGGCGTGGGGTGGGAGCGAGGGCGCGTACGCCGCCATGCACCGCACGAAGCCGCAGACCGCCGCCTTCGGGCTGACCGACTCACCGGCCGGTCTGGCCGCGTGGATCGTCGAGAAGCTGCGCGCGTGGAGCGACTGCGGCGGCGACATCGAGCGCTCCTTCACGAAGGACGAGATCCTCACGAACCTCACGCTGTACTGGCTCACCGGGACGATCACGTCGTCGATGCGGATGTACCGCGCGAACGCCGCGATCCCGCCGGCCCAACTCGCCCGCCGGGTCGAGGTACCGTCCGGCTTCGCGCTCTTTCCCGGCGACATCGTCCGCCCGCCGCGGGCCTGGCTCCAACGCACCGCGAACGTCGTGCGCGCGACCGAGCCCGCGCGCGGCGGACACTTCGCGGCGTTCGAGGAGCCCGAGCTCTACGCCGAGGAACTGCGCGCGTTCTTCCGCCCGTTCCGGGCGGCGGCCGCGGGCTGAGAGGGCCGCCGCGCGCGGGCGGGACCACCGGGCCCCGCGCTCACGGCCGCGGGCCCCGACCGTCGCCACCGCCCGTGCGCGACGGCTCCCGCTGACACGATCCGGATCGTGTCAGCGGGAGCCGGGTGAGGTGAGCCCGTGTGCGTCCAGCCACCGGGCGATCGCCGTGCCGATGGCGTCGGGCCGGTCCTCGGGGGCGTGGTGTCCGGCCGGGCCGCAGTGCTCGATGTCCAGGGCGGCGATGTGCTCGCGGCTCCAGGCGATCATCTCGTCACCGATGAGCAGCGTCGGCGAGGAGTCGAAGGTCAGGAGCAGCTTGGGGACGTCCGTACTGGCCCCGAGCCAGGCGTCGTAGTCGGTGATGCGGGCGACGACGTCGGCCGGCTCTCCGTCGATGGGCATCATCCGCGGCCAGGCCAGCAGCGGACGCCGGCTCTCCGGCGTCGGGTACGGGTCGCGGTAGGGCCGCACATCCGCCTCGCTCAGCGGATTCAACACGCCGCCCTTGAACGCGGTCTCGATGAAGACGTTCTGTTCGAGCACCAGTTCCTCGCCGACTCCGGGCGTACGGAACGCCTCGAAGCGGGAACGCGCGGGAGGCGGGAGTTCCTCGGCGGTCAGCGGCTTGAGCATCGTCTCCAGCATGACCACCCCGCGCACCCGTGTGGGGTGCCGAGCCGCCCGGTCCAGGGCGAGCGCGCCGCCCCAGTCGTGACCGACCAGGACAACCTCGCCCAGGTCCAGGGCATCGAACCAGGCATCCAGGTAGCGGGCCTGGTCGGCGAAGTCGTAGTCGATGTCGGGCTTGCCCGAGGCGCCCATGCCGATCAGGTCCGGGGCCAGGGTGCGGGCTCGGCCTGCGACGTGCGGGGTGACGTTGCGCCACAGGTGCGACGAGGTCGGGTTGCCGTGCAGGAACACCACGGGCAGGCCGTCGCCGGTCTCGGTGTAGGCGATGTGGGAGTCGAGGACGTCGACGGTACGCATGGTGAGTGTTTCCTCTCGTGGTGCCCGGCTGTTCGGACCCGGCTTCGGACCCTGACCCGTGTCGGGATCGGGATCGAAAGTGGGTGTGGCAACATCCCGGGTCATTCATTCGAGCAGTGAACGTTCGTGCCTCTAACGTTTGATCTCCTGGACCATATATCGTTAGTCTCACTAACGCAACGGAGTAACATCGATGCCATGAGCACCCGAGCGGCCGACGACACCGCCGCGAAGACCAGCGCCCCCGGGACCTGCGGCGACGGCGCGGACGCGGGGGAAATGCCCGCCCGGGTACGCGGCCTGCCGAGCAAGCTGCTGACCGGGAACGCGATGCACGCCGATCGTCTGGTGGCCGACGGCCTCGCCGCCGAAGGCGCCCGCACATGGCATTTCGTGGTCCTCGTCGCGCTCACCCGGAGCGGCCCCGCCAGTCAGTCGGCGCTGAGCCGTCGCACCGGCGTGTACCGCAGCGACATGGTCGCCGTCGTCAACGACCTCGCCGAACGCGGCTTCGTGGACCGTACGCCCGACCCGGACGACCGCCGTCGCAACGTCATCACCGCGACCCCCGAAGGCCGCGACCACCTGCGCCGCCTCGACGCGATCATCGACCGGGCCCAGGACGACCTGCTCGCGCCCCTGACCCGGGCCGAACGCCACACATTGACCGGTCTGCTGACCCGACTCCTGGACCATCACACGGAGACCACACCGCGCACCGCCGGCGATTGATCACGGCCCCACCGCCCCCGACCCCGCGCGGAAACCACCGCCGCCCGCCCACGGACCATCCATCCCTCGCCACACGTTCGATACCCGGCCTGACGCAATCGCGTCCGAGCGGCCTGCGCGCACACCGCCTCCCCGCACCGCAGCGGAGCGGACAACCGTTGGTTGACGTCGGGGGGATCGTGAGACCCTGGCCTACGTGGGCCGCGCGTGGCCGTACCGGTCGCCGGCGCGGCTTCGGAGGCCGGGCGGGTCGGCCAGCCGCGAACCTGGGAGTACGAGTTGAGCACGACCGAGAAAGCCGTCATCGCCGCCGCGTGCAACCTGGCCTGGGTGAACGTGGACGACATCACCGGGACGACGAACCTGGAGAGCGACCTGGGATTCGACTCGATCCAAAAGGCGGAACTGCTTCTCAACCTGGAACGCGAACACGGCATCACCTTGACCGCGAGGGAGCGACTGGCCACCGTCAACGACGTGGCGGCGGCCATCGACGCCGCCAAGCGGGCCGGGTAGCCGAATCCCCTCACGCGCGGCGTCCACGCGGCGCCACGTCGGCGGAGAAGTCGAGCCGGGTCGATACCGACGTGCGCGGGTCACCCGAGAGCGATGTCGCTGAGGTGGGCGAGGTCGAGGGTGAGCCGATTCCTCCGGTCGTTCGCGGAGGAGACGGCGGTCCCTCCTTCGTCAACCGTTCGACCACTCCCACACCCGAACCCCGCCGCTCCGCCCGCCCGGCACTCCCCGCACACAGGCGAGGACACGGCACCGCCACGTCTCGCCCCCCGCCGACTCCGTGGATCGCCGACTCGGCGCAGCGAGGCGATCGTGCGTCAATCGGGTGAACCGTTGAGATAGCGGTTTCCCGAACCGAACAGCCTCGTTGAGAGGAGTGCGCGTCGTCATCGGGCGGCGCGGATGCGCTACAGGGGAGATTGTCGTGAACTCGTTCAAGAAGGCCGGTGTCCTGGCTGCCGGTACCGCCGCCCTCGTGATGGGGGGCACGGGCGCCGCGAGCGCGAGCTCCGAGGCCGACGCCGCCGCGGTGCACTCCTCGGGTGTCTTTTCCGGGAACATCGGCCAGTCCCCGTTCCACACCCCGGCAATGGGCTGCGGCGACACCGCCAACGGGGCCGCTGCGCTCAACCCGGCGTTCGGCAACGAATGCGTCATCGCCGAGGTCGAGAACGAGGTCTACTACGACGGCGACCACGAGCACGAGGGCCACCGTCCGCAGGGCCACCCCCACGGTGGTGGCTACCAGCACGACGACGGCCACCGCTCGCTCCTCGAGCGTGTGGGCGTCTGACGCCTCGTTCGGTGTATCCGGTTCGGCCGCCTCCTCCGCGTCCGATACCCGGGGCCTCTGCGGGTTCTCCGCGGGGGCCCCGTCGTGTTGCCCCACACACCACGAGGCGGACACGTACCCCGAAGCGGCAAACCGGCCCGAACACAAGAGCCGACCTCATCGAACCGCGCCACCCACCTCCAACCCGCGACACCGGTCCGCCCATCCACCCCCACAACCAAATCCGCCGGCGCCCACACCCCCTCGATGCCACGATGGCCTCGATGGACACCCTGCCGCCTGCCCGCAGGCCGTTCCCTCTGCCGGTACCGGACCCGCGCGCCCGCGACGTCGCACTCGACTACGCGGGCATGGACGCCCTGGTCGCCGACCTCGTGCTGCCCGGCGAGGCGTCGATGCACGTCATGAGCGCCCTGGAGACCTCCCGCGAACTCATCCGACACTCCTACTACCGGTACGAGTTCGCCACGGTCGCGGTCACGCACTCCCTGTACGCGCTGGAGCACGTGCTCGCCGAGCGTACGGCCGGCGACGAACCACTCCGGGACCTGATCGAACGGGCCGCCGAGGCAGGGCTCATCCCGGCCGAACTCGCCGCCATACTCGACCGCGGCCGCGTGTTGCGGGACGACCTCACGCACGGCGCCGTGACGAGTGGCGCCGTCCACCCGACCAGGGCCATCACCATCGTGCGTGCCGTCTTCGACGCCGTCGCCCTGCTCCGTCGCCCGTCGTCCGCGCCAGAAACGACATCCGCCGACGCGGGCGGCGAGGCGCATCGCGGTGGGCTGCTCGGGCGGCTCTGGGACGAGCATCGGCGGGCGTCGTTCCCCGCGAGCTTCCGCGGCGTGGACATCGCGGGTGTGGAGTTGATCCTCCTGGACGCCGACGTCGCCGGTCTCGTGTCGAGAGAGCTGAGCGGCGGGCTCGACGGCGATGGCACCGCCATCCTCTGGGCGTGCATCGCCGACCTCGACAAGATCGCGCCCCTGCTCAACGAGGAATACTGCGCCTCCTACTTCTCGAAGCTGCGCACGATCGCCAACCTCGCGGTAGCGCGGCACGTGCCCACCGCGACCTGACCGTCGGGTGGGGGGAGGCCCGGGTGCGCGTGGTGCAAGGGGCCGAAGCGCCCCCGCGATACTTCCGGCGTTGACGCCTCCCCCGCCGCGCTCCCCGACTGATGCGCACGCCTCGAGAGCGCCGCCGGTGCGCCTCTGCCGATCAGGCCGGGCCGCTGCCAGGCTCTCGTGCATGGCTGCTTGGGACGGGACCCACATCGTGCGCGGCGAGGCGATCCACCGCCCGCTCGAATAGACGGCCGTACCGGCCACGCCTCGCCGCAGAGTGAGTCCTCGACCGCTCGAGGCCGGTCGAGACCGGTCGAGGCCCGCGCACGGAGCAGCTCAGCGCGGCCACCCTCGACGCAACAGGCCGGAACCGTGGACGCGTTCATCCGACGTGAGAAGCGTCACGGCCGCCATCACCCGCACCCGCGTCCGCCCGGGCGCGCTTGCCCGACGGGCCCGTCCGCGCAGGTCGTCGCGATCCCGCAACCTGCGGCCCAAGGCACGCGGGCGCACTCGCCCCCGGGGCCGAGACCCGGGCACCGACCGTCGAGCGGTCGCGCGCGAGACCACCCGGTGAAGAAAAACGACGCAGGGTGGCAACCGGGTGGATCCGGTATTCGAGTAATTCAGTAAGCGCCGAAACAACAACCGGCGCCGACCACTCCGACAGCAGTACGCCGCAACCGACGCCCGACGACGATCGCCTCGTTCGCGGCGCGCCGACAGGATCACACTCGTCGCCGGCATGGGTCTCCCCCATCCCCGTGTTGTCCCGGACCGGGCACCGGCGGCGGACGGTCCGACGCCGACGCCCGACCGCGTTCACGGCATCCACCACCGACCGCTCACGACCCGTCCCACGACACCTTCATCGAAGGCATCCCACCCAGGAGATCCAGTGAACCCCAACGACAAGCCCGTCGACCAGGTCCTCGGTGCCCAGGCCGCAGGCGCCCTCGTCAACGCATGGATCGACACCTTCATCACCGAGGACCTCCTCAGCCGCGAGGCCGCCACCCGCGCGGCCTGCGAGCGCCTCGCCGACCGCTCGCCGTGGCTGATCGTCGAACCCGGGCAAACCTGGTGCCTACGCGAGGAGTTCGCGCCCACCTCCGACTTCTCCCCGGGCCGGGTCCACGTCCTCGCCGTCCGCCACGCCGGTGGCATCCATCCCCATGAGGGCACCGCGGCCGTCCGGATCAGCGATGCCGAACACGACCCCGACCACGCCATCGGCTGGATGGACCTGGAGGACTTCGACATCCTCTACGCCCTCGACGCCTGGCCCCGATCGAGCCCGGCCACCCGCGACTCCACCACCACCGTGCTCGAAGGCCCCTCGACCGAAACGCTGATCGAGCGCCTCCAGGAATCCGAATGCGGCCGGCGGGACCAAGGAATCGAATAGCCATACCGCAGGTGGACTCGCCACGGCGAACAACCGAGCCCCGGGCCCGAGTCCGACAGATCGAGCAGAGGGATCGACGACAGGGATCCACGACAGGAATCGACCGGAGGGGTCGACAACCGGCCACCTGCGGCCGAATCACCTGGGAAAGCCCGGAGCTTGGCGCAAAACCTACCTGCGAGGTGTTCGCGGATAGTGATTGGGTGACTTCCGTCGGTTATCGCGCTGAGGTGGGGAGTCACGCGTGATCATTCAATTGTACGGCGAGTGGACCGGGCGTTCGGATACGGTCACCGGCTACCAACAGGCGGTGGCCGGTTGCCCGGAACTTGCCGATCGGCACAAGGAATACGTCACCTCCGGTCGGCGGCGGTTCGAGCGGGCGATGCTCGACAAGGGACTCGCCCTCTACATCGACGTCCCGCACCACCTGCTCGGCTTCGACGACTCCGGCGCCCGTGGCATCGCCGAGATCAAGCCGAACAGCTGGGAAGGCGGCTTCCTGAGCTTCGAGGTGGGCAGCGGCCGGCACTGGACCGACGGCCTCGTCACCGCACCCGAATCGGTGTTGTGGCAGGCGATTCACGCCTATTGGAGCGTGAAGGTGCCGGCATACGAAGGCGCGTCCGCGCAGGAGCGGCAGGCGTACCGGCGAGGGCGTCTGCCGTCGGAGGCAAAGGGCGTGCCCACCATCGAGGACCTTTCCGGCCTGATCGACTACACCCGATGCGAGCAGTCCGGGCCGGTCCTGGTGGTCAAGGGCTGGAACATGGAGTTCGAGCAACCCGACAACCGGGACGAGGAGTTGCCCTACCTCGTCGCGCTGTCCGACCCGCTCCGCCATCCCGTCCCGCTCACCGGCCCCTACGGCTCCGGAGGCGATCGCGACGAGACGGCACGGCTGGAGCGCATCAGAAACCAGGATTCCCCGATGCGCATGGGCCGCCGCCGCTGGCCCCGCCCCACACGACGCCCCCGCCCACCGAGAGGACGCACACCCGCCCCCGAAAGAATCACCCCGAACCCCTCACTCACTCGATGACCGAAACCGAACCCGAGTCCGAGCCAAGGCGAGGACGAGGCCCAGACCCGGGCCCGGGGTGAGCACCAGGCGCGCGTGGTCGTCGATTGTCGGCAGCCACCTTTAGGTTGTTCCGGATGAGAACAACGCCGTTGGAACAATTACTGCGTGCGGACTCGGACGACCTCGCCGCCTGGCGTGCCTACAGCGATGTGCTGCTGGAGCAGGGCGACGCCCGGGGCAGGTTGATCGAGTGGGAACTGCGCCTCGTACGCGAGGTACGGGAGGACCGACGCGAGGCACTGCGAACAGAGATCGACCGACTGACGAGGGAGCACGAAGGAAGCTGGGACGCCGAACTCCCGGAGGGTGTCCAGGCCGTCGCGCGCGTGTACGGCTTTGCCACCAAGGTGGCGGTGAACGGGCCGGTGGAGACGCCCGCGCGCATAGCCGAGGCCCTGCGGGGCCGCTTCGTGACCGCGCTGCGCATCCGGCCGGGCACCGTCGCCGAGGAGGCGGACGCCGAATACTGGAGCGACGAGCCCGACTTCGACGATGACGACCTCCCGCTCCCGCCGCCACCGCATGATCCCGGTGCCCTCGCGGACCTCGACCTCGGCCGGATCCGCGAGTTGGACCTCTCGTACTTCCGGATCGGCGATCCCGGAGCCGCGGCCCTCGCCACCGCCGCCTCGGCCGGACTGATCGAGACGCTCGATCTGCGCTATTGCGGCATCGGCGACAACGGCGCTGTGGATCTGGCCTGTTCCGGGAACTTCGGCAACGTCCGGCGGCTGCACTTCCAGCACAATCGGATCACCGGCGAGGGCATGCGCGCACTGGCACGTCTCGACCGACTCGAGGAACTCGACCTCCGGTACAACCACATCGGCGCGGACGGCGTACAGGCCCTGATCGAGGCTCCGTTCGCGGGCTCCCTCAAGCGTCTCCTGCTCCACCGCCAGGACGTCTCCGAGGCCGGTGCGCAGATGCTCGCATCCGCCTCTCGACTCCCGACCGCCCTGCGCAGCTTCTGGAGGAGCGTGTGAACACCGAACTCCGCGACCGCTTCTTTGCCTTGTCGACCGGCTCGGCCGCCCCGGACGAGGTGGCCCGCTATCGCGCCGAGGTCGACGCGACCGATACCGAGGCCGTCGCCGTGATCGACGGACTCGCGATCTCCTGGCATCCGACGGCTCGTTTCAAGGCGGTGCGCTTCATCGACGCGGAGCGCATCGACGAGAGCGTGCGCGAGCTGTTCGCCCGCGCCGGCGAGGAAGCCTCGCACCTGGCCGCCGTGTTCGTGGACCCGCACGAGTTGTCGTTCCGCACCTTCGAGAACATCGTGCCCCTGGACCGGCTGTTCGCGAACGTCCCGCTGAACCTCACGCTCGCCGGGCCCACCGAGATCACCCGGGACGCGTATGTGGCACGCCTGGACCTGCCGGACCTCGCCCGCGCCCGCGTCGAGGGCCTGGACGGGCTGAACCTCTATGTCCCACCACTCAACTCCGGCTCCCGCGGCGGCGAACGCTTCATCTTCCACTCGGCCCTGCTGGCCGACGCCCTCACCAAGGCGGTATCCGAGGCGTTGCCCACCGCCCTCCCGGCCGGCTTCTCGCACGTCAACCCGGTGTTCCGCTGCAACCGCTTCGAGCCCGGCGACGCCAACTTCCACCGCCACCGGGACACCCCCTACTACGACAGCGTCCGAGGACACGTCTCCCGGTACACGGTGCTGCTCTACCTCACCGGCGGCTCGGGCGAACCCGCGCTCGACCTCACCGGGGGTATCGCCCTCACCGACATCGAAGCCTTCACCTGCGTCATCTTCGACCAGCGGTACGAACACGAGGGCGCGCCCTACCGCGACGGCCGCAAGGTCTTCCTGCGCACCGAACTCGTCTTCCATCAGGCCGAGGCCGAGATCGCGCACGACCCGGACATCGGCGCGCTGTTCGGCAAAGCCTGCTACCTGACCGGCGAGAGCGTCTTCGCCCCGGAACTCGCCCGGCACGCCGAGACCTACTACGACCGGGTCGCGGCCGCGCACTGGGGCAGCCTGTCCGCCGATCACGGCGGGAGCGAGCCGTTCGTCCACAAGAGGTTCCGCGGGGTGGACTTCGTCGCGAACGGCTACGACTTCTGGTTCGCCAAGAGCACCGGTCTCTCACTCACCGAATGCGCCGCGATCACGCTGCTCGACTACTTCAACTGCAAGCTCGGCGAGACGGCATTCCGCGACGAGTGCGTGTCGTCCGTGATCGAGGCCAAGGGCACGGACTGGATCCCGGGCTTCCTCGCCGCGCGGCGAGACGGGAGCGGCGACCGCGCGGCGGACGTCGTCGCGGCCTTCGACAAGTCCCTGCTCTTCCCCGAGTCGGAGGAAACGAACGATGCGTGCTGTCCGTTCCACTCCTGGGGCGAGTTCGACGCCACGCGCTTCGACGAGATCGTCGACCTCAACGAGGCAGCGCAGGCCTTCGCCAAGACGCACATCATGCCGGCGCCGATCCTCATGCTCGGTCAGGACGTGGTCCTGGACCCGGAGAAGTTCGTGGTGCGGGGCAACCGGATCCACGTTCTCGGCAAGGAATCACTCACCCCGGTGAACTTCGCGGCGTGCTGGAACTCCGGGGGCATGCCCGCGAATTACATCGACGTGGCGGCCACCGTCGGTGCGGCCCACTTCCTCGTGCCACCGATCCTCTTCACCGAGACGGACGACTGCCACCACCTGCAGTTCGACTTCTTCCGCAACACCTGGATGGTGAAGCACGAGCAACTGCGGGTACCCGTCCCCAGGATCCGCGGCCTCGACGAAATGGAATACGACCCCGACGACTGGGACTCACAGTTCGAAGCGGCCGAGGCCTATCCCTGGATGAGCGCCGTCGACTCCTCCTTGATCGAGGAGCCCCACGGAACCCGTAAGGCCGCTCCGTGGTGGACCGGCGACCGGCCCCTCCTCGATGAGCTCTACAGCCATCTCGCGGACATCGCAGAGGAGTACGAGGACGAGGACGACGACGAGGACGACGAGGAGGACGAGGACGAGTAGCAGGTCGAGAGCGGTCCCTGACGTTCCACCGCAGTAGGTGGTCGAAGTCCTTCGCGGCCTCTGCCGATCGGGTCAGGCATCCCACATGTCGGTCCCATCCGGTCTCCCGATCGGCGGATGGTCCACCGCCCCACCCACCGACGAAGGTTGAGGCATCGCAGGAACGACTCCCGAAAAGGACGCAGACATGACCGCCGCCACGATCGCCCGACCCGCCCAGTCGCCCGCCGGCGGCGTCGCCCCCGAGTCGCCCGCCGGCCCGGTCGTCTCCCGCCGGGTCCGTTGGGCCGCGAAGGGGGCCGCGCTCACTCTGCTGCCGACCGGCCTGTGGCGCACCGCGATCGCCTTCGGCATGCCGAGCGGGTTCGCCGCGGGCGATCCGCTCCACCAGTCCGACTACCCCGGCGAGTACTCGTTCTACTTGATCGGCCTGAGCGTCTTCGCCGAACTCATCGGTCTGCTCGCCCTCGGCCTGGTCCAGCGCTGGGGCGAGGTGATGCCCCGCTGGGTCCCGTGGCTGGGCGGCCGCCGCATTCCGCGCCTGGCCGCGGTGATCCCCGCCGCGACGGGCGCCGTCCTGGTCACCCTGATCACCGTCTTCGGCGCCATCGGTTGGAACGACCCCGACAACATGGGCCACCCCGACTCCCCCGACGGCGGTTACTACTGGTTGATGACCGCCGCCTACGCCCCTCTCCTCCTCTGGGGTCCGCTGCTGGCCATCGCCACCGTCGCCTACCACCGCCGCCGCAAGATCACCGGGTGACGACGACAGGCTCAACGGATCAACGCGTCACCTGCACGATCCCGATGCCCTGCCGCCGTTTCGCTCGCTGTGGACCGTGCCCCGGCGCTCTACCACGGCACGGTCTCGCCGTGCCGATCCAGGAACTGCAGGCCGGGGGCGCCGATGTGCGCCTCCAGCACGTCGACGACGGCCGGGATGCTCTGCTCGGCGGCGAGGGGCGCGTCGGGTCCGCCGAGCCGGGTCCGGTTGTGGCCGGGGTCGATGAGCAGTTTGGTCCGGCCGTCGTCGGCGTAGCGGGTGGCGTAGCTGCGCATGAGCTGGTTCAGCGCGGCCTTGCTGGCCTTGTACAGCTCGTAGCCGTCCTCGGTGTTCCGCGTGATGCTGCCCTGCTCGGAGGACATGACCGCGACGGTGCCGCCGGGCACCACGAGGTCACGGAGGGCCTCCAGGGTACGCAGTGGGCTCAACGCGTTGGTGACCATCACCTCGGTGAACATGTCGGTCGGGACCTCGCCGATCGGCAGGTTGCCTCGGTCGATCGCGGCGTTGACGAAGAGCAGATCGAGTCGCCGGCCGGCCAGGCGTTCGCGCAGCGCGGCCAGCTCGTCGGAGCTGGTCATCTCCAGTGATTCGACCTCGAGCAGCCCGTTCGAGGCATCGGCGTTCGCTTGCAGTTCCCCGCCGCTTCGGCGCGCGGTGGCGGTGACTCGCCAGTCGCGTCGAGCGAGCTCGTTGGCGAGGACGAGTCCCAGTCCTCGGGAGGCTCCGATGACGAGAGCTTGGCGGTTGGACGTGACGGACACATCGACTCCTTCTCGGTGAGTGGAGTTCAACATAGACGCGACGTTGCGTCTAGGCAAGATTATATTGCCGCAGCCGGACGGGTACCGTGTCCCGCATGCCCGCCGCCAGCCCCCAGCCCCGCAGGACGCACTCCGGCAACCGTCGCGACGAGGTCGCGCGCCTGGCCGTGCTTCACGCCGCGGACGATCTGCTCGTCGAACACGGCTTCGGCGCCCTGACCGTCGAGGCGATCGCGCGCCGCGCCGGCGTCGCCAAGCAGACGATCTACCGCTGGTGGCCCTCGAAGGTCGAGATCCTCCTCGACACGCTCATCGAGGACAGCGAAAAGCTTCTTCCCGTCCCGACGGAAACGCCCACGGCGGACGGCATCCGCCGCTACGTACGCGATTTCGCGCGATTCGTCACCGACGACCCCGCCGGCAAAGTCCTGCTCGCGCTCATCGCCGAGGCACAGCACAACCCCGACACGGCCAAAAGCCTGCACCGCCGCTACCTGGCCCCCCGCCGCGACCGGGAACGCGCCATGCTCACACACGCCATCGACGCAGGCGAGATCTCCCCCGCCCTCACCCCCGACGACACCATCGACGCCCTCATCGGCCCGATCGTCTACCGCGCCCTGACCCGGTCGCCGCTCTCCCGCGAATTGCCGAACACCCTCACCGAGGAACTCCTCAAACCTCGCTCACAGTGAGCATCACCAGAGCGACGGCGGCGGGTCGTGGACGCCGACGGCCTGTGCTCCCGCGCGCTCGGCGAGGCCGTGAACGGCCCCTGGCGGCACCGGAGTAGGGGGCGCCGGGTGGGTCGCGACACGAAGCCCGGCGCCCTCGTGGGGGTTTTCCCGGGTCGGGGCGGGGCAGCCGCGAAGGCGACCCGATCGGAGGACGGCGATCATGACCAGTGCGACAACCCCGGGCAGCGCGTCGGACGAACGCAGAACCCTCACCACCGATGTTCCCGCCCGCCTGGACCGGTTGCCGTGGTCATGGTGGCACTGGCGCATTCTGATCGGCCTCGGCACGGTGTGGATCCTCGACGGTCTCGAGGTCACCGTGGTCGGCAACGTCGCCGGCCGGTTGTCCGAATCGGACAGTGGGCTCGACATCACCGCGGCTCAGGTCACCGGGCCGGCCGCCGCGATGTACGTCGCGGGGGCGTGTGTCGGTGCGCTGTTCTTCGCGTGGCTGACGGATCGATTCGGCCGCAAGAAGCTCTTCATGGTCACGCTCGCCGTGTACCTCGTGGGCACCGCGCTGACCGCCCTGTCCGTCCAGGCCTGGATGTTCTTCCTCTTTCGGTTCATCACCGGCCTGGGCATCGGCGGCGAGTACGCGGCCATCAACTCCGCCATCGACGAACTCATGCCGGCCCGCTACCGAGGCCGGGTCGATCTCGCCGTCAACGGCACCTATTGGGCCGGAGCCGCCGGCGGCGCGCTGCTGTCCGTGGTGATGCTCGACACCTCGATCTTCCCCGCCGACATCGGCTGGCGTCTGACCTTCGCGCTGGGCGTCGTGCTCGGCCTGGTCATCCTGTTGGTCCGCCGACACGTCCCCGAATCACCGCGCTGGCTCTACCTGCACGGCCGTGGCGACCAAGCCGAACGCCTGGTCTCCGAGGTCGAGGAGGAGGTGGTGGCCGAGACCACGCGAAGCACCGGCGAGAAGCGCGTATTGCCGGACCCCGAGGGCGAGTTGACCATCGACACCGGCAAGGCCGCGGGTCTGGGCGCGATCGCGCGCAGCGTGGTGCGGGACCATCCGCGTCGGTCGGTCCTGGGCCTGTCGTTGTTCATCGGCCAGGCATTCCTCTACAACGCCATCACCTTCGGCTTCGCGTCGATCCTGGAAACCTTCTACGACGTGCCGAGCAACCGTGCCGGCTACTACTTCGCCGTCATCGCCGTCGGCAACCTGCTCGGTCCGCTGCTGCTGGGGCCGTTGTTCGACTCGGTCGGACGACGCGTGATGATCACCTCGACCTATGTCGGCAGCGCGCTCGCGCTCTTCGTCACCGCCTGGCTGTTCGGAGCAGGGCACCTGAACGCCACCACGCTCACCGCGTGTTGGTGCGTCGTGTTGTTCCTCGCCTCCACCGGCGCGAGCAGCGCCTACCTGACCGTCTCCGAGATCTTCCCGATGGAGGCCCGGGCATCGGCCATCGCACTGTTCTACGCGGTGGGTACCGCGGCGGGCGGAATCGCCGGCCCCCTGGTCTTCTCGGACCTGACCAAGTCCGGCGACGTCGCGGACACCGTGCTCGCGTTCTGCATCGGCGCCGGCCTGATGCTGGCCGCCGGCATCGTCGCCGGATTCCTCGCGATCAACGCCGAAGGGCGCTCCCTCGAGGACATCGCCCCGCCGCTCTCCTCGGTCGACCGCGGCTCGGCGAGCGATTGAGGCCGGTCGTGTCCATCCCCGGCCTCCCCACATCGACGGACGCGCGCTCGGAAGCAGGAACAGGAGCGGAAGCAGGAGCGGAAACGGAAGCGGGTGCGGAGACGGGGCCGGGAGCGCCGCCGAAGCCCCACCCACGCCCCGAACCCCCACCCATCACGTCGAGTTGGTGGCGCGCCGGTGGGTCGCGCCGATGTGGTGCAGGTGGATGAGGATGTCGTAGCTCGCGCGCAGCCGAGTGTTCTCGTATTCGTCGCTGGGCCAGGCGACACCGAGGTTGCGGGTGGGGTGCGCGGCCCCGATCCAGTCGTGCGCGACGCCGGGGGCCGCGGCACGGGTGTCGAGGTACCAGTCACGTCGGGAGACCCTCTCCAGGACGTCCTCGCCGGCGCGGGTGGCGGGCGGGCCGATCGTGAAGCGACGCCACGGTGCGCCGGGGGCGTTCTTGTCGATCGCGTTGAACGATCCCTGGCCGAAGGTGAATCCGGCGTTGACGTAGCGGGCGCCGAGACGTTCGCGCAGGATGCGCCCCTGCGTCCCGCCCGTCGACCGTCAGCGGTACGTATCGGGCCCGGAGGCACGCAGTCGGCGGGTGAAGTCCGCGACGTCACGCGGCTTGCCCAGGGTGGCGACCCGTCGTTGTCCGCGTTCACCCGGCATCAGGTCGACGAAGCGCTGGTGGGTGTACTCGGTGAAGGCCACGGTCCGGCCGTCGGGGACACGATTCATCCCGGCGCAGGACGCCGTGGGCTGGATGCCGGATGTGCACCACGCGCAACTCCTGTTCGGTCTTCTCCGCCGTCGTCGCCGTCCTGCGCACGACCAAGGAGCCGCCGTCGGGCTCCGCCGAGCGGGTGCACTCGTCCTGCGCACTCGTCTTGTCGCAGGCCGGGACGTCCTCAAGGTCGGCGCGACTGCCCAAGACGGGACGGGTGAGCACCACAGTGAGCGCGGAGGAGCCGTTCCGGTTGGTGTATGTCGCGGAGACGCTCGCCTCGGTCCTGAGCACTCGCGGGGAGTCCACCTCGAATCGGGTCACCCCATCGGTGGGTCCACCGCCCGGGGGAACGGCCTTCGCCAGGAGAGGCAACAGGTCGCGCGGTGCGGGGGCCGCCCGGAGGTCGCCGGTTCGATCGGCGGGTCCGGACCCGCCCGTGCGGGATCAGGCGTCGGCGTCCTGGGGTTCGTTCAGCCACTCCTCCACCGTCTTGCCTCGGCGCCAGTAGCCGGCCGCGTGCAGGGTGTCCCGGTTCAGACCGCGTTCGTTGCGCAGGTAGCGACGGATGGTGCGCACGGTGAGTGCCTCGCCGGCGACCCAGGCGTGCACGGTGCCGTCCGGCCAGGGGAATTCACAGACCGCGTCGGCCAATTGGTCGTCGTCGGGGTCGGTCGAGGTGTCCCGGTGCAACCATCGGATCCGCACGTCGGTGCCCGGTGCCGCGCTCAGGGGCTGCTCCTCGAAGCGGTCGGCGACCTCGACGAAGACGTGCGCGCGTGTGCCGGGGGTGAGGCGTTCGAGAATCGAGGCCACGGCGGGCAGCGCCGTCTCGTCCCCGGCGATCAACAACTGGTCGGCGTCGGCGGGCGGGAGCGTACCGACCGCCGGGCCGGCTATCCCGAGCACGTCGCCGGGTCGGGCCTCGCGGGCCCATTCCACGGCTCGGCCGTGGCCGTGGATCACGAAGTCGATGTCGAGTTGGAGCCCGGCCGGGTCGAAGCGCCGCACGGTGTAGTTGCGCGCGTGCGGCGGTGTCGCGCCGGCGGGATAGATCAGGCCCTCGGGGCCGAATTCGGGCAGCACCGGTATGCGTTCGCCCCGAGGCGGAAAGAAGAGTTTGACCCGTTCGTCGGCCTGCCTTCCTCCCTCGAACGTACGCAACTCCTCGCCACCGAGCGTCAACCGCAACATTCTCGGCGTCACCTCGGCCGACCGCACGACCGTGGCCCGACAGGTGCGAATCGGCGATCGTCCGGTACGGTCACGGGTGTCGCCGGCCTGGTCGTCTCGCGCCATGGGATGCCCCCTCGTCGTTTCGGTCCCGATTGCTCGGCGCCTCGGGTCGGAATCGGCTTGCGTGTGCGACGCCCGGCGGTACGGCGTCGCAACCGGGCGTACTGGGCAAGTCTTTCAGGTATGCCTTACCTTACTGGGGTGTCTCTCCGGGTCGATTCCCCCGATGCCCCGTCCGCCGTCGCCGCGTCCGACGCCCGGGCCGCGCCCGGCCGTTCCTCGCGTGTCGGGCTGCTCGTGATGCTGGCCGTGCTGCTGCTCGGCGCGCTGTTCGCGTCCCTGGCGATCGGCACGCGCAACGTCGCGCCGAGCGAGGTGCTCGCCATGCTCGGCGGCGAACGTACCGGTGACGCCGGGCTGATTCGCGATCTGCGGGTGCCGCGCACGCTCCTGGGACTCCTGGTGGGCGTCGCGCTGGGGATGGCCGGCGCCGTCGCCCAGAACGTGACCCGCAACCCGTTGGCCGACCCCGGTCTGATCGGGGTCAGCGCGGGTGCGGCGTTCGCGGTCGCGGCGAGTGTGGGTCTGCTCGGACTGACCGGATCGCACAGCTACCTGTGGTTCGCCTTCCTCGGCGCGGCGATCGCGGGTGCGATCGCCTATCTGGTGGGCGGGGCGGGCGTGGGTGGTGCGACACCCGCCAAGCTCGCGCTCGCGGGGGCCGCGGTCAGCGCGCTGCTGGAGGCCGGGACCGGCGCGCTCGTGCTGACCGATCCCGACTCGCTGAACCGCTACCGCTCCTGGGCGGTCGGTTCGCTCGCCGGCCGGGACAGCGAAACCACCTTGTTCCTGGTGCCGTTCGTCGTGGTCGGGATCTGCCTCGCGCTGAGTCTGACCGGTCGGCTCAACGCGCTGGCGCTCGGCGACGAGTTGGCCACCACGCTGGGCACGCGGGCGGGCACCACCCGGGCGCTGGGCGCGCTCGTGGTCGTCCTGCTGACCGGCACCGCGGTCGCCGCCGCGGGGCCGATCGTGTTCGTCGGTCTGGTGGTGCCGCATGTGCTGCGGGCCTTCACCGGTCCCGACGCCCGCTGGCTGGTGCCGTGTTCGGGGCTGGCCGGTGCGGTGTTGTTGCTGGTCGCCGACGTGGTCGGGCGGGTGATCGCACGGCCCACGGAGGTGGAGGTCGGCGTGGTCACCGCCTTCCTCGGGGCGCCCTTCCTCATATATCTGGTCAGGCGCGGAAGGATCGGGGAACACGCCGGATGAAGACTGCCGATCCCGCACCGCGCGTCCTGCGCTGGGAGCGCGGGCCCCTGGGGTTCGCCGTGCGCCCGCGTACGCTCGCCGCCGCCGTCGGCCTGACGGTGCTCGTCTTCGTCGGCCTGATCGCGTCACTGGCGCTGGGCGACTACCACCTGCCGTGGCGCGACGTGGTCACCGGGCTGTTCGGGGCGGGTCCCGCCGACGCCGAGTTGGTCGTGCACGAACTCCGGCTCCCGCGGGCCCTGGTGGGAGTGTTGGTCGGATTCGCACTCGGGATGGCCGGGGCGGTCTTCCAGGCCGTGACCCGCAATCCGCTCGCCGGGCCGGACCTGATCGGGATCACGGCCGGCGCCGGGGCCGGCGCGGTGCTGGCGATCCTGCTGGGCGGTGTGAGCACCACGCAGTCCACGACCTACGGCGCGGTGCCCTTCGGCGCCCTGGTCGGCGCGCTCGCGACGGCCGCCGCCATCTATCTGTTGGCGTTTCGCGGCGGCACCATCTCCGGGTACGGCTTCGTGCTCGTGGGCATCGCGGTCAACGGCATGCTCGCGGCGCTCACCCGCTGGATGCTCGCGCGCGTCGACGTGAACACCGCGACCCGGGCCACCTCGTGGCTGACCGGCAGCCTGGACGGGCGCGAGTACACCCACGTGCGCTGGTTGGGCTATGCGCTCGTGCTGCTGGTGCCGGCGACGATCGCGCTCGCGCGGCCGTACCGCATGCTCCAGTTCGACGACGACACCGCCGCGAGCCTGGGCATGCCGGTCACCCGCTCGCGGATCGCGCTGCTCGTGCTGGCGACGGGACTGACGGCGGCGGCCACCGCGTGCGCGGGACCGGTGGTCTTCGTCGCGCTCGCCGCCCCGCAGATCGCCCGCAGACTGGCCGGCACCCCCGGGTTGCCCCTGGTCGTGAGCGGTCTCGTCGGCGCGGCCCTGGTGGTCGTGGCGGACGTGGTGGCCCGCACCGCGTTCACCAACGAACTCCCGGTCGGCATCGTCACCGGTGCCGTCGGGGCGCCGTACCTGCTGTGGTTGCTCGCCCGGAACAACCGGGCCGGAAAGGGAGGCTGACGTGGGTTCCGCGCCGGAGCAGACGAAGCAGACGGATCACCCGGACGACACGGAGGCAACCGAGCCGGCCGAACTCGCCGGAACGGTCGGACCGGTCGGACCGGTCGGACCGGTCGCGCAGTCCGCGCCGATCGAACCGGCCGAGCGGCCCGGTCCGACCGGGCAGGCCGCGCAGGCCGCGCAGGCCGCGCAGATCGGACCGTCCGTGCAGGCCGAGCACACGACGCAGCACACCGCACCGGCGACGGAGCAAGGCGCGCCGGACGCCGCCCCTCCCTCCGCTCCGCCGAAGAACGCCTCCGGTACCCCCGCGACGACCGCCGCCCCCGGGATGACCGCCGAAGGCATCACCCTCGGCTACGGCGAACGCATCGTCGCCCGGGACCTGGACCTCGACATCCCCGCCGGCCGGGTGACCGCCCTGGTCGGGCCCAACGCGTGCGGGAAGTCGACCGCTCTGCGCGCCCTCGCCCGGTTGCTGAAACCGCGTCAGGGCACCGTCCTGCTCGACGGCGAGGGCGTTTCCCGGTTGTCCGGGCGGGACTTCGCCCAACGGCTCGCGCTGTTGCCCCAGTCCCCGACCGCGCCCGAGGGCATCACCGTGCGCGATCTGGTCGCGCGCGGTCGCACTCCGTACCAGCGGTGGTGGCGGCAGTGGTCCTCCTCCGACGACGCCGTCGTGGACGCCGCGCTCAAGGCCACCGGCGTGGACGCGCTGGCCGGTCGAGGCATCGACGAGCTCTCCGGCGGGCAGCGCCAACGGGTATGGATCGCGATGGCGTTGGCCCAGGACACCCCCGTGCTGCTGCTCGACGAACCGACCACCTACCTCGACCTGGCCTATCAGGTCGACGTGTTGGAGCTGGTGGCCGAACTGGGTCGCGCCGAGGGCCGGACCGTGGTGATGGTCATCCACGAGCTCAACCACGCGTGCCGGTACGCCGATCACCTGATCGCGATGCGCGACGGCCGGGTGGTCGCGGCCGGGCCGCCCGCCGAGGTGGTCACGCCGGAGCTGGTGCGCGAGGTGTTCGACCTGCGCGCGGCGGTGATCGAGTGCCCCATCGCGGGCACACCACTGGTGATCCCGGTCGGGGGTCGTCGCTAGACCCGCGTCGAACAAACCTCGCGACGGGGCCCTCCTCGCTCCCACCCGGCGGTACACCATGCCCGCCCTTCGCGCCGCACGGCATCCCCGGCGGCGCGAAGGCGCGCCTGTCGCCCCTGTCGAAGACGCCCGTCGCTCAGTGCGCGGGCACCAGATAGCCGGCCACCGAGCGCAGCTTCTCGCAGGTCTCCTCGAACTCGCGCCCGGGCTCGGACTGTTCCACGATGCCCGCGCCCGCCTGGAGCCACGTCCTGCCGTCGCGCCGGAAGAGCGTGCGCAACACCAGGGCCGCGTCCAGCGTCCCGTCGTGGTCCATGGTCAACACCGCGCCGCTGTACAGCCCGCGCGGACCCGTCTCGTGTCGCCGGATCGCGCGGTACGCCGCCGGTTTGGGCACGCCCGACGCGGTGACCGCGGGGAACAGCGCCGCGAACGCGTCCCACGATCCGACGCCGGGCGCGAGCCGGCCCACCAGTGACGATGCCAGGTGCTGCACGCTGCCGCGCGGCTTGACCGACATATAGTCGGTGACCATCACCGTGCCCGGGTCGCACAACGGCACCAGTTCGTCGTAGGCGACCTTGACCGAAATGGCGTGCTCGTAGATCTCCTTGGCGTCGCTGAGCAGGTCGTCGCGTCGCGACAGGTCGGCCGCCTCCCCGCCGCCGAGTGCGCGGGTGCCGGCGAGCGGCTGGGTGCCGACGTTGCGATCGGCGTCCACGGACACCACGATCTCGGGACTGAAGCCGGTCGCACACACGCCGCCCAGGTCGAGCAGGAACGAGCGGGTGGGCGTGTTTCCGCGCCGCCCGGCGAGGTAGGTGCCGACCATGTCCACCGGTGTGGGCACCTCGACGGTCCGGGACAGGATGACCTTGCGCAGCAGCCGTGCGCGGATCTCGTCCACCGCCGCGCCGACCGCCGAGCGGTACTCGCCGGCGCCGCCGGCCGCGACGTCGAGGGTCACCGGATCCTTGCGCGGCGCCGGTCGATGTGCGGTCAACAGTGCCACGACCGCGGCGAGTTCCCCGGCGTCGACGGCGCGTATTCGTGCCCGGCCCTGCCTCAGGCGTACCTCGATGCGGGGAACGAAAAGGTGCAACAACGGTTCTTCACCCACCAGTTCCGGCATGCCAGCCTGAAGGTAGGCGAACTCGAACCCGGCCCACCCGTAGGCGCGCCAGCGTGACACCGGGGCCTCGCGCAGGAATTCGTCCACCACCGGCAGCGGCGAGTCGACCCACGACCGCACGCTGTCACCACCGCCACCGCCACTACAGCGGACCTCGTGCTTGGTCACCACGACCTCGACGAGCGCTCCCAGGCCCACGCACCATTCGTCGTCCCGCTCGTAGACCACATGCGCACGGCCGCCCACGATGCTCGACGATGCCTCGGCCAAGGCTGCGGCCAGGTCCAAAGGATCTTCGGACAAAGGGAGTTCCCGCTCGACGTAGTCGGACACGACAGCCTCCGCGATTCGGCACAGTGACAGGTTAGGCAAGGCTAACCTATTGATCCACAGCCCTGGTCACATCGCGCGAGGTTAGGTTAGCCTCCCCTACTGAAAGGCAATAGTGCTTCGTGTGCCCTTCGAGGCCACCACTCAGAAGGGAAACGCTCGTTGACCTCCTCTCGGCACGACGGAAAGACCACTCACGACCTGATCGGGGTCGGATTCGGGCCTTCGAACCTGGCGCTCGCCGTCGCGATCGAGGAACACAACGCGCGCACCTCGTCGGACCACCGCGTGGACGCCCTGTTCCTGGAGAAACAGCCCACCTTCGGCTGGCATCGCGGCATGCTCGTGGACGGCGCGACGATGCAGGTCTCCTTCCTCAAGGACCTTGCCACGATGCGCAATCCGACCAGTGACTTCAGCTTCGTCAACTATCTTCACTCGATCGACCGACTCGTCGATTTCGTCAATCACAAGGTGTTCTTCCCGCTCCGGGCCGAGTTCCACGGATACCTCGAATGGGCCGCCGCCCGGGTGGCCCACCATGTGCGGTACGACGCCGAGGTGTTGGCCGTCGAGCCCGTTCTCACCGATGGCCGGATCACCGCGTTCGACGTCGCCGTGGCGGGGGATCCCACCACCCACCGCGCCCGCAACGTCGTGCTCGCCCCGGGCCTGATGCCGCACCTGCCCGAGGGAGTCGAGGCCTCCGCCCGGGTCTGGCACAACTCCCGGCTCGTGCCCAACGTCGCCGCCACCGACCCGACGACCGTGCGCACCGCGGTGGTCGTCGGCGCCGGACAAAGCGCCGCCGAGACCGCGGACTACCTCTACCGACGCTTCCCCGACGCCGAGGTGCACGCGGTCTTCAGCCGCTACGGCTACTCCCCCGCCGACGACAGCCCGTTCGCCAACCGGATCTTCGACCCCGCGGCCGTCGACCACTACTTCGAGGCGCCCGAGCAGGTCAAGCGGCAACTGACGGAGTATCACCGGAACACGAACTACTCGGTCGTGGACGGCGATCTGATCGAAGAGTTGTACCGGCGGGTGTACGAGGAGCGCGTCCAGGGCCGCCAACGCCTGTACATCCGGCACGCCTCCCGGGTCGTCGACCTGCGGGACGACCCCGAAGCAGCGCACGTGGACGTCGAGTTCCTGCCCACCGGCAAGACCGAGACACTGCGCGCCGACGTGGTCGTCTACGCCACGGGATACCGCCCCGGCGACGGACTCGCGCTCTTCGGCAACACCGCCCGGGCCTGCGTGCGCGACGAGTACGGACGCCCCCGCCTCGGCCGCGACTACCGGGTGGTCACCGAACCCCCGCTCAGCGCCGGGATCTACCTTCAGGGTGGCACCGAGCACACCCACGGCATCGGCTCCACCCTGCTGTCCAACATCGCGGTCCGCGCCGGCGAGATCCTCACCTCCATCAACGACCGCTCCGGCCCGGACCCCACCACCGCGACCGAGAACCCGACCGCGATCGCGAACGGCCTGATCCCCACCTCCCGGCAGGGTTGATCGGTGCGCCTGGGCGACATCGCGGTCGACATCACACCACTGCGGGCCAATCGCGAGTTCCGGCTGCTGTTCTCCGCCACCGCACTGTCCATGCTCGGGACCGCGCTGACCTCGGTCGCCGCGAGCATCCAGGTCTACGACCTGGGCGAGTCCTCGCTGCACGTGGGGTTGGTCAACCTGGTGATCGGCGTCAGCCTGTGCGCGGGCCTGCTGGCCGGCGGCGTACTGGCCGACCGCACCGACCGGCGCCGGCTCATCCTGTCCACCCGCGCCGGTTCCGCGGTCGTCGTGCTCGCGCTGGCCGGCAACGCCCTCGCACCCGAGCCCCAACTGTGGTTCGTCTACCTCGCGGCCATCGCCGCCGGCATCGCCGGCGGCCTGGGCGCACCCGCCCTGATGGCCGTCACACCGGCCCTCGCCGGGCGCGAACACCTCGCGGCGGCAGGGGCACTGCTCACCCTGACCACCCAGTTCGGCGCGATGGTGGGCCCCAGCCTGGCGGGCCTGATCGCCGCCGGCCCGGGCGTCGCGGTGTGCTACCTGATCGACGCGGCCGGGTTCGTGGTCGGCGCGGCCCTGCTGTGGCGACTGCCGCAACTGCACCCCGAACCCGACGAGGACGCAGACGCCGACACCGCGGCCACGCAGCACCCCGTGCAGGCCATCCTGGACGGGCTGCGACACGTACGCGCGAACAGGATCATCCGCGGGCTGATGCTCGTCGACCTGGCGGCCGTCGTCCTGGCCATGCCGTACGCCCTGTTCCCCGAGATGGGCCACGAGGTCTTCGACGGCGGACCCACGGCGGTCGGCCTGCTCTACACCGCCCCCGCCGTGGGTGCCTTCCTCGGTGCCCTGGCCAGCGGTTGGGTCTCGCGGGTGCAACGCCCCGGGGTGACCCTGATCGCGGTGGCCGCACTGTGGGGCGCGGCGATCGCCGCCTTCGGCCTGACCCGGCACCTGTGGCTCGGCCTGCTCGTCCTGGCGGTGGCCGGCGGCGCCGACACCATCTCCGAGATCCTGCGCCGCGCCCTCCTCCAGCAGTACACGCCCGACCGGCTCCAGGGCCGGGTGGGCAGCCTGTGGCTGGCCCAGGCCACCGCGGGCCCGGCCACCGGCAACGCGCTCTCCGGCGGCGTCGCCCGCCTGATCGGCCCCGGCGCCACCCTCGTGGCCGGCGGCCTGGCCTGTGTCGCCGCGGTCCTCGCGGTCGCCACCGCGCTGCCCGCGCTGCGGGCCGCGGAACCGACCTCCACGCCGGCCGCAGAGGCGGCGACCCCGACCGATCCCGCCGCGGCCGATGACCCCTCCCCCGGCGCCACGCCGCCGACGACATCGACGACCACGAAAGGCTGACCCGCCGTGACGAACCCCTTCGACGACGACTCCGGGACGTTCCTGGCCCTGCTCAACGACGAGGGCCAGTACTCCTTGTGGCCCGCGTTCCTGAACGTGCCCGACGGTTGGCGCGCCGAACACGGACCCGCCGCACGGGCCCAGTGCCTGGAACACATCGAGACCAATTGGACCGACATGCGGCCGCGTTCCCTCGTGGCTGCCACCGAGAACTGAGCGGAGAGCACCGGTGCTGCGCACGCTGCTGAGTGGCAAGATCCATCGGGCCCGGGTGACACAGGCCGACCTGCACTACGTCGGATCGCTGACGGTCGACGAGGACCTGCTCGACGCGGCCGGCATCACCGAGGGCGAGGTGGTCCAGGTCGTCGACATCGACACCGGGGCGCGCCTGACCACGTACGCGATCCCCGGCCCGCGCGGCAGCGGGGTGATCGGCGCCAACGGGGCCGCGGCGCGGCTGATCCACCCGGGCGACCTGGTCATCGTGATGGCGTTCGCGCTCCTGGACGAGGCCGAACTGGCCGCGCATCGCCCGCGCGTGGTGCACGTCGACGCGGACAACCGCATCGTGGCACTGGGCGCCGACCCGGCCGAGCCGGTGCCCGGCATGCCGGGACAGATCGCCGGCACCACGGTCGCCGTACTCTGAGCCGGTCGGACCTCGAACGGCCGAGCCCCCGACTCCCGTGCGTCGCACGGGAGTCGGGGCCCTTCGCATTCCGTCGGGTGCCCGCGATCAGCCCTTCGCGGCCTGGGCCGCGGCGTCCACGCGCGGCATGATCTTGTCGATCACGTACTCCACGGCGAGCGGGGTCGGCGCACGCAGGGCCCAGAAGTCGTTGGAGTCCAGCGGGACGTACGAACCACGCTTGACCACGTTCAGCTTGGCGAACTGCGGGTTGCCCTCGATCGCCTTCTTCAGCGCGTCGTCCGCGTTGTAGTTGCTCAACAGCACGCCCACTTCGAGCACGTCCAGCCGCTCCATGCTCAACTCGGCCGCGAATCCGGCGCCGGGCAGACCGGCGATGGCATCCGGGAACGTCATCCCGAACCCGGCGAGCAGCTTCACCGAGGTGTCCGACTTGTCCTTGAGCACCGCGACCGTGCCCGCGTTCTGCGCGTTGGTCAGCGCGAAGGACTTGCCCTTGATCGCGGGATGGCTCGTGGCCACCCCGGCGATCTTGGCCTCCAGGTCCGTCACCAGCTTCTCGGCCTCGGTGGACTTGCCCAGCGCCTTGCCGACCTGCCGGGTCACCTGCTGCCAACTGTCCTGCGAGGGGCCGGTCTCGAACGCCGTGGTCGGCGCGATCTTGCTGAGCTTGTCGTACTCCTGCTCGACCCAGTAGTCGGTGTTCGCCAGGATCAGGTCGGGCTGAAGCGCGAGCACCTTCTCCAGTGGAGCACCGTTCTCGCCCATCGTGATGATCTGCGGCTTGTCGCCGGCCAGCTTGGGCTTGGCCCACGGTGCCACCCCGTCCGGCGGGGTCGTCTCGACCATGCCGGCGAGCTTGGTCGCCAGCGCGAGCGCGGCGTCCTGATCCCCCTCGCCCAGCGCGACGATGCGCTTCGGCGCCTTCTTGATCGTGGTGGTACCCAACTTGTGGGTGATCGTGATCGGGTACGTCGGCGCCGCCGCGCCACCCGTCCCGGGAGAGCCCGCCGCCGGACCGGAGGCGGGCGGGGCGCCGGAGGCATCCTTCTTGTCGTCGTCGCCACAGGCTGCGAGGCCGAACACGAGTGCCACGGCTATCCCGGCCGCGGCGAGGCGGCCGGTGCCGGTGCGGCGGGCGGCGGTGCGGCCGACGAAGGGCGGCGCTGCGATTCTTCGCATGATGCTTCAGTGCCTCTCTGAGTGTGTCGCGTCCGACCGTCGGCGTACGAGTGGGCCCCACTGGTCCACTGCGGCCGAGGTCAGCAGATCGTCGTGCTCGTGGTCGACGACGTACTCGTCGACCACGCCGAGAACATGGGCCGTCCAGGCCCCGCGGCCGGTGCGCGTGCGGTTCTCGCGCGCCGCGACGCACAACACGTCGCCGCGGAAGGCCGGGTAGGGGTCGGCGGGCACGAGCAGTTCGTAGGCGACCCGCGTCCGGAGCAGGGCCGCCACCACCTCCTCGCCCAGTGCACCGGCCAGGTCCACCTCGGCCGGTGTCGCGCGCAGCAGATGCGCCCGCGCGGCCTCCTCGTCGAACCCGCCGTCCGCGCCCGCCCCGTCGGCGTGCGCGCGCGGCACCGGCGGTTCGGCGTCGACGAGCACCAGCAGATCCACCCGCTCACCCGCGCGCTGCAATTCGGCGGCCAGCGCGAACGCGAGCTCGCCGCCGAAGGACCAGCCCAGCAGGTGGTACGGCCCCTGCGGCTGGAGCGTGCGCACGGCGCGCAGTTGCTCCGCGACCACGTCCTCGAACCGGGTCGGCGCGGCGGCACCCGACAACATCGGGGCCTGGAGCCCGTACACCGGACGGTCGTTCGCCACGTGTGCGAGCAACGTCGTATACGGCCAGGCGAACCCGAATCCGGCGTGTATGCAGAACAAGGGCGCGAGATCACCGTCGGGCCGCAACGCCAGCAGGGGCGCGGTCAACTCGTCCGTGCCGGTGCCCCCGCGCAGCCGCTCCGCCAGGTCGGCGACCGTCGGCGCGGTCAACACCAGTGCCACGGTGACCGTGTCCGGGTCGGCCACGATCCCGGCGGCACGGATCGCGCCGACCAGGCGGACCGCGAGCAGCGAATGCCCGCCCAGGGTGAAGAAGTTGTCGTCGATACCCACCCGGGGCAGGGCCAGGGTGTCCGCGAACACCCGGCACAACACGGCCTCGACCGTGTCCCGCGGCCCTCGCGCGGTGACCGCCGCGGCGAAGTCCGGTTCGGGCAAAGCGGCCCGGTCGAGCTTCCCGTTGACGGTCAACGGCAGCACGTCCAGCGGCACGAACGCGCCGGGGACCATGTAGTCGGGCAGCCGCGCCGCCGACCAGGCGCGCAGCGTCTGCGGATCGGCCTCGCCGACCACGTAGGCGGTCAGCCGGGTCCCGTCCGCGCTCGGCACCACCGCGGAACGCAGCACGTCGGGATGGGTGTCCAACACGCTTTGGATCTCGGCGGGTTCGATGCGGTGACCGCGGATCTTGACCTGGTCGTCGGTGCGGCCGAGGTAGTCGATGATGCCGTCCGGCCGGCGCCGTGCGAGGTCGCCGGTGCGGTAGAGCCGGCTCCCGGGCGGCCCGAACGGATTCGCCACGAACCGCGCGGCGGTCGGACCCGGACTGTCGAGATAGCCGCGCGCCAAACCGATGCCGGTGACGTACAACTCGCCGGGCACGCCCACCGGTACGGGCTGGAGGTTGGCGTCGAGGATGTGGGTGGCGGTGTTGAGGATCGGTCGCCCGATCGCGGGCGTGGTGCTGTCCTCGGTGCCGGCGCCGAGCGTGTTGATCGTGTACTCGGTCGGCCCGTACAGGTTGTAGCCCAGCACACCCTCGGTGTCGCGCAACCGATTCCACACCGCATCCGAAACAGCCTCGCCGCCCAGCAACACCAGACACGGCCGATGCCCGCCCCGCGCCGGGTCGTCGTCGAGTAGACCGAGATCCAGGAGGTGTTGGGCGTAGGTGGGGGTGACGTTGACGACGTCGATCCGGTGCCGGTCCACATACCGCGTCAGCGCGTGCGCGTCACGCCGCAACTCCTCGTCGCACACGTGCACTTCGTGGCCCTCGACCAGCCACAACAACTCCTCCCACGACATGTCGAACGCGAACGACACCGTATGCGCCACCCGCAACCGCCGACCCGCCGCCGCCACCACCGGATCGAAGATCTCCCGACGATGATTGACCTGCATGTTCGTCAAACCCCGATACGGCGTCACCACACCCTTCGGACGACCCGTCGAACCCGACGTGTAGATCACATACGCCGGATGCTCCAACCGCGACCCGTCCGAACGCACGAAATCCGAACGCTCCGCATCCGACAGATCCGCCCCCGACAACCCCGCCAACTCCGCACGCACCGACGGATCGTCGAGATCGACGGTGTTCTCGCCCACGATCTCGCCGGCGGTGAGCACGCACACCGGTCGGGCCTCGTCGACCATCCACGCGATGCGTTCGCGCGGCAGGTCACGCTCCAGCGGCAGGTAGGCAGCACCGGTCTTGAGCACCGCGAACAGTGCCGCCACCATGTCGGCGGTCCGCGGCAACGCCAGACCCACCACCCGCTCCGGACCCGCACCCCGCGCCCGCAACAACCGCGCGATCCGATTCGACCGCTCGTTCAACTCCCGATACGACCACACCAACGGCACCGCACCATCCGGATCCTGCACCACCGCAACGGCATCCGGAACCAACCCCGCACGCTCCTCCAACAAATCCGCCACCGTCACCTCCGGCACCGGATGCGAAGTCGCGTTCCACTCGTCCACGATCCGCGTGGCCTCGGCGGGCGACAGCAGTTCGTACGCACCCACGCGGCGGTTCGGATCGTCGGTGATCCCGGCGAGCAGCCGCAGCAGCCGCTCGGCGAAGTCCTCGACGGTGGAGTGGTCGAAGAGGTCCGCCGCGTACTCGATGCCCAGCTCGACCGCGCCCTCCGGCACCACGGCCAGATCGGTCTCGCGGAAGACGAAGTCGAGGTCGAACTTGGCGGTGGGTGGGGTGAATCGTTCGCCGACCGGTGCGATGTCGCCGAAGCGGACCTCGCCCACGCCCTGGTTCTGGTAGCCGACCATCACCTGGAACAGCGGGTTGCGGCCGAGCGAACGCGCCGGGTTGAGTTCCTCCACGAGGCGCTCGAACGGCAGGTCCTGGTGCGCGAACGCGTCCAGGTCGGTGTCCCGCACCCGGGCCAGCAGGTCGGCGAAGGTCGGGTTGCCGGTCACGTCCGCACGGATGACCACCGTGTTGACGAAGAAGCCGATCAGGTCGCCGAGTGCCTCGTCGTCGCGCCCGGCCACCGGACTTCCCAGTGGAATGTCGGTGCCCGCCCCGAGGCGGTGCAGCAGCGCCGCCACCGCCGCCTGGTAGAACATGAACGCGCTGGCGCCCGCGGCCGAGGCCACGGCACGTACGCGCTCGGCGAGTTCGGCGGGGATCAGGCGTTCGACGGTGCCGCCCCGGTAGCCGGCCACCGTGGGGCGCGGCCGGTCGGCGGGGACCTCCAGTTCCTGGGGCAGCGCCGCCAGAGCGGTTCGCCAGTAGGCGAGTTGGTGAGCGTAACGGCCGGTGGGATCGGCCGGATCGCCGAGCAGGTCGCGCTGCCACAACGTGTAGTCGGCGTATTGCAGCGGCAGCGGCTCCCACGCGGGTGCGTGTCCCGCCGCACGTGCGGTGTAGGCCGCGGCGAGGTCCTGTGCGAACGGCCGGATGGACCACTCGTCGATCGCGATGTGGTGGAACACCGCGAGAAACACGTGCTCGTCCGGGCCGACCCGGAAGACCGTGGTCCGCAGCGGCAGCTCGGTGGCCAGGTCGAAGGGGCGGCGGGTGGCCTCGGCGACCAGCGCGGCCAGCGCGGGTTCGGCGTCGATGGCGCCGAGGGTGTCGGTGTCGACGAACTCGACGACGGCGTGCGCGTCCTCCGGGGCCAGGATGTGTTGGAACACCTCGGCGGCGCCGCTTCCCGCGGGCTCCTGCGCCGCGACACACAGCGTGCGCAATGTCTCGTGACGGTTCGTCACGTCCTGTACGGCGGCGCGGAGCGCCGCTCGGTCCAGGGTCCCGCGCAATCGGACCGCGATCGGTTCGTGGTAGGCCGCGCTCGCCGTCTCGAACTGGCCGAGCAGCCACAGTCGCCGCTGGGCGAACGACAGCGGCACCCGGTCGGGGCGCTCCTGCCGCGTGACGGCGGGTCGCAACGACCGGGCGCCCGCGTGGTCCGTCCCGGCGCGTTCCGCGAGCAGCGCGGCCAGTGCGGCGGTGGTCGGGGCGGTGAACACGTCCCGGATGGCGATCTCGACGCCGAGCGTGCCGCGGGCCTTGGCGGCCAATCGGGCGGCGAGCAGGGAGTGGCCGCCGAGGTCGAAGAAGTTGTCCTCGGCTCCGATGTCGGCGACGCCGAGCACCTCGGCGAACAGCGCGCACAGGGCCAGTTCGGCGGCGCCGGCCGGGGCCCGCGTGGGCGCGCGACCGACGCCGGCGTCGGGGGCGGGCAGCGCGCGACGGTCGAGTTTGCCGTTGACGGTGAGCGGGAGTCGATCGAGCGGGACGAATCCGGCGGGCACCATGTACTCGGGCAGCCGCTCGCGCAGGAACGCGCGCAGCCGGGGTACCAGCGTGCCCGCCTCGCGGGCGGCGGCGGGGTGGTTGGCGTAGCCGGACAGGTCGGCGCGGCCCGAACCCGTCGGTACGTAGGTGCCCACTACGGTGTTCGCGGCGCGCTCTCCGGCCACGAACACCGCGTCGAAGGCCCCGGATCCCGCGCTCGACCAGGTCGCGGCCACGGTGTAGCCCAGGTCCGCGCCCAGCGCGTACAGCGTCTCGGGCTCGACCGCCGCGTCGTCCGCCTGCTCGGCCGCGGTGCGCGCGTCGCGCGCCTCGGTGCCGGTGCCGCCGTTGGCCAGCACACGCTCCGCGGCGATTTCGCCCGCGAGTCGGGCATTGGGTACGGCTCGCACGCGCAGCGCGTCGGGCCGATCGTCGGTCAGCCGGCGGGCGACCGCGTCGGTGCCCTCGGCGGCGTTCCACGGCACGCTCGATATGTCGGCGAGGGTGGTGGCCGGGTCGCCGCCCACTCGGCGCAGTACCGCGTCGTAGCGGTGTCGGGACAGCTCGTTGTGCAGGTGCCCGCGTTTGATCCGCAGGTCGACGCCCGCGAGGTCGGGCAGCAGCTCGGTCAGGGCGGCGAAGTAGTCCGGGTGGACCAGGAGTTCCTTCTCCAGCAGCACGGCGCGCTCGATCGCGGCACGCACGCTCGCGTCGTCGGTGTCCGGTGTCGCCTGGCCGAGTCGAATCGCGCTGTGGAAGGTTCGGGCGAGCCGCAGGTTGCGCACGTCGCCGACGAACACCGCTCCGCCGGGCCGGACCAGGTCGAGCGCTCGGCGCAGCACGTCGGTGAGGTAGTCCAGGCTCGGGAAGTACTGGGCGACCGAGTTGATCACCACCGTGTCGAAGAACGCCGCGGGCAGGTCGCCGAGTTCGTGCGCCGGGGCGGTGCGCAGCTCGACCTTCGCGGCGAGTTCGGGGTCCCTGCACAGGTCGGCGCGCAGCTTCTCGATGACCGGGGCGGCGAAGTCGGTGGCCCAGTAGCTCTGGCTCGCGGGCGCCAGTTCGCCCAGGAGCAGGCCGGTGCCGACGCCGATCTCCAGAACTCGTGACGGGCGCAGTTCGGTGATGCGTCGGATGGTCTCGGCGCGCCATTCGCGCATGTGCGCGAGCGGGATCGGCGCGCCGTCATAGCTGCTGTCCCAGCCGGCGAAGTCCTCGGTGAACACCGCGGTGTCGATGGCGGTGTACTCGTCGGCGTAGATCTGCCGCCATTGCGCGATGTGTTCGTCGTTGGTGTGCGCGTCGACGGGTCCGGCCGTCTCGGGCACGACGTAGGCGGTGAGCTGTACCGCGCCGTCCGGGCCGGTGGTGGGCACGATCGCGCTGCGGGCCACCTGCGGATGGGTGTCCAACACGCTTTGGATCTCGGCGGGTTCGATGCGGTGGCCGCGGATCTTGATCTGGTCGTCGGTGCGGCCGAGGTAGTCGATGATGCCGTCCGGGCGACGCCGCGCGAGGTCGCCGGTGCGGTAGAGCCGGCTGCCGGGCGGCCCGTACGGATTCGCCACGAACCGCGCGGCCGTCTGTCCGGCGGCGTTGAGATACCCGCGGGCGAGGCCGATGCCGGTGACGTACAACTCGCCGGGCACGCCGACCGGTACCGGCTGGAGGTTGGCGTCGAGGATGTGGGTGGCGGTGTTGAGGATCGGTCGCCCGATCGCGGGCGTGGTGCTGTCCTCGGTGCCGGCGCCGAGCGTGTTGATCGTGTACTCGGTCGGCCCGTACAGGTTGTAGCCCAGCACACCCTCGGTGTCGCGCAGTGCTGCCCAGACTCCGTCGGACACGGCTTCGCCACCGAGCAGGACGAGCGCGGGCCGGTGCCGTCCGGCAGTGGCGTCCGACTCCAGGAGCCCTTCCTCCAAGAGGTGTTGGGCGTAGGTCGGGGTGACGTTGACGACGTCGATCCGGTGCCGGTCCACATACCGCGTCAGCGCGTGCGCGTCACGACGCAACTCCTCATCGCACACGTGCACTTCGTGGCCCTCGACCAGCCACAACAACTCCTCCCACGACATGTCGAACGCGAACGACACCGTATGCGCCACCCGCAACCGCCGACCCGCCGCCGCCACCACCGGATCGAAGATCTCCCGACGATGATTGACCTGCATGTTCGTCAGACCCCGATACGGCGTCACCACACCCTTCGGACGACCCGTCGAACCCGACGTGTAGATCACATACGCCGGATGCTCCAACCGCGACCCCTCCGAACGCACGAAATCCGAACGCTCCGCATCCGACAGATCCGCCCCCGACAACCCCGCCAACTCCGCACGCACCGACGCGTCGTCGAGATCGACGGCGTCGGGGGTGTCCGGGCCGGGGCCGCTGGTGAGGACGCAGACGGGCGCGGTGTCGGCGAGCATCCACGCGGTGCGTTCGGCGGGCACGTCGCGTTCGATGGGAAGGTAGGCGGCACCGGTCTTGAGCACGGCGAACAGCGCCGCCACCATGTCGGCGGTCCGCGGCAACGCCAGACCCACCACCCGCTCCGGACCCGCACCCCGCGCCCGCAACAACCGCGCGATCCGATTCGACCGCTCGTTCAACTCCCGATACGACCACACCAACGGCGCCGCACCATCCGGATCCTGCACCACCGCAACGGCATCCGGAACCAACCCCGCACGCTCCTCCAACAAATCCGCCACCGTCACCTCCGGCACCGGATGCGAAGTCGCGTTCCAGGCGTCGACCACGCGTCGGCGTTCGGCCGCTTCGAGGATGTCGACGCGGGCACAGGCGCGGGTGGGGTCGCTCGCGAAGGCTTCGAGGATGCGCAGGTAGCGCTCGGTCAGTAGCTCCACGTCGGCGCGGTCGAAGGCGTCGTCGTGGTACATCGCGCGCAGGCGGGTGACCTCGCCGGGGGTGATCACCACGGACACCGGGTAGTGGGTGGCGTCGCGCACCGCGTGGCCGAGGACGCGCAGTCCTCCCTCGGGGCCGAACTCGCGGTTCTTGTCCGGCAGCGGGAGGTTCTGGAAGACGAAGAAGGTGTCGAACAGCGGGCCGGCGCCCACCATCGCCTGGAGTTCGCTCAGGCCCAGGTAGGGGTGGTCGTGCAGGTCGGCCTTGTCGTCCTGGGTACGCCGCCACAACTGCGCGATCGGCTCGTGCGGCGCGACGCGGACCCGTACCGGGACGGTGTTGAACAGCACTCCGACGGTGGTGTCGATGCCGTCGACGTCGGGGTGGCGTCCCGACACCAGCGCGCCGAACACGGTGTCGTCGCGTCCGGTGAGTCGGCCCAGCAGCAGCCCCCAGGCGCTTTCGTACAGCGTGCCCACGGTGACGCCCGCCTCGCGGGCGCGCGCCGCCAGGCGGGCGGCGAGTGCGGCGGGCACCTCGCGGTGGATCTCGCCGGCCGACGCCGGGGTGGCGTCGTCGCCGGGCCGGCGCGGGCCGGCCAGGAGAGTGGGTTCGGCGACGTCGCCCAGGTAGGCGTACCACGCGTCGCGGGCCGCGTCCCGATCGCGGGTGCCCAGCCAGCGCAGGAAGACCCGGAACGGCGTGGTGGCCCGCGTGCTCTCGGCCTCGGCGTCGGTGTAGAACTCCAGGAGCGAGGTCAGCGCGAGGCCGCCGGACCAGCCGTCGAGCAGCGCGACCTGGGACGTGAGCAGGAGTCGGTGGCCGGTGTCGGAGGTACGGGCCAGGGCGAAGCGGATCAGCGGGGGCCGGGCCGCGTCGAACGGGATCTCCCGTTGACGGTCGGCGAACGCCTCGAAGGCGGCGTCGACATCGGCCCCGCCGTCGGTGAGGTCGGCGTAGGCGAACGGCACGGTGAACCGCTCGGGGATCACCTGGACGGGCCCGTCCTCGGTGCTCACAAAGCCCGCGCGCAGGTTCGGGTACTTCTCCAGAACCTGCCGCGCCGCGTCCGCGAGGCGATCGGCGTCCACGGGGCCGTCGAGGAACAGGACGGCCTGCTGTACGTAGATGTCGCGGGCCGCGCCGTCGAGCATCAGGTGGAAGAGCAGACCCTCCTGCAGCGGCGACAGCGGCAGCACCTCGGCCACGCCCAGGCCGCCGATCGCGGAGTCGAGGGCGGCGTCACGGGCGGCGAGGTCACCGGCCTGCGCGTCGTCCTCGGGTCCGGCCCGGGCCGCGTCGAGCAGGGCGGGTTCCAGTGCCGCGCGCCAGCTCCGGAGCAGGGCCGCGACGTCGAGTTCGGGCAGCGCCTTCGGGTCGGCGACCACCCGCAGCGCGACGCGTCGCCCGGCTCCGGCGGGCGAGTGGTCCACCCACAGGTCCAGGCGCAGCGGATAGCGCGAGGCGGCGTACCCGTCGCTCTCGCGGTCGTAGGCGAGCAGTTCCTCGTCCCCGAGGTCGGTATGGCCGTAGGCCAGGAGTACGCCCGCCTCGGGTGCGTCCGCGAGGGCTCCCGCGGTCTGTTCGCCGAGGTAGAGCGCCAGGCCGAAGTCGGCGGCGGCACGCGGGGTCGCGGGCAGCGCGTCGGTGTCGGGCGAGCCGGGTTCCAGCAGGGCGGGGAAGACGCGTCGCAGGTCGCCGACGGTGTGGGCGAAGCGGCCGTCGTGGCGGTCCCGGTCGTCCTCTACCACGTCCACGAACAGCGGCCCGGGGGCGAAGGGGCCCAGGATCCGCGCCGCGGTCGAGGCGACGATCGTGCGCAGCGGCGTCCGCGGGCTCAAGGGGCCGGTGTCGAAGGGGAGTTCGAGCATGGTCGCGGCGCCGGTGGGCGGCGTGTCCCAGGCTCCGGGTTCGCTCCCGGGCCACGGCGCGGGCGCGTCCAGGTCGTCCACCCGGTCGATCAGGGTGAACCAGGCGGTGGCCCGGTCGACCAACTGCGGGTCGTCGGCCTCGTGGGCGACGGCGCCGGCGTAGTCGGCGGTCGGCGCGGGCTCGGGTGCGATCGGTTCGCCGCGCAGCCCCGAGCGCAGTTCGTCGGCGAGGATGCGCCACGAGGTCCCGTCGACGACGGCTCCGGGCAGGGCGAGGACCAGCAGCCCGGGCAGGTCGGGGCCACGATCCACCCACGCGGTCGCGGGCGTTGCGTCCACCCGTGCCACCCGGGCGGTCGAGCGGCGGGCGTCCGTGTCGACCGTGAAGGTGCCGCACCACGCCGTCGGGCCGCCGCTGCTCAGGTCCCGGTGTCGGGCCAGGACCGCCACCGCGCGGGTGTGCGCGGCCTCGGGCGCGAGTTCGCGCGGGGCGACCATCGCGCGCACCGTCGGCGGCGCGTTCTCGAACGCCTCGCGGCTCCACAGCGCCGCCGGGGTGTGGGCCGGGTGGTCGTTCGAAGGGTTGAGGTCGCTCACATCGTCCGCCCGGTGTCCGTGTTCGGTGTGGTCGTCTCGTGGTCGGTGGTCGCGCCGGCTCCCGGGACGCGCGCGGTGGTCTGCGCGACCCACGTCGCCAGCAGGCTGCGCGCGTCCTCGGCGTCGACGGTGGGCCCGGCATGCAGGGTGAGCCGGCACCGCGTGCCGTCCTCGCCCGCCGAGACGGCGATCGCCGCGTCCAGCGGCCAGCGCGTACTGACCGCCGAGGGCAGGTCGTCGGCCCAGCCGTGGGCCGGCGCGTCGCGCAGGACGATCTGCGCGCGGGCCACCCGGCCCAGGACCCGGGCGCCGGATCGGCTCGCGTAGCGCACTCGGGTGTATCCGGCGCCGCGCAGGTCGGCGGCGTGCACGTCCGGCAACGCCCCTTCGCGGTCGAAGGCGAGCGGGTAGGCGTAGGCGAACGACCCGACCGGCGCCGCCGTTTCGCCCGATCGGTGCGGGTCCACCACCCGGTCGATCAGCAGTCTCTCCGCTTCGGGGCCACGCGTACGCAGCGCAATCAGGAAGGCCTCGCCGGCGGCGGCCCGAACGGCCTCGACGGGGCCGGCGCCGGGGGTGCCGACCACGGTGGCGGTCAGGAACAGGGGGCGGCCCGAACCCGTGCCTCGTACGGCAGGCGCGGGCGTCGCGTCGCGCAACTCCTCGGCCCAGAGCACCGGATCCGCGTCGATACGATCGGCGTCCGCCGGCGAAGCGTCCCCGGGCGTCGCGTGCGCCCGCGCGGAGATCCCCGGGCAGGCGTCCGCCGCCGCACTGCCGGCCCGCGCGGCGACCTCCGGTCTCGCGTCGGGCTCCGCAGCCGATGGCGATGGCGGATCCGCCCGCACGCCGGCAGCCAGTTCGTCCGCGATCCGTTCGACCGCCGCCGCGTCGAGCACCAGTGCGTGCGCGGCCACGAACAGGCGTCCCGGTGTCAGCGTCACCGCCAGCGTCGGCCCCTGGACCACGTCCAACGCGGCCACCGCCCGCGCGAGCTGCTCGGCCACGTCTTCCCGCGTGCCCTCGACCACGCCCACGCTCGGGTGCGCCTCGGCCGTCGACGTGGTGCGCCACAGCCGCTTGCCGACCGTCTCGATCCGCAGCCGCAAAATGAGGTGGCGACGGCTGAGTTCGGCAACGGCCGTCTCCAGAGCGTCCGTTCGCCCGGAGGCGACGGCCCGCACCGCGCACACGTGGTGGCCGTTCGGCCCGGTCCCGCCGTCGCGGAAGACGTGGGCCAGCGGCGGGTCGGCGAGCACGAGCGGTGCGGGGGGCGCCGTCGGGGCCTCGTCGCGGCGGGCGACCCGGGCGAGCGCGCGCACGCTCTGGTGCCGGAAGACGTCCCGCACGGTGAACCGCAGTCCGATGGAACGGGCCTTGGTCGCCACCAGCGTGGCCCCGATGCTGTCCCCGCCCAGTGCGAAGAACCCGTCCCGCACGCCGACGCGGTCCACCCGTAGCACCTCGGCGAAGATTCGGGCCAGTTCGGCCTGCGCGGGATCGCTCGGCGCGCCGTCCGCGGTCGGCGCGGCGACGGCCGGATCCGGCAGCGCGGCCCGGTCGATCTTGCCGTTGGCCAGCAGCGGCAGCACGGGCAGGACCACGATCGCGGCCGGGACGAGGTGTTCGGGCAGGTGATCGGCCAACTCGCCGCGCAGCGCCTCGGGGTCCACGGACGCGGCGGCGCTCGCGACCACGTACGCCACCAGCAGCGGTGCACCGGTCGGCCCGGGCCGGGCGGTGACCACGGCGCCCGTCAGCTCCGCCCGCCCGGTCAGCCGCGCCTCGATCTCGCCCATCTCCACCCGCACGCCGCGCAGTTTGACCTGATGGTCGGTGCGGCCGAGATACACCAGGGCGCCGTCGGCGCGCCGGCGCACCAGGTCCCCGGTGCGATACATCCGGGTGCCGGGCGGGCCGTACGGGTCGGCCACGAAGCGTTCGGCGGTCAGGCCGGGGCGGTGCAGGTATCCGTCGGCGAGTTGGGCCCCGGTCAGGTACAACTCGCCCGGCAGCCCGATCGGGGCGGGTCGCAGTCGGGCGTCCAGCACCAGGGCGCCGGTGTTCCACACCGGGCGTCCGATCGGCACGATGTCCTCGACCACGGTGCCGGCGGGATTCCACGCGGTCGCGGTGATGGTGGCCTCGGTGGGGCCGTACGTGTTGTGCGGCATCAGCCCGAGCACGCGGGCGCTGCGCCGCACGGTGGCCGGCGACAACGCCTCGCCACCGCACAGGAGCAGGCGCAACGCCCGTTCGGCCGGCGGCGTCGGGCTCGGGCCGCCCGCGGCTTCCACGACGTCGAGAACGGCGTCCAGCATGGGCGGGACGAAGTGCGCGACGGTGACCGCACGGGTGTCGATCAGTGCGGCCAGGTGTGCGGGATCACGGTGGCCGTCGGGATCGGCCAGGACGACGGCTGCGCCCTGGCACAGCGGCCAGAACAGCTCCCACAACGACACGTCGAACCCGATGGGCGCCTTGTGCAGGACGCGGTCGGCCGGTGTGAGCGCGTACTCGCCCTGCACCCAGGCCAGTTGGTGGGCGAGGGCGCCGTGCGAGACCAGCACGCCCTTGGGGCGGCCGGTGGATCCGGAGGTGTACAGCACGTACGCGGGGTGCGCGGCCCGCGGCGGTGCCGGGAGTTCACCCGGGGCCGCGGCCGCGGTCGGGTCGTCGGTGATCACGGCGACCGGCACGCCCCAGGGCCGCCGCGCGTGCGCGGTGTCGGTGAGCACGAGCGCCGGGCGGGCGTCGGCGATCGTCTGCGCCAGGCGTGCGGGCGGCTCCTGGGGATCGAGCGGCACGTACGCCGCGCCGCTCGCGAGCACCGCCAGGAGCGCGACCACCAGGTCGGCCGAACGGGGCAGTGCGATCGCGACCAGGGCGCCGGGCCCGACACCTCGGTCGATCAGCCGTCGCGCGTTCGCCCGTACACGAACCGCCAGTTCGGCGTAGCCGGTGGCCGTGCCGGCCGCGTCGATCAGGGCGGGTGCGCCCGGGGTGCGGCGGGCCTGGGTGGTGAAGCGCTCCACCACGGTCGTCGGGGGCACCTCGTGCGCGGTGGCGTTGACCTCGTGCACGAGCAGCCGGCGTTCGGCGTCGGTGAGCAGGTCCAGGCCGCTCAGGCGCGCGTGCGGGTCGGCAAGCACGCGGGAGAGCAGCCGGTGCAGCCGGTCCAGCAGCGTGACGACGCCGGTGTGCTCGAACAGGTCGCACGCGTAGCCGGCTTGCACCCGGATGCCGTCGGTGGCGGTCTCCACGAAGCGCAGGTCCAGGTCGAACATCGCCGCGCCCGTATTCGGCGCGAAGGGCTCGGCGTGCGCGCCGGGCAGCGCGAGTTCGATCTCCTCGGCACGGTGGTGGGTGACGGTGGCCTGGATCAGCGGGTGCCGGGAGAGCGTACGGGTGGGGCGCAGCCGGTCCACCACCCAGTCGAAGGGCACGTCGGCGTGCGCGAAGGCGGCCAGGTCGGCGGTCCTGGTGCGCTCCAGGAGTTCGGCGAAGGTCGGGTCGCCGTCAACCCGGGTGCGCAGCACGACTGTGTTGACGAAGTAGCCCACCACACGGTCGAGATCCTCGTCGGTGCGGCCCGCGACGGGCGCGCCCAGGAGGATGTCCTCGCCCGCGCCGAGGTGGTGCAGGACGGCGACCACGGCCGCGTGCAGGGTGGTGAACACACTCGTGCCGGCATCCTGGGCAACGTCGCGCAGGGTGTCGACGAGGTCGGCGGGCAGGGTGTGTTCGACGCTCGCACCGCGATGGCTGCGCTCCGTGGGCCGGGAGCGGTCGGCGGGCAGCGCCAGTTCCTCCGGCGCGTCGCGCAAAGCCTCGGCCCAGTAGTCGAGTTGACGCCTGGTCAGGTTGGTGGGCGTGTCCCGCGCGCCGAGGATCGCGCGCTGCCACGCCGCGTACGAGCCGTGCCCGACGGCCGGTTCGGGACGCGCCTGCGGCGGGGATCCGGTGGTGTGCGCGGTGTAGGCGGCGGTCAGGTCGGCCAGCAGCGGGCCGAACGACCAGCGGTCGGCGGCGCTGTGGTGCAGCACCAGGACCAGGACGCACTCCCCGTCGGCGGGTCCGACGAACACCGCGGCCCGCACGGGCAGGTCGGCGCCGATGTCGAAGGGGCGGGCCACCAGGGCCGCCACCTCGGCGGCGATCCGCTCCGCCGGCCACGTGTGGGCCGCCACGACGGCGCAGTGCAGCCGCGAGTGCGCGACGGCGGGGGTGAGTTCCTCGCGGACGGGTGTGCCGTCGGTGCCGGGCACCAGGAGCGTGCGCAGGCTCTCGTGCCGCGCGACCACGTCGCGCAGCGCCGCCCGGATCGCCTCCGGGTCGACCCGACCGCGCAGTCGCATCCCCAGCGGCAGGTTGTAGGCCGCGGACGGCCCGCGCACCTGTTCCTCGAACCACAGACCGACCTGCGCGAACGACGCGGGTGCCGGGTCGGATACCGGGATCTCGCGGACGCGCGGGCGCACCGGCTCGGCGGTGTCCAGCAGTCGGGCGAGCGCGGCGGGTGTGGGCGCGTGGAAGACGTCGGGCACGGCGAGTTCGACCGCGAAGGCGCCGCGCAGCCGGTTGGCCAGCCGTGCCGCGAGCAGCGAGTGCCCGCCCAGCGCGAAGAAGTCGTCGTCCGGGCCGACCCCATCCGGCGCCGGGTCGAGGAACTCGGCGAAGATCGCGCACAGGGCGCGCTCACGGTCGTCGGCCGGGACCCGCTTCGGCGCGGTGCTCGCCTGCGGGACGGGCAGCGCGGCCCGGTCGAGCTTGCCGTTGGGGTTGAGCGGGAACGCGTCCAGGACGACGTACGCGTCGGGCAGCAACGGCGCGGGCAGGGTGCGGGCGAGCTCGGCCCGTACCGCGTCGACGTCGATCGAGGTGCCCCGGGTGGGCACGAGATGGGCGCACAGCGCGCTCCCGGACCGGATCGGCACCACCACCGCGCGGGCGATGCCCCGAAGTCCCAGGAGTCCGGCCTCGATCTCGCCGGGCTCGATCCGCACACCGCGGATCTTGATCTGGTGGTCCGCCCGGCCCAGGAATTCCAGTTCGCCGTTCGATCGCCGACGAACCAGGTCGCCGGTGCGGTACAGCCGGCTTCCCGGCGGCCCGTACGGGTCCGCGACGAATCGCTCCGCCGTCGCGGCGGGGCGGCCGAGGTAGCCGCGGGCGAGGCCGTCGCCGGCGAGGTGGAGCTCGCCGGGCACCCCGATGGGCACCGGGCGCAGCGCCGCGTCCAGCACATGGGCGCGGGTGCGGGAGATCGGCCGGCCGATCGGCACGGTCGCGGACGCGGCGGGCGGGCGGTGGACGTGCGCGAGGCTGTCGCCGGCGGCCTCGGAGCAGCCGTACAGGTTGACCACGCGGGCGTCGGGCCAACGTGCGGTGACGGCGTCGGCCAGGGTGGTGGGCAGGGCCTCGCCGGAGCAGATCCACGTGTGCACGCCGGCCAGGGATCCCGGCGGCGCGGTGTCGAGGAGGGTCTCCAGAAGGCTGGGCACGACGGTGAGTACGCCGGCGCCGTGGCGGTCGGCGAGTTCGGTCAGGCGCAGCGGGTCGCGGGCGGTGGCGTCGTCGGCCAGGATCAGGGTGTCGCCGGCGACGAGGGCGCCCAGGAGTTCGGTGCTGCCGTCGATGAAGGCGAGCGCGCTCTTGGCCACGCGTACGCTCGTGCCGGGCGCGGCGGTGAGCGCGGAGCGGCCCCAGCGCAGCCGGTTGCTCAGGGCTCGCTGGGTGCCGACGACGGCCTTGGGGCGGCCGGTGGAGCCGGAGGTGAAGACGACGTAGGCGGGCGCCTGCGGGTGGATCCGCGGGCGGTCCGCACCGGGTGTCGCGGCGCCGCCGGATGCGGCGGGGAGGTCGTCGACGCGCAGCACGGGCGCCGCGTCGGTGGGCGGGGTGTAGGCGGCGTCGCACACCAGCAGGTCGGGTGCGGCGTCGGCGAGCATCGCGGCGACGCGCGCGGGCGGGTGGGTGCGGTCGAGCGGCAGGTAGGCGGCGCCGATCCGCAGGACGGCGAGCAGGGTCGCGATCAGGTCGGCGGTGCGCGACAGGGCCAGGGCGACGACGGGTTCGCCGCCGGCGCCGTTCGCGCGCAGGGCCTCGGTGAGGGCGGCGGCGATCCGGTCGGCGCGCGCGTCCAGATCGGCGTAGGTCCAGGTGGTGTCGCCGGCGCGGACGGCGACGGCCCGCGGTCGTTCCCGGATGGTGTCGTCCACGAGCGCGGCGACGCCGCCGGCGGGGAAGTCCTCGGCTTCGTCGACGGGTTGCTCGACGATCTCGTCCGCGGGGGTCGCGTCGATCAGCGCGAGCGGCGCGTCGGGTTCGGCCAGCGCGGCCGTCAGCAGCGTCTCCAGGTGGGCGAGCAGGCGTTCGATGGTGGCGGGTTCGAACAGCGGCGTGCGGTAGGTGGCCTCCACGAGCAGGTCCTCGTCCCGGAGGAAGCCCTCCAGGGCGAGGTCGAACTGGGTGGTGCCGTTGTGCACGTGCCGCCAGGAGGTCTCCAGGCCGGGCAGGTCGAGTTCGCCCAGTTCCTGGGTGAGCAGCCCGAACATCACGTCGAACAGCGGCGGCCGACCGGGGCGGCGCGGCGGGCGGACCTCGTCCAGGACCCGGTCGAAGGGGATGTCCTGGTGCTCGAACGCGTCGGCGCACACCGCGCCCAGCCGCACCGCGGTCCGGCGGAACGTCGATTCGCGGGTGTCGTCGGCGAGATCGGCGCGCAGCACGACGGTATTGCCGAAGTTGCCGATCAACTCGGCGGCGTGCGCGTTCGCCCGGTCCATCACCAGCGTGCCGATCGGCAGATCGTCGACCCCGGTGTAACGCCGGAGCACCGCCGCGAACGCGGTGAGCACGACGGTGAACGGGGTGACGCCCGCCTGTGCAGCGAACGTGCGGATGCGGGCCGGGAGTTGCGGGTCGAAGCGGCGCACGACCCGGCCGCCGCGCTCGTCCGGCGGGGGCCTTCTGGGGCCGTCGGCCGGCAGTTCGGGCGGGTTCGGCGGCGGGGTCAGCCGTTCGCGCCAGAATTTCGTGCCCGCGTCGTCCAGGGGCCGGGCGTGCGCCCATGCGGCGATGTCGGCGTACTGTACGCGCGGCACGTCGGCGGTGAACGCCGGCTCCGCTCCGCGGGCGCGCCGGTAGAACGCCGCGAGATCGCGCGCGAGCACGCCCCACGTGCCGCCGTCCCAGGCGATGTGATGCACGACCTGGACCAGAGCGTGGTCCTCGGGCCCGAAGGCGAGGAGTTCGTGGCGCACCGAGCGCTCGCGCGCGAGGTCGAAGGGGCGTGCGGCCAGGCGCAGCGCGACCCGATCGGCCTCGGCCTCCCGGGACTCGGCCGGAATGTGGGCGAAGTCACGCATCGGTAGCGGCACTTCGGGTGTCGCGGTGACCACCTGGTGCGGCAGGCCGGTGGGGTCCGCGTGGTAGGTGGTGCGCAGGACCTCGTGTGCGCGCAGGAGTTCGCGGGTGGCCACCCGCAGCGCGGCGACGTCGAGCGGGCCGCGGATCCGAATCAGCAGGCAACCGTTGTACGACGTGCTTTCGGGGTAGGCCTGCTGGTGCAGCCACAGGCTGTGCTGTACCGCGGACAGCGGCGCGGGCGCACTCCGGTCGCGCGGTTCGATGGCGTCGGCGGGGGTGTCCGGTTGCATGCCCGCTTCGGCCAGCAGCCGCCGGATCAGCTCTCGGCGACGGTCGGCGGCCTGGTTCGCACTCGTCAAGGCGTGGCCCCTTCGGCGCCGGTCCGAGGAGCGGCGAACTGTCTTGATCGATCGAAAAGCCTTGCCCGACTTAGGTTTGCCTAGCCTATATTTGTGACGCTCGGGGTGGGTGTCAAGGACGTCTCGGATGGACACCGTCGCACTCGCGTCCCGCGGACACATTCGTGATCGAAGGAGAACAGCGTGCGGCTGACCGTCGAGGACGTACGGCGCGACGTGGCGGAAATGCTGGGCGTGGCACCGGAATCCCTGAGCGACGGGGACGACCTGATCGCACACGGACTCGACTCGCTGCGCCTGATGCGCCTGGCCGGCGGATGGCGCCGGGCCGGCGCCCGGGTCACCTTCGCCGACCTGGCCACCGCACCCACCGTCGCGGCGTGGGTCGCGCTGCTGGCGGACGGCGAGCCGGCGGCGTCCGAGCCGGATCCGCTACCGACGGTCGAGCCGGCGGCGGAACCCGGCACCGGGTCCGGGTCGTTCCCGCTCGCGCTCATGCAACACGCCTATTGGATCGGTCGTTCCGAGGGACAGACCCTGGGCGGTGTCGCGGCACACCTGTACACCGAGTTCGACACCGAACCCGGCGCCGCCGTGGACCCGGCCCGGCTGGAGGCCGCCGCGCGCGCCCTGGTCGCCCGACACCCCATGCTGCGCGTGCGGATCACCGACGACGGCCGCCAGGAGATCCGCCCCACCGCGCCCGGCGACGTGCTGCGGGTGCTGGACCTGCGCGACGCGGACGCTGCGACCGCCGCCGAGCACCTGGACCGCGTCCGCGACGAGTGTTCGCACCAGATGCTCGACATCGAAGCCGGCCGGGTCTTCGACCTGCGGGTGAGCCTGCTGCCCGACGGCCGCAGCCGGTTGCACCTGGACGTGGACATGGTGGCCGCCGACGCGCTCAGCTACCGGGTGTTGCTGGCCGATCTGGCCCACCTGTACGCGCACCCCGAGCGGGTGCCGGCCGAACTCGGCTACGACTACCGCAATTACCTCGCCGCCCGTCCCCCGCTGCGGCGCGCCGCGGCCGAACGCGCGGCCGCCTACTGGCACGAGCGCATCCCCGACCTGCCCGGCGCGCCCGACCTCCCGCTGCGCGCCCCGCTTCCGGCCGACCTGACCCGGGTGACCCGGCGTCACCTGTGGCTGACCGCCGAGGAGCACGGGCACTGGTCCGCCCGCGCGCACGCGCACGGCGTCACCCCGGCGATGGCCTTCGCGACCGCGTTCGCCACCGTGCTGGCCGGTTGGAGCGCCGGCCCCCGATTCCTGCTGAACGTGCCGCTGTTCGACCGCGAGGACCTGCACCCGGACGTACCGCGCCTGGTCGGCGACTTCACCGGATCGGTGCTCCTGGACGTCGACATGTCCGCGCCGCGCTCGTTCCTGGACCACGCCCGCGCGCTCCAGTCCCGCATGCACCGCGACGCGGCGCACGCCGACCACTCCGGCCTGCACGTACTGCGCGACCTGGCGCGCGCTCGGGGCGAACAGGTGCTCGCCCCGATCGTGTACACCAGCGCACTGGGCCTGGGCGAACTCTTCGACGCCGAGGTTCGCCGCCTGTTCGGCGAACCGTCGTGGATCGTCTCGCAGGGGCCGCAGGTGCTGCTCGACGCCCAGATCACCGAGCTGCGCGGCGGTCTGCTGGTCAACTGGGACGTGCGCGAGGACGCCTTCCCGGACGGTGTCGTGGACGCGATGTTCGCCGCGTACCGGGAGTTGGTCACCCGCCTGGGCACGGCCGAGGCCGACTGGCGGGAGCCGATCCCGGACCTGCTGCCCGCCGCTCAGCGGGCCGTCCTCGATCGGGTGAACACCACCGACGCCCCCCGTTCGCGGCGCACCCTGCACGAGGGATTCTTCGCGCACGCCGCGGCACGACCGCACGCGCCGGCCCTGCTGTGGGGCCCCTCGGACGCCGACGGCGGCACGTTGTCGTACGGCGAACTCGCCGAGCGCGCGCTGCGCGTGGCCGACGCCCTGCGCGCGCGGGGCGTCGCGCCCGGCGAGACCGTGGCGATCACCCTGCCCAAGGGGCCGGAGCAGATCGTGGCGGCGCTGGGCATCCTCGCCGCAGGCGCGGCCTACGTACCGATCGGCGTCGAGCAGCCGACCGCGCGCCGCGAGCGCATCCACCGCACCGCGGGCATCCGGCTGGTCCTGGACACCGACGGCGCCGGTGGTGCCTCGCCGCTCGCGCCCGCGCTCGCCCTCGCCGAGGCCGCCGCACACCCCGCGCCCACCGCCGAGCCGCCGGTCCGCGTCGACGAGGAGAGCATCGCCTACGTGCTCTTCACCTCCGGCTCCACCGGTGAGCCCAAGGGTGTCGAAGTCCCGCACCGCGCCGCGATGAACACGATCGACGACCTCGTCGAGCGCTTCGCGCTCGGACCCGGCGATCGCGCGTTGGGCCTGTCCGCACTCGACTTCGACCTGTCGGTGTTCGACGTGTTCGGCCTGCTGTCGGCCGGCGGCGCGGTGGTCCTGCCCGCCGACGAGGACCGACGCGAGGCCGGCCGCTGGGTCGACCTGGTACGCGAACGGCACGTCACCGTGGTCAACTGCGTACCGGCGCTGCTCGACATGCTGCTCACCGCGGGCGCGGGACCCACGGCGGCGGGCCTGGGCGGCGCACTTCGGGTGGTGCTGCTCGGCGGCGACTGGGTCACCGTCGACCTTCCCGGGCGGCTGCACGCGCAGGTCCCGCGCTGCCGTTTCGTCGCGCTCGGCGGCACGACCGAGACGGCCATCCACTCCACCGTCCACGAGGTGCCGGCCGGCAGCGAACTCCCCGCCGAGTGGCGGGCGATCCCGTACGGCACGCCACTGCGCAACGTGCGCTGCCGGGTCGTGGACGCGGTGGGCCGGGACTGCCCGGAGTGGGTGCCGGGCGAACTGTGGATCGGCGGCGACGGTGTCGCCGCCGGATATCGCGGCGATCCCGAGCGCACCGCGGACCGCTTCGTCGAGCTGGCCGGGCTGCGCTGGTACCGCACCGGCGACCTGGCCAGGCGACTGCCCGACGGTGCTTTGGAGTTCCTGGGCCGCGCCGATCACCAGGTCAAACTGCGCGGGTTCCGGATCGAGCCGGGCGAGATCGAGGCCGCGCTGGCCGGCGTTCCCGGGGTGCGCCGCGCGGTGGCGGGCGTGCACGAGGGCGCCCTGGTCGCAGCGGTCGCCGCCGGGGTTGAGGTACGTGTGGAGCAACTCCTGGACGCGGCAAAGAAGTCGCTGCCGGTGCACATGATTCCCGAGCACGTCGTGCGGGTCGACGAACTGCCGCTGACCGCCAACGGAAAGATCGATCGCCGCGCGTTGGCCCCGCTGTGGGGACGCCGACCGGCGGGCCCGCCGCCGGAGCCGCCGCGCACCGACCTCGAACGGCTGATCGCGTCGGTATGGCAGGAGGCGCTGCCCGCCGGCGAGCGCGAACTCGGGCGCGACGACGACTTCTTCGCACTGGGCGGGGACTCGATCCTGGCCACGGCGATCGTTGGCCGACTGCGTGAGGTCCTCGGTGCCGGGGCGGTCACCGTGCGCCTGGTCTTCGCCGCCCGCACGGTCGCGTCCCTGGCCACGCGCCTGCGGGCGCAGGAGACCACGCCCGGTCGACTGGAGCGGATCGCCGGGATCCACGTGCAGGTCGCGGCGCTGTCGGACGAGGCGGTCGACGCCGCGCTCGCGACGCGGCCCTCCACGACGCCGTGACCGACGCCCCGGGCGACCGCCCCGAGGCGATCACCCGCCCGCACGACCACCACCGCTCGATTCCCTCGATCCCCTCGATCACGGAGCCCTCGATGCATGCCGAGAACACCATGTCCCTGCCCGGTTGCGTGCCGTGGCCGGACGAGTTCGCGCGGCGCTACCGCGCGGCCGGGTACTGGCGCGGCGACACGCTGGGCGCTCTCTCCCGCTCGTGGGCCAAGGCGTGGCCCGAACGCACCGCCCTCGTGGACGCCTCGGGCCGCGTCACCTACGCCGAGTTGCACCACCGGGTCGAACGCACCGCGGCCGGCTTCGCCGAACTGGGCGTGCGAACGGGCGATCGGGTGGTGGTGCACCTGCCCAACACCGCCGACTTCGCCGTCGTCCTGCTGGCCCTGACTCGGCTGGGAGCCGTCCCCGCGCTGTGCCTGCCGGCGCATCGCGCCCACGAGATCGGCCACCTCGCCGCCCTGTCCGAGGCCGTCGCGTACGTCATACCCGATATGTACGCGGGCTTCGACTACCGCGCCCTGGCCCGGGAGATCCGCGACCGGGTCCCCTCGCTGCGGCACGTGATCGTCGCGGGCGAGCCGGACGGCCCGGATCACACGGCGCTGGCCGACGTCGACGCCGAGCCGGTCGAACTCCCCGGCCCGGCACCCGCCGACGTCGCCGTCCTGCTCGTCTCCGGCGGAACCACCGGCCTGCCCAAGCTGATTCCGCGCACCCACGACGACTACGCGTACAACGCCCGGGCGAGCGCCGAGGTGTGCGGCCTGACCGCCGACGACGTCTACCTGGTCGCCTTGCCGGCCGCGCACAACTTCCCGCTCGCGTGCCCGGGCATCCTCGGCATCCTGGGCGTCGGCGGCACCGTCGTGTTCGCCGCGGACCCCAGCCCCGACACGGTCTTCCCGCTGATCGAACGCGAACGCGTCACCGTCACCGCCGTCGTGCCGCCGTTGGCCGACCTGTGGTCGCAGATGTGGGAGTGGGAGCCGGGCGACCGCTCGTCGCTGCGGCTGATCCAGGTCGGCGGCGCGCGGCTGAACGCGGACCTGGCCCGCACCCTGGGCCGGAGTCTGGACTGCACGGTGCAACAGGTCTTCGGAATGGCCGAGGGCCTGCTCAACTACACCCGTCTCGACGACGGCCCGGATCTGGTCGCCGAGACCCAGGGCCGGCCGCTGAGCCCGGACGACGAGGTACTGGTCGTCGACGACGAGGGACGACCGGTCGCCGAGGGCGAGATCGGCGAGTTGCTCGTACGCGGCCCGTACACGATTCGCGGCTACTACCGGGCCCAGGACCACAACGCCGGCGCGTTCACCCCACAGGGCCACTACCGCAGCGGTGACCTGGTCCGCCGCCTCGCCGGGGGATACCTCGTGGTCGAGGGCCGCGTCAAGGAAGTGGTCAATCGCGGCGGCGAGGGCGTTCCGGCCGGCGAGCTGGAAGAGCACCTGGCCACCCACCCCGGCGTGCGGCACGCGGCGGTGATCCCGCTCCCCGACCCGGTCCTGGGCGAACGCGTGTGTGCGGTGATCGTCCCCGCCGACCCGGCCGCTCCCCCGACCCTGCCCGACCTCAAGTCCTTCCTGACCGCCCGCGGCCTCGCCGCCTACAAGTCGCCCGACGTCCTGCGTTTCGTGCCCGCGCTCCCGCGCACCGCCATCGGCAAGACCGACAAACGAGCGCTGGCCAACGACTTGACCCCCACCCCCGACGCCCCGGAGAAGCCCCACCCGCACGCGCGCTGATTCCCTACCCGGACCCCGCCCCGGGCCGGCCCGACACGCGATCGGACCGGTCCGGGGCGATCCGGGTGTCCGAATCCCGCACACCAACTGCCGATTGGCGCAGATCGTTCGCTCAGTCGCCGGGTGGCCGAGATCATGAGCCTGGGCCCGGTCGCACGGATCGGTCCGTGTACTTGGAGGGACCCAGCGCGTGTACCAGAACCACTTTCGCTACTCCGGCGCCCGCCTGCTGCTCACGCCCTTCCTTCACCCGGTGTCCGAGGGCATCCCGGTCGACCCCGAGAAGCGGGCCGAGGCCCTGCAACCGCCGCTGCGCGTGTTGTGGGACCGGTCCGAACGCGGTGGCCTGACCGTGTTCGAGGCCGCCGCTCAGATCCGGGCCGTCGGGAAGGCACTGGCGACCGGCGGCACGGCCGAGGACCAGGTGCCCGACGATCTCCAGGAGCTCGCCCGGCGCTCCGGCGCGGGCGGCCGACCCGAGGTGTTCCTGGACGTCGCCGAATACGTCGACAGTTGGACGGTCGGCCTCAGCGCCCGACTGGCCGGACAGATTCCCACCGCGTGGGAACTGCGGCAGCGGTTCGGACGCCTGGCGGACATGCTCGAACTGTACTTCGGCCAGGATGGGATCGCCCTGGAGGAGGAGACCCTGTCCGATGCCGAAGGCATCGCCCTGTATGTCGAGCACACCCACCAACAAGGTTTGTGCCATTGGTACTTGCCGATGGTCGTCGCCGAGTGCGCGGAAGCCCTGGCGCTGTTCCCGGACGACGGCGCGCTGTACCGCTTCTTCCGGATCGAACGCGGCCTGGGTTCGGGATCGCACGAGTCCTGGACCGCGTGGCTGAACCTGATCTCGGACATCCTGACCAACCACCTGCGCCAGGTGCACGGGCCCGTCACCTGGACCGGCGGCAGCAACCCCAACGGAGGAAGCTGACCCTCGACGGGTGCCTCACCCCTCAGGCCTCGAAGCGCTCCCGGGACGTCTCGATGCGACCGAGGTGCCGCTGGGTCCGGTCGCACATGCCGTCGACCGTCTTCGCAGGTCCCGGCCCGGCCCGGTGAGGGTGTACTCCACACGCGGCGGCACGGTCGCATACACGCACCGCTCGACCAGGCCGTTGCGCGCCGGCATGCGCAGGTTCCGGGTGAGCATCCTGTGGCCGATGACGATCACGACCGGCCCGAGGCCATCGCCGTCCTCGACCGAACAGGGGCCGCCGCCGGCGAACACCGGCTTCGGGGGAACCGCGACGTCAGGCCGCCGCGTAGGCACACGCGCGTTGCGCGATCGGGGCGGGCACCCCGTCGACGCCGGTCAGCAGGCTGCGACAAGCCGACACACCGGCCGGGCCACCGGCCCCGTACCCGCACGCCGTGCCGGCGATCATCGACCCGTGCCCCCTCGCTGGGCACCATCCCGGAAGGCGTCGAACTCCCCCGCATGGCGCTGCCCACGCACGCCGGTCCGCTGACCCGCGCCGACCACAACTCCGGGTGCCGAAAGCGCATTCGCCCTCGCGTCACTCGGCCCCGTCGGACGCGACGGACGGGTAGGCGACCTCGATGAGCCACTCCTCGCGGGAGAGCTTGTTCAGGTGCTGTTCGGCCATTCGGCGGGTGATCTGCTCGGGCACCAGGCAGGTGGGGCACGCCGTGGGCCCGGCCGTGATCGTCAGCATGACGTTGCTGGCGCCGGCATGGCTCACCTCGAGGCGGAAGTCGTCGGCGGCGAGCACCGCCGACAACGGCGCGAGCGCACGGGTGATCTCCTCGGCGGATGGCGACATCGTGCTCTCCTTCTCGGGCATCTCACTGTCGTGGAAGCCGGCCCACCCTAGCTTCGTTCGAAAAAGCAATCAATATAGTTCGATTATTCGAACTCCTTCACGCCTTGTAAGCAGTGCCACGTTGCCCGCGGCCCACCCGGCTCCTAGCATTCGACTATGCGACCCGTCGATCCGACTATTCGGAAACCCGTCGTGGTCGACGCCCACGTGCACGTGGCGTCGGCGGACCGCGAGCGCTACCCGCTCGCGCCCTCCGGCGTCGGCAGCCCCTGGTTCCACGCGGACGACGTCGGTACGCGGGACCTGTCGACCGGGATGCGCGCGAGCGGGGTCGACCGCGCGGTGATCGTGCAGGCGGTGGGCGCGTACGGGTACGACTGCTCGTACGCGATCGACGCCGTGCGCGCCGACCCGGATCGCTTCGCCCTGGTCGGCGCGGTGGACATGGACGGCGCCCACCCCGTCGACGCACTCGCGGCCCTCGCCCGCGACGCCGGTGAACTCCTGTGCGGTGTAAGGACCTTCGGTGTGCACGGGCACCGGCCACGCTGGCTGGAGGACGGGCGCGCGGACGAGGTGTGGGCACTGGCGGACGAGACGGGGCTGACGATGGTCCCGGTGCTGTTCCCCGACGCCCTTCCCGGGCTGGGCGCGGTGGTCGCCGCGCACCCCGACGTCCCGGTCGCGCTGGACCACTGCGGGTTCGCCGATCTGTCGGGTGGTGCGCCGTTCGCCTCCGCCACCCCGCTGTTCGACCTCGCCGTCCTCCCGGCGGTGCGGGTCAAGGTGTCCACCCACGTGCTGAGACACGCGGCGGCCGAGGGCGATCCGGCCGATGTGGTGGACAAGCTCGCGGCGACTTTCGGCGCGGACCGGGTCATGTGGGGGTCGGACCACCCGCAGACCGTCGGCTCGACGTACCCGGAGATGGCCGCCCTGGGCCGGCACGCCGCACGCCGCCTCTCCCCCGCGGATCGCGCCCGCTTCCTCGGCCACACCGCACTCGACCTCTGGTGGAAAGCCTCATGACCCCTGTTCGGCCCTCCCCCTCGCTCGCGAATCCCGCCGCCGAACCCGGCGACCGGTCCGCCTCCCCGCCCACCGACCGGGTGATCGCCGTACTCGATCTGCTCTCGGCCCACCCGGGCCGCGAGTTCACCCTCACCGAGATCATCCGGCACAGCGGGATCAGCAAGGCGACCTGCCACGCGGTGGTACGCCGCCTGGCCGACGCGCACTACCTGCTGCACACGCCGACCGGGTACAGCCTGGGTCCGGCGCTGATCGCGGTCGGCCACGCGGCCGAGCGCTCGTTCCCGGCCGCCCGCGCCGCGCAGCACCATCTGGTCTCGTTGGCCGAGGAGTTCGGCGTGCCCTGTACCGCCGCGGTGCACGATGCCGAGACGATCACGGTGGTGGACGCCGCGGGGCCCAGGTCTGCGGGCGACGCCTCCGGGATCGGCCTGCGCATCCCGTTGGTGCCGCCGTACGGCGCGGTCCAGATCGCCTGGTCGGGCGAGGAGGCGATCCGCGCGTGGCTCGACCGGGCACCGCGCGCCGACGACGAGTTCCGGCGCCGGTTGATCGGCGTACTGGAGACCATCCGCCGTCGCGGGTACGACGTGCACCGCGAGAGCCCGGCGTCGATGCGCCTGCGCGATGCCCTGTACGGGCTGATGCGCGAGGACCTCTCCGCGTCCCAGCAGGAGGCCGTGGCCCTGCTGTACACCGAGCTCAGCCACATCGATTCGTTGCCGGAGCGCCTCGACGACCGCGTCCCCTACGACGTGAACAGCATCTCCGCGCCGGCGTTCGACGCCCACGGACGCACCTCGGTGGTGCTGTCCCTGCTGATGGCCAAGCCACTGCGAGGCACGGAGATCACCCGCGCCGGCAGGCGCCTGCTGGCCGCCGCCGCGGACGTCACCGGGTCCACCGGCGGCCGCGCGCCCGAGAGCGGCGACGGTCACCGGCGCGCCCGCGGATCGAAGTAGCGGCGCCGGCGGCCGCTCGGGTGGGCCCGACCCCGAACGATCGTCGACGCGCACGCTCGCGGATCAGTCCACGGTGAGTTCGGGGCGGTTGCGGGAGAGGAACGCGCCCTTGTCGGAGAGCACGAACTGGCCGGTGGTGTGGGCCGCGAAGTCGGAGACCAGCAGCAGTACGAGCCGGGCCATGTCCTGCGGATCGGACAGGCCGCCGAGCGGGATCGAGGTCTCCAGCGCGCGGCGGTACTCGGGGGTCAGCGCCGCTTCGACGTCGCGGGTCAAGGTGGTGCCGGGCGCGACGGCGTTGACCCGGATGCCCAGCGGCGCCAACTCGATCGCGAGGGTCCCGGTCAGGTGGTTGACCGCGGCCTTCGCGGCCGCGTACAGCGCGGTGAGCGGCGCCGGGCGGGTGGTCTCGCCCGAGCTGACGTTGACGATCACGCCGCCGCGGCCGAGCACGCGGGCCTGGGCCTGGCAGGAGTACGCGGTGGCGAGCAGGTTCCCGGCGACCACATCGCGCATCGCCCGCGGGGTCCAGTCGAGGAAGGGCACCGCCGGGTGACCCGCCATCATGCCCACGTTGTTGACCGCGATGCGCAGGCCGCCGAGTTCGCCCGCGGCGGCCCGTACGGTGCGCTCGACGTCGTCCGGCACCGTCATGTCGCCGACCAGCGCGATCGCCCCACGCCCGGTCGCGCGCACCAGCCCCGCGGTCTCCGCCGCGCCGTCGGCGTCGATGTCCACGACCGCGACGTCCGCGCCCGCACTCGCCAGCATGACCGCGACGGCCCGCCCGATCCCGGCCCCGGCACCGGTGACCAGGGCCGCACGGCCCGCCAGGTCGATCTCTACAGCCATCGGTTCCCCCTCCCGCGTGCCGTCCCGTTCACCGTGCGCAGCCGAACACGGGGCCGCGCGCGAAGCCGCGCGCACGGCCGGATACGAGACTCGGCGTATGCGGGGCCGTTCACGGGGCGGTGGGCGTGGTCGTGGCCAGGAACAGCGCGTCGTCGACGGCTTCGGCGGCCATCGCGTCGAGTTCGGCGTCGGTCGAACCGCCCAGCGGGCCGCGCACGGTGAGCACGCGCGCCTGCGGTAGTCCGTACAACGAGCACACCTGGCGGGCGATCTCGGTGAAGCCCGCCGTGGCCAGGAGCAGGGTGGGGATGCCCAGTTGCTCCAGTTCGACGGTGTCGTGGCTGCTCCAGGACGTGCACGAGCCGCAGTCCGCGGAACCGGTGATCACCACGTCGGCGCTCTCGAGGATGCGTTGCATCACCTCCGGTTCGGCGGGCAGCGCGGCGCTGATCTTGGCGATCTCCAACGTGACGGTGGCGCCGGTGCGTTCGGCCAGCAGGCGGGCGATAACCCCTTGGATGTGGCCGGCGTGCGGTTTGAGATTGTCCAGGACCGCGATGCGCTTGCCGGTGAGGACGTCCGGGCCGGGTGCGAGCCGCTTGGCGGGTTCGCCGACGTGGCCGGTGGGGTCGATGATCGTGACGCTCATGGATGCGGCTCCGTGGGAAGGGCTCGGATGATCAGGCCAGCGGGACGGTGACGCTGCGGGTCAGTCCCCAACTGGGCACGACCAGCGAGTGTTTGCCCGGGCCGCCGGCCACCAGGACGCGGATGTTGTCCGGGCTCTCGGTCATCGGCTGGAGGTCGTCGTCGCCGAGCGCGCGCATCCACGGACGCCACAGCGCGGCGGTGAAGTGCGCGCGGAACTCGCCCGCGGGGCGGCGGGCCTTCTCGAACAGGTAGGCCTGCACGTCCTGGCGGGCCCAGCCCGCCGCCGCGAGCGTCGCGGCGTGTTCGGGGCCGACCACGACGAAGTACTCGGCACTGGAGACGACCGCGTTGTTCGTGCCGAACGTCGCCATGACACTGGCGGCCTTGTCCAGAATCGGCGCGGGGTTGTTCCGGGTCTCCATGTCGTGCACGTTGTGCGGGTTCTCCATGCCCGCGACGGTCACCGCGCTCGGCGCGTCCAGGCCCAGCGAGCGCGGGTAGGTCGGCCACGGACTGGTCTCGGCGTTCTCCGCGAGGCAGAAGGTGTACTTGGACGGCTGGCCCTGGGTCGCCGCGTCGCCCAGGCCCTCGTCGCCGACGCCCTTGGCGGTGCCGCCGCCGATGTGCATGAGCGCCAGGCGCACCGCACGGCCGAGAGTGGCGTTGGCGCGGTTGCCCGGGCCGAGGGTGCCGGTGCCGGCGTTGAAGCCGCAGCGGCGCACCGCTTCCCCGTGCACGACGACCATCACCGAGACCGGGTGTGTGGTGGAGTTGACGCCACGCAGGTTGAACTCGGGCGCGCACATTCCCCGCACCGCGGCGACGAGCAGCGGCAGCGACCGTGGCGGGCATCCGGCCATCACCGCGTTCGCGGCCAGCACCCGCGCGGTCGCCTCGCCCAGGCGCGGCGGCAGGACGCCGATCACCTCGTCGGGGTCGCCGTCGTAGTCGGCAAGCATCGCGTCGACGCGCCCCGGGGTCGGCGCGACGATCGGAAGTCCGTCGCCCCACCCGCGTTCGGCGAGCAGTGCGTACAGGGACTCGGGGCTCTCGTCGGCCAGTGGGATCACCGCGGGAGCCGTGTCGCGGTCGGACGTTTCGGCGTCTGCTGCCATCGCATTCCTTCGATCGTGTGGCGAGGTCGCGGGCCCGACCCGGGAGCGGTCACAGCGGCTCGGGGCGACACTCCCGCACAGGCGACGCACACCCCGGATGGCCACCGGCCGACCACCGCCGAAGGTAGGCCGACGACCCGTCACACACAAGAGAATCGTTCGAAAATCCGATGTGATCGTCCCAACTCTCGAACAAAGGGCGTCTTCGGGGGCCGCAGGGCGTGCGGCGACGGGGCCCGGACGGGCCAAGCGCGTGCGCACCCACGCGGGATCGGGATCGACGTGTGCCCGGCCGTCGCCACGGCGGTCGGCGCGGTCTCGTCACCCTCGTCGACCGCGCGCCGTCGCCGCCGCACCGACCGGGTCACGCCGGATGTCGACCCACATGCGCCGTCGGTCGCGCACCCGCGACCCGTCGACGATCCGGCAACGGACGACCCGTTCAGTCCAAGTCCCAAGCCTCCTCGACCGGTACGGTTCCCTGCTCCGCCCAGATCGTCTTTCCGGACTGCTCGTAGCGGCTCCCCCACCTGCGGGTGAGTTGGGCCACCAGGAACAGACCGCGGCCGCCCTCGTCGGTGCTGTGCGCGCGGCGCAGGCGCGGTTGGGTGTTGCTGGGGTCGGAGACCTCACAGATCAACACATCCCGGCCGCGGATCAGCCGCAGCGTGATGGGGCCGCTTTCGCCGTAGCGGATCGCGTTGGTGACCAGTTCGCTGACGACCAGTTCGGTGGTGAACACGAGGTGTTCCAGCCCCCAGGCGGCGAGTTGTCCGGTCGTCAGGTCACGGGCCCGTGCCACGTGCGCGGGATCGACGGGCAACTCCCAGACCACGCAATCCTCGTCGGGCAGCGGGCGGACCCGGGCCAGCAACAGGGTGGTGTCGTCGTCGCACGAGCCGACCACCGCCGGGTCGAGCAGGTCGCGCCCGATCTTCGCCAGATCCTGCCGCGGGGCGTCGGTGTGTTCGAGACGATCGAGGAGGCGCCGCATGCCCGCGCCGAGATCGTGGTCGGGCCCGCTGAGCAGGCCGTCGCTGTAGAGGATCAGTACGCTGCCCGGCGCCAATTCGATCTCGGCGATCTCGAACGGCATGCCGCCGACCCCCAACGGCGGACCGGCCTCCAGCTCCACGAAGTGCGCACGTCCGTCGGGGGCGAGGACCACCGGCGGCGGATGCCCGGCGGACGCCATCCGGCAGCGGCCGGTCACGGGGTCGTACTCCGCGTACAGGCACGTGGCGCCGGACACCGCCTCGGCACCATGGGACCGGTTCGGGAACCGCTGGACCAGGTCGTCCACATGCGTCAGCAGCTCGTCCGGCGGCAGGTCCATGTCGGCGAGCGCCTGGACGGCGGTACGCAGGCGCCCCATCGTCGCGCTGGCCTGCAGGCCGTGCCCGGTCACGTCACCGACGACGAAGGCCAGGCGCAGCGAGGACAACGGGATCGTGTCGTACCAGTCGCCCCCGATCCCGGCCGAGGAGGACGTGGGCAGGTAGGCCGCGAAGGTCTCGGCGGCCGGTTCGTCGCTGCCCTCCTCGGGCAGGAGGCTGCGTTGCAGGGCCAGCGCGACGTTGTGCTCCCGGGTGAAGCGGCGCGCGTTGTCCACGCTCAGCGCGGCACGCGAGGCGATCTCCTCGACCAGGCGGGCATCGTTCTCGTCGAACGGATCCGGGCGCTCGGTGCGCCACAGTTGCACGCTGCCGAGCGAGTGGCCGCGCGCGAACAGCGGTACGGCCAGCAGACTGTGCGCGTTCGCGGGCACCGCGGAGTCGCCCGGCGCCGGCTCGAGTCGCGGGATCAGCAGGGTGGCCCCGCCCTCCATGGCCCGTACCGAGGGGATGTCCGGCGGGACGGGCAGCCGTTCGCCGACCTGGACCAGTTCCCCGGGCCACGCGTCACCCGCGAAGGCCACCCCGGCCCGGACCTCGGGCGTGTAGCCGGTCGTCGGGTCGACCGCGGGCTCTTCGCCGGCGACGACCGCCTCGGCGAGGTGCACGGCGGCGAGGTCCGCCAGTCGTGGCACCACCAGGTCCGCGAGTTGCTGGGCCGTTTGGGCGACATCCAGCGAGTCGCCGATGGTCTGGGCGGCCTCGCGGACCACCTCGAAGCGGGATTCGGAGCGCACCAGATCGGTCATGTCGTTCACGGTGACGAGCAGGCCGAGGGTCGAGCCCGGCGCGCGCTCGATGCGCAGGACGCCGATGGTGAGGTGCAGCAGTTTCCCGCCCGCGGTACGTGCGGCGACCATCTGCCACCTGCGCAGGAGCGGTCCCGCCGGGGACAGCGCCCGCCCGAGCACCGGCACCAGGTATTCGAGGCCGAGGGCGGCGAAGACGGCGGCCATGTCGTCCCCGGGACCCATCGGGATCTGCGGGAAGCGCTCGGCGGTGGCGTTGGTGGCGACGACCCGCAGATCCGGATCCACCGCCGCGAGGAGCATCGCGCCCTGATCGAAGACGGCGTGCGCCAGCGGGCTCGCCCAGTCCGCGGGCAGCTCGAAGGGAAGCGCACCGTGACCGTCTTCCGTCACCCGTCGATCCTTCCGGACTCCGAGGTCGATTTGCCAAGTATCGCCCACTGGCGCCGACCCCACACACGGGTCCGTATCGAGGTGGATCACGCTCTCGACCGAAAACCGCACCGCGCCCCGGATGCCGCCGACCGCCTGTGACCCCGGATGGCGCCGCCCGTCCGGATAGAGTGACGAATAGTCGACGATCAGTGTCGAGCAGCATTGTTGTCGGGCAGCTCCGGTAGCCGTGCCCTGCCACCACCTCTACCGCCCACGGCCCCGCACCCGGCGGCCCGCTCCGCCGTCGAGGGATCGAGGCCTCGAAGAACGGACACGTGATGAACAGCGCACCGGACCGCGAGCAGTGGTCGGCCATCCCGTCCCCGCCCACGGACCGGGTCGTCGCCGTCACCGAGTTCCTGGCCTCCCGCCCCGGCGAACCGGCGACCGTGGCCGAACTGGTGCGTCGGCTCGGGCTCAACCGCGCCACGTGCCACGCCGTGCTGGCCTCGCTGGTACGCGCCGGCTGGGTGGTCCGCGATCCCGTCGAGAAGACCTTCACCCCGGGCCCGGCGCTGATCGCGCTCGGCCGCGCGGCCGAGACCGGCGTACCGGTCGCCCGCGCCGCCGAGGGCGAACTGGCTGCACTGGTCCGCGAGTTGGGCATGGCCGTGACGGCCGGCTACCCCAGCGGCGAGCACATCGTGGTCGGCAGTCACCTCGCCGTGGACGGCGACGACGCCGATGCAGACGTCGTGCGCGTCGGGCAACGCATCCCGTTCGCCCCGCCGTTCGGCCCGGGACTGGTCGCGTGGGAGGGGGAACCGGAGATCGCGCGCTGGCTCGCTCGCGCCCCACACGCCGATCCCGCGCGCACCCGGCGCTTCCGCGCCGTGCTCGCCACCGTCCGCCGACGCGGCTATACCGTCGAGAGCGACACGCCCGCCTCCCGACGCCTGCGCGCACTGCTCGTCGAACTCGACTCGCTCTCGCCGCGCGGGCGCCCCGCCGTCACCGAACTCCTGCACGAGATCGGCACGATCGACTACCTCGACGACGACCTCCAGGAGGCCCGCACCTACCCCGTGGGTGTCATGTCCGCCCCGGCGTTCACCGGTGCCGGCGTCACGGCGCTGAACATCAGCGTGTACGTATGGGCCGACCTGGACCCGGCCGGCATCCGGGCGGTCGGCGACCGCCTGCTCGCCGCGTCCCGCACGATCACACACAACCTACGGGGAACACCCCCGCGCGACTTCCCCCGGGGCACGGTCGATTCCTGAGGATCGAGCGCACGGCGCATCGCCCCGAACGGGGACGCCCACGCCGCCCGGCACGCGGCCGATCCGTGCGCGCGAGCCGTTGCGCACGCGGACGCGCGCACGGATCGGCCGCCGGGTCCGGCCTCGCGTCGGTCCTCGCTCGGGAGCACGGCCTCGGCTTTCGCGCCTGTAGCCGCACCGTGCGGGCGGCTACAGGCGTCTCGCGCGGTCGTTCCGCACACTTCGTGAGCGGTTGGCGGGCGGCGTTGCCGATTTACACGGCGCGGGTGTCGATGCCGTGTTCCTCCGGGTACTGCTCGAGGTCGCCGTGCCGGCCGGTCCTTCCGGTGCCTGGTGGGTCAGTGGAAGGTCATCGGGGCGGAAGGCCGCGGTGCCGGGGTCGGGCCGGCGAGGAGGCCGCCGTCGACGGTGAAGTCGGCGCCGGTGGCGTAGGAGGCCCCAGGCGAGGCCAGGAACGCCGCCATGTGCGCGATCTCGTCCGGTTCGCCGACGCGGCCCAGCGGCAGTCGCGCGAACCGGGTGTCCTGCGCGGAACCGCTGCGGTCGGCCGGGAGCATCGCGGTACGGATCGTGCCGGGCACGATGGCGTTGACCCGGATCCCCGCCTCGCCCAGTTCCACGGCCGCGGTGCGGGTCAGGCCGCGCAGTCCCCACTTGGACGCGGAGTACGCGGACGCCCACGCCTGCGCCTGCATGCCGCTGACGGAGGCGATGTTGACGATGGCCCCGCCGCCCGCGGCCCGCATGTGCGGAACGACGGCCCGGATGCCGAGGAAGGGGCCGAGCAGGTTGACGTCGAGAATGCGCCGGAAGGCGTCGGCCGTCTCGTCCTCGAGGGCGATGATCCGCATCGCCGCGGCGTTGTTGACCAGGATGTCGATGCCGCCGAAGCGCTCCACGGTCAATGCGACGGCGGCCGCCCAGGCGTGCTCGTCACTGACGTCGAGGGTCACGAAGGCGGCGTTGTCGCCCAGTTCTTCGGCGAGCGCGGCACCTTGCTCGGTGAGCACGTCGGCGAGCATCACCGAGGCGCCACACGCGACGAACAGACGCGCCTCGGCGGCTCCCTGTCCTTGCGCGGCGCCGGTGACGAGCGCGACCTTTCCTTGCAGGTCGTACATGGGGACCCCTTCGGATGGCGATGGCGGATGGAGATGGCGGAGGCCGGGGCGGGAGCCGGGGCCGAGCCCGAAGCGCAGGCAGTGGCGGCGGGACGGTGGCGATGGCTTCTGCCCCATGGCTCGTGCCGCATGGCTTCTGCCGCGTCGATGGCAGTGCGGCCCGTGGCCAGGGCGTCCCGGGGACGTGCCACTGGAGCTCGATGAGCTGCCCGAGGGCGACCGGGCCGCGGGCGACGACTCGGAAGCGGCCATGCCGGGACTCCTCGTCCGTGGGGATGCGGCGACGGCCTACTCCGGGGCCCGTCTTGTTTCATGGCTATCATGGTTATGATGGCCTCACAAGATGCGACCGTCCACCCGGCAGGCCGAGCCGACCGAAGGGCACGTGAGGATGCGATGCGCTACAGCTTCAACACCTTCAACCACTCGACCTACTACGGACTGCCGCCGTCCCTCCCGCGGCAGATCGCCGCCGCCGCGGCGGCCGGCTACGACCACATCGGGCTCGACCTCCTCTCCGTGCTCGCGCACGAACGCGAGGGCCTGCCGGTGAGCGAACTCGCCGCCCACCTGGGGCGGCACGATCTGCCCTGCCACGAGTTGGTCTCGCTGTCGATCTCCGCGGACGAGACCAGGACGCTGCGCAGCCTGGAGCAGATCCTTCGGGTGGCGCGCGTACTGCGCCCGGAACAGGTGCTGTGTGTGGTCACCGGCGAGATCGACGACGCGGTGGTGGCCAATACCGCCCGGTGCGCCGGATCCCTGGCCGAGGAAGGCGTCGGCCTGTCGGTGGAGTTCCTGCCCACTCGGCACGTGGACTCGATCCCCGAGGCGCTGCGCCTGTGGGAGCGGGTGGCGCATCCGAATCTGCGCCTGGTCGTGGAGAGTTGGCACTTCTTCCGGGGGCCGAGCACGTGGGCGGACCTGGTCGCGCTGCCGCTCGATCGCATCGGCTTCGTGCAGTTCGCGGACGCGCCCGCGCCGGTGACCGACGACACGCACCACGAGTCCATGCACCGCCGGGTCCTCCCGGGCCGAGGCGTCCTGGACCTGGACCGGTTCTGCGCGACGCTCGCGGCGAAGGGCTACGACGACGTGGTGAGCGTCGAACTGCTCGCCGACGACTGGCGCACCGCCGACCTGCACACGTTCGCCGAGGCCACCCTCGCCGCGACCCGCGCGGCCTGGGAGACGGCGGCGCACGCCGCGTAGGCCCGGCCGACGCTCCCCGAACAACCCTGTCCCTTTGAACGAAACAGTCGAGTCCGCAGTCACCGAAGTGGAGGAGTCGCCCATGTCAGCCGGCCGACCGAAGCCCGATCCCCAGTCCGCGACCGCGTCCACGCGCGACGGCCGATCCCCCGACGGCGGTCCGGGCACCTTCGACGTCGTCGTGGTCGGCGCGGGCTCGGCCGGATGTGTCCTGGCCGCCCGATTGTCCGAGCGATCGGATCGTACGGTCCTGCTGGTCGAGGCCGGTCCCGACCATCGCGCCGACACGATGCCGGACGAACTGCGGCATCTGTCGCGGCCGGTGGCCTGGCCGTACAACTGGGGCGACAAGGTCGCCTCCACCGCGGGGCGCATGCTCAACTACGCGCGCGGGCGCGGTGTCGGGGGCTCGTCGGCGACCAACGGCGCGGTGGCGATGCGCCCTGAGCCGGAGGACTTCGCGTCGTGGCCGGAGGGAATGCGGTGGGAGCGGATGTTGCCCTACCTCAACCGGATCGAAGACGACCTGGACTTCGGCGACGAGCCCCACCACGGCGACGCCGGACCGATCCCGATCGTGCGGCACCCGGAGGCCGACTGGAGCCCGTTGCAGCGCGGCTTCGTCGACGGATGCCTGGCCGAGGGGCTGCCGTTGTGCGCCGACCACAGCCGTCCGGGATCGACCGGGGTCGGCCCGATCCCGATGAACCGGCGTGGCACCCGACGCGTGTCCAACACGGTCGCCTACCTCGACGCGGCACGCGCCCGCCCGAATCTGACCGTACGCGGCGACGCCCACGTACGGCGCGTCCTGCTCACCGGCGGCCGCGCGGTCGGCATCGAACTGGCCGACGGCGAACGCATATACGCGGGCCGGGTCGTGCTGTCCGCGGGCGTCGTGCAGAACCCGCTGTTGTTGTGGCGCTCCGGCGTGGGACCGGCGCACGGCATCTCCGGGCTGGGCATCGAGCCGGTGCACGAGCTCCCGGCCGTCGGCCGCGGCTTGAGCGATCACATGGTGGTGTCCTATCGGGCGGCGGTCCGACCGGACGCGGTGCCCGACGGTGGACCGACGCTGCAGACGATCGCCCGCGCCACGGCCCGTCCGGACCGGGGACGCACCCACGACCTCCAGTTGACCCCCGTCGCCCGGCGCAATCCGGACGGCACGCGGGAGATCGAGATCAGCGTCGCCCTGCAACTGCCCAACGGCTTCGGCTCGATCGTCCCCACCGGCGCCGCGCCGGATGCCCCGGCGCGGATCTCCTGGCCGTTCACCACCGACCGCGACAACCTGGAACGGCTGGCGATCGGGGTGCGCCTGGCCGCGCGCGTCGTGGCCGCCTCCGGCCTCGCGCTCGATCCGGACGCCGCGCCGCGTGTGTCGGACATGCCCGACGATGTGCTGTGCCCGTCCTTCGCCGCCTCGCACTACGCCTTCTACCACGGCGTCGGCACCTGCCGGATCAACACCGATCCGGCGGCCGGCGTGGTCGACGCGGACCTGCGCGTGCACGGCCTGAACGGCTTGCACATCGTGGACGCCTCGGTCGTGCCGACCGTGCCGCGTGCCAACACCCACCTGCTGGCGACCGCACTGGGCGAGCTGGGCGCGGAGTTGATCGCGGCGTCCGATTAGCGCGACGGCGGAGCAGATCGTCCGCGGAGCGGTCGCGGGTCGGCACCACTCCGGCGCCCGGCGCCGGTCACCCATGCGTGGTCGGGTGATCGGCGTCCGCGGTCGGCGATTTCCGGTCGGCTTCGAGCGTGTCGCACCGGATCAGCGCCCCGCCGTCCGGGTGAGCGGGGCGACGAACTCCTCGACATGCTCGCGGTGTTGATCACCCGGCGCGGGCGACGGTCATGGTGTCCGCCATCCGGTGTGGCGTCCGGGTACGGGTCCGCACCGGTCCGCGGGTGCGGGTGTCGTCCGGGCCGGCTCGGGCGGAGGGGCGGCACCGGGTTCGGCTCTCGTGACGCCATCGGACGGGGCCGAAGGCGGGGCGGAGAACGAGGCCGGGGGCCCGTCACCGGGCTGCGGGCTCATCAACCGCAGTTGCAGGGTGATCGCGAAGCGCGCCGACGGGTCCTGGAGGTCGATCCGGCCGACCTCGGCCATCCGACGCATCCGGTACCGGAAGGTGTTGGCGTGCACGAACATGCTCGCCGAGGCGGAGGTCACGTCGCCGAACGCGTCCAGCCACGCCCGCAGCGTGTCGACCAGGTTGGTGTTGTGCTTGGCGTCGTAGGCGACGAGCCGGGCGAGCGGACCGACGAGTTCGTCGCCGTTGGCCGCGGCGAGGTCGCGAATCTCCAGGAGCAGCGCGTCGATGTAGACGTCGGTGATCGAGGCGACCCGCTGCTTCACCTGCCCGCCGGCCAGCACCCGCAGCGCGCGGTCCGCGTTCGTGCGTGAGCGCCGCAGTGCGGCGGGTTCGTGCGCGATCGTCCCGATGCCGATCAGCGCCTTGACCCGGTCGCCGGTGCGGTCGAGGAAGTTCGTGGCGATCTGCACCGCGCGCTCGCACGCGGCGGCCGGGTCGCCGGGGGCCGGGAGGACGGCGTAGGCGGTGTCGCCCAGGAGGGCGACGGCCGAACGCGGTTGCACGGCGTTGAGGTGGATCGCGAGGGCCCCGGTCAAGCGTTGGTGTTCGGCCGTCGACTGGGTGTGGTCCTCGCCGTGGCCGTGGGCCAGGCCCAGCGCCAGCACCACCGTGGGCTCGTACCCCAGTCCCAGACGGGCGAGTGCGTCGACGGCGCCGGGGCCGCCCTCCAGCACGGTGGTGACCAGGTCCGCGCGCAATCGGTTCTCGGCGTCGGTACCGGCTCGGTGCCGCAACAGGTGCAGAGCCACGAGCTTGGACGCCTCCACGAAGGCTCCGGCGCGTTCCGGGCTGAGCGGCTCCCGGACGGCGGCCCACATCGAACCGAGGATCTCGTCGCCCGCCCGAACGACGATCGCGGTACGGGCGAGCGCGGCCTCGCCGTCCAGGATCACCGGGGGGATGAACATCGGCTCCCGGCTGCGGTACAGCTCCTTGAAGACGCCGCGGTCCTCGAAAATGCGCAGGTACGTGTCGGGTACTCGGCGAGCCAGGATGGTCGCCACGCGCGAGGGATCGGCCTCGTCCTGGCGGCCGGAGAAGGCGAGGATGTGCGAGCGGCGGTCCTCGATGGTGATCGGGGCGTCGAGGAGCGTGGCCACGGCGTTCGCCAGGGCGAACAGGTCGCCGGAGGGCACGCCGCCCAGGGTCTGCGTGCCGGCTTCGCCGACATCGCCTTCGGTGAGCAACGTGCGGAGCATCGCCGCGAGTTGCGCCCAGGACGCGCCCCGGGTCAACGCCAGCAGCGCCACCCCCGCCCCGGCGGCGGCGCGCTCGACCGCGGGGTCGGGCTCGACCGGCCCGCGCACGATCAGGGCGGCGACGCCGTGGGTGCCCAGCGTGCGCAGGAGACCGGCGATCTCGGCGGGGCCGTGCACGGCGGCGCCGAGGACGACCGCGTGCGGTGGGTACTGCGGTTCGTCGTACGGGTCGTGGATGACCACCCCGCCGATCTCCTCCACGGCGTCCGCGTCGCCGTGGATCAGATCGAGGAGTGTGGAGCCGAAGTCCTCCAGCACCCGACCGAGGCTTCTGCGGGGATGGGTCGTCACGTGGGGGTCACCTCTGTGGAGTCGAACCGATTCGGTCCTCCGATGCGCTGCGCGGGGACCAGAATAGGCACAGCCGAGGGAACGAGGTCGCAGGTCACGGCGGTGCGTACGCTCGATCACCGAGCGTGCGACGAGAGTGATCGAGCCACCCGCCGGCCCCGTTCGCCGCGTGGCTCGCTCGACGTACGCCGGCCCGGGTCGGGTCGGGTCGGGACATGCGGGCGACGACCTCGTCGGCGAACTCGCGCATGAAGCGCAACGGCTCCGGGACGAACTGGGCGACGATGACGTTGTCGATGCCCGACTCCTCGATCTCGGCGAGGCGCTCGGCGCAGTACCCGATGGGGCCGGCCACGGTGGAGTGTCCGGCGAGCCGGCCGGTCAGGCCCAACTCGTCCACGAGCGCCGCGTTGTGACCGGCGGTCTCGGGCGACGCGTGGTGCGCCGAGTCGTAGCGGCGCTTGAGCTCGTTCACCTTCGGCACCAGCGACGACGGCAATCCCTTGCCCTCGGTGGTGAACCGGAACACGTGATTGGCGGTGCCGGCGAGGACCGACCGCACCTGCCGGATCCCCTCCTCCTCGGTACGGGCGGGGACGACGTTGGCCATGCACCAGATCTCGATGTCGGCCACGTCCCGACCGGCCTCGGCCGCGCCCGCCGCGATGTGCCCGAGGTTGCGGGCATACGCCTCGCGCGTCAGCGAGTTGGAGAGGATGACGCCGTCGGCGCAGCGCCCGGCCGCGCGAAGGGTGCGCGGGCCCTCGGCGGCCATCCAGACCGGGGTGCCGGCGGGCGCCCAGCGCTGGACGAGTTCGATGCCCCGCCAGTCGGCCGGTTCGCCTCGGGTGAGAGCGCGGACGGCGCGCACGTACGCCTCGGTCTCGTCCACCGTGCCCGGGCGCACGCCGATGTTGCGCAGCGCCGAGTCGCCCGAGGCGATGCCGAGCACGAACCGACCTCCGCTGATCTGCTGGAGGGCCGAGGCGGCGGAGGCGGCGACGGCCGGGTGGCGCGTCCTGGGGTTGGAGACCGTGACGGCCAGGCGCTGGGTGGTGGTGCGCTGCGCGGCGAAGGTCAGACAGACGTAGGGGTCGGCCCACAAGGATTGCGAGTCGCCGGTGGTGAGCATGGCGTATCCGCAGTCGGCGGCCACGGCGAGCCAGGCCGCGTAGTCGTCGAAGTCGCGCACCGTCGTGCCGGTCGCGAACCTCATCGTGAGTCCTCCCGATCGTCCAGGCCCAGGATCCGGCGCGCGTTGTCGGCGAGGATGAGCTGTTTGTCCGTGTCGGGGAGGTCGGCGTCCAGGATTTGGCCGAGCAGGTGGGTGCGCCGGTAGCCCAGGGGCGCGGAGTACAGGTCGGTGCCGAACACCAGCCGGTGTGCACCGTGTCGGCGCACGAAGGGCTCGATCAGATCGAACGAGTAGGCCAGCGAGGTGTCGAAGACCAGGTTCGGCGCCGACTCCCCCACCGGGAGCGCCTGTCGCACCTGTTCGAAGGTCGAGAAGGCGTCCAGGGCCAGGATGGTGAGATCCGGGAAGTCCCGAGCCAGTTGCCGCACTTGCCACAGCGCCTCGTCCGGTGTCTCGCCGAGTGCGTGCACGAACGGCGCCAGGCCGCGCTCGCCGCAACGTTCGACGATCGCGCGCACGAGCGGGGAGCCGACGGGCACGCCGTGGAAGCGGGCGTGCACGCTGATGCCGCGCAGGCCGAGTTCGTCGGCGCAGCGGTCGATCTCGGCGAGCCCCGCCGCGCCGTGCAGCGGCTCGGTGACACCGATCGCGACAGGGAACCGGTCGGGCGCCGCGTCGCGGTAGGCGGCGATGGCGTCGTTGACGCAACGGGTGTCGGCCGCCCCGTTCGGCCGCAGGTATCCATGCCCGGGGATGACGACGGCCTCGTGGATCCCGTTGCGCTCCATCGTCGCCAGGCGCGTCGCGCGATCACCGGCGGCGCCGGGGCGGGTCGCGGCCTCCGATTCGGGCGTGCCGTGCGCATCACCGACATGGTGGTGGCAGTCGAGAACGCGAAAGCCGGAGTCGGACCGTGCCATGGCGCGTACCTCCCGCAACGAAGCTCCTGCGAAGAGTGTCGAATATTCGACACCGAATGTCGAATGGGTACGCTAGCCGTGCCCGGTCGCAGGATCAACGGGCAACCCACGATCTCGGGGCATTCGCGTGGCCGACCACGCGAAACACCGAGGCCGGCGGAGAGGCCCGGTCCGCTCGGCCATCGGCCGCCGCCCGCCCGCGCGCCGCCCGCCCGCCGTCGGCCCGCCGTCGAGGCGCTCCGAGACGTGCGGCGCGCCGAGACGTGCGGCGCTCAGACTTCGAAGGGCGCACCCCCGACGATCAGGTCTCCGGAGCGGGACCTGGGCGTCAATTCGAGTCGGATGCGATGCTGTGCGGCGCTCGACGCCTTCTCCGGTCCGCCGGCGAGAACCATCACCCGCACACCGCCGCCGCGAGCGGCGTCCGTTCGCAGCTCGACTCCGAACTCCAGTTCCACCGTGCCCACTTCGAACTGCAGATCGCTCCCGGCAGCATGGTGGGCCGCCGCCCTGAGTTCATCGCGCACCGATTCGATCGCGGTGGCCAGGTCCACATAGGTGTTGCTTTGTTCCGCCACTGCCTTGGTTCCTTCCTTGGGGGAATCCTCAGGGAGCCCCGGCTGCATGTCGTCCGGCTCCTGCGAACCGAACCCCGTCAAACGCACGCTGCTGGAAGAGGTGCCGAAGTCCACCGCTGCGACGCGCGGGTCGTGCAGCACCGCTTGGACGTAGGCGTGCGCGGCCTGCTCGCCCGCGTCGTCCCCCGCTGACGCCCCGACCGCTTCCCCGATCGCGGCTCGGGCCTGCAACGCCCGGCTGAGCAACGCCTCGCCATGCCGCGCCCCGGCCGAGATCGCCGCGCGATACAGGTCGATCGCCTCCGCCACGTCGCGTTGTGCCGCCGCGAGGTCGCCGGCGGCCCCCGAGGTCACCGCACGGTTGTGGAGCCCCTTGGCGAGCAGCATCGTCTCCTCGGGCCCGTGACCGGTGGCCCGGGTCAGAGCCCGGTACGCGGCGACTGCCTCGTCCGCGTGCTCCATCGCGCCCGCGAGGTCACCCTGCGCCGCGATCAACCCGGCCCGCATGTCCAGAGCGCCCGCCAACACCCGCCACGACTCCGGATCGTCGGGAGACCCGGCCGCCCTCGAACGGGCCGATTCCACGGCCTCGTCGACGATGTCCGAAGCCTCCAGCGGGGATTCGGCGGCGACCAGGCAATCGGCGAGATGCAACAGAGCTCGGTTGTACAGGGCTTCGTGTCCGCCGTCTGGAGCGCGAGCCAACGCGAGGCGGGCGGCACGGACCGACTCCTGGCCGAGCGCCAGGGCCGTGCGCAGATCCCCCGCGTCCCGGGACTGCGTGCTCGCCTGCAATGCCAAGGCCGCCAGGGACGCCAAGTCCGCGAACGCGCCGGGGTCCGCGGCGGCTCGGCGCCGCAGGTACTCCAACGCCTGTCCAAGGCGCGGACTAACGCTGCCCATCGTCGCCTCCTTTCCACTTTTCCTCGAACGCCCCCTGGTGCAATGCGATGATCCGCTCGGCCAGAGCCGGGTCGAAGACGTCGAGGTCGCCCGCCGGGGTGCGCCAGGTCAGCAGGCGTCGCGCGTCGTTCTCGGGACGCGCGTCGTCGCCCGGCACGGGCGCGGGGTCGGCGGCGACCCCTTCCATGGGCGCGGGTGCCGGAACGACGGCCGCCTGACGCATGATCAGCCTGTCGGCGGTCCCCACGATCGCCATCACCGGTTTCTGCGGGACCTTCGCCCTGTGCATGCGCCGCTCGGTGCGCAGGAACAGTGTGCTCAGGAGCAGAGGTTCGCGGTCGTTGTCCTCACGATTCTCCAACGATGCGACGAAGTGACCGGTGAACGTGGTGAGATCGGCGGCCCCGAGCACACCGTCGGCCCCGGAGGTCTGCGTGGGTCCGCTCGACGCCAGGACGCACACCCCGTCGAGGAGACCATCGTCGACGTCCTCCTTCAGGGCGGCCCGGTCGAGGAGTTCCTCCTCCGCGAGTTCCTCGACCACGGCGTCGTCGCCGCCGAGTACCTTGGCGGCGACTCCGCTGAAGCAGCAGTCCAGGACCAGTACGACCACGCGGGCGCGCGCCGCCCGCAGCAGATCGCGCAGGACCGTGTAGCGCAGCCCGGTGGTCACGACGGATTCGGCGCCGGCTGTCGTGCACGACGTCAGATACAGCTCCCGTTCTATGCCGACCCGGGAGCCGTGCCCCACGTAGTACACGAACAGCACGTCGGTCGCCTGCTCGGCCGCGCGCTTGACCGCGGCACGCACCCCCTCGCCGGTCTGCGGGTTGACCAGCGAGCGGGTGTACTCGGGCGTGCCGTGGAACCCGGCGTACGCCGGGTCGGTGAGCAGGCCTTTCAAGCGCAGGACGTTGTGCAGTGCCGCCTCGACGCTCGCGAAATCCCCGCCGTCCGGGTAGTCGGCGACGCCGATCAGCACCGCGCGGGACTCACCCGGACGCAGTGAACGCATGGATCGCTCAGGCCGAGGTCGACTCGTCGAGCTTGCGCCGGATCTCGTCCGGGTCGGTACCGGTCACCGCGAACTCCTTGCCGTCCTTCTCGACGGTGACCGTGATTCTCGGAGCGCCCTCACGACGCCGGTTCTCGCGAAACGCCGCGATCGCGACGCCCAACGAGCTCGCGTTGAACCCGACGGTCAGGACAAGGGTCACCACGGCCAGGACGCCGAGTTGGCCCGGCGCGGGTTTATCCGGCTTGACCTCGGGTGTCGCGTGCCTGCGTGCCTGCGTGCCTCGGGGATATCGACCAGCCACTCGCACAGTTCGGCGGAGAGATCGTCGTCCCCCTCCGCGACACACCGGATCGTGACCCGCATGGCAGCCCCCCGTCGCTCGGCACTCCCCGTGAGGATATGAGGCGCGGGACCGAACGTCCTGCGAACGCGGCAATGCGCGGCGCTCGGGCTGCCGGCAGAACCTCGGGCACGTCCGCGCCCGGACCGGGCGCGTCCGCGTGACGCCTACCCGCGCGTGCGGACGGTACCGCCCGTGCAGGGGAGGATCTGGCCGGTCAGGGACGGGAGACGGGGGTCGGCGAGGAAGGCGATCGTCTCGGCGATCTCGTCCGGTGTGGGTTCGGTGAAGCCCTCCTGGGGCGGTGCCGACACCGCGACCGCGTTGACCGCCACGCCCGCCGGTCCCAACTCCCGAGCCAGCGACTTGGTCAGCGCGATCGCCGCCGAGCCGACCGTCGCGTCGGCGGTGGCACCCGCCGCCCCAGCCAGACCGCGCGCGTCGACCACCAGGACGATCCGCCCTCCGCCCCCGGCGGCCAGGTCCCGACCCGCCGCCTGGGCCCGGTCGAACAGCGCGGACAGCCGACGCTCGACGTCGGCCCACCAGGTCGTCGGGTCGATGTCCGCGAAGTCGGCGGCCGGTTGCGGCTCGGCGACGCCGATCACGAAGAGATCGGGCGCCGATCCGCCCCGGTCGCCGGGCGCCGTCACCCGGGCGCCGCGCGCGCTCGACGCCCGCGTCAGGGCCCGGCCGATCTCGGGCGCCAGGCCCACGAGCACGGCCTGATTCGACGAGGAGAGCTCCATCAGATCACCGTTCCTGCGTTGGGGGACACGACCTGTCCGGTGAGCGCGCCTCGGCCGGACAACAGGAAGGCCGCGGTGAGCGCGATCTCCTCCGGTTGCACCAGTGCCCCGGTGGGCAGCGTGGCCAGGTATGCCGGATCGCGCCACACGGTGCCGGCGGCCAGCATCGCGGTGTCGGTGGGGCCGGGGGCCACCGCGTTCACCAGCACGCCGGTGGGCGCCAGTTCCGCGGCCAGCGCCCGGGTCAGGCCCAGCAGGGCGCCTTTGGCGGTCACGTAGTGGGCGGCGTCCTCGCCCCCGGCGATGGCCAGTTCGGAGGCCACCGCGACGATCGCGCCGTGGCCGCGCTCCAGCATGGCCGGCAGCGTGGCCCGGGTCAGGTGATGCAGGCCGCCCAGGTGCACGCCGAGCATGCGCCGGAAGGCCGCGGGCGAGATCTCGGCGAGCGGGATCTCCTCGACGTATCCGGCGGCGCTCAACACGCCCGTGGGCGGCCCGAATACGGCGGTGACCTCGTCGACGAAGCGCGCGACCGCCACCGGGTCGGCGACGTCCACCACCGCGTCCAGGTCCGCCGCGCCACCGGCGCGCAGGTCGCAACCGGCCACCAGCCAGCCCTGGTGGCGCAGTTCGCGAACACAGGCCAACCCGATGCCGGCCGCCGCGCCACTGACCACGGCCACCCGGGCCGGCGCGCCGTCGCCCGTACCCGTGTTCATCGACCCTCCGCCTCGGCCGGGCCGAACTCCGCTCGCACCACCGCGACGAGCGCGTCCGTGGTGCTCGTGAAGATCGCCTCGCCGATCGCGGCCGAGCTGCCGTGCGCGGTGCGCAGCACGCCGGACGGGTCGACCAGGCCCGGTCGTTCCGGCAACACCGTGTAGGGCGGTGGGGTGATCGCGACGGTCAGCGGGCTGATCGCGTCTGCGTGCACCCGGGCCGGGTCCAGGTGCAGCATCAGCGACGTCTCGACGATCCCGGCGTGTTCGGCCTCCCAGCCCGGGAAGTCGCCCGCGAAGATGCGATCCAGCGCGTCGGTGCCGATCACCTCCCACCAGTTCACCACCAACACCTGCGCGTCGGCGCCGCGTTCGAGTGCCAGATCGACTCCTTCCACGGCCGGTGCGGTGTTCTCGAAGTGGCCGTTGACCAGTACGATCCGCCGGTGTCCGTGTCGGGCGTAGTTGACCACGAGGTCGGCGACGATCGCACTGTGTGTCGCGGCGCTGAGTGAGACCGTGCCGGGAAACCGTTCGCCGCCGCCGCTGATCGGGCGGGAACGGGATCCGTAGACGAAGCCGGGCGCGACCAGCCCGCCGGTTCGGGCGCAGGTGGCGGCGGCGAAGCGTTCGGCGATGTGCGTGTCGGTGTCCACCGGCAGGTGCGGGCCGTGTTGCTCGATCGAGCCGAGTGGCAGGAACAGCACCTCGTGCGCCGCCCGGGCGGCGATCCGGGGGCCGGTCAGGTCGCGCAGCCGAGTCCGGTCGGTCATGGCTTCTTCCTCCGCTGGTCGAGGGTCTCGTGATGACGGGTGATCAGGTCGGCGAATCGCCCGCGTGGCTCCCAGCCCAGCGCCGCGCGCGCCGCGTCGGCGCCGACCGCACCGGCGTGCGGGTCACGGGCGAAGCGCTCCCGGTCGGTGTCGGCGGGCAACTCGCCCACCTCGCGGGCGTACCAGTCGAGCGTCGGGTCGGGGTGGGCGCTGTCGGCGGCGGCGAGCAGGTACGGCCCGAAGCCGGGCGCGGTGGTCTCGACGGCCGCCCGGAAGGCCCGGGCGACGTCCTCGGCGGTGACGTAGTCGTGCAGCGTGCGCGGGCCGCCCGCCGGCGCGGCGACGAAGGTGTGCAGGTTCTCCGGGAAGACCACCGCGCACGGGCGCAGGCACACCACCTCGACGTCACCGGCATCGGCGAAACCGCGCGCCGTCACCTCGACCATCGCCTTGCTGATGCCGTACGCGTCCACCGGCCGGCTCGGGTGCGTGTCGTCGACCGGCAGGCGCGTCGGCACCCAACCGGCGCGCAGTTCGTGCAGCCCGGTGGCGGCGACGCTGGAGCACACCACCACCCGGGCGACGCCCTGTTCGCGGGCCGTCTGGAGCACGTTCCAGCAGCCGAGGGTGTTCACCGTGACGCAGGTCCGGGGGTCGGTGGCCCAGTCGTAGTCGATCCCGGCGAGGTGCACCACCACGTCCGCGCCCGCGAACGCCTGGGCCAGGCTCGCCGGATCGAGGATGTCCGCCCGGCGGAACGGTGCGTCGGGACCGCCTGCGCGCGGGCCGAGGTCGGCGTTGAGCACGTCGTGCGTGTCGGCGAGTTCGGCCAGTACGTACCGGCCGACCCGACCGGAACCGCCGGTGACCACGACCCGCTTGCCCCGGGCGCTCATGCCGCCGCTCCCGAGATCGTGGTCGAGGGCTCGGCCGGGCGCGGTTCCTCGTCGAGCCCGCGCCGGCGCGCGAGCAGCAGGATCACGCCACCGACCATCCACACCACCACCACCGGCAGCGCCCACACGAACGGGCTCTCCGGCAGCGGGTCCAGCGACTCGTACGCCACCAGGACCAGCGCGGCGCTGCCCAGGAACGGCACCACGGCGTGCTTGATCCAACCGAACTCCTCCCGCGCCATGGTCCGGTACATCCGCCACACCGCGACGCTGCCCATCAGGTACACCACGGCGAGGGCGAAGGTGAACATCAGCCCGGTGAACGAGTAGACGTTGTACAGCCCGACCGTGCCGATCATGGCCAGTCCGACCACGACGTTGATCACCGTCTGCGCGCCGATCGCCGCGACCGGCGTCTGATGCCGGCTCAGCCGCGCCAGCGGCCTGGGCAGCGCGCCGGTGCGGGCCATCCCGTACATGAACCGGGCCGAGGCGTTCATGCACGCGATGGCGCCGCCGACGATCGAGTTGAGCAGGGCCAACAGGGCCAGGAACCACAGCGCGCCCCAGTACTTGTGCGCGAGCACGAACATCGGGATCTGCTCGGACTCCACCAGCCCCTGGATGTCGCGGGTCCCCCACCCGGCGAGTTGTCCCCACGTGGTCAGCACGACGAACACGCCCAGGATGGCGATCGAACCGAGCACCGCCTTGGGGATGTTGCGGCGCGGGTCCGCGGTCTCCTCGCCGAGCGAGGCGGCCGCGTCCCAGCCGGTGTAGGTGTAGATGCTGAACACGAAGCCGAGGAAGAAGCCGTTGCCGGTGGGCGCCCCGCTCCCGCCGAGCCAGGACAGGCTGGTCCCGCCGTCGCCCGGTTGGAACAGCCCCCAGACGGAGAGCGCGACCATCACCACGATCTCGAACACGCCCAGCGCCACGGTGACGCCGACGGCCAGTTCGACACCCCGGTAGGCCAGTGCCGCGATGCCCACCAACAGCAGCATCATCGGCGCCCACCAGGGCACGTCCCAGCCGTACTCGCTCAGCAACACCCGATGTGTGGTCGAGCCGAACAGTCCGCACAACATCGCGGTGGCGACCGGATAGAACAGCAGGTACGCCCACGCGGCGAGGAATCCCCAGCGCGGGCCCAGCAGTCGGCTGACGAAGCTGTGGTAGGTCCCGGCCGAGGTTATGTGCCGGGCCAGTTGGGCGAGCGTGTAGCCGAGCAGGTAGGACACCACGGCGGCGAGCAGCACCACCAACGGGCTTGCCACGCCGGCGGTGCCGGCCAGGAAGGGCACGGTGAACGCGACCGTGATGGCCGGGGACATCGTGGTCACCGATTGCATGATGGCCCCGGGAAGCCCGATGGCGTTCGCCTTGAGGCCGGTCGCTGCCGGCCGTTCCGCCGGGACTCGGTCGTCGGTTCTCATCGTGCTGCTCCTCGCGTGGCCGGGATGCGGTGGGGGTGGTCGGGATGGTCGAGAGGTGTGGGGTGGTCGAGAGGTGCGGGACGGGCCTCGTCGGGACCCGGGCGCGCGCTCATCCGCCGTCGGTCCGTTCCGTGTGGGTGGGCGCGAACATCCGCAGCACGGCGGGGAGTACGACCACCCGGGGGCCGGACGCGGCCAGGGACGCCGCGAGATCGCGCTCCAGCGCGGCGGGCGTGGTGGACACGGCGGGCACGCCGAAGGATTCGGCGAGCCGGACGAAGTCGGGGCGGGCCAGCTCGGTCCCGGTCGCCGCGCCGAAGGTGTCCGTCATGTACTCGCGCAGGATTCCGTAGCCGCCGTCGTCGACGATCAGCCACGTCACGTTCAGGTTCTCCTGGCGGGCGGTGGCGAGTTCGGCGATCGAGTACATCGCGCCGCCGTCGCCGGACACCGCGAGCACCGCACGCCCCGGCTCGGCCGCCGCCGCGCCGAGTGCGGCCGGATAGCCGTAGCCGAGTCCGCCCGCGCCCTGCGCGGAGTGCATCGCGCCGGGCCGGCGGGCGTCCCACGCGGACCAGGCCCAGTAGCCCAGGATGGTCATGTCGAAGAAGACCGGGCTGTCGTCGGGCAGCGCGGCCCGCACCGCGGCCAGCACGCCCTGTTCCAGGTCCAGCCCCTGGTCGGCGATCCGCGCGGCGACCAGGTCGCGGAGTTTGCGGGCGATCGCCGCACCCGGCCCGGGCGATCGGGCCGAGACCGAGTCGCCGAGCACGGCCAGCGCGGTGCGCGCGTCGGCGTGGATGCCGAAGGCGGGATGGCCCGCCTCCAACTTGCCCGGGTCGGCCTCGATCTGGATGATCCGGCCGCGCGGCGCGAGCGTGTGGTAATTGGTGGACAGCTCGCCCAGTCCGGAGCCGACCACGAGCAACACGTCGGCGTCGTCCAGGAGTTCGGTGGTGTGCCGGTCCTCCAACCAGGATTGCAGGGAGAGCGGGTGCGCCCACGGAAAGGCGCCCTTGGCACCGAACGTGCAGGCCACCGGGGCATCCAACAGCTCGGCCAGGCGCAGCAGTTCCGCGCTCGCCCCGGCCCGGACCACGCCGCCGCCGGCCAGGATCACCGGCCGTTCGGCGGCGACCAGCAGCGCGGCCGCCTCGGCGAGCAGTTCGGGTCGGGCCGCCGGTATCCGCGGACGCGCCCGCAGGCCGGTCACCCGGGGCACCTCGGTCGCGGCGAGCAGCACGTCCTGTGGGATCTCCACCCACACCGGGCCGTACGGCGGGGTCAGCGCGGACTCCCACGCGGCCGCCAGCGCCGAGGGGATCTGCGAGGCCGCGCCCACCAGGTGCACGGACTTGACCACGTCGCGAAAGCTCGCCTGTTGGTCGACCAGTTCGTGCAGATAGCCGCGTCGTCGGCCGCCGAGTCCGGCCGAGGGGATCTGGCTGGAGACGGCCAGGACCGGCACCGAGGCGGCGGCCGACTCCTGGAGTGCCGGCAGCGCGGTCAGCGCGCCGGGGCCGGTGGACAACAGCAGCGGGGCCACCGTGTCGGCGCGGCGCGCGTAGCCGTCGGCGGCGAAGCCCGCGTTGTTCTCCACCCGCAGGCCCACGTAGCGCAGTGCCGAGCGGCGCAGCGCGTCGAACAGGCCGAGCGCGTGTTGTCCGGGTACTCCGAAGACGTGATCCGCGCCCAGGTTGACCAGCGATTCGACGACCAGGTCGCCGCCGGTGCGGCTGCGGGGCGCCTCGGGGTCGCGGCGCGCGGTCACGCCCGCTCCCGGACGAGCGGCGTTGGGAAGGGGTCGACGGGGCCGCGTACGGCGATGGAACTCATGACGGGGGACCTCGCAAGGGCGGCAGGAATCGCCTGCGGAACGGGAATGTCGAGGAGGCGGGGACAGCGTGGGCGCTGTCCGGGGCCGGGGCCGGAGCCCGGAACGGCGGGGTCGGCGACGCTCGTCGTGCCGGGTTCGCCGTCGCGACCGCTCGCCTTGTGGATATGAACCTACGTCCGGGCGGGGACACCGGAGAAGTGGCTCTTCCGTCCATTATCATGATTCAAAATAGATGAATCATCCCGACCGGGAAGGGTCGCCATGCCGTCGGTCGACTCCTCCGTGCCCCGTCCGGCCGACCGCACCGGCGACGGGCCGGACATCGCGAACACGCCGAGTGTGCCCAGCGTCCCGCTGAGTGTGCTGCTCGCCGACCCGGCGCTGGGGCTGCGGCAGATCGCCGGGCCGCGCGAGGACCGACCGGTGTCCACCACCGGCGTCACCGAGTTGGAGGATCCGACGCCGTACCTGATCGGCGGCGAACTGCTGCTCACCGCCGGGGTACCGCTGCCCAAGACGCCCGAGGGCATCGACGCGTACGCGGGGCGGATCGCCCGCGCGGGCGCCAGTGCCCTGGGCTTCGGCCTGGTTCCGGTGTACGACGAGGTGCCGGCGGCGCTGGTCGAGGCGTGCGACCGGCACGGGCTGCCCCTGCTGCGGGTGCCCGACGGCACGCCGTTCGTCGCGGTCAGCCGGGCGGCGCACGCCGCGATGACCGAGTCGCGCTACCGGGACCTGCGCCGGATCAGCCAGGCGCAGGGTGCGCTGGTCACCGCCGCGGTCCGGGCCGACGCGCTGCGCTCGGTGCTCAATCGGCTCGCCGTGCAGCTCGACGCGTGGACCGTGCTGCTGGATCCGGTCGGCAACGAGTTGGTGGCGGCGGGTGTTCGGCCGGATCCGGCGGCGCCGGAGCGGCTGCGCGCGTTGATGGCGCGCACGATCGCGCAGACCCGCGACGGCGGGGCCGGTCGGGGTCGCATCGCGCCGACGACGGCGGCCGATCACCACGGCGGGCTGCATCTGACGGTGCACGCGCTGCCCGGTGCCGAGGGCGGCGCGGCGCCGCCGGCGATCGGGGTGGTCGCGGGCACCGCGCCGACGGCGGTCCAGCACTCGGTGACGGCGGTGGCGGCCGTGTTGTTGTCGTTGCTGACCAGTCCGCGGCACGCGCTCGGCGGCGACAGCCAGAGTTCGGCCGCGCTGGTGCGGCTGATGCTCGGCGGGTCGCCGCGGGAGGTGGCGTCGTTGTTGTTGCCGGCCACGCCCGGGGCGTGCTGGGTCGTGGTCCGCGGGCGGTTGGGCCGGCAACGCTCGGGGCGCGGGCTCGACGCGGGCGAGGACGCGGTGCAACTGGCGGCGTTGGGCACCGCCCTGGCCACACCGTACCTGGATCTGCGCGAGCGGGACGTGTACGCGCTCGTGCCGGTGACCCCCGGCGCGCCGACGCCGGATCCCGCGGCGGCGCACCGGCTCGGCTGGACGCTGGGTTTCAGCGCGCCGTCCGCGACGGCCGACCTCGCGGTGGCGGCCAATCAGGCCGAGCGCGCGCTGCGGCACGCGCTCGCGGCGGGGGTGCCCACCGGGCGGCATCGGGAGCAGGATCTGAGCGTGCATTCGCTGGTCCCGGCGGCCGACGCGGCGGCGCTGGCGCGGGCCCGGTTCACGGCGCTGGCCGACGCGCCCTCGCCCGGGTACGACGTACTGGTGGAGACCCTGCGCACGTGGCTCGCCCATCACGGCAGTTGGGATCGCACCGCGACCGCGCTGGGCCTGCACCGCAACACCGTGCGCCAACGCGTCGGCAGGATCGGCGACCTGTTGGATCTGGACCTGGGGGACGCGGACGTGCGGATGGAGCTGTGGTTCGCGTTGCGCTGGCTGCCGGGCGAACGACCGGGCGCCGAGCCGGCGGATCCACCGTCGGCGCGGCCGGACGCGCCATAGCCGAACGCGGAGTGGTCGAACGCGGAGTGGTCGAACGCGGAGTGGCCCGCCGCGAGCCAGGCAGGGCTCCCGACGGGCGGGTCGACTCCGAGGACCGGTCAGCCGGTCGTGCGAGGTCGGGCGCGTACGACGGCGTCCGCTCCGTCCAGGTGGGTCTTGCTGCGCTCGACCGCCTGTTGTTCGGCGGCGAGGTCGAGGCCCCGGGTGGTGATCCAGTAGGCCGCGCCGGAGACGACCAGTCCGACGACGAAGGCGATGTCCGCGCCGTCGAGGGTGTCGACCATCGGGCCGGTGTAGAAGCCGGTGACCATGAACGGCACCAGGGCGGCGACGCCCAGCGCGTAGGAGAGCAGGCCGCGGATGCCCCAGCGTCCGTAGATGCTGTCGGGGCTGAAGATCTCGGTGATCGCGTAGTGGCCTCGACGCACGAAGTAGTAGTCGATCAGGTTGACCGCGGTCCACGGCGCCAGGACGTAGAGGATCAGGGTGATGAAGTCGTTGAAGCTGCCGAGGTACTTCGACGGCAGGCCCTCGGCCACCGCGAGTGCGATCGCCGCGCCGGCGAGGATGCCGGTGACGCGGGTGCGCACGGTCAGCGCGACGGGGCGGAAGGCCTGCACGATGCTCAGGCCCGAGAGCATCGCGCCGTAGAGGTTGACGCCCATGATGGCGATCGCGCTGGGCACCAGGACGGCGACGACGGCGGTCTTGCCGAAGCCGTCGAACAGGGTGTCGCCGATGTCCTGGAGGTTGACCAGCGCGTCGGGCACCGGAACCGAGCCGGCGATGAAGTTGCCGAGCACCATGAGCCAGATCGCGGACAGCGCGGCCCCGGCGTACGTCCAGCCGATCACCCCGCGTTCGGAGGTATCCGCGGGCAGGTATCTGGAGTAGTCGGAGACGTAGACGGCGTACCCGAGTTGGTAGCCGGCCGCGGCGACGAACTGGGCGAGTGCCGCGGCGGGGGTGAAGGCGGAGTCGTGCGGGACGGGGTGCGGCTCCAGGTGCGTCAGCGCCAGCACGGTGAGGACCGCGAACACGGGGACGACCAGGTACGGCAGCAGCCGCAGCACGGCGTGCAGCAGGTCGTAGCCGACGATGGCCACGGTCGCCGCGAGCACGACGATGACGACCGCCCACAGCGTCGCCGAGCCGGGCAGCACCGATTCGAGCACCTGGGAGGCCAGCAGCACGCCGAACGCGCTGAAGCCGATGTACACGCAGATGACCGCGAGCATCGGCACCAACGCGCCCCGGGTGCCGAACTGGGCGCGCGACTGGATCATCTGGGGCAGGCCCATGGTGGGCCCCTGGTTCGCGTGGAACGCCATGAAGCAGGTGCCGAACAGGACGCCGAGTACGGTGGCCGCGATCGACCAGCCGATCGACAGTCCCATGACGGGTCCCGCGAAGCCGACCACCATCGTGGTCGGCACGAACTGCCCGGTGAACCAGAACGGCGCCTGGTGCCAGGCACGGCCGTGCCGCTCGGACTGCGGGACGTAGTCGATCGAACGCGTTTCCAACACCGGGCCGCGGGCGGTCCCGGTTCCTGCTGCCCGCCGGCCTGTCACCGCGTCTGACTGGTCAGCCATGTGCCCTCCTTCATGTGGCGCAGAACATACACTTTTCCTGTAGGTTTGTCTGCGCAATGGGTGGTTTTGCGGCAAAGACGTGGTGCGGCGCGGTCGCCGATCCCCGCGCCGACGGGTCGCGCGCGAACCCGTCGGCGCGCCCGGCGCCGGCGGGACCCGAGCGGGTCCGGCGGCGCCTGATCGTGCTCATCCGACCGCGAGGGTCGGGTTCCGGTCAGTCGCGCGGCTGCCCGGCGCGCTCGGCTGCCGTCGACGACGACGACGTCCGTGGTGTCCGCGCCCGCGATCCCTCCCGGGCGCCGGTGCCTGCCACGAAGTCGGCGAACCCCGCCATCGCGCGGGCGAAGGTCCGCGCGGCCGAGGCCAGGTCCTCGATCGCCACCCACTCGTCGGCGCCGTGCGCCTGCCGGATCGACCCCGGCCCGTAGACGACGGTGGGAATCGCGAGGCGGTTGCGCAGGAAGCGCGCGTCGGAGCCGAGGAACAGCCCCACGAAGCCCGCGTCGTCCCGCGCCTCGCCGGGACGGCACATGTCGACGAAGTCCGCGAAGGGGTGTGGCAGCGGCAGCTCGGACGCCTCGCAGAAGAACGTCGGGACCACGCGGTAGTCGACATCCGGGCAGGCCGCGTCGATCGTGCGGACGATCGAGGCGTGCACGTCGTCGGCCGTCTCCCCCGGCAGTGTGCGCCGGTCGATGGTCAGCACGCAGTTCGGCGCGATCACGTTGGCGGCGACCCCGCCGCGCACCATCGCCACATTGCACGTCGGGCTGCCCAGCAGCGGATGCGGGACGTCGTGGAAGCGGGCCAGATGCAGGGCGGTGGTGACGCGGGCCGCGTCCGCGACCGCCGAGCGTCCCCGCGCCGGGTCGCCACCGTGCCCGGCCGTGCCCGACACCTCGATCCGGGCCTGCCAGGAGCCGCGTTCGGCCACGGCCGGCCGCAGGTCGGTCGGCTCGGGAACGATGCACGCGTCGGCCCGGACCACACCGGCGGTCACGAGCTCCTCCGTCCCGTGCACGCCGCCGGTCTCCTCGTCGGCGACGAGGTGGAAGACGATGTCGGCGCCGAGGTCGATGCCGGAGTCGACGCACGCGCGCAACCCCTCGATCGCCGCGGCGATGCCGCCCTTCATGTCCGCCGCACCGCGCCCGATCAGGCGCCCGTCGCGCACGACACCCTCGAAAGGGGGCACCGTCCAGTCCGACTCGGCCACCGGTACGACGTCCACGTGGCCGTTGATCAGCAGTGTCGGGCGGCCCGGCGCGACGCGGCCGTAGCCGGCGAGCACCGAGGGTCGCCCGGATCGCGACGTGAACACCTCGGTGGCACAACCGATCGCACCCAGCAGTTCCAACAACGCGGGCACGGCCGCGGACTCCCTGCCGGGCGGGTTCCGGGTGTCGATGCGCACCAATTCGGCCGCCGTCTCGCGCACCCGGTCGACCCGCACGAACGTGTCCACCGCGGGGCGCGGGCGGTTCGCGTCGAACCCCCCGGGCCGGGGCGGCCTCACGGCCGCACCTCGACCGTCGGCAGGATCCCGATCCGCTGGAGACCACGCGCGAACTCGCCCAACTGCGGCCGATCGGCCGTGAGTTCCGCGAGCAGCGCGCCGCCGGCCGCGCTCTCGCCGCAGCGCAGCAGGATGACCGCCCGCCACAGGTCCGCCTCGCGGTTGGCGCCCAGGCCGGGCGCGACGCCCGCGAGCGCCTCGACCATCGCCCGGGCATCGGCGGCGGTGATCCGCGACGCGTCGCCGATCACCAGCGGCGGGGCGAACAACGCGGCCCCGATCGCCCGGAAGCCCTCGTGCACGGGCAACAGGCGGCGCAACTCGCCCACCGGGTCGGCGTGGTCGTCGACCCGGATGTCGGCGAGCACGTGCCGCCAGGGCCGCTCGCCGCGTACGCCGTTCACCACCTTCAGGACCGCCGACTGCGATCCCCTCGCGTCACCGCCGGCGCGCTCGCCCGCCTGGAGCGCGGACACCAGGCGCCGGGCGTGCGCCGTTCCCGGGTCGTGGTGGGCGGCCGTCAGCACGGCGGCACACACGCCGTCCGAGGCCAGCATGTTTCCGGCCACGGCCACACCTTCGCCGCGTGCGACGCCGGCGTGCGGCGCGCATCGGTCACCGGTGAAGCAGGCGTAGCCGCCGCCGGCGTCCATGACGATGGCCTGCCGGTAGTCGGCCAGCGGATCGCTCGCGGTCAGCGTCGCCAGCACGTCGTCGGGCGCGGCCCCCGCGCGCAACATCGCCAGCCCCTCGTGCGGCCAATCGGTGTTGGCGAAGGCCTGGCTGACCACGACGCCCACGCCGGCCTCGGCGTCGCCGACCACCGAACCCACGGCGAAGAAGTGCGACTGCGCCGCGAATCCGAGCGAACCGTCGTGCGGATCGAAGCTCACTATCGAATAGGTCATCGGTGTCTCCCATCGCTGGTGCGTGCTGTACCGGCGCGGCGGCCCCGCTGTCGGGGTCGACCACCACCCGGTGCCGTGCGGGGTGGCGGCCCCGAACCTCGGGGTCGACCACCACCCGACCTCGAAGCGCCGTCGCACCGCTCTCGGCCGCGGCGGTCGGGCGGCGGTCGGGCGCGCCGGCGCCCATCGGGCCGTCGAGCCCGGGCGGGCCGAGGGATCCCGCCCGGGAGAATCGTGTCGCGCGGCCGAACCGACGCCCCCGGGCCCGGGTTCCGCACCCGGGTCCGGCCCGCCCGGCCCCGCGACATATCACCCCGCGGAGCGAACCGCCCGGACCCGGGGCAGGAGTTCGCGCGCGAGGAGGTCGACCTGCGCCTCGGCGTCCTGGTCGGGCAGCGGACACAGCGCCACGCAGTGCGCTCCCGCCTCGGCCAGCAGCGCGATCCTGCGGGCGCAGTCATCGGGCGTGCCCACGACCGCCAGTTCGTCGATCCACGCGTCCGGAATCGCCCGCACGGCGTCGTCGAAGTCCAGCGCGGCCAGGGCCTCGGCCGCGTCCGCGATCCCGTGCGCCTCGGTCATCGGGTTGCGCGGTCCGGCCAGCAGGTAGAGACCGAAGAGTTCGCGCAACCGCTCGCGGGCGACGGCGGCATCGTCGTCGACGGAGCACAGGACGTACGCCACCAGGTCGTGCGTGGGACCGGCGCCGCCGGCCGCCACGGCATCGGCCGCCCACCTGACGTATTCCGTTCCCGCGAGCACCGAGAGCACGGTCCCGTCGGCGGACCCGCCCGACATGGCGAGCGCCTTCGGCCCGCCCACACCCGCCAGGATCGGCGGCACCACCGCGGGCGGATGGGCCAGTCGCACCTCCCGGGCCTGGTACGAGGACGCCTCGACGGTCAGCGTCTCCCCGGCGAGGAGGGTACGCAGCCCGGCGATCACGTCCCGCACCGAGGACAGCGGCTTCCTCGATCGGATCGCCATCTGGTCCAGCCAGTCCGGCACGCCCGCGCCGACACCGGCCTTGAGCCGCCCCGGGTACAGCCCGGCGAGGGTGGCCAACTCCATCGCCAGGAGCGCGGGATGGCGTGAGGTGGTGGGCACGATGCCGATCCCGACCGGGAGTTCGGTGGCGGCCAGGACGGCGCCGGCCGAGGCGATCGCGCCGGTGTAGAAGTAGTCCTCGCCGACCCAGAGTTCGTCGAAGCCGCCGCGCTCGGCGGCCTTGGCCGCCGCGACGATCTCGGCCGGACGTTGCGAGCTGCCGAGCACGAGTGCGATGCGCGGGGATCCTTGGGCCGCGCGCGCGGAACCGTCGGCGATACCCATGCTCAGACGCCCTTCGGGAGCGGGTTCCACGGGACCCAGCCCAGGCCGCGGCTGTTGGTGGAGTCGTCGAAGCCGGGCCGGGTCTCGTCCAGGTCGGGCAGCGCGGTGATGTGGGTGTGCCACATGCGCCACTCGGGTGCGCCCTGCCCGTTGTCGCGGTGGTAGATCTCGGTGGCCCGTCCCACCGTCGCCTCGACCGAGTCCGCGGTCCACTCCCCGCCGTCGAGCATCTCCGCCTCGACGGTGAACTCGCAGGCCAGCCAGGCGGTGTCGCCGCGTACCTCCAGGCGCATGATCCGCGTCGTCAGGCCGCCCGTCTGGGCGATGATCTCGCGGTACCACTTCCACAGCGCGACCTTCTCGGTCATGTTGAAGTACGGGTGCCCGTTGAAGTTGAACATCAGGTACTCGTCGCCGGGGGACGGGAACACCTCGACCATGCGGTCGATGTCCCAGCCGATGTTGGATTCCCACCACTGCGTGTGGAGCCTGCGGATCTCGGCGATGTCCGCTGCGGGCGCCGTGCGCTCGGCGAACGTGGTTTCGGTCATGATTGGCTTCCTGTTCCGGTGGTGAGACGTCGATGGGGGGCGCGGTCGGGCCGCGTTGCGTCGACGAGGGATCCGAGGTACGCCGCGACCCGGGCGGGGGCGGTGTACATCGGCAGGTGTCCGTGTCCGACGATGACCGCGAGCCGGCCGCCGGTGAGTTCCGCGAAGGCGCGGGAGTCCCGGACGGGGCAGCCCACGTCCTGGTCCCCGACGATCGCGAGGGTCGGGCAGCGCAGTCGGGGCGCCGCGCGCAGTCCCGCGGCCACGGCGGCCGCGGTCCAGATGCGCGCCGATTCCTCGTCGGAGTTGACGCTGATGTCGGCGGCGACGGCGGCGACCAGGGCGGCGTCCATGCCGGCCTCGCTCGCCAGGATGTCCAGCACCGCCGCCCGGGTGCCCTTGGCGGCGACGGCCGCCAGGAACGCGTGCGAGTCGGCCGGCTCGGCCGCACGGAAGGCGCCGCCGACCGTGGTGACGCTGCGGACCCGGTCCGGGTGTGCCGCGGCGAGCTCCACCGCGACGGCCGCGCCGACCGAGGCGCCCACCAGGTGCATGTCCGCGACCTCGGCGGCGTCGAGCAGTTCGACGCACTCCCGCACCCACCGGTCGACGCCGTAGGTGTCGTGGCGCACCGAGGACCCGTGCCCGGACAAGTCGATCGCCAGGCACCTCCACTCGGCCGGCACCGCCGCCAGAACCTCCTGCCAACACCGGGCCTGGAGGTTGGCCGGGTGGACGAAGAGCACCGTCGGGGAGCCGGCCGCTCCGCCTCGCCGCGACAACGCCGACCCCGAGCCTGCTCCGAAGAAGATGCGATCCACGGATGACATTGGGCTCCCCTCTCCGCTTGGGGCGCCATAGTTACAGTAACGATGTAAGTTTGTCGAGACTCCGGGCTTGGGCCGCCCTAGACTCCGAGCATGAGTTGGCGAAGCATTGGCGATGTCGCCGCCGAGGTCGGGGTCAGTCCCCAGACCCTGCGGGCGTGGGAGAAACAAGACCTGCTCGTGCCGGACAGAACGGCCGGCGGGCAACGCCGCTACGGCCCCGAGCACGTGAGCCGTGCCCGCCGGATCGCCGACCTGCGACAGCGGCACGGCTGGAACCCCGCGGCCATTCGCACCTCGCTGAGCAGCCCCGACACCCCGGCCCCCACGGACGAGGCCGCCGACGGCGGTCGACTCCGCCGCGCGCGCCAGGCGAGCGGCCTCTCGCTCAAGGAACTCGCGGCGATGACGGACACGTCGGTGTCCCACCTGTCCTCGATCGAACGCAGCGTCGAACGGGCCTCGACCCAGTTGATCGCGCGCATCACCGACGCGCTCGGCGTTCCCATGAGCAGCCTCGCGTCCTTCACCAAGACGAACGCGAGCGTCGTACGCGCCGACGAGCGGGCCACCGTCGTCCTCGAGGGCGGCGTCCAGTGGGAGGAACTCCTCCTCCCCGGCCACGATCTCGAACCGGCCCTGCTGTCCATTCCGCCGCGCGGCTCCAGCGGCGGCCCCTACTCCCGGCCCGGGGAGACCTTCGCCTTCCTGATGTCCGGGTCCCTGCGCTTCCGGGTGGGAGGCGGGCTCGGCGACCACGCGCAGGTCGCGGAGCCGATAGACGTCGCCGAGGGCGACTCGGTCTCCTTCCCGTCCCGGACCCTGATCTCCTGGGAGAACGTCGGCCGCAAGACGGTGCGCGCGATCTGGATCGAGGTGCTCTCCCCCAAGGCCTGGTCGGACCCGATGACCAGGCGCATCATCCGCGCGGCGTCCGGGTTCACCGCACCGGACGACCCCGCCGCACCCGCCCCCGCCCCCGACGAGCCGTCCTAGTGCCGCGTCCGGGATCCGGAGCCGGGCGCGGCCACCGCCCCGACCGTCAGCGCGGTCACCGCCCCGGGCCCGGCCACCCCCCGGCGACGGAGGTGCGCGCCGGGAGGCACCGACGACGTCAGCCGCCGAGGAGCCGCCGCTTGGCCTGGGCGAACTCCTCGTCGGTCAGGGCGCCGTGGCGGTGCAGCACGACCAGACGTTCGATCCGGTCGAGCAGCAACGGCTCGTCCTGCGGCCGGCCGGGCGTACCCGCCCGGCCGAGGGTCCGCTCCGCACTCGCGGCGGCGGCGACGGCGTCGCGCAGCCGTGCGGCGAAGGTCGCGACCTCGGCGACGTTCTCCCAAGCGTGGTCGCCCGTGACGGCGGTGACCTTGACGATGTTCCCGGTGAGCCGGGATCGGCCCACCTCGACCTCGGCGATGCCCGCCAACGGCACCGCCACCGCGGGCCTGCCCTCCTTGGTGTAGACCAGTCGGCGCGTGGTGAGCACCAGGGTTCCGTTGGTCCACTCCTGACGGGCGCGCGCGGAGGTCACCAGCAGCGGGACCTCGCCGGGCACGGCGGTCTCGGCGATGTCGCGCGTCATCGAGTTCGCGCCGCCGAGCCGGTCGAGCGCGATGTCTGCGAGGTCTCCCCAGTCCATCTTTCCATCACCCCTGTGTTCATCGAATTCCGTTACCGACATGGGGCCTTCGCGGCCGTTCCCCGAGCCCGGCCGCCGCCCCGAGGGCGGATCCGCGCGGCACCCGATCGCGCCTGGGTCGGCGCGTACGGGCCACGGGCCCCGGCCGCGTGGACGGCGCGACCGGGGCACGAGTCGCCGGGTCCGAGGCAGCGCGGCCGAGGCAGCGCCGCGCGTCCCACGCGCCGTGTCCAATCGGTGCGCAGCGCCGTGAGCACGTCGAGCCTCGCGGCGCGTCGGGCGGGCCAGGCCGCCGCGAGCACGCCCACGATCGCGGCCAGGACCAGGAAGATCAGCACCCGGTCCCACGGGACGACCACCGTGAGGTCCTTGGTGGAGCGGGCCATGCCCTTGACGCCGCCCATCACGGTGAACACCTTGGGGTTGCCGGTCGCCGAGCCCTTGATGCCGGCGAGCAGGACGGCGCCGCCGAGTGCGAGGGTCAGCGCGCCCGCGATGTTGCGCCGGCGCAGGCTCGACGTACTGGGCGGCAGGTTCGTGCGCAACGCCGCGACGGGCGGGATCTTGGCGGCCCGACGCACCGGCAGCCACGCGGCGAGCAGCGTGACGCCGATGCCGACGAGCAGGCTCCACAGCGCGGTCGTGCCGGCGACGACGGTCGGCCCGGGCGTGAGGTTGGCCCCGACACCGTTGAGCACGCCGCGCAGGCCGATCGCGAGCCCGATGCCGATCACGAACCCGCCGAGTCCGGCGACCACGCCCACCGCCAGGGCCTCGAACATCACCGAGCGGGTCACCTGCCTGCGGGTGGCACCGATGGCGCGCAACAGCGCGAGTTCGCGGGTGCGTTGGGCGACGAGCATGGCGAAGGTGTTGGCGATGATGAAGCTGCCGACGAACAGTGCGATGCCGGCGAACACCAGGAGCAGCGTGCGCAGCGACGCGATCTCCTTGTTCACCTTGTTCCGGTCGTCCTGACGCAGCCTGTCGCCGGTCAGGGCCTCGGCACCGCCGGGAAGCAACGGGGCAGCCGCCGCCCGCAGTTGCTCCTGGGAGGTGCCCGGCCGTGCGTTCAGGCGCAGTTCGCCGTAGACGCCGGGTTCCAGGTAGAGCTCCTGCGCTGTGGCGGTGTCCAGGAGGGTGAGCGAGCCGCCGGCCTCGACGGCGGTGCTGTCGGTGGTGAAGACGCCGACCACGGTCTGATCCAGTACCGGCCCGCGCGCGACGATCCGGACCCGGTCGCCGACCTTGTACCCGGCGGCCTTGGCGGTCCGCTCGTCGAGCGCCGCCTCGCCCGCCTTGACGGGCAGGCGTCCGGCGATCAGCGGGTATCTGGGGTCCTTGCCGTCCGGACCGGGCACCGCGTTGGCGCCGATCGCGCTCGTCTTCTTGCGGACGAGCGCGCCGGCGCGGTCGACCACGGCGGTGAAGCCGGTGACGTGACCGGTGACCGAGGCGGTGCCGGGCAACGCGCGGAGCCTGGCCGCGAGCGGCTCGTCCAGGGGCGGGATCTGAAGGTGGTCGACGGCGTACTTGGTGCCGCGGACGTCGACCGATATGCCGCGGTGTTCGCGCAGCGCGGCGTCCGTCATGGCCTGCTTGAGCGTGTCGCCGAAGACCAGCACGGCCGCCACGAACGCGACGCCGAAGACGACGGCGAGCGCGGTGAGAGCGAGGCGCACCTTGTAGGCGACGAGGTTGCGCAGGGAAGTGCGAAGCACGGTCGGGTCCTTCAGAGGGAGAGGGCGGAGACGGCGGGCGCGGCGTCGTCCGGTTTCCGGTTGAACCGGCGCATGCGCTCCAGCACCCGGTCGGAGCCGGGCTCGGCCATGTCGTCGACGATGCGGCCGTCGGCCAGGAACAGCACCCGGTCGGCGTACGACGCGGCGACCGCGTCGTGGGTGACCATCACGATGGTCTGACCGGATTCGGTGACCGACGCGCGCAGGAAGTTCAGCACCTCGGTGCCCGAGTGCGAGTCGAGATTGCCGGTGGGCTCGTCCGCGAAGATGATCTCGGGTCGGCCGGCCAGGGCCCGGGCGCACGCGACGCGTTGTTGTTGGCCGCCGGACAGTTGCGTGGGCCGGTGGTCGAGGCGGTGGCCCAGTCCCACGGTCTCCACGACCTTGTCGAGCCACCCGGGGTCGGCCCGCCGTCCGGCGATGTCCAGCGGCAGGGTGATGTTCTCCAGTGCGGTCAGCGTCGGGAGCAGGTTGAACGCTTGGAAGATGAAACCGAGCCTGTCGCGCCGCAGGTGGGTGAGACCGGTGTCGTCGAGCGAGGCCGGTTCGACGTCGCCCAGCCGGACCGAGCCCGAGGAGATCTTGTCCAGGCCCGCCATGCAGTGCATGAGCGTCGACTTGCCGGAGCCGGAGGGGCCCATGATCGCGGTGAACTCGCCGGCGCGAAAGCCCACGGACACGTCGTCGAGGGCCCTGACCTCGGTCTCTCCCTCGCCGTAGACCTTCATCAGGTTCGTGGCCACGGCGGCGTCCGGTGCGCCGCCGGCCGACGGTGGACGTGGGCCGGCGGTGCGGCTGTGGCGGGGTGTGCTCATGGGTTCTCCATCGGTACGGCCCGCGCCTCGTTCGAGGCGCGGACAGGCCCGCCCCGAGGGGCGAACGAAATAATAGATCGACGAGTCGGTCTAATTTAACGGGACGCTCCGACGCCGACGTCAACCATGTGGGGTAGGAGCGCATCAGCCCCAGGGTGGACGGGACACCGTCGCGTCGTACGTCGCGCCCTACACCGTCAGGTGCGCCGGATCACGCGGCCAGGACCCGCGCGTGCGGCTTCTCGACCGCATGCCGCGCCGACACCATCGATCCGTGCTGCCGGCCCGACATGTTGCTCAGCCAGTCGCCGGCGAAGAAGACCCTCCCGCTCGGATCGGTGAGCGGACGAAAGCGCGGGGTGTTGACGGCGCCGTTGTTCTGCGCATCGGCCGCCTGCCGGCCGCCCTCGACGAACGGCTCCAGCCTCCACATGACCGAGAGCGAACTCGCCGGCTCCGTAGGCGCCTTCGGGCCGTGCACACGCACGTTGCGGTGCACCGCCTCGGCCGACCGCTGGGCCGGCGGCAGTCCCTGGACCGTGGTCTCCGCCCGCTCGAAGTAGGCGACCATCACGCCGCGTTCGCCATGGTGGTCGTACGACGGATACCACAGCGACCCGTCCGCACCGTAGGAGGTGAGGCCGCCGTAGATCGCGAAGTCGTCCTCCCACCACCGACTGCGGTACTCCAGCCCGATCTTGCCGGGGAACTCCGCCATGAAGCCGCCTTGTGCCGCCGGCAGCTCGCATGTCGCCGTGGGGTCACGTGTCGCCGTCCACCGGTCCGCGTCACCGTGCCGCGGCGTTCGAGTGGACCCTCCTCGAAGGGCCGCGTGCGGTGCGCGGTGCGCGAGGTTGTGCGGGCCGGCGCTCGCCCCACGGTGCTCGCTCTCGGCGGATCGGGATCATTCGGTCCGTGCTCGAACCCCCGTGACGTGGGGCGACGTTCCACGACATGATGTCCGTGGCCGCCCGTGCACGACACGAGGCCGGCGGGAATCGGCGACGCGAGGACGCGCGCGAACACCCCGCGATCATCGACAGGGGACCGAAGACAGTGCTGTGTTCATCGTGTGGCGGGCCATCCGGCATGCCCGGCCGCTGCACCGACTGCGTTCTCCGGAGCGTCGTCCCGCCCCCCGGGGAGGACCCCCGCGGCCCTCATGGCCCTTGGCCCGCGCAATTCGGTTTCGCACCCCCGGTCCACGGGTCACCGACTGCCCACGCCTGGCCCCACCCCTGGCCCCACCCGGCCTGGCCCGCCCCGACGCCCCACCCGCGCTCGCTGCGCGGGCTCGCGATCGCGCTGTACGCCCTCCTGGGATTCCAAGTCGCCCTCTTGGCGTTCTCCGGAGTCTGGCTCCTCGAACGCGCCTCCCAGTGGGACGACATCGCACACGGGCGGGCTCCCGACGGGAATCCCTACCGGGTCGGCGATGCGGTGACCCTGTTGTGGCGCGTGAGCGCGATCCCGATTCTCGCCCTGTTCGTGGTCTTCCTGATCTGGTTCTACCTGGCACGCACCAACATCGACACGTATCCCGACCGCCGGGCTCGGACCTTGTCCTCCGGCTGGTCGGTAGGGGGTTGGTTCTGCCCCGTGGTCAACCTGTGGTTCCCGATGTTGGTCACCCGGGACATCTGGCGCGCAAGCGATCCGCGCCCGCCCCACCCCGACAACGCCCCCGAGCGCGGCGGGCTCCGCCTGGTGTGGGCCTGGTGGGCCACCCTCATGTGCGTGATCCCGCTGTACGTCTACACCCGCCACGTCCGACCCGACGGTGAGCCGGACCTCTCCGACGACACGTTCAACCCCATCCCCTATGCCGAGGCAGCCCGCACCGCGGACACCTGGCTCGCCGGCGACTACCTGATCACGACCATCGCCGCCGGCCTTCTCATCGCCGTTGTCGCACGCATCACGCGCTTCCAGACCGAACGCGAACACCGCATGGTCGCGGCCAGGTTCGGACCGCCGCAATACGCCCACACACCGCCGGCCCACGGCCACCCGACCGCCCGGGCGATCGCTCCCGCGCGCCTGCCCGACGCCCCGCAGCCACCGCCCCGACCGCAATACGCGCCGAGCAATCAGACGAAGCAGCCCACCTGATCGGCGACGCCCGCGACAGGGCCGTCGCGCGGGGGGGGCGGTCACCCGCCCGCCGCGCGTCGATCACAGCCCGGGAGGGGCGCGTTCCCGAGCGGTCCCCGACACCTTCACCCGAGGCCACCGAGCAGGTTGGTGGGCCGCGTGCCCGGAGTCCGCAAATCCCGTGTCTAGGGCGCGGGTTCAGTTCTTGCGGGCTACGGCTCCGTAGCAGGAGACGAGGGCGGGGTCGATGGGAGTGCCGGAGGTGGGGTGCCAGCGGGAGACGGGGACCACACCCGGGGCCTCGATCTCCCAGCCGTCGAAGAGTGCGGTGACCTCCGCGAGTCCGCGTGGACGTACGGTGATTCCGGCGTCCGCGTAGGCGCCGACCAGTCGATCCCACCCCTGCGCGTCGTAGTCGCCGGTCACGTGGGAGATGACCAGGCGGCTACCGGGCGGCAGGCGTCGGGTCAGGCGGCGCAGCGGAGCGAGAGGGTCCCGGTGATCGGCGACGAAGTGGAGGGAGGCGACGAGCAGGAGGGCGACCGGCTCGTCGGCGTCCAGGGTTCGGGCGAACTCGGGGTGTTCGATGATCGATTCGGGGTCGCGCAGGTCGGCATCGAGGTAGGCGGCGCTGCCGTGCGGGCCGCTGGTGAGCAGGGCCTGGGCGAGGGTGAGCACGATCGGGTCGTTGTCGACGTAGACGACTCGGGCGTCGTCGCGGACGGCCTGGGCGACGTCGTGCGTGTTGCGGCCGGGGACCGGTATGCCGGAACCGATCTCGACGAACTGGCGGATGCCCGAGCGCGCGAGACGCTCGACCGTACGCAGCAGGAACGCGCGGCTCTCCCGGGCGGTGGTCCGTAGCGTGGGGAAGGCCGCGAGGGCGGCGTCGGCGGCCTCGCGGTCGGCGTCGAAGTTGGTGGTCCCGCCCAGGTAGTAGTCGTACATGCGCGCGGGATGTGCGCGTTCGATGCCGATCTCCAAGGATGTGTCCGTGCCGAGTCGTTCGGACCGGTCCGCCGTCACCGTCGCCCCCATGATCGTCGGCCGGACTTCCGCGTGGCCCGGTCGCTTCGCGTGATCATTGCGAATCCGCGCCGTCTTCGAGGCGCAACAGGGCGTTACCCACCGCGATGGGTGCGACAAGCGCACAATGGGGCGGCGTGTGTCCGGGGGCGGCGTGCGTCCGAGTGCGCGATCGGTCGGGGGCGGCGATCGGTCGGAGCGGGCGCGATGGGGTGGAGGGCTTCGGTTCGGGGTGTGGACTCGGGGTTCCGGCTCGCGGTTCCGGTCCGGATGTCAGCACGGGGTGTCAGTACGGGGTTCCGGTCCGGGGTTTCAGTCCGGGGACTCGGCATCGGGGATGCCGAGGGTGCGGGCGATGCTCTGTCTCGCGTGGCGAACGTTCGAGCGGATCGTGGCGGCGCTCATGCCCAGCAGGTGGGCGGCCTTCTCGTCGTCGTACTCCAGGATGTAACGCAGCGCCATCGCCTCGAACTGTCGATCGGGAAGTCGGGCGATCGCGCGGAACAGGCCGATGGGTCCGTCGAGTTCCGCGAGTTGGTCACGGGACAGGTGCAGCGAGCGTCGGGTGACGGCCGCCGAGTCGGGGTCGTCCTCGCTCAGACCCTGCATCAGGATCGCGACCGCGTCGTGCCGAAGCTCGCGCACGGTCTTCTCGCGGCGGCCGAGCAGGCGTGCGGTGTCCTGGTTGCTCTGCCCCAGGACCCGGGTGAGAAGGAAGACCTCGTAGTGGTCCCGGGGCAGTTGGTGGACGGCGGAGAACAGGGCCATACGGTGTTCGAGGGTGTCGAAGACCTTCGTCGGCAGCCGCAGCGCATCGAAGACGGCCGGGTCGAAGACGGCGGTGTGCACGAACGCCGAGGCACGGCCCTCGCGTTGCAGTCGGCGGGCGATGTGCCGGCGCAACATCCGCCAGGCGATCGGGTCGACCGGTCCGGGCGTACGCCCCCATATGGTCCCCAGTTCGATGTAGGCCTGTCGGACCACCTCGGCGGCGGCCTCCCGTACGCCCAGTTCCAGGTGCGCGACGCGCGACCACAGGACCGCGTGCGCGCGATGGAACCGGGCGAGATCGGGCGGGAGTTGCCCGTCCTCGGGTCGCTCCCCCGGGTTCGTCACCACCCGCCCTCCCTGCCGTACCGCGGCGCTGCGCACGGGTCGCCTTCCGCGCCGGCGGAGACCATGGCGCGGGCGGAGGCCGTCACGTGGGCGGTGGATAACGATGCGCGGCTCCGGCGCGGTGCCTCCGTCCCCGGCGCGGGGAGAGGTATCTGCCGGCCGTGCCCGGTGGCCCGCGGCGTGGTTGACAGCGTCTCCACGGGGAGACCTCTTCTCTTGTTCTGTTGGCACTGCCCGGGTCCGCACGGGTCCCGGGCGTCGAAGCGGGACGCGGTTTTCGCTCCCAGGCAAAGCAAACCCGCTCGAAGCCCCGGTTGTGCAAGAAGGGGCTAACTGCATGTAAGTGTGTATGCGCAGTCCGTTGATCGGGTCGGACTGTTTCACCCATACTTGCGATCGTTTGTGCGAGATGGGGTGGGACGGCGTCCACGCGGGCCGGTCGGGCATGAGGGTGGGCCCGCCGGACTTGCCGAGCCTGTCCGGCCTCCCGGCGTGCGCGTGAGTCGGTCGGGCTTGCCGTCGGCAGGTCGGGCCGTGTTGTGGCAGGTGACCCCGGGTCCCCGGGCTCCCCGATACCCGGGGCCGGCGCCTCCGCCTCCGGCGTCTCGACGCCCGCGCGGCAGCCGTCTCCTCGCCTTCTCGCCTTGGACGTCGCGTTTCTCCCCGTCGCCCGAGTCGGGACAAATCATTTCCCACGCATTTGCACAGACGGGCCTGGTATCGGCTTGGCTGGACACGTCGAACCCCCTTTTGGCCGCGCGAAGTCCTGTCGATGTCCGCATCGCGAAACACCCGGCCTCCGACCCACGCGACGAACGAAACAGGGATGTCCATGAGCCGCCGACGAAACCCGAGCCACCCCGGTCCCGCCGACCCGCACCCCTCTTCGGCGATCCGACGCCACCCCCCTTCCCCGGAACCGGTGAACGCCCACCGCACCCGTGCCCGCGGATGACCTCCGCCCGGGCCGCCACCGGCGGCGAACCCCGCCTGGTACCCGTGTCGTTCGAGGCCTACCGCCTCGCACACGCGGCGAGTTGGTTGCACTACGCCCACGCCCACCTCGAGAGCCGACCTCGGGCACACGCCGTGATCGACCGGGCCTTCGACGACCTCGCCCACACCTGGACACACGCGCTCAGCCGCCCCAACGTCCAAGCCCACGCCTGGGCGCTGTTCAAGCGACATCTCGGCGCCCACCCCCCGCCGGTCGCGATCGCGAGCCTGATCCGGGACGCGGTGTCGGCGCTCGCCCGACGGTCCCCGACCTCCGATGCGGATCCGGGGCCACCCCGGGCCTCGTCGTCCCTTCCCGCCCGGTATTACGACGTGCTCGTCCTGCACGTGCTCCTGCGTCGCTCCGAGGAGGAGGTCGCGAACCTGCTCGGGACGACCGTCGACGAGGTGCGGTGCGACCTGCGTTGGGCGCTGCGGCGACCGGCCACTCATCCGGGCACGACCGACACGAGCGAGGACACCCCGTGACCACTCACCACGACCGTCGCGAAGACCGGCCCTCCATCGACGACTTGCTGGGCGAGGAAGGCGTTCTCGCGCACGAGTACGACAACTACGACTTCGACGCGGAGGAGCGCGCCATCGCCGCCGCCCTCTACGGCACCCCGACCACCGCCGGCGCCGCCGCCGATGCCGATCCCAATCCGCCGGCGCTGCGCGAGCGCGCCGGCCACGAACTGTCCCTGGCCGCGGCCGTCGTCCTCAACGCCGACCAGGCAACCGACGCCCTGGAACGCCTGTCCACGCTCACCGACGGCGCCCCCGACGGAGCCCTCGTGTTCGCCTGTCTCCTCTACCTCGCCCACCACGAGGACGGCGCGCGCTTCTGGTGGCAGGTCGCGGCCGGATGCGGAAACCGCACCGCCGCCCACTGCCTCTACCTGCTACACCGCAGCCACGGCCAGACCCGCGACGCCGACCACTGGCGCGGCCAGGCCGAACGACCCACCGCCACGCGGCTTCCGCACGTGAATCGGGGTGAGCCCCGACCGCTGCTCACCGACCGCGTGCGACACGCGCTCATCGCCGCCAGCCACAGCGGAGCCGACCCACGCCTGCCACCCGCGGTCGAACAGGTCATACACGACCTCCCGGTCGACGCGGCCGCACACGACTTCGGCGAGGTCCCGGTCCCCGAACCCACCCTCGCACAAGAACTCGCCGTCGCAACGACCCCGTAGCCGGCGGCGCCGCGACCTGCCCGGGCATCACCAACCACTCCCACGCACAGAGTCGTTACAGCGCGAGCCCCGCACTGCCCACCCGAGTTGCACACAGCCGTTCCCGGCGATTCGGTGAGTCCGCGCACCGAGTTCGTGAGCACGACGAAGGCAAGGCACCGTGGCCGCGGTTCCACTTCGGATGCGCGGACCGACCGGCCGGATGGGCCTCACCGGGCGCGGTTCAGCGGCACAAGGCCGCTTCCACCACGTTGTCCACCCGCTTCCTGGATGCCGCGTCGTTCAGCTGGATGGTGACCGCGACGTTGGCGGCGCGGCCGTCGTCCGTGGCGCCGCCGCGGGTCTCGTAGCCCGGGAAACTGCCGCCGTGGCCCCAATAGAGCAGGTCGCCGCGGCCGCACGGCAGGGGCTTGCTCACGATCCCCAGTCCGTAGCGGGCGCCCTCACCGAAGGTGGCATCGGCGGGGAGGGTGGCGGACCGCATTTCGGTGAGTTGGGCCTGCGGGAGGAGGTGACCGGACAGGAGCTCGGTGAAGAACCTGTTGACGTCGGAGTTCGTGGAGATCAGCTGACCTGCCGCCCAGCCCCAGGAGGGGTCGGTTCCGGTGACGTCGCGCAGCGGCGCCCCCGGGGCATCCTGGTAGTAGCCCTTGGGGTGGGGCCCTCGGATGGTCACGTCACCGGGGGCGGGGAAGTAGGTGTGACGCAACCCGATGCGCTTGAAGATGCGCTGGTCCATCTCCTTGGCGAGGGGTCGACCGGTGACCTTCTCGACGAGAAGGCCGGCCAGCACGTAATTCGTGTTGCTGTACGCCCACTTCTCCCCGGGATCGAAGTCGGCCGGGTGCCGAAGAGCGATGTCGACGAGCTCGCGGGGCTCGAAGTACCGGACCTCGTCGCCGAGATGGTTGCTGTAGTTGGGAAGCCCGCTGGTCTGCTGCAGGAGGTGACGGACCTTGATCTTTCGACCATCGATGCCCTCGCCGTGAACGAGGCCGGGCAGGTAGGTGTCGATCGAGGTGTCGAGGCCGATCTTCCCCTCGGCGACCAGTTGCAGCACGAGCACCGCGGTGAACGTCTTGGTGTTGCTGCCGATCCGAACCTGACCGTCCCTGGGCACCTTCGAGCCGGTGGCCAGGTCGCCCACCCCTGCGGTGTAGGTACGGTCGTGGCCGTCGCGACCCTGGACGCTCGCCAGCGCGCCGGGCGGGCCTTCCGGCTGGATCAGCGCGTTCAGACCCCGCTGGACGTTGTCGGGCCTACCGGCGGCGGACGCCGAGGGCGGCGCCAGGATGCCCATCGTCACTACGCCCACGGCCACCGCGGCCGCGGCCGAAACGGCCTTGCGCCGACCACCACGCCGCGTGGGAGAACGGAATCCCTGCCATACCTGCTTACGCACGAGCCAACTCCTGTGGAATCGCTGGAAACCAACCGTATGTGCAGGACCCAGCATGTCCGGACGCGGCCACTCCGAACGATCCCGTTATCCGCCGGATTCCGGGTAGGGCTAACCCCCGACGCGCCCAGCCGACGGGAAACGAGCGGATGCACCGGATGGATCATGGTGCTTCACATACGGCGGGCCGCGAGCTCCGGTAGGGCGGCGACGTTGCCGAAAGCGTGTCCAGCCTCATGCCACCGCATCGCGGTGAAGTCCCGGCGTGATCAGGTCTGTTGCCGGCCGACGGCACCGCGCCGGCTGGTTCGGCGGGCCGGAAACCAATCGGAGCAGACCCCTTCCGGTCCCGGATGCCGGTGCCGCCGCGCCGCGTTCGACCGGCTTCCGGGGCGTGGCGATTCGGTCGGGACGGCGGTGCTCGTCACGAAGAATTCACGCCGCGTGGGGTCCCGGTGACACACACGACTCGGGCACGCTGGGGCGCCGATCCGTGCTCGCCCCGGGCCGGACGTCACCATGACCCTCGGGAGGCCCCGCCATGACCACTCCGACCACGCTACGCCGCGCCGCAACCACCGTGTGTATAGCCGGACTTGCCCTGGCTGCGACAGCGACCGCGATCACCCCCGCGCAGGCCGCGCTGCCCACACCGATATCGGCGGCAACCGCCCGCTCCTACCTGTCCGGCATGTCCGCGAGTGCCGAGACACACGGTGACAGCTACGACCGCGACCTGTTCCCGACCTGGATCACCATCTCCGGGACCTGCGACACGCGCGAATGGATCCTCAAGCGCGACGGCACCGGCGTGACCACGAACAGCGCCTGCACCGCCACCTCCGGGACCTGGACCAGCGCCTACGACAACGCGGTCACCACGAACCCGTCGACGTTCGACATCGACCACGTGGTACCGCTGTCCGAGGCCTGGGCGTCCGGCGCCTGGGCCTGGACCACGACCCGGCGCCGCGCCTTCGCCAACGACGTGACCGCCCCTCAACTCATCGCCGTCTCGGCCTCGTCGAACCGCTCCAAGGGCGACAAGGACCCCGCCGAATGGCTCCCCCAGGCCTCCTACCGCTGCACCTACGCCCGAGCCTGGGTCCAGGTCAAGCACGACTACGCACTGACCGTCGACGCCACCGAGAAGAGCGCCCTCACCACGCTCCTCAACGCCTGCTGATCCCTGCCGCACGCCGACCGCACGTGTGCCGTCGGAAGTCGCGGACGGCACACGCGGTCGCCGTGCCGGTGGACGCCGCCACTGCCGCGCCTACCGCGAGAACCACTGCCACGGGTCACACCGCAGGCCGCAGGAAGCCGACGACCTTCGACCGTTCGGCCTCGATGCCCGCTTCGACCACGGCAGACAGCGGCTCGAACGCGCTCACCTCGATGGTGCGTCCGCCGGCGAGGCGGGTCCAGGTGGCAACGGCCAGCCCGTCGACGGTGATCGTGGGCCGGATGAGCCCGCCGCCCGGGCGGACCCGGTGCTCGTAGGCGGCGGGGACGGCCGATTCGCGGCTGCGATAACCGACGAGGTAGCCGTCGTAGGCGGGCAACATCCGCACGTCCGGCGCCTCGGACGACATGGCGACCGAGTCCTCCGCAGGATCGACCGACCCGGTCGGTGCGCCGTCGTCGGTGATCGCGCCCGACCACGCCAGTGCCTTCCACGCCTTGCGGGCCCAGGTGATGGGCAGGCCCGACCAGGTCGCGAAGTCCTCCGCGTCGACCGGTCCGTGCGACTTCAGGTAGCGGAGCGCGAGTTCGGCGAGGTCCGACTCCGACTCCTCTCCGGCGTCCTCGGGTTGCACCGGTACCCAGTCGTCGAGAAGAGCGTAGGTCGCCTCACCGGCGCGTTCGGGGCCGTGGCACACGATGCCGGTGAGGGCCGCGTGGCGGATCAGGTGGAACGCCGCCTGTCCTTCCGGCGGGACGCCGAGGGTGCCCAGGCGGTCCGTCAGTTCCTGACGTGTGAGCGGCCCATGTGTGGTCAGGGCGTCCCGGACGAGGCGGTCGGCGCGCTCGCGCAGGCCCTCGTCCAGGCCGAGTTCCCGATAGCGGCGACTGGTTCCGTCGAGGAGGCGGGGCGCGAGCAGCCGCAGGAGCCGGCGCACGTCCTCGGCCGCGACGGTGTGCAACGTCCCGCGCATGAGCCAGGTGCGCACGACGCTGCGCTCGTTCTCGTACGCCGCGCGGACGTCGCGCGCTCCGATGCCCCTGCCCCGTACGCGGATGCCCAGGTCGGCGGCGGTGGCGTCCTGGGCCTGGATGGCCAGGGCCCGCCGCAGGACCGCCTCGACGGAGTCCTCCCGGACCCCCTCCGCCAAGGCCTGCGCACGGGCTCGCATCCTGCGGATCCGCTCCGGGTCGAGCATCGACAGTGCCTCGCGTCCTCGTCTGTGGGAATGGGACCGACCGCCCAGGTCGGACCATATCGTGCGCGTGCCGGAACGTCGTTGGCAGCGCGCCTGGTTGGCATCGGTTCCGGCAGGCGAGCGGGAGCCGACCGGACTCCCGATCGCGGCCCGGTCAGAAGTTCAAGCGCTGGAGATGCACGGCCGGAACGACCTTGGAGGGAAGCCCCGCCCGGGCGATGGTCGCGCGAAGTTCGGCGACCGCCTTGGGGTTCACGGTTCCCGGGAGGGCCGGGTCGTCGTAACCGGTGATCATGTCGTCGTGGTGGCTGGGGATGACGTAGCGCGGCCCGCCCAGCGCGGTGAGCAGCCTCGGAAGGTACTCGTGGACCGTGCTGTAGTCGGTCATCGACACCATCACCACGTCCGGCCGCATCCCCGCGATCTCCCGCTCCACGAAGTTGGTGCCGCCGAACAACATCACCTTCAGCCGGCCCGGCACGGTGACCTGGTACGCGAGCGTGCCGCCCTCGACCAGGTCGGCCGTGGTCGTCGGCGGCGGAGGCGGCGAGGTGCGCGAGCCGGGCGCGAAGAAGCCGTGGCCGGCGGACTGGCTGTGCAGGCTGCGGATCACCTCGACGGTGTAGGCGCCGCCGCCGAAGCTCAGGTACTCGCCGCCCGAGGCGACGATCACCGGGCGCTCGACGCCCATGGCCCGCAGCAGATGGGCGTGCGTCTCCGTACCGATCGTGTCGATCGTGCGCGCCGCCCACTCCTTGCGGGTCAACAGGTAGGGCACGTCCGCCATGTGGTCCCAGTGGCCGTGGCTCACCATGACCAGTTCGGGCGGTCCCGCCAGTCGACCGGAGGCCAACAGCCCTTCGATCACCCGCGGGTCGGTGCGCAACGCACCGCCCTGGAGGCGATAGTCGAAGCGGCTCAGGTACGGGTCGAAGTACAACACCCGCCCGTCGAAGGTGATTTCCCAGCCGGCCACGCCGAGCCACCGCAGCCCCACCCCCACGGGTCCGCGACTCGCTTCCACCGCGACCTCGGGCTCCGCCGCCGCAACCGGTGCGCCGCCGGCAACCGCGAGCCCCGTCGCGGCAAGCCCCGCACCACCCAGCACCGCCGTGCGCAACAGTCCTCGACGGCTCGCGCCCGCCTGCCCGCCGGCGGTCGTGCAGTTCTCACACATCTCGTGCTCCCCGTTCCATTGCGATTACGGGGGCAGCACATCAAGGGCCGTCGCCACGTGTCCAAGACCGGATCCGACCGGAAGCCATAGGCAATCAACTATCGCCGCTGGTAGCGGACTTGCTCACCACGCCGGCCCCGCCCGGCGATCCGCTCCGGACGTCCGTGCGCCCGACCCGATCGGTGACCCAACCGGAGGCGGGCGCCGAGCCACACCCGCACCCATCACCCTGCATCCGTCGCCGCCCCGCTTCCGGCCCACCGGCGCCCTCTCCCGGCTCCCGTTGCCTGCCTCCGACTCACCGACGCCCCCTCCCGGCTCACGGATGCCGCGACCGCACCAGCGGCTTCCGGCCCCGATCCGGCAGCAGGTGCCGGCTCCGATCCGTGCGGTGCCGGCCCCGATCCAGCAGGTGCCGGCTCCGATCTCGCGCCTTCCAGGTGGAGCCCGAGCCCGGGGCCGGCCAACCGCCGGCACCGATCCGAGCTCCCGGCACTCCCGGGCGGGTCGGCGGCAGCCGGCCGGGCCGCGGGACGGAGAACGGAGCACTGGGAGGCAGTCGTGACCCTTGTCGTCAACCCCTACGAGATCATGTCCGCGTGGCGCGCGGCCGGACGCCCCGCCACGTTGGGGAGTCATGTCCGGGGACAACTCGACCGGCTGTGTCGGGTGACCGGCGTGGCCGATCCCGAAAGACGGTACGCGGACTCGCTGACCGACCTGCTCGGCACCTCGGCCGACCGACCCCTCGGCGCGCCGCCCGCCTGGCCGTCCTTCGTATCCGACGATCACACGCCCGCCGAGTTCTCGGTGACGGTCCCACGCGGCGGCCCGCCGAGTGTGCGGGTGCTGACGGAGCCCGGCTGCGGTGCGGCGACACTCGCCGGCAACGGCCGGTCGGGGTGGGCGGCGCTGCGCCGGTTGGCCGGTCGTTGGGAATTCTCCCTGGAGCCGCTGCGTCGGGTCGAGACCCTCTTCTTCCCGGCCGCGCCGCAGGGTGCCTTCGCGCTGTGGTGCGCGATGGAGTTGCGGGCGCACGAAGGCCCGGGGTTCAAGGCGTACGTGAATCCCGGGGCGCATGGGCCCGGACCCGCGGCGGAGGTGGTCGACGAGGCCATGGCCCGGTTCGGGTACGCGCGGGCCTGGGCGGCGGTACGCGCACACATCGCGGCGCGCCGGCCGGACGACGACCGGTTCGCGTTCGTCGGGGTGGATCTGGGGTCGTGGGCGGCGCCACGCGTGAAGGTCTACGTCGCGCATCACCGCTTCGACCTCGACGGTGTCCGCCGCGTCGCCGGGCTGCACGGGGGCGGATGTCCGGAGCGGGCCGTGCGCTTCTGCCGCGTCGCCGGCGCCACGAACCGCTTCGACGGTCGTCCCCTGCTGTCGTGCCTGTCCTTCAGCGGTGGCCCCGACACATCCGGCCCCACCGGTCACACGCTGCACCTGCCGGTACGCGACTACGTCGGGGACGACGCGTGCGCCCGCGACCGCGCGGCGTCGGTACTGCGCGACCAAGGCCTGCCCACGGCCCTGCTCGATCGGGCGCTGGGCGCGGTGTCGAGGCGCCGCCCGGCCGACGGGGTGGGTCTGATCTCGTACCTCTCACTCGTGCAGGCCGCAGGCCACCCACCGAGGGTGACCGCCTACCTCTCCTCCGAGGCCTATCGAGTCGGGTCGCCGCGCACGCGGCGGCCCCGCCCGGAGAAGTCGTAGCGGCGCACGCTCGACACACAGCGCGATCGCTCCCGGACCAACGCAACCACCGCCCAACCATCCTTTCGAGCGAATCCAAGCGTCGCGTGCGGCGCACGGACGCGCCGCCTTCCTAGAGTCGACATCCTGTCGACAGTCCGGAGTCGACGGCGGCCGACCGATTCGCTGCGGCATGCGGCGGTTGGTCGCCGCCTCATGATCCCGCCCGAGAGCGAAAGGACATCGTGCCTTCCGCACTCATCGGCAGAGCCGACTGTCTCGACGTGTTGCGGTCACACGTGGAGCGGGCCCGCACGGGACACGGCGGACTGGTGCTCGTCGGCGGGGAGGCCGGGATCGGCAAGACCACCCTGGTGCGCCACATCGCGTACGAGGCGCCGGGCCTGGGGATGCTCGTGCTGCGCGGGACGTGCTGGGACTCCGGCGCCACGCCCGACTACTGGCCCTGGACCCAGGCCCTGCGCAGCCTGCGGAGCGAGGTCGCCACCGACGAGTGGGACCGAATGACGGTGGCGGTCGGCGGAGCGCTTCCGGTCCTGCCACCCGAGCACGTCGCATACGGAAGTCCGGACACGGATCCGGACACGGATCCGGACAGGGATCCGGACGGGCGACCCAACCGCTTCGCGATCGGTGACGCCGTGACGACGATGCTGACCACCGTCTCCCGCAGGCGACCGGTCCTGGTCGTCCTCGAGGATCTGCACTGGGCCGACGCGGCGTCGCTGGACCTGGTGGAGTTCGTGGCCCGGCACACCTGGTTCGAACGGTTGCTGGTGGTGGGCACCTGCCGTGAGTTCGAGGCGCGGCAGGCCGGGCGACGGCTGCCGGCGGCGGGCGCGGAGACGGCGATCGTCCGGCCGGCCGGTCTGACCCGCGCGGAGGTGGCGGAGTTGATCGCCCGCACGGTGGGCGCCTCGCCGCCGGACGCGGTCGTCGACGAGGTGCACCGGCGCACCGGCGGCAATCCGTTCTTCGTGGAGGAGGCGGCTCGGTTGTGGTCCGCCGGGCAACCGGTCACCGCGATGTCCGCCGGTGTGCGGGCCGCGGTCCGGCGACGACTCGAACTCCTGGACGAGTCCGTCGTGGAACTCCTCCGCGTCGCGGCCGTGGTGGGTCGGCGCTTCGAGGCCGACCTGCTCGCGCGGGTGGCGGGTGTCGGCGCGGTCGCGGTGGCGCGGCTGTTGACGGACGCGGTGGACGCACACCTGGTGGAGCCCTCCACGAACGGGGAGTTCGCCTTCCGGCACGATCTCGTACGCGAGACCCTGTACGTCTCGGCGGCCGAGGACCGCCGCTGTCGCCTGCATGCCGCCGTGGTACGCGAGTTGCCCGTCGCGGCGTGCGTCGCCGACCCGGCGCGGCCGAACGAGGCGGCGCACCACGCCTATCTCGCCGGCGCCGAATTCGACCGCGACACCGTGGTCGACCTCCTGGTGGCCGCCGCCCGGCACGCGGCGAACCGACTGGCCAACGAGGAGGCGGTGCGCCACTATCGGCGCGCGTTGGAGCGGCTGGGCCCCGACGCACGGCGCCGGCGGGTCACGCTGACCCTGGACCTGGCCCTCGCGTTGCAACTCACCGGCGACTACCGACGGTCCTGGCTCGTCTTCGAGGACGCGGCCATGTCGGCCCGCGACGAGGACCCCGTGCTGCTGGGTCTGGTCGCGCTCACCCTGCTCGGCACGGACGGCCGCGGCGACGCGTCCGGCCTCAAGTCCCGCCTCACCCACGAGGCGCACACCGCCCTGACCACCGCTCGCCCGAACGCACGACCCGCCCGCCCCGACCACCTCGCACCCCCGCCCGCCGACCCGACACCACCCACTCCCGCGTCACCCACTCCCCCACCTCCCGCCGCCGCGCCACCCGCTCCCCCGCCACCCATGTGCCTACCACCACCCGAGGACGACCCCACCCCCCTCGCGGCAAAGGTGGCCCGCCATGTCATCGCCGCCGCCCGCCGTACGGGTGACGACGACGCCCTCCAGACCGGGTTGTGGGCCGCCCTACAGGCCTCGTGTGGGCCGCACGCCGTGGCCGAACGTGCGGCGTTGACAGCCGAGTTGAGCCAGGTGTCCCGGCGCCGAGGCGACCGCTGGATGGAACACATCGCGATGTCCCTGCGCTGGGTGGCCCTGCTGGAACTGGCCGATCCGCGCTACCTGGACCAACTGCAGTCCCTGGTGGCGGTGGCTCGGGCCGGCGGCTCGCCCCGAATGCGGTTGACCGCGCTGATCGACCGAAGCGTGGTGTACGCCTGCCAGGGCCGCTTCGAGGAGGCCGAGACCCTGCTCACCGAACTCGCCACGCTCGACGGGCCGCACCCCAGCTACCGGCACTTCGGCGGCCACCACCGGTGGGCGTTGGCACTGTTGCGCGGCCGATTCGCGGAATTGCCGTCGGTGCAGAACGCGTTGCGGGATGACGACCACCCGTTCGCGGACCTGTTGGCGAACATCGCCGCGCTGGAGGCGGGCGAGCGTCCGCGGTTCCCGTGTCCGGTGCCGGTGGGCGACGGCGAGGCCACGGTGGCGCATCGCAGCATCGTTCCGCTGTGGTTGCGCCACCAGGCACAGGCCGCCGCCGCGGAAGGTGATCCCGCGCGCTGCGAACAGGCCCGCGCCGCGCTGGGTCCGTACCGGGGGCAGTGGTTGGTATCCCTCTACGGATGGGACATCGGCGGTCCCGCGTCGCTGTGGACGGGCATCGTGGACGCCGCCCAGGAGCGCTGGGACGACGCGGTGGAGGCGTTCGACGACGCGCGCTGCTCCGCCGACCGCCTGCACGCGCGTCCCTGGTCGGTGCGCGCCCGGATCGAGCTGGCCGAGGCCCTGCTGGCCCGGCACATCGGCGACGATCGCGCCCGCGCCGGTGTGCTCCTGGCGGACGCCGGAGCGGAGGCGCACGAACTCGGCATGGCGCACCTGGTCGACCGCGCCCGTCGGCCGAGTCTCCCGCCGCCGGCCGCTCGCCCGGAACCGGCGGAGCGTACCGCCGAGTTCCGTCGCGAGGGGGCCGTGTGGCGGCTGGATTTCGCCGGCCGAGTGGTGCACGTGCCGGATGCCAAGGGCCTGCGGGACGTGCACCACCTGCTCGAACGGCCCGGTACGCCCGTCCCGGCGGCCCGACTGCTCGATCCGGACGGCGAGCCGGCGGTGTCGGCCGCGGGGGCCATGGGCGCGGACGCGCTCCTCGACGACGAGGCGCGGATGCGCTACCGCCGGCATCTGGACCGGCTCGACGAGGAGATCGCCCGGGCCGAGCGGTGCGGCGACGACGCACGGGCGGCGGAGTACGACCGGGAGCGGGCCGAGCTGTTGGCGGAGTTGCGCCGCGCGGCCGGCCTCGCCGGGCGCGTACGCCGTCTGGGCGACCAGGGCGAGCGCGCCCGCAAGACGATCACCGCACGCATCCGCGACACGCTGCGGCGCCTGGACGAGCGACATCCGGAGCTGGCGGCGCATCTGCGCGCGAGTGTGTCGACCGGGTCGACGTGCTGCTACACGCCGGATCCGCAGGTGCGTTGGCGGTTGTGACCGACGCCGGATCCGCGGGTGTGTCGGCCGCTGCGATCGACAGCGCACGAGGCCGGCTCGCCCCGGGGCCGGCTCCCCGCCACGAAGCCGATTCATCACCACCCGGATGGGCGGACCGGCAGAGCCGGGCCCAGGAGAGGAAGAACCTTGCGAGCGAAACGAGCCGTTGCGGTGGCGGCACTGGCCGCCGCGGTGTTGTCCGCGACGACCGCCGCGACGACCACGACGACTACCGCCGCGTCGTCCGGATCCGCGACCGGACTCGGCCACCCCAGCAACGCGTCCGCATCGCCCACGCCCGCCGGTACCACACTGGCGCGCACGGACGCGGGCCTGGTGCGCGGCGTCCGTACCGCCGCCCACCGCACCTTCCGCGGCATCCCGTACGCCGCGGCCCCGATCGGCGACCTTCGCTGGGCCGCGCCGCGGCCGGTCCCGCCGTGGTCGGGGGTTCGGGACGCGACCGTGCCCGGCCCGCTGTGCGCGCAGGTACCCGCCGCCCACGCGCAGTTGGCCGCCGTCGAGGAGGACTGCCTGGTCGTGAACGTCACCGCCCCGGCGCGGACCCACGCGCCCGGACGAACCGCGCCGGTGCTGGTGTGGATCCACGGGGACGGCACGGTCGGCGCGGGCGAGTTCTTCGACGGCCGCCGACTCGCCGACCGAGGGGTGGTCGTGGTCACCGTCAACTACCGGCTGGGTGTCTTCGGCGGCTTCGCCCATCCGGGTCTGCCGGGTTCGGGCACCTTCGCGCTCCAGGACCAGCAGGCCGCGCTGCGCTGGGTACGGCGCAACGCGACCGCGTTCGGCGGTGACCCCGATCGGGTGACGGTGGCGGGTTCGTCGTTCGGTGCGACGGCGATCACCGCGCACCTGACCTCGCCGTCCGCCCGTGGGCTGTTCCAGCGGGCGGCCCTGTCCAGCGGCGAGGGCATGATGGACATGCCCGCCGGGGCCATGGGCGCGGGTGTACCGGCGTACCCGTGGTACGGCTGGCGCACCACGCGCGAGATGCAGGTCACCGGGGCCGAGACGGCCTCGTCGTTGGGGTGTTCGGCGCCCGATCCCGACGCCGCGCTGCGGTGCCTGCGGGCGCTGCCGGTGGAGCGCCTGTTGCGCGTTCCGTACATCATGAACGCCTTCCAAGCTTTCGCCTTCGACAACGAGGTGTTGCCCGAGTTGCCGGAACAGGCGCTGAGGGAGGGCCGATTCCACCGTGTTCCGGTGTTGTCCGGGGCCACTCGTGACGAGCATCGCCTGTTCGTCGGCGCCGCCCACGACGCGGTGCAACGGCCGTTCACCGATGAGCAGTTCGGCCGAGCGGTGGAGACGGCGTTCCCGGGCACGCGGGAGTGTGTGCTCGCCGAGTACCCGGTCCGCGACCATTCCTCGCCGGCGCTGGCCTGGTCCGCGGTGGTCACCGACCGCATGTGGGCCCGGGGGACCTACGCGCAGCACATCGCCTTGAGCCGCTTCGTGCCGACGTACGCCTACGAGTTCGCCGATCGGGACGCGCCGATGTACCTGCCGTTTCCCGCGTCCTTCGACTTCGGCGCCTACCACGCCTCGGATACGCCGTACCTGTTCGAGGATCCGCAGGCCCAGCCCCGATTCACGCCCGCCCAGGTGCGGTTGTCGAACACGATGAGCGACTACTGGGCGGCGTTCGCGGCCGACGGCAGTCCGAACGGTCCCGGCCTGCCGGACTGGCCGCGCTTCGTCGACACGCACCATCCGTCCGCCCCGCCGCACACCCAGTCGCTGGCTCCGGACCGGATCGGGCCCGTCGACTACGCGAGCGTCCACAACCTCGATTTCTGGCACCCGAACGGCACCGGCTGCGCGGGGCAACCGTCGCCCCGGTGACCCGAATCCGCGGGCTCGGGCGGCCAAGGGAGGTGCCCCGAGCGGCCGTTGCGGCCGGTCGGGGCACCTCCGCGGGGAGTGGGTGTTCAGCACTCGTACGCGTAGTAGGCGGCTGCGTCCGCCGCGAAAGTGACCCGGCGCGACTCCTTCGCGGGGATCGCGATGCAGTCCGGGTCGTAGCCGTCGACCTCGACCGAGGCGTTGATCCCGTGCGAGCAGTCGTTGTTGATGTTCGCCCAGCCGGGGCCGTGGTCACCCAGCTGGGCGCACCCCGGTCCCTCCGCCGCGAGGCCGGGGCCGGCGGCGGCGATCGGGGCGGTGAGCAGCGTGGCCGGGATCGCGAGGAACGCGGCGGCGGAGACGGAGACGAGGGTGGTACGCAGGCGAGTCATGGTGATTCCTTTGTCGTTGTCGCCGGGGATCTTGGCCTCGGCGGGGTCGTTCACGATGGGGTTCGTTTCTCGCGTGGCCGGCGCCGTGGCACCCGCCGGCGGGCCCGGCCGCGGCGCCTTGTCGCATCGTGCTCGTGGCCGGATGTGCGCCCCGGAATCACAGTGCCGGGGCCGCGGCCGCCAGCGCGTCGCGGTGGCGTGAACTCGCCACTGGTACAGGCTTCAACGGTTCGCCGGCCGCCCACTGCCCGGCGCCCGACGCGCGACGCCTGACGCCTGACGCCTGACATCAACCACCCGAACGGACCTCGGCCCGGGCCGGCCCACGGAAATGAGTCGACACGCGGTGCGTATAAATGCGTACTCTTGGTAACGACAGCCTGTCGTAATCACACGAGGAGGAAGCGCGTGTCGGTGGTGGCCTCCGGTCGGGTGCCCACGCGCTCGGCGCTGCGCGAGACCTTGAGTGAAACGCTCGAGGAGTCCGCCTTTCACTCCGATCGCGGCATCAGGCCACCCGCGCAGTGCGTACGGCCGGAAAACGTCGGTACGGCCGCCGCTCGGCTCGCCGCCGCCACCCGGCACGAGCTGCTCACCTTCGACGACCCGTCCGGCTGCATCGGTCAGGGCGTCCCCGAGCGCATGCTCGTCCACGCCGCGGCGTGCATCCGTCAGATCGTGGATCGTGTGCCCGAGGTCCGCCAGATCACCTCGCGACGCGGCCTCGCCCAGGACGCGGACGTGGGCACCATCCGCTGGCGGCACGGAGCGCAGGCTCGCGTGATCGACCGAATCCCCTTCCGGATGGGCGTCATGGACCGCTCGGTCGCGCTCGTCCCGATCGATCTCGACGTCCTGTACAACGGCATGCTCCTGGTGCGCGATCCCGTCGTCGTACGCACCCTGGTCCGGGCCCACCAGTGCTCGTGGCGGTCCGGCGAGGATCCGAACGCCACCTCGTCCGACGAGGAACTGCCGGCCCACCTGGTCCCGGTCCTGGACTGCCTGCTCGCCGGCCTGACCGACGACGCGGCCGCCGCCCGGATCGGCCTGTCCGCGCGGACGTACTGCCGCCGGGTCGGCGACCTCCTCACCCTCCTGGGCGCGGCCGGCCGCTTCCAGGCCGGCGCCCGAGCGGCCCGCAGGGGCTGGGCCTGAGGACACTCGCCCGTCGTCCCGTCGACGCCTCGGCGCGTCGACGATGCTCGACCGGAGGAAGCCGGCCCAGCACCCAATGGACCGGTCGACCGCCTCGGAAGTGGACCTGGGCACGAGACCACATGGCCGACAGGGTCGACGTATGAACACAGTCGAGACCGCGTTCCCGGGGACCGAATCATGGCGGTGACCCTGCTCTGGGTGGCAGCCCTCGTGTTGATCGCGTGGGCGGGCGCCACCGGCCGCGGCGTACGGGACACCCGCGACCCGGACTACACCATGCGCCCATCCGCCCCGAGGCCCTGCCGAGGCACATCCGCCGCGACCTGCTCACCCGCTGTCGGCGGTCGACTCTCGGGCGACGCCGCCGTGATCGCGATCCGGCGCACGCCCGTCGAGCACACGTCGGCGGCCGTCGCGGAGTGAGCGAGCCCGACCGGAGTGACCCGGGCCCGGGGGCAACCCTGGTCACTCGTCTGTCGGTTGCGTGTGGAAGGTTCTGGTGTGGCGCAGGCGATGCCCTGTGTCGCGCGGGGTGTGCCGAGGTCGGTACCGGTTGCCGCGCGTACCCGGCCGGCCGCGGTGTCCGGTCGGTCGTTCCCTGGTTCGGAAGGTGGGTGCCGACGGCATGGACAGCACGCTCTCCGCCGCGATCGTGGTCGCTTACGACTTCGTCCCCTCGGCGGATGTCGGTGACCTCGTGCGGCGGTTGCGCACCGAGACGACCGGGATGCTGAGCTACGCGGCGCGTCTGCCGCCTCGGCTCGTGCGGTACGTACTGAATTCCGACGACCGCGAGTTGCGTGCCGCGCTGGCGGCGAACGTCGGCGGTCGGTGCGGAACGATGCCGTGGCGCGCCATGCTCGCCCGGGTCGGCGATCCCACGCTCGCGGTGGCGCTGTACACCGCCGATCCGGCACTCGACGACAACGAGGCCACCCGTACGGCGGTCTGGGCCGCCGCCGATCCGGCCGACGCCGGATGGCTCGCCCCCGGCGGCCTGGTCGAACTCCTCACCCGTACCACCCCTCCCGTGGCCCCGAATCTGCTGCGACCCGCCCTGCGCGCTCCGTTCCCCGACGCGGTGATCACCGCCCTGGTCGCGCTGGCCCCGTCCATGACCCCTCGGCATGTGACACGGGTGTGCCGCCACCTGTTCGACCTCGGGGGCCGGCCGGCTCTCGCGGAGGCGGTCGCGCGGCTTTCGACCGCAGGCGAACTGCATCAGCCCGACCTGCTCGGCCTGTTGCGCGCTGCCCTCGACGCATCCGAGCCCGCGCGGGTCCTGGCCGGGGAGGTCTCCTCGACCGACGAGGCGCTGCTGCGGGTCCGCCTGCAGCGGGGTCGGGCGTTCGAAGTCGAGGTCGCCGATTGGGAGTCGATCCGCGCCGAGCAGGCCCGCCTGCCGTTCGACAACCGGGACTGGTGCGTGCTCGTCCGGTGGCCCGACTGTCCCGACGACCTGGTGCTGTCGGCGTTGCGCAACAATCCGTACGACGTCGCGAACAACGCGGCACGGATACCCTTCGACGCGCTGACCGAGCCGTGCCTGATCACCGACGGGAAGTTGCTCGAACGGCTGCTGCGGCGCGGGATCACCGAGCGGTGGTGGTCGGCCGAGCGCGTCCTGGACGAAGTCACCCCCGCTCGCCGCGCGCTGGCCGCGATGCCGGACGACGACCCGGCCGTCGACGTCCTGCTGACCCGCGTGGTCGAACCGCTGGGCACCGAGCCCGCGTTGTGGTTGTCGCTGTACCGCAGTCTGCAACGCTTCCCCGGGACCGTGCTCGACCTGATCGAGACGGCCTGCCGGCAGGCGGACCGAACGCGTCCCGCCGCGTGGTCCTCGCCGCTCGCACCGCTGTTCCCCGGGCGTGCTCCCGAGGGTTCGCGCGCGGTGCTGCTGCGGCTGCTGCGATGCGCGCCCGAGGAGGCGACTCGGGCGATGATTCCGGTCCTGGACCCGCGCGGGGTACAGCAGTTGCTGCTGTACGGCCGGCTGACACCACGCCTGCGCGACCAGGTGTACGCCGTGCGCGGCAGCGCCGCGCAGGCCGCGCACGCGTCGCGCTGGGACCTGCCGGCCGAGGATCTCGCCAACCTGTCCAACCTGGACGATCCCGAGGTCAACGCCAATCTCTTTCTCTTCACCCTCGTCGACAAGGCGCAACGTGCGCGCATGTTGGCCGGTGTCGGCCGCTCCGGGAATCCGGTGGCGATCTCCGAACGGCTGGTCACGGCGGTGCGCGGCGCCGACACCTCGGTCGACCGGGAGTCCGTCACGGCCGGCATCGCCTCCGGTGACCCCCGAGTGTCGCGGGCCGTGCTCGCGCGGATCAAGATCCACAGCGAGAACGGGCGACTCCGGCTCCTGGTCGCGCTGTGGGAGCGGCACGGTCCGGTCGCCGTCCGCGAGTTGCTCGACGAGACGCACTTCGAGGGACGACGCGGCGCCAAGCATCCGTTGCCCGCCAAAACCCGGCGGATCGCCTCGGCGGCATTGCAATCCTCCGACGGACTCGGCGAACTCAGGTTCCTTCTGGCCGAGTTGGACTCCCCGGAGGCGATCGTGGGGCTGTTGCGCCGCTACACCGGGAAGGGCGAGGAGCCGATCCGTCACCTGCGGGCGGAGGGCGGCACGCTGCCCTGGCCGGAACTGATCGCGGCGCATCGCACGGAACCGTTCCACCGCGAGATCCTGCACACGCTTGTCGGCCGGCCGGACTGCCCGCGCGAACTGCTCCTGGTCGGACTCGACTCGCTGCGACTTCTCTCGCACGACGGCGATGTGCAGGACTGGTTGGCCCGAGCGCTCGACCGAGGCGTGGTCACGCCGGAGGACGTGGTGCGGGTCGGCAACCCCGCCCGCGACGCGCTCGACGTCCTGGGTCGCCGTCGGCGGCGGGACTCCACCCCGTGGCATGCACCCGTGCGACTTCTCGCGCAACTGTCGCGGGCGCATCTCGGCTCGGACCCCCAGGCGTGGACCGTGGCCCTGCACCTGTTCGCGGACTTCACCGGCACCGTCCCGGAATTGCTCGCGACCGCCGGGGCGGTGGCCCGGTAAGGCCACATTCGCCATGGATGTGACACAGGTCACATTCTTCGTGTCATACCGAAAGGCGCCACCGACCGTGTACGGGATGTCCACACATCGTGCTTCGAAGGGACATCGTCATGCGTCTCCGCAACTTCGTACTCGGTCTCGCCACCGGTGGCGCCATCCTCATCGGCACCGTGCTGGGTGCGGCTCCCGCCCAGGCCGCCCCCGCGACGGTCGCCTGCGACCATCCCTGTCACCCGCCGGCCAGCCCCGGCTACACGTACATCACCGACTACTACTGGGCCAGTGCGTGCAACGACACGGGCAACCAGGGGATCAACGCTCATCGCTGGTCGACCTACCAGTGCACCGGTGGCGGCCAGTTCGAGAACTACGAGTTGTGGGTGAAGTAGCCCTCGAAACCCCGGCAACCCCGGCATCTCGGCACGCACTCCGTACGCATCGAGGCCCCACGGTCTCCTCGGGCCGTGCCGCCACTCGGGCGTCGTCCCCACCGCCGACACATTCGGGCGGGGACGACGCCCGAGTCCGTCGAGGGTCGGGGCGCGAGTCGGCCATCCCCGGGGGTATGGCGGCGGATCCGCACCGGCCCCCCGGCGTACCGAACGGCCGTACGGCCCGCCGGCGCGTCAGGCCAAATGGAAATCGCGCCACCGATACGGTACTTCGTATGACTTTGTTTGCCCGACCGTGCCGCCGCCGGTGAGTGGGCGCGGTCTGCCCGTCGCGATCGTCCGCGCGTGCCTGCGCGAGGGTGACGGCGGCAGTCCCACCGCGGTGCTGGACGAGGCGCCGCTGACCGACGACGAGCGTCGGCGGGTGCCGGGGGTGGCGGGTACGTCGCACGCCGTCTTCGTCGACGTGCACGACGACCATCCCGGCGAACCCGTGGTCTCGCTGCGCTTCTTCACCTCCGCCGGGGAACTGCCCGCGTGCGGACACGGGACGGTTGCCGCCCTGGCCTTCCTGGCCGAGCGTGCCCGAGGCGAGGTGTACCGGGCCACCCTGCGCACGACGGGGCGGGTCTTCACCGGCCGAGCCATATGGGAACGGGGCGCGTTGCACGCGGACTTCGAGTCCGGTCCCGTCGACCTGCGCGAACCCACCGCTTCCGAACGCGAGTTCGTCCTGCCCGCACTCGGCGTCACTGCGGACACCCTCGCTCCGGGCATGCGCGTCGCCTCCGTGGGGCGCTCGCGAATGCTGATTCCGGTCGATTCGCGGTCCGTTCTCGCCGCGCTCGCCCCGGACTTCGAGCGACTCAGGGCCGCCTGTGACCGACTGGGCCTCCTGGGCTGCTACGTGCACTCCCTACCCACGCCCGAGGGCCGCGTGGCCGCCCGGATGTTCGCCCCGTCGATCGGCGTCCCGGAAGACGTCGCCAACGCCAACAGCACCGCCTGTCTCGCCGCCCACCTGGCGGACCGGGGCATCACCACCGTCGCGGTCGATATGGGCGACGCCCTCGGCAGCCCCGCCACGATCACCGCCATCGCCCGGCAAGGCCCGACCGGGCCACTGATCCATGTGGGCGGGCAGGCGGCGGTCACCCACAGCGTGCGTTTGCCGTAACCCCTCGCGGATTCGCATGCGGATGCGGGTGTACGCGGCCGGTCGCTCCCTCGGCCGGGGGATCCGTGTGCCCTTCTTTCCCCCCGAGCGGGGAACCCAGGTTGGCTCGGATGCGGGAAGACGCGCGGTTCGCGGATTCATAGCGTTGTCGGGAACGACGCGGAACGTCCGCGTCCGGACTTCGGGGGAAACGCCATGCTACGGATCTCACGTGTGCGACGACGTCGGTTCGCGTTCCTGGCCGGGGCCTCGGCAACGGCGCTGATGCTGGCGGGCTGCTCGGGCGCCAACGACGACCACGGGCCCTCGGGGTTGCCCGCGCGTACGAGCGGGGCAGCCGGCGCACCCACCGCAACCACGCAAGCCACTGCGGCGGGCACCGCCACGGCCGCCCCGCCGACGTCCGCACGGGCGACCGCCGTCGCCGCGTATCTCGACAAGCACTGGCCGTCCGGTGCGGGTGGGGCGATAGCCACCGCTCGGAACGGCGAACTCGTGAGCTGCCAGGGGCGCGGCCGAGCGAACATCGAGGCGGGCGTCGATGCCGGATGCGACACGGTCTTCGACATCGGTTCGATCACCAAGTCCTTCACCGCCGCGGCGATCCTGAAGCTGGAGACGACCGGTGCGCTGCGGGTGACGGAACCGATCGGCACCTATCTGGGACCCGTCCCCGCCGACAAGCGCGGCATCACCGTGCACCACCTGCTCACCCACACCTCGGGCCTGCCCGAAGGCCTCGGCGACGACTACGATCCGGTGAGCCGCGACGACATGCTCGCCCGCGCGCTCGCGGCTCCACTGGACTCGGCGCCGGGCAAGACGTTCGGGTACTCCAACGTCGGCTACTCGCTGCTGGCCGCGATCCTCGAGAAGGCCTCCGGCACGAGTTACTCCGAGTTCCTCACCCGGAACCTGTTCACCCCGGCTGGGATGACCCGCACCGGCTATCGTCTTGCCGACCCGCGCCGCGACGACATAGCCGTCGAGTACGACGCGGACGGCCACGCCCACGGCACCCCGCTGGACCACCCGTGGGCTCCGGACGGCCCGTACTGGAACCTGCGCGGCAACGGCGGCCTGCTGTCCACCGCGCGCGACATGTACCGCTGGTACCGCGCGCTGGACGGCGAATCGATCCTGCCCGCCGCCGCGAAGGCGAAGATGTTCACGCCGCACGTCCCCGAGGGCCCCGACACACCGCAGTCCTATGGCTACGGCTGGAGCATCCTGCCCTCCGCGTCCGGCCCGATCGCCACCCACGACGGCGGCAACGACTGGTCCTACGCGCGCTTCCTGATCCGTCCGGCCGACCGCACCATGGTCTTCTGGGTCAGCAACCACGTGGCCCGGGAAGGCAAATGGAACCTCGAGGAACAGGACCGCGAACTCTCCCTCGACCTCCTCGCCCTGACCGCGACCACGACCTGACGGGCGTCGGCGCCTCGAGGCGGTGGGCTCCGGGGTCAGTCGTGCGGCGGGAGATCGCCGATGCGGTGATCGGCGACGCGCAGGGCCTCGTCGACCAGGCGGTTGATGTGGCCGTGCGGCACGGCGTACACGACGCGGCGACCCTCCTTGCGGGTGGTGACGAGGCCGGCCAGGCGTAGCCGGGCCAGGTGTTGGCTGACCGAGGTACGGCTCGCGCCGCACGCCTCGGTCAGCGTGCCCACGTCGGCCTCGCTCTCGGCCAGGCGTCGCAGCAGGGCCAGTCGGGTGCGGTCGGCCAGCAGGGTCAGGACCTCCACCGCTACCGCGTATCGCTCGCTTTCGTCGTGCACCTGCGCATCGTACGCACTTGATAGGTGCATGCGTGCGCTCATACGCACATAATTGATGGCGGGGTCGGTGGCCCACCGGCCCGACCCGCCTCACCGAATGCCGCCGATCCGCGCCGAACGCCGACCCCGAGGACACCGACCGTGCCCGAGAACGCCGCGCACCACCATGGACACCACCACCCCCACGGCCATCCGCACCGGCATCCGCACGGCCCGCACGAACGCGGCCACGGCCACGGCCACGAGGAGCGCGACTTCGCTCCCGACCACGACCACGCCGGCGGGCGGTGGTCGCGGCTTCGCCATGCCTTGGCACACACGTTCTCCCCGCACTCGCACGACGCGTCCGATCGGGTCGACTCGACCCTGGAGGCCTCCGCGGACGGCATGCGTACCTTGTGGATCTCCCTTATGGTCCTGGGCGCGACCACCGTCCTACAGGCCTTCGTGGTGCTGATGTCCGGATCGGTCGCGTTGCTGGGCGACACCGTCCACAACGGCGCCGACGCGCTGACCGCGGTGCCGCTGGGCATCGCGTTCCTGCTCGGGCGGCGCGCGGCGACCCGACGCTTCACCTACGGCTACGGCCGCGCCGAGGACATCGCCGGGATCGTCATCCTGCTCACCATCGCCGCTTCCTCGGCGTTCGCCGGGTGGACCGCGATCGAGCGCCTGTTGAATCCCCGGGAGATCTCGCACCTGCCCGTGGTCGCGCTCGCGGCGCTGATCGGCTTCGTCGGGAACGAGTGGGTGGCCCGCCTCCGCATCCGCACCGGGCGCCGGATCGGCTCCGCCGCGCTGGTCGCCGACGGACTGCACGCGCGCACCGACGGCTTCACCTCACTGGCCGTCCTGCTCGGCGCCGCCGGTGCCGCGCTCGGGTGGCCGCCGGCCGATCCGATCGTGGGACTGCTGATCACCCTGGCGATCCTCGCCGTCCTCAAGGACGCCACCCGGGAGGTGTTCCGGCGCCTGATGGACGCCGTGGACCCGGCTCTGGTCGACACCGCCGAGGCCACGGTGCGCGCGGTGCCGGGTGTGCTCGACATCGGAGAGTTGCGGATGCGCTGGATCGGCCATCGCCTGCGCGCCGAGGTGGCCGTCGTCGTCGACGCCGACCTCAACCTGCGCGACGCCCACACCGTGGCCGTCGCCGCCGAACACGCCCTCCTGCACGCCCTCCCCCGCCTGAACGCCGCCTTGGTCCACACCGATCCCGCAGCCCTCGCCGACGGCAACGATCCCCATGCGGCCTTGGCCCACCATGCCCGGACCTGATCGGCCGCGTGCACCGGGAGCGTCGAAGGGTGGGGCCCTGCGCGGGCACGGCCGGGTCCGGGTTGTGGTCAGGTCCGGGCGACCAGGGCGTAGCGCTCGTCGGTCACCGCGCGCCCCCACAGGACGGGGTCTTGGTCCAGGGGTTCGACGTGCAGGTCCGCGACGAGCGGGCGCACGGCGCAGGACAGGTCGTGTGCTCCTACGCCGCCGTGCCAGGGCAACGTCTCGGCGCCGGCCACGTACGGGACCCCGCTCTGGCCGGCCTCACGCCAACGCCCCTCGATCAGCAGCAGGGTGCCTCCCGGGCGGACTCGGGTCACCCATTCCCGCAGCGCGGCGTGCGGGTCGGGCAACGTCCACAACAGGTGGCGCGACACCAGCACGTCGTAACGCTCGTCCCCGGTGGGCGGCGCCGCGGCGTCGCCCACGAGGAATCGGGCCGACAGGCCGCCGGCGGACAACTTGGCCCGAGCCCGTTCGATCATCCGGGGCGACAGATCCACACCCGTGACCCGATGGCCCGCCTCCGCGAGCAGCCGCGCGAGCGACCCCGTCCCACAGCCCACGTCCAACACGTCCACCGGGCCGGCCGGCAGCAGCCCGGCCAGAAGTCGCGACCACGCGGCACGCGTTTCGCCGGCGCGCAGACCGTGGTCCGGCTCGTCGTCGAAGGCGGGAGCGGCGGCGTCCCAATAGGCGGTGATCGCGAGGGGGTCGGTCATCCCTCGATCCTCTCAACCGCCACCGACACCCTGGGCCGGGCCGACCGCGATCGGCCGAAGCTCCTTCCGAGAAGGAAGGCCACCGCCGGCAGAGGAAAGGCCACCGCCGGCAACGGACCCGAAGTCGTCGGGTTCGTACCCCGGGCGATGGCATGCCCCGCGGGCTGCACACGGATCGACGGACACGCGAGCCCGAGTGGATTCGCGGCGATTACATCGATTGCACCGATGACACCGATCGCACCCATCGCACCCCATCCCACCGATGGCACCCGACTCCACGGCCGACGGCGATGAGCGCCCCTCGACCGGGCCCGGCCGCGGTCGAGGGGCACGCGGTCATCGACGAGTGCGGTGCCGGCGCGACACGATGATCGGCGCGACGGTGACGCCGCGGCGGGTGAGGCGGTGGGCGAGTCGGCGGGCGAGGGCTTCCGTGAGCCCGGCCGCCGCCACGCACACCACGTACAGGGGCAGGACGACGGCGATGCCGTCCGGGTCGAACCCGGCCTGGGTCGTCTGGGCGATACCGACGTAGGCGAACCCGTAGACGGCATCGCGCCATTGCGACCGGGAAACGTCGAACTGCGGGGCGCCGTCCGAGGGACGGTCGCGCACCGTGGGGACCTCTGGCTCCGGAACGGGCTTCGGGTTACCGTCGGCGGTGGAGATCTCAGGCATATGCGCTCCTTGGGCAACTATGCCGGGCCCGGGGCGACCGCAGATCGCGCCGAGCCCGTCTTCGAGATGGGTCCTCGAGGTCCGCTCGGATCTCGGGGACCTGTTCGGATCCCGAGGACCTCTTTCGTTCGCATTCCTCATCGTGGTCGGCCCCACCTGCCCCGACAAGCGTGTTCGGGCTGTCCGCGACACTCCGCACGAAGTCGTTTGTGCAGGTCAGGACGCTCTCGATGGGATCGCGTAACGGGCTGGGCACGCATCTCCACGTGTGTGATACGCGGCCTCAACAGCGCTGTTAACGTTCCGGAATGGACCCCGGGGAGCGTATGACCGCCGGCGGCGTCGACCGTGATGCCGCGAGGCCGGGCGAGGACCGCATTCGACATCGCGTCGACGACATCGACGACGTGGGGCAGTTGATGCGCTACGCGCTGGCGGCGCAGCTCGCCCGCCTCGAGCGATACGGCATCTCGCAGAACGCCGTGGCGCGCGGGGCCGGCAGTGCCCCGGCGAAGGTGACAGGCAGCCTGCGCGCCGCGACCACGACCACGACCACGACCACGACCACGACCGCCAAGTCGAACTCGAACGGGAAGGCCGCGAATCGGCCGAACACCCGGGAATCGGTGGCGCTGACGGGCGACTGGCTGCGCAACCTGGACCGGGCGATGGTGGCGCTGGCCCCCGACACCGAGTCCCTGGGCGGCCTGAACTCGCTCGGCATCCGGCTGCGCGGGCTCACCCGCAACGACAGTCTGCCCGCGCACCTTCCGGCCGGTTGGACGTGGGAGATCCTGCAGGACGACGCGGACACCGAATTCGCGGTGCTGATCCAGGCCTCCGCGCTGTTGTCCCTCTTCATGCCCGTCGACCACGCCAGGCGCTCCTCCTCGGAGCTGCGGCAGAAGTACAAGAAGAAGATCCATGCGATCGCCGAGCGGCTGGCGTTGATCGGAGGCGCGCCGCCCACTCCGCGCAACATCGACGCGCTGGTGTTGCTGGGCAGCCTCACCAAGTACGCCTACGATCCCGATCTCGGCGACCTCATCGGTGGCGGGCTGCGCACGTCGCCCCTGGGCTTTCGGCACTGGCGGGTGCTCACCCAACTGGTCCACCTGTGCCAGGACAACCTCGGCTCCACCTCGCATCTCAAGGGTTGGGTCATCCGGCTCCTCAAGGATGCCGAGGAGCTCCGGCGCAGGAGCGTGTGCCCGGGACGTTCGTTGGACCTGGAGTTGGCCGTCGCGATTCCCGAACCGTGGTCGCCGCCCGAGGACGACTGGGTACGGGACCTGCTGCTCACCCGGGCGACCGATCCCCGTTCGACGACCCGGGAACGCGGAACGGCGGCGCTGGGATTGTGGCAACGTACCCTCGCGCACAATCCCCTCCACCGCGAGGACGACGCACAGGCTCGCCGCGTCGGCGAGGTCGAGACCCGACTGCGCGAACTGGTGGCGTGGTTGCGGGACCAGGGCACCGGCCAGGACGCGGGCGGTCTGCGCTGGACGGCGGCGACCCTCGAGGCCGTACTCGATGCCGGGACTCCGGTGTGCAACGTGTGGCCGACTCCCGAGCCCCGGGACGAGTCCTGGTTTCGCGTCGTGCGGGGCGCGGCCGATTCGCTGGATTCCCAGGAGATCCCCGAACGCATTCTGCAGCCGACCAAGGCCCTCCTCCTGCATGTCCTGTTGCAAAATGCCGTGGTCCAACGGCGAAAGGCGATCGACACGCTGATGGCGAGCGGGTGGAGCGGCGCCGTCGTGCACGCGCTGGAGCATGTGCTCGAACACGAGAAGGAACAGTCCTGGCTGCGGGTACGGGCGCTGTTCGCGATCGGATTCCTCCAGCGCCGGGACAACACCGTGGCGCAGATCCTGGTCCAGGCCTGCAAGGAGGCCCACGACAAACTCGCCAATGGGCCGACGGACGCCCAGATCACCGAGATGCACGCGGTCCTGTTCGCCATCGGGGATTGCTTCGGGGCCGGCTTCGGCGCGCGGGATCGCGGAAACCTCAAGACCGTCCGCGCCGGAACCGCCGTGACCATGCGGGAACTTGCCACCGGAGACATCACCAGGGGCGACCCCCGGTTCTATCCGGTGGCCAGAGCACTCGCCTACCAGTTGACCTTCACCGCCCAGGACCGCCGCGCCGGGACCAAGGATTCGTCCGAGGAGTTACTGGAGGCGCTTCGCGCGCACCCCGACGACACGACCCGCGAGTTCTGCGAATGGGCGCTGCAATACCGATTCGGCGACGACGGCAAGGTGCGATCCCTGCTCCACGCGGCCGACACCGACGACTGATGCCGCGCCCGGCGGATCTTGGCGGGCCCGGACGGCGGCGCGAATCGGGTCGCGGAGCATGCGGTGGGTCACTACGGTGTGACGCCACACGGGTTCGAAGCCACCGCCGCCCCATCGTTGTCCCGGAGTTGCCATGCCCTCACAGATGAAGCTGACGGCGATCACCCTCGACTGCGCCGATCCCGAGGCGCTGGCCGAGTTCTACCGGCAGGCCACCGGGCTCGGGCTCCATCCCCGGTCCGACGGTGACTTCGCCGGGCTCACTCGTGCGGACGGGCTCTTCATCGGCTTCCAACGGGTCGACGACTACCAGCCGCCGCGCTGGCCCGAGCAGAGCGTGCCGCAGCAGATCCACCTCGACTTCGCGGTCGAGAATCTCGGCGAAGCCGAGGCTCTGCTCCTGGAGTTGGGCGCGACCAAGCCGGAACAACAACCGGGCGCGGACAAGTGGCGAGTCCTGATCGACCCGGCCGGACATCCCTTCTGCCTCACCGAGGACCGAGTTCGCGGGGCGACGTCGCGAGCAGACCTCGCGGGTTGACCCCGCGAGCCGACTTCGCGATCCGACTTCGCAAGCCGACTTCGCGAGCCGACCTCGCAACACGAACGGCCCGCCGTCGCGCCCGGTGACGACGAGCGCCGTTCGCATACCCGCGGTCTCGCGGTGCGCGGTCTTGAAGCCGCCGCCGACGGCCCCCGTCCGGTCTCCCCCGTCGGCGCGGCGGGATCAACTGTGGTCCCCGGCACGGCCGATGACCAGGGTGATCGCGTCCCATCCCGGCATGGGACGGGCATCCCAGGGCTGACCTGCACAATCGCGGCGGGGCTGGGACGGGCTTGCCATACTGACGCGGAAATGGAGAGCGCCGTCACGGGGGTGGGCCGCATGGACGAGGAACAGGACAGGGCAGCAGCAGTTCGCGAGTTGTCCGCCGTATTGGCGGCGCTGAAGCGGCGCAGTGGTCTCAGCTATCAGGACCTGGGGCGGCGGGTCTTCACGAGCAGTTCCTCCCTGCACCGGTACTGCCGAGGCAAGTCGGTGCCGCCGGACTACGCCCTCGTCGTCCGGATCGCCAAGGAGTGCGGGGCCTGCCCGGACGACCTGAACACGTTGCTCAAGTGCTGGAACGCGGCAACCGGACAGGGACAAGACCCGGTTCCCGCCCCGGTGGTCGCCGAGCCCGATGTGCCGACCGACCCCGAGGTCCCGACCGACCCCGCGACTCCGGCCGGCACGCGGGCGGCAGGCCGCCCGCCGACGCGTCGGCGCCGCTCGGCGGTGCGGGTGGCGGCCGCGGTGGGCGTGGTGCTCGTCGTACTCGCCACCGCCGTCGCGAGCACCCCGCAGGAGCAGGGGCGGCGGGCCGAGCGCGTGCCCGTCGAGGCCACGAGTTGGACGCGGGCTCCGTCACCGGTGCCCGCCCAGCTCTTCGGCGTCACGATGAACAGTTCGAGCGGGGCGATGCCGTCGTTCCGGGTCGGCGCCTTGCGGTTGTGGGACAGCGAGACCCGCTGGGCGCAAGTACAGCCACGGCGGGACGAGTTCGATTGGTCCACGCTCGACCGACTCCTGGACGGCGCGCAACAGCAGGGCCTGCCCGCGCTGTTCGTGTTCGGCGGTACGCCGGCCTGGGCGGCACCGGAGGCCCGCAAGGCCGCCTACCCGGACGGGTCGCGAGCGGCGCCGCCGGACGACCTGGCGGACTGGGACGGCTTCGTACGGTCCCTCGTGCGACATGCGGGCGACCGGATCGACGCGTACGAACTATGGGTGATGGCCAACCACGAACACCACTACAACGGCAGCGTGGAGACCCTGGTCGAGATGACGCGCCGCGCGAGCGCGATCGTCCGGGCGGACGACCCGAGCGCCACCGTGGTGTGCCCGTCCATCACCGAGCTGTGGAAGCGGCAGTCGCACGACTACCTGCTGAGGTTCGCCGAACTGGGTGGCTACCAGTACTGCGACGCCGCCGGGGTCAAGCTCTACCAGCGGCAGGTCACCGACCCGCCGGAGACCATGTTGGCGGCCGTGAACGACGTGGACCGGACCTTCCAGCAGGCCGGTTACCACCTGCCGCTGTGGAATACGGGTACCACCCAATCGTTGCCGCTGAACGACCCGCTGGACCCGGACACCGCCGCGGACTTCGCGGTGCGCTTCTACCTGACGGGCCTGTACGCCCGCAATCGGGGGCTGGAACGCATGTACTTCTATGCGTGGGGCAACGGCAAGATCCCGCTTGTGCTCCAGGCCGAAGGCCGGCAGCCGACCCGCGCCGGGCTGTTCGTCGACCGCCTTCAACAGTGGCTCGCGCACGCACGAATCGTCTCCTGCGGCAGCGGCGACCAGATCGGCCTGCCGGAGAACGTGTGGCAGTGCGAGTTCGTCGTCCCCGACGAGCACGGCACCCCGCGCGGCGCCCGGATCCGCTGGACCGACACCGGCACCGCGGACGTCCGGGTGGGCGCCGGAGCGACACGAGTACGTCGGCTCGACGGGAGCGCCCGCAGCGTGGACTCCCGGGACACCGTGCGGGTCACGGAACGACCGCTCCTGATCGACTACACCTGACCCCGACGGCCGCTCGGGCCGGCCCACGGCACACCGGGTGTGATCCGAGCGGGCCGGCCCGGGCATCATGGGAGGATGCGTCCCGTTCCCGACACCGCCGCCTATCTCGTCGGCCGCTGGTCCATCGACCGCGCCGTGACCGACGAGCGCTCCGGCGCGCGGGGCACCTTCGTGGGGACCGCGGTCTTTCGCCGCACCGACGACGAGCTGCTCGAAATGGAGTCCGGCGAGTTCGTCTGGGCCGGGACGGCCAACCCGGCGAGCCGCACCCACCGCCTCGTGCCACGGGCCGACGGCACGGTCGACGTGCTCTTCGCCGACGGGCGACCGTTCCACCACCTCGACCTGCGCACCGGCCGATGGCATACCCGACACCCCTGCGCCGCCGATCGCTACGACGGTGAGTTCACCGTCGTGTCGCAGGACGAGTGGCACCTGCTGTGGCGCGTGGAGGGCCCCACGAAGACCCAGACACTGACGTCCGTGTACCGACGCATACACACCGTGTCCTGAACGACACACCCGAGCCCGGGCCCGACCGCTCCCGCCGACGCCGACACCGAGTGCATGTCCTCGCACCGGCGAACCGTCGATCCGGTGACCGGGTGATCCCCGACCCCCGCCGGCACCTCACCGGAACCGTAGGCGACACGCGAAGTGCCTTTCAGTCACCGGCGGTTGCGGTCACGGCCAGGCAGCAGGGCGCACGTAGACCCGCCAAATCGCGGCGTCCACCCCCGCCTCGTCCTCCGTGACCGGGAGGTTCGGGTCGTGATCGAGGGCCTCCGCCACGAACCGGCCGCGGTCGCTGGTGACCGGCGCGAAGCGGAGGTAGTCCAGGATGCCTCGCGGGTCCGCGGGGTCGGGCCGGGTGCGCGGATCGGCATACCAGAAGGCCGGCCGGAGCAGCCCGCCTTCGTCGAACTCGTCCCAGCCCAGCACGGTCGACATGCAGACGAAATGGTGTCCGCGGCCGTGCTCGACGATCCGGGGCAGGTGGGCCGCGGCGGCTCGAATGAGCAGGCGGTTCTTCTCCTCGACGGGCAGGCCGTCCAGGAAGGTCAACCGATCGTAGCGGGACCACAGCGGCGGCTCGTCGAAGAGTTCGACCGGTCGCAGGAAACCGTCGAAATCGTCGAGCCGTTCCTGCCGGATCAAACGCGCGAATCCGTCGGCGTACTTCGGATCGACCTCCATCCGGCGAGAATACGGGAGTCGCGCCCGGCCCGGTTGCCGAGCGGTCACCGAGGCCCCGCGCCTCGATACGCGGCGATGGGATCGCTGCCGGCACGACGCGGCGCGGTGCCTGCGGCCACGAACATCGGCAGGGCGACGAACATTCGGTCGGCTTCGGCGCGTTCGCGCTGCTCGGCAATCCACGCGTCGGGCCGTACGCGAGTCACCGCGCCGGTCGCGCAGGCCTTCTCCGCGAGCCCCGCCACCATGGGAAGCATCGGGGCATCGGTGAAGATCTCCATCCGCGCCTCCACCGTGACATCCCCGAATCCGGCGTCCAGGAGCAGATTTCGATAGCGCCGCGCGTTCCTCGGCCCGGCGATCGGGTCGGCGCGCGCCCACACGATCGTGCGGGTGAGCGCCGGGTCGTCGGAGTCGATCACGAAGGCGTCCCAGTCCTGACCGACCAGCACGATCCGCCCACCCGGGGCCAACACGCGCCGGGCCTCCACCAACGCCTGCTCGGGCGCACGCAGTTCGTGGAACACCTTGTCCGCCAGGTACCCGTCGACACAGGCGTCCGGCAGCGGCAGCCGCCGCGCGTCGGCACGCCTGAAGTCCCGCTCCGGCCACCGACTTCGCGCCACCTCGATCATGCGCTCGTCCGGATCCACCCCGACGACCTCGACGCCGCGCCGGACCGACTCGTCGACCGCGCGGCCCGCGCCACACCCCACGTCCAGCACCCTCGATCCCGGCCCGGCACCCAGCAACTCGTAGGCGCGCTTGCGCAGTTGCCGGGCACCCGACAACTCCTCGGCCGCGTCGAGCAAGGCGACGAGAGCAGGCGTCGCGCGTTCTTCGTTCCGTTCCTTGGACATGTCCTCAAGGCTCCGGCTTAATGTCGGCATGAAGTCAAGCGGGTCGAACGAGACCCTGAGCATCGGCGCCGTCGCGGGGCGTTTCGGTCTGCCCACACACGTCCTGCGCCACTGGGAGACGATGGGTCTGCTCAGCCCGGCGCGCGACACGGCCGGTCGGCGCCGATACGGCACCGACGCCCTCACCCGTGTCGCCGTGATCCTGCGGGCCAAGGAAGCGGGCCTGAGTCTGGCGGGCATCCGATCCCTGACCACGGCCGACTCCGCGGCGCGCCGGGAAATCCTGCGCCGGGAAGCCGAGGCCGCGCGCTCCGCGATCGCCGCCGCCCGATCCAGACTCGATCTCATCGAATGCGCCTTGGGCTGCGACCACGAGGATGTCGCCCGGTGCCCGCATTTCCGCCGCGTGCTCGCCGAGCGGATCGATACCGGGAGCCCGTCCCCGTGAACGGTGATCGATGAAGGGTGATCGGTGAACCGTGATCGGTGATCGGTGATCGGTGATCGGTGGCCCATCCTCGGTTGCGCGCAATTGCGCGGCGCCACCTGCGCGTTCGCCGCGGCGTGGGCGTGAATTTCGCCGAGCGCCTTACGTGCGGTCCGCACGGGCCGAAACACTGGGAACTCCGGTCCTCGGCATCACCGTCGGGAGCAGCTCGTGAGGGTGACCATCGGCACGTGGAATCTGGAGAACCTCTTCCGCCCCGGCGACCCGGATGGCCCCAAGGACGACGCGACCCATCAGGCGAAGTTGGCCGCGCCGGCGTCCACGATCGGCCGGCTCGAACCCCACCTGCTCGGCATCCAGGAGGTCGGCAATCCGGACGCACTCGCCGACCTGGTCGGCCTGTTGCCCGGCCGTTGGCACACCGCGCTGTCCGCCCACCCGGACAGGCGCGGCACCGGGTCGGCTTCATCTCCCGTACGCCGCTCACCACCGTCGCCGACGTCACCGCGTTCCCCGCCCCGTTCGCGCCCGTGCAGACCCAGGACACCGGCGCCCCGGCGAGCGGCATGGGCCGAGGCGGCCTCGCCGTCACCACGGAACCCGCGGCCGGCCACCCCTGACCGCGGCCGTCTGCCACCTCAAGTCCAAGCTGCTCACCTACCCCGGCAACCGCCATGCCCCGCGCGACGAAGGCGAACGCGCCCGCTACGCCGCCTACGCCCTGTCCCGGCGCGGCGCCGAGGCGGCCACCATGCGCGCCCTCGCCGACCGACTCCTCGCGGGCGACGGCCGCACCCACGACGTCGTGCTGATGGGCGATCTCAACGACCAGCCGCACGCCGCCACGACCCAGATCCTGTACGGCCCGCCCGGCTCGCAGATGGGCACACCCGGCTTCACCCACCCCGACCGGGGCGACGCCTCCCGGCTGTGGAACCTCGCCCCGCGCATACCCGAGGACCAACGCTTCTCGCGCGTGTTCGAGGGCCAGGGCGAACTCATCGACCACATTCTGGTCAGTCACGCCCTCCTCGCCCGCGTCGAGTCCGCCGGTACCGGAGCCGACCACCCGCTGCCATCGGTGAGCGCCCGGCCCGCCGAACGACAAGGCAAGCCCGGCTCGGACCACGCACCGGTGTTCGCCCGACTCGCCTACTGACCGGGCGGTCGCCGCCGACACAACCGCTCCAGGAAATCCCCATCGACGCTATTCGTCGTATAAACAATCCTTCGCATCGAATAATTGAATGCGTTTTCGGAATCCATCGCGCACCTCGACAACGACCGACAAACCGGTTGCATGGATCCGGAATATCGACCTATATTGATTCCGCCAACTCGCCCGCCCGGAAGTCGAGACGGATTCAATGCGCACCGATTCCAATGCACGAACCGTGGTCGTCTCCGGTGTGGAATTCGGCTGGGGCAGTACGGGAAAACTCGGCGCGATCCTGTCTGCCGCACGAGAACGATCGACCGAGCCGCTGCGCTTCGTCGGCCTGGCCTCCGAACTCGGCCGCCCCGTGTTGTCCGAACACGCCATCGACCGCTGGTACGACCTGCCGGACGCCGAGGAGGACGTACCCGCCACCATCGACGCCATCGCCCGATCGGAACGGGCGGCGGCCGCGGTGGTCGTGCTGGACGGCGCGCTCGCGAAGACGCTGGAGGCGTCCGGCGTACCCACCGTGTTCGTGGACAGCCTGCCCTTCATGTGGACCGAGGGCGACCGGGATGCGCTGCCGCTGGACGCCACGGCCTACTGCGCGCAGAAGTGCGTCGACCTTCCCCCCGAGTGCCGGGACGTGCTGACGTCCGTCCGGGCCCTGCGCTGGGTGGAGGCCGTCGTCGGCGCACCGTCGGTCGCCGAGCCGAGCACACCCGCCGCCGGCCCGTACCGCACGGCTGTGGTCAGTCTGGGCGGTCTGCGCGCACCTCGACTCCCCGACTGGACGGCCTACCCGCGCATCGTGGTTCCGGCCGTCCTGGAGGCGCTCGCCGCGTACGGGATCCACGAGGTGCACGTGGCCGGGAACCTGCCCGCGGACCTCGCCGGGCAGCTCGTGGACGCGTCGATCACACCCCCGCACGTGAGCACGGGAGCGCTCGCGCACGGCGAGTTCCTGGACCGGGTGGCCGGCTGCGACGTCCTGCTCACCTCCCCGGGCCTGACCACCCTGCTCGAAGCCGGTCGGCTGCGCGTGCCCACCATCTGCCTGCCGCCGCAAAACCTCAGCCAGATCTTCAACGGACGATTCCACAGCCGTGCGATCGGCGCCGAGACCCGAATCGCCTGGCCCAAGGGGGTGTTCACCGAGGAGGAGGCGCTGTCGCTGCGCTCTCGCGGCGAGGACCACGCCTTGGAACTGATCTACGCGGCGATCGCCGCGGTGGCCGCCGACCCGGACGGCCGGAGAACGACCGTCGCACTTCGCGACGACATCCTGACCGCGCTGCGCGGCCCCGCCGACGGCACCGACTGGGGCGCGTTGACCGCGACCGTCGGTGTCGACGGAGCCGCCCAGGTGGCCGACGCCCTGCTCGCGATCCTGCCGGGCCCGCCCGGACCCGCCTGATCATCGCCTCGACCCAGCCTGACCATCGCCTCGACCCGCCCTGCCGTCACCTCGACCCGTCCTGCCCGCGACCGGCCCGAAGGGGTCCCCCTGTGCGTGAGCGTCACCGATATCTCTTCGTCAGGATCCTGGAAGCCTGCAACGCCGACTGCTTCATGTGCGACTTCGCGCTGTCGCGCGACACGTTCCGCTTCTCCCGGGAGGACTTCGAAGACCTGTTGCCGAAGGCCCGAGACGCCGGCGTGGCCTATGTGCGGTTCACCGGCGGCGAACCGCTCATGCATCCGGACGTGGTCGAGTTGGTGCGCTCCGGCACGGCCGCGGGAATGCGGATGTCCCTGATCACCAACGGCTCGATGTTGCCGAGGATGGCCGAGAGCCTCGCCGAGGCGGGCCTGGCCCAGGTGATCGTCAGCCTGGACGGCGCGTCCGCCGAGACCCACGACGTGTACCGCCGCTCCCCCGGCATGTTCGACAACGGACTGCGCGGGCTGCGCGCCGCCGCGGACCTCGGGGTCCTGCCCAGGGTCAACACCGTGGTCGGGCCGCACAACTACGCCGAAATGCCGCTGCTCCAGGAGGTGTTGACCCGCGCCGGGGTCCGACAGTGGGAACTGTCCGCGCTCAAGCTGGATCGCAGCATCACCTACCCCGACCCCGACGACGTGCGCCGGGTGTGCGACCGCGTCTACGACGCCGATCCGAACTCCTCCCTGGTGCCGATGGGCAAGCGCTTCTACGGCGACGACCCGGAGGAACAGGCACGCTACTTCGCCGAATCGGTCACCCCGCGTGCGTCGCTGCCACAGTGCCACGTCACCGACGACGTGATCTACATCGACGGCAAGTACGGGCGGATGTACGCGTGCAGTTGCATTCCGCACCGTGAGGGCGAGGACGGCCCGGGCGGGGCGCCGCTGCGCCAGGCGGGCGTGATCGGCCTGGACACACCGGCGTTCCGCGAGCACGCCGACTTCTACCGCGAACGCGGACCCCTGGTGTGCAACGGCTGTTCCACCACGGCCGCCGGCTACAGCGACGACGTCGCCCGGCTGGGGTCGGTGAGCCCATGGCAGTACTGACTCCCCGGGAGGGGCCGGACACACGACGGCCGGACCCGCGACGGACAGCCACCGACGGGTCCGAACTCGGGCCCACCGAGCCGGCTCGCCGAATCCTGCTGGTCTCGCGCGACGACCACCTGGACTCGCTGCTCGCCCGGCGACGCGTCGCCGCCCACCTCGGCGACCTGCGACCCGTGCGCGACCCGACCGGGCAACCACTCCCGGACGTTGCGCTGGTCTGCGACGACGAGGACACCACGAACCGGCTGTTGGAATCGGGCGTGCCGGTGGTGCATCTGTCCTCGGGTCACGAGGGCACGACCGGAACAACCGGCGTGACCGGGACGAGCGGCACGACCGGGACGAGCGGCACGACCGGGGCAAGCGGGTCGAGCGCGGCGACCGGGGCCGCCGGCAGGGCGCTGCATCGCGTCCACCGGCCCGGCTGGCTGCCCGGCCCCGCACCCGCGTCGACAGGCTTTCGCCCCACCGGCGTTCGCCCCACCGGGCTGCTCGCCCCCGCCCGCTCCGCCCGCAAGCGCGAACGCGCGGGAACCCTGCTGTTGTTGTCCGCGTGGGACGTGCCGGACGCCGAGGCGGACACGTTCATCGCCGGGACGCTGCCCGCGCTGGTCCGGGAGGCGCTGCGTCGCACCGGCCGATGCGACGTGGTCGGGGACACGCGGCTGACGCCGATCCGCGCCGCGCTGGCGGGACTTGCCGGTCGCCGGGAGGTACGGGTGAGCCGCGCGGTCGACGTGGACGTGGACGCGCTGCACGCCGGGGCCGAGGTGTTCCTGGCCGCGCCGACCCTGGGCGCCCTGGCGCTGGCCCAAGCGCGGCGCGCACCCCTGGTGTTCCTGCCCGCGCTGGGCGACACCCAGCGCGACCTGGCCGCGTGCGTACGGCACCTGGTCCCGGTTCCGCCCGCCGACGATCCCGAGGACGACGCGATGTGGCTACCGCCCGAGCGGAAGGCCACCGCGCTGTGGAGCGTGCTCGACCCCGACCTGGACGACCTGCGTGGCGCGCAGCGCGTCGCCCGTACGCTCCGCCAACTCTCGCTCGCCCCACTGTGAACAGCCCGCCGTGAACAGCCAACAGCCCACTGTGAACAGCACGCCGTGAACATCTCGCCGTAGGCATCCCGCGCAGACATCTCGCCGTGGACGCCCCCTCCGAACGGCCCGCGACACCGCGACCCACCCACCGCCCCCACGACGCCGGCACGGCAGCCACGTGCGCCCCGACCGAACGCCTCGCGTCGCCGAAGGCCCGTCAACCCTGGAGTCCGCCATGTCCGCCACGCCCCTCGAAGCCACCACCTCGGTCGATCCCAAGATCGCGCGACCCCGCGTCCCCGACACGGACTGGGACGACTGGCGTTGGCACATGCGGCGACGCATCACCAACGTCGACAAGGCCCGACAATGGATCAACCTCAGCCCCGACGAGGAGAAGGCGATCGCCGGGGTGGCGGGCAAGTACCGCTGGAGCGTCACGCCGTACTACGCCTCGCTGATGGATCCGGACGACCCCCTGTGTCCGGTGCGGCAGCAAGCGGTGCCCGCCGCCGGGGAGTTGGCGGAGTTCTCCGGTGCGGAGGTCGACCCGGTCGGCGACACGTACTACCGCAAGACCAATCGTGTCGTGCACAAGTACCCCGACCGGGTGATCATGCTGATCACCGAGGCGTGCCCGGTCTACTGCCGGCACTGCACCCGCAAGTTCCACACCACCGACGTCACCGGCACGTACTTCCGGGACGACGAGGGCGAGTCGTTCGACGAGGATCTGCGCTACATCGCCGACCACCCGGAGATCCGGGACGTGTTGCTGACCGGCGGGGACCCGCTCTCCTATCAGGACGGCAAGCTCGAGGAGATCATCTCGGGGCTGCGGGCGATCCCGAGCGTGGAGATCATCCGGATCGGCAGCCGTTTCCCGGTGTTGTTGCCGCAACGCATCACCGACGATCTGTGCGCGATGCTCGCACGCCACCACCCGGTGTGGGTGAACACCCATTTCAACCACCCGAAGGAGATCACCCCGGAGGCGACCGCGGCGGTGGACCGCATGTTGCGCCACGGAATCCCGGTGGGCAACCAGACCGTGCTGCTGCGGGGCATCAACGACGACGTCGCCACCATGCGCACCCTGATGACGGACCTCCTGCGCATCCGGGTGCGGCCGTACTACCTCTACCACTGCGACAACGTCACCGGCGTCTCGCACTTCATGACCTCCGTGGCCAAGGGCTGGGAGATCATGGAGGGCCTGCAGGGTCACATCACCGGCTTCGGCGTGCCGCAGTACGTGCTGACCACCAGGATCGGCAAGATCCCGATCGCGCAGCCGTACTTCACGATCACCCCGGAGGGCCTGCGCCTGCGCAACTTCCGGGGCGAGGAGATGCTCCTCGACACCACGGCATGCCCGATCACGGAGGCGGACGCACGATGACCCTGGACAAGCGTCTCGGACAACGTTTCCTGCCCTACGGTGCGAACTACCTCGACTGGTCCGACATGGCGGAACTGCGCGAGGCGATCGACCATCGGGTGCTGTTCCGCTACCAGACGGAAACCGAGAGCATGGCCTCGCGGTTGGAACGTGAGACCTGCCGACACCTGGGCGCGGCCCACGCGTTGGCCGTGCACAACTGCACCGAGGCGCTGCGGCTCGCGCTGATCGCCACCCGCCCGTCCATCGGCGACCGGGTGTACATCCCCGCCGTGACCTTCGTCGCCGTGGCCGGCGCGGTGTTGTCCTGCGGCCTGATCCCGGTGCTGGTCGACACCGACGACTCGTTGTCCTTGGACCCCACGCTGCTGCCGCCGGACGCCGAGCGGGTGATCGTGGCCCACATGGAGGGCACGGTGGCGCCGCTGCCCCAGGGCGTGCGGTACGTGATCGAGGACTGCGCGCAGTCGCTCGGCGCCCGCTTCCCGGACGGACGCGCGGTGGGAACCGCCGGCTACGCGGGGACCTTCAGCTTCCACCACAACAAGGTGCTCACCTCGGGTGAGGGCGGCCTGGTGGTCACCAACGACGAGCAGGCGTGGGCGACGATGCGCTGCTATCACGACCACGGCTCGGCGCGCGTACCCGGCCGCTACCCCACCTGGAACGAGGACGCCTACTACGGCGAGAACTTCGTCACCAGCGAGCAGGTCGCCGCGGTCCAGTGCCAACAGTTCCGTCATCTCGGCGAACTCCTCGACGGGCTGGAGCGCATGTACGCCATCGCGATGCGCGAACTCCCCGACCGCGCGGACCTGAAGGTACGGCCGCGCGCGGCCGGTGACGTGAAGGTCAGTCTGCGCTTTCGCTGCCGCGACCGCGCCCTGCGCGACGCCGCCGTGGCCGCGCTGACCGCCGAGGGCATCGCCAACTGGACGCTGAACAAGTACCTGTTGCCCGAGCATCCGGTGCTCACCGGCCGGCGGTCGCTCTACGCCGACGGCTTCCCCTGGAACCACGCCCCCGAAGGCTCGCTCGCGCTCAGCCACGACGGATTCGCACGCACCCGGGACCGGTTGGACCGCACCCTGTGCGTCCCGCTGTCCCCGGAGTTGCCCGAGTCCGAACAGGTCGGCGCGGTCAAGGCGATCCGGCGCGTGCTGGAGGCGGTGTGAGCCCGCGTCCCGTGCTGCTGATGGTGGACGACCGGGCCTCCTCGTTCACCCGCTACGCGGCCCGGGCGCCGGGCGAGGACCTGGTGCTGCTGCGCTTCGCCGAACTTCGCGGCGACCTGAGCGAGGACTACCTGCGCGAGACCGCGCACCTGCCGGCGTTCTGGGTCCGCGAAGGAGTGGCCCTGGCGGAGGAGGCGCAACGCTACCGGGAATGGGCGACCGAACTGCCGCAGCCACCCACCCGCTTCTGCAATCCCTCCGAACCACGCCAGCACGTCGCGCATCGTTTCGCCGCCCTGGTCGGGCTACCCCATCTGGACGAACGCCAGGTGGCCTGGGTGCGCGACAAGGTCGCCATGAAGGAGCGGTTCCGCGAACTGGGCCTGCGTACTGCCGCGTTCACCCGGGTGCGGTCGGCCTCGGAGGTGGAGCGGTTCGCCGCGCGCCATGGCTGGCCGCTCGTCCTCAAGCCGGTGGACTCGTTCGCCTGCGTGGACACCTATCTGCTCCCGGGACCGACCGCCGCGGCCGAGATCGACTACGACATTCGGGACTTCATGGTCGAGGAGCATCTCGGCGGCACCGAGTGGGAGGTGTGCGCGCTCATCCACGACGGCGAGGTGCTGACCGCCTGGCCCAGTGCGATGCCCTGTCGTCCGCTGGACATCGTGGACGGCGCGATGAACGCCAACATCAGCGTCGGCACCGACGAGGGTCCTCCCGTGGACCTGCGCGAGTTGCTCCAACGCATCGTCACCGGCATGGACATCGACCACGGGTACGCGCACATGGAGTTCTTCGTGGTCGACGGGCGGGTGTTCGCGGGCGAGATCGGGATCCGGTTGGCGGGCTGCGAGATCCCCGCCAACCACGGACACGCCTACGGATTCGACGTGTTCGCGGCCACGCTGGACGTCTACCTGGGTCGCCGCCCGCGCCTGGACTACCGCGAACGCCGCTGCGCGGGCGACCTGCTGTTGCCCCTGCCCGGATCGGGAACCGTGCGCCGCGTCACCTCGGCGGACGAACTCCTGCGCCTGCCGGGCGTCGTCGAGGCCGTCCTACGCACCGGCGTCGGCGACACGGTGGCGGCCCGCCGGGCCTCGCACAACGCCTCGGGCCACGTCCATGTCGTCGGGGACTCGATCGCGCGGGTCGAACAACGCATGCGGGCCGTCCTGGACGCCTTCACGATCGAAGTGACCCCGGCCCGCGAGCCCGATCCGGTGGCCCGATGACCGCCGGTCCGCGCCGCGAGGGCGAACCCGCGTCCGCGCAGAGCCCACCGGAACCGGCGGCGCCCTCCGGGACCGGCGGCCTGCTCGGGCGCTTCCGCGCCCTGCTCACCCGCCCGCAGGTCGCCCCGGCGGCCGGGTGGAGCGTCGTGGCCAGGCTGCCCGTCTACCTGATGTCCCTGGCCATGGTGCTGACCATCCGCGAACAGGGCGGCAGTTACGCACAGGCCGGCCTGATCGCCGCGCTGTACACGCTCGGCATGGCCCTGGGCAGCCCGCTGATCGCCCGTCACCTCGACCGCAGCGGCCGCCGAGGCGTCCTGGTGGTCGCCGGCCTGGCCTACCCGGCGGCGCTCGCGACGCTGGTGTGGGCCACCCGGCCGGGCTCGTGGGCGCAGCCCGTCCTGGCCGTCGCCGCGGGTGTCGCGCTCCCGCCGACGAACGCGTGCATGCGCTCGTTGTGGGCGCGCATGCCGCTCGCGGACGAGGAACGCGAGACCGCCTATCTGTGGGAGGCGCTGCTCACCGAGGTCCTGGTCATCGGCGCGCCGCTGATGCTCGCGGCCCTGATGTGGTCCGGATCCGCCGGGGCGGCGCTGACCACGGTCGCCGTCGTCGGCGGCGCGGGAGCCCTCGGCCTGGCCTGTGTCCGGCTGCCGGCGAGCAGCGAAGCCGCGGCCCCGACCGGCCCGCAAACCGCCGACGCCCTGGGCATACCGCGCCACCCGCTGCGCGATCCCTCGATGCTGGTGCTCCTGGGCGTGATGACCGCGTGCGCCGTCCCGATCGGACTGATGACGCTCGCCATCCCGGCCTTCGTGTCGGCCCACGGATCACCGGACGGCACGGGTGTGGTCTACGCGTGCTGGGGCGTCGGCAGCGCCGTGGGCGCCCTGTGGTTGGGGCGTGCCCCCTCGCGGGTCCCGATGCGGGTGCGTTTCCCGCGCCTGGTGCTGGCCTTCGCGGCCGGCACGGGACTGGCCGTGCTGAGCACATCCCCGCTGACCCTGGCGGTCGCCCTGGCCGTCGGCAGCATACCGATCGCCCTGGTGTCGGCGGCCGAGATGACCCTGGTCGGCGCGCTCGCGGACAAGCGTCTGCTGGCCCAGGCGTTCACCTGGGCGTCGCTGGCCACCGTCCTGGGGGACGCGGTGGGTCAGCAGGTCGGCGGTCTGCTGATCGAACCGATCGGCCCACGCGGCGTGTTCACCCTCGCGTTCGGCGTGGCCCTGGCGGGAGCGGGACTGGCCTTCGCGGGCCGCCGGTTGCCGGCGCCCGATGCCGCCGCCCCCGCGCGGTGCGCGACCTGATCGCCGCCGGCGGTGCGTGAAGCCCGTCTGCCCCACCCCGGTCGACCCGTTCCCGGCCGGGTCAGCCCACAGAACGCGAGGTCACCCGTCATGAACGCCCCCGTCGTCACCGAAGCACACGACCGCTCGGATCCAACCCCGGCCCCTGCGCTGTTCGGTGTGGTCGGCTTCGAGCAACTGCCCGAGGCCGTGGCGCGGTTCCTCGCCGCGCCCGCGCGCACTCCGGTACCCGTGCCGGGCGTGGGACGCCCGGATCTGACGCACGCCGTCGACCTGGCCGCCCGCCTGTACGCCGGCGTCGAACTCCCGCGACCGCTGGACGTCGGCGTCCTGCTCGGCCCGCGGGACCTACCCGACGGCGTACCGGCGCTCGCCCGCCCGCTCGCCCGTACCTGGGTGGCCGAGGAGGAACTGGCGGACGCCGCCGAGTTCCGGCGTCGACACCCCGGGACGCTGCTGATGGTCGGCTGCTACGACCGGCTCAACCTGGATCCGGTCCGGGCGTTGCTGCTGACCACCTACCGTGACCGGGAGCCGGGACTGACCCTGCTGAGCGGACGCGACGCGGCCTCGGTGGCCTGGAACGTGGCCAAGCAGTACGCGACCGCGGCGACCGGCGTCGACGCGATCGGACTGTTCACCGACACCGACCGGCCGCCGCACCCGGACGGTGTCCGGGTCTTCGACGACCGCGACTTCGAACGCGTCGACATCCAGGCCGAGATCCTCGGCACGCGCTGGCGCCGGGTGGCGTTCCAGGGCCACGGCAAGGACGACAGCGTCAACCTCGGCGAGTTCACCATCTGCGGCCTGAACCCCGCCGCCCCCGCCCGCGCGGGACTGCTCGGCCCGCGCTGCGCGTACGGACTGCCCTGCTACAAGCCCGAGGACAAACTGGTCCCGCTCAACCGGGTGGAGGCCGTCGAGGTGGTGCTCAGCGCCTGCAACAGCGGCCCGCTCGCCGATCTCGCGCTGTACGACCCCAGGTACCAACTGCTGCTCAACGCCCTGGACGGCCCGGCCCGCACCGTCGTCTCCGCCGTCTCGGTGCACGATTCCGACCGGCCCGAGAACGTCGCGTGGATGCGCGCGGCCCTGTCCGGCGCGGACTCCGTGGACACCCTCAACGCCAGCCTCGCCGGGTCGCACCCCTACCCCGCGTTCATGCGCTTCGGCCTCCCGCAGGGCGACGCACCCGCGCCACGGCCCCCCGCCGAGCACCGCCCCGACCCGCTCGTACTGACCGTGGGACGACGCCTGACCACCCTGCTCACCTCGGAACTGCTGCCGCACAACCACGCGTTGCGCCCGAGGCTGGTCAAGCTCGCGCGCAAGGTGGACCTGTGGGTGTCCCGCCCGACCCATCTCGCCGACCAGTCGCCCGACGAGATCCGTTCCTCGCTCACGGCGGACCTGCAGTCGCTCGACCACGTGATCACCGAACAGGTCGCGGCGAACCCCGAGAACGAGATCATGAGTTACCCCGCGCACTTCGGCGACCGCAGTTCGCTGGACCCGCAGGTGCGCGAGGTGACCTGCCATTGCGGCCGTCCCGCCCAGGAGTTCATCCGGCGGGGCCTGCTCCCGCACGTGTCGGACACGATCTGCGCGGTCTGCATGCGCTGCGGCGACGTCACCTTCCGGGTCCCCGAGGCCCCTTCCCTGCTGGCCTACGCCTGCGACGAGGTCGAGCAGGGCGGCGTGCTGGAGGTGCGCGCCACCCTCACGGTCACCCGTACCGGACCCGTGCGGCTGGGGCTGTTCGTGCCCACCTACCTGCGCGAGGACACCACGGTGGAACCGGGCGTGGTCAAGATCCGGGCCGGGCACGACCGGCCTCGGGACGTGGCCTTCCGGGTGCGCTTCGCCGCCGACACCGCCCCACAGGCGTACTACTTCACCGTCTTCGCCGTCCAGGACCTCGCCGTCTCCACGGCCCGCCGGCACTTCGGCGTCGTGCCGCGCCGTAGCTGAGCCGAACCCGACCCCCACCCCGCCACAACAAAGGACGAATGTGATGGAAACCCGTTCCAAGCCCGAGATCGAACTCGTCGAGACCGATGGCGAAGTGACCCTGAACATCGGCGGCGAGCAGGCGATGCAGGCCTGGGAGCGCGATCTGATGTGGGCGAGCGCCGACATGTTGTGCGAGTACGGCCGGGACTTCTACGAAGTCGGCCTGGGCCTGGGGCTGTCCGCACTGCGGATCGCGGGCAACCCGGCCACCCGCAGCCACACCGTGCTCGAACTCTTCGGCGAGGTCGAGGACCTCTTCCGGAGCCGGTACCCTTCGCTGCCCGACAATCTCGCCATCGAGCGCGGCGACTTCTTCGAGCGGGTCTTCGAACTGCCCTCGGAGAGCCTCGACGGGATGTTCTTCGACCCGGCCCTGGACATGGACGTCTGGAAGAACGAGGCCCTGTGGGCCAAGACCATGCCGGAGGTCGTCCGGGCGTTGCGCCCCGGCGGGGTGTTCATCCCCTTCTTCAGCACCAAGCCGGAACTGCGTTGGCAGTACCTGCCGCACTTCCGGAGCATCCGGGTCGAGTCCCACCCGTACCGGGCGTACGACACCACCGAGTACACCTACGGCACGAGCGGCCAGGCCTACATCCAGTGTTTCCGCAAGACCTGACCACGAGCCGGTGCCGCCCGCCGGCCCGGCATCCGCGGCCGGCGGCGCGCGCCACCGCGTCGCACCTCGTCCCACGCCATCCCCACGGCCCCAATCCGGAGGCAGCCGTATGACCACCGCCCCCTCTACCGACTACCTGTGCGGCCTCGACGTGGCTTCGCTGTTCCTGGCCGGGCCCTTCATCCAACTCTTGGACCCGGCCACGGGGGAGATGCCCGAGCACGCACGGGCCCCCTTCGACATCCTGATCAAGCACTTCGAGGCGCGTGGGCTCGCCGTCCACAACGCGCACCGCCGCGAGGCGTGGGGTGCGGAGCTGATGCGACCGGACCAGTGCACCCGGCTGGACCAGGACGAGATCCGCAAGGCCGACGTCTTCGTCGCGCTCCCGGGCTTCCCCGCCTCGCCGGGCACCCACATCGAGGTGGGTTGGGCCAGCGCCTTCGACAAACCCATCGTGCTGATGCTGGAGCGGGGACGGGAGTACACGTTCCTGGTCCAGGGGCTGCACACGGTGGCCACCGTGGAGTACGTGGAGTACACGGACGTCGCGGAAGCCCTGCCCGAACTCGACCTGGCACTGCACCGGGCGGTGTCCCGCCACCGCGAGACGACCCGCACGGGCTGACCCGCGCCGCCCATACCGGCAGGCGGCCGGTCACGCCCGGCCGCCTGCCCCTCGAACGCCGCCGACCCGACGGGGATCATCCGATGAGAATCGCCACGGCCGTGCTCACCGCCGTCGCCGTGTTGCTCGGCGGGGTCGGCGCGAGCTCCGGAGCGGGCTCCGGCTCCGGCCCCGGCTCCGGCGTGGGCGTCGCGTCGGTGCGCGACGAGGCGCCGGCCGCGGACGCGGGGCGGATGCCTGCGGAGAGGGTGTGGATGCCTGCGGACCGGGTGCCGACGCCTGCGGACCGGGTGTCGACGCCTGCGGACCGGGTGCGCACACCCGCGGCGCCCTCGTACACGGTCGACCTCGCCGCCGACACCACGGGCCGTGTGTGGACCGGCCACGAGCGGGTGGGCTTCACCAACGCCTCGGCCGATCCGCTCCCCGAGGTGTACCTGCGGTTGTGGGACAACGCGCACGGCACGTGTGCGGCGCCGCCGATCACGGTCTCCGAGGTCACCGGCGGCACCCCGGTGGCCCTGTCCGTCGACTGCACGGCCCTGCGGGTCGTCCTGCCCAAGCCGCTCGGCCGCGGCGAGCGCACCTCGATCGCCTTCGATCTGCGGATCGAAGTCCCGGACCGCGTCGACCGGTTCGGCCACGACGGCGAGTACACCGTACTCGGCAACGCGTTGCCGCTGCTGGCGATTCGGGACGCCGCGGGCCCGCATCTGGACCCCTATACCGACCACGGCGAGTCCTTCTACTCCCTCGCTGCGGACTTCGACGTCACCCTCGACCATCCCGCGCGGCTCCGGGTGCCCGCCACCGGCGCCTCGGTCGAGTCCCCGGGCGCGCCCGGTCGTACGGTCACCACCGCGACCGCGCGCAAGGTGCGTGACTTCGCGTGGGCCGCGGGGCCGTTCACCGGCGTCTCCGGCACCTCCGCCGGCGGGGTCCGGATCAACGTCCACGCGGACGCCGGCATCGACCCGTCCGACGCCCGGGCCATGCTCGACGTCGCACTGACGAGCGTGAACGCCCACGCCGGGCGCTACGGTGCCTACCCGTACGGCGAACTGGACGTCGTCCTGGACGACGATCTGTGGTTCAGCGGCATGGAGTACCCGGGTTTCGTCCTGGACCGGGTCCGGTCCACGGCACTCGTCCACGAAATCGCGCACCAGTGGTGGTACGGGATCGTCGGCAACGACGAGTACAACGATCCCTGGCTCGACGAGTCGTTCTCCGAGTACGCCACCGACCTCGCCCTGGACAGGACCGGCGACAGCTGCCGAGACGGCTTCTCCTGGGCCGCGCCGACGGAACGGATCACCGGCTCGATGCGGTACTGGGACGATCATCCGTCCCGCTACGAGGCCGTCGTCTACGACTACGGCAAGTGCGCCCTGCACGAGCTTCGGCGACTGATCGGCGATGCCCCGATGGAGACGCTGCTGCGCCGCTATGCCGCGGACCACTGGTACGGGATCTCCACCACGGCCGAGTTCAAGCGCGCGGCCCAGGCGGCCACCACCCACGACCTGACGCCGTTCTGGACACGGCACCGCATCGACGGTTGAACGCGGCCCGCACGTCCGGCCCGGCACGAACCGGGTTCGTCAGTCGCGGTGTTCCGCTCCGGTCTCCAGGTTGCGGGTCATGCGTTCGAGGACGCTCACCGCGATCCGATAGTCCTCGTCGGTGATGCCGGCCGTCGACAACTGGCGGAAGGCGCCGACACGTTCGGTGACCTCCGCGAGCCGAGCGCGGCCTTCGTCGGTCAGGGCCAGCCGGCTCGGTGCCGGGCGGCAGACCCAGCCGTCGGCCAGGACCGTCTCGACCGCGGCAGTCAGGTCGGTGACGTCGGCGTTGGCGGCCAACACGGTGCGCACGTCGGTGTCGGTGGCCCGCGGGTTGCCCTGGACGACGTTGAGGACCTGCCACGCGAGGCGGGTGAGGCCGAACTCGGCCACCATCGAGTCCATGGCGGCGGTGATGGCCTTGTCGGTGCGGTTGAGCCAGTAACCGATGGGCTTCATGTCCTGCTCCCGAGTAAATCGGCGATGCCGGGGTCGAGCGGCGACGGGACGAACGGGCGTGCTGCGCGGACTCGTTCGATCAGCGGCCGGTGAAGGCGGCGGCGTTCTCGCGGGCCCACTGCTCGAACGTGCGGGCGGGGCGGCCGAGGAGGGACTCGGTGGTGTCGGCGATGGCCGCGGGGCTGTGGTCGGCGGCTTCCCACAGGTCGAGCAGCGAGGAGACCATCGGCACGGGCATGTGGTGGCCCATCTGCTGCTCGGCCTCGGCGCGGGTGATCCGCTCGACGGGGATCTCACGGCCGATGGTGCCCGCGAGGACGGCGAGTTGCTCGCGGAAGGAGAGCGATTCCGAGCCGGTCAGGGTGACTCGGCGGCCGGTGAGGGCGTCGCCGGTGAGCGCCTCCACGGCGATGTCGGCGATGTCCTCGGGGTGGATCGGGGCGATCCGCGCGTCCGGGTAGGCGAGTTGGATCGGCATCGCCTGGCCGATGAAGTACGCCCAGCCCAGCGCGTTGCTCGCGAAGGCGTCGGGGCGCAGGAACGTACAGGCGAGGTTCGAGTCGGCGAGCGCGCGCTCGACCCGGAGGCTGTGGCTCGCGAGCGGGTCGTTCTCGGCGTCCGGGCCCAGGACCGAGGACGAGGACAACAGGACGACGTGCTCGACGCCGGCCGTGCCGGCGGCCTTGATCAACTCGTCGATGCCGGCGGGCTCGGGATACAGAAAGACCCGGCGAACGCCGCGAAGCGCGGCTTCGAAGGTCTCGGGACGGTCGAGGGCGAGCTCGGCAACCTCGACGCCGGCCGGGACGGTCAGCTCGGCGGGGTTGGCACTGGCGGCGCGCAACGCGTGTCCGGCGGAGTGCAGGCGCTCGATGATCGCCTGACCGACCTTGCCGCGGGCGCCGGTGATGAGGATGGTCATGGAAAAAGCCCCGTTCGTTCGCTCTCGGATGATCCGCACGTCGTTTCGCTTGTGCCGACATATGCATGCTGTCATGCATACGTTTTCACGTCAACACATGTCTTCGGTTGGTCACGTATGTGTACGATGAGGACATGACGAAGCACGAGCCGCGCACAGCCGACGAGCTGCTCGACGCCGTGGGCCCGGCCTTCGGGAAGCTGCGGCGCTCCTCCCTCCTGGACGTCGAAAACCCGATCTCGCAAAAGGACTTGAGCCGCACCCTGGTACTCAACATCGTCCTGGAGGCCGAACAGGACGACGCCCGCGAGGTCACCGTCGGCGCGGTGGCCGACTACCTGAGCGTGGATCCGTCGGTGGCCAGCCGCATGGTGTCCGACTGCATCTCCGCCGGCTACCTGATCCGTGCCGCCTCCCAACAGGACGGCCGCCGCACGGTCCTCCACCTCAGCCCCGACGGCATCGACCTGATGAAACGCTTCCGCCGCCACCAACGCTCGGCCTACGAATACATCACCGCCGACTGGCCCGACCAGGAACGCCTCGACTTCGCCCGCCTCATGCTCAAATACGTAACCTCCCAAAACACCCTCCGCCACAACCCCCCAACCCCCAAGCCCCACACCTGATCCCACACCGAAGAGCGTGTGCGTCGGCGTGGTTGGGCTAGGGTCTCCCGGATGCCGGAAGCTTGGGGGAACGCATGCCGCGAATACCGTGGGACGACCCGATCGCACTTCCGGTGGGCGCCGCCGCCGACCGGTGGCTGACCGTACGGCCCGAGCGGACCGTTCTCGGCGTCATCCACAACGTCACCTCGGCGACCCGCCTGCTCGATCTTCTGCGGCTCTTCGAGGGCGACACCCGCATACAGACGGTCTTCACGTGCACGGGCTCCTCGGCCTTCGAACACGGGATTCCGGAATTCGTTCGCGACCACGGGCTCGTGTGTCTTCCGTGGGCTCAGGCAATCACCACGAAGTTCGACCTGGCCGTCACGACGAGTCGCGGCGGGGAGTTGTATCGGATCAATGCGCCGATCATCGGTACGACGCATGGAATGGGCTACAACAAGATCCTGCGGCGAGAAGCCGGAAGCAGCCCACGGCCGCGCGAAACCGCGAGGCCGGGAAGTTTCGGCCTGACGGCGGAGTGGCTCACGCACGACGGTGCGGTCGTACCGTCGGCCGTGGTCCTGTCCCACGACGAGCAATTGTCGCGGCTCGCCGAAGGTTGCCCGGAGGCATTGCCCTCGGCCGTTGTCGCGGGCGACCCCTGCCTGGACGAATTACGGGCCGGCCTGCCGTTTCGGAACGACTATCGGGCCGCCTGGGGGATACTTCCGGGCCAAAAGCTCGTGGTCGTCTCGTCCACCTGGAGCCGGGAATCGCAGCTCGGAAAGTCCCCAGACGTCCTGCGGCACGCGCTGGCGACGCTCCCACGCGACGAGTTCCGCGTGATGGCGGTGATCCATCCCAACGTCTGGTACGCCCACAGCCCCTGGCAGGTGCGTTCCTGGCTCGCTCCCCTGCAATCCGCCGGTTTGACGCTCGTGCGACCCGAGGGTGACGGCTGGAAGGCCGCACTGGTGGCGGCCGACGCGCTCATCGGCGATTACGGCTCGGTGACCTTCTACGGCGCCGCTCTCGGACTGCCGACCCTCCTGTCCGGAATTCCCGCCGACGGCACCCTGGCCGAAACCTCCCCCATCGCCCGGCTGCTCCCACTGCTGCCGCGCGTCGACGCGGAGCTACCCCTGCCGCGCCAACTCGACGCGGCCGAGCGCCGCCTGCGCACCGATCCGGCCGTCGCCGAGGTCACCGCCAACGCGACGTCCCTGCCCGGCGGATCCGCACGCACGCTGCGCACGTTGTTCTACGACCGACTGGGCCTGAACGAACCGGCGGAACCGGTGGTGGTGCGGCCCGTCGAGGTGCCCGACGCCCGCTCCGTGGTCGAGTCGCGGCGATCACCCGTGGCGCCCGCGTCGATGTCGGCCGTCACCGTCGAGGGGGATGTCGTGGCGTTGCGCCGCTACCCCGCGCACCTTGCCGGCGGAACCGACGCGCACCTGACCGACGCTCATCTCGTGGTCGACGAGGCGGAGCCCGACGACCGCCTCCGACAGCGGGCCGATGTCGTCGTGGGTCGGCCGCCGGCCTCCGCGGGACACCTCGCGAAACTGCTCCGCGCCCACCCGGGGTGCCGGGTCGCCGCGCTCCCGGACGGGGTGCGCGCGTGTGTCGTGGGCACGTCGTCCGGTTGGCACGCGACCGTGCGCTGGGAATCCGCCGACCCCAGGATGTCGGCCGCGGTCGTCGCCTCCGCCGTCTACGGCCGGTCCGCGGGCGGAGCCGATCCCACCACGCTCTCCGTACGTTTGGGCGACCTTGTCGTACCCCTCGACCTGACCGAAGGTGGCGGCCCGACCGAGGACTTCGGTCCGATCCGACAACGCTGATCGCGACGCGGGCCCCGGGTGTGGGGCGGTGTGGGTCGGGGTGGCTAGTCGGGTGGGGTGGGGGTGGGTGGGGTGGTGAAGGAGTGGTGTTCGTGGGTGATGGTCCAGTGGGTGTTCGGCTTGGTGAGGCCGAGGGTCAGGCGGAGGCGGCGGTCGGGGTGGTGTTGGAGGTCGGTGGGGTCGCCGCAGCGGAGTAGGGCGATCGCGAAGGCGACGTCCGTGCCGGCGGTGATCTCCAGCGACTCGATCTCGAAGACGGCGCCGGACGCCTGCCACTCGAAGAAGCCGGGCCAGGTTTCGCGGTACGCCTCGATGCCGCGCACGCCCTGCTCGGGGGGCGGGACGTCGAACATGACGATGTCGGCCGCGTGGTCGGCCAACACCGTGGGCAGGTCGCCGTCGTGCACGGCACCGGCCCAGCGTTCGATGAGATCGCGGATCTGCTGCTCGTCGGTCATGGGTGGGCTCCTCCTCGGCGGCGCTGTTACGGGTGGGACTCGCGGGACGGCGAGAACTCATCGCGGCGGCGCGAGCCCGGACCGAGGGGTGTTCGTGCGGCGCCGGGCGTCCCGGGAGCCCGGCGCCGCTTCCTCAGGGGTGTTCGACGCCGCGAGCCGGGTCGGCTCCGAGGGGGAGTCCCGGGCGTGCGGCGGAAAGTTCGCCGATCGCGTGCGTACAGCGTTCCGTCACGCCCATGCATCGCGGACAGAACATCTCCCGTCGGCGTCGGCCGTCGCCGTCGCCGTCGTGCCCGTGCGGCGGCGTGGCGCCGCCGCTCCGCTTCGTACCCGCACGACCCGTCGCCCGCCTGCCGGCACCCGGCGTGTTCCCGGTCGCTCTCGTCCCGCGCATGTGCACTCCTGTTCGATGAGGTGTATCGCCGTCGCCCTCACCAGATAAGCCGCCGGCGCCGTGCCGCGCACGCTCGGACCCGAGGCCGGCGCCCCCGAAAGCCCACCCGAACGGGGAAGAACCCGGTGCCGGCCTTGGGGCCGCTCGGGTGAACGCGCCCCTCGCCGGGATGACACCCGAATCCCGCCGCACGCGATGTCGCCGCAGGGGTTTCCCCTGACGCCGCGTCAATCCGGTCCGGGCACCGGGGCCGGGACCGGTCGAGTGCTCGCGGCGAGGGGATCGCGGGCGTTCATCGACCGGGCGAGGCCGACCGCGTCTCCTCGGCGACCCGGGCCGCGTCGTACGGGTCCATCGCGGCGCCTCGGGCGAAGGAGGCCGCGAAGCCCGCCGGCCCCAGCGTCGCCGTCGCGGTCGCCGTGATCCGGTCCACGTCGAGGCGCTCGGCGGGCGGCAACGGGGCGCCGACGCCGCGCCGCGCCGCGTCCGCCGCACCCAGCAACAGCGCCGCCCGCTCGGCCGCGGGAGCCGTACGCTCCAGCGCGGCCTCGCCCGCCAGGCCCTCCAAGGACAGCGCCACCGCGCGCGGTTCGCCCAGCGAGCGGGCGATGCGCAGGCCGTGCAGGTGCCGCTCCAGCGCGCCGGCCGGGTCCCCGCGCAGTTCGTCGACGAAGCCCAGTTCCGCCGCGATCAGGTGCCTTCCGGCCGTTGAGGACGCCTCGACGTCCCGCATGTGCAGCAGGTACGCCTCGGCCGCGTCGAGGTCGCCGGAGCGCCGAGCCCCCAGCGCCAGGCCCATCAACGCGTGCACCTCGCCGTACTTCCAACCCTGCTCGACCGCCGACCGCCTCGCCCGTTCGTGCAGATCGCGGGCGCGTTCCCAGGCGTGTTCGAGCAGCGCCAGCCGGCCCAGTCCGGACAGCCGGGCACTTACCTCGACGTCCAGGCCGAGCTCGCGGGCGAGCCGCAGGCCCTCGTGGTGGCGGCGCGTCGCCTCGGCGTGGTCGCCCCTGATCTCGGCGAGCGCGGCGAGCGGCTGCACGGTCTGCGCCTCCCCCCACCGATCACCGAGGGCCCGGAAGATCTCGGCGCCGCGCAGCCCGTCCGCCCCCACCGCGACGAGGTCGCCGCGGATCAGCGCGCACATCGCACGCAGCGCGAGTGCCGCCGCCGTACCCCACCGATCGCCGTCGGCGTCGAACCGGGCGAGCGCCCGGTCGTTGGCCGCCTCGGCGGCGGGCACATCGCCCGCGTTGAACAGCCCGTACGCGTACAACCACAACGCCGGCGCGGGCACTCCCGAGGCGGCGGTGTCCGGACCGGGGTCCGGCGAGCCGGTCGCCCGCCCGCCGGTCAACAGCGTGAACGCGTCGTGCAACACCCTCAGTTCGCGTGAGGCGGGCGCGGCGTCCAGGAGCCGGCCCAGGCAGCGGCGGGCCTCGATCGGCCGACCGCGCAGGAGCCACCACCACGTCGACGCCGCCGCGAGCCGCTCGGCCCGGTCCACGCCGATTCCGGCGTCGGCACCCGAGCGGCCGTCGGCGTCGATCGACGCGTGGTCCACCGCCGTGTCGATCGCCGCGTGCAGGTTGGCGGACTCGGCGTCCAGGCGGTCGAGCCACTCGCGCTGTCCGCCGTCGCGCAGCCGCGGTCGCGCCCGTTCGGCGAGGTCGAGGTAGTACGCCAGGTGTCGATCCCGGACGGCCTCGACGTCCTCGGTCTCGGCCAGCCGCTCCCTCGCGTAGGCGGCGACCGATTCCAACAGGCGATAGCGCGGGGGCGTGCCGCCGGTGCCGTCGACCACGACGACCAGGGATTTCTCGACCAGGCGGGTCAGCAGGTCGACGACCTCCTCCGAGGTCACGCCCTCGCCGGCGCACACCACCTCGGCGGCCTCCAGGGTGCAGCCGTCCCGGTGCGCGGCCAGCCGGCCCAGCACGACGCGTTCGCGGGCGCGGAGCAGGTCCCAACTCCAGTCGATCATCGCGCGCAGGGTCTGCTGCCGAGCCGGGGTGCCGCGTCGTTCCGAGGTCAACAGCCGAAAGCGGTCGTCCAGCCGGGCCGCCAACTGGGCCATGCCCAGGGCCCGCACGCGGGTGGCCGCCAGTTCCAGGGCGAGCGGGATGCCGTCGAGGCGCAGGCAGACCTCGGCCACCAGGGCCGAGATCTCGCCGGGCGCCGGCGCGACCGGGAAGCCCGGTGCCGACGCGGCGGCGCGTTCGGTGAACAGCCGCACGGCGTGATCGTGGCGCAGCGGCTCGACCTGGAACACGCTCTCGCCGGCCAGGGCCAGCGGCTCGCGACTGGTGGCCAGGATCCGCAGGCCGGGCGCGCCGGCCAGGAGTCGGTCGGCGAGTTCGGCGGCGGCCTCGACGACGTGTTCGCAGTTGTCCAGGACCACGAGGACGCGCCGGTCGCGCAGGGCCGCCACGAGCCGGTCCACCGTCGGGCGCCCGGCAGCGCCGGGCCCGTCGCCGCGCACGCCGAACACGTCACTGATCACCTGTGCGAGGTCGGCGGCCTCCCCGTCGCGCCCGGCGAGTTCGATCAGGCGCACGCCGTCGGGCACGAGCGCCCCGGCCTCCCGGGCGAATCGGCCCGCCGTCTCCACCGCGAGTCGGGTCTTGCCGACGCCGCCGGACCCGGTCAGGGTGACCAGGCGCGCGCGCTCCAGCAGCGGACCGAGGTCGGCCACGGCCTCCTCGCGCCCGATCAGCGGGGTCAGCGCGACGGGCAGGTGGGCCTCGGGCAGGTCGGCGGGCGTCCGCACGGTCGGCGAGGCGGGCAGCGCGGCAACGGACCCCGGCGGTGATTCGTCCTGGCGCAGGATCGCGCCGTGCAGGGCGACGAGATCGGGGCCGGGATCCAGTCCCAGCTCGTCGGCCAGCCGCTCGCGCAGGTCCGCGTACGAGGCCAGCGCCTCGCTCTGCCGCCCGGCGCGGTAGAGCGCTCGCAGGTACACCCCGCGCAGCCGTTCGCGCAGCGGGTGACGGGCGACCAGGTCCGCGAGTTCCGCGGCGAGCACCGCGTGCTCGCCGGTGGCCAGCCGGGCGCTCGCGTGCTCCTCGACGGCGACCAGGCGCAGTTCCTCCAGGCGCTGCGCGGTGGGGCGGGCGAACTCCTCGTCCGCGAAGTCGGCGTACGCCGGCCCGCGCCACAGTCCCAGGGCCCCGGCGAGCGTCGCGGCCCGCACGCGCGGATCGTTCTCGGTCCGTGCACGATCCACCAGGGCCGCGAAGCGATGCGCGTCCAGGTCGGCCCCGTCTGCGTCGGTCCGGTCCAGGAGCAGTCGGTAGCCGGGGGCCTGGTGCAGCACGCGGTCGCGGCCCAGCGTCCGGCGCAGCACGGAGATCCTGGTCTGGAGCGCGTTGCCGGGCTTGCCGGGCGGGTCGTCGCCCCACAGGTCGTCGACGAGCCGGTCGACGGAGACCGTACGCCCCTCGTGCGTCAGCAGGTCGGCCAGCAGCGCGCGAACCCCCGCCTCGGGGACCTTGATCGGTTCACCGTCGACACCCCACACCGCCAGTGGACCCAACACCCCGAACCGCATCGGGCCACCGTACACAGCGAATCCGCGCGGACTCCCGGGTGGCCCCTCAGCCCTCCCTCGTCCCGTCCCTCAGCGGACCCTCAGCGACTCCCCAGCCCACCGGAGCACAGTGATGTTCGTCGCCGCAGGGCGCACCGAAACAAGCCGAACGAGCCGAACGAGCCGAACGAACCAAGCAACCGAAACGAACCCGGCGAAGCCCGATGGGCTCCACCCGAGCCCCGATCCCAGGAGTCACCGCCATGGACAACGCACTCTACGACTACAGCCCCATCGTCGACCGCGAGCCGATCCACTGGCCGAACGGCGCCCGCGTCGCCTTCTATGTGGGCCTGAACGTCGAGCACTTCCTCGTCGGCACCCCGTCGACGAGCATCAATCAGGCGACCGCGGGCCTGCTGCCGGACCCGCTGAACCACGGCTGGCGCGACTACGGACCGCGCGTGGGCATCTGGCGGATGATCGAGGCGTTCGATCGCTACGGGATCCGGCCCAGCGTGTTGCTCAACTCCGACGTCGTCGACCACTACCCGCAGATCATCGAGGCGGGGTTGGCCCGGGACTGGGCCTGGTTGGCGCACGGGCGCAACAACTCGACCCTGCAGGCCGACGTGGCCGACGACGAGCGCGCCTACCTGAAGCACGTCGTGGAGACGATCGAGAAGGCGACCGGCAGGCGCCCGCGCGGGTGGCTGGGTCCCGCGCTCAGCGAGACCTTCCGCACGCCGTCGCTGCTGGCCGAACTCGGCCTGGAGTACACGCTGGACTGGACCGCCGACGACCAGCCGTTCCGGCTGAACGTGCCCGGGATGCTGAGCGTGCCCTACACGCTCGAACTCAACGACCTGGGCCTGTTCACGGCGCACGCGCTCAGCGGGCCGGACTTCGTGCAGGTGGTCAAGGACCAGGTGGACCAGTTGCACGCCGATGCGGCCGACGGCGGCCGGGTCATGTCGCTGGCCCTGCACCCGTTCGTCTCCGGTCAGGCGTTCCGGCGCAAGTATCTGGACCAGGCGCTGGAGTACGTGGTGAACCACCCCGGGGTGTGGGTCACCACGAGCGACGAGATCGCCGAGCACTACACCACTACCTGATTGGGCGACTTCGTCGCCGGCTCGCGAGGCGCCGGGGTTGGGGGCGCTGACGGGCCGGGGGTGGGGCGAGGGGGGTCGTCTGGGGCGGGTGCGTCCGGGGCGGGGCGGCGGCGGGTTGGGTTGGTCGGAGTCGTGGGTGCGGCGTTGCTGTTTGTTGGGCGACTTCGTCGCCGGCTCGCGAGGCACCGCTTTTTCTTTCCCCCGCTTCGCTCCTCCAAGAAAAAGCGGCGCCTCGCTCGGGACGGCGTGTCCCTCCGCTTCGCTCCGGGTCACACCGTCCACGCTTGCGGCTCCGCCGCTCTCCGCGCTTCGCGCGTCGATCACTGGGGTGGGCGGGGGGCGGGGGCGCTGACGCGCCGAGGGAGGCGGGGGTGTCGTCGTGCGGCGTGCGGGCGGCTGGGCCCTGTCCGGCGGATCTTGGTGGATCGGGCCGCGTCGTCCGGTGCCGTGCATCGGCGTGGCGGAGACGCAGCCGCGTAGTGGTTCCATTCGGCTGTTTCTCCGGTGTGGCGAGGTGCGGTGCCAGGCGGCGCAGATCCACCGAGATCCGGCGGACAGGGCCTAGGCTGCCTTCGTCGCGCGCAGCGAGTAGATCAGCGGGACACGCGGCTGGCCGGCGGGGAAACGGTAGCGACCGTCGTCGTGTTCCAGGATCGGGAAGCGGGCGAACAGCGAGTAGTCGTGCTCGTGCAGGAACTCCAGGCGCAGTCCGGCGGCGATCAGGGCGCTGACCACGTCGCCGATGCCGTGTTGCCACTCGACCGTCACGTTCGCGGAGGTCTCCGTGTCCGCGTCGGTGTAGGTGCCCGGCTCGTCCCAGACGGTCGGCTCGCGATGGAAGTAGTCCAGTTCGACGGTGCGGCCGTCTTCGGCCAGGACGTCGGTGAACGGGTGGAACTCGGCCAGGTAGAGGAAGCCGCCCGGCGCGACGAGCGCCGCCGCCGTACGGGCCCAGCGGTCGATGTCCGGGAGCCAGCACAGCGCGCCCAGGCCGGTGTAGACGATGTCGAAGGTCGCCCCGTCGAGCGCGGCCTCGGCGTCGTAGACGTCGGAGGTGACGAATCGGGCCGTGCTCGCGCCGATCCGCGCGGCGATGGCGCCGGCCTCGGCCACGGCCGGTTCGGAGAAGTCCAGGCCGGTGACGGTTGCTCCGCGCCGGGCCCAGGAGAGCGTGTCCAGGCCGATGTGGCACTGGAGGTGGACCAGCGTACGGCCGTCGACGTCGCCCACCTCGGCGAGTTCGAAGTCCCGGAGCGCGTCCTTGCCCGCGACGAAGCCGGGAACGTCGTAGAAGCGGCTGGCGCTGTGGATCGGGACCCGCTCGTCCCAATTGGCCCGATTGACGTCCCGCCAGTCGGCCGCGGCCTCGATCTTCGTCATGACCGACCACGCTAGCCGGCCCCGGCCGCACGGCTCAACCGATATAGGGCGGGCCGGCCCGCGCGCACCGCCGCGCTCATCCCACCGCCGCGCCGCGCCGCGCGTGCGGGATCACCATGGGGGTGCCGGTGATCGGGTCGGGCGCGATGTCGCACGCCAGGCCGAAGACGTCGTGGACGCGGGCGGCGGTCAGCACCTCGCCCGGCGCGCCCTCGGCGACGACTCGGCCGGCCTTCATCACCACCAGGTGGGAGGCGAAGCGGGCGGCCTGGTTGAGGTCGTGCAGCACCGCGACGATCGTGCGGCCCTCGGCGTTCAACTCGGCGCACAGTTCCAGGAGCTCGTACTGGTGGGCGATGTCGAGGAACGTGGTCGGCTCGTCCAGCAGGACGATCGGGGTCTCCTGGGCGAGGACCATCGCGATCCAGGCCCGCCGGGCCTGCCCGCCGGACAGGTCGCCCGCCGGGGTGTCCGCGAGGTCGACCAGGCCGGTCCGCTCCAGCGCGAAGGCGATCGCGCGGTCGTCGTCGGGCGACCACTGGCGCAGCAGGGTGTGGTGCGGGTGCCGGCCGCGCCGCACCAGGCCGCGCACGCTGATGCCCTCGGGCGCGATCGGGCTCTGCGGCAGCAGCGCGACCCGGCGGGCGAACTCGCGTCCGCGGTGCGCGTGTACGTCCCTCCCGTCGAGGGTGATCGTGCCGCGCACGGGCTTGAGCACCCGGGCGAACGACTTGAGCAGGGTGGATTTGCCGCACCCGTTGGGACCGACGATGACGGTGAGGCCGCCGTGCGGGAGGTCGAGGTCGACGCCTTCGACAACCGGCTCGCGGCCGTACGACAGGGTCACGTCGCGGGCGCTCAGCCCGGCCGGTGCGGGCGCCGGTTGGTCGTTCACAGTCGTCCACTCCTCCATTCGCGGGTCAGCAGGAATCCGAGGTAGGCCCCGCCGAAGGCGAGGGTGTAGATGCCCACCGGCAGCGGCTCGACCCAGGGCAGTTGTTGCGCGGCGAGGTCGGCCACGGTCAGCAGCAGCGCGCCCGTCAGCGTGGACAACACCAGGTGCGGGCCGGTGCCGCGGGTGAGCCGGCGGGCGATCTGCGGCGCGGTCAGCGCGATGAACGCGATCGGACCGGCCACGGTGACCGCGCCCGCGGACAACACGACGGCCAGTACGACGGCCAGGCTGCGGGCCCGGCCGGGGTTGCCGCCGAGCGCGCGGGCCACCTCGTCGCCCATCTCGCCCAGGTCCAGATGCCGGGACAGGGCCACCGCCGGGCCGGCGACCACGAGCAGGACCAGCCCGATGGTGGTCGCGTCGTCCCAGGACCGGGCCGCGACGCTGCCGTTGACGTACGCGCTCAGCGCGCTCGCCTTGTCGCGTTCGACGACATAGACGACGTATTGGGTCAGCGCCGTGCCGATCGCGGCGACGCCGATCCCGGCGACGACCAGGCGTCCGGGATCGCGGAATCCGGTACCGGTGGCCAGGTACACGATGGCCATCGCGCCGATCGCGCCGAGCAGGGCGCCGATCCACACCGGGGTGTCGCCGGGCACCACGAGCGCGAAGATCGCCGCGCCCGCGCCCGCGCCGCTGCTGAGCCCGATCACGTCCGGGCCGGCCAACGGGTTGCGGGTGGCCGTCTGGAAGAGGGCGCCGGAGAGGCCGAACGCGGCACCCGCGCCCAGGCACACCACCAGGCGCGGCCCGCGCAGCCGGTTGAGCACGAACTTCTCCTTGCCCTCCGCGCCGCCGAACACCGCGGGCAGCAGGTCGCCCGGGGCGATGCCGAGCCGGCCCATGGTCAGCGTGGCGAACGCGGCCGCGACGGTCAGCGCGAGCATCACGATCGCCACGAGCACCGTCGCCCCGCGCACGGGCAGCGCGATCGTGTTCCCGATCCGCAGGTAGCCGCGTGGGCGTCGGGTCCGCGGTGTGGTGCTCATGTGCTCACCCGCATCCGGCGCACCGCGAACAGCAGGGCGGGCGCGCCCACGAACGCGGTGACGACGCCCACCATCAACTCCTGGGGGCGCAGCAGGATCCGGCCCACCACGTCGGCGGCCAGCAGCAGGGTCGGACCGAGCAGCGCCGCGAAGCCGATCTGCACGCGGAAGTCGCCGCCCACGAGGGCGCGGGCGATGTGCGGGACGCCCAGGCCGACGAAGGCGATCGGCCCCACGGCGGCGGTCGCGGCGGCGCTGGTGACGGTGGCGGTCACCAGGCCGGCCGCGCGCAGCACGGCGGGATCGGCGCCCAACGAGGTGGCCGATTCCTCGCCCAGGGCGAGCGCGTTCAGGCCTGGCCCGAGCAACAGCGCGACACACACGCCGAGTACGCCGAACGGCAACATCGACCAGAAGACGTCCCAGCCGCGCCCACCCAGCGCGCCCACGACCCAGTAGCGATAGCTGTCGAAGACCTTGGGCTTGCCGAGCGTGACCGCCTGGATGTACGCGCCGAGCACGGCGGACAGGACCGCGCCGGCCAGCACGAGCCGCACCGGGCCGCCGCCCGCGCCCAGGACGTGCACGAACACGCCGACGAGCAGCGCCCCGGGCAGGGCCCACCACAGGGCCGCCCAGGAGCCCGTGGCACCGGCGAACGCGGTGCCGGTGACGATGCCGGCCGCGGCCCCGGCGTTGATGCCCAGCAGGCCGGGGTCGGCCAGCGGGTTGCGGGTGACGCCCTGCATGAGGGTGCCGGCCACGGCCAGACACATGCCGGCCAGCACGCCGAGCGCGGTGCGCGGGTAGCGGCTCTCCACCACGGTGGTCAGGTACGGGTCGCCGTGCCCGGTCAGAACGTCCACGACGTCGCCGAACGACGTCGTCCTGCTGCCGAACATCACGCTCGCGAAGAGCGCGACGACCAGCAGCACGAGGCATCCGGCGAAGAGAGCGGCGATGCGACCGGCGGGACCGGTGCGCGAGGCACCGGTCCCGGTTCCGGCCGGACGCACGCGCGTGTCGGCGGTCATCCGAATCGTTTCTCGGCCGCGGCTACTTGCCGGCCTTGGCGACCGCCGCGTCGATCTGCGGCAGATAGCGCTCGATGCTCCACGGCACGGTCAGCGGGTTGATCATCGACGACGCGGTCACGAACGGGTTGTCGTTGCTCGCGACCACAGCGCCGCGCTTGACCGCGGGTATCGAGGCGTACAGCGGCTGGGCCTCGATCTCCTGGCGGGTCTTGGCGTCGGTGTAGAAGGTGAAAACCACGTCGCCGGCGGCCAGCTTGTCGGCGTTCTCCAGGCCGATGAGCGCCGAGTCGGTGCCGTCGGTCTCCGGGAAGGTGTTCACGATCGGGTCGACCTTGAGGCCGAGCGAGGACACCACGGACACGCGCTGCTCCTCGGGCTTGAAGACGCCGAGGGTGCCGGGGCCGGTCGTGTAGATGTAGGAGAACGTGACGTTCTTGTAGTTGGGCCGGGTGGCCGCCGCGTCGGCGAGCTGCTGCTTGATCTTGCCGGTCAGCTCCCGGGCCTTGTCGGGCTGACCGAGGGCCTTGCTGACGATGTCGATCTGCTGGTCCCAGTTGGTGCTCCACGCCTTGTCCGGGTAGGCGACCGTGGGCGCGATGTCCTTCAGCAGGTCGTACTGCTTCTGCGTGATGCCCGACCAGGGGGCGAGGATGACGTCCGGGTCGAGCGCGGCGATCGCCTCGATGTCGAGTTCCTCGCCGCCCTTGAACTGCTTGGGCAGCTTGCCGCCGGCCTTGGTGACCGCGTCGTGCACCCACGGCAGATAGCCGGACTTGTCGCTGCCCCACTCGTAGCTCTCGATGCCCACCGGCACCTGGCCCAGGGCGATGGCGGTCTCGGTCGATCCCTGACCCAGGGTCACGATGCGCTCGGGCTTCTTGGTGATCTTCGCCTCGCCGAGCGCGCTCTTGATGGTCACCGGGAAGGCCGACGCGGCCGGCGCGCCCGAGCCGGCGGGTGCCGGGGTCGCGACGCCATCGGTGCCGGCCGACTTCTTGTCGTCGTCCTTCGAGCCGCAGGCGCCCAGCGCGAGGGCGAGTACGGCGGCGGCGACCGGCACCGCGAATCGGCGGCGGATCATGCCCTTGGGCAGCGGGGACATCGATGACCTCTTTCTTGCCAACCGAACAGTCGGCTATCGGTCCACTACAGTGAGTAGCCGAACATGGGCGGTGTTTTACAGCCCGAGAATGTCGCGCTTGTTAGGCCAGCCTAAGCTAAATGCCCATCGCGCCTCAATCGGCCCCTCCGCGGACACATCGACCGCGCGCGGGAGCGGGCCGGCGATCACCGTGTGTCACCGACGCGCGAGGCGTCACACGACCCGGCTGCCCGCGCCGGCGGGTCCCGCGCCGGTGGTCGTCCCGGGTGCGGGCGCGGGGCTCGGTGTCTCCCGGCGGAAGTGGCTGGGGCGGCCCTCCCGGTGGACCAGGACGCCCGATCGTGCCGCGTCGGCGTGGTGGAGCAGGTGCGGGCGGCCGTCGGGGTGGTGCAGGACGGTGGCGTGCCAGGGAGTGGCCCACACGTCGGGGGCGTCCAGGAGGCGGATGCCGAACTTCTCCGCGCCGCGTCGCTGCGGGTGGATGGACAGCCGCAGCGCGTGCGGGTGGTGCTCGGCGACCAGGTCGCTCCAGGCGCGGCTGCGTTGGATGACGCCGTACGCGCGGGCGCGGCAGTCGCGTTGCAGCGCGGATCGGCTGCCGGGGAAGTCGACGGCGTCCTCGAAGAGGAACCGGGTGATGCCCCGGTACAGGCGCAGGGTGTCCTCGTCGGCACGCACCTGGGCCCGCAGTTGCGCGATCGTGGGCGCGTGGCGCGTGTGCAGCCAGGCGCGCTTGTCGTCGTGCGAGTCCTCGCCGCGCACGTCGCGCAGGTCGAAGACGCTCAGGTGGTGCAGGTCCTCGCGGGCGATGATCGCGCGCAGTTCGTCGGCATAGGCGTCGATGTGCCCGTCGGGTACGTGGATCAGGTCGGCGAAGACGTGGCCGTCGGAGCAGATCACCATCCGCGCACCGGGCGGGTGTACGGCGGCGATCGCCGCGCACAGGCGGTGCAGGAAGGCCAGGCTCAGGCGTTCGCCCTCGTCGGGCAACGTGCCCAGGACCTTGGCGGGGTTGGGCGACTTGCACGGGAAGCCGGGCAGGGTGAACACGACGGGTTCGTCGCACCCGACGAAGCGGGCGAGTCGGGCGAGTTGGATGGGGAAGTCCGCGACCGATTCGCCCACCGTCCCGCCCGCGTCCGCGGCGCCGGCGCCGGTCTCGGTGCGGTGTTCCTCCTCCGTCGCGCGGCGGTGCGGCAGCAGGAGGTTCAGGATCGCGGCACAGGTCGCGGACGTGTTCGCGCGGTCCGCGGGATCGTGGGGGTGGGTGGCGTGCATGGGTCGGCTTCTCCACGGGGGCAGGGCGGCAGGACGCCTCGGCGCGGGCGGCGGGCGGTGTGGGGACGGCGGCGTGGGCGGGTCGACCCGGGCGGCGCGTGGCGCGTTCGGGTCCTCGGGTCAGACGCGTTCGGTGTACGTGACCGGGAGGGAGTCGACACCGCGGGCGAGGACGGCGGGAATCCACGCGATGTCCTCGACCGGTACCGCCGGCGCCAGGTCGGGCAGGCGCGCGAGGAGGGTGCCGAGGGCGACCTGGAGTTCGACCCGGGCCAGGGCGGCGGCCGGGCAGAAGTGGATGCCGTGCCCGAACGCCAGATGCGGGTTGGGGCTGCGGTCGAAGTCGAGGGTGTCGGCGTCCGGGAAACGCGCGGGATCGCGGTTGGCCGCGCACAGCGACACGATCACCGAGTCGCCGGCGGGCACCGTCGTGCCGTGCAGGTCGTCGTCCGCGCCGAGGAAGCGCCACGTGGTGAGCTCGAACGCGCTGTCGTACCGCAGCAGTTCCTCGACCGCGGCGGGGAGCAGAGTGGGGTCCTCGCGGAGCCGGGCCAGGTGCCGGGGGTGGCGCAGCAGGGTCATCAGCGCGGTGCTGATCTGATTGGTGACCGGTTCCTGTCCGGCGACCAGGAGTTGGAAGACCATCGAGTCCAGCTCGTGGTCGGTGAGCTCGCCGGCTGTGTGCGCGGCGACCAGCCGCGCGAGCAGCCCGTCGTCCGGGTTCGCGCGCCGGTCGGCGACCACGTCGGCGATGTAGGCCTGGAGCGCGCGCAACCGGCCCTCGTAGGCGGCGCGTCCGGGGTCCTTGGGACCCACCGGCTGGACCACCTTGCACCACTCGCGACGAAATCCGGCGGCCGACTCGGCCGGGAGACCGATGACTTCGGCCAGCACCAGGAACGGGAAGCGGGCGGCGAAGCACGCGACGACGTCCGCGCCCCGGTCCGCGGGCATGGCGTCGACCAGGGTGTCGGCCAGCTCTTGGATGCGCGGTCGCAGCGCGTCGATCCGACGCGGCGCGAACGCGTTGGTGACCAGGCGCCGCATCACGGTGTGCTTGGGCGGATCCTGATGCAGCAAGTGCACCTGCAATTGGGCGTGTTGCGGCTCCGGCATGATCGAGGCCAGCGCCCGCCACCGGTCGTTGCCCAGGTCGTGGTTCTTGCCCAGGCGCGGGTCGTTGAGCGTCGCGTGCGCCGCGTCGTATCCGGTGACCAGCCAGGCCCCGACCCCGCTCGAAAACCGCACCCGGTGAACGGGGCCGGCGTCGCGGAGCTTGGTGTACAGGGGGTAGGGGTCACGCTTGTACTCGGGGCCGTACAGGTCCACGGGGTCCACGGGGTCCACGGGTTCGAGGCGGTTCGCGCCGGATTCGGCCTGGGTCACGGGTGTTCGCCTTCCTGACGAGGTCGTGGGGCGGGTCGGGTGCGCGGCGGGTGTGCGGGGCGCGGTGGGTGCGGGGTGCGCGCGGGGCGCGGCCGCGGCGCGGCGGGGTCGGTCAGAGCGTGACGCGCGGGTGGTACTCGTCGAGCCACAGGGCCAAGTCGACGACACGTTCCAGCCGCAGCCGATGGCCCCACGGGAGCCGGTCGGCGGGGGCGTCGAGGCAGGCTTTGATCGCCGTCTCGTCGGCGATGCCGCGTATCTCGCCGCCGCGCGCGTCGAGCGCCTCGCGGGCCAGGTCCTGGAGGCCGCGGTTGTAGTCGGGGTGGTGGGTGGCCGGGTAGTGGTTCTTGGCCCGGTGCAGCACCGAGGGCGGGGCCAGGGTGTCGCCGGCGGCGGCCCGCAGCAGGCTCTTCTCCCGGCCGTCGAAGGTGTGCAGCGACCACGGCGCGTTGTAGGCGTATTCGACGAGGCGGTGGTCGCAGTAGGGCACCCGCACCTCGAGTCCCTGGGCCATGCTCAACCGGTCCTTGCGGTGCAGGAGTTGACGCAGCCAGCGGGTCAGCGACAGGTGCCGCAGTTCGCGCAGCCGATGTTCGCCGGCGTCCTCGTGGTCCGCGTGCGGGACGGCGGCGAGGGCCGTGCGGTAGGTGTCCGCCCGGAACTCGCCGATCCGCAGGGTCCGGGACAGATCCGGGTGCAGCGGCATGGCGGCCTCGTCGCCGGTGACCCGCAACCAGGGGAAGGTGTCGGCGGCGAGCGCGGCCGGATCGTGGAACCACGGGTAGCCGCCGAAGACTTCGTCCGCCGCCTCGCCGGAGAGCGCGACGGTGCAGTGCCGACGGATCTCGCCGAACAGCAGGTACAGCGAGGTGTCCATGTCGCCGACGCCGATCGGCGAATCACGGCAGGCGACGACCGCACGGCGGTGGTCGAGGTCGAGCAGGGCGAGCGGGTCCAGGACGACGGTGTCGTGGTCGGTGCCGATGAACCGGCCCGCCTCCGCCGCGTACGGGGTGTCGTGCCCGGTGCGCAGCACGTCGGCGGTGAACGAGCGGGCCTGGTCGGTGTAGTCGACCGCATAGGAGCGGATGCGCGCGTCGGGGCTTTCCCGCAGGCGTAGTTCGTCGGCGAGCAGCGCGGTGACGACGGTGGAGTCCAGGCCGCCGGAGAGCAGGCTGCACACCGGTACGTCCGCCTCCAGTTGGCTGCGGCAGGCGTGTTCGACCAGGTCGCGCACCCGCTCGACGGTGCTGTCGCGATCGTCGTGGTGGGGTTGTATCGCCAGTTGCCAGTAGGCACGCTCGCGGATGCCGTCGCGGTCGAGGGTCAACATCGAGCCGGGCGCGATCTCGCGGATCCCGGTCCAGACGGTGGGCCCGGTGTCGAACAGCAGGCCGTACGCGGCGCGCAGCCCGTCCGCGTCCACACACGGGTCGATCTCGGGGTGTGCGAACAACGCCTTGGGCTCGGAGGCGAAGGCGATCCCACCCTCGACCTTCGCCCAGTACAGCGGTTTTACGCCGAGCCGGTCGCGGACCAGTACCAGTCGTGTCCGACGGACGTCCCAGATCGCGAACGCGTACATGCCCTCCAGGTGGTCGACGCAGCCCTCGCCCCACTCCCGGTAGGCGCGCAGTACCGTCTCGGTGTCGCTGCGTGTGCGGAACTCGTGCCCGGCGCAGCGAAGTTCGGCGCGCAGTTCGTGATGGTTGTACACCTCGCCGCTGAAGTCGAGGACCACTTCGGGATCGTCGCGCCGGTCGGTCATGGGTTGCCGGCCGCCCGCGATGTCGAGTACGGCCAACCGCCGGTGTCCCAGGGCCGCTTGGGCGTCCAGCCACGCACCATCGGCGTCCGGTCCGCGCCGGGCGAGCGTCGCGGTCATCGCGTCGAGGGTCGAGCGCCGTGGCCGCGCGTCGTGCAGGAAGGACACCCAGCCGGTGATACCGCACATACGTGGTCTGTCCTTCGGTCGGGAGGCGGGGCGACGCCGTCACGTCGGTTCGGGAAGGGGCGGGCGTGCCCGTGTGGTCGATCTCGGTCTCGATCTCGGCGGCGATCAGCCCGCACGGGCGGCGACGAGGGTGCCGCCCCACCACCGACACGCGCACACGTCCGCACACGCATCCGAGTAGTCGGGCGGCGATCGCCTCCGGTTCCGGACTCGGCACCGTTTTCCCGCGCGCCTCGATCCGGCCCGCGGCGACGACGTCGCGAAGGCGCACGTCTCGACGCACCACGCGACGGGCACGGGACGGGGCGGAGGCGGCGCGGCACGGGACGCGGCGACGCGACGCGAGGCGCGGCGGCGCGAGACGCGGCGCGGCGCTGCGGAGCGCTGCACGGCGCAGCGCTGCACAAGGCGCGAGGCGGCGCGGGGGCGGGGACACGGGCGCGAGACGAACACCGGGCCGTTGCGCAGCGCTGCGCGGCGCGGCGCGGCGCAGCGCGGCGCAGCACGGCACGGCACGGCACGGCGCCGAGGGGCACGAGGCGCGAGGCGGCGCGGGGCGCGGGCACGGGCGCGAGGCGGCACGGGCACGAGGCGCGAGGCGGCGCGCCGCAGGGCGTGCCGGTCGGGCATCGCGCTCGGGCAACCGGGCCGGTCCGGCCCGCCTGGACGTGCGGTGTCGGAGCGGGCCGCTACATTCTTCAGGCTGCCGGAGACTTGCCCCCCAACCAGGTCCGGTGGCGAGACGAACGGCCCGCCGCCCCCAGGCGCACCCCTCGCGGGGCGGCGGGCCGTTCAAGCCCGCGGGCTTCGACCGTGCGACGACGGTTCCGGCCGCGAGGCCGCGCCGAATACCACGGGACGATCCCGACGCGGTCCCGGCGCGACCCCGGTTCGACCCGTCAGCGACCTCGGCGGGAGTTGAGCCGGGCGGCCTGGCGCGTCAGGTGGTCGCGTTCGGCGAGGTTGGACGCCTTGTGGGCCGCCTCGGCGTACAGCCGTGCCGCCGTCGCCGGGTCGCCGTCGCGCTCGTGCAGGTACGCCGCCACCGCGGTGTGGCGGGGCAGCGAGTCGTCCAGCGCCGCGAGCGCCGCCAGGCCCGCGCGCGGTCCGTCGGCCTCGCCGACGGCGACCGCGCGGTTGAGCCGGACCACGGGGCTGTCGGTCAGACGCACGAGTTCGTCGTACCACTCGAGGATTTGCACCCAGTCGGTCTCCTCGGCGGTGGGCGCGTCGGCGTGCAGCGCCGCGATCGCGGCTTGGGCCTGGAACTCCCCCAGCCGGTCCCGGGCCAGCGCCGCCTGGAGGATCACGACGCCCTCGGCGATCGACGTGGTGTCCCACCGGCCGCGGTCCTGCTCGGCGAGCGGCACCAGGCTCCCGTCCGGCGCGGTCCGGCCGGCCCGCCTGGCGTGGTGGAGCAGCATCAGGGCGAGCAGCCCCGCGACCTCGGGGTGGTCGATCGCGGCGGTGAGTTGCCGGGTGATCCGGATGGCCTCGGCGGCGAGGTCGACGTCGCCGGAGTAGCCCTCGTTGAAGACCAGGTAGAGCACACGCAGCACGGTGGCGACGTCGCCGGGTCGGTCGAACCGCACGCCGGAGACGGTGCGCTTGGCTCGGCTGATGCGCTGCGCCATGGTCGCCTCGGGCACCAGGTATGCCTGGGCGATCTGGCGGGTGGTCAGCCCGCCGACCGCGCGCAGCGTGAGCGCGACCGCGGAGGAGGGCGTCAGCGAGGGGTGGGCGCACAGGAAGTAGAGCTGGAGGGTGTCGTCCGCCGCGGGCGCGGGCCCGGGTGTCGGCTCCTCGTCGACGCGGTCCTCACGCCGACGGCGGGCGGCATCCGAGCGGGTGGCGTCCAGGAACTTGCGCCAGGCCACCGTGACCAGCCAGCCCTTGGCATCCCGCGGCCGGTCGGCCGGCCAGACGCGGAGTGCCTCGACCAGGGCGTCCTGGACGGCGTCCTCGGCCGCCGCGAAATCGGCTCCGCGGCGCACGAGGACGGCGAGTACGCCCGGCGTGAGGCTCCGGAGCAGGGCTTCGTCCATCGGTGGGGTCACTCCGTGACGGTGGGGTGCGAACCCAGGAACGGGCGCAGTTCCAGCCACTCGTGGATCGGTCGCCCGCCCGCCCCGGGTGCGGCCGACAACTCCCCGGCCAGTTCGACGGCGCGCTCGTAGCTCTCGACGTCGATCACCATCCACCCGGCGATCAGGTCCTTGGTCTCGGCGAACGGACCGTCGGTCACCGGCGGGCGCCCCTCGCCGTCGTACCGCACGAACGTCCCCTCCGGGGCGAGTGCCCGACTGTCCACGAACTCGCCGGTCTCCTCCAGCCGGGCCGCGAAGTCGTTCATGTACTTCACATGGGCCGAGATCTCCTCCGGCGTCCACTTCTCCATCGGCACGTCGTTGACCGAAGCCGGAGCGCCGCGGTAGTGCTTGAGCAACAGGTACTTGGCCATCGTGGTTCTCCTCGGTGTGATGCGACCCATTGTGGTCGCCTGCACACCGGGGACGGAGCCGGTCACGCGTTCTCGACATCATCGGCCGAACTTTTTTCGGCCCTTCCGGAACGCGTTGCCGTCCGGGGGCGCCGTGCGGCTACATCGACGCGTGGATCCGCCGCGGGGCGTCCAGGACGCGGCTGATGATCTGGATCACGAGCGGCGGCTGTTCGCTGTCGTTCCGGTCGTTGCCGAGGATGTGGTAGACCTGCTCGACCGAGGGGGGTCCGACGGCCGGCGCCTGGCGCGCGGCCTGCTGGGAGGTGGCCTCGCCGGTCCGCACGGAGTAGGCGGCCGTCATCGCGCCGGTCCGGCCGACACCCGCACCACAGTGCACGAACACCGGTCCGTCGGAGGTCTGCACGATCCGCAGGAACTCGTCGACCTGGGCCTGGGTGGGCGTCTGACCGTCCCGGATCGGCAGCCGCTCCAGCTTCAGTCCGGCCTGCGCCGGGCGCTCCAGGTCGGCCTGGCTCATCTTCTCCGCGCGCAGGTCCACGACGGTCCGCACGCCGCGGTCGGCGAGTTCCCGGTATCCGGGGACACCCGGAGCGGAACCGCGCCACACCTTGTCGTCCACCTGCTTGAAGTGGTTCATCCCGGCGATCGAACTGCCCGAGGACTCGCCCTGTTGGGCGACCGCGTGCGCCCCCAGCATGCCCAGGACCGACACCAGCCAGATCACGCCGTAACCGAGCGCGGCAACGAGTACGTACTTCAGAACCCGTCGAACCGTGCGCCGCCGGGGACCGGCGGGCGCGGCCGAAGGGGCTCCGGCGGCAGGTCTGGCAGGCGTCCAGGAGCGCCCCGGCCAGCGCCTCCTGCGCGTGCAGCGCCGACAGGGCCCGGCGACCCCACGACGCGGCGGACACCAGCCGCCCGCCGAGCATCTCGCCGGGCGCCGGGAACTCGGCGAGCCGGCGATCGACGTCGGCCATCAGGTCCAGCGCGAGCAGGGGCAGCGCGGATCGCAGGCGTCCCACCCGCCACGCCGCTCCGGCCGCACGGGCACCGGGTGCGGGGTTGAGGATGTCGAGGACGGGGTGCGGCGAGGGGACGGTGCCCAGCAGGGCGCAGGTCGGCCACCGCCAGGCCGTCGACGGTGCGCACGACCGGGACGGTGCGCGGCCGGCGCCTGGGGGCGGTGCCCGTGACGTCGAGGGCGACGGCCAGGCCGTGCGCCATCGGCGCCACCCACAGGTCCTCCTCCAGCGGTTGCAGGACGTCCGGCAGGGTCTCGGCCACCGGCCCGGGGCCCAGCAGTCGCGCGCCCCGCGCGGGCCGCGCGCTCATCGCGGTGATCGGGCGGGACTGGAACAGCCACAGGCGGTCGTCGGCGTCGAAGCCGAACTCCATGTCCTGTGGCGCGCCGAACAGGCGCCGGGTCTGCCCGGCGAGCACGACGAGCCGATGCAGCCGGCGCCGACCCAGTACGTGCCGACCCGGCGGCTCGGCGGGACGGGTGGGCAGCCGACGGCCGCGGCGGGTGAGCCGGTAGTGCACGCCGTCGCTACGCCCGTCCACGAGCCGGGCGGGGCTGCCCGGCACCGCGCTGATCAGGATGTGGTCCTCGCGCCCTTCGACGGGATCGGCCCCGAACATCACCCCTCCCGCGACCGGGTACGACATCCGCTGGACCAGAACGGCCATGCCGTCGACCCCGGCGCCGTCTCCGGGCAGGTCCGGGTCGGCGGCCCGCGCCGAATCGAGGACCGTGTCCACCGCCGCGGTGAAGGCGTCCCAGCCGCGCACGTCCGCGACCGTCGCGAAGCGCCCGGCCATGGAGGAGGTCGCGGTGTCCTCGTGCACCGAGGAGGACCGCACGATCAGCGACCGGGAACCGCCCTCGGCCAGCGTGTGCCAGGCGCGACGCAACGACTCCTCGCCGTGCGGGGCATCGGGGGCGCGGGTGGCCGGGACGAGCACGAATCCCGGCAGGACGGGCAGGCCGGCGGCCGCGGCGCGGGCCAGTTGGGCGGCCTTGCCGCCGGTCAGCCGCGGATCGTGGGCCCGCTCGACCTCCAACGGCACGACGACCATCCGGTTCGCCTCGACCGCCATGGCGGGCTCCTTCCGCCGCCGGTGCCTGTACCGGTTCCGCTTGCGGTGCTCGTACCGGGTTCCGCTTGCGGTGCTCGTATCGAACTCCGCTTCCGGTGCTCGTGCCGACCGGTTCCGGCGCTCCCGAGCGGAACGGAGCGTCCCGGGCACACGGCCGACGGGCGTACCGACATCTCGACATTCAAGCTTCCCTCTCCGTCCGCGCATCGGGCAATCCGACGGGTGGGAACCGGCCAGGGCACCGAGGCGCGACGAAACCGCGGCACCGTCACCGCGTCCCCCGCGTCCGCGTCGGCGCCCGGATCGGCGCCCGGATCGGGCTCAGGGGCGGCGGGCCGCCCAGACCGTGCGGCTGCTCCGTAGCGTCAGATCGCGGCGGTTCGCGAGCGCGTCGGGGTGGTCGTCCGCCAACAGGAGGTCGAGCACGTCCAGGTCGTCGGCGGCCAACCGGCCCTCGACGGCGACCCGGAAGGCGCCGAACTGGCGCCGCGCGTACCGCCGCGCGGCGGGCGGCGCCGGGCTCGCCTCGACGGTGAAGGTGCGCTGCGCGACCGGCTCGAAACCGGCCCGTTCCAGGTGTGGCCGCCAATCGGGGTGCGCGTTCCAGCCCGCTCGCGCCGCCGCCTCGTGGCAGCGGGTCTCCAGCCCCGGGCGGCCGACGCCGATGTCGTCCGGCAGGAAACGCGGCAGCGCGTCCATCTCGACGACGGCCAGCACGCCGCCGGGGTTCAACGCGCCGTGGATGTCGCGGAGCACCCGGTCCGGGTCGGCGACGTGGTGCATCGAGGAGGCCGCCCACGCGACGTCGACGGCGTCGACGGACGGCCAGGCGACGTCCAGGTCGGCCGACACGACGCGCAGCCGATCCGCGAGTCCCGCGCCCTGTGCCGCCGCGCGCAGGCGGTCGCGCAGCGCGGGCGACCGGTCGATCGCGACGATCTCGGCCGCCTCGAATCGCCGGGCCAGCGCCAGGGTCCCGGTACCGGTGCCGGCACCCACGTCGGCGACCCGCTTCGGTGCGTCGGGGCCGTGGCGCCCGACCCAGTCGGTCATCTCGTCGAGCAGCGACCCGAGCATCTCGGCGTCCAGGTCCAGCATGTCCGCCGACGCCGACTCGTCGTGCCCCGTGGGCCCGTCGCCGTGGCCGTGCTCGTGGTCGTGCCGGTGCCGGTCCTGCTGCCGGTGGTGCTCGTGGTGCGGGTGATGGCCGTGCCGATCCGAGTGCGTTTCCATGGCCTCACGATAGGCAGATTCATGCGCATGGCACATATACTCTTGCCTATGGCGCAAGAAGAAGTAGGCCTGGACAACATCGTCCGCCACCGCATTCGCGGTCTGCGACTGGCCCGTGGCTGGTCGCTGGACGCTCTCGCCGCCCGCTGCCACCTGAGCCCGTCCAACCTGAGCCGGATCGAGACCGGGCACCGCCGGATCGCCCTGGACCAATTGGTGGGCATCGCCCGCGCGCTGGACACCACGCTCGACCAACTCGTCGAATCCGCGGACGACGAGGACGTGGTGATCCGCCCCGAGCCGTGTCACACCCAGGGCATGACCAGTTGGCTGTTGTCCAACGAACGCTCGCTGCACGGGGTCACCGTGGCCAAGCTGCGGATCACCCCCGACCGGCCGACCGGAACCGAACACCTCAAGGTGCATCCGGGCCGCGAGTGGTTCACCGTCCTGTCCGGCACGGCCCTGCTGCAACTGGGCGAGCGCACCATCATGATCCAGGCCGGCAACGCGGCCGAGTTCTCCACCATGACGCCGCATTCCATCGGCGCGCACGGCGGTCCCGTCGAACTGCTGATCATCCTCGACCACAACGGGGAACGCACCCACCTGCCGTCCGCCGGCCACACGCCGAAACCCTGACACCGACCGCGCGACACCTCGGCGTCCCGGCCACCGGGCGCCGTCCGCCGCCGGATCCCACCCGCCCGCCGGCAGCACAGCGACCTGTCGCGTGGTCGCTCGTTCACCGGGCATGAGCAACCACGCGCCACCGCCCGGCGACTCCCCCATCACCGACGCCCGCATCTCGCCCGAGCAGCACGCCGCCCTGGAGCGGGTCACCGCCGCCGGCGAGCGGGCCGGCGCGTGGCTGTGCGCGCACGGTCGCCCGGGCGGCCCCGCGTGGGCACTCGCCGGCGCGATCGAGCACGTCCTGCGCAGCCTGCACGTCGGCGAGCCCACCGGCCCCGGGCCGGACCGGCCGCCCCGCCCCGACGTCGACGCCGACCTGCTCCTGTACCTGGATCCCTACGCGAGCCCGGCCGGCCCCGTGGTCGGCGCCGTCCCGCTGACCGCCGCCGAGACCGTCGCCGTCATCACCGCGGCCGGCTGCGCCCGGATCGCTCCCGAGGCGATGTCCCGCGCCGACTGGGCGGCCCAACTGCACGTCCTGGCCGACGCGATCGACGACGCCCTGGAGCACGCCGACCGGCCCGCCCACCCGTCGGCCCCCGGACCTCGACACGCGGAGTGAAACCCCGGGCGGCGCGGCGCGGGCCGCCGACTCCGATCTCCCGCACGCCCCGGAGCCCGCGAGCGCGCGCCGGCGCCGACCGACGCCGGCCCGCACCGTGGCTGTACCGTGATCCGGATCACGGGAACCCGACCCTTCGCGCGGACAACTCGGCATGTGAACCATTCGACACACGCGGCGATCCGCGCCGGCGACCCGGTCGCCTTTCGCGAGTTGTACCAGGACCACCACCGGGTGGTGTACGCGCACGCCTACCGCGTCACCGGGGACTGGACGGCGTCCGAGGACGTCGTCTCGCTCACGTTCCTGGAGGCGTGGCGGCTGCGTGAGCGCTTGCGGGACGAGGGCGAGACCCCGCGTCCCTGGTTGATGGGCATCGCGATCAACGTGCTGCGCAACCGTAGTCGAGCCGCGCGAAGACATCGGCACGCGATGGCAAGGTCGCCCGCGCATACGGTCGTTCCCGACATCGCCGACGCGGTCGTCACCCGCATCGACGACGGCGAACGACTGGCCGCCGCGCGTGCCGCGCTGGGCCGGCTCCGGCGCACCGACCGCGAGGTCTTCCTGTTGTGCGTGTGTTCGGAGCTGACCTACGCCGAGGCCGCGCACGCGTTGGGCCTGCCGGTGGGGACCGTACGCTCCCGCCTGTCCCGGGCCCGGGTCCGGTTGCGCGCCTTGGCCGACGAGGAACTGCGGTCCGTGCGGGCCCCGTTCCTCCCCCGCGTCGCCATCGCCGCACGTCCCGCGCCCGTTCCGACGATCCTCCGGGAGCCGACCCGATGAAGTACGACGTACCCGCGCCCGAAGAACCCACCATGTCCGGCGAGTCCGTGTCGAGCGACCGCGCCCGACCGGGTGGCGACCCGACCGAGCGTGCCCTGGCCGCGGATGCCCGGCCGACGCCTGCTCGGCAACGGCTGCTCGAGGAACACCTGATGCGCGAGATCACCGCCGACGCCGCGCGCACGGCCGCGCCCCGCCGACGTGCCCGGCGGCTGTTGGCACCGATCGGCGCCATGGTCGCGGTCGGCGCCGTGGCCGCCGCCGTGGTCCTGGTCGCGGCGCCGGACCCCACGACCCGGGGACCCGCGCACAGCGCCGCCGCCGCGCCCGACGCGTCCGCGGTGCCACGACCCGGGCAGGTCCTGTACGTCGAACTCGAAACGTCCTCGTGGTCCGGCGTCGACGGGGTTCCGGTGCAGATCCCGCCGCATGCCCGCAAGGAGTGGTTCGCCCAGGACGGTCGGCGGTGGTTCCTGGACGAACCCGGGTCCCCCGTCTCCGGGTTGGTCCTCAACGATCCGCCGATGCGGTGGAACTACGCGGAGTTGGCCGCGCTGCCCGCGACCCCGGAGGCGGTGTCGGCGGCGCTTCGCGGGCGCGACGCGTGGCCCGGCGGCGGCAAGGTCGATCCGGATCAGGCCGTCTTCGACGAGATCCGGAACATCCTCGACCAAGGTGTGCTGCCACCGGGAATCGCCGAGGCGCTGTACGAGGTGGCGGCCCGCACGCCGGGCGTGGTGGCCGTCGCCGACGCGGTGGACGGACGCGGCCGCCGTGGGATCGGGCTGAACCGTACCGATCCGGTCACCAACATACGCGGGGAACTGGTCTTCGAACGGGGCAGCCGGATCTTCCTGGGCACGCGGGGCGTGCTCGCGGCGCCCGGCGAAAATCACCCGAACGGAACGGTGATGTGGGAAACGACCGTGCTGAAGCGCGACATAGTCGACACCATGCCCGGCGACCCGGTGGCCGAGGTCGCCGACTCGCGCTCACCCTCGACCACTTCCCACCGGCGACCGTAAGCGGCATGGCCCGCACCCTCGGCGGGCGCGACACCGCCCCGCCGGCCGCCCCGCCCACCGCACCGGAACGCAAGGACGACATGAACCGCGCCACCATGCCCATCCATCCGTCCGACACCGCCCGGGCCGCCGCCGTGCCGACCGAGCCCGCGCGCGAGGACCCGCCCGCGCATACCGGGCGCCGGCTCCGGATCGCGGACCGACTCGCCATCGCCCTGCCCCTGCTGGTGGTGGCGGTGATGGGGTGGCACCGTCGGTGGATCACCGACGACGGTCTGATCTACGTGCGCGCGGCCCGGGAGATCGCGGCCGGCAACGGTCCCGTGTACAACCCCGGCGAGCGGGTGGAGACCTCGACGGGCACCCTGTGGCAGTGGCTACTGGCGCTGCCGGCCCTGCTCACGCCGGGCGACCCGGCCCGGACCGCCGTGTACGCCGGGCTCGTGTTGTCGATCGCCGGGATCTGGCTCGCCCTCGCGGGCACCCGCCGGTTCCTGCGCGCCGAGACCGGGCGGTACCTGGTCCCGGCCGGTGCGCTGGTGCTCGTCGCGCTGCCCCCGGTCTGGGACTTCGCCACGTCGGGACTGGAAACCGGACTGGCGACGGCCTGGATCGGGCTGTCCTGGCGGTTGCTCGTCACCTGCGGCCCGAACGCCACGACGACCGGGCGTCTCGCGGGGATCGCGGTGGTGTTCGGACTCGGTCCGCTGGTCCGCCCCGAACTGGCGGCGACCTCGCTCGTGTTCCTGGCCGCCATGGCGATGGCGGCACGGCTGCCCCGGCGGACCACGCTCGCGGTATTCGTGTGCGCGGGTCTGTTGCCCGGCCTGTACCAGGTCTTCCGGATGGGCTATTACGGCCTGCCCTACCCGATGCCCGCCGTCACCAAGAGCGCGACCCGGCAGTTGTGGGGGCGCGGTTTCGACTACCTCGTCGACTTCGCCGATCCCTACCGACTGTGGATTCCGGCCGTGCTGATGCTGTTGCTCGTCGCGGCGCTCTTGGTCCGGCGCGGCCCGCGCGAGCGGCGCACCTGGATCCTCGGCGCGGCGCCGGTCGTGGCCGCGGCGGTGCAGGGCCTGTATGTGCTCCGGGTCGGCGGGGACTTCATGCACGGGCGGATGTGGTTGCCGGTGCTGATGCTCGCCTTGCTGCCGATCCTGCTGGTTCCCGTCGACCGGCGCGTGGGCGCCCTGGTCGTCCTGGTCCCGGTCTGGGCCACGTGGTGCGGCTTCGCTCTGCGTTCCGGTCTGGTGACCACGGACGGTCCCCGGGCCGGTGTGTACCAGACCTGGAACGAACGTATGGTGTACGTGAATTGGACCCGCACCCCCAACCCCACCACGTCGCACGCGCACAGCGCGACGCTGCCGGGGCTGCGTGCGGAACTGTTCCGGATGGACGCCGACAGCAGGCGCATGCTCGTGCCGGACGGCAACTACCTCGCCGACGCCGCCGCGTTGCCGCCGCTGCCCCTGCGCGCCGACCTGCCGGCGAGGGAGGGGGTGATCATGGGGCGGCTGGGTGTCGGTGGCGTGGTCACCCCGCTGCGCGGGATCGTGGTCGACGTGTGGGGCCTGGGCAACACGGTGGGCGCGCACATCGAACAGACCGAGCACGTCGCCGCCGGGCACGAGAAACTCCTCCCGCTCGCCTGGAACATCGCCCTGTACGTCGACCCCGCCGGATGGGCCCGGATCCCCGCGCACGTGGTCCCGATCGAGGACATCCGCGCGGCCCGGGCGGCGCTGGACTGTGGTGACCTGAAGGAACTGCTGCGATCGAGCACCGAGCCCATGTCGCCCGGCCGCTTCCTGCGCAACCTCACCGGATCCTTCGACCGCGCCGCGCTGACCATCCCACCCGACCCCAAGGCCGCCGAACGCAAGTTCTGCACCCGCTGAGTCCGCTCTCCGACGGCGGACCCGGGCGGCGACTTCGCAGCGCGCGCCGCCGCCCGGGCCGGGTTCACGAGCCGTCCAGCAGCACCGCCAGGGCCGTCGCCGTGTCCGGGTGACGGCCGACCAACACCACACCCGGCGACCCCGGTTCCGCTGTCTCCCACGGATCGTCGCAGCCCAGCAACCGTGCCACCGCGTCGCACGTGGCGGGGTGCGCCGTGAGCAGCGCGAGGCCACCGGCGCCGCCCGGCCGCCGCGCCGAGGACCGGGCCGGCGGCACCGATGGCGCCAGCCACGGCGGCACCCACTCGTCCAGTGCCCGCAGCCGACCCGGGAAGATCCGTCCCGCCTCGCGGATCAGCAGCGGCGCCGACTCGGCGCCGCCGGATCGCAACGTACCGATCAGCGTCGGCAACCACGGGAGCAGCAGCGGGTCGGGCAGTCGGGCAAAGGCGTTCGACACCGCCTCCACCACGAAGTCGGTCAGCCCGGGCACCGGCTCCAGCGCGTGCACGAAGCCACTGAGGTAGTGCGGATAGGCGGGCAGCACCATCGGGTTGTCGAGCATGTCGTCGCATCGCGCGCGCAGGTCCGCGCGCGAGAGCACGCCCAACTGCACCTGCGCCGCCCACAGCAGTGCCACCTTCGCGGGCTCCTCGGGGTGCGACTGCCCGACCGCCAGCTCCAGTTGGGTGCGGTCACAGCCCAGCGACAGCGCCAGGGTCTCCATGCTGAACAGGAAGCCCAGCATCGCCGCGACCTGACGCACGCCGGCGTCCTCGTCGGTGAACGCGGTCGGCAACAGGGTGCAGTAGTGCGCGTACCCGGTCTTGACGAACGACTCGATCCACGCCGGGAGCACCGGTTCGCTGGTCCGGTAGTAGGCGAGCAACCGCCGTACCCGGCGCAATACTTCCGGTGCCCCGTCGACGCTGCGTTCGGTCGCCAGGACCTCCAGCGCGCGGGTGCCCAACTCGTCGGCCAGGCGCCGGCCGCGCAGGTACAGCGTGGCGTCCTCGACCGCCTCCAGGACGGTCGCCGCGGTCGCGTGCGGGCCGTACGCCGTCCGGCGCAGCCGCTGCTCCAGCACCTGTTCGATGCTGACGCCCTCGTAGCCGAGTTCGATCAGGGCGCGCTGATGGGTGCCCAGCGACAGGTCCCACGACTCCTGGATCGCTCGTTCGCCGAGTCGGCGTTCGCCCATGATCGGGCGGGCCGCGCCGGGTGGCATCAGGTAGCGGAGCATCCACAACACATCGGCGCACCGCTCCAGTTCCGGCCGGGCCGCGATGTCCAGCAACGCCCGGCGTACGCCCCGCTGTTCCAGGTTCAGTTGCAGCGGTGCGAGCCGGTCGTGCACGTCGCGGGCCAGCGGCGGCAGCGCGTCGTAGCCGACCTTGCCGATCCGGTCGCCGCCCATCATGATCTCGACGATGCGGCGCACGTCGCGGCGGCCCGGCACGGTGTCCTTCTCGATGCAGGTGACCGCCGCGTCCTGGAAGTCGTACGGCGTGGGCTTGGCCCGGTCACGCATGCCGGCGAGCAGGATCGAGGTCTCGAACACCGAGATGGCGTCGGCGGTCGAGGCGAGGTACCCGTTGCGCCGTGCGGCGCGGACCACGTCCACCGACCAGCCGAGCAGTTCGGCCTCGTCCAGGCGGTCCAGCACGGGCGGCCGACCGAGGAAGCCGGTCAGCCGGTCGGCCGCCGGGAGCGGATCGCTCGGCCCGGAGGCCGCCGGGACGACCGCCGTCGACGCGGTCGCCCGTGCGGCGCTCTTCTTGGGCTTCGCGGTCTTCTTCGCGCCCGCCTGTCCGGTGAGCCGGAACGGTGTCACGCCGGTGCGCGAGAGGTTCTTCGCCCACACCGTCGCGGCGATCGACACGGATCCTGCCGCGAGGCCGAACTGCGCCTCGATCGCGGCGTGGCTGGACGGGATCAGGCCGTGCTGCCACGTGGTCGCGGTGCGCGGGGTGATCTCGAACGTGTCGGCGCCGTGCACACCGAACTCGGCGACCCGCGAGGCCGCGTGGAACGCCCCGCAGACGTAGAGGCAGTCCGCCGGATCGGTGCCGGTCGCGGCGAGGTGTTCGCGGGTCCGGGTCCACATGTAGCGCTCGCGGTCCTCGTCCACCCGCACCCGTTGCGGATCACCGGGGGCCAGCCGCCGGAACAGGCTGCCGATCAGCAGCATCACCTGCCGGTAGGTGTCGTGGTCGCAGTCGCCGAGCGGCAGTTCGACGTACTGGTGCCACCATTCCGACCAGTGCCGCACCCGGCCGTGGCGCAGCAGGTGCTCCTCCAGTTCGGCGAAGCGCGGGCGCAGGTCACCGATCTCCAGGCCGACGGCGTCGCCGTGCAGCGCGCTCTCCTCGTCGGCCGGCGCCGCGTCCGGGTCGGCCGGTTCGGCGGACTTGGTGCCGCGCGGTTCCCACTGGAACACGTGGTCCGAGGAGCGGTCGACCAGGACCAGTTCGGTGCCGGGGGTGTCCAACGTGTAGGCGATCGCCTGGTATTCGGCGGACGCCTCGGTGATCGGCGCGACCACCGACAGGGGTGCCCACTCGGCCGGGAAGCCCTCGATCTCGGCGGCGAAGGACTGCACCGCGACCGGGAGGGTGCAGTTGCGCAGCTCGGTCAGCAGCGGCGCCATGTCCTCGCACAGTTCCAGGTACACCACCTTCGGCCGCTTCTCGCGCAGCCGGCGCGCCATGGCGATCGCCGAGGCGGGCGAGTGGTGGCAGACCGGGAAGATCTCCAGTGGTTCGCGCACCGCGCGGTCCACGTCGTCGACGATGCCCAGCAGGATGTCCTTGAGCGCGTCCGGCCCGTCGGCGAACGTCGCGGCGGCTTCCTCGAGTTGGCCGCGCAGGGCGTCGAACGCGCCCTCGTTCGTGCCGCTCATGACAGGCCGGCGATCGCGTGGCGACCGCCCTCCAGGAACTCCGGCCAGAGCCCGCCCTCTTCCTTCCCGCGCGGCTCGACGACGCCGTGCAGGTACTTGTTCATGATGGCCAGGTCCTCCGGCTCGCGCCGGGCCAGCGAGCCGACGAGCGAGGAGGCGAGGGTATGCGCGGTCAGCGCGCGCTCGCCGAAGAAGTTGCTGTGCAGGATGGCGTCCTCCAGGACGCCGATCTGTTCGGCGGTGGACAACGACGACTCCAGCTTCTCGTCGTCGCTGCCGGCCGCGGCCGCGGCCGCGCGCAGGTCGGCGAAGCTCTGGAGCAGCACGTCCAGCAGCGTGGGCGGCACGTCCAGTTCGATCCGGTGCCGGCGCAGCAGTTCCTCGGTGCGGAAGCGGACGATCTCCGCCTCGCTCTTCTTGTTGGTCACCACCGGGATGCGCACGAAGTTGAACCGGCGCTTGAGCGCGGAGGAAAGGTCGTTGACGCCCCGGTCACGGCTGTTGGCGGTGGCGATGATGGAGAAGCCTGGCTTGGCGAAGACGATGCTGTCGCTGTCGAGTTCGGGAACGGAGACGTACTTCTCCGACAGGATGGAGATGAGCGCGTCCTGCACGTCGCTGGTGGAGCGGGTCAGTTCCTCGAAGCGGCCGATCGCACCGGTCTCCATCGCGGTCATGATCGGGGAGGGGATCATCGATTCCCGGGACTGGCCCTTGGCGATCACCATGGACACGTTCCACGAGTACTTGATGTGGTCCTCGGTGGTGCCCGCCGTGCCCTGGACGACCAGGGTGGAGTTGCGGCAGATCGCGGCGGCCAGCAGTTCGGCCAGCCAGCTCTTGCCGGTGCCGGGGTCGCCGATCAGCAGCAGACCTCGGTCGGAGGCCAGGGTGACGATGGCTCGCTCCACGATGGAGCGGTCCCCGAACCACTTCTGTGCGATCTCGCGATCCAGGCCGTCGGAGCGCTCGGAGCCCAGCACGAACAGGCGGACCATCTTGGGGGACAGCCGCCAACTGAAGGGCTTGGGGCCGTCGTCGATCGACTCGAGCCAGTCCAGTTCCTCGGCGTACTTGAGTTCGACGGGGGCGCGCAACAGGTCGGACATTTCGGGGCCTTTCTAGGCGAGGAAGGTCTTGAGTTCGTGGACGAGCTTGCGGATGTGGCCGGAGATCACCGGTGTGCCCAGGTCCTTGAAGCGCTCGCGGAACCAGGGGTTCACGCTGCCGCGGCCGGAGCTGGTCACCGAGCCGACCGGGATGAACTTGGCCCCGGAGCGGTGCACGGCGGCCATGCTCTCGAACAGTCGATCGGTGTGCCATTCGTAGAAGTCGGAGATCCACACGACCACGGTGTTGCGCGGTTCGGCGATCTTGGGTTGGGCCAGCGCCATGGCCACCGTGCCGTCGGTGCCGCCGCCGAGTTGGGTGCGCAGCAGCGTCTCGAAGGGGTCGTGCACCCACGGCGTCAGGTCGACCGCGCGTGTGTCGTACGCGATCAGGTGCACGTCCACCTTGGGCAGTCCGGCGAAGATGGAGGCCAGGATGGTGCAGTTGACCATCGAGTCGACCATCGAGCCGGACTGGTCCACGACCACGATCAGGCGGGTGGGCGTGGTCTTGCGGACGGTGTGCCGGTAGAAGAGTCGGTCGACGTAGAGCCGTTCCTCCTCCGGGCTCCAGTTGGTGAGGTTCTTCCAGATCGTGCGGTCGATGTCGAGGTTGCGGAACACCCGCTTGGGCGGGATCGAGCGGTCCAGGGTCCCGACGCTCGCCTTGGCGACCTGCGTGCGCAGCACCTCGGCGACCTCGTCGACGAAGCGCCGGATCAGGTCCTTGGCGCTGGCCAGAGCGACACCGGACAGGTTGTCCTTGTCCCGGAGCAACTGCTCGATCAGCGACATGCTGGGGGTCAGTCGGGCCGCGAGCGCGGGGTCGGCGAGCACCTCGCGCAGGTGCATGCGCTTGACCAGGTCCGCTTCGATGTCCGCGAGTTCGGGGCCGATCGTGGGGATCAGGTTGCCGAGGTCGGGGGTGCCGCTCCGGCCGCCGGTCCCGGTCGGGGACACACCGCGACCGGCACCCGCGCCGCCGGTGCCCGCGCCCGCGCCGGGTCGACCGCCGCGCAACTCGCCGGGCTTGCAGCCCAACGCGCGCTCCAGCCAACCCGCGTCGGACTGCCAGCGGAAGAGTTGCTCGGCGCTGACCGTGCCGGATCCGGTGCCCAGCACGTTGAGCAGCACCTTGGACACCAGCGCCGCGCGCCGCACCTCGGCGGCGCGATCGCGCCCGTCCTCGTCGGGCTCGGGCACCATCAGGCCCTCGAACTCGGCGGCCAGGTCCGGGTGGCACTGCACGATGGCGTCCACGGACGCCTGCGGGTCCAGCAGCGCGCTCGGCAGGCCGATGTCCTCGACGACGGCCAGGCTCGCCGATTCCAGCGAAGCCTGCTCCTCGTGGTCGAACAGACGCGCCAGCAGTCGCCAGTACAGGACTTGGCGGCGGTTCTCGTCCGGATCCGGTGCGGGGGTGGGTTCGGTCCGCGGCTCGCTCATGTGCGCAGCAGCTTTCCGGCGCGCTCGCGCAGCACCGCCACGGCCTCGGTGGCCGCCTTCTCGGCCTTGGCCGCCGACTTGTCGTCGGTGCCGCCGGCCCAGGCCCCGGCGTGCACGACCGAGGTCTTCTTCTTGATCGTGGTCTCCACGGCGAGCGGTTGCACGCGGAAGCCGCCGGCGTCCCAGCGCAGCAGTCCGATGCACGCACTGGACGTGGCGACCGCCTCGGGGGTGAGTGGGCCGGCCGTCGGGATGCGGTCGACGTCGACGGCGAGGCGGTGCCCCGCGAGGGCCAACGCCAGTGCCTCCGCGTCGCGGTCGACGGTGTAGTTCTCCAGGAACACCGGGATCGCGATGCCCGCCGGATGCCTGGCCGGCGGCGCGCCCGCCGCGGCTTCGGCGGTGGGCAGGGCGACCCGGGCGGTGGCGAAGGCGTCGGCGGGTTCGCCGGCGCGGGCGTGCTCGTCGGCCCAGATCAGGTCGCCGTCGACGGTGATCGGCATGTTCTCCAGGTGCATCGTGCGGCCTTCGCCGGCGACCGCCAACAGGGACAGGTGCGGGCGCAGCAGTTGCCACACGCCGACTCCCACGACCGTGTCCGGCTTGGGAACCGAGACGCTCGCCCGCACCAGGCGTGCGGGGCCGCCGTCGGCGGGCTCGAACACCGCGTGTACCTGGGCCTGCGCGGCGGTCGCGTGCTCGTGCAGGTCGACGCCCAGCGGCAGCAGTCGGCCGGTGGCGGTGTCGGTCGCGGGCGCGGCGGCGGCGCCGGGCACGGTCAGCAACATCGCGCGGGCCCACAGATCGGCCCAGCGGCGCACCGGGAAGCGCTCCAGGGCCGCGCCCGGGCAGGAGGCGGCCAGTTCGGCGGCGAAGCCGTCCAGGAGCGTGGCCAGGCGGCGCAGCGACGGGTCCGGGAGCATCGCGAAGACGACCTGGGCCGACCCGGAGACCAGGTCGTGGTCGATGCCCTGCCAACCCGCGCGAGCGAGATCGGCGAGCCAGGCGCGGGCGGCGGCGAGCAGGTTGACCGCGACCTCCTGGTCCGGCACCGCCTCGGCGTCCCGGGTACGGGTGCGGCCGGTCGCCTCGTCGACGCGGGTGGTGAGCGCGTCGTGGATCGCTCCGAGCAGCGCGGCGCGGGCGGCGGCGAGGGCGACGAGGTGGTCCTCGCTCGCGGCGCCGGCGAGCGCCTTCTCGGCCGCTTCGGCGACCCGGGAGGCCAGCGGTGTCCCGGCGACGGCGGCGGCCAGTTCGGTCAGCGCGCCGGCGTGGGCGGGCTGCGGTCGCAGCAGGCCGCCGACGAGGGTGCGGTCGAAGGCCTCGACGACCGCGAGCGCCTCGTCGAGCCCGGCGATGGGTTCGGCGAGCAGGTCGACGCGCATCAGGCCACCGCCCGGGTCGGCGGGAACCACTGCATCTCCGGCAACGGTGTTGTGGTCGCGGCGAGTTCGAGGTAGGTCAGGTGGCGCAGGAACCGGCTGAAGACGGGTGCGGCGGCCGTGGCGGCGGCCTGCGCCGGGCGGGTGACCCGCATGTCGGCCAGGATGCTCTGTACGTTCGGCTTGCCGTTCGCCGGCTCGACCCGCAGGTAGCGGGCCACGCGCTCGGCGCCGTACTGCACCACCGACTCGACGACCAGTGCCTCGATGTGCTTGCAGAACGAGCCCCGGGCGCCTCCGCACGCCCGGTTGTTGTTGGTACTGCACGCGAAGGCGTACGTGCCGGCCGCGATCGACGAGACGTAGACACGTCCGATGTCCGAGCCGCTGGACACCACGCCCTGCAGGCGTCCGTCGGCCAGTTCGACGAACGGGACCTTGGCGAGCCTGCGCGGCCGGGCGGGTGGTATCACCCGGGCCGCGCTCGCGCCCTCCCATACTTCCGTGGCTGAGGACACACCATCTCCTTTACACCGAGGGGGATTCCGCGCCGAGAGGATCGGCGGGACGGGGATGAAGGTACTAACGATCTCCGACAGGCACGTCGCCGGCCCGGTGGCCGCGCGTCGGCGGCGCGGACGGTTCCTCGTCCGGTCCGAAGGCCTGCCGGGGCCGCGCGCCGGTGTCCGAGGAGCGTGGTAGGCAGGGCCTCCCGGCCTCGGCCGTGCACGTCTCGGCGGTCTGTCGAGGTCGGGACGACGGTGAACGGAGGAGCCGTGCGGGCAAACCGGAAGAGCGTGGCCCGGCGTGCCGTCCTGGACCACCTGCTGAGCCTGATCGCGGACGCCCCGTGGAGCGAAAGCCTGGTCCTGCGCGGCAGCATGGTGATGCCCGCGTGGGTGGGCGACCGGGCGCGTGAGCCGGCCGACTTGGACTTCGTCGTGGTGACGGCGCCGCCCGCCCGAGTGGATGCGTTGGATCCGTACCCCTTCGTGGCGCGCACCGAGGTGGTCCAGCAGTGGCCGGAGGCGGCGGACGGCGCGGCCGGGTACGAGATCTGGACGGACGGTGAGGAAGAGTTCGAGATGCGCGGACTGCGGCCGAGGGTTCCCCCGGACGGGCTGCGCTGGGACCCGGCCCCGGATCCGCCGGAACTCGTCCCCGACTACGACGACCTGGTCGACCGGGTGCGGAGCCGACCGATGGCGGCACCGGGAATCGCCCTGGATGCGAGCGGCGTGCACCGCGACAGCACTTGGTCGTACGCCTATGACGGATCCGAGTCCGGCGGGATCCGCGTCCTGGTCCCGTGGCGCGCGAAGGGACTGGGCTCCGGTGCGGCGCAGTTGGACTTCGCCTTCGACGAAACGCTCCACCGACCTCCGGTGTGGACCCTGGTGCCGCGCGCGGACGGTGCCGCGCCGACTCTGGTGCGCACGGCGAGTCGGGAGTTGTCCCTGGCCTGGAAGCTGTTGTGGCTGTACGCCGACGGCGCCGACGGCCACGGTTCTCGCGGCAAGGACCTCCACGATGCCGTGCTCCTGGCCGAGGACACCCGCACCGCGCTCTCCGTACCGCTCCTGCGACAGGTGCTGCGCACCCACACGTTGCGTACCACGACCGCGAGTAGCGGGTTCGGGTCGCACGCGGTCGAGGTCGCGGAGGCCGACTGGGCGGCGTTTCGCGCGGAGCACCCTTGCGTGCGCGGCAGTGCGCGGGAGTGGCTCCGTCGCCTCGACGTCGCTCTCGCGGGGGTGTTCGCGAGGCTCGAAGGCACGACCGTTTGAGAGTCCGCCGAGGGTCGGGTGAGCGGTTCGGCCCTGGACCGGGGCCGTTGGCTCACGCCCCGCCGGTCCCGCTTTCGTCGCCCGTCGACGGCGCGTCCGAGGCGAGCAGGGCGGCGAGGGCCGCGACCGTGGTCGGAGCGGCCACGTGGTGGATCGCCCGCCAGCCCCGGGCGCGGGCCGCGGCGCAGTTCGCCGCGACGTCGTCGATCAGCAGGCACTGTCGTGGCACCACCCCGGCGACCCGCTCGGCGTGCGCGAGGATGCGCGGGTCGGGCTTGCTCAGGCCGCACACGTGGGAGGCGATCACGGTGTCGAACAGGCCCGGGAACAGGTGTGGGGCCGCGGCGTGCAGCAGGGCCCGCCGGTGCGGTTCCCATTCCGCGACGCTGTTGGTGAGCAACCCGATGCGTGTGCCCTGTTGCCGCAGCGCGTGCAGTTCGGCGAGGAGGTGGGTGTCGATACGGCGGTCCGTGTACCAGTGGTCGCCGAAGCTGGTCAGGTCGATGCGCGGGATCAGGTCCGGGGCGAGGGCGGCGGTCACCCGGCGGCCCCATTCGGCCTGTGAGACCCGGCCGCGTTCCAGGGCCTCGAACGCGGCCGCGCATCCGGTGTGCGGCGCGAGGTCGTCGGCGACGCGCCGCACGGCGTCGAGGAACGCGTGTTCGGGGAGACCGGCCGCGGCCAGGACGCGGTCGAGCGCCTCGTCGATCGGGGAGGTCAGGACGCCCCCGAAGTCGCTCCACACCATGGTGGGCCGAGGGGCGCTCATGCCCGGACCGCGCGGCCGAGGCGGGAGCGGGCGGCGATCCCGCCGCCGGGCGGGGCGGGGTCGGTGTCCAGGCGTCGGCCGTCCGGGCCGAACAGGTGCAGGCGTTCGGCGGAGACCCGAACCCGGATCCGGTCGCCGGCCGCCCGGAAGGGGCCCTCCGCGGGGACGGTGACCGCCCACGACGATCCGCCGTCGACGGCGCCGCGGCAGGTCACCACGCGGCCGTCGCCGGTGTATTCGACGATGTCCACGACGCCGTCCAGAACGAGGCCGTCGGCGCGGTGTTCGGGCTCGTCCACCTCGGTGCCGGTGCGCCCCTCCCCCGGTGTCGGGTCGAGTACGCCGTCGGCCGGCCGCCAGCCCAGCAGCAATGCGCCCTCGGGCAACGGGTCTTTGAGACAAGGGAGTCGAGCGCGCAGTCCGGGCGCGTGCAGAGCGGGCCCGGTGGCCGCGTCCGGGCGTGTCCCGGTCCGCTCGACCGGTTGCAGGTTCATCGCCGGGCTGCCCAGGAAGCCGGCCACGAACGTGTTGGCGGGTCGGCTGTACACCTCCTGCGGGGAGCCCGCCTGGGAGAGCCGCCCGGCGTCGAGCACGACCAGGTGGGTGGCCATCGACAACGCTTCGAGCTGGTCGTGCGTGACCAGTACCGCGGTGCAGCCGAACTCTCGGTGCAGACGCACGAGTTCGGCGCGCGCGTGCTGGCGCAGTTGGGCGTCCAGGGCGGACAGGGGTTCGTCCAGGAGCAGCACCGAAGGGCCGCGCACGAGAGCGCGGGCCAGCGCCACGCGTTGGCGTTCGCCGCCCGAGAGTTGGCTCGGACGCCGGTGCTCCTTGCCGTCGAGGCGGACGAGGGCGCAGGCCCGGCGTACGCTCTCGGCGATCTCGGCCCGGGACGCGGCGGTCGGCGTGCCCGCGCGGTCGCGCCCGCCGGGGACCAGTCGTGCGGCCAGACCGCGGCGCCGGTCGTGCCGGGCCCGCATGCGCAGTCCGAAGCCCACGTTCTCCGCGACGGTCATGTGCGGGTACAGCGCGAAGTCCTGGAAGACCATGGACAGATCGCGTCGGCCGGGCAGGAGGTCGGTGACCTCGACGCCGTCGATGGCGATGTGTCCCGTATCGGGTGTCTCCAGGCCCGCGATCAGCCGGAGCGCGGTGGACTTGCCGCATCCCGACGGGCCCACCACGACGGTGAACGAGCCTGGTGGGATGGCCAGTTCCGGAAGATCCACGGCCGGTCGGGGGGAGTCGCCGTAGGACTTGACGAGATCGCGCAGCACGATCCCGCCTGCGGCGGGTCGGTCGGTCATGTCGGGGGTCACCGCAATCCGGAGTGGAGGAACGCGTCGGCGACGCGACGGGAGGCGAGCAGGTAGACCACCACGACGGGCAGCGTGGACAACATGGCCGCCGCGAGCAGCGGCCCGGGGTTGGGGCCTTCCTGGTTCTGGAAGAGCTGCAATCCCACCTGGATGGTGGTGTGGTCGCGGGCGGGCGCGGCCAGCAGCGGCCACAGGTACTCGTTCCAGGTGCTGATGAACACCAGTACGGCGACCGCGCCGAGGGCGGGGCGCAGCAGCGGGAGCACGACGAACCGCAGCGTCTCCCACGGCGTCGCGCCCTCCAGCGCGGCGGCCCCGAGCAGGCCGGGCGGGATGGCCTTGACGTGCTCGTGCAGGAGCAGCACGGCCAGTGCGCAGCCGGAGAGTTGCGGCAGCACGAGTCCGGGATAGGAGTTGCGCCAACCGAGTTCGGCGAGCATCAGGAAGTGCGGCACGATCAGCGACTGGGTCGGTACGACCAGGGCCACCGCGAGCGCGCCCATCATCCAGCCGCGCAGCGGAACGTGGAAGCGGACCAGGGCGTATGCGGCGAGTACGCCGACCGCGAGTTGCGCGAGGGTCACGCCGGCGGCCATCAGGAAGGTGTTGACCAGGAGCCGCGCGATCGGGAAGTCGTCGAGGGCGACGCGGTAGTGCTCCAGGCTCGCCGGCCACGGCACGGGGTCGGTGCCGTAGATGTCGTTGGCGGGTTTGAACGAGGTGATCAGCGCCCACAGGACCGGGAAGAGCATCGCCGCGGCCACCGCGATCAGCACCGCGTGTCGGCCCGCCGCGCGCAGGAGGCGTACGGTGCGTCGCAAGCGCGTGGGGGACCGCCGGTCGGCGGGACGCGGGGTGGACGGGTCAGCGTGAACCGGCACGTGCGAACCTCCCGGTGACGCGCCCGACCAGGATCCGCAGGGCGAACAGGGCGGTGAGCGCGAGGACGATGACGACCGCCGCGGCCGAGGCGGCGCCGATGTCGAAGAACGTGAAGCCGTAGGTGTAGAGCCGGTGGTAGACGTTGTCGGTGCTGCCGTCGGGTCCGCCCTGGGTGAGCACGGCGACGTTGGTGAACACCCACTGACCGGCGAGCACGACGCACACGAAGCCGAGCAGCGCGGTGGTCCGGCGCAGTTGCGGCCAGACCACGAACCGGGTGATCTCCCATTCGGTGGCGCCCTCGACCCGGGCGGCCTCGATGCCGCGTCGGTCGATCCCGGCGAGGGCGGCGCCGAACAGCAACATGTTCAGTGCGACGATCTTCGCCGCGGTGACCGCCACCACCACCGGCAGAGCGGTGTCGGGGTCGCCGAGCCAATTGCGATCGGAGGCGAAACCCAGGCCGCCCAGAGCGGCGTTGGCCACTCCCTGGAGCGGGTTGAGCACGAACTGCCAGGAGACGGCGGTGGCCACGGGCGCCAGCACGACGGGCAGGAAGAGCAGCGCGCGGTAGATCTCCGACGTACGCCCGGGCCGCTTCCACAACATGATCGCCAGGCCGAGCGGGACGAGTGTGGCGAACGGTGCCATCAACGCCACGTACAGCACCGTGCGCCGGATCGCCCTGGGGAACTCCGGTTCGCCGAACAGTCGTTCGTAGTTGTCGGTGCCGACGAACGGTCGCCGATCCGAGGTCAGGTCCCAGTCCAGGAAGCTGAGCACGCCGGTGAACACGAGCGGCCCGTAGACCCATACGACCAGGGACAGCAACATCGGCGTCAGGTAGAGCCAGGGGCCGGCGCGCCCGTCCCGCCGTGTGCGGGTGCGTCGTTCGCCGGTTCGCGCACCGGACTCCCCCGGCCCCGGCACCCGTTCGGCCCCGGCGCCGACGCGCGGTGTCGTCGTCGAGGTCACGATCGTGCGGCCAGGGAGCGGATCTTGGCCGCGGTCTCGGCCAACGTCTTGGCCGGGTCGGCCCGGCGCAGCACGATCGGCTCCACCGCCTCGTCCTGGAGGGCCAGCACCGCCTGATTGGCGTTGCGTCCGGGGAAGAACGTGTAGGGGGTGACCGAGTCGAGGTGGTCCAGCGCGGGCAGCAGGCGCTTGTTCCGGGCGAAGTAGCCGGCCAGGTGGGCCGGGTCGGTCACCAGTGCCGGGCGCAGCGGCAGGTAGCCCATGTCCCGGGTGATCACGGTGAATCCCTGGGCGCCGGTGAGGAAGCTGACGAACCGCCAGGCGGCTCGCTGCCGGGCCTTGTCCTTGGTGAGTACGGCCAGGCCCGCGCCCGAGTAGGTGGGCCGCGCGGGCGCGTCGGTGAAGCGCGGGAAGCCGGCGGTGCGCAGGTCGAACTTTCCGTCCGCGGCCTTCTCGAAGTTGGTCAGCGCGGCGGTGCTGAGCACGATCATGGCCAGCTTGCCGGCCGCGAAGGTCGCGACGGCGTCGTTCGCGGACACCGCCGGAGCGGCGCCGGAGACGGTGAGGTCCCGCAGGACGGTGAGCGCGCCGACGGCGGCCGGGTCGGCGAGCGCGGGGCTGCCGTCGGGGCGCAGCAGCGTACCGCCGTTGCTCGCGATCACCGATTGGGTCAGGTAGTCGGACTTGCCCGCGTCGGCGACGGCGAAGTAGACGCCCTGCGCCCCGGTTCGGGTCACCGCCAGGGCGGCGTCCTTGATCTCGGCGACGGTGCGCGGCGCGCGGTCCGGGTCGAGCCCGGCCTTGCGGAAGAGGTCGGCGTTGTAGAACAGCACGGGGACGGACATCGTGTACGGCATCGCCCTGACCTTGCCGTCGTGCCGTACGGCGGCCAGTACGCCCTGCGACATGCCGGCGACGTGGGCCTGCCAGTCGGCCGGCGACGGGATGTCCTGGATGGGCACCAGCGGCAGGTTCGCGTACGCCTCGGCCATCTTGCTCCAGCCGATCTGCGCGACGTCGGGCGGATTGCCGGCGGCGGTGTCGGTGCGCAGCTTGGTCAGCACGTCCTTGACCGCGACGCCCTGCGGGCGGATCCGGATGTCGGGGTTGGCCGCGTGGAAGGCGTCGATGAGCTTCTGCGTGCCCTGTCCGCCCAGGTCGGGGGTGCCGTGGTTGTAGGAGAGGAAGTCGAGCGTGACGGTCTTGCCGCCTCCGCCGCTGCCCTCATCCGCGCCGCACGCGCTGAGCGCGGCCAGGCCGAGCAGGCCCAGCAGGGATCTGCGGGCGAGGACGGGACCGGCCGCCGCATTGCCGACGACCCGCGTTCGGGTCGCCGGTGTTCGGGTCGCGTGCATCAGGAGCCTTTCCGAACGTCGAATCGGGCGCCGGGGTGGGCCAGGCGTACCGGGCCGGCGTAGACCGCCTCCGCCTCCGCCTTGCGGGCCTCCAGCCAGAGCGGGTCGGCGGTGACGAAGTGGGTCAGCACGAGTTGTCCGGCCCCGGCCGCGGCGGCGGCGCGCCCGGCGTCCGCTGCACTGAGGTGACCGTGCGCGCCGAGGTCGGTCTGCTCCAGGGTGGCCTCGGCCAGGAGCAGGTCCGCATCGCGGGCCAGTTCCGGCAGCGCGTCGGTCACCCCGGTGTCGCCGGTGTAGACGAGGACACCGTCGGGGCCTTCGACGCGCACCCCGCAGTTGGGCGAGGCGTGCCGCAGTTCGCGCATGTCCACCCGGCAGTCGGCGACGGTGAAGGCGTCCCCGGGTGTGTACTCGCGTACCTCGAAGGCCGATTCGAACGCCTGGTCCAGGAGCGGCATGGTGCTGACCGGGAAGAGCGCCGCGAGCCGGTCCAGCACGTCGCGGGCGCCGATCGGTACGTAGAGCGGCAGCCGTCCCCGATCGGTACGCGGCGGCGGCAGCGCGACCCGCTTGAACGATTCGGGCAGCTCGCCGGGGTAAGGCACGGTGGCGGCCAACAGCCGCTTGCCGAGCGGGAGCAGGTCGTAGCAGTGGTCCAGGTGCATGTGGCTGATCACCACGGCGTCGAGTCGATCCGGCCGGGTGACCGCGCCCAGGCCGGTCATCACGCCCGGCCCGCAGTCGAGAAGGATGCCGGCGCCGGCCGAGGTGACGAGATAGCCCGAACTGGCCTGCCCGTCGGCCGGCATGCCCGAACGGCAGCCGAGCACGGTGAGTTGCATTGCGATTCCGATCCGAGAGTCGACGCGAAAGGCGCTGCCTTCCGCACCGAAATCGTGATTCACCCGCCGTGGACCGGCAATGAGCAAATGCCTAACGCGCCATTGGCACGGACAATCGCCGAGTGCGTGCGCGGTCGGCAACGCGAATGCCGCGTGCGTGGAATGCGGCCGGCACGTCGAGCGCAACGCGCCGCGACTACGCGGCCTCGACCGTCTCGACGCTGTCGAGGAACGCCGCCACCAGGGGATCGTGATCGTCGGCGCGCCAGACCACGTCCAGGCTCAGCATCGGCACCGGGTCGACGAACGGGACCACGCTCAGCCCCCGCGCCGACGGTTGGGTCGCGCGTACCGCCTCCGACGCGAAGCCCACGACCGGTCGGGTGGAGACCACCACGCCGGTGGCGCCGGTGTCGTCCACCTCCGCGGCGATGGTCAGACTGATGCCGCTGTCCTGGGCGGCGCGCACGATGGTGTCGTACATCGCCGGACTCTGGTCGCGCTGGAAGAGTACGCAGGGCTGGTGCGCGAGTTCACGAAAGGGCACGTGGGCGCGTCGGGCCCACGGATGGCCGTCGCCGACCACCGCCACCAGCGGCAAGGACAACAACCGTCTCGATCGCAGCCGCGCGCTCAACGGTCGCCCGAAGGTCAGCGCGACATCCAGTTCACCGGCGAGCAGCCCGGTCAGTTGCGGTCCGCTGCGCTTCTCCCACAGCGAGGTGAGCACGCCCGGATGGTCCTCGGCCAGCCGTTGCAACGTCGGCGGGAGCACCCGCTGCCCGGCCGGGAAGTTGAACCCGACCCGGACCGTGCCGACCCGACCGGCCGCCGCCTCGCGGGCGAGCTCCGCGCCCTTGGCCAATCGCTCGACGATGTTCTGTGCCTCGGCCCGGAACACCATTCCCGCGGGGGTCAGCCGCACCTCGTGCGAGGTGCGGGCCACCAGGACGACGCCCAATTCCTTTTCGAGTCGCTGGAGTTGTTGGCTCAGCGAGGGTTGCGCGAGATGCAGCCGTTCGGCGGCCCGGCCGAAATGCAGTTCGTCGGCGATCGCGAGAAAAGACTCCAGGTAACGGAATTCCATGTGCCACCCTTCCCGCATCCCGGAGCGCCGCGTGCCCTGCCCAACCTAGCCGCGGGCACACAACCCCCGATGACACCGAAGTGCCGATCCGGCAAACATCGCCGGCCCAGCCGCCGAAGCCGGGGCGCGAGCCGGCCGCGAATGCGGGCGTGGCCCGCGCCGGCGGGAAGGGCGGGCGCGGCACCGCTCCGCGCGACCTCGACTCCGCCACGACGGGCCCACGCCGGAACGCGCCGACGCTGGGTCAGCCCGCGACGATGTTGCCGTCGGCGTCGAAGACGGTCGTGGACCAGTGCTTGTCCCACTTGTCGTCGAGGTATCGGGGCACCTTGCCCTCGGGGTAGCGGACCCAGCCCGGCTCCGGCTCCCGACCGTTGGGCACGCAGGTTCGGCCGGTGCTGCTGCCGACCGACTTCACCGGATATTCGCCCGACCTACAGATGCGCTCCCGCGTCGAGCACGCGGCCGACACGAGACACGCGACCACCGCCACCGCGACGATCCCGACCGCGACCGCCGCACCGCGAAAGCCGCGCCCCTCGACGGTGGTGCTCCCCGTCCCTCGACGATTCGTCCACACGATCCGCCGTCCCCCTTCTTCCTTCGTCCGATGGTCGTCTGCCCGCAGGACGCCGACTCGCACCTTTCCCGAGTCACGAACTCCGCAGCCCGTCGGGAGATGAATCGCGAGCGTGCGGCGGCCTGCGGTCGGCTGCCACGACAAGCGTGCCCCGTGCCGGCTCGCGCGGCCGGCGGCGCGGTGAACCCGCCGACGTCGTGGGTGGTTCCGTCGCGCGCATGCGGTTGTGGCATCGTGGCGGGTTCAGTGCGCGACGGCGCCCCGACGAACGCGAGAGGCCTTGACGTGCCCGAAGACGTATTCGCCCTTCCCGTCGTCCGGCGGCTGGACGCCCACATCACGCTGCGTCGGGTCGGCGCGCTACCGGTGGTCGTGGTGACCCACCCGCGGGTACGCGCAGCGCTCACCCTCCAGGGCGCCCAACTCCTGTCCTGGCAGCCGACGGGCGAGGAACCGGTGTTGTGGCTGAGCGAGGCCGCCGAGTTCGCGGAGGGGCGTGCGGTGCGCGGCGGGGTGCCGATCTGCTGGCCGTGGTTCGGCCCGGCCGGTCGACCCAACCACGGCTTCGCCCGTGTGCTGCCGTGGACGCTGCTCGACGCGCACGAGGACGACGACGCGGTGCGGCTGACCCTGGTGCTGCGTGCGAGCGAGGAGTCCCGGGCATACTGGCCGCACGAGTTCGAGGTGTTCGCCCGGTTCACGCTCGGTCGCGAGTGCCGGATCGAACTGGAGGCCCGGGGCGACTTCGAGAGCACCGCCGCACTGCACACCTACCTGCGGGTCGGCGAGCTCGACGAGGCGCGGGTCACCGGCGTGCACGGCCCGTACGTCGACAAGGTCCCCGACCCGCCGGTGGAGTCGAACCCGGCTCCGGAACCGGACGGGATCGCCTTCCACGAACGTGTCGACCGCGTCTACACCCGACCCGGCGACGTGAGCCTGGTCCGGGACGTCGCCGGCAAGCGCGTCGTCGAGGTGCGCCACGACGGACACAGCGACGTGGTCGTGTGGAACCCCGGAGCCGACCTCGCGCGCACCATGGCCGACATACCCGACGACGGCCATCGGGAGTTCGTCTGCGTGGAGACCGCCCGCGTCTCCCGGCCCCTGGTGAGCGATCCGGCGGCGCCCACACGGCTGAGCAGCACCCTGCGCGTCGTGCCCGACGCGTAGCGGCTCCGCGCGGCCGGGCGTGGCGATCCCGTCCGGGCGAACGGGATCGCCACGCTACGGGTAGTGCGGCGACGCGGTCGTGTAGGCGAGCTGGAATCCGTTGTCCGCCGGTGTGCCGGTCGGGGTGTAGCAGGCCAGGTACATGAGGACGTCGTCCTTGGCGCCGTAGTCGTTGCGCAGCACCGTGGTGCAGTACCCGCCGCCGGTGGCCGTCAGGTGGGCGTAGCTGGTCATGTAGCCGACCGACAGGTGCAGCGTGTAGCGGCCGGTCGCGGTGCGCGTCACGGTCGCCGAACCCGGCCGGGACATCCACGACCGGGTGATCGTCGGCGCGCCGGCGCCGGGTGCGTCGGCGACGGTCAGTTGCACCGCGTGCGGGACCCGACCGTCGTCGAGCATGCTCTGTCGGCCGGTGTGGCTCAGTACGAAGGCGGTGTCGGCCGGCGCTCCGGTGTGCGTGGTGCAGGCCACCGACGCGGTGCCGGCGGACAGGCCGGCGACCGCGCAGTGCCGGGGCGCCGTCCCGATCGGCGAGACCTGCACGGACTCCGTGTCCGCCGCGACCGCCACCGTGTAGCGGCCGGTACCGGTACGGGTCACCGGGCCGGTGTTCTGCCGAGACGCCGCGGCGGGGAGTTGGCGCGCGGCGGTCGGGTCGCCGGCGTGCACGTAGCCGCGCGAACCCGTCTGACCGTACGGGCCGTTGCGGTCGCCGGCGAGGAACAGGCCGGTGAACGGGACGTCGGCGGGATTGCCGGCGCGGTTGAAGCAGGCGACCTCGATCCTCTCGTCGGTACCGTCCGGCCACCACCGGACGGGCTGGCAGGACACGCCGTTCGCGGCGTAGTCGGACACCCCGACCTGGGCGATGCCGCCGGGCGCGCCGCTGTCCGGGAGGATCACCACATGCCGGCCGACGTCGGTGTGCGTGACCCGTACCGTCTTGACGACGGGCGGGTTGCCGAGCCGCCACGCGCCGTAGGTCCAATTCGGCTCGTGGCTGTCCGGGCGTTGCGGGGACGGCGACAGTTCGCGCGTGCTGCCGATCGGATCGTCGGCGTAGCGAACCTGCCAAAAGCCCCAGGCCGCCGGAACCGGGCCGCTGCTCGCACCGTCGCCACCGCCGCCCGGTGTGCTGCCGCCGGTGCCGGCGGTGCCACCGGTGCCGGCTCGGCCGCCCGTCCCCGGCGTGTTGCCCGCACGGCCCTGGTCGGGGCCGGGGCCGGAACCGGTTTCGCCGGGAACCGCGCCCGGCCGGCCGCCGCCGGGTTCCGCATCGCCGGGGGGCGTCGCGCCGCCGGGCGCTGAGGTGTCGCCGGGAAGCGGTGGCCCCGAGGAATCCGTCGGGGCGGGACTCGCGGGCGGAATGCCGTCCGCCGCGGGGTTCGCCGACGGGTCGCCACCCGCACCGCCGGGGGTCGCCGAAGAGCCGGGGGACGGCCGGGCGGACGGCGTGTGCGCGGTGTCGGGCGCCACCGCCAGCAACGTCAGGGCGGCCGCCGCGACCAGGTCGACGACCGTGCCGCCGACGCGGACCGCCATGGGATTGTCGGTGGCGAGTCGGGAGGCGGTACTCACCGCCGGGGCGACACCGGGAAGGCGCAACAACTGCTGCAGGACCGCGTCGCGTACGGCACGCGTACCGGTGACCAGCGGCCGGGCGACGGCCTCCAGGGCCGGGCGTACGATTCGCGCGATCTCACCGAACCGGCCCGGATCGGCCGGTGCGGGTGCCGCGGCGGCCGCGGACGCGACCACCTCCGGGGTCACGCCGGATGGCACCGAGGCGGCCTCGGCGGTGGCCGCCTCGGCCGTGGTCGCGGGTGCGGCTTCGGCCGCGGCGGGACGACCCGTCCACCAGGCCACCGCCGCGCGGCGCCGCTCGTCCTCGTCCGTGCCCTGTCGGGCCGCCGCCAACGCCAGGCCCGGGCCGAGTACCCAGGTGCGTTGCAGGACGGCGTCCTCGGCCACGGCGGAGCAGCGCCCACACGTCTTCGCGTGCGCCCCGAGCGCGCGATACTCCGCGCGGGTCGGAACCAGGGCGGACCCGGCCTCCTCGGCGACGAACAACCCTGCGAGCCCCGGGACTTGGGCGGCCTCGGAGCAGGAGCGCACCGAGCGCGCCGCCGCCAACAGCCCCACCCGCTCGCGCACCTTCTTCAGACCGCGGCTGAGTTCGCGGTCGACCTTGACGCGTGGCCACCCCAGATGGGCGGCGAGCTCGGCACCCCTGACCAACCGCATCTCGGCGAGCGTGTGGTCCAAGTGCGCGCTCACCACCGCGCGTTGGGTCTTCGACAACGCGTCGGTGTCGGTGTAGAGCGCGGCGAAGGCCTGGGTCTTGCCGTACGCGTGGCCGAGGTCGGTGCCGACCGTGACCGCCCCCGAGGCGACCGCGTTCTTCACGTCCGGCGCGGCGTCCTCCTCGATGGGCCGGCCGGCGGCACGTCGCCGCGCCGTCAACTCCGCCTTCCACAGGTTTCTGGCGATGCCCCACAACCACCGGTCGACGCCCCGACGCGGCTTCAGGTCGCGGGCGATGCCATCGAGCGCGCGGACGAACACCTCGCTGACGAAGTCGTCGGCCTCGGCCGCCGAGGGCAGATTCGCCCGGAACCAGCGAACCAACACGTCGTGGTGACGCTCGTACAACGCGATCCGGGCGTCCTCGTCACCGTCACGCAACCGCTGCCACGTGTCGTCCGCACCCGGATCGGAACCCGAACGCACTTCCGCGTCCGTGTCGGCGTCCCCATCCGCATCCGCGCCTGGGTCCCACTCCGAACCCGGGTCCCACTCCGAACCCCCACTCGAACCCGGGCTCGGACCCGAACCCGGGACCGAACTCCAGGCCGAACCAGGCTCGGTGCCCGGCGACTCGGTGTCCTCGGCCGGCGGCGCGGCCGGTTCGTCGGGGACCTGGGGGAGCTCCGGCGGCCGCCGATCCGACGGCAGGTCTCCGGGCAGGTCCGGTCGGGTCTGTGTCATGGCACCCTCCGCAAAAATGGCAACGCGGCTCTGTCACCCGGAACGTGGGCCGAGGGGCGAGGATCTCTCCACTTTTCGCGCGCCCAATTATCCGGCAACGGACGAGCGTTGGTCCGGGAAAGCGCGCATCACAGCGCGGCACACGAAATCGGCGCTCGAAAAATGGAGAGATCTCGCCGCCCCCGGGCAAGCTCCGACCCCGACCGAACCGGCCACGACGTCTACTACGTGTACGTGACCACCGTCGCCTACACCGACCACAACCGCGTTCCGCACCGCTGCACGGTCGAGGGCCGCCACCGCCCCGGCTCGCCGGTGCCGCTGATCTACCCTCCCCGCAGGCCGCACCGTGCCCAAGCCGCCTCCGCGGCCTCCTACGGTCGAGTCGTCGTGGCGATCGTGACCTACGCGATCCTGCCGGCCGGTCTCACCTACGTCGCACACCAAGTCGGCGACCACATCGACGACTTCTGCGCACCCCTCACCCCAGAGGCCCGCTCGTTCCACGACTGCCCCTGACGGGCTCGCCGCGGTACCTGAAGAACCCGCTCACCAATTTTCACTTCGGACGCAACCGGCACGGCGGAGACACGTCTATGTGATGGAGAGCGGCAAACAGCAATAACACGGGAGCGGCGGGAACCAGTACGCGGAGCCGGGGACACCGGCTCCGGCGGCATCCGGGACTCCGAGTTCGTTGTGCGTTTTCTTTCTTTTCACCGTCACTTGAGCAAGGGACGACTCTGTCATGCGCATGCCCGAAATCAACTCTTTTGCCCGCCGTTTCGCGGTCGGCACTCCCATCGCCGTCCTGGTCGCGCTGGCCCTGCCCGCGGCTGCCGGCACCGCCCACGCGGCCGACGCCACGACCCCGCCTTCGTCCTCCGCCACCCCGACGCCCGGTGCCGGCCGGACCACGCCCCCCGGAAAGGCTCCCTCCCCCACGGCGACCACCACCCCCACCAAGGCCCCCACCTCCACCAAGCCCGCGCCCCCCAAGGACGACCCGCGCGTCGGCGAGCCCGGCTACAAGCCGTGGCTCGCACTCACCGCCGACGTGCCGTCGACGGTCACTCGCGGCAAGACGTTCCAGAGCCGCCTGACGGTCACCAACACCAGCGAATACAACGACATCGCCTCCCCGCAGATCGCGATCCTGCTCACGCTCACGGGCGGCAACACATCCGCCGAGCCCCGCGACGTCACGGTCGGCTACCGGCTCCCCGGCAAGGCCACGCAAACACTCGCGGTCACCCGAAGCGAGCAGTCCCTGCTCGTCAACTTCGACATCCCCGGCACCCTGCGGGCGGGCAAGTCGGTCACAGTCGAACTCTCGGTGACGATCAAGGCGTCGACCACGACCGGGGTCACCGACGGCAGCCTCCAGCCCTGGATGGTGAAGGTGCCCGGTCAGGACGTCAGCACCCACCGGTTCAAGGTCGTCGGCCCGGCCGTGCCCGACACTGCCAAGCCCACGCCGGAGACCGCCGAGAAGGCGCCTGCGACCGGCTCGAAGCTCACCGAACTGCCCAAGACCGGCAGCGCGACGGCAATGCCGCTGACCCTCGCCGGCGGCGCGCTGGTGCTCCTCGGCGGCGGCGCCGTCGCGACCGCCCGCCGCCGCAACACCCGATAGGGACCGGTACTCGCTCCGCCGTCCGGGTACGGCGCGGCCTGGAAGTCGATGGAGGGCGCGGTCGGGCGATGTGCCCGACCGCGCCCTCGCCACGACCCGCCGGCGCGCGGGAGTCGCCCGACCGACACTCGACACATGGACATCCTGCGGACGCGTGGTTCGGTGTCGATGCCGGGCCGAGGCGAGATCGAGGTCACCCTCGACCTGTACGACCCGCCGCTCACCGACGATGTGCTCCCGCGCGGGTGGACCGCGACCATCACCGAGGGTCCCCCGCTCGCGGTCGGCGAGCGCGGCCTGCTGTACCTCGACGCCCAACGCGCGGCCATCGCCAACCCGTTCGTCGTGGTCACGAGCACCGCCGGGATCAGCCGGATCCAGGGAGTCACGGAGGCTTGACGACTCCTGTCGACTCCTCGGGTCGTGAACCTCTTCGCCGGGACATCCTCACCGAGAGGGGATTCCAGGCGTGAACCGGAACCCGAACGAGAACGCGAACGTGAACGCGAACGAGAGCCCGAACGAGCACGAGCACGAGCGGCAGGACCGGTGCCCCTCCCACGACCGCCCCAAGGCGATCCCCGTCCCGGAATCCCTCGAACGCGCCATCACCGCCGAAACCTCGCTGCGCGCCCGGATGCCGCACGTCGCCGTAGGCCTGGCGAGCGGCCGCGGAGCGGCGTTCGTCGCCCTGCTGCGGGCCACCGAGCCGGGCGCCCTCCCGGTCCGCACCCGGATCGCCTTCGGCGCGCTGATCCCGGTGGGCTCCGCATGGGCCGTCTTCGCCGCCCGGGCGCTCACCGAACGCCGTCCGCTCTACGGTCACGATCGAGTACTCGCGGCCTCGATCGCCCTCGCCGCGACCACCGCGACCACCGCCCTCGGCACCGCGGTCGCCGCCTCGCGCGGCACCACGACCGCGACCACCACGACAGCGCTGACGGGCACCACCCCGGTTGTCACGTCGGCCCTGCTGCCGGCCCGAGCGCGAGGCCGACGCCGACGGCTCCTGCGGCTGCGCGACGAACTGCGCGCGGAGAGCCCGTAACCGGTCACCTCGGCCACATGGCGCACCTGGGCACATGCGCAATCCGGGGCGCGGGCGTCCGTCAGCCGGCGGCGTCGGTCCTCGCGAGTTCGGTGATCGCCTTGTGCAGCCGACTCTCACGGGTCGCGGCGGTGCGCGCGGTGATCAGCTTCAGGATCACCGCGTACCGCTGCGTCCGGCCGAGTTCCTCGAACGCCCGCGCGGCCCGCGGGTTCTCCGCCAAGGCGGCGGCCAGATCGGGCGGGACCACGGCGTCGCGCTGCGACTCGTACGCCGCCTCCCACCGACCGTCGGCCTGCGCCGCCTCGACCTCGGCCAGCCCGGCGGGCCGCATCCGCCCGGCCGCGCTCAGTTCCTCGACCTTGGCCACGTTGACCTGCGACCACCGGCTGCGCGGGCGGCGCGGTACGTACTTCTGTAGGTAGTAGTCGTCGTCGTAGGACTTGCGCTGCCCCGAGATCCAGCCGTAGCAAAGGCCGACGTCGACCGCCTCGTCACTGGTCAGCGACGGGATGCCGGAACCCTTCTTCGCCATCTTCAGCCACACCCCGACCGCCAGTTCGACGTGCGTGTCCAGCCAGGTCTCGAACTCCGCGACATCACGGAACACGATCACCTCGGCTTCCTCGAAAGCGGGTTCCGTGGACACACGCGGCTCCTCCGTCCGGCGAGGATCGCCCAGTGCGCTCCCCCGAGGCGGCCCAACATAGCGAGGCGACGGCATCCGTACGCGCCGCCCGACACGCGATTGCGCCCGGCGCGGCGAAGGCGAGCCCCGGCGCGGAGCCCGCGACCGGATCGCCCGGTCAGCGGACCCCGGTTCGCGACGCGGTCACCGCCACCGCGGTGTAGCGCATCGTGAAGGCGCCTCCCGACGCGTCGACGACGGCTCCGACAGCCGCCGACAACGCTGCCATCTCGGCCGCCGGGAGCCGGGTGTGGTCGCCGGTGGTGGGCAGTTGATCCAGCCACTCGTCGCGGGTGTAGCGCCGTGCCCAGTCGAAGTGCCACCGCTCCGGCTCGTCGAACCCGCCCGCCGCGCGTATCCCGTCCTCGGCCCCGGCGCACAGCGCCGCGTGTCCGACCGAGCCGCTCGCCCATCGCCGTGCCGCGAGCGAGTCGGGCAACATCCGCCGGTAGACCTCGGCGAAGGCTTCCGCGATCTCGGAGGGCGGTAGCTCCACGTTCCAGAACAGGGCGAGCCGCCCGCCGGGCCGCAGCGCCTCGGCCGCCTTCACCGCTCCCGCGACCGGGTCCACCCAGTGCCAGGTCTGCGCGGCGACGACCGCGTCGAAGGCTCGGCCGGCCGGGTCCCAGTCCTCGAACGCGGCCACCTCGACGTCGAGTCCGCGCCCGCGCGCCCACGCGGCCATCCGCGCGTCGACCTCGACACCGAGCACATCGCAACCGGCCGCCCGGAACTGCCGGGCCGCGATGCCGGTGCCGATGCCGACATCGAGGACGGCGGGCCCGGGCGCGGCGGCCACGATCCGCGCCACGAGGGCGTCCGGGTAGCGGGGCCGGGCCCGGTCGTAGCGTTCGGGATCCATCCCGAACGACTCGGCCATCCGGCGGTGCAGGTGGGGTGGGGCTTCGGAACCGGGTACTCGTTCGGGCCCCGGCGGCATAGTGGGCATGCGCCCACTATGAATGGGCAGATGCCCACTCGTCAACGAAGGCGGCCCGCACGCGAGAGAATCGACGGAATCGACACGGCACGAAGGGACGGCGCGAAGAGACGGCACGAAGGGACGGCGCGAAGGGACGGCGCGAAAGCCCGCGCGAGCGAACCGCGCGAACAGACCGCGACGGCATGAAGAGACGGCGACAGAAAGAGGCGATGCACGGTGCCCACCGGAACGGCCATCCGCGACGCGCGCGAGCAGTTGTTCGACGCCGCCGAGCGCGTCCTGCTCCGCGCCGGCCCCAGCGCGCTGACCAGCCGCGCGGTCACCACCGAGGCGGGCTGCGCCAAGGGCGTCCTGCACCGGCACTTCACCGACTTCGACGCCTTCCTGGCCGACCTCGTCCTGGACCGCATCGCCCGCATCGACCGCCGAGCCGACCTCCTGCGCGCGGAGGCCGGCACCGGGACCGTCGCGGCCAACGTCACCGGCGCGCTGACCGGCCTGTTCGAATCGGTGGCCGTCGCGATCGTCGGCCTCGTCACCTCCCGCGACGACCTGCGCACCCGCCTCCGCCGCAGCACGCCGACCGGCATCCCGGTCCTGACCGAGGCCACCGCCATGCTCGCCTCCTACCTCACCGCCGAACGCGACCTCGGCCGCATCGCCGCCGACGCCGACATCGACACGCTCGCCCCCACCCTGATCGGCACCGGCCACATGCTCTTCGCCGACCGGAACGGCACCCCACCGACACCCGAAGCCGTCCACAGGATCGTCACCACGCTCCTCGCCCCCACCCTCCGGGAACCCCGGACCTGAGCCGTCCGCCCCGCGTCCGGGCCCGTATCGTCGGTGTTCGGGGGTCGACCCCGGTGTGTCGTCCGTGCCGCGTGGGCACCACACCGGCAGCACACCGGCGTCGGCGGGGCCATGCGCCGGCCGGGATCCAGGACACGGAGTTGCCGTTGTTGTTCACACACGACGTACTGGTCAAGATCGCGTCCGGCGACGTCGACCTCGCCTTCCGCCGCCGGCGCACGCCCGCCGTCCGCCTCGGCAGCACGCTGCGCACCGAGGTCGGCGTGCTGGAGGTGGACGAGGTCGCGGCCGTATCGGAGGCGAGCGTGACCGACCGGGACGCCCAACGCGCCGGCTACGCCACCAAACCGGAAGTGCTCGCACACCAGCGCCCCGGCGAAGACCGGCAGTTGTACCGGATCGGCCTGCGCTTCGTCGGCGCCGACCCACGGGTGAGCCTGCGCTCGGACACCGACCTGTCGGCGAAGGACCTCGACGAGATCGTCGCGGGACTGCGCCGCCTGGACGCACGAAGCGGTCACGGGCCGTGGACCACCGCGATGTTGGAGCTGATCGACGCGAACCCCGCGGTACGCGCCGCCGACCTGGCCGCCGGCCTCGACCGGGAGAAGCTCCTCTTCAAGGTGGATGTCCGCAAACTCAAGGAACGCGGCCTCACCGAAAGCCTGGACGTCGGCTACCGGCTCTCGCCACGCGGCCGCCTGGTCCTCGATCACATCCAGCGAAGCAACCCGACCTGACCCGAGAAGCGCCCGGCCGACCACTCGGACAACACCGCCCCGAGACCGAGGCACCCGAAACTCCGCCTGCGCGCCGGGTGCCGCATCCACCAACGGGACGAAGGACCGAAAGCCGTCCACCGGCGGGAAGTCGGCCGCCCCGGCGCGGGCACGACCGGTAACCGGTCTCGTCACGTGGACGCCACGCGCTCCGTAGCCGTTACGTGTGATGCCCGTCGGGCGACGCCCGGGGCCGGCGAGCCGAAACCGGCTATCCCGGGCGAGAGAACGAACCGGGCCGCCGGACCGCGCACATCGCGGCCCACGACACGTCACCTGTGGCCCACCGCCGCGGGTGACGGGCGCACCGCGTCCGCGCCACGACCCGCTTGCCGCTTGCCGCTTCCGGCATCCCATTTCCCACGGAACCCATTCATCCCCGGATCCGTCCCAACTGTGCTGCCCCGCCCGTCCGTTCCTCTCGTCCCGGCCAAGGAGCGTTCATGACCATCCCGGGCACCCGCGTCCACGGCGCCGTCGGCACCGGCACCGGCGCCGAAGAGCCACCGGTCGATCCGTGCCCGCCGGATGAGGATCCGCACGCGCATGGCGTGCGCCGTCTGTTGGGTCGACTCGTGGGGGTCGTCCTCGTGTTGGGCGTCCTGGTCGTGGGCACGTTCACGATCGTGCGGTTGATGCCGGGGGACCCGGCCGTGGTCGTCGCCGGCCGGAACGCGGATTCCGCGCGAACCGAACAGGTGCGGCACGAACTGGGGTTGGACAGGTCGCGGGTCGCGCAGTTCGGCGACTACGTGTCCGGGCTGCCGTCCGGCGATCTGGGCACCTCGTTCCGCAGCGGCGAGCCGGTGACCGACGTGCTCGCGCAACGGCTGCCGCGTGCCGTCGAGTCGGCGCTGTCCGTGGTGTCGGTACTGCCCTTCGTCGCCGTCCCGCTCGGGATCGCGGTGGCGGTCCGCCGCCGGGGTGGGCGGCGCCGCGGCCTGGACCGCGCCTTCACCGCCACCATCGCGTTGTCGAGCGGCGCGGTGATCGCGGAGAGCGTGTTCGCGTGGCCCGGGCTCGGCTCGTGCCTGGTCGAGGCGATCCTCGACCGCGACCATCCGGTGGTCCAGGGCGCGGTGTTGGCGCTCGGCCTCCTGGCCTGCCTGCTCACCCTCGCGATCGAGCTGCTCCTGCTGCTGCTCGCGTCGACGGCCCCGCGCGCACCCACCTGAAGGCGGTGCCCGAGCCTGCTCACCCGCGGCCGACCCCGTACCGCACGTCGAACGCGCGAGGGCGGTGGCGGGGAAGGATGTGGGTCCTTCGCCGCCACCGCCGGCCGACCGGTGTGCTCGACGCCTCGCGGGTCAGTCGTGTTCGAGAGCGATCCGCGGCAGTGCGCGCTCCAGCGGGCGCGGGAGCCACCAGGCCCGGGCGCCGAACAGGCGCATCACCGCGGGCACGATCAGGCAGCGGATCACCAACGCGTCGAGCAGGATCGCGACCGCCAGACCGAGGCCGAACTGCTGCAACATGCGGTCCTCGCTCAGTACGAAGGCGCCGAAGACCACGATCATGATGGCCGCCGCCGCGGTGATCACCTTGCCGGTGGTCGCCAGACCCTCGCGGACCGCGTGCCCGGCGTCCCGGGTGCGCTGCCACTCCTCGTGGACACGGGCGAGCAGGAAGACCTCGTAGTCCATCGAGAGCCCGAACACGATCGCGAAGATCATCACCGGGATGAACGCCTCGATCGGGCCCTCCTGCACACCGAACATGCCGTGTTGGAACACGAGGGTGATCACGCCCATCGCGGCACCGATGCTGAGCAGGTTGAGCAGCGCGGCCTTCAGCGGCACCAGGATCGACCGGAAGACCAGCAGGAGCAGCACGAACGACAGACCCACCACGATCGCCACGAACAGCGGCAGTCGGTCGGCGACCTTGGCCGCGAAGTCCTCGACGGCGGCCGTACCGCCGCCGACCAGGACGGTGGCGCCGGTGCCGCGTTCCACGCCCGGCATGACGTCCTCGCGCAGGTGTTCGACCAGCTTGGTGGTCGCCTCGTCCTGGGGCGCGGACTTCGGGTAGGCGATCACCGTGGACACCCGCGGGTCACCGGACGGCAGGATCGGGCTCACCGCGGCGATCCCGGGGGTGCCCTCGAGCGTGCTCCTGGTCTGCTCCGCCGCGCCGGCGTCACCCTCGACGACCACGAACAGCGGCCCGTTGAAGCCGGGCCCGAACCCGTCCGCGAGCAGGTCGTACGCCTGCCGACTGGTCTTGGCCGCCGCGTCGTTGCCGGCGTCGGCGAAGCCGAGGCGCATGTCGACCGCGGGCGCGGCCAAGCCGACCAGCGCGACGACCGGGACGATCAGCGCGAGCCACGGACGGCGCTGGACCAGGCCGGCCCAGGAGCGCCACCGGGTGCCCTCGACGACCTTGCTCTTGGCCGCACGGCGCTCGACGTTGCGCCGGATGCGCTTGCCGAACAGGCCGAGCAGCGCGGGCAGCAGGGTCAGCGACGCGAGCATGGTCATCAGTACGGTCAGCGCGACCGCGAGCGCCACGCCGCGCAGCGAGCCCAGGCCCAGCGTGACCAGTCCCAGCAGCGCGATGATCACCGTGCAGGCGGCGAAGAACACGGTGCGACCCGCGGTGTCCAGGGCGCGTCGGGTGGCCTGTTCGGCGTCCGCGCCGCGCAGCAGTTCGGCGCGGTAGCGGGAGAAGATGAGCAGTGCGTAGTCCACCCCGACACCCAGGCCCACCAGCATCATCACCGGCGGCGTGAAGTCGGCGATATTGGCCAGGTGCGAGGCGAGCACGACCAGGCCGAGGGTGCTGCCCACCGCGAAGATGGCGGTCAACAGCGGCACGGCGGCGGCCACGAGCGAACCGAACAGGAACACCAGGACGACCAACGCACCGAGCATGCCCGCGCCCTCGGCCGCACCGCCGCCGCCCTCCTGGGCGCCGCGGATCTGGTCACCGCCGAGTTCGACCCGCAGCGTCGCCTCGCGCGTCTCGGCGGCCTGCGCGGTGTCGATGATCCTGGTCACCGCGTCCTTGGGCACGTCCGTACCGACGCCGTCCAGGGTGACCGTGGCGTACGCGGTCAGCCCGTCCTGCGAGACGGCGTTCGCGTCGTCGTACGGACTGCGCACCTCGGCCACGTGCGGGAGGTCGCGTACCGCGCCGAGCATGCGCTCGACCCGCTCCCGGGTCGCGGGCGTCGACACCGGCGCCTTGTCGTGCAGGACGATCTGTACGCTGTCGCCGGCCTGGGTGGCGCCGTGCCGCTTCAGCGTGTCGGCGGCCTGCTGGGACTCGGTGCCCGGGAGCGAGAAGTCGTTGTGGTAGTCGCTGCCGATCGCCATCGCGATGCCGCTGACCGCGATCAGCACCGCGACCCACACCAGCAGGGCCGCCTTGCGGCGCCGGTGCGCCCAGCTCGCGATGCGCTCGAACACGCTCGGGCGGTCGGTGCGTCGCGGTGCCGGCGGCCCGGGGTCGACGCCGGGCGGGGGGTAGGAAACCGGGGTCTCGGGCATTGCTTCCTCGATCCGCAGGAGGGGCTTGGGGACGTGGTGTCTCTTGTCCACAAGCCTCTCGGCAGGACGGCCGCCGGGCGTCCTGCGCAGGCACGGTACGGCCGGACGCCCCCGGTGGGCCCGCCACGCCGGCGGATACCCCCACGGTTGCGCCCGGTGTACACCCCCGGTTGCGGGTCGTCCCGGAGCCGCCCCCGACCGACCCCAACCGTTCCCGCACCGACCCGGATCCGGTCAGCCCAACCAGCCGGGCGTCACCATCCCCGATTCGTAGGCCAGCACCACGAGTTGGGCCCGGTCGCGGACCGCGGTCTTGGTCATGATCCGACTCACGTGGGTCTTGGCCGTCGCGGGGCTCAGCACCAGCCGGGCCGCGATCTCGTCGTTGGACAACCCGGCCGCGACCAGGGCCATCACCTCGCGTTCGCGATCGGTCAACGCCTGGACCCGCGGGTCCGGTTCCGGCGGCGCGACCCGGCCGGCGAACTCGGCGATCAGCCGGCGGGTGATCGTCGGCGAGATCAGCGCGTCTCCACGGGCGACCACCCGCACGCCGTGGATCAGTTCGACCGGTTCGGTGTCCTTGACCAGGAAGCCGCTCGCGCCCGCGCGCAGCGCGCCGTACACGTATTCGTCCAGGTCGAAGGTGGTCAGGATGACCACCCGCACGTCGGCGAGGAGTTCGTCGGCGATGATCCGTCGGGCCGCCTCCAGGCCGTCCAGTCGCGGCATCCGGATGTCCATCAACACGATGTCCGGCCGCAGTTCGCCCGCGAGCGCGAGCGCCTCCGTGCCGTCGACGGCCTCGCCGACCACCGTGATGTCGTCCTCGTTGTCCAGGATCCAGCGCAGGCCGGCCCGGACCAGGGCCTGGTCGTCCGCGAGCAACACCCGGATCACGCGGCGCCCTCCCGGCACAGCGGCAGCGTGGCGCTGACCCGGTACCCGCCGCCCGGCCGCGCGCCGGCCTCGAACTCGCCGCCCAACGCCCGGGCCCGTTCGCCCATGCCCGCGACCCCACTCCCGCCGCCCGGTCCGCCCGCCGCACCGTGGGCGTCCTCCGGACGCGCCGCGTCGCGGCCGTCCGGGAAACCCCCCGCGCCGACCCGCCCGTCGTCGTCGATCCGCACTCGTACCCGCCTCTCCTCGAACTCGATCCGCACCACGGCCGACGCCGCCCCCGAGTGCCGGGTCACGTTCGTCAGCGCCTCCTGCACGATCCGATACGCGGCCAGATCCACCGCCGGCGGCAAGGGCCGCGAGTCGCCGGGTAGTTCCAGGCGCACCTCGATACCGGCCCGACCCATGTGCGCGATCAGCTCGTCGAGCGCGGCCAGGCCGGGCGCGGGCGCCGTCGGCGCCTCCTCGTCCACCTGCCGCAACACGCCGAGCGTCTCGCGCAGTTCGCGCAGCGCGTCGCGGCTGGTCCGCTTGATCGCGTCGAGCGCCTGCTCGGCCCGGTCCGGGGCACGCGCGAAACCGTGCAACGCGGCCCCGGACTGTACGTTGATCAGTGACAGATGGTGGCCCAGCACATCATGCAACTCCCGTGCGATCCGCAGCCGTTCCTCCACCGCACGGCGCCGGGCCTCGGCCTCCAGGGTGTGCTCCGCCTCCTCCGCGCGGCGATGCGCCTCGGCCAGGTACGCGTTGCGGTTGTGCAGCATCCCGCCGATCGCGATCACCGCGACGATCCAGCCGAACATCAGGAACAGCGCGGCGTCCGCGAGGTGGTTCTGGCCGCTGCGCTGTTCGGAGACGCCGACGGCGGTCGCGAAACCGGCGCCGACGACCATGGTGATCACCAGGTGCCCGCGCGCCGCCGCGCTGTACAGGGCCACGGCGAAGGTCACGAACAGCGGTCCGTCCGCCACCACGAACGGGTAGTACACCGCCGACGCCAGCAGGGTCAGCAGCAGCACCGTGACGGGGTACTCCCGGCGGACGAACAACGCGGCGCACGCGGCGAAGACCGGCACCAGGCCCAGCGCGTCCGTACTGTCCATCGGCGCCATGTCCACGATCGTGAACGCCACCACGAGTACGCCGACGGCCGCCGTGCACACCGCCCCCATGGCCGGACCGCGCGGCACCCACCCGGATATTCGCGAAAGACTCCCCATGATCGGCAGCATAGGGGCAGCCCCCGCAGGGGACCCGCCCGCGAGCGCCGCATCCGGCACGAGCGCGGGATACGGGACTCGGCGGCCGGCCACGCGGCGGCGAGTCACACCGGTCGCGGACGCGTGGAGCCGGCGCGGGAGCGGGATGAGGCCGTACGCCTTCGCCCGGCCGGGCAGGCGATACCGGGCCCCGCCGGGCGCGGCACTAGGCTCCGCCGCCCGGTGCGATCAGCCCGGTCTCGTACGCAAGCACCACCGCCTGCACCCGGTCCCGGAGGTTCAGCTTCGACAGGATGCGACCGATGTGGGTCTTGACCGTGGTCGGGCTCAGTGACAACCGCTCGGCGAGTTCGGCGTTGCTCAAACCCGTCGCGAGCAGCCGGAGCACCTCCAACTCGCGCGGGGTCAACTCGGACAGGTCGCGGTGCGGCGTGCCACGCGGTTCGTCGCGATGCGCGAAGCGCTCGATCAGCCGGCGGGTGATGGTCGGCGCGAGCAGCGCGTCGCCGGCCTGGACCAGGCATACGGCGGCGACCAGTTGCTCGGGGGTGACGTCCTTGAGCAGGAAGCCGCTGGCCCCGGCGGTGAGCGCGGCGTAGACGTAGTGGTCCAGGTCGTACGTGGTCAGGATGATCACCCGGGTGCCGGCCGAGCCGCCGTCGGCGAGGATCCGGCGAGTGGCCTCGATGCCGTCCATCTGGGGCATGCGGATGTCCATGAGCACCACGTCGGGTCGGGTGCGCCGCACCGCGGCGATCGCCTCGGCCCCGTTGGCCGCCTCGGCCGCCACCTCGATGCCGTCCGAGGCCAGGATCATCCCGAAGCCGGTACGCACCAGCGCCTGGTCGTCGGCGATGACCACCCGCAGCGCCGGTCGGTTCACGCCGTCCGCCACGGGACCGCGGCCCGGATCCGGTACCCGCCGACCAGGGTCGGCCCGGCGGTCAACTCGCCGCCGTAGACCGCCAACCGCTCGCGCAGCCCGATCAGCCCCCGGCCGTTGCCGTCCATCGACCGGCCGCCGTGCGTGCCTCCGGTGTCGATGACCTCGATCTCCAAGCAATCCCCCGTATAGCCGATGACGACACTGGCCGCCGCGCCGGGCGCGTGCTTGATCGTATTGGTCAGCGCCTCCTGGACCACCCGATACGACGCGAGATCCACCCCGGGCGGCAGCGGGTCCGGCGGCAGCGACGTCGCGACGCGCACCGGCGTACCGGCCGCGCGCACCCGCTCGATCAGCTCGTCCAGTCGGTCGAGTCCGGGTTGGGGTTCGAGGTCGTCGGGGCGCTCGTGGTCCGCGGCGGCGAGCAGTCCCATCACATGGCGCAGTTCGGCCATCGCGGCCCGCCCGCCCGCCTCGACCGCGAGCAGCGCCTCCTTCGAGCGTTCCGGCGCCGCGTCCATCACCTTGCGCGCGGCCCCCGCCTGGATCACCATCACGCTGACATTGTGCGTCACCACATCGTGCAGTTCGGCGGCGATCCGGGACCGCTCCTCCTCGACCGCCCGGCGGGTGGCCTCCTGTTGGTCCTGCTGGAGCCGGGTGTACCGATCCCGGCTCGCCGCCAACTGCCGTCGCCAGAACAGCACCAGGCCGGCCATCCCGCCCGCGACCAGCAGCACCACTCCCGGGCTCGACCAGCCCGGCAGGATCGGCGCCGAGTCCCGGAACGCCGCGCCGGCCAACACCGCGGCACCCACCAGCACGGACACCGCACGCACCCGGTAGCGGCTGTAGACGACGGCGCTGTAGGCGCCGATCACGCAGGTCAGCACGTTGATCCAGGACGCGTCGTCCTCGCCGATGGCCACCCCCGCGCTCAGCACCGCGGCGAACGCGGCCAGCGGGTACCGGCGTCGCACGGCCAGCGGCAGCGCGGAGAGCACCAGGAACGGCCAGGGCACGGAGGCCGGCCCCCGTTCCTCGGGTGGCCAACCCTCCGGCGGTATCGGTGGTCGCGGTACGGCCGGATACTCGACGGAGGATGGCCCCCATTCCTCGGGTAGCCGGACCTCCGGCGGTATCGGAGATATCGGAGGGATCCGTGGGGCCGGACGCTCGGCGGACTCGTACGGGACGTGCCGCGCGTCCTGGACCGGACCGCTGTCCGGATACCGAGCCGCCACCACCAGCGCGAGCACGGTCAGCAGGACGGCCAACACCACGTCGGCGCACATCGCCCGACGCGAGAGCGGGGCGGTACCGGCCTCCGAGCGCAGCGTGAACGCCAGTTGCGCCCGCCATCCACGCCGGGCCCCCGGCTCGTCTTCGGTATCCACCGGCTCATTGTGCGACCCGCCCACGCCGTGCCGCATCCGCCCGCGCGGCCAGGCCGCGGTCCGTGCGGCGTACTTCGCAGGGATGACCCCGCGCCCGGGTCCTCCGCGCGGAGGGCCGGATGTCGGTTGGGTGGCCGACGCGCCCGATCGGCGCCCGCCCCTACGTTCACTGAGCCGACAAGGACACCTCCCCCTCTCGACGTCAAGGACGGACGATCCCCATGACTCACGTGATCGAACTGGCGGGCGTGGCCAAGCGCTACGACAGCGCCGGCGCTCCCGCGCTCGGACCGCTCGACCTCGGCGTCGCCCAGGGCGAGGCGCTCGCGGTGACCGGTCCCTCGGGCAGCGGCAAGTCCACGCTGCTGAACCTGGTCGCCGGGCTGGACAAGCCGACCGAGGGCACGGTGACCGTTGCCGGCCGGCGGATCGACGGGCTGAGCGAGCACGCGCTGGCCCGCTTTCGCCGCGAACACATCGGCATGGTCTTCCAGTTCTTCAACCTGCTCGACGACCTCACCGTCGCCGACAACATCCAGCTTCCGGCCCAACTCACCGGTTCCTCCCGGCGCAAGGCGGCGGCCCGCGCCGCCGAGTTGATGGAGGTGCTGGGCATCCAACGGCACGCCCACGCCTACCCGGGCCGGCTCTCCGGCGGCGAACGCCAGCGCGTCGCGGTGGCCCGGGCGCTGGTCAATCGGCCCGCACTGCTGCTCGCGGACGAGCCGACCGGCGCGTTGGACACCGCGTCGGGGCACGACGTACGGGAGTTGCTGGTGGACCTGCACCGGGACGGGCAGACCATCGTGCTGGTCACCCACGACCTGGCGCTGGCCCAGGCGTGCGCGAGCCGCACGATCCATCTGGTCGACGGGCACCTCGCGCTCGACACGCGCGCGGAGGCCGTCCGATGATCGGCCTCGGCGGCTCCGCACTGGGCCGGGTGGTGCGTTCCGGCGTGGGTCGACGGCGGGTGCAGACCCTGGTGATCGCGCTGGCCACGATGATGGCGGTGGCCTCGGCCGTGGTCGCCGGGTCGCTCATGGTCGCCGCGAACGCGCCGTTCGACCACGCCTTCGCGCAGCAGCACGGCGCGCACCTGAGCGTGCAGTACGACCCGGCCGCGGCGAGCGCGGCACAACTGGACGCCACCCGACGGCAGTCCGGCGTCACCGCGACCGCGGGGCCGTTCCCGTCCACGACGTTGCGCCCGGTGACCGGCGGCGGGCACCTGCCACCGCTGACCCTGGTCGGGCGGCCCGGTCCCGATGCCGATGTGGACGACTTGGACCTGAGGTCCGGCCGATGGGCGGCCGGCCCGGGCGAGATCGTCGTGTCCGCCTCCTTCGGCGGCCCCGACATCCGGCTCGGCTCCACCCTGCGCGCGTCCGATGCCGCGGACGCCCCGACCCTGACCATCGTGGGCATCGCCATGTCGGCGAGCAAGACCGCCGACGTGTGGGCCACGCCCGAGCAGGTCACCGCGATCGCGACGTCGACCGGGCCGCTCACCACCCAGATGCTCTACCGCTTCGCCGCGGCGGGCGGCAACGACGACATCACCGCCGCCCGGGCCCGACTCGCCGCGGCCGTGCCGCCCGAGGCGCTGTTGGGCAGCCAGTCGTACCTGGACACCAAACGCGCCGCCGATCGGAACGCCGCGCCGACCATCCCGTTCCTGTTGGCGTTCGGCGCGCTGGGCATCGCGATGTCGGTGATCATCGTCGGCAGCGTGGTCAGCGGCGCGGTCGGCACCGGGCTGCGCCGGATCGGCATCCTCAAGGCCATCGGCTTCACCCCGCGCGAGGTGGTCCGGGCCTATGTGGCCCAGGCGTTGATCCCGGCCGCCGTCGGCATCGGGGCGGGCGTCGTCCTGGGCAACCTGATGGCGCTGCCGCTGCTGTCGGACACCGAGGAGGTCTACGGCGACACGTCGCTGGCGGTGGCCTGGTGGGTGGACGTCCTGGTGCCGGCCGCGGCCCTGCTGGTGGTCGTGCTCGCGGCGCTGGTGCCCGCGCTGCGGGCCGGGCGGCTGCGTACGGTCGAGGCCATCGCGATCGGCCGCGCGCCGCGTACCGGACGGGGCCAGTGGGCGCACCGCGCGGCGGGCCGACTGCCGCTCCCGCGCGCGCTGACGTACGGCCTCGCGAGTCCGTTCGCGCACCCGGTGCGGATGCTCGCGATGTTGCTCGCGGTGGCCTTCGGTACGGTCGCCGCGACCTTCGCGCTGGGGCTGACCTCGTCCCTGAACGCGGTCGGCGAGGCGCAGGATCCGGAGAACCGCGCCGCGATCACGGTCATCGCCGGCGGGCCATCCGAGGGGCCGGGCGGACCGGCCGGGCCGGGCGGACCGCAGCCCAACAAGGGCGACACCGCCGAGCCCGCCGTCGACACGGCTCGGGTGCGCGCCGCGATCGAGGCGCAGCGGGGCACCGCGTCGTACTACGGCCTGGCCCAGGCGGACGTCACCGTGACCGGGGTGGCCGGCTCGGTCCGGGCGACGCTGTATCAGGGCGATTCCCGGCCCGGCGGCTACGAGATGATCTCCGGGCACTGGATCGCCGGCCCCGGCGAGGTCGCGGTGCCCACCCGTTTCCTGGAGCGCACCGGAACCAGGATCGGCGACCCGGTCCGGGTGACCTACCGGGGCGACACGCAGACCCTGCGGATCGTCGGCGAGGCCTTCGACACCTCGGACGACGGCATGCGCCTGCACGCGGACCTCGCCGCCTTCGCCGCCGCCCGACCCGAAACCTTCCTGGTCGAGGTCGGATCGGGCCTGTCGCCCGCCGATTATGCCCGGCAACTCGAGGCGGTGGTACGGCCGTTGGGCGGCGATGTGCTGGTCAACTCGCCCACCGAGGCGGAGGGCATGATCCTGATCCTGAACACGATGGCCGTCCTGCTCACCCTCATGCTGGTCGCGGTGGCGGCACTCGGCGTGCTCAACTCGGTCGTGTTGGACACCAGGGAGCGCGTGCACGACATCGGCGTGTGCAAGGCCCTGGGCATGACGCCGAGGCAGACCCTGAGCCTGGTGCTCGCCTCGGTCGCGGGCATCGGCCTGCTCGGCGGCCTGGTCGGCGTGCCGGCCGGCTTCGCGCTGCACGCCTATGTGCTGCCGGTGATGGGGCACGCGGCGGGCACCAACCTGCCGCCGAGCATCCTCGAGGTGTACGACGCGTGGCAACTGGTCCTGCTCGGTCTCGCGGGCGTGCTGATCGCGGTCCTGGGCGCGGCCCTGCCCGCGAGTTGGGCGGCCAAGGCGCGCACGGCGACGGCGCTGCGGACGGAGTAGGGTGGGCCGCCGATCCGGGCGGGGCGGGCAGAGCGGGCTCGGGGCCGGCCCCGGGCTTCGCCGCGGGGTGCGGCTCAGGCCTGGGACCTGACCTCCCACAGGTCGGGGAAGACCGGCGAGAACAACGTCGCGCGCAGGTACTCGGCGCCGGCGGAGCCGCCCGTGCCGATCTTGGCACCGATGGTGCGCTCGACCATCTTCATGTGCCGGTAGCGCCATTCCTGGAGGCCCTCGTCGATGTCGACGAGGGCCTCGCAGACCTGTGTCGCGTGCGCGGTCTCGTCGAGGTACACGGCCTTGAGGACCTCCTGGACCTCCGGGTCCGGTCGCCACGCGACGCTCGTGTCCCGTTCCAGGACCCGCTCGGGGACCGCGTAGCCCAGGACGGCGAGGTGACGCAGCAGCGAGTCGAACACCGAAGGGCGGTGCGCGGCGGCCTTGAGCCGCTCTTCGTGACCGGTTTCGAAGGATCCGAACTCCCGGCGTCCGAGCACGGCTTCCAGTTCGCGGAACTGTGCCGACTGGAACCCGCTCGAGGTGCCGAGCGCGTCGCGGAAGGACGCGAACTGCCGGGGCGTCATGGTCTCGAGGACGTCGAGTTGGCCGACGACCGTCTTCAGGATCTTGGCGACCCGACGTGCCGTGTGCAGGGCGCCGGCGCCGTTGCCGCCCTCCAACTGGCGCTGGAGCAGCGCGACCTCGTGCAGGATCTGCTTGAACCACAGTTCGTAGACCTGGTGGATGACCACGAACAACATCTCGTCGTGCGCTTCGGTCCGCGGCTCCTGGCAGGACAGCAGCGTGTCCAGGCGCAGATAGCTTCCATACGTGACGACCGGGGCGTCGCTCATCGTCGTTTCCTCTCCTTGCGGGCTTTTCCACCGTTCCGACCAGCCGGAAACGACGGGCACCATCCTGTGCCGGTCGAGGCCTTTCGGGAATGGTCGACACACGGAAGCGGGCCGGGTGGATATGATGATCGCAAGGCGTTTTCATTGATGAGCTTATGGTCGTAAACCCTGATCGGACGGCTTCCCCGAGCCCGGTCGTCCGTGGTGCGCTACCCGCCGGGTGGAGGTGGGTCGGGAGGCAGGTCCGGGAGGTCGTCCCGGTCCGGGTCGAGGTCGGGAATGGCGTCGCCGTCCGATCCACCCGACTGCCTGCGCAGGCCGACCCGGACCGCGCCCAGGATGACTCGTGCGATCACGCCCAGCGCGACCAGGTCCACCAGCATCTGGATCGTCGTCACCACGCGCGCGGCCTCGGTCCGTGGCGCGATGTCGCCGAAGCCGACGGTGGCGAAGACGGTGACGGTGAAGTACAGCGCGTCGGTGCGGGACATCGGTTCGGTGAAGGAGTCCGCCTGATCCGAGTCGATCAGGAAGTAGGTCGCGGCGAAGAGCACCAACAGGAAAGGCAGCGAGACGGCAACGGCCTCGAAGGCACGCAGGCGCGGCCGCTCGGAGCGCGCGATGGCCTCGATCTGCCATGCCACGAGCACAACGAACGCGACGAGTCCGACGACGAGTCCGACGGCGGCCTCGATGTCGAGCCGACGATCCAGTGGGAGGAGGTAGTACACCACCAGCATCAGGGCCGACATCAGCGCGCCGCGGAGCAGCCCCCACAACATCATCCGCCGACCGGCGGAGTCCGTGCCGGCCGACAACATGTGCTTCATGGCGTGTCCGACGTCAAGATCCGCCTCCTCGGAGGTCAATGTAGCCGAGGACGCGACATATCAGGATGAATCATTCGGCGTGGCGCGTCGGTTCACACCCACGCGGGACTTGCCGCCCTCGCCGCACGCACGTTGCCGCCCGGACCACCGCGCGTGCGCCCGCGGTCCCGATGGTTGCCTCGGTCCGGCCCGGGCACTAACGTCGTTCGGGTGACTGCCGGGTCGGCCATGGGCCATACACGAGTAGGGCACCCGGCCTCGGCGTGAGTCCGAGGCGGGCCAGAGCCCCGCCTTCTCCTCTCCTTCTCTTCCCCTCCGGCGCCCGCGCGCGCCGAATCCCAGCGGAAATCGAGACCCGGAGAGGCTCCACGGATGTCGCACGACCGGAAGCAGGAACAGCAACAACAACAGCGGCAGGAACAGGACCGGGATCGACTTCCGGTGAACACCGTCCTGTTGAACCACACCGCCGTCTACGCCAAGGATCGCCGGCAGGCGGCCGAGTTTCTCGCCTCGATCTTGGGCCTGGAAGTCGGTACCCCGCTCGGGCCATTCCTGCCCGTCGACCTCGGCAACGGCGTGACGCTCGACTACTACGAGAAGAACGACGAACCGATCCAGTCCCAGCACTACGCGTTCCTGGTCCCCGACGACCGGTTCGACGCCATGATCGCGCGACTGGAGGCGCTCGGGGTCACCTACTACGCCGACCCCGGCCACTCCCGACCCGACGAGACCAACGACTGGTTCGGCGGGTGCGGCGCGTACTTCGAGGACCCGAACGGTCACAACATGGAGATCATGACCCGGCCGTACGTCCGTCCGTAGCCGGCAGCGGGGGCGGGCTTCGCACCCGCTCCCGGCTGTCCGTCGGCGCCGGACCGTCCGCTCCCCGGCCGCGCTCCGGTGCGCGACCGCGTTCGCGCTCCGGCCTTCGGCCGTCGGGCGCGAGGCCCGGGTTCACCGGATCGGATGAACTCACCCACTGGATGGTTGCCATCGTGGAGGTGCGTCGTTGAACTCGTCGTGCGTCGCAATCGGGTGGCGCGGGTGGGTGATACGGAGAATGCAGTGAACACGTTCAAGAAGACCGGTGTGATGGTCGCGGGCAGCGCCGCGCTGGTGATGGCCGGCGCCGGTGCGGCGAGCGCGGGCTCCGAGGCGAACGGCGCCGCGGTCGGCTCCCCCGGCGTCCTGTCGGGCAACAACGTCCAGGTGCCGGTGCACATCCCGGTGAACATTTGCGGGAACAGCCTCAACCTTGTCGGCTTCGTGAACCCCACGTTCGGGAACTTCTGCGCCAACATCGACGGCGACGACGACAGGCACGGTGGCGCGCACCACGAGTCGCCGCAGCACGAGGCTCCGCAGCACGGTGGTGGCGGCCACCAAGGCTGACCGCGCACGCTCACCGATCTCGGCCGCTCCTCCGCGTCCGACACCCGGGGCCCCGCGAGTGCACCTGCGCTCACGGGGCCCCGGCCTTTGCCCGGCGCCGGCCGTACGGCACGGTGGGTGCTCATGCGGTGACCGATGGTGCGCACATCGGGCGACCCGGTGGTCGCGGAAGGTCGGAGCGGGCCATCGGATCGGGACATCCGGCGCCGATCCCGGGGCCGCCCTGCGCGGTGCCCGTCGTCGGATCCGGAGGCTTCGGCACAATCGGCGGAATCAGGGCCGTTCGGCCCTGTTTCCGATGCTGCCCGGACTCCAGGGTTGAGCAATGAACGAACACGCCGGGACGCGACGTCCCCTCGGCCGCCGCGAGACGCTGGACCTGATGGCGAGTGCGCCCCTGGGGCGCGTCGTCGTCAGCGAGGGCGCGCTTCCCGCCGTCTACCTGGTGCCCTTCGCGCTGGACCGCGAGTACGTCGTGTTCCGGGCTCCGCTCGACTCGCGGCTGGCCAGGGCGGCGCGCGATTCCGTGGTCGCGTTCCAGGCCGACTACGTGGACCCGTCCGCTCGAACCGGCTGGACCGCGACGGTCACCGGTCAGGCCTCCCTGGTCCGCGACCCGTCGGCCGTCGCCCGCCTGGACGACCTGGTCCCGCCCATCGGCGCGCAGGACCAGGGGCAGGCGTGGTTCCGCATCACCACGGAACTGGTCACCGGACACCTCATCCAAGAACCCCCGGGCCCGCGTGCCCACGCGGAGGCCGACACGGCGCCGCGGTCGGCCCCGCCATCGCCTCCGCCGCCGCGGCGCGAAGCCTGACCCGTACGCCCCGTCCCCATCGCGACCCCACGCAGCCTGCCGGCAGCCGGCCGGCGTACGCCTGCGGAAACCGCATCACCCGCTCGGCGGCACCGACGCCTCCGCGACCCACCGGTGCCCTCGTGCCCCGCTCGCGCCGGCGCGCCGCCCGATGGATCGTGGCACTTGACGCACCCGGCGGACGACCACCCCGCCGCCGACCGCCGTCCGCAGGGCCCACCGGCTCACCCGAAACGGGACCTCCGGCCCTGTGTTCGCTCCCCTGGACACCCGAGACTGGCCCCAGGTCGGCCCACCCGGGCCCACCCGCGCGTACCGAAGGGATCCGCCGTGAACCAGGCTCCGACATCCACCGGTTCGGCCTCCGAACCCACCCCCTTGCACGGGCATGTCGTCGTCGGCTTCGACGGCTCGCCCGGTGCGGAACGCGCCGTCGACCTGGCCGCCGACGAGGCCGTCCGCCGGAACACCACCCTGGAAGTGCTGTACGCGCTCGAATGGGTCGAACTCGGCGGCGCCGACGACCGCTTCGGGCAGCAGTTGCGCGCGGACGCCCGCGACGTCGTCGACCGGGGCGCGGAACGCGCCCGCCTGCGCCGGCCCGGCCTGTCCGTCCTGGCCACCGTCGAACTCGCCAACGCCATCGACGCGTTGGAGGCCGCGAGCGACCGAGCCGCCCTGCTCGCCGTCGGCAGCCGGGGCCTCGGCGGCTTCGCCGGCCTGCTGATGGGCTCGGTCAGCCTCCCGGTATCCGCCACCACCCGCTGCCCGCTCCTGGTCGTGCACCCCGACCAGGACACGGCCGGCGGCGATACCCCGAAGCCCGTCCTGGTCGGCATCTCCGACGTCGACTGCGCCCCCGCCCTGGAGGCCGCCTTCCTCCAGGCGCAGGCCCGGGCACTCCCGCTGCACGCCCTGCACGCGTGGCGCTACCCGGCGATGGCGGCCGGCAGCGCGGGCTACGCCCCGGCCATGTACGACTGGCGCGAGGTCGCGCAGACCACCCTGACCGCCGCGCTGGAGCCCGTGCGCGCGAAGTACCCCGACGTCGTCGTGACCGAGGAGGTCGTGATCGACAGCCCCGCGCACGCCCTGACCAAGGCGAGCTCCGACGCCGAGCTGGTGGTACTGGCCGCCCATCGCAACACCGGCCGCTTCGGCCCCAACCTGGGTCGGGTCACCCACGCCGTGCTCCACCACGCCAAGGCCCCCATTCTGCTGGTGCCCGTCGGCAAGTAGCCCTTCCGTCGGCCGGCCCGCCCCCGGCGCTCAGCGGCTCGCGGCAAGGTGCTCCGCGCGCCGGGAGATGGCACGCAGCAGTTCCACGCGGATGAATCCGGCGCCGCCGACCCGGATGACCTGCCAGTAGGGCGCGAACCGGCGGCGCGCGGCGGGGTCGGTGGCCCGGACCCGGGTCTCCGCGGACAACACGGTGGCGTCGCCGTCGGGGTCGAGACGGATGCCCATCGCCGCCTTGACCCAGCCGGGATCGGCGAACGCGGTGAACGCTTCCGGGTCGCCGGCGGGGATCGGCGCGGTGACCGGGCGCAGGTGCCAGGGTTGGGTGACCTTGCCGAGGACCACCTCGTGTCCCTCCTCGAGGACCAGCACGGGAATCGGCCCGTCGCCCGAGAGCGGGCCGGCCGACGGCCGGGTGCGCCCGGCCGAGCGCAACCGGAACAGCACGCCGGTGATCGGGAGTTCCTGTGGAGTGAGCGACTCCAGCGCGGCCCAGACCTCGGCCGGACGGGCGGCGACGCGGCGGCGGTACGCGCTGTGGAAGTCGTGGGCGGGGAGCAGGCGGCCCAGCGCCGAGTCCGGTGCGGCGTCCGGGTTCACGGCGGCGGGATGCGTGCGATCGCGGCGGGCCCGCACGGCCACCGCGCGCAGCAGGTGGGCGTAGTGGTGCCGGTGGCGGACGGGATGGGCGAGGGTGCCGTCGCCGACGGCGCGTTCGAGGTTGTCGAGGGTGGCCTCGATCACCGCGTCGTGCATGGAGCGCACGGCCAAAAGCCAGGACAACCGGTCGGCGCCCCGTTGGCGCACGCGCAGGGTGTGGGTGACCACGGTGCCGCCGCCGGACGCCCGGGTGAGGGTGAAGCCGTGCTCGCCGCCGTGTTCGGGTGGAAAGGCGATCCACAGGCGACGGCCGGGCTCGGCGGCCTCGATCCGGCAGAGCATGCCGCGGTGATGGAACGGCGCGCCGCCGCGGATTCCCTCGGGTGCCCGAACGCTTCCCCATTCGTGCGGAAAGAGCCCGTCGTCCGGGCTGCCGATCCGTGCGAGCACTTCCCACACACGATCGGGGGACGCGGCGACGACGCGCCGATGGGTTTTGATCATCACGACTCTCCCGTTCTGGACGGTGCCGTACAGACGTAGACTATACGGCACCGTCCAGAACCGGTGGACATCGAGCCCAGCGAGGATTCCCATGCCGCGTACCGCCCGCCTGACCCGCGACGACTGGGCCGCCGCCGCGCTCGCCGCGCTCATCGAGGGGGGTCTGGCCGCGGTCGCGGTCGAGCCGGTCGCCGCCCGTCTGCGGGCGTCCAAGTCGAGCTTCTACTGGCTCTTCGAGAACCGGGACGCGCTGCTCGCCGCCGCGCTCGAGCGGTGGGAGCGGGTGCAGACCGAGGAGGTCACCCCCCGCCTGGCCGAGATCCCCGACCCGGCCGAGAGACTGCGGGTGCTCGTCCACCACGCGTTCGCGTCCACCGACGGCGGCACGCTCGCCCTTCTGCTGCTGATCGAGTCCGGCCACCCCGCCGTGCGCGAGGTGGCCGAACGCGTCACGCACAAACGCCTGGCGGTCATCCGGGAAGCCCTCGTCGAACTCGGTCGATCCCCCGAGCAGGCCCGGCACACCGCCGCCGCGGCCTACGCCGTCTACCTCGGCACGGCGGCGCTGCGGCGCGTCGACGCGGCTCCCGACGACGACGCGCACACCTACATCGACACCGTCATGGCCGCGTTCGGCGTGTCACCGCGCACCGCGGACGAACGGTAGCCACCCGCCGCCCGCCGGCAATGGCCGAGGACCCGTCCGGCGAGGTCGAGGGGTGCTCACCACTCGACCTTCGTCGCCGATGCCGAGGTCGACGCCGCGGGTGGGTCAGGCGAGTTCCGCCCACGGGCTCGGCGGTCCCGAGGCGAAGAAGCGCAGGAGGCCGAACAGTCGACCGGCCGGAGGCGCGGTCCAGTGGCGTCGACCCGGTTGTGGTGTGCGATCCGGCACGCGGTACAGGGCCCAGGTGAGGTGCACCCGGAGTACCCGGGCCTCCCAGGACCGCGAGCCGGAGCCCGCCGGCGCCTGCTCGCCCGTCTCCCGCCGGTATCCGTCCAGCATCGCCGCGACTCCGGTCAACGGAATCTTGGCGAACTCCGTCGCCGGGTCCGCCCATTGGGCGTCGCCCCAGTCCACGATGCCGGTCAGGGCCGCCGGTCGCGCACGCACGAGCAGGTTCTGGGCGGCGATGTCCCCGTGGACCAGGACACGGGGTGGGTCCGGCGGCAGGTGTGCCGACAGCCGCTCGAACCAGCCGGTGAGCCAGTCGGCCGTCTCGGCGTCGATCCAGCCGCCGGTGCGCAGCCGGCGCACCAGTACCCGGGGGTGGCTGCCCCACCCGTCGCACCAACGAGTGATCGAGGCTGGGCTGTTCGAGTGACTTGCGACCGAATGGGTGGTTGTCCGCCGGATCGGCGGTGGGAGGCTGAGCCACCAGGGGCGGCGGTCCGTGCCGGATCGACGAAAGCCCTTCCGTGGCAGCCCGATCGAGAGCTGGTGGAAGCCCGTGGGGTCGAGGGTCAACAGGCATCTGGGTTCCGTACTGCCGGAGCTCTTCACGGCGGAACCACCCGCCACGATCGCTCTGTCGGTGGCCGGGGCACTGCCCCTCGGCGAACGCGCGGACGGCGGCGTCGAGTACGCACGGGGTGGACAACCGGTGCTGCCACCCGAGTTCAACTGGCGCGACTACACCGTCATGCTGCTGCACACGGCCGCCGAGATCGAGCACTCGCTCATGGTCCAGTACCTGTTCGCGGCCTACTCCCTCGGCGGGCCCGACGTGCCGACGAACCTGCGTGAACCGGTGCGGCGTTGGCAGGAGATCATCCTGGGCATCGCGAAGGAGGAGATGGGCCACCTCGTCACCGCGACACGGGCCCCGTCTTCGACCACCAACCGGTCACCCTCGACGGCGAATGCGAGCACTTCTGGCCGGGCAAACGGCTGCCCCTGGGCACCGTGCGGTACATCCGGCCGAACGCGTCCCACCCCGGTATCCGATTGCGTTTCACCCCGGCGGCCGGCCACGTGTACGGATCCGGCGACACACTCACCCCCACCCGGCCGGACGAGAACATCCGCGAGATCCTCTACGACGCGCGCGCGGGCGGTTGGCAGGGGTACGTCGACCGGCCCGGCCCCAGGCTGACCGTGCCGGCCGAGATCTACGCCGGTCGGCAAGCCCCGGACGGCAGTTGGGTCAGCCTCGGCTACCTCGACGACGAGTGCGACGGCCTCGTGTACGTGGACCTGGCCCTGCCCGACCGCCACCTCTCCGCCTACGCCCGGATCGGCGCCGGGCCGCCCACGTACGCGCCCGACAGCTTCCCGGTCCGCACCGTCGCCGACGAACTCGAACAGGCCATGTTCGGCCCACGCCCGCGGCCCGGCGAGGGCACCATGGAGCACGCGGAGGAGGTCGTCCGCCGGGCCGCGGAATCGGTGCGCCTGATGAACACGGCCGTGATGAACGGCAATACCACCGACGGCCGGATCGACGCGGCGAGCACGATGGTGCGCCAGGACACCGCCGACACCGGCCGCCTGTTCGAGCCGATCATGGCGCCGTCCCTGGTGGACCGCACCGCGCTGTTGCACCTGCACCAGAACGTGCTGACCGCGCTGCGCGCCGGCACCGCGCCGTGGTTCGCCGACGTGTTGCGCGACCACGACGAGATCGGCGACCTCTCCGCGAAGGGGCGCCGCAAGATGCCGGCGCTGATGCGCGGGGCGGACAGCCGGGCACTGGCGCTGACCCGCCGTCAGGTGGCCCTGCTGCGGCAGGTCGCGCAACGAGACATCTTCGCCCCGGACGAACCACCGCCCGCAGAGGGTGGGATCGGCGGCGTCGCCGGATCCGGCGACGCCGACGCCACACCCCGGCACGAGCGACAGGAGCAGGAATGAGCAGCGGCTCGGAGTACATCGACCCGATGAACCTCTCCGCCCAGTTGCGCTACCAGGCCGTGGGCAATCCGCCCAGCACACTGCCGGATTCGGCCAGCTCCAATTCCGCGCCGGGGTTGGAGTTCGACATCCGGAACCTGTGGCGGCGGCTGTTCGAGGGCATCGAACTGCACGAGGCGGACAACTACGTGACCGGCGCCGACGCCGAGCACCGGGAGCTGATCGGCCACCGCCTGTTGAAGGTGGCCGGCGCACCCGTGATCACGTCGCTGATCGGTCCGCAGCGACCGGGCGCCAAGCCCACGCTGTTGACCACCGGCGCCAATCCGGACGGTGTGACCATGCTGGAGTGGTCCAACTCCCTGGCCGACGTGCTGGATCGCCATGCCGGGTCGCCCGTGGAGTGCGTCTTCACCGCGGCCGAGGCCCCCAACCCCGTGGGCCTTCCCGCGGACCCGATCGACCCGAGCCGGGTCAAGATCGTGTTCCTGACCGTACGGCCGCTGTTCGCCAAGCACCCGGAGTCCGGTGCCCGACTTCCGGTGATCGAGGAATCCATGGTGGAACCGGGCGAGTTGACCTGGGGCCTGTGCTCGCCGTGGCAGAACGACTACCGCGAATGCGCGTGCTACTACTGGGCCGCCAGCCGCCCGGACTACGTCAACGTCGAAGAGGACGAACGCGGCGTCAGCACCGGCAACCACTGGTTCGCCCTGCGCCGCGAACCGAGGGAATACGTCCTGGACGACCGCGACGACAGCCGACTGCTCTCCTACACCGACCTGTTCCGCGACTGGCAGGGCACCCTGCGCTTCATCGTCGGCGGCAACGACTACGAGCCCCGGTGACCCCGGGCACCGGCGCGGGTCCGCGGACCACCGAATCCCCGGGCGGCTGCGCTCCGACCGGTCGGGCCGAGCGCCTCTTCGAACTGTCCGCGCCCGTACACCCCGACATCCACCTTCTGGAGACCTCCGCCGGCCGGCACGTGCTGCTGGTCAACGGGAACCGCATGTTCACCGTCGGCCCCGAGACACACCGCCGACTCGATCTGGCCCGACGCTCCGCCGACCCCACCGCGCTGCGCGAACTCCTGGACGGACTGGACCTGTCGGCACCGCCGTTCGTCGACGACACCCCGCTGGAGGCACCCCCGGTCCGGGCTCTGTCGCTGGCCGTGGCACAAAAATGCAATCTCGGCTGCACCTACTGCTACGCGCAGCAGGGCAGTTTCGGCGGGCTCGCCAAGAACATGCCCGCGCACACCGCCCTGGCCGCCGTGGATCTGCTCTTTCGCGACGCCGCGCCCGGCGAGCGGGTGAACCTGTCCTTCCTCGGCGGCGAGCCGCTGATGAACCGGCCGGTCATCCACGCCGCCACCGAACGGGCCGTGGAGTTGTCGGCGCGCGAGGGCGTACCGGTCACCTTCTCCATCACCACCAACGGCACCATGGTCACCCCCGACGACGGCGCGTTCTTCGAGCGGCACGGATTCGCGGTCACCGTCAGCCTCGACGGCGAACAGGAGACACACGACCTGCTGCGGCCCTACCAAAGCGGGCGGGGCAGCTTCGCGAAGGTGCTCGCCAACGTGACGCCGCTGCTGGCCGCACAACGCGCGATGCAGGTGTCCGCGCGGGTGACCGTCACCCCGAACAACCTCGACCTCAAGGCCACCCTGGACGCCTTCGTCGACCTCGGGTTCCACGGTGTCGGCTTCTCGCCGCTGCTCAACTCCCCCACCGGGAAAGGCGAGATGGCCACCGCCGACCTGGAGGTGATGCTCGACCGCATGGTCGCGTGCGGGGCCGAGTTCGAGCGCCGGGTCGCCGCCGGTGAGCGCTACCCGTTCACCAACCTGGTCAACTCGCTGCGCGAGATCCACAAGGGCACCCACCGGCCCTACCCGTGCGGTGCCGGCGCCGGCTACCTCGGCGTCTCCGCCGACGGTGAACTCGCCGCGTGCCACCGCTTCGTGGGCGACGACGAGGGCGCGATGGGCGACCTCACCCGGGGCATCGACCCCGCTCGTCGGCTGCAATGGTTGTCCGACCGACACGTGCACCGCCAGCAGCCGTGCCGGGACTGCTGGGCGCGCTACATGTGCGCCGGCGGCTGCCACCACGAGGTGATCGAACGCGGCCGACCGGCCTGCGGTTACATCCGGGGCTGGCTGCACTACTGTCTGGGCGCCTACGCCCGACTGCTCGCCGCACGACCGGACTGGTTCGGCGCCGTACCGGCCGCCCGAGGGCGCACGTGAACGACGCCACCCTCGACACCGAGGTCTGCGTCGTGGGCGGCGGGCCGGCGGGAGCGGTGTGTGCCAAGCGGCTGGCCGAACTCGGCCACGACGTCCTGGTCGTCGAGCGCGACGTGTTCCCGCGCCCGCACGTGGGCGAGGCGCTCACCCCCGCCGTGTGGCCGCTGCTCGACGCCCTCGGACTGCGCGACGCGGTCGAGGCGGCAGGTTTCCCGCAGCCCCTCGAGGCCCGGGTGCGCTGGATCGACGCGCGGGAGAACCGGGTCCTGCTGCGGCCCGACGCACCCGGACTGACGGTCGACCGGGGGCACTTCGACCACCTGCTGCTGGACGCGGCCCGGACCGCCGGCGCGCGCGTGTTGCAACCCGCCCGGGCCGGCCGACCCAGGCGGACCGCGCCGGGGTGGGAGATCCCGCTCACCGACGCCGGACTGCCGGGACGCCGCGCCGAACGCGTTCGGGCCCGGTTCGTGGTCGACGCCGGCGGCCGCGCCTCCGCGTCGGGTGGGCGCAAGGTGCCCACCGGTGCCCGCACCCTGGCGCTGCACGCCACCTGGCGGGCGGCACCGCCGGTCGACCCGCACCCACGCGTGGAGGCCGGACCCGACGGCTGGTTCTGGGGCGCGCCGCTGCCCGACGGCACGTTCCGCGCGATGGCCTTCATCGACCCCGACCTGCTGCGCCGACGCGCGGTGCGGCGGGCCGGGCTGGGCCGCTTCTACCGCGACCTGCTGGCCGCGTCGACCCTGGCGGCACACCTCGCGGACGCCCGCCTCACCGACGGGGTCGCGGTGTGCGACGCGGGCAGCTACGCCGATCCGCTGCCGGTCGCCGAGGACCTGATCAGGCTCGGCGAGGCCGCCTTCGCGATCGATCCGCTGTCCTCCTGCGGTGTGGACACCGCGGTGCAGACCGCGATGGCCGGCGCCGTCACCGTGCACACCCTGTTGTCCGCAGACGGCGATCGCGCGGCGGCGCTCGCGTTCTACCGGGACAACCAGCAGCGCGCCGTGGACCGGCACGCCACCTGGGCGGCCAACCACTACCACGACCACCGCACGCATCGCGACCGCCCGTTCTGGCAGCGCCGTGCGCGCCCCACGGACTCGATCCCGGCCCCGCGATCCGGCCCCGACCTGGTCGAACTCCTCCCCCGCCGGGTCCGGTTGAGCCCGGACGCCACGCTGGTGGACACGCCGTGCGTGGTCGGCGATCGGGTGGAGAATCGTCGCGCGCTGGTCCACCCCGACCTGCCGCGTCCGGCGGTCTACGTGCGCGACGTCGAACTCGCCCCGCTGCTCGACGTCCTGTCCGGCCCGGACCGGGGCTGCCTGGCGGACGTCGTCCGGACCTGGAGCCGACACCTCCCGAGCGACCACGCCCGCGCGGTCGCCGCCTGGCTGTACCGCAAGGGGCTCCTACAGTTCGACTGACGACGTCGATCCCGCATCCGGGTCACCACACACACCGCACCACACGCACCGCACCGCTGGAAGCCGGACGCGCACGATGCCGAACAAGCGACACGGCACAGCACATCGGCGGCGGCATTGTCCGCCCCCGTGGTGGACAATGCCGCCGCCGACGTCGCGTGCGGGGACGGGCTATCCCTCGTCCCGTTCCGCCGCCTCGGCGATCCGCTTGATGGTCGCCAGGCGCAGATCCCAGTCGGCCGCGAGCGAGGCCATCCAGCGCGCCGTCGCGTCCAACGCCTCGGGCCGCACCGTGTACCGCACCTCGCGGCCCACTCGGCCGCCGGAGACCAGCCCGGCCGCGTCCAGCACGGCCAAGTGCTTGACCACCGCCTGCCGCGAGACGGGCAGTCGTTCGGCGAGCGTGGTCGCGGTGGCCTCACCCCGCGCCGCGAGCAGGTCGAGCAACAGGCGGCGCGTCGGATCGGCCAGCGCGGCCAGGACGCTGTCCACCGCCCGGTCGCCGCCGTGGCTTTCCTCGGTCACGCGGATGGCTGTTCGGCGCGCGACTTGAGGGCGTCGAGTTCCTGGGGCCAGCCGTCGCTGTTGTCCCGCAGCGCCTTGCCCCGCAGTTCCTCGGAACCACCCAGGGACGCGAACCCGCTCTCGACCACGCGCAGCCGCGTCTTGTCGCCCTCCGTGCTCAGGGTGAACTCCACGAGGGTGCTGTTGTCCTCGCGCAATTCCTCGCCGGGAAAGGCACTGGCCCACCGGTACGCCAGATACGTCGGCGGCCGGACCTTCTCCACCCGCACCGGGAAGTCGCCGTACTCGGAGTTCTTCGCCACCATCGACTCGCCCTCCCTGGCCACGGTCCCGGGCAGACTCGCCTTGTCCGCCACCCAGAACCCGGGCTCGGCCACCAGCGCCCAGACCCGCTCCAGGGAGGCCTCGATCAGGGTCTCGCGCTCGATCCGGTCCTCGCTCATGGGGTACTCCTCCATCGTCGATCACCATCATGCAATGCAACCCCAGAGTTGCACATTGCCGCACGAGACGCAACCCATGGATTGCACATGCCATGCGCGGAGACGACGCCGATGCCGAGGCGGCGCCGGCGGAGGCGGGGCGGCCGACGTGGGGTAGCGGGCATGGGGTGGCGGGCGCGGGGCGGCCGGCGCGGGGGGTGGGAGGCGGGGCCGGCCGGCGGCGGGGTGGGGCAGCCGGCGCCGGGGCCGGTACGGGCCGGCGGGTGCGCGGCAGCCGGCACGACGGTCGGTACGCGCCGGCGGGTGCGCGGGAGCCGGCACGGGGACCAGCGCGGAACCGGCGCGGGCCGTCGTGCGCGAACCGGCTCGATCCGGACCACCGTTGCCGAGCCGGTTGGGGTGCCGCATCGAGCCGATCGCGCGAACTCCCGCCTCTCGCCTCGCTCTTCGGCCGTCATCGGTGAGACCTGCATCGGCCCCGCGTAGACTCGGTGGACCCGCATCCGGATTCGGCATGGGGAGGACGGCTCTTGGCGCACACCGATCCCACGCGGCACGATCTGCTGGTGCTGGCCCGCCGCCGACTCGCCCAGGGCGGTGTCGTCCTGCACGGGCCGGCCGGCATCGGGAAGACGTTCGTGCTGCGTTCGCTGCTCCCCACCGCCGCCCGTGGCATCCCCATACTCCACACTGAACCGACGTCCGCCGAAGCGGAGTTGGCCTTCTCCTCGCTCGCCGACCTGCTGGATTCGGTCGCGGACGGGGTGATCGAGGCATTGCCCTGTCCGCAACGGTCCGCGGTTCGCATCGTGTTGTGCCGCGAACCGCCCGGGCCCGACGGCCCCGACCCGCTCGCGTTGCGGCTGGGCGTGCTCGCCGTGTTGCGCGCGTTGTCCGCCGCCACTCCGGTCCACGTCGCGATCGACGGTGCGCAGTGGATGGACGCGGCCGGCGCCGAAGTGCTCGCGTTCGCCGCCCGACGCCTGGATCCGACCCGGGTACGCGTAATCGTCGCCGAGACCACCGACCCACCCGCCGGCCCGATCCACGGGACGCGGTTCTGCCCCGGCACACCCTCCGAACTCGAACTCCCGCCGCTCGGCCTGTCGGAGACCCGCGACCTCCTGGCCCACCACGACATCGACCACGATCTCGACGACGACCACGACCCGGATCGACCCCCCGACCGGTCCCTGCCGCACTGGCTGAGCAGGCAGGTGTACGAGGCGAGCGCCGGCAACCCGATGTACGCGCTCGAACTCGCCGGAGCGGTACGCAGGTCGGCCCGATTCCCGGACCGCGACCAGCCGTTGCCGGTGCCCGATCGGCTGCGCCGGCTGCTGATCGCCCGGCTGGAGGGCCTGGCTCCCGAGGCCCGCCGGCTGCTCCTGCTCGCCGGCGCCGCCGCCCGCCCCACGGTCGGGCTGCTGCGCATCGCCGTCGGGCTCTCCTACGACGCCCGCGACGCGCGGGTCGCCGCCGCGGATCGGGCGGCCGAGGACCTGGTCCGGCGTACCCTCGCCGACGCGACCTCCGCCGGCATCCTCGACCCCCACCGGGACGACGGCCGACTCCGGTTCACCCAGCCGCTGTTCGCCGCCGCGCTGTACGCGGACGGCTCGCCGGAGCAGCGTCGGGCCGCGCACGCGGCGCTCGCCGCGTTGTCGGGTGAGCCGATCGATCGGGCCCGGCGCCTGGCGCCGGCCGCGCCCGGGCCGAACGAACGGGTCGCGGCGACCTTGATGTCCGCCGCCGAACAGGCCCGTCGACGCGGCATGCCCGAGGACGCCGCGGCCCTGGCCCGGCTGGCCGTCGCCCGGACCCCCGACGAACACGCCGACCGCCGCTGCGAACGTTGCCTCGACGGCGCCGGGCACGCGTACGCGGCGGCCGACTTCGAACTCGCCCGGCTCACCCGGGTGGACGATCCGGAGTCGGCAGACGGCCCGCTCCACACACCGTCGCGGGCGCTGACCCCCGCCGAGCACCGCGTCGCGGAGTTGGTCGGCGACGGCGCGACCAACCGCGAGATCGCCGGCCGCCTGTTCCTGTCCGCCAAGACGGTCGAGTCGACACTGACCCGGGTGTATCGCAAACTCGGCATCCGCTCCCGCGCGGAACTGATCAGGCTCTCCCTCGCCCCCTCCGAGGAGCCGGACTCGACCGGCCGGGGCACGCCGAAGCACCTGCCGGCACTGCGCGTCACGCCCTGAACCACCCCGGCGAGGGTCACCACCGAGGGGGACACGGGGGAACCCCCTGCTTTCGGGTCGGGGGGTTCCGGGCCGCACCCGCTGTGGATCAGCGTTGCGGGTGTTCCTCCTCCGCCGACCGGTGAGGGTCTTCCTCGACATCCCGGACGTCGGTGCGTGCGCCCGCCATGTCGCCCGTTCCGCCGTCCCGGTTGTCCGACACCGCGTGTCCCGTTCCACGCGCGGTGTGCCCTCGCCGGTCGCGTCCCCCTCGATCTCCGCCCGGTGTCCCGCATGCCGGGCGAGAAGGAGACCCGATGATTCCGCGGAATCGCGGTACGTCCCGGAGCACCGAGGCCGTATCCGCCTCCCCACCTCGGCGTTGGCGGGCCGTCTGCGCGGGCCTGACCGCCGCGGTGTGCCTCGCGGCGGCGCCGGCCGGTACCGCGTCGGCGACCCCCGCGAAGCCCTCCGTCGCCGCGCCCCTGAGCGCCCCGGCGGACTCGCACACCGCCTACGGCTCGGCACAGTTGCCCTTCACCGAGCTGACCCAGGTACAGAACCAGTGGTGCTGGGCCGCCACCGGCCTGTCCGTGGCCCGCTACCTCGGTCGCGGCCGGAGCACCAGTCAGAACAACTTCTGCGACTACGCCCGTGGGTTGCCCGCCGGCTACCCGTGTCCCAACCGGCCCGCCGAACTCACCGACATCCAAAGGGCGTGGGCCGCTCTGGGGATGAGCCGCGGTCGGCTCGCCGGGACGTTGCCCCTGGCCACGGTGGCCTCCTCGATCGACGCCGACTCGCCGATCGTGGTCGGCATCTACTGGACCTGGGGCGGCGGCCACGCCAACGTCCTGTACGGCTACGACACGGACAACGGCACGGTGATGTACGCGGACCCGTGGCCGAGCAGCCCGCGTTACGGCGAGATGGACTACGACTCCTACGTCTCCAACCACCAATTCCAGTGGGCCGAGTCCGTGTACGGAGAGGCGTGAGCGCGATGACCGACGACAACCGCAGGCCGCGCGAGGCGAGTTCCGTCCTCGGCTCTGCTCCCGTGCGCTCCCGCACGCGCCGTCGCGGTGGCGCGCTCGCCGCCGTCGGCATCGGCACGGTGTTGTTCCTGACCCCGATCGTGGGGAGTGCGTCGGCCGCCGACGGCGGCGCGGCGGTCGTCGCCGACGCACCGACCGACGCCGACCGAGTTCTGGCCCGGCAGACGTTGAGCACACCGGCGACCACGAACCGGCTGGCCGCGTTCTTCGTCCACCTCGACCAGCGCACCGCGGCCCCCTCGGGCGGGGTGGTGCAGTCGCGGGTCGCCCCGGAGGCCGCCGCCGCGCAGGCCCCGCGCCTCGTCGGCGACCCGGTCCCGGTGTACTCGCTCGGCGCGGACTTCGTCCGGGGGAAGACGTCGGCCCCGGTGGCCGACTTCGCCTGTCTGGCGACCGAGGCCCGCTCGGCCGCCGGAGTCGAGGCGACGGTGTGGACGGTCCGCGATCGCGCCACGCACGAGTGGCGGGTGAGCAACGTGCTCTCCGGCACCGACGAGATCGGCTACTCCCGCCGGGCGGGCGGAGACACGGTGTTCACCGAACCCCAGATCGCCGCGTGGTACCACGTGCGCGACGGCCGCGTATTGCCCCTGAACCCGGCCGCGCGGGACTCGGTCGGCGAAAACGGTGTCACCGTGGCCGCCTACCGCCGACTCGTGCACGACCGGTACGCGGACAAGCTCCCCGGTTCGGACTACCAACGGTCCGGCAAGATCGGCGGCTTCACCTCGAACCCCGTCTCGGCTCCGGCCGCACACGAGGACGGCTACTCCGCCTCGGACCTCGCCCTCCCGGCAAGCGCCGCCGGCGTACTCGTCCTCGGCGTCGGCACCTTCGTGATCCGTCGCCGCCGCCCGGCGACCACCTGACCAACCCCTCGCACTCCGCCGAGTGCACCGACCGCCGCCCCGCGATCGCGGGGCGGCGGTCGACGACCGTCCCCGTCGGGCACGCATCATCCCGCGGAGCCAGGCAAACCCGAGATCCCCGGTTCTAGCCGCGTGGGCGCGCGCGCATCGCGCGGGCGTGGGCCTGTTCGAAGTAGACGCGGCCTCCGCCGTAGGCCCATGGCAGGTGCGAGCCCTGATGGGCGGTTGCCTCGAAGCGCACGCCCAGTTCGGCCCAGCGTTGGGCCTTGTCCAGGGCGTAGGCGAGCGCGCTGTGGTCGGACAGGGCGCTCGGATGGCGCGGCGAGGCGTCGACGGGGTAGCGGTCCAGGGCCGTGTCCAGGTCCGTCTGCTGTGCGGCGGCGAGCCAGAAGGCGGTGTCCTCGGTGTCGCCGGTCCAATTCATCCGCAGCGCGTACTCGATGTGCGCCTCGACGACCAACACCACCAGCGGTGAGCCTTCCGGCGCCTCGGCCGCGGCCTTGCGGGCGAAGGCGTACATGTCGTCGTGCGATCCGTGCCATTTCTCGCACAGGTACTGCAATGCCGCGTCGTGCCCCGCGCGGTGTTGCGGGTCGCGCTCGCACAGCGCCTGCCAGCGGGCCTCGAACACGTCCCGGGGAACGCCGAGTCCACGGCACACGCGCAGCCAGGACACCCATGGGGTGGGATCGTCCCGGGCGGCCTCGGTCGCGAGCAGGCACGCGCGGTCCGCCTCGATCAGCAATTCCCGGAAGTCGGCGAACCGTTGGCCACTGGTGAGACTGGCTCGCGCCGCACCGCGTGCGTCCCAGGCCGTGCGCACCATCGCCGCGGCCGTGACCACCAGCCGGTCCGCCGACTCGGGTTGCTCCGCCCGCCACGTCCGCAGCCACTCGGGCCGCGCGGCGGCGACCTCGCCCAGCGCGGTCACCGCGACCGCGCGCCGCGCCCAGTCCGGTCCTATTCGACTCAGCAATTCCGCCGCGGGCACGAAGTCACCGCCGAGGGTGAGGTTTTGCCCGATCTCGCGAATCTCGACATCGTCGAGCGCGGCATCGGTCACGAGCACGGGCGTGGGCAAGCGCGAAGACGTGAAACGACCCCAAAGCGACATGGTCCACGATCCTAGGGCCTTGCCTTCGCGCCGTCCCGGGTCCCCGGGTGAGCACCCGCCGAGGCGTCGGCGGGTCGACCGGCGAGTCGGGTCGGGTCGAACCCCTCGGCCCGGCCCGCGCGGCCGGCCACCGGGCAGCCGGCCGATCCGCGCTATTGCTTCGAGGGTCGGCGCGGTCGCGCGCGGCCGGAGCGTTTGATGTCCAGGGCCAGGAAGGAACTCAACGGCGTGCCGTTCTGCCAGAACCCCAGCAGGTCGCGGTCGATCAGGGTCAGCGCGTGCTTCGCGGCGAACTCGCGGGCCGGCGTGGTGAAAACGGTCGCGGTCACGATCACCGGCACGTCCGCGCCGTGTTCGAGGCGGGCGGTGCCGTTGAAACGTTGCACGTCGCCGCTGCCGACGGATCGATGCGTCGCGTACCGCTTGCACTGGATCACCAGCCGGCGGCCGTCCGGCAGTCGGCCCACCACGTCGGCACCCAAGTCCCCGCCGCCGCCCACCCGGGCCACCTCGGTACAACCGTCACGCCGACACAGGGCCGCGACGTGGTCCTCGAACCCGGTCCCGCTCATCGCGTCCACCGACGTCAACGACCTCTCCCGGTCCAGCCTTTGCTCGTCGGCCACCCGCGCCCGTTCGCCGTCGCGCTCGCGGCGTCCGGCCTTGACCACCGCGGCTGCCACCACGCCCAGCGCCACCACCGACAACACGAGCGCCGCCACGATCAGCCCCGTACCCACCCCGTCACCCCCGTCCGCCCGATCGCCACGCCCGAACCGTTTCCCACCCCGCGCCGCGCCATCGATTCCCTTCCGCGACGGCCCGACCCGAACGGACCATCCGGCCAGTGTGGGAAACCCGCTCCGGGCCCGGCAACCCGAACACCGATTCCGGCCCGAAATCGCCCCTGGAACGCACCGATCGGCCACCGCCACAGAGCCCGTTTCGTGACTCGAACTCGCCCATATGGCAGCCGTGTTACCCGACCGGCAGGTGGGTTCCGGCGAGCCGACCACCGCCTTCGCGGCGCGTGCGAGGGCCCTGGGCCCTGTCCGGCGGATCCTGATGGGTCCGCGCCGCCCGGCACCGCGCCTGGCCACACCGGGGAAACAGCCGAATGCAACCACCGTGCGGCTGCTTCGCCGGCACGCCGACGCACGGCATCCGCCCTTCGGGCTCCTCGCCGCGCTCACGACGCGGCCCGATCCACCAGGATCCGCCGGACAGGGCCCGGCCGTCGCATCCGCCGCACCCCGACGCGCCGGGCCCGACGCCTCGACGGCCCCCACGCCGAGCCCGATGGGCCGGATCCGGACCGGCCGGTGATCGCCGCGCAGGTCACGGAACGACTCGAGCGCGCCCTCGACGTCGATCGATTCCATGCAATCGCAAGTCGGCGCGGGTACAGTCGCAACCCACGCGTCGGCCGACCGAATCACTTGTGGGGTGGGTTCGGGGGTACGGCGGGCGGCAGAGTCACATGCGACGATCCGGTGCCGACGGAAAGAGGTGCGGGTGAGCGGGAGAGTGGATGGCGGGCGCGGCCGGAGACACGTGCGTCGACGCAGCGCGGCGCCGGCCGCGGGCAGTCGCACCCGCGCCACCCGCGATCAGCTCAACTGGCTCAACGAGGCGGGTCTGCGGATCGGTACCACGCTGGATCTGAAGACCACCGCACAGGAGTTCGCCGACTTCGCCGTCCCCCGATTGGCCGATGGTGCCGCGGTGGATCTCCTGGAATCGGTGATCCAGGGCGAGGAGGGACTCCGCCCCAGCGGCCGGGGCCGACCGGTCCGGCGGGCGATGGCCGTGGCGGCGATAGACCGAGTCGCCGATCTGGAACCCGACGCGGTGGGCGAGTTGTCCACGTCCTCCCCGGACCGGGACTCGCGCTTCACCCGAGCCCTGGCCGACGGCCGGCCGCTGCTGATCTCCAGCTTCGGGCCGGACGACTACGAGGAGTTGGCGCCCACCCCCAGCGCCGCCGCCAAGCTGCGCCAGGCGGGCGTGCACACCTACATGATGGTGCCGCTGATCGCCCGCGGCGTGCTCCTGGGCTCGGCCGACTTCATCCGCGCGGGCGGCCGGCCCGGCTTCTCCGAGGCCGACCTCGCGCTGGCCCTGCAACTGGCCTCCAAGGCCGCGGTGGACGTGGACAACGCGCGGCTGTACAGCCGCGAGCGCGAGCACGTGGCCCGACTCCAGCGCAACCTGCTCCCCCGGGTCACCCCGCGCACCCCCGGTCTGGCGGCGACCTCCCGGTACATCCCGACCGCCGACCCGCTCGGCGTCGGCGGCGACTGGTACGACGTGGCCCCGCTGCCGGGCGGGCGCACCGCCCTCGTGGTCGGCGACGTGATGAGCCACGGCCTGTCCGCCGCGGCCACCACCGGCGTGCTGCGCGCCGTCGCCCGCACCCTGATGGCCCTGGACCTGACGCCGGAGCGCATGCTCGCCCGGCTGGACCTGGCCGCCCGCGACCTGGAGGACGACCAGGTCGCCACCTGCCTGTGCGCCGTCTACGATCCGGCCGAGTCGACCTACACCCTGGTCAGCGCCGGACACCCGCCACCCCTGCTGGTCGCCCCGGACGGCAAGGCGTCCTTCGTGGACGTGCCGATCGGCGCGCCGATCGGCTCCGGGGTGATCCCGTACGACCCACTGCGGCTGACCGTCCCGCCGGGCAGTCGGCTGGTGCTCTACACCGACGGGCTGGTCAAGTCGCGCACCGAGGACATCGACGTACAACTGGCCCGGCTGCGGACCCGGGCCGCCTCGATGAGCCCGACCGAGCTGGACTCGGGCGCGCTCGGCGACCTCGTCACCGGCGGCGGCGCCCGCTTCGACGAGGCCGTCGTCCTCGTCGCGGCAACCCAACCGCCGCTCCTGGGCACGGACTTGTACACGTGGGACCTGCCCGGCAACGGCTCGGCGGCGGGTGTGGCCCGCAAACTGGTCCGGGAGCGGCTCGCGGCCTGGCAGCTCGAGGACCTCTCGGACGTCACCGAGCTGGTGGTCAGCGAACTGGTCGGGAACGCCCTGCGCTACGGGATCGCCCCGGGCCAACTACGCCTGCTGCGCCACGACCGGCTGGTGGTGGAGGTGTCCGACACCGGGCCCGACCTGCCGCAGATCCAGCACTCCTCGCTCAGCGACGAGGGCGGCCGGGGCCTGCAACTGATCAACATGCTCTGCCGCGGCTGGGGTTCGTGCCGGACCCCGGAGGGCAAGATCGTCTGGGCCGAGCAGGACATCCCCTAGAAGGTCGATGAAAATCTTGGGACCGGTTCCGTCGCGTCAGTGGCGGAACGGGTCGCGTTTCGGGTGCTGTGCCCCGCTCAGGCGGTGGTGGGCAGGCGCCAGGTGGTGCCGTCGTGGGTGAGGCCGAGGCGGATGAGGGTCCGCAGGTTGATCGCGGCGGCGCGGACGTGGAGCCAACGATCGTTGGGGGCGGTGCCGCGGTGGCGGAGTCTGCGGTTGCCGCGGGCGACGATCCAGGCGACCGCGCGTTCCACCGGTGGGCGCCAACGCCGGTACTCGGCCTGCCAATGGAGGTCGGTGGCGGCCTGTCGACGCGCGGCGGCGAGGTGGTCGTGGTGCGGACGGATGGTGAGGGTCCGCCCGGCTTCGGCCTTGGTGCACCGGCCTCGGAGCGGGCAGTCGGTGCAGTGGTCGCCGAAGAACGCCTTGCGTTGGCGGTGTTGTCCGGCGGGGGCTGCCAGGGCGGCGGTGTGGCCGGCCGGGCAGGTCGCGGTGTGGGCGGTGGTGTCGACGGCGAAGTCGTCGAGGGTGAACCCGCCGGGCACCGCGCTGCGCAACGGGGCGGGTTTGAGGAACAACCGGTGCCCGGCGGCCTCCAGGACCGCGCGGGCGTCGCCGGTGGAGTAGGCGGTGTCGCCCAGGAGGTCGACCGGGTCCGGCTCGTCGGCGAGAAGGTCGAGGACGACGTTCGCCTCGTGGTGTTCGGCGCCCGAACCCGGGGTGAGTGCCACCGCGGTGAACAGGAGCGTCTCGGGTTCCACGACCAGGTGGGCCTTGTAACCGTCCTGGTGGCGGCTGCGGGTCTTGTGGATGTGTCGGGACTGCGGGTCGACGACCGAGACGACGCGGTCGGGGGCGGTGCCCCGGGTGATCCGCCACCTGCCGTCGCGGCCGTCGGAGCCGTCGGCGGGCTCCACGTCCTGCCCCGCCACGAGCGCGAGCAGGCCGATCGCGTTCGCCGCGCGTTCGCCGTGCTCGCGGTCGGGCAGGTTCCCCAGCAGCAGGAACGCGTCGCGGGCCAGGGCGTCCACCAGATCGGCTCGGGCGGCCGGGTCGTTCCAGGCGATCCTGGGTTTCCCCGGGTCGGTGTAGTCGTGGGCGCGGCAGTGTTCGGTCGCGACGGCCGCGGCGTCGGGGACCTCACGGATCACCGCGCGCACTCCGGAGACGAGTTGGGTGACGGTGTCCTGGGTGGCGACCGCGTCGTCCAGGACGGTGGAGTCGACCGCCCGACGCTGCCTGCCCTTCAACACGCCGGTGGCCCGCACGACCTCGCGGACCGCGTCGAAGACCCGGTCCGGACGCGCCGACCGGGCCAGGCGGCGACGGAAGTACGCCAACAGCGACGGGTCGAACGCGATGTCGTGCAGGCCGAGCCCGCAGGCGGCCTTCCACCGCAGGTCGCACCGCAGTTCCTGCACGGTGTCGAAGTCCGAGAGCCCGTTCAGGGCCTGCAACGTGATCGCCGCCGCCAGGACCTGCGGCGGCATCGACGGACGCCCGTTCGCCGACGGATACATGTCCGCGAACATCACCGCCGGAAACAACGCCTCGCGATGCTCGGCCAGGAACGCGAACACACTCCCCGCCGGGATCAGCTCCCGACACGTCGCCCACACGTCCGGCCCGATCAACTCACCCGACCATTCCCCCTGCACCATGAAAACGAGTCTGGTCCCGCCGCTGACGCGGCGGGGCCAGAACGCAACATCTTCATGAGTCTTCTAGGGCCAATACCAGTGACTTTGATGGGGTTCGCTCGTTGGATGGGTTGTGCCAAGGCCTGGGCAGGTGAAGTCGTCGACGGGTGAGCGGTTCTCGGATCGGATCGCGTTGGGGGTGTTGACGCGTGCGTTTCCGCCGGAGTTGGTCGACGAGGTGGTCGCGGGGTGTGGGCGGGTCGAGCAGCGTCGTCGGTTGTTGCCGGCGAGGGTGGTCGTCTACTTCGTCCTGGCGATGTGTCTGTTCTCGGGTCAGGGCTACGAGGAGGTCGCGCGTCTGCTCACGCAGGGTCTGGAGCGGGAGCGTCGGTGGGTGGGGACGTGGCGGGTTCCGACGACCGGGGCGATCGGGCGGGCGCGGCTGCGGTTGGGGCCGGAGCCGTTGAGGGTGTTGTTCGCTCGGGTGTGTCGCCCGGTGGCGGTGCCGGGGACGGTCGGGGCGTGGTATCGCGGGCGCCGTCTGGTCGCGGTGGACGGCACGACCTTCGACCTGCCCGACAGCGAGGCGAACGCGGGTTTCTTCGGTCGGCCGGGTACGAGTCGGGGCCAGGGTCGGAGCGCGTATCCGCAGGCACGGGTGGCCGTGTTGGTCGAGTGCGGCACCCACGTGGTGTTCGCGGCCGACATCGCGCCGCTCGCCGTGCACGAAACGACCGCGGCCCGGCGGTTGTTCGCGTCGTTGGAACCCGGGATGCTCCTGTTGGCCGACCGGGGCTTCCACGACTTCGAACTGTGGCGGGAGGCGTCCGCGACCGGTGCGGACCTGTTGTGGCGGATCAAGGGCAACGCCGTGCTCCCGGTCCTGACCTCCCTGCCCGACGGGTCCTACCTGTCCGAGATCTTCGCCGGTCACGACCGCCGGCGCGTCGATCCGATCCGGGTCCGTGTGGTCGAGTACACCCTGGGTCCACCCGGTGGGGAGGAAATCGTGTATCGGCTGATCACCACCGTCCACGATCCCTCGGCCGCTCCGGCCGCCGAGTTGGCGGCGCTGTATCACGAGCGGTGGGAGATCGAGACCGCCCTCGACGAGATCAAGACCCACCAGGGCGGTCCCGGCCACGTGTTGCGTTCCCGTCACCCGGCGGGTGTCGAACAGGAGATCCTCGGTGTTCTCCTGGTCCACCACGCCCTGCGCGACCTGATGCACCACGCCGCTCGGGATGTGGACTGCGACCCGGACAGGCTGTCCTTCACCCGCACCCTGCGCGTCGTCCGCCGCCACGTCACCGGCCAGGCGGCGTTTTCCCCCCTCCCGACTCGCCGTCGCACTCCTCGCCACCCTGTGTGAGATCCACGAACGGCCCCTGCCGCCGAGGCGGTTGCGCTCCAACCCCCGCGTCATCAAACGCAAGATGTCCAACTGGGCGCTCAAGCGAACCGAACACCGCAACACACCCCCACCGAACCCACCCGACGTCACACTCGTCGGACCGACCCGCACCACCCCAACCTGCCGCAGAAAGACCTAAAAACACCGGTATTGCCCCTAGGGCGTCTCGACCGTCGGTGGTACGCCGACGGTCGAGATCCGCGTCCTTTCCTCCGCACGATCAGGCCGAGTCCGCGGCCTCCCGCTCGGCGTCGGTGTCCCGGACCCGGCGCATCGCCCGGCCCACGTGCAGGAACTCGGCCTGTGCACCGTCCCCGAGGAAGATGTACATCGGGTGTCGGCCACCTTCGCGCTCGGCCGTGATCAGGGTGCGCGCGTCCGCGGCCACCACTCGCGAGCCGGCGGAATCCTCGCCGACGATCTCGGCGATGGGCCCGTGCGCGCGCGAGGTCACGGTCAGGCCGTCCTCGGTCTCGGCGACGTCGACGATCAGCGCCGGCGACGCGTAGGTGCCGACGACGTACCCGGCGTCGATCGACACCGGTTCGGCGGGCGGCGCGGGCAGGTCCGGCACCTCGACGCCGCCGAGCGAACCGAGCAGTTCGCGGACCAGGTCGTAGGCGAGATACAGGGCACCGCCGTTGGTCAGCAGCGCGATGGAGAACTCGCGCGAGGGCACCACCCGCAACATCGCGCTGTGACCGATCGTGCCGCCGTCGTGGCCGATGACCGCCTCGCCCGGCCAGTCGTACAGGTTCCAGCCCAGTCCCCACGACCTGCCGAGCCGGCCGTCCCCGATGATCTCGACCTGCGGCTCGCGCATCGCCAGCGCGGACGCCTCCGACAGCAGGCGCGTCCCGTCCGGGAGCAGTCCTCGGCGGACGTGCGCGGCAGCGAATTCCAACAGGTCGCTCGCGCTCATCGCGAGCATGCCCCCGGAGGGGCCGCCGGAGCGGGACATGTGGTGGATCGGTGCCTTGACCGGGCCGTCGGCTCCGCCCAGGTGGCCGATCGCGGTCCGGTGCAGGATCGATTCGGCCGCGTCGTTGGCCACGTGGGCGAGCCCCAGCGGTACCACGATGCGTTCGCGCAGCGCCGTCTCCCAGGTCCGGCCCGTCAGCACCTCGACGACCCGACCGAGCAGGTCGAAACCGCTGTTGCAGTAGGAGAACGTCGAACCCGGCGGGAACAGCTGTTCGGCCCGGGTCGCCAGGCCGGCGGTCATCAGTTCGAGCGCGTCGTGGCCGCGACCGAAGTCGTCGTACAGCTCGCCCTCGAAACCGCCGGTGTGACACAGGAGATGACGAATCGTCACCAGAGCGCTCGCGTCCTCGTCGACCAGGCGCAGGTCGGGGAGGTAGGTGCGGACCGGCGCGTCCAGGTCGATCAGGCCCTCGTCGACGAGTTGCATCACCAGGGTCGTGGTCCACACCTTGGTGATCGAGCCGACCTGGAACAGCGAGTCGGTGGTCGCGGGGTGGCCGAACTCGGTGTCGAGCACGCCCACCGCCGCCGCGACGGTCCGATCGCCGACCCGAACGGCGATGCTCGCGCCGGGAATTCCCGCCTGCTCGGCGAGTTCCGCGAGGCGGGCCTCGAGGTATTCGGGGGTCGGCATGGACTCGGCCGGGCTCGGTACGTCCGACCGGCCGGACGCCGGGGTCGCGGCGGCCTGCGGCGGGATGGATCGTGCCATGAACGGGCACCTCCTCGAAGAGCGGCGGGTGTACCGCGGTGGTCGATCACGGTAGGCAGCGGCCGAGACCCCTGACTCGTCGTCGCCGACGAAGAACCGTCGCCGGCCCTGTCCGAATCGCCAACGACCGGCGGCGGGACCGTGCGTGATGCTCGGCAGGGCATCGCACGCCGCGCGGGACCGGCCGAACAGGGCGACGAACGGGAGCACACCCATGGACGTATACATCTCGATCGACTTGGAAGGTGTGGCGGGCATCGCCACCATCGACCAGATCGTGCCCGGAGGCGGCGGCTACGCCAACGCGCAGGAGATGATGACCGGCGAGGCCAACGCGGCCATCGAAGGCGCGTTCGCGGCGGGCGCGGACAACGTCCTGATCAACGACAGCCACGGCACCATGGACAACCTGCTCGCGCGCAGCCTGGACCGGCGCGCACGGGTGATCCAGGGCAGCCCCAAGGCGCAGTGCATGGCGCACGGGCTCGGCCCGAACCACGGCGTCGCGCTGTTCGTCGGCTACCACGCGGCGGCGGCCACCCCGGGCGTGCTCGCGCACACCTTCTCGTCCGACTTCGCGACCGTACGGCTCAACGGCAGCCCCGTCACCGAGGCCGAGGTCAACGGGCTGCTCGCGGCGCAGCACGGGGTCCCGGTGGGGCTGGTCACCGGCGACAACGAGGTCTGCGCCGCGACGGCCGCGGCGTTTCCGGGCGTGATCACGGTCCCGGTCAAGACGGCCGAGGGCATCACCGCGGCGAACAGCGTGCATCCGTCCGTGGCCCAGGACCTGATCCGGGCCAGCGCGGCGGCGGCCGTGGAGCAGGCCGGGAACCTGGAGCCGTTGCCACTGCCGGAGACGTTCGTCTTCGAGGTCGGCTTCCAGATCCCGCTGGCCGCCGAGGTCGCGGCGGCGGTGCCGGGCGCGGAGCGGGTGGACCAGCTCACCGTGCGCTGCGAGGTGGCCGACCCGGGCCGGGTCGTGGACCTGGTCCAGATCTGGTACACCATCGCCGCGCACTCGGCCCGCTCCCGCCTGCCGATGCTGAGCCGCCGCTGACGCGTGACGCCCGCCGGGTACCGGTAGCCGGTAGCCGGCGGGCGTCGGTCGGTTCAGGGGCAGACCGGCTCGCCCGCCGCGGGTGGCACGGCGACCGCCTCCCAGGCGGCCTTGGTCTTCTTGAAGACGTCGCAGGTGGGGTCCAGGGCCTTGGCCGCGTACAGGGTCTGCCGGCGTTCCTGGCGGTAGTTGGTGCCGCCGGCGCGAGACATCAGGGCGTAGTAGACGACCTTGGCGGCCATCTTGATACCCACGCCGGTGACCGGCGTCGGGGTGCAGGTCGGGCTGGTGGGCTTGCCGCCACCCGGGTTGGAGCCCTCGGCGAGCAGATAGAACCAGTGGTTGAACACGCCCGCCGCCCGGTAGGGGTCCATACTCGGGATCGCCGATGTGTAGCAGTTCGCGTCGCCGCGGATCGACGGGTTGTACATGAAGCGCAGCGGGCCGCTGCCGAACGGGTCGACCATCTCGCCGATCGTGTAGTCCGGGGTGTCGAACGGCGCCGGCTCGTTGGCGTACGCCTCGGTCAGGGTGCCCATGATGTCCGCGAGTCCCTCGGCCAGGCCCGGTTCGGTGAACGGAAAGCCCGGGGTCGTCTGATCGATGGCGTGCCCGTACTCGTGGCCCACCAGATCCATCGCCGACATCCATTGGTTCTGGGTGCTGCGACCGATCACGACCTTGTTCCCGTCCCAGTACAGGTTGTAGTCGTTGAGGCCGACCTGGAGCGGCCAGGCCCCGCCGTTGCCGTTGTGCCCGTTGCGGCCGAGCCAGTTCCGGAACATGTCGAACTGCTTCTGCGCCGCCCACAGGGCGTCCACACACCCGGTCTCGATGGTGGTGGGGTTGCCGTTGCCCCACTCGTCGACGGGCTTGGCGAACACCGCGCCGCCGTACTTCGCGCAGCTCAGATTGGCCCGGATCGGGTCGCGCAGGGTGTACGTACTGCCGGAGTGTGTCGTGTCGATGGTGATCGGGTCCGGGCCGTTCCACTGGCTGTGGCCGATCCCGGCGTGCACCTCGTCGACGGAGTCGAGCACCGTGCCGGACCCGGCGTCGACGAAGACGTGCAACCTGCTCGGCGCGGTGTCGGTCCGGCCGACCACGACGGTCTCCCAGGCCAGGTGCGCCGCCCCCGCGCCCACCCGCACCACCAGGCGGCTCGTGTCGACCCGGTCCACCACCGGCAGTCGGGTGCGCGCGGTGTCCTCGGCCGTGGGCCGGCCGACGCTCGGCGTGGTCGCGACGTCGATGTGCACGTCGTCGGCCGTCTGCACGGCGTGCACCCGCCCCCGACCGTCGGCCAACACGGCGGCGTCCGCGCCGACCACGGGCAGGCCGCGGTAGCTGCGTTCGTACGAGATCGAGTAGATGTCGCCGACCCAGGGCAGCACCGACCGGCGCAGGTAGTGCTCGCCGGGCGTCCCGGTCGAGGTGCCGGTGTCGGCCATCGCCCGGTCGGCCGCGGCGATCGCCGCGGCCCGGGCGTCGGGGGCGAGAACGGGCCGTGCTCGTTCCGTGGTCGACTGCGCCGTCGTGCCGACCACCAGGCCGACCGCCAGGGCCAGGACCGACCCGAACGTCAACGTGCTGCGATGCATCGAGGCTCCTCGGGTAGAAGGCACGCCCCGACCACGAATCCGACCGCCGCCGCCCCCGCTTCCGCTTCCGCTTCCGCTTCCGCTTCCGCTTCCGCTTCCGCTTCCGCTTCCGCTTCCGGGACGAACGGACCACCCCACGCGCCGGGTTCGTCGCCCGAGCGAATAAAACGCTCACAGCGCGCCGAACCACCGTCAACACCCGCCCGACCATCGGCACACTCCGGCAAAGTCCCGCGCCGCGCCTGCCCCGTCCAGGCCGCGGCCGTCCCCACGCGGCGGACTCGCGGGGGGTGTGGTTTTCCGCAGGTGGGGTCGGTGCCGCGCCCCATGGTCCGGGCGTCGGCGATCTTGGAGGCTGCTCCTACCGGTGATTCGAGGCCCGTTCCGACCGGAACGAGGCCCCATCGGGCGAGCGAGGAGGTCGGCGGATGCCGAGGAGCAGGACGCGGACGGCAGCGGTCGCCGAGGGCGCGCGGGAGACGTCGCCGTTCGCCGCGCGGGCCAGGGGACTGGTCAAGGAGTACGGGTCGGGCGCGACCCGGGTCGCGGCCCTGGCGGGCGTGGACGTGGATCTCCTCCGCGGCGGCTTCACCGCGATCATGGGGCCGTCCGGCTCCGGCAAGTCGACGCTGATGCAGTGCCTGGCCGGGCTGGACACCGCCACCGAGGGCAGTGTGGCGGTCGGCGGTACCGAGTTGGCCGGGCTCGACGACACCGCGTTGACGCAACTGCGGCGCGACCGACTGGGGTTCGTCTTCCAGGCGTTCAATCTGCTGCCCACGCTGACCGCCCTGGAGAACATCACGCTGCCGGTCGAGATCGCCGGCCGCCGGGTGGACCGGGCCCATCTGGATCGCATCGTCGCGGCCACCGGTCTGACCGGCCGGTTGGCTCATCGACCCGCCGAGCTGTCCGGCGGTCAGCAGCAACGCGTAGCGGTGGCACGGGCGTTGGTATCCAAACCGGAGATCGTCTTCGCCGACGAACCGACCGGGAACCTGGACTCCCGGGCCGGGACCGAGGTGCTCGACCTGCTCCGCCGCGGCGTGCGCGAGTGGGGCCAGACCGTACTCATGGTCACCCACGACCCGAACGCGGCGGCCTACGCCGATCGGGTCGTCTTCCTGGCCGACGGCCGGATCGTGGACGAGTTGGCCGAACCGACGGCGGACACCGTATTCGCGCGGATGAGGCGGTTCGACGGCCCCGGGCGAACGTACCGACCCGCGCCCGATCGCGGGTCGGCGCACCCGTTGGGCATGCCCGGCACGATCGGGAACGACGCGGACGAGGTGCGACGGTGACGCTCACCCGGATCGCGCTGCGCGGCGTCGTGGCGCACCAGGCTCGGATGCTTCTGGCCCTGGTGGCCATCGCGTTGGGTACCGCGTTCGTCGCCGGAACCCTGGTCTTCCGCGACTCGGTCGCGGCCTCCGCACGCGCGTCCTTCTCGGGGTCCGCGGCGGACGTGACGGTGACACCCCGTCAGGGCGGCGATCGACAGGACGGCACCGGCCTGCCCGCGACCGTGCCCGGCCCGGTGCTCGACACGGTGGCCCGGACCGAGGGCGTGCGCGCCGCGTACGGCCGGGTGCACGTCCCGGACGTCGTGGTCCTGGACGGCCGGGGCAAACCGCTGAGTACGCGCGGCGACACCGTCGCCGACTGGCCGGCCGATCCCCGGTCCGCGCCGCGCGTGAGCCAAGGACGTGCCCCCGGCGGCCCGGCCGAGGTGGTCGTGGCGGCGAACACCGCCAAGGCGCACGGGATTCGGATCGGCGACCGGCTGCGGATCATGGCGATACCCGGCACCTTCGAGGCGACCGTGGTGGGTCTGGGGCAGGAGCGGGCGGGACAGGCCCGCGAAGCGGAGGTGTTCGTGGACTCGGCCACCGCGCAACGCCGACTCCTGGGCGCGACGGCACGATTCACGTCCATCGCGGTCACCGCCGCACCCGGGGTCGCCGACGCGCGACTGCGGCAGCAGGTGCTGGCCGCGTTGACCGATCCCGCCCCGTTCACCGTGCGCACCCGTGATCAGGAGGCCGCCGCCCGGGGCGACGCCGCCGGCGCCTCGCTGGACGTGGTCACCTACCTGATGCTCGGTTTCGCCGGGATCTCGGTGCTCGTCGGCGTGTTCCTGATCGGCAACACGTTCTCCATGCTGGTCGCCGCGCGCACCCGACAGAGCGGGTTGCTGCGCGCCGTCGGTGCCCGGCGGGGCCAGGTCAACCGGTTGATCCTGGGCGAGGCCGGGTTGTTGGGCGTGGCCGGATCGACGCTGGGACTGGCCCTGGGCGTCGGACTCGCGGCCGGGCTGATCCGGGTCGTGGGACAGGTCGGCGACGCCCCGGCGGCGAGCGGGCCGACGGTGCGCTGGTCGACGCCGGTGGCCGCGTACGCGGTGGGCGTGCTGATCACCCTGGTGGCCGCGTACCTGCCCGCGCGCCGGGCCGGTCGGGTCTCCCCCATGGCGGCGCTGCTGCGGGTGGCCGGACCCGCGACCGGGCGCTCGTTGCGGGGCCGCAACCTGGTGGCCGGCACCGCCGGACTGCTGGGCGCCGGCGCGCTGTTGCTCGCGGTACGCGCCGACGAACTCGCGGCGGCCGGGTCGTTGCTCGCGGTCGGCGTCCTGCTCACCCTCGTCGGTACCGTCGCCGGCGCGCCGATCCTGAGCGTATGGGCCGTCCGCGGCGTGGACCGACTGGTCGCGCGCCGGTCCGGACCGATCGGTCGGCTCGCGCGCGGCAACGCGATTCGCGACCCGCGGCGTACCGGGGCCACCGCGTCGGCTCTGATGGTGGGCATCGCGCTGGTGAGCTTCCTGTCCCTGGTCGCCGCGTCGCTGGTGACCTCGGTCGACGGCCAACTCGAACGCACCGTGCATGCCGACTACTTCGTGCTCTCCTCGGGCCCGATGACCGAACAGGTGGCCCGCGTGGTCCGGGAGACGCCGGGCCTGGACCACGTCACCGCACAGCAGACCGTGCGCGCCGACCTGATCACCGCGCACGGCACCGACCGCGATCACGATCTGACCGCCACCACCGAGCGGTTCACCGACGACTTCAAGCTGACCTTCACCGCCGGCGACGCCCGCTCGACACTGGCCCCGGGCGGCGACGGGATCACCGTGCCGCAGGCATTCGCCGACGAGCACCGGCTGCGGCTCGGCGATCCGGTGCGGGTGCGCTTCCACGGCGGTGGCACCGCGCGGCTCACCGTCGGCGGCATCGTCCGCGACGGCGACGTGTTCGCCTCCGGCGCCACCTACATCGGCGCCCACGTCGCCCGGGCAAACCTGCCCGCCGAGCAAATGCCGTTGGACGACGTGTACTTCGCGACCACCGCGGCGGGAGCGGACCGGGACCGGGTGTACGCGGCCCTGGCCGAGCGCCTGGCCGGCTTCCCGCAGACCAAGGTGCGCGACCGGGACAGCTACCGCGAGGCGCTGCACGACACGGTCGCCCTCGCCCTGGACCTGGTGTACGCGCTGCTCGCGCTGGCGATCCTGGTGGCCGTACTGGGCGTGGTCAACACACTCGCGCTGTCCGTGGTCGAACGCACCCGGGAGATCGCGCTGTTGCGGGCCCTGGGGCTGACCCGGCGCCGGGTGCGCCGGATGATCCGCACGGAGGCGGTGCTGATCGCCGTGGTCGGCGCGGTACTGGGCCTGCTGCCCGGCCTGGCCTGGGGCGCGGCCACCCAGCGCGTGCTGTCCACGAAGGGCCTCGACACGCTCGCCGTCCCGTGGGCCACGTGCGGGGCGGTCCTGGTCGGCGCGGTCGCCGTCGGCGCCCTCGCCGCGTGGCTCCCGTCCCGCCGAGCGGCCCGGGTCGACCTGCGCGAGGCGATGGCGAGCGGCGGGTGACCGGACGGTCGACCGGGGTGGGAGGTCGACCGGTCCGGCGGCGTCGAGCGGAGGCCGACGGGCGGGACGGGGCCGAGCGACCCGGGCCGTTCGACCGAAGCCGGGCGCCGCGCGCGGTTCGGCCGGAGCCGGGCGACCCACGCGGTTCGGCCGAAGTCGGGCGACCCACGCGGTTCGGCCGGAGGACCGGATGAGAGGCTCGGGGCACCGCCGTGACGTGCACAAACGGGGGACGAGGACGGGACAGGACGGGAGCAGGGGCATTGGACGGTTCGGGTCCGGTCGACGACACCCGGCACGCCCGTGGGTTCGGGACGGTCGTCCGTAGCGCGGCGACGACTGCCCTGCGCGCCGTCCGGGTGGTCTTCGTGGGCGCCGCGACCGCCCTGCCGGAAGTGCTCTTCCTGGCCGGCGCCGGGCTGTCGTACGCGCTCGTCCCCCGCTCCCGGACGCGCCCGCGCCGCGGCGTGCTGCGCCTGATCACGCGCGGCGCCCGCGCCCTGACCGACCTGGAGCGCGCACGCCTGGCCCGCCCCGGGGACCCGGTCCACCCCACCCCGACCGAGCCGAGGCGCCTGGTCCGCTACCTGGCGGCACGGGTGCCCGTCGGGCTGCTCGGCGGCGCGCTCCTGGTGCTCATCGTCGGCGGCGCCGGGTTCGCCGCGGTGATGGTGGGCGCGTGGGCGACGGGCAGTCCGAACACCACCACCTCCGACGTGGCCATCCTGCTCCCGTCCGGGCCGGCCCTGCTCGCGCTGGCGTTGTACGGCCTGGTCGGGCTCGCGGACACCGAACGGGCGCTGGCCCGGCGCCTGCTCGAACCGGACCCGAGCGCATTGTTGCGGCTTCGAGTGGACGAGTTGGCGGCGAGCCGGGCGGGCGTGGTCGAGGCGGTGCACGAGGAGCGCCGGCGGATCGAACGCGACCTGCACGACGGGGTGCAGCAGCGCCTGGTCGCCCTCGGCATGCTGATCGGCCGGGCTCGGCGCGGCAACGATCCCGCGCGCACCGACGAGTTGTTGTGTCAGGCGCACGAGCAGGCTCAGCAGGCGCTGACCGATCTGCGGGACGTGGCCTGGCGGATCCATCCCACGGGGTTGGACGACGGCGGGTTGCGCGCGGTCCTGGAGACGATCGCCGAGCGGGCGCCGGTGCGGGTCGGGTTGACGTACGACGTGGCGGCGGAACCCGCGCCGATCGTGGCCACCGCGGTCTACTTCGTGGTCGCCGAGGCCGTCACCAACACGGTCAAACACGCGGGCGCCGACGCCGTCACGGTACGCGTCTCGGGCGCCGGCGACGCGGTGCGGGTACGTATCGTCGACGACGGCGTCGGCGGCGCGAATCCCGCCGGCGGCGGACTGTCCGGGCTGGCCCGTCGGGTCGCCGCACTGGACGGAACCCTCCGGGTGGACAGCCCGCCCGGAGGGCCCACCACGATCACCGCGGAGGTACCGTGCGCATAGTCCTGGCCGACGATTCGGCCCTGCTGCGCGAGGGGTTGGCCCGACTGCTCGCCGACGAGCGGCACGAGGTGGTCGCGGGCGTCGGTGACGGCGACGCCATGGTCGAGGCGGTCCTCGAACACGTCCCGGATGTGGTGGTGGCCGACGTACGGATGCCGCCCACGCACACCGACGAGGGCCTGCGCGCCGCTCTGGAGGTGCGGCGCCGGTTGCCGGGGGTGGGTGTGTTGGTCCTGTCCCAGTACATCGAGAAGCGGTACGCGGTCGAGCTGTTGACCCACGACGGCGCGGCGGTGGGCTACCTGCTCAAGGACCGCGTCGCGCACGTGGACGACTTCCTGGACGCGCTGAACCGGGTCGCCGCCGGCGGCGCCGCGTTCGATCCCGAGGTGGTGCGCCAACTCCTGGCCCGGACCAGCCACGTCGACCCGCTGGACCGGCTCACCCCACGCGAGCGCGAGGTGCTGGCGCACATGGCCGAGGGCCGCACCAACGCCGCCATCGCACAGGCCCTGCACGTGTCGCAGAGCGCGGTGGAGAAGCACGTCAACGCGATCTTCGACCGCCTCGACCTGGCCCACGCCGCCGGCCCGGGCTACAGCCGCCGAGTCCTGGCCATCCTTCGCTACCTGGGCTCCTGACCACCCGCCCCGCCACGGGGCCGCCTCGAACGCGGGCACGGCATCGCCGCGCGCGGGTCGGCGGCTTGCACCGACTTCGCCTCCCGCGCGACGTGCAACTGCCTTGCCTCCGCGTTCTGTTCACCTCCGAGACACACCGCGTCGCCGAGCGCGAGCACACCCGGAGTGGCTCGTCCGCCGCGCCGGTTCCGGGTGAACCGAGCAAATGAGTACCCGTACTCATCCCGTGCCGGTCCCCCGGTGATGAGCTGACCACATGACACCCCACGAGGCTTCGCTCCGGTCCGTGCACCACGCCGGCACACCCGCGTCCCGGCGTGGCTCGCCGGCCGCTCCCATCATCGCCACCATCCTGACCGTCCCGGTCGCGGGTGCGCACCTCTTCCTGTTCGGGCTGAGTGCGATGGCGTTCGACTCCTGCAACTCCGCCGCCGACTGCCCGGAGGCCACCGCTGCGGTGAACCGGGCCGCGTGGCTCGCGGTCGCTTCCGTGCCCGTCGCGTTGACATCGTGGTTGTGGCCCCACAAGCCCAGGTTCAATCGGTATCGCGTGGCGCATCTGGGCGTCTACCTGGTGCTCGCCGGAACGGCCGGCGCACTGTTCGTCACCGTGCCCGTGGGCCGCTGACGCAGTCCCGCCCGAGCGTCCCCGACCGAAGCCGCGCACGGATCAACCGGCGGACGGCCTGGTCTCGTGGTTCAGCGGCGGCAGGGCCACCGTGGCCGCCGCCGGAGGGGCGGTGATCTCCACCGGCTTGCCGGGATCGGACCAGTCGACGGTGTATGGGCCCGGGGCAAGGAGCCGCACCGGCACCGGACTTCCGGTGGCGGGTACGTACAGGCGGGTGTCGCCGTCGTCCGGGTCGGGGAGGGTCAGCACGAGCATCCGCCGGCCGTCGAGCATCTCCTCCGAGCGGCGCATCGGCGTGGATCCCCAGTCCATCACGACCGTCGCGACGCTGCCGTAGTCGGCGATCTCGGTGACGTCCTCGAATCGCGAGTTTTCCGCCTCGATCCTGACGTACTTCTCGTGCACTCGCCCGGCGTCGCTCGGGTCGGCGAGCTTGCCGGTGGCCGTCCAGTAGTCGGCGCCGGCCTTCAGGTACAGGTCCGCGCCGATCCGACGCAGTTCGATCGTTCGCCCGTCCACCGTCATGGAGCCGATGTAGCTCCTCCGCGATTGGTCGAAGCGCAGCTCGTAGCCGATCCTTTGGCGCCCGTCGTGCGATTGCACGTCGCCGATGGCGCGCACGGTCGAGACGCCGCGGCCCGCCGCCTGGATGCTCTTCTTCAGCGCGGCGTCGTCCAGCTTCGTGTTGTCCTCGCCGGTCTCGGCGACCGCGGGGGTCGAGGCACCGAGCGTCGCGGTGGGCGTGCCGATCCCCACCGGCGTCGAGTCCGCGCCGCAGCCGGCCAGGAGCAGCGTGCCGGCAAGCATCGCGGCGGCGAGGGTGTGGTTGTACGCGCGCAAGTGCGGCTCCCGTTCGACCCGAATCGGCGTCGGCCCGACCGGTGTTCGGGCCCGGCACTGCGACGCACGCCGCCGGGCCGGGGTTCCGTGTTCCGCGCGGAAGATATCGGCACTGCTAATTTGACCGGTCGACGGCGGTCGACGGCGGCCCCGACGGTGGCGGGGCCGCACGCGACTGTGGCCCAGCCGGCGGTCCGTCGCCCGGCCGAGTCGCGAGCACCCGATTCCGAGGATCAGGAGAGCCGGCCCATGAACCTGGAGTTGACCGACGAACAGGACGCCGTGCGGGATCTGGCCGCACGGTTCGCCGACCGCGAACTCGTCCCGCACGCCGCCGAGTGGGACCGCGCCGAGTCCGTCGACCCGGGCATCGTCGCGAAGTTGGGCCGGCTGGGCTTCCTCGGCCTGACCATTCCCGAGGAGTACGGCGGATCGGCCGGCGACCACCTGGCCTACTGTCTCGTCCTGGAGGAACTGGGGCGCGGCGACTCGGCCGTGCGCGGCATCGTGTCGGTCTCGCTCGGCCTGGTCGCCAAGTCGATCGCCACGTACGGGAGCGAGGAGCAAAGGCACGCGTGGCTGCCTCGGCTCTGCGCGGGCGAGGCGCTGGGCTGCTTCGCGCTCACCGAGCCGAACACCGGCTCGGACGCGGCGAATCTGGCCACCCGCGCGGTGCGCGACGGCGGCGACTGGCTGCTGAGCGGCGCCAAGATGTTCATCACCAACGGCACCTGGGCCGACCTGGCGCTGCTGTTCGCCCGGACCGGCGAGGCGGGCCACAAGGGCGTCACCGCGTTCCTCGTGCCCACCGACACTCCCGGTCTGGAACGCCGGGAGGTGCACGGCAAGTTGGGCCTGCGCGGACAGGCCACCGCCGAACTGGTCCTGGACGCCGTCCGGGTGCCGGACTCCGCGCGCCTGGGCGAACTCGGCAAGGGCTTCTCGGTCGCGATGGCCGCGCTCGCCAAGGGCCGCATGTCGGTCGCGGCCGGCTGTGTGGGGATCGGGCAGGCGTGCCTGGACGCGGCGGTGCGCCACGCGGGCGAGCGCGAACAGTTCGGCAAACCGATCGCCGGCCACCAGTTGGTTCAGGAACTGCTCAGCGACATCGCCGTGGACGTACGCGCCGCCCGGCTGCTGACCTGGCAGGTCGCCGACCACATCGATCGTGGGCTGCCGTTCGCCACCGAGTCCTCGGTGGCCAAGCTGTTCGCCTCCGAGGCCGCGGTACGCGCGGCCAACAACGCGCTCCAGGTGTTCGGCGGATACGGCTACATCGACGAGTATCCGGTCGGCAAGTATCTGCGCGACGCCCGCGTGATGACACTCTACGAAGGCACCAGCCAGATCCAGAAACTCCTCATCGGCCGCGCCCTGACCGGCGTGAACGCCTTCGCCTGAGCCCCTTGGCTCCTGAGCTCCTGAGCTCCTGCGACCGCGAGCCCCCGACCCGACCCGACCCCTCGCCCGGAACGCGCGGCCGGAGGCGAGCGTACGTCCGCCCACCCCCGGCCGATCCCGAGCACGATGGATTCCCCGCCCGTCCCCGTCGGACGGGGCCGAGATCCGGGCACGATCACCACATGGGTCCCGACGACGTCTTCTCTCGGCCCGCGCTTCCGCCCCGTGTCGGATCTCCGGCCGAGCCCGCCGCCTCCACCTCTGTGGCCTCGCGCCCGGGCCCCTCCACCCCGGCTCGCATTCCCCGGCGGGCGGACGACGTTGTCCGCTCACCCCGTCCCCGAAGCCTGGCCGATCGGCCGTTGTCCGGAAACGCCTTTCAGCCTGGACTGAAACCCGCTGGTCGCAGCGTCGCCGAGGACGCACACTGTCGTGGTCCTCCCGAGGACGTACGCATCGAACGGGAGGCCGACGCAAGGCACGTCTCGGACGAAACACCCCCGACCATCCACCCGACCCTCGGAGTACACGAGTGCTGCGGATCCACTTCACCGCGGAGGACCTGGCCCGGACCCGATTGGCCACGACGGTCGGTGCGGCGGCCGAGACGTACCACAGCCTGGAACTGCTGCACGGTCCGCGCAGACCGCTGCCCTTCCGGGCCTGGCGCACCGAGGTGGCCGCGCGGCTGGAGGCGGCGCCCGGTCCGCTCACCGCGCTGATGCCCATCCGCGGCCCGGGCCTGGATCTGCGCACGCTGGTCGGGGACTCCCCCTCCCTCGACGAAAGTATCGAGAACCTGCTCGCGGTACCCGGCGCGCGATTACGCGCGGAACTCGCGCATCTGACCTTCGCCCCCGCGTACTCGACCTGGGTGCGCGACTTCCTGGACGGCGCCCTCGAACCGCGCCGCGAGTTCGCCGAGGCGCTGCGCGCCTGCCATGACGTGACGGTCGCGCCCTTCCACGACCGGGTGCGCTCGCACCTGGAGGCGGCCCGCAGCCGCTACACCCACACGCTGCTCGACAGCGGTGTCGAGGGCCTGTTGGCCGGGTTGTGCGTACCGCTCATCCGTTGGAATCCGCCGGTCCTGGAAGTACGGCATCGCAAGGACCACGACATCCTGCTCGGTGGCCGGGGCCTGGTGATCGCACCGACGCTCTTCGTCTGGCGGGAGTCGGTGGTGCTCTGGGACGTCCAGGACGAAGCCGCGCCGTACGTGCTGACCGTGCCCACCGTGCGCGACCTCCAGGACGGCGTCGCGCTGTGGCAACCCGGCGTGGGCGACGACCGCGCGCTCGGCGCGCTCCTTGGCCAGACTCGGGCCGCCGCGTTGACCGTGATCAACGACGGCTGCACGACCACGGAGTTGGCGCGTCGGCTGAACGTCTCGGCGGCGTCGGCGAGCCAACACGCGACCGTGCTGCGGAACGCCCGGCTGATCACCACGACCCGGCGAGGTAGCGCGGTCCTGCACTCGCTGACCTCACTGGGCCTGGAACTCCTCGGCGAGAGCCCGCTACGCGCACGCCATCCGGCCCGGACCTGACCCGACGGCACGACCGCCCGTCGAATGGGCGCCGGTCCCCGATCGCCCGGTCCCCGAACGCCCGGGCGCGGACCGCCGCCGATCACGTACCGGCGGCCTCCGACCGCTCCCGCCACCACGGCGTCGGGCCGCTCGGGTCGCGCAGCGCGTTGGTCGCGCAGTGCACTTCGCCGCCGCCGATGTGGGCCCAGGAGAAGTTCTCCACCCACCGGGTACTCACCCCCTGTGCGCCGAGCGCCCGTTCGGTCTCGGCACGGAACACGTCGACGCCCGCGACCCGTGGGCCGTGCGGATCCGGTGCCGCGAAGTCCCGTGCGGTCAACGACAGTCCGTTGACGATGGCGGGCGAGAACGCGATGGCGCGCTCCGGGCTGTCGGGGGTCAGCCGACCCGGCACGAGCAGCACCGGAACGCGTACGAGTTCATCCCACCGCAGACCCGTCTCACGCAGCAGTACCGCGAGTTGGCCGTCGATGTGGCCGGCCGCCGACTCGTTCGTCCGGGCGAACCAGTCGGCGGCGAGCAGTTCGTCGACCGTGGGCCGGTTCGGCGAGGTCGTGTCGGCGAACAGTCGCTCCCCGCCCGCGCCCGCCGCCCGCGCCCGACGCAACAGGTCGACCGCGAGCCGCGGGTCGGCGACCATCAGGGTCCAGCCGCGCGCGTTGTCCGCGCGCACCACGTGTACGGTCTCGTCGGCGTGCCCGACCACCAGCCACGACGTGTCGATCGCGATCGGCGGTTGTTGCCCCTGGGCGGCCAGCATCCGGACGAACGACTGGTCCGGCATCCGGGAGGGGGCCGACCCGTAGACGATCCGGCCCTGCGGTGATCCCGGGAACGCCGGGACGGACTCGAAGTTGCCGGTGAAGTTCAGCATGTCGTCGACGGCCGCGGTGCGGTCGCTCGTGTACTGCTGCACCACCGCGATATCGGGGCCACGCAGGTCGCGGAAGATCAACCGGCCCGCCCGACGCAGAGATTCGGAGTCTCCGGTGGGCGAGCTCCAGTGGTTGGGCGAGCGCAGCAGAACGCGCATGACCTGGGCCGCGCCATCCGGGGCGGGCATGCTCACCGTGCCGGGTTCGAAGATGTCCTGCCGCCAGATGTCCCGCCACCACTGCTCGGTGCCCTCGGTGAAGCGCACCGCGTCCGATCCCAGTCCGGCTCGAACGGCCGCGTCCGTCAGGGACTTCGCGAACGGCTCCCAGTCGGCGGGCCACCCCGGGTTCGGATGGGTGGGGATCTCGACCGGGGTGCCCGCGCCGGGGCCGGGTTTCGCGGCGATGATCCGCTCGGCGCGTTGCAGGTCGTTGTGCACCAGGACCGGCGCCACCCGCATCGGTACCGTGTCCGTGGCGGTCCGGCCGGCCTCGGACACCGTGAGCGTGATCGCGACGCGCCCGTCCCATCGCGCCTGGTCACGCGGCACATCCCGGGCCTCGATGGCGAGTTCGACGCCCGACCGCAACTCGCGGGCGGTCAGCGTCGCGTCGCCCAACGGTACGAGGGAACCACCGCGGCGGATGAACAGCCGCACCAACTCGCGCTGTGCCGCGGGTACCTCCACCCGGCCGATCGCGCCGTGTCCCACCCGTGCGGGCAGCACCCGCAGCGGCGCGAGGTCACGCTCGTCCGCGGGCCCGTCGACCACCTCGTTCGCCGCGTCGTTGCAGGCTGCCAGGCGTTCGTCGACCGCGATGTCGAGCCGGTCGAGGTCGCCGGGTTCGAGCCGACATCGACGACCGTCGTCGTCCAGATTGGGCAGGAACACCGCCTCGCGGCCCGTCTCCTCGGCGGCCTCGTCGCCCGATCCGCGTAGCGCGACCCGACCGTCCCGGTCGCTGTCGGCCCGCAGGTCGGCCGTTGGAACCGGACCGGTCGCACCGGCCGGGGCCACGCCGATCCCGGCCCCGAAGACCGCCGCCAGTGCCACCGCTCCCACTCGACTCTTCGCGCCGCGCATGTGTGCCCGTCCCTTCGTGAACGCCCCCTACCTCGTCCACTCTCCGGAAACCGGCCCGCGCCGGCGTCGTGCGCACGACCGAACCGTGGCTGCACCATTCGATGTACGCCCGGCCCGGGATCGTCGCGGCGCCACCCGGGCACGCCGCGGCCCTCGGCGCTGCCGTCCCGACACACCCGCCCGGGCACGGCCGTGCCGGCGATTCCCCCGATCAGGTCCGCGCCGTGCGTCGGCGTCGGCTCAGTCCATCGGCGGCAGTGTCGCCATCGTCGCACGCCCCGTTGTCGCGCCGGCGGGCGTCCACGACGATCCACGCACCCACCCACCCGCGCGGGTGGGTGGGTGGGTGGGTGGGTCACACCGAGCAGGCCCGGGTCTTCGAGTGCTCAGCGGTCGATGGGCCGGCACAGACCGCCGGCCCAGGCACTGTCGGAGCGGCAGTCGGTGCGGTCCACGATCAGGCCGGTGCCCTTGACGCCCTGAAAAAGCGCACCACGGTCGAAGGCACGCCCGGTGCCGTCCACACACGCCGAAGCCCCCACGCGCGGTTCGGCGCGTGGGAGCTCGGGTGCCGATGCCGATCGGAGCCGGCCTTCGGGTCGTGCGGGTCGTGCGGGTCGGGTTCGCGCCTCGATGCCGGCGCGGCCCGGGTACGGTCAGGACAGGCGCGTCGTGCCGTCGGCGTCGGCCGTCCGCGCCCGACGGCGCGAGGAGGCGAGCAGCGGGACGATGTTGAGCAGCAGACCCACGATCGCCACTCCGGTGACCAGGTTGGCCCCGGGCCGGTAGGCGCCGAAGTCGGTGTCCCCGGCGGTGGCGCCGGTGGTGACCGCGGTGACCACGGCGAGCACGAGGGCCGCGCCGACCTGGCCGGAGGTCTGCACCAGGCCGGAGGCGAGGCCCTGTTCGGAGTCCTCGATGCCCTCGGTGGCCTGGGACATGATCGCGCTGAAGCCGAAGGCGAAGCCGCCGCCCAGGAGCAGCATGGTGGGCAGCACGGTGAAGGCGTAGTTCGGGGTGCTGCCGGCGGTGGCCAGGAACCACCCGTAGCCCAGGCTCATCGAGGCCATCGACGCGATCAGCAGCGGCGCGGTGCCGTAGCGGTTGATCAGGCGGCCGGTGAACGGCGATCCGAAGGCGACGACCAGACCGGCGGGCAGCAGCGCGAGCGCCATCCGCAGCGCGGACCAGCCGAGGCCGTCCTGGAGGTAGAGCGTCATCATGAACTGGAAGCTCATGTAGGAGCCCATCAGCGCGACGATGCTCAGGTTGGCCCGCACCACCGTGCCGATCCGCAGGATGCCGAAGCGCACGAGCGGGTGGGCGATGCGCTTCTCGACGAACACGAACGTGGTGAGCAGTACGGCGGCCAGTACGACCGAACCGAGCGTGAGCGGCGCGGTCCAGCCCCGTTCGGGCGCGGAGACGACGGTGTAGACGGCGAGCAGCATGCCGCCGCTGAGGGTCACGGCGCCGACCAGGTCGTGGCCGCCGGAGTCGGCGGGGCGGTCCCGCGGGATCAGGAAGTACCCGGCCACCAGGGCGAGAACGGCCAGCGGTACGGGGGTCAGGAAGGTCCAGCGCCAGCCGAACTCGGTGAGCAGTCCGCCCAGGATCAGGCCGGACGAGTAGCCGCTCGCGCCGAAGACGGAGAAGACGGACAGCGCTCGGTTGCGGGCCGGGCCCTCGGGGAAGGTCGTGGTCAGGATGGACAGTGCGGTCGGCGCGGTGAAGGCCGCGGCCAGACCCTTGATGAAGCGGCTGGCGATGAGCAGGCCGCCGCTGTCGACGAGCCCGCCCAGGAGTGAGGCGGCGGCGAACACCGCGAGTGCGATCAGGAAGACCCGGCGCCGGCCGAGCAGGTCGGCGGTGCGACCGCCGAGCATCATCAGCCCGCCGTACCCGAGCACGTAGCCGTTGACGATCCACTGCAACGAGGTCGCGGACATGCCCAGTTCGTGGCCGATCGAGGGCAGCGCGACGCCGACCATGGAGACGTCGAGGCCGTCCAGGAACAGGACGAGGCACAGCACGGCCAGGACGCCCCAGAGTCTGGGGGTCCAGTGCGAGGCGGACGATGTTGAGGCGGACGCGGCGGACGAGGGGACGGACTTCTCGCGGGAGGACGGTCCCGCGTAGGTCTCGACTGTTGGGGCCATGGCGACGAACATATATGCGCACGCATTGAATGTCTACGCATTAAATGTGGGTGCAATAAATTTGCTTGCATGTTATGACGGGTGGCGTTACCGTGACGCGATGAAGACCGAGGAGCCGCTGATCGAGAGTTGGCGCACCCTTTTGTCGCGATACAGCCGGGTCGCCCACGAACTCGATCGCGCCCTCCAGGCCCGACACGACATCGCCATGAGCGACTTCGAGGTACTGGACCGGCTGATCGCCGCCGAGGGATGCAAGTCCCGGATCCACGACCTGGTCAGCGACCTGCACCTGAGTCAGAGCGCCTCCTCGCGGGCCGTCGCCCGGCTGGAGAAGTGTGGTCTGGTCCAGCGCGCGATGTGCGACACCGATCGCCGTGGCGTCTTCGTCACCGCCACCGACAAGGGCCGCGCCCTGCACGCCGAGGCCCGGCTGACCCAGCTCGAGGTCCTCCGCGAGCAACTGACCTGACCGCCAAGGCCCCGGCGTCCCGACTCGGACGGCGCGGTGTCGCCGCCCGACGGGCCGACGACACCGCCTCCCCGACCCGGTGAAGGACTCCGCCATGACCACCCCGCACGCGTTCCCCCTGGAGCCGACCCCGCTCCACGTGCCCGACCGGGTCCTCGACGACCTGCGCGCCCGTCTCGCATCGACCCGGCCGCCGCTGGACGAGGCGAACGAGGACTGGTCCTACGGCGTCCCCGCCGGCTATCTCGGTGAGTTGGTCGCCTACTGGCGGGACACCTACGACTGGCGCAAGGCCGAGGCCGCCATCAACGGCCACGAGCACTACGAGGTGAGCGTCGCCGGTGTCCCGGTGCACTTCATGCGCAAGCCCGGCCGTGGCCCCCGCCCGATCCCGTTGATCCTCACCCACGGCTGGCCGTGGACGTTCTGGCACTGGTCGAAGGTGATCGACCCGCTCGCCGACCCGGCCGCGTTCGGCGGCGACCCCGCCGACGCGTTCGACGTCATCGTGCCGTCCCTGCCCGGCTTCGGTTTCCCCGGGCCGCTCACCGGCTTTCCGGACGTCAACTTCTGGAAGGTCGCCGACCTCTGGCACACCCTGATGACCGAGACCCTGGGATACGAGAAGTACGCCGCCGGGGGCTGCGACATCGGCGGGATCGTCTCCAGCCAACTCGGCCACAAGTACGCCGACGAGCTGTACGGCATCCACATCGGCTCCGGGCTGCCGCTGGACTTCTTCACCGGCCACCGCGCCTGGGACTTCGCCCGGAATCGGCCCCTGACCGACGACCAGCCCGCCGACGTCCGGGCCCGCATCGTCGAGCTGGACCACCGCTGGGCACCCCACCTCGCCGTGCACATGCTCGACGGCGCCACCCTGGCCCACGGGCTGAGCGACTCACCCGCCGGACTGCTCGCCTGGCTGCTGGAGCGCTGGCGGGCCTGGAGCGACAACGGCGGCGACGTCGAGTCCGTCTTCACCAAGGACGACCTGCTCACCCACGCCACCATCTACTGGGTGAACAACTCCATCGCCACGTCGACGCGTTACTACGCCAACGCCAACCGCCACCCCTGGACCCCCGCCCACGACCGCACCCCCGTCGTGCAGGCCCCGGTCGGCCTCACCTTCGTCACCCACGAGAACCCGCCCGGCATCCACACCGCCGACCAGCGCGTCCGGGCCTTCGAGACCGGCCCGCAAGCCGCCTGGTTCAACCACGTCAACGTCAACGCCCACGACCACGGCGGCCACTTCATCCCCTGGGAGAATCCCGACGCCTGGGTGAGCGACCTGCGCCGCACCTTCCACGACCGCAGGCCCTGAACGACCGGCGGCCAAGGCCCTCCCGTCCGCCGTGCCCGCCACCGGGCCTCGTTCATCCTCGACTCCCGGGCCGACCGGGCGGGGTCCCGCGCCCGATGGGCGCGGGACGCTCGGACCGGCCTCGCCGGGCGCCCTACCCCGATGTGCGGCGGGTGCCGACCGCCTGTCGGGTTTCCTCGGCGATCAGATCCGCGTTGACGGCCGCCGCCGCGCGCATGCCGGAGTCGGCGGAGCCGACGACGGTGGCGACGAGGTCGGTCACGTTGCCCGCCGCCCACACCCCGGGTGCCGCGGTCGCACCGGACGCGTCGGTGGGCACGTACGTACCCAGCACGTGTCCGCCCATCTCCGCCTCCCGGGTCTCCAGTCCCAGATCGCTCAGCAGCGCGGCGCGGGCGGTGAAACGCGGGGCCACCACCAGGGCCCGCACCGGCACGGTGGTCCCGCCGGCCAGGACCACACCGGTCAACCCGTCCCGGTCGTCCACCCGCAGCGCCCGCACCTCGCCGTCGACCACGCCGACACCGCGCGCGGCGAGCCGCTCGTACGCCTCGTCGTCCGGCTCCGGACCGGTGTGCAGGAACAACGTCACCCGCCCGCTCCACTGGCTCCACATCAGCGCCTGCTCGACGCCCATCGGTCCGGTCGCCAGGACACCGATCGGCTGATCCCGCACCTCCCAGCCGTGGCAGTACGGGCAGTGCAACACCTCGCGTCCCCACCGCTCGGCCAGCCCGGGCACCGCCGGCAGCTCGTCGACCAGCCCCGTCGTCACCAGCAGCCGCCGGGCCCGGATCGAGCGGCCGTCCACCAGCCCCACCCGGAAGTCGCCGTCCGCCGCGCGCCGTACCCCCGCCACCGTGCCCTTGGTGAGCTCGCCACCGTAACCGGCCACCTCCCGGCGGCCGTTCGCGAGCAGTTCGGCCGGCGCGATGCCCTCGCTGCCCAGAAAGTTGTGCACCCCGTGGGCCGGCGCGTTGCGCGGCTGTCCGGCGTCGACCACCAGCACCGACCGCCGGGCGCGCCCCAGGGTGAGCGCCGCGCTCAATCCGGCGGCGCCGCCGCCCACCACGACGACGTCGTAACGCCGCTCCCGGTCACCCGACCCCGAACCCACGACATCGCCCGCGTCCGTCGAGACCGCATCGGCCGCGAAATCCTGTCCGTTTTCCCTCATGCCGCACACCTCCCTTTCGATGTGCAGCATCCGCGCCCCCTCGACATCTCGGCAACGTTCCTTGCCGCAATGGCAAGATCGGAGCGGGCGCACCCGGACCGACGGACCCGCGTCGGCGGGGGTGCGGGCGTTCGCGTCGGTCGCGCGGGAGCCCCGCCGGTTCCCGTCCGTCCGCACCCTCGGTGCGGGTGGAAGTGCCGGTGCTCGGCCGGGTACCACCGGTACCTGGCCGGGCGCCGCCGGCTACGGCAGGCTCGCTGCCATGGACAACGCACCGAACACCACCCCACCCGCCGCCGCCCGGGAGGGTCTGCTGGCCGGCAAGGTCGCCTTCGTCACCGGCGCCGGGCGCGGCATAGGCGCCGCCGCGGCACGGCTGTTCGCCCGCGAGGGCGCTCGCGTGCTGCTCGCGGCGCGAACGAAGAGCCAACTTCAGGCGGTCACCGAGGACATCCGGGCCCGGGGCGGCGTCGCCGACTACGCGGTCTGCGACCTGGCGGACCCGGCCGACGTACGCGCCGCCGTCGACCGCACCGTGGACCTGTACGGCCGACTGGACGTCGCCTTCAACAACGCCGCGACCGGCATCCCGCCCGGCCCGATGGACCGGGTCGCCGAGGCCGACTTCGATCACATCTACACGGTGAACCTCAAGGGCACGTGGCTGGCCATGGTCGCCGAGGTCGCCGCGATTCGCGCCACCGCCGGAACCGGGGCCATCGTCAACAACTCCAGCGTCGGCAGCCTGCGGGGCAACCCCGAACTGCCCGCCTACGGGGCGATGAAGCGGGCGGTCAACAGCCTCACCGAGTCCGCGGCCGTCACGTACGGCCCCGAGGGCATCCGGGTCAACGCGATCGCCCCCGGCACCACGCTCACCGAGATGGTGCGCGAGTGGGAGCACAACTCCCCCGGCGTCGTCGACCGCCTGAACGCCCGGACGCCACTGGGCCGCGCGGCCGATCCGGATGAGATCGCCGAGGCCGCCGCGTGGCTGCTCAGCGACCGCTCCTCCTACGTCACCGGCACCGTCCTGCGCGTCGACGGCGGCATGCGGGCCTGACCCGAAGGGTGCCCCGCGCGAGTTTCGCCTCGCCGGGGCTCCCCTCGCGGAGCGCCGTCAGCGCCGCCAGGACCCGGCGGCCGCGCGTACGAAGTCGGCGGAGTCGTGCATGTCATGGGCCCGGTCAATGCCCGGCCGAACCGGCCCGCCATGGCCGCACGGCTCGCCTCGATGTGTGCGTCTACGGTGGTGCGGTGGACGTACTCGCCGCCGACGCACCGGTCTGGCACCACGCGGCGGCCGACCCCGTGGTGGGCGAGGCCCTGCACCTGCTGCACGACGACCCGGCACACCCGTGGACGGTGGCCGAACCGGCGGCCAGGACCGGGCTGTCCCGCGCCGCCTTCGCCCGCCGATTCTCCGCGCGCGTCGGGGAACCGCCGATGACCCACGTGGCCTCGCGCCGCATCGCCCTCGCGGCCGACCCGCTCGGCGAGACCGACGCCACCGTCGCCTCGATCGCCCGACAGGTCGGCTGCGCGGACACGTTCGCGCTCGGCGTCGCCTTCAAACGCATCCGTGGCATCACCCCGACCCGACACCGCGATCACCCGCCGGCACGACATCCGACGCGGCTTCCGCCGACCGACCCGCGCAGGCCGGCGTCGAATCGGTCGTCCCGGTCGGGAGGAACCCCTTGAGGTGGGCGCGCGCTCTGCTCTCGTGGGTGGCCGGGAAGGCGTTCCTGCCGGTCCTGGCCGTGATCGTGGTCGCGGTGGTGGCTGTCTGGGTGTTCTTCAACGCGGCGCTCACGGCGGCCGTTGCCCGGGACCTCATGGTGGGTGGGCCGAACGGGTGGTGGATCGACATCCCGCTCGGCGGCTGCGGGACGGTGTTCTTCGCCGCGATGGCGGGCGTGCCGGTCGGGGCCGTCGTGGGCATGTCGGTGTCCTTCCACGAGCGGGCCGGCCGGGCGGGCTTCGTACTCGGCGTCGTCCTCGGCGGCATCGGCCTCCCCTGGCTCCTGTGGCATCTCGGCACGGTTCCGCCCCTGGCCGACTTCGCCCCGACGGACAGCGGCGACTGAGGTCGAACGGCCCGTACTCCCGGAGCCGTTCGGCACGGGCACGCGGGCGCGGCCGGACGCCCGGCTACCCGCAGACTCCGCCCGAACCCACCCCCTGCCGGTGCGGCGTCGGGCGTCCGAGACCCGTCGCCGTCAGCACCACGAGCGTCAAGGCGAGCGGGTTCCGGTGCACACATCCGGGCGTCGGCGCAGCCGGAACGGGAGCGGGCGCATCGGTGCCGCGGGGCTGCCGGCCGCACGCCGCGACGCGTTGGCCGCGCCGGTGCCGATCGATGCCGCCTCGGGCACGGGAAACCCGGCCGAGCGTCGACCGCCCGGTGGGATACGGTCGCACGCATGTCCGAAACTCCGAGGATCCGCCCCTACCGCCCCGTCGACGAGGACGCCGCGGTCGACGTCTGGTCGCGCGCGGGCCGCGCCGCGCACCCGTTCGTCCCGGGCGAGGGCGAAGGCGAGCGCGAACGCAAGATGCGCGAGATCTACCTGGTCCACGCCGACAACTGGGTGGCCGAGGCCGACGGCAGGGTGGTCGCGCTCCTGGGCCTGCTCGACGCCGAGATCGAGGGCGACGTCGGCGGCGAGATCGGCGGCCTGTTCGTCGCTCCCGAAGCCCAGGGCACCGGCGTGGGCCGACTGCTCGTCGAGCACGCGGCGGCGCTGCGTGGCGCGCTGACGCTGGAGGTGTACGAGAAGAACACCCTGGCCCGCGGGTTCTACGCCCGACTCGGGTTCGCCGAGGAGGGTCGTCGCAGCGACGAGGACAACGACGAGATCCTCCTCAGGCTCACCCGCCCGGCCCCGCGAGCCTGACCCCGGGGGCCGGCCGGCCCGGTCGGGGAGGTCCCCGACCGAGCCGGCCGGCAGGCCGATCCCGGGTCTAGCGGCCGTAGTCCCGGCCCACGACCAGGGGCTGTCCGGCGGCATCCGCGCTCGCCAGATCGCGACCGGCGTCGACGCGACCGTGCACCGTGTACTGATAACAGGGGAAGCGGATACAGACCACCGGATGGCTCACGCCGTGGAGCACGTCGAACCCGGTGCGGTTGGCGATCGACAACACCGGAGCGGTGATCGTGTACCCGGCGTCCTGGCGTTCCTCGATCATCCGCGCGGGCACGACGGTCCGCGTGCCGGTCAGGTTCTGTCCGCTGTAGACGCAGAGACTGCCCGTGGGGCAGGAGGCGGTGTCCGCGACGTCCGCCCGTGCGGTCGGGGCGAGCGTGAGCGCGCCCAGGACGGTGGCCGCAGCGGCGGCCGCGGCCGTGGTGGCGAGTTTACGAATCATGCGAGTGTCCTCACTCCTCGATGGGTCCGAACGGTTATGCGTCGGTTTTCCGCCGGTTGATCGGCGGGCGTCGACGCAGGCAACGCTCTCGCATCGACAGCGGTGCGTGAAACCCCATTTACGGACAGTGGCGACCCATGCTGTTTCGGCCGTGTTACCAACCGCCGACACCCGCCGCGAACAGGAAGGTAATCACTCGACTACGGGCGGTGAGGCCCGGAAAATCGGCCTCGCGAGGAACGCGGCGGGTCGGCCCTCGGCCTCGTGTCGAGGCCGGAATGCGACCCTCCACCCCGTCGATCTCGGACACGACCCCATGGCCGAATCGCCACGGTCACCGCCGCGTCCGCCACGGATCGCCTCCGAACCACTTCCGCCGGCCACGTCGGGAGTGGGTCCCCCGGGGCAGGGCAGGCATCCGCCCGATCGACCGGAACCCGGCTCGGGTCCCGTGCAGTTCTCGGCGTCGAGGCAGGGCGGGTGCACATGATGAGGACCTGCGTTTCCGGAATCCGGCGGCTTCCGGGGCCGGTGCCCGATGCGTGAGTCGATCGCCTACGACGGCGCGCCCGGAACGACCCGCCGGGCCCGCGCCTTCGCCGGGCGCTTCCTGGAGCGGGCCCGGGCGGTCGGGGGCGTCCCGATCACCACGCGGGCCGTGGAGGTGGTCCCGCTGGTCGTCGACGAGTTGATCGCCAACGCCACCCGGTACGCGCCGGGGCCGTGCCTGCTGGAACTGGAGATCGCCGGGCACGACCTGCACGTCACGGTGTCGGACGGCACGCCGACCCTGCCCGTACCGCACACCCGGGACGTCGATCGCATCGGTCGGCACGGCCTGGAGATCGTGCGCGCCCTGTGCGCGGGCTTCGCGGTCGAACCGAACGCGGCGGGCAAACGGGTCCGCGCCCGCATCCCGCTCACCTGACCGCGGCCGCCCACGGCCGGACCCGACGCCGACTCGCCGTCCCGGGCCGCGCGGGTGCCCCGACCCGGGTCAGTCCTTGCGGCCCGTGGCCGCGACGGTGACACCGAGACCGATCATGGTGAGGCCGCCGATCCCGCCGACCCGGGCCAGGCGTGTCGGGGAACTCGCGAACCAGGTCCGGGTGGAGGCCGCGACCAGGCCCCAGAGGCTGTCGCAGACCACCGCGATCACGTTGAACACCAGGCCGAGCAGCAACATCTGCGCCATCACGTGCCCCTGGTCGCGGTCCACGAACTGGGGCAGTACCGCGGCGAAGAACACGATGGTCTTGGGGTTGGCCACGCCGACCGCGAACCCCTCCCACAACGTGCGCAGGCCGCCCCGCGCGGGGACCGTGCCGTTGATCGAGGCGTGCAGGGACCCCCGCTCCCGCACCGCCTTCACCCCGAGGTACACCAGATAGGCGGCGCCCACCAGCTTCAGCGCCGTGAAGACCAGCACCGACCGCTCCACCACGGAGCCCACCCCGAGCGCCACCGCCACGACCAGTACGTACGCCCCGATCGTGTTGCCCACCACCGTGGTCAGCGCCGCCCGGCGGCCCTGCGCCAGGGCCCGGCCGACCACGAACAGCACGCTGGGGCCGGGTATCACGATCAGCAGGAAGGACATGGCCGCGAAGGCCGACAGCCGGTCAAGGGACACCATGCGGCACATGAAAGCACGGAGAGCACGCACCCGCGCAGCCATTTTGCGCGGGCTCCGGCCGGAGGTTCAGCGCGAGTCCGCCTCGGCGTCGGTGCCCGCCGCCGCGCGGGCCGCCTCCAGGCGGGCGCTCGGCAGGCGGAACGGTGAGCACGACAGGTAGTCGACGCCGACCTCGTGGAAGAAGTGGATCGACGCGGGGTCTCCGGCGTGTTCGCCGCACACCCCGATGCGCAGATCGGGCCTGGCCCGCCGACCCTCGTCGACGGCCAGTCGGACCAGGCGGCCGACACCGTCCCGGTCGATGCTCTCGAACGGCGAGACGGCCAGGATGCCGCGCTCCAGATAGGCGGCGAGGAAGGACGCCTCGGCGTCGTCGCGGGACAGGCCCCATGTGGTCTGGGTCAGGTCGTTGGTGCCGAACGAGAAGAAGTCCGCCGTCGGCGCGATGCTCCCGGCGGTGAGCGCGGCCCTGGGCAACTCGATCATCGTGCCCACCGGACAGCGCACCGGCAGCCCGGCGGCCCGGCCGACCTCGTCGAGCACCCGTTCCACCTCCTCGCGCACGACGCGCAGTTCCTCGACCGTGGCGACCAGCGGAATCATGATCTCCGCCCGCGGATCACCGCCCGCGCGCAGCCGAGCGACCACTGCTTCGCCGATCGCGCGTACCTGGGTGGCGACCAGGCCGGGAACCGTGAGCGCCAGGCGTACCCCGCGCAGGCCCAGCATCGGATTGGCCTCGTGCAGCCGCTCGATCGCCTCGTGCACATGCACATCGTGCGGCGCCGGCTCCCGGCCCATCGCGCGCATACGGGCCAGCCGGACCGCCGAGTCGGTGTGGTCGGGCAGGAACTCGTGCAGCGGCGGGTCGAGCAGCCGAATGGTCACGGGCAGGCCGTCCATCGCCGCGAGGATGTCGGTGAAGTCCTCGCGCTGGAGCGGCAGCAGCGCGTCCAGCGCGTGTCGCCGGTCGGCGTCGGTACGGGCCAGGATCAGATCCTCCACCAGCGGGCGCCGGGCGCCGAGGAACATGTGCTCGGTACGGCACAGGCCGATTCCCCGGGCGCCGAAACGCCGGGCCCGGGCCGCGTCCTCGGCCGTGTCGGCGTTCGCCATGACCTGCAACCGCCGTACCTGGTCGGCTCGGTCCAGGAAGCGGGCGACCGCCTCGACCACGCCGGCGGAACGGGCGCCGGTCTCCAGGTAGCGGGTGACCGCCGAGGGCACGAGCGGCAGCGCGCCCACGTACACGGTGCCGGCCGTACCGTCCACCGAGACCACGTCGCCCGCCTCGACGACGGTCCCGTCGGCTCCGGTGCAGCGCCCGCCCTCGATGTCGATGTCCAGGTCGGCCGCGCCGCACACGCAGACCTTGCCCATGCCCCGGGCGACCACCGCCGCGTGGCTGGTCTTGCCGCCCCGCCCGGTCACCACGGCCTCGGCCGCGATCATCCCGGGCAGGTCGTCCGGGCTGGTCTCGTGGCGGACCAGCACGACCCGCTCTCCGGCCGCGGCCCGCCGGGTCGCCTCGGCGACCTCGAACACCACCGCGCCGACCGCGGCCCCCGGCGAGGCCGGGATGCCGTGCGCCAGCGGCGCGGCGTCGCCGTGCGCGTCGAAGCGCGGGAAGGTGAGCTGGTCGAGTTGCCCGCCGTCGACCCGGGAGAGCGCCTCCGACCAGGTGATCGTTCCCTCGTCCACCAGCGCGCAGCCGATCCGGAAGGCGGCCTCGGCGGTGCGTTTGCCGACCCGGGTCTGCAGGATCCACAACCGGCCGCGCTCGATGGTGAACTCGACGTCGCACAGGTCGCGATAGTGCGATTCGAGCTGCCGCAGGTACTCGGTCAGGCGGGCGTAGGCGGCCGGGTCCAGCCCCTCCAGGGCCTGGAGCGGCAGCGCGTCCCGAACGCCGGAGACCACGTCCTCGCCCTGGGCGTCGGGCAGGTAGTCGCCGTAGACGCCGGCGCGCCCGGTGCCGGGGTCGCGGGTGAACGCGACGCCGGTGCCGGAGTCCGGTCCGGAGTTGCCGAACACCATCGCCTGCACGGTCACCGCGGTACCCAGGTCGTCCGGGATGTGCTCGCGCCGCCGATAGACCCGGGCCCGCTCGCCGTTCCAGGACCGGAAGACCGCGAGCACGGCGCCCGCGAGCTGCTCGCGCGGATCCTGCGGGAACTCCTCGCCCGTGTCCTCGCGCACGATCGCCCGGAACTCGTCGACGATCCCGGTCAACTCGCGTACGTCCAGCCCCAGGTCGTCCGCCGCGCCCAGGCGCAGCCTGCGCCGGGTGAGCACGTCCTCGAAGCGCGCCGGGTTCACGCCGAGCACGGTGGTGCCGTACATCTGCACGAGTCGGCGATACGAGTCCCACGCGAAGCGTTCCCGGCCGCGGGCCTTGGCGAGGCCGAGCACGGAGGCGTCGTTGAGGCCGACGTCGAGGATCGTGTCCATCATGCCGGGCATGGAGAACCGGGCACCCGATCGCACCGAGACCAGCAACGGGTCGTCGGGCCGGCCCAGGCTTCGCCCGATCGATGCCTCCAGGCGGGCCAGGTGGTCGGCGATCTCGCCTTCCAGTTCGGCAGGCGGCGCGCCCGTGCGCAGGAAGACCCGGCAGGCGTCGGTGCCGATCGTGAAACCGGGCGGCACCGGCAGTCCCAACCGGGTCATCTCGGCGAGATTCGCGCCCTTGCCCCCGAGCAGCGCGGCCTGTTCCCGGGAGCCTTCGCTGAAGTCGTACACATACGCGCCGGCCATCGGCATCCCTTCCCGCACAGCGGACCGCCTCGGCTGTCTCTCAGGGTAACGCCGGGCCCCGGACCACCGCAGGCCGCAATCCGGCCACGCTCGGGCCGCCCGTACCGACGCGGGCACTGCCCGATGTCGCCGCGCCCGCCGACTCGCACTCTCGACTTCGGCTTCAGTCTCGGCCGATGCCTCGATGCCTTGGCGCCTCGATGCATCGGAGCGTCGGTGCGTGGCCGCGTCCGCGACCCGCCCGGGGTGGTCCGTCCCGGGCGCGGTCGTGGGCGTTCGTGCGGGTTGTGAGGATGGGTCGTCCCGTGGAGGTCAGCCGCTGGTCAGGCGTAGTACCAGGTTGGCTCGGTCGATGGCTTCCAGGACGGGGCCCGGTGGGACCTCGGCGGCGTGGGCCTCTTCGGCCAGGGTCTCGGGATCGGCACGGGCCAGGTCGGCCACCGTGCGGTCGCCGAGCAGGTCGGCCAGTCGGGCGGTGCGGGCGACGCCCAGGAGCGTGCGCGCGGGCATGGCGCGGACGGCCTCCGGGTCGCCGGCGGCCAGGATTTCCTGGGCGTACGACGAGGAGAAGGCGTGCGCGAGGGCCTGTCGGGTCACCTCCGTCCAGCCGGTGAGCCGGTCCTGGCCGGGCTGCCCACAGAAGAAGCCGTAACCGCCGAAGGACGCGGTGAAGCGACGGTTGCGCAACTGGTCGACGGACAGGGTGCCGTCCGCCGCGACGGTGAAGTCGGCCAGCACCACCCAGGGTTGGGTGGGGCACGGCGGGCACGGACGCGTACCGGTCTCCGACATCCGGGACGAACAGCCCGTGGTCTCCTGCCGGCTGTCGTCCTCGCCGTTGACGTACACGTCCGGCAGCGTGTCCAGCACGCCGAGGGCGAAGCCCTCCCGAACCCGGCTGTACTCGCACGCCGTGTCCTCGCAGCCGCAACCGGCCGCCGCCACCGGGGCGGTGAGGCACTCCTCGTAGCGCACCGCGAGGTAGTAGGTGCGTCCGGGTTCACGCCGCTCGCGCACCGGTGCGCACCACGGATCGCTCGGCGGCGGGCATCCGTCGGCACCGCCGGGCAGCGAATCGCGTACGTCCACCCTGATCTTGTGGTCGACCACGATCTCGTCCCCGTACGGGCCCAGCACGTAGCCGGGCGAGACGTCCAGCAGCCACGGCAGCCGGCCACCGTCGCCGTAGCGGACCGTGCGTACGGTCACCCCGCACACCACACCCCATCCGTGCAGCAGCCGGTTGTGCCGGCGCATGCGTTCCAGCAGCCAGACGCCGGTCTGGGCGAGGTCCTCCGGGCCGACGAGTTGACCGCCGAACCAGCGCGGGCGCAGCCGCCCGGTGGCGTTCCCGGCCAGGCAGTCACCGCATCCGCAGGCGGAGGAGGTCTCGCTCCCGCCGGCGCAGCCGCAGCCGCCGCCGCCGTGTCCGGCCACTGCGGCGGGCCGGATCGTTCGTTCGTGCACCGTCAACGTCCCTCAGCTCCTCGGTATGCGTCGTCTCGGTGGCGCCCGACATCCCGTTTTCCGGGCGGGCGGCACCCGTGCGATCCCGTGCGGTGGCGCCGCGCGCCGGTTGCGGCATTCACTGCGGCGCCACCTCGAAGGCGAGGTGCACGAACCCGCCGGGGACTCCGTCGAAGAGTTCGACACCGACGGTCGACCGGGAGCCGAGGGCGGACGCCGACAGGGGTGGCGACAGGACCTGCTGCCCGGACCAGATCGAGAAGAGCGTGTGGTTGTCCGCCGCCGTCCCGAGGAAGTCCGCGTCCAAGGGCAGCGCCGGCTCGTCCGCGCCCACCGGCGGCACGGGACTCGCGGCCGACGACCGCACCTGGAGCAGGAACAGGGCGGGCGCCGCGCCGAAGACCGCGAGCCGCACGCCGTCCGCGCCGAACACGTACGTCACCGAGCCGCCGGGCGACTCGCCGCGCGCGCCGGGGCCCAGGTCCAGGCGCCGGAAGCCGGCGAGCCGGTCTCCGTCCCGGATGGCCTGGAACAGCCGGAGCCAGCCGTCGGGTTCGGCCAACGCGGCGTCGGCCAGGGCCCGGTCCACGGTGAGCTCGACGTGCGGAGTGCGGTCGAAGCGGTTCCAGTCGTGCTGGAGCCGACCGGCCGCCTTCAGGCGCGAACCACCCTCCGGCCACACCCGCAGCAGCCTGGGGCCGTTCTCCACCTGCTCGGTCGGCGGGGGCGGCGGCGCGAACACGTGCAACTCGCCGCCCTGGGTCCCGTTCCCGGACGGGAACGGCGGCACCGCCGCGAGCGGCGCACGCTCGACGAGGTCGGCCAGGGCGGTGTCCTTGGGGGCGCCGGGAGCCATCGCCCACAGCGTGTCGCGGTCGGCGGCGGTGAGCCCGGTGCCGACCAGGTCGGGGTCCAGCGCCAGGCCGTCCGGGTCCTGAGCGCGCGGCGGCCCGGCGCCGGGCACCCGCGAGGCCACCACGAACACCGTCTGGGTCAGCAGGCCCTCGCTCTTGAGCCCGACCGTGTATGCCACGCCCTCGCCGTCGGCCGGCACGCTCACGTGCGTGAAGGCGCCGCCGGCCCGGGTCAGCTTCAGTCGTTGCACGCCCGTGTGGTCGAGCTGCCACACGCCCACCCACGGGTCCGGGGCATCGAACGCGGCGTCGGCGAGTTGCCGGTCGAAGGCGATCTCCAGGCGCTTCTCGGCGACGAAGGCGCGCCATGTCGCGGGCGTCGCGTCGGTGCCGACCTGCGGCCACAACCCGGTGATCCGGGGCGGGCGGGTACGGCCCGTACAGCACGCGTCCACCCGTTCGGCCAGGCACATCAGCAGGTCGAACAGGACCCGGTTGGAGTAGACGACCGGCCGCGCGGTCACCGTGTCCAGGTCCGGCTCGCGCTCCGGCGCGTAGGTGATGGTCGCCAGGACCACGCAGTCGTCGGCGCAGTCGCACTCGTGCTCGACGGTGTCGGCAACCCGCTCGCGGCGGTCGAAGTCCTCGCCGTGCCGGTCCGGGAAGATCGCCGCGCACTGTTCCTCGGTCAGGCCGACCGGCTCCGGTTCGCCGGCGGTGACCCGGATCAGGAACCGTTCCAGGGTCAGCGACGGGACGCACTCCTCGCGGACCTCGCAGTCGACCACCGGGCTGCGGACGAACTCGGTGCCGCACTCGTGCCGGCACAGCACGATCGCGACCGTGCCGTCGTGGACCGGGTCGCCCTCGGGTTCGCCCGCGCAGTCGGTGGGTTGGGACGGCTCGTCGACGCGGACCGGGCGGTCCACCACGATCAGCCGGCCGTGGCCGTCCACCGCGACGCCGGGGCGGACGGTCAACCCGCCGTCGGTGTCCGCCTCCACGTCCAGTCCGCACAACACGCCGGGGCCCGGACCCAGGCGGGCCAGGGTGGCGGAGGTGCTTCGGTGGTAGGTCTGTTCGAGCTGCCAGTGCCGGACGTCCATCAGCTTGCCCGGGTGGAAGCGGTTGCGGACCGGCGGCGCGGGGGCCGCGTCCTCGCCCCCGTCGCAGCCGCATCCCGTGTCCGCCGCGTGGTCCTGACGGTGCTGACTCACTTGTGTTCAACCCCTTGGAGATGGTCGGGTGGTCGACCCGCGACCGCCTGGTGTGGGAAGCGTCGTGTCGAGGCGTGTCTCGACGGGGCCGCCGACATGCGCCGCGGCCGATCCCGGCAGCCGGATCCCGGTGCCGAGCGCGGGTCCGGCGCCCGCGGCCCAGTCCGGCGGCGGGCCGGCGACGTAGGTGTCGATGCCGACCTGTCCCGGGATCGCGCCGTGCCGGGCCGCCCGCACGCGCGCGAACACGTGTGCCGGGCGCTCGCGTTCGACCACGCGGGCGATCTCCGCCAACGCGTCGGCGTGTTCCGGCGGGACATGTACGCACACCCGGTGCGCGAACGCGGCGTACAGCGGCAGGCCCCGGTCCTGCGCCGGGATCAGGTGGGCGCCGTCGAGCACGGCCGTGGCGTCCAGGACCGGCGGCCCCGGGTCCGCGACATGCGTCGCGGTGTCCCGGCCCAGTCCGCCGCTGCCCAGTCGCCAGACCCCGGCGCCGAGCAGCGGTTCGGACAGCCGGACCGCGACCCCGGTCTCGCGGGCGACGGCCTCGACCAGCCCGGCGGGCGTGCCACGGCGGCCGTGCGCGGCGTACGCCCCGGCGATGTCCGCGCGCCGCGTGGCGGGGTCGGCGGAGCGGGACGGTGCGGCGTCGACCCAGCGGGCGAGCCGGTCCAGCCACGGATCGTCCGGGCGGTCCGGAGCCGAGCCCGGGTCGAGCGAGGCGGGCAGGTCCTCCAGCTCGCGCACCGACGCCTCGTGCGCGCAGGCGAGCAGGCCCAGCAGTCGGCCGAGCGTGCCCGAGCCGTCGTCGTCGCCGGTGTAGGCGGCGGGCAGCGCGTCGAGCAGGCCCCGGCCCACGTGTTCCACGCGCACGTCGTCCACGCGCGGGGTTCCGCGTCCGTCGCCGAGCAGTTCGATCGCGATCCACAATCGGGTGTCGCGGGCGGTCGGGCCGGCCAGGACCCGCACGTCCAAGCCGTCCAGGGGGCCGGCCCGCCAACGGCCCGCGGGGGTCGGCACGGGCGCGTCGTCGGCGTCGGCGCTCGCCGGGTCCGGCGGGTCGGGGGTGACCCCCTTCGGCGCGAGCATCGTCCACGCCCGCACGTGCGTGCCGGGCGGCGCGGGCTCGGCGAGGAGGATCCGGACCCGGTCCCAGTGTTCGACGCCGGGCGGCTCGATCGGCGCGGGCAGTACCGCGACGCCGCGCGTGCCGGTGCGCCGCGCGCCCAACCGGGAGATCCCGGCGGGGCCGGCCACGAACACGCGCCCGCACCGGTCGACGGCGATCCCGGCGAAGTCGCCGCCGGCCAGGACCCGCACCGGCGAGCCGTCGTCCGGGACCGACACGACGCCCGGGCCCGGCACCTGTCCGGCGCCGCCCGCCACAAGTACCCCGTCCGGCACCCGGACGGCCGCGAGGCCGCCGACCCGTAGCCGGGCCGCGCGCAGCGCGGGGTCCTCGGCGGGCGGCGGGTCGGTCCACGGCGCGAGGTACTCGCCGGTGTCGGCGAGCACGACCATGGCCCGGGGACGCCGATGGTGCGCCGACCGGTTCGGCTCGTCGCCGACGACCAACAGCCGCTCGCGGTCGAGCAACCACAGTCCGCGCGGCACGCGCAGCGCGGCGGGATCCCCCGTGGCCACGTCGAGGCAGCCCAGCACGCACACCACGTGGTCGCAACCGTCCACGCGCAGCACCCGACCGTGGCCCGGATCGGCGACCACGATCGTGCCGTCGCCGAGCACGACCAGCCCCAGCGGCCCGCCCGCCGGGTCCAGGTCCACGCACGCGATCGTTTCCGGCGTCGCCGTCCCCGGACCCAGTACCAGCCGCTCGCCGTCCGCGCGCACTCCCTCGAAGCGGGCCCCCGGCCAGCGTCCCAGCGCGTTGACCCAGCGGTAGTCGGTCGCGCCGCTCACCCGCCCTCCACCCCCATCCACGAGATGTGCCAGCCCAGTTCGGTACGCACCAGGTTCGGGGTCTCCAGGTCGGCCAGCACCACCGCCGGATTCAGCGGCAGCGTCGTGGTGCCGCCGGCGGCGCCGCCGATCCGACCGGCGGGCAGCGGTACCACCACGGTCATCCGGCCCGGCTCCGCGCCGTCCACGTACGGCGTGCCGTCGAGCACGCAGGCCTGGCCGCCCGGCGCGGCCGACGCGCTCAACTCCCGATCGCCGTCGAGCCGGACCGTGTAGGCGGGAATGTCGCCGAAACCCGCCGCGCCGGTGTCGACGACGGTGCGCAGCCCGATCACCACCCCGGAGGCCGGATCCTCGACCGCCGACCACACGGTGCCGAACGCGCTCGTGGCGCCGGTGGCCACGTACGGCGTCGGGAGTACCGCCAGGATCCGGCGCCCGGCCGGATCGGGCGGCGCGGTCAGCGCACAACCGCGCACAGACACCGTCGCGAGCAACACGTCCAGCCCGTCCCGCAGTTCCGCCGGGGTACACCAGCCGACCGTCGGGCCGTCCGCGAGCCGCACCGCGCCGACCACACCGCACGCCCCGTCCCGGGTCCGCACCGCCGCCTCGTCGTCCTCGGTCCAGCGCAGCGTCAGGCAGAACAGCACGTCGCCGCCGTCCGGCCCGGCGGCCACCGCCGGCACATCCGACTCGACGCCGTCCGCCAGGATCAGGTCGCGACCGAGCGCGTCGAGCGCGTACCCCGCGCCGATCGCGACGCGCTTGGCACCCCGGGCGCCGGTCACCTCCAGGCCGAGTGCGATGCCCCATCCGTGCAGGACCCGGTTGTGCAGCCGACGGCGCGAACGTTCCACCGAGACCGCGTCGTCGAGGTCGGCGGCGGCCAGCACCTGTCCGGCGAAGAAGCTCGGGCGATGCGTCGGCGGCAACGCCGCCCCGCTCGTGGTCGGGCCGGTCATGCGGACTCTCCCCTTCGTCGAGGACCCGATCGGGCCCCGGGTGGCTCGCCGGCTCCACGACCGGCTCGGGCATCCGGGCCGGTCGGATCACCGCCCCGACGGCCCGCTCCGGCATCCGGGCCGGGCCCACCCCGGTCCTCGGGCCCCGTCGCGTCGCGAAGATCGCGTGGCACGTACACCACCGGCCGGGTGCACGGCACCGGGCACGGCGGGTCGACCGGCCCGGGCAGCGCCGGCACGCGCCGCGCACTCAGCACGGCCGTCCACGCGAACGCCATCGGCACCGCCGACACCTTGGGCTGTTCGTCGATGTCGCCGCTCTCCGGCAGCGCGTGCCGCACGGTGAGCGCGAACCCGGTCGTGTCGACGTCGGTGACCTGCGCGGTGCCGGCACCGGTACCGGCCGGCGGCGGCCCCTCGGCGCCGACGAACACCTGCGGCGCCTCGGCGAACGGGCGCGCGAAGTCGATCCGCGCCGACCACTGCACGCGCGAGCCCTCGGCGGCGGCCCCGCCCCGGGCCACCCGGCCCGCGAGCAGCACGGTCGGCCCGGGTCCACGCGCGGTGCGCCGGGCGCCGTCGCCGACGTCCAACCGCCCCGAGTCGGGGTGATGGACCGCGAGCGGCACGTCCCCGAGGCCCACGACGTCACCGGGCTCCAGCCGGCGGACCCGACCGCGCGGTCCGGCGCCCGCACGGCGCAGCACCACGGTCTGCGGCCCGACCGCCTCCCCCGGCACCACGAGCACGTCGTCGGCGTCGAGCACGAGCAGGTCGCCGTCGCGGGTGAGGGCCACACCCGGCTCGACCAGGACCCGCCCGACATCGAACGTCCACACCGCCAAACCCACCGCGACACCCCACGTGCGATGCGCGGCCCGCGTGTGCCGGGCCAGGCACCACGCCTCGTTCGCGGTCAGGTCGCGCAGGTCGGCGGCGTCCAACCGGACACCGGGTTCCTCGACGATGCGGTCGGGGGCCGCGCTCATCGCCGCTCCTCCCCCCGGACCGCGCGCACGGAGCGCTCGCCCGGCACCACGAGCACGTCGTCGGCGTCGAGCACGAGCAGGTCGCCGTCGCGGGTGAGGGCCACACCCGGCTCGACCAGGACCCGCCCGACATCGAACGTCCACACCGCCAAACCCACCGCGACACCCCACGTGCGATGCGCGGCCCGCGTGTGCCGGGCCGGGCACCACGCCTCGTTCGCCGTGAGATCACGCAGATCCGCGGCATCCAACCGGACACCGGATGCCTCGACGACACGATCGGCTGTCACACCCACCTCCGCTCCTCCCCGCGAACCGCGAGCACGGCGTGCTCGCCCGGCACCACCAGCGCCGTCGGCGGTACGCACAACCCGCCGCAGCCGGGCGGGCCGCCGTCGGCGCGCAGTGCGAGCGCGGTGACGTGGTCCACGCCGGGGACCTCGTCCAGCACCCGCAACACTTCGCTGCGGTGCACGTCGCGGCCGAACGGCCAGCCCGTGCCGCGCGGTCCGCCGGTGATCGGGTGCAGGAACGTGTCGAGCGCGGCGCGCACCGCCGCGGTCGCCGCGATCGGGTCGACGCCCGGGAACAGGGCCACGGTCGTGTCGGCGCTCACCACCACATAGCGCGGCCCGGTGACGAACAGCCGGGTGCCCGCCGTGCGCCGTGCGGCCAGGTGTCGGCGCACGGCCCGCAGCAGGCCCGGTGTGGGCTCGGGTCGCCCACGCGGGAGAGCGGGCACCACGACCGCGGTGACGCAGCCCGACGCGACCAGGCCCGGCAGTCGCGGGTCGGTCTCGGCGAACGCGCGGACCCGGGCGATCCGGGTGCCGGGAGTGTCCAGCGCACAGCGCTCGATCCCGGCCAGGGTCACCGCGCGTTCGGGCGCGGTCAGCCGCAGGACGGCGGCGCGGGGCAGGTCGTCGAGCGAGTGCGCGTCGGCGGCGGCGAGCGCGTCCACGAGGCGTTCGTGGGCCCACAGCGCGCGTTCGGCGCGGGCCGCCGTCGCGGCGGTGTCCTCGGCGTCGGTACCGCCCGTCGCCGGGTCGACCAGGGCGGCGGTGAACGCGTCGGGGGCGGGCGGACCGCCCAGGAGCACGCCGGTGCGCACGTCGGGCGCGACGACCACGGGTGCGGGCGGGGCCAACGCGCCGCCTCTGGCTCCGGAGGTGGTCCGATAGGCGGCGAGCACGGTACGGCCGGCCTCCGGGACCCGGCCCGCGCGGCCGTCGCCGAAGGTCAGCGTCCCGGTCCCGGCGTCCAGCACCGCGTGCAGGTCGGTGCGGCCGGCCGCGTCCAGGTCCGGGACCAGGCGGACCGGTTCGACGCCGCCGGCCGGGTCGGCCAGCCACACCCGGTCCGGGCCGGCTGTCGGCGCGTCCGGGGCCACCGCGCCGCCCGGCAGGGTGAACGTCTGTTCCGGCGCGCCGTCGCCGACGCCGGCCGCGACGAGTTCGGCCGCCAACCGGCCGGCGGCGCCCGCCGTCGGCGCGATCCAGCGCAGGATCCGCACCGACGGCGCGGCCGGGTCGCCGGCGCGCACGGTCCGCACCACGCGCGCGGAGTCCACGGTGATCGCCAGCGGCACGAACGCGCCCTCGACCAGCGCCGCTCCGCCGGTGACCACGGCCGTCGACGCGACGTCGTAGGTGCCCACCGCCGCGACCGCCAAGCTCGCCTCGACCGCGTCGGCGACCACCCGACGCAACCGGGGCGGCGCGTCGTGCCGACCCCGGTCGAGCCGGCAGCGCAGCCACGCGCGCATCCCGGCCGCGCCGAGCGATTCGACCGGCAGGCCGCCGGGCCCGATCCGCAGCCGCACCGCGCCGGATCGGGTCAGCGCCCGAGTGCGGTCCTCGACGTCGCCGAGCGGCTGCCACGCGCCGTCCACGCGGGCCTCCCACACGGTGCGCGCGCCGTGGTGCGCCAAGGTGCCGGGGTCCCGGGCCGAGTCCACGGCATGGGCCACGTCGGCCACGTCGCTCCCGCTCGCGTCCAGGTGGAGCGCGAGCGCGGTACCCGGGGGCAAGGCCCGGTCCAGCCCCAGGAGCAGTGCGGCGCCGACTCCGGGATCCGGGCCCAACGCGTCCACCGCGGCGCCGCCGAGCAGCGTGGGGGTGTGGTCGGTCCACTCGAGGGTGTACCCCGACTCCCCTGCCGTGCCGTCGTCGGTGCCCGCCGCCGTCACCGACGCGCCGGTCAACGGCAGCGTCTCGACCGTTTCCAGGCCGGTCGGCGCGTCCGCCCCGTGCGCGACGAAGCCCAGTCGGGCGGGCAGTTCGGGCGGCGCGCCGGGCCCGGGCCGGATCGCCAGGACCACCCGTGCCGGGCTCGGCGCGGCCGGGTGCAGGCCGAGCAGCGCGAGCAGTTTGCGCCGGTGCCGGTCGGTCACCCGCGAGGCCCGGTAGACGTCCGTGTCCACGAGCCACGCGAGCATCTCGATCACCGCGATGCCGGGATCGGAGTGGTTGTGGTCGGTCCACCGCGGGCTCTCCAGCGGCAACAACGCCCGCGCCTCGGCGACCAGGTCCGGCCACCGCCGGGTGTCCAGGCTCGGAGGGAACAGGGGCATGGTTCAGTACTCCCTTCCCGGGGATCGCGAGGATCGCGAACACCCGGCGGATCCCGGCGTTCCCGGGGCCTGTGGGGACCGCGGCGCCCCGACGGGCCGCGCCGCCCCCGGCCCCGTTCCGGCCTCCCCCGGCCCGGCGAGCCGCACCACGAGCGGTCCGGCACACACCACGGCGTCGGCGGCGACCGGCACCGCGTCGCCGGCGGGTACGCCGTCCACGGTCAGGTCCAGCGCGGTCACCACGTCCACGCCGGGCACCGCCTCCAGGCGCCGGGCCAGGTCGGACAGGTACACGCCCCGGCCGAACGGCCAGCCGGTCCCGGCCGGGCCGCCGTCCAGCGGGTGCAGGAAGCGAGCCAGGTCGGCGAGCACCGCGCCGCGCACCGGGCCCGCGTCGCCGGCCCGGGCCGGACGCACGGTGGCCGCCACGCCGATCGGGAAATAGCGCGCGCCCTCGACCACCAGTCGGGCCGCCGCCGGCATCCGCGCGCCGACCGCGTCCCGTACCCGGCGCAGCAGTTCGCCGGTCGGCTCCGGCCGGTCCGTACCGTCGCGCGGCACCACGACCAGTCGGATCACGCCCGGCAGCACTCGACCGTGCCGGTCGCGCGCGCCCAGCGCGCGGGCCGCCGCGATCGCCGGGACGGTCTCCCGGGCCAGCGCGGCCACGTCGCTCTCGGTCAGCGCGAGCCGGCGGTGTCGCAGCAGCGCGGGGCCGCGGCGCAGGACGTCCGGGAACGGTTCGGCGTCGGTGCCGCCGCTCGCGCCCCGGGGGTTGCTCACCGCGCCGACCGCGACCGCGCCGATCGCCTGGGTGATCGCGCCGGCGGGCACGTTGCCGACCGCGCCGCCGCCGGAACGGTACGAGCGCAGCCGCACGTTGTCCGGCCCCACCGGCGGAACCCGCCCGTGTCCGTTCCCGCCGAACAACACCCGCCCGGTGGCGTGGTCGCACACGTAGACCCGATCGGCCGGGCCGGCCAGTCCCAGCGAGGGAACTTCGTCCCAGCGCACCCAGACCTCGCTCACCCGGCCCGTGCGCGGATCGGCCACCGTGCGCAGCGCCGCGCCCGCCCCCTCGGCCAACTCCCGGCGCAGCAGCGGAAGATCGACGAAGGCGCGCTCGCCGTCCAGCTCGCGCACCTCCAGCACCGCGCCGTCCAGGACCGGGGTGCGCATGGCCTGGAAGACCTGTCCGGCGCTGCCGTCGGCCGAGCCGAGCAGTTCATCGGTGATCGTCTGGACCTGCTGCACGCGGGCCGCGTTGGGCACCAGCGCGCTCAGCACCGGTCGCGGGGGTTCGGCCTCGCCGGGGAAGCGGGCCCGGATCCAGGTGCGGGGTGTGCCGAATCGGGCGGGTGGCGCGTCGCGCAGTTCGCCGCCCGCGTAGGCGCGGGAGAGGCGGTCGCGCACGGTGAGCGTCTCGCCGTCGGCGCCGGCCACCAGCACCGGTTCGCCGCCGCGCGCGTCGGTGAGCAACAGCCGGTCGCCGGGCGCGAATCGGGCGGCGGCGCCGCGCCCGAGCAGGGTCACCGTGCGGTCCGCGGCGCCCGCGACGGGTGCCCCGGGCGGGCCGCCGGCGCCGGGCCAGAGCAGGCCGACCACGCCGCCTCGGGTGAAGCCCTCGGTGCCGTCGTCGCCGGCCAGGGGGACCCAGCCGGTGCCGTCGTAGCCCTCCCAGGTGGGTCGTACCGGGACCGCGTCGGGGTCCTCGCCGGCGGGCTCGACGTACAGGCCAAGGCGGTCGGCGGGCAGTTCGCCGTCGAAGCCCAGGTACAACGTCGGGGCGGTCTCGACCATCGGGCGAAACGGCGTGGCGCCGGGTCCGGGGAAGGCGAGGTCGGCGGTCAGGTCGGCCCACGCGTGGTCGTCGAGCGCGAGCGTGTGTCGCGGGTCCTCGGGCCCGGCGACGTGCCGGTAGAACACCTCGAAGCGGTCCAGCACCGGCGGCCGGGGCTCCACCACGGGCAGGAAGTTGAGCACGCCGGACTTGTCGGTCCAACTCACCTGACGCAGGAAGGAGAAGCTGCCGCGTTCCAACCGCGCGCGCAGCCAGCGGCGTTCGTCGCCGGTCACCGAGGTCGGCGCCCAGTCGCCGGGCACGGTGAAGTGCAGCGCTCCCGAGCGTTGCAGGGCCAGTACGGCGGGCGCGCCCGCCGCGCCGATCGCCCGCCAGCGGGTGCCGTCGTGGTACTCCCAGGTCACCTCGGGCGCGGTGAGCTGGTTGGGGATCTGCGCGCCGACCACGGCCTTGAGCAGGTCTTCCGGCGCCAGGTCCGCCAGCGCGGTCGCGATCGTGCGGGCCTTGGCCACCTGGGTGTCCACGGCGGTCCTGGCCGCGTCGATCCGTGCGGTCACGTCGGTCACGAACGCCTGGGGGTCGGCGCTGAGGAAGGACGGCAGCGGGGTGTCGGCCAGGTAGGGGGTGGGGGTGGCCAGGACGGTGCCCAGCGCGGACGCGAGCGCGCCGTGCGCGGCGACCACCTGGGCGTCGCTGCCGCCGCCGAGCGCCTGGGCGAGCGCGGCCCGGGGCGCGGTCAACGCGCTCGCGCCGGCGGACAGTTGCGCGGTGACGTCGGCGGTGGCCAGCAGCAGCCCCGCGCTCGCGCGTGGGGCGCCGCCGAGCGCGGCCAGCGCCGCGGCGAGGTCGGCGGCCGGGTTCGCGGCGGTCTGCGCGGCGGTGACGTGGTCGCGCGCCGAGCCGATGTTGCCGAACAGGCCGGGCTCGGCCTGCGCGGCGCCGCGCAACGTGGTCAGCGCGTCCCGCAGGTGCGTCTTGACCTGGGTGTACCACGCGGTCGGGTCCTCGCCGGACAGCGGCGAGACCACCGCGCGCCCCAGGTCTCCGGTGACCGCGGTCAACTCGGCCAACGTGGCCGCCACGGCGCGGATGTCGGCGACCGTCTTGTCGCGGAACGCCTTCGCGTTCTGTACCCCGCCGGTGAGTTCGCCGGTGCGCTGGTCGGCCTCCTCGGCCGCGGTGCGCGGCCGGCCGAGCACCACGGTGACCCGGGCGCCGGGCTTGGCGAACGCGGCGTCGCACGCGACGTGGAAGGCGCTGCCCCGTACCGGCGCCGGACCCAGCGGGGTGAAGGCCCGGGTCGGGTCCACCGCCTGCGCGTCGGCGACCGCCTTGTCCGGGGCCAGGCCGGTGCGCACGGTCAGGTCCAGGTGCGCGGGGGCATCGAGGGCGAGCGGCGCGGTCAGGTCGTCGGGGTCGTCCAGGACGAAGTAGTCGATGCCCGGTTTCGGGGTCGCCGTGCCGGCGGTGAAGGTGTCCGCGGCGGTGGGCGGCACGGTGACGCCGAACCGCACCGTGTGGCCCAGGTGCGCGGTCCCGATCGCCACCGGCGTGCCGGGCTTCGCGGTCGGGTCGGCCTGGCTCGCCGCGGTGGTGTCCCGGACGTGCACGGTCACTTCCGGCGGCGCGGTGGTGCCGTGCGCGGCGTGCACGGTGACGGTGGTGTCGGCACCGGTCGGCGGGCCGGTGAACAGCGCCAGGCGCGCGTGGGTGCTCACCGCCGCGAGCCGTACCCGCGCCACCTCGGGAACCACGAAGCCGGGTCGGCCGCTCAGCGCCGAGTCCAGCCGGGCGCGCAGCCAGTACGACTCGGTGCCCTCGACGGTGGTGGTCACCGCCGTCGCACACGGCGCCACCAGGCGTACGGTGCCCGAGCGGGTCAGCCCCGCGGTGCCGTCGCGGGACGCGTCGTCCCCGTCGCCCCAGGGCGCGAACGCCCGCCACGCGCCGCCGTCCCACCACGTCCAGGAGATCCGCAGCGGGCTCGACGCGGGTCGCCCCAGGACCAGGGTGATCTCCACGGTGGCCCGCCCGGCGAACGCCAGGAGCGTGTCGTGCGCCAGGTACAACTCCCGTACGGCGGGGCGCAGACCGGTGAACAGCGTGACCGGGCGCCGGGCCAGGACGTCGGCGGAGTGGTCGGCCGCGGCGTCCGCGCCCGGGTCCAGGCTCCACACCTCGACCAGCGGCGCGCCGGCCAGTGCCACCGTGTCCCGGGTCTCGAAGACCAGCGGCGCGTCCTGTCCCGGCACGCCGGCGCCCAGCCGCGATCCCGCGGTCACCCGGGCCCCGCTCACTCCGGGCAGCGGCTGGAGCAGGACCGTGGTGCCGGCGCCCTGTGCGGGCAGCAGCGACACCCCCACCATGTCCAGCAGGGCGGCGAGTTGCCGGTCCGGCAGGGCGGCCAGCCGTTCCTCCAGCGCGGCCAGCAGCGCGCCGAGTCCGTGTGCCACGCCCAGGGACGGCCCGCCCGGGGTCGGATGCCAGTCGGGTACCCAGCCGGTCCGCGCGGCCAGCAGCGCGGCCACCACTTCGGCGCGACCTCGTGGCGTGCTCACGTGGCCGCCCCTTCGTGCAGGTGGAACGGGTAGACGAGGTTGTAGAAGGTGTTGGTGGCGCGGATCCGGTAGTCGATGCGCACGTCCAGTCGGCCCGCCGCGCGATCGGCCACCGACACCTCCACACCGAGCACGTCGATGCGCGGCTCCCACGCGGTCAGGCCCTGTTCCACCCGCAGTCGCACGAGCGCGGCGGTGGCCGCGGTGACCGGCTCGAACAACATGTCCTCCAGGCCCGCGCCGAAGTCGGGACGCATCACCCGCTCACCGCGCCGAGTGCCCAGGATGAGCAGCACGGACTGGCGGACCTTCTCCGGCCCGGCCGCCTCGGCCGCCTCGCCGAGCGGGTCCAGGCGGGCCGGCGCGGCCCAGCCCCGGCCGAGCACGGCGGCGTCCGCGGGGGTGTGCTGCGCGGGGTCGGGATCGAGCGGCGCGTTCGGTTCGGCCATCGTCAGCCTCCGATCAGCACGGTCGGGACGCCGGCCACCACCGGTGCGCCGCAGCCGGCCAGGTCGCCCTGGCGCAGCGCGCCGCGACCGCCGACGAGCACCGTCGCGGAGCCCTTGGTGAACGGTGACGGCGGGTGGGCGGCGGGCGGCGGGAACGCGCACGCGTGCATGTCGCCCTGCACGGCGGCGGGCAGTCCGCCGATCAGCACGGTGGGCACGCCGGGTCCCGCGACCATGCCGGGGTGGCCGGTGGGGTCGGTGACGCGCGCTGCTGCGGGCACGGGTGCCTCCTCGAAAGTGATCGGTGGGTGCGAACATTCGTCCGCGAACGGTCAGTTGATCTTCACCAGGGCACCCTGGATGCTGCAGGTGGCGGCGGCCCGGATGTCCGCGCGGGTGGCCTTCGCCGCCAGGCCGTTGCCGGCCTCGACGCTCACGTCGAGCCCGCTCACCTCGACCGACCGGGTGCCGGTGACGGTCACCGCGCCGGAGGTGGTCAGCGAGATCTTCGCCGCGCCGCCGGCCACGGCCAGGGTGATCCCGTCGACGGACATCTCGATCGAGTGGCCCAGGGCGTGCGTGAGCGTGACCGTCTGGACCAGGTCGTCGATGGCCACCTCGTGGCCCACCGGCGTGCGGATGACCCGCTTGGTCACCGAGTCGGTGGGCAGGTCCACCGGGGGCCGCGAGGTCATCGTCCACAGTCCGCCGAGCACGTAGGGCTCGCGCACGTCGCCGTTGCGGAAGGCGACGAGCACCTCGTCGCCGGGCTGCGGCATGAACCACACCCCGGAACCGTCGCCGGCGACCGGCGCGCACACGCGTGCCCACGGCTCCACACCCGGCAGCCACGCGTACCGCACCAGTACCCGCCCGGCACCGGTCAGGTCCAGGTTGTCCACCACCGTGGCCGGCGCCACGCCGGTCACCCGGGGACTGTCGGACGCGTGGATGTCGTCGAGGGCGTCGAAGAGCGGTTCGAACATGCCGATCCTCCGAGGGGTCCGGTGGTACGTCGAAAACGGGTGGAAGCGGGTGCGCGGCCGGTCACCGGACACGTCACGGGAACGGCCCCACGACCGCTACGAGTTGGGCGCCGGCAACGACAACGGCCCGCCCTGGACCCGGACCGCGCCCTGGGACGCGGGCGGGATGCCGCCGAACCAGATCTCCTTGCGCAGTTCGAAAGAGGTGCGATAGCCGCCGCCGTCGAGCGTGTGCTGCGCCGACACCACCCGCCACAGGCCGCCGAACGTCTCTCCCACGCCCTCGATCCGCAACACCCGCCCGGCGCTGATCCGGGGGTCGCCCACGCATGAACCGCTCGCGGTGGTACGCCGGTTCAGCCTGGGCAGCAGCTTGGAGACGATCAGGCGCGGAGCGGTGGCGATGGTCACCGGTTCGTCCACCAGCAGCACCTGGCGGCCCGACGGCAGTCCGAACCCCGGGGCCACCTCGATGGACAGTGCCCGGCGGTCCCAGTCGTAGCCGACCGAGACGGTCAACTCCAAGCGCACCTCGGGCCGCCAGACCCGCACCGACACCCTCTCGATCTGCCCGACGGTGCTGATCCGGGGTGTGAACTCCATCAGCGAGCGCCCGTAGCGCAACGTCACGTCGGGCGAGAGATAGGCGGCGGGCGACATCAATCGGAGCACGTAGCCGGACGGCTCGCCGTCGTGCTCGACGATCAGCTCCCACGCGTTCTCCACCGCGATCTTCTTCAGGAAGTCGAGCGTGGTCTCGGACTGTTGGCGGCGCACCACCCGCTGGCGCATGCTCGGGTCCTCCAGCGAGGCCACCACGTCCACCGCGCCCAGGGCCGCCGACAGGAAGGCGCCCAGTGGGTCGAGCAGTGGGATCATGCCGTGTTCGACCGCCAGCAGCGGCGCGACCACCGCATCCGGCAGCGGCAACACGCCGAGTTTGGGCACCGGGACGCCGAACCAGCGCGCGGGCGACGCGGCGGCCAGGCGGGTGCGCCGGTCCTGGGCGACCACCCGCAACATCGGCATTCCGTCGGAGGGGAAACTCGCCTCGGTGCCGACCACTTCGCCGGTGAACAACCGGCGCGGCTCGTCGGGGGCGTAGCCCAGCGCGATGCTCACCTCGGTGTCCAACCGGAACAGCGGGTCGTCGAGCCAGCGCAGGCCCTCGTTGGCGAGCGAGACCTCCAATCGGTCGGCGTCGCCCATGCCGGTCTGGCAGGTCACGCCGGTGACCGAGCCGCGCAGCGCCGCCGGCGCCGGCCGCCCGGCGAAGCGCAGCCGCATCTCCGGGGCGTACTGCGGGAATACGCTCACGCGGGCACCTCCCGCGGCGGCGCGTCGAAGACCTCGTTCGTGCCCGGGTCCCGGTAGGGCAGCCGGGGCACGTGCAGCGTCGCGCCCACGGGCAGCGCGCGCGGGTCGTCCAGCCCGTTGTGCAGCGCGATCGGCCGCCACGCGGACGCGGAGCCGTACTCGCGCCACGCGATCAGTTGCAGGGTCTCGCCGGCGACCACGGTGTGCGCCTTGGTGTAGTCCGAGGTCTGCCGCTTGACCTCCTTCGCCTCCATGTCCACGTTGCGGAACTCGCTGAAGGTGACGGTCAGTCGGGCCCGCACCGGGGTGCCGTCCGGCTTGAACATCACGAACTTCTGCGCGACCCGGGTCAACACGCACGTGAAGGTCAGGCTCGCCCACGCGAACACCAGCGGCGGCGGCGCGTGCAGCGTGGGGTCGATGTCCATCAGGTCCACCACCCGGCGGACCAGGATCCGCACGTCGCTGCCCGCGCCCGCCTGGTCGTTGGCCTCCAGCGAGTCCAGGAACAGTTCCATCTCCAGCGTCCGCGCGTTGCCGTGCACGAACTGCACGACCGGCGCGGACAGCCCGGGGACCGGGAGTTGGGCGTAGGTGGTCTCCCGGTTGACCGTGTAGTCCTCCGGGTTGAACAACACCCGGGTGCGTGCGCCGGTGACGGTGTTGGTGATCGTCGCGCGTTCCATCACCGTCATCGGCTCCACCCCCGGCGTTCCTGCCGGGCGAGCACCCGACGGTCGATCTCCCGGACCACCCCGTCGACCAGCCGGGGCAGGTCGGCCGAGGTGAGCGCGGGCGCCGCTTGCGGATGGCCGTACCCCGGCTCGGCCCGGCCGCGCGCCGACGTGTCGGCCGGCGCGGTGTACGACTCGGCCGAAGTCGAGGCGGGCGCGGGGCGGGTGGGCACGGCCCACGTCAGGGCGCTCCCGGGCCGGCCGCCGGAACGGCCCTGCGGGGCCGGCCGCCCGCCGCGACCGGGCCACGCACCGGCCCGCGCCGGCTCCTCGACGCGCCGACCGCGGCCCGCGCCGCGCACGTACAACTCCCGTGTCACCCGAGCGCGTTCGGCCAACGCGCGGCCGGCACCCGCGAACACGGTGCGCAGCACCGGGGCGGGCAGTCGACCCGGCCCGGCGGAGGACGGCGAGTACGGCCCGGGGGTTTCGGCACGGGCGAGCGCGACCATGGGCGGCGCGGTCACCCGGACGTCCAGCCGCACATGCGCACAGCGCCGGATGTCCGGGATGTGGACCGACGCCGGGCGCGGGGCACGGGTGCCGGCCGGGCGCGGCAACGTGTGCAGGACCAGGCCGATTCCGGGCACCCGGGTCTCCACCCGGCCCGCGCGTCCATGGCCGGTGATCCCCGCGACCCGGGCCCGGACCCCGGCGAGCATCGCTGCCGAGGCCGATCGCACCGGCCATCCGGCCGCCGACGCGCGTACTCCCGTGACGGTCACGGTCTTCTCCCTTCGCGATGCTCGATGCCGGGTGTCACGTCGTGTGCGTGACCCGGGGTCGTGGCCTGCTCGATACCGGATGCGAAACGGTGCACGCGTCGCCGGCCGTCATGGCGTGCCGGCCGCCTCGTTGAGCCGCTGGTTGATGGCCGACACCCGCTCCACCCAGCGCCGGCGCTCGGCGTGGTCGAGGTCCATCAACTCGGCGTGCGACCAGTGCAGGTGGTAGGCGACGAAGGCGATCTCCTCCCTCAGCCGATCGACCGGATATCCACGGATCCCCCCAGGCGCTCGTGGCCCGTTGGGACCTCCTCGCCGCAGTTCGGGCACGACCCCTCCGTCGAACCGGCGGGCTCGTCCACGGTGTTGATCCGGTTGTAGAGCTCCTGGAGGTGCGCCAGGTCGGCGGCGAACAGGGTCTCGATGGTGCGTGGGGTGACCGTCTCGACGCCGCCCACGCGGGTGACCACCCGGCTGAGCAGGATCACCGAGAGGTAGGCCGGGTTGCGTTGCACCCTGGGGTCGGCCAGCGGCAGGATCTCGTCGGCGGCGGTGGCCAGCCGCATCGTGCCCTCGCGATGCAGCGCGCCGTCCTCGCCGAGCAGCCCGAGGGGCAGCGTGAAGTCGTGTTCGATCCGAAGCATGCTCACTGCACCCGCACCAATCCCTCGTGGACGAGTTCGAGCGTCTCGATCGCGATGTCGTCGGCCTCGGCGGTGAGCGCCGGCGCGGTGTACTTGGTCGGCCAGGCCCGGACGAAGTTCCACCGCGAGGTGACCACGCCGCGTCGATCCAGCAGCAACACCGCGCCGTTGCGGCGCAGGATGTCGCCCTCGACGATCTGCTGATGCCACTCGTACAACTCGGTGTCGGTGGTCATGCCCCACTTGAGCACGATGTTGGCGTACTTGGCCTGACCGGGGAACTTGTACGGGGTGATGTTCCATCCGCCCTCGCGGTGCTCCACCACGTCCACCGTCGCGTCGAGGCCGCTCACCTCGTGGAACCCGACCCGGATGATGCCGTCGAGTTCGACCTTGAAGTTGAAGTTGACAAAGGGATCCTGGATATCGCCTGTGCTCACGGCGTCCTCCGCTGCCTGTCCGTTGCCGATCGTGGGTGCTCGCGGGCGGCGCCCGCGGGTCCGGGTCCGCGCCGCCGCGCGGGGTCGGCCGCTACTGTTCGCTCACCTGCGCGCCGCCGTCCCAGATGCCGATCCGGACCACGATGAACTCCGCCGGATAGACCGGCTGTACGCCGATCTCGATGTAGAGCAAGCCGAGTTTGCGGGTGCTCGGCGGGTTCAACGCCTCGTCGATGCGGACGAAGAAGGCGTCCTTGGCCTTGGCGCCGAAGAGTGCGCCGTCCCGCCAGACCCGGGTGAGGAATTCGGTGAGGGTGTGCTTGAGCTTGCCCCACAGTTCCAGGTCGTTCGGCTCGAACACGGCGCCGCGCAGGCCCTGTTGGATCGACTCCTCCAGGAAGAGGAACAGCCGCCGCACGTTGATGTACTGCCAGTTGCGGTTGTTCGTGGTGGTCCGCGCACCCCACACCACCGGCGATCCGCGCCCGGGCAGGATCCGCAGCGCGTTGACGCCGTCCGGATTGAGCAGGCCCTGATCGGAGTCCAGGAGCCGGCGTTCGAGACCGAGCGCGCCCGCGATGCCGACGTTGGCCGGGGCCTTGTGCACCCCTCGGGTCGCGTCGGTGTGCGCGTAGATCCCGGCGATGTGGCCGGACGGGGGTTGGAGGACCACCATCTGCTTGGCCGGGTCGCGAAGTTGGATCCAGGGGTAGTAGAGCGCCGCGAAGCCCTTGTCCTGGTTGCCGCAGACGCTCGCGCGCTGCGCCATGACGGTCGGCACGTCGGCGCCCGGCACGCTGTCCAGAATGGCGAACCGGTCGTAGAGCTTCTCGCAGTGGTCGACGATCGCCTGTTGCGCGCCGACGTCGGTGCAGCCCGGGGCGAGCACGAGGCTGATCTCGTCGATCGGTTCGATCAGCGCCAAGTGCTCGACCATCTTGCCCGTCACATCGCCGAGGGACGTTTGCGGATCGTCCGCGACCGCCCCGGTCAACGCGTGCGTCCCGGCCGCCGGGCGCGGATCGCCGACCGGGATCGGGGCATCCGGCTCGAGCACGATCCTCAGGTAGGTGCTCGACACCGACGGGCCACCCCACCAACGCGGATGCAATGCCATCGTGGACAGGTTCGGGTACGTGATCTCCGCACCGTCGCCGTCGGTGACGGTCAGGTCGAACTCGGCCGTCGACACGCGGGTGGGCGCGGCGAGCTTGTACGCCTTGGTGAGCGGCTTGCGCAGGGTGAGCGTGTCGTTGGTGACCGACGCGACGATCCCCCACTCGGTACTCGTGCCGTCGCCGACCCGCACCGACGAGCCGATCGGGACCAGCGGTCGCAGCGCGATGCCAGGCGGGACGTTCAGCCGCAACACCGGGTCTCCGGCCGTGAGATCGTCCGAGGTCACCTTGCCGCCGACGAAGTCGGTCGTGCCGGACAGGCCCTGGTCGAGGACGATCGTGTCCGGCTCCTGCACCGACTTCACCCGCACCGTTCGGGTTTCCGTGCCCTTGGCCACGACCACCCGCTCACCGGCCGCCAGGTCGCCGACCGCGTTCACGGTGAGCACGCGTCGGGTGGCGTCGACCGCGGTGATGTCCGCTTTCCCCTGCACCACCGGCAGATCGGTGCCATGGCCGGCCGCCGTCAGCGCCTTGGCCAGCGCGCTCGAATCCACGATCCGGATCGAACCGCCCTCGCCGTCCGGGCCATCGAGCCGGGCCTCCACCCGGCCCACGACCGGCGCGCCCGATGCGCGGCCCGGCAGATCCTTGGCGGCGGGCTTGGCATTGCCCACCCGCACGACGAAGCACTGGGCGCCGCCATTGCGGAAGAACCCGTCCACCGCGAGCGGGAGGTGGTAGGGCACGTCGCCGCCGTCCACCGGCCGCCCGAACAACGCGGTGAACGCGTCCGCGCTGGTCACCAGGGTGGGTTCGGCGGTCGGCCCGTGTCCGCTGATGCCGATGAACGCCGCGACGCTGGTCGACACACCCTGGATGGGTGCGGCGGGCTCGGTCTCTTCGATGTAGACGCCGGGGTACGAGACCTGCACGGCCATGGCGGGTGTCCTCTCAGGTGAAGCGGAGTTCGATCAGCGCGTCGGGGGATCCGGGGATCCGGACCGCCTGCGGGGCGGGCGGCGGCAATCCGGCGGCGGTGACCCGCGCCCGGTACTCCCCCGGCGGGATGCCGACGAGCACGAACCGCCCGTCGCCGTCGCTGCGGACCCGGGCCACCACGAGCCCCGCCGGGTGGTAGACCACGATGTCCGCGCCCGGCACCGGCACCGGCGGCGCCGCCGGCCCCCCGGTCGCGTCGAGCACGAGGCCGCCCACGTCGGCGAGTTGTTCGGCGGAGCCGTTGCCGACCGGGGGTGGTACGCCGTCGTAGGAGGTGAGCACCGTATGCACGAAGCCGTCGATCCGTCGGTCCGGTTCCGGGACCGGCATGGTGACGATCAGGTAGACGGCGGGTCGCCAGGACGTGGCCCGTCCGACGGTTCCCCAGAACTCGGCGAGCTTGGTGAACCCCTCCGGTGGCACCACCTCCACCGGCAGCTCCGCCTCGCGCAACGTGGCGGGGACCTTGGCCAGTTGCTCGGGCGTCAGGATCGCCGAGGCGACCATCGGGTCGGCGTCCAGGAACACGGCCAGGACCGCGCCGAGCACGGTGTGCTCCTGCTCGGTGGCGGGCATCTGGGCGCTGTCCTTGGCCGCGTTCCACGCGGTGATCAGGTAGTGGCAGCGGATCCGCACGGGTTCGCGGCGCTCGACGGTCACCGAGCCGGTGGTGATCCGCCGCCGGATGTTCTGCCGCAGCGTCCGGTCCTCGCGCAGGTCCACCAGCGCGCAGTTGACCCAGACGCCGGTGCTCGCACCGACCCGTTGCCGCCAGTCGTCGTCCGGCGGCTGGAACCCGATCCGCGCACTCGTCAGCCCGGGCACACCGGCGATCAGGGTCTCCCGGATGATCAGGTCGAGGATGTCGATCACGCGCTCACCACTGGGTTCCCTGGTCGCGCATCATCTGCAGGATGCGCGGGGTCGGATTCGGCGGCTCCCACGCGCCGGGCAGGATCTGCGGATTGCCGAGCGGGCGGTCCTGCTTGCCCGAGTTGCAGGGCGTACAGATCCCGGCGAGGTTGCTCGGGTCGTTCGCCGCGGCCCGCGCCTGCTCGCGGGTGACGATGCCCGCCCCCATCGCGGCTTCCCAGTCCTTGAGCGCCGTGAGGTGGTCCGCCGCGGCCGAGGGACGGATCTGGCACATCTCACATACGGGGTGGGCGGCCCGAACCTCCTGCGAACGCTTGCTCCACTGGCGGGACGAGAGGCTGAGGCCCGAACGGTCGTACGCCCACTGCCCCTTGCCCGCGGCGGCCTTCTTCGCGGCGGCGGCCTCCTCGGCCGCGGCCTTCTTCGCCGCCGCGGTTTCCTTGGCCGCGGCCTTCTTGGCGGCCGCCGCTTCCTTGGCCGCCGCCTTCTTCGCCGCGGCGGCCTCCTTGGTCGCCGCCTTCTTGGCCGCCGCCTTCTCCTTGGTCGCCGCCTTCATCTTCGCCGCGGTCGCCTTCTTGGCCGCCGCCGTTCCGGACTTCGGGGTCGTCTTCTGCACCGGTGTCGGAGCCGCGGTGGCCGGCGCCGACCCGGGTTGCCCCTCGGCCGGCGCTGCGGTGGTCTTCGCCACCGTCGTCTTCTCGCCCGCGACCTTGGGCTTCGCGGCCTTGGGCTTCGCAGCTTTCGCGCCCGGACTCACCTGCGCCGGCGTGGTGTTCGCCGGGTCCGGGATCGCCGGAGTCGCAGCCGCGGGTGCCGCCGCGCCGGCCGTCGTCTTGCTCGCGGTGCCCTTGGCCGACGGCCCCTGACCGGTGGGCTTCTGCGTGCTGCCCTTCTCGGCCGCGGGTTTCGCGGCAGCGGCCTTCGGCGCGGCGGCGGGCACGGCGGGAGTCGCGGGTGCGACGACGTGCGCGGCCGAGGTCGGCGCCGGCGTCGCCAACGGAGCGTGCACGGCCTGCGGCGGCGTGGCCGCATGCGGCTCGCCGTGCGAGGCGGGCTGCTTCCCGGTCGTCGGGCCGGTCTTGGCCGCGCCCGATGCGGCACCCGCCGCCGGGGGCCCGCCGCCGGGCTTCGCGCGCCGGCTCGCGGCGGCCTGGAGCAGGATCTGGTGCAGCAGTGCCAGCAGCGCCTTCGCCAGGTCCTTCGCGTCCTGCTTGAGCGCCGCGTCCCGGTCCGCGCCGGCCGGCCGCCGCCAGTCCGACACGAGCCGCTTCACCACGGGCGCGAGCGTCAAACCGGCCAACGCGGCGTCGATCAGCAACATCGCGATCTTCTTGTTGGCGCTGCCCGCGCGCATCCCGGCCAGGGTGAGCACCGCGGCCACCACCTGGGTCCAGAAGTGCACGTCGGACGGCCAGCCGTCCGGATTGGCGTTGACGGCGTCGAGGATCGACTTGACGGCGCCGATGACGTTCACCGCCGCCAGAGCGACCGCGACTTCCTCGACGTCGATCGCCGTGAGTACTGTCTTCGCGGCGAGTTGCCCGAAGATCTGGCCCAACTCGCGGTCCGTGAACAGATCGTCGTTCTTCGGCGCTCGGGTCCCGAGGTTCTCGTCGTACTTCGCCTCCAGCCAGTCGCCGGCCGCGGTGACCTGGGACGAGATGACGGGTGAACCGGTGACCGGGTCGACCAGACCGGTGACCTTCGCCTTGTCCCGCACCGCCCGCAGCACCGCGCCACCGGTCAGCAGATCGGAAGCGACCTGGAGCCGTGCCTTGCCGTCGGCCCCCAGGCCCAGGGCCGAGGCCAGGTTGTCGACGCCGCGCTGCTCCAGGTCCTGCACGCTGTAGCGGAAGCCGACGACCGTCTCGACGATGGCGGCGCCCTCCAGGACGATGCCCTCGGCCACGCCCAGGTTCCTCAGGTCGGCCGCGCGGTTCTCCGCCTTGAGCGCGGCGACCTCCGGGTCCTCCTCGCTCTTCGGCGCGCGGGACACGCCGGGTGCGGTGCCGCCCGCGACGGGGGCGGACAGCCCGGCGGCGGCCCGTGCGCCCGCACGGTGCGCGGCGCCCTCGGCGGCGGTTCCGGAGGGGTGTACACCGCCGGGTCCCGGCGCCACGCCGCCGCGCCGTTGCTGTACCACGTGCGCGAGTTCGTGCCCGATCAGCGCGCGACCCGCGTCCGAGTGCGGGTCGTAGCGCCCCGGGCCGAACACGACATGCCGACCGACCGCGTACGCCTTCGCGTCGAGCCGATCGGCGGACGCCGCGGCATCCGCGTCGGTGTGCACGACCACATCGCCCAGCGACGCCCCGAACGAACGCTCCATCGGACCGCGCACCGACGCGTCCAGCGGCCGGGCGCGCTCGGCGCGGGACTCCAACTCGGCGGGCAGGTGCGATCCGCCGTCGCCGCCGGCCTTCGGAGCGGACGCCATCACACCACCCCGACCGGGACGGCGGCCTGCGGGGAGGGCCCGATCTTGTCGTACTCGCGCGCCATCGCCCGCAACACCGCCGCCCGGTCCACGACCCGGCCCTCGGCCGCCGCCAAGTGGGCCGCCGCGACCGCCACATTGTGGATGTGGCCACCGGACAGCGGGTAGCCGTCGGCGAGTTCGCCCAGGTCGAGGTCGATGTCGCGGGGCATTGCCGGCGGCCAGACGCGCTGCCAGATCCGCCTGCGTTCGGGGGCCTCCGGGAACGGGAAGTGCACGCAGTAGGTCAGCCGCCGGATGAACGCGTCGTCCATGTGGTGCAGCAGGTTCGTGGCCAGCACCGCGAGCCCGTCGTGGTCCTCCAACCGCTGGAGAAGATAGGCGACTTCGAGGTTGGCGTACCGGTCCCGCGCGTCGTGCACCTCGCTGCGCTTGCCGAACAACGCGTCGCACTCGTCGAACAGCAGTACCGCGTCGGTGCGCGCGGCGGCGGTGAACACCGCGTCCAGGTTCTGTTCGGTCTCGCCGATGTACTTCGACACCACCGACGCGAGGTCCACCCGGTAGAGCGGCAGTCCGAGCCGGCCCGCGACCAGTCGCGCGGCCAGCGTCTTGCCGGTGCCGCTGGGCCCGGCGAACAGCACCGACACACCTCGTCCCTGGCCGGGTCGCCCGGCGAACCCGTGCCCGTCGAGCACCATGCGATGGGCGCTCAGATGCGCGCAGACGTCGTTCAGCCGCTCGCCGACGTCGTCCGGGACGATCAGCGCGGACCAGTCGTCCGAGGTGGTCAACCGGGCTGCGAGTCGGCCCAGTTCGCCGCCGGTGACCTGGGCCGCGACGTCGGCCGCCTCGGCCGGCGTGGTGTGCAATTCGGCACCTGCCTCGGACCGGCCGCGGGCCCGGGCGGCGACCGCGTCCAGGGTGTGCCGCAGTTCGGCGCCGGCCAGATGGGTCCAGCCGACGAGCGGGTCGGGCCCGGTGCCACCCGTGACGCGCACCCCCCGATCGGCCAGCGCGGTGCCGAGCCCGCCGGAACCACCCACCGCCGGCGCCCGCCGCACGGGCAGCGACACCACACACTCGGCGGACAGTTCGGGTCCGGTGGGCGCGAGCGAGTCGGGGCCGCCGATCACGATCGTGTGGGTGAAGTGCTCCCACACCGACGCGGGTGGCATCACGGCGTGGGCGTCCACCACGAGCACGGCCTCGCGCAGCAGCGCCTCGGCGGCCAGCCCGCGCACGACGGCGGGCTCGGCCAACCCCTCGGGCCGAGCGGTCAGCACCCGGCGCCCGGCCCGTGCCACGCTCCACCACGCCAGATCCAGGCAGTTCGCCGGCGCCGCACCGTGCAGGTGGGTCAGCGTCGGATCATCGCCGGTCAGCCGGGCGACCAGCACCTCGGCCGCCTCGGGATCGACCACGCCGGCCGGCGCGTACCCGTCCAGGGTGGCGAACGGCGCCAGTTCGTCGGCGATTCGGGTCATCGCGAACAGCCGGCGCAACAACACCGCCGAGGGCCGCACCGCGCTCGCGTAGGAGGGCCCGGACCCGGCTCCGACCGGCTCGACCAGCCCGCGGCGCACCAGCGGTCCGGCCGAGGAGAGGCGGACCGCCACCGCCGCCCGATCCGCGCCGGTCTCGCAACACAGTCGGGCCAGCAGGTCGAGGGTCGGGTACGGCTGCCCGGGGTCGCGCTGCAACCAGCCGATCGCCCGGCCGAACGCGGGATCGAGATCGGGCGCGAACGCCAGTGCGACGACGGTCAGTTCGAACGCGTCGAACCCGGCGCGGGTCAACGGCCGGGTCACGTGGGCGGGCAGCGGCGGGGTGGTGATCGGCTCGGGCGCGGGGCGCGGCTTGCCCGACAGCGCGTGGTGCACCTCGCCGTACGACGGGTAGAGGCGTTCCAGCGAACTCTCCTCGTCCTGCCGGTCGATCGCCGCCACGGCCCGCGCGAGCACGTCCGCGATCCACCGCTCCAGATCGGAGAGGTCGGGAAAGACGGATGCGCTCGAATCGATCGAGGCGGTGGCGGCCATGTCGTGATCCTTGATCACCGGCCGCCGACGCGTCATCCACCCGACAGGACGATCTTTGCGCGCGGCGGGAGGAGATCCCCGATGGATCACCGATGCGCCCTCCTCCACCCGGGGTGGAGATCGACATCCACCCGCGGAGCCCACGCCGGATCGCGCCCCGAGGGCGAGGAACGGGCGTACGCCCACGGAGCCAATCGGCGTCAGGCGCGCGCCGGCCCACCGTTGGTGGGCTGCCCGAGATCCGGCGCACGCCGGGCACGCGGGGCCCGCGTCGGCGCGTCGGCGATCGGCCGATCCGATCGCGCGTCCGCGCCCGCGTCCGCGGAGCCCATCGGTCGGTCGGCCGGCACCGAGCGCAGCAGCGTCGCCGCGGCCTCGCGATGCGGAACGTCCAACTTCCGCAGCACCGCGTGCACATGGGTCTTGACCGTGGACAGGCCGATGGACAGTTGCCGGGCGATCGCGTGGTTGCTCATCCCCTCGGCCATCAGAAAGAGGATCTCCCGCTCGCGCGCGGTCAGCGTCTCCGGCAATGCGGACACCCCGCGTTGCGCGCCGGGGGCCGGCGACTGCACACGTTGCAGCAGCAGCGCGGCGATCCGCGGACTGCACGACGCCTCGCCGCGCACCGCGCCGACGATCGCGGCTGCGGTTTCCAACACGGAGTACTCCCGGCCGATGAAACCCGCCACGCCGGCCTCGGCCGCGGTGATCACGTCGTCGCGGGACTCGTCCACGCCGAGCGCGATCAACCGGGTCTCCGGCGAGCCGCACCGGATCGCACGGATCGCCGGAATGCTGTCGGGCGTGGCGAGATCGAGCAGCAGGACCGATGGTCGCAGGCGCAGCGCCCCCGAGACCGCCTCGGCGGCGGACCCACCCGACCCGACCAGGCGCAACGCGGGTTCGTCGGCGAGCGCCCGCACGGTGGCCTCGCGATAGATCCGGACCGGGGTGATCACGAGTACCTCGATCGCCGCACTCATCGGCTTCTCTCTGCCCCCCGCCGTCGAAGGCCCGCCGGGCGATCCGCACCACCGTCCCGCGAAACCCTCGCGCGGCGTGCCGAATCGGGCGACTGCGCCACATCGACTGTTGACAACTCACAGTAATCGTCCGGTCGCGCTAAGAGTACCGCCGCTGTCGTTGCCTCGCTACAAACCCGGGTTCATAGCGGCCGAATCGGCGCGCATCTCGACGAAACCGCACCCATCCGAGCCGCGGCGCGCGCCGGCGGGGGCAACTCCCCGACGCCGGCGCGCGCCGACTCGACCGAACCGTTCGACCGAACCGCTCGATTCGAACCGCTCGATTCGAACCGCTCAATGGGAACCGTTCGATACGAACCCGCTCGATCGAACGCTCCGGTACGACCGGACCGACATCGGCGGGGCGAACCACCGCTCGCCCACGCCGATTCGGTACGGTCCGGGCCGCCTACACCAGCGTCGTCACCGGCTTGCGCGTCGTGGTCTCGATCTCGCCCGCCGCCTTGTCCAGCAACTGCCGGGTCAGATCCGTCAGCGCCCGCGCCGCGGCGATCTCCTCGCCCACCTGCGGTTGATCGGGATCATCCGGGTAACGACTGGCGTGCGCGTGCGAACGCAATTCCGTTCCGTCCCGCAACCGGAGGAGCGCGGCGGCCTCGGTCCGCTTCCCGTCCTCCTTGAACTCCATCTCGATGTGCCATCCGACGATCTGCATGACTACCCCTTCCGAGCCCCCGTCCGGTCGGCACCCGCCGAGCCCCTCCGCGCCGACCCGTTTCGACCTGCCGCGCCTACGATCCGCCCACTCCCTTCCGTCGGATCCGCCGCTCCCTTCCGTCACCCGTGCTCGTGCGCAGCCCCCGCTTCTCCCCGGCTGTCCGCCGTCGGCCCCGGCCCCGGCCCCGGCCCCGGCCCGGTCACCGTCACCCTGGCCGGGCGCAACAGCCGCTCCCCCACGCGGTAGCCCGGCGTGTGCACCACCGAGCAGATCGGCGGATCCGCCCCTCGACAGGGCCGATGCGCCAACGCGTCGTGGACGTGCGGGTCGAACGTGTCCCCGACCGCGCCGAACCCCCGCAACCCCAGGGCCGCGAGCGCGTCCTCGAGTTGACCGACGACTCGGGCGACCCCGGACGTCAACTCGTCCGCGGCCCGGGCCCGATCGAAGCCGTCGACCACCGGCAGCAACGGGGTCAGCACGTTGGCCAGCGCCGCCTCCCGCATCGCGAGCCGATCCCGCCGCACGTGCGCTCGATAGGCGTCGTAGTCGGCCTGAAGGCGCCGCATCTCGTCCACCCGCTCGGTGAGTTGCCCGCGCAACGCGGCGATCTCGGTCACCAGCGTGGCCAGGACCGGCGACTGCGGATGCCCGGCGGGCACCGGCAACAGCCCCGGGCCGGGAGAGGTCCGGTTCACGCGGCCCCACCTCCCCGCTTGTCCTCGTCGACGATCTCCGCGTCGACGACATCGTCGTCCTCGACGGTGTCACCGGCGGCTCCGGCTCCGGCCGTACCGTCGGTGCCCGGCTGCGCGTTCGCGTACATCGCGCTGCCCATCCGCTGACTGATCGTGCCGACCTTCTCCGCGGCGTCGCGGATGGCGGCCAAGTCCTCGCCCTTGAGCGCGTCCTTGAGCCCGGTCAGCGACGTCTCGACCTCTCCCCGCACGTCCGCCGGCACCTTGTCGCCGTTGTCCTTGATGAACTTCTCGGTGGTGTACACCAGTTGCTCGGCCTGGTTGCGGGTCTCCGCGGCCTCGCGACGCTGGTGGTCCTCCTCCGCGTGCGCCTCCGCCTCGCGCATCATCCGGTCGATGTCGTCCTTCGGCAGGCCCGAGCCGCCGGTGATGGTCATCGACTGCTCCTTGCCCGTGCCCAGGTCCTTCGCGGACACGTGCACGATGCCGTTGGCGTCGATGTCGAAGGTGACCTCGATCTGCGGCAACCCACGCGGGGCCGGCGGCAGACCGGTCAGCTCGAACATGCCCAGTCTCTTGTTGTAGGCGGCGATCTCGCGCTCGCCCTGGAACACCTGGATCTGCACCGACGGCTGATTGTCGTCCGCCGTGGTGAAGATCTCCGAACGCTTGGTCGGGATCGTGGTGTTGCGCTCGATCAGCTTGGTCATGATGCCGCCCTTGGTCTCGATACCAAGCGACAGCGGCGTCACGTCCAGCAGCAGGACGTCCTTGACCTCACCCTTGAGCACACCCGCCTGAAGCGCGGCACCCACCGCGACGACCTCGTCCGGGTTGACGCCCTTGTTCGGCTCCTTGCCGTCGGTGAGCTCGCGCACCAACTCGGTGACGGCCGGCATCCGGGTCGAGCCACCCACCAGGACCACCTGGTCGACCTCGCTCACCGAGATGCCCGCGTCCTTGATCGCCGCGTGGAACGGCCCGCGACAACGCTCCAGGAGATCGACCGTCAACTGCTGGAACTGGGCCCGGGTGAGCTTCTCGTCCAGGTGCAGCGGGCCCTCCGCCGAGGCCGTGATGTACGGCAGGTTGATCGAGGTCTCCGTCGCGCTGGACAACTCCACCTTGGCCTTCTCCGCCGCCTCGCGCAGCCGCTGCAGGGCCATCTTGTCCTTGGACAGGTCCACCCCGTGGGCGTTCTTGAACTGCTTGACCAGGTAATCCATCACCCGCTGGTCCCAGTCGTCGCCGCCCAGGTGGGTGTCGCCGTGCGTCGCCTTGACCTCCACGACACCCTCGCCGATCTCCAACAGCGACACGTCGAACGTGCCGCCGCCCAGGTCGAACACCAGGATCATCTGGTCGCGCACCTTGTCCAGGCCGTACGCCAGCGCCGCCGCCGTCGGCTCGTTGACGATCCGCAACACCCTCAGACCGGCGATCTCGCCGGCCTCCTTGGTCGCCTGCCGCTGCGCGTCGTCGAAGTACGCCGGCACCGTGACGACCGCGTCGGTGACCTTCTCGCCCAGATACGCCTCCGCGTCGCGTTTGAGTTTCTGCAGGACTCGTGCCGAGATCTCCTGCGCCGTGTAGCGCTTGCCGTCGATGTCGCCGACGTCGGGGAAGTGCCACGTGTTGTCGCCCATGTGCCGCTTCACCGAGCGCGCGGTGCGTTCGACGTTGGTCACCGCCTGGCGCTTGGCCACCTCACCGACCAGCACCTCGCCGTTCTTCGCGAACGCCACCACCGACGGCGTCGTTCGCGCTCCTTCCGCGTTCGCGATCACGGTGGGTTCACCGGCCTCCAGAACCGCGACCACCGAATTCGTCGTGCCGAGATCGATACCGACCGGACGTGCCATGAAGACGCTCCTAGAACGTCGAGCGCTCCGGTGGCTCACCCCGCTCCCACGCCCCGGCACCCCGAACGCCGCGACCGCCCCCGACCCACGGGACCGCCACCGGGCTCTCGTGCCTTGCGGCCGTGCGGGTACTACCTCCGGAATATGACCCACACATCCCCATGTCAACCACAACCGGCCCAACCACCGCGCACATCCCACCAACAGTGACCACTCCCACACGGTTCGTCGCCGTCGACGCCGCGCTCCGAGCGGCGGACGCCCTCCCGCCCCGGTGACCGGCGCCGACGTCGCCTCGCCCCGGGGGTGCGGACCGCCGGCGACGGCGCGCACACCCCTCGGGTGAGCGCGTCGTCACCCTTCGGATACGCACCCTTCGAGCCCCGCCCGGGTCCGCGACGCGGCGCCGTGGCCGGTGCGTCGGGTGGAGGTCGGCAAGCATTCATCGCACCGGGCTTGGCAGCGGCGGGTCCGAGGGGATCTGCTGGGAGCGTTCCGCGTTCGATCGGTGATTGTCCGGGTCCCGCAACTCCCGTGCGCGCGGCGGCGGATGCCGCGTGCCGGAACCGAGTCGGAGGTTCATCCCGATGCGTCGACGCTCCTCGCGCCGAGTCCGCACCGCCACGACGGGCGGCCTGTGCGCCGCCGTCCTGGCCGTCGCCCTGACCGCCTCGCCCGCCGTGGCGGCGAACGAGTGGGAACAGACGGGCAGCGCCACCTTCCTGTTCCTGGACGCCCTGCAACGCTCCCAGGGTGTCGCCACCGACGGACAGAGCTGGTTCTTCTCCTGGCAAAACGGCCTCCAGCGCACCCGCCTCGACGGCTCGAAGATCGTCGACAAGCCGTTCGCGATCCCCAAGTCGATCGCCGACCTCGGCGGCAACCACATCGGCGACATCGACTACCACGACGGGAAGATCTACGCCCCGATCGAGGACGGCAACGGGTACCGACACCCGTTCGTCGCGCTGTTCGACGCGCAGACCCTGGAGTTCACCGGCACCGCGTACGAACTCCCGCAACATCTGCACACCAAGGGCGTGCCGTGGGTGGCCGTCGACCCGGCGCGCGGCCGGCTGTACACCGCCGAGTGGACCGACACCACCGCGCTCAACGTGTTCCGCCTCGACGATCTCTCGTTCGTCGGGCAGGTGCCCCTGAGCACTCCTCTCGGCCGGATCCAGGGCGCCAAGATGCACCAGGGCAAGCTCTACGCGGCGGCCGACGACGACCACAAGTCCATCCACCGGATCGACCCGGACACCGGCGCCGTCGCCGACGTGTTCGACCGCGACCTGCCGTCGGGCACCGAGGCGGAGGGCCTGGCCTTCCTGCCCACCGCCGACGGCGCGGTGCTGCACACCCTGGATGTCGCGCCCTCGCGCCTGTGGGTCAACTTCCGCCACTACCGGCCCGTCACGGGCTGACCTGCCATCGCGCGGCGCCGGTTCCCGACCACCGGACCGGCGTCGTGACGCGTGCCCGGACCGGCGGCCAACCTGGTGGTGGACGGCGGCGGGCCTCGACATAATGCAGGGGCAATCTATTGCACGACGGCGACCCGATGCAGGGACGTCCTTCGCGTGGGGCGAGGGTCGCGGGCCGATCGCGCGGGCCGATCCACGGCCCCGGTCGATCGGGCATCGGTCTCATCGACCGTCGTAGGCAAGGAGCGACAACCGTGGTCTTCCCCCTTCCCCGTACGCTCGCGGCCCTGCGGATCGCCCGCGAGGCCGCCCAGGTCATCCGCCGTGCCGGACGGCCTCGGCGGATCCGGCTCAAGTCCTCCGCCGCGGACCTGGTCACCGCGACCGACGTGCGGGTGGAGAAACTGGTCCGGGCCTGGCTGAGCAGCCACTTCCCGCAGGACGCGGTGGTCGGCGAAGAGGGCGGCGGGCTGGCCGAGTTGGATCTGAGCCGACCGACCTGGTTCGTGGATCCGCTCGACGGCACCACCAACTTCGCACACGGACTGCCGCACTACGCGTGCGCCATCGCGTTCTGGGACGGCGAGCGGCTCGCGCTCGGGGTGGTCGCCGACGCGACCCGGCGTCGGACCTACTGGGCCGAGGCCGGCCGCGGCGCCTACGAGGGGCGCAAGCGGTTGCACGTGTCCGACACCCGCACGCTGGGCCGCAGCGTGATCGCCACCGGCTTCCCGCCGTCCCGGGCCACCGACCCGGACAACAACCTGGCCGAGTTCCTGTCGGTGGTCAACGACACCCGCGACGTGCGTCGCCTGGGCTGCGCCGGCATCGATCTGTCCTGGGTGGCGGCGAGCCGCCTCGACGCGTACTGGGAGCAGCGCTGCGGCCCGTGGGACTGGGCCCCGGGCGCGATCCTGGTGCGTGAGGCGGGCGGTCGGGCCACCACATTCGAGGGCGACGACTGGAAGCCCGGCGACGGGGAGTTGGTGGCCTCCAACGGCGCCATCCACGACCGGCTGCTGCGCTCGTTCGCCCAGGCCAGGGCCGGCGCCGGGCTGCCCAGCCGGCCGCTCGCCGCCTGACCGCCGCCTGGTCGCCGCCTGACCGCCGACACACCCTGCCCGGCCGACGCGTCGGGCCCGTGATCGGTCGACGACCACCGATCACGGGCCCGCGACGTGCTCAGCCCTTGCGTTCCCGCTCGGCCCGGGCCAGGTCCATCCGCTCGCGCGCCGCGGTCACCTCCGCCCGCGCCGACACCTGCGGTACACCGACCTCCCACCACGCGCCGGCCTCGGTCCAGCGATCGGGCCGGGTGCGGACGACCACCACGGCCGGCCGGCGCGCCGCCCGCGCCGCGGCGTACGCCTTCGTCAACTCCTCGACGGTGTCGGCGGTGAACACCTCGGCGCCCAGGGCCGCGGCGTGTGCGGCGAAGTCGACCCGGACGTCCGCGGCGGCGCCCGGGCCCCGGCAGTCGGTGATCATATTGTTGAACGGCGCCGCGCCCTGGCCCTGTTGCAGCCGGGCGATCACCGCGTAGCCGCCGTTGTCGCAGACCACCGCGACGAACCGGTGCCCGGACAGGACCGCCGAGTACAGCTCCGAGTTGAGCATCAGATAGGAGCCGTCACCGAGCAACGTGGTGACCACGCCCGCCGGCCGGGCCATCGCCGCGCCCCACGCGCCGGCGATCTCGTAGCCCATGCAGGAGAATCCGTACTCGACGTCCATCGTCGCCGCCCCGACCTCCCCCGAGGCCCGCCAGCCGCCGACCAGTTCACCGGGCAGCCCGCCGGCCGCGGTGAGTACGTAGTCGTCGGCTCCGGCCAGTGTGTTCACCACGCCGACCACCTGCGCGTACGTCGGCGGCTCGGCCGGGTCGGCGGGCGCCCGCAGCCGGTCGATCATGGCGTCCCAGGCCCGTCGTTCGCGCTCGGCCCGAGCGGTCCACGCCGGGTCCGCCCGCCATTCGCCCAGCAGTGGGGCGAGTTCGCGCAGCGCCTCGCGGGCGTCCCCGGTCACCGGTGCGGCGTGCCGCTTGACCGCGTCGAATCGGGCCGCGTTGATCGAGACCAGGCGTGCGTCGGCGGCGAAGACGCTCCAGGACGCGGTGGTGAAGTCCTGGAGACGGGTGCCGACGGCCAGGATCAGGTCGGCGTCGGCGGCGAGCGCGTTGGCCGAGGCCGAACCGGTCACCCCCAACGGTCCGGCGTGCAGCGGGTCCTCGTGCGGCAGCAGGGTGCGCCCGGCGACTGTCTCGGCGAACGGGACACCGTGCGCCCGGGCCAGCCGCAACACCTCGGCCGCCGCGCCGGAGTAGCGCACGCCGCCGCCGACCACCAGCAGCGGCCGTTCGGCGCCGCGCAACAGGTCCGCCGCGTGCCGGAGTTCGGTCAGATCCGGGCGCGGCCGCAGGATCCGGTGCAGGCGCGGCTCGAACAGGCTCAGCGGGAAGTCGTACGCCTGCGCCTGCACGTCCTGCGGCAGTGCGAGGATGACCGGCCCGCAGTCGGCCGGGTCGGTCAGCACCCGGGCCACCTGCGGGAGGGTGGCGATCAACTGTTCGGGACGGGTGATCCGGTCCCAGTAGCGACCGACCGCGCGGAAGGCGTCGTTGACCGTCGTGCTCGGGTCGTGGAAGTGCTCGACCTGTTGCAACACCGGATCGGGGGCGCGGCTCGCGAACGTGTCGCCGACCAGCAGGAGCAGCGGCAGCCGATTGGCGTGCGCGACACCCGCGGCGGTGACCATGTTCAGCGCGCCGGGCCCGATCGAGGAGGTGGCGGTGAACACCTGGCGGCGCCCGGTGGCCCGCGCGTACCCGACGGCAGCCAGCGCCATGCCCTGTTCGTTCTGGCCGCGCCAGACCGGCATGTCCTCGCCCGCCTCGTGCAGCGCGTCGCCCAGGCCGAGCACGTTGCCGTGGCCGAAGATGGCGAACACGCCGGGGAACAGTCGCGCCCGGCCGCCGTCGAGGAGTTCGCTCTCCTGCGCCACCATCCAGCGCACCAGGGCCTGGGCGGTGGTCAGCCGTACGGTCGCGCCGGTCGTGGGCAAGCTCATCGGGTTCCTCCGTTCGGCGCCGGCGCCGGCAGCGGGGTCAGCGGGCAGCGGGGGTCGGGCTCGTCCTCGGCCCAACTCTCGCGCATCCAGTGGTGGGCGGGGTCGTCGCAGGCGAGCATCGCGCGCTCGTCGGCCGGACCGGCCATCACGTTGAGGTAGTAGAGGTGGTGCCCGGGGGTGGCCACGCACGGGCCGTGGTAGCCGCGTGGGACCAGGAAGGCGTCGCCGTCGCGCACGGTCACCGTCTCGTCGATGCTGCCGTCGGTGGTGTAGGTGCGGTGCAGACCGAAGCCGGTCCGGTCGGGTGTGCGGCCGTCCCGGCCGGCCACCCGGAAGAAGTAGATCTCCTCGTTGACGCTCTCGTGCGCGCTCGCGGTGTCGTGCTTGTGCGGCGGATGGGAGGACCAGTTGCCGTCCGGGGTGAGGATCTCGCAGACGATCAGTTTGTCCGCCTCGAACACGTCGGGGGTCATCAGGTTGTTCGCCTGTCGGGTCGCGCGCCCGGTGCCGCGCACCTCGACCGGCACGCCGGCCGCCGGGCCGTACGCCGGATCCAGCCGCCGGGTCGCCCGCGCCGAGGCGAGCGCGAGTTGGCAGCCGTGCGCGCCGGACAGCCGCAGTTCGGCGTCGCGCGGCACGTACGCGAAGTCCGACACGGCGGTGAACACGCTTTCGCGTCCGGCCAGTTCGAACCGCCGTCCCTCGGTCTCCACGGTCACGGAGCCGGCCAGCGGGATCACCGCGACCTCGTGCTCCCCGGTCGCCAGGACCCGCTCGCCGCCCGGCGGCAGATGCACCACCCGCAGGCCGCTGTAGCGCCATCCGGCGAGTTCGGGGGTGATCAGCAGCGGGTCGTCGCCGGCGCCGGCGGTGCCCCAGGGACGAAACAGGGTCGGGTCGTTCACGCGATCACCTCCACCGCGCGCGGATTCGCCGCGCGCAACACCCGCGCGGCGGCGTCCACCGCGCCGCGCACGTCGCCGTCGGGCGGGTAGAGCAGCGCGCGACCGACCACCAGGCCGCGCACGGCCGGTTGGGCCAGCGCGCGCCCCCACGAGGACAGGTCGGCCTGCGGGTCGGCGGACGGCACGCCGCCCAGCACCACGGTGGGCAGGGTGGTCGCGCCGGCCACCTTGTCCGGCTCCTCGGTCGCGGGCAGCTTGAGCCAGGTGTAGGCGGACGTGGTGCCCAGTGCCGAGGCGACGGTGACCGCGCGGACGTTGGCGGCGGTGCCCCGATCGAGGATCAGCCGCCCGGAGGCGTCGCGCCGGTACGGCAGCGGCTCGACCATCGCGCGGATGCCGTGCTCGGCCAGTTCGCTCACCGCCCGGGCGCAGCCCTCCAGCGTGGGTATCGTGCCGGCGTCCTGGTCGACGATGCGCAGCAACATCTTGCCGCCGTCGAGCCGATGGCGGCGGATGGCGTCCGCGTCGTAGCCGGTGAAGCGGTCGTCGATCTCCCAGGAGGCGCCGGCCAGCCCGCCCCGGTTCATCGAGCCGATCACCACCTTGTCCTCGAGCGCGCCCAGCAGCAGCAGTTCCTCGATCACGTCGGGGGTGCCCAGGACGCCGTCCACGTCCGGGTGTTCGAGCGCGTCGACCAGCCTGCCGAGCAGGTCGCGCCGATCGGCCATGGCGAGCGGATCGGCGCCCACCCCGAGCGAGCCGCGCCCGGGGTGGTCGGCGGCGACCAGGAAGAGCGTGCCCCGCGCGGAGAGCAGCCGCGGTCGGCGCCGGCGCTCGGCGTACGCGGCGAACACCGCGTCGGGGCGATGCGCCCGGGTCGCCAGCAGGTTGGTCCAGTCGCGGTCGCTGATCACGTTCGGGTCTCCAGCATCGGGTGGTTCACGAGTCTCTCGATTTCCGCGTCGGTGGGCATCGCGTCGGCGCACGCGAGTCGGCCGGCGACCAGCGCCCCGGCGGCGTTGGCGTACTCGGCGATCCGGGTCGGCTCCCAGCCGGAGAGCAGGCCGTGCACCAGGGCCCCGCCGAAGGCGTCGCCGGCGCCGAGTCCGCACACCACCTCGACCCGGCGCGGGGTGACCGTGGCGCTGCCGTCGGGGGTGGCCACCAGCACGCCGTCGGCGCCCTTCTTGACCAGCACCAGGCGCACGCCCCGGTCGAGCAGCCGCCGGGCCGCCTCGTCCGGATCGGCGGTGCCCACCGCGACCTCCACCTCGGTGCGATTGCCCACCACCACCGTGGCCTCGTCGACGAGTTCGCCGATCCGGCGGGCGGCGGTCTCCCGGTCCGGCCAGAACATCGGCCGATAGTCGAGGTCGAGCACGGTGTGCGTACGCCGGCCGCGCACGGCGAGCATCCGGCGGTGGGTGCCGCGCGAGGGCTCGGTGCTCACGCCGGTGCCGGTCACCCACAACACCGGCACGTCGCGGACCAGGTCCCACGGCACGTCGTCGTCGGTGAGTGTGAGGTCGGGGGCGACCGGGAGTCGGTAGAACAGCAGCGGCGGGTCCTCGGGCGGGTCGAGCGCGCAGAAGACCACCGGGGTGAGCAGCCGTTCGTGCGTGGCCACCCAGGCCGGGTCGACACCGAAGTCGGCCAGCGCGGTGCGCACGAACGTGCCGAAGGGGTCCGGGCCGACCTTGGTCAGCACGGCGGAGCGGCGGCCGATCCGGGCGGCGGCGACCGCCACGTTGGTGGCGGTGCCGCCGAGCGATTTGGCGAAGCTCTCGACGCGGTCGAGCGGGACGCCGCTCTGCTGCGGATACAGGTCCACGCCCACCCGCCCGACGGTGAGGACCTCGATGCCGGCGCCGGCCGCGGGAGCGGGCGCGGGCGCGGGTGCGGGGACTCGCTCGGGCGCCGTCACGTCTTCGCTCCCGCGCCCAACTCGTGTGCCAGTGCCTCCAGTTCCGCACCACCCGCCATCTGTCGGGTGAGTTCGGCCAGGGTGATCTCGTCCTTGCCGAAACAACCCTGGCTGCGGCCCCGGTTGAGCAGCAGGAAGCGGTCTCCCACCGGGTAGGCGTGGTGCGGGTTGTGCGTGATGAACACGACGCCCAGACCCCGGTCGCGGGCCCGGGCAATGTAGCGCAGCACCACGCCGGCCTGCTTGACGCCGAGCGCGGCGGTCGGCTCGTCGAGGATCAGCACCTTCGCGCCGAAGTGCACGGCCCGCGCGATGGCCACGCACTGGCGCTCGCCACCGGAGAGCGTACCCACCGGCTGTTCGACGTCCCGCAGGTCGATGCCCATGTCCAGCAACGCGCGACGGGCGGTGCTTCGGGCCTGTGCGATGTCGAGCCGGGAGAACGGGCCGCGTCCCTTGCGCGGTTCCGAGCCGAGGAAGAAGTTGCGCCACACGCTCATCAGCGGCACCACGGCCAGGTCCTGGTAGACCGTGGCGATGCCCCGATCGAGCGCCTGCCGCGGCGAGGAGAACCGGACCGGCGCGCCCTCCACGAGGTATTCGCCGCTGTCGTTCGCGTGCACGCCGGCCAGGATCTTGATGAAGGTCGACTTGCCCGCGCCGTTGTCGCCCAGGACGCAGGTCACCTCGCCGGCGTCGACCGTGGTGGAGACTTCGTCGAGCGCGATCACACTGCCGAACCGCTTGCCGACACCGCGCAGTTCGAGCAGGTGCGCACCGGCGGCACGGGTGCTCGCATCGGCCCGCGTGGCGCCCGCCGCCTCGACGGCGGCCCCGGTCGCGCCCGGCTCCTGTGCCGCGGCGCTCTCGACGGTGGTCGGCTCTTCGGCCGTCGGGCCGGATTCCGGATTCGTCATCGACGGGACCTCTCCGCGCGGCGCCGGAAGGAGTTGTTGACCAGGACGGCCGCCAGCAACATCACGCCCAGGAAGAGCTGGAACCAGTCGCTGTTCCACTTTGCGTAGACGATGCCCTGGCGGGCCATGCCGAAGATCAGCGCGCCCACCGCGGCGCCGATCGCCGACCCGTAGCCGCCGGTGAGCAGGCAACCGCCGATCACCGCGGCGATGATGTACTGGAACTCCAGGCCGATGCCCTGATTGGCCTGGACCGAGGTGTAGCGCAGGATGTTGATCGAGCCGACCAGCCAGGCGGCGCCCGCGGTCGTCATGAACAGCACGATCTTGGTGCGGTCGACCGGGACGCCGACGTTGCGCGCGCTGACCGGAGCGCCGCCGACGGAGTAGATCCAGTTGCCGAACCGGGTCCGCGCGAGCACCCAGGTCGCCAGCGCCGCCAGCAGCAGCCACCACAACACCGAGACCTGGATCTCGGTACCGGCGACGGCCATCGTCGAGGCGAAGAACCGCCCGGCCGACTCGTAGCCGTCGGTGGAGCGCATCCCGCTGACCTGGACGCTGTTCGTCACGTGCCGGGTGACGCCGAGGTTGAGGCCCTGCAGGGCCAGGAACGTGCCCAGCGTGATGATGAAGCTGGGCAGTCCGGTACGCACCACGAGCCAGCCGTTGAGCGCGCCGACCGCGAGCGCGAACACCAGGGACACCGCAAGCGCGGGCCACACCGACCAGCCCGCCCGGGTCGCCAGCATCGCCGTGATGAGCGCGGTCGAGGCGGTCATCACGCCGGCCGACAGGTCGAACTCGCCGCCGATCATCAGCAGCGCCACGGCCACCGCCATGATGCCCAGCGTGGCCGAGTCGTCCAGCCAGGTCGCCGCCCCGGACGCGGTGAAGAACCCGTCGGCGACGATCGAGAAGAAGCACATCACCAGCACGGCGCCGATCAGCGAGCCCAGCTCGGGCCGGACCAGCAGTCGGTGGACGAGGGTGGCGGGCGCGACCCGTTCGTCCTTGCCGGACGCGATGGGCGGCACGGCGCCGGGTGCGCTGCCGGCCGCGCCGGGCGCGGGGCCCGCCGCCTCGGACGGCGTCGAGGGTGTCGAGGGACTCATCGTCATCTGGTCCCCCGCTGCGCGTACTCGGCCACCGCGCCGACGTTGTTCTTGTCGACGAATCCGGGACCGGTCAGTACGGGCTTGCCACCGCCGACGGTGTTGGCGTTGTCCCGGTAGAGCTTGATCATCATCACCGGCAGGTAGCCCTGGAGGTACTGCTGCTGGTCGACCGCGAAGACGATCTTGCCGTCCTTGATCCCGGTGACCACATCCGGATTCAGGTCGAAGGTGGCGATCTGCGCCTTGGAGTTCGCGTCGCCCACGGCACCCACCGCGACCGCGGCCACCTGCGGGTTGAGCGCGAGCACGGCGTCGATCGAGGAGTCCGACTGGAGCGCGCCGCGAATGCGGGCCTGGATGTCGGTGGGGTTGCCGATGTCCACCTGAAGGGTCTGCGTCGCACCGCCGAAGCCGGCCTTGGCGCCGTCGCATCTCTGGTTCAGGCCGATGTTGCCCGCCTCGTGGATGACGCACAACATCTTCGTCCGGCCGGCCTGCTTGAGCTTGGCACCGGCCGCCTCACCGGCGATCGACTCGTCCTGGCCGACGTGCGCGATCGCGCCGAACTCGGTGGATTTGGCCTGCCCCGAGTTGATGGTGATCACCGGGATGCCCTTGGCGGTGGCCGCCTTGATCGAATTGGCCAGCGCGTCCGGGTTGGCCATCGAGACCACGATGCCGCCCACCCCCTGGGTGACCGCGTTGTCGATCAACCGGGCCTGACCGGCCGGGTCGCCGTTGCCCTGGTACTGGACGTCCACGCCCAGCTTCTTGCCCGCGTCCTGGGCGCCGTTCTGGACGACGCTCCAAAACGCGTCCCCCGCCGAGCCGTGGGTGATCACGGCCACGGTGTTGTTGCCCTTGGCCGCGGCGGTCGGGGCGCCGTCGGGGGTCTTCTTGGAATCCGGGTCGCTGCCGGACGGGCTGCTGCACGCGGCGAGGACGAGCGCGGAAACACCCAGGGCGGCGGCGAATCCGAGAGAACGTCGGGGCATCGATTACTCCTCGTCAAGACGGTGGGCGGTCGGGACGAACGGGTCGCGTCGGGAGTCGGTCCGGGATCGGTACGGGTCGGGTCGGCGGGTGCGCCGGTGCGGCGGATGCGGCGGGTGGACGGCTGCTGCGGTAGGGGCGGGCGGCGACTCGCTGGGGATGTCGTACCCAGCCGGGCGGCCGGCAAGGGAGCGACGACCCGCCGGCCTCGCGCAACGTGTGAGGGGCGACCGGCGGCGTCAGTTGCCGCGCAGGTGGGCCAGGCCGCGCGCGGTGTCGTGGCGCGGCAGGTCGGCGTCGGCCGGGTCGTCGGTCAGCCGAGTGTCCTGTTCCAGCACGTACCAGCCGCGATACCCGGCCGTCCGCAGCGACGCGACGATCTCGGCGACCGGGACGTCGCCCTCGCCGAGCGGGCGGTACAGGCCCCGCCCGACGGCGTCGGCGTAGGTCAGCGCGCCGGATCGCACCAGCGCGGCGGTGTCCTCGTGGACGTCCTTGAGGTGGACGTGCCCGATGCGTTCGGGGTGCCGCTGGACCAGATCGAGCGGGTCGGTCCCGCCGATCAGCAGGTGACCGGTGTCCAGGCACAGCGGCAGTTCGCTGTCCCGCAGGAATCGCTCGACCTCCGCGGCGGTCTCCACGTGCGTGCCGACGTGCGGATGCAGCGTGGCGCGCAGGCCGTGCGCCCGGGCGATCCGCGCGACGTGGGCGGCCGTATCGATCAGGCAGCGCCACTGCGCGTCGGACAACTCGGGCCGGGTGTCGTAGCCGTCCAGGCCGGTGGCCGCCGCGAGCACGAGCACCTCGCCACCGGCGGCGGCGATCAGCTCGGCCGTACGCTCGGCGCTCGCCGTCGACTCGGCGACGCGGTCGCGGTCGTGCAGCACGAGGGCGGCGAACGAGCCGACCAGGGTGAGGCCGTGGCCTTCCAGGACACCCTCGAGCACCGAGGGGTCGTCCGGGAGGTAGCCGGGTGGGCCGAGTTCGGTGGCGGTCAGGCCGAGGGCCGCCATCTCGCCGAGCACGGTGTCCACCGGCAACATCGGGCCCCAGCCGGGCACCTCGCACACTCCCCAGGAGATCGGCGCACCGGCGAGCCGCAGATCGAGCGGGGCGGGGGCGGACGAGGCGGTCGCGGCGGTCGCGGCCGGCGGCGTGGTCGGGCTGGTCATCACGCCACCTCCGACCCGATCGGTGCGACGGGATCCGCGCTCGCGGCGGCGAGTACGGCGGCCGGGTCGATCGGCCGGCCCGCGCGCCGGGACCGCTCGCACGCGTCGGCCAGCACCAGGCTGCCCAGCGAGTCGCCGATCGGGGACGGGTTGGCCATCCGGCCGGCGACCACCTCGACGAACACCCGCATCTCGTTGCCGTACGCGAGGGCGAAGCGCTCGGGGAAGCCGGGGTAGGCGTCCGGACCGGCCTGCGGGCCGTCCGGCTCGAGCGAGGTCACCGGCGTGCGGGGGTCCAGACCCACCGCGAGCGACTGGGCCGAACCCAGCACCTCGATCCGGTGGTCGTAGCCCGCCGGGTCGTGCCGGCCGCCGGTGAGCACCGCGTGCGCGCCACTGGCGAAGCGCAGCACCACGACCGCGTTGTCCACGTCGTCGGCCTTCGCGAACGCCTCGTCCACCAGGACCGAGCCGCTGGCGAACACCTCGACGACCGGTTCGCCGAGCAACCACGGCACCGCGTCCAGGTCGTGGATGAGCAGGTCGCGGAAGATCCCGCCGGACGCGGGCAGGTAGCCGAAGTCGGGTGGCGCGGCGTCCTGGCCGACCGCGCGGACCAGATAGGGCGTACCGGTCTCGCCCGCGTCGAGGCGGCGCTTCAACTCCACCACGGCCGGGTCGAAGCGGCGCTGGAAGCCGACCAGGACCGGCACCCCGCTCGCCTCCACGTCGGCGATCAGGGCGATCATCGCGGCGATGTCCGAGGCGATCGGCTTCTCGCACAGGGTCGGGACGCCGGCGGCCACGGTCCGCCGCAACATCTGCGGGTGGGTGTCGGTGGGGGTCGCCACCACCACCCCGTCGACCTCGGCGAGCAGGGTTTCCAGGTCGCCGACCGCCTCGGCACCGAGTTCCCGGGCGAGGGCGTCCGCGCGACCCGGTTGCGGGTCGAACAGGACGAGCTTGTCGACCGTCTCCAGGCTCGTGAGGTTCCGCGCGTGCATCGCGCCGATTCGCCCCACGCCTGCGACTCCGATACGCATCAGATTCATTTCTCCCGTGGACAGTGGGCAGTGGACAGTGGGCAGCCGGCCGAGAGTGGGCTGCCGAGTGGGTTGTCGGCGGCCGACCGGCAGCCGGCCCGTTCGACGAGCGGGAATCCCCAAGCCTTCGGATTGGAGCGCTCCACTTTTGGAGCGCTCCAATCCGGGAACGCCCCAAGACTGATACCCGTCGTCCGAGCGTGTCAAGAGTCACTCGTAACGTTCGCTTAACGCCGCTGAAACCCGTGAATCGATGGGCAATACAGCCACTCGGCCGAGCGGTGTGCGTCGCCTGCGCCGCACCCGTGCCACACCCCTGTGGAGCGCTCCATTCTTTGGAGCGCTCCATCCGTGTAACCTCGGTGCCACGGCTGTCGGTCGTCGGGTCGTGGTGTCGCCGACGGCCCGGTCGCGCGGGGTCGCCGAGGTGCGGCAGCGCGTGGGGTGGGGTCGCGGAGGTGCGGGTCGCGGACCCACCGGGTCGTCGTACGCGTCGAATCGGCGAACGTCGAACCCCAGGGCCGGCGTTGCGCCGATCATCGCGGTGTCGAACGATCCGACCGACGGCTCCGCATCGGGAGAAAGGTGAGCATCAGTGTCCGGTCCCACCCTCGAGGACGTCGCCGCCCGCGCCGGGGTTTCCCGCTCGCTCGTGTCGCTGGTGATGCGCGACTCGCCCAAGGTCAGCGAGGCCCGCCGGCAGGCCGTCCTGGCCGCCGCCCGCGAGTTGGGCTACCGCCCCAACCTCAACGCCCGCACCCTGGCCACCGGCAGCAGCAGCACGCTGGGCGTGATGATCTCGGATCTGCACAACCCGTACTTCGCCGAGGTGGTCGACGGCGTCGAGGCCGCCGCGCACGCCTGCGGCATGGACATCATCCTGGGCACCGGCGGACGCCGCCCCGCGCACGAACGCCGCAGCCTGGAACGCCTGCTGCAATTCCACCCCGCGGGCCTGGTCCTGCTCGGCCCGGTGGTGGAGACCGCCGCGATCGAGGACGCCGGCGCCCAGGTGCCCACCGTGCTGGTGGCCCGGAGCGTCCGGTCCGCCCGGGTGGACACCGTCAACGACGACGGTGCCACCGGATCGGCCCTGGCCGTCGAACACCTGGCCGCGCTCGGCCATCGCGACATCGTGCACGTGGACGGCGGTGCCGGGTCCCAGGCCGCGGTCCGCCGCCGCGGCTACGAACAGGCCATGGAACGCCTGGCGTTGCACCACCACCTGTGCGTCGTGCCGAGCGAATACACCGACACGGGCGGCGCCCGGGCCGCGCGGGCCCTGCTGGAGGGCGACACCCTGCCGACCGCGATCGTCGCCGCCAACGACTTCAACGCGGTGGGCATCATCGGCGAACTGTCCGCGTCCGGTGTGCGGGTGCCCCAGGACGTCTCGGTGGTCGGCTACGACAACACCCACCTGGCCGGCCTGCGACACATCGGCCTGACCACGATCAACCAGCCGCGGGAGGAGATGGGCCGGCTGGCCACCGAGACCCTCCTGCAACGCCTGCGCGGCGAACGCACCAAGGCCGCCCGCCACCTGCTCCACCCGAAACTGGTGATCCGCACCAGCACGGCCCCACCCCGCCGCCCCTGACCCGCCCTGGGACCGGCACCCCACCGATGTCCGCACGGTCCGGGCTCCGCGGCACACCCGCGAGCAGCCACCACCCGCCGCCCACACGCACCGGCCGGTCCGCCGGCGGTCGCTTCCGCCGCACCCGAACCGCCGGGCCGCTCGTACCCATGGCAACACCCGCCGAGCGTGTCGCGGGCACCAACGCCCCCTCACCGGAAGCCCGCGCAGCCGCGGCGTGCCGTGAGCGCCCGCCCGCGCCACTCAGGCGTTGATCGGACCGGTCGCCTCGCTCAGCGACCTGCCGGTGCGCCCGTCGAGGACCGCGAGGATCTCCGCGCACACCGCCAGTGCCGTCTCGGCCGGGGTGCGGGCGCCCAACTCGAGGCCGATCGGCCCGTGCACCGACTCCACCCGGTCCTTGGGTACGCCCGCGGCCAGGAGTCGCTCGCCCCGCCGCCCCTGGGTGCGACGCGAGCCCAGGGCGCCCACGTACGGCACCCCGGCGCCCAGGGCGGCGCTCAGCACCGGAACGTCGACGTCCGCGTCGTGGCTCAACATCACCAGGCACACCGATTCCGGGTGCTCGGCGACGTACCGCAGCGCCGGGTCCGCGTCCTGCGCGGCGGTCGCCATCCAGCCGAGCAGACGCCCCTGGGCGACGAGCAGGCTCACCAACTCCCCGCTCCCGACGATCAGCAGGCGCGGTACCGGCGGACTGACCTCGATCAGCGTCAGCCCACCCTCCGTGTACCGGACGTCGCGCCCGGCCCGGTGCCGCCGCAACATCGCGACCGCGTGCTCGACCGCCGACGGATCGGCCGGCCCCTCCGGGACGACCACGCCGTCCGCGGTGGCGACCACCGACGTAGAGCGTGCACCCGTCTCGTCCAGTCCGGTGATCAGCGCCGCGCCCTCCCCACGCGAAAGCAGCTCCCACCACCGCTGCGGCACCGAGTCGAGCGGCTGCAGCAGCACCTCGGCCTGACCGCCACACGTCAGGCCCGCCTCGGCCGCCTCACGGTCGTGGATCGCGACCTGGCAGATCCACGAGGACCCGGGCGACGGCGCCCGGGACGCCTCGTCGCCGAGGTGGGCGTCGAACGCCCCCTGGTACAGCGACCCCACCGCGGCTCCGTCCCCGCCCAGAAGCAGCGCGTCGTACGGACGCCGGGGCCCGAAGCCCTGCTCGGTCACTGCCCGAACCAACAACCCCGGCCGCCCCTCCGCGACCCACCGCAGCGCCCTCTCCGCCAACTCCCGCATCGCCGACCCCTCTCACCCGCCCGGCCCGCACGGCCCACCGCCGCACCGCCGGCACCCGGAATAGAAGCCACATGTGCGGACAGACTCATTCGACGAGCAGCATATGCAAGAAGAACGAGCAATCCATCGCGCATATGCGATGCATTGCAGTCCGGCGTGCGTCGCGCTCGTCGAGCCGGACGGGCGCTCGGGGATCAGCGATAGAAACGCGAAATGCTCCGCAGGGCGCAGGCCGGCTTCGTGCCGCCGTCGATCTCGATGGTTCCGTCCACGGTGATCTGTACGCCGTCGCCGGCCACGGCCTCGACGTCGGCGACCCGGGCGGTCAGCCGGATCCGGGCGCCGGCGGGAACGGGGGCGGGGAAGCGCACCTTGTCGAGGCCGTAGTTGACCTTGGTGGTGACGCCCTCGACCTCCAACAGTTCGCCGAAGGCCGGGATGAACAGCGCCAGCGTGAGATAGCCGTGCGCGATGGGACCGCCGAACGGCCCGGTCGCGGCACGGGCGACGTCCACGTGGATCCACTGGTGGTCGTCGGTGGCGTCGGCGAACGTGTCGATGCGTTCCTGGGTGACGTCGATCCAGGCACTGGCACCGAGATCCTTGCCTGCCAGGGTGGTGAGTTCGTCGAAGTGCACGGTCAGAGTCACGAGTTGCTCCATCGGTTGTCGGTGACCCGGCGAAGGCCGGAGTCCGGATCGGGAGGATGTGCCGGCGCGCGAGCGCGAACCGCGAACCGGCGGCGAAAGCACGGCGAACCGCGCCGGGAGGTCGGGCGCTTCAGCGGTCCGCGACGGAGTTGTCCCCGGCGCGCAACTCGGCCTTGAGCACCTTGCCGGCGGCGTTGCGAGGCAACACGGGGAGCACGTGGACGGCCTTGGGCAGCTTGTACCGGGCCAGTCGGCCATCGAGAAAGCGCAGGATGTCGTCCCCGCCGGCACTCGCTCCCGGTCGCAACACCACTGTGGCGTGCGGGACTTCTCCCCAGCGGAGGTCGGGGACACCGTAGACGGCGCACTCGGCGACGTCCGGGTGGCCGGCGATGGCGTTCTCCACCTCGGCGGGGTAGACGTTCTCGCCGCCCGAGATGATCATGTCCTTGATCCGGTCAACGATGGTGACGTGGCCGTCCTCGTCGGTACGGGCGGCGTCACCGGTGCGCAACCAGCCGTCGGTGAACGCGTCGGCGCTCTCGCGCGGCAGACCCCAGTATCCGGGCATCACGTTGGGGCCGCGCACGACGATCTCGCCGACATCGCCGGGGGCGGTCTCGGTCAGGTCCGGGCGCACGACGCGCACGTCGGTGAAGAAGTGCGGGACACCGGCGGATCCGGCCTTGTCGACGGCGTGTTCGGCGGCCAGGAACAGGGTTCCGGGTGCGGCCTCGGTCATGCCGTAGCCCTGGCAGAAGTTCAGGCCGCGCCGCTGGTAGGCGGTGATCAGCGCCGGGGGCACGGGTGCGCCACCGCAGTTGAGCAGCCGCAGTGAGGACAGATCCGCGTCGGCCCAGCGCGGCGCGTCGGCCAGTTGCCGGAACATCGCCGGCACGCCGAACATCACGGTCACTCGGTGCCGGGCGATCGCGTCGAACGTGGCGTCCACGTCGAAGCGTTCGGCGAGCACACAGGTGCCTCCCTTGAGCAGTACGGGCAGCGCGAGCATGTTCAGCGCGGCGGTGTGGAACAGCGGCGCGGACACCAACGCGACCTCGTCCGCGGCCAGATCCTGATCGATCAGGACGTTGAAGCTGTTCCAGGTGATGTTGCCGTGGGTGAGCACGGCCCCCTTGGGTCGGCCCGTGGTGCCCGACGTGTACATGATCATGCACGGGTCGTCCAACGTCCCCGGCACGTCGTCGAGTTCGGTGTCCATGGTGCTCGGCAGCGCATCCGTCGCCGCCAGTCGGGCGAGCGGCAGCAACGTCGGCGAGCCCGGTGCGGTGGGCAGTTCGTGCACCAGCCCGTCGTGGGTGGGGGCGTGCACGAGCACCCGCGCGCCGCAGTCGGCGAGTTGGTAGGCGATCTCCGGTGCGGTCAGGCGGGTGTTCAGCGGTACGAACACCGCGCCCAGCCGGCCGGTGGCGAACAGCGTCTCCAGGAACGCCGGATGATTGGGTCCCAGGTACGCGACACGGTCGCCGGGCCGCACCCCGTGTCGCTCGCGCAGGGCGGCTGCGATCGCGCGGGTACGGGCGTGCAGTCGGGCGTAGCTCTGCCGGACGGGTCGGCCGTCCGGACCCTGGTGGACGAGTGCGATGCGGTCCGGACTCCTGCGGGCGCGGCGCGCGGTCCACGAACCCAGTCCTTGGTTGCGCGCGGTGTCGCGCACGGTTCCCCCTGAGAGGTGAGGGCCGGTCGGGCGGAGCGGGGCGGGCCCTACCGGCGGTGGGTCAGCCGGACAGACCGAGCAGGCGGGCGGCGTTGTCCTTGAGGATCTTCGGGCGGACGTGGTCCTTGATCGGCAGTTGCGCGAAGTCGGCCAGCCAGCGTTCCGGGCTGATCACCGGGTAGTCGGAGCCGAACAGCACCTTGTCCTGGAGCAGGGTGTTGGCGTACTGGACCAGTTGCGCCGGGAAGTACTTCGGCGACCAGCCGGACAGGTCGATGTAGACCTCCGGCTTGTGGGTGGCGACCGACAGTGCCTCGTCCTGCCAGGGGAACGAGGGGTGCGCCAGGATGATCTTCAGGTGCGGGAAGTCGACGGCCACGTCGTCGACATGCATCGGGTTGGAGTACTTGAGCCGGATCCCGCCGCCCCCGGGCAGGCCGGCGCCGATGCCGGTCTGGCCGGTGTGGAACAGCGCGATCGCGCCGAGCTCCTCGATCACCTCGTACAGGCCGTACGCCATACGGTCGTTGGGGTGGAAGCCCTGGATCGAGGGGTGGAACTTGAAGCCGCGCACGCCGTATTCGGTGATCAGCCGTCGGGCCTCGCGCACCCCGGCGCGGCCGCGGAAGGGGTCGATGGACGCGAACGGGATGAGCACGTCGGCATTGGCGGCCGCGGCTTCCGCGACCTCGTCGTTGGGCACCGGCGCGGTGCCGGTCGCGTGCTCCGCGTCGACGGTGAACACCACCGCCGCCATGCGGCGTTCGCGGTAGTAGGCGGCCATCTCCGGCAGGGTGGGTTTACGCTTCCCGGCCACCTTGAAGTACGCGGACGAGGCGTCGTGCAGGTCGTCCGCCAGGGACGCGGCACCCCGGGTGGAGACCTCGGCGTGGGTGTGCACGTCGATCGCGGTCAGCGCGTCGAGGTCGAACGTGGGGCGGTAGGGCGCGGTGCTCATCGGGTCGCCCCGTCCGGGACGCGCGGGGCGGGAACCCCGACGGTCTGCGGCTCGCGGCCGGGGCCGGTCGCCCACACGTCGGCGATGCCGTGCGGGGTCCACCCGCCGTCCGCGTAGGCGACGGCGACCTCCTGCGGGTGCGACCACAGGGCCAGCTTGTCGCCGCCGATGCCGATGCACTGGCCGGTGACGGTGCGCGCCGCGTCCGAGACCAGGAACGGCACCAGCGCGGCGCAGTCCTCGACGGTGCCGAACCCCTCGCCCTTGCGCAGGAAGTCCGGCAGTGGCACGCCCTCGCGCAGTCCCGCCACGTACGGCGCGAAGGCGGGGATCGACTCGGTCATGGCGGTGGCTGCGATCGGGACTACGGCGTTGACCGTGATCGCGGACCGGGCCAGTTCCATCGACCAGGTGCGCACCATCGCGGCGATGCCGGCCTTGGCGGCGGCGTAGTTGGTCTGGCCGAAGTTGCCGCGCTGGCCCGCCGGGGAGCCGACCATCACCAGCGAGCCGCCCTCGCCCTGTTCGCGCAGTTGCCGGGCGGCGGCCCGGGCGCAGGTGAAGGTGCCGCGCAGGTGGACGGCGACGACGGCGTCGAAGTCCTCGTCGCTCATCTTCCAGAGCACCTTGTCGCGCAGGATGCCCGCGTTGGTGACCATCGCGTCCAGGCGCCCGAAGTCGCGCACCGCACGGGCCACCAGTTCGTCGGCGACCTCGGTGGAGTCGACCGGGCCGGGGGCGGCGACGGCGCGGTGGCCGGCGGCGACGATCCGCGCGGCGGCGGCCTCGGCGACGGCCGGGTCCAGGTCGTTGACCACGATCGCCGCACCGGCCTCGGCCAGCGCGGACGCGTAGGCCAGGCCCAGGCCTCGGCCCGCGCCGGTGACGACGGCGACCTTGCCGTGCAGGGCCGGCGGGTTCGATGCGTCCATGCGCACGTCCTTCGGAAATTGCCCGCCCGCCGGTGCCGTCGGGCACCGGGCGTGGGCTCGGGAATGGCGAACGGGAACGGCGGGAGCCTGCCTCGGCGCTCCGCCACATCCCTGAAGTTAGGCACGATTCTCACGCCCGTCAAGATTCTGTTTCATGTCTTGATGTGGGTCTTGGTACGGTCGACCCGGGCGGGCCGGTCCGCCCGGCCATCCGCGCCATACGATGCGGCCGCCTCGAACACCGTGCCTCGAAGGCCCCGAGAGTCAGGGAAACCCACACCGCGATGTCGAGCACCGCCCCGCCGTCGACCCCGGCGCCCCTCTCCGCCACGACCGTGCTTCCGGTCGTGTCGCGCCCGCAGGAACTGCTGCTCGCCCTGCTGGCCGGCGTGGTCCTGGACCGGCACACCGAGCCGTTGCCCTCGCGCGTGTTCCTCGACGCGCTGGACCGCCTGGGCGTCGCCGCCCCCGCCGCGCGGGCGACCTTGAACCGCATGGTGCACCGCGACCTGCTGCACCGCGGTCGCGACGGCCGCGAAGCCGTCTACACGATCAGTGCGGCCTGCCGGAACGTGCTGCTCCAGGGCAAGGGGCGGGTGTTGTCCCGCACCCCGTTCGAACACCGCGACGATCGGTGGACACTGCTGTCCTTCTCGCTCCCCGAACATCACCGGGACCTGCGCCACCAGTTGCGGTCCCGGCTGCAATGGGCGGGATTCGGCTGCGCCCGGGACGGATTGTGGATCGCGCCCGGCACCGTCGACATCACCGAGGCCCTGGACGGCCTGGACCTGCCCGACGCCGAGGACGCCTTCCTCGACGCGTTCGCCGCCCAACCGCTGCCGCCCACACGGATGCACCGCCTGGTCCGCCGCGCCTGGGACCCGGACGCGCTGCGCGCCGCCCACGAGGCGTTCCTCGCGCGTTGGGAACGGCACGACCCGGACACCGGCGACCCGCTACCACTGCTGGCCTCGGTCCTGGCCGACTGGATCCACCTGCTGCGCACCGACCCGGGCCTGCCGGCCGCGCACCTGGGGCCCGACTGGCCCGCCGCCCGCTCGGCCGCCGCCTTCCACGCACTGCACGACCGCTGCGAACAACCCGCCCGCGACGCCTTCGACGCGTCCCTGCGCCCACCACGCACCACCGCGACCAACTGACCCGAACCGCCGCCCGGGCCGCCGAACGGGGAAGGCGACCGGAAGGGCGACCGAGGAGGCGAGCGGCTACGGCTTGCGGGCGATCCCGCCCAGCAGCAGCGTGCCGGACACCGGCAGCGGGTCGGGAACCCTCTCCTCCGGACGCCACAACGGGAGGTTGACCAGGCCGGGTTCGACCAGGTCCAGGCCGTCGAAGAAGCCGGCGATCTCCTCCCGGGACCGGAACCGCCCGGTGTTGTGCGCGCTGTGCAGCACCTCCTCGATCACCGCGGCCTCCGGCGTGCCGTTGGCCCAGAAGTGGGTCAGGAACAGGTAGCTGCCGGAAGGGAGTTGGTCCAGATACGCGCGGACGATGCCGGCCGGATCCTCGTCGTCCTCCAGGTGATGCACGATCGCGACCATCAACAGGCCCACCGGGCGGTCGAGATCGATGAGTTCGCGGACGACCGGAAGCGCGAGCACCGCCTTGGGATCACGCGCGTCGGCCGTGACCACGCGGGTGCGCGAGTTCTCCGCGAGCAACGCCCGTCCGTGCGCGAGCACGATCGGGTCGATGTCGACGTAGACGACCGACGAGAGCGGCTGGTGGCGCTGCGCGATCTGGTGCGTGTTCTCCGCCGACGGCAGGCCCGAACCCAGGTCGATGAACTGGTCGATGCCCTGTTCGACCAGGAAACGCACGCCGCGCGCGAGGATCGCCCGGTTCGACAACGCGCACTCGCGGGCTCCGGGCACCACGCTCAGCAAACGATCGGCCACGGCCCGGTCCACGGCGAAGTTGTCCTTGCCGCCGAGCGCCGCGTCGTACACCCGCGCGATGCTGGGCATACTCACGTCGACTCCGCGCGCGCTCCACTCCCGCCGACTTTCGCCCTGCTCACGCACAGATCCCCCAGGTCGCCGAGCGGCGTCGAAATGTCGCGCCGATCCTAGCCGCCGGGGCGCACGGAAATACCGAACTCCGTTATGCGGAAGGGAAGTCGCCGCTACGGGGTGGGCACAGCAAGGCGAGCGCCTCGACCTCCAGGAGCAGTTCGGGCCGGAACAACGCGGCCACCTGGACCGTCGAACTGGCCGGTTCGTGCTCGGGATCGACGAACTCGTCCCAGGCCGCGCCGATGCTCGTCAAGTACGCGATATCGGTGGTGAAATGGGTGAGTTTGACGACGTCGTCGAACGTCGCGCCCACCGCCGCGAGACACCGCCGCAGATTCGTGAACACCTGCCGCGCCTGGGCGTCCGGATCCCCCACACCGACCGTTTCGCCGCGTTCATCCGTCGCCACCTGCCCGGAGATGACGACCAGCCGACCGGGACCGGTCACCACCTGGCTGTAGCCCTGCGCGGGCGATACGCCCACGGGCGAGGAGATACGCGTGAGCCGCCGGTTCTTCGTCATGGCGACATCCTGACCCGCCGAAAGCCATGGCACCAACGCATGTTGCGCAGGGCACCCATGCTCGATCCGCATGTCTCGACGTCACCAGCGAACCCCATCCGCCGACCATTCGCCGGGTGAGGCGTGGGAATCCCGATATGCGGCACACCCTCAATTACTATTATGCGATCCGTCTCGGTGATTTCTCCTCTCGGCCATGCGCACGAAACGCCGATCGCGCGCGAAGGGTACCGGGTGCGGGGAACATCACCCGGAAACGTCGAGGCCCCCGCGCCGGGAAATCTTTGCGGAACCCGTCGAGGTTTATGACGTCTTCCGCATTGCTCGACGTGCCACAAGTCCTTTCTCGACGAAATCGCTGCTCGGGCCCGATCGGTGGCCGCAAATGCGAGCCCGTCGACCTTGCGGAGCATCCGCACAGCACCCGAAATCCACCCGTATGGACGCCCTCCGAATGGTGCGGATGCGGCGAATTCAGCGATCCGTGACGTGTTCGCGACACGCCCCGCCGCAAGGCAGGAAATGCCGACGTGGCCTGCGAAAACGTCATCGGTCGTTGATATCGGAGACGCGACTTGTCTAGCGTCTGCGCCAAGTGCAGACCGCACCCCCGTTTTCGCCGTGCTGTCACGGCCGAACTCGCGACCTGGTCGCGAGGTGGAGGCACCGAAACGCTCATCACCAGCGATCGGGCGATTCGGTTGATCGGGACGGATTCCTCGTGGATCGCCGCCGATCGAGCCCCGCAGGGGAATTCCGAAGGGAATCCATGCTTTCTCACAGCACTTCGCATCGGGACGAATCGCATCGAGCCTGCGGCCGACGTCGCCTGCGAGACTCGGCCGTGGTCGGTGTTGTCGCGACCTCCCTCCTGGGCTTCGCGACGGTGACCCAGGCCCGGGCCGCGGACGACGCCGCCTGGGACCGGGTCGCGCAATGCGAGAGCGGCGGCAACTGGTCCACCGACACCGGCAACGGGTACCACGGTGGGCTGCAGTTCAAGGAGAGCACGTGGAAAGCCAACGGCGGCAAGGGCAGGGCGCAGGACGCCCCCAAGGCCGAGCAGATCCGCGTCGCCGAGAACGTCCTGCGGTCACAGGGAGCGGGCGCCTGGCCGGTGTGCTCCCGAAAAGCCGGCTTGACCGGGGCCGACGCGCCTCGACGCGCCGAACGCTCCACGGCCGATCGCCGCCGGCGTGCCGCCGAGGCCACGCCGTCGGCCGGGTCGACCACCGATCGCGGAAGCGAACTCGCCACTTCCCCCGAGCCGCTCCCGGCGTCCGAGGGCAGCGGGGAGATTCTCGTCCGGCCCGGCGACACCCTCAGCGGCATCGCCGCGGCGCACAACCTGCCGGGCGGCTGGCCGGCCCTGTACGGCAAGAATCGCGCGATCGTGGGCCCGGACCCGGACCTGATCCGCCCCGGACAACGCCTGTCGCTCCGCTGAACCCGCCACACCGCCACACCGCCGACCCGTCGCGCAGGGGTAGCGCGACGGATCGGCGGCGGTGGACCCGCGATCACGGCGGCGTGTACCGGACCGCGGGCGCTCGGGCGTGGTCGAGACGGCGTCGCCGACCCCGACGACGCCTACATCGGGGTGACGTACGCCCCGGCGAGGCCACCGTCCACCAGGAACTCGGCGGCGTTGACGAACGACGAGTCGTCGCTGGCCAGGAACGCCACCGCGGCGGCGAGTTCCTCGGGTTCGGCGAAGCGGCCGACCGGGATGTGCACGAGTCGACGGGCCGCGCGCTCGGGGTCCTTGGCGAACAGCTCCTTGAGCAGCGGGGTGTTCACCGGGCCCGGGCACAGCGCGTTGACCCGGATGCCCTCACGGGCGAACTGCACGCCCAACTCCCGCGACATCGCGAGCACGCCGCCCTTGGACGCGGTGTAGGAGATCTGCGAGGTGGCCGCGCCCATCCGGGCCACGAACGACGCGGTGTTGATGATCGAACCCTTGCCCTGGCGCTGCATGTACGGCAACGCGGCCTTGCAGCACAGGAACACCGACGTGAGGTTGACCTCCTGGACCCGGCGCCAGGCATCCAGGCCGGTGGTCAGGATCGAATCGTCGTCGGGCGGCGAGATGCCCGCGTTGTTGAACGCGACGTCGACCGAGCCGTAGGTGTCGAACGCGGCCTTGAACAGGGCCTCGACCTGCTCGGCGTCGGTGACGTCGACGCGCACGAAGAGCCCGCCCACCTCGGCGGCGGCGGCCTTGCCGGAGGCCTCGTCGATGTCGGCGCACACCACGTTGGCGCCTTCGGAGGCCAGCCGCCGGGCCGAGGCCAGGCCGATACCGCTGCCGGCACCCGTAACGACGGCGGTACGGCCGACCAGGCGGCGGCACACGGGGGTCTGCTCGGTCACTTGACGCTCCTCGATGCTGATGAGGTCGATACCGACGGACTCGGTGTCGACGAAATCGGTGTCGGTGAATCGGTGTCGGTGAATTCGGTGTCCGGAAATCGACGTGCTACGACATCGATACCCCCGATGACCCCGGAGCCGACGGACCACTCGGTCGAACCGCTCGATGCCGACGGGCACGTACGACTCGGTGCCGAACGGCACTCACCACTGTTCGGTGCCGAACGGCACTTGCTACTCGGTGCTGATGAACACGTTCTTGACCTCGGTGAAGGCCGCCAACGCGTCCGGCCCCAACTCCCGGCCCAGTCCGGACTGTCCGAACCCGCCGAACGGCGTCGAATAGCGCACGCTGCTGTGCGAGTTGACGGACAGGTTCCCGGCCCGCACACCCCGCGAGACGCGCAGCGCCCGGCCCACGTCCCGGGTCCACAACGAGCCGGACAGGCCGTACGCGGTGGCGTTGGCCAGGCGGATCGCGTCCGCCTCGTCGTCGAACGGCAGGACCACCGCGACCGGGCCGAAGATCTCCTCGACCGCCGCGCGGTCGTCGGCGGACTCGGGAGTGAGCACCGTCGCCGGATACCAGAAGCCCTTGCCCTCGGGAACCTCGCCGCGGATCGCGGCGGGCGCGTCCTGCGGTACATACGAGCGCACCCGCTCGCGATGCGCGGCGGAGATGAGCGGACCCATCTGCGTCTCGGGGTCGCCCGGGTCGCCGACCCTGAAGGCCCGGACCGCGGGTTCGAGCAGGTCCATGAACCGGTGGTAGACCTCGCGCTGCACCAGGATGCGGGTGCGTGCGCAGCAGTCCTGCCCGGTGTTGTCCAGGAACCCGCCCGGGGCGGCTGCCGCGGCGGCCTCGATGTCGGCGTCGGCGAAGACGATGTTCGGGCTCTTGCCACCCAGTTCGAGGGTCACCCGCTTCACGCCCGCCGCGCACCTGGCCATGATGTCCTTGCCGACCGCCGTGGAGCCGGTGAAGACCACCTTGGCCACGCCCGGGTGCTCCACCAGGGCCCGGCCGGCCACCGGTCCGGCACCCGGCAACACCTGGAACAGGCCCTCGGGCAACCCCGCGACCAGGGCCAGTTCGGCCAGCCGCAGAGCGGTCAGCGGCGTGGTCTCGGCCGGCTTGAGCAACACCGCGTTGCCGGCCGCGAGCGCGGGCGCCAGGCCCCAGGCGGCGATCGGCATCGGGAAGTTCCAGGGAGCGATCACCGCGACCACGCCGAGTGGTTCGTGGAAGGTCACGTCCAGGCCGCCGGCCACCGGGATCTGTCGGCCGTTCAGCCGTTCCGCGCCGCCCGCGGCGTAGTCGAGCAGGTCGCGGACGTTGCCCGCCTCCCAGCGGGCGTTGCCGATCGGGTGGCCGGCCTCGCGGACCTCGAGCCGGGCGAGTTCCTCGAGGTGCTCGTCCACCACGACGGCGAATCGGCGCAGCAGCCGGGCCCGGTCGCCGGGGGCCTGGGCCGCCCAGTGCGCGGCGGCCCGGGTGGCCCGGACCACCGCCGTGTCGACGTCGGCCGCCGAACTCGCCCGGATGGTCGCGATGATCTCCTCGGTGGTGGGGTCGAGGATGGCGTGCTCGTGCGGACCGTCCGACTCGGGCCGGTGCGGCTGTTCGTGGTGCTGGGACAACGCTCTGATCCTCACATGCGCTCGAAGGAGCGGAACCGCTCCCAGTCGGTGACTGCCGTGTCGTACGCGTCCTGCTCGACCTGCGCCATGTGCAGGTAGTGGGCCACCACGTCCGCGCCGAAGGCGTCCTGGGCGATCTTCGAACCGGCCCACAGCTCGGCGGCCTCGCGCAGCGTGCCGGGCACGTGCGGCGCGTCGCCGGCGTACGCGTTGCCCGTGCACGCCTCGCCCGGTTCGAGCTCGTGCTCGATCCCGTACAGACCGGCCGCGATCATGCCGGCGACCGCGAGGTAGGGGTTCACGTCGCCGCCGGGGAGGCGGTTCTCGAAGCGGTGCGAGTGCCCGTGGCCGACCACCCGCAGCGCGCAGGTACGGTTGTCCGGACCCCACGCGACCGCGGTGGGCGCGAACGAGCCGGGCCGAAAACGTTTGTACGAGTTGATGTTGGGCGCGTACAGCAGGGTGAACTCGCGCATCGCGGCCAGTTGTCCGGCCAGGAAATGCCGCATCGTCCTCGACATCCCGTACGCGCCGTCGTCGTCGGCCAGTACCGGCCGACCGTCGGTGTCGCGCAGGGACAGGTGGATGTGGCACGAGTTGCCCTCGCGCTCGTCGTACTTGGCCATGAAGGTGAGCGACATGCCCTCCTGCGCGGCGATCTCCTTGGCCCCGGTCTTGTAGACGCTGTGCTGGTCGCACGTGGTCAGCGCGTGGTCGTAGCGGAAGGCGATCTCGTGCTGGCCGAAGTTGCACTCGCCCTTGGCCGACTCCACCGTCATCCCGGCCGCGCCCATCTCGTTGCGGATGCGGCGCAGCAGCGGTTCGACCCGGCCGGTGCCCAGGATCGAGTAGTCGACGTTGTATTGGTTGGCCGGTGTCATGCCGCGGTACGCGCGGTCCCAGCCGGCCTCATAGGTGTCCTTGAAGACGATGAACTCGAGTTCGGTGCCCGCGTGCGCGGTCCAGCCGTGCTCGGCGAGTCGGTCGAGTTGGCGGCGCAGGATCTGTCGCGGCGACGCCGCGACCGGCGAGCCGTCGTGCCACAGCAGGTCCGCGTTGACGTGTGCGGTGCCCGGGTGCCACGGCGTGCGACGCAGGGTGGCCAGGTCGGGACGCATCACGAAGTCACCGTAGCCGCGTTCCCAGGACGACATCGCGTACCCGGCCACGGTGTTCATGTCCGTGTCCACCGCGAGCAGGTAGTTGCAGCCCTCGGTGCCGTGGGCGAGCGTGTCGTCGAGGAAGAAACGGGCGGCGAATCGCTTGCCCTGAAGCCTGCCCTGCATGTCGGTGAAGGCCAGGACTACCGTGTCGATCTCCCCGGCGTCGACGAGTGCTCGCAGCTCGTCGACGGACAGCGGGGGCGTTCGGTCTGCCAAGGGAATGCCTCCTGTCGGTCCAACCGGAAGCCATAAGGTATGGCCGTGAACCATTGATTGGGAAGAGCCGGAGGGGAGGGATCGTGAACGAGCGATCCGAAGCGGAGCCCAAGGACGGGCTGTCGCCGCTGCTGCGGCCGGTGCGCGCGGGCAACGGTTTCGAGGAGGCGTTGGAACAGATCCTCCAGGTGATCCGGCTGGGACTGGTCTCCGACGGCGGCCGGCTGCCCGCCGAACGCGACCTCGCCGACCGGCTCGGGGTCAGCCGGGTCACCTTGCGCGAAGTGCTCAAGGTGCTGGCCGACCAGGGCATCGTGGAGAGCCGCCGGGGCCGCTACGGCGGCACCTTCGTGCGCGAGCGCCCGAACCCGGTGGGCGACGCTTCGGCCGCCGAGCTGCGGCGCCGGATCGCGAAGGTGGACGTGGAGGACACGCTGCGCTTTCGCGAGGTGCTGGAGGTGGGCGCGGCCGGGCTGTGCGCGGCGCAGGGCCTGGATCAGGCGCAGGCCGCGCGATTGCGGGCGGCGCTGGCCCACACCCGGGACGCGCCGCTGGCGGAGTACCGGCGGCGGGACACGTTGCTGCATCTGACGCTGGCCCAGTTGTGCGGCTCGCCGACCCTGGCCGGCCAGTACGCGGCGGTCCGGGCCACGGTGAACGACCTGCTGGACTGCATCCCGTTGCTGGTGCGCAACCTGGAGCACTCGCAGCACCAGCACACCGCGCTGGTCGAGGCGATCCTGGACGGCGACCCGGACGCCGCGGCCGAGGTGATGCGCGAGCACTGTGCGGGAACCGCCGCACTGCTGCGCGGATTTCTGGCCTGAGCCGCCCGCGCCGGCGACCCGCGACGGGCCCTCGGCCGGCCCGAGCGCGAACGCGGGCCCGAAAAGACATCCGCCCGGAAACCTTGCGCCGTGTCGACCCGAGGAGCAAAGGTATGCGATCGAACCAATAATTCTCCCTCCCCTCCCTCCCGTCAGGAGTGGCTCGTGGTCGACGACATCCAAGCGCGCACGAAGCAGGGCAGCGGCGGCGCGTCCGCCGAGGCGGAGAACTACCTGGAGAAGCGGGCGCTGCGCCGCGGCAGCGCGGGCTGGCTCCTGCTCACCGGTCTGGGTGTGGCGTACGTCGTCTCCGGCGACTTCTCCGGCTGGAACTTCGGCCTGGCCGAGGCCGGCTTCGGCGGCCTGGCGATCGCCGCCGCCCTGATGGGCCTGATGTACACGTGCATGGTGTTCTCGCTGGCCGAACTGTCCTCGATCCTGCCCGCCGCCGGCGGCGGCTACGGTTTCGCCCGCCGCGCGCTCGGCACCTGGGGCGGCTTCCTGACCGGCACCGCGATCCTGATCGAGTACGTGCTGGCGCCCGCCGCGATCGTCATCTTCATCGGCGACTACGTCGAGTCCCTGAACCTGTTCGGCCTGACCTCGTCCTGGCCGGTCTACCTCGCCTGTTTCGTCGTCTTCATCGGCATCCACCTGTGGGGCGTCGGCGAGGCGCTGCGGTTCAGCTTCGTGGTCACCGGGATAGCGGTGGCCGCGCTGCTGATCTTCGCGGTCGGCGCGTTCACCGAGTTCGACGCCGGCGGGCTCAACGACATCCCGGTCGACCACGACGCGCTCGGCGCCAATTCCTGGCTTCCGTTCGGCCTGCTCGGCATCTGGTCCGCGTTCCCGTTCGGGATGTGGTTCTTCCTGGGCGTGGAGGGGGTGCCACTGGCCGCCGAGGAGACCAAGGACCCGGCCCGCACGCTGCCCAGGGCGATGAGCCTGTCGATCGGCGTGCTGCTGCTCCTGGCCGTGCTCACCTTCCTGGCCGCGACCGGCGCGCACGGCTCCGGTGCGGTCCAGGAGGCGGGCAACCCGCTGGTGACCGCGCTCCAGGGCGACGGCGACCCGACCCCGCTGAGCCGCTTCGTGAACTACGCGGGCCTGGCCGGACTGGTCGCCTCGTTCTTCTCGCTGATCTACGCCGGGTCCCGGCAGTTGTTCGCGCTGTCCCGGGCCGGCTACCTGCCCCGCTTCCTGTCCCTGACCAGCCGACGCAAGGCCCCCTATCTCGGCCTGCTGGTGCCCGGCGCGCTGGGCTTCGCACTGGCCGCGTGGAGCGGGGACGGCGCTCGGATGCTGAACATCGCGGTGTTCGGCGCGACCATCTCCTACGCGCTGATGTCGCTGTCGCACATCGTGCTGCGCCGCCGCGAGCCCGACCTGCCCCGGCCGTACCGCACCCCCGGTGGCGTCGCCACCTCCTCGGTGGCGTTCGTGCTGGCCTGCTCGGCGCTGGCGGCGACATTCCTGGTGGACAAGCGGGCGGCGTTCATCGCGCTGGGCGTCTACGCCGTCGCACTCGCCTACTTCGCCTTCTACAGCCGGCATCATCTGGTGGCGAACGCCCCCGAGGAGGAATTCGCCGCACTGGCCGCGGCCGAGGCCGAACTCGGCCGGGACTGACCCCACCGCCCTCCACCCGCACCGACGCCGCGACACCGAGGAGCCGAGCGACCCCCCATGCCCAAGCCACTGATCGGTATCAGCACCTACCACGAGGAATCCGTGCGATGGGGGGTGTGGCACCTGCCCGCCGTGCTGCTCCCCCTGGACTACCCGACCCACATCCAACGTGCCGGCGGCCTGGCCGTGATGTTGCCGCCCGACGTCGCGGAGTCCGCCGCCGAGACGGTGGCTCGGGTGGACGCGGTGGTGATCGCGGGTGGTCCGGACGTACGGTCCACCCGCTACGGCGCCGAGCCCCATCCGCGCACCGGTCCGCCGAACGAGGCCCGGGACGTGTGGGAGAGCGCGTTGATCGAGGCCGCGCTGGCCTCGAACACGCCACTCCTGGCGATCTGTCGCGGCATGCAACTGCTGAACGTGGTGCTGGGCGGCACCCTGTTCCAGCACCTGCCGGACGTGGTCGGCCACGACGGGCACACCGGCCCGCCCGGCCGGCTCTCCGCGCATGTCGTCGAGCCGATCCCGGGCACGCTGTTCGCCTCGCTCGGGGCCGAACCGTACGAGGTACCCACCTACCACCACCAGGGCGTGGAGCGACTCGGTCGCGGCCTGGTGCCCGGTGCCCGGGCCGAGGACGGCATCGTCGAGGCGGTGGAACTCCCGGGCGACACCTTCGTCCTGGGCGTCCAGTGGCATCCCGAGTCCGGGCTGGACGACCGGGTGGCCCGCGCCCTGATCGCCGCCGCCCGCCGGCCCCGCCCGGTCCCGACCCCGGCCGCCTGAGGTCCGCGCGCGACGGCCGCGTCGCATCCGAGCCGGCCGTCGCGCGCGCGTGGTGCCGGCACTCAACAGATCCGGGGCAGTTGCTCGCCGATCGGCATGTCCAACACCCGCGTTCCGCCCAATCCGGTACGTGCCACCACCATCCCCGGATGGGCCTCGACGCACTCGCCGATCACCGCCGCCCCCGCACCCAACGGATGCGCCCGCATCGCCGCGAGCACCGCGTCGGCGTGCTCGCGGGGCACAAAGGCGACCAGCTTGCCCTCGTTGGCCACATACAGCGGATCCAGGCCCAGGATCGCGCACGCGTTGGCCACCTGGGGCGGCACCGGGACGTCGCGTTCGGCGATCTCCACACCGACCCGGGCCGCCGCGGCGATCTCGTTGAGCGCCGCGCCCAGGCCGCCTCGGGTGGGATCGCGGAGCACGTGCAGGTCCGGGGTGACCGCCAGCATGGCCTCGACCAGCCCGCCCAGCGCGGCGCAGTCGCTGCTGATCTCGACGTCGAATTCCAGGCCCTCGCGCACGCTCATCACGGCCACCCCGTGGACGCCGATGTCGCCGCTGACGATCACCACGTCGCCCGGGGCGGCGCGCTGCGGGCGCAGATCGACGCCGGCCGGGACCAGGCCGATCCCGGCGGTATTGAGGTAGATGCCGTCCCCGTGCCCGGCCTCGACCACCTTGGTGTCGCCGGTGGCGATCTCGACTCCGGCGGCTCGGGCCGCGTCGCCGAGCGCCTGGGCGACCCGGGCGACGACCGCCGTCTCGACGCCCTCCTCCAGGATGAACCCGACGGACAGATAGGCCGCCTTGGCGCCGCTCATGGCCAGGTCGTTGACCGTCCCGTTGACCGCGAGTTCGCCGATGCTCCCGCCGGGGAAGAACAGCGGACGGACCACGAACGAGTCGGTGGAGAAGGCCAGTCGGGCTCCGCCGAGGGTGACCACCGCGGAATCGGTGAGCGCCGCGAGCAGGGGTCCGCCGAACGCGGGCGCGAAGACGTGCTCGACGAGTTCGGCGGACAGCGCGCCGCCGCCGCCGTGCCCGGTCACGATCCGCGGATGGTCGCGCAACGGGGCCGGACAGGTCCACCCGGAGAAGTCCGGCGCGGCAGGCGCGGCAGGCGGGGCAGGCGGGGCAGGCGGGGCAGGCGCATCGGGCACCGCGGCCGGGGCGGACCCGGTGACCGGGGCGAGGTCGGTGAGCTCAGACAACGGGGGTCGCCTCCCGGGGCGCGGTGCCGGCGGCGTCGAGCCGGCGGTAGAGGTAGTAGGCGGCGCACGCGCCCTCGCTGGAGACCATCGTGGCGCCGAGCGGATTACGCGGGGTGCAGGTGGTGCCGAACGCCGCGCACTCGTTGGGCTTGAGCAGGCCCTGCAACACCTCGCCGCTGCGACACTCGGCCGGTTCCACGGTGTCGATCCCGGTCACGTCGAAGCGGTACTCGGCGTCGTGGTCGCGATAGCGCGAGGACAACCGCCAACCGCTGTCCGGGATCACCCCGATGCCGCGCCAGGCCCGGTCGGTCACCTCGAACACGTCGGCCAGCATGGCCTTCGCAGCGGGGTTGCCCTGCGCCCGCACCGCCCGGGCGTACGCGTTGTCCACCGTGTGCTCGCCCCGCTCGAGTTGGTGGACCGTACGCCGGATGCCCTCCAGGATGTCCAACGGCTCGAATCCGGTGACCACGATCGGCACCCGATACCGCTCGGCCAACTCCGGGTACTCCTCCACACCCATCACGCTGCACACGTGACCGGCCGCCAGGAAGCCCTGCACCCGGCAGTCGGGCGAATTCATGATCGCCTCGATCGCCGGCGGCACCCGCACGTGCGACACCAGCAGGCTGAAGTTGCGAATGCCCAGCCGCCTGGCCTGATACACCGTCATCGCGTTGGGCGGCGCGGTGGTCTCGAAGCCGATGCCGAAGAACACCACCTCGCGGTCGGGGTTGTCCCGGGCGATCGCGAGCGCGTCCAGCGGCGAGTAGACCACCCGCACGTCGCCGCCCTCGCCGCGCACCCGGAACAGGTCGCGATCGGTACCCGGCACCCGCAACATGTCGCCGAACGAGCAGAAGATCACCCCCGGGCGGGCCGCGATGGCCAGCGCCTTGTCGATCACCTCGAGCGGCGTCACGCACACCGGACAGCCCGGCCCGTGGATCAACTCCACCTCGGGGGGCAGCAGTTGGTCGATGCCGTGCCGGATGATGGTGTGCGTCTGCCCGCCGCAGACCTCCATGATCGACCACGGCCGGGTCACCGTGGCCCGGATCCCGTCCAGCAGTCGGCGACCGACCTCCGGATTGCTGAATTCCTCCAGGTACTTCACCGCCGGACCTCCTTCGCCACACCACCGGGAATCGGGTCGGGAACAACCACCGGCTCGGGCCGGACGAACTCCCCCGACGCCGCGCCGGCCGCCTCCCAGGGATCGCCGAACTCCTCCTGGAGCAGCCCCATCTCGTCGAACAGGGCAAGCGTGCGCAGGGCCGACTCCTCGTCCAGTCGTTGCAGCGCGAAGCCCACGTGCACGATGGCGTACTCGCCCACCCTCAGGTCGGGGACGTACTCCAGGCACACCTCCTTGACCACGCCGCCGAAATCGACGAGGCCCATCCGGGTTCCGTCCCGTTCCTCGATCTTCGTCACTCTGCCGGGCACCGCCAGGCACATCGGTCTCTCCTCGTCATCCGACAACGACCGCGGTCCACTCGTGGGTATGCGGGCGCCCGCTTACCGGCCGTCCGTCTCGCTCGGCACCCGCCGACTCGCCCCGACCAGCACCTGACCCAGCGCCAGCCCGCCGTCGTTCGGCGGCACCAGGCGATGCCGCAGCACGGTGAAGTCCCGCGCGCGCAGCGCCCGTCCGCAGGACGAGGACAGGATCGCGTTGGCGAACACGCCGCCGGTGAGCGCGACCGGCGTCGGCCCGTACCGCTCCCGCGTGTGCTCGGCCACCGCGACCACCAGGTCGACGACCGCGTGGTGAAAGCGCGCCGCGAGCAGTTCCGGGTCGCAACCGGCGCGCAGATCGGCGATCGCCGCCGCGAACACCGGGCCCGGGTCGGCGATCAGCGGATCGCCCGCACCGTCCCCCGGAAGCAGCGCGAAGGTGTACCCGGGTACCGGGCCGGGCCGCCGAACGGCCGCGCCCTCCAACTCGATCGCCGCCTGCGCCTCGTAGCCGGCCACGTGGCAGACGCCGATCAGCGACGCGAACGCGTCGAAGAGCCGGCCCATGCTGGAAGTGGGCACGCAGTTCAGGTCGCGTTCGAGTTGGCGCGCCAGCACCCGGCGTTCCTCGTCGGATCCGGCCCGCACACACGGCAGATCGTCCGCCCACTCGATCCCGGCGGCGTGCAGGTGCGCCAGCGCCATCCGGTACGGCCGGGCCACCGCGGCGTCGCCACCGGCCAGCGGCGCGTAGCGCAGGTGCGCCACCCGCTGGAAGCCGGCGTAGTCCGCGAGCAGGAACTCACCGCCCCACACCGCGCCGTCGTCCCCGTAGCCGGTCCCGTCGAAGGCGACGCCCAACACCGGCGCGGCGCCGTCCGCGCCGTGTTCGGCCATCGCGGCGGCGATGTGCGCGTGATGGTGCTGGACCAGCCGCACCGGCCGCCGGGCCGCGGTGCGCCGGGCCCAGCCGGTGGACCGATAGCCCGGATGGCGATCGGCGACCAGCACGTCGGGACGCACGCCGGTGATCGCGCCCAGGTGCCCGACCGCGTGCTCGAACGCACGTTGCGTGCCCAGATCGTCCATGTCGCCGACATGCCCGGACAACCACGCTTCGCGGCCCTCGGCCAGGGCGAACGTGTTCTTCAGGTCCCCGCCGACCGCGAGCGTCGCGGGCACCGCCACCGGCAGCCGGATCGGCAGCGGGGCCCAGCCCCGGGAGCGCCGGACGAACAGGGGTTCGCCGTCCACGACCCGCACCACCGAGTCGTCCAGCGGCACCCGGATCGGTCGGTCGTGGGTGAGCCAGCCGTCCGCGAGCGGCGCGAGCCGGGTCAGCGCCTCGGCGTCGTCGGTCACGATCGGCTCGCCGGCCGCGTTGCCGCTGGTGAGCACGAGCAGGCGCGGCCCGAGCCGGTCGTCGAGCAGCCCCAGGAGCAGGTGGTGCACAGGCGTGTACGGCAACATGAAGCCCAGGTCGGGGCAGCGCGGCGCGATCGCCTCCGGCAGCGCGGCCCGGGCCGCGCTACGACGCCGGAGCAGCACGATCGGCCGGGCCGCGCCGGTGAGCAACTCCCGTTCCGCGTCCGTGATCGCGGCGTACGGCTCGATCTCGGCGAGGGTGCGGGCCAGCAACGCGAAGGGTTTGTCGCCGCGCCCCTTGCGCTCGCGCAGCCGCGACACCGCGTCCTGGTCGGCCGCGTCGCAGGCCAGGTGGTACCCGCCGATGCCCTTGACCGCCAGGATCGCCCCCTCGGCGAGCATCCGGCGGGCCTCGTCCAGGGTGCCGAAGCCGATCGGCGCCCCGTCGGCGTCGACCAGGGACAACCGGGGGCCGCAGGCGTGGCACGCGATGGGTTGCGCGTGGAAGCGCCGATCGCCGGGATCGCCGTACTCCCGGGCGCAGTCCGGGCACATCGGGAAGTCGGCCATCGTGGTGTGCGCCCGGTCGTAGGGCAGCGCGGTGACGATGGTGAAGCGCGGACCGCAGTCGGTGCACGTGATGAACGGGTGCAGGTGCCGGCGATCCGCGGGGTCCTCGAGTTCGGCCAGACAGCGATCACACGTGGCGACATCCGGTGGGATCCGGGTACGGTGCGCGGCGCCCGGCTCGGGCGGCACGGACGCCACGATGGTGAACCCGGTGTCGCCGCCGATCGCGAGGTCCTCGTGGGTGATCGACTCGACCGAGGCCAGCGCCGGCGCGTCCGTGTCGATCCGCCGGCAGAACGCGGCCACCTCGGCGGACCTGCCCTCGACCTCGACGAGTACGCCGGCACCGGTGTTGGTGACATGTCCGGCCAGGCCCAACTCGGTGGCCAGCGTGTAGACGAACGGCCGAAAGCCCACCCCCTGTACGGTGCCGCGCACGATGATCCGACGCCGCTGCGCGACCTCGGGCGGTCGGCCGGTGGTCAAGACGACTCCCGCACCGGAACCGGCCGCGGGTCGATCCCGTGCGTGTGGACATGGGCACGTACACCCTCGTGCACGTGGACATGGGCCTGCCCGGGCTCGTGCGGGTGAGCGTGCCGGTGCCCGTGAGCGGACTCGTCCTCCGACTCGCTCCCGGGCGGTCCGTGCACGTGGCCGTGCCCGTCGGCCGCGTGCCGCGCCATCACCGGCGTGTGCACCGCCGCACCGTCGAGCACCGCGACCGCGCGCGTCAACAGGTCGCCCACACCGCGACCGGTCCTGGCCGAGGTGAACAACACCTCGACCCCGGGGTTCACCTGCCGGACGTTGGCCAGGAAGGCGCCCTCGTCGAACTCCACCGCCTCGGCGAGGTCGATCTTGGTCACCACCACCAGGTTCGCCAGGCCGAACGCGGACGGATACTTGAGCGGCTTGTCCTCCCCCTCGGTGACCGACGCGAGCGCGACCCGCAGGCTCTCGCCCAGGTCGTAGGAGGCCGGGCAGACCAGATTGCCGACGTTCTCCACGAACAGCAGCCGCGTCTTCGCCGGCAACCAGCCGGCGAGTTGTCGACGCAACATCGCCGCTTCCAGGTGGCACAACCCGTCGGTGAGAATCTGCTTGACCGGCGCGCCGGCCCGGGCCAAGCGGGTCGCGTCGTTGTCGGTGGCCAGGTCGGCGGTCAACGCCGCCACCGACACCCCGCGTTCGCCGGCCAGCCGCAGTTCGGCCTCCAGCAGGGCGGTCTTGCCGCTGCCGGGACTGGACAGCAGGTTGACCGCGATCACCCCGCGCGCGGCCAGTTCGGCGCGTAGGTCGCTCGCGCCGCGATCGTTGTGAGCGAGCACTGCCTGCCGCAACTCGTCGACTCGGCACATGACGGTTCAACCCTCCTGAGTGGCCTCGGCGTATCCGACGTCCTCGACCGGATCGGCCCAGCACACGTCGACGATCTGCAACTCACGCCCGCACAACAGCTCGGCGGTCGCGCCCGCGCACGTGGGGCAGCACAGGTCCGGCGGCAGGCCCACCGCCCACTCGACGGCGCACCCCGCGCAGCGGGCCCGGCCCGGGATGCTCTCGACCACCAACTCCGCGTCGCGCAGCACCGTCTCGGCCCGCGCGACCTCGAAGGCGAAGGCCAGCGCGTCGGGAACCACCCCGGCGAGTTCGCCGACCCGCAGCCGGACGGTCAGCGCGGCGCGCTCCCCGCTGCGCGCCGCCGCCGCCTCGACCTGCTCGATGACGGCCAGCGCAATCGACATCTCGTGCATCGGCCCTCTCCCGGGTTCGACGTCCACCGCCGGCAGCCCGCCGACTCGACGAGCCCCACGCTCCATTACAGGCACCACCGGCGACGTGTCCCGGCACCCACGCCGTGTGCGACGGCGCGCGTACGCCATTCGCCCCAGCGCGCCGGGCTCCGCCTCGGGACCCGTCGCGAACCCGGCTACATGGCACGCATCCGCAGGTAGCGCCGGATGTCCGCCCGATTCGCGAGCGCGACAAGCCCGAACAGGGCCACTCCGCCGATCAGAATCCTTCGCATGCCGGCACCTCTCCAGGCTCGGGACCGCGCACCGCGTCCACGGCGGCGGGTCGGACATCGACCGCATTCGGCGCGTCGGTCGCGCCGGTCGGTGGTTTCAGGGGCGTCTGCCCGCGCAGCACCCGCAGGATCAGCGCGACCGCCTCGTCCACGGCGGCCGCGACCGGTGGACTGAGGCCCAGGCGCTCGTCCAGGTCGGCCGGTTCGCAGCCCACCACCAGCACCCGGCGCGGCGGTGTCCCGCCGGTACCCGCGCTCAGCGTGCCCAGCAGCGCGAGCACCGCGTCGGGCCCCATCCGGTGGCCGTCGAGCAGGGCCGCCCCGGGTTCGACCGAGCCCGGTACGGCGGCCTCGATCAGGTACACCGTGCCCGGTGCGCCGCCGCGCGCGGTGGCGTCCACCAGGATCAACGTCTCGTAGCCTTCCAGGAGTTGGTAGGCCAGATGCACGCCGCGTACGCCGAAGTCGACCACCTCGGCGCCGGCCGGCAGCGGGTGCCCGGCCAGCCTGGCGACGGTCTCCACCCCGAAGCCGTCGTCGCCGAGGAAGATGTTGCCGACCCCGGCGACGAGCACCCGCTCGACGCGGTCGGCCGGCGGGCCCTGGCCGGTCACGCGTCCTCCAGCAAGGTGAGTTCGTCCGGTTGGAAGTACAGGAACCGGCCCTGGGCCCGCCGGATGTCCGCGCCGGGGTCGCCGTCCACGGTCACCGCGAGATGCACCGCGCCGTCCACGTCGTGCAGCACCGCCTCGACCAACGCGTCCCGACCGTGCAGGAACAGGTCCTGGGCGTCGGTACGGCGCGGTCCCGGTCGCAGCCGCACCCGACTGCCGGCGCCGATCGAGCGCCCGTCCACCAGCACCCGATCCACGGCGGGATCGAACCCGGCGTCGCTCGCCGGATCCCACCAGGGCCGGTCGGTACCCGGCTCGCCCTGTTCACCCGGCGCGCCCGGTTCGATCAGGGTCGTCGGCCCGCTCGCTCCGGTGTTCTCGCGCAGCGCCCGCACCGTGCCGTGCAGCCGATCCCACACCTCCGGGGGCAGCGAGTCGACCAGGTCCACGGCGGCGCCCGCGCGGGCGTCGGTGCCGCGGGCCTCGCGCTTCTCCCGCTCGGTCAGTGCCGAGGTGCGCAGCGCGAGGATCTCGTCGATCTCGGTCGCGTCGTAGAGCGCGCCCGGGCTCTCCGGGGCCACCTGCGGGTGATCCTCCAGGATGATCGGCGAGGACAACACCACTTCGTCCCGCTCCCCCACCAGCACCGGCCAGGTCCGCAGATTGGTACACGACGCGGCAGCGCCCGTGGCCCATTCCGGCGGGTCGGTCATGGACAGGAAGGAGCCGGTGTCCAGACCGAGCAACACATGCGCCGACACCAGCGCGTACGGCAGCGCGGTCTCCCGGTCGGCGCCCGGATCCGGCGTCCACCCACTGGTGTTCGTCACCTCGACGGTCAGCTTGAGGGTGCGGTACGGGCCGGGAATCTCGGTGCTCCGCACCCGGATCTCCCCCTCGATCCGTGCCCGCCGGCGGACCAGCCGCCCACACACACGGCCGTCGAGATCGACCTCCTCGGTCTCCTCGTGCTCGGCCCGATCGAACGGCAGGACCAGCCCGGCTCCGGCCGACGCCGCGACGGGGAGCACCAGTTCGACCCGTTCCTCGACGCCCTCGTCCCACGGGACGAGCACCCGATCCGGCAACTCCAGCGCGTCCACCGCGGCGAACCCGCCGTCGGGGCCGACCTGTTGCACCGTGCGCCGCTGGGCGTGCAGGAAGCGCAGCTCGATCGAGAGGTTCGCATCCGCACGCGGTTCGATCAGACACTCCGTGCGCTGGTCGTGGTGCTCGCCGCTGCCCTGTCCCCAAGCGGGCGGCACCAGCACGCCGAACTGCCAGCGCATGCGGTTCTTGGCAGCCGAGGCCCGGTACGGGTAGAGCACGTAGCCCTCGAACAGCACGGCGTCGGCGATCTGTCGCGCGGCGGCGAACCGCTCCTGGATCGCGAGCCCGAACAGCGTCATCGCACTCTCTCCTCGGTGGGGCCGGTCCGGTCCGACCGGCCGGTGCGCTCACCCGGAACGCCGAGCACCCGATCGGCCGCGGTGCCCGGCTCCGCGGTCGCCAGCAGCGCCCGCATCGTGGCCTCCCAGGAGGGCAGCGCGTGCCGGGCCCGGTAGGCGAGCAGCGCGTCCATCGCCTCGCGCGGCAGTCGCAGCCAGCCGCAGCCGGGGAAGTGCTGCTCGACCATCTCCCGCCACACCGTGACCGGCATCCGGTAGGCGGCCTCCTTGTGCCAGGGCACCGGTTCCACCCGGAAGCCGCCCGGGCCGGTGAACGCGGTTCCGGAGAAGAGCATCAGCAGCGGCACCTCGCCGTCGCCCAGCGCGTGGAAGTAGCGGGACGAGGCGATGTCCATGTCGTAGGTGCACGGCACCACCAGGTCCACCTCGGTCTCCGCGGTGAAGCCCGGCACGGTCAACGCCACCTGGGCGAACTCGATCGGGTGGAGCGTGCCGCCCCAGCGGGAGCGCTCCCCGAACAGCACGCCCAGCCGGTCGCCTTCGGCCGTCCCGTAGCGGCGCCGGGCCGGCTCGATCCGCAATTGCACGCGCAACGCGAGCGCGTGCACCCGGGCCTGCTCGGCGGCGGTGATCCGCAGCCGGAAGACCAGGGTGGGCCCCGCCGCGTAGCCGTCCGCGCGCACGCCGACGCAGGAGAAGTCCAGCTCGGTCACGGCGCGTCGTCCCTTCCCGGCACCCGCGCACGCGAGCGCACGTCGGCGAGGAACGCGGCCAGGTCCTCGCGGGCCTCGGCACCGCCGTCGAAGCCCCGCCAGCGCAGTCGCATCCGACCGACCAGCTCGTAGCAGACGTCGATCGGGACCAGGAAGCACTCGCTCGCGTCGTCCGTGCGGCGCAGCAACAGCGCCTCGACGTCGGGACGCAGCAGTCCGGCGAGCCGGCTCTCACCAAGCACCGCCTGCCACTGCTCGGGGTCCAGATCGCTCTCGGTGGCGCCGGCCGGGCTCGGGTAGAGCGCGATCAACCGGTCGAGCGCGGCGTTGCGCAGGAAGAAGGCCAGGCCGACCGGGATCTGCAGGGCGTCCCAGGCGCCGTCGTCCAGGCTGTGCCCCGGATCGACGAGGTAGCGCTCGGGCACCGCCCGATAACGACCGCCGGCCGCGCCGCGCCGCTCGAACAACATCGCGCAGCCCCGGCACGCGCAGGCCAGGACCCGCGCGTCGGTGTCGACGAGATGACGGTGTCCGGCGCCGACCTCCTGGGCGCACAACTCGCAACGTTCCGGCTGCGGCCCGGTGGGGCGCCGGAATCGGCGCAGCCCACCCGCGGGCCGCACGGTCGTCGGGGGCGGCGCGCTCACCGTGCGGCCCGGGCCGGATCGGCCGGTCGGATGCCGATCTGGAGCAGCGCGGGTTCGGGCGGCGCGGCCGGGATCTCCTCGATCTCGATCCGCTCGATCTCGGGCGCGCAGCCGGCCAGGAGGCCTTCCACGCCCTCGCGCGGATCCTGGGCGCTCCCGCTCGCGCACCCGCACCCGCCGCTCGCGGCGGCGATCCGCAGCCGCACGGTCCGGCTGTGTTCGTCGTAGTCGGCGAGTTCGGCCCGGTGTTCGGGGTGCGCCGCGAGCCCGCGCGCGACTCGGGTGGGCACGTCGTCGGGGTGCAGGTCGTGCAGGACGAGCAGGGCGGTGACCAGTTCGTCGTCGAGGACGCCGCGCCGATCCGCGTCGGCGTCGCGCAACAGCGCGGCCAGCCGGGCCAGGCCGGCGCCGTAGAAGTCCATCAGGGCGCGGACCAGTTCCTCGGCCCCGGCGCGAACGCCCGGGTCGGCGCCGTCGTCCAGGCGGGTCAGGATCTCCTCGACCCGCAGTCCGGTCTGCTCGGCGTTCATCCGCTCAGCCCGCTCAGCCCGGTGGGTACGTGCAGCTTCTGCAGTGTCTTGCCGTCGCCGAGGTACATGTGCACGCCGCACGGCAGACAGGGGTCGAAGCTGCGCACGGCCCGCATGATGTCGATGCCCTTGAAGTTCTCCGGGGAGTTCTCCTCGAAGATCGGCGTGTTCTGCACCGCGTCCTCGTACGGCCCGGGGGTGCCCAGGGTGTCGCGGACACTGGCGTTCCACGGAGTGGGCGGATACGGGTGGTAGTTGGCGATCTTCCCGTCCCGGATCACCATGTGGTGCGAGAGCACCCCGCGCACGGCCTCGGTGAAGCCGACGCCGACCGCCTGGTCGGGCACCTCGAACTTCTCCCACGTCTTGGTCCGGCCCGAGCGCACCTCATCGAGCGCCTTCTCGGCGAAGTACACCGCCATGGCGGCCATGTACGCCTGGAAGTAGGTGCGCGCCCGGTTGCGCTCCAGGGCGTTGCTCCACTGTGGAATCTTCCACTCGAAGGTGGTCTCCGGCTTGGTCATCGACTTGGGCAGGTTGATCACCACGCTGTGCCCGGTGGCCTTGACGAAGCCGGTGTCGACCAGGCCGTTGAGCGCGGTGGACCACAGCCGGGCGAGCGGGCCGCCGCCGGTGTCCAGGGCCAGGTAGTCGGTGCCGTCGAACCAGCGCGGCGACATCACCCAGCTGTAGTTGCCCTCGAAGTCCCGCTTCTGCGGTGCGGGGATGGTGTGTTGGTTCCACGGGTGGCGCGGGTCGACCGGGTTGCCCAGCGGGTCGTGCGTGACGAACTGCTCCTGGCCTTCCCAGTCCTGGTAGTAGGAGCTGCCGAGCAGGATCCGGATGCCCAGGTTGATCTCGGTCAGGTCGTTGGTGATCAGCTTGCCGTCGACCACGACGCCGGGGCTGACGTACATCCGCCGGCCCCAGTCGGTCATGTTGCGGTAGGTGAAGTCGCAGTGGTCGGGGTCGTTGAGCGCGCCCCAGCAACCGAGCAACACCCGCCGCCGGCCGACCTCTTCGTACCCGGGCAGGGCGGTGTAGAAGAAGTCGAAGAGGTCGTCGTGCAGCGGCACCACGCGCTTCATGAACTCGACGTAGCGCATCAGTCGGGACAGGTAGTCGGTGAACAACTGGACCGAGGCGACGGTGCCCACCCCGCCCGGGTAGAGCGTGGAGGGGTGTACGTGCCGGCCCTCCATCAGGCAGAACATCTCCCGGGTGTAGCGGCTGACCGCCAGCGCCTCGCGGTAGAACTCGCCCTCGATCGGGTTGAGCGAGCGCATGATGTCGGCGATGGTGCGGTAGCCGTGTTCGGCGGCGTGCGGCGCCTCGGTGCGTTCGGCCAGATCCAGCACGCCGGGGTTGGTCTCGCGGACCATGCGCTCGCAGTAGTCCACCCCGACCAGGTTCTCCTGGAAGATGTTGTGGTCGAACATGTACTCGGCGGCCTCACCGAGGTTGATGATCCACTCGGCCAGGTGCGGCGGCTTCACGCCGTAGGCCATGTTCTGCGCGTACACCGAGCACGTGGCGTGGTTGTCGCCGCAGATGCCGCAGATCCGGCTGGTGATGAAGTGCGCGTCGCGCGGGTCCTTGCCACGCATGAACACGCTGTAGCCGCGGAAGACCGACGAGGTGCTGTAGCACTCGGCGACCCGTTTCTGCTTGAAGTCGATCTTGGTGTGGATGCCCAGACTGCCGACGATCCGGGTGATCGGATCCCAGGACATCTCGGTCAGGCCGCTGCCGTCGCCGGCCGTCTTGGTCGAGGGTGCCATCGTGTGTCGTGCCCTTCTGCGGTGGGGACGGCGGCACGCGTGAGGTCGGCCGCTGGGTCGGGAACTGCGCGAAGGCGATCCGCTCACCTGGGCGGGCGGTAGCCGGTGGTGAGCTCACGACCGGTGTGGCGCCACTTGGGTTCCTTGTCCACGGTCTTCGCGGTGATCGAGCGCAGCTTGCGGATCACCAGGCCGTACGCGCCACTGGCGACCGAGGAGACCTTGCCGCCGGGCGGTTCGTCCATGAACGGCATGAACTTGTCCGGGAAGCCGGGCATCGTGCACGCGATGCAGATGCCACCGACGTTCGGGCAACCGCCGACACCGTTGATCCAGCCGCGCTTGGGCACGTTGCACTTGACCACCGGGCCCCAACAGCCCAGCTTCACCAGGCACAGCGGCGAGCCGTACTCGTCGGCGAACTGGCCCTGTTCGTAGTAGCCGCCGCGGTCGCAGCCCTCGTGCACGGTGGCGCCGAACAGCCAGGTCGGACGCAGCTTGTCGTCCAGCGGGATCATCGGCGCGGACCCGGCGAGTTGGTAGAGCAGGTAGGTCAGCGTCTCGGCGAAGTTGTCCGGCTGGATCGGGCACCCGGGCACGCACACGATCGGCAGGCCCGCCTTGGACTTCCAGTCCCAGCCCAGGTAGTCGGGTACGCCCATCGCACCGGTGGGGTTGCCGGCCATCGCGTGGATGCCGCCGTACGTCGCACAGGTGCCGATCGCCACCACGCCGGTGGCCTTGGGCGCGAGCCGGTCCAACCATTCGCTGGTGGTGATCGGCTGGCCGGTGGCCGGGTCGTCGCCGAAGCCGCTCCAGTAGCCTTCGGCCTTGATCGACTCGTTCGGGATGGATCCCTCGACCACCAGCACGAACGGCTCGAGTTCGCCCCGTTCGGCCTTGAAGAACCATTCGATGAAGGTGTCCGCGCCCTGGACCGGTCCGCACTCGAAGTCGATCAGCGGCCAGTGCACGGCGATCGGCGGCAGTCCGGGCAGCGCGCCGGTGACGATCTCCTCGATCGACGGCTGCATCGCGGCGGTCAGCGCGACGGAGTCGCCGTCGCAGCTGAGACCGGCGTTGATCCAGAGGATATGGATCGGGGACGGTTCCTCGACCGGCGTGGCGGCGGTCGAGCTCTCGGCGGGGTTCCCGGATGTGGCGCGCATGAGGACGCCTCCTCGAAAGGTTATGAATCCGACATAACGGACTCCTGAACCTTCCTATCAGGCCGGCACGTGACGCGCCTCACATTCGGTCCGTTCGGGCGAGTCGCGTCGCGCCCACTCCGACGGTCGGGTGGGTCGGGCCGCGTGCGGTCCGCTCGGGCCGTTCGGGTGAGTCGTGCCACGTCGCCCCGCGGTGCCGGGCGGGACCTTGGTCGGCGACGTACGGCCGGCCCGCGTCAGGGCGCCTGCGACTCCGGCGCCGGGTCGGCGGAAGTGGCCGGGGCGGCGGAAGGGGCCCGGTCCGCCGTCGGGCGGTAGCGGGCCAGGAACATGTCCACGCCGCCGGTGATCAGCCGCTCGGTCAGATCCGCGTCGGGCACCGCGCCGGAGGAGCCGAAGGCGATGTGCGGCATCAGCACCAAGCCGGAGAGTTGGATCGCGGCCAACGGCACGTCGTCGATCGCGAGTTCGCCGCGCTCGACGAGTTCCTCCAGGGCCGTGCGAACCACCACGTGGAAGCGGTCCGGTCCCGACTCGCGCCAGGTGCGTCCCAGCTCGGGCAGGCGCGGCATCGAGCCCATCACCACGTTGTGCAGGGTGAGCACCTCCGGCGTGGCGTGGCCCGCCACCCACGCCTCACAGATGGCCACCAGGTCCGCCCGGACGTCGGTGGAGGATCCGAGCCGCTCCTCGATCAGGCGGGTCGACTCCGCCAGGGCGCGGTCCAGGATCTCGCCGACGATCGCCGTGAACAGGGCTTCCTTGTTGCCGAAGTGGTTGTAGACGGTCACCTTCGCGACGCCCGCCTCGGCGGCGATGGTGTCCATGCCCACCTGGTAACCCTCGCGCAGGAAGGCCTGAGTGGCCGCCTCCAGGATCGCCGCGCGCTTGCGCGCGGCCCGATCACCCGAGGGAATCCGCTTGGGGGTCTGCTCGGCTGCCCACACGTGGTGTCTCCGTTCGTCGCGCGCAGTCTAACGAGTGCGAACCGAACCGATCGGCTCATCGAAACCATACCGTTCAGTTCAACTGAACCGCACCGTTGAGTTCATCTGAACTGCACTGTATGGTTCAGCTCTCGAACGAGCCATTGCACTCGAACGAGCGACTCTCCGGAAAGGGGATCAGCCATGGAACACGTCCGGACGACCGTGCGGCCGGCCCGAACGGGGGCGGCCTTCACGCTGCTCGCCGCGGTGCAGGCAATCCTCAACACCTCGGTCACCATCACCTCGGCCGCCGGACCCGACATCGCCGCCGACCTCGACCTTGGCTCCTCCGGTCTGGTCTGGACCGGCGCCGCCTACACGCTGGCGTTCAGCGGCCTGCTGCTGCTCGGCGGCCGGATCGCCGACCTGCGCGGGCGGCGCGAGACCTTCCGGGCCGGCGTCGCGCTGTTCGCCGCCGCGTCGCTGGCCGGCGCCCTCGTGCCCGGCGGCGCGTGGATGATCACCGCCCGCCTGCTCCAGGGCGCGGGCGCCGCGCTCGCCGCGCCGGCCGCCATGGCCCTGGTCGGGGACGTGTTCGCGACCGACGCGACCCGCCGCCGGGCGATGGCCGCGTGGGGCGGGCTCTCCGGGGTGGGCGCGGCGCTGGGCATGCAACTCGGCGGCGCGACCGCCACCTGGGCGTCCTGGCGCTGGTCGTTCGTGGTGCTCGCGGTGATCGGCTTCGCCGTCGCCGCCCTCGCCGGCCGGTACCTGCCCACCGGCCCGGAGCGGGCCACCGGCCGGGTGGACGTGCTCGGCGCCGCCCTGGTCACCGGCGGTGTCGCGGTGCTCAGCCTGGGACTGGTCGCGGTGGGCACGCACGGTTGGCTCGACCCGGCGGTGCTGCTGCCACTGGCCGGCGGAGTCGTCCTGCTGGTGGCGTTCGGCGTGGCCGAGAACCAGGTCGCGGCGCCCTTGATGCCACTGCCCTTCCTCGCCTCCCGCCGCCGTGTGGCAGCGCTCGCCACCGGCATGCTCGCGCCGATCGCCGGCTCCACCGCCGCGTTCTTGATGTCGCTGTACTTCCAACGGGTGCTGGGGTGGTCCGCGTTGCGCTCGGCGATGGGCTTCGTCCCGTACACGCTGATGCTGGTCGTGGTCAGCGCCGGCAGCGTGCCGATCGTGGCCCGGCTGGGCGTGCGGTGGACGGCCGCGCTGGGTCTGGCCACGATGGCCGGCGCCTTCCTGCTGTTCTCCCGGATCAGCCCGGACGCGGCCTACCTCGGACTCCCGTTCGCGGCCATGCTCGCCCTGCCGATCGGCATCGGCCTGACCGCCGCGGCCGCCGTGGTCGCCGCCACCCGCGGGGTGCCGCCCGCCCAGGCCGCGCTCGCCGGCGGCGCGTTCAACACCACGATGCTGATGGGCCCCACCGTCGGCATCGCCCTGTTCAGCTCGCTCGCCGATGCGCACACCGGCGCCGGCCCCTCCCCCGAACAGGCCGCCACCGACGGCTACGCCTTCGCCTTCAAGGCCGCGGCGGTGCTGTTCGCCCTCGCCGCGCTCGCCTCGGTGAGTCTGCGGGCCCGCCGCACGGGCGGCAGCCGTACTCCCGACCCCCGGCCCGTCCGGGCCTGACCACCACCTTCACCCGACCACCCCACCCCCGAAGGAGTTACCCGATCATGACGACGACGACCTGGGTCGCGGGCTTCCGCTCCGCCGTACTCGACCCGAACGAGAGCTTCCTGATCCAGCCCTCGCGAGGCTTTCGCGACCAGACGGTGCGCCAGATCCTGCGCCTGGACGGCGGCGGCGGCGCGCTACGGGTGTTGCTCGCCAACGAATACGGCAAGGAACCGCTCGTCATCGGCGCCGCCCGGGTGGCCGTGGGCACCGGCGGGAGCACGATCGACCCCGACACGGACACCGTGCTGACCTTCGGCGGCTCGGCCGAGGTGACCATCCCGGCGGGCGGACAACTCCGCAGCGACCCGGTCGACCTGGCCGTCGCCGCCGGGAGCGACCTGGTGCTGAGCCTGTACCTGCCCGGGGACACCGGACCGGCCACCTACTCCGCCACGCCGTCGCAACTCGCTTACGTGGCACCGGGGAACGCGGTCTCGGCGAGCTTCGCGGACGCGGAGGAGGCGGCCAATCGCTACTTCGTCGCCGGCGTCGACGTCCTCGCGCCCGAGGGCACCGCGATCGCCGTGGCCTTCGGCGACTCGTGGTTCGAGGGCGGCGGCACCTCCGTCGGGAGCAACCGGCGCTTCCCCAACCTGCTGAACCGGCGACTGGACCGGGGCTGGGTGGTCAACCAGGGCCTCGGCGGCAATCGACTGCTGACCGACGGGGTCGGCCTGCGCGGCCTCGCCCGCTTCGACCGCGATGTGCTCACCGTGCCCGGAGTCACCCACGTGCTCTTCCACTTCGGCCTCAACGACGTGGGCCTGCCCGGCATGACCGGCGAACCCCCGGTCACCGCGGAGGACCTGATCGCGGGATTCACCACATTGGCCGCGCGGGCCCGGGCGGCGGGGCTGACCACGATCGGCGCGACCATGGGTCCTTACGCCGGCACCATCTACCCCGGTGTCGACAGCCTCGAGGGCCGGGAGGTCCGGCGCCGCGTCAACGACCGGATCCGCACCGGCGCGGGCTTCGACGCGGTCGTGGACGTCGCGGCGGCGGTCCGGGACCCCGACGCGCCTGACTTCATCCGCCCCGACCTCGACAGCGGCGACCACCTGCACCTCAACGACGCGGGAGCGCAAGCGATGGCCGACGCCGTGGACCTGTCGTACCTTCGCCTGTGACCGCAACGCCGCAGGCCGCTCCCCGGCCGGGCGCCCGATCTTCGCGCTCGCAGGCGTGGGACGGGTGCCCGGCCCGCACACTCGCGAACCGGGTTCGGGCCCCGGTCTCCACCCCGCGTGCGCGGAACCGGCGCCCGGTCTCCGGCCCCGCGCACGCGGCAGGGGCGCCCCGTGTCAACCCGAGTACGGCGCCGTCGGGAGTGCCTTGATTCGGGTGGTCGGGTCCAATGCCATCGTCGCCTCGATCAGCGCCTCCAGGTCGGGGTCCGGCCACGGGCGTGCCAGTTCCAGCGGCGGGCGGTGTCGCCCGGTGGCGATGTCCTCCAGGATGTCGGCGGCGGTGATCCGCCCGCCGATCGCCCGATCGGTGGCCGGGGCGGTGCCCGTCCAGGCCGCCCGGAACGAGGCACCCAGGCTGTACACCTCGGCGGCGTCGGTCAGGCGCACGTGCTGCCCGGGCCCGGTCTCCAGGAGTTGCCGGGCTATCTCGGGAGCGGTGGTGAGGTCCATCCCGCCCCGGTAGGGATTCGGCAGCGGGAGCCGGTCCGGATGGTGGGCCAGGTCGTGGTCGATGAACTCGATCCCGCCTCCCGGGGTCACCAGTATGTTCATCGGCTGGATATCGCCGTGATGCCACCCCAGCGCGTGCAGCCGACCGAGCGCCGCGAACGCCCGCCGGGCCAGATCGGGCAACGGATGCGCCGGAACGGGCCCGTTGCGGCGCGCCGACTCGCACCAGCGCCACAGGGTCACCCCCGGGACCCACTCGACCGCCGTCCACAGCCCGCCGCCGACGTGCCCGTGCCTGCCGCCGACCGGGTAAAGGCCCTGCTCGCGCAGCATGGTCAGCACCCGCGCCTCGTGATGCAGCGCGGCGACGTCCGCTCCCTCGGCGGTCTTGATCCGCCACTGTCCGGCACGCCAGGCGTTGGTGTGGTGCGAGGTCAGCGGACGTGGCCGTTCGGTGACGCCGAGGGTCTCCAAGGCCGCGACGAGCAGCGGATCCATCCGCACATTCTGGCCGACGCCCACGACGCGCCGACGCTGTGGTGTCTCGGCCCCGCACGCGTAAGCCGGGCCGGTCGCACCGGGATCGCCGGCCCGGTCGCACTCTCGATTCAGCGGACCCATCCTCACGTTCGGGCGGAAGCGCAGCACGCGACGATCCCGCGGCGGGCGGGTCCCTCGCGCAGGACCCGGGCCAGCCCCGCCGAAATCGGCAGCCCGGTCGCGCTCTCGATCCAGCCGAACTCGCCCACGCAGTTGCTCTCCAGGTACGTCCATCCGGCCGAGGTGACCACGAAGTCCAGCGCGGCGTAGCCCAGCCCGAGGTCGCGCACGTGCTCGACGCACGCCCTCGCGATCTCCGCCGGCGCCTCGATCGCCCGGTACTCGCACGCGTCCAGCGGCACCGCCCGCCAGTCGAGCGCGCCCTTCGTGATGATCGCGGCGGTGAACACCCGATCGTCCACGACGGTCACCCGCGCGTCGAACAGCCGGTCCTCGACCAGGGCCTGCAGGTAGTGCAGGGTGCCGGCGATGCCGCTCAGGTCGTCCGAGAGGCGGATGCGCGTGGTGGGGATGAACGTGGTGTGCCGCTGGGTGAGCGCCTTGACCACGACCTTGTCCCGGTGCGCGGCGATGAACGCGCGGGCCGCGTGCGGATCGCTGGTGAACAGCGTGTCGGGCACGGCGAAGCCGGCGCGCGCGGCCGACGCGAGTTGGGTGGGCTTGTGCAGCGACGCCGCGACGATCGTGGGGTCGTCGATCCACACCTTCAGCGGCTGCGCGCGCAACAGGCCCAGCAACGCGGTGGTGTTCTCGTCCGCGCGCCACCGTTCCTCCGCGGTGCCGAACGCGTCGGGTCGGGTGGGTTTGCGCCAATACACCGCGCAACGTTCGTCCAGGGTCACCGTCGCCCGCCCGGAGGTGAGCACGGTGTGCCAGCGCCCGGCGGCGAACCGGCCGGTCACCAAAGGGCGTTCGCGCAGGCGGCCCGGATCCAGGCGGAGCAGGGCCACCGGGCCGCCGAGGAGGTGCGCCGCCACCATGTCGGCGGTCAGGTCCTCCTCGGTGGCCACGATCACGACGCTCGCGTCGTGATCAGTCATCCTTCTTGTATCCCCTGGGTTCCTGCGTCCCGGTGTAGGTGCCGGAGTCCACCGCGTGGATCAGCAGCGTCCCGCCAGGGGTGACGTTGACACACAGATCGGGATCGTAGTGATGCCGGGGCAGCGTGGGCGCGCTTCGAGTGGGGACCGGGGCCCTGCGGCCGAGAATCAAAGGACCGGGCATGACCTCTCCTGACTGTGGGTGTCCGACCCACCGAGAAACACGGTGCGTCATGTTCATCAACGCCCGGACGGGGTCGGTCAGTTGCATCTCCGCGGAAAAAGACCCGACGCCTCCGGCAAACGTCTCCCCCGGCGTCCGGCGAGTAACCCTGGCAGGATGACCGTCATGCCCACGGTGGAAGCGTCAGTGGAGGTACCCGTCGCCGCCGCGACGGCGTTCGCCGTGTCGCAGACGACCGGGGTGGTGCGCAGGCGTTGGGACCCGTTCATCCGCAGCCAGCGCTTCCTGGACGGGGCCACCGAGCCGGGCAAGGGAGTGCGCACGCTCACGGTGCACCGCGCGGGCTTTCGGATGATCAGCGAATACGTCTCGTACCACCCGCCGACGAACGTGGGCATGCGGATGGTCGAGGGATCCTGGTTCTTCGCGAAGATGGGCGGCGGCTGGCGGTTCACCGCCGTCGAGGGCGAACCGGACCGTACCCGCGCGGTATGGCGTTACAACTTCGGCTGCCGCCCGCGCTGGTTGGCCCCGATCGCCGATCGCATCGGCACGGTCGTGCTCCGGCGTGAGATCGAACACCGCATCGCGCGCTTCGCCCGCGCGTGCTCGGATCCGGTGGTCCTGGCCGCGATCGACGGCGACGATGTGGCCGAGGGGCCCGCGCCGGGCTGAGCGTCGGCCCGGCCCCGCGTCGGCGGGTGTCAGTGCGCCGCGCCGCCGGTGGGCGCGGTGCCGGCCAGACGTTCCTCCAGGCGCTTGCCCTCGATGTCCGGGTCGGGGACGTACTTGGTGAACCACTGCGGGTGATACCAGAGCTTGGCCCGGACGATCGCCATCGTCGCCGGGACCAGCGTCAGCCGGACCACGAAGGCGTCCAGGAAGACACCGACGGCGAAGCTGAAGCCGATCGCCTTGATGGTCGGGTCGTCGGTGAACATGAACGCCACGAAGATCGAGAACATGATCAGCGCCGCCGCCGTCACCACCCGCGCCGACAACCCGGTGCCGCGCGCGACCGCGCCTCGGGCGTCGCCCGTGGTGGTGTAGTCCTCCTTGATCCGCGAGACGACGAACACCTCGTAGTCGCTGGACAACCCGAAGATGATCGCGAGCATCAGGATCGGCAGGAAGCTGATCGTCTCGGTGGGGGTGATGCCGAAGATGTCCTCGCCCCAGCCCCACTGGAACATCGCGACCTGCGCGCCGAAGGCCGCCGCGACCGACAGCAGGAAGCCGAGGATCGACTTGATCGGCACCAGGATGGTCCGGAAGGCGAAGGTCAGCAGCACGAAGGCCAGGCCGACCACCACGAGCAGGAACACCGGGAGCGCGTCCAGGAGTTTCGTGGACACGTCGATGTTGGAGGCGGTGCTGCCGCCGACCAGGATCGGCGCGCCGACGCCGGCCTCGATCGCCGAGCGGTTGTCCCGGATGTGGTGCACCAGGTCGGCGGTGGTCTGCGAGTTGGGTCCGGTGGCGGGGATCACCCGCACCACGGCGACCTCGTTGTTGACGGCGAGTGGACCCGCCGCCACGACGTCCGGTTGCTGCTTCAGCGCGTTCACCAAGGCCGTCACGCCGCTTTGGTCGACGGGCCCGTCGGCGACCACCAGCAGGGGCCCGTTGAAGCCGGGCCCGAAGCTCTCCGCGGTCAGGTCGTACGCCTTGCGCTCGGTGGAGGACTCGGGCTGCGAGGCGGCGCTGGGCAGCCCCAGTTCCATGCTCAACGCGGGCACCGCCAGCACGAGCAGCAGGCCGACGCCGAGGATCAGGACCGGGATCCGGAAGCGCACCACGAAGCGCGCCCAGGCCGCGCCGAACGTCCGGGCCGGCTCGGTCGCGGTGATCCGCGCGACCTCCTCGTGGTGCCCGGGCCGCAGCCGCGTGTCGATGAACGACACGAGCTTGGTGCCGGCGAAGCCCAGGACCGCCGGGAGCAGGGTGAGCGCGATCAACAGCGCGATCAGCACCGCCGCGGCCGCGCACAATCCCATCAGGGTCAGGAACGGGATCCCCACGACGGCCAGCCCGCACAGGGCGATGATCACGGTGAGTCCGGCGAAGACCACCGAGCTGCCGGCGGTGCCCAGGGCCAGGGCCGCCGACTCCTCCGGCGTCATGCCGCCGATCAGGTTGTTGCGGTGCCGGAACAGGATGAACAGCCCGTAGTCGATCCCGCAGGACAGACCGAGCATGATGGCCACCGTCGTGGACGCCGACGCGATGTTCACCACCGACGCGAGCGCGGTCACCCCCATCAGGGCGATCACCACACCGATGATCGCGTTGATGATCGGCAGGCCGGCGGCGACCACCGCGCCGAACGTGATGAGCAGGATCACCAGCGCGATCGCCAGACCGATCAGCTCCGGCAGTTCGGAGGGGGTGATCCGCCAGCCCGGGTACACGGTGCCCGAGTACTCGACCTGGACCCCGGCCTGCTCGGCGGGCGCCACGGCGTCCTCGAGCTTGTCCAGGGTGGCATCCTCGACGTCCGCCGGCTGCGCCGTGTACTGCACCCAGCCCAGCGCGACCAGTTGGTCGGGCGCGACTCCCTGATCGGTGAACGGGTCCGACACGGAGGCCACTTGCGGCACCGTCCGCAGTTGCGCGATGGCCGCCTCGATGCCGGCGCTCGGGCCCGGGTCGGTGACCTTGGCCGGGCTCTTCACGGCGAACACCACCTGGGTCTGCGCGCCGCCGAGCGCGGGCAGCTTCTGCTCCAACAGGTCCGTCGTGTCCTGCGACTCGGTACCCGGAATGGTGAAGGTGTCGTTGGTCTTGCCGCCGCTCACCGTGGCGAGGACGACGGCGGCCACCGCGATGGCGAGCCAGACTGCCAGGACCCACCGGCGACGCCGAAACGCCCATTTCCCCAGCCGGAACAGATAGGTGGACAAGCCGCTTCCCTCCGCACCGACCGACAGGCCGCAACCACCGCTCGAATCACCACGCGGCGACCCGCGACCACAGAGACAGACAAGACCGACGATCTCGTCCTACTTTGTCCCATTGGTTCCGACGAAGTGCCCGCGACGCGCCGACAGCGCGTCGACCGCCCGGGGGCGTGAGCATCGGCGGGACGCGCCCACCCCGATGCGGCCGGCCGCTTCCGCTCGGGAGCCCGCGGCGGGACACGACATTCCGCCGTGTCGACGATCGAATTATGGTCCGATATGAGCGGTTAATGTCACTTCATGCAGGCATGGAATGGCAGGTCCTATCCCCTCGGCGCCACGTTCGACGGCTCCGGCACCAACTTCGCGGTGTTCTCCGAGGTCGCCGAGCGCGTGGAGGTCGCGCTGATCGACGACGACGGCACCGAGCAGCGGGTGCCGTTGCCCGATGTCGACGGCTTCGTGTGGCACGGCTATCTCCCCGGCGTCGGGCCCGGCCGGCGCTACGGGTACCGCGTACACGGGCCGCACGACCCCGAGCGGGGTCACCGCTGCAATCCGGCCAAGATCCTGATCGACCCCTACGCCAAGGCGATCGACGGCAACACCGACGGCGACCTGTCGCTGCTGGACTACCGGCCCGAGGCGCCCGACGAGCAGAACACCGCGGACAATCTGCGGCACACGATGCTCTCGGTGGTGACCGATTCGACCTTCGACTGGGGCGACGACCGCAGCCCGAACCGCCCGTACCACGAGACCGTGATCTACGAGGCGCACGTCAAGGGCATGACCCGCACCCATCCCGCCGTTCCCGAGCACCGGCGCGGCACATACGCCGGCCTCGCCCATCCCGCCGTGATCGAGCACCTGACCACGCTCGGCGTGACCGCGATCGAGCTGATGCCGGTGCACCAGTTCGTCCAGGACGGATCGCTGCTCGCCCGGGGCCTGTCCAACTACTGGGGCTACAACACCATCGGCTTCCTCGCGCCGCACAACGCCTACTCGTCCTCCGGCACGCGCGGCGAACAGGTGACCGAGTTCAAGGCGATGGTCAAGACCCTGCACGCGGCCGGGATCGAGGTGATTCTCGACGTCGTCTACAACCACACCGCCGAAGGCAACGAACTGGGTCCGACGCTCTCCTTCCGAGGCATCGACAACGCCTCGTACTACCGCCTGGTGGACGACGACCCGGCGCACTACTACGACACCACCGGCACCGGGAACAGCCTGCTGATGCGGCACCCGAACGTGCTCCAACTGATCATGGACTCGCTGCGCCACTGGGTCACCGAGATGCACGTGGACGGCTTCCGCTTCGATCTCGCGGCCACCCTGGCCCGGCAGTTCCACGAGGTGGACCGGCTGTCCGCGTTCTTCGACCTGGTCCAGCAGGACCCCGTGGTCAGCCGGGTCAAACTGATCGCCGAACCGTGGGACGTGGGCGAGGGCGGCTACCAGGTGGGCAACTTTCCGCCGCTGTGGAACGAGTGGAACGGCAAGTACCGGGACAGCGTGCGCGACTTCTGGCGCGGCACCGACGGCGTCCTGCCCGAGTTCGCGGGCCGCCTGACCGGCTCGTCGGACCTGTACACCAGCGAGCACCGACGACCGCTGGCCGGCATCAACTTCGTCACCGCACACGACGGCTTCACCCTGCGCGACCTGGTGTCGTACAACGACAAGCACAACGAGGCCAACGGCGAGGACGGCCGCGACGGGGCCGACGACAACCGATCGTGGAACTCCGGCGCCGAGGGAGACACCGCGGACCCGGGCGTGCTCGCGCTGCGCGAGCGCCGACAGCGCAACCTGCTCACCACCCTGTTCGTCTCGCAGGGTGTGCCCATGCTCTCGCACGGCGACGAACTGGGCCGCACCCAACGCGGCAACAACAACGTGTACTGCCAGGACAACGAGATCGCGTGGATGGACTGGGAGTCGGCCGCCGACCCGGCCCGACGCGACCTGTTGGAGTTCACCCGCGGCCTCGTGCGATTGCGCGCGGCACATCCCGTGCTGCGTCGGCGGCGCTTCTTCCGCGGCGACGGCGCGGACGGCCCGGCCGACCTGCTGTGGTTGCGTCCGGACGGCAAGGAGATGACCCGAAAGGACTGGGACCGCCCGAACGCCCGCTCCGTGGTGGTCTTCCTCAACGGCGACGCGATCTCCGAACGCGACTCCTGCGGCCGCCCGGTCGTGGACGACTCGTTCCTGTTCGTACTCAACGCCCACTACGAGAGCGTCGACGTACGGGTGCCGTCCTTCGGGGACGGCGACGTGTGGCACGTCGCCGTGGACACCGCCGACCCCGACGGCGCGGACGAGGTGGAGGTCAAGGCGGGCGCCGTGCGCGCGGTCGAGGCGCACAGCGTCCTCGTGCTGATCCGCCGGCGCCGCCCGGAGTGAGGACCCGGACCCGCGGGTGCCCCTCGAGGGAGCGGCACCCGCGGGCCGTCCTGCCGGTCGGTCCCGGTTCCACGGACGGTGTGCCGATCAGTCCCGGTTCGACGGGTGGACGGTACCGGCGTAGCGGCGGGTGAAGCCGTCCGCCGCCGCGACGGTGACGTCGTACCGGCCGTACGCGTCGGTCGGCCACGCCACGGTGTCCCGGTCCCGGGCGCTCACCCACTGCTCCCGGGCCGTCCCGCCGAAGTCGTTCGGCGTGATCGTGAAGCGCACGTCGGTGTCGCCGTCGTTGCTCAGTCGCAGGTCCAGCCGCGCGGCGTCGGGCCGACGTCCGTGCAGCGTGGCGCGGACCGACGGGACGGCGACGTCGCGCTGCGGGTCGCGGACCACGGTGCCGGCGAAGCGTCGGACGAAGCCGTCCGCGCCGTGCACGCTGAAGTCGTAGGCGCCGTCGGTGCCGGCCGCGTCCCACACGTAGCTCGCGCTCTTGCCGGGGCCGACGGTGAACGGGGTGCCCGCGAACGGGAGGACGATGTTGGGGAAGACGGTGAAGTGGTAGGTCACCGTGCCCTCGTTGACCAGCGCGCAGGTCACCCGGCCGTTGCCCCGGTCCACGGTCACGTCCGCCGACGGCCGGTACGGCAGCGGTCGGTGCGGTCGGTGGCCGGCTTCCTGGGTGGGCACCTGCTGGGCCCCGGCGGCGGGCAGCTTGACGCCGGGCAGCGCCTTGGCCGCGTCCGCCTTGGCGATCAGCACGTTGGTGTCGGGCAGCGTGGGGATCGTGTAGTCGGGCTTGCCGAAGTCGAAGCACGAGGTCAGGTCGCCGCAGACGGCGCGACGCCACGCGGAGATGTTGGGTTCGTTCACCCCGGTCACCGTCTCCAGGAAGCGCAGCACCGAAGTGTGGTCGGCCACCTGGGAGTTGACGTGCCCACCCCGCGACCAGGGCGAGGCGATCCACAGCGGTACGCGTGAGCCGAGGCCGATCGGACGGCCGCCGACGAACTCCTCGGGCGTGCCCGGTTCGGGCATCGGCGGGACCACGTGGTCGAAGTAGCCGTCGTTCTCGTCGTACATCAACAGGAACACGGTGTGCTTCCACACCTCGGGGTTGGCGAACATCGATTGCAGCGCGGTGTTCACCCAGTGCGCACCGTAGTTGGGTCCCGCGTCGGGGTGTTCGCTGAACAGGTAGGGCGCGACCAGCCAGGAGACCGTGGGCAGCGTGCCGTCCTTGCAGTGCGCGTCGAACGCGGTCAGGTCGAACTTGGTCATCGCGTTGATGTAACGCGGGTCGTCCTTCGGGAAGTTGTGGAACTGCCTGAAGTAGGACAGGCCGTTGTCGTCGTAGTCGCCGTAGCGCTCGTCCTTGCTCGGGTTGTGGTAGACCCGCCAGCTCACCCCGGCGGCGGACAGTCGTTCGGCGTAGGTGGTCCAGTCGGCGACCGGGTTGTCGGTGACGGGGGTGTTGTCGATCCACGGGCCGGTGGTGCCGTCCCGGCCGGGTCCGGCGGTGCCCGACCACAGGTAGAGCCGGTTGGGGTCGGTGGGGCCGTTGAGCGAGGTGAAGTAGGCGTCGCAGACCGTGAACGCGTCGGCGAGGGCGTACTGGTACGGGATGTCCTCGCGGGTGAAGTAGCCCATCGAGCGTTCGCCCTTGGCGGCGACCCAGCGGTTCTGCGCGCCGTTGTTGACCGCGGTGTGCCCGGTGCTCCAGTCGTGCGGGAGGCCGCCGGCGTTCTGCGCGTTGTACTTGGTGGAGTCCATCCGGTACGGCAGCAGGTAGCCGCCGTCGGTGCGGCCGGGGTGCGGCTGGCGGAACACGTCGTCGCCGCCCGGCAGCACCAGGCCCTGGCGGTCCGCGAATCCGCGCACGCCGGCGAGCGTGCCGAAGTAGTGGTCGAAGCTGCGGTTCTCCTGCATCAGGATCACCACGTGGCGAACGTCCTTGATACTGCCGGGCTTCGGCCGGCGTGCGGCGTCCGCGGCCGGCGGCGGCGCCTGGTCCGCGTGGGCGGGGGTGGCGGTCAGGCCCACCGCGCCGGCCGCGCCGACGGCGGCGGAGGCGCCCACGAAGGAGCGGCGGCTGAACTCGGTCATGTCGAACCGACCTTTCGGGGAGGGGAGGTGACGGGGGCTCAGGCGCGCAGCGTGAAGGTCGCGACGGCGGCGGCGTGGTCGCTGGGCCAGCCGTTCCCGGCGGTGCCCGGGATCGGCTTGGGCCAGCCGGTGACCAGGGTGTGCGCCTCCTCGACGGACAGCGGTCCGGCGCTGTGCAGCGCGTCGATCCGGTCCTGGGGCTGCGTCGGGTCCACCGGCGACCAGGTGTTGCCGGGCTCGCGGGCCGGATCACGGTGCCGGTCACGGAACACGTCGGTCAGCCGGGCGTGTTCGAGCAGTTGGGTGACCGGCCAGCGGACCGGCCCGGACGTCCCGTGCGCGCCGGCGGTGCGGGCGGTCCAGTCCAGGTGCGAGGGTGAGGCGAGGGCGCCGGCGAGCAGCACCGGGGTGTCCCGGGCCGCGCCCAGGTCGGGGGCCATCGCCGCGACCAGCGCCTGGGCCTGGCGGTGGCGCAGGCTCGCCCGTTCGGCCGCCTCGGCCTGCCCGGGAGTACGGCCCTGGCGGATCCCGATCGGCCCGTAGTCCCCTTCGTCCAGACACGCGGTCCACACCCGCACGGCCCGCACCCCGGGTACCCGCACGGTGGCCGCGACCGCCGGCAGCTCGGCGGTCGCCGGGCGCGGGTCGGTGAGCGCATGCCGACTGATCAGCGCGAGTCCGGACACGTCCTCGTGTACCGCCCAACCCAGCGCGTCCGCCACCGACTTGCCCAGCGTGCCGCCGGTGTCCTGGAGCGCCGGCACGTCCAGGTCCCGGGTGAGCGCGAGGCGCAGCAGCTTGCTCACCGCGCCGTCCACGTGTTTGCCCGCGTCCCAAGCGTCGAGGCAGGCGACCTTGAGCGTGACGCTGCGCGCGTTGCGCCGTACCGGTACCTGCGCGGTGAGTTGCGAGGTCGCACCGGTCGCGCCGTCCCGGCCCTCGACGGTGAGCACGCCCGGCCGGCGCGAACCGCCGCGCGGGGCCTTGGCGGTGACCGTGCCGTCGGCGCCGAGGGTGAGCCAACCATCCCCGCCTCGGGAACGGAACGTGACGCCCTGGCCGGATTGTTGCCCGGTCGAGGTGGTCCACAGTCCGCCCAGGCGCACGGTCGCGCTCTCGCCCGGCGCCACGGCCGAGGTGGTGACGGTGTCCACGGCGAACCTGGGCCGGGGCGGCACGGGCCGCACCGCGAAGCTGAACGGCGCGGTCCGGGCGAGGATCGCGTAGCCGTCCTTGGCCAGCAGGTACGCGGTGTAGGGGCCGTCGGTGAGGCCCTGCGTCTCGATGGTCACCTCGCCCTCGGCCGTGGTGACGTACTTCCAGGCCAACGAGCTCCCGTCACCGGGCTGTCGAGCGCCGTCGTACACCCCGACCCAGTTCTTGGCGTGCGGCGCGTCGGTGGCGAAGCGGAAGGTCAACTGGTCGCCCTCCTTCGGCACGGTGGGACGCAGGAGGGCGAGTGAGCTTCCCGGCATGTGATCGATTCCTCTCGGATGGGGGCGGGCGGATCGGGGCGAGGGGGCGATGCGGCCATACGGAACCGGCGGCACCGGATCGGGCCGCCGCTTCTTCGGGGGAGGATCAGGTCGCGAGGGCGCGACCCGTCGAATCACGACGCGTCCCCCGGAGGCGGACGGGCTGCCTGCCACCGGTCGCGACGCGCGGGGTCGGCACCGGCGGCGGACCGGCGGCGATCCGGCGCGCCGGACGGCGCGGCGCGGCCGGTGGGCGGGCGCGCGATGCGGTCGATGGGCGGCTAAACCGACGGGTGTTCGGCCCGGTGTCGGCCGGCGCCCGGTGGCCGGCTCCGGAGTCGTTCGCCGCCCGACGGTCCGGAGCCCGGGGCGATCCGGTATCGGCCGCGGCCCGCGGGACCGCGGTCGGCACGGGGCCGGCGGCGATCGGGGTGGTGCGGCCACGGCAGGTGGGCACGGAAATACTCCAGGCGAAAGTCGGGTTGGCCGGACGACTCGGCTCAGTAGGCCGGCGACCGATGGCCGACGCGTGAACGCACGCACACGGGCGAGCGAGCTTCGCGGGAAGAGCCGGCGGATCCGATCGGGGAAGCGGAACCGGTCTGCTGCGCGGCGGACTCGCCGTTGTGGTGCGAACGGCGCCGCGGCACCGACCCGCGGCGGGCGTGCCCGTCGAGTGGTCCGAGGGCCGCAGGCCCGACACGGTCGCCTTCACGGTGCGCCACTCGATCGCCGCATCCGCGCTGTCGCGCCGCCGCCACCCCGAGTGACCTCCTCGTGCGAAGCCTGTACGCGAAGCCTGTCGTGGATCCGGGAGGACGGCCGGGGACCTGTCGGGGTCGACCACCACGCACCGGACACCGGCACCGAACCCCCTCCGGACACAAGGGGTGATGGACCGAAATCGCACAGCCGCCACTGCCGGGCTCGCGTGCGGTCGGTCCGCGTCGAAGGCCGTCAAGTGTGCGACGGAGCGTTAAGGTGGGGAGCACCCCATGCGCACCGACCCGATTCGTGGCCTCGAAGCGCGCATCGTCGATCCGCCCCGAACCGGTCGGGCGTTGAGGTCGGCGTGGCATGCCACGGCCGGCGCACCGAGGCAGACCCGTCCCGGTCACCGGACCGGCACGCCGCGTGCCCTCCGGATCGGGGCCGCCCCGCCCGAGCCCGCTCCGATCGCAGTCGACGGAAGACGGAAGAAGGGCCGATACAGATGCCGATGCGATGGGAACCCTTCCTCGCGGCAGTTCAGGAGCGGGGCGAATACTCCTCACCCGCGGAGGCGGAACGAGGCATTCGGGTCGTCCTCGCGCTCCTGGGCGCACACCTGGTCGGCGGCGAGCGCACCGAACTGGCCGCCAGGCTCCCGGACACCTGTGCCCTGGTACTGCTGAACCCGCTCCCCGCGCACGAGCCGCTGAGCGCCGACCGGTTCGTCCGGGCGACCGGCGCGTGGATCGAGGGTGCCACCGACGAGACCGCGAAATGGGACGTCGGAGCGGTACTCGGCGTCGTGGCCGACGCCATCGACGACGACCTGATGAACCGCGTGCTGCTGCAATTGCCGCCGGGCTACGACCTCCTCTTCGGCCGTCCTCGACGCTGAACCCGTCCCCGCGGCACACACACGCGCGGCCGGGCGAACCGGGCCGAAGGCCGCACGCGGGTGGCGGGCGCCCGGCCGCGAGGCCGTTCGACGCGGGGTCGGGTCGATCGAGGCGGACGCGGGGTCAGACCGGGACGCGGGTCAGGTCGGATCGACGCGCAGGAAGCGGGTGAGCAGCAGCCGGAGCATGGGCGCCTGCTCGCGCGGCGCGAAGCTCGGATCGGTCGCCACCCGGGCGAAGATTCCGTCGATCTGGGCCGCGATCCACGTCGCCGCGTCCTCCGCGTCCAACTCCGGGTCGATCCGCCCGGCCGCGGCGGCACGGCGCAGCAGGTCGGCGATGCCGGCCCGGAGCTGACGGTCGTTGCGGGCCAAGAGCGCGGCGATGCCTTCGTCCCGCTGGGCCTCGGCGGCGGTGTCCAGGGTGAGGCCCGCGTACTCCGGGTCGGCGGCGAGCGCGACAACCGCTTCCATCAGCGCGAACAGCGCCCCGAGCGCGTCCTCCTCGGCGGCCAGTCGCTCCAGGAAGGCGGCCGTCTGCACGCCCTCGCTGTCGATCAGCTCCACGATGATCGCGTGCTTGCTCGGGAAGTAGTGGAAGAGGTTGCCCGGGCTCATCCCGGCGCGTTTGCAGATGTCCGCGGTCCGGGTGCCGTGGAAGCCCATCTCCGCGAAGCAGGAGGCGGCGGCCTCCAGGATCTGACGTCGCCTGGCGGCGTGCTTGACGGGATCGACGGTGCGCATGGGATGGCCACCCTATCGCGCCCGCTCCACGACCGAGCCCGCCGACCCGCGCCCGGACTCCGCCCACGCTCAGCCGACGACGACTCGTCCACGCACCCAGCGGTCGAGTTCGGCACACTCGACACGAATCGCGCCCACCTCCCCCTCCCCGTCAACCGCCGGCGGACGAAACAACCGCGCACCGAACATGCCCACCCCACGCGGCCGCCGCGAAACCGAGCCGCCCGCCGCCGCGGCCGAGCCGTATCGGTGCGCACGCCCCCGACACATACCCGCGCCATCGGCCCAGCCCGTACGCCCGCCCCGACTCGCCCGACAACGCCGTCGTCACACGACCGCCCGGCGATTACACCCCTCCACCCACCGCCGTCACCCCGGGGGTTCCGCCGCATTCGCCGGTTGCGGCCGGTGGGCCAGGAAGACGGCGTCGCGGCGCCTGTTGCCGTCGCCGGGCTCCCGCACCATGCGCGCGGCGACGACGAGCCCGGCCTGGCCGAGCAGTTCGGCGATCCGGTCGGCCGGAAGGAAGTAGGACTCGTAGGAGACCGGATGGCCGCCGTACGCGCGGGTCGGTCGCACGTGCTCGTCGTCCCCGACGTATCCGCCCAGCATGAGCCAACCACCGGGCGCGAGCGTGCGGGCGAACTCGGCGAACACCACCGGCAACCACTCCGGCGGCGTGTGGTGGGTGGCGAAGTAGGCCAGGATTCCACCGAGTTCACCGTCCGCGAGATCCAACGCGGTCATCGACCCGACCACGAACCGCAGGTGCGGATAGGCTCGGCACGCCGTCTCGACCATCCTCGGCGACAGGTCGACGCCGAACGCGGACACCCCCAGCGCGGCCAGATACGCGGTCACCTTCCCCGGCCCACAACCCAGATCCGCGACCGGCCCGCGATCACCGTCGCGCACCGACTCGACGAACGCCCCCAACATCGCCCGCGACAACGGATCCAACTCCGCCGGCGCCTTGACAACGGCGGCGTAGGCCTCGGAAACGGTGTCGTACGAGCGCCGGACCGCCGCCAGATGCAACGGCTCACCCACCCGCGCCACCCGCCGCTCCCGTCCACCCCGTCGCACCCGGCGGTCGACCCGCCGACCCGCCGACCGGCAGACCCAACCGCTGCGCGAAGTCGGTCAACGTCGGTGCCACGATCCGCCAGGCGCACACGTGCCGGTCGGCCCGGAAATCGCTGCCGACCACCCGCGGATCCTCCGCGTCCTCCCGATAGTCGAGCGCGATCGCCACGTCCTCGCCGGGGCGGCGATTCACCACGATCAGGACGGCCTGCTCGACGTCGAGCCACGGCAGGTCCACCGACCCGACGACGCTCCCGCGCACCTCGCGAAACAGCGCCGACGATCGTTCGTCATCGGCGAAGAAATCCAACGACCGCGATTCCCGGCGCATCTCGGCCACGTCGGCCGGGAAATGCAATGGCTCCTCGATCCAGGGCACCACCTCGCGCATCACCTCGTCCCCCGGATGCCGCCATCCACCGGCGGCGAGCAGGTCGACCAGCGGTCCCGGAAGTGCCCGCCCCCGCACGGTCCATGCGGCCGGGCCGAGTTCGCCCTCGTCGTCTCCGGTCGCCGCTCCGGCCCATGCCTCCGCTTCGTGATCCACACCCGCCAACCTGGCACATCGGCGGCCGGAACGGCCAGGGCGCCGCGAAAGTGGTCGACGTAGGGTCGGCGGCCCTGGTTGCCAAGGGACTTGGGCTCACCGGGCGGCAGGCGGCGGTGGCCCGTTCCCCGGGCGGGCGCAGTAGTCTCGGTTGGTCCGTGGGAGTGGCTTCGCGAAGGGTGAGCGCGTGACGTCGATATCGAGCAGCGACGAGGACGCGTGGCGGTTGCCGCGTCTGGACGAGGTCGAGGCGGAATCCGTCGCGGCGCGGATCGACACGAGCATCCCGCACACCGCCCGAATCTACGACTATCTGCTGGGCGGCAAAAGCAACTTCGCGGTGGACCGCGCGGCGGCCGAGCACATCCTCGCCGCGATTCCGGATCTGCCCACCACGCTGCGGCTCAACCGGCTCTTCCTCCAGCGCAGCGTCCGCTATGCCGCACGGCGCGGCATCCGCCAGTTCCTGGACATCGGAACCGGCATCCCCACCGGCGGGAACACGCACGAGGCGGCCCACCAGGTCGCGCCGGACGCTCGCGTTGCGTACGTGGACAACGACCCGATCGTGCTCGTGCACGGGCGGGCACTGATGACCGACGGCGGCTCCGGGCGAACCACCTTCACCCAGGCGGACCTTCGCGACCCGAAGGCGATCCTGACCGCACCCGAGGTGGTCGAGGTGATCGACTTCGCGGAGCCGGTCGCGGTGATGCTGGTGGCGATCCTGCATTTCATCAAGGACGAGGAGAACCCGCACGAGATCGTCGCGACGCTGCGCGACGCGCTCGCCCCGGGCAGCATGCTCATCCTGTCGCACGCCTCCTTCGACGCCGATCCCGCGCGCGGACAGGCGGGGGCCGCGGGCTGGAAGAACGCCTCGGCCGAGATGACGATGCGTGGCTACGACCGCGTGTTGTCCTTCTTCGACGGCTTCGAGGTGGTCGAACCCCCCGGTATCCGCCCCCACTGGAACCCGGACGGCGAACCCGACGATCCCCTGGACGCGGTCGAGAACGTCTGGGGTTACGGCGGGGTCGGCATCAAGCGCTGAGCGACTCCCGCGGGTTGCCCCACCCCGCGGCCTCGGGCCCGTCGTCCGCGAACGCACGACGACGGGCCCGAGGTACGGCCTCCGGGTCCGGGCGCCGGTCACCGACGACGGCCCGCCGGCCGGCCCGGTCGCCCGCCGTCAGCCGCCCACCGCCGCCGGCGGCCACGGCGCCCGCCCGGCCCACGGCGCCGCCTCTTCCAACTGCGCCGCCATCCGCAGCAGTTGCGCCTCGGCACCCATCCTGCCGGTGAGCTGGATCGCCACCGGCAGCCCCGCCTCGTCGAACCCCGCCGGCACACTCGCGGCCGGCAGCCCGGAGACGTTGAACACCGAGGTGAACCAGGTCATCCTGGCGGCGTTCGCGTACATGCTCGCCGGGTCGCTCGTGTCCAGGACGCCGAGTTCGGGGACCGGAACGCCCAACGTCGGGCTCAGCCACACGTCGTGGGCGTCGAAGAAGGGCGCGACCTCGCGGCCGATCCGAACCACCGTCTGCAACGCCCGGACCAGGTCCTGCGCGCGCATCGCGGCCGTACGCTCGTACACGGCCCGGGTGAACGGTTCGATGTCGTCCTCGCGCAGCTCGCGGCCGAGTTCGGCGAGCCGATCCTCGATCTGCGTGTGGGTGGCCGCCGCCATCACCTGGCCCAGGGCCGCGCCGGTCGCCGGACCGTCCCAGACCGGTGCGCCCTCCTCGACCCGATGGCCGAGTTCGGCGAGCAGCGCCGCCGTACGCTCGACCGCGCGGACCGCCGCCGGGTGCGCGGCGACCCCGTCCACGTTGGCGGTCGAGAAGCCGACGCGCAGCCGGCCGGGCGCGGCGTCCAGCGCGCCGAGGAACGATCCGCCGGGCGGCGCCGGCAGCGCGGCGTACGGGTCGCCGGGAAGCGGACCGGCGACGACGTCGAGCAGCGCGGCCGAGTCGCGCACCGTACGGGTGACCGCGTGCGCGATGGACAGCGGGTAGGCCAGCCCGGACAGACCGTGGTCGTCGGGGACACGTCCGCGTGAGGGCTTGAGCCCGAACAGTCCGCAGCAGGCGGCCGGGATGCGAATCGAGCCGCCCCCGTCGTTGGCGTGCGCGGCGGGCAGCATGCCGCCGGCCACGGCGGCGGCCGAACCGCCGGAGGAGCCGCCGGTGGAGTGGGTGAGCCGCCAGGGGTTGTGCGAGGGGCCGTGCAGGAGCGGCTCGGTACTGGCGTTCTTGCCGAACTCGGGGGTGTTGGTCTTGCCGACGACCACCAGCCCGGCCCGGCGATAGCGGGCGACCAACGCACCGTCGTGCTCGGCGATCGCGTCGGCGAACAGGCGCGATCCCTGCGTGCTCACCATGCCCGCGACGTCGCAGCCGAGGTCCTTCACCGCGAACGGGACCCCGCGCAGCGGCCCGTCGGGCAACTCCCCCTCGGCCTCGGCCCGGGCCGCCTCGAACCGCGTGGACACGAACGCGCGCAGGAGCGGGTCGCGCTCCCCGATCCGGGCGATCACGGCGTCCAGGATCTCGGCCGGCTCGACCGCGCCTTGGCGTACGAGACCGGCCAGCCCCACCGCGTCGTGCTCGTCCAACAGCTCATCGGGGTTCATCGCCGTGCCTCGTTTCGCTTGACTCGATCGATCAAATGCATGATGCAGTCAAGTAATAGAGATGGCAAGGACGTCGAACGGCCGCACCCCACGGTGTCCACAATCACGAATCGGGGAACGTGTCACGCCCGCCGGCGGTTGAAGCATCCGAGGACGACACGAGGAGAGTGTGACGGATGGCGGGAAACACTTCGGCTCGGCGACTGGTGGCGGGCGGGCTGGCGCTGGCCGCGGCCGGCTGGGCACTGCGCGACGTACCGGCGGAGTTCGGCGGCAAGGCGGAGGGCGAACGACTCGCCCGCTTCCTGCGCTCGCCACAGTTCCAGGACGGCGCGTTCCGCAACCCCGTCCCCGCCGACATGCTCACGGCCGGCAGCGCACCGCAACTCATCGGGCAGATGCTCCGCAACCGCAGCGAGCGCCGGCCCGCCGGACCCGTACCCCTGGTCACCGCCCCCACCACGCTGCCGCCCACGGACGGCCTCAGCGCCATCTGGTACGGCCACGCCACCACCCTCGTCGAGATCGAGGGCCGCCGCGTGCTGTTCGACCCGGTGTGGAGCGAGCGGGTGTCCCCCTCCCAACTCGTGGGCCCACGACGGCTGCACCCGCTCCCGGTACCGCTGGCCGCGCTGCCCACCCTGGACGCCGTGGTCATCTCGCACGACCACTACGACCACCTCGACCGGGCGACGATCCTCGAACTCACCGCGACCCAGACCGCGCCGTTCCTGGTCCCCCTGGGCATCGGCGCGCACCTGGAGCGCTGGAACGTGCCCGCCTCCAGGATCATCGAGCTCGACTGGGAGGAGGACGCGGCCGTCGCCGGCCTGCGCTTCACCGCCACCGCGGCCCGCCACTTCTCCGGTCGCACCCTGCGCCGCAACGACACCCTGTGGGGCTCCTGGGTCGTCGCGGGCGCCCGGCACCGGGTCTTCTACGCCGGCGACTCCGGGTACTTCGACGGCTACGCCCGCATCGGCGCGGCCCACGGCCCGTTCGACCTGACCCTGATGCCGATCGGTGCCTACAGCCCGAGCTGGCCCGACATCCACATGAACCCGGAAGAGGCGATCGCCGCCCACCTCGACCTCGGCGGCAAGGTGCTGCTCCCGGTGCACTGGGCCACCTTCAACCTGGCCCTGCACCCCTGGGCCGAGCCCGTCGACCGCCTGTGGCACGAGGCCAAGGCGAAGGACGTACAACTGGCCATCCCCCGCCCCGGCGACCGCGTCACCACCATCGACCCCACCCAACCGACCCCCTGGTGGACCCTCCTGACCGCCCAGACCTGACCCGCCCGGCCCGAACGCGGGGCAGCCCTGGACGGAGCGGAAGAGCCGGGTCGGGTCCGAGCCGGGGGTGTCGGCCACGATCCGGGTCAGCGTCTCGCGAGTGCGCGCGACGGGGCGCGCACCGGCCCGCTCCGTCAGCCGGCGCTCGAAGTCGGCGTGAAACGCGCGCACCAGATCGAGCATCTCCCGCCCTCCCGGCGCCGGATGCAGGCGCTTGGCCCGTCCGTCGGCGGGGTCGGGGCGTTGTGTTCCGGCCGCGCCCAGCCGGGGCTCCAGCGAGAACTCCGCCTGGCGGCTCACCCTCAAGCCCGGCAGCTCGGCCCCGCCGCACGCCCTCGACCGGGAGGAGATCTTCGTCGCGATCTCCGGCCGGCTCACCGTGACCATGGACGACGGCACGTTCGACGTGGAGGCGGGCGACGCCCTGGTGGTCCTGGCGAACACACAATTCGCCATCGCCAACCACGACGACATCCCGTTCGAGGCCGTCGTGATCCTCCTCGTCGGCGGTCGGGGACTGATCCCCGGCCAGGCCCCGTTCATCGCTCCCTGGGCTCGCCGAGGCGAAGGCAAAGTCGCGCTCGTGCGCCCCGCCCTCCCCCGGCGGGGCCGCCCGACGCCGGCGGGCCGACCGTCGACGGAAGTACCATCGGCCGCCTGTGATCTCACCGACGGGAGAACCACATGCGGGCAATCGTGGGCGTGACCGTATCCGCCGTCCTGTTGTTGGCGGCGTGCAACGACTCCGACTCCGCCAAAGACCGAACCTCGCCCCCGCCGGCGCCGTCGTCCCCGGCGGCCCCGCCCTCGACGACCGCGCAATCCTCGACCCCACCGACGGCACCGACATCCGCGCCACCGGCCACGTCCGCGTCGCAGACGCCATCGGCCGGCTCGGGAACACAGCCGGCCCAGGGCAAGACGACCGAGGCGGCGGTCCAACGCTACGAGCAGTACCTGCACGCCCTCGGCCGTGAGGACATCACAACGGTCTGCGAGATCGCCGGTCCCGGGGCGAAGAAGGCCGAGGCCGAGGGCGCCGGCCCGTGCACCTCCAGCTTCGCGGTCGTCTTCCGAATGATCTCCGCGTCGCAGAAGAAGTCCCTGCAAAGCGCCACGGTGGACCCGAAGCGGGTCTCGGTACGCCCATCCGACAAGGTGCTGATCCCGGCCGCGGCGATCCAGGCCTCCACCACCTTCACCTCGAGCGACATCGGCGACCGCACCCTCCAGTACCTCGGCAACGCTTGGTACGTCGTCGACTGAACCACCTCCCGTGGTGTGCGTCCCGCGCCGCCGGAGTCCCCGGCGTCGGCGCGGTCCGATAGGGATATCCGCATGACGCATCCAGCGGACCGAGTGGACGACCACCAAACGGACAGCGAGCTACGGCGCCTGATCGGCGGCGCCGAGGCCTCACTCACACGAGTGTTCACCGGTATCGAGCACACCGCCGGCTACCTCTCCCACACGTGGGATCCACCGGCGGGCACGGGCGGTCCCCCGGTGGTCCTGGCAGGACACTGGGTCCGCTGCATCGGGCGGATCGGCGTGCTCGCGCTCCGCGCGGCCACACCCGCCGTCCGGCCCGAACGCCGCGAACGACTCCTCACGTTCCTGGAGTCGTGGGCGGACACGGTCTTCGCCGATCCCGAGGCCCGCCTGCGCATCGGTCGGGTCCGCGACGGCGTCGGCGCGCGCGACGAGCGTGGTGCGACGGTCGTGGTCGGGCCGCCCTACGGCCTCCGTCTCGCCCTCGAACTGCGGGCCGGTGACGCCGAGCCACCCGGCCTGGGCACCCTGGAGGACGCGGCCGAGCCCGCGCCCGGCTGGGGCACCGCACAGCAGTTGCGCCGCCTCGTGCACCTCGTGCGCACCCGGGGTCCGATGCCGTGGGACCCCGCCGCGGTGGACGAACTGAGCCTGGCCACCGGCCTGTCCCGCCCCGGAGCCGCGCTGATCCTGGCCGGCAGCCCGCGTGACACCGGGTTGACCATGCGGGCCGCCGACCACGAACGCCGGGTCATGGCCCTCAAGGTCACCGAATGCGAGGTCGGACTCGGGGAGTTGGCATCGCTGACCGCGCAGGCACAGTTGCGGCTGTTCGCGAACGTCCTGCCCGACGACCCCGCGGCACTCTGGGAGCCCACCGGCCCCCGCGACCTCGCGGGCCGTGTCGCCGCCGCGTGGCAGGCCACATACGGAGTGCACGTCCCGATCCCGCCCGAGACCCTCACCCACGTGGGCGGCCTGGGCGCCAGGACGGCGGCGGCCGACCTGTGCGCGGCGTTCGCGCGCCCCGCCGACGAACCGATCCTGAGCACCGACCAGGACACGCCGCTGCGCGACAGCCACAACGGCGCGCACATCGCGGATCTGACGCGATCGCTCCACATCCACAACCTGATCAAGGACATCGCGACTCTCCTCCCGGTGTTGTACGCCGAGTTGCCGGCCGGCGACCCGGTCCGGTCCGGCATCCCCGCGGTGATCACGGCCCTGCGGAATCGGCTCGAACACCCTGGCGTGCTTTTGTACGCGAGCTCGAAGTTCGACGAATCCGCGATCACCATGGAGGCGTTGGAGCAACTGTTCGGAAAGACGCCCTACCACGGCCCCGAACCCTTCCAGCGCCCGTCGATCGACGACGGACTCACCGTGGCCTTCCTCAACCCGCCCCATAAACACTCGAATTGGACCCCGGTTCCGACCGCCTACTTCCGACCGGCCCACCTTGGCGACGACGCACGTTCGCAGATCCTGCGCCGCATCGACCCGAAGTCCGAAGGCATCACGGCCGTCGACCGCATACGCGGCACCTACTTCGACGACATCGCGAAGCGAGTCGCCTCCGACGACCTGTCCCCCGGCCAGTACGAGGCGAATCCCGGTGCCTCCGCCCCCGACCTGGTCGCGCGGGTCGCCGACGAACTGGGCCTGCACGCCGACGCGGCCACGCTGTACCTGCAACTTCTGGTCTTGGAGTCGCCCACCGACGCCCACACCCGGCGCTGGAACCACTGGAGTCCGGCCCGCCACCGCAAGGCCCGCGCCGCGCTGGCCGACACCGATCTCGTCGTCCAGGACAAGCGCACCCGCGCCGGACGCACGCTCTTCCTGCCCGGCGCCTGGGTGGGGGCCACGACGAGGGGGATCCCAGCGATGGAGACCTGGAAGGCAGGTCTTCTCGGGGTGACCCTCACCCCCGGAGGGCGCGTGATCACCTCCCGCTCCACCGTCGAGCGCACCCTACCCGACCTGTTCGCCCACGCCTGGTCCCTGACCCGCTCCGGAGAAGGGCCGGCCTGACCGCAACCGCCGCCGCACCCGCGCCGCCGCCGGATGGCCGGCGCGGTCCGAGTGCCACCGCGATCACCCGGGCGACATGCGCCGCGCGAGCACCCGCCCACCGATCGCGAGCGCGAGCGCGACGACGATCAGCGTCGCCGCGACCGCGAAGGTGACCCGCGTCCCGGTGGCGACGGCCCCACCCCGGGCCGTCGCCACGTCGTTCGTCGCCGACGCCACCGCGAACACCGCGCCCATCACCGATGTACCGGTGATCAGCCCGAGATTGCGCGACAGGTTGAGCATGCCGGACACCACGCCGCGTTGATCCGGCCGGATGTCGGCCATGACGACGGTGTTGTTCGCGGTCTGGAACACCGCGTATCCGGCGGTGACGACCACGATCGGCGCAAGGTAGCCGACCACGCCGAACCGCGCCGGAGTCACCGACAACACGAGGGCGCCGACCGCGATCCCGGTCAACCCGACGACGGTCATCCGCCGTGCGCCGAAACGGTCCGCGATCCGGCCGGCCGGCACCCCGGTCAGCGCGGCGACGATCGGACCGACCGACAACACCAACCCCACCCGGGCCTCGTCCAGTTCGAGTGTGCGGGCGAGGTAGAACGGCCCGACCACCAGCGTGGCCATCATCACCGTCGAGACGAGCGTGCTCATCGCCAGGCTCGCGCTCAGCACCGGATCCCGGAACATCGCCAAGCGCAACAACGGCGCGACGGCCCTCGCCTCGGCCCGGACGAACAAACCCACTCCGATCGCGGCGACCACCAGCAGGGCCGCGTTGAGCACCCCGAAGCTTCCGCGCCCGATCGTCATGGCGAGCGCGTAGGCGGCGAGCGTCAGGGCGAGCAGCAGCGTGCCCACATGGTCGAACCGCGCCCGAACCGGGCCGGATCCCGCGCGATCGGCGGGCAGGTACCGATGCGCGAGGGCCAGCGTCACCACGCCCAGGGGCACGTTGACGAGAAAGATCGCCCGCCACCCGGGCCCGGCGATCAACGCACCGCCCAGGGACGGTCCGAGGGCGGTACCGATCGCGGACATCGTGCCGAGCAGCCCCATCGCGCTGCCGGTCCGCTCCTTGGGCACCGTCTCGCCCACGAACGCCATGGTCAGGGCCATCATCACGGCCGCGCCGAGCCCCTGCGCGGCCCGCGCGGCGACCAGCAGCCACAGCGTGGGGGCGCTGCCGCACAACACCGAGGCCACCGTGAACAGCAGGATCCCGGACAGCAGCAGCCGGCGCCGACCGATGATGTCGCCGAGCCGTCCGACGCTGACGATCACGGTGGTGATCGCGAGGAGATAGGCCAGGACGACCCATTGCACCGCCTGGAAGGACGCTTCGAAGGAGTGCGTCAACGTCGGCAGGGCGACGTTGGCGACGCTGGTGCCCAGCGAGGACAGCAGCATGGAGAGCGAGAGACCGGTCAGTGCCCATCGCACCGCGGGTGTCCGTATCGCGCCTGCGGTGGTCGTCACGTGCGGTTGCGCACTGGTTGCCTTCACCGTGAACTCCGTTTCCTGGTGGCTGCGAGGCCCGGTGGTCGGCTCACCGGCCGGATGCGATGCGTGCGGGCCGCCACCCGGGCCGGCCGGGTCCGGCCCGCGCGGAACCCGCGTGTCCGGCACGATCAGCGGGCCGGGCGCACACCCGTGAAGACCGTGCCGACGGACAGCAGGAAGGCGTCGGGCCGACGCAGGACCCCCTCCGGCGCCGCCGGGTCGAGCAGTACGTCGAGCGTCGTGCGGTCCACGTCGTCCAGGAACTCGCCGACCGTCTCCCGCGCCCGGGTCAAGTGGCCGCTCAGGAAGGCCCGAGCCGGAGCGCTCAGCGGAGCCGGTACGTCCAGGAGTGTGGTGAAACCGCCGACGTCGGTGAGTCCGGCGCGGCCGAGCATCGCGGGCCAGTCCTCGATCACATCGGTGCTGCCCGGCAGTTCGGCGCGCATGAGCTCGAACCAGTGCTCCCCGGCGGCGTCCAGCCGGGCCTGGAGGCCGGGCTTGCCGATGCCGATGTCGCGCGGGAGGAAGCGCATCGGCAGGCCGGCCTCCGCCACGGCGAGCAGGCCGCCGGGCCGCACCACGCGGGCGAGCCCGTCCACCATCGCCTGCTGATCGCCGACATGGTGCAGGGCCATGCCGCTCCAGACCAGATCCGCCGTGCCCGGACCGTCCACCCCGACCCGATCCCCGCCGACCACGTCCTCGGGCAACTCCGCGCATCGCACGGACACTCGACCGCCCAGGCCCAGTCGCTCGGCCCGCGCCCGCACGCGATCCAGCAACCCGGGTGCACCGTCCACGGCGACCACCTCGGCACCCTCGAACTCCTCGGCGAACACGCAGGCCATCACGCCCGGCCCGCTGCCGATGTCCAGCACGCGCCGCACGTCCCGCGTCGGGCCGAGCAGTTCCCGCAGCCGGGCCGCCGTCCGGCGCAGGACCGGGAGTTGCACGTCGCCGACGGCTTCCAGGTGGGCGGCCATGCGCTCCCAGTCGATGTCGATGTGGTGGTGTCCGGACCCGGGGTCGGTGCTGCCGTGTGGGTTCATGCCGAGGAGGGTGCACCCGGGGTACGGGTCCGGCAACTCTTGTTGCCAATCCCGGGACGGCGCGGTGGAATGCCCCCATGGAGAAAGCACCGCCGTACCGAACGGTCCTCGACGAGGTCGCGCCTCGGCTCAGACGCCTGCGCGCGCAACGCGGCCTCACCTTGGCCGCGCTCTCCGAGGCGACCGGCATCTCCAAGAGCACCCTGTCCCGGCTGGAGTCCGGACAGCGCCGCCCCAGCCTGGAGTTGCTGTTGCCGCTGGCCGGCGCGTACCACGTGCCCCTGGACGAGTTGGTCGGCGCTCCCGAGGTGGGCGACCCGAGGGTCCGCCTGACGCCGCGGGCGCTGCCCAGCGGTGGTACGTCGGTGGCGCTGACCCGAAGTCCGGGCCCGCTCCAGGCATTCAAGATGATCATCGCCGACCGGGGCACCGAGCCGAATCTGCGCACTCACGAGGGCTACGAGTGGCTGTATGTGCTGGACGGCCGACTGCGACTGGTCCTGGCCGACCACGATCTGGTTCTCGGTCCCGGTGAGGCCGCCGAGTGGGACACCAGGCTGCCGCACTGGTTCGGCAGCGCGGACGGGCGCCCGGTGGAGATCCTCAGCCTGTTCGGCCGACAGGGCGAACGCATGCACGTGCGCGCGAAGCCGCGCACCTGATCACCGACGGGCCCGCGCCCCCGGCGCCGGGCGGTCCCGGAGGCGGGCGGTCCCGGAGGCGGGCGGTCCCGGAGGCGGGCGGTCCCGGAGGCGGGCGGTCGCGGTGCCGACGGGATTCGAACCCGCGGACAGGGTCGGGCAGGCCCGCCGTACCCCCGTCAGTCGACGCGGCGGGAGACCTCCGCCACGTCGATCGCAATGGGCCGCTCTGCCACGGCACCGCAACCTGCGGAACTGCGCAATCCCGCTGCGCCGACCCTAGGGCCGGGTCGGCGGCGGAGCCACCGGATTTCGCCGGGGCGGCGGGACGCGGGGCGGACCCGTGCGCACCGAGCCGGGCAAAGCGGGGATCCGGTGCACGGGTGCGCCGTCGACCTCAGGCGCGCGGTGTCAGGAAACCGTCGAGCACGCGCCGGATCCGGTCCCCGGCCCGGTCGTCGCCGCAGCGCAGGGCGATGTTCGCCGCCTTGAGCACCGCGTCCAGTTGGAAGGCGACCAAGTCGGCGTCCGATCCGGCGAGTTCGCCCGTGTCCGCGGCGTACCGGAGTTCGCGGGCGAGCAGCGCGAGCCAGTCCCCGTGTTGCCGCAGCAGCGCGTCGCGGACCGGGCCCGGGTGGCTGTCGAACTCGGCGAGATTCGCCCCCCAGAAACAGCCGCCGGCGAACAACGGCGCCTCGGCGTAGGCGATCCAGTACTCGGTCAGCGCGCGCACCCGTGCCGCGCCGTGCGGCGCGCTCGACGCGGGCCGCACGACCGCGTCCACGAACGCCTCGCCCGCCGACGCGACGGCGGCCAGTTGCACCTTCTCCTTCGACCCGAACAGGGTCGCGATGCCGCTCTTGCTCAACCCGAGGTCACCGGCCAGCCGACCGATGCTGAGCCCGTTGAGCCCCTCCGCCGAGGCCACCTCGACGGCATGCCGGGCGATCTCCCGTCTGGCCCGGGCGCCGCGCAGCAGCCGCTGATCGGAGGTCTCCGGGGTGACTCGATCGGCGGTGCTCGACGTCGGCTCGGCGACCGCCGTCGGCTGCTCTGGCTCGCTCATGGGTCCATCCTGCCACCTTCTTGCAGAATCCACACGAACGATCGTACGTTTACTTTCGTGACCGAGACCACGCACGTCCTCACCGAGGAATCCGACCCGTTCTGCCTGTCCCCGGCGCACGCCGCACGCCTGCTCGCCGACGCGCCGTGGCGCCGCTTCGCCGTCATCGGCGACAGCCTCTCCGCCGGAGTCGGCGACCCGAGCCCGGGGTACGGCGCCCTGGGCTGGGCCGACCGGGTCGCGGGTGTACTCGGCGACGTCCGGCCCGACCTGGCCTACCTGAATCTCGCCGAGGTCGGCGCCACCACCGCCGGGACGCTGGCGACCCAGACCGATCGCATGCTCGCCTTCGGCCCCGACCTGATCCACCTGCCCAGCGGCCCCAACGACCTGTTCCACGCGACGCCCGACTTCACCGCCATCGAGCGGTCCTTGCGGCGACTGTTCGAGATCGCCGCCGACACCGGTGCGCGGACGACCGTCTTCACCCTCGGCCGGGCCTTCGTGGTCCCGCGATTCCCGGACTGGCCGGACCGGGTGTGCCGGGTCAACGACATCACCCGCGAACTCGCCCGCGAACACCACGCCGTGCTCGTCGACTCCTGGGACCACCCGATCAACGACCGGCCGAATCTGCTGAGCCGGGACGGCATCCACTTCTCCACGTCGGGCCAGGCCGTGCTGGCCGCCGAGGTGATCAGGGCACTCGCCGCCACGCTCGGCGACGTCCCCGCGTGAGCGCCGGCGTCCACGCGCCGACCTCGGCATCGCGCTCGCGCGATTCGCCGCGGTTCACGTGCTCCCCGGCGGCGGCCCACCGATCCCCGGAACACGGGGCCGGGGGCCGCCCGGGGTCGGTCAGTGGCCGGGCAGGACGCACACCGAGTCGAGGCCCAGCACGTGGTTGAGCCGACCGAAGGCCAGCCAGGAGCCGATGGCCATGCTCAGCTCGACGATCTCGGCCTGGGTGTAGTGCGCGGTCATCCGGGCCCAGAACTCGTCGTCCAGGTTGTGGTGGTCCACCGCGTACCGCTCGGCGTACTCGGCGGCCAGCCGGGTGCGGTCGTCGAAGACCTCGGTGCTGCGCCACTCGGTGACCGCGACGTCGAACCCGTCCTCGACCTTCTCCCCGTCCCGCTCGGTGCGCCAGTCCAGGCAGAAGATGCACCCGTTGATCTGCGCGATCCGAAGCCGCGCGGCCTCGAACTCGCGCAGCCCCAGCTTCGAGGCGTCGTAGACCTTCATCGAGAAGGTGGAGGCGGCGATCCCGATCTCGGGCACCATCTCCGCCCACACGTAGGCGAGCGGGTCCTTGTCCTCGGGAATGTCGATGCGCATGGTTACTTCCTTCCGAGCTTGCCGACTGCGGGACGGAGCGGAATGTCGAGCGCGTCGTAGAGCCCCGGCTCGGCGGCCACCAGCCAGTCGATGGCGCCGACGAGCCGACCGACCGCGGTGGCGTTGCCGCCCGCCGACCGGTTCGTGCCCTCGTCGGTGGCCTCGACCGTGACCTCGATCCGCGGGCGTCCCTCGATGACCACGCGGTGCGCCCCGTCCCCGTTGGGCGGGACCGGCCAGTCGGGCGCGCAGGAGGGGTGGATGCGGGTCACGTGCTCGATCACGATCCGGGGTTCGCCGCCGACGATGCCCTGCACCTCGAACCGCACCGCGCCCTGGGTCCCGGCCTCGAACTCGCCCATCGTGGTGGTCCGAACGGTCGTCTCCAGCGGACGGCGGTCCATCGTCTCGCGGATCTCGTCCAACTCGACGCCCAACGCCCGGGCCATCAACCGGATCTGCCCGCCCCACACCATGGTCGGCATCTCCGGCCACAACATCGGCGCGCCGTAGTCCATCGGCTGACCCATGCCGACCAGATTGCGGACCGAGTCCTCCTGGTCGTAGGTGGAGTAGTCGAAGATCTCCTGGCAGCGGATCGCGTCCACCGTGGTGCCCAATCCGCTGATCAGCAGCGGCAGTACGTCATTGCCCCAGCCCGGGTCGACACCCGAGACGAACAACGACCCGCCGCCGGCGGCGATGGCGTCCAGCACCGGCTCGCGCAACTCCGCCGGGGCGTTGCGCTGGTCGTAGAGCGCGTACAGGGCGGGCGTGACCACCACGGCCCCGGCTCGGATCGCCCGGACGATGTCGGCGAGCGCCTCGTCGGGGCGGATGTCGCCGGACGCCGCGTACACCACGGCTCCCGGTCCGGCGGCCAACACCGCGTCGATGTCCTCGCCGGCCGCGACTCCCAACTCGTGGTCGAGCCCGGCGAGTTCGCCCGCGTCGCGACCGACCTTGTCGGGATTGTGCACGAGAACCGCCGCGAGCTTCAGCGCCGGATGCGCCTCGACGGCGCGAATGGCCGCGCGGCCGACGTTCCCGGTACCCCAGACAACCGTGGAAATCATGCGCTGGAGGTTAGCGAGGGCCCCCTACAGTTCATAGACCCACGCAAGGAAAAGATGAACGGTTGGCCCGAATCTCCGCACAGGCACGCCGAATCGGTGGCCTCGACGGTCGCTACGGCATCGACCGCGAGCGGGATTCGAGACCGCCTCCCGTCCGGCCGCCACACCAGCCGCGGAGGAGCCGCTACCGGGGCCACCACAGCGGCCACGGTAGGAACCGCAGCACGAATCGCGGCCGCACGGAGGCTCGCAACGCCCGGTCAGCCGCCGACGTAGGCCGCCAGGTGTTCGCCGGTGAGGGTGGAACGGGCGGCGACGAGGTCGGCGGGGGTGCCCTCGAAGACGATCCGACCGCCGTCGTGGCCGGCACCGGGGCCGAGGTCGACGATCCAGTCGGCGTGCGCCATCACCGCCTGGTGGTGCTCGATGACGATCACCGACTTGCCGGAGTCGACCAGCCGGTCGAGCAGGCCGAGCAATTGCTCGACGTCGGCGAGGTGCAGGCCGGTGGTCGGCTCGTCGAGGATGTAGACCCCGCCCTTCTCGGCCATGTGGGTGGCCAGCTTGAGCCGCTGCCGCTCGCCGCCGGAGAGCGTGGTGAGCGGCTGGCCGAGGCTGAGATAGCCGAGCCCGACGTCGGCGAGCCGGCCGAGGATGGTGTATGCGGCCGGCGTACGCGCCTCGCCGGTACCGAAGAACTCCAGGGCGTCGGCCACCGACATCGCGAGCACCTCGCTGATGTCGCGTCCGCCGAGGTGGTATTCCAGCACCGACGCGTCGAACCGCCTGCCCTCGCACTCCTCGCAGAGGGTGGCCACGCCGGCCATCATCGCCAGGTCGGTGTAGGTCACGCCGATGCCGTTGCAGGTCGGGCACGCGCCCTCGGAGTTGGCGCTGAACAGCGCCGGCTTCACGTCGTTGGCCTTCGCGAACGCCTTGCGGATCGGGTCGAGCAGCCCGGTGTACGTCGCCGGGTTGCTCCGTCGCGAGCCGCGGATCGCACTCTGGTCGACCGACACCACGCCCACGCCCTCGGCCGCCGAACCGTTGACCAGCGACCCCTGCACGAGCGAACTCTTGCCGGAGCCGGCGACGCCGGTGACGACGGCGAGCACCCCCAGCGGGATGTCGACGTCGACATCGCGCAGGTTGTGCCGCGTCGCGCCGCGGATCTCCAGCGCGCCGGTGGGCGTGCGCACCGTCTTCTTCAGGGACGCCCGGTCGTCGAAATGGCGGCCGGTGACCGTACCGCCGGTCCGCAGTCCCTCCACGGTGCCCTCGAAGCAGACGGTCCCGCCCGCCGTACCGGCGCCCGGGCCGAGGTCGACGATGTGGTCGGCGATCACGATCGTCTCCGGCTTGTGCTCCACGACCAGCACCGTGTTGCCCTTGTCGCGCAACCGCAGCAGCAGGTTGTTCATCCGCTCGATGTCGTGGGGGTGCATGCCGATGGTGGGCTCGTCGAAGACGTAGGTGACGTCGGTGAGCGAGGAGCCGAGGTGGCGGATCATCTTGACGCGCTGCGCCTCACCGCCCGACAGCGTGCCCGAGGGCCGATCGAGTGAGAGATAGCCCAACCCGATCTCCACGAACGAGTCGAGCGTCTGGCCCAGCGTCTCCAGCAGCGGCGCCACCGACGGCTCGTCCAGGCCGCGCACCCATTCGGCCAGGTCGCTGATCTGCATCGCGCACGCGTCGGCGATGTTGACCCGCTTGATCTTCGAGGACCGCGCCCCCTCGCTGAGCCGGGTGCCCTCGCACTCGGGACACGTGGTGAAGGTCACCGCGCGCTCCACGAACGCCCGGATGTGCGGCTGCAGCGCCTCCTTGTCCTTGGCCAGGAAGGACTTCTGGATCTTGGGGATCAGCCCCTCGTAGGTGAGGTTCACGCCCTCGACCTTCACCTTGACCGGCTCGTGGTAGAGGAAGTCCTGCATCTCCTTCTTGGTGAACTTGCGGATCGGCTTGTTCGGATCCAGGAAGCCGGATTCGGCGTAGGTCCGCACGGTCCACCAACTGTCGGACTTCCAGCCGGGGATGGTGAACGCGCCGTCGGCGATCGACTTGGAGTCGTCGTAGAGCTGGGTGAGATCGATGTCGGAGACCGTGCCCCGGCCCTCGCACCGCGGGCACATGCCGCCGGTGCGGTTGAAGGTCGCCTTGACTGCCTTCTTGGCACCGCGCTCGACGGTGATGGCGCCACTCGCCCGGACCGAGGGGACGTTGAAGGCGTACGCGCCGGGCGGGCCGATGTGCGGCTTCCCGAGCCGGCTGAACAGGATGCGCAGCAGCGCGTTCGCGTCGGTGGCGGTGCCGACGGTGGAGCGGGGATCGGCACCCAGCCGCTGCTGGTCGACGATGATCGCGGTCGTCAGCCCTTCGAGGACGTCGACCTCGGGCCGCGCCAACGTGGGCATGAAGCCCTGGACGAAGGCGCTGTAGGTCTCGTTGATCATCCGCTGCGACTCCGCGGCGATCGTGCCGAACACGAGCGAACTCTTGCCCGAGCCGGAGACACCCGTGAACACCGTCAGCCGGCGCTTGGGGATCTCGATGCTGACGTCCTTGAGGTTGTTCACCCGCGCGCCGTGCACTCGGATCAGGTCGTGGCTGTCGGCGACGGCCGGCGCGGGCGACTGCGTGTCCGTCCTGGTGACCGGGCTCATCGTGTCTCCATCCGTTGGGCGGGGCCGCCTGCGCGGTCGGGCGTCTCGTCCATCTCGCGCCGAGCCCGGCCCGAGGGAGACGGGCGAGGCGCCGGCCTCGCCGGCAGGGTAGCGCGACCGGTGGGCGGGACCGCGTGGTCATCGCGTTCGACGACCACGCGCCTCACGCTACGGGGCCGGGAACGGGCCGCGCTTCTCCGTTCCTGATCCGTCGCGGACGGATCCCGGACGGCTCACTGTTCGCCCAGGACCATCCACTTGTCGGTGTCGGCCAGCGGTTCGAAGCCGACCTGGGCGTACACCGCGTGCGCGTCCGCGGTGGCCAGCATCAGACGCCGCAGCCCGGCCGGCTCGAGGTGGTCCCGGATGACCGCGACCAGCGCCGTGCCCAGGCCCTTGCCGCGTACGGCCGGGTCGATGTAGACGTCGCACAGCCAGCCGAAGGTGGCCCCGTCGGTGACCACGCGGGCATAGCCGACCTGGGCCCCGGACGCCGTGTCGTAGAGCCCGAAGTTGAGCGACCCGGCGATCGCCGTGTCCTGCTTCTCCCTCGGGCGGCCCATTGCCCAGTACGCGTCGAGGGACAACCAGCGGTGGATCAGCGCGGTGTCGAGCCGGGTCGGATCGGTCGAGATCTCGTACCCGTCCGGAAGATGTATGACCATGCCCGGATCCAACCAGCCCACCCCGTCGGCCGACCACCGGATATCGGCGCGCGCGGCCGGCGGACGGGATCGGCGCGCCGGATCAGTGGGCCGGCACCAGGGCCTCCGCGTGGGCGCGGAGCACGGAGCCGCGATCTCGCTCGGGGCCGACCAGGCGCAACCGCAGGAGATGCCCCCGGCCGGGTCCCGGGGTGTCGCGCTGGAGGGTGCCGGTGACGCAGTCGAAGGTGGCCGCGTCGGTGTGCCGTACGAAGAAGGCGGGGCCTGCGATGCCGGCGAGCAGTTCGATGGCGTCGGCCAACAGGCGTGGGCTGCGGGGCCGGGCGTGCTCGACGTCGACGGCGTAGACGCCGTCCGGCAGCACCTCGGTGCCGCGCAGTCGCCAGGGCGAGCCCGGGAGGTCGCAGGCGACCCGGAGCCTGGGCAGCAGGTCCGCCGCGGGGTCCGCCGCGGTCCACCCCGGGCGGGTCGTCTGATCGGCCAGTTCGCGCAACGCGTCCCCAGGCGCCTCGTCGCCCGACACGCCGAAGAAATCGTCCATAAATGTCACTGTAAGTCGAAGTCTCGCAACCGGCTTCTCCGGGCCGGCGGCTACGGGCCGGCCTCGAGGCTCGGCAGCGCGGACTTGATGGCGATCCCGCGTCGTCGGACCGCTCCCTTCGAAGTGGCGCTCAGCGATGTGCGCAGGGCCTTGATGCCGTCGGCCGCGGCGCGGCGGGCCGCGGCCGCGGCCCGCCGATCAGCTCGGCGACGTCCCGGTGGGGCAGGCCCGCGAAGTGGTGGTAGGCGACCGCCTGCCGCTGCTTGGTGGGGAGCGCCGCGACCGGGCGCCACAGGTCGTGGTCGACCGCGTCCCGTGCCCGTTCGGCTGCGCTGCGGGCGCCGACCGCTCAGAACAGCCGGGCCGCCTTGGTGCTCTCGGACTCCTCCAGGTCCAACAACCGCCGCTTGCGTTCGAGTCCGCCCGCGAAGCCGGTCAACTTCCCGTCGCTGCCCACCACTCGGTGGCAGGCCACGATGATCGAGATCGGGTTGTGCCCGACCGCCTGGCCCACCGACTGGGCCAGCGCCCTGTTGCCCAACCGCTCGGCGAGCGCACCGTAGGTGGTGGTCTCACCGAAGGGGATCTCCCTGAGCATGGCCCACACCCGCTCCTGGAACGGGTCGCCGTGCGTGGCCAGCGGCAGGTCGAACGAGGTCCGCTCACCGGCGAGGTACTCGGTCAACTGGGTCGCCGCCGCCGCGAGCAGGGGGTCGTCCCGGTGCTCGACCCGCGCGCCCAGGCTCTCCTCGGGCGGCATGTACCAGTGGTGCGGGAAGTACAGACCCACGATGGCGTCCTGCGCCGCCACCACGATCAGCCCGCCGAGGGTGGTGTCGACGATCGCATGACGTGTGTTCATCGTGCTGCTCTCCTCGGTCGCGGTGTTCGTCCCGATGGTCGACCGAACAGGTCGTCCCGACAAGTGGACGCGCGAGGGCCGCCGAAGGTGAGGTCGGCCCCGACATCCCGCGGTCCGGCGCGCGAGCTTTGCCGGGCGGTCGCTGTCGGCGTCCGTCGCAGCGGGTATGAGCCTGGTGGATGTCCCCATCGAGGTGAGTCGTATGTCGCCCATGCACAGCGAAGTCGAACTCGGGGTCCTGGCCGGTCACGACGGCTCCCCCGCCGCCGAGCACGCGCTGGACTGGGCCGCGCGCGACGCCGCCGCCCGACACATTCCGCTGTACATCGTCACCGTTGTGCCCATCAGCGGGCTCGGTCACCAGCATCGGGTCGAGGTGCGCGAGCGGGCACACGCGCTGGTCGACACCGCCTCGGCACGCGTCCGCGAGCGGTTCGCCGGCCTGGTGGTGGAGGGTTCGGTCCGCGAGGGCGACGCCGCCGAGGCGCTGCTGGCCGCCAGTGCGCGGTGCGACACCATCGTGGTGGGCAGTCGCGGCCACGGCGGGTTCGCCGGCCTGCTCCTGGGGTCGGTCTCGTTGCGCGTGTGCGCGCACACCACGTGCCCGGTCGTGGTTCTGCGCTCCGAGGCGGCCGAGGACGCGAGCGGCGTCGTGGTCGGCATCGGCGGCCTCGAGGACCAGCCCGCCGCGGAGTTCGCGGCCGAGCGGGCAGGACTGCTGGGCGGCGGCCTGCGTGCCGTGCACTCGTGGGCGCTCCCGGTGACCGGCCTGGCGCCGAGCCTGATGTTGCCGTCGATGTTCGACGTCGACACGGTCACCGCCGAACGCACCAGGATGGTCGAGCAGGTCGTCGGCCCGATCCGGCGCCGCGACCCCGAACTGCCGGTGGACACCGTGGTGATGAACGGGTCGGCCGGGCGCGACCTGGTGTGCGCGTCGAGCGACGGCGCGTTGCTGGTCGTCGCCGCGCACCCCAGGCACGGCCCGCTGCCGATGCGATTGGGCCCGACGACGCACGCCGTCCTGCATCACGCGCATTGCCCGGTGGCCGTGGTCCCGGTGAATTGATCACCCCCGGTGCCCCGATCCTCCGAACGCGTGGGCCGACACGGCGGCGACCCGCCGCACGCCGCGCTTTCGGTCCTGTGCAGGTCGCGGCGAACGGCGGGTCGGCGGCTCGGGGTTCGTGGGTGCAGGTGGTGCAGGTGTACCGGGCGCGTGGTTATCGCGACGCGTAGACGTTCTCGGCGAACGCGGCGATCTGTTCGTCGGAGAGGTGCCGCGCCAGGTCCGCCTCGCTGATCATGCCGACCAGGCGCTTGCGCGCGATCACCGGCAGTCGGCGGATCTGGTGCACCTGCATCTCGCGCAGTACCTCGGCGATGTCGGCGTCGGCGTCGATCCAGCGGGGGGTGCCCTCACACAGTTCGCCGGCGGTGACCGTGGCGGGATCGCGGCCGTCCGCGACGCACTTGGTGACGATGTCGCGGTCGGTGATGATGCCGCACAACCTCTCGTTGGCGTCGCTGACCGGCAGCGAGCCCACATCGAGTTCGCGCATCAACTGCGCGGCCCGGTGCAGCGTCTCCGTCTGCGGAATCCACTGAGCGCCCTCGTGCATGATGTCTTTGGCCATGGTCATGGTGGTACCTCTCGCAGTGCCCGCCGCCGGCAGCCCGCCGACCGCAGGGCTCGGGACCGCGCCGCGGAGTCCGCACGCGGTCCTTTCCATCGTCTCCGCCCCACTGCTCATCGGCCACCCGGGTGAACGGTTGCCCGCACGGCCTCGCCGCGCGGGGCACGCGGCGACCGCCTCGGGTCACCGGGTGTGTGCGTGGGGGTCAAGGACAGATGGGCCGGGCGGCGGACGAAAGTGCTCGGGACGTGGGTGGGTTCCGGGTCGGGGGCGGGGGTTCAGGCGGTCGTCGCGGTCGATGTCCCGGCCGCGGGTCGGCGTTCGAGGAGGCGGCCGAGCGCGCCGTGGCGCGGGGAGACCAGCAGGGACAGGACGAACCCGGTGGCGGCGACCAGCGCGATGGTGGCCCCGGCTGCGACGTCGTAGTGCCGGGAGATCTCCAGACCGATCACCGCGCTGCCGATGCCCAGCACGCCCGCCAGTGCGGTGGTGCGACGCAGCGAATCGGTCCACAGCCGGGCCGTGGCGGCGGGCGCGACCAGCAGGGCCAACGTGAGCATGATGCCGACCGCCGGGGTGAGCACCACGATCACGGCCTGGACGATCAGCAGGAGCAGCAGGTCCAGTGCCGTCACCGGGTGCCCGGCGGCGCGCATGCCCTCGTGGTCGAAGGCGGCGAAGGTGAGTTCCTTGGCACACAGGCCGAGCACGATCAGCACCACCAGGCCGACGCCGGCCGTGACCACGAGGTCGTGGCTGTCGGTGGTGACGATCGAACCGACCAGGAACGCGGACAGTTTGCGGTCCGAGGCCGGCCCGGCGGCCACCAGCGTGGCGCCCAGGGCGAAGCCGGCGGCCAGGATCACCCCGGTCGCGCCGGAGGCGGTCCGGCCCGGTCGCCGGGTCAGTCCGACGATGGCCAGGGACAGCAGCACGCCCACCACCGCGCCGCCCAGGTAGATGTCCAGGCCCAGGATCGAGGCGAGCACGACGCCGGGGAAGGTGGCGTGGGTCATCGCCATGGCGTAGAAGGCGAGCCTGCGCAGCACGACCTGGACGCCGACGATGCCGGCGAGCAGCCCGACCATGACCGCTTCGGCGTAGGCGCGATGGGTGTAGGTGTCGAACCAGGTCATCGGGCGCTCCCGGTCGGGCGGGGGATCGGGGACGGGGTGGGGGACGCGGTCACGGCCGGTGTGGGTACCGGTGCGGCCGGGCGTCCCGCGCGGGCCGACAAGCGCGGGTTTCGCCGACCGGCCACGCCGACCGCCATCGCCGCGCCGAGCGCGAGCAGGTAGCCGGCCACCAGGGTCAGCACGACGGTGGGTCCGGCGGGCAGCGCCAGGTCGTGGTCGATCGAGGCGGTGTAGCTGACGGTCAGGCCGACGTATCCGGACAGTACGGCCGAGCCGGCGGCGATCGCCACGATCGGGCCCAGCCGACCGCCCAGCGTGCGGCCGATGGTCGCCGGGACCACCAGCAGGGCCAGGACCAGGGCGGTGCCGATGGTGCGTACGGCGGCGACCACGGTCAGCGCGATCACCAGGTTCAGCGCCAGGTCCAGCGCGCCGACGCGGTATCCCGCCGCGCGAGCGGCCTCCGGGTCGAAGCTGCGCAGGAACAGTTGCCGACCCAGCGCGGCGAGGGTGATCAGGCACAGCAGCGCGACCGCCGCGGTCTCGATGATCTGCGTGCGGGAGGTATACAGGATCTGGCCGAACAGGAAGGTCTGGAAGTCGGCGGTGTAGGAGCGGCTGCGCGAGACGACCACCACGCCGATCGAGAACATCGCGGTCAGCACGATCGCCAGCGCGGCGTCGTCGCTGGTGCGCCGGTTGCGGGTGAGCAGCGTCAACCCGACGGCGGTGACGCCGGCCGCGACCGACGCGCCCGCGAAGACCCCGTCGACGCCCTGGAGGGCGAAGCCGATCGCGACGCCGGGAAATACCGTGTGGGTGAGCGCGTCGGCGACGAACTCCAGTCGGCGCAGCGCGACGAACGCGCCGACGGTGCCGCACAGGACGCCCAGGATGGTCAGTTCGATCAGGGCGCGGGTCAGATACGGGACTCGGAAGGGCTCCAGCAGCAGGGTGGTGTCCACGCTCGGCCTCAGCCCGGGGTGACGACGAGTCGGCCGGCGTCGAGTTCGAGGACCCGGCCGCCGTAGCAGGCGCACAACAGTTCCGGGGTGAGCGCGGACTCGGTGCTGCCGAAGGCGAATTGGCGGCGGTTGACCAGACACGTCTGCTCGCACAGGCGTTGCGCGACGGCGAGGTCGTGGGTGCTGACCAGGACGGCGGTACCGGCTTCCTTGGCGTCGACGAGAGCGCCGATCAGTGCCTCCTGGCTGACCGCGTCGACCCCGTTGAACGGCTCGTCCAGCACCAGGATCGGCGGTTGCGCGGACAACGCGCGGGCCAGCAGCACACGTTGACGCTGGCCGCCGGACAGGGTGCCGAAGCGGGCGTTCGCCCGGTCGGCGAGACCGACCAGGGCCAGTGCCCGGTCGGCGGCGTCCCGGTCCCGGCGGCCGGGGCGGCGCAGTCGGCCGATCAGGCGATAGCGGCCCATCAGGACCACCTGCCGTACGGTGACCGGGAATTCCGGGTCCAGGCTCGCCGCCTGCGGTACGTAGCCGACGTACGCGCGGGCCGCGGCCGGGCGCCGACCGGCCACGGTGACCGTGCCGGCGATCACCGGGACCAGGCCCAGGACGGCCTTGATCAGCGTGGACTTGCCGCCGCCGTTGGGGCCGACCAGGGCCACCGCCTGGCCGGCCGGAACCCGGCCGTCGACCTTTGCGAGGGCCGGGGTGCGGTCGTAGGCCATGGTGGCCTCGAAGAAGCGGACCGGATCCGGTGCGGCCTCGGTGCCGTCGGTCATCGCTCAGCCCCGCAGCGCGGCGACGATGGTGTCGGTGTTGTGCGCCTCGGAGCCGAGGTAGGTCGCGCCGGCGGAGCCGGGGGCGCCGAGCGAGTCGGCGTAGAGCGAGTCGTCGCCGGCGATCACCTTGACGCCCGCCTCCCGGGCGATGGTCTCGGCGGTCTTGGCCGGCAGCGCGCTCTCGGCGAAGACGGCCTTGGTGCCGGTGGCCTTGATCCTGGCGACGACGTCGTCGATGCGGCTGCCCGAGAGTTCGGCCTGGTCGTCGAAGCCGGGGATGATCGAGCCGACGAACTCCAGCCGGTAGCGGTCGACGTAGTAGCCCAGCGCGTCGTGATTGGTGACCAGCTTGCGATCGGCCGCCGGGATCGTGTCGAGCTTGGCCCGGGTGTCCGCGTCGAGCGCGTCGAGCTTGGCGCCGTAGCCGGCGAGGTTGTTCTCGTACACCTTCGCGTTGACGCCGTCGGCGGTGGTCAGCGCCTTGGCGATGTTGCTCACCATCACCTTGGCGTTGAGCGGGTTGTGCCAGATGTGCGGGTCGTACTCGCCGTGCTCGTGCTCGTGTTCGTGGCCCTCGTCCGACTCGCCCTTGCGCAGGGGGACGCCGACCGAGGTGTCCACGACCGGCCCCTTGAAGCCGGCGGCCTGGATCGCCTTGGGCAGCCACGCCTTCTCCATGTCGACGCCGTTCTCCACGACCAGCTTGGCGCCGCGGATCGCGTTCAGGTCCGCGGGGGTCGCCTCGTACTCGTGGGCACTCGCGTTGGCCTTGATCAACTGGGTCACCTCGACCCGGTCGCCGCCGATGTTGCGCACGAAGTCGGCGACCTGCGTCGTGGTCGCCACCACCTTGATCCGGGGTCCGGAACCGGCGGCCGGACCGGCGGCCCCGACCTGGTTCCCGTTCTTCCCGTTCCTCCCGTCCTTGTCGTCCTTGTCGTCGGAACCGCACGCGGCGAGGGTTCCGGCGGTCAGGGCCGTTGCGGTGAGGGCGAAGACCGCGCGGGTGGATATACGCATGAGAGCTCTTTCCAGGCAGGGGTGTGTCAACGCGTCGATCGGCGGGACCGCCTCGACCATTCGATAATGAAAACCATAATCAGTTACGGATGGGGTGTCCACACCGGGTCCACGTCCGCGCCCGGGCCGGTGGTCTGCCGCCTGTGCCGAGAACGCCGGTGTCCCCCGGCATGGCCATGCCGGGGGACACCGATGCGGAAGCGGGACGCGTACGGCTATTGCCTGGACCCCGGGGATGCCGCGTCCGGGCTGTTCTCCGGCACGGCCTCCCGATCGGCGGCGGCGCGGTCGGCGCCGGGGGGATCGCAGGCGGCGGGTCCGGCGGCGCCCCGGCTCGAAGTGGCGGCGGGCGGTGGGGTGTCCGTGCCGGCCGCACCGGCGGCGGAGCGGGCGGCTTCGGCGCGCACGAGGGCGCTCAGGAGCAGGTAGGCGTCAATGGGCATGGTGGGATCTCCCGGGTTCGCGGGGCTGAGGAATCGAACGCGGCACGCCGGACACGCCGCTCACCCGATTCGGCGGCGGCGCGGCGGCGGTGACCTCTCAGCAGCGCAGGACGACGGTCCGCGAAGGGGCTCGCCCGAGGGGGTTCGTGGCCGTGCGGGCGCAGCCCTCGCCGACCTCGGCCGGGTCGGCGATTCGGGATCCGAGGACGTCGGTGAGGGCGGGAGCCGATGCGGCCGGAATGTGGTGGCGCGGCCGGGCCGTGGCCGGCGCACACGCGCCGCCGACCGCCGGACCGTGCCGACCGCCGGTGTCGCCCGCCGGCGCGGCATCGCGCGCCGAGTGCCCGTCGTGCTCGTCGGGCGCGCCACCGGACGCGGCGGCGGGCACGTCGCCGACGAGGGAGAAGACGACGCGATCGGCGGTCTCGACCGAACATCGATCCGGGATCGGCGCGGCGCGGTGTCCGACGCCGGGGACATGGGTGGCGTGCAGCAGGGCCATCAGGGCGATCATCACGATCACGCAGAACACGCCGTGCCGGGCGGGAGCACCCCCGGCCGCGACCTGCGCCATCCTGACCTCCCTCGGAACCGCTCTCCGAGAGAACCTCCGAATCCGGCCGGCGGCACGGCGACGAGGCCGAGAACTCCGCGATTTCACCCGATCCGGCGAATCCGCGTCGGCCGCGGGGCGGATGGTCCGCATGGACCATTCATCCGCTTGGCCGATAACGTCCGCACATGGACGACACCGCCGCACCCCACAGACCCGCGCTGCGCAAGGATGCCGCGCGCAATCGGCGCCGGATCATGGACGCCGCACGGGAGCTGGTGCGCGGCGGCAGGCCGCCGCAACTGAACGCGGTCGCGCTGGCCGCCGACGTCGGTGTCGGCACCGTGTACCGGCACTTCCCCACGCCCGAGGCCCTGCTCGAGGCGCTGGCCGCCGACCGGTTCGCCGAGCTGATCCAACAGGCCCATCGGGCCGCCGACCTGCCGGACGCGCGGCAGGCCCTGCGCGTCTTCCTCAAGGCCGTACTCACCGCGTGTGTCCAGGACGAGGCCTTCGCCGCGGCGGCCTTCGGCCCCGACGCGGCCACGCCGGAAACCGGGCAGCTCCGCGAGCACCTGCAGCTCGCGACCGCGGACCTGCTGGCACGCGCCGCCGCGATCGAGACCCTGCACCCGTCGCTGGGTCCGGCCGACCTCCTGCTGCTGTTGTGCGGACTCGGCTTCGCGGTACACCGCTCCCCCGACCGAACCGACCCCACCCTGCCCGACCGCTACCTCGACGCCCTGCTCGCGGGCACCCTCGTCGCGACCGCGGAGACCACGTGTGATCGGCCGAGCTACGCGCGTCCGGCTGCCGAGACGGGGCCGGATCCCGCCGGATGACACGCCTGTCGGCGCTTCCGGTTGCCGGGGTTGCGCGGGGGTGCGGCTTACCGTGGCGAAGTGGACGAACGATATGCCCGGTATACACCGGATCGACGCGCGGTGTTGCTCGGAATCGCGGGAACGGCGATCGGCTGCTCGTCGTCCGGGGGACGGCGCGTGTCGCCGTCCCCGTCGCCCACGGGCGGACCGGTATCGGCGAACGGGTCCGCTTCGCCGAGTGCCGCCGCGACCGCGACGAGTGCCGCGCCCGGACTGCCGGTGGTCACCGCGTGGGCGCCCAACCCCGGTGACGTGCAGCCGGAGGTGAAACGACGCGCGGTCGCCGCGGTGTCCGCGCTCGGCGCGTGGCCGCCGGGCGAACCGGGACCCGCCGCGGCCCGTGCGCGGCTCGCCGCGCTGGGGTTCGCCCCCGAACTCGCCGACCAGGCCGGACCGCTGCTCGTGGACGCGCCCGAGGCCGTGCTCGAAGTGGTCGACGCGCAGTACGGCGGCATCCTGGACACCACCGCGAGCGTGCTCGTCGCCTGTCGTCGGTGGACACGCGCCGCCGACGGGGCGGTGACGGCGGATGGGTCGACCGTGGACGTGCGACTGAGCCGGGCCACACCCAGGTGGACGGTGACCGCGCTGCATCCCTCGGATCCCGGACCCGCCGCCGCGACCGTTTCCGCACAGGCGACCCGCGTGCTCGCCGACTCGCGCATCGTCCTGCCGCCCGCCGCTGCCGCCGACGTACGGGCCGACACCGTGCATGCGTCGGTGCTCACCGCGTTGGAAACGTTGGCCGTCGACCACACCATCGACGTCACGGTGCTGCGCTCGGGCCACCCGATCGACGTGTTCGGCACCACGCGCCCCAGCGACCACCCGAAGGGTCGCGCCGTCGACGTATGGGGCATCGACGGCCGACCCGTCGTGGACCCGGCCACGCCCCGCGCGCTCGTCGAGAGCTTCATGCGGGCCGGCGCGGCGGCCGGCTCCTACAACGTGGGCGGCCCGTACGCTCTCCCCGGCGCGACGTTCTTCACCGACGCGACCCACCACGACCACGTGCACCTGGGGTTCACCACCTGAACCCGCGCCGGCCACCCGAAGCCGGCGCACGCCGGGGGCGGAGTCACGCGGGACGGCCACCGCCGGGTGGACCGGCTCGCGGCGGTCCGGCTTCCTCGACGCGGCCCGACATGGTCCGACCGGCTCGAAAGGGTGCGATCGGCCGAGTCGGTCCGACCGACCGGCCGGGCGCGGCGTATTATAGCCCTTGAACGGAATGCTGCCGACGCCCTGGGATCCCGAGCCGCGGCCGACACCTCGCGCTCGTGCGACAGGCGGCCCTCCGTGTCGTAGCGCGACCCCGAGAGTGGCGCGGAGGCCGGTTCCCGGTGCGTTCGGCGAAGCCGACCGCCGGGTGCGCGCAGCCGCGGTCGGGTGCTGCGACGGAGGAGCCATGCTGAGCAGTGGCGAATCGACGATGGTGGAGCCGGAGGCGCTGCAGTGCGCCCTCTTCGGTGTGCGATTTCCGGCCCGGCCGGAAGCCCTGACGGCGGCGGCGACCGTCAACGGGGCGGAGGTCCGGGTCACCCGGGCCTTGGCGGCGTTGCCGGAGCGCCCGTACGAGGGGCCGAATCAGGTCTGCATGGCCCTGTGCGGGCGGCAGGCGGGAATGGATCGCGGCCTGTGACCGACCACCCCGCCGTACGGCGAAGACGAAGACGGCGACCACGACCGCACTCGCCCTCCACCGCGATCGGCCGAGCGCTTGATCGAGCGAGCGAACGACAGAGCGCGCGATCGAGTAAGCGCACCCGACGCCGTGGCGCGCACGGGTCGCCTCGGCCCCGCGGACCGCCGATTTCACCGCCGCACCGTAGCGGGCGCCTCCACCTCCAGGTGGCGCCGACCGCCCTTGCCCCGATACTCCAGCACCACCCAACCCAGTCCGCCCAACACGCGCGCACAGCCGCGCAGCGCCGATTCCGCCTCGTGGCCCGCGCCGCTTCCGCGTGGCCCCGGCCACTCCACCCGGACCACCCTCGGATGCTCCGTCGCGGTGACGAGGTATCCGGTCGCCGTCCGCGCGCCGTGTTCGTCCACCGCCGACGGCGGCACCCCGGCGGCCTCCAACGCGAGTGCGATGGCGCGCACCATCCGGACCCGCTCCCACTCGGCGGGCACCGCGCCCGGATCCACGACCGACGTGTTCACCACCTCACGAATCCGCAACAGCGCCTCGAACGCGTCCCGAACCGCGCCGGCCCGCTCCGGGTGCGACGCGGCGGCTCCGGCGGGCCCGCCGGCCCCGGCCGGCCGTACCTCCGCCCCGGTCGCCGGCTCGAAGCCCCCGGTCGCACCCGCCTCGGATCCCGTCACCGCTCCCCCGTCCGCTTCACCCACCACGACCTACAACCAACCCCGCTCGAACGCGTAGCGGGCCGCCGCGTGCCGGCTCGGCTCGCCGACCTTGGTCATCGCCGAGGATAGGTAGTTGCGGACGGTACCGGCCGCCAGGTGCACCCGGGCGGCGATCTCGCGCACGCTCAGCCCCTCGCGGGTCAGCCGCAACACGTCCAGTTCGCGTTCGGTCAACGGGCAGTCCAGGGTCAGCGCCGACGCGGCGATGTCCGGGTCCACGTGCCGGCGCCCGCCGTGCACCTCCCGGATCACCTGGGCCAACTGGGACGCCGGGCGGGACTTGGGCACGAAGCCGCGTACGCCCACCCGCAGCGCGCGGGTCAGCACGCCGGGGCGGGCGTGCCGGGTCACCAGCACGATCCGGGTCCCGGGGCGCGCGGCCAGGATGCGACCGGCCGCCTCCAGGCCGTCCGGGCCGCCGGGCATCTCCAGATCCATCACCACCACGTCGGGCGTATGCCGGGCAGTCTCGGCAATCGCGGCGTCGCCGTCGGCGGCCTGGGCGATCACGGTCAGATCCGGCTCCAGGTCCAGAAGACGGCCCAGCGCTCCGCGCAACATCGCCTCGTCCTCGGCCAGCAACACGGTGATCACGCGTGGGCCTTCGTCCGGTCGCCGACCTCGAGTCGGGCCACCACCTCGAAGATGCCCACGCCGGCCGAGGCCCGCAGCTCGCCGCCATGCTCGCGCAATCGGGTGTCCAGCCCGGTCAGCCCGGTACCGCCCGGCCGCATGCCATGCGTCGCGCCGTTGTTGCGCACGGTCAGTCGGCGGCCGTCGGCGGACACGTCGATCGACGCGGTTGTGGCCGTCGAGTGACGCAGGATGTTGGTGGTCGCCTCCCGGACCACCAAGCCGAACAACGATCCGGCGGGCGCCGGCAGCACCGGCACCGGGCCGTACCTGCACTCGACGCCGGCCGCCGCGAGCACCGCGGCCGCGTTGGCCAGTTCGGCGGCGAAGGACACCTCCCGGTAGCCGTGCACCAGATCGCGGGTGTCGGTGACCGCCTCGCGGGCCAGCGCCTCCACCTCGCCCATCTGCGCCGCCGCGCCCGGCGGGTCCACCTCCAGCAGGCGCCGGGCCAGTTCGCTCTTGACCGCGATCAGGGTGAGCGTGTGCCCCTGGATGTCGTGCAGGTCCGCGGCGAACCGCAACCGCTCGTTGGCCACCGCGAGTTCGCCCGCGAGCCGGCGGGCGTCGTCGAGTTCGACGAATTGCCGCCAGACCCAGTCGTTGAGCACGCAGGTCACCGACACCGAGAGCGTGATCAGCACCGCGGCGACCGTCGTTCCGACACCGCTGCCCAGCGCGAGCGGCGGCAGCACGACCATCACCAGGCCCGCGCCCAGGACCGGGAGCCGGTGTCCTCGGTGATACATCGCCGACAGGGCCAGTGCCGTGGCGAGCGGCATGGCCCACTGCCCGTCCGGGTCGTGCCCCTGGGCCGTTGCCCACACCCCGAGGGTCGCCGCGACGGTGAGCGCCTGGAGCGGGCGCGGCGGAGCCGAGTCCCAGAAGCGGGCCAGCGCGATCAGCAGCCCGCAACAGGCGAGGGAGGCGACGGCCAACGCCCAACCGCCCTCCCCGCGCGCGACCCGCAGCACGGCGACCGTCGCCGGAACGCCGGCGAGCAGCGCCACGATGGACATCAGCGACCACGCGGTGTAGCGACGTGCCCGTCGCATCGTGGGAGAGACCATGCCCCCAGCGTAGGCGCGCGTTCGGGCGCTCCCGGCGAACGGTCGGTCACCGGTGGGCATGACATTTGTCAGACCCGGAGCGGACATCGGGCCACTACCCGGCCCGCGGCGCCCGACCCAGGCTGGGGCAATGACATCCACCGTGATCGAAGCACGCGAACTGCACTGCTCGTACGGCGACTTCGAGGCGGTCTCGGGCATCGACCTCGACGTGCGGCGCGGCGAGCTGTACGCGCTCCTGGGCACCAACGGTGCCGGGAAGACCACCACGCTGGAGACCTTGGAGGGGCACCGGCGCCCGACCTCGGGCTCGGTGCGGGTCCTCGGCGGCGATCCGCGCTCGACGGCGGTGCGGCTGCGGACCGGCATGATGCTCCAGGAATCGGGGTTCGCCGCCGAGCTGACAGTGGCCGAGACGCTGCGGCTGTGGGCCAGGGTCGCCCGCCGCGCGGACGACGACGACACGCTGATCGAGCGCTTGGACCTGACCCGGCGGCGCGACGTGCGGGTCGGGCGGTTGTCCGGCGGCGAGAAGCGCCGACTCGATCTGGCGATGGCGGTCTACGGACGCCCGGAGCTGTTGTTCCTGGACGAGCCGACCGCGGGCCTGGACCCGCAGTCGCGCGACCTGCTGTGGGACCTGGTGCGCGAGTTGCTCGACGACGGCGCCACCGTGGTGCTGACCACGCACTACCTCGAGGAGGCCGGCACCATCGCCGACCGGATCGCGATCATGCGCGAGGGCCGGATCGCCGTCGAGGGCACGCTCGCCGACCTGCTCGCTCCCTACCCGGCCCGGATCACCCTCGATCTGTCCGACGGGATCTCCGCCACCGACCTCCCGCTCGCCGCGGACGTGGCGAGCAGCCGGGGCCAGCGGATCACCATCGCCACCGACGACCTGCAGCGCGACATGGCGAGACTGCTGACCTGGGCGGACGAACGCCGGCTGCATCTGCGCGGCTTGGTCACCCACCCGCCGACCCTGGACGACGTCTTCCGGGCCGTCGCGCAGGCGACTCCCGAGCGGGTGTCCCGATGAACCGGGACACAGGGCTCGCCATCGCCGGGGCCGAACTGCGGATCATGCTGCGCAACAAGGCCGTCGCGGCGACGGTCGTGCTGCTCCCGCTGTGCGTGGCGGGCACCTCGCTGGTCTCGCCGACCTCGGCGACCGTGTCCCAGTCGTTGCTGTTCATCCAGTTGATCGGGGTCTACGCCACGCTGACCACCACCCTCGCGGCCCGGCGCAAGGACCTGTTCCTCAAGCGCCTGCGCAGTGGCTCGGACACCGACGCCTCGATCATCACCGGCCTGGTGCTGCCGGCCCTGCTGGTCACCTGCGTACAGATCGTGGCGTTGGTGGCCCTGCTGTCCGGCACCTCGTTGTCCGCCCCGACGAACGTGGGGCTGCTCGCGATCGCGACGGTGACCGGCGCGCTGATGTGCACCGGCGTCGCGGTGGCCACGTCGGCGTTCACCTCCTCGCCCGAGCAGGCCCAGGTCACCACCCTGCCGTTCATCGTGGTCGCCGCCGGCGGCAGCCTCCTGGTCGAAGAGAAGGCGCCGGAGCGCCTGGACTGGCTCGGCTACCTGGTACCCGGCGGGGGTGTCGTGGACCTTGCCGCCGGTGCCTGGGACGGCATCGGCGTCGCCGCCGCCCTGGGCGCGATGGCCTCGGTCGCCGCCTGGACGCTGGCCGGCGCGGCGATCGCCGTCCGCCTGTTCCGCTGGGAGCCGCGTGCCTGAGCGGCGGGCGACGCCGGGCGGCCGGGTCGTGCGCCCCGCCCGCGTCGACGGTGGTTGCCGGGCCTTCACCTCGGTCGCCGCGTCGGCGGCAGGCCGCCCGGGTCCGCTTCGGGCGTGCCGCTAGCCAAAATATGCCGATGGGTCAACGCTCGTTGACCGTGCGTCGGGCCCGGTGTGAGGGTTTCCTCGCTCGGGCGACGAACCCGGCGGGATGGCGGTCGGATTCGTGGTCGGGGCGCGCCTTCAACCCGAGGAGCCTCGACGCATCGCAGAACGCTGACGGTCGGGTCCGTCCTGGCCCTGCTCGCCGGCCTGGTGATCGGCACGACCGCCCCATCGAACGCCGCGTCACCACCCGCCCCGTTCTCGGCCGCCGCCCGATCGGCGGCGGTCGGCGCGGCCGACCGGGCCGTCGCCGGCGGCGCGATCGCCCCGACCAAGCTGCCCGGCGAGCAATACCTGCGGGGCACCGTGACGCCGTGGGTCGACAACCTCTACTCGATCTCCTACACCCGCACCTACCGCGGGCTTCCCGTCGTCGGCGGCGACGCCGCGGTACTGGTGGACGGCACCGGCAAGGTCCGCGCCCTGGAGACGGCCGACCGCCTGCCCACCGACCTCCCGAGCGAGCCGACCGTGGGCGCCGAGGCGGCCGAGACCGCGGCCCGTGCCCGACTGTCGGTCGTCGACAAGGTCGACACCCGACGCCTGGTCGTGCGCCTGAACGCGAACTCCGCGCAGCCGGCCTGGGAGATCGTTCTGGTCGGTCGGACCGAGACCGGCCCCAGTCGGCTGCACGTCTTCGTCGACGCCCGGACCGGCACGGTCATCGACTCCTACGACGACGCGCATGCCGGTACCGGCCACAGCAAGTGGAACGGCCCCGACCCGATCACCATCACCACCGCCTCCTCGGGCGGTACCCACTTCATGCAGGACCTGACCCGCCCGGGCCTGAGTTGCGCGAAGTACAACGGCGGAGTGCTCACCAAGCCCGTCGACGACTGGGGCAACGGCAATCCCACCGGCATCGAGACCGGCTGCGTCGACGCCATGTGGGCCGCGCAGAAGGAATGGGACATGCTGCGCACCTGGCTCGGCCGCAACGGGCACAATGGCGCCGGCCGCACCTGGCCCGTGGTGGTCGGACTCAACCAGATCAACGCCTGGTTCGACGGCACGCGCGTGGTGGTCGGCCACGACAATTCGTTCCAGTGGATCGGCGCGATGGACGTCGTGGGCCACGAGTACGCGCACGGCATCGACCAGACCAGCCCCGGCTATCCGTTCGCGCAACCCGGCCTGAGCGAGGGCACCGGCGACATCTTCGGCGCGCTCACCGAGGCGTACGCCAACGAACCCGCCCCGTTCGACACCCCGGACTACACCGTCGGCGAGATGATCGACCTGGGCGGACCGTTGCGCCACATGTACAACCCCGCCCTGACCGGGGACCCGAATTGCTACACGAGCACCTTGCCTCCGGACGAGCACCGGGCCTCGGGCCCGCTCAACCACTGGTTCCATCTGCTCGCCGAGGGCAGCAACCCGGGCGGCGGCAAGCCCAACAGCCCGACGTGCAACAACAGTTCCCTCACCGGAGTGGGCATCCAAACGGCCGGCAAGGTCTTCTACGGCGGCCTGCTGCTCCGGACGAGTGGCACGAACTACCCCAAGGTACGGCGGCAGACCCTGCTCGCCGCCAAGGGCCTCGACCCCACGTGCGCGCTGTTCAAGAAGACCAGGGACGCCTGGAACGCGGTCGCCGTGCCGGCGACGGCCGGTGACCCGACCTGCCCCTGACCTCGTGCGCGGGCGTCCCCTCTGCCGCCTCGGCGGCCGGGTGGGCGCCCGCGCGCTCGGCGTGTCGGGTCGGGCGGATTTAGCCAGTATTTGCTGGCCTTCCCGGATCCCTTCGCTCGGGACCCCTGTCCGTGTGAGTGTTTCGCTCGCTCGGGCACGAACCCCGGCGTGCACGGTCGGCCGCGGCGCTCACAAGGCGCGCGGACAAGCCGGATTCGTGGTCGAGGTCTGCCTTTCCACTCAAGGAGCCTCGATGAATCGAAGAATAACCACGGCCGGGACCGTCCTGGCCATGCTCACCGGTCTCACGGTGAGCGCGACGTCCCAGTCGGCCTCGGCCGACCCCGCGCCTCCCCCCGGCGCACAGTCCCTGGCGATCTCCGCCGCCGACCGAGCCGCGGCCAGCGGCCTCGACACCCTCGCCAAGGGTCCCGACGAGAGTTACGAACGGCAGTCGGTCACCCCGTGGGTCAACGACCTGTACTCGGTCGCCTACCAGCGCACCTACCGGGGCATTCCGGTGGTCGGCGGCGACGCCGTCGTGCTCGCCGACGGCCAGGGCCGGGTCCGCGCGACCCAGTCCGCCACCGATGCCCGTATCGCCGTGCAGATCCACCCCACCGTGGCGGCAGGCGCGGCCGAGGCCACGTCCAAGACCAAGCTCGCGGCCGTGGACAAGGTCGAATCGCACCGCCTGGTCGTCCGGGTCAAGGACGGCAAGAGCGCGTTGGCCTGGGAGACCGTGCTGATCGGTCGTACCGCGACCGCGCCCAGCAGGCTGCACGTCTTCGTCGACGCGAGCACGGGCACGGTGCTCGACACCGTCGACGACGTGAAGGCCGGCACCGGCAACAGTCAGTGGAACGGCCCGAACCCGCTCACCATCGACACCACCGGCTCGGGCAGTTCCTACTCCCTGCGCGACCCGAACCGCCCCGGCCTGACCTGCGCGGACTACAGCAACGGCCAGGTCTTCACCAAGTCCACCGACTCCTGGGGCAACGGCCAGGCGTCCAGCAAGGAAACCGGCTGCGTCGACGCGATGTTCGCGGCGCAGAAGGAATGGAACATGCTCCGCGACTGGCTCGGTCGCAACGGACACAACGGCAACGGCGGCAGCTGGCCGGTCAAGGTCGGCCTCAACGACCTCAACGCCTACTGGGACGGCTCCTCCATCACCATCGGCCACAACCAGGCCAACCAGTGGATCTCCTCCCAGGACGTCATCGGCCACGAATTCGGCCACGGCATCGACCAGTTCACCCCCGGCGGCGCCGGCACCGAACCCGGACTCGGCGAGTCCACCGGCGACATCATGGGCGCCCTCACCGAGGCCTACACCAACGAGCCCTCCCCCTACGACGTCCCCGACTACACCGTCGGCGAAGTCGTCAACCTGGTCGGCCAGGGCCCGATCCGCTACATGTACAAGCCCTCCACCAACGGCGACCCGGACTGCTACAGCTCCTCCATCCCGAACACCGAGGAACACGCCGCGGCCGGCCCGATGAACCACTGGTTCTACCTCCTCGCCGAGGGCACCACCCCCGGCGGCGGCAAGCCCAACAGCCCCACCTGCAACAACACCACCCTCACCGGGGTCGGCATCCAACAGGCCGGCAAGATCTTCTACGGCGGCATGCTGCTCAAGACCAGCGGCATGACCTACAAGAAATACCGCACCGCCACCCTCAACTCGGCCAAGACCCTCGACCCCACCTGCGCCCTGTTCAACAAGACCAAGGCCGCCTGGGACGCCGTCAGCGTCCCCGCACAACCCAACGACCCGCCCTGCACCGGCGGCCCGGGCCAAAACGACTTCTCGATCAACGTCAACCCGACCTCGGGCACCGTGGTACCGAACGGAACCGTCTCGACCACGGTCGGCACGACCACGTCCAGCGGCTCGGCGCAGTCCGTCGCGCTGTCCGTCGCCGGTCTGCCGAGTGGTGTGACCGGGCAGTTCAACCCGCCCACCGTCCAGTCCGGTGGCACCTCGACGCTGACCCTGACGGCGGGCGCGGCGCCGACGGCCGGCACCTACACGGTGACGGTAACCGGTACCGGTAGCGTCACGCACACCGCGCAGTACACGCTGACGGTGACCGGTCCGGGGAACCCGACCGATCCGCCGAACATCAGCGTGGCCAACGTGCAGGCGCACCTGTCCCAGCTCGGCACGATCGCCTCGCAGAACGGCGGCAACCGCCGCTCGGGCACCGGCGGTTACACCGCGTCGCTGGCGTACGTCAAGGGCAAGCTCCAGGCGGCCGGCTTCACGGTCTCCGAGCAGACCTGCACCTCGTGCACCTACCGCGCCAACAACCTGATCGCCGACTGGCCGGGCGGCCCCGCCGACTCGACCGTCATGTTCGGCGCCCACCTCGACGGCGTCTCCGCCGGACCCGGCATCAACGACAACGGCTCCGGCTCCGCCACCCTCCTGGAGAACGCCCTCGCGCTCGCCCAGGCCAATCCGACGCTCAGCAAGCATGTGCGCTTCGGCTGGTGGGCGGGCGAGGAACAGGGCCTGCAGGGCTCGCAGTTCTACGTCAGCCAACTCACCTCCGCCCAGCGCAGCGCGATCAAGGGCTACTACAACTTCGACATGGTCGGCTCGCCCAACGGCGGCTACTTCATCAACAACATCAACTCCACCACCGCCGCGCCGATGAAGGCGTACTGGGACACGCTGAACCTGCGTCCCGAGGAGAACGTCGAGGGCCAGGGCCGTTCCGACGACTACTCCTTCCAGCAGGGCGGCATCCCCACCTCCGGCTACGCGGCCGGCGCCGACGCCCGCAAGACCTCGGCGCAGGCCACGAAGTGGGGCGGCCAGGCGAACGCTTCCTACGACTCCTGCTACCACTCCGCGTGTGACACCACCGCCAACATCAACGCGACGGTCCTCGACCGCAGCGCCGACGGTGTCGCCTACACCATCTGGAAGACGGCGGTCGGCGGACCCGCGCCCACCAACGACTTCTCGATCGCGGTCACGCCCGGCACGGGCAACGTGCCCGCCGCCGGCGGCACCGCCACGACGACCGTGAACACGACCACCACGAGCGGCACCGCACAGACCGTGGCGCTGAGCTCCAACGGCGCGCCCAGCGGCGTCGGGGTGACCTTCAACCCGACGTCCGTACAGTCCGGGGCGTCCTCGATCGCCACCATCACGGTCGCCGCCGGCACCACGCCCGGTACGTACCCGATCACCATCACCGGCACCGGCTCGGTCGTGCACTCGACCACGTACACGCTGACCGTCGGCAACACCAACCCGGGCAACGCGCTCCAGAACGGCGGCTTCGAGCAGGGCACCGCCAACTGGACACAGGACGCCACCATCATCACCAACAGCAGCCAGGCCACCGCGCACGGCGGTAGCTGGTACGCCTGGATGATGGGTTACGGCAGCACGGCCACCGAGAACGTCACCCAGTCCAACATCACCGTGCCGGCCGGCACCTCGCTCCGCCTGTGGGTCAAGATCACCACACAGGAAGTCGGCTCGACGGTCTACGACACGCTCAAGGTCCAGGTCAACGGTACGACCCTGGCCACCTACTCCAACGCCAACGCCACCGGCACCTACGTCCAGAAGACTGTCGACCTGAGTGCCTACGCGGGCCAGACGGTCACTCTCCGGTTCGCCGGTTCCGAGGACGAATCCGCCACGACCACCTTCTACGTGGACGACGTCAGCATCTCCTGACCCGTCCCCGATCGCGCCTGCGATGATCGGCGCCCCGCTCCCGACACCTCATCCGGGAGCGGGGCGCCTCGTCGTGCGGGCTCGGTCGCGGTGCGATCAGCCGCGGTCGTGTGCCCGCAGCCGCCGGCCGACCGTGCCCAACGCCTCGGCCAGGAGCGCGAGTTGCTCGCGATCCAACACATCGATGAGGACTTCGCGGACCCGCTCCACGTGCGCGGGCGCGGCGCCGCGCAACCGCTCGGATCCCTGCTCCGTGAGCACCGCGAAGACGCCGCGCGCCTGGTCGGGACACTGCCGCCGACGGACCAGGCCGAGCTTCTCCAGTTGGGCGACCTGATAGGTGATCCCGCTCTTGGAGGTGATCAGGCGTTCGGCCAGCTCGGCCATCCGCAGTTCCCCGTCGGACGCGGCGGACAGGTGCACGAGGATCTCGTACTGCGGGTGGGAGAGGCCGGCCTCGTCCTTGAGTTGGCGCTCCAGTGCCCGGTCCACGCGGTGGCCGGCCTCGACGAAGCTCTGCCACGCCGCCATCTCGAGGTCGTCCAACCACCGCGGTTCACTCATGCGCGCCAGCCTACTGAGCTTGTCGAAGCCGGGGGCGGGCTGTAGCGTCGAAGTAGTTCAAATTTGAACTGCCTATCGTCCGACGACCTCGCATCGACAGGAGACACCCGCATGTCCTCCCCCGCCGAGACGACCCTCCGCAGCCTCGACCGGTCCACCGGCACCGCGTCGCCGACCGCGCCCGGCCCGTCCCTGCACGGATACGACCTGGGGTTGCTCCTGCTGCGCGTCGTGGTCGGCCTGACCATGGCCGCGCACGGCTCCCAGAAGCTCTTCGGCTGGTTCGACGGCGCCGGTCTCGACGGCACCGGCCAGTTCTTCACCATGAGCGGCTACCCGTCCGGCAAGGCGATGGCCACGGTGGCCGGCCTCACCGAGACCTTCGGCGGCCTGGCCCTGATCGCCGGTCTGTGCACCCCACTGGCCGCCGCCGCGATCGTGGGCACGATGATCAACGCGGTCGCGGTCAAGTGGGACGGCGGCTTCTTCGCGCCGAGCGGCGTCGAGTACGAACTGCTGCTCACCTCGGCCGCCGCCGCGCTCGCCCTCACCGGCCCGGGTCGGCTGGCCGTCGACCGCTTCCTGCCGGTCCTGCGCGCGCACCGTCTCGCCTACGGCATCGCCGCCGTCGCCGTCGGCGCGGTCACCGCCGGCGTCATCCTGATGCTGCGCGACTGACGCCGACGATCGCCGGACCCGAGGCCCAGGCCTGTCGCTCGGGCCTGAGCCTCGGGCCTGGATCTCGGGCCTGGATCTCGGGCCTGGATCTCGGGCCTGGATCTCGGGCCTGGATCTCGGGCCTGGATCTCGGGCCTGGATCTCGGGCCTGGATCTCGGGCCTGGATCTCGGGCCTGGATCTCGGGCCTGGATCTCGGGCCTGGATCTCGGGCCTGGATCTCGGGCCTGGATCTCGGGCCTGGATCTCGGGCCTGGATCTCGGGCCTGGATCTCGGGCCTGGATCTCGGGCCTGGATCTCGGGCCTGGATCTCGGGCCTGGATCTCGGGCCTGGATCTCGGGCCTGGATCTCGGGCCTGGATCTCGGGCCTGGATCTCGGGCCTGGATCTCGGGCCTGGATCTCGGGCCTCCGCCTCGGCCTCCGCCTCGGCCTCGGCCTCGGACCCGGGCCTCAGGCCTGCGTGTTCGCGGTGGGGGCCGCAGGGGCTCCACCGCGCTCCAGCGCGTCCGGGTCGATCACCTGATCGGCGGGCGGCGCGGTGGGCGCGCACTTCTGCGCGCCCCTGGTGAGGTTCAGCTTCATCGTCACACTGCCCGAGACGGTGACCAGCGTCGGGAAGGGCTCGCCCTTCTCCGGGACGTGCAGCGTCACCGTGTTGCCCTTGGCGTTCTTCTTGCTGAGCGGAACCAACTTCCTGCCGTCCACCGTGACGACCTCGCCCTTGACCACACCCTCGGCGGAGCCCTGGAAGAAGTCGCTCATACCGCCGACGCTCCCGTCCCGGCCGTCCTCGCCCTCGGCGGGAGTCTTGACGTACCGGCCCGCGAACAGCTTGCTCATCAGGACCGCCTGCGGGCCCTGCTCCGCCAATGCCTTGGCCCAGAAGTCGGGTTCGGCCTTCATGTAGACGAACGTGCCGACCAGGACGATGTCCACGGGCGATCCGTCGACCTTCATCGTGCCCTGCAGGTCGGCGTTCCGCAGGCAGACGTCCACGTCCTGCTTCTTGCCCCGGTTGTCGCCACCGCCGACCATCTTCACGTCGTCGGCCTTGCGCAGCCGGGCCAGCGCGTCGTCGGCCAGCGCCTTCGCGTCCTTGTCCGCGTTGGACTTCTCCGAGCCGCCGTCGCAGGCCGCCAGACCGGCGACGGCAAGAGCGACGACGGCCGAGACGACGGCCGTACGGATCATGCGCATGGTGCTCCTTGACGCGATCTGAGGCGGGGGCGGCCGCGCGGCCGCTTCGGCGGGCCACACCGTCCCCGTGACGATCACCAGACTCACAGGTTTCGCCCCCTCGGCGACACCCTTGTTCTCGGCACCCTGACGCGCCCCGGGTTGCCGAACATCGGCAATGTCGAACGGACCCGCGCCGACCCCTGTCCGAGACGCCCCGACAGGCCCGAAACATCGGTGCCCGACATCTGCGGCAACGTCCCCGACGAGGCGCTCGCCACCACCGAGAAACCGCTCCGGATCGGCCTCGACGGGTTGACTACATACCTAGGGGGGGTATGTTGTAACCGAAGCCGCCGACCGGAGCGCATCCGGTGCGGCGGATCCGAGAACCGGGAGGCTTCGCCATGGGCACGTCCACGTCCACGTCCACCGTCACCGCGACCTACACCGTCACCGGCATGACCTGCGGCCACTGCGTCTCGTCGGTCCGGACCGAGGTCGGGCGGATCGACGGCGTCACCGACGTCGCGGTCGACCTCGCGAGCGGCACCGTCACCGTGACCGCCGGCACCACGATCGACGACGCGGCCGTCGCGGCGGCGATCGACGAGGCCGGCTACGAGCTCGTCGCCCCCGCGACGGCTGCGCCGACGGCGGGCGCGAGCTGCTGCGGCAGCTGCCACTGACCGGCCCGGGAGGGCGCCCGGCCACGGCGCCCTCCCGGCCGGCGCGGCCGGTGGGAGACCGGTGAGACCGGCAACCACCGACGACCGGGCCCCGCGGCCCGGCTCGACCCGCCCCAGACCCCGACCCCGACTTCGATCCCGACCGACCGACCGATCGACCGAGGAGAGACCATGAACACGGCAGTCAAGGTCGGCGCGTTCGGCGCCGGCATCGTCCTGGCCTTCGGCGCCGCGTTCGGCGTGGGCCACGCGGTCGGCCCGATCGGCTCCGACCCCGCGCCCGCGCACGGCGGACACGGCGCCGACGCCGACGCACGCGGCGGTGCGCAGGCCCCCGGTGTGACCGGCGTCAAGCCCGCCGCCGCCGAAGCGCCCGGCGGACTCCAGGTGTCCGAACGCGGCTACACCCTCGCCGCACCCGCCGAACCGCTTCCGGTCGGCACCCGGACCGACTTCCGATTCCGCGTGCTCGGCCCGGACGGCCGCCCGTGGACCCGCTACGACCGCGCCCACGAGCAGGACCTGCACCTGATCGTGGCCCGCCGCGACCTGTCCGGCTTCCAGCACGTGCACCCCACACTCGGGCCGGACGGCACCTGGAGCGTCCCGCTGACCTTCGCGACCGCCGGCACGTACCGCGTGTTCGCCGACTTCACCCCCACCGGGGACCCCGGCGGCCCGCTCACCCTCGGCGCCGACGTGGTCGTGGCCGGCTCCTACGAACCGGCCGCGCTCCCCGCGCCGACTCGCACCGCGACGGTCGACGGATACACCGTGACCCTGGCCGGCGACCTTTCCGCGACCGGCTCCTCCGCGCTCACCCTGAACGTGAGCAAGGACGGCCGCCCCGTCACCGACCTCCAGCCCTACCTCGGCGCGTACGGCCACCTGGTCGCCCTGCGCCAAGGCGACCTCGCCTACCTGCACGTGCATCCCCAGGGCGCACCCGGCGACGGCAAGACTCCCGCGGGCCCCGGCATCGGCTTCCACGCCCAGGCCCCCAGCGCGGGCAACTACCGGCTCTACCTGGACTTCCGGCACGAGGGAACGGTCCGCACCGCCGAGTTCACCGTGGCCGTGGGCGCTGCGACCACCGCGCAGGCACCCCCGGTCGCGCCGACCTCGTCGCCCGCCCCTGAAGCGGAACACGGCGAACACGCGCACTGACCGAGCACCGCGGCGCGCGCAGCGAGCCGGCGGAGACGCGCACCGAGCCGGGCGAGCCCGCGCACCGAAGGATCCACCGAGCGGCGAAACCGAGGCCGAGACTTGCGCTTCGCATACCCCCTAGGGGTATATTGAGAGTGTGATCGCGGGCCTGCGCCGGCCGCCACCGCCCCGGGCCCGCGACGGCCACACCGCACCACGACACGAGAAGGAGAGGGCGATGAGTTCGAGCACCGAGACCTCGGCGCCGCAGGACACCGGGCAGATCGAGTTGTCGATCGGCGGCATGACCTGCGCCTCGTGCGCGATGCGCGTCGAGAAGCGACTCAACAAGCTCGACGGCGTGACCGCGACGGTCAACTACGCCACCGAGAAGGCCAAGGTCACCTACGCCGGCGACATCGCGCCGACCGACCTGGTCGCGCAGGTCGAGGCCGCAGGCTACACCGCCGAGCTTCCCGCCCCGCCCAAGGCCGCCGGCAGCACCGGCGAACCGACGCCGGACGCGGACCCGGACGGGGGCAGGGTCCGCGCCCTGCGCGATCGGCTGCTCGTCTCCGCCGTGCTGACCGTGCCGGTGATCGCGATGGCGATGGTCCCGGCCCTGCAGTTCACCAACTGGCAGTGGTTGTCCCTCGCCCTGGCCTGGCCGGTCGTCGCCTTCGGCGCCTGGCCGTTCCACAAGGCCGCGTGGACCAACCTGCGACACGGCACGTCGACCATGGACACCCTGGTGTCGATGGGCACCCTCGCCGCGCTCGCGTGGTCGGTGTACGCCCTCTTCTGGGGCACCGCCGGCACGCCCGGAATGACCCACGCGTTCTCCTTCGCCATCGAACGCGGCGACGGAGCGGGCAACATCTACTTCGAGGCCGCCGCCGGGGTGACCACCTTCATCCTCGCAGGCCGCTACTTCGAGGCCCGCGCCAAGCGCCGCTCCGGCGCCGCGCTCAAGGCGCTGCTCGAGCTCGGCGCCCGGGACGTGGCCGTGGTGCGGAACGGGCGCGAGGAACGGGTCCGGGTCGAGGAGTTGGTCGTCGGAGACCTGTTCGTGGTGCGCCCGGGCGAGAAGATCGCCACCGACGGCGTGATCGAGCAGGGCACCTCGGCCGTGGACGCCTCGATGCTCACCGGCGAATCGGTCCCGGTCGAGGTACGCCCCGGCGATCTCGTCACCGGCGCCACCGTCAACGCCGGCGGCCGGTTGGTGGTCCGCGCCACCCGGATCGGCGCCGACACCCAACTCGCCCGGATGGCCCGCCTGGTCGAGGACGCGCAGAACGGCAAGGCGCAGGTGCAGCGCCTGGCCGACAAGGTCTCCGGCGTCTTCGTGCCGATCGTCATCGCGCTGGCCGCCGCCACTCTCGGCTTCTGGTGGGGCACCGGGCAGGGAGTCGCCGGCGCGTTCACCGCCGCCGTCGCCGTACTGATCATCGCCTGCCCGTGCGCCCTGGGCCTGGCCACCCCGACCGCGCTCATGGTCGGCACCGGGCGCGGCGCGCAACTGGGCATCCTGATCAAGGGCCCGGAGATGTTGGAGTCCACCCGCCGCGTGGACACCGTCGTCCTGGACAAGACCGGCACCGTCACCACCGGCCGGATGACCCTGCTGGAGACCCACCTCGCCGCCGACGAGCGGATCGAGGAGGTGCTGCGGCTCGCGGGTGCCCTGGAGAACGCCTCCGAGCACCCGATCGCCCAGGCCATCGCCAAGGGCGCGAGCGAGCGCGTCGGCGACCTGCCCGACCCCGAGGACTTCGCCAACGTCGAGGGGCTCGGCGTCCAGGGCATCGTCGAAGGCCACGCGGTGCTGGTCGGCCGCACCCGGCTGCTCACCGAGTGGGCCCTGGACCTTCCCGTCGAGCTCGAACGCGCCATGGCCGACGCCGAGGCACTCGGCCGGACCGCCGTCGCGGTGGCCTGGGACGGAAAGGCCCGCGCCGTCCTGGTCGTCGCCGACGCGGTCAAGCCAACTTCCGCCGAGGCCATCCGCCGCTTCCGCGAGCTGGGCCTGACCCCGATCCTGCTCACCGGCGACAACACCACCGTCGCACGCACCGTCGCCGCGCAGGTCGGCATCGATCCGGAGCACGTGTACGCCGAGGTGATGCCGCAGGACAAGGTCGACGTGGTCACCCGACTCCGGGCCGAGGGCCGGATCGTGGCCATGGTCGGCGACGGCGTCAACGACGCGGCGGCGCTGGCCACGGCCGACCTCGGGCTGGCCATGGGCACCGGTACCGACGTGGCGATCGAGGCCGCCGACCTGACCCTGGTCCGCGGCGACCTGCGGGCCGCCGCCGACGCCATCCGACTCGCCCGCAAGACCCTGGCCACCATCAAGTCCAACCTGTTCTGGGCGTTCGCCTACAACGTCGCCGCTCTCCCGCTCGCCGCCGCCGGCCTGCTCAACCCGATGCTCGCCGGCGCCGCGATGGCCTTCAGTTCGGTCTTCGTGATCAGCAACAGCCTTCGCCTGCGCGGCTTCAAGGCACTCGCCGACGAAGGCCCCGCCACGAACGCGGCCTGAACCACCCGCACGACCCGACCCCCGCCGGCATCCCGCCGGCGGGGGTCGGGTGGGTGCCGGTGTCCCGATCCTTCGACCGGCCGCCCACACCAGCGCGGCGCTCGGTGACCTCCGCTGCCGGCAGCACACCGGCCGAACGGTCGTGCGCCCGGCGTCCGTCGCGGACGCCGGGCGCACGACGCGGTGGTCAGGCCGGTGCGGGCGACGTCGCGTTGATCACCGCGAAGGCGCCGCCCTGCGGGTCCTGGACCACGGCCATCCGACCCGCCATCATGTCGAACGGCGGCTTGAGCACATTGCCGCCGGCCCGGATCAGCGCGTCCACCGTGCTGTCGGTGTCGTCGACGGAGAAGTACGTCAGCCAGTGCGCGGGCGTACCGGGCGGCAGCCGGTCCAGCCCCTGCATGCCGCCGATCACCCGGCCGCTCGCGCTCAGCGACGAGTAGCCCTCGGCACCCTCCATCTCGGCGGCCTCCAGGCCCACCGCGGCCGAGTAGAACGTGGACGCGGCGGCGGTGTCGGCGGTGTTGAGCTCGCTCCAGATCACCGCGCCGGGCTCGTTGACCACCTCCGCGCCGCCGAAGTCCCGTGCCTGCCAGATCCCGAACACGGCGCCCGTGGGGTCGGCGATCACGCCCATCCGGCCGAGCGTCATCACGTCCATCACCGGCATCACCACCGCGCCGCCGGCCTTCGTGACCGCCTGTTGGGTGGCGTCCGCGTCGGTGGTGGCCAGGTAGGTGGTCCACGCGGGCGGCGGAATCTCCCCGCCGTCCGGGGACATCGCGGCCATGATGCCCGCGACCGGCTTCCCGTTCAGCAGGCACACCGAATAGCCGCCGGTCTCCGGCGGCCCGACCTCGCCCTGCCAGCCGAACAGATCGCGGTAGAAGTCGAGGGCGGCCTGCTGGTCGGGGACCATCAGGTCGACCCAACAGGGGGTGCCGGGCACGTAGGGCTTGGTGACCACGGGCATGACGTGAACCTCCAGAGAAACCGACAAGGAACGCCCCCGTCCCCTCATCGTCGGCGCCCTCGACGCGGCCCGCCACCGACGTGACCCATTCGTCGACCCGGGGCATCGTGCGGGTGCGACGCGCTGTCAATACACCGTATCCTCTGTGTACATTGTCTACTACGGATACAACGTACGCAGCGTCGTCGCCGGCCATGAAGCGTCCGCCAGGGGTGCCGTCGGCCATGGGTGCCATCGGCCGTCGACGCCGCCGGCCATGCGTCGGCCACCGTTGTCGTCAGCCCAGGGAGAACACGTGACCAGCCACCCGCCGACCACGACCGTCGATCAGGTCCAGCCGCTGTTCCGCCCGTTCGCCGTCGGCGGCCTGGCACTGCCCAATCGCATCGTGATGGCGCCGATGACCCGCGGGTTCTCGCCCGGCGGGGTGCCCGGGGCCGATGTCGCCGACTACTACGCCCGCCGCGCCGCCGGTGGCACGGCGCTGATCGTCACCGAGGGCACGTACATCGACCACGCCACCGCCGGCTGGGGCGAGCGGGTGCCCCGCTTCCACGGCGAGCACGCTCTCGCGGGCTGGCAACACGTCGCGCGGGCCGTGCACGCGGCGGGAGGGCGGATCGCGGCGCAGCTCTGGCATGTGGGAACCAGGCTCGACCACGGGATGCGGCCACCCGCCGGCACCCGGATACTCGGCCCCTCCGGCCTCGGTGCGGACGGCCGACCGATCGCCGGTGGGCGGGCGATGAGCGAAGCGGATCTGGCCGACGTGATCGCCGCCTACGCACGGGCCGCCGGCGAGGCCGAACGGCGCGGCTTCGACGCCGTCGAGATCCACGCCGCGCACGGGTACCTGATCGACTCGTTCCTGTGGAGCACCACCAATCGGCGCACCGACGGGTACGGCGGCGACCTGCACGGCCGCACCCGCCTCGCCCGCGAGGTCGTCGCCGCCGTGCGCGGCGCGGTCTCCCCGACGTTCCCGGTGATGTTCCGTTTCTCCCAGTGGAAGATGGACGACTACGCCGCCCGTCTCGCGCACACCCCGCACGAGCTCGAACGCCTGCTCACGCCGCTGGTCGAGGCCGGAGTGGACGTGTTCCACGCGTCCACCCGCCACCACCTCGCGCCGGAATTCGAGGACAACGAGCTGACGTTGGCGGGCTGGACCCGCAAGCTCACCGGCCGGCCCACGATCGCGGTGGGTTCGGTCGGCCTGAACATCGACTTCATGCGGGCCCTGGCCGGGGCCGAGGACTCGCGCACCGACCTGGACGGTCTGCTCGCCCGCCTCGATCGCGACGAGTTCGACCTGATCGCCGTCGGCCGCTCACTCCTGGCCGACCCGGGATGGGCCGAGAAGATCCGTACCGGGAGACCCGACCGGGTCACCCCCTTCACCCGGCCCCTCCTGGGCACGCTGCACTGACCCGACATCGCCGGCGGCGCGCACCAGCAGGCCGGTGAAAGCGTGCGCCGGCTCGGTCAGCACGCGCCGCGCCGGGCCGTGTTCGACCACCCGCCCGTGCTCCAGGACCGCGATGCGATCGCCGAGCAGGCCCGCGGCCGCCAGGTCGTGGGTGATGAACACCAGGCTCAGCTCGGCGTGTTCGCGCAATCGCCCGAGCAGGTCCAGGATCGCGAGCCGGGTCGGCGCGTCCAGCCCGGAGGTGATCTCGTCGCAGACCAGCACCCGGGGCCGGGCGAGCAGCGCACGAGCCAGCGCGGCGCGCTGCACCTCGCCTCCGGACAACGCGCCCGGCCGGCGGCCCGCCGTGTCGGCCGGCAGCCCCAACTCGCCCAGCGTGTCCAGCGCCTGCGCGCGGGCCGCGTCCGGCTCGACACCGCGCAACCGGACCGCCGTGCGGGCCACCTGCTCGAACACCGGCCGAAATTCGTCGAAGGAGGTCCGCGCGTCCTGGAACACATATTGCACGGCGGCCAGTTCGGCGCGGGTACGGGCGCGCAGGCTGCGTCGCAACGGCGTGCCGTCGAGCAGCACCCGCCCGTCGTAGCGGCTGTGCAGCCCGGTCACACAGCGCCCCAGGGTGGTCTTGCCACTGCCCGAACGCCCGACCAGGGCCAGGCATTCGCCCGCTTCCACCGACACGCTCACCCCGTGCAGCACGGCGCTCGCCCGCCCGCCCGCGCGGTGCCGGGCGACCACGTCGCGCACCTCGAGGCGGGGCACGGCCGCCGCCCGGGTCGAGGGCACCGGCCGGTTCGGCCGATCGACGAGCCCGCCCGGCCGCCGCGCGGTGAGCGACACCCGGTCCGGCGGACCGGACTCGACCACCCGCCCGTGCGCCAACACCACCACGTCGTCGGCCAGTCGGCGCACCACGTCGAGGTCGTGGCTGAGCAGGATCACGGCGATGCCCTGTCCGGCCACCGCCGCCAACCGCTCGACCACCCCCTGCTTGGTGAGCGCGTCCTGCCCCGTGGTGGGCTCGTCGGCGACCACGGCGCGGGCCCCGAGCAGGAGAGCCTGGGCCAGCAGCACCCGCTGCTGTTGCCCACCGGAGAGTTGATGCGGGAAACGCCGCACCGTCTCCTCCGGATCCGGGATCCGAGCCGCTCGCAGCGCGTCGTGGACCCGCGCCCGGATCGCGGCGCGCCCGCCTCCCGCCGGCCGGGCGATGTCGCGCAGCAGCGCCCCGACCCGACGGGCCGGGTTGAGCGCGGCGGCGGGATGTTGCGGGATGTAGCCCACGGGACCCTCCCCGGCGACCCGTATCCCGCCCGTCACCCGGGCGCCGGGCGGGAATTCGCCGAGCAGGGCCAGACCCGTGGTGGTCTTGCCGCTGCCGGACGCGCCCACGAGCGCGGTGATCCGCCCGGCACGCGCGGTCAGGCTCACCCCGTCCACGATCGCCCGCCCGCCGACCTCCACCCGCAAATCGGATACCGCCACCACCGGCTCCGGATCACTCATCGGTGCTCTCCCGTCCGCTCTCGGGGGCCTTGCAGCGCCGCGTCGAACAGCAGATTCGTGCCCATCGACAGCGCCACGATCAGCGCCGCGGGTACCACCACCGCCCACGGCTGGAGGAACAGGCCGACCCGGTTGCGGTCCACCATCACCGCCCAGTCCGCGGCATCCGGTGCCACGCCCACGCCCAGGAACGCGGCGGTGGCCACCAGGTACAGCGCTCCCGCCAGCCGCGTGCCCAGGTCGGCGGCGAGGGTACGCCGCATCGACCGGGCGACGTGGCCGACGGCGATCCGCCACCACGACTCGCCTTGCATCCGCAGCGCCTCCACCACCGGACGCGAGGCGATCTCGGTGGCCGCCGAGACCACCACGCGTGCCGCGTCGGGCACGGTCACCAGGGCCACCACCGGCACCAGTTCGCCCGGTCCCGGGCGGAACAGCGCGGCCACCAGCAGCACGAACAGCAGCGAGGGCACCGCGAGCAGCACGTCCAGTGGGCGGATCAGCAGTTCCGCGAGCCAACTCCGTCCGGTCAACGCCGCGGCCAACCCCAGCGGGATCGCCACCAGATAGGCCAGCACGGTCGCGGCGACCGCCACGACCACCACCGAGCGCCCACCCAGCAACACCTGTCGCCAGACGTCGCGACCGGCGAAGTCGGTGCCCAGCCAGTGCCCTCGGCCGGTGGTGAAGGACACGGCCCGAGATTCGGGCGCACCCGCGAACAGCGGCCCGAGCACCGCGAACAGCAGGGGCACGGCGATCAGTCCCAGCGCGAGCGCGTACCGCCACGCCATCCGCCGGCGGGAGTCGATCCCGTCGCGAAGCCCGTCCCGGGCGGCGAGGTCGCTCATGCCGCCGCCTCCGCACGCGGGGCGAGTCGGCGGGTGACCAGGTCGGCGCCGAGGTTGACCACGACGGTGACCACCCCGAACACCACCGCCAGGCCCTGGACCACCGGGATGTCGCGCGCCGCGACCGCGTCGATCAGCACCGTGCCCAGTCCCGGGATCACGAACAGGGCCTCGACCACGATCACGCCGCTCAGCAACCAGTCGCAGGTCCGGGCGAGTTGCTGGCCCGCCGGGGCCAGCGCGTTGGGCAGGGCGTGGGTCCAGCGCACCCGGGCCGCGGACAGGCCCTGCCGCCGGGCGTGCGCGACGTAGGGCGACGCCATCGCGTCGATCATGCCCGCCCGCACCAGGCGACTGATCGTGCACACCGGCCGGGAGAGCAACACCAGCACCGGCAGCACCAACACGGCCGGGTGTGCCCACAGATCGCCGCCGGTGCCGACGGCGGTGGGCGGCAACCAGCCCAGGCGCAGCGCGAACAGCGTGGTCAGCAACACCCCCAGGGCGAACTCCGGGACGGCGTGCACGGCCGATGTCAGCGCGCTCACGGTCCGGTCCAGCGGACCGCCCTCGCGGCGCGCGGCGAGCACGCCCAGCCCCACCGACAGCGGCACCAGCAGGATCGTGGTGACACCGGCCAGCGTCAGGGTCGGGCCGAACCCGTCGGCGAGCAGGTCGGTGACGGGTCGGCCGGAGATCAGCGACGTACCCAGATCGCCGCGCGCCAGGGCGCCGCACCAGTCGAGCAGTCGTTCGGCGGCGGAGCGGTCCAGGCCCATGGACTCGCGGATCCGGGCGATCCGTTCGGGATCGGGCTGGTCGCCGGCCAGCGCCACCGCCGCGTCGCCGGGTAGCGCCTCGATGAGCGCGAAGATCAGTACGACCAACGCCGCCGTCTGCCCCACGCCCAGCAGCAGTCGGCGGCTCAGCCAGCTCCGGTCCGGGCTCACGCGAGCCAGACCCGGTCGAATCGGGCCCAGTCCAGGGTGTTGGCGGGCGCGGTCACCGCCACCCCGCGCACCCGGTTCGCGGTGGCCACGATCCAGTCCGCGAACCCCCAGATCAGGAAGCCGCCCTCGGCGTGCAGTCGGCGCTGCATGCGCTCGTAGAGCGCGGTGCGCAAGCCCTCGTCGTGGGTGGACTGGATCTGCTGGTAGAGGTCGTCGAAGTCCTTCGCGTGCCACTGCGTGGCGTTGGTGGTGGATCCGCTCAACAGCCGCTGGGAGACGTGGGATTCGATGGGCATCGCGCCCGAGCGGTAGGAGGCCAGGGTGCCGCCGGTCAGGATGTCCTTCCAGTAGGTGTCCTTGTTGCCGACCCGGACCTCGACGGTCACCCCGGCCTTGGCGGCCTGTTCCTTGAAGATGCCGGCCGCCTCGACGAATCCGGTGGCGGCCGGCGCGGTGTCCAGGGTGACCCGCAGTCCCTCCGCGCCCGCCTCGCGCAACAGCTCGCGGGCCTTGGCGAGATCCTGGGTGCGCTGCGGGATACCGGCCGCGTAGTAGCGGTATCCCTTGCCGAACAGGTCGTTGCCCACCTCGCCGGCGCCCGACAGCGCGCCGTCGACGAGTTCGCGACGGTCGGCGATCAGGAAGAACGCCTGCCGGACCCTGGGGTCGCCGAACGGCGGCCGGTCGGTCTTCATCACGAAGCCCTGCATCGCGCTGTTGCGCAGCCGCAGCACGGTGATCCGGCCCTTGCCCTCGTGTACGCGCGCGGTGGCCGGATTCAACTCGTGTGCGTACTCGACCTGTCCGCCCAGGAGCGCGTTGGTGCGCGCCGACTCCTCGCCGGCCACCACGAACTCCAGTTCGTTCAGGTGCGGCGCTCCTTCCCAGTACTTCTCGTTGCGCCGCAGCAGGAGCGAGCTCCCGGGCTTGAACGAGACGAAGGTGAACGGGCCCGAGCCCACCGGTCGTTCGAAGGAGTCCGTGTCCTTGGGCACGATGTAGGCGCCGAACGCGGCCAGGGTGTTGGGGAATTCCGCGTAGGGCCGTTTGAGGCGGAACTCCACCGTGCTCGGGTCCGGGGCCGAACTGGCGTCCAGGTCGATCGGTTCCAGGGAGGCCTTCGCGCGGAACGCCCGTTTGGGGTCGGCGATGCGGCGGAAGCTGTACAGCACGTCCTCGGCGGTGACCGGCCGGCCGTCGTGGAAGGCGGCCGGGCGCAGCCGGACCCGCCAGGTGACCAGGCCCGGGTCCGCCTCCCAGCCGGCGGCCAGCCGGGGCACCGGGGCCAGGTCCGCGCCGTAGTCGGCGAGTTTGTCGAACAGGGCCTTGGCCCGGGCCACGTCGACGAACAGATTGGCCAGGTGCGGATCGAGGTTTTCGTTGGCCCCGCCGCCGGGGAAGGCCGCGCGCAGTCTGCCGCCGCGCCTGGGGGTGCCCTCGGCCTGGGCGCCGGCGGCGCGCGGGCCGGGGTCGGCCGATCCGCCGCTCGCGCAACTCACCGCCAGGGTCAGCGCTCCGGCGCCGCCGGCGGCGAGGAGGACGCGACGCGAGGTGCCGGGCGGGCGCTCGCCGAACGGTATGGCAGGGCTGGTGCGACTCATGGGTTGTGCTCTCCGTGATGGTGATGGCGATGGTGGTGGGGCTGTGGCGGGGTGTCAGTCGAGCCGGCGGGCGACCACGTGCAAGCGGTCCGAGTCGGCGCTGTCCGCCGGCGGTGCGCCCTCGGTCCACGGCGGGTCGGTGCGCGGTCCCGGGCGGTCGTACAGGGCGAGCACCTCGAACCCGGCGACCGTGAGGAAGTACCGCAGTTCCTGCGGGAACAGCAGCCGCCACGCGGAGTACTGCGCGTGGGGCGGGGTGCCCCGGTCCGAGGTCCACACCCGGCGTCGGCGCAGCAGTTGCGCCGCGTGGTCGACCCACAGCGTGGTGTGCGAGGTGTGAGTGACGCCGTCGTGCACGACGGTGTCCACGCGGGGTGTCGCCGGTTGCCGGGCGCCGTCCGCGCCGCGCAGGAAGTAGGCGCCGTTGCGCAGTTCGGCGATCAGCAGGCCGCCCGGCGCCAGGTGTCGCCGGGACCGGTCCAGGAACGCGGTCAGTTCCGCGTTGTCGTGGCAGTACAGCAGGGCGCTGTCCAGGCAGACGACGGCGTCGAAGGTGCGGCCGAGGTCGAAGTCGCGCATGTCGGCAAGGCGGTAGTCGGGGCCGGGGTGCCGGCCGCGGGCGTGGTCGAGCATCGCCGCCGAGGTGTCGATGCCGACCACCTCGCGCGCCGCGTGCCGGTGCAGCCAGGCCGCGTCCCGCCCGGTGCCGCAGCCGACGTCGAGCACGCGCGGCCCGGCCCCGTGGCGGCGCAGCGTCTCCTCGGTCCAGCGGGCCGCGACCCGGTCCGGATCGGGGAAGCGCCGTTCGTAGAGTTCCGGCGTGTCGGTGAGGAGGTTGCGGGTGCTCATCGCGGCTCGCTCTCGGCTCGGGGGCGGTCGCCGACGGGCGCGGTGGTGGGCTCCTCGGCGGCGCCGGCGGGCGGGGTCGCCCGCCTCTCGGCGACGATCGTGGGCGGCGTGGGCAGCGCGCCCCTGCGGTGCAGCCAGGCGACCGCGAGGGCCGAGCCCAACCCGAGCAACACGCAGCACACCCACGGCAACCACGCGCGGTCGCTGCGCGCACCGCTGTCCATCGCCCATCCGATCCCGGCGTTGCCCACGGCGGCGGCGATCCCGGACGCCCCGTAGAACAGCCCGAATCCGGTTCCGGTCAGCCCCTCGCGGCCGAACGCGGGGATGAGTTCGAGCACGAACGGCTGGGCGATCATCACTCCGACGTGCAGCAGCAGCGCGCCCGCGAGCAGCGGCAGCAGGCGCAGCACCGCGTCCGCGGCCCCGTCCGGTCCGGTGCCGCCGGCCACCAGGATCGGCGGGAGGAAGGCCAGGCCCATCAGCGCGGTTCCGGCGGCGATCCAGCGGGCCCGGTCGCCGCGCGCCTGTAGGTACCGGGTGATCCGCAGTTGCAGGAGCAGATTGGCCGCGGTGCCGATCACGAAGAGCAGGCCGACCGCGCTCTCGCGCCCGGTGGCGTGCCGCACACCGTCCGGGAGCAGCAGGTAGAGCTGCGTCTGCAGGCCGTACATTCCGGCCATCGCGATCGAGAACGCCACGAACGCGCGGTTGCCCAGGACTTCGCGCCAGTCGGCGAGCACCGATCCCTGTGGCGCGGGGACCGGCCGGGCGGGCAGTACGGCGGCCTGGGCGAGGGTGAGCACGGCGAACAGCGCCGCCGCGGTGAGCGCCGCGGTGGTGAAGTTCACCAGGAGCAGCAGGCTGCCCAGCAGCGGGCCGAGCAGCGCGCCGGTGGTGGCGAACACGTTGAACAGGGCGAACGCCTCCGCCTTGCGTTCGCCCGCCTCCTGCGCGAGATAGGTGCGTACGGCGGGGTTGAACAGGGCCCCGGCGAGGCCGCTGAGCACGGCCGCCGCGATCAGGATCGGCAGGCCGTCGCCGAGCGCGAACAACGCGAATCCCACGGTGCGCAGCGCGCATCCGGCGATGATCACCCCGCGTGCGCCGAGCCGATCGGCCGCGGAGCCGCCGACCACGAACAGGCCCTGTTGGCTGAGGTTGCGCACGCCCAGCACGATGCCGACCACGGCCGCCGATTGCCCCAGGTCGTCGGTGAGATGGGTGGCGAGGTAGGGGATCAGCAGGTAGAAGCCGGTGTTCACGCCGAGTTGGTTGACCAGGAGCAGGCGCACCGCGAGCGGGAAGCTCGCCACCGCGCGCAGGGTCCTCATCGGCGCTCCCGCGCGGGTGCGGGTCGCACGCCCAGGCCGGCGGCGTCGGCGGCGCGTACGGTGCCGTCGAGGCCGCCGATCCCGGTCCACGGGTCGTGCGCCAGCAGCAGGTGGCCGTCCAGGTCGACCCAGCGGGCCCGGTCCAGGATCTGCACGGCCGGCGCCAGGCCCAGCGAACTGCCGGTCAGGCAGCCGAACATGATCTCGGTGCCGCTTCCGCGCAGCGCCTCGACCAGGCGCAACGCGGCGCGTGCGCCGCCGCATTCGGCGAGTTTCAGGTTGACTCCGGGCACCCGGCCGGCCAGCCGCAGGACGTCCTCGGGGGTGACCGCGTCCTCGTCGGCGATCACCGGGATCGGCGCGTGTCGGGCGATCCGGGCGAGCAGGTCGGGTCGCCCGGGTGCGATGGGTTGTTCCACGGCCTCGACGCCGAGCGCGGCGAAGCGCGGGAGCAGATCCAGGGTGCGGGCCTCGGTCCAGCCGCCGTTGGGGTCGAGCAGCAGCCGGGCGTGCGGGGCCGCCGCCCGCACGGCCGCGACCCGGTCCAGGTCGTGGACGGGGTCGGGCGAGCCGGCCTTGATCTTCAGGACGGTGAAGCCGAGCGCGGCCAGCCGGCCCGCCTGGGTCCCGGCGCGCTCGGGCTCGACGATGCCGATGGTGCGGGCGGTCGCGGCGGCGGGCGCCCGGTCGGCGCCGAGCAGTCGGTGGACGGGTCGATCGGCACGCTTGCCGACGAGATCCCACAGGGCCGCGTCCAGGGCCGCCAGGACACCGGCGGGCAGGCCGTCGGGAGCGGCGGTGTCCAGGAGCGCCGAGGCGCTCTCGGGTTCGGCGAAGCGCGCCAGCCACGGCCGGGCCACGCTCTCCAGCGCCGCCACGATGGTGCTCGCCGACAGGCCGAGCCGCGGGCTGCCGAGCGCCTCGCCGCTGCCGTACCCGCCCTCGTGTTCGATCGTCACCCACACCGCGTCGCGACTCGCCGTCACCGAGCGCGATATGCGCAGCGGTTCGGCCAGTTCCAGACGCGCGGTGCGCCACGTGAGCCTCATGCCGTTCCTCGGGTCGCGGTCTCGGGTGCGGGCGCGGACATCGGCGCCTGCGGGGTCGGCGGCGCGGGTGTGCGCCGGGATGGTCGCGGATCGTCGACCCTGCGGCAGCGGGCCCAGCCGGCGACCTCGACGGCGCGCGGGTGCAGGATCTCCACCGGATGGGTGGGGACGACGGCATGGTCCAGGCCGTGGGTGCGGCAGAAGTCGTCGTCGTAGACGGTGCCGAGGTAGCGGTGCGGACCGTCCGGGAAGACGCCGACCACGGTCGCGCCCCGGTGTACCCGGGCCGCCCAGGCGGCGACCAGGGCGACCGCCCCGGTGCTCCAGCCGCCGCTGACGAAGCTGCCTCGGGCCAGCCTGCGGCACGTGTCCACGGCGGCGGCCGGGCCGACCCAGTGCACCTCGTCGAACGCGTGGTGGGCGACGTTGCGCGGATGGATGCTGCTGCCCAGTCCGCGCATCAGCCGAGGCCGCGCGGGTTGGCCGAAGATGGTCGAGCCGACCGAGTCGACGCCGATCACGGTCAGCGCGGGCCAGCGCCGACGCAGCGGTCCGATCAGCCCGGCGCTGTGCCCGCCGGTGCCCACGCTGCACACGAGCACGTCCACGTGCTCCAGGCCGTCGACCAGTTCGGCCGCCATCGAGGCGTACCCCGAGGGGTTGTCGGGGTTGTTGTACTGGTCGGGCCAATAGGCGTCGGGCGTGCCGCGCAGGATCTCGCGCACCCGGGCCAGCCGGGCCGCCTGCCAGCCGCCGGTGCTCGCGGGTCGATCCACCACCTCCAGCGCGGCACCGTGGGCCCGCAGCAACTGCCGCATGGACGGCTCCAGTTCACCGTCGCAGACGAGCCGTACCGGGTGACCCAGGGCCTGGCCGGCGAAGGCGAGTCCGACGCCCAGCGTGCCCGAGGTGGACTCGACCACCAGCGCGCCGGGGCGCAGTTCGCCGCGCCGCCGGGCGCCGCGCAGCATCGACACGGCGGCGCGCGCCTTCATGCCGCCCGCGCTGAGGTATTCGAGCTTGGCCCAGAAGCCGGGTTGCGGACAGGGCAGTGCGGTGCCGATCCGGACGAGCGGTGTCCGGCCGAGCAGCGCCAGCAGGTCGGGGTTCGCGACGACCGCCTCGGCCGGGCCGGGCGCGGGACGCGGTGCGGGAACGGTATTCACGAGGCACCCTCGCCGTACCGGTGCACGATTCCCGGGCCGCCGTCCAGCCAGAAGAACGGGTACGGCTCGGCGCACACCGCGCTCACTCCGGCGCCGAGGAACAGCGGCAGCACCGCGCTGCCGGTCTGGGCGAACATCACCAGCGGCTTGCCGGTGCTCGCGGCATGCGCGCGCAGCGGCTCGAAGGTTCCGTTGCCCAGCGTCATCCCCGATGCCAGGATCGCGTCGCAGTACGCCAGTTCCGCGTTCGCGTCGCGGCGGATCGGCTCGCCCCACTCGGTCGTGCCGCCCTTGAGGTCGCACGGTACGCAGCGCAGGCCGAGCGCGCGCAGCCGTTCCAGGAGCGAGTTGACCACGCCCACCACCAGGACCGTGCCCGGGCGTTCCACCGGCAGCAGTTCCACCACCGCGTGGGCCCGGGCCCGCGACTTCTCCAACGAGGTGCCGGCGGGCAACGGGTGGGATCGGGCGCCGTGTTCGGCGGCGTGCGGACGGCAGCGCATCAGGTAGGCGTCCAGCGCGGCGATCCGGACCGGTGCGAGCGGGTGGGCCAGGAGTTCGGCCACGCTCGCCCCCACGCAGTCGTCGATCGTGTCGGCGGGCAGCGTGCCGGGTTCGGCCGCGCACGAGCCGACCGCCGCGCCCAGTCGCAGGCTGAGCACCTCGTTGCGATAGCCGCCGGAGCGCCCGGTGTGCCGAACCGCCTGGATGGTGCGGAACGCGGTGCTCACCCGCTCCCCGGCGGGGTCGGGTCCGTACCGGCCGGCGGCGACCCGGGCGAGCAACTCGTCCAACGAGCGCACGGGTCGGGACCGGGGCGCGCTCATCCGGACACCACCGTCGGGTCCGCGTAGCGCGGACGCAGTCGGGACAGCAGCCACTCGGCCGACTCGCGCGCGGCGCCGCCTTCGGTGTCGGCGGTCATCACGTGGCCCAGGTAGTCGTTGTTGCTGGTCGCGGCACGCACCGCGCGGCCCGGTTCGGTCAGGGTCAGTTCGACCACGTCGGGTCGGTGCCGGACGGCGTCCGCGCCGTCGATGCCCACGAGCGTGCCCTCGCCACCCGCGGGCAGGTCCTGCTCGTTCGGCAGCAGCAGGCCGATCGCCGCGCTGCGCATCCCGGTCGGGCGTTCGGCGAGGTCGGGTCGTCGGCCGAGGGCGACGTCCACGCACGCCGCGACCAGGTCGACGCCGGTGACGTGACGGACCAGTTCGGTGATGCGGTTGCCCGCCGGTCGCGGATTGACCTCCACCACCCGCGGGCCGTCCGGGGTCAGCTTGATCTCGGTGTGCGCGACCACGTGGTCCAGGCCGAGCGCCTCGACGGCCCGCACGGCGGTGTCCGCGGCGGCCCGGGCCAGGTCCGGGTCCACCGCCGCCGGGAACATGTGCCCGGTCTCGACGAACCACGGCGCGCCGCCCAGGCTCTTGTCGGTGACGCCGACCACGTGGGTGTGCCCGTCGAAGGTGACGGTCTCGACGCTGACCTCGGGGCCGGTGAGGAACTCCTCGACCAGCACGACGGGCACGCGTTCCTGTCCGCGCGCGTTCACCGGGAAGTCGACCGACGCCCGGTGGGCGTGCGCCGCCTCGGCGTCGTCGTGCACCTTGCGCACCAGCATTCCGGCGCACAGGTCCACCGGCTTGACCACCACCGGATAGCCGATCTCCCGGGCGGCGGTCCGGGTTTGCTCCCGGTCCCGACACAACGCGAAGCGCGGGCCGGGCACGCCCGCCTCGGCCAGCCGCACCCGGGTCAGGTCCTTGCGACAGGCCGCCTCGACCGCGACCGGGTCGGGGGCCGGCAGGCCCAGCCGAGCGGCGATCCGGGCCGTGCCGGGCAGGTAGTAGTCGCACGCGGAGACCACCCCGTCGAAGCCGAACACCTCGTGCAGCCGCTCCGCCAGGGACGGCAGTTCGGCCGTGTCGTTGGTTTCGGCGGTGACGATGTTGCGCGCGGCCAGCAGCGGATGGGGGGCCACGTCGGACCCGGGGCGCGCTCCGTTCGGCGTCGAGCGCAGGTAGTGGTGCAGGTCCCGGGTCAGGAAGGTGAACTCGTGCCCGCCCTCGTGGATCGCTCTGGGCAGCAGCCTGCTCATCGCCCCGACCCAGCTTTCGACAACCAGCAGATGACCCACCGAACTCCCTCTCCGACTGCGGCGACGGCTCTCTCGCAGAGCGTCGACCCGCCGCACCGTATCGGGAATGGTTTTCATTATCAATGCTTGACTAATGAAAGTCGTTTTCAGTTATGGTGGTCATCGAGCCGCGCCGGAACAGCCCGGAACAGCCCCGAAACGCCCACACCAGCCCTGCGCCGGGCCACCTCGGACAGGGACGGAGCAAGCCAGGGCGGAGCGGGCGAGGGAGTGACCGGACCGAATCGGCCCAGGCCGCCCCGTCAGCCCGCCCGCACCAGTTCGACGATCTCGTCGTGCCGCGCGCACGGCGGACACGGCACGCCGTCGATGGCGGTCACCCGCGCGGCGAGCCGGACGCTGGAGATCAGCCACACCCCGTCCCCGGCGCGCAGATCGGCCACCGACAATCGCGCGAAGCCGCACTCCCATCCGGCGCCCGCCGCCGCGTCGAACAGCCGACGCAGCGTGATACTCGGCAGGATGCCCAGGTCGAGCGCCGGCGTCAGCAGCCTGCGCCCCTTCGCGATCAGCACGGCCGCCGTCGGCGCCTCCAGGACCGTGCCGTCCTCGGTCAGGAAGATCGCGTCCTCCGCGTCGTGCGCACGGGCCCACCGCAGGGCGGCCGTGTTGACCGCGTACGACAACGTCTTGGCCCCGGCCAACAACCACGGCGCCCGCGCGGGCGGGGCGGTGACGACACCCCGGGTCAGGGTCACCGTACGCACCCCTTCGGCGCGCGCCCGCCAGGTGCTCGCCGGGATCGGGTCGACCAACACGTAGCCGGTCTGCGGGCCGCCGCCCTCCGGTCCCCGAGTCAGCACCAGACGCGCGTAGCACTCGCCCACCGCGCCGTGCCGCTCGATCGCGACGGCCAGGCAGTGCCGCCACGCGTCGGCGGCCGGCGCCGCCAACCCGAGCGCGGCGGCCGAATCGGCCAGTCGGGCCAGGTGTTCGTCCAGGTGCCTGGGTCGACCGTCGAGCACCGACAACGCCTCGAAGACGCCGTCCCCACGCAGCGCCCCCAGGTCGTCGGCGCGCAGCGCCGGTCGGGCACGGTCGGCGACGCTTCCGTCGAGGCGTACCAGCGTCCCCGGGGCGGGAGCGGGCGGCTCCGGCGCGGCGGTCACCGCAACGCCGCCGAAGTGAGCGTCAGGGTACCCGCGTCCGCGTCCAGGTCGGCCTCGACGCCCAGGGGCATGGTGAGTTGGCGCCGCCCGTGGCCGAAGTCCAGCCCCGTCAACACCGGGACGCCCAGCGGCGCCAGTCGATCGCGGAGCACGGCCTCGATCTGCTCGATCGGCCCGCAGTCCATCCAACTCCCGGTCGCGATCCCGGCCACCCCCGCGAACCATCCCGAGCGCAGCAGTTGGGTGAGCAAGCGATCGATGCGATAGGGCTGTTCCCCGATGTCCTCGAACAGCACGATCGCGCCGCCGGCGGACGACGCCTCCGGGCATCCCAGCGAGCAGGCCACCAGACTCAGCGTGCCACCCGTGGTGACCCCGCGGGCACGACCGGCCACCAGGGAACGGGCCTCCGCGGAGCCCAACTCCATCGCGTCCTCCGGGCTGAACAAGGTCGCGCGCAGGTGGGCGAGGGTGGCCGCGTCGGGCGGTACGCCGTCCACCGCGCCGAACCCGGCGGTGGCGGGCATCGGCCCGAACAGGGTGACCACACCCAACCGGGCGGCGAACGCGGCATGCAGCGAGGTGACATCGCTGGATCCCAGGAAGACCTTCGGCTCCACCGCCGCCATCGACTCCCAACACAGCAGGTCGAGTATCCGCGCGGCACCGTAGCCGCCGCGCGCGCAGACGATCGCGTCGATATCGGGATCCCGCCACGCGTCCTCCAGGTCGCGCGCCCGATCCCGGTCGGTGCCGGCGAGATACCCCGGCCCCCGCCCGTCGAGGACGTGCGCGCCCGGCACCACCTCCAGCCCCAGGTCGGCCAGTACCGCGCATCCCGCGCGCAACCGTTCGGCCTCGACCGGACCGGCCGGGCACACCACCGCGACCCGGTCGCCCGGCCGCAGCCGACGCGGTCGACGCGACGCCCGCCCGCCGGGCGACAACGGATCAGGCTCGACCGGCCGCGTCACCACGAGCCCCGCCCTCGGTCGGAATCGGCCGCCGGCCCCGATCGCCGCGCCCCCGCGACCACCTCCGACAACCACGGAGGCGTCCCTGCTCGTTCCCCGCGCGAGGCGCGCCGGTCGTGCTTGGCCAGGTCATGGCCCGTCCCGTCGTGGGTCGTCCGTTCAGCCTTCATACCTCGCATCATGCCCAGCGTGACCGGGGCAACCAGCCCGCGTTCATCTCATCGAGTGAATGGCCTCCGCGCCCGGCCCGGATGACCCGAGCGGGCGGGTGACATCGCGCGCCCTGATCGCGACCGCCACTCGTCGAGGTCGCTCGCCGACGGCGTTCGCGCATGCGCCCGCGCGCCCGCGGAAGTCGCCGAATCCATCGGAACACCCGCCGCCGCGACCCCGGAAAAACCCGTTCACGAAGCCGGCTTCCCTACACCATCGGAGGCCTGAGTTCATCACACTTGGATACCGCCGCCCCATGGAAACGGGTTTCGGTGGATCATGGGCGCAGTGCGGGTGGGAAGTCCCCACCCGCCGGAAGGGTACATGGCCGCCCCGACAACGGGTCGCGTTCGCCCTTCCAGCGTCCCAGTGGCATGAGAAGGAGTCGCCGGATGGTCGCATCGTCTGTGGACGAACTGCGGATTTCTTTGGAAGAGGAGGCAAGTGAACTGGCCGGGAAGCGAGACCGGCTGCGCGATGAACTGGCAGATGTGGAACGGCAGTTGGCGGCCCGGCTGAGCGCGGTGGAGCACCTCGCGCTGATCCGCCCGCTGGTGCCGCTGCCCCGAGCCGAGGCCGACCCGGTCGCACCGGTCGAGGTCGCTCCGGTCGAGGCCGAGCCCGTCGCGGAGGCGCCGGTCGAGGTCGCTCCGGTCGAGGAAACCCCGGCCGAGGAGGCTCCGGTCGAGGAGGCGCCGGCGGAGGAAGTCGTCGCGGAGGAACCGCCGGCTCCCGCTCCGGCCACGCGTCGCAAGCGCAAGACGGTTCCGGCAACGAAGGAAAAGACGCGGATACAGGCCGCGTCGGCGCGCAAGGCCCCCGCGGCCAAGCCCGCCGCCAAGCCCGCCGCCAAGAAGAAGACCACCCGCGCGAAGGCGGCTCCGGCCAAGGTGGCCAAGTCGGTCGCAGCGGTCGAGCCGGTCGCACCGGTCGAGCCGGTCGCGCCCGAACCGGCGGCGGCTCGCCCGGTCCGCTCCCACCTGCGCGACGAGATCGCCGCGTTGTTGGAAGGCACCGGCGAACCCATGAACGTCCGTCAGCTCACCGAGGCCCTGGGTGAGACCGCCACCAAGAGCCGCATGGAGAGCGTGCGTACGTCCACGGAGGGTCTGGTCAAGGCCGGCCGCGCGATCAAGGCCGGTCGCGGCCTGTTCACCGGCCCCGGCGCCTGAATCACCTCCGGGAACCCCCGGATTCACCGACCACCGCCGGCCCGACACCGCCCCCCGGGGCAACGTCGGGCCGGCGGTGTCGCCCACATGCGGAACATCCGCGGTCCCGCGGTGGAACTCATGCGGATCCGGTTGCCCGTCCAGCAGCACCTACCCGAACCCCTCACCTGCGGCCGGGAGTTCCGTTACACGGAGAAGAAGGCCTGACCTCGGCGACCCGACCGATCCGTCCCGACCGAACCGGCTCGGCGGCGCCCTTGTCGCCCCACGACGGATGCCGCCCCGGCGCGACCCGACGACCCCTGCCCCACCCGGCCGGCACGCGTCGGGTGTCGCCGCTCGGAAGGTTTGCCCAACGTGATGAAACGTTCACCGAGACGCCTGCCGGCCCGGTGTATGGGCCCCTAGATTGGCCTGGACCACCCCACACGGCATCCGGAGATGAGAGTTCGTGTCCGAGTCCATACTCGACGCAGAATCGGCTTTACCAGAGCGGAAGATCGACACCGAGGTGGCGCACACCGCCCGCGTGTGGAACTACTGGCTGGGCGGCAAGGACAACTACCCCGTGGACCGCGAGACCGGCGATCAGATCGCCGCGATCCACCCGGGAACGCGCGACTACGCCCTCGCCGACCGGCAGTTCCTGGGCCGAGCGATCCGCCATCTGGCCAAGGATCTGGGCATCCGTCAGTTCCTCGACATCGGCACGGGACTGCCGACCGCCGGGAACACCCACGAGATAGCCCAGGCCGTGGCTCCGGAATCGCGGATCGTGTACGTCGACAACGATCCGCTGGTCCTCGTGCACGCCCGGGCCCTGCTCACCAGCAGCCCGGAGGGGGCGACCCGCTACATCGACGCCGACCTGCGCGACGCCGACGAGATCCTGGTCCGCGCCGCCAAGACGCTGGACTTCGACCAGCCCATCGCACTCGTCCTGCTCGGCGTGATCATCTTCGTCAACGACGACGACGAGGCGTACGGGACGGTCCGTCGACTGCTGGACGCGCTTCCCTCCGGCAGCCACCTGGCGCTGTCGCACACGGTGACCAGTCCACCGGCACCGCCGGACGTGGACGACGCGGTGGCGTTCTGGAACGCGCACGGCACGCCCAAACTCAAGCAGCGCTCACCCGAGGCCATCGAACGTTTCTTCGACGGCCTGGAGTTGCTGGAACCCGGCGTCGTCTCCTGCTCCCGGTGGCGGCCCGATGCGGGTGACAAGACCCCGGACGTGGCCATGTACGGCGCGGTGGGCCGCAAGCCGTAGTCGCCGCGAGCACAGCTGCCACACGTGCCGGGGAGAGACTGCCGGACCGTCGAGGAGGGTGTCGATCGGTCCGGCCGGGGCGGCCCCTCGGATCCGTCCGTATCGGAGGGGCCGCCGGTTCAGCGGTGTCGAGCGCTATCGCCGGAGGACGAGCCGCGCCGACGCGTCAGCCCTGGTGGCCGCCGCCGTGCTGCTGCGGGGCCTGGTGCTGGGCGTGCCCACCCTCGTGGCCACCCTTGTCGTGGTCGCCGTCGATGTTCGCGCAGACGTTGCCGACCGTCGGGTTGAAGAAGCCGAGCAGGTTGAGGCTGTTGCCGCAGATGTTGATCGGCACGTGGATCGGCACCTGGAGGTTGTTGCCGGACAGCACGCCCGGCGAGCCGACGGCCGCACCCTTCGCCTCGGAACCGGCGTTGGCGACGCCCGCGCCCGACACGACGAGCGCGGTGATGCCGACGGCCACGGCCGCGGTCTTCTTGAACGTGTTCATGTGATCTCCGTTTCGGATGGCGCCGCGGGTGGCGCGACGTCCGGTGCAACGAGCCGAATCCCGCCCGGGCAACTGCTGATTCGCGGGTTTCACCCGGGTGGCGGCACCCGCCCGGACGCAGCGGGCGCCGAGTCCGGCCGGCGTGTTCGGCGCGGCCGGCGCGGGGTACTCACCGCCGAACCACGCCGGTCCCACCGGCGGGGGAAGCCTCATCGCGAGCCGACTCCAGGAAGCAGGGCCGCACCGTGCCTGTCCCGTCCCACCCGACCCGCCGCGCCCTGCTGTTCGGCGCGGTGGGCAGCGTCGCCCTGCTCGGCGCCGGCACCCGGGCGCCGCTGCGCACCGGCGCCGCGCCGCGACCCGCGATCCTCGTCGCCGACGCCGCCGTGCCGCTCGACGCGGCGCCGGTCACCGTCGACCTGGGCTCGCGTACCGTGCGCACGTGGGCGTACGGCGACCGGGTGCCCGGCACGGAGATCCGGGTCACCGCGGGCGGCACGGTCTCCGCTCGGCTGCGCAACGGCCTGCCGCACGAGACCACGGTGCACTGGCACGGCGTGCGGATCGATGCGGCGATGGACGGCGCCCCGGGACTCAGCCAGGTCCCGGTCGCGGCCGGCGACACCTTCGACTACCGCTTCACCGCGCCCGATCCGGGCACGTTCTTCTACCACTCGCACGTGGGCACCCAACTCGACCGCGGGATGTACGGCGTGCTCGTGGTCGAGGACCCGGCCGAACCGCTCGGCTACGACGCGGAGTGGACGGTCGTCCTCGACGACTGGCTCGACGGCACCGGCACCGACCCGGACACCGAACTGGGCACGATCCGCGACACGCCCCGGCCGGCCCGCACCCTACGGAGCACGCTGCTGGGCGGGACGGCGGGTCACATCGACTACCCGCACTACCTGATCAACGGCCGCACACCGCAGGCCCCCGAGGTGTTCACCGACAGCCCCGGTCGGCGGATCAGGCTGCGGTTGGTCAACGCCGGGGCGGACACCGCGTTCCGGGTCGCGTTGGGCGATCACCGGCTGACCGTCACCCACACCGACGGGTTCCCGGTGCTGCCGGTCACCGTGGACACGCTGCTGATCGGGATGGGCGAGCGCTACGACGTGCTGGTGACCCTGGCCGACGGGGTGTTCCCGCTGGTCGCCGCGGCCGAGGGCAAGGACGCCCGGGCGTTCGCCGTGGTGCGTACCTCGGGCGGGGACGCCCCCGATCCCTCGGTCGCGGTACCCGAGTTGGATCGCCGCCTGCTCACCCTCGCCGACCTGGTCGCCGACCCGTCGGTGGACCCGGGCGACGCGCCCGCCCGTGCGGTGGATCTCGTGCTGGGCCACGGCAGGAACGGGACGGGTTGGACGCTCGGTACGGCCGCCGCGCCGGACGTGACGCCGCTGCGGGTGCCGGTCGCCGTCGGCGAGCGGGTCCGACTGTCCTTCACCAACGCGACCCGCATGTGGCATCCGGTCCACCTGCACGGGCACACCTTCCAGGTGCGCGGCGACGAGGGCCGGGGCCCTCGCAAGGACACCGTGATCGTGCGTCCGAGGGAGCGGGTGACGGTGGACGTGCTCGCCGAGAACCCGGGCGAGTGGATGTTGCACTGCCACAACCTGTACCACAGTGAGCTGGGCATGATGGCCACCCTGGGCTACGGCGACACCCCACCCGCCGCACCCGATCCGTCCATGGGGGGCATGTCGGGGGCGGGCTGATTCCGGCCGCCACCAAGTCCCCTGCCTGCGCCGGGAGTCGAAATGGTCGAGCCCGGCGTCGGCACCGAGTCCGGTGCCGACGCCGGGCATCGCATCCGGTCAGCAGTGCCCTTCCGGCTCCGAGCGGCCACACACGTTCGCGGTGAACGTGTTGACCGCCTTGCCGTCCCGGTTCGCCAGGTCGGCCGGCTCGTTGCGCAACGCCTCGTTGTCCTGGATCACGTTGTTCGTGGTCGGGCCGCCGGCGAAGCTGGGCACCATCACGATGCCCCCGGACATCGGCGACTCGCCCCGGTTGTCCCGGACCTGATTGTCCGTCACCCGGGTCTCCTGGGCACCGGTGAGCACGATGCCCGAGCCCTGGATGTACGCCAGCCTCGAATTCCCCTCGCAATACTTGTTGTTCTCGTCGATCCGGTTGCGGCGGATCGCCAGCGACCCGGCGACCGGCTGCGTCTCGTCGCCGACCACGAACACCCCGGCGCAGTTGCCGGTCAGCTCGTTGTACTCGATCGACAACTCGCGCCCGCGCCGGATCAGCACGCCGAGCCGGTTGCCCGACGCGTGGTTGCGGGCGATGCTCGCGCCCAGGGCGTCGGCGGTGTCGGCCAGGAACAGCCCCGCCTGGGCGTTGTCGTTCGTGGTGTTGTCGGTGAACGCGCCGCGGGTGGAGTTCTCTTGGCCGATCCCGTGCTCGCCGTTGTCGTGCGCGAACACCCGGCGCACCCGCATGCCTTCGGTGGCGTTGCCCATCACCCCGGTCTTGCCGAAGCCGGTGACCGCCAGCGACTGGATCCGCACGTCGGACACCGGATCCTCGGCCGTGCCGAACACACAGATGCCGTGTCCGGCCGCCGCGCACGCGTTCGCCGTCGACTCGCCGGGCGTGATCACCGTACGCTCGCCCGCGCCGCGGATCGTCAGGCCGTCCGTGCCGATGAGCACACTGCCGGGGTAGGTGCCGGCCAACACCTCGATGATGTCCCCCGGCGCGGCCGCGTCCACCGCCGCCTGGATCGATTCGCCGGGATGGACCACGTGCCGATTGTCCGCGTGCGCGACCGGTGCCAGGATCGAGCCCAGCACGGTCAGGGCGGTGACGCCGGCGAGGGGAAGCAGCCGTTGTACGTGCATGAGCGCTGATCTGCCTTCGTGGGAGAGGGATGGGAAACGGTTCAGGAAACGGGTACGGGCGGCCGAGCCGGGGCGGTCTCGGCGACATCGGAGGTCATCGTTTCGACGAGCCCCGTGGTGTGCTCGCCCGCGCGGAACACGGGGTGGGCGAGCAGCCCGCGCAGGAAGTCCAGGGTGGTGTGCACGCCGCCGCCGGCCACTCGGAACTCGCCCAACGCCCGCTCGGCGCGCGCGATGGCCCGATCCCGGTCCGGCGCCCAGACGATCGCCTTGGCGAGCAGCGAGTCGTAATCGGGCCCCACCGTCCAGCCCGGGTACGCGTGTGTGTCGATCCGCACGCACGGTCCGCCGGGCGGCACGAACTCGGTGAGCCGACCGGGAGTCGGGGCGAACCCGCGGGTGGGATCCTCGGCATTGATCCGGCATTCGATCGCCACTCCGCGCGGCACCACATCCTCCTGACCGAAGGTCAGCGGCGCGCCGGCGGCGATGGTGAGTTGTTCGCGCACGATGTCGACGCCGGTGACCATCTCGGTCACCGGATGCTCCACCTGGATCCGGCAGTTGATCTCCAACAGATGGAAATGGTGCGTGGGGGTGACCACGAACTCGAAGGTCCCGGCGCCCACATAGCCGACGGCGGACGCGCCGCGCAGCGCCGCCGCGCACATCGCGTCGCGCACCTCGGCCGGCAGGTGCGGGGCCGGGGACTCCTCGACCAGCTTCTGGTGCCGCCGCTGTACCGAGCAGTCCCGCTCGCCCAGGTGCACCGCGCCGCCGTGCCGGTCGCACAACACCTGGACCTCGACGTGCCGGGCGTCGTCGATGTACCGCTCCAGGTAGAGCCGTTCGTCACCGAACACGGCCCGCGCACGGGCGCGGGTGTCCTGGTACGCCCAGGCCAGTTCGTCCGGGTCGCGCACCACGCTCATGCCGCGACCGCCGCCGCCCGCGACCGCCTTGAGGATCACCGGGTAGCCGATCCGGGCGGCGATCTCGGCCGCCTCGACCGGCGACGTCAACGCGCCGTCGCTGCCCGGCAGCACCGGCAGCCCGGCCGCGGCCATCACCGCGCGCGCCTCGCTCTTGTCGCCCAGGCGCTGCATGACCTGCGGCGGCGGCCCGATGAAGGTGATCCCGTGCGCCTCGCAGATCTCGGCGAAGTCGGGGTCCTCGGACAGGAATCCGTACCCCGGGTGGATCGCCTCCGCGCCGGTGCTTCGGGCCGCCTCGATCATCGCCGGCATGTTGAGGTAGCTGGATCGGGCGGGTGGCGGGCCGATGTGCACGGCCTCGTCGGCGAAGCGCACCACGGCGGAATCGCGGTCCGCGGTCGAGTACACGGCCACGGTGCGGATGCCGAGTTCGCGGCAGGTGCGGGCCACCCGCAGGGCGATTTCCCCCCGGTTGGCGATGAGCACGGTCGAGAACACGTGGACCACCTCGGTCGATGTCGGCGCTGGGTGTTCGGACCGCGACGGCCCGGACTGGGACTCGCGTCAGGGGGTGCGGTCGGAACCGCATGCGTGATCGGCGCTCCCGTCCGGGCCCACCGCGCGCGGTTCGATCGCGATCAGCGGTTGCTGGTACTCCACCGGGTGCGCGTCCGGCACCATCACCTCCACCACCTTCCCGGACACGTCGGCGGTGACGGTGTTCATCATCTTCATGATCTCCAGGATGCCCACCGTCTGACCGGGCCGGACGGTGTCGCCGACGCGGACGAAGGGCTTCGCGCCCACCTCGGGGGCGTGGTAGAACGTGCCGACCATCGGCGCGCAGACGAACCGCCGTCCGCCGTCCGGCTCGACCCGCTCCTCGACGGGCGTGGTGGCGACGGGGTCACCGGACGCCGCGTGCGCCGCGCCGCCCGTCGCGGCGGGTTCGGGCCACTCGATCTCGAGGGTGGTGTCGCCGCAGCGCAACCGGATCAGGCGCGGCGGCACCGAACCGGTGCGCGTCTGCCGCGGCTCGTCGCCCGAGACCTGCGGGGGCGACTGCGGGTGCGGCTGTGCGGGGTTCAGCGGCTTGACCCACCGTTCGTCCGCGTAGCCGGCGTGGTTGTTGAGGTGCTCGCCGGCGTGCGCGTCGCGCGCTTCGGCGGATCCGTGGGGTGGGGTCATGACGCACTTCCTTCGGCACGGGTATCCGGCGTGACGCCGAAGCTCCGGAATCGTTCACCGCGTTCGCGCAGGAGCCGGGTCTCGTCCAGCGCGAGCAGTTCCTCGACGACCGGGATCAGGGCCGCGCGCAGCAGCGCGGCGGCCCGGCCCGGGTCGGTGTGCGCGCCGCCGGGGGGTTCGGGCACGATGCGGTCGACCACGCCCAGGCGCAGCAGTTCGCGGGGGCGCATGCGCAGCGCCGCCGCCGCGGCGGGTGCGGCCGAGGGGTCCTTCCACAGGATGGCCGCGCAGCCTTCGGGGCTGATCACCGAGTAGACGCCGTGCTCGCCGATCAGCACCCGATCGGCCACCGCCAGGGCGAGCGCGCCGCCGCTGCCGCCCTCACCGGTGATCACGGTGACGATCGGGGTGGGCAGCCGGGCCATCAGGCGCAGGTTCTCCGCGATGGCGACCGCCTGTCCGTCCCGTTCGGCGTCCGGCCCGGGGTTGGCCCCGGGTGTGTCCACCAGCGTGATCACCGGCAGGCCCAGCTTGGCGGCGAGTCGCATCAGTCGGGCGGCCTTGCGAAAGCCCGCCGGGGTGGCCATGCCGAATTTGCGGTGTTGGCGTTCGGCGAGGTTGTCGCCGCCCTTCTGGTGTCCGATCAGCATCACCGCCAAGCCGTCGAGCCGGCCGATGCCGCCGACCACGGCGGGGCAGTCGGCGCCGATCCGGTCGCCGTGCAACTCGTGGAAGTCGTCCAGCAGTCGGCTCGCGTAGTCGAGCGTGGTGGGGCGGGCCGGGTGCCGGGCCAGCCGGACGGCCTCCCACGGGTCGCCCTCGTCCGACGCGTGCGCCGAGGACTCGGGCGGGGCGGATGTCTCGGCGGGCACGTCGTCGGAACGCTCCTCGCGGGGCTCGTCCAGGGCGAGGAACTGCCGGAAGGTCGCGCGCAGCGCCGGTCGGGGCACGATCACGTCGACCATGCCGTGCTCCAGCAGGAATTCGGCGGTCTGGAAGCCGGTGGGCAGCCGTTCGCCGATGGTGTGTTCGATCACCCGGGGGCCGGCGAAGCCGAGCCGGGCGCCGGGTTCGATCAGGATGACGTCGGCGAGCGTGGCGAAGGACGCGGCCACGCCGCCGTAGGTGGGGTCGGTGATCAGCGACAACACCAGGACGCCGGCCTCGTGCAGTTCGGCCAGGGCGTACGCGGTCTTGGCCATCTGCATCAGCGAGAGCACGCCCTCCTGCATGCGGGCGCCGCCCGAGGCGGTGACCAGCAGCAGCGGGGTGCGGGTGCGCAGGCTCTCGTCGGCGGCCTCGGTGACCAGCGCGCCCACGGCGCAGCCCAGACTGCCGCCCATGAAGCGGAAGTCCATCGCGGCCACCACGACCGGCCGGCCGTGGATGGTGCCGCGCGCGCACAGCACCGCCTCGTCCATCCCGGTCTCGGCACGGGCCTCGGCCAGTCGTTCCGGGTAGGGGCGCGAGTCCACGAAGCCCAGCGGGTCGGGTGGGGTGGGGCCGACCGTCAGCGGCGTCTCGGAGCCGGGGTCGAGGAGTTGGTCCAAGCGTTGACGCGCCGTCAGCCGGGCGTGGTCACCGCAGTCGGGGCACACCCGCAGGTCCCGGGTGAAGCGTTTGCCGTATACGAGTTCGGCGCAGCGCCCGCACTTGACCCAGTCGGGTCGGGTGCGGACGGTGGGCCCGAGGTCGGTCTCGATCATGGGGGCAGGTCCTTGGACGGAGGGGCCTTGGACGATGGGGCCGTGCGGCGCGGGGCCTTGGACGCAAGGGCTGCGGAGCGACAGGGACCCGCGGAAGGCGGGCTCCGGGGGCGAGAGTTCGCGTACGGGCCCCAGGTCGCTGCGCTACTCGGTCGTGCTGCGCTCCCAGCGGTAGAACTCGCGGGCCATCGCGTCCTGCGGCGACCGCCAGGTCTCCGGGTCGTACGCGTTCACGTGCTGGGCCAGTCGTTCGCTGATGTCGCGGAACTGCGGGTGTCCGGTGACCTTGGCCACGGCGGGCCCGGGCGGGCGGTCGGCCTCGATCAGATGCAGGTACAGGTCGCCGAATTGGAACAGGCTGCGGCCGGTGACGCCCACGAGGTGCGGGAGTTCGCCGGTGTCGGAGTTGGCGAAGATGTCCGCGATCCGGGTTGCCGATTCGGGCTTCATCCGGGCCACGATCAGGGTGCGGTGCATGCGTACGGGTCCTTCCCGGTGAGTGGGTGGGGTGGTCGGCGGGGTCGCGAAGCGCGCGGCCCCGCCGACGGGGCGCGTCGTCGTCGGCCGGGCCGTCGACGACGCGCGGGTCACCAGGTGCGCGCGGCGGCGGGCTCGCCGCCCATCTCCCGGGCGCGCTGCTGGATCTTGTCCCGGATCAGTTCCAGTTGCACGCGCGAGTTGCGGTTGATGTTGTCCGTCATCCACGCGTCGTCGACCGGGGCGGTCTCCTTCATCGCGAAGTCCTGCACCCAGCGCATCCGCACGCCGCCGGGGACCTCGTGGTACTCCCAGCGGATGTGCATGTGCGCGAACGGCCCGGTCTCCACCCGGCGGGCCCACACCGTGCGGGTCTCGCGGTCGGCCTCGCGCTCGGACACCCAGCTCCACACCTTGCCGTCCCGGTCCGGGTGCATGGTGAGGCGGAAGGTGACCTTGGCGTCCTCGCGGGAGAGGATCTCCACCGACGCGTACTCGCTGAACAGATCCGTCCAGTGCTCCACGTCGTTGGTCATGTCCCAGATCAGGTCGATCGGGGCCGCGATCACGATGTCGTTGTCGGTATGCCCGGCCATGTCACACTCCAGAGGTCAGTTGGGAGTTGGTGGTTTCCAGGAACTCGCGCGGGGTCTTGCACTGGTCCGCGTCCGCGCCGAGCGGGAACTTGTAGCGCCGCTCCACTTCGGAGACGATCCCGAGCAGGCCCAGCGAGTCGAGTCCGAACTCCTCGAACGTCGCGTCCGGGCGACTCATGTGGTCCGGATCGGCGGTGACGCCGGCGCAGGACTTCATCAGCGCGGCGAGTTCCTCGTAGGTGAATGGTCCGTTCATCGCAGACTTCCTTTCGGGGGGACGGCTACGGGGTCGGGAAGGGCGTCCCGGGCCGACCGTCGCCGCGGCGCAGCACCAGGGCGGCGTTGTGGCCCATCAGGCCGCGGCTGAGCACCAGGGCGGTGCGCAGTTCGGCGGTTCGGGCCCGACCGGTGACCAGGTCGAGGTCGTGGCAGACGTCGAAGACGCCCGGGGTGGGCGGCAGTACGCCGTGTTCCATCGCCAGGATCGCGGCGGCGCAGTCCAGGACGGGCGCGCCGCAGTAGGCGCGTCCGATGCCGGCCTTGGGGGCGGTGACCGGCACCCGGGCCGCGTACGGGCCCAACGCGTCGGCCAGGGCCAGTACTTCGGCGTGGTCGGCCTCGCGCACGCCGAGCGCGTCGGCGAAGACCACGTCGATGTCCTGCGGGGCGCACTCGGCCTCGGCCAGCGCGTCCCGGATCGCCCGGGCGAGTCCGTGCCGGGATGGCCCCCAGCCCGAGGTGCCGGTGAACGTGGCGCCGTGTCCGGCCACTTCGGCGTGCACGCGGGCACCGCGCCGGTGGGCCGCCTCCGCCTCCTCGACGACGAACATCGCGCCGCCCTCCGCGGGCGCGAATCCGCACGCGGCCGAGGTGAACGGGAGGTAGGCCTGCTCGGGTTCGCGGGCCAGGCTGAGCGCGTCGTAGCCGAGCTGGCACACCATGGAGTACGGCGCGAGCGGGGCCTCCGCCGCGCCGACCACGACCGCGTCGGTGCCGCGCCGGATGGTGCGGGTCGCGTGCGCGATCGCGTCCAGGCCGCCGGCCTCGTCGTTGGCCAGCACCGCGCACGGCCCCTTGAAGCCGCCGCGGATGGAGACCTGGCCGGTGGTGGCGGCGTAGAACCAGGCGATGGACTGGTAGGGCCCGACGAAGCCGGGACCCTGGCCCCACAGGTTCTGCAGTTCGCGCTGGCCGAACTCGCCGCCGCCGGAACAGCTCGCGGTGGTCACCCCGACGCCGAAGGTCGGCATCGGGCCGAGCGCGGCGTCGGCGAGTGCCTGATCCGCGGCGACCATCGCGAAGTGCGTGAAGCGGTCGGTCTGGACCAGGAAGCGCTCCTCGACCACGGTGGCCGGATCGAAGTCGCGCACCTCGCCGGCGACGGCCAACGGCAGTTCGCCGCAGCCCTCGCGGGTGATCCGGTCCAGGACGCTGCGGCCCTCCCGGGTGGCCTTCCAGAACACGTCGACGCCGACGCCGTTGGGCGCGACGACGCCGACACCGGTCACCACGGTGCGTCGGGGTGCTGAGGTCTTCACCGGGGTCTCCTTTCCCGGCGATCCAGCACCACGGCGGACTGGAAGCCGCCGAACCCGCTGCCGACCGACAGCACCGTCTGCAGTGCCATCGGCCGGGCCGTCCCCGGCACGTAGTCGAGGTCGCACTCCGGGTCCGGGGTCTGGTAGTTCGCCGTGGGCGGCACCGCCTTGTGCTCCATCGCCAAGGCACACGCGGCCAGTTCGATCGCGCCGATCGCGCCGAGCGAGTGGCCCACCATGGACTTGATCGAACTCATCGGGGTCTTGTACGCGTGCTCGCCCAGGGAGCGCTTGACCGCCGCCGTCTCGTGGCGGTCGTTCTGCTTGGTGCCCGAGCCGTGCGCGTTGACGTAGTCGATCGCGGTGGGGTCGACCTCCGCATCGGCCAGCGCGCGGTCGATCGCCTCGGACATCTCCAGGCCCTCGCGGGTAAGCCCGGTCATGTGGTGCGCGTTGCCCCGGGTGGCGAAGCCGCCGACCTCGCAGTAGACCCGGGCGCCGCGCCGCCGGGCGTGTTCGAGTTCCTCCAGGACGAGCACGGCGGCGCCCTCGCCCAGGACGAAGCCGTCCCGGTCCGCGTCGAACGGCCGGGAGGCGTGGGCCGGGTCGTCGTTGCGGGTCGAGGTCGCCTTGATCGCGTCGAAGCAGGCGACCGTGATCGGCGAGATCGGCGAATCGGAGGCACCGGCCAGGTACACGTCGGCCCGGCCCTCCTCGATCGCGTGCGCGGCGTAGCCGATCGCGTCCAGTCCCGAGGTGCATCCGGTGGACACCGTCTGCACCGGGCCCCGGGCGCCGAACTCCTCGGCCACCTCGGAGGCCAGGGTGCTCGGCGAGAACGCCCGGTGCAGGAACGGGTTGGCCCGCTTCGGCTCCACCGCCCAGTTCCGACCCGAGTCGCTGACCGCGACGTAGTCGTGTTCGAGCCGGGTGGTGCCACCCACCGCGGTGCCCAGCGAGACGCCGAACCGCCAGGGGTCCCCGCCGTCCCGGTCCAGGCCGCAGTCCGTGACCGCCTCCGCCGCCGCCGCGAGCGCGAACTGCACGTAGCGGTCCGCGCGTTGCGCCCGATCCTGGTCGACGCCGCAGGCGATCGGGTCGAAGTCGCATTCGGCGGCGATCCGGGAGCGGAACCCGGTGGGGTCGAAGAAGGTGATCCCCCGGGTCGCCGTACGGCCGGCCATCAGCAGATCCCAGAACGCGGTGACACCCACGCCGCCGGGCGCCACGACGCCGACGCCGGTGACCGCCACCCGGCGCCTCAAGAGTCGGCGCCCACGGTCTCGGCGGGCTCGATCCCCTCCGTGTCGACGTGCCCCAGTTCCGGTCGGGGCGCCAACGGGGCGATTTGGAAGACCATCCGCGCCTGGGTCCGACCGACGTTGCGGAACCGGTGCCGCATGTTCTTGGGCACCATCAGGCCCTGGTCGGGACGGAGTTCGTAGGTGACGCCGTCCAGGTCCACTTCCAGCGCACCGGTGACGACGTGGATGAACTCCTCGGAGTACGGGTGGTAGTGCTCGGTGATCATGTCGCCGGGCTCGATGATGGCCAGGCCCATGAAGCCGCTGGTGCACCCCACGGTCGCCGGACCGAGGGTGACCCGGAGTTCACCGCCCCGGCGCCGGTTGGGCTCGACCTCGTCGACGTTGACGATGCGTACGGTCTGCGTGGTCATGTGTGCCACCTCCAAGTGGCGGGCGGCGCCCGAAGGCGCCGCCCGGGGGATCAGGCGTCGCGGTCGGCGCGACGGTCGGTGACCAGGGTCGTCTCGGCCGAGGCCAGCAGGTGCCGCAGGCCCTTGTCGGTGTCCAGCGCGCCCTCCTCACCGAGGTCGAGCAGCCGGCTCAGCCGGGCCGCGGACTCCTCGCGGTCGATGCCCAGCACCATCGCCGGGTCGTTCGAGTCGCCGCGCAGGTCGAGCACGCGCACCAGGGTGTCTCCGCGCAGGAAGACCGAGCTGCTCGCGATCGGCCCGGATCCGGACGCGATCACCCGTTCGTCGTGCCGCTGGAGCACGGTGGCGGCCGATTCGCCGCAGCCGTGCCGCACCGGGTACAGCAGCGCGCGGCGGGTGGTCCGCGCCTTCGCCGACTTGCCGGAGGCGGGCGCGGTCAGGTGGTACACCTCGGCCAGCGAGGAGCGCATGAAGAACGCCCGTGCGGCCTCGGAGTCGTTCAGGTCGCGGGCCTCCTCCAGGTGCGGGTTCAGCGCCTCCTCGGCGGCCCGCACCTGCGGCTGCTCGGCCACGTGCCGCAGCGCGGCCCGCAGGTCGCCCTCGACCTCGATCGCGCGCACCACCCGGTTCCCGAGCATGAACACCGACGTGCGGCGCAGCGACGTGGTGTCGTTCACCCGGGCCGCGGGCGACTTGTAGCCCGCGAGGATCTTCGCCACCTCGGCCTCGCTGCCGGGCTTGACGGTGAAGGTGAGCGCGCAGCGGACCACGCCGGGCACCGCCGGAGCCGCCGCGCGGGCCTTGTCGCTCGCGCCCGCCTTGGCCTTGGCGCTCCCCGCCTTGACCTTGTCGGTCGCGCCCGCCTTCGCCTTGGCGCCGGCGCCCGCCTTCGCCTTCGCGCCCCGGGCGCCCTTGGTGATCACCGGGCCGGCCTGGTCCGCGTGCAGGTCGGTCTCGCGGGCCACCGCAAACCGCAGCGAACGGGTGCCGCGCACGCAGCCGTGCAGCGGCTGCACCATCATCTGGTGCTCGGGGCTGTCCACCCAGGCCAGGTATTCGGAACTGCCCTCCCACTCGCTGGTGATCAGCCACTGGGTCGGGTCCTCGATCGACTGGCAGAGCTGGTCGCGCAGGTGGCCCGGTACGGCGGCCACCTGGTGCCGGATGCGCTCGTAGGCTTCCAGAAAGCGCTGCTCCGAGTCTTCGTGCAGCTCCAGCATGAGCAACACCCGGAGCTTGGACGAAGTGTCGAGGGTGGGATTCGCCGCGGAGTGGACGAGGGTGTCCATGTCATTCCTTTGGTCTTGGGATTCGGCCTGCGTGGTGCTGCCCGATGCGGGCAATCCCGGGGGAACCGGGCCGCGCCGAAGCCGCCCGGGGGACGGGGATACGAGGGTGCCGGGATGCCTCCCGCCGGTCGCGCGAAGCACTCGGACAACCAACCGATCCGTCCGTCGGGACCCGGCCTCGACTTCGAGCGTGGCGGCGAATCATCACCCTCTGCATCTTTTGATGGCATATGAGTGACATTCGGCACAGCGAACGGCCCACCCGGGATCAGCGGGAACAGGAGGACACCCACGGACCATCGGCCGTCCACCGCGGCGGTCGGCGCGTCCGCAGTCCTCGCCAACGCAGGAGAAGAGAACTGATGAACCCCGAGATCGAACACCGGGTACCGGTCCTGGTCGTGGGCGGCTCGCTGGTCGGGCTGTCCACGTCCGTGTTCCTGGGCCGCCTGGGCGTGCCGCACATGCTGGTGGAGCGGCATGCCGACACCTCGCGGCACCCCCGCGGACGCGGCAACAACGTACGCACGATGGAACTGTTCCGGACCGCGGGGGTCGAGGACCGGGTACGCGCCGCGTCCGCGGTGCTGGCCGACAACCACGGCATCCTGCAGGCGGACACGATCGCCGGGGACGACCAGGAATGGCTGTTCAAGGAGATCGACCCCGGCGGCGGCCTGGCCAAGTTCAGCCCCAGTTCGTGGTGCCTGTGCAGCCAGAACGACCTGGAACCGGTGCTGGCCGACTACGCCCGCGAACTCGGCGGCGTGTTGCGCTTCGGCACCGAACTCGTCTCCTGCGAGCCGGACGAGGACGGGGTCACCGCGGTCGTGGAGACCCGGTCGACCGGCGAGCGGCAGACGGTGCGCGCGGACTACCTGGTGGCCGCGGACGGGCCGCGCAGTCCGGTACGCGAACGACTGGGCATCGAGGTGACCGGACCCGGCGACCTCTTCCACAACGTGAGCGTGACCTTCTCCTCCCGCCGGCTGGCCGAGTTCGTCGGCGAACGGCGGTTCATCGTCTGCTACCTGACGAATCATCACGGCGAGGGCGCGCTGCTCCCGGTGGACAACCGCGACCACTGGGTCTTCCACCTGCCGTGGCACCCCGAGCGGGGTGAGCCGATCGAGGCGTTCACCGACGAGCGCTGCGTCGAACACATCCGCGCCGCCGCCGGCGTGCCCGATCTGGACGTGGAGATCACCGGAAAGGCCCCGTGGCACGCGGCCGAACGGGTGGCCGAGCGCTACCGCGTGGGCCGGGTGTTCCTGGCGGGCGACTCCGCGCACGAGATGTCCCCCACCGGTGCGTTCGGCTCCAACACCGGCATCCAGGACGCGCACAACCTGGCCTGGAAACTCGCGGCCGTGCTGAACGGGCACGCGGGCGCCGACCTGTTGGCCACCTACGAGGCCGAGCGCCGGCCGGTGGCCAGGGCCACGGCCGCCCGCGCGTCCACCCGTTCGGCCGAACACAGCCACCCGGGATACGCCGCTCCCCCGGTGGCCGGCGGCGGCAAGCAGCCCGGTGTGCTGGGCGTGGTGCTCGGCTACCGCTACGCCTCCGACGCCGTGCTCGGCGCGGATCCCGAAGTCCCGGTGCTGCCCGAGCGGTTCCGCCCGCCCGGCGGCGACCCCGGCACCCGGGCGCCGCACGTATGGCTGCGCCGGGGCGACACCCGGGTATCCACGCTGGACCTGTACGAGACCTCGCTGGTGCTGCTGGTCGGCGCGGGTACGGCGGGCGAGGTGTGGCGGCAGGCGGCGCGGCGGGCGAGCGAGCTGCTCGGGGTGCCGGTGACGGTCCACCGGGTGGGCACCGAGGCGGAGTCCGCGATGGTGGACCTGGTCACCGCGCCCGACCTCGACTGGGCGCAACTGCACGGTGTCACCGACGAGGGGGCGGTGCTGATCCGACCGGACGGATTCGTCGCGTGGCGGGTGCCGGCCGTCGAGTTGGACCCCGAGGAAACCATGGTCACGGTGCTGCGCGCGGTGGCGTGTCGGGCCGAGGCGGACGCCGAAGTGGGCGGCGAACTCGACCGGTAGGCAGCCACGACCGGGTGGACGACCGCGACCGGCGGGCATCCGAAACGGCCGGCCCCGGAGAGGAATCCGGGGCCGGCCGCGGTGTGTTCGCGTTGCGCCGCGCGTGAGGTGTTCGCGGACCGTGTGTGCGGCCACGGGGTGCCCACCCGCGCGGCATCGGGCCGGCGCCTACGTGGGTGGCAGCAGGTGGGCGAACACGACCACGTTGTCCTTGTAGTCCTTGGACTTCTTGTCGTACACCCCGCCGCAGGTGATCAGCCGCAGTTGGGCGTCGGTGGTCTTGCCATAGACCCGCTCGTCCGGGAAATCGTCCTTGGGGAATGCCTCGACCGAGTCCACCGCGAACTTCGCCACGCTGCCGTCGAAGCGCTCGATCTCCACGGTGTCGCCGGGCTTGAGACTGCCGAGCCCCCAGAAGACCGCCGGGCCCATCATCGTGTCGACGTGCCCGAGCACGATCGCGTTGCCCCGGGCGCCGGGGGTGATTCCGTCCTGGTACCAGCCGGCCAGGTTGCGGTCCGCGGGGGGCGGCACCTGCAACACGCCGGAGGCGTCCAGGCTCAGTCCGATGAACGGCGCGTCCACCTTGATCCTGGGAATCTTGATCCGCAGCGGCTGCGAACGCTTCATCACCGGCGACCCCTGCTCGGGGCTCGGGCTCGCCGAGCTCGCCGAGGGCACCACCGGTGCGGGCGTGCTCGGTTGCGCGGCGGCGGGCATCGGCTGCGGCGGCGGGCCCGAGTCGGTGCTCAGGTCGTGCTTGATCATCAGGACGCCCAGCAGAACGGCCGTCGCGGCGATCAGCATCAGTTTCCCGGCGCTGGTGCGGCGGGGCTCCGGTTGTTGTTCGGACGTGTCCGTGGGCGGTGCCGGGTCTCGCAAGACGTTGCCTCTCTCCTGGGCGCTCGTGGGCCGCGGGTCGGGCGGCCGGCGACGACGACAGCCGTGGCCACCGCCCTGGTGAGGGCGGTGGCCACGGCGCGTGTTGCCTGGGCGAGGACGGGTCAGGCCTGGGCCGCCGCCGCCGCACCCGGACGACGACGCAGGGCGTAGACGCCCATGCCGATGCCGCCCGCGATCAGGGCCGCCCCCGTACCGAGCGCGGCGCCGTCGTCGAGGAAGGCGCCACCGATGCCGGTGTGCACGCCACCGTGCGGGCTCTTGTGCTCCTTCCAGGACTTCTCGTGCGAGGAGCCCTCGTTGCCCTTGCTCTCGTGGCTCTTGTCTTCGGAGCCCTTGCTTTCCCCACCCTTGTCCGACTTCTCGGTGCTGTGCTCGGAGTCCTTCTCGGGCGTCCACTTCTCCTCGCCGGACCAGGACTTCTCCGAGTCGGGAGCGGCCGGGGCGGGCTCCGGCTTCACCGGCGCCGGAGCGTCGGCGTAGGCGGACGGAACCGCCAGGGTCAGGGCGGCGAAGCCGAGGGCGGTACCGGCGACAAGAGCGCGTACACGACGCATCGTGATATTCCTTCCGGCGCTTCGCGAACTGCCGACGGGCATCGGCACACGGGGATCGGCGAGGCGCCTTAATCACCATCGAACGACCCCCGTGACCCCGCGACCCGCGTGACTGCATTCGAGGGCCGTCCCTGGGCCTCCCGAGCGGATATCGCGGCCGGCTTCACTCGCCGGGAGCAGTCCGAGGTTTAGCACAGGGTTATGGAATGTCACTTTAAGTGGCTTTTCGGGGGTTCGACGGGCCGTGTTCGAAGGTTCGGCAGGCCGCGCCGGGCGGACGGCTAGGCCGGCACCGTGCACTCGAACATGTGCAGCGACGGGTTCACCGCGCGGACGTCCCGACCACGCAGGCCCGCCTGCTCGATCAGGGTCAGCAGGCTGTCCTTGGTGTGCTTGCGACCGCCGACGTTGAGCAGCAGCAACAGGTCCATCGCGGCGGTGAACCGCATCGACGCGGTCTCGTCGACCAGGTTCTCGATGATCACGACCCGAGCGCCGGGGGCGGCCGTCGCGACGACGTTGCGCAGCGTGCGCAGGGTGCTGTCGTCGTCCCATTCCAGGATGTTCTTGATGATGTACAGGTCGGCGCGGACCGGGATGTCCACCCGGCAGTCGCCGCCCACCAGGGTTGCCCTGGAGGCGAGTTCGCCGCCGTCGCGGAGTCGGCGGTCGGCCGCGGCCACCACGCCGGGCAGGTCGAGCAGAGTGCCGCGCAGGGTGGGGTTGCGCTCCAGCAGGGTGGCCAGCACGAGTCCCTGGCCGCCGCCGATGTCGGCGACGCTGTCGATGCCGGTGAGGTCGAGCACCGCGGTGACGTCCTGGGCGGACTGCCGGCTGGACTGGGTCATCGCCCGGTCGAAGGCGGCGGCCGACTCCGGCGCGTCCTCGTGCAGGTAGTCGAAGAAGTGCTTGCCGTGCAGACCCGGGAAGACGCTCTTGCCGGTACGGACCGCCTCGTCCAGACGCGGCCACACCTCCCACGTCCACGGCTCCGTGGTCCACAGCGCGACGTCGCGCATGCTGCGCGGGGCGTCGACGCGCAGCAGCCGGGACGCCTCGGTGTGCGTGTACCGTCCGTCCGGCTCCTCGGCGAAGATGCCCTGGCACGCCAGCGCGCGCAGCAGTCGGTGCAGGGCGCCCGGGTAGGCGGACACCGCGGTCGCCAACTCGTCCACGGTGGCCGGGCTCTCGCCCAGCGCGTCCGGCAGGCCCAGGCGCAGCGCGGCGCGCACCGCGGCGGCGGACATCGCGCTGAACGCCAACTCGCGCAGCCGGGTGGCGGCCTGCGGGGAGCGGGTGACGTCGGTTTCGGTCATGCTGATCGCCTCTCAACCGGTGGACCATCCGGGCCGGGCCGGCGGAACTCGACCGCAACGACCCGCGCACCGACGTCCCGGCGGTCCGCGCCGGGGCTGCAACGACTGTGACCCACACTCGCCGACCCGCCGCCGAGGCGCGGCCGGTCCGGGCGAAGACTCGCCCGGGAGTCATCCGGATGGGTGCAGACCCGCGGGGCGGGCGGGCGCGGGCGCGGGGCCGGGCGGCACGGGGCCGGCTGCACAGGGCCGGATCGCACGATGGCGGGCCGCGCGGGGCCGCGGGGGGCCGGGCGGCCCGGGGTCGGATCGCACGATGGCGGGCCGCGCCGTGCCGGGTGGTGCGGATCCGCCGGGGTGCTCCGGAGTGGGCCTAAGGCACTTCCTTGAGGGCCAGGAGGAGTTCGCGGGCGGTCAGCGCTGCCTGGAGTTGGAGGGTGACCTCCGGGTCGAGCGGATTGGCGCCCAGGAGCTCGCGGATCTGGCCGATCCGGTAGCCCACCGAGTTGCGGTGCAGGTGCAGCAGTTCGGCGACCGCGGCGCGGCTGCCGTTGGTGGCCAGCCACGCGCTGAGCGTGGCCACCCACTCCTCGCGCTCCAGGATCGGTCCCAGGTGCTGGTCCACGAACGCCTGGAGCCGGGCCGGCGGCACCCCGAACAACAGCTGGGCCAGGCCCAGCGAGGAGAACATCAGTTGCACCTCGCCCGGGCGTCGGCGCAGCAGTCCGAGCACCGTCTCCGCGTCGTGGAAGGAGCGCGCGGTCCCGCGCGGGTCGCTGACCGTGGGACCGGCCGCGGCCAGGACGGGGACGTCGCCGACCATGCCCTGCAGCCGGATCCGGATCCGGCTGATCTCCCGCTCGATGTTGCCCGAGAGCACCGCGAGGCCCAGCTCGCCCTCCTGGCGCACCGGCATCTCCAACCACGACAGCGCGGTGGTCCAGGTGCGCTGGTTGGGTCCGGCGTAGGCGAACACCACAGCGGAGTGAGGGCGATCCAGATGCAGGCCGAAGCGCGCGGCGGTGCGGGTCACGTCGCCGAGGTTGCGCAGCGCGCCGTAGCGCAGTTCGTCGATCAGCCGGCCGGCCGTCTCCGCGGTCGCGGTGGCCACCGCGTCCCGGCGGATCGCCTCGATCGCCACCGCCGTCACCGCCGCCCGCAGCAGGGGTTCGTCGTCGTCGGCGCCGTCCGGCTCGCCCAACAGCAGCAGCCCGACCCGGCGTTGCGCCACCCGTACGGCGAGGGCGGAGGCCCGCCAGCCCTCGTCGCAGGTGACCTCGACCACCTTGTCGTCGACGAACACGTGCGCTACCGCGACCGGGGTCATCGACTCGGTGCCGTCGTCGGTCGCGGCGAGCACTCCGCCGTGCACGCCCACCAGTCGAGCGGTCCTACCGGTGCGTTGCGCCAGCGCTCGCAGGATCGCGAGCCAGCCGTCGCCGGAGAGGGCGAGCACGTTCAGTTCCCGCTCGAACGCCTGTGCGCGGTCCGGCACGGGGGTCCGGTTTTCCGTGACTTCTACCTTGTCGATCATGGATTTCCGCACCTTATCCGGTCGTTGTTACGCGGAACAGATACTTCGATCGGTCACTTCCCGTTACGTCTTTCCTGGGGCAGGATGCGCGCATGCGAGCCTTCGACCTCGCGGCCGGCGCAAAGGCCGCTGCCCAGGCGGCGGTGCAAGCCGCCGCCCCCGATCTGGTTGCACTCAGTCACCGACTGCACGCCCACCCCGAACTCGGCTTCGCCGAGGAACGCGCGTGCGGCTGGCTGGGCGAGCAATTGAGCGAGCACGGCTTCACCGTCACCCCAGGGGTCTGCGATTTGCCGACCGCCTTCGTCGCCGAACGCGGCAGCGGACCGCTGGTGCTGGGGATCTGTGCCGAGTACGACGCGCTGCCGGGCATCGGGCACGCCTGCGGGCACAACGTGATCGCCTCCGCCGCGACCACCGCCGCGCTCGCGCTCGGCGCGCTGGCCGACGACCTGGGCATCACCGTGCGGGTGCTGGGCACCCCCGCCGAGGAGAACGGCGGTGGCAAAGTGCTCATGCTCGAGCGCGGCGCGTTCGCCGGGGTGCACGCGGCGATGATGGTGCACCCCTCGCCGCGCGAGCGCCTGGACCCGACCTGCCTGGCCCGCGCGCAACTGCACGTCGAGTACGACGGTCGGGCCGCGCACGCCTCCGCGTGTCCCGAGGACGGCGTCAACGCCGCCGACGCGCTGACCGTGGCCCAGGTGGCGATCGGGCTGCTGCGCCAGCACATGACGCCGGATCAGCGGGTGCACGGGATCACCACGACCGGCGGGCAGGTGCCGAACGTGATCCCCGAGCACACCGAGGCCGCCTATTACGTGCGGGCCGCGACGCTGGCCGGGTTGACCGATCTGGAGGCGCGGGTGCGCGAGTGCTTCCAGGCGGGCGCGGTGGCCACCCGGTCGCGGCTGACCATCTCCTCGACCTCGCCCGCGTATTCCGAGTTCCGGCACGACGGCGACCTGCTGGCCGCGTACGAGCGCAACGCGCTGGCCGCGGGGCGCGAGTTTCCGCCGGTGACCGCGGCCGACGACCGGCAGGCGGGCTCCACCGACATGGCCAACGTGTCGCTGGCGATTCCCGCCATCCAGCCGCTGGTCTCGATCGACTCGGGCACCGTCGGGCTGCATCAGGCCGAGTTCGCCGCGTACGCCGCGCGGCCCGCCGCGGATCGGGCGCTGCTGGACGGCGGTCTGGCGATGGCCTGGACCTGCGTGGACGCGGCGCTGGACCCGGGCCTGCGCGAGCGACTGCTCGCGGGCGCGCCGGCCGGGGGCTGACCCGCCGATGGGCTCCGGGGCGATCGCCCCGGAGCCCATCGGTCGCGTGCGGCTCGACACCCACGCTCACGCGTCGGCGACGGTCACCGGCAGGGCCTTGAGGTACGCCTCGGCGTTGCGGCGGGTCTCGGCCACGCTGTCCCCGCCGAACTTCTCCAGGACGGCGTCCGCGAGCACCAGTGCGACCATCGCCTCGGCGACCACGCCGGTGGCGGGCACCGAACACACGTCGCTGCGCTGCGCGATCGCCTTGGCCGGGTCGCCGGTGCGCACGTCGAAGGTGGCCAGCGCCCGGGACAGGGTGGAGATCGGCTTCATCGCGGCGCGTACCCGCAGGAGTTCACCGGACGTCATGCCGCCCTCGATGCCGCCCGCGCGTCCGGTCTCGCGGCGCACCCGCGCGGGTCCGGGTCGGCCGGGGGCGACCGGGGTGATCTCGTCGTGCGCGACCGAGCCGCGCCGGGTCGCGGTGGTGAAGCCGTCGCCGACCTCGACCCCCTTGATCGCCTGAATGCCCATCAGCGCCGCGGCGAGCCGGGCGTCCAGGCGCCGGTCCCAGTGCACGTGGCTGCCCAAACCCGGCGGCAGGCCGTACACCACCACCTCGACCACGCCGCCGAGCGTGTCGGCGTCCTTGTGCGCGGCCTCGATCTCGGCGTTCATCGCGGCGGCGGTGTCGGGATCCACGCAGCGCACCGGGTCGGCGTCGATCGCGTCTCCGCTGCCGGGTTCGGGCACCAGCGCCTGGGGCAGCGCGACCGCGCCGATTCGCACCACGTGGCTGAGGATCTCCACGCCCAGCGTCTGGGCCAGGAACGCGCGCGCCACCTCGCCGATGGCCACCCGGGCAGCCGTCTCGCGCGCGCTGGCCCGCTCCAGCACCGGGCGGATGTCGTCGAAACCGTACTTCTGCATGCCGGCGAGGTCGGCGTGCCCGGGCCTGGGCCGGGTCAGCGCGGCGCCGCGACCGCGGTCCGGGAGCCGGCCCGGTTCGTCGTAGCGGCGGCCGTCGGCGTCGGTGGGGTCGGGGGCCATCACCTCGGCCCACTTGGCCCATTCGGTGTTGGCCACCCGCAGCGCGACCGGGCCGCCCTGGGTCACCCCGTGCCGGACGCCGCCGTTGAACTCGACCTCGTCGCGTTCGAAGCGCATCCGCGCACCCCGACCGTTGCCCAGACGGCGCCGGGCCAGCGCCCGGGCCAGATCGGCGGAGGAGATCTCCACCCCGGCGGGCAGTCCCTCCAGGACGGCGGTGAGCGCGGGTCCATGCGATTCACCTGCGGTGAGCCAGCGGAGCATGGGGGTCCTTCTTTCCGGGAGACGGATCGGTCGGTCGGCTGGGGGGTGCGGGCGGCGGGGGGGGTGGGTTGTGGGCGAGGGCGCGTTGTGGGCGGGCGGAGCCTTGTGGGGGGCCGGGTCGAGCGGGCGGGGCGGGCGGGGCCGCGGGGGACGAGAGGTCGGACGGCCGGGGAGGTGGGCGCTACGGGTGGCACGGCGCGTCGTGGGTGGGGGTGCGTCGTGGGTGGCCGGGTCGAGCAGGCGGGGTGGCTCGGGTGAGTGGGACAGGGCGGAAGGTGAGTGCACGGGCTCGCGGGTGCGTCTGGGGGTCGGGCGGCGGCGGCGTTGTGGGTGGCTGGGTCGAGCGCGTGGGACGGGTCGGCGCGTGGGACGGGTCGGCGCGTGGGACGGGGAAGGTGGGCGGACGGGGAGCGGGCGGATGCGACTGGAGGGCGGGCGGGCTGGATGCGTGGAGGGGACCGGGGGCGGGTCGGGGTTGGGTTGGGGGGTCAGGTGAGCAGCAAGGCGATCCCTACCGCCGTGCCGACTACGACCACCAGGGTGCGGAGAATCGGGGCCGGGACCCGGCGGCCGAGGAGTGCGCCGAGGCGGCCGCCGGCCACCGAGCCCAGGGCGAGCAGGAGGACCGGGATCCAGGCCACGTCGGCGGTGAGGGTGAACAGGAGCGCGGCCACCAGGTTGACCAGGGCCTGGAGCAGGTTCTTCAGGCCGTTGAGCAGGTTCAGGTCCTCGTCGAGCACGGTGGCCAGCAGAGCCAGCAGCAACACGCCCTGCGCGGCGCCGAAGTAGCCGCCGTACACGCTGACCGTGAACACCGCGGCGGAGAGGGCCGGGCCGACACCGGTGCCCGTGCCCGTGTCGTGCTCCGGGCCCGCGTGGCGCTCGCGACGGGCGCGCAGGCGCCGGGACAACCACGGCTGTACGGCCATCAGCAGCGCGGCGAGCAGTACCAGGGCCGGTACCACCGCGCGGAACGCCCCCGGTGGCAGGCCGAGCAGGAGCAGGCCGCCACTGGCCCCGCCGAGCACCGCGGCGATCGACAGCGGCAGCAACCGGGCCGACTGCGCGGCCAGTTCGCGCCGATATCCGAGCGCGCCGCTGATCGAGCCGGGGGTGAGCCCGACCGTGTTGGACACGTTGGCCACCACCGGCGGGTAGCCGAGCGCGAGCAGGACGGGAAAGGTGAGCAGCGAGCCGGAGCCCACCACGGTGTTGACCGTGCCCGCGCCGAGGCCCGCCACGAGCACGAGCAGGGCCTCGGCGGGGCTCATGCCGAACTGCCGGGCAGCAGCGTGATCTTGCCGAACGCGGCGCCGCTCGCCAGCCGGCGATGCGCCTCGGCGGCGTCCGCGAGCGGGTAGGTGGTATCCGGGACCGGGAACAGTCCCCGCTCCAGACAGAACCCGATCATGGTCTCGAAGTCCGCCGCGCCGCACGAGCCCGCGCCCAGCAGCGTGACCCCGGTGTGGAAGGCGTGCGGCAGGTCGAAGGTCGCCTCGGTGCCGGTGGTGTCCCCGCAGAACACCAACCGGCCGCGCGGGCGCAGCGCGTGCAGCGACGCCTGGAACAGCGCCGGACCGACATGGTCGAGCACCAGGTCCACACCCGCCCCGCCGGTCGCCGCCCGGGCCTGGGCGACCAGGTCCGACCTGCGGGTATCGATCAGCACGTCGGCACCGAGCGCCGCCATCCGGTCCAGTTTGGCCCGGGAGCCGGAGGTGACCACGACGCGGGCGCCCAGCGCTCGGGCCAGTTGTACCGCGGCGATGCTGACCCCGCTGCCCGCGCCGTGCACCATCAGCGTCTCGCCCGCGCGCAGGCCGCCGCGCACGACCAGGCCCTGCCAGGCCATGCCGTACGCGGTCGGCAGGCTCGCCGCGGCCTCGTGTGCCCAACGCGCCGGGATCGGGTGGGTGCGGCCGGCGGGCACCACCATCAACTCGGCGTAGCCGCCCGGCCGGTTGCCGCCGACCACGCGCAGCGCCGCGCACCAGGCGTCCTCCCCCGCCCGGCACGCGGCGCATCCACCGCAGTGCAGCGCCGGATTGACCAACACCCGATCGCCGACCCGGCGTTCGCGCACCCCTTCGCCGAGGGCGAGCACGTCGCCGGAGACGTCCATCCCGGGCACGTGCGGGAGGGTGAAGCCGGGCAGCAGGCCGGGACCGCGGCGTTGCAAGAGGTCGAGCCGGTTCACCGCGGCGGCGCGGACGGCGATCAGCACTTCGCCCGGGCCCGGTTCGGGATCGGGCAGTGACGTCGCTTCCAGGATCTCGGGGCCGCCGTGTCCCCGGTGCAGAACGGCCCTCACACGATCCCCCGCACGAACGGGGCCCCGAGTGCGGCCGGTTGGCGGTGGGTCTTGGCCAGGAACATCATCGCGAGCAACGCCAACAGGTAGGGCGCGGCGATCAGCAGTTGCGAGTTGAGGTGCACGCCCAGCGCGGGCAGCGCCAGCCGCATCGCGTCGGCGGCACCGAACACGAGGCAGCCGGCCATCGTGCCGCGCAGCGTCCAACCGCCGAAGATCACCGCGGCGATCACCACGAAGCCGCGACCCGCGGTCATGTTCTGGTTGAACGCGCCCACTTCGCCGACCGCGAGGTAGGCGCCGCCCAGTCCGGCGAGCACGCCGCACAGGAGCACGCTCTGCCGACGCCGGCGGCGCACGTCGATCCCGGTCACGTCGGCCGACTGGGGGTTCTCACCAGCGGCGCGCAGTTCCAGGCCGAAGCGACTGCGCTGGACCAGCCACCACACCAGCGGGATCACCCCCACCAGCAGGTAGGCGGGCCAGCGGTGGGCGAACAACACCGGTCCCAGCAACGGCAGGTCGGACAGGATCGGGATGTTCACCGCGTCCACCTGATGCCCGGTCAGGTCGACCGAGTCGAGCAGGAAGCTGGTCAGGCCGAGCACGAGCGCGTTCAGGGCGAGCCCGACCACGTAGGTGTTGACCGACAGGCGATGGCTGAACTCGGCGTGCACGAACCCGATGACCAGGCCGGCGACCATGCCGAAGGCCAGGCCGAAGGACGCGGATCCGGTCAACGAGGCACCCCATACGGCGTTGAACGCGCCGCCGAGCATCATCGCCTCGACCGAGATGTTGATCGTGCCGGCCCGTTCGGCGATGTACTCGCCGCACGCGGCGAAGGCCAGTGGCACGGTGAGTCGGACCGAACTGACGAGGACCATGGCAAGGTCGTCGATCATGTCAACCTCCCGGTCTCAGGCCGCACCGACGGCGCGCCGGCGGCGCACCTCGGCGTAGGCGGCGGGAAAGACCGTGGCCAGCACCAGGAGCGCGGTGACCACGGCGACGATGTAGCGCGGCACGCCCGTCGCGGACAGGAAGCCGCCGCCGGCGCGCAGTGCCCCGAAGAACAGCGCGACGGGCACGGCCAGCATCGGCTTGTCCCGGGCCACCAGCGCGACCAACAACCCGTCGAAGCCGACGTTGTCGGCGAAGCCGTCCTGCATGCGGTGGCCGCTGCCGGTGAGCATCACGCCACCGGCCAGGCCGGCGAACGCGCCGGAGGCGAGCAGCGCGCCGCCGCCGATCAGCACCGCGCCGACCCCGGCCCGGTGCGCGGCCTTGGGGTTGAGCCCGAGCATCCGCACCCGGAAGCCGAGCCGGCTGCGCACCAGGACCACCGAGGTGCCGACCGCGAGCACGAGCGCGATGAAGATGCCCGCGCCGATGTTGAAGTTCGGGTACTCGCCGATCCGGGGCAGCCAGACCGACTCCGCCAGCATGTCCGACTGCGATGTGGTGACCTGGCCGGGCACCGCCTTCTCGCGCAGCAGCGACGGTGAGTTGACCGCGTACGAGACGGCCTGGTTCGCCACGAAGATCAGCAGCAGGGTGCTGATCACCACGGCGACGCCGCGCCAGTAGAAGAGCAGGGCCGCGATGGCCGCCCACAGGGCGCCGCCGACCGCCGCGCCGAGCAGGGCCAGAATCAGTACGAGCGCGCCGGGGCCGGGGGTGAACAGGGCGATCGCGGCGCCGACGCTCGCGCCGACCAGGAGTTGGCCCTCCTGGCCGATGTTGAAGATGCCCGCGCGGGCGGCGATCACCGAGCCGATCGCGACCAGGAGCAGCGGCGCGGCCTGGTCGATGCTCTGCCCGATGGCCGCGCCGTCGGCCAGGCTGCCGTCGTACATCGCGCTCGCCGCGTCCCACGGGGACTGGCCGACCAGCGCGATCAGCAGGCCGGCCAGGACGAGTGCGGTGGACAACGACGCCGCGTACAGCAGCGGGGTGCCCAGGTCGGTGATCCGGGGTCGGCGGCGCGGGCCGGCCGGCGGGGCGGCGACGGCCGGGGCGCGTTCGGATGTCAGGGTCGGGGTCATGCCGCCTGGCCTCCCATCAGCAGGCCCAGTCGCTCGGTGTCGACGTCGGCGCGGTCCATCTCGCCGACGACGGCGCCTCGGTGGATGACCGCGACGCGGTGCGAGAGGGTGAGGATCTCGCCCAGTTCGGTGGACAGCAGCAGCACCGCGATGCCGGAGCGGGCCGCGGCGTGCAGCCGTTCGGTCATGTACTCGATCGCGCCGATGTCCAGGCCGCGGGTCGGCTGGGCGGCGACCAACACCTTGGGCTGGGCCGCCAGTTCGCGGGCCAGCACCACCTTTTGCTGGTTGCCGCCGGACAGTTGCCGCATCGGGGTGTCCGGCGAGGGGGTGGCGATCTCGAATTCCTCGATCAACTGCCGGGCGCGGGCCGCGATCCGGCGCCGACTCAGCAGTCCTTTGCGGGTGACCGAGGCCAGGTCGGCCAGGACCAGGTTCTCCGCGACGCTCATGTCCAGCACACAACCGGACACGTGTCGGTCCTCGGGCACGATGCCGACCCCGGCGGCGTGCATGGCGCCGGGCCGGCCGGCGGCCACCGGCGCGCCGCACACCTCCACCCGGCCGGCGCTGAGCGGAAGCAGGCTGGAGAGCAGGTCGCCCAGTGCCGCTTGGCCGTTGCCCTCGACGCCGGCGATGCCCAGGATCTCGCCGGCGCGCACCTCCAGGGTCAGCCCGCGCAGCAGCGGGCGTCGGTCGGTGGTGCTCGCGTGCGCGTCGCTGATCCGCAGCCGTACCTCGCCGGCCGGCGGCCTGGGCTCCGGGGCGGCCTCGGCGGCGGGTTCGCGTACGTCCAGCAGCGCTCCCCCGCCGGTCGGGGTGCCGGTGCCGGGCTCGATCAGCGCGTCCAGCGCGCCGACCGCGGACGCTGCGGTCCACTTGGACAGTTCGCGCCCGACCATCTCCCGGGCCAGCGAGCGCACATCGGTGTCGGCGGTGGCCCGCCGGGCCACCACGCGCCCCTGGCGCATGATGGTGACCCGGTCGGTGGCGTGCACGATCTCGTCCAGCTTGTGGCTGATCAGGATCACCGCCTTGCCCTCGTCCGCGACCACCCGGCGCAGCACGGTGAACAGTTCGCGCGACTCCTCCAGGGTCAGCACCGAGGTCGGCTCGTCCAGGATCAGCACGCCGGGGTCGCGGCGCAGGCACTTGACGATCTCGACGCGTTGGCGCTGGCCGGTGGACAGATCCTCGACGCACGCGTCGGGGTCCACCTCCAGGCCGTAGCGCCCGCCCACGTCACGCACCAGCGCACGGGCCCGATCCCGGTCCACCCGGCCCCGATCGCCGAGCACCACGTTCTCCCACACGCTGAGCCGGTCCACCAGGCTGAAGTGCTGGTGCACCATGGAGATTCCGTGTGCCGCGGCGGCCGAGGGGTCGGTGATCGTGGCGGGTTCGCCGCGCAGCAGGATGCGCCCGGTGTCCGGCACGACCAGGCCGAGCAGGATCTTCATCAAGGTGCTCTTGCCCGCGCCGTTCTCGCCGAGCAGGCCGTGGATCTCGCCGGCATGCACCCGCAGCGAGACGTCCTCGCACGCGCGCACCGCGCCGAACCGCTTGCCGATGCCGAGCAGTTGCACGACGGGGACGGTGAGCATGGACGGCAGGGCCGGGTGCTCGGCCGCGGCCCGGGGTCGTGGGTCGGGGGTGGTCACGGCGGTGTCACTTGCCTGCGGCGACGGCCTCATCGACCTTCACCTTCCCGCTGCCGATGTCCTGGATCAGGGTCTTGAGCTGCTGCTCCTGGTCGCCGGTGGGCTTGCAGAGCTTGACCGTGGGCACCGGGTCCTTGCCCAGGTGCCATTCGCGGGCCACGCCCATCCGCAGGGTGCCCTTCTTGAAGTCCTCCAGCGCGCCGGCGAAGTAGGCGCCGGGGCTGAAGATCACCGACACCGCGTACTGCGCGCCGGGCGTCGAGCAGCGGTCGGTGCCGGGGGTGAGCGCCGGGACGCCCTTCTCGTTGGCGAGTTGGGTGACCACGTCGGTGGCGCCGCCGAGGTAGGGGTAGATCACCTTGACACCCTGGCTGATCTGCGCCTGGGCGGCCTCCTTGGCCTTGCCGGAGTCGTTGAAGTCGCCGGTGTAGGTCTGCACCATCTCGGCGTCCGGGACGACCTTCTTGATGCCCGCCTCGAAGGCCTTGGCCACGTCCCGGGCGAACTGGAGGTCGGGGCCGGTGATGTAGCCGGCCTTCTTGCCGCCGTTCTCCTTGAGGATCAGGCCGGCCGCGTAACCGGCCACGTACAGCGACTCGTTGATGTAGTCGAGGGACTGGGTGAACTCGGGGGTCTGGGTCACGCCCTGGCCGCCGCTGATGTACCAGGTGATGCCCTTGCACTGCGGTTCCTTGGCCGCGCTGAGCGCGTCCTTGAGCTCGCTGGCGCCGATCGCGATCATGTCGACCTTCTGCCGACACAGGTTGCGGGCCTGCTGGACCGCGTTGGCCGGGTTGATCTTGTCGACCACGACCAGCTTCCACCCGTTGGCGTCGGCGTAGCCGTTCGCCTCGTCGACGAAGCTCTGGTAGTAGCCCTTGTCCTTGGTGTCGCCGGGGCTCATCACCCCGATGACGACCTTCTTGTCCTTGTTGACGTCGGGTTCGTTGGCGGGGAGGGTGCCGGCGCCGGGCGCACCGGCCGAGGCGGGCGCCCCGGCGGAGGTGGAGGAGGAAGAGGAGCCACCGCCACAGGCGGTGACGAGCAGTCCCGGTACGATGACCGAGGTTGCGATGACTCGAACCATGTTCTTCATCGGAAGGTCTCCAGACGAATCAGGGCGCGTTGGTTCGACACGGACCGACGGGTGCGCGGCGACCCGGGCGGGCACGGTGGGCGTGCCGGGCTCGGGTGTTCGGTGCCGCGGGCCGGGGTTGTGGGATGTCGGTCCGGCGGAGGGGCCCGTTCCGGTTGCGCGGGGGATTCCGGCCCGGAAGCGGGTGGGGGTCGGTGCGCGGCGCCTGGGGCGATCGCTACCGTCCGACAGTGGTGTGGTGGTGCGGAGTTGCCTGTTCGCGAGCCCGCGAGGGTGCGGGGCCGCGATCGCTGCCGTGGATCAGCCGTTGCGGTATTCGTCGCGCGGCGGGGTGAAGATGTCCAGGATCCAGGTCTCGCCGTGCTCGGGGTCGCCGATGAACAGGCTGTCCCCGTGGTCGCAGCCCTTGGGCGCCCAGTAGACGTCGCCCGGGCCGAGCACCTGCCGCTCGTCCGAGTCGATCCGGAAGTCCAGCTTGCCCTTGAGCACCATGCCGTACTGCTCGTGCTCGGGATGGTCGTCATAGGGGGTGGGTCCGCAACCCTCGCGGATCCGCCACAGGGTCAGCATCATCTCGTCGCCGGTGTAGACCCGGCGCCGGAATCCAGGCTTGACCTCGACGAACTCGCTGTCGTCGAAGGCCCAGACGCGTTGTACCTCGCTCATGTCGGGACCGTCCTCTCCGGTTGATGCGCGCAATGGTTCCTCGGGCGGGCCGGCCGTCGTGCCGACCGCGCTAGAACATCCGGGCGGTCATCTGCCGCTCCACCTCGCCGAGGTGGTCGGCGGCGGCGCGTGCGGCGGCGTCGGGGGCGCGGGCCGCGACCGCCTCGGCGATGCCGCGATGTGAGCGGCAGGACTCGGCGATCACCTGGCGCACCGCCTCGGCGTTGCCCTCGGCGTCGAGGAGCGAGGCGAAGTCGCCGGACGCGAATACCGCGTCGAGCACCTTCGCGTACAGCTCGCGCAGTGTGGTGTTGCCACACGCGCGGGCCAGCGCCGCGTGGAAGCGGCGGTCCTGGCGGCGGAACGCCTCCAGGGTCATCTGTGCGTCGAAGCCGGCCGCGAGTTCGCTGATCTCGGCCCGTTCGTCGGGTGCGGCCCGGATGGCGGCGAGGCGGGCGATGGCCACCTCGGTCACCTGCCGTACCTCGAACAGTTCGGACACGCGCAGCTTGCGGCCGTCGTCCTCGTCGAAGGACACCCCGGGCAGTCGCTCGGCAACGTAGAACCGGTTGCCCCGCTTGACCAGGCAACCCAGCGAAACGAGTCCTTGGATCGCCTCCCGCACCGAGGTGCGGGCCACTCCGAACTGCTCGCACAGGGTGCGTTCCGGGGGCAGTTGGGCGCCGGGGCGCAGGTCGCCCTCGCGCACGCTCGCCAGGAGCGCGTCACGGACCTCCTCGGAGATCGTGCGGCGTGCGACCTTGGCGAACGGGATCCGGTCCCCCGGTGCCCGCAAGGGCACTACGCGCCCGCCAGGGCCGCGAAGCGCTCGCGCTCGGCGTCCAGGTCCAGCGGCCGGATGATCGCCTCGTGCTCCTCGTCGCCCCAATACGCGGGCGGGACCAGCCACATCACCTCGAACTCGAGGCCGTCGGGGTCCTTGGCGTACAGGCTCTTGTTCGCGCCGTGGTCGCTCGCGCCGATCAACGCGCCCGCCGCCACCAGGCGTTCGCGGGCCTCGGCCAGTGCGTCGAGCGAGGGCACCTCCCACGCGACGTGGTACATCCCCACGGTGCGCCGGCCCGCCTGCGAGTCGCCCGCCTCGGCACCGATCGTGAAGAACGCGATGTCGTGGTGGTTCTCGGAGGCGGGGGCCCGCATGAAGACGTAACTGCCGGGCGGGCCGTCGATGACGGTGATGAAGTCCAGCACCTCGTTGTAGAACCGGGCGGTCCGGTGTGCGTCGCGCACGTACAGCACCGCGTGGTTCATCCCGGTAACGGCCACGATCGGGCCTCCTCAGGGTGTGGGTCAGGCTGTTGGTCTGACAATCAGAAGGTATGAAGCTCGGTCAGGTGTGGTCATTGGTCTCCCAGCACAACCCCACGCTTCACCCGCTGTGCACCTGGACGTTCACCGCCTTGGTGCGGGTGTACGCGTCCACGCCGGTCCGGGCGAACCCGCTGGCCCGGCGCGGCTCGCCGCGTCCGCCGTTCATGTCCGGCGCGAAATGGCAGTTCACGTTGACCTCGCCGCAGTCCAGCGCGTCCGAGAAGCGGAACGCGCGCTCGATGTCGCGGGTGAACACCGTGCCGTTGAGGCCGTACTGGGTGCCGTTCGCCAGGGCGATCGCCTCGGCCTCGTCGCGGAACGGCATCGCGGCCAGCACCGGACCGAACACCTCCTGCTGCTCCACCTCGCACCCACGGCGCACCCGGCCCAGCACGGTCGGCGCGACATAGGTCGGCAGGAGGCCGTCCGGAAGGGCGGGTTTGCCCACCACCGAGGCGTCGCCCGCGTCCAGTGCCCGGCTCACGAAGCCGCGGACCCGGTCCGCGTGGCGCTCGTTGATCAGGGGTCCGATGAAGGTGTCCGGATGCAGCGCGTCGCCCACCGGCAGCGTGGCAGCCGCCGCCGCGACCGCCTCCACGACCTGGTCGTAGACCGATTCCTCGACCAGCAGCCGGCTGCCCGCGACGCACACCTCGCCCATGTTCACGAACGCGGCCATCATCGCCCAGCCCACCGCCTGGTCCAGGTCGGCGTCGGCGAACACCACCACCGGCGACTTGCCGCCCAGTTCCAGATGTACGGGGGTGAGATTGCGCGCGGCGGCGGCCAGCACGTGTCGGCCGGTCTCGGTGCCGCCGGTCAGGCTGATCAGGTCGATCCGCCGGTCGGTGATCAACCGCTCGCCGACCGTCGAGCCCGGGCCCAGCACGATGTTCAACACGCCCGCCGGCAGCCCGGCGGCGGTCAGGATCCGGCCCAGCTCGACCAGCGTCACCACCGCGTCCACCGGCGGCTTGGCCACGATCGAGCAGCCGGCCGCGAGCGCCGAGGCGATCCGCTGGCTGCCCGTCATCAGCGGCCCGTTCCACGGCAACAACTCGGCCACCACGCCGGCCGGCTCGCGCAGCCGCAACGTCAACAGGTCCGGGCCGCCGCCGGGCAGCAGGTCCGGCGGGAAGGACGAGCGGCGCACGTCACCGTGCGTGGTGCGACAGATCGCCGCCGCGTACGAGAACGCGTTGGCCGCCTCGTACACGTCGTTGGTCAGCGCCCCCGAGACCGCCTTCCCGGTGTCCATCGCCTCCAGCGCGGCCAGCCGGGGCGCGTCCGCGCGGATCGCCGCGGCCGCCGCCTCCAACACCTCGGCCTTGCGCGGGCCCGGCATGCGCTGCCACACCTTCGCGTCGAAACTGGCCCGCGCCGCGGAGATCGCGCCCTCGACCTCGGCGTCGCTCGCCGCCAGATAGGAAGCGACCTGCCCGCCGGTCGAGGGGTCGAACACCGGCCGCGCCGCACCGTCGAACGACTCGCGCCCGCCGATCAACTGCGGATACGGGTCCGGGCGCAGCCAGTCGGCGCGGATGCGCGGCTCGCTGGTGGTGGTGTCGGACATGCGGCAACTCCCTGGACGCGGCGGACGAACCTTCGAGCCGTACGCCGTGCCGGGCGCCGCAACCTGGTATGCCTCGCCCGACACGGCACCGGTGCCGCGCCGGCGAGGGTCGCCCGGCGCCGGGCGCGGCACCAGGCCAGGTTTGCCCTCGTCGCCCTGTGCTCGCATTGTGTCCCCGGCATGTACTGGGCCCACTTGATTGTGCTCCCGGCCACGATGCCTGCGGACGGCGCCGGGCCTAGTGTCCCCAGACATGGTGAGTTCGCAGGTGAGAGCAACGTGAACGGCGCCGGGCCGACGCGGCCCGACCTGTTGGTCGTGGGCGGTGACGTGGTCACCATGAACGCGCGCCGCGAGGTGTTGCTGGGCGGCACGGTCGCCGTCGCGGGCGAGCGCATCCTGGCCGTCGGCGCCACCGGCGAGCTGCGGGCGCGCTGGCCGGGCACCCCCGAACTGGATGCGCGCGACTGCGTGGTCACGCCCGGCATGGTCAACGCGCACCTGCACCAGACCGGCGACCCGCTGGCGCGTGCGCGGATCCCGGACGACCTGCCGCCGGGCGCCTCCGTCGACACCTGGGCGGTACCGCTGCACGCGGCGCACCGACCCGCCGACGACACGCTGTCCGCGCTGCTGGCCGGCGTGGAGAGCGTGCGCAACGGCGTCACCACGATCATCGAGGCGGGCACCGTGGCCCACCCGCACCGGGTGGCCGCCGCGATGACCGAGGTCGGTGTGCGCGGCGGGATCGGCGCGTGGGGCTGGGACGTGCCCGGCGCCCCGTTCGCCGCGCCCGCCGCCGAGGTGCTGGATCGGCTCGCCGCGCTGGTCGACACCTACCCGGCGGGCGGCCCGGTCGAGGCCTGGGTCACCCTGGTCGGGCACGGCCTGGCCTCGGACGAACTGCTCGCCGGCGCGGCCGACCTGGCCCGCGGCACCGGCGCGCGGATGACGATGCACCTGTCGCCGTCCGGCGCCGACCCCGACGACTACCTGCGGCGCACCGGGCGCCGGCCCGTACTGCACCTGGCCGACCTGGGGGTATTGGGCCCGCACCTGCTGCTCGCGCACGCGGTGTGGCTCGACGACGCCGAGGTCGAGGCGCTGTTGGCGAGCCGTACCGCGGTCGCCTACTGCCCGTGGGCGTATCTGCGGCTGGGCCAGGGCGTCTCCCGGGCCGGGCGGCACGCCGAGTTGCTGCGCCGCGGCGGCCGGCTCGCGCTGGGCACGGACGCGGGCAACGCCGCCGACTCGGCCGACCTGCTGCGCACCGCCGCGCTCGCGGTCGGCCTGGCCAAGGACATGGCGATCGACCCCACCGGCCCCGGCGCCGCCGAGGCACTGGAATTGGCCACCATCGGCGGCGCCGAGGCGGTCGGCATGGCCGATCGGGTCGGCTCGCTGGAGCCCGGCAAGTACGCCGACCTGGTCGTGCACGACGCCACCGGCCCCCAGTGGACCCCGCGCGGCGACATCGCCCAGCAGTTGGTGTGGTCCGGCGACGGCCGCTCGGTCCGCGACGTGCTGATCGGCGGACGGGCCGTGGTCCGCGACCACGTGTGCGTCACCGTCGACGAACGCGCGCTGCGCACCGAGGCGGCGCGCGCGTCCCGGGCGCTGCTCGCCCGGGCGGGCGTACCGCTGCGGTCGCGGTGGCCGACGCTGCCCGCGTACTGAGTGCCGGCGCGACGCGAACCGGGTGCCGAAGCCGCCCGCGACCCGGGTTCCGACGCCGCCCGCGTACCGAATTCGCACGCCGCCCGCGTACCGATTTCCGCACCCGCCGTTGATCGCCACCGAATCCCCCACCGAGGAGCCCCACATGCGAGTTGCCGTAGTCACCGCCCCCGAGCAGGTCGATCTGCGCGAGGAGCCGGTCCCCGAGATCGGGCCCGAGGACGTGCTCGTGCGGGTCGGGCGCACCGGCCTGTGCACCATGGAGCGCCGGCTCTACCTGGGCACCAAGCCGATCTACCCGGTCGCTCCCGGCCACGAGGTCGCCGGCGAGGTGGTCGCGGTCGGCGACGCCGTCGCCGGGCTGCCCGGGGTCGCGGCCGTCGGCGACACGGTCACCGTCGACCTGCTCACCCGGTGCGGCACCTGCACGTCGTGTCGGCGCGGGCGCAGCGCGCTGTGCAAACGACCGCAGGGCGGTGCGCTGGCCGACGGCACCATATCGATGGGTGCCGGCTTCGCCGAGTTCGTCAAGGTCAAGGCGCTCCAGGCGTTCCGCACCGGCGACGCGCCGATCGCGCACGCCGCGATGGGCGAGCCGCTGGCGTGCGTCGCGCACTCGGCCCGTTTGGGCGGACTGCGCGCGGGCGACCGGGTGGCGGTGATCGGCGCCGGCTACATGGGTCGCCTGCACCTGGCCCTGGCCCGGTTCAAGGGCGCCGCGTCGGTCGGACTGATCGACATCAGTCGAGAGCGCCTCACCCAGGCCCGCGAGGCCGGCGCCGATTGGGCGAGCACCCCGGAGGAGGCCGCCGCCGGCGGGAAGCAGGACGTCGTCTTCGTCACCGCCGGTGCCCCGGGCGCGCTGGAGACCGCGCTGTCCCTGTGCGACGACGGCGGCACCGTGGTGCTGTTCGGCGCCTTCCCGAAGGACGTCCTGGCCGGGGTCGGCCCGGACCACGTGCACCACCACGAACTGAGCATCGTCGGCGTGTACAGCCAGGAGCCGCAGGACTGGACCGAGGCCGCCGCGATCATCGCCTCGGGCCGGCTCGCCGCCGAACTGGACGCGTTGGTCACCGCGACGTACCCGCTCACCGACGTCGACGCGGCCTTCCGACTGGCCGCCGAGTCGCCGGTCTATCGCGTCCTCGTGGGCGGCTGAGCGTGGCCGGCACCCCCGGGGTCGTCGTCGGCGTCGACGTCGGGAGCAATTCGGTACGCGCCCTCGCGCTCGACCCGGACGGCGCCGTCCTGGGCGCGACCACCGCCGGCTACCCCGGCGCGGCGACCTGGCGGCCCGGACACGCCGATCCGTACGCGTGGTTCGCGGCCACCGCGCAGGCGCTCGCGAAGTTGCGCGCGCTCGTGCCCGGCGCGGCCCGTCCCGCCGCGCTGTGCCTGGGCGGGCAGAGTCCGACCACCGTTCCCGACGGTGTGCCGCACACCGGTTCCGACGCCGCGCTGACCTGCCGGCACCCGGCGGGCGCGACCGGCTCACCGGTCGAACAGCACCACGCGCAGCACGCCGCGCTGCGCGCCGCGCACGGACCCGACGTGCGGGCCTGGCAGCTCTACGACTGGCTGGCCGCGCGGTTCGGCGCGGAGCGGGCGCAGGCCCGCTGGCCCGGCGATCCGCCGCTGATCGACTACGGACCGATCGTGGCGACCGGATCGGTGGTGGGCACGGTCGGCACCGGGCACGACGTCGCGGCGGGCACCCCGCTGGTGGCCGGCGCGCAGGACGCGTACCTGGCGTTCTGGGCGGGCGGCCTGGATCGGCCCGGCCGGGCGATGGACCCCGGCGGGCGCACCGGCGGCCTGGCCGTCGCGGTGGCCGCCGGCTCACCCGCCGCGGACGCCTACGCGCTGCCCTCGGCGGTGCCCGGCGTCGACATCGTCGGTGGCCCGGTCGCCGCGCACGGCCTGATCCTGGAGTGGCTGCGCGACCTGACCGGGCGCGACGTGCGCGACCTGCTCACGCTGGCCGCCGCGGTACCGCCCGGCGCGCGCGGCGTGCTGGTGCTGCCCTATCTGGAGGGCGAACGCGCGCCCCGATGGAACCGCGAACTGCGCGGCGAGGTCTTCGGGCTGAGCGCGGGCGCGGGCCCGGGCGAGTTGGCCCGCGCCGTGCTGGAGGGCACCGCGTACGGTCTGGCGCACATCGCGATGGGGCTCGGCGCGCAGGGCGCCCGCCTGGACACGCTGGTCTGCGCCGGTTCGCCCGCGCGCAGTCCGCTGTGGTGCTCGATCAAGGCCGCCGTGTTGGGTGTGCCGGTCGAGGTGCCCGCGGAGACCGACCTCGCCGCCTACGGCGCGGCGCTCGCGGCCGGCGCCGGGGCGCACTGGTGGCCCGCGCCCGGTGCCGGGTCGGCGGGCGACTGGCCGCGACCGGAGATGACCGTGCTCGAGCCCCGACCACACCCCGAGTACGCGGCCGGCCTGCGCCGCTTCCTCGAACTGGGCGACGCCGCACAGGCGCGCCTGGCCGCATCACCCGCATCGTCCGACACCCCCGTTCCGACCCCCTCCGAGGAGCCGACGTGCCCAATCCGGTGATCTTCATGGACCTGCCGACGCCCGACGTGGAGGCCACCTCCGCGTTCTACGCGGCGCTGTTCGACTGGGACTTCAAGCGGCGACCCGCAGGCGAGTTCAGCGAGGTGCTCCCGGGGGTCAAGCCCAACCTGGGGATCCGCCGCGAGTCGCGCCCGGCGGTGGGGCCGGTGCCGCGCATCTACGTGATGGTCGACGAGCCGCCCGTCTACCTCGACAAGGCGGTCGCGGCGGGTGCGAGCGTGTTGTGGGAGGAGAAGCCGTGGGCCGAGTTCGAGGCCCGCTACGCGGCGTTCCGCGACCCGTGGGGCAACGAGGTCGTGCTGTGGCGCGACAAGGGCACCTACTTCACCCACGGGCACGCCCACCAGGTCTGAGCCCGCGTCGGCTCCCGAGTCCGATGCCGCGTCACATCCCGTTCGGTACACCCGAGTTCCCCCCGGAAAGGACCCCCGCATGACCAACACCCTGGTCTTCGTCGACATGCCCACGCCCGACGTCGACGCGACCACCGAGTTCTACCGCGAGTTGTTCGGCTGGACCATCAACCCGCGCCCGCAGGGCGTCTTCCACCAGATAGTCCCCGGCGAGGGACTGCACCTGGGCCTGTACGACGAGGTCGCCCAGGTGCCCGACCCGGCGCCGCTGCCCCAGCAGGCGCGCGCCGGTCTGCACGCCCGCGTCTACATCCTGGTCGACGCGGCACCCAGCGAGTACCTGAACAAGGCCGTGCTGCTGGGCGCGACCGCGCTGTGGGAGCAGTGCTTCTGGGAGGAGTTCGGCGGGCACCACGCCTCGTTCCTGGACCCGTGGGGGAACCAGATCGTGATGTGGGAGAAGTGAGGTAACGCCGCACCCGGACGGCCGTACGCCCGTACCCGCGATCCGCACCGGATCGCGGGTACCGGCGTATCGAGGCCCCGCGGATGCACGCCCCGCGGATCCGTACCCCGGCAGGGTGCGGCGCCGGGCGTCGACGGTTCGCATACTCGACTGCATGAACACCAACGGGCATCTCGCCGACTTCCTCCGCGCCCGCCGGGGCCGCCTGCGACCCGAGGACGTCGGGCTGCGGACCTACGGTGAGCGGCGTCGGGTACCGGGGCTGCGGCGCGAGGAGTTGGCGCTGCTCGCGGGCATCAGCGCGCCCTACTACGCCCGCCTGGAGCGCGGGGAATCGCGCAACGCCTCGCGGGAGGTGCTCGACGCCATCGCACGCGCCCTGCGACTGAACGACTCCGAGCGGGCCCACCTGCACCTCCTGGCCACCGCCCCGAGCCGGAGCAGAACCGCCGGCCGGCCGCGCCCGGAACGCGTCACCCCGGCAACCACCGCGCTGCTCGCCGCCCTCGACGGCACACCCGCCCTCGCGATCGACCGGAGCGGCGACGTCCTGGCCTGGAACCGGCAGGGGCACGCGCTGTTCGCGAGCCATCTCGACCCGAACAGCCCGAACGAGCCGAGTCGACGGCCGAACATGACCGCCCTGGTGTTCCTCGACCCGCACACCCGTGACCTGTACGCCGACTGGCAGGCCAAGGCCAGGACCGTGGTCGGCAATCTGCGCCTGACCGCCGGGCGCCATCCCGAGGACGCCGCACTGGCCACCCTGATCGGCGAACTGACGATACGCAGCCGGGAGTTCGCCGCGATGTGGGCGGACCATCGGATCGTCGCCTGCCATGTCGCCGACTACGAGATGCGCCATCCCCTGGTCGGGACGCTGACCGTCACCCAGCAGACGTTGCAGAGCCCACAGGGCACCGGACCGGCGTTCGTGATGGCCACGGCCGCCCCCGACTCCCCGTCGGCGACCGCGCTGGCCCTGCTCGCGCACGCCACCGAACCTCGCGACCCGGCCCCGGCGCGCCGGGACACGGGCGCGGCCCGCACCGGCTGACCCGAGGCTTCTCCCTATCCGCCGTCTCCGCCGAGGGCGTCCGCGGCGAGTGCCATCTCGATGCCGCCGGTACGCCGGGCGGTCTCGCGTCAACCGGTCACCGGGCCCGTACGCCCGGCGATCCCGCTCACCCGACCGGCACGCCCGTGCGCCGGCGATGCCGCACTCGGCCACCGCCCCATCGCGTGCCATCCCCCGATCACGGCGCCGTACCTCGGCCGCCGCATGCCCGAAAACAGTGAAGGAACCATGTCCCAGCGAAAGTTCAAGCTCACCTTGGCGGCCGTCGCACTGGCCGCGACCACCTTCGTCACGGCCGCCCCGGCCGGTGCGGCGCCGGTGACCGGCAGGCCGCTGACCGATGTCCGGATCGCCGCGCACTTCGACCTGGCCGCAGGGCAGCAGGCGGAGAACATCAGCCTGTCGCCCGACGGCTCGGCGTACGTCACCTTCGCCCGCAGCCGCCAGGTCGCCCGGGTCGACGCACGCGGCACGACCCGCATTCTGGCGACCCTGCCCGCGCCCGCCGACGGCGGCGCACACCCGCCGGCCCTCGACGCGCCGATGGCCACCGGCATCGTGCGCACCTCCGACGGCACGGTGTACGTGTTGTACGCGGCCGGCACCGCCGACCTGACCGGGCTGTGGCGCATACGCCCCGGCGGCGCCCCCCGGCGCATCGCGGCGTTGCCCGCCGACGGCGTGCCCAACGGCCTGGCCCTGGATCCGCACGCCAAGCGCTTCTACATCGCCGACTCGGTGCTCGGCACGGTCTGGACCGTCCCGGTCGGCGGCGGCACGCCGACCGCGTGGTCCACCGCCCCCGAACTCGCCTCGGCCGGCTTCCTCGGGGCCAACGGCGCGAAGGTCCACGACGGCGCGCTGTGGGTGACCAACCTGGACCGGGGCACCCTGCTGCGCATTCCGATCCGCGCCGGCAACCGCGCCGGAACGCCGCAGGTCAAGGCATCCGGTCTGGTCGGCATCGACGACATCGCGTTCACCGGGAACGGCGACGAGCTGCTCGCCGCGGTCAACGCCCCGAACCGGGTCGTGCGAGTGCGATCGGACGGCGCCGTGAGCACCGTCCTGGTCGCCGGCGACGGGCTGCAGAACCCCACGTCCGTCGCGGTGCGCGGGCGCGAGGTGTATGTGCTCAGCGCGGCCTTCTTCACGGCCGCCGATCCCAACCTGCTGCGCGCCCGCCTGGGCGGTCGGCGGTAGACGGCCGGCGGTAGGCAGTCGGCGGTAGGAGGCTGCCGGACCGGCAGAGGCATTCCCCCCACCCGGGCGGGCCGGAACTCAGCCCCGGTGCAGAATCGGGCGCGGGTAGGGGGAATCCGCCGGGTTGACGTCCGTGCCGGGGGGCACCAGGGCGTCCAGGCGGGTCAGCGTCTGTGGGGTCAACCGCACGTCGCAGGCGCCGAGTTGGGACTCCAGTTGCTCCTCGGTGCGCGGGCCGATGATCGCCGACGTGACATTCGGGTGGGCCAGCGCGAAGGCGAGCGCCAGTTCCGGCAGCGAGCACCCGGCGTCCCCGGCGATCGCGGCGAACTCCTCGACCAGCGCGGTCTTCGCGGCTCGTACGGCGGCGTCCGCGTGGTCGAAGTGCTCGGCATTGCGCACCGCCCGTGAATCGGCCGAAACGGCTTGTCCCGCACGGTACTTGCCGGTCAGCCAGCCGCCGTTGAGCGGACTGAACACCAGCACGCCCAGGCCGTACCGCCCACACGTGGGCAGTGCGGCCGTCTCCGCGTGCCGGGCGAACGCCGAGTACGCGAGCTGCTCGACCGTGAAGCGCTCGTGCCCGCGCCGTTCGGCGATCCACTGCGCCTCGACGACGGCCTCCGCGGGCAGTGCGGAGGAGCCGATCGCGCGCACCTTGCCCTGGCGGATCAGGTCGCTCAGCGCGCCGAGCGTCTCGTCCGGGTCGGTGCTCGGGTCGGGGCGGTGCATTTGGTAGAGGTCGAGGTAGTCGGTGTCCAGGCGGCGCAGGCTGTCCTCGACCGCGCGGATGATCCAGCGGCGGGAGGCGCCGCGGCGCAGCGGCGCGTCCGGGTCCATCGCCTCGCCGAACTTGGTCGCCAACACCACGTCGTCACGCCGGCCCTTGAGCGCCTTGGCCAGGATCGCCTCGCTCTCGCCGAACGCGTACACGTCGGCGGTGTCCACCAGGTTGATCCCGGCGTCGAGCGCGCGATGCACCATCCGGACGCACGCGTCGTGGTCCGGGTTGCCCCACGCGCCGAACATCATCGTGCCCAGGCACAGCCGGCTGACCCGCATGCCGGTGCGACCGAGCGAGGTGTACTCCACGGGTGCCCTCCAAAGGTGATCATCGGACGTCCTCCCCCGAGGCTGGCACGGCGGCGCGTGTGCACCGATGTGGTCCCGGCGCAGCGCACCGGCCGTTTGTTCGTGCCTCAAGCACATATCGGGGCCGTTTCCCGGCGCCTACCTTCGGTCGTATCGCAAACATCCCAGGTGACGGGGAGGAAGCTGTGCCGACTGACCAGCTTGGGGCTGCGGAACTTGCCCTGGACGAGCGGGTGGCGGAACTTCGCCGGACCGCGGCGGCGCGAGAGGGCGACGGGCTCGTGGTCGCTCCCCTGCCGAGCGAGATGTTGCAGCCGTGGGAGGTCTGGGACCGGGACCTGTTCGACCTGGAGATGATCCGGGTGTTCGCCCGCTCGTGGGTGTGGCTGGGCGACACGGAGGACCTGCGCCGGCCCGGCGACTTCATCACCGGACGGATCGGCAGCCAGTCGGTCCTGGTGGTCAAGCAGCGGGACGGCTCGATCAAGGGCTTCCTGAACAACTGCCGGCACCGTGCCTCGGGCGTCGCGTTCGACGCGGCGGGCAACTGCGGCAAGGCGTTCGCGTGCCCGTACCACGCCTGGACCTACGGTCTCGACGGCAAGCTGCTGTCGATTCCGGACATGAACCGGATGTACGGTCCGGACTTCCCCGTGCAGCAGTACGGCCTGGTGCCGATCCGGGTGCACGTGGCCTTCGACAAGCTGGTCTTCGCGTGCCTGTCGCACAAGGCGCCGACGTTCGAGGAGTGGATCGCGCCGCTGCTGCCGCGCTACACGGCGTACAGGATCGGCGAGTACCACCGCTACCACCGCGAGTTGGACGAGGAGTACCCGTTCAACTGGAAGGCGTTCGTGGAGAACTCCAACGACGACTACCACGTGCGGTTCGTGCACCGGCGGCTGAACAAGGTGCGCAAGCAGATGGACACCATCGTGCGCTTCGAGGGTCGGACCACCAGCGGGTACAAGCCGCACAGCGACGCGTACGACATGTCGCTCGGGCGCACCGACCTGGGCGAGGAGGACCTGCGCGGCAGCTACGCGGAGTTCATCTATCCCAATCTGACGCCGCTGCCCTACGCGTCCCAGCTCATCATGGTCCGCGCGGACCCGCTCGCGCCGGACCGGACCCGGCTGTTCTCCCGGATCTACGGGCTGACCGACGACATCGAGCTCCAGGAGCGCGAACTGGTCAACCTGGAGCTGACGAACAAGGAGGACACGGACATGGTGACCGTGCTCATGGAGAACCTGCGTTCGCCGTTCTATCGGGTCGGTCCACCCAGCGCGTGGGAGGGCCGTGCCCAGCACATGATGCGGCAGATCCGGCAGGACGTGGCCACCCCGCTGGCGGCCGACGAGTTCGACGGGCCGATCGAGTGAGCGGTCGACGGTCTGCCGACCGATCGGCCGCCGGTCGGTTCGCCGATCGACTGCGGTGGGCTTAACCGATCGACCACGGTCGGTTTCACCGATCGGCTGCGGTCGGTTTGACCGATCGGCCGACGGACGATTGGCCCATCGACCGAGGTCGATGACGTCGACCGCCCCCGCGTGCGTCTCGCCGCAGAGTGCACCAACCCCGACACACCGGAACGTGAGAGGAGCCACCGCGATGGAACCGACGCTGACCGAGGCCCGCTGGACCCATATCGCGCTGCCGTCGTCCGACCTGGAGGCGGCGATCGAGTTCTACACCTCCTTCACCCCGCTGGTGGTGGTCTCGCGGCACAGCGATGCCGCCGGCTCGAACGCGTGGTTGTCCAACCCCAACCAGGTCCAGACCCCGTTCGTGCTGGTCCTGGTCGCCTTCGACAAGGACCGGGGCAACCCCCAGCCGCAACTGACGCCGTTCGCGCATCTGGGCATGGAGGTGGCTGCCCGCGAGGACGTGGACGCCATCGCGGACCGGGCCCGCGCGGCCGGATGCCTGCACTGGGAACCGATGGACGTGCCGCCTCCGGTGGGCTACATCTGCGCACTCAAGGACCCGGACGGCAACGTCGTGGAGATCTCGCACAACCAGCGGGTGTTCGCCGAGGTCCGCGAGCTGTGGGGCGACCGAGCGGACCGGGACGATCGGGTGGGCCAGGGCGACCGGGCCGACGCGTGAGCGACCCGGCGCGGACCCGGGAGGCCGTCGAGGCATATGTCGCGGCGCTCAACTCCGGTGATCCGGAGCAGATCACGGCGTGTGTGAGCGAGGACTTCCACAACGAGCACACCTCGGCAATGGGCCGGAGCCTGCGCGGGCGCGCCGCGTACCGCGCGCGACTGCCGGTGTTCCTGGCCGAGTTCGAGGGTCTGCGGTACGCCGTCGAGGACCTGCTCGTGGACGGCGATCGGGCCGCCCTCGCGTACACCATGACCTTTCGCCCGCGCGGTTCGGCGGCCGGTGAACCGGTGCGGATCCGTGGGGTGTTCCGACTGCGTGTCGTGGCCGGCCTGATCGCGCATCGCGTGGACTACTGGGACGGCGCCGAATTCGAGCGGCAGATCGCCGCTACCGAGAACCGCTGATCACTGCCGACAACCACCGACCATCGACTGTCGACCATCGAAGGGAACGATTGTGCACACCTTTTCCGCCACTGGGGCAGGCAAGCTCCGCCGGATGCGCCGGATGTTCGGCGCGGACGGCCGCGCCGTGTTCGTCGCGATAGACCACGCCGCCTACATGGGCGAGGGGCCGCCGCTGGGCGAGCCGATGGCGCAGATCGCAGCCGGCGGGCCGGACGCGGTGTTGGCCACCTGGCATCTGGCCCGGGCCTACGCGGACACGTTCGCCGATTCCGGGCTGGTGTTGCGGATCGACGGCGGGGCCTCGGAGTTGGGCGACTTCGCGCCCGGTGACGTCACCGACATCATGCACCTGCCCGAGCAGGCGCTGAAGCTGGGCGCGGACTGTGTGGTCGTGCTGGCGTTTCCCGGCGCGCCCGACGAACACCTGTCGCTGCAACGGCTGGCTCGGCTCACCTCGGAGTGCGAACAGCTCGGCCTGCCGGTGATGGCCGAGATGATCCCCGGCGGGTGGGGCAAGGCGGTGCCGTGGACCACGGAGAACGTGGCCCGCGCGGCGCGGATCGGCGCGGAACTGGGCGCGGACATCGTCAAGACGGTGTGCCCGGGCCGGCCCGAGGAGTTCGCCGCCGTGGTCGCGGCGTGTCCGGTGCCGGTCGTTGCACTGGGCGGGCCGAAGTCGGACAGCGAGGACGAGGTCGTCGCGCTGGCTCGCGGGGTGGTCGAGGCGGGTGGTGCGGGGGTGGCCTTCGGCCGGAACGTGTGGGGGTCGGCCAAGCCGCAATTGCTGGTGGAGCGGTTGCGCGATGCGGTTCACCGCGCAGCGGTGGGGGGTTGATTTTGGGCTGCGGGCCGGTTTGTCCTCAAACACGTGTCCTCACGCGCCGGACGGGCTGGATGGATGCCGGGCCGGGTGAATGGGCCGGCCTGCTTGTCCTCAAGCGCCGGACGGGCTGGGTGGATGGCCGGCCTGCGGCCTGCTTGTCCTCAAACGCCGGACGGGCTGGATGGGTGCCGAACCGGGTGAATGGGCCGGGCCGCATGGATGGCCGGCCTGCGGCCCGCTTGTCCTCAAACGCCGGACGGGCTGGATGGGTGCCGAACCGGGTGAATGGTGCAGGACCGGTTTGATGGGTGCAGGGCCACTTTGATGGGTGCCGGGCCGGCTTGATGGGTGCAGGTCGGCTTGATGGGTGCAGGGCCACTTTGATGGGTGCCGGGCCGGGTCGGTTGTTGTCGGGTGGGTTGGGTTTTGCCGGGGCGGCTCGGTTGTTGTTGGGGCGGGTTGGTGGGGCGGGCGGGTTGGGTTGGTTGGCCGTCCGGGGCTTTCTTTCTTTTGTGCCAGGTGTTGTTTTCGCCATGCCTGTGATCAGGAGTCGCGATCATGTCTCAACAGGTCATATCCGTATCCCGGGTGGTCGTTCGGTTCGCCGGTGACTCCGGTGACGGTATGCAGCTCGCCGGGGATCGGTTCACCGCGCAGACCGCGCTGTTCGGCAACGCCGTGTCCACGTTTCCCGATTTCCCGGCCGAGATCCGTGCCCCGGCGGGCACCTTGCACGGGGTCTCCGCCTTCCAGGTGCAGTTCGCCGACCATCGGGTCTCCACTCCCGGCGACGCGGCCGACGTGCTGGTCGCGATGAATCCGGCCGCGCTGCGGGTGAACCTGCCCGATCTCCCGCGCGGTGCGCAGATCATCGCGGACGCCGACGAGTTCACCTCGCGCAATCTGGTCAAGGCGGGCTACCCGGCGGGCACGAACCCGCTCACCGACGACTCGTTGGCCGGATACCGGCTGCACGCGGTGCCGTTGACCGGCCTGACCGTCGAGGCGCTGCGCACGTTCGAACTGCCGCGCAAGGACGCCGAGCGGGCGAAGAACATGTTCGCGCTGGGCCTGGTGTCGTGGTTGTACCACCGCCCGACCGAGGCCACCGTGGCCTTCCTGCGGCAGAAGTTCGCCGCCCGTCCGCAACTGGCCGACGCGAACATCGCGGCGTTCACGGCCGGTTGGAACTTCGGCGAGACCACCGAGTCGTTCGCGGGTGGATATCAGGTCTCGGCAGCCCCGCGCACTCCCGGACGGCATCGTACGATCACCGGCAACCGCGCCCTCGCCTACGGACTGATCGCCGCCGCCGACCGGGCCGAACTCCCGTTGTTCCTGGGCTCGTACCCGATCACTCCGGCCTCCGACATCCTGCACGAGCTGAGTCGGCACCGGCACTTCGGGGTGACCACGTTCCAGGCCGAGGACGAGATCGCCGGTGTCGGGGCGGCGCTCGGCGCGGCCTTCGGCGGCGCTCTGGGGGTGACCACCACGTCCGGCCCCGGGCTCGCGCTCAAGGCGGAGACGATCGGACTGGCCGTCTCGCTCGAACTGCCGCTGGTGATCGTCGACGTCCAGCGCGGCGGTCCCTCGACCGGGCTGCCCACCAAGACCGAACAGGCCGACCTGTTCCAGGCGTTGTACGGCCGCAACGGCGAGTCGCCGGTGCCGGTGCTGGCCGCCTCCTCGCCCGGCGACTGCTTCCACGCGGCGGTCGAGGCGGTCCGGATCGCGGTCACCTACCGCACGCCGGTCGTGCTGCTCTCGGACGGCTACCTGGCCAACGGATCCGAGCCGTGGCAGGTCCCGGACCTCGAGAAACTGCCCACGATCGACCCGGCGTTCGCCACCGGGCCGAACGCCGTCGACGCGGCCGGCCGGCCGTGCTTCCAGCCCTATCTGCGTGATCCGCACACCCTGGCGCGACCGTGGGCGGTACCCGGCACGCCCGGTCTGGAGCACCGGGTCGGCGGCCTGGAGAAGGCCGACCGCACCGGCGAGATCTCCTACGACGCGGCCAACCACGAGTACATGGTGCGCACCAGGCGGGCCAAGGTGGACGGGATCGCCCGCGATCTGCCCCCGTTGACCGTGGAGGACCCGGACGGGACCGCCGAGGTACTGGTGCTCGGGTGGGGCTCCACGGCCGGGCCGATCGCCGCCGCGTGCGCCGAGGTTCGCGCGGCCGGCGGCTCGGTGGCCCGGACCCACCTGCGCCATCTCGACCCACTGCCGGCCGACCTCGGCGACCTGCTCGCCCGGTACCGGCGGGTCTTGGTCCCGGAGATGAATCTGGGTCAGCTCGCGCAACTGCTGCGCGCCCGGTACCCGGTCGACGTCGAATCCCTCACCCAGGTGCGCGGCATGCCGTTCAAGGTGGCCGAACTGCGCACCGCGATCGAGAAGGTCGCCGCCGATGTCTGAGTCACCACTCCTGACCATCGCCGGGCCGACGGCAAAACCGTCGCTGTCCGCCCGCGACTTCCGCAGCGACCAGGAGGTGCGTTGGTGTCCCGGTTGCGGGGACTACGCGATCCTGGCCGCCGTGCAGGGCTTCCTGCCCGAACTCGGGTTGCGCCGGGAGAACATCGTCTTCGTCTCGGGTATCGGCTGCTCCAGCCGCTTCCCGTACTACCTGGACACGTACGGCATGCACTCGATCCACGGCCGCGCCCCGGCGATCGCCACCGGACTGGCCGTATCCCGACCGGATTTGAGTGTCTGGGTGGTCACCGGTGACGGCGACGCGCTCTCGATCGGCGGCAACCACCTGATCCACGCGCTGCGGCGCAACGTCAACCTGAAGATCCTGCTGTTCAACAACCGGATCTACGGCCTGACCAAGGGTCAGTACTCGCCGACCTCGGAAGCCGGCAAGGTCACCAAGTCCACCCCCGCGGGCTCGCTGGACCACCCCTTCAACCCGGTCTCGCTCGCGCTCGGCGCCGAGGCGGGCTTCGTCGCCCGCACCATCGACTCCGATCGCAAGCACCTGACCTCGGTGCTGCGCGCGGCGGCGGCGCACGAGGGCACCGCACTGGTGGAGATCTACCAGAACTGCAACATCTTCAACGACGGCGCGTTCGAGCAGCTCAAGACGCCCGGCATCCGGGACGACTTCCTGCTGCGGCTCGAACACGGCGAGCCGATGCGCTACGGGCCGGACGGCGCCCGCACGGTGGTGCGCGACCCGGGCGGCGGGTTGCGGCCGGGCGGTCCCGAGGACACCGCCGTGACGCACGACGCGCACACCGTCGATCCGGTGCCCGCGTTCGCGCTGTCCCGGTTGCCGGAGGCGGGCGGGCCCACTCCGATCGGGGTGTTCCGCAGCGTGCGGCGGCCCGCGTACGACCGCCAGGTGCTCGAACAGGGCCGGCGCGCGCTCGCCGAGCGCGGGCCCGGCAGTGTCGCCGACCTGCTCGGCGGCGGCGACACCTGGACGGTGCCCGAACCGAGATCGGCCGGAGGTGATCCCGCGTGACCTACGTCATCGGCGCGAACTGCGTGGACGTCAAGGACCGCACGTGCGTGGCGGAATGCCCGGTCGACTGCATCTACGAGGGCGACCGCATGCTCTACATCCACCCCGAGCAGTGCGTGGACTGCGGCGCGTGCGAGCCGGTCTGCCCGGTCGAGGCGATCTACCACGTGGACGACCTGCCCGCCGACTGGTTGTGGCACCTGGACGCCGCCGGGGAGGCCACGGCGGGCCGCGAGGACGCGGAGCCGGTATCCGACCCGCCGGCCGTGACCGCGCTGCCCGCTCGGGCGGCGAGCGCATGAACACCACCGGCTCGGGCGGCGAGCGCGCGAGCGGCACCCGCTCGGGCGCCGAACGCGTGGACCCGCCCCGACACACCGAAACAACACTCCGGACACACCGAGAAGAAGAGGAGGCCTGACGTGACCGACTGGCGCCTTGCCGTAGACATCGGTGGCACCTTCACCGACGTGGTCCTGTTGGATGCCGACACCGGCCGCGTGGTGGTCGAGAAGACGCTCACCACCCCGTCCGCCCCGCTCGGCGGGGTCCGCGTGGGCGTGACCTCCGCACTGACCAAGGCCGGCATCACCCCGGCCGACATCACCCGGCCCATCGTGCACGCGACCACGCTGATCACCAACGCCCTGATCGAGGGCAAGACCGGCCGGGCCGCGCTGGTGACCACCTCGGGCTTCGGCGACACGCTGGAGATCCGCAACGAGCACCGCTACGACATGTACGACCTCCAGATCGAGTTCCCCGCCCCGCCCATCCCGCGCGAACTGGTCTTCGAGATCGACGAGCGCACCACCGCGACCGGCGAGGTCCGTACCGCGCCCGCCGAGGCCGAACTCGACGCACTGGCGGTGCGGTTGGCCGCCGACGACGTCGAGGCCGTCGCGGTGTGCCTGCTCAACTCGTACGCCAACGCGGCCAACGAACGCGCGGTCGCCGAGGGATTGGCCAAGCGGCTGTCGGTGCCGGTGTGCGCGTCGCACGAGGTGACCCCGCAGATCCGCGAGTACCCGCGCATGGTCACCACCGCGTGCAACGCGGCCACCATGCCGGTGATCGGCCCCTACCTGGCCGAACTCCAGGCGTGGCTGAGCGCCGAGGGCTTCGGCGCGTCGGTGCTGATGATGCTCTCCAACGGCGGTGTGGTCTCCGCCGACGACGCCCGCCGGGTACCGATCCGACTGGTCGAGTCCGGTCCGGCCGCAGGCGCTCTGGCCGGCGTGTGGTACGCCCGACGGCTGGGCGAGGAGCGGCTGTTCTGCTTCGACATGGGCGGCACCACCGCCAAGTCCTGTCTGATCGAGGACTATCGGCCGGAGTTGACCAACGCGTTCGAGGTGGCCCGGGTCTACCGGTTCAAGAAGGGCTCGGGCTACCCGTGCTCGATCCCCTCGGTCGACCTGGTCGAGATCGGCGCGGGCGGCGGAAGTCTGGCCCGGGTGGACGAGTTGGGTCTGCTCAAGGTCGGCCCGGACTCCGCCGGCGCCGACCCGGGTCCGGTCGGTTACGCCCGGGGCGGCACCATCCCGGCGACCACCGACGCGGACCTGGTGCTCGGCCTGCTCGACCCGCAGTACTTCCTCGGCGGCGAGATGCCGCTCGATCTCCCCGCCGCCCGGGCCGCGTTCGCGCCGCTGGCCGAGCGGCTCGGCGCGGGCTCGGACGCGGATCACGTCGCGGTCGGGGTGTACGAGGTGATCAACCAGAACATGGCCGCGTCCGCGCGGATGCACGCGGTCGAGCGCGGCATCGACCTGCGTGGCGTCGCGCTGATCGCGTTCGGCGGCGCCGGACCGGTGCACGCGTGCGGGGTGGCCACGCTCCTGGAGGCGCCTCGGGTGATCTTCCCGGTCAACGCGAGCGTGTTGTCCGCGTTCGGCACCCTGGTCAGCCCGGTGCGCATCGACCTGGCCCGGAGCATGGTCCGCACCCTGGACGAGAGCGTGTCCGCCGACCGGGACACGCTGCTCGCGGACATGCGGCAGGAGGCGCGCCGGGTGCTCGCCGCCGCCGGTGCGCAGGCGGGCGACGTGAGCTTCCGCTACGGCCTGGACGCCCGCTACGAGGGCCAGGGCAACGAGATCACCCTGTGGGTCGGCGAGGGCGACGCGTGGCCCACCTCGCTCGCGGACACCGTCGAACAGTTCCACACCGAGTACCAGAAGATCTACGGCCTGCGGATCCCCGACGTCGGCGTCGAGGTGGTCACCTGGCGGGTCGCCGCGTGGTCGGACGCACCCGGCTTCGAGGTGCCCACGGTGCCGGTCGGCACGGGCAGCCCCACGCCGAACCGGCATCGCGCGGCCCGCTTCCGGCTCGGTACGCCCGCCGTGGACGTACCGGTCTACCGGCGCGCCGAACTGGGCGCGGGCGATCGTTTCGTCGGACCGGCGCTGGTCGAGGAGCGCGAGACCACGTCGGTCATCCCGGACGGCTGGTCCTGCGAGGTCGCGCCGGACGGTTCGATCATCGCCACCGCCACCACATCCGCTGCCACCACGACCGCCACGACCGCCACGACCGAGGAGGGATCCGCGTGACCCGTACCTTCGACGCGATCGAGCTGGAGGTCCTGTGGGGCTCCCTCGTCGCCACCGTCAACGAGCAGGCCAAGGCCCTCCAGCGGGCCGCGTTCAGCCCGATCGTGCGTGAGGCCGGCGACCTGGCGAACGCGCTGTTCGACCGGCGCGGCCGGATGGTCGCCCAGGCCGTCACCGGTACGCCGGGCCACATCAACTCGCTCGCGATCGCGTGTCGCAACATCCTGGACCGGCATCCGGTCGACTCGCTGACCCCCGGCGACGTGCTGGTCACCAACGACCCGTACCAGACCGCGGGCCAACTCCTCGACGTCACCGTCCTGGTGCCGGTCTGGCGCGGCGGGCGGGTGATCGCGTTCTTCGGCTCGACCATCCACCACACCGACGTCGGCGGCTACGGCATCGGCGCGGGTGCCCGGGACGTGTTCGAGGAGGGCCTGTGGATCCCGATCAGCAAGCTCATGGTCGGCGGCGAACGCAACGAGCCGGTCTGGGACTTCGTGCTCGCCAACGTCCGGCAGCCCACCCACATGGCCGGTGACCTGCACGCCCAGATGGCCTCCGGCGAGGTGGGCGCGGCGCGACTGAAGACGCTGCTGGACGCGTACGCGCTGGATGACATCGAGGACCTGGGAGACGAGGTCATCCGCCGCTCCGAGGAGGCCACCCGGCGGGCGATCCGAGCGCTGCCCGGCGGCACGTACGAGGCCGCGTCGATCCTCGACCTCGCGGACGGCTCGGAGATCACCATCAAGGTCGCGGTCACCATCGACCCCGACGCCGGCGAGATCCTGGTCGACTACGCGGGTTCGTCCGGCGCGAGCCCGTTCGGGATCAACGTGGTCAAGAACTACACGCACGCCTACACCACGTTCACCCTGCGCAGCCTGCTCAACCCGGACGTGCCCAACAACGCCGGCTCGCTCGCGCCGATCAAGGTGGAGGCACCGCTGGGCAGCATCGTCAACGCGGTGTCCCCGTCGCCGTGCACCGCGCGGCACGTGGTCGGCATGTTCCTGCCGATGCCGCTGCTCAACGCGATGTCGCAGGCGCTGCCCGAGGCGGTGATGGCCGAGGGCTCGGCGGCCGTGTGGACGATGCAGGTGAGCGGGCACGACGCGGAGGGCAAGCCGTTCATCACCGCGATGTTCACCTACGCGGGCGGCGTCGGCGCGCGGGCGGGCAAGCCGGGCCTGTCCACCACGTCGTACCCGACCGGCGTTTCCGCCGTGCCGCTGGAGGTGGTCGAGGCGTCCGCCCCGATTCGTTTCCTGCGCAAGGAACTTCGGCGCGGCTCGGGCGGCGCGGGCGCGCAGGAGGGCGGGATGGGGCAGACCATCGAGTTCACTGTCGACTCGCCCTCGCCGTGGGTGCTCAACGCGGTGGCCAGCCGCCTCGCCCGCGGCCCACGCGGAATCTTCGGCGGCGGCGAGGGCGCCACCGGTCGGTTCCTGGTCAACGGCGAACCGGTACGCACCCAGGCTCGGATCACCCTCCAGCCGGGAGACGTGGTGCGACTGGAGCTGCCGGGCGGGGGCGGCTACGGGCCCCCGGTCGGGGAGACGGGTGTTGTGGGTGCGCATGCGGGTGTGAGCGCGGTGTAGGACGCCGACGCGAGGGGATCGCGGCGCGCGGCTCGGGTCGCGCGCCGCGTGGTGCCCCGGCGGTCGGCCTGTGGTCGTCGGGGTGTGGGTCCGTGGGACGGGCGTTGGTTGGGGCAGGCGGGTGTGGATCCGGGTGAGTGTGGGCGGGGCGGGTATGGGGGTGGACTGCGAGGCTTGGCTGGTGTTGGTTTTCGGTTTTTCCCTTGCTTGGTCGATGTTCTGGAGGTCGACATGGCGTCCGTTCCGCCCACCTTCGCGGCGCGTTGGTCCGACACGGTGGCGGCCCACCCGTACGCGCCCTTTTTGATCTGGGAGGCGCCCGACGGGGCGGTGACGCGCTGGGATTACGCCGAGTTCGACGCCCTCGTCGCGCGCGTGGCCGGCGGGCTGATCGCGCGGGGCGTCCGGCCCGGCGACCGGGTCGGCATCGCGTTGCGCAACTGCCCGGCGTACGTCGCGCTGTGGCTCGCGCTGGTCCGCCTCGGCGCGGCGATGGTGTGCTCCGACCCTTCCGCGCGAACCCCGGAACTGGCCGCGCACCTGCGCCGGACCGAAGCCCGGCTCGGCTTCTGCGCGCCCGAACGGGCCGCCGACTACCGGGCGGCCGCTGCCGAGACCGGCACGACCGTGGTCGAGGTCGCGGAGGACGACACCGACCTGACGCTCCTGCTGGGCCGGCCCCCGAGCGCGGGTACGCCCGCACCCGGCCCGTACGACCTGGCCGGGTTGATGTTCACCTCCGGCACCACGGCCGAGCCCAAGTGCGTGATGGTCACCCAGGCCAACTACGCCTTCACCGGCACCGTGATGGCCGAGGCCGCCGAACTCGGGTCCAGGGACCGCCAGTTCGTCGTACTGCCGATGTTCCACGCGAACGCGCAGTACTACTCGTTCGCCGCGGCCATCACCGTCGGCGCGAGCGTCGTACTGCTGCCCGCGTTCTCCGCGAGCCGGTTCGTCGCGCAGGCCGCGCGGCACGAGGTGACCCACGTGAGCCTGTTCGCCGCGCCGATCCGGATGATCCTGGCCCGCACCGGCGCCCGGAACGCGCCGCCCGGGCTGCTGGTGCGGCACTGCTGGTACGCGCAGAACGTCACCGACGACCAGTACGAGCGGTTCGCGGCGCTGCTCGGGGGCTGCCGGCCGCGCCAGTTGTACGGGATGACCGAGACGATCCCGGCGGTGCTGAGCAATCCCGCCGGCGCGCCGGTCCCGGGGTCGATGGGTCGGCCCACACCCGGCTGCGTGGTGGCCGTGCACGACGCGGCCACCGGGGCACCGGCGGCGGACGGCGAGATCGTGGTCGGCGGCGAGCCCGGGGTGAGCCTGTTCGCGGGCTACCTCGACGACCCGGCCGCGACGGCCGCCGCCTTCCGGGACGGCTGGTTCGTCACCGGCGACCGCGCCCGGGTGGACCGGGACGGCCACTTCCACTTCGCCGGGCGGCGCGGCGACGTGCTCAAGGTCGCCGGGGAGAACGTCTCGGTCGTGGAGATCGAGGCGGTACTCGCCGAGCATCCGGCGGTGTTGGAGGCGGCCGTGGTGGGCGCGCCGGACGAGGTCCGCGACGAGGTGCCGGTCGCGTTCGTGGTGGCGGTGCCCGAGGCCGGCCCGGCTGCGCTCGACGATCTCGGCGACTGGTGCGCCGAGCGGCTCGCCAAGGCCAAGCGCCCGGTGCGCTTCGAGCGGGTGGCCGAGTTGCCGAGGACCTCCGTCGGCAAGATCCGCAAGTTCCTGCTGACCGAGAGGACCACACCGTGACCGGCACGTCGTCGCCGCCTGCCACCGCCGCACTCGCCGACCTGCTCCAACTTCGGGGCCGCGCGGGCTGGTTGACCCCGCCGCTGCGGCCGTTCCATCGTGGCGGCGCGGCGGTTCTGGGTGTGGCCCGCACGGTTCGGATCGCGGCCGGCGCCGGCGCGCACGGCCTCAAACCGCTGCACGCGCTGCTCGCGGAGGACCTGACCGGCCGGGTCGTGGTGATCGCGGGCGCGGACGCGGCTCCCGGCGCGGTGTGGGGCGAGATCCTCTCCGCCGCCGCGCTGGGCCGGGGGGCGGTCGGTGCGCTGGTCGAGGGCAGCGTCCGGGACGTACCGGCGGTGGCCCGGCTGGGGTTGCGGCTGTGGGCGCTGGCGGAGGCGACGGCGGGCCCGGGGGGCGCGGTGCACGTCGCGGAGATCGGCGGTCCGATCGAGATCGGCGACACCGCTATCGCGGACGGCGATCCCATCCTGCTGGACGACGGCGGCGCGGTGGCGCTGCCGGCCGCCGACGCGGACACGTTGCTCGCCGACGCGCTCACCTACCACCGGGCGGAGGAGGAGGTGCTGGCGGCCCTGACCGCCGGCCTGCGCCTGCCCCGCGCCTACACTCCGAAGGCCGAGGCGATCACCCGCCTCCGGAGCCGCTGACCCGGGCGAGGCGGTGCTCGCCGACGCGGCAGCGGCAGCCCGGTCGAGTCCGGCCGAACACAGGCGGGCCGGGCGGTGCTCCCGACCCGGCGGGCCGATCGAGTCCGGCCGCGCACGGGCCGGGCGCTCGTGCCGAGGGGCGAATTCTCGAACACGACGATTCCGCTCGCCCTTTGTCCGGCGACCCTGATCCGCGCACGCCCGCACGGCCAATGGCAAGCCGCCATCGCCGCGCGACGCCGATTCCGATGGCCGTCGCCGGTTTTCGGCAGTACGTCGACGCTTGCCGATCGGTGCCCTACGGTGAAAGCACGGCGTCATCGTGCGGTATATCCGGAGGTGGGGATCGTGATCGACGACCGGTTGAAATGCGCGGCCGAGAAGGTGGCCCGCGAAGTACCGACTCCGTTCCATGTGGTGGATCCCGGCGGCGTCGAACGGGATTTCGTGGCGATGGACAAGGCGTGGCGCGAATTCTTTCCTCGCTTCTCTCTCGCGTACTCGTACAAGAGCAATCCACTCGTGGCGTTCACCCGGCTGCTGCGTTCCCTGGGGGCGCTGGCCGAGGTTGTTTCGGGACCCGAATTACAGGCCGCGCTCGACGACGGTTTCGCGCCGCGGGACATTCTTTTCGACGGTCCGGTGAAAAGCCCCGCCGAGTCGGCGTTCGCCGTGGCGCGCGGCGTGGGACTGCAGATCGACTCGTCGGCCGAGGCCGAGCACCTGGCCGCCGCCACGCGCGATTCGGGCGGCGCGCCGCGGGTGTGTCTGCGGCTCGCGATGCCCACCGACTCGGGGCGGTGGTCGCGCTTCGGCCTGCTGCCCGACGAGGCGCCGTACGCGTGGCGGCTGCTCGCCGACGCCGGCGTCGTGGTGCGCGGCGTACACCTGGGCGTGGGCACGCTTGTTCGCGATCCCGAGACGTACCGCGCCGCGATCCGGCTGTGGCGGCGGACGATCCGAGCGTGGGCCGCGGCGTCGGACGAGCCGTTCGTCCTGAATCTGGGCGGCGGTTTTCCCCCGCGTCGGGAGGCCGCCGATCCCATCGCCCCCTGGCGGGACTTCGCGGCGGGTGCCGCCGAGGAGTGCCGGTCGATCGGTCTGCCGCCCGAGGACGTGCGACTGGTGATCGAGCCGGGGCGCAGCCTCGTCGAGGAGCACGGCGTGCTCGTCGCCCGCGTGGCTGTGCGCAAGCGGCGCGCCGAGGGCGCCGACCTCCTGGTACTCGACGCCGGCACCAACCTCGCCCGCACGGTCAAGTCGCGCCCGCACCCGATCGAGTTCGTGCGGGCCGATCCGCCGTCGCCGACCGGGGCGCCGCCCGGGACGGATGCGTTCGACCTGTACGGCAACAACTGCTACGAGGAGGACGTGTTCGCCCGAGGGATGCGCGGGCCCGCGTCGCTCGCGCCGGGGGATCTGGTCCTGGTGGGGTGTGTGGGTGCGTACGACATGCCGTTCTCCCACGTGTGGGTTCGTCCCCGGCCCCCGGTGTTCGCGGTGAGCGACTCCGATGACCACGTCGTGGTCCGGGAGAGGGGCACGCGGATCCGGTGATCGGGCGGCGTCCGGCCGGTCGGGGTCCCCCGATCGGCGGGGCGCCCCGCGATGCCTGGGTTCGCGCCTCACCGATCCGGGCTCCCTTCCCGCGCGAACGTCCGGTGGTAGTGGATGTAGCGCCCCAGCACGGCGGCGTCGATCACCGGCGGCTGCCATCCGATCCGGCGCGCGAGGCCCTCGGCGCGCGTGATCGAGAACCGCGTGGTGCCGTCCTGGAAGACGTCGGCCAGCCCGCCGGCGCGGGTGGGGTCGTGCCCGTTCGTGCGCCCCGCGGCGCCGGGCGCCGGCAGCAGCGCGAGTGCGCCGGCGAGTGTGCGGTCCTCGGGGTCGGTACGCACGGTCCGGGCCAGCAGGTCGTGGAAGGTCGCGTACTCGACCGGCCGCAACGCGAACGCGGCACCGAACTCCCCCAGCAACGTGCCCAGTCGCAGGGCTCGCGGGTGCAGCAGGTGGAACCAGCCGCGTTCGTGGCGGGTGACGGCCGCGGTGAGCAGCGCGCCGACGGCGTCCACCGGCGTGTAGTCCACGGACAGGGCCGCGTCGGCGGGGTGCGCCCCCACGCGCAGGCACGCGCGGATGAGCAGATCCGTGCGCGAGCCGGGGTTGGGCACGCCGGTGTCCGTCGCGGGCATCACCTCGCCGAGCCGGTGCACCGCCACCGGCAGGCCGCGCTGCGCGGCTTGGAGAACGAGCTGTTCGGCGACCCATTTCGAGTGCCCGTAACCGGTTCTCGCCGCGACCGAGGCGGGCCACGGAGCCTCGGGCACCCGGTCGTCGTCGCCCGGCGCGGCCGGTCGAAGCGGCGGGTCGGCACGTGCGGCGAGGGTGGAGACGAAGTGCAGCGCCTTGGGGTGGTGGACCGTCGCGAAGCGCAGGACCTCCACGGTGCCCGAGACGTTGGCCGGTCGATGGGCCGGGTAGCCGCGGACGAGGTTGACCAGCGCGCCCGCGTGCACGATCGTGTCGACGTGCTCGGCGAGGCGGACCGCGTACGCGGGCGCGAGGCCGAGTCCGGGTGCGGCCAGATCGCCGGTCACGGCCGTCAGGCGCGGTGCGTACTCGGGGCGCCACAGTCGATAGTGCCGCAGGGTCGCCTCGACGCGTCGCCGGGCGGCCCGCGCGTCGTGCGCGCGCACGAGGCAGTATGCCCGGACGTCGGGCAGCCGCAGAATGTCACGCAGCACGTGCGCGCCGACGAATCCGGTCACGCCCGTGAGCAACACGTGGCGTACGCGCGGCGGTTCCTCGGGCACCGCGGGCACGCGGATGCCCGGGTCCAGGACGAGGTCCGCGCCGACCCGGCCGCCGACATCCCGGCGCGCCTCGGACGCGGTGCCGGCGCTCGTGCCGACGTGCCGGGCTCCCGCCCGGTGCCCGGCGGGGTGGGCGAGTGTGCCCAGTCGCGCCAGTTGCGCGGCCACGGTCGGGGCCGCGACCACGTCGCGCACCGAGAAGCGGGCCCGGAAGCGGGCCGACACGGCGAGCGCGAGCCGCTGCGCGCTCAGCGAGTCGCCGCCGCTGTCGAAGAAGTCCTCGTCGGTGCCGGTGACCGGCTCGGGCAGCACGCGTGCCCACAGCTCCAGCAGCGCGGGCAGCTCCTGCCCGGGCGGGGGAACCCCGCGCGGGTCGGCGGAATCGAGTTCGTGCGCATCGCCGTTCGCCGGTCGGACGAGCAGGTCCGCGAGGGCGCCGCGATCGGCTTTGCCGTTGCCGTTGACCGGCAGCCGATCGAGGATCAGGAACCGCTTGGGGACCAGTTCGACCGGCAGCGCCGCACGCGCGTGCCGGGCCAACTCGGCGCCCGACGTGGCGCCGGCGACGGTGACGAAGGCCGCGAGGTACGTCGCGCCACCGTGTTCGTGGGCGATCACCTTGACCTCGCGCACGTGCGGATGGGCGGCGATCGCGTGCTCGACCTCGGCGGATTCCACCCGCACTCCGCCGATCTTGAACTGTTGATCGCGCCGACCGTCGAAGAACAGCACGCCGTCCCGGTCGTGGTGCCCGAGGTCGCCCGTGCGGTACATGCGCGATCCGGGCAGTTCGGGAAACGGGTTGTCCACGAACGCCGCCGCGGTGCGCGTCGCGTCGTCGAGGTAGCCGAGGCCCAGACACACGCCGCCGATGTGGATCTCGCCGATCTCGCCCGGCTCGACGGGCCGTGCGCGGTCGTCCAGGACGATGGCCCACGTGTTGTCGATGGGCCGCCCGATCGGCAGCGGCACGCGGTCGTCCCGGCTGACGTCGTGGAAGACCGACCCGATCGCGGCCTCGGTGGGACCGTACGTGTTGACGATCTCGACCCCGGGCAACATCGCGCGAAAGCGCCGCACGGCACGCGCGTTGATCTCCTCGCCGCCGATCAACAACCGGCGCAGGCAGGTTAGCGGCGGTATCAGCCGCGGTTCGGAGTCGAGGAGTTCGACCAGGCCGTTGAAGATCGTGGGCACGAAGTCGGTCATCGTGACCTGGTGGCGCTCGATCACGCGCACGGTGGCGGTCAGGTCGAGCATGTGGCCGGGCTCGGGGATCACGACGGTTCCGCCGTGCGTGAGGGGCCACAGGAGCTGCCACAACGACGAGTCGAACGTGTGCCGGCTGTTCTGGAGCACCCGGTGCGGGGCGCCGTCGACGAAACGTCGGGTCATGTAGAGGAAGCGGTTGAGCAGGCCCCGGTGCACGTTCAGGGCGCACTTGGGTACGCCGGTGGAACCGGATGTGTAGAAGCCGTAGGCGAGGTCCCGGGGACCCGGACGGGCGCCGCGTGGTCGGGCGTCGGCTTCGTCGAGCCGCTCGACGTCGACGACGAGCGTCGCGGGCCCGCCGTCGCCGTTCGACCAGGTCGTCGCGGGAGCGGGCCGCTCGCCCGGCGCGGCGATCGACACGACGACCCGGGGCGCGCACGCGCGCACCATGTCGTGCAGGCGCGGGGCCGGCCACCGCGCGTCCAGCGGGAGGAACGCCGCGCCCGCCGCCAGCACTCCGAGCATGGCCACCGGCAGAGCGGGGCCGTTGTGGGCGACCAGCGGTACCAGATCCCCCGGCCCGACACCGAGGTCGTGCAGATCGCGGGCCACCGCGTTCGCCGCCCGCGTCACGCGCCGGTAGTCGAGGGAGCGGCCCGCCCACTCGACCGCCGGCGCGTGCGGGGTGAGCGCCGTTCGGGCCTCGACGAGGTCCAAAACGGTGTGGTCCGCGGGCAGCGGGACGACCCGTCCGAGAAACCGTGCAACCTGTGTCTCACGCAACATACGCATGTCGTTGAAGCCCCTGTCGCATCGTTTCGTGGGCCGGGGCGTGCGGCGGCCGCGGTGTTCGACCAGGCGGGGGCGGGATCGCGGGTCGACGCGAATCGAGCCGCGATTCCCGCCACCGACGCCGGATCAGACCTCGGTCGCCACCCAGCTGATGTACCAGCCGTGGCTCACCGCGTACTCCACGCTCAGGGGTCGCCCGTCCTGCCAGCGCACGTAGATGCGAAAGCCCTTCGCGGTGGGCGTGTAGATGGTGTTGCCGCCGGTGGTCGTCCACATCGAGTCGCGGCCGCACAGGTTCGCCGTGTACACCGGGGTCTCCGCGAAGTTGCCCGCGCTGGTGTCCACGTCGATGTAGATCCCGGTGCCGTTGTCCTCTTCCACGTGCTGCTGCCAGTCCCCGACGGGCGTATTACCGGCGATAAACCTCGGATTGGTCACGTCGATCCTTTCGACGAAGAATGAACACACACCGGACCGGCGGCGTCCGATGTCGAGTCTCAGCGATCGGTTCCGAAGATCACAAGGCGCCGAAGTCAATCTTCGTGGAATTAAGTTGAATGATCTCCTCCGATATAAATGATCTCGACACGGAGACGATCATTCCCACGTCGGCGAACACACCGGGCGTCGCCCTGCCCCTTTTTCTCGAAATGCGAGAGGAGCCTTGACAGTACATCCGTGCGGTGTGAAGCATGGCTAACGGTCGAGCGCCGGGATCGAATTGCCCGATCGGCCGCTGCCGATAATCACGCATTTCCGAATGCGATGTCGCCGGACCGGGACATCGATTCGATCATCCCCTCTGTCTGTGAGGTGTGCCCGCTCGTGGATCAGACGCGCCTGCGTACCGAAGAATACGAATTCGGTGTCCCTGATTCCTGGGACCGATTCGCCGACGTCGTGGCACGGGCCTATGGCGGCTACGACGCCGCCCCCGCGTACCGGGCGGTCGTCGCCGAGGTGTTCGAGCCCAAACGCTCGCTGTTCGTGCGCCGCGACGGCCGGCCGTGCGCCACCCTCGCGCTCTACTCGTTCGACATGGGCGTCCCGGGCGGCCGTCGGCCGATCGCCGGTCTCGGCTACATCACCGTGGACCCCACCCACCGGCGCCGCGGGCTGATGCGCGGCATGATCCAACGCACACTCGCCGGCCTGCACGAACGCGGCGAGGAGCCGGTCGCCGCACTGCACACCACCGAGCCGGCGATCTACGGCCGTTTCGGGTTCGGCGGCGCCACTCGCGCCGTCCATCTGGAAATCCCGCGCCATGCACGGGAGTTGACGATCTCGCAGCTCGAACCGCTCCTCCCGGTACGCGTCGCGGAGCCCGCGGAATGCGTTGCGCACATCGCGCGCATCCACGACGGCGAACCGGACCGGCACCCCGGCACCTTCCACCGCGACGACGCGTGGACCCGCCGCGCCCTGTCGGACCTGCCCGAGCGTCGCGGCGGCGCCGGTCGCATGTTGTGCATGCTGGCCGAGGACTCGGACGAAGGCGGCCGGCCGCGCGGATACGCCCTGTACGCGCTGACCGCCCGCTGGGTGGACTCCTATCCCCGCTACGACGTGCACGTGCGCGAGGTGTTCGCCGAGGACTCCCTGGCGTACGCGAGCGTGTGGCGTGCGCTGCTCGACATCGACCTGGCCGGAACGGTGATCGCCGACCGGCCCGTCGACGACCCGATCCTGGCCCTGCTGGCCGATCCGCGCAGCGCGGTGCCCGTCGTGCGCGACCAGCTCTACACCCGCGTCGTGGACCTCGAACGCGCCCTTCCACAGCGCGGGTACGCGGCCGAGATCGACCTGGTGCTCGACCTCATCGATCCGGACTGCCCCTGGAATCACGGGCGTTGGCGACTACGCACCGGCGCGGACGGCGCCTCGTGCGCGCGCACGGCCTCACCGGCCGAGCTGTCCCTTTCGGCCCGCGAGTTGGGCGCCGTGTATCTGGGAGGCACCTCCCTCGTACAACTCGCCGCGGCCGGCCGGGTGATCGAGCACCGCGCCGGCGCGGTGCGGGCGGCCGCGCGGGCGTTCCGGCACGACCCCGCGCCGTTCTGCCCGATGGTCTTTTGACCCGGGCGAATCGGCGGCCACGTATACGACGTGAGGAGGCGCTCGCATGCCCGGTCCCGGGTACGCGTGGTTCGGTGACGAGGAACGCCGCAATATCGCGGAGGTCCTCGACGCCTGGCAGAGCACGATCTCGGTCCACTCCCAACCCCTGTCCGACGACTCGCAATGCCGCCGGCTGGAACGCGAGACCGCCGACCTGCTCGCGACCACGCACTGCCTGACGCTCAACAGCGGCACCTCGGCGCTGCTCGCCGCGCTCGCCGCCCTCGGTATCGGTCCCGGGGACGAGGTGATCGTGCCGGGATACATGTATGTCGCCTGCCTGGCCGCGATCGCCTACAGCGGTGCGACGCCCGTACTGGCCGAAATCGACGAATCACTCACGCTGGACCCCGAGGACGTGCTGACCCGGATCACTCCGCGTACCCGCGCGATCATGGCCGTGCACATGCTCGGCGCGGCGTGCGACATGGACGCGCTCACGCGCATCGCGCGAGAGCACGACCTCGCGCTGATCGAGGACGCGGCGCAGGCATGCGGTGGCGAGTACCGCGGCCGCCGCCTGGGCACACTCGGCGACGTCGGGGTCTTCTCCCTCAACGTGTTCAAGGTCGTCACCGGCGGCGACGGCGGCCTGCTCGTGACCGAGGACCCCGAGACGTTCCAACGCGCGTACTCCTTCCACGACCACGGCTGGTTCCCCTACCGCCGCCAGGACGGCCCCGGTGATGTGCTGCTGGGTCTGAACCTGCGCATGACCGAGTTCACCGCGGCGATCAGCCGTGCCCAACTCGCCCGCCTGGATGCCGTCCTGGCACACATCCGCGGGCTCGAACGACAGTTGACCGAGGCGATCGGCACGCGCGACGGACTCACCCGGCGGACCCTGCACGACGCCGACGGAAACTGCGCGACCGTCGCGGTCTACCTCTTCGACGACCGCGAAGCGGCCGACCAGGTCGCCGCCGGTTTGGGATCGAAGACGTTGCTGCACTCGCCCAAGCACCACTACGGCGGCCTGCCCGAGTTGCGCGCCCTCGCCGACCCGCGACACCCGTCCTGCCCCTTCCGGCCGGTCGAGTCGCCCGCGCGCGGGCACACGTATCGCCCCGGCGCGCTGCCGCGTACCGACGACGTGCTCGCCAGGTCGGTGGCTCTGACGGTCGGGCTCACCGACACCTACCTCGGTGCCGACTTCGGAGTCGACGTCTTCAGCCGCCCGCACGACATCGCCGCCGCCGCCGACAAGTTCCGGGCGACGGTCGACGCGGTCCTGGGCTGAGCCAACGGAGCGGAGTACGCATCGTGTCGCAACGAAACCCGGGGACGCCCACGGCGCCGCACACACCGCTGATCAGCGTCGTGGTGCCGTGCTACAACGAAGAGGAGGTGATCGCGCGCACGCATCGCCGGATCTCGAAGGTGATGGCGGCCCTGGAGGCCACCGAGCACGAGATCGTCTTCGTCGACGACGGCAGCCGCGACCGCACGTGGGACGTCCTGACCAGCGTCGCACGCGCGGATCCACGCGTGCGCCTGGTGCGATTCACCCGCAACTTCGGCCAACAGCCCGGCATCATGGCCGGTCTGCGCGAGGCGCGCGGCGACGCGGTGATCACCATCGACGCCGATCTGCAGGACCCGCCCGAACTCATCCCGGAAATGGTCGAGCGCTGGACCCAGGGCTGGGCCGTCGTCTCGGGCCGGCGTACCGAACGCCTCGGCGACTCCCGGTTCAAGGTCGGCACCGCGTACGCCTTCTACCGGGTGCTCGAGTTGCTCGCCGACCACCCCGTCGCGGTGGACACGGGCGACTTTCGCCTGCTCGACCGCGCCGTCGTGGAGACCCTGACCGGGCTGCCCGGCGACCCGAGCTACATCCGCGGGCTCGTCGGCTGGGCCGGCTACGCCGAGACCAGCGTCGAGTACGGCCGCGAACCGCGCTCGGCCGGCCGGTCCAAGTACACGCTGCGCAAGATGGCGGCCCTGTCCCGCTGCGGCCTGATGACGTGCAGTACCGCTCCGGCACGGCTGCCCGCCGCCGTCGGTGTCGCGTGGCTCGGCGGGACGGCGCTCACCAGTGTGCTGCGCCGTCGACCGATGCCGGTCGCCGCTTGGACGTTCGGGTGTGAGGCGGTGCTCCTGGGCGTGCTGGGCGAGTACCTGCGCATGGTCCACCAGGAGGCACGTGGACGCCCGGCGTACGTGGTCGGCGGGCGTATGTCGCAACCCGCCGTCAAGCCCGTCCCCGTGCTCGCCGACTCGGAAGGACAGGTGTCGTGACCCCCCGCGGCCCCCGCCGGTTCGACGTCGTGGTGGTGGGAGCCGGCTTCACCGGGCTCGCCGCGGCGCACGAACTGGGTCTCGCGGGCCTGAAGACCCTGGTGATCGAGGCCGAGGACCGCATCGGCGGCCTGGCCGGCACCTTCGACGTCGCGGGCGGGCGCCTCGAACGCTTCTACCACCACTGGTTCGAGTCCGACCACGACATGTTCGGGCTGCTCACCGAGCTCGGCAGCGCCCACCTGATCGAACGCCACCCCGCCCGCACGGGCTTCTATCACGCGAACACGATCCACCGGCTGTCGAGCCCACTCGACGTGTTGCGCTTCGCGCCGCTGCCGCCCGCGGACCGGGTGCGCCTGGGGCTGATGGTCGTGCGCGCGGCGCGCGTGCGGCACTGGCGCCAACTGGAGGCGCTCACCGCCGAGGAGTGGCTCGTGGGCATCGGCGGCCGGCGCGTGTACGAACGTGTGTGGCAGCCGCTCCTGGAGGGCAAGTTCGGCGCGTACGCCTCCCAGGTGGGCGCGACGTGGATGTGGACGAAACTGCACCTGCGCGGCGGCAGCCGGGGCAGGTCCGGCCGCGAGATGCTGCTCTACCTGCGCGGCGGATGCGGCGCGCTGCTCGACGTGTGGCGACCGCGGCTGTGCCAACTCGGGGTCGACCTGCGCCTGCGCAGTCCGGTCGGTGCCGTGGAGGTCGACCACACCGGAGTCACCGGCGTACGCGTGGGCGACGAGGTACTCGCCACCCGACGCGTCCTGGTGACCACCGCGCCCGGCCTGCTCGCCGACATGCTCGACGGTCAGGACGACGCCCACCTCGCGGTGCCCGCCGTGCGCCGACGACTGGGGAACATCCCCTATCTCGCGAACATCTGCCTCGTCCTGGAGAACACGCACGCGCTCTCGGACACCTATTGGCTCAACGTCGACGACCCCGAGTTCCCCTACGTGGGGGTCATCGAGCACACCAACTTCGACGACCCGGGACGCTACGGCGGCCGGCACATCGTCTACCTGTCCAAATACCTGCCCGCCGACGCGGAGCTGTATCGGATGAGCGACGCCGAGGTACTCGCCTACAGCCTTCCGCACCTGCGTCGGATGTTCCCCCGCTTCCGCGACGCCTGGATACACGACTACCACGTGTGGCGCGCGGACCACGCGCAACCGGTGATCACCGCGAACTACTCACGCGTCGTGCCGGAGGTGGAATGCGAGATCCCCGGTCTGTACATGGCCGGCATGGCTCAGGTCTTCCCCGAGGACCGGGGCACCAACTACGCCGTACGGCAGGGCAGGAACGCGGGCAGGCTGATCGCGGACCGGGCCCGCACCCGCCGGCGCACCGGCCTGGCGAGTGTACGAATCGGAGGCGACACGTGAGCGAACTGCTCGATGCGCAGGCGTGCGAGCGGCTGTCGATCGACGAGGTCCACGACCTGTATCGCCGCCACGTCAGCCGCAGTCAGGTGTCGCTCATCGGCGCCTTCGGGTTCGGCCGTGAACTCGTCGATCACGCCGAGGGTGCCTGGATCACGCTGCGGGACGGCCGCCGCGTGCTCGATTTCACCGGCGGTGTGGGCGTGTTGAGCCACGGCCACAACCATCCGCGTATCCTCGCCGCCCGGGAGCGCTTCGCCCGGCGCCGGGCCATGGAGGTGCACAAGAACTTCCTCTCCCCCTACGTGGCCGCACTCGCGCACAACCTCGCCGCGTTGCTGCCCGGTGACCTGGACATCGCCTATTTCCCGAACTCCGGCGCCGAAGCCGTCGAGGGCGCGGTGAAGCTCGCGTACAAATACCACGGCGGCCGGCGCGGCACGATCCTGCACACCGACATCTCCTTCCACGGCAAGCTCCTGGGCGCGGGCAGTCTGACCGCGTCCCCCGAGGTGCACTTCCCCTATCCCCGCCTTCCGGGCACCGACCACTTCGCCTTCGACGACCTCGACTCGTTCGAACTCGCCCTGGACCGGCACCGCACGCGCGAGGGCAGCGACGTGTACGCGGTCGTCCTCGAACCGTTCAGCGCCTCCGCCGTCCGCGAGTGCTCCGAGGAGTTCCTGCGCGCGGTACGCCGTCGGTGCGACGAACTCGACATCGTGCTCGTCTTCGACGAGGTGTTCACCGGCTGGGGGCGCACCGGCACGCTGTTCCACTTCATGCGCCATCCGGGTCTGATCCCCGACGTGGTCACGATGTCCAAGTCCTTCGGCGGCGGGAAGGCGTCGATCTCCGGCTACGTCGCGCGCGAACCGCTCTTTCGCCGGGCGTACGACAACCTGGCCGACGCGACCCTGCACAGCACCACCTACTACGGCTTCGGCGAGGAGACCGTCACCGCGCTGGAAGCCGTCGCGATCGCGGTCGAGGACGACTACCCCGCGCGCGCCCGCCACATCGGCGAGCGACTCGGGCAGGGTTTGGCCAAACTGGCCGATACGCACAGCACGCTCGTCGCCGCCACCACCGGGCGCGGCGGGCTGCACGGCGTGTTCCTGAACGCCGCGCCGACCCGCCTGGACCGGTTGGTGCGCCTGCTCCCCGCGTCCTTCGCGCGCGACCCGCAACTGCGCGCCAAACTCGTCACGGGAGCCGTGGTCGGCGCGCTGTACCGCGACCACGACGTGCTCACCTACTTCGGCTCCAACCACGGCCTGCCGTTGATCGTCGCGCCGCCGCTGATCGTCGAGGACCGCGAAATCGACCTGTTCCTCGCGGCCCTGGACAGCGTGCTCGACAAGGGCGCCGCCCGCCTGGTGGCCGCGTTCGTGAAGGAACGGGCAAGCGCGTGAGCCGGCTCGCGCGGGCCGCGCGGGCCCTGCGCGCGGGCGGCCTCGAACGCGTGTGGGCCGCGCGATATCCACCGCTGCGCGAACCGGACGCCGCCGAAGCCGCACGCACGCACGTCGTCGGCAGCGTCGCCGCGCTCTCACCGCCCTATCGCGGCGCGTTCACCCTGGCACTGCGCATGGTCCCGCTGTGCTTTCGGCTCGTGACCGGACGCCGCCTGGCCGGCGCGCCGGCGCAGGTCCTGCTGGTCGGAGCCACCCGTCTGGAACGGGTGCCGCTCGTGGGCACGGTCGTGCGCGCGAGCGGCACCCTCGCCTGCTACGGCGGCCTGGACGGGCTGCCGACCGCCGCGCGGGATCCCCTCCCCGCGGCCGGCACGCCCGACGATCCCCGGGAGCGGACATGGACCGACGCCGCACGGTGATCGAGTGCGACTCCCTCGTCGTCGGTTCGGGCGCCGGAGGTGCGGTCGCCGCACGCGAACTCGCGCTCGCGGGCCGCGCACCCGTCGTGGTGGAAGAGGGTCCCGAAGCGCCCGACTCCGATCTCGCCGCACGTTCCCCGGCCGAGAACATGCGCCGGCTGTACCGCGACGCCGGACTGTCCCCGATCCACGGCCGACCCGCGATCGCCTTCGGCGAGGGGCGCTGCGTCGGCGGCACCACCGTCGTCAACGGCGGCCTGCTGTGGCATCCGCCGGCCGACCTGCTCGCCCGCTGGGCGCGGCGCTTCGGCATCGACGGCTACCTGGCCGAACACCTCGCGCCGCACGCCCGGGAGATCACCCGTCGGCTGTCGGTGCACACCCACCCCGAACGCGCCCCCGCCAACCGCGACTCGCACCTGCTCGCCCTCGGGGCCGACGCCCTGGGATGGCACACCGACGGCGCCCGGCGCGCGATCCGGGAATGCCGGCACAGCAACCGCTGTGCCACCGGGTGCCCCACCGGAGCGAAACAGAGCATGGCCCTGACCTACCTGCCCGAAGCCCGGCGCGCCGGTGCCCGGGTGCACCCGAACACCCGCGTCGTCCGCCTGGTCCACCACGCCGGCGTCGTCACCGAGGTGCACGCCGTCGGCCCCGGCGGCCGACTCCTCGCCTACCGGCCCGAGGTGGTCTTCCTCGCCGCCGGCGCGCTGTGCACACCCGTGCTCCTGCAACGCAGCCGCGTGCACGAACGCACGGCCGGCCGGCACACCGCGTTCCACGTCAACGTCCGCCTGAACGCCCGTTTCGCCGAGCCCGTCCGGGCGCGCGACGCGACCATCTTCACCACCCAGCTTCGCGAGTTCGCCAAGCTGGGCATCCTGGTCATGCCCGCCAACCTCACCCCCGGCACGCTGGCCGCCGGATTCGCCGGTCATCCGCCGCACGTACTGGAAGGCATGCTCGCCGACATCGACCGCGTCGGGACGTACACCGCCCAGGTGCGCATGTCGGGGCCCCTGCGGATCCGCGCGCTGCCCGGCGGGGGCCGACTCCTGCGCCACCGCATCCGCGCGAGCGACCGCGACCTGCTGCGTTTCGCGGTGGAGCAGGCCGCGCGAGTGCTGTTCGCGGCGGGCGCGGTGGAGGTGTACGCCCCCGAGCGGCAGGTGCTGCGCGGCGTCGACGACGTGGACACGTTCGCGGCCCGCGCCGACCCGCGCCGGTGGGACCTGGTTTCGGTGCACGCGATGGCCTCGTGCCCGATGGGCGGCGCCGACCGCGGCGGGATGTGCGACCCGTACGGCCGACCCTACGGCCTGCGCAACCTGCACATCTGCGACGCCGCCGTGCTTCCCGGTGCGACCGGTGTGAGCCCGCAGGGCACGATCATGGCCTTCGCGCACGAGATCCTCGCCCGGCACATCTGCGCGCCCGCCCCCGTTTGGCGCTGACCCACCCGTACCCGTACCCGACGGCGCCGGCCGCACCACCCTCACGACGGAAGGGACCTCACCCGCATGCCGATTACCGCCACCTCATCCCTGCCCGGGCTGCTGCGACCGGACGGCGACCTCGTGCGCTGCGACATCGCGATCATCGGCTCCGGCATGGGCGGAGGGACCCTGGCCTACGCGCTGCGCGAGAGCGGAGCGAGCGTCGTGGTGATCGAGCGTGGCGACTTCCTGCCGCGCGAATACGAGAACTGGTCACCCGAGGCGGTGTTCACCCGGGGCCGCTACCGCAGCGACGAGCAGTGGTACGACGGTGCGCACCAACCCTTTCGGCCCGGCGTGCACTACTACGTCGGCGGCAACACCAAGGTGTACGGGGCCACGTTGCCGCGTTTTCGCGAACACGACTTCGAGGCCGTCGAACTCCACGAGGGCGTGTCGCCCGCCTGGCCGATCCGCTACCGCGACATCGAACCGCACTACACCGACGCCGAATACCTGTACAACGTGCACGGCACCCGCGGCCAGGACCCCACCGATCCCTGGCGATCCGGCGACTACCCCTTCCCCGGCGTCGCGCACGAACCCGCCATCGCGCGCCTGGCGGACGCGCTGCGTGCCCAGGGCCTGACCCCGTTCGACATGCCGATCGGCATCGACCTGCGCCCGGGCGGCGCGTGTGTGCGCTGCGCGACGTGCGACGGCTTCCCCTGCCTGCTCGACGCCAAGAGCGACGCCGACGTGTGCGCGATCCGCCCGGCGCTGGCGAGTGGCAACGTCGAACTGCTCACGCGCACCACCGTGACCCGGCTGCGGACCGACGCGAACGGCACCCGGGTCACCGAGGCGCTCGCCACGCGCGACGGCCGGCCACTGCGCATCGTCGCGCACCGCTTCGTGCTCGCCGCGGGGGCGGTCAACACGGCCGCCCTGCTTCTGCGTTCGGGCCCGGCGCCGGGGCGGGGCCTCGCCGACGGCTCCGGCCGCGTCGGCGCCCACTACATGGTGCACAACAGTACGTTCGCGGTGGCGGTGGATCCGCGGCGACGCAACGACACGGTGTTCCAGAAGACCCTCGGGCTCAACGACTGGTACGCCGACTCGAAGAGCGGGTACGGCCCGCTCGGCAACGTGCAGACACTCGGCAAGCTCCAGGCACCGATGGCCCGCGTGCTCGGTCGCGCGGTACCGAAGCCGATCCTCGCGCAGGTGGCCGGACACAGCGTCGACCTGTACCTGACCAGCGAGGATCTGCCCACCACGGCGAATCGGGTGGCCCTGGACCACGCCGGACGCGTCGTCGTGCACTGGTCGCCCAACAACCTCGCGCCGCACCGCGAACTCGTCCGGCGCACCACCGACGCGATGCGCCGGGCCGGCTACCCGCTCGTGTTCACCCGGCGCATGGGGGTGGCCGTCAATTCCCACCAGTGCGGCACGGCGGTCATGGGCGAGGACCCGGCCACGAGCGTCGTCGACCCCTTCGGCAGGGCGCACGAGGTGGCGAACCTGTGGATCGCGGACAGCGCGGTCTTCCCGTCCTCGGCCGCGGTCAATCCGGGTCTGACCATTGCCGCGAATGCCTTCCGCGTCGCCGCACACGGTCAACTGACCGCCTGAGCGGGCGAATTCAGTGCGCGGCGGGGCGGGCGGGCGCGGGCGGGGCGGCCAACAGGTCCCAGGCGAGCAACCCCGCGCCCAGCGAACCCGACTCGTCCGCGAAGCGCGCCGGCAGCAGCAGCGGCATCACCTGGAACGTCAGGCGCCGTTCGAGTTCCGCGCGCAGCGGGCGCGACAACAACTCGCCCGAGCGGGCGATCCCGCCACCGAGGACCACGGCGGAGGGATCGAGCATCGACACGGACGCGGCCAAGGTATCCGCGAGCGCCTCGATCATCTCGTCCCATACCCGACCCGCGATCGGGTCGTCGGCGGCGGCGAGGCGGGCCACGTCGGCGGCGTCGACGCCGCGCGTGGGGTCGTCGGTGAGTTCGCCGTATCGCCGCTCCATGGCGGGTCCGCCGGCCACGGTGCTGACGCACCCACGCTGCCCGCACCCGCACCGCCTGCCGCCCGGACGCAGGACCATGTGCCCCATCTCGCCCGCCTGCCAGTGCGCTCCGACGAACGGGCGACCGCCGATCATCACGGCCGCCCCCACGCCGGTGCCGATCGGCACGAACAGGAACACGTCGTGCCCGACGCCCGCGCCCAACCGCGCCTCCGCGACACCGCCGGCCCGTACGTCGTGCCCGAGGGCCACCGGCAGCCCGAGCCGCTCCGCCAGCCGCTCGCGCAGCGGCACGTCGCGCCACTTGTAGGCCGCCGAGAAGACCGCGACCCCCGCCGCCTCGTCCACCACTCCACACGAGGCGACCCCGACCGCACGCACCACCGCGCCCCGCCGGCCGGCCTCGGCCACGGACTCCGCCGCGTGGTCGAGGATGCCGGCCACGACCTCTTCGGGCCCCGCCGCGCGCTCGGGCCGGTGGCGGCCGACGAACTCGTGGGTGCCGTCCCGCTCGATGAGCGCGGACTTGAAGGTGGTGCCTCCGAGATCGAGCCCGACCACGACGTCACTGCCGTCGAATGTGCGCATGTGCGCGACCCCTCACTCGCAGGCGCTCGCCGTCGCCGCCGGTGCGCGCGACCCGCCGTCACGATACAAGGGGCCGCGACACGTGCGGCTCACCGCGCGCCGCGCAGCCGCGCGGTGCTGAAGGGCACCGGGACGCGGTGGCTGACCAGACCGCGGTGCACGGGATGACCGTCCGGGTGCAGCAGCGAATACGCGTCGATGTCGGCGCGGTAGAGCCGATTCGGCGCGGCGCCGCGAAAGTCGTCCGGCGGGCGCGAGCGCTGCGCCCGCACGGCCGGATCGGGATATCGCCGCTCGTAGTACGTCGCGCACCCCTGCGCCGTCTCCTCGTCGTCGAGCATCCGCGCCGTCCCGCTGCCGAACAGGGCCTGGTCCGCGCCGGTCGCGCCGAGGTCGAAGACCAGCACCGACACGGCGGGGTTCTCCTCGATGTTGCGCGAGTGTCGGGCGTCGGCCGGCGACATCCAGTAGAACGCGTCCCGGTGATCCCACGCGTGCGCGAGCGGCGTCATCCACGACGCGCCGCCGCGCGACGCGGTGCCGAGCGTCAGGTAGCGGACGGATCGCAGGACGTCCGCCGCGATGTCACACAGATCCTCATCGGACAACGACATTGGCGCCTCCGTCGACGAAAGGAAAAGGAAGGGCACCGGAAACCTCGTCCGCACCTCGGAACCCTTCCGCCACTGTAATGACGCACCAATATCCACAAAACCCCTTTCATCATTCGATAAGCGGAATAGGGGCATCCCTGTTCGCCCCACGACCGGACGTCGGGCGGGTCGGCTCGCCCCGTCAGGCGCCTCGCTGCGGCAGGGCGGGCCAGTAGTGCTCGGTGAACAGGCGCGCCACCAGCGCGCCCCGGCTGGAGACGGCGGCCTTGGTGAAGACGGTCTCGAGGTGGTCGCGGACGGTGTGCGGGGAGATGAACAGCGTCGCTGCGATCTCGGCGGTGGTCAGCCCGCGTGCGACGAGCCGGGTGATCTGGAGTTCACGTGAGGTCATGCCGTACGCCTCGGCGATCAGGACCGACAGGTCGGCGAGCGTGGCGGTCTCGATGACGAGCGCCACCGAACCGGGGCGGCCCCCGACACCGGCGAGGCACGAGGCATGGCAGGTCAGCCGGCGGCCTTCCACGGTCCGGATGCGGATGCGCGCGTCGCCGTGGTCGCGGCCGTCGGCGACGGCCCGCGCCTGGAGGGCCGTACCGATCACCCAGATGGGCAGCCGCAGACCCAGCGGTGACGGGAAGGACGGCCCCGCCGGCAGCAGGGCCAGGTGCTGCCGGGCCGCGTCGTTGATCGACGTGGCCTCCCCCGACTCGTCGAACAGGATCAGGCCGGGCCCGGGGGCGTCGGTGGCGCGTACGGACGCGGCCGGCCTGGCGAACCCGCGCAGCCGCTCGGCCATCGGGCGGGACAACTCGGCGAGCACCGCCGTCTCGTCGGGGCGGAAGGCGTCGGCGGTGCGGAACAGGCTCACCAGGCCCCACGGCCGATCCCCGATCCGCAGTACGGCGTGCAGTTCGTCGTGTACACCCCCCTTGGCCAACAGCCGTCGGAAACGGGTGCTACGGCCGGGCAGGTCTCCGGTGGCCGCGCGCAACGCGGCGGCCGGTACGGACGCGCGGGCGAGGTCGCGGAACGGCAGGACGTTCTCCTCCAGGAGCTCGCTCTCCCAGTACGCGGCGCAACCCTCACCGGAGCCGAGGTCCTCCACCGGCATCGGCGCGGTGATCAGGCCGGTCTCGGAGTCGGCGGCGGTCCACACGGCACAGTCGAACGGCACCCTCCGCCGCAGCCCGGCCGGCTGGGTGGTACGCCTCGTGCGTGCCCGGGTGACCGGGGCTGTGCGTTCAGCGGCCCGTCTCGTACTGCGTACACACGACGCGCAGGAACACGAAGTCACCGACGTGGCGCTGTGCGTGGGCGGTGGAACGCCCGCGGACCTGTACGGTCTCGCCGGCAATCCCGGCTTCACCGCCGACCCCTACCCGCTCGCCGACACACTCGACCGCGTTCGGGCCGAGGACGAGGTGGCGGTCATCGGCAGTGGCCTGACCGCCGTGGACGTCGTCGTGGCGCCGGCCGCACGCGGCCACACGGGCCGGATCACCATGCTCTCGCGGGGCGGTGTGCTGCCGCACGTCTGGCAGCGCCCGACCGACAGGCGCCCGCGGCACGTGACCGCCGACCGGGTGACCGAGCTGCGCCGGGCGCGGGGGCACGTCTCGCTCGACGACCTCATCGGCCTCCTGCGCGCGGAACCGGCGGAAGCGGGCGAGGATTTCGATGAGTTCGCCGCCGTGCTGGCCAGCTCCGCAACCGAGGATCCGGTCCGGCGCCTCCGACGCCAGATCGCGTCCATCGACGATCCGCGAGTCGGCCGCCGCGTCCTGCAGGAGGCGGCGCACAGCGTCGGCCCCTACGCCTGGCGGCTGTTGCCCGAGTCCGACCGCACGTGGCTGCGCCGCCACGTGCGCACGGTCAACAGCGTGGTGTCGCCCATGGTTCCGGTGAACGCGTCCATCCTGATGGGGCTGCTGGATTCCGGCCAACTCGCCGTCACACGCGGCGTCGACGCGATCGAGCCGGCCGACGGGCGGTTCCGGGTGCGCACCGGCAGCGGCGAGCGAACCGCGACGACCCTCGTCAACGCCGTGAACCCGGCACCGCAGGCCGTCCCCGCCGCGGCCCGGCAACTGGTGCGCTCCCTGGTGGACACCGGACTGGCCACGCGCCATCCGGCCGGCGGGCTGGCCCCCGTCGACCCGCACGTGCATGTGGTCGGGGACTTGGCGGGCGGTGGGTCGTTCATCACCTCGAGCATCCCCGCGATCGCCGCCCAGGCGTCCAGGACCGTCCAGGCACTGCGGGGACAGGGCCGCGAGGCCGCGCGGTCCTGAAGCCGCGGATGATCGCCGGGCATCCGAGGCGCGGTCGTGGGACTCGGGCCGCCTGGGACGACGCGGCCGGTGAGCACGCACGACTCGTCCCGTACGGGACCACCCGGCCGCGCGGCGCAGCGGGCGGGTGGTTGGGCCGATCGGTCCGATTCCGGCCTTCGTCGGCGGGCCGGGTGCCTCGGACACCGCCGGTGTGCAACAGGGTCGGACGATGAGCACAGCCTCGGCCACGCGCACTCGCTTCGCGGGCGTCCTTGCCGCCACCCTCGTACTGACGACCGGCGTCGCGGGCGCCGGAGCCGACTCCGCCGCACCGGGCTCCCGATCCGCGCCATCCGCCGCACCGGCGCCGACACCCGCACGCGTCACCTCGGCCTGGCTGCCCTACTGGGGCGGCGGACCCGGGATGCCGGGTTCGAGGTGCGATTGGGGGTGCGGACGCCGGATCGGGACGGGAGGTCACGGCGCGGTCGAGGGGTCGGTCGGAGGGGGCGGTCGGTCAGTTGTGGGCCTCGGCGGCGAGGAAGGTTTGGATGGCTTCCGTGACGCGGTCGGGGAAGTGCACGTGGGCGTAGTGGCCCGCGCCTTCGACCAGTTCGAGCCGACCCAGGCCCTCGGGCATGGCCGCGACGATGCCCGCGCCCTCGGCCTCGGCGGAGGGCCAGTCGGGGTCGAGCGTGCCCTCGATCACCAGGGCCGGGCAGCGGATGTCGCCCAGCACGGCGCCGGCATCGGTGGGCGCGGACTGGCCCATCTTGGCAACCACGGCCATCCGGCCGGGACGGCTCAGTTCGGTGTCCAAGGTGGCGACGTGTGCGGCGTAGCCGGCGGGCTTGGGGTCCGGGTAGGCGTGGTCGAGGTAGCGCTTCCACAGGCCGACATTGCGCAGTACGGCGGTGCCGATGAGCAGGGTCATGCCCTTGCGGTAGCGGCCGTTGCGCAGCAGGGCCTTGGCGTCGACCTTCTGGGCGCGGGTGAAGGGGGCGATCTCCACGATCGCGTCGACCAGTTCCGGCTCCCGCGCGGCGGCGATGGTGGCCGAGCCGCCGGAGAAGGAGTGGCCGACGATCACGGCGGGGCCGCCCAGGTGCCGGATCAGCGCGAGCAGGTCGCCGGCGGTGTCGGTACGCGTGTAGGAGGCCCATCCGACGGTGGATTCGCCGTGGCCGCGCAGGTCCGCGCAGGCGACCCGATATCCGGACGCCTTCAGTCGCTCGGCGACCGCACGGTAGGCCGATCTGTTGTCGCCCATGCCGTGTGAGAGCACGATCAATCGACCCTGCCCGCTCACGTCGTAGGCGAGCCGGCCGCCGTCGACCTCCAAGAACTCCGTCATGTCTTCCCCCGTGCGTCCGTGTGGTGATGCCTTCCGCCGCAGAGCTAACACCGTTAGCCACTGCTCTGTCAAGCAACCACCCGCCGGGTGTCGGGGAGGACGCGTCCGTGCACACCCCCTCCCCGACACCCGGTCGGATCACCCGAACCGCACGCTGTGCGGCACCGGCGGACCGAAGTCCCCCGCCGTGCCCGGCGGGAGAGATGCCATGGGTTCCTCACAACCCCGATCGCCGTACAACTGCGCGAGGGTGTCCGTGCCGTTGTCCACCCACGTGGCCCCGTGCAACAGCAGGTAGCACTCCCCGTTCTCCGGATCGGACAGGGTGAAGTCGTCCCCGGTCACCGACACATAGGTCAGCGTCCCGGTGGCGGCCTGGGCACTCGTGACGCAGGTGACGCCCAGCGTGAGGGCGACACCGACGGTCAGGGTGATGCGGCCGAAGTGTTCGAGTAAGCGCATCGATGCTCTCCGATTCCCGGGCAACGAACCCTCCACACAGGCGAGTTCGAGATCAGTGGAACCCCGCCCTCGATCGGTCGGCGAGACGACCCGGGCGCGGTGGAACCTCGTTCCGATGGGTCCCTCCCCAACTGGTCGGCCGGGCAACAAAAGTTCACCCGTTCAGCGGCCCATCTCGCACCCGACCCGCGATCGCACCATCGGCGCCCCCTCGGGGACCGGCCCATCCGACACGACACACCGTCGACGGCACCCCAGCCGGGGCAGATCCCGCCCAACCACGACCCGCAAGACCGAATGGGCGTCGCCGGCGCGCGTTCCGGTCCGACCCCGGGCCAAGGACACCGCCGGCGGCGCGGACTCGGCCGCGGACGGGTCGGTCCTGGGCGGCTGCGCTCCGGGAGGTCGAACGGGCTGCGCCGGCCGGGGCGCCGGCGTGCGGCTCGGGTGTCCGAGCCCAACAAAACCGGCGGCGCGGGCGCGGTCGCGGCGAGGCCGGTGCCGGGCGGCTGCGGTCCGGTGGAGCCGACGCTCGGACCGACGAAGCTCTATCCGGGTCGGGGCACCCGGGTCGCGCTCCGGGCGACCAGGACCGCGGCGTTCCGGGCTCGTGGTGCCGGCAGTGGGACGCCTCCCGCATCCATCGGGGCGAGCACGTGGGCGGAGACAGCGATTTGAGCGAGCACGCACAGCGCGGCGTCCGCAGAGTCGGCGCGGAGGGGGTGATCACGGCGCGAACCTGCGCGTGTGGGCCTCGACCGGGCGCTGACGCGAGATCCCGATCATCAGATCGGCCCGACCCAGGGATCCCCAGGCCCCGATCCCGCCGGCGGCACGCGCACCATCCGCCCCGTCGCGCCGGTCCACTCGGGTGGCGCGGTGCGACGGGGCGGGTGGGGTCAGGCTGCGGCGGCCTCGGCGGCGGCCAGCTTGACGCAGATCGCGACGGCTCGCATCGCGCGGCGGACCTCGTCGACCGTGGGGTAGCTCGGCGCCAGCCGGATCTGGTGGTCCCGCGGGTCGTTCCCGCCGGGGAAGGCCGCACCCGCCGGGGTCAGCGCGACGCCGACCTCCTTGGCCAGCCGCACCACCTCGGCGGCGCAGCCGTCCGGCACCTCCAGGCTGACGAAGTAGCCGCCCTCGGGGCGCGTCCAGGTGGCGATACCCAGCGGGCCGAGCTCGCGCTCCAGCTCCTCGTAGACCGCCCCGAACCGCGGCGCGAGCAGGTCGCGGTGCAGCCGCATGTGCGCCACCACGCCCTCGGTGTCGCCGAAGAAGCGCACGTGCCGGAGCTGGTTGATCTTGTCCGGGCCGATCGTCTGCTTGGCCAGCAGCCCGGTCAGCCAGGCGACGTTGGCCTCGGACGCACCGACGAACGCGACGCCGGCGCCCGCGTAGCTGATCTTCGACGTCGAGCCGAAGACGAACGCCCGGTCCGGGTTCCCGGCCTCGGCGCACGCGTCCAGGATCGACAGCAGCTCGACCGGGGTGTCGGTCAGATGGTGCACGGCGTACGCGTTGTCCCAGAAGAGCCGGAAGTCCGGCGCCGCCGTCGGCATCGCGGCCAGCCGACGCACCGTCTCGTCGCTGTAGGTCTCCCCGGTGGGGTTGCTGTACTTGGGCACGCACCACATGCCCTTGATCCTCGGATCGGCGGCGACCAGCGCCTCCACCTGGTCCATGTCCGGACCCGCGCCGGTGAGCGGAACCGGCACCATGCCGATGCCGAATCGCTCCAGCACCCCGAAGTGCCGGTCGTAGCCGGGCACCGGACACAGGAACAGCACCTCGGGCTCGTCCACCCAGCGGCGCTCCGCCCCGGGCACCCGGGACAGCAGTGCGTTGGCGATCACGTCGTGCATCAGCGTCAGGCTCGCGTTGCCCAGGGCCAGCAGTTGCTCGGCCGGTACCTGGAGCAGGTCGGCGAAGATCGCGCGCAGCTCGGGCAGACCGTTGAGCCCGCCGTAGTTGCGGCAGTCGGTACCGTCGGCGGCCTTGAAGTCCTCTCCGCCGGGCAGCGTGAGCAGGTCGTTGACCAGGTCCAACTGCTGCGGCGAGGGCTTGCCTCGGGTGAGGTCGAGGCGCAGTCCCTCGGCCGCCAGGGCGGCGTACTCCGCCCGAGCGGCCGCGAGGTCGATTTCCGGAATGGACACGGTGGTGCTGTGCGGCACGGGATCCCCAAAATAGGCGGAAGCCGCAGTCACTTGCGGCGGGGCCAATCTAGCAACACGCCGAGGTGCGCCGGAGCCGGCGGCCTTTCCCGGCCGGGCGTTCCGTTCACTCCACGTTCACCGCGGCGTCGACTCGGCTGCTCACTCCGCCTGCCTGCTTCGCGGTCGACGCCGCCGTGCACTCCTTCGGCCATGGTCCGGTCGTGCTTCCGGTCATTCCTCCGACCGGTGCTCCGGACAGTCCTCCGGGCATTCCTCCGGCCAGTGCACCGAACATTCCTCCGGTTCGTCCGGGGTCCACCCGGTCGTCGGGAACTCCGTCGCCACGAAACGCAGCTCCAGATGCGCGCGGTGATCGTTGATCAGACTGTGCGAGTCCAGGGTGAGACTCTGCGCGTCCCCGCCGACCCGGCCCGCGTAGCGCACGGTGCCGCTCGGGCTGGTCACGTCGAACGAGATCGACGTACCGCGCAGCTCGTAGGTGCCCTGGCTGCACCCGGCGTGCTCGGGCCCGAACCAGCGGGCCACCAGGTGCTCGGCGCCGGCGACGGAGGTGACGGCGGACACCAGATCGGGGGCGGTGAACCGGATGTAGCGGCAGTAGCTCTCCTCCGCTTTGTCCGCACCGGATGCCTCACTCGCACCGGACGCTCCACTCGCACCGGATGCTCCACTCGCACCGGACTCCTCATCCGCATCGGAGACCCCGCCCGACCGGTCGACGCCGTCCGGCCGGATCGCCACGTACAACCCGTCGTAGCGCGGGTGCGTTCCGGTCGCCGGGATCGACGCCGCCTTCGGGTCCTCGGCCGCGGATCCGTCGAACTCGCCTGCGGTGCGCACCGGTTGCCTCCTCGGTCGATTCGGGCTCGCGGGCCCGACGGGCGAAAGCGTCGAGCGTACGTCACCCGACCGACGGCAGGTCGCTTCGTCCCGGGCGTGCCGACCCCGTTCCCGTACGACCGGGGCGATCCCGTACGGCCACGACGCCCGCGCCCGACCGCACCAGCCGGCCCGCACGATCCGCCCGCACCGATCCGCCGCTCCCCGCACCCCAGGCGTCGGCGGCGCCTACCATCGGCGGGGACACCCTCGATCCGGGAGTAGGACCCATGAGCTCGTGGCGCACGCCCAGGCGATTCCGGCAAGGCGGCGGCGCGGTACCCGCGCCCGACGCCGGGGCCTCGCGCGCGCCCGTCGTGGTGGACTGCGCGCTCTACGACAAGGGCGTGCGGCGTCCGGGCAAGGTGGCACTGCGCGACGCGCTGGACGCGGCCGAGGCCGGCGAGGACACGTTCGTGTGGATCGGGCTGTACGCCCCGCTCGCCGAGGACCTCGCCGGCATCGCCGACGCGTTCGACCTGCACCCGCTGGCCGTCGAGGACGCGGTCGAGGCCCACCAGCGACCCAAGCTGGAGTACTACGACGACACGTTGTTCCTGGTCCTGAAGACCATCGTGTACGTCGAGCACGACGCGCTCACCGCGACCAGCGAGGTGGTCGACACCGGCGAGATCATGGTCTTCGCCGGCGAGAAGTTCGTCGTCGTGGTCCGGCACGGCAGCGCGCCGCCGCTGGTCGAGCTGCGCCAGTCGCTGGAGGCCGACCCGGCGATGCTCGCGCATGGGCCGGCCGCGGTCGTACACGCCATCACCGACCGGGTCGTCGACGACTACCTGCGTGTCGCGGACAAGGTCGAGGACGACTTCGAGCGGCTGGAGGTCGACGTGTTCGCGCCCCGGCCGAGCAACGACGCGGAGCGCATCTACCAGCTCAAGCGCGAACTGATCGAGTTCAAGCGCGCGGTATTGCCGCTGGCCCGACCCCTGGAGCGACTCTCCGGCGGCACGCTGCCCGGTGTCGGCACCGGCTTCGACGCCTACCTGCGCGACGTCGCCGACCACCTGGCCCAGGTCCGCGAGCGGCTGGCCGCGTTCGACGAATTGCTGGACGGCATCCTCTCGGCCAGCCTGGCCGGCGTGACCGTCCGGCAGAACACCGACATGCGCAAGATCGCCGCCATCGCGGCCATCCTGGCCGTCCCGACGCTGATCGTCGGGATCTACGGGATGAACTTCGAGCACATGCCCGAGTTGAAGTGGACGTACGGCTACCCCGCCGTGCTGGTGGTCATGGTCACCGCGTGTTCGTTGATGTTCCGGGCGTTCCGCCGCAACGACTGGCTGTGACCCCGGCGGCGGCGTCCGCTCGCGGGGTGTCGGCTCCGTGCGCGCGGCGTTCGGTTCCGTTCGGGCTGCGTCGGCTCCTTCGCGCCGTATCGACCCGTGCGCGGGTGTCGATCCGTTCGCGCGGTGTCGCGTGCAGCGGGTGTAAAAGCCGCGTACGGGCCTTTGGTCGGTGCGTCAGGGGGGCGTGAAGGCCGGTCTCGAACGGGTGCGCGGCGGATAGCTTCGATCGCCTGGCACGACCCCCGGGACCCGCTCGCGGCGCGTCACCTCAACGACGGGCGCGAGGACGGGACGGACGGTCCTCGGGGGTCGTGCCCGATGCCGGGTGTCGGCGTCGGGCACCGCGAAGGAGAACACACCATGAAGGTGACCGGCCTGGGCATCGCCGCCGTGGGGAGTTGTACGTCCGCCGCGCCGATGTCCGCCCTGTCCGTGGACGAGGCCGCGCTGCGCGACACCTTGGCGCGCGGCGGGCTGATCGGCGAGGACCTGGACGACCAGTACTGCCTGCTGTGCGACCGAGCCACCGCCGGCGCGCCGATCGCGCTGTCCGGGCGACTGGTCCTGGACCGCATCGGCGTCGGGCGGATCCACGCCTACCACGCGGTGCACTGCGGCGATCATCCGCTGTCCGCGCTGGGCACGCTCGCGGCGCACCTCGCGGTCGATCCGGCGGCGCGGCGCGGCCTGGTGCTGGCGCCCGCGCACGAGTCGCGGCCGGCGGCGGCGGGATTGGTACTGGAGAAGGGGCTGACCCGGCATCGCCTGCTGGCCGTCTCCGCGCGCGACCACCGGGCGAGTACCCGTCCGCACCCGGACGTCCGGGTCGTCCCCGGGCCGGCGCGTGCGCGAGTCGGGGCGGTCGGTGGGACGGGTGGTGGGACGCGAGTCGTGGCGGGTGGCGAGATACGTCGACACGAACCGGGGCGGTCGGCGGTGGCCACGATGGTGGACCGGGTCAACGCCTCCTGGCGGGAGCACCACGGCGAATGCCTGCGGGACGCGCCGATCGCGGTCTCCGCGGTGATCGCACAGACGCTGCGCCAGGCCGGGATCGCGTGGTCGACCATCGACCACGTCGCCCTGCACACGCCGTCCGCCGAGACGAACCGCGCCTTCCGCCGCCACTTCGGCCTCCAGCGCCACCGGGTCACCGACATCGGCCCGGAAACCGGCCACCCCCGAGCCGCGGGCCTACTCATCGCAACCCGCATGGTCCTCGAGTCGAACCACCCAACCGGCACCCGCGTCCTCCTCACCTCCCTCGGCGGCACGGGAGCGGTGGCCGCCGCCGTCGTCGAAATCTGACCCCGGGTTCGCCGAGACGGCGGTCCGTTCGCCGTCGACGTGCGCCGGCAAGTCGGTGGTCACGTGGCGGGCGTGCTCCCCACAGCGTCGGCATCGGCCCATGCGTGGACATCGCGACCCATACGTTGGCGAGGCCAACATTGGCTATGCCAACGATGTATCGTGGCCGTCGTGGAACGGATCCCCGCGCAGATGGCCGCGAAGCCGAGTTGGCTGCTCACTCAGGTGGCGGTACACGCCCACCGCTTGGCGTCCGAGGGCTTCGGGGAGGTGGGCGCGCGCGGGTACCACTACCGGATCCTGGCCGCGCTGGACGAGTTCGGCACGGCCAGCCAGGTCGAACTCGGTCGCCGGTGCAATATGGACCGCAGCGACGTCGTGGCGGCGATCAACGAACTGGCCGAGGCGGGATACGTCGAGCGCACACCGGACCCCGACGACCGAAGGCGCAACCGGGTCACCCTCACCACCGCGGGTCGCCGGCAACTGCGACGCATGAATCGCACGCTCGACAGGGTGCAGGACGACCTGCTGCAACCGCTCTCGGCCGAGGACAGGCAGACCTTGACCCGCCTGCTCACCCAACTGTTCACGCACCACCAACAGCGAGCCTGACGCCGCCGCCGACAACCCGGGCGCGATCCGCGTGCCCGGGTGCACCGGCCCGTGCACCGGCCGCCTCGATCGCACCCGGCGGATCACCGCGCCGCGCCCTCCCGTGCGAGCCGATGTCGCGCGGCCCGGCGGTCGGCCTGCCGCGCCGGATCGGGCACCGGCGCGGCGAGCAGCAGGTTGCGGGTGTAGGGGTGCGCGGGCTCGGTGGTGATCCGCCGCGCGGAGGCGCATTCGACGATCGCGCCCTTCGACATCACCGCGACGCGGTCGCTGACGTGGCCCACCACCGACAGGTCGTGCGCGATGAACAGGTAGGCCACGCCCGTTCGTTGCTGGAGTTCGACAAGCAGGTTGAGCACCTGGGCCCGGGTGGACAGGTCCAGTGCGCTGACCGGCTCGTCGCAGATGATCAGGCGCGGCCCGGGCGCCAGGGCCCTGGCGATGGCGACCCGTTGGCGCTGCCCGCCGGACAATTCGCGGGCGAGCCGGTCCGCCGTGTCCGCCGGCAGGCCCACCGCGTCCAGGAGTTCGCCGATCCGGGCCCGCGCGGCGGCTCGGCTGTGCGTCCGCCCGGCGGTGAGCGGTTCGGTGAGGATGTCGCCGATGGTCATCGACGGGTTCAACGAACCGTACGGATCCTGGAAGATCACCTGGATGTCCCGGCTCAGCGCGCGTCGGGCGCGCCGGGCCAGGCCGTCGATTCGGCTCCCGTCGAAGGCGATCGTGCCGGACGCGACCGGGACCAGGCCGAGCACCGCACGGCCCAGGGTGGTCTTGCCCGAGCCGGATTCACCGACGAGGCCCACGGTTTCGTGCGGACGCACGTCCAGGCTCACCTCGTGCAGCACCCGCAGCGGCGGCTTGCGCCGGTCGGCGGTGCGGTATTCGACCACCAGGTTCTCGATGCGCAGGAGCGGATCGGGGGCGGACTTCGTGCCGTTCGACGCCGCCGCGTCGGATTCCCGCCGCCTCAACTTGTCCATGCGATCACCTCGTTCTGCACCCGGGCGCAGCGCACCGCGCCGGTTCCGTGGCTGCTCGGTTGCGGGTGGACGGCGCATTCGGGTGCGGCGTACGCGCAACGCGGCGCGAATCGGCAACCGGTGGGCCGGTCCCGAACCGAGGGCACCCGGTCCGGGATGGTGCGCAGCGGGCCCCGGTCGGCGCCGCCCTCGGCGGGCGGGATCGCGGCCAACAGCGCGGCCGTGTACGGGTGGGCCGGTCGGGCGAACAGGTCCGCCGAGGTCGCCGTCTCGACGATCTCGCCCGCGTACATCACCGCGACCCGGTCGCACAGGTCGGCGACCACGCCGAGGTCGTGGGTGACCAGCACGACGCCCATGTCGTGCTCGCGCTGGAGCGATCGCAGCAGGTCGAGGATCTCGGCCTGGACGGTGACGTCGAGCGCGGTGGTGGGCTCGTCGGCGATCAGCAGGTCGGGCTCGCACGCGACGGCGCACGCGATCAGCACGCGCTGGGCCATGCCGCCGGAGATCTGATGCGGGTAGGCGTCGAACACCCGGGGCGGGTCGGTGATGCCCACCCGGTCCAGCAGTTCCAGCGCGCGTCGGCGGGCGGCGTCGCGGGAAAGGCCGAGGTGGGCGCGCAGCGGCTCGGTGAGTTGGCCGCCGATCCGAAAGCTCGGGTCGAGGTTGGACATCGGGTCCTGCGGGATGTAGCCGATCCGGCGCCCGCGCAGCGCGTTGACGCCGCGTTCGGAGAGCGTGGCGAGATCCTGGCCGTCGAACTCGACCCGGCCGGCGCGGATCGCGCCGCCCGCGGGCAGCAGGCGCAGCACGGCCAGCGCGGTCTGCGTCTTGCCGCACCCCGATTCGCCGACCAGGCCCACGATTTCGCCCCGGTGCACGGTGAGCGAGACCGTGTCGACGACGGCGGCCTCGCCGTCGGGAGTGGGGTAGGCCACCCGCAGTCCTTCGACCGAGAGCAGTACGTCGGTGCCGACCGTCGTCGTGCCCGCCGGCGTCGCCACCCCGGTCGACGCCGCCTCGGTCGCCCGGCCCGGTCCGCGCGCCGCCCCTCGGATCGTCCGGCGGCGCGGTGCCCGGACCGGCCGGGGAGCGTCGCCGAAGGCGTCGCGCAGGCCCGCGCCCAACAGGGTGACCGCGAGTACGGTCAGCGTGATCGCCGCGCCGGGCCACACCGACAGCAGGGCGGTGTCGTAGACGTGGGTGGAGGCGTCGCCCAACATCGCGCCCCAACTCGCCCGATCGGCCTCGCCGAGGCCGAGGAAGGCGATGCCGGATTCGATGATCATGGCCAGGCCGAAGATCAGCGAGGCCTGGGTGATGATCGGGACTCGCACCACACGCAGGATGTGTCGGCGCATGATCCGCAGATCGGACAGGCCCGCGACGCGCGCGGCGTCCACGTACGGTTCGCCGCGCACGCGCCGCACCTCGCCGCGGACCAGGCGGAAGACCGGCGCGGCGGTGAGCACGCCGAGCACGATCATCGACACGGCCAGGCCGGGGCCGTGCACGGCGACCAGGGCGAGCAGCACCACGATGCCGGGTAGCGCGAGGAACACGTTGGCGACCCAGCTCGACACCGTGTCCCACCAGCCGCCGACGTAGCCGGCGACGAGTCCGGTGGGGACGCCGATCAGCAGCGCGACGCACGTGGTGATCGAGCCGGCCAGCAGGCTGGTCCGGCTGCCGTACAGCAGCCGGCTGAGCACGTCGCGCCCGGAACCGTCGCCGCCCAGCGGGTGCTTCCCGGACGGGTCGGCCAACACCGCGTGCAACGCCGCGCTGTTCGGCCCGTGTTCGGCGATCAGGCCGGCACCCGCGCCGGTGACGACGACGAACAGCAGGACGGCCGCGGCGGTGACCGCGACCGGGTCCCGGGCGAAGCGCCCGGCGGGGCCGCGCCGGCGGGGTCCGGCGTGCGGTGCGCCGGGAGCCGGTTCGACGCCGACCGCCGGGGCCGGCGCCGGGAGCACGGCGGTCGGCGGGGCGACCGAGGGGGCCTGGTTGTCGTTCATCGCATGCCGACTTTCGGATCGAGCGCGCCGGTCGCCAGGTCGACGACCAGGTTGACGGTGACCACGACGCAGACGCTGACCAGGACGACCCCCTGCACGGTGGGTACGTCCGATTGCGAGGTCGCGCCGATCGCCAACGAGCCCAGGCCGGGCAGCGCGAAGATCTGTTCGATCACGAGCGCGCCGCCGAGCAGCCCGATGAACTGCAGGCCGACCACGGTCAACGCGGGTGGGGTGGCGTTGCGCAGCACGTGCACGAACAGCACCCGCCGGGCGGGCAGTCCGCGGCTGCGCAGGGTGCGGATGTAGTCGCGTTCCAGTACCTCGGCGACCGCGTTGCGGGTCTGTTGGGCGATCGCCGCGACGCCCGCCACCGCGATCGTGGCCACCGGGAGGACGAGCGAACGGGCCCAGTCGCCGGGGGATTCGGCGAACGGCACGTAGCCGGTCGCGGGCAGCACCTCCAGGCGGACCGCGAACAGCGTGACGAGCAGGATGCCCACCCACAGACCGGGCACCGCGAAGCCGGCCACCGCCAGGATGTGCACGCAGCGGTCCACGACGCCGCGCCGGATCGCCGCGAACAGCCCGAGGCCGATGCCCAGCAGCGCACACACCAGCGTCGCGGTGAGGGTGAGCGACAGGGTCACCGGCAACTTGGTGCCGATCGAGTCGCTCACGTCCAGGCCGGTGGTCCACGAGGTGCCCAGATCGCCCCGCACGGCGGCGCCCAGCCAGTCCAGCCAGCGCACCACGACCGGCCGGTCCAGGCCCAACCCGGCTTTTTTGGCGGCGAGTTGTTCGGGCGTCGCGGAGACGCCGAGGATGCCCTGCCCGGGGTCGGGCAGCAGGTCCATCAGGAAGAAGGTCAGCGCGGAGACCACCAGCAGGAGTACGACGGCCGACAGCACACGTCGGGCGAGGAAGCCGATCATCGCGCGGCTCAGGAGGCGGGCTGGTAGTCGGTCAAGGACATGAACGTCTGCCCGGGTCGGTTGCTCAGGCTGACCGACTTGGCCGAGAAGAGCACGTTGTCACCGCGGAACAGCGGCGCGAACCAGGCCTGTTCGACGACGTGGGCGTTGAGTTGCCGGTACAGCGGGCCCTGCGCGTCGTCGGGGGAGGTCGCGATGCGCGCGAGCAGGTCGGTGATCACCGGGTCGGCCACCTTGAACGGGTTGGTGGGCATCGCCGGGGACAACAACGCGAACGCGTCGATCCAGTTCTGCGACGTGCCCCAGACATACATGAACGCCGGGAAACGACCGCTGAAGTACTGCTGGGAGAGCTGGTTGGTGCTGACCGGCGTGTACTCGACCTTGATCCCGACCTGGTTCAACTGCTCGGCGAGCACGGGGTACAGCGCGGGCACGAACGCGTTCTCGCTGGGCAGGGTGAGCTTGAAGCCGTCGGCGAAGCCCGCCTCGGCGAGCAACTGCTTGGCCCGGGACGGATCGTAGGGGTAGGCGCGGTCCAATTCCGGGTCGTAGGCCGGGGATCCGGCGGCGAACATCTGCGTGGTGGGGCTGCCGACGCCGGCCATGATCGCCTTGAGGATGCCGGGGCCGTCGATCGCGTGGTTGATCGCCCGGCGCACCCGGGCGTCCCCCAGCGGCGGGGCGACCTTGCCCTCGCGATCGACCAGCCACATGCCGGTGACCTGGCCGGGCTGGCGGGTGACGTTGAGCCCGGCGTGCTTGGCGGCGTCCATCCGGGCGGGCGCGCCGAGTCCGGCGTCGGCCTGGCCGGTGAGCAGCGCGGTGGTGCGGGCGTTGGTGTCCGGGATCGCCTTGATCACGATCTTCTCGAACGGGTACCCGGCATGGTCCTGGCGACGCGGGTTGCGGGTGTAGGTGTAGCGGTCGCCGCGGGTGGTGTGCGCGGTGTCCAGGATGTACGGGCCGCTGCCCACCGGTTGCGCGTTCGCGTCGCCGAAGGCCTTCGGGCTGAGCATCATCCCGGCGACCAGGCCGAAGTTGTACAGCAGCGACGGGTCCGGGGTCTTCAGGGCCAGTTCGAGAACCATGGGACCGGTCACGGTGATGCCGGCGATCGCGGCGACGGCGAACGAGGACGGGCCGTTGGCGGCGGCGGTGCGTTCCAGGTTCTGCTTGACCACGGTCGCGTCGAAGGGTGTGCCGTCGGAGAAGGTGACGCCCTCGCGCAGGGTCATCCGCAGGTGTCGGCGCTCCGGGTCGGTGTAGGCCCACGAGGAGGCCAGTCCGGGGCCCACGCTCTGGTCCGGGTTGACCGTCGTGAGCGAGTCGTACAGCGGTTGCAGGTAGGCGAGTCCGTTGCCGCCGGCGCCCTTCGCCGGGTCCAGGCTGGTCGCGTCGGCCGCGGCGGCCAGCGTCAGGGTCTTGCCGCGGGTGGACTTCGAGGTGTTCGAGCCGCCGCAACCGGCGACGGCGGTCGCCACGAGTGCGGCGGTGGCGAGGGCCGCTACGCGGCGGCGTCCCAGGATGGTCATGACTGGTCCTTAGTCGAATTCGCGGGACGAATTCGGAAATCGAATTCTTCGATCCGATGGGTCGGCCGAAATGGTGGCCGCCGTGGGTCCGACCCCATGGCTCCGGGCATTTCGGCCGACGTTTTGCGGCATGCTCGAATCACCGTCCGAGCGGCTCCGGGATATGGGTCCGCTCGGCGGTCGACCGCGTGCCTTTCTCGGGTGCGGCGGGCGGCTAGCCGGGGTGGGCCGCGCGCCAGGTGCTCGCCTGTGTGCTGATCAGCGCGGACAGGTCGCCCATGGCGAGGTTGTAGTCGACCGTGTGGGTGCCCAGCACGGCGGACAGGCCGGCCTGGGGGAACAGGCCGTCACCGCCGGTGACATCGAGCCGGCTCGCGGTGCCGGTCGAGTCCTGGGTGAAGGCGCAGCGCGCGCTCACCTTGTTCGGATATCGGGTGTAGCCGGACGGGTCGTCGGCCAGGTCGTACGAGCTGAGCAGGTGGCCCAGGTGGCCGCGCGGGTTGAGCCAGTTGCCGCTCACGAGCCGTCTGGTCGGCATGTACATGTCCACCGGCGTCACGCCGTCGGCGGGTGCGCCGCGCAGCACTGCGGCCGGGTTGACGCAGGCGATCCGGTGACCGGGCACCGTGGAGCGCCCGAAGGCGGATCCGGCGGGCAACGGTCCCCCATCGGGCAGCGCGTAGCCGTTGTAGGCGACCACGCACCCCGTCGGGATCGGCGCCTGGGGGCCGGATCGGACGCAGGTGGGGATGCGTTGGAAGGTGGACGCGGAATCGTCGCCGCCGCCCTGGGTGCCGCCGATCGGCACCTGGATGTAGCCGCCGAGCAGCACTGCCGACACCAACCGGTCCTGTACGGCCGGGTTGCCGTCGATTTCCTGCTGCATCATCCGGGTCAGCACGCCGGTGCCCTGGGAGTGGCCGAGGATGACCACGCCGCGCCGCTTGTGGGTGACGGGGTCGGTGTTGTGGTTGGCCCAGTAGTCGCGCCAGGCGCCGCGTACGTCCATCGACCCGGTCTCGGCGTCCGGTGGGATGCCCAGGCCGCCTACCAGGAGTTCGGACAGCGACGCCTGTCGGTACACGGGGGCGAACACGCGGCACGTGTCGGTGAATCGGCCGAGTTGCATCAGGGTGCCGGCGAGTTCGCTGTTCGAGGGGATGGGCGGCAGCGAACCGAGGCGCAGCAGCGGGTTGGGGAGCAGATCGATGGTGGGGTACGCGTAGAAGCAGTCGACCTGGGGGTCGGTGGGGCCGGCGAAGGGCTCGGGGGTGCGCGAGCCGTCGGGGTGCACGGCGGTCGCGTCGAGGGTGGTGGTCGCCCCGTTGAAGTAACGCGCCGTGAAGGCGCCGCCGGGTCCGGGGGTCTGCGGATTGCCGGCGAGGTCCTGGTTGCAGGGGTTGGTGGGCAGGCCGGGTCGACACAGCCAGACCGTCTCGGCCAGGGGGCTGGTCAAACTCTTGTCCGATTGCCCACCCCCGGCGGAGGCGGTCGGTGCGACGGTCAGGGTCAGGGTCAGCGCGGCCAACGCGAGGACGAGTCTCGATCTGCTCATGGCGTGAGCTCCGATCCAGGATGTCGTGGACTTTCGACAGGGAAGGAACTTACTAACAACTAAGTAAATAATCTAGAGTGGCGATGTGACTGAGAATTCGGATGCACGTAAACCCACCGTCGGCCGCGCCCGGGCGGCCAAGGCGGCCACCGCGAAGGGCGCCGAACGGCGGCGGGAGATCGTCGCCGCCGCGTCCGAGCTGTTCGCCCGCGCCGGCTTCCGCGGCACCGGCATGACGGAGGTGGCCCAACGCGTCGGCATCACCGAACCCGGCCTGCTCTACCACTTCGGCAGCAAGCAGGGCCTGCTTCGTGCCGTGGTCGAGCACCGGGACCTGCAAAGCCAGGCGTTCGCCCGGGACATCGCCGAAGTGGGCGGGCTCCAGGCGCTGCGCGAGATGCCCGCGTTCGCCCACCGCAACCGCGATCAGCCGGGCCTGGCCAAGCTGTTCGCGGTGCTGCTCGCGGAGAACCTGGACCCGGGCGACCCCGAACACGACTTCTTCGTACGCCGCTACCGCGACATGCGCGCCGTCGTCGCCGAGATGATCCGCGACGGCCAGCACGGCGGGGAGATGCGCCCCGACGTCGACCCGGAGCTCAAGGCAATCGAGATCCTCGCGACGCTGGACGGCATCGCCTCGCAGTGGCTGCTCGACCCCGAGATGGTCGACCTCGTCGTCTGCATCGAGGAGTACTCCCGAACCCTGATCCGGGATCTGGCCGCCGACACCGAGCCGGTCACCGCCGGCACACCCGAGGAGGAGGTACAGGGATGAGTACACCCGGCACACGGGACCTCGCGGAACACGGCTGCCCGGTGGGGGACTTCCCGATAGCGGACTTCCCGGTACGGGACTTCCCGGCCGACTTCCTGTGGGGCGCGTCCACCGCGGCCCATCAGGTCGAGGGCGGTCAGGGCGCCAACGACTGGGTCGACTGGGAGAACGCCGGACATACCGCCGAGGTCAGCGGCCCCGGGATCGCCCAGTGGGAGCGCTGGCCCACCGACATCGCGCTGCTGGCCGAACTCGGGCACAACGCGCACCGACTGTCGATCGAGTGGTCCCGGCTCGCCCTCGGGCCCGGGGTGTGGGACCTCGCCGCCTTCGACCACTACGCCCGGGTGCTGGACGGGCTGCGCGGGCACGGCATCACCGCGTTCGTCACGCTGCACCACTTCACCCTGCCGCGCTGGTTCGCCGCGCGCGGGGGCTGGCTCGCCGACGACGCCGCCGAGGTCTTCGGCGCCTTCGCCGAGGAGGTCGGGCGCCGCCTGGGCGATCGGATCCCGTTCGCGTGCACGATCAACGAGCCGCAGATCGTCGCGTTCAACGGCTACCTCAAGGGCAACCACCCACCCGGGCACCGCGATCGGGGCGAGACCGTCGCGGTCAACCACACGCTGATGCGCGCGCACGACGCCGCGGTGGCCGCACTGCGGGCGACCTCGCCGGACACCCGGGCGGGCGTGTGCCTGCAACTCCCGTTCATCCAACCGGCCGACCCGGACAGCCCCCGGGACGCCGAACTCGCCGACTGGTTCCGGGACGTGCTGGTCCAGCGGCACCTGGAGCACCTGCGCGACACCACCGATCCCGGCGACTGGGTCGGCGTCCAGTACTACACGCGGGCCCGGGCGGACGCCGCCGCCGAGCACTCCGACCTCGGCAACGCGCCGCCGGGCGCGCCCACGACACAGATGGGCTGGGAAGTCTACCCCGGGGGCCTGACCGAGATGCTCCGCCAAGCCGGCAAGGTCACCGGTCTGCCGATCTACGTCACCGAGAACGGCATCGCCACCACCGACGACACCGAGCGCGTCGCCTATCTGGACGGCCACCTGCGGGCGGTACGGGCCGCGCTCGCCGACGGCGTGGACGTGCGCGGCTATCTGCACTGGTCCGCGTTCGACAACTTCGAGTGGACGCACGGCTATCGGCCCCGCTTCGGGCTGGTCGGCATCGACCGCGACGACGACCTGCGCCGGATCGTCCGCCCCAGCGCACGCGCCTATCGGCGGGTGATCACCACCGGGCGGATCGACGCCCTGCACGAGCGGGATGCCGCGACCGAGGTGCAGACCGATGCGCCGACCGATGCGCCGACCGATGTGCCGACCGATGTCGAGAACGGCGCCGAGCACGGTGCCGCGACCGGCATCGATCGCGGCGCCGAGAGCGCCGCCCGTGTCCCCACCGACCCCGGCTCGACGGCCGGTTCAGCGAAGGAGAAGCCCATGATCATCGACCCGCCCGTGCGCCGGCTCTTGGAGCGTGTCGCCGCCGGAGCCCAGCCCGAGAGCGCCGACCTGAACGTGCGGCGCGCGCAGTCGGCCGCCGTGATGACCCTGGTCAAGTTCCCGTACGGTCCCGACCTCGAGGTCACCGAGCACCTGGTTCCGGTCACCGACGGCACCATCGCCGTACGGGTGTTGCGACCCAAGCAGCCGGAAACCCCGGTGCCCGCCTACTTCTTCCTGCACGGCGGCGGCTGGGTGCTGGGCAACCTGGACACCGCCGAGGCCGAGTGCGGACCGGTCGCCTCGCTCGTCCCGTGTGCCGTGGTCAACGTCGACTATCGGCTCGCCCCCGAACACCCCTTCCCCACCCCGCTGGAGGACTGCCTCGCCGCCTACGCGTGGCTGCTGGAGAACGCCGCCGATGTGGGCATCGACGCGACCAAGGTGGCCATCGGCGGCGCCAGTGCGGGCGGCAACCTCGCCGCCGCGATGTGCCTGGCGCTGCGCGATCGGGGTCTGCCGCAGCCCAGCCTCCAAGTGCTCGACGCCGCCGCCGTCGACCTGACGCCGATGGCGTCGGAGCCGGTCGTGCCCGGCGCGCCACGCAAACCGGGCCTGACGCCCACCGAGTTCAACATATTCGCCCGGCACTACCTGGCCGACTCCGCCGACGCGACCGACCCGCTGGTCTCGCCGCTGCACGGCACCGATCTCTCGGGATTGGCCCCGGCGTTGATCTTCGTCGCCGAACACGACCCGCTGCGCGACCAAGCCGAGGAGTACCTGGCCCGGCTGCGCGCGGCCGATGTGCCCGCCGCCGGCATGCGGGTACTCGGCCACCTGCACGGCGGCTGGGTCGTCCCGGGCACCGTCACCCAGACGCTGGTCGCCGAGATGCGCGCCGCCGCCCTGCGACACGCCTTCGCCGGCACCCTGGTCGGCCCGCTGCCGCCGGCCCTGCTCGACCGGTTGACCGAGGTGGAACGGGCGGTCGAGGCGAAGCAGGCCGCCGAGGCGACGGACGACGAGACGACAGGGGCATCGGAGCCGGAGCGCGCGACCGAACCCGCCTGACCCTGCCCCGGCGGCACACCCCCGCACCCCCGGGGCCGACGCACCGGCGCGCCGGTCCCGGGCTCGGCCCGCAAGCGGCCGATCGGCGCCCGATCGCCGCCTGATCGAGGCCCGATCGGCGCCCGTTCAGCGCCTGTTCAGCGCACCGTGACCTCGTCGACGAAGATCGGAGCCGTGCCGGATCCGCCGTCTCGGCGCTCGAATTGCACGCCGATCTCCCGGACATCGTGGAGGGAGCCCACGGCGGCCAGGTTGAGGGTGAGCGTGCGGGGTTCGGGGCCCAGCGGGACGGCGCCCGCGTCGTACCAGGTGTTCGAGGCGGTGGTCTTGACGTAGAGCTTGGCGGTGCCGCCCGAGGCGCCGGCACGGACCGTGGCGGCGAGTACCCGACGTCCCGTCAGGTCGAGGACAGCCCGGCGGTTCAGGTAGGACTCGGGCGCGGCCAGGTCGATCTCGGCGCGCAGCGAACGGGTGCCCTCGCTCGCCCATTCGGTGCTGCTCGCCGGCGCGGTGCCGGTCAGGTACCCGGTCCAGCCGTCCGTCCCGGACTCGAAGCCGGACACCACGGTCGGCGGTGCGATCGCGGCAACGTCGTCCACGTACACCGCTGTTCGTCCGCTCGCGCCCGGTGCCGAGGTGAACAGCACGCCGATCTCGCGCACGTCCCGCAGGTCGGTGACCCGGCCGAGGTCCAGGCGCAACACGGCGCCGTCCGGGCCGATCCGGACCGCTCCCCCGTCGTACCAGGTCATCCCGGCGCCGGTGCGCACGTAGAGCTTGGCGGTGGTACCGGCCGCGTGGTTGCCCCACTCGGCGGTGCGCACGGTCGCGGTGAGCGCCCGGTAGGCGGACAGGTCGCGTGGCGCGACCCGGTTCAAGTAGGCCTCGGGGGCGGCGAGGTCGATGTCCGCCTTGAGGGATCGGCTGCCCTGCGCGGCCCATTCGGTCACCGACCACGGTCCGGCGAGCACGCGATAGCCGCCCCAGCCCTGGGTGTCGGCTTCGAAGTCGGCGAGCGGAACGGGTGTGCCGACCGGCGCGGGTGCGCCCTCGGTGCGCGCCGCGGTCGCGATCTCGCCGCGCACGATCGTCCACGGGTCGGTCATCAGTCGGCCGGCGCCGATGTTGGCGGTCGGGCGCCACTGGTCGTTCCACGCCATGAAGTAGGCGGTGGCCGGGAATCGGGCGCGGATCGCGTCGATCCACTTCCCGTAGTCGAGCGGCACCTCGATCGAACCGCCGGGACCGCTGCGCGGACCGATCTCGGCGAACGCGAACGGCTTGCCCAGCGCGACCAGTTCGTCGTAGCCCTGGACCGCGGCGGGCTCGCGGACGTAACAGTCGAGGCCGACCACGTCGGTGTACGCACCGCCCGCGTAGTAGGACGAGCGTTTGCCGTAGTTGCAGTCCGGCGCGTACACCCACAGCAGGTTGTGCAGGCCCTTGACGTCGGTCAGGTAGGCGTACATGTCCCGCCACACCTCGGCGAAGGTCTGCGGGTTCTGCGCGCTCCACCAGAACGAGTCGCCGTTCATCTCGTGCAGTGGCCGGAACAGCACCGGCACGTTCGCGTCGGCGAGTTCGCGCAGACCCTCGGCGACCCGATCCAGCTCCGCGTGCCAGCGCTGTCCGGTGCCGGTGCCGCGGTCGGTGAGCCGGTCGAAGGTCGGCAACTTGGTGAACAGCCCGTTCCAGTCCGGCTGATCGGGGTTGGGCAGATGCGCGCTGACGGTGACCAGCCCTCCTGCGGCCGACCAGTCCTTCAGGGTCGCGTTGCAGGTGTGGTCGATGGTGTTTCCGTCGTGCCCGTAGTCGCAGCCCAGCAGCCCCGGATTCGCGCCGGTCTGCGCCTTCAGCTCATCCACCTGGGCCAACGAGAAGGTCTTCCCGCTGTACCCGGCGAACTGCCCGGACACCACCCGGTTCTGCGCCCGGTTGGGCAGATGCGTCAACCAGTCCCGCACGTCGCGCGTCGCCGCACTCGCCTGCGGATCACTGGGATCCGTCGTGTGAGCGCGCGCGGCAGGCACCCCCGCGAAGCCTGCGGTGAATGTCATGGCCAGTACGGCCGTCCAGCCACGCCATCGTGATCCCATGCGTTCGCCACCCCCGTGGTTCGTGATCTTCACGATCGCACGAAGAATAGCCCTCGTTCGCGCCTGCCACCGGAGCGGCCGAATGGGCTGCGTGCGGGTGCCATGCCGTCCACCGGTGCCGTCGGCGTCGGCGTCAGCGTCGACGTCGGCGGGCGGCACCGGGTCACCGCTCTGCCTACTTCGGCGCCTGCTCGGTGCAAGCCGCCCGGATCTCCGCCAGCAGCTCCGGGTAGTGCTCGCCGTACGTATGCAGCGCGTGCCACACCGCGTCCAGTGCCGCCCTGAGCGGGACGGGATCGGCGGCGGCGAGCACGGCGGGGAGCGCGAAGTGAGGCTGTGAGATCGGCCCGGGGACGTACGGCGTGGCTACTTGGACGGTCACCAAGCTGACCTGCGCCGGGTCTATCGGCGGGCAGTACGGCGGTCGCTCGGGAGGCATCGCCCCGAGCACCGACCGCTTCGATACGGGGAGATCGGAGCGCAGGGTCTCCCGCATCAGGTCCGCGTCGTCGAACGGCGACGGAAGCGGACGTCCCTCCACCAACTCGACGAGCGCCCGGGCGACCCACGGCACATCGATCAGGCCCGCCTCTTCGCAGGCGCGATGCGCAGACAACAATGCCACCGCACGCTGAACCTCGGGACCTGCGGCATCGAGGGCGTGCACCAGCTCGCTGTCGTAGGTGAGCAGTCCGAGGACATTGCTCCTGCGGACACCGCGCAGCGTTTCGCTCGGCAGCCGTCCGCCCCACTCCCACCTCTCGTAGTGCAGTCGCCGCTCCTCGGTGGCCCGTGCGCGGGCGGCCCGCTCCTCGGCGGCTCGCTCCTGGGCGGCCAGTTCGTAGGCGGCCCGCTCCTGGGCGAGCCATTCCTCGGCGAACCGCTCTTGGGCGGCCCGTTCCTTCGCCTGGCGGTCCCGTTCGGCCTCGGCGCGCTGCTCGGGCGTGTATGGGAGCCCAAGTGCGCTCGCGTAACGGTGGCGGTACGCGGCGCTCTGCGAGGTCTGGCGGATCACCCGGTCCGGGCCGGGCGGCGCGGGCCAGAACTGTAGGAGGTAGCTGTCCGCCTGTGGCTCCTTGGCCGCTCTGGTGGAGAGTTCCTGTCCCTCGTCCATCCCCCGGGCGCAATACCGTACCCGGTGGTCGGTCCGGGGGAGATCCAGGTCCCACGCAGCCTCGCCCGCCATCTGCACCAGACGGGTGTGTTCCGATGTCGGGCGGAAGGACACCTCCACCACATCCTCCCAGACCGGGTCCAGCGCAGGGGCCTCGTCGTGGATCTCCACGGTGAAGCCGACGTTGCCCTTGTGCAGTCCGGTGGCCAGGAAGAGCACACCCGGGACCGCGGCTCCACACAACCCCTCGCTCTGGCCCGGGAACGCCTCGTTGAGGTCCGGCTTCGCACCGTCCGGATCGCTCTCGACGTAGATCCGGTTGTAGTCGACGTGAACCTCGCCTGTGACCGGCCTGCGCATGGCACCCTCTCCGTGAGGACGGCCTCGGGAACCCCTGTCGGGTAGGCCGTCACATGCCCCGCATCATGCCCGACGCCGCGAGGCCGGCGGTGAGGTCGGTAATGCGGTGGCCGGCGGAAGCAGCGTGGTATGCGGGTCGGTGCGGCGCCGGCGGCTCTCGCCGTCGCGCCGGAACGCGGCCGTGCCGCCGCCTCATGGGCGGCGGCACGGTCTACGCCCGGAACGGTTCGGGCGTGGTGGTTCGTCAGGCGGTGGCGTACGTCCAGGAACCGCAGCCGTGGGGCTCGGTCCACTGGTCTTCGGCGACGCACACCTTGAACCGCAGTTGGCGGCCCTCGTCGAAGTCCCAGTCGTTGAGGACCCGGGTGCTGCCGGTGACCGACCACTTGGTGAAGCGGCCGGCGAAGTCCACATAACCGTTGCCGTAGTTGGCCTCGATGACAATGGCGGACCCCGAGCCACCCCAATAGTCGGTCAGCTCGAAGCGGTCGCCGTTGCTGTAGAACCGGGCGTAGCCGTCGACTCCGCTGTTGTCGTCACCCAGGGTCTGGGCGTAGTAGTTCGTGTTCCCGCCGGCGTGTGCCGCGCCGGTGAAGGTGAGCCCTGCGGTGAGCGCCATGACGGTGCTACCGACGGCCAGGGCGATTTTGCGCGTGGTCGAACGCACGGATGTACTCCTGGTGGATGGGGAGAACGTTGCTCCGGAAGCATCCACCGCCGCTCGCTTCGGAGATATCCGCGGAACGCGGCCGGCAAGATCCTTATTCGGCTGTGCTTACTGCAAATCGGCAGCGTCCCCGGGGCGTCAGAGGCGGTAGCAGCCGTAGGTGCGTGGGGCTCGGGCGCCGGGGGGAATGGGGAAGGGCTTGGATCTGGCGGGGGGTGCTCCGTCGCTCGGGTACCAGATGGCGTCGTCCGGGACGAGGTGGGTGAGGGGGGCGGTCCATGGGGGGCGGGTCGGGTCGAAGGGTTGGATGCGGGCCTGGTCGGTGTGCGGGTCGATGTGCTCGATTTCGCCGGGCGGGTGGGTTGTTCGCAGGCTCTCGTCCTTGTGTTTGACCTTGTGGCCGATGCGGCCGAGTGCTTCGTGGGCACTCATCGGCGTACCTCCGATTCGGTCTTCCCGTGTGTGGGAGGCGGGGCCGCACCGCAGCCAGGCCAGTGACTGCGGTGCGGCGGTTCAGGGGGCGGGCCGGGCCGGGGGTTGGGCCGGGCGCACGCTGTCGGAGGGCATCGCCCAGGCGATCCGGCCGCCCGGCGGTTGGACCGTGAGCCTTTGGTGCCCGTCGGGGAGGGGTTGCGCCATCAGGATCTGCCCGGGGTGACGCACCCGGCGCACGGCCTCGTTGGCCGGTTCCACCCAGTCACCCTCGCGATACATCGCGCCCCGCTTCCTCCAGCACCCGCAGGTTGCCGCAATGGGTGCGGAACTCGGTGCCACCGGGCAGGCGCACGAACGCCTGGAGGCTGATGACAGCAGCGAACGTCCCGATCCTGCCGGAGAGTTCGCAGCGGACGGCGCGCTTGGCGTTGGCTTTCCAGAAGCGGGCCACGTGCTCCGTGGTCCAGTCGCGGGGGTCTTTGGGATAGCTCTCGGGAGTGGGCATACCTGTCCTCTCGGTTGCCGCCAGTACTGATTCGGCCACTCTGTGAACAAGCATCGGCCCAGCGCCTAGGCTGCAATAGCCATTGGCGCTTACGTGACCTGTCGTAAAGGGGGATCCATGAGCAACGGGGCCCAGGAAGGGGCGTCGATCGGAGAATTGTTCGGGCGCGTGGTCGCGCGGCTCCGAGAGGCCGCCGGATACCGCCAAGCCGAGCTCGCGCACGCCATGTATGGCATGAGCAGCACCCGGTTGAACCAAATCGAGCGAGGAACCGGGCACCCTCCGACACTGGCGAACGCAATGGCTCTGGATGCCGAACTCAACACGGGTGGAATCCTCGCCGAGCTATGGAAGCACGGCAACAGCCGCATGTTTTTGGCGTGGTCGCAGCCACTCATCGACCTTGAAAGCACCGCTGTCGAGATGCATATGTACCTCGACCAGTTCGTACCTGGCCTCCTTCAAACGAAGGACTACGCGCGGGCGGTACTGCAAACGGGCCGCACGCTTCAGGATGAGGCTCATCTCGAAGAACTTGTTCTCAGTCGATTGGGTCGGCAGGAAAGACTCAACGGTCCGAACCGGCCATATCTCTGGCTAGTCATCGACGAGACTGTCATTCGCAGACCGATCGGCGGGCCGGACATCATGCGTCAGCAGCTCGCGCGGCTGCTCGCCACCGAGCACAACCAGCGCATCAGCGTGCAGGTTCTACCCTTCAGCGAAGGGGAATACCCGCGCATGGGCGGCTTGTTGGCGTTGCTGACGACACCGGACAAGCGCAAGGTTGCCTACACCGAAGGTGCGGAGGTCGGGCGTCTGATCGAAGATCCGGGCGAGGTCCGGCAATACGCCCTAACCTACGAACGGCAGCGGGCACGAGCCCTACCGGTGGGAATGTCCATGAACATGATCCGAGAAGCCATGGAGGGCCTTGGCCGTGCGCACTTCCCAAGCTCAGCCCAAGCCCTGCGCCTGGCGAAAGTCCAGTCACAGCAATTCAGAGGGAGGAGAGTGCGTGGAAGTCGGTATCGCTGACGCCGTGGTCCCCGTCCGGGACAGCAAAGCCCCGAACATAGGCCACCTCATAATCGGCGCAGCCTCGTGGACCGCCCTCGCCGCGTCGCTGCGTGCCTGACGTCACCGGTCGCCGACGGGCCCGTGCGTGCCGGGCCCGTCGCGTCCCGGTCAGGACAGCTCCGAGCCCAACGCCAGGAACCCGCAGATCAGTACGAACAAGATCCCGAGCAGCGGTGCCGCGAAGCGTAGGTACTGGTTGTAGCCGACCTTGGCCAGCGACACGCCGCCCATGATCACCGCGGTGGTGGGCACCCACAGGTTCATCCACCCCGACGAGGACTGCCACGCCGTCACCACCAACGCCCGCGGCACATCCGCGAAGTCGGCCAGCGGCGCCAGGATCGGCATCGCCAAGGTCGCGTGCCCCGACGTGGACGGGATCAGGAACGCCAGCGGCAGGTTCACCAGGAAGATCAGGACGCCGAACAGCGCCGAGGAGGCGTCCGAGACCACGCCCTCCATCGAGTGCAGCACCGTGTCGGTGACCTGCGCGTTGTTCATGATGACGGTGACTCCGCGCGCCAGCATGATGATCAGCGCCGGAGAGATGAAGTCCGCCGCGCCCTGGATGAGCGTCTCCGCCAGCTTCTTCTCGCCGAGCCGGGCCAACACCCCCACGATCACCGCCGCCACGATGAACATCGCGGCCAACTGGGCGAAGGACCAGCCCAGTTCCCAGTCATACGGTTCCGCATCCGCTTCGCCGGTGAGCACCTGGGCCCACGGGATGATCGAGAAGATCATGAACACGAAGGTGATGGTCACCGCGACCAGGACCATCTGGTGCGTACGGGTCAGCGGCGGCGGCTCGCTGCCGGTGGCCGCCGATTCCGCCGCCTCGCGGTCCCCCGGCAGGAATCCGACCAACGAACGGGACGGATCGGCCTTGACCCGATGGGCGTACCGCACCACGTACAGGATGGTCACCGCGGTCAGCACGATCAACATCGCCAGCCGCAACACGATCCCGTCGCCCAGCGAGATCCCCGCCGCCGACGACGCGACGCCGGTCGCGAACGGGTTGACCGTCGAGCACAGCACGCCCACGCCCGCGCCCAGGATGATCGTGCCGGTGGCCACCATCCGGTCGTAGCCCAGCGCCAGCATCAATGGCACGATCAGGCCGTAGAACCCGAGCGTCTCCTCGGCGAAGCCCTCGACCGAGCCGAGGATCGCGAACACCGTCATGATCGCCGCGATCAACACCGCACCGCGCGTGCGCAGTCGGTGCGCCAATCGGGCAATGCCCCGATCCAGCGCACCGGTCGCGAACACCACGGTGATGAACGCGCCGATCGCCAGCACGAACAGGAACACCGCCGCACTGCCGTACAGATCACCCGAGTTGTCCGGCGTGACCTGACCGCTCTGCGTGTCCTTGATCCCGTACAAGCCGTTGACCGGGGACAGGAACAGGTCGTTGAGCCGCTGGACGAAGTCCTCCGGCGACTTGATGTGGTGGTAGCTGCCCGCGACCGGCTTGCCGTCCTCGCCGCGCCGGTACTCGCCGGCCGGGATCGCGAACGTCAGCGCCCACACCGCGAGCGTCACGATCGCCAGCACCGTCAGCGCGCTGGGAAAGCGGAACCCGCCCTTGGGCGGAGGTGCTTCGTCCTCGGCCTCGGCCGGGGCTTGATCGGTACTCACGCGCTGCTCCTTGCGAGTGCTGGTGGCTACGGGGGTGGGTCAACGGGCGCCGCACGGCCCGAACGACAGCCGCAGGTGTGCTCCGCGGCTCAGCCGCGCCGGAACCGCTTGGCGTACGCGGTGAAGAACGCGGCCTCCGCCACCACCGCGTCGCGCAGTTCACTCACCAACACCCGTTCGTTGGGCCCGTGCAGGTTGCACATGCTGTCCTGCGCCCCGAACAGCAGGATCTCCGCGCCGGGTTGGGCCGCCGCCAGGCTGTTGACCAGCGGAATCGATCCACCCGCCGCCGCGTGTACGGGTTCCGCACCCCACGCGGTGCGCAGCGCCTCGTGCGCCGCCTGGTAGGCCACCCCGTCGGTGGCCGCGGCGAACCCGGACCCGGGCGCCCCGGCCTGGGTCACCGTCAGCGGCACCCCGAACGGCCGCAGGCCCTCCAGGAATTCGATCAGCAGGCGCTGTGCCTGGGCCGGATCCTGGGCCGGGTGGCAGCGCATGTTGAGCTTCGCCCGAGCGGACGGCACCACCGCGGACGCGGCCTTCGCAACCGAGGGCGCGTCGAGTCCGGTCACCGTGATCGCCGGTCCCGACCACAGGCGCGAGCCGAGGTTCCCGGTGCCGATCAGCGGCATTCCGTCGCGGATACCGGCAAGCCGGCGGAACTCGTCCTCGTTCCAGCCGCCCCCCGACCACTGCTCGCGACGCAGACCGGGCACCGCGACGTCACCCTTCGCGTCGTGCAACGCGGCCAGCGCGTGCAGCAGCACCAGCAGCGCGTCGGGAGCCGCGCCGCCGAAGTTGCCGCTGTGTTTGGCCTCTTCGAGGGTGCGCACCTCGACGATCACCTCGACCACCCCGCGCAGCGCGACGGTCAGCGTGCCGGTGCCCGGGCGGATGTTGCCCATGTCGGCGATCACCATCGCGTCGCAGGCGAACTCGTCCGGGTGCGCCTGGGGGTAGTCGTCGAACTCGCTGCCGTACTCCTCCTGTCCCTCGAACACGATCCGGATGCCCACCGGCGGTCGCCCGTCGAAGGCGCGCAGCGCGCCCAGGTGTACGACCAGGTTCGACTTGTCGTCGGCCGCGCCGCGCCCGTGGATCGCGCCGTCGACGTCGGTCGGCTCGAACGGCCGCGTCGTCCACAACACCTCGTCGCCGGCGGGCTGTACGTCGTAGTGCCCGTACAGCAGCACGGTCGGCGCGTCCGGGTGCGGCGGCGGGATGTGGCCGGTGATCACCGGCGCGGTGTCCGGCAGCCGCAACGCGCCGACGTCCCGCACGCCGGCCTCGCGCAGCAGATCGACCAGCAGGTCGTGGGCTTCGGCCACCGGCTCCGAGGGATACCCCGGGAAGGCGATCGACGGAATCCGGGTGAGTCGCCGCAGGTCGTCGCACAGGTTGTCGAGCATGCCGTCGACCCGTGTGGTCAACTCGTCCATCGTCGTGCTCCTTGGCCGCGCCGGGTCCGGTCCGCTGATCGCGTCTCCCGGCCCATGCTGGCCCGAACCGGATGATCCGGACCGATCCGGCACGCGGCGCCCGCACGGCTCACCCGGCCGGCCGCATCCGGCCAAGGGCCGATCGGGTGGTCCGCGTTCCCGTGACCGGGTTCCCGACCGCCCCCGCCACCCGCGACCCGGGCCGCACGCGAACCGGCCCGCCGCCTCGGCACAGGGAGCCGGGGCGACGGGCCGGTCGACACCGCGTCACGGGGGGAACGCGGTGATCGGGACCGCGTCCGGGGCAGACGCGGTATCGGGTGGAGCGGTCTCGGAGCGGAGCTGTATCGCGGCCCGCCGAGGGCGGGCTCTCGCGGAGCCGGGTCTCAGTCCCGACGCGGGGTGACCTGGCCGCTGAACAGGTAGCGCCCGCCCCCCTCGAAGGTTCCGAAGGTCACCGGGCGCCAGATCACCGATCCGGGCTCCCGTATCGCGAACAGGTCCTCGGCGACCGCGACCAGCGGCAATTCCCGCACCGCGTCCGGCAGGCTTTCCGCCATTTCCCCGGTCAGTTCGATCCGCAGCACCAGGCCCTCGCCCTCGGCGCCGGCCCGCACCTCGAAGCGCTGCATGGCACGTTCGTACACGCCGACGTAGCGCTCCGGATCGACGGTCGGAGGTTGCGCGGGCGGGGCGAACGGCGCGGGCAGCGCGACCTGCGCGACCTCGGCGAAGATCTCCCGGAACAGGTCCTCGTACAGCTCCGGCGCGTCCCCGCCGTTGGTCAACAGCGCCACCGCCAGGCCGTGTTCGGGCAGGACCCGGAGGAACGCGTACTGCCCGATGGTGCCGCCGTCGTGGCCGACCACCTCGTGGCCGTCCCACGCGTAGCGGTGCCAGCCCAGTCCCCACGACGCGTCCATGGCCGCGAGGTCGGGCATGTCGACGTGCTTCTCACGCATCGCGACGGCATGCTCGGCGCCCAGGAGCCGCTTGCCGTCGGCGGTGACGCCGTCGGCCAGGTGCAGCCGGGCGAACCGCAACAGCTCCGCCGAGGTGGAACCGATCAGACCGGCGGGTCCGGCCGAGCGAGGCAACATCCACACCGGCGCGACCCGCGGGTCGCCACCGTCCTGGGACACATGGCCGGCCGCCGCGCGCAGCAGCAGGGCCTCCTCGGGCAGTGTGATCGTGCGCTCCAGGCCCAGCGGCCCGCTCAGCCGCTCGCGCAGCACCTCGTCCCAGGTCTTTCCGGTGAGGTGTTCGATCACCCGTCCGGCCAGATTGAAGCCGGTGTTGCAGTACGACCACGCTCCGCCGGGCGGGAACACCTGTGCCGCGTCCTCGAGGCCGGCCACGTACCGGGCCAGGCAGTCGTCGCCGCGCCCGGTGTCGACGAACCGGTCGCCCTCGATGCCGCTGGTGTGCGTGAGCAGGTGCCGCATGGTGATCTGCTTGGCCGACTCCGGTCGGGACAGCCGCAGTTCGGGCAGTACCTCGATCAGCGGCTGGTCCAGGTCGAGCAGGCCGTCCTCGACCAGTTGCATGGCCAGCGTCGTGGTCCACAGCTTGGTGATCGAGCCGATCTGGAACACGCTGTCCGAGGTCGCCGGGACCCCGGTGTTCCGGTTGAGCACGCCGTAGGCGGCCTCGACCAGGTCGTCCGGCGCGTGCTCGTCCAGCCGCAGGATGCCCAGCGTCGCGCCGGGGATCCGGTGCCGCTCGGCCAGCGTGGACAGGCGGCGCTGCCAGTGCGCGGCGTCCAGCGGGGCGGGCCGGGTGCGGCCGGCGGATCCGGCGTACCGCTCGACCCAGTCGACGATCCGGCGGTTCCAATCCAGCCGGTGCGAGGGCGGGCCGTCGAGGATGAACAGGTGCGACCCGTCGGGGTAGAGCACCATCCGGGCGGGCACGTCGCGTTCGCGCAGCGCGCCGAACCACTGCTGGGCCTGGCCGAGCGGACACCGCACGTCGGCGGCGCCCTGCAGGATCAGGGTGGGCGTGCGCACGTCGCCGACCTTGGTGAACGGGTTCGACCGCGTGTACAGGTCGACGTCGTCCCACGGGGTGCCGCCGAACTCGGCCCAGCCCATGTAGGAGCCCAGGTCCGAGGTGCCGGCCATGCTGTTCAGGTCGCTGACCACGCCGCCCGCGACGGCCGCCGCGAAGCGCTGGTCGCGGCTGGTGAGGTAGCAGGTCATGTAACCGCCGTAGCTGTAGCCGGTGACGGCCAGCCGCTGCGCGTCGGCGATGCCCTCGGCGACCAGTTCGTCCAGCGGCTCCAGGAAGTCCGGGGCGTCCATCGTGCCCCAGTTGCCGACGGTGGCGGCGTAGAAGTCCTCGCCGTAGCCGTCGCTGGCTCGGGGGTTGAGGGTCAGGATCGTCCAACCGCGGGCGACCAGTTCCTGGTGGTAGAGGTGCACCGAGTCGGCCGTACCGGTCCACGCGTTGTGCGGTCCGCCGTGGATGTCCAGCAGCAGCGGGGTGGGGCCGGTCACCTGCGGGTCGCGCAGCAGCCGACCGTGCACCACGGTTCCGTCGGAGGTGGTGAACCGGCGGTCGATCGGGGTGAACAGCTCCACGTCCGGCAGGGCCTGCGTGCCGTGCGCGGTGAGCACCCGCTCGGTGCCGTCGGCCGGATCGACCATGGCGATCTCGCCGTACGAGGTGGTGGTGGTCAGCACGAACGCGACGGCGCCGGGGCTGCGGGACACGGACAGGCCCGAGACGGAGCTTCCGGTGTCGCCGACCACCAAACGCGCGCCGCCGCTTTCCAGGTCGAGCGCGTACAGGTGGGTGTTGCCGGCCTCGCGGAGGCAGAACAGGAGTTCGCGGCCGTCGGACGTCGGCTGCGGCAGGCCGCCCGGGTAGCCGGAGCCGCCCGGCATCACATTGCGGTCCAGAGCTCCGGTCAGGTCGACGGTGGGGCCGCCGGCGAGCGGCACCCGCAGGATCCGGGTGTGCCCGGTGCGGGTCTGCTCGGCGCCCAGCACGAGCAGTGACTCGCCGTCCGGGGTGAAGTCGACCCAACCCGCCATGCCGTCCGCCGACCCGACCCGTTCGGCGGGCGCGGCGGGGGTGGCGAGGTCGACGACGTACGCCGCCGAGCGCATGGTCAGGTCCGCGTCCGCGTCCGGGCCGGCGGCGTAGGCCAGCCGCGTCCCGTCCGGCGACCAGGCCGGGTCGCTCGCGTTCCAGGCACCCTCGGTCACCCGGGTGACCTCGCCGGAGGCCACGTCCACCACGTGCACGTGCCGGCGCAGGCTGCCCAGCATGCCCGCGCCGTCCACCTGGTAGTCCACGCGGTCGATGACCAGCGGCGCCTTCGCCCGGGCGGCCCGGGCGGACTCGTCCTCGTCCGTCGTCGCGTAGGTGTCGACCACGGCACCGAACGCCACACGGGTGCCGTCGGGGCTCCACAGCGCGCGGCCGGCGCCCATCGGCAGGCGGGTCACCTGACGCGCGTCGCCACCCTCGATCGGCAGCACCCACAATTGCGGCGGGCCGTCGACGGCACGCAGGAACGCCACCCGGGTCCCGTCCGGCGACCACACCGCGGTGCTGTCCGAGGGGCCTTCGGTGAGCCGCTGCGGCTCGCCGCCCGAGGTCGGGACCCACCACAGCGAGCGCACGTTGCGGTCCTTCGCCGCGTCGACGCCGACCAGGGTGTAGACCACCCGGGTGCCGTCGGGCGACACGGCCGGCTCGGCCGGCACCGTGATCGCGGTCAGGTCGTCCAGACGCAGACGTCGTGTCATGGCTTTCTCCATCCTGGTCGGCCCGTCCGGGCGGCCCCCGATCCTGGGTCGACCCGGTTCCGCGAGCGCCGGGTCGCGGACCGGGGCAACGGGTATCCGGTCGACTCACCGAAACCGGCCCCGCCTGAGGTGAGGCGGGTGCCGGTTCGGGGCTGGAGCTCAACGGTCGCGTCGGAGCCTCTCGGCGGCGCTTCCCCGAGGCTAGAGCGGTCGGAAGGTCCCGGACTTCGTGGCTTCGGACCAAGGTCGGGCCGCGTTTCGGTGCCACGCCACCAGGCGCGGGTGGGGTGCAGCCGGTAGACGGAAGCGGGATGGGGCTTCCGGGGGTGGGGGGCTGCCCGGGTCTGACGGGCGGGCTCCGCGGGTTGGCGGGCTGCCCGCGGAGGCGGGCAGGCGGGGGTGGCAGGCGTCAGGGGGAAGCGGCTTTCGGCGGGAAGCGGCCTTCGGCCGGGGATGGTGCGGCACAAGGACTCCAGGCCTCAGGGACGTAGGCCGATGCGGTCCAGGAAGGGCACTCCGGCGTTGTAGGTGCCGACGCCGGTGACGCGTTTGTCCCACACGGGGCCGATGCGCGACTCGGCGAAGACCCATACCGGCAGGTCCGAGGCGAGGGCGCGTTGCAGGTCGGTGTACGCCTGCTTGCGGGCCTGCGGGGCGGAGTCGGTGCGCGAGGTGTCCAGTGCCTGGTCGGCCTGGGGGTTCTTCCAGCCGGTGATGTTCAGCGGGCCCGCGGAGCGGAAGGCCTGGTACATCGCCGGTTCGGGGTCGGCCTGCCAGCTCTGGTCCATGGCGGCTTGGAAGTCGTGATTGACGCGGATCGTGGTGACGAAGGTGCCGATCTCCAGTCCCTGGGTGCGCATGGTGACGTTGTCGAAGGCGGCCAGTCGGCTCTGGAAGAACTCGGCGATCCGCAGGGCTTGAGGGTTCTGCGGGACCAGCGCGGTGAAGGAGAGGGGTCTGCCGGCGGTGGCGAGTTCGTCGAACAGGCGCTGCGCCTCGGCCTTGTTCGGGGTGGGCTGGGCGGCGGCGGGGTCGTGGAAGGGCGAGGTCCGGGGGAAGACGCTCTTCGCGGGGCGGAACCCGGTGCCCAGGGTGTCGGCGAGCTCGCGGGGGTCCAGTGCGAGGGCGACGGCGCGGCGGGCGCGCGGGTCGTCGAACGGCGCCCGGGTGAGGTTGAACGCGAGCGACTGGCCGCCGCCCGTGGGTACGGCGGCCACGTTCAGTTCCTTCTCGGCCTTGTCGAGGCTGGACGGGTCGGCGGAGACGAACAGGTGTGCGCCGCCTGCCCGTACGGTGTTGTAGGCCTGGGTGACGTCGGTGGCGATGGCGACGGTGAGCTTGTCGAGGTGGGGCAGGCCCTTGTCGTGCTGCCAGTACGTGGGGTTCTTGGCGAACTCCATGCGACTTCCCCTCGTCCAGCTCGACAAGGTGAACGGGCCGGCGCCGACGGGGTGGGTTCGGTACTCTTCCGGGCCTTTGGCGAGGACGGACGGGGCTGCGATGTAGGTGAGTTCGGTCGCGATCGTGCGGTCGAGGAGGACGTTGCGGGTCGGCGGTGTGACGCGCAGCGTCAGCGGCCCGGTCACCTCCAGGCGCAGTCCGGTGGCGGCGGCGCGGTGCAGGGATGCGGTCTCCGGGCGAACGTGCATGTCCCAGTTGACGCGGACGGCCTCGGCGTCCAGGGGCGTGCCGTCGCTGAAGCGCACGTCCGGCCGCAGCGTGAGTGTCCACGTCGCGCCGCCGTCCGCGGTCGACAGGCTCTGGCCGAGGTGCGGGTGGACCTCGCCGGTGGCGGCGTCGACGGTGAACAGCGGGTCGTACAGGGCGGCCATGCGCGGTTCGTCGAGCAGGGCGTTGTACGTGGCGCCGAACGGGTCGAGGCCTCGGGCGTCCGCGATGGACAGCATGGTGAGCGCGCCGCCGGCACGCGGCGGCGCAGTGTCGTCCCCCTTGCCCGGTCCCGATCCGCCGCCTCCGCCGCAGGCGGTCAGCAGGCAGGTCATCGCGGTGGCCAGGAGGATTGCCGGTCTGAATCTCATGGTGGGGCTCCTGGTCAGTGGCGGTTGCGCAGGTGGGCGGCGGTCCGGCGGCGGCGCAGCTGTTCGCTGCGCTCGGCGGGGTCGACGCGCGGGGTGGATGCGGGGAGGTGGTCGCGGAGCGAGTCGAACGCGACGACCCGCAGCATCGGTTCGGGGAAGGCGTCGGCCAGGAGCAACCGGCCGTTGAGGGTTCCGTGGGGGTGGCCGCCGGTGTCGAGCCAGTTCGGCACGCCGGGGTCGCGGTGTGCGATGACGGCGCGGAAGACGCCGTCATCGTCGAGCCGGGCCTGGTGGCAGTTGAGCGAGGACTGGCGGCTGAACCAGTTGACGGTCTCCCAGTAGTAGTTGCCGGTCCCGAAACTCCAGTAGTGCGCGGTCGGCGGCGTGAACTCCAGTACGACCGCCTCGTCGGGAGCGCAGCGGAAGTTGCCCATGCCGTACGCCTGGCTTTGGAATCCGCCCCACGCCGACTCCGCGAGGGCGGTCCACGGCAGGGTGTTCGGCATCGTCTCCAGCGACCGCTTGCACATCAGGTCCCAGAAGACGCCGGCCTTGTCGAACCAGCGCACCAGCCGTTCGCCGCGTGCCCGCACGTCGGTCTCGGTCAGCGGCGAGTCGGGCGGATAGTGCGCGCCGACCCGCTCGATCATCAGGTTGGCGGGGCGTTCGGTCTCCCAGTCGCAGAACAGCTGGCGGACGCACAGCGACTGCGCGTCCGCGTCGAGGGGCAGCCAGTTGCCCTCGCGCGGCTCGCCGCCGACGAACAGCTCGAACGAGCCGTCCCCGGCAACCGCGAGCGAGCGGCTGTCGATGTTCGAGTCGATCCGGTAGTCGGGGGCTTCGCAGAAGTGCGGCGAGTGCACCTGAACGTCCAGGTAATGCGACGTCCCGCGCTCCCCGAAGATCCGGTACACGGCGTCCCCGCGGACGGCGGCAAGGGTGTAGATGACGTCGGGGTTGTCGATGCCCCAACTGCACGTCGTGTCCGCCCACCGCGCGAACTCCGGGTAGTGCGGATCCGCCAGCTCCATGCTCAGCAGCGCCCCGGCCGCCATGTACCTGGTCGCGAAGCGCAGGCCCTCCGCGCGCAGCAGCGGGGTGTCGGTGGCGGGGTCGTCGAAGACGATGCCGCGCCCGAACCGCCGCCACGCGTCCACCACGTCGTCGAACAGTCGTCCGTCCCGGACGGTCGTTTCGCGTTCTGTCATGCCGGTCTCCTGGTGCGTCGTCCCGATGGGATCGACATACTCGCTAATGAAAACGTCATTTTCAAGAGCGAGTCTCATATACTCGCCGGGTCCGCAGACAAGGAGGAGACCTGTGACAACGACGGAGGGGTCCGCGGCGGAGAACGAGCCGGGACCGGGCGGGACACTTGCGACGGCGGCGGTGGACCGGCTCCTCGGCCCTCAGCGCGAGGAGTACCTCCACGACGCGCAGCGCCTGATCGCCGCATGTCGCGACCTCATCACCGAGACCGGCAGCGTCGACCCCCCGGTATCGGCGATCCTCAAGCGCGCGGGGCTGGGCAGCCGCGCGTTCTACCGGCTCTTCCCCAGCAAGCACGACCTGCTGATGGCGGTGCTGGAAGCCGGCACCGAAGCCCTGCAGGCGGGCGTCCGCAGCCGACTCGCCGCCGTCCCGGACCCGACCACGCGCATCCACCTCTGGATCGACGCGTTCATCGACCACGCCACGAGCACCCCGGCCGACGGCACCGCGTCGCTCATCCTCGACGCCCCCCGCTTCAGCGCGATCTTCCCCGACACCAGTGAAACCCTGGAACGCCGCATCATCGCGCCCCTGCGTGAAGCCCTCGACGGCCTGCGCGGCGACCAGGAAACCGAAGCGAACCTCGCCGACGCGACCGTGGTCTACGACATGGCCGCGTCGGCAGTCGTCCGCGCGCTGGCCCGGAGGCGACCCGTCTCCGAGCCTGTACGCGCCCATCTCCACGCCTGCGCGGCACGCGTCATCGAGGGCGTCGACCGGTGACTTCGATCGGCTCGATCGCGCGGTTCGACGCGGGCGCGGACGTGCCGGTGTGCGGCCTTGTCGGCCTTGTCGGCCTGTTCGCCGGGCAGCAGGTCACGGTTCCTGCGTGCGGTGCGGGACGACCGACCCGGTCCCGACGGGAGGAGGTGCCGTCCGCGATGCACAGCCGCTCGGCCGCGCCGGTTCAGCCCGTCGGCGACGCAAGTTCCTCGCGCAGCAGGCTGTAGAAGACCACGTCGCGCCATTCGCCGTCGCGGTAGGTGTAGGAACGGGCCACTCCCTCGCGGGTGAAGCCCACCTTTTCCAGGGCGCGCTGCTCGGCGAGGTTGCCCACCTCGGTCCCGGCCTCGATCCGGGCCACCTGGGTGTGCGCGAACAGGTAGCGCACCAGCAGGAGTTGGGCGCGGGTGCCGTATCCGTGGCCGCGCGCCTCGGGGAACAGGTTGATCCCGACGTTCCAGCAGTGCGAGCTGCGCGAGGTAAGGATGCTGCGCCAGGCCACGAAGCCCAGTACCTCGTCGCCCAGGACCACCAGCAACTGCCCGCCCTCGTCGCCGAGTAGGCCGTTCTGCGTCCAGTTGCGCCGCCACCGTCCCGGGTCCGACCAGCCGTACCAGGCGAACGACCCGACCGCCTCGGGATCGGTCGAGAACCGCTCCAGGAGGGATATGTCCGCTTCGGCCACCGGCCGCAAGGTCACCTGATCGCCGGCCATGATCCCGAACCCCGTTTCGATCGCCGCCGTCCGAGCGTCGGGCCCCGGCCCGCCGCGCCCGACCGAGTCGACGAGGGCGTCGACTGGGCCGAACGGGGCAGCATAGTCGACGCGGGCGCGCCCGACGAGCCGCCGTGTATCCGTCGCCCGCGAAGCGGCGCGCGTGGCGCTTCGCGGGCGAACCGGGCGGCCGGGTCGCCGAGTCGCCGAGTCGACGAAGCGGGCGGGGCGTTCGTACGCGATGAGCGCTCGTCGGTGCGGCGGCCATCGGCACGGGGGTCCGTACATCCGTACCTACGCCCGCATTCGGCGAGCCGTCACGAACCGGTGCGCGGCGGTTCCGGGTCGGGGCGGTTGGCCACCAGGCGTCGCACCCGCGCCCGGAGCGAGCCCCCGGACGCGTCGGGCGACTGCTGCCCGGATGCCGGATCCGGCGCCGACTCGCTCCACCGACGGGCCTGCCGTACCAGCGCGGCCAGTTCGTCGGCGCCTGACTCCCGGGATGAATCGTGCTGCGTCATGCCGAGCCGCTGCCCGCCCACACCCCCGAGCACGGCCGCTGAATGATCACGAATATGCGACATATCCATAACATTGGTAGCGCCCGACCTTCCAGACAAGCGCTCCGGCGCCGCACGTTCCGGTGATTGATTCGCTCAAACCGGGCCAAGACAAGGCCATCGCCCGGTCCTGACTCCCCCTCCCCGAGCACGGCGGCGGCAGGACACCGGCGAGGGCGCGGCGGAAAGATCATTTGGTGCGTCGCTGCCGATATCCTCTGACCCGGTTCAGCCGGGGAGCGCGACAGGGACACAGGGGGCACACGGATGACGCAGCCGACCAGCGACGAGGGCCTGTCCGGCCAGTCGCTCGACGAGGGCGGCGCGCGCACCGCGCGTTGGGCGTTCATTCGCACCGAGAGCGGCAGCGCCACCGTGCTGCTCGCCGCCACCCTGGCCGCGCTGGCCTGGGCCAACATCGACGCCGACTCCTACGCCTCGCTCTGGCACACCCACCTGTCCGTGCGACTCGGCGACTCCGGCGTATCGCTGGATCTGCGCGAGTGGGTCAACAGCGGCCTGATGACCCTGTTCTTCTTCGTGGTCGGCCTGGAGGCCCGGCGCGAGTTCGACATGGGCGAACTGCGCGAACGCCGCCGACTGACCCTGCCACTGCTGGCCGGCCTCAGCGGCATGGCGGTACCGGTGCTGATCTACCTGGCGATCAACGCGGGCGAGTCCTCGGCGCACGGGTGGGGCGCCGCGATGTCCACCGACACGGCCTTCGCGCTGGGCATGCTCGCACTGCTCGGCAGCCGGTTCCCTCGGCGGCTGCACACCTTCATCCTGACCGTCGCCGTGGTCGACGACTTCGTCGCCCTCGTGGTGATCGCGGTCGCCTACAGCGACGACATCGACATGCCCGCGCTGATGATCGCGCTGGCCATGCTGGTGGTGATCGTGCTGGTGCGCGCCGCGAAGGTGCGGCGCGGCAGCGCGTACGGCGTGCTCGGCGTGATCACCTGGGTGGCGGTGCTCAAGTCGGGCGTGGACCCGGTGGTGGTCGGCCTGGTGATGGGCCTGCTGACCTTCGCCTACCCGGCGTCCCGGGCCGAATTGGAGCGGGCCACCGGTCTGTTCCGCTCGTTCCGCGAACAGCCCACACCGGAGCTGGAACGCACCGCCCGGCTGGGCATGGCGGCGGCCCTGTCGCCGAACGAGCGCCTCCAGCGCATGTACCACCCCTGGACCAGCTATGTGATCGTCCCGTTGTTCGCGCTGGCCAACGCCGGCATCACGCTGGACGCCGGGCTGATCTCGCGGGCGTTCACCTCGCCGGTGACGCTGGGCATCCTGATCGGCTACGTGGTGGGCAAACCGGTGGGCATCATCGGTATGTCCGCGCTGACCACCCGACTCAGCGGCGGCCGGTTGCGCCCGCCGGTCGGCTGGGGGGCCGTGGTGGGCGGCGGTGCGATCGCCGGGGTCGGCTTCACCGTATCGCTGCTGATCGCAACACTGGCCTTCGAGGGCGAACGGCTCGAAGAGGCCAAGGTGGGCGTGCTCAGCGCCGTGGTGTGCTCGTTCGTGGTGACCTGGCTGGTCTCGCTGGTGATCGCCGCGCTGCCGCGTCCGGCCCGCACGCGGGCGTTGTTGGGCACCGCGCAGAGCCTGGTCGACCTGGCCGTACCGGTGGATCCCGAGCGTGACCACATCCGCGGTCCGATCGACGCCCCGGTGACGCTGCTGGAGTACGGCGACTTCGAATGCCCGTTCTGCGGTCTGGCCGAACCGGTGGTCCGCGAACTGCTCGCCGACTTCGGCGACGTGCGCTACGTCTGGCGCCACCTCCCGCTGCCCGACGTACACCCCCGGGCCCGGCTGGCCGCGATCGCCGCCGAGGCCGCCGCCGAGCAGGGCGCGTTCTGGGAGATGCTCGATCACCTGCTCCAGAGCCAGGACGCGCTCCGGCCCGGCGATCTGGTCGCGCACGCGGAGACGTTGGGCCTGGACGTGGAGGAGTTCCGGATAGCGCTGCGCGCCCATCGCGGCGCCGACCGGATCACGGAGGACGAGGAATCGGCGGACCTGAGCGGGGTTTCCGGCACCCCGACCTTCTTCGTCAACGGCCGTCGACACCACGGCCCGTACGACATCGCCGGGCTCACGGCGGCGGTCCGCGCGGCCAAGGAGCGCGCCTTCATGGACCGCTGAGCTCCGCGGTCCGCGCTCAGTCGCCGGTCTGGGTCCCGGTCGCGGTCTTGCTCCCGGTCCCGGTCCCGGTCCCGGTCTCGCTCTCGGTCCCGGTCCCGGTCCCGGTCCCGGGAAGGGTGTATTTCCGGGCCCGGACCACGTCCCGGGTCACTCGTGCGAAGGCGCGGGCGGCGGCGCTGCGGTAGGCGCCCTCGCGGTGCAGCACGGTGACCGTGCGCACCGGCAGCGGCGGGTCGACGGCGACCGGGCGCAGGTGGGGGTGGTCGTGGGTGATCGCGTCCGGGAGCACGGTGGCCAGCGGGGTGCGCCGGACGATCTCGATCAGGGCCTGGATCGAGTTCGCCTGTACGGCGATCCGAGGTCGCACCCGGTGCCGCGCGAGGTAGGCGTCCACGTGCCCTCGGGTCACGAAGTCGTGGCTGAGCAGCGCCAGTTCGTACCCGGCCAGGTCACGCACCGGGATCGGGGTGGCGGGACGACCGGTCGTGGTGTCCGGATCCGCGCCGGTTCCCGTACCGACGACCAGGCTCAGTCGCTCGACGCACAGCGGAGTCGCGCCGACGCCGGGTGGGTGGGCGCCGGCGAACGCGATGCCCAGGTCGAACTCGTCGGCGGGCAGCCCGGCTTCGATCCGGTCCTGGGTGGTCTCCACGACGTCCAGGGCGATCCCGGGATGCCGGGCGTACATCTCCTCGGTCAGTGGGCCGACCAGGTACGCCGTCAAGGTCGGCGTCACCGCCAGCCGCAGGCTGCCGCGCGCGAGGTCGGCCACGTCGTGCACGGCACGCTCGGCGGCGGCCAGGTCGCGCAGCGCTCGGCCCGCGTGGTGCAGGTAGACCTCGCCCACGTCGGTGGGGCGCACCGTGCGGCCGGTGCGGTCGAGCAGTTGCACGCCCAGCGCGCGTTCGAGCTGCCTGATCTGCTGGGACAGCGTCGGCTGTGAGACCCGCAGCTCCTCGGCCGCACGGGTGAAGTTGCCGTGCTCGGCCACGGCGAGCAGATAGCGCAGGTGACGCAGTTCCGGTGCCATGACCTCGACTATAGATGACCAATAGATGAGGTCTATGGCCACGATGGGCACTGCGTCTTGGACGCTATAGCAACAGGTCATGCATGGTGGATTCAGTCGGCCCCACGGGGCGGACGGCCATCGAAAGGCAGGAGTGACCATGCATCACCTCACGGAGGGCATCCACCGCTTCCAGCGCGACGTGTTCCCGGCCAAGGCGCCGCTGTTCGACCGGCTGGCGGGCGTACATCGGCCGGCCACGCTGTTCATCGGGTGTTCCGACGCCCGCGTCGTTCCCGAACTGATCACCCAGAGCGATCCCGGCGAGCTGTTCGTGATCCGCACGGCCGGCAACCTGGTGCCTGCATACGCGCCGGGATCCGACGGCATCGCGGCGAGCGTCGAGTACGCCCTCGCGGTGCTGGCGGTCACCGATGTCATCGTCTGCGGACACTCGGCCTGCGGGGCGATGACGGCGCTGGCCGAGGGCCACGACCTGACCGGGACACCGCGGATCGCCGACTGGCTGCGGCACGCGGACGCCTCCGCGGCCCGCGCTCGGGACATCGGCGCGGACGCGGACACCGGTACGGACGCGGTGGGCCGGCTCATCCGGAACAACGTCGCCACCCAGCTCGCGAATCTGGCCACCCACCCCAGCGTGGCCGGTGCCCTGGCCCGGGACGCGGTCACGCTGCACGGCTGGGTCTACGACATCGCCTCCGGCACGGTCACCGCACTCGACGCCGACACCGGCCGGCCGATCCCCCTTCCGGCCTGACGCCTTCCGCTCCCGGTACCGGACATCCCGCGCTCACCCCTAATCCCCCCTAATCCCCCTAAACCCCCTCACTCACCCCAATCGCCTCACCCGATCACGTAAGGATCCCCACCATGGTGCACGCCCAGTTCGACCCCACCGCCCGACAGAACCTGGCCATCGCGGCCGTCGAGGCGAAGACCCGCAAGGACCTCACCTGGCAGCAACTCGCCGACCCGACCGGCCTGTCCGTCGCCTTCGTCACCGCGGCCGTGCTCGGCCAGCACCCGCTGCCCGCCGACGCCGCGCACACGGTGGCCGAACTCCTCGGCCTGGACGAGGACGCGGCGCTGCTGCTGCAAACCGTCCCGACCCGGGGCTCGATCCCCGGCGGCGTCCCGACCGATCCGACCATCTATCGCTTCCACGAGATGCTCCTGGTGTACGGAACCACCCTCAAGGCGCTGATCCACGAGCAGTTCGGCGACGGCATCATCAGCGCGATCAACTTCAGGCTCGATGTCCGCAAGACGGTCGACCCCGACGGCGGCGAGCGCGCGGTGATCACCCTGGACGGCAAGTACCTGCCCACCAAGCCCTTCTGACCCACCACCGAGTCCTTCCCCCACTCCACCCACAGATCGTACGGACGGCGGGCGGGCCGCGACCGTCGTGCCCGCCCGTCCCCTCCCCAAGGAAATCCATGGACTTCGCACGGCGCACCATCGACCTGGCCCGCCGCAACGTCGAGGAAGGCGGCCGACCGTTCGCCACAGTGATCGTCCGGGCCGGCGAGATCCTCGCCGAGAGCGCGAACAAGGTTGCCCAGACCGCCGATCCGACCGCCCACGCGGAGATCCTCGCCATCCGCGAGGCGTGTACGAGGCTGGGTACCGAGCATCTGACCGGCGCCACGATCTACGTGCTCGCCCATCCCTGCCCGATGTGCCTCGGTTCGCTGTACTACTGCTCCCCGGACGAGGTGGTCTTCCTGACCACCCGCGACGCCTACGAACCGCACTACGTCGACGACCGCAAGTACTTCGAACTCGACACCTTCTACGGTGAGTTCGCCAAGCCCTGGGAGCGGCGCCGACTGCCGATGCGACACGACCCGCAAGCCGCCGCCGTCGACGTCTACCGCCGGTGGCAGGAACTCAACGGCGGCAACCGTCGTGTTGCCGACAGCATCTGAACCGCCGAGAACCACCACTCCGGGCACTCGGGCGGAGGTTGCGTCGTTGGGACGGCAAGTTCCTTGATTGCCTTGACGATTACGCTTCGGGGTTTCTAGGGTACGTTGCGTAATCGATCCCGGAAAGGTTGGCTTTTGATGGCTGGTCAGTCCGTCTTATCCGATCGACGGCCCGCGTCATGACGGTGGGGCCCGACACGCTCACGGCGTTGCTGAAGGGCAAGGACGTACTTCCGGCGGGCTGGGAGTCGGTGTTCGGCATGGTGGCCCGCGAGGATTTCGTCCCGGCCCGGATCTGGCCCGACGACAGCGACGCTCCGCTGGACCGCGACCGCGATCCGGAGGCGTGGCGCCGAGCGGTGTACTCCGACCGGGCGTTGGTGACCCAGTGGGACGACGGCCGGCATACCGGGGCCACCGCCGGACGACTGGCCACGTCGTCGGCATCGACACCGTCCACGCTCGCGGAGATGTTGTACGACCTGGACGCGGCGCCCGGGATGCGGGTGCTGGAGGTCGGCACCGGGACCGGCTACAGCGCCGGCCTGTTGGCGGCCCGCGGCTGCCGGGTGACCTCGATCGAGGTGGACCCGCAACTCGCCCACCGGGCACGGGAGAACCTGGACGCGGCCGGATTCGGCGACCTCGTCGAGGTGATCACCGGCGACGGCACGCACGGTTACCCGGCGGGCGGCCCGTACGAGCGGATCCAGGTCACCGCCGGCGTCCGGCGCGTGCCACCCGCGTGGATCGAACAGGCCGCGCCCGGCGCGGTGATCGTCTTGCCGTGGGGTACGGACTACGGCAGCGGCGACTGTGCGCTGCGCCTGGTCGTGGACGCGGAACGGCAGGCCGCGAGTGGGCCGTTCACGCTGGCCACCGCGTTCATGAAGCTGCGCGCGCATCGTCCGCGCTGGCGACGGTACGGCGGCGCGGCGCTTTCCGAGGACTGGGCCGCCTACGCGCGGCCGACCACCACCTCGCTCGGCTACGACGACGTGGTGGGTGGCCCGTTCGACCCGGTGGCCCTGGTGCTCGGCCTGTGTGTGCCCGACTGCCTGGCCCGACCGATCCTGCACGGCGCGCTCGGCGGGACGTTGTGGCTCTACGGCGCGGACACCGGCCGCGGCCACTCGATCGCCGCCGCCGACTTCGCCATCGGCGATCCGCCCACCGTGCGGCAATCCGGTCCGCGCCGACTGTGGGACGAGGTCGAGGCGACCTGGTACTGGTGGCATGCCCAAGGCCGCCCCACCATCCACGACTTCGGCCTGACCGTGTCGCTGGCCGACGACCGCACCGTCGACCAGCAGCCCTGGCACCTGACTCCCACCCGCCCGCTGATCCCCCCGGCCACCGACTGGCCGCCGACCGCGTCGCGGTGACGCCGCTCCCTCCGTCCCGGACTCCCGGGGCCCAAGCGTCAGGTCTCCGGGAAACCGGACTTGGTGAGCCAGGTGAGGGAGGTCTCGGCGAGTTCGGGCCAGCCGTGGTCGACGATCAGCGAGTGGCCCCGGTCGTCGAAGCGTTGATAGTCGGTGCTCGCACCGGATTTGCGGTACTGCTTGAGCGTCGAGCGGGTCAGCGCGTCGGGGACGGTGTGGTCCAGTTTCCCGGACAGGAGCAGGAGCGGTCCGCGGGTCTGGTTGTCGGTGGCCACCTTGGCGGCGGAGTTCGGGGTGAAATTGCCCAGCGCGAGTTGGAACAACGGTCGGGCCGGGCTGGGAATCGTCCACGCCGCGAACAGGTCGTCGGACTCCTTGAGGGAGACGGCGTTCGCGAAGCCGTACCGGAACTGCGCCTGATTCAGCGACACCGCGCGCTTGGTGTTGGCGGGGTTGCGCAGGAACGCGAAGGTCGATTTCGCCTGCGCTGGTGCGATCGCCTTCACACCCTTGATCTGGCCGGGACAGATCGCCACCGCCGCGGCGGCCCACCCCTGGCCGAGCAGGTGTTGGGCGATGAATCCGCCGACGGAGTGACCGACCAGTACGGGCGGGGTCTCCAGCTCCCGGATGATTCGCACGTGCGCCTCGGAGATCTCGGCGAGGCCGACGCCGGCCTGCCCCTCGGGCTGTCTGCGGGCCGCGAGCACGGTCTCGGGGACCCCGGGCCACTCCGGCGTGAGCGGCTCGTAGCCCGCCTCGCGAAACCGCTCGGCCCAGCCTCGCCAACTGGTCGAGTGCAGCCACAGGCCATGGATGAACATGACGGGTGTGCGCTTGGTTGCCATGCCTCGCCTCGCTCGCGAACGGTTCGATCCGTGCACCGTCGCGGCGGCGTGCTGCGTGCTGCGTGCTGCGTGCTGCGTGCTGCGTGCCGGACGACCCGCGATGGCGGGCGATCTCGGGATCCGAGGCCGCTCGTTTTCGCCGGTCGTGCCTGCGACCGGGCCACACGAAGATCCTTTACCGCCACTGTGGCACTCACGCGGTGCCGGCGCGCGCCGACACCGGACACGTCGCGTACCTGTCCGGTCGACGTACAGTGAACCTGCGTGCGGCGGCGGCCCGTTGCGGTGGTCGCCGCGGCAGCGCACCCGGGCCGCCGGTCGGAGCGAGGGGGCGGCGAAGGCCGGGAGGGCTTCATGTATGGTTTCTACAGATGTGTAGAAGCCTGGTTTCGGTGGCCTCGACGTGAACGGGGCCGCTCCGTCGCCTGCGGATCAGGGGTGGAACTGTGCTGAATGATCATCGAGAGCGGCCCACTGCCGACGGCCCAGGGGCCGAGTGGGTACAGGCTCCGCCGGACGCGGAGATCCGTCGGGTGTACGAGCCGGTGGAGATCCGTAATCGCGACGGCAGTTGGGCACTCGGGCGGATCAACGCCAGATGGCACGGCGGCCGCGGCGAGGACTGGTGCCGGCTGCGGATCGTGGGCAGCGACCGCCCGGCCCGCTGGGTCCCCTTCGATCCGGACGTATTCGTCGAATTGCAGATCGACGGAACCTGAGCGGCGGACCCGATCGCCGGAACCCGAGCGTCGGAACCCGAGCGTCGTCACGGGTCGGCGGGACCGGGCCGCCTTCCCGGATCACCAACGAGACCCGATCATGGTGGATCACCGCAACACACTCGTGCGAGCGGGCATGCCACGATCGCCCGCCCGGCCGGACAACGGCTCGGTTGCGGCACCCTTTAGGCTCGGTTGCCTTCGAGACAACCGAGGAGGGCGTCGTGTCCGACGAACAAGGTTTTCCGGCGACCGGCAGGCGGGTGTTGGTCAGTGGTGCCGCACGGGGTCTGGGACGGGCGATCGCGCACGCGTTCGCGGCCCAGGGCGACCGGGTGGCCGTGCACTACGGGTCGCGGCGGGAGGAGGCCGAGGCCACCCTGGCGGACCTGCCGGGTGAAGGTCACGTCCTGGTCGGCGCGGATCTGGCGGAGCCGGACGAGGTCGAGCGACTGGTGGCCGAGGTGGAGGACGCGCTGGGCGGGATCGACGTCCTGGTCAACAACGCGGCCGTGAACACCCCGCATCCGCCGGCCGACACCGGGTACGCCGAGTGGGTCGCGGCCTGGCAGCGGCACGTCGCGGTGAACCTGGTCGGCGCCGCCGGACTGAGCCACCTCGCCGCCCGGGGGATGATCGCGCGCGGGAGCGGCGGGCGGATCGTCAACGTCGGCTCGCGCGGCGCGTTCCGCGGCGAGCCGGACCATCCGGCCTACGGCGCCACCAAGGCCGGTCTGCACGCGCTCGGCCAATCCCTGGCGGTGGCACTGGCCCCGCACCGCATAGCCGTCGCCTCGATCGCCCCCGGCTTCATCGACACCGACCGGGTCGCGAACCGCCTGTCCGGGGCCGAGGGCGCCGCCATCCGCGCGCAGAGCCCATTCGGTCGCGTCGCCGCTCCCGCCGAAATCGCGGCATCCGTCGTGTGGTTGGCTTCCCCGGACGCCGAGTGGGCCTCCGGCACCATCCTCGACCTCAACGGCGCCTCGCACCTGCGGACCTGACCGGTCGAATCCCGTACGTTGTCCGTTCGCACCACGACCTCTTGTGGCTGCCGGCTCGGATGGTCGCCGAACACAAGGGCGCGGATCTGTTCATCGGCCGATTCGCCGACCTGTTCGGCACCTCCCGAGACCGGCGCGGGCGCCGTCGTCTCAGCGCCCGGTCGCGACGGAGCGGCACTCGTCCAACTCCATGAAGACCGCCGGCACCTGGTTGTCCAACACCAGCCGACTCAGGAGTTCGGCGAGCCTGGCTCGATCGGCGGCGGCGAGACCGGCCGGCAGCGTCTCCACCCGGCGGCAGGTCTCGGCGTAGAACTCCTCGGCGAGGTGGGCGCCTTCCTCGGTGAGCCCGATGCGCACCGCGCGTCGGTCCCGCGGGTCGGGCTCGCGCCGCACCAACCCGCGCTGCGCCGTGCGATCCACCAACCCGGTCAGGCTCGACTTCGCCAGCCCGAGCGTCTCGCCCAGTTCGCCCATGCCGTACGGCTGCGGCATCAGCACGCAGAGCAGTTGTCCCTGCTGTGGGGTCAGTCCGTGTTCCCGACCCGATTCGGCATACACCGCATTCACCAGGAATGCGGAACGCACCAAGGCGGTGACGACCCCCATCTCACCCACGGTCTTTCCCATTCGTCCAGAATACGGCACCCTCGGAAGGCGTGGTCCGAGCCGACGCCGGGCCGCGCGTTATGGCCAACACGTCGCGCACAGCGACTCGACCACGGCAACGGCGTCCGGGAACAACCGGCTCGGACAGCCCCCATGGTCGTGAATGCCGCCGTGCTGGCGGTTGTTGCCACGAGCACACGAAAACCGTTCCCGGTTCGCCGTAGCGGCAGCACGCCGTGACACACCGTCCGCCCGGATCGACCGGGGCGGACGGTGTGTCACGGCGCGGGTGGGCGCCGGGTCAACGGCCCTGGAGGGCCTTGACGTTGTTGCCGAAGCTCCAGCTCCTGGATCCGTCCCAGTTCAGCGACCAGGTCATCAGACCCTTGAGGCCGCCGCTGTAGCGGTTCCACGCCTGGGCCACCTGACTCGGCGTCATGTAGCCGCCGCCCGCGCCCGGTTGCGCGGGCAGGCCGGGGACCTGCTTGTCGTACGGCACCTTGATCGTGGTGCCCTGGATGACCAGGCCCCGGTTCAGGCAGTCCGTCTGCGCGGTGAAGCCGGCGACCGTGCCGGCCGAGTAGGAGTCGCCGGAGCAGCCGTACATGTTGCCGTTGTAGTACTGCATGTTCAGCCACCACAGTCGACCGTTGTCCACGTACTTCTTCACGATCGGCAGGTACGCGCCCCAGATCGAGCCGTAGGTCACGCTGCCGCCGGTGACGTAGGCGGTCTCGGGTGCCATGGTCAGGCCGAAGCCGGCCGGCATCTGGGCCAGGATGCCGTCGATGATGCGCACCAGGTTGGCCTGCGAGGCGGACAGCGTGTTGATGTTGCCGCCGCCGACCAGGCCGGTCTCGATGTCGATGTCGATGCCGTCGAAGTTGTAGGTCTTCAGGATCGGCACGATGGTCGCGACGAACCGGTCCGCCACGGCACTGGAGTTGAGGTCGATGCCGGCCGCCGCGCCGCCGATCGACATCAGGATGGTGGCGCCCGCGTCCTTGGCCTGACACATCTCGGTCGGTGTGGCGACCTTGACGGTCGAGTCCATCCCGTCCTGCCACAGGGCGGTGCCGTCGTTGAGGATGACCGGGAACGCCGCGTTGAGCACGTTGTAGCCGTGCGCGGCGATCTGCGGATTGGTGATCGGGGTCCAGCCGAACGGTGGGTGCACACCGTTCACGGCGCCGTCCCAGTTCTCCCAGTAGCCCTGGAGCACCTTGCCCGCGGGCTTCGGCTTGACCGCGCAGACGCTGCCCAGCGGCGCGCTCGCGGTGCTCGTCCGGTGCGAAGTGTCCTTGGCGTCACCGTCGTTCGGTGCGGCGGCGACCGATCCGGCGACGGTGAAGGCGACCGCCAGGGCGGCTCCCAGCAGGCGTGACGTCCGACCCATCATGCTCGATTCCCTTTCGGCACTTCGAGCGCGGCCGGGCACGGAAGGAACGTCCTGCGAGGCACGCCTACCTCCCGGGCGGGGACGGGCCCGGAGACTCACGTGGTGCGGTTGCCACGACGGTAAAGTGGTCCAGACCTTACGGTCAATAGGTCTGGACCACCGGCAAAGTCCGGCAAATGCCCCCGGGCGCGCGGTCGTTCGGGATCGACCGCACCTCGGTGGAGCGCCGCCGTCGCGGAACGAGGGGGCGACCCGCCTCGGGATCAGCGCGGCGGGGCGGGGGCCCGGTAGATGGTGGCGATCCAGATCGCGAGCAGTGTGTCGACCGCGTCGGCCTCGGCCAGGGCGGGTTGTTCGGCGGCGAACGTCGCGTGCAGGACCCGTTCGTTCATCGAGGTGAGCGCGATGGCCAGGTCGCGCGCGGGCAGCCCCGCAGGGGCCAGGCCGCGCTCGCGTTCGGCGTCGATCGCGCGGGTCGCCTGGCGGACCCACGTCTCCATCACCCAGGCCCACAGCTCGCGCACCTCGGCGTTGGTGCCGCAGGCCCGGCCGGCCGCGAGGGTCACCGCGCGATGTGCCCGGAAGGTGGCGAAGAAGGCATCGATCGCCGTACGCCAGTGGGCGGTCCGGTCCCGGGGCGGGCCGTCCGGCGCGGCTGTCGAGGCCGCGTCGGCCTCGGCCACGACCCGGTCGATCAACGCGAGCAGGACCGCCTCCTTGGAGGCGAAGTAGAAGTAGAAGGTGGGTCTGGAGATGCCCGCCCCACGAGCCAGGTCGTCGACGGAGATGCCGCTCAGGTCGCGCTCGCCGAGCAGCCGCTCGGCGGTGGCCAGGATCGCCTGCTCCCGGTCGGCGCCCGAGGGGCGGGACTCGCGCCGGCCCCGGCGCGGGCGGGTGGTGTCCTGCGCGGACGTGTCGCTCACCCCCGAACCCTACCGCCGGCCCACGGACTCGACACTGTGTTGACCGGATCGACAGCACGTCGATAACGTGGCCGGGCCATCATCACCCGGCAGGCGCGCGTGTCGTTCGTGGCGTGTGGTCCGGGGTGTCGTACGCACCGCCCGGTCCCGGGTGCCCTCGACGGCGCCCGGTCGCGAAATGGGGACTGGCATGGCCACGGAACACGTCGACGTCCTGATCGTCGGTGCCGGACTCTCCGGGATAGGGGCCGCGTGTCACCTGCGCGAGCGATCGCCGGGCAAGTCCGTGCTGATCCTGGAGGGTCGCGACGCGATCGGCGGGACCTGGGACCTGTTCCGCTACCCCGGGATCCGCTCCGACTCGGACATGCACACGCTCGGGTACTCCTTCCGCCCGTGGACCGCCGCCGAGTCGATCGCCGACGGCGCGGCGATCCGGGACTACATACGCGACACCGCGCGCGAGCACCGCGTGGACGACCTGGTGCGCTTCGGTCACCGGGTGCTCGACGCCGAGTGGTCCGGCGAGACGGCCCGCTGGACGGTCCGGGCCGAACGTACGCCCACCGGCGGCGAAACCGGCGTGGACCGGCAGCACGACCCGGACGGGACCGCGGCCCGGAACGCGAGTGGGAACACGACTCGGGAGCCGGGCGGGGCCGCGGCCCGGGAGCCGGGTGGGACCACGACTCGGGAGCCGGGTGGGACCACGACTCGGGAGCGTGGGAGCGCGACCGAAAGCGTCGAGCTGACCTGCTCGTTCCTGGTCGTGTGCACCGGCTACTACCGCTATGACCAGGGCTACACCCCGGACTTCCCCGGCCTGGACGACTTCGCCGGTCGGGTCGTGCACCCGCAGGCGTGGCCCGAGGACTTGGACTGCGCCGACAAGCGGGTGGTGGTGATCGGCAGCGGTGCGACCGCCGTCACCCTGGTCCCGTCGCTGGCCCGCACGGCCGCACACGTGACCATGCTCCAGCGCTCGCCCGGCTACGTGATGGCGCTGCCCTCGCGCGACGTACTGGGCGCACGATTGCGCCGGGTGCTGCCGGATCGGTTCGCCTGTCCGCTGATCCGGGCCAAGAACGTCGGCATGGCCATGCTCGCGTTCCAAGTCTCGCGCCGGGCACCGGCGTTGATGAGGTCGTTGCTGCGCAAGGACGCGATCCGCCGACTGCCCGAGGGCTACGACGTGGACACCCACTTCGCCCCGCGCTACGACCCGTGGGACCAGCGGATGTGCTTCGTCCCCGACGGCGACCTGTTCACCGCCCTTTCCGGCGAACGCGCCTCGATCGTCACCGACACCATAGCCGGCTTCACCGAGACCGGCCTGCGGCTGAACTCCGGCGCCGAACTGGCCGCCGACGTCGTGGTGACCGCGACCGGTCTGAACCTGCTCGCCATCGGCGGGATGACGCTGCGGGTCGACGGAACCCCGGTCGAGTTGTCCGAAACGGTGGCCTACAAGGGCATGATGCTCTCCGGCGTGCCCAACTTCGCGCTCGCGCTGGGCTACACCAACGCCTCCTGGACGCTCAAATGCGACCTGGTCAGCCAGTACGTCTGCCGACTGCTGAACCACATGGACGCGCACGGCTATCGGGTGTGCCTGCCGCAGGCCCCCTCGGCCGACACGCCGCTGGAGCCGCTGATCGATCTGAAGTCCGGCTATGTGCTGCGCGCTGCGGCGAAGTTGCCCAAGCAGGGGCCGACCCCGCCGTGGCGGCTGCACCAGAACTACCCGCGCGACGTGCTGATGCTCAGGCACGGCTCGCTCCGGGATCGCGGCATGCGCTTCGCCCGTACGGCGACCCCTCCGAGCCCGACGGCCGATCAGTTCAAGGCCCCGACCTCACGCAGATAGGCGTCCGTCCGGTCCGGCTCGTACAGGAAGTTCTCGAAGTCGGCCGGGGTGTCGATGGCGCGGGCCACCCGATCCGCCACGTGCCGGTTGTCGTTGCCCGCCGCGAGCAACCGCACCACATGCTCGGGCGGCGGCGCGAGCAGCGCGGTGGTGAACTTCACCGAGTGGCGGGCGTACGCCCAGAACCGCTCGAAGGTGTCCAGCATCCAGTCCCGGTCGAACGGCTTGTCGCCGTGCTCGACGATCGCGGCCAGGTACACCGCCGCCGCGCGGGCCGCGCTGTTCGCACCCTGACCGCTGATCGGGTCGTTCGCCACCACCACGTCCGCGATGCCCAACGCGAGCCCACCCGACGGGAGTTCCGCCACCGGGCGGCGCACCACGGGGGTGAAGGCGCCGCTGAGCACGCCGAGCGCGTCGGTCAACTCGGCCGCGCGCGTGCGCTCGTAGTCCCACGGCGCGTACACGCGGATCAACTCCAGTGTCAGCGCCCAGTGTTCCTGCGCGTCACGAACGCCGGTGAACAGGTCGAACGGACCGCCCGGGATCGCCTCGACGAGCACGATCTCGCACGGCCCGGTCAGCGTGAGGCCGGGCAGGTAGTACAACTCGCCCAGTCCAGGGATCACGTTCAGGTGCACCGCCTGGCGGCCGACCTCCGGGCGCGGCGTGACGCCGTGCAGGTAGGACACGGCCAGCCGGCGCTGCGGAACGGTGTGCACCGAGCGCTCGTGGTCGCGGTCGAACATGGTGACCAGTTCGCCCTTGCCCGCCGCGACGATCACCAGGTCGTAGTTCCCGCTGTACCAGTCGATGTCGCCGACCGAGACCGGATGCAGCACCACGTGGCCGCCTCGCTGGGCGAACAGCTCCAGCCAGGTGGACATCTTCAGCCGCTGGTCGACCGACTCGGACCCGCCCATGTCGCCGAGCCAGTCGACGAACGGCACACCGTCCGGCCCGGGGATGGTGAACCCGGTGTGCGGCAGCTTGGGTACCTGGTCGTCCCACAGGTCCAGGTTCTGCGCTGCCTCCAGGGCGAGTTGCGACGGGAACATCATCTGTGTCGAGCTGACCCGGCCGGCCCGGATCTCCTCCGGTGTGCGCTCGGTCATCACGGTGACGTCGTAGCCATGGTCCTGGAGCCCCAACGCGAGCTGAAGCCCGGAGTGGCCGGCACCGACGACGAGGATCCTGCGCACGGATGACGCTCCTTCCGGTTCACGGTCGAATGCATGTTATGGCCACGCATCCTGTGCCCGGACGGGCGCCCTCGGTATCCCGGACCTGATCGCGCCTGCGGCTGGGCAGCGAACACGGCTGATGCCGACGCTGCTTGGTCGAGCGAGGCCTGATCCGCCGGACAGGGCCTAGGCGGGCGGGGCGTCGCGGCGGGCGCGTTGGAGCAGCCAGGGGATCGTCAGGTGGTGGATCGGCGCGGCGGCGCCCCAGATCGGGCGCACGACGGGCCGCTCGAAGCGCACCACGGTGGTCCACACGACGCTCGCGTCGCGCACGAGCACGATGTTGTACGCGGTGATCAGGCGCGAGCGGGCGGTCACGGTGATCGAGTCGGCGTCGGCCGCCGCGATCGGCCGGCCCAGGATGTGCTTCGGCGAGGGCCACGGGCCCAACCGCAGGCGCAGCACCGCGGTCCATCCGGTGAGCAGCACGCCGCGCAGGGCGAGCGGGGCGCCCTCGAACACGGCGCGGGCCCATTGTTCGGGCGTCCACGAGCGTGCCGTCGGGGTGGGCAGCTCGAACGCCGAGGTGTAGTGGGCGTCCGTCAGGTCCGGTTCGGACGGGAGGTCGGACGGTACTTCGACCCGTCGCGCGCGGTCGGTGCTCACGCGCGGCCCTCCCTTCGACGACGATCCGGCGGGATCGATCCTAACCGGGGCGTCCGGGGCCGAATCCATCGGCACACCATCGACGACGAGGGGCCGGTGGGGGCGATGGAAGTGGTCAGGGCGGCGGCGCGGGCCGGCAGTAGGAGCGGCTGACCCGACGGTCGGCCACCCGGACCAGGGCCTCCAGGAAGGCGAGGCGGAAGGGGCCCAGTCCCGGGGCGTCGCACAGGCGGAGCACCCGCGCGGTCCAGGCCGCGGACGTGCCCGGGGCACGCGAGGCGTCCGGGGCTCTCCAGGCGCCCGCGCGGGGATCGACGTGCGTGCCGCCCGCGAGGAGCACGGTCGGGTCCAGGACGATCGCGGGCACCCGGCGGTCGCCGGGCACCTCGACCGGGCCGAACCGGTCGCCGGTCTCGACGCCGAGCACGCGCGGCACCGTTCGTTCCACCTCGTCCGGCATCGGCCGGATCGACACCCGGACCTGCCCGTGGTGCGCGGCGACCAGGTAGGTGATCAGATCCGCGTCGGGCACGCCGGTGAGCAGGTGGACCTCGGGGTGCAACAGGGCGAGCACGGAGACCAGTTCGTGCCGGAAGTGTGCGCGCGAGTGCGTGCCCCGGTCGTGGCCGGACTTCGCCCATGGGCCCGGCCCCGGTGGTTCGGCGCCGGGCGGGCAGTCGTCGCACAACATCGCCTGGAACGCGGCATGCGCCTTGCCCAGGTCGTGGAACCGCCCGGCGAGCGCCGCGGACGTGACCAGGTGTCCGGGGATCACGAACCCCGTCTCGGCCAGCTCGGCGGCCACCGTACGCACGTCGCGCTCGACGTCGGCCAGATGTTGCGGCAGGTCCACCCAGCGCTCCGCGCACGGCTCCTCGGGCCGCTCGACGTCGGCCGGGAGGCCGTCGTCGCGAAGGCCGTCGTCGCGGTGGCCGTTGTCGAGGCGGACGACCGGGACCGGCCCCGGGTGCCGGCTCCCCCAGCCCGATGCCACGTGGTAGCACCCGACTTCGGCGGCGGCCAACACCACCGCGCCCGGTCGCAGGTCGGCCGGCGTCAACGGCCGGCATCCCCCGGCCCGATCGAAGGTCCACCACCCGCTCGGCCGGCGGGCCAGCGCCTCGGCCACCTCGGCGACCGGCACCGGGCACATCTCCACCCGGCGGGGGTACGGCTCGCGCTCGTCGGGGCGGCCGGCCGGCCAGTGCCGCCACGCCACCGCGACGTGCGGGTCGGCGTCGTCCCGGATCCAGCGGGCCACCTCGTCGGCCCCCGCTTCGTCGGCGTCCGGCGCCGGCAGCGTGTCGAACAGCCGCATCAGATCCGCACGCCGCAACACGTGCCGTACCGGAGCGCCCGTCGCCACCGCGATCCGCGGCAACCGGGCGGTGGTCACCGCGTGCCCCTCCAGATCGGTCAACGCCCGTGCCGCGCAGCGCAGATCCGCACCGGCGTAGGGCACGTGCCCGGCCCCGCCGGCCCGGTCCACCGGCGGCCACGTCCACACCAGGCGCGCGTCCGGCTCACGGCCGTCGCGATTGCACCGCCCGGCCCGCTGCACGATCGACGGCCACGGGGCCACCTCGGTCAGCAGCACCCGCGCGGTGACATCCACGCCGGCCTCGACGACCTGGGTGGTCACCACGATCTGCCCGGCCGGCCCCGGCTCCTCGGCCAACCGCTCGACCAGGGCGGCGCGTTCGGGTGGGCGGAAGCGCGCGTGCAGGCCGAGCACCTCGGGTGCGAAAGCCCGTCCGGTCGCCAGGACGTCCAGCGCCGCCCGTACCGCGTCGGCTCGTTCGTCCGTGTTCAGGACCGCCATCGTTCGTGTCCCCGGCCGGTGCCGGCGGAGCAGTTCCTCGGCCACCGCCGCAGGGTAGGACTCGGGAATCGCGGGCATGGCGGCGAACTCGATCGTGCGTACCGCCTCCAGGCGCCGGGCCAACTCGGCGTCGAGGGGCAGGTCCAGGGCGTTCACCACACGGGCCACCGTGGGGTGGTCCGGGGTGCCCAGCCGGGACGGATCGGGCATCGCCGTCATCCACATCGTCGACGACCCGCCCACCGTGCCCAACTCGTCGCGCAGACCCTGGAGTTGCGCCGACGTCTCCAATCCCGGTCCCATCAGGTACGGCTCGTCGAAGACGAACCGGGTGCCGGCGTGCAGCAGTCCGAACGACAACGGCCAGGACGCCCGCCCTTCGCCGTGGCCGCGCATCAACAGGCGGGACAACACCAGGTCCTGGGTGCCGATCAGGACGGTCGGCCGGGCCGGCCGCACCTGCCAGTCGTCGACCTCGGGTTCGGCCCCGACGGACAACACGTGCACGTCGACCTCCGCGGCGTGGCCGAGCCGCTCGATCCAGGCGCCGATCAGCCGACGGGTCTGCTCGACCGAGGAGCGCAGCGGCAACACGTAGACCAGCCGGCCGGGCGTCGCCCGGCGCACGGCGGACCTGGGATGTGCCAACCTGCGCCACAACCAAGGCAATACGGCCGCGACCGTCTTCCCGCACCCGGTCGGCACGCACAACACCTGCGGCAGGTCGTCCCGCGCGAGGGTCTCCTGATACGCGTACGGCACCGATCCCGTCGCCGTGCGCACGAACTCGGCGAAAGAGCATTCCGTCATCCGGTTCATCACCGCCCCGTCGTCCGGCTTGAGGCCGGACACCGAGCATCCTGCCGGCCGGTGCCGACTTCGGTGGGCGAATCCCCCGACGGCGCCGGGCGACCGCACCGGCTGTGGCCGGCGCACGCCCGACGTGCCCCGGCGACACGCTGCGACCTCGCCGGACGCCTCGCCTATGGTGGGATCCATGGAGAGTCCGCCGCGGCACATACCCGAGCACGTCAACCCGCTGCGCGCGCTTTCGCTCGCCGAGCTGCGGCAGCGCACCAGCGAGAAGTGGCGGGTGTACCCGGAGGACGTGTTGCCGGTGTGGGTCGCCGAGATGGACGTCCCGCTCGCCGAGCCGGTCGCACAGGCGATCATCGACGCGGTCCGCCTCGGCGACACCGGCTATGCCACGGGTACCGCGTACGCCCGGGCCTTGTCCGACTTCGCCGCCAAGCGCTGGGACTGGCACACCCTCGCGGTGGAACGCACCGCGATCGTGCCGGACGTGATGCTCGGTGTGGTCGAGATGCTCAGGCTGGTCACCGACCCCGGCGGTCGGGTGATCGTCAACTCGCCGGTGTACCCGCCGTTCTATGCGTTCGTCACGCACATGGACCGGCAGGTCGTCGAGGCCCCGCTGGGCACGGATCACCGGATCGACCTCGACGTCCTGGCGGCCGCCTTCCGCGAGGCCCGCGCGAGCGGCGAGCGGGTCGCCTATCTGCTGTGCAACCCGCACAACCCGACCGGCACCGTGCACACCGAGGCGGAGCTGACCGCGGTGGCGGCGCTGGCCGCCGAACACGGGGTGCGGGTCGTGGTGGACGAGATCCACGCGCCGCTGGCCTCGCCGGACGTGTTCGTGCCATACCTGAGCGTGCCCGGCGCGGAGAACGGCCTGTCGCTGATGTCCGCCTCCAAGGGCTGGAACCTGGCCGGGCTCAAGGCCGCGCTGGCGGTGGCCGGTCCGGCCGCCGCCGATGACCTGGCCCGGATGCCCGCGGAGGCGGGGGACGGTTGCAGCCACCTCGGCGTGATCGCGCACACCGCGGCACTGCGCGACGGCGTCGGGTGGCTGGACGCACTCCTGGTCGGACTCGACGAGAACCGGCGCCTGTTGGCCGAACTGCTCGCCGACCGATTGCCGAGCGTGCGCTACACCCCGGCCCAGGGCACCTACCTGGCCTGGCTGGACTGCCGCGAACTCGGCCTCGGCGACAGCCCGGCGACACGCTTCCTGGAAGAGGGTCGGGTCGCCCTGAGCTGCGGCACGTACTTCGGCACCGGCGGCGCGGGGCACGCCCGATTCAACCTGGCCACCCACCCCGACATCCTCACCGAGGCGGTCGCCCGGATGGCGGCCTCGATCCGGGCCTAGGCCCTGACCGGCAACATTGCCCCGGCGCGGCCCCAGGGAGTGTCTTCAATGCCTGGGGCGCCGAACCGGCACGCTCACTGCGGTGGGCGCTGCCGGGCGGCGTACTCCAACGCGTGCAGGAGGTAGGCGGCGGACGGGTCGGCATGGTCGTTGCGCAGCGCCCACAGCGCGATCTCGGTGGGGAACTGTACGTCGGCGAACGCGATCACCACGCCCGTGCCGTCCAGGAACAGGCGGCTGCGGGCGCTGCCCAGGTCGATCCAGGTCGCGGCGACCGCGAGCGCGGCGCCCTCGTCCACGCAGGGCAGGTAGGCGAACCGGCCGTCGACGAGGTCGGCGGGCAGGACCCGGACGGCCCGGCGGACCCGGGTCAGGTGCTCGTCGAACGCGCGCCGGTGCTCGTGCGCCGGCCACGGCAGGCGCGACCGCCACAGCAGGCACGTACACCAAGCGAGCACCTCGGCGGCGTCCGGATCGGCGTCGGCGCCCGAGCGCCCGGCCGCGTCGGGGTGCGGCTCGGTGCGCAACACGTGTCCGACCCGGACCCGCTCGAACCTCTCGTCGGCGTCCCGCGGTCGATTCGGCTCTTCCTCGCTCAACGATCCGATCCCGTTCTCGCACGTTTCGTCGCGACACGTTCGGTCCCGACACCGACACGGTAGTCCAACCACCCGGCTCACGACCGCACCCGCCTGCGTCGGTGGCTCGCCTCCCTGCCCGCGTCCGGTCCGTGCGCATCCAGCGGCCCCCAACGGCTCCCGTTCGCAACGGACTTCGGCTGTTGACGTCCTGGTCCAGACCAATTACCTTCCAAGAGGCATTTTGGTCCAGACCAATCTGCCATGCGACTGCTTCGGATCACGGTCGATGTCCCACATCGACGATCGTGATCACCCCGGTGAGGCGCGCGCGTGCACGGTTCCGTACCGCCCTGTACCACGCACACAGGGAGAGAGCCATGTCCCCTCACAAACGCAGATTCCGCAGCCGATTCCGCAGCCGGGCCCTGGCCCTGCTCGCCGTCCTCGTCCTGCCGCCGGCCGTACTCACCGGGCTGTCCGCAGGTTCCGCCCAGGCCGCCGGCAAGCTCACCGCGACGTTCTCCATCCAGGACAACGGCTCGTGGTGGAAGGGCACCTACGTCGTACACAACGGTGGCACCGCCGCCGTGACCGGCTGGCAGTTGGAGTTCGACCTGCCCGCCGGCGTCACCGTGACCGGCAACTACTACGGCGACGCCACGGTGACCGGAAGCCACGTCTCGGTCAAGAACGCCTACTACAACGGGACCATCGCGGCGGGCGGCAGCACCGACCCGTTCAGCTACTGGTTCATCGGCAACGGCCCGGCCGGGCCACCCCTGCACTGCACCGTCAACGGCGACAAGTGCGACGGCTCGCCCGACGTCCCGCCCTCCGCGCCGGGCGCCCCGCGAGCCACCACCGTCACCGCGCGCACGATCGCACTCGGCTGGAGCGCCGCGACCGGCGGCGACTACCCGGTGGCGGGCTACGAGGTGGTCTCGGGCGGCAACACGGTCGCGACCGTGCCGACCAACTCGGCCACCCTCACCGGCCTGACCCCGGCCACCGCGTACACCTACGCGGTCCGGGCCAAGGACACCCGGGGCAACCTCGGCCCGCTCGGCCCGCCCACGACGGTGACCACCGTGGACCCGGCGAGCGATCCGACCCCACCGACCGCGCCGGGCACCCTGCGCAGCACCGGCAAGACCTCCTCCACCGTCGCGCTGGCCTGGACCGCGTCGACCGACAACGTCGGCGTGGCCGCCTACGACGTCTATCGTGACGGCACCCTGGCCAAGACCGTCCCGGCCGGCACCACCGCTGCCACGATCGAGGCGCTGTCCCCGGTCACCAGGTACACCTTCACGGTCAAGGCCCGAGACGCCGCGGACAACGCCTCGCCCGCGTCCAACGCGCTCGACGTCACCACCGACGACATCGCCGGCACGGGCAAGAACCTGCGGGTCGGCTACTTCGTGCAGTGGGGCATCTACGGCCGCCAGTACTTCGTGAAGAACCTGGACACCTCCGGCTCGGCGGCCAAGCTCGACGTGATCAACTACGCGTTCGAGAACATCGATCCGGTCAACCTGACCTGCATGGCCGGCGTCACCAAGGGCACCACCGCCAACCCGCAGGACCCCGACCAGGGCACCGGCGCGGGCGATGCGGACGCCGACTACGCCCGGCCGATGTCGGCCGCGCAATCGGTCAACGGGGTGGCCGACGACGGCTGGGCCAAGCTGCGCGGCAACTTCAACCAACTCAAGCAACTCAAGGCGAAGTACCCGCACTTGAAGGTGGTCGTCTCGCTCGGCGGCTGGACGTACTCCAAGTTCTTCTCGGACGCGGCGGCCACCGAGGCGTCCCGGCAGAAGCTGGTCAAGTCCTGCATCGACATCTGGATCAAGGGCGACCTGCCGGTCTACAACGGCGCGGGCGGCCCGGGTACCGGCGCCGGCATCTTCGACGGTATCGACGTGGACTGGGAGTGGCCCGGTTCGCCCGACGGCCACGCCGGCAACCACTACAACGTCAACGACAAGCAGAACCTGACCCTGCTGCTCGCCGAGTTCCGCAAGCAACTCGACGCGACCGCCGGTCCGCGCAAGCTGCTGACCGCGTTCACCCCGGCCGACCCGGTCAAGGTGAACCAGGGCTGGGACGTCTCGAAGATCTTCGACTACCTGGACGTCGCCAACGTCCAGGGCTACGACTTCCACGGCGCGGGCAGCGACAACTCGTGGGAGCCCAACCGCACCGGTGACCAGGCCAACCTGTACACCGACGCGCAGGACCCGTATCCGACCCACTTCAGCATCGACGACGCGGTGAAGATCTACACCGACGCCGGCGTCAATCCGCGCAAGCTGACCATCGGCTTCCCGTTCTACGGCCGAGGTTGGCAGGCCGTCGCCGACGGCGGCGCGCACGGCGAATGGCAGGCGGCCGGCGGGGCGGCACCCGGCCAGTTCGCCGAGGAGGCGGGGACCAGGGGCTACTCGAACCTCCTTGCCGGCGTGCCCAATCTGACCGTCTACCACGACGAACAATCCGTCTCGACCTACGGCTATACCGGGGCCGGCGGCCAGTGGTGGACGTTCGACGACGCGTGGTCGATCGCCAAGAAGACGGCCTACCTCAAATCCAAGAACCTACTCGGCGCGATGATCTGGGAGATGTCCGGCGACACCGCTAACGGAGCCCTGATCACCGCGCTCGACAACGGACTCAAGTAGCGCGCGGAGTCGGCAGTCGGCAGTCGGCAGTCAACACGACAGGCAAGGCCGACGCCGGGACAGTCGTCTCGACGTCCGATCCCGTACCGCCGTCCGGTCCCCTCCGGGCGGCGGTACGGCCGTGTCCGGCCCCGCTCCCGAAGCACCCGAGGTACGAGCGGTACGACCGCCCGCCCCGGGGGTCCGGATCAGGCGAAACCCGCGACCGGTCGCGGTGTGTACGGCCGTTCCAGGCGGTCGATCTCGTCCTCGGTCAGCGTCAGCGTCAGCGCCGCCACCGCGTCCTGGATGTGGCCGGGCTTGCCCGCGCCGACGATCGGCGCGGTCACCCCGGGCCGGCTCGCGATCCAGGCCAGCGCCACCTGGGCACGCGAGACGCCGCGCTCGGCCGCGATCGTGGCGACCGCCTCGACGATCGGCCGGTCCGCCTCGCCGTACAGCGTCCTGCCGAACTCGTCGGTCTCGCTGCGCGCGCTGTCCGCGCCCCAGTCGCGGGTGAGCCGGCCCCGGGCCAGCGGGCTCCACGGGATCACCCCCACGCCCTGATCGGCGCACAGCGGCAACATCTCCCGCTCCTCCTCGCGATAGAGCAGGTTGAGGTGGTTCTGCATCGACACGAACCTGGTCCAGCCGTGTCGTTCGGCGGTGTACTGGGCCTTGGCGAACTGCCACGCGTACATCGAGGAGGCGCCGATGTAGCGGGCCTTGCCCGCCTTGACCACGTCGTGCAACGCCTCCATGGTCTCCTCGATCGGCGTCGCGGTGTCCCAGCGGTGAATCTGGTACAGGTCCACGTAGTCCGTGCCCAGCCGGCGCAACGAGTTGTCGATCTCGGTCAGTACGGCCTTGCGGGACAACCCCGCCGCGTTGGGTCCGGGCCGCATCCGGCCGTTGAGCTTGGTGGCGATCACGATCTCGTCGCGGCGGGCGAACTCGCCCAGCGCCCGGCCGACGATCTCCTCGCTGGTGCCGTCCGAGTAGACGTTCGCGGTGTCGAAGAAGTTGATCCCGGCCTCGACGGCCTGTCGGATCAGCGGGCGGGCGGCCTCCTCGGGCAGCGTCCAGGGGTGCGTGCCCCGCTCCGGCACGCCGTAGCTCATGCAGCCGAGACAGATCCGCGAGACGTCCAACCCCGTGCTGCCGAGCTTCACGTACTTCATCCCGTGCCGTCCTCTTCCTCGTGCTCTCGTACGCCCCCCCGCGGGCCGCGCCCACGCGCCGTGCGCGCCTGCCGCGTGGCACCGGCGAGTCCCCGCTCGCCGGCCGCGACGATCACGAAGATATCCCGCGCGGCGACCGCCCCCGTGAGCGGTCGCCGCGCCCGCGCGTCGAACTCCTCGGCGCCGGCTCGACGCGGGCGTCCGCGTGGTCAGCCGGAGAGGCCGTCGCGGCGGTTGCGGGCCAGGACGGAGAGCAGTTCGTAGCCCACGTGCGCGGCGGCGATGCCGGTCAGTTCCGCGTGGTCGTAGGCGGGCGCGACCTCGACGATGTCGGCGCCGACCACATTCAGGCCGACCAGGCCGCGCAGCGTGTTGAGCAGTTCGCGGCTGGTCAGCCCACCCGCCTCGGGCGTGCCGGTGCCGGGCGCGTGCGCGGGGTCGAGCACGTCGATGTCGACCGAGACGTAGACCGGGCCGGTGCCCAGGCGCCGGCGCATGCGCTCCACCACCGAGGCGACGGTGGCGTCCTGGTAGTCGTCGCTGTGCACGACCTGGAAGCCCAACACGCCGTCCTCGCGCAGGTCGTCGGGCCCGTACAACGGCCCGCGGATGCCCACGTGCAGGCAGCGGGCCGGATCCAGCAGGCCCTCCTCCGACGCGCGGCGGAACGGCGTGCCGTGCGTGTACGGCTCGCCGAAGTAGGTGTCCCAGGTGTCCAGGTGCGCGTCGAAGTGCACCACCGCGATCGGGCCGTGCTCGGCGGCCACCGCGCGCAGCAGGGGCAGCGCGATGGTGTGGTCGCCGCCGATGGTCAGCAGCCGGGTGCCGCGCGCGGAGAACGCGCGGGCGGCCTGTTCCAGGTCGGCGATCGCGGCGCTGATATCGAACGGGTTGACCGCGATGTCGCCCGCGTCGGCGACCTGCTGCTCGGCGAACGGCGACACGTCCAGTGCCGGGTTGTAGGGCCGCAGCAGCTTGGACGAGGCGCGTACGTGCGCGGGGCCGAACCGGGCGCCGGGGCGGTAGCTGACGCCGCTGTCGAACGGCACGCCCACCACCGCGACGTCCACGTGCTCGACCTCGTCGGCGCGCGGCAGCCGCGCGAAGGTGGCCGGGCCGGCGAAGCGGGGTACACGCGTGGCGTCGATGGGTCCTCGGGGGGCGCCGGTCATCGCTCGGTCCTTTCATCGGTGTGGTCGTCGAGGGAGGCGTAGGGGTCGGCGACGGGGTTCACGATCGGTGCGTACAACTCCGGTCGGCGGTCGGCGAACACGTCGTTGTGCGCGCCGATCCGCTTGTCCCGGGCGTCGGCGAGCCGACAGCGGGCGAGCAGCAGGTGTTCGGCGTCCTCGGCCGGTGGACCGGCGAGCGGGAAGCCGTCCGGGTCGACGATGATCGAGCCGCCGACCCACGAGGTGCCGCGTTCGGGGCCCGCGCGGTCGCACGCGGCGACGAACACCCGGTTCACCGCGGCGTTCGCCTGCACCCGGATGTCCTCGGCCGGCCGCTCGCCGGCGGGTCGGGGCGCGAACGGCCAGTTCACCGGCGCGCACAGCAGGTCCGCGCCGCGCAGTGTCGCGGTACGCACCCATTCGGGGAACTCCAGGTCGTAGCAGACCACCACCGCGATCCGCCCCACGCTGGTGTCCACCACCGGCGGCAACTCGCTCCCGGGGACGAACAGTTCGCTCTCGCGGCCCCACAGGTGCGCCTTGCGGTAGCGGGCCCGTACGCCGCTCGGGTCGACCAGGACCGCCGAGTTGCGGATCGCCCCGTCGGCGTCGCGCTCGGCGAAGCCGCCCACCACGATCAGGTCGTGTCGCCGGGCCGCGTCCTGCCAGCCGGTCACGGTCGGCCCGTCCACCGGCTCGGCGAGTGCCGCGGCCTCGGCCGCGTCGCGCAACACGTAGCCGCTGTTCACCAGTTCGGGCAGGACCAGCACGTCGGCCCCGGCCTCGGCGGCCCGCTCGATCGCGGCCAGCGCCGCGCGGCGATTGCCGGCCACGTCGCCGACGGACAGCGCGAGTTGCGCGCAGGCCACCACGGTCTCGGTCACGTCACACCCCCTGCGGCGCGTCGGCGCCTTCGAGTTCGGCCTCGCTCGCGCGCTCGGCGGCCCGTTCGGCGGTCAGGTCCAGATCGCGGCACAGCCACGCGTACAGCGCGCCGCCGACCAGCAGGCCGACCACGAAGGACAGGTCCGCTCCGTCGAGCGCGTCCGCCACCGGTCCGGTGAAGAAGCTGGTCTTGAAGAACGGGATCATCGCCGCGAAGCCGACGGTGTAGGCGGTCAGGCCGCGCCAGGACCACCGGCCGTCGATGCCGCGCGGATCGAAGATCGCGGTGACCGCGTAGTGGCCGCGCCGGACGAGGTAGAGGTCCACCAGGTTGACGGCCGTCCAGGGGATCAGGAAGTAGAGCATCATCAGCACGAAGTCGTTGAAGCTGCCCAGGTAGTCGTCCGGGAGCACGATCGCGACCACGAAGACGATCGCCTCGATCGCCACGATCCCGGCCACCCGGACCCGCACCGTGGGCCGCACCGGCCGGAAGGCGTCGATCGCGCTGGTGGCGGTGAGCATCGCGCCGTAGGCGTTCACCGCCATGATGCTGATCAGCGCGAGCGAGGAAACCAGCACGGCGAACGTGCCGAAGCCGGGCACGATGTCGTTGCCCACCTTGCGCACCGCGCCGATCGCGTCCGGGTCCGGCAGCGCGGAGGCGAGCAGCGCGCCCAGCGACATCAGCCACGCCGCCGAGCCGGCCGCGCCCGCGTAGGTCCACCAGATCACCTTGCGCGCGGGCACATCGGCGGGCAGGTGGCGGGAGTAGTCCGAGACGTGGACGGCGTAGCTGATCTGGTAGCCGGCCGCGCCGGAGAAGACCACCAGGAACGCGGTCCAGGACATCCCGTCGCCGCCGGCCGGCGTGGCCACGTCGAGGTTGACCATCGCGCCGACGCTGAGCACCCCGAAGACCGCGATCAGCGCGTAGGTCAGCCACCGCTGGACCAGGTGCAGCAGGTCGTGGCCGACCACGGCGAGCACGATCGCGATCGAGATCAAGACCGCGTACCACAGTGTCGAGCCGCCCGGCAGCACGGTCTGTAGGCCCTCGGTGGCCGGCACCACGTTGAAGACGTTGAAGCCGACGTAGACGAACACGACCGCGACGAACGGGACGATCGCACCGCGGATGCCGAACCGGGCGCGGGACCGGATCATCTGCGGCAGGCCCATCCGCGGACCCTGATTGGCGTGGAAGGCCATGAAGAAGGTGCCGAAGCACGCCCCGAGCACCACGGCCGGCACCGACCAGCCCAGGCCCAGGGCCGGACCGATGAAGCCGGTGACCATCGTGGTGAGCACGAAGTTGCCGGTGAACCAGAACGGACCCTGGTGCCACACCTTGCCGTGCCGCTCCCGGGCCGGGACGTAGTCGATCGAGCGGGTCTCGATGGCCACCCCGCCGGGACGCGGCGCGGTGTCCGCCCCGGGGCCGGTCGCGACCGGCCCGGCCGCCGGGACGGCGGCGTGGCGGGCGGTGGCGGGGGCCGCGCGCGGTGGCCTGGTGGCGTCCATGCGCTCTCCTGCGGTCCTGGGTCCCGTTCGGTCGACGCGTCGGGGACGACGGTCGGGGGGACGAAGCGTGATCGATGGGATGACGCTCGAAGGTACGCCCGGTTAACAACCGTAAACGATCGATATCGTGTCGAATTCGAAGGAGACGGGTGGACACTATGTCCATGACCTCGTCGACGATTCCACCCTCCGCACCCACCGACCGGTCCGTCATGCCCGATTTCTCCGGTGCCCTGCGCATCTCCGATCTGGTGGCCCTGCCCGACCTGCGCCTGGCGGTCGCCGCCGGCGCCGAGCACCTGGACCGGCGGGTCGAGGCCGCGCACGTGTCCGAGCTGCTCACTCCCGGCCACTGGCTCCAGGGCGGCGAGCTGCTGATGACGATCGGCCTGCTGCTGCCGATGACCGACACGGCCTGCGTCGCGTACGTGCGCGACGTCGCGGGCGCGGGCGCGTGCGCCCTGGTGCTGGGCCTGGGTCGGGAGCTGCCGCACCAAAGCGCGCCCGAGCCGTTGATCCGGGCCGCCCTGGCGGCCGGCCTGCCACTGCTCACGGTCCCGGACGAGGTGCCCTTCATCGCGGTCACCAAGGCCGTGTTCGAGGCCCGAGCCGCCCGGCAGCGGCTGGCCCTGGAGCACGCGTTCGAGGCGCAGCGCCGGCTGACCATCGCGGCGGCCTCCGGCAATGGTGTGCCGGCCACGCTGCGCGCCTGGCGGGCCGCGACCGGTGTGGACGCGATCGTCGCCGACCCGGTGGGCCGGTTGGTCGCGGACAGCCTGGGCGGTCCGCCCGAGGCGCCGGGCGCCGACGGCTCGGCGGACGCGGTGGCGCTGCTGGCGGCGAGCACCGACCTGATCCGGAAGGTGGCCGCGCGGGGCCTGCACGGCAGCGGCAGCAGCAGGGACGCACAGGGCGTACGGGTGGAGGTGCAGCCGTTGGGCGCCCGGCGGCTGCGCGGGCTGCTGGTGCTGGCCGGTCCGGTCGAGTCGGCGGCCCGGCTGTTGGTGTCCGGCCTGGTGTCGCTGCTGTCCCTGGAGCTGGAGCGCCGGCACCTGGCCGACGAACCGGTGCGTCGGCGTCGGGCCGCGCTGCTCGGTCGGTTGCTGGCCCCGGGCACCACTCCCGAGCAGGCGCGCGACGTGCTGGCCGCGGCCGGGTTGGCGGCGCGGGAGGTGCGCGGTGTGGTGGTGGGTCTGGATCCGAATCCGGCGGACGCGGACACCGCGCGCCTCGACGCGGCCGAGCTCGCGGCCGACCTCGCACTGGCCCTGCCCGGCGGCCTGGTCCGGGTGGCGGGCGGCGCGGTGGAGGCGGTGCTGGGCGCCGAGCTGGACGTACGGGCCATCCTCGGCCGCTTCGCCCCGGGTCGGGCGGCGGGCATCGGCCCGGCCGCCGCGCCGGACGCGGCCGGGTCCTCGATCCGGCAGGCGCGCGGCCTGCTCGCGGTGAGCCGGGCCGCCGGGCATCCGGTGGAGGCCCGGCACGGCACCGCGAGCAGGCTGCTGCTCGGTCTGGCCGACGCGGGCACGCTGGCCGGCTACGCGGACGCGGTGCTGGGGCCGATCGACGCCGCCGACCCCGGCGGCGAACTGGCCGCGACGCTGGCCGTGTGGTTGGAGACCGGCGGCTCCTGGGACGAGACGAGTCGGCGCCTGGACGTGCATCGGCACACCGTGCGCAATCGGGTGGACAAGGCGATGCGGTTGACGGGCCGGCGCCCGCAGGACGGTGACGATCGCTTCGATCTGTGGCTGGCGGCCCGCATCCGCCGCGACAGTCTGGGCTGAACCTCGCGCACCGTCCCGGGGCGCCGGCCGCCGCTACCGGGGGGCCGTCCTCATCGCAGCACCGCCGGTGCGGACTCCTTCGACGGGGTCGGCGCGTTCGAGGTGTCGGCGCCGCCACGCGCCAACAGCCGCTCGAGCGCGAAGCTGCCCGACCCGAACACCACGATCAGCAACAGGGCCCAGCAGAACATCGCCGACGCCTCGCCACCGTTTTGGATCGGCCACAGATCCAGCTTCTGGTGCTCGGTGAAGTAGGCGTACGCCATCGATCCGGACGAGACGAACGCGGCGGCCCGGGTGCCCAGCCCGAGCAACACCAGCCCGCCGCCCACGAGTTGAATCACGGCCGCGTACCAGCCGGGCCACTCGCCGGAGGGCACGGTGCCGCGCCCGCCGTCCGGGAAGCCGAACAGCGAGGCGGTGCCGTGGCAGGTGAACAGCAGTCCGACGACGATCCGGAACAGGCCCAGTACATGGGGTTTGGCGGACTCGACGAAGGCGTGCGGAATAGGTGACATCGGACGGCTCCTGGGGGGACGGAGTGCGGGAGATTGGTCCAGACCAGTCTTGACGGGCCGTCCCGACAGCGACAATGCCGAACTTCTCGACCGGCACAAAATGGCAAGTGGACCGAGTGGACAGCACCCCACCAACCAGTGACCCTGCACCGCGCGCGTCCTCCCCCGTGGACCGCCGCGATCCACCCCCGGCCACCGTGCCGAACCGCCCTCGGCGACGAACTGCCGCCGAGGTAAAGGGCGTCGATCCCGACCGTGACGGTGACAACAGAGGCGGGTCGACACCCAAGTTTCGTTTGACGTCCGGTGGATTCGCAGGGACAGTGTGTGTGCGCACCGATGCGAACAGTTGCCCTAGCCGCAATCGGGCGCTTCCTGGTCGACCCCGCACCCCCTTGCGAGGAGTGATCCGTTCATGGGCGTTTTTGCGTCGAATGCTCGCGACCGAACGATCCCGGAACGGTCGGCGAGCTGTTCGAGGACGCCGCTCCGGGACCTGAACGCCGGTTTCCCGACCGCGAGTTCAGCTCGGGTGATCCGGCCGCGCCGCGCGGGCTAGCGCATGCGCGCGTTCCCCGGCCGCCCGTGACGCGCGCGCGGACGCCCGCTGATCGCAAGCCCGGGTCGGATCGAATCGGCGTTCACCGTACGGCGATCCAACCGCGTCCGAACCGGAAGCGGAGGCGCCGGTACCGCCTGCCCCGATCGCACCGGCACCCCACGAGCCCGCCGGCGCCGGCGCGCCCGACCCCGAAAGGCCCGCACATCGGGCCCTGTTCCGGTCGCCCACACCGTGCCCGGTCCGCCGCGCCCGCCCTCGACGGGCCGCCCCTCGCGAGCACCATCGTCGCGATCTCCCTCCCACCGACCATCCTTCAGGGATCACTGCCCGTGTTGCGATTACTCCGCCGTCCCCCTCACGTCGCCGACGCGACCCGGCCCGGTCGACCCCGACGACCCGCCCCGGCCCGCGCCGGCCGACGGACGAGCACCCCCGCACACCCGGCGAATCCGCACCCCTTCGGGTGCGCACGATCCGGCCGGTCCGGCCGAAGGGGCGAACTCGGATGAAGATACGTCGCTCCCGCCCGGCGACCGCCGACGCGCCGGCACAGCCCGCCGGCCCCCCGCGGCCTCCGGCCGACTCGGCGCGGCCCCCGTTGCGGATCCGGGTCACCGCCCGGATTCGCCCCCGGGTGCGCGGCCTGATCACGCTCATGGTCGTCGTGCCCTCGGCGGGCATGGTCTTCTTCGCCGGATCCGCGATCCTGACCATGGTCGAACAGGCCCAGGCCGCCGACCACGCGCACGACCTGGTCCGGGTCTCCGCCGACGCCGGCGAGGTGGGGCGCCGACTCCAGGCGGAGAGCGCCGCCGCGGTGACCCTGCTCTCCCGCGGCCCCGGTCCGATCACCAGCGCCGACTACCGGACCGCGATCGACGCGAGCGAGAGCGCCATCCGCCGCTACGAGAACCGGCGCCGCGACCTCGAACCCGCCTCCGCCGGCGAACGCGCCGCACTGACCGCGGTGGACACCGCGCTGCGCGGTCTGCCGGGCCTGCGTACCCAGATCGACCAGCGGGGCGTGGCCACCTCGGCGGCGGCGGTGCGCTACTGGGCCTGGATCGGCAGCACCGTGGACCTGCGCGCCCGGGTCGCGCTGGACCCGGGCGTGTCCACCGACATCGCCGCCCGACTGCGCGCGATCACCTCGCTGGCCCAGGCCCGGGCCGCACTGGGCCAGCAACAGGTCACCGTGCTGCGCTCGCTCGGCGCCGGACCGCTGGGCGGGCCGGTGCTCAAGGCGGCTTCCACCGCACGCGCCGCGCACGACCAGGCGCTGGAGGCGTTCGCGGTCACCGCCCCGACCGGCTGGCGCGACCGCCTCGCCCGGGCACTGGCCGGTTTCGAGATGATCCGGGTCGCGCAGACCGAGGACGCGCTCGGCCGCGACTCGCTCGAACCGGACGTCTGGCGCGCCGCGTTGGCCGAACGCGCGGACCGCCTGTGGTCGGTGGAGCAGCGGGCCGACGCCGACATCGCGCGCGAGGTGGCCGACGTCACCGGCGACCGGTGGTGGCTGGCCGGCGTTCAGGGCGCGGTGCTGATCGGCGCCGTACTCGCCGCCGCCGCGGCCGCGGCCTGGCTCGGCCGCCTCCTGCACCGGCGCCTGCGGACCCTGGCCGAGCGGGTCACCGAGATGACCCAGAAGACATTGCCCGCCGTCGAGGCCGACCTGCGCCGCCGCGACGCGTTGGGCCCGCACGAGAGCGGCGCGGCGTACGCGGTCAAGATGCTCGGCCCGCAACCGGACCGCGAGCGCGGCGCCGACGAGATCGCCGACCTGGCCCGCGCGCTGACCCGACTCGCCTACAGCACGGTCGAACACAGCGCGTCGCTGGTGCTGGCCCAGCGCGAGTACAACGACGCGCTCGGCGACGTCGCCCGACGCATCCGGGTGCAGACCAGCCGGGTCAGCAGCGCCCTGGACCGGCTCCAGGAATCCAACCTGACGGTGGATCAACTGGGCACGGTCTTCGAGGTGGACCACGGCAACGAGGGCACCAAGCGGCTCGCCGACTCGATCGCGGTGCTCAGTGGGCAACCGCCGAACCGCCTGTGGCCCGACACCCCGCTGTACGAGGTGGTCCGGGCCGGCGCCCAGCGGGTGACCAACTACGAACGCCTGCCGGACATCGCGTTCAAGGGCATCCCCACGTCCGTCACGCTCGCCGGCGACACGGTCGGCGCGGTGACCCAGATCGTCGGCGAGATCGTCGACAACGCGGCCCGCTTCTCCGGTCGGCACGAGGTCGAGGTCACCGCCGAACGCACCGAGGCGGGCGTCCTGGTGCGCGTGCGGGACCAGGGCGTGGGCCACCACGACCCGGAACTGCTCAACCGGCGGCTGCGCACCGACGTGGACGCACTGCCCTCGCTGCGCCAGACCGGCCTGACCGTGGTCGCGCTCCAGGCCCGCCCGCTGGAGATCGAGGTGGAGCTGCAACCGGGCACGGACGGCGGCACGGTGGTCGAGATCGTGCTGCCGCACGCGATCATCGCCTCGGTGGGCCGCCATCGACGCCGGGTGGAGCATGTCACCCGGCCGGGCACGCCGCAGATCGGCCCCGCGCGCCCGATCGCCATCGGCGCCGGCGTGAACGGCCACGGCCACAACGGCGACTCCGCGAACGGCAGCACCGCCAACGGCAGCCAACCGCACGGAGCGGATCCGAGTGCGTCCGCCCCGATCGTCGGCGGCCCGCTGCCCGCGAATTACGCGCCCGAGTTGACCGCGCAGGGCCTGCCCCGCCGCGAACGCCGCACCGGACAAGCGACCCAGTTCCGTCGTACCGCCCCACCCACCCGTGACATCGCGCAGGCCAGCGCCGCCGCCGCCTCGTTCGGGCGCGGCGCCCGCGACCTGCCCTTCACCCGGACCCCCAAGGAATCCCCATGACCGAGCCCGCCGTCGACCAGAGCGTGCTCGACGACTTCATGCGCCAGTTCGTGCACGACCACGCTCCCGACGTGCTGCACGCGGTCGCCGCCAGCGGCGACTCGCTGCTGGTGGCCCAGGCCTCGCTGTCGGGTCGCATCCGCACCGACGCCGCCGCGCAGGCGGCGTGGATCGCGAACGCGGAGAAGATCGCGTCGAGCGCGCCCGGTGCCCTGCTCATGCAGGACTACAGCGCCGACCTGATGGGCCTGGGCCCGGTCAGTGTGCTGATGTCGCAGGCCGAGCACGGGCTGCTGCTCACCATGGGCAACACCAGCCCGGGACCGGACGGGCAGGTGCACCCCTCCGCGCTGATCGTGGCGACCACCTGGAACGCCGACGTCGGCAACCTGATCCGGGCGATGCACGCGCTGATGGAGCGTGTCGGCCCGTCCCTGACCCCGCTCGCGCGCGGTCGCGGCCTCCAGCCGCAACCCGCCCGCATGCCGGCTCCCAGCCGGGTCTTCTGACCCCACGATCCCGGCTGCCCCCGCCGGGCGCCCCGGCCATCCGCCGGGTCGTCCGGAGTATTCGCGCGCCCCGGCCCACCGGCCGATCCGGCGCGTCCGCCCCGTCCGGCTCCCGCGCGCCCCAAGACCGCCTTCCACGTCGTCGCGCGAGCGAACCGGCTGCCACACCCGGAGAGTTCGAACCCCCGTATCGCGAACCTGCCGAGAGAGAGACCGACATGCGCAGCAGCAGCAGTAGACGGTTCCGCAGCACCCGCGTCCCGCTGGCCCTCGCCTCCACCGGCTTACTGCTGGTGTTGTCGGCGTGCTCGGGCAGCGCGGCCGGTGACGACAAGGGCAAGGCATCCGAGGCCGTCGCCAAGATCGGCCTGCTCACCCCCGCGAGCGGTCCGTACGCCGCCGTCGGCGAGGACACCCGGGCGGGGCTTGAGCTGTACCGCGACACGCACGGCGGCAAGCTCGGCGGGCTCAAGGCGGAGGTCGTGGTGCGCGACGAGGGCGCGGGTCCGCCGACCGCCGTCCCGGCCGCGACCGAACTGGTCAAGCAGCAGAATGTGTTGGCCATCACCGGCATCGTCAGCGGCGGCAGCGTGGCCGGTGTGCTGCCGATCGCGGCGGCCAACAACACGGCGCTGATGGGCGTCGCGGGCCGACCCGAGTTCCCCGACCCCAAACTGACCGCGCACGTCTGGTCGTTCAACACCCAGTCCTACGAGGCCGGCGCCGCCGCCGGTCCCTGGGTCAAGGAACACGTCAACGGCCCGGTCTACGCGATCGGCCCGGACTACCAGGGCGGTTGGGACCAACTCAAGGGCTTCACCGAGTCGTTCACCAAGGCCGGCGGCACGCTGGCCAATCCGGACGGGAAGACCACCTTCACCCCCTTCCCCGCCACCCAGAACTTCCTGCCCTACCTGAACAAGATCGCGCAAAGCGGCGCCAAGGCCGTCTACGCGTTCTACGCGGGCACCGCGGCGGTCGACTTCGTCAAGCAGTACAAGGCCTCCGAGGCGGCCAAGCTCCCGCTGTACGGCAGCGGACCGCTGACCGAGGGCCGCCAACTCGACGCGCAGGCCGACGCCGCCGCCGGGATCACCACCTTCGCCACCTACGGCGCGGACCTGGACAACCCGGCGAACCGGGCGTTCGTCGCCGCGTGGCAGCAGCGCCACCCGGACCGCAGCCCGACCATCTACGCGGTCGCCGCGTGGGACATCGCCCGGTCGTTGGACACCGCCATCGCCGCCGTCCGCGCCGAGAAGAAGGCGCTCACCCCCGAGGCGGTGAACACCGCGCTGGGCAACGTCGGGCAGATCGACAGCCCCCGCGGCGTGATGCAGCTCAACCCGGCCACCCACTCGCCGGTGCAGCAGTGGTACCGCTTCGAGGTGCGCAACGACGGCCCCAAGCGGGCCAACGTGGCGGTCGAGCAACTCGCCGTCCTCGGCGGCTGATCCCGCCGGTCCCGTTCCCCACCACTCCACCCACCCCAGGAGGGCTCTTGTACGCGTTCGCCGAAGCCGACGACATCACCTTCCAGTTGGAGACCCTGCAGAGCCTGCTCGACCCCAGCACCCGGATGGTGCTGGACTCCCTCGACGACCCGACCGGCCAGGAATGGCTGGAGATCGGCTACGGACTGGGCAGCATCGCCCGGGAGTTGTCCCGCCGCATCGGTCCGATCGGCGTCGTACACGCCACCGACCTGGACGCGCGCCCGCTCGCCGCGCCCGTCGACGGCGCGCCGATCCGCACCTTCCCGCTGGACCTGCGCACCGACGAACTGCCGCGCCGGCCCTACCGGGGCATCCACGGGCGGCTGGTGCTGCTGCACATACCCGAGCGCCGGGCCATCCTGTCGCGCCTGGTCGACGCGCTGGAACCCGGTGGCGTCCTGGTCGTCGAGGACTGGTACTGCCCCGAGCCGCCGCGCGTCCTGGCCTGCGCCGACCCCGCCGACGAGAAGGTGTTCACCGAGGTCGTGGCGGGCATCCTGGCCGAACTGCGCAGCCGGGGCGCCGACCTGGAATGGGCGGCGGCGACCAGGGACGCGTTCGTCGAGGCGGGCCTGACCGACGTACGGGTGACCCGTTCCGACGCGGACTGCGCCGGACCCGGCCTCGCGCACCGCCTGTACGCCTGCAACGCCCGGCAACTCCGGTCTCGGCTCGCCGAGTCGGGCCTGGACGACGACATCCTGGACCGCTTCCAGGAGGTCGCCGGCCGGCCGGGCCTGGTCACCACCGGCTGGCGGCTGTATTCCACGATCGGCACCAAGCCGGCGGCCGGCTGACCCGAGACGGCGCACCGACCTCGCCCCCTGTCGACGCTCCGACAGGGGGCGAAGTCGTCGGCGCCCGGCCACGTGCCCTCGAACGACGCGGGTGACGCTCTGTACGGTCGACGGGACAGTGGGTGAAGGGCGGTCGGGCGCTCCGCCGGGCCTCGACTACAACTGCCTCGACTACAACTCGCGTACCGGTCGGCCGGCCAGGAACGCGCCGATGTCCTCGACCGCGTCGGTGTACGCCAGCGTGTAGTTGCCCTGGGTCGCGTAGCCGATGTGCGGCGTGAGGATGGTGTTGGGGGCGTCCAGGATCGGGTCGTCGGCGGGCAGCGGCTCCACCTGGTGCACGTCCAGCGCGGCACCGGCGATCCGACCCTCGTGCAGCGCGGCGAGCAGGGCGGCACGGTCCACGATCGCGGCCCGGGAGGTGTTGATCAGGTACGCGGTGGGGCGCATCAGGGCGAGTTCCGCCGCGCCGACCAGGGACCTGGTCCGCTCGCTGTAGCGCACATGCACGGAGACGAAGTCGGCGCCGCGGAAGAGTTCGTCCTTGGCGACCACCTCCACACCGAGTTCCGCACCGCGCTGGGCCGTCAGGTTTTGGCTCCAGGCCATCACCCGCATCCCGAACGCGGCGCCGATCGTGGCCACCCGCGCGCCCAGTTTGCCCAGACCGATCACCCCGAGAGTGGATCCGGCGAGGTCCGACCCGATGCCGCGCTGCCATCCGCCGGCGCGCAGGCTCGCCTCCTCGGCGCCGGTGCGGCGGGCCAGTTCGAGGATCAGCGCCCAGGTCAGCTCGGCCGCCGGATGCGGCAACAACCGCGTTCCACACACCGTGACGCCCTGCGCACGGGCCGCCTCGATGTCGATGGCGGCGTTGTTCATCCCGGTGGTGACCAGCAGCCGCAGGCTCGGCAGTCGCGCGAGCAGCCCGGCGGGAAACGCGGTGCGCTCGCGCATCGCGATCACCGCGTCGAACGGCGCCAACCGCTCGACCAGCGCCTCGGCGTCGGTCACGTGGTCGGGGAAGAACGCGACCTCGGTGCCTTCCGGCAGCTTGCACCAGCAGTCGAGCGCCGCGGCCGGCCCCTGGTAGTCGTCGATGACGGCGACCCGAAACACCTGTCGTCCCCCCGCGTCCGGCGACCGCCGGAGCGCGGATCACCCGGTCGGCTCGCGGGTCCGACCCTATCGGGCGGGGCCGTCGAGCGCGCCCAGGCCCTTCTGCAGGTCTTCGAGGTTCATCACCGGCTTGACGGTGACCTTGGCGCCCATCGAGAAGAACGGCTCCGCGATGCTCGGCAACTGCGACGAGTCCTGCATGTCGAAGACGAACAGGCACGAGCGGTCGCCCTCGACGGCGGTGAAGTAGGCCGCCTCGGGGTGGAGTCGCTCGACGATCGCCTGGATGGTCTTGGGCAACGACCCGTCGGCGACGGCCCGGTTGCCCGCCTCGGTGTCCATGCGTGCCTGGAGGAACATGCGCATCGATCTCACCCGGTCTCGCGTACGGACCGTGTTCGGCGCTCACCACGGGCACCCGTGAGGACTCGGTCGCGTACGCTTCCAGGCTCCTCTCGTGCGCCGACGCCCGCAAACGCCGCGAACACCGCGGGCCGCGATTCGCGTACCGGTTCGGTGGTCGGGTATGCGAAAGGTATGAACGCGCGACATCGCGCTCCGGCCAAGCGCCCTCCCGGCAGCGAGGCGGCCCATCCACGCAGTGACCTCGCCGCGCGCAGGGTCATGTCCAGGATCGCGCTGCCGTTCTTCGTCGTCGGTTGTGCGCTGTGCGCGTGGGCGGCCTCGACGGATGTCACGAGCGAGGTGCGCACGCTGTGGATCGTCGCCGCGGTCGCGTGCGCGGTGACGGCGTTGATCGCCTGGATCGATCTTGTGGTCATCGCGCGGCGGATGCGCGGCGAGCGGACCTGGTCGGCGCGAGACCGGTGAGCGGTGGCCGGCCGTGGGTGGGCCGGCGCTCAGGCCCTGTCCGGCGGATCCTGGTGGGTCCGCGCCGGCTGGCACCGTGCCTCGCCGCACCGGAGAAACAGCCGAATGGAACCACTGTGCGGCTGCTTCTGCGGCACGCCGAGGCACGGCATCCGCCCTTCGGGCTCCTCGCTGCGCTCACGACGCGGCCCGATCCACCAAGATCCGCCGGACAGCGCGTCGGCGCGCCTGTCGACGGGTCGTTCGACCCGCGCGTGGTCGGCGTTTTGCCCCACGTGCCGCTCGGTGCGCGTGCGGTCGGCCTCCCGCTCGGCGTGCCGAGGTGCGGTGTGTCCGTCAGTGCGCCGGTTGTGCCACCAGGGATTCGGCGCGGGCGGTGGGCTCGGTGTGCGCGGTCTCCTCGGTGTGGCCCATGCGCCAGTAGCCCATGAAGGCGATCGAGCGGTGGTCCATGCCGCGCTCGTCCTTGAGGTGGCGGCGCAGCGCGCGCACCCGACCGGCCTCACCGGCCAGCCACGCGTAGCCGTGTTCGACCGGCAGGTGGGCGTCGCGGATCGCGTCCAGCAGCCGGTTCTCGGCGACCGGCGCGTCGCCGCGATGGATCCAGTCCACCCGTATCCCGGGCGGCGCCGCGAGATGTTGGCGATCCGCCTCGGAGGCCACCTCGACGAAGACGTGCCCGCGTGCGTCCGGCGGCAACGATTCGACGATGGAGCCGATCGCGGGCAGCGCCGCGTGGTCGCCGGCCAGCAGCAGCCGGCGCCCGGCGGGCGGCTCGAAGCTGTAGCCGCCGTTGCGCTCGGCGGTCGGCCCGAGCAACTCGATGGCGTCGCCGGGACGCGCGGCGCGGGCCCAGCGACAGGCGGGTCCGCCCGGCGCGTGCAGCGCGAAGTCGATGTCGATCTCGACCGGATCCGACCGGTGCGCGCGCACGGTGTAGGTGCGCTGGTACGGCCGGTCGGCCTCGGGGATCCGCGTCCACGCCTCACGCCAGGTCAGGTCGTCCCGGGTGATCCGGGACGCGGGCCGACCCTCGCGCGGCACGAAGAGCTTGACCCGCTGGTCGGGTCCGCCCGGGACGAAGTGCGCCAACCTGGGACCGGTCAGGGTGATCCGGGTGGCGTTGCGGGTGATCGGCGTGTTGCGGACCACGGTGAGCTGGAAGGGCCGGTAGAGCTGCGCCCGGCGTTCACGTTCGGTGGAGATTGGAACTCGCCCTCTCGGACACGGTCGGCCACGGACGACCCGAGACGATGTCGTGGTTAGGTTAACCTAACCACAGACTTCCGCCGGCCGCCGCCGGCGCGCCGGGCGAACCCGAGGACTCCCCGAGGCACACCCGAACGGCCCTGGGACCGACCGGATTTGGCCGGCAAGTATGCCTACCCTAAGTTGTGGGGCGTCCGGGTGGACGGGTCCGGATCGACGCTCCGGTCGATGTTCCCGTTCGACGTGCCCGGGTCGAGGTGCCCGGTTCGCCGTGTCCGGGTCGACATGTCCGAGGGGGACCGATCACGCATGCGGCTGTACCTGCTCGCGCTCAATCCCACCGACTCGGTGACCGAGGGATTCCTGCCCGCCGCCCACCGCCTCGGACTGCACGTCACCCTTCTGGCCGACCCCGCGTACGCCGCGCGACACCGCGAACTGTGCGCCGCGCTCCCGGGGGTGCGGGTGCTGGACTGCGACGTCCGCGACTTCCGCGCGGTGATCGACCGGATCTCGGGCGGGCACCGCCCGGACGCGGTGTTCACCAACAGCGACCACCTCCAGGTGCAAGCCGCCCTCGCCGCCTCCTACTTCGACCTCCCGGCCAAGGACTGGAAGGCCGCGCTGCGGACCAAGAACAAGGCCCGGATGCGCGGCCGACTGGCCGACACCGGCACGGACACCGTCTGGGCCGCCGAACTGGCGCCCGGGCAGCCGGTCGCCGACCTGTTCGACCTCACACCGCCGTATCCGTGCGTGGTCAAACCGCGCGAGGGCGTCGCCGGCGAGGACGTGGTCCTGGTCACGGACGACGCGGAACTGCTCGAGCGCTGCGCCGAGATCCGGGCCCGGCGACCGGCGGCGGCGCTGCTGGTCGAGGAGTTCCTGTCGGGAGAACTGCACACCCTGGAGACGCTCGGCGACCGGCACGGCATCCGGGTCCTGGGCGGCTTCCACACCCGACTGTCGCCACCGCCGTACTTCGTCGAGACACGCCTGGATCTGGTGCCCGAACCGCCCGCCGCGACCACCGCCGCCGTGCTCACCCAACTCGACGCGCTGGGGGTGGGTTTCGGGGCGTGCCACACCGAATTCGTGGTCCAGGACGGGCGACCCCGGATCATCGAGGTCAACTACCGTGCCATCGGCGACCAATGCGACCTGCTGCTGCGGGACGTGCTCGGCATCCCGCTGTTCGAGCACATCCTGCGCGTGCACCTGGGCACCGACCTGCCCGCCGACCTCGGCGCGCGCGCCGGCCGGCACGCCCGGGTGGACTACCCATGCGCCGACCGTGCGGGCACCCTCACCGCGGGCCCGGACCGCGTGCGCTCCGACCCGGCCGGCGCCACCCGCGTGGACTACCACCCGCTGCGCGCGATCGGCGAACGACACCCGGTGTACGGGTCCAACCGGGACTACCTCGGAGTGCTGCGCACCATCGGCACCGACCGGATCGCCGTCGACCGGGCCGCCGAGGACTTCCTGACCGGCCGGCAGTGGAGCATCACGCCGTGACCGAACACGCGGCCGGCGATCCGCCGCCACCCTCGGCCGGCACGGACGCGCCGCTCGACGCCGCCGCCGGCGATCCGCCGCTCGACACGGCCGCGGCCGAAACGGCCGATGCCGCCGACCCGGCCGACGGGCCCGGTGGCTTCGACGGTGAGTTGCTGCGTCGAGTGCTGGACACCGTGCTGCGCGAGGACGTCCTGGGCCTGCGCGGCACCGCCGTACCCGAACAACGACCGGACGGGACCTGGCTGCGACTGACCGCTCCGACCGGCACCGACGCGTTGCTGCTGCCGGTCCGCGCCGACGGGTTCCAGTGCGAGTACGCCACCCGCGCGCCGTTCCTGGTGGCGTCGCGGGACGGCGCGCGCGTGACCGACACCGACCGACTGCTCGCGATCCTGCGGGACTGGGCGGATCCGCGGGACCGGTCCGGCTTCGACGACTTCGCCGAGGAATGCCGGCAGGCCGCCCGGGCGGGCCGACTGCTCGCGCGCACCGGCCCGGCCGTTCGCGCCGGGCTCGCCGACCGGTACGGCCCGGACCCGAGCGCGTGGACCGGGCTCGGCTCGGGCCCGGCCCTGGACACACTGGCCGCGCACGTCGACCATCCGCTCTACCCCACCGCGCGCGCCCGCTCCGGCCTGACCGAGACCGCGCTGCGCCGGTACGCGCCCGAACACCACCCGAGCTTCCGTCTGCGCTGGGCCCTGCTCCCGCGCGACGCCACCACCCGCGCCGGGACCCTGCCGCCCTGGTGGCCGACCCCCGCCGACCTCGGCCGACCCGACCTCGCGGGCAGCCATCTCGCCCTGCCCGTGCACCCGTTGACGTTCGACCGACTCCCGGACCCGGCCGTGCCGACCGACCGGGAGTATCTGGACGTGCGCCCGACCCTGTCGATGCGCACCGTGGCGGTGACCCGCGACCCGGCCGTGCATCTCAAGCTCCCGCTGCCGATCGCCACCCTCGGCGTGCGCAACCGGCGCACCATCAAGCCCGGCACCCTGGTCGACGGCGCCGCCGGCCGACGGCTGCTCGCCGAGGTGCTGCGCCGGGAACCACGCTTTCACGACCGGGTCTTGCTCGCCGACGAACAGAGCTACCTGCACGCGGACCACGAACTGCTGGGCGTGCTGGTGCGCCGGCATCCGCCCGACCTGGAGCACACCCTCGTGCTGCCGCTCGCCGCACTGCTCGCCCGAGGACCGGACGGCGCCCTGGTCCTGGACCGGGCGGCCGGGCGATTCCACGCGGGCGATCGATTCGCGCTGCTCGACGCCTACCTCACGCTGCTCCTGGACTGGCAGACCACGCTGTTCCGGTACGGCATCGCGCTCGAATCACACCCGCAGAACCTGTCCCTGGTCCTGGCCCGAGGACGCCCGGCCCGCCTGCTGTTCAAGGACAACGACGGCCCGCGCGTCAACCCGGCCCGCTGTCCGCTGCCGCACGGCGGATTCGACGACGCGCGCACCTACACCGCCGACGACGGCCCGCTCGCCGACCTGTTCCTCACCATAACCGTGCATCTGTGCGCCGGTGCGCTCGCGTTCGCGCTGCCCCCGCCGGAGCGGGACCGACTGCTGCGGCTGGTGGGCGAGCGACTGGCCGTGCTGGCACCGCCGGAGCTGCGGCGCCGCGCGCTGGACGGGCAACGATTGCCGGTCAAGGCGATGATCACCGCCGGCACGCTGCTCAGCAAGGAGCGCTCCGGCGCGGCCGACATCAACAAGTACTACACGACCGGGCCGAACTACCTTCGTCGTGCGGCGCGTTCGACCTAGCGATCGACCGCGACCGTCGATCCGCCCGACCGCCCGGCGCACGCGCCGCGCATCTCGCCTCGCCTCGCCTCGTCTCGCCCTCGAATTCGTTGGAGTCGCCCATGCCGCTGCCGTCGGCGCAACCCCGAACCGACCCCGCCCACACCGGCCAGGCGCCGCCCGCGCCGCCCTCCGCCGACGAGGTCGTCGTGCACACCCTGCTCAACTGCCTGCATCGGGAGGTCTGCCGGCCGGAGGGGCGCAGCGTGGTCGAGCCCGGCGACGGCGGGCACCTGCGGCTGCACCTGGCCCGCTCGGGGACCCGGTTGCGGGTCCGCCTGCGCCGCGCCTCGCTGTTCGGCGACCATCGCTTCACCGGCCCGGTGGCCGAACTGCGCGGCTCCACCTGGCAGGTGTTGACCTGGCCCGAGGTGGCCGAGCGCGTGCACGCCGAACTGGGCCTGCGGACCGGTGTGCGCAACGACGAGTTCCTGGGCCAACTGGCGTCCAGCCACGCGGGCGTGCGTGCGGGACTGGCCCGCCGGACCGCGCGACCCGCCTCGCGCTACCTCGACTCGGAGCAGGCCCTGCTCTTCGGACACCGCTTCCATCCCACCCCCAAGGCGCGCGGCGCCGACCCGGCGGCGTGGGCGGCCTACGCGCCCGAGGCCCGGGCCGCGTTCCGGTTGCGGCATCTGGCGGTGCGCAACGAACTGGTGGCGCAGGAACGGCTGTCCGAGTCGGCGACGGCCGTGCTGGACCGGCTCGGCCCGGTACCCACCGGATACACACTGCTGCCCGCCCACCCGTGGCAGTACGAACTGCTCTCCGAGCACCCGCGCCTACGGGCCGCGCTGGACCGAGGCGACGTGCTCGACCTGGGCCCGCGCGGCGAGTCGTTCACCCCGACCGCGTCGGTGCGTACGCTCGCCGGCGCGGGAGCCTTCCTCAAGTTCAGTCTGAATGTGCGGATCACCAACTGTGTGCGCAAGAACGCCGCCTACGAACTCTCCGGGGCGGTCGCGCTGACCCGCGCGCTGGGCCCGATCCTGGCCCGATCGGCGGCCCGACGGCCGGACTTCGCGATGCTCGGCGAACCCGCGTACCGGAGCCTGTCGGCGACCGTCGCGCCGGAACTGCTCGAAGGCTTCGGGGTGATCGTCCGGGACGGTCTCGACCCGCTGCTGCGGCCGGGCACGACGGCGCTGCTGGCCGGCGCCGTGGCCGCCGAGTACCCCACCGGGTCCGCGCACGTGTCCCGGTTGCTGGACGGCGCCGGGCCGGACGCGGTGATCCGCTGGTGGGACGACTACCTGTGGCTGCTGGTGCCGCCGGTGCTGGCCGCCTACTTCGAGCACGGCGTGGTGTTGGAGCCGCATCTGCAGAACGTGCTGCTCGCGGTGGACGACGCCGGCCGGCCCCGCCAAGTGCTGATCCGGGACATGGAGGGCACCAAGCTGCTGCCCGGGCCGCACGCGGCCACCCTGGCCGCGTTGCCGCGCTCGGTCGCCGAGCCCATGACGTACGGCGCCCGGCGCGGTTGGGATCGGGTGGCCTATTGCCTGCTGGTCAACAACATCGCCGAGTTCCTCGCCGCGCTGACCGACCTGTACCCACGGCTGGAGACCCGCCTGTGGGCCCGGGTGCGGGCGGTCCTGGCCGACTGCGCGACCGAACACGGCGAACCGCCGCCGCTGCGCGCGCTGCTCGCGGGTGCGCCGCTGCCCGCCAAGGCCAACCTGCTCGCCCGCTGGGAGCGGCGGGCCGACCGCGAGGCGGAGTACGTCCGCATCCCCTCGCCGCTGGCCGCGTCCCGGCCCGACACCGCCGCCCGCACACCCGCCCGGAGCGCACGATGATCACACCGGCCGTACGAACCCGCGTGGCCGACCTGGACTCCGCCGAACTCCCCGCCTACATCCACGACACGACCCACCTGCGGGCACACGCGGCCTCGGTGCGCGCGGCGCTGCCGGCGCGGGTCGAGCTGTACTACGCGGCCAAGGCCAACCCCGCGCCGGAGATCCTGACCGCGCTCGCCGGCGACGTGAACGGCTACGAGGTCTCCTCCGGCGGTGAACTGGCGCACGTACGGGCGCATCTGCCCACGATGCCGGTCGCCTTCGGCGGCCCCGGCAAGACCGTCGACGAACTGACCGCCGCGCTGCACCTGGACGTCGGGCGCTTTCATGTCGAGAGTCCGTACGAGGCGCGTCGCCTCGTCGCGCTTGCCGCCCGGACGCGGCCCGACCACGACGTCGACGTGCTGCTGCGGGTGAACCTGCCGCTCGGGCCGGACGTCCTGCGCGGCGCGGCGCTCACCATGGGCGGCGATCCCGGGCCGTTCGGCATGGACCCGGACGACGTGGAGTCCTGCCTGCGCGCGCTCCGCGGACCGGACGCGGGTCGGGTCAGGGTCCGGGGCATCCACGCACACCTGGCCAGCGGCCTGGACGCGGACCGTCGACTCGCCCTGGCCGAAGGCGTCCTCGCCTGGGCCCGCGACATCGCCGATCGGCACGGGATCACCCGGCCCGAGGTGAACATCGGCGGCGGAATGGCGGTCGACTACACGAACCCCACCGCCCGCTTCGACTGGGCCCGCTTCGGCGCCGGCCTGGACCGGCTCGTGGCCGACCGCCCGGACCTGATCGTGCGGATCGAACCGGGTCGGGCGCTGACCGCCTACTCCGGCTGGTACGCGACGGAGGTGGTCGACCTCAAGCACAGCCGCGGCCGGGCCTTCGCCGTGCTGCGCGGCGGAACCCACCACCTGCGCACCCCGGCGGCCAAGGGCCACGACCAGCCGTGCGTGATCGTGCCGACCACGAGCCCGTGGCCGCACTCGTGGCCGCGACCGGAGATCCACCACACCCAGGTCACGTTGACCGGTCAACTGTGCACCCCCAAGGACGTGTTCGCCCGCGACCGCGCGATCACCGAACTCCGCGTCGGCGACCGGATCGCCTTCGCGCTGGCCGGCGCGTACGCGTGGAACATCTCCCACCACGACTTCCTGATGCACCCCCACCCGACATTCCACTACCTGTGACCCACCCCCTGTGACCCCGCTCGATGGTTCCCCCGTGATCTCGCCCGATGACCCCGTCCGCAGCCCGCGGACCGGGCGCACCGGGTCGGGATCGGTTCGGGATCGGGTCGGTCGGAAACGAGAGGACAGGCCGTAGGGTCGGCACATGCTCTTGTGGATCAACGGCCCGTTCGGGGGCGGCAAGACTCAGACCGCGTACGAACTGCGACGACGGTTGCGCGGCAGCGTGGTCTGCGACCCGGAGCAGGTCGGCTTCGGCCTGCACCGGATGTTGCCGCCGGCGCTGCGCGGCGACTTCCAGGATCTGCCGGCCTGGCGGCAGGGCGTGTTCGAGGTGTTGGACCTGACGCTGACCAGGCACGACGGCCCGGTGATCGCGCCGATGACGGTGGTCGAGCCGGGCTACTTCCGGGAGATCGTCGGGCGGTTGCGCGAACGCGGGCACGACGTCCGGCACTTCGCGCTGCTGGCGGAGCGGGCGACGGTGCTGCGGCGACTGCGTGAACGCGGCTTCGGGCACGCGGTCCGGGTCTTGGGCGGCAAGGACGCGCCGCTGCGCCGGGAGAGCTTCGCGGTCTCCCGGCTCGACCTGTGCCTGGAACGGCTGGTCGACCCGGAGTTCGCCGAGCACATCCACACCGATCACATCGACATCGCCCGGGTCGCCGATCGCATCGCCCACTCGGCCGGGCTGACCCTGGCCCCGAACACCGACGGCCCCGTGCGCGGTCGGCTGCGCCGGGCCTGGACCGGCGCCAAACACATCCGCTTCGACTGATCCGGGCACGGGGAGGGTCGGCGAGCACGCGGGCGATCAGATCGCGGGCGGCAGCAGCGTGGTGAGCGGAAACGCCGTGGCGTCCGTGTGCGGGCGGGACACGTGCAGCGCCGTGTGGAAGTACCCGGCGGTCTCCTTGCCGTGCGGGTCCTCGGCGGCGGCCGTCACCGCGTCGACGGCGTAGCGCTGCTCCCGCGCGCTGGTGAACCGCCGCTGCGGGAAAGTCTGCGCGGCGGCCTTCTCGGTGACCAGACCGTGCGCGGTCAGCCCGTCGGCGATGGCCTGATAGGACCCCGTACGCAGGACGAACGCGGCCACCCAGACGGGCTCCGGGGCGTCGGCCAGGAACGGCTGGAAGGTCCGGGGCGACAGGAAGCTGGCGCCGCCCGTGATGGTGATCAGCCGGGTCGGCCGCGCGGCCCGGAGCAGCGCGGGCGAGGGCGCCGCCAGTTCCAGGTTTTCCGCGAACCCCTCGTCCAGCAGGCCGACCGCGCGAGCGTAGGCGATCGCGTTCGCGGCCACGTCGAGGCCGACGACACGGACCGCGTCCGAGCGCCGCCGAGCCGCGTAGTAGGCCCGGTCGGCCTCGATCAGCTCGGCGGTGTCCAGCGCGGCGATCCGCGCGGAACCGTACCGGTCGTAGAGCTCGGCGAGTGTCACGTGGTGGTTGAGCAGCGCCGCGTTGATGCCGTACGAGCAGCAGATGTCCAGCACGGTCACCGGCTCCCGGACCTCGCCGTCGGCCCCGGCGCGGGCGGCGACCAGGCGGCGAAAGATCTCCTGGGCGTGATGCGGCGTCTGGTACTCCCAGGCCCCGAGCGCCCGAAAGAAGTCCCGCGGATCCGGCCGATCGTAGATGTCGTCGAACCGGGTCATCGCGCTCTGCGGCCCGTCCTCCGCCGACTCCGCTTCACCACCCACGCCAACCACCACCCTCTCCTCCCGAAACGCTGCCCCCCACGCACCCACCCGAACCGACCCACACCCCCGAACACCCGAAACCCCAAGCCGACGGCCCGACATCGACGGGAGCGGGTCCGGCACCGGCGGGACGGTGGGCGGGACCGGCCCGACACCGGCAGGACGAGGACGGGTCCGGCACCGGCAGGACGGTGGGCGGGATCGGCATCGGCGGGACGGTGGGCGGTGGGACCAGGGCGGGGGTGGGTCCGGCGGGGGACACCGGCGACCCCGGACAACGTTGCCAGGGTGTCGGTGGGGGTTCGTTTCAGGTGGGGGTGGTGGGGTGAATCTGGTCGGGTGACCCATCGGCGAGGAGTTCCCGTGAGTACAGACGACACCGGGTCGGGCGGTCCCTCCGGCGCCTCGCCGGCGCTGGACGTCGAGCCGCACCCGCATACCACCACCGTGGCCGAGGCCACCGGGCTGCGGGTCGCCACCCGGCGGATCGCCGCGGCGCCGTCGGCGAGCCCGCGCACCTGGTTCGGTCGGGTCCTGGAAACCCCGTTCGGCGCCCGGGTGCTCTTCGGCGACGTGTCCGGCGACCCGCTGTGCGCCCCCGACCTGACGGCGGACGTGGTCGCCGGCTTCGCTGCGGCGGCGCCCGACGTACCGGAGCTGCCCGATGTCGCGCATCGGATCGCCATGTCCCTGCGCGAGGATCATCTGCGCGGCCATCGCTCCATGGTGCGACTGCTTCTGATCGGCCACGTCGAGGAAGCGGCCGGGACCGGCTCGCTCGCCCTGGTCAATCGCGGCTACCCGGCCCCGCTCCTGGTCGTCGGCCGGCAGGTGCTCGGCCTCGAACCGGCCTTCACCACCCCGCCGATCGGCGCGCTGACCCCGGGCAGCCTGCGGCCGACGGAGCTGGTGGTCGCGGCCGGCGGCGGCGAGCGCGTGTTGTTGTACACCGACGATCTCGCCGAGGCGTACGACGCCGCCGGCGAACGCTATCCGGTGGTGCGACGCGCGCCGGATCGACTGCACGGCGACTTCGTCGGCGCGCTGGAGCGTCTCGCGGTCGACGTCGAGGCCCATGTCGACGCGTCCTTCGCCGGCGACGCGGCGCTGTTCCTGCTGGAGGCCGAGCGAGCGGGTGGCTGAGCACGCGGGCAGGGCCGGGCCACCCGTTCGGCTCGCCCACGGCGCGTCCGGGCCGCGCCGGGCCTAGCGTTCGAACATGGCGAAGACCTCGAAGCACGGCACGGCGGAACGAGGCTCGCGGGTCACCATGCGGCAGATCGTGATCGTCGTGGTGATCGCGCTGAGCGTCTGGTTCGTCCTGGCCAACACCGGGACCACCTCGATCCGCTTCTGGATTCCCGAGGTGGAGGCCCCGCTCTGGTTCGTGCTGGCCGGCACCTTCGTGGTCGGGGCGCTCATCGGATGGCTGATCGGGCGGAACCGCCGGCCCAGGTGAGCACGAAGCCCCGCGCCCCAATCGGCGCTACACCCCGGGCCCCCGCACCGGCACGGACGAACTGAGCCGCCCCACGGCGACCGCCGCGCGTTGCGCCGAACCGTTCAGGTGCACGCCGTGCAGGCGGAGCTGGAACATCGCGTCGAAGCGGGCGTCGCCGTCGGCGAGGTCGATCGCGCCCACCTCGGACAACCGGCGCAGCCGGTAGCGGAAGGTGTTCGGGTGCACGTGCACGGCCGCCGCGGCGGCGGTGACGTCGCCGAAGGTGTCCAGCCACGCGGCGAGGGTCTCGGTGAGATGCGTGTCGTGCTCGGCGTCGTAGGCGCGCAGCCGGGCGACCGGCCCCGCCGGTGCGTCGTCGGTGGCCGCGACCCGGTCGGCGACGTCGACCAGGAGCGAGGACACGTACACGTCGCACAGTCGGGCCACCCGCAGCGACGAGCGGCCCGAGCGCAGCACCCGCAGCGCGCGGTCCGCGTCCGCGCGGGAGGAGGGCAGGTCCACCTCGCGCGCGACGACCCGCCCGATGCCCACGACGGCCTCGATCCGGCCGCCGATCCGGGCCAGGAACTCCTCCGCCAGCCGGACCGCCCTGCCGTCCGACTCGGTGGGCAGGATCGCGTAGGTGAAGCCGCCGAGGCGCGCGGTGGCCGTGCGCGGGTGTACCGCCGCCAGGTGCAGGGCCAGCGCGTCCACGATCCGGTGTTCCTCCGCGGTGCGCTCCGCGGGTGCCGAGTCGCCGACCACCGCGAGCGCGAGCACGCACGCGGGCTGGTGCGCCAGACCCAGTCGGCCGGCCGCGTCGACCGCCGCGGGGCCGCCTTCGAGCACGGTGGCCAGCAGGTCGGTGCGCAGTCGGCGCTCGACGTCCGCGCCGGCGCGGCGGCGCAGCAGGTGCAGGGCGACCACCTTGGCCGCCTCGGTCAGCGAGCGCTCCAACTCGGCGGACAGCGGTGCGCGCACCACGACCCAGATCGAGCCGAGGATCTCGTCGCCGGCCCGGACCGCGATGGCCACCCGGGGCAGGTCCGAGACGCCGGCCAGGTACAGCGGCCCCTCGTTGCGGTACAGGGCGTGGAAGGCGCCGCGTTCCTCCAGGATGCGCAACATCTCCGCGGGCACCTGGCGGTCCAGGATGGTGGCGATCCGGGGTTCGTCCGCCTCGTCCTGACGACTGGAGAAGGCCAGCACCCGCCCGCTGCGATCCTCCACCGTGACCGGCCCGTCCAGGAGCGCGGCGATCGCGTTGACCAGCGCGAACAGATCGCCGGCCGGTGCGCCGTCGAGGGTTTCGCCGGTCTGCGCGGTGCCCACCTCGTCCACCGCGAGCAGTGCCCGCAGCAGCGTGGTGACCTGGGACCAGGAGGCACCGGGGGTGAGCGCGAGGACGACCACGCCGGTGCTCGCCACGGCCGCCTCGATCTCGGCGTCCACCACGATGGGGCCGCGCACCACGACGGCCGGCGCGGCCAGGCCGGCCGCGCGGTGCACCAGGGTCACGATGGCCGGCGATCCGTAGACGGCTACGCCCAGGACCACCGCGCCGGGCGCGTGCGAGGGTTCGTCGTGCGGGTCGTGGATGAGCACTCCGGTGACCTCGCGGTCGGGATCCGGCTCGCCGGCCGCCACCTCGAACAAAGTGGAACCGAGGTCGTCGATGATGCGCCCGAGGACGGCGCGCGAATGCGCGGTCATCGGATGGCCACCGGGGCGGCGGCGGGAATGCCCGACGCTATTCGACGCGGGCCCAACACGTTCACCACGTTCATGACACGGGGATCCAATCGGTCGACACAGTCCCCCGTCGGGCGCTCCGGCCGACCGCGTCTGCGCCGGTCACTCCGTGGGCGGGAGTTTAAACGATCTTGTGATGGATGTCGTGGTCCATCGCGCCGCCGGGTGCCCGTCCCCCGAGACCGGGCACCCGGCGCGGGGTCAGCGCGAGTGCGGGCCCCGACCGAGCACGTACCGTCCGTCCCGGGTGAAGCCGAGCACCACCCGGCCCTCGGCCATCAGCCCGCCCAGCACCTCGCGCAACGCCAGACGCCAGCCCCGCGCCGCCGCCGGGTCGGTCCGGCGCAGCGCCTCGATGTCGCGCGGCACCGCCACCAGCACCACGTCCCCGTCGGTCCGGCCCGGGATCGGCCGCTTGTCCGGACCCGTGTCCAGGCCGAGCACCACCTCCCCCGCCAGGGCCTCGGCGTCGACCGGCCGAGGTGTCCCCGCGCAGGCGAGGGCCACCCGGTCGGCGGTCAGGTCCCAGCCGGCCAGGATGCGATCGGAGTAGTCGTCGCCGTTGATGGCATCGGACATGGGCCCGTAGAAGTCGGCGAGGTACTGCGCGGGTACCGCGCCGAGCTTGGCCAGGTTGAAGTAGGCGTTCCGTCCGACCAGGGGGTCGAACGTCCAGGTGACCCGGGTGATCCCGCGGGCCAGGCACCACGCCCGCTGGTACACCTTGAGCGCGTAGCCCACCTCGCGTCCTCGCGAGCGTTCGTCGACGCCGGCGATGTGCGAGTGCAGGCCGTCGGTGGAGAGCAGGCCCACACCCGCGCCGACCAGTCGATCGCCCTCGTAGGTGCCCGCGACGTAGCCGCCGGAGTGCGCGACCACGGTCATCATCTCGGGGCTGATCATCGGGGTGTCGGGCTGCCAGACGTGTTGGAACAGGCCGCACGCGTCGGCCATCTCGACCGGCGTGTGCAGTTCGCGGATCTCGATCCGAGCCACGCGAGCCGCGCGGTCGGCCGCCTCGGCCGCGCGGTCGCGCAACGCACCGGGGTCGGGTTCGGGTTCGCGGTCGGCGCGGTACAGGTCGCCGCCGGTACGCGCCCCCGCCGGTGTCGGGGTCATCGGGCCGCGGCCTCCGTCTCCACATCGGTATCGGGGTCGACCGCCGCGCGTTCGGGCAACGGCTCGCCGATCGTGGGCACGCCGGACAGCAGCGCCCGGGTGTACTCGTGTTCCGGGTTCTCCAGGACCTGGGCGGCCGGGCCGGACTCCACCAGGACGCCGCGGTCCATCACCGCGATCCGGTCCGCGAGATAGCGCACGACGGCCAGGTTGTGCGAGATGAACAACATCGCGAAGTCGAGTTCGCGTTGCAGGTCGCGGATCAGGTTGAGCACCGCGCCCTGGACCGAGACGTCCAGCGCGGAGGTGACCTCGTCGGCGACCAGTACGGCGGGCCGGGCGGCGAGCGCGCGGGCCAGTGCCACGCGCTGGCGCTGGCCGCCGGAGAGCGCGTGCGGCAGCCGGCCGGCCACGCCGGGGTCGATGCCGACCAGGTCGAGGTAGCGGGCCACCTCGCTCGCCCGGGTCGCCCGGTCGGTGCGCGGCACCGCCTCGGCGACCGAACCGCCGATGGTCAGGCGCGGGTTGAGCGAGGCGAACGGGTCCTGGAAGACCAGTTGGATCGGTCGGCGCCCGGGCTTGCGGCCCTGGTCGACGCCGTCGACCAGGACCTGCCCCGAGTAGACGGGGACCAGACCGACCGCGGCCCGGCCCAGGGTGGACTTGCCCGATCCGGAGCCGCCGACCAGGCCCACCACGCTGCCCGCGGGCACCTCCAGGGACACGTCGTCGACGGCGGTGGAGGCACCGCGGCCGCGGCCGTAGCGCACGGTGATGTTGCGCAGTTCGAGCGAACCGGATGTGGCGCTCCCGGCCGGGCCCGGGGCGGCTTCGGCGGCGGAGGGATCCACCGTGCTCGCGGCTTTCATCGTGCCTCCTCGAGTTCGTGGGTGACGGTGGTGATCGGGTCCCAGCACGCGACGCGGCGGCCGGAACCGATCGATTCCAGGACCGGCTCCTCGGTGCGGCAGCGGTCCGTCGCCCGGGCGCAGCGCGGCGCGAACGGGCAACCGACGCTCTCCTCGCCGGGCTCGGGCGGCCGGCCGGGGATGGTCGCCAGCGGGACGTCCCGGTCGGTGGTCATGCTGGGCACCGCGCCGATCAGCGCGGCCGAGTACGGGTGGGCGACGCCGTCGGCGAGGTCCCCGACGGGCAGTTCCTCGACGATCCGTCCCGCGTACATCACCACGACGCGGTCGCACACCTGGGAGACGACGGCGATGTCGTGCGAGATGAGCAGCAGTGCGGCGCCCGATTCGGTCCGCACGTCCCGGAGCAGGGCCAGCACCTGGGCCTGCACGGTCACGTCCAGGGCGGTGGTGGGCTCGTCGGCGATGATCAGCCGGGGTTCGCCCATCAGGCCCATCGCGATCATCACGCGTTGGCGCATGCCGCCGGAGAACTCGTGCGGACGCTTGCGGACCCGCTGTTCGGGGTTGATGATGCCCACCGCGCCCAGTCGGGACACGGCCCGGGAAAGGGCCGCCGCCCGCCCGGCGTCGTGGTGCACCTCGGCCACCTCGGCGAGTTGCCGGCCGACCGTGAGCGCGGGGTTGAGCGAGGCCATCGGGTCCTGGAAGACCATGGCCATCGAGGTGCCCTTGGGGGCCTGCTTGTTCAGGTCCCGGTCGCCGAAGCGCAGGGTGCCCGCGCTGACCCGGCCCGGGTGCGGGACGAGTCCGGCCGCGGCGAGCGCGGTCAGGCTCTTGCCCGAGCCGGACTCGCCGACGATGCCGACCGCTTCGCCCTCGGCGACGGTGAGACAGACGTCGTGCACGGCGGTGTGCCCGGGGAAGCGCACCCGCAGGTGGTCGATGTTCAGCAGCGCGGACTCGGCCGCTTCGGCGGACCGTTCGGTGACCGGGTCGGCCGCGCCGACCTCGGCCTGCGGCGCGGTACGGCCGGCGTTCGCCTTGGCGACCACCTCGCCGATCAGGCCGAAGGTGATGCCGGTGAGCACGATCGCAAGGCCCGGCCCGACCGCCGACATCGGGTCCACCATGACCCGGTCGAGTTGCTCGTTGAGCAGGCGTCCCCAGTCGTAGTCGGGCGGTTGCACGCCCAGACCGAGGAAGGACAGGCCGGAGAAGGCGACCAGGATGCCGGCGGCGGTCGTGGAGACGAACAGCGCGACGGGTTCGGCGATGTTGGGCAGGATGTGCCGGACGATGATCCGGAAGCGGCCGACGCCCAGGATCCGCGCCGCGGCCACGTAGTCGGTGCCGGCGACCGAGGCGGTCAGGTTCTGCACGAGTCGGGCGGTGCTGGGGGCCGCGCCCAGGCCGATGGCGAAGGCGGCGGAGAAGGTGCCGACGCCGAAGATGACCGCGAGGAAGAGCACGAACAGCAGGCCGGGGAAGGCGACGAGCAGGTTGACCGTCGCGGTGATCAGGCGACCGGCGCGGCGGCCGAGGACGGCCGGCAGGACGCCCAGGACCAGGCCGCCGACGACCGCGATGAGCGTGGCGAACAGGGTCAGTTCCACGGTGAGCCGGGTGGCCACCACCACCCGGGCGGCGATGTCGCGACCCAGCGCGTCGGTACCGAACAGGTGCTCGGTGCCGCTGTGTCGGCCGATCGCGTCGGTGTCGATCCGGTCGGCGGTGTCACCGAGCAGCATGGGTCCGAAGATCGCCACCAGGGCGATGATCGTGCTCGCGACGGCGGCGGTGATCCCCAGCGGGGTGCGCAGTGCGAGGCGAAGTCTTGGTGCGTTGGCCATCTTCAGCTCCCGCGAATCGTGGACTGGGGATCGGCGGCGGCGACGGCGAGGTCGACCACGAAGTTGATCGTGAGCGCGGCGGCTCCGTAGACCAGCACGATGCCTTGGACGAGCGGATAGTCCTTCTGCAGGATCGCCTGGACGATGGTCATGCCCAGGCCGGGCCAGGCGAAGACGTTCTCGATCAGTACGGTCCCGGCCAGCAGGCCGCTCAGGAGCAGGCCGCCCAGGGTGAGCGAGGAGGTCAGCAGGTTCGGCAACGCGTGCCGCAGGTAGACCAGTCGGCCGGGCAGCCGCTTGGCGCGGGCGGTGCGCATGTAGTCGGTCTCGAACACGCGCAGCGCCTCCACCCGGACGATCCGCGACAGTGCGGCGATCGGGGTGATGGCCAGCGCGAGCACCGGCAGGACGTAGGAGTCCGGGCCTTCGCGCAGCGCCACCGGGAACCAGCCGAGCGAGACCCCGAACACCGAGGCCAGGCAGACGGCGAGGAGGAATTCCGGGATGGCCACAATCGCCCCGGTCGAGGAGGCGAAGGCGAGTTCGCCGCGCCGGCGCCGCCCGTTGCGGGTCCACACGGCCATGGCCATGCCCAGCGGGATGGCCACCAGCATCACCAGGAGAAACGCGTAGATCGCGATCTCCAGGGTCGCCGGGAGCCGGTCGCCGATCATCCGGGACACCGGGACCCGGGCGGTGATCGACTCGCCCAGGTCGCCGTGGAAGAGCCCGCTCACGAAGTGCTTGTACTGGGAGATCAGCGAGTCGTCCAGGCCCAGTTGCTCCTTGCGGGCGGCGACCGCCTCGGGCGTGGCGTTGAGTCCCAGGGCGCCGCGGACCGGGTCGCCGGGCACGAAGTGGATCATCGCGAAGGCGGCGGTGACCAGTGCGGCCAGGGAGACCACGAGGCGTCCGGTGCGGCGCACGAGGAAGGAGGCCCAGGGACCGAGACGGAAATCGATCACCCGGCCGGAGAGGGTTGCGGTGCTCATCGTTCACCGACCTTGCGCAGTGTGGTCGGAATGGGACCGCCACCGTCGAGTTGGAAGTTGTAGCCCCGGGTGAAATAGGGCGTCATCGAGTCCATGAAGGTCACCACATCGACACGTTTGGTCAACTCGGACTCCGCTGCCGTCCATTCGGGGCAGCCGGAGGTGTCGGGCTTGGCCATCGCGAGGGCCATGAGCCGCTTGTACTCGGGGTTGTCGAGCGAGCCGAAGTTCAGCCCGTTGGGCGGCGGGGGTCCGGCGAAGAACGGAATGGCCTGGTCGGGTGTGGTCACCCCGAGCGGCGCCCACGCGACCTCCCACTGGCCGCCCATCAGGATCGTGGCGTTGGTCGAGGGGGTGGTCGGCCGCAGGTCGACCTTGACGCCGAAGGAGGTCCACTGCTTGACGGCCAATTCGGCGGCGGCGACGATCTGGGTGCCGTAGGTGTTGCCGGGATAGGCCATCGAGAGCGAGAGCTGTTTGCCGTCCTTGCTCCAGTGCCCGCCGGACTTCTTCCAGCCGGCCTCGCGCAGCGTCTCCGCGGCCTTGGCCACGTCGTGCGGTGGGATGTTGCCGGTGATCGCGTCGTCGGTGCACGGCGGGCCCATCGTGACACCGAGCCGGCGCGGCGCGACGCCCTTGCCGCCGGTGGCCACCGCACCGATCTGCTTGAGGTTCAGCGCGGTGATCAGGGCCATCCGCACCTGCGGATCGGCGGTGACCCGATTGGCGGCCTCGTTGAAGACGAACATCCCGAGCGGGTCGCGCTGGGTCTGGAACTTCACCCCGGCCGCGGTCAGCCGGGAACGGTCGGCGCCCATGATGGGCGCGATGTCGAGTTGGCCGCCGAGCAGCAGGTTCGCCCTGGTGGACTCGTTGCCGATGACCTTGAAGACCACGCGCTCCGGCGACCGGGTGTTGTCGGCGCCGTCCGGCCCCCAGGTGTATCCCGGGCGCCTGGTGAAGGTGAAGTGATCGCCGGGGACCACCTCGGTCAGTCGATACGGGCCGGTGCCGTCGGACGCGTGGGTGAGCGTGTCCGAGGCCCGCAGGCCGGTGGGGCACACCAGCGGCAACATCGAGGAGCCGCGGACCAGGAACGGGGCGGGCTCCGTGGTCTTCAGCGTCAGGGTGCCCGCCGCGTCGTCGGCGGTGGCGACCACTCCGGCCGGCACCATCAGGCCGTACAGGGGGGACTTGTTCGCCGGGTCGGCGATGTAGGCGTACTGGGCCGCGATGTCGGACGGGGTCAGCGCCACGCCGTTGTCGCACATCGCGTCGCGCCTGATGGTGAAGGTCGCCGAGATCGCGTCGGAGGTCCACTTCTCCGCGACGCCGGAGACGATCCGCCCGTCGTCCGGGTTGATCTTGATCAACGAGTCGTAGGTGAAGCGGTTCATCGTCACCGCGGACGAGGTCAGCGCCGTCAGCGGGTTCATGTTGCCCGGGTCGCCGGGGATCGCGATGGTGACGGCGTCGCCGGCGCCGGAGCCGCCGCCGCTGCCGGTCCCCCCGCACCCTGCGGCGAACAGGCCCAACGCGACGGCCGCGGCGGCGCCGCGTGGGAGCCTTCTCATCTCGCGCCTCCGGCGGTACAGCCGACGGCACCCTGCTCGGCGGCGTGCGCGGCAACCGCGTCGACGGCGCCCACCCGGGGCAGCGCACGGGTCATGTGCAGGAAGCGGGCCCGGTCGCCGTCGCCGAGGAAGGCGTACTGCGTGTGCTGCCCACCCCGTGCCTCGACCGCGATCAGCGTGCGGGCGTCGCGGATCACCAGCTTGCTGGTCTTGACCTGTTCGCCGATCATCTCGGCGGCGGCGCCGAGCGTGCGCATGGTCAGTTCCAGTCCCTCCTCGGACTCGACCACGTCCAACGACATCGCCTGCGAGGCGTAGCGACCGACGAAGAAGCGCGAGTCCACCACCGGGGGCTCGGCGGGCGGTACGACGGGCTCCGGTACCCGCACGTCCGCGGTCGTCGCGAACACGTCGCGGACCAGGTCGTACATCACGGCCAGGTCGCCGCCGTTGGTGAGGATCGCGATCGAGACGTCGCTCTCGGGGGCCACCCGCAGGATCGCGGCCTGGCCCATGGTGCCGCCGTCGTGACCGATGATCGGGCCGCCGACCCAGTCGAACAGATTCCAGCCCAGCCCCCACGCGCCGCCGACCGCCTCGATGTCGGGCACCCGGACCTGCGGCTCGCGCATCGCGAGCGCGGACGCCTCCGACAGCAGACGGGTGCCGTCCGGGAGCAGTCCCCGGGCGATGTGCGCGGCGGCGAACGCGAGCAGGTCGGTCGCCGTGGTGGTCAACGTCGAGCCGGCGGGCGCGTTGGAGCGCGGCATCTCCCACCCCGGCACCCGCACCGCGGTCCCGTCCGGCCCGGACACGTGCCCGATCGCCACCCGGTGCAGGATCGCCTCGTTCGCGCTGGTGGCCAGCCGGCCCAGGCCCAGCGGCACCGCTATGCGCTCACGCAGCGTCGCCTCCCAGGTCTGCCCGGTGAGCACCTCGATGATCCGGCCCAGCACGACGAACCCGCTGTTGCAGTACGAGAACATCTCGCCGGGTGCGAACAGTTGGCCGGCCTTCTCGGCCAGGTCCGCGACCAGCTTGGCCACCGCGTCGTCCCCGGGACCGTGGTCCTCGAACAGGTCGCCCTCGAAACCCGCGGTGTGGCACAGCAGTTGACGCGTCGTCACCACCTGTGCGGCGGCCTCGTCGACGAGCTTGAAGTCCGGCAGGTAGGTGCGCACGGGGGCGTCGAGGTCGAGCACGCCCTCGTCGACGAGCTGCATGATCAGCGTCGCCGTCCAGACCTTGGTGATCGACCCGATCTGGAAGATCGAGTCCGGGGTCGCCGGGTACCCGATCTCCACGTCGAGCACGCCCGTGGCGGCCACGACCGTCTCGTCGCCCATCCGTACCGCGACACTCGCACCGGGAATGTTGCCGCGCTTGGCCAGTTCGCCGAGTCGGGTCGCTAGGTACTCGGGCGTCGGCAGTGTCCGGGCAGCAGACCCGGGCACGTCGGATCGTCCCATCGTGGGATACCTCCTCGGAAGGCGGCGGCGAGTGCCGCAGAGGACGATCACGGTAGGCAGCCCCCGAAAACCTCGAATCGTCCTCGTGGACGAAGAACCGCCGCCGAACCTGTCCGAATCACCGACGCCGAGCCCCGGCCGCCTCGGCAATCCTCGGCAGAGGCGGCCGACGGTCGGCGCACCGCCCGGCCGGGCGTCGGGCGATGCCCGCGCATCGGGTCGGTCACGGGCAGCGCGACGAACGGGAGTGACCGATGGACGTGTACATCTCGATCGACATGGAAGGCGTGGCGGGCATCGCCACCCTGGATCAGATCTGGCGCGGGGGCAGCGGCTATCCGCGCGCCCAGCACCTGATGACCGGCGAGGCGAACGCGGCGATCGAGGGCGCGTTCGCGGCGGGCGCCGAGCGCGTGCTGATCAACGACAGCCACGGCACGATGGACAACCTGATCGCGGAGGACCTGGACTCCCGCGCCCGGATGATCCTGGGCACCCCCAAGGCCCAGTGCATGGCGCACGGCTTGGGCCCGCAGCACGCGGTGGCGCTGTTCGTCGGCTACCACGCGGCGGCCGGCAAGCCGGGCGTGCTCTCGCACACCTTCTCCGGCAACTTCACCTCGGTGAAACTGGGCGACCGCCACGTCACCGAGGCCGAGGTGATCGCGCTGCTGGCCGCCCAACACGGGGTGCCGATCGGACTGGTCACCGGCGACAACCACGTCTGCTCGGTGGCCGAGGAGGTATTCCCCGGCGTGGTCACCGCGCAGGTCAAGTCCGCCGAGGGATGGACCGCGGCCGACACCATGCATCCCTCCCTGGCTCGGGACCTCATCCGGGAGAAGGCCGCGCTGGCCGTCGAGAACGCGAGCGGGCTGCAAGCCCTGCCGATGCCCGATGAACTGGTCCTGGAGGTGGGCTTCCAACTCCCCCTGGCCGCCGAGTTCGCCGCCGCCGTGCCCGGCGCGGAACGACTGGACCTGTTGACCGTGCGATGCGCGGCGCCCGATCCCAACGTCGTGATGGACCTGATCAACCTCTGGTACACGGTGGGCGCGCACGCGGCCGCCACCCACCTGCCGAACGTCGCCGCCAAACGCTGAACACACCCCGTCGGGCCCTTCGGGGCCACCCGACCACCCCCACGGAGCGAACATGATCACCGACCAGGATCCGGTCGAGCCGGCGAAGAGCATCCGCGCCGTCTTCGACGCGGCCGAGGTCGAGGGCTTCCTGCACGTACGCGACCTCGACGGCGACGACGAGGTCTGTTACGGGTCCGATCACAAGGTCGTGCTCGCCTCGGTCTTCAAGATCCCGATCGCGTTGGAGTACGCGCGCCAGGCGGCCTCGGGCCGGCTGGACCGGGCCGGGCGGCACGTGGTCACCGACGCCGACAAGGCAGGCGACGGCATCGGCACCGACGGCTGCGTGCACGACGTGGAGATGAGCGCGCGCGACCTCGCCGCGATGATGATGACCATGAGCGACAACGCGGCCACCGACGTCGTGCTCGGCCTGGTCGGCCGGGAGAACGTGCGGGCCACGCTGGACGAATTGGACTGCCGCGCCACCGCGGTCACCGGCTGCAAGGAACTGCTCTCCAGCGTGGTGACCGACCTGGGCATCGACCCGACGGCCGAGGACGTCGAGGAGCAACTCGCCCGGGTCACCCCGGACCGCATGCGCATGCTGACCGTGCGCGACCCCGAGCGCACCGCCTCGACCACCCCGCGCGAGATCACCAAGCTGCTCGCCGCCATCTGGCGGGACGAGGCCGGGCCCGCCGAGGCCTGCGCCGAGGTGCGCGAGATCATGGGCCGGCAGATCTGGCCGCACCGGCTCTCCTCCGGCTTCGAGGACGAGATCCGGGTGTCCGGCAAGACCGGCACCCTGTGGGGTGTGCGCAACGAGGCCGGGGTCGTCGAGTACCCCGACGGCAAGCGCTACGCCGTCGGCGTCTTCCTGCGTTCGGAGTCGATGGGCTTCCGCCTGCCCCGGGCCGACGCCGCGATCGGCCTGGCCGCCCGCGTCGCCATCGACCACCTGCGCGCCTGAGCGGTGCCGCGCCCGGCGACTCGTGCCCTGTCGCCGGGCGCGGCACCCCGCGTGTCCTCGCACCCCGGTACTGACCCGGTGGGGTCCGGGGACACGCCCCGTACCCCGCGTCCCGACCCGGTCCGCCGTCCCGCCGGGTCAGGACGCGGGGTCGCCCGCCTTGCGCGCCACGTACACGGTGTTGGTCGCCGTACCGCCCTGGAGCGGGTTGTCGAAGTCGACCACGTGCGCGGCCGAGGCGGGGAACACCTCGGCGAGCACCGCGCCGAACTCGTGGTCCGGCGGGTCGTTCGACCACAGGGCGAAGACGCCGTCCGGATGCAGCCGATCGGCCAGCGCGCGCAGCCCGGCGGGCCGGTAGAGCGCGGCGTGGCTGGGATGCAGCACGTGCCGCGGCGAGTGGTCGACGTCCAGCAGGATGGCGTGGAAGCGCCGGCCGGGCGCCTGCGCATCCCACCCGCGAGGGTCGCCGGCCATCGCGAAGAAGTCGCCGAGGACCAGCCGACAGCGCGGATCGCCGGCCAGCCCCGCGCCCAGCGGCACCAGCCCGCGCCGGTGCCAGTCGATCACCTCGCCGAGCGCGTCCACCACGATCAGGCTGCGCACGCGTGGATCCTCCAGCGCCGCCCGGGCGGTGTACCCGAGCCCGAGCCCGCCCACCACGACGTCGAGTTCGGCGTCCGGCAGGTCGGCCAGGCCCAGTCGGGTCAGCGCGATCTCGCCCGCCGTGAACAGGCTGGACATCAGGAACTCGTCGCCGAGCTTGACCTCGTACACGTCCTCGCCCGTGGCCGGATCCCGCCTGCGGCGCAGACTGATCTCGCCCATCGGCGTCGGCCGCCAGTCGAGTTCCTCGAAACGCGCGCTCATCGGTGCACCCTCAACCGTGTCGGTGCCGCTCTCCGGCGCCAGTGGGTGGTTTGTGGGTGGTCAGCCTATAGAGCGCGCGGGCCCCCGCCGACCAGGCGCGAGGACCGCCCGGGGTTGGTGTGGCCCACCCGAGGCGGGTCCGAACTTTCGTCCGCGACGACGGTGCGGCCCACGACGGGCAAAGCGGAGAGTGACGGCATGCGAATGCCGGCGGAAACGACATCCGGAGCCACCATGACCGAGCTCGCGACGGACCCTGCGAAGCCGCGCCCGCGCATCCGCGACTTCGGCCACGCGCCGGGCCCGCTCGCTCCCGGGACGTAAAACGCGCTCACCGACGTCCCGGGCGTGCGGGTGGGGCACACCACGCTGCGCGACCCCCGGGAGGGGTTGTACTCGGGAGTGACCGCGATCGTGCCCGACGCGCTGGGCAGTCACGGCCCATTGCGGGCCGGGCAGTTCGTCGGCAACGGCCACGGGAGGTTCGTCGGCGCCGGCCGATCGGTGGAACCGGGCGCGTTGGAGACCCCGTTGCTGCTCACCTCCAAGCTGTCCACCTTCCCCGTCGCGAACGCCCTGTCGACCTGGCTGCGGGAGCGGGCCGACCCGCCGCTCACCTCGGTGCTGCCGGTGGTCGGCGAGATCGACGACACGTGGCTGTCCCGGAACCGACCACGCCGGGTGACCGCGGCGCACGTGTACGCGGCACTGGACACCGCCTCGACCGGGCCGGTACCGCAAGGCAGTGTGGGCGGCGGCACCGGCGCGTGCGCGCTGGGCTACAAGGCCGGCATCGGCACCGCGTCGCGCCGGGTGCCCACGGACACCGGCGAGGCGACCGTGGGCGTGCTGGTGCAGGCCAACATGTCCGGCGAACTACGGCTGGGCGGGCAGGTGTTGCGCCCGGCCACGCTGGGTCTGCCGACCGCCGGGCCGGCCCGCGGGCAGGGCTCGTGCGTGGTCGTGGTCGCCACCGATCTGCCCTGCTCCACACGCGAGTTGACCCGGATCGCCGGGCGCGGTGTGTTCGGTCTGGCCCGGGTCGGGGCCGCGTTCGCGCACGGCAGCGGCGACTACGCGGTGGCCTTCTCCACCGCGCCCGCGCGCGCCGCCGAGCCGCTGCCCTCGGCGCTGCTGGACACGGTCTTCGCCGCGACGATGGACGCCATCGAGGAGGCGGTACTGGACGCCCTGTTGGCCGCCGAGACGGTGCACGCGCCGTCCGGGCACAAGGCGTTCGCGCTGCCACACGCGGCCGTGCGTCGCGCCCTGGGATGAAGGACGCGACACCCCGCCGGCCGGCCCGGGAATGGACCCGGCCGGGCCCGCCGGTCAGGGCCAGACGGCCCGCTCGTCCTCGCGCGGGGCGAGCACCGTGCGGACCTCGGGATGGTCGAACACCCGTACCGGGCGCCGGGCGTCCCACGGCTCCCAGCCCGGGTCGCCGGTCTTGGCGAACCGTACCCACGCCGCGTGCATGTCGTCGGCCAGCCGCTGCGGCGCCGCGTCGCCGGTGAGGGCGCGCCAGTCGGGCGTCGCGAGGCCGTCGAAGACGAAGGGCAGTTCCATCGCGTGCGCCGCGCCCAGGTCCCGGACCGGGCTGCGCCAACCGAACTCGTAGACGTAGGTGGACGCGTCGTGATCCAGTCGGGCGTCCGCGACCCGGTTGATCGGCAGTCGCAGCAGCAGGTCGCCGACCAGCGTGCCGAGCAGTTCACCGCGCGAGGCGCCCGGCCGGTTGGCCCGATACGCGGCCAGAATCCGGCGTCCGATCCGGAATTTGAGCCGCGCACCCGCGAACAGCAGTGCCCCGACCCGGGCCGGCATCCCCGTGGGCACGAACCACAGCCGGTATTCCTCGGTGTTCGAGCCGAGCAGCAGCGTGATGTCCGACCCCGCGCCGGCCAACAGCGCCGCCATCGGCTCGACCGGCACCAGGTCCGCTTCGACGGCCATGGTGAATCCGGGGCCACCGGTCATCGGCGAGCCGCCGGCGGTGACGGCCTGTTCGGCCGCGACCAGTTCGGCCGCGGGCACGTCCGCGAACGCCTCCCGGGTGGCCGCGCGACCCAGTCGCTTGGCCACCAGGCGGGTGATCCGGCCGGCGCCCTCGGGCGGGAGCGCGCCGGGCATCCCACTCTGCAGAATCGCCCGACCGAACAACGACGCGGCCTCCGGGTGGGCGACCAGCGCACCCAGCAGGATCGATCCGGCGGACTCGCCGAACACGGTGACCTGTTCGGGGTCGCCGCCGAAGGCCGCGATCTCGGCGCGCACCCAGCGCAGCGCGGCGAGCACGTCGGCCAGTCCGAGATTGAGCGGCGCGCCCGCCAACACCGAGAAGCCCTCGGAGGCCAGCCGGTAGTTCAGCGCCACGAACACCACGCCGTCCCGGGCGAAGGCGGAACCGTCGTACCCGGGCAGCGCGTTGGCGCCGTGCGCGAGTGATCCGCCGTGCACCCACACCATGACCGGAAGAGCGGCCGCGTCGGCCGGTGCCCAGATGTTCAGGTTCAGGTATTCGTCGCCCTCGACCACCACCGTCGGCAGCAGGTCGCCCAGGGCGCCCCGATACGGCGCCTGGGGCGCGGTCGCCCCCATCGAACCGGCGTCGCGCACGTCCGCCCACCCCGGATGCGGGGCCGGCCGGTCGAACCGTCTCCGGCCCACCGGCGGGGCGGCGTACGGGATGCCGAGGAAACGACGCACGCCGTCCGCGGTGGTACCGCACACCCGTCCGGCGGAGATCGACACCGTCGGGCGCCCGGACGCGTCGTCCGGGGAAACGTTCTTCATGGGCCATCCGATCCGCGGGGAGCCCCGCTCGACGATTGCCGGATCGGGCGAGGGTAGCGAAGGGGTCGGCACACCGGAATGGTTGTTTCCCACTTCGGATTTTCCTCCCATTCTCCCGTCGTGAAACAGGATTCGATGACACTGTGTTTTCGAGCCGCCACTCACCGCGATCATGGCGGGGTGTCGGCCTCGTCCGCACGAGCGACGAAGTGGGAAGGAACCGACGTGAGTTCTCAGGAACCGCAGCCGACCAGCCTCTACCCCGAACTGGACGAGGCGACCTTGACGCAGGTCGTCGAAGCACTGGAGACCGGGAACACCGGTCGACTCGCCCCCGCGCGCGTGGCCGAGGTCGAGGAGACCCGGGCACAGGTGGAGTTCAGCAAGGTCGGCGTGCCCGGCGCGGGAGGCGACGAGTTGGACGGCGCACTCTGGCTGCACCGGGACGGCCGACCCCGACCGCTGATCGTGATGCCCTCGCCGTGGGTGAACCTGGGCTGGGTCGTCTACGCGGTGCAGGCCACCCGCTTCGCGCTCAAGGGCTACCACGTACTGGCCTACACCGCGCGTGGGTTCGGCAACTCCCAGGGTGAGGTCGAGGTGGCCGGCCTCGAGGACATCCAGGACGGTCAGGCGGCGATCGCCTTCGTGGAGGGCCTGGTCGCGGGCGAGTTGACCGGCGTCGGCTTCATCGGAGACTCGTACGGATCGGGCATCAGCCAGTTGGTCGCCGCCGAGGAGCCCAAGGTGGGCGCGGTGGTGGCCCTGAGCACCTGGGGCGATCTGGGCGAGGCGTTCTTCGAGAACGGCACCCGGCACCTGGCCGCGGTGTCCACGCTCCTGGGTGCCGCCGCCGACGCCCGGCTCAGCGAGACGACACAGCAGGCGTTCCGGGACGTACTGACCAACCCGGACCCGCAACCGGCGCTGGACTGGGCGGTACCGCGCTCCCCGTACGACCGCGTCGGAAAGCTCAACGAACGCGGCGTGCCGATCCTGTTCGCGAACGCGTGGCACGAGACGCTGTTCCCCACCAACCAGACGTTGAAGATGTTCAACGCGCTGACCGGCCCCAAGCGCCTCCTGTTGTCCATCGGCGACCACTCGGGACCGGAATCGCCCGGCATCGTCGGGCTGCCGAACCGGATCTGGGAGGACGCGCACCGGTGGTTCGACCACCACCTCAAGGGCGTCGCCAACGGCATCGACGCCGAGGGCGAGGTCGTCACGCAGATCATGTGGAAGGGCCCGATCGAAGAGCAGCCCACGTGGGGCGCGGTCACCGGGCGCACCGAACGGCTGTACCTGTCCGGCCCACAGAACGGCGGCGACGGCACGCTCACCGACAAGCCGGGCGGCGACGCGGACATCGTCTTCCGGTCCGGCGCCGACACCCCGGCCACCGTCGCAAACAAGATCATCTTCTCCGGCTACCCGGAGATGGCCGGCTTCCCCAAGGTCTACCCGACCAACGAGATCGACCGGTCGCACGCGGGCGTATGGGCAACCGCACCGCTACCCGTGGCGGTGAAACTGCGGGGCGTGCCTCGACTGCGGGTGACTTACACGATCGAGGGGCCGACCCCGACGGTGATCGCACACCTCTTCGACGTCGACGCCGACGGCAACGCCCACATCATCACGCACGCGCCGTTCACCGGCCCCGAGGGCGAGGCGGAACGGCTGGTCACCCTGGACATCGACCTCCAGGCCACCGGTTACAACGTCCCGGCCGGCCACCGGGTACTGCTCGTGCTGGACACCTACGACCCGTTCTACGGTGCGGCCCCCGTCGCGGGCACCACGATCACGGTCTCCCCCTCCGACGAGGATCCGTCCTACCTGGATCTTCCGGTGAGCTGATCGTGACCTCTCGGTGAGCCGATCGCGGCCTCTCGGTGAGCCGGTCGCAACCTCTCGATGAGTCGATCACGGCCTCCAGGCGAGTCGTTCGCGCCTGCTGCCCGGCACCCGATGCGCCTCTCCGGTCGCCGCACCGGGTGCCGGGCAGCCCCGTCGACCGACTCCCGGAACCATTCTCCGCTGTAGGCAACTCACCTGCGTGGCACGGAGTTTGACAGATTTTGCCGGCTCTTCGAGCGCGCATTGAACGGAACGGGCAGACCGTGTGAACGTGTGCCGATCGGGCACGAACCCGGCGGCCAGGCGCGTCGGCGGTTCGCTCACCTTGCGGACACGCATCGCGAAGGCCGGATTCGTGGTCGAGGTCTACCTTCCACTCGAGGAGCCTCGATGAATCGCAAAACGGTGACGGCCGGGACAGTTCTGGCCGTACTCGCCGGATTGGCGGTCTCCACGACCGCGCAGTCGGCTTCGGCCGATCCGCCTTCCCCTCCCGGCTCGCAGGCGCTGGCGGTCTCCGCCGCCGACCGAGCCGCGACCAGTGGCTTGGACACCCTCGCCAAGGGTCCCGACGAGAGTTACGAGCGCCAAGCGGTGACCCCCTGGGTCAACGGCCTCTACTCGGTCGCCTACGAGCGCACCTATCGGGGCATTCCGGTGGTCGGCGGCGACGCCGTCGTGCTCGCCGACGGCCAGGGCCGGGTCCGCGCGACCCAGTCCGCCACCAGCACCCGCATCTCGGCCAACACCACGCCCACGATCGACGCGGGCGCCGCCGAGACCACGTCCAGGGCCAAACTCGCGGCCGTGGACAAGGTCGAATCGCACCGCCTGGTCGTCCGGGTCAAGGACGGCAAGAGCGCGTTGGCCTGGGAGACCGTGCTGATCGGTCGTACCGCGACCGCGCCCAGCAGGCTGCACGTCTTCGTCGACGCGAGCACGGGCACGGTGCTCGACACCGTCGACGACGTGAAGGCCGGCACCGGCAACAGTCAGTGGAACGGCCCGAACCCGCTCACCATCGACACCACCGGCTCGGGCAGTTCCTACTCCCTGCGCGACCCGAACCGCCCCGGCCTGACCTGCGCGGACTACAGCAACGGCCAGGTCTTCACCAAGTCCACCGACTCCTGGGGCAACGGCCAGGCGTCCAGCAAGGAAACCGGCTGCGTCGACGCGATGTTCGCGGCGCAGAAGGAATGGAACATGCTCCGCGACTGGCTCGGTCGCAACGGACACAACGGCAACGGCGGCAGCTGGCCGGTCAAGGTCGGCCTCAACGACCTCAACGCCTACTGGGACGGCTCCTCCATCACCATCGGCCACAACCAGGCCAACCAGTGGATCTCCTCCCAGGACGTCATCGGCCACGAATTCGGCCACGGCATCGACCAGTTCACCCCCGGCGGCGCCGGCACCGAACCCGGACTCGGCGAGTCCACCGGCGACATCATGGGCGCCCTCACCGAGGCCTACACCAACGAGCCCTCCCCCTACGACGTCCCCGACTACACCGTCGGCGAAGTCGTCAACCTGGTCGGCCAGGGCCCGATCCGCTACATGTACAAGCCCTCCACCAACGGCGACCCGGACTGCTACAGCTCCTCCATCCCGAACACCGAGGAACACGCCGCGGCCGGCCCGATGAACCACTGGTTCTACCTCCTCGCCGAGGGCACCACCCCCGGCGGCGGCAAGCCCAACAGCCCCACCTGCAACAACACCACCCTCACCGGGGTCGGCATCCAACAGGCCGGCAAGATCTTCTACGGCGGCATGCTGCTCAAGACCAGCGGCATGACCTACAAGAAATACCGCACCGCCACCCTCAACTCGGCCAAGACCCTCGACCCCACCTGCGCCCTGTTCAACAAGACCAAGGCCGCCTGGGACGCCGTCAGCGTCCCCGCACAACCCAACGACCCGCCCTGCACCGGCGGCCCGGGCCAAAACGACTTCTCGATGACCCTCAGCCCGAACTCGGGCACCGTACAGGCCGGCAACTCGGTCTCGTCGACGCTGAGTACGACCGTCACCTCCGGTGTGGCGCAAACCGTCGCGCTGACCGCGTCGGGTCAGCCCACCGGCGTCTCCGTGACCCTGACCCCGAACTCGATCCAGTCCGGCGCGTCCTCGACGCTGACCGCGACCGCGGCGGCCAACGCGGCGAACGGCACCTACGTGATCACGGTCACCGGTACCGGCGCCTCGGCCACGCACACGGCCCAGTACACCCTGACCGTGGGCAGCGGCCCGCCCGGCAACGCGCTCCGCAACGGTGACTTCGAAGCGGGTACCGCCAACTGGACGCAAAGCGCCAACATCATCACCAACAGCAACCCGGGTTCCGCGCACGGCGGCTCCTGGTACGCGTGGATGATGGGCTACGGCTCCACGGCCACGGAGAACCTGAGCCAGGCCAACGTCACGGTCCCGGCCGGTTCGCCGAACCTGCGGGCGTGGATCAAGACCACCACCCGGGAAACCGGCAACACGGTCTACGACACGCTCAAGATCAAGATCGGTTCGACCACCCTGGCCACCTATTCCAACGTCGGCGCCACCGGCGCCTACGTGCAACGCACGGTGAACCTGAGCGCCTACGCGGGGCAGACGGTCACCATCACCTTCGCGGGCTCCGAGGACTCGTCACTCGTCACCACGTTCCTCGTGGACGACGTGACCATCTCCTGATCGCACGCGACCGATAGCGGCCTCGCTCCCGGCGCCCCACGCCGGGAGCGAGGCTTTCGCGTGCGCGCCGCCGGCGGCGGCGGGCATGGGCGTTCACATGGCCAGGGTCGTTGGGGGCGATGCCGTTGCGCGTCGCGGGTCGGGGTGGGCGCGGGACTTGCGCGTATCGGAGTCAGGAGGTGGGGCGTTCGCCTGTCGGAAGTCGGGTTGGGTTGGGGCTTGCGCGTGTCCGGGGTTGGGTGACGGGCCTTCGCGTGGGTCGGGGCGGGGCATCGCGTGTCCGGGTCGGGGGCGGCGTCTTGCGTACCCGCCGACAGGTGCCGGGCCGGCGCGTGGCTCGGGTCGTCTCGGGTCGGGAGTCGGGCCCCGGACCCGAGCGAGGGGTACGCCCGAGCGAGGGGTACGCCGGAGTGAGGGGTACGCCGGAGTGAGGGGTACGCCGGAGTAAGGGGTACGCCGGAGTAAGGGGTACGCCGGAGTGAGGGGTACGCCGGAGTGAGGGGTACGCCGGAGTGAGGGGTACGCCGGAGTGAGGGGTTCGCCGGGTGGGTGCCGGGCGGAGGTGGGGTCGCTCGTCTCGCGCAGGTGGGGTTTCGGGGGACGGTGAAGGGGTGACCATCTCGCGCACGGTGACCGTGTCCGCCGTCCCCAGTGCGGGTGGTCGGCCCGCCCCTCGGCTTGTCTGGAGAGTGATGGCCTCGAACCAGTCCACCCCCTGGGTGGGTGCGTCGCGGGTGTTGCGCAACCCGCGGATCTGGGTGATGCCCTCGGTCATCGTCGGGCTGCTGGCCTTCCTGCTCTCCATCCTGTACATGGGCGGCATCCTCGATCCGCGCAGGGACCTGCACCGCCTGCCGATCGGCCTGGTGAACACGGACCGGGGCGTGCCGTCGGCGGGCGGGACGGAGAACCTGGGCGCGCGGATCACCGCCGGCATCGCCGCCGCGCCCGACCCCGGGGACACGGTGTCCTGGCGCGTCCTCGACGAGGCGTCGGCACGCCGACGGATGGCCTCGGGCAAGCTGTACGGCGCGATCGTGGTGCCGGCCGACTTCACCGCGTCGGTGGCCGCCCTGAACACGCCCGCGCCGGCCGCGCCGACCCACCCCACGGTCACCGTACTGACCAACCCCGGAGCGGGCAGCCTGGCCTCCTCGTTGTCCACCGCGATCGCCCAACAGGCCCTGCACGCAGCCTCGTTGCAGCTCGGCGCGACGCTGACCGCCGCGCCGCAGGCGGCTCCGGGGCAGACCACCACGGCCGGTCGCCTGCTGCTCGCGGACCCGATCGCGGTCGCCGTCGCTGTGGGCCACCCGATCGCCCCCCGCAGCGGACTGGGGCTGACCGCGTTCTACTACACGCTCCTGCTGGTCCTGGCCGGCTTCCTCGGCGGCAACATCATCAGCAACGGGGTCGACGTCGGGCTCGGCTACGTGGCCAGTGAGATCGGCCCGTGGCGTACCGAACGCCCGTTGGTGCACATCACCCGCACCCATCAACTCGCGGTCAAGTGCGTGATGTCGGCCGTGTTGTCGGTGCTGACGGCGACCCTGATCATGCTCGCCACGATCGGCATCCTGGACATGGACGCGTCCCATCTGCCCCTGTTGTGGGTCTTCTCGATCTGCGCGAGCACCGCGGTGGGACTGGGCGTCCAGGCGATCAACGCGGCCTTCGGCGGGATCGGCCAGTTGGTGAGCATGTTCGTGTTCATCGTGCTGGCGCTGCCGTCCTCCGGCGCGACCATCCCGCTCCAGGCGCTGCCGGGCTTCTACCGGGTGCTGTCCGCGTTCGAGCCGATGCGCCAACTCAGCGACGGCGTACGCGCCATCCTGTACTTCGACGCCCGCGCCGACGCCGGCCTGACCCGGGCCTGGGCGGGCATCGCCTTCGGCGCACTGGCCGGCCTCGCCTTCGGCTTCGCGATGACCACCTACTACGACCGCAAGCAACTGCACCGCATCGCCCCGGCAACCGAGTAGCCCCCCGCCGAACCCGACCACGAACGGCCGCGAACGGGCCAACCGGTCCGATTCGGTGAGCTAGGCCCTGTCCGGCGGATCTTGGTGGGTCCGCGCGGTTCGGCTCCTTCAGCATCGCCGAGATGTCGGAGTGGCGGCCCTCCACGCTCCGCAGGGCGGCGATCAGCGTGTCGATGGACAGTTGCACGACGTCCTCCACGGGGACGTCGCGGTACGCCGGCCGGTCCAGGCTGATCTCGTCCAGGTAGCCCACCCAGCCGCGCAACGCGGCGCGCAGGATCGGCGGTGGCGGCGCGGACTCGATCCCGAACAGGTCCAGCACCAGGTCCACGCCCGCCGCGCGGGCCGCCTCGAAGATCCCCCGCACGTCGGGGTCGCCCAGGCCGGTGCGCATGAACCCGATGAAGGTCTGGGTGTGCCGGCCGATGTAGTCGAAGTGGCGCCGGACCATGCCGTACAGGCGGCGCGGACGCGACGGTCCGCCGCCCGGACGGCACCCGGGAGCGGATCCGGGCCGCTACGTGGTGGCCGCCGACGGCGCGCGCAGCCCGGTGCGCGACCTGCTGGGCGTCGGCAACGACGAGATCGCGCCGGTCGGACACCTGATCAACGCCTACTTCGACGCCAACCTCACCGCGTACACCCGGGGCCGGGCGTACGCGGTGTGGTGGATCCTCAACCCGCGGACCCGGGGCGCGCTGATCGCCCTCGACGGCAGTCGGCGCTGGACCTACAACTTCGCCTTCGACCCGGAGCGCGAGAGCCCCGCCGACTATCCGCCCGAATGCTGCGCGGAGCTGATCCGGCACGCGGTGGGCGCCCCCGACCTCGCCGTGCGGGTGCGCAGCGCGTTGCCGTGGAAGCTGGAGATCGCCATCGCCGAGCGATTCCGGGTGGACCGGGTCTTCCTCGCCGGCGACGCGGCCCACCGGTTCCCGCCCACCGGTGGCTTCGGGATGAACACCGGCATCCAGGACGCGCACATCCTGGCCTGGAAACCGGCCGCCGTGCTGCGCGGACGGGCCGGCGAGGAACTGCTCGCGAGCTACGAGGCCGAGCGGGTACCGGTCGCCCGGTTCAACGCCGCGCAGAGCATGCGCAACGCCGAACGCATGGCCGGCACCATCGTGTTGTTCACCGACCCGACCGCGCTGTCCTCGATCGAGGACGCCGCGGGCCACCAGCTGCGCGGCGCCCTGGCCGTGGCCATCCCCGACCAGCGCGAGCACTTCGTGTTCCAGGGACAGACGTTCGGGCACGACTACACATCCACCGCGATCGTGCCGGACGGGACGCTCGCGCCGCGCTCCGGCATCACCGAATACCGGATGAGCGCGCACCCCGGCGCGCTCGCCCCGCGCACCTGGTTCCGCACCGCGGACGGTGCACGCGTGGCCACGGTCGACCTGGTCGCCGACGGCTTCCTGGTGCCGGCCGGGGCCGAGGGCGCCGCCTGGATCGCCGCGGCGCGCGGCGCCCCCGGGCAACCGGGCCTTCCCAGCGCGGCGTTCCGGGTCGCCGCGGACGGCCACCTCGACGCCGAGCCGGACGCGTGGCGGCTTTAAGGCTCACCGGCGACGAGCCCGCGCGGCCGGTGTCCGCCGGATGAACCCCGCTCCCGTCCTCCTCCCCACCCCCATCCCCGCCCCCGTGCTCTTCCTCGTCCCCGTCCGTCGCCCGACCCACAGGAGCCCGCGGTGACCGAGACCACTCAGGACCGCGCGGGACCCGACACCCGCTTCGGCGCGGCACACGGACGCGTCCTGCTCTCCGGCGTGCAGGCGTTGGTGCGATCGGTGTTGGACCAGCGCCGGGCCGACGCCGAAGCCGGCACCGACACCGACACCGGGGCCTACGTGTCCGGCTATCAGGGCTCCCCGCTGGGCACCATCGACCTGGAGTTCGCCCGACAGTCCGCGCTGCTGGACGAGTTGGGCATCGTCTTCCGGCCGGGCGTCAACGAGGAGTTGGCCGCGACCGCCGTCGCGGGCAGTCAACTCGCCGCCGGGCGACCGGAGCACACCGTCGAGGGTGTCCTCGGCGTCTGGTCCTGCTGCCCGGCCAAACGCTGGTGAGCTGGATCGAGGGCATCGGCGAACTACGCAACCCGATGCTCCCCCGAACCGCAAACCCGTGAACCCCGCCCGGGGCCGGTGGGCCGATCCCCCTCCGGCTCCGGCCCACGGCACTAGCTTCGGGTGGTCATGGCCAGGAGGCGCGGGCCCGCGACGTGGCGGAAGATCGACCAGTACTCGGCGTGGCCGAGCAGCGGGGAGACCACCCGCAGGTCGGCGGCGTCGCGGATGTCCTCGTCCGCGGCGGCCAGAAGGGCCTCCACGATCGCTGCGGTCCGCGCCAGCAGGTCGCCGTTCCGGGTCTCGACGGCCGGGACGATCACCGGCCAGAAGAGCGCGTCGGAGAGGATGCCGTACGGATTGAGCAGGTAGCCGACGGAGGCGTCGGGGATCTCGCGGCCTTCCTGCACGGCGTCGAGTTCGGCGTCCGCCTTCAGTTCGGCAAGGTGGGGGCGCGCCTCCGGGAGCCGTTCCCACAACCAGTCGAACAGTCCTCGAAACGTCAACGCGGGCTCGCGAGACTCCGGCACGTCCTCTCCTCTTCCCGTCAGGTGAACCACGGTGCCCGAAGCGGCATTTGCGATGAGATCGTATCGTTCGACCGGCGCGGGTCCCGCGTGGCCGCGCGCGGTGACGCCGTCATGGGTCGACCTCCGGGCCGTTCCGTCCGCGTTTCCTGGTCGCGTCGTTCGAGACCGCCGGCCCGCCGGTCCGTCCCGGTGCCGGGCGCAACGCCTCGGATCCCCGCGCGGTTTCGATCAGCGACGCGGCCCGACCCATGCCCTTGGCCGCGATGCGGGCAGCCTCGGCGTCGAGATTCTGCGGCTCGGGTCTGGCCAGCGTGCGCCGCAGGTGCGCGATCAGGCCCATGTCGGGCACCACCGCCTCGAGGGCGGGCCGCTTGAACGTGGACGTGAGGAAACGCGACCCCGTCACCGACGCCAGCTCGGGTTCGGCCTTCACCGACTCGACCGCGTTCAGCGTGGTGTTCGCGCGCTCCGGATTGGCGTTCAGCCACGCGGTGACACCGCCCGCCGTGTCGCGCACCTGAAGTGCCCGGTACAGCTCGCCGGATTCAGCAAGAATAATTGATTTGTCACGATTCGAGAGTTGGGGTTGCCGGAGCGCCTTGCGATATCGACCGAGCAGGTCGGCCACGTCGACGGGGTGGAACTTCTCTCGGCCGGGAGAGCCTGTGGGTCGCCCGTCGTGCAGTTCGGCATACAAAGCCGCGGCGGCCTTGCCGTTTCCGACCCAGTTCCCGGCGCCGCCCGGTGTCGGATAGGTGTCCGCGACGATGTTGCGCAGGTAGGCGTTGTCCACCTCGGGAGGCGTCGCCTTGGCCAGTCGAGTTCTCGGCGATCCGGTCGGCGGACCCTGTGGCTGAGACATGTCCCGACCGAACTCCTCCCATGGGCAAACGAGGAAAACCTATCGAGCAGAACCTCGTGCCACATGCGATTGCGGCACATTGCCGGTCCGGAGGAGGGACTTCCCTGGACGTTCGGCCTGTTGGCCGCGAACTCCTGCGCCTGCCGCCGACGAAGCCGTGGACGCGACGCCCGGCACGGCACCCGGCGCTCGACACCCGCCCCGGTACCCGGCACCCGGCACCGAAAGGGCGCGGAGCGCCGCGTTCGCGAGGGTCAGACGCGGCTCAGTTTGTCCGGGTTGGCCACCATGCGGATGCCGTGGATGAGGCCGTCCGCGCCGGTCTCCAGGGCGATCACCGTGACCACCCGACCGTGTGCGCTGATCCGCAGCGCGGGCTCGCCGTTGATCTCGGCCAGGTCGGGCACCATGTCGGCGAGGTCGACGCCCTCGTACGGGCGTTTGGTGACGCCCGCGAGCCAGGCCGCGACGTTGTCCGCGCCGACGATCGGGCGCAGCGCGGCGCGGACCTTGCCGCCGCCGTCGGTCCAGATCGTGACGTCCGGGGCGAGCAGTTGCATGAGTTCGTTGATGTCGCCGCCCGTGGTCGCGGCGAAGAACTTCTCGGTGACGGCCTTGCGGGCGCCCCGGTCGGCGGCGTACCGGGGGCGACGGGCCCGCACGTGCTCGCGGGCGCGATGGCCCAGTTGCCGAACGGTCGCCTCGGGCCGGTCGATCGCCGCGCCGACCTCGGCATAGGGGAAGCCGAACACCTCGTGGAGCACGAAGACCGCCCGCTCCAATTCGGAGAGCGACTCCAGCACGACGAGCATCGCCAAGGACACCGAGTCGGCAAGCGCCGCGTTCTCGGCCACGTCCGGGCCGGTCGACATCGGCTCGGGGAGCCAGGGGCCGACGTAGGTCTCCCGGCGCACCCGGGCCGAACGCAGCGCGTCCACCGCGAGGTTCGTGGCGATCCGCACCAGGTACGGCTTGGGGTCGTGCACATCGGAACGGTCCGCGGACGACCAGCGCAACCACGCCTCCTGGACCACGTCCTCGGCGTCGGCCGCGCTGCCCAGCATGCGGTAGGCCACCGAGAACAGCAGGTTGCGGTGGTCCTCGAACACGTCCGTGTCGACCACGTGTCTCCCTCGTCCCCTCGGTCATCGTGCCCGACGGGTGGCCCGGCCTCCGGTCGGCCACTTTACGGCTCCGCCGATCCTCTTCAGCAGGCGGAACGACTTCCACGGCGAGCCGCTGACGAACTCCTTGTACATCACCGCCCACCTGCCGGTCAGGACGAGCCGGCGCGGCGTGTCGTCGGGGTGGGTGAACTGGATGACCCCGTCGTGGCGTCCCAGGCTCACCGGCTGATGGATGTACCCGAACCGGAACGCCTCGGGCTCCCTGCCCGCCACCTGCCGGGCGATCGACGCGGCGGCGTGCGCCCCCGTCGGGATGCCGCTCTGGCAGGTGCCGTGGATGACGCCGTACGCCTGGCGGATCGCCGCCGCGTCGCCGATCGCGTACACCCGCGGGTGGGAGACCGAGCGCAGCGTCGGGTCGACCACGATCCGGCCGCGGTCGTCGACGGTGAGGCCCGCTTCGGCGGCCAGTGGCGACACCCGTACCCCGGTCGTCCACAGCAGCGCGTCGGCGTGCACGAGCTCGCCGTCCTCCAGTTCGGCCGCGTCCGGGAGCACCTTGACGATCGTGGTCGCGGTGCGGACCCGGACGCCGAGACGGTCCAGGGCCGCGTGCAGGTGGGCACGTGCCTTGGCGCCCATCATCGCGCCGGGCTCGTGCCGGCCGAGCAGGACGACCCGCAGGGCCGGGTGGTTCTCGGCGATCTCGGCCGCGGCCTCGATCCCGGTCAGGCCGGCGCCGCCGATGACCACGGTGCCGCCGGTCGTGTCGAGCTCGGTGAGGCGTTCGGCCAGCCGGCCGGCCGCGGCGGCGCTGTCGAGCGTGAAGGCGTGTTCGTGCACACCCGGCACCGTCACGGTGTCGGCGACGCTACCGAGCGCGTACACGAGGGTGTCGTACGCGATCGACCGGTCGTCGTGCAGCCGGACGGTACGGGCGGCCGCGTCGACGTGCGTCACCCGTGCCTGCACGAAGTCGATTCCGGTGCCGCTGAGCATGTCGGGAATCCGAAGATCGGCGAGCTCTTCGCCGGCGGCCCTCTGGTGCAGCCGCAGCCGCTCGGTGAACCGGCCGATCGGGTTGACCAGGGTGATCCGGACGTCGTGTTTGCGGGTGTGCCGGGCCACACCGAGCACCGCGGTCATGCCCGCGTAACCGGCCCCGATCACCAGGATGCGCTGTGTCATGGTCCTTCCCTTCCTCGTTTGCCCCCGTGGACGGGAAAGGTCGGCGGAACGTGACATGACCTCGGAAGTGATTCAGGTCACATACGATCGGTCACGGCGAGTGTCGGGTGCCGAGGTTTCGTTCCAGGAGTTCGGTGGCGGTTCGGACGCCGACCGCGGCCGGGCCGTCGGGCGCGGGCAACCGGCCGTCGGACCGGATCAGTTCGGCCAGCGCGGTGTCGATCGCGGTGTGCGCGGCGAACAGGCACGGTGTGCTGTAGATCGCCGCGTCCACGCCCAGGTCGGCCAGTTCGGTCAGGGACAGGCGCGGCGACTTGCCGCCCGCGATCTGGTTGAACAGCAGCGGCTTGTCCGCGACCGCCGCGCGGATCCGGCGGATCCACTCGACGCTGCGCACGCCGTCCACCAGGACCACGTCCGCGTCGGTCTTGGCCAGCGCCTTCGCGCGGCGCAGGATGTCGTCCGGCTCGGTGGCGTCGGTGCGCGCGACCACGACCAGGTCGCCGCGGCAGTCCAGGACCCGGGTCAGCTTGTCCAGGTAGTCGTCCAGCGGCAGCAGCAGTTTGCCGTCCGCGTGACCGCAGCGCCGGGGCCGCGCCTGATCCTCCAGGATCACCCCGGACGCCCCGGCCCGGTCCAGCCGCCGCACCACATGGCAGGCCACCTCCGGATCGCCGTACCCGTCGTCGATGTCGACCAGGAGGTGCTGCCGGGGAAAGGCGAGGCGCAGGCGTTCGACGAAGGCCACCATGTCGGGCCAGGCGATGAAGCCGATGTCGGGCAGCCCGTAGTACGAGGCGGCGAAGCCGAAGCCGGAGACGAAGAAGCCGTCGAAGTGGCTCGCCGCCAAGGACGCGGAGTACATGTCGTGGATGCCGACCAGCGGCATGGTCCGCGCGCGGGCCAGGTCGTCTCGCAATGCGCTGCCGTAGAGCACGAGTTCTCCGAGGGTCGGGCGCGGGGCCGCGGTCGAACCCGACACGTCTCCGAAGCGGGCGGAGCACCTGCGGTCGCCCGGAGGACCGGTCGCCATGTGTAGTCATGTGACTACACAAGCAGTATGGAGATCTCGGTTGATTCATGTCAATCCTTACCAACCACCCGTCCCGGTGGACGTATCGCGTGGTGGTCGGCCGGCGCGGCGGGCGCGGCGAACGTACGTACGCGCGCCGGTCAGGTCGCGGGTACCCGGCCGACCTCGACCACCTCGACCATCCGGCGCAGTCTCGCCTCGACCCGGGCCGCGTCCCGGGCGAGCACGGTGACCTCGACGGTGGCGGCACCGAACTCGGTGGACACGTACGTGAGTCGACGTACGCCGTGGTTGTTCAGCGTGGTGGCGACCCGGGCGAGCACGCCGTGGCCGTGGCGCATCCGGGCCACCAGCCGGGCGGTCTCGCCGACGGGATCGACCGCGTCGCCCTCGGGCGCGGTGAGCGGTGCGGGCACGGCGGGCGCCGCGGCCGCGGCCGGATCGGCCGGGCTCGGAGCGGGATCGGCGAGGCTCGGGGCGGACTCCACGAACCGGGGGGCTTCGAGGACCTGGGTGCCGTCGTCAACCATGAGTCGCTGTTCTCCTGTCGCAGTGCGGGGATCGGGTGGCGTCGACGAGCGTCGGAGGCAGGGCCGGGCCGGGAAAACAGAAAGACCCCTCGCGAAGCGCGAGAGGTCTGCGTGCGGACGGTGGGCCGCAGGGAAGTGGTCGTCCTGGTCAGCCCGGTGTCGGCACGCTGCCGGTAATAATCATCCGACGTCGCATGACGTCGAACCTGGCACACCCGCCTCGCGCCGTCCAACGCGTCTCATGATGCGGATGCCGATGACCGGTCCCCGGACGACGACGCCCGGTCGGCGGATGCGTTCGTCCCGATTCATGGGGCCGACGGCGCCCGGTCGAACGACCGGGCGCCGTCGGGTGTCTCAGAACTTGATCCACTCGCTGGACGTGGTCACCGAGTCCAGGATGTCGACGATCGGGTCGATGCCCACACCGGGGCCGGTGGGCACATCGAGGTGGCCGTCGGCGAGTTCGAACGGCGTGGTGATGTCGGTGGCGTAGTAGCGGCGCGAGGCCGATGTGTCGCCGGGGAGGATGAAGCCGGGCAGCGCGGCCAGCGCCACGTTGGCGGCCCGACCCAACCCGGTCTCCAACATGCCGCCGCACCACACCGGTACGCCGTGCGCCACGCACAGGTCGTGGATCGCCTTGGCCTCCAGGTAGCCGCCGACCCGACCGGGCTTGATGTTGATGATCGACGCGGAGCCCAGGGTGATCGCCGCCGCGGCGTCCTCGACCGACTCGATCGACTCGTCCAGGCAGATCGGCGTGCGCATCTGCTTGGCCAATTGAGCGTGCTGGACCAGGTCGTCGTCGGCCAGCGGCTGTTCGATCAGCAGCAGGTCGAACGCGTCCAGCTTGGCCAGTTGACGCGCGTCGGCCAGCGTGTACGCGGCGTTCGCGTCCACCTGCAGCAGCAGATCGTCGCCGAATCGCTCGCGCACCGCGCGCACCGGCGCCAGGTCCCAGCCCGGCTCGATCTTCAGCTTGATCCGCACATAACCCTCGTCGACGAACTCATCGACCGATTCGAGCAGTTGCGGAATCGAGTCCATGATCCCCACGGACACCCCGCACGGCACCCGATCCCGGGATGCGCCCAGGAACGATCCGAACGACTGTCCTGCGGTCCGCAGTTGGGCGTCCAGTACGCCGGTCTCCAGCGCCGCCTTGGCCATCTTGTGGCCCTTGAACGGCTTCAGCGCCCGCTTGACCGACAGGGCGTCCACCCGCTCCGGCAGCGCCGGGATGAAGAAGCGCTTGAGCACGTCGACCGCGCCGTCCACGTACTCCGAGTTGTACAGCGGATCCGACATCGCGACGCACTCGCCCCATCCCTCCGCCTCCGGCGTGACCACGCGGAGCAGCAGGATGTCGCGTGCGGTCTCGACGCCGAAGGAGGTGCGGAACGGCGCGCGCAACGGCATCGCGATCCGGCGCAGTTCGATTCCGGTGATCTTCATGGTGCCTGGGCTCCTGATCGTTGGGGGGGTCACGCGGCGGTGTCGCGCGTGAGGACGTAGCGGGACTTGTCCTGGAAGCCGATCACCCGCGCGCCGTCGGCCAGCAGGCCGCCCAGCACCTCGCGCAGGGCGATCCGCCAGTCCTTGGCGGCTCCGGGGTCGGTGCGCCGCAGCTTCTCGATATCCGCGGGGACCTCGACGAGCAGGTGGTCGGCGTCGGTCCGGCCCAGGACCGGCAGGTCGCCCTCGACGGACAGCGCGGCCACCGCACCCGCCGGAACCACGAACGGGATCGGCGTCAGGTTCGCGGCCGCGACCACCCCGGGGTCGGACAGGTCCCAGATCACCAGCGCGCGGTCGGTGTCGGTGCCGCCGTTGATCGCGTCGTCGACCGAACCGTAGAAGTTGGGCAGGTAACCGTCCGGGCGACCGGCCAGTTTGGTCACGTTGAAGTGCGCGTTGCGCCGGATCAGCGGATCGTAGGTCCAGGTGATCCGGGTCACGCCGCGGGCCAGGGCCCAGTTGCGCTGGTGCAGCTTGAGCGCGAAACCGGCCGCGTGGCCGGGGCGGGCGCCGGTGATGTGCGAGTGCATCGTGCGGGCGATGGGAGCGCCGAAGAACCCGACGGTGGCGCCGATCATGCGCCCTTCCGCGTAGGCCCCGGCGACGTAGTTCCCGGCGTGCGAGAGCGCGCGCATCTGTTCGACGGACATCGGCGCGTTGCCCGGTCCGGTCCCCCAGATCTCGCAGAACAGGGTGAACGCGTCCTCGAGCTCGTGGAGTTCGTGCAGCTCCCGGATGATCACGGCGCTCATCGCACCGCCTCGATCAGACCGGCGAGCAGCAGCGCACGCGGCGCCAACTCGGACACGATCACGTGCTCGTGGTCGGCGTGCGCACCGCCGCCGACCGCGCCCAGACCGTCCAGGGTCGGGCAGCCGACGCCGGCGGTGAAGTTGCCGTCGGAGGCGCCCCCGACGGCCGCGGCACGCAGCGGCGGCAGGCCGCTGCCGCTCGCCACCCGGTCCGCGAGGTCGAACAGCGCGCTGGAGGAACTCTCCTCCAGCGGGGGTCGGTTGGGGCCGCCGAGCACCTCGAGCCGAGCACCCGGCACGGTCGTGGGCAGCGCCCGGATCAACTCGTCCACCCGCTCCTGGGCCTTGATCGTGGGCACCCGTACGTCCACGGTCACCCGGGCACGATCCGGGACGGTGTTGGACACCGCGCCCGCCTCGACCACCGTGGGGGTCACCGTGGTGCGCCATCCGTCCAAGGCGCCCTCGTCCGCCAGATCGGCCAGGCCGCCGAGCGCGAGCACCAGGTGGGCGGCCTCGATCGCCGCGTTGATCCCCTTCTCCGGCTCCAGGCCCGCGTGCGCGGCCTTGCCGTGTACGACCAACTCGTAGTGCGAGCCGCCCTTGCGCCCGGTCTTCAACGCCCCGCCGTCGGCGGACGCCTCCAGGACGAAGGTCGCCGCGCAACCGCGGGCCGAGTCCTCGATCAGGGCGCGCGAGGTGGTCGAGCCGACCTCCTCGTCGCCGGTGATCAGCACACCGATGCCGTCCAGCGAGTGCAACGAGGCGAGCGCGTGGAACATCTGGACCAGGCCGGCCTTCATGTCGAAGACGCCCGGCCCCCGGGCGATCCCGTCCACGACCGACCACGGGTGGGTGGCCAACGAGCCCATCGGCCACACCGTGTCGTGGTGCCCGACCAGCAGGACGCGCGGAGTGCCGAACGTCCATTGCAGGTGGGTCACCCCATCCAGCACGATCCGGCGCGGCTGCGCGCCGAGGTGACGCGCACCCTGGGCGGCGACCACGTCCGCGCTGCGCGCCACCGCCGCCAGGTCGGCGGAGAAGGACTCGCAACGCACCAGCTCGGCCAGGTCGGCCAGCATCGCGTCGGTGTCGAACACGGGTGTACCGGCCGTCGAACCGGCCGTCGCGCCGGTCATCGGGCCAGGCCCAGCTCGGCACGGAACAGCCTGTGCACATTGCCGCCGAGGATCGCCATGATCTCCTTCTCACCCAGTCCGCGCCGCACCAACGCCTCGGTGAGCGCGGGAAGTTCGGCCGGGCCGTTCAGCCCGGGCAGTTCGGTGGTGGTGTCCACGCCGGTGTAGTCGACGCCCTCGCAGCACGGCGGGGTGATGTCGGCGAGCACCTCGCGCAGGAAGTCGGGGCCGATCCCGACGTGGTCGACACCCACCAGATCGATGATGTGCTCGATGTGGTCGACGAGCCCGTCGATGTTCTGCCGGTCCCGGTCCCGGGACAGGAAGTCGGGCACGAAGTTGACGCACACGACGCCGCCCGTGGCGGCCACGCCCCGGATCTGCTCGTCGGTCAGGTTCCGGTGGTGGTCGCACAACGCCCGGGCACCCGAGTGGGTGGCGATCAGCGGACGGGTCGCCTCCTCCAACACGTGTGCGACGCCGACGGCCCCCAGGTGGGAGATGTCGAACACGATGCCGAGCCGTTCCATCTCGCGCAGCGCCTCGACACCGGCGTGGGTCAGCCGGCTGCCGGTGGCGTCCTCACCGCTGCCGTCGCCCAGCGCGGAGCGGCCCCAGTGCGCGATCGAGGCGACCCGGACGCCGAGGCGGTACAGGGTGCGGAACAGTTCCAGGTCGGCGTCCACGCCGGGCGCGCTCTCCAACGCGAGCACCAGCGCGATCCTGCCGGCGGCCAGCGCCGCGTCGATGTCGTCGCCGTCCAGGCACAGCCGCACGTCGTCCGGGTTGCCCTCGGCGATCGCGTGCGCGCACTCGACCATCCGCAGTGTCCGGCGCAGCGCGCCCTCCGGGCGGAACTGGTCGTCCACGAACACCGGCAGGACCTGGATGTCCACCCCACCCTCGCGAAGCTGGGGCAGCCATTGTTCCCGGAAGAAACTCGCCCAGCGGCTTGGTGGTCGTTCGACCACCGCCATCAGGAGGTCGTTGTGCGTGTCCGCCACGACGGCACGGGTGTGCAGCTCGGCGCTCATATCGCGTCCTTCCGGTCGATGTGTGATCGACGCTAGGCCGCGCCGCGTACCGGGTGCTTCGTCCGAATGGCCAATGCCGGCGACACTTTCCGTCACCGGGCACCAAGCCACAGTGTGATCGCGTCGCTTCGATATCGACGGTTCATCACCGGATCCGGTCCCCGCAAGAGGGGGATTCGGACCCATAGGTGGGCCCCGACGAAGAACCCGGCTCGGCTTTGTCGCGCCGGACGATCCCGGGCCGGCGGCCGGGCACCTACCGTGCGCAGGTGTCCTGGTATCCCCCGGCCGGGGTCGGCCCGTCCGGGCCGCCCGGCCCGGCTCCGGTCGTCGCCCCGACGACCCGGATTCCCCACCCGGCCCGACCGTCCACCCCAGGGATGCGCCCGTGCCCGTCGATCGTCTGCTCCCCACCGACGAAGCCCACGACCTGATCGCCCGGACCCGGGCGTTCGCGGACCGGGAACTCGCGCCCCGGGTGACCGGGTGCGAGGCCGACGCGAGCTATCCCACCGGTCTGTTCGCCGCCCTGGGCAGGGCGGGCCTGTCCGGCCTGCCCTACCCGGTGCAGTACGGCGGCGGCGGTCAGCCGTACGAGGTCTACCTCCAGGTGCTGGAGGAACTCGCGGCCCGCTGGCCGGCGGTGGCCGACGCCCTCGACGTACACACGCTGGCGTGCCTGCCGACGGCGGCGCACGGCAGCGCGACGCAGCGCGAGCAGTGGTTGCCCGGAATGCTGGACGGCGCGCTGACCGGCGGCGGCAGCCGGTCCGAACCGCACGTGGGCGCCGACCCCTCGGCGGTCACCTGCCGGGCCGAACGCACTCGCGGCGGACACCTGCTCCAGGGCACCCAGCTCGCCGTCGCGCACGGGGGCCGCGCGCACTTTCACACCGTGTTCGCCCGCACGGGTTCGGCCCGACCGGACATCTCCTGTTTCCTGGCTCCCGGTGCCGACGAGTATCTCTACTTCAGCGCGCCGGAACCGTCGACCGCGTTGCGCGCCATCCCGACCACGACCGCCTATTGGGACGGGGTGTACCTGGAGCCCGAGCGGTTGATCGGCGCACCGGGCCGGGGCCTGCGGATCGCCTTCGACCTGCTGGACGCGGGCCGCCTGGGCGCCGCTGCGTGTGCGACCGGACTGGCCCAGGCCGCGCTGGACGTGGTCGGCGACTTCGCCGACGGAGGCGATCGGCACCTGTTGGCCGAGCCCGCGGGCGCGGTCGACTCCGCCCGGGCGATCTACCTCGACGCGGCCCGCCGGCGCGACGCGGGCATCTCGTACACGCGCCAGGCGTCGGTGGCCGAGTCGGCGGCGGTCGAGGCGGCGGTCCGGGCGACCACGGCCGCGGTGCGGATCCTGGGGGCGGAGGCGGACACCGACGAGTTCCCGGTGCGGCGCTACGCGCGCGAGGCGGCGGCGCTGCGGGGGCGGACCGCGCCGGTGGGGACCGGTGGGGGTGCGGGCGCCCGCGAGGGTGGGGGTACGACTACGGCCGCGGGCGCGGGCGCGGGTGCGGGTGCGGGTGCGGGTGCGGCCGCGGGCACGGGCACGGGCACGGGCGGAGCCGTGGGCACGGGCACGGGCGCGGACTCGGGTGCGGCGCCGGTGGGTTCGTGTGGTCCTTCGACCTTGGCCGCCGTGGGTCCTTGAGCGGCTTCGGGTCCGTTCCGGGGGGTCTCGGCGGGCTCGGGCCCGTCCGGGGGTGTGGCCGACCGGACCTGACCGGAGTCTCGGCGGGCCCGGGTCCGTCCCGTGGGGCTCGGCGGGGCCGGGTCCGTCCCCGGGGGCTCGGCGGGGCCGGGTTCCGGGGCCGGCCCGTGAAGCCTTGGCCGGAAAGCGAGTTACCCTCGGCCGCGAACTGTCCGTAGAGTGCGCAGCGTCTCGCCCGAGGATCTTCGGGGCGACGGCGACGTCCGCTCCCGGGCCCGCCGTGCCCGTTCGATCCGGGGCGTGGCGACCCGCGTCATCTTCGGCCGCAGGGGAAGTCCGGTGCGAATCCGGCGCTGACCCGCAGCGGTGGTCCGTCCGCGTGACGGCGAGCCCGAATGCCTGGGGCCGGAGCGTTCCCTCTCCATTCCCCGTCGTGGCCTACGGGGCGGAGCCCTCGCGCCGCCGTGCCGAGGCCGTGTCGCCCTCCGGGTTCGCGGTCGAACGCGCCGCGTGTCCGCCGGGCATGCCGCGTCGCAGGCCCGGAAAGGCTCCACCATGACGCTCACCCGACCCGGCCGGAGGATCTCCGCCCTGCTCGGCGGTCTGCTCCTCGCCGCGGCGACCGCCGTCGTCCCGGCGACCGCCTCCGCTGCCCCGGCGAACTCCGCGCCGACCAACTCCGCGCCGTCGACCGCCGGTTCCATCCTGGCCGGCAATCGCACCCAGGCCGCCGCCGGTTGGCTGGCCCGGCAACTCGTCGACGGGGAACGCTTCGAGGCGACCTTCGACGGGGTGACCTACCCCGACCAGGGTCTGACCATCGACGCGATCCTCGCGTTCGCCGCCGCCGGGGTGGCCGAGCAGAACGCGGCCAAGGCCACCACATGGCTGGCCCGCCCGGAGATACTCTCCGGCTACATCGGCGACGGCACCACCAACGCCTACGCCGGCGCCACCGCCAAGCTGCTGCTCGCGGCCGAGGTGCGCGGGGCGAACCCGAGCAGCTTCGGCGGCGTCGACCTGCCGACTCGGCTGCGCTCGCTGCAACAGCCCTCGGGCCGGTTCACCGACCTCTCGCCGTGGGGTGACTACAGCAACGCGTTCAGCCAGTCCCTCGCGCTGCTGGCCCTGGACCGCACGCCGGCGGGCGCACCGGCCGGCGCGGTCGACTTCCTGGCCGGCGCGCGTTGCGCGGACGGCGGGTTCCCGCTCGACTTCGGCAAGCCCACCTGCACCAGCGACGCGGATTCGACCGCGATGAGCGTGCAGGCACTCGCCGCCACCGGCCGCCCGCAGGAGGCGGCGGCCGGCCTGAACTGGCTGGTGGGCCACCAACTCGCCGACGGCGGCTTCGGCACCCCCGGAGCCGGCACCTCGAACGCCAACAGCACCGGCCTGGCCGCGCAGGCGCTGCTGTCCTCGTGGCGGGTGCTGCCCGGGCTGACCGCGCGACACTTCATCACCGAGCGCCAGGTCCCCTGCTTCGGAACGCCCGCCACGCGTGGCGCGATCGCGTACGACGCCACCGGATTCGACCCGTCCACCGCCACCCGGGCCACCGCCCAGGCGGTACTGGGTCTGGCCGGCACCGGCTTCGCCGGGCTGAGCGCCGCGGGCGCCCGACCCGACGCGCCGAACCTGCACTGCCCCTCGCCCACGTCCTGACCCACGATCCGGTTCGCCGCGCCGTCGACCGCCACTCACGGCAGCCACCGACGCGGCGCGCCCCGGAACCGGCTTTGTCGGGGTGGGTGCGGTGACGTCGCCGGCGAGGCCCGGGTGGGCTCGCCGGCGACGGTTGGTCATGGGTTCATCGCCTCGCGGGTGCTGCGGGGGCGTAGGTCGGTCCAGACCTTGTCGATGTGGGCCAGGCAGGCCGGGCGGGTGCCGGTGAAGCCTTCCGCGTGCCAGCCGGGTGGGATGTCGCGGTCGGTGGCCCAGACCGAGTATTGCTCCTCGTCGTTGATCACGACTCGGCAGTGGCGCTCGGGGGGTTCGTCGGTGGTCATACCTTCTCCAGTTCGGATGTGGGTTCGCTTTCGGGTTCGGATGCGGGGGACTTCCCGGTGGGTGGCGATGGGGGCGCGGCGTTGGCGCGCTTCTTGCGGCGTTCCTCGATGCCGATCAGGTCGTCCGGCATCGCGTCGGGGACGTCGTCGTCGAAGCGCGCGATCACCCGGTGGCGGAACGAGGCGAGCGCGAGCAGGATCATCGCGGACGCACACAGCAAATACAGGAAACCCGTGCCGCGGCCCTCGCCGACGCCGATCACCCGGCCGACGCTGGAGGCCAGCGCGCCGTCCGCGGTGAACAGTGGTTCGAGCAGGTGCACCGCCAGCGGCGCGATGACGCCGAAGCCCAGCGGGAGGGTGGACCACGCCACCATCGTGTTCAGCGCGATCACCCGGCCGTGGAACCGCTGCGGCACCTTGACCTGGATGATCGTCGCGTAGATGCCGTTGAGCAGCGACAGGCCGAAGAACACCCCGAAGAAGCCGACGCCGACCAGCACCGGCGAGGGCCGCAGCCCGGCCACGAAGGCGAACACCGCGATCAGCACGGTGGCCAGCAGGATGCCGTGCATCCTGCGGTGCCGAGGACCTCCCCACACCCCCATCGCCAGGCCGCCGAGCAGCGCGCCCGCGCCCGCCGCGACGCCGACCGCGCCCGCGGTGTGTACCGAGCCGAACGAGAGCACCAGCGGCGTCATCAGCACCAGCATCGGCGCGAGGAAGACGTTCAGCAGCGCGAAGTAGAGCAGCATCGTGCGGAATCCGGCGTGCCCCATCGAGTAGCGCACCCCGTTGGCGATCTCCTTCACCATGCTCTCGCGCCGGGTCTGCGCCATCGTGTCGGGGAAGGGCACGAACGCGACCACCGTCACCGCGATCACGAACGTGGTGATGTCGATCACCAGGATCCCGCCGAGTCCGATGCTCGCCAACAGCGCGACCGCGATCAGCGGCACCACCAACTGCGCCATCCCGGTGCTCATTTGCACGATGCCGTTGGCGTGCCCGAGGTAGCGCTTGGGCACCAGTTGCGGAACCGCCGAGTTGTAGGCCAGTCGTTGGAAGGTCGCCGTCACCGACAACACCACCAGGAGCCCGTACACCGCTCCCACGCCCAGATGGCCGCCCCACAACAGCAGCGCCATCACCACCTGCACCGCGCCCGCGGCGCAGTCCGCGGCCAGCATCACCGAGCGCCGACTGTTGCGGTCCACCACCGCACCCGCCAGCGGCGCGACCACGATCCCGGGGACCAGCGCCAGCACCGAGAACAGCGCGAACTGGGTGAGCGAATCGGTACGCAGGTAGATCCAGATCGGGATGGCGAACTCGGTCAGCGCCGACCCGGTGATCGAGGCGAGCTGCCCGAGCGCCACCGCCATGAACCGGCCCATGCTCGGCCGTACCGCCGGTGTGCGCGACGGTGTGGCCGCGACTGCGAATCCCGGCTCGTCCGCGGCTCCCGGCCTGTCCGCGAACGCCGGCTTGTCAGCGGCTCCCGCCTCGACGTCCGGGCCGGATACCCCGTCCAGCCACCAACCCGCGTCCTCCCCGCGCGCCGCCCGGGTCAGCGGTTCGGTGCGGTCCCGGGTCACCGCCTCGTGGGTGGCGGTGACGATCTCGGCCAGCTCGTCCGCGCGGTAGCGCAGGAAGTAGTGGCCGGCCTCGTCGATCACCACCAGCGCGGTGGAGTCGGCCATGAAGTGCCACTCCCGGTAACGCTCCTGGTAGAACTCGGTGCCGGGGTCGCGCTCGCCGATCACCGAGATCACCGGCGCGGCCAACGGCCGCATGCCCTCGGCCATCCGCCGGGTGAAGTACTCCTCCGAGGTCCGGCCGTCCTTGCGCATGTTGCGGACGATGAAGGTGACCTGTTCCTCGTCCAGGTCGCCCAGGTCCGCGCCCATCGAGGTCAGCCAGTTCAGGTGCACCCGGTCACCGCGCAGGCGCTCCAGTCCGGCGAAGCGGGACAGCGCGCCGAGCAGGCCGCCCTCGGGTCGGGCGAACGGGAAGATCGCGCCGAGGTAGACCGCCTCCAACGTGCGCCCCGACTCCTCCAGGAGGTGGGCGATCTGCGCGGTCAGCGCGCTGCCCACCCCGCAGTGGCCGTACAGCGCCAACGGCCCCTCGACCCGGGCCAGGATCTCGTCCACGCACTCCCGCGCGACCTCCTCGATCGGCCGGGGTGCCTCGGGCATGGACAGGTCGTGGCCGGGGATCGCCACCGAGTACAACGAGTGGCCGGCCGGCAGCGCGTCGGCCAGTGGCTGGTACACCACCGCGCTGCCGCCGCCGTAGGGCACGCACACCAGCGAGAGCACCCGCTGCGCGAGCGGTACGGGACGGGTCAACTCGTGCAGCAGCGAGCGCGGTTCGTCGGCGCCGCCCGGGCGGTCGATCAACGCGGCCAGTTCCCGGATGGTGCGGTGCTTGAACAACTCCAGCAGGCTCACCTGCCGACTGCCCGGCGGCAGCGCCTTGCGCAGCCGGGCCAACACCTGCATCGCCAGCAGCGAGTGCCCGCCCAGTTCGAAGAAGTCGTCCGTGACGCCGACCGAGGCGAGGTCGAGCACCGCCGTCCAGATCCCGACCAGGGCTTCCTCGGTCGCGCCCACCGGGGCGACCCGATCCGTGTCGCCCGCGCCCACGCCCGCGCCGGCGTCCGGTTCGGGCAGCAGGGCCCGATCCACCTTGCCGTGCGCCTTCAGCGGCATCCGATCCAGCCACACGAACCGGGACGGCACCATGTACTCGGGCAGCCGAACCAGCAGTTCGCGGCGCAGTTCGGCGGCGGCCGGCGGCTCGCCCGAATGCTCCTCGGCCGCCACCAGGTAGGCGATCAACCGCTGCGCGCCGGCCGGGCCACGCGCGTCCACCACGGCCTGCCCGACCTCGGGCCGGCCCCGCAACGCCTCCTCGATCTCGGCCGGTTCGACCCGATAGCCGCGGATCTTGACCTGCTGATCGCTGCGACCCAGGAACTCCACGTCGCCGCCGGGCAGATACCGGCCCAGGTCGCCGGTGCGGTACAACCGGGCGCCCGGCGGTCCGAACGGGTCGGGCACGAACCGGTCGGCGGTCGCGCCGGATTGCCCCAGATAGCCGCGTGCCAACCGCTCGCCGCCGATGTGGATCTCGCCGGTGACCCCGATCGGCACCGGTTCCAGGTGCTCGTCGAGCAGGTACACCCGGGTGTTCGCCAGCGGTCGGCCGATCGGCGTCACCGTGGAGGTGGGCTCGTCCTGTGGGCGGACCCGGTAGGTGGTCACGCCCACCGTGGTCTCGGTCGGCCCGTAGTGGTTGACCACCGCGCACGTCCCGAGCCGGGCCAGGTCCCGCGTCCACTCCCAGGACGAGCCCTCGCCGCCGAAGATCAACAACCTTCGGGGCAACAGGCGTTCCGGGCCGACTTCGGCGGCCAGCCCGGCCAGATGCGACGGCGTCATCTTGAGGTAGTCGACCGGATGCCGGTCCAGGTGGTCGGCGAACTCCGCGCCGGACAACCGCTTGGGGATCAGGTGCAGTTCGCCGCCGGTGGTCCAGGCGAGGTACAGCGCGGTGATGGCGAAGTCGAAGGACAACGACTGGGCCAGGCCGTGCACCGACCCGGGCACCACCTCGAATCGTTCGCGCACGCCGTCCAGATAGGCCAGCGCCTCGCGGTGCTGCACCGCGACGCCCTTGGGTCGGCCGGTGGATCCGGACGTGTAGATGACATAGGCCAGGTTCCCCGGCCCGGCCGGCACGGGTGGCGGGCCGGTCTCCTCGGCGGCGGTCGCGTCCGGTTCCCGATCGAGCAGGATCACCGTGCCGGGGTGACCCGCCGTGCGCTCGCGCAGCGTCGGGTCTGTCACCAGGACCCGCACATCGGCGTCCGACAGCATGAACGCCAGGCGCTCGACCGGCTGTTCGGGATCCAGCGGCAGGTAGGCCCCGCCTGCCTTGAGCACGGCCAGGACGGCCACCGCGAGGTCGAGCGACTGTTCCAGGCACAGCGCGACCGGCGTCTCCGGGCCGACGCCGTGCCCGCGCAGCCGGCGGGCGAGCCGGGCGGCGCGCGCGTCGAGTTCGCCGTAGGTGAGGGTCTCCCCCCGGTAGGTCACCGCCGGCGCACGCGGATCGCGAGCCACTTGGGCCTCGATCGCCGCCGTCAGCGTCGGGTGCTCGGGCGGCGGCGCGGCGGTGTCGTTCCAGCCGGTGGTGACCTGGGCCCGCTCCGTCGGCCCGAGCAGGTCGATCCGGGACAGCGGCGTACGCGGATCGGCGACCACCGCGCGCAGCAGGGTCTCCAGGTGTGCGGCCAGCCGGGCCACGGTGCTCGCGTCGAACAGGTCGGTGTTGTAGGTGAGCAGGCCGTGCATGCCGGTCGCGGTCTCGAACACGAACAGGCTCAGGTCGAACCGGGTGACCCGGGAGTCGCCGGTGAACCAGTCGTGGGTGAGCCCGGCGAAGCCGCGCTCGCCGCGCCCGTAGTTCTGCAGCGCGAAGGTGACCTGGAACAGCGGCGTGCGGCTGACGTCGCGGGTGACGTTCTGGTCGCGGACCACCCGGTCGAACGGGAGGTCCTGGTGGGCGTACGCGTCCAGGCAGCTCTCCCGGACCCGGCCCAGCAGTTCGGTGAAGCTGGGGTCCCCGTCCAGCGGCGCCCGCATGGCCAGCATGTTCACGAACATGCCGACCATCGGTTCCAGGTCCGGATGGGGGCGTCCGGCGATCGGGGATCCGACCGCGAAGTCGCGTTGTCCGCCGTGCCGGGACAACACCGCCTGCCACGCGGCGAGCAGGGTCATATAGGAGGTGGCACCGTGCGTGCGGCCCGACTCGGCGATCGCGGCGGCGAGTTCGGCGTCGAGGGTGAAGGTGTGCGCGTCACCGGCGAAGGTCTGCCGGGCCGGACGCGGTCGGTCGGTGGGCAGTGCGAGCGTGCCGACCCCGGCGAGCCGCTCCCGCCAGTACGCGGCGGCGCGTTCGCCTTCGGGACCGGCCAACCGCTCGCGCTGCCAGGCCGCGAAGTCGCCGTAGCGCACCGCCGGCGGGGGCACCTCGGACTCCCGGCCCGCCATGAACGCGTTGTAGTCGGACATCAGTTCGTTCACCAGGAGGTGGACCGACCAGCCGTCGCCGACCAGGTGGTGCAGGACCACCACCACTACGGTGTCCTCCCGGTCCAATCGCACCAGCGCGGCCCGGATCAGCGGCGGCACCTCCAGGTGGAACGGCCGGGCGAACTCCGCGCCCACCAGCGCCGCCGCCCATTGCTCCCGCGCCCGGGCGTCGAGGTCGCCGTCGGGCGAATGCCGGGTAACAGTGATCGGCATCGGCGGGTGCACCGTGGCGATCGGTCGACCGTCCACGCTGGTGGCGAACGTGGTGCGCAGGCTGTCGTGCCGGGCCGGGAGCGCGTTCAACGCGCGTTCCAACGCGTCCTCGTCCAGCCGTCCGCGCAGGCGCAGCGCGAACGGAATGGTGTACGCGGCGGTCCCGGGGGTGAGGTTCTCCATGAACCACAGCGGGATCTGCGCGGACGACAGCGGTACGTCCGCGCCCTCCGGCAGTCGCGGTATCGACGCCGGGGCGGTCGTCGCGGATCTGCGCAGCCGCTGTTCGAGCAGGGTGCGCTTGGCGGCCGACAGTTCGCCCGGCCGGGTCGGCGGCGCCGGGGTGAGCGTCATCGCGGGTCTCCCGTCTCGGCTTGGTCCAGCACCAGTCGTTCGGCGTCCGCCTCGGAGAGCGTGTCCAGTTCGGCCACCAGGAGTTCCTCGACCGAGGCGGCCAGTCCGGCGACCGTGGGGTCGGCGAACAGGGCGCGGATCGGCACGGTGAGTTCGATCGCCGCGCCGAGTCGGGCCACCGCCCGGGTGGCCAGCAGTGAGTGCCCGCCGAGCGCGAAGAAGTCGTCGAGCGCGCCGACCCGTTCCAGGCCGAGCACATCCGCGAAGGTCTGCGCGACCAGTTCCTCGGCGCTGCCGCGCGGTGCCACGAAGGACGCCTCCGGTGCGGCGCGTTGCTCGGGTGCGGGCAGCGCGGCCCGGTCCAGCTTGCCGTTGGCGGTCAGCGGCAGACGGGCCAGCACCACGAAGGCGGCGGGCAGCAGGTAGGCGGGCAGCGTCCGGGCGAGCGCGGCACGCACCGCGTCCGGGTCCGGGGCCGCCGCGTCGGTTCGGGGCACCAGGTAGGCGACCAGCCGTCGATCGCCCCGTTCCTCGCGCAGCAGCACGGCCGCCTGGCCGATGTCGGGCCGGGCGACCAGGGCCGCCTCGATCTCGCCGAGTTCGATCCGATAGCCGCGCAGTTTGACCTGGTGGTCGGTGCGGCCGAGAAACTCGAGCTGTCCGTCCGGCCGTTGCCGGGCACGGTCGCCGGTGCGGTAGAGCCGGGAGCCGGGTGGGCCGTACGGATCGGGCACGAAGTGACGCGCGGTCAGACCGGGGCGGCCGAGGTAGCCCCGGGCCGGCCCGATGCCGCCGACGCACAGTTCGCCGGGCACCCCGGGCGGCACCGGTTCCAGATGCCGGTCCAGCACGTGCACGCGCGTGTCCGCCAGGGGCCGTCCGATCGGCGGGCGAGTGCCGTCCCACGGCTCGGCCAGGGGCCCGGCCAGGGTCGCCGAGGTGGCGATGACCGCGGTCTCGGTGGGGCCGTACGTGTTGACCAGGTCGACCCGATCGCCGAACACCTCGCGCCAGCGCCGCATCGAGGCCACATCGGCCTGGTCGCCGCCGATGATCAGCAGCCGCAGCGCCGGCGGCCACGGCAGGCCCGGCGTCTGCGCGACCAGTTCGTGCCAGTACGGCGTGGGCAGGTCGAGCACGGTCAGCGTGCGGCCCGCGTCCGTGGCGAAGAAGTCCGGCAACAGCGCGTCGGCGGGTGCCAGTACCAGCGTCGCGCCGCCGAGCAGGGTCGGATAGACCTCCTCGACATGCGTGTCGAAGCCGAACGAGGCGAATTGCAGGACCCGGTCACCCGGGCCGGTCCGGTAGCGCTCGCGCATCCAGGCGAGCCGGGCGGCCAACGCCGCGCGGGTGATCAGGGTGCCCTTGGGCCGGCCGGTGGACCCGGAAGTGTAGACGAGGTAGGCGAGGTCCTCGGGGTCGGCGACGGACGCGAGCGGCTGTGCCTCCGCCGCCGACCCGTCTCCCCGACCGTTGTCGGCCCCGGCGCCGTCCAACGGCAGGATCGGCCGCCCGAAGTCGGCGAAGCGGTCGGCGAACTCGTCCCGGCACAAGAGTTGTTCAGCGCCGCTGTCGGCGAGCATGTAGGCGATCCGCTCGGCCGGCAGCTTGGGATCCACGGGCAGGTAGGCGCCGCCCGCCTTGAGTACGGCCAGCAGCGCGACGATCGTCTCGATCGAGCGCTCGGCGCACACCGCGATCACCGAGTCCGGCCCGGTGCCGCCGCGCCGCAACACCCGGGCCAGCCGGTTCGCCCGGGCGTCCAGCTCGGCGTAGTCGATGCGATCGTCGCCGGACTCGACCGCGTCGGCATGCGGGGTGCGCAGCGCCTGCACCTCGAAGGCCAGGACCGGGTCCGGGCATTCGCCGAGCGGCGGACCGGCCGCGGCGGCCAGCACCCGCGCGCGGTCGGTCGCCGGCAGCAGCGGCAGCCGGGACAGCGGCGTGTCCGGGTCGGCCACGGCCCCTTCGAGCAGTGTCTCGAGGCAGCGGGCGAGGCGGGTGACGGTCTCGGGGACGAAGCGTTCGGTGTCGTAGACGAACTCGACCACGAGTTCGTCCCCTTCCGGCCACACCTCCAGCGTCAGGTCGAACTTCGCCTGGCGAAAGCCCGATTCGAAGACCTCGGCGCGCACCTCGCCGAGCCGCAGCCCGGGTCCGGCGGGTGGCCGCAGGGTCAGCATGGTCTGGAACACCGGCGGGACGTCCGGATCGCGCTCCACGTCCAGGGCGCCCAACAACCGCTCGAACGGTACGTCCTGGTGTTCGTAGGCCTGGAGCGCCACCGTGCGGGTGCGGGCCAGGAAGGCCCGGAAGGTGGGGTCCTCGGCGGTGCTCCCGCGCAGGACCAGCGTATTGAGGAAGTAGCCGACCAGCGGCTCGTACTCCTCCTCGTCCCGGCCCGCCAGCGGCGAGCCCACGCACACGTCCTCCTGGCCGCAGTAGCGCGAGAGCAGAGTCTGGTACGCGGCGAGCAGGGTCATGTACAGCGTGACCTTCTCGCGCCGCGCGAGTTGCTCGATGCCGGTGCGCAGTCTTGCCGGCAGGTGGTGGGTGACGGTGCCACCGCGCGCGGTGTGGGTGCCGGGGGTGCGCGGGAAGTCGGCGGGCAGGTCCAGGGTCGGCGCGCCCGCGAGTTGCCTGGTCCAGTAGGCCAGTCGCGCGTCGAATTCGGGCGAGTCGACGAGTTCGCGCTGCCGTCGTACGTAGTCTCCGTAACTCAGCGGCAGTTCGGCCGGCGGCGAGGGCTGCCCGGACGCGAACGCCCGGTACAACGCCGCCAACTCGGTGTCCAGGACATTCATCGACCAGCCGTCGGCCACGATGTGATGCAGGATCAGGCACAACACGTGGTCGTGTGCGGCGTCGTCCAGGCGCAGCAGACTCGCCCGCAGCAGCGGGCCTCGGGCCAGGTCGAACGGGCGGTTGGTGCGCTCGGCGACCAGTTCGCGGGCGTGCCGCTCGCGTTCGCCCGGGACGCCGTCGACGCCGACGCGTTCGAGCACGAAGCCGCCGGGCGGGCCGATCACCTGGGCGGGCACGCCGTCGCGATCCGGGAAGACGGCGCGCAGGCTGCCGTGCCGGGCGACCAGTTCGGCCAGCGCGCGTTCGAGCGCGTCGGCGTCCAGCGGGCCGCGCAGGCGGTGCACCTGGAACATGTTGAACGCGGCGTCGCCGGGGTTGAGCCGGTCCAGCAGCCAGAGCCGTTCCTGGCCGGCGGACAGCGGCAGGTGTTCGGCCCGCCCCGGATCGGGACGGTGCGTGGGCCGCGCGGTCGGCGCTTGCCGGTACGTGTGCGGATCGTGGGTCGGAGAGGGGTTGTTCATGGCCGCCGTTCGCTTCGCATCGCGGAGACCGCGCTGGTGAGTCCGGTGATGGTCGGGGATTCGAAGAACACGTGCAGCGGTACGTCCACGCCCAGGCGTTTGCGGATCCGGGCGCCGATGCGGGTGACGGTGAGCGAGTGCCCGCCCAGGTCGAACAGGTCCTCGTCGGGGCGGATGTCGTCCAGACCGAGCACCTCGCACCAGATCGCGGTGATCTCGGCGGTCGGGCCCGGATCGACGGGCTCGCGTTCCGGGTCGGATTCGCCGCGCTCCCGGCCCGCGGGCGCCGGGCCCGGATGCGACTGCGCGGTGCGCAGGCGCGGCGGAGCGGGCAGCGCGGCCCGGTCCAACTTGCCGTTGGGCGTCAGCGGCAGACGCTCCAGCACGACAAAGGCGCCGGGCACCAGTGCGCGCGGCAGGGTCGCGGCCAGGTGCACGCGCAGTTCGGCCGGGCTCGGAGCGGGGCCGCCGCGCGGTACCAGGTAGGCGACCAGGCGCGGGCCGTCGGCGGCGTCCTGCCGGGCCAGTACGGCGGCCATCGCGATCTGCGGATGCCCCAGCAACGCGGCCTCGATCTCCCCGAGTTCGATCCGATGACCGAGGATCTTGACCTGGTGGTCGACCCGGCCGAGGAACTCGATCCGGCCGTCCGCGCGGTAGCGGGCCCGGTCGCCGGTGCGGTACAACCGGGCGCCGGGCGGTCCGAACGGGTCGGGCCCGAACCGGTCCGCGGTGCCGCCGGGCAGGTGTCGGTAGCCGCGGGCCACTCCGCTGCCGCCGATGTACAGATCACCCGCGACGCCGACCGGGACGGGCTGCGACTCGTCGTCCAGGATGTACATCCGGGTGTTGGCGATCGGGCGGCCGATGCTCACCCGGTCCTCGTCCACCCCGATTTCCGCGACGCTGGACCACACCGTGGTCTCGGTCGGGCCGTACGCGTTGACCAACCGCCGCACTCGACGGCGCAGTTCCCGGGCCAGCGGTACCGGGAGCGCCTCGCCACCGGCGACCGCGAGCACGGCGGGCTCGCGGAAGCCGGCGTCGAGCAACATCCGCCAGCCGGACGGGGTGGCCTGCACGTGCGTGACGCGTTCGGCGCGGATCAGTCGCAGCAGCGCCCCGCCGTCGCGCACCTCGCCGTCCTGCGCGAGGACCAGTCGCCCGCCGGTGATCAGTGGCACGAACAGTTCCAGGGCGGAGATGTCGAAGGACGCCGAGGTCAGTCCGAGCCACACCGGGTCGCGATCGCCGGCCAGGATGTCGCGCATCGACGCGAGCAGGTTGCCCAGCGCGCCGTGCTCGATCTCCACACCCTTGGGCCGGCCGGTGGAGCCGGAGGTGGCCAGCACGTAGGCCAGGTCGCCCGGGCGCGGCGGCGCGCACGGCCCCTCGGCGTCCGCAGTCGGCGTCCCGATCTCCTCGATCAGCAGGGCGCCGGCGGCGTGTTCGGGGAATCGGGTGAGCAGGTCGTGCTCGGTCAGCAACATCGTCGCCGCGCAGTCGCCGAGCACCGAGGCCAGCCGCGCCGAGGGGTACTCGGGGTCCAGCGGCAGGTAGGCGGCGCCGGTCCGCAGGACGCCGAGCAGGGCCGTCGGCAGTGCGGCGGTGCGGCGCACGCAGACCGCCACCAGGTCGCCGGGTCCGACCCCGGCGGCGCGCAGGCGCTCGGCGACCGCCTCCACCGCCGTGCCCAGGTCGGCGTAGGTCAGCCGCTCGGCGCCGCAGTGCACCGCCGGCGCGTCCGGGGTGCGGGCGACCTGCGCGGCGAACAGTTCCGGCAGCGTCGCGGGATCGTGCTCGCGGGCGGTGTCGTTCCAGTCGCCCAGGATCGCGGCCCGCTCCCGGTCGGACAGCAGCGCGAGCCGGGACAGCGCGGTGTCCGGGTCCGCGACGATCGCCCGCAGCAGGGTGGTGAGGTGGTCCGCGATGTCGAGCGCCGTGCCCGAATCGAGGGCCCGCGCGGCGTGGTGCAGGGTCAGCGTGAGTCGGTCGGGGTCGTCCAGGCATTGCAGGTGCAGGTCGCCGCGCGCGGACCGGTTGAACATGGTCCAGTCGATCGAGGTCGGCAACTCGGTGAAGCCGGGCACCTCGGTACGGCGGCGATAGCTCATCGACACCGGGGCCAGGGCCAGACGCGGGGTGAGGCCGGGCACCGCGCGGCCGAGCGGCACGTCGCGCACCGTGTACAGCTCGCGCAGGTCCGCGCGCAGCGCCCGGGCGAAGGCGCCGAACGGCGTGTCCGCCAAGGGCTGCGTGTGTACCGGGAGTTCGTTGACGTACGGGCCGATCCGGTCCCGGGTGTGCGGGGTGCGGGTCCCCAGGTCGATGGCGACCGTGGGGTGTTCGTTGCCGTAGCGCCACAGCAGCACGTGCAGGGCGCCCAGCAGCAGCGCGAACGAGCTGACGCCCAGCGATTCGGCGGTGTCGGCGATGCCGCGCCGCAGTTCGTCGTCCACCGGGATCGGCACGGCCGCGCCGGGGCCGCCATCGGTGCCGGTGCGTCCGGATCCGGGCAGCACCACGCCGGCTGGTTCCTGGGGCTCGGCGGCGAACCGGGACTTGGCGAGCGTGACGCGGCGGGCGAAGTCCACCGCCTCGCGGGCGGTGCGCTCGGCGTCGGCGGGATCCGCCGGGTCCGGGAGAGCGGGCAGGTCGGGCTTGGTCCCGGTGCCGAACGCGGTGTAGTGCGCGGCCAATTCGCGGACGAGGATGTCCTTGGAGCCGCCGTCGAAGGCGAGATGGTGCGCGACGATCAGCAACACCTTGGGCGCGGTGGCCGCGTCGATCAGCGTGAAGCGCACCAGCGGGCCGGCGGCGGGGTCGAACGGGCGCACCGTCTCGCGTCGGATCAGCTCCGCCGCCGCGGCCTCGCGCAGGTTCGCCGGTGTGTCGCCGAGCCGCTCGGTGACCAGGCGGGGCGGGTTGTCGGCGGGGACCAGCCACAGGTCGCCGTCGGCTTCGCGCAGCGCGCTGCCCAGGACCGGGTGACGGGCCACGAGCGCGTCGCACGCGTCGGCCAGCGCGACCGGGTCGAGGTCGCCGGTGAAGCGAATGGTGAGCGGCATGTGGTGTGCGGTGCCGGTGCGACCGGCGAGTTCGGTGAACCGGATGCCGTGTTGCGCCGGGGAGACCGGGGCGCGGTGGACGGGTTCCGGCGGCAGGGATGCCGGCTGGGACTTGCGCATCGTCAGCCCTTCTCGATGGCGGTCGGTGAGTGCGCCAACGCGTCGGCGTCCCCGAACACCGGCGCGTGGGGGTGGTCGAGCGCGTGCCCGCAGGCGTCGACGAAGGCCCGGGCGAGGCCCTCGACGACACCGCGCTCGAACGCCCGGTCGTTGTACAGCAGCCAGCCGGCGATGGTGCCGTCCGGTTGTTCGGCGAGCGCCAGTTCCGGCACGCCCAGGTCCGGTCGGCCGCCGGGCGTGCCCCATTCCGCGTCCAACTCGCGGGGCAGCTCGAAGGGTTCGGAGAGCAGGCCGAGGAAGTGCGCCGGGTTGGTCCAGCTCTCGTAGCGGATCCAGGCCGCGTCCGGAAAGCGCGGGTAGAACTCGGCGAACGGATAGCTCTGATGCTCGTTGGCGGCCAACGCGGCGCCGCGGACCCGGCCGACCAGGTCCTCGAAGGAGGGGTCGCCGTGCAAGTCGACGCGGATCAGCAGGGATTGCACCAGGCAGCCGATCAGGTTCTCGCTGCCCGGTCGCGAACGTCCCGGGACCGGTGACATCACCACGATGTCGCGGGTGCCGGCCGCCTGGGCCAGCACGCTCGTCCAGCACGCGGTGGCGAGCATGAACGCGGTCGCGCCCCGCTCCCGCACGCCGGCGCGCAGCCGGGCCACCAGGGCCGCGTCCAGGGCGAACCGTACCGAGCCGCTGTGCAGCCGGTCGGTGACGATCCGGTCCGGGAAGGGATCGATCGCGGAGGGTGCGCCCGCCAACGACTCCTCCCAGAACGGCCGGGTGCGCGGCCACTGCGCGCGGGCCCAGGCCAGATGCTCGGAGCAGGTCGGTGTCGGCGGCGGCGGGCCGGGCCGGCCGGTGCGGGTCGCGGAGTACACCAGCGCGAGTTCGCGCAGCAGCACGCCCATCGACCAGCCGTCGAAGACCATGTGGTGCACCGCGAGGATCAGGACGTGGTCCTCGGTGTCGAGTTCGATCACCAGGGCGCGCACGAGCGGACCGGCGGCCAGGTCCCAGTCGTGCTCACGCTCACTGCGCGCGTGCTCGCGGGCGAACCGTTCGCGCTCGGCGGTCGTCGCGCCCTGTGCCCGCACCCGGCGTACCTCGGGCGGCAGTTCCGGCAGGACGATCGCCTCCGCGGCGCCGTCGCGATAGTGGAACACCGTGCGCAGAGCCTCGTGTCGGCGCACGATTTCGGCCAGAGCCGCCTCCAGCGCGTCCGGGTCGAACGCGTCGGTGATCCGGATCCCCACGCTCACCGGGCCCACGTCGCGCGTCTCGTCGGTCGCGTGCATCCAGACGAAGAAGTTCTCCTGCTGCGAGCTCAGCGGCATCCGGGCGGGCGCGGGCGCCGGCTCCGGCGCGCTCGGGCGCACGGTTTCCGATCCGGCCCGCGCGCTGTCGATCCACGCCGCCTGGGCGGCCAGTTCGGGGTGGTCGAAGGCCAGCGACGCGGGCACTTCCAGGGCGAACAGGCGCTCCGCGGCGGCGGCCAGTCGGCCGGCCTTGAACGAGTCCCCACCGAGCGCGAAGAAGTTGTCCTCGCCCCCGGCGCCGGCGGCGCCGAGCACCTCGTTCCACAACCCGGCGACCGCGACCTCGGTCGCGGTCGCCGGGGCTCGCCCGGGGGATGTGTCGGCCGCGGTCAATCGGGCCCGCAACTGCGCTTTGCGCACCTTGCCCGCCGGGTTCCTGGGCAGGGTGTCCACGCGCAGGAACCGGGTCGGGATCTCGTGCCGGGCCAGCCGTTCGCGCAGGAACACCCGCAGGTCCTCGGCCGACGCCTCGGCGCGGAGCACCAACGCGGCGGCGACCATGGTGCCCATCGCCGCGTGCGGCACACCGAACACGGACGCGTCCGCGACGGCGGGGTGTTCGTACAGCGCGGCCTCCACCGCGAGGGTGGACACGCGCAGCGCGCCGGACTTGATCAGGTCGCTTTCCCGGTCGACGAGGTACAGGTAGCCGTCCGCGTCGAGCCGGCCGATGTCGCCCATGCGCACCCAGCCGTCGGTGAACACCGCCGTGTCGGCCCCGGGGTCGCGGTAGTAGCTGCGCGACGCGGTGGGCGAGCGCAGCCAGATCTCGCCGGTCTCGCCGACGGGCACGGCCTCGCCGTCCGGGCCCAGGACCCGCAGGTCCTCGCGCCCGGTGCCGCGCCCCACCGAGGTGGGCCGTTCGGGGTCGAAGACCATGGTGGTCTGCGCGGGCGCCGCCTCGGTGGAGGTGTACGCGTTGACGATGGTGGCGTCCGGGAACGCCTCGGTCAGCGCGAGCGCCGTGGCCGGGGGCAGCGCGGCGGCGGTCGAGCCGAACAGTTGCACGGAGCCGACGTCGTGCCGGGTCCAGGCCCTGGAGTTCACCAACTCGCCCGCCATCGCGGGGACGGTGAACACCGTCCCGACCCGATGGGCGGCGATCAACGCGCAGAACTCCTCGGCGTCGAACGTCGGTGCGCACAGCGCGGTCGGCGCGGCGGTCAACGCGTTGAGCAGCATCGTCTGGCCCGCGTTGGTGCCGATCACAAACGCGTGCAGGAAGTGTCGAGAGTGGGCCAACTGCCGTCGACGCGGCGCGAATTCGTGGCCGAAGGCGAGGTTGGCGTGGGTGGCGGCGACACCCTTGGGGGTACCGGTGGTGCCGGAGGTGTACAGGATCTGGGCCAGGTCGTCGGGGCCCGGCGGGGACGGGTCGGGTGGTTCCGCGGGGGCCCGACGCGGTACGGGATCGCGGTGCGCGGCCCGTTGGGCGGCGGCCTCCAGGTCGGCGGCGGGGGCGGTCCACGCATCGGTCGCCGGTGGCCGGATTCCGACGCCGTGCAGGACGGCGCCGGCCGCGCAGTGGGTGAGCATGGTGCGCAGCGCGGCGGGCGGCAAGCGCTCGGGCAGCGGCACCGCGACCGCGCCGGCCCGTTGCACCGCGCAGTAGGCGACGGCGTAGTCGGCCCATTCCGAGCCGGTGAAGATCAGCCCGACCCGGTCCCCCGCGTGTACCGAGCGGGCCCGCAACTCCCTTGCGAGCAAGGTGGATCGGTGGTCCCAGCCGGCGAAGGTCAGGCGACTTTCGGATCTTCCGGGCACCAGGATGGCGACTCGTTCGGGGTCGACGAGCGCGCGGGCTGCCAACAGGCCCGGCACGGTCGGCCCCGACGTGGTCGGGTCGGTGGCGCCGGTCGTGGAGCGCACCGGGTCGGTGGGTCCGCGGCGGGTGTCGGCGGCGGTCATGTCGCGATCCGATGCGGCGCGATCGGGTCCGGACATGGGTGAGCTCTGGCTCTGCGCATGGGATATCTCCGGGGTAGGAGCGAAACGCGGAACGCCATGGGCAACATCGGCCCATGCTGAGCGGCGGAAAATGCCATACGGGAACCGCCGATCCGGTCATGGAGCGATGACCGTCGGCGACGACTCCAAGACTGTCAATGGACTAGACCAATGACAAGAGCCGGCCGGAATCCCGCTGCCGATCCGGGGCGGAAACCGGACGGTGGGCCGACCCGGACCCCCGTCGCGGGAGACCACCGGTTGGTCGCCCGGCTTCGTGCGAACGCCCTGATTCCCCTGCCTGGCGGGCGAATTCACCCGCCGAAAACTGGGTCTGTCGCCGCCGTCCTTACGGCGCTACCGTGAGCCTGCCGCACTTCCCTAACCCAGGGTCGATGACCGGTGCACCCGGCGTACCGGCCGGGTCGTCCGGCATCGGCGGAAAGGTATCGCCATGCGCACCGCATCGAATGCCGCTCGGAACGCCGTCGTCAACGCCTGGCGCTCCGGCGCCGAATCGGCCGACGGCGTCGAGAACCCCGCCGGTTCGCTCTACATCGGCGGATCCGCAACCGAACAGAGCCTCACCGAGATCGACGTCGCCGCGATCAGCTGCGGCACCGCGTGCTCCGGGTCGCGCACTCGCCCCTGTTGTTGATCCGTTCCACACCGGCCCGCCGCCCGGAACCGTCGCCTGTCGACCGGTTCCGGGCGGCGAGTCCGTCCTCGATGGGTGGCGATCCGCGCATGGCAATCCCGGTCCGGCCCCGCCCCGTGGTCACCTACGACGACGCCGGCGAATTCGACGCCGCGTTCGAGCCGTTGATCGGCCCCGCCCTGGACCGCTTCCGACGCCGGCTGCGGGCGATCCCCGATCCCCTGTCGACCGTCGAGCGGGAAGTCCTGCTGCGTGCCGCCCACCACTCGCTGCTGGACGTGGTCCGACCCAAGGCCAACCGGCTGCTGCTGCTCGAACTGCACGCCGCCCGGATGTCCGGCCGCCTCACCCGAGACACCAGCGCGCGACGCTGGGACGAGTTCCTCGAACTCGCCTCCGGTGCCGAGTTCTGGCGCGAACTCGATTTCGACTACCCGGCGTTCGCACCGCGCCTGGAGCGAGTGATCCGCAATCGATGCGCCGCCCTGCTCACCCTGGCCCGGCACCTGGCGAGCGACCGGTCGCGCCTGGCCGACCTGCTCGGCAGGCCGCCCGGCGACCTCGTGGAGATCCGCCTGGACGCCGGCGACTCGCACCGCGGCGGCCGTACCGTCGCCCTGGTCCGCTTCGAGGCCGGCCGCGCGGTGTACAAACCCCGCTCGCTCGACGTGGACGCCGCGCTCGCCGCGACGCTGGAGGAACTCCTGGCCGGCACCCCGCACCCGGATCGCATCAAGGTGCCGCGCGTGCTGCTCGGCACCGACTACGGCTGGGCCGAGCACATCGAACACCGCTACTGCGCGAACCCCGCCGAACTCGCCCGGTTCTACCGGGGCTTGGGCGAGTGGATGTGCGTGATGCAGCTGCTCGGCGCCACCGACCTGCACTCGGACAACGTGATCGCCCAGGGGCCGGTGCCGTGGGTGGTGGACTGCGAGACGCTGTTCAGCCCGGAACCCCCGATGGCCGCCAGCGGACTCGGTGACGCCTTCGACACCGCCGCCGCCTCGGTTCGCCGAACCGTGCTGCGCACCGGACTGTTGCCCATGCGACTGGCCCAACTCGTGCTCCAGGGCGTAGACATGTCCGCCGTGGGCGCACTGCCCGAGCAACAGCCCCGGATCCCGGCACCGGTGATCGCCGGGGCCGGAACCGACCTGGCCCACCTGGCGATGGAGCCCGCCGACGTGGGCGGTTCGGCCAACCTGCCCGCCCCCGACGCCGATCCGATCGCCCATCAGGACGACATCGTGCGCGGCTACCGCGACCTGCGCCACCGACTCGACGCGCTGGACCGGGACGGCCGGCTGCGCCCGATGCTGGACGGCTTCGTCGGCTGCGACCTCCGTGTGGTGCTGCGGCCCACCCAGGTCTACGTGGAGATCGCCCGGATGTTGTGGCATCCCGCGTCCCTGCACGACGAACCCCCGGCCGTCGAACGCGCCACGGACGTGCTGACCCGGCAGGCGAAGGCACTGCACGGCGCGCCCTCCACCCCGGAGGTGGTCGGCGCCGAGGTCGCCGATCTGCTGGACGGCGACATCCCGTTCTTCGGCGTACGGCCCGAACACGGCCGGATGGACGGGCCGCGCGGCACCACATGGGGAGAGCCGGTCCACCTGATCGACGCGAGTGTCGAGCGCTGGCGGGCGGGCGATCCGCGGTTCGAGGAGGTGATGATCCGCTCGTCGCTGCTGGGCGTCTACCGCGACCGCAGCGCGATCCCCGAGGCGGAACGACGGCACGAGACCCCGGTCCGGACCGGCGACCTCGAGGAACGGCGCCGCGACCTGGCCGCCCGATTCGCCCGGGACCTGTGCGCACGAGCGGTGATCGGCGCGGACGGGACGGCCACCTGGATCGGGCCGGTCTACACCGAAGGCGGGTTCAGCGTGCGGCCGTTCGCCGCCGATTTCTACAGCGGGCAGGCCGGGGTCGCGCTGGCACTGGACACCTACCTGGCCCGCTCCCGCACCGGCCGGGTGCCGACGGTGCCCGGTCTGCGGGCGATCGCCGACGGCGCGATCCGGGCGCTGGCGGCGATGGAGGACGCGGTACCCACCGGCCGGCTCGGCGCGTTCGACGGGATCGGCGCGGCCGTACGCACCTGGCTGGCGCTGTACGCCCGCTCCGGCCGGCCGGCGGACCTGGAACGCGCCGTCCGACACGCCGAGCGCGCGCCGGGCCTGTTGGCCCAGGACACCATCCTGGACGTCGCGGGCGGCGCGGCCGGATTGATCGTGCCGCTGCTGGCCCTGGCCGGCGTCACCGGCGACGGCCGATGGCGCGAGGTCGCCGAGTCCGCGGGGGCCCTGCTGGTCGAGCGCGCCGTCGTCGAGGACGGCGACGCGGGCCGCACCGCGCGCTGGCCGACCGCGCTCTTCCCGGACGGCATCGGCGGATTCGCGCACGGATCGGCGGGCATCGGCTGGGCACTGGACCGCCTGTCCCTCGCGACGAACGATCCGGGGCCGCTCGAACCGGCCGCCCGCGCCTGGGCGTTCCAGGAGGACCTGTATCGGCCGGAGGCCGCCGCCTGGCTGGACGGCCGGGAAGCGGACCAGGTCCTGTACCTGGACTCCTGGTGCCACGGCAGCACGGGCATCGGCCTGGCCTCCTGGGACCTGTACGCGCGCACCGGTGCCCCCGCCCACCTGGACCGCGCGCTGCGCGCCGCGGCGGCGACCCGGCGTACCGGGTTCGGCTGGGACTACACGCTGTGCCACGGCGACGCGGGCTCCTGGGAACTCCTGGACACCCTCCTGCGCGGCGCCCCCGACCGACTGCGCGCCCACCTCCCGGACACCCCCACCCGGGACCACCTGGACGCCCTCCTGCTCACCGCGCTGGAAACCTACGGCCCCCTCACCAAGTCCATCACCGACACCACCACCGGTCTGCTCCCGGGCACCGCGGGCGCCCTCCACCAACTCCTGCGCCTGGACCACACCGACCCGGAACGTGCTCCGTCCCTGTTGCTGCTCGACGAGTTGTAGGGCGAGCCGGGGCGCGTCCCCGAGCCCCGCCGCGGTGCTCGGCGGGCATCGAGGACACGCCCCGGGCCGGTCTCACCCCGCCGGGTCGGCGTACGCCTGCGCCTGGAGGCGGTACAGCTCCGCGTACTCACCGCCCTCGCGCATCAGTTGCTCGTGTGTGCCCTGCTGGACCACCTCACCCGCGCGCAGCACCACGATGCGATCGCATTCGCGTACCGAGGCCAGGCGATGGCTGATCAGCACCACCGTGCGCCCCGCCGCCAAGCGCCGGATGTTCGCGTACACCGCGTGCTCCGCCCGCGCGTCCAGTGCCGCCGTCGGCTCGTCCGCGATCAACAGGCGCGCGTCCCGGTAGAAGCCGCGCGCGATGCCGATCCGCTGCCACTGCCCGCCGGACAGATCCACCCCGGCCCGGAACTTCTTCGACAACAACGTGTCGTACCCGTGCGGCAGGCGCTCGATCAGCCCGTCCGCCCCCGCGTCCCGCGCCGCGCGCAGCATCGCCGCGCCCTCCGGATCGACCCGATCGGCCCGCCCCAGCACGATATTGCCGCGCGCGGTCAGCGGCCAGCGGGTCGGCTGCTGCATCACCAGCGCCACCTGCTCGCGGATTCCGGCCGGATCCACCTCGGCCAGGTCGGTATCGTCCCAGTGCATCGTGCCCTTGTCCGCGTGGTAGAGCGCGGCCAACAGGAGCGCGAGCGTGGTCTTTCCGGACCCGTTCTCGCCGACCAGGGCCACCGTCTCGCCCCGGCGGATCACCAGATCCACCCCGCGCAGCGCCGACTCCGCACTCCCGGGATAACCGAAGTAGACGTCCCGCAGCCGGATCTCGGCGAACCCTACCGGCACCGCCACCGTCGTCCTCGGCCGTGCGCGAGCGCTCGCCTGCTCCAGGAACGCGTGATAGTCGGCGATGTACAGGGACTTCTCGTAGAGCCGGTCGACCGCGACCATCAAGGTGGCCAGCGAACCACTCGCGGTACGCACCGCCAGCACCGCCGTGCCCGCCACCGCGAGCGGCACGATCTCGGCACGCACCAGCAGACCCAGCGCGACGTACGTGGCCCCCAGTGCCAGGCCGGAGAGCGTCCGTCCGATCAGCCCCACCCGGACCTGCGCGTAGCCGACCCCGACCTCCGCCCGCTCCACCGACCCGGCCAGCCGCCGGAATTCGGCCAACAGCGGTCGCTCGGCGGTACAGGCCCGAACCTCCGCCGCCGCCTCCCGGGCGCTGAGCAGGTCGGCGAACAACCACAGTCGCCGATACAGCGTCATGCGCCGGACCATGCCCTCGAAGCCGATCCGGGCCGAGCGCAGCGCCGCCCACCCCTGCGGCGCGATCGACAGGGCCAGCAGCGGCAACAGCACCGGATGCAACCCGGTCACCACGCCGATCCCGACCAACAGGCCCACCAGCGCCCCCAGCAGCTCGACCGCGTGCCCCAGGGCCAGTTGCGCGTGATCGATGCCGCGATCGCGGGCCCGGGCCAGCGCGTCGTGCCAGTCCGCGTCGTCGAACGCGCCCAGGTCCGCGCCGACCGCCGCGGCGTGCAGCCGATTCTCCGCCACCCGGCGAATGCCCGGGGACAACCGCGCCTGGGTCGCCGCCACCACGGTCTCCAACCCCGCCCGCACCGCCGTGGCCGACACCACCGCGATCACCGCCGGCAGCGCGGCACCGACCCGGTCCGGCGCCGGCCCCGAGGCGAACAACGCCCCCAACGCCCGCGCGGTGGCCAGCAACGCCAGCGCCGTGGCCACCCCGGCGGCCGACTGGGCCAGTACCAGCAGCCACGTCGCACGCCGACTCGCCGCCCGGGACAGTCGCCACACCTGCACCAGCGCGACCGGCAGCCGAGTGAGCATCCGACCCAGGCCCGCGTTCGCCGCGTCCCCGTCGAACGGGGTGTCGTACCCCTCCCCCAATTCGTCGAACTCGCCCATCCCCGAAGGCACTTGCCCAGCCATCCCGAACCCCTCCCGGCCGACAGGTACGGTATGCCCGGGACGGGGGTGCGCTACGGGTACGGATGGGGTCCGACCCCGGACGGGGCAACTCCCGCCGCCGCGCCCGGCCCCGGTCCGGGATCGACGCCACTCGGTCCGGGATCGACCCGAATCCGCTCGGTCGGGGCCGCTCCGCTCGGTCGGGGCCCGCTCCGCTCAGTCCGGAAGCAACCCGCTGCGCCGGGCCAGGGCCACCGCCTCGGTGCGGCGGGACGCGCCGACCTTGGCCATGATGTTGGAGACGTGCACACTCGCGGTCTTCGCGCTGATGAACAGTTCCTCGCCGATCTGCCGGTTGGTCCGGCCCTTGGCGAGCAGTTCCAGCACCTCCTGCTCGCGCGCGGTCAGCATCGCCTCGCCGGCCGGCGCCGCGTTCGGATCGCCCAACCGCGCGCGCCGCACCGCCGCGTCCACCGCGTCCCGCAGCGGCACCGATCCCAGCCGATCCGCCGTCTCCCGCGCCCGCCGCGCCAGGTCGGCCGCCTCGTCCCGGCGCCCGGCCGCCACCAGCGCCTGGACCAGCCGCAGTTCGCTGCGCGCGCCCTCGAACACGTTGCCGTAGTCGTACGCCCGGACCGTCTTCTCCCACAGCGCGACGTCCGAATCGCCGGACACCCGGGACCACTCGGCCTCGACGCGCAGCAGCCAGGCGGTGCCCTCCGCGCCGGTGCGCGGATGGCGACGACCGGGCCAGGTCGCCGTGGTGCGGGCCAGTTCGATGAACTCCCGTGCCGTCGCCATCTCCTGCTCCACCCCCTCGGCGTCGCCCGCGGCCCGCAGCTCGGCCACCGTGTCGCCGATCGCGGACAGCACCAGGGCGGACAACCGCACCCCAACGTCCGGGTACCGATTGAGCTCCTCGGACAGTTCGGACAGCGTGCGTCGCGCCCATTCGGCCGTCGCGCGGGAATCACCGCGCCAGGCCGCCTCGTCGGTCAGCACCAGACCGCCCACGAGCGTGCCCATCCAGTTGAACGGCCGCCCCTCGAACAGGACCCGCGCCCGCTCCGCGACACCGGGCCCACCGCGACCCAGCAGCACGTACAGCTCCGCCGCCGCGACGTGGCCGAACGCCGAGGGCACCGTCGAGGGCACCTCGGCCAGGGCGTCGTCCCAGCGCCCCAGCGTGTACAGGAGCTGGGCGCGCAGGTAGCGCATCTCGAGCGGATACGGGGACGTGGTCCTGGTGCTGCTGCGGGCCAGTTCCAGGCCCTCGTCCAACCAGCGCAGGCAGTCCTGGAGCAGGCCCGACTCGAACGTGCCCATGGCCAGGTTCATCAGCGCCCGCAGCTCGATCGTCGGATTTCCCGATCGGCGGGCCAACTCGCGTGCCTGAACCAGCCGTTGACGTCCCTCGTCGGACTGCCGACTGGACTCCAGACCGGTCAGCGAGATGATCGCGTCGGCGAGGGCGTCGTCCGTGCCGAGTTCCTCGGCGACCGCCAGCACCTGGCGACCGACCCGCCGGGCGGTCTCGTCGTCCTTGTAGTAGTACGCGGCCTGCACGTACGTGGCCGCCGCCCACAACCAGGTGTGCGACGGCGGCTCGGCCGGAATCATCTCGAGTGCCTGTCTGCTGTACTCGAACGCGGCCTGGAGGTCGTCCACGCTCATCAGGCTGGAGGCCAGCGTGTAGCGCACGGTCACCGCCAGGTCGACGTCCGCGTGCTCGCCGAGCCGATCCAGGGCGGTACGCGCGAACGCGACGGCACGGTGCGCCTCACCGGCTCGGACCGCTGCCGCGGACGCGCGCAACATCAGCGACACGTTGTCGCTGTCGACCAACTCCCGCGCGTTCGGCACCGCGTCCCACACCTCGAGGGCCGTTTCGACCCAGCGCATCTCCTCGGCGGGCGCACCCATGCGCGCGGCATGGTCGGCCGCCTCGATCGACGCGGTGAGCGCTCCGGGCAGGTCGTGAGCGGCCCGGTGGTGATGGGCCCGCTCGGCCGGACTCGCGGCCCGGCGCTCCGCGGCGCCGAGCAGGCGGCCGAACACCGCGTGGATCCGCACCCGTTCGCCCGGCAGCAGGTCCGCGTACGCCGCCTCGCGGATCAGCGCGTGGCGAAACGCGTAGGTGTCGCCCTCGCCGGCCACCAGCAGGTGCCGTCCGACCGCCTCGCGCAGCGCCGCCTCCAACTCGTCGTCCGGCAGCTCGACGGCGTCCCGAAGCAATCCGTGCTCGACCCGGCGACCGGCCACGGCGGCCGTGCGGATCACCCGCTGGGCGGTGCCCGACATCTGCTCGATCCGGGTGAGCAGCACCTCGGCCAGGCCGCTGGGCACACCGCCCACCGCGGTGTCGGTGGCCGCGCGCAGTTCCTGGGCGTAGAACGCGTTGCCCTCGGCCCGCTCGACGATGGCCCGTACGGTGTGCTCGGGCAGCGGGTGGGCGTCCAGGCCGCGCACCAGGCTGGCCACGTCCTCGTCGTCCATCGGGCGCAGGTCCAGCCGCCCGACCGAGGGCAGCCGGACCAACTCGGCCAGCAGCGGGCGCAGCGGGTGCCGCCGATGCAGGTCGTCCGAGCGGTAGGAGGCCAGCACGGTCAACCGCTGGTACGCGGCGCCGCCCGGGCGCTGCGGCAACAACCGGCTCAGCAGGAAGCGCAGCAGGTCGCGGGTGGACTGGTCGGCCCAGTGCAGGTCCTCGACCACCAGCAGGACGGGAGCCTGCTCGGCGAGGTCGCCGAGCAGCGCCGCGACGTCCTCCAACAGCCGCAGCCGCACCCCGGAGTCCGGCATCGTGCCCGCGTACTCCGCCGCGCCCCCGCCGGCGCGCAACAGCCGATCGACGGCCGGGTGCGCGGCCAACACGTCGGCGTACCGCTCCTCGGCGTCCAGCCGGCGCAGCACCTCGACGAACGGCAGGTACGGCAGGCCGACGTCACCGAGGTCCACACAGTGGCCGGTCAACACGGTCATCCCGGCGCCGGCCGCCCGTGCGGCGGCCTCCGCGAGCAGCCGGGTCTTGCCCACTCCGGCGTCCCCGGCCAGCAGTACGGCGCACGGATCACCCGCCCGCCCCCACGCCAACGCCTCGTCGAGCCGGGCGACCTCCTCGCCCCGCCCCACCAGCGCCGCATCCCAACCCACGTCAGTCACCGCGCAATCCTGACACGTGTCGGCGACACAGGACATCTCGCCCCACAACCGTGTCCTGCCACGACACGCCGCGGCGACCCGCGGGCCCTCCCGGGGTGGCACGCACGCGCTCCGCGTGACGCCGATGTCACGGATCGTGCGCGCGAAAGGCCACCGCGGGCTGCGGTGGCCTTTCGTCGTGCGGGACCGGCAGGGTGGCGCGGGTCGGCTCGGCTGCGCTTCGGGCCGGGCCGGGCCGGGCCGGGCGCCGAGTGCCGGGTGTGGTCGGTGTCGGGGGTGGTCGGGCTCGGGGGTGGTCGGGCTCGGAAGCGGTCGGGTCTCGGGTGGTCGGCGCGGCCTCGATCAGCTCTTGATCGAGTAGCTGTCGCCGTAGACCTTCCAGTTCAGCGGCGGGTTGAGGTCGAGGTTGCCGGCCTTGAGGAAGACGCGCTGTTCGGTGTCGACCCGGCTGGTGTCGCTGTGCGCGTCCTCGTGCTTCATCGCGACCTTGCGGGCGTCGAGGAAGGCGTTGAGGTAGGTGGTCTCGTTGCCGCCCTGGGCCGGCGGCTTGGCCTTCTTGAGCGCGTTGGCGCGGATCGAGCCGAAGCTGTCCCGGTCGCCGCCGTCGCCGTGCATGACGATCGCGTCGTAGTAGATGAACTGGCCGAGTGCGCCCAGCCCGTCCGACTTGCCGCGGTTGACGGCCGGGTTGAAGTACACGCGGTCCCGCTCGTCGTCCTGTGCCTGGCGGAAGTCGGCGTCGCCGGCGGCGGTCGCCCAGGCCTTCGTGAACGAACTGCCCAGGCCCGCGTGCGAGTCCGTGCCGTTGACCTTGCGCAGTGCGGGCAGGAACTTGGCCAGCACGTTGCCGGGCTTGCGCGCGGTGTACAACTCGACCAGGTCGAGCATGTCACCGGTGCCGGAACAGAAGCCGATGATTCCGGCCGTGTATCCGCGCCCGTCGTCGATGTCCTCGATGTACTTGTACTGCGCCTTCCAGTCCAGGGAGGAGTTCTCCGCACTGGACACCAGTTGCATGGCGATGTCCTTCTTGTGCGGGTCGTCCAATCCGATCCGCGCGGCGGCGACCTGGGCCGCCGCGCCGGTCGAACCCGACTCCGCGGCGTCGTTCGTCGCCGCGTGGGCCAGCGGCCCGGGTACGGCGATCAGCAGTCCGGTGGCCACAAGCAGAGTCAGGCGCTTGCGGCGTCGTCCGAGGTGAGAGTGCACGTGCGTCTCCGTTCCGGCTCTACGGCCACGTTCGGGGGGCTCCGTGTCCATCCTTTGTTAGGAAAGTTTCCTAACAAGGACGAGTCACATTGAAGCACTGCCGGGTTCCGTCGCCAAGGGGACCGAGGGCATCACCTGAAAACTGATGTTCCGTCATCCGGGTTGGTCACAAAGCGACCTGATGACTGATCAGGTTCGAAAGACGGCGCGCACCGAAGTGCCGTCCAAGACCACGATCCGGCCCGAGCGGTCCCAGGCGGTGATCCGGCCCGCGTGTTCCCGGAAGCCGATGGTGTCGGGGGCGGCACCGGGGAAGGCGATGTTCGCGACGGCGTCGGTGTCCGTGCCCGGGTACACCGACGCCGAGCCCTCGCTCGGCACGAGCAGGTGGGCGTCACCCGAGACGAGGACCGCCTCGAAGACGGTGGGCACGACGACACCGGTACCGGTGACCAGAGAACGTGGCATCGTGCCCGCCAGGGTGGACCGTTCCCGCAGCGTCCATCCCGGCATGTCCCAGCGCCACTTGACGAGTTCCGTCATCCGTTCGGCGCCCTCCCGGGTCTGTGCCAGGGCCGCGCACGAGGTCGCGGTCCGGGTCACGCCGAGGAACGGCGCGGGTGCGGCGTCCTCACGCCAGACCACGCGCGGCCGCGGGGTGGTGGTGTCGAGAACCGTGATCACCCCCTGATCCAACGTCACCAGGTGTGCGCCGTCGAACGAGTCGGGGAACTCCCGTGCCGACACGGTGGCCCAGTGGCGGATCCGGCGGGTGAGCACCTCCAGTCGGTGGATGTCGCGGGACACGCCGCGTTCGGCGACCAACAACGCGACGGCGCCGTGGTCGGCCAGGACGATCCCGTGCGCCGGCACGTCCCAGCGAACCCGCTCGCGGCCGTCGGGGCCGAACAGGCGGGTACCGGCCGCGCCACACGCGACCAGGACCGTGCCGTCGGGCAGGGCGGCGGCACTTCGGATCGGCACCCGCCCCGGGAGGTCGCCTGCGGTCACCGCGACCGGGCGGTCCCGTCGCCCGCGCCCGGGTTCCTCGGGCGGACGCAGATCGACCGCGGCGAGCGGATCGGCGCGGACGCGGAGCGCGTCGAATCGACGGCGTACGCTCCCGGGCGGCGAGGCGATCACCCCGGCGGGCCGTCCCGCAGCGCGGGCGAGGGCCCGGGCGGCCAGGGTGGCCAGTTCGCGATCCCAGGCGGGGTCGGCGGCCGACATCTCGGCCAGTGCGGACGTGAAGGTGTCCAGCGCGGCGCGGTCGGCGCGGACCACGATCGGGCCGGCGCCGGCGCCGGCGCCGGCGCCGCTTCCGGCCGCCGGCTCCGTCGCCGCGGCCCGGTCGCCAGGCTCGACCCCGCTGTCGCGCGCCTCGGCCCCGCCCGCGCCCACGTCTGTGTCCGCGTCCGCGTCCAGGAACGCCACCACCGCGGACCTGGCCTGCTCGATCGGCGCCTCCGTGGCGAGGTACGCCAGCAGCCGTGCCCCGATCGTGCCGCCCTGTGCGATGCCGGCCGTCAAGTCGGCGGCCACCGCCGGGCGCAGGTCGCGGTCGGGCCAGGCGGCCTCGACCGCGCCCGGATGATCGCCGATCGCCTGGCAGGCCGCGACCCACTCCGCACGCAACGCGGCGGCCGTCCGCGGGTAGGTCGGCGTCAGTCGCCCGATCGCGGTCTCGAACGCGCCGTGCAGCCGCGCGTGCCGCACCGCCCGCTCCCGCTCACCGGCGCGCCACCACAGCCCCACCACCAGGTCCGGTGCCGTCATGCGGTTCTCGGCCAGTTCGGCGGCATTCCGGAAGCGGCCGTGGCGGGTGTACAGGGCCACCGCCGCGTCCGGTGAGCCGAGCAGGTCCGCGAGCGCGAACGCGGCCTCGTCGATCCGGTCGTCCCGCTCGAGTCGTTCGGCCGCGTCCGTGTACAACACGCGCAGGCGCGCGAACATCGCCGGTTCGGCCCGCAGCGCGGCGCCCGCCGGGCCGACCCGGACGGTGGGCCTCAGGTCGCCGGTTCGCGGCCTCGGCACCCCGAGCGCCGGCGGAACCCGCCGCCCTTCGGCCGACGCCTCGGAGAGCGCGATGCCGTTCCGCAGCGCCTCGTGGTAGCTACCGCGCTCGAACTGCCGGGCAAGGTCGCGCAGATAGCGCTCCTGCCGATCGACGACCAAGCGGGCCAGGGGGCTTCGCATCAGCAACTCGGCGAGGCGGGCGCCGGGGGCGCCCAGGAGCCGTGCGAGCGGACGGCGGGGGCGGGACCCGCCCCGAGACCCACCGCCGGGAGGGGCCTCCGCTTTCCCGGCGCCTGGATCGGTCGCCGCGTACCGGCCCGCAGGGGCGCCGCGAGAGCGTCGACGCCACAGCAGTACGGCCGACACCAGGACAGGACCGAGCAGCGCGATCGGGGCTCGGCCGTCGGTCACCGTGCCGAGCGCCGCGACGGCGCCACCGACGACCAGGGCGACGACGCCGACCGAGGCGACGATCCCGAGGAAGGCGAACGGTTCGCGCCCCGCGTGCGGCAGCGGCCTCGCGGAGCCTCGCCCGAACCTCGCGAAGGCTCGCCCGAACCCCGCCGAACCGCGCCCGCCGACGCGGGGGTTCGCCAACTCGGCCGCGACCCGTTCCGCCCGCTCGTCGCGCCGGCCCACCCCCGCCCTCGCCCGCAGGTCCGGAGCGGTTTCCGGAGCCGGCTCGATCGGGGCCTCGGCTCGGGCCGCGACCGCGTCGAGCGCGGGCAATCGCCGGATCGGCAACCCGTCGACGCGCAGCCACGACGCGGGCGTCAGGACCGGCAACCCGGCCAGGGCGACGGTGACCCGCCGCCCGCCGGAACGTCCCACCAGGTATCCCCGGTCACCGGGTCCTGACGGCAACCCCGGTTCCACCAGGGCCTGATCGAGCCCGCACAGCGGCGATCCGGGCGCTTGCTCGGCCCGCACGACACGCTCCGCGCCGAGCCGCAACAACCAGCGCCCGTCCGGCAGCGTGTACAGCCGGGCACCGGGGTCCCACAGGGCCAACACCCGGGCGGCGGCCTCGTCCCGGCCCAGGAGCGGCACGTCCAGAAGGAATCCGGCGGCCCGCACCGAACCGCGATAGCCGCTCGCGCCGCGGCCCGGCGACCCCTGTGGCGACCCGTCGAGGGTCCCGCCCGGCGACCCGTCCGGCATCCCGTCGGGGGGCTCGCACGGCGTCCCTCCCGGTACCCCGTCCCGGGTCCGATCCCCCGTCGCGCCCGTCATACCGCCGCCAAGGTCGCCAGGACCCGGCCGGTCACCGCGTGGCCGATCCTGATCCGCCCGGTCCGGTCCCGCATGGCGATCAGCGGCAGCGTCGGATGTACCGTCAACGGGTCCGTCCCGTCCGACCAGGCGCCCAGCACCCGGTCGCCGTCCGAGGTGTGCGCGCGCACCAGCGCGTCGTCCGCCGACGTGCTCACGAGCGCGGCCCTGCCGTCCTCGACGACCAGACCGATGGGTCGCACCCCGAGCGGGACGTACAACACCTGCTCCGGGGCGCCCGGCGCGGTGTGGATCCGCCACCTGGTCGGATCCTCGGCGCACCACCCGAACGCGCCGCCGCCCAGCAGGTGATCGGTGACGTCGACCGCCGTGATCGGCCTGGGCCCGCCGGTGAATCGCAGGTGCCGGGTGCCGGTCGGAGCGGTCATCAGCGGTTCGTCCCGGAACGAACCCACACCCGGCGCGATCGAGACCTGCTCGATCCGAACCGGCGACTCCCGCGCGCACAACCGCCACCACGCGTCCCCGATCCGCCAGAGCACCGCCCCCGGTACGTGGAGAACCGGCCGGATCGGATCGTCACCGGTCGCCGCGCCCGCGTCCGCGTCGAACCCCTCGATCGGCCCACCGATATGCTCCGCGTCCCAAAACGGTCGCCCGATCACGTGTACGGCGAACTCCCTGCGGAAGAGCGTCACCACGATCAGTCGGCGGCCCCACCAGGACGCGGCGTGAACGGTGCCGCGGAAGCCGTACCGGGTCGGTCGGCCCAACGGTCGGCCGCCGGTGGGGATGTACACCGAGAGCAGGTCGCCCGGTCCCTCGCCGCGCATCAACAGGTATCGCGACCCCCCGGTGAACGCGGGCAGCCGCAGCGGGCCCACCGAGAGCCCCGGCGGGGTCGACTCGATCGCGGCGAATTCGCGTCCGCGCAAGGCTTGGACCGCGATCTCCGGTGCGGGCAGCGGCAGTTCCACGGTCGCGTCGGCGATCGACGCCAGGACGCGCGACGCGCCCGCGGCGGTCCATTCCGCCTCGCGCGCGGTGATCACCCGAGGTCCCGTGGCGGTGGTGCCCAGGATCCACACCTCGTCGGCGGCGTCCATCCCGGCCACGCGCGCCGCGATCTGGCCGGGTGTGGGTGGCCGATCCAGGCGGATGTTCAGCCAGGAGCGCAACATCCGACGCAGATCACCGGTGAGCCGGGTGCCCGGATCCGTGCCGAGCACTTCGACCACCAGGTCCATGTCGCGCGCCTGGGCCTTCGCGGCCAGCACGATCAGGCAGGCGAGTTGCACCAGACGCGGCGCACCGGCCTGGAGCGGTCCGGCGTCGACCAACACGACCACCCGACCCGTCGGTCGCGGGTCGACGAAACCCGGTTCCAGGTAGAGCAGTTCGCCGGACGCGGCGCGGCGCAGGAACTCCGTCCCGCACTCCTGGGCCCACAACCACTCGGATGCGAGCAGCCGCTCCGGGTGTCCGCGTCGGCTGATCCCGCCATATCCCGCGAACTCCCCGGCCGGGGCGGCGGCGGGTTCGGCCGCCGACAACATCGTGTCCAGTCGTCGAATCATCGGCCCCAACGCGGTGCCGAGTTCGGGGGTGAGTGCGCGCAACGGACCGGCCCAGGGCGCGAGCGCGTCCGGCAGCCTCACCTGGCGCCGCCGGTCGCCAGGGTCGCCAGCGCGTCCCGGTCCGCCGGGCCGGCGGGCATCGGCGCCACGAGAACTCCGTCCGGCAGCAGGACCACCAGGTCGCGGGGGCCCAGCGCGAGACGCCACAACTCGGCCGAGGGCGCCGGCCGCATCGTGGTGGGCGTCAGGGCCTCCCCGTCCCACCCGAGATAACGCAGCCCGTCCAGCCAGGGCAGGTCCTCGCCCACAACGACCAGCCAGTCCTGATCCCCGACGGCACGCAGGACGTCCCCGCGCGCCAACCGCTCGACGATCCGCAGCGCGAGGCCCGGCACGGCCGAACCCCGGGCCAGCACGGCGGCGACCGGAAGCGGCGGTTCCCGGGGATGCCACACGGGCGCGGCGGGGCCGGCCGCGAACGGCTCGTCGCGTGGACCGGAGGCGGTCGCAGGCGCGGGCCCGGCCGGGTCCCGGGGGCCGATCGGCTCCGCAGGGCCGGCCGGTTTCGCCCGCCCCGGTGACCGCGCGTGCCCGCCCTCCGGGTGTCTCGTCGGCTCGGCGGCGTCCGTCATCACGACCCCACGGCCATCACGACCCCACGGCCGCGATCAACCGCTCGCGGATGGCGGCCAGTTCCGCGCCGAGGTCCGGTGTCGCGAAACCGGCGTCGATCTCGCGCAGCACCGCCTCCAGCCGCAACCTCCGGTCCCCGTCGGCCGGTTCGGTCCCGTATCGGTCGAGCAGGTCCCGGCCGGTGGCCACGAGGCGCTGTGCCCGGGCGGCGCTGCCCCGCGAGTACTCCTCGGCGGCATGGAACAGGCCCCGGTTGGCCGCGTCGCCGATCAGGTCGGCCAACACCTCGCGCGCCGCCGTCTGCGCGGCCGGGTCCGGCGCGATCAGCGGCAGCGTCCACAGATCGCCGGCCTCCGCGACCACGCGCCCGTCCAGGACGGCGGCCGAGGCCACCAGTCGTTGCGAGCGCACCGCCCGCCGGTCGGTGATCGGTACGCCCGCCGCCCGCATGCGCCGAATCGCCGTGGCCAACACCGGTCGTACCGCACCGAGTTCGCAGGCGAGCGCCGCCGCCGCGAGGCGATCGAGCCCGGCCCACGTGGGCGGGGCCGGCACCTCGGGCCGAGCGGCGGCGCGGGTGTCGCCCTCCTCCAGCAGTTCCTCCAGCCGCGCGTCCGCGACCGGTTCGACGAACACCCGGGCCAGGAACCGATCCGCGAAGGCCGCCAGCGCGGGATCCTCCGGAACGTGGTTCGCGGCTCCGACGCACACCCGCAGGGGCGCCGCCAGCACGGTTGCGCCGCGCCGGAAGACACGCTCGTTGAGCAGCCCGAGCAGCGTGTTCAGGATCGCGGTGGAACCGAGGAACACCTCGTCCAGGAAGGCGATCTCCGCCTCCGGCAACATGCCGGCCGTCTCGATCTCGACGACGCCCTCACGCAGTCGGCGCAGGTCGACCGGGCCGAAGATCTCGTTCGGCTCGGTGAATCGGCCCAACAGGTACTCGAAGTAGCGCCCGCCGAGCTGCTCCGCGATCCGTTGCACCGCCGACGACTTCGCCGTCCCGGGTGGACCGACCACCAGCAGATGTTCACCCGCGACCGCGCACAGCGTCACCACCTCGGCGACCACCTCGCGATCGACCAGACCCACCCGCGCGGCGGCCAACGCCGCCCGCACCGCGAGCGCGTCCTCCGCCACCTGTGTCGACCCCGAAACGATCACCCGCGAAGTCTATGCATCGCGCCCCACACGCACATTCGCGTTTCCGAAGCGCCGCATCGGAGCCGGCCAAGCCGCGTCGGAGCTGCCGAAGCGCTGCGTCGGAAGCGCCGCGTCGCCCGTCCCGACGGGTCGGAAGCCGGCCCGAGCCGGTGCGGCCTTCACGCCGTCGCCGTGCCGAACTCCGAGCAGGGCGCGAGTCGATGCGGGTGCCCCGACAACCCGTTGGACCCGATGTCGGTCGGTATGCGGCGGCCCGCCCGCGTCGTCGCGGGGAGGTCTCGAATCGGCCGGGTAACCGGTCGATTACGGACTGATTCGGATCCGATGGCAGCCAACCGCGCCGTCGCGTGGCAGCATCGTGGCATGGACGAGCATCCGCAGCCCGAAGACGAGCCCGAGTGGCTCGACCACGACGACTTCGAGCGGCTCTTGGCCGAGGTCCTGCCGGACCCCAAGCCACAGTTGCCACCGCTCGCCGCCAAGCGGGTCTACGAGCGCGCCGGCCGAGGCGACACCGGCAGTTGAGCGACCCGGTCGGCCCGAGGCCGCGCAGACGCCCGAGAACCGGGCGTCCGGCGTCGGCTCGGCCGGCCGGCGCGGTTCATCGGCGGAACCAGGCCGAGTCGCGTACCGCGCGGGAGAGTTCGGCCTGATCCAGCGGCGGTGCCGGCAGCGGCGGGCCGCAGGTCGTACCACCGACGATGCCGGCGGTGACGTGGATCTCGATGCTCCGGCCGTCCGCGCGGGTCACGCTCGCGCCGAAGCCTCCGGTCGACCGGTGTCCGGCCCCGGGTTCCTGTTGGTCCGGCGGCGAGGTCCAGGTCTCGAGCAGCGAACCGTCGGACGACGTGCCGTTCACACACGCCGTGTTCGGCGCGACCACGGGCGTTAAGCGCCCGTCGGCGAATCACCCAGGGTGATCGGGAGTTCACCGTAGCCGCGCAGCAGGAGGCGATCGTGTCGGGTCGCGCCCGGTGCCCGGGTCAGGGCCGGGAACCGGGCGAGCAGACGCTCGAAGGCCACCTCGGCCTCCAGCCGGGCGAGCATCGCGCCGACGCAGTAGTGGATGCCCGCCCCGAAGCTCAGCGGCCCGTTCTCGGCCCGCCACGGATCGAACCGCTGCGGTTCGTGATAGCGCGCGGGATCGCGGTTGGCCGCGCCGATCAGCACCAGCACCTCGCCGTGGTGCGGCAGCGCCCTGCCGCCGACCGTCAGACCGTCCGTGAGCGCGATCCGCGAGGTGAGCTGGACCGGCGAGTCGTGGCGCAGCACCTCCTCGACGAAGGAGGCCATCGGCAGCGCGCGTCGGGCCAGCGCGGTGCGTACGCCCGGGTGCGCGTCCAGCAGCGCGAGGCCGTTGCCGAGCAGGTTGGTGGTGGTCTCGAATCCGGCCACCAGCAACAGCACCAGGTTGGCGATCAGTTCGGCGTCGGTGATCGCCTGCTCCGGGTCCTCGTCGCGCAGCCGCACCAGCGCGCCGATCAGGTCCTCGCGCGGCGCGGCCCGGCGCTCGGCGACCAGGTCCTCGAAGTATCCGGCGAGTTCGTGGGCGGCCCGGTCCGCCGCGCTCAGGTCGAGCTCACCGGACATGAACTCCAGCGCCTCGGTGAGATCGTGGGCCGGGCCCCGGAAGCGGTACCGGTCCGCCTCCGGGACGCCGAGCAGTTCGCAGATCACCCCGACCGGCAGCGCGAAGGCGAACCGGTCCATGAAGTCGACGGGCGCGCCGTCCCGCCCCGCCTCGGCCATCCCGGCCAGGAGTCGGTCCACGGCGCTCTCGACGGCCGGTCGCAGCGCGGCGATCCGGCGCGCGGTGAACACGGCCGCGATCGGCTTGCGCAACCTGGTGTGCACGGGCGGGTTGCTCTGCAGGATCGAGCGGCCGAGCAGCCCCCAGGACTGCGGTTCCTCGGTCCCGCCGAACACGGCCGCGGTCAGTTCGCGGTCGAGTACGCCGAAGTCCCGGTCGCGCAGCACCCGATCGGCCTCGGCGTGGCCGGTCACCACGACGAACGTGTCGCTCACCCACAGCACGGGGCCGAGCCGTTGGGCCTGTTCGTACAGCGGGTAGGGGTCCGCCCGGGTATCCGGTGCGGTGAGTTGCGCCACGATTGCGGATGCGTCCACGAGTCGGCCTCTCGTCCCCCGTCGCCGGCCGGCCCCGAGTCCGGGGCCGGCCGCCTGTCATCGGGTCAACCGTGCGGAGCGCGCCCGGAGTTCCCGTCCGCGCGGGCGAATCACGCCACCCGCCGAGGGGCGTGACTCAGGCGGTCGATCGGTCCGCCTCCCCCAGGACGAACTCCCGGATCGCCGCGCCGATCTCGTGTGGCGAGTCCTCCTGGACGTAGTGGCTTCCGGCGACCGTGACCTCGCTCTACCGGGGCCGGCTCCGGGCGAACTCCAGGGCGCGGCCGACCAGGATGGCCCCGGGCTCGGCGGTGATCAGCAACTTGGGGACCGGGCTGTGCGCGAGCCACCTCCCGTACTCCTCCACCGTGTGCGCGACATCGGCGGGGGTGCCGTCGATGGGCAGTTCGCGGGGGAAGACCAGGGTGGGCAGGCGGGACTCGCGGGTGCGGAACGGCGCGCGGTAGGCATCCATCTCGGTCTTGGGGGACACGCTCGGGGTGGGGGCGGTGCGCTCGGTGTCGGTGGTTGGCGCGCGCGGCGCGATGGCACTTGGCGTGGGTGGTCGGTGTATCGGCGGGCTGGGGGTGGGGGACACGCACTGAGCGGCGGGTGGCGGGGTCGGTGTGGGCGGTTGGCGCAAATGCACGGGCGACGTGGGCGGTTGGTGCATTGGCATGGCGGCGTGCGCGGGGTGGCTTGCCCGGGTGGGTGGTTGGCAGGCGGCGGGCTGCGGGGGCGGTGATTGGTGCGACGGTATGTGGCGCGTGGTCGCTTCTGGGACGGGTGGTGTGCGTGGTTGTGGTCGGCTTGCACGTCGCGGGTGAAAACCGGTCTCGGCCCGGGCATGCCTGAGGTCTTCAGCCGGTAGGGCGTGGCGCGCAAGGCGGGACTGCCGAGGGCGGGACGGCGTGGCTGATACGGGCTCTACGACCCGGGCTCCTCGGCGACGGTGGTGCCAGTGGTGCCGGTGGCGGGTCTGGTGGTGGCGGCGCCGCGCCGCGCGGGCGTGGCCGTGGCCGTGACCGTGGTGCGGTCAACTCGCCGTTCGTACTCGCGACACCTGGGCTGTGGCGGCTGGGGCTACGTGTTCGGTGAAGAGTTTGGCGACCAGTTCACCGCGGCTGGCGACGCCGACCTTGGACAGGACGGACTTGATGTGGTCGCGCACCGTGTGTTTGGAGATCTGCAGTCGGCGGGCGATCTCGTCGGTGCCCAGGCCGCCCGCGACCAGGCGGGTGATCTCGGCCTCGCGCCCGGTCAGTTCGTACGCCTCGACGATGATCGCGGCCACCTCGGACGCCGGAGCCGCCTCGATCATCACCACCGTGAAGGGGTCGTCGCCGCTCAGCCGGGACGCGTGGCACACCAGCCAGCGTCCGGCGCGGGTCCGCACCCGCACCCGACCGGTCCCGGCCGCCGCCAGGGTGGCGATCCACATCGGCATCGTGGTTTCCGCGTCCTCGCCTGCCACACTCGCGATTCGCTCGCGGGCCTGCTCGTTGGCCGAGATCAGGCGTCCGGCGCGGTCGAAGAGCAGTACGCCGGTCGCCTCGTCCGTGCCGGCCACCTCCTCGACGGTGACCTCGCCCGGCCGCAGGAAGCCGCGCAGCCGCCTGGCGAGTGGCGCGGACAGACCTGCGACCAGTTCGGTGTCGGCGGGGGTGAAGGCCGGCCGATCCCGGTCCCGGAACAGGCTCACGCTGCCCCACGGTCGACCCGCCGTCCGCAGCACCGCGCGCAGTTCGTCGCCGAACCGGCGTGGGCGCAGGTACGCGTCGTAGAGCGGACCGATCTCGGGCCGATCGCCCGTGCTCTCGCGCAGCGCCGCCGCCGGAACCCGGGCGTCCACGAGGGTGCGGAACGCGTTGATCGTGTTCGGGTCGGCCTCGCTGGTCCAAAACGCCGCGCAGCCACCCGCGTCGATGTTCTCCACCCGGATCGGCGCGGCGATCAGCCCGGTGAGCGGATCGGTCGCGCGCCACACGGCGGCGTCGAACGGGACCAGACGCCGCAGCCGCACCGACGCGGTCGCGAACAGCGCGAGCGCGTCGGGCGCCTCGGCGGCGCGGGCGAGCAGTTCGTCCCGCTTCCAGCCGTCGGTGTCGGGTCGGCGGGTCATCGGCGCTTCCGTTCACTGGTCGGGTATCTCGGGCGGAGGCAATAACCGGGCCGGGGGTGCAAAGGCCGGCGCGGCAATCGGGTCGGCAGGTCGGTGCGCTTGGGTCGGTGCGCTGTGGATCGGCGGTCAGCTGTCGGGGTGCCGGCGGGTCGGCGGGTCGGCGGGTCGGCGGGTCGGCGGGTCGGCGGGTCGGCGGGTCGGCGGGTCGGCGGGTCACCCCAGCAAAGGCATCAACCCGGCGAATCAGCAGAAGCTTCCCCGTCGTCCGCCGGCTCTCCGGGTCCTCGTCCACACCACGCGCCCGCGCCGGCGAGTAGCGCCCGCCCACCTACGGCCGCAGCGCGCCGGACAGCTTGCGCTCTCCAACACGTCGCGCGCCCAGGCGGGCAATTCCACGCGGCCACGGACACAGCCGGCGAAGCCCGACCGGGTGGCGACTCGGCGTGCCGGCACGTCGGCCGGGTCACCCCCCCCCAGCCACGGCATCAACCCGGCGAATCAGCAGAAGTCTCCCCGTCGTCCGCCGGCTCTCCGGGGTCCTCGTCCACACCACGCGCCCGCGCCGGCGGATGCGCCCGCCCACCTACGGCCGCAGCGCGCCGGACAACTTGCGTTCTCCAGCACGTCGCGCGCCCGGGCGGGCAATTCCACGCGGGCACGGAGATATTCGCGAAGCCGGGCCGGGTGGCGGGTCGATGCGCCGACGGGTCGGCCGGGTCACCCCCCGGCGAAGGCGTCAGTCTCGGGAATCAGCAGAAGCTTCCCCGTCGTTCGGCGGCTCTCCAGGTCCTCGTGTGCGCGGCGCGCCTGCGCCAGGGGGTAGCGCCCGCCCACATGCGGCCGCAATGCGCCGGACAGCGTGCGTTCGAACACGTCGCGTGCCCGGGCGAGCAGTTCCACGCGGTCGCGGAGGTAGTCGGCGATGCCGGGCCGGGTCAGGTACAACGAGCCCGCGCCGAGCAGGCGGCCGGTGTCGAAGTCTCGTACCGGGCCGCTCGCCCCGCCGAGCAGCACCATGGTGCCGCGGGTACGAAGGCTCGCCAGGCCGCCGTCGAAGGTCGCCGCGCCGACTCCGTCGTACACCACGTCCGCGCCCCGCCCCTCGGTGGCCTCGCGGACCCGCTCGGCGAACCCGTCGTAACCGACCACGAGATCGGCCCCGGCCGCGCGGGCCCGGGCGTGCTTGGCCGGGTCGGACACCGTCGCGATCACCCGCGCGCCGCGGGCGACCGCGTACTGGGTAAGCAGTCCGCCCAGCCCGCCCGCCGCCGCGTGCACCACGACAGTCTCGCCCTGGCGGACCCGGTGGGTGTCGTGGGTGAGGTAGTGCGCGGTCATCCCGTGCATCAACACCGAGGCGGCCGATTCGACGTCCAGCCCGTCCGGGATCGGCACCGCACGATCCGCGGAGACCACGGCGCGCTGCGCGTAGCCGCCGTACGCGGTGGTCACCGAGCCGTCCATGGCCCACGCCACCCGGTCGCCGACGGCGACGCCGGTCACGTCCGGGCCGAGTTCGGCGACCGTACCGGCGCCCTCGACGCCGGGGACGAACGGCGTGGGTACGGCGAACACTCCTCGGCGCTGGCTGATGTCGATGAAGTTGACCCCGCCGGCGGCCACGTTCACCAGCACCTGCCCCGGGCCGGGACGCGGTTCGGGATGGGCGTGGACGGCGGTCAGTACCTCGGGACCACCGTATGCGGTGGCGATGACGGCTTGCATGGCGCGTACTCCTCGGCCGGATCGATGCGGACGTCGTCGATCCTGCGCGTCCCGGCCGCACGCGCCCATCCCCCAGGTGAGGGATGGGCGGCGGCTGGGCGCGGGCCGAGAGTGGCCCGGGTCGATGCCCGGGGCTCGATGGTCGAGTACACCCCGGCGGCATCGCGGACGAGGAGCACGGTCGTGACGACGAAGCAGGCGACGCCGGACGGGAGTACCGGGCAGGCGGGGCCGGTGCCGATCCGGACGGCAGCGGAGCCCGGTGCGATTCGCGGGGAAGGGATCCGGCTCGGACTGCTCGGCGGGCCCTCGGTGTTCGGGGTCACCTCGGCCGGGGTCGCGCTGCCGGACGTGGGCCGCGCTCTGGACGCCGGGCCGACGACCCTCGGCTGGGTGCTGACCGCGCACGCGCTCGCGCTCGGCATGGGGACGGCCGTGTTCGGCCGGCTCGCGGACGCGCGCGGCGTGCGGTTCTCGCTGTCGGCGGGCGGCGCGCTGCTCGCGCTGGGCATGGCGGTGTGCCTGGGTGCGCCGAACCTCGGTGTCCTGGTCGCCGGTCGGTTCCTGGCGGCGGCCGGCTCGGGCGCGATGGTCTCCGCCGCGCTGGCGCTCGCGGTGGCCGCCGATCCGGCCCGGCGGGCCCGGATCCTGGGCGGCTTCGGCGGCACGATGGCGGTCTTCGGGGCCGGCGCCACCCTGGTCGGTGGCGTGGTGACCGAGTGGATCGGCTGGCGGGCCACGCTCGTACTGCCCGCGCTGTCCCTGCCGGTGATCGCCCTGTGCCTGCCGCTGATCCGCCGCGCCGGGACCGGTTCGCGCCGCGCGGTGGACGCGGTGGGTGCCGGGCTGGTCGCGATCACGGCCACCACATCGCTGGTGCTGATCCAGTCCCCCACGCTGTCCCTGGGCGCGCCCGCGGTCTCGGCCCTGGGCGCCGGCGCCGCGCTCGCCCTGGGCACGCTGACCTGGTGGACCCGGCGCCGCCCGCACGGTTTCGTGCCGCGCGCGCTGATCGGCGACCGCACGATCGTGCTCACGGCGGTGATGGGGATCGGCGTGTTCGGCGCGCTGTTCTCGGTGATGTACGCGGCGCCGCAACTGCTGGTCCGGGAGTACGAGTGGAGCGTGCTCCAGGTCGGCGCGGCACTGCTGCCCGGCGGCCTGATCGGCTTCGTGCTCGCCCGTCGGGCGGTGGGGTCGCACGGGCGCGGGTTGTTCGCGGCGACCGCGGTGGCGGCTGCGGCGGGCCTGCTCGCGGTGGGCCTGAGCTCGGGCGCGGCGGTGATCGTGGTGGCCGCGTCGCTGTGCATCGTGGCCTTCGCGGTGAGCCAGGTCGTCACCACCGGGCGGGTCGCCACTCTGGTCGACCCCGCCGTACGCGGCGGGGCGGTCGGACTGCTCAACCAGACGTACTTCGTCGGCGGCGGGATGGGCGCGGCAGCGGTCGGCGCGCTGTCCGAGACCATGGACCCGGCGCGGGCCCTGGCCCTCGTCGCGCTGCTTCCACCACTCGCGGCGAGCGCGGCATTGTGGCCGACCGGGACGAACGGGCGTGCGGCCTCGGGAGGATGACGCATGTCGCGGCAACGACCAACCTGAAGCGGGTATTTCGCCACAACGGGGATTCAGCCACAACCGGCGCCCGGACCGCCGTGGGGACTCGGCCACGTCCAACACTCGCACCGCCGACCGGGATTCGGCCACAGCGGATGCTTGGACCGCCAAACGGAATTCGACTGCGGCAGGCGCTCGGGCCGCCGTGGGCGACTCCACCACGTCCAACACTCGCACCGCCGACCAGGATTCGGCCACCGCAGTGGCTTGGACCACCGACCGGAATTCGGCCAGACCGGCGCTCAGACCACCGACCGGAACGCGGCCACAATCGGCGTTCAAGCCGCCGTAGGCGTCTCGGCCACGACCAACACTCACACCGCCGACCAGGATTCGGCCACAACGAACGCTTGGACCACCAAACGGGATCCGGTCGCGGCAGGCGCTCGGATCACCGGAACCTGAACTCGGCACGGTCGGCGCTCGGGCCGCCGTAGGGATTCGGCCACGGCGGACGCTCGGACCACCGAACCGGACTCGTTCGCGACCGGCGTTTGGGCCGCCGACAGGGACTCGGCTGCGGCCGGCGCTCGGGCTGCCGACCGAATTCGGCCACGACCGGCGCTCGGACCGCCGACGGGCGTACGGCCAAATCCCTCGCGTCAGCGGGCCGGTGCCACGTTTTGCGTGAAGGAGCCGGTCAGATTGCCCGGTGCCCGCCAGTTGACCACGATGTAGGTCTCGTACCATTTCGAGCCGCGACCGGCGGAGCGGGCCGCGCCGATCCTGGTGCTGCGCTTCCAGACCAACTGGGTGAAGTTGCCTGTGGCGCCACTGAATCGGCCGGCCTCGAAGTCGTACGCGGCGACCTCGTCGTACCAGGCCTGCGCCGCCGCTGGGGCCGAGACCGGGCCCGGTGCGGTGCCGCCGCCCCAATAGAGCGTCTCGCCCGTGCCGGGGTCCAGCCCGCGATGGCCCTCCGAGAGCCCCTCGAAGGCCGAGATCTGCGCCGCGCGTTTCTTCGCGTACGTGTTCAGCTCCGGGTCGAACCGCACGGCCGGCGCGCCGTGCCGGCTCCGGTAGGTGTTGATCGCGGTCAACATCTCGTTCAGGTAGGCACCGTCGGTGGCGTCCGGCAGCGCGGGCCGGGCGTACGCGGGCACGGCCGCGGCCACCACCAACAGCGCTGCCGCGACCATGACTCCGAAGCGTTTGCGCACGCGTGCCCCTATCGATCCCGACCGCCGATTGCGACCGCGGGCTCAGCATGGGGCGGGCGCGGTACGGCACGGGCGACTCGAAGTGGGTTCACCCATCTGGAGCAGGGTGAACGGCCGGGTGAGAGACGGATCGGAGGCGGATCGGAACGCGTCGGAAACGGGTCGAAAGCGGGCTTCGGGCGCCGGCGATGCGCGAGAGCACGAGAGCACGCGCGGGCGACGTCAGGTCGTCGTGGTCGTGTTGCCCAGCACCGGGACGTCGGCCGCGTTGGCCAGGGTCGACTCCCGGCTGATCCGGAGTGCTCCGCGCAGCGTCGCGTCCGGGCCCAACACGCCTGCCACGATGGCCGGTTGCAGACGTGGCGCGAGCGCGCGGCGGCCGGCCAGCGTGGCGTCGACACCGGGGGTCAGCCATGCCTTCCACGTCGCCAGGTAGCCGCCCAGGATCACCTCGCCCGGGTCCACGAGTCCCGAGATCGCCAGCACCGCCGCGCCCACCGCGCGGCCCGCGACGGCGAGCGCGTCGACCGCCCGCGGATCGCCGGCGCCCAGTCGGCGGTCGAGTTCGGCCAGGGCCGCGTCGATCCCGTCCCGCGCGGCGAGGTCGGCGAGCCCGGCGGCGGCGGTCAGCGGCTCGGGCCCGACGTACATCGCCAGGCACCCGCGCGCACCGCACGGGCAGTCGGGGCCGTCGAACGCGAGCGGGATGTGGCCGACTTCGCCGGCCGTGCCGTGCGTACCGGTGTGGATCCGGCCGTCCACCACCAGGCCGCCGCCCACACCGGTGTCGGCCTTGATGTACGCGACGGCGTAAGGGAGTTCACCGCCCCGTTCGGCCCGGGCGTGGTATTCGGCCAGGGCCGCGACGTTCGCGTCGTTGACCACGTCGAGCGGGCAGGCGAGGTCGGGCAGGTGCGCCAGCACCAGCGCGCGCAGGTCGGTCCGGGACCAGCCGAAGTCGATCGCTGCGGCAACGGTGTGGCCGGGCCCGGTCACCGGCCCCGCCATCGCGATCACCACCCGGGCGAGATGCACGTCGGGTCGGGCGCGCACCACCGCTTCGGCCCGGCCGATCTCGCGCGCGAGCACGGCGGCCGGCGGTTCGGGATCGCCGAACGGCGCGTGATGCGGCACGGACGCGCGGTGCACCACGGTGCCGGCCAGGTCCGCGGCCATCACCTCGACCCGCTCCAGGGTCACCTGTACCGCGATCGCCACCACCCGCCCCGGCACCAGGCGCAACAACCGGCGCGGCCGCCCCCGCCCCCCGGAGGACGCCGAGCCCACCTCGGCCACCAGACCACGCCCGATCAGGTCGGCGGCCAAGCCGGTGACCGAGGCGGGCACGAGGCCGGTGGCCGTCGCGACCTCGGTACGCGCACAGGGGCCGTGCGCGGCGATCTCGCGCGACACGAGGGCGAGATTGTGCCGACGAACCGCGGCGGTGTCGGTGGGGGCGGGGGTGTTCACCCGACCGATTCTGCCCCAGTCGGATCCGGACGCTTCCGGTCGACCGCGGGGCCGGGTGGTGCCAACGCCCGGCAACGCCCTGCGGTCCCACCGACCCGTGGGTCGGCAACTCGGCGCCACCGTGGCCCAACGGCACCGCGGCCCAACGGCACCGCGGCTCCGTGGGCGCATGGTCGCGTGGCCGCGTGGGCGGTCATATTTTTTTCACGTCTTGTAATATTTATGAATCGGGGTCGATACTCGGCCATGGACCGCTCGGGATTCGCCCCCGTGTGAGCCGCTCGACCCCTCCGCGCAAAGGATGAACCCGTGTCCAACCAGCCGCTCGTCACCACCACCCTCGGCCCCGTCCGGGGTTCGTGGCAGGGCCGGTCCGCCCGCTTCCTGGGCATTCCGTACGCCAAGCCCCCCGTCGGCGACCTGCGCTTCGCCGCGCCCGAGGCCCCCGAGGCGTGGACCGAGCCGCTGGACGCCACCGCGTACGGCCCCACCGCCCAGCGCCGCAGCTTCGGCGACGGGCCGACGATCATCCCGGAACCGTCGATCCCCGGTGACGGCGTGCTGAGCGTCAACGTGTTCACCCCGAACCCGAACCCGAGCGCGAACCCGAGCCCGAGCCCGGACACGGACACAAACGCGGACACGGACGCCGGGCTGCCGGTCCTGGTCTGGATCCACGGCGGAGGCTTCGTGGCCGGTTCCGCCGCCAGTCCCTGGTACGAGGGCAGCGCGTTCAACCGGGACGGCGTCGTCCTGGTCTCGCTCGGCTACCGGCTGGGCATCGAGGGCTTCCTGCACCTGGAGGGCGCCCCCGACAACCGCGGCGTGCTGGACTGGATCGCCGCGCTGCGCTGGGTCCGGGACAACATCGCGGCCTTCGGCGGCGACCCGGCCAAGGTCACCATCGCCGGTCAGTCCGCCGGTGGCGGCGCGGTACAGACGCTCATGGTCACCCCGTCCGCGCACGACCTCTTCCGGGCCGCGATCTCGGTCTCCGGCGCCGTGATGGAGCCGCAGAGCCGCGCGGCCGGCCTCGCCGTGTCCGAACTCTTCACCGCCCGCACCGGTCTACCCGCGACCGCCGCCGCGCTGCGCGACGTCTCGCACGACGAGATGCAACGGTTGCAGGACCTGGTCACCGCGCCCGAGGAGGGTTCCGCGGCGCTGCCCGGACTGCTCCTGGCGCCGTTCACCGACGGCGAGTTGGTCCCCGAGGACGTACACGCGGCCTTCCGCGACGGCTCGGCCACACCCGTGCCGCTGATGCTCGGCGCGACCCACCACGAGTTCAACGCCGCCGCCGAGTTCGGCATGCCGGACGCCCCGATCGAGGCCGCCATGGGCATCCTCGGTTCGGTCGGCCTGCCACCCGAGGGCATCGAGGCATATCTCGCCCTGCACGAGGGCGCGACCCCCGCCCAGGTGATCGGCCAGGCGCTCACCGACACGCTGTTCCGGGGCGCCGCCGTCTCGATCGCCGAGGCCCGCGCGGGTCAGGACCGGCCGACCTGGCTCTACACGTTCGAATGGCTGTCCAGCGCGCCGATGTTCGGCGGCAAGGCGTTCCACTGCCTCGACCTGCCGTTCGCCTTCGACCTGCTCGCCGCCGACGGCGCGGAGAACGCGACCGGCCCCGACGCCCCGCAGAAGCTGGCCGACGCGATGCACGGCGCCTGGGTCGCCTTCATCCGCGACCTCGACCCGGGTGCCCAGTGGCCGCGCTACACCCACGAGCACCGCGACACGATGGTGTGGGACACCACCCCGCGCGTCGTGCGCGACCCCCAGGGCGCCGAACGCGAGATCTGGAACACCCGCCGGGCACCCGCCGCCTGAGCCGAGCGCCCCAGCAGCCGAGGACGAACGGCCCGCCGACCCGCCGACCCGGGCACCCCTGCCCGACCGGCGGGTCGTCGGCGACCCACCCACTGCGTACGCCGAACCCCCGGCCCGGCACGTACCGCGCCGGGCCCGGGCCCACACCCACGCCCGGGTCCACACCCACGCCCACGCCCACGCCCACGCCAACGCCCACGCCAACGCCAACGCCAACGCCAACGCCAACGCCAACGCCCGAGAGCATGCTCACGCCCGGGTATCGAGCCAGTCCGCGTAGGTCGGGCCGGCCAGCCGGGCGTGCGGGCCGGGCAGCAGGCCGCCGTTCTCGAACAGGTCGCGGTCCGGATCGGCCGGATCGCTCACCTCTTCGATCCGCACGTCCCGACCGCGCCGCACCAGCACCAGCTTCGCCATCTCGGCGAGGTTCTCCTCGCGCGGACCGGCGATCTCCGGGAACGGCGCCCCGACCTGCTCCGCCGTCGGCTCGGGGTCGGTGGCCAGGTCGACCAGGCTCTCCGCGACGGCGCGCGCGGCCACCAGCCGGGTGCGCATCCTCGGCACGAAGCACACGTCCCCCTGGAGCCCCCAGTTCGCCAACTCCTCCACGAACTCGTGGAACTGGGCCGCGCGCAGGATCCGCACCGGGACCGGACCGTCCTGCACCGCCCGCTCGTGGGCCGACTTGGCCGCGTTGTAGCCCGCGACCGACGCGTCGATGCCGATGATCGAGGCCACCACCAACCGGCGCACGCCCGCCTTGGCGCCCGCCTCCTGCAGGTTGCGGGCCGAGGTGGTGAAGAACTCGGTGGCCTCGCGCTGCTCCGGCGACGGCGTGCTGGACACGTCGATGACGCACTCGACACCGGCCAACGCCGCCTCCAGACCCGCGCCGCTGATCACGTCCACGCCGACCGACCGGGAGATCGGGACGACCTCGTGGCCCCGCTCGCGAAGGACGTCGACCACGTGCCGCCCGGCCCGACCGGTCGCTCCGACGACGGCGATCCTCGAACGTGTCTCCATGGTTCTCTCCCTCGGTGAAGTCCGGCTTCCGGCTGCCCCGGTGTGCTCGACACAGCCTTGACGGACCCCGCCGGGAAAGTGTGACCGCCCTTCGGCACACGCATCGGAAACGCGGTTCGAGGACGGCCCGGAGCGGTCGCGACGAGTGGGCAAAGGCCCGAGCGGGTGGGTGATTCGAGCACGGCGGCGGGCGCGCAACACTTGAAGGCGCGCCCTCGGATCGGTGCCGCCGGATCGGGGTGCGCCATACGAGGAACGACCGAGCAACCGAGGCGCATCGTGGCCATCCTGATCATTCTGGGCGTCGTTCTGGCGGTCCTTCTCCTGCTGTGGTTCGGCTTCGCGGTGAAGATCGTCAAGCAGTACGAGCTGGGCGTACTGTTCCGGCTCGGCCGGGTTCGGGGAGTGCGGGCGCCCGGATTCCACCTGATCATTCCGTTCGTCGACATCCTGCACCGGGTGTCGCTGCGGATCATCACCAAGCCGATCCAGTCGCAGGGCATCATCACCCGCGACAACGTCAGCGTCGACGTGTCGGCCGTCGCCTATTTCCGGGTCGTGGACGCGGTGAAATCCGTGGTCGCGATCGAGAACGTGCACGCGGCCATCGACCAGATCGCGCAGACCACCCTGCGCAAGGTGGTCGGCCGGCACACGCTCGACGAGACGTTGTCCGAGACCGACACGATCAACCTCGACATCCGGCGGATCCTCGACGTGACCACGGCCGAGTGGGGCGTCCAGGTCACCCTCGTCGAGCTCAAGGACATCCAACTGCCGGACACCATGAAGCGCGCGATGGCCAGACAGGCCGAGGCGGAGCGGGAGAAGCGAGCGAAGATCATCAACGCCGAGGGCGAGTCGCTCGCGGCGGCAGCGCTGGGCGACGCGTCGGACACCATGACGGCCCACCCGCTCGCTCTGCAACTGCGCAATCTGCAGAGCCTGGTCGAACTCGGCGTGGACAAGAACACCACCGTCGTCTTCCCCGCGCCGTTGATGAGTACGATCGCCGAACTCGGCTCCTTCATCGCCCGGGAAACGGCCGCCGCGGCACCCTCGGCCCGGCCCGATCCGCCACCGACCCGTGCGGTTCGGCCGACCGGGCCGGATCGGGACGTACCGGCCGGCGACGAGACGCTCGCCACCCGAGCGTAACCGCCCGCCACCCGAGCGCGAGCGTCCGCCCGGTCACCCCGGCCGACACGTGTCGCACGTCGGGTCGGAGGTCACGTCGCCCGGCGCGGGCGGGGTCAGGCCGCGATCCTTCTCCCGAACAGGCCCTCGGTCTCGGTCAGTGCCAGCAGCCGGGCCACCACCGGAGGAACGCCGTACAGCACCAGGGTCGTACCGACCCCTCGCGCGCGCAGCCGAGCCCGGAGCAGGGCGTTCAAGCCGGCGCAGTCGCAGAACCGCACCGCGCTCAGGTCCAGCCGAAGCGCGCCGGGCCGTTGGTCGAGGCATCGATCGAGGGCGAATTGGAGTTCGGGTACGGCGTCCACGTCGATCTCGCCGATCACGGTGACCACGGCCGAGGAGTCCGTCAGGACGGTGGTAACGGTGAAACTCGGGCACGAGTACATCGGGGCCCTTCCTGACACTGCGAGGGCATACGGACTTGCGGGCGCCGAGGCCCCAAAGCCCGAGGGCGCGGTCGTGTAGGGGCTGCGCACGGTTGTGCACGTGGGCGACGCGGCCCGACAGGCATGGGTGAGCCGCGACCGGCAACCAGCGCAACGTCGTTGGGGGAAACGGGGGTTCCGCTCCCATTCACCTCTCTTGCCGGCGCCCTGTCAACGCCCGCACCCGGCGAATCGACCCAACGGCGGCACGCTCCCCCGGCCCGGGAATCAAGGCATGGGGGACATCGGCCATCGGTTGACCACCCGCTCCAATTGGTTGTACAACAGTAATGGTTGTATTGCTATAACGATTGGGGTGGTCCATGTCCGCCGCCGAGAGCACGGCCGAATCCGGAGGTGGCGGCGACGACGGGTCGGTCGGTCGCCGCAGGAAGCTCGTCGTCCTGGTGACCTGTTGCCTGAGCCTGTTCATCGTCGGGCTCGACAACACCATCCTGAACATCGCCCTGCCCGCGATCCGCAGCGACCTGGACGCCTCGGTGTCCCAACTGCAATGGACCATCGACGCCTACACGCTCGTGCTCGCCGCGCTGCTCATGCTCGCCGGCTCGACCGCCGATCGCATCGGCCGGCGCCGGGTCTTCCAGACCGGACTCGTGCTCTTCGCCGTGGGCTCGCTGCTGTGCGGCCTGGCCCCCGGTCTCGAGTGGCTGATCGTGTTCCGGGTGGTACAAGCCGTCGGCGGGTCGATGCTCACCCCCGTCGCGATGTCGATCGTCACCAACACCTTCACCGAGCCCCGCGAACGCGCCCGCGCGATCGGCGTGTGGGGCGCGGTGGTCGGGGTGGCGATGGCACTCGGGCCGATCGTGGGCGGCGCCCTGGTCGACTCGGCCGGCTGGCGCTCGGTGTTCTGGATCAACCTGCCCGTCGCGCTCGCCGCGATCGTCCTCACCGCGCTGTTCGTCCCCGAGTCCAAGGCGCCGCACCCCAGGCGCGCCGACCCGGTCAGCCAGGTACTGGTGTTCACGTTCCTGCTGTCCCTGACCTACGCGATCATCGAAGGCCCCGAGGCGGGCTGGTCATCGCCCCCGATCATCGCGCTGTTCACCCTCGCCGCCGGCTGCGTGGCGGGCCTGCTCCGCTGGGCACCCCGGCGCCCGGAACCCCTGATCGACCTGCGCTTCTTCCACAGCGTGCCGTTCGCAGGCGCGACCGTGATCGCGGTGTGCGCGTTCGCGTCGATGTCCGGATTCCTCTTCCTGAACACCCTCTACCTCCAGGACGCACGCGGCTTCTCGCCGACCGAGGCCGGTCTGCACACGCTGCCGATGGCGTTGGCGACCGTCGTGTGCTCGCCGATCTCCGGGCGGCTGCTCACCCTGGTGGGCCCGCGCCTACCGCTGATCGCCGCCGGCCTCGCGATGGCGGCCGGTGCAGGATTGCTGGTCGGACTCGGCGAGGACACCTCCACCGCTCGATTGATCACCGCCTACGCCCTGTTCGGCAGTGGATTCGGACTGGTGAACGCGCCGATCACGAACACCGCGGTGTCCGGGATGCCGCGCGCCCAGGCGGGCGTCGCCGCCGCGATCGCGTCCACCAGTCGCCAGGTCGGCCAGGCCTTGGGAGTCGCGGTGGTCGGCGCCACGATGGCGTCCGTCCTGGCCGCCCCCGGCGCCGCCGGTCTGGCCGCCGCCACGCACACCGGGTGGTGGATCGTGCTGGGCTGCGGCGTCGCCGTCACGGGCCTCGGTATGCTCACCACGGGCCGCTGGGCCCGGCGCACGGCCGAGCGCACGGGCGCGGAACTGATGCCCGCGGCCCCGCCCGCCCAGGCACGCGATACGACGGACGTGAGGCAATGAACGCTTCCCCCGCGCGCGACACCGCGCGCGACACCCCCGCCGACGCCGCGGCACGGGTCTGGATCGGGATGCGCGCCCTGGTCGTGGAACGCCACGACCGCCGTCGCGAGGTCACCGAGGCCACCGGACTGAGCTTCGTCCGGGTCAAGGCGCTGCGCCGGGTCGCCGCCGGTCCGATGTCCATGCGCGAACTGGCCGCACGGCTGTCCACCGACAAGCCCTACACGACGCTGGTCGTCGACGATCTCGAACGCCGCGGCCTGATCGAACGCACCGTGCACCCCGACGACCGGCGCCAGCGCATGCTCACCGCGACCCCGGAGGGCCTGCGCCTGGCCCGCATCGCACGCGGCATCCTGGACGAGCCCCCCGCGTCCCTGCGCGACCTCGCGCCGGCCGATCTGGCCACCCTGGACCGGGTGATCGGCGCTCTCGTCGACCCGGACCACCCCGCGCCACCGCACTCCCCGCACGGGGACGGGGCCGACGGGGCCACGGGCTCGACCGCGAACGAGTAGGCCCGCTCCGCCACCCGACACCGGTCGTCCGGTCGGGGACCTTCCCTCGAACCCGGGCAAACCGACCCCAGCGCGGAACCGGTTCGGCACCGCGGCCACGTCACCCCGGGCAATCCGCCGGCCGACCGCGGAATCCGGGTCGGCCGATCACGACGGCTCTGGGGGAACGTCACTCGGCCGAAGGCGTCCACACCCACCACCGCTTCACCGGCACCGCCATCCGGGTCTCCGCCAAACGACACCGCAGGGCGGTCCCGCTCACCAACAGGGTCCACCACTCCGCGAACGCGAACCACCGAACGCCATCCGCGACACGTTCCGCGGCCTGGTCTCCGACGCGTGGCCGCCGCGCGCCCGGCCACCCCCGTCGCAGCGCCGCGGTGCTCGACAACCCCTTCGGTTCGGCCGAGCCTGCCACCGGGCAGGATGGGGTGCCATGACGGAGAAGACGGAACCCGTGTCGGCCCTGATCGTCGTCGACGTCCAGATGGCATTCGTCACCGGTGCCGGCGCGGTACCGGCGGCGGAGCGGGTGGTGGACCGGGCCGCCGCGCTGGTCCACCGGGCCCGAGCGGGCGGCGCGCTGGTGGTGCACCTGCAAAACGACGGGCCGGTCGGTGCGGACGACGAAGTCGGCACGCCCGGCTGGGAGTTGCGCCTGCCGGTACGGCCCGGTCCGCGCGAGTTCGTGGTGCGCAAGACCGAGGACGACGGCTTCGACGGCACACCGCTGGAGGACCTGCTGACCCGGGCGGGCGTCACGGACCTGGCCGTATGCGGAGTGATGTCGGAGATGTGCGTCGGCGCCACCGCACGCGCGGCACTCGAACGCGACCATCGGGTGGTACTGCCACACGACGCCCACGCCACGTACGACATCCCCGCCGCGCCCGGCATCAGCGAGGCGGTCCCGGCCCACATGGTCTCGCGGGTGGCCGAATGGGCCCTGGGCGACGAGGTCGAGATCATCGCCCACGCCGACGACGTGACCTTCACCGCCGCGCAGGACGCCACGCACACCGAGAGCACCGAGAGCCCCGCACATCCGGCATAGGGCCGGCCGGGCGAGCCCGGTGATGCCGAGCCGGGAAGAACGCGGTGGCGCCGTTCGGATCACGCACCGCCGGCACCACCGCGCACATCGAGGCACTCGCCTACTCGGCCGCGCGAACCACCGTGTCGGCGTTCGGCAGCGGCACGACGTGGGCGGCGGCCACCCGTCGCGCCAGTTCGCGGTCGAACGCGGCCGACAGGAGGTCGAGTCGAAGGCGTTCGCGGGCCTGGTCGAAGGGCGGTGCCTCGGCCGACGGCGGGACGGCGGCGAGCAGTTCGGCGTACCGTTCGCGCAGCCGGGACTCGGACAGGTCCACCTGGCCGGCGAGCGACTCCCGTAGCGAGGCGGAGAGTTCGGCCACCTCGTTGCGGGCGAAGCCGTCCTCGTCGTAGCTCGGTACACCCGGCATCGGGCGCCCCTGGGCCCGGGCCGCCGCGCGGCGGGCGTTCTCGGCGTCCAGGCGGGCCCGAAAGCCCGCCTCGGACGGGTCGGTCGACACACCGGTCTGCCGGGCCCAGCGGCGCAGCACCGCTTCCCCGACGGCCGCGCGCAAGGACCGCTCCCACAGCACCACGTGCGGCGTGCGACCCGCGATCGGGGTACGCCAATAGTCGGCACGCGCACCGGCGATCGGGAACTCCGCCACCACCTCGGCCCGCAACCGCACCGCAGAGCGTCGCAACTCACCGGCGGTGAGCGGTACTTCGTCCACCGTCGCGACCACGGCGGCCCGATCCACGGCGGTCGGCGAGGCCGGGCTCGGAGCGGGAGCGGGGGTGCGGTCGGGTGTCGCCCGTCCGGATGCCGGGGACGGGCCGAGCAGGGCCACCAGGATGCCCACCGCGGCGACCACGAGCGACGCGGCGAGTACGGCGGGCCGGCCGAGCACGCGTCGCCGACGACGACGTACGTCGCCCGTCCGCGACCCGGACCCGCGTGGTGGCCGTACGGCCCGTCCCCGGCGGGACATCAGACGACCTTCAGGTCGAACACGTGCAGTCCGGGTCCCGCGATCGGACTGCCCGCCGGCAGCGTCACCGACGCCACGGTCCGCCCGGGGTCGATGGCGAGCGACGCGACGCGTACCGTGACGTCCTCCTCGGAACGTGCCGTGGCCGGATTGCGATAGTCGGTCTGCGGCTTGTGGTGATAGACGGCCCGGACCGCGACCTGGTCGGAGGGGCCCGCCGCGGTGCTCCACCAGTCGCCGAGAGCGAGCGTCGCCGTCGTCGCCGTGCCGTCGGTGTAGGTGACGGTGACCGCGCCGCTCTGTGCGCCGTAGGCGCCCGCGCCCAGCACCACCAGGCGGCTGCCACTGCCGGTGAGCGCGATCCGCTGGCCGGCGACCTTGACGTTGTCCGGCAGGCCGTAGCGCGGGTGCCACGTGAACGCGGCGCCGCCCGCGGTGACCGTGCCTCCCGGGACGCATCCGGCCGCCGCCGGCGCGGGTCCGGAGTAGCTGCGCCCGGAGAGTCCGAGGCCGCCGGTGTTCGGGTTGACGTCGTCGCCGATTCCGACGTTGTTGTACGCGGCGGCGATCCACGGATACAGCGGCGCGCTCACCGCGAGGCCGTTGTACGCGCCCCGGTTGACGCCCACCCCGCCGGCCGCGACGGGGTTGCCGAAGTAGTCGCGCGAGCCGATGCCGGGTATCGCGACTCCGGTGCCCAGTGCGGGAGATCCGGCGAGCAGCGCGTAGCCGCCCGCGTCGCCGCGGCCGGTCGCGGTACCGGGTGCGGCCAGACCGGGATCGGTGGTCACCGCCGAGGTGTCACCGGTCGGCGCGGTGAAGCCGCCGTGGTAGACGTTGGCCTGGTAGGTGACGCCCGCCCCGGTGGGCAGCGCGCCCTGACCGGCCACGAACACGTTGTTGGCGACGAGCGTGTTCGCCGAGGGCCCGTTGGGCAGTTCGACGTCCAGCTTCTTGCTCGGGCAGAAGAACGTGTTGTTGTACATCCGCAGCGGGCTGGAGTTGTCGCCCGACGCGTTGGCCCGGATCCGGCAGTCGTCCTGGGCGATGTTGAAGCGCAGGATCTGGGTGGCGTGGAAGTTTCCGAGCGCGGTGCAGTTCTGGCAACCGAGGTAGAAGCCACCGCCGTTGTCGTGCGAGTAGTTGTACTGGTAGGTGCACGAGCCGGTGATCGCCCCGTCGCAGTCCCACGCGGTGGAGTCGAAGATGGACGGCCGCTGCCGGGTTACCTCGTTGTACTGGAACACCGGGTCGCGCGAGTCGATCGGCCACATCCCGGCGAAGTTGCCGTTGACGTAGGGGTACTTGCCGCCTCCGCCGTCGTCGAAGAGGTTGTACTCGACCAGCGGTGCGTCCGAGCCGTGCACCACGATCCCGTCGCCGCCCACGCTGCGGATGGTGTTCGCCCGGATCAGGACGTCGCGGTGGAAGTCGGCGGGCTTGACCGAGATCTTGATGCCGCCGCCACCGGTGTCGTGCACCTGGTTGTCGGCGATCGTGAGGCCCTCGATCGGTCCGGCGGTCGCCCGGCCGAGCACGACGATGCCTGCGGAGGCCGAGAACCAGCCCGCGTTGGCGCCGGTCTTGTCGCTCCAGCCGGCGACGTCGGAGACCTCCAGGTCGCGCAGCACGATCCCGTACTTGCGGTCGGGGGTGGTGGTGTCGATCTGGACTCCGGTACGGAGGGCCCGGGTCGGGGCCGGGTTGGTCACGTGCAAACCCTGTACGGTCCACCAGCTCTGGTCGACCAGGCGCACGGTGGAGGGGCCTCCGGTGCCTTGGACCACGGGACGCGGGCCTTCGCCGTAGGCGCCGATGGTGATGGGGTTGCCCGGGGCACCCGAGCCTTTCGGGGTGAGGGTTCCGGTGCACAGGGTGCCGGCGCGCAGGAGGATGCGGTCGCCGGGTTGGTGGGTGCGGGTGTTGACGAGGGTCAGGTCGCCGAGGGGGTCCTCGGGCGAGGTCCCGGTGGCGTTCGGTCGGCCGACGCCGCAATCCACGTACGTGGTGGTGGGGGCGGTTGTGGCTGTGGGCGCGGCTGTGGCCGTGGGCGCGGCTGTGGCGTTCGCGGTTTGGGCCGAGACGAGGCCGACCGTGGTGGCCAGGAGGGTCGCCGAGAGGGCGAGGGTCAAGGGTCTGGTGCCGTGCATGTGACCTCCGGTCTGGGGGGTCGTGCAGGTGCCTCCGGCTGGGGCCGGAAGTTGTGTGGGCGAGGTCCCCGACGTCTTCGTTTCGGCCGACGTTCGGCATCGGTCAGGCTGCGTTGGCCTCGAACGCCGGCCGAGCTGAATCTCTTTCGGTGGACCTCGCGGGTCGGTTGCCTCAGGTGGCCTCAAACGCCCGCCGGGCTGGATTTGTTGGATCTCGCGAATCCGTCGACCGGTAACCCCGAACGCCGGTCGGACTCGATTTGGCCAGACTTCGCGAATCGGCAGCCCCGGACGCCGGGTTGAGGTTTCGGCGGACCTCGCGGGTCGGTTGTTTCGCGTGGCCGCGAATGCTCGCCGGGCTGAATCTCTTTCGGCGGGCCTCGCGAGTCGATTGCCTCAGGTGGCCTCAAACGCCCGCCGGGCTGGATTTGGTTGGATCTCGCGAATCCGTGGACCGGTATCCCCGAACGCCGGACGGACTGGATGTGGGCCGGATCTCGCGACTTCGTGGCCTCGAAGGCCGGTCGGGCCGGGCTTGGTCAGGTCTGGCGAATTGGTGGTCTCGGGCCTCGAACGCCGGCCGGGGTGGGGTTTGGGTTCGGCCGGCGTTCGTGGGCCTGTTAGGCCGAGTGGGTGAGGGTGGCTGGTTCTACCGCGTGGGTGAAGGGGAGGCCCCTTGTGTAGCGGTCGAGTTCGTCGAGGGCCAGGGCGACCATGCGGCGGAGTTCGCCGCCCAGGGAGCCGGCGATGTGGGGGGTCAGGAGCACATTGGGCAGGTCGTACAGCGGGGAGGCGGCGGGGAGGACGTCCGGCTCGGTGACGTCGATGACCGCGTCGAGGCGGCCGGCCACCAGTTCCTCGGTGAGCGCGTCCTGGTCCACGAGCGAGCCCCGCGCGGTGTTGATCAGCGTCGCGCCGTCCCGCATCAGCGCCAGTCGGCGACGGTCCAGGAGATGCCGGGTGGACTCCAGTTCGGGCGCGTGCACGCTGACCACGTCCGAGCGCTCGACCAGTTCGTCCAGGTCCACCGGACGCGCGCCCAGTGCCCGGGCCTGCTCGGCGCTCACGTACGGGTCGTGCAGCAGCAGTTCGAAGTCGAACGGGCGGAGCAGTTCGAGCACCCGGCGACCGATCCGCGAGGCACCGACGATGCCGATGGTGCGCCGGTAGTTGCCGAATCCCGGAAAGCGCGCGTCCCAGTCGACCAGTCGCCGCTCCGCGCGGTACGCGTCCCGGATCCGCAACACCTTCTTGTTGGCGAACAACACCGCGGCGACCGTGTACTCGGCCACCGGCAGCGCGTTCGCCGAGGCTCCCGAGGAGACGGTCAGGCCGCGCTCCCAGGCGGCGTCGGTGAGGTGGTGTTTGACCGAACCGGCCGCGTGCACCACCGCGCGCAGTCGCGGGGCCCGGGCCAGTACCGCCGCGTCCAAGGGCGCACTGCCCCAGCAGGTGAACAGTACTTCCGCCTCGGCCAGCGCGGCGGCGACGGCCGGCGTGTCGAAGTCGGCGGCGATCAGGTCGAGATCGACGTCGGCCAGCGTGCTCAGCCGGGCCCGCGCCTCGCCGTCGAGGATGCGCGCGGCCACGGAGGGGTCCATCGCGAGCAACAGTCGCGGCCGGTGCCGGCGCGGCGCGCCCGTACCGCCGGCGGACTCGAATCGGGTGGTGCCATTGCTCACTTGACGCTCCCCGCGGAGAGCCCCGAGCGCCAGTGGCGCTGGAGCGAGACGAACGCGACGACCAGCGGAACCACGGCCATCAGCGATCCGGTGATCACCAGCGGATAGAACTCGGGGAAGGCGTGCGCGTTGGTGTTCCACGAGTACAGGCCCAGACTGACCGGGTAGAGCTTCTGGTCGGAGAGCATCACCAGGGGCAGGAAGAAGTTGTTCCAGATCGCGGTGAACTGGAACAGGAAGATGGTCACGAAGCCAGGCATCATCATCGGCATCGCGACGCCGAAGAAGGTCCGGATCTCGCCGGCGCCGTCCATCCGGGCGGCTTCGAGCACCTCGCCGGGGACGTATCCGGCGCTGAACACCCGGGCCAGGTAGACCCCGAACGGGTTGACGATGACCGGGATGAACACCGCCCAGAAGGTGTTGACCAGGCCCACCTTGGACGCGAGCAGGTACAGCGGCAGCGCGACGGCGGTGGTGGGTACGAGCACGCCCAGCAGCACGCCGCCGAACAACTTCTCCTTGCCGGGGAAGTCGAACTTGTCGAACGCGTAGCCGGCGAGCACGCTGATGAACGAGCCGAGCCCCGCGCCGACGCCGGCGTAGAGCAGGCTGTTGAGATACCAGTGCCAGTAGATGCCGTCACCCTCGGTGCTGACGGCCTTGACGTTCTCGGTGAAGTGGAACCCCTCGAACGCGAAACCGTCGCCGCCGAACAGGCCGCCCATGTCCTTGGTCGCCGCGATCAGCAGCCAGGCCAGCGGCAACATCATGTAGAGCGTGACCAGCACCAGGGCGCCGTTGACGGCGACCTTGCCCATCAGCGCCTCGGTGGCGCGGCCCTTGGCGCGCGGGCGGCGGGCGGGCTTGGCCGCGGGTGTGTGGGTCGGCGCGGGAGCGGGGGGCGCGGCCCCGTCCGGTTGTTGCACGGTGGTGCTCATGCGGTCCTCCGTCCGGACGACAGGCGGGTGACGCCGAACGACAGTGCCGCGGCGAAGACGGCGAGCAGCACCGATGCCGCCGCCGCGAGGCCGAAGTCGTTGGCGCGGAAGGCGGCCGAGTAGGCGTACATGTTGGGTGTCCACGAGCTGCCCACGGCGGGGTTGGCGTCGCTGAGGATGGACGGCTCGGTGAACAGTTGCAGCGAGCCGATGATGGTGAACAACATCGTCATCGCGACGGCGGCGCGGATCATCGGGATCTTCACCGAGACCGCGATGCGCACGGGTCCGGCCCCGTCCACCGTGGCCGCCTCGACCACCTCGCGCGGGATCGCCTGGAGCGCGGCGTAGAAGATGATCATGTTGTAGCCGATCCACTCCCACGTGGCGATATTGACGATCGAGAACAGCGCGGTGTCCGAGGCCAGGAAGTCCCAGTGGATGCCGCCGGATTCGAGCAGTTCCACGACCGGGCTCAGGCCCGGGGTGTAGAGGTAGACCCAGATCAGCGCGGCGATGATGCCCGGGACCGCGTGCGGCAGGAACAGCGCGAGTTGGAAGAACCGGCGGGCCCGGGCCAGCGCCGAGTCCAGCAGCAGGGCCAGCGCGAGCGCGGTGCCGACCATCACCGGGATGTAGAGGAGGCAGTACAGCCCGATCGCGACGAAGCCGTCGCGGAACTTCTCGTCGCCGAGCGCGTCGGCGTAGTTGCCGAAGCCGCTGAACACACGTCTGGTGCCGCCGAAGCCCAGGCCCGAGGTCTTCTCGGTGAACAGGCTGAGCCAGATCGCGTAGCCGATCGGCACGACCATGGTGGCGATGAACAGCGCGTAGAACGGGGTCAGGAACAGCGCGGCGGTGGTCTTCCGGCGCCGGCGTCCGGCGCGCAGGGATGTGTTCATGGAACTGCTTCCTCGTGGCGGTCCCCCGGTACGCGGTGGCGCGGAGCGCACCGGGGGCCTGCGGATCACGGGTCGGGCCGAAGGGCGGCCTCGCGGGGCGAGCGGTCTGCTCTCGGCCCGTCGCGGGCGAGCGGTCGGCTCTCGCCCCTTCGCGGGCGATCGGTCAGCTCTTGACCGAGATGCCGCGCTTCTTCAGGTCCTCGACGGTGGTCTTCTGGGCCTCCTCCAGGGCGCCCACGATGCTGCCGCCGCTGGAGAGCTTGCCGAACCCGTCCTTGAGGATGGTGTTGGTCTGCGTCATCGACGGGCCCCAGGTCCAGCCGGTGCCGATCTTCCCGGTGGCCTCGGTGAACAGCGGGTAGATGTCCTGCTTGCCGAAGTAGCCGGTGTCGAAGGACTGCGCGGCGGTGGGCACCAACTCGGTGGCGGCGGGGTACGCGCTGGAGGTGCCGCTGGCGATCCGCGCGGTGATGCCCTCCTTGGTGGTGGTCATCCACTCGATGAAGGTGAGCGCGGCCTTGGTCTTCTTGCTGTCCTTGCTCACCGCGAAGGTCGAGCCGCCGAGCATGCCGTTGGACGCGGTCCCCCAGTCCGGCAGCGGCGCGACCGCCCACTTGCCGGCCAGGTCGGGCTGGCTGCTCTTGAGCACGCCCGCGCTCCACGAGGCGCCGACGATGCCGACCGTGCCGCCGCTCTTGAGGTCGGCGTTCCACTGCTGGCTGAACGAGGGCTGCACGCGCACCAGGTCGTCGGAGACCAGCTTGTTCCAGTACTCGCCGACCTTGCGCGAGTTCGGGTCGGTCAGCGAGACCTTCCAGGCGTCGCCCTCGGTGCCGAACCACGAGCCGCCGGCCTGCCAGGTCAGCCCGGCCATGGTGCTGGGGTCGTCGGGGTAGAAGGTGCCGATCCGCGCGTTCGGGTCGGCCTTCTTGACCTGCTCGGCGGCGGCCCGGTACTCGTCCCAGGTCTTGGGCACCGGGATGTTGTGGTCGGTGAAGAAGTCCTTGCGGTAGTACAGCGCCATCGGCGCCGCGTCCAGCGGCACGGCCCAGGTCTTGCCGCCGAGCTCGGTCAGCTTGTTGACCGACGCGGGGAACTTCGACTTGAGGCCGGACACCTTCGGCGAGAGGTCCTGCACGGCCCCCTGGCTGACGAAGTCCGGCAGCTGCGGGTACTCGATGGTGAGCACGTCGGGGGCGTTGCCCGCCTTGACCGCGTTGGCCATCTTCGCGTAGCCGCCGGCGTTGCCGGAGGGGATCTGCTCGTACTTGACCTGGATGTCGGGGTGCGACTTGTTGAACGCGTCCACGACCTCCTGGGTGCCCTTGGTCCAGGACCAGAAGGTGAGCTCCTGCTTCTGGCCCGGGCCGCCGCCCGCGGCGGGGGCGGCCCCGGCGTCCTTCTTCTTGTCGTCGCCGCCGCCACAACCGGTGACGAGGCTCAGGGCGGTGACTATGCCGACGAGAGCCGTGCCGAGTCTGATGGATGTGCGCTGCATGGATGCTCCTGGGTCGAACCTGCATCGAAGGCGATAGCGAGCATCATTCGGTCAGGAGCGAACAGCGTCAAGAGCAAATGAACAATCGATGAAAAACGAAACTCACTATGATCGTTCGATCACAGAATGGCTTGTTCGCTTTCGCTCGCTCGGATCGAATCGGTCGGGTCGGTCGAATCGTTCACGTCGGCCGGCACCGGGCCGGCCGACTTCGGGCCGCTCGGCTCCGCGGCGCTCGGCTCCGTGGTGGCGCGCAGCCGCAGCCTGGGCACCAGCGAGATGTGTCGGGGCGCGCGCCCGTCGTCGCCGTCGGCCAGCCGCGCGGCGAGCAGCTCGACCGCGATCCGGCCGACCTCGTGCTTGGCCGGCGCGATCGCGCTCAGCGGCGGATCGGCCAACGCGGCCACCTCGTCGTCGTAGGCGATCAGCGCCAGGTCACCGGGCACCTCCAGCCCCGCCGCGCGCAGCCGGGACACCAGCAGCAGCGCGTCCTGGTCGTTGTGCACCAGCGCGGCGGTGGCGGCGCCCGAGCGGGCCGCCTCGATCACCCGGGTGACCGCCCGGTCGAAGCCGTCCGCGTCCTCGCCCGGATGCGGCGTCTCCACCCCGGCCGGATCCGGCGGGGTCAACGACAGCGCGGCCATCGCGGCGGTGTAGCCGGCGTGCACGGCCGGCGTGGTGGGACTGCCGAGCCGGGCCACCAGCAGGATGCGCTCGTGGCCGAGCGCGCCCAGTCGGCGGACCGCCTGCGCCGCGCCCAGCGCGTGGTCGGAGGCCACCCGGTCCAGGTGTTCGAGCCCGGAGCCGATCTCGGCGCGCCGCTCCACCAGCACCACGGGCACCGGCAGGCGCCCCATCCACGCGTCCTCGCCGCCCGGCCCCGGCGCGCGCGCGGGGGTCAGCAGCAGCCCGTCCACACCGCCGCGCAACAACTGGTCCACCTGGTCCCGGTCCTCGCTGGGCAGGTAGCGCGAGATGCCCAGCACCAGCCGGCCGCCGATCGCCTCGACCGCGTCCCGGGCGCCGCGCACGACCTCCGGAAAGTAGTAGGTGGCGGACGGTACGAGCATGCCCACGGTCGGGCCGTCGTGGCCGTTCGCGGGCGGTCGGTCCGGCTCCGGCGCGGACGGGCGGGCATGCGGGAGGGTGGCGCCGCCGTGCACGCGGGCCAACAGGCCGCTCGCCACCAGCGCGGTGACGTCGCGCCGCACGGTGACCAGGGACACGCCCAGTTCCTCGGCGATCTCGACCACCTTGACGCTGCCCTGTTCGCGGGCCGTCCTGAGAATGAGTTCCTGCCGCTGTTCCGCCAACACCGTGGACGTCGTCCTTCCGTTCAGCGCACGGCCCGGACCGGGCCGTGCCCCCCTGCGTCCGGCTGCTGTCCGGCCGCCGCCTCAGCCTAGGGCATCGCCATTCGATTTTGATTGAAAAGGATCGTTCGATCAAACCGACTCTTGACCTGATCGATCGACCCCGCCTAGCGTGTCGACGGCCGCGCGCGTCCAGTCGAGGAGATCCGTGAACACACCGCACCCCTTCGTGCTCCCTCCGGAAGATCGCGCGCTGAGCCCGTGCACCGGCTGGACCCGCGCGCACTGGGAGGCGGTGGCCGACGGCCTGCTCGCCGCGGTGCGCCCGTACCGCTCCCCCGGCGGCGCACTGATCACCCTTCCCGGGCGCACGAGTTGGTCGGGCGAGCGATCGGACGGACTGGAGGGCTACGCCCGCACGTTCCTGCTCGCGGCACTGCGCGCCGCCGGCACCGCCGGCTCCGGCCGCGCGGTCCCTGCGGACCTCCTGGAGCCGTACGCCGACGGCCTGCGCGCGGGAACGGCCGCACCGGGCACGGCGGATCCCGAGTCCTGGCCGGCCGTGGTCGACCGCGGTCAGGCGATGGTCGAGGCCGCGTCGGTGGCGCTGGCCCTGCACCTGACGAAGGATCAACTGTGGGACCGGCTCGACGAGTCCACCCGCGAGCGGGCGGCCGACTGGCTCGCGGGCGCACTGCGGCACGAGCCGGTGGACAACAACTGGTGGCTCTTCCCGGTCGCGGTGGGCACCTTCCTGGAAGCGGCCGACCGGCACCGCGACGAGGCCCGCGCCGCGATCGAGCGGGGTCTGGCGAGGATCGAGAAGTGGTACGTCGGCGACGGGTGGTACACCGACGGCGCCGGACGCTACTTCGACCACTACAACGGCTGGGCCATGCACCTGTATCCGCTGCTGTGCGCGGCGGTCGCGGGCACGCCGGCCGATCCGGTCCGTCGCGAACGCCTGCGCGAGTTCCTGACCGGCTACGGCCGGCTCTTCGACCGCACCGGCGCGCCGCTGCACCAGGGGCGTTCGCTGACCTACCGGTTCGCGGCGGCGGCCCCGCTGTGGCTGGGCGCGCTGGTGGACGCCACGCCGTACCCGCCGGGCACCACCCGGCGGCTGGCGAGCGGTGTGCTGCGGCACTTCCTGGACCGCGGCGCGGCCCGCGACGGCCTGCTGTCGTTGGGCTGGTACGGCCCGGACCCGGCGACCGTGCAGGCGTACTCGGGCTCGGCGTCGCCGTACTGGGCGGCCAAGGGCTTCGTCGGCCTGCTGCTGCCCGAGGGGCACCAGGTGTGGACCGCCCGGGAGAGCGCCGGACCGGCCGAGGACGCGGACGTCGACCCCGCGCTCGGCCTGCCCGGCCCCGGCCTGCTCGTGCACTCCGGGCACGGCGTGGGACGGCTGGTCAACCACGGCGCCGACCACCAGCCGGCCGCCGCGGCCACACCGTCCGCCGGCCTCGACGCGGACGATCCGCTGTACGCCCGGCTGGCCTACTCGACGCTGACCGGCCCGACCCGGGAGGGCGATCCGGCGGACAACCACATCGGGCTCGTCCTGGCCGGCGGGACGACCGGGCGCGGCCGGATCGAGCCGCTGGGCGCCGGCCCCGGGTGGGCGGCCTCGGCGCACCTGCCCACGCTCGCCGGGCAGCCGGTGCCGGACACCCGGATCGTGTCGATCAGCGTGGCGCGCGGTCCGTACGAGGTACGCGTACACCACGTCCGGGCGCCCGAGGGCACCGCCGTGCGCGAGAGCGGGTGGGCGCCGGCCACCTCGTCCCGCGACGAGTTGCGATCCGTGGCCGACGGCCTCGGCGCGCGGGTGGCCACCGCGTCGGTACACAGCACGCTGACCGGCGCGCACGGCTGGGACCGGGCCCGGGTCGACTCCGCGCCGCACGGGACCGCGTTCGGCGAGGTCGCCGAACTGGCCGTGTTGGAGGGCACGGTGGCCGCCGGCCCGCTGGTCACGGTGCTGTCGCTGACCTGGGCGGACGCCGCGCCCGTCGCGGCGCCGCGCGTGCTGGCGACGGCGTCGGGCGTGCACGTGACCTGGGCCGACGGGAGCACGAGCCGGATCCGCCGGAACGGGGCGGACCGCTGCTCGGTGACCCACGAGCACGTCTGAACCGAAGCACCGCCGCCGGCACCCTGCCCGCTCGGACCGGGCGGACCGGTGCTCGGCGACCCACGAACACGCCCGAACCGAAGCGCCGCCACGCCCACCACGACCGCTCGGACCGGGTGGCCCGGGGCCGGCGACGCCCGGGCGGACCGGCTCAGCCCGCCAGGCGGCGCACCATCAAGGTGTTGTCCGTGCGGGTGGTGGGCCGGCCCTCGGGGTCGTTCTGGATCCGCTCGTGCTCCTCGCTGCGGAGCACCTCCCACTGCCCGTCCGGGAGTTCGAGCGCGGCCAGCACCTCGTCGGGGGCGGGGAACCGCACGTCCGGGTGCGGGTTCGTCTCCCAGGCCGGGAACCCGCAGTGGCCGACCACCAGCAGCACGCCGCCGGGCGCGACGTTCGCGGCGGCGGTGCGCAGGATCGCGTCGCGGTCCAACTCGCCGTGCGAGTGCAGGAAGTGCGCCGAGATCAGGTCGAAGGTGCCGGCCGGAAAGGTCGCGCCCAGGTCGTGCCACTGCCAGTCGATCAGGTCGGTGACCCCCTCCTCCTTCGCGTGCTCGGCGGCCCGCTCCAGCGCGATCCGGGAGACGTCGGTGGCGGTCACCCGCCAGCCGCGCTTGGCCAGCCAGATCGCGTCGGCCCCCTCGCCGCAGCCCAGGTCCAGCGCGCGGCCGGGCGCCAGGTCGGAGGTCTCCCGGACCAGGGCGGCGTTCGGGTTGCCGCTCCAGATCCGGTGGCTCTCCGCGTAGCGGGCGTCCCAGAGGTCCGCCGCCGAGGGCTGGTCGGCGTGCTCCGAGAGCTGGTCGTCGGTCATCGTGGGAGTCCTTTGCGGCGGTGGCGGATGCGCCCGGCCGTACCCGGCCGAGGCGGGCGGCACGTGGTCCGCCGCCCTGCCGAAAATGGTCCGCCCGGCGCACTGCGATTGACAAACCTTGTTGCCGAGTCGGCAAATGGTGCCATGAAAGATGGCGAGCTCACCTCGGTCCTCACCGCCGTCGGCCCGCGCCTGCGAGCCCTGCGTCTGGAACGGGGCACCACGTTGGCCGACCTGAGCGAGAGCACCGGGATCTCGGCCAGCACGTTGTCCAGGCTGGAGTCCGGGCTGCGCAAACCCACCCTGGAACTGCTGCTCCCGCTGGCGAAGGCGTACGGCGTGCAGTTGGACGAGTTGGTCGACGCGCCGGAGACCGGGGATCCGCGGGTACACGCGCGCCCGATCCAGCGGCACGGGATGACCATCATCCCGCTGACCCGCTACAGCGGCGGGCTGCACGCGTTCAAACAGATCCTGCCGCCCGGACTCGGCGGGAGCGCACCCGAGTTGCAGACGCACGAGGGCTACGAGTGGATGTACATCCTGTCCGGCCGGCTGCGGCTGTACCTGGGCGAGCACGAACTCGTGCTGGTGGCGGGCGAGGCCGCCGAGTTCGACACCCGCACCCCGCACGCCTTCACCTGCGTCGGGCCGGAGCCGGTGGAGTTCCTCAGCCTGTACGGCACCCAGGGCGAGCGTATGCACGTACGGGCCCGACCCGGCGGCGGCGGGTGAGCCGCCCGCGCGTGCCGGTGGGCCGGAGGGTCGTCGCGCTGCGGCGACCCTCCGGCCCGTTCGTACCGGCATGGGACGTGCCGGGTGGGATCAGAAGGTGACGTCGGTGCACTGGTAGAAGGCGTTGCCGGTGTCCGCGATGTCCCAGACCGCGAAGATCACCGCCTTGCCGCTGCGGCCGGCCGGGAGCGTGCCGGTGTGCGAGACGGTCGCGCCGGGCTGGACCCCGCCGTACGGGACGCTCAGGAACGGGGTGCTCTCCAACTGCGCCCGGGTGATCGGCTGGCTGGGGTTCCAACTCGCCTTGGTGACGAAGTAGCGGAACGTCGTGGTGGCGTGCCGCGCGGTCAGCTTCCAGGTGAAGGTCTTGCTCGATCCGGAACTCACCGGAGTGCTCGGCCACGCGCCGCCACGCGGGTCGTCGAGTGGGGCGAAGCGGCTGTTGCCGCCCGCGCAGAGTCGGCCGTCGGCCGGTCCGCCCGCCGGGAAGCCCTTGGGGCCCTCCACGCTCTGCGGTTCCCACTGGATCTCACCGCAGTTGGTGACGGTGCCCTGGGCGCAGTAGGCGGCACGGCTCGGCGGGCTGGTGACCCAACCGTGCGCGCCCGCGGTGCCGGCCATCATCAGGGGGAACGAGACGGCGGGGATGGTCAGCGCCGTCAGGATGGTCCTTTTACGCATGGAACTCTCCTTGGGGACGAGTGAATGCGAAGGACGTTCGAACGGTCCGGGTCCGCGTCGTACGCCTTTTTCACCGGATGCCCACATCCGTAGTGCGTTCCTCAAGTTAAGAGGTCCAGACCACTCGGTCAATGGTCTGGACCACAGCAACGAAGATGAAGTCCCTTTCCGGACACGGAGATTGATGATCTTGCCGGTTTTTGCCGGCCGTTCCGAGCGGGGGTCGAATGCTCAGACGCGATCGGCTTCGGCGGGCGACTCCGGCGCCAGTACTTCCAGTTCCGCCATCGCGCCGACGGTGATCGCGCGGGTCAGTCGCTCCGCGCCGGCCGCGTCGCCCTCGCGGACCGCCTCGGCGACCCGGACGTGCAGCGTGACCGCGGCCGGGTCCGGATCCGGGAACATCACATGGTGGTGGGTGCGGCCGGTCAGCACCTCGGCGACCACGTCGCCGAGCCGGGCGAACATCTCGTTGCCGGACGCGGCCAGGATCACCCGATGGAAGGCGATGTCGTGCACGAGGTACGCCTGCAACTGTCGACCGCGCGAGGTGGAGACCATGCCGAGCGCGTGCTCGGTCAGCGCGGCGCACTGGGCCGGCGTCGCGGACGCCGCGGCCAGCGCCGCCGCCGCGGGCTCGATCGCCGAGCGCAGTCCGGTCAGCGACCGGAGCTGACGCGGGCGGTCGGCGCCGGCCAGCCGCCAGCGGATCACGTACGGGTCGAAGACGTTCCACTGCTCGGCCGGCCGGACGGTGACCCCGACCCGGCGCCGCGACTCGACCAACTGCATCGACTCCAGCACCCGGATCGCCTCGCGGACCACGGTGCGCGAGACCTCGAAACGGTGTTCCAGATCGTCGGTGCGCAAAACCGTGCCGGCGGGGTAGGCGCCGGCCGTGATGGCCGGCCCGAGGGACTCCAGCACCTTCATATGCAAGCCCCGGCCCTCGTTCTCCATGGTGGCAGCCTACTGGGCGGGGTGCCGCGAACCGATCAGATTACGTATGACTTAATTGCTCAGAAGTCTTGATTAAGTACTACCTATACGTTTGGGTATGGGACGGCGCCCGAGCACGAGCCGGGCAAGGACAGCGAGGTATCGATGAACGCCCCCCACGTCGTGGTGGTCATGGGTGTGTCCGGGACCGGGAAGTCCACAGTCGGTCGGCTACTGGCCACCGAACTGCGGGTGCCCTACGCGGACGCGGACGACTTCCACCCACCCGCCAACATCGCCAAGATGTCGGCCGGGATCCCGTTGGACGACGTGGACCGCGCGCCGTGGCTGGACGCCGTCGGCGGCTGGCTCGCCGCGCACGCGCAGTCCGGCGGTGTGGTCGGCTGCTCCGCGCTCAAGCGCGGCTACCGCGACCGGCTACGGCTGGCGGCGCCGGAGTTGATCACCGTCCATCTGGTCGGCGACCGGGCCCTGATCGCCGAGCGCCTGCGCGGGCGCACCGGCCACTTCATGCCCGAGGCCCTGCTCGCCTCGCAGTTCGCCGATCTGCAACCACTGGAGCCGGACGAGGCGGGCCTCGTGCTCGACATCTCGCCCGGACCCGACGCCGTCACCGAGCAAGCCGTCGCCGCGCTGCGCCGCCTGGAACCGAATCAGGAAACCTCGTGACCGCGATAGCCCTGCCGATGGTGGCGGCGGGGCCGCCGGCCGCGCCGATCACCTCGGCCGGACACGCCCAACTCGGCCTCGCGGTGCTCGTCGGCATCGGCGTGATCGTGCTGCTCATCGGCCGCTTCAAGCTGCATGCCTTCCTGGCGTTGACGATCGGCTCGCTGGTGCTCGGCGCGGTCGCCGCGGCCCCGATGGACAAGGCGATCGCCAGTTTCACCTCGGGTCTGGGCTCCACCGTCGCGGGCGTCGGCGTACTGATCGCGCTCGGCGCGATCCTGGGCAAGCTGCTGGCCGACTCCGGCGGCGCCGACCAGATCGTGGACACCATCCTGGCCAAGGCGAGCGATCGCACCATGCCCTGGGCGATGGCGCTGATCGCGGGCATCATCGGCCTGCCGCTGTTCTTCGAGGTCGGCGTGGTGCTGCTGATCCCGGTCGTGCTCCTGGTGGCCAAGCGCGGCAACCACTCGCTGATGCGGGTGGGCATCCCGGCGCTGGCCGGCCTGTCGGTAATGCACGGTCTGGTCCCGCCGCACCCCGGCCCGCTCGCGGCCATCGACGCGATCGACGCCGACCTGGGCGTGGTGCTCGCGCTCGGCGTGCTGGTCGCGATCCCGACGCTGGCCATCGCGGGCCCGCTGTTCGGCCGGTACGCCTCGCGCTGGGTGGACATCGCACCGCCGCAGAACCTGGTCCCCGAGCGTTCCTCGGCGGACCCGAAGCGGCGGCCCGGCTTCGCCGTCACCGTGGGCACCGTGCTGCTCCCGGTGGTGCTGATGCTCGGCAAGGCGCTGGTGGACATCGTCGTCGACGACCCCGCGGACCGGGTCCAGCGGGTCGCGGACGTGGTCGGCTCACCGCTGATCGCGCTGCTGTCGGCGGTGATCGTGGCGATGTTCACCCTCGGCCGGGCCGCCGGATTCACCCGGGACCGGCTGTCCGGCACGGTGGAGAAGGGGCTGCTGCCGATCGCGGGCATCCTGCTGATCGTCGGCGCGGGCGGCGGCTTCAAGCAGACCCTGATCGATGTGGGCGTCGGCCGGATGGTCCTGGACATATCCGAGGACTGGGCCATCTCCCCGCTGCTGCTCGCGTGGCTGATCGCGGTGGCGATCCGACTGGCCACCGGTTCCGCGACGGTGGCGACCATCTCGGCGGCGGGCCTGGTGGCGCCGCTGGCGGCGGACATGAGCAGCACGCACGCCGCACTGCTGGTGCTGGCCGTGGGCGCGGGGTCGCTGTTCTTCAGCCACCTCAACGACGCGGGATTCTGGCTGGTCAAGGAGTACTTCGGGATGAGCGTGGGCCAGACGGTGAAGACCTGGTCGCTGATGGAGACGATCATCTCGGTGGTCGCGGGCGGGTTCGTGCTGCTGTTGTCGCTGGTGTTGTAGCGCACACACCCCAGCCCGGAGGGCGGTGGACGGCGCGGGCCGGACGCGGCGCGGCGGGCGGGGCGCGGGGCGACGTGGAGCGCCCGGCGGGGCGCGCGGCGACGTGCGGCGCGACATCGTGGTGTCGCGCGAGGCGCCAGACGCGACGCGGCGGCCGGCCCGCGCACCGCCGCGAACCGCCGGGGCCCGGCCCCGCCGACGCCGGGACGATCCGGCACGGCGTGGAGAAGGGTGTCGGGTCCACGACGGTCGGCCGGGCAGGCCCTAAGCTGCCGGCATGTCGGCTCCCCAGGATGCTGCTCGTGACGAGGACCGGGTACGCGCCGCCGCGTTCCGCCTCGTATCGGCCCGGGGCGGCTCGCCGGTCACCCCCGAGGAGATCGCCGCCACCCTCGATCCGCCGCCTGCCGAACTCGGCCTGACCGACCCCGACGACGTACTGCTCGCCGCCGTGCACTGGTCGCATCGCCGGATCGCCCGGCGCTTCTTCGACCTCACCGCCGGCCGCTTCGGCCTGGCCGCGCTGCGGGCCGGCCTGATCGACCTGCTTCCCCTGGACGAGGACCGCCTTCAGGAGACCGTGCTCGAGGTGGCCATGTGGCACCGCGGCCTGGTCTCCCCCAAAATCGCCGCGAACAACCGCCGCGAACGCGAGGATCTGAGCGTGATCGTCCGCGGTGTCCTGCGCGACGCCCGCGACGACGGCGAGCTGATCGACGGCGTGGACGTGGACCGGGTCACGGCCGAATTGCTGGCCCTGATCGACGGCCTGAGCGTGCACGCGCTGCTCTACCCCGAGCGCATGTCCGGCACCGCCGCCGCCCGCGCGCTCGACGCCGAACTCGACCGGATCGCCCGCCCCGGCACGGCCCCCGAGGGCCACTGACCCGCCCCGCGCGCCACCCGGCTCGCCCGTCCCGCCGCCGCACGCGCGGAAAACGACATGAGTCCGCACCCCCGGGTCGGCTAGCTTCCCCGCATGACCACTCCGGAGAAGCTGCTCATCGAGCGGCTGGCCCCGGCGTTCGCACGGGTCGCGGGCACACCCGCCGATCCGACGATCCGCCCGAGCCGGCACGCGGACTTCCAGTGCGACGGGGCCCTGGCCCTGGGCCGACGCCTGGGCCGCGACGCGCGCGAGATCGCGGCCGAGGTGCTCCGGTACGCCGCGCTGGACGACCTGTGTTCGGCGGTGGAGATCAGCGGGCCCGGCTTCGTGAACCTCACCCTCGCGCCGACCGCGCTCGGCCGATTGCTCGCCGGGATCGCCGCCGACGAACGGCTCGGCGTGCCGCGTACCGACCGGCCCGAGACCATCGTCGTCGACTACTCGGGGCCGAACACCGCCAAGGAGATGCACGTCGGCCACCTGCGCTCGACGATCATCGGCGACGCCGCCGTGCGGGTGCTGGAGTGGCAGGGCCACACCGTGCTGCGCCGCAACCATCTCGGCGACTGGGGCACCCCGTTCGGGATGCTGATCGAGCACCTTTTGGACATCGGCGAGACCGAGGCCGCGCACGAGTTGTCGGTCGGCGACCTGACCGGCTTCTACCAGGCCGCACGGCGTGCCTTCGACGCCGACGAGGCTTTCCGGGTCCGGTCCCGGGAACGGGTGGTCGCGTTGCAGGCGGGCGATCCGACCACGTTGCGGTTGTGGCGGGTGCTGGTGACCGAGTCCAAGAAGTACTTCATGGCGGTCTACGCCCGACTCGGTGTCCGGCTGACCGCGGACGACTTCGTCGGGGAGAGCCGTTACAACGATCGACTGGCGCCGCTGGTACAGGAGTTGGCCGAGCTGGGATTGCTCCGGGAGAGCGCCGGCGCGCAGTGTGTCTTCCCCGCGGGCTTCGTCAACCGCGACGGCGAACCGCTGCCGCTGATCGTGCGCAAGAGCGACGGCGGATTCGGTTATGCCGCCACCGATCTGGCCACCCTGCGGCACCGGTTGCGGGACCTGGCGGCGGACCGGCTGTTGTACGTGGTCGGTACGCCGCAGAGCGGGCACCTGGAGATGGTCTTCACGACCGGGCGCGACGCGGGATGGCACGACGCGACCGCGCGCGACGCGGGCCGGGCGAGTGTGCCCGCGCGGATCGAACACGTCGATTTCGGCCACGTGTTGGGTTCCGACGGGAAGGTCCTGCGGACCCGGGCCGGGGCCTCGATCAAGCTGGTCGACCTGCTCGACGAGGCGGTGTCCCGGGCCGCCGCCACGATCGCCGAGAAGAACCCGGACCTGGACGCGGACGCGCGGGCGGCGGTGGCCCGGGCGGTCGGCATCGGTGCGGTGAAGTACGCCGACCTGTCCGGGGATCGGCGTAAGGACTACCGCTTCGACTACGACCGCATGCTCTCCTTCGACGGCAACACCGCGCCCTATCTCCAGTACGCACACGCCCGGACCCGCTCGATCCTGCGCCGGGCCGGCGTCGATGCGCCGCGGGCGACCGGGCCGCTGGTGATCCGGGAGCCGGCCGAACGGGCCCTGGCCCTGCGGCTCCTGACCTTCCCGGACGTGATCGCGGAGGTCGGCGAATCGCTGGACTTCCATCGCCTCGCCCTCCACCTGTTCGAACTGGCGACCACGGTCACCGGTTTCTACGAGAACTGCCCGGTGTTGCGCTCGACGGGCGAGATCCGGCACTCGCGACTGATCCTGTGCGACCTGACCGCACGCACCCTGGCGCGCGGCCTGGACCTGCTGGGCATCGAGGCGCCGGAGCGGATGTAGCCGAGCGGTCGACGCCGAGCGGTACGCAGCCGACCGCACCCGCGCCCGCATGCTCGGTGGGCGCGGGTGCGGTCGTGGCAGAACCTTCCCGGGCGGGGTCGACGTGGGGAGGAGCGACGACCCCGCCCGGCCGGCAGGTCCCGGCCCCGGTCGGGGCCGCCGGGCATCGGGATCAGCCGCGGCGGCGCCGGACCTTGACCAGCACGCCGCCCACGCCCGCGACGCCGAGCAGACCGGCCGCGGCGATCGCGGTCGGGCCGACGCCGAACGGGTCGTCGTCGGCGCGCGCCGTACCGGTGTCGGTCGGCCCGAAGCCGCCCGCGAGGCCCTTGGCGTCGTAGCCGGAGCCGGGCAGCTTGTCCGCGTAGGCCCGGTGCACCCGGTCCCGGTACGCCGAGACCGTGGTTCCGCCGGCGCCGATCGCCCGCTTCGCGTCGGCGTTCAGCGGCAACACCCGGTCGCCGCCCTGCACGTACCAGGCGTTGATCTGCGGCTCGCGGAAGACCACCCCGCCCGCGAGCAGACGCGCGCCGGCCGCGGTGTAGCGCGCCTCGTCGTCGCCGTCCGCGATGTTGACCACCTGTCGGCCCTGCGGGCCGTCCACCGTCCACACCGACGCCTTGCGGCCGTCGGCGGCCACCACGGTGGCGGCGAGGAACTCCTGCCGGGCGATCGGCACCGGCCGCGCGCCCGGGCGGGCCGCGACGAACTCCGGGGCCAGCGTGTACACGGCGACCACGTCACCGTCGATCCGGGGAGCCGCGTCCGCCGCCGCGAGCGCGCCGTCCCGGGCGAAGAACCTGGACAACGTGTCGAGCGTGCCGGGCGCGGCGATCACGTCGCGCGCGGCGCCCACGCCGACCGCGTCCGGCGCCGGCGGCGCGGGCACGGACGCGGCGTGCGCGGCCTGGGGGGTGAGTGTCAAGGTCAGCGCCGCCGCGAGGGTACCCGCCGCGAACAGGCGCTTGATGCCGCCTGCGGTCATGGCGTCACGCTCCGATCCGGTAGAGCGAGTGGGTCCAGGAGAACTCGTTGTTGCTCACGTACCAGTTGTGCGCGGCCCAGTTGTAGCGGTAGTTGTCCGGCCACGGGTCGCCCCAGTAGACCCAGTTCTGCGCGGTGTCGAAGCCGTGGATCACGTGCATGTGCCCGCCGCCCGAGGACCACTGGATCCGGGTCTCGATCGGCCGGTTCGCGTTGATCTCGGTCTGTACGGTGCTGTACTGGAGCCAACCGTTCACATAGGAACCGGAGTTGATCCCGGCCCAGCGCAGTGCCGTCTGCACGTTGCCGAGTGTGGCCTGCGAGTTGGGGCACTCGGTGCTCTGCGAACGGCCGAACGCCGCGTTGCAGAACTGGTTTTGGCTGTAATTGCGGCCGTACCAGGTCGCGATCGTGTTGCCGGCACCCGCCCAGCACCAGTTGCTCTTCTGCTGGGCCTGCATGGTGATGTTCAGCTTCTTCGAGGCGAGCGCGAGCGGTTGGGCCTGTTCCGGGCCGGCGCTCTGCGCTTGGGCGGCCGGCGCGGAGAAGCCGGCGGCGGAGCCGGACGCCGCCGAGGGCACCGCGAACAGCGCGGACAGCAGCGCGAACACGGTGAGGGTCAGCGCGCCGGCACGGCGGCCGGACACGGGGCTCGTTCGTGGGGACGTTCGAGTCATGGCGTTCCTTCCGTAACGGAGGGACGGGGGTGGGGCGTGGCGCGCGTCCGGACGCTGCAAGGTGGAGCATCGGGTGTTGTCGTGGTGTGTTTCAAGACGCTTCAATGCGGGGTGAAGCGGTGGTGTGAATGCCTGGACCGGCCTGTGAACGGCTCGTGACCGGTCGACTGGAACACCTCGGTCGGGAGTGGCGGTCCCGACCGGTCCGCCGTGAACGTTCACAAGGGAGGCGAGCGATGCCGCGGACCGACACCCGGGGTGACCCGGCCGAGGCGGAGTTGGCGCGGGTCCTGCGCGCCGGACCCTTCCATCTGGCGCTGCGCGCGGCGCTGGCGGCCCGCGGCCTGGCCCTGCACCGGGTGCAGCACCGGTTGGCCCAGCGCGGCGTCCAGGTGGGGGTGACCAGTCTCAGCTACTGGCAGCAGGGCGCCCGGCGGCCGCAGCGCGCCGAGTCGCTGCGCGCGGTGCGGGCGCTCGAGGAGGTCCTGGAGTTGCCGCCGCACGCACTGACCAGGCTGCTGGAGCCGGCGGCCGCCGAGCGTACGGCGTCGCGGTCCTATCGCGCGGTGGTGGAGGCGTCCGGCTCGCTCGGCCCGTTGTTGACCGACCTGGAATCACCCGCCGACGGCGGCCTGCACACGGTGTGCCAACTCGAACAGGTCCGGGTCGGGCCCCGGCGCGAACTTCTGGATCGCGCCTCGCAACACGTGGTGCGCGCGCACCGGGACGGGGTGGACCGCTATCTCGCCATCCACATCGGCGATCGGGGTTGCGCACCCGAGCGAGTACGCGTCCGGGCGACCGAGAACTGCCGTGTGGGGCGCGTGCGTTGGAGCCGGGACGCGGCCGTGCTCGTGGCGGAGCTGTTGTTCGACGCGCGGCTGCGCTCCGGGGACACCTACGTCTTCGGCTACGGCTTCGAGGACGGCACCGGCGGACCCAGCGACGAGTACGTGCGCGGCTTCACCTTCCCGTGCGGCCAGTACGTGCTCCAGGTCCGCTTCGATCCCACCGCCCTACCGGTGCACTGCCGCCGCTTCGCCCAGACCACGGCAGGCGCCCCACGTACCGGACGGCGCGACCTGACCCTCAACGGCCGACACTGTGTGGTTCACCTCGCCGAACAGGACGTCGCCCCGGGCATCCTGGGCATCGGTTGGGACTGGACCTGATCGCCGCAGTGTCCGAACGCCCGGCATCCGCCCGCGGACCCGCTCACCCGAAGGGCGCACCACCGGGGGCGATCCCGCACCGGATGACGTTGGATGGGCGGGAAATCGCCGGCGACCATCGGGCCCGCCCCGCCCGTCCACCACCGGACGGACACCGGACGGCCGGGACGCGACGGCCGTGGTGCGCGATCCGCGCACCCGAGGGAAGGAACGACACGCGTGAGCGAGACGACGGAGCGGCCGGTCCTGCGGGCCGCGGGCTCACATCTGTATCCCGGCGCGCTGGTGCGCCTGCACACGCCCGGGACGACGGACCCGCACCGGGCCGGGAGGGCACCGGGCGACCTGCTGTTCGCCGACGGTTCGCGAACGACCGCACAGGTGCTGATCGACCCGGACGAGCGGACCACCCTGTGGGTGGCCGAGTACACCACCACCCGCGGTACCACCATCTCCGAACGGGTCTGGTCGACCCACCCATCCCCCGACGGCTCGGGCGACACCATCCTCCACATCGGCACCCGACTGCCGTAAAGCACCCCGACGCCGATGGGCGCGCACGGTCGAACAGGAGTGTGCTCGGTGCTCAGGCCGGCACGGCGAATCGTGCCGACACATCGGGACCGCCTCGGGTGATCGCTGCCGCGACCAGCAGAACTCCCAGCGGCGGCAGCAGGAGCGGCGCAACCAGGCCGGAGCCGGCCAGTGCCGAGACGGCGATCGCCGCGCCGTGGGCCACGATCGCGGCCCCGATGCCCCAGCGGGCACTGCCGTGCACACGCAGCCGCCGAACCAGCGAACGACACACCCACGCCGCCTGCACACAGGCGCCCGCGACCACGGTCCACATCAGGGTCCGCAGCACGAAGACCTCGCGCGAGTCGGGCCCGTCGCCCTCCGCCCCGAAGCCGAACACCATGACGTCACCCATGAACAGCACGAACCCGAGGGCCCAGAGCGCTTCGAGCACGACGACCACCATCGCCGACCCCGCCGCCAACCTTCGTATCGTCTTCATGTGGGCATTGTGGTCCGTCGGCCGTCCCGATGGGCGTGCCCGCCGGGTTCGGTCCGCCGTCGGGTCCGTCGGGTCTGTCGAGGTCGTTGTTTCGGTGGGGTGGGGGGTGGGCCTTAGCATGTGGCCGGAATGCCGACTCGAGTGCGGCGATTCGATGACACAAGGAGCGGTTCGTGCGAGAGATCGCCGTGTTCAGCGGTAGCGCACACCCCGAACTGGCCGCCCAGGTCTGCGCGCACCTGGGTGTGCCGCTCAGTCCGACCCGGGTGAACAGGTTCGCGAACGATTGTCTGGAGGTACAACTTCAGGCCAACTGTCGCGAGCACGACGTCTTCCTGATCCAGCCGCTGGTCGCTCCCGTGCAGGAGAACCTGGTCGAGTTGTTGTTGATGTGCGACGCCGCGCGCGGTGCGTCGGCGGGCCGGATCACCGTGGTGATGCCGCACTACGCCTACGCGCGCTCGGACAAGAAGGACGCGCCGCGCATCTCCATCGGCGGCCGGTTGGTGGCCGACCTCATGGTCGCCTCCGGTGCGAGCCGGGTGCTGGCGATGACGTTGCACTCGCCGCAGGTGCACGGGTTCTTCTCGGTTCCGGTCGACCATCTGCACGCGCTGCGCGAACTGGCCGAGCACTTCCGGCGCTACGACCTGTCCAACACCACCGTGGTCTCGCCGGACCTGGGCAACGCCAAGGAGGCCGCCGCGTTCGCCCGGATGCTCGGCGCCCAGGTCGCGGCGGGCGCCAAGCAGCGCTTCGCCGACGACCGGGTGGCGATCAGCGCGGTGATCGGCGAGGTCGCCGGTCGAGACGTGATCGTCCTGGACGACGAGATCGCCAAGGGCAGTACTGTGCTCGAACTGCTGGACCGTCTCCGCGAGTTGGGCGCCCGCTCGATTCGCGTCGCGTGCACCCACGGGCTGTTCGCCGCCGGTGCCCTCAAGCGCCTGTCGGATCAGCCCGACGTGCTGGAGATCGTCTGCACCAACACGGTCCCGATCCCCACCGAGGAACACACCGACAAGCTGCACGTGTTGTCGATCGCCCCCGCCCTCGCCGAGGCGGTCCGCCGCATCCACAACGGAGAGAGCGTCAGCGCCCTGTTCGACACCCCGTGACACGCGGTTCGGGCGGCGTCGGGTCCGGGTCGGTCGGATCAACTCGGATCAGGTCGGGTCAGATCGGGTCAGATCGGGTCAGATCGGGTCAGATCGGGTCAGGTCAGGTTCAGGTCGGTGGTGATCTTGTCCGTCAAGACGAGGGCCTGCTCGGCGCGCACGTCGGTCATGAAGACGAACGGCGGGATGATCGGCGGGAGCGGCAGCCCGTCGGCGGCGAAATCGAGGCAGATCAGGCCCTCGATACAGCCGTGCAGGCGGGTGAGGTAGATCCGTACGTTGCCGTCCAGGTCCAGCCGGGTCGTGTCGATCCGCATCCTCGGGCCGTCGCCGTCGCGGGTGGCGAGGCGGTAGTCGCGCAGGTGCGCGGCCCGCATGGTCAGCACCAGCACCCGTAACGGCCCGCGCGCGGTGTCCAGGGTGGTCACGCCGGCCAGGGCGAAGCCGATCGGGGCGAAGAAGCTCGCCGTGATGGTCGGAGGTGTGGCGCCGACGACGACCCCGGCCGTCGTCGGCGCCGACGCGGCGGCCGCCCTGGTGCCGCCGCACGCCTCGGCCGTGTCCCGCGCGGTACACGGCTTCGAGGCGGTCTCGGCCGCCTGGGCCCGGTTCCCGTCCGGGCCGAGTACGGACGCGACGATCAGCAACGGCAGCGCGACCGCCAGGGCCGAGGGTGCGCCGCCGGCGCGGCGCCGGTGGAACCGCCGCCGCGCCTTCGCGGGGGCGGGACGGTCCGCCCCCTGATCGAGCTCCTCGTCCGGCTCCTCGTCCGACCGCGCCGCGGGGTCCGGCAGCACACCGGGCCCGGGCCCGCCGAGCAGCGTGATCGAGGTGACCGACCCGACCGGCGCGGGCGGTGCGCTCGGCCGCGAACGAGGCTTCTCCCGAACGGACTCGGTCGCCCCGACCGCACGCACCGGCCGCCACGCGAAGCCCATCGCGCCGCCGAGCACACCGAGCAGCATGCCCAGCAGGAAGCCGCCGAGATTGGCCGCGACGAACGACGCGATCGAGGCGACCAGCGCGATGATGCCCACGAAGTGCCGGTGCTGCGCCGCGAACCACATGAACAGGCCCGCGACCATCAGGATCACGCCGATGGCCAGACTCGCGATCCCGGCGATACCCAGGCTGACCATCACCGGCAGCGGGGACAGCGGCACGGCCAGGATCTCCAGGCCGCCCGCGATCAGGTACACGCCGCTCCAGAACGGCCTGGTCCGCCGCCATCGGCGAATCACCCGGCGCTCGGCCCGAAACGGCAGATGCCGGTCCAACCACGATCTCGGCTCCATGTCGGTTCCGTTCTCCGGAGGTGACGTGGGATCGGAGGAACAGTTCGGAAGAGCGGTGACGTGGGATCAGAAGCAGCCCGGGCCGTCGAGGCTCACCCCGACCCGCAGACCCTTGAGGTTGAACGTGCCACCGGTGGCGGACCACGCGTGCGAGCGCACGCCGGCCACCGTGACGTCGCCGGCCTGGAGTCCGAACGTGCCGCGTTCACCCTGCGCGCCCGGCACCTGGTCCAGGGTGGAGGCGTCCCGGCCGATCTCCACCGTCCCGAACCGGGCGTCCCCGACCAGGTCTTCGGCACCGATGGTGAGGTTCTTCGCGGTCACCTCGCCCGCGTCGCCGCCGGCCGTGAGCTTGAAGGTGATGTCCCCCAGCGGGGTCTTGACCTTGGCCGACTGGCAGATGTCGCTGAGCGTGGCATCGCCGATGGCGAGCATCGAGACCGGGTGGCCCTTGCCGTCGAGCGAGGTGTTGGTGCTCACGTACGACGACAGTCCGGCGCTGGTCAGCTTGCCCGAGCTGACCTGGAAGCTTGCCCCGGAGACCGCGAACGAGGCGGCCAACGCACCCTGGGCCATGGCCAGGGTGAGGAAGCCGACCGCGCCGAGGCCGACGATACCCAGCGCCCCCGCGCGTCGCCAACTGGTGCCGCCCTCGTCGGCCTCCGCCGACGGGCCGACCGTGTCGAGGTGGGATTGTGCGGCCGAGCCGTTTCGTGCGGACACTGTGTTCCCCTCTCGTGGGACCTGGCCGTTCACGGGTCGCTAAGGCGACGCGCACGCACGCGGGCGGCACGGTGGACGCCGAAGGACAGCGCGGCAAAGCGGTGGGGTGGGCCGATCTCGAGTGCGGTGGGACGGCGGAGCGGAGCTGCCTTCGACGCTGTGCGTATACCGTGCCGGGCCCGAGAGTAGGCTTCGATTTGAATAAAAGTCAACGAACTCCGCGGAACTTGCCCCCATTTCGCACCTCCCCCGCCACCCGGACCGCGATCGGATCCGGATCGAGGATGTCCTGTCGGCACTCGGGGACCCGCTGCGCCTGGGCGCCGTGCGGGTGCTCGACGCCGGCGGCGAGCACAACTGCGGCAGCGTGCCGGCCGTGCTCGGCGTGACCTCGAAGTCGACCATGACCCACCACTGGCGCGTGCTCCGCGACAGCGGCGTCATGGGGCAGTACCCGGCCGGCCGGGAGAACCTGCTCTCGCTGCGCCGCGACGACCTCGACGCGCGCTATCCCGGCCTGCTCGACGCCATCCTGACCGGCGCCCGTACCGACGAGGGGGATCCGGCCGCGGCGGGGGGCGCTGAGCCGCACGCTCCGCCGCCGTCCCCGCCGGTTCTCCGATCGGCGCAATCGCCGTGTTCTTCGCCGGGCTTCGGGGTACTGGGATCGCCCCTCGATCCGACGGCGGGAGAAGCGCGTGATGGAGATCGGCATGAAGGTCAGGACGACCCGGCTGCTCGACGGCGGCCTGCGGCAGGTGGTGCCCGCGGACGCCGAGGGCTACGTGGTGGCCAAGCTGTTCGGCGGAGAGGTCGAGGTCGCCTTCACCCTGCGGGGCCTGCTCGGCGGCACCCGCACCGTCAACGTCCCGGTCGCCCCGACGCACCTGGCGATCCAGCCATAGCGGCCGGGGGCGCGCTTCAGGACCGCGGAAGGAAGTCCTCGAGCGCGGCACCGACCGCGTCCGGCCGTTCCAGGGACTGCATGTGCGGCGTGCCGGGCAGCTCGCGGTACACCGAACCGGGGATGCGCGCGGCCACGCCCGCCATGAACTCCGGCCCGGCCGTGCGAGCCGACGCGAACTGATCATCTGCCGATCCCGTCACCCGCGCGGGGGACCGCCGGCCTCACATGGCGGCGACCCGGCGCACGATCTCCCGGCACAGCGGGCCCACCTCGGCCGGGTCGTCGGTGTACTGGGACGGCTTGACGCAGATCGTGCCGAAGCCTCGGGCCACCTGCCCGGGGATGGACTCCAGGGCCGGTGCGATCGGCGCGGGACGATGCGCGTCGGGGAACGTGGGCCGGATCCCGCCGACCATCTCCAGCGCGTCCGGATCCCGCCCGGCCGCGCGCAGGGCCGCCCGCAGCCGGGCCAGGTCCGCGTCCGTGGGCTGCCCGAGCGGATGGAAGCCGTGGCCGTAGCGCACCAGCCGACGCAGCAGCGCGCCGTGCACCGAACCGCCGCCCATCCACAACCGCGGGCCGGACTCGCGATAGGGCTTGGGCACCAGGTAGGCGTCCTCGAAGCGGTAGTGCTCGCCGGCGAATGAGGCCGGGGTGTCCCGCCACAACGCCTCCCACGGCGAGGTGTTCGTCCAGCCGCCGTCCGCGCTGCTCGAACGGCACACCGAGCGCGGCGTATTCGGGCCGATGCCAACTCACGATCGGCTGCGCCACCAGCCGTCCCTCGGCGAGCAGATCGAGCGTGGCCAACTGCTGTGCCAGGGCCGGCGGATGGCGCAGCGGCGCGATCACGCGGGCCGCGATCAAGCGCAGCCGCTCGGTGCGCGCGGCGATCGCGGCCGCCAGGAGCAGCGAGTTCGGCCACGGCGTGGCCCGGTCCTGGTTGCCGGGCAGCGCTTACTCGCGCGGGTTGGCCATCAGGCCGTTCGCATCCGAGCCGGGGCCGAGCACGATGTGCTCACTGACCATGACCCCGTCGAACCCGGCGTCCTCGGCCTCGACCGCGATCCGCACCAGAGCCGGCGGGTCGCGCGGGTCGCGCGGGTCGCTCAGCGTCCAGTTCTCGCTGAGTACCAGGATCAGGCGTGGGGCCGGCATGGGCATCCCTTCCTCGGGGGCGACGCCGACCTACGCGGCGTACACGATCCGGCCGTCGAAGATGGTCAGCGTGACCGGGAGATCGGCGATCTCGCGCGGGCCGGTGGTGGTCAGGTCGCCGTCGAGGACACAGATGTCGGCGACCTTGCCCGGCTCGAGGGAGCCCTTCCAGTCCTCGGCGAAGTCCTGACGCGCGGCGTTGATCGTGTACGCGCGCACCGCCGTGGCCAGGTCCACACACTGCTCGGGACCGCTGGCCCGACCGGTCGCCTTCGATTCGCGCAGCATCATCGCGGACACGCCACGGCGCCAGTCGGGGTGGGTGATCGGCGCGTCCGAACTCGCGGTGACCGCGATGCCCGCGTCCACGGCGCTGCGTACCGGCCACTGGTAGGCGGACCGCTCGGGGCCGACCACGTCGTCCATCAGGTCGGCGATCGTCCATTTGATCGCCGGGTTCATGTTCACCCCCCAGCCGTGCTCGGCGAGCGTGCGCAGGCTGCGCGGCGTGCAGAAGTCGCCGTGGATGACGTAGTGCCGCTCGTCCCGCCGCGGGTGCGCGCGGGCGGCCTCCTCGAACGCCTCGACCAGCGCTTCGATGGCCCGATCGCCGGTGACGTGTACCCCGATCTGGTGTCCGGCGGCGTGCGCGTGCCCGACGATGGCGCGCAGTTCGTCCACCCGCAGGGTGTCCGAGTCGCCGTGCATGCACAGGCAGCCGTTGCCACCGCCGACGTACTCCTCGCGCATCCACGCGGTGCGGCTCGGCGGTATCCCGTCGGCGAAGACCTTGACGCCCAGGATTCGCAGCAGTCGGGGGTTGAGGTCGGCGATCCCGTCCGGGAGCGGCTCGGCCAGGCGCTCGGGCAGTACGTCGGCCGCCTCGCCCATCGCCAGCGGGAGCAGCAACACGCCGACCCTGGCGTCGAGTTCGCCGGTGCGGGCCAGGTCCGCGTAGACCGAGAGGGTCTCCGGGCCGGCCGCGCCGAGGAACAACGAGCCGCCGCCGGGGCCCAGGCCCGGTTCGGTGAAGCTGGTGATGCCCTCGGCGTGGCAGATCGCGACCGCCGCACGAACGGCCCGCTCGCGTTCGGCCCGGGTCATCGGCGGTACGGCCGCGTTGACCAGGTTCTGGGCGCCCTCTCGAAGCAGCCCGGTGGGCTCGCCGGCGGCGTCCACCTCGATGATGCCGCCGGGTGGCGCGATCGTGTTCCGGTCGATGCCCGCGACCTGGAGGGCGCGGGTGTTCAGCCACGCGGTGTGCCCGCTGAACTCGTAGAGCAGGACGGGTCGATCGGCAACCACGGCGTCCAGGTCCCGGCGGTGCGGGGATCGGGGGTCGGACGCGCTCGACGCCCGGCACTCCGCCAGGTAGCCGATGTCCCAGCCGTTGCCGATCACCCACGCGTCCGGCGGCAGCACCTCGGCGTGCCGGGCGACGGCGGCCGCGATGTCGGCGATCGAACCGACGGCGGGGTACGACACGTCGACGGCGAGCGGCGGGCGGGTGGCGCCGAACGCGCACGCGTGCAGGTGGGAGTCGTTGATCCCGGGCAGCGCGGTACGCCCGGCCAGATCGATCACCTCGGTCCCGGGGCCGATCAGTGGCCGGATCTCGACGTCCGACCCGACCGCGACGATCCGGCCGGCGCGGACCGCGAGTGCCTCGGCGACGGTGAACTCGGCGTCCACGGTGAGGACGCGGCCGTTGGTCAGGACGAGATCGGCGCGGTCCGACATCCGGGCTCCTTGGGTAGCGGCGACACACCGGGGAATCGACACCCGATATTATTTGAGGCCAAACGATATGGACGACCCCGATCCGCCACAAGACCCGGGGGCAGATTCTTCGACCCCGAACGAGGAGCCGGGCGGGCGCGATCCGGCGAACGACGACCCGGGCTTGCGATCGACGTGCGACCCACCTATCGTTTGGGTTCAAATAAGCCCCAGGGGGCGGGCTCCGAACGCATCGAAGCGGCCTGGTTCGGTTCGATGGGGTTCGATCCTGTTCGAATCGCTTCGGTCTGGTTTGTTTCGATGTGTCGACGGAAGGTCGGGTCCCGGTGCGCGCCTTGATCATTCGCCACGACCACGTCTCGCATGCCGGGTACGTCGGTGCGCGACTGGCCGAACGGGGATTCGCGCCGTACGAGGTGGCCGTCGTCCCCGAGCAACGCTTCCACTCCCCCGACGTGCGCGTCGCCTTCCCCCGCCCGACGGACTTCGACGTCGTCGTGTCGCTCGGCGCGCCGTGGTCGGTGTACGACACGGAGGCGATCGGCACCTGGATCGGCGACGAACTCGCGCTGCCGGCCGAGGCGGTCCGGGCGGACGTACCCGTCCTGGGCATCTGCTTCGGCGCGCAGGCGCCGGCCGCGGCGCTCGGCGGAACCGTCGAGCCGGCGCCGAGGTTCGAGCTCGGATGGCATGCCGTGTCATCGCACGAACCGACCCTGATCTCCGCCGGCCCGTGGTACCAGTGGCACTTCGATCGCTTCACCGTCCCACCCGGCGGGCGCGAGACAGCCCGCTCGCCGGCGGGACCGCAGGCGTACGTGCTGGGCCGCTCGCTCGGCGTGCGGTTCCACCCCGAGGTCACCCCGGACACCGTGGCCGCCTGGCCGGACGACGGCGGTGACGCCCTGGCCCGGAACCTGGGCCTGGACGTCGCGGAGTTGCGCCGGATCGAGGAGGGCGGGCGGGAACGGGCCGACGCGCTGGTGGACGCGTTCCTGGCGGACGTGGCCAAGCTCTGAGCCGCGGCCGGCCCGGCCGGCAGAGAACCCTCGGAGGCAGCCCCCTCGGCGGGCGCCCGTGATCGGGACACTCGATGAGGGGCCGGTTCGAGCCCGGCGCGCCTCCTGCTGCTGCTTCGGAGGATCCGGGGGCACCTCTCGGGCATCACGGGACCCTCGGCACCGCGTCGGGGCGTCTCGGCGGCGCCTCGGAGCACCTGGGCCGCGTGTTGCCGCGCCGACGGAAGGCGGGACCCGCGAACCCGCGAACGAGGAGCACGGTAGGCCCGATCGGCGCCCTCGGCCACCCGCTCGTCGACCCGCCGACACCGGGGAAATCCGCTGCGTTCATCCCGGGTTCGACGACGAACTACCTTGCCCGGAAAGGCCGATCGACGCCTCAGGGCACGACCACCGTACCCCGTCACGCGGACCCGACGCGTCCGTCACCGCGCGTCCGCGGACGGTTGCAAAAAGGATCAACGTGGGGGTTGACACTGAAAGTTGGTCTAGACCAACCTAGTGGAACGGGGATCGGAGAGGTGTGTGTTCCGGCATGGCCGCCCGCTGATCGGGCGAGCGCGGGCCGGGACCGTACGTCCGCTGTGGGTGTGCGCGCCCTGTGCGCGGCACCGATTACAAGGAGGTAGGAATCCCGGCTCGGTCATCGCGGAGAACCACGACCTCCGCGGCGCGACCGACCGGGCGCGGTGGTGCGCTCTCTTACCAAGTCTGCTTGCCGTAAAGCCCGTTCAGCCCTTCGCGAGGTTCCACCGTGGGTCGGGGGACTCGGGGATCACCGAGGGGTCCACGCATCGCGATCCGTCGTTCGCCACCGTCTTGGGGCGACGACCCTCACCGCTGTACGGATGAGCTCTCACAGCACCCGGGCAGCCTCACTCGACGCTCGTTCCGCGACCGGCCGCAGCCGGCGACTCCCCGCGGCACGAACGGCCCGACGAGGTTGCGATGGGTGTTGCCCTCGGTCGGACCGGGGCGAGTCGCCCGTCGGTCGGGATCGCGGCCCCGGCCGCGCCTGCCCGGGACGAACTCCCTTGAATGGACCGCGACTTCGCTGCGCTCACCATACTCGGACCGGCGCGTCCGCCTGCTCGACGCTCGTTGTCGTGCCCGGAGGACGACGGCGACCACGCCGAGGTGCACTCGGCACGGGCCGCGATGCCCCCTGCGCGAACCACCGCCGAGAGCGGTCGATTCGCTCAGCCACGGAAGAACTTCGAGCCTTGGAGTGGTCAGATGCCGACGCCCGACCCATATCCCCATCGAGCAGCCTCGGATATCCCCTACTACAGCGCGGACGGTGAGACGTACCTGGCGCCGACACCGCTGCGTGATCTGAAGAAGTCCAAGCCGCTGCGGGTGTTGTCCGAGGAGGACTTCGACTTCTGGCAGACCTACGGATACGTCGTGGTCAAGGAGGCCATCCCGGCCGCCGCGGCGGCTCGCCTGCTGGAATTCGCGTGGGGCTTCCAAGGACTCGACCCGGACCGGCCGCAGGACTGGTACCGCGACGATCGCGAGTTCCGCTCCGACCTGGACCGGGAACTGCACATCTACGGCTTCGTCGAGGCCTACCACCACCAGCTCATCTGGGACAGCCGGCAGACCCGGCGCGTCTACGAGGCGTTCGTGGACGTGTGGGACTGCGAGGAGTTGTGGGTGACGCTGGACCGGCTCAATCTGAACCCGCCCAACATCCGGGATCGCGATCGGGCCCACATCGCGCCCACGGACCAGGGATTCGACATCGAATTGCACTGGGACGTGGACACCACCCTGGAAGTACCGCCGCAGCGGGTGCAGGGCATCATCGCGCTCGACGACACCCGGCCCGACCACGGCGGATTCCAGTGCTCTCCGGAGCTGTTCCGTCGTTTCGGCGAGTGGAAGGCCGGACAGCCCGCGGATCGGGACCCGATCCGACCCGCCGTCGACCGCACCGAGTTCCCGGTGATCCGACCGGAACTCGAAGCCGGGGACCTGCTGATCTGGAATGGCCTGCTCGCCCACGGCGTGGCCCGCAACACCTCGGTGAACGGCGTGCGAGCGGTCCAATACCTGTCCATGATGCCCGCGTTGGAGTCCCACCACGAGCAGCGTCGATCCCGGATCGAGTCGTGGCGGCACCTGAGCACACCCGACTGGAACAAGACACTGGTCGGCGACGCGACGAAGCACGAATCGTTGCGCTACGGCACCGCCACCCTCGACGACCTCGGCGAGAAGCTCCTGGGGCTCCGGTCCTGGAGCCGGCACGACAACGAACAGTCGACCGGAGAGCCGGCATGCACAAAATCTGCCTGACCCTGCCCACCAACCGGGCGTGCGCCGCCACGATATCCGCGATCGGCGAGGAAGCCGGCTATGCGGCATGGCACTTCGACGTCGAGGTGCACCTGCTGATTCTCGACTCCGCCGACCCGCAGACGTACGCGGCGCACGCCGAAGTCGTCGAGGAGGCGCCCGAGTCGCCGAACGTGATCGTGCACCATCTCGACGAGGCCCGGCAGCGCGACTTCCTGCGCGCGGTGATCGACCGCGCCGGCGTCGGCAAACCGGACCTGCTGCTGGACCTGATGTTGCCGAACACCGTGTCGTACGGCGCCTGCACCAACCGCGCCTTCCTGATCGCCGCCGCGCTCGGCTGCGCGTCGATCCACCGCCGGGACTCGGACAGCGCCTACCAGACCCACGAGGGGGAACCGGTCTTCCCCATCCACCACGAGCTGACATCGCTCGGCAAGCGCGCCGGCGACGCGGCGTCCGGCGTGAGCGAGACCGCGCTGGATCCGGCGCACGCGGACAAAACCGTGGTCCTGGCGGGTGGTTCGTTCGTCGGTGAACTCTCCGTCGACATCGGCGAGATCCAGCGCATCGACCGCGAGGCCTACCACGACATCGTCGGCCTGTGGGCCCCGCCCGAGTGGTCGGAGCAGCAAAAGCGCGCCCTGGTCGCCGAATCCTTCACCGGAGCCGGCACCGACCCGTTCGTCCGGGATCACTCGACGCTGACCATCGTCGACCCGATGCGGATCGACATGTGCAACATCGGCTTCCACCACCAGGTGTACGAGCGGGTACCGCTGCCGCCGGCGACCGACACCATCGGCAGCGACTACTTCCTCATGCACCTGGTGCACGACGCCGCGCTGCCGGGCGTCCTGCACAACCGCCACATCGTGAACTTCTACACGCCGGAACGGCGTACCGACTCGGGGTTCGTCGCCTACCAGCTCCGGTTGACGAAGTTCTTCCTGTCGATGCTGCACTTCAACTTCGTCTACGCCCGGATGGCGACGAACGGCGACGCGCTCCTCGACGCCGAAGGGCACGTCCGTCCCGACTCGATCGCCGAGCTCGCCCGCGAGAGCGCCCGGTTGGACCACGCCGAGAATGTGCGACGGCTGCACAGTCTGGACCGGTCCTACCGAAGGCTGGGCGGCCGATACGCCGCGTTCGCCGACACGTTGGCCGAGCGTGGCCCGCGGCTGCTCGACGAGGCCCAGGCGGACATCGAGGACTTCGCGCTGCTGATCGAGGCATGGGCGGCGCTGATCCACGCGAGCAAGGCCACGAGCGTCCACGAACCGCACCGATAGTGGGACCCGGACCGACATCATGCACGTAAACGCACGTATGCGCGCCGCCCTGGCGGCCACCACCGACGACCGAATCGTCTTCGACCTCGCCGGCATCGAAGAGCGATACGACTCCCTGCTGCGCGAGTTGCCCGACATCTCCGTACGATTCGCGATGAAGGCCTGCCCCGTGGACGAGGTGCTCGCCTGTCTGGCCGACAAGGGCGCCGGCTTCGACGCGGCAAGCCCGCGGGAGATCGAGCAGGCGATCGCCACCGGCGTACCCATCGATCGCATCCACTACGGCAACACCATCAAGTCCGACCGGAACATCGCCGACGCGTATCGGCTCGGTGTCCGGGACTTCGCCACCGACAGCCTCGAGGACGTGCGGGCCGTCGCCGCCCACGCGCCCGGCACCCGGGTCTTCTGCCGGCTGGCCACCAGCGGCGAGGGAGCCCTGTGGGGTCTCAGCCGCAAGTTCGGCTGCTCCGGTGCCGACGCGGTGCGCGTCATGGAGGAGGCCCACGCGCTGGGCCTGATCCCCTCCGGCCTGTCCGTGCACGTCGGTTCCCAGCAGATGACCACCGAGGCCTGGCAGGACGCCTGCGACCGCATCGCGGACGTGCTCGCGAGCCTGAATCGGCGCGGGATATTCCCGGACCACGTCAATCTCGGCGGCGGGTTGCCGGCCCTGGGCTACCTCGACCGGCACGGCCGGCCGTTGCACCCCCCGATGGACAAGATGTTCGCGGTCATTCGCGAGGGCATCACGCGCCTGCGTGAGGTGTCCGCGACACCGCTGGACTTCCTGATGGAGCCCGGACGCTACTTCGTCGCCGACAACGGCGCGATCCGGGCCCGGGTCTCCCGGCTGTCCGCGCGCGAACAACTCGACGGACAGCGCCAGTACTGGCTGTACCTGAGCTGCGGGAAGTTCAACGGCCTCTACGAGATGGACGAGTTGCAGTATCGACTGGTCTTTCCCACACACGACGACGCGGAGTTGGTGCCGGCCGTCGTCGCGGGCCCCACCTGCGACAGCGACGACGCCTACCCGCACCGGGACAACCTCACCCGGGTACCCGAGTCGCTCGCCTCGGGGGATCCGGTCTGGATCGTCTCCTGCGGCGCGTACGTCACCAGTTACACCACCCTGGGGTTCAACGGTTTCGGTCCGCTTCCCTACACGTGGACCGACGGCGACCCCGACGATCGCGACCACGTTCGGCGCCAGGATCCGCCCCGGCGTGCCGATCTGGTCCTGGAAGGTCTGCGGTGACGGGTCCGCGCGCACGCATACGACACATCACCGAGGACGACTGGGACCACATCGTCGCGCTGGAGGCCGCCACGTATACCGACGGCGCGCTGTCCGAGGAGCGGCACGCGCTGGAGTCGCGCGCCCGCTCGTCGCCGGCCACGTGCTTCGTACTGGACGTCGAACGACGGCCGGCGGGCTACGTGCTGGCCCTGCCGTACCCGATGTTCCGCTATCCGGACCTGTCCCGCGCGGAGGACGTGGTCTTCCACTCGCGCAACCTGCACCTGCACGATCTCGTCGTCGCCGAGCGTCATCGCGGCAACGGCTTCGCGCGCGACCTGCTGGACCGGCTGATGACGACGGCGCGGACCAAGAGGTACGAGCGCGTCTCGCTGATCGCGGTCGGCGGCAGCGAGGCGTTCTGGGCGGCGAACGGCTTCGCGGCCGTTCCCGACGTCCCGCTTTCCGCGAGTTACGGCGCGCACGCGGTGTACATGTCCACGGCGGTGCACCCGGGCCGCGCATCGAGCAGGCGACACCCGTCGATGGTCCGCTCCGCGGATCGTCCCCACCCGACGAAGTAGGCGCATACCCATGTTTCGCGTTCGCGACGACTTCCGCCGAGCCCAGGTGGCGATCGCGGCCCTGTTCTGCTTCCTCGGGCTCCAGTACGCCACCTGGGCCGCACGGCTGCCCGCGCTCAAGACCGAGCTCGACCTGAGCGAGGCCGAGGTCGGGCTGCTGCTGATGGCGTGTGGCGCGGGCGCGGCGGCCTCGTTCCCGCTCGTGGCGATCCTGACCAAGCGCCTGGGTTCCCGACTCCTCGCACTGGTGTCCGCTTCGGTGCTCGGTCTGCTCCTGCTCGCGTTGGCCGCGGCACCGAACTATCCGGTGGCCCTGGTGATCATCTGCTGCGACGGGGTGGCCGTCGGGTGCCTCAACGTCGCCATGAACGCGCAGGGGGCCGCGCTCGAAGTCGCCCACCAGCGCACCGCGATGTCCCAACTGCACGCGACGTTCAGCGCCGGCTCGTTGTGCGCCGCGCTGCTGGCGTCCGGGATGAACGCGGTGACGTCGAACCTGACCGCGCACTTCGCGGTGGCCTGCGTGCTGCTGTCGCTGCTCCTGGTCTTCGCCCGGTCGGGCCTGTTGACCGAGGATCGACCCGCGGAGAAGTCCGCCGAACCGGAGGATTCGCCGGAGCGGAGCGGGCGCGGGTTGACCCTGCCGTCGCGGATCACCATCTGGATGGGCTGCGCGATGGCGTTCGGCACGGTGACCGAGGGGGCGATGAACGACTGGTCCGCGCTCTACATGAAGGACGTCGCGCACGCGGCCTCGGAGGTGGCGCCGCTGGGCATCGCGGTGGTCTCGGTGATGATGGTGCTGGCCCGCGTGTTCGCCGACGGCTGGCGCAGCCGGTGGGGCGACGGCCGGATCGTCCGGGTCGGCAGCGCGCTGGCCGGGGTGGGGCTGGCGGTCGCACTGCTGGTCGGTGGCGTGGTGCCGGCGCTGATCGGCTTCGCCTGCGTCGGCCTGGGCATCGCGGCGGTGACCCCGTGCGTGTACGTCGCGGCGGCCCGGGCGGGCTCGGACGCGCTGGCTCTGGTCGCCGCGATGGGCACCACCGGTCTGCTGGCCGGACCGGCGCTGATCGGCTTCATCGCGAGCGGCAGCAGCCTGGTGTGGGGCATGGGCGCGGTGGCCGCCTCGGCGCTGCTGGTCTCGGTGTGCGCCACGCGGATCCGCTGGACCGGCCTGGGCAAGGGGGACCCGGCCACGAAGGCCGTCGCGGCGGCCGAACCGGTCGTCGACGTCGAGCCGTTGTCCGACGCCGGGTCCTGAAGTCGGGGCCTGAAGTCGGCGCTTGGCACTGGTGCTTGGCGCCGGCGTTCGATGCCGATGCTTGATACCGGCGTTCGATGCCGAGCGGCCGACGCCGGTGCTTGCTGCCGCGTGGTCGACACGGGGCGCTCGACGGCGCCGCCGGGCGCGGGTCAACCGACCAGCGCCCGGCGGTACTTCGTCGCCGACGCGACCGCCTTGCCGCCCAGTGCCACCACCCCGACCAGCGCGTCGTCCCGGTGATAGCCGACCGCGCAGTCTCCATCCCAATCGCCCTCCAGCAGGCGCACGTCCGTGCCCGCCAGGCCCGGGGCGCCGTACGACTGGAGGCGCTCGTCGTACTGGTCGGACCAGAACGACGGCAACGGCGCGAACGGCGTCGGGTCGCAGTCCGTGCCGGCCAGGTGGGCGGCGAGCGTGCGGGCCGCGCGTTTGGCGCTGTCGGTGGGCATGCTCCAGTGCTCGACCCGGCGCGGTACGTCGTCGTAGCGCGGATTGACGAACCGGGCCACATCGCCCACGGCGACCACGTCGGGGCGGGACTCGACCCGCAGAAGCGCGTCACAGCGCACCCCGTCGTCGAGATCGAGGCCGTTTCCGGCCAGCCATTCGGTGTTCGGGATCGAGCCGACGGCCTCGACCACGACGTCGGCGGGCAGTTCCCGGCCGTCGTCCAGCAGCACGCCGGTGACGTACCGATCCCCGATCGACTCGCGTACGGTGCGGCCGAGTTCGAACCGCACGCCGCGGGCGAGATGCCGCCTGCGCAGGGCCGCGCCCAACTCGGCGCCGAGCGGGCGGTACATCGGCTCCGCCTCGGGGCCCACCACGGTCACCTCGGCGCCGAGCGAGCGCGCGGTCGCGGCCACCTCGCAGCCGATGAAGCCCGCGCCCACGACCACCACCCGGCGGCCCGGGCCGAGGGCGGCGCGTAGGTGTCGCGCGTCGTCGAGCGTGCGCACGACGTACCGTCCGCCCCGGGGCCCCGGGCAGGTCAACCGGCGTGGACGCAGGCCGGTGGCCACCACCAGGCCCGCGTACGACAACCACTCGCCGTCCGCGAGCCGGATCCGCCGGGTCGTCAGGTCGGCCGCGACGGCGGCCCGGCCGAGCCGCCAGTCCACGTCGGCGCAACTCGCCCGCGGGCGGAAGGCGAGCGCGGCGTGCGAGACCCCGCCCGCGAGCGCGTCCTTGGACAGCGGCGGCCGGTTGTACGGCATGTGCGGCTCGTCGCCGACGACGGTGATCCCGCCGGTCCAGCCGGCCGCGCGCAGTTGTTCGGCGGCGCGCAGACCGCCCATGGAGGCGCCCACCACGACGACCGGGGCAGCGGTCACGGTTCAGTCCTCGATCGTGATGGCCTGGAGCGGGCACACGTCGGCGGCCTCTTCGACCGCGTCGCGCAGCGCCTCGTCCGGTTCGCCGACGAACTCCAGTCGCCCGGAGGCGTTGATCCGGAATACCTCGGGCGCGGAGAACACGCACTGCCCGTGGTCCTGACAGCGGTCCATGTCGACGACGACCTTCACGGTGTAATCCCTTCCTGCGATCGGTGCGGAGCTGGATGGCGGGGTGCGCAACGGTGCGCGGGCGGGTCGCGGGAGGTGCGCGGGCACGATCGCGGTCAGCGCCGGGGCGTCCGGATGCCGCGGAACTCCCAGTCGCCGCCCAGCGCGGTGGAGAGCACCTCCTCGGACTCGGTGGGCTGGGCGCCGCAGTCGGTACGGATCGCGGTCGGGCCGGCCACGATGTGATTGGTGAGTCGGCCCAGGCCTTCCGCCTCGACCTCGACCACGTCCCCCGGCCGCACCGGACGCGAGCCGGCCGGCGTACCCGACAGCAGCACGTCGCCGGGGTTCAGCGTGATCGTGCGGGCGATGTCGGCGACGAGGTAGTGCATGTCCCACTCCATCTCGTCGGTCGAACCTTCCTGCACCACCTCGCCGTTGACGTAGGTGCGCAGCGCCTTGCCGCGGAAGTCCCAGCCCTCGACCAGGCCCGGGCCCAACGGACACAGCGTGTCCGAGCCCTTGACCCGCAACATCGAACCCGCGTCGGTGTCCCGGAAGTCGTGCAGGCCGTAGTCGTTGGCCACGGTGTAGCCGCGGATGAAGGCGCCCGCGTCGGCGGGGGCGATGTTGCGGCAGGTGCGGCCGATCACGATGGCGATCTCGCCCTCGTAGTTGAGGTATTTGCAGCCGTCCGGGCGCACGATCGCGCCGCCGTGGGCGTTCAGCGACGACGTGGGCTTGTGGAAGTAGGTCGGCGCGGACGGCAGCGAGGTGCCGAATTCGGCCACCCGGCTGCGGTGGTTGAGGTGTACGGCGATGATCTTGCCGGGTTCGACCGGCGGCAGGTGCCGGGCGTCGGCGGTCTTGGTCCGTCGGCCGTCCGCGGCGACCAACTCGGCGCCCTCGCGGACGACTTCGACGATCGCGCCGTCGAGCAGGATGCGGCGGTACTCGGTGGTGCGGCTCATGTGGCGTGTCCTTGGCTGATGGGGGTCGGACCGGCGGACGCGGTCCAGCCGTCGAGGGGTCGGTCGAACCAGACGTGGGCCTGGCCGGTGCCGGTGGCGTTCTCGTAGTCGCCGACCAGCCGGCCGGGCGCGGTGCAGCGTTCCTCGCCGAGCGCGCCGAGCATCATCAGGTAGTGCCCGAAACGGGCCTCGGGCTTGTACCGCAGGAAGTCCGGCATGCCGGCGAGCACGCTCGCGTGGTCGCCGCGTTCCATCCAGGCGATCCGCTGTTCGTCGGCGGCGCGGGCCTGCGGGGTGCGCACGTGGATCGGGTCGGACGCCTCGTGCGCGCGCAGTTCGCGCAGGTTCCAGAAGGTGTGCGAGAAGGCGCCGGAGGCCACCAGCAACACCTTGCGGTCGGTGGCCGCGATGCCGTCGGCCAGCGCGCGCCCCAGCCGCAGGTTGTCCTCGACGTCGGCGGTCTGGCAACAGCCGATGCCCATCCAGCGTTTGCCGGGCACGCCGAGGTGGTGCCACAGGTTGACGGTGGCGTAGTGGATCGGCAGGTACGGGTCCTCGATCGGGGTGATCCAGGTGCCGTGTCGGCCGGCGAAGCCGGCGGTGGCGTGCGCCAGTTTCGGATCGCCGGGGAAGTCGTAGGGAATCTGCCGCATGCCGCGCGGCAGTTCCTCGGAGGTGTACAGCCCGCTGCGGTGCGGTTGCGCGGCGATCACGTACTCGACGGTGGTCGCCCAGTGCGAGTCGAAGACCACGACCGTGTCGTAGTCGAGCCGCTCGAACACCTCGGCGCGCAGCTCGGCCAGGGCCGGGACCAGGCTGATCTCCCTGCCGTCGTTGAGCTCGTGGCGGACCTCGCGCGGCAGCATGATGGTGGGCGAGTGGGCCAGGATGCCCGCGCCGACGATCTCGCCCATGATCAGTGCCACCCGTTCGGCGCGGTCACGGTGTTCTTGACGTCGCAGTAGAAGTCGAAGCTCCAGGTGCCGCCCTCGCGGCCGACGCCGGATTGCCGGGAGCCGCCGAACGGGGCGCGCAGGTCGCGGACGAAGAAGCAGTTGACCCACAACGTCCCGGCGACGAGTTCCTCGCCGACCCGCTTCGCGCGCTCGCGATCTCCGGTCACCAGCGTCGCGGCGAGCCCGAATCGGGTGTCGTCGGCGAGCCTGATCGCCTCGGCCTCGGAGGTGAAGGTCTGCAGGGTCAGCACCGGGCCGAAGACCTCCTCCTGGACGATCTCGCCGTCCTGGGCGACGTCGGTGAGCAGGGTGGGTCGGTAGTACAGGCCGCCGAGTTCGGTGTTGCGCCCGCCGCCGAGCAGGGCCTTGGCGCCGGCGTCGAGCGCGCGGCGGACGAAGCCGTCCACCCGGTCCACGTGTTCGGCGTGGATGTTGGGGCCGATGTCGGTGGCCGGGTCGCGCGGGTCGCCTTGGACCAGGGTGCGCGCCCTGGCCAGGAAGCGGGTGGTGAACTCGGCGGCGATCGAGGCGTCCACGAGCAGCCGGGTGGCCGCCAGACAGACCTGGCCGGCGTTGTCGTACTGCTCGACCGCGAGTTCGACGGCCAGCTCGAGGTCGGCGTCGGCGAAGACCAACAGCGGTGATTTGCCGCCCAGTTCGAGACTGACCGGAGTCAGATTGGCAGCGGCCGCGGCGCCGATGCGACGGGCGGTGGGCACCGAACCGGTGAAGCTGATCCGGCGCACGTCCGGGTGGGCGGTCAGCGCGGCGCCGACTTCCTCGCCGTAGCCCTGGACCACGTTGAACACCCCGGCCGGCAGGCCCGCCTCGGCGGTGATGTCGGCGAGCAGCGACGCGGTCAGCGGTGTCCACTCGGCGGCCTTGAGCACGACCGTGTTTCCCGCCGCGAGCGCCGGGGCGATCTTCCAGGTGGCCAGCATCAGCGGCGCGTTCCACGGCGTGATCAGCACGCACGGCCCGGCGGCGTCCCACGAGACGTGGTTGTCGTGGCCCCGGGTGTCGAAGTCGTCGTGGCGCAATTGCCCGGTGAGCCAGTCCGCGAAGAAGCGGAAGTTGTGCGCGACGCGCGGCATCACCCCGCGCAGGTGCGAGCGCAGCAGCGCGCCGTTGTCGGTGGTCTCCACGATCGCCAGCTCGGCGAGCCGGGCCTCGACCCCGTCGGCGATGGCGTGCAGGAGGCGGGCGCGCTCGGCGGGCGTGGTCGCGGCCCAGGCCGGGAACGCGGCGCGGGCGGCGGCGACGGCGGCGTCCGCCTCGGCGCGGCCGGCCCGGGCGATCTCGCCGATGACGGTGCCGTCGATGGGCGAGACGTCGGTGAAGGTGTCCGAAGACCCGACGCGCTCGCCACCGATCCAGTGCCGGGTGTCGACGCGGACGCCCGCAACGGTGACCTCGGTCATGTGGAAAACCCTCCAAGTCGTTTGACCCCAAACAATCTAGTCATCCGCGATCGGGGCGGTCAAGGGGTGCACCCGGCCCGCTCCGCACCCCCGACGCCCGGACCCGCGGAGCCGGCCCGCATTCCCGCGCCCGGGTTTCGCGGAGCCCGCCTCGCGTTCCCCGCGCTCGGGTTCCGTTGTATCGTTTGCTCCCAAACAATCCCGTCGGCGAAAGCGGGCAGCATGTTGCGGCTCTCCCACCAGGACTGGCTCGAACGGGCGGCGCGGCTGCGCCCGGTGGCGGTCCATCACATCGACGGCGCCGACCACGCCGGCGACGGCGACACGTTCCCCGTGATCGCGCCGCGCGACGGATCACCGCTCGCCGACGTGGCCCGGGCCGGGCAGCGCGAGGTGGACTTGGCCGTGGCCGCCGCCCGCCGCGCCTTCGACACCGGGGCCTGGCCCCGACTCGCTCCCGCCGAGCGCGGCCGCGCGCTGATCCGGTTCGCGGACTCCGTCGAGGCGCACCGCGAGGAACTCGCGCTGACCGTCGCGCTGGAGATGGGCAAGCCGGTCACCGAGGCGTACACCATCGAACTGCGCGCGGTGGCGGCCTGCTTCCGCTGGTACGGCGAGATCGCCGACAAACTGGTCGACGAGGCGCCGCACACTACCTGGAGCCGACCGTGTTCGACCGGGTCGCCCCGGACATGGCACTCGCCCGCGAGGAGGTGTTCGGGCCGGTGCTCGCGGTGCTGACCTTCGACACCGAGGACGAGGCGATCCGGCTCGCCAACGCGAGCGAGTACGGCCTCGCGGCGGGCGTGTGGACCACGAACCTGTCCGCCGCGCACCGGATCTCGCGCGCGGTGCGGGCGGGCACCGTATGGGTCAACTGCTACGAGGAGGGCGGCCTGAACGTGCCCTTCGGCGGGGTCAAACAGTCCGGCCACGGACGGGACAAGTCGCTGCACGCGCTGGAGAAGTACACCGACCTGAAGACCACCTGGATCGCACTGTGACCCACCGCCCTCGACGTCCCCGAAGCGCCCGAGGTCCCCGCCGTCTCCACCGCCCCCACCGCCCCCACCGTCCCCGAAAGCTGCGGAGACCGCTGTGATCCGTCCGTTGATCGCGCTGCCGTGCCGGTTCGCGGCCACCACGTCCGCGCTTCGCCACGCCGCCGAGGTGACCGCCCGGGCGCTGGCCGAGGCGGTGTACGCGGCGGGCGGCGAGCCGTTCATGATGCACCCGGCCGAACCGGAGGAGGCCGCGTCCCGGCTGTCCCGCGCGGACGGCCTGCTGCTGCCCGGCGGCGGCGACCTGGCGCCGAGCAGCTACGGCGCGGACATCGTGCACGGCGAGGTGTACGACGTCGACGCCGCCCAGGACGCCTTCGACCTCGCCGCCGCCCGGTACGCCCTCGCCGTCGGCCTGCCCACCCTGGCCGTGTGCCGCGGCCTCCAGGTGGTCAACGTGGCCCTGGGCGGCACCCTCACCCAGGACATGCCCGTCCGGCACCGCCACGTGATCCACCCGGTGACCCTCACCCCCGACTCGGCCACCGCCCGCGCCGCCGGCACCACCGAACTCGACGCCTCCTGCTACCACCACCAGGCCGTGGATCGCCTCGCCCCCGGCCTCCGCGTCACCGGCACCTCCCCCGACGGCACCGTCGAGGCCCTCGAACCCATCACCCCCACCGGCTGGTTCGTAGCCGTGCAATGGCACCCCGAAGACACCGCCCTCGCCTCCGCACCCCAACAATCCCTCTTCGACACGCTCACCGAGTCGGCCCACGGCCACGCCGCCCGGAAATGCCCGCACGCCGCATAGCCACCTCGAACCGAACACCGCTTGGCCGAAATGGAGCGACAAGGACAGGCTGTGCCCACCGACGACCTCACCCGGACTCGGGTCCGCCCGCGTCGGGGAGGGCGGGCCCGCGACCGCGGTTCAGCCCTTCGCGCGCCGCCCGCCGCGTCGGGGTTTGGGGGTGTTGCCGGCCAGCAGATCCTGGCGGCGTTCCTCGCCCTTGGCCTCCAGGCGGGCCACGATCCGGCGCAGCGAGTCGGCGAGGGTCAGGCATTCGTCGGCGCCGAGGTCGTCGGTGACGAAGGCCTCCTCGGCGTTGAACGCCGGGAAGACCCTGGCCATCAGGTCCTCGCCGGCGGGGGTGAGCGAGAGCAGGACGAGCCGCCCGTCGGTGGCGTGCGCGGCACGGGTGAGCAGGCCGCGGGTCTCCAGCGTGCGGGCGACGCCGGTGAGCGTGCCCTTGGAAATGCCCGCCTCCTCGGCGACGTGACGGGTCTCGCTCTCGCCCCAGATCCACACCTCCCACAACACGGTGAACGCGGTCCAGGTCAGCTCGGCGTCGCGCAACACCGAGTTCTCCAGGTGTTGGCGCACCGCGGCGGCCGCGCGGTAGATGTTCGACACCGCGGCCATCTGCTCGCGCCGCAGCGGGATGTCGCCCAGGCGCGCCTGGACGGCCTTCTCCGTTTCGGTGATGGACCGCTTGCCGACCACGTGCTCCGCCTTCTTCGTCGTTCGCGTCCGAGGGTGACCCGTTACGCCTTGCGCACCCCGAAATCTAGCCCTTGTGGGGACCTGTTTGCATCCGTACGATCAGCGGCACTCGCAGATCGTACGGGCCCAAACGAATGGGTTCCCGCCCCTCGGAGGCGCCGGGCATGGCATCCAGACAAGCGTCGACGACCAGCACCACCGACCCCGAGGCCGCCCCCGCACGCGGTTCGCTCGGTGTCGCGCACATCGTCTTCTTCGTGGTGGCGGCCTCCGCCCCACTCACCGTCGCCGCCGGCGGCATCCCGCAGAGCCTCGCGGTCACCGGCACCTCGGGAATCCCCGCGGTCTACCTCGTACTGGCCGCCCTGCTCGCGATCTTCAGCGTCGGCTACGCCGCGATGAGCCGGCGGATCACCGGCGCGGGCGCGTTCTACGCGTACGTCTCCCAGGGCCTGGGCCGGGCGGCCGGACTGGGCGCCGCGTTCGTGGCGTTGATCTCCTACAACGCGATGCAGATCGGCATCTACGGCCTGTTCGGCTTCACCACCGCCGACTTCCTGGACGCCAAGCTCGGGTGGCACGTGGAGTGGTGGGTGGTGGTCCTGGTCGGCATCGTGGTCGTGGGCGTGCTGGGCTACCTGCGGATCGACCTCAACGCCCGGGTGTTGGCCGCGCTGCTGATCGCCGAGACGGTGACCGTGCTCGTCTTCGACATCGGCGCGTTCACCCAGGCGCCGGACGGCATCTCGCTGCACCCGTTCTCCTGGGAGGCGCTGACCTCGGGCTCGATGGGCGCGGCGTTCTGTTTCGTGATGGCGTCCTTCACCGGCTTCGAGTCCGCCGCGATCTACGGCGAGGAGTGCGTGGACCCCAAGCGCACCGTGGCCCGCGCGACGTACGTGTCGGTCGGCGTGATCGGTGTGTTGTACGCGATCACCGCGTGGGCCCTGATGAGCGGCGCCGGTACCGACAAGGCGGTCGACGCGGCGACCGAGCACGGGCCGAACCTGATCTTCGTCCTGGGCGGCGACCAGATCGGCTCGGGCTTCGCGGACCTGGCCCAGGTGTTCCTGATCACCAGCCTGTTCGCGGCGCTGCTGTCCTTCCACAACGCGGTCGCGCGCTACTTCTTCGCGCTGGGCCGCGAGGGTGTGCTGCCCACCGCGCTGGGCCGCACCCACCCGCGCACCGACTCGCCGCACCTGGGCTCCGCCACCCAGACCGCGCTCGCCGCCGCGGTGGTGATCCTGTTCGCCGCGCTCGATCGCGACCCGATGGCGACGCTGTTCAACTGGTTCACCAACCTGGGCGCGCTGGGCGTACTGCTGTTGCTGGTGCTGACCTCGCTCGCGGTGGTCGCGTTCTTCGTGCGCAACGGCCCCGACGGCGAGAGCGTGTGGAGTCGGCTGATCGCGCCGGCCGGATCCGCGGTGCTGCTCGCGGCGGTGTTCGTCGCCGCGCTGGACAACTTCGGCGTGCTGCTGGGCGTCGACTCCGGCTCGGCGCTGCGCTGGGTGTTGCCCGCGCTGGTGCTCGGCGCGGGCGTGGTCGGCGCGCTGTTCGCGCTGTACCTGCGCGCGGCCCGGCCGGGCGTGTATGCGGGCATCGGACGCGGCCGGAGCTGACCGCGCCCACACTCGCACGCGTCCGGAGCCGAACACGCACGCACGAGGGCCCGAGCACCGCGATCCGGTGCTCGGGCCCTCGTGCGGGTACCGCGCCTACGCGGCGCCCGAACCGCCGCTCGCCAGGAGCGTGCCGCCGTTCCAGACCACGCCGACCTGGCGGTAGTACGCGCCGATCACCTCGCGCACCTCCAGGCGGGCCAGTTCCTCGGTGGGCGCCTCGAACAGGGTCAACTCCGCGTCGCCCGCCCAGGCCCCGCCGCCCTCGGCGGACTCGGCGCCGGTGGCCACGAGTTCGTCCAGGGCCAGACCCTTGCCCGGTTCGATCGAGGGCAACCAGCGGTGGTGCGCCATCGGGTGCCCGTTGACGAAGCCGTTGGTCGCCGACGGCTCGCGCAGCGTCACCACGGCCTCGGCCAGCCGCCGGTCGGCCGCGGCGAGCGTGGCGCCGAACATCGCGCCCGCCTCGATCCGCGGCGCCGGGCCGTACGGGTGCGGCCGGGTCTGGTGGATCGAGCCGAGCTTCTTCGGATAACCCTGGTGCAGGCCGCGCGCGATGGCGAAGTCCTTGTCGACCCAGATGTACACGCAGCGCGAGTAGGTCACCCCCGCGTACCGGCAGCGCACCACCGCGAAGCACTCCTTGTACTGCCCGCGCACCGGGTCGAGCAGTTCCGCGCCCGTGGTCGAGCAGGACTGCCAGTCGGCCCAGATCAGCGCCACCGCGCCCGGGTCCTCGTCGGCGAGCGACAGTTGCGGCGGCAGCAGTTCGGCGACCCGCGCGGGGTCGGTGCGGTACTCGATGGTGAGCAGGTCGCCCGAGTACCGCCACGGCGGCGCCGGGATCATCGAGGACCGGCCCGTGCCGGTCTTGGGGTGGAAGAAACCGTGTACACCGGTCATGGCGACTCCCTCGAAGCACGGTGCGGCCCGGAACGGGTTCGGAGCCGATAGGTCGTTTGGGTCCGTACGATATGCCTCCCGTCGCTCGTTGTCACGCGTGCGCGACCACCCGCCGACACCCGCCCCACCTCCCGTCGCCGCGCGCGCAAAGGCTTGCCCCAACCCCTTGTGCGACACCGGCGACCTCCATATGGTTTGGGCTCAAACGAATCGGCCGTCCTGCCGCCGCCCGTTCTGTGCGAGGAGAATCCGGTGAATCCATCAGCAGTGGACCGGGCCCACGACGTCGTCGCCGACCTGAAGGCGCGGGGCATCGACGTGGTCCGGATCGCCTACCCGGACCTGATCGGCACCGATCGCGGGCGCGACGTGCTGGTGGACCACCTGCCCTCGGTGTGCGCGCACGGCCTCGCCTTCTGTCGGGCGGTCTTCCACACCACCCCGCAGGGCCGGACCGTCCCGGTGGCCGGCGGCATCGACGCGGGCCTACCGGACATCTGCGTGTTCCCGGACCTGGACACGCTCGTCGCGATCCCGTGGGAGCCCGGAGTCGCGTGGTGTCTGGGCGAGACCACGGACCCGGCGACCGGTCGGCTCGCCGCCGAGGCGCCGCGCTCGCTGCTGCGCGACGTGCTGACCCGGATGGCCGACGAGGTGGGCCTGCGACCGGTGGTCGGACCGGAGTTGGAGTACTTCCTGTGCGAGCCGGACCCGGACCGCCCGGGCGGTTGGCGGCGCTACGGCGACGCCCCGGGCAACGTGTACGTGGCCGGCCGGCGCGGTGACCCGGACGGACACCTGCTGCGCACGCTGCGCAGCCTGGGCGCGCTGGGCATCGGCGCCACCACCGGCAACCACGAGTACTGCTCCGGCCAGTTCGAGATCAACCTGGACCACTCGCCCGCGCTCGACGCCGCCGACCGGGCCTTCCGCTTCAAGGCCTCGATCAAGGAACTCGCGCGCCGGGAGGGTCGGTTGGCCACCTTCATGGCCAAGCCCTTCAACGACGAGGGCGGCTCCGGCTTCCACCTGCACCTGAGCTGTCTGGACCCGGACGACGCCAACGCCTTCGACGACCCGACCGGCCCGCACGGCCTGTCCCCCGCCGCGCACCACGCGATCGGCGGCGTCCTGGCGCACGCCCCCGCGCTCGCCGCGCTGCTGAACCCGACGGTCAACTCGTACAAGCGCTTCGGCCCGGACACACTCGCGCCGTGGCTGATCGACTGGGGCCTGGACAACCGCAGCGCGATGGTGCGGATACCGCCCGAGCGCGGCACCGGCACCCGCCTGGAGGTCCGGCTCGGCGACGCGAGCGCCAATCCGTACCTGGCCGTCGCCGGTCTGCTCGCCGCCGTGCATCTGGGCCTGCGCGAGAAGACGACTCCGCCGCCGCCGTTGCGGGGCTACGGCTACGACAGCGCCAAGGCGCCGATCCTGCCCGCGACGCTGACCGAGGCGCTGGACGCGTTCGAGGCCGACACCGCGCTCACCGCGCTGCTGGGCGCGGACTTCGCCGACGCGTTCCTGACCTACAAGCGCGACGAGGTCACCCGTTTTCGCCGGCACGTCACCGACTGGGAGTTCACCGAGTACGCCTACCACCTCTGAGCCCGTCCGCACCGGCGCACCCCCGCGCACCGCGCCGCCCCCGCGCACCGCGTCGCCGCGCGGGCCCGCCGATCCGCGCCGCCGCGCCCGCACCCCGCCGATCCCCCCGCGAGGAGTCTTCGTGAGCACCCCCACCACCGCCGCCGCGGTCCCCGAGCCGATGCCCCTCGACGAGATCGACCTCGCCGACAACGACCGTTTCCTGGACGGCGAAACGCCGTGGCGGATGTTCCACACGCTGCGCCGCGAGGACCCCGTGCACTGGCAACCCGAACCGGCCCCCAACAGCGGGTTCTGGGCACTGACCCGGCACGCGGACATCGTCGCCGTCGACCGCGACCCGGACACCTTCACCTCCACGCGGTTCACCAACCTCGAGGAGGTCGACGACTCGCAGATCGCCATCCGTCGCTCGCTGCTGGAGACCGACGGGCTGCGCCACACCGCGCTGCGCAAGCTGCTCCAGAAGCAGTTCACCCCGCGCGCGATCGCCGACTACGGCACGTTCCTGCGCGGGCTCACCGCCCGCACGCTGGACACCGCGCTGGCCAAGGGCACCTTCGACTTCGTGCACGAGGTCAGCGCCGACTTCCCGATCAACGTGCTGGCCGAGATGCTGGACGTGCCCGGCGAGGACACCGGCAGGCTGATCGACTGGGGCAACCGGATCATCGGCAACACCGACCCGGACTACGCGGACGTGCTCCTGGAGAGCAGCGAGAGCGAGCGCTACCGCGAACTGCCCTTCCGCAGTCCAGCCTCCTTGGAAGTCTTCGAGTACGGACGGGAGTTGGCCGCCAAACGGCGCGGCGGCGCGGGCACCGACCTGGTCAGCCGCCTGGTCAACCAGGCCCCCTCGGACGGTGTCCCGCTGTCCGGACACGACTTCGACAACTACTTCCTGCTGCTGGTCGTGGCCGGCAACGAGACCACCCGGCACGCCATCTCGCACTCGATGCTCGCGCTGCTGCGCAACCCGGGGCAGTTGGAGCTGCTGCGGGAGAACCTCGCGCTGATGCCGGACGCGGTCGAGGAGTTCCTGCGCTGGGCATCCCCCGTGTACCACTTCCGCCGCACCGCGACGCGCGACACCGAACTGGGCGGCAGGTCGATCCGCGCGGGCGACAAGGTGGTGCTGTGGTTCGCCTCGGGCAACCGGGACGAGGCGGTGTTCGAGAACCCGTACGACTTCGACGTCACCCGCCGCCACGTCGACCACGTCACCTTCGGCAAGGGCGGCCCGCACTTCTGTCTCGGCAACGCGCTCGCCCGCCTGGAGATGCGCGTCATGTTCGAGGAACTCCTGCCGCGCATCGCCGACATCCGCCTGGCGGGCGAGGTCCGCCGGGTCCGCTCGAACTTCGTCAACGGCATCAAGGAACTCCCGGTGACGGTGACCCTGGCCTAGCGCCCGAACCTTGGGGCCCGGAGCCGACCCCCGGCCCGAACGGCCCCGAATCGCCCCCGAAGATCATTTCCGATTCGATCCCGCGGATCATTCGAACGAATTGAACGGGAGGCTACGGCGCGGGCCGAAAAATTGCCGCGTGGAATGTTCTCGACGCAGAAGGTGTCAACGAAATCGGTTAACGGTGATTCACCGGTCGATCTCGTCGAGACGAAGGCGACCCCCTCGTGAAGAAGCCGGACGAGCCCACCTCCACCCGACATCCTTGCAGGGTAGGAGCCTGATGCGGCTTCCACAGGGAGATTTCCGGCCGGTACGAATGGCCAATAATCGTTCTTGTTCGGCCGCCTATTCAACGCTTAGCGTCCTCCCCGGGATCAAACAGATCTCCTCGAATCGCAGTGCCCACCAAAGCACTGCGACCGATATCGCGGGAGTTGTCATGAACGACAAGATTCTGCTCGAAGAAACCACCGAGACGCGCGACTTCGCCGACCTGGACCTCGACGTCCGCATCGCGGACGGCGAGCTCGAGGCGTCCGCCTTCGGCTCGGCCGGCGGTGGCTGGACGTCGCCGAGCACGTACGGTGTGCAGTCGCGCTGTCCGCTCTGCTGCGCCTGACCTGATAGTTCCGGGGGCGGGCGGGTCTGCCCGCCCCCGGGTGTCGATCTCCGGCGAGAGCCGGTCACACGGGCATGGGGTCGGTGCGGAACACGGTGCGACACTCCGAGCGGAATCCTGGGCGCGGCGACGGTCCGAACGAGGGACGACCCGACACGCCGAGCAGCGAATACGAACCGGCGGGCCTCGTCTTCGTGCGCATGGCGAGTGTGCCGCGCGCGGAGACCGACCCGGGCCCGGACCCCGTCGAGCCGGTCGGGCACACGGCCGACGCGCACACCCTCGAGGGACTGCGGCGGATCACCGCCGACCCGCTGCTGCGCGAGGCCGTCAGGGTCGCCAGCGGCAGTTTGTCCGCCGCCCTGGACCGGATCGACGAGGGCATCGACCCCGGCCCCAAGCGGCTGGCCGGCACCGCCCTGTCGGTGACCCGGTACGCGCTGCGGATGGCCGGTCGACCCACCCCGTTCGGCCTGTTCGCGGGCGTGACCGCGGCCCGCCTGGGCGCGTCCGCCCACGTGAGCGTGCACGGCCCCGGCGGCAAGGCGGTCCGCCTGGACGCCGGTCGACTCGACGAGCGGGTCCGGGACTGGCTCGCCGCCCCCGAGGTCCGACGCCGCGTCGACGTGCTGCTCAACGACCTGTGCCGGGTGCGCGGCGACCGCCTGGTGCTGGCCGGACCCGAACACGAGATCTCGGTACGACACAGCCCCCTGGTCGCACACCTGCGTACGATCGCGACCCACCCCGTCCCGTACGAGACCCTGCTCGACCGGGTCGGCGAGGCCTTCCCCGGCGCGCCGCGCGATCGCCTCGACGCCTCGGTGGCGCAACTGCTGCGGCACGGCTTCCTGCTCAGCTCGATCACCCCGCACCGCCTGGACGACGCGCTGCTCGATCGCATCGACGGCGCCGTCGAGGACCTGCCGGACGTGGCACGGGAGTTCCGCGCCACCCGGGCCGCCGTGCGCGAGTACGAGAAGGCCCGCCCCGGCGAGGGCACCGCGCCCTGGCGCCGGTTGATGGCCCTGGTCGATCCGCACACCGACGCCGCCCATCCGCCGGTCCAGGTGGATCTGCGGATGGACGCCGAACTCACCCTGCCCCGGGCCGTGGCCGAGGAGGCGGGCACCTACGCCGGCGCGATGTGGGCCCTGTCCGACGCGTGGGTCACCCATGAACACATGCGCGACTACCGCAACCGCTTCGTCGAGCGGTACGGCACCACCCGCACCGTCCCGCTGGCCGAACTCGTCGACCCGCACCGAGGGCTGGGCTTCCCGACCGGCTACGGCGAACGCCTCGCCGTGGGCGACCGGCCCACCACCGGCTACCGGCCCGGCCGCGACCGACGCGTACTGACCGCCGAACTGGTCCAGGACGCCCTGCTGCGCGAGGACCGCGAGCTGCGGCTCACCCCGGAGCTGATCGACCGGCTGGCCGACACCGCACAGTCCGAGCACGGCGAGCCCGCCACGCCGCCGAACTCGCTCGACCTGTGCTTCCAACTGCTCGCGCACGACGTCGCCGACCTGGACCGGGGCCGGTTCAAGCTGGTCGCCACCCCGCACGCGGGTTCGTGGGTGGCCGGCTCGATGGCCGGCCGCTTCGCCGAACTCACGCACAGTACCGAAGAGTTGGCCAGGCTGGTGCACGCCGCGGCGGACCCCGGCACGCTGCCCGCCCAGGTGACGTTCCGGCCGCACACCGCCCGCGCGCTGAACATGATCCAGGTACCCGAACTGCTGCCCCACCACATCCCGGTCGGGGTGTACGCCGATCGGCGCGATCCGCACTGTCTGGACTGGCGCGCGTTGCTCGTGGGCGTCGACGCCCACGGCCTGACGCTGACCCTGGCCGAGACCGGACAACGGGTGATGCCCGTGGTGCCGCACATGCTGGCGCTGGATCGCGAGGCGCCCAAGGTGGTCCGGCTGATGGTCGACATCGTCTTCGGCCGGTCTCGGACCTGGACCGGCTGGGACTGGGCGGGCCTGGAGGCGCTGCCGCTGCTGCCCCGGGTGAGCTTCGGCCGGGTCGTCGCCGCGCCGCGCCGCTGGACCCCGGACCACGCGATGCGCGCGGCGGTCGAGGATCCGCGCGAGTTCGACCGCGCGCTGCGCGAATGGAGCGATCGGTACGGCGTGCCGGACCGGATCCAGGTGGTGCATTGGGACCGGGTCTACGGGCTCGACCTGGGTGAGTCCTGGCACCGCACGCTGCTGCGCCACGAGGTGCGCAAGGGCCGGCTCGCCCTGTTCGAGGATCTGACCGAAGACGGTCGCGGCTTCGGCTGGGCCGACGGGCACGGCACCGAGGTGGTCGTCCCGCTGACCCGCCGACCCGGGGCCGGCACACCGACCGCGACCGCGCGGGCGACACCCGCGCGCGGCGCCGAACCTGCCGACGCCGATTACCGTCTGCCGGGCGAGGACTGGCTGTTCGCGAAGCTGTACGCGACCTCGGACACGCACGACGAGCTGCTCCGGGTGCATCTGCCCGCGCTGCTCGCCGAGGTCGGCGAGCGGGTCGACCGCTGGTTCTTCATCCGCTACGTGGACCCGGAGCCGCACATCCGGATCCGGCTGCACGGCGATCCGACGGCGCTGGCCGAGCACGTGCTGCCGGAACTGGCGCGGCGCGTACGGGCGATGCGCGAGGCGGGCGCGATCCGCACGATGGCGCTGGACGTGTACGAGCCGGAGACCGAACGCTACGGCGGGCCGGACGCGTTGGCGGCGGCCGAGCGCCTGTTCACGCTGGACAGCAGGTCGGCGCTCGCCCAACTGGGCCTGCGGGCACGCGGCGCGCTCGCGGTGCCGGACGAGGTGCTGATCGCGGTCAACCACGCACTGCTGCTGGAGAGCCTGGGCGATTGGGACTGGCCCTCGTGGGTGCGGTACGCGCTCGCCAAGGAACCCGACCAGCGCGGGTTCCGCCGGCATCGCGCCCTGGTCCGGGAGCTGATCCGGCCGGGCCGCACGGCCGCGGCGGTCGGTGAGCGGCTGGGCGTCCCGGCACTGGCCGAGTTGTGGTCCCGGCCGCCGTACGGCCGGGCGTACGGGGAGATCGTGCTGTCCGACGCGGGTCGCCGACCGGCCGGCGCCGCGCACGAGAACGCCGTACTCGGGCTGTTGCACATGCAGCACAACCGGCTGCTCGGCATCGACCGGGCGGGCGAACAGCGCGGTTACGCGATCCTGCGCGGCATCGCGTGCGACCACCTGGGACGGCTCGCGCACGCGCCGGCGCGGCCCGGTGCCGCGAACGCGGGTGCGACGCGATCGCGCGTCGCGAACACGGGTGCCACCGGCTCCGCCGCCGCGGGTTCCGGTGCCACGGGTTCCGGTGTCACGCACGACGCGGAGAGGGGTGGTCGGGATGGCTGAGCCGACGGCGGCCGGCGGCACGGCGGTGGGCACGAGCGCCGAACCCCGCCACGCGGAGCGGGCGCGGGCGATCGTGGCCCGGGTGTTGGACCGGCTGGCCGATCCGGCGGCCGTCGCCGCCGACACCGAGGTGCTGGCCGACGCCTCCCGGGACGGCGACGAGCAGCCGCTGTGGACGGACCTGTCGCTCTCCAGCGGGTTCCCCGGCGTCTCCCTGGCCTTCAGCGGCAGCACCCGGCGCGGCCCCGGACACGCCGAGCGCGCGCACGCCCACCTGGCTCGGGCGATGGCCGTACTGGCCCGGGAGCGCTTCCCGGCAGGCGGCATCTTCACCGGTCCGGGGTCGGTCGCCTTCGCCACCCTGGTCGCGCACCGGGCGACCGGCGGGTACGTGAGCGCGCTGACCCGGATGGACGAGCACCAGCGCCGGGTGGTCCGGGCCGCCCTGCCGCGCCCGCGCGGCACCGCACCGCTCGCCACCAACGGCGAGTTCGAGACCGTCCGCGGACTGACCGGGATCGGCCGCTACCTGCTGGCCCGCGACGCCGACGGCGACGAGTTGCGGATGGTGCTGTCCTACCTCGTCGGGCTGGCCGAAGGCGAGATCCTCCACCGCGGTCGCAAGGTGCCGCGCTGGTGGACCCTGGCGGCGCCCAAGCTGGGCCAGGAGGTCGAGATGCCCGCCGGGCATCTGAACCTGGGCCTGTCGCACGGCGTCGCGGGACCGCTGGCACTGCTCGCGCTGACCTGGCGCGCGGGCGTACGGGTTCCGGGGCAACCGGCCGCGATCGAGCGGCTGGTGGCGCTGCTGGCCCAATGCGCGGTCCCCGCCGGCGACGGCCTGTGGTGGCCGGCCTATCGCACCCTGGAGCAGTGGGCGTCCGAGCCCGACCCCGACTCCCCGGCGCAGCGCCCGTCCTGGTGCTACGGCGTCCCCGGGGTGTCGCGCGCGGTGCAGTTGGCGGCGCTCGCCCTCGACCGGCCCGACTGGCACGACCTCACCCGCCGTTCGGTGTCCGGTCTGCTCGGCACGCCGATCGCGGAGTGGGGCATCGACGATCCGGCGTTGTGCCACGGCTGGGGCGGACTGATGCACCTGCTCGGTCTGCTGGCCGAACACCTCGACGACGCCCGACTACCCACCGTCCGGGACGAGTTGGCCGCTTTGATGCTCGCCCAGTTTCACGACGAGTATCGCTTCGGCTTCCGCTCGACGATGACCCGCGTCGCGCAGGGCGTGGACGTGCCGGCGTTCCTGGAGGGCGCCGCGGGTGTCGTGCTCGCCCTGGACGCGTACGCCGAGGGTCGCACGACGGCGGGCTGGGATCAGGCGCTCCTGGTGGTGTGATGCCGGTGCGCGGAGAGGGGTCAAAAGCCGGATGGTCCCGTGTACGTTCCCCTGCCATGGACTCTTCCAGCGGTATATCGGCCGCTCCGCCCGGATCCGGCGGGCCTCCTCGATCCCCCGGCGCTTCCCGCCCGGCGGGCCGACCCCGGAACGCGCTCGTGGTGGTCGTGCTCGCCCTCCTGGCCGCCCTCGTCCCGTCCACGGCCTCCGTCGCCACGACCACCCACGCCACCGCGGCCACCCTCACCGCCGCGGAGCAACGCTGGGGCAACGACCGGCTCGACCAGGTCACTTCGCTGACCACCCACAACTCGTTCACCAACTACGAGGACTCGCGGTGGTCCTCGGTCAACCAGTCCGAGTCGGTGCGTGGGCAGTTGGATCGCGGTGTGCGCGGGCTGATGCTCGACACGCACTGGTACGAACACAGCACCGCTCTGTGCGTCATCAGCTTCGGCAGCGACTGCTACCCGAGCGACGTGTACCTGTGCCACGGCGACTGCAAGGCGTTCGCGGGGGTGACCTACGCGCTGCCCCGGCAGAGCTTCGCGGCGACGATGCAGACCGTGGTGGACTTCCTGAACGCGAATCCGCTGGAAGTGGTGACCGTGTTCCTGGAGGACTACGTCGACACCGATCGGCTGCGTCGATCCCTGGAGCGGGTGCGCGGGCTGCCGGAGCTGCTGTTCCGGCCGGACGCCGCCGGAGTGCGGGAGAACGGCTGGCCGAGGGTGGCGGACCTGGTCACCGCGAACAAGCGGCTGCTGGTGTTCTCCGACAAGCCCGGCAAGGAGGGCCTGGGGGTGATGTACGACAAGGACTGGACCGTGCAGAACTACTGGAGTCTGGGCGACCTGGGCAACGACCTGGCCTGCACGAGTCGATGGTCGGACGTGCCGCTGAACCGGACCGAGCCGGGCTTTCGTCGGTTGTTCGTGATGAGTCACTTCCGCAATGTGCCGACGATCGGGACGGCCGCCCTGGACAACGGGACCAAGCTGCGTGATCGCATCGCACAACAGTGCGGGACGGCCGCGGGCCGGAGTCCGAACTTCGTCGCCGTGGACTTCCATCGGCAGTCCGACGGGAGCGGGCATTCGCCGGCATCGATCGTCGCGGAGCTGAACGCGGGCTGAGCGGTCCGGCGGGTCGGGGCCGTACGGGTGACCGGGCCCGCTCGCATGGGCCCGACCCGCACGCCTGGGCCCGACTCGCACGAATCGGCCCGACTCGCACGCATGGGCGAGCCGGGGCGGCTGAGCGGGCCGAGGGCGGACGGGCTCCGACGGCGGTGTTGACCGGCGACACGAATGTGCCGGTCGAACCGCCGTCGGAACGCTCCGTCGGGACCCCCGAGGCGTTCCGTCGCGGCGCCCCCGGTCGGACCGCCCGGCGCGGGCGGTCCGACCATCGCATCCGACCGGGTGGTCCTCAGGCGCGCTTGGCGGTGCGAGCGCTCGTCGTGCGCTTGGCCCCGGTCGTCTTGCGGCCGGGCGTGCTGCGCGTGGTGGGCTTGGCGGTGGTCTTCTTCGCCGTCGCCTTCGCGGTGGTCTTCTTCGCGGTGGTCTTCTTGGCGGTGGTCTTCTTCGCGGTGGTCTTCTTCGCCGCGGTCGTCTTCGCGGCCGTGGTCTTCGCGGCCGCCCTGGGGGTGGCCTTCTTCGCCGTGGTCTTGCGGGCCGGGGCGGCGGTCTTGGCCGCGGTGGCCCGCGTGGTCGCCTTCTTGGCCGTCTTCTTGGCGGTGGCCTTCTTCGCGGTCGTCTTCTTGGCCGCGGCCTTCTTGCCCGCGACGGTGGTACCACCGGTCACCGTGCCCGGCGAGGCCTTCTTGATCGCGGTCTCGCCCCGGGTCAGCTTCTTGGCGCCGCCGGTGAGGTCCTTGAAGCCCTGGCCGGGGCGGAAGCGCGGCACGGAGGTCTTCTTGACCCGAACCCGTTCGCCCGTCTGGGGGTTACGGGCGTACCGGGCGGCGCGCTCGACCTTCTCGAACGAGCCGAAGCCGGTGACCGAGACCCGGTCCCCGGCGACGACCGAACGGATGATGGTGTCCAGGACCGCGTCGACCGCTTCCTCGGCCGCAGCCCGGCCGCCGAGCTTGTCGGCGATGGCTTCGACGAGTTGTGCCTTGTTCATGAGACGCCTTTCGTGGTGCGGGGGTACCGATCGCTTTCGACCGGCCGGACCATCCGACCGATCGGGTCGAACGCCGTTGCGCCAGTACCCATTTCCATGACTGTAACTCTCCGTCACACGGGGGGCATTTCGAACCGCAGCAAAGTGGTGCTCGAAACACCCCCTTGGATCAACGACGGGGGCCCGTGCGGAGATCCGCGCAACACTTCACAAATCCTGGTGTCCGGTCCCGATGTTGACCGAGCGAGGGGCGGTTTCCCCTTGTGGCACAAGGCCCGAGGCGGTGCGGACGGGTCGTGGGCCCGGCCCGGCGGCGGCCTTCGGGGGGTGCGGTAATCGGGAAATACGCGCCGACTCGCGCATCCGCCGAACGGATTTCGCGCATTCGGCGTGGCAACGGCCGTTCGTGGCCCTGATCCGCGCTCCGAGCCGCCGGCAACTCACCGAATCCGACCCACAATCGATCGCCCGCGTCCCACGCCCTCCGGAACCGCCGGTCAACCCCCGAATCGGCCGTCGCCGGACCTTCCGCGACCTCCCGAAAGGGCCTTTGACGTGCACCGATACCGGTCCGCCGGATATCCGGCCGGACCGCCGGAAGGCCCGCTTCGAAGCCCGGCGGGCGCATCGACCGCCCTCGGCCGGATTCCGCACCGCTCACAAGCCGGCGTACGCCCGCCCGGCAGGGCTTTTCGGCTCCCCCGGGGTCGCTAGGCCCCTTCCGGCCGCTGACCCGGCCAGTCCAGTTTCAGGCGTTGCAGCTTCGGCAGTTGGGCGACCACGAGGTCGTACGAGTCCTCGATCAGGTCCCGCACCAGCGTCTCCGGCAGCGAGCCGTCCAGGGTCACGGTGTTCCAGTGCCGCTTGTTCAGGTGGTAGCCGGCCTCGATCGCCGGATGCTCGGCGCGCAGCCGGATCGCGAGCTCCGGGTCGCACTTCAGGCTCACCCGCAACGGCTCCGGGTCGGTCAGCACCGAGAACGCGAAGATCTTGCCGCCCACCTTGAACGTGGACAGGTCGGGATTGCGCCCGAACGGAAACTCCTCCACGGCCCCGTTGAACCCGAGGCACATCCCCCGGAGCCGCTCCGCGCCCATCATCGGCAACCCCTGCTTGTCGACCATCCCGCCAGTATGGCGCCCATCCACCGCACTAAAGTGCGACCGCGACGGGCCGACCGAGGCCCATCCGCCGAGGAGGAGGACCATGACGAACCCGCTGATCGCCGCCGTGGGCGATCGGGAACCGCAGATCGACCCCGGCGCGTTCGTGGCCCTGAACGCGACGGTGATCGGTGCCGTCACCCTCGAAGCCGGCGCGAGCGTCTGGTACGGCGCGGTGCTGCGTGGCGACGCCGAAACCATCGTGGTGGGCCCGGACACCAACATCCAGGACAACTGCACCGTGCACAGCGACCCGGAGTTCCCGACCGTGATCGGCGCCCGCGTGTCCGTCGGCCACAACGCGGTGCTGCACGGCTGCACGATCGAGGACGACGTCCTGGTCGGGATGAACTCCACCGTCCTCAACGGCGCGCACATCGGCGCGGGCGCCCTGGTCGCCGCCGGCGCCGTGGTCTCCCAGGGCATGCGGGTGCCGCCCGGCGTGCTGGTGGCGGGCGTACCGGCCAAAATCAAGCGCGAACTCACCGAGGACGAGCGCGCCGGCATCAAGGTCAACGGTGCCGGATACCGGTTCCTGGCCCAAGCCCACGGCGAGATCACCCCGCGCTGACGTTCGTCCGCCGCGGTCCGCCGGTCCGCTCCGGCTCCGCCGAACCCCGCCGGGTTCGGCGGAGTTCGCGCGTCGGCACGCGCGTCGCGTCCCGGTGTCCGCGGACCCGTGTCGAGGAACACCGCATCCAACCCCACCAACGGCCGGCGCGCAAGGGCGCCCCGGCAGGCGGTGGTCGGCGCGTCGCCGCGAACCGAGCTCCCGGGCGTCCATCCCCCGGATCCTCGACCCGGGTCGAGCGCCGCGCCCGACACCCCCATGCCTCGCCGCCGCCCTCGCCGAACCGACCCGGCCGCGCGCCGGCCCGTCCGGCCCTCTTCGCGGCTTTCGCGTGCGCTTCGGTGCCGGCTTGAATTCGGCCTCCCACCAGGCAATTCACCTCAGCCATACGTGACCGTATGGATGCGGAGAGTGGGGTGCGAACCATGACTAACCACCCCATCAAAGACTTCTGTTCATCCATAACCGGAACCGGGCCTTCGACTTGACGCCGGTACGACAAGCCCATGATCGTGTTCCGGCCGCCGGTGTTCCGTGAAGGACTCTCGACGGAGCCGGCCGGACAACCCTCATGCGGAAGGGCTACCGATGGGCCGATTTTGGAATCTCAAGACGCAGAACTCATCCGACAAAATCTCGCGGCCGTCGCCCCCCAGGCCGCAGATGTCACGTCCCACTTCTACGCTCTCCTGTTCCTGCGGCAACCCGCGCTGCGCGACCTGTTCCCCCCGGCGATGGACGTCCAGCGCGACCGTCTGCTGCACGCGCTGATCCGCATCGTCGGTGACCTGGAGAACGCTCCGGCACTGAGCGGATTCCTCGGCCAACTCGGTCGTGACCATCGCAAGTTCGATGTCATCGCCGAGCACTACGACCTGGTCGGCGAGTGCCTGGTCGCCGCGCTCGCGCGATTCAGCGGCGACACCTGGAACGACGCCGTGCAGTCCGCCTGGGTACGCGCGTACGGCGCCGCGGCGGGCATCATGATCGGCGCGGCCGACGAGGACGCCCGGACCAACCCCCCACACTGGGCCGCGGAGATCGTCGCACACGAGAAGCCCGCCGACGACATCGCCGTGGTCACGGTGCGTCCGGACGTACCGTTTCCCTACCGGGCGGGCCAGTACACGTTCCTGGAAACCCCGTGGTGGCCACGGGTATGGCGGGCGTACTCGATCGCCAACGCGCCCGACCCGCAGGGCCTGCTCACCTTCCACGTGCGCTCGGTGCCGGCGGGCTGGGTCAGCAACGCCCTGGTACACAAGGCGAAACCGGGCGATCGGATCAAACTGGGCGCCGCCATGGGCGAGATGGTCGTCGACCACCTGGCACCCAACCCGGTGTTGTGCGTGGCGGGCGGTACGGGACTGGCGCCGCTGAAGGCCATGGTCGAGGAGATGGCCTACTACGGCACCGATCGTTTCGTCGACCTGTTCTACGGGGCCAGCGCGCACAGCGGCCTGTACGGGCTCGAAGACCTGCTGCGGCTGTCCCAGCGGGTGTCCTGGTTGCGGGTGCGGCCGGCGCTCGACGACCTGACCTTGGCGGGGATCAGCGGAGGGGTCTCCGACGTGGTCAGGGAGTACGGGCCTCGCTACGACTGCGACGCGTACCTGAGCGGGCCGCCCGCGATGGTGCTGGACAGTGCGCGCGTGTTGCGCAGGCTCGGCCTGAGCCGCAGACAGATCCACCACGACCCGGTCGTCGGGGCGTACGCCGCCGACGTCGCGGCCGAGTCGGCCACCCCGGTCGGCGCGGAGGTGCCGGGCTGACCCTTGGGCCGCCGACGCCCACGCGTACCCCACCAGATCCGAAACAGGCTCCGGCGACCCCCTGGTCGCACCGAGCCGGTTCCCAGGAGAACCTTGACCGAGCAGAGCACCACCCGGCTCCGCGGTGATCAGCCGTCGTGCCCCGAACCGCGCCACGAAGTACCCGCCCCGCCCGCCCCGCCCGCGCGTCCCCACGACACCGTGGACCTCGCGCAGGCCCTCGCGTTCCTGGACCGCTTCCATCAGGAGAGCAACTCGCCCACCGATCCCGAGGCTCGCCGGCGAGAGATCGCCGAGCAGATCCGCGAGACCGGCACCTACACCCACACCTCGGCCGAACTCACCTGGGGCGCCCGGGTCGCCTGGCGCAACTCGGCCCGCTGCATCGGCCGGTTGTACTGGAACAGCCTGTCCGTGCGCGACCGCCGGCACGTCAGTCGCCCGGACGAGGTGGCCGCCCAGTGCGCGGGTCACCTGCGCGAGACCTGGCGCGGCGGCCGGATCCGGCCCACGATCACCGTCTTCGCGCCCGACACCCCCACCGGGCCGAAGGTGCGGATCTGGAACGAGCAGCTCATCCGCTACGCCGGCTACCGCCGGGCGGACGGCAGCCTCGTGGGCGACGGCCGCAACCTGGGCATCACCGAACTCGCGTGCGAACTCGGCTGGCACGGGGCCGGCACCGACTTCGACCCGCTACCGCTGATCGTCGAGGACGAGGGCGGCGGACTCCGCGCGTACGCACTGCCCTCGGACGCGATCCGCGAGGTGGAACTGTCCCACCCCGAGCACCCCGGGTTCGCCGCGCTGGGCCTGCGCTGGCACGCGATCCCGGCGATCTCCAACATGCGCCTGGAGATCGGCGGCGTCTCCTACAGCGCGGCGCCGTTCAACGGCTGGTACATGGGCACCGAGATCGGTGCCCGCAACCTGGTCGACGCGGATCGCTACGACATGCTCCCGGCGATCGCCGCGCTGTTCGGCCTGGACACCTCCAGCGAGCGCACGCTGTGGCGGGACCGGGCCATGATCGAACTCAACCGCTCCGTGCTGCACTCGTTCGACGCGGCCGGGGCGACCATCACCGACCACCACACCGAGTCCGACCGCTTCCTGCGGCACGTGCAGCGCGAGGCGGAGGCGGGCCGCACGTGTCCGGCGGACTGGAGTTGGATCGTGCCGCCCGTCTCCGGCGGCCTGACGCCGGTCTATCACCGCTACTACGACGACTACGACGAGACCACCCATAGCCCGGCCTTCCTGCTCGACGAGGCGGCCACCCGCCGCTCGGCGGGCCGGCACCCCTGAACCGCCCGCCGGTCCGGCGATCGAGTGAATCCGGCGGACCGGGCGCATCCCGCCCGGTCCGCCGGAGCCGGGAGCACAGAGCCCGGTCGCGCCCCCGGGCGCCCACCACTTGGGTGTTTCGCCGATGCCGGGGCGGGAAATCTCGGGGGCCGCGGTCGCGATGAGGCTCCGGCCGGCGCGTCCCCCACGACGCGTCGTGGCATCAGGTGAAGGAATGGATCGATGGCAACAGGCAAAGTGAAGTGGTTCAATGCGGACAAGGGCTTCGGCTTCATCGAGCAGGACGACGGCGGCCCGGACGTGTTCGTGCACTTCTCGGCCATCAACAGCACCGGCTTCCGGCAGTTGGAGGAGAACGACCGGGTCGAGTTCGACGTCACCCAGGGCCCCAAGGGTCCCCAGGCGGAGAACGTCAGCGTCCTCAAGGGCTGACGCGGCGCGAGTCGATCGGTCGAGCACCGGGGCGTCTTCGGGACCCTCGTCCCGAAGATGCCCCGGTTCACGTTCCGCGCCGCGGCGGCGCGAGGCGCTTCGGGCGCGTCCGACGCGAGTGCGGCAGGCGTGCGTTCAGCCGCGGACGTGTGTGTCCCGGGTCGGGTCGCGGCGATCCCGGCGGCGGGCGATGGTGAGCCCGACGAAACCGGCGACGGCGAGTGCGGCGGTGAGCACCGACAGGAACAACAACAGGTCGACCGTGCCCTGATGGTCGTTCCACGGGTACGACGGGATCGTTGCGCCGGCACCGTACTCGTTGATGTCGGCCATCGACTTGCGCGCCCGCACGCCGAACCACACCGTGCCGGCGGCCACCGCGGACAGCCCGCTCAGCCCGGCCGACACGATCGGCGCCAGGTACCCGACGCCGCGCGGACGCACCGGCACGGGCACCGGCGAGGGGAACGGCGGCTGCCACGCCGGGGGCGGCGGGGTCGGGTACGACCGGCGGTTGATCATGGACCACATCCTGGGCCGGCGCCGGATCGGCCGGCCTGAGTACCCGTACTCGGATTCGCGTCGCGTGCACGCCCGGACGATAGGTTCTCCTGCGCACTTGCGTGATCACTCGGGGAAGGTCTCATCGGCATGTCGCGAAGATTGTCGCCGTCCGGCGGCGGACGCATCGAACTCGATCGCTTCCGGTGGTGCCCGTGCTGAGCGCGGCCGACGCCGATGTGAACCCCGCCGTGTTGTGGCCGGCCACCGCGATCACCGCGCTCCTGCTCACCCTCGGACTGGCCTGGGGTGCCCGGCGGTTGCTCGGGCTGCCGGTGGGCACACGCCGCACGCTCGCCGCGGGGCTGCTCGGACTCGTGGTGTCGTGGGCACTCGGCGGCAGCGTCCAGCGGCACAACCCCGGCGTCTTCATGACCATCACACTCGGCGTGGCGCTGCTCGCCGCGATGACCTTCATCGTGGTGACCGAGGCGCTCGTCCCGAGCGGATCGTGGCCGGGCACGGTCGAGTTCGTCCGCGGACTGCGCCGCCGCTTCGCGCGCGGACGCCGCTATTCGCAGATCAGTCGGATCGCGGCCAGGCACGGACTCGGGCCCTACCTGCGCGGACGCCGGGCCGATCGGACGAACCGGCGGGCCGGCCTGGCCCGCTCGTTGCAGGAGGCGCTCCAGGACGGTGGAGTCACCTTCGTCAAGCTCGGCCAGGTGTTGTCCACCCGCCGCGACCTGCTGCCGGTCGAGTTCGTGGACGCGCTCGCGCTGCTCCAGCACCGCGTCGCGCCCGCGCCCTGGGCGGAGGTGGAGCGGGTACTGACCGCCGAACTGGGCGCGCCGGTGACCGAGGTGTTCGCCGAGTTCGATCCCGAGCCGCTCGCGGCCGCGTCGATCGCCCAGGTCCATCGCGCCCGGCTGCGTTCCGGCGCCGAGGTGGTGGTCAAGGTGCAGCGCCCGGGGATCGGGCCGATCGTCGAGCGGGATCTGGACATCCTGGCCCGCCTGGCGACGAGCCTGGACCGGCGCACCACGTGGGGGCACGCGCTGGGGCTGGTCGAGCTCGCCGACGGCTTCGCGGTGGCGCTGCGCGAGGAGTTGGACTTCCGGATCGAGGCGCGCAACACCGCTGCCGTGACCGCCGCCGGCGCCGGACGGCGCGACGCCCGGCTGATCCTGCCCGGGCTGCATCCCGAGCTGAGCACCGCGCGGGTGCTCGTGCTCGACCGGCTGGACGGCATACCGCTGGGCGGCGCCATCGCGACGCTGGACGAGCGCGGGGTCGATCGGGGCGAGTTGGCCCGGATGTTGTTGGGCGAGTTGTTGCGGCAGCTCATGTTCGACGGGATCTTCCACGCCGACCCGCACCCGGGCAACATAATGTTGCTCGCCGACGGCCGGTTGGCGCTGCTCGACTTCGGCTCGGTGGGCCGGATCGACGCGCAACTGCGGGCCGGACTCCAGGAACTGCTGCTCGCGCTCGGCCGTGCCGATCCGGCCGCGATGTCCGACGCGCTGCTCCAGGTGGTGACCCGTCCGGCGGAGTTGGACGAGCAGCGGCTGCAACGCGCGCTGGGCCAGTTCATGGCCCGCCATCTCAGCGCGGGCCTGGCGCCGGATCTGGCCATGTTCACCGATCTGTTCCGGCTGGTGTCCGCGTTCGAGTTGACCGTGGCACCGGAGATCGCCGCCGTCTTTCGGTCGTTGGCCACCGCCGAGGGCACGCTGACCGGGATCGAACCGGGCTTCGACATCTTCGCCGAGGCGCGCGGCTACGCGACCAAGCACGTCACCGACCGCTTGGAGCCGGCCGGTCTGCGCGATGCCGCGACCAGCGAACTGATGCATCTGCTACCGGTGTTGCGCCGCCTCCCGCGGCGCTTCGAGCGGGTGACGGGAGCGCTGGAAGAGGGTCGGCTGGGGGTCAACGTCCGGTTGCTGGCCGACGAACGCGACCGCCGCGTGCTCACCTCCATGCTGCACCGGACGCTGCTGACGGTGCTCGGCGCGACGGCCGGGATCATGGCCGTGCTGCTGCTGGGTACCGAGGGCGGGCCGCGGGTGGGCGACAGTGTGGGCCTGTACCAACTGTTCGGCTACAACCTGCTGGTGGTGAGCTGTGTCCTGGTCCTGCGCGTGTTGTTCGGCATCTTCCGGGCGGAACGCGCGGACGCGCGAACATGACGCCGGGGCCGCAGCGGGCTCCGGCACGGGAGTCGGCACGGGAGTCGGCCACCTTCCGCCCGCAGTCGCTCCGGTAGCTTGACCGTTTCATGATCGTTTCGTTCGGCGTCATGCCGTCCCACACCACTCGGCCATCCCAGGGGGACCCTCGATGAAGCGTTGGCCCGCAGCCCTCGTCCTCGCGTTCGGCATCACCATAGGCACCGGCGGCGCCCAGACCGCGGTCGCCGCCACGTCGCACGCTCCCGCGTGCGCGGCCGACGCCTCGCCCGGACACACCCGCCGACACCTGCCGGACGCGGAGATCTTCGTCACCGACAACACCGCGGTGATCAGCGATCCGAACGATCCCCGGCTGAACACCTCCTTGAACCGGTTCGCGTGCGAGGTGCGGGCGATCGTCCGCGCGCACGGCGCCGACCCGGAGAAGTCCTCGCTGCTCGACGGCGTGTTCTGGTCCGGCGACCTGCAGAACACCACCTACGAGCGCTCGCGCGAGTTCGACGTCGACGACATCGACGCCGCGCGGCTCAACCGCATCGCCGAGGTGCTGCGCAAGCGCTACGCCCAGGAGTCGGTGCTGACGTTCGAGTACCTGCGCGCCGACTCGCCGCGTGCGGACGCGATCGAGGTCGAGGTGCCGGGCGTGAACGTACAGCGCCTGCACGACGGGCTGGCCGCCGACCCCGAGGCGCGCGACCGCCTGTTCGGCGGCTCGGTCACCGTCCGCGGCGGCACACTGATCCTGGTCGCGGACCGCGCGGACGCCGAGTTGGTCCGCCGCTTCGTCGGCACCCTGGGCGGCGACTGGTCCAAGGCCACGATCCACCACGGCGATCGCGAGTTCGTCGGCTAGGTCGGGTCGGGGTCGGGGTCGGGGTCGAGGTCGGAACGGGCCGACGGCTCCGGAACATCGAGAACCGGCCCGACGCGCCGGCCGGCGCGTCGGGCCGGCGCGCCGGGCGGGCCCTGCCGGCGGGGTGATTCGGCTTCGCCGGCGATCCGGCCACTGCTTCGTTCGGGGACCGAACTACCTTGACTGTGAGGGGAGTTGCTCAGGCGGTACCGACCCGCCGGCCGGTCCGGGAGGCGGGGCCTGATTCTTGGTGTTCTCGATCTTTCACGGTAATGATTCGGCTATGTCACGCACCTTTGAGGATCTGTTGGCCGAGGCCGAGTCGGCCTCCGTGGACGGCTGGGACTTCTCCTGGCTCGACGGGCGGGCCACCGAAGCGCGCCCCTCGTGGGGCTACCGGCGACTGATGGGCGAGCGGCTGGGGAGCGTGTCGGCGGCGCTGGACATCCAGACCGGCGGCGGCGAGGTGCTCGCCGCGGCGCCCAGGTTGCCGACGACGATGGTCGCCACCGAGTCCTGGCCGCCGAACCTGGCCAAGGCCACCCGGTTGTTGCACCCGCTCGGCGCGGTCGTGGTCGCCGATCCGGACGAGCCGCCGCTGCCGTTCGCCGACGCCGCGTTCGACCTGGTCACCAGTCGGCATCCGGCCACGGTGTGGTGGACCGAGATCGCCCGCGTGCTGCGCCCCGGCGGCACGTACCTCGCCCAACACGTGGGTCCCGCGTCGGTGTTCGAACTGGTCGAGTACTTCCTCGGGCCGCAGCCCGAGGCCCGCGAACATCGACACCCCGACACCGAGAGCGCCGACGCGCGGGCGGCCGGGCTGGAGATCGTGGATCTGCGCTCGGAGCGGTTGCGGATGGAGTTCTTCGACATCGGCGCGGTGGTCTACTTCCTGCGCAAGGTGATCTGGATGGTGCCCGGCTTCACCGTGGACGCCTACCGGAACCGGCTCCGTGACCTGCACGAACTCATCGAGCGGGACGGCCCGTTCGTCGCCCACTCGGCCCGGTTTCTGATCGAGGCGCGCCGGGCCGGCTGAGCGGGCCCGAGGTGGTCGGAGCCGGTCGCGGCCGGTCGGAGTCGAACAGGGCCGGTCGGAGCCGGACGGCGGACGGGCCGGGTGGGTCGGACCCGTCCGCCGACGGCCGCCGGTGGGTCAGGCGAGCGCGACCAGGTCCAGGTGGTCCGTGCTCCACAGGTCCTCGGCGGCGTCCGGGAGCAGCAGCACCCGATCCGGGCGCAGCGCCTCGATCGCGCCCCGGTCGTGGGTGACCATCACGATCGCGCCGGGATAGGTGCCGACCGCCGCGAGCACCTCGTCCCTGGAGGCCGGGTCGAGGTTGTTGGTGGGCTCGTCGAGCAGCAGCACGTTGGCGCCCGAGTGGACCAGGCCGGCCAACGCGAGCCGGGTCTTCTCGCCGCCGGAGAGCACCTCGGCCCGCTTGTCCGCGTCGTCCCCGGTGAACAGGAACCCGCCCAGCACCTGCCGTACTTCACCTTCGCTCAGGTGCGGGGCCGCCGCGGCCAGGTTCTCGCGGACCGAACGGGTGGGGTCCAGGGTGTCGTGTTCCTGGGCGAAATAGCCCAGGCGCAGCCCGGTGCCGGCCACCACGCGCCCCCCGTCCGGTGTCTCGTGCCCGGCGAGGACGCGCAGCAGGGTGGTCTTGCCGGCACCGTTGAGGCCGAGTACGACCAGCCGGCTGCCTCGGTCGACGGCCAGGTCGACGCCAGTCAGCACGCGGTGGTCGCCGTAGGACTTGGTCAGGCTGATCGCGCCCAGCGGGATGCGCCCGCAGGGTGCCGGTTCGGGCAGCCGGATGCGGGCGTGCCGGTCGGCGCGCCGGGCCGGTTCCAGGTCGGCCAACATCCGGTCCGCGCGGCGGGCCATGTTGCGCGCGGCCACCGCGGTCGCGACGTTGGCGCGCATCCGGTCCGCCTGGGCGTGCAGGGACGCGGCCTTGCGTTCGGCGTTGGCCCGCTCGCGGGTCCGCCGGCGTTCGTCCGCGGCGCGCTGCGCGAGATGGCCGGACCACCCGGTGTTGTGCACATCGACTGCGGCGCGCTGCGGGTCGAGGTGGAAGACCCGGTTGACGGTGGCGGCAAGCAGCGAAGTGTCGTGGCTGATCAGCACCAGACCGCCCCGGTGGGCGAGCAGAAAGCCGCGCAGCCAGTCGATCGAGTCGGCGTCGAGGTGGTTGGTCGGCTCGTCCAGGAGCAGCGTGCCGTGGTCGGCGAACAGGATGCGGGCCAGTTCGACGCGGCGTCGTTGGCCGCCGGAGAGCGTGCCGACGGGTTGGTCCAACACCCGTTCCGGCAGGCCGAGGCCGGCCGCGACCCGGGCCGCCTCGGCCTCGCCCGCGTAGCCGCCGCGCGCCTGGAATTCCGCCTCGGCCCGAACGTAGGCGCGCATCGCCCGCTCCAGCGCGACCGGGCCGACCGCGTCGGCCAGCGCGGTCTCGGCCGCCCGCAACGCGCGGTCCGCCCGGTCCAGGCCGCGTGCGGATCGGATCCGGTCGGTGACGGTGACCGTCCGGTCGGCCGCGCGGGAGTCCTGGGACAGGTGGCCGAGCGAGCCGGTACGGGTGACGGTTCCGGTGGCCGGCCGGACCCTGCCGGCCACGGTGTCCAGCAGGGTGGTCTTGCCCGCGCCGTTGCGGCCGACCAGGCCGATCCGGTCGCCGGGGGCGATGTGGAAGTTGACGTCGGACAGCAGCAGGCGGGCACCGACGCGTAGGTCGACACCGCGAAGGGTGATCATGGGATTACGCTCCGAGATGGCAAGAGGACACACGGGTGACGTGTAAGCGGGTCCTCTTGCTAGGACAGTCGGGGCGTAGACATGCGGTCAGGCTAACAACCCGCGCCCGGGGGCTGTCCAAGCCTTTTTTCGCGTGGCGGGGGCGCGCTTCGTGTACCGGGCGGACGAGCGGGCGGCGCCGGTCGGGCCCGGTGTACGGGTCCGGGCGGGTGACAGGGCGTAGCCCGGGGGCGATCTGCGCGTTGAGCAGGGTATGACGCACACTCGACGCATTCTGGCCACCATCCTGCTGACCGCGGGGGCCGCCGCGCTCGCCGCGCCGGTCGCGAACGCCACACCCGGCACGGACATCGCCCTGAACACCCCGGATCACACGCCGCCGGCGAGCGACGGCGCCGACGCGGCCCTCGACGCCACGGTGTCTTCGCTGATGGGCGGCCTCAAGCACTGACCACGGCGCCGGCAACGACCCGGGACGGTCCCCGCGACCCGGGCGGCGGCGGACGTGTCCCGACGGGAGGCGACCGCCACCCGGCACCGAAGGGATTTTCGGCCTGGGCACCGCATGTTCCCGCCGACTTGCGACCGTGAAGCTGACTCTCCGAAGCTCACCGGTAACTTGTGGTTGTCATCGCCACACCGGGAGCGCGAGGCTCCATGGGGACATGCGGCGCCTGGGGGACCACCTTGCGCACCCGCCAGTTCGCGGCGGCCGTCGGTACCGCCACGACACCAGCGTCCGGGCGCGAACTGGCGCAAGGATCACGCGCACAAGCCCGCCCGGCTGAATGCGCCCGCCGCCGAACAGAGCGGACCGCCGGACCGCTTGGCCGAGTTGCGGCGCACGGCCGGGCCCGACGAGGGGCTGACCGAGGATGCGTTGGCGAGCGTCGCGCCGTCCCTGTTCGGCGCGGGCACGGTGAGCACCTCGGCGTTTCCGGATGCACGCGGCGCTCACGCTGGTCCGACAACCGGAGTTGGTGCGATGGCTGCGCGATCGTCCGCGGGACATCGGGGTCGCCGTCGAGGAACTGCCGCGGGTCGACCTGTCCATCGGTGACGGGCTGCCGCGCCTGGCACCGGCGGACGTACCGGTCGGCGACGTGGTGGTGCGCGCGGGCGAACTGGTCCTGGTGCCGAGGTGGCGATGTCCGCCCCGGTGAACCGGTTGCCGGCCGTTCCGGTGGATCGGTTGGTCCGGCGGACCGGTTTCATCAAGCGCCTCCCGGAGCGCCTGCCGGTCCTGTGGTGAGCGTAGGGACGGCGAAGGATCACTGATCGGCCTGGGCTCGGCCGACGTGCCCGCCCCGCACGTCGGCCGGGTCCGGGATCCGCGGCGCGGGGGTGGGCCGACGGGAGCGAGTCGGCCCACCCCCGCCGTCAGCGGAGCGCGGGGACCACCGACGCGGCGGCCGGACTGGCGGGTTTGGCGGACTTGCCACCGGTGCCTGCCGACGTGGGCGGCCGGCGGGTGCCGGTCGAGGTGGACGCGGACGTCGAGGTGGAGCGCGACGACGCGCTTCCGCTCGGGCCGGTGACGCCGGCGCTGCCCGTGGGGCCGCTCGGAGTCGCCTTCTTGTCTCGCTCGGGCAGCGGCGGCGGGGTCGCGGTGGGCGCGTCCCGGTCCCCCGCGCTGCCGGGCGGTCGGGCGACGGCGAGGTCCGGCCGGGTCGGGTCGGTGATCACGAACGTCTTCACCGGCTGCTTGGCCTTCTTCACCGTCGTGGGCTTGGATCCGGTCCGCTTCCAGGAGGCGTCGGCGGTGTCGAGACGTACGTGGGCGGCGTCCTTCTCCGGCCCGGCCAACGGGTTTCCGCAATTGCACTTGACCACCGGCTGTCCGAGCTCGTCGATCAGCACCGCGGTACCGGCTTGGAGGATCGCGTCGAAGGCCACCAGCGCACCGTTCTTGAGCGTGTGATTACGCACGAGGGTGTCGGTGCGCAGCACGACCGGCGTAAGCCGCGTCACGAACGCGCGGATGGCGGGTGTGCCGGCGACCTTGAGCACCTTCATCCACCGGGTCGCGGGCACCAGATTGGCGGCCAGGCCGAGGAATTGGATCAGCTGCTCCTTGTCGCAGATCCGCGCCTTGTTGGAGCCGCCGAACAAACCGGGGGTGTCGCCGGACAGATTGGCGGCGGACACCTTGGGACGCAGACCGAGCGCGTCCAGCCCGAAGTTGACCGAGAAGAACGGATCGGCGCCCAGGTCGCCCGCCACGACCCCGACCACCTTCGACACCTTCGAGTCCTCGCAACCGGACGCGGCACCGAGCAGCAGCGCACACGCGGTGAAGACGGCGACCAGGGCGGCGTACCAGGGGCGACGGCGAACCCGCCCACCGACACCTCCGGTTCGCCTGCGCGCAGGCGGTGGCCAAGCCTCCATCGCATCCCCCCGAAACGACGGCGCGGAACCTCCCGGTCCCGCTCTCACTTCCATGATGCGACAAATCGCCCCGCGCGGTGAGTCAAATCCCCATCTTTCGCGATTCGACCGCACGACGCGCGGCGAGGCAACGGAGGCGGGTGGTGCGGGCGAAGGGAACGCCGGGGGCGGGGAGTTGCGGCGTGGCGCGGCGATGCGCAGCGGTGCCGCGGGCTGGGCGTGGGGCCGGACGCGCGGGGCGGCGGGCGGATGGGGCGAGGCCCGGGATTCGACCGCTCCACGAGAGCGGAGGCGCGGCGAGGCGACGAGATCCCGTGGGCCGCGCGTGGGCCGCGCGGGCGAAGGCAACGGGGTGCTCGACCGGACGATGGGGCGCCGGAGGCGGGGAGTTGCGGGATGACGCAGCGATGGCGCGGACTCGGCGTGGGGCGGACGCGCGGGGCGGCGGGCGGATGGGGCGAGGCCCGGGATTCGACCGCCCTACGGGACCGGAGGTGCGGCGAACGCGACGGGGCCGGGTGGTCCGGACGAAGGAGCCTCTGGGGGCGGGGAGTTGCGGCGTGGCGCAGCAATGCGCAGCGATGGCGCGGGCTGGGCGTGGAGCCGGACGCGCGGGGCGGTGGGGCGTGGGGCGAGGCCCGGGTTCAGCGCCGGGCGAGTGCGGCGATCGTTTCCGGGATCGGGGTCGGGCCCTCGACCAGGTCCAACGTGCGTCCGGCCGTGGCCGGTTCGTCCAGGAGTGCCACCAGGACCGCGGCGACGTCGTCGCGGGTGACCGCGCCGCGGTCGGTGTGCTCGGCGAGGGTGACCAGGCCGGTGCCCGGGTCGTCGGTGAGTCGTCCCGGGCACAGGATCGTCCAGTCCAGATTCGCGCGGGACCGCACGTCCGCGTCCGCCGCGCCCTTGGCGCGCAGGTAGGCCGCGAACACCTCGTCCGTACCGGCGGGCGGTTCGCGGTCCGTGCCCATCGCCGACACGACCACGAACCGCCGCACGCCCGCCTGTTCGGCCGCGTCCGCACACAGCGTCGCGGCGCCTCGATCCACGGTGTCCTTGCGGGCGATCCCGCTGCCGGGCCCCGCCCCCGCCGCGAACACCACGGCATCGGCGCCGGCCAGGTGCCCGGCGACCTCCGCCACGGTGGCCGTCTCGAGATCGCAGACGATGGGTCGGATGCCGCGTTCGACCAGGTCGGATTGTTGCGCCGGGTCGCGGATGAGCCCCGCCGCCTCGTCGCCCCGCTCGGCGAGCAACGCCCCCAGACGCAGACCGATTCGACCGTGTCCACCCGCGATGACATAGCGCATGAGGATCATGCTAGTGCCGCGCCCGGCAACGTTTGCCCCGTCCGAAGGACCTCCGTGGATCAGGACACGCCCGCCAGGCGCAGCAGTGCGGTGGTGGCGATCGCCGCGAGCACCACCACCGGGAACGGCGCGCGGCGGATCGCCAGGATGCCCGCGACCAGGACGCCGGCCGGGCGGGACCAGCCGGCGAAGTCCCGCGTCTCGGTGAGGGTGCCGATGGTGGTCAGCGCGATCAGGAGAACGGCGGCGGCCATCGCGAGCAGGCGGTGGGCGTGGTCGGGGAGGTGCAGGCGGTCTCGGCTGAGCGGGCCGACCAGGCGGAAGGCGTAGGTGCCGGCGGCGAGAAGGGCGATGGCGAGCAACGGCATCAGGACGGCTCCCGGGTCGAGTCGGTGGACGTGGGCCGGGCGGCGGGGCGGGAGGCGCGCAGGTAGGGGGTCAGGCCGAGGAGCGCGAGCAGGACCGGCAGGCCGGCGGGTAGGAACGGGGTGCAGGCGAGCGCGACGGCCGCGCCGAGAAGCGCCGCGTTGCGGGTGTCGCGGTCGCGGAGCGCGGGCAGCACCAGCGCCAGCAGGACGGCGGGGAAGGCCGCGTCCAGACCCAGCGCGGCGGGGTCGCCGAGGCCGGTACCGGCCAGTGCGCCGACCGCGACCGACAGATTCCAGATGGCGAACAGGCCGACCCCGCAGACCCGGAAGGCCGCGCGGCGCAGCGCCGGGTCGGCGTGCCGCAGCGCGAAGGCCACCGTTTCGTCGGTGATCAGGTGCGCGCCCGGCAGTCGGGTCCACCCGCGCCGGCGGTCGTCGAGTACGTCCGCGACGGCGAAGCCGAACGGCAGCAGCCGGGCGTTGAGGACCAGTCCGGCCAGGACGGCGGCCACCGGGCTGCCACCGGCGAGCACGACGCCGACGGCGGCGAACTGGGCGCCGCCCGCGAAGACGAGCACGGACATGAAGATCGGTACCCACGGCGCGAGCCCACCCGCGACGGCGATGGCCCCGAAGGAGGCGCCGACCACGGCGTCGGCGACGCAGACGAGGAGGATGTCGCGGAGGGTGGCCCGATCGAGTGTTCGGTATGACGAACGCATGTCCGGTACAGTGAACGAAGTGGTATGCGTTCGTCAAGTCGAACAAAGTGAAGTCTGGAGCGAACACATGGCCGGCAACCTGCCCTCCGACCCCGCCGCCGAGCCCACCGCCGGCCCGATCGCGATGATCGCGGCGTCCGTGCGACGCGAGCGCGAGCGCGCGGGGGTGTCACTGACCGAGCTGGCCAGGCGCGCCCGGATCGCCAAGTCCACGCTGTCCCAGCTCGAAGCCGGTGTCGGCAATCCCAGCGTGGAGACGTTGTGGGCGCTGGCCGTCGCGCTCGGCGTACCGTTCAGTCGTCTCGTGGAACCACCGCACTCGAACGTCCGGGTGATCCGCGCCGGCGGCGGATCGGTCACCCACTCGGAACAGGCCGACTACGCGGCCACGCTGCTCGCCACGAGCCCGCCCAACGCGCGCCGCGACGTGTACCGCGTGGTGGCCCAGCCCGGCGAACCGCGAACGTCCGAGCCGCACGGTCCCGGCACCACGGAACACGTGGTCCTCGCCACCGGCCGCGCCCTGGTCGGCCCGGTCGAGGCCCCCGTCGAACTCGCGCCCGGCGACTACATCGCCTACCCCGGCGACGCGCCGCACATCTTCGAGGCGCTGGCACCGGACACCTCGGCGGTCCTGATCTCGGAACACATCTGACGCCCGGACACATCCGACACCCGGGCATTTCCGACGCCCGAACGCATCAGACGCCCGGGCACATCCGACACCCTCGACGGCCCCCGCGACGGCCCCCGCGACGGCCCCGCAACGGACGCGCCGCCGGCGCCTCGGCCGTCGAGGAGCCGGACGCCGGCCGGCCATCGGTGGTCCCGGGAGGCCCGGGACCACCGATGGCCGGGTGGATACACCGGCCGGAGAACTCAGGCAGCGGCGGCGGGGTAGGGCCACGGATTCGCGACGCACAGCTTGCCGTTGTCCGCCTCGCGGCTCTTGGTCTGCTGCATCATCACCGGCGCCAGGCCGCCCGGCCCGCATCGGGTGTCGTGCTGGTGCCCCAGGCGGTGCCCGACCTCGTGATTGATCAGCATCTGCCGATAGCCGAGGATGTCGTCGCCGTACGCGGTCGAACCCTGGGCCCAGCGCCAGCCGTTGATCATCACCCACGGCGTGCCGGTCGCGTTGCACGACACATTGGACACGCTGGTGTCGCCGACGATGGGCGAACAGATCCGGTGCAGGGTGCCGGGACTGGACAGGCGCACCACGAACGACACGTCCGCGCCGTCGGTACGGTCGAACACCCGCCCGTCCCGCGCCCAACTGCGCGGATCGTTGAGGGTCTGCTGAACGATCGCGACGAACAGCGCATCGTCCAGCGCGAGGCCCTCCTCGATCTCCACCCGATACTCGACCCGCTTCGCCCCGGCCGGACCGGAGTCCTTGCCCGGCACGGTGACGAACTTCCCGCCGAGCCGCAGCGTCGACTCCAGCGGGAAACGCAGGCCGGCCTGGGCCAGGGGGTCCGGCGACGCGGACGCCCGCACCGGCAGGTCCCGCTGGGCCGACGGCTGCTCCGGCGCCGGGACCGCCGCCGCCGGCCCACCGCTCGGTAGCGGCGCCGGGGTGGCGCCGACGTCGACGGTCGACGCACCATCACCACCGGAGAACCCGGGCAGCGCGACGAGCAGGAACAATACGGCGGCCACCGTGCCTACCCCGAACAACACCCGCCGCACGCCGCGCGGGCGCGCACCCGAGTGGGTCCGGGCGTGGGCCCGGGCGCGAGCGGAGGAACGCGGTTTGGCACGACGTCCGGTGCCGCGCCCGCTCACCCGGTACCCATGCCGGCGTCCAGGAGCCGCCGGGCGACCGGTTCCCAGGCCGCGTTCCGGGCCATCGTCATACCCTGCTCGTCGGCCAGCGGCATCCTGCCCTTCACGGTCTCCGGGCGCGTTCCGTCCAGCGGCCCGTTGGCCCAGAGCAGTCGCAGCACGGTCGGGCCGATCGGCAACAGCACCGCTTGGCCCCGGAAGACGCCGTCCGGGGTGCGCAGGCTCTCCGAGGCCAGCCATGTGCCGTTGCGCTCCGGTTGCACGCACTTGACGGAGTGCAGAACCCCGTGTTCGTCCGTGCGCTCGGCCGGGGTCGGGCCGTCGGTTCGGCATTCCGGCAGCGTGCCGGGTCGCAGCGACACGGACACCACCCCGATCGGTCCGTTGCCCTCGTTCATGGTCATCTCGGCCGAGACCCCGGTTTCCGGGAGGTACCCGGTCCGCACCGTCGATCCCGTCCCGCCCGGCACCAGGGCGGTGAGTACGTCGCCGAGATCGCGCGCGATCGCCTGGTGGACGGCGTCCACCCCGCCGTCGGTCGACGGGCTCGGCCGGGGCGCGGCCGGCGACGCCGGTACGGCCGTGCGCTCGGACTTCGGGCCGGCCCGGTCCAGGGCGACCGCGGCCGCCCCTCCGATCGCCACCACCGCGGCCATCGAGGCCACGATGCCGGCGCCGGTGCGCATCAGCACGCCCCGTCGGCCCCGGGAGGCCGCGCGGGCCACCACGTCGGCCATCGAGCGGTTGCCCTGGTGGGCCAGTTCGTCGTGAAGCTGCCGGCGAAAGGCACGTTCCAGATCGGGGTCGAAGCCCGGTTCGAGGTCGGGTTCGAGGCCCGCCGCGAGGTCGGGTTCGAGATCGGCGCCGAGCGAGGCGCCGCGTGTGGCGCCGCGTGTGGCGCCGCGTGTGGCGCCGGGAGTGGGTGTTGCCTTTTCCGGTGTCATGGTCACCTCCTCTGCTGATCGGTCATCGTTCATCGGTCGGCTCCGTCCGGTGCCTTCGATGCAGACGCATGTCGTCGATACCTGTTCCGCGGTACGTGTCTCGGGTGCGTGGCTCGCGTGTGTCCTCGGTGCGTGACCCGGGTGCGTGTCTTCGTTGCGTGACCTCGGTGGGCGTGACGTCCGTGCCTGACTTCCGTGCATGACCTCGACAGAAGGCTGCCGCGCGCGTCCCGGACACGGGTCCTCCACGGACGTGTGCGACGGCCGTCCTCGGGCCCGCCGGCCGACTCAACCGACCAGCGGATTGACCGTGAGCGTGCCGCGCAGTCGGGCCAGTGCGCGGGGGCCCGCGCTCTTGACCGCGGAGGCGGACATGCCGAGCATCTCGGCGACCGCCTCCACGCTGTGGTCCTCCCAGTAGCGCAGGACCACCACCGCCCGATCACGCGGTGACAGCCGCATCAGTGCGTCGATCAGCGTGAGCCGAACGTCCGGGAGATCGGCGTCGGCCGCCTCGTCGGGTCGGCGCTCCAGGGCCTGCGCGTCGATGCCGGGAACCTCGGTCGAGCTTCGGCGGCGTCTGCGATCCAGGTAGGCGTTCAAGAGCACACGTTTCGCGTACGCGTGCGGTTGGTCGGTGTGTTCTATCCGACGCCAGGCCAGGTACAGCTTCTCCAAGGCGATCTGGGTGAGGTCCTCGGCGAGATGCCAGTCACCGCACAGCAGATACGCCGTCTGACACAGGCGGTGCGCCGAGGTTCGGGCGAACTCGGTGAACCCTTCGCGACCCTGTGGGCCCATCCCGACCTCCTTTCCTGCCGCCGCCGTCCCTGATCCATACGCAGCCGGGGGCGCGGAGGATGCACGTGTTCTGCGTCACAATGGGCAACGGCCCGCTCCTCGCCGGGCCGACGGCCCGCCTCGACGCCGGTCGGCCGGACGCCGGCGGCCGGCCCGTGACCCACCTCGGAGGCTCGGAACGTGCCACGAACCCCGCCACGTACGACTCATCCGGCGCCGGGCGACCTGCCGTTCGTCGTGCACGAGTGGTTCGGGGACTCCGGGGACCCCTGGTTCTTCGCCCTGGCGCGCTTTCGCGGCGCCGCGCCGGACGTGCGCGACCTGCGCGAGCTGGTCCGGGCCCGCTGGGGGTCCGTGCCGCGGCTGCGTCTGCGCGCGGGCGCGGTCGTACCGGGGCGCCGGCGCGGGCGACCGCGTTGGTTCGTCTCCGAGGACTTCGAACCGGACCGGTACGTGGTCGCCGCGCCGGTCGTGCCCGGCCCGAACGCGCTGCGCGAGCGCGTCGGGCGATTGCTCGCCGAGCGCATCCCGCCCACTCGCGCCACATGGCGGCTGTACCTGCTGTCCGGGCACGAGCACGACGGGTTCGCCGTGCTGTTGCGGATGCATCACGCGGTGGCCGACGGAGTCACGGTGATCCGGCTGCTGGAGCGCCTGATGGGCGCGGGGACCGACGCCGCGGCGGGACCGGCGGGGCCCGGCCCGGCGGTGCGTCGGGTGCCGCCGAGCCGGGCGTCCGCGCGCGGGCTCGCGGCGACGGCCGGCGGGGTGCTCCGCCGGAATTCCCGGCTGCCGTTCAACGGCCGGATCGGCGCGGGTCGCCACGTGACCTGGGTGACGGTGTCCCCGGAGACGGTACGGGCCGCCCGGCGCGCGACCCCGGACGGTGGGCGCCCGACCGTCAACGACGTGTACCTGGCGGCGGTCGCCGGAGCCCTGCGCGCGGTCGCACCGGCGGGTCCCGCGCTGCCGCGACGCGTCGCAGCGCTGGTACCGGTGAACATACGCGCGACGGGCGAGGCGGCACGGATCGGCAACGTGGTGTCCTTCTTCCGGGTCCCGCTGCCGCTCGCCGAACGGGATCCGGGCGTGCGACTGGCCCAGGTGCACGCGGCGACCACCCGCGCCAAGGCCACCGGGCAGGCCGCCATCGCGCGGGCCGCGATCGAGGTGAGCGCCCGGCTGCCGCTTCGGGTCGGCCGGCTCGCCGGGCTGGTCACGATGTCCGCGGGCTACGCGAACACGAGTTGCACCAACATCCCCGGCCCGGACGTACCGCTGGTCCTGCTCGGCCGACCCGCGATCGAACTGGTCGTGGCCCCACCGCTGATGGGCGCGCAGGGCGTGGTCTTCGGCTTCACCGGGCTCGGGGACGCCTTCACCGTCTGCGTCACCGCCGATCGCACCCACGGCGTGACGGCCGATCGGCTGGCCGAGGCGATCCGCGTCGAGTTCGAGGAACTGGCGCAGACCGCGGCCCGCTGAGCGGAGCCCGGTCGGCATCGGACGGGCCGGCGTTCGACCGTGAGCGACACCGCACGACGACGACCATCGATCCCGAGGGCGCCGGCGCGATCGGTCCCCTCTGTGGCATGTCGGGCCACCCGTGTCGGGGGTGTCCGGGACATACGTTTCTTCCATACCCGGGAACGGGAGCACCGCCGACCGGCTCGGTCGCCGGTCGTACCGTCGCGGTCCGAACCGCGCCGGTGGTGCGCGACGCTCGTCCGACCTTCGCGCGGCGCCCCGATCCGACCATCGAAGACCCACGAAGGAGCGCTCTCGCGATGAGTGACGTCAAGATCCTGGCGATATCCGGCAGTCTGCGCGCCGCGTCGCACAACACGTGGTTGTTGCGTGCCGCGCAGAAGTTCGCGCCGGGCGGCATGGACATCGAGATCTACGAGGGCCTGCGCGAGATCCCGCCCTACGACCTGGACCAGGACAACGCGAACGACCGCCCCGCCGCCGTCGCCGAGTTGCGCCGGCGGATCACCGAGGCGGACGGTCTGCTGATCGCCACGCCGGAGTTCAACTACTCGATCCCCGGCGTGCTGAAGAACGCGATCGACTGGGTGAGCACCGACTGGTCCCGGACCGAGGGTCTGCCGCTGCTGCACAAGCCCGCCGCGATCATGGGCGCGGCACCCACCAACTTCGGCTCGGTACGCGCGCAACTCGCGCTGCGTCAGGTGTTCGTCTGGACGCACACCGACGTGGTGGTGCGGCCCGAGCTGATCGCGTTCCGCTCGCACGAGCGCTTCGACGACGCGGGCAACCTGACCGACGAGGACACCATCGGGTTGCTCCGCGACCTGCTCGCCGCACTGGCGGAGAAGATCGACGGCAAGTGAGCGAGCGCGCGACCGGGGGCGCTGCCGGGCGGGTCCGGCAGGCGCGTCCGCGGTCCGCCGCCGAGGTTGTTCGCCATCCGGGCCGCCGGGATCCGACCGCGGGGAGCGCCGTCGGACCATCGTCGCGGTCGGATGCGCGCGGGGAGGGGTTTCGCCGTCACGGGGCGGCGAAACCCCTTGCCTCGTCGGCACGCCCTCACGCTCGCCGGAGGTGCCCGCTCGCGCGAGACGCACGCTCGCGAGGGATGAAATTGACCCATCATTTCGTGGCTGGAATGAACCATTCGATGGGTCGAACCACGCCGTAGATTGGTATCACCGAACAGCGGGGCCGGGCGCCGAAGGACATGTCACTCGACGCACATCGACCGGCCGGCCGTTCCCCTCGATCGACCCGACCAGCCACTTTGGGAGCCACCATGTCCACGCACGCCTCGAACGCCGCCGTCCCCGCCTCGATCCTGGTCCGTACCCAGGAGGCGGAGGTCATCCAGGACGGTCCCACCAGCCTGATCACGCTGCTGGCCGACACCCCCGGGATGACCGCCAACCTGGCCACCTTCGACAAGGGCTCCCCCGGTGCGCCGGCCCACTTCCACACCAGGGCCGACGAGATGTTCCACGTCCTCGATGGCACCATGCGCATCCTGCTCGGCGAGGAGATCGTCACCCTGGAGACCGGCGACTTCCTGCTGGTGCCGGCCCGCACGCCGCACGCGTTCGCACCGGCCCCGGACACCGAGGCGAAGATGCTGGTCGTGTTCACCCCCGGGATGGACCGCTTCGACTACTACCGGCTCCTGGAGCGGGTCTACCGCGGCGAGGCCGACGTCGCCGAACTGCGCGCGACCTCGGAGCGGTTCGACAACCACTACGTGGACAGCCCGGTGTGGCGCGAGGCCCTCGCCGGATCCTGAACCGTGCCGGTACTCAGGACGGACGTTCGGTACTCAGCTTCGCGGCCGAGTAGCCCTACGGATGGTTCGTGCCGGCGGGCCCCGCCAGGATGTGGACTGCGGGCAGCGAGCACGGGTGGGGCGGAACCGCCGACACGGGGTGGCGGAACGGGCGTCGAAGCACGATGCGGTTGTTGCACGGGAGGGGGTTCGCCGCCACGGGGGCGGCGAACCCCCTCCCCTCGTTTCGTTTCCCCCGGTTCCACGGCGGATCAGTCCCTGGGATGGCCCGCGTCCAGGTCCCGGACGTCGGAGAAGGTCAGCAGGTCGGGCCGGGTCGGGGCCGGATGGTCCGGAGCCCGGACGGGCGCCACCACGAAGCCGGTGTGGTCGCCCAGATCGATCGCCTCCAGGACACGACCCACGAAGCGCCGGGGACAGTCGTTCAGGAGCGGCACGCCGAACGGACCCTCGGTCCACGCACAGTGCGCGAACTTGTCCGTGCGGTCACCGGTCTCCTCGCCGAACAGGGCCGCGAGCGGGTGTTGCCGGGAATCGGGCGCGTGCACCGCGATGACGCCGGCCGCGGCGACGACGGCATGGGTGTGGTTCGCGGCGGACACGCAGACCAGGAACCGTCTCGGGTCGATACCGCACTGGGTGGCGAAGCCGACCAGGCATCCGGATCGCTCGCCGGTGTCCGGCCGGGCCGCCGTGACGATGAACATCGGGTAGTCGAGCGCCGCCACGAAGGCGTCGAAGTCGGCGTCGGCATCGGGACCGGGTTCTTCGGGCTCGGATCGACCTTTCGGCGGGTTGCTCACCACATCCACCCTCCTCGTCGCGACCGGTCGGATCGTCGGTTGTGCTTCCCGACCCGGGGCTACTGCCCACCGCCACCGCCGCTACGCCCCACCGCGCGATTATCCGGCCCCGCCCCGACCGATCCGCTAGGGATGCATCCGGGCACCCTTGAGGACCTTGTCGACCGCGTTGCGCGGGCCGTACACCGCCATTCCGACCAGGTCCAGATCCGCCCGCCGGACGGCTCGGACCGCGGCACGGTTGTCCCGGTCGTTGCCGGTGGCGAAGAGGTCCGAGGTGAACACCGCGACGGGCAGTTCGCGCCCCACGGCCCGGGTGTGTGCCGCCGTCAACACCTCCTTGGTGCCCTCGAAGACCAGCACCGGCTGCCGGAACATCGGCAGGTAGGCGGTGTCGTCGGCGTCCGTGTAGGGCTCGCCGATCACCTCCGGGATCCGCGTGCCGAGGCCGCTGACCAGGAACGCGGTGACGTTCAGTCGCTGCCACCGGGCCAGGTCGGCGCGCAACAACACGGCGATCCTGCTGTCGAAACGAACGGGTTCGTGCTCGGTTTCCATGCCTGGCATCGTGTCCGGGCCGGCCGGGGGCCGTCTTGTACGATCCTGACATGGTTGCCGGCGCGGAGATCGTGGCGTGGCGGCCGGCGGTGGCCGGGGTGCGCGAGGTCCTGCACGCCCACATGACCGATCACGCCTACCCGATGCACACGCACGCCGCGTGGACGCTGCTGATCGTCGACGACGGCATGGTCAGGTACGACCTGGACCGGCACGAGCACGGCGCCCTGCGCAGCACCGTGAGCCTGCTGCCGCCGCACGTCCCGCACAACGGGAGCGCGGCCACGCCGACCGGGTTCCGCAAGCGGGTGCTGTATCTGGACTCCTCGCACGTGGCCGACGAACTGATCGGCCCGGCCGTGGACCACCCGGTGCTCGCCGACCTCGCGCTGAGCCGGCGGGTACACCGACTGCACACCTCGCTGCTGCGGCCGGGCGAGGAATTGGAGGCCGAGAGCAGGCTCGCCTTCATCACCGAACGGCTGCGCGGGCACCTGGTGGGTCGGGTCGAAGTGCCGCTCGCCGTGCGTGATCCGGGCCTGGCCCGTCGGCTGCGCGACCTGTTGGACGAGCGATTCGTCGAGGGCGTCACCCTCGCGGAGGCCGCCCGCTTGTTGTACGCCCACCCGACCCACCTGGTGCGGGCCTTCGGCCGGGAGTTCGGCATCGGGCCACACCAATACCTGACCGGACGTCGGGTGGATCTCGCCCGCGGGCTCCTGCTCGACGGAATGCCGCCGCACACCGTCGCGGTGACCGCCGGCTTCTACGACCAGTCGCACCTGAACCGGCACTTCAAGCGTGTCCTGGGCACCAGCCCCGGGCGGTTCGCCCGCGGTGGAAGGCTCCCGGTCGTCACCGGCGAAGGGGACGAGGCGACCGGGCCGGTACCGCTCCACGACCGTCGGGACCGGCGCTCGCGCCGCACCCCTATCGCCCCCTAGCGTTTGTCCCGGGGCGGCCAACCGTCGGTGTGCTGTGGTGGGGTGGTCGTCGTGACACCGCCCGGGACGGGGGGCGACGGCGAACAGGTCGGCCCGACGAGGGGAAAGCGAACAGTGACGCAAGGAGCCGCGCGCCGGTACGACCCGGCCGCCGAGGTGCTGCTCGGACTCGCGGTGGCGAGCGGCGAACCCGGGGACGCGGGTCGGCTGCGCCACCGGCTCGGCGAGGGCGACCCCGCCTACCTGGCCGACGCCTCGCTGCCGATCGCCGCGCGGGTCAAGGCGGTTCGCGATCCCGACGTGCTGGTCCGGCGCGCGGTGGCGCGCAATCCGGAGGCCGGCACCACCGATCTGGCCGCGTTGCTGGAGCGGCCGGACCCGGTCGTGGATCGGCTGGTGTACCGGCACGCCACCGCCCTGCCGTGGATGCGCCGCGCGGTGCTCGCCCCGGGCCGACATCCGGATCCGCACGCGCTCGGCGTGTTGTGGGAGGAGATCCGCGCGTGTGCCGAAGACCCGCCGGACCACCCGCACTTCATCGGCGCCGCGGTGGTGTCCGGGATCCCGGCACTGATCGAGCACGCGCTGCGCGCCTGCGCCACGCGGCTCACCACAGCCGAGCAACTACGGGGCCTGTTGGGCCTGTTCGCCGACCCACCGCGACTGGCCGGGTTGCTCGCGGAGGTGGACTTCACGACCTCGCCCGCCGGCCCGGCGGCCGACGCCCATCCCCCGCCCGTGCACGACGTGACCGCCGTCGCCACCCGCGCGCTGAAGAGCGGCCGGACCGACGAGCTCGAGGCGGCGGTGGCCGCCGCCGAGGGCCCCGACGGCCTGATCGCCGGCCTGCGCGCCGGCGAGCCGGAACCCGCCTGGCGCCGCGATCCGCACTGGAACCGGCTGCTGGACGCCCAACGCGCCCAGCCGCTGCCCGAGGCCGCCGCGGCGGCGCTGGTCGCGCGCGCGGACTGCCCGGACGCCCTGCTCGTGGAGCTGTACCGAGCCCACCCGGCCGCGGTGGCCCGGATCGCCCGCCCCTCGGCCGCCCTCCTCGAAGCCGCCGCACACCATCCGGGCCACCCCGAGGCGGCCCGGATCGCCGCCTCGGCCGGCGCCGCCGGGCGCACCCACGAGCGGCACGCCGCCCTCGTCCTGGACACCGTCGCCCCCGCCCGGACCGCCGTCGCGACCCTGGCCGAACTCCCCTTCGTCCGCCCGCTCACCGACCTGCTGCACCGTCGGCTGGGCGGCTCGGCGAGTCGTTGGGCCGCGTTGCGGGTGCACCTGTCGCGGTATCGGGGCACCCTGGCCGAGTTGCTGGCCGAGATCGCCGACGGATCGATCCCGGAGGTCGGATCGACCGTGCCGCCCGCGCTGTCCAGGCCCTACCGATTCCTGCTCTACGCCGCCGAACCCGAGGACCTGCGAGCCCTGTTGCCGCACCTGCGCGACGAGCTGCTGCGCGACCTGCTGGGCAAGGGGCCGCTGCCCGCGCACGCGCTCGACGTCGCGCTGGCCACCCGCGATCCCCGGGTCTGCGCGGCCGTCGCGCAGAACGCCTGCCTGGACCCGCGCGAGCTGGGCCGACTCACCGCCCTGGACGACCCGTTCGTGAACGCGGCCGTGTACCGCAACCACCACACCCCGCTCACCCTGCGCCGCAGCATCGCCTCCGGGGTTCCGCGCACCCCGGGGCGCACCGAACTCGTGCCGCTGGACCCGCGGTTGCGTGCCGAGCTGCTGGACTGTCGGGATCAGCGCAGGCTCACCCCGCTGGCGGTCAGCGGCGACCCCGAGCTGGTGCACGCCGCGCTGTTCACCTTCCCGTCCGCCGACGCGCGCGGCTTCGCGTTCCTTCGGGTGTGGGAGCGCGGCGGGCCCGACGCGGTCCGGCGCCTGGTGCGATTGCTCGGCGGGCCGGGCCACTCGAACCAGGCCGCCGCCGTCCTGGAGGCGCTCGAAGCCCCGGACGGGCCGGGCAGGTTGGGCTCGCTGCGCATTCCGTACGAGGATCCCGACGCGCTCCCGCGCGTCTTCGCCACCGCGCGAGGACGCAACGCCACCCGCCGACTGATGGCCACGCTCGTCCACGAGCCGTACGTGTACGACCTGCCGCGCCTGGTGGCCGTTCATCGCGAGACGCCGTACCCGCCCGAGCCGATCGACGAACTCCTGCGCCACGAGCATGCCGAGGGCGAACCGGGCCGGTTGCTGCGGCTCGCCGTGGTCAACCGCTCGTGCGGCTCCACCGCCGAGGACCTCAACCGCGAGCCGATCGACCGGCTGACGACCGTCGCGTTCGGCCGCGCCGACGCGGCCTGGGTGAACGACTGCGTCGAACACGAACTACTGGATCCGGTACGGCTGGTGGACACCGCCCGGCCGGCCGGCGAGGTGCTGCGCGCGCTGCCCAGGCTGGCCCCCGACGCGGCCGCGCCCGTCCGCGCCCGGCTGGCGGAACTGGTCGGCACCCACCTGGCCGGCCACGTCGAGGCCACCGTGATCGGCCTCGGCCTGCTCGACTCCTTCGCGGGCACCGTCGCCGAACTGATCACCGTCGCCGCGCAGGCGGCCGGCCGGCCACCGGATGCCGCGCAACGGGCCCTGAGCGACGCCGAGATCGCCGAATTCGCGGACAGCCTCGCGCGTCGCCCGCCGACCGGCCGCGGTCGTGAGCCGGCCGGGCCGACGCTGCCGACCAGGCGCGGCCGGCGCAACACCCCCGACCGGGGCTGCGCGCTGGCCGCCGCGCACCTGCTGCGGGAGATCGTGCCGGGCGCGCCGATACCCACCGACCCGGCGGTGCTCGCGGTGTTCGCCGAGACCCTCGAGGCGGACGTGCCCGACCTGTGCCACCCGGTGTGGCTGGTCGCGGCGTGCGCGGCCGCTCCCTCCGACCTGCCGCGCGAGCGTCTGGCCCGGCGCGATCCGATCGGCTTCCGGGACACCGCCTCGGCCTCGGTGCGCTACCGCGCCGGTCTGGTCGGACCGGCCGACCTGATCGCCACGACGCCCGCACGCGCGTTGAGCGCCGCGCGCCCGGGCGAGTTCTCCCAACTCGCCCGCGAACCGCTCACCCGAGCCGTACGCGCCCTGCTCGCCGCCCGTCTGGGCCACGATCGCGAACGCTGGTCGGCCGCGCTCGCCGCGATGGACACGGAGCGCGGCGAACTGCCGCTGCCCGAACTGCTCGACCGGGTGGCCGCCGGCCCCGGCCCGCGACCCGAAGCCAGGCCCGCGACGCTGTCGAGCGCCGGATCGGCCCTGCTCGTCTACGCCGACGCGCACGTGCTCCACACGCTTGTCCCGCTGCTCGGACCCGGGTCACCGAGCGCCCTGGCCCGCGACGCGGAGCGCACCCGGCACGTCACCGAAGACCTGGTCGCCTACGTGCTGGAGCTGGCCGACGTCGCCCCCGCGCTGATCCTCGCGGACGGCGAGGCCCGCTCGCCGCACACCCGACACGTGCGCGGGCGGCTGCTCGACCGGCGTGATCCGATGCTGGAGGACCGGCTGTACGGCGACATCAGGCGGCCCGGCGACGCGGCCGAGCGGCGCCGGATCCTGGCCCGCGCGGCCGACGACACCCGGCCGCTGTCGCCCGCCCTGCGCGGGCGCCTGCTCGCCCCGGGAGTGTTCTCGAAGTATCGGACGGACGCGCTGCGGGTGACGGTGGAGGCGGCCGACGCCGACGTGGTCGAGCGCGCGCTGGAGGCGATGTCGGGGAGGTTGTCCCTGCTCGAGCAACTGATCGCGGCGCGCAACGCGTTGCGCTTCGGCGGGCCGCACCGGCTGCGCGCGCTGATCGACCGCGGCCTGTTGGGCAGCGGTGCCGCCAAGGTCGCGGCGAAGGCCCTGGCCGGCACCGGTGATCCGGCCGAGGCCGCCGTCGCGGTGCTGACCTCGCGGATCGACCGGGAGTCCTCGCCGGCCCGACTGGTGGCCAGGCTGCGCGCGTGCGACCGGCTCGCGGACGCCGAACGTGTCCTGGACCGGCCCTACCGGCGCGACTGGGCACTGCTGGCCAAGGAGCACGCGCGCGAGCCGTGGCCCGCCGGGGTCCGGCACGCGCTCGCGAGCCGACCGGACGCGCCCGACGAGATCGTCCTGGCGATGCTCACCGACCTGCACCCCGCCGAGGCGTTCGCCGCGGCCCGGCGCGGGCCGCGCGTGGCCCGTACCGTCGCCGCGTGGGTGCTGCCCGAAGGCGGCACCGCCGAGTGGCATGTCGAGATCGAGCGGTTGATCGAGGCGGGGCTGCTCACCGGCCACGATCTGGTGCACGAGGTGGGTCACGCCGATCGTGTGCTGCGCTATGTCGCCGACGCCCGGGCACGTGTGGACCCGTCCGAGCCGGTACGGGTCGCGGTCCACGCGGCGTACACCGAGATCGGCGCGCTGACCGCGGACCTGCTCGGCACCGAGGAACGGTCCTGGCAACGTCTGTTCGCGGCGCTCACCGAACGCGACGAACACTGGCGCCGGGCCGAGGGGCCGGCCGCGGGCGTCGCCGCGCTGCTCGCCCACGCGGCACGCGAACCCCTGGGACGTGTCTGCGATCCCCCGACCGGCGGCTGACCCGGATCGACCGGCTCGTCCCGGCCGATCCGGGTCGGGCGGATCGACCTCAGCCGAGCAGGTTCTTCTCCAGGTCGCCCAGGATCGCGTTCGCCGCGACCACACCCAGGCCGAGGTACCAGGTGTCGTCGGGGACCGTGACGGCCTTGCCCTTCTCCACCGCGCCGAGCTTCTTCCACAGCGGGTTGTCGGTCACCCGTGCCTGCGCGGTCTTGTCCGCCGGGCCGTAGGTGCCGACGAAGATCCTGTCCGCGTCCGCCTCGGTGATCCGCTCCTCGGACAGCTCCACGGCCAGGTCGTCGATGTTCTGGTTCGCCGGCCGCGGCAGACCCACGTCCTGGAGCACGGTGCCGATCAGCGACTTGTTCGCGTACAGCCGGATCTTGCCCGGCATGAAGCGCACCATCGAGATGGTCGGCTTGTTCGCGCCCAGCTTGTCGCCGAGCGCCTTGGCCCGGACCTGGTAGGCATCCAACTGCTGCTTGGCATCGGCGGTCTTGTCCAGGGCCGCCGCGTTGAGCAGGAAGTTCTCCTTCCAGGTGTAGCCGGGCCGCACCGAGAACACCGTGGGCGCGATCTTGGACAACACCGGGTACTGCTGCTCCGCGCGCAGCTTGCTGCCCAGGATCAGGTCCGGCTTGAGGTTCTCGATCGCCTCGAGGTTGAGGTTGTTGATCGTGCCGACCTTGGCCGGCTTGCCCGCCTTGCCGTCCAGATACGCCGGGAGTTCCTGCGATCCGTCGGTGAACGCGATACCCACCGGCTGGACACCCAGTGCCGCGACGTTGTCGAGCTCGCCGGTGTCCAGCACGACGACCCGCTTGGGCTGCGCCTTGAGCGTCACGTCGCCCATCGCGGTGCGGATCGTACGCGGGTACTGTCCGGGCGCCGCGTCCGTGCCCAGGCCCGTGGACACCTGGCCGGCGCTGCCGAACTCCTTGCCGCCGGCCGCCACGGCGGGCTTGCCGCCGCCCTTGTTCCCGTCCGAGGAGTCCGCGCCGCAGGCCCCGGTGAGCAGGGCGGCGGACAGGGTCACGGCGACGGCGGCGATCCGGCGGCGAGGTATCGGCATGGGTCCTGGTTCCTTGGCGCGTGAGGGACGCGGACCGGGTACCACGACGACGCGGCGATCGGCCCGCACTGCTGGGACAGGCTCGACCGCTGAGGTAAGCCTTACCTTGTCACCCTAGGGGATGCTTGTCGCGGATCAGCCATCAGGGGTGAGAACGGGCATCCGGCCGACCGGCCGCGACCGCGGATCCACCCGGCCGAACCCGTTGACGCCGCCTCACGGGCGGCGCGAGACTCGGCTCACCCGGGGAGGTGGTGCCGTGGTGGTGGCCGACGTGCTCGGTCCGGACTTCGACGCGATCCGACGCGAGGAGTACGGCTATCTGGACGACGCGGGGCTGGTCTACCTCGACCACACGGGCGCGGGATTGGCCGCACGCCGCCAGTGGCGCGCGCACGCGGCGCGGATGTCCGGGGCCACCTACGGCAATCCACACTCCGAACACCCGGCCTCGGTCGCCTCCACCGCACTGGTGGAACACACCCGCCAGGCGATCCTGGAGCACTTCAACGCCGACCCCGACCGGTACGCCGCCGTGTTCACCGCGAACGCCACCGGTGCGTGCCGACTCGTCGGCGAGGCGTACCCGTTCCGTCGCGGCAACCGCTTCGTGCTGCCGATCGACAACCACAACTCGGTCAACGGCATCCGCGAGTACGCCCGCGCCGCCGGCGCCCGCACCCGGTACATCGGCCTGACCGGCCCGGACCTGCGCCTGGACGGCGACGCGCTGCGCGCCGCGCTGACCCGTCGCCGAGGTCTGCTCGCGTTTCCCGCGCAAAGCAACTTCACCGGGGTGCGGCACCCGCTGGAATGGATCGACGTCGCCCACCGGCACGGCTACGACGTGCTCTTGGACGCGGCCGCGTACGCACCCACCAATGTGCTCGATCTCGGCGCGGTACAGCCGGAGTTCGTCGCGGTGAGCTGGTACAAGGTGTTCGGCTACCCGACCGGTGTGGGCTGCCTGCTCGCCCGCCGGGACGCGCTCGCCCGCCTGCGCCGGCCGTGGTTCGCCGGCGGCACCATCGAGGCGGCCAGCGCGCAGGGCGGCTGGCATCGCATGGCCGACGACGAATCCGCCTACGAGGACGGCACCCTCAACTTCCTCGCCATCCCCGACGTCGCGCAGGGTCTGACCTGGGTGGACGAGGTGGGCATCCGGGCCGTGCACGAGCGGGTCGATCGACTCACCGCCCATCTCCTGTCCGGACTGGCCGAGTTGCGCCATCACCGGGGCGAGCCGATGGTCCGGGTGTACGGGCCCGGCACGGTGGACGCCCGGGGCGGCACGGTCGCGCTGAACATCCTGGACGCCGCCGGGACCGTGGTCGACGAGCGGATCGTCGCGCGGGACACCGCGGCCGCCGGGATCTGCGTCCGCACCGGCTGTTTCTGCAATCCGGGCGCGGGTGAGGCGGCGTTCTCCATCGCCCGCCGCACGCTGCGCGGCGCGGTGCTGCGTACGGCCGCCGCCGGCGGGACGCTGGACGACTATCTGACCCGGCTCGGGCTGCCCTCCGGCGGCGCGGTGCGGGTCTCGCTCGGGTTACCGTCCACGATCGCCGACGTGGACGCCTTCCTCGACTTCGTCGCCCGCACCTACCGCGACCGACCCGTCGACCCCCGGGGGTTGGCACCGAGACTGCGCTGTTGAACCGACTGCCGAGTCGGCCGATCCGCCCGCCCCGAGGTCCGACGATCGGCCGTCAAGCTCCCGCTCGCGGGCACCGGCGGGCCAGCACCGCGCACGTCGCGACCAGGAACAACACGGCGCAGCCCGCGAGTACGGCCCAGCCGAGCACCGGCGTGTGGTCGAAGCTGTCCCCGTAGGAGGCGAGCAGCGGCGGGCCGAGCGCGGACCGGCTGTGCGCCCAGCGCCCGGGCAGGTCCAGATCGCTGCCCAACGCCTCGAACGCCCACCGGTTGGTCATCGCGTAGCTGAGCGCGTGTCCGATCGCGGGCATCCGGGGCACCGGCACGAACGCCCCGGAGAAGAGCACCTGCGGAAAGCACAGCAGCGGCAACATCAGCGTGGCCTGGCCCACTTCGGTCACCGCCGCCGAGGTCAGCAACCCGAGCGCGAGCGCCGCCGCCGACGCGAGCAGCAGGGTCACCAGGAGGGATCCGTACACCTCCCAGGACGCGGCGGGCAGCCGGTCCAGGGCGCGCAGCACCGCGAGCAACAGCACGTCGGCAAGCGCGAGGATGGGCAGCAGGACGGTGCACTTGGCCGCGACATAGGGCCCGATCCGCAGCACCGTCAGGCGTTCGCGCCGGACGATCGGCAGCTCGACACAGATCTGCAACAGGCCGTAGGTCAACCCGAAGAAGAAGCCGCCGAACGCGATCCAGAACAGGATCATCGCGGCCCCGGAGGGACTCGGGTCGGCCGGGTCGAACGCGCCGGGCCGAAAGAGCATCGCGAACATCGCCACGATCACCAGCGGCGAGCCGATCAGCATCGCGGCGGCCGGTCGGTCGCGGGTGATCAGTTCCAGGTCGCGGCGGGCCAGGATGGACCATTGGCGAAGCGCGCGATCGGCCCGGGGCGCCGTGCGTGCGACCGGCTCGACCGACGCCCGAGCCGACTCCGACGGCCGGTCCAACTCCGGTTCCAGCGCCCCCACTTCCGGCTCCAGTTCGAGCTCCGGCTCGCGCTCCGCGTCCGCACTCGCCCCCCGAGCGGCCACCGCCGCGTACACGTCGGCCTCCGTCGCGACGCCGAAGTGCGCGCACATCGCCCTGGGGTCGCCCACGTACGCGAGCCGACCGTCGGGCGCCAGGAACGCGACCCGGTCGCAGCGGGCCAGGTCGGCCGGCGCGTGGGTGGTGAGTACGACAGTCGTACCCCCGCGGGCCAACTCGCGTAGTACGGACATCAGTTCGGCCGCCGCCGCCGGGTCGAGGCCGGAGGTCGGTTCGTCCAGGAACAACACGCGGGGCCGGGTCAGCAGCTCGACCGCGATGCTCGCGCGCTTGCGTTCGCCGCCGCTGAGCGTGTCCACCCGGTGGTCCGCGCGCGCGGTCAGCCCGAGCGCGGCCAGCGTCCGCGCGACGGCGGCGTCCACCCCCTCGTCGGCCGGCTCGCGCAGCGCCGCGGCGTAGCGCAGGCTGTGCGCGAGCGGCAGCGCCCGATGCAGGATGTCGTCCTGCGGCACGTACCCCAGACCGCGCGCGTCCGGTCGGCCGCCGTCGTGCCGCACCTCGCCCGCGTCGGGCGGCCGGAGTCCGGCCAGGGTGTCCAGGAGCGTGGTCTTGCCCGATCCGCTGCTCCCGGCGATCGCCGACACCTCACCGGCCTCGGCCACCAGCGAGGTGTCCCGAAGTACGGTGCGCCCACCGATCGTTCGTGTCACCCCGCTTGCCGCGACCCGTACCCCGTGCTCCCCCACGACCACCCCCGACGGCATGCCCCCGAAACACCGAACGGACCATGTATAGCCCGTCCGTCGCGCGAGGACACCCCACCCGGACCGATCCGGTTCAGGAAGCGTCGTCGACCGGAGGCGAGTCCTCGACCAGGCGCATCCGGTGGGCCAGCGCGGCGGCCTCGCCTCGGGTGGCCACTTCGAGCTTGGCCAGGATGTTCGAGACGTGCACGCTGGCGGTCTTGACGCTGATGAACAGGGTCTCGGCGATCTGTCGGTTGCTGCGTCCCTCGACGAGCAGCCGCAGCACCTCCCTTTCCCGGGGCGTCGGTTCGCCGACCTGGTGCGCCGCGCGCCCGGCGGCGAAGCCGGGGTGTCCGGGCAGGTCGATCCGGGCCCGGCGGGCGAGCAGTTCGATCTGTTCGCGCAGGGGCACCGTGCCCAGCACCACCGCGGCGGCGTGCGCCCGGGCCAGCGCCGCGCCGGCCTCGACCCGATCGCCGGCGGCCACCAGCGCGGCGCCGAGGTCGGCGTACGCCTGGGCGGTGGGGTACGGCTGGGTGGTCGAGTCCCAGGCCGCGACGACCTCCTGCCACTGCGCGACGGTGTCGGTGCGCTCGGCCCGGTCCAGGTGCGCGTTCAGCGTCAGCGCCTGGGTACGGTCCAGCGCGCAGTCCAGCGACAGCGCCGCGCCCGCCGCCCGGATCCGGCGCAGGTCGGCCCGGATCGCGTCGGTCGGCTCGCCCTCGGCGTACGCGCGGGCCGCCTCGATCAGCAGCGGGAAGGCGAACCGCTGGTTGCCGACGCCGAAATCGGCTCGCAGCTCCGCGTCCAGGATCTCGTCCAGTTCGGCCCGTCGGCCGCGCACCCGGGCCAGCGCGATCGCGGCGCCGGACAGTGGGATCCGGTGTTGCGCCTCCTGATACTTGACGCGTGCGCTCTCCTGCGCGTGGGTCAGGTGGCCGGCGGCCTGGGAGACGTCGCCGCGGACCAGGTGGGCCATGGCCAGTATTCGTTCGGCGTGTCCGCTGGCGCAGCCGTCGGCGTTGTGCTCACGGATCTCGTCCACCGCCTTGGCCGCGTCGTCCCAACGACCGAGCGAGAACAGGCTCTCCGCGAGGTTGCCCAGGACGAACGCGCCCGCGTTGCGGATCACGCCTCGGTCCCTGGCCAGGTCCAGCGCGCGGCGGGCCGCCTGCACCGACTCGTCGTGCCGGCCGACGCCTTCCAGCACCGAGGCCCAGTTGCCGAGCACGTAGACGAGGGTGTCCGGCTTGGCGCCCCGCGCCGCCTCGGCGACACGAACCGCCTCCCGCCCGTGCGCGAGTGCCTGCTCCTCGTCGAGCTCGCCGACTCCGGTGAGGAACCAGGACAGCGTCTGGTGGGTGGTGGCGAGCAGGTCCTGATCGTCCAGGCGCCGGGCGATCTCCAGGACTTCCCGGGCCATCCGCACCGCCTCCTCGGCCTCTCCCTCCAGGAAGTGCGCGCGGGCGCTCCGGATCACCACGTTCGCGTACTCGATCGATTCCGGAAGGTCCTTCAACAACCTTCCGGCGTGCTCCAGTTCGATCATGCCGGGGCCGCGACCCAAGCGGCTCAGCGCCTTCGCCCGCTGGGTCCACAGGGCCGCCGCCCGGACCGGCTCGCGCTCCTCGTCGAGCAGGTCCAACGCCTGGCGCAGCAAGGCGAGTTCGCGGTCCCCCGAGTTGTCGTAGCGGGCCGCGACGATGGCGCCGTCCAGCACCCGGGCCAGGGTCGTGCCGGTCAGTCGCTCGGGATGGGGGGCCTGGTCCCACATCGCGATCGCGCTCTCGTACAGCGTCCACGCCTCGCCGAACGCGTACCGGTCGGCGGCGGCCGCCGCCGCGGTCACGCTCGCGGGCAGGGCCAGGGCCGGGCGGCCGGCCGCGATCCAGTAGCGGGCCCGGCGGTCCACGTGGTCGCGATGCGGTGGCAGCTCGCCGCGCTCGACCAGGGTGTCCAGGGCCTCGGCGAACGCCGCGTACATCCGGGTGCGTTCGCCGGGGAGCAGGTCGCCCAAGGCCGCCTCGCGGACCAGCGCGTGTCGGAAGGAGTAGCCCTCGCCGTCCGAGTCGGGCACCAGGACGTGGCCGGAGACCGCCGTGCGCAGCGCCGTCTCCAGCGTGTCCGGATCCAGGCCCGCCACCTCCGCGAGCAGCCGGTGCTCGACCCCGATGCCCCCCACGGCGGCCAGGCGCACCACCCGGCGAGCCTGCTCGGGCAATTGTTCGATCCGGATCAGCAGCAGGTCGCGCAGCGTGTCCGAGAGACCGGCGAGTCGGCCGTCGCGGACGCCGGCGGCGAGTTCCTCGACGAAAAACGCGTTGCCCTCGGAGCGCTCGAACACCTGCTGGGTGAGCGCGCGCGAGGGCGGGTCGCCGAGCAGGCCGGTGAGGTGCTCCTCGACCTGGGGCATGGTGAGTCGGCCCAGTTCGAGCCGGCTCACCGTGCGGATGCGCTCCATCTCGGCGACCAGCCGGCGCATCGGGTGGCTGCGGTCCATCGCGTCCGCGCGCAGCGTGCCGACCAGCAGGATCCGGCCCCGGCGCAGCGAGCGGACCAGGAACGCGAGCAACTCGCGGGTGGCCGAGTCGGCCCAGTGCAGGTCCTCGAAGGCGACGACCAGCGTGCGCTCCTCGCCGATCCGCTCCAGCACGCGCAGCGCGGACTCGTACAGCCGGGCCCGCTCGGGCGCGGGGCCCTGGCCGGGTTCGGCCGCGAGGGTGGGCGAGATCCAGGCCAGTTCACGACGCCGGTCCCCGACCGCGGCCTCGAAGTCGACGCCGAGCGCGCCGGAGAGGGTGCGCAGGATCGCCGAGAACGGCGCGAAGGGCAGCCCCTCGGCGCCCAGTTCGAGACACGCTCCGACCGCGACCGAGGTCGGCTCGGTCCGCCCGGCCGCCTCGACCAGGAACTGCTCGAGCAGCCGGGTCTTGCCGACGCCGGCCTCGCCGGTGGTCAACACGACGCGGGGCTCGCCTCGATCGGCCTCCCCCAGTGCCTCGACCAGTCGCCCCATCTCGAGCTCACGTCCGACAAAGAGCGGCACACCACCTGGAACACTCACACGAGGCAGCTTCCCATGCGACACGCCCCGACGGGCAGAGCGGGTACGAACCCCTGCGGACCCTGCGGGCCCTGCGTCGGCCTCGGTGAACGGACGCAGTTCCAGGCGCGAGGTCTCCGGAAGGATCGGCACGGCGCCATCCTCACCGCCCGGGCCCGATCGGGCCGGCGAATTCCGCCCCGCCCGGCATCGACTCGCACGGCCGGGTCGCCCCGTCGCCGGCCGGCGGGGCGGCGATCGGCGGCCCCGCCGTTCGGTGGACCGTTCGCTCCTCGTAGCATGGCCGGCGATCAACCGCCGTAGCGCGTCCCGCCGGGCGCTCCGGTGCCGGTACGCGCTCGCGGGGATCGCCCCCACCGGTCGAGGTGCGTCGCCTCGTCACCGCCCGACCGGGTGCCGGAGTGTGTTCGTCCGACGCGGGCGCCTCGCCGGGACCGTCCCACGCCCGTGGCGGCAGCAGCCCTCGGAAGGACCCGACATCCATGGCCGTCGCCGAAGCCCGACAACGCACCGACCCTCGTCTTCGCGTACGCGAGATCGCCGCGCAGCAACTGTGGGGCGCCCGTGCCGTCGACTGGTGGATCGGCAGCCTGTTCCTGTGCCTCGCGGTGTGGTTGTACAAGGACCTGTGGGCCGACCTCGACCACGCCTATCTGGCCAACGGCGGCCAGGACCAGAACATGTGGGAGTGGTTCTTCGACGCCACCGCCGACGCGGTCCGCAACTTCCGCGACCCGCTGGTCTCGGACCTGCAGAACCACCCGCTGGGCGTAAACATGATGGCCAACACGGCCATGCTCGGCCTGGGCATCCCGCTCACCCCCGTCACGCTGCTGTTCGGTCCGAGCACGACCTGGGCCCTGGTGCTCACCGGCGGCCTGGCCGGCACCGCCTTCGCGTGGTACTGGTTGCTGGCCCGCCGGGTGGTGCGCAGCAGGCGCGCGGCGGCCGTGGGCGGCGCGCTGTGCGGATTCGCGCCGCCGATCATCTCGCACGCCAACGCGCATCCGAACTTCGTGGTGCTCTTCGTGATCCCGCCGATCATCGAGATGCTGATCCGGCTGTGGCAGGGCGAGCGGCCGGTGCGCAACGGGGTCGTGCTCGGGCTGCTGATCGCCTTCCAGATCTTCATCGGTGAGGAGCCGCTGCTGTTCGCGGCCGTCGGCCTGGTGATCTTCGGGATCGTGTACGCGCTCGCGTCGCCGGACGCGGCCCGCGAGGCGGCGCGACCGCTGGGCATCGGGCTGCTGGTCGGCGCGGCGGTGTCGCTGGCGCTGGTCGCGTACCCGTTGTGGGTGCAGTTCTTCGGGCCGCAGCACTACACGACGCTCGAGCACGAGTCGGGCAACGACGTGGCGGCGTTCACCGCGTACGCGAGCGACTCGCTGGGCGGCGACCGCGCCGGCGCGGCGGCACTGTCCGAGGGCACCACCGAGGAGAACGCGTTCTTCGGTTGGCCGCTGGTGATCCTGACCCTCTTCCTGGTGGCCTGGCTGCGCCGCGCGGCCGTCGCGCGCGCGGCGGCGATCACCGCGCTGGTCGCGGCGCTGCTGTCGCTGGGCCTGGACATCACGGTCGACCACGACGACACCGGCCTGCCCGGCCCGTGGCGGTTGCTGAACGACCTGCCCCTGTTCGAGTCGATCCTGGAGTCGCGCTTCGCGCTGGTCTGCGTCCCGGCGATCGCCGTGCTGCTGGCACTGGCCACGGATCGGATCCTGGCCGCGACCTCGATCCGCTCGGGAGCCGAGTCGGAAACCGGGTCCGGGTCCGGGGGTCGCGAGCTTCCGGTACAGCTGATCTGGGCGGCGGTGCTGGCCATGGCGCTGCTGCCGATCGCGCCCACTCCGCTGGACGTGCAAAACCGACGCCCGGTTCCGGAGTTCTTCGCCGACGGGCGCTGGCGACCGTACGTCGACAACGGATCCGTCGTGGTGGTGCCGCTGCCCAGCGTCGGCGACGCGACCGCGCTGCACTGGCAGAGCGTGGCCGACCTGGGCTTCCCGCTCGCGGAGGGTTACTTCGTCGGCCCGTGGGGTCCCGACCGGATCGGCGTGTACGGGGCGGACTACAGCCCGACCTCGGCGTTGCTGGGCCGGGTCGCCGCCGAGGGCCAGGTCCCGGAGATCACCGCGGACCAGCGCCGCGAGGCCCGCGAGGACCTGACCCGGTGGCACGCCGACGTGGTGGTGTTGCCCGAGCACCGCTATCGGGCCGAACTCACCGCGACCCTGACCGCGCTGCTCGGCCCGGGTCGGCAGGTGGCCGACGTGCAGGTGTGGGACGTACGACACCTGGAGCCGGCGGCGGCGATGCGGTAACCGAACGAGACCGACGAGACCAATTGGACTCGTTTGCACTCGTCCCGCCGGCCCGCGCCGCTACCCCTTCGCGGCCCAGGCCGCGTCCGGTTCGACCCGGAGCACCAGCGCGGCCGAGTCCGCGCCGGTGCCTGTGCCGGGGCGCTCCAGCCGGTAGCTCAGCGTCACCTCGGCGCCCGCGTACGGGAGGATCTCGGCGGCGGGCACCTTGAACAGGACCGGCCGGTCCAGCGCGTGTCCGGTGATCGGTACGCACACGGTGAAGGCCGCCGTGTCCGGGCCGTGCCAGGACAGGGTGAGCAGGTCGCCCACCGCCATGTCTGCATACGGGGCCACCCGGACGGTCGCCTCCAGCGGGACGTCGTGGGCGTCGAGCACATTCGCGACGGCTTGGTCGACGGTGGGCGGCGGCAGCGGATCGGGCATCCTGGGCTCCTTCGCGGTGCCTGCGCGGCGGTGGCTCGATCGGCCACGGCCCGACGCGCACGGGACTTCGATTCCGGTCCCGACCGACCTCGGGTTGAGCCGGCGACCGGCCGGATTCGGCGCGTACTCACCACTGCCCCGATTGGCGCCGACCATCCCCGTGTTCACGCCCTCGGCCCGCCCACTCCGCTCGTTCGGCGCACCGCGGCACGCCCCCGCCGGCGGCGACACCGCTGCCGTGCCGATGCCGTCGCCGGTTGCGGCGCCAGGGCGTGTCTTCAATCCCCCGTCGGGCTCCGCGGCGTGAGCGAAGCGAGGAGCCCGAAGGGCGGATGCCGTGCGTCGGCGTGCCGGAGAAGCACCCGCATAGTGGTTCCATTCGGGTGGTTCTCCGGGGCGGCGAGCGCGGCGAGGAGCCCGAAGGGCGGATGCGGTGCCGGGCGTCGTGGAGCTCGGCGGGGGATTGAAGACACGCCCTAGACTGCGACGCGTGGGTTCCGACCTGGTCTGGTATGCCGCGTACGGGTCCAACATGCATGCCGCCCGCCTCGCGTGTTATCTGCGCGGCGGTCGGCCGTTCGGGGGTGCGCGGACCTATCCCGGTTGTCGGAACCCCGCCGCGCCGCGCGCCATCCGGCCGGTGGTGCTGCCGGGCCGGCTGTACTTCGCCTTCGAGTCGAAGTCCTGGACCGGCGGACTCGCGCTGTACGACCCGCTGGATCCGGGCCGGACCCCGGCTCGGGCCTACCTGGTGACCCGGGATCAGTTCGCCGATCTGGCCGCGCAGGAGATGTACCGCGCGCCCGGTGCCGAACTCGACCTGAGCACGCTGCCGGTCACCGGGCGGGCCACCCTGGGTCCGGGCCGCTACGAGACGGTCGTCCGGGTGGGTGCCGCCGACGGGCACACGATCCTCACCCTGACCGCCCCCTGGCGCAGCGCCGACGCGCCCTGGAACGCGCCGGCCGCGATGTACCTGCGACACCTGACCGCCGGCCTCGTCGAGGCGCACGGCTGGTCCCGCGGGCGTGCGGCGCGCTACCTCGCGGGCCGTCCGGGCGCCGCCGGCACCTGGACCCCCGAGGCGATCACCGCGCTGCCCGCGCTCGCGCCGTGAGGCTCGACCGCCTTCGGGTGTCCGCGCTCGGGTGTCCGCGGTCGGGGTCTCGGCGGCCGGGGTTCCGGGCGGTCGGGCTCGAAACGGGTGGGGCTTCAGCGGTAGTCGGGGTTCTCGAAGTCGTACCGGCACCCCGCGTCCCAGCCCGCGCGCTGGTTGCCGTACGCGGGCATCCCGCCCGCGTCCTTGAGCAACCGGGCCAGGTGCATCAGGTTCCAGGTCATGAACGTGGTGTTGCGGTTGGTGAAGTCGTTCTCCGGGCCGCCCGAGCCGGGATCCAGGTAGGAGGCCCCCGGGCCCACCTCGCCGATCCACCCGGCGTCCGCCTGCGGCGGGATGACGTAGCCCAGGTGCTGGAGGCTGTACAGCACGTTCATCGCGCAGTGCTTGACGCCGTCCTCGTTGCCGGTGATCAGGCAGCCGCCGACCCGCCCGTAATAGGCGTACTGGCCGGCGTCGTTGAGCAGTCCGGAGCACGCGTACAGCCGCTCCACCACCCGCTTGAGCACCGAGCTGTTGTCGCCCAGCCAGATCGGCCCGGCCAACACCAGGATGTCCGCGGCCAGCACCCGCTCGTACAGCGCGGGCCACTCGTCGCCGGGCCACCCCCGGTCGCTCATGTCCGGCCACACGCCGGTGGCGATCTCGTGGTCGACCGCGCGGATCTGGTCGACCACGACCCCGTGCCGGGTCATGATGCCCCGGCTGAGGTCCACGAGCCCCTGGGTGTTGCTGACCGCGGGTGAGCGCTTGAGCGTGCAGTTGACGAACAACGCCCGCAGGTCGTCATAGCGCGCGGGCGGTGGTCCGAAATCGGTCATCCGAGGCTCCCGGGGTGTCCGTGTGACGTACCCGGAAAGCGTCTCCCGACCGGGTCGCGCCGACCGGCACATTCGCCGCGTGCCGCCGACCCGATGTCGGTGCCGTCGGGCAGACTCGTGCCTTTGCCGAACCGGAAGGTGGATCATGGCCGAGTCGATCCCGCCCCTGCACCACTCCCCACGCCGGCGCGAGGACACCCGTACGTCGCCCGCCGATTTGGGCGACGAGCGCGAGGTCCTGACCGGCTTCCTCGACTGGCACCGGGCCACCTTCGAGCTCAAGTGCGCGGGCCTGTCGGCGGAGCAGCTGTCCGAGCGGGCCGTCTCGCCGTCCGGGTTGTCGCTGCACGGCATGATCCGGCACCTGGCCGGCGTCGAACGCTGGTGGTTCCACATCCAGTTCGCCGGCGACGACGTACCGATGCTCTACTACACCGACGACGACCCGGATCAGGACTTCGAGCACCTGGACGGCGACCCGGCCGAGGCGTTCGCCCGCTGGCACGCCGAGTGCGAGCGCTCGCGGGAGATCGTCGCCGCCGCCGCGTCCCTGGACGACACCGGTATCCGCAAGGCCACCGGCAAGCCGTTCTCGCTGCGCTGGGTCCTGGTCAACCTGATCGCCGAGTACGCCCGCCACAACGGCCATGCCGACCTCCTGCGCGAACGCCTCGACGGAGCCGCCGGCATGTGACCGATCCCGGGCAACCGGCCGGGGTCACCCCGCACACCCGGGGTCGTCGCGGCGAGCCGTCGAGGGCGACCATCGGCCGCCGCCGGCGAGCGCGCGCCGGTCGGGTTCGATCGTTGACCCGCCGCGTCCGTCCGCCCCGTCGACGCGTAGGTGGGGGCGGGTCCACGGACGGTCCCGGGCCAGGTGCTCGGCCTCGGCGGCGCGCCACAGCCGCCAGAACCAGGCCAGTCCGGGGCCGTCCCGATCCAGCGTGCGCGCCGCGGCGAGTTCGGCCGGCGTGTCGACGTGCACGCGCAGCGCGGTCACCGGGCCGAGTTCGCGCCGGGCCGCGCCGACCCCCTCCAGGATCACCACCGGCGCGGCCGGAACCTCGCTGTAGCCGCTGATCCGGTAGCCGGCCCAGTCGTAGGAGTCGCAGCGGGTGGCCTGGTGTCGGGCCAGCGGTTCGAGCAGTTGGGCGCGCAGCCTGGGCAACCAGCCGAAGAAGTCCCCCGGCCGGGCGAAGTCGTCCAGGCGCACCACCGGCGCGCCGCCCAGTCGCGCGGCGAGCGCGTCGGCGAACGTGGTCTTGCCGGAACCGCCGATCCCGTCCACCGCGACCAGCCGGGTCGCGCCGATCGACGGCGGCAACGCGGCGACGCACGCGGCCGGCCGATCGGCCGTCGCGCCTCGAATGCGATCCGGCCGTTCGATGGGCATCGAAGCAGCCTATCCACCGGTTTGGGCTGTCCCGGGGCCGGCCGCGAGCCGCGTCGGTTCCGCGCCGGCTCCGGGCCGAGTCCGGCCGGTTCCGACTCCTTCCGGGCCGGCGGCCGAGACGAGGGCTCCGATCACCCGGGCGCGAGCATTCTTGTACATTTGTACTTGTACATCTGTACCACTCGGAGGGAGAGGCCCGTGGCCTGGCTGTTCCTGGGGCTGGCGATCTCGTGTGAGGTGATCGCGACCAGTCTGCTGAAGAGCACCGACGGGTTCACCCGGCTGTGGCCGACGCTGGCTTGTCTGGGCGGATACGCGGGTGCCTTCTACCTGCTGACGCTGTCGTTGCGGCAGTTGCAGGTGGGCACGGCGTACGCGATCTGGTCCGGACTGGGGACGGTGGCCATCGCACTGGTCGGCGCGGCGTTCCTGAACGAGCCGGTGACGTTGCTCAAGGCGTTCGGGATGGCACTGGTGATCGCGGGCGTCGTGGTGTTGAACCTGGGTGGTGCGCATTGACCGCGGCCCGGGATCCGGAGGGTCGGCGACTGCGGATCGTGCGCGGCGCGTGTGAGGTGATCGCGGAGGTGGGCGTGGGCAACACCACGCATCGCCTGGTCGCGGCCCGGGCGGGCGTGCCGTTGGGAGCGACCACGTACTACTTCGCCTCGCTCGACGACCTGGTCGCCGCGGCGCTCGCGCACGCGTCGGCCGAGACGGTGCGGCTGCTGGAGGAGTGGGTCCGGCGGGCGCGGGACGCGGAGGACCTGCCCGGGGTGCTCACCGCGCTCACCGCGGAATACCTCGCGGACCGCTCGCGCGCGCTGGTCGAGTACGAGTTGTACCTGGCCGCCGCCCGCAGCCCGGAGCTGCGCGGGTTCGCCCTGGCCTGGGTCGAGGGCGTCGGCGATTTCCTGTCCGTCCGGGTCGGACCGCGCGCCGCCGCCGCGGCGCTCGCCGTGCTGGACGGGACCATGCTTCAGGTGCTGACGCTGGACACGACGCTGGACGAGACACAGTTGCGCTGGTCGTTGGCCCGGGTCCTGGGTGAGGGCGGGTCGTCGTCGGCGAACGGCTCGTCGTAGGCGTCGCAACGGCCCGGCCCGCCGAGGAGCGGCCGGGCCGGTGCCGGCGCCGGGTGCGGTAAAGTCGTGACCGCGAAGGGGAGTAGCCCCGTGAACCGGTCGTCGACATGCTGGAGTCCTCGGACTCCCGGTGGCCGGGCCCGTGCTCGACACGGGTGGGCGAGACCTTCGGCCAGGCATCGACGCACCCTCGTCTTCTCGTGGGTGCACCCCGTCGTGCCGGGCCGAGTGGTCCTCCGGTTGCCGTGCGGCGCTTCGTGAAGACCCGGGGTCCGGCTCTCGCAGAAAGCCACCCGGAATGCGCCTCGACCTTCTGGCGATCCTGACCGCCTTCGGGCTGATCTTCCTCGCCGAGCTCCCGGACAAGACGATGTTCGCGTCGCTTGCCATGGGCACCCGCATGCGTCCGCTCTACGTGTGGTTCGGCACCTCGGCCGCGTTCGTCGTACACGTGGCCCTCGCCGTCGGCGCGGGCGGCCTGCTCGGGCTGCTCCCCGGCTGGATCGTCAAGCTCGTCTCCGCCGCCCTGTTCGGCTTCGGCGCCTTCATGTTGTTGCGCGGCGGAGCGGGCGAGGAGGACGAGGACACCGCGGGCAAGAGCGTGACCGGCTTCCGGCCGGTCTTCTCGACCGCCTTCGTGGCCGTGTTCATCAGCGAATGGGGCGACCTCACCCAGATCACCACGGCCAACCTGGCCGCCACGAACGGCACCTGGTCCACCGCGATCGGCTCGGCCGCGGCACTGATGTCGGTGTCCGCGTTGGCCCTGCTCGCCGGGCGGTTCATCGCCAAGCGCGTCCCGCTGCAGACGGTGCAGCGGATCGGCGGCCTGTGCATGCTCGGGCTGGCGATCTGGTCGCTGGTGGAGGTGTTCACCGGCTGACCCGCCCCCGGCGATGCCCGGCCCCGCGGATGGCGCCCGCGCCGCCGGTCACCCCGACGACGGCGAGGGGCGGATCGGGGCATCGCCGGCATGTCCGGCATGACCAGTCGATCGGTTGCCCGAAATGTGATGTAGGCCGCATGGATATAACGGACATAAATTATATAGCCGACTTCGGGCCGCAATTCATTTTCCGCGCCCCGCGACGAGTCTCGACTATTTTCCGTTACCGCACGATCACGCCACTCTCCGAGATATCCCCTCGTCATCACCGGTGCACAGGAGCCGAACGCGGGAGAGATGTCGCATTTATTCCGCCTTTACCCGCAAGGCGAAGTCGGCGTTTCGGTTGTGATCAGGCATCCGCATTGCCTACCTTTCTCGCCGATTCACCTTTCGGGTGAACCCTGTCGCCGGTACGCCGAATCCCGTCGCCGGCAGCGGGAGGTCTACATCGAAGAATCCGACGGGAGCGGGGGAACCAGGTGAATCGCCGTGGCCGGGATCGTTCCGGTGACGGCTAGGGGTGAAGTCGCGTAACGCGACCGGGCTGCTCCAGTCCGAATCCGACAGCTCACCTCGTAGGCGACAGGAGAGGACCCCATTTCATGCTGTCCACAAACGCTCGCCATCGCGCCGCTCGACCCACCAACGTCCGCCGCTTCGTCGCGGCGGTGGGCATCGCCGGCATGGGTGTCGTGATCCCGGTCGCCACCGCCGGCGCCGCCCCGGCGCAGGCCCCCTCCACCTCCGAGCAGTCCCCCTCCGCCGTGCTGTCGGCGGTCCCCACCGCCGCGGTCGACGCGGCCCCGGTCCAGGCCGCGCCCGCCACGCCGGAGACCGACACGGCCGCCGACAAGGCCCGCTACGTGGTCCAGGCCGGCGACACGCTGTTCCGGCTCGCCCAGACCAACCAGGTCAACGGCGGCTGGCAGAGCCTGTACGAGCTCAACCGCGACGTGCTGCTGTCCGGCCCGGACCTGATCGAGATCGGCCAGACCCTGCGTCTGGACGGCTCGGCGCCCGAGGCCCCCAAGGCCGCCGCGCCCGCCAAGCCGAGCATCAAGGTCCAGCCCAAGACCTCCGTCACGCCGGGCAAGACCACCCCCAAGCCGGCGAGCAAGCCGTCGGCCGACGTGTCGGTCAAGCCCGCGGCCAAGCCCGCCACCGGCGGCTCGAAGGGCAACCAGGCGCCGACCGGCGGCTCCTCGACCGCGTCGAGCAGCAAGGCCGCCCAGGCCGTGGCCTTCGCCAAGGCGCAGATCGGCAAGCCGTACGTGTACGGCGCCACCGGCCCGAACGCGTACGACTGCTCGGGTCTGGTCCAGGCCGCGTACAAGTCCGCGGGCATCTCGCTGCCCCGCGTGACCAACGACCAGTTCGCCGCCGACACGCACGTGTCGGTCGCCAACCTGCAGCCCGGCGACCTGGTGTTCTTCTACTCGGGCATCAGCCACGTCGGCATCTACATCGGTGACGGCAAGATGGTGCACGCCCCCAACCCGCGCAAGTCGGTCGAGATCGCCTCGATCAACACCATGCCGATCGCCGGCGCCACCCGCCCGGCCTGATCGAACCGGCAACCCGCCGCGGTCGGCGCACATATGCTCCGGCGACGGTGACACAACCGCATAGTGGGACGCGCTTTCGGCGCCGTGCCCTCCGACGACGGTCGGAGCGCGCGGCGCCGCCGTGCGTCCCGGCGGACACGCGGGTGCAGGCGGGCGGACCGGGGGCGGGCGGACCGGAGCGCGGGCGTCAGACCGTCAGGACGATCTTGCCCGTGACCCGGCCGGTCTCCCCGCGCTCGTGTGCCTTGGCCGCGTCCGCCAGCGGGAACACCGAGTCGATCGCGGCGCGCAGTCGCCCCGCCTCGACCAGGTCCGCGACCTGCCGCATGGCCGCGTGGTCGGCCTCGACGAGCATCTCCTCGGCCCGGACCCCGTACCGCTCGACGTCCAGGTCCCCGACGTTGTTCACGATCGCGACGAGCACGCCGCCCCGGCGCAGCGTCCGCAGCGAGCGGGGACCGTACTCGCCGCCGACGCCGTCCAGCACGACGTCCACGTCCCGCACGACGTCGGCGAAGTCGGTCGTGGCGTAGTCGATCATCTCGTCGGCGCCCAGCCCGCGGACGAAGTCGTGCTTGGCCGCGCTCGCGGTGCCGATCACGTACGCGCCGCGCGCCTTGGCGATCTGGACCGCCAGGTGACCGACCCCGCCCGCCGCGGCGTGAATCAACACCCTTTGCCCTTCCCGCAGTTCCGCGGTGTCCACCAGGGCCTGCCAGGCGGTGATCGCGGCCAGGGGCAGCGCGGCGGCCCGCACGTGGTCGACATTCGCGGGCTTGCGCACCAGGTGGCGGGCCGCCGAGACCACGTACTCGGCGTGCGCCCCGTTGCCGTACGGGTAGCTCAGCATGCCGAACACCTCGTCGCCCGGTCGATGGATCGTCACCCCCAGGCCCACCGCCTCCACCACGCCCGACACGTCCCACCCGAGCACGAACGGCGGTTCGCCAAGGATCAGGCCCGTGGCCCGATGTATCCAGTCGGTCGGGTTGACGCCCGCCGCGTGCACCCCGACCAGTACCTCGCTCGGGCCGGGCACCGGCCGCTCCAGGTCGAACTCCCGCAACACCTCGGGACCACCCAGCACATCCTGACCGACAGCGCGCACGTCACTTGCCTCCCCGTCCGAAAGACCAACCCCCACATCGTGTCGACCACCCGGCACCCCACACGAGCGTCCGGAACGACATGATGCATACACTTCCGGACGTGAGCACAGTCGCGATAGCCGTCGCCGACGGGATCCTGCACTTCGAACTGGCCTTGGCCCACGAGTTCTTCGGCTCGGCCCCGCCGGTCCCGGTGGAGAGCTGGTACGAGCTCGTCATCTGTGGGGCGGGCCCCGTGCGGGCCGACGGCCGCTTCCTCCTCGAACCCGACTGCGGACTCGACCGACTGGCCCTGGCCGAGACCGTGATCGTCCCCGGGTGGGCCGACCTCGAGGGGGACCCACCGGCGGACCTCGTCCACGCCGTACGCGCGGCGCACGAGGCCGGAGCGCGGGTGGTCTCCCTCTGCACGGGTGCCTTCGTACTGGCCGCCGCCGGCCTGCTGGACGGACGGCGGGCCACCACACACTGGTCGTACGCCGAGGCGCTCGCCACCCGCTTCCCCCGGGTCGAGGTCGACCCCGACGTGCTCTACGTCGACAACGGCAGCGTGCTCACCTCCGCCGGCAAGGCCGCCGCGATGGACCTGTGTCTGCACCTGATCCGTCTCGACCACGGCTCGACGATCGCCAACGCGGTCGCCCGCAGGCTGGTCGTACCGCCACATCGGCCCGGCGGCCAGGCCCAGTTCGTCGCCACCCCGGTGCCCGAACGGCACGACCATCCCCTCGGCGAACTGCTCGCCTGGGCGGCCGGACGACTGGATCGACCGCTGACGGTGGAGGATCTGGCCCGCCGGGCGAACATGAGCTCGCGCCACCTCGGCCGGCACTTCAGGGCGATGACGGGCACCACGCCGCTGCAGTGGCTGCTGACCCAGCGGATCCACCGGGCCCAGGAACTCCTGGAGACCACCGACGACAGCGTGGACGCCATCGCCGAAGCCACCGGCATGGGGACCGCCACCACTCTGCGCCGACATTTCAACCGTACCGTCGGCGTGCCCCCGGACGCCTACCGTCGTACCTTCCACCGGCAGCGGGCGGACGGCGCTTCGACTTCGGCTTCGTTCCCGACGCCCACCGCAACCCCGCCGAAGGCCGCGCCGCGGCCCATTAGCTTTGGGCCATGACCAATTCGCTCTCCCCCGCGATCCCGGGCCGGTGGTGGTCGGGCGTGGGGGCCGTCGCCCGCACGGGGCGGCAGACGCTCGTGCGGTCGCTGTACCTGCTCACCGCGCCGGTGACCGCCGCCGCCGGCCTCCTGGCCGTACTCCCGGCGGTACTCGGGGCGGTGTTCGCCGCAACGGTGGGTCGGCTGTTGTCCGGCACGTCGCAGGTCGTGGCCTACGCCCTCGCGCCGGCGCGCCGGTGCGCCGACCTGGAACGGTGGCGCATCGCGAAGGTGCGTCCCTCCACCCCGGGAGTCGAACGCGGTGAGCCGCCGGCGAGACCGAAGGGGCGAGCCGCGGCGCTCGCTCCCGGGGCGTGGTCGGACACGATCCACGCGGTGGTGGTGCTCCCGGTCGTCCTGGTCACGTCGGTGGTGACCGCGCTGTGGTGGTTCGTCGGCCTCGCCTGTGCCACCTGCGCCCTGCGCTACCGGTACACGCCGTCCGAGCCGTTGCGGCCGCTGTCCCTGAACGCGGGCGGCAGCGAATCGCACGTCTCGGTGAGCCTCGGGCTGGTGTCGCCGACCGATCGGGTCGCCGCCGGGACCGCGGTCGGCCTGCTGTTGCTGGCCTGCCTGCCGCTGGTGACCCGGGCGTGCACGGCGGCCCAGGCCGGGCTGGGGCAGGCGCTGCTCGTCGACGCGTCCGCGCTGCACCGCAGGATCAGGGGGCTGGAGCGGGAGCGGGACACCGCTCGCGCTCAGACCGTCGCCGCGGTCACGGCCGAGGCGACCGCACTGCGCCGCCTCGAGCGCGACATCCACGACGGCCCCCAGCAACGACTGGTGCGCCTGTCGCTGGAACTGGGACGGGCCCAGCACTACCTCGACAGCAGGCCGGAGACCGTCCGGGCCGCCCTGGCCGACGCGATCGTCCAGGCCCAGGAGGCGCTGGACGAGTTGCGTGCGCTCTCGCGCGGCATCGCCCCGCCGATCCTGGTCGACCGCGGCCTGAACGAGGCGCTCGGCGCCCTGGCCGCGCGCTCCACCGTCCCCGCCGAACTCGATACCGTCCCCCTGCGCCCTCGGCCGCCCGCCGGCGTCGAGACGGCCGCGTATTTCGTGGTCGCGGAGACCCTGACCAACGTGGCCAAGCACAGCCACGCGCACCGGTGTGCGATCGCACTACGCCACGGTGGGGGGACCTTGCGGATTCGGGTGACGGACGACGGGGTGGGCGGCGCGGCGCCGGCCAAGGGGCACGGGCTGCGGGGCCTGGACGAGCGGCTGCACGCGGTCGGCGGTCGGCTGACCGTGGACAGTCCCGCCGGAGGCCCGACCACGATCACCGCGGAACTGCCGTGTTGTTGACCCCGCCCGAAGGAGCACCCACACCGGCATCGGGGCCCGCGAACCGCGAACCGCTGCGGATCGTCGTCGCCGACGACTCGGTGCTGCTGCGCGAGGGCCTGGTCCGCCTGCTCGTCGAGGACGGTCACCACGTGGTGGACGCGGTCGGGGACGGGCCCTCCCTGGTCGAGGCGGTCCGCGAACACCGTCCGGACGTTTCGATCGTCGACGTGCGGATGCCGCCGACCCACACGGACGAGGGCCTGCGCGCGGCGATCACCGCCCGCACGCACGTGCCCGGCGCCCCGATGCTGATCCTCAGTCAGTACGTGGAGGCGTCCTACGCCGGCGACCTGCTCGCGGACGGCTCCGGCGCCGTCGGGTACCTGCTCAAGGACCGGGTCGCCCGGATCGAGGAGTTCCTGGACGCGCTGGACCGGGTCGCCCGCGGCGCGACGGTGCTGGATCCCCAGGTCATCGCCCAACTGCTGACCGAGCGGCGCCGGGACAGCGCCGTGGGCACGCTGACCGCACGGGAACGGCAGATCCTGGCGCTGATGGCCGAGGGCTGCTCCAATACCGCCGTCGCCCGGCGGTTGGTGGTCTCCGCCAGCGCGGTGGAGAAGCACATCGGGAACATCTTCGCCAAACTCGGCCTGCTGCCCGACGATGCCCAGCACCGGCGGGTGCTCGCGGTCCTCACCTACCTCCGGGGCTGACGCCGCGGCAACCGGCGGCGCAGGGCCGACGCCGGCGTGCGGGGTCCCGGTCTCCGGTCCGCTTCCGCGGTGTTCGGCCCCGCGCGACCCTGCCCGACTCCCTTCGGGGTGTGGACAGCCATACCCCCGGATGTCCGGCCTGCTCCGGTGACCGTATGGCGCCGGTGCGAAACCGTGGTCGGCATGACAGCACCGCACCCCACGGGCCCTCGGCAACGTCCCGAGGCCCCGTCGCGATTCGCGGGTATCCCCGGTCGCCCACTCGCCCTCCTCACCACCCTCGCCGCGGCCCTCGTCGCCGCCCTCTTCGTCGTCCCGGGCAGGCTCGCCGCGAGCGGGTCGGGTGGCGGCTCGCTCGACGAGGACGAACTCGCGGACGCTTTCCGCAAAGCGTTCGTCGAGTATTGGAATGCCGGCGAACGGGATTTCTCCCCCGGCATGGAGAGAGTGGTCGACTACTGGTTCCGTTTTCACGTGGCCAAGGCCGTGATCGCCGCGATCCTGCTGATCGTGCTCGTCGCACTCGGCACCCTCGTGGTGAAGGCATTCCGGAAAGCGGGCGATCTCGGTGCGGGAGGGCGAACCGCCTTTGTCGCGGCCGGTGTTCTCGTCACGCTGTGCGCACTTTTCGCGTCGGTGACCGTGCCGGCCAATATCCAGGGCGCGGTGGCGCCCTTCGCCTCACTGTTGTCGATGTTGCCGACCGGCGCGGCCGACGGGGAACTCGCGGGCGTGCTCGGTCAGGTTCGGCAGCACCTGGCCGCCCCCGCCGGCACCGCCGAGCGAACCCCGCCACAGCTCGACATGATGATCGGCGACTTCGCTCGCTACCACGTGGCGATGGCCGTGATCGCCGCCGTCGTGGCGCTCGTCCTGATCGGCGTGAGCGTGGCGGCGTGGCGGCGGTTCGCCGGCACGAAGTCCGCCGATCGGCGAACGCGGCACCTGTCGGTGTGGTTCGGTGTGCTCGCGGCGCTGTCGGCACTGGTCCTGATCGTCGTCGGGGTGGCGAACACGAGCACGGCGATGGACTCCAGGCCCGCACTCGCGGCCTTCTTCGACGGTGGTTGGTGAGACCGTCACGGCGGCCCGTGCCCGGCGGAACTCGGCTCGCCGCGGGCCGAGTTCTCCCCGACCTTTCGGGTCACTCCGCCGGTCGGGTGTCGGGCCGCGGCTGCCACCCGGGTGGGCCCGGGAGATCATCCCCGGCGTGCCTTGCGCTCACGCCTCGCCCTGCGTACCGGCGTCCCAGGCGCGCCCCGCCGGAGGCGATCCCACCCGAATCCACCGGTTTTCGATGATCCGTGCCGCCCCCGCGGACCCGTTCGCGGGCAAGTGGCCCCTCCCCGGGGCGGGCCGCGGCTCCTCCCCCGGTCGCACCGATCACCCCTCCCGCGACGGACGTCGCGGCCACCCCGGGTCCGCGACGGTTGGGGCGTGAAGATCCTCAACGCATCGCACCCGAAGACGACTTCCGCCGACACCGAGCGTCCCGTCCCGCGCTGGGCGGTCCGGATCGCCTACGCGATCCCGTGGGTGCTGTTGCCGCAATGTCTGTGGCGGCTGCCGTTCGGGCTGGGCTTCGAGATGGGCATGCTCGACGAGGCAGAGATGCCGGCCGCCTGGATCAGCCTCCCGTATGTGCTCACGCTCAGCGTGATCACCGAGGCACTGGGGCTGCTCTGCCTCGGTCTGGTCCGCGGATGGGGCGAAGTGGCGCCCGCGTGGCTGCCGTTCATCGGCGGCAAGCGGCTCTCGCCGTACGCGGTGATCGTCGCCGCGACGCTCGGCGGTCTGGCGGTGACCGCGTTCTGGGCACCCGTACCGCTGTCCTGGCTCGGTCTGTTGGACGAGGGCGTCGGGTTCTCCAACGTGGGGTGGCGGATGCTTGCTCAGGTGTGCATCGCGCCCGGAATGTTGTGGGGGCCGATGCTCCTGGCACTGACCTACGCGTACTGGGTGCGCCGCTGCCGGCCCGCCGCGGACCGCTGATCGCCCGCCGCACGGCGACGGCCGCGCACCGATCGCCCGGTGTCGACCCGGCCCCGAGCGGCCATCGACGAATCGCCCGGGAGGATCCGCGAGGTAAAAAGTAGGTAGACCGGTCTAGTTTTTGTAGACCGGTCTACCTACTATCGACACATGGCAAGAAACAACGACACGCGCGACCGGGTACTGGGCACCGCCGCCGATCTCTTCCAACGGCAGGGGTACTCCGGCACCGGCCTCAATCAGGTGCTGGCCGACAGCAACGCCCCCAAGGGCTCGCTCTACTTCCACTTCCCGGGCGGCAAGGAGCAACTCGCCGTCGAGGCGATCACTCGCTCCGGCGGCGAGGTCGGCGAACGCCTGGCCACCGTGGTGCGGGCGGCCGGGGGCCCTCGGGACGCGCTCGCCGGGATCGCCGCGCTGTTCGCCGACAACCTCACCGCGACGGACTTCCACAGCGGCTGCCCGATCGCCACGGTCGCGCTGGAGGCGTCGGCCGACAGCGAACCGATCCGGGCCTCGTGCGATCAGGCGTACGCGTCCTGGCTGGCCGGCCTCTCCCGCGCGTTGGGTCACTGGGGCGTCGCCGAACCGGAGACCGAGCCGCTGGCCACGCTGATCCTGTCCGCCCTCCAGGGCGCGATCCTGCTCGCCAAGGTGCGCCGCGACACCACCGTCCTGCACACGCTCGGCGAGCAACTGGGCGCCCTGGTCGAGCAGTCGATCGACGCCGCGTAGCGCCGCGTGCACCGGCCCCTTCCCGTGGCAACGCCACACCCGACGAAAGCGAGTGGATCCACCATGCGCGTACATCACCTCAACTGCGGCTCCATGGTCGAGATCGACCCCGCGGACGGCCCGGACAGTCCGCTGCTCCCGGCTCGCGCGGTCTGTCACTGCCTGCTCGTGGAGACCGACTCGGCCGGCCTCGTCCTGGTGGAGACCGGCCTGGGCGCCAACGACGTGCTGCATCCGGACGAATACCTGGGCGCGGATTGGGTCGGCTACGCCGCGCCCGTGCTGGACCTGCACGAGACCGCCCTGCACCAGGTCCGCCGGCTCGGGTACGACCCCCTGGACGTGCGACACATCGTGCTCACCCATCTCGACCGCGACCACGCGGGCGGCCTGGCCGACTTCCCGCACGCCACCGTGCACGTGCACAAGGCCGAACACGCGGCGGGCATCGCCGGGGACGCCGACCGCTACCGCGTCGCGCAACTCGCGCACGGCCCGCGATGGGCGACCTATGCCAGTGAACAGGGCGACCCCTGGTTCGGCTTCGACGCGGTTCGCCGACTCGACGGGCTGCCCGAGGAGATCCTGCTGGTCCCGCTCGGCGGCCACACCGAGGGCCACAGCGCGGTCGCCCTGGACATCGGCGACCGCTGGCTGCTGCACGCCGGCGACGCGTACTTCTACCACGGCGAGGTCGACCCCGACGCTCCCCGATCGCACCCGCTGATGGACGTCGTGCAACTCGCCGGGGAGGTGGACCGCCCGCTGCGCCTGGGCAACCACGCCCGGCTGCGCGAACTCGCCCGCCTGCACGGCGACGAGGTCGAGGTCTTCTCCGCGCACGACCCCTGGGAGTTCCAGCGCTACGTCCCTGCCGCGCCGGGTACCGCCGGCCCGGACCTCCTCGGCCCGGACATCGCCGGTGCGAACCCGGCCGGGACGACCCGCGATTGAGGCCGGCCCCGTCCGGGTCGACCTGCCGAGGCCGGCCCCGCGTCACGGGACCGACCGACCGGAGCCGGGCCCGGTCAGGCCCGACCGGCGTTCGAGCCCACCCCGGCCCCCGGGTGCCGCGGCAGGATCTCCGCGGCCAGCGAGAGCGCGCCCCGCAGCGAGGCGTCCTGGAGGAAGCGCGCCGGCACCACGTCGGGCGGGAACGGCACCGCCGCGCGCACCCGCGCGGCCAGCGCCGCGCGCACCCGAGGGGCGGAGTGCATCAGGCCGCCGGTGACCGCGATCCGTTCCACGTCCAGCGTGATCGCCACGTTGGCGACGTGTACCGCCAGTTCGTCCAGTGCCTCGTCGACGAGTGCGCGCACGCGTGGATCCGGATCGGCGAACAGCGCGGCGGCGTCCACCTCGCGGCCGAGGAGTTCACCGCCGCGTGTGGCCAACCCGATGCCGGAGGTGTACTCCTCCAGGGGTGCGCGTCCCGCGCCGAATCCGGTGTCGGCGCGCCCGCGCAGCAGGTAGCCGATCTCGCCGGCCGCCCCGTTCGCGCCGGTCACCACCCGCCCGCCGAGCACGATCGCCGCGGCGATCCCGGTGCCGACGGTGAGCAGGATCGCCGGGTCCGCGCCGCGCAGCGCGCCCCAGCGCGATTCCGCCAGCGCCGCGGCCTTGGCGTCGTTGCCGACCGCGACCCGCTCCGGGGCCAGGCCCAGCCCCTCGCCCAACGTGCCCGCCAGGGCCAGGTCCTGCCAGCCGGGCACGTTGGGCGCGAGCAGGATGCGGTCGGGCAGCACGATGCCGGGACTGACCGCGCCGACCGCCGAGCAGTGTGCTCCCGTGGCCGCGGCCGTCCGCGCCACGAGTTCGCGGGCCGCCTTGATCGCGCGCCGGACCGCCTGGACCGCGCCCTCACGGGCGTCGGTGATCAGCCGGTTCCTCGCCAGCACCGTGCCGTCGGGACGCGCGGTGGCCAACGCGATCTTGGTGCCGCCGAAGTCGATCCCGCAGACGAAGGCCGCGCCCGTCCCCGCGCCGGAGCGGGCGTTCGCTCGCTCCGGCGCGGGGACGGTGCCGGGGGTACCGGGGGTGTCGGGAGTACCCGCGGTCCGGTCTCGGTGGAGCGCCGTCATGCGGGCTCCGCGACGTTGCCGGCGCCGACGACGTCCGTGCCGGCCTCGGGGTCCGTCCGGTTCAGGTAGCGCTCGTCGACCTCCCGAGGGCCGAACGGCCAGGTGCGTTCCACCTTGGCCCACACCACGAACGCGGCGCAGCCCAGCGCCACCCAGGCCAGCGCCCACTCGATCGGATGGCGTCCGGGCGAGTTCTTGTCGGCGTAGCAGAAGATGGCGATCCAGCCGACCAGCGAGACCAGGGCCGGCACCGGGTACAGCCACATCCGGTACGGGCGGTCCAGGCCGGGTTGCCGGCGGCGCAGCACGATCAGCGCGGCGACCTGGGAGACCGCCTGGACGATCACCATCACCGCGGTGAGCAGCACGATGATCGTGTTGAAGTCGGTGTGATTGCCGATCAGGAAACCGGCCGCGGTCACCGCGCCCATGGTGAGCAGTCCCACCGTCGGGAAGCGGTGGCGAGGGTGCAGTCGGGCGAACTGTTTGAAGAACACCCGGTCGCGGGCCGCGTCGTAGGGCACCCGCGAGCCGCCGAGCAGGCCGGCGAAAACGGACGCGAACGCGGTGATCAGGATCAGCACCGTCACCGTCTGCGCGGCGCCCTTGCCCCACGCCTTCTCCAGGACCAGCGAACCGATCGAGGAGGAGCCGGAGATGGTGTCGGTGTCGGTGACTCCGAGCACGCCGATCTGCATGATCAGGTAGATCGCCATGATGCCGACGATGGAGTGGACGATCGAGCGCGGCAGCACCCGGCCGGGGGTCTTGATCTCGGCGCCGAGGTAGGCGGTGGTGTTGTAGCCGAGGTAGTCGTAGATGCCGATGTTGAGGCCGCCGACGAAGGCGAGCCAGAAGCCGGTGGTGCCCAGGTCGAACGCGCCGTCGGGGTAGGTGAAGGCCAGGTCGGCGTCGAAGTTCGTGTAGCACGCGATGATCACCGCGCCGACGCTGATCAGCATGACCACCCACATGACGCTGCTCAGCAGGCCGATCGACTCGATCCTGCGCCACAGCAGCAGGACCACCAGGATCACCACGCCGACGCCGACGAGGTCCCCCTCGGTCTGCGACATCGAGGGCCACAGGTATTGCAGGTACTGCACCATGCCCAGCACGCCGGTGGACATGATCAGCGGGATGAACAGGATCGCGGTCCACACGAACAGGAACGGCATCAGCCGGCCGGTGCGGTATTGGAACGCCTCGCGCAGGTAGATGTAGGTGCCGCCGGCGCCGGGCATCGCCGCGCCGAGTTCGGCCCAGATCAGGCCGTCGGCGAGGGCGAGCAGGGCGCCGGCGAGGAAGCCGAGGATGGCCTGCGGGCCGCCGAAGGTGCCGACCATCAGCGGGATGGTGACGAAGGGTCCGATGCCGCACATCTGACTCATGTTGATCGCGGTCGCCTGGAACAGGCCGATCCGGCGGACGAATCCGCCCTCCGACGTGGTCGCTCTTGGGCCGGCGCTCACCGTGAACCTCCAGAACAGGGGACGCCCCCGGGGGACACCGGGGGTCGGAACGGGGGTGCGGAGGAGGGAACTTCGTGGTGCGACCCGGCGCGTGACGCCGCCGGTTTGTAAAGTAAAATTCCTTAACTAATCCCCGTCAAGAGTGTGCCCGGATCCGGCCCACATCTTTGCCCTTCCATGGCCGTTACAGTGGCGCGATCACCTCGACACCACTGACGGAGAGCCGATGACCTCAGGTGGGACCCCACCGGACAACGACCCACCCGCCGTGGCGCACTGGAACCGGGGCGTGCTGCGCAGCATCAACGAGCGCGTACTCCTCGACCGGGTACGCGCCGCCGCGCCCATCTCGCGCGCCCAACTCGCCCGCGACACGGGCCTGTCCAAGCCGACCGTGTCCACCGCGCTGGAGGCGCTGGAGCGCGCGGGGCTGGTCCGCGCGGTGGGACTGGAGACCGGCGCGCGCGGTCGGGCCGCGCTGCTGTACGAGCCCGATCCGACCGCGGGCTATGTCGTGGGCATCGACGTCGGGCGGTCCTGGATCCGGGTCGCGGTCGCCGATCTGGACGGCCGGTTGCTGGCCCGGCAGGACCGGCACAACCGGGCCCGCACGTCGGCGACCATGCTGGCCACCGCGACCGACCTGGCCCGGACCGTGGTGGCCGACGCGGGCCTGGCACCGACCGCCGTGGTCCACACGGTGATCGGCTGTCCGGGCGTGTACGACCGTGCGGCCGACCGGATCCGCTACGCGGTCAACCTGCCCGGGTGGGGTCGCCCGGGACTGCGCGGGCGGATGGAGACCGCGCTGGGCACCACGGTGGACATCGTCAACGACGCCAACCTCGCCGCGCTCGGCGAGTACCACAGCGGGGCCGGCGTGGGCTGTCCGCTGTTCGTGTACGTCACCGTCGGGACCGGTCTGGGCATGGGCATCGTCGCCGACGGACGGCTGTTCCCCGGAGCCTCCGGCGCGGCCGGCGAGATCGGCTTCCTGCCGCTGTCGCCGCGTCCCTCGGACCGGGTCGGGCACGGGGCGAGCGCGCCGGTGCCGCGTCGCGGGATGTTGGAGGACGCGGTGTCGGCCGACGCCGTGGTACGCGGCGCACGGGCGCTGGGGATGACCGGCCCGCTCACCGCGAAGGGCGTGTTCGACGCGGCCCGGCGCGGGGTGGAGCCGGCCGCGGGAGCGGTGCGGCACGAGGCGCAGCGGCTCGCTCACGTGGTGGCCGCGGTCACCGCCGTGCTCGATCCCGAACTCGTGGTTCTGGGCGGCGGGATCGGCGCCAACGCCGATCTGTTGCTGGCCCCGATGACCGCCGCGTTGCACGAGTTGACGCCGCTGCGACCCAGGGTGACGGCGAGCGGCCTGGGCGAGGAGGCGGTGCTGCTGGGCGCTGTGGCCACGGCCGTCTCCACGGCCCGCGACCGGGTGTTCGCGCACCACACGATGGCACAGGGCTGAGGTCGGGCTTCGAAGCTCGGGGTCCAGGGCGTCGCGCGCGGGACCGAGCCGGCGTCAGGCGCCGGCGTCGGTCCGGGCGGGTGTGGGTCGGCGTGCCACCTCTCCCAGCCGGCCGATCAGGGTGCGCAACACGCGTGTCTCGCCCGCGTCGACGCCGGACTCGGCGAGGTCGACGCCGGACTGGGCGAGGCGGGCGTGCAGCGCGGCCAGGACCGCGGCCCAGGTGCCATCGGCACACCAACGCCGGTGTCGGGCGTACACGGTGCGCCACGGGCCGAACCTGCCGGGCAGATCGCGCCAGCGGGTTCCGGTCCGAAAGCGGAACAGCACGCCGTCGACGACCTGGCGGTGCTCCCGCCACCGACCGCCCGGGCGGGTGCCGTCAGGCAGCAGCGGTGCGAGCAACGCCCATTCCCCGTCCGCGAGTTCACCCTGTTCGCCGACCACCGACAAGACGATCAGCCGGTCCGCCTCCGCCCCGGGGTGCGGCACGTCGCCGAGCAGGTGGGCCCGCCCCCAGGCGCCGAGCGGGCGCAGCGCCTCGTTCAGCGACGCCCCGAGCGGGGTGAGCGAGTACTCGACGCGCAACGGCAGTTCGTCGAATTCCTCGCGGTGCACGATGGCGTCCCGCTCCAGCTCGCGCAGATGCGACGCGAGCACCTTCTCGGTGATTCCGGGTACCAACCTGCGCAGTTCGCCGAACCGGCAGGCGTGTTCGTCCAGGGCCCACAGGATCAGCACCTTCCACTTGCCGCCGACCACGTCCATCGCCGCGTCGGTGCCGCAGACGTACGCTCCCGGCCTGCGTGCGCTCGCCATGTCGCTCCCCTCGCCCGTGCGCCCGGGTCCGCCGGCGCACGCACCCCGAAGTGCGTACTTGTTCGACTCGGCGGCTGCGACCAGCCTATTCGGCATGGAATCCAACCCTTCCCCGACCGATCCGCGCGGCTCCGACACCGCCACCCCGACCCCACTCGCCCTGCTCGGCCTCGGTGCCATGGGCGGCGCGTTGGCGCGCGGTTGGCTGGCCGCCGGACATCCGCTCACCGTGTGGAACCGCACCCCGAGTCGGGCCGAACCGTTGACCGCCGCCGGGGCAACGGTCGCCGCAACCGCCGCCGAGGCGGTCGCCGCGGCCGATCTGGTGGTGGTCTGCCTGCTCGATCCCGCCTCGGTGCGCACGACACTGGCCGGCGTCGACCCGGCCGGCAAGGACCTGGTCGACCTCACCACCGGCACGCCCGCCGAAGCCCGGGTCGGCGCCGCGTGGGCCGCCGAGCGCGGGGCCCGGTTCCTGGCCGGCGGGGTGCTGGCGATCCCGCCGATGATCGGTGTGCCCGGCGCCGGCGCCTCCGTCCTGTACAGCGGTTCGCGGGAACTGTTCGAGGCGCACCGCGACACGCTGGCGGTACCGGCCGCGACCGGGTACGTGGGCACCGACCCCGGCTTCGCCGCGCTGCACGACGTGGCCCTGCTCAGCGCGATGACCTCGATGTTCGCCGGCATCTCGCACGCCTTCGCGCTGATCCGCGGCGAGGACATCGCGCCGGGTGCGTTCGCCGCGCTGCTCACCGACTGGCTCGTGGCGATGGCACCGGCCGCGCACCGCGCGGCGGCCCAACTGGAGAGCGGCGACTACCGCTCGGGGGTGGCCTCGACCCTGGCCATGCAGGTCGCGGGCGCGCCGACGCTGCTGCGCACCGCGGCCGAGCAGGGCGTCAGCACCGAACTGCTGCTCCCCTACCTGGCCCTGATGGAGCGCCGGCTGGCCGACGGGCACGGCGACGAGAGCACGACCGGGTTGATCGATCTGCTCACCGCCTGACCGGTCCGGGCCGGGCGCCGGCCGGCGCGACGCGCAGGAGTCGCCCGGCCCCGGCCCGCTCCGAGTCGGTGCCGGCCGAATATCGCCGCCGGGCGCCGATTTCGAGCACACCGCTCACGGCAGTTCGAGCTGCGGCGCGTGGTGCGCGCTCGTACCGTCCAGCGCGAGGTCGGCGCAGATCCGGCCGAACATCGGTGCGAACCCGAACGCCCAGCCCGCCGCCTGGACCACGACCCGTTCCCCGTTCGGCACCCGGGCGGGCAGCGGGCCCAGGAAGAACTGCCGCTCCCGGTCGAGGGGGAGCACGGCCAGGCACGTGCCGCGCCGTACGGGTTGCGGCGACAGGCCGGGCAAATGGGTGCGCACCCAGTCGGCGGTGTCCCGGATCCTCCCGGCGTCCGGTACGGCCGTGGCGTGCTCGGCGTCGGGCAACTCCCGCGCGGCGTCGGGAGCGACCCGGATCAGGTCGCTGCCGGTCCACGGGTTGTGCCCGTAGCCGTAGCACGCACCGCCGTCGGTCAATGCCCCGAAGGCGTACCAGGTGGGGTAGTCGGTGTCGTGGGTGTGCCGGGTGAAGTAGGCCGAACTCTGTTCGAACACGCGCAGGTCCAGCGCACAGCCCAGGGGGCTCAGCAGGTCGTTGGTGAACGGCCCCGAGGTCACGATCACGCTGTCGCAACGGTAGTCGGCCCGCTCGGTGCGGACCGTGACGCCGGTGCCGTCGGGTTCGATGGCGAGAGCCGGTTCGTACTCGTGGATCCGCACGCCGGCGCCCAGGGCGAGGTGAATGAGCGTGTCCAGGGTGCCCTTGACGTCGATCACCCCGCCGTCGGCCTGGTGCAACCCCTGGTAGTCGCGGGGCAGGGCGGCGAGACCGAACCGGGTGCCGATCTCGGCCGCGGACATCGTCTCGAAGGGGACGTCCAGGCTGGTCAACACCTCGGCACCGGCGTGCATTTCGTCGAGAACACCGGCCCCGTCGGGCCGCCGGCCCAGCCACAGGCTTCCGGTCGGGTGCACCAGGGGGCGCCCGGCGGCGGCCTCCAGCCTGCGCCACAGCGGCACGGTGTCCAGGACCAGTCGGCTCCAGTGCTCCTGGGCGTACTGGATGCGCCACTGTCTCTCCAGCCCGGCCGAGCCGCCCCGGTCGTTGGACATCCCGAACCGATCGAGCACCAGCACCGATCGCCCTCGGGCGACGACCTCGACAGCGGACGCGAGACCGATCGCGCCGCCGCCCACGACCACGACATCCGCGGCTTCCGACGGCCGAATCATCGACGACCTCCATTACCCAAAGTAATCGGATAGACACTTTAAGGGAGTGTCATCGGCGCAACAATCCCCGTCACGCCGCGAGTTCACCCCGCGACCGCCGCGGACGGGGCGCACGCACGGCCGACATACCGGCGATTTCCGGCCGGCTGGAGCGCCGCGATCGAGGAACACCCGGTTGGTCTCCGGGGCAGGTCGGGCGGGTTCCGCTGCTTCGAGGTCTGGACCAATATTCGATTTGGTATAGACCATTGACACTTTGTCGATGGCACTCCTAGCGTGGCCGACGCACGCCACGGGGGCGGACTTCGATCGGGCGACGTCAGGTCGTCCGACGCGCCGCCGTGCCGGGGCACGACGCCCGCGTCGGGCCGCGGAAACGGGATGACGGGACGGCCGTTCGGTCGGCGCCGCACGTCCCTGGGGCGATGCCGGCGAGGGGGTCGACATGGACGACGAACGAACGCTTTCCCGGGCGCGGATCGAGCCGACCGGGCACCCGGAGCGGATCGCGTCGACCGCATCCGCCCGCGCACCCGGCCGGCCGCACGCCGCGGTGTTGTCCTTCGGCCAGGAACGGCTGTGGTTCCTCGACCGGTTCGAGCCCGGCGACGCCGCCTGGAACATCCCATGGGTGCTGCGGCTCACCGGCCCGCTCCGGCCGGACGCGCTGCGCGCCGCGTTCGACGGCGTCGTCGCCCGACACGACGCGCTGCGCACCCGTTTCCCCGACGACCAGGGCCGCCCGGTCGCGGTGATCGAACCCCCCGGCCCCGTGCCGATCGAGACCGTCGACCTGAGCGGCCCCGGCGCCGACCGGGCCCTGGACCGGGTACTCGCCACACGGGTCAACGCGGGCTTCGACCTCGCGCTCGCCCCACCGCTGCGGGTGACCCTGATCCGGCTCGGCGCGACCCGACACGTGCTGTGCGTGGTGCTGCACCACATCCTGGCCGACGGCTGGTCGCTCAACCTGCTCCGCCGCGAACTCGAACTGCGCTACAGCGCATACCGCGACGGCGTGGACCCGGTGTTCGCGCCGCTGCCCTCCTACGCCGAGTACGCCGCCCGGCAGCGCGAAGCCGACCCGAACACCGACCGGGCCATCGACTACTGGCGCCGACAACTCGCCGACCTGCCCGCGCTCGAACTGCCGTCGGACCGCCCGCGTACCGCCGACACCGGTTCCGCCGCCGACTTCCACACCCGCCGCGTGGCCGGCATCGGCCCACTCCTGGACACCGTCGCCCGCGCCCGGCGGTGCACCCCGTTCATGATCCTGCTCGCCGGCTACCAGGCCCTGCTGCATCGCCACGGCGGACAGCGCGACTTCGCCGTCGGCGCGCCGATCGCCGGACGCGGCGACGTCGAACACGAGGAACCGATCGGCTACTTCTCCAACACCCTGGTCCTGCGCGCCGACCTGCGCGGCGAGCCGACCTTCGGCGAACTCCTGCGGCGCACCCGCAAGACGGCGCTCGGCGCCTACGGGCACGACCGCATCCCGTTCGAACAACTCCTCGCCGAACTGCGGGTGGACCGCGATCCGGCCGCCCCGGCGCCGCTGTTCCAGACCCTGCTGACCGTGCACACCCAGGACCAGGACACCGGACCCGCGCACCGCTTCGCCGACCTGACCTCGACGGAGGAGGACGGCGGGCATCGGGCCGCCAAGTTCGACCTCTCGCTCGACATCCGGCGCGCCGGCGACGACCTGATCGCCGTGTTCGGCTACCGCACGGCGCTGTTCGACGCGTCGACCGTGGCCGATCTGGCCGAGCGCCTGGAGATCCTGCTGCGCGGCGCACTCGCCGACCCGGACACGCCCGTACACCTGCTGCCGCTGCTCACCGCCGCGGACCACGCGCGGCTGCGAGAACTCCGCCCGCACCCCGCCCCGGCGGCGTCGAGCGGAGCCGTCGAGCCCACCGACACGGTGCCCGCCGCCATCGCCCGTGTACCCGGCGACGGGATCGCCCTACGCACCCCCGACGGGACCGTCACCTACCGCGAACTCGATCGGCGGGTGAGCACGTTGGCCACCCGGCTGCGCCGCGCCGGCGTGCGCCCCGGTGCGCTGGTGGGCGTGCTGTGCCCGCGCGGCCCGGACGCGATCGTGGCCCTGCTCGCCGCGTGGCACACGGGCGCGGCGTACCTGCCCATGGACCCCCGATACCCGGCCGCGCGGCTGGAGTTCATGCTCGCCGACAGCGGGACCCGGGTCGTGATCACGGACGGCGCGCACGCCGACGGGCTGCCGGAGGGCGTAAGCGTCGTACGCATGGACACCACGGCCGGCCAGGCGCGCGCCGACCGAGCCGAAAACGCGAGCGTCCCACCCACGGACACCGCGAACACCGGGACGCCCGCCGACCCGGTCGAGCACGCGAGCGTCCCAGTCACGCACACCGCGGACGCCGAAAGACCCGCCGACCCGGTCGAGATCACGCCCGAGCACCCCGCGTACGTCATCTACACCTCCGGCTCCACCGGTACGCCCAAGGGCGTCCTGGTCCCGCACGGCGCGCTCGCCGCCCGGGTCCGGTGGATGCGGCGCGGTTACCACATCCGCGCCGACGACCGGGTGCTGCACAGCGCGTCGCTCAGCTTCGACACGCACGCCGAGGAGCTCTACCCGTGCCTGGCCGCCGGCGCCACCCTGGTGCTGCCCGCCCCGGACGCCACGCTGCCCGACGTGCTCGCCGAGGGCGGCGCGAACGACGTGACCGTGCTCGACCTGCCCACGCCCTACTGGCACGAACTCGTCGAGACCGGCGCCGACACCATCGCCTGGCCGGCCGCGCTGCGCCTGCTCATCCTCGGCGCCGACCAGGTCCGGCCCGGCGCCGTGGCCGCCTGGCGCGCCCGGTTCGGCGATCGGGTGCGCCTGGTCAACTCCTACGGGCCCACCGAGACCACGATCATCGCGACCACCGCGGACCTGGGCCCCGCCGACACCGACCGCCGGCCGCCGATCGGCACCCCCATCGGCGACACGCACCTGGTCGTCGCCGACCCGCACGGCAACCCGGTCCCGCCCGGCGTGCCCGGCGAACTGCTGATCGGCGGCGCCGGCGTCGCGCACGGCTACCTGGGCCGCCCCGCCGCCACCGCCGCCGGCTTCGGGCCCGACCCCGACGGGCCGCCCGGCGCCCGCCGCTACCGCACCGGCGACCGGGTCCGGCTGCGCCCGGACGGGCAGTTGGAATTCCTCGGCCGACTGGACGCGCAGGTCAAGGTGCGCGGCCACCGGGTCGAACCGGGCGAGGTGGAGGCCGCCCTGCTCGCCCGCCCCGGCGTGGTCCAGGCCGCGGTCGTCGCCCGCGAGCAGGCCCTGGTGGGCTATGTCGTCACCACCGCCGACCTGTCCGTGCCCGAACTGCGCGCCGACCTGGCCGGCCGGCTCCCCGCGCATCTGGTCCCCGACGCGCTGGTCCGGCTGGACCGGCTGCCACTGACTCCCAACGGCAAGCTCGACCACCGCGCGCTGCCCGCCCCCGACCGCCGCGCCGACCAGGCGCACGGCTACCTCGCACCGCGCACCGCCGCCGAGGAACTGGTCGCCGAGATCTGGATCGAGGTGCTCGGCCTGGACAAGGCGGGCGCCCTCGACGACTTCTTCGATCTCGGCGGCCACTCCCTGCTGGCCACCCGCGTGGTCGCCCGGATCGCCGCCACCGCAGACCTCACCGTGCCGCTGCGCACGCTGTTCACCCACCGCACCCTCGCCGGGTTCGCCGCGGCCGTCGAAGACCTGCTGGTCGCCGACCTGGAGGCCCTGGACGACGACACCGCCGAGCGGCTGCTCACCGGCGAGAGGAACCGTCCGCAGCCATGAGCACGGAATCCCCGACACGCGCGACCACGCTCTCCGCGACCAAACGCGAACTCCTGGAGCGGCGGCTGCGCAGACGCGCCGACTCCGGTCCGGTCATCCCGCGCCGCCCGGAAGGCACCGTCCCGCCGCTGTCCTACGCCCAGGAACGCCTATGGTTCATGGAGCAGTTCGCGCCCGGGACGGCGGCCTACACGATCCCGATCGCGCGCCGGCTGCGCGGTGCGTTGCACACCGACGCGCTCGGCCGGGCGCTCTCCGACCTGGCCGCCCGGCACGAGACGCTGCGTTCGCGCTACGTGGTGGACGAGGACGGGCAGCCGCACCTGGACATCGCCGAGCCCGCGCCGGTCCCGCTCGCCCTCGTCGAGGAGCAGGCGCTCCTGCTGGTCACCGCCGCCATCGCGGTGCCGTTCGACCTGGCCGAGGGCCCGCTGTTCCGGGCCCTGCTGATCCGATTGGCGCCGCGGGACCACGTACTGCTGCTGACCGTGCACCACAGCGTCAGCGACGGCTGGTCCAGCGAGATCATGATCCGCGACGTGCTCGCCGGCTACGCCGCGCACGCCTCGGGCACCTCCGCGCCGCCCAGCGAACCCACGGTATCCTATGGCGACTTCGCGATCTGGCAGCGCGAGCGGCTGACCGGCGAGGCACTCGCGCGCGAGACCGCGTACTGGCGGACCGAGCTGGCCGGTGTGGAACCGCTCGAATTGCCCACCCGCGGACCCAGACCGGCCCGGCAGACCTTCGACGGCGCCGGATACGGATTCGAGGTCGATCGCGAACTGCTGGACCGGCTCGGCGCGCTGGCCCGCGAGCGCGGCGCGACGTTGTACATGGTGTTGCTCGCGGCCTTCCAACTCGTGCTCGCCCGGCACAGCGGACAGCGCGCCTTCGCGGTCGGCTCCCCGGTCGCCGGTCGGCCGCACCCCGAGGTCGAGGACCTGGTCGGGATGTTCGTCAACGTGCTCGCGCTGCGCGCCCGCACCGACGGCGACCCGACCTTCGCCGAACTCCTGGACCGAACCCGGGAAACCTGTCTGGAGGCTTACGCGCACCAGGAGTTGCCGTTCGCGCAGCTGGTCACCGAGCTGAACGTGGCACGCGACGTGACCCGCTCGCCGGTGTTCCAGGCGGTGCTGGCCGTACAGAACTACGCCACCGCGAACGCCGCCGACCACGAACGCGCGCTCACCACCGAACCGTTCGGCCTTCAGGCCGGGGGCACCCGGTTCGACCTGGAACTGTTCCTGATGGAGTGGCCGGACGGGCTGCGCGGCGCGTTCAACTACAACACCGACCTCTTCGACGAGGCCGCCATCGCGCGCCTGGGCCGCCACCTGGGCCGGCTGCTCGCGGTGCTGGCCGACCGGCCGGACGTCCCGGTGTCCACCCTCGACGGCCTGGACCCGGACGAGCGCGAGTCGATGCTGACCCGGTGGAACGACACCGCCGCGCCGGTGCCGGCCGACGCCTCCCTGCCGAGCCTGATCGCCGCGCAGATCGCCCGCACCCCGCAGGCCGTCGCGGTCGCGCTCGATGGGCGTGCCTGGACCTATCGCGAACTCGACGCCGCCGCCGACCGGGTGGCGCACCGGCTGCGGGCCGAGGGCGTGCGGGTCGGCGACCTGGTCGCGGTCAGCGCCGAGCGCTCCCCCGAGTTGGTGGCCGCCCTGCTCGGGGTGCTCCGGGTCGGCGCCGGGTACACCCCGCTGGACCCGGAATACCCGGCCGAACGCCTCGCGTTCATGCTCGCCGACTCGGGCGCCCGGGTGCTGCTCACCCACCGACGCCTGCCGGTGCCCGCCGACTGCGCCGCACGCGTCCTGCTCGTGGACGACCTCGCGGACTGGCCCGCCCCCGCGCCCGGCGAACTCGCCGATGTCGCGCCCGCGCCCGACGACGTCGCGTACCTGATCTACACCTCCGGCTCCACCGGCCGGCCCAAGGGCGTGCCGAACACCCATCGCGGCATCGTCAACCGCATCACGTGGATGCAGGACACCTACCGGCTCACCGCCGCCGACGCGGTGCTGCAGAAGACGCCGGCGAGCTTCGACGTGTCGGTGTGGGAGTTCTTCTGGCCGCTGACCACCGGCGCCCGCCTGGTCCTGGCCCACCCCGGCGGCCACAAGGACGCCGCCTACCTGCGCGACGTGATCACCGAACAGGGCGTCACCCTGGCGCATTTCGTGCCCGCGATGTTGAGCGTTTTCCTGGCCGAGGAGAATGTCGAACGCTGCGCGTCCCTGCGGCGTGTGGTGTGCAGCGGCGAGGAACTGCCGCCGGACGCCGTGCGGACGTTCCGCGAGCGGCTGCCGGACTGTGCGCTGGCCAACCTGTACGGGCCCACCGAGGCCGCCGTCGACGTCACCGCGTGGGAGTGCGCGGGGCCGGTCACCACCGTGCCGATCGGGGCGCCGATCCACAACACCCGGGTGTACGTGCTCGACGACGCGATGCGGCCCGTGCCGCTGGGTACGCCCGGAGAGTTGTACCTGGGCGGGGTGCAGGTCGCGCTGGGCTACCACCGCCGCCCCGGGCTGACCGGCGAGCGGTTCGTGCCCGACCCGTTCGGCCCGCCCGGCGCCCGCCTGTATCGCACCGGCGACCTGGCCCGGTGGCGCCCGGACGGCACCCTCGCCTTCCTCGGCCGGCTCGACGGACAGGTCAAGCTGCGCGGGCTGCGGATCGAACCGGGCGAGATCGAGGCCGCGTTGCGGGCCCGGGCGGGGGTCGACGAGGCCGCGGTGGTGGTGCGCGAGGACACCCCCGGGGACAAGCGCATCACCGCCTACGTGGTCCCGGCCCACGATCCGGCCGAGCCGGACACCCCCGGGTTCGAGACCGTCGAAACCCACGCCGGGTTCGACGCCGAGGCCGCGCGGGACGCGCTCAAGCGCATCCTGCCCGACTACATGGTGCCCGCCGCGTTCGTCGCGCTGCCCGCGCTGCCGCTGACGCCCAGCGGCAAGCTGGACCGCAAGGCGCTGCCGGCTCCGGCGGCCCGCCGCTCCAAGCGCGCCGCCGACGCGCCGCCCACCACACCGGCCGAACTGCTGTTCGCCGGGATCTGGTGCGATGTGCTCGCGCTGCCCGAGGTCGGCGTCGACGACGACTTCTTCGACCTGGGCGGCCACTCGCTGCTGGCCACCCAGGTGGTCGCGCGCGCCCGCCGGCAACTCCCGGACATCGGCGGCCGGGCGGTCAGCGTGATGGACGTCTTCACGCACAAGACGATCCGCGAGATCGCCGCACTGTCCACCCTCTCCGAGGCCGAACGCGGCCCGGCCCGGCTGCTGTACCGGCTGAACAAGCCGGTGCCGACCGCGCGCCGCACATTGTCCCTGGTCTGCGTGCCCTACGGCGGGGGCAGTGCGGTGGTGTACCAACCGCTCGCCGACGCGCTGCCGGACACCCACGACCTGTGGTCGGTGGCGATTCCCGGGCACGACGTCGGCGTCACCCAGGAGCGACTTCCCTTCGACGAGCTCGCCACCGGGATCGTCGCCGAGATCCAGGAGCGGGTCGAGGGGCCGATCGCGCTGTACGGCCACTGCGGCGTCGGCAGCGCGCTGATCGTCGCGGTGGCCCGACAACTGGAGGCGGCGGGCCGCGAGTTGGCCGCGGTGTACATCGGCGCACAGTTCCCCTTCGCCCGCCCGCGCAGCCGCGTGCTGAGCGCGCTGAGCAAGGTGGCCGCGCTCGAACCGCTGCTCGGCGACCGGGTCTACGTCAACTGGCTGACCTCGATGGGCGCCGACATGGCGGACCTGGACGCCGACCAGATGAAGTTCATCATCGGCAACATGCGCCGGGACTCGGTGGCCGCCGAGGAGTACTTCACCGAGGCGCTGTCCGACGACCGGCCCCGACTGCGCGCCCCGATCGTGTCCGTGATGGGCGACCGCGACCCGGCCGCCGACTTCCACCAGGAACGCTTCCGCGAGTGGTGCGCCATCGCCGACCGGGTGGCGCTGGTGATGCTCGACGAGGCCGGCCACTTCTTCCTCAAGCACCGCGCGGACGACCTGGCCGAGGTGATCACCCGCGTGCATCCGGCGCTGATCGCGCAGGACACCGACGCGCTCCCCACCCGCGAGGCGGACGGTCCCTGGTGGTTCCACGGCGCCGCCGGACCTCCCCGGGAGCCCGACCGGCCCAGGAACACCGCCGCGCGTGAACCCCAACCCGGGATGGGGCGGTTCCTGCTGGTGGCGTTCAGCCAACTGGTGTCCATCACCGGCTCGGCGCTGACCGAGTTCGCGCTGCCGATCTGGATCTACCTGGAGACCGGCTCGATGGGCCGGTTCGCCCTGTACGCGGTCATCGGCATGCTGCCCGGCATCCTGATCGGCCCCCTGGCCGGCGCCATCGTGGACCGGCTGGACCGACGCAAGGTGATGCTCGCCGGCGACGTGGCCGCCGGCGGCACCCAGGGCGTCCTGTTGGTGCTGCTGACCACCGGCAATCTGCACCCGTGGCACATCTACGTGTTGCTCGGCTCGTTGTCGATGGCACTCACCTTCCAACGCCTGGCCTACGCCTCGGCGGTGCCGCAACTGGTGCCCAAGCAATACCTCGGCCACGCCAACGGCATCGTGCAAATGGCGGGCGGGGTGGCCCAGTTCGTGGTCCCGCTGATCGCGGTGGGGCTGATGGCCGGGATCGGCCTGCGCGGCATCCTGATCCTGGACGTGGTCAGCTACGCGATCGCGATCACCATCATCACCTGCGTCCGGTTCCCGCGCACGCTGCCCTGGCGTCGACGCGAGTCGCTCACCGCCGAGATCAAACACGGCTTCACCTACTCCTGGCGACACCGGGGCTTTCGGGCCATGTTGGTGTGGTTCGCCGTACTGAACCTGTTCCTGTCCCCGCTGTTCCTGCTGACCACGCCGCTGGTGTTGTCCTTCGACTCGCTCGGCGGCGCCGCACGCGTGTCGATGGCGGCCGGCGCCGGGGTGATCGTCGGCGGCATCACGATGGGCTTCTGGGGCGGCCCGCGCCGGCAGCGGCTGCGCGGCATGTTGTGGCTGGCGGCCGGGTTGGCCTGCGCGTCCGCGTTCACCGGACTGCACGCGAGTCTGTGGGTGGTGGGGATCGGCGCGTTCGGGATGTCCTGCGCGCTGTCCCTGGTCAACGGCGTGTACACGACGATCGTCCAGGTCAAGGTGCCGCAGCGCTTCCACGGCCGGGTGTTCGCGCTCAACACGCTCGTCGCGTGGTCCACCCTGCCGATCGGACACGGCATCATCGCCCCGCTGGGCGCCAGGCTGTTCGAGCCGTTGATGGCCGACGACGGACCGCTGGCCGGCTCGGTCGGCACCGTGATCGGGCACGGCGAGGGCCGCGGCATCGGTCTGCTGTACCTGGTGTTCGGCGCCGCGATGGTCGCGATGGTGGTGATCGGCCTGCGCCTGCCGGTGCTGGCCCGATTCGACCGGGACGTGCCGGACGCGCCGGCCGACGACGAGGTCGGCATCCAGGAACGCGAACGCCGGCTCCGGGCCAAGGCCGTCGAATCCGCGCCCGCCCTCGCGGAGGTGTCGCGATGAGCACCAGCACCCGCCCGCGCCCGGTCCCGGCCGCGCGCCGGGCCCCGGAAAGCCTCTCCGCGCTGCTCGCACACCGCGCCGAGTCGGAAGCCGAGCGCCCGGCGATCCTCAGCGGCCGGGAGAAGTTGACCTTCGGCTCCTGGCACGAACGCGCCGACGCGGTCGCCGCCGGGCTGAGCACCCGCGGCGTCGCCGCCGGCGACCGGGTCGCGCTGCTGTACGGCAACGGCGACTGGATCGACTACGCGACCGCCTACCTGGGCGTACAGCGGGCCGGCGCGATCGCGGTGCCGATGTCGGATCGCCTCGCGCCCGCCGAGGTGCGACACCTGCTGCGACACAGCGGGGCCACCGCCGTGCTGCACCGCGCGCAACTGACCCCGCCCGACGCGGGAACCGGAGCCTGGACCGCGCCGGTCGAGGACATCGAGACCTACCCCGGCAGCGAACTCCCGCCGCCCGCGCCCGGCCACCTCGCGCAGATCCTGTACACCTCGGGCACCACCGGCACCCCCAAGGGTGTGGCCGCCACCCACGCCAACCTCGCGCACGGCTGCACGCTGGACGCGCGGCGTCGCCCGCTGGGCCACTCTGCGCACTTCCTGCACGCCTTCCCGGTCGGCACCAACGCCGGGCAGACCATGCTGATCAACGCGCTGGACGCCAAGGCGACCGCGATCGCCGCACCGCGCTTCACCCCCGGCCACTTCGCCCGACTGATCGAACGGCACGCGGTGGGCAGCGTGTTCGTGGTCCCGGCGATGGCGATCGAGTTGCTCGGCACGGACGCCGTGCGGCGCTGCGACCTCTCCGGGGTCCGTCTGCTCGGCTCCACCGCCGCCGCACTGCCGCAGAGCGTCGCGCTGGGTCTGTCCCGACTGTTCCCGCAGGCCCAGATCGTGAACTACTACACCTCCACCGAGGCCGCGCCCGCGCAGACCACGATGCTCTTCGACCCCGAGCACCCCGACTCGCCCGGGCGACCCGCGTCGCTGCGCGACCTGCGGGTGACCGACGACGCGGGCCGGGTACTGCCGGTCGGCGAGACCGGCGAGGTGTGGCTGCGCTCGCCGACCACACCGCGCTCCTACTACGGCGAGGACACCGATCCCGCGGTCTTCTCCGGGCGTTGGGTGCGCATGGGCGACCTCGGCTACCTGGACGCGGACGGCTTCCTGTACCTGGTCGATCGCGAGCGGGACGTGATCAAGTCCGGTGCGTACAAGGTGTCCACGTTGCAGGTCGAGGACGCCCTGCACGAACACCCGGGGGTGATCGACGCCGCCGCCTTCGGCGTCCCGCATCCCGTGCTCGGGATGAGCGTCGCGGCCGCGGTGGTGCCCCGGGGCGATCTGACCGCCACCGAACTGCGGGTGTTCCTGATGGAGCGCCTCGCCGCACACGAACTTCCCGGGCACGTGCTGTTCCGGGAATCCCTGCCGCGCAACGAGGGCGGCAAGATCCTCAAGCGTGAGCTGCGCCGGCTCCTGGACGACGAGGTCCGACCATGACTGTGACGAACGATCAGATACCTCCGACGACCGAGGGCGAAGGCGCGCGAACCACCGCACCGCTCGCCGCATCGCTGCCCTTCGCACCGCTGTCCGCCGCCCAGTTGGGCGTATGGGTCACCGAGCGCACACTGCCCGCCGAATCCGCCTACCACCTCTCGGTGCTGCTGCGCTTCGACGGCCCGCTGGACGTGGCCGCACTGGAGACGGCGTGCGCGGCCACCGTCGCCCGGTATCCGGTACTGGCGTCGGCGGTCGGCGAGGCGGACGGCACGCCCGGTCTGGTGCCGGCCACGCCCGCGCCGATGCGGCGCGCGCCCGCCGACGACGCCACGATCGACGCGCTGATCCGCGCCGAACTCGCTGCGCCCTTCGACCTGTACACCGGGCCGCTCGCGCGCTTCACGCTGTTCTCCCTCGCCCCCGACCGGCACACGCTGGTGGTGACCGCGCATCACGTGGTCTTCGACGGGACGTCCAAGGAGATCGTGGTGGCGGGCCTGGCCCGGGCCTACCGCGCGGCCCGGGACGGCACGGCCGCGGCCGGCACGGCGGTCGACGCACGCGCGCTCGCGGAAACGATCGAGGCCGCCGGCGCGGCGCCGACCGGACCCGAGACGGACTCCACCGCCGTGTGGGCCCGACACCGCGAGGAGCCGGGCCGGGCCGTGCTGCCCGGCCTGCTGCCCACCACCCGCACGGGCTGCGAACCCGCGCCCGGCGTCGCGGTGCCGTTCACCCTGGGGCCCCGATCGGTCGCCGCGCTGGAGGAGGCCACGCTGCGGCTCGGCGTCACCCACTTCGAACTGCTGCTCGCCGCCTGGCACGCGCTGCTGTTCCGCTATGGCAACCCACGCGTGCGCACCGCGGTGGAACTGTCCACCCGTGCCCCGGCCGACCTCCGCCGGGTGGGTCTGTTCGTGAACGAACTCCCGGTCTCCTCGCGGCCGGACGCCGAGCAGGAGTTCGGCGCGTTCGCCCGCGAACTGCGCGCCGAACTGCGCGCCCTGTACGCCTTCCGGGACGTGCCCTACAGCCACACCGTGCGCGGGCTCGGCCCCAGGACCGCGCTGACCGAGCTGACCGTCAGCTATCGGCGGCGCACCCGCGCGATCGAACCGGTCTTCCCCGGCGTCGAGGTGCGGGTCGAGTGGATCGTGCTGCCGCCGACCGCGCGCAACACCGCGCATCTGCAACTGGTCGAGGGCCGCGATCGCATCGACGGCGCGCTGCACGTACCCACCGACGCGTTCGCGCCGGGCGTGGCCGCGCGCATCCCCGGCCACTTCACCACCCTGCTCACCACCGCGCTGGCCGACCCCGACCTGCCGATCGGCGACCTGCCGCTGCTGCCCGAGGCCGAACTGGTCCGCGTCCTGCACGCGGACAACGCCACCGACACGCCCTACCCGGCCCGGGACACCGTCGTCGACCTGTTCGCCGCACGGGCCTCGGCCGCGCCGGACACGGTCGCCGTGGTGTGCGCGGGACGGTTCCTGACCTACCGCCAGGTTGCCTCGGCGGCCTACGTGTTCGCCGACCGGCTGCGCGCGGCCGGGATCGGCGCGGGCGACCTGGTCGGCATCGAACTGCCGCGCACCGGCGAACAGGTGGCCGCCGTGCTCGGCGTACTCGCCGCCGGCGCCGCCTACCTGCCGCTGGACCCCGACTACCCCGCCGAACGGCTCGCCTTCATCCGCACCGACGCGCGCGTCGCCGCGCTCGTCACCGAGGACGGCGCGCGACCGACCGGCACCCCCTCCGACGTCCCGACGCTGACCGGGCCCGACCTGTACGGCCCCGATCGGTTCGGCCCCGAACCCGGCCCGGTCGAACCGCCGACCCGCCCCGAACCGGGCGACCCCGCCTACGTCATCTACACCTCCGGCTCCACCGGCCGGCCCAAGGGCGTCGAGGTCCCGCACCACGCCCTGGCCAACCTGCTGGCGACCATGCGCGACCGGCTCGGCGCCACCGCCGCGGACCGCTGGCTCGGACTGACCTCGCTGTCCTTCGACATCTCCACCGTCGAACTGCTGCTGCCGCTGATCACCGGCGCGCGCGTGGTGCTGGTGGCCGACGACCGACACCGCGACGGTCCCGCGCAACTGGCCCTGCTGGAGCGCTACGCGATCACCCACGTGCAGGCCACGCCCAGCGGCTGGCGGGTGCTGCTCGCGGCCGGCCTGCACCGCCCCGGGCTGACCGCGATCACCGGCGGCGAGGCGCTGCCCGCCCCGCTCGCGACCGAACTGCGGGGCGCGGTCGGCCGGTTGATCAACGTCTACGGCCCCACCGAGACCACGGTGTGGTCCACCTACGCCGAGTCGGCCGGTGACGCGCCGCCCGGAATCGGCCTCCCGTTGGCCAACACCCGCGCGTACGTGCTCGACGTCCGGCTGCATCCGGTCCCCGAGGGCCTGGCGGGCGAGCTGTTCCTGGGCGGCTACGGCGTCGCGCACGGCTATCTGAGCCGCCCCGGGCTGACCGCCGAGCGGTTCGTGGCCGACCCCTTCGGGCCGCCCGGCAGCCGGCTCTACCGCACCGGCGACCTGGTCCGCCACGCGCCCGGCGGCGGACTGGACTACGTCGGGCGCACCGACGCCCAGGTCAAACTGCGCGGGCACCGGATCGAACTGGGCGAGATCGAGACCCTGCTCGCCGCGCACCCGGACATCGCCCAGGCCGCGGTCCGGCTGCTGGACGCGGACGGCGAACACGCCCGCCTGGTCGGCTACGTGGTGCCCGAGCCCGGCCGACCCCCGGTGGCGTCGGACCGGTTGCGCGCCCACCTCGCCCATACCCTGCCACCCGCGATGGTGCCCAACACCTTCCTCGTACTGGACGCCTTCCCGCTCACCCCGAACGGCAAGCTCGACCGCGCCCGGCTGCCCGAGCCGGTCCTGGCCCGGCCCGAGCCGATCGACCCCACCGATCCGGCGGGCACCCCGGGCGCGCCCGCCGACGAGGTCACCGAGACCGTCCGGGCGATCTGGGCCGAGGTGCTGCGCCTGGACGACATCGGCGTGGACGAGGACCTGTTCGACCTCGGTGGTCACTCGCTGACCATCACCCGGATCGCCGCGCGCATCCGCAAGCGGCTCGGCGTCGAGGTCCCGCTCGACGTCTTCTTCGACACCCCGACCGTCACCGGCGTCACGGACGCCATCCGCGAACTCCAGGAGCAGCAGCGATGAGCACCGACACCGCAACCCCCGAGGGCCAGTACCGCGTGGTCGTCAACGACGAGGAGCAGCACTCGTTGTGGCCGCTGCGCACCGATCCGCCGGCCGGGTGGGTGCCCACCGGATTCGTCGGCACCCGTGAGGAGTGCTCGGCGCACATCGACCGGGTCTGGCCGGACATCCGCCCGCTGAGCCTGCGCCGGCGCCTGGCCGGGGACGCGGCGTGAGCGCGGGGGCGCTGCGCGAGCGGGTGGCCGCGCTGATCGCCGAGGTCAGCGGCGGCGAGGTCAGCGTGCGCGAAGTGCTGGACAACGAGGGCTCGTTGACCGCGGCCGGGGTCAGCTCGCTGACCTTCCTGCGGCTGATCGACGCGCTGGAGGGCGAATTCGACGTGTTCTTCGACCTGGACGCCGATCTCGACTTCGTCGAGGACCTGGACAGTCTGGTGGAGCGATTGGCCCGAAACGGCGCGGCGGTGGGCGATGGTTGACACCGGCGCGCCGAGATCCCGGGTCGCGGGCGAGGATCCGGTCGCGAGCGCCGACCGGGTGTCGGCGCCGTTCGCGGTCGCGGCCGACGGCCCGGTCGAGGCGCCACTGACGTGGGGTCAGCGGGCGATCTGGCAGGCCATCCGGCGGACCGCGCCCAGCGACCACTACTTCAACATGACCCGGGTGCTGCCGATCGCCGATCGTGGTCGACCGGTGGACGTCGCCGGGGCGAGTGCCGCACTGGGTCGGTTGATGGAGCGGCACGACGCGTTGCGGACCCGGCTGGTGGCCGCCGACGGCGAACCCCGCCAGGTGCGGCACCCGGTGGGCGCGCTGCCCGTGGAGGTGATCGAGGCGGCGCTGCTGGAGGACGCCGACACGGTCGCGGCGGCGGTGGCCGAGCGGCTGGGGGCGACCCGCTTCGACTACTTCGGGGCGTGGCCGATCCGGGTCGGTCTGATCGTGCACGACGGCCGGGTGCGCTATGTGGCGCTCGCGCTGTGCCATGCGGCGACCGACGGGCACGGCGTCGAGGTGCTGGTGCGCGACCTGCGGCTGCTGATCCGGCGCGGTTCGGCCGGTGGCCCGACCTCGGCCGGACCGCTGGACCTGGCCCACGAACAGTCCTCGGCGACCGGCCTGCGCCGCGGCGAATCGGCGCTGGCGCACTGGGAGACGCACTACCGGCGGATCGCGCCGACGGTGTTCGCCGACGTGATCGCCGAACCCGCCGCGCCGCGCTTTCGCACCGTGCGCCTGGTGTCCGCGGCGCTGGCCAGGGCCACCGACGCGGTCGCGGTGCGCCATCGGATCAGCCCGTCCGCCGTACTGCTCGCGGGCGCCGCCGTGTTGGCCGCGCGCGCGGGCGGGCGGGACACCGCGGTGATGTTGCCGATCGTGGCCAACCGGTTCCGCGCCGACAGCCGCGACCTGGTCGCCACCCTGTCCCAGGAGGGCCTGTTCGTCCTGGACCTGGACCCGGCCGCGCGCTTCACCGACCTGTTGCCCGCCGCGTGGCAGGCCTCGCTGCGCGCGTACCGCAGCGCCGGCTACGACCCGGACCGGTGGAACGAGCTGATGCGGCGGATCGCGGCCGAACGCGGGACCCCGATCCGGCCGTTCTGCTGTTTCAACGACATGCGCCTGGTGGATCGGCCGCCCGCGGCCGGGCCCGCGCCCACCACCGCCGAACTGGACGCGGCGCGCACCCACAGCCGGGTCGAACCGGCCGGCGGGCACGAGTTCATCGCGTGCCGGTACTGCATGCACGTGGTCGCCGAGGGCGACGCGCTGGTGGTCAGCGTCACCGGGGACACGGCGTACCTGCCGGTGCACGCGCTGGAGGCGCATCTGGTGGCGCTGGAGGACCTGTTGGTGCGCGCCGCGGGTGGGCGGGAGCTGCCGATCGGCGCGTTGACCGGCTTCGCGGAGCGTGTGGCGGAGCCGGTCGCATGAGCATCCTGGCGTACGCCGGCGCGACGTCCGTGGTCGCGGGCGGCCGGCTGCGCTTCCACCTCGCCCGTACCGACGGAGGCGAGGTCCGCGGCGAGGTCACCGTCGTGGACGCGACCACCGAGCGCGTGCTCGCGCACACCCGGGTCGACGGTGGAATGTGGGAGTTGGAGATCCCGGACGACTGGCACAGCTCGCTCTATCGGGCCGTGTTCGACGACGGCACCCCGCTCGCCGGTGTCGAACCCCTGGACCACGAGGCCTGGTTCGTGGTGCGCGCGGCACGGCCGGGGGCGGGCGCGCCGATCCTGGTGTCGGTGCCGTTCGCCACCTGGCAGGCGTACAACCGCTCCGGCGTGCCCGGGCAGGGCCTGTACTACGCCGAACAGCCGGACCGCGCCGCGCGGGTCGGCTTCGACCGGCCCGGCGGCGGACCACCGCCGGAACGCTGGGAGGAGGGCCTGCTGCGCTGGCTGCGCGCGACCGGCCGGCCGGTCGAGTTCTGCTCCGGCCTGGACCTGCACGGCGGCGACGAACTGCTGGGCCACTACCGGCTGTTGGTGATCAACGGGCACGACGAGTACTGGTCGCGGGAACAGCGGGACACCGTCGAGGGCTTCGTCCGCGGCGGCGGCAACCTGGCGATCTTCGCCGGGAACACGGCGTGGTGGCAGATGCGCCTGGAGGACGACGGCCGCACCATGGTGTGCCATCGCGACGCGGTCGCCGACCCGATGTCGGCGATCGATCCCGAGCGGGTCACCGTCGAGTGGTCCAGCGCGCCGGTCAACCGGCCGGAGAACACCATGACCGGGCTCAGCTTCCGACGCGGCGCGGGCGCGTGGGGCGAGGGCATGAAGGTGATCCGGGAGGAGGCCTACATCGCCCGGTTCACCGACCACTGGGTCTTCGCGGGCACCGGGCTCGCCGACGGCGACAAGTTCGCCCAGGGCGCGCTGGGCTACGAGACGGACGCGGCCGAACTGGACTGGAGCCGCGGCGTCCCGCGCGCCACCGGGCGGGACGGCACCCCACCGACGTTCGTCGTGCTGGCCACCGCCGACCTGCGGCACTGGGCCCGCTACGGGCAGGGCGGGGACGCGGTGATGGGCACCTTCCGGCTGGGCGCGGGCACCGTGTTCAACGCCGGCACCATCAACTGGGGCAGCGCGCTGGCCGATCCGGTGATGGACCGGGTCACCCGCAACGTGCTCGACCGGCTGGCCGCCGACCGGCAACCGCAGTGGGAGGTGATCGGACCCACCGGCGACATCCGCGCCCTCGCGGCCTGCGAGGACGTGCTGTTCGGGGTGGACACCGAAGGCGCGCTGGTCTGCCGCGAGGTCAGCGGCCAGAACCTGCCGTGGCGCGCGATCGGCATCGCCGGATCGGTGGTGGCGCTGACCGCGGCGCGCGAGGCGTCCGGCCCGCTGCCGTTGGTGCTGTACGCGGTCACGGCCGACGGTCGGTTGTTGCGCCGCGCCCCGATCACCCGGCCGGCGCCGTGGACCTCGGTCGCCCGCCTGCCCGCCGACACGATCGCGCTCGCGCTGTGCGACGGCGGCCTGTTCGCGGTATCCGCCGACGACACATTGCACCACGTGGCCGCCGCCGAGTTGCCCACCGACCCGGACGCCCGGGCCCCGTGGCGCGTGCTCGGCTCGGCGGGCGGCGCGATCGCGCTCACCGCGATGAACGGGCGGCTGTACGCGGCCGATCGGGACGGCCGGCTGGCCACCAGGCCGCCGGTGACCGGCACTGCCGGGTTCGCCCCATTGGCCGGGGAGCCGGCGGAACCGGGCACGGCCCGGGCGTTGGCCGGTCACGCGGGGAGCCTGATCGCCACCGCGCCGGGAGCTCGGGTGCGACGTCGGGCCGCGGTCCCGATGCCGGCGGCTGCGCCCGGGCCCGCGCCCGGGTGAAGGCGGTGGGCGGTTCGTCGCCGGGTCGAACTACCCGCCGAGGTCCACCCAGTGGTTGTCGTGCCGCAGAAAGAACTGCGCGCGTTCCTTGTCGGTGAGGTGCTCCAGTTCCGGAATGCCCTCGAAGTAGGCCTCGCGCGGCGCACCGGGCGCGAACTGGAGCAGCATCGAGGCCGGCTCGCCGGACTCGTTGCGGAACGCGTGCAGGCCGCCGACCGGCACGTACAGGAAGTCGCCGGCCTTGGCGTCGCGCCACGCCTCGCCGTCGAACAACCGGATCGTGCCCGACAGCACGAAGAACGACTCGGAGATGGTCCGGTGGAAGTGCGTGCCCGGGCCGCTGGGCACCGCGTGCATGTCCACCCGATACAGACCGAACTCGCCGTCCGTGGACTCGGTCGTGGCCAAGTAGTGGTAGCTCGCGCCGGCCGTGGTCAGTTCGGGCGGGTGCTCGGCCGGCCTGAAACGGGCGCTGACGTCGCCGCCCTCGTCGTGGTACCGGACTTCGGGATAGGTCGGGTAGGACATTGCCGGGGCTCCTCGTGGGATCGACGTGTTCGGGATGAGGTTCGCGGTGTGTGGTGTGACGTGTGAGGCATCGCGTACGGGCCGTACTTCGGGTCCTGTGCCCGGGGCTAGGGGCGTGTGACTCGGGATCGCAGCGGGAAGCTCGCAAGGATCCCCTCACACCGATGAGTTTCCGGCCGACCGGAAGTCGAAGCATGTGACGGCTCGGAAACCACGAAGGGCACCGCCATGAAGCTCACCCTCACCACCTTTCTCACCCTCGACGGCGTCTACCAGGCACCGGGCGGCCCGGAGGAGGATCCCAGCGGCCGCTTCGAGCACGGCGGCTGGTCGGTGCCCTACGGCGACGACGACTTCGGGACCTTCATGACCGAGGTCTTCGAGCGGGTCGACGCGTTCCTGCTCGGGCGTCGGACGTACGAGATCTTCGCGTCCTACTGGCCCGGGATGACCGACCCCGCCGACCCGATCGCCACCCGGCTGAACGAGCTGCCCAAGTACGTACCCACCGGCACCCTGACCTCGGCCGACTGGGCGAACACCAAGCTGCTCGGCGGTGACCTCGGCACGGAGGTCGGCGCGCTCAAGGAGCAGGACGGGCGCGAGCTCCAGATCCACGGCAGCGGCGCCCTGGCCGGCGCGCTGCTGCGGCTCGGCCTGATCGACACCATGCACTTGCTGACCTTCCCGGTCGCGCTCGGCGCGGGCAAGCGACTGTTCGAGCCCGGCGTGCAGCCGACCGCGTTCGCCCTCACCGGCTCGCGCACCACCGGGGCCGGCGTGGTGATCAACTCGTACGAGCGCACGGGCGCGCCCACCTACGGCACGTACGAACGGCCCGAGAACGCGTAGGCCGGGCGATATCGCGGGGCGGGCCGGGGCCGGTTTCGTCGACGGCCCGGTGGGCCCTCCTCACCCGGAGGATCCGGCCGGTGCCGCCGACGCCAGCAGCCGGTCCTCGGACCAGGCCACCGCCTCCGCACGGCTGCGGAACGGGGTCCACGGCACCGGGTCACCACCGTCGCCGATCGGGTCCAACAGCGGCTCGCGGGCGGCGATGGCGATCTCGTGGCCGGCGGAGGCGAGGTCGGCCAGGGTGGCGTCGAGCATGGCCGCCGAGCCGACGGCCATCCGGGTGACCCGGTCCAGGTCCAGCACGATCCAGCCCGGGGCGGGCGGCGTGTACTCGCGCAGCGCGTGCAGCAGGTGCTCCGTCTCGGTGAACTCCAGGATCCCCTGCGCCCGAATGACCACGATGCGATGCCCCTCGCGGTCCAGGGTGGCGCGCTGCGCCGGGGTGCGGGCCCGATGGGAGGGGTGGTCGAGGGCGGTGGTGACGTCGGTGACGGTGGCGGCGTGCCGACCCGGTTGGTGCATCAGGTGCAACGCGAAGCGTTCGGAGAGCTCGGTGAGCGCGAGCACACCGCGTACCGGGTTGCCCGCGCGATCCAGCGGCGGGCTGTGCACGGCGATCCCGAAGCGGGCGGGACTGCACGCGATCAGACCGCCGGACACCCCGCTCTTGGCGGGCAGCCCCACCCGCAGCAGCCATTCGCCCGCGGTGTCGTACATCCCGCAGGTGGCCATCACCGCGAGCGCGCGAACCGCCACCGACTCGGCGATGACCCGGTCGCCGGTGACCGGGTTGACCCCGCCGTCGGCCAGCGTCGCGGCCATCACCGCGAGATCCGCCACCCGGACCCGGATCGAGCACTGGCGGAAATACGTGCGCACGGTCTCGTCCACGTCGCCGGACAACGATCCCGCGCCGCGCATCAGGTAGGCCAGGGCCCGGTTGCGGTCACCGGTGTCCACCTCGGAGCGGTAGACGTCCTCGTCGACGTCCAGGGGCCGGCCCGCGAACGCGGACAGGCACGCCCGGATCCGCTCGAAGCGGTCCTCCGGGTCGGCCGCCGGGACCAGGGAGGTGGTCACGATCGCGCCGGCGTTCACCATCGGGTTGGCCGGTCGGCCGGTGCCGGGTTCGAGGCTGATCGCGTTGAACGCCTCACCGCTGGGTTCGGCGCCGACCCGACGGGCCACCTCGGCCGGGCCCAACTCGGACAGCGCGAGCGCGTAGACGAACGGCTTGGACACCGACTGGATGCTGAACGGCTCGTCGGTGTCGCCGGCGAGGTAGCAGTTGCCGGACATGCTGACCAGGGCCAACCCGAACGTCCCGGGGTCGGCCGAGGCCAACTGCGGGATGTAGTCGGCGACCTCACCGTCGGTCAGCGAACTCAGCCGATCGTGGATCTCCATCATCGACGCGGTCACCGGGTCCATGGCGCCGACCCGTCGCTCGCCGACCGAAACCCCGTACTTCCCCGCACCGTCCGCTCCCGTCCGTCAGCCCGAGGCCACCCACGGCACTCGTCGACCCGATCGCGGGTCGAGTTCCGCGCGTAACGGAGAGTCACCTATCGGTGTCGGGCGTAAACGCCTGGGCGGCGGTGGGCGCGCGTGGACGCCGGCGGGCGCGGTCCGAGGGTGCGGCGGGCGCGACGGGTGCGACGGGTGCGACGGGTGCGACGGGTGCGACGGGTGCGACGGAACGAGTCAGCGCCGAGCGGGCGGCGCGAGGGCGGGTGCGGGTGTGGGTACGGCGGCCGGCGCGGTGGGCGCGGCGACGCCGGCCGGCGCAGGGGTTTCGGCCGTCGGCGCACGGGTTCCGGTCATCGGCGCCGGGGAGACTGCCGCGTACAGGACTTCGCGCAGGCCGGGCACGGATTCGCGGTCGGGGCGCCAGACCAGACGCAGCGTCAGGTCGGGCGCGTCCAGGGCGAGTCGGATCAGTTTGCCGGACGCGAGTTGGTCGGCGACCGCGAATGTCGGCAACAAGGCGACGCCCAGGCCCTGTTCGGCCCACGCCCGGATGACCGCGACACTGCCGACCCGGACCTGCTCCACCTCGGTGCCCAGGAGTCGATCGCCGGCCAGCCGGAACGAGCAGGCCGCCACGTTGACCAGGAGTCGATGTCCGCGCAGGTCCTCGCCGGTGATCCGGACCCGGTCCCCGAGGGGGTGATCGGGCGCGGCGACCAGGGTCAGGCCGATCGGCTCCAGGTCGACGAACGCGAGTGCGGTCGACGGCGGTTCGAAGCCCAGTTCACCGAGCCGGGTACCGGTGTCCAGGAGCAACGCCGCGTCCAGTCGCCCGGCGACGACGGCGGCCAGCAGATCGTCGCGGTTGCCGTCCGAGGCGACCTGGACCCGCAGGTCGGGCTGGCGGGCGGCGAGCCGGGCCAGTACCGAGGGCACATGCGTCGCGGCGATGCTCTCCAGCGCGCCCAGCCGCAACGGCGGGGCCGCTTCGGCGACCTCGCGGCGGGCCTGTTCCGCCTGGTCGAGCAGGCGACGCGCCCAGTCCCGCATACGTTCGCCGGCCGGGGTGAGCGTCATGCCCCTGGGGCCTCGGTCGAACAGCGTGACGCCCACCGACTTCTCCAGGACCCGGATCTGCTCGGACACCGACGAGGGCGCGATGCCGAGCTCGTTGGCCGCGGCGGTGACCGTCCCGGTCCGGGTGATCGTCTCGAACGTGCGGAGCCGGCGTAGTTCCATGGCTCGGCAACCTCGCCGGAGTGTTCGGATATTCCGAACGGGGCGTTCGGCTCAGCCGGTCGAGCCGAATCGGCTTCGGTCGCAGAGTGGTTCCCGTCGATCCGCCGCCGGCGGCGTCGCGTATCGGTGCCGCCTTCACGGCCGCCGACCGCCGGCGCGCCGGCCGCGCTCATCCGTCCCCCGCCCGTCCGCGTCGGTCGCCGGTCTCGCCTGCCGATGCGCTCACCGGCCCCGCTCACCGTTCCGTCCGCCGGTCCCGCTCACCGTCCCGTTCCTGGAGAACTCCCGATGGCTGTTGTCGATTCACCCCCGTCCACCCCACCCGCGCCGACGTCGCGCGCGCGTACCGTCGCCCTGCTCGGCATCTCGCTCGGCTATTTCATGGTGCTGCTCGACCTGACCGTGCTGTCCGTGGCCGAGCCGGATCTGGCCCGGTCGTTGGGCGGTTCGGTGGCCGGACTGCAGTGGGTGGTGTCCGGATACACCGTCGTGTTCGGCGCGCTGTTGTTGACGGCGGGCGCGGTGGCCGACCGGTTCGGGGCACACCGGGCGTTCCGGGTCGGCATCGTCGGGTTCGGTCTCGGCTCGCTGCTCAGCGCGTGCGCACCGGACCTGTGGACTCTGGTGGCGCTGCGCGGGCTGCTCGGCGTGGCCGCCGCCGCGTGCGTTCCGGCGTCGATGGCGATGGTCACCCTGCTGTACCCGGTGCCCACCGAGCGGGCCAAGGCGGTCGCGGTCTGGGCCGCGCTCAGCGGAGCGGCGCTCGCCGTCGGGCCGATCGCCGGCGGTCTGCTCGTCGACGGCTTCGGTTGGCGCGCCATCTTCCTGATCAACGTGCCCCTGGCCGCGCTCACCCTGGCGCTGACCGCCGGGGCCGGGGTGCGGTGCCCGCGTGGCGTACGAGCAATCGACTGGATCTCCCAGCTCGCGGCCTGTGCGGCCCTGGGTCTGGCCACCGACGCGCTGATCGCGATCGGCTCCGGCAGCGCGACGCACGCGGCCTGGTCGGGCGCGGGGGCGGTCCTGGCCGGGCTGTTGTTCGTCCGGTCGGAGCGGCGCAGCGCCCATCCGGTCCTGGCCCGGGCGATCCTGCGTTCGCGCGGCACGGTGTCGGCGCTGCTCGCGGGCGCGGCGGTCAACTTCGCGATGACCGGGTTGCTGTTCGTCCTGCCGTTGCTGTTCCGGCAGAACCTGCACATGTCACCGCTGCGGACCGGCGTGGCGTTCCTGCCGATGACCCTGCCGTTCGCGGTCAACCCCCTGCTCACCGGCCGGATCGTGGCCCGGTCGGGGCCGCGGGTACCGATGCTCGCCGGTCTGGGCCTGCTGACCGCAGGCAGCGTCGTGTTCACCGTGGCGGTGCACACCGGCTCGGCCTATCCGGTCCTGGCGGTCGGCCTGGTGTGCACCGGCTTCGGTGTCTCCTTCGCGCTTCCCGCCCTGGTGACCACCGTGATCAGCACGGCACCCGAGGGCACGGCGGGCGCGGCGGGCGGCCTGCTCAACGCGGTCCGCCAGATCGGCGCGACCATCGGCGTCGCCTCGATGGGCGCCTTCGTCAGCGTCGACACCACGGCCGCCGCGGCCGACCTGGCCTACGCGCTGCTCCTGCCGGGCGTCCTGTGCGCGGCGATGGCCGCCGTGGTGGGTCGCCGCCGCTGACCGTGGCCAGGCGCGCCGAGGCCACGCGGATGCAAGCTCCACGGCCGACCGGGCCGACCCGGCGGGACGCCGTGCGTGCACGGCGTCCCGCCGGTCGACGGTCGTGGCGTCACGAGCCGGTCAGGATGACGAGTTGCCGGGTCGCCCTGGTCATCGCGACATAGCGGTCGACCGCTCCTTCGACCCCCTCGCCGAACGTCTCCGGGTCGATCAGGACGACCAGGTCGAACTCGAGTCCCTTCGACAACTCCGGGGTCGACGACCGCACCCGGGACGTCGGCCGGAAGGTGGGATCGCCGATGACGCAGGCGATGCCCTCGGCGTGCTCGGCGAGCCACGTGTCGAGGATCGAGGTCAGCTCCGCGGTGGATCCGTGCCGTACGGGGACGCCGGCGCTGCGGATGGAGGTCGGCACGTTGGCGTCCGGGAGCACGGCCCGGATGACCGGCTCGGCCTCCGTCATGATCTCCTCCGGCGTCCGGTAGTTGACGCTCAGCGAGGCCAGGTTGATCCGGTCGAGCCCGACCCGCTCCAGCCGTTCCTGCCACGACTCGGTGAACCCGTGCCTGGCCTGGGCGCGGTCGCCGACGATGGTGAAGCTCCGGGACGGGCAGCGCATCAGCAACATCTGCCACTCCGCGTCGGTCAGTTCCTGCGCCTCGTCCACGACGATGTGCGCGAACGGCCCGGCGAGCAGATCCGGCTCGACGCCGGACCGTACGCTCTCGTCGATCAGGGAGTGCTGGAGATCCTCTCCGCGCAGCATCGTCACCACACCCTCACCGTCGTCGTCGGCTTCGAGCAGGGCGTCGACGACGTCGTCCATGCGCTTGCGCTCCGCGGCGACGGCGGCGTCCTGCCGACGCTTGCGCCGGGCCGCCTCCGGGTCGCCGAGCCGCTGCCGTGCCGCGTCCAGGAGGGGCAGGTCGGACACCGTCCAGGCCTGGGCGTCCGCACGCCGCAACCCGCGCACCTCCTCGGGACTCAGCCAGGGCGCGCACATCCGCAGGTAGGCCGGTACCGACCACAGGTCCCCGACCAGGTCGGACGCCTCGAGCAGCGGCCACGCGCCGTTGAAGGCCGTGAGCAGTTCCCGGTTCTGTTGCAAAGACCTGCGCAGCAGGTCGACCGAGACGTCCTCGTCCTCGTCGTCGTGCTTGTCCACCAGGATCGTGAGCAACTCCTGCCAGATCCGCTCGCGCGCCTCGTTGTGCGGCATACCGGGTTCCGCCGCCTCGAACGCCTCGGCCCAGTCGGCGGCGGTCAGCCGGACGTCGGACCAGTGGGTCGTGATCGTCATGCCCTTGGTCGGGCGTTCCTCGTAGAACCGGACGGCCGCCTCGATCGCCTTCACCCAATCCGCGGACGACTTCAACCGGGCCACCTCCGGGTCGGCCTCAACCGCCGCCCCGGCTCCCTCGGCGACCAGGTCCCGCAACCGCGTCGCGAGTCCCACCGCCGCTTCGACGTCCCCCCGCGACCCATCCGTCGACAACAACACACGCACTTCGTGAATCTCCCATTTCCGCAGATGACGGCCCAAGTTCCGGCTCAGGTCGATGATTCTGCGGTACGACCGGGGCCTTGCCGCAAGGCCCCCGGTGCGCTATATGTTGTACATGGCGAGGAGAGCGTGTTCCCTCGCCTTTTTTCATGCGCCGCGGGCGGACCTCCCGCGCGAAACAGCGCAGCGGGTGGGGTGGCGGCGCGGTGCGTACCGCCCCGGGTTCGTGGACACGCCGCGTAGGTGTCGTCCCGTTGTCGGTGCGGTGTGTAAGGCTGCGTCGCGACACGCCGATCGAGATGACGAAGGTGGCGCGATGACTACGACGGCTCACGGGACATTCGAACTCACCTCGTTCGAGCCGGAGGCGGTCGACGAGGCACCGGGCGCCGAGCTCGGCCGGGTTCGGATCACCAAGACCTTCACCGGCGACCTGGTCGGCACCAGCACGGTACACATGTTCTCGGTGACCGACCTCGACGGCACCCCCGCCGCGTACGTCGCCGTGGAGCGCTTCACCGGCGAACTGGCCGGGCGCAAGGGCTCCTTCGTCCTCCAACACAGCGCACCGGGCAGCAACGGCGAGGAGTTGGCCATCCGGGTGGTCGCGGGTACCGGTACGGACGAGCTCGTCGGGATCGGCGGCACGCTCGACATCGTCCGGACGGACGGCGGCCACACCTATGTCCTGCACCACACGCTCGGCTGAGCGAGGGCGCGCCGCGCCGGATCGCCCCGAGCCCGGTCGCCCCGGGTCGTCTCCGATGGCGGGACACGCACCGCGACCGATCTTGACCGGCGACCTACGGCGATCTAACCTCCGAAACGGAAAGCGCTTTCCATACTCGGCGTGCCCGACCCACCGGACGCTCCCGGCAGGACGGCCGGGACCGGCTGAACCGACGGAACCGGCGGGACCGGGCCGGCCGGGAAGCGCGCCGGGCGAGAGAGTCGAGGACACGTGAGCACACCCGAGCGTCGTCGCAAGTGGGCGTTCAGCACCCTGGGCGCCCCCGGCCGGCCGGTCCACGAGCACGTCGTCCGGGCCATCCGACACGGCTGCGCGGGTCTGGAACTACGGGTACACCAGGACGAGTTCGTCAATCTGGACCTCCCCGCCGGCGAACGTCGGGCGATCCGCGACCGCATCGCCGACGCCGACCTCGAGGTGCCCTGCCTGGCCGGCTACGCCGGTATCTGCGCCCCCACGCCCGACCCGATCGTGCTCTCCACGATCCACCGGCTCCTCGACCTGGCCCACGACCTGGCCGCGCCGGCCATCCGGATCTTCCCGGGCGGCACCGGCGAGGGCGACGCCGCGCGCGCCGAACGCCGCCTGGCGGTCCTGCTCCCGGAGGCGACCGCGCGCGGCGTGACCCTGCTCGTGGAAACCCACGACTCGCACCCCACCGGTGCGGCGGTGGCGGACCTGGTGCGACCGTTCGCCGGCGCGGTCGGGGTGATCTGGGACGCGCTGCACCCCTGGCGACACGGCGAGGACCCCGCCGACACGGCCGACGCCCTGACCGGCCTGCTGCGCTACGTCCAGATCAAGGACGCCGCATCCGCCACCGACACGGCACCGGTCCCCCTGGGCACCGGCACGGTGCCCCTCACCACCATCGGAACCACGCTGCGCGAACACGATTGGCACGGCTGGGTCTCCCTGGAGTGGGAGAAGGCCTGGTACCCGGAGGCCGCCTCCTTGGACGAGGCGCTCCCGGGCGCCGCCGACTGGGTGGCCCGATTCGGCTCCCCCGGGTAGGCCGGTCGACCGGGCCCGGTCCTCAGGCCGTCGATCCGGGGGTCATCGAGATGCCCAGCATGCGGGCGCCCGTTTCGCTGCGGGGACGGTGGCGGCTGCCCGGCGCGAAGACCACATAGGTGCCGGCGGGATGGCGCTCGGAGCCCTCGATCACCTCGCCGCTGAGGACGTAGTAGCGCTCCTCGGTGGTGTGCACGTCCACCTCGGGCCACTCCGTCCCCGGGGCGAAGTCGATCAGCCAGCCGCGGGCGTACTCGGTGCCCGCCAGGCGGCGTCGGACGATCCCGGGGGCCACGTCGATCGGGATGACGTCGTCCACGTGCACGGCGGATTTCGGGGCGGTCGGGTGCTCGGTCTCGGTCTCGGTCTCGGCGGGATGCTCGGTCCGGGTCGCGGCCTCGGCGCGGCGCCCGGTCCCGGACGGGTTCTCGGTGTGGTTCGGGGTCTCGGTGTGGTTCGGGGTCTCGGTCTCCCTCATGCGTCCACTCTGGTCCGGGGCCACTCGCCCGGACAGTGTCGGGAATGACTTCCATGGGTATATTCCTGCCATGCGTCGTCATCGGGTCGTGGCCGTGCTGAACCCGCCGCAGTCACCGTTCGAGTTGGCCTGCGCCGCCGAGGTCTTCGGCACCGTGCGCCCGGATCTGCCGACGCATTACGACTTCCGGATCTGTACGCGGTTTCCCGGCCCCCTGCCGACGACCATCGGCTACCCGCTGCTCGTGGAGGCCGGGCTGGACGCGCTGACCGAGGCGGACACCGTGGTCGTGCCGGGCTGGCAGCCACCGGGCGGCGAGGTGTCGGTCGAGGTTCTGGCCGCCCTGCGGGCCGCACACCGCCGAGGCGCGCGGGTGGTCGCGATCTGTACCGGCGCCTTCGTCCTGGCCCGAGCCGGACTGCTCGACGGCCGCCGCGCCACCACCCACTGGCGCCGGGCCGCACAATTCGCCGCCGACTTCCCCGAGGTCGTCGTGGACCCGGACGTGCTCTACGTGGACCACGGCGACGTGGCCACCAGCGCCGGCACGGGCGCGGGCATCGACCTGTGCCTGCACCTGGTCCGGACCGACCACGGTGCCGGGTACGCCGCACAGATCGCCCGCAGCATGGTGCTGCCGCCGCACCGCGAGGGCAGCCAACTCCAGTACGCGACCCACCCGGCCCCGACCCGGAACGGCGAATCGTTGGCGCCACTGCTCGACTGGGCGGCGGATCGCCTGGAGACCCCGCTGACCCTGGACCGACTCGCCGAGCAGGCCGGCCTGTCCGGCCGGACCCTGGCCCGCCGGTTCGCCGAACAGCTCGGCGTCAGCCCCGGACAATGGCTGCTCGGCCGACGCGTCGACGCGGCCCGGATCCTGCTCGAACAGACCGACCTGCCCGTGGAGACCATCGCCGGCCGCGTGGGCCTCACCACTGCCGTCAACTTGCGCCGCCACTTCCGCGCCCGCGTCGGCACCACACCCGGTGCCTACCGGCGCACCTTCGGCGAGGCCCGAACACCACACTGAACCAACCGGGTTCGGGAAAGCCCCCGACCCGGCCGGCACTCGCGCGTCGGCGGCTACCCGGGCGATCCCGGCGGGTCGTTCGTCGCCGCGAGGCGGGACAACGCGCACAGGGTTCGCCGGCCCGCCTCGTCCGGTTCCGCGGGTTGGTACATGGTGACGCGCCGGCCGCCCTCCATCCGCAGCACCTCGAACGCGAGGGTGATCTCGCCGAGTCGTGGATGCCGGAAGGTCTGCCGGTCGCTGCGCCGCCGACGGACGTCGTAGCGTTCCCACCGGGACGCGAACTCCGGGCTGGTAGAACCGAGTTCGTCGACGAGCGCGGCCAGTTCGCGATCCGTCGGGTCGGCGGCCAGGAGCGAGCGCAGTTGGGCGGTGGTGCCGGCCGCGACCCGTTCCCAGTCGCTGAACAGCACCCGCGCCGCCGGGTGCAGAAACAGATAGCGGACGGTGTTGCGCCGCTCGGGCGCCCACTCGGCCAACCCGGGGAAGAGCACGAACGCCTCGGGGTTGGCGGCCAGGATGTCACTGGTGCGGGTGAGCAGGTAGGCGGGCCAGGGCCGGACGCGCTCCAGCAGGGCGAGGATGCCCGGTCGTACCTCACGATCCGCCGGCGAGCCCCCGGCCGACATGCGCTCGGCCGCGTGGTTGGCCAGCGCGTACAGATGCGCGTGCTCCTCTTCGTTCAAGCGCAACGCGGCGGCGAGTCCGTCCAGGACCGTGCCGCCGGGATTGTTCTCGCGGCCCTGCTCGAGGCGCGTGTAGTACTGGATGCTCAATCCCGCCAGTGCGGCCAATTCCTCCCGGCGCAGGCCCTGGGTGCGACGCAGACCGGTGCCCGCGGGCAGCCCGACGTCGCCGGGCTGAAGGCGCGCGCGGCGGGCCTGCAGGAATTCTCCGAGCGGGTGTATTGGTGTCACCCCTCGATTGTCACAAAGTCGGGGACCTTCGTGCCGGTGCGCACGATGCGGCCCTCCCGGCGATCGATGTGTGGGCTCGGCGGGCCGGGCCCTGTCCGGCGGATCCTGGTGGATCGGGCCGCGTCGTGAGCGCAGCGAGGAGCCCGAAGGGCGGATGCCGTGCGTCGGCGTGCCGGCGAAGCAGCCGCACGGTGGTTCCATTCGGCAGTTTCTCCGGTGCGGCGAGGCGCGGTATCAGACGGCACGGACCCACCGGGATCCGCCGGACAGTGCCTAGGCCCGGGCACGTCGGTGCGCCGCGACCCGTTCGCGGGTCGCGCAGCGGCGGGAGCAGTAGCGGCGGGGCGGGCCGCTGCCCTCGTTGGTGAAGACGTTCTCGCAGGTGCTCGACGCGCAGACACCGCCGGGTGGGCGCTGTCGGTCCCAGACCAGCAGGGTCAGCGCCAGACAGGCCGAGGCGAGGAACCATTCGCCCCAGGGCGCGTCGTCGTCGCCGTCCAGGTGCGGGTGCCACGGGCTGCGGCCGGCGTGCGAGGTGAGCCGGAGGGTGCCTCGGCCGCGCCGGAGCAGGCGATTGAGCGCGGCCGCGGCGGCGTCGACGTCCTCGGCGGTGAAGACCGCGCGCAGCAGCAGCGCGGCGGCGCGCAGGTCGGTGACGTCGGACGCGGTGAGGTCGACGGGGTCGGACTCCCCGTACGTGCGCAGCAGTTCCGCGATTTCCGCCGGGGACGGCGGGGCCGGGGGTGGGTCCGGCGCCGCGTCGGCGGCCGTGAGGGCGTTGACCAGGGCGACCGTTCGGCGGGTTACGGCCTGGACCGAGTGGCGGGTGGTGGATCGCTCGTCGTTGGATGCCGGCACGAGACGACTGTAACGCATCTGGTGAAGGTTTGAGTTACCTGCGTAACGTGCCGGACATGGCAAAGCATTACGGAATATGGCCCTACCTCGCCGGGGCGGCCGCCGCCCGCACGGGCGACGAGATGTCGGGGCCGGCCCTGCTCCTGGCCGGGCTCGCGGCCACCGGATCGGCGGCCACCGGGTCGGCGCTGCTCGCGGCCGTCACCGCCGCGGCGGCGTTCGGCGGCCCGGTCTTCGGCGTCCTGCTCGACCGCTCGGCCCGACCGGGACGCCTGTTGACCGCCGCGCTCGCCGGCTACGCGGTGGCGCTGGGGGTGATCCTGTCCACGCTGGACCTGGTCCCGCTCGCGATCACCCTGCTGATCGCGGTGGGCGCGGGCCTCCTGGGCCCGGCCCTGTCCGGCGGCTGGACCTCGCAATTGCCCCGCGTCGTGCCGGCCGCCGACCTGCCCCGGGCGACCGCGTTCGACGCGATGACCTTCAACCTGGCGAGCCTGACCGGACCGGCCCTGGCCGGCGTCGTGGCGAGCGCGGCCGGCGCCGACGTGGGGGTGATCGCGGCCCTCACGCTGATCTGCCTCGCGCTGCCGGCGGCGTGGGGCCTGCCCTCGTCCCGGGGCCGCGCCGCACGGGCGGGCCCGACCACGTCGATCGGCACCGACCTCGTGGCCGGCTTCCGCGTCATCGCCCGCACCCCGCCGCTGGCCCGGGCCACCGCCGCCTCGATGTGGTCCTGTGTGGGCCAGGGCATCCTGATCGCGTACAGCCCCGTGCTCGGCGAACGGGTGCTCGACTCGCCGGCGCGCGGCACGATCCTGCTCTCGGTCGCGGCGGCCTCGGCGCTCGCGACCAACACGCTCCTCGCCCGCCGCCCGCACACGATACGTCCGGACACCGTGATGTGGTGCGGTCCGCTGATCCTGGCCGGCGCGCTGCTCGTCGCGACGATCGGCCGGCCGGTGGCGCTGATCGCCGCGATGCTGCTCGCCGGTGTCGGCGAAGGCCCGCAATTGACCGCGCTGTTCGCCATCCGCCACCGCGAGGCCCCCGCCCACCTGCGCGGCCGGATCTTCACCACCGGCGCGAGCCTGAAGATCACCGCCTTCGCCCTCGGCGCGGCGCTCACCGGGCCCCTCACCACCCCGACGCTCGCGCTCCCCCTCCACGCGGCGGCCGGTTGCCAGGTCCTGGCCGCCCTCACGTTCGCCATCCGTCGCTCGCCGAACAACCGCGCGCACCCGACAGCCGAGCCGAGCCCGACCCCCGCCGAGCACACGGCACGCGCAGACCCGAGCGCGCCGGATCCGCGACGCGGCGACGGGATCGGACCTTGACCGAAGCCACCGGGGAGCACACCGAAAACCCTCCCGGATCCCCCACGAGCCGCACTCGGCAGCGCCGGTCCGGGATGTACCTGCCCGGGAAGGAGGCGCCCGGGCAGCACGGGCGCGGGGGAGCCCGACGCGGCAGGGACGAGGCCGCCGGCCGCGGCGACATCGGTGACGGCGCTAGCGCCGTGACGTGGCCGTGCTGGCGCGGATCACGAGTTCCGCGTCGAGGTCGATGGTGCGGGCCTCGATGGTCGGGCCGGTGAGGATCATGTCCATCGCGCGGGCGCCGATGTCGGCGAGAGGCAGGCGGATCGTGGTCAGTGGCGGGTTGAGGTCGGCGGCGAAGGGGAGGTCGTCGAAGCCGACCACCGAGACCTGATCGGGTACGCGCAGGCCCAGGTCGTCGCGAAGCGCACCGAGCACGCCGGCTGCCATCACGTCGTTGAGGACGACGATCGCGGTCGGTTCGGGCGCGCGGGCCATCAGCGCGCGGGTGGCGGCGCGGGCCTCCTCCCGGGTGAAGCCGCCGTCGACCACGTGCGCCGGGGGCAACATCACGCCCAGGGAGCGCAGTTGCCGCCGGGCGCCGTCCAGGCGGTCGCGCACGCTGGTCAGCGCGCGCGGGCCCGAGACGATGCCGAACCGGCGATGGCCGAGCTCGTACAGGTGTCGCACCGCGAGCGCGGCGCCGGCCCGGTTGGCCGGGCGGACCGTGTCCGAGTCGATCCCGTGCGCGCCGACGGCGACCACGTGGCCACCGTCGGCACGGTAGGCGTCCACCTCGGTGGCCAGGCGCCGGGTGAAGTCGCGATCGGCGAAGCCACTCCCGGCCAACACCACCGCACGGGCGCGTTGGGCGCGCAGTCGGGCCAGGTAGTCGAGTTCGAGTTCGGGGTCGCGGAACGTGGCGGCCAGCATCACGAGCAGACCGTGCTCGCGGGCGACGCCCATCGCGCCGGCCGCGATGGCGGCGAAGTAGGGGTCGGCCACGTCGTGCACGACCACGCCGACCACGGTGGTCGTCGAACGGGCCAGGGCCTGGGCGGGGGCGTTGGAGACGTAGCGCAGTTCGCGAGCCGCGTCGAGGACTCGTCGGCGCAGTTCCTCGCCCACGATCCGGGTGCCGTTGCTGCCGTGCAGGGCACGGGAGGCGGTGGCCGAGGACACCCCGGCGCGCTCGGCCACCTGCTGGAGGGTGACGGGGCCCGCCGGGCGGGCCGCGGGCGCGTCGGGGGTCGGAGTCGGCATAGGCACACAGTAGCGAGCGGAACGCGCATACCCAACCTCCTCCGGCGTGAAGGCGACTCACGGACGGCGTGATGCCTTGGTTCCCTTGACCCCATCGTCTCCTCGCTCTAACTTACGGGAAAGCGCTTTCCCAACCTGATATCGAGAGCACAGCAGAAATCGGCGCACCCGGGCTCGACCGAGCCCGCACTCGGGCTCGAGCGACCCGCATCCGACCCGAACCCGACCGCATCCGGCTCGCCGGAACACGGCCACCACCCGGCTCCGGTCGTAGCGCCGCCGCTCGTCCTCGTCCGCCCCGCTTCACCCCCGCTTCCGAGAGGCCCCCATGACCACCCACACCCTCGGCGTCGTGATGAACGGCGTCACCGGCCGGATGGGCTACCGCCAGCATCTGGTCCGCTCGATCCTGGCCATCCGCGACCAGGGCGGGGTCGCGCTCGCCGACGGGTCCCGGGTCCGGCTCGAACCGGTGCTGGTGGGCCGGGACGCGGACAAGCTGCGCGCGATCGCCGACCGGCACGGCCTGAGCGACGCGTGGACGACGAACTTGGATACGGCGTTGGCGGACCCGGCCAACACGATCTACTTCGACGCGCAGGTGACCACGGCGCGCGAGAAGGCGATCCACGCGGCGATCGCGGCGGGCAAGCACGTGTACACCGAGAAGCCGACCGCCGAGACGCTCACCGGCGCACTCGACCTGGCCCGGGCCGCCGACGCCGCCGGGGTCAAGCATGGCGTCGTGCAGGACAAGCTGTTCCTGCCCGGCCTGCTCAAGCTGCGCCGGCTGATCGAGGGCGGCTTCTTCGGCCGAATCCTCTCGGTACGCGGCGAGTTCGGCTACTGGGTGTTCGAGGGCGACTGGCAGCCCGCGCAGCGCCCGAGCTGGAACTACCGTGCCCAGGACGGCGGCGGCATCGTCGTGGACATGTTCTGCCACTGGTCCTACGTGCTGGAGAACCTGTTCGGGCGGGTCGAGGCCGTCACCGCGAAGGCCGTCACACACATACCCACCCGATGGGACGAGCGCGGGCGCGAGTACCCGGCGACCGCCGACGACGCCGCCTACGGCATCTTCGAGCTCGCGGGCGGGATCGTCGCGCAGATCAACTCGTCCTGGGCGGTGCGGGTCAACCGGGACGAACTGGTGGAGTTCCAGGTGGACGGCACCGAGGGCAGCGCGGTCGCGGGGCTGCGTCGCTGCCGGGTCCAGCACCGCTCGGCGACACCGACTCCGGTGTGGAACCCCGACCTTCCGGTCACCGAGCCGTTCCGCGACCAGTGGCAGGAGGTGCCGGACAACACGGGTGACGGCGGCTTCGACAACGGCTTCAAGGTGCAGTGGGAGGACTTCGTTCGGCACGTGGTCTCGGACGAGCCGTTCGCCTTCGACTTCCTCGCCGGCGCGCGCGGCGTGCAGTTGGCCGAGTGCGGACTGCGCTCCTCGGCCGAGGGCCGTCGGGTGGAACTGCCCGTGCTGGACGGGAAGTCCGCATGACGGCCCGGCTGTTGCTGCCCACCGCGGCCGGCACGTTGGAGCCGTACGAGCCGACCGGGAACTACCTCGGCGCGGCCCCTGGCGGCCCGGCCTTCCGCGACCGCACCGCGTACGCCGCCGCGCACGTCGTGGCCGACCCGCTCGCGGACAACACTCCGGGCCGACCGGCCGCGTTGGACTGGGACGCCACCCTCGCCTTCCGCCACCACCTGTGGTCGCACGGCTTCGCGGTCGCGGACGCGATGGACACCGCACAACGCAACATGGGCCTGGACTGGTCGGCCACCGCCGAGCTGATCCGACGCAGCGCGGCCGAGGCCGCCACGGTCGGCGATCCGTACGCCCTGCTCGCGTGCGGTGCGGGGACCGACCACGCCGGGACGCGGCTGAGCATCGAGCAGGTCGTCGAGGCCTACACCGAGCAGATCGCGACGGTCGAGGAATCGGGCGCCAAGGTCGTGCTGATGGCGAGCCGTCAACTGGCCGCGGCGGCGAGCGGGTCCCAGGACTATCGCCGGGTGTACGACACGCTGCTGCGGCAGGTGCGCCGCCCCGTCGTACTGCACTGGCTGGGCGAGGTGTTCGACCCCGCACTGGCGGGCTACTGGGGATCGGCCGACGTGCACGCGGCGACCGAGGTGTTCCTGGAACTGGTGCGCGAACACGCGGACCGCGTGGACGGGGTCAAGGTCTCGCTGCTCGACCGTGAGCACGAGATCCGGCTGCGTGCCGAACTGCCGCCGGGCGTACGGCTGTACACCGGTGACGACTTCCACTATCCGGAGCTGATCCGGGGCGACGACCGGCACTTCAGCCATGCCCTGCTCGGCATCTTCGACGCGATCGCCCCGGTCGCGGCCGGCGCGCTGCGCGCACTGGACGCCGGCGACACGGCCGGGTACGACGCGCTCCTCGCGCCGACGGTCCCGCTGTCGCGCCACCTGTTCGCCGCGCCCACGTACCACTACAAGACCGGCATCGTCTTCCTCGCCTGGCTCACCGGGCACCAGAGCGCCTTCACCATGGTCGCAGGCGCCCAATCGGCCCGCTCGCTCACGCACTTGGCCGAGGCCTATCGCCTCGCCGACGCGGCGGGCCTGCTGCCGGACGCCGACGCGGCGGCCGCACGGATGCGGGCACTGCTCGCGGTGGCGGGGGTGGGTGCGTGAGGCCCGGAAGCACCGACGTGAGCGCCGACGGAGGCATCGACGCGAGGGTGCTGGACATACCGAGCGGAACTCCCGCCGGTACGCCCACTCCCGGACCGGGCGACCCGCGCATCGCGCGGCTGTCGCTGAACCAGTGGACGACGCGCGAGTGGTCGCTGCGCGAGGCCGTGGAGGGTTGTGTGCGGGCGGGGTTGCCCGCCATCGGATTGTGGCGGGACAAGGTCGCCGACGCCGGACTCGCCGAATCGGCGAAGCTCGTCCGCGAGGCCGGATTGCGGGTGTCGTCGCTGTGCCGGGGCGGGTTCCTGACGGCGCGTGAGCCGGTCGCCCGGGCCGAGGCGATCGCCGACAACCGACGGGCGATCGAGGAGGCCGCGGCGCTGGAGGCGGCTTGCCTGGTCCTGGTCGTCGGCGGACTGCCCGCCGGCGACCGGGATCTGCCCGGCGCGCGGGAGCGGGTCGCCGAGGCGCTGGCCGAGCTCGCCCCGTACGCCGGTGCGCACGGTGTCCGGCTCGCGCTGGAGCCGCTGCACCCGATGTACTGCGCCGACCGCGCGGTGCTCTCCACGCTCGACCAGGCGCTCGACCTCGCCGAGCCGCATCCGGTCGGGCAGGTGGGCGTGGTGGTCGACGCGTTCCACGTGTGGTGGGACCCGTACCTCCCGGCCGCCATCGCCCGGGCCGGCGAGCGGATCGCCTCGTTCCAGGTCTGCGACTGGGTGTTGCCGCTTCCGGCGGACAATCTGCTCGCGCGAGGCATGATGGGCGACGGCGTGATCGACTTCCGGTCGATGGCAGCGGCGGTCGAGGCGGCCGGTTACGTCGGCGACATCGAGGTGGAGATCTTCAACGCGGACGTCTGGGCCGCACCCGGCGACGCGGTCGTGGACACACTCAAACGGCGCTACGTCACGGAGATCCTCGGCTGACGCCGCGCGTCCTCGAACCGACATCCGTGACCGCGGCCGGCCAGCCCCCGGACCGGCCGGCCGCACCCGTCACCGGACTCGCGGCTCGGCCGTGGTCGTGCCGTCTCGACCACCCGACCGATCCCGTAACGACCGGGAGCGGTCGGTGGCTCCGGAGCGATCCCGAGCGTTCGGTAGTGGTCCGGAGCGGTCGGGAACGACTCCGTACGACCCGAACGGCCGGGAAGCGGCCGGGAAGCGGCCGGGAAGCGGCCGGGAACGACCCGCAACGATCAGCGACCGAGAAGGTAGAACCGCCATGCGGATCGTCATTGCTCCCGATGCGTTCAAGGGCACCGTCGGTGCCGAGGCGGCCGCGGCTGCCTTGGGTGAGGGGTGGTCGCGGGGGCGGCCCGGCGACGACGTCGTCGCGTTGCCGTTGGCCGACGGCGGTGAGGGCACGCTCGACGCGATGGCGCGGGCCGTGCCGGGCGCCGTCCGGGTACCGGTGCTCGGTGCGCCCGGCCCGGACGGGCGGCCCGTGGACACCGCCTGGTTGCGGCTGCCGGACGGTGCGGGTGTCGTCGAGTTGGCCGCCGTGTCGGGGCTGCCGCTGATGGCCGCTCCCGATGCGATGCGCGCGCACACCGCCGGCCTCGGCACGGTGATCGCCGCCGCGCTGGGGGCCGGCGTGTCCGCCCTGGTCGTCGCGGTGGGCGGCTCGGCCTCGACCGACGGCGGAACCGGCGTACTGGCCGCCCTCGGAGCCCGCTTCCGCGATGCCGATGGCAAGGAACTCCCCTACGGGGGCGGATCCTTGGCCCATCTCGCGGCGATCGACTCGACACGTCTGGCGACGCCCCCACCCGGCGGCGTCCAGATCCTCACCGACGTCACCAATCCGCTGCTGGGCCGCACCGGGGCCGCCGCCGTCTTCGGTCCGCAAAAGGGCGCGTGCGCCCGCGAGATCGCCGAACTGGACGCCGGACTCGCCCGCCTGGCCACGCTCCTCGGCGGCGCTCCGGACGCGCCCGGCGCCGGTGCCGCCGGCGGTACCGCGTACGGTTTGGCCACCGCCTGGAGCGCCGCGATCGTCCCCGGCGCCCCCCGCGTCGCCGAACTCGCGGGGCTGCCCGCCGCACTCGCCGACGCGGACCTGGTCATCACCGGCGAGGGTCGCTTCGACGCCACCTCCACGCACGGGAAGGTGGTCGGCGCGGTCCTCGACCTCGCCCGCCGCGGCGCCGGCGTCCCGGTGGCCCTGGTCGCCGGCTCGATCGCCGCGCCCCTCCCCGCCGGCATCACCACTTCCGCCGACCTGACCCGGCTCGCCGGGTCGGCGACGGCGGCCCAAAACGACGCCGCGCACTGGCTCCGCCTGGCCGGCGCCACCTTGGCCGGCCGCTTCGGCGCCGACCGGGGGGCGCAGACCCGCCGGGATCCCCGCGACCGGCCCTGACGCTCCGCCGGATCGGGGCACACGTCACAGGCGCGGGCCGGCACGTACCCGCCCGCTCGGAGCCGGGGCCACGGGCAGGGCGCGATCGTGGTGGTCACCGGCCGCGACCGCTCCGCCACCCGTGGGCCACCCGGCCGACAACGGCGCGGGGCCCGGTGGGTCGGGGTCCGGCTAGGCTGAGTGGACAATGAACCGTTTCTCTGCGCCTTCCGGCGAGTTCGAGCTCACCCGTTATCCCGAGGATTCCCGCGATCTGCTGCGCGCGTGGGACGCGGCCGACGAGTACGTGCTTCGGCACCTCGCCGGGATCGACGACGACAAGCCGACGGATCTGTCCGGCAACGTCGTGGTGGTGGGTGACCGCTGGGGAGCGCTGGCCACCGCGCTGGCCGCGTCCCGGCCCGTGCAGATCAGCGACTCGTTCCTCGCCCAGGAGGCCACCCGGGCGAACCTGGCACGCAACGAGGCGGATCCGGACTGGGTGCGGCTGCTGTCCACCCGGGACGCGCCGCCGGAGCGTGTCGACGTACTGATCGTCCGGGTCCCGAAGAACCTGGCGCTGCTGGAGGACCAGTTGCACCGGCTCGCGCCGGGTGTGCACGCGGACACGGTCGTGGTCGGCACCGGCATGACCACCGAAATCCACACCTCCACGCTCAAGCTGTTCGAGCGCATCATCGGCCCGACCCGCACGTCGTTGGCGGTACGCAAGGCCCGGCTCATCTTCGCCACGCCCGACCCCTCGCTCCCGCGTACCGCGAGCCCGTGGCCGCGCAGCTACGCGCTGCCCGGCGACGTCGGCCCGGGGTCCGGGATCGTGGTCACCAACCACGCGGGCATCTTCTGCGGCGACCGGCTCGACATCGGTACCCGCTTCCTGCTGCGCAACCTCCCGCGCCGCACCGGACGCGACCGCGTGGTGGACCTGGGCTGCGGCAACGGTGTGGTGGGGACGGCGGCGATGCTGGCCAATCCGCGCTCGGACGTGCTGTTCGTCGACGAGTCGCACCAAGCCGTGGCGTCGGCGCGGGCCACCTTCCAGGAGAACCTGGGTTCGGACGCGGGCGCCGAGTTCGTGGTGGGCGACGGCTTGACGGACGTACCGGCCGAGAGTGTCGACCTGGTCCTGAACAACCCGCCGTTCCACACCCATCGGGCCACCACCGAGGCGATCTCGTGGCGGATGTTCGCCGGCTCGCGTACCGCGCTGCGTCCGGGCGGTGAGTTGTGGGTGATCGGCAACCGGCACCTCGGCTATCACGTGAAGTTGCGCCGGCTGTTCGGCAACTGCGACATCGTGGCGAGCGACCCGAAGTTCGTGGTGCTGCGGGCGGTCAAGCGGGCGGTCAAGAAGTAGCGGGAGGCGCGCGCGGCGACGGCTGCGGTCATGCGCGCGCGAGGTTCGTGCGCGTCGACCGGACCGGGTTTCCGCGCGGCCGGCCGGTCCGGTGTCGCGCGGGTCCGGTGTCGCGCGGCTTTGGGCGGGTGCGGGTGGGTCCGGTGTTCCGCGGGGCCGGGCAGGTCGGGTGTCCGAGCGCGCCTTCCGGCGTACCTCAGGCGGGGTTCTCCACGCGGAGCAGCATGCGCTTCAGCAGGGCGATCAGTTCGTCCTGATCGATCTCGTCCAACGGCTCGACCATGGCGCGCTCGGCGCCGTCGAGCAGTTTCATCGCGGCCGTCCAGCGGGCGCGGCCCGACTCGGTGAGCTCGACGTCGACCCGGCGGCGGTCCTCGGTGCCGCGGATGCGGCGGACCGAACCGGCCTCCTCCAGCGTGTCCAACCGGCCGGTGATCCCCGCCGGTGACACCATCAGCTCCGTGGCCAATTCGGACGGCGTGGCCCGGTACGGCGCACCGCGCGAGGCCAGTCGGTGCAGCGTGTCGAACTCGAACGCCTGTAGACCGACCTCGGCCAGGGCGCGTCCCTTGACCTGCCTGAGGTGCTTGGTCAGCATCTGGATCCGGGTGACGATGCCCTCGACGCGCTCGTCGAACGGCGCCTTGTGCCGCCACCGCGCGATGTGCCGGTCGACGGAGTCCTCGACCTCGATCGCGGCCGCGACCTCGGGCCGGCCTCGACCGCAGTCGCAGCCGCCGCGTGCCCGTCCGGGTTCGCGGCCGTTCGCGTGTTCGCGGTCCTCGCCGTGTTGCCGGCTCTCGCCGTGTTGCCGACCCGCGCCGTGTTCGCGGCCTTCGCCGTGTTCGCGGCCGTCTCCATGCATGCGGTCAGTATGCTACGTCGACTAGTAATTCGTTGACGAATGATTCGATGACGAAATACATTTCGATGCCATGACCCCAGCCACGCGCCGACTCCTGCTCGGCCGCACCTTCGCCGCCCTGGCGACCGCCCTGATTCCGATCACCCTGACCCTGGCTCTCGTGCACACCGGTTCGAGCACCGATCTGGGCCTGGTCCTGGCCTGCGAACTGCTGCCGATGTTGCTCCTGCTCCCGGTCGCGGGCGTGATCGCCGATCGATTCCCGCCGCAGCGGGTGATCCTCATCGCCGACTTGGTCCGCGCCGGCGCCCAGCTGGCGATCGGCGCCGAGTTGCTCGCCGGCCCGGTGCGGATCGCGGATCTGGCGGTGCTGTCCGCGCTCACCGGCGCCGCCGTCGCGTTCGGCACTTCGGCGATCCGCACGCTGGTGGTCGCGGTGGTACCCGAGCCGGAGCGACTGCGTACGAACGCCCGACTCGGCGTCGCGCAGGGCCTCGCACAGGTGGCGGCACCCGCGGCCGCCGGTGGCCTGATCCTCGCGGTCGGGGCCGGCTGGTCCTCGCTGCTGACCGGCCTGCTGTTCCTCGGATCGGCCGCCACGTTCGGCGGCCTGCGCCCGCGGCGCATCGAGCGTTCGGGCGAACGGGAGCCGTTCCTGGGCGAGTTGCGCGCGGGTTGGGTGGAGACTCGGCGCCACCCGTGGTTCCTGGCCAGCGTCTTCGCGCACGGCGTATGGCACTTGGCGGCCGGCTTCCTGCTCACCCTCGGCCCGATGATCGCGGTCGATCGGCTCGGCGGCGACCGCTCCTGGGTGATCATCGCCCAAGTCGGCACCGCGGGCCTCCTGCTCGGCGTGCTGATCTCCACCCGGTTGCCGATCCGCCGCCCGCTGGTGGTCACGTCGATCGGCGCCGCCGTGTACGCGCTCCCGCTCGCCGCCTTCGGGCTGCGCGCACCGATGGTGGTCGTCACCGCCGCGTACTTCGCCGGCATGTTCGGCCTCGGCGTGCTGAGCCCGCTGTGGGAGACCACGATCCAGCGCCGGATCCCGCAGGAGGCACTCGGCCGGGTCGGCTCGTTCGACTCGCTGATCTCCTTCGCCGCCCGCCCACTGGGCCTGGCGGTCGCCGCTCCCGTCGCGGCGGCGATCGGCAGCGCCACCCCACTCCTGATCGGCGCGGTGCTGGTGGCCGTCACGAACGGAGCGTTGTTGCTGTTGCCGGACGTACGCGCGCTGCCGCCTGAGTCGGAAGCGGCGCCCGGGGGGCGGGGAGCCGTGCCCGCGTCGGGGGCCGCACCCGCGACCGGAGGCTTGCCCGCGTCGGGAGACACGCCCGCGCCGGGGGCCACGAACCCGGCGAGTGTCGCCGAACCCGGCTCGGCGTGAGCCGGCCCGCGCCACATGCGCTTGTCCCGGTCCCGGGGTCGCACCTGACCTGACGGCGCGACAACCACGGCGTGTAGCTCAGCAGCAGAGCACCGGACTTCGGTTCCGGAGGGGGCGGGGGCAGGACCCGCCATGCGGGCCATGCGGGCCATGCGGGCCATGCGGGCCAACGATGGGCAGCGCCGAGGGCCTTCGCCCCCGCGACCAGCGGACACCGATACCTCGAGGGGCAACCGGCCCGAGCACTCCGGACCGCCGCGAGCCGCGAGGACACGGACACCCGCCAACGTGCCGAGCGCCGGGTCGAGCGCCGGGTAGAGCGCCGGCGTCGGGTACCGAGCGGAGTGCGGGAGCGGTCGCTGCGGGTGGGTTCGCGTACGCCGGCGGGCGAGTTTCCCGCATGGGTGACGCCTGAGGTGGCCCGCGGGGGCTTCGCCACCGGCGAGGCGAGCGCGGGCAGACCGCTCTGGGACTGCGACCGCGCCGACGTGCTCCAACTCCCGCACCGGATGAGCCCGTTCGCGGACACGGTGGCTGGTCGCCGGCTCGACGCCCGCCGACGCGGGCTGTTGCAGCACGCGGTCGACCCGATGGTGCGCCGGCGCGGCACGGCCGGGGTGTGTTGGAGAACGGGGCGGGGCGGCGGTTGGTGGGGTGGACTGTCGGGGGGCATGGGATGAGTGCCGGGCAGGGGCTGCGGGCCGGCAGGCAGGTCGGCTCGGCTCGTCGCGTCGGGTGGGTCGTGTTGGTGCTGCGGGGGCGGGTGCAGTCGGCTGGGCGCGTCGCAGGGGTCGGGGCACTTGGGCGGTGGCCTGGGTGGTGTGGGGGCGAGTGGATCGCGCGGGCCGGGCCGGGTGGGTTACCCGGCCCGCGTGCGCCGATGGCGCTGCGGGTCGGGTCGGGTCGGGTCAGCGGGCCCTGGTTCCGTCGTGCCAGACGCCTCGGATGCGGTGGTCGAGGTCGGTCGGGTCGAGGTCGGTGCCGGCGAGCAGGACCAGGTCGGCGCGTTTGCCGACGGCGATCTCGCCTCGGTCCTCGGCGAGGCCGAGCAGCCGCGCCGCGTCGTGGGTGGCCGCGCGGAAGGCGCCGGCGGGGCCGAGGCCGCAGCGGGACAGGTGCTCGATCTCGCGGAGCACCTCGGCGTACGGGCGGACCGGGCTGTCGCTGCCCATGGCAATCGGCACACCCGCGTCGATCGCCAGGCGGACCGCGTGGCGATGGGCCTCGGGCGCGCCGTCGGGAGCGCCCGCGGGGTCGGTCTGCGTACACGACAGGGTCGGCACGAGCCAGGTCCCGTGCTCGGCCATCGCGCCCACGGCCGCCTCGTCCAGATAGGTGCCGTGTTCGATGCTGCCCGCGCCCGCGCGGGCAGCCGATTCCGCCGCCCGCGCCCCGTGCGCGTGCACCATGACGCGACGCCCGCCGAGCCGGGCGGCCTCGTCGACCAGGGCGGCCATCTCCTCGGGCGTGAACTGTACGTCGTGCACCCCTCGCCCCAGGGTCATCGATCCGGACGGCGTGGCCTTGATCCAGTCCGCCCCGGCCCGCACCATGCGCCGCACCACGGCCCGTGCCGCATCCGCTCCGTCGAAGACCGGATCGGGCATGGACGGGTCCTCGAAGAAGTCCACCGCGCCCACCCGGGGAGCCCAGTGGTCCCCGATCCCGCCGGTGGTACACACCTGCCGCACGCTGATCAGCACGTGCGGTCCCGCGACCCACCCGCGCTCGATCGCCATCCGCAGACCCGCGTCGGCTCCCCACGCGTCGCGCACGGTCGTCACCCCGAGTTGCAACAGAGTCCGCAGCACCGGCACCGCCGACAACGGCCGCACCGACCTGGGCAGTCCGAACGGATCCCGCATGGTCTGCCCCAGACACACGTGCGTATGACAGTCGATGAACCCGGGGACCACCAACTGCTCGGCACAGTCGACCACTTCGTCACCGTCCAGGCCGCTCCCGACGGCCACGATCCGCTCGCCCTCGATCACGACGTCGGCCGGGCCGACCTCTCCGGACCGCACGTCCAACACCGATCCCGCACGCAACACCACACGCCCCATCCGCCCATCCTGCCCCTTCGGGGAGGTCGTCGCCGAGGCTCGGGACGAGTGGGCTCAGAGCGGGCGTGGAAGGTCGTCGCCGAGGCTCGGGAGGCGCGGGTTCAGAGCGGGCGTGGAAGGTCGTCGCCCGCCAGGTCCGTGCGAGCCTCCTCCACCGAGGACAGGATGCCGTCGGCCCCGGTGGCCGCCACGATCGCGGCCGCCTCCTCGACCAGCGCCAGCGCGTCGTCGCGGCGATCCTGGCCGGCGGCGATGTACGCCAGCCCGACCAGGTTCGCCGCGACGCCGGGCAGAAAGCCCAGTTCGCGGCGCAGCCGTACCGACTCCTCCAGCCGCACCCGGGCCGTGTCCAGCCGTCCGGCGATGTGCGCGGCGATGCCCAGGTGCCGGAGGGCGTACGACATGGTCAGCCGGTCGTCGACGGCCGTGGCGAGTTCGAGGGATCGTTCGAGCGCGGGCAGCGCGCTCGCGTGGTCGCTCCGGACGACCTGGTGGAACGTGCCGACCCAGAACAGCGCCTCGCCCTCGCCGCGCACGTCGCCGAGCAGGCGGTAGAGCTCCACGGCCCGTTCGAACAGGGCCAGTTCCTCGGGATCCTCGGCGCCGCGATGGCGCAGGTGGCGCGCGTGCGCCACGCGACCTCGGGCCAGGGCCAAGTCCGCCTCCACGGCGTCGAGTTCGCGATCGGCGGCGGGCAGTGCGTTCGGGTCGCCACCGAAGACCGATCGTTCGTAGAGGAGCCTGGCCCGGTCGATCCGGTCGATCCGGTCGATCCGGTCGGTGCGTTCGTCTGCGCTCATCGTCGCTCCAACTGCCCACGTCCCGCGCCCCATCGGTCGCTGCGCAGCACCGCGAAGCGGCGTGCCCCCGCCCGAATCCGAGCCGCGAGTCTAGTGCGGCGACCAGGGTTCGGGCCGGCCTGCGGTCGGGTTTGCGCGCGATTCGCGCCGCGCGTCGGGACCGAAGGCTGATGTAAAGAAAACTAGACATGATGTCATCGCTGCTTTACATGGCGAGTTCAACCGGTCGTTGCAACACCGGGTTGTTGTAGTGAGCGTAGCTGTTCCTCGAAGACCTCGGCCGGGGTCTTCCAGCCGAGGATCTTGCGGGGTCGGTTATTGATGGCCAGGGCAACGGCTTCGAGGTCCTCGGCGGACCACCGGGACAGGTCGGTGCCCTTCGGGAAGTACTGACGCAGCAGCCCGTTCGTGTTCTCGTTTGTGGGTCGCTGCCAGGGCGAGTGCGGATCGGCGAAAAACACCTTCGTCCCGGTCTCGAGCGCGAACTGGGCATGCCCGGAGAGTTCCTTCCCGCGGTCCCAGGTCAGGGTCTTGCGGAGCTGCTCGGGTAGCTTCGTCATCGACTCAGTCAGGGCAGTGTTCATCGCGACGGCGCCGTAACCGCCCAACGGCGGGCCGTTCTTCACCGGCGGCACCTCGCCCCAGCCCTCCATCCTCGGCAGATGCACCAGGAGTGTAGATCGGCTGCTGCGCTCGACGAGCGTGCCGATCGCGGACCGGCCCGTCCCAATGATCAGATCGCCTTCCCAATGCCCCGGGACCGCGCGGTCCGCGGCCTCCGCAGGACGTTCACCGAGGACGACATCCGCGGTGACATGCCCCTGCGGCTTGTTCCGTGACCTCGACCGAGGCTCTCGAAGTGCCCGCCCGGTGCGCAGGCAGGCGACCAGCTCCCGCTTGAGCGCGCCACGGCCCTCAATGAACAGCGACTGGTAGATCGCCTCGTGGCTGATGCGCATGGACTCATCCTCGGGGAAGTCGGCCTTCAACCGGTGCGAGATCTGTTCCGGGCTCCATGCTGTCGCCCACCGCCTGTCTTGCCGGTGCGGCTTGTTCAGCCCCTTCCACGGAGGCGTCCGCGGTCCCGCGACGACCGTCCCGTCAGGCCGGTGAACGTTCCCCGAAAGCCTCTCCTGCACGTACTCACGCAACCGGTCGTTGCCCAGGAGCTTCGCGCTCTTCGGGCGCTTGGCCGCCTGCTGAGCCTTCCACTGGGCGACCGTCGCGCGGTACTCCTGCTTGCCGCCGCGCGTGGCGGCGTTGCGGCGCAGTTCGCGAGAGATTGTCCCGGGGTCACGCCCCAGGGCGCGGGCGATCTCGCGCACGCCCTTGCTCGTCGCCCTGAGGATCGCAATCTCCTCGCGCTCCTCGAACGTGAGGTACCGGCCCGAGGGCTCGGCCAACGAGATCGGCGGCATGCCGCCAGCGTGACGAAACCACCTCGCGCCCACCGGCCACGACACGCCGACCGCCAGCGACGCCTCCACCGTCGTGACCCCCGTGGCGATAAGTCGCCAGAACTGGCGCTGCACGACCCGAGACGGATCAGGCCGCCCGGGCGAACGCATCGCCGGCCGCAACGCACGGTCAGCGCGCCACTGCCGACGCCGCCCCTCCGGAACATCGCTGGTCTTCAAACTCCAGTCCGCCGTGGCCACGCCGCACACCTCCGAGATCAGGGTGTTGCGACGACCGGTTGAATCCACCCATTGACGCATGTTCACTTTGCTCGACCAGGGAGCCGGCGTGGCGTTCGAAGAGAAGCGCGCGTGGATCATGGTGTTCGTCACGGTCGGTGCCTACGCGACCTATCTCGCCGTCGTCCTCGGGAGAGCGGGCGACGCCCCGCTCGCGCAGGTCTCGTACGCGTCCACTCTGCTGTGGACGATCGGGGCCGCGATCCTGGCGGCGATCGTGCTGCACATCGTGGTCTCGATCGTCACCCCCGAGGGCGCCAACCGGAAGGACCAACGCGACCGGGAGATCGGCCGGTTCGGCGAGCACGTAGGCCAATCCCTCGTCGTCGTCGGCGCGGTGGCGGCGCTGGTGATGGCGCTCGCCGAGTGGGACCACTTCTGGATCGCCAACACCATCTACCTGGCGTTCGTGCTCTCCGCGATTCTCGATTCCGGGGCCAGGATCGCCGCCTACCGCTGGGGCTTTCCATCGTGGTGAAGAAGCCGCCGACCAGGGTCACCAACACGATCCGCGCCCTGCGCTTCGCCCACGGCGAGATGACCCAGGCCGAACTGGCCGAGCGCGTGGGCGTCACCCGGCAGACCGTGATCGCCATCGAGCAGGGCCGCTACTCGCCGTCCCTGGAAATGGCGTTCGTGATCGCCCGCGTCTTCGGGGTTCCGCTCGACGGGGTTTTCCAATACCCGGACGATGCAGGGGAGTTGCCGTGAAGGCGTTCGTTCAGGACACGTACGGGCCACTCGACGTACTGCGACTCGACGACATCGACCGACCCGTCGTCGGCGACGACGACGTGCTGGTCCGGGTGCACGCGGCGGGGGTCGATCCCGGCGTCTGGCACCTCATGACGGGCCTGCCGTACCTGCTCCGCCTCACCGGTTTCGGATTGCGCGCGCCCAAGGTGCGCGTTCGGGGCATGGACGTCGCCGGTCTGGTCGAGGAGGTCGGGCGGAACGTGACCGGATTCCGTCCGGGCGACGAGGTGTTCGGCACGTGCCAGGGTTCCTTCGCCGAGTACGCGTGCACCCCGCAGACCAAGCTCGCGCCGAAGCCGGTGAACCTCGACCTCACCCACGCGGCGACCGTACCGACCTCCGCCCTCACCGCGCTCCAAGGGCTCCGCGACAGCGGGCGGGTCCGCTCCGGGCAACGCGTCCTGATCGTCGGCGCGGCCGGCGGCATCGGCACGTACGCGGTGCAACTGGCCAAGGAGTTCGGTGCGCACGTCACCGGCGTGTGCAGCACCGGCAAGCTGGAACTGGTGCGCGCGCTCGGCGCGGACGAGGTGATCGACTACACGCGCGAGGACTTCACGGACGGGACGTACCGGTACGACCTGATCCTCGACATCGCGGGCCATCGCTCACTGACCCGCCTCCGCCGGGCACTCTCCCGCACGGGCACACTCGTCATCGTCGGCAGCGAAACGAAGGGCCGCTGGTTCGGCGGCGTCGACCGCGTCCTGCGCGCACTCGTGCTGACCCCGTTCGTCCGGCATCGGCTGCGTGGGCTGGTCCAGGTCGAAAGTGCCGAGGATCTGCGTACGTTGCGGACACTGATCGAGGCGGGCAAGCTCACGCCGGTGATCGACCGAACGTATCCCTTCGACGAGATCCCGCAAGCCATCGAGTACATCCACAGGGGCCACGCACGCGGCAAGGTCGCCATCAAGATGTCGTGAGCGTCGATCGCGCGATGGCGTGAGCATCGGGCGCGCGATGGCGTGGCGCGCCCCGGGGCTTGTCCGGCGACATGAGCGATCTCGGCCTGCGTCGCTGCGGACAGCCCACGCATGTCATGGACGCCACGGTCCCGACTCCACGAACTCCCGACATGTCCCCGAACCGAGCCGGCGACCGGACTGCCGCCCCGTGCACAACTGCGGATTGCGGACAAGGGGTTATCTCGGCGGGCCAACGCGGTTAGCCTGTAGGCGAGTCTCGCGGCATACAACGTGTGCGCGCGAGCCGTCTTGGCGGCTGCGGACATAGCCGGCAAGGCGCGGGGGGTGGGACGCACGTTGCTTCGCCTGATTTTTTGAGATCTTGGCAGTCCGCGCCAGGGCCTCGGTTCCCACCGTAACGGTGGTCGAGCTGAGAGCCTCTGGCCGGCCCGATCACCCCCATCGAAGGGTGAAGTCGGGTGAGTCCAGAAGCAATCGCGGTCACCATCTCCGTGTGCCTCGGCATCCTGACAGTCCTGGTCATCGGCCTGAAGACACTTCTGGGCCACGTTCGGGATCTCATGGACGAGTTGGCCCTGACTGCCGAGAAGTGGCGCCAGATCAGGTCGCCGAACGGAGAGCGGCCGAAGTCTGCGGGGGCGGATCGGCCGGCCGAGGAGCAGTCGCCCCAACCTCGGCGCACCGATGCCACGTTGCCGTGAGGCAGCTTCCGGAGGCCGGCCTCGGGATGGGCCGAGGCGGTGCGTGGGGCCGACGGGCGTCCTTGGACGGTGGCTGGTCGGAGGCGGCGGTCGTGCGCGTCTCCGGCGTGGGGCTTGGTCGATAGTCTGGGTGGGAGTGGTCGTCAACTCTGGTGAGACGCACGGGGGATCAGTGTCGCAGCAGGTTATCGGGGGCCGGTTTCGGCTGCTGTCCGTGCTTGGGTCGGGCGGGTTCGGCGAGGTGTGGCGCGCGTTCGACGAGAGGCTCGGCGTCGAGGTGGCCGTCAAGCAGGTCCGGCTCGACCCGTCCGCGACCGAGGCCGAGCGTGCCAAGCGGGTGGAACAGGCGGAGAACGAGGCGCGCAGCGCGGCCAAGTTGCGCGAGCATCCCAACATCGTCGCCGTCTACGACGTGGTCACCGCGTCCGGGGAGCCGTGGCTCGTCATGCGGTTGGTTCGGGGGCGTACTCTCGCGCAGGAGATCCGCGCGCGTGGCGGACTCCCCGCGGCCGAGGCCGGGCGGATCGCGTCCGGTGTACTCGCGGCGCTGCGTGCCGCACACGCCGCCGAGATCGTGCACCGCGACGTCAAGCCCGCCAACATCATGCTCTCCGACGACGGCACCGTGCTGTTGACCGACTTCGGCATCGCCAAGGAACACACCGGCACCACCCAGGCGGTGCTCATCGGCACGCTGCCCTACATGTCTCCCGAACGACTCAACGGGAAGGACCTCCCGGCCGGAGACCTGTTCGCCCTCGGCGCCACGATGTACGAAATGACCGAGGGCGTCTCGCCGTTCGCCCGCTCGACGGCGACCGCGATCATGTCGGCGGTGCTCCTGGAACAGCCGGCTCCACCGCTGCACGCCGACCACCTGGCCGCACTGATCCTCGCGCTGCTGGAGAAGGACCCCGCCCGGCGTCCCGACGCGACGACGGCGGCGCGCGTGCTCGTGGAGGGCACCGGCACGCTCTTGTCCGATCGCACGACGATCGAGGCACCGTTGTCCGGCGGGCGCGATGTCCCGCCCACCATCGACGACGGGGCCGCCACCGGGCGTCGGCCGAGTCGACGCGGCCTGTTGCTGGCCGGGCTCGGTGTGGCGGGGGTGGCGGCGCTCCCGGTGGGCTTCATCCTGGGCACGCGTTCAGGTGGTACGGACGACGCGAAGTCGCCCTCGGGCTCGGCGTCACCCTCGACATCCGGGTCGCCATCCGCTCCCGGAGCGAGTTGGCGCCCGGTGACGCCGTCCGGCGGTGGCACTGCCGTACCACTCGCGGTGGCGTTCGCCCCGGCGGGCACATTGTTGGCCAGTGCCGGTGCGGACGGCATCGTCAGGCTCTGGGACGCGGCGACCGGAGCGTCCACCAAAACGTTCGCGCACCGGCCCGTCAACCCATGGACGCTGCCGCTCGAGCAAATCACCGCCTTCAACTCCCTTTTCACGGCGGCGCTTTCGGTAACGTTCCGACCGGATGGCGCCGCCCTGGCCGTCGCCAACGGAGACGGAACGGTCAGCCTGTGGAACATCGCGGACGGTACGGAGACGGTGCTGCCCTACCTCGACCCGCGAACGTGGAACCGTGCGACCGGCTCGGTCTCCTTCGACCCGCGCGGTGGAGTGCTCGCCGCCGCGTACGACGCGCCCACCATCCGGCTGTGGGAGGTCGCCGGCCGCACCAACCTTGCCGCCCTGACCACCGATGACACCAGTTGGGTCTCCCAGGTCGCCTTCAGCCCCGACGGCCGGACCATGGCCACCACCAGCGGCAACAACAACCCCGGCAACACCGTCTCGGATGGCCGCCTCCAACTGTGGGACACCGCGTCCCGCACCAGGATCGCCGCCCTGGAGAACGTCAATTCCCCGTTGCACGCCCTGTCGTTCAGCCCCGATGGAAGGACACTGGCGAACCTGCGCAGCGACGGGCGGATCACCCTGTGGGACGTCGGAACCCGCACGGCCGCCAAAACCCTCACCGGCCCCGCGTCCGGCGTCACGTGCATCGCCTTCGGTCCGGGCGACACCCTCGCGGGTGGCTTCAAGGAGGGCACGGTCACCCTGTGGGACACCCGCTCCGGCCGAAGCACCAAGGTCCTGACCACCGCCACCAACGCCCCCGTCACCTGCATCGCCATCAGCCCCGACGGCAAAACCCTCGCCGCCACCACCCGGACCCTCGGCATCTGGCGGCTCGGAACGTAGTGATGCAGCGTGCGAACGCGGCGCTAGCCGCCGTCCGGCCAGGTGCGTGGAGGGGCGGCCTTGGCCAGGTACGCCTGGGCCTCGGTGCGGTCCAGGGTCGCTTCGAGGGTGACGTCGCCGGTGATGCCCGGGTAGAACCGGCCTGCCCGCCACGAACGTTCGTACGCCGGTGGGTCCAGTACGAGCACACGCTCGCCGTCCACGACCGGGATGTCGGCGGGACAACCCTCGTTCCAGATCCACCCGCCGTCGACACCGCTCAGGTTGAACGCGCCGGTCGTGTGCGGCGCCGGCTCGAACGCGGCGTGCCGGCACACCGCGACCGCTTCGGCGGATGGCGGCTCGCCGGGGATGTGCCCGCCTGCGATGAGGATGTACGCGATCAGCGTGTGCAGTTGGAAGTTGTCGCCGATGCGGGTGACGCGCAGGCGGGATCCCGTCCCGGTGGGCCGATGCAGCACGACCAACGGTTCGTCGTCGAACATCTTGAGCAGGTAGCGCAGGCACTTGAGGTCGGCGTCGCCGAGCGCGATCTCCTCGGCGAGCGCGACCAGCGTCCCATCGGCCTGCACGGCCCGCCGTATCGCCTCGCGCGAGAGCATCGCAACGGCCGCCATCTCCCACAGAGGCAACTGCATCCACGCGGACACCGCCGCGAACTTCTCCTCGTCCAGCCCGCCCGTCGCCTCCGCGACCCGGCCGAGCACCTCACCCAGGGCCAGATGGTCCCGCTCGGGCAGGTCGCCGCCGACCGCCTCCTCCCACAGCGCCGGAAAACCCGCGACGTTGCGCAGCGCGTCCCGAACCCCGGCGAGAACCGGCCCCGAACACGCCTCCGGATCCGAGCCGTTCTCCACGCAGGCACCGATCATGACGGCAAGAATCGCCTCGGCTCCCAGGGGGTCCGCGACAGCGCGCCCGCAAGTCGCGGACCCACCTCGGCCGAGTCCTTCGGCTGCGCGTTCTCGAAGGCGTCGCGCAACTGCCCGAAGGCATCGTTCAACAGGGCTTGGTCCTGCTCCCCCAAGGCATGCTCGAGTCGGTCGACCGCCAGGTGCAAAGCACGTTCAGGAAAGATCATCCGCGCAATGTAACCACCCGCACTGCCACTTCCGCGCGCACGCCGGGAATATCGAACTCGCACCGGCCGCGGTGCGGGACACTCGGGCCGGAGCAAGCCGTCGCCGGGGCACTCTGTGGCCGGGGAGCTCTCCGGGCCCGCAGCCGCCATGGGCCGCAGGTTTCCTCCGGGCCCGGCCGGTCCGACGGGGAGACCGCGAACAGGGCTGCGCCGTCCGGAGGTGGGCCGGCTTCGGTCGTTGCGGTGCCATGCGATGGAGCGGTTCGGCACTGATCCCCGGTGGTCGGGTCAGTCCCGCGCAGAGGCCGTCGTCCACTCAGTGGCCGAAGTTGACCTGTGTCCGGTGGTGGTCGCCTTTCTCGATCGGGTCGACGAACCCGAGGGCGTAGTCCGCGGCGGAGATCGCGCCGCCGTCCTCGGGCTGGACGGCGACGTCGTCGCCGAGCCGAGAACGGCCGAGTCGTTCGCCGGGCATGCGTGCGCCGCACCTGAGCGCCGGGCTCAGGAAGACCCGGTCGAGGGTGGCGGGCGTGGCCGGGAGGTCGTCGATGACGAGCGCCGCCCGGGCGCGGATCTCGTCGTGGAGCTCTGCGGGGATGTGGCCGAGGTCGGTGACGAAGCGATCCGCGTCGGGTGCGGGGCGCAGCGACGAGTAGCCACCGACGACGAACAGGGGTGTGCCCGCGGCGTCGGCCAGACGCGCGATGGTGCGGTGGACGTCGCGGAAGCCGGCGGCGAGCGGGCCGCGTGGGGCGAGTGCGGCCACGACGTCCGCGCCCAGGCCGAACGCCTTCAGCGCGGAATCCGCGTACGCATCCGCCGGTTCCCCACCGTCACCCCAGACGATCCGGCATCCCAGCCGCTCGAACTTCGGTGGCCGAATCTCTCGGTCATCGATCTTCGATGACAACGATCAAGGCTCGCCGGCACGGGACACCACCACGGGCACCTGCATCGAGATGGCGTCCCGCTTCCTGGAACGCGTCTTCCTGGGTCTGGCCGCACGTGCCATCCGAGGACGAGTCGAACGGCGGCTTGGCGAACAACCGTTCATGACGGAACGAACGTTCGAATATGGGGTCTCGACCTGGGATTCGCAAACCGGGCGTGGCATTCCCCCCACGACGAGGTCCCCGAATCGGCCTGGACACCCACACTCGACGCCGTGCGCTTCGTGCGCGGCCTCGGACCGGCGCTCCGCGGCTCCGGAATCCGGTCGAGGCCGGCCCACACGGCGGCCGAGTACACACGCGCCCGCCGATCGGCGTTGCGACACGTCGAGAGCTCTCGCGTCGACATGCGCGCGGGGCCGTCCTTGGCCGCCGGGACGGGGCGTTCGGGGAATCGCACAAAACCACCCGTTTGACTCCCGGTAAATGTGATCGACGGATGATCTCATTACGGGCATTGGGCGATGAATTGTGACGATTTGCGCCCTTTGTCCCACGGTGAGCACGTCCGCACGTTCTGTGAGACGACGCGCTCGCCCACCCTCGTCGCCCCGACGCCTACGGCAGTCCCCCACCCGGAACACGTCTGCCGGCCGGCTGTTCGACGGCGACCGAGTACGCGAAAGGCCCAGTTCATGGCAATCGATGGTGCCCGTTCCACGGGCTTCCGAGAACCGAGGCATTCCCGATCCGCGGCAGTGACGGCGATCATTCTCGGGCTGGTCCTACTGGCTTCGGCCGCTCTCGTGTCGATAGCGCCCGGCGCACGTGCGGCAACGGCCACGGTGAACCTGGGGACCGCGGACAGTTACGCGGTGCTGGGCGGGCAGACCGTCACCAACACCGGCCCCAGCGTCATCAGCGGGAACCTGGGCGTCAGTCCGGGCAGCGCGGTCGTCGGGTTTCCGCCGGGGCTCGTCACCAACGGCACCATCACCACGGCCGCCGCAGCGGCCGGACCACAGGCGGACCTGACCATCGCCTACAACGACGCCGCCGGGCGAGCCCCCACCGCGAGCGTCGCGGGAGACCTCGTCGGCCTGACCCTGGTCTCCGGCGTCTACAACTCCACCGGACCCCTCGGCCTCACCGGCACCGTCACCCTCGACGCGCAGGGGGACCCCAACGCGGTCTTCATCTTCCAGATCGCGTCCACCCTGATCACCGGGTCCGCCAGTACCGTCGCGCTCATCAACGGCGCCCAGGCGTGCAACGTCTTCTGGCAGGTCGGCAGTTCGGCCACGCTCGGGACGAACACCACCTTCAAGGGCACGATCATGGCGTTGACCTCCATCTCGGTCACCACCGGATCGACCATCGAAGGCCGAGCCCTCGCCCGCAATGGATCGACCACCCTGGACACGAACGTCATCACCAAGCCGTCCTGCATCATCGGCCCGAGCGGTCCGCCCGGACCGAGCGGACCTCCCGGACCCAGCGGACCGCCCGGACCGTCCGGCTCTCCCGGTGCGCCCGGCTCTCCGGGGGCACCCGGCTCCCCGGGTGCGCCCGGCTCCCCAGGTGCACCCGGCTCTCCCGGTGCACCCGGCTCCCCAGGTACGCCCGGCTCCCCAGGTACGCCCGGCTCTCCCGGTGCACCCGGCTCCCCAGGTACGCCCGGCTCCCCAGGTACGCCCGGCTCCCCGGGTGCACCCGGCTCCCCAGGTACGCCCGGCTCCCCAGGTGCACCCGGCTCCCCAGGTGCACCCGGCTCCCCAGGTGCACCCGGCTCTCCCGGTGCGCCCGGCTCCCCAGGTGCGCCCGGCTCTCCCGGTGCGCCCGGCTCCCCAGGTGCGCCCGGCTCCCCAGGTGCGCCTGGCTCCCCAGGTGCACCCGGCTCTCCCGGTGCACCCGGCTCCCCAGGTCCGGCAGGCCCCGCGGGCCCGTCAGGTCCGGCAGGTCCGGCAGGACCGTCGGGTCCGGCTGGTCCCGGCACTTCCAGCCCGTCCGCATCGGGTCGTCCGACCGGCTCCCACCGACCCACCCACGCACCCGGAACCCATGGACCCGGTCACGGCTCCAACCGACCCACCCACGCACCCGGATCCGATGCACCCGGTCACGACTCCCAGCGACCCGCCCACGCGGCGGAATCCCAGGCGCCCGGTAACGGTGGCCCCGGACAGCACCGCGGTGACGCCGCGAACGCACAGGCCCCGCAGGGCTCGCCCGCACCCGGAAGCCACGCACAGTTGGCGGCCACCGGTTCGAACAACTTCGTCGGCCTGATGGCCGGCATCGGTGTCGCGATGCTGGCCCTGGGCGCCCTCGTCCTGATCCACCAGCGCAAGCGGCGCGCCCAACAGACCGATTCGGGAGGCCTCGACGGATAACCCAACAATCCGGCGGTGAGGCCCACACCGCCACGGCCATCCGCCCCCGCCCGCGTCGTGCAACGACCGCGGACGGGGGCGGATCGCGTCTCGAACGACTCGTACACGACTCACCCGAACCCCAAGCGGCCACGGAAGGCTCACCGAGCGCGCCGAAGCCGACTGCGCTCCCCTGACGTTCGCGAGCCAGAGCGCAACAAGGCTCCGGAACCCTCGATCGATTCACGACTCATTGAGGTGCGTCCATGCGCGGGCGAGTCGGGGCGCCATCGGGAGATCTCGACCATGCCCGGCTCCACCGGGTCCGTTCGGGCGAGGAAGCCGTCGACCTCGGGGCGTTCACGCACCCGGCCCCACCTGCCGCCGGTGGCGCGGGTCATGTGGCCGGTGTAGCGGTGGCGCATGGACGCGTCGTCGGCGACGAGGTGGCTGACGGCGACGAAACTGCCCGGACCCAGGCGCCCGGTGATCGCTCGGACCAGCGCGGCGGGGTCGGCGGAGTCGGGTACGCAGTGCAGCACCGCGAGCAGGAGCACGGCCACGGGCCGTTCGAGGTCGAGGAGCCGGGTCGTGCGCGGATCGGCGAACACGGAGTCGGTATCGGTGAGGTCGGCGTGCACGACGGCCACGCCGGCTCCGTCGTCGAGGACGATCCTCGCGTGGCCCCAGACTTGCGGATCACGATCGACGTAGACCGTGCGCGAGGAGGCATCGATGTCCCGGGCGATCTCGTGGACGTGCCGGAAGCGCCGGCGACCGACCCTTGCGGCCGGGGTGGGCAGGCCACAGCCCAGGTCCAGGAACTGCCGTACGCCGCACCGGGCGGCGAGGAAGTGGACGACGCGCTCCAGGTAGCGACGGTTCTCCTGGGCGAGTTGCGGCAGGTCGGGGACGAGGTCGTGCAGCGGGCGGAGGGCGGTGAGATCGACGGAATAGGAATCGGTGCCGCCGAGGGCCCAGTCGTACATGCGTGCGTCGGACGCCACACTCACATCGATCACCGGCACACGGCGGCACCCGTCCGAGTCGGACATGGTCGTTGCTCCAGACGGAGAGAAGCCTGGCCGGGCGTAGGGCGTGCATGACGGCATCGCGCGCGCCCGACCGAGGCGGTCCGGGGGTGGTCGGATTCGGCAGCAGCAGGGCGGCCCCAGGTTGCTCCTGTGATCGCGATCGAGGTCGGCGAGCGTCAGGACGTGCAGGTCGGCCGGTCCGCGCAGGCCGGCCAGACAGCGCATGAAGCGCGGACCGCCGTCCTCCGGATCCGCGTCCGCGAGGAACACCCAGGACGAGGGGCCGCATTCGGTGATCAACCACCCGCACTGCCCGTGCGCCCACTGCGCGGCGAGCAGGACGGCGAGCGCGATCCCATGCCCTTGTTCCGGCTTGCGCGGAAGCGGCATCCCGTCGACCTCACGCACCTCGACACACGCGAGGGGACCGTCCGGCGGCACGGTGGCCGGCACCTGCAACTCGTAGAAACGAGCGACGGATCGCCGATAGGCGTCGGACACGAGCGAGGAGGTCGCAAGCACGAGATCCTCCCGCTGCGCACCGACCACCCCGACTTCGTCACACACCCGCCGCACGGACGCCCGCGCCTGCGCGGCCGCTTCCGGTCCGGCGGCCAACATCCGGAACACCACCGCGGAGTTCAGGTGTGTACCGATCACCCGAACCCCCTGATGGTGGCCGAGCCTTCAAGGGCCCGGGTCAGGCTCGCGTGCAGCAACTCGGCACCCACGCCGTCGAGCAGCAGGTTGATCTCACCCACCGGCGCGGCGGCGGCGTCGCACAAGAGCAGGGGAACCGTGATGATGTCGGTGATCTTGTCCCGGGCAACGGGACGGTCGGGATCGATGGCGGTGAATCGGAATTTGGTCATGGCTCACCTGGCGATTCGCTGGCACTTGGCTCGATGGAAGGACTCTCTGACACGACTCTGGAGGACACCGCCGTATTCAAGCCATGAGCAGCGGTCTTGACCGGAGCACATGTACGCTCACGCTCAGCGAGCGATTTCCATGACTTCACGTCATAACCGCAGCCAGGGGGTCACATGCGGCGTGACGCTTTCGAACCGATAAATCTTCCTGATGAGGTCTGGCAACGGCCCCACGTCACGGCCGCTTTGCGTGATCGTCGCATCGGACACCTGTTCTCGTTCGTCCTCGACGCGGCCAATGGATTCGGTATCTCGCAGACGCGAATCGCGAACCTCACCCTGATGGAGCAAAGCGAGGTGAGCCGCATCAAGCAGGGCAACCGCACGGTCGCGGCCATCGATGTTCTCGAACGGATCGCGCTTGCGTTCGGGATGCCCAACAGCGCACGGAACGCCCTGGGTCTCGCCTCGCTGCCCGAGAACGAGAAGGAACTGCCCACCGCTTCCCCCTCGCCAATCGTGGTCCCATTCCCGGAACCGACGCGTCTCCCCTCGACCGTTCTCGACGAACTGCTCAACGTCGCGCTACCCGGCAGCCGCGTGCGGCAGGGCACCATCCGGCCTTCGAGGCCTCCATCGTTCACTTTTGGCAGCAGGACGATCAGTACGGCGGGGACACGTTGCGACCCGCCGTCGTGGCACAACTACGCCATGCCCAAGGACTCCTTCAGGATTGCCGAGATGCCCATATGAGACGTCAACTGCTCTCGATTGCGGCAGAGTTGGCGCGACTCAGTGGATGGACCTGCTTCGATTCTCGGCTGTGCAGCACGGCGAGGAACTTCTTTGAAGAGTCCCTGCGGCTGGCGAAGGACAACGGGGATATGAACTTCGTGGCCAACATCCTGTCCTCGCTCAGCTTGCAAGGAACGTATGAGGGGCGTTCGCCCATGAACGCCGTGGCCCTGGCGCGAGCCGGACAGGATGCATGCAGGCAGACCGCGACGCCACGGGTGATGGCGATGCTCTCGATGCGGGAGGCGTTCGCTCATGCCGCACTCAAGGACGAGGCAAGTTGCAGGCGCACCATCGACGACGCGCAACGACATCTCGAAGAAGCGGACGACGTTCCGGGGGATCCGCCCTGGGTCTCCTACTTCACGGAACTCAAGCTCAAGATTGATACGGGAATCGCACTGAGCAAGCTGGGCGATGTGAAGACCGCTACGCCCATCCTCGCCCAGGCTGTGGCCGAGGCAGAGAGCACGAACGCCAGGAATCTCGCGTTCCATTCGTACTGGTTGGCGGCAACGCTCGTTGCTTCCGGCGAAATCGACCAGGCAGGGGTCACTGCGACCGAGACGCTGGAAATCGCCGAGAACGTTGAGTCGCGACGCGTCCTCGGGCACATCGGGGAGTTGCACTCGATGCTCGCTCCGCACCGAACATCGACTGCCGTGCGCGACTTCCACGACCGCGCAACCACGTTCCTCCAGGAGGCGGACCGCTAGCTGCTTTTGTGGTCGAGGAGTACATACAGCAAGCCCACGACGGCGGCACTGCTGACGATCTCGCGACGGTCGATCATGCCGCGCACCTCGGAGATCGGGATCCACTCGATGCGATCCGACTCGTTCACCTCGGTTGGCTCCCCAACCCTTTCCAAATGATCGGCGCGGAAGAGGTAGTGCTCGGAATCGGTGATGCCGTTCGCCGGTTGCGCGTAGACGATGGGCGAGATCGTGCCCGGTCGCCAACCGGTTTCTTCCTCCAGTTCGCGGGCGGCTGCCTCAGCGGGAGTCTCGCCGTCCTCGATGAGACCCATCGGGATCTCCCAGGCCCACGAATCCGTGATGAACCGATGCCGCCACATGAGCAGGACGCGGTCCTGGGCATCCACCGCGACGGTCGCGGCGAGGTGCCGCATCTTGACGACGTGGTGTTCCCATCGACGGCCGTCGGGCTGCTCGACGTCGACCATCCACAGGTTCACCCACTTGTTCTCATAGACCGGTCGCTCGCCGTGGATCGTCCAGCGCATCAGCGCACATCCCTTCTCGCACGTCCGCTACACAGGATGCCGGCGCGAACACGCGAAAGCCGCCACGGCGATGCCGACATCGCATCGGAGGAAGCCGCCCCGCCCGGGTGGGCGAGGCGGCTTTCGTTCCGGGGTCCGGAAAGGTGGTCTCCGGGGAGCCGCTGGACGCTGCGACGCAGGTCGGCGGGCCGCCGTGTCACATGTTGATCATGTGGCCGGCGAGGCCGTGGATGGCTTCCTTGACGGCTTCGCCGAGGGTGGGGTGGGCGTGGACGTTGCGGGCGACCTCGTGGACCGTGAGGTCCCACTGTTGGGCCAGAGTGAGCTCGGGGAGGAGCTCGGTGACCTCGGGGCCGATCAGGTGGGCGCCGAGGAGTTCGCCGTGGGTGCCGTCGCTGATCACCTTGACGAAGCCGACCGGGTCGCCGAGGCCGTGTGCCTTGCCGTTGGCGGTGAACGGGAACTTGGCGACCCGAACGTCGAAGCCCTGCTCGCGGGCCTGCGCCTCGGTCCAGCCGAAGCTGGCGATCTGCGGCTGGCAGTACGTGGCGCGCGGGATCATCACGAAGTCGAGTTCCATGGTCTCGGCGCCCGCGATCGTCTCGGCGGCGATCACCGCCATCGACTCGGCCGCGTGCGCGAGCATCAGCTTCGCGGTGACGTCGCCGATCGCGTAGATGTGCGGGATGTTGGTGCGGCCCCGGCCGTCCACGTCGATCGCGCCGCGCTCGGTGAGGCGCACGCCGATGGTCTCCAGGCCGTAGCCGGTCACGCGCGGGGCGAAGCCGATCGCCTGGAGGACCTTGTCGGCTTCCAGGACCTGCTGCTGCCCGTCGCGGGTGACGGTGACCCGGACCTTCGCGTTCGGGTCGCTGTCGTCGATCGACTCGACCCGGGTCGAGGTCAGGATCTCGATGCCCAACCGGCGGTAGCGCTTGGCGAGTTCAGTGGAGACCTCGACGTCCTCCAGCGGGACGACCCGGTCGAGGAACTCGACGATGGTCACCTTCACGCCGTAGTTGTGCAGGACGTACGCGAACTCGACGCCGATCGCGCCGGCGCCGGCGATGATGATGCTCTCCGGCAGCCGGTCGGTGAGGATCTGCTCCTCGTAGGTGACCACGCGCTCACTGAGCGAGGTGCCCGGCAGCAGCCGGGTGCTCGCGCCCGCCGCGATGATGCAGTGGTCGAAGGTGACGGTCTGGACGCCGCCCGCGGTCAGCGAGACGTCCAGCGTGTGCGCGTCGACGAACGAGCCGCGGCCGTCGAACTCGGTGATGCCGTTCTTCTTCATCAGGTAGTGCACGCCGTTGACCCGGCCGTCCGCGACCTTGCGACTGCGCTTGAACGCGGCGTCGTAGTCGAACGTCACCGAACCCTCGACGCGGATCCCGAAGGTCTTGGCCTCCTGCGTGAAGATGTGCGCGAGTTCCGCGTTGCGCAGCAGCGCCTTCGACGGGATGCAGCCGACGTTCAGGCAGACGCCGCCCCAGTACTTCTGCTCGATGACCGCGACCCGCAGTCCGAGCTGCGCGCTGCGAACCGCCGCGGTGTACCCGCCGGGACCGGCACCCAGGACAACGACGTCAAAGTGTGTACTCATGATTCACACGATATGCGGCCGGCCCGGATGGCGGCGCGGCGGCCGTGACGGGCACCGACACGGGCACCGACGCGGCCGCCGGGACGGGGAGGCACGCGGCCGGGGCACGCACCGACGCACGCACCGACGCGCACCCTGACCGCGTCCCCCGACCGCGTGCCTCCCGTCCCGCGCCCCTACGCGTCGGCGCCCACCACCGGCCGCACCCGTCGGCCGGTCACCCCTTCCGCGCGGATCCGGATGCACACGTCCCGACGGCCCGCCGGCCACGGGCCCTCCGCGTCCGACGGCGCGTCCGACGGGTCCTCGTCCCGCTCCGCCGTGCCCCGGATCAGCACGCTCCAGCCGATCCGGGCGGCGTCGACGATGTCGTCCACCTCGAACAGGACCGGGCCGGCGACCCGGGCCAGGGACGAGTCGGCGGCCGTACAGAACATCACGTCGCGGCCGAGCATGACGTAGTTCACCGGCAGTACGAACGGGTCGGGCCCGTCGAGCACCGCGATCCGGCCGACCAATTGGAGGAGCAGGTGGGCCTGGCACTCCTCGTCGCTCATCTCCACCAACTCCCGGCCCGGACCCGGATCCTGGCCCGGCGGCCGGGGCGGCGTCCGGTGCGTGAAGGCGGCCGGCGGCGCGGAGAGCAGGTCGTCGACGGTGGTCTCCAGCGCGTCGGCGAGTCGGGACAGTCCGGGCGCGGACGGTGGCGTGGATCCGCTCTCGACGGAGTTCACCCACGCCCCGGGCAACCCGGTACGGCGGGCGATGTCCGCCACGGAGAGCCCGAGTTCACGGCGCCGGGCGCTCACTCGCCCGGGCAGCGCATCGGTGGATGGACGGACGGTACCCGCAGTCTCCTCGGTCATCACACCAGCCCACTCCCCGCGCACCGGTTTCGGCGGGCATTGCGCCGATCGGCGGCGCGCCCCGACCACGTCGCGCCCCAACCGGTCGAGCCGACCACGTCGAGCCCGACGCCGTCGGCGTCGCGGCTACTCGGCCTCGGCCGGGCGGGCCGGGAAGCCGCCGGTGGCGATCGGCCCCCAGCGCTCGATGTGGATGCGGATCAGCGACTTGTCCTGCTTGCGCATCGCCTCGCGGTACTCGTCCCAGTCCGGGTGCTCGCCCGCGATACAGCGGAAGTACTCGACCAGCGGCTCCAGCGCGTCCGGCATGTCCAACACCTCGGCCCGGCCGTCCACCTGCACGTACGGACCGTTCCAGTCGTCCGAGACCACACACATGGACACCCGTTCGTCCCGGCGGGCGTTGCGCGCCTTGGCCCGATCGGGGTATGTGGAGACCACGATCCGGCCCGCCTCGTCGACACCGCAGGACACCGGGGACATCTGTGGACGCCCGTCCGCGCGGGTGGTGGCGAGCAGACCGCGGTGGCGCGGGCGCAGGAATTCGAGCAGCTCGGGCAACTCGGGATGGCGGGCGGTCGCGATGGCCATGGTTCTGCCCTTCGAGGCGAGTTCTTCGAACGCTCCCAACCCTGGGAAGCGTTCCCAACCCTAGAGAGCACGCCCCGCGTCAGCCTGGCCGCGACACACCCACCCACACCCGACGGCCGCTCCCCGCGCAGACATCCGGAGACCCCCGCAGACCCCACCGACCCCACTGACGCCTACAGACATCGCGCACCCCGCCGCGCTACCGTGCCCCAACCCGCGACCGGGTCGCGCAACCACCCGCTCCCGGGCTCACACCCGCATTCGCAAGCAGTCGCACATCGCACTCGGGGAGGCACGCGTGGGCATGTTCGCGGACGGCCGGCCGGTGGCCGAGGTACTCGCGGAACTGACGGCGATGCACGCCGCCGACGAACCCGGGCGCGGACGGCCCGGCGTGGCCAACACGTTCGACTCCGGCGCCGCCTCCGTCGAGGAGGTCGCCGTCCGCGCGTTCGAGTTGTACCTGCATGTGAACGGCCTGTACCCGACCTCCTTCCCGAGCGTCGCGACGCTGGAGCACCAAGTGGTCGCGGCCGTCGGCGAGATGCTGCACGCGCCGGCGGGCGCGGCCGGCAGTTGGACCAGCGGCGGTACGGAAAGCTGCCTCCTGGCCGCCAAGGCGGCTCGGGACGCGCGGCCCGACCCGGCCCGCCCGCAGATCGTGTTCGCCCGCTCGGCACACGCCGCATGGGCGAAGGCCGCGAAGTACTTCGGCCTCGACCCGGTGATCGTGGACATCGACCCGGTCCACATGACCGCCGACGTCGCCGCGATCGACCGCGCGATCACCGACGACACCGTCCTGGTGGTCGCCTCGGCACCCTCCTACGGCCACGGCGTCGTCGACGCCATCCCCGAGATCGCCGCCCTCTGCGCGCGACGCGGCGTGCGCTGCCACGTGGACGCGTGCATCGGCGGCTGGGTGCTGCCGTTCGCCGAACGGCTCGGACACGACGTGCCTGCCTGGGACTTCCGGGTGCCGGGTGTGGACTCGATCTCGGTGGACCTGCACAAGTACGGCTACGCGCCCAAGGGTTGCTCGATCCTGCTGTACCGCACGGCCGCGCTGCGCCGAACCCAGTACTTCGTCGCCGCCGACTGGACCGGCTATCCGGTGGTGAATCCGACCATGCAGAGCTCGAAGTCCGGCGGCCTGATCGCCGCCGCGTGGGCGGTGATGCGTCATCTGGGCGCCGACGGGTATCGCGACCTGGTCAGCCGCACCCTGGCCGCCACCGAGAGCCTGGTCGAGGGGATCGGCGCCATCGCGGGCCTGCGGGTGCTGGGTTCGCCCGCCGCGAGCCTGGTCGCGGTGACCACGAACGGCGTCGACTTCTTCGCGTTCCTGGACGAGTTGGAACGCCTGGGTTGGGCCGTGCAGCCGCAGTTGTCCCAACCCGGCATCCCGCCGACCATCCACCTCACCATGACCGCGACCCACGGCCCGTACGTCCCGGACCTGCTCACCGCGCTGCGGGCGGCGGTCCGCGCGGCCGGCGAGCGCGACCCGCTGCCCACGCCCGAACAACTGCGCTCCGTCGACGAACTCGCCGCCCTCGCCGAGTCCGAAGCGGGTGTGTCCGCCGACGCGCTGACCGAACTCATGGTCAAGACCGGCCTGTTGACCGACGGGCGGATGGCCCCGGTACACGCGCTCCTCGACCGCCTCCCCTCGCGGCTGCGCGAAGCCGTACTCCTGGCCTTCTTCGAGGGTCTCAACCCGCCGCTGTGACGGCGGCCGACGACGCGACCCGGCCCGGGCCCGGCCGGCGGATCGATCCGCCCACCACCGGGACCACGCGCGGGATCGATTCGCCATGCTTCGCCACCTGCGACGGGCCGGTCCCGTCCTACCGCCGGGACCTGCGCGCCGACTAGCGTTTCCGGGGCGACAGGAGCCGGTGTCGGGTCGGTGGGCGACCTCGGGACAGGCCGTCGGATCGACCCGGGAGGCCTCTCCGTGCCGCCCCGGATCGCTCCTGTCGACGCGCCGCCCGCTTCGGACATCCCGCGCCCGGGACGCATCCATGACCCGTCAAGGAGCCTCGCCATGCCCGTGAACGCCGCCCTGCTCGACGAGATCGTCGATCAGACCGCCCGACTCGTCTCCCTCGACATCTCCCGGATCGACCCGGACGACACGTTCGCGGAACTGGGCGTGGACGCGACTCTCGCGGTCGAGTTCGCGGACGTCCTCGGCAAGCGGTACGGCATCGCCGTGGAGCCGAAGGCGATCCTGGAACGCGTCACCCCCAGCGGACTGGCCGAGTTCGTCGACCAGGCGCGGGCGGGGCGCGCGGGCCGAACCGGATGACCCGGTGCCGTGGACGTGCGGCGGGAACACGACGCGGTGGCGCTCACGCCGGGGGCGCTGCCGCGGCGTCCGCCGCGATGCCACCGCTCGCCGGCCGCGTCCGTCGCGACACCGAACGCCGAGGGGGCGCAGGTCCGGCGGGCGCGGAACGGGCGGTGTTCGTGCCGGGCCGGTCAGCCGCCTTCGGCCTTCGCGGGCATGCCCCGCCGACCCGCAAGGAACGTCCGGAGCACCGCCAGGGAACGCTCCGGGTCCTCCCGGAAGGCGCCGTGGCCCGCGCCCGGCAGGACGTGCAGCCGGGTCTCGGCGTTGACCAACCCGGCGGCCAGTCGTCGGGCCGCGCTCGCGGTGGCCACCGGGTCGTGTTCGCCGGCCAGGATCAGCGTCGGACAGGTGATCTCGGCGAGCCGGGCCCAGCCGCCGAAGTCGTCCGCCGAATGCCGCCGAAAGCGTTCCAGGACGTCGTGGTTCCAGCGGATCCGACGCTGCCGGTTCGCGGCGTCCGGATCGCCGTCCGTGCGTTGCGAGTACAGCGGCAGGCAGACGTCCTCCCAGTCCCGCCGGATGCTCTCGGGGCTCTCGCCGCTCCAGTACCGGCGCGCGATCTCGCGCGCCGGTACTCCGCCGAGCCGTTCGAACACGTCGAGCCGTTCGGCGATGCGCCCGGGCATCACGCTGTCCAGTACGAGTCGGCCGACCCGCCCCGGGTGTCGGATCGCGGCGGTCAGCGCGACCCAGCCGCCGCTGGAGGTGCCCACCAGGATCGGAGCGGCGATGTCGAGCGCGTCGCAGAACGCGATCACGTCGTCGGCCCACCGATCCCAGGTCCACTGCTCCGGGTCGCCCCGATCGGATCGGCCGCTGCCGCGTTGGTCGAGGTAGACGACCTGCGCGAAGCGCGCGGCCGCGTACATCGCGGGCTTGAACGACGAGTGGTCGGCGCCGGGTCCGCCGTGCAACAGCACCAGGGTCGGCCGCTCGACCATGATCGGACCGTACGGCACGACCCTCGGTCCATCCACGTCGAAATACAGTCGGATGTCACCTATCGACACACGCATGTGAACATCGTGACAGACCACCCGGCGCAAGGCGGCGGGACGGCGGCACCGCGCGGATGGATCGGGCGGTGGCACGGCGGGCGCAGGCGCGGCGTGCCGAAAGGTCGTGGCATCGAGTGCGGGCACGGACACGGTCCGTGCGAACAATCCGCTTGCCCGGGCCGGATCGGAACGACTTTCATGGACACGTCGCGTCGTACGCCGGCCGGCACGATCGCGCCGCCGGCCGGGTTTCGTGCGGCGTCAGCGGTCGGCGGTTCCGTTCGCGGCGCCCTGCGCCGTTCCGGTCGCCGCACCGCTCGGAGGGGTCGGCGTCGTATCGACCTCGATCAGCCAGTCCAGGTTGCCGTCCGGGTCCGGACAGACCTGCAGGCGGGTCCGGATGCGACGCCAGGTGCCGTCCTTCGCCCACACCGTGTACCGGTGGTAAACGGTCTGCCACGGCCCGAACCGGTCCGGCAACTCGCGCCACGGACAGCCGTTTTCGTACTTCCAGGCCACCGCGTCGATCATCGCGCGGTGATCGATCCACCGACCGCCGCGCCGTGGCGAGGCGCGATCCGGCAACAGCGGCTCGACCATCGTCCACTGACTGTTCGTCAATCCACCCCAACGACCCACACCCCACCAACGACCGACCCGGCGATCCGACACGGCTCCCGGTCGCCGACCGCACGACGCGCTGCGCGCGGCCGGATCCGCCGGAGTGTGGCGGGGCGCGTGACCCAACCTGCGCTCCCCGCCCCGCTACCCGAACTCGCCCTCGTATGGGGACGGTTCACCACTGTCGGTCGGGCGCGCGGGCAAGCGTGCCACGGGTCGGGCACGCCCGGCTCGTACGCCCGTACGCCCCTGCCGGGCGGCCCCGAACCAGGGGCAGCATGTGCGTCCGCAGGCAGTGCCCAGGACCGGGAAAGGACGTGGTCATGTCGGACTCCGCGCCACCGCGAGTCGAACCCCACTCGCCCGTGAACACGCACGTGCCGCTCCACCGAGTCGTACCGCCCCACGAGGGCGCACCACGCCGGCAAGTCGTAGCGCTCGACCACCGAACCGGAGGCACTCCACTGCCGCACACGATCGCATCACCCGAACCCACCCGACCCACCGGTCCTCGGCAACCCGCCCGACCCGCTCGACCCGACCGATCCGCTCGGGTCGCCCCACCCACCCGATCCGTCCCGTCCGACCCCGGCGCCCCCTGCCGGGCGCCCCGGCGCCCGCATCCGCGCCGCCTCCGCAGGGAGATCCGATGAGGTTTCGTCGCCGGGCGCCCGCGGGGCGGGGGATTCCGGTGTCCGGGTCCGAAAAGCTGCTGTTCGGCGGCGCGTTGCGCTACGACATGTCTTTCACCCAGCATGAACAGCCGCTGCTGCGCGTGTCGTTCTGGGCGATGGCGCGGCAACTGCCGAGCATGGTCGCGCTGGTCACGCGCGCCGCGTGGAGCGTGGATCGACGCGCCGTACTCGCGCTGCTCGGGGCCGAGATCGGCCAGGGTCTCGCGGCCGGGCTCGGGCTGCTGGCGACCAACCGCGCGCTGGTGGCGCTGTTCGCCGACGTTCCGACCACCGACCGACTGCGCGACGCCGCACCGGCGCTGTTGTTCATCATGGTCGTCACCGCCCTGTCCGCACTGCTCGCCGCGGTCTCGGTGGGCGCGACCAGTCGGCTCGAACCGCAGGTGGAACGGGTCTGCACGGCCCGCTACTACCGGCTCGCCGCCCGGGTGGAACTCCAGGCGTTCGAGGAGGCGCGCTTCCATCGCACGCTGGACGCGGGCCGGTTCGGCACCGATTCGGTACGGCGCATGATCGGCGCCTCGGTCGCGGTGATCAACGCCCTGGTCGGCCTGATCGCCACCGGCAGCGTACTGACCCTGCTCAACCCGATCCTGTTGCCGCTGTTGTTCCTGGTCGCCGCGCCGAAGGGCTGGGGCGCGGTACGGTCCGCCCGTCGGCAGCACGAATCCGTACACGCGTGGCTCGAACACCGGCGCGCGATCGAGATCCTCGGCCGCAGCCTGATCGAACCGGCGCCCGCCGCCGAGGTACGCGCGCACCGCGCCGGACGACTGGTGCTGGACGCGTTCGAGGACATGTCCACCACGATCGAGACCGAGCACCGCCGACTCGCGCACGCCAAGGGCGTGACCCAGGCGACCGCGTCCGCGCTGTCCGGGCTCGGCGCGCTGCTGGTGTACGCGGCCCTGTGGTTGCTCCTCACCGAAGGTGGCATGCCACTGGCCGCCGGCGGCACGGCGGTGATCGCGATCCGCACCTGCACCAGCGGGCTCACCGCGCTGGTGATGCAGGTCAATCGCCTGTACGAGGAATCCCTGTACCTGCGCGACCTGGAGGACGCCTGCACCGAGTCGGAGCGCCGCGCGATCCCCGTCGGCGGGCTGCCGCTCCCGCGCGACGTGGACGAGGTACGACTGGACCAGGTCTCGTATCGCTATCCCGGCAACGACGCGCCCGCACTCGATCGGGTCAGCCTGCGCATCCCGGCGGGCAAGGTGGTCGCGCTGGTCGGCGAGAACGGCTCGGGCAAGACCACCTTGTCCAAGCTGGTGGCCGGTCTGCTGCTGCCCAGCGAGGGCACGTTGACCTGGGGCGGCGTGGACGTCCGCGACGCCGACCGGGATCAGATCTTCGACCGGGTGGCGGTGCTGGGCCAGGACTTCCCGCGATGGGCGATGACCGCGCGCGCGAACGTCTTCATCGGCCGTCCCGACCGGCCGCTCGATCAGGCCCGGGTGGAGCACGCGGTCGCCCGGGCCGACGCCGCCGACCTGGTCGACTCGCTGCCGCACGGCTGGGACACCCTGATCGTCAAGGGCTACCAGCGCGGTTCACAGATCTCCGGCGGGCAGTGGCAGAAGATCGGCAACGCCCGGACCCGCTATCGCGGCGCGCCGTTCGTGATCGTCGACGAGCCGACATCCGCACTGGACCCCGAGGCGGAGATCGCCGCGTTCGCCGCGTTGCGCTCGATGACCGACGACGGGACGACGGTACTGCTCATCACACACCGACTGGCCGCGACCGCGACCGCCGACCTGATCTACGTCCTGGAGGACGGCCGGTTGATCGAACAGGGCGACCACGAGGGCCTGATGGCGCTCGACGCGGGGCGGTATCGGGCGATGTACACGGCGCAGGCCGCGCAGTACGGCATCCACGCGAGCCCCACCATCCCGCACGCGCGGGCGGCGACCGCGGAGAGTTGAGGGACGGGGCGGGTTCCGTCGGTGCGGGGGCGGGTCGGGCGTGTGGGTCGGGCGTGTGGGTCGGCCGGGCCGGCGTGATCACCGCCCGCCTGGAGCGGGAGGCCTGCCGCCCGGCGACCGTCCTGGTCGGCGTCACCGCCCTCTCCCACCCGGACACGCCGATCGAGATCGAGGGCCTGGCCGTCCGTTGACGCGTCGGGTCCGGGCGCGTTCGGGGGGGAACCGTGCATGGTGCCCCGCCCTCCCGAACGCGCCCGGCCACGGCGCCGAGGCGCGTCCTACGGCCGCGTCACCTCGATGGCGCGGAGATTGCGCAACTCACCGTCCCCGGCCTCGAATTGCGACTTGTAGAGCATCGGCACCCGGAAGGTGAGCGGATCACCGGGTTCGATGGTGTGCCCGCTGTCCGGAGAGGTCAGGACCACGTTTCCGTCGCTGCCGTCCTTGGTCACCGTGAACCAGTAGCTCTGGGTCGGGTTGACCCGGGTGCCCACCGGAACGTCGAAGTAGACCTCCCACTTCACCACGCGCTCCCCGTTCGCGGCCAAGGTGAGGTCGTAGGGGATGACGTATCCCCGTGCCTCGGGCGGACTGGTCTGCGACCACCCCGGGAACTGCACGTATTCGATGCCGACACGCGGCAGTTCCACGTCGGTGTCGACCGCGTCGGCGTACTGCTGCGCCGTGTTGGCGCGCGTCTCCGACTTGATCGAACTCCTGGCGGTGATCCGGCCCTGGAAGTCCGAGGCGATGGTGCCGGTCAGACCGACCAACGCCTTGCTGCCCTTGGGCAGCGAGATCGGCAGCCGCAGACCCGCCTGAACGGAACCGCAGGCCGCGCCGTTCTCGCCGCGACAGGAGAGCTTCGGATCGGTCAGTCCGGCCGGTACGGTGACCTCCACGACGGCGTCCGGGGCGTCGTTGGGGCCCTGGTTCTGCACGCTGATGTCGTACGAGATCGGCTCGCCCGACTTCGCCGTCAGCGGACCGCTCATCTCCAGCGGCATGTTCACCGGAAGTGCCACCTTGAGGTTCCTGATCCGGTGCGCCGCCGTGGCACCGCCCGTTCCGGCGGCGAAGCCCAGCTTGAAGGTCGCGGGCAGCGCGACCTGCCCCTCGGCGCGGGCCAGGTCGAACCTGTCGATCACCAGGGTGCCGTTCTCATCGGCCGCGTTCGCGTGCCGTACGGTCAGCAGCCCGTCGATAATCGACACCTGGATCCGGGCGCCGGCCTCCCACGACCCGCGGAATCCGTCCGGTACCGACTCGCCGGTGAGCCAGCGGAAGCCCTCCTTGAGGCTGCCGGAGCCGCGTACCCCCACCACGTCGGGGAGTCGGCCCGGACCCCCCGTGCCGGCGTACGGTGAGGCGAAGTTCCCGAAGTTGTCGAAGCCGATGCCCACGTAACCGGCGGTGACCCCGTCGGCGACGATGTTCGACCCCGACTTGGTGAACGAGTAACCGAGAGCTCCGCCCCGGCCGCCGGGTCCGGTCGTCTGCTCCCCGTCGATGAGGTAGACGCTGAAGCCGTCTCCCAGGCCCATCCCGCCGCCGCCCTCGCACGAGTAGTCGAAGTCGATGGTGACCCCGAGCGACGAGGAGAACGGCTGGTCGAGGAAGGCCGTGCCGGCCTGGGACTGGGCGTTCGGGGTCAGTTCCAGACTGCCGTTGAGTCGTGCGCTGCCCAGGATCTTCCAGTGCGGGTTGGCGGGAGCGTCCTGGGTGAACGATTCGATGATCGGGAACTGCTCCCGCGCGGCGGTTTCGGACTCGTGCGTCGTCATGGGAATCCTCCTCGGTCGGGCCTGCCGGAAACCGAAAGTGGCGACACGCTGACGTTCCGTGTTCGCGAACTCCTTGAGGCTATGCGCGGAACGGCTCTGCGGGTACCGCGAAATCCGGCCAGTTGGCGCCGATCAAGGTCGAGGCGGTACATCGGGCGCCGGCCGCGACGCCAACGCTCGCGCCGCGGCCGGGCCGGGGCGGTCAGCCGTACAGGTCGGCCGCCTCCTCCAGATCGGCGATGCCGTCCCGGGCGCGGCCCACGCTCGCCAGGAGCAGGGCGCGGTCGGTCAGGGCGCGGACGCGCAGTGGGTTCGCGCCGGCCGGGTCGGCGAGGGCTCGGGTCTGCTCGAGCGCCCTGGTGTAGGCGGGCAGGAGGCGGCGGGCGGCGGCCTCCCGGGACATCGGCGCGAAGGTCGCGCGGACGTTGAGCCGGCGTTCGAGCACGATCCGTTCGGCGTGCGTGGTGGTCGGGGCGTCGAGCGCGGCACGCAGGGCGGGTTCGGCGTCGGCGTGCCGACTCAGGCGGGTGGGGGACCAGTGGTCGGGGGTGGTGGCGTAGGCGATGTCGGCCGGTTCGTCGGCGGCGCCGATCGCCGCGAGATGGTGGGCGAGGTGGTCGTGGCGCAGACCCCGGGTGGGACTGTGCGCGGCCCGCCGCCGGTACTCCTCGACCGCGCGCTCGAACACCGCTCGCCCGCCGGCGGGACGGTTCGCGGCGGCGAGCAGGTGCGCGCCGTACAGCAGGATCGGGACCTGGCGGTCCTCGTGGGTCGACTCGAGCAACGGACGGTAGGCGTCGGCGGCTTCGGCGTACCGGCCGCGAGTGGTGAGCGCGCTCGCGTGCGCGGTGACGTACCAGTGTCGGTCGGCACGGGGCAGATATCCCCGCGAGAGGCCGGCGGTGACCGCGACCGCCTCGGCGAACAGCGGCTCGGCCTCGTCGTCGTGGCCGTCCTCGACCAGTGCGACGCCGACCTCCAGGAGCGCCTCGGCCAGGGACCACCGATGGCCGATGCCGCCGGCACGGGCCAGGGTGACGATCTCGCGCCGGACGGCCAGCGCCTCGGCCCGCCGGTCGTAGCGGTACAGCGCCCATTGGTGGGTGTGCAACATGCCGCGCAACACCGCGTCCCGGTCCCGGTGTTCGGTCGGGTCCAGGGCTCGGCACAGCGCGATCGCCTCGGTCAGCCGGTCGAGAGTGAGGGCCATCTCGGCCCCGTGGTGACCGAAGATGTACCCGGTCGTGTGCAGCGCCTGGGCCAACCGCCGGGCGTAGTGCGCGGGTCCGTCGACCTCCCCCAGGACGCGATAGATCCCGACCAATCGTTCCGCCGACAACGCGTCGACGTCGAACAACATGACTCGCGCGCGAGCCACTACATCGGCATTCGCCACATGAACCCCTGTCTCGGTTTCCACCCCGCCGCACCGAACGGCACGACGCCACAACGCGCTCCGGATCCGGGCGCACGCAAGCTCGGAACCACCGGACTCCCCCGGTGGCTCGAATCGGCATGGCAGGTACGACATCCGAGGCCGCTTCCCATCCCGGCGGCTCGTTGTCGCGGAACCGTACAGCGGGACATGCGTCTTCAGGGCGCAAGCGATTTCCCATAGGGTTACGGTGCATCAACCTCCGAGCCGGCAGGGCGGGGAAGCAAACGAAGCCGCCACCCGGGCCCGTTGCCCGCCGCTCCCCTGCTGCGCCGATGTCAAGCCCCGCGTCGATCGGCAGACATCGACCCGCCGGCTACTCCGAGTTCATGCACATCCGTCCACGCCTGGGTTCGGGCCCGGGCCGAGTGAGTCAGGGGACCTGGCGGAGGTAGAGCGCACCGCACGTGTGGCAAAAGGGTTGAGTGGGTCCCCACTCGCGGTCCGGCCGAGTCTCCGCATCGGATCGCAGCGCCCGACCACACAGAGCCCGGTCGCTCGCGTCCCGGATCATGTGCCACAACCTGATCGCGCCGATTTCGTCTCCGGCGTACTCGGCGCGCAACTCGTAGACCACCAGCACGATCGCACCATCCTGCCTGTCGGACCTGGACCGATGGGGGCTCTTCATCCACTTTCGCACGAGGCGGCGGAGAGCACGACCAAGGCCTGCTCATCTTTTTGCTTACGAGCCCAAAATCCGCCTCTGACCTGGTACTTGCATGGCGAGGTGTATGGGGAGGTGTGCGGCGATGTGGAGCGCGAGATGCAACGGCGCCGGTGGCGCGGGTGGTTCGGGAAGGCGCCGGGGGAACGGGCGCGTGGTGAAACGGGGTTCGAGGGGCGTGGGGTGAATGTGCGCCCGATATACCACCAACGGGTCGGGCTGGTATGGGAATCGGGGTATCTGGCGCAATCCGGTGCGGATCCTGGTGGGGTACGGGCCATCAGGTCGCGTGCGCCGACGCGACGGGGGGACATCCGGCCCTCCCGGGGCCATCTGGCGACCTGCGGAGGCTGGTCTGATGAGAAAGACGTCCTGGTATCTCGGCGCCGCCGCCACCCTGTTGGTCGCGACGAGCGCGGTGACCCGGTTCGCCGTGCTGCCCGCCGTGCACCAGGTGCCCGACGACGCCGACTTCACGATGCACTTCGCCGGCGGCATGACCATGCTCGACCCGCAGGCGTTGCAGGCGGGCAACCTGTCCGGGGCCATCGTGCGGGACCTGCCGGTCACCGTCGATCGGCACGTACACGCCGTGCACACGTCCGGGTCCACCGTCGTGCTCAGCGACCGCACCGTGGTGTCCGGCCCGCAGAAACAAGCCCTCACCAGCGTCGAGAAACGATGGGCGGTGGACCGCAAGAGCCTGCTCGAGCGACCGACGCCCAAGGGCGTCGCCGCCAACCCGCATCGGGGCCTGACCGCCGGCTTCCCGCTGGAACCCGAGAAGAAGAACTATCCGTTCTGGGACTCGCCGACGCAGACCACGATCCCGGCCACGTACGTACGGACCGAGCGGCGCGCCGGCCGCGAGACGTACGTCTTCACGATCCGCACGAGCGGCCGGCTGACCGACCCGGAGTCCCTGCGCACGCTGCCGCCGGCAATGCCGAAGGCGGCGGTCCAGGGCCTGGCCGGCGTCGCGTTCCCGGGTCGGGTCCCGGACCTGGGCGGCCAGGCCGACCCGACCCCGCTGGCCTACACCTCGACCACCGATCTCACCGGCTGGGTCGACACCGAGACCGGCGTCACGGTGGACCTCGAATCCACCCAGGCCCTCACCGCGACCGCGACGTCGGCGACCGGCGCCCAGGCCGAGGTCTTCCCGGTGATGTCGTTGAAGATGACCACCACGCCGGCTTCGCGCGCGGAGTTGGCCGACAACGCCGCGGACGGCGCCCGCGCGCTGTGGCTGCTCGGCGTGGTGGCCCCACTGGTGGCCCTCCTGCTCGGCCTGGCCCTGCTCGGCCTGGCCGTGTACCTCGAACTCCGGGCCCGGCGCCGCCGCTCCGGTGCCACGCTGCCGGGGCCACGCACCGAGGCGACCCCGACACTTGCCGCGGATCCGGAACCAACCTCGAACGCACCGGCCGGCTCCACCGCGTCCGCGTCCGCGTCGACCTCCGATGCGAACTCGGAGACGAACGCGCCGAGCAGCTAGCTCGGCCGGCCCGCGAGCGAGCGAGGAGACCGTCGGCGGACAGGTGAGGCCGCCGCGAAACGCCATGGCCCGGCGCCGGGATCCGCATTCGGATCCCGGCGCCGGGCTCCGTGGTGTCCACCCGCGCCCCGGTCCCGGAAGTCGGCCGTGTCTCGTACGGGCGCCGCCACCCGTCCCGCATCGCTCGGTGGTGGAGGGTCGTTCATGAGAGTCGCCGACCTTCCCGACGTAGGGTCGGTGTTGTAGGTGGGTATGCCGAAGCCCGGGTTCGGGCACCGAGGAGCCGTCGATGCCGGAGCAGGTTTCGCCGCGTGCCGCGCGTCCGGCCGGCTACGGGACCGTAAGCACTCGGCTCTCCTTGCTGAGCGACCACCGCCTCGGGGCGGTCGTGGCAGCCGCGGCACCGCTCGGGGCCGGCATCGGCGGCAGGTCGGCGGAACTGGACATCGACGGAACGCGCGTCTTCGTCAAGCGCATCCCCTTGACGGACACCGAATTGCGCCCGGAGAACGTGCGGTCCACGGCGAACGTCTTCGGGCTGCCGATGTTCTACCAGTACGGGGTGGGCTCCGCCGGGTTCGGAGCCTGGCGGGAACTTGCCGTGCACACCATGACCACCAACTGGGTTCTCGGCGACGAGTATGCGGGATTCCCCCTGACGTATCACTGGCGGATCCTGCCCGACTCCCCTCCCGAAGGATTCGTCGACGAGTTCGGGGGTCTGGAGGGGGCCGTCGCGCACTGGGAGGGATCACCGGCCGTTCGCGCCCGACTGGAGGCCATCGCCCGGTCCTCGTGGAGCCTGGTGGTCTTCCTGGAACATGTGCCGCACACCCTCGCCGGATGGCTGGCCGACCACCGTGAAACCGCCATGGCGCAAGGCGGGGACGGCTCGCCCCACCTCTGGGTGGAGAAAGCGCTGACGAGCGGAGCCGCCTTCATGAGTTCTCGCGGACTCGTGCACTTCGACGCTCACTTCGCCAACATCCTGACCGATGGCCGGCGGCTCTACTTCGCTGATTTCGGACTCGCCCTGAGCTCCGGCTTCGACCTTTCGGCGGACGAGTCCCGCTTCCTCTCGCGGCACCTCGCGTACGACCACTGCTACACCACGAGCCACCTGCTCCGATATCACCTGCTCGACGGCGTGCGCGGTGACACGGACCGCGAAGTCTTCCTGCACGACTGGATCGCAGGCCGGCGACCCGACGGCATCCCGTCCGACATCGCGGCCATCATCGACCGGCACGCCCGCCCTGCCGTCGTCCTGGGCTCCTTCCACCGCCGTCTGCTCACCGAGAGCAAGCAGACACCGTTTCCGGCCGCCGAGATCGCACGGCGGCTCGGCTCCGGCGCCACGACCTCGAACTGATCCGCTCCCTCGCCTCGACCGTCCGGCGGCCGTCCGGCAGCGGGACGGGCGTCGGGCCGCCACGGGCACCTTCACCACCTTCACCACCGCCATGGCCGCCGCCGGGGGAGCCGCTTCACCCGGAGCCCAAACACGGGCACAGTCGAGCCACCAGACCTCGCCATTGAAGTCGAACTTAGAGAAATCAATGTTTGTGGGTTGGCATCTTAAGAAACTCAAGGTACAAATGAATGGCGAGCATGTCGCCGGAAGTATGGGAGCCGAGGGTGGACTGGCAGGAACTGACGGACCTGACGCACGGACAACCGTTCGTCGTCGAGCGGGTCCGCCTCACCGGCAGCGGAATCGCGATCGAAGGACAGTTCGAGACGCCGCAGTTGGCTCAGCTCAGCGCCGACGACCAGGTGTTCGTCGCCGCGTTCGTACGGTCACACGGCTCGATCAAGGAGATGGAGCGGATGTTCGGGGTGAGCTACCCGACCATCAAGTCCCGGCTGAACCGGATCGCCGAAGCCCTCGACTTCGTCGACACCGACCCGGCACCCACCAGCTCCGATGTCGTCGACCGCCTGCAGCGGGGGGAGATCGACGTCCAGCAGGCGCTGACCGAACTGGGGAAGTCCCGATGATGCCGTACCTGGTCACCGTACGCCGTCGCCGTCCCGACGGCCGCCGGCGGGGGCTGTACGTCCCGGTCCTGCCGGTCCTGCTGGTGTTGTCGCCGTTGCTGCTGCTCGCCGTGCCGGCCGGACTGATCGCGTGTCGCGTCGCCGGGATGAGCCCGATGGGCGCGCTGCGCGGCACCGGGCAACTGCTGTGGGCACTGCCCGGCACCCGATTCGAGTTGGACCTCGGCCGAACGGCCGTGCTGGTAAGCGTCAGATGAGTCAGAGGGGAAACGCAACAATGAACGAGCAGCGCCGCCAGATCCTGCAGATGCTGGCCGGGGGCAAGATCACCGCGGACGAGGCCGAGCGGCTGATCGACGCCGTGCAACGAGAGCAGTCCGAGTCGCCGACGGGAGCCGCGCCCCGCCCGAAACCCCGGCCCAAGTATCTGCGCGTACTGGTGACCTGGACGGACGACCCCGGTGGCGACGGGCCGGGCCACGTCAACATCCAGATCCCGTTGCAGCTCCTGCGCGCCGGGGTCCGGCTCACGAGTCTCCTGCCTCCGCAGGCACTCACCCGGGTCAATGCACAGCTCAACCAGTCGGGAGTACCGATCGACCTCACCGAGCTCAAGCCGCAGCACCTGGAGGAGTTCGTCGAGCAGCTCGACGACATCACCATCGACGTCGACCAGGCCGACGGAAAGGTGCAGGTGTTCTGCGAGTAACACCCGCAACGCCGCCGGTCGCCCGCCCGGATCACGGGATCGGCCGGTCCACCGGTGGCCACGGGTGTGCGGCAATCCGTCACTCCGCGAAGCCGCAGCGTCCGACCCGGCCTCCGCGCCGCTGAGCCCCCCGGTGCACGGGAGTTGTGGCTCACCGGCCCAAACAGCGTGGTAATCGGCTCGTCGAGTGGGTGTAACCCCCGAGCCGGCTCATGAGTGGGCGTCGCCCCGCCAGGCCTGATGGACCCGCATTCCCCGCGCGAACACGGTCGCCCGGGTATCCACGTATGCCACTACGCAGCGCGCATGCCGCTGCGCACCGCGCATGCCACTGCGCGCCGAGTGCCGCCGTCTTCCCCGCAGTCTCAACCCACCTGATACTCCCGCCACTTCAGCCTTCGAATGGGAGGGCCCATGCCTTCTTCCGTCATGCCCGCATCCAAGCAGGGCGACGGTCGGCAATCGTCCGCCGCCGCCGTCTCCGCCACCGATCTGCGCAAGTCGTACGGCGACAAGGTCGTGCTCGACGGCATCGACCTGCGCATCCCGGCCGGATCGGTGTTCGCGCTGCTCGGGCCGAACGGCGCGGGCAAGACCACCGCGGTGAAGATCCTGTCCACGCTCATCGGCGCCGACGGCGGACAGGCCCGGGTCGCCGGTCACGACGTCGCCACGTCACCGAACGGTGTGCGGGCGGCGATCGGCGTCACCGGGCAGTTCTCCGCCGTCGACGGCCTGATCACCGGCGAGGAGAACATGCTCCTGATGGCCGACCTGCACCACCTGTCCAAGCGCGAGGGACGGCGGGTCGCCGCCGAGTTGCTCGAGCGGTTCGACCTGACGGACGCCGCGAAGAAGCCCGCGTCCACCTACTCCGGCGGCATGAAACGCCGCCTGGACATCGCCATGACGCTGGTCGGCGACCCGCGGATCATCTTCCTCGACGAGCCCACCACCGGCCTGGACCCGCGCAGCCGCCACAACATGTGGGGCATCATCCGCGAACTCGTCTCCGACGGCGTCACCGTCTTCCTCACCACCCAATACCTCGACGAGGCCGACGAACTCGCCGACCGCATCGCCGTGCTCCACGACGGAAGGATCGCCGCCGAGGGCACCGCCGACGAGCTGAAACGCCTCGTCCCCGGCGGACACGTCCGACTCCGCTTCACCGACCCACGCGCCTACGAACGCGCCGCCGCCGCCCTGCCCGACGTCACCTGCGACGACGAGACATTGTCCCTACAGATCCCCAGCGACGGCAGCCAACGCGAACTGCGCTCCATCCTCGACCGCCTCGACGCGGACGACATCGAAGCCGACGAACTCACCGTCCACACCCCCGACCTCGACGACGTCTTCTTCGCCCTCACCGGCGGCACCGACGTCCCCAACCAACCCGAGGCAGTCGCCCGATGAGCTCCCCGACCCTCGCCGTACGCGACTCGAACACGATGTTGCGCCGCAACCTCCTGCACGCCCGGCGCTACCCGTCCGGAACCCTGAACCTGCTGCTCACGCCGATCATGTTGCTGCTGCTCTTCGTCTACATCTTCGGCGACGTGATGAGCGCGGGCATCGACGGCGGCGGCGCGGACCGCTCCGCGTACATCGCCTATATCGTCCCCGGCATCCTGCTGATGACCATCGGCAGCACCGCGATCGGGGCCGCGGTGTACATCTCCATGGACATGACCGAAGGCCTCATCGCCCGCTTCCGCACGATGGCGATCTACCGCGGCTCCGTGATCGTCGGGCACGTCCTCGGCAGCGTGCTCCAGTGCGTGATGAGCGTGGTCCTCGTGGGCGCCGTCGCCGTGGCCATCGGCTTCCGGTCCACCGACGCCACGGCCCTGGAATGGCTCGCGGCGTTCGGCCTGCTTGTGCTGTTCGCCCTGGCGCTGACCTGGATCGCGGTCGGAATGGGCATGGCGAGCCCGAACCCCGAAGCGGCCGCGAACAGTGCGATGCCGCTGATCCTGTTGCCGCTCGTCTCGAGCGCCTTCATCCCGGCCGAGACGATGCCCGGCTGGTTCCGACCGATCGCCGAGTACCAGCCGTTCACCCCGGCCATCGAAACCCTGCGCGGCCTGCTGCTCGGCACCGAGATCGGCCACAACGGATGGCTCGCGATCGCCTGGTGCGTCGGCCTGATCGCGCTCGGCTACCGCTGGTCGACGGTGCGGTTCAACCGCGACCCGAAGTAGCCGGCGCGGGCCCGCGGCCCCCGGGGCTCGTCCCGCCCGAGGGCCGCGCAACCCCCGAGGGCCGCGTACCGACCCTGCCGGGGGCTCTCACCGCGCAAGGCCCTTCTCGGCGCCGACCACAATTCCCCTGATCCCCCGGCCGGTATCACACCTCGTGGTGGTTTTTTCGGCACGCTCACTCTGCCATGATCGCCGGCACCCGATCGAGGGGATGTGGTGGTATGTCGGCGGAACGGGTCACCACGAAGGTGCCGTTCGGGGCCGGGTCGATCTCGTTGCGCATCTATCCGCACGACGGACTCGACGCGTCGGGCGTGGCCACGGAGACGATCCGGCAGGCCGTACTCGGCGCGGAGAGCGGCTTCGACGGCGTGATGACCAGTGAGCATCACGGCGGGTTCGCCGGGTACCTGCCCAATCCGCTCCAGGTGGCCGGCTGGATGCTGGACCGGATGCCCTCCGGGTGGGCCGCCGCCGCCCCCGTACTGCTCCCGCTGCGGCCGGTCGCGATGCTCGCCGAGGAGGTGGCGTGGCTGGCCGCGCTGCATCCCGGGCGAGTCGGCATCGGGGTCGCGCCCGGCGGGCTGGAGCTCGACTTCCGGCTGATGGGGCTCGACTTCGCGGCCCGGGCGGCCGGATTCCGGGCGGGATTGCCCCGGCTGACCGAGTTGCTGCGTGGCACGGAACTGGGCGAACTGGCCGGTGACCGGGCCCTGTCCGGGTGTGCCGCGCGACCGGTGCCCGTGGTGAGCGCGGCGATGAGTCCGGGCGCGGTGCGCCGGGCGGCCGAGGCCGGCGCGGGCATCCTCTTCGACGGTGGTTCGGAGCCGGCCCGGCTGCGCGAGTTGACGGCTCGCTACCTCGACGCCGGCGGTGCCGGGCCTCGCGTGCTGATCCGCCGCGTGTGGATCGGAGACCCACCGCGCGAGGCGTTCGAGCGGCAGTCCCGGGTGTATCGGGGCTACACCCCGGCGGCGGCTCAACGGCACTGGCGCGGCACCGGGTTCGTCTGCCACGACGACGCGGTCGCGCTCGCCGACGAACTCGCGGCGGTACGGGACGAGATCGGCGCCACGTGCCTCAACCTGCGGATCCACGTGCCCGGCGTGTCCCCCGAAGCGGCCCGTGAGCAGATCGCCGCGCTGGGCCACGAGGTGCTGCCTCGGCTGCGGTCCGCCGGCGCGGATTCGACCCGGGCTCGCGGCACGAGCGCGGATCCGGCACGGGACGACGGTCCGGTGACCGATGCGACTACGACGACCGAGGGAGCGCAGCAGCGGTGATAGCGGAACGAATCAGGTTGACCGGGCGGACGGTGATCGTGTCCGGGGCGGGTGGCGGCGGGATCGGGACGACCTGCGCGCGCGGGCTGCTCGAAGCCGGCGCCACCGTGCTGGGCGTGGATCGGGACGCCGAGCGATTGGCCGCGATCGAGGCCGAGTTGACGGATTCGACGGGGCCGGAGGGTTCGGCGGGGCCGGTCGGGCCGCGTGGCACGTTGCTCACGGTGTGTGCGGACGTGTCCACCGCCGAAGGAGTGGCGACCGTGCTGGAGCGGGCCGCCGCCGCGCCCGGTGAACTGTACGGCCTGGTCAACGTGGTGGGCGGGAGCCTGCTGCCGCATTGGGCGCCCGCGCTCGACTTCGACCGCACGCAGTGGGACCAGTCCTTCGAGCTGAACCTGCATCACGTGATGTGGCTGTCCCAGGCCGTCGCCCGACACCTGGTCGCGCACGAGTCGCCCGGCTCGATCGTGACCATCAACTCCACCGGCGGCGTGGTCGCCGCGCCCTATCACGTGGGCTACGGCACGGCCAAGGCCGCCGTTCTCGGGCTGACCCGGACGCTGGCTCTGGAATGGGGCCGGTACGGGATCCGGGTCAACGGGGTCGCGGCCGGCTCGATCACCACGCCGCGCGCGACCGCCGCCGCGCAGGACCCGGAACTCGCGGGCCGAGGGGTCCCGCTGCGCCGCCGGGGCACGCCCGCCGACGTCGCGGCCGCGGTCCTGTTCCTGATCTCGGACCTGTCCGCGTACACCACCGGCGCGGTCATCCCGGTCGAGGGCGGTGCGCTCCACCGACTCGGCCTGTTCGACGAGGACAACGTCCCGGTACACGTCACCAATCCGCAGATCCTGGCCCGGATCCACGGGGACGCACCGGACTGACCGCCGACCCGATCTGCCGGTCCGGTCTGCCGAACCGGGCCGCCCGCCCGCTCGGCCCGCCGGTCCCGGAGGAACAGCCGGCGATTCCCGGTCACGGTTGTGGCAGTGCCGTCTCCGCCGCGCGGACCAACTCGCCCAACAACGCGGCGGTGGCCGGCGGATCCGGCGCCGCGCCGTGCACCGCCGCGTCGACGAGCCGCTCCTGATCGGGCAGTCGCACCGTGCGTACCGCCGCGTTGCGCTGCGCCGCCAGTGCCAGACCGGGCAGCGTGGTGACACCGAGGCCGGCCGCGACCAGTGCCTGGACGGCGACGTAGTCGTCGGTGGTGAAGGCGACTTCGGGGACGAACCCTTCCGTCGCACATGAGCGGATCAGGTGTGTGCGGCAACGTTCGCACCCGGTGATCCAGCGTCGTCGCGCGTGGTCGACGAGCCGATCGCCGGCCGTGCCCATCGGCGTCACCAGGTGGATCGGCTCGACCAACAGCCGGGTGCGACGCAGCCCGTCGGCCGTCTCCACCGGCTGCCCCGGGTGCGTGAACAGCAGTGCGACATCCACCTCGCCGGCGCGCAACAGCCGTACCGCATCCGGTGGTTCGGCCTCGACCAGGCGCAGCTCGACGGCCGGATGAGCGGCGCTGAACGCGGCCGCGGCGCGCGGTACGAAGGTGCCCAGCGCGGAGGGGAACGCGGCCAGCCGGACCCGGCCCGCGCGCAGTCCGGTGTAGGCGGCCAGTTCGGCCTCGGCCGCGTGCAACCGGCCCAGGATCTCCTCGGCCCGCTCGGCCAGCGTGCGTCCCGCGTCGGTCAGTCGGATGCCGCGTCCCACTCGCTGGACCAGCCGACTGCCGGTCTCCGCCTCCAGGCGGGAGAGGTGGTGGCTGACCGAGGGTTGCGCGTACCCCAGCACCCGGGCCGCCTCGGTGACCGAGCCGTGCCGGGCGACGGCGGCGAGCACGCGCAGGCGGGTGACGTCGAGCATGCCGGGCAACATATCAATCTTGTCTATGGATATCCGAGAAGACTGGCATTGGACCGATGGGATGTCGGCACCCCACGATGGCGGCATGGATGCCGACCCCGCCTTCGCAGCCGCCGACCTCGCTTCCACGGCCGCGGAAACAGCCGAAACAGCCGACACGGTCATCACAGTCGACACCACCGCCGGCACCGCGGCCGATCCCACCTTCGCCGACGTCCTGGCCGCCCGCGATCTTCTCGCCGCACGCCTCCCGCCGACTCCGATGTGGTCGTATCCCGCACTCGACGCGGCCACCGGCGCGCACGTGTATGTCAAACACGAGAACACCCAGCCGGTCGGGGCCTTCAAGGTGCGGGGCGGATTGACCCTGCTGGCCGGCCTGAGCCCCGCCGAGCGCGCCCGGGGCCTGGTCACCTACTCGACCGGCAACCACGCGCAGTCGATCGCCTACGCGTGCGCCGCGTTCGACGCGTCCTGCACGGTGGTGATGCCCGCCGAGGCGAACCCGGCGAAGGTACGGGCGGTCCGCGCGCTCGGCGCCGAGGTGCTGCTGCACGGCGCGGACATGGCCGGCGCGCAGTCGAGGGCCGAGGAGTACGCGCTCGCCGGGGGCGGACTCCTGATCAGCCCCGGCGACACCGCGGCCCTGGTGGCCGGGGTCGGCACCACGTATCTGGAGATCCTCACGGCCCGACCCGACCTGGACGCGGTCCTGGTCCCGGTGGGCAGCGGCACCGGAGCGGCCGGTGCGCTGCTCGTGGCCGCCGAACTCGCGCCGAACTGCCGGGTGTTCGCGGTGCAATCGGCCGCCTCTCCGGCCGCGCACGACTCGTGGCGGACCGGCTCGTGCGTCACCCGCGCGAACACCACCGTCGTGGAGGGCCTGGCCACCGGTCGCGGCTTCGAACTCCCCCAGCGCCTGCTGCGGACCACCGGCCTGGCCGACTTCCTGCTCGTCACCGACGCGCAGATCGCCCACGCGCAACGGCTGCTCGCGACCCACGCGCACACCCTCGCCGAGGGCGCCGGCGCCGCCGCACTGGCGGCCGTACTCGCCCACCCCACCGAGTTCAAGGGCCTGGACATCGCCGTCGTGTGCACCGGCGGCAACGCCTCCCTCGCCGAAATCACCTCCCTGGGCCGGGACCACACGTGAGCGGGTCGGGTCGGTGAGGTGAGGTGAGGTGAGGTCATAGGTCGGCCCGGGCGCACCGAGGCCCACGGTGTCCGGCGCCGAAATGGTCCGCCGGGGAACGGTAACCCAGGGGTTAAGGGTGGTTCGGAGATCGGCCGTTGTTCGGGGTGGGCGGGCGCGAGAGTCTTGAGGTGTCGGGGAGCGAGGCAGCCGGACGCGGAGGACGCGGGCCGTCGCCTCACCACCAACCACCCTCATTCTCACGGGAGTTCATCATGGCTGCGATCAACCACACGCTCACCGCCGGCACCGACGCGATCACCGGCACCCGGGACACCGTCGGCCGCTGGCTCACCGCAGGCGCCGTCGCCAACACCCTGATGGCCGGCACCTACGTCGCCTTCTCCGCCGTCGTCATGCCACTGCTCGGCACCAAGGACGACGCCGACTTCGTGCACTCGATGCAACAGATCAACACCGGCATCGAGAACCCGCTCTTCTTCACCGTCTTCACCGCGGCCCTCGCCGCCCCCGCGATCGCCGCCTGGAAGCTCCGCAAGCGCGGCGGCACCACCCTCATGCGCTGGACACTCGCCGCACTCGCCCTCTACACCACCACCGTCCTGACCACCTCCGGCATCAACGTCCCCCTCAACGAGGCACTCGCCGCCGCCGGCGGCACCGACCCGGCCAAGACCCGCGCCGACTTCGAGACCACCTGGAACATCTGGAACGGCATCCGCGCCGTCCTCTCCACCGCCGCCGCCGTCGCGATGGCCAAGGCCATCCGCCTGCACCGCCGCAACCGGGTCTGAGCACGGACGTGGGCCGGGTGGGCCGCCGGCGTGGTCTCGCCGCCGGCGGGTTTCGACGGATTGTTTGCTCATCCCGGTCGCACAGGCAAGGATCGGGGACGATATTCGTCCGCATCGGAGGTTGTTGTGAAGGTCCTCGTGGTCGGTGCCACCGGCACTCTGGGTAAGGCGGTCACCACGCTGTTGTCCGCACGGCACGACGTGGTCACCGCCTCCCGGAGCGGAAAGACCGATGTCGCGGTGGACATCACCGATCCCGCGTCGGTGGCGGCGATGTACGAACAGGTCGGCCGGGTGGACGCGGTCGCGTGTGCGGCGGGTGGTGTGCCGTTCAAGGTGGTCGCGGAACTGAGCCATGACGACATCCGGAGCGCGGCGCTGGACAAGCTGCTCGGACAGGTGGAACTGGTCCGGAGTGGGCTCGACTTCGTCGCGGACAACGGCTCGTTCACGCTGATCACCGGCATCCTTTCGGGCGAGAGCATCCGCACCGGATCGATGGCCTCGATGGCCAACGGCGGCATCGACGCGTTCGTACGCGCCGCCGCGGTCGAACTGCCGCGCGGGCTGCGGATCAACTCGGTCAGCCCGACGGTGCTCACCGAGTCGATGGACGCCTACGACTCGTTCTTCCCGGGCTTCCCGCCGGTCGACGCCGCCGTCGCCGCGATGGCGTACCGCCGCTCGATCGAGGGTGTGGAGACCGGCCGGGCCTTGCGCGTGGGCTGGTAGTCGCTCAGCCGTCGAACCCCCTCGGACCCACCACCTCTGGGCTCCCGCCGAACCATGGAACTCGCGCAAGGATCGTGGTTCCGGCGCTCGACCGCCCGCGGGTGACCGCCCGGTCCGTCGGCGCTCGATGGCCGAAAGGCCCGTGTGGGCTCGGCCACCCCCGATGTGTGCGCGCCTTCGGGTCGGGCGGCTCCCGCGTGCGTGCGAACGCGGCGCGTTCAGACCTCCGTCGAGCCCCCCTTCGGTCCCCAGATGTCCAGTCCGGCGTACGCGGGCTGCCACTCGTTTCGGTAGGCCGCGCGCAGGGGTTCGGGCAGGAGGCCGAGCACGGCCGCGACGGTGTCCGCATTCGCGTCGTCCAGCAGCCACGGCAGGTATCGGGGATTGTCGTCGCCGATTCGGATGCGGTGCTCGGCGCCGAAGCGCTGGAGCACGTCCGGTGTCACGTGCGCGTCGACGATCCCGAGTGCCTCGTCCTCCTCGTGCGCGAGATGTCCGCCCAGGCCGCCGACCAGCCGTTCGACGATCATGGCCAGTCGTTCCGGGCCGCCTTCGCGGTCGGCCAGTGCCGCGTCGACGGCGTTCAGGCCCGGGTCGACGATGGCGTGTTCGGCCTCCATCGCGTCGAGCACGGCCAGTTCGTCCGGCCGGTCCTGGACGGCCGACCGGATCGCGGGCCACAGCACGTCGTCCTCGGCACCGTGGTGTACGTGCAGGTAGCGCTTGAACATCTCCCAACCGATCGCCGCCTGGAGGACCCGACGCGGGTCGTCGCTCGTGTCGGCCGTGATCCTGGCGATCCGTCCCAGTTCCCGCCGAAGCGCGTCGTGGAACGTGTACATCATGGACATGTCGTTCTTGAAGGTCTTGCGCGTCATGGTGTGCTCCGATTGCGTGATCCGCCGACCCGGGCTTCGGCGCGCGGCATCGCCCGGCGGCGCGGTGTGCAACCGCGCGCCGGTACCGGTCCGTTCGGCTGGTTCGGCTCGTGGGGCTCGTTGTCGTCGACTCGTACTCGGCGGCTCGCTGCCGCCCGACACATCAATGACGGATCCCGGATCACGAATGTGACCGATCCCGGCCCGAGACTTTCCCGAACCCACAGATCCGCCGACGGCACCGGCCGCCCGACCGATCGCGCCGGCACACGGTCGTGCGCGCCGCGGACCCGGATGAGGGTCGGGTGGGCCGACGGCTCTTGTCCGTCCTGTCGGACATCATGGGGGTATGAATACGCACCGGCCACGAGGCACCTGCGGCGTGTGCGGTCGTCGCGTCGCGGTGACCGAGACGCACGCAATCTGGCGGCACGACGACCCCGGCCACGCGCGTGCCGACGACGCGCCGATCTCCTGCCGGGGGTCGTGGACACCGGCCGCCGAGGCCACCGATCACACCACCGGACCCACCCAGCTCGACCTGCTCAGCGTCGCCGCGCCGGTGGACGAGGGCGAGGACCCCGATCGGGAGGCGGCCGACGAGACGGGTGAGCTGTTCGCCGGCTCGGCGCCCACCCCGGCCGGTGGGTCACCCGGTCGGTGACGCGCTCCGCGTCGAACCGGCGGGATCGGCGGCCACCGCCCGTGCGGTGGCCAGCAGTTCCGGAATCGTGCCGGTGAATTCCGGGAACAGGCGCATGGCCACGATCCACGCCTCGACATCGGCTCCCAGCAACTCCGCGACCAGCGCGCTCGCCTCGGCCCGAGGCGAGCCCGACGCCCACCACTGGGGCGACGTACGCGCGTCCGTGTCGGCCAGCACCGACAACACGACCGGAGCCGGGTGGGCGTGCCGGAGCAGGTCGGCGCCGGACACCCGGCCGGCCGCCAACGCCTCGTGCAGCCAGGGTCGTTCCTCCCGACTGCGCGCCGCCAGTCCCCTGGCCAACATCGCGATCAGCAACTCGTGTGGGCAGTCCGGGGCTTCGGCGAGCCGGTCGTGCAGCACGAGCGGCAACGCGGCGGCCCGATGCGAACGGATCAGCTCCGCCCAGGGCATGCCGCCGCCGTCGGCGAGGATCGCGTCGACCCGGCCGCGCTGCCCCCCGTCCTCGCCCTCGCGCGCGGCCTCGCACAGGAACGCGGCGACCCGATCGGGGTCCTCCTCGGCGGCCAGGCGTGCGCGCAATCGGCTCAGGCCGTCGCCCCGGGCGAAGGCGTCCTCGATCGGTTCGCGCACGTCGGCGGGGAAATCGGCCTCGGCCAGGACCCGACGGGCCTCGTCGACGCCGTGTCGGGCCCAGACGCCCACGATCACCCGCAGTCGGCCCGCCTCGGTGCGCAGCGGCAGCCGGTTGACGACGACGCGGGCCACCTCGGGATCGCCCGAGGTGATCCCGGCGGCCAACCACGCCGCGCAACGACCCAGGTCCGCGCTCCACAGCAGGGCGATGAGCGGTTCGCCCACCCGCCCCTGCGTGCCGTCGCGGCGAACGCCCGCCAGCATCCGAGCGCGTTCCGCGTCGGGCAGCAGCGAGCCGGCGAACAGCGCGGCGTCCACGTGCGGATCGTCCAGGTTCGACAGGGCGTCCACCTCGTCGGCGGCAAGGTCGCCGCGAGCGGCCCGATCGACCGGACGCTCGGCGGCGCCGGACCGCTCGGACCCGACGAACGCGGGCATCGGGAGCGGCGGCGCGGTGGTCGGCCGAGGCCGATCGTCGCGTCTCCCGCCCGCCTCGCCCGACGCACGCGCCTCGATCGCGGCCTGCAACGCGGCGTCGCCCGACGCCCGCACCGCGTCCGCCAAGACCGTCGGCACCGACGCCATCGCCCGCAGCGCCGGCGCGAGTTCGGCGCCGAGCCGGGCCACCAGGACGGGCACGAGGGCGGGATCCGCCAGGGTGAAGACGGCCCTGGCCACGGACCGTTCGATGCTGTTCACGGGCGTGCTTCCTGTCGGGTGGGTGGGGCCGACCTGTCGGGCGGGCAGGGCGGACCTGTCCGGTGGGTGGGACCGACGCGCCGACCGACGTCGTCAGACCCGGGCGCGCAGCGCCGCGAGCGCGTTCCGAATCACGTCGGGGTTTCGCGTGTAGTAGCCGAGTTCACCCGAGGTGTACGGGAGTTGGGCCACGTACGCGTCGGCCGCCTGTTCCGACGTGCACTGCTCCGGGCCGACCACCTCGCGGATGATCACGATGCTCTCGGCCAGGCCCAGCGCCCGGCTCTTGAGCCAGGCCGCCAGGGCGGCCATGCCGCCGCGCGCCGCCTCCCGGCGCGCGTCCGGCAACAGCGGGTCGAGCCACCGCAGCCGCCACGCATAGCCGTCGGTGGCGGGTTGCTCGTCCTCCTCGGCCAGCACCGGCTCGAGCGCCGTCAGCAGCCGCGACATGAACTCGGCGCCGGCGCCGCCGATGTCCGGGTACTCCTTGGCGAACTCGTCCCAGTCCGCCTCCTGGTCGACGAACGCACCGGCCGTGATCCGCCGTCCGGCCCAATGCGGCTCACCCGCCACCAGGGTCCGGTGCAGCAGTTCGGCGCCCAACGTCGTCGACTCGGCCAGCAGTACCGCGTCGTAGAGGTCCTTGCCCTGGGGGTAGGAGTCGGAGAGCAGCCAGAGCAGTTTCCAGGCCAGCGACTGCTCGGGGGTCGCGGCCAGGATCCGGTGCGCGCCCGCCCCGTCCCGGCGCGGTACGTCCGTGTACTCGGCCGCCGACGGGAGCGACTCGTTGAAGACGAAGTCGAGTTGCACGGTGCCCGACGGCAGTCCGTCCGCGTGCCACGGCAACACCAGGCGCCGGCCGGGTACCCGGTCGTAGGTCCAGATCTCGTCGTCGATCGCGCCGTCCGCGTCGATCCGTACACCCGGATCGTTGTGGGAAGGGGCGTCCGCACGGGAGAGGGCGTCCGCACCGCGCGCGAGGGCGGCGAACATCCGGTCGGTGCGCGGCTCGACCACGTCCCACGTGGCCGGCACCACGACGAAGTCGAGGTCGCCGGGCTCGCGCGCGGCGGCGCCGTACCAGGCCCGGAGCAACATGCTGCCGCGCAGCACCAGATGCTCGGCCCACGGGGAGTCCGCCACCGCCGCCAGGACGTGGTCGACCGCCTGTCGGCGGGCGGCGTGCCAGCGTTCGGCGGTCCCGGGGGCGGTGAACTGTGGCTCACCGGCCCGCATGGCGCTGCCGTAGTGCTTCAACGCGGGGTCGAAGACCGGCCGTTGGCGTACTCCCGGGCCGGTCACCGAGACCAGGGTCCGAGGCAACTGCCGTGCCAGTCGGACGTGTTCGTCCAACGGCTCGGTCGGCAGGGTCTGCTCGTCCCACGGCCCCCAGCCCAGGTTGTCCCAGGTGTCGTGCCCGCTGTTGTCGGTCATGGCCGCTTCCGTTCGTCGTGGCAGTCACCGTCGCGGTCCCCGTCCGGCGACCTCCCGTCGCGGGACGGCGCGATGTCCCTTCGGTCCGAGCCGGGTCGGACCCGCTCGAGCGGATCGGACCGGATCGGCCCCGCTCAGGCCCGATCGAGCCGGTGCACGCCGGCTCCGGCCGGCTCGGGCCGATCGGTGTCGTCGAGGTCCTTGGCGTACCAGATCTCGGCGTACTTGCCGCTGTTGTGCGCGGGTGCCTCCGCGTAGCCGCTCCTGGTGTACAGCGTGCGGGCCTCGATCAGGTCGAGGCGGGTGTCCAGGACGATCCGGGCCACGCCCAGGGTGCGGGCGGCATCGTCCACGGCGGCCATCAGGTGCCGGCCGCCGCCGGTACCGCGCAGGTCGGGTCGTACGAACACGCGGGTCAACTCGGCGGTACCCGCGTCCCGCAGCAGCAGCCCCGCGCACGCGGCCGGCTCGCCGCCGTATCGGCCGATCAGGAACAGGCCCCGCGGCGGCGCGAGGTGGTCGCTCGGCGCGTCGGCCAGGCCCTCCTCGATCTCGGTGGGCGTCGAGTCCCGGCCCTCGTGCAGCCGGTAGTACCGATCGCTGACCTCGACGAAGTACGCCCGCAGCAGCGCGAGCGCTTCGGGAGAGCCGACCGCGGCGGGGGCGATCGTCCAGGTCTGCGGGTGCGGGCTGCGTACGGCGGTGGACATGGGAAAAGTGTTCCGCACCCGTCAAACCGTTTGCCGACCGGGTGACACGCACCCCGACGGGTGATTCCGCCGTCGCACAGCGCACACCACCGGGCGGCGCGGCCCTCGTGGGGCCGCGCCGCCGGATGCTCACCAGCTCTCGGGCAGCGGCTTGCCCTCCGCGTAGCCGGCCGGGCTCTGGATGCCCAGCACGGCGCGTTCGTGGAACTCGGTCAGGGTGCGGGCGCCGGTGTAGGTGCACGCGCTGCGCACGCCGGCGCCGATCGAGTCCAACAGGTCCTCGACGCCGGGGCGGTTCGCGTCCAGGTACATCCGCGAGGAGGAGATGCCCTCCTCGAACAGCGACTTGCGGGCCCGGTCGAAGGCGGATTCGGTGGCCGTGCGCAGCCGGACCGCGCGCGCCGAGGCCATGCCGAAGCTCTCCTTGTACAGCCGGCCCTCGCCGTCGCGGTACGCGTCGCCGGGCGACTCGTAGGTGGCCGCGAACCACGAGCCGACCATCACGTTCGAGGCTCCGGCGGCCAGCGCGAGCGCGACGTCGCGCGGATGCCGGACACCGCCGTCGGCCCACACGTGTCGACCCAACCGGGTCGCCTCGGCCGCGCACTCCGCGACGGCCGAGAACTGCGGGCGCCCGACGCCGGTCATCATCCGGGTCGTGCACATCGCGCCGGGGCCGACGCCGACCTTGACGATGTCCGCGCCCGCCTCGATCAGGTCGCGCACGCCCTGCACGGTGACCACGTTGCCCGCCACGACCGGTACGGGCGGGTCGAGCGCCCGGACCGCGCGCAGCGCCTTGATCATCTGCTCCTGGTGGCCGTGCGCGGTGTCCAGGACCAGGGTGTCCACGCCCGCCTCGATCAGGCCCTTCGCCTTGTGCGCGACGTCGTTGGTGATGCCGATCGCGGCAGCCACGCGCAGGTGCCCGGACGCGTCCACGGCCGGCGTGTACAACGTCGAGCGCAGCGCGCCGGTGCGGGTCAGTACGGCCACCAGTCGGCCGTCGGAGTCCACGATCGGCGCGAGTTTGTGCCGGCCCTCGTACAGCCGGTCGAACGCCTCGCGTGGGTCGACGCCGTCCGGCAGGGTGAGCAGTTCGGTGGACATCACCCGCGCCAGTTGCGCGAAGCGGTCCACGCCCAGGCAGTCGGCCTCGGCGACGATGCCGACCGGGCGCCCGCCCTCGGTCACCACCACCCCGCCGTGGGCGCGCTTGGGCAGCAGGTTCAGTGCCTCGCCGACGGTGTCGGTGGGGTCCATCGTGATCGGGGTGTCGTAGACGAGGTGGCGCCGTTTGACCCAGGAGGTCACCTCGGCGACCACGTCGACCGGGATGTCCTGCGGGATCACCGCGAGCCCGCCGCGCCGGGCGATCGTCTCGGCCATCCGGCGCCCGGCGACGGCGGTCATGTTGGCCACCACCACCGGGATGGTGGTGCCGGTGCCGTCGGAGGTGGTCAGGTCCACGTCGAGGCGGGAACCCACGCCCGAGCGCGACGGTACGAGGAAGACATCGCTGTAGGTGAGGTCGTGCGGCGGTACCTGATCGTGGAGGAATCTCATGTCGCGGTACGTACCCAGCCGGCAGGTGGATATCGATCTTCGGGGCCGGTGCGGCGAGTTGGGCGGGCGGGCCGGGTCCGGGCGACGCCGGACCCGGTCTCGGTCACCGGGGGTCAGCTCGCGAGCACGGTCAGGTCGAGCCGGCTCAGGCGTTCGGGGTCGGCGAGGATGTCGATGGTGACGATCCGGCGCCGGACGATGGTGAAGGCCACCACCGACATCGGCCGGCCGGCGGCGGTGGCCACGAAGCCGGCCGCGCCGTTGACCAGCGCGGGTCGGGCGGCGCCGGCGAGTCGTGCGAAGGTGAGCGCGCCGCCGGCCACCTCCGCCGCGCCTCGGGTCACCCCGCCGGCGCGCAGGCCGCCGCCGTCGGAGCGGGCCACCACGTCCGGGTCGAGCACGGCGACCAGCGCGTCGAAGTCACCGCTGCGGGCGGCGGCCAGGAACGCGTCGACCACCTCGCGCTGCACGACGAGATCGCCGTCCGGCGCGGGAGCCGCCCCTTGCACGCGTCGACGCGCGCGGCTGGCGAGTTGCCGGGCCGCGGCCGGCGTACGGTCCACGATCGGCGCGATCTCGTCGAACGGCACCGCGAACAGGTCGTGCAGGACGAAGGCCAGGCGTTCGGCGGGGGCGAGCGTCTCCAGGACCACCAGCAGGGCCAGGCCGACCGAGTCGGCCAGGAGTACCGCGTGCTCGGGGTCGGCGTCGGACACGCCGCTGACGATCGGGTCGGGGATGTGCACCCGCCCGTCCAGCGGTTCCTCCCCGCGTGATCGTCGCGAGCGCAGCATGTCCAGGCAGACCCGACCGACCACGGTGGTCAGCCGGCCCGCCAGGTTGTGCAACTCGTCCGGGTCGGAGCGGCTGAGCTTGAGCCAGGTCTCCTGGAGGGCATCGTCCGCCTCGCTCAGCGAGCCGAGCATCCGGTAGGCCACCGCCCGCAGGTGACCGCGGTGCGTCTCGAAGCGTTCCGCGAGAAAGTCGTGCTCGTTCATCGGTCCCACCCGGTCCTTCGGTCGCGTCCGGGTCGGTGCCCCGGCCCTCGGCTCCATGACGTACGGAGCGCGGACGATGTGACGGGAACGACGGGTCGAAGCCGGGCTCGGGGCGGCGTGGGGAAACCGGTCGCGCGCGGCGGTGACCATCGCGCGGCGGGCGCGCCGCGATCCGTGGATGCGGTCACGAACGGATCCGGCCGCCGTGCCCGGGGCGATCCGGGGGCGGCGTCGCGCGTCGTGGTCCGGGCCCGGTGCGGCTCAAGGGGGTATCCGGGGCGTGTGCCGTGCCGTCGGCGTCGGTCACGGTACTAGCATCGAGCCATGACTATTCGTAGCGCAACGGCTCAGTGGCAGGGCACCCTCGTCGAAGGTGCCGGCACCATTCGCACCGGCAAGGGCGGCCTGGAGGGGGCCTATTCGTTCAAGTCCCGCTTCGAGGAGGGCGAGGGCACCAACCCCGAGGAACTGATCGGTGCCGCGCTCGCGGGCTGCTTCTCGATGGCCCTGGCCAAGGGTCTGGGTGACGCGGGCTTCCCGGCCACGTCGGTGGACACCACCGCCAAGGTGCACCTGGTCCAGGTCGACGGTGCCCCGACGGTGACCCGGATCGACCTGGAGACCGCCGTCGTGGCCACCGGGATCGACACGGCGGAGTTCCTCAAGATCGCGGACGTCACCAAGCAGAACTGCCCCATCTCCCGGCTGCTTTCGCCCGGCGCCGAGATCACCCTGACGGCTTCGCTGGGCTGACCTCGCCCCCGAACGGCCCGGACGGCGAGGGCGTCGGCGATCCTTCGGTCCCACCGCGACCGCATGCGTGCCCCGACTCCCTCGCCGTCACGGCTCCGGTGGCAAACCGCCGCACCCGCAGCACGATCGGCCGGGCACCCGGTGGGAGGAGGGCAACCTCTGCCGCCGGCCGACGGCGCGAAACACCCGATTACCCTGGCGCGATGGACTTCCTCGGTCGGGTCGCCGCCTCGCTGCGCACGCATCGGCCGCGCTGGGTGCGCGTCCAGGCGCCGGACGCCTGGGGACGGTACGTCCGGCCCGAGGCCGGCGAGGCGGCGTTCCACGTGGTGTTGCGCGGCGGCGCCGTGCTGACCACGGCCGGCGGCGCACGACTCGCACTGGGCGCGGGGGACGTGACCCTGGTGACCGGTGCCGGCGACCATCTCGTGTCGGGCGGGACCACGGTGGGAGGTCCCGCGTCGTGGCCGGCGGTGGACTTCGGCGGCCGGCCGTACCGGCTGCTGCCGGAGGCGGACCCGGCCGCGACCCCGGCCGCGCACGCCGTCCGGGAACCGACGTCGTTGCTGCTCAGCGGGGTGTTCCGGCTCGACGGCAAGGGCGAGCACGCGCCGCCGGTGGAGTTGCCGGAGACGATTCGCCTGGCGGCCGGGCCCGAGCAGGAGGCGTCCGTGCGCGGCGTGGTGGAACTGCTGCGCCACGAGGCGGCGCGACCCGGACCCGGCGACGGCTTCCCCCCGGACCCGGGCACGGACGCGGTCACCGGCACGCTGCTCGACACCCTCCTGCTGTGCGTGCTGCGCTCGTGGTTGCGCGAGCACGGCGCCCACACCGGGTGGGGCCCGGCGGTGTACGACCCGGCGATCGGCCGGGTGCTGTGCGCGATGCACCGCAACCCCGAGCAGCCCTGGACCGTCGAGCGGCTGGGCGCGCTCGCCGACCTGCCGCGATCCACCTTCGCCCGGCGCTTCACCGAGTCGGTCGGCCGGCCTCCGCTGGGCCATCTGACCCTGGTCCGGATGAACGCGGGCGCTGCGCTGCTCCGGGACACCGACGAGCCGCTGCGCGTGGTGGCCCAATCGGTGGGTTACGCCTCGGAGTTCGCCTTCTCGACGGCCTTCGGGCGGGAGTTCGGAATCGCCCCCGGCGCCTACCGTCGGGAGCCGGGCATCCGCGTGGCGTAGGGCGTGTCTGCAATCCCGCGTCGGGCTCCACGACGCGGGATCGAAGACACGCCCTGGGCGGTTCCGTCCGACCCACGGTGCGCGAGACGTGCGCGTGGGGGCCGCCGCGCCGGCGGTGGAAACCCGGTCGCCCGGGCGTCGGACCGCTGGCACGATGGCCGGGTGCGCGTGGGAGTGGTCGGGCTGAGGATGGGTCTCCACCTGGCGAGTTGGTCTCGCCGGGTGGGGCTGGACGTGGTGGCGGCGTGTGATCGCGACTCCGAACGCCGAGCCGAGGCGCAGGCGCGGCTCCCGGGCGTCGTGCTCACCGATCACTGGCGGGACCTGCTCGACCGGCGCCTGGACGGCGTGATCCTGGCCAACGACTTCGACGCGCACGCGCCGCTCGCGATGGCCTTCCTGGAGCGGGGCGTGCACGTACTGTCCGAGTCCGCCGCGTGCGTGAGCGAGGACGAGGGACGCCGGCTCGTCGACGCGGTCGAACGCTCCGACGCGACCTACTCGTTCGCCGAGAACTATGTGCTGCATCCGCACGTGCGCCTGCTGCGTCGGGTGGTCGAGGCCGGCGAGGTGGGTCGGATCTCCCTGATCGAGGCCGACTACCTGCACGGCATGGCGCCCGAGACGGTGGACGCGCTGATCGGCGACCCCGCGCATTGGCGCGGCCGGATCGCGCCGACCGCGTACTGCACGCACACGCTGTCTCCCGTGCTCGCGCTCACCGGCGAATGGCCGGTCGAGGTTTCGGCGTTCGTCGCGGACGAGGCCGACCCCAGGAGCGCGGTGGTGATGGTGGTACGGCTGTCCGGCGGCGCGTTGGCGGTCACCCGGCACGGCTTCCTCCAGGGCGAGCCGGACAGCCACTGGAGTTGGGTCTCGGTACGCGGCAGTCGGGCCTTGGCGGAGTCCGTCCGCGGGCCGGGCGAGCGGGCCTGGTCGGTGCGGGTGCGCTCCGAGGGATGGACCGCCGCGGACGGGCGGGCCCGGGACGAGGAACGAGTCCCGCCCACTCTCGCGCTCGGCCACGACACCGTCGAACGCTCCGCCGAGGGCACCGTGCTCCTGCTGCAAGGCTTCCGGGCCACCATGGAGCGGGGCGAGCCGGCGTTGATCCCGGTCCGCCCGGCCGTCGCCGCCTCCCTGGTCGGCGTGGCCGGCGCCAGGTCGCTGCGCAACGGCTCCCGCCCGGAACCGGTACCCGACTTCGCCTGCCCCGCCGCCGACGGCTGACACGCGCGGCGCGCGACAACGGGCGTCCCGTACCGAAGCGCGAACTCGCAGCACATGCCGGCGCCGGTGGCGGGGGTGTCCCGGCCGAAGTCAGGAGGCGCCGGCGGCCGGGGGTTTGCGGGCCAGGAGGAAGGCCTGCGGGCACGGTCGTACGCTCTCGCCGGCGATCGGTTCGCGAATGGTCCGGGCCTGCATGGCCAGGCCCGCGGCGGTCACCAGGTCGGCGATGACGTCCGGCCGGCGGCGGTGGAAGTCGAGGTTCACCGATCGACCGAACGCCTCGGTCATGCTCAGCGGCTCGTCCCCGACCTGGAAGGCGAGCAGAAGATAGCCACCGGGCGCGAGCACACGATGAAAGCCCGCGAAGACGGCGGGCAGTTCCGCGATCGGGACGTGGATGGTCGAATACCACGCGACCAGACCACCGAGGCCGGCGTCCGGAAGGTCCAGGTCGGTCATCGTGCCGACCTCGAAACGCAGGTCCGGGTACTCGCGTCGGGCCACCGCGATCATCTGCGGCGACAGGTCGATTCCGAACGTCTCCACGCCCAGATCGCGCAGGTGCGCGGTGACCCGACCGGGTCCGCATCCGACGTCGGCCACGGGTCCGGCCTCGGCGCCCGACGCCCGCACGAGTTCGGCGAAGGCGGCGAGTTGGGCTCGGTCCACGGGCTTGCTCGCGAGTTCGGTCCGGACGTAGTCCGTGTACTCGCCGGCGACGGCGTCATAGGACATGCGGGTGGCACTCAGGAAGTCTGGTTCGATCACGGCCGCGCACTCTACTGCGGGCCTCCGACAACGCCGGGCGCGTGCGTCCGAGTCACACGACGGCGCCGGAATTCGTCAAAGCGTCGGGAGGCCGCTTCCCCTTTCGCCGCTCCCCCGCCGGCCTCCCCTTCCACCGGCCCTGTCGTCCCCGACGACGACAACGCTCGACAAAGCGAGGAATCCCGTGCGCGGCAAGGTCTTCCGACACGACATGACGATGGTGTTCGCGATCCACGACGCGCTGCGCCGCGATCTGGAGCGAATCGCCCGGATCGCCGCCCGCACGGACGACGACCCGTGGCACATCCTGCGGGTGACCACCGGTTGGGACCTGTTCCGCCGCTACCTACGGGTCCATCTCGGTGCCGAGGACGACCTGCTGTGGCCGGTGGTCCGCAGGGCTTTGGCCGATCGGCCGGCGGACCTGGGCACGATCGCCGTGCTGGAGGCCGAACACGCCACGTTCGACCCGCTCCTGGATGCCGTCGACGCGGCGCGGGCCGACCGCGACCGGGGCCGGCAGCACCTCGGTGATCTGCTCGACGGGCTGGTCGGCGGGTTGCGCGGGCATCTGGCGCATGAGGAGGACGAGGTGCTGCCGCTGGTCGACGCGGTCGTCACCCCCGAGCAGTGGCGGCGCTTCGAGGCCGAACACGGCCGGCGGATCGGCTCCGGCACGTGTCGCTATCTGCCGTGGCTGCTCGACGGCGCGAGTACGGAGCATGCCGCGACCATCCTCGGCCAGTTGCCGGAGTCCGTCCGCCCGACCTACCTGAACCTGTGGCAACCGGCTTACGCCGCCCAGGACCCGTGGGGCACCCGCGGCCGATCGAGCGCGTAGGCGGAACATCCGGCGGAACGTGCGAACGCTTGTCCGCTTGCGCGGTGCCACGGCCTTGAGTTCACTGTTCCCATGGGCAACAGGACCGGAGCCGGGGCGACTTCGCTCGAGGGCTTCTGGCCGACTCGACGCGTGCGCCTGTTCGACGAGGCGTGTCGGTAGGTCACGCCCGCGTGTCGTGTCCGTGCGTCGGGTCGCGTAGGAGTGCATGAGACGCCCGTCCGTCGGCACGTGCCGTGGCACCGATGCCTACGGACGGGCGCCGGCGGGAGGGCGGCTACTTCTTCGGATCGAGCACCCGGGGGCCGGCGGCCACGATGTGGGTCGGGCCGTCCGGGAGGACTCGGAGGGTGCGGATCGGGGAGCAGAAGACCGGGAGGAAGCCCACCGACAGGCAGGCGCCGCCGACCCAGATCGCGGTGTGCACGCCGGCGAACTGGCCGATCAGTGCCGCCGCCACGGCGCCGATCGCGGACGCGCCGGTGAGCAGGCAGCGGAAGGTCGCGTTCATCCGGCCGAGCATCGCGTCGGGGGTCAGGCGTTGGCGCAGGCTGACCCCGAGGACGTTGTCCATGCCCATTTTGGCGGTGGCCAGGAACCAACCGAGGCCGGCGACCACGAGCCACGGGCCACGATCGAGCAGCGGGATCAGCAGCCCGGCGGGGGCCAGGCACAGCCCGGCCAGGCCCAGCGTGCGGCCGAATCCGAGCCGGCCCGAGATCGGCCGGGCGCACCGCGCGCCGACCAGGATGCCCAGGCCGCCGAGCGCCAGGTACAGGCCCAAGGCACCCGCGGGCAACCCCAGTTCCCGTACGAACACCACCGGCAGCAGCACGTTGACCAGTTGCGAGCCGAAGTTGGTGAGCGCGCCCGTGGCGGCGAGGGCACGCAGTTCCGGTCTGTGACCCACGTGCCGCAATCCCTCGGCGATCTCGGTGCGCAGTCGGCGTTCGGGGCCACCCGTCGTGGTCGGTGCGCCGTCCGCGCGGATTCGGGTCAGGCCCAGGCCGGAGGCGAGATAGCCGACGGCGGTGCACACCAACGCGGCCGGGGCCGCGACCAGTTGGATCAGGAAGCCGCCCGCGCTGCGGCCGGCGATGTTGGCGGTCGCCATCAGGCTGACCATGGCGGCGTTGGCCGAGACCAGCGCCTCGCGGCCGACCAGGTGCGGCAGGAAGCTCTGCGAGCCGACGTCGAAGAACACCGTGGCGCAGCCGTTGAGCAGGACCACGACGTACAACTGGGGCAGCGTCAACGCGTCCAGCCACCAGGCCACCGGTATCGAGGCGATCAGCGCGGCGCGGATCAGGTCGGCGAACATCATCACCCGGCGACGGCGCATCCGGTCCACCCACGCGCCCACGGGCAGTCCGATCAGCAGGAAGGCGACGGTGCCGAGTGCGGCGAGCGCACCCACCTGGCCGGGGCTCGCGTCCAGGGCAGCGACGGCGATCAGCGGGATGGCGACATAGCCCATGTTGGTGCCCAGTTCGCTGAGCGCCGCCGCGGTGAACAGTGTGCGGAAGTCGGCGATGCGCCACGGGGAGTGCGGTTGGCTCATTGCGGCAGCTTGGCGCGCCCCACCGAGCGCACCCAATGATTTAGTCTGGGCTTAATGATCGAGATCGAGTTCACTCCGGAGGACGTGGCCCGCACCCGCTTCGTCGTCTCCCCGCTGTGGGAGGTGATCGCGAGCGTGCGGGTGCTCAAGGGTGCCGACGAACAGGGCATCCACCGCACCTGGACGGATCAGGTCCGCGGGCGCCTGGAGGCCGCGAAGGTGGACCTGACGCCGCTCACCGATCTGATCCCGGTACCGACCCGGGCCCTCGCGGGCTTCCTGTGCCCGCCACCGACCACGCCGCTGACCTCGCTGGAGGTCGAGCTCGCCACGCTGCGCGCCACGCCGCTCGAGCTGCTGCGCACCACCTCGGACGTCGCGCCGGAGCGGATCGCCGCGCTGCGGGCCGACCCCGAGCGCGAGTTGGCGCGGTTGGCCGAGAGCATCCAGGTGTACTGGGAGTTGGCGCTCGCGCCGTACTGGCCGCGGATCCTTACCTTCCTGGAGGGGGACATCCTGTTCCGGGCGAGGCGGCTGGTCGAGGGCGGCGCGCGCAGCCTGTTCAACGACCTGGATCCGCAGGTCACCTGGGACGCGGGCACGCTCCAGGTGCGGAACCGCTTCGCGTGCGGTCGGCGCACGCTGGACGGGCGGGGGCTGCTGCTGGTGCCGTCGGCGTTCGTCTGGCCGAGGGTGTTCTCGGTACTGGACGGACGGTGGCAGCCCACGCTGCGCTATCCGCCGCGCGGCATCGGCACGTTGTGGTCCACGCCCGCCCGGCCGGTCGCGCCCGACGCGCTCGCCGGCGTCCTGGGCCGCTCCCGGGCCACGCTCGTGGCCGAACTCGTCACGCCGGCCTCGACCACGGACCTGGCCCGACGTACCGGCCTGACCCCGGGCGGCGTCTCGCAGCACCTGTCCGCGCTGCGCGCGGCCGGCCTGGTCGCCGGGCACCGCGCCGGCCGGGTGGTGCTGTACGCCCGCACCCAGGCGGCGGAAACCCTGCTGGCGGCGGCGCACTCGACGTAACGGTCCGTCGGATACGAGCCCGGGCCGGTGTCTTCGAAACGTTGGCGTGTTTTCGACACCGCGGGCCCGGACAACCGCGTACGCTCTCGGTCCTGTCCGCCGTCACCACGATCCACATCTCACGTCCCACCGTGTCGAAAGCGAGCCCGACGGTGCCCACGCTCCCCTGGACCACCCCGAATCCGACCACCCCCGGGACCCGGGCGCTCGTGATGGCCTCGCGCTTCGAGGTCCGCTCGGCCAAGGACGTACCGAAGTTCTTCCTGAAGTCGCTGTCCGCCTGGCGCCAGGTGAAGTCCGCGCCGGGAGCCGTCGGGGCCTCGCTGATCGCCCAGCCGTTCAAGCGGGTCTTCTTCACGCTGTCCGCCTGGGAGAGCCGCGAGGCGCTGGACACCTTCGTCCGGACCGAGCCGCACCGCGGCATCATGAGCACCCTGCGGCCGACCATGCGCACGTCGACCTTCACCTTCTGGGAAGTCCCGGTCGAGGACCTGCCGATCACCTGGCCGGTCGCCCGGGAGCACCTGGCCGAGCAGGACCGCCGCAACGGCACCGGACAGGACGAGCCGGCCGGCTCCTGATCAACCCCGCGCCGAAGCGCACGAACGCGCCGGCGGGGGTCCTGGACAGGGCCCGGTGCCGGGCGCGGCACCAGACCCGCCCTAGGCACCGCCGAGCGGGGCCGGCTCTCCCGCCGGCGGTTCCCACCCGCGCACAAGGATGTCGAAGATCGCCTCGACGGCGGCACGGCGATCCCGCCGGGCGCGCGTGAGTGCCGGGATCTCCAGGACGAAGCGAGCAAGCGCCACGCACGCGACGTCGTCGTGGTCCACGCCGATCTCGTCGGCGATGGCCGCGCCGAGGGCGTCGGTGTGCCGGGTCCACATGCGTTCGCCGTACGCGCGGAGCACCGGCGTGGAGTCCACCAGGCCGGCGAAGTCGGCCAGTTGCGGATCCGCCGCGAGCGGCAGCCAGGTGTCGAGGAAGTGCTGCCGCAGGGCGTCGACGACGTTCCGCCCGACGGCTCGCTGCCGCACCGCGGCGATCAGTTGTGATTCCCGGTCCTCGGCCCGGTCGAAGACCAGCGCCTCCTTGCCGCTGAAGTGCTTGAACACCGTTGTCGTGGACACGTCGGCCGCGTCGGCGACGTCGCGGATGCTCACCTCGTCGTAGCCGCGCGCCACGAAGAGCCGCAGCGCGGCATCGGCGATCGCCTGCCGGGTGGCCGCCTTCTTGCGTTCACGGCGGCCGGCGGGTGGCACGGGCGCAGGCACAGAGTCAGGCATGACTTGAGCATATCCAAAAGCGGATCCGAAAGGATAGTTGCGCCAATGGCAAAGTTGAATCGTTGCACTTTTCCACTCGGTCTGCTTTTCTGGGAACCGTGGAAGCCGAGGCGCCGGGACGCCCGCCGGTCGTACCCGGCCCCGCCCCGCCCACCCGACACCCCCGCTCTTCGCCGACGAAGGGAACACCCATGACCTCCCCACGCCCCGCCCACGCCCGAATCGCCGTCATCGGCGCCGGCCCCGGCGGGCTGACCTGCGCCCGCATCCTCCAGCAGCGCGGTATGGCGGTCACCGTCTACGACCGCGAACGCGGTCCCGACGCCCGTGACCAGGGCGGCACCCTCGACCTGCACGCCGGCAACGGCCAGATCGCCCTGCGCGAGGCGGGCCTGCTCGACGAGTTCTTCGCGTCGGCCCGCCCCGAAGGGCAGGAAATGCGGCAGTTGGATCCGACCGGCGAGGTGTTGTTCCATCACGTCCCGGAGGCCGACGAGCTGTTCAAGCCGGAGATCGACCGCGGCCGACTGCGCGCCCTGCTGCTCGACTCGCTGCGACGGGGAACCGTGCGCTGGGGCCACGCTCTCGACCGGATCGACGGGCCCGCCGATGGGCCACGCCGACTGCGCTTCGCCGACGGCACGACCGTCGAGGCCGATCTGGTCATCGGTGCCGACGGCGCCTTCTCCCGGGTGCGGCCGGCCGTGTCCCACGCCGTCCCCGAGTACATCGGGGTGAGCTTCCTGGAGGCGTGGTTCTCCGACGTCGAGAACCGGCACCCGGACATCGCCGAACTGGTCGGCGCGGGCGGTGCCGCCGCCGCCGACGGCGATCGCTGCCTGTTCGCCCAGCGCAACAGCGGAAACCACATCCGCGTCTACATCATCCGGCGAGCCCCGGTCGACTGGATCGCCGCGTGCGGCCTGGCCGCCGACGACACCGACGGCATCCGCGCCCGGGTGCTGGCCGAGTACGCCCACTGGTCACCCCGCCTGTGCCGGATGATCACCGACAACGACGGCCGCTACGTCGACCGACCGCTGTTCGCCCTCCCGGTCCCGCATACCTGGGAACACAACCCCACGGTGACCCTGCTCGGCGACGCGGCCCACCTCATGCCCCCACTCGGCGTCGGCGTCAACCTCGCCATGCTCGACGCCGCCGAACTCGCCCTCGCCCTCTCGAACGCCGCCACGGTCGACGACGCCATCCGCACCTACGAGAAGAGCATGTTCCCCCGCTCCACCGAGACGGCCGAGGCCCTCGAAGGCGCCGCCGAGCACCTGCTGTCCGCCGACGTACCGGACTTCGGCAACGAGTGGGGCGCCCGAAGCTGAGCGCCGGCCGCCGAGTCCCCTCCCATCCCGCCCCGTTCCGTGCCGCGAGCACGTCGCAACCAAGCGGCCGACGGCCGGGTCAGGTCGGCCAGCAACGCATCGCGAGAGTGGCGACGTGTTCCAGCGTCTCGCGGGAGACGCCGTCCACGGCCTGGGTGGACATGCCCTGGACCACGGCCGCGTAGTAGGTGGCGAGGGCATCGGCGTCGGTGTCGGCGGGCAGTCGACCGGCGGTGATGTCGGTGGTGATCTTGGTACGCATCACCGCCTTGGCCGCCTCGCGCAGCGCGCGCAGTTCGGCCTTGACCTCCTCGGCCGCCGACGTGCAGTTGACGGCCGCGGTGATCACCATGCACCCCGGCGGATGGCCGGGCTCGGTATACGCGTCGGCCAGCGCGAACAGCAGGCGTTCCATCGCGAGGCGCGCGTCCGGCTCGGCGGCGATCACATCACCGGCGACCGCACCGTAGGTGACCCCGTAACGCTGGATGGCCTCGCTGAACAGTCGGCGCTTGTCGCCGAATGCGGCGTACAGGCTGGGCGGCTTGATGCCCATCGCGGCGGTCAGCCCGGCCACCGAGGTCGCCTCGTAGCCGTGTTGCCAGAACTCGAGCACCGCGCGGTCCAGCGCGGCTTCCCGGTCGAAGCCGCGCGGGCGGCCCGGGGCACTGGTAGAGGACATGCGGCCATTGTATAGCGCTCACTATGAAACCGGGGGATCTCTGTTACGGTGAAATTCGTAGCGACCGCTACATAATCGTCGTCCCAGTCGGGGAGCCCGCATGTCCGCGCCCACCGTCGCCCTGCCCACACCCACCTACGCCCGTACCGTCCTGGGCTCGGGCCCGGCCTGCCGATCGCACACGGCGCGGGCGGCGGCATCGCCGCCAACTACGGACCGATCCTGGCCGGCCTGGCCGCGACCCACACCGTGGTCGGCGTCGACCTCCCCGGCGCCGGCGAGACCCCACGCGCCGACGCACCCCTCGAACTGGACCACCTCGCCGACCAGTTGATCGCCGCGGGAGTGGCCGAGGGCCTGGCCACCTTCGCGGTCTCCGGCTACTCGCTCGGCAGCGCGATCGCCATACGCGCCGCGACGCGCCATCCCGAGCGGGTCACCGCACTGGTGCTCACCGCACCCTTCGCGCACGCCGACCACCGCCTGCGCCTGGCCGCGCGGGTCTGGCGCGGGTTGTACGAATCCGGCGACCGCGCGACGTTGGCCGCGTACCTGACCCCGCTCGCGCTCGGCCCGGCCGCGCCGGCCGCGCTCTCCCCGGAGGAGTTGGCCGCCCTCCTGCGGATGACCTCGGAAACCCCGCCGCCCGGGACGCCCGAGCACACCGAACTGGTCGAACGGTTGGACGTACGCGCCGACCTGACCGCCATCGAGGTACCGGCCCTGGTCGTGTCCACGACGGGCGACCGACTGGTCGAGCCGAACCACCACCGGGACGTCGCGGCCGGCCTGCGCGACGCGCGCGTGGTCGAACTCGACACGGGCCACCTGCCGTTCGCCGAACGCCCTGCGGAGTGGCAGACCGCGATCGTCGACTTCCTCGATGGGATCGGGGCTGCGGGGGGCATCACGGGTGGTCGCCGCGAAGCGTCGAGCCGTCACACCTCCGGATAGGGCCTCGCCCACTCCTCGGCCGGCAGGCGAAGCGCGTTGGCCACGTACGCGATCGTGCGGTACCAACCCGCCAGAACCAGGACCTCCAGGATCTGCGGCTCCTCGAACAGCGCGCGCAGGGCGGCCCAGGTCGAGTCGGTGAGGTCGACACCGTCGTGCAGTTCGTCGACCACGCGCACCAGGGTCGCCTGCCGCTCGGTCCAGGCGTCGGCGTCGTCGTGCACCGTGGCCCGAAGCTGACGGGCGGTCAGGCCCACCCGCTCGCCGAACACCTCGGCGTGCACGCCCCATTCGTACGCGCACCCGGCCCGTGCGCACACCCGCTGCACCACCGTCTCGCGCTCGGCGGCGGGCAGCGTGCCATGTACCAGCAACCCGGAGCCGAGCACCCGCATGCGCGAGGCCAGTTCGGGATGGTGCTCCAGCACCCGGAACAGCGCGAGCGGCTCGCGCTCGCGGGCGGGCCCCATCCAACGGGACAGCGCCGCCTCGGTCTCGGCGGGATAGGGCGGCGACAGCGGCGTGATCCGCGACATGGGCGCACTCCTCCACTCGGACGGCCACTCGGACGACGATGGCCACTTGGTGCTTCGCTTTCGAAAGCACTATGCTGCTTTCGAAAGCGAAGCACAAGGAGCAGGGGCGCGCACATGGGCGGCGATACCGACGACGAACAGGGTGTTCCCCGGCCGGGCGCCCCGGTCCGGGGCTCGACCACCGGGCGGGCTTCGATGGCCGCGCTCGACCTGCTCGGCCGGCGCTGGATCCTGCGCGTGATCTGGGAACTGAGCCGGGAACCGGCGGGCTTCCGAGCCCTGCAACGCCGCTGCGACGACATGTCCTCCAGCGTGCTCGACAACCGCCTCCGCGACCTGGTCGACGCCCGAATCGCCACCCGGGACGAAGCCGGTCGGTACGAACTGACCCCCCTGGGCACCGACCTCGTCGAAGCCCTGGACCCCCTCCTGGCCTGGTCGAACACCTGGGCCCGGGAACTGGGGAACGACTGAGACGGACCCGTGGTCGCGGCAGGACCGCGGATCGCGTGCGCGTGCCGACCCGAGCGGTGCCGCCGTACCGGCGGGCGAGTCGCCGCGATCGGTCCTGCGATGCGCCGGGGCTCAGTCCAGGTCGTGCAGGACCACGTCGGTGATCTTGCCCGCGTCGGCGGTCAGCGTCATATAGGTGTGGTGCGGCTGCCGGCGTCGGTCGGTGGGCGAGCCCGGGTTGAGCAGGCGCAGTCCGGTGTCGGTGACCGTGTCCCACGGAATGTGGCTGTGCCCGAACACGAGTACGTCCACGTCGGAATAGCGCGCCGCGCACCGCCGTTCCCGACCCTCCGCCGGACCCGTCTCGTGCACGACGGCGAACCGTACGCCGCCCAGTTCGACGCGCGCCACCTCGGGCAACCGGCTGCGCAGATCCGGCCCGTCGTTGTTGCCGTAGACGCCGATCACGCGACGCGAGTGCGCCTCGAACAGGTCCAGCGCGGCCCCGTCGACCCAGTCACCCGCATGGATCACGACGTCGACGGCCGCCATCTCGGCGAGCAACCGCTCGGGAACGGCCTTGGCGCGTTGGGGCACGTGCGTGTCGGACGTGAGAAGAACTCGCATGCCTCCCACAGTACGAGCCGAGACGCCGCCCGGGACGCCACCGTGCGGGAAAGCTCCGCAATTCCGGCCGAGGCGCGGGAGTTCGGGAGGACGACCGACGCGCGAGCCGTGCGGTGGTCGCCGGAACCCGCCGCGCCGACCTCGTCGCACTCGTCCGTGCCCTGCTCCGCGACGACGGCACGGGCTCGCTCGACCTCGCGGAGGCGCTCGACGTCGTGGCGCGCCGGCAGATCGAGACGGCCATCCGCGCCGCGGGCCCGGCGGACCGCCGCTCGGTGGCCCTGGCCATACTCCCGGAGCTGATCTTCGAGGAGTCCGGACCGACCACCCACCGCACCGACGGCCGCGCCCCCTCGACGCCCACGCCGAGCCCGCCGATCACATCGACAGCCCCGATCGCGGCACCCGCACCGCTCCCGGAAGCGGCCACGCCGGCGGCTCCGGATGCCTGAGCGGGCCGGCACGAACTCGCATCCTCTCGAACGCGCCCTCACCCGGCCCGAACCGTCCGGATGGGCGGACGGAGGCGACCCGGTCCACGACCCGGCTCCGGACGGCCGGGCCCACATGCCGAGTGGGGCCTCGAAGGCATACGCGAATCGGTCCCCTGGGTACCGTCGCCGCACACCAAGCGCGGCCGGCGGCGCGGTGCGGGTGGCCCGCCCGGCGCCTGTGGAGCGCTCGCGTGCGGCCCGATCGATGGTGTCGTCGACGGCCGCACGGCCGCACGGCCACGCGGCAGCGCCGCCGCGCAGCCCCTTCGATGCGTCGATGCGAGCCGGGTGGGCGGCGGGCCGCCGGTGGGTTCGGGGGGATCAGGTCGTCGGCGTGACCTTCACCAATCCGACCGGGGCGTCGGGGTTGGCGCCGCGGTGGAGGGCGAAGGTCCGGGCGAGGCATTGCAGGTGCACCGTGGTGGCGATGGCACGGGCCGATTCGGAGTGCAGGTCGGCGAGTTCGGGCGAAACCGTCGAGTACGGTATGCCGTCGGCCACCAGGCGCGCGCGCAGGGCGGCGATGTCCGGGGCGGTCGGACCGCCGAGGTCGACCAGCAGGACCGGCACCCGGTCGCCGAGCGCCGCGATCGGCCCGTGCAGCAGGTCGGCGACCGAGATGCCCTCGGCGAACACCCCCGACGTCTCCCGGATCTTGAGCGCGCCCTCCAACGCCACCGCGCCGCCGAGGCCGCGGCCGGCCACCACCAGGCGGTCGTGGTGCGCCCAGTCCGCGGCAAGCACCTCACACTCGGCGGCGCCGGCCAGGACCCGGCCCACCGCCTCCGGGAGGCGGGCCAGATCGGCGAGGTCCGCGACCGTCGACGGCAGTGGGCCGAGCGCGAGGGCGATGCCGATCATGGCCAGGAACTGGGCGGTGACCGTCTTCGTGGCCGGGACCGCGACCTCGGTGCCCGCGTCGGTCGCGACGAGCACGTGCGCCTCGGCCGCGAGCACGCTGTCCGCCTCGTTGGTGACCGCCACCACCCGGGCACCGCGTTCGCGCGCGGCCCGGACCGCGGTGACGATCTCCGGCGTACGACCGGACTGGCTCAACGCGGTGACCAGATAGCCGGTGTGGTCGGTGCGCGCGTCGTAACGGGTGACCAGGCTCGGAGCGGCGAGGCCGGCGGGACGTCCGGACGCCATCTCGTACAGGTAGCGGCCGAACACCGCGGCGTTGTCCGAGGATCCACGCGCGACCAGCACGGCCCCGTGCGGCGGCGTCGGAAGCGCGGCCCGGATCGCCGCGCCCAGTTCCGGCAGCCGTGCGACCAACCGGCGCAGTACGTCGGGCTGTTCGGCCATCTCGGCGGCCATCACCGAACCGGGGGCGGGAAGGGTGGAGGGAGCGATGTTCGTCATGTTCATCCCATCGGTCGACTTCGGGTCACGACTTTCTTCACCACGCTGTTCCGGGCCGTGCGCTCTTGTGCGGTCTTGTGCGGTACGCGAGTCGTGCGGGTCATGCGCGTCACGCGAGTCGTGCGCTCTCGCGCGTCACGCGAGTGGTGCCGATCGCGCGAGTCCTCCGGGTCGCGCGGGTCGCACAGGTCGCGCGGGTCGTACGTTCCGCGTCGGTCGCGCGGGCCACCTGCGCCACGCGGACCACGCCGGCCACGTACTTCACGTGATCGACGTGACCCGGGCGACTCACGTGATTCCCCCACGACCACCGCCGTTCCGAGCCACGCCGCCGTTCGGCCGTGTCTCGGTGCCTCCCCGAACGCCCGCCGCCTTCGATCCGCCTCATCGGGTCGTCAGCGCCCATCGCGGGCGTTCGCCGCGGACGACGTCCCACGCGAGTGCGGCGGCTCCGCGCAGCGCGCCGTCGTGGATGTAGCGGGCCGCGACGATCACCTCGCCCGGATCGGGCGTGCCCGGGGAGTGCTTGGCGAGGAAGCCGCGCAGGACGTCCAGGACCCGGTCGGACACCGCCATCAGCCCGCCACCCAGCGCGATCCGGGTCGGATCGAGCGCGAGGTGGAGGTTGAGGACGTGGCCCGCCAGCACGTCGAGGGCGTGTTCGGCAACGGCCCGCAGCCGGGGGTCGGCGGAGGTCAGGATCGCCGCCGCGTCGGGCGGCGGCGGCCCGCTGCCGGCGAGCGCGTACAGGGCCTGCGTGCGGGCGACGAGGGGACCGCCGCCGATCAGGGATTCCAGGTCCGGCTCGTCCGGCCGGCCCGGCACCAGCGAGTAGCCGATCTCGCCGGCCACGCCCCGAGCGCCGCCCACGATCCGGCCGCCGACGGTGAGCGCGGCGGCCACGCCCGTACCCAGATTGACGAACAACCCGGGATCGGCTCCGACCAACGCGCCCGAGCGCACCTCGGCCAGTCCCGCCGCCTTGACGTCGTTGGCCACCACGACCGGCACCGTCCCGAACGCGGCACGCGCGAGGCCCAGTACGTCCACGTTCTCGATCCCGGGCAGATTCGGCGACAGTTCCACCCCGGCCGAGGTCACCGTGCCGGGACACACCAGGCCCACCGCGACGATCTCGCGCCGGCCGTCCCGGGTCACCGCGGCGGCCTGTTCGCGAGCCAGCCGCAACAGCCGATCCAGCGCGTGCGCCATGTCCTCGCCCGGCTCGCGGGTGGCCACCCGACAGCCCGCGAGCACCGTACCGGCCGCGTCGGTGGCGGCCATCGCCGTCTTCGTCCCGCCGATGTCGAGCGCGACTATCCCGAGGGAGTCGCGCGGCAGCGGCGGGTCGACCAGGTCAGCGGAGTCGAACACGTCGTCACAATCCTCGGGTCGAGCGATGGAGGTGGTGGCCGAGGCGCCGGCCGGCGAAATCGGCCCGGTCACGACGGATCCCCCACCACCCGCGCCTCCGCGTCGTACCGCTCCCCCCACACCACCGCGCCCGGATCGGCGCCGTGCAGCCCGGCCACCGACCGCGTCCGCCCGCGCGTCACGAACGCCTGCGGCCGGAAGCACATCACCACCGTGTCGCCCGGCCGGATGCCCAGCCGCCGCGCGTCCCGCAGCACGGTGTAGTAGTGGATCGCCCCGTCCGGCGCGGTATCCACCCGCGCCACCCGCTCGATCGCGCCCGCCGTGTCCCGACCCACCAACGCTGTGAGTGGAAACTCGCCCAGGACCTTGTCCACGTAGTGCCCGGCGGCGAACGCGTACGCGTCGTCCCCGTCCACGTGCGACACCTCGGTCACGTACACGATCGCCGGCCGCTCCGGCGCCTCGTCCGAGAACACGTGCAACGGCGTCGTCCCGTGGATCGCGTTGCCCGGCTCGACATGCGTGGCACCCGCGTCGGCGGCGATCGTCAACGACCGGGCGGAGGTAGTCCCGGGCGCGTTCACCTGACGGATGTCGAACCCGGCGGCCCGCAGCCGCTCCGCCGCCGCGACCACCGTGGCCAGGTTGGGCGTGGCCACGATCCGCCGCTGCTCCGGATCGGCGAGCAGGCACGGGAACGTCGTCACGCCGTGCACCGCGACCCCCTCCACCGCGTCGACCTCGCGCGCCGCGGCCACCACGTCGGCGGCCGGGAAGCCGCCGCCGTGGCCGAAGTAGAACCGGTCGCCGTCGCCGTGCACACGCAGCAGCACCGACACCGGCGCGCCGCCGCGTCGTACCGCGGCCGCCCCGATCCGCCGCGCCGTCTCCACCGAGAACACGGTGACCACCTCGGGATCGGCGTCGACCACGAAGTCCTCGCTGCCGCGATGCGGTTGCACCAGGTGCCCGACGTGCCCGACCGGCAGGGCGTGCCGGACCGCGGCCGACATACAGGCGGTGTCCACCGCGACCACCGGTCCGAGCCCCGCGTCGATCGCGGTCCGCGTGACGTCGGGGTTGCGCCCGTACTGCTTGGCCATCACGTACGTGGACAGCCCGCGCGAGCGCGCGGCCTCGGCGATCACGGCGGCGTTGCGCGCGATCGTGTCCAGATCCGCCACGTATGTGTTGGCGAGCAGACGGCCCTCCTGATGCGCCGTCACGGCGGCCTCGATCAGGGGACGGTTGTGGGCGAGCAGTCGATCGAGGAACATCGCGGGCTCTCCTTGAAACGGGCGGGGGTGGGGTGGAGGGAGAGGTGGGAAGGGGGAATTTTCGGGGATCGGTCGGAGGGATCAGGTGCGAACGGGTCGGGTCCGACTCGCCGTCTCGGGTATCGCCTCCTCCCTCTCCCCCGCGTCCGCGTCGGTCGTCTCCGTGTCCGAGTCGTCTTCGAAGACGCGACCCATCGCGGCCAGCACCTGCGGACGCGAGCGGTGCGCCCAGACCAGATACGCGGTGCCGAGCAACATCCAGCCGATGATCACGTACGGCACGAGGTTGTTCGGGTGGTCGGGCACCGGCCACAGTTGGCCGTATATCGGCAGCAGCATGAGCAGCACGGTCGCGCCCGGCAGGACGCCGTGCCGCAACGTGGAGAATTCGCCTCGGTGTTCGCGCAGGTAGAAGCGGATCACCGCGATGCTCATCAGGATGTAGATGATCACCATCCCGAGCCCGAGGATGGTGCCGGCGAACCCGTACACGCCCAGCGGACCCAGATCGCCGCCGAAGCCGCTGCCCAGCGCCAGCGCGAAGACGAGCGAGAAGCCCAGGTAGGCGGTGATCGCCGATTGCGGCACGTGGCGTTCGTTGGTCCGGCCGAGGAAACGCGGGAGTACACCCTCGCGACCCATCGAGAACAGCACTCGCACGGCCGCGTTCGAGCCGGAGACCACGTTGGCGAACTGGCTGACGATCACGGTCAACGCGAGGATCCAGGTGACGCCCCAGTAGCGGTCCACCAGGGTGGTCAACGGGGCGGCGTCCTCGGCCAGTTGTGAACCGTGCGCGGAGCCGAAGCCGATCGAGGTGGAGTACGCCATCAGCACGTAGAAGGTGCCGATCACCGCGACCGCGGTGAACAGCGCGAGCGGGATGCTGCGCTTGGCGCCGCGCGCCTCCTCACCGAGGGTGGCCACCGACTCGAAGCCGATGAACATCAGGATGCCCCACAACATGCCGGTACCCAGGCCGCTGAACCCGTCGATCGAGTTCCCCGGATCGAACGGCGCCACCGACAGACCGGAGTCGCCGCCGTCGCCGAGGATCACCCCTGCCAGGCCGAGCAGTACGCCGACCTCGAGGACCAGGAAGATCAACGCGGTCTTGGCCGAACTGGACACACCGAGCGAGTTGACCCCCCACACCACGGCGGCGAACGCCAGCGACATCACCTGCCACGGCACCCGCACGTCGAACTGGCTGTCCAGGAAGTCGTGGCTGTAGCCGCCGAGCGCGGCGAACAACATCGGCCCGACCATGCCGTAGGTGAGCAGCAGCAGCCATCCGGAGAGGAAGCCGCCGGACTTGCCGAAGCCGTGGCTGTTGTAGGTGTACGCGAAGCCTGCCGCCGGGAGCTTGCGAGCGAACGCGGCGATCGTGTTGGCGACCAGGAGGCTGGCCACCATGGCCAGCACGATGGCGAGCGGCAGCGCGTACCCGGCTCCCGCCGCGGCGGGCGGCGTGTTGAAGGCGACGCTGGTGGCGGGGCCCATGAAGGCCATACACATGGCGACGGCGCCGAACACGGACAACGTGTTCCGGCGGAGGGACCCGCCCTTCGACGGCTGTGGGGTGGACATGGGTGGTACTCCAGGCGGTTCGGTGGGGTGGGACGGGCCCCTGGGGGTGCTTCGGCCTTGGCTCCGGCTTCGACTTGGCCCTGGCCTTGGCCTTGGCTCCGGCTTCGACTTGGCGTTGACCTTGGCTTCGGCTCCGGTTTTGGCTTCGGTCATGGCCTTGCACTGTGCTGCTGTGCCGCGCGGGGAACGTGGCTTGGATTTGCGGCTGTTCGGGTCGGTGACCGATGCGCCACATGGGGGCCGGGCCGTCGACGGATGCGGGCGCGGACGTACGCGCGGCGCATCTCGCGGGCTCGCGCCGCCGGGTGATGGGCGCGGCGCTCCGTCAGTGTGCCGCCGGCTCGAGCAGCGCGGCCAGGTCCAGGTCGGCCCGGACCGCCGCCGCCGCGTCCGCCGCGACGTCGAAGCGGATCCGCAGAGCGGTGAGTCCGCGCGACACCGCGCCCAACGCGCCTGCGAGGTCGGCAAGTTCGGAGTGCACGAGCTCGGGGCACGCGGGCAATCGTCGGCGTACCCGCTCGCGCAGCCGGGTGGTCATCGCGGCGTCGATGGAGGCGGAGACCCGGCCGCCGAGGACCACCAGTTCGGGCTCGTACGCGATCGTCACCGCGATCAACGCCACACCGAGCGCGCGCTCGAACCGGTCGACCACGGCCCGCGCGGCCGGCGAGGTCTCGACGAACAGGTCCGCGGCGTTGGCCACATCGAGGCCGGCGTCGCGCGCGGCCCGCATCAAGCCCTCGGCGCCCACCAGTTCCTCCACGGTGTGGTCGTCGGAGTCCACCGGCAGGAAGCCGAACTCGCCGACCAGGCCGGTCGGTCCGCCCCGCATGTGCCGATCCACGGCCACACCGGCGCCGAAGCCCGCGCCGACGGTGAACATCACGGCGGTGTCGGCGGCACGCGCGGCGCCGTGCCGCAACTCGCCCTCCAAGGCCAGGTCGGCGTCGTTGCCGAAGGTGACGGTGCCCTCCAGCGCGCGGCGCACCCGACGGGTGAACAGATCGCCCTCGATCTGCGCGAGGTTGGTCGCGCCACGCACGCCCAACCCGTCGGCGGCGACCGCACCGGGCAGGCCTATCACGCCGGCGCGCAGCACGTCGGGCGCGGCCGAGTCGGCGTACAGCGCCCGGACCCGCTCGGCGAGCCAGTCCGCGAGGTCGTCGGCGGCCAGGTGCCCGGGCGTGGGCTCCTCGTGATAGCGCGGCGAGCGCCCGAGCAGGTCGGTGGCCAGGAAGCGGCAGGTGGTGCCACCAAGGTCGACGCCGACCGCGACCCCACGCTCGGCGGCCACCTCGATCACCACGCCCTGCCGGCCGCGCCGCCCGGTCTGGAGGACGGCGCCTTCGCGGACCAGGCCCTCGTCGAGCAGCCCCTCGACCACCCGCGAAACGGTGGCCGCGCTGAGTCCGGTCTGCTGGGTGAGCCCCGCGCGGCTGTGCTGCCCACCGGCCAACAGCACCGCGAGCAGGCTGGAGCGGTTGGCCCATCGGGCATCGGCCGTCTCCGCCATGTTCACCTCTCATAGTGAAAATATTTCAGTATGAGAGAAAATTAGGCCCGCCACGAAAGGGTGTCAAGAGTCCGTCAAGACCCACCCCGATACGCCCCCACCGCAGGCCGACGCCCGACCCCGAGTCCACGCGCGCCAGGCCCGACACACGAGCGAGCAACGCGGCGCGGATGGGGTGCGGCGGGGTGCAGGTGAGGTACGGGTGGCGCGCCGCGGGGCAGGACGGGCGCGGGCGAACGAAGTTCCCGAGCGGCCCGGATCGGACCGGCACCGACGGGCGCGGCAACCCACGCGTGCGGTAGTCCGCGGGCACGACAACGCGCAGGCGCGGCAATCCGCAGGTGCGGCAGCCCGCGGATACGGCCGTCCGCCGCCCCCGAACACAAGCGCACCCCGACCGGCGGCGCCGGCGTACGCCGGATCGGTTGGGGTGCGCGCGGTTCGGATCAACCCTGCCGCCGACCGGTTTCCACATAGGCGCGGAGGTGGTCGAGGCCGCGTTCGAGGATGTCGCCGACGACCAGGTCGGCGTCCGTACCGGTCCGGCGGTGTCGGGTGAAGGAGTCCACAGGCAGCGCCTCCCGCCCCTGCTTCCCACCGAACTGGCTCGCGTCGTGGATGCGCTCGCGCTCTACCGCACCGAGGTCGAGCGGGTCCTCACCGTCGTCGACCACCACGGTGACGATGCTGTCCACGTCGCTCGGACCGTCCTGAACGATCACGATGCCGGTGTACGGCGTACCCCGCACGGCCCATTCGATCCGCGTACCTGGACCGTCCCGATCCAGATCGACCTCGGCCGCGACGGAGTGCGCCGCCTCACCGGCGGTCACCACCACCGCGCGACCCGAGGTGGCCCGGACAGCGGTTACCGGAGGGAAGTATTCGGGGAGCTTGTCCGTGTCGGACAAGAGCATGTACACCCGGTCGGTGGACGCTGCGACCTGCACGGAACGCGTGTGAAGAACCATGCGCGTACTGCTATCCGTTCAAGCCCGGTTCCATTCGCGATCACCGCCCTGGCGAGCCCGGAAAACCCGACACCCCACACCCGGTGGCAACGCGGGGCCGACCCGCCTCGACCGGCGCACCGGACGCACCCCGCCGGTCGGTCGTGACGAGGTGGGCGCCGTCCCGATGGCCGGGCCGGGTCGGGCCGGTCGCCCGTCGGTCACGCTGCTCGTCGGGACACCGCGATGCCTCGCGTGTGTGGGTCAGGTTCGGGTGTCGCCGAGGGATTCCAGGAGGGTACGGAGGCCGTCGGCGAGGGCGGCGCGCTGCTTGGGGGTGAGGGCGGCGAGTAGGCGTTGTTCGGTGTCGATGTGCGCCGGCAGGACTCCGTCGATCAGGTCCCGGCCCTCGTCGGTGAGCGCGACGAGGACGCCGCGGCCGTCGGATGTGCTGGTGGTGCGGGAGATCAGGCCGCGCGTCTCCAGGCGATCGAGCCGCTGGGTGATGGCGCCCGACGTGACCATGGAGGACCGCATCAGTTCGGTGGGGCTCAGTCGATGCGGGGGCGGGTGCCTGCGCAGCGTGGCGAGGACGTCGAACGACGAGGCGTCGAGCCCGTGTTCACCGAAGGTCCGGGCCAGTTCGGCGCCGACCAGTCGCGCGGCGCGGGACAGCCGGGCGAGTACCGCCATCGGTGACGCGTCCAGGTCGGGGCGCTGCGTACCCCACTGTTCCAGCACAAGGTCGACATGATCTGCCACCGCGTCAGGTTAGCCGAGGAGATCCGGTGAGCCGGGTCACCTCCCCTTCCCAATTATCTTAGCGTTGAGATATCTTTTGCTTAGCACTAAGGAATCAACCGTTCGGTTCGATCCGTTCGGTTCGATCCGTTCGGTTCGATCCGTCCGCTCCAGCCTGCCGGCCCGGGCTGTCGATCGAACCCACCGAGAAAAGGGCACCACCATGCGCATCACCGTGTTCGGAGCGGCCGGAAACGTGGGCAGCCGCGTCGTGGCCGAGGCTCTGTCCCGAGGCCACGAGGTCACCGCCGTGGTCCGTGACGCGGCCCGCTTCCCGGAGCTGCACCCCGATGCCGAGGCCCGAGTGGGTGACGCCGCGCGAGTCACGGACGTGGCCGCGCTGAGCACCGGCCAAGACCTTGTCATCAGCGCCACGCGGCCGGCCCACGGCAGCGAGCAGGACTTGGCCGACACCGCGGAGGCGCTGCTGGCCGGCCTCACCGGAACCGGAATCCGCCTGCTGACCGTCGGCGGCGCGGGCAGCCTGACCGTCCCGGACGCGGTCGACACGATGGCCGTCGACGACCCGAGGTTCGTGCCGACCGCATGGCGCGGCATCGCGCTCGCCTGCAATGCCCAACTCGACGTGTTCCGCGCCGACGACGGCGTCGACTGGACCTACCTGAGCCCGCCCGCCAACCTCGAGCCCGGCATCCGCACCGGAGCCTTCCGGGTGGGCACCGACGAACTCCTGGTCGACGCCGACGGCGTCTCGGCGATCTCCATGGAAGACCTCGCCGTCGCCCTCATCGACGAGGCGGAGCAGCCGAAGCACCACCGCTCCCGCTTCACCGTCGCCTATTGAAGCCGTCTCGCTGCGTCTCGCGCGGCCACACGCCGCCGCTCCGCGCCCGGTACTCCGCGCGAAAGCACGAAGCGCCGAAGGACACAATGCACCGAGGGACACAGGGCACACGAGGCACGCGAGACACACGAGGAAAGCCGGGCACACGAAGGAAGAGGCCCACCCTTGACCCGCATCCCGCCGAGCACCCGCCGCCCACTGGCCGTCTTCGACCTCGACGGCACCCTCGTCCGCGGCGACTCGTTCGGCCACTTCAACCGCGCGCTCCTGCGCCGCTCCCGATGGCGCGTCGTGGCAGCGGCGCTGTGCGTACCGGTCGTCGGCCCGCTGTACGCCTTCCACGCAACTCGACGCCACGCCTTCGCCATCCTCCTCCGCGTCGCCACCATCGGTCTGCCCGCGCCCCGATTCGAGGCCCTGGCCGACGACTTCGCCACCGAACGTACGGCGGAGGCCAACCGGATCACGATCACCCTGGCCCGAGCCCGAGCACACCTCGCCGCAGGCGACCGCGTCGTGGTCGCGACCTCGTGCGCCGACCCCTTGGCCCGCGCCATCTGCCGCGAACTCGGCCTCGGCTCGGCGGACGTGATCGCCTCCCACGTCACCCCCGGCCGGACCGGCATGCGTCCGCTACCCGCCTGCCGCGGCCCTCGCAAGGTCGCCCGAATCCGCGCGGCCGGCATCACCGATCCGATCACCCACGCCTACACCGACAGTTCCGTCGACCTGCCGCTCCTGGCCGAAGCGACCCACCGCTATCTGATCGACCCCTCCCCCGCCCACCTGACCCGGATCCGCGCCCGACTCGGCCCCGATTACGTGGTGTTGCGCTCCCGGTAGCCGACGATCGCGTGGACACACACGCCCCTGCGGTCCCCGCCGGGCGAACACCGCCGCACCCGCCCGCCCCCGCGCCCGGATCCGGATCCTTCGACCAGGGCCGATGTGCGGAGGCACACGATCCCCTGTCCCAAGGCGAGAGAACAACGTCGCCGCAGGCATGCCTCGCCGACCTCCCAAGTCGCCCCTCTACGCTGTCGCGATGGAGATCACGGAGCGTGCCGTCGGTGCAGTCGTCGGTTCGGCGGTCGGGGACGCGCTGGGCGCGCCCTTCGAGTTCGGGTCGGCCGGGGGCTTCGGTACCCGGTTTCCCGAAGCCCCGCCCGGGAGTTCGCGTGCCGAGAGGCGCTACGCGAACGAGATGTGCGGTGGTGGCGGGTGGGACGCCGGCGAGGCGACGGACGACACGCAGATGGCCGTGCACGTGGCGTACTCGCTGCTGGAGCGGGACGGTTTGGACCTGCCCGACATGTTCGCCCGCTTCCAGCGCTGGGCCCGCTCCGAGCCCAAGGACATCGGCCTGCAAACCGAGGACGTACTCACCAACGGCCTGCCCTGGGACCTCGCGGCCGGCGTGCACTTCCAAACCACCGGGCGCGCGGCCGGCAACGGATCGCTGATGCGGGCCACCACGCCCGCCGTGTACTTCGCCCGGGACGGCCGTACGGCCACCATGGGCGCCGCCCGCCGGATCGCCGCGTTGACTCACGGCGACCGCGCGGCGTGGGAAGGCACCGCGATCTTCCACGAGTTGCTCCGGGTGATGCTGCTCGGCGGCGACCTGCCGACCGCGCTCGCCGAGACGCTCGCGGAGGTTCACCCCGATCACCGTGAGCGTTACGCCACCGTCCTGGCCCCGACCTGGCATCCCACCGACGCCACCGAGTTCAACGGCGCCGTGTGGCCCTGCCTCGGCTCGGCGGTCTGGGCACTGCGCACCACGTCCTCGTACGAGGACGCCCTGCGTGCGGCGATCGACCTCGGCGGCGACACGGATACGGTCGCCGCGGTCACCGGCGCCCTGGCCGGCGCGCGCTACGGCCTGCCCGCCATCCCCGTCCGCTGGACGGACCGCCTCCACGTACCGATACCGGGTTCCGAATCCGCAGGTGAAGTCCTACGCCTGCCCGACCTCGTACACCTGACCGACCGCCTCCTGACCCGTACCGCGGAAACCTCCGAGCCGATAGCCGACCGGTGACGGTGGAGCCGCCGACCGGCCGCCGATCACCACGGATCGGGCAGGCCCGCTCCCGTGGTGATCAGGCTGCGCAGACTGCCGTTGACGTAGTGCAGCCAGGCCGTCGAGCACGCGCCGAAGCACTCGACGTCCGGCACCAAACCGACGTGGGTGAACCGCAGTTCGGTGCCACCGGCGGCCGGGACGATGTCGAACACGATCTCGGTTCCGGTCCACTCACCCGGCTCCGGGATGAAGGACAGGTGGCTGTCGGTGACCCGCCAGACCACGCGACTGCCCGGCTCGAGCTCGACCACGCGCTGTCGGCTGTAGTGCTGGGGAGGATGCCGGTAGCTGAACTCGGCACCCGGCTCGTCGGCACGCCCCTCGACCTCGCCCGTCCACCAGGCGCGGACGTCCAGGATGGCGGCGAAGACTTCCTCCGGTGACTGCTCGACCGTGTACGACGTCGAGTAGCCGGGCTCGGTGCGCACCTCGTCGGCCGTGCTCGCCGTGCTCGTTTCGTGGCTGCGCGGTGATTGTGTCGTCATGAGTGATCGGATCCTTGTCTCTTCGTGTCGGTTGATCGAGTGGTTCGCTGGATCCGCTCGGCGATCCGCCTGATCCGCTGCAGGCGGGCATCCCAGGTCGCGCCGACCGCGGTCAACTGGGCTACCGCGCGGGCGAGTTGTGCCTCGTCCACCTCGTAGCGGCGTGCGCGCCCCGCCGGTGTCACGTGCACCAGGCCGACGCGCTCCAGCACACCGAGGTGCTTGGCGACCGCCTGCCGGGTGACGGGCAGCCGCTCGCTGAGCGTGGTCGCCGTACCGCCGCCGTCGGCAAGGAGCAGGTCGAGCATCCGTCGGCGGGTCGGGTCGCCGACCGCGGACCAGAGGTCGTCGTCGATCGCGGTGCTCACGACCGCGCGTCCAGCTTGTCGGCGTACGTGACAAGACGCGGGAGGAAGTCGTCCCAGCCGCGGACGTGGTCGAGGTAGGCCTCCTCCAGCACGGCGGCCTCCCACCCGCGCTCGCGAAAGCCGGTCTCCTTGAAGCGCAGCAGCGTGCCGTCGCCGGACGGAACGAGGTCGAAGGTCACCAGGAACGAGTTCGTCTCGGTGGCCGGGCCGTCGTCCTGGGCCCAGCGGAAGACGAACCGGCGGGGCGGGTCGGCCTCCAGGACGGTGAGCGGCACGACCGTCGCGTCGGGTCCCGTCGGGTCGCCGAATGTGATCGCGCCGGTGGCGCCGGGGACCGCGTCGAACTCGGCGTCGTCGGGCCACCATTCGCGCAGGTGCTCGGGAGAGCTGATCACCTCGTAGACCACCTCGGGGGCGGCGTCGATGCGGAGCTCCCGCTCGATGCTTCCGTACTCCATGTGATTCTCCCGACCTCGACGCAACCAATGGTTGCACTTCAGGTTATCCGGCGCGTCTCGCTGACGCAACCTTTCGTTGCACAAGACGCTCGCACGGATTCCGGACTCCGAATCGACGAGGCGGGTCGACGCAACAACGGTCTCCGCCAACGCCGGGCATCCACCGATGCCCGGCGCGCGCTGTCGCTCGCCCCGCGCTTGCTTACGACTGCGTGGGCGGCCGCGTCTGCGCCTGTGTTCGCCGGGCGTACGCGCGGGCCGCGCGCACCCGGTCGCCGCAGCGGACCGAGCACCACTGGCGGGAGGCGTGGGTGCGGACCAGAAAGCGGCTACAGGGGGTGGCGCCGCACGGGGCCAGACGCTCGGCGTCCGGGCCGGTGAGCAGGTCGGCGGCGTCGGCGGCGAGGATCGCGATGGCGTGGTTGACGATCTGGTCGATCGGGTGCGCCTGGGCGCGGTACGGCCCGCGCACCTCGTCCCAGTGCAGCAGCGCGGCCGACGGGGCGCTGGTCAGCGCGTGGTTGATGGCTCGTACCGACGCTTCGGGTGCCGGGAGATCGCCGATCCGAGACGAGAGCAGTGTTCGCACTTCGTCGCGCAGCGCTCGCAACCGTCCCGCGCACACGTCGTACAGCACGGTGTCCGGCGGCGCGAGTTCTCGCGTCACCAGCCACTCCTTCGCGGACGCGGGCGTGCCGAGTAGATCCACTTCCTGACCGCCGGGCAGCGCGAGGTCGGTGTTGGCCAGGTCGAGCGCGAGATAACGCTCCGCCCCCGGCGCGGCCGGCAGGACCGGATGAGCGGCGTGGGCGGCACGAGCGGGCTCGCCCAACACGATCTCCTTCATGACTCTCATGTTAAGCCTTGCCGTTGTCCGTGAGGATCGGCTAGTTTTTCTCACGGCAAACACCACAATTATCCGTGAGGTGTCCAGTGGCCGGCAGCAGTGCGACCAACGCGCAGAACGTCCAAGGCAAGCAGGGGAACGAGCAGATCGCCGTCCGCGTCTTCGGTGGTCCCTCCGCGCTGATCGAGTTCGGCGGGCTCACCTTCCTCACCGACCCCGCGTTCGACGCGCCGGGCGAGTACCCCATCGGCGAAAACCGCGTCCTCACCAAGACCGCCCCCGCCTCCGTCGACCCGGCCGACCTCGGCCCCATCGACGCGGTCCTGCTCTCCCACGACGAGCACCCGGACAACCTCGACCACTCCGGCCGGGCGCTGCTCGCCGACGTCCCGCTGGTACTCACCACCCCCAGCGGCGCGGGCCGCCTCGGCGGCACGTCCCGGGGCCTGGCCCCGTGGGAATCGGTGGACCTGCCCCGCCCCGGCGGCGGCACCGTCACCGTCACGGCCACCCCCGCCCAGCACGGGCCGGAAGGCTGCGAACCGATCACCGGCGAGGTCGTCGGCTTCGTGCTGACCGCCGCCGACCTGCCCACCGTCTACGTCAGCGGGGACAACGCCTCCCTGGCCGTGGTCGAGAAGATCGCCGCACGCGTCGGCCCGGTCGACACCGCCGTCCTGTTCGCCGGAGCGGCCCGCACGCCGCTCTTCGACGGCGCGCTCCTCACCCTGGACAGCGCCCAGGCCGCCGAAGCCGCCTCGATCCTCGGCGCACGGCGCGTGGTCCCCGTGCACTTCGACAGTTGGGGCCACTTCACCGAGGGCCGCACCGCCCTCATCGACGCCTTCACCGCGGCCGGCCTGATCGACCGCCTGGAACTGGCCTGACCCCACCGACCCGAACCCCGGCTCCCGAGACCTCACCCACCTCGGGAGCCGCGAGGCGGCGTCGCCTCCTCGCCCCACGCGTTTCGCACCTCCACGCCGAACCCGAAAGCCGTGCTCCGGACGGCCCGTACGTGGCCCCGCCCCGAACAGGACCAGCGGAATCGCGAACCCCTACGACGACCGCCCGCGCCACGGCCACGCCCACGACCCACCGATGATCGAACGGGTCGACCGGGCACTTGTCCGCCCACCGTCACGCACGAAGTACGAAGTACGAAGTACGCAACGACCACGATGTACGGAGCCCCACCGCAATGAGCGAACACCCGGCCGCGGAACGCCTCATCCGATACACGAAGACCGAGCAGAACGAGATCCTGGGCGACGGTGCCGACCCCTTCGGCGTCGCGGACACCGGCCTGACCTGGCTGCCCAAGGAGGATCACTTCGGCATCAGGGACGCCGACCGTCTCGTGGCGCACGCCGGATTGTTGCGGTTGCCCGTGTCGATCGGCGAGGTCGACACGGAGGTGGTGGGCATCGGCGGCGTGGCCGTCGCACCCGATGTGCGCGGACGCGGACTGGCCCGGACGGTCTTGGCGGCGGCCCTGGATCACGCCCGAACGATGGGGCCACGTCACGGCCTTCTCTTCTGCCGACCGCCCCTCGTCCCCCTGTACCGGCGGCTCGGGTGGCATTCCCTCGACCGAGACGTACACGTCCGACAGCCCGACGGCCTCGTTCTCATGCCGCTGCGCACCATGTGGACGCCCCTGCACGACGGCGCGGTCTGGCCGGACGGCGCGGTACGCCTGCGCTCGTTCCCGATGTGACCCGCGCCCGATCGGCCGTCGCGCCACCTCGCCCCGCACGACCGGCCGGGCAGCCCACACCCGGCCCGGGCACCCGCGCGTTCGAACACACGGCCGCCGGAATTCGAGCCGGTAGGATCAACACCCGATGAACGCCGGTACGACGGACCCGATGATCGACATCCCGCCGGGGCGGGTGACCCTGACCGACCGCCGGACGCAACGCAGTTGGTCGGTCGAGCTGGCTCCGTACCGGCTCGCCGCGTTCCCGGTCACCCGGGCGCTGTACGCGCAGGTCACCGGCCTGGAACCGAGCGGCCCGCAGGGAAATCGGCTGCCGGTGGAGAGTGTCTCCTGGTGGGACGCGGTGCGGTTCTGCAACGCCCTGTCCCGGCGCGACGGGTTCACGCCGGCGTACCGCGTCGACACGGACGACGAGGTCATCGAGTGGGACGCCGCCGCCGACGGGTACCGGCTGCCGACCGAGGCCGAGTGGGAGTACGCCTGCCGGGCCGGCACGACGGGACCGCACTACGGCCCCTTGGACGAAGTCGCCTGGTACCGCGCGAACTCGGGCGAGCGCGTCCACGACGTGGGCGGCAAACAGCCCAACCCCTGGGGCCTGTACGACATGCTCGGCAACGTCTGGGACTGGTGCTGGGACGTCTACGACGCCGAGGTGTACGGCTCCTACCGGGTGCTGCGCGGCGGCGGTTGGTTCGACGAACACTGGAGTTGCCGAGCCTCCGCCCGCCGCCGCAGCCACCCGACCTTCAAGGTCGACGACGTGGGCTTCCGCATCGCGCGCACCCCCCGCTGACCTGCCCGGCTGCCGGTCGGTCGGCGGGCGCGCCGCGTACGACGGATCGAAGCCCGATCCGGAGCCGGTTCGAAGCCTGCTCCCGGTCGGGTCGCGGCCCGTGCCGGGCGCGGCAACTTTTGCCCCGTCGCGGCGCCCGGCACTAATCCCCGTCCACCGCGCTCGCTCCCAACACCCTGGCCGTGAACCGTGCCAGGTCCGCCCGCATCTGCTCCCGCGTCATCCGCTCGCCGCCGACGAGGTGTTCCACGAGGTCGGCGCGCGCGGCGGCGAGCAGGGCGTGCGCCGCGAATTCGCCGTCGCCGAATCCGGGGATCCGCTCCAACGCGGCCCGGAGCGCGCGGTGCCAGCGGTCGTAGTGTGCCGCCTCGTAGGGGCTGTCGCCGCCGGTCCCCTCCAGCGCCAAGGCGAGGTGGCGATGGTCCAGCTTGAAGCACAGGACGGCGTCGAGCAGCGCCGGTACCCGCCGAAGCGGCGGCGTGTCGGGTCCCAAGGGCGGTGGACCGGATTCGACGGCGAGCTCGATCGGCGCCAGGCGCATCGCGTACAGCGCTTGAATCAGGCCGGTGCGGTCGCCGAAGCCGCGGAAGAGCGTCGCCTTGCCGACGCCTGCCGCCGCGGCGATGTCGGCCATGGTGACCGTCTCCGGGCGCTCGCAATGGGCGAAGAGCGAATCGGCAGCCGCCAGAACGGCCTCGCGATTGCGAGTGGCGTCCGCGCGTGGCTTGCGTTCGGTCATGCGCTTCCTTCGCCTTCGTCGTCCATGACGCGCCTCCGTATTTCCTCGGGCAGCCCCCGCTTGTAAAGCGGACCCCGGGTCCGTATTGTCGAATCGTGAAACGGACCCCGGGTCCGTATCGTACGGGATGGAGACACCCATGAGCGCGAACACCACGCCCGCGGACCTGTATCGCCATGGTCTGCGACTCCTGCTGGACAAGGACATCCCCGCGTGGGTCGACCTGTGGGACGAGAACGGCATCTTCGAGTTCCCGTTCGCGCCGGCCGACCGGCCCCAACGGCTGGTGGGCAAGACGGCCGTCGCCGAATACATGCGCCACTACCCCGACCACATCAACCTGCACGACTTCCCGTACGTCGAGATACACCAGACCACCGCGCCGGAGACCATCGTGGTCGAGATGCGCGGCGTGGGCCGACTGGTGGCCACCGGCAGCCCCTTCGACATGTCCTACATCGCCGTGGTCACCGTCGAGGACGGCCTGATCACCCGCTACCGCGACTACTGGAACCCGCTCGCCCTCCAGGACGCCGCCGTCGACTTCGCCGGGAGCAGCGCGTGAACGAGATCCGACCCGCACAGGAGAGCCGACTCGGGAACGAGATCCGACGCGTGCCCGAGTCTCGACTCGCGAACGAGAACCGACTCGCGAGCGAAGCCCGACTCGCGGACGAGACCCGGGAGTTCACCCTGGTCATCGGAGCCACCGGCACCACCGGCAGCCGCATCGCCGCCGGGCTCCTCGCCGCGGGACACCCCGTCAAGGCCGCGAGTCGGCGCGCCCGTCCGGCGCACGGAGCCCATTCCGTGCGGTTCGACTGGGACGACCCCACCGCCTTCGAAGGCGCCCTCGAAGGCGTGGACCGGATCTACCTCATCCCGCCGCTCGGCTCCCCGGACCCGGCGGCCGTCATGGTGCCCTTCCTCCGCCGGGCCCGCGCCTCGGGGATCCGGCGCGCGGTGCTGCTCGGTTCGTCGGCGATCCCCGCCGGTGGTCCCGCCGTGGGCCGTGTCCAGGAGGCCCTGCCCGACCTGGTCCCCGAGTGGGCGGTGCTACGTCCCTCGTGGTTCATGCAGAACTTCACCGGCGACCACGCCCACGCGCAGACCATCCGAACGCACGGAGCCATCCGCACGGCCACCGGTGACGGCCTCGTCGGATTCGTCGACGCCGACGACATCGCCGCCGTCGCCGTACACGCGCTCACCGACGCACAGGCTCCGAACGCCGAACTGATCCTCACCGGTCCCCAGGCACTGGGTTACGACGACATCGCCGCCGTCCTCACCCGGGTCACCGGCAGCACCATCACCCATCAACGACTGACCCGCGAGCAGATGTACGACCGCCTGGCCACCGACATCCCCGCCGAATTCGCCGCGATGCTCGCCGACATGGACCACGCCATCGCCACGGGCGCCGAGGACCGCACCACCGACACCGTGCAACGCCTCACCGGCCGCCCACCCCACCCGTTCCACACCGTCGCGCAACGGGAACTGGGCCGTCACGGCACCTGACGCGAACCACGAGCGCTCCGGCGCACCCGCCCGTCAGCCGGCCGCGACGCCGAACCACTGGGACAGCCGGCTTTCCAGTTCCGGCTGATCCTCACCCACCCACACCACGTGGCCGTCCGGCCGCAACAGCACCGCGGGCGCGTCCGGTTCCTCGCCGAGATCGGCGACGTGCTCGACACGATCCGCCCAGCCCGTCACCGAGAGCCGGCCGGTCCGGTCGAGCAGCAGTCCGCGGCCGCCGTGCATGCGCTCGTACAGACGCCCCTCCTTCAGCGGCACGTCCCGCATCCGCCGACCGAGCAGTTCATGGCCCTGGTCGTCGCCGAAGTCGTAGCGGATCCCGACCGCGGAGATGATCTCGGTGACGTACCGGTTCACCTCCTCGAAGTCCATCAGCTTCGAGAACAGCTCCCGCAGCGCGGTCGCTCCCGGATCGGTCCCCAGCAGGGTGATCTGCGCCCGCGTGTTCTCCAACACGGCGGCGCCCACCGGGTGCCGTTCGGCGTGATAGCTGTCCAGCAGCCCTTCCGGTGCCCAACCGTCGACCGCGGCGCCCAACTTCCAGCCGAGGTTGAACGCGTCCTGCACGCCGAGGTTGAGCCCCTGCCCACCGGTCGGCGGGTGGATGTGCGCCGCGTCGCCGGCCAGCAGCACCCGGCCGACCCGGTAGCGCTCGGCCTGCCGGGTGGCGTCGCCGAACCGGGACAACCAGCGCGGCGAGTGCGCGCCGAAGTCGGTGCCCGCGACGGCCCGCAACCGCTGCTTGAACTCCTCGAGGGTCGGCGGGGTCGAACGATCCTCCGCCACGCCGTCGGCGGGCACGACGATGCGGTACAGCCCCTGGTTCTCGTCCCGGAGAGGCATCAGGCCGAACCGCAGTTGGGTCTTGTGGACCTCCGCGACGACAGCGGTGATCGTCGCCGGATCCTCGGTCACCGCCATGACGCCCAGCATCGTCTCGACCTTGGCGGGCTCCCCGGGGAAGCCGACGCCGATCCCCTTGCGCACCGCACTGCGGGCGCCGTCGCACCCGACGAGGTAGCGCGAGCGCAGGTGCGTACCGTCCGCCAGTTCGACGCTCACCTCGTTCTCGTCCTGGCTCAGCCCGACCACTTCGCAGCCGCGCCGGATCTCGGCACCGAGTTCGCGGGCCCACTCGTCGAGCACCCGCTCGGTCAGCGGCTGCGGCGTGGCGAGCCCGTACGGGTGCGCCGTGTCCAACCGCTCCGGCCACGGCTTCATGATGCCGCCGAAGAGACCACCGGCCTGGAACTTCTCACTCACCGCAAGGAACCGGTCCAGCAGACCGCGCTGGTCCATCATCTCGACGCTGCGCGTGTGCAGGCCCTGCCCGCGGGATTCCCCGGTCGGCTCGGTCAACTTCTCCAGCACGACCACGTGGACTCCGGCCAGCCGCAACTCGCCGGCCAGCATCAAGCCGGTCGGTCCGCCGCCCACCACGATCACGTCGATCATCAAAACGCTCATTTCCGCAGGTTGTCGAGCTGAGGTCGATCATTCTGCGGCTCGACGGGGGTCTTGCCGCAAGCCCCCCGGTGCGCTATAAGTTGAGAGTGGCAAGGAGTGGGTACGCTCCTTGCCTTTCGCATTCCCCGCCCCGTACGGACACGCGCCCGCCGGCGCACCGCCACACCCCACGAACGCCGACCGGAACTCGCCGATCACCCACACGACTTCGAACCCACCGACATCCCTCGGTCGGATGGTCGGGGGTGGGGTGCTCGGGTCGACCGGTGGTTCGGCCCGTCGGACCGTACGCGCCCGTTCAGCGACGACAGCGGTCGTCGTCGACGGCTTCGGCACTCGACCCGACGGTGAGCAGTGCGATGAGGTCCCGCGTGGTGCGCACGTCACCGAGGGAGCGGTACACGGTGCGCAGGCTCGCGTTGTGGGCGTGGTCGGTGCCCGTGGCCGTTGCGTCGGCGACGACGATGACGCGGTAACCGAGGGTGAAGGCGTCCCGGGCACTGGACTCGCAGCACACGTCGGTCGTGGTGCCCGTGATCAGGATGGTGGTGATCCCTCTCGCTTCCAGAAGGTCGGGCAATGCGCACCGGCCCGGAAAGAAGGCGCTGTGCGCGGTCTTTGCCGTGAACAGGTCGCCGGCCACCGGTGTCAGTCCGGGGCTGAGGCGCTGTTCCACCGGCCCGGTCCCGCCACTGGCCAGGTATAGGGCGGCGACGGTCGAGCCGTAGAACTCCCGAGCCGCCTCGATGTTCGGTGTGGGCTCGGGGAGGACCCACGCAACGGTGCCGCCCGCGCCGCGCATGTGGGCGGCCAGGTGCCGGATGCGGGACACGATGCCGCGGGCGTAGGGATTGGCTTCGGTGAAGAACGGCACCATGTCGATCACCACCAACGCCGTACGGTGCGGATCGAGATGGGGATACGCCCAACGCCGCCCTCGCCGCCTCTCGTGCCGCTCGTACTCGCGCTCCGGAATACACCATGCGTGCGCGGGGTCCTGGTCATTCGAGGTGGGCAATGACACCAACTCCTCCTCGCGCCCCTCTCGAACCTTCGTGATCCAGGGGACTCGGTCTTCGGTGCGACACGACGTCGTCGATGTGCCCCCACGGCGGCCTCGGGGTGGTTGCCGCGCTCAGGGATCAGGAGGTCAGGGTCAGGGTCAGGATCAGGGATGGGCCTCATCACCGTGCGTATTCATCGCCGACTCACCCGTGACGCATGGGGGATACACACGGCATGATGCCGGTTACACCATGTGGGGTACAGAGGGCGGACCGCCCACCGCGACCTTTCCCACCGGTGCGCATGGCCGGCACCGACCATCGACGGGGGATCCGAACTCGTGCTCTGCCCATCCTGCGGCGCCCACTCGACGCTGCCGGACCGCTGTACCAACTGCGGTCACCAGGAATACGCCCCGCCCGCCGCCCCGGCATCCGACTCGACGCCCCTGGACCAGCGCTTCGCCCGGTTCGGTCCCGCCGCGACGCCGCCGCCGGGTTGGTACGCCCCGGTCTTCCGCTCCCTGCGCGGACCCGCCCTCGCGCTCTACATCCTGCTCGGCGTCACCGCCGTCCTGTCCCTGCTCGCGGCGATCGCACTGTTCCACCGCGCCAACCTGGTCGACGAGACCCTGCGTGGCGGGTGGGTGTCCGCCGACCCCGACGCGGCGAACCGCTCCATCGGCGTGTGGTGGGGCTTGGCGAGTCTGGCCATCGTCGCGGTCATGGTCATGTTCGTCATCTGGTTCCACCGCGCACGCCGTAACGTCGAGCTCTTCCCGCCGTCGGTCCAACATTTTTCCAGCGGTTGGGCGATCGGCGGCTGGTTCTGCCCGGTGGTCAACCTGTTCTTCCCGCCGCTGATCGCGCACGACATCTGGAAGGCCAGCGACCCGCGCGCCCCGATGCGAGGCGGCTTCACCCCGGGCCGGCATCCCCTCCTGTCGGCTTGGTGGTTGACCTATGTGGCGGCGAACTTCGTGATGCTCTTCGGTGTCTTCGGGCGTGAGAGCGATGGTGGCGACGACTTTTCCGGTACCGATTCCTGGCGGGAGTACCACGAGTCGTACCGCACCGCCGACACCGCCGCCGGCTGGGCCTTTCTCCTCCTGATCGCGGCGGCCGGCCTCGCCATCGCGGTCGTGGCCCGGATCACCGCATTCCAGTCCGAGTACGAGCGTGCCTTCGTCACCCCGGCGACGATGCACCCCATGTACGCGATGCATCCCATGTACGCGGCGTATCCGATGCAGGCGGTGCACCCCGCGCACCCCGTCGCGGGGATGCCGGGCATGCCAGGCACGCCTTCGATGCCGCCGGCGCCCTCGGCGTACCCGACACACCCGGCCCAGCCAACCCACCCGACGCACCCGACGCACCCGACGCAGCCCGATGCCGGTCGGACGCCCGGAAGCCACGAGCCGCCCCCGGTCCCCCACCAACCCCCGCCCCGCCCCCGGAACCCGCCGGCCCCGTTCTGACCGAGCCGGGACTCCTCTCCTCCCGCGAAGCCGTCCCAGGCAGACGGGCATTCGGCGCCGACACAGGCAACTCCCATGGCAACCGAGAGGCCGCAGCTCGCATCAGGCGTCCGCACACGCGGCCACGCGGCCACGCGGCCACGCGGCCACGCGGTCGCGCGGTCAGACGTTGTCGCGTGCCCGTCCCCGTGATCGGGGCATCTCGGTCGCGGCGGCGATCTCGCGCAGGGCCAGCGTCGCCGCCTCGATCGCCGCCGCCGGTGCGCCGCGCCAGACCTCGGCGTGCGCGGCGGCGTTGGCACGGACAGCGTCCTCGGCGACCTGTACGCCACGCGGCGTCAGGCTGATCAGCGTGCCCCGCCCGTCGCCCTGATCCGGGAGACGCTCGGCGAGACCCTCGGCGACCAGATGGTTGGTGACGTTGCTGGTACCGCCCGAGGAGAGCAGCAGCGCGCGGCTGAGTTCGGTCGGCTTGAGCCGATAGGGCGCACCGGCCCGACGCAGCGCGACCAGTACGCCGAACTGGGCCGGGGTGAGCCCGAATTCGGGTAGCTCGCGTCGGGTCGCCTCGTCCAGGTCGGCCGCGAGCAGCATGATCCGCTTGCTCAGTTCCGTCGTCGCGTCCAGCACGTCGGGCAGTTCGGTCTGCCACGCGCTGATGAGGGCGCTCGCACGGTCCTGGGGGGCAGTCATCTTGACAGCGTATTACAACCACCTGATAGCTTTCAGAAAAGCTTTCAAGTGAGCTTCTTGTGCTCGACTCCGACCCTCACACACCTCGACACACCCCTCCGGAGACACCCGTGACCACCCCTGCCACCCACACCCACTCCCCCGACCGGTTGCTCCTGCGCGGCGGAACCGTCGTCGACACCGACCCGCATGTCACCGCCCGGCCGAACACCGACGTCCTGATCGAGCACGGCACGATCGTCGCCGTCGGCTCCGGGCTGTCCGCCGAGGGAGCCGAGGTCGTCGACGCCCGCGAGCGAATCGTGCTGCCCGGATTCGTCGACACCCATCGCCACGTCTGGCAGTCGGTACTGCGGGCGGTGGCCGTGGACAGCGATCTCGGCGACTACCTCGGTCTGGTCCTCGGCCGGCTCTCCCCCGCGATGCGTCCCGAGGACGTGTACACCGGCAACCTCGTCGGCGCACTCGAGTGCCTGGACTCCGGCATCACCACGGTGCAGGACTTCTCGCACGTGCAACACCGCGCCGAACACGGCGACGCGGCGGTGAGCGGACTGCGCGCGGCCGGCATCCGGGCCGTCTTCGGCTACGGCCACCCGCCGTTCGACCCCGCCGCCCGCGACCCGCGCCTCGTCCGCGACCTGCGCGAGCGACTGTTCGCCGGGGACGACGAGTTGGTCACTCTCGCGCTCGCCCCCGGCGGGCCGTCGTACACACCGATCGACGTCGTCGAGGAGGACTGGCGCCTGGCCGCGGAGTTGGACATCCCGCTGGCCGTACACGTCGGCAGCGGTCCGGTCGCCCAACGTCCCATCGAGGCCCTGCGCGACCGCGGCCTGCTGAACGCACGCACGCTGTACATCCACGGCAACTCGCTGCCCGACGACGAACTCGCGATGATCGCCGACTCCGGCGGCGCGCTGTCGATCGCGCCGCACATCGAGGCCCAGATGGGGCACGGCGCACCGATGATCAACCGCTCACGCGCCGTGGGACTGGTCACCGGGCTCGGGGTCGACGTGGTCACCAGCGGCCCGGGCGACATGTTCTCGCTCCTTCGCGCGACCCTGCTGACCAGCCAACTCGCGGAAGGGTCCAGGCTGTTCGCAGCGGACATGCTGCGCCTGGCGACCATCGGAGGGGCCGCCGCACTGGGCCTGGCCGATCGAATCGGATCGCTGGCCGTGGGCAAGCAGGCCGACGTGATCCTGCTCCGCGCGGACGCGGTCAACCTGGTCGGCGCCACGCACGACATCGCCGGGGCGGTGGTGGCGTCCGCCCACCCGGGCAACGTCGACACCGTCCTGGTCGCGGGCCGCACCGTCAAGCGCGCGGGCCGACTCACCCACCCGCACCTGTCGACCGCCCTCGCGGACGCCCACAACTCCGCCGCCCGCCTGGCGACCACGCCCTGACAGATCGAGCACGAGCCGGCACGACCGGGTACACCCGGGCGTGCCGGCAACGACACACGAAGACCGACAACCGGCAACCGGCAACCGGCAACCGGCCGGGAAACGGCATGCCGTGCCGGCGGCACCCCACATGTCCTCCCGGTTCACCCACCTCCCGCTTCCCCGTTCGTTGACCCGTGGACAGTCCTCATGCAGGCTCTGGTCTCAGGTGTGGGGGATCATCGTGGGGAGGCACAGGGTGACGTACTGCGGGGGCTGTTCCGGGCAGCGCTATGTCCCGATGGACACGATATGCAATGGCTGTGGGGGGTCCGGCCAGAACGGAATGGGCTCGGACAGCAATTGGTCCTGCTCGGGCTGCGGCGGATCCGGGCGGATGCAGGCGATGGTGCCCTGCCCGACATGCGGCGGGTCCGGGGGATTCGCGGACGGCGGCGGCCCGGCGTACGCACCCCCACAGGTGCCACTCACGCGTGCCGGGCGAATATAGGCCAAACTCTTCAACCTGGTCGCCCTCGGCGGAGTGGCCGCATACGTGTACTACTCGACGCGATAGACCCCACCGAAGCCGAGCCGACACCGCACGGCGGCTTCGGGCGGAGCAACGGTCACCGACCGGTCCGCCCGAAGCCGCGCGGAAGACGGCACCTACGAAGCGGAGGAAGACACCTCTATATATAGGACGCGCTCATGGCTGGAACGCGCCTATATATAGGGACACCGCTTCATCGGGCGACCGCCCGTCCGCCCAGCCCTGCGGCACACTCGCCGGCACGCCGCCGTACGCCATCCGCGCCCGCGCCCGGCCCGCAGTCACCGCCCATCGAAGTTCGCCTCGGCCGAACCGACGCCGCTCCCACCTCGGCGAGACTGCTCGACCCGCGCTGCGATCGGCTCCCCCGCCATCGACCTTCCCCACCGATCAACCTCGCTGCGATCGACCTTCCCTGCGGTCGGCCTTCGCCGCGACGGGACACCGCTCTGTGTCCGAGCCCTCCGTTAGTGTCGCTTTCCCGGCAATCGAACAAGGATTCGATCAACAAGCGACCACTCTCCTCGTCGAGTTCTCGGAAAGGGCCCCTGTGAAGGTACGGATACCCCGCGACCGCCTCGTCGAGGGCATCGGCTGGGCCGTGCGCGCGCTGCCCGCGCGACCGGTCATTCCCGCTCTCGCCTCGTTCCGGCTCACGGCGGCCGACGGCACCCTGACGATCTCCGCGTACGACTACGAGGTGTCGGCCGGCATCGAGGTCTCGGCCGAGGTCGGCCGGCCCGGGGAGATCCTGGTGCCCGGTCGGTTGCTCGCCGACATCGCGCGCGCCCTCCCCCGCGACCACCCGGTGGAGCTGAGCGTGGACCCGGCGCGGGCCCGGTTGACCTGCGCCGGTTCGTATTTCGCGCTGCCGCTGCCGGCTCTCGCCGACTATCCGGCCACGCCGCTGCTGCCGGAGACCGCGGGGACAGTGAGCGCGGCCGGATTCGCCGAGGCCGTCGCGCAGGTCGCGATCGCCGCGGCCCGGGACGAGAGCCTGCCCGTACTCACCGCGATCCGGCTGCACCTGGCCCACGACGCACTGATCCTGGCCGCGACCGATCGTTATCGGCTGGCGGTGCGACGGCTGCCGTGGCACCCGGCGACCGAGGATCCGGCACGAACCGCCCTGGTGCCGGCACGGGTACTCGCCGATCTCACCAAGCACCCGGGAGCCGGCGAGGACTTCCGGCTCGCACTCGGTCCGGAACCCGGTCGCCGCGGCCTGCTCGGCCTGGCCGGGGGTGGGCGACACGCGACCACCCGACTGCTCGACCACGAGTTCCCGCGCTACGACTGGCTGTTCGACAACGAGACCACCGCCGTCGCGACGATCGACGCCGCGGCACTGATCGAGGCCGTGCGGCGGGTGTCCCTGGTGATCACCCGCAACGCCCCGGTCCGGCTGTCGTTCGCACGGGACTCGCTCCGGATCGAGGCCGGTACGACCGACCAGGCCGAAGCGCGCGCGACGGTGCCGGTCACGATGACGGGCGAGCCGACCAGGGTCGCGTTCAATCCGACCCACCTCCTGGACGGCTTGGCCGCGCTCCGTACACCGACCGCTCGGCTGATGTTCAGCGCGCCCACGAAGCCCACCGTCCTGACAGACGACACCCACGCGGACGAGCCGGAGCGGACGAACGGGTCCGATGATCCGAACACCCCGAACACACCCGTCGAGCCGAACAAGCACGCCGGCAGCCCGAATCACGATGCCGACACCCCGAGCGCCTCGGAGCCCCCGGACTATCGCTACCTGCTGATGCCGATGCGCGGCACCTGATCAGCCTGCCGGCCCCGACGACTCGCCCGGACTCACGCCGCGCGGCCCATCAGCGCGTTCAACACCGCGTCCGTGTCGGCCAGGTCCGCGAGCACGACGTCGGCGCCCGCCTCCGCCAACGCGGCCATGCTCGTCCCACCGGTCGCCACCGCCACGCACCACGCGCCGGCCGCCCGGGCCGTGGCGACATCGCGCACGGTGTCCCCGACTATCACGGTGTCCGCACCGACGTGCCGCAGACCCAGGTGCTCCTCCATACGTGCGAACGCCCGCGCCGGCAGGTCGGTCCGCTCGTAGGCGTCGTCGCCGTACGCGCCGAGCCGGAAGTCCACGTGGTCGGCGAGGCCGAAGACCGTCATCTTCAACACGGCGAGCGAGTAGAGGTTGCCGGTAAGCACCGACTGGTGTACGCGGGGCATCTTGCCGAGCGCGATCAGTACCTCCGCCGCACCTGCCAGGACACGCCCCTCCGCAGCCAACTCGGCTTCACGTAGCCGGAGTTCGGCAACGATCAGGTCCAGGAAGGCATCGAGCATGCCGCCCTCCGGCGGCATCCCGTGCGCACGTAGCACCTCGCTCGCCGCGGCCAACTCGGTACGCCCGTCGAACTGCCAGGGCTGGTCCAGCGCACGCCCGGAAATCTGGCGAAACGCCGCCGCGTAGGCCCGCCTCGACACCGTTCCGCCGTCGATCAGCGTGTGGTCGATGTCCCACAACACCAGCCGGGGGCCGGCTTCATCAGTCGCCATGCGCACTCCGATCGTCGACAACCACGTGTGCGGCCGTTGCTCAGAGCATCGCACTCGTCGCCCCACGGATTGACGACGGGGTCGCCAAAGCCGCTACGGAGCGCGCTGTCCTGCGCACTCGGAGTGCCTGCCGTCGCATCGCGCCCGCACCCGGGACCGCCCGATCGAGACATGCCGAGACAAGCCGAGGACACCGAGAGCACTTCCTTATCCACCGTAAAAGTAGATTTCTTTTCGGTTTACGGTGATTTCGGTAGTCGATCACGCAGCCCGGCTCATGCCCGGACTGGCCCGGCGCCGGCGATTCATGGCCGCACACCGCCGCCCGCCGCGGGTTTCCGAGAGTCGACGGGCCCCGATATCACCGCGAATCCACCGTGCCCGCATAGCGGAGAGGCACGAGGAAGACGCCTGGAAGGCGCCTGGAGGGCATCGCGCAGGCGCCGGACAAACGCGAGAGAGCACCGCGTGAAGCGTCGCGTGGACGCTGCTACACAACGACCACCGGCCGGCTTGCAGCACTCCGGAAATGGCCTTTGACCTGCAACTTGCATGGCGGTCGGTTCGGCAATCCGCACGGCAGTCTGTCCGGGGAAATGTGCGTGGTGATGTGCATGCAGATGCATGGCCATCTATACCCCAACCCGTTCGTCAATTCGCATGGCTGTATGGGCGGGTGTGCGGGTGGCTGTGCGGCTCGCTCGGCGGACGCGCGGAGTCCTGGGCGGCCGGTCGGAGCAACGGGCGGAACAGCGGACCGGGCGGTGGAGCCGCCGGTGGATCTCGCGGCGGGTCTCACAACGGGGCGTCGGCTCGGTGTGGCGGCCGGTCGCGCAATGGCGCGAACGGTGGATCCGACGGTCGATCAAGCACCGGCTCACGCGAACGAACACGCGAGGAAACAGACGACGGAGCACACACTCGGCGTCTGGGTATTCATGCGTGACAGGGGATGGATGTGCGGGCGGATCTTCCAACATGCAGATCGAACACGGCGGCAATGCCTTATTTTCTGGGCTTTTGCGCTGTTCTCGTGACGACGTCATCGCGAAACGCGACACGCCGACTCTCCTGACAGGAAGTTATTTGCCGGAGATCGCGATAGGCTTCGGGCGTTGACACGAAAGGACGGTCATGGCCACTTCCCGGGAGCGTTGGACCGTGGCGAGGCTCGCGGCCATCGCGGGTCTGCCCAGCAAGGTGGGCTACGAGGCACGGGACCGAAACGTGCTGCACCCGACGGTGCTCTCGCCCAGCGATGTATTGCCCCTGCTCACCTTCGAGGCTTTGCGAAGGATCAGCTGGCCGGGCGAGAACTATGCGCGCAACACGCCACAACGCCTGCGCCTGTGGGAACACCTGGCCATCGAACACTCACGAGTGGGCGATCTCGCCGATGTCGACCCGATGACCGGCCTCTACGTGCACCCCTCGGGTGCCGACCTGGCCGTTCGACCGAGTGAACACGCCGCGCTCGCGCTGCGGTTCGTCGAAGAGAACACGCCCTACCAGTACCTCACGCTCGGCGCGTGGGCCCAGCAGGCTCTGCGGGCCCTCGCCGCCGAACAGGAGCAGGTCGGACGACGCCACGGTGCCGCCTGACCAGCCCGCGGCAGATTCGGCCGCAAAAGCAGAGCGAGTGGCCTAGGAGTCCAGCCCTAGTCCACTCGCTCGCAGCTCAGCGCCCCTAAGGGCGCCGTCGGAGAAAGGAGGCCTGTCGGCCGCTTACACAACCGAACAGTGAGACCCAGCCGTTCCGGTACTTCCACGCGCCGAACGGTCGGGTCAGGCACACCTCTTTCTCTTCACCAGCTTCAGGAGCAGATCATACCTGCGATCCCCGAGGCAGGCCCAGTGCTGTCTTCAGCCAGGTCCTTGCCCTCTTCAAGTGTGCCCGAATCCTCTGGATTCACGATGCAGGCTCGGGTCCGCGCCGCCTTGCGCGCCGCACGCGTTCGCGTCGGTGGTGCCCGAGGCGTCGATCCGACCATGCCGGACTCGGTCCGCCGTGCCTCCGTCAAGGTCCCGCTGTGTGTGGTGACCGGCGAGGCGTACAGCGACCTGGCCTTCGTCTTCGCCGCCAAGGTCGGCCATCTCGCGGCCGGCCCGAACCAGCCCGGCTGCATCGCCGACCTGACCACCATCGCCCGCTACCTGGGCCTGACCGTGCGCTCGGTGACCCAGCCCGACGGCCGGGTCGCGCTCAAGGCCCCGTCGTCCCTGTACGCCGCGCAGAAGCAGCTCACCGCCGGCGAGGAACTGACCGTCGTACGCCGCACCAAGCCCTCCGGTACCGGGACTTCGGCCGTTCGCCGGCTGCGCACGCCGGAGAAGGGCGAGCCGTGGGTGATGGTGCCCGTGGCCCTCCTGGGCGCGGTGCCACACCGGCACGCACGGGCGTACGCGGTCATCTGCTATGCCCGGGCCCGGGGGCACCACCTGACCTACGCGGAGCTCGCCGATGTGCTCCGGCACCAGTCCGGCCGCCGGATCGGCGAGCCGGTGAGCGTTCGCGCAGCCCGCGGCGTGGTCTCCGATCTGGAACGTTGGGGCTGGGTGGAGGTGGGCCGCCGCGAAGGGTGGCAGGGCCGCAACATGCTCGTGCCGCTCCGTCCGTTCGAGCACCCGAGCGACCACGAGTCGGCGGCGACCGCGGGTGTGGACACCGAGACGGTCGAGGCGGTGGACATCTTCGCCGGAGATTTTTCCGAGGAGGGGGCTGCGGAGGGCACTCGAGCGGAGAGCGCGGAATTCTCCGCGGACGGCAGCGCGGAAGAGACGGGGGGAGAGCCTGCGAGGGAGTTCGGTGCAACGAGCGAGGCGAGCGGGATCGCCGAGCCCCTCGGGGCGGTCGGGGCGGTCGAGACCGTCCGCGACATGGCCGCGGGGGAGTCGCGAGCGGCTGCCGCGATGCTTCCCGCGGCGCGTTCCGCGATGCCCTCGGAGATGACTTCGCGAACCGGTGTCGTGGGCCCGTCCGAGTCGCCCCGGAATGGTATTTCGGCAGGTCGGAGCCTATGTGCGGAGGGTCAATGGACGTCGGGTGCGCAGGGGGTTGGGACCTCCGTCACGTATAAGGAAGACACTCCGATTGACCTACAGGTGAACGCGAACTCCCGAGGGGGTTCCGCCCGAAGGGCGTCCTGCGGAGTAGACGGGCGCGAGCCCGCGACAAGCCCACGATCGGCTTCCGCGACGACGCCTGCGCATGGAGCGCCTTCGGCGGAACCCCGTCGAACTCGACACGTGACGGCGTCGAACCACCGGACCACCATCTCCGCGACGGCGGCGAGGGCGTTCGCCGGAATCGGCCCGCTGGTGGCCAGGATGAGCACCGGACAGCGGATTCTCGCCGCCGGTCTGGTGGACCGGGCCGTGGCCGAAGTCGGCGACGCGGACCGGGTCTTCGCCCGGCTGGCGGACCGCTGGCGGACCCAGGAAGGGGCCGTCCGGAACCCCATGGGCTGGCTGGACGGTCGAGGGCTGGCCCGGCGTGGATGCGCCGACCCGAACTGCGAGGACGGCCGCCTGTGGCTGCCCGCGACCGGTCCCGGCGTCGGGGTGGCCGGCGACCCGTACGCGTGCCGCAACTGCGCCCGCCAGGACGAGGATCGGCGGGCTGCGGCGGACGACCGCTTCGGTGCCGAGCGGCGTGCCGCGTACCGGTCCCGGCAAGTGGAGGCACCGGTCGTGACGGCCCGACGCGCGCCGGCTCCGGCGCCGATCGGCACCTGCGACGACTGCGACCGGGCCGTTCGGGGGCTGCGGGAGGACCGGGTCTGCGCCGAGTGCCGTGAGGACCGGGAGGCCGCGGCCGAGGTTGCGGGAAGCGCGCTCCGAGCCCTTCAGTCGGCGTTCTGAGCGTCTTCGGGGCAGCCGGCGGGAGTTCGGTGGCCACGGGGTCCGTGATGGCCTCAGCGGGCCGCTCAGCGACTTGGCGGTGATCGGGCGAGGCGACGCGGGGCGGCGTTTGGCTTTGGGAAGGAAGCTTCCGGGCGCTGATGAATCGGGCGAACGGGATTATTCGGGCGGGTTGTTCGTGTGGCGGCCCGGTGGCTGGGGCATGCGGACGGCGGAGTGAGGCTCGACGCGGTCCCGAGTTTGATGCTCGGGCTCGGGCTTTGGCCGGGGCCCGCGTTCGGGAAGCCGAGGGGGCGTGGCCGGCGATCGTGCGGGGAAGGCACGTGGGCTGCGGCTCGGTCGGGTTCGGCGCTTGCGTGCCCGTGCTCGTGGAGGCGCACATGAGTGCGCCGTCGGCGAGCACGGGGGACTGGATGGCCTCCGTGCCCGCCGACGGCGGGTTACTGCTGGGGCGAGAAGATCTCGGGGCGGCCGAGGGCGCCCTCGGCGTCGAGTCGTTCGAGGAACAGTTCGACGGCGGCCGAGAACAGGTACACGACCAGGCCCCGCTTCTCGGTCGCGGTGAGCTCGGTGTCGAGGTCGCGCGCGAGTTCGTACACGGCCGGGCTGACCCGGTAGCTGGAGGACTGGCTCGGGTCGGTGATACCGCCCCTGGCACGCAGGAACGAGCGGATCATCTCGATCTGCTCGTCGTTGTCGTCGGGGAGTTCGAGCAACGCGGCGTTGAGGTAGTGGCCGAGGGCCAGCCGCCGGTTCTGCGACGAGCGCTTGTCGGCTGTGAGCCGCTTGCCCAGGCGTGCCTTGACGTCGGGCAGGAGCCGGAATCCCCAGGTCTCCCAGCCCTTGGAGTTTATCCGCGCGTCGAGAAAGCTATCGAGCAGCGACGCGTGCGCCGACTGCCCGCCGGCACCGTTCCCGACCGTGGTCGGCGCGGCGGGTGCCGGAGCGGGAGCGCTGCGCCGAGGGGCGCGGGCGGCCGGGGCCTTGGCGGGGGCGGATGCCTTCGCCGGCTGGGGAGCCGGGGTCCGAACCGGCTCCGGGGCACGGGGGGTGGTTTCGGCAACCGGGGCGGGGGCGGGGGCTCTTGCGGGCTCCGGCTCCGGCTGCGGAGTCGGCTCGGGTGACGGTTGGGCGGTCGGGTGAGCGGTCGGGTGGGGAACCGGCTCGGGCTCGGGCTCGGGCCGGGCCGCCTCGGGCCGGGCCGCCTCGAGGTGAGGTGCCGGGGTGGGAGCGGGCTCGGGCGTGGCTTCGAGCCGGGGGGTCGGGGTGGCGGCCACCGCCGGCGGTTCCGGGGTCGGCTCCGCGGCCACGGACTCGGGCTCGGGCGTCGGGGTGGGCTCGGCAGCCGCGGCCGCGACCGGCTCCTGCGCAGGCGAAACCGTGGCCTCGGAGGCCTGCGGGGCCTCCTCGCGCGCGGCCGCCGGGGCGGGAGCCTCCTCGACGGCGGGCGCCGCGGCGGCGTGTACCGGCTCGGGTTCGGGGGTGTGAGCCGGCTCGGGTTCGGGAGCCGGTACGGCGGTTGCCGCGTTCTTGAACGGCGGCCCCGAGGTCGTACCGGCGGACGCGCCGCCGCCGCCCATCTGTGCGAGGAGCGCCGCCGTCGAATCGGTGCCCGAGTTGAGGAAGCTGCCGTTCATGGCGTCCTGCAGCGCAGCCGCCAGGACCGACGACTGAACGGCGGGGGCCTTCCGGGCTTTGGCCCTCGACTTGGGCGCGGGCTTCTCGTCTGTCATCAGGCTGCCTGCTTCACACGGTCGAACAGTTCGATGGCCAGCTCGGTGTAGGCAACGCTCGCGGCGATGTTCGGTTGCTCTATGCAGACGGGGCGCCCGATCTCGTACGCCTGCGAGATCCGGCTGTCCCGCCGGATCTGCGTCTGGAAGGGGTCGAGGCCGTAGTCGGCCAGCCGCTGCTCGACCTGGTCGTCCTCGCTGGTGCGGCGGGACGGGGCATTGGCCTTGTTGATGACCGTGCCGAGGAAGCGCGGCTCGCACTCACCGAGGGTGCGCTCGGAGGTGGCCGCCGTCAGGCCCTTGATCACCGCGGCGCCCTGGACGGTCGCGTACAGCGGTTCGCACACCGCGACCACGAAGTCGGCGGCGGCGAGGGCGACGGCGGACAGGGCGCTGACGCTGGGCGGGGTGTCGATCAGGATGATCGTGGGGGTACGGCGGATGGGTTCCAGGATGCGCCGCAGGATGCCGGTGGTGGAGAAGTCCATCCCGGCGATCTTGCGCTCCGCGTCGACCATGGTGCTCTGTACCGAGCCGAAGAGGCTGAGGCTGCCGGTGGTCTCGAACGACTTCAGCAGTTCGCTGCGGTCGAAGATCATCTCCGGTACGTCGGGCGTCATGCCGTTCAGCTGGGCGTACAGCGCGAAGCCGACCGAACGCTGGGGCTGCGGGACCACGCCGAGCGCGACGCCGGCCTGGGCCTGCGGCTCGAGGTCGACCACGAGGGCGTGAAAGCCGTTGATCGCCAGAGCGCTCGCGAGGTTCACCGTCGTCGTCGTCTTCCCGGGACCCCCCTTCTGGCTGGCCACCGCCACTACTGCACCCATCGTGCGTCCTCTCCAGGTAGAGCGGCCGAACGCCTGCGGGAGCCGGGTTTCTGCCCGGTGGCCTGTCAGAGCCGTCCACTGCACCTGACAGGGAAGACGACGTACCTCCGGGGTAGCTGCTCGATACTTCCGTCGGAAGCCCGAAAACGCAACGAACCAGGATCTAGCGGGCAGAACCTTCAAGACGTCCTTGAGGGGTCCGACCTAAGTTTTGTCTGTCAGGTTAGCAGCGGAATCCCAAAATTCACTGTGACACTCGAAAAACCCACCCGTATGTCCCGGTTAACCCGTTTGGTCGGGCGAATCAGAGCCCCCAACAGACTCTTTTGGCGCACGAATTGCCGATCGAACTCTCGATTTATGGGGCACCCGTTCGACATATCGAGACACAGGCCGAATCGTCGACCTGGACGATCCCTCGGACACCCCTCGAACGGGCCGGCGCCCACCCCCCGGACGGACGCCCCACCCCGCACCCGAGCCCCCGATTGACCGGTCGGGTGACACACCCACCCCACCACCGCAGCTCGTCGTCCCTCGACCAGCCCCCGACCGGGCCCCCGGAATCACCCGAGAGGGGGCCCGGTCGGGCGTGTCGCGACTTCGACGGTCGCGTCGGGCACCGGGCAACACGTCCGCGGTTCCGCCGGGTTGGCGAGGGTGGCCGGCACAGCCGGGATGGGTTCCGCGGGTGACGCGGCTCCCGGCAACCTGGTGATTGGACGGGGCGAGCGTGGTCGAGCGTGTGGGTCCCGGGCCCGCCCACGCGCGGGCCGATCGGGTGAGCGGACGTCGGAACCAGCCGCCAAGCCGGCCGAGCGACGGCCTGCCGGAGGCGCCTCGGTCGCGGTGAAGTCGCGTCACGCTCGATCCGCGGCCGGGCAGGCCGGCCTCCGGGGACGGCCGGCACTGCGGCCTTCGCGCAGGAAGGACACGCACCCGGACCCGGACTCGGACCCGGCAGCGGTGCACGCCTGCCGGCTCCGACGCACGGCCCTGCCCCCGAGCAACCCCCGACGGAACGGATCAACAACCCGAAGCGGCCCCACATCCCGCCGCCCAGACCGGACCCGGGCAAGAACAAGCCGCAGCCGAGCACCCGCAACGGATGCGAGTCCCGGCGGCCCAGGCACGCGGCCCGGAACACCACAGCACCACACGGACGCTACGAACATTCCGACTCCGGGGGCCCACCCGAGAAGCCGCCCGACGCCACCACGAGCACGCACCGTCGAGCCGACCCTCAACCAATGCGGTCCTGGGCCGCACCGTCGACGGCGGTGTCCCGTGCCGGATTTCGGTGTCGAGGCCGGGTCCGGGATTCGAAGGGTCGCGCTCGCACCGCTGGGGAGTGCGAGTCCGAATCCGAGACCGAGACCGAGACCGAGTGCGTGTCGTTTCGGCGCGGAGGTCGCAGTGCCGGCCGTCTCGGGAAGCTGTCGAGCGGCTGTTGACGCGAGGGCCGGGCGCGGCCGCGGATCGAGCATGCCGCGACCCGGGCACGGCCGGGGCACGATCGGCCGGTCCGGTGGACCCGGGACCCAGATTCTCGACCATTCCCACGCAGTCCAATCACCAACTCGACCCGCATTCCATCCGCGCTTTCATATGCCGACCGCCCGTCGTTCCGCCCGGTGATCGGTTCGACCTGACGCCGGTCGGTCCGTCCGCCGTCCTGCTTGCGTGCCGTCCCGTCGCGTTATCCGGCCGCTCGCCCGGGTGTCGGTCCGTCGTTCTGCCGGGCCCGCCGCCGCTTCGTCCGCCGATCGAGCGCTGGGCCGATGGTTCCGCCCGTGCGGTCATCGGCCCGTTCGTCCGTCTGCCCGTCCGCCGGTCGAACTTGCTGTCGTGCGCTGGGCGGAGCGCTCTGTCGAGCGTGAGGGCCGTACGGCGGTCGCCCCCATGCTCGGATGTGCGTTCCGCCCGTCCGGGCCGCCACAGAGGCGTTGAGGGGCCGTCCCGGCCGTGGAGCCGCACGCGCGTCGTGAGCTTGCGTGTGTCGGCCGTCCGCCGAGTCGATGACCGACCCGAACGTGTACCCCTCCGCCTGTCGGTCGTTCGCGCGCGGCGTCGATCGAGCGTCCCGCCGCATCGGCCGCACAGCGCATCGGCCGCACAGCGCGCCGGCCGTTCCGCGATCCGTAGGCGGGTTGGTCGCAAGGCCGGTTGCTCGCAAGACTGTCGGATCGCGCCGTATGCAGGCCCGTCCGGAGAGGCGACCGTCCGCCCGACGGCCCGTGGACCAGCCGATCGACCGGCCCGCAGGCACACCCGGTCGGCCATCCGCCCATCGTTCCGACCGCAGACCCACCGCCGGTCAGGAAGAGCGATCCGGCCGTAGACCGACCCCTCCGCCCGGCCATCGTTCCGAAGTTCCGCCCACCCGCACGTGCACCCAGCGATCCGTGCGCCCGAGCGCCGATCCGCCCGTACGTCGATCCATCCGTGCGCAGGCCCATCCGTCGATCGTTCCGTCCGCATGCTCATCCATCCGCACGCCCGTCCCACCCAACACCCGTCCACCCAGGCATCCGCCCGCACGGGCACCCACTCACCCGCCCACTCACCCACCCGCCCACGCAGCCATCGATCCGCAGACCCACTCATCCGCCCGCCCGCCGATTCGGCCGCCCGCCCGTACATCCACCGTTCTGCACGAAGGCACACCCCTACAGCCGCCCATCCGAAGACACACCCGTCCGACCGCACACCGGCCCAACCGCCCGCACGTTCATCCGTGCATCTGTCGATCGTTCCATCCATACGCACGCCGATCCATCCACACAGCCGCCGTGCCATCCGAACGCCCACCCATGCGAACACCCGCCCCTACGTCCGACCATCCACCCGCACACAGGCACAGTCATAGCAACACCCACACCCACATCCGACCATCCGCCGACACATCCGACCGCACGCCCGACCACCCGATGTGACACCCATAGAGCCGTGCACCCGCAGACCGATACGTACGCCCGGCCGCAGAGCCACCCATTGATCCGTGCGCCCGACCACAGACTCACAGACCCGTCCACACGCCCGAGCGTTCACCCGCACATCCATCGCGACAGACGCCCGCACACCCGCCCGCACAGCCGCCGTTTTAGTGTTGCAGTATCCCAAACATGCTCCGCTTCATAGTAATGAACATGCCCAAGAACACTTGCACGCACCTATACTCATGCAGCTTGACGAACATCTCTATGAGCACAACACGCACTATGTCCTGGCACATATTCCGCTCTAGCTTTCGCAACAGTCTCCGTTGCACGAGTTGTGAACTTGTGAAACATGCAGGTCGGAGGCCCTGTATGCATGTGGGCGGTTATCCTCAAGCTTCGTTGCCCCGTCCACGTGAGTCGTTCCGCAAACATCAGCCGAATGTGTCTCCAGGCGCAGGTCATTCGTCAATCCCCACTGAAAGTCGGTAGGTGAACGGCTGGCCCCACTCTTCACCAAGTTCGCCTTCGGGCGGCCACTCCAGCGGGGACTCGTACATGCCGCCGACGTCACCTACCCCAACCCCAGCCTCGGGTAGCCGATGTCATGGAAGCCCCCTGTGAAGAACATCTGAAGGCTGCCGTCGGACCGTGGACAGGCGATGCGCTTCAAGGCCACGAGGCTCTCCCCGGCGTGGTCACGGCTGAAGACTACGCGAGCCCGACTGCCCTGAGCCCCGGGGAATGTGTGCACAAGGACTGTTCCTGATGGGGAAAGCCATCATCGGCCTGCGCACGCATCCCACCTCTGACGCGCCCGGACGAGCAAACCAAGTACCCGACACGCCTCCGACGAGCCTGCCTCGATACATCGCGGGAGGCCCTTCGGCGTGAACCCGGTGCGCACATCCGCCCACTGCCATGCGGCCCATCACCCGCGGAGCCCAGCCGACGAGGGCGGTTCAAACAACGACGGCGCTGTCACCGGCACCGCCACCACCGCTGCCATCGCCCGAACCCGCCCCGGATAAGACAGACGCGGCTTGCGGCGGCGGCCGTCGCCCGACTACTCCGGCCCACTCCCCCATCGCTCAACCCCGTCCGACCCACCACCGGACCCACCACCGGACCCACCACCGGAGCAATGATCGAGCGCATCCACGCACCTCCAGCCGGCAGAGCGCCGGGTCACGCCGAGGGCGCGCACCCGCAGGTACCCGGACCACGAACCCAGCCCAGGGTCGAACGCCACCGAAACACCCGCCGCCACCCCCGCCGGTTCCACGACCCGCACCCCTGCGTTTCGCAGGGGTCGCGGCCGTAGCAAGGTTGACGAGGGCAACCGCCCGATCGCAGGCAAGATCGAGGGGGTCGGTCCCTCACCGGCTCGCCCGAAAGACTCCGTGCCCAGCAGTTCGTCTCGACAACGCCGGCCGGACCGCGATGACAACAATGAGCCGACCCCGGCCCGGCACCGAGAGGGCGGAAGGACGTCTTCGATGTCGCGCACCGTGGCACGAGCGCGCGTGGATTGGGGATTCGGATCGCCTCGGCGTCCACCGGTTGTTGCTGCCCCGAACCCGAGCGCCTGCGAGAACGACGTTCGGCGGCCATACTCGGCAACAGGTTCAGGCCGGCGTGCGTGATCGTGTTCCTTCGGTGAGATTCACGGAAGAAACCCGATCACCAGCTCGCGGACCCCCTCTGACCTGCGCTTTTGTTCGAATTCTCGCGTGCGGCGCGATCTGCCGTTGCCCGGGGTGATTCCCTGCGTTCCCTCAGATCAGGCCCTCAGAGCGCCATCTGACGCATCATCGCAGGTCAGAGCCTTGTCCTGGAGGCCGTGAGGATGCCTGGCTTGATCCGATGTGACCGAGTAGCCGACTTGGTCCTTGAGCGCCGGGGTCGGCTCCGCCGAGCGTCGGATCGTCCCGGCAACCGGGTGACGTGACGCAACGCGGGACCGTAACGTGGCGGATCATGAACATCCTGATCGTAGGCGGCAGTGGCTTCCTTGGCCGTGAGTTGGCCCAGCAGGCAGCGACAACCGGGTACGCCGTGACGGCAACCTTCGCCACCACCGCCGGTGACATCCCCGGTGTTCACTGGCTGTCCCTGGACCTGTGCCGCAGCGAGGAGATCACCTCGGCGCTCGGGCAGGCCCAGCCGGACGTCGTCATCAACGCGGCGTCTCGCAAGGCCGACTGGGCGACTACGGCCGACGGCGCGATCCGCCTGGCGATGGCCGCCACCCGGCACGGAGCCCGGCTGGTGCACGTATCCAGTGACGCCGTTTTCTCCGGCACCGTAATTCGCTATCACGAATCCGCCACACCGGATCCGATCACCCCCTACGGGGCCGCGAAGGCTGCGGCCGAAACGGCGATCCGGCTAATCGCCCCGGCTGCCGTCATCGCCCGCACCTCGTTGATCATCGGCGGCGGTGGTTCCGAGCACGAGGCGCTCATCCACGATCTGGCCACCAGGCGACGCAATGGCGTGCTGTTCACCGATGACATCCGGTGCCCCGTCCATGTCACCGACCTCGCCCAGGCCCTTCTCGAGCTGACCATCTCCGATCACACCGGCGTGTGCCATCTCGCCGGGTCGGACGCGATCAGCCGTCATGAACTCGGTGTCCTGATCGCCGACCGCGACGGACTGGACTGCACCCAACTGACCGCCGGCCGCCGCGCCGACACCGGTCCCCCGGGGGCACTGGACGTCCGCTTGGACAGCACCCGGACGCAACGCACGTTGCACACCACGCTGCGCGGCGCCCGCGAATTCCTACGCCGCGAGCAGTGACGCGTACGTCTTTCCACGCTCTGTGCCAGGCGTACGTCCGTCACCGACCTCCGACGAGCCAACTCCGTTTTCAGCGGCCCCAATTCGAGCGCTCATGGGCCGGATTGCACTGCTCGGGCACACCTGAGTCATTGCACCCATGGCGGCTTGTTGTCCGCCGCCGGTGCGGACGTACGGATCCCCGGGGCGATCCCTGACTCGGAGGACCTTCGTGGCTTTGCGCCCCAAGCAGACTGGGCTCAGGCGTACACGGCTCCCCGGACACCGTGGCGCTGACGTATGTCGAGCAGCGGGCACCGGGCGAACGTCTGCGCGCGGCGGTCCTAGTGCCGTAGACGTCGAGGCCAAGTCGAGGCCATGGACGCCGATTGTCGCCGTCCCGAGCATCGGCAATCATCCGCGCCCCTGCTGCTCGTGTTCGACGGGCACGAACAGCAGGGGCGGCGAAGTCACATCACGCGACGGCGGTTCCCTCGAGTTCGACCATCTGGCCGGGGATCGCCAGTCGCGTCACCCCGAGCATCGTGGTGGTCGGTGCCACCCCGGCGGCGCCCAATCGCGCCGCCAGCCCGCCGTAGTGCTGGAAGAGCAGATCGACGTCGGTGGTGTAGACGTTGAGCCGGATCAGGTTCGCGAGGGACATGCCGGCCTCGCCGAGTACGGCCTCCAGGTTGTCGATGCTCAGCGTCAACTGCGCCGCCATGTCACCGTCGTGCTGGGGCTTGCCGTCGCCGTTCATCGCGGTCTGTCCCGAGATGTACAGGGTCCGTGTGTGTCCGGAGACGACCTCACCCTGGTTGAACCCCATGTCCACCGACCATGTCACCGGGTTGACCGCCGTTCGTTCCATTGCTTCGTCGCTCCATTCGATTCGATTCGATTCGATTCATGGGAGTGCGTACGTCCATCGGCTCGGTAGCCGCCGGCTTCGACGTCGCGTTGACGAGCCTCCCAACAAATCACGACACCCTTGGTCATGTATTTCGTTAGAGTTCTCGCATGCGCGCCGACCGATTGGTTTCGCTGGTGCTACTGCTGCGCCAGCGCGGGCGGTTGACCGCGGACACGCTGGCCCGCGAGTTGGGGGTATCAACCCGCACTGTGCTGCGTGACATCGAGGCGCTGTCCGGGGCCGGCGTTCCGGTCTATGCCGAACGCGGCCGGCACGGCGGTTTCGCGTTGTTGCCCGGTTTCCGGACCGAGCTGACCGGACTGAACCACGACGAGGCCCTTGCCTTGTTGACCGCCGGATCGGGGCGCGGCGAGCTGGTATTCGGCCTCGGCTCGGCGCTCGCGTCGGCCATGCGGAAGGTGGTCGACGCGCTGCCCGAGGGGCACCGGGCCACCGCGAGCGACGCGGCTCAGCGATTTCTCGTCGACCCGGAGACCGACCTGCTCTCACGACGGCTGGTCGCCGATGACGTACCCGACACCACAATGATCGAGATTCGGCGCGCGGTGCTCGCCGGACACAAGTTGCGCATCCACTACGCGGCCACCGGCCAGGAGCCACAGTGGCGCACGGTGGACCCGATCGGCCTGGTCACCGTACGCGACCGGGGCTATTTGCTGGCCACGAGATCCGGCGCGGACCGCACCTACCGGTTGTCGCGGGTGTTGGCCGCCGAGGAACTCCCCGAGACGGCACAGCGGCCGGACCGGGTCGATCTGGACCGGGCCTGGCAGGAACGCAGCACGCGGTTTCGGACCGGCGGTGACCAAGTCGCCGTGCTGTTGAGGGTGAATCCGGCGCGACGGGAGGAGCTGGTGGGCACCGCGCTGGCCATCCTCGCCGAGGAAGCCGACGCAGACGGCCGGCTGCGGCTGGAAGTGACCTTCCAGGATTCACGACACGCCGAATGGGCCCTGTGGCAGCTCGGCATGGACGCGGAAGTCCTGGCCCCGCAAGCGCTACGCGTCGCTCTGCGCAACCGCGCCGCCGCGATGGCCACCCGCTACGGAGACCCACTCTGAGCCGGGGGCTCCAGTGAGCTGCGTGTTGTGGCCGGCGCGATCCGGGGCGCGGGGAACGCCGGGCACGATCGGGTGGCGGGCGGTGTCGCGGACGTTTCCTCGCGAACCCGGGGCGATACCGCGCAGCGCTCCGAACAGAACAGGGCCAACTGCCTTGGTGAGCCGGTGAGTACGTTCATCGGGTCTGCCGCCGATCTGGTGACGTGGTCGGATCGGCTCCTGGGGAGGACGCGGGTGCTGGGGACGTCGAGCTTGGCCCGGCCGTATCCGGCTCGTTCGACCTCGACTTGCGCCTGGTGATCGGCCTTCGGACAGCGCGGCGTCGCTCGGCGTCTCCTCGCGCGGGCGCTCGTGCGGATGGGGTTGGAACGGGTCGTGGTTCTTCTGTACTTCGTTGCGGGGAGTCGGTCTGCGAACGATCATGGCCGTCATGGCGCAACCGAGGCAGGTCATCGAATGTGGAGACTTTGTTCTGCGACGCTGGCGGGGGGAGAGCGACTTCGCTCCCGCCTTCACGTTGATCGAGGAGTCTCTGGAACATCTGCGCCCCTGGGAGCCGTGGGTCGCCGGCCACAGTGAGGAGACCACCCGAGGCCTCCTGGCGAAGTCCGAGGCGAGGTGGGAGAGCGGTGACGTGTACAACTACGCCATTGCCAAGGACGGCACCCCCATCGGCATGTGCCAGACCTCCCGCGGGACCGAGCCCCAGGGTCGGCGCATCGGGTACTGGCTGCACCCTGCCGCCACCGGACAGGGCATCGCCACGAGGGCGACCGCGGCCCTGATAGCCGAAATGTTCACCATGCCGGACGTGGAATACCTGGAAATCGCGCACGACTTGGCCAACACCTCCAGCGCCGCCATACCGCGCCGGTTGGGCTTCACCGAAATCCGGCGTGAACAGGCGAGGCCGCCCGTAGCGCCTGCCGGCACCGGGATCGACGTGGTCTGGCGGCTGAACCGTCCCACGCCGCCCGTCGACGGCACTCGCCGCCCCTGATATGCCGAGACCACCGAGCTCGGTTCCCGGCTCTTCGGGACCAACGCGACGTCCCCGTGGGCGCCATCCGGAAGTGCGGGTCCGCTTGTCAATGCGTTGGACGGGGGAGAGGGCGAGCCAGGGTTCGGGGCTTGGCGGCCTATTGGTCCCGGTGCTGGTCTTGGCCGGTGAGCATGGTGATCAGGCTGTGGGGTGTGTTGGGGCCGAACATGAGTTCGTGGAGGTCGGCGCCGTCGGTGGCGCCTTCGGCGCTGCAACGTGCGTGGCCCGGCACCCCTGGGGGTGCCGGGCCACGGCTTTGTAGGTTCGGGTGAGTCCAATTGGACTCGGATTTGTCAGGGGCGGACGGCGACCGCGTCGACTTCGAAGCGCATGTCGGGCAGGGCCAGGGCGGCGACGCCGAGGAGGGTTTGGGCCGGGGGCTTGTCGCCCCAGATGCGGGTGATCACCGTGAGGAGCGCTTCGAGCTTTGCGTGGTCGTGGTCGACGATGTACGTGCCGAGGCGGGCTACGTCCTGGAAGCCCAGGCCTGCTGCGGCCAACGCGGTGCCCAGGTTGGTGAAGGAGCGTTCCACCTGGGCCGCGAAGTCCGACGAGTCGACCGCGCCGGTTTGGTCGGAGCCGTACTGGCCGGCGATGAAGACCAGGTCGGGATTGGGCGCGTCGACGACGTGGCTGTAGCCGAATGCCACCGGGTTGTGCAGGTCGGCCGGGTTGGTGATGGTGATGGAGCTGCTCATGATCTGGTTCTCCCAGGTGTGATGGTGGTTCCGGAATCGGTGTTTCCGGAACCGGTGTTCGGAGCTGGTTGTTCGGAACCGGTTGTTCGTGCGGTGGGTGAGGCGTCACCGGTCCGCGGTCGGGCGGCGGGCGGCGGCCGCGGTCAGGGCGGTGAGGAGGGCGAGCGCGGCGCCCAGCCACGGGGCCGCGGCGGTGGCGATGTTGTCCACGGCGAGGGCGCCGAGGAGGGCTCCGAGGGCGATGGACAGGTTGAAGACGGCGACGAACAGGGACGTTGCCGCTTCGGTGGCCTTCGGCGCCGCGGTGAGCATCCAGGTCTGCAGGCTCACGGGTACGCCGCCGTAGGCGAGGCCCCACACGATCAGCAGGGCGATGCCGGCTGCCGGGACGTCGTGCAGGAGGGCGAGCAGGGTCAGGGCGACGGTCAGGGTGGTGGTGATCGCGAGGAGCGTGCGCCGGGCGTCGCGGGAGGCTCGGGTACCCGCCGCGAAGTTGCCGGCGACACCGGCCACGCCGTAGCCGAGGAGCAGGACACCGATCAGGCCGTCGTCGACGCCGGCCACGTCCCGCAGGATGGGGCGGACGAAGGTGTACGCGACGAAGTGGCCGGTGATCAGCAGGAACGTGAGCGCCAGCCCCGCACGTACGCCGGGGTTGTCGCGGCCGAGCCGGGACAGGTCGCGGAACGTCATCCGCCGGGCGGACGCTTCCGTGGGCAGCGGTGGCAGCAGGAACACCAGAACCACGAGGGCGACCAGGCCCAACGCGCCGACGGCAGCGAAGGCGGTGCGCCAGCCGGTGAGTTCGCCCATGAAGGTACCTGCCGGGACGCCCAGTACGGACGCGGTGGACACGCCGCCGAAGACCACGGCGGTGGCCCGGGCGACCTGTGCCGGGGGTACCAGGCGCAGGGCCAGGCCGCCCGCGATCGCCCAGAAGCCGCCGACACCCACGCCGACCAGTACGCGGGCGACCAGGACCACCGCGAAGTTCGGCGCCGCGGCGCAGGCCAGGTTGGCGATGCCGACCAGGGCGATCAGCGCCGCGAGCAGTACGCGGCGATCCAGCCTGCCGGCGGTCACGGCGATCACGGGAGCGGCGAACGCGGCGACGATTCCGGGGGCGGTGACCATCAGGCCGGCCGTGCCCTCGGAGACGTCCAGCGTGGTTCCGACCGGGGTCAGGAGGCCGACGGGCAGCAGCTCGGAAGTCATGAGGGAGAAGATCCCGAGCGCGACGGCGCCGACGGCGAGCCAGGCGCGGAGCATCGACGGGGGAGATGGAGGTGGCGTGAGCGAGGGGGGCGGTGGTGTGGGAGGTGGTGGTTGCGGGGGTGTGGCGGGATGGGACCGAGGTCGGGTTTCGGTATTGGTTCGGGGTTTCGTTTCGGACCGGTCTCGGGTGTGGAGCTCGGAGTCGGTGTGGGGTCGGGGGTTCGGGATCTGCTTATTCACGATGTTTGATATCCAGAATCTAGATTGTCGGACATCCCATGACGAGAGGGGGATGCGGGCAGGGTTGCCCGGGTCGGCGGATCCGCAGAAGCGGGAGGCCGGTGCCGTGCTGCCGTGGTCTTATTCTGGACCTTCTCTATCCAGAATTCAAGTCTCGCTCCGGATCCGGCCCACTCGGCTCTTCGCTCCTCTCCTCACTCGCACCTCCGGTCCATGTCTCGGCCCAGTGCCGCCTCCTGTGGCAACGCGCCCAGCGCGGCGATCCGGGCAACCGACTCCGGTGGCTCGTGCACCATGAGCGGAATGCCGAACAGGCCGCGGTACAAGGCGAGTTCATCGAGCGAGCCGGATCCGGTGAATCGTGCCGTCGGCCCGGGTCAGGGGATGGTGACGGCTTGGTTCAGGCGGGTCAGGGCTTGGTGTAGTTCGCGAGTGGTGCCGATGGGCAGGATGGCTGCTCGGCCGGGGACTCGTACGCCGCCGGTGAGGGCGACCCTGGTGGTGTCGCCTTCCGGTACGGCCGCCATGCCGATGATCACGAATCGGCTTTGCAACCAGCACCAGCCGGGGCGCAGGACGCCGTCGAAGCGGGCCCGCATGCCGTAGCGGCTGCGCGCGTGGGCCTCGACGCGGTCGCCTTCGCGTCGGGTGACCCGTACGTGGCGCATGTCCGGTTGGAACCGACCGAAGCCGTCCTCCAGGTCGCCCATCACCGCCCAGACGTCGGCGAACGGCGCCGGGATCACGCCCTCGACGACGCGCGCGCCGGGGATGCCGGCGGTCAGCGCCCGGAGGCGGCCGACCGCGTCGACGAGGCCGGGGTCGATGTCGCCGGACTCGACGCCGCCGGACTCGACGCTGCGAGGGTCGAGTGGCTCGGTCATGCCGTCCACATCCTTCGGAATCCGGCCCGGGCGCGATGCAGCCGGGACTTGACGGTGCCTTCGGGTACGCCGAGCAGGTCGGCGGCGGTTTGTTCGTCCAGGCCCTCGACGTCGCGCAGGACCAGTACGGCGCGGTGCTCGGGAGAGAGCCTGGCCAGTACGTCGTTGATGTCGGCGGCGAGTTGGGGGTCGCCCGGTGCGGGGAGTTCGGTCGATTCGACAGGGGTGTCGCGGCCGGCGCGGCGGGCGATGCGGACCGCCTCGCGGGCCGCGATGGCACGGACCCAGCCGTACAGCGCTTCCGGTTCGTCCAGGGTGCGCAGCGCGCGGAAGACGACGACCAGGGTTTCCTGGACCGCGTCCTGGCGGGCGTCCAGGGCGATCGGGCCGCAGATGGTGGTGACGTAGGGGATCAGGTGATCGAGCAGGTCGCTCATCGCGATGGTGTCGCCGCGCCGGGCGGCGCGGGCGAGGGCGACGCCGCGCGTGCGACGGTCGGTTGCTTGGTCTTTGGGTGATTGCTCTCGGTTCGTTTGGTCTCGGTTCGTTTGGTCTCGGTTCGATTGGTCTCGGGTTGTTCGGTCTTCGGGTTTCGCGTCCGCGGTGGTTCGGTCTGCGGTGGTTCGGTGATGGGTCGGTCGGTTCTCGGCTGGTCGGTTTCGGGCTGTTCGGTCCTGGGCTGGACGGTCTTCGCTTCGGCGATCCGGCACGGTGATGATCATCTCCCGGTGACCCCGGCCCGGGGCAGTCGACGCGACGTGCGGCGGAAGCCGGTGAGTGCGAGCCGGGCGGCCGTGTATCCGAACGCCACGCATACCGGTGTGTAGACGATCAGGTTGAGGCGGTGGAACGTGCTGCCCGGGTCGGTTCCGATGCCCAATGCCCACACCGCACCCACCGTCGCCCGGACGGCGAGTCCGGCGGCGACCGCGGCGGTGACGAGCGCGGTGATCCGGCCGCCTCGGTCGCGGCTGTGCGCGTACACGCCGACGGCGCCGGTGCCGAGCAGTGCGCAGAGCGGCAGCAGGACGCGTGGGGTGAACGGGACGTCTGCGTTGAGGAGTCCCTGGGAGAGCGCCTCGGTGCTGTCGGCGGGCCAGGTCGGGCCGGCCGCCCAGAACGCGTGCAGCAGCGCATCGGCGGTGAGCAGTGTGGCGACGGCGGTACCGGCGCGCCTTCTGCCGGCGATGCCGGGTGTCGAGGCGCCCGGTGTCGTGGCTCCGGTGGCGGTGGTGGTGTTGTGCACGGCGAAGTCCCTTCTGGGCCGACGGGTTGTCGGCTGGTCGACCCGTCGGCCGGTCGACCCGGAGGCCGGTTGCGCGGGCGGGCGATTCGGCCGATCGGTTCGGACGGTCGATCGTCGGGAAGAGGACGTCGGGCGGGAAAAGGTTCCATGTGACGCCGGGCACACCTGCGGGCCGCACCTGCCGGGTACACCTGCCGGCACACCCGGGCACACCCGCCGGGCGCAGCCGTGTTCGAAGGCAGGTCCTCGGTCGGTCAGGTCGTCGTGGCGGGGCGTGCCGTGTGGCCGCGGTAGTAGGCCGTCGCGCGGCCGAGCAGGACGCCCCAGATCAGGAACCACGGGCTCCATAGGTACAGATGCCAATGGAAGGCGTGTGCGTCGAAGTCGTCCGGCCGGTCCAGGACACCGATCTCGATCAGCAGCGCGGTGCCGAACTGGATACCGCCGTACAGGACGAGCAGAGCCGTCGCGCCTCGTCCCGCCGTCAGCAACAGGCGTCGGGGCAGGGATCGTCGCTCCGGGTGGATCAGCGCGAGTGCCAGGAAGCCGGCCGCGACCTTGAGCACCCCCGTGACCAGGATGGTGGTCATGGCCAACGGGTCGTCGGCCCAGGTCAGTCGGGCCGCCCAGGTGCCCACGGTGTCGGCGCCGACGTGTCCGCCGAAACCCCAGTAGAAGCTGGGCAGTGCGAACAGCCACGCCGCGGCGCATGCGGCCCGGCCCGCGAGTACGCCTGGATCGACGGGGGCGTGCCGGTCCGTGCGCCGGTGTCGACGCGGTTGCTTCCGGGGCTTCGGGTCGTTGGCGGATGGATCAGGGGCCGACGGGTCGGGCGACGACTGCGTGTGGGGTGGGAGGTCGGCTGGATCGGCTCGGTCGGCCATGGATGTCTCGTCTCGCCCCCGGGTCATCGCGCCGGCTGTCGGGGTTGTTCCCGCCATCGCGCGTGCGCAGGCAGTCGATCGGTGATCCACGGCTCGGCGGGCGCCGGTTCGACGCGATCCGCGATAGGCCCTTGCCAGATGATACGTAATTACGTAACTTCGAATTATCGAAACTTCGGGTCCGATCGACACGACGCATCGACACGACGAGTCCACACGGGGAGCCGCACGATGCCTTTCCACAAGGCCGCCACGGCCATGAATCGCCTCTGCTGGATCGCGTTCTTCGCGGTCCTGGTGGCAGGGATGTACTACGGCTACTCCTGGATGTGGAGCTGGGTCCCGCTGGGGTTGATGATGGTCACCCAACTCCTGGTGAACTGGGCGCCGGACGAGCCGGATGGGTCGGTCGAGCCGGATGAGGCGGACACCGCCGCGAAGACCGGTGTCGGCGCCGGTGTCGAACCCGGCGCGAGGCCCGGCGTGGAGGTCGAGGCGCCGGTGTCCGGGCGATGGCGGGCGTTGAACAGCCCGGCCGACAAGGTGCCGAGTCATGGCACCAGGGCCTATGGGCAGGCGTACGCGATCGACATCGTCGCGGAGCCGGAGGGCGGGCGGGCTCGCCCGAGGTTCGGGTGGTGGCCGGTGGTACGGCGCAGCGGCGCGTTCCCGGGGTTCGGTCTGCCGGTGTCGGCGGTGGCGGACGCGACGGTGGTGCGGGTGGTCGACGGCCAACGCGATCACCTCAGCCGCAACTCGTTCCCGGCGCTGGTCTATCTGGTCGTCGAGGGCGTCTTCCGAGAGGTGGCCGATGCGCGTCGGCTGGTCGGCAACCACGTGATCCTGGATCCGGGCGACGGGGTGTACGCGATGTACGCGCACCTACGGCGTGGGTCGGTGGTCGTGCGGGAGGGCGAACGGGTGCGGGTGGGGCAGGAGTTGGCGCGTTGTGGGAATTCGGGGAATTCCAGCGAGCCGCACGTGCACTTTCAGCTCATGGACGCCGCCGACCCGACCGTGGCGCGCGGGATTCCGTTCACGTGGCGCGGGATCGGGGTGCCGTCGAACGACGAGGTCTTCAGCGCGTCGAGCATCCTCAGCCGGCCGGGAACGCCATGACCGGCCGCCGGAAGCGGTCCGGTTCCTCGACCCCCGTGACCCGGGGTGGTGACGGGAGGCAGTGAGGGCCGGGCCGGGCGAGACCGGGCGGGGCCGGGAGTGCAGGACCGGGGCGCACGGCGGCGCGGGAGTCGCAGGCGCAGCGCGATGACCGATTGCCGCCGGCATCGCGTGGGTTCGGTGACCACGATGGGCTCATGAGCACCGAGAACACGGTCCTGCCACCGACGCCCATGCCCGCGCCCGCTGCCGAGTCCGCGCCGGCCGCCGCCCCCGAACCCGGTGGCGCGCTCGCCGTCCTGGAGACCTTCTTCGCGGCCGAGGCCGCCTATGTCGCCGCCGGTGGTCGTCCGGGCGGGGCGAGCTTCGCGGAACTGGCCGCGTGCCTGGATCCGGACGTGGTCATGTACCAGTCGCCGGGGCTGCCGTATGGCGGTCCTCGCCACGGTCCGAGCGGGATCGAGGACTTCATGGCCGCGATGAGCGAGGCGTGGCAGGACATGGAATTCCTCGAACAGCGCTTCGCGGTCGACGGCGACTCGGTGGCGATCCTCAATCACGGCCTGCTGACCGCGCGCGCCACGGGCCGGGTTCTGGACACCTGGGTGATGCAGATGATCACCATCCGGAACGGACTGATCATCGAGATCCGCCCGTTCTACTGGGATACCAAGGCGGTGGACGCGGCTTTGACGCCGTGACCTGACGCCTCGATGCCGGTCGCGACATCGCCGCGCTCGGGTCCCTTCGGTGGGCGGGTGGGCCCGTCACGACCGAGGCCGGGCGGCGCGACCAGTCGGCTGCTCGGCTGTGCTCAGCTCTCGGTGAAGTAGGTGAACGGGGCGACCGACACGCCTTCGACGACTTCGCGTTCGTCGTCCTCGTCCGCGTCGGGGTCGAGCTCGGAGGCGTGCCGGGAGCCCATCGACCAGATCGCGAATCCCGCCCGGAACGCGTAGCCGATGTCGGTCTCGGTGCCGGTGTGGCCGAGGGCGGTCAGCTCGGCGACCACGTCGTCCAGGAACCGCCAGGTGAGTTGCACGTCGTCGAGGCGGACCTCGGTACCGGTGCCGGCCGAGTGGCCCAGTTCGACCAACTCGACGGTGTCGTCCGGCAGGTAGCTGATGACCAGGGCCGGCTCGGTGCGGTAGACGGCCTTCGATCGACCCGGTCCGTGGACCGGTTCGCCGGTCCTGGCCTCGACCTCGGGCCGCGCGTCACCGATCTCGACGAGCGCCACGCCGCGCCCGGGGATGATGTTCATGCGCGCCATCGTGCCGGCTCGGCCCCTGCGCCGCGGCTGCGGCCTCGGGCCTGTCTTCGATCTCTCGCCGAGCGTCACGACGCCGGCACCGCATCCGCCCTTCGGCTCCTCGCCGTGCTCACGCGGCGGCGCCCGACGGGAGATCGAGAACGGACGCGAGGGCCGGGCTCCGGTGCGGCTCCCGAGGCTCGGTGGAGGCGTACGGATGCCGACCCGTGGTCGCGAGCAGCCGCGGAGCCGGACAAGGCGTGCCCCGGACAGCCGCCTTGGTCGTTTCGGTCAGGCGACTTCCGCCGTCGCGGGCTCGGGGAAGCGGGTGCGGAAGGTGAAGGCGTGTGCGGTCGGGCCGTGTTCGCGCAGGTGGTCCAGGCGGCTCTTGCCTTCGGCGACGGTCGGGACGGTGCCGGCCGGGATCCACCACAGGACCTGCGATATCTCCGCGAGGTGCTCGAACCAGTCCTGGCGGCGGCGCAGGTATTCCAGGTGGCCGCTGCGGTAGACGAACTCCCAGAGCCGGTCCGGGGTTTCCCACACCGACATGGTCACGATGGTGTCGGCGTCGTACGGGCGGACGTCGGTCGCGTCGGGAACGCCCTCGTCCTCGCCCTTCATCCGCCAGACGAAGCCGGGCGCGTGGTCCGCGAGTTCGTTCACCGGATCGAGGCCGGCGACGAAGTCGACCATGGTGGGCGTATCCAGGGGGGCGAGCATCCGCGCGACGTTGAATTGGGCGATGTGATGTGTCGAGGGCATGAGGTCACCTCACCAGGTCCCGAGATATATGTCAACGAAAATTGTTTTTAGAGATTGCGGGGGTGCCGAGGAGGGTGGATCGGGCGGATCAGTCGACCGGCCCCCGCCCGTTCGCCTCGTTCGCCGGCCCCGAGTTCGCGGCCCGTCGCCCTTGCGCGGTCTCCTCCGCCGACCGCTCGACCACCACGCAGCAGCGTCCCGGCACCGAGTCCAACCTGGCCCGATGCTCGGCCGCGCCCAGGCCGTCGAGGAGCCCCTCCACCAGGGCCAGGTTCATCCCGCACACCAGCGGCGGGAAGTCCTCGGCCAGTTGGTGGAAGGGGCAGTTCCGGAGCAGGATCCGGGACGTTTCGTGCGGCTCCTCGGGCGTCGCCGGGACGTCCTGATCGGCCCGCTCGTGCTGCGGCTGCGGCTGCGGGTGCGGCTCCGGGCCCGAGGCCGGGTTCGACACCGCGTCCGGGACCGGCTCGTATCCGCGCGCCGTCAGCGCCGCGACCACCCGATCGTGCTCGTCCGTACCCCGCGTACCGTCCGTGTCATCCGTGTCGTCCGTATCGCTCGCGCCACCCGCGGTCGGCCCGCCCAGCGCCCTCCCGGCCAGCCGCCCGGTGTCGTACGCGGCCGCGTGCACCGCCCGATCCGCGCCCGCGCGCTCGACCGCGTCCGCCAGGATCTGCCCGGCCGTGTCGTAGGCGCGCGGTGGCAGGCTCACGCTGGTCTCGATCGTGCTGCGGCGGTACAACTTCGCGGGTCGGCCGGCGCCGGGCCCACCCTTGCCGGCGGGCCGTGCGTACTCGGTGCTGAGCAGGCGTGCCTCGGCGAGCTTGTCCAGGTGGAACGCCGCGAGCGTGCGCTGGATCCCGACCGCGTCGGCCGCCTCGGCTCGCCCGACCGCGCCCTCGGCGGCGGCGATATAGCGGTACAGGGCCCGGCGTACCGGGTCGGCGAGCGCTCCGACCGTGTCGAGCGCGTCGTCACCGGGTGGGGGAGGGGAAGAGAGGTCGGACACAACCGGAGTGTAGGCGAGCCGGTGGAGGGGACCTCGGGACGGTGGGGCGAGCGGGGCCGGCGCGGGCCGCCCGAAGTGCGGAGTCGGGCGCGTGGCTGCGGATGCGGCTGACGGTTCGGGTGTGGGTTCGGGTGCGGGTGCGGGTGAGCGTACGGGGCGCGCCGTTCCCGCCCGCTCAGCCGAAGTCGAGTTCGCGGATCGGGGCCGACTCGCCGTCCCAGGTCCGGGCAACCTCGCGGATCATCGCGAAGAAGTCGTCGACGACGTAGCCGAGCTGGTCGACGGAGCGGATCGCTGGTGCCATGGGTGCTCCCGGGTCGGATCCGATCTGTGGGGGACGGCGGGCAGGGGAATGGGCGGGTACGGAGCGGTCGGGGGCGGGCGGTCGTGATGGGTGAACGGGTGCGTGATCGCGGTAGGCAATCGCGCGGTCGGGCGCTCGGGGAGGCCACGCACCCGGGAGGCCAGGCGTCCGGGAGATCAGGCGTCCGGGGACACCCCGCTCACCGCCCCGGCCAAGCCCCCGCGACCAGCTCGCCGCCTTTGAGGACCGCGCGGGGTGGCCGGTCGGCCAGGACGCCGATGTCGGTCGTCGGGTCGCCGTCCAGGATCAGCAGGTCGGCGAGCCGGCCCGGTTCGACGCGGCCGAGGTCGTCGCCGCGTCGGGCCAATTCGGCGCCGTTGCGGGTCGCCCAGCGCAGGACGTCGAGCGGAGTCACGCCCGCGTGCTCGGTGTACAGGCGCAGCTCCGCGCCGTACATCCCGTGCGGGAAGCCGATCGCGCCGTAGTCGTCGCCGAGCACGAACCGCACGCCGGCGGCCTGCGCCTTCGGGATCATCGCGTACATGTGGTTCAGGTCGGCCCTGATCGCGTCGGCGGCGAAGCCCAGTCCCGAGCCCATGAAGCCGAGGAAGTGCTTCGGGAAGTGCAACGAGGGCACCACGAACGCGCCGGTCTCCACGAGCGCGGCGATCACCTCGTCGTCCATCTCGTCGCAGTGGTCGACGATGTCGATGCCCAGTTCGAGCGCCATCATGATGGCCGGCTTGTTGACCAGGTGCGCCCGGATCAGCACGCCGCGCTGATGGGCCGCCTCGATCGCGGCGGCCAGTTCCGCACGGCTCATCTCGATCCGGTCCTTGGGCGCGGTGGTGCCGTGCCCGCCGGTCACGAACAGCTTGATCACGTCCGCGCCGCGCTTGATCTCCTCGCGTACGCCGAGCCGGAAGCTCTCCGCGCCGTCGCACAACCGCACCGCGCCGGAAGCGCCCATCCCCCAGTGCCACGGGACACCGTCGTTGGAGTGCCCGGTGGTGGACAACTCGCGCGAGGAGGCCCAGAACCTCGGGCCGGGGATCAGCCCGTCCTCGATCGCGCGCTTGACGCCGCCCTCGACGTCGTTGGACCCGCCCGCGCCGACCACGCCGGTGTAGCCGAGTTCGAGCGCGGTGCGCAGGTTCCGCGCGGCGATCAGCGCCTGGTAGGAGGGCGGGTACTCGTTGCCGTACGGCGTGTTCGGCTTCGAGCCCAGCTCGTGGTAGGTCGCGTGGAAGTGGCACGTGAACATGCCGGGCATCAGGGTGCGTCCGGCCAGGTCGACGAGTACGTCGCCGTCCTGCGGGTCGGGCCGCTCGCTTCGCACGGCGACGATCCGCTCGCCCTCCACCACCACCGTGCGATCGGCGACGGCGGCGTTGGTCCCGTCGAGCAGGTTGGCCCCGGTCAGTACCAGACGAGTCACGGCAGACCTCTCTCCCGCCACGGGAAATGACACAGCGTCAGATGCGGCGTGCAGCCATGTATGGCAGAGGCGCCGACAGGAGACAAGAGCCATGCCCGCCGACGGCACCGGACGGGCCGGCGCAACGGGTCGGGTCGGCCGGGTGGGCCGGATCGGTCAGGTTGGTTGCCTGGATGGGCCGGCTGGGTCGATGGGTGGGTCGGGTCGGGTTGACCGGCTGGGTCGGTGGGTCGGGCGGGTCGGGTCGCCGGGTGGGTGGGCCGGATCGGTCGAGTCGGTCGAGTCGGTCGAGTCGGTCGGGTTGGTCGGATTGGCTGGGTCGGATTGGCTGGGTCGGGTTGGCCGGGGTGGGTCGGTGGGCCGGATCGGCCGAGTGGGTCGGCTCGGGCGGATCCACCTGGTGGGCCGATATTCGGCTGCCGGTCCACCCCGGGTCGGGCAGGATGTGGCCGGTGAACCGTGAGGCCCTGTACGGGCTTGCCGCCAATCCGGCTCTGCCGGCGGAGTTGCTCGATCGGCTGATCGCGGTCGCCGACGAGGACCTGGCCTGCGGGATCGCCAGGAACGCGGCGCTCACCGCCGCGCAGGCGGCGGCGCTGGTCGGGCGTCAACCGGGGAGCGCGGTCGACCTGGTGTGCGCGGGTCGGCTCGGCGCCGCCGACATCGATCCCGCGACCCGCCCGGACGTCGCACTCGCCCTGCTGGACCAGGGCGCCGGACCTCCGGAGTGGGCCCGCCTGTTCGCGGCCGACCCGGACGCCGAGCATCGGGAGCGGTTGGCCGCCTGCCCCGACCTGCCATCCGATGTGCGCGCCGCGCTCGCCGCCGACCCGGAGGCGCGGGTGGCGGCCGAACTCGGCTGGTGGACGACCACGGAGACGGCCACTCGACTCGCCGAGCATCCGCACGCCGACGTGCGCCGCGCGGTGGCGGCCAACGACGCGACACCCCCGGCCCTGTTGGCGGCCCTGCTCACCGGCAACGGCCTGCCGCCGGCCCGGCGATGCGCGGTCTGCGATCGCGAACCGGTGCCCTTCGTGCACGATCCGCACTGCTCCCGGCTCGACTGCGAACTGCCCGCGGGCGCGGCCTGTTCCGGCGCGCACGAGTCGACGGTGCACGAGATACGGCGCAACGCCCTGGGGAATCGGGCCACGCCGACCGAGGCGGTGGCCGGCTTCGTCGACCACCCCTCGATGTTGCTGCGCGCCGAACTCGCCTCCCGCGGCGACCTGTCGCCCGAGCAGACGGCCCGGCTCGCCGAGGACCCGATTCCGCTGGTGCGGCTGGCCCTGGCCGAGAATCCCCACCTCGACGAGGCCGCCTGCCGCACGTTTGCCGACGACGGGTCCCACGACGTGCGGCGGGTACTCGCGGCCAACCCGGGCCTGCCGCTCGACGTACTCACCCGCGTGGCCGGCACCACCCGGCTCGGCCCCACCCTGCTGCCCCGCATCGCCACCGCGTCGCCTCGTGAGATCGCCGTGGCCGCCAGGTCGGCCGATGCGGCGTTGCGGATGCTGGTGGCCGCACGTCGCGACCTTCCCGACACGATCCGCGACACGTTCGCCGGTGATCCGGACGCCAAGGTGGTCGCCTCCATCGCACCGCACCCCGGTCTGTCCGAGACCCGGCTGCGGGCCATGCTCGCTCGGCATGGGGCCCGCGTGGCCGCCGGCGTCGCGGCGAACCCGGATGCGTCGTCGGCCCTCCTGGAGGAGCTGACCCGCCGGCCGGCCCCACCACGCAAGGCACTGCGCGCGATCGCCCGACACCGCAACGCGACCGCACGGGCCCTGCACGCGTGCCTCGCGGATGACCGGGCAAGGCGCCTGGCCGCCGGCCACCCGGCCCTGCGGCCGGCGACCCTCATCGCACTACTCGCGGACGAGGACGCACAGGTGGTGCGGGCGGCAGCGGCCAACCCGATGTTGCCGGTCGCCGTCATGGCGGAGGAGGTGTCCCGAGCGGAGGGTCGAGGCTGGGCGGGGGGCGTGGGCGGTGCGCCCGAAGTCGGCGACGTGGCCCGGTAGCCGGCGGCTTCCACCAGGGAGGGCCCGACGGTCTTGCCGAACGTGCTCGGGCGTGCTCTCGTCAGTGCCCTATGGGTGACTGTTTCGTCAGCGCCGCAGGGTCGGACGGTTCGTGAGTGCCGTACCGATCGGACGGCACGTCCGGGCCCGGGAGACGAACCGCCGGGATTGTCGGGGCCGGCAGCGTTGTGTCGCGGGCGAGGCCGCTCCCAGTGTGCGGGAGCGGCCTCGGTGTGTCGGCGGACGTCGAGCCGGTCGGCGGTCGGGGCGGATCGGGGCGGATCGAGTCGGGTATCCCGAGTCCCGGGCGTCCCGCAGGTTGTCCGGCCGGCGCAAGGTCAAGGGCGGCGGGCCGGGTCCGGTCCGGCCTTTGTCGATGCGGCTGCCGTCAGGGTGTCGGTGGCGGCGCGGGTGAAGGCCTGGGCGAGTGGGGAGAACGCGGCGGTGCGCCAGACCAGGCCCCAGGCGAGCGCGGGCGAGTCGTGGATGGGGATGTACGCGATGTCGCCCCGGGGGAAGTACTTGACCGCGTGCAGCGGTACCGGCGAGATGCCCAGCCCGGCCGCGATCGCGGTCAGCGTCTCGTGCGCCGTCGTGCTTGCGGGGCCGCGCGGGATCGGCTTCCCGCTGGGCGTCTGGGTCGGGTTGATCGCCTCGGCCCAGTAGGCCGGGACCGAGTCGTCGATCCGGAACACCGGACCGACCGCGAGGTCCTCGAGCGAGACCGACTCGCGGCCGGCGAACTCGTGCCGCGCGGACACGGCGAGCACCAGCGGCTCGGTCAGCACGATCGGGCCCACCGTCAGGTCCGGCTCCTCCACCGGCAGCCACACCAGTTGCAGATCCACCTCGCCGCCGCGCAGCAGCCCGAACGGGTCGCCGATGTGCGCCTCGCGAATGCGCAGCTCGCAGTCGGGATGCCGGCTGCGAAAGGTGTCCAGGATTTCGGGGATCTCGGCCAGCGTCGCGTCCATCGTGCCCAGCCGCAGCGTGCCGGAGAGGCCGCGCGCCGCCGCCGCGGCCCGCTCGATCCCGTCCTGAATGCGCTGGTAGCCCGCGGCCAGGTCCTCACGCAACTGCCGGCCGATCGGGGTCAGCGACACCCGCCGACTGGTGCGCTCGAACAAGGGCGCGCCGATCCGACGCTCCTGCTGCTTGATCGCCTGGCTGACCCGGGCCGAGGACACCAGCAGTCGCTCGGCGGTACGGCCGAAGTGCAACTCCTCCGCCAGCACCAGAAAGATCTCGATGTCCCGCAGCTCCATACGCCCCCGCCGTTCGTCGCCGTACCGTGCCGTGCTCCCGCCGATGAGACCGGCGCGAGCCGGCGCGAACCGGTCTCGTGCCTCGTGCCGCACTCCGCGCCGTACGCCGTGCCACACCGCGCCCCGTGCCCCGTGCCGCACCCCGTGCCACACCTGTCATCGGTAACCCCTGGATTAACGAGGGTTGCCGACATCGTCGTTGCTCGGGGAAGTGTCTCGGCACGATCGTAGAGACACGCCGGCCGGAACGCCCGGGCACCGGATCCACGCCGCCGGACGGCGTGCTCGACCGAGCGCGCTCGACCGGCGCGGCGCGGACCGTCACGGGTGCCGACCGCCGGGTGCCGCAACGCCCGGAGGCCATACGCCGCATGCCGCATGCCGCACGGCCTACGCACCGAACCACGGAATCGGGGATCGCCATGTCCAAGACCGCCATCGTCACCGGCGGAACCGGCGCGCTGGACCTCGCGCTCGTGCGCGGACTGTGCCGACGGCTGGGCGAGCAGGGCGCGGTCTACCTGGCGGCCCGGGATCCGGAGCGTGGGCGCGACGCCGTGGCCCGGCTGCGCGCCGAGGGGTTCGCACCGCACTTCGCGGACCTCGATCCACGCGACGCGACCGGCGCCGCCAGGCTCGCCGCGACGCTCGCCGACCGACACGGCGGCGTGGACGTGGTGATCGCCGGCGCCGCCGCCCGGGTCGACCTCGGGACGCGCAACCAGGATCAGGTCAGGGCCTACGTGGACACCGACAACCACGGCACCCACCGGCTGATCGAGGCGTTCGCTCCGCTGCTCAACGACGGGGCACGATTCGTGCTCCTGGCCGGTGACTTCGCCGGGCTGCGGCACCTTCCGTACCGGCTGCGCACACGCTTTGACGTGGATCGGGCGAGCCTGGCCGAGCTGGCCGAGGTGATGGACGACTACGTACGCGCCGTGGAGGAGGGTCGTGCCGCCGCCGAGGGCTGGCCCGCGTGGATCGGCGTTCCGTCGATGATCGGCCGGGTGGCCGCGATGAAGGTACTGGCGCGGGACCTGGCCGAGGACGCGGCGCGGCGCGACGTCGTGGTCAACGCCGCGAGCGTGTGCCGCGCGGATCCGGCCGAGCCGATCGACGCCGCCGAGCGGGACGCGCAGGTGCGGGGGTCCGCCGCCGACGTCCTGTGGCTGGCCACGCTCCCGGCCGGCACGCTCGAACCGTACGCGGAACTGGTCCGCCGGCGCACCGCCGTCCCGTTCCGGGAGTGATCGGGGCGGCCCAGGATTCGGTGGCTCGTCCGGTCGTCCCGCCTCTGGTGGATCATCGAACCCGGGCAGGCGAGGTCGGCGGCGACGGGTTGTGGTTCGGGTGAATCCTTTTGCGGTCCGGCGGGCTCTTATGTGTGCGTCGGCCGCTCGGTCGGCCCCGGAGTCGGAGGTGCCCATGGGAGTTGTCGTTGTCGGTGTCGCGGTCGGTGTCGCGTTGCTGGTGTGCACGTGCGTCGTTCTGGTCCGAAAGCGGAGGAGCTCGCGTGGCTGAGATCGATTGGCCCGGCGAACAGTTGGTCCTCGCCGCCCAGCGCGGGGACGTCGACTCGATCTCCGCGCTGGTCTCCGGTTCGTATCCGCACGTGCTGCGCTTCGCCCATTCGTTGTGCACGTCACCGCACGACGCGGAGGACGCGGCGCAGGAGGCGTTGATCATCCTCTACCGCCGGATCGGGATGTTGCGGGCGACCGCGGCGCTGGGGTCGTGGATGTTCCGCATCGTGCGCAACGAATGTCTGCGGCGCGCCCGGACGGTGCTGCGGCCGGCCGAACCGGACCGGGAGGCCGCCACGGAGTGCCTGGAGGACGACGTACTCCGGCGGCTGGAGGCCGAGCGGGTGGCCGCGGTGATCGCCGCGTTGCCCGAGGACCTGCGCCGGGTGCTGATCATGCGCGACGTACAGGGCCGGCCGGGGCGGCCGGTCGCCGAGGAGCTCGGCTTGAGTACGGCTGCCATGAAGTCGCGCCTGCACCGGGCCCGGACGGCGGTCCGGGAGGGACTTCGGCAACCGCTCGACGGGTACGAGGCGGGTCGCGACGAGAGCGGCGGCGCCGGCGACACCGATGCAAGTGACCATCGACCGCGTGAGGGAGGCACCGATGGGAGTGGTCGTCGACCGTGCGAAGGAGGCCCCGATGGGGGTGCTCGATGACCAGGTGGCGGAGGCCCGAGCGGGAGTGGACGCCGGCGGTGGCAAGGAGGCCCCAAGGGGAGTGGGGGCCGACCGCGTGAAGGACGCTCCAAGGGGAGTGGACGCCGACCGCGGGAAGGCCGCCCCGTTGCCGTCGACCGGCGACCGGCCGGGGAAGGCCCTTCGGTGGGCGACCCGCGACCGGGTGAAGACGGTGCTGTCGATGGGGCTCGCCACCGACCGGGGTGCCGCCCGTGATTCGGTGGCGCGGCATCTGGTCCGAGGTGCGGTGGGGCTTGGGGCGCTCGTCGGCGCGTTCGCGCTGATCCCCGTGGTCGGCCCGGCCGCACTGCTGCTCGCTCCGGTGGGCCTGATCGTGCTGCGCGGTTGCCCGACCTGTTGGCTGGTCGGGTTGATCCAGGCCATTTCGGCGGGCCGGTTGGAGCGTCGGTGCACGGAGGGCCGATGCGAGTTGCAGGTCGCCCGGCCGCACGCTCGGCATCCCGCGAGTAAGCCCACCGCCGGCGACGAAGCGGCCGAGCGCTCGCCGGATGCCGTCGGCGAGCGTAACGCCGCCTGAAACGCTGCCGTGCCGCCTGCCTCCCGCCCCCGTCGCGCGGAGGCCGACGGCCGGCGGCGGCAGCGGAGATCGCACGTCCCGGCGCGGGGAAGTCGCCGGGACGTGCGGAATGGTGCCGGTCGCCGCCGAGACCTGACGGTTGTCAGCCGCTGACGCTCTCCCGACCGTTCTCGATGTGGCCGGCCAGCCGTCGGGTGAAGCCGTCGCCGCCCTCGATCGTGACCGTGACGTCGTACCAGCCGTCGGCCGAACCCGTCGACCAGTGCACGGTACGCTCCCGCCCCGGCTTGAGGGTGATCGTGCGCTCGCGGTCGGAGCAGCCGAGGCCGTACGCGTTCGGGGTGAGCTTGAAGGTCACCGACTGCTTGCCGTGGTTGGCCAGTTCCAGGTCCAGCACCCGGCCCGTCGCGCGGATCCGTGAGGTGACCTCGGCGCCGGCCGCCGCCGTGGCCCCGGCGAACTCGCGGCGGAAACCGTTCGGGCCCACCACCGTCAGGTCGTAGCGGTCGCCCTTGAGCGCGATCGTGTCCGAGCGCTTGCCCTGCACGTCGTAGTGCTTGGGCTTGGGCAGTTCACCCGAGTAGGGGAACAACTGGAGGTGCACGCTGGATCGCCCGCCGTTGGCCAGGTCGAGGGTGAGCGTGCGCTTGGCGGCGTCCACGCGAGCCGACGCGTCCGGCTGATACGGCAGCGGACGGGCCGGGCGGCGACCGCGCTCGGGCTCGGGCAGCTTCTGGTCGGCGGGCGGCGCGGGCCGCCAGCGCGAGGTGAACGCCGGGGCCGGGGCCGGCCGGGGCGGCACGTGCGAGCGGCGGGCCCGGTCGAAGTCGAAGGCGCCGGTCAGGTCGCCGGACACGGTACGTCGCCACGCGCTGATGTCGGGCGCGCGAACTCCCGTCCAGGTCTCCAGGAATCGGGTCACCGAGGTGTGGTCGAAGGTCTCCGAGGAGACGTACCCGCCCACGGTCCACGGCGACACGATCATCATCGGCACCCGTGCGCCGAACCCGATCGGCCGGCCGTTGTAGTACTCGTCCGTGACCTCCTCCGGCGGGCGCGGCGCCGGCACGTGGTCGAAGAAGCCGTCGTTCTCGTCGAACGTGAGCAGCACGACGGTGGAGTCCCAGATGTCGCGGTTGGACGCGATCGCGTCGAGCACCTGGTAGGTGATCGTCGCGCTGGCGGCCGGCGAGGAGGCGCTCGGGTGCTCGGAGTCGGCCGCCGAGGGCACCAGGTAGGACACCTCGGGCAGTGTGCCGGCGGCGATGTCGGCGCGCAGCGCGTTCGCCAGCGAGTGCGGCCGGCCGCGGCGCAGACCGCGCTCGTACAGCACCCGGTCGGCGGCCGGCAGCGCCGCGACGCCCTGCTCCAGCTTGGCCAGCAGCGCGTCCTGCTCGGCCGCGGGCAGCCCGCCGAGCTTGCCGTAGAACGAGTCCAGGCTCTTGAAGTCGCCGGCCGCGGCCAGTGCCTTGCGCGCGACCTGCTTGAACGAGACGTAGAACTCCAGGTTGTTGTCCTGGTAGTTGTCCCACTCCTGGTAGACCTTCCAGGACCGGCCCGCGCGCTGGAGGTGCTCGGCGTAGGTGGTCCACGAGTAGCCCGCGTGGCTGTCCTCGGAGTACGCGGCGTTGTCGATCGCCCGCCGGGTGCTGCTGCCGGGCTCGTAGCCGGTGTAGCCGCTGACCAGGTAGTTGCGGTTGGGCGAGGTCGACGACGGCAGTGCGCAGTGGTACGCGTCGCAGATCGTGAACGTGTCCGCCAGCTCGTAGTGGAACGGCAGGTCGGTACGGTCGTAGTAGGCCATCGTGGCGGGCGACTTGGCGCCGATCCAGCCGTCGTTCCAGCCGTCGTTCCAGGCCTTGTGCCCGCCGTCCCAGCTGTGGTCGAGCGCGCCTATGTACTGCAGGTCCTTCGCCGCGTCCTGGGCCGCCTTGCGCACCGGGAACGGCAACACCCGTCCGGCGGGACCGCCCGGCTGCTCGAACACGTTTCGCCCGTCGCGCAGCCGGATCGCGTTGCGGTCCCCGAAGCCCCGGACCCCGCGCAGCGTGCCGTAGTAGTGGTCGAACGAGCGGTTCTCCTGGACGAGCACGACCACGTGCTTGATCGCCTTCAACCCGCCACGCGGGGGCGGGGAGGCGAGAGCCTGCTGGACGGACGGCGGGAGGAGCGAGCCGGCGACGGCGAGTCCCGCGCCGCCCGCGCCGAGTTGGAACAGGCGGCGGCGGGATACGCCGGAGGGAGGCTGGGGGGAGGCCGACACGGGGAGCCCTTTCGGATGTGGGGAGAAGCGCCCGTGCGATGGGTTCGCACGGATGGGGTGGTTCGGGTGCTGCACCGAGCCGCTCGCACGTACGGGGGTGGTTCGGGCGTGCGGAGGTGTTCGGACCACCGCAGTTCATCGGTCCGCCGTCGACCGGGGAGCGGATCGCGGGTGACGGACAGGCAAACTTCCGCCGGCGCGCGGGGCTGCGGTTCGCTTCGTCCGCGCCCGGCCGGCGCACGGCGAGGGGTGGCGGTGGGTGACGTGCCGGGGGCGGGACGTGCACGCTTGGGAGGTGCTTGATCGGGAGTGCCGGAGCCGGCGGTGGAGTGGGTCGATTCGCACGTGGTGGTCGACATGCTCACCGCGGCTCCCGGCTCCCGGCTCCCGGCTCCCGGCTCCCGGCCCCCGGCGCCCGGTCGGGGACTTCGTGGGGACCCGGGGCGATGGGGGTCGCCTGTCGGTGTGTCGGTCTTGCGATGAGGGTGGCCCTGGTTCCTCCGGGCCGGATGACTCACTCGTCCTGCCCGGAGGGGTGCGTCTGGCGGGGCCCTGGTCGATCCACTCACCGAACGCGCCGATCGACCCGGGCAGGGCGGGCAGCCCGGGTGGCGGCGACCGGCTCGGGTGGGCCGGCGTGTCGATGGCAGGCCGGTTGGCGGCTTCCATCGAACCGGAGGCCGGGGACCGGAGACCGAGGCCCGGGCTTGGGGTGCGGCCGGCGTCGGGAGCGCATCGCGTCGGGTCCCCGATCCGGCGTCGTCGCCGGGTCGGGGGCGAGGCGGTCGGGTTGTGCGGTCGAGTCGAGGTCTACGGGGTGGAAGTCGCGGTGGTTGCCGCCTCTTGTGCGGCTGCGGCCTTGGCCGCGGCCTGGAGGGTTTGTACCGGGGTGTTCGTTCGGAGTGCCTCGACGTAGATCAGGTGTTCCGGTGCGATTCGGCCCCGGACCATCCCGTCCTCGATGTCGGCCTCGGTCAGCCAGCCCTCCGCGACGAGCGTCTCGGTCGTGGCCGCCACCTCGTCGGCGGTGGTCGCGGTGAGGCCGGCGAGGAAGGCCACCTCCGCGCGGGCGTCGCCGTTGGCGTCCGAGTGGGCGGTGATGCCGAGGGCGGCCAGTCGTACGTGCGCGGGCTGCTTACGCAGCTTCTTGTGCGAGATCAGGCGGGCGACCCAGCCCGAGGACCGGGTGCGGGGCAGCTTGCCCAGCGAGAAGCCGGTGGCACCGGGGACGCCGCAGCCGACCGGGTCCTCCTCGGTCGCCAGCAACTCCTCGACGTCGACGCTGAGCCACCCGGACGCGGTCAGTTCGCCGACCGCGAGCTCGGCCTCCTTGCCGCAGACGCCGCGCAGATCGGGGCCGGTCAGGTTGGCGACACCCGAGCCGACTCCGCGCAACAGGCAGACCAGCGCGAGCAGTCGGGCGACGGGGGCGGTGCCGGGGGCGGTCCGGCCGATGTACGTCAACGCGCCGCGCACCGGCTCGCCCAGGCCGCTCACCGCCCAGTGCCCACCGGGCTCCGCGTCGGGACGCGCGCTCTCCCACGGGATGCCGCGCTGCTGCGCCAACTGCTGGAGCGTGGTCTCGTACGCCCGACGAGCGCGGTCGGCCTCGGCCCGGACCAGCCCGGTACCCAGCGGATACGGCGCGTCTGCCCACAGGGTGAGCGCGGCGGCCTTGCGCTTGGTCAGCTCGGCCACCACGGTCAGGTCCGCGACGCCGCCGGCCTGATGCGCGCGGAACCCCTCGACGATCGCGGTGAGTTCGGCCAGCAGCGGCTCCGGCAGCCCGGGCGGCACGGTGAGCACGCCGAAGCGCCGCAGGCCCGTCTGCTCGCCGCCGTCCCTGGGCCCCTTCGGATCGCGCGGCCGGCGGGTCTCCTTCGCGCCGCGGGGCTGCTCGGCCGTCGTGCGCGGGCCTCGCGGCGGCGGTACGGCATCGGGCGCGGTCGGCTCGCGCAGCTCGGGCAGCAGCGGCGACGAGGGGCGCGGCAGCACCGGCTTGGCGGTCGGCTCCACCGGGCCGCGACCGGCCACGGACACCTCGATCGGCCCGTCGAGGCCGACCACGGTCAGCGGCGGGGACAACGCCAGCAGACCGCTGTCGACCAGATCGCCGGCGATGCTCATCGCGCTGCGCGAGCCGATCGTGCGCCCGTTGGGCCCGGCCAGGCCGGCCACCTCGCGGATGGTGATGCTCTGGCCCGCCGCGGCCGCTGCGGCGAACAGCGCGAACACCCGCAACTCCACCGGGGCCATGCGATTCACATCCATCGAGCCGACCCTGGCGGCACGCGTCTTCAGAGGCATGTCCACCTGTCTACCGCACCGGGCCCGGCCCCGAAGCCCCATTCGGTCCCAACACCCGAAAGGACTAACCGAACAAGACGCAAACAACCCGAGAAGTCCGCTGCTCACCACCACCTTCGGGCCCGCCCGGCGCGGCATTCCGTCCCGGGCGGGGTGTCGCACAGCCGGAGTCCGGCGCCCTGCCTCCGGCCCGAGCCTCCTGCCGGGTCCGTGTCGTACACCCGGGAGTGCGACGCCCTGCCTCCGGCCGGTCCTCGGGTCGGGTGGGTGTCGCGCACCCGGGAGTCCCGCGCCCTGCCTTCGGCCCGGGCCCCGTGCGCAGACTGGGCGAACCAACCGCCGACCGACAACCCACGGAGTACGGCATGACCACCGAACCCACCCGGACCGCAGCCGCCAGTGCCAGTGCCAGTGCCAGTGTCGACGTTGTCGGCATGTGGGTGACCGCCGACGGCCACATCCGCCAGGAACTTCGTCCCGACGGCCGCTACGACGAGGCCCGAGGCACCCGGCGCAGCGCCTACACCGGCAGCTACACCGTCACCGGCGCCCACCTCGACTACGTCGACGACACCGACTTCACCGCCACCGGCGACATCCGCGACGGCGTGCTCTACCACGAACACCTGGTCCTCTACCGCGAATCGGCGCCCTCCGAGCGCTCGTGACCCACCCGTCCCGTCACTCGCCGGTCCGCGAATCGGCCCCGGACGCACCGGCCCTCCGCGCCGCCACCGCGTCCGTGTACGACTCGTTCGTGAACGCCTCGCGCACGACGCCGAGGTCGGCGAGGACCGCCCGCACCACCTCCAGCGCCGCCGCGACCCGATCGCGGTCCGCCACCAGGGTCTCGACCTCCACGAACGTCTCGCCCAGTTCCGGAACCTCCACCACCGAGGCGAACAGGCGCAGACCCCCGCGCTCGAACGCGTAGTTCCGACACCGCTTCTCGAACCGAATCGTCGGCACGTACCCGAGCCCGCGCAACACCGCGTCCACCCCGGCCGCATCCCCGACCCGCGTCTCGTACTCGGGCTTCGACCCGGACACCACCTCGACCGGCGCGTCCTTGTACGTCAACACGGACACCGCGCCCTCCGCACCCCGCACCGTCCGGACCCGCAACTCCCGTTCCCCACGCGCCAAAGCCCGCCCGACATCGTCGTAATAGGTGTCCTCATACACCTCCTCCCGCCCGCCGGCGAGCCCCTCCAACGCACCGAGAAGCCCCTCCCGATCACCCACCCGAGCCTTCAACTCCACCTCGATCACACCCCACCCTCCCCACCGACCACCCGAAACCGACTCGCTGATGGCTGCCCCGGTCGTTGGGTGGGCGAACAGCCCCGACCCTTGATGCTCGGGCCGGGGCTGACACAGTGCTATGTGGCGGGCGCCGGTCCGACGTTCACTCGGTCGTTCGGCCCGTCGAACCACGTCCACTGACCGTCACGGGTCACGGTGACCCCGTGCTGTTCCCGGGGCGGTTCACCCCGATTGCGCCACCCCTCGAAAGCCGTCTCGACGTCTGCCCACAGGTCGCGCGGACCGCTCTCGTTCACCTCGAACCTGTCGGCCCCTGGCTTGTAGTCCACCGATGCCCACGACTCCCCGTCGCTGAGCCATTGCGTGTACTCGCCCGCTGCATCACCGCGCCCGAAGTACACACGTTGCTCGACCTCGGGCAGGCAAAGCCCGATCGCGAACTCGGCGTGTTCGTCCCGCATGGGTCGCGGGTCGGTCGTGGTGTGTCGAACCCTGGCTGTGCCCGGGTCCGGGATGACGTCGCCCACGAATTCGCGCGTGTCGAACCTGCGACGTTGAGACCGTGCCCACATGAAGTTGACGCTGCCCACGAACCGGCCGGATGCCGTGCCGTCTTCGCCGACGACCATGCGCAGTAGTCCGCTGTTGTGGAACGCGGTGCCCCAGGGGGTGACGATCACACCGCCGGGCTTCACTTGCTCCACCCACTCGTACGGCACCCGCTGTACGGCCATGGTCGCGATAAGCCGATCGTACGGCGCGCCTTCCTTGTGCCCCCGCAACCCGTCGCCGATGATCAGGGTCGGTTCGAAGTCACCAGCGAACAGCGACTCTTGCGCGTGGGCAGCCACGTGCGCATCAACCTCGATCGACGTCACCCGATCATCGGTCAAGGCCGTGGCCAACAAGGCCGTGCTCCACCCGGTTCCGGTCCCGATTTCAAGGACGTCGTGATCCGGTTCGACGTCGAGCTGATCGAGCATGAATCGGACAAGGGACGGCATGGATGCGGCGGACGACGGAAACAGGCCGCCCCCTACCGCTCCATCATCCATTTGGGTGACGAGAGGAACGTCCGCCGCTACGGCGTCCGCCCACGCGTCCGGGTCCTTGTCGCGGTTGATCGGTTCGTCGTCGTCCACCCACACCACGGCGGGGATGTACGGGCGACGGGGCGTGTCCGCGAAGACGCGGTCCCAATCGACGGCGCCGGTCACTTGTCCTTGTCCTTGTCCGGCTTGGGCTGGGGTACTTGACCGTCCCGCTCCCGGATGGGGGTCTTGCCGTCTCCGTCGTCGCCGGGCTTGTTGTGCTGTCCCACGGTCGTACCTCCCGAGGTGTCGAGTCGGAATCCATCGTGTGGCTGTCCGTCCGGCGCGTGGGCCGGAACTCTCCAACGAGGTATGGGCTTTCGGCTCCAGCCCGCGCTGAGGCTGTCGGGCAGGGTGCGGGGGACTGTTCGGCGCCCGTTCCTCGGCCGAGGGAGAAGACACGGCATCGCCCGTGGGCGCACAGGTGGAACCGGGTGGAGAGCCGCTGTGGGAACGGTCGAGTTGCTCGCCTTGTCTCCGGTGGACTTCGCGTGGCGTCAGCGTGTGTGCGGCTCGATCGGCAGGCGGTAGACCAGGCTGAAGCGCGATGCCGGGATCAGGATGTCCGCCGTCTCGACCGGGCGTCCGGACGTGTCGCAGTACGTGCGCCGGATCACCATCACGATCGTGCCCGCCGGCTCGCCGAGGAGCGCGGCTTCCTCGGCCAATGCCGGCCTGGCCGTGATGTCCTCTTCGGCGTCGGTGACTTCGATTCCGATCGCGGCCATCCGCTCGACCACGCCTCGGCCTGCGAGCGGACCGTCCTCCGGCATCAGGATCGGCTGCCCGCCGGTGATCTCCAGCGGCTCGTACGAGTACGACGTCATCACAGGGGCGCCGTCCGCCCGGAACACGTATCGGGTGCGCATGCAGCGGTCGCCGGTCCGAAGCTGTAGCCGCGCGGCGATGTCGGCCGGGGCCTCGGCGGTGGCCGAGTTCGAGGACCAGGTTCCGGCCTGCCCGCGCCCGGCCATCGAGGCGGCCCAGGGCGAACCCTCGCGCTCGCGGCGGGGGAAGCGAACCAGCCGACTGAGTATGGGCTGTTCGCGTACGTAGGTGCCCGAACCGGACCGCCCTTCGGCCAGGCCCTCCGAGACCAACAGTCGCAGCGCCGACAAGGCGACCGTCTCGGATACCTCGTATCGCGCGCTGATCTCGGCTCGGGACGGCACTCGTGCCCCGGGAAGGAGCGTGCCGTCGAGGATCTGCCGGCGCAGATCGGCGGCGACCCGCTGGTAGGCGGGGGTCTCGTACGACATGGCTCGCTCCGTAGTTCGGCGGCAATACGCGTACAGGTTGACAAGCTGTGGCTACAGGAACAAGCTGTAGCTACAGCTCGTACCGAATGTGACCGGTTTGGGAGTGCAGTGGCCGAGCCCATCGAGTTCGCGGTGACACTGCCGACCACGCCGGTTATGGCCGGAGTCGCGCGCGTGCATGTGGCGTCGGTCTTGACGGACACACCGCGCCTCGACGATGCCCTCGTGATCGCGTCCGAACTGGCCACAAGTGCCATTCGGTTCAGCGGCGCGGCTGAGTTCACCGTCACGGTCGGCGTGCTGGGCGAGCGGGTGCGCATCACGGTCACCGACACCGGCCGCCGGCGGTGGATCGAACGAGGTTCGGTCGACCCGTTTGGGTACGGCGTCGGCTTGGTCGCCCTGCTCGCAGACGATTTCGGTCACGACCGTACTGCCGGCACCAGCGCTGCCTGGGCCGAAATCATCCGGAGGACATCATGAGCATCGAAAACGAGCCGACCATCCCGGCCACCGTCGTGACCGTGACGTTGCCCGCATGGAGTGTGCGCCTTGGGTCCAGTGGGCGTATCGAACGGCCGTGGCGGGTCGACTTCTTCTCGATGGGGATCCATCCCAGCGCCGAGGAGCCCGACCGGGCCGCCGCGTACCTGACGGACTCCGAGGCAACCACCCTCGCCACGACGCTGTTGCGTCCGTTGCGCCCGGAGGAGCCCGCACCGGGTCGAGCGCGGCTCGTGCGGGACGGGTGCGGGTTGCGGTTGCGGGTGTTCGTCGACCCCATCGATGAGGAGCCCGGCGTGCTCGCGCACGTGCAGGAGCATCACCGGCTCGTCCTCCTCCACCACCTCGCCCGGCACCGACCCGCGCTGATTCCCACCGTCACCCCACCCGATCCGCGCCTGTGCCTGGGGCCGGTCCCGGTCACCGGCCTGACCATCGACCAAGCCGCCGAACTCCACCACCGCCTGGGGCGATGGCTCGACAGCGAGGGTCTCCGCGCCGCGATCTCGGACCGCGACGTCATTCGGCGCCTGACCCCGATCGGGACGGGATGAAGACGCGGACGGCGTCGCTTCTCAGCGGAAGTGGGCTTGGTTTGTGGTGAGGAATTCGGTGAAGGTGCGTGGTTTTTGGTCGGTCAGGTGTTCGACGTCGGGTGTGGTGGCGGCCAGGGAGCCGGTGCCGATGTCGGCCCATAGCGCGGCGACGTCGTCGGCGAACTGTTCGGGGACGCCCTGCGCCACGAGTTGCCTCGCCATGTCGTCCGGAGTCAGCCCGACGACATGGACCGGTTTGTCGAGCAGTTCGGACAACTGCCCGGCGACCTCGGCCATCGTGAGTGCCTCCGGGCCGGTGAGCACGAACGTCTCTCCCGCGCCCCGGGGTTCGGTGAGCAGGACGGCCGCGCACGCGGCGATGTCGTGGCAGTCGATGTACGAGACGGGCGCGTCGTCCGCCGGAGCGATCAGGCTCCCGTCGGCGCTGAACGTGCCCGCCCCGGTGTGGAAGTTCTGCATGAAGCCGCTGGGTTGCAGAAGGGACCACTCGATGCCGGACGCCTTCAGGTGCTGTTCGATCTCCCAGTGCGCACCCTGAGCGAGTCTGCCGCCCGGCTGCGCGTGCCAGACCGAGACCTTGACGATTCGTGCCACCCCGGCCCGCCCGGCCGCGTCGATGAAGGCCAGTTGTCGGGCCACCATCGGCTGCGCCGCCCCGTCGACGGTCGGTGCCGCGCCCGGGCCGTTGAGCAGGACCCGGTCCACCCCGACCAGCGCCGCGGCGATCGAGTCGGGGTCGTCGAAGTCCGCCACGACGTACGGGCAGCCCAACGCCCGACCCTTGTCGGCGTCCCGGACCAGTGCGGTGAACGGCGCCTGGAGGTCCTGGAGTCGGTGGACCAGATATCCGCCGATGGATCCGGTGGCCCCGGTAACCAAGATCATGTGCAGCTCCTTCGACTGAGGACCCTCGGCTAAACTGAGGGCTCCTCGGAATAATAAGTCGAGGTACCCTCGAATAAGCAAGGGGCAGGTGGATGAGCGGCACCCGAACGCGCCGACCGCGCGCCGACGCGCAACGCAACTACGAGCGCATCCTCGAGGCGGCCGACGCGGCGTTCCGCGAACAGGGCACGGGCGCGTCCCTGGAGGGCATCGCCCGCCAGGCGGGAGTCGCCATCGGAACCCTGTACGGGCACTTCCCCAACCGGCGGGCCCTCGCCGCCGCCCTGCTCCGCGAACGGCACGCGACCCTCTTCGAGTCCGCCGAAGAACCACCCGAGCAGGGCATGCCGTTGGCCGCGATCGCCCGCTGGATGGGTGCGGTCGCGGTACACGCGGCGGCCTACCGGGGCCTTGCCGCGCTGCTGATGGAGGGCCTCGGCGACGAGGCCTCGGAACTGCACGAGGCGTGCGAGCGCATGGCCGCGATCACCGAGAGCCTGCTGAGCACCGCCCGCGACGCGGGCGCGGTCCGCGACGAGGTCACCGCCGCGGACATCCACGCACTGATGAACGCCGCCGCCTGGCTGCGCGAACAGGTGCCGTCGACCCAGGCCGAACACCTCCTGCGCCTGATGGTGGCCGGCCTCCGCCCGGGCGGCGAGGACCCGAGGCAGGAAGCCTGACGGGAACCGACGGTGATCCGGGGGAGCTACTTCCGGGTCGTGGTGATCTGCTGGACCAGGTGACGGCGCAGGATCTGGCCGGTTGCGGGGGTGCGGGGGAGTTCGGGTACGTAGACCACTCGGCGCGGGTGTTTGTGGGTGGCGAGTCGGCCCGCGCAGGCGGCGCGCAGTGTGGTGAGGTCGGGTGGGCTCGTGGCGTCGGTCGGCACCACGACCGCGCAGATCAATTCGCCCCAGGTCGGGTCCGGCAGACCCACCACGGCCGCTTCGCGGACCCCCTCGACCCGGAGCAGCACCGCCTCGACCTCGCCGGGAGCGACCGCTTCGCCGCCGGTGCGGATCAGCTCGCCCACCCGGCCGACGATGCTCAGGTAGCCGTCGGCGTCCACGGTCGCGAGGTCGCCCGTGTGGAAGCGGCCGTCCCGCAGTACCGCGCGGGTGGCCGCCTCGTCGTCGAAGTAGCCGTCGAACAGCAGCGGCCCGCGCACGCACACCTCGCCGTCGGCCCCGAGCTCGACCTCCTGGTAGGGGCTCGGCACTCCGCAACTGCCCGGCTTGCGCGGCACGTCGTCGCCGTCGAGCGCGGCCACGTTGCCCGCCTCGGTCGAGCCGTAGAAGACGCGGAGCACGGCGCTCGGGGCGGCCTCGGCGATCGCCGCGAGCAACTCCGGCGGGGTGCGGGAGGTACCGGTGTCGGCGAACCGCAACGTCGCCAGCGTGCCGCCGTCGGGTCCCTCCTCCGCCGCGAGCGTGTCCAACACCCGCTGCCAGACCGCCGGTACGCAGTTCAGTCGGGTCGCGCGGTGCCGGCGCACCGCGGACACGATCTCCGGGCCGTCCGCCCGGGTGACCAGGACCACCGTGTCGCGGGCCTGCCACTGCTGCAGCGCGATCGTCCAGGCACCCATGTGGAACAGCGGGTACGGGCACACCATCGCGCCGCGCGGTTCGAGCTGCGCCCCGGGATGGGTGCGCAGCACGTTCGTGCGGTGGGAGAGGATCACGCCCTTGGGCCGACCGGTGCTGCCGGACGTGAAGAACAGCACGTGCGGGTCGCTCTCACGCGGACCGTCGCAGGTCTCGCCGTCTCCGCCGTCTCCGCCGTCTCCGCCGCTCGGCGCGGTGTGCGCCGGATCCGCCGAACCCGCGACCTCCGCCAGACCGAGTCCCGGTACGCCGAGCGCGGCCCCCACCGCCGCGCCCGGCACACTCTCGTCCGCGATCATCAGCGCCGGCCGGGCCACCCGTACCGTCGCGGTCGCCTCGGCCGCGGACAGCCCCGGGCTCAGCGGGACGTACACCGCGCCGATCCGGGCCAGCGCCACGAACACCGGCAGCACGTCGAGCGTGGTCCGGTTCCAGCACGCGACCCGGTCACCGCGCCGGACGCCGGCCGCACGCAGCGCGTGTACGGTGCCGGACGCCGCCGCGTGCAAGGCGCCGAAGGTGAGCGCGTCCTCGCCCAGGACCGCCGCCGGCCGGTCCGGGACGGCCCGCGCCGCGCCCGTGAACACGGCGTCGATCACCAGACCCTCGTGCGCCATTGCCACACCCTTTCGTCGGTGCTCCGCGCCGGTGTGACAACCCGGGTCAGCGGTCCTTCAGTTCGACGATGATCTCGTGATACCGCTGCTCGCCGACGTTGATCGCGGTCTCCACGCCGCCGCGTCGCATCGGGACGACCACGCCGGGAACCACGTCGGCGGCGAAGTACTCGCGGTACTCGCCTTCGGTGTCCGGTTCGGGTTCGACCGCGATCCGGTCGCCCGCGATCTGGATCAGGTAGTAGTCCAGTTCGTGCCGGTGCGCGTCGCTGCGCGCGCCCGGAGCGAGTTCGAGTTCCCAGATCCGGACCTTGTCGTCCTCGAACAACACCCGGGTACCGATCCCGCCGAGGGTGCGTTCGGCGGCCGGCTCGCCCGTCGCGGACACGGTTTCGTCGCTCATCTGCTGATCCGTCCTTGGGTCGCTGGGGTGGTATGGGCGGTGGTGGCGCCGGCGGTGGCGGTGATGGGCAGCCGGGGATTCAGCAGCCCGCGTCCGGGTCGATCCGGTTGCGGAGTTCCTCGCCCGCCAGGTACCGGGCCAGGTTGTCGCGGAAGAGCCGGAAGACCTCGGTGAAGTGTTCGAGGGCCGCGCTGGAGCAGTGCGCGGACAGGTACAGGTTCGGCGCGTCCCACAGCGGGTCGTCGGCGGGCAGCGGCTCGGCCGCGACCACGTCCAGGGCGGCGCCGCCGAGCCGGCCGCCGCGCAGCGCCGCGATCAGGTCCGCCTCGACCACGAACGACCCCCGGCCGACGTTGCAGTAGAACGCGCCCTCGCGCATCGCGGCGAACGCGGCGGCGTTCATCGTGCCGACCGTGTCCGCCGTCTCCGGGGCCGCGGACACCACCGCGTCGCAGCCCGCCAACATCTCGTGCAGGTCGTCCGGGTGGAAGAGCCGGTCCACGTGCTCGGCGGGCACCTCCACCCGACGCCGCGTCGCGTGCACCGTCATCCCGAACGCCTGGGCTCGGCGCGCCAGTTGCGAACCGATCCCGCCGACGCCGATCAGACCCAGAGTCCGGCCCTGGATCAGCCCGCCGAACGCCGGCTTCCAGCGCCGCGCGTCCTGGAGCGCGTCCAGCTCGCGATGCCGCTTGAAGAACGCGAGCATCCGGGCGAAGACGAACTCCGCGATCGGCGTGCCGTTCACACCGGCCGCCGTGGTCAGCCGGATCCGCTCGGTGGGCAGGCCCGCCGAGAGCAGTTGCCCGTTGCCCGCCGCGCAGCTTTGCACCCAGCGCAGCTTCGGCGCCAGGTCCGCCACCTCGAACGGCAGGTCCGCGACCAGCGCGATCTCGGCCCGGGCCAGCAGGTCGCGCTGGTCGGCGGTCAACTCGGGGGCGAGCTCGCGCAGTTCCGGGCGGGCGGCGGTGCCGGGCCGGCCGCGCTCGGTGCGCAGGCGCTCGGGTTCGACGTAGCGGCAGTCCACGATCTCCAGCCGGGGATCGAGCGCGCGCACCGCGTCGAGGTCGGCCGCGAGCACGTGCGCCGGCCTGATGTCCCAGGCCGAGGGGTACATGACGGCGACCACGATGGACGGCCGATCGGGTTCGGGCGCGGGCCTGTGCGTCTGCTCGGGTTCGGGCGCGTCACTCACGCGGATGTCCTCCGGTCCTTCAGTACGCCGAGGGTGTGCGTCGCGGCGTGCGTGTTCGCCAGATAGTCGGGCGCGGCGGCGGTGTCCACGAACCAGCCGGTCGGGCACATGGTCAGGATCTCCACGAACGAGAAGCCGTCGCCGCGCAACTGGGTTCGGAACGCGTTCTTGATCATGCGGGTGGTGCGGGTGATGTTGACGATGTCGTTGACCGCGCCGCGCGCGACGTACGCGGCGCCGTCGAGTTCGGCGATCAGATCGGCGAGTCGGATCGGGTAGCCGTGTACGGCCGCGTCGCGCCCGTCCAGCGTGTTCTTGGTGCGCTGGCCGAGCACGGTCGCGGCGGTCATGTGTCCCCCGGTCTCGCCGAATACGCCGTTGTTGAGCATGAAGCACGTGACGTTCTCGCCGCGTGCCGCCGTGTGCAGCACCTCCTGGAGGCCCTCGTTGACCATGTCGCCGTCGCCCTGCACGGTGAACACGAGGGTGTCCGGCCGGCAGCGCTTGACGCCGGTGGCCAGGGACGGGGCCCGGCCGTGCAGGGCTTGCAGCACCTCGATGTCGAGGTTGTTGGAGTAGGCCGTGTAGCAGCCGATCCCGAACACCGCGATCGCCTTGGTGACCTGGTCCAGTTCCTGTACCTGCTCGACCATCGAGCGCATCGCGATCGGCTCGCCGCAGCCGGGACACAGGTGATGCGCGCCGACGTCGATCAGATCGGGGGTGAAGTCGTGCACGAGCCGGGCCCCGCACGTGGGCGCGGTGGCGGTGGTGGTCAGCACGGGCAACTCGCGGCGTCCGGCGGGCTGCGGGCCGGGCTGCGGGCCGGACCGGGCACCGGACGCGGGGTCCGGCGGGGTGGCCGCGCCGGTGGAGGCACCGCTCGTCGGCGTTCCGGCGCTCATCGGTGGTCCGCCGCGGGTCGGGCGTCGGCGGCCGAGTCCCGGTCTGCGGCCGGATTCGGATCGACCGCCGGGGCTCGTGCCGATCCGTCGCCGGCCGACGCGAACACCGCCTCGATCCGCCGCCGCATCGCACCGACATCGAGGTCGGGCGCGATGCCGAAGCCGGACGAGTCCAGGCTGAGCCGGCCGATGAACCGCACCGGCGCCGCGCCGAGCACGGCCAGGCGTACGTCGTCCACCATCTGTCCTCCGCTGTTCTCGTACACCGCCACCACCCGCGCGCCCGCCGCCGCGGCGCGCACGATCTCGCTCGGGAACGGCACCAGCGTGATCGGGCGCACGTAGCCGACCCGCAGGCCCAGCGCGCGCAGGTCGCGAACGGCCTGGCGGACGTACAGCGCGGGCGTTCCGTACGCGACCACCACGACCTCGGCGTCGGCCAGGAACCCGGTCTCCGCGCGGGGTTCGGTCTCGGCGACCATGCGTTCCATCGCACCGCCGTGCCGGGTGTAGAACTCGGCCAGGTCGTAGCCGGCGTCGGTGCGATCGCCGGCGTGCCGCTGCTTGCGGTCGGACAGCGGCGAGAGAAGTCTGGCCGCGCCGGTCCCGCCGGACGAGCCGTCCAGCGCCCAGTCGCGCGCGGGCAGCGGGCCGAAGTCGCGCGGCCGGACGTCGACCGACACGTGCGTGTGGGCCAGGTAGTAGTCGCCCATCACCAGCACCGGACTGCGCCAGAACTCGGCCAGGTGGAACGCGTACTGGGTCAACTCGACCGCCTCGCGCACATCGCACGGCGCGAGCACCAGGTGCCGGTAGTCGCCGTGTCCGCCGCCGCGGGTGGCCTGGAAGTAGTCGCCCTGCGCGCGCGCCATGTTCAACACCACCAGCGGCAGCCGCGCGTACACGATCTCGGCCAGCGACTCCTGCATCAGCGACAGGCCCTGCCCGGTCGACCCGGTCGCGGCCGGCGTACCGGTGGCGGCGGCGCCCCACGCCATCCCGACCGCCTCCAACTCGCTCTCCGCGTTGACGCAGACGCCGTCGACCTCGGGCAGCCGGGCCGCCATGTGTTCGAGCACCTCGGTGAACGGCGTCATCGGGTAACCGGCGAAGAACCGGCAGCCGGCCGCGATCATCGCCTCGCCGATCGCGGCCGAGCCGGGCAGTACGGGCGGGCGGGTGTCGGTCGTGGTCCCTGGCCTGCTCATCGGCGGTCGCCTCCGGTCTCGTCGCGGGGTTCGTCGTACCGGTAGACCTGGAAGACGAAGTCCGGGCAGACCGCCGAACACGCCTTGCAGGCGATGCAGCCGGGCAACAGCTGCGGATAGCGGTAGCCCCGGTCGTTGACCTCGTCGACGGTCATCCGCAACACGTCCACGGGGCACGCGTCGATACACAGGTCGCAGCCCTTGCAGGCGTCGACGTCGATCACCAGGGTGCCCTTGCTGAGCACCGGTTCGCCGGGCCGCGCGGTCCCCGGGCCTCGGCCGCTCACGCGTACACCGGCCAGGCTCGCAGCGCCGGTCCGGCGTGCGCGTGTCCCATCCGCAGCGCGCTGCGGATGCCTTCCGCGTGTTGCCTTCGATACGGCGGCAACACCTCGGCGGCGGTGTCCAGGAGGGTGTCGAGGCCGACGACGGCGGTCGCGGCGGCGTACGCGCCGAGCGCGATCATGGTCACCGCCGCGGGGTTGCCGGTGCTCGCGGCCAACTCCGAGGCGGGGATGGGCACGAGCCGGCCGACGACGGGTGTCGTGCCCGGGTCGCACAGGCTCGTGTTGAGCACGAGCAGGCCGTCGTCGTGCAGTCGGGAGTAGACGCCGCTCGCGTGTGCGGGGTGCAGGACCAGGCCGGACCAGGCCGAGGCGACGGTCGGCGGACTCTCGACCGGCGCGTCGCCGAGGACGAGTGTGGTGTCCGAGTTGCCGCCGCGCATCATGCCGCCGTACGACCCGAAGTACATCGCGTGCCGGCCCTCGGCCACCGCGGCCGCGGCGAGCAGTGCGGTGGCGAGCTGGATGCCCTGACCGCCGATCCCGGTCAGTAGAACCTCGCGCTGCATGGAGACCCCTTCCTCGCTGCTTCCGCTGCCCGGGAGAACCGTGCGGGGTGTAGCCGGGAACGCAGTGAGTATGTCCGAGAACGTTGTTCCGGATAGTATGATGCAGCGTTCCGACAAACAAGAGCGTCGGAGAATCGAGGGTGGGGACCGCCGATGGACGAGATCGACGGGGTCGACGGGGTCGACAAGCTCCAAGGGACCGAAGCGGCGGCGAGCTCCGAGGGTCTGGTGGGCAACGCGGTCCGCCGGCCGCTGGAGGCGCGATGGGCGGTCTACGAGCAGGAGGTTCGGCGACTGATCGACGCGACCTACCGGGTGGTCGAGCGCACCGGCAGCCTCGATCCCACGATGCGCGACATCATGCGCGAGTCCGGGCTGTCGAACCAGGCGTTCTACCGGCACTTCCGGTCCAAGGACGAACTGCTCGTGGCGATGCTCGACGACGGCCGGCGGCGGATGGCCGCGTACCTGGACCACCGGATGTCGAGCGCGCCCGAGGTCGCGGGCAAGGTCGCCGCCTGGATCGAGGGCGTCCTCGCCCAGGCCGGCGACCCGATCGCGGCCGCCCGCACGCGCCCGTTCGTCGCCCACCAGGACCGCCTGGCCGACCTCTTCCCGACCGAACAACGCGACTCGATCGAGGCCATGCTCCGCCCCCTGCGCGAGGCGTTGGCCGGCGCGCCGACCCCGAACCCGCCGGCCGACGCCCGCGCGATCTACCGCCTGACCCTGGCCACCCTCCACGACCACCTGCGTACGGGCACGGCGGTCGCCCCCGAGGACCGGGCCCACACGGTGCGCTTCGCGTTGGCGGGCACGGGTCTGAGCGCGAACTGACGCACTGCCTCAGAGCGCGACGGACGCTCCCGCCGGGGCGTACGTGTCACGCAATCGCACGGCATCCCGACTCGGGGACGTACCGAAGAGGCGCCGGTACTCCCGACTGAACTGGGACGGGCTGTCGTAGCCGACGCGCCGACCGACGCCGGTGACGTCGTTGGGGTGCGTGGCGAGCAGCAACCGGGCTTCCTGGAGCCGGATCTGCTTCTGGAACTGGATGGGGCTCATCGCGGTCACCGCCTGGAAGTTGCGGTAGAAGGCCGACACGCTCATGCCGGTCGATCGCGCGACGGTCTCGACCCGAAACGGCTGCGCGTAGTGCTCGCGGATCCAGCGCACGGCGCGTGCGATGTGGTTGAGGCTGCTGTCGGCGAGGCCGAGTTGGCGTACCACGGCGCCCTGTTCGCCGGTGATCAGCCGCCACAGGATCTCCCGCTTGACCAGGGGCGCGAGGACGTCCCGGTCACGCGGGTGGTCCAGCAGGCGAAGCACGCGCACCACGGCGTCGAGGAGTTCGTCGGAGGCGTCGCTGACGGCGATGCCCGACGGCGCGCCGGAGGTGGTGCGCGGCGAGTGTCCGGGCCCGGCCTGAAGGAGCAGTTCGGCGACGGCGGACGGTTCCAGCACCAGGCCGAACCCGAGCGCGGGCCGGTCCGGGTCGGCGCCGATGAACTGGCCGGTCACGGGGAGGTCGACCGACGCGACCAGGTATTGCCCGGCACCGTATTCGAACACCCGGTCGCCCAGCGCCAGTCGTTTCGCGCCTTGGGCGATGACCGCCAGGATCGTGCCGGACATCGACGGCGTGGGCGGGTCGGACCGGTCGACCTTGGAGATGAGCACGCCGTCCACCGCCGTGGTCCAGTCGGACCGCGCGTGCCGGGCCAGCAGGGTGCGGAACTCGTCGAGGTACATGGCTCCAGTGCAGCAGACAACCCGGCCGCGGCCCTCGATCGGGAGGATCAGGCAAGTACGCGGGAGCATCGTTCTACCGTTTTCGCAGGTCAACGGGCTTGAATGGAATCACCGGAAACAGTCGGGGGACCAAGACCCGCCACTCCGGGACAACCACCATTCACCATCGCGCCGCCCGATCCGCTCCACTCTCCCGGGCCGGCCGACAACCCACGGAGGAACACCATGAAGGTCGCCATCGTCACCGGCGCGGGCTCCGGTATCGGGCAGAGCGCCGCGATCCGGATCGCCGAGCGCGGGATGGGCGTCATCCTGACCTACAGCAGCAACCGGGAAGGAGGCCTGCACACCGCGGCCGTGATCGAGAAGGCGGGCGGCACGGCGGTGGCACTCCCGCTGGACCTCGCCGACAGCGGCACCTTCCCGGCGTTCCGTGACTCGGTGGTCGACGCGCTGCGGGACACCTGGCAGCGGGACACCTTCGACCACCTCGTCAACAACGCGGGATCCGTGCGGACCTCGATGTTCGAGGACACCACCGAGGACACCTTCGACCTGCTGACACGCGTACTGCTCAAGGGCCCGTACTTCCTGACCCAGCGACTGCTGCCGCTGATGGAGGACGGCGGCGCCATCGTCAACACGAGCAGCAACTCGACCGGCGTCGGACTGGAGCCCGGCTACTCGGTCTACGGGACGATGAAGGGTGGGCTCGACGTGCTGACCCGCTACATGGCCAAGGAGTTCGCCACCCGCGGCATCCGCGTCAACTCCGTCTCCCCGGGCCCGACCCGCACCCGGCTCGGCGACAACGCCTTCGAACGTTTCCCCGAGGTCATCCCCGCCCTCGCCGCGAAGACCGCACTCGGCCGGGTCGGCGAACCCGACGACATCGGCGCGATGATCGCCACGCTGATCTCGACGGAGAGCCGCTGGGTGACCGCCCAGAACATCGAGGTGTCGGGCGGCTACAACCTCTAGAAGGTCGATGAAAATCTTGGGACCGGTTCCGTCGCGTCAGTGGCGGAACGGGTCGCGTTTCGGGTGCTGTGCCCCGCTCAGGCGGTGGTGGGCAGGCGCCAGGTGGTGCCGTCGTGGGTGAGGCCGAGGCGGATGAGGGTCCGCAGGTTGATCGCGGCGGCGCGGACGTGGAGCCAACGATCGTTGGGGGCGGTGCCGCGGTGGCGGAGTCTGCGGTTGCCGCGGGCGACGATCCAGGCGACCGCGCGTTCCACCGGTGGGCGCCAACGCCGGTACTCGGCCTGCCAATGGAGGTCGGTGGCGGCCTGTCGACGCGCGGCGGCGAGGTGGTCGTGGTGCGGACGGATGGTGAGGGTCCGCCCGGCTTCGGCCTTGGTGCACCGGCCTCGGAGCGGGCAGTCGGTGCAGTGGTCGCCGAAGAACGCCTTGCGTTGGCGGTGTTGTCCGGCGGGGGCTGCCAGGGCGGCGGTGTGGCCGGCCGGGCAGGTCGCGGTGTGGGCGGTGGTGTCGACGGCGAAGTCGTCGAGGGTGAACCCGCCGGGCACCGCGCTGCGCAACGGGGCGGGTTTGAGGAACAACCGGTGCCCGGCGGCCTCCAGGACCGCGCGGGCGTCGCCGGTGGAGTAGGCGGTGTCGCCCAGGAGGTCGACCGGGTCCGGCTCGTCGGCGAGAAGGTCGAGGACGACGTTCGCCTCGTGGTGTTCGGCGCCCGAACCCGGGGTGAGTGCCACCGCGGTGAACAGGAGCGTCTCGGGTTCCACGACCAGGTGGGCCTTGTAACCGTCCTGGTGGCGGCTGCGGGTCTTGTGGATGTGTCGGGACTGCGGGTCGACGACCGAGACGACGCGGTCGGGGGCGGTGCCCCGGGTGATCCGCCACCTGCCGTCGCGGCCGTCGGAGCCGTCGGCGGGCTCCACGTCCTGCCCCGCCACGAGCGCGAGCAGGCCGATCGCGTTCGCCGCGCGTTCGCCGTGCTCGCGGTCGGGCAGGTTCCCCAGCAGCAGGAACGCGTCGCGGACCAGGGCGTCCACCAGATCGGCTCGGGCGGCCGGGTCGTTCCAGGCGATCCTGGGTTTCCCCGGGTCGGTGTAGTCGTGGGCGCGGCAGTGTTCGGTCGCGACGGCCGCGGCGTCGGGGACCTCACGGATCACCGCGCGCACTCCGGAGACGAGTTGGGTGACGGTGTCCTGGGTGGCGACCGCGTCGTCCAGGACGGTGGAGTCGACCGCCCGACGCTGCCTGCCCTTCAACACGCCGGTGGCCCGCACGACCTCGCGGACCGCGTCGAAGACCCGGTCCGGACGCGCCGACCGGGCCAGGCGGCGACGGAAGTACGCCAACAGCGACGGGTCGAACGCGATGTCGTGCAGGCCGAGCCCGCAGGCGGCCTTCCACCGCAGGTCGCACCGCAGTTCCTGCACGGTGTCGAAGTCCGAGAGCCCGTTCAGGGCCTGCAACGTGATCGCCGCCGCCAGGACCTGCGGCGGCATCGACGGACGCCCGTTCGCCGACGGATACATGTCCGCGAACATCACCGCCGGAAACAACGCCTCGCGATGCTCGGCCAGGAACGCGAACACACTCCCCGCCGGGATCAGCTCCCGACACGTCGCCCACACGTCCGGCCCGATCAACTCACCCGACCATTCCCCCTGCACCATGAAAACGAGTCTGGTCCCGCCGCTGACGCGGCGGGGCCAGAACGCAACATCTTCATGAGTCTTCTAGGCCCTGTCCGGCCCGGTTGTTTCGGCGGCGGCCGGGGCTACGGGCCCGCCGATCGTCGGATGCGGACGATGTCGTGGTCGTGGCCGATGGAGAAGCCGGAGTCGTTCGGCTCGGCGAAGTTGGTCAGGACGTAGTGTTCGAGGGCCTTGCGGCTCGGCAGGTGGTCGCGGGTGGCCAGGTCCGGGACGTTCACCATGAACTCGGCCACCGCGAGGGCGTCGGCCAGGTTGTCCGCACGAAAGCGCACGGGCAGGGTCTCGACGGTCCAGTCCCCGACGAGGCCGTCGTCGGCCGCGACAAGCGCGCTCGCCGTCGCCGCCAGGTCGAAGCGCACGTCGAAGAAGTGCCGCACCAGGCGCATGCACTCGTTGTCCGGATTCTGGAGCGCGAGGACGAGTTCACCGCCCGGTCGGACCCAGCCCAGCATGCGCCGCACCGTGGGCAGCCAACGCGGCTCCGGCAGGTAGTACAGCATGTGCGAACACAGCGCGAAGTCGGCGACGGCGGGCAACTCCACCGCTTCGACGGGATCGCCCAGCACCTCCGCGTCCGGGCAGGCGAGGCGGAGCGCGGTACGCATGTACTCGCCGGGTTCGATCGCGATCGTGCGCTCGAAGTAGCGGCTCAGGTACCGGGTGGTCGCACCGGAACCGGCCCCGATGTCGACGAAGACCGAACGGCGGGGCAACTGTTCCACCAGCGCGGCCAGATGGGCATGGGTCACGGCCTTCTCGTCCGATCCGGCGAGGAAGAGTTCGAAGGCTTGGCGGTATTCGTCTCCGGCGACGTCCAGGATCCGAATCGGGTCGGAAGGGGATGCCTCGGCAGGTGGCAACGCCATGCGGTTCGCCCTCCCCGCGAGGATCCCCCGCAGTTCGCTGTGGTCGTGGGACACCACGCTACGCCGTTACGGGGGCCCGATCCCGGATTGGCGAGAGTGAGCGAACCGCGGTCGCGCGAACGGCCGAAGCACCGACGCCCGGGCCCTCACTCACAATCGCAACCAAGCCGCGGTGTCCGACCCGAGTCGCCCGTCGTCGGCCAATGGCCCACTCGTCAGCAACGGTTCGGCGTGTTCGGGAAGCTCCACCGGCTCTCGGCCCAGGTTGACCACACACGCGAACCGGTCGCCCCGGGTGAACGCGATCACCTGCGCCGATGCCCCCGGCAACCAGGTCAGATCGCCGTCGCCGAGCGCCGATTCCGCGCGGCGCAGCCGGATCGCGGTCCGGTACAGGGTCAGCATCGAGTCCGGGTCGCCGCTCTGCGCCTCGGCGGTCCGGTCGGCCCAGTCGGCCGGCTGCGGCAGCCACGGCGGCGCCGACGCGCGCGCCGGGCTGAAGCCGTACGGCGGTGCGTCCCCCGACCAGGGCAGCGGTACCCGGCAGCCGTCCCGGCCCGGCGAGGTGCCGCCCGAGCGCAGGGCCATCGGGTCCTGCAACGCCGCCACCGGGATGTCCTCCACCTCGGGCAGCCCCAACTCCTCGCCCTGGTAGATGTAGACCGCGCCGGGCAGCGCGAGGGTGAGCAGCGCCGCCGCCCGGGCCCGGCGGGTGCCCAGTGCCGGATCGGTCGGTACGCCGCGCGCCTTGGTCGCGAAGTGGAACGAGGTGTCCGCACGGCCGTACCGGGTCACCGTTCGGGTCACGTCGTGGTTCGCCAGTACCCAGGTCGCGGGCGCGGACACCGGGGCGTGCGCGGCCAGGGTGTCCTCGATCGAGGCGCGCAGTCGGCCGGGTTCCCACGGGCAGGACAGGAAGTCGAAGTTGAACGCGGTGTGCAACTCGTCCGGCCGCAGGTAGCGCGCGAAGCGCTCGGTGTCCGGCAGCCAGATCTCGCCGATCAGCGCGCGCGGATCCGGGTACGAGTCGGCGATCGCGCGCCATGAACGGTAGATGGCGTGCAGCCCGTCCAGATCGACGTAGGGGTGCGGGCCGGTCGAGTCCGGGTCCAGGTCGGGCAGCGCCGGGTCCTTCTCCAGGAGCGCCGCCGAGTCGATCCGCACGCCGGAAGCGCCCCGGTCGAACCAGAAGCGCAGTACGTCCTCGTGTTCCGCGCGGACGCGCGGGTGGGCCCAGTTGAGGTCGGGCTGGCGCGAGTCGAACAGGTTGAGGTACCAGTCGCCGGGCGTGCCGTCCGGATCGTCGGCCCGGGTCCAGGCCGAACCGTGGAACTCGGACACCCAGTTGTTCGGCGGCAGTTCGCCGTGTCCGGGCCGAAACCAGAACAACTCGCGTTCGGGTGCCCTCGGGTCGGCGATCGCCGCCCGAAACCACGGATGCTCGCTGGAGACGTGGTTGGGCACGATGTCCACGATGGTGCGGATGCCCAGCTCCAGCGCGTCGGTGATCAGCTTCTCCGCCCCGGCCAGGGTGCCGAACTCCGGTGCCACGCCCCGGTAGTCGGCCACGTCGTAGCCGCCGTCGGCCATCGGCGAGGGATACCAGGGGCTGAACCACAGCGCGTCCACGCCCAATTCGGCCAGGTACGGTAGCCGCTCGCGCACACCGGCCAGGTCCCCGGTTCCGTCGCCGTCGCCGTCGGCGAAGCTGCGCGGGTACACCTGGTAGATCACCGCGCCGCGCCACCACGGTGCCGCCTGCGCTCCCTGTCGGCCGTGCTCTGCCACGTCGGCGTTCCTTTCGGTGGGAGGGGAAGGGAAGAGGGGGAGAGGAGGTGCGGGCGAGGGGGAGAGGAGGTCTACTCCTTGACGCCGCCCGCGCTGATCCCGGCGATGATGTGCCGCTGGAAGACCAGGAAGATGGCGACCATCGGGATGCTCGCGATCACCATCGCGCCGATCAGGTAGGTCAGCGGCAGACTCGCGGACAGTTGCACCAGCGCGACGCTGATCGGCTGCTTGTCGGTGTCCGGGAAGACCAGCAGCGGCCACAGGAAGTCCTGCCAGACCGCGACCACCGCGAAGATCGACACCACCCCGAGCACCGGCCGCGACATCGGCAGCACGATGTACCACAGGGTCCGCAGCGGTCCGGCGCCGTCGATCGACGCGGCCTCCAACACGTCGTCGGGCAACTGGTCGAAGAAGCGCTTGAGCAGGTACAGGTTGAACGCGTTGGCCACCGACGGCAGCCAGATCGCCCACGGGGTGTTGAGCAGGTTGGTGCCGACGAATGGCACGTCGATCGCGGTCAGGTACTTGGGCACGAGCAGCGCGGACGCGGGCACCATCAGGGTGGCCAGGATCGCGCCGAGCACGATCTGCCCGAACACCGGCTTGAGTTTGGACAGCGCGTACGCCGCCGCCGTGCACAACACGATCTGGAAGAACCACGCGCCGCCCGCCTGGAGCGCGGTGTTCTCGAGGTAGCGGGCCAGGTCCATCCGGCGCCACGCCTCGGCGTAGTTGTCCGCGTGCCATTCCTTCGGCACGTAGGTCGGCGGGCTCTGCAACATCTCGTCGGGGGACTTGAACGCTCCGGTGACCATCCAATAGATGGGGAACAGGAACGCGGCCGTGAAGCCCGCCAGGGTGAGCGCGAAGACCACCCAGTAGGTGATCCTGCCTCGTTTGCTGCGCAGCCGCATCGGTGAGACGAGGGTGCGTACCTGGGCGCCGGCCCGGCGCCGGGAGCGTTCCGCGGCGCGTTCCGCCCGCCGATGCGCGCGCCGATCCGCCCATGCGCCGGCGCGCCCGCCGCCGGATCCGATCGTGATCGTCATCGCCGGCCCCCTAGTCCTTCGTCCGGGTCAACCGCAGGTACAGCGCGGAGAACGCCGCGAGCAGGATCAGCAGCAGCACGCTGAGCGCGCAGGCGCTTCCGTAGTCGCTGTAGACGAACGCGTATTTGTAGATCAGGTACAGCACGGTGATGGTGGAGTCGCCGGGTCCGCCGCCGGTGATGACGAAGGGTTCGACGAACACCTGCATCGTGGCGATGATCTGCAGGAGCATCAGCATCAGGATGATGAACCGGGTCTGCGGGACGGTCACGTGCCGGATGCGCTGCCACAGGTTCGCGCCGTCCAGCTCGGCCGCCTCGTACAACTCGCCGGGGATGCCCTGGAGCGCGGCCAGGTAGATCAGCACCGTGCCGCCCATGTTGGCCCAGGTGGCGACCAGGACCAGCGAGATCATCGCGGTGTCCTCGCCGTTGGTCCAAGTCGAGGTGGGCAGGTGCGCGGCGCGGAGCACCTCGTTGAACAGGCCCGGTCCCGGGTCGAAGAACCATTTCCACATCAGCGCGGTGACCACCGGCGGGATCATCACCGGCAGGTAGACCGCGAGTCGGAAGAACGCCCGGGCGTGCCGCATTTCGTTGATCAGCAGGGCCAGTACGAACGGCACCACGAAGCCGATCACCAGGGCCAGTCCGGTGAAGTAGAAGGTGTTGCGCCAGGCGGCGGCGAACTCGGGGTCGTGGAAGACGGTGGTGAAGTTGTCGAACCCCACCCACTCGGTGCCCGCGTCGGCCCGGCCGCCGGTGCGTTGGAAGGACAGTTGGATGGCCCGGATCGCCGGATACCAGGAGAACAGCGCGAAGCAGAGCAGGCCGCCGGCGAGGAATCCGTACGCGGTGAGGTTGGCGGTGATCGTGCGGCGCAGGCGGGTTCGGCCCCGGGGGCGGGAGGTGGGGCCGCCCCGGGGACCGGTTCGGGAGCCGCCGGGTCGCCATCGGGTCCGGCCCGGGGGGTCCGGCTTCGAGACCGCGACCGTGGTTGTCATGGCGTGCGCTCCCTCGCTGCTGTCGCTTGTCGCCGCTGCCGCTGCTGCTGCTTGTGCCGGTGCCGCTGGTGGGCAGGTGGGCAGGTGGGCCGGGGTGGCCGGGTGTCGGGGGTGTGCGGGCAACGGGCCGAGCGCCGGGGCGGGCCGGGGCTGGGGTGGTGTCCCGGCCGGCCCGTCGGGCGCGCGGAGAGTGCCCGGTGGTGACCGCTGCGCGCGGGCCGGGGCTACTTGGCGAGTTGCTGGGTGATCTTGGTGTTCGCGTCGCCGAGCAGCTTGTCCAGGTCGGCGTCCTTCTTGGTCAGCACGCTGGAGACCACGCCGTCCAGGATCGAGTAGATCTGCTGGCCGTTCGGGGGTTCGGCGATCGCGGGGACGGTGGCGCCGGCGAAGCTCGCGTAGTTCTCCACCGGCAGGTTCGCGTTGGCCGCCTTGAGGTCGACGTTGGACTTCGCGGCGCCGCCGGTCCAGATGGCCGGCTCGGGCAGTCCGACCGGCTCCTTGTCGGTCTTGCCCCGGGCCCAGTCGTTCAGGCCCTTGCCCGGGGTGAGCGCGAGGAAGTCGAGCCACTTCAGGCCCGCCTCGATCTGCTCGGGGGTGCACTTCTTGTTGAACATGTAGCCGTCGCCGCCGGCCAGGGTGCCCTTGCCCTCGGGCATCGGCGCGATGCCCAGGTCGGCGAGCTTGCCGCCGAACTCGTTGACGATGGTGGGGATGTTGTCGGGCGCGGCCAGGAACATGCCGAGCCGACCGCTGCCCATCATCTGCTGGACGTCCGCGATGGTCAGCAACTGCTTGCTGCCCATGCTGTTGTCCGTCCAGCGCATGTCGTGCAGCGTCTGCAGCACGGCCTTGCCCTCGGGCGTGTTCACGGTGCCGGACTTGCCGTCGGCGGACACCGCCGTGCCGCCGCGCGAATACAACTCGGCGACGAAGTGCCAGCCGCCCTGGTTGCTCGCGCTGTAGTCGGCGTAGCCGACCGTGCCGCCGCCGCTGTCGGCGATCTTCTTGGCCGCGGCACGGACCTCGTCCCACGTGGCCGGCGGTTTGTTCGGGTCCAGGCCGGCCTTGGTGAACAGCGCGCGGTTGTAGACCAGGCCCATCGAGTAGTTCGTGCGCGGTACGCCGAACGTCTTGCCGCCGGCGTCCTGGAAGTACTTCACCAGGTCGGGGCGAAGTTCCTTGCCCGCGACGAGCTTGTCCAGGTGGGCGCTGATGTCGGCCGCGCCGCCGCGGGCCAGCACGGTCTGCACATTGGTGTAGTTGACGTAGAACAGGTCTTCCATCTGTCCGCCGGACAACTTTGCCTCGAACGTGGTCGGGTCCGAGCAGGGGAACGCGTCCTTGGACTCGATTTTGATATTCGGGTTGGCCTTCTCGAAGGTGGCCACGTCTTGTTCCCACTGCTTGCGGTCGACCTCGGCGGTGCGCGGCGGCTTGCAGTTGACGGTGATCGAGACCTTCTTGCCGCCGCCGGTCGCGGCGGGGTTCGCGGCGCCCGAGGGGTCGGCCTTGGCGTTGTCCGCTTTGTCGCCGGAGTCGTCCGAGCAGGCGACTCCGGCGAAGAGGAGACCGGCGGCGACGAGGGCGGCGGAGGATCTGCGGTACCTGGGCGTGGTGTCGCGCAGCCGACGTGCGCGACGGGTTTCACGTATCTGGCGCATCTGAAGAGCCCTTCTGACCGTGGGGACTCGTCGGCCGGCAGGTCGTCGTGCTGCCCGCGGGGGATTGCGGGCAGCACGACATGGCCCGGGGGCGGCCGTGCGGATCTCGGTCGGTACTCGATGGAACCCGACGACGGAACGAACAGGCGCAGACGTCCGGGAAGGTGCGTTCCGGACCCTGCGTGGCGCTGCACACTCAACCACGGGGGAGTACGGGGCTACAAGATGTCGACGAGATTTCGCAAATTAGCGACAGGGGTTGGTGGTTCGATCGATGCTGCCTTGCAGAATGCTGCCTTTCAGTTGGCGGTGGGTCCGGTGGAGCGGTCGTCGGGGGTGTCCCGACCGGCCGCCGGAACCGGTCCCGACGACTTGCGCAGCACCAACTCCGGCTCGAACAGCAGCTCGTCGTGGGTGACCCGGGTGCCGGCGATCTCGGCCATCAGCAACTCGACCGCGGCCCGGCCCATCAGCTCGATCGGCTGGCGTACGGTGCTCAGCGGCGGGTCGGTGGCCGACATCAGCGCGGAGTCGTCGTAGCCGACGATCGACACATCGCCCGGAACGTGAAGTCCCAGGCGGCGCACGGCCCTTACCGCGCCGAGCGCGAGCGGGTCGCTGGCGCACACGAGCGCGGTGATGCCGCGATTGATCAGCCGGGTGGCGGCGGCCTGGCCGCCCTCGGGGGAGAACAGCGCGTGTTCGATCCGGTCCTCGGGGAGGTGTACGGCGAGCCGGGCCGCGGCCAGTTTGCGGTTGGAGGGCACGTGGTCCGGCGGCCCGAGGATCATTCCGATCCGGTCGTGGCCCAGCGCCGTCAGATGTGCGATCGCCTGCTCGGCGGCGGCCGCGTCGTCGCAGCTCACCCGCGGGAAGTCGAGGTTGTCCACGGCGGCGTTCATCAACACGGTGGGCAGGTTGCGCTCGGCCAGGCGGGCGTAGTGGCCGTGCGGCGAATCGGCCTGCGCGTACATGCCACCGAAGAAGATCACCCCGGAAACGGCCTGGTCGAGCAGCATCTCGACATAGTCGGCCTCGGTCACCCCGCCGGCCGTCTGGGTGCACAACACGGGCGTGAACCCGCGTTGCGCGAGCGCGCCGACCACGATCTCGGCCAACGCCGGGAAGATCGGATTCTGCAACTCCGGCAACACCAATCCGACCAACCGCGCCCGCTCGCCGCGCAGTTGGGTGGGCCGCTCGTACCCCATCACGTCCAACGCGGTCAGCACCGCGGCCCGGGTCCCCTCCGACACCCCCGGCTTTCCGTTGAGCACGCGACTGACCGTCGCCTCGCTCACTCCGACCTTCTTCGCAACCTCAGCAAGTCGACGCACCATGCGCGCAAGACTAGTACGAGCAACGTCATCTTTTTGCACGATCACGCAAGCCTTGTGCGCGCGGGGTGGGCGCGCGGGTACGGGGGCGGCGCGGGCCGCCGTCGCGCTCCGCCCCGGCGCGTCCGCGTGGAGCGGATCCGGGGCCGGCGTGAGGACCCGCCGCCCACCGTCCGGCGCGCCCACCCCACCCACACCGCGCATCGAGACGCTACCGGGCAGGCGCGGACCCCGGCACGTGACGGGGCGACCGAAGGTGTGGGGTTACGGGGTTGGGGGCGTGAGCGATTGGGCGGCTTCGAGGAGGGCTTCGACGATTTGGGATTCGGGAACGGTTTTCACGATTTGGCCTCGGACGAAGATTTGGCCCTTGCCGTTGCCGGAGGACACGCCGATGTCCGCTTCGCGGGATTCGCCGGGGCCGTTCACGACACAGCCCATGACCGCGACGCGCAGCGGGATCGGGAAGCCGTCGAAGGCCGCCTCGACCCGGCGGGCCAGGCGGTGGATGTCCACCTGGAGTCGGCCGCAGCCCGGGCAGGAGACGATTTCGAGTCGGCGCGGGCGAAGCCCGAGGGATTGCAGGATGTGGCAGCCGGCCTTGACCTGTTCGGTGGGCGAGTCGGACAGCGACACCCGGATCGTGTCGCCGATGCCCTCCGACAGCAGGATGCCGAACGCCACGGCGGACTTGATCGAGCCCTGGAGGCTGGGCCCGGCCTCGGTCACGCCCAGGTGCAGCGGATAGTCGCAGCGCGCGGCGAGCAACCGGTACGCGGCGATCACCGTGCGCGGATCGTGGTGCTTGACCGCGATCTTCAGGTCACCGAAGCCGTGCTCCTCGAACAACGAGCATTCCCACAGCGCCGATTCGACCAGCGCCTCGGGATCGGCCCGACCGCCGTGCCGGGCCAGCACCCGCGGGTCGAGCGAGCCGGCGTTGACCCCGATCCGGATCGGTACGCCCGCCGCGCCCGCCGCCGTCGCGATCTCCCGGACCTTGTCGTCGAACCGGCGAATGTTGCCCGGGTTCACCCGTACCGCCGCGCAGCCCGCGTCGATCGCCTGGAAGACGTAGCGCGGCTGGAAGTGGATGTCCGCGACCACCGGGATCGGCGATCGCGCCGTGATCGCGGGCAGCGCGTCGGCGTCGTCCTGGGAGGGCACCGCGACCCGGACGATGTCGCAGCCGGCGGCGGTGACCTCCGCGATCTGCTGCAGCGTGGCGTCGACGTCGGCGGTCGAGGTGGTGGTCATGGTCTGCACGCTGATCGGCGCCCCGTCGCCCACCGGTACGGCGCCGACGTCGATCCGCCGCGACCGGCGCCGGATCGGAACCTGCGTGGGCACCTCGGGCAGGCCGAGGTCGGTGGCGGTCATGCGGGTGCCTCCTGTGCGGATGGGCGCGTACTCGCGGCTGCGCGACGCAGCTGTGCCGGGGCGTCTGCGATCGGCGCATCCCGTACCGGCGACGGGAGTTCGGCACCGGCGGAGGACGCACGAGGCGGCCTCGCTCGACTACCGGTGCGCCGGTGCAATCGCGGGTCGGTCGCGCGTGGTCGACCGAGTCTCGGGCACCCGTCGTACATGTTCCTCCCGGGTCGCAGCGGTGTGCGCACGCGGCTGCCGGGCCGGGCCGAAGCCCGGTCGGCGCGACGTGCATATGGCAGTTTTCCCGACGATCAGACGATCGAGAAGGCGTGAAGCGTGGCCCGGTGGCGCACCGATGATCAAGACGGTACGCGGGGGGTACGGACGTACGGGAGGGCGCGATCGGATGCGCCGGGCGGTCGCTTCGAGCGCCGTCGGGTGCCGGTCGCGTGCCGGTTGGTGCCGATTCGGGTGTCGGGTCGGAGGCAGGTTCGGGAGCCGGACCCGGTGCGGGGCCGGCTCCGTCGGTGGCCTCGCGGCTCACCCGTCGAGCAACATCCGGCGTAGCCGCTCGAAGGCGGTCGGACTCGGGCGGTTCGGCAGGAAATCCCGGATCTGCCGGGCGCATTCGGCGGAGCTGTAGGTGTGCGTGTCGCATTCGAGGTCGTACACGCCGTGCGCGTGCACTCGGTCGAACTGGAGGGCCACCAGGCCCGAAGGCCGGTCCCCGCGTGCCTGTTCGCGGCGCAGCAACTCGGCGCGTGGGCAGCGTAACCCGACCAGCACCACGTCCCGGGCGGGCAGCACGTCCAGGCAGTCGAGCAGGCGCCAACGTTTGCTGAGGAGGTGGTCCATCACCACATGGTTCCCGGCGGCGGCCATGCCGGCGACCGCGCGGTGGAAGCCCCTGACGGTGCGGTCGATCTCGGCCTGGACGAGGTCCGGCGCGATGTGCCGCTTCGAACGCATGGCGTGGAAGGAGTCCACCGGGAGGTGGTAGTGCGAGGGTTCGAGGATGCGCAGCAGTTCCGTCGCGATGCTGGACTTGCCGGAACTGGAGGTGCCGTTCAGGAAGATGATGCGCCCCGTCGCGGGTCGCGGCGGTGACTCTTGCGGCGACGTCATCTCCGCAGTGTAGCGACCCAGGGCCTATTGCGGATCTCCTATATCCGTTATCTCGATGCGCGGCGACCTCACGTGCTCTCCGTCGATATGATCCACTAGAGTGCCACTACAGTTAATGGCGAGAGCGGACGGGACGGCGGACATGGCGAGCTCGACGGGTTCCCCGGGGACGGGCGTACGTGCGGCCAAGGCCGCCGCCAACCGGGCACGCATGCTCGGTGCGGCGCGTGAGCTGTTCATCGCACGCGGATACGTCGCCACCACGATGGCCGCCATCGCGACCGAGGCGGGTGTCGCGGTGCAGACGCTCTACTTCACCTTCGCGACCAAGCGGGCGATCCTGGCCGAACTGCTCGACGTCGCGGTGACCGGGGACGCCGAGCCGATCGCCACGCTCGACCGGCCCTGGGTGGCCGAGGCGCTCGCGGCTGCGCCGGTCACCCAGATCCGGCTGCAAGTGGTCGCCACCGCAGGGATCCTGGCCCGGGTCGGGCCGATCCTGGAGGTGGTGCGATCCGCCGCCGCGGTGGACCCGGAGATCGCGCAGTTGTGGCGGACCAACATCGCCCATCGACACACCGTGCAGCTACACCTGGCCGAGGCGCTCGCGGCCAAGACCGACCTGCGGGCCGGCCTCGACGCGGCCCGCGCCGCCGACCTCGCGCTCGCCGTACTGGCCCCGGAGAGCTACCACCTGCTCGTCCACGACCGGGGGTGGAGCCCCGAGGCGTGGCAGGTGTGGGCGGCGGACGCGCTGGTGCTGCAACTGCTCACGGGCGCGGTGGATCCGGGCTGAGCCCGCTTCGCGCGCGGCCCGGCGGAACCGCGCGGCACGATCTGAACAGAGTGACACTCCAGTGGAGGTGATGGGCGGATGAACCCGACCGTCGGCGCGGACGCCGGCCCGATAGTGCTCATCGGCGGCTACGGCGCGGTCGGCACCGAGGTCGGCCGGACGCTCGCACCGTGGTTCCCGGGTCGAGTGCTGCCCGCCGGCCGCGATCTCGATCGGGCGCGTCGAGGCGCCGCCGAACTCGGCGGCGCGTTCGGCGGGGCGCGCGTCGACGTCACCGAACCCGGCTCCGTCGTCCGGCTTCTGACGGAGTATCGGCCCGCTGCCGTGGTCCTGTGTGTGGAGCCGCCGGATGCCGAGATCGCCCGGCTGTGCCTGAGCGGCGGTGTTCCGATCGTCGACGTCGGCGCGTCCCACCACCTGCTCGCGGCGACCGCCGCGCTGCGCGACACGGCCGCGTCGACCGGGGCCCGCGCGCTGTTGAGCGTCGGGGTCGCACCCGGGCTGAGCAACCTGCCGGCCCGCAGGGCACACACCGAAGTCGGCGGCGCGGATCGGATCGAGATCACGATCGTGCTCGGCGCCGGCGAGCGGCACGGCACGGACGCGATCCGCTGGACCCTCGACGGTCTCGCCGCGCCGGTGACCGCGACGCCGGCCCGGGTCGGCCTGCCGGGATGCGGCGTGCGGACGGCCACCCGTTCCCGTTCTCCGATCAGTACACGCTGCGCGACACGCTCGGCGTACCCGACGTGACGACGCGGCTGTGTCTGGACTCGCGGATGTCGACGGGGCTGCTGTTCGGTCTGCGGCGTACGGGCGTTGCCCGCGCGGTCGAGCGACCCGGGGTGCGCGGGGCGCTGACGGCGACGCTGCGTCGGGTCCATCTCGGCGGGGACGGGTTCGCGGTCCGGGTGGACGCGATTCGCGGGGCGCCGGGGAGGGCCGACGGCGACGCGGTGCCCACGGAGCGGCGGGTCACGTACGCCGTCACCGGTCGAGGCCAGAGCCGGGCCACCGGCCTGGTCGCCGCACACGCGACGCGGCACATCCTGACCGGCGCGGCCCGACCGGGCGTACGGCACCTCGACGAGGTCGACGAACTCCTCGGCCTGCCGGAGAGCTTGGGATCGGAAGGCTTGCGACTCCGGCGATTCCGGCACGACGCCATCGGGCCGATTCCGCCGGCGTGGTGACCACTCGCGCGAGGGTGCTCGGGTGAGGCGGTGCGGAGCCGCCCGCCTCGGAGCCGCCCGCCTCGGCATCCGACGTTCAGGGCTCGGTCCACCGGTCGGGTGCCGGTGGCTCGTGCCGACATCCTGGGGGCGTGCGTTGCGTTGGCCGTTCCGTTGGGGAGAGGGGCTCCGCTCGGCGGCGCTCCACGGGTGAGGCGGGCGAGCGGGTGTCGTCCGGCGGTGCGGCGGGCGTTGTCCATCAGGGATTCGGTCGCCTGATTCGGTCGCGTGGTCGGGTCGTCGGGTCGTCGGGTCGTCGGATCGCGTCGGAACGCCCTGGATCGGACCGAAATCACCGATGTGGTCGACCTCGCGGAGTGTCGCACCTCCCGAAGGGGGGTTGCCCGTCGGGGCTCTGGCATGCTGGGCGGCGTCCGAGTACCCGTGATGGGGAAGCCAACGGAGGTCCCAGATGAGCCTTGCCCGCAGAGCGACTTCGCCACCCAAAGCGAAGGTCGTGGTCGTCATCAACCGTAAGGGTGGCGTCGGCAAGAGCACGATCGCGGTGAATCTGGCCGCCGTCGAGGGCCAGAACTTCACTCCCACCGGGCCGTTCGACCCCGATGCCGACGCGCCCGTGGTCGCCTGTGGAATCGACCCGCAGGGGTCGATGGAGGACTGGGCGGACCGGGTCCCCGAGGAACACCTGCCGTTCGACTACATGTCCACCAAGGGCAAGCCCGGCATGCTCGCCGAGTTGAAGGCCGATCCCGCGGTCGCGCGGATCATCGTGGACAGCCCGGGATTCATGGACACCGACCCCGAGGCCGAACTCGCCACCGACCCGCTCGGGCACGGCGCGGCGGCGGACGCCCTGCGGGACATGCTCGAGGTCGCGGACCTGGCGGTGGTACCGATCACGCCGGAGTTCATGAGCTGGTCGCCCAGCGAGTACACGATCGAGCGGGTGCTCAAGCCGCGTGGGATCCCGTACATCGCGGTGGTCAATCTGTGGGACCCGCGCGACGGCGAGACCGACCGGGCCCGGGTCGAGGCGTGGATAGACGAACGCGGCTACCCCAGGGCCCGGGAGCCGATTCGCAAGTACAAGATCCACGCCCATGCGGCGGAGGGCGGACTCGTGGTCACCCAATACAAGGAGAGCGGCACCGCGTTGCGTGCCCGCGAGGACTTCTACAAGCTCGCCCTCGCGATCGAGCAGGCGATCTGATGGGCCGTCAACGTACTCCCCGGACGGCCGCCGAGCCGCGTCGACTGCGGACCGCCGCCGACATGGCCAAGGAACTGCCGGCGCCGTTTCGGCCACTGTCCGACAGTCCGGTCCTGATCGACGACGAACAGCGACAACTGGCAGCGTGCGAGGCCGCGATCGAGACCTTGCGGGTCGCGTTCTGGGCGGCGGGCAAGGCATTGCAGATCGTCCGTGACGCGCGGCTGTACCGCACCCGCTACGAGACCTTCGAGGACTACTGCCTCGACCGCTGGGACATGCAACGCCGGTACGCGGACCGGCTGATCCAGGCCTGGCCGATCGCGGAGGCGTTGAGTCCAATTGGCCTCAAGGCGGTGAACGAGGCGCAGGTGCGTGAACTCGTCCCGCTCGCGGGCCGATACGGGAACGAGGCCGCCGTGACGGTGTACCGCACGGTCGCCGAGGCGGAAGCCGTACCGCTGACGGCGGCGGTGTTGCGCGGCGCGGTGGCGGCGGTCGGCGAGGCGTTCTCCCCGGCTGCCGCGGTCGAGCAGGTCCGCGACTACCTCGCCTCGCTCGGCATCGAGCCGGAGCCCGAGGGTGACCGGGTGGTCGACTACACGGCCAAGGCCGCGGACACCATTCCGCGTCGCTGGCTGAGCACGCTGGCCAGGCAGGACCGGGCGGCGGCGGTGGCCTACCTCGACGAGTTGGAGCGTCAGGTGGCGCGGGCACGGCGGGAGCTTGCCGAGGGCGAAGCCGAGGGCCGTGCCGGTGGTCCGGGCGCAGCCGATGTCGCGGGTCGTCCGGACGGCGACGCGGGGTCGGGGTCGGGGTCGAGCGCGGACCGGAGCGCGGTGTCCGCGTAGGCGCTGCGCGCCGCCGGAGCATGGCCGTCGGGTGAGTCCAATTGGACTCACTTGGTGAGTCGTTGCGGCCGGGCGGTCGCTCGTGCGTGCGTTGCGGTGCGCCGGGGCGTGCCTGTGCCCCCGTCGGGGTTCGGCGGCCCTTGCCTTCGTCGCACGCGGGCGGGTGCCTTCCGCGTACGGCCGCCGGCCGCCGGCTTCCCGCCTTCCGCCTCTCGCGTTCCGCGATTGCCGCGAGTACGAGGCAAACGCGTGCGGCGGGCCGGGCGTGCTCGGTGGCGGAGGGGCGCCGGTGCGTGCGTACCGCAGACGCGACGGGCGCGCGACCCGGGCCGGCGTACGCGCGGATGCCGGCCCGGGGGCGGCGGAGCGGATGTCTGCGGCACCTGATCGGATCGTCCCCGGTGGCCGGATCACCTGTCACCGACCGCCTCGGAAGGTCACTTCCCGAAAGCTGACATCTCGAAGGGTGACTTGTCGAAGGGTGGCTCCGGAACGTGACCGCGGATCACCGACCGGACGTCGAAGCGGCCGTTGAAGGCCGAGCCGCGTACCGCGAAGCCGGGTTCCTCCACCACGCAGGTAGCCTCCTCCACCGAAGGACGGTCCCTCACCCGAAATCCAGTCTCCGGCCGAAGGACGCCGCCGCCGAGGGGAGCCCCCACCGACCGTCGGATCGCCCACCCGGCGTTCGCTCCTCCGCGGCCCGAATCACCCACCGAAACGAGCACTTCCCGACTCGGACCCGTGCCTCGCGCGCGGGACGAAGGAGTTGTCGCAGACATGCTGGACCTCGCGCGCTGGGACTGGTCCCGGCACTGGCCCTACCTGGCCGGAGCCCTCGTCGTGCTGGCCTCGATCGTCCTCATCGAACGCGCCCGCCGCCGCGCGATCGCCGAACGCGCCCGCGTCGCGGCCCTGCCGGAGGAGGCCCGCAAGGCGTTGGAGAGCGACCGGTCCGCGACCCGGGACCGGCGCGGGAGGCGAGTCGAGGACCTGCTGACGGCGGCGGTCGCGGCAGCCGCGGCGGGCCTGTCGGCGGCCCAACTCGGCAAGTTCGGCCGGGACGTCATGGGTCTGCACGGCCCGTGGGCGTATCTGCCGTTCGTCGCGCTGGACTTCGCGGCCGTGGTGTGTGCGCTGCGAGCGCGCCGGCGGGCGTCGCGGGGCGCCGCGGCGGGTCTGTCGGGGGCCCTGGTGTGGGTCCTGGCGTTGTTGTCCGCGTCGATGTCGGCCAGCGAGGGCGACAACCTCGGCGAGGCGTTCGCGCTCGGCATCTGGGCGCCGATCGCGGCGGTGTTGTGGGAGCTGGGCCTGGCCGAGGAGCGGCACGCGCGGACCGAACGCGCCGATCGTCGGATCGGGTTGATCCGCTGGCTGCACCCGATCGAACGTGTCCTGGTCCTGGCCGAGTTGGCGGGTGACGAACACCTCGGCGCGGCCGACGCGACCGAACGTGTCCGTGAGCGCCGCGCGGCACGCGCGTTGTACCGCCTGCGCCAGGCCACCGAGGCCCGTGCGGCCCAGATGGACGGGGGCGTCTCCCGCTCCAAGCGCGGGACCGAGCGCAGGTACCGTCGTGCCGAGGCGTTCGCGCAACGTACGGCGGCGCGCGTCCGGTTGGCCGACGCCGAGGTGGAGGCCGCGGTCCTGCCGCAACTGCGCATCCTGGTCGACGTGGGTCGGCTCGCGAACATGACCTGGCCCGCGCCGGACGCCACCGCCATTCCCCGGCAGCGCGGCGGCCGGCCGCACCTCGGCACGGGTCCCACGCACCCGCAGGCCGGCGAACCGCACTCGTATCCGACCGCCACGCGCCGGGTTGCCGGCGTCGCGGTCTTCGCCGGCGCCGGCGCGCAGCCGGAGGCCGGGTTTTCGTCCATGGACGGCGGATCGTCGGAGGACGAGCCTGTGCAGCGCGCCACGCCTGCCGTGTCGCCGAGTGTGAACGGCTCGGGCCGTGGCGCGGCTGCGCCCTCTGCTTCGCCCTCGTCTGCGGTCGGGGAAGACGCGGAGGTGGGGCAGCAGGAGACGAGGATCGGATGGTCGGGGGCCGGTGACCTGCTCGTCGACGGGACGGTCGGGTCGTCCCCTGCCGGGGACCCGCGTGACGGTGTGGTGGCCACCTGGCCGGGCGGCGGCGGCGAGTCGGGCCGAGGGGCGGGGGCTCGGTTGCCGAGGGCCTCGGGTCCGGCGACTGTCGGTGCCGGGGGTTCGGCGACGCGAGGCACGCCGAACGGGCCGCGCGGCCCGGAAGGCCGGTCCCGGGAAGCGGCGATGGCTTCGGCGGGCGCCGGGGGCTCGACCCGATCGTCCGGCGCCGGGGGCGGGGCGCCGCGAGCTGCCGAGCCGCGTCGGGCGGAGGCGGGCGACGGGGACTCGGATGACCGAGATCGGACCCGAGGCGTGACCGGAGACTCGTCGAGCGGGCACGGACCCCGGTACGAGCGTCCCCCGGGGCCGGCGGCCGAACAGCCCGATCTCGGCGCAGTCCGCGTAGGCGCGGCGGAGTCCGCACCGGCCGCGGTGAGCTGGGCCCCGGACATGGCGACGCCGCCGGGAGACGAGGGCTTGCCTCTCGGTGCGCGGATCGGGCCGCTCGTGCCCGTCGCCGGCGCGCACGAGCCGGGGACCGGGCCGGAACCCGCGGAGGACGGTCGGCACTTCGTGGGGACGAATGCGTATGGCGACGCGTACGCACCTCGCGAGGCACAGGTCGGGTCGTCCGGTGGCGAAGGCGGGTACGGCGGCGAACTCGGGACGTGGCCGGAGTCCGCGAGTACGCGCCGCCACGTCGCGGAAGCCGAGGTGTCCGGCGACGCGGCCGCTCCTCGGGGCGCGGTGGCGGGGGTGCGTCGGCATGTCGCGGATGCGGACCCGGACGTGTCGGGTGCCCTGTCGGGTGCCGTGGCGGGGGCCGACCGGATGGCGGGGCCCGAGTTGCTCGGTGGCGGAGGTACGCGTCACCACATGGCGGGTACGTGGTCCGAGGACTTGGAGCCGGACCGCGTGTCGGGTGTCGCCGACACGCCTCCTGTCGCCTCGAGGCGGGACGCCGGTGGCGGGTCGTCGGGTTCGGGCTCGGGTTCGGGTGTCGGGGGAGGGCCCGGGTTCGACGTGGTGGCGTCCGCGGGGCGACTACCCGATGCCGGCGTGCGCGCGGAGGCGGATGGCCGGTCGTGGGAGGTCGGTGACCTGCACCATCGCGCGACAGCCGATGTGCGCTGGGAGGGGACGCCGCAACCTGCCCCGTCGGGCATGTCGCCGGAGGCTCCGAACAGGTACGAGGACGGCGCCGTCGGGTCGCCCGCCGTGGCGGGTTCGTACCCGGACGCGAGTGCCGGTTCGCCCGACGTCCCCGGCCGGCCGCGCGATGCCGCCGGCGCCGTGAGCGTGTCGGGAGCGGTCCGACCCGACATGGCGGCGAGCGGGTCCGGTACCGGGGCGACACCCGTGTCGGCTCGTACCACCCGCCACGGGCGGGCCACCCGACACGACGGCGACCCCGACATGGCGCCGCCCGGCGACCCGACACCCGCCATGGCGGCACCACGCGGCCGGACAGGCGACATGGCGCCCACCGCCGATTCCGGCAGCGGCGTACACCGTCCGCCATCGGAACCGACACTCCCGGACCTGCCCGCCACGCCCGACGAACGCCGCGCGGAACCCGACGTCACATCGTCACGCCGGACGACTCCGGCAGATTCGGCGGCCGGCGACGCCAATTCCGCGCCGGTACCGGCGACACCCGACGCACCGTCGGAGCCGCCCGCCGGCGACCTGATCGAATCGTCTCCCGCGGCCTCCATCGACTACGACATCGCACTCCAGGGCCGAGTCGCCGACGGCGCGGCGCTCACCACCGCCGCCCGCCGTGACCCCCGAGTCCTCAGCCTCGCCGCCCTCCTCGCCGCCGAAGCCGACCTGACCGGCGCCGCCGTGGGCCGCAGCCTCGGCGTCAGCGAACGCACCGGCCAACGCCTCCTCCGCCTGGCCCAGGACGAACTCGACGCCCGCCGCAACCACGCCGACAACCCCGACCTGGCCGACGCGGGTCTGTGACCGGAGGCAGCCATTGCCAAGCCCGCCGCCGAGCCGGCCACCACCGAGGTGACCCACATCCGAGAAGTGACTTCGTACAACCGAAATCCCGGCGCGGGTCGGCGGCGGTCGTGACGTCGAGGGTTCGCCCGAACCTCTTTCGCCGGGGACCGGGGACCGGTGATCGGTACCCCGACCACCGAGCGCACCGTCTCGCGCTCCGTGGTCCGCCGTACGGCACGCTGCGCACGGTGGTTCCGCAACCGCGCACTTCGACCGGTTGCCCGATTCCCGAGTCCTGCTCCCTGAACGTCGACCCGACCCCCGGCAACGGAGGCCGGGCCGACGTGTCCACCACCCTGCGGCGAACATGGCCGGTCGCAGCAACGACGGCCCCCGACATCATGACCGGTCGCACCGACACGACAACAGGCGCATGGCAGTACGAGGTTCGGGACGGTCTGCGCGGCCCTCGGCCCGCCCGCGCGGCCCGCTTGGTCGCTCGATCGGCGGCGCGCCGCGTACCGGTCGACTCCGGGTCGGCCGCCGCCGTCGCGATCGTGGCGGTGCCTCAAGACACGGGCTTGCGCACTCCCCTTTCGACGCCCTCGACGCCCTCGACCACAATCGTCATCGCCGGTCCGGGCCGGCGGCGAGGTGCAGAGCGAGTCCGCTGGTGCCGGGAGATTCCAGACCCGGCACCAACTCCGCACCATCCCGGTAGGTCAAACCGGTGTAGTCGCCGCCGGACTCCGAGCGGTACGGAATCGGCAGCCGCCCGTTCAGCGAGTTGTGGGCCGCCACCGAGGTCGGCGTGCGCGGCCACGGATCACAGCGCTTTCGGCATCCGATGATCGGCGTGATCACGTTGCATCAGGATCGCTTCCAGCTGCCGGACGGTTCCGGCCAGGAGCCGATCACCCTGGTGCCCGAACCGGACGGCATCGATGAGGACAATCCACGATTGCTCGCGAAGCCGGCTGCCGACCCGGCTGCCGACCTTGGCGCCGACGCCACCGGCGCCGCGCAGCCGCGGCTCTGAGACCATCGGGACTCACGGACACCACCCCTCAGTTCAGCCCGGTGATGAACTCGCTGAACAGACGGTTCGCCGAGCCGGACTCGAACAGGCGCTCCAGGTCCGCCCGGGCGATCCGGCGCCGGAACTCGCCTTGATATGAAGCGTCCCCGGCGTTGTGCACCAATTCGGTCCACCAGGCCGCGAACGCCTGGTAGTTCCACACGTGACGAAGGCACGTGGACGAGTAGTCGTCGAGCAGGCTCACATCGTGATCGTTGTCCCGGTAGTGGAGTACGGCCTTCGCGAACACCTCGGCGTCGTGCAGGGCCAGGTTCATTCCCTTGGCGCTCATCGGCGGAACGATGTGTGCCGCGTCCCCGAGCAGGTACAGCCGGCCGTAACTCATCGGGCTGTACACCACACTTCGCAGTGGCACCAGTTGCGTGCCGACGATCCGACCCCTGGTGGCCACGGGCTCACCGAAGCGCGTCTCGATCTCGTCCCAGATGCGCTCCTCCGTCCACTGTGTCGCGGAACTGTCCAGCGGGCACTGCAGATAGAACCGACTCGCGTGCGGACCGCGAGCGAACTGACCCGCGAACCCCCGAGGATGCAGCGCCATCATGGACTGATGATTGGCCGGAACCTCGGCCAGGATGGTCAACCACGCGTACCCGTATTCGTGGGAGTCCCGCGTGAGGCACTCCTCGGGGATGGCCGCCCTGCTGACGCCGCGGTCGCCGTCGCAACCGGCGACGAACTCGCAGCCGATCACCCTCGTCGATCCGGCGTCGTCGCGATAGCGAACGCGTGGGCGTTCGTCGCCGCCGATGTTCGCCAACGAGACGTCGGCATCGAAGCGAAGGTCTCCGCCGTCGCCGACGAACACGTCGATGAGGTTGCGCACGAGTACCTGTTGAGGGCAGAAACGTCCGTCGCCGTGATCGTCGGATCCGAACGCGAGGGGACGCGTTTCGCCGTCGATCCGGAAGTTCATCACCGGCTCGAAGGGGACGCCTCCGATCACCCGGTCCTCGAGTCCCCACTCACGGAACATGCGCGCCGCCCGGGTGTCGATGACCCCGGCTCGTTGTCGCTGCTCGACGTACTCACGGCTGCGTTTCTCCAAGATGACGCAGTCGATCCCACTGCGCAGCAGGAAATTGCCGAGCGTGAGTCCGGCGACTCCCGCTCCCACGATTACTACGGTGGTGTTCTCGTCCGTTTCGGACATGGTTGGGACTCCCTGGAAATGGCGGTTGTGAGGCCGACCACGGCATGGCTGCACTTGGCATGCGGACATGGCCTCGTGGCCGGCGATCGCAGACATGCCTCATGGCCGGCGGTTCGGCGGTTCGACGAACCGGGAAACCGGGGGAACCGGCCACGGAAGCGGCGCCGCGGCATGGGCGCTCGTCTACCATGAAACGAAGTTTGCACTCCGGATCATACGGAGTGATCACTCCGGATAGCAAGGAGAGTCGTCGATGCGTCGAGACGGCGTGGTCAACCGGGAGCGCATCCTGCTGGCCGCCGAGCACGTGTTCGGGGCGGGTGGCGCGGCCGCCTCCACCGAGGAGGTCGCCCGCCAGGCCCAAGTCGGCGTCGCCACCGTGTTCCGGCACTTCCCCACCAAGCAGGACCTGATCGAGGCCACCGCCGTGCGCTACCTCGGAAAGCTGGAGGACGAGACCCGACGGCTCGCCGACGAGGCCGACGCCGGGCGGGCTTTCGCGTCCTTGATGCGCGTCCTGGTGTCGACCGGAGCCACCAAGCTGACTCTGCTGAATCTGCTGCCCACCGACGGCAACGGGCTGAGCAAGCCGGTCGACACGGCGGCCCACAGCTTCCTCGACGCGATCCGACTGGTCCTCGAACGCGCCCAGGCCGCCGGCGCCGCCCGCCCGGACGCCACCGTCGACGACGTGTCCACCCTGGTCCGAGCCCTCGCCCATGTGGCGACACCCGACGAGGGCGAAGCCGTCGATCGGGCTCTGCGGATCGTCCTCGACGGCCTCGGCGTGCCGCACTGACCCGCCTACGGCGCGACCGGCCCTGATCTCCGGCAATGTCGGGAGTGAGGGTGCGGGCGACGGGGAACCGGTGCGGTCCCGGTGTCGACCTCGGCACGGCCGGCGGTGCGTGCGGTGGGGCGATGAGTTTCGCCGTTGCCGCCGGTCTCCATTTCCGACACGCGATCAACCGCACTCGAGGAGAGCATCATGACCGCCACCTACACCTTCGACGTCTTTTCCAGCCTCGACGGCTTCGGCGCCGCCGGCGGCGACTGGACGGGCTACTGGGGCAAGCAGGGTCCCGAGCTTCTCGACCACCGGCTCGCCCTCTACGGCGAGGACCAGCGGATGGTATTCGGGGCCAACACGTACCGGGCGTTCGCGCGCATGTTGGCATCGAGTACCGAGGAGTCCGAGGTGCGTGACCCGTGGGTCACGCGGATGAGGAGCCTGCCCGCGACGGTGGTGTCGACCACCTTGGAAGGATCCCTCGACTGGCCGGACGCGACCGTCGTGAGCGGCGACGCCGTCGATGTCGTCGCCCGGCTCAAGGCGGAGTCCGACGTACCGTTGCGCTCGCACGGCAGCCTGTCGATGAACCGGGCGCTGATGGCCGCCGGTCTGGTCGACCGCGTCCAGGTGACGCTCTTCCCCGTGATCACCGGTCGCACCGGGCTGGACCCGATCTTCCAGGGCGCGGCCGACTTCGACCTCGAGCTGATCGAGCACCGGACGCTCGACGGCCACATCCAAGAGCTCGTCTATCGCCCCACCCTGCATGTCTGAATCCGTGCCTGCCCCCGGCGGATGCCGCGATCGCCCCGCTCGGTCCGCGGACGGTCCGCGAGGGTGACCGGTCACCGAGGCGGGCGTTCGGTTCCGTCGGTGCTACTGCTCGTAGCGCCGACGGGCGAGATGAACGGTGATGTCGGCGGCGATCTCGACCGTCTCGGGCAGAACCCGCGTGATCTGCCGAAAAACCTGCTCCTGCTCCGAGGCCGGCAATATCAGATAGGCCGATATGGTCGAGAGTTGGCCGATGTAGTCGCGAGCACTCATCATCAAGCGCCGCCTGATCATGGACTGCCGAACATCGGTGAACCACTCGGACCGTTGCAGCTCCGTACCGGGCCACTGCATGTCATGCTCCGGAGGCGTCCCGTCCGGGGACGGAACCCCGTCGCTCGCCAAGAACGGTGCTCGGGCCGCTCGAACGGCTTCCTCCACAGCGGGGTCGGCCAGGTGGACCGGTCCACCGAACGAGGCGAACACGCCACCGGGCTCGAGCAGTGCGGCCGTGCGTGACCACCGACCCTCCGGGCTCGTCCAGTGCAGCGCCGCCGCCGCATACACCAGCCCGTAGCTTTCGCCCGGTCGCAAGCCCTCGAACGCGGCTCGCACCGTCCTGACACTCGCCGGAACGTGCTTGCGCAACTCGGCGAGCATGTCCCCGTCGGGCTCGGTGGCGGTGACCGCGATTCCCCGTCGAGCGAACAGGCGGGTCGCCTTGCCTGTCCCGGCGCCGACCTCGAGGGCAGTCCGAATCGGCCGACCCGCGTACTCCATCACCGTGTCGAAGAGCTCCATGGGATACCCCGGCCGGAACCGTTCGTAGGCTTGCGCCCTCATCCCGAAGCTCAGTGCGCGACCAGACATGCCGAGCATCCTGACACGAGCCGCGCCGTCGTGGCTCGGGGCTTTTGTGCGACCGGGCCGCCGCCCGATCGAGAACACGGGCAGGCACACCTCGGTCGCCTGCCTGTCCCGGGCCCTCGCCGAAGCCGACGGGGCCGGTGCACCGGTCGATGCCCGCCGTGTCGGCCCGCGCCGCCGGGATCACCGGCCCCGGCAGCGGTACCGACTCCGAGCTGTGGGCGCGGTCGACCCGGGACGCACGGCCCCCTGTCCGCCGGCGCCCGGTCCGGGTGGGCGCCGGCGGAATCGTCCGCGTCCGAGGTCTTCGGAATCGCCGGTCGTGGGTGTCGGTCGACGGCATCGAGTCGTTGACCGGACTACCGGAGGACACGCCGGGAGCGAGCGCCCGAAGTCTCCGTGGCGACGCGGTCAGCTCGACTTCTCGGCGAGTTCGGCGAGGAACCGCGGCACTCGGCCGGTACCGAAGTCGTAGAACCGGGCCCACTGCGGTTCGACCGCGATACGCGCCATCCGGTCGTACATGGCCCGGCAGTTCCGCTCGAACTCGGCCGCGTACTCGGCGTCGAAGTTCTTCCGCGCGGCCTCGAGGTACTCCGGAACCACCCCGTCGACGATGGTGAGGTGCACGACGCCGCGCACCGACAGTGTCTTGGCCGAGCCGGGGCTGTCGCCGGCGTCGATGGTCAGGGCGACCTCGGGGCGGGCGGACAGCGCTTCCACCTTGGGCGCCGTGGCCGCGGTGGACATGACGATCTCGTCGCCGGTCCAGAAGATCCCGATCGGGATGACGCGTGGCCGCCCATCGAGTCCGTTGTATGCCAGCCGTGCCATCGACGCCCGGCTCAACAGCTCGTGGGCGTCGGCCAGCTCCTGTGCGATCTGTTTGGGGTCCATGACTTGTCGTCCTCCGCTGTCGCGCGGCCGCTCGTGGCCGCTGTGTCTCCGGGACGGAGACGCCGCCCCGCTCTCGACACCCGCGGCCGAATCGCCGTCCACTCGCCCACGGTAATCGTGCCGCGCGGACCGGCTCGGCCGGATGGCGCAGCGAGTGAAAAGCCGGGAGTTCCGTTCAGAGGAAAACGCGCGCGTTGTCGAGCCACGTCTGCGCGTCCGCACCGACCGCGGTGAGGTCGGTATCGGCTCGGGACCTGCGCTGAGTGACGCGGAGGCAGAAGTCCAGGGCGCTGCCCCGTACCCGTTGCGTCGCGTTCTCCGGGCCCCATGCCCAGGTTCGGCCGTCGGGACCGGTCAGTTCGACGCGGAACGGCTCTGCCGGAACAGGTAGCCCGGCGGCGTGGAACGACAGCGCTCGCCCGATCACTCCCAAGGAGGCCACGTGCCGGAGCCGATCCGTGGGACGGCGTGAGACACCGAGTGCGTCGAAAACGTCCTGCCCGTGGGCCCACACCTCCATGAGCCGAAGCGGTGCCATCAGCGTCGCGGTCACCTGCGAGCCGTACCAGGGAAATCCACGATCCCGCGGCGCGTCACGCAGCGCAGCCGCCACCTCGGTTCGGCCGGCGCGCCATTGTTCCAACAGCACCGAGCGCGGTTTGGCCGCTCCCGCCGCGGCGTCGAGATCGGCATGTCGGCTGCCTGCGGCTTCCACCTGCTTCAGTACGTCGTCGAACGCATCCGGGGTTCGTATCGCGATGAGAACGTTCGCGTCGGCCGAGGCGAGATGGGCGATCTGGTGGGCGATGGTCCATCCCGCTGCCGGTGTGGGCTCGGTCCAGTCGGTATGCGCAGATACCAGGGCGTCGAGCTCATCGCCTTCGGCCACCAGATCGAGCACGGCAACGTCGCGCTCCAGATCAGACGTGTCAAGGGTGTAATTCAGCATCCGATATCACCTTTTGGTTTCGTCTACGGTGAGATGCCCGCAGTTATCGGCGTGTTGGGACAGCGCCCATTCGGGTAGCCGGGTGTTCAACCCGACGAGCGCGCGCAGCCGCCCATCGCAAAGGCTCCATCGCGATCTACGCAGCGATCCGTCGATGTCGCCGCGCCGTGCACGACATGAGCGAACGGATGGGCTCATTACAAGAACGGAAAAAATTCGCGACATCCGAAACCGCGAGATCGCCGGGTGATGTGTTCGGCGCCCGTGCGGTTCGTCCTTTGCCGGGCCGCGAAATTCGGAGCGGCCTCCAGGGAGTCGCAACCGGATTCGTCGTCGTCCACCGTGGTTTCCGTTACTTCCACCATTGCATCGTAGATGCCCTCGGTGTTCTCCCGGCAATGGCGGGGCGCACCGCAAGGTCTTGGCACGCACCTCCGGCCGCGCGTTCGGGCCATCCGACTCCGGACGGGGAGCCGCACGCGGACCGTCTGCCACGGCCCACGGGCTGCCGCCCACGGCCCGGACCGCTCAGGGGATCACGCCGCGGAGCCCTGGCCCGGATCCGGGGGCTTGGGGGTCGGTACGAAGATGCTCAGCCGGTAGGTGGTCGGCTGGATCAGTCGCCCACACAGCGTGTCGATCCGCACGGCCGTCCAGTCGATCTGCCGGTCCGTCGCCCGGAGATCGCGGATGTGCGCGCGCCACGCCACCTCGTCCTGGGTTTCGAAGAGCACCTCCCAACGGCCCGCGTCGGGCGCGAAGCGAGCGGCGGCTCGCCGTGCGTCGTCCTGCTGCCGACGCCTTCTCTTCCCTTGTCCTGGCACCGACTCAGCATCACCGGCTTCCCCCGGCACGGCAAGGCCATGACGACACCTGGGAGAGCGGTTCGCAGCAGTGTCCTTGTGCGGCCGCCGCGTCAAGATGAGCGCACGACCGTCCACGAAGCGGAACCGTTGCCGTCGCCGCAGCAACTCGACGACCCGGAGCGAGGAGCCGGGCGGGGTGGCAGCCGGCCTGCCTCGCGCCTACGTGCGCCGGTATGGCGTGATCGCCGGGCGGAGTCGGCGACGGCCGGGGGCGGTGAGCAGTGCGTCGAGCAGTCGTACGAACGCCGCGGCGCCGCCTGCGTCGCCGGCCTGGTGGGGGATCAGGAACAGCGGGCCGACCGCGTCGATGCGGATTCGCTCGCGTGCGAGTACGAAGTCCAGGGTCAACATGGCGGCCCGGCCGTTGCCGTCGTGGAACGGGGGAAAGAACGCCACGTCCAGGTACGAGCGCACCGCCCGGGCCGCCGGGGAGGCTCCCGGTCGCGTCGCCTCGGCCAGGCACGCGTCGAAGGCGCCGCGCGTGCCCGCGTCGAGGCCGTACCGCTCCCTGCCGCCCTTCGCGAACGCGGGGCCGTCGCGGAACGGCACGGTCGGCAGTGCCAGGACGTCGCGCTGCCAGGTCTCCATGAGCGCGAACGAGAGCGGGACGCCGCGTGCGGCGTCGGCGCGGGAGCGGCGCAGGGCCGCGGCGAGACGCCCGGCACGTTCCGCGTCGCGGTCGCGGACCACGGTGGCGACGAACTCGGCGACGCCGTCGCGGAGTTCGGCGGCATCGGCGGGTGGAATGTCCGACTCCGGCCAGGGCACGTCCTGTCGGACGCGGCGCCACACGGCCAGGTCGTCACGCACCTGACAACTCGGTGGCGACGGCCCGTGCGACCTCCGCCGCGTTGCTCTCGGAAGACCTGACCCAACTGGAGAAACGGCCCTCGGTGGCCGCTGTGACCAGGTCCTGCGCGCGCTCGTCGGGCACGCCGGAGGCACTCAGGCACCAGGACAGGACCTGTTCGCAGGAATAGTGCCAGTACTCGTCCTCGGCGACGCGCTCGACCGCCATCGCGATCAGCCGCACGACCACCTGCTCCCAGCGACGCGCCCGAACCTCGGGATCGTCGGAGGGAAGCCTGAACTCGGCGAAGACGACGGCCAGTTCCTCAAGCCATGCGCGCCACCCGAGCAACGACCCGACCACCCCGCGCCGGACCGTGTCGGGGTCGGCGTCCCAGAAATCGCGGGGCCCGCCGGGGAGGCCGACGCCTTCGGGGGTGTTGGTGGTCAGCGCCGACCAACCACAGGCCCAGACCCCGTATCGGTCGACGAACGCATGAGTGATGTCGCGGTGCCAGTCGCGGTCGTCACCGGCGCGGTACGGAACCGTGCCCGGCACCGTCGCGGGATCGAACGGATGTGCGGCCGGGGCGACGTCAGCCCAGGTGAGGCACCACGGATCGGCGCCGAAGCTCTGCATCGGGTCAGTCTTCCACGCCGTCGGCCGCGCGAGGAGCAGTCCGCGCGAACGGGACGAACCGCGACCGCGGTACGTGTGGCGCGCGTCGGCAGGGTCGCGGGTGGGGGCGACTGAATGAGGGTCGGTCCGCCCGATGTCGCCGTGGTCCGGCAGGCACCGGGGAGACCCCGCCGGGCTACCGGTCCGCGATTGCGTCGATGGCGTCGGCGAGTTTGAAGTCGAGTTCCGTGACGACGCCGCCGGCCGTGTAGGTCGTCATGCTGAACCCGGTTTCCGCCCAGTGGAGTTCGACATCCGGGTGATGTTCCAGTTCCTTGGCGATCAGGGCGACGTCCCCGATGAGATGGGTACCGGTCTGGAAGTCGATGGCGAAGCTCTTCGTGATGCCGGTCGTGTCTCCCGACCAGCCGTCGCGCTCGGCGAGCCGCGCGGCTACGTCCTCGGCGGCCAGGGGTGTGCGTTCTCCCACGGTGCTCTCCTCGGATTCGACCGGCGGGTTCGCCGCCGGGGTGGTGTCTTCGGATTCTCATCGGGGAGGGCGGAGGGAGGCCAGTGTGGTGGGTGGTGTCGCGTCGGCGGCGGCTGAGCCGAGTAGGAGGGTGGTCAGGTCGTGGGGGTTGGCGTGTTCACCGGTTGGGGTCGCCGCTGCGATTCGGTCCAGTCGGAAGCCTCGGCCGGCTCGGCGGGTTCGGCACCAGGCGATGAGGTACCAGCGGCCGTCGGCGGTGAGCAGCCCGGCCGGTTCCACGACGCGGTCGCTTTCGTGTCCTGTCGCGTCGGTGTACGACAGCCGCAGCACCAGGTTGTCGGCGAGGGAGCGCTCCACCGCGGTCCGGATCGCCGCGTCGCCGGGTGTCGGCAGGGTGACGATTCGTGCGGCGAGTTCTCGGGCCGCCACCGAGGCGGGGCCGGTCATCGAGGCCACGATCTTCTGCGCCGCCGTGCGGGCCGCGCCGGCGTAGGGGGTGGAGGCGTCGGCCGCGGCGAGTGCGGCGGTCAGCGCCGAGGCCTCATCGACGGTGAGGTGGATCGGGGGCAGGGTCGTCTTCGGGTCGATCGACCAGCCGCCGCCGCGCCCGGGTATGGAGCGCACCGGGACACCGGTCTGCATCAGGGTCTGTAGGTCGCGCTGTACCGTGCGGGTGCCGACCTCGAACCGCGTGGCGAGCCTCGCGACCGTCAGAGGCCGCGGCGCCGCCGCGCGCAACTCTTCGACCAGCGCGTACAGCCGCGCAGTGCGTTTCATGCCGCCGACGCTACCTTCACGCGGAGGCCAGGAAGTCCCGCTGTCGCCGCAGTTCCCGCTCGGTGATGGTCAGCGGAAACAGCGTGAAGCCGTGCATCGCGCCGGCGACGACATCGAGTTGCACGCGCGCACCCGCCGCCTGCCATCGTGCGGCCAGGAACAGCGAGTCGTCCAGCAGCGGATCCTCGGTTCCGACGACGATCCGGGCGGGCGGCAGCCCGGTCGGATCCGCGAACAGGGGCGAGACCTCCGGTGCACGGCGCTGCTCCTCTCCCATCCCCGGCGTGAACAGCTCATAGCCGCTTCGAAGCGTGTCGGTGTTGCTCAGCAACTGTCGGGAGCCGAACCCGCGCTGGCTCGGCGTCATCGACAGGTCGTACGGGCCGAAGAGCAGGTGGGCCGCCCGGAACGCGCCGGTGATGCCGTACCGGTCGCGAAGGCGCAGCAGGGTCAGGACGCTCAGGTGGGCGCCGGCCGATTCGCCACCGATCAGCAGCCGTTCGGTACCGAACTCGGCGGCGGCGTTTTTCACCAACCACCGGGCGGCGGCCTCGCAGTCGTCCGGCCCGGCGGGGAACGGATGTTCCGGTGCGAGGCGGTACTCGACGCTCACCACGGCCAGCCGCGCCTGCTCGGCGAGCTGCCAAAGCCGCGCATCTTGTCCGCTCGCGGACCCGAACACCCAGCCGCCTCCGTGAATGTGCAGGTACACGCCGTCGACGTGGTCCGGTACGAAGACCCGGACCTTCACGCCGCCGTCGACGACGCGGTCCCGGCCGTGCGGCAGCCGCACGGGTGGCGTGTCGCCGCCGAGCCGGTTGCGCCGTAGGAGCGCCAGCGTGGCCGGGCTCGGTGCCTGCGCCCGAGTCGGGCGGCTCGCGGCGGCAGCCTCGAACTGCGCGTTGAAGGCCAGGGTTTCGGGGAGGCAGTCCTCATCCGTGTTCGTCATGCCGTCGACGGTCCCAGCCACCCGCGACAACACCCTGTCACCCTTTCTGCGCGCGCTTTGTGATCCGGGTCATGATCCTGTTTCGCGACCCTCGCACCGAGGTCGCGGCGCTTGTGTCGATCGGAACTTCATGCCGGTCGATTGCGGCGTACCGTGGTCAAAGGCTCACACATCACCTTCTGGGGGCATCCATGGACGTGCCGGCCGACCTGTCGATGGGCGAGCGGATCGAGTGGTTGCGGACTCGGCGAGGCATGAGCCGACCCGTGCTGGCCGGTCTGTGCGGTCGTGGCCCCGACTGGCTGAAGAAGATCGAGAGCGGCGAGCGTGAACTGCGCGACTACAGGCTGATCCTGAGGCTGGCGTCTGCGCTCGGAGTGACGGACCTCGGGGTCCTGACCGGCACCGGAGAGGTGATGCAGCCCGTGTCCCCAGCCCTGCACCACGAGTCGATCCCTGCCATTTGGGCGGCGGTCAAGAAGCGCAACTACTCGGCGGTGCGCCCGGACGCGCCGCCGGACGTCCCCGCACTCCGTGCCCGCGTCGATGCGGCGTGGCTGTTGTGGCACTCGTCCCGGTACAACCGCACCGAGGTCGGCGCATTGTTGCCCGACCTGATCGGTGCCGGCGAGATCGCGGTCCGCGCCCTGGACGGGCCGCAGCGACGCGACGCGTACGCGGTGCTCGCGACGATCTACCACCTCGCGCAGCAGCACATCGCGTACATCGCTCCGGCGGAACTCGTGTGGGTGGTGGCCGACCGGGGGATGTCGTCGGCGCAGTATGCGGACACCCCGGAGGCTCTGGCCGGTGCGGCCTGGTGCTACGGAAACGCGTTGCGCGAGACGGCCGACGGGGACGAGGCGCTGGCCGTGGTGATCGATGCCGCCGAGGCGATGCGCCCGCACCTGGACGATCTCGGCGATGACGCCCGTGGGTTGTACGGCGCGCTGCATCTGCACGCGGCGATCACCCACGCGAAGTACGGCCACGACGGCGACGCCTGGGCGCACTGGCAGCGCGGCGACGCCACCGCGAAGAGCCTGCCGGCGGGCTACCTGCACCCGTGGACCGTGTTCGGACGGCCGAACGTCGACATCCATGCCGTTTCGGTGGCCGCCGATCTGCTGCGCGCGGGCACCGCGCTGGAGTACGCGGATCGCATCGACCCGGAGAGCATGCCGTCCATGGAGCGTCAGTCGAGATTGTGGACCGAGAGCGCCCGCGGCCACGTTCAGCGGGGCGAGCACACGGCGGCGCTGCACCTGATGCAACGGGCAGTGGGTGTGGGCCCGGAGGCGGTCAGGTACACCCCGGCCGCACGAGGGGTGGTCGCCGAGTTGTGGCGCACGACACGAGGTCCGCTTCGGCGTGAGGTGGTGGAACTCGCGGAGAACGTAGGCGTCGTCGAGGGCTGATTCGTTCGACGGCGGCAACGGCGACTACGGCGACGACAGGGACGGATCGTCCCCTCCGCATAGGGGGACAATCCGTCCCTGTCGCTGTGTGCGCATTCGGTTACGGTCTTGGCACTGTCCTCCGCCACCGCGAGGGATGCCATGCCTCACCATCAGCGCACGCACGCCGCGCTCACCTCGGACGTCCGCCCGATGCTCGACTCCGAGACCGGCGAACTGCGGCTGCGGATAACGCTCTACGCCGTGGACGAGCCCATCGAGCACCTGGATCTCGTCCTGTCCGGGCCCGAGGTGGCCGACCTGGTCGACGTGGTGCGCCCGTCGGTGACGACGTGACTGTGATCGGTCCACTGCGGCCGTCATCCGCGTCGGTCCCTCGGGTGACGAGCATCGTCCGATCCGGATCGAAGTCCCCGGTCGTGCACCGTTGGACGTGACGCGGGCCGAGCTCACGGCCCTGGTGCACGAGTCTCGGATGTATCTGATGCGGACGTTTCCGACTCCGTCGCTCGGTCGGATCTCGAACTCGGGTGGGTGAACCCCACTCGATGCCGCCCGCTGTCGTCACCTGCGGGCCGCGGCGCCCGGTCCCGCAGCCACCGGCGCGGTTGCGGGACCGGGTTCGTCACTCTCGCGTCGGTCGGGGATCGCCCGACCGCCACGACCACCCCACCCCACCTCTGGAGGAGAGGCCATGACTCGGCCCGAACGTGACTGGAAGCTGCTTCGATTCGAGTATGACCCCGACCTGCTGAAGGCGCAGTACGAACTGCCGACCGGCGAGTATCGGTGGCAGACGTTCGCCGTGCCCACCGGCACGTTGCCCGCGCTGGTCGGCGCTCTCCTGGCACACGCCGACCAGAACGAGCGCACGGACATCCTGCGCGCGGAAGGTCGAGCGGAACGACGAGGCGATGTCCGCCCGGTACAGGGCGATGACCGATCGCACGCGAGCGCCGTCGTGGCTGCCCGAGTTCCTCCGCCACGGCAACACGCTGCGGTGATCGAAGGTCCGGGCCGTGCCCGCCGCCGGTCGGGTGGCCGGCCGGTTCAGCGCGGGCCGGAAGGGCCTCGCGCGATGGTCGAGAAGATGTCCGGCTGTGCGGCGAGGGTGAACAGTTCGGGTCCTGTGAGTGGGGGGCCGCCCAGCAGCGCGCCGGTCCGACTGTTGCGGGTGCCCGACATGAGTGCGCGTGCGGTGCCGTCCGGCAGCAGGATGAGGAGTTCCACGGTCGTCTCGCCGTCGTCGAGGGTTCGTGAACCGGTCACGGTCTGCGAGCCGTCGGGGAGGGTTCCGCGTACGCAGTCGGTCCAGGCGGGGAGTGCTCCTCCGGTCTCCTTGTTGATCCCGGGATCGCCTTCGCACGGCGATTCGGGTGCGGATCCCGGGGCGTGGCGGGGGCCGACGCCAACGCCGAGGGTGAACGTCCGGCCGTCGGTTCTCGTCGCCATGTACGACAGCGAGGAATCGCCGGGGAACTCCTCGTCGATGCCGGCGATTCCGGCGGGCAAGTGCGCGCGGAGGGCGGCCAAGACCTGGTCGTGCGCCGATCCCACGGCATCGCTCGGGCGCGAGGAGGGCCTGGACCCGGGCGGCGGGCCGGTGGACGGAGCGGCACGCGTGGGTTCGGCGGCCGGCCCGGAGACCACCGAACCGTCGCCGCCGTCGGAGGCGAGGGCCAGTGCGCCCGCCGTACCCCCCGCGAGCAGGGCTCCGGCGGCCACGGTCGCCACACCGATCAGCGACCGTCGGCGTCGGCGAAGTCGCCCGCCGCCCACGCGTACCGCGGACAGCAGGTCGGGCATGGGCGGCTCGCTCTCCGGTGGCGGGAGCATGTCCCGCATGAGTGTCGGCATGTCGTCGTCGATGGACATCGTGTGTCTCCATGTCTTGATGCGGTGATCCTGAGTCGGCGCGTTCGCGGGACCGCCGGGCGTGCTCAGGAGCGGGCGATGTCCTGGAGGGAATCGCCCAGGATCGCGCGGAGTTGGTCCAGGCCTCGGCTCGTGGCCGAGCGCACGGCGGAGGAACTGCGGCCGAGCAACGCCGAGGTTTCCTCGACGCTCTGGTCCTCCCAGTAGCGGAGCACGAGGACCGCCCGATAGACGGGGGTCACCTGCCCCAGTGCCGTCAGCAGCGCCAGACGCCGGTCGCTGTCCACGTCCGCCGTCGCCATCGTGTCGGGAATCGAGTCGGAGACCACCTCGCGGCCGGAGCGCAGGCGCTTGGCGTCGATGAAGCCCCGGATCATGACGCGGCGGGTGTAGCCGTGCACGGCGTCGGTGTCACGCATCCTGTGCCAGGTCGCGTACACCTTCGTCAGCGCCGTCTGGACCAGGTCCTCGGCCTGGTGCCAGTCCCCGCACAGCAGATACGCGGTGCGCCGCAGCGCGTGGTAGCGGGTGGTGACGAACTCGTCGAACAGACGCTCCTTCTCGGGTCTCATCCTGGTGTGCCCCCATGAGGTCGACGACGATTTGTCATACCGATCAGACGGGATCGGCCTCCCGAAATGTTGCGTGCGTCCACGCGCGGTCGGGTTCGCCGGACGGTGCCGGCCCTACCGGTGGGTACGTCGTCCGGTCCCGAACGTGACTCCCATCGCCGTCGTCGGTGCGGCGCTCGGCGAGCCGGGCGGGGTAACTCGGCGTGCCGACAGGGAAGTTGGGCACGCACAGTAGACGTGTTCATACCCGGATGAGGGCCGGACCCGGTCCGCCCGGGGTCCTGCCTTGCGTTCGCGACCCGAGCCGACATAATCCAAGCCTTCGGGGCAATCCCGGGATCGCTCGTTCGTCCGACCGTCTTTCACGCTCCCTGCACGTTCTCCACGTTCTCCACGTTCTCCGAGCTCCCAAGCTCTCCGCGCTCTCCGGACGTTCGTCGGACGTTCCTCGGACGACGGGCGCGGGCTCGTCCCGAAGCAGGCACCCCCTTCCAGTTTCAGGAGCACTTCAGTGCAGCTGCACATCAGCAGGCACATATCGGGCGCCGTCGGCGTCGGTGTACTCGCGCTCGCGCTGCCGGTCGTCATGGCCGGCACCGCCGAGGCCAAGCAGGACCACGACACCTGCGCCCGGGTCGGCGTGGAGTACTCGCTCGACGGCGGCAAGCACTGGACCACCAGTGGCCGGATGGACGGCACCCTGGTGACCCGGATCGAGGTCCGGCTCAAGGACAAGCCGAAGAACAAGTGCGAGTACGCGGTGTCGCTCGCCTCGTACAACACCGAGGGCCCGACCTGGCCGACCTCGGGCACCCAGAAGTTCCTCGGCTGGGACTCCAAGAAGCTCAGCAAGAACAACCCGAAGGTCACGCTCGACGTGAGCGCGTACCGACCGACCTGCTTCGGGCAGGTCGACCTGTATGGGAACGGCAAGAAGTACGACGGCGTGGCCAATCCGCTGCCGGCGTACCCCCGCAGCACGATCGCGAACCTGATCACGGCGTGGAACGGCGGCGACAAGTGCGCCCCGCCGACCACGACGCCGCCGACGACCAAGCCGCCGACGACGAAGCCCCCGGTGGAGACCACCAAGCCGCCGGTCGAGACCACCAAGCCGCCCGTCGAGACCACGAAGCCGCCGACGGCATCCACCAAGCCGCCGGTGGAGACCAGCAAGCCCGCGACCTCCTCCTCGGCCCCCGCCGTCGAGGAGACCAGCAGCACGCCGCCCGTCGGCAAGCCCGAGGTGACCCCGGTCGACGACACCGCCCCCGCGTCGCTCGCGGAGACCGGCTCGGACAACTCGAGCGCGATCGTGCTCGGCGCCTCGGCCGGCGTACTCCTGGTCGGTGGCCTCGGCGCCTTCGCCTGGAGCCGCCGCCGCAACAGCACCGGCACCGGCACCACCGCGTAAGCCACGTAAGCACCACCGGGCAGGCCGCCCGAGACTCCCACCCGGAGCCTCGATGGGGCCCGCCGGCGACACGACGTACGGCCCGGCCGGGACATCCCGGCCGGGCCGTACTCGCGCGTGGGGCGGGTCGGCGGCGACATCCCGCCGCCTCGTCGATGACCCTGGTTTCCCCAACCCGCCTATGGCACGATCCGTCACCTCTGGTCGTGGGCGCCCTTTCGCGTCCCATACCGCTCTCGTCCGATGGAGTGAACGTATGTCGATAGCCCACGTGTCCGGCCGGTTCGACGGCAAGACCGCGGTGGTCACCGGAGCGGGTTCGGGGGTCGGCCGCGCGACCACGCTGCGCCTGGCCGCGGAGGGTGCGAACGTCTTCGCGTTGGACATCGCGGCGGCGGCGCTGGCCGAGACCGCGGAACTGGCGGCCGGGCTCGCGGGGAAGGTCGTCACCCGGGTCACCGACGTGGCGGACCGGGACGAATGCTTCGCGGCGGTGGCGGCGGCGGTGGCCGAGTTCGGCGGGCTGGACGTACTGGGCAACGTGGCCGGCATCGCGCGGGCCGAGCACGTCCTGGAGGTCACCGAGGCGGACTACCGGCGGATGATGGGCGTCAACATCGACGGCTACTTCTTCATGTGCCAGGCGGCCATCCCGCACCTGCTCGAGCGTTCCGGCAACATCGTCAACATCGCGTCCAACGCCGCTGTGATGGGCCTGGCGTACAGCGTGGTCTACACCATGAGCAAGGGCGCCGTGGTGCAGTTGACCCGGTCGCTGGCCTGGGAGTTCGCCAAGCAGCCGCTGCGCGTGAACGCGATCGCGCCGGGCGGGATCGACACCAACCTGGTCGCCAACTACCAGATTCCGGCGGACGTCGACTGGGATCTGGTCGGCCGGGCGATGACGCCGCGCCCGATGGCCCAGCCGGAGGACATCGCCGCGATGTTCTCCTTCGTGGCCTCCGAGGAAGCCCGCAACGTGCACGGCGCCATCCTGCACAACGACAGCGGCCTGACCGCCGGCTGACGCCACGCGCGGTCGGGCGCGGAAGGCGCGCGAAAGGGCAATGCGCGAAGCGCACGACGCGTGAAAAGCACACGACCCGGCCCGCCACGGTCACGCGACCGTGGCGGGCCGGGTCGATTCGGTTACCGCGGTGCCGGGCGAACCCCGGAGCCCGCCACGGCAACCGCCGTTGTCAGGACGGCGCTCCGGCGGCGCGGCGGTCCAGGGAGTCGCCGACGAGGTGGTAGACCGCGTTCGTGGCCGCGGTGTGCTTGGCGACCTCGCCGGGATCGCGGTCCTTGCCGTCCGTGCGGCCGGTCATCTCGTAGATGAAGTAGCGGTACAGCGACTCGTGTATCCAGGTGTAGGCGGCTTCGGGCGCGAACACCTCGGTCTCCCGGTTGGTCGGGGGAGTGACCTGGTTGTAGTAACCGGCGTTGGACTGGGCGAGCGTCGCGGCGGCGATGGCGGTGGGCATCGTGAGCACGCCGACCGTCGTCTGTACGTTGTTGGCCTTGTCCACGTAGAGCGCGGAGACCGCGCGTATGCAGCCCAGCTGTTTGATCAGCTCGGCGGCTTCGCCGGAGGCCATCGGGGTGCAGTCCTCCAGGACCTTCACGCAGGTCCGGGTCAGGGTGCCGCCCTGGTACTTGTAGGGAAGCTGGGCGAGGCCGAAGACCTCGTCGACGGTCACCGGCTTGGGGTCGGTCCCCGCCGAGCGCAGATCCTCACGGGTGAGCGTCCCGCGCGTGGGCTTGTCGGTCGCGGTGACGGTGGCGCAGGGCCGCAACGGTTTGCCCGTCGAGGACGCGGTCGGCGAGGCGGCCCCCGTGGCCGGCGGCGTGCCGGGCGCGGACGCGGACGCCGACCCGGGGGCCTGCGATCCGCTCGCCGGAAGCGGCGCGGCGGCCTTCTTCGTGTCGTCTCCACCACACGCGGTGGAGCCGGCCAACACGGCCAACGCGCACGCCGTCACGGCGAGCCCGCGAACGCGCGTGCGCCGCCTGGCGCGAACGGAATCGCGAACAGAGCGAACAGAATCATGCTCGGACATCGGGGACCCGTTTCGAATCGCGGCCGACACCCACCGCTGTGCCCGGCCGCCGTGGGATCCGGTGCAGCGGCCGGATTTCGTCGTACCGGCTGATAATCGTGGGAAACCTACCATCCGGTGCAGCAGCAAGATCAACCATGTGGGGCGATAGCACGATCTCCGCGCGAAATGGATATGCCGATCACACCGTGTGGTTTCCGGACTCGGGCAGGCTCTCGAGCAGGCGGGTCAGCAGTCGCCCGGCCGCCGGACCGGTCGGGCCGTCGGTCGGCCAGGCCAGGGCGATCCGGCCGCGGGGACTCGGGTCGGTCAGGTGCAGGGTGCGCAAGCCGGCCGCCGTCGCCATGGCGGGAGGCAGGGCCGGGAGTACGGCCACGCCGAGGCCCCGGGCGGCCAGTTGCACCAGCAGTTCGGGCGCGGCGGCCTCGAATGCGATGCGTGGGCGGAATCCCGCCTCGGCGCACGCGCGGTCGAGGGTGCCGCGCAGACCGGTGCCACGCGGCAGGCTGATCAGCGGACGATCGCGCAGTTCGGCCAGCGGGACGCTGGTGCGGCCGGGTGCCAGCAGCGGATCGTCCGGGGCCGTCGCGACGACCAGCGGTTCGTCGACGAGCATCCGGAAGGTGAGGCCCGGCGGGGGCTCCGGGTCCACGATCCCGACCATCGCGAGGTCGAGTTCGCCGCGGCGCAGGGCGGCGAGCATGTGCTCCGACGTGTCCTCGGTGAGCGCGATCTCGACCCGGGGGTGCTCGTCGTGGAAATCGGCGAGTACCGAGGCCACGTCGAACTCGTGGGTCGCGGCGCCGGAGACCAGGCCGAGGGTGACCCGGCCGCGCAGCAGACCGGTGAACTCCTCGACGGTGTGCCGGACTCCCTCGACGGCCGCAAGCGCTGCCCGCGCGTACGGCAGGACCGCCTCGCCCACCGGCGTCGGTGTCACCGTCCGTCCGGAGCGGTCGAGCAACGGTTGGCCGAGCTCGCGTTCCAACTGCCGGATCTGGGCGCTGATACCCGGCTGCGCGAGGTGCAGACGGGCGGCGGCACGGGTGAAGTTGGCCTCCTCCACCACGGCGACGAAGTACTGCAACTGCCGGAGTTCCATAACCGTTGATTCTAGGTCCGAGAAAAGATGCGTCTTGGACTTATCGATCACGCCTCGCCACGCTTGATCACATGACCGGCCCCGCGAACCCACCGCCACCACCGAACGACCCGAGCACCCCGAACCCCCCGAGCACTTCGAGCACTTCGAGCCCCAACACCCCACCGCCCGCCGACGCGCGACTCAAGGCCGCCATCGCGGCCGAACGCCGGGACCTGGCCGCCCTGTTGGCCGATCTCCGAGCCGACCAGTGGGACGCGCCCTCGCTCTGCGCCGGGTGGCGGGTGCGCGAGGTGGCCGCCCACATGTCCATGGGCTTTCGCTACTCGCTGCCCCGCGTCGGCCTGGAACTGCTCAAGTCCGGAGGCAACCTGCATCGCACGACCGACCGCTTGGCCCGCGCGGACGCGGCCGCGCTGTCGACGCACGAGATCGCCGCCGCGCTCGCCGACAACGCGGAGCACCCCTGGAAGCCGCCGGGCGGGCGTACGGCGGGCCTGGGTCACGACGTGGTGCACGGCTTGGACATCACGGTCGCGCTCGGCCTGGATCGCACCGTCCCCGAGGACCGGCTGCGCATCCTGCTGGATGCGATCAGCCCCCGAGGCGTCAAGTTCTTCGGCGTCGACCTGACCGGCGTGCAGCTACGTGCCGACGACCTGGACTGGTCCTACGGCACCGGCACGCCACTGACCGGCTCGGGTCAGGACCTCCTCCTGGTCGCGTTCGGCCGTCGGCTCCCGCCCGGTCGGCTGCGCGGCGAGCACCGGGATCGCTTCGTCGCCGGGTGAGTCGGGGTGAGTCGGGGTGAGTCGTGTGGTGCCGGAACCCCGCCCGGCTCCGGACCGGTTCCGATGCGGTTAGGGTCGATCGGGTGACCAAAGAGTTCCTGCCGCCCGAGCAGTGGTACGAGCAACTGCCCACCCTGTACGCAGCCGCCTCCGCGCTGATCACCGATGTCGAGGACCGGGTGCTCCTGGTCAAACCCAACTACCGCGACTACTGGAATCTGCCCGGCGGCTTCGTCGATCGCAATGAGTCGCCGCACGACGCGTGCGCGCGGGAACTGCGCGAGGAACTGGGACTCGACCTGGACGTCGGCGAGTTGCTGGTGATCGACTGGGTGCCCGAGCAGGATCCCAGGCCGCGACCGCTGACCGGCTGGACCTTCGACGGCGGCACCCTGACGCCCGAGCGGATCGCCGCGATCCGGATCCAGGAGGACGAACTCGACGACTACGCCTTCGTCACCCTCGACCGAGCCGCGCAACTCCTGCCGAGCACCGTCGCCCCGCGCGTGCCGGCAGCGATGGAGGCCCGCGGCCTCGGCCGCGCCGTGTACCTGCCGAGGCACTGACTCGAGCGCATACCCGCCGAGGCACTGACTCGAGCGCATACCCGCCGAGGCACTGACTCGAGCCCGTACCCGCCGAGGCCCCGACCCGAACGAACGGCAACCGCGCCCCGCGCGTAGATTCGACGCCTGCTTCGCATTCGCGAACATCATCCACAGGCGCCCGGAGGCAAGGTTGTCGTCGTTCCGCTCCATCACCGAATCCGATCTCCCACGCGTCCTCGCCTGCGAGGTCGACGAGCCGATCGGCTCGATCTCCGCCGATCGGTACCTCGCCGAGGCGGCGGACGGGATGTATCGGCCGGAGTGGACCTGGATCGCCGAGCGGGACGGCCGGATCCTGGCCCGCGCGCTGTGGTGGGGCCCGGCCGACAGCGCGCATCCGGTCGCGTTGGACTGCCTGTACGTCGACGCGCAGGTCGAGGACCGGGCCGCGATCGGCGCCGAGTTGATCGCGGCGAGCCTGCGGGCGTTCCGCGCGGCCGGTGCGGACCGGCTGCCGCTGTACAACGTGACGCTGACCGGGGGGTGGCGCGAGGACCCCGCCGCCTCGGCCGCACTCGCCTGGCGGCGCGAAGCCGCGCTCGCGGCCGGTCTGAGCCACGAGGTCGAGCGGTTGCGTTTCGAGTGGTCGCCGGACGTGGGCGTACCGGCCGGCTCCGGACGACTCACCTTCACCGAGGCCGACGACGACGCGTTCCTCGCCGTGTTCCGGCGGATCGCCGAGGGCAGCCTGGACGCGGAGACGCGCAAGGGCCTGGCCGCGCACGGCCCGGAGGTCGTCGCCCGCCAGGAGATGGACTTCTACCTCGGCTGCCCGGGCCGACGCGAGTGGTGGCGCCTGGCGCACACCGCCGACGGAACCCTGGTCGGCCTGGCCATCCCGTCCGCGACGCCCTACCACCCCAACGTCGGGTACCTGGGCGTCGTCCCCGAGTTGCGCGGCCGCGGCTACGTCGCCGACCTGCTCGCCGAGATCACCCGGCTGCACGCCGACCGAGGCGCCGAACTGATCACCGCCACCACCGATACGACGAACGCCCCGATGGTCGCCGCCTTCCGCCGGGCCGGCTATCGCACCACCGAGGTCCGCATGGTCTTCTCCGCCCCCGAGTAGCCGGCGGTCGAGCATCCCCGCCCCGCACCTACACCAACTCCCGCCCCATCGCCGTCATTTGACCATTTCGGTCACACGGCCACCCGCCCGCCGGTACGTTTCCGGCGATGCACCGACGAATCGCGATCCGTGATTCGCGGCCGTCTCGATTCGGGTGGGGGCCCGAGGATCGTACGGGGCGGGGATCGACGTGCCCCGAGGGAGACGGCCGGGTGTGGTCCATCTTCAGGGAGGGGATCCCGATGTCGCTCCGTTCCGCGTTCCACGGCCACGAACCGAACCGCCGGCGCCGCCGCTTAGCCCAGGCACCCGAGGCGCGCCACCCGTACCGAACGCGCCACCCGTACGGCCCCCATCGCCTCCGCAACCCCCGCAGGCCGATCGCCCTGATCGCCGCCGCGACCCTGCTCCTCGCCGGCCTGGTCGCCCAGGCCGCCCCCGCCTCCGCCGCCCGTCCCGGGGTGTCCGCCTACGTCGCCAACTCGGGCTCGAACACGGTGTCCGTGATCGACACCGCGAACAACACCACCACGGCGACCATCCCGGTGGGCAGCGGTCCCTACGGGCTCGCCGCCAACCACGCGGGCACCCGGGTGTACGTGGCCAACTTCGGCTCGGCCGGCGTCTCCGTGATCGACACCGCGACCGACACCGTCACCGGCACCATCGCCACCACCGGCGCGCCGTTCGCGATGGCCGTCGACCCGACCGACACCCGCCTGTACGTCGCCCAGAACAATTCCGTTCTGGTCGTGGACACGGCGACCAATACCCCCACCGCCACCATCGCGGTGGGCACCGGTCCGATCGCCGTACTGATGGCCCCGGACGGCGCGCACGTGTACGCCGTCAACAACGCCGGCCACAACGTCTCGGTGATCGACACCGCGACCGCCGGCGTCGGCGCGACCATCGCACTCGGCGGCTCGCCCGACGGTGCCGCGCTCAGCCCCGACGGCAGGCGCCTGTACGCCGTGGACGACCAATCCGGCCTGTGGGTCCTCGACCTGACCGCCGGCGGTGCGCTCGCCGCCACCGTCCCGATCGCCGAGGGCAGCAACGTCGCGGTGAACGCGGCCGGGACCAGGGCCTACGTCTCCGCGTTCCCGGCCGCCGTCAAGGTGGTCGACCTGACCACGAACACGGTGATCGACAGCGTGGCGGTGGGCAGCTATCCGGCCAACCTCACGCTGCACGTCGCGGGCGGATTCGTGTACACCACCAACGCCGTGTCCGGCGACGTGTCGGTGATCGACACCGCGTCCGACACCGTGGTGGCCACCATCCCGGTCGGGAACACCCCGTACGGCATCGTCGTCGTCGGCGTCCCGCAATCGCGCACCGTCACCTCGGTGACCCCCGGTTCCGGCCCCGCGGCCGGCGGCACCGCGGTGACCGTCACCGGGACCGGATTCACCGGCACCACCGCCGTCGCGTTCGGCGCGACCCCCGCCCCCTCCTACACCGTCGTCAACGACACCACCATCACCACCACCGCGCCGCCCGGCACACCCGGCACCGTGGACGTCACCGTGACCGGTCCGGGCGGCACCAGCGCGACCACACCCGCGGACCGCTTCACCTACCTGGCCGCCCCGACGGTCACCTCGATCAGCCCCGGCTCCGGCCCCGCGGCCGGCGGCACCGTGGTCACCATCACCGGCACCAACCTCGCCGGCGCGACCGGCGTCACCTTCGGCCCCGGCCGGCCCGCCGGCTCGGTGTCCTGCACCGCGACGACCTGCACGGCGACCGCGCCGCCCGGCCCGTCCGGTCAGGTGGACGTACAGGTGAGCACCGCCGGCGGAACCAGCGCGACCGGTCCCGGCGACCGATACACCTACATCGCGAGCGCGGCCGACGTGGCGGTGACACTCCGGGCCACCGGCGTGCCGTCGTTGTTCAACGCGCGCATCGACTACACGGTCACCATCACCAACAGGGGCCCCGACGCGCTCGGTTCGACCACCGTCACGGCGCCGCTGCCGGTCCCGATGACCGTCACGTCGCCGGACTGCTCGGTGGCCGACCGCACGGTCACCTGCACGGTCGGCCCGCTGGCCGGCAACGCGACGACCACCCGGCACTTCACCGCACCGGTCGCCCTGCTCAGCCTGGGCGCCGAGTACGAGGTCACCGCGAGCCGCGTGGCGAGCACGCCCAACGACCCCAATCCGGCCAACAACAGCTCCTCGGCTTCGTGCACCGCGATCACGTCGCTGCTCATCTTCTGCTCCTGAGCGGGCCTCGCTTCGGGTAGTCGGTCCGCGCGGGCTCGGGGCGACCGGTCCGCGCGGTTTCGGGCGGCCGGTGCGCGTCGGCCCCGTGCGAGGCGCGACGGCCCGCACGCGTGAGCGGGCGTCGGCCCGGGACAGCCGATATACGCGGGCCGCCGTCGGTGCCGGGTAGCCGGAACACGCGAGCCACTGCCCCGGATCGCTTCCGACGGGTAGACAGGACACCTGCGGCGGGCCGGACTACCGGCCCGCCGCGGCGTGTGCCCGGGCTACGCCGATCGCGAACGCGACGGAATCCCCCTGTGCCGAAGCGGAAGTCGCGATGATGATGGGCCCGCGCACGCGCGCGACTCCACTCCGGACCGGGTCGCATCTCGGTCGGATCGCACTTCGGTGCCGCGCCTCGGCCCCCCGATGGGCGCACCCCGGGACACACGAAAGCGAACGCATGAGCCCCTCCTCGACACCCCGTGAACCCGATCGGATCGACGCCTCGATACCGGCGCAGTCCGCATCCGCGAAGACCCCGCCGGCCGGATCCGCACCCGAAGCCGCAGCCACGCCCGGATCCGGATCCGGATCCGGATCCGGATCCGATCTCGACCTCGGCTACGAGATTCCGCTCGAACTCCCGCACGACCCGACCGAGACGCCGGCCGAGAACGAGCGGCCCACCGGCGTGACCCCGATCGAGTTGTTCTTCGACCTCGTCTTCGTGTTCGTGCTCACCCAGGCCACCCACCAGGTGGAGTCGCACCCGGGCTGGACCGGGCTGCTCCAGGGCATGTTGCCGCTGGCGGCGATGTGGTGGATGTTCGGCGCCTTCAGTTGGTTGACGAACGCGGTCCGCCCCGACGCGACGGTGGTCCGGCTGCTGCTGGCGCTCACGATGACCTCGTTCTTCGTGATGGGCCTGGACCTTCCGTACGCGTTCGACCCGGACGGCTGGGCATTCGGCCTCGCGTTCCTGGTCGCCGTCGGGATGCACGTCGCGCTGTTCCTGACCGCGTCCGAGCCCTCGGCCCGCTCCGGGATCCTGCGCCTGGCGCCGTTCAACGCGGCGGGCGGCCTGCTGATCCTGGTCGCGCCGCACCTGCCGGACGCCGGCACCTGGGCCTGCTGGGTGGCGGCCGTGGTGGTGATGTACCTGTCGATGGTGATCGGTCGGATCCGCGGCTTCGTGGTCGAGCCGCACCACTTCGTCGAGCGGCACGGCCTGATCATCCTGATCGTGCTCGGCGAATCGGTCGTGGCCGTCGGCATCGGAGCGGGCGGTCGACCGGTCGACTGGAAGCTCGCGGGGGGCATCCTGCTCGGCATCGCGGTCGCCACCGGCATCTGGTGGACATACTTCGGCGGCGACGACGAACGCACCGTGCGCGCCATGTCGGAGGCCTCGGTCGAGCGTCGACAGATGCTCGGCTACGTGGCGTTCGGCCTGGCCCACGCGGTGATGATCGCGGGCATCGTGCTGATCGCGGCGGGCATCTCGGACGCCATCCATCACCTGGGCGGCGACACGAACCGTTGGTGGCTGGGGACCGGCTTGGCCACCTTCCTGGCGGGTCACGCGTGGCACCGCTTCGTGCTGGCCACCGGCCCGGTCCAGGGACACATCGTCACCGCGGTGGTGGCGGTACCCCTCATCGCGTCCGTCGCGGGCGCGGGCTGGGCGGTACTCGCGGCCGCCACGGTGCTCCTCGTCGTCATGACCGTGTCCGACCACCTCCGCCAGGTCCGCGCAACGCAGGAGCCGGACGCGCGGCAGGTGACCGCGGCTGCCTGACTCTTCGGGGCCGGGGAGCCTGCTCTGCTAGCGTCCCCGGCCATGAACGACAGCGTGTACGTGGGCAACGCGGGCCCGGACGCGGCGCTGGACCGGGGGTGGCTGCTCGGCCATTTCAAGGACGTCGGCGATCCTCGGCACAGCGAGGCGGTGGAGATCAAGTGGGGCGTGCACCCGCCCGGCGACGCGCGCGCCGAGTGGGTGACCGGTGAGGCGCGGACCGCGCTGCTGATCCTGATCAGCGGCCGGTTCCGGGTCGAACTGCCGGGCCGCAGCGTGTTGTTGGCGAAGCAGGGCGACTACGTGGTGTGGGGTCGCGGTGTCGACCACTCCTGGGCGGCCGAGGAGGAGTCGGTGGTGCTCACGGTGCGGTGGCCGTCCGTGCCGGGGTATCGGGTGGACGAACCCACCTGAGCGGCGGCGCGCGCCGGCGCCGCGGCCCACCCCCAGGCCGGCCACCGTGTCGGCCGACCTTCAGGGCGGTGCCGCTGCGGCCGACGCTTTTCGGCCGGCGCCTCCCGGGCGGCGCCTCCCACCCGGTGACGAACGGCACCGTGCGTTGCTCGCGCGACCCGTTGTACGACGAGCGGCTCATCTCGTACGCTCCGCAAGCCGACCCGGTCCGGGTCGGCGACACAACCGCATAGTTCGCAATCCAGGGGAAGCCGGTCGAAATCCGGCGCTGACCCGCAACCGTAGGCGGTGGCCGACAGGCCGCCGCGAGTCGGAATGCCTGGATTCGTACGAGTTTAAGGCTCCAGCTGTCGTGGACTGCACGCTGAAGCCCGGATTTCACGTCCGGCGGTGTCTCGTCGGCGCGATGCCGGGGGTCGGCGGTCCTGTGAGGAACATCGCTCGGCCCGGTCGGCATCGGTTTCGCCGCTCGTGCCGACGCCCGTCGCACGAAGGGAATCCGCACGTGAAATTTCGTGGGAACAAGGCTCGAATAGGCCGGCTGGTCGGGGCACTCGCCCTTCTCCTGCTGCCCGCCACCGCCCAGATCACCGTGAGCGCACCCGCCGCCTACGCCATCGACCCCACCAAGGGCTCCGCCGGCGTCTGCCCGGACGCCAACGGGGTGACCGTGATCGTCGACTTCCAGGAACTCGGCGGCGCCACGCTCACCCGCTGCGCGCCCGGCGATCAGGCCACCGGTCTGGCCGCGCTCAAGAACGCCGGCTTCCAGATCCAGGGCACGAACCGGTGGGGCGAGGCGTTCATCTGCCGGATCGAGGGCAAGCCCGGCACGGACACCGAGCCCTGCGTCAACACCCCTCCGGCGTCGGCGTATTGGTCGTACTGGCACGCGCCGAACAACGGCACCTGGACCTACAGCTCGTGGGGCGCGAGCAACCGCAAGCCCCCGCTGGGCAGCTTCGAGGGCTGGTCCTTCTCCAAGGACAAGACGTCGACCACCAACCCGCCACCGCGCGTGGCCCCCACGCGCCCGTAGGGCCGGCCGACGCCGGATCCGAAGCGAGGTCGTCTTCGGCTCCGCGACCGCGTTCGTTCCGCCGGGTCATCGCCGACGCGCGTGATTCGGTCGGAACGAACGCCGGGAACGGACCGCGCACGCCTGCCCGATCGGCGTCCGCGTCGCGCGTACCTCGTTTCACCGTCCACCGGGTGGACTCGCCTGCCGAACGCGCCCATCGCCGGCTAAGCTGACGGACGCAGTCGGTTCGCCCTGCCCGCCAGGCAGGCGCGTCGTAAGAGGGAACCCGGTGTGAATCCGGGACTGCCCCGCAGCGGTGAGTGGGAACGACCGCCGTCAACAGCACTGGGCCCGAGTCGGGCCCGGGAAGCGACGGCCAGTAGGAGTCCGCCCTTTCGGTGGACGCGCCCACGAGTCCGAAGACCTGCCACTGCCCGTGTGCCGACGAGGCGCACGGTGATCTCGGTGACCTCGTGGGCGGGTCGGCGGACAACCCGGTGGCACACGTGCGCGACAGCGCCGAAACGGCCCCGCGGCTTGCCCTCCCTTCGCGCCCTCGATCCGTCCCGGGATTCCGGAGACAGCTCGCGAAGGAGAGTTCCGTGACCACCAAGTCCGCAGCCGCGGCAACCCGCGCCACCGTGTACGGCTACCCCCGACAGGGCCCGCGCCGGGAGTTGAAGAAGGCCATCGAGGGCTACTGGGCCGGTCGGGTCACCGCCGACGGGCTTCGCGACACCGCGGCCGAACTGCGCCGCGCCAACCGCGATCGGCTCGCCGATGCCGGCGTGCACGAGGTGCCCACCGGTGACTTCTCGCTCTACGACCACGTCCTGGACACCACCGTGATGGTCGGCGCGATCCCGCCCCGCCACCGTGCGGCCGTCGAAGCCGACGCCCTGGACGGCTACTTCGCGATGGCGCGCGGCACCCAGGAGGTGGCGCCGCTGGAGATGACCAAGTGGTTCGACACGAACTACCACTACCTGGTCCCCGAACTCGGCCCCGACACCGTGTTCTCCGCGAACTCCCGCAAGCAGGTCGCCGAGTTCGAGGAGGCCGTGGCACAGGGCGTCACCGCCCGGCCCGTACTGGTCGGCCCGATCACCTATCTGCTGCTCGCCAAGCCCGCGCCCGGTGTCGCGGCCGACTTCCAGCCGCTGACCCTGTTGGACCGACTGCTGCCGGTGTACGCCGAGGTGCTCGCCGATCTGCGCGCGGCCGGCGCCGAGTGGGTGCAACTGGACGAACCCGCGCTGGTCCAGGACCGCAGCTTCGCCGAACTCAACGCCATCGCGCGCGCCTACCGCGACCTCGGCGCGCTCGCGGACCGGCCCAGGCTGCTGGTCGCCTCGTACTTCGACCGCCTCGGCGAGGCGTTGCCGATCCTGGCCAAGGCGCCGATCGAGGGGCTCGCCCTCGACTTCACCGGAGCCGCGTGCGCCAACCTGGACGCCCTGGCCGCCGTCGGCGGACTGCCCGGCAAGCGCCTGGTCGCCGGCGTCGTCGACGGGCGCAACGTGTGGATCAACGACCTCGGCAGGTCGCTGGCCACCCTGGGCACCCTGCTGGGCCTGGCCGAGCGCGTCGACGTGGCCGCGTCCTGCTCCCTGTTGCATGTGCCCCTGGACGCCGGCGACGAGCGCGATATCGACCCGCAGATCTCCCGATGGCTCGCCTTCGCCCGGCAAAAGACCGAGGAGATCGTCACGTTGGCCCGCGGCCTGGGCCAGGGCACGGACATCATCGCGACCCACCTCGCCGCCAACCGGGCCGACCTGGCCGCGCGCAAGGCCTCCGCGCTGACCCACGACCCCGCCGTACGCGCCCGCGCCGCCGCGGTCACCGACGCGGACGGCCGGCGCAGCCTGCCCTACGCCGAGCGCGCCACGACCCAACGCGCGCACCTGGGGCTGCCGTTGCTGCCCACGACCACGATCGGCTCCTTTCCGCAGACCGGCGAACTGCGCACCGCCCGCGCCGATCTGCGCGCCGGACGCATCGACGAGGCGGGCTACGAGGAACGCATCGAGTCCGAGATCCGCGACGTGATCTCCTTCCAGGAGAAGGCCGGGATCGACGTCCTGGTGCATGGCGAGGCCGAACGCAACGACATGGTGCAGTACTTCGCCGAACGACTCACCGGATACGTGGCCACCCGGCACGGCTGGGTCCAGTCCTACGGCACCCGGTACGTGCGCCCGCCGATCCTGGCCGGCGACATCTCCCGTCCCGAGCCGATGACCGTGCGCTGGACCTCGTTCGCCCAGTCGTTGTCCGACCGCCCCGTCAAGGGCATGCTCACCGGACCCGTCACGATGCTCGCGTGGTCGTTCGTGCGCGACGACCAGCCGCTCGGAACCACCGCCCGGCAGGTCGCCCTGGCGCTGCGCGACGAGGTCGACGACCTGGAGGCAGCCGGTGGTTCGGTCATCCAGGTGGACGAACCCGCGCTGCGCGAGACGTTGCCGCTGCGCGTCGCGGACCGCGCCGAATACCTGGCCTGGGCCACCGAGTCGTTCCGGCTGACCACCTCCGGCGTGCACGCGGCCACCCAGATCCACACGCACATGTGCTACGCCGAGTTCGGCGACATCGTGCAGGCGATCGACGACCTCGACGCCGACGTGATCAGCCTGGAGGCCGCCCGTTCGCACATGCAGGTCGCCCGGGAACTCGCCGCCCACGGCTACCCGCGCGAGGCCGGTCCCGGTGTGTACGACATCCACTCCCCGCGCGTCCCGAGTGCGGAGGAGGTGAGCGCTCTGCTGCGCGAGGGGTTGACCGCGATCCCCGCCGAGCGGCTGTGGGTCAACCCCGACTGCGGCCTCAAGACCCGCGGTTGGCCCGAGGTTCGCGCCTCGCTGGAGAACCTGGTGGCGGCGGCGCGCGAGGTACGGGCGACGCTCCCCGACGCCGCGTCCTGAGTCGAGACCGCCGGGGCGGGGCAGGCGCGCCCCGCCCCGGCGGTCCGGGGTCGTCCCGGCGGCCACGCGCGCCCGAACGGTGCGCGATTGTCCGCCGCGGGCTCACGGTTGGTGACGAACGGCACCGTGATCGCCCGCTCGTGCTGTTGTCCGACAGCCGGAATGCTCCGTATGCTGCACATGCCGACGTGTGTCGGCACCCTCAACTTCATAGTTCGAAACCCAGGGGAAGCCGGTCGAAATCCGGCACTGACCCGCAACCGTAGGCGGTGGCCGACAGGCCGCCGCGAGTCGGAATGCCTGGGTGCGTACGAATTGAAGGCTCCAGCTGTCGTGGACTACACGCTGAGGCCCGGACCCCCGACCGATGCCCGGCATCGGTCGGCTCCCGGGACGCGTTGGTCTCGGAAGGGTCCCATCGATGTCCTGGCTCACCGTGAGGAACACCGGCGCCGTCGCGGTCTGCGGCGCGGTCCTGGTCGCGGCCTCCCCCGTCTTCTCCGCGTCGGCAGACGCCGCGAACCCGCACGCCGACAACGCCGTCGCGGCGGCGAAATGGCAGGCCGGGGAACTGGTCGACGGCGGCATACCGGGCTTCGCCGGCTCCGACTGGGGCCTGACCATCGACACGATGATGGCGTTGTCGGCCACCCGCTCGCAGCCCGTCGCGCTCAAGGCCGCGGCGGACGCGGTGGCCGCCAACATCCGCAAGTACAACAGCGCCGAGGAGTGGGGCATGCCCGGCTCGCGGATCGCGGGTGCCACCGCGAAGGTACTCTTCGCCGCCGTGGTCGCCGACCGCGATCCGACCAGGTTCGGCGACCTGGACATGCGCGCGGAGACGCTCGACCTGATCGCCGGGGCGGACGCCGGCGACGACGCGGGTCGCATCCGGGACAAGCTCACCGGCAGTCCCGACTCGAGCAACGCGTTCGGGCAGTCGCTGGCCGTGCTGGGCCTGGCCCGCAGCGGTGGGGTGCCGCAGAGCGCGGTGGACTTCCTGATCAAGCAGCAGTGCCCCAGCGGCGGATTCCGGTTGTACCCGGGCCAGTTGGGCAGCACCGGCGCAACCTGCCAGGACACCCCGACCACCGTGCTGGACCCGGACTCGACCGGCATGGCCGTGCAGGCGCTGCTCTCCGCGGCGACCGAGAGCAAGTCGGTCGGTGCCGCGGCCGCAGCGAGGAAGGGCGCGGACTGGCTGAAGTCCAAACAGCGCGAGGACGGTTCGTTCGGCGGCTCCGGACCCACCGCGGCATCGAACACCAACAGCACCGGCCTGGCCGGCCAGGCCCTGCACGCGGCCGGCTTCCCGACCGAGGCGGACAAGGCCGCCGCGTGGGTGGCCAAGCACCAGATCACCACCGACAACGCGGGCGCCGCGACCAAGGACGTCGGCACGATCGCCTACAACGCGGAGGCCCTCACCTCGGCCCAGGCCGAGGGCATTCCGGACTTCCAGCGCGACCAATGGCGCCGCGCGACCCCACAGGCCCTGCTCGTGCTGACCGACGTCCCGCTCGGGGACCTCGGCAAGGCCCCCACCCAGCCGACCGGTACCGCCACGACCTCGCCGAAGCCGACCGACTCCGGCACCCCGGGGCCCACCGGCTCGGCCACTCACACCGGGTCGCAAACGCCGTCCGCGTCGACGTCCGCCACACCCACCACCTCGCTCAGCCAGACCGCGAGCGCGTCGATCACCGCGTCCGCGACGACCACGACCACCGCCGCCGGCACCGGCGGTTCGGTGTCGGGCGGCACGAGCAGCTCGGGTGGTGGCGGCACCACGAAGGGCGGCGGCGGAAGCCTCGCCAGGACCGGTGCCCAGGTCGGCGGGCTGCTCATGCTCTCCCTCGGACTGGTCGGCACCGGCCTCGCCGTCCGCGCCGGCGCGCGGCGCAAGAGCGGAAAGCACACATGAGGCGCCGCGGGAGTGGCGGCCGAACAGCCCGCGTGGTCACCGCGCTTGCCCTGCTCGCGCTGCCCGCCACCGCCCAGGTCACCGTCGCCGCGCCGACCGCGCACGCGGTCGACACCTCCAAGGGCACCCCCGGCTACTGCCCGGACGCCAACGGTGTCACGGTGGTGATCGACTTCCAGGAACTGGGCGGCACGACCATCGTGCGCTGCGCACGAGGTGACCAGGCCACCGGCCACGCCGCGCTCAAGAACGCGGGCATCGAGATAGCCGGTGTGGCCCGCTGGGGCGAGGCGTTCATCTGCCGGGTCGAGGGCAAGCCCGGCGCGAACTCCGAGCCGTGCATCGACACGCCTCCGGCCGGCGCCTACTGGTCGTACTGGCATTCCCCCAACGGCGGTTCGTGGACGTACAGCCAGTGGGGTGTGATGAACCGCAAGCCGCCGCCCGGCAGCTTCGAGGGCTGGTCGTTCTCCAAGAACAAGACCGAGACCACCAACCCGCCCCCGCGCGTGGCACCGGCACGCCCGGCGACGCCCACACCGCCGAATTCGCCCGCGACGAACAACCCGCAACCGCCGCCGGCCAACGGCGGATCGGGCGGCGGTACGACCTCGGCCGGGAACGGAGGCCGCACCGACTCCGGTGGGGGTGCGCCCGGCACGACCGGGACGGCGTCGTCGGGTTCGACGACCACGACCTCGGGAACCGACCCCCTCGCGCCGGGGCCGGGTGTCGCCGGCAACCCGATGGAGTCCGAGCAACCCACCGAGTCCGCGGCACCCTCGGCCCCCGCCGCGGCCGAGACGTCCGCGACCGCCTCCACCGATCCGGGCTCACCAGGCGCCTCCACTCAACCCTCCGGTATCACTCCACAAGGTCAGACCTGGACCGGAGGGGAGGAGTTGGCGACCAGGAAGCGCGACGGGATCCCGGCCACGACCATCGTCGGGACAGCCCTGCTCGTGGCGATCTGCGCGGCGGCCGGGTTCACCACGTGGCGTCGACGTACGCGCGCCGACGGGTCGAGTTGAGCACGCCCCGGGCGGGGCACCGGCCGTCTGCCGCCGCGTTCCGGCTTGGCGGTAGCCGGTTGCCGCGCACCGTGCATCCCGGCGCCTGGTGGTTGTGGGCGCTGGGCCTGGCCACCGCCGCAAGTCGCACCACCAACCCGCTGCTGCTGGCGCTGATCCTGGCCGTGGCCGGATTCGTCGTCGCCAACCGGCGCGGCGACGCGCCGTGGGCGCAGGCGTTTCGCATGTACCTGTTCCTGGGCCTGTTCATCATCGTGATGCGCGTGTTGTTCCGGATCATCTTCGGTGCGGGGGCCGCGAGCGGCCATGTGCTCGTCGACCTCCCGGAGATCCCGTTGCCCGCGTGGGCGGCGGGCATCCACCTGTTCGGCCCGGTGTCCCTGGAGCACGTGCTGGGTGGGTTCTACGACGGGCTGCGGCTGGCCACGATGATCGTGTGCCTGGGCGCGGCGAACGCACTCGCGAGCCCGAAACGCATGCTCAAGGCGGTGCCCGCGGCGCTGTACGAGGTGGGCGCGGCCGTGGTGGTCGCGCTGTCGGTGGCACCCCAACTGATCGAGAGCGTGCATCGGGTACGCCGCGCCCGCCGGCTGCGCGGCGGCGCGCAGAAGGGCATGCGGGCGCTGCGCTCGATCGCGATCCCGGTGCTCCAGGACGCGCTGGACCGCTCCCTCGCGCTCGCCGCCGCGATGGACTCGCGCGGGTACGGCCGCAACCGGCACCTGCCTCGGGCCATCCGACTGCTCACCGGCGTACTGACCCTGGTGGGCCTGATCGGCGTCTGCGTGGGGGTGTACGCGCTGCTCGACGGCAGCGCCCCGCGCTATCTGGGCGCGACCATGCTGCCCGGCGGGATCCTGGTCGCCGGTATCGGCTTCGTGCTCACCGGCCGGCGGATCAACCGCAGTGTCTACCTGCCGGACCGCTGGCGGTTCGCCGAATTCGCGGTCGCCGCGTGCGGGTTGGGCACCGGTGCGCTGCTCTACCTGACCAGCCGGATCGACGCCGGGAACCTCTATCCGTCGCTGAGCCCGCTCGCGTGGCCCGAGTTGGCCCCGCTGCCGGTGCTCGCGCTGGTCGTGGGCGCGCTGCCCGCGTGGCTGGCACCGCCGCCCCCGCTCACCGTGCCCCGGCTCGGCGACACCGTGCCCCGGCCGGACGCGACGGCCCGCACACCGACCCCGGGCCCGGCCGATGCCGGCACCACCATCAGGGAGAAGTCCGTCCGGTGATCGAATTCCGCGACGTCACCATCACCTACGCCGACGCGCCCGAACCCGCGCTCCGCGACGTCGAACTGAGCATTCCCGAAGGGGAGTTGTGCCTGGTCGTCGGTCGCACTGGGGCCGGCAAGTCCACCCTCCTGGGCGCGATCAACGGTCTGGTCCCACACTTCACCGGCGGCACCCTGCGCGGCAGCGTGCTCGTCGACGGCATCGACACCCGCTCCCGGCCGCCGCGCGAGTTCGCGCATCTGGTCGGCGTGGTCGGCCAGGACCCCCTCGCGGGTTTCGTCACCGACACGGTCGAGGAGGAACTCGCCTACGGCATGGAGCAGTTGGCCATCCCCTCGCCGGTCATGCGCAAGCGCGTCGAGGAGACCCTGGACCTGCTGGGCATCGCCGAACTGCGCCATCGCCCGCTGCGCACCCTCTCCGGCGGCCAACAACAACGCGTCGCGATCGGCTCGGTGCTCACCGCGCACCCGCGCGTACTGGTCCTGGACGAGCCCACCTCCGCGCTGGACCCGACCGCCGCCGAGGACGTACTCGCCGCGATCACCCGGCTGGTCCACGACCTGGGCATCACCGCGATCGTCGCCGAGCACCGCATGGAACGTGTGGTGCAGTACGCCGACCGACTCGTGCACCTGCCCGGCGACCGCACCGTCCGCGACGGCCCGCCTGCCGAGATCCTTCAGACCTGCGACATCGCCCCACCGGTGGTCGAACTCGGTCGGCTCGCCGGTTGGTCACCCCTGCCGCTGTCGGTGCGCGACGCCCGCCGCCTGGCCGCGCCGCTGCGCGCACGCCTGGCCGGCCGGACGCCGCCGCAGCCGGGTCCGCCCGCCGGCCCGTCGGCCTCGTTGTTGACGGCACGCCGGATCATCGTGCGCTACGGCGACGTGATCGCGGTACGCGGCCTGGATCTGGACCTGCCTCCCGGGCGGGTGACCGCGTTGATGGGCCGCAACGGCTCCGGCAAGTCCTCGCTGCTGTGGGCCCTTCAGGGCTCCGGACCCCGCCAGGGCGGCACGGTGGACGTCGCCGGCGACGATCCGGGCAAGGCCGCCCCACAGCGCGCCCGCGCACTGGTCGGCCTGGTCCCGCAAACCCCCGGCGACCTGCTCTACCTGGAGACCGTCGACGCGGAATGCGCCGAGGCCGACCGGGAATCCGGTGTCGAGGCCGGCGCGTGCCGGGCGTTGCTGGACCGCATCGCGCCCGACATCGACGGCGCCCTGCACCCGCGCGACGTCTCCGAGGGGCAGCGCCTCGCGCTCGTCCTGGCCATCCAACTCGTCGCCGCGCCACAGGTCGTGCTGCTGGACGAGCCCACCCGAGGGCTCGACTACCACGCGAAGCGGCGGTTCGTCCGCGTGGTGCGTGAACTCGCGGACGCCGGACGGGCGATCGTGCTCGCCACACACGACGTCGAATTCGTCGCCCAGGTCGCCGACCGTGTGGTGGTGATGGCCGAGGGCGACATCGTCGCGGACGGCCCGACCGCCGAGGTCGTGGTGTCCTCACCGGCGTTCGCGCCACAGGTGGCCAAGATCCTCGCCCCCGCGGAGTGGCTGACCGTCGCCACGGTCGGCGACGCCCTTGCCGCCGACGCGGCCGACGCCACCGACCGTTCGCGGCCCGTCCCGTCGGAGTCCGCGCCCGCTCCACGCGACGTTCGCGGCCGTGCCGCAGACCGGGAGACGACCGGATGACGATCGCACCGACCCCGACCAAACGCAGCAACGCCATCCGGATCACCCCGCGCACCGCGATCGTGCTCACCATCGCCTCGATCGCGGGCCTGGCGATGTTCCTGTGGCCGCTGTTCGCCTCGCCCTCCCCGGAATCGGCCGCGCACTCGGGCGACGCGCCGCTGATCTTCGCGGTCACCCTGCCGTTCGTGGTCGCGGTGGTGCTGGCCGAGATGACCAGCGGCGGTCTCGACTCCAAGGCGCTGGCCATGCTCGGCGTGCTGTCCGCGATCAACGCGGCCCTGCGTCCGCTGGGGGCCGGCACCGCGGGCATCGAGACGGTGTTCTTCATGCTCGTGCTGGCCGGGCGGGTGTTCGGGCCGGGTTTCGGCTTCGTGCTCGGCTGTACGTCCCTGTTCGCCTCGGCCCTGTTGACCGCCGGGGTCGGGCCCTGGTTGCCCTTCCAGATGCTCGCCTCGGCGTGGGTCGGCCTCGGCGCGGGGCTGCTGCCGCAACGCGTGCGCGGCAGGAGCGAGATCGTGATGCTGGCCGGCTACGGGGTGTTCTCCGCGTATGCCTTCGGCTTCCTGATGAACATGTGGTTCTGGCCGTTCCTGGCCGACTCGGAGAGCATGGTCGGCCCAGCGTTCGTACCCGGCGACGGCATCCTGGACAACCTGCACAGGTTCTTCGTGTTCACCATGCTCACGTCCACCTTCGGCTGGGACACCGGGCGCGCGATCACCAACTGCGTGGCGATCGTGCTGGTGGGCCCGGCAGTGCTGGCCGCGCTGCGCCGCGCGTCCCGCAGAGCGGCGTTCGAGGCGCCGATCGTCTTCGAACCCGCCCGGGCGGACGCCGACCACCCGAGGGCGGGCACCGCAGAAGCCGCGGGCACGGCGGGCACTACGGCCGGCACGGCCGCCGCGGAGGGAAAGGTACCGCCGAAGGGAGGCGGCACCGCGCACGGTCGCACTCGTGACCGAAACCGTTGATCCGTCCTCGTTCATCGCGCCGGCGGGCCCGACCGCACCCCCGCGACCTCGGGCGTACCCGGCGCCTTGTCATCGGACCCGAGACGCCTGCCCGGGCGACCGGCGGCGTACCCGCGAGGGGGGACCGATCAGCCCTGACGCGTAGCCCGGTTCCGACCGTCGAGCGATCCGCGCCCACGCCGACCTCTGGGAGGTTCGTAGCGCAGGGACCGATCGGTCCGTCAACGGGAGGAACACTGATGCACCAGGCGAAATCGCAGGCCACGCACCCGGATTCGAAGACCGCGCGAACGTCCGCCGGCCGGCTGCGACGCGTCTGGCGGGCCGCGCACGAGCCCGTCCCGGGGGTGCCGACCTGGGCGCGTCGGGCCGCGTACGCCGTGCCCCTGGTCGTCCTGCCGTCAAGCGTCTGGCGCCTCGGGGTGATCTTCGGTGACGACAAGCGCGGGGGGATGTTGCCGGACTGGGCCATGGACGGCTACGTCGTGCTGCTGTCCGTCCTGTCCGAACTCCTCGCGTTCACGGCGATCGGCCTGATCGCCCGCTGGGGCGAGGTGTTCCCACGCTGGGTCCCGATTCTGCGCGGCCGCCGGGTGCCGACGGCCGCCGCCGCGGTGCCCGCCGCGATCGGGGCGACCGTTCTCACCCTGATGTGGACGGCGATCGGAGTCCTCACGGAGGTGACGCAGACCAAGCTGAACGGCGATCCGCTGCCGGACGACTTCCCGTCGCGGGCCGGCGGTTGGGAATCCGCCTACTACTACGTGTCCTACGCGCCACTCGTGCTGTGGGGCCCGCTGCTCGCCGCGGTGACCATCGCCTACCTGCGTCGCCGCCGATCCGCCGCCCCCGGCCGCCTGGCCGCCACGGCCGGCTGACCGCCGCACCCGTCCCCGCGGGGGCCGAACCAGGCGGTGATCCGAGATACCGCCCCTCGTCGAGAGGCGGTACCCGTGGCCGGGTCAGGCCCAGTACTCCACATACAGCGAGAACCCGACCGCGCCGTTGCCGGTGCAGTGGTACGTGCTTGCGCCGGCATAGTGCACGTACATCGCGCCGGTGTTCTGGCACTCGGACAGATACCGGTACGTGGCGATGTAAGTGCCGCCCGCGGCCTGCGCCGAACCGGCCCCCGCCGTCACCAATCCCACCGACGCCGTCGCGGCGAGCGCCAGACCCGCCACGCGACGTGTCAACTTCGACATGCTTCCCCCGTTCGTCGATCATGTACGAACGCTCATGCTTCAGGTCGGCCGAGGCGCCGTCAAGATCCTTTCCGAACAACTTCCTTATATGTGGGGGGAGTTGCCGGCAAGCACGGGGTCGGGGGCGATCGCGTGCGGCGACCGTCCGGCACTATGCGAGGTACAACTCCAGTTGGATGCTGTCGGGGTCCCGGAACGCGATCAGGGTGAATCCGGTCCTCGGGGTGACCCGGACCCCGGAGTGGATGACACCGGCTTCGGTCAACCGGGCCTCCCACGCGTCCAGTTCGGCCCGGGAGTCCACCGTCAGGGCCAGGTGGTCGAGTCCGGTCACGTGCTCCTCGAACTCGGCGCCCGCCTCCGGGTGCCGGTGCCGGGTCAGGGCGACGACGACGCCGCTCGGGTGACGCATGATCCGCCGCTCGAAGTCGTCGGTGTCCCACGGGATCAGCGGTGCGAAGTCCAGAACCTCGGAATACCACCGGACCGACGCGTCCAGGTCACGTACGTTCAATGCGACATGGTGGACGCCGGAGAAGCTCGCCTTCGACACGTGTTCCGCCCTTCGTGGCCGCTGTGCCCGCCCACCCGTTCGAGCGGGATCGCCCGAGCCTACTGCGCGCCCGCGCACCCCGTTTCGCGCGCCGAGCGCTCGATCGCGGCAGCCAGGTACTCGGTCAGCGCCCGCACCCGAGGCAACAGGTCCTGCCAATCCTCGCGCTCGGCGCCGAGATAGCCGGCCCGTGCCCGGGCGAGCACGGGTCGGTGCTCGGCCGGGAGGCGTGCGAGCACCCAGTCGGCGGCGGCGTCCTTCGAGGTGATCACCCCGGTCGCGAGCGTCGTTCGGATCCGGGCCAGGGTCAGCAGCACGTTGCGGGTGTCGGTCGCCCACTCGCCGAGCAACTCCGGTACGCCCGCCACGATCGCCCGATTCAGGTCGGCGCGCGGGACCGGGTCGAGCACCTCGTCCGGTGGCGGCCCGAGCAGCGGCGCCCGGCCCAGCAGCGCCATCGTGATCAGCGGCGCGAGATCCGGGCTCGATGTCGGTGCCGGCGTCTCGCCACGCTCGTACTCCTCGCGCAGCCACTCGCCGTACTGGAACTCGCAGCGCGGCGGGTAGCGCCACGGCCTGACCTCGGATTGCACGACGACGGTCAACTCCACCGGCCGCGCGGGCCCGTGTCGGGCGCGCTCGCCGGAGATCTCCAAGGTCGCCTCGACCAGTGCCCGGCGTCGCGTCGTCGTGGTGCCGTGGCGCACGACGACCAGCACGTCCACATCACTGTGCGGGCGCAGGCCGCCGAGCACGGCGGAACCGTGCAGGTACATGCCGATGACGTCGTTGGTGTCGAGCGTGTCGCGCACCACGCGAACGACGTCATCGGTCGATGCCACCCGTGTGCTCTCCGTCCCTTGCCGGACGCGGGCCGCCGACAGGCGGCCCACCCCTTCGCCTGCATCGCATGGTAGGAAGTCGACCTCCCGGGCACCAACCGGTTTCGGCCGGCGTGGCAGAGGCGCGGGTGGGCCCTGCCGAGTCGCGCCCGAGTCGGCAGGCCCCCGCGCGGTCGAGATCAGCCCAGGATCGGGGTGGTCTGGGCCGAGGCGATCCGCCAGTCGTCGTCCTCCTTGACCAGCACGTAGGTGAGTTGTCCGGAGGACGCGGGCAGGGCGGGTGTGGCCGAGTCCTCCGCGCCGACGTTCGGCCGTCCGTCGAAGACCTGCTTGAGGCAGGCCACGATCGCCACGTCCGCGCGGACGAAGTGCACGTCCTGGATCTCGGCGGTGGTGGTCACATCCGCCAGGGGCGAGGCCAACGCCTGTCGCATCGCCGCGGTCAGCGCGGCCCGGCCGGACACGCGGCGTCCCCCGAAATTGACGATGTTCACCTCGGCGGTGTGCAGCGCCATGAGCCCCTCGATATCGTTCTGAAGCCGCACTGCGTCCGCGACGAGACGACGGATGGCGACGAGGTCGGACGATTCGGTGCTCATGTGAACTCTCCCGAGTGGTTGGTGTCGCAAGGGCGGCGCGCCCTCCGGGAACGAGTATGGAACCTCAAGGAAACTTGAAGTCAATCACCCTGGTCGGAGCCCCGAAACGACCCCTGCGCCGCGTCACACCACCCGTACGTCCACGCCCAGCTCGCGCAGCCCCGACACCGCGTCGGCCGGCGCGCTCGCGTCGGTGATCACGATGTCGAGGTCGGTGGCCGGGCACACGTGACCCAGGCCGGTGCGACCGAACTTGTTTCCGGCGCAGACCGCGACGACGCGCTGCGCCGAGGCGATGGCCGCCTGCTTGACCGGGACCTCGGTGAGGTCGTTGGCGGTCAACCCGTGTGTCACGGACAGACCGCAGACGCCCAGCACGGCGGTGTCCACCCGCAGTGTGCGCAGCGAGGTCTCGGTGAGGTGGCCGCCGAGCGTCAGGGCGCCGGGCGTGGTCTGGCCGCCGGGAACCAGCAGGCGGACGTCGGGCGCGTTCCCCAACAGGTGGGCCGAGTGCAGGTCGAGCGGGACCACGGTGACCCGGCGTCGGGCCAGCACGCGCGCGATGGCCAGGCTCGTGGTGCCGCCGTCCAGGATCAGCGATTCGCCGTCGGTGACCAGGGAATCGAACTCGGCGGCGATCCGGCGTTTGCTCTCCGGCGCCTCGTGCTCGCGCACACCGAAGGGCAGCACCTCGCCGCGCAGCACGAGGCTGACCGCGCCACCCCGGACCCGCCGCAGGACCCCCTGTTCGGCGAGTTGGTCGAGGTCGCGCCGGATGGTCATCTCCGAGCAACCGGTCTCCTCGGCCAGTTCGGCCACGGTGACACGTTCCGTCGTACGCATTCTCTCGATGAGCGAAAGTTGCCGCTCCGCACCTTCCATGTGTTCAATCAAACGTGCTGTATGTTCGAAAGTCAATCGACGACTCGATCGAGGAGCTCTCATGCGCACGGAGTGGATCGTCTTCGACTTCGGCGGGGTCATCTGTATGCCACCGCCGGACCACGCGGGGGAGGCGCTGGCCCGAGCACTCGGGGTCACCCAGGAGCGGTTGTGGCCCGCCTACTGGCCGGATCGGGCGGCCTACGACGCCGGCATCACCGACGCCGCCGGGTTCTGGCGCGGGGTGTGCGCGGGCCTGGCACGGCCCGCACCGGATCCGGAACTGGTGGACCTCCTGGTGGCCGCGGATCTCGACGCGTGGATGCACCTGAATCAGGAAACCCTGGACCTGCTGGCCGAGTTGGGCGCACTCGCCGACCGGGGCATCGCCCTGGCGCTGCTCTCCAACGCCCCGGCCGAGATGGCCCGACGGATCGAAGAGCAGCCCTGGGCGGCGCTGTTCCGGCACCGGGTGTTCAGCGCCGACCTGGGCCTGGCCAAGCCCGACCCACGCATCTACCGGCACCTGTGCGAGCGGCTGGACGCGCACCCCGGCCAACTCCTCTTCGTCGACGACCGTGCGGATAACCTGGACGCGGCCCGGGAGTTGGGCATCGAATCGGTGCTGTTCACCGACACTCCCACGCTCCGTGCCGCGCTCGCCGGGACCCGTTTCGCGGGATCGATCCGGTGAGCGCCGGGCGCGACGGCGGGCCCGGCGACAGACCCGGACGACAGGAGCACCCGGGCGCGGCCACGATCGGAACCGTGCGCACCGAGGACGCCCCGGCGCCGGACCCGGCGGCACCCGCGCCGGCCGCCGGGCCACCGGACGACGCCCCGGCGTTCCCACCCGGCGCGGCGATCGCGGCCTGTGTGGCCTTCGTGCTGATCGGCGCGCTCCAGGCGCTGTACGGACCGGCCATCCCGGCGCTGCGCGACGAGTTCGACCTCGGCCCCGCCGGAGCCGGCCTCGCGCTCAGCGCGCACTTCGCCGGCGCGCTGCTGGGCGTACTCGGCGGCGCGGCGCTGCGACGCCGCCGTCCGGATCGCCAACTCCTCGCCGTGTCCTGCCTGTCGATGGCGGCGGGCGCGGTCGGCTTCGGCCTCGCCGGGAGTTGGCCGCTCGCCTTGGCCGCGGTGTTCGTGCTGGGGCTCGGGTTCGGTGGCATCGACTACGGGCTCAACGTGATGGTCGCGGCCGGATTCGGTCGCCGCGGACCGGCCATGCTCAACATCCTCAACGCGCACTTCGGCCTCGGTGCGATCGCCGGACCGGTCCTGCTCGGCGCACTCGGCGCCGGCCGCTATCCGGCGGTGTTCGTCGGCTGCGGCGTGGTCTGCGTGCTGCTCGTGCCACCGCTGCTCGCGGTGCGCGACACCCCGGTCGGCACCGGGACCCGCGCTCCGCGCCCCGGGCCCGCGCCGGGTACGACGGCGCTGCTCGTGGCGGCCTTCGTCGGCGTGTACATCCTGCACGTCGGGATCGAGACCGGCGTCGGCGGTTGGGAGCCCACCCATCTGGAGGCGCTGGGCCATTCCACCTCGACCGCGGCCGGTGCGACCGCCGGGTTCTGGCTCGCGATGACCGTCGGCCGGTTCCTGGTCGCGCCGATCAGTCTGCGGTTGAGTCCGCAGATCGTGGTGCTGGCCGGTTGTACAGCGATGACCGGCTTCCTCTTCCTGGCGGCCGTGCCGGTGTTGGCGCCGTACGCCTATCTGGGCGTCGGGCTCGCCATCGCCCCGATCTTCCCGACCGGCCTGGCCTGGCTCGCCGCCCGGGTACCGGGCTCGGCGAGCGCCGCCGCGTGGGTGATCGCGGCCTCGATGATCGGCGGCATCGCCTTCCCGCCGCTGCTCGGCGGGGTCTTCGAGGTCACGTCCTCGGCGGGCTCCATTCCGCTGTTGCTGGGAGCCCTGTCGGTGCTGTGTCTGGTGGCCGCGGTGGGCTGCGCCCGGATCGGGCGGTCGGTCGGCGCCGGTCGCGGCTGAGCGGCGAGCGCGGTTGCCGAGGGGTTGCCCAGGGGTCGCCGCGCACAGCCACCGAGCGGGGTCGCCGAGGGGTCACAGGACGGGATTCCCCGGCGCACGCGGGCCCACCGGTCCGGCACATCCGCCGAGTGCCGCGGCGCCGCGTGGTGCCGGCGTCGCACGTACCGCCGGCGCAACGGTCCGCCGACGTCCGACCGGGTCGGAGGTCGGCGGACCGGAACCGGATCTCGCCGCGGTGCACGGGAGCGCCCGGTCGGCGCGCGGGTGTCACGCCTGCTTGGCCTCGATCTCCAGGACGATGGTGATCTTGTCGCCCACGGCCGCGCCCGCCGGGCCGCCGGTGACGCCGAAGTCGCCGCGGCTGATCTCGGTGGTGGCGGTGAAGCCCGCGACCGGGTTGCCGTCGAAGCCGGTACCGAAGCCGTTGACCTCGAGTTCGAGGGTGACCGGCTTGGTCACGCCGCGCAGCGTGAGGTCGCCGTCGACCTGGTAGACCACGGAGGACTCGGCGCGGATACCGGTGGACACGAAGGTCAGGCTCGGGAACTCGTCGGTGTCGAGGAAGTCCTCGTTGCGGATGTGGTCGTCCCGCATCTTGTTGTTGCTGTTGACCGAGGCGGTCTCGATGGTGGCGGTGACCGTCGACTCGAGCGGGTTCTCGGCGGTGACGATCGAGCCCTCGAAGGTGTCGAAGCGCCCGCGCACCTTGGCCACGCCCAGGTGGCGTACGGAGAACGAGACGTCCGAGTGGACCGGGTCGATGGCCCAGGTGCCCGCGATGTAGCCGGGAACGGTCTCGACGGAGGTGGTCATGGGAGCTCCTTGGGGTGCACTGCGACGGGATGTGTCGATCGGCCGCCGCAGACCGCGACGGGTTTTGTTGAACGCTCAGGAACATAGCACCCACAAGTTGAGTGTTCAACAAGACCTATGCTGTTCTCATGAACGACGACGATCGGCTGACCACCTCGGAGCACGAGATCTGGCGCTCGTACTTCACCGGGACCAGGGAACTCGCGGCCCATCTGGACCGGCGGATGCGCCGCGAGGCAGGCATGCCGATGACGTATTTCGAGATCCTGGGCCTGCTCGCGGAGTCGCCGAACCGGAGCCTGCGGATGAGCGAGCTGGCCGCGGCGTCGTTGTCGTCGACCAGCCGGGTCTCGCACGCGGTGACCGCCCTGGAGAAGTCGGGATGGGTCTCCCGCTGCCCGGTCGAGGGGGATCGGCGCGGCTGGGTCGCGCGCCTGACCGACGCGGGCCTGACCGCCCTCGGCGCCGCCGAGCCGACCCACGCCGCGACGGTGCGACAACACCTGTTCGACGCGCTGACGCCGACCCAGGTGGCCGCGCTGGCCGAGATCGGCCGGGCGATTCAGGACGGCCTGGGCGTGGTCTGCGCGAGCGCGCGGGCCGCGGCCGCGGGCGTCGACGGCGAGGACGTGGACGGGAGGGAGACCGAGGAGATCGACACCGGGATGGACTGTCCGCTCGAAGGACTCGACGAGACCGCGTGTGCGGGAGACGGCGGAGCCGGCCGTCAGGCGGCCCGCCGCCCCCGCCCCACGCCCTAGGCCCGGCCGGTGGGCCGGGTGCCGATCACGACCGTGGCGTACCACTCCTCGGACTCCACGACCCGCGGGATCAGGCCCGCGCGACGGAAGACCTCGACGGCCCGCGGGGCCTGCCGTTCGCTCGTCTCGACCAGCAACCGGCCGCCCGGGGCGAGCCAGTCCGGGGCCGCCGCGGTGACCCGGCGCTGCACGTCCAGGCCGTCCGTGCCGCCGTCCAGGGCCACCCGGGGCTCGTGGATCCGGGCCTCCGAGGGCAGCAGTTGCAACTCGTCGGTGGGTACGTAGGGCGTGTTCGCGACCAGGACGTCGATCCGCCCGCGCAGCGTCGCCGGCAGCGGTGCGAAGAGATCGCCCTCGAAGACCCGGTCGGCGGCGATGTTGCGCCGAGCACACCGCACCGCCGCCGGGTCGATGTCGGCGGCGTACACCTCGACTTGGTCGACCGCCGCCACCAGGGCCGCGCCCAGCGCGCCGGAGCCGCAGCACAGGTCGACCACCACGGCGCCGGGACGGGCCAGCGCGACGGCCTGGTCCACCAGGAACTCGGTACGCCTGCGCGGGACGAAGACCCCGGGGTCGACGACGATCCGCAGACCCCGGAACTCGGCCCAACCGAGTACGTGTTCGAGCGGAAGGCCGGCGACGCGGCGATCCACCATGACCGCCAGCTCGGCCGGCGAGGCCGCCGCGGCGACCAACAGTTCGGCCTCGTCCTCGGCGAATACGCAGCCGGCGGTACGAAGCCTGGTGACGATCACGGATGTGGGCCACGGTGACGCGGAAACCGACATGAGAGCCTTTCGGGATGCCGAAGGGTGCTCTCGTGGACTCACCTATGCCAGGTGGGCCGCACGGTCGTGGAAGGAGAGCACCCGACTTGATACAGCGGTAATCGGTGCCACCTCCTCGAACTCGGATCCGGGTTGCCCACGGTTGGGCGCGGCGGCCACACTACCGGACGCGAACCCCGCCGTACGCCGGGGTCGCGTCACCCGCGCCCGTGCCCGCGATTCACGCCGGAGGGTGCGCCGTACGCGAGGGTCGCGTGTCCGCATCCGCACCGCGCCGGTCCACGGCGACCAGGACCAGGCCGGCCAGGACGAGCGCGGCGGTGCCCAGGAAGCCCGCCGGGTAGCCCGCACCGCCGATCAGCGCACCGAACCCGACCGCGCCGATGCCCATGCCCGCGTCGAACGCGAGGTTCCACAGCGCGCTGACCCGGCCGAACTCGTGTGGTGCGACCCGCTCGAACATCAGCGACTGGGTCACGTTCTGGGCCGTGCCGAAACCGGCCCCGAACAACGCGGCGCCGATCAGCACGGTGACCGGCTCGTCCGAGCGGGCCAACAGCGCGGTACCCAGCGCGGTGGCCGCGATCGACGGCGCGAACAGCCGGGCGTGCCCGTGCCGATCGCCGTACCACCCGGCCCACCAACGGGCCGCCGGCGTGGTCCCGGATTGCGTCAACAGCGCGAGCGTGACCAGGGAAAGCCGATTCGAGGACACCGCCAGTGGCAGGAACGTGAGAATCACGCCCGCCGCGAACGTGCAAGCCGCGAAGACCACCGCCGGCCGGGCGAGCGCACCGGTACGCAGGCCGGCCAACACGCCGCCCCGGTCCGTCGAGGCCGCCGGTCGGTTCGTCGGCAACGCGATCGCGCTGCCGAGCGCGCCGAGCGCGCACGCCGTCGAGAGGGCGAACACCGCGGTGAACCCGAGGTGTTCGCTCATCCACAGACCCAGCGGCAGGCCCAGGATCGCCGGTACGCCGACCGCCGCCCCGTACAGCCCGAGCCCCTCGCCGCGCCGTTCCGGTGGCACCGACTCGGCGGCCAACGCGGTGCCCACCACCATCAGGATGCCCAGCCCGCCACCGCGCAACAGACAGACACCGACCACCAGGGGCAGTGTCGAGGACACCGCGAGTGCCATCGTGGGCACCCCCAGCAGCAACAACCCCAGCGCGAACACCGCCCGATAGCCGAACCGGGCCAGCAGCGCGGGCACCGCGAGTTCGGCCGCCACGGTCGACGCCATCAACGCACCGGTGACCAGTCCGGCCGCGCCCACCCCCGAGTTCGTCCCGTCCGCCGCCCGGGCGACATACAACGGCACCACCGACAACAGCAGATAGAAGCTGGTCATCGCGCCGCAAGCGGTCACGATGGTCGCCACCATCGTGCGACCGAGAATCGGTCGCCGCGTCGTTCCCTCCACCAAGCACGGCACATGCGCACCCATGGAAACCCCCAAGGAATCGGGTCGATTCGAACACCACCCACGCTGCCCGAGTCCAACCGGCGGCACATCCGGCAAACTCCCCGACCCACCCCCGGCAACCTCCCTATGTCGCCCCGCATACCCCCCACCCGGGGCGGCGGCAACCGGGCGCCCGATCGCAACCGGGTTGCCGCCTGCCGCCTCGGCCGGGGGCGGCTCGGGGGCCGCTCGGCGCGCTCGAGGCTGCCTGGGCACGGCTCGGCGGCAGGCGCACGCGGCGGGGCCTGCCGGCCCGCGGCTTCCGAAGCGTCCGGCGACCCGTCCGGCCCGGCCCCCGCGTTCGAGGACGCGTCATTCGACGCCCGGCGGAGGACGGTCGGCCCGATTCGATCCGGCCCTGCGACGTGCCTCGCCGCAGGACGCGGGACCGTGCGTGCAGGTGGCCGATGGCCCGATGAGCCCGGTGCCATGCTTGCGGGATGGACAGGACTGAGGGGTGGGCGGTGCCGTTGGTCGGGCGGGAGGCGGAGATGGGTGCGCTCGGGCGCGCCTGGGAGCGGGTCGGCACGGACGAGGCCATGGTCGTGCTCGTGCGCGGGGACGCGGGGATGGGGAAGTCGCGGCTGGTGGGCGAGTTCGCCGCCGGCCTCGGCGGCCGGGTGCGCGTCTCGCGCGGCGGTTGTCTGGACATGGGGCCGGACAACCTGCCGTTCGGGCCGTTCGTGACCGCGCTCCGCCGGCTGATCCGCGACCTCGGCGTACCGGCCGCCGCCGCGGCGCTCCCGGGCGGCGGGCGGCGCGGGCTGGCCCGGCTGTTGCCCGAAATGGGCGAGCCCGTACCCGAGGCGGATCCCGACCTCGGTCGCGCCCGGCTCTTCGAAGAGGTGCTGATTCTGCTCGAACACGCCGCCGAGGAACGACCTTTGCTGCTGATCCTGGAGGACCTGCACTGGGCCGACCGATCCACCTGCGAACTCCTGGCGTTCCTGGCCCGCAACCTCGACCGACCCGGCGTCCTCGTCCTGGGCACCCACCGCCCGCTCCTGCCGCACGCCGACGACCCCTTCGCCGCCCTTCCCGGCCTGCTCGCCCGGCTCGGCAACACCCGAGTCCTCGACCTGGCCCCGCTCGACCGCCCCGAGGTGGCCCGCCAACTCACCGACCTGCTCGGCCGGCCGCCCGACCCGCAGCACCTGGACCGGGTCCACCGACGCAGCGAGGGCAACCCGCTGTTCGTCGAGGCGCTCGCCGGCACCGACGCCGAAACCCCGGCCCCACTATCGGAGTTGCTGCTCGCCGAGGTGCACCGTGTGCCGGACCGCGGCCGCCGGGTACTGCGCGCCGCGGCCGTCGCCGGCACCACCCTCGGGCACACCCTCCTGCGCACCGTCACCGAACTCGACGACGTCGCGCTCGAGGACGCGCTGCGCCCGGTGATCGACGCGCGACTGCTGGTCGCCGGCGGCGACGGGTACACGTTCCGGCACACGCTGATCCGCGACGCCGTCTACGGCGACCTGCTGCCGGGCGAACGGATCCGGCTGCACGCCCGATGCGCCCGGGCGCTCACCGCCGACCCCGCGCTCGCGCCCGAGGGCCGGGCCGCCGCCGAACTCGCCGCGCACTGGTACGCGGCCGGCGACCGGGCCCGCGCGTTCGCCGGCGCGTGGCACGCCGCGGGGGCCGCCGGGACGGCATACGCCTACGCCGAGCGGCTGACCATGCTGGAACGTGTCCTGGACCTGTGGGACGCGGTACCCGATCCCGTCGGCGACCTGGGCGCGGACCGGATCCGGGTGCTCGAACTCGCCGCCGACGCCGCCGCGCACGGCGGTGCGGCGGGCCGAGCCGAGAACCTGCTCACCGCCGCCCTGCGCGACCTCGACCCGGTGCGCGATCCGGAACGCACCGCGCTCGCCCTGGAGAGCCGGGCCGCCGCCCGCGAGCGCACCGGCCGCGACGCGCTGCCCGACCTGGAACGTGCGGTACGCCTGGCACCCGCCGACCGCGGCACGCCCACCCGGGCCCGGCTGCTCGCCTCACTCGCCGGCACCCTTGCCGCCCGCGGCCGTGACCGGATCGCGTGCGAACACGCCCACGAGGCCCTGCGACTGGGCGAGGCGGTCGAGGACGGCTCGGTCCGGGCCCGCGCGCTGACCACACTGGCGACGCTGGTCGCGCGCACGGGCGAACTCGCGCCGGCCGTCGAGCTGTACGGGCAGGCCACGCGCATCGCGCGAGCGGACGGCCGCGACGACGACCTGCTCGCCGCGATCGCCGGCGAGGCCGACGCGCTCCAGGCCGCGGGCGAACACCGGGCCGCCGCCGAGGTGGCCCGGCACGGCGTGGCCACCGCGCGGGACCTGGGCCTGGCCCGATCGCGCGGCACCCTGCTCGCCGCGAACCTGGCCGAACCCCTGGTCGCGCTCGGCCACTGGACGGAGGCGGTGGAGATCCTCACCGACGCCATCGCACTGGACCCGCCGCCGGTGTACCTGGCCTGGTTGTGCGTCGTCCGCGCCGAACCGGCGGCGGCCATCGGGGCGCACGACGTGGCGGCCGAAGCGTTGCGTGCGGCGCGGTCCGCGCTCGGGCCGCCGCACACCCAGGAGACCTGTCTCGAACCGGACGCACTGGCCTGTCGACTCGCGTACGCCCGCGGTGACCTGGCCGAGGCGGAACACGTCCTGGACCACGTCCTGGCCGAACACGACCTCACCTCGAGTCGGCGCTACGCGTGGCCGCTGCTCGTGGTCGGGTGGCGGGTCCAGCGAGCGCGGCACGCGCAGGCCGTCCGGGACCCGGCCGGCCGCGCCGCGATCGACGCGCGCCGGGTCGAACTGCTCGCGCTGGGTGCGAAACTCCCGACGCCGGGCCGCGTCCAGGAGGCGCACCGGCGTACCTTCGAGGCGGAGGCCGGGACCGGTCCCTGGGCCGAGGCGGTCGCCGCCTGGCGGGCGATCGAGCAGCCGTACGCGCTGGCCGACGCCCTCCTGGGCAGTGCGACGGCGGCCCTGGCCGCGGGCGACCGTGACCTGGCCGCCGCCCAAGCCCGCGAGGGCGACACGTTGGCCGGCCGGCTCGGTGCTCGCCCGCTGCGCACCCGATTCGGGCAACTGGCCCGCCGAGGTCGGCTGAACCTGACGCCCGAGCCGAGCGTCGGCGCCGTCAGGCCGCCCGATGCCCGCAGCCGACTCGGGCTTACTGCAAGGGAGTTCGAGGTCCTGGGCCTGGTCGCACAGGGCATGGGCAACCGCCCGATCGCCGAACACCTCTTCATCTCCACCAAGACCGCCGGCGCCCACGTTTCCAACATCCTGGCCAAGCTCGCCGTCACCTCGCGCACCGAAGCCGCAGCCCTGGCCCACACCCTCGACCTCTTCCCAGCCGAGACCCCGTGACCCGACGCCCATGACCCGACGCCCGTCACGCCCTAAGGCCACCGGTGTCCCGCCGCGCCGCCGTCCCAGCCCCGGGGGCGACCGCGCGCGTCGAGGAGGTTCGCGACGTACCCCGGGACGTGCAGCCCGCCGCCGGTGGCCCGGCCGCGCCCGGAGCCCTGGCGGCGGCCGACGCACCGGATGTTCTCCCAGGCCCAGGCCTCCGTGCCGGCCATGCGATGGTGCATCGCGGACACGCAGCGCCCCAGCACCAGTTCGGTCTCCGGGTCGGCCGCCGCCGCGCCGCGCCCGCCTTGCAGGGCCCGCCGTGCGGCCATGAAGTCGGCCACCCGATCCTGGATCCGCGCGGCCACCGCCGCCTGCGCGTGCTCGCGGCCGACGTGCTCGACGTACGCCAGCACGCCGACCAGGTCGGCGGGCGGGTCGGCGCCGGCGCCGTCCCGGGACGCGTAGTAGTCGCCGGTCCAAGAGACCACGTCCGCCTGGGCGTTGCGGACGTCGTCGTAGGCGGCGCCGTCCCGAATCGCCACCGGGAGTTCGCCGCCCGCGAGGTACTCGTCGAGCAGCAGGCACGGGAACTGCCCGCCGGCGACCCGTCGATACCGGATGTAGGCGTCCACGCCGCAGGAGAGTTCCCGGGCCGCCGGATGGGACGTGTTCGCCGACCGGCGCGCCACCCGGTGCAGCGTTTCCACGCCCTCGACGACGAATTGCTCGCGCCACTTCGCGCTCATGGCCGGATACACCCGTTCCAGGATGTCCGCCAGGGCGTGCGCCATCGCGCCGGCGCCGGGTTCGGCCCGTCCGGTGCGGTACACCGATTCGATCTGATCGATCAGGTGTCTCTCCGTGGGCGCGTTGTGCTCCTCGGGTTCGGCGTAGCGGTCGTGGATGAGGAACTGCCATGCGATGAACTGCGCGTACAGGCAGAGCAGATCCGCGGTCGCGTCGGGATGGGTATAGGCGGCGAGATCGGCGAGTCGTGCTCCGATCAGTCGCTTCTCGATGCCCGGGCCGTCGAGCAGGTGGTGCCGCCGGGCCCAGGCGAGCAGCCCGCATTCCGCGTCGGGCGCGTGCGGATTGCGGTCGAGGGCGAACGGCAGTGGTATTCGCGGGGGATGTGCCTCGACCATGGGGGGACTCCATTCGTCGTCGAAGGGTGGTGCGGCCAAGGGGTTTCCGCGTACTGCGGACCTTCCCGGCCACCACCGGCTCCCGAACGCGACGATGCCGGCGTCCGGGACGTCACACAGCGATATCGCCCGTTTCCACCACAGGACGAATGTGGATCTGCTACGGATCGTCCGAATGACTCTGCCCGACGGGTGCGGGGCGCGGCGCTCACGCCGGCAGCAACGTCCCCACCAGCTCGGCGAATTGCTCCGGGGTGATGATCTCGACGCCGAGTTTCTCCGCCTTGGCCCGCTTGGAGCCCGCCTTGTCCCCCGCGACGACCAGGGCGGTCTTGGCGGACACGCCGGAGGACGCGGTGCCGCCGGCGCGCTCGATCAGTTCGTTCATCTCGTTGCGGGACAGTGCCGCCAGTGCCCCGGTCATCGAACCCGTCACCACGACCGACTTCCCGGTGAGGGGGCCCGCCTCGATCGGGCCCGACGCGCCGCCCTGCTCGGCCTCGGCCGCGCTCTCGGCCGCGACCGGTCGCCCACCGGGCTCGGTCATGTTCACCCCGGCGGCGACCAACTTGTCGATCACGTCGGCGAGTTCGGCCAGTTCGGCGACGATCACCGCCGCCTTGCCGGGACCGATCCCCTCGACCTGTGCCATCGCCTCCACGTCCGCCGCCCGGATCGCGTCCATCGTGCCGAAGTGCCGGGCGATCCGCCGCGACATCGACCGACCGGTCTGCCGCACGCCCAGCGCGCACAACACCCGGCTGAGCGGCTTGACCCGAGCCTCCTCGATGCCGGCCAACAGCTTGTCGGCGATCTTGTCCACCCGGTCCAGCGCCAGGAACTGTTCGCGGGTCAGGGTGAACAGGTCGGCCATGTCGACGACCGCGCCGGAGGCGACGAGTTGCCCGACGATCCGGCCGCCGATGCCCTCGATGTCGAGCTGGTCGCGGCCGACCGCGTACAGGATCCCGGCCTGGAGACCGCACGCGCGGCCCTGCGCGCACCGCCAGCGCTGCTGCGAGGTGTCCAACTCGCCGCCGCACTGCGGGCAGGCGGTGGGGAACTCGATCGGCGTCTCGTCGCCGGTGCGCACGTGCACCAGCGGGGCCTCCACCCGGGGGATGATGTCGCCCGCCTTGTACACGCTGACCTGGTCGCCGATCATCAGCCCGCGCCGTTCGATGTCGGCCGGGTTGTGCAGCGTGGCGAAGCCGACGATGCTGCCGTCGATCTCGATCGGGTCCAGGATCGCGCGCGGCGCGATCACCCCGGTCCGGCCGACCGCCCAGTCCACGCCGACGAGCCGGGTGATCTTGTGGACGGCGGCGAGCTTGTACGCGATCGCCCAGCGCGGCGCGCGCGACCCGTTGCCCGCGTCGGCCTGGTCCTGCGCGCTGTCGGCCTTGATCACCACGCCGTCGATGCCGAACGGCAGGTCGGCGCGCGACCCGGCGATCTCGTCGACGGCGGCCTGCACCTCCTCGACGCTCGCGCACACCCGCAGCCGCGCCGAGGTCCGCCCGGTGGTGAGCACGCCGAGCGCCTCGACCCGGGCCATCACCGCGGAGTGGTCGGCGGTGCGCAACTCCTCGGCGAACGCGCTCTCGTCGTCGGCGAGCGGCAGCGCGACGTAGCCGAAGAAGGTCATCGGGATCACGTACGGCCGGTCCTTGGCCCGCAGCGTGCCGGCCGCGCCGCCGCGCGGGTTGGCGAACACCGTCGCGCCGTGTTCCCGACGGATCTCGTTGGCCGCCTCGAACTGCTCCGCGGTGAGCAGGACCTCGCCGCGCACCTCGATCGAGACCGGCTCGGTCAGCCGATCCGGCAGGCCGACGACGGTGCCGATCGCGTGCGAGACGTCCTCCCCGGCGACGCCGTCGCCGCGCGTGACCAGCCGCTCCAGTCGACCCTCGCGGTAGCGCACCGCGACCGCGAGGCCGTCCATCTTCGGCTCCACCGTCAGCGCCGCGACCGGCCGCTTGATCCGTCGCTCCAGCGAGGCGGCCCACGCGGTCAGGCCCTCGGGATCGAACACGTTGTCCAGGCTGAGCATCGGCACCGTGTGCGGCACGTCGCCGCCGGACAGCGCGCCCGCCGCGACCTTGCCCACCGGCGACTCGGCGAGCACCCGGTCGGGGTGCTCGTGCTCGTACACGCCGATCCCGCGCAGCAGGCTGTCGTACGTGTCGTCGTCGAGGGTGGACTCGGCGCCGCCGTAGTAGGCCCGCGCGGCGGCGGTCACGGCCTCGACGGCCTGGGCGTACGCGTCGAAGTCGGCGAGAACGGCGGCCGGCGCCGGGGTGTCGGTCATGCGTACATACTCTCGAACCGGACCGACATCGGCCGGATGGCGAGGTGGCGAAACCCGGCCGGACGGCCGCCGCCGCCGGTCCGTCGACCCCCTCACCCGCGCTCCTCACGCCTCCCGGACCACCGGCCAGGGGTGCGCCCGCAGCCCCGCCGCCAACGTCAGCGTGACCGTGATCGACGCGCCGGCCAGCACCGTGATCGCCGTGGTCGGCGACGTCACCTGGGCGATCCCGCCCGCGATCGAGGCGCCGATCCCCTGCATCGCGACCATCCCCGACGAGTGCAGTCCCAACGCCTGCCCGCTCAACTCGTCCGGCGTCATCGCCATCAGGCGTTCCTGGAACAGCAGGCTCGCCGAATACCCGATCGACGCGAGCGCGACCACGGCCGCCGCGAGTGGCAGCGGCGGGTGCGCCGCGAACAGCAGGTACGGCGTGGCCAGCAGCAGCAACATCGGCGGCCCGAGCCGGCGCCGCCACGGCCCCGGGACGAAGCGCCCGCCCAGCACGTCCCCGGCGAGCATCCCCAGCGCCGCGAACGCGAACAGCAGGCCCGCGTGGTCGGGCGCGAGCGGGATGAACAGCGACTCGCAGCCGACGATCAGGCCGTTGGGCACCCACAGGGCGAGGTACACGTACCGGCGCGGCTTGACCGACCACAGCAGCGTGTTGTTGCGCCAGGTCTCGGCCGGCGACGGCCGTCCGGCCGCGCGCGGCGGTCGCCGGACCAGGCCGAACCGGGCCACCAGGGCGGCGAGCAGGTACAACCCGGCGGCCACCACGAGCGTGCCGCGCGCGGACAGCGCGCCGACCAGGACCGCGCCGAGCGAGAAGCCGACGATCTGGAGCGTCCCGTTGCTCATGTTGAGCACCGATCGCCCGAGCAGAAACCCGTCCCTGGGCAGGATCTCGTTGAGCAGGCCGTAGCGCACGCCCCCGCCCACCGCGGCCACCGCACCCTCGGCCAACACGATGACGAACACCGCCCACAGCGGCAGCGCGGGGATCGCCAGCGCGGCGGTGCCCGACGCGAAGATCAGCCCGATCACCGTCATCGCGGCCCGCGGCGGCAACCGGTCCGCCGCCGACATCAGCGTCGTCGCCCCGATCACCTGCGCGAGCGAGCCGCCGAACATCCCCAGCGCGGCCAGCAACGGCGAGCCGGTCCGGTCGTAGACCAGCGTGCCCAGGGCCAGGGCGCTCACCGTGGTGGCGGCGACGTGCGCGGAGGAGACGGCGAACAGCGGGGTGTACTCCGGTGCTTCGAACAACTCGCGATAGGTGCGCATGGCGAGAGCCTCCGGCCCGGCGGGCCGCGGACGTTAGTGTTTCGCCGGGAGGCGAAACCATGGGGTGGTGGCAGGTCGACGCGGACACCCTCGCGGGCAGCCGCTTCACGGTGTCGCCACTGGCCGAGGTGACCGCGACGCTGAAGACCCTGGAACGGGGGACGGCCGCGCATCCGGGCGAGCGGGCCTGGCTGAACGCGCACCTGCCCGCCTATCGCGCCCGGCTGGCCGAGGACCCGATCACGGCAACGTTGTTGCGGATCGGCTTCGGCGGCACCTGGAACGCGGACTTCCTCACGCCGCCGCCCCCGTCGGCGGGGGAGCGGGCCTTCGTCGCGCAACCGGCCCTCGTCGCGGGATCGGCCTTCGCCGCGGAACTGGCCGGGATCCGCGGCACGTCCGGTGCCGCGGCCCGGGCGGACCTGGAGGTGTCGATGGGCGGCCCGCTACCCGCCGCCCTGCACCGATCCGACCTCGCCGAACGCGCCGCGGACATCCTGGACTGGGTCTGGGCTCGGGTGGTCCGGCCGGACTGGCCACGCCGACGGCGGATCATCGAGGCCGACATCGTCGCGCGTACCGGCCAACTGAGCCGAGGCGGCTGGGCCGCGGCCCTGGAAGACCTGCGCCCGGGCATGCGCTGGCTGGGCGCGAGCCGGTTGCGCATCAACGCGTACGACTACCCGCCCCGCGAACTCGGCGGCGCCCGCCTGTCGTTCGTGCCGGTCACCGCCGGGCGCGGCTGGGTGGCCTGGGCGGAGGCCCGCCACTACGCGGTGATCTACCCCTGCTCGGGCACACTGGCCGATCCCCACCACAGCGCCGTCCCCGACCCGCTGGCCCGCCTGCTCGGCCCGGCCCGCGCCGGTGTCCTGACCCGCCTGGACACCCCCAAGAGCACCACCCAACTGGTCGCGCTCACCGGTCAGGGCCTGGGCTCCGTGGGCCGCCACCTCAAAGTCCTCCTGGACGCCCACCTCATCCTCCGCCGCCGCTCCGGCCGCTCCGTCCTGTACTACCGCTCACCCACGGGCGAGTCCCTGATCACGGCCCAGACACCGACCGAAGACGCGCTTCAGAACCACTGCGACCAGCCGAAGGTGAAGCGATAGGCCCGGCGCCCCGCCTCCGATCCCCGGATGCCTCGGACGAGCACGGCCGTCAGCGTCAGCACGAACAGCGTGGCGAAGGCGGCGACCACCAGGGCCCCGACGACGAGGCCCCCGACGAAGGCCGCGACCACACCGGCCACGAGTACCAGGCCCAGGCCGAAGTGCGCGTCGCGCGTGTCGGCGCGGAAGACCTCACGCAACGCACCGCGCGACGCCCGCATGTCCCGGTCGTACCGCTCCCGCGCCGCCACCGGGTCGGCCTCGGGTCCCTCGGGCCACTGCTGCCGCATCGCGTCGTCTCCCGGCTCGACCGAACCGAAGCCTACGGCGACCTTCCTGCCGGGGCGAGACCCGAACCGCCGACCGCCGACCGCGCGATGGTGCGCGGGGCCGTACCCGATGGGCCACGATGACCGGATGAGGACCGAACCCGTCACGCCGTTGTCGCCGCGCGGCATCCCGCACGTGCTGCTCACCCAGCGCTGGAGCGAACTCACCTTCGTGCACTGGGCCGTGCCGCCCGAGGCGGTCGCCCCGCTGCTTCCGGAGGGGACCCGGCCGGACGTTCTGGACGGCGTGACCTATGTCGGCCTCGTGCCGTTTCGCATGGTGGGCGTCGGCTTCCTGCGGCTGCCGGCAGTGCCGTGGCTGGGCACCTTCCCGGAGACCAACGTGCGGCTGTACTCGGTGGACACGGCCGGCCGGCGCGGCGTCGTGTTCCGCTCGTTGGAAGCCGCCCGCCTGGTGCCGGTCCTGACCGCCCGGGCCACGCTGCGCCTGCCCTACCGGTGGGCCCGGATGCGGATCGACCACACCGGGGACCGGGTGCGCTACACGACCCGGCGACATCGCTCGGAGGGCGCGCCGAGAGGCGGCACGGTCGAGGTCCGGGTCGGCGCACCGGTGAGCGACCCCAGCCCGCTCGAACACTTCGTCACCGCCCGCTGGGGCCTGCACACCCGAGTCGCCGGACGCACCCTCTACCTGCCCAACGCACACCCGCGATGGCCGCTCCGCCGCGCCGAGTTGCTGCATCTCGACGACGACCTGGTCGCAGCCGCCGGCCTGCCGCAGGTCGGCGGCAAGCCGGACAGCGTGCTCTACTCACCCGGCGTCCCGGTCCGCTTCGGCCCACCCCTCCCGGTCGACGACGATCCCGGCGGGCAACCCGGCTGAGGCGCTCCCGGGACCGGCCGACGCCCGGCGGCGCGCACGATCGCGATCACCGCCGGCCGACTGCCGGTCACCTCGGCTGGTGGTTACCTCGGCCGCCGGCGATCCCGCGCCCGGCACCGACCCCTGCACACGGTCGGCACCACCGGCCACACGATCACACCCACCTCGACACTCCACTCGAGCCGGGACGTGTCGGAGTGCGGACGAACAACGCGAACGGATCGCTCATACGATCGATCCCCCCAAGGCACCGACCCCACGCCGGTCACCTCCGAGCCGCCGACCCCACGTCGGCCGCCCCACCGCCCCCACCCCACGAACCCGGCGCCCCACCCCACGAACTCGTCGCGCCCCACCACGGTCGCGACGACCCGGGCACGGACTACCCGGCCATCCCCTTCCGCAGTCGGTCCACGTCCTCGAGGTCCTTGGCCCGCCGCGGACGATGCGGCATCCACGTGGGCGTCATCAGCTTTATCTCTATTTGCGCCTCGGGCGAGATGATCGGACAGGACAGCCCGGCCAACTTGCCCGGCGGGCCGTCCAGCATTCCCTCCGGCCACCGGGAGCCCGCCCACGGTCCGCCGGCCACGATCACGTGACCGTCGGGATCGCGGGCCAGGAAGGCGAATCCCAACTCCACGGCACCCGTCGTGTAATCGAGTTGTTGCTCGGCGGGAGCACGAGGCAAACGAACGAATCCACGCGCGGAGAACGCGGCGGTGAGTGCCGGGGCGTCCTGGGCCCACGCGAACCAATCCACGTCCGCGTGTTCCCGGGTTGTCCGGCCCAGGAAGAAGTCCATTGCCCATCCGCCACGCAACCAGACCTCTATACCCAACTCCCGGGCCAGGTCCTGGATTTCGACGATCAGTGCGAGCTGCCGGTCGGCATCCGACGACACAGTCATGGGTTTACCGTAGGGCTCCCGCACCCGGCGCCGGCACGGTCCGACCACGACGTCATCCACCCGTGACCGAAAACGACCCTACGCCGACCCCGAGTCGAACAGCGGCCTCATCGACTCCCGGCCGGCCCGCGCGGATCGATCGGGGCCAGGACCCCGAGCCGGTCCTCGATCGCCTGTGCGGCGAGCAGGCACAGGTCCTCCCGAAACGCGCGCCCGACGATCTGCACGCCGGTCGGGAGCCCCTCGACCACCCCGGTCGGCACGGCCACGCCGGGTACGCCCACGAAGCTGGTCGCCGTACACAGCCGCATCCCCGAGGCGACCCGGTCCCGCCCGGCCCGATCACGCGACTCCAGTCCCGGTTCGACCGGCGGTTCGGTGAACGAGGGGCCGAGCAACAGCGGGTACTCGTCCAGGAACTCGGCCCACGAGCGGCGGATGTTCAGCCAGGTTCCGCTCAGCCGCACCAACTCGTCCGCGCCGACCGGCGGGGTCCGCTCCATCGCCATCGCGATGTACCGATCGCCGCCCTCGCCGAGCAGCGTGCGCACCATCGGCCAGCTCGGCGCGAACTCGGTCACGGTGATCCGGCCGTACGCCTCCAGCGCCTCGTCCAGCCTCGGCACGTCCGCCACTTCGCGTACGTCGTACCCGGCGTCGCGCAGCGCGGCGGCGGCGGTCTCCACGGCCGCGCGCACCGTCGGATGCACCCCGTGCCCGCCCGGATCGCCCACCACCGCGACCTTGACCGGACCGGGGAGCGGTTCGCCGTACGCCGGCACCGGCATCGCCCGCGGGTCGCGCGGATCGGCCCCGACCAGCACCTCGTACACCAGTCGCAGATCGCCCACGGTGCGCGCGAACGGGCCGTCGGTGACCAGCAGTTGGGACGCCGGGCCGGGGTCGTCCGGGCCGAACGCGCGATGATCCGCGGCGAACCGGCCGGTGGACGGCTTGAGCGCGGCCACGCCGCAGAACTGGGCAGGCACCCGCAGCGACCCGCCCGAGTCGTTGCCGAGTCCGAGCGCGGCCATACCGGTGGCCACCGCCACCGCGTCCCCGCCGCTGGTGCCGCCCGGCGTGCGCTCGCGATCCCAGGGGTTGACCGTGTCGCCGAACAACTCGCTGCGCGTGTGCATCCCGGCCAGGATCAGCGTCGGAATGTTGGCGTGTCCGATCGGGATGGCACCGGCCGCGCGCAGCCGGGCCACCGGAGGCGCGTCGGACGGCGCCACCAGGTCGCGAAAGCGCGGCACGCCGAAGGTGGTCGGCACGCCCTCGACGGCGGTGGTCTCCTTGACCGTGAACGGCACGCCCGCGAGCGGACCCGGCGTCGCACCGGCGGCCCGCCGGCGATCCGTGTGCGCCGCCGCCTCGCGGGCGCGCTCGGCCATGACCTGGGTGACCGCGTTCACCTGCGGATTCACCTCGGCGATCCGCTCCAGATGGCTGTCCACCACCTCGATGGCCGAGACCTCCCCATCGCGCACCGCCGCCGCCAGCGCGGCGGCGGACATCCTCCACAGGGCATCCCGCATGGTGCGCACTCCTCTCCGTCCACGTTCCGATGCACTTGCATCGGAACTGTAGCCCGGGAATCGATACGAGCGCATCGGATAAAGTCGCTGCGCACGAACGAGCGTCGCGCGGCCGGCCGCGAACGGGCGACGCGCCGACCGCGAATCGGCGGCGCGTGCGTCGCGAACGAGTCGACCGGACCGTGAACGAACGCCGGGACACGGAAAGGCAACCGGACATGCCCAAACAGGTGGACCACGCGAGCCGGCGCAGGCAGATCGCGGAGGCCGTGTGCTCCCTCGCCGACGAACGCGGCCTGGAAGGGGTGACCCTGCGCGACGTCGCCGCCCGGGCACAGGTGTCGATGGGCGCCGTCCAGCGCTGCTTCGCCACCAAGGAGGAGATGCTGGTGTTCGCGCTCGGGCAGATCGGCGAACGCATCGGCGAACGGATCCGGGCCCGACTGGTCGCCGGCCCGGCCCAGTCGGCCGGCACCGAACTGGGCCACGCGGTCACCGAGATCGCGCTGTTGGACGAGGAGCACCGGGCCGAGGCCAGGGTCTGGCTGGCCTTCGTCGCCCAGGCGGCCGTCAGCGACGCGCTCGCCGGACCGCTGACGGCGAGCTACGCGGCGCTCCAAGCGGCGTTCACCCACCTCGTCACGGCAGCCGCCGCCGACCACGCCCACATCGCCGACCACACCGCCGGAGCCGATGTCGCCGACCGCGCGGCACCGCTGGACGCCCAGCGCGAGGCACGCACCCTGCTCGCCCTCGCGGACGGGCTCACCACCCACGTCCTGATCGGTCATCTCACCCCGGACCAGGCTCGGGAGGTCCTGCACACCCACCTGGAAAACCTCTGGCACCGCCCGCCCGGGATCGGTTGAGCCACCGTCGCGGCCCCTGCTTCGCTCGCTACCCCCGACCGGCTTCGCAGGAGAGCCCGTGCGTGCGCCGATACGCGTGAAGCTCCGCCGCCGTGGGCGGGTTCGCGCCCGCTCGGGAGCAGGTGAGGGCCGCGACCACCGACGCGTCCGCGAGCAGCGTGCCGAGCGTCGTCGGGTCGAGGCCGCGAATGCCGGCGGGGTCCAGCAGATCCCGGCGACGCAGCGCGTCCAGGAGGCCTGCCGTGTACGCGTCGCCCGCGCCGACCGTGTCCACCACCCGCACCGGTCGGGCCGGCGCCGTCGCATCGCCCGCTCGGCACACCCCGTACGAGCCCTCGGCACCGCGCGTGACCACCACCAGGCTCGGACCCAACGCCCGCCAGGCATCCGCCGCCGCGACGAAGTCCCGCCCGGGATAAAGCCATTCGAGGTCCTCGTCGCTGACCTTGACCACATCCGACAGGGCCACCAGCGACTCGATCCGGGTCCGGGCCCGCTCCGGATCACCCATCAGGGAGGGCCGGCAGTTCGGGTCGTAGGAGACCACCGTCCTCCCGCTCGCGTGCTCGGCCGCCAGCACCCGCCGCACGGCGTCCGCGCCGGGAGCGAGCGTCGCCGCGATCGAACCGGTGTGTACGCACCGGGTCGTGGCCGGAACGTGGATCGGCTCCGGCAGCTCCCAGGCGATGTCGAAGGTGTAGGTCGCCGCACCCGCCGCGTCCAGATCGGCGCGCGCCACGCTCGTTCGACCCGCGTGCGCGCTGCCGGGCGCGACCTCGACCGTGCTCGCGGCCAGGTGCGCGGCGAGCAACGCGCCGTGCGGGTCCCTCCCGTGGCGGGTGATCAGGTGGACCGGCACGCCGAGCCGGCTCAGGCCCACCGCGACGTTGGCCGGACTGCCCCCGGGGTGGGCGAGCGGTTCGCCGCCCCGCACGGACACGAGGTCGATCAGCGCCTCGCCGATCACGGTGATCACGGGTGGGTCCTCCCGGCTGAGCCGTCGTTGTGGTGGGTGATTCGGCGACCGGCCTCGACCGGCCGGGCGTCGGTGGACGTGCGGTCGGTCACGGACCGACCTCGCCCGAGCCGCGGGGGATCAGGCGGGTGCGCATGTGGATGTGTTGTACCGGCGTCGCGTCACCCGCCAGCCGGCGGAACAGCAGGTGCGCGGCGGCCTGACCGATGCCGAACGGGTCCTGGGCGACCACCGTCACGGCGGGCACGAGCATGTCGGCGAGTTCGAAGTCGTCGAAACCGACCAGGGCGGGTTGCACCGGGGACCGGCGGATCTCGCGCACGGTCTCCACCGTGAAACGGCTGTTGCCGCAGAAGACCGCCGTGGCCGGATCCGCGCCGCCGAGCATCGCGCGCAACCACACGCGCAGTTCCTCGCCGTACGGCGGCCCGTTGTAGACCAGGCGCGGATCGAGTTCGACGCCCGCCTCGGTCAACGCCTCGCGGTAGCCGCGCAGTCGTTCGTGCGCGGTGAAGATCTCCAGGCGGTCGCCGATGAACGCGATCCGCCGATGGCCGTGCCGGATCAGGTGCTCGACGCCGTTCCTGGCACCGCCGACGTTGTCGACCAGTACGGTGTCCGCCTCGATGTCGCCCGGCGGGCGGTCGACGAACACGCACACCATCCCGGCCTCGATCTCCGGCAACAGGTACGTGTGGCTGCCGCTGGCCGGAACCACGATCAGTCCGTCCACGCGGCGCGCGCACAGGGCCAGCACGAGATCGCGCTCCTTGTCCGGATCCTCCGCGGACGACGCGCTGAACAACACCGTGCCGTGCTGATGTGCGATGTCCTGGATGGACCGGGTCAGCGCGGAGGAGAACGGGTCCGCGGCGTCCTCCAGGACCAGGCCGATGCTGGAGGTGTGTCCCGAGCGGAGCTGCGCCGCGCTGTCGTTGCGGCGGAACCCGGTCTGCGCGACGGCCGCCCACACCGCCTGCTGCTTCACGGCGCTGACGTTCGGCTCACCGTTGATCACTCGCGAGACGGTCTTGATGCCGACGCCGGCGATGGCGGCCACGTCCTTCATCGTGGAGCGCCCGCGCCCGCGCGGTCGCTCCGGTGTCGTGGGGCCGGCCATCGGGGTCCTACCTTTCGAGCGGCCGGGCTCGTGCCCGGCACCCATGGTGCGTTGCTCGTGGAAAGAGGAAAAGCGGGGAAGTGGGGGAGCGGGGAGATGCGAGGGGCGGGGTATCGGGGTCGGGCGGCGGGCAGTGGCAGTGGGCGATGAAGGCGGTCGTCGGCTCAGCGGGTGGCTCGGCGCAGCGCCTCGGCGATGGTCGGAGCGGACCGCAGCCGAGGCAGCAGGGTGGCCTGGACGGCGTGGTACGCGTCGGGTTTCCCCTGCCAGACGGTGGCCGAGGGCCGCGCGTCGGCGTCGAGTTCGTGATGCCAGCTGCCGTGCTTGCGGTCCAGGAACACGGCGTCGGCATGCTCCCACCACGCTCGGTACCAGTCATCGTAGTCGGCGACCCCGGTGGCCCGACGCAGCGCCGCCGCGGCCGCGATGGCCTCGGCCAGGACCCAGTGCATGCGGGTACGGACGACCGGTTGCCCGGCCCAGTCGAGCGTGTACACGAACCCGGGCCGACCGTCCGCGTGTCCGCCCTCGCGTACCGCGGCGGCGAACAGGTCGACCGCGTCGGTGCGCAGCCACCCGGGCGGATCCGGCAGCGAGTCGGCCAGGGAGAGCAGCAGCCGGGACCACTCGAACCAGTGCCCGACGGTCGCGCCGTAGGGGCGGAACGGGTCGGCGGGGCGCTCGCGGTGGTACTCGCGGCGCGGCGTCCAGTCCGTGTCGAAGTGTTCGATCAGCCGCCATCGGTTGGCGCGGGCGTGGTCGTGGACGACGCGTTCGGCGATGCGCAGGGCGCGGGTACGCCACTTGTGCTCGCCGGTGGCGTCGGCGGCGGCCAGGAACGCCTCGACGGCGTGCATGTTGCTGTTGGCGCCCCGGTACGGCTCGCCGGTGGTCCAGGCCCGATCCCAGGATTCGGCGCAGGCACCCCGGTCGGCCTCCCAGAACCGGCGTTCGACCAGGTCCAGGGCCTCGGCGAGCAGGGCGGGCGCGTCCCGATGGCCGGCGGCACACGCGCTCGCGGCGGCCAGGACGACGAACGCGTGGTCGTACATGCGCTTGCCGTCGAGGCGTTCGGCGTCGAGTACGGGCCGCCCGGATCGGGTCACCACCGGATGCCAGCCGCCGTGCTCGTGGTCGTGCAGCAGCTCGGTCAACGCGGTGAGACCGTGCGCCACCAGCTCCGCCGCCTCGCGGGCATCGACATCGGCATCGCCGGCCGTCCCTCCCGGCGGACCGCCGGCGAGCAGCTCGGCCGCACCCGCACCGTCCTCGAACGACCGCCCACCGAACGGTCCCGACCCGAAAGCCCCGCTCACGAACCCGTCCGCGGCGAACCCATCCGCCGCGAACCTCTCGGCCGCGCGCTCATCGGCGGCGAACTCGTCGCCCCCGTACCCCACTTCGCCGAGACCCGCGCTCCCGACCCGCCCCCTCCCGCGGCTGTCCGCCGCGTTCCCCCAGCCCTGACTCTCCCCGGCCGCGTGCCCACCGCCCGAGCCCCTCTCGGCCGAAGAACCCGAAGTCACCCCGCCGGTCTCGCCCACGCCCGCCCCACCGTCCCGGCGAAGCTGCGCCAGCGCGAACACATGCGTCATCCGTGCCGTCACCCACGTGTGCACGACCCCGTCCGCGACCGGCCTGCCGATGTCGTCGAGCCACCCGAAGCCGCCTTCGGCCAACCGCGAGCCCCGGGCGAATCGGATCAGTCGATCGCACTCCGCGTCGAGCCAGGCCACGTGTTCGGGGGAGTCCCCCAGGGGTTCAGCCGCCATATGCCGCACGCTCCCTCTGACATCGTTGTCAGACGGACCGTACTCGGCTCCCCGCAAGCTGTCGATACGCCGACCCCAACCAACCCTCGATCAACCCCCAGTCATCGCACGAGCGGCCCATGGTGTGCCCCATCTCGGGGGCAATCGCCGTAATCCCCACCAGAACAACGGGAGATGCGAGTCACATCCAAGGTCGCCGAAACTCTTGACACCTGCCGGTGAGGCCAGCACTGTACTGACACCGTTGTCAGACGGTGGATCGCACCAACTCCCCCTCGTCCCCGTCCTGACACACGTGCGAACTCGCGGCGCCCCCGGTCCCGGCCGAGACGGCTCGTGCGGAACAACCCGACAATCCGAAGGAGTTGGGCACGTGCAACCCCTGATCGAAGGCCGCGGCCTGGTCAAGCGGTACGGCCAGGTGCAGGCCCTGCGCGGCGCCGACTTCACCGTCTTCCCGGCCGAGGTCGTCGCGTTGATCGGTGACAACGGCGCGGGCAAGAGCACCCTGACCAAGGCGCTCGCCGGCACCGAACATCCGGACGCCGGCCAAATTCTCTTCGAGGGCCGCCCGGTCACCATGCAACGACCAACGGACGCCCAGGAGTTGGGCATCGAAACGGTCTACCAGGACCTCGCCCTGGCGCCCGACCTGGACGGCCCGGCCAATCTCTTCCTCGGCCGCGAACTGCTGCGCAAGGGCTTGGCCGGACGCCTGGGGGTGCTGGACAAGGCCGCGATGCGCGCGCGAGCGGTCGAGGCGTTCGCCCGGCTCGGCGTCGAATTGCAGGACGTGGACGCCCCGATCGGGACACTCTCCGGCGGCCAGCGGCAGAGCGTGGCCATCGCCCGCGCGGTCGCCTGGGCGGACAAGGTGATCTTCATGGACGAGCCCACCGCGGCGCTCGGCGTCCTGCAGCGCGGCCGGGTGATGGACGTGATCCGCCGGGTCCGGGACAGCGGCATCGCGGTCGTGCTGATCAGCCACAACATGCCCGAGGTGCTGTCGGTCGCGGACCGCGTCGAGGTGCTGCGCCTGGGTCGTCGGGTGGCGAGCTTCACCGCGGCGGACACGACGGTGGAGGAACTCGTCGGCGCGATGACCGGCGCACTGGACGGACTCGACACGCAAGGAGCGCCGGTATGAATCTCGACAAGACGGCCACCCCACCGGGTCATCCGGAACCGGACAAGGACCGGCGCGACGAGCGGCCCGAGGGCCGGGACGAGGGGCGGCCCGAGGCGCGGCCCGACGAACGGCGCGAGGAACACGGCGAGGACGCCCCCCGGGGTCCGGGATCCGCGTTGCGCGCCGCGATCTGGCGCCGGCTCGCCCGCACCAACTCGTGGTGGACCTTCCTGGTCCTGATGGTGTTGGTGACCGCCTTCTCCATCATGCGGCCCGAGGAGTTCCCGACCACCTTCAACCTGCGCAACGTGGCCACCGACGCCGCGGTGCTGCTGATCGTCGGCGTCGGCATGACCTTCGTGATCATCATGGCCGGCATCGACCTCTCGGTCGGCTCGGTCCTGGTGTTCTCCGGCGTCGCGGCGGCCAAGACGATGACCGCCGTCGCCGGCGCGGACGCCGGCTGGGGCGCGATCCTGCTGGGCGTGCTCGCCGGTCTCGCCGCCGGCGCCGCCTGGGGTGCGTTCAACGGCTTCCTGATCGCCAAGGCCCGAGTGCCCGCGCTGATCGTCACGCTCGGCAGCCTGGGCATGGCGCTCGGCCTGGCCCAGGTGATGACGGAGGGTCAGGACGTCCGGGGCGTACCCACCCGATTCACCGACACGATCGGCAACGGCAGATTCCTGGGCATCCCCTGGCTGGTGGTGATCGCCCTGGTGGTCACCGCGCTCGGCGCGCTCACGCTGGCCACCACGCGGTTCGGCCGACGCACCTACGCGGTCGGCTCCAACGCCGAGGCGGCCCGCCGCGCCGGCATCGGCGTCGACGGGCACATGATCAAGGTGTACGCCCTGTCGGGCACGCTGGCCGGTCTCGCCGGTGTGCTCTCCCTCGCCCGCTTCACCACCACCACGATCGGCGGCCACGCCAACGACTCGCTCGGCGCCATCGCGGCCGTCGTGCTCGGCGGCACCAGCCTGTTCGGCGGCGTCGGCACCGTGGTCGGCACGCTGATCGGCGTGTTCATCCCCGCCATCCTGCAGAACGGCTTCGTCATCCTCGGCGTACAGCCGTTCTGGCAGAGCGTCGCGGTCGGTGCCGTGCTGATCGCCGCCGTGTACGCCGACCAGTTGCGCCGCCGCGGCCGGCAACGCCGCTGACCGCGCGGGCCGTTCGTCCGGAGCACCCGGTCCGGACGCCCCCGCTCGACCCGCCGGCCGTCCGGGCCCATCGCCCGGCCACGGCTGCCGGTCCCCGGCTGCCCGCCGCCCGGTCCCACCCTCGCTTCGCCCCACCACCGCCAGGAGGCACTGCCCGATGAAGACACCGACGTACGTCGCCGTGACCATCGCCCTGACCGCGGCCGTCACCCTCGGCGGGTGCGGCAGCGACAGCGGTTCCGGGGGCGGGCGCAAGATCACCTTTATCCAGGGCGTCAAGGGCGACGAGTTCTACATCTCGATGGCCTGCGGTGCGCAGCAGAAGGCCAAGGAACTCGGCGTGAAGCTCGATGTGACCGGCGCGGACAAGTGGGACGCGTCGCTGCAGACCCCCGTCGTCAACGCCGTCGCGGCCAAGCGCCCGGACGCGGTGCTCATCGCGCCGACCGACACCCAGGCCCTGCGGCAACCCGAACAACAGCTCAAGTCCCGGGGCACGAAGGTGATCGAGGTGGACACCAAGCTCGACGACGGCTCGATCCGGGAGACCTCGATCTCCTCCGACAACGAACGCGGCGGCATGCTCGCCGCGCAGACCCTGGCCAATCTGGTCCAGGACCGCGGCACGGTCGCGGCGATCAGCGTCAAGCCCGGCATCTCCACCACGGACGCGCGGCTCAAGGGCTTCGAGACCGAGATCAAGAAGCATCCCGGCATCACCTACCTCGGCGTGCAGTACAACGACGACGATCCGGCCAAGGCCGCCTCGATCGTCACCTCGACGATCGCCTCGCACCGCGACCTGGTCGGCGTCTTCGCCGCCAACGTGTTCAGCGGCGAGGGCGCGGCCACCGGCATCGAGCAGGCCGGCAAGGCCGGTCAGGTCAAACTGGTCGCCTTCGACGCCACGCCCAAGCAGGTCGAGGCGATGCGCAAGGGATCCATCCAGGGCCTGATCGCGCAGAAGCCGTTCGACATCGGTTCGCAGGGCGTCGAGCAGGCCGTCGCCGCACTGGACAAGAAGTCGGTCCCCAAGGCCATCTCCACCGACCTGGTCGCGGTCACCAAGGAGAACATGGACCAGCCCGACGTGAGCAAGTACCTCTACAAGGGCGCCTGTTGAGCCCTGACACCTGGTCCGGAGGATCCGCGCGCGGCGCGCGCGGTCCCACCCGGCCCGGCGTCCGGCCCCGGCCCCTCCGGGGCCGGACGTGTGTGCGATCGGCCGCGAGGCGGCCTCGGACCGAGCGATCCGAACACGGCCGAGCGGTCCGAGCACGGCCGGCCGCGAGCGCACGCGGGCGGGCGGCGGCACCTGGTGTCGCCGCCCGCCGTGAACCGCTGCTCCTGATGGCCTACTTGATCATCGTGGTGAGGGGCTGCTTGTCCTCACGCTCGATGATGCACGCGGCCTGGCGGCTGCCGTGCTTCCACGCGTCCATGTCCAGCGGATACGTGAACGAGAAGGTGATCTTGGGCGACGCGGGCTGCCGGTCGACGATGGGGCCGACGTACTGCTCGCACAGTTCGCTGACCTTGTCCTCGTAGCCGGGCGTCTCCGGGGTCACCGTCGCCGGCAGGTCGAACGCCTTGCCGACCTGGCCGTTGTGCGGCTTGGTGCACGGCACATCGGTGGTCTTGGCACCGTCCTGGTTGATGCACTGACCGGTCTTGTAGGTGAAGGCGTCGATGACATCGGCCGAGGACGAGGCGCTGCCGGACGGCTTCGTGGTGCCGCCGGGCTTGCCGGTCGAGGTGGCCTTCTCCGTGGATGATGCGGTCGAAGTGACGACAGGGGCCTTGCTGCCCTTGTCGTCCTTGTCGTCGCCGAGACAGCCGGAAAGCAGGGCGGTGGCGGCGAAGACTCCGGCCACGGCCGGCGCGATCGCGCGCAGGCGGTGGGAGGTGGGCATGTGGGACACAACCTTTCGCTTTGGGACGCCCAAGATCCTGTCGCGATCCCTCACCGAAACGTTGAGGGAAATGGTGCTTGATTCTTCGCCGAATCGATGCGATCAAGCCCCTCGCCGTTCACCACCGACCGCTCTCGCCTGCGATCCGTTCGCATTCTCGTACGCCGGCGTCGTCCGCGCCAGACCCGAGCGGGCGGATCGTGCCCCGCCCGGCGCCGGGATCCGCCGCACGGCCACCCCGATCACCTGATGGCGGTGCACGAAGCCGTACGCGCGTGAGTCCCAACTGGCGGCGGGGTTGTCGCCCAGCACGACCACGGCGCCGGTGGGCACCACGTCCGCGGCCACGTCGCGCAGGATCGGGAACCGGTCCCGGGGGATCGGGTCGCCCGCCACGGCCACCGCGCGTTTGATCATCAGCCGGCCCTCGGGCGCCGGGTCCAGGTCGGTGCGCTCCGGGATCGCGGCCAACTCCTCGGGACCGAACCCGCTGATCTCCGGGGGCAGTCCGGCCAGCAACGGCGGGTTCGGGACGCGCACGACCACAACCTGACCGGCGCGCACCCGACCGGTGCGGCGCACCAGCAGGCGGTCCCCGGGGGACAACGTGGGTTCCATGCTCGGGCCCCGGACCGTGGCCACCAGGTAGCGCCGCTGCATCCATACCAGGCTCGCGCCGCCCAGGCCGGCGGCGGCGGCCCCGGCCAGCGCCATGCGTCGCGTGTTCACTTCGCCTCCTGATAGCCGGCCGCCTGGAGTCGGAACAGGCTCGCGTAGCGGCCGTCGTGGTCGAGCAGTACGTCGTGCGGGCCCTGTTCGACGATTCGGCCGCCGTCCAGGACCACGATCAGGTCGGCGTCGCGCACCGCGCCGAGTCGATGCGAGATGAGCAGGCTGGTGCGGCCCTCGCGGTATTCGCGCATCCGGGCGTGCACCTCGTGCTCGGCCTGCGGATCCAGTCCCGAACTGGGCTCGTCCAGGATCATCAGGTCCCGCCCGGCGCGCACGAACGCCCTTGCCAGGGCCAGGCGTTGCCACTGGCCGCCGGAGAGCACCACGCCGGTGTCCGGGTCCTCCTTGTCCGCCTCGCTGAAGAACATCCGGGTCAGCAGCGTGTCATAGCCGCGCGGCAGCGCGACGAGCCGCTCGTGGATACCCGCCCGTTCGGCGGCGGCCTCGATCCGGGGCCGGTCCCGCAGGCTGTCCGGGTCGCCGAGGGCGATGTTCTCGGCGGCGCTCATGTCGTACTTCATGTGGTCCTGGAAGACCGCGCTGATCCGCGCCCGCAGTTCGGCGGGCGGGATGTCGCGCAGGTCCACGCCGTCCCAGGTGATCCGCCCCCGGGTCGGGTCGTACATCCGGCACAACAGCTTGACCAGCGTGCTCTTGCCCGCGCCGTTGAGGCCCACCAGCGCGACCGCCTGCCCGTGCGGGATGCGCAGGTCGACGCCGCCGAGCACCCAGGGGTGGTCGTCGCTGTAGCGGAACCACACGTCGTGGAACTCGACGCCGACTCCGGGCCGCACCGCCGCCGGCGTCTCGGTCGCCGAGGGCAGGTCGGGTTCGGCGCGGGCGATCGCGACGAAGTGGGTCAGGCCCAGGAGTTGCCCGTGGGCGGAGGCGATCGAGGAGACCAGGGTGTCCAACGCGGCCTGGATCCCGGCCAGCGCGGCGACGAACATCACCACGTCGCCGACGGTGAGGGTGCCGCGCCGGGCGGCGTCGGCGGCCCACCACAGGCCGACGCCGGCCACTGCGGCGCCGAGCGCGCCCAGCAGGCCCTGGGTGGCGAACTCGCGCAGGTCCATTCGGCGTTCGGCGTCGTTGGCGCGGTTGCGCTCCAGCACCATCCGGGCGCGCAGCACCGATCCGATGCCGAACAGGCGGATCTCCGAGGCCGCCTGAACGCCCGTCAGCAGGCCGCTGTAGAAGAACTCGCGGCGATGCACCTGCTCGTTGTCCCACTGCATCGTGGCCCGCAGCCGGGACAACCGCAGTTCGGCGATCAGCACCGGGACACCGGCGACCAGCACGAGCGCGGTCATGGTGGGACTCAGGATCAGCAGCGAGGCGACGAAGCCGAACAGGGTGAGCGTGCCCTGGAGCGTGCTGCCGACACCGTTGACCAGGACGCCGAAGTTGGCGGTGCTCTGCTGGGCCAGCCGCAGCCGGTCCAGGAACGCCGGATCCTCGAACCGGCGCAACCCGACCTGGCGTTCGGCCGCGCCGAAGAGTCGGTCCGTGGCCAGCACGCCGGTGGCCCGGCCGACCTGGGCGCGCAGATAGCGCCCCAGTCCCGGCAGCACGGTCGCGACCAGTCCGGTCAGTGCCAGCGCCAGTGCCGGGCCCGCGATCGAGCCGTGCCGCTCGGCCAACCGGTCGATGACCAGCTTGGTCAGCCACGCGGTGGCGATCGGTACGCCGGCCGCGCCGATGGTGACCGCCAGCGATCCGGCCGCCTGACCGGGCGCGGCGCGTACGGTCAGCGCGGCCGCCTCGCGGGTGGCCGCGGCCACCTCGCGCGCGGGTATCCGTGGGCTCACGCGCGTGCTTCGCTGGGCAGGTCGCTCATCCGACCACCACCGGCCACCACCCGCCGATCGTCGCCGAGCAGGTACACGGCGGGCGTCCAGGTGTTGTGGAACGCCGCCTGGACCGCGCCGTCGAAGTCCTCGGTCACCACGCGGGCCACCGGGGCGAGCGTGGCGATCAGGTCGGCGTCCTCGCCCGCGACCACCGCCAGGACCTCGCCGCGGGCCATCGTGCGGGCCTGGTCGGCGAACAGGGGCGCGAGCGTGTGGCAGGGCTCGCAGTGCGCCGAGAAGAACCCGACCAGGCCGCGCACGTCGGCGTCGGAGACCTGCTCGCCGTCGATGGTGCGCGCGGTGAACATCTCCGCGCGCGACCCGGGAGGCAGTTCGGTCCCCGGACCGCCCGGCCGAGTCGTGCCCGGGTGCGGATCGTTCGACGGCTCGTTCAGGCGGCGGATGACGCCGAGCGTGAGCAGCAGATTGACCGCCGCGACCAGGCCGATCAGGACGACGGCGGCGACAAGAAAGGGCATCAGGCATTCCTCGCGAACAGGTCGACGATGTCGTCGAGCGTGATGATCAGGAGCGCGCCGACCAGACCGCCGACGCCGGCCACGGCACTGCCGGCGATCGGCGGCAGGACGTCACCGGAGGTGGCCGGCCCGGACGCGAGGACGCCGCCGAGGGCGGCGGCCAGGAGCACGCCGTTGCGGGCCAGATGGCGCACTCCCAGCGGGGCGTCCGAGGCGCCGAAGCAGCGACAGGAGGAGCGGCGGCCGCGCCGCAACGCGGTGCCGATCGCGGCGGTGAAGGCGATCAGCAGCACGCCCGCGATCGCGAAGCCCGCGCCGCGCAGCGGCGGGATCGCGACCAGCACCGGTACCGAGGTCTCCGCCGCGACCACCACGACCGCGACCGGCTCGGCCCGCCGCGCGGGCATCGGCACCAGACGCGGCACCGACGCGACGAAGCCGGCGAAATCGCGGAACTTCGAGATCGCCGAGGCGGCGAATACCAGGCCGACCAGACAAGCGCAGCCCACATATATATATCCCATGGGCACCCTCTCTTTATGGCGCGCGGAAACGGCGGGCGGCGAAATCATCGCCGCCCGCCGTCGAGTCGGGCAGGATCGTTCAACACATTCCGGTGATCCGCGTGCGCAAATTCGTCGAATCGGTGGTGACGAAGATGCGCGCGGTGCCACGTCGGAGGCAGTTGTCGATGCGATCCGTGGGACCTCGGCCTTGTGGGCCGTGCGTCCCGGCATTGACGGCAATAAATCCCGCGGTGAGTAATTGCCACGAGGAATTCTGCGGGAGAGGAATCGGCCCCGAGGGACGTCGCGGGCGGGGAAGTCCACCCGCCCGCGACGGGTTTCACTCGGTCCCGGTCAGCAGGTGCCGATCCTGACGTAGGTGCAGCCCTCGTCCAGACAGCACTGCCGCAGCCACTTCACATGGTTCTGGCAGTACGTGTAGTTCGAGCAACCGGCGTCGACCGTGACCTTTTGGGCCACTCGGTTCAGCAGACGATCAGCGAGACGCATCATGACGTCTCCTCTCCCGGCCGGGTGGGCCGTATGGATTGGTAATTGGATTATTGCCAGTCCCGCTTTTTATTGGCAAGACCCAAAACACCAACGATCGGAGATGATCAAGGAATGCTTTGTCCGGCCAATTTGCGCACTGCAAAACAGCCGCGAATCGAGCCCATCCGCCGAATCCGACGGATGGGCTCGAAATGCCACCTTCCGGTCCCGGTACGACACGTGCCGATGTCGCGAAAAGGCGCGCGGGCACGGATACGGCGTGCTTACGGGACGAGATGGGCGAAAACCACGACGTTGCCGGAATAGTGGGTCTTCCTGGAGTAGGTGCCGCCGCAGGTGAGCAGCCGCAGTTCCGGCCGGGACGCGTCGCCGAAGACGCGCGCGGTGGGGAAGTCGTCCCGGGCGAACGCCTCCACCCCGTCCACCACGAAGGCCGCGACGCTGCCGTCCTCGCGGTCGATCTCGATCCTGGAGTCGCGCGGGAGCGCGCCGAGCGGGTAGAAGACCGCGGGTCCGGCGGCGGTGTCCACATGGCCGACGATCGAGGCGGTGCCCTTCTGCCCCGGCGTGACCCCGCCCTCGTACCAGCCGGCCAGATTGCGATCGTCGCGCGCGGGCACGTCGATGCCGCCGGCCTTGTCCAGGCCGACCCGGGTCAGCGGGGCGGAGATGCCCAACTCGGGGATCCGGATCCGGATCGGGGTCGACGCGCGCATCGGCGGCGCCTCGGCCGGCACGGCCGGCGGAGTAGGCGGAGTTGGCGGGGCGGGTGTGTCGGGCACGCCGGGCGCCGCGGGATCGGCCGGCGGCATCGGCGACGCGATCGGCACCGCCGCGGCGGCGGGCGGACGCGGCGGCGGCGCGGCGGTGTGGTACCCGGCGTACAGCAGCCCCGAGCCGCCGATCGCCAGCACGCCGGAGGCCGCCGCCCAGAGCAGGCGGCGGCCACCGGGTCGGTGCGGCCGATCCGCGGCACTCGCGGGTGCCTCGGGAGCGGAACGGGTCATCGGTCAGGCGAGGTTCGAGGCCCGGCGGCGGAGCGCGACGAAGCCGGTGCCGGTCGCGCCCGCGATGACCAGACCACCCACCGCCAGCAGCGCGGGGTCGCGCTCCTGGGTGCCGCCGAAGCCGGCCGTGGACGCCGCGACCGGCGCACTGCCCATCACGTGCAGGCTGCCGATCAGCTCCTGGCCCTCACCACAGACCACCTTGACCTCGTAGTCGCCGGTGGCCACATCCTTGATGGTGGCCTGACCCTTGACCTCCTCGCCCTCACGGGTGAGCGTGACCATGGCGGTGAACGCGTCCGAGGAAGCGGTCGCCGTGTTCGCGGTGCAGTGCTTGTCGTCCGACAACAGCACCGTGTCGCCGGGGCGACCGGAGTCGGCCTGCATCGGCGTGGCGGCGAACGCCGAACCTGCGGAACCGCATACGGTGAGACCGACGATCGTGCCGACGACTGCGAGACGGGCACAGCGCATTTCGTCCTCCAATGGACATGCGGAACCGAACCCGACAGACCGGGTTCCAGGGGAAGTCCCGCTACAAGGAACGTAAAAAGCCGCCCCACCCCCCGCCACCGGTGGCCGCCGAACGGTGGATCACGCCGGGCGTCGGAGTGGACCGGCCCCGGCCGGGGGTTTACCGCCGCCCCCGCTCACCGCCGCCCCGCCCCGACTCGTCGCCGCCGTCTCACCGCCGCCGCCCACCTGCCGGGCCGCCATCACCGCGACGTCGTCCTCCACCGGCGGCACCACCAGCCGGTCCAGGATCGTGTCCACCAGCGACTCCAACGGCGCCCCCGGTTCGATCCGCAGCGCCGCCAACCGCTCCAGCGACACGTCGATGTCCTCGTCCCGCCGCTCCACCAGCCCGTCGGTGTACAGGACCAGCACACTGCCCGGCGCATCCGGCCGAACCTGGGCCGCGTACCCGCCGCACCCGGTGCCCAGCGGCGGACCGGTGGGCAGGTCGAGCAGCCGGGTCGCGCCGTCGGCCGCGACCAGCAGCGGCGGCAGATGCCCGGCGTTCGCGTACGTGGACACCCCCGCGTGCGGATCCTTCAGCACCAGCAGACACGTGGCGACCCGCTCCAGCCCGGCCTCCTCGCCCATCCGGTCGGCCCGCGTCAGGATCTCCTCCGGGGACAGCCCGCCGGCCGCCAACACCCGCAGCAGCGCCCGGTAATGGCTCATGTCCACCGCGGCCTGCACACCGTGCCCCATCACGTCGCCGACCGCGAGCAGGGTGCGCCCGTGCGGCAGCGCGATCGCGTCGAACCAGTCGCCGCCGACCTCCACGCTGCGCCCGGCGGGCAGATAGCGGGTGGCCAGCTCGATGTCCGGGTGCGGCGCCTTGGGCCGGGCCAGCAGGGCGCGCTGCAGGGCGAGCGCGACGCTGTGCTCGCGCGAGTACCGCCGCGCGTTGTCCACACACGTGGCGGCGCGGTACGCGAGGTCGCGGGCCATCTCCACGTCGTCCTGGGTGAACGGCGACGAGTCGCCGGCGCGGACCAGGCTGAGCGTGCCGATCGTCTCGCCGCGCGCGATCAGCGGCACCATCATCGCCGAGTGCATGCCCGCCGCGCGGTAGACCGCCACCCGGGACGCGTCCGGCGCGGTTGCCCGCAACGCCTCGTCCGAGGGCCGGTTGTCCACCACCGTGCACCCGGTCAGCACCACCCGCGCCACGTCCGCGCCCGGCTGGTAGTCGATGTGCTCGCCGGGCCCGCCCAGGACGGCGCTCAGGTAGCGCAGCCGCGGGATCGAGGTCCAGGCGGCCCGACGCAGCCGCACGGTGTCCGGCTCCGGACGCGGCCGGCCGACCTCCTGGTCCGGATCGGCCGGTTCCAACAACTCGACGCCGACCACGTCCGCGAGCACCGGGACCAGCAGGTCGACCAGCTCGCGGCACGTGGTGTCGGTGTCCAGCGTGGTGCCGATCTCCAGCGCGGCCCGATCCAGCAGCGCGAGCCGCCGATGCGCCTGGTCCAGCGCGAGCTGGGTGCGCCGGGAGGCGGTGGTCTCCATCAGGATGCCGACGACGCCGAACACGCCGTTCTCGTCGTCGAGCCGGTGATAGGCCGCGTGCCACCACCGGGTCTGCCGCGCGCCCGCCACGGTGCTGACGCCGGTGACGGTCGCCTCGCGCGCGATCCCGTCGGCGAGCACCGCGCGCAGCACGTCCCGGGGCACCTCCAGCCCGGGGAACCCCTCGGCGAGGTCGCGCCCGACGTGCTCGTGCGCCGGCCGCCCGTCGATCCGGGCCAGCGCCGGATTGACGTACACGTGGCGCAGGTGCGGGTCGAGGATGCCGATCGGGGCGGAGGTCTCCTCCAACACCCGGTGGAACAGCCGCAGCCGGGCGGCCACCGACAGACGCGAGTCCGCGCCGAGCAGTCCGCCCACGTCGAACTCGTCGTCCGCCGGGTCGACGTCCTTGTGCAAGCCGGGTACCTCCTCACCACCACTGCCACCACCGTCGCGGACCGCCGGGTCCGGGACGCCTCGCGCGCCGCGCTCGGGCGGGCGGGCCGGTTCAGCCGGTCGGCACGCCCGGTGGCTCGGCGAGCGCGGCCAGGTCCACGTGCAGCAGTCCGCACGCGCGCAGCGCGCCGCCCACCCGGGCCAGGTCGGCGCCCGCCGAGACCGGTACGACGGTGCGCACCCGGGGATCGCCGGTACGGGCGAACGGGCCCAGCACCTCGCGGGCCCCGGCCTCCACGAACACCTCGATCCCGCGTTCGCGCAACGTGGTCAGCGCGGTGCGATAGCGAACCGGATGCCGCAACTGGCCCACCACCCCGTCGCGCAACTCGCGCTCGTCCGCGTAGTCGCGCCCGAGCAGTGGTGAGAGCACCGGATAGCGCGGGGTCCGGAACTCGATGTCGGCCCCCAGTCGGCGCCACTCGCCGGCCGCCGACTCGCGCAACCGGTTGTGGAAGAGCGTGCGGACGGTCAACGGCTTGGCGGCCACCGCCTTGCGCTCGGCCAACGCGGCGAACGTGGCCAGCGATTCGTCCGGGCCGGAGACCACGGTGTGCTCGGCCGAGTTGTCACAGGCCAGGTCCAGGCCCGGCAACTGGGCCGAGCACAGCAGTTCGAGCGTGTGCCCCGGCGCGAGGCGCAGGGTGAGCAGGCCGGCGGGGTCGGTGGTATGCAGCGTGCAGGCCGCCGCCCGGGCCAGATACAGCCGGGCGCCGTCGCCGGCCGTGTACACCCCGGCCGCCGCCAGCGCCGCCATCTCGCCCAGGCTGTGCCCGAGCAGCACGTCGGGGCGCACCCCGAAATCGCCCTCGAGCAGTCGGAACGCGGCCAGCGCGCCGGCGTAGATGGCCAGGTGCAGGGACAACTCGTGCCGATCCATCAACTCGTGCGCGTCCGGCGCCTTGGGATCGAGGAGCAGGCGCGACGGCGGCAGTGTGGCGCGATCACCGACCGCGTCGTCGACCTCGGCCAGGGTGTCGCGGACGACGGGCCGATCCTGGAGCCGGCGCAGTGCGCCCGGCACATAGGAGCCAACGCCGGGCATGATGATCGCGGTGCGTGGCACGCTCACGGAGACTCTCCCTTGGCTCTCGGTGGTCTCTGCTGTCGCGGCCGGGAGGTTCACCGAACCCCGGCCGCGGGTCCTGGGACGACGTCCGGAGGGTGACGAGGCGACTGCGCCGGGTACTCTCGCGGATCGTCCCCGCTCATGACGGCAACCCGGGCTCGCGGGAACGGGGCGCGTGTCCGGGGCGGATCGGGACGTGGACGGCGGGCTGGGCCCGGGCCGGCGGATCGGCCGGGTGGGGTCGGGGAAGGGCCCGATTCCAGGAGAGTCGAGCCGGCCGAGGACCGCAACCGCGCCCACCGCCGCGTCCCCGCGTCCGGAGCCGCCGAGCGCCCGATCCGGGGCCGATCCCGCGCCCGGGCGGGGCGGGCAACTCGCGTGGTGCCGGCGGCAGCCGACCTCGCGGAGCCCGGTCGGCGATGCGGGCATTCGGCGGCGGCGGGCCGCCGTTCGGGGGTATGCCATCCGGGTGGTTCACCGGGCGCGGGCCGCGGTCGCCGGTTCGGGTGGACCCCGACGCCCGCCCGTCGCCTCCGGTCGCCCCGATCGTTGGTCCGAACGTGATCAGCCCCAGCCGCGCACTGGCCGCCGGAATCTTCTCGGCCGCCGCGCTCGTCGCGCCCGCAGCCGTCGCCGTGGCCGCCGAACCCAACAGCGGCGTCACGGTCGTGGTGACCGGCGACGACCACTACGTCGCGGCGGACGGCGTCGTGGTCCGCCACGCTCCCACCGAGCATTCCGCTGTCGTCGAGATCGCCCGGCACGGCGACGTGTTCACCGTGCCCGGCACCCACGTCCCCGACGCGGACGCCGACCGGTACGGCCCGCGTCGGTGGCCGGCGGTCACCAACCGGCGCACCGGCGCGCACGGCTAGGCCCGGTCCGGCGGATCCTGGTGGATCGGGCCGCGTCGTGAGCGCAGCGAGGAGCCCGAAGGGCGGATGCCGTGCGTCGGCGTGCCGGCGAAGCAGCCGCACGGTGGTTGCATTCGGCTGCTTCTCTGTGCGGCGAGGCGCGCTGCCGGGCGGCGCGGACGCACCGGGATCCTCCGGACAGGGCTCGGGTGCAACGCGCCCACCTGCGCGCCGAACCCGCCCGGACCGGCGCCGCGGCCCGGCGAACCGAGCACGCGCCGACCGGCGAGGAAGCCAACCCCGCCGACCTGCGGGCGGGGCGGATGCCGGCGGTCGAGGACGTGGACCCGGCGGTGGTACGCGAGCACGACGAGAGCACGATCGCGACGCCGAACCCGGCCGGGCTCCGGGAGCGGAACGAGCCGGAGCCCGGCGCGCCGAACCGGGCCGGGCTCCGGGAGCGCGACGATCCGCGTCGGCGCCGACCGATCACCCGAACGGGTGTGCATATGCTGGCGGGGCCGTGAACCGGACATGTGGCCCGGCGGCGCCAACGGGAGGAGTGGCCCGATGAAGGTCGGCGTCATCGGTCTGGGCGACATCGCGGAAAAGGCCTACCTACCCGTCGTCTCGACCCTGCCGGACCTGGAACTGCGCCTGCACACCCGTACGCCGGCGACGCTGCGCCGGGTCGGGGAGATCTACCGGGTGCCCGAGGAGCACCGTCACGCCGACCTGGACGGGCTGCTCGCCGAGGGCCTGGACGCGGCGTTCGTGCACGCGGCGACCTCGGTCCATCCGGAGATCGTGACCCGGCTGATCGAGGCCGGCGTGCCCACCTACGTGGACAAGCCGCTGGCGTACAGCCTGGACGAGAGCGCGCGCCTGATCGAGCTGGCCCGGGCACGCGGCGTCGGCCTGATGGTCGGCTTCAACCGTCGGCACGTGCCGGCGTACGCGGAGAGCCGCGAACTGCCGCGCGACCTGATCGTGATCCGTCGCAACCGGGTCGGCACCGCGCGCGAACTGCGTACCGTGACCTTCGACGACCTGATCCACGTGGTGGACACGCTGCGCTTCCTGGTCCCGGGCGAGATCGAGCACGTCGACGTGCGGGCCCGGGTCGTGGACGGATTCGCGCAACACTTCGTGCTGCACCTGTCCGGCGCCGGCTTCAGCGCGATCGGCATGCTGAATCTGCGCAGCGGGTCGGACCAGGAGATCCTGGAGGTTTCCGGTCGGGACGGCACCCGCGAGGTGTACAACCTGGCCGACGTGGTCGACCACCACCAGGGCCTGCCGACCACCCGGCGGCGCGGCGACTGGACCCCGATCGCGCGCCAACGCGGGATCGAACAGGTGGTCCTGACCTTCCTGGAGGCGGTTCGCACGGGCGTCTTCCCCGACCTCGACGACACGCTGCGCACACACGAGATGTGCGAGCTGGTGGTCACCGAGGTGGAGAAGCAACTCGGCTGAGCGGGACGGGGACGCGCATGCGGACACGATGGTCGCCACCGGTCGTCGATCCGGGGCGGCTCGCCGAGCTTGCCGCCGAGATCGAGCGGATCGGCGAGCTCATTCGCCACGGCGGTGGTGTTGGGCCGGGCGAGGCCGAGGCCGCGATGGCCGCCTTTCGGGCAAGAACGGGACACGACCACACGATCGCGGACTTCGTCGATTACCACGGATCACGGTCCCTGGCGGACTTCGCGCTGGAGGCGGCCCGGCCGGCCCGGCCCCGGATCGCCGACATCACCCGGGCGGAACTGGTCGAGATCGTCGAACGCATCCTCGCGGGGGACGCCGAACTCGACTGGTATCTGCTGGTGTTGACGGTCAACGTGGCGCACCCGAGGGTGACCGAGCTGATCTTCGGCGGGCCGGCCGGGGGCGCCGGCGCCCCCGAGTCCGCCGAGGAGATCGTCGACGCGGCGTCGGCCTATCGCGCGATCGCGTTGTGAGCCGGGCCGGCGGGTCGGCTCGGGTCAGAACATCGTGTTGTCGTTCGCGGCGGTTTCCGGGATCGGCTGGATGACGTCCCAGTGCTCGACGATCCGGCCGTCGCGGATACGCACGATGTCCACGAGCGCGCTGCCCCGATCCTCCCGCGATGTGCGCATCAGGCTGTGTACGACGACCAGATCGTCCTCGGCCAGCACCCGCTTGAAGTCGATGGTCAGGTCCGGGAACCGGGCCCCGAAAGCGGTGACGAACTCGACGAACGCGTCGGCGCCGTCGGGAGCGTGCGGGTTGTGCTGGATGTAGCGGGCGCCGAGGTACTTCGCGGCGGCGTCCACCGGCCGCTTGTCGTTGAACGCCAGGTCGAAGAAGTCCTGGGCGATGCGCTTGTTCCGGGCCGGCCCCTCGAGGCGGTCGGAGTCGTCGGATCGGTCGTTCGGAGTGTGCCGTTCGGTGTCTCTCATGGGTTCAGTTCAGCAGCGCGGGGCCCGCGTCGGGAAACACCCGTTCGGATCGGTGGCATACCCTGCGGGTATGGCCGAGGTGGAGCTGCGTGAGCTGCGCTATTTCCGGGTGGTTGCCGAGGAGCTGAACTTCTCGCGTGCGGCGGAACGCCTGGGGATGACCCAGCCGCCGCTCTCCCGGGCCATCCGGCTGCTCGAACGGCGGCTGGACACGGCCCTGTTCGAGCGGGACAGCCACCGCGTGGCGTTGACCGCGGCGGGGGAGGTGCTGCTCGCCGAGTCCCGGTCGGTCCTGGACGCGGCCGACGCGGCCGTACGGCGCACCCGGCGCGCGGCGGCCGGCCCGCCGACCCTGGTCGTCACGGCGAAGCCGTGCGTCGCGACGGACCTGCTGCGCGACCTGGTCGCCGCGTACCGCGTGTTGCCGGCGGCACCGGTGGTGGAGGTGGCGGTCAGCGGCTTCGGCGAGCAGTCGGACATGGTGCGCGACGGGCGGGCGGACGCCGCGCTGCTCAGTGCGCCGTACGACGTCCAAGGGCTCGAACTGGAGCATCTGCTGGGCGAACCACGCGTGGCAGCACTGCCTCGGGTCCACCCGCTGGCCGCCCGGGAGACGCTGACCTGCGCCGATTTCGCGGACCTGCCGATGCCGAGGTGGCCGACCGCGAGCGTGGTCGAACGCGACTACTGGGCCGGGCGCGACCGGGCGCCGAATCGGGCCGGCGAGCGGCCCCGGGGTCCGCTCGTCCACGACAACGCGCAACTCCTGGAGTGTGTCGCGCTGGACCAGGCCGTCGCGCTGGTGTCGACCTCACTGGCCGAACGCAACCCGCGCCCGGACATCGTCTATCGGCCGGTCTCGGACGCGAGCCCGTTCACGATCGCGATCGCCTGGCGGCAAGGGGCCCGGAACCCGTGGCTCGCCCGGCTGGTCGACGTCGCGACGAAGGTGGCGGCGGAGACGGAGGCCCGCGGGCTCGATACGGGCGCGGAACTTCCCGTCGGTCGGCCCGGGTAGGGCGCGACGTCAGCCGGCTCGGGGCGGCAGTGCGCCGGCGGCCGACAGCGCGGCCACGGTTTCCGGATAGCGGCCCCGCGTCGCCCAGTCGATCGGGGCGTAGCCCGTGCCGTGGTCCTCGCGCAGATTGGGATCGGCGCCGTGTGCGAGCAGTTCGCGGACGGTCTCGGTGTGGCCCCAGCAGGCCGCCGCGCACAGCGGGGTGCCCTCGGAGCCGGATCCGCTCTCGGTGTCGGGGGCCGCGCCGGCCTTCAGCAGGAGCGCGACCACGTCCGCGGCCCCGTGCACCGAGGCCGCGTACAACGGCGTGGTCCCGTAGCGGTCCGGCTGTTCGGGATCGGCCCCGGCCCGCAGCGCCGCGGTCGTCTCGGCGAGGCGGCCGAGGCCGGCCGCGCCCACGAGCAGCCTCGACAGTCGTTTGCGCTCACGATGGTTCACGCGGCAGAGGGTAGTGGGCCGGTCGCCACCGTGCGCGGGGATTTAGCGGGTGGTGCGCGCCGAGGGCGGGGCAGCGGCCGGCCGCGCCGCCGGCCGATGGAGCGGGACCGGGTCGGGGAGGGGCCGGCGACGGGCGCGCGGGAGCGGGCGGGTGCGGGGCGGGTGCGGTGTCTCGGGAGTGCGGGTCAGTAGGTCGTTTCCGCCGCGCCGCCGGGTGGGTTGCGGCGGGCGGCGCGGGCGGCGCGGGCGGCGGTGATCCTGGCCGAGACGTCCACCCACGTGCTCCCGTAGTCGCGGTCGAGGCGGTCGCGCTCCTCCGGGGAGAGGTGTTCCAGGGCGGGCAGCAGGTCGCGCTGCTCGTGGACCAGCAGGCCGTCCATCGCGGACGCGGCGTCCTGCGCCTCGTCCTGGAAGCCCGGGCCGTCCGGGCCGAGCCGCTCGGCCGAGTCCAGGAAGCCCTCGATCCGGCGCGCCTGCGCGATGGCGTCGTCGACGTACCCGCTGCGGTGCCCGTCGGCGTCCCGGATCGCCGGATACAACACCCGTTCCTTGGTCGCGATGGTCGCCCGGATCGCGTTGTCGGCCTCGTCGAACAGGGCGACGGTGCTCTGCGGGGTGGCTCGCCACCGGCGGATCAGCTCACGAAGGTTGCGGTTGTCCAGCACGACTGTCTCCTTGCGCGACTCGGCTCACGCGGCCGCTCGGCGCGGACCGGCCACGACCACACCCCGTGCCACTGCCCTTTTCGGGACGGATCATCCCTTGGCCGGCACCCGGAAGGCCGCCCTTCCGAGGTGGTCGGCACCACGAAGTCGGGGTCTGTCGGGTGTTGCCACGCCGGCCGGCCGTGGGCGGGTCCGGGCGCACCCGGAGCGGCTCGACCCGTTCGGCGGGATGCGCGGCGGTCCCGGGTGAAGTGCCGGCCGATCTCCGCCCCGCGTCGACGACCGAGCCGGCATCGTGGTGCGGGTGACTGAGCCCTCGCGCACCCGACTCGCCCGGACCCTCCTCGCGACAGCCGCTGTGGCCGCATTGCTGACCGCGGCCGGCTGTTCATCGGACGATCCGGTCCGGTTCGAGGACGGCGACCGATCCGATTCCGTCGACGGGGTGCCCGGCCGGGGGTTCGCCGATGTCACGTTGACCCCGGAAGGCCCGTTGGACGCACGGCAGTTGTCCGCCTCGGCGGACATCATGCGCAAACGCGCGGCGACGAGCGGCCTGTCGGTGAAGGACGTGACGGTCCGGGACGGCACATTGCTGCTGCGGGTCTCGCTGACCAAGTACGGAGCCGAGACGAAGCAGCGGATCGCGGCGATCGCCGGCGCCGGGCAACTGACGGTGCGTCCGGTGACCAGCGCGACACCGGTCCAGGCGACCGTACCCGGGCAGCCGGGAGCCTCGGCGCCCGCGGGCCCACCCGAGTGCGCGGACTCGGCGACGCCTCGGGCGGACGTCCCCGGCTCGGAACTGATGGCTTGTGACGCCAAGTCGATGGAGAAGTACGTCCTGGCGCCCGCCGTGATCACCGGCACCGACGTCTCCGGGGCCGAGGCCCGGCCGCCCGCGAACGGCTCGCCGAGCTGGGAAGTGAGGATCAAGTGGACGGCCAAAGGCCAGGACGCCTTCACCCGGGTCACCTCCGAGGCCGCCGGTGGCCGACTGCCCACCAACCGGATCGCGATCGTCTGCGACGGCCGGCTGTTGATCGCACCGACCGTGCAGTCCGCGATCCCGGGTGAGGCGGTGATCAGCGGGTCCTACACCGAGGCCGACGCGCGACAATTGGCGGCGACGATAGGCGCGGGAACGCTGCCCGCGGGATTCACGGTCGGCGCGTACGTCGAGGGCAAGTAGTAGTAGTAGTGGGAGTTGCGCCACGGTCGGCGCGTACTTCGACGGCGCGCGGACGCCCGCCGGACAGGGCCTAGGTCCACAGGCTCGCCCAGGCGTGGGCGGCGTGGGCGAGGGCTTCGGCGCCCCAGACGCCGTCGGCCGCCTCCTCGTCCCAGCGGCGTGCCTCGGCCAGCGTGAAGGCGCGTACGCCGTCCGGGGTCGCGTCGCGCCATCCCGGGGTCCGGGACACCCAGGCGCGGGCCTGTTCGGGAGTGTGGCCACCGGCGGAGACCAGCCGCAGGCCCCATAAGGCCGCGTCGATCCACGCCGGGCCGAGCGCGGGCCAGGCCCAGTCGACCAGGCGGGCCCGGGTGCCGTCGACGAGGACGTTGCAGGCGGCCGGGTCGGTGTGCAGCAGGGACGTCCCGGTCAGCAGGTGCTTTTGGGCCGGGCCGCACCAGTACCCCCAGCGATCCCACGCGCTCGGCAACCGCAGTCCCGGCACCGGACACCCGCCCAACTCGGCGAGCGCGTCCACCACCAGGGCCAGGTCCGGCGACCCGGGTGTGTAGTCCGCATGGCGACCGTCGATGCCCTCGAACGCCAGCAGATGCCACCCCGCGACCTCCAGCCGCCACAACACACGCGGAGCGCTCGCGGGAAGGAACGCGTTCACCCGTTCCTCCTGGTCGAGTTCGTCGACCGGCTCCCAATGCGATCCCCACCATCCGGACACCTCGCCGGCGGGAGCGCCGACGAGCACGGGGGCGGGCCTGCGTTCGCGCTCGCGCTGTGCCTTGACGAAGACGGTCCGACCGTCGGGAAGTGTCAACACGGCCGACGCACCGCAGTTCGCGCCGCCCACCGTGTCCGCCACCACGGGTTGCACGCCGAGCCGACCCCGCACCGCCTCGCGCACCCGCACCGGAAGCCGATCCCACCCCACGTGGGCGATCGCCACGTCAGGACGCCGGAGGCGGCGGATGCTCCGGCGGCGTCGGCGGGTTCTTGTCCGGTGACCTGGGCCCGGGCGGACGTCCCGGATTGTCCGGCGTCGACGGCCCTCGCGGAGACGTACGCCCCTGACGCATCATGCATCGCAGCGTAGACCCGGGTGCCGACCTGCGAACAGGGCCCGAGCGCGGTGATCGTCACCGTCGGTTCGAAGGAAACCGCCTGGCGCGGAGGTTGTCGTCCCGGCATGCTGGGGCGATGTTGATCAGGGAAGCCGGCGCAGCCGACTGGGCGGGCATCTGGCCGTTCTTCCGCGAGATCGTCACCGCCGGGGAGACGTTCACCTATCCGCTGGATCTCGGTGTGGACGAGGCCCGCGAGTGGTGGCTCCTGGCCGCGCCGTTTCGGACCGTGGTGGCGGTCGACGAGGACGGGGCGATTCTCGGTACGGCGAAGATGAATCGCAACCACATGGGCAACGGTTCGCACATCGCAAGTGCGAGCTACATGGTCGATCCCGAACGCTCGGGCCAAGGCGTCGGCCGGGCGCTGTGCGAGTACTCGATCGCGTGGGCCCGGGCCCAGGGGTATCGGGCGATGCAGTTCAACGCGGTCGTCGAGACCAACGTGAACGCGGTACGGCTCTACCGCAACCTCGGCTTCGAGGTGATCGGGACGCTGCCGGAGGGCTTCCGGCATCCCGAGCACGGATACGTCGGGCTGCACATCATGCATCTCGCGCTCTGAGCGGGCTTCGTGCGCCGGTCGGCTCCAACCGGTTCTCCAAGGGTTCCCCACCGGTTCCCGACCCGTTCCCGGTCGGTTCGGGGCGCGCTCCGCGGTAGGTGACGGGCACGCCCCACAAGGCTCCTGATCGGTCGTCAGGCCCGGAGAGCGGTGCGCAGCCAGGACAGGCGCAGGCCGTCCTGGAAGGCGCCGCCGCCCTCGTGGCCGTTGAACGGATAGACCTCCATGCGCTTCGCCGCCGGGTAGTGGTTGTAGGCGGCGAACACCGTGGACGGGGGACAGGTGGTGTCCATCAGGGCCACGCTGAACAGGGCCGGCGCGGTCGCACGGGCGACGTGGTTGACCGCGTCGAAGTAGCCGAGCGTACGAAACGCCGCGTCGACGTGGTCGCGGTGCGCCGCGAGGTAGCGGGTGAGTTCGCCGAACGGGCCGGTCGTGGCGATCTCGGCGCCGCGGCGGAAATGGCACAGGAACGGCACCTCGGCCACCACGGCGGTCAGGTCGGGAATCAGGCCGGACATCGCGAGCGCGATGCCGCCGCCCTGGCTCTCGCCGACCATCGCGATCCGGGTCGGGTCGACGGCCGGGTGGCTGCGGGCCGTCGCGACGGCGCGGACCGCGTCCACGAACACGCGGCGGTAGAAGTACAGGTCCGGATCGGTGATGCCGCGGGTCATGAAGCCCGGGTGGGTGGGGCCGCCGCCCGCCGGGGCGTCGTCGCCGGTACCGCCGCTGCGCCACACGCTGCCCTGGCCGCGCACGTCCACCACGAGATGCGCGAACCCGGCCGCGGCATACAGGAGTTGCTCGTGTGGGAGGCCGCGCCCGCCACCGTATCCGGGGAACTCGACGACGCACGGCAGCGGGCCGTCGCGGTGGGTGGGCAGGACCAGCCAGGCGTGCACGCGCTGGCCGGCGTACCCGGCGAAGGACACGTCGTGGACGTCCACCGCGGTCAGCGGGCCGGCCTCGGGGGTGAAGGTCGGGTCGAGGGGGTGTGCGGCGGCGTCGGCGAGCGTACGCGTCCAGAAGGCGTCGAAGTCATCCGGCTCGGTGCGAACCGGTCGAAAACCTTCCAGTTCCGTCAACGGCAGGTCGCTCAAGGGCATGCCGTGCTCCTCGTTCCTGTTCGGGTGCGATCGATCGAGTGCCCGGGGGATCGAGTGCCGGCGATCGTGTCGTCGGCCAATTCTGCACACCGCCGGATCGGCGTGATCAATCGGGGCGAACGCGGCCGACGCGAGCGCCGGACGCCCCGGAACCGCCGCCGTTCCCTCAGGCTTGACACCCCGCCCGCGGTCGATCGAGGATCGTGAGCGGCATCGAACGTCGGCACCGATCGGGTGCGGCGCACGAGGTGCCGGGGTAATGCCTTGGAGGCATGCCACCGTGTCCGTTCACCTGAACCACACCATCGTCCTGTCCCGTGACCGGCGAATCTCCGCCGAGTTCACCGCCGGGATCCTCGGTCTCGAAGTAGGCCCACCGATGGGCCCCTTCCTGCCGGTCACCGTCGCCAACGGCGTGACGCTGGACTTCGCGAGCGTCGACCCCGAGACGATCTCGCCGCAGCACTACGCGTTCCTGGTCTCCGAGGCCGAGTTCGACGCGATCTTCGAACGACTGCTCGCCGCCGGTGTCCGCTACTACGCCGATCCGCGACTGAGCGAACCGGACGCGATCAACCGGCACGACGGTGGTCGAGGCGCCTACTTCCTCGACCCGAGCGGCCACTACCTGGAGATCATCACGCGCCCCTACGGCGGCGGCGAGGCGGACGCGGAGGACTGAGCGGCCGAGCATGTCGCGTCCGCGCGTGCTCCGTTCGGGCGCCGGCATCCCCGACCCGAACCCTGAGACGCAACGCTTCCCAGGGGCGTATGTATCCATCGGGGTAGGCGCGGGGGCGTACTTTCGTCCTCCTGTTCGTGCGCCGTCGGGAGTAGTACCCCTAGGGGCGGGTCCTCCCCAAGCAGTAACGGCAGTACCTACACACGACTGATTCGCGGCCTGTTGATCGCCCCTAGATTTAAGGAGACGAAGACGAGGATCCGGCCGCAGGGTCGCAGAGTCGAAGATGAGAAAACGGGGACACCATGAGCGCCGCAACCAAGTCGGGGACAGTAGCCGCGTTCATGCGCTTCGTCCTCTTCGGTGGTGGTACCGGACTGGCGTCGAGCGCCGCGCTCGTGGCCCTGTCCGATCACCTGTCGATCGCCGTCGCCAACGCCGTGGTCACCGTGGTCTTCACGCTGCTGGCCACCGAGTTGCACAGCCGGTTCACCTTCGGCGCGGGTCGGGCCCGCGGCCGGGTCCACGTCCAGTCGGCGCTGTCGGCCGCGGTCTCCTACCTCTTCACCACCGGCGCGATGCTCGCGCTGCACGCGGTGCAGTCGGCTCCGGGGGTGCTCAAGGAGCAGGCGGTGTACCTGAGCGCCTCCGGCGCGGCCGGGATCGCCCGCTTCCTGTTCCTGCGGTTCGTCGTGACGGGCAGGGAGGCGAGTGTGCCGGGCGTCGCGAAGGGTGCGCCGACGACGGTGGCGGTTTCCGTTCCGACCGGCCTCGCCGTTCCCGCCGTCGCCGCTCCTGCCGTCAGCGCTCCCGCCGTCGTCGCGGCTCCGGTACCGGCTCCGGCTCGGGTCGTGCTTCCGGCCTGGTCGGCCATCGTCACGGTGGCCCTCCCGGCCGCCGCGGCGCGGCCCGTGCCCACCCGTGCGTCACTCGTCGCGACGGCCTAGCAAGATGTTCCCGCCGACAGGAGTACCGGTATGACCCGCGCCGCCGCCGAGCACTACGAGCGACTCCTCGCCGAGAACTACACCTGGATGTTGGGTGGCGACCTGGCGCCGATCGTCGCTCGGCAGGCCGAGTTGCTCACCGGGCTGGGTGTCGCCCCGACCGAGACGTCCGCGACCTCGGTGGATCTGGGCTGCGGGCCGGGCAATCAGAGCCTGGCCCTCGCCCAACTGGGCTTCGACCGGGTCCTCGCGGTCGACACGAGCCGAACACTGCTGGAGGAACTCGCCGGATACGCCGCCGACCTGCCGGTGATCGAGCCGGTGCACGCGGACATCCGCACCGTTCTGTCCGAGTTGACCGCGCCGGAGGAGGTCGCGGCCGTGGTGTGCATGGGCGACACCCTCACCCACCTGCCCACGAAGGACGACGTGCGCGCGCTGCTCGTGGACATCGCCCGGGCTCTCGCACCCGGCGGCCGGCTCGTCGTCACCTACCGCGACCTCACCGAAACCCTGCACGGTATAGACCGGTTCATCCCGGTACGCAGCACCCGCGACCGGGTGTTCACCTGCTTCCTGGAATACCCGGACGAGGACACGGTCCTGGTCCACGACCTGCTGCACATCCACGACGGCAGCGCCTGGACCCAGCACGTCGGCAGCTACCCCAAGCTCCGGATCGCGTCGACCTGGCTCGCCGACCGCTGCGAGGACGTCGGCCTGAAGGTCGAACACAACGAACCCGGCCCACGCGGCATCCAGGTCCTGGCGGCGCACAGGCGGTGACGGCCGCACGGGGGTCACGGCCCGGCGGCCCGCGGATATTCGCGTGCGGTTGGCGCGTTCGCCGTGATACCCCAGGCTCCCATGGAAGATCTCGAAACCACACGCCTCGTGCTGCATCCACTGACCGTCGCGGAGGTGGAGCGGGTGGTGGCCGGCACCCCCGGCGAGGACGCGCACTGGGCGCCGGGGTATCCGACGCAGGGCGACGTGGTCGGCGGCCGACGTTTCCTGGACACGTGCGCGAGCAGCGGCGATCCGGGTGTATTCGGCAATTACGAGATCCGGCGCCGGGACGACGGGCGGGCCATCGGTGGGCTCGGCTTTCACGGAGCGCCGGACGCCGACGGTACGGTCACCGTCGGCTACGGCCTGATCCCGGACGCCCAGGGCCACGGCTACGCGACCGAGGCCCTGCGCGAACTCCTGCGCTTCGCCCGGGCGGCGGGCGCCACACGCCTACTGGGCGACACCGCGCGGGACAACATCGCGTCCCAGCGGGTGATGGCGGTCGTCGGCATGCGGCTGACCAAGGAGGACGCCGCCCTGAAGCACTATGCGATCACATGGCCGAAGCACGACGAGGCCCCCGACGCCACGACCCCCTGACAGCCGGCGCCGACGTGGGATGACGCTTCCTAGGTGCCGGGGATCGCGGTGCGGCGGTAGGCGTCCGGGGTTTGGCCGGTCCAGCGTTGGAAGGCGCGGCGCAGGGCGCGGGCGTCGGTGTAGCCCAGCCGGCCGGCTATCGATTGCACCGGAAGTTCCGTCTCGCGCAGCAGCGCGGCGGCGCGCTCGTGGCGTACGGACTCGATCTCGTCGCGCCAGGTGGTCTCCAGGTCGCTCAGCCGTCGCTGCAGGGTGCGCGGGCTCATCGTCATGCGCTGCGCGACCAGTTCCAGGCTCAGTTCCTCGCCCAGCGCGCCGGCGACCACGGATCGGAACGTGCCGTGCCAGCCCGCCGCGGGTCGGGCGTTCTCCAGCAGGTTGTCCGCGTACCGGCGCAGGATCAGGGCCAGTTCGTCGTCCGGGCCGGGCGGGCGGCGCGGTTGTGCGTCCAGGTCGAGGAAGGTCATCGAGTTCGCGCGGGCACCGAAGTCGATGGCCCGCGTGCCGAACGCCTCGATCAGGTGCCGGTGATCCTTGGGCGCCTCGTGCGCGAGGGCGACGTGTACCGGGACCACCGACGGCCCCCTCGCGTCCCGCGCCCGCCTGAGCATGATCGCCATCGCGAACTCGTCGATCGCGGTCACCGCCGCCGGCGCGTACTTCGCGATTCCGTACGTGATGGTCAGCCGTCGGTCGTCCTCGACCACCGTCATGTCGACCCCGGGGTCGGTCATGGTGGGGAGGTAGCGGGCGGCGTCGCGACAACCGTCGGCGAACGTACCGGCGGTGGTGAACAGGTAGTCCCACACGTGCAGCCGCCCCTGTGCGGCCGTCTCCCCGGTCCGGATGCCGGCACCCGCCGGGCCGGCGTGCGTGATCAGTTCCCATGCCCGGACCACGCTCGCGGTGGGTACCCGCAGCAGCGGGTCCGCCAGCGTCTCCGGTTCGAAGCCCGGCAGAAACGCGAGTTCGCTCCGGGCCACCCCGGCCCGCAGGGCGGCATCCCGCACCACGCGCGCCATGTGTGAGGAAACCGTGTACTCGATCACCGCCGGAGCATATCCGGGCGGTCAACCGCAACACCGATCCGGGATCTGTCGCGGATGGTCCCCTGGTCGGCGCGAAGTGTCCCCCTGCTCGGCGTCGAGTGTCCCCCGTCCCGGCGCGGGATGTCCCCCCGGTTCGGGTGGCGGGTACGACTCGGCGGCGGTCGGAATCCGTGCGTGGGACACGAATCCGGCCGCCGCCGAGGGGAGCCGGTCGTTGTCGGCCGGCGGGTCAGGGGCCGACCGTGCCGTCGATGCCCTCGCGCAGGAGGTCGGCATGGCCGTTGTGCCGGGCGTACTCGTGGATCAGGTGGAACATGACCAGACGCAGCGACACGTCCTCGCCGGACTTGGCGTTGTGGCCGGTGACGTCGAGGGACTCGGCGGCGGTCTCGATCCGGCGCGCGTGCTCGATCTCGGTCTCCCAGGCGGCGAAGGCCTCCGCCCGGGTGGACGTACTCGCGTCGTAGGCCACCTGGAAGTCGCCCCGGTCCGACCACACCAGCGGGATGTCCTCGCCGTTGATCACCCGACGGAACCAGGCCCGTTCCACCTCGGCCATGTGCCGGACCAGGCCGAGCAGGGAGAGCGTCGAGGGCGGCATCGACCGGCGGCGCAGGTCCTCGTCGGAGAGGCCGTCGCACTTCATCGCGAGCGTGGCCCGGTGGTAGTCGAGGAAGGCACGGATCATCTCGCGCTCGTCGGCGATCACGGGCGGGCTGGGGCGTTCGGTGGGCATGGTGGCTTGCTTTCGATCGGTGGTGGGTGGGCGGCGCGGGGTGTTGGCGCGACAAGCCATCATGCCGTGCGCTCCGATGTCGTCGATCGAACACGGTGCGCACGATCGACTCAGACGTCGGCGGGGGCCGGCGGGCGCAGCGCGTACCCCTGGCCGAATGTGCGCAGGGTGCGCGCGACGGCGCGGCGGGCGTAGGTGTTCGGGGCGGCCGCACCCGGGTCGGAGCCTGTCTCGAGACCGCCCGCGGGCAGGCTGCGCAGTGCCTCGGCCGCCTCCGCGCGCAGTCGCGGGCTGAGCATGCCGAGCGCGGAGGCCGCCCGCCGTGTCGCGGCGGGTGTTGCGGTGGGGTCGGCCAGGAGGGTGCGCAGTTCGGCTGCCGCCGCGTCGAGGAATCGCGGGCCGAGCTCGCCGAACAGCCGGGCCGCGCGGGTGCGGGTGTACCGGCTCGTGTCGGCCCGGGCCAGGGCGGTACGGAAGACCTCGGCGGCTTCGGGGAGGTGGAGGGGGCTCAGGAGGGCGAGCCGGCGCGCGATGTCCACGCGGTCACCGGCGCCGGCCTCGGCGGACCCGAGCAGGTCGCGCAGCGCCCGGATGCCCTCGGTCCGGTATCCCTGCCCGAGCTCCGCCAGACGCTCCGCCGCGGCACCGCGGGCGGCAGGCGGGCAGTCGGGAGCGGCGATCAGGGCGCGCAGGTGCTCCGCGCCCTCGGTGACGTATCCCGGGCCGAGTTCGCCGAGGGCGCGGGCCGCGAGCGTGCGGACGGCGGGTGTATCGCTGCGGGTTGCCAGGATCGAGCGGAGGACGTCGGCGACGTCGGCGGTGCGGCCGGCGTGCACGGTAAGGAGCTTGCGGGCCGCGTCCACGCGTTCGTTGGCAGGCCTGTCGCGCGCGGTGACGATGGCTTCGAGTACGTCCGCGGCTTCATCGGTGTATCCCGGGCCGAGCAGGGCCAGCGTCTGCGCGGCGTCGATTCGGGCGGCGACGTCGGCATGCGTTTCGTCGATCACGGCCCGAAGGAGGGAAGCAGCCTCGGAAGCGCACCCGTCACCGAGGCCGCCGAGCCGGCTCGCGGCGGCTGTCCGGGTGCGGGGGGCGGTTTCGGACGAGAGGGCGAGGGTGCGCAGGCGTGTCGCGGCTTCCTCGATGTATCCCTGCCCCACAGAGTCCAGTAGTCCGGCCGCCCACACCCGCTCCTCCGGATTCGCCCAGGTCGAATCGGCGATCGATCGGAGCACGGTGGCGACCTCGTGCCGGTAGTCCCAACCCAGGTAGGACATCTGGAGCGCGGCCTCCGCGCATCCGCGTGCTGTGCTGTCGGGCGCGGCGAGCACCGCTCGATACACGTCGACAGCCTCACCGACGAAGCGTCGTCCTTGAACGGACAGCACACGCGCCGCGTCCGCTTTCAGGCTCGCGTGCACGTCCGGTGCTTCGACGATGGCGCGCGCGAACGTCGCCACTTGGGACAGGTACTCGACACCGAGCCCCTGCAGGGTCTGTATGGCGCCGAGCCGGAAGCCGTCCAGGATATCCGGATCGGCGATGATCGATCGAAGCGCGGCCACGGACGTGGTGGTCTCCTCGGACGAGAGGCGAGCCAGGGCCCGTGCGGCCCTGATGTGTACGCCGTGGAGGGAGCCGGGATCGTCTCGCAATCGGTGGAGTACCTCGATGATCTCGACCGGTGGGGAGGCCTCGAGCCGGACGAGAGCGTCGGCGGCCGCGACCCGCAGGAAGGCGTCCGTATCCGAGGCCACCAGCACCGCACGCAGTGCCGCCATGGCCGCCGGGACGTGGCCCGGCCCCAGGTCGGCCATGCTCGTCGCCACGGCGAGTCGGTCCCCGCTGTCGACATCAGGTGCGTCGAGCATCGTGCGCAGGACGTGGGCGGCCTCCGCGACGTGGTCGGGACCCAACTTGGCGAGGTTCACGGCGGCAAGCCTGCGCCACGAGGCATGCGTCCTGGGGTCGGTCGATATCGCACGTAGTGCCGCCGCGGCCTCGACGACGTGCTTCGGGTCGATTCGGGCCAGCGTTTCGGCGATGGAACAGCGGTCGAAGAGAGAGGTGTTGGGTGCGACGAGGAGTCGGCGCAGGGTGGTGACGGCCTCGAGCACGTATTCCGGGGCGACCCTTGCCAACGCCGCCGCGCTGTCTTCCTTGGTGCCGGCGCCCGAGTCGGGGGCGATGAGTTCCGCACGCAGGATCCGCACCACTTCCGGCAGGAGATCGGGGCTCAGCTCGGCCAGTTTCATCGCGATCTGGTAGCGGTCGTAGGGATGGGCATGCGGTGCGGTGAGGTCCGACCGCAGTATCGCTTCGGCGTCCGGCAGCAGACGGGGGTCGAGTTCGACCAACCGCGACGCCCCGTCTCGGCGGTCGGACGCCGAGGTGCCCGGAGCGGCACAGGCCGCTCGGAGCGCCCGTGCGGCCTCGGGGATGAACGCCCGGTCGATCTCGCGCAACGCCAGCGCGGCCTGCCCGCGATCGTCGATGTCGGCGTCCTCGGCGGTGAGGATCGCCACCAGGGCCTCGACACCGGGCGTCGTGTGTTCCCCGCCCGGACGGACGCAGATCGATGCCGCGTCCACGCGTACGTGGGCGGGAGCGCGGTCCGAGGACAGCACGGCGCGCGCGAGGTCGGCGGCCTCGCCGGCGTGTTGTGGTCCGAGGTCGGCGAGTGCGCGGATCGCCGCGATTCGGGTTGCCGAAGGACCGTTCTCGGCGTTCAGCACGCCGCGCAGGATGGCGAGCGCGGCATCGGGATCGTGGATGGCGAGCGCTTGCGCGATTTCCACGCGCAGGTCGTCTCGGCGGTGGCAACCGCCCACGTACTCGTCGAGCGCGGCGCGGACGCCCGGCTCCGGGGCCAGGATCGCGGCGTCCCGGATGGCGTTTTGCACGGACTTCGGCCTGTCCTCGTTGGACAACGTCAACAGCAGGTGCGCCACGAACGAGTCGGTATGCGTTGCCGAGGCCGGAATCCCGCCCGCGAGCAACACCCCGGCGAGCGCCGAGTAGTCGCCGGTGCCCCGATTCAACCAGCCCAGGATCGTGTCCCCCGTGCCATGCAGATGGGCGTGGTGGGCGAGCACGGCGTGGGCGAACAGGTCGCCGTCGATCGCGCGATGCACGACGTACGTCCAGGCGGCCTCGGCCGCGTCGAAGTGCCTGGGCAACTCGTTCGCGCGGGTGCTCGCCGCGATGTGTTCGGCGAAGCTGTAGTGGGTGAAGCGCAGGAAATCGGTGTGGTGGGTGAAGACGCCGGCCGTGCCGAGGACCGAGGTGACCAGGCTGCCCCATTCCGGAACGCCGCGGCGGGTGGGTCGGCAGCCGTGTTCGTCGAGCCGGTCGAGGGCGAGGTCCAGGAGGGTTCGGGTGGCGGCGGCCGGGTCGGTGACCACGGTGACGGCCAGATGCTCCACGAGTTCGTCCCGGTGTTCGAACAGGAAGGCCGCGCTTGCCCGGTGGGCGGCCGAGCGTGGGGTCCAGCGGTGCAGGACGGTTTGTTGTTGCTCGTGCACCTCCTCCAGGTGCGCGTCGGCCAGCAGCGTGAAGTAGTCGCAGTAGAGGGTGAATCGGCTTCCGGGCAGCGGGGTGCCGGGTTGCTTGCGGTAGACGAGCGCGGCGACGGTGGCCAGCAGCGGGACCCGGACCAGGTCGCGGATCCCGGCCGCCTCGGTCTGCCGCAGGAAGCCGTCGGTCAACTCCGGCCCGTCCGCGTGGTCGTGGAACCAGCGGTGGGCGAACTCGCGCAACTGCTCGCGGTCGAACGGTTCCAGCGTGTACGTCCCGGTCGCCGCGTGCTGGAGCGGGGCAAGTTCGTCGTTGGGCAATGGGCGGGTGGTGATCAGCAGCCGGAATCGCCCGTCCGGATTGCGGACCCGGCCGGCCAACTCGGCGACCAGGCCGCGCCGTCGCTCGGGATCGGTGATCTCGTCGAGGCCGTCGACGATCAGCAGGCAGGTGGTGCCCTCGGGCAGGTGGTCGAGCAGGTCGTCCGGGAGGGGGCGGTCCAGGTGCGGGGCCAGTTCGGCGGAGAGGATGCGGACCAGGCGGGGGACGAGCGCGCTGCGGTCGGCGGCGAGGCGCCCGGCCGTGACCCGGAGCGGCAACAGGCGTTCGGCGTCGGCACCTCGGCTCGATTGGGCTTCGTAGGCGGTGGACAGGGACGCGGCCAGTTGCAGGCTCAGCGTGGACTTGCCCTGGCCCGCGCCGCCGGTGATCAGGACGTGGCGGTGCAGGCCGAGGGTCTCCTCGGCGGCGCGCGCGGGGGCCACCGGATGCACCGTCGACTCCACGGTCGAGTCCACGGGCACGAAGTGCCGCTTGCGTCGCTCCTCGTCGTGTCGGTGTCGGAACAGGTGCCGCTCGCGGTCGCGCAACTCCTCGCGTGGCTCGGCCGGTTTCGTGGTCGGCGCGCTGCGGGCCTGTTGGCGGACGTACACGGTGGCCAGGCCGTCGAGCGGCGCGTCGTACAGCCGGTAGGTGAAGTTGCGCGCCGCGATGATCTGGGCGTGCAACAACTCCCGTAGATGGGGCGGCAATGAGGGCGTGGTGTCGGCGGCCGAGGGGTGCCGGTTCCAACCGAGCACGATCCGCGCGCCGTGGTCGTCGTTGCGCTGTTGCGGTGGTGGGAAGCCCAGTTCGGGCAGGACGCGGTGCAGGTGGGTGTGTACGGTGGCCAGATCCAATGCCTTCGGGCCACCGGGGACGCCGTGTTCCAGGATGTCGATCAACCGGCCGGTGAAGGCGGTGTATCGGCCGCCGATCGGTGCGACCGCTTGTCGGGTGGCGGAGGCCGCGGCGAGGACGTAGGTGCCTTCCACGCGGGACATCTCGGCCAGTCGGGCGTCTTGGGGCACTTGCGGGGCACTCGGGCGCATGGATTTCGATTTCGGGTCCGTCGTGTCTTCTCCCGACCCGCCCAACCCTGTTCCGCCCGGTTCCATCGCGTCCGGTCGCGGCGCGTCCGGTCCCATCGCGCCGGCGAGGGCTCGGCCGGCGAAGCAGCAGTCCAGGAGTACCGCCTTGGCGGGGACCCGACGGGCCGAGCGCAGCACGTGGCGGACGTCCTGGAAGGGCAGTGCGGTGTACGGCCGGTCGGGTCGGCACCGGGGGAGGGACAGGAGCAGGTCCTCGGTGTCCGGCGAGATCAGGCCGTGACCGGCGTAGTACAGCAGGACCAGATCGGTCGCGGCGCCGGCCGCGTCGCTGAGCGCGTCGAGGACCTGGTCCCGGTGCTCGGGCTGCTCGATCACCACGCAGTTCCGCGCGGGCAGGCCCCACACTCGCGGGTCGGTCAGCAACTCCCGTAAACGCACCAGGTTTCGGGCCACGGCCGGGAGCGGCGCGAGATGCTCGAAGTCGTACGCGCCGACCAGGACCACGCGTGACCCCTGCGGGTCGTGCGGCCCGGCGCCCGTGCCACTCACGCCGCTCCGTGTCGGGTCGCCGGCTCGCCGACGAGTTGCACACGCATCCATCCCCCTTGGCCTGCCGAGCAGTTCAGCGTAGTGGGGTCGGGGGGTGGGGGAGGAAGGCTTGGGGGTGTGGGGGATCGCGACTGTGGTCTGTGGTTGTGGTCTGTGGGTTGGGTGCTCTGTGGTCTGTTGTCGGGGTGGTGCGTTGTCACCGGGGTTGTCTCGGGAGGGGTCGCGCGGGTCGGGGTTCGGGAGCGGGGTCGTGGGGGCGGGGCGTTGGGGGGCGCGGCGGGGCTCGCCGGGCAGCTTCGTGGGTCGGCCTCGTCGTTCGGCCCGGTGGTTCGGCCTGGTGGTTCACTCGTGTGGGTGATCCCTCCACGAGTCGGTCGAGCGATGGCGCGTATCCGCGGGAGGGTGATTGCGGCCGGGCCGGATGGGGTGCGCAGAGTCCGCCGACCGGTGCCTTCGCGGGCCCGTCGCGGGTGTGTCCCAGACGTGCTGCGGGCGGGTCACAGGTGTGACCGAGGCGTGACGTGCGTTCGGCGGCGGTCGTTTCACCCATCGAACGCGGAGCCGCCGGAGGCTCTTGTCCCCGTTCGAGTTGGAGGCTGTCGTGTGTGGTTCCCAGGTACCCGGACCCCGCTCGTTCGCCGCGTCGACGTGGCCGGAACGGTATGCACGACCGGACCCGGACGCGAGCTGTCCGATGTGTCGCAAGGATTTCACCGCACCCGACATCGGGTGGGGATTGTTGCTCAAGCGCGGTGTGTACGGCAACGCGTACCTGTGGCGCGCCGGCCGGGTGCGTGGATACATCGTGGTGGTCTGGACCGGCGGACACGTTGCTCGGCTGACCGCGCTGTCGCCCCGGCAACTCGCGGGCTTCATGGCCGAGGTGATCTCGGCGGGGCGCGCGATCGAGGCGCACTATCGGCCGGTACCCAAGCTCAACGTATCCCTGTTGGAGAACGACATCCCGCACCTGCACGCACATCTGATCCCACGTCACCCCACCGAGCCCACCCCGGAGCACCCGCCACCCTTCGCCCACCTGGACCACGACCATCAGGACGAGACCCGCATCCAATCCGACGCCGCGGCCCTACGCGCCCTCCTCGCCTACACAGGCGCAACCTACGCCGCAGAAACCGGCGAGGGCGGCCCATGAACGCCGCCCCGTGAAGGACAACCGCCCACCACCCACCACCCACCACCCACCACCGACCCGCCCGCGACCGGCGAACCTCCCGGGCGGGGAGGGCCCGCATGGCGACGAGGGGCGTCCTGGGGGCGGTCGGGCGGTGGGACAGCAGGCCGCCGACACCGTCTCGCCTGGGTGGTGGGCGGAGGCACCGGCCGGGGCGGGGGAGGCCGGTTGGGCCGGTTGGGCAGGGCGGTGATCTGGGGGACGGTCTCGGTCGGGTGGCGGGTCGGGGGACCCTTTCGGCCGGACGGCACGGAACTCCCGGGCGGGGAGTGGCCGCAGTGTGACGCGGGGCGCTCTGGAGGGGGTGGCCGGAGGTGGGACGACAGGTCGCCGGGCCGTCTCGCCGTGGCGGTGGGCGAGTGGGGCCGGTCGGGGCGGGCGGAGGTCGGCGCGGCTGATCGGGCTGGGCTACTCGGCCCTCGGTCCGATTGTCCCGGCCGATTTCCGCCTGAAGACCCGCAGCCGCAGCCACGTCGAGCGACGCATCGCCGTGGGCACGCGTGGCGATACGGGGGTCGGCCGCGGGGCTCGGATGCGCAACCTACGCGACCCGCGCGGCGCTTCTCATGTCAGGGCCTCGCCGGGAGGATCACCATGTCCGCCGAGGCCGTGGGGCTACGCGGCTCGCGTCGTGTTCGCCGGGATCTCGAAGATGATCTCGAATCCGTCGCGCTCGTTTCCCCGTTCACCGACACGCGTGAAGCCGAAGCCCGCGATGGTGGCCAGGGAGGCGTCGTTGTCGGATCGGATGGTGGCCCGCACCGTCCTGACATCGGGTTCGGCGGCGGCCCTGGCGAGTAGCGCCGTCAGCATGGCGCGGGCATAGCCCTGGCGGCGGTACCCGGGCGCGACGGTGTAGCCGATCTCGACCATGCCGGCCTCGTCCGGCGGCCCATGGAATCCGCCGTCGCCGACGACGGTCCCGTCCGGCTCGGACACCGCGGCTCGCGTGATCCAGGGCGCGGCAGTCGGATCCTTGGCGAGTTGGTCGGCGCGATAGCCGAAGATCCAGCGGGCGCGGTCGCCGACGAAGTACTCGTCGAGGGAGACCCCGGCTTCGGCGCTGCCGCCGGCGAGGTCACCGTCGGCAAGCGCGCGCAGCGCCTTGGCGCCGAGTTCGACGAAGCGGACGCGCTTGGGGATGGAGAGAGGTTCGTTGTTCATCGCGGAGATGTTCGTCTGGAACCGGAATGTTGTCCACCGCTTTTGCGGCACTGATGGGCATGGCGGTCGTTCCGGTCGGTTGGGTCGTGTCACGAGAAAGGGCGGACGGACGCCACGATGCCTACGTCGAACCCATTTCGCGATCGATCGCCTCGCCTGGACATGCGGCTGACGGTGCTCACTCGGCAGCTCGACGCGTTGGTGGGCAAGGCCGGGCGGGACGCGCGCGGCGAGGTGCGGTGGCGTGTGTGCACGGTCGGGAGCCGCCCGAGACGTTCCGGTCCATCCCACCTGTGGAATCGACCCGCGGATCGCGACCGACAGCCGCTCGCCCGTGGCCGGCCGCGGACCGGTGGTGACGCCGTTCGCGCACCGTGTTCCACCGCCTCGCCGCTTCCGGCAGAGCGCGCCGGCGCGTCCTGGTTCGGCCCCGAAACGGTAGCCCGTGGACCACTGCCCTGCCGGTGATCACGCCACCGGCCGGCACGGCGTCCCGGGTCGGGCCCGGCTTCGGATCGCTCGGGATGTCGGGTCGGCGGAAGCTAATGTCGACCCGTGTCTTCCTTGGATTCGTCGGGCTCGTGCCGTGCGCTGTGCTCACCGCGCCCGGTGCGGGCTCTGCGCTCGCTGCGCAGCGTCGTTCCAACCCGCTCGGCTCGCCCGGCTCGCTCATGCCGCTCGGCCCGCTCATGCCGCTCGGCCCGCCCGATCCGTCAGTGCCGCCCGACACCCGTACTGCATAAGGATGTTCGCCCATGGCAGCCGTCGAAGTGAACCCTTCTCCCGATGACGCCTCCGGCGATGATCGCCCCGAGCGGGTCGGCTATCGGCGGTCGGCGGGGTCGCCGCGTGGGGAGGCCAGGCGGCGGGAGTTGTTGGATCGGGTCACCGACGATCTTGCGACCAATGGGCTTGTGGACTTTTCGTTGCGGCGGGCCGCGCGCGCGGCCGGGACCACGCACAAGGTGCTGCTTTATCACTTCGATGGGGCCGACGACCTGCTGAAGCAGGCGATTCTGCAGCTTCGCGATCGGCGGATAGGCAGGTCGACGGCTGCTGCCGACGGGCCGACCCGGTTGTCGTTGGCGGAGTGGGTGCGGGTGGTGTGGCCGATTCTGGTCGGCGAGGAGGCGCGGGTGCTCGACCAGGCCATCGGGCTGGCGATGTACGACCCCGACCGGTACGCGGAACTGGGCCGGGGGGCGTCCCAGCAATACCTGCCCACCCTGCTGTCCATCTGTCCCGAGCACTGGTCGGATCGGCGCAAGCTCGAAGTCGCCGAGATGGTGCTCGCGGTGCTCCGGGGTTTCCTGGTGGACGCGCGGACCAGCGGTGATCTGGACGGGGTCGCCGCCGGGTTCGACGCCTTGACCCGGGCGCTGGAGCGGGAGGAGGCCGCCGACGCATAGGTGCCACCGGTCGTGCCGGATGTGCCGGCCGTACCCGCCGTCCCGTCCCGGCCGTGCTCGCGGCGTTCCGGCGCCCACGCTCCCCGTGGACAGTTTGCGAACCACGTGGTTCACTTCCTTCAAGGATGAACCTCGTCTCCTCGGAGGTCGGCGTGCGAGCGTCCACGGAACGCGAGAAGGTCCACTTCGTCAGCGCCGGCACGCGATGCGCCGCCTGGCACTATCCGGGCACCAACGGCGCCTGTGTGATCATGGCCGGCGGCTTCGCGGTGACCAAGGAACCGGGCACCGACCCGTTCGCCAAGCGCTTCCACGACGCCGGGTTCGCCGTCCTGGCCTTCGACTACCGCAGGCTCGGCGAGAGTGACGGGCAACCGCGTCAGGTGGTCCGGATCGGCGAGCAACTCGCCGACTGGCAGGCCGCGATCGAGTTCGCCGGGACACTGCCGGGCGTCGACCCGACCCGGCTCGCCGGCTGGGGATTCTCGGTCTCCGGCGGCCACCTCCTGCGCGTCGCGGCGCGCGGCACCTCGCGCCTCGCGGCGATGATCGCGCAGACGCCGAACACGGACGGCCCGGCCGCCCTGCGCAACGCGGCGCGCTTCCAACGACCGCTCGCGCTGCTGCGCCTGACGGGCCTGGGGATCCTGGACGCGCTCGGCGGTGCGCTCGGTCGCCCACCTCGACCGGTACCGCTCGTGGCACCGCCGGGAACCGTCGCCCTGTTGGCCACGCCGGACGCCCAGGAGGGGAACGACGTGCTCAACCCGGGCAACGCCTACCCGGATTGGCAGCAGGCGGTCGCGGCCCGCTCGGCGCTCGCCCTCGGCTGGTACCGACCGGGCCGGGACGCTCCCCGGGTGCGCTGCCCATTGCTGGTGGTGGTGTGCGACCAGGACCGGACCGCGCTCGCCGAACCGGCCGTCGCCGTGACGCGGCGGGCCCCGCGCGCCGAACTCGTACGTGTGCCGGGCCACCACCACGCGCCCTTCACCGCCGAGCACGAGCAGGTAATCGAGGCCGAACTGTCTTTCCTGCGACGCCACTTGACCGAAACCGACCCCATGCCGCGGCACCCCGTGGCCACCGTCCCAACGAGCGCCCCCGCGGCCACCCCCACCCCCGCCGATTCGCGGAGTTGAAGACGATGCCCATCCGGGAGATCGAACTGTCCGCCGGCACCATCGAATACGAGGACACCGGCGGTACCGGCCCCACGATCGTGCTGTTGCACGGGTTGCTGATGGACGCCTCGTTGTGGGACGCGCCGATCGCCGCGCTGTCCGCCGATCACCGCTGCGTGGCACCCACGTTGCCGCTCGGCGCGCATCGTCGCGCGATGCATGCCGATGCCGACTTGTCCCTGCCCGGAGTCGCCCGGCTGGTGGCGGAGTTCCTCGATCGCCTCGACCTGGCCGATGTCACCCTGGTCGGCAACGACACCGGCGGGGCGCTGGTGCAACTGCTCATGTGCGACGGCGCCGCGCGGGTGGGCCGGGTCGTCCTCGCCTCATGCGACGCGTTCGACAACTTCCCGCCCGGACTGACCGGCAGAACACTCGTGCTCACCGGCAGGCTCTCGCCCCGGATGTTCGGGCTGTTCATGCAACAGATGCGGCTTCGGCTGCTCCGGCGGCTGCCGATCGCGTTCGGATGGCTGACCAAGCGCGGCGACGCCGCCACCGCCCGCTGGGTCCGGCCGGTGTTGACCCGACCCGAGATCCGCCGCGACGCCGTCCGGATGTTGCGCGCGCTCGGCGCGGACACCGACCTCCTGCTCGTCGCGGCCGAGAGCCTGCCGAGCTTCGACCGCCCCGCCCTGGTGGTCTGGGCCGGCGAGGACCGCGTCATGCCCCCGGAGCACGGCCGCCGCCTGGCCGAACTCCTGCCGCACGCACGCCTGGTCGAGATCCGGGACAGCCATACCCTGATCCCGCTCGACCAGCCCGCCGAACTCGCGGAAGCCATCCGCGAGTTCACCCGCACCGCAGATCCGGCGGCGCCATGACCACCGTGCGGGGCACGCGCCCGACGGCGGAGCGCGATCACGTCGCTCCCACGTCTCGGCGCCGCCCGCGCCGACCCCGACCGGGACGCGCGGCCCCCGGCGCCGTTCCGGACCCCGCGCCGACCGCGCCGCCGCTCCGGTCCCCGCTCCGGTCCCCACTCCGGTCCCCACTCCGGTCCCCGCTTCGGGGAGCCGCGTCCGTACCGGCGGTGCGCACGAGGCCACGCACCATGGCGACGCCCACCGCCACCGCGAGCGCGTGCAGGACCGCCGCGTACGCGAGGTCTTCCGGCAGCGTGGTCCCGGCCGGGTGCGCGAGCGCGAGATAGAGCGTGAACGGCAACTTCCAACCGCTCCACGCGAACAGTGAGCCCGACCCGATCCAGCCGAGGGCCACCGGCAGCCAACGCGGCAACCGGGCCGGCCGACCCCACGCGAGCAGGCGGCCGGCGATCGCCGCCATGAGGGCCCAACCGCCCCAGATGCCGGTCAGGATCCGCCATTGGGCGTCGCGTGCCTCCGGGTGCGCGACGCCCAGCGTGCCGCCCATCGCCCAGTACAACCACACTGCCCCGAGCACGGCGCCGCCGACCGCCGACCACGGGACCCGACGGCGAGCGGGCCCGGTGGCCGTGTCTCGATCACCGACGCGTCCGGCGAACACGTCCGGCCGACGCCGCAACAGGTACGCGGGCAGCGCGAGGGCCAGACCCAGCCCCATCCCGACGAAGCCGATCTGGACCAGCGCCGCCTCCCAACCCGGCATCGACGCGTCCTCCGCGCCCGTGCCGGCATCGCCGGCCGCCTCCAGGCCCGCGCCCGCATCCCCGCCCGCGTCGGTGCCCGAGTCCGAGTCGCCGCCCGATGTCCACACCGAACTCAGCACCGCGTACGGCAACATCGGCACCAGGAAACCCGTACCCACCCACGTGCAGAACGCCAAGGGAGCGCCGGGAATCCGCATCCCCCACGGCCGGACGAGCGCGAGCGCGACGACGATCCCGATGCCCGCCATGCCCACCGTCGCCGTGTTGAGCACCACCCACTCGGTCAGCCCGAAGCCCGATCCGATCGGCAACACCCCGACCAGGGAACCGATCACCCACGACACCTTGATCAGCAGATACGGGGTCAACGCGAGCGCCGCCCCGTACGCTCCGACACGGCCCGATCGATCCCACCACCGCACCGGAACTCCCCTTTCGTCGACAGGAGTTCCAGCCTCCATCGACGACCTGCCGCGCACATCGGTCGAGCGGCGGGGCGCCCGTCCCCCGATCGGGGGACGGGACGGGTGAACCCGAGAGCGAGTGGGGGCCGAGGAGCGGGTTCGATGGGCCGACGAGCGGGACCGGCCCGTGCGTTCGCTACGTCCGGGGCGCGCCGTACCAGCGCCACGAGGTGCGGCGCGCACGGCCCGGGAGTTCGGCGCGCCCGGTGGCCCACAGCAGCGTCGGCCACGGGTCCGTGTCCTGAGGTACGTCGGGGAAGAGCCGGGCGAGGACGCGCGCGCACAGGTCGGCGGGCGGAGCCCAGGGCAGTGCGAGACCCTCGGCCAGGTCGTGGGTGTGCACCAGGGTCTCCACGATGCCCATCGCGGCGAAGCCCTCGGGGTCCGAGGCGCCGTGGCCGTGGTGGGCGCGCACGCTCGACGGCGTGGTCCGGGCCATGGCGACGAGCAGCGCGCCGCTCGCCTCCAACACCTGCAACAGGCCGTCGGCGCCCGCCGCGCGGTCCGCGTGGATCACGTTCGCCGGTCCGCCGGGCCGTCGACTCCACCACACGAACGGCACCTCGCCCGCCATGGGCGGGACGCCGGGGCCCAGTTGCGCGGCGTACGCGAAGAGGTCGTCGCTCAGGTGCTCGACCGTTTCCCAGCAGTCCCACTCCAGTGAACCGGCCTTGGCGTCCCAGGCCTCGGTGGGCACTCCCCGGAGCGCGGCCACCGCGAGTTGTACGGCCCGATCCAGATCGTCCGGCGTCACCGGACCCGGTGAGGCGGACGTGGCGTCCGAGGAGGGTCCGGACATGGCCTCTTCAGCTGATTCGCGCATGGATGCGACCGTATCGCCACCTCTTCGCGAACACGAGGCGCACCCTGCCGCGCCCCGGCGCCGGTCGGCCGGGCCGGCACCCGTCGGGCGCGCCGGCGGCCGCGCGGCCGAGAATGCCGCCACCTGCTAGCGCCGCGCCTCGAACCACGTGATCGTGACGTCGTTGGAAAACGATTCGCGGGCGGTCACGGCGAACCGCGTAGGGTCGAACTCCCCGTCGAACAGCGGGGTTCCGCCTCCCGCCACGACGGGGTAGCTCTTGATGTTCAGCTCGTCGATCTCGGGCAACAGCGTGCCCGCGAGCCGGCCCCCGCCGCACAGCCAGATGTCCCGGCCGCCCTCGCGCTTGAGCTCGCGGACCAGGGCGAGCGGGTCGCCGTCGACCACGGTGACGGCCGGGTCGGGGGACTGCCCGAGGCCGCGGGCGACCACGAACTGGCGCAGGTGCGCGTACGGGCTCGGCAGGCCGTGTTCGAGTGCGGGGCGATAGGTGCCGTGGCCCAGCACGACCGTGTCGAAGCGCAGATTCGGCGTGTCCGTGAGGCCCGCCCGCGCGCATGGCGGTGGGTACGGTCTCCGGATACCGCGCGTTGACCCACGCGGCGTAGTCGGTGGCCTGCCGCTCGTCGCCGACGGGGTAGAAGTCGACCTGCCCCGCCGGGCCGGCGATGTAGCCGTCGATGGAGACTCCGATGTAGTAGACCAGCTTTCGCATGCAAATAACTCCAGACGTAGTACTCTTCCTGAAGTGGTCAGAACATAGTACTACGACTGGAGTGGTGTCAATGGTCCGCAGGAACGCCGAGCGTCGGGCGGCGCTCGTCGATGCCGCCATCGAGGTGCTGGCGAAGGAAGGCGCCCGAGGGCTGACCTTTCGGGCAGTGGACGTCGAGGCAGGGGTGCCGACGGGCACGGCCTCCAACTACTTCGCCAGCCGCGACGAGCTGCTCACCCAGGCGGGCGCCCGGGTCTACGAACGGCTTCAGCCCGACGAGGCGCTGATCGCGCGGCAGCGGGCGAGTACGCCGGACAAGGAGGCGTACACGGTGCTGATGCGGGAGGTGGTCGGTCGGGTCAGCGCCTTCCGGACCGGCTATCTGGCCCTGCTGGAACTGCGTCTGGAGGCCACCCGGCGACCGGAGTTGCGCTCGGTGCTCACCGAGCGGGTCCGCGCCGACGTGGCCGCCAACGTCGCCTATCACGAACAGTCCGGGCTGCCCGGCGACGCGACCGCCGTCCGCCTGCTCTACCTGGCGTTCAACTGGCTCATCGTCGAACAGCTCACGCTGCCGGGGGTGTTCTCGGAAGCCGAGCGCGAACACCTCGTCACCGCGGCGGTCGACCGCATCGTGAACCCCTGACCGACCCCGGACGGTGCGGACCGTGCCGGGAGCGGCCGTTCGGGTACGGCGCGGAGCCGGCGGTCGGGGCGCGGACGCTGCATCCGACCGCCCTCCGGGCCGGGTTCGGGCGTGACGTCCCTCCGCTGCCGGTCGTTGGTCCGGGCGGAGGTGTGCGTCCCGGCGCGCGCGGGTCGGGTCCCAGTGCCCGGTGTGCGGTGGCCGCGGACACCGCCGCGTACCGGGGGCGACACCCGAAGCTCCCGGATCGATCTGGGGAGAGCGACACTTGAGCGACCACCGCCACAACGCCATCGCCTACGCCGCCATCATCCTCGAACGCGCCGATGGGGCCGTGCTGTTCATGGAGCGCAAGGACACCGGCTTCGCCGACGGCCTGCTCGCCCTGCCGGGTGGTCTGGCCGACCCGGGCGAACTTCTCATCGAGGCGTGCGCCCGGGAGACCAAGGAGGAGATCGCCACCGACGTGGCCATGGCGGACCTGCGCACGGCGTACGTGTCCCAGGTCCTCGGCGAGACCGGCGTTCCGGTGATCGGTTGGTACTTCCACACCACCGCCTGGTCGGGCGTCCCGAGCAACGCCGAACCCGACCAGTGCGCCCGGCTGGCCTGGCTCGACCCGGCCGACCTCCCGGCCGACGTCGAGTCCACCGACGCGACGGCGGTCACCGCGTGGCATCGCGGCAACACCCCGGTCCGCTGGGCCTGACCGTCTCACCGATCGCGCGGGTGGGCTATCCCGCCTCGCGGTCGGGCCAGTTCACCCGGCCGTCCCGGAACATCAGCGGTGCGGGCTCGATGTCCTCCAGGAAGCGCAACCGCCCGAGCACGACCGACCCGTCCGGGCTCGTGTGCGCGTCATCGGCCCGGGCGGCCAGCCAGGTCAACAGGACGCCGACCGCGTCGAACTCGTCCGGATGCAACTCCTGACGTACGCTCACGACCCACCCGCCGGCGGTCGGCGTCACGTCGGCCGTCGACTCGCCACCGACCCTCAACGCCATCCCGGTACGACCCAGCACGGGACGCGGATCGTCCTCCACCGTCGGCACACCGAAGTCGTCCACCACGACCACCGGAAACTCGGTCACGATGCCGCGGGCGCCCGACGCGGGAAGAACCCCGCCGCCGAGACCGGCATGCCACCGCAACTCGGCGACCTCGCCGCCGGAGAGCGGCCCGCGTATCGCCAAGGCCATGGTCAACTCGTAGAGATCACTCACACGTCGGGACCTTAGGGGGTGGCGTCGACGGACGGCGAACCCGACCGAAGTCCGTCCGCGCCTGCCCGTGCCTGTCCGTGCCTGTCCGCGGTCGGGCGCGGCCCGGTGCGGTCGAGCCCGGACCGGCGCGGATGGGCGCGGATGGGCGCGCGTGGTCCATCGCGGGGTGGTCGACTCCCGTGCGGATCCCCATGCAGGCTCCCATGCACTCCACCGTGCGACTCACCATGCGGGCTGCCATGCAGCTCGCCATGCAAGTACCAGGTCAGAGGCCTTTTCAAGCCTGTCGATGATGGCCATGTTCAGGTCGACGCACTCGTCGGCAACCGCGTCGATCGGAGTGCTCGTCGCGGGTTCTCCCCCCGGGGTCCCGCGCGCGGTCGGCGTGTGTCCTGCCGGTGAGGGTGCGGAAGACGTCGTCGAGGTCGGGGGTGTGCACGGTGAGCGCCTCGGTCCGGATGGCCGCGTCGTCGAGGGCGTCGAGGACGATGCGCAGGGCCGCGGCGGTGTCGTCGCCGGGGACGCTCACCGTGAGGGTCTCGCCGTCGCGGGTGGTGGCGCGGAAGAGATCGGCGGCGGCGTCGAGTCGGTCCTGGTCGGCGAACCGGATCCGGATGTGGGCGCCGGGGGTGCGGCGCTTGAGCTCCTCGGCGGTGCCCTCGGCGACCAGCCTGCCGTAGTCCAGGACGGCGACCCGGTCGGCGAGTCGGGCGGCCTCCTCCAGGTATCGCGTGGTCAACAGGATGGTCACGCCGTGGTCGGCGACCAGGCCGCGGACGACGTCCCAGACGATCCGGCGGCTGCGCGGATCCAGACCGGTGGTGGGTTCGTCGAGGAGGATCACGCGCGGTTCGCCGACCAGGGCCATCGCCAGGTCGAGCCTGCGGCGCGTGCTCCAGCACAGGGTGCGCGCGGCTGCGTGGGCATCCCGGGCGAGGTCGAACCGGGCGAGGAATTCGTCGGCCCGTCGGTGGCCCTCGGCCCGGCCCAGGCGGTGCAGGTCCGCCATCAGGATCAGGTTTTCCCGGGCGGTGAGCAGGTTGTCCGCGGCGGTGAACCGACCGGAGACACCGATCGCACGGCGCACCTTGTCGGCATCCCGGGTGAGGTCGTGGCCCGCCACTCGAATGTGGCCGGCGTCCGCGCCGATGAGCGTGGACAGGATTCGCACGGTCGTGGTCTTGCCCGCGCCGTCGGGGCCGAGCAGTGCGAAGACGGTGCCCTCGGGGATGTGCAGGTCGATGCCGTCCAGCACCACCTTGTCGCCGTAGGACTTGGCCAGGCCGACGGCGCTGATCGCCGGTGCGTGGACGAGGGGCGCGGAAGTCGTGGTCATGGCAGTCGCATTCCCCGAATCGTGGTTCTGCGGTCTCGTCCCGGCCGCGCGCCGGGATCAGGCGCGGTGGATCACGATGTGGCCGAGGTCCGTGCGGGCACGGACCTCGACGGTCTGCTTGGAGGCGTCGGGGCTGCCGGTCGGGCCGAGCGAGTTGCGCACGTCGCCCATCCGGGTCCATACGTCGAGCCGGGCCGCGGTGGACTCGCGGATGCCGACCTCCAGATTGCCGGTGCCGGTCCGCAGGCGTACCCGGCCGCGCGCCACCTCCTCGATCCGGATCGCGCCGTTGGCACACGTGGCGTCCACGTCGGCGTGCGCGACGCCGATCGCGATCCGGCCGTCGGACGAACTGACCCGCAGATCGCCGCCGACCTCACCGATGGTGCTCTCGCCGGCGGCGTTCGTGATCGTCGCCGCGCCGGTGACGGTGCCGATCGCGATCCGGCCCGCCGCGACGATCTCGGCGTCCCCGATCACGTGACCCACCCGGATGTCGCCGTAGCCGGTCCGGGCGTACATGGTGCGCGCCTCGTCGACGCGGATCGTGCCGACCGAGGTCTCGAGCCGGCAGCCGCCGAGCGGGCCCAGGCAGGTGAAGTCCGCCAGCGGCGTGCCGGCTTGGACCTCGGAGCCGGCCGGCAACTCGATGGCTATCTCCACTGAACCGCTCTTGCCGAGCGGCGAATGTGTCCCGGGTCCCTTGACCACCAGCCGACCGCCGGTGCAGGTGACCGAGATCTGCTGCGCGGCTCGTACGTCGAGTTCGTCCGCGCCGTCGCCGGGTAACACCTCGACGACCGTGTCGGTGCGCTTGCTCGCGGTGATCCGGACCGAGCCGACGTCGAATTCGAGGTCGACGGAGATCGGCTCGGGGGTGTCGAACTTGGGCATGGCGGTGCTCTCCTCGTGGCTGGTGGTGTTCCCGCCGGTCGGGCGGGGCGGGAGAAGAGTGGAGCGACGTCGGGTGGTCGGCGCGGTGCGCGGGTGCGGGCGCCCTGCGGCTAGCGGACCCAGCCGGTGTAGCGCCGTCGGCCCCGATCTCGGGTGGGGCCGCCTGGTGCGCCGTCGCGGGTCGCCTCGGGTTCGAACGAGCCCGCGACGGCGCGGACCAGCCAGGCGTTGACCGACAGGCCCTCGTACGCGGCGGTTTCCTCGACCCGGGACTTGAGGTGGGCGGGCAGGCGGAAGTTGATCCGCGCCGTGCCGCCGTCCTCGCCGTGGGCCGGGGCCATCGGTGCCGCGGTCGGCGGCGCGGGTGCTCCGCTCGGCTTGCGCTCGGGCGCCCGGGGATCGGCGTACGCCTCCCGCGCCGACGGCGCCGTCACCACGAACTCGGGGTCGAGACCGCGCAGTCGCATGTCCACCGAGCCCGGCGCCAGGTCGCGGGTGACCTCGGCCATCGCGGCGGACAGCGCGCCGAGCAGAACGAGTCGGGTGGCCGAGTCCAGCGGAGCGGTGAGGCGCGCGGCCAGGCTTCGGGCTTCGGCGCCACCCACGTCCGCAGCGACCGCGAGTTCGTTGCGGAGACTGTCGACGTATGGCGTGAGGTCCATAACGCCATCATGGCACGAAGATGGCGCCATGACGAGTCATTGTGACATCATTTCTCGATGGGTAGCGTGTCATTTGTGGCGCATGGCATCGTGGTGGCAGCCTGCGAAAACCGGCTCCTTGGTGCAAATATGCAGGTCGGGAGGGTTCTTTCTGTCGGTGTGCGGCATTGGCCCGTGGCCCTCGGTGGTGCCACGATACCGATGCGGACCGGCAGTATGCACCGTGCCGCCGTCGAAGACCAGAGCGGTGGCCGATGCCTCCGGCAGCACGCTCACGAAGGCGGGCGCACGACGGCGAAACCGGCGACGGCGAGTGCGCATGGTGGAGGGGGCGTCACCGGTGCGTCGCGGGACCACCCGGTACGCCGAGTCGTCCGGCGCGCCTGGGCGGCAACCATTCCGCGGCCCACCGACTTCCGTGTCCGGTCGCCTCGTTCCGCCCGGCGGTGCCGCCGCGGTTACGCCGACCGGGGGATTCGCAGGGTCGTAAAGTGATCATGCAGGGGTGGCGAGGCACGGTTGGCGAGGGGGCCGGAAGACGTGGCGATACGGGATCAACTGCGGGGCATCGGCGGGGCGGTGGGCTCCGCGGCGGCGTCGGGACGCGCGGCGGTGGGGAATCGGATCGGGGCCGGTCGGGCCCGGGTCGCGTCGGGGGACTGGGTGCGCGGGACGCTGGACGCGCTGCCCGCGCCGGCCGCACCCGCCACCGTGGCCTGGGAGTTCTCGCTGGGCGCGCTGGTGTGTCGGCACCCGAAGGTCCCGGCGATCACCGCGCGACCGCTGCGGCTGCTCGACGGGCTGGGCGCGGTGCGGTTCGGCCCGGAGAGCGTCGGCTTCGACGGGGAGGACATCCCGTGGGACAAGGTGATCCGGCTGACCGTGCACGACGCGTTCGCGTCGATGACCACGGCCGCGCTCGACACCGAGGTCGACCGCGTCCGTGAGGTGTTGCCGCCGCTGCCCGGCCGCAAGTGGGCGGTCACCAAGGTGGTGGAGGGCCTGCTCACGGTGGTGCTCGCGTCACTGGAACAGGCCGACGACCGGCGACTGGACAGCGCGGAGGTGGCCTGCGAGATCACCTACCGCGGCCTGCTCGGCCGAGAGAAGACGCTGCGCGCGAGCCTGTTCGCCACCGCGCTGCTGGCCCGACAGACCGCGGTCGCGGACAGCCTGGTGGCCACCGCCCGAGCGCACGGCGTCGAGGTGGTCGCGGCCGTCCCCGAGGGTGGCGCCGACGACGCGGCGGCGGCCGAGCGTACCCGTGTCCTGCGCGCCCGCACCGACGCGGTCTCCGCGCGGCTGCGCGCCCAGCGTGAGCAGGCCGCGGATATCGTCCCGCCCACCGAGTCGGCGGCGGCCGTCGGCAGCGCGCCGGGCCCCGCGTCCGCACCGTCGGTGCCGCCGGCCGGCCCGAGCAACCCGGCCCACCCCAGCGACGCGACGGACCCGACCGACCCGTTCTCCTGCTGACCGCCCGGGCCGCTCGGCGGCGCGCCCCCTCGGCCGAATCCGCGTCGCGGCGTGCCGGCTCGGCCCGACGCGCCTCGCCGCGTGCCTCCTCGGCCCGATCCGCTTCGCGGCCTGTCTTCCGGCCCGACCCGGCGTGCCGTCGTGGGAGGCGCGTTACGCGTGGGCCTCGATGCCATAGGGGCGCAGGCCGCGACCGCGGTAGTTGAGCAGGGCGTTGGGGTGGTCCTCGGAGGACGTGTGCAGCCACACCCGGCGGACCGGTTCGGTCGGCGCACCGGGGGAGGTGCGCCACGCCTGACGGAGCATCAGGGTCAGCGCACAGCCGCCCAGGCCCTTGCCGACGAACTCGGGGAGCAGGCCGAACGTGACCACCTCCACGTTCCCGTCGGGCTGCGGCTCCAGGTTGCCGATTCCCGCCCACTCGCCCGCGTGCGTGATCAGCCAGGTTTGCCGCAGCGGGTGCGCGGCCTGAAGTTCCGCCCAATCACGCTCGGTTCGGGACGCGCTGCGCCAGCCGTAGGGGGCGCCGACCCGAGCCTGGAGCGCGTACACCTCGGGCGTGATCGGGTCGAAGCGGTGCAACGCGAGGTTCGGGACGGAACGGGACGGCCGAAGCTCGTCGGCCGAGGTCATCTCCAGGTACATCACGGTCTTCCCCATCGACGCAGGCTATCGCCGCCGCGCACACCGCTGTGCTGAAGCGCATGCCGGCGGACGCGATGCCCGATATGCACGATATTCCCGGCATGCTCGATACGTTCGGCGCCTGACGCCCGGGAATCCGTGTGGCCACGACTTCCGGCCGGTCGTGGCCACGCGCCGGTGCACGGGTGGGTCGGGCCCGACTCGTGGTTTCCCGCAGCGCCACCACCACGCCGCCACGATGCCGACGTGTGCGGTGTGCGGTGTGCGGTGCCGCGCACTCGGGCCCGCGGCATGATCCATCCGACTTCTTGTGGGTGTCACGTCGTGGCCATACCGGCGCAACACGGGACGGCGAGACTGTGGGCATGCGAAAGTTCAGCACACCGGAGATGCCTGTGACCCCACCGAACGACCTGCTCGACCCGAAGCACCACCAGGGACGCGAGCGCGGCATCGCGCTCGTCGCGCACGACCGATGCAAGCCGGAGATGCTTGCCTGGGCCCGGACCCACCGCGAGATCCTGGCCGCCCACCGCCTGTGCGCGACCGGGACCACCGGTGGCATCCTCGCCGAGGAACTCGACCTCCGGGTCACCCGGTTCCGCAGCGGCCCGCTCGGCGGCGACCAGCAGATCGGATCGCGGGTCGCCGAAGGCGACGTGGACCTGCTGGTGTTCTTCTGGGACCCGCTGAGCGCCCAGCCGCACGAACCCGACGTGCGCGCGCTGTTGCGGCTCGCGGTCCTGGCGAACATCCCGGTGGCCTGCAACCGGGCGACCGCCGACTTCGTGATCACCTCGCCGCTGCTGGCGACGGCCGATGATCCGGACCGCCCCTGCTCGCCGGTCTTCGAGCCGCTGGCGGCGTAGCGCGCCCGGGCGTACGGCGCGTGCACGCCGAGCGGGTGCGCGCAGCGGGCGGGTACGGCCGCCGCCGCGCTCAGGGGCGGGTCAGGCCCCGGCGGTCGGCGTAGCGCACCGCGTCCGTCCGATTGCGCGCGTTGATCTTGGCGAAGGCGTTGTTGATGTGCGTCTTGACGGTCGCCTCGCCGATCGACAGGGCGGCGGCGATGCCGGCGTTGGTCAGCCCGTCGACGATCAGCCTCAGTACCTCCACCTCGCGATCGGTGAGCCGATCGGGATGCGCGGCGCGCTGCGCGGGCCGCGCCGATTCCGTCGATTTTGCCGAGGCGGCTTCAGGCGCGGCGATGGTCGGATGCGGGATACGCGGTCGCGGTGTCGCGGCCGGCTTCGGGTGCGCTGTCGGCTCGGGCCCGTCCGTCACGTCGGTCAACCTTTCGAGCACTGTGGCCTGCGCGGTGATTCGGGCCGCGTTCCGGCGATTTCTGCGCATTGGTGCCGTTGCGTACCCCGTCTCGCGCCGTACAACCTACCGGGACCGACGCCGCCTTCCCGACCGCCGCACCGCCGGCGCCCGGGATCCTTCGTCGGCGTTTTCGTCGACCGAGGACCCCGGGCGGAGGTGGCCGGCTCAGCCGCCGGCCGGCGGCGTCGGCGCGGGGTCGGACCAGTGGGTGAGGACCTCGGTGTACGGGTTGGCGGCGAGCCACGAGATCGCGTCCCGGGCGCTGCGTTCGTAGCTCTCGGCCAAGGCCCGGGCCTCGACCAGGGCGCCGGTGGTCTCGACCAGGCCGCGCATCCGGGCGAGCGCGGTCTCCGGGTTGGTCTCGTGCAGGAGCGCATGTCGGATCGCGGCGCGCTGCTCGGCGCTGCCGCGTTCGTGGGCGAGCAGTACCGGCAGGGTCGGGCGATGGTTGCACACGTCACTGTCGGCGGGCTTGCCCATGGTGGCGGCCGACGCGTCGTCGTACGGGAGCAGGTCGTCGCGGATCTGGAAGGCCAGGCCCACGTGCCGTCCGAACGCGCCGAGTGCCTCCACCGCCGCGTCGTTGCCGCCGCCCAGGATCGCCCCGACCCGGCAGGACGCGGACAACAACGCGCCGGTCTTGCGAGTGGCCATCGCGAGGTAGTCCTCGACCGGGCAGTCCAGATCCCCGGCGAAGCCCAGTTCGTCGAACACCCCCTGGCACATCGCGTATCCGCCCTCCGCCTGGGCGGCCATCGCCCGCGCGATCCGCTCGCCGGGCACCCCGTGGCGCGCACACTCCGCGAGCGCGCCGAACCACGCGAAGTACAGGCTGCTGCCCGCGATGATGGCGCGCTCGGGGCCGTAGGCGATGTGCACCGCCGGTCTGCCGCGCCGCTCCTCGTCGGCGTCGATGATGTCGTCGTGGAGCAGGCTCCCGGTGTGCACGCACTCCATCCCGACGGCGGCCGGCAGCGCGTGCTCGACCTCGCCGCCGACCGCGAGCGCCGCGTACATCACCAACGCGGGTCGCAGCAGCTTGCCGGTCGGCAGGAGCGCGTACCGGTGCACCGCGTCCATGCCCTCGGCGTCCTGCGGCCAGCGGCGGGCGAACTCGGCGGCAAGGACGGTCGGTACGTCCACGATCGGCCGATCGCACAACTCGTACGGGGTGGGCGCGACCGTCGCGCGCGCCCGCTTGGTCGATCGACGTTTGTGCGCCGTCGAGGAAACCTGCGGTGTCTCGGTCACGGCTTGCGAACCCCCTGTGTCGCCCCCTGAGCGCGGCCCCCGCCGCGCCGGAGCGCATGGGGGCGACGCATGATGCGGACGCTCGGCGGCGCCCGGATCAACCCAACAGACCGCGGGGGTTCGGCGACAGCCGGGTACGGAAGCATCGCTCCGGCGTACGCTCACCCGAACGGGAATCCGCGCCTCCACACCCCACCATCGCGTGGTTTCGCGGCGGGGCACCAGGATCGTGAGCCCCGCCGGCGGACGGGTCATGCCCCCGGGCGGGCCGCGATCGTCAGCGGTAGCCGCTCAGCCCGTCCGCCAACTCCGCGCGGTCGCCGTCCCGGAGCGCGGCCGGCGCCTGCTGCAGCGCGAACGTGCCGCGGATCGCGGCGACCCCCGGCGTCGAACGGCCCCGATTCGCCGGCCGTGTGGGTCGTCACGATCTCGCCGCTGCCCGGTTTCCACGGGACCCTCCTCGAACAGCCCGACACGGCGGCGGTGCCGGACGGCGCTCACGACCGCGTGACCGAGCGGAGACGTCCTCGATTCCCGGCGCGGCGCTCAGACCGCCAAAGCGCGTTCCGCGCGCAGCGCCGCCGCGATCTCGACGCAGCGTCGGGTCTGGATTCGGACCAGGTCGAGGGACATGAGGGTCGGGTCGCCGGTGCTGCCCTCGAGGTCCGTCACAGGGGGGAGTATGGCCACCGAACGCTCCGGCTCGCGCGCGCAGCGGCCGGGCGCGGGCCGGTGGACGATGCCGAAGCTGCGCATCAGCCCGCCGTGCAGCGTGCCGGGCGCCGGCGTGGTCACGAACACGCCGAACACCTGCTCCTCGGTGCGACGCTCCCACGCGCCCCGCATCTCGCGCGCGGCCGACGCGGTGGCGGGCGCGGTCGCGGAGTCCGAGAGTCGGCGCAACAAAGCGACCACGTCGCGGTCCCGCGCCGGAGCGCCGAGCACGACGACGTCGGCCCAGCTCAGATCGCGCGCGGTCGCGGGTGGATCCGCTCTCGGGTCCGCCGGTTTCGGGTCCGGTTCGGCCTCCGGCAGCCGGCGCAACCGGACGTCGGCGCCGGTGTTCCAGGCGACCGCCGCCACCGCGTCGGCCAGTGCCCGAACACACTCGGCGGTGTCGTGGTAGACCACTGTGACCTTGATCGTCATGTTGCCGTCTCCTTTGCCGATCCTGCGGCGCGCGGCCGCCCTCCCCGAATCCGGGACATCCTCACGCTAGGCGCGGACCGCCTTCCCGGAGATGGCCGTACGCGCCACGAAGAGGACTCCGCGCGCCGGCCGGCGGTCGATGGTGGTCGAACGAGTCGGTGGTGGCAGTCGATACCAGGCCGCACCGACATCGGCGCCCGGATCGCGGTGCGGCCACCCGCCCGCGCAGGGCGTACTCCGCCCCCACACACCGCACTCCGCCGGAACGCGGCACAGCCCGCCCGGGCGACCCCGAATCGGCCGTTTCCCGCGCTACCGGTCGCCGGCCCCCGGGTCCGGCCTCGATTAATGCGCACCGGCGCGTCCTCGAAGTGAACTTCCGGGGAACGGAAGGTACTTACCATCGGACAACCGCGCCGCCCGGACACCGACACTTCCGCCCGCCACCCAAGGACGTGACCTCGGCGCCCGAAGCGAGCGCGCGTGAATCGGGTACCGAAGCCCCGGTGGGCTAACGTCACTGTGCCCGCTCACCCGAGCCGCTCGCCCGAACCGCCTTGCCCCAAGCCCCCGCCCCCGTCGCCACCCCGCCCGACCCGTACCCAGGAGACCCGACCGATGGCGCTGGACCCGCTGGACAGCCGGATCATCACCGCGCTCATCGACGACGCGCGTTCGACCTACGCCGAGATCGGCGCCCGGGTCGGTCTGTCCGCGTCCGCCGTCAAACGTCGGGTGGACCGGCTGCTGGCCGCCGGTGTGATCACCGGGTTCTCCGCGTCGGTGGAGCCGGCCGCGCTGGGGTGGAGCACCGAGGCGTTCGTCGAGTTGTACTGCGTCGGGCGCACCTCGCCGAGCGCGATCGGACGGGCGCTGGCGAAGTTCCCCGAGGTGGTCTCGGCGAGCACCGTCACCGGCGACGCGGACGCGGTGATCCACCTGCTCGCCGAGGACGTACAGCACTTCGAACGCATCCTGGAGCGCATCAACGCGGAGCCGTTCGTGGTCCGCACCAAGAGCTCTGTCGTGCTTTCCCGGCTGGTCAGGCGCAATGGAACGAGTTGGCAGGGAGTGGAGACGCAATAGATCGGCGTCGACGCGCAAGATCGACCTCTTGGCCCGATCGCACACCCGTACGTAGGGTTTGAGTTGCCGGTGCGGACCAACCCGGCGCCCCACGGTTTTCGCCGGAACACCGACCCGCGCGGGATACGCCACTGCGGGAAACCCACCCTGCGCGGGAAACGCCGCCCGAACGCGCCGAGAGATTGTCGAGCCCCGCCATGCGCATGCACCGGTACGATCCCGCCCTCGCCGACCTGGTCTTCGACTACATGCGCGAGCGGCTCGCACTGGACCCGGTCCCGCTGGACAACCCCGGGCGCAAGGACAAGCTCGACCGCGCGCTCGACGGCCTGATCGGCGCGCAGGGCAACGACCCGGGCGACGTGCTGGCGATCTACGCCGACCAGCTCGCGCCGGCGGTCATCTCCTGCGACAGCCCGCGCTTCCTCTCCTTCATCCCGGCCGCGCCGACCAAGGCCGCGCTGCTGTTCGACATGGTCGTCTCGTGCGCGTCCCTCCAGGGCATCTCGTGGCTGGAGGCGGCGGGCGCGGTGGCCGCCGAGAACCAGGTGCTGCGGTTGATCGCCGACCTGGCCGGGCTGCCCGCGAGCGCCGGCGGTTGTTTCGTCAGCGGCGGCTCGGCCGGCAACCTGTCCGCGCTCGTGGTCGCCCGGGACATGGGCCGGCGGCGTACCGGCGCCACCGCCCGGGACCGCCTGCGGATCGCGGTCAGCGACCAGGCACACTCCTCGATCGGCAACACGCTGCGCATCATCGGCATGGACGCGCTCGTGGTGAAGACCACCGACCACCGCCTGACCGGCGAGGCGCTGCGCGCCGCGCTGGACGCCGACCCGGACGTGGCCGACGTGGTGGGCGTGGTCGCCACCGCCGGCACCACCAACGCGGGGATCATCGACGACCTGGCCGGGATCGGCGCGGTCGCCCGCGAGCGCGAGCTGTGGTTCCACGTGGACGGTGCCTACGGCGGCGCCGGCCTGCTCGCGCCCAGCGTGCGCGCCCGCTACGACGGGATCGAGCTGGCCGACTCGTTCGTGGTCGACCCGCACAAGTGGCTGTTCGCGCCGTTCGACTGCGCCGCGCTGGTGTACCGCGACCCGGCCCTGGCCCGCGGCGTACACACCCAGGACGCGTCCTACCTGGACGTTCTGCACACCGACGCGCCCGAGGAGTGGAACCCGACCGACTACGCGTACCACCTCACCCGCCGTGCCCGCGGCCTGCCGCTGTGGTTCTCGCTCGCCGTGCACGGCACCGACGCCTACACCGAGGCGATCGAGACCGCGCTCACGCTGGCCCGGGACACCGCCGAGCTGATCCGGGCCACCCCGCACCTGGAACTGATCCGCGACCCCGAGCTGTCCGCGGTGCTCTTCCGCCGGGTCGGCTGGAGCGCGGCCGACTACCTGGAGTGGTCGCACCGGCTGCTGGCCGGCCAGGTGGGTTTCGTCACACCGACCGGTTGGGAGGGTGAGACGGTGGCTCGCTTCGCCTTCCTGCATCCGGGTACCACGATGGCGATGGTCGAGGAGATCATGGCCACGATGGTGTAACGCCCTACGGCCTGCCGCTCGCGCGTTCGGGTCGCCGTGGCCCAGACTGGAACCCGATGGACGGCTTCCGGGGGCCGGGCGCCTCACGGGACCCGGGGCTGGAGAGGACAGGCGTGGCGCTGGACGAGTACGCGGACCCGCCGATGATGGTGCCGGAGGTCGACGCCGTGACCGGCGCGGTCGCGCGCCTGGTCGGGGTCGAGGGCGACGACGTGCGCGAGGCCGGCGCGTACGCGGTCTTGCAGGGTCTGCTCGACGGCACGCCCGCCGCGGTCGCGGTGATGAGCCCGAGCCTGCGCTACCTGTACGTCAATCCGGCGCTGGCCCGGATGAACGGCGTCTCGGCCGAGGAGCACCTGGGCCGGAGCATCGGCGAGGTGCTTCCGGAGGTGGACGCCAAGGACGAAATCCTGCGGGCGGTGCTCAGCGACGGCGTGGCCCGCGAGGCCACCTCCACCGGGATCACGCACGCGGGCCCGCCCGGGCGCCGCTGGTGGCACGGCGCCTACCACCGCCTGGAGCACGAGGGCGTGGTGGTCGGCCTGGCGGGCGTGATACTCGAGGTCTCCGAGTCCCGTCGCACCCAGATGGAACTGGACGCGGCCCGTCGCCGGCTGGCGTTCCTGGACGCCGCCGCGACCCGGGTCGGCACCACCCTGGACCTGGTGGAAACCTGCGAGGAACTGGCCGAACTGTTCGTCGCCGAGCTCGGCGACGTGGCCGCGGTGGACGTGTTCGCGGTCGAGGGCGCCAACGGCACACCGCACGCGCCGGAGGACATGGTCCGGATGTGGCGGGCCGCGCTGTCGCACCGGCCGGGGATGGCCGAGCAGGCCGCGATCCTGCGCCGGCCCGGCGAGAACGTGGACTACCAACAGGGCTCGATGGTGCCGCGCGCGCTGAGCGAGCGCAGCCCCGTGGTGGTCAACCGGGCGAGCGACGAGGAACTGGCCCGCGAGGTCTCCAGCCCGGACCGGCTCGCGGTGTTCCGCTCGGTCGGCCTGCACTCGGTGGTCGCGCTGCCCCTGGTCGCCCGGGGCAGCGCGATCGGCATGGTCACCCTGGCCCGGCACGGCGCCGTACCGGCCTTCTCCACCGAGGACGTGGTGCTGGCCCGGGACTTGGCCCGGCGCGGGGCGATCAGCGTGGACAACGCGCGCCGCTACGCGCACGAGCACGACATCGCACTGGCCCTCCAGCACGCGCTGCTGGCCGCGCCGGACGCACCGCACCCGGACATCGAACTGGCCTCGCGCTATCGCCCGGCGGGCAGCAGCGTGGAGGTGGGCGGCGACTGGTACGACGCGGTCGCGCTCAGCGGCGGACGCACCCTGCTCGCGGTCGGCGACGTGATGGGCCACGGCGTGCAGGCCGCCGTGGAGATGAGCCAGTTCCGGGCCCTGCTGCGGGTGCAGGCACGCTCCGACCTGGAGCCGCACGAGATCCTGGCCGCGGTGGACCGCACCAGCACCAAGGCGGGCATCGAGCGGGTGGCCAGTTGCCTGCTGGTGCTGGTGGACCCGGAGGCGGGCACGGTCACCTTCGCCAGCGCCGGCCACCTGCCGCCGCTCCTGGTCGGGCCCGGCGACGCGGCCGAACTCGTGGACGTCCCGGTCGGACCACCGCTGGGCACCGGGTTCGGCGGCTACACCTCGGTGCGCCGGCGCAGCCAGCCGGAGCGGGTCCTGGTGATGTACACCGACGGCCTGGTCGAGCGGCGGGGCGAGGACATCGGCGAATCGCTCCAGCGGCTGACCCACGTGGGACTGAGCGCCGAGACACCGCTGGTGCGCCTGGTGGACACGCTGATCGCGCGGATGATCACGGACAAGCCGGAGGACGACATCGCGGTCCTGGCCGCCCGCCAACACCCGCCGGGCGAAGCGACGGGACCGGTCGCGGGCCGGTGACCAGGGCGCTCGATTCGGGGCGCGCCATGGCGTCCAGCGCGAGCAGGTGATCCTGGCTCAGCGGATTCCGACGATGGTGACGGTGACGCAGCGGTCCTCGATGACGAAGGTGGCCTCACCCTCGACGCAGAACGCGTACCTGCGGGTGTTGGGGGCGCTTCGTTCGCCGACGCCCACGCGCCACGGGTCCGACGCCAGACTGCGGATCATGTCGGCGTAGGCGCTCTGTACGTGCGGTTTGGCGTTCCGGATCCAGCTCTGCGGTTGCGAGAGGGACTCCACCCGGTAGGCCATGATTCACTCGTCCCACTCGGGTGGAAGCGCCGGTACGGTGTCGACCGGCAGGCCGGCATTGATCCTCCGGATGGCTTCGGCCATCTCCGGCCAGTCGGGCAGCCGCCGGTGGTACAGGGTGACCTGCCATTGCGGAAGCATCTCGGCGAGCGGCGCCAGGTCTCCGGTGGCTTTCGCGTGGTCGAGGACGCGGACGTACTCCTCCTCGAACCGGGCCCGTAGGTCTTCGGGAAGCTCGGCTCGCAGTTCCGCGGGCGTCGGGTAGTGGTCGCCGCCGAAGCCGATGACGCGTTCGGGGGCCCGGGGATCGCGTGCCGTCTCATCCATGCCGTCAGCCTGACAGGGCGCGAGCCGGCATCACCAGACGGCGCGCGACGTGAAACCTGCCGGTCGGGCGCGTCGGCGGGCGCTCGGTGCGGTTTCGTCAGTCGGTGCGCGGGGTCGGCCGGCTCAGGGAGTGGCGCGTGCCCACGACTCGGGGACGCGGGCGTGCGGGCGGTGCCGGCGGCGCCGAGACCAGAGTGCCGGCGATGGTGTCCTCGAAGCGGCGGCGGATCGGGCGCCAGCGGGCGTCGTGGCGCGCGGCGCGGGCGGTGGCGCGACGCATCTTGTGCGGCTTGTCGTGGTAGCGCCGCCTGGCCCATGGGGACCCCGGCCGGGCCAGCCGGATCGCCGCGACGATGTTGACGAACGGGACGAAGATGCCGATCACCCCGGTGCCGACCTTGCCCTTGGCGAACGTGATCGCCGCCATCGCCACGTCGAGCAGCAGCACGATCACCCACGCCACCCGATCGTCGACGGTGTCGCCCTCGGGGGTCGCGTCGAAGGGGACGAACCCGCTCGCCGCCAGGCCGGCCGCGGCGGTGGCCAGTACGGTGGCCTCGATCGAGATCCGGCCCTGCTCGGTCCAGTACACGTCGGCCAGATGCACGACCATCCCGAACTCGTCCAGCACCAGCCCCGCGCCGATGCCGAGCAACACCCCCGCGACCGACCGGCCGACCAGGTACTCGCCGGTGGCGACCGCGAGGAAGCCGCCGAGCAGGGCGAGCACGATGCCGGGCACCACGTGGTGGATGTGCACACCGCCGCCGCCGATGTTGTGGAACGGCCCCCGGCCGGCCCGGATCAGCCGGGTGATCGTCCGCGTCACCAGGAACGTGATCAGCAGCGACGCGAACGCCAGGGTCATCGGCAACCGGCCGTCGTGGATCATCGTGTCGTGCCACCAGTCGGCCGACTCCAGGTGTTCCGGCGTCATCGGTACCCCTTTCCGTGTTCGTGCTCGCCCACCGGTGACCGCGCGCCCGGTCGGGGGCGGCGCACGAACGCCGAACAGGTGAACCGGGCCGTGTCCTCGGGCGCCCCGGTGACCAAGCGGTCGTGGTCTCGTTGGTCGGGGCATGATGAAGCGCATCGCAGCCGCCGCCCTGGCCGGCACCGCACTCGCGGCCTTCGCCGCGTCCGCCGCCCACGCGCAGGAGCCGACACCGAACACCGGCAAGGTTGCCGGTGTCCCGTCCGCCGTCTATCCGGACGGCCTCAACGGCCTGAACCACGTCAAGCAGGTCGCGGACACCCTGCCGCTGTAGGGCTCCGCGCCACAGACGGGCGTGGTGTCCCGGTCCGGCCCCGAACGGGGACACCACGTCTTGGGCACCGCACCCACGCGGACCCCGAGCCAGGGTCACTCGTCGTCGAGGGCCCGGCGCAGCTCCTCGGTCTCGCGGTTGGCGGCGGCGAGGTCGTCCGTCATCCGGCGGGTGCCCTCGGCCACCCCCGCGTCCCAGATCCGTTGCACGAGGGCGCTCGCCCGATCCTGCGGCAGGTCGGTCTCGCGCATCAGCAGCTCGGTCAGCTCGATGATCGGGTGTTTGGGGTGCATAGCCCCAGCAGACCCGCCGACGGGCCCGGCCGCACCCGGGGCACGGCCGGTCGGGGGAGCGAGCGCGCCGGCCGCGCGTGGGACGCCGGCTACGCCTTCAGGTGCTCCCACGCCCGCGGGTGGGTGGTCAGGTAGCCGGCCAGATTCTGCGCCGGCCGGCCGGTCAGGTTCGGGACCGCGGTGGACACCTCGCTCATCTCGCCGGTCGCGATCGCCTCGTACGAGGTCACCCAGCCGGCCATCTCCCACGCCGGCGCGTTGTACTGCGCGCGCGAGGCGTACGCCTGATTCCGGGTCTCCGCGACGTAGCGGATCGGCCGCCCGGCGAAGCGGGTCAGCTCGGCCGCCGCCTCGGCGAGCGTGATCGCGTCGGGGCCGGTCAGGTCGTATCGGAGGCCGTCGTGCGCGTCGCCGCCGAGCAGGACGGCCGCCGCCGAGTCGGCGACGTCGTCGTGGGCCACCGCCGAGACCCGCCCGTCCCCGCCCGGACCGCGGATGACCCCGTCCGCGCCGACCATGGCCGGCAGCCCGGCCAGGTAGAGGCTGTCGCGCAGGAACGTGTACCGCAGCCCGGTGGCCCGGATGTGCTGCTCGGTGTGCCAGTGGTCGCGCGCGAACGTGAAGGTCGCGTCCGGCGCCGCGCCCAGGAAGGACACGTACACGATCCGTTCGACACCGGCCGCCACCGCCGCGTCCACGGCGGTGATGTGCTCGCGGACCCGATCGGCGCTCTCCCGCGCGGACACCAGGAACAGCGTGTCCGCCCCCGCCAGGGCCCGTCGCATCGCCGCGTCGTCGCCGTAGGACGCCGGCGGCGCCTTGACCGCGCCCTCGAACTCCGGCAACCGGGACGGGTCCCGCCCCATCAGGCGCTGCGCCACGCCGGCCTCGGCGAGCCGCCGGGCGACCCGGCCGCCGACCTGCCCGCTCGCTCCGGTGACCGCGATGACTGGACCCATGACGACGTCCTCTCCCGACGGGGACGGCCCGACAGCTCCCGGCCGCTCGGCCACCGACCCTACTGCCCGGTTGTCCGACATCCCCCGAACCACGCCCGCACGGCGCGCCCTTGCCGCCCGGACCGGGCCCGCCGGCCGGGTGCCGCGCGAGTCAGCGGGGGTCGTCGATCGTGCCGAGCACCCGGTCCACCAGTGGACGCGCCCGGTCGACCAATTCGTGTGCCTGGTCGGGGTACTTCGCGGCCAGGACCACCGCGCCGATCACCAACAACAGCAGGAGCAGACCGGAACCGCTCGAACGGCCGCCGCGCCGGCGCCGCCGACGGTCGGCGGTTGCCGCCTGGTCGGCGAAGACGCGCCGGTTGACGCCGTCCTGGAACGCCTGTGCCTGCCGTGCCGCCTGCATTCCCGGATCGATGGGCATATCCGGGCCCCCTTCCCCCCTGCCCGCGCGGTCGCGGGTCATCGGTGGGGACGGGCCGGGTGGTCGCCGTGGTTCGCCGTATGCGGGGCTGTCACCGCGTCGGAACCAATCCGTGACGGCGGCGGATCCGGGCCGGCGGGCGCGGCGCCCGGACGAGTCCGCGACCGGACGGGGCTACTCGTCCCACCAGCGGTCGCCCTGCTCGCGACGGTTGGCCACGATCGCGGCGAAGGGCGGGATCGCCATCGCGACGACGGTCATGCCCGCGGCCGCGGCCACCGACCAGCGGTAGACCACCGTGCCGGCCAGCAGGAACAGCAGCAGGCAGACACCCATCATCACGAAGTAGCGCTTGCGGCGCCGCCGCTGGGACGGGACCGGCCCGGATGGAGTGGCACCCCCTCGACCGGGGCCGCCCGGATCGTTGGAGCTCATGTGTTCACGGTACGACTTCGCGCCGCCGGACGGGCTCGCGCCGCACGCGCGATCGCGCCACCCCGGGGAGTCACGCCCGGATGACAATATTGGTATAGACCTTTCGGGTCGGACGGTGTTGACTGGCGTCGAGGCGGGGCCGTGGGTCCGTGCCGATCGCCGGAAAGGAATCAGTCGCCATGACGACCGTCTCCCCTCCGTACGCCGGCGCGCCCGTCGCCTATCTCAGGTGCTATCCGCGCGACCCGTGGGAGATGGCCGCGCATCGCAACGCGCTGACCGCGTACGCGCAGGGGCTCGGCCTGAATCGGCCCGTGGTGTGCCTGGACAACGGCGTGTCCTCGCGCGAACAGGCACCGGAGCTGGAGAACCTGCTGGCCCAGGTGGCCGCGGGCGCGGTGCGCACCGTGCTGATACCGGGCCTGTGGGTGTTCGCCCTGGACCCGGAGCGGGCCCGGGCCACCGCCGACCGGTTCCGCGCCGCCGGCGCCGAGATCATCGACCTTCCGGGCCGCTGGCACCAGCGCGACGGCCGCCGCGTGGCCCGGTGGTGACCACCCGCCGCGTGGGCGGGTGGTGATTCCTTCCCCGGACGGGGCGATCGCGCGCGACCCGGGGGCCGGGCGATCCCCGACCGAGTGATCCCCGACCGAGTGATCCCCCGCCGAGTGGTCCCCGGCCGAGTGAACCCGCGCCACCCGGGAGCCGGGCGATCGCGCGCGGTCAGGTCGAGGCCGCCGCGCGCACCGTGTGGTTCAGCAGCAGCGCCGTCGTCACCGGCCCCACACCGCCCGGAACCGGGGTGAGCGCGCCGGCCACCGGCGCCACGGACACCGCGTCCACGTCGCCGACCAGACCGCCGTCGGCGGTGGGGTTGGTGCCCACGTCCACCACGACCGCGCCGGGCGCGACGTGTTCGGCGGTGATCAGCCCGGCGCGGCCGACGGCGGCGACCAGCACATCGGCGGTCGAGGTCGACCCGGCCAGGTCCTTGGTCCGCGAATGGCAGACGGTGACCGTCGCGTCGCGGTCGAGCAGCAGGTGCGCGGCGGGCTTGCCGACCACCGTCGAGCGGCCGATCACCGTGACACGCCGGCCGCGGAGTTCGATGCCGTGGTGGTCCAGGATCGCCACCACCGCCTCGGCCGTGGCGGGCGCGAAGGCGGGCAGACCGGCGGCGAGCCGGCCGAGCGAGAGCGGGTTCGCGCCGTCCACGTCCTTGCCGAACACGATCGCGCCGGCCAGGTCCGCCGGCACCGCGCCGTCCGGAAGTGGGGTCTGCAGGATGATCCCGTGCACCGCGTCGTCCGCGCTCAGCGCCGCCAACGTGCCCCGGATCGTCTCGGGGGCCGCGTCCGGGCCGAGGTCGACCACGTCGCAGGTGATGCCGACCTTCGCCGCGGCCGCGGCGATCGAGCGCACGTACCACGCGCCGGCCTCGTCGGCCGTGGCCACCACGACCGCGAGCGTGACCGGGGTGCCGGCCTCGGCGAGCAGCGCGGCCCGGGTCGCGGTCTCGGCGCGGATCGCGGCGGCCAATTCCCTGCCGGAGAGCACCCTCGCGGTCATCGGTTGACCTCCTTGCGGACCGCCGCGGTGACCTGCTCGGCGCGCACCGCGATGTCGTCCACCCGGCCGGCCTGCGTGCGCAGTTCGGCGCGGGCCGTCTCGTCCTTGATGCCGCGGAGGTTGATCTCGATGTTCACCCGCGCCGTGGTGGCCGCCGCACGGGCCGCCTCGGCCGCCGCGGCCACGTCGGTGACCACGTTGGGATTGCCGATCGGCAGCAGTTTCTCGGCCAGTTCGACGCACGCGGCGGCCACCACGACCACCTCCGCCGGCGGCTTGGCCGCGCCGACCAGCGCGGCGGCGATCGTCGCCGAGCGCTCGGCGACGGCCTCGTCGGTGTCCGCGGGCAGCCGGTAGGCCTCCGTCACCGCGGTGAAAGCGGCCGCGTCCTCCCCGGCCAACCGCAGTGCCACGTTCCGCAGTTCGTCGGTGAGCGCGATCACCTGGGCGATCGAGGCGGCGTGCTCGGCGTACCTGTCACCGGTGGTGTAGCGCGCGACCATCCCCAGCAGCGCCGCGGCCTGGGCGGCGTGCAGCGCGGCGGCCGCACCACCACCCGGCGCCGGCACCCGGTCGGCGAGGTGCTTCAGGTATTCGCTGATCTTCTCGTCGCGCATGCGCGCCCGTCCTTCGGTCGGTGGGGCCGAGACCGGTCCTGGATCCCCCGACCGGCACCACGACGGGGCATCGAGCACACACGCCTCGGCGCACGTCCGGGAATCCTCGCACGACGCGGCCGAAAGCCCGGAAAGCGGGAGGTGGGAGGCCCCGACCCGGGCGTCGACGACTCAGCCCGGCGCGTCCTGGGCGGGCCGATCCTCGCGGTGGTCCACGCACCACACGACCGCGGTGGCGTTGTCGTGGCCACCCGCGTCCAGGGTCGCCTTCAGCAACCGGGCGACGATCTCGGTCGGCGCGTCGGGTGCGGCCAACAGCGCCGCCAGTGGGTGGTAGGCGATCTGCTCGGCGACACCGTCGGTGCACAGCAGGTACACGTCGCCCGGCCGCAGGCTCACGTTGAGCACGTCCGGCTCGGGGCGACCGGGATGTCCCACGTAGCGGCTGAGCCGGTAGCGCGCGGCGGCGGCCTGCGGCGACTCGCTCGGGTACCAGCCGTACAGCGCGCCCAGCCACGCCTCGGTGTGATCGACCGTCAGCAGGTCCAACCGACCGGCCCGCAGCCGGTACGCGCGCGAGTCGCCGATCTGGACCAGCCAGGCCGCGGCCTCGGTGCTCCCTACGGGTGCCGGTGTCCGGTTCGGATCCGGGGCCGGATCCGGCTCGGCGACCAATGCGGTGAGTGTGCAGCCGGTGAAGCCGGGCAGGCCCGCGGCCTCCGCCAGCACCAGGTCCTGGATCCGGGCGACGCTCGCTCGCAGGTCGGCCGGGCCGGTCCCGTGCCCGGCGGACGCGGCCCGGCGGATCGAGGCGGTGAACTCGGTCATCGTGATTTGCCCGGCCGCCGTGCTGCCGGGTCCGTCGCCCATGCCGTCGGCGACGGCGGCGAGCCGCAGGTCCGGCTCCAGGGCCGGCACGTCGAAGTTGGCCCGGTACTTGTTGCCCACCACCGTGCCCGCGGCCGCGCGTACCCGCACCGGCCCCACCGCGAAGCCCGCCGCGGCCGTCGTCCCCGTGTGCTCCCGGCGTCGTCCGAACATCCGCGGCCCCCTTCGCTCCGTTGGGCGTACCAGCGGAACGCTATCGGGGGATCAGGCCACCGTGCGGAAATGTGTGGTCAACCGACCCTCGTCGTCGAGCCGGTGGAACGCGAGCGCCGGGGGGACGGCCGGGTTCACGAACGGGGCGTCGTCGTCGACGCGTTCCCACGGCAGGTTGATGGTGGACACCACCCCGGGGGCGACGATCAGCGGCTTGCCCGCGAACGTGGTGGCCGCCGGGGTGTGCGCGTGCCCGCACAACAGACCCATCACGTTGGGCCGGTCCGCGACCACGGCGGCGAGGCGGTCCGCGCCGAACTGGCGGATCCGGTCGATCTCCGGGCTGCCCAGTTCCACCGGCGGGTGGTGGAAGGCGACGAACACCGGCGCGGAGGAGGGTGCTTCGTCCAGGACGTCGGTCAACCAGGCGAGCGTCTCGTCGGCCAGGAGGCCGTCCGCGCGGCCCGGGATGGACGAGTCGCACAGCGCGAACACCGCGCCGCCGGCCGTGTGGTGCACCCGGTTGATCGGCTCGTCGCCGGCGGGTTCGTCGAACAGTCCCGCGCGAAAGGGCCCGCGCACATCGTGGTTGCCCGGCAGGATCAGCACCGGGTGCCGGGACGCGAGCAGCGCACGCGCCTCGTGGTACTCGGCGGGCGTGCCGTTGTCCACGATGTCGCCGGTGACCAGCACCACGTCCAGGTCGTACGGGAGCGCGTCGAGATGGGCCATCGTCGTCCGGGTGCGCTCGGCCGCGTGCGGACCGCCGTCGAGGTGGGTGTCACTGAGGTGCGCGAACACGATCATGCGGGCGTCCTTGAGGGGAGGGGAAGCGGTGGTTCCGGTGTAGTCGGCCGCGATGACGCCGACGCTACGGGGGTGACCGGACCAGGGTTAAGATCCAGTGAAATGTTCGAGGATTGGACCAGTTCCCCGGTCGACGCGCTCGATCTGCACGTCGAGGTCGACAGCGCCGCCGGTCGCCGCGTCGGTTTGGAGCGCGCGCTGCGCGCCGCGGTGCGGGCCGGGCGGCTGGCACCGGGCACGCCGCTGCCGTCCACCCGCGGCCTGGCCGCCGAGTTGGGCTTCGCGCGCGGGACGGTGACCGCGGCGTACGACCAACTGGTCGCCGAGGGGTACCTGATCGCCCGTCAGGGTGCCGCCACCCGGGTCGCGGACCTGCCCCGCCCACCCGCGCGGGACACGGCGGACACCGGATCGACAGCCCAGGCGCCGCGCTTCGACCTGCGACCGGGCATGCCGGACGTGTCCGCGTTCCCGACCGCCGCGTGGCTGCGCTCCACCCGTCGGGTGCTGACCTCCGCGCCGCCCGCCGACGTACACGGCCCGGGCGACCCGCAGGGCCGCGTCGAACTGCGCACCGCGCTGGCCGAGCACCTCGGGCGCACCCGCGGCGTGTCGACCACACCCGATCGCATCGTGATCACCTCGGGCTTCTACCAGTCGGCCGGCCTGCTCGCGAGCGTGCTGGCCGAGGCCGGGGTGGCGGCGGTGGGGATGGAGGATCCCGGACACCACGTCTACCGCGACGTGTTCCGGCACGCCGGGCGGCTGGTGGTGCCGCTGCCGGTGGACGCCGACGGCGCGCGCCTGGACCGGCCGGTCGATCCGGCGCTGGGCGCGGTGGTGTTGACACCGGCGCACCAGTACCCGACGGGCGTGCCGCTGCGACCGGGGCGGCGGCACGAGATGTGCGCGTGGGCGCGTGCGAGCGGCGGGCTGATCGTGGAGGACGACTACGACGGCGAGTTCCGCTACGACCGGCAGCCGGTCGGCGCACTCCAGGGGATGGCGCCCGAGCACGTCGCGTACTGCGGATCGGTGTCCAAGACGCTGGGGCCCGGCCTGCGCCTGGCCTGGATGGCGCTGCCCGCCCACCTGGTCGAACCGGTGCTGCGGGCCAAGTACCGGGCCGATTGGCACACCCAGGGGCTGAGCCAACTCGTCCTCGCGGACCTGCTCGCCCGGCACGACTACGACCGGCACGTACGGGCCGCGCGGCTGAGCTATCGGCGGCGGCGGGCGTACCTGGTGCGCCGGTTCGAGGCGGAACGGCGGGCCGGCGCACTGCGGTTGTGGGGCGTCCCGGCCGGGCTGCACGTGCTGATGACGCTGTCGGAGGACGGACCGACCGAGGAGCGGGTGCTCGCGCGCGCCGCCGAGCGCGGGATGGCGCTGCGCGGGCTGGGCGAGTTGTGGCACCGAGAGGCCCCGGAGCAGGGCATCCTGGTGGGCTTCGCGGCCCCGGCGGCGCACGCGTGGACGGGCACGATCGAGGCGCTCGCGGCGGTGCTGGGCGAGCGGTGAGCCGGGTGTGGCCGGCCGGATGGGGCCCGATCCGGTCTTGCACGCGCGCTCAGGGCGTCCGGACCACCCGGAAGTACAGATGCGTGACCCGCCGGCCCTCGATCACCCGGGTCGCCTCCAACTCGATCGGGGTGTTCGCGAGGTGGTCGAAGAACCGGATGCCCGCGCCGAGCAGGACCGGCACCAGGTCGACCACGATCTCGTCGATCAGGCCCGCGTCCAGGCACTGGCGCACGATGTCCGCGCCGCCGACACCCACCGTCAGGTCGCCCGCCACCGCCCGGGCCTGCGCGACGGCGCTCTCCACGCCGGCGGTGACGAAGGTGAACGGTGCCCGGGGGTGCGCGGAGACCCAGTCCTCGGGCACGTGATGCGTCACCACGAACACCGGCACACCGAGCGGGTGGCTGCCGTCCCACCCGTCGGTGTGGTCGAACAGGCGGCGCCCGGTCACCACCGCCCCCGCGTTGACCAGCAGCTCGCGCAGATGCCGGGCACTCGCCTCGGAGGTGCGGAACGTCATCGCCCCACCCGGTGCCGGCGTTTCCACGTTCCCGTTCGAGTACCAACCGAACAACTCCGCCACGCCGTCCGACGGGTCGGCGATGAACCCGTCCAGCGACATCGTCTTCTCCGCCACCACGATCGCCATCCGGCTGCCCTCCTCGGCCGTAGGCCCCGGCCGGCGCCCACGGCGCGGGCCGGGTCGGTCCTTCCAGTCTCGGTGAGGCGGACCGCGAGCGCTTGCGAAACCCGTGCCCACGGGCTTCCGAGGGCGGGAACCCGGCCTTTCGCGGGCGGAACCGACGGCCTTGCCGGGCGCGGAATCGGCGGCTTCTCGCGGGCGGGAACCGGTGGTTTTCCGGATCGCCCACGACAAACGGTGACGGATTGTATCGTCGCGATCACCACGTCGATCCGCGAGAGAGGCCACTCATGTCGGACGCACCCCGGATGTCGGATCACACCGAGCGTTTCCCCGGCGCCGGCTCCCTCTCCTGGCGCTACCTCGGACAGTGGCGGCTGCTGACCACCATCGGTCGGGCGATCGTGCTGGAGACGGCGCACCCGGTCGTCGGCGCCGGGGTGGTGGAGTTCTCCACGTACCGGCGGCACCCGTGGCGTCGGATCGAGCAGACCCTGCTCAGTCTGCAACGGCTGCTCTACCAGGACGAGGCGGACCGCGAGCGCGAGGCGGCCCGGCTGCGCCGACTGCACGGGCACATCAAGGGAGTCGACGCGCAGGGCCAGGCCTTCTCGGCGCTCGACCCGCAGGCGCAGGCGTGGGTGCACCTGACCGTGTTCGACGCGATCGTGCTGATGTGCGAGCTCGGCGGCGATCCGCTCGACGAAGAGCGACAGGCCGAGTTGTACGCGGAATGGCTGGTGGTGGGACGGCAGTCGGGGGTGCCGGCGAGCGAGATGCCGGCCACGGTGGAGGAATTCCGCGTCTACTTCGACGAGACCGTGCGCGAGCGGCTGACGGCCGGGCACGGAGTCGAGCAACTTCTGGACGCACTCGGGCGGTTGCCCGCGCCCGCGCAACTGTCCTTCGTACCGGACGCGGTGTGGTCGGCCGGGTCCTCCGTGCTGGGCACCGGGATCCGTGCGCTCGTGGCCGCCACGCTGCCGCCGAGCTATCGGGAGCGTCTGGGCGAGCGCGGGAAGGTGCCGTTCGGTACCGAGGCCGTGTTGTCGCTCGCCTGCCGGACGGCCGCGGTGGCCGGCGACCTGCTGCCGACGAGGTGGGTGTACATGCCGCTCGCGGCGACCTACATCGCGGCCAAGCGGGAAGCCGGGCGCGGGTTGCGCCGGTTCGGGTCGCGCGATCGTTCGGCCGACCCGGCGGCGCAGCTCGCGGACGCCTTCGTGCGCATTCTCGACCAGACCGGCGACGGGGTGTTGTCCTGGCCCGATCTGGCCGCCCTCGCCCGGGTGTTCAGTGATCGACTCGACCTGGCGGCGGTGGACGAGGAGGTCATGTACGCGGCCTTCCACGCCTGGTGGGACGAACTGCGCGCGACGGCGGACGCGAACCACGACGGTGTGGTCGACGCCGACGAGTATCGAGTGCTCGCCGAGGCCGCGCCGGGGGCCGCGATGGCCGCGCTGATGGTGCGGGTGGCCACCGCGGTGGACCGCGACGGGGACGGTCGGATCGATCAGGCCGACTACGCGCGCCTGATCGGCTCGGACCTCGCGCCGACGCGCCGGATCGGCTGGTTGCACGCGGTGGACACGGACGGCGACGGGACGGTCACCGTGGAGGAGTTCGCCGAGGCGCTGCGGGAGAGCGTGCTCGGCCGGGCCCGATCGGACACGCTGGACTACGTGCTCGGCCGGGCCTGAGGGCGCCGGTCGGCGAAGGCCGGGCGTGGGCGGATCTGCGCGCTGCCGGGCCGCTCCAACGGGGTGCGGGCGGTCGCGTTGCCCCGGTACGGCGCCAGGCGTCGGCGCAGCGCGCGCAGCGCGGCGTCCGCCCGGCCCGAGCGCGGCAGCGGACCGTAGTCCGGGAACGCCTGCCAGGTCGCGCGACCCCGCTCCAAGTGGCCCTGATCCAGGTGCGGTTCGGCCAACCGGGCGGTGGTGACCGCGCGGGCTCGGCACTCGCCGCGGGGGCGGTGGCACAGGGACCGGACGAGCGCCCGGATCGCGCCGGTACGATCGCCCACCGGCGCGAGCGCGTGCGCCCGGTGGCCCAGATGGTGCGCCTGCACGCTCAGTGCCCGTAACGCGGGCGCGTACCAGCCGAGATCGGCGGCCTCGCGACCCAGCCGTGCGGCGGCCCGCGTGTACGAGATCGGTCTCGGCGCGTGAGCCGTCGGCGTTTCGGCGGTCCGGGAGGCTCGCGTCCGAGGTCCGAGGTCCGAGGTCCGAGGTCCGAGGTCCGAGGTCTGCGATCCGGGGTTCGGGGGCTCGACGCGTGCGCGAGGCATCGCCGTTCGCGCTCGACGCGCGCTCGACGCGCGCTCGACGCGCGCTCGACGCGCGCCCTGCGTGCGCCCGGCGGGCAAAGGTCACGTGGGAGATTCGCGAGGTAACTGTGGGTGTCGTACGCATGGAGGAAACCGCCCACCGGCTGATACCGTGAACTACGAGGCCAAGCAGGCAGCTTTGCTCATAAAGCGCCTTTCTCATCCCCGCCTTCCCGCCGGTCGGGCCGGTTGTTCCGCGACTTCGCGCCGGGCGCCGGTGCCTCCTGGCCGTTCTTCGTGCTCGATGTATGCATTCGTGTTCGGTTCATGCTCGAATTGTGCGCGGCCTCTTTCTGTTCGGCCCTCTGGTTCGACGTGCGGTTCGGCTTGCGGTTCGAGACATGCGACAGCAGGAGGCGGCTCGATGAGCATTTCCGACGAGGAACGACGCACGTTCACCGAGCGCGACCTGTGGACGCTGTCGGGCGCCGACGATGCCGTCGACCCGCGGACCGAGGGGCGGGCCTGGGTCCGGCTCGGCGACGCGATGAGCCGCGCGCTGTACGCGTTCGAACGCGGTGTCTCGGCGGGTCCGGAACCGCAAGTCGTGCCCCGTCGAGGCCCGGTCGAGACCGCGATCGTGGTGCGCGCGCGAACGCGGGACATCCGCGAGCGGGCACTGGCACACCGGGAGGCCGCGCGGCGCGCGTTCCGGATCCTCGACGCGTCGCCTCGGGACGGTTCGGGATCGCGCCGGTTCGAGGTGTTGATCGCCCTGTCCCTGGCCGCCGGACAGGCACGCTGCTTGAGCAGGCGGCTCACCCACCTGCCCCCTCCCGCGTCCCCACGCGTGATCGCGCTGGTCGACGCGCTCGGGACGGCCCTGGCGGAGAGCGGGCGCGCGTTGGAGGCGATCCAGGGCGGATTGCGCGAGATGCCCGTGTCGGACGGTCCGGCGAGGTGCGATCCGGCCGCCGTACCGGATGCCGTCGCGGCTGCGGTTCGGCTCGCGATCGCCCTGGAGGAAGAGGTCCGGGCCGAGGCGGTCGACGCGTCCGGGGCGGATCTGTCCCGACTGGACCTGGTCGACACGGGCCCGCTCGCGGGCGTGGTGTGGTCCCGAACGACCGTGTGGCCGGTTCGCATCGCGCCGATGATCCGGGCTCGTTCCCATCGGGTGGCGGCCGGGGTCTATCGGGTGCGGCGGACGTACGGCGGCTGAGGAACGGATCCACCCCCACCGACCACGCCGCCCCCGACGGCCAACCCCCGGCCCGGTAGCGCCTGGGGAACAGGCGGGAGCCCGGCGCCAGGAGGTCGGACGGCGGCGCGCCGGGGCCGGTCGGCATGGTTGCTCGGCGTTCGGGAGATGGCCGGATCATTTGCTGGTTGACTGTGGGTCCGAGGAGGAGTTCATGACCGCACAGCACGCCGAGTCGGGCGACGAGCCACTCATCCCCATGCCGCCGCTGAAGATCAGGGCGCTCCGGGAGGCGGTAGCCGTACTGAGTCCGACCTATCTGCCCGAGTTCCAGCGGGAGGAGGACGAAGCACTCGACTGGGTCGCCGAGAATCTCCAGCCCAATGCCGTTCGCCTTTTTCTGCGCAAGTGGGCCGTCTTCGTGGCGATCGAACGCCGCCCGGCCCTCGCACGACGTCTCCGCGAGCTGGAACGCACGGTGGGGCAGTCACGGGATCCCGATGAGATCCGGCGCGCCGGCAGCGAAATCTCCAGGCTCCGAGCCGAGGTTCACCGAGAGGTCGCCGGTGAGTGACTGGTCCTGGGAGTGGCTGCCCGGCGGCGTGGAGGTGACGGGCGGTCTTCCGGCGAGGTGGTCGCCGCGGTGGGAAAAGCAGCTGCCGAGTTGGCGACCGTGCATTCGATGGTCTACCTGGACGGACCGGCCTTCAGGGCACCGGACCGGGCCTGCGTACATACGGTGACCCCGCCGGCAACCTTCTCTTCGAATACCTCACTGTTCCTCGGCAGGAATGCATCCACGTGACCCAGGTCAGTTGGCTGGGGCCGTAGCGCCACCGACCCGAGTCCGAGAGCTTGCGTTGCGTGGGTGAGGGGTTACGGGGTCCAGTGGGTGGGGTGGGTGAGGGTTGTGGGGAGCTTGGTGTGTGGGTCGCCCTTGGCGGCGTCGAGTTGGGATTGGATGAGGTACAGGGCGTCCGTGAGGTCCGCGCCGCGCAGGTCCGCGTCGCGCAAATCGGCGCCGATCAGGTCGGCGAGGCGCAGGTCCGCACCGCGCAGGTCGGCGCCGATCAGGTACGCCCCGCGCAGATTCGCGCCGCGCAGGTTCGCGCCGCGCAGCCTGGCACCGATCAGGTCGGCGCCGCGGCGCTCCTTCTTCTTGCCCGGGACGCCCGCGCGGGCCAGCTCGCTCGCACGCAGGAGCAGCGGGTTCAGGCGCTGCCGCAGCGCCCCGATATCGATCCGGAGCAGCTCGGCGGGCTCGCCCAGGGTGAGGCGCTCGGTGTCCTGGTAGGCGCTGCGCAACTCGTCATGGATCGGGCGCGCGGCCGTGAGCGAGCGCGCCTCGTGCAGGTACCGGAGCAATTCGTGCAGGTCCCGCATGACCGGGAACACCCGGAACATCTGCTGCGCGGTGTGCGGCGCCCGGCGCCAGTCCCGTCCCGCGTAGGTGACCTGGGCGACCTTTTGTCCCGCGCCGAAGCAGTCGTAGACGGTGCAGCCCGAGAAGCCGATGTCGCGCAGGCGCGTGTGCACGCCGCAGCCGAAGTCGTCCGCCCGGAGGTTGGGGCAGGCCCGACCGGCGGGCTTGTCGATGGCGAAGTCCGCCGAGGCGGCGAAGGCGGGCGCGACGCAGCACAGCGCGAAGCAGTTCGCGCAGTCGGCGCGGAGGCTGTCGGCCCGTTCCTCGACGAGCCCCGGGTCTCGGCCGGGTGCGGCGGGTTCGCGCTGGTCGGACACGGTGTGGGGGCTCCTGCCGGATCGGGGCTGCCGCGAGCCATGGCTCCGTCGCGCGCTCGGGATGATCCGTCCATTGTCCCCGATCGGACGGGGGTCCTTCGCGGGGTGGGTCCTTCGCGGGGCGGGCTCGGGCGGCGCGGGACGCCGGGGGTGGTCCGCCCTTCGGTACGTCCCGCCGGTCGGTGCGTCGGGCCTCAGCGGCCGGGCGTCGCCGGGCGGGTCCGCGGCGCGGGTGTGCCGACCTGGCCGAGCCACAGGGTGTCCCGGGCCCGGACCATCGCGACGAACACCCTGCGCCGGGCCAGTTCGGACCGCTCGCGTGCCGCTTCGCCGCCGCGGGTGCCGCCTCGGCCGCCGCCGGGCAGGGCCGGGTCGTACCTCGGCAGCAGTACGTGCTTGAAGTCCAACCCCTTGGCGCGGACGTAGCCGCCGATCTTGACCCCCGCGGTCGGCCGGCCCTCGTACTCCGCCAGGAGACACACCGGGATCCCGGCCCGCTCGATCAGGTCCGTGTAGTGGCCGACCTCGGCGCGGGAGCGGCACAGTACGGCGGTGTCCGGCCACGCACGGGGGTCCGCCCGTAACGCGGCGAGAAGGGCGGCGTCGTGCGCGGCCGGTGTCGCGCGATGTACCCGGACCACCTCGCGCGCCGGTTCGCGCGGCGCGCCCGCGTTGCTCGCCTCGCCGTCGAGTTCCAGGGGACGGGGGCCGGTGACGCGGCCGTGTTCGAGGTCCTCGAAGCCGTCCGCGCCGACCACCGCGAGCGCGGCGCGGACGATGCCGGGCGCGTTGCGGTAGTTGCGGCGTAGGACGTGGGTGCGCTCCTCGGGGATCGTGATGCCGGCCTCGGCGAGCCGGAATCCGCCCGGATACACGGCTTGTTGGCCGTCCCCGATGAGCAGCAGGCCGTTGGCGGCGTCGCCGACGAGCGCGTGCAGCAGGCGTACGCCCACCAGCGAGAGGTCCTGCACCTCGTCGACGATGACCGAGGCGTAGGCCGGCTGCCGCCCGCGCCGCAGCACCTCGCGGAGCGCGGCGGCGAGTACGTCGTTGAAGTCGCACACCTGTTCCGTGCGCAGCAGCCGTTCGTAGCGCTCGTACAACCGCCATACCGCCTCGCGGTCGCCCGCGCGGGTCAACCGGGTCCGCCGCCCGGGTCGGGGCAGCCGCCGGTACCGTTCGAACGTGGTGATCCCACGGCCCTTGATCACGTGATCGATCTCGTCGCGCCAGTAGCCCGCCGAGGCCGCGATCGCGGACAGGCGTCCACCCCGACCGACCTCGGCCCAGGCCCGATCGAAGGCGGCGGCGGCTCGGATCGGGTCGAGCTCGCGCGGCGGCCCGCCGCGCCCGTTCAGGAACGCGAGCGCCCAGGCGTGGATGCCGCTGAAATCCACCCGGTCCACCGCGACCGGCGCCATCGTGGCCAGGAACGTGCGTTGTACACGGGGCAGGTTGGCGGTGAAGGTCGCGTACAGCACCCGGCCGGTGCCGTGTTGGGCCAGGTAGGCGGCGCGATGCAGACCGACCACGGTCTTCCCGGTGCCCGCGGGGCCGGTGATCCGGGCCGGTCCGGGCCAGTCGGCCCGGACCAGCGCGCACTGGCCGGGATCGAGGTAGGTCATCCATCGTTCGATCGGCCCGACCCGTGCGGCCCGCAGCGTGGCGGCGGCGAACTCCCCCGGATCGAAGGACGCGTCGAGTGGTCCGGGTGGGGACGTACGCGCGACCGCCGTCGTCGACGGGGGCGGGGTCGTGGTCGCGGGTGTGGTCGAGGGCTCGGTGGGATCCTCGTAGACCGGGAACACCCGCTCCAGGCGCCGCGCGATCGCCGTCACCGATTCCGGGTCCAGCCGGGCCGGTCGCCCCAACAGATCGGGCGCGGCCTGGGTCTCGCCGAGCAGTCGGATCCGTCCCAGGCCGGCGTCGACGCGATGGCCGGCGAACACCATCATCGGCACGACCACCACCGGCGAGACGCCGAGCGTGGCGATCGCCTCCTCGGCGATGGCGGTGATCGCGAGCAGCTTCGCGGCCTCGCCGGCCCGCGGCTGATCTCCCGCGTACAGGGTGCCGTTTCGTATGTTCGGCGCGGCGCGCCAGTTCTTGACGTCGACGACGTACACCCCGGCGGGCCCGACCAGCAGCAGGTCCACGTTGGCCGTGCGGGTTCCCGGCCAGCGGCGATCGACGGCGGGCCGCCAGCCGTAGCCGGTCAGCATCAACAGGTGTGCCACGACCCGCTGTTCCGCCTGCGAGGCGGCCTCGTATCGGATCGCCACACGGCGGGCCTGGGCCCATTCGCGACGCAACTCCCTTTCCCGCGCCCGCGCGTCGCGTGCCAGCCGGGCAAGGGACCCGCCGGGGGCGGCGGCGCCCGCGCCGGTGCCCGTGTCGCTGTCCGTGCCCACGTTTGCGGATTGCATCGCGCCCCCCACCGTCGCGCCCCCACCCATGAGCATCCCCATCGGGGCGTGTGGTCATAGGCGGCTCCGGCGGTGAATTCCCGGGGATTCACGGGCACTACGCCGGGCCGTCCCGAGTACGCGTGGGGTGGGGCGGCGCGTCGATCCGTGGGCGTGGTGTCGGGTCGGCGGGCGGGTTGTCGGGTCAGCGGGACGCGGCGTCGTGCAAGGCGGTGAGGAAGGCGCGCAGGGCGGGTTGGGCCGGCGCGGATTCGCGGACCGCCGCGTAGATCCTGCGGATCGGTTCGGGGTTGCGGATCCGGCGGACGACGGTCGCGGATCGGCGGTTTTCCAGGGCTGATTCGGGGACCAGCGCGATGCCGAGGCCGGCGGCGGCGAAGCCCTGGGCGGTGGCGTAGTCCTGACTCTCCACCACGAACTCGGGGCTGAAGCCGGCCGCGCCGCACGCGTCGAGCAGGACGTCCAGGCACGGGCCCGGCGACTCGCTCGCGACCCACTGTTCCTCGGCCAGGTCGGACAGTTCCAGCACGGGCTTCGCGGCCAGCCGGTGATCCTTCGGGAGTACCGCGCGATAGCGGACGTCGAGCAGGTGTACGAAGCGCAGTCCGTCGACGGACGGGCGGTCGTCCGGGCGGACCACGAGTGCGATGTCGGCTTGGCCGTCCCGGACCTCGGAGAGCGGATGCCTCGGATCGGACAACTTCAACCGGACCTGCACGCCGGGGTGTTCGCGGCGCAGCGCGGCCAGCGCGGGAGCCACCAGTACGGCTCCGACGGTGGCGAAGTAGTGGATGGTGATCCGACCGGTGCGCCCGGCGCGAAGGTCGGCCAGGGCGGTCTCGGCGGCGGCGACGTGGGTGCCGATCAGCGTCGCGTACTCGGTGAGCAGACGGCCGGCCTCGGTGGGGCGCACGCCTCGACCGACGCGTTCCAGCAGCTCGATCCCGGCCTCCTTCTCGAGAGCGGCGATCTGTTGGCTCACGGCCGAGGGCGTGTATCCCAGGGTGCGCGCGGCGGCGGTCACCGAGCCGCCGGTGACCACCGCTCGAAGCACCTGCATGCGTCGCACATCAAGCATGTAGGACAGCTTAACGATTCATGAAGATCTTGTCGCTTGTCTTACCGGTTGGAGTGCGACACCGTACCAATCACCCCCTTACCAACTCGCGGCGGAGGCGAAGTGCTCGGCGGATCACGCGCGACCCTGGTGCGAATGGCGGTCCTCGCGTTGTTGTGGGGATCCGGCTTCCTGTGGATCAAGATCGCCCTCAACGGGGGCTTGGCCCCGCTGCACATCACCGTCGTCCGCTGCGCCCTCGGCAGCGCGGCGTTGCTGGTACCGGCCCGCTCGGCGCGGCAGCGGCTCCCGCGCGAACGGCGCGTGTGGGGGCACCTGGTCGTGGCCGCGCTGTTCTGCAACGCGCTGCCGTTCTTCCTGTTCGCGGTCGGTGAGCAGACGGTGGACTCCGGCGTCGCGGGCGTGCTGAACGCCACTACGCCCCTGTGGTCCCTGGCCATCGGGATCGGGCTCGGCACCGAGCGCGGCCTGCACCCGGCGCGGCTGATCGGCTTGGGGCTGGGCTTCGCGGGCACCCTGCTGATCTTCGCGCCCTGGCAGCGGGGCGGCCTGGCGGGCTGGGGCGCGTTGGCCCTGCTCGGCGCGGCGCTCAGCTACGCGGTCGCGTTCGCGTACATGGCCCGGCACCTGATCGGGCGGGGCGGCGCGCCGCTCGCGCTGTCGGCGGCGCAACTGGTGTGCGCGACCGGGCTGACCGGACTTGCCCTACCGGTCGGTCCGACGGATCCGGGCGGGCCGACCGGCACCGCCGTACTGGCCGTGGTGGTGCTGGGCGTCTTCGGCACGGGCGTCACCTTCCACCTCAACTCCCGCCTGATCGCCGACGAGGGACCGACGGCGGCGGCCACGGTCGGCTACCTGCTGCCGGTCGTCTCGGTGACCCTCGGCGCCGTCGTCCTGGACGAGGCCCTGAGCCTCCGCGTGGTGGCGGGCATGCTCGTGGTCCTGCTCGGCGTCGGCCTGACCCGTACCGGCATCCCCGACGCCACCAAGACCGCCCGCCCGCCCCGAACCGACCCCCTCCACCCCGAGAACCCTCCGGCGGCCAACCCCGACCCGGCAAAGAACCGACGAAACCCAAGCCCCCACCCACCGCGAACCCAACCCCACCGCGCACCGCGTTCACGCACCGCGCACCCGCCCCGCCCCCAACGCACAGCCGGTCGCCCGTCGTCGGCCGCAGGCGGCGCTTGCCGGAAGGCCCGCGCCCGCGCTCCGCTCAACGCGCCGCAGGCCGCCCCTTGGTGCCGCAGCTCGGCGCGGTTTGTTGCCCGCCCTCGCGCCCCCCGCCATTCGCTCCGCCGGTTGTCTGTGCCGCCCCCGCCCCCGCCCCCGCCGCAGCAGCAGGTCCGCCCCCGCCGCAGGCCCATCGTGGGTCGCGGGCTTCCGGGTTGGTCAGGTGGTCTTTGCCGGTGTCCAGGTGCCGGGGCGGATTACCGTCGCTGTGGTGTGGATGGGTGGGCTGTGGCGGAAGTGGAGGGTGAAGGGGATGGTTTGGCCGGGGGTCAGCCTGGGGGGTGTGCCGAGCATGATGTTGGCCCCGCTCGCGGTCATGCCGAGGAGGCCCTTGGCCGGGATCGGGAGGGACTTGGTCATCCACATCCGGCCGGCGTAGCCGGTGTAGGTGTGGAAGCTGAAGCCCACGTCGGTGGTGATCGGTGTGCTCACGCCGACGAGTTCGTCGTTGGCGGCGCCGGAGTTGCGGATGGTGAAGTACGCGGAGGTGGCGTCGGCGTTGGTGGCCAGGTGCACGCGGCCGTCACTGATCGACAGCTTCGGTGCGGTGCCCGCCTGCCCCGCGGCCGTCCAGGCGGTGAGCAGGGTCAGTGCGAGGGCCGCCGCCACGAGCGGGCCCGCGACCGTCTTGAGCAGGGCGAGAGGCTTCACTTGGGATCCCGTTTCGGGTCGTCGAGGCGGCGGTCGGCGCGGAATCGGGTCAGCCGCAGGCTGTTGCTCACCACCGCCAGCGAACTGACCGACATCGCCGCGGCGGCCAACATCGGATTGAGCAGCCCGGTCACCGCGACCGGGATCAGCACCACGTTGTAGCCGAAGGCCCAACCGAGGTTGGCCCGGACGGTGCCGGTCGTCCGCCGGGAGAGCCGAATCGCGTCGGCGAGCGCGGCCAGGTCGTCGCCGACCAACGTGACGTCCGCGGCGCCGATCGCGGCGGCCGTACCGCCGCCCATGCCGATGCCCAGGTCCGCCTCGCCCAGCGCGATGGTGTCGTTGATGCCGTCGCCGACCACCGCGATCGCCCGTCCGGGCTGGTCCTGCCGCAGGCCCCGGACCAGTTCGGCCTTGTCGTGCGGGTCCAACTCGCTCAGCACCTCGTCGATGCCCACCGCGTCGGCGACCGCACGCGCCGGCCCGGGACGGTCCCCGGTGGCCAGGATCACCGTGACGCCGAGCCGGTCGAGGGCCCGGATCGCGCCGGCCGCCTCGGGGCGCACCGAGTCGCCCAGCACCAGCACCCCGGACGGCACGCCGTTCACCGTCGCGAGCACGGCGGTGTCCCCGGCCGCGTCCGCCGCGGACAACGCCGCGCGCAGGTTCGCCGGCAGCGACGTCACATCCTCGGCCCCCGGCCGCAGCACCGCCACCCGCGCCCCCTGGACCAACCCGCGGACGCCCGTGCCGGGTTCGGCCGCGAAGTCGGCGACGGCCGGCAGCGGTCCGCTCCGCTCGGTCGCGGCCCGGGCCACGGCCCGACCGATCGGATGCCCGGACGCGGCCTCGACCGCGCCGACCAGGGACAGTAGTTCGCCCGGATCGACCCCGGGCGCCGGCTCGTACCGCAGCAGGCTCATGCCGCCCGTGGTCAGCGTGCCGGTCTTGTCCACCACGACGGCTCCGACCCGGCGCAGCCGTTCCAGCCCGGCCGGTTCGCGGATCAGTACACCCATCCGGGCACCGCGCCCGGTCGCGGCCAGGATCGCGGTGGGGGTGGCCAGGCCCAGCGCGCACGGGCAGGCGACCACCAGGACGGCCATCGTCGCGCCGGCCGCGGCCTGCGGGTCACCGCCCGCGCCGAGCCAGAAGCCCAACACGGTCACCGCCGTCGCGAGCACGGACGGTACGAACACGCCCGCGATCCGGTCGGCCAGGCGTTGCGCGTCGGTCTTGCCGGCCTGGGCCTCCTCGACCGACGCGGCGATCCGGGCGAGCCGGGTGTCCGCGCCCACCGCCGTGGCACGCGCGGTGAACCGGCCGCCCTCGTTGACACTTCCGCCGGGCACCGGGTCGGCCGGCCCGACCTCCATCGGCCGGCTCTCCCCGGTCAGGTGGGACACGTCGAGCGCGGATCGGCCCTCGACCACGACCCCGTCGGCCGGTACCCGGTCGCCCGGGCGCACCACGAACACCTGACCGACCGTCAGGGACGCGGTGGGCACGGTGACCTCGACCTCCCGGCCGCCCCGGCCGGGGTGCAGTACGGCGGCCTCGTCCGGGACCAGCGCCGCCAACTCCCGTACGGCCGACCCGGTGCGGACCCGGGCCCGCTCCTCCAGCCGGCGGCCGAACAGGACGAACAGGGGTACGGCCACCGCGACTTCGAGGTAGGTGTGGGCCTCGGCGCCGGCCGAGGACGGGAGCAGGTCGACCGTCATCCGCATCCCGGGTTCGCCCGCGTCGCCCACGAACAGCGCCCACAGCGACCACCCGAACGCGGCGAGTACGCCCAGGCTGACCAGGGTGTCCATGGTCGCGCCCGCGTAGCGCAGCCCGTGCAGGGCCCGTCGATGGAAGGGCCACGCGCCCCAGGTCGCCACCGGCGCGGCCAGCATCAGGCACAACCACTGCCAGTTGGTGAACTGCCACGCGGGCACCATCGACAACACCAGGACCGGAAGCGCGAGCGCGGCGGTCAGCAGCAGATCCCGCCGACCGCGATCGTGCTCCTCGGCGCCGGCCGGCCGGGCCCGGGTCGGGTCGGCCGTCGGGGCGGTCAGGGTCGCCGAGTAGCCCGCTTCGGTGACCGCCGCCAGCAGGCTCACCACGGGCACCGACGCGGGGTGCACCACCCGCGCCCGCCCCGTGGCCAGGTTGACCGTCGCGCTGACCCCCTCCAACCGGGCCAGCCGCCGTTCGACGCGATGTACGCAGGCCCCACAGGTCATCCCGGACACGGTGACGTCCGTGGTGACCAGTTCGGGCGAGGTGGTCACAGCGCACCGCCGACGGCCCGGAAGGCGGGCACCGCACCGGCCGGTTCGCCCAGTCCCATCCGGCCGTGCCCGCCGCCCTCGTCACCCATCGGCACCGGGGCGCCGGGCGGACCGGGCTTGCGCAGGTCGGGGGCCACCGGGCCGGCCTGGCGCCCGACCGCGAACGCGGCGACGAACAGGATCAACAGGAGGCCGACGAAGCCGAGCACCGTACGGGCGGCCGAGGTCGACCGGGTCGCCCCCGGGGACGAACCTGCGGCGGGACGCGCGGCCCTCGCGAGGAAGGGCAGGCGCCGGAGGCGGCCCGGAGAGTCGGGTCCGCCGGCGAACACGGGCATGAATCGGGCTCCAGGGATCGAACGGTGGGAGGTCGGGTCCGGCGCGGGGGCGGGGCCGCGGTCGACAACGGCGGCACCGGGGACGGACATCGAGGACAACCTTCGAGGACGGGCATCGGACACGGGCACCGGGACGGGCATCCGGGTAGTCGGCCGGCGGTGATCGGTGGTTCCCCGAGGCGGCGGATTCCTCGGTGAGAGGTGCGGCGGGAGCACGCCGGGTCGGATTCGAGGTGATTGGACATGGTTTAGAACATCATTGCGTGAAAGCGTTCGAGTCCGGTTCGAGCAGGGTTCGGGAGAAGTTCGGGAATCGGCCGGGCACCCGAGCGCTCCCGCGTACCCGGCAGGTGGGAGCATGAGCGTCACCATGCCTGCCCGGTCCGTGCTTCGAGCCGTTCGCGCCGCGATGTTCGCGGTGATCTGCGTGCTGCTCGCGTTGTTCGGGCACACGTTGATGTCCGACGCGCCGGTCCACTGGGCCGCGCCGGTCGGCGCCGGCGCCGGGATCGCCGTCCTGGCCTGGGCCGTGGCCGATCGCGAGCGCGGCCTCGGGGCGATCACGGGCGCGGTACTGGCCGCCCAGGCCGGCCTGCACACGTTGTTCACGCTGGCCCGCCAACCGGTCCCCGAACCGACCGGCGCGGCCCGCTTCCGCGACCAGTGGCTCCAAGTGCTGCTGTGCAACGACGACCGACCCGGCGACGCGCCGACCCGGTCGGTCACCGAACTCCTGGTCCGGATGCGGCTGGACCCCAACCTGGCCGGGCAGTCCCCGGAGGCGGCCGGCTTCGGTCGCCCGCCCTCCGGCGCACACCACACGGCCGGCGCCGGGGCCGGCGGGATGAACCACGACGGCGCGTTGACCGCCGTCCTGGGCCACGGCGGGACCGGCATGGTCGCCGCGCACGTGCTCGCCGCGCTCGGCTGCGGTGTGTGGCTGCGCCACGGTGAGAAGGCCGTCTTCCGGCTGCTGCGCGTGCTCGCGACGATGGCGGGCACCGTGGTTCTCGCACTGGTGGGCGCCTGGACGTCGCCGATCACCACCCGCCTGCCGGCCATGCCGCGCGCGGGTCACCGTCGCGAACGCGCCGTTCCCAAGTGGGTCTGCCGCCCGCTGCCGGGCCGAGGGCCGCCCGCCGCGCTCTTCGCCTGAGCCGTCCACCCGACCCGCGTGTGTCCGGACGATCCGGCCGTGTTCGCCCCGCTTCGGCGTGGCGACCACCTCCGACGCCGTTCGGCGAGTGCGTGTTCGTGAGTGCCTGTTCGCGCGTATTCGTCCGTGGTCGCCGCCTGTCGCGGGGCCGCGCCCCGACGGGGCGCCGCGCCCGCGTCGGCGCGTGGCGTCCGCGCGGGCGAGTAGCGCGCCCGCGATCGTGCTGCCCGTGCACCGGCGCACGTTCGCGGTGATCGCACGCACGCACCCACACCGCGGGCCGCGACGCCGACCGAGAACGCGTCCGCGTCGCCGTCGGTGGACCCGGGCGTACCCGCCACCCGAGTGGCGCCCGCCGCGCCGACTCGCCGGTCGCCGTGTCCGAACCCGACACCGCGCGCCGAGCGGGCCGGCCGTGTGCCCGGACGCCATCGGGTGCTTCGCGCACCGCCGTCGAGACCGGGCCCGTGGCTCCGCGCCGCACTCGGCTCCGGCGGGCGTGCCTCCCACCAGTTCGGCGTCGATCCGCCTCGGGCCGATCGATCGCCGCCCGCACGACGAGGACGTGGAACGTGACTTCCCTGCACCCTCCCGGCCGTCCCGGACCCGGAGCCGGCCGACCTCCGACCCTCGATCGACGTCGCGCCCATCGCGCGTGCGTCGGCGGGGTGTGCGATGCATGACCTCGACCTGACCGAGCGGGCCCTGGCGGGCGCCGCCGGAGACCCGGACGCCGTGGACGACTTCGTCCGGGGCACGCACCGCGACGTATGGCGCTTCGTCGCGTACCTGACCGACGTACAGAGCGCGGACGACCTGACCCAGGAGACCTACCTGCGCGCCTGGACGGCACTTCCCCGTTTCACCGGGGCGTCCTCGGTGCGCACCTGGCTGCTGTCCATCGCCCGACGCACGGTCGTCGACCGCTATCGCGCGGCGGCCGCCAGGCCGAGGACCGCCGCGGTCGAGGACTGGGTCGAAGTCGCCGAGCGCCGCCAGGACACCTCCCGGCCGGGCTTCGAGGAGGGGCTCGCCCTCGACGACCTGTTCGGGGCGCTGCACCCGGCCCGCCGGGAGGCGTTCGTGCTGACCCAGGTGCTGGACTTCGGCTACGCGGAGGCCGCCACCATCGCGGGCTGCCCGATCGGCACGGTCCGATCCCGGGTGGCCAGGGCCCGAAGCGACCTGATCACACTGCTGCGCGAGGCCGAGAGCGTCGCCTTCGAGACCGGGGAGGACCATGCCGTGAACCATCGGCGAGCCTGCTGACGCACCTGTTCGGGGCGAGGGTCCACCGGCGGGACCGGTGTGCCCTCGCCCGCGGGACCGGTGCGCCCACGCCCGCGATCCCACCCGGCGCCGCCGGCGGTTCGGTGGCGTCGGGTGGGTCGCGCCGTCGGCCTACGCCTTGCGGTCGGCGAGCGCGTACGACGCGACGGCGACGGTGCCGGCCACCGCGAACACCGAGGGCCACGCGCCGATCTTCTTCGCGAGGGGATGCGAGGCGCCGAACGCGACCGTGTACAGCCCGGTCAACGCGGCGGCCGTGGGCGTCCCGGCCCGCTCCCGCCACCCCTTGGCGGCGAACGCCCCGGCCGCCGCGAGCACCGCGCCACCCAACGGGCGCTTCCTCGTATAGCGGGCGACGGCATAGCCGCCGACCAGCCCGCCGGCGGCGACCGCGGCCGTGGGGATACGAGCCATGGGAAACACACTCCTCGGATCGACAACAACAGACGACGAGCGACGACGAGAGACGAAGGACGAGGGACGACAGGATCTCGCCCGATCGATCCCGGTGCGACACACCACCCGCCGCGCACCTCGACCGGCACCCTCACGAACCTAACGCCCCCGAATCCGCGCGCTGCCGCGGCCCCGCACCCACCCCGCGCGCCTTCGTGGGCCGGTGGGCAGATCGGTGTCGGTGCGGGCGGGTAAGGTGCGGCGGTCGGCGGGTCTGTCGCTTGTGGGTGATTCGTCCGCATCGGATGCGTCGGGAGGAGGTCGGCCTTGGAACGGTTTCGGCGAGTCGGACGCGGCACGCGCGACGTGCCGGTCGGCTGCCCGCGACCGGGCGCGTGGTGAGGCCGGCCGCGCCTCGGGTCGCGATGGCACCCGACGCGTACGGACACGGCGGTCGGCTCCGACCGTTGCGCGAGGACGGTGTGCCGATCGGGCCCGCCGAGCAGGTCCGCGACCTGGTCGCGGCGATCACCGACCTCGAGGCCGCGCCGGTGCCGCCCAGGTGGGTGTGGGCCTCGGCGGAGAGCGCGTACGCACCGCTGTTGCCCACCCGGGTCGCGCGCTGCCACGACCTCGCGCTGGTCGAGTCGTTGCTGCTCGCGCACGAGGGCCGGTTCGGCGAGCCGCGATCGCTGGGCGCGGCCTGGGCCCGCCTGAAGGGCCTGCCCGTACCGGACGACCTGCCGATCGGCGCCGCCGACGCGCAGGACAGCCTGTTCGTCCCCGACCGGCAACGGCTGCCCGCCGGCGCCGACGCGCTGGAAGCGGTGGTCGCGGTACACGCCGACCAGCTGCGCCGGATCGACGCGATCGAGGACCCCGCCCGCCGCTCGCGATTCCGGCTGCTGGTCGCCGCCGAGTCGGCGGGCGGATTGGTCGCGGCCGAGATGGCCGCCGACGGTCTGCCCTGGCGGGTCGAGGTGCACGACGCGCTGCTCACCGAACTGCTCGGCCCGCGCCCGCGGGTGTCCGGCGCGCCGCCACAACGACTGGCCGACCTGGCCGAGCGGTTGCGCGAGGCGCTCGGCGGGCGGGCGTTCAACCCCGACTCGCACACCCAGGTGATCAAGGCCTTCGCCGAGCAGGGCATCCGGCTCACCTCGACCCGCACGTGGTACCTGCGCGACATCGGCCACCCCGCCGCCGACCTGCTGATCAAGTACAAGGAACTCGCCCGCCTGCACGCCGCGCACGGATGGGCCTGGCAGGACACCTGGGTCCGGGGCGGCCGGTTCCGCCCCGAATACGTGGTCGGCGGCGTCGTCACCGGCCGCTGGGCCGGGCGCGGCGGTGGCGCGCTGCAGATCCCGCGGGTGCTGCGCGGCGCGGTGGTGGCCGACCCGGGATGGCGCCTGGTGGTCGCCGACGCGGCCCAACTCGAACCGCGCATCCTGGCCGCGATGTCCCGGGACGCGGGCCTGGCCCGGTCCGCCGCCGCCGGCGACCTGTACGAGGCGCTGGCCAAGGCCGCGTTCCAGGGTGACCGGGCCAAGGCCAAGCTCGGCCTGCTGGGCGCGATGTACGGCCAGACCAGCGGCGACATCGGGCCGCTCCTGGCCACGTTGCGCCGGCAGTACCCGGACGCGATGGGCTACGTGGAGGCCGCCGCGCGCACCGGCGAGGAGGGCGGCATCGTGCGCTCCCGGCTGGGCCGGACCTGCCCGCCGCCGTCGTCGGAATGGCTGGACCTCGCCGAGGGCGGTACGAGCGAACCCGCCGCCGACCGCACCGACGACGCCGGCGCCCGCTCGGCCCGCGCCCGGGGCCGCTTCACCCGCAACTTCGTCATCCAGGCCAGCGCCGCCGACTGGGCCCTGTCCCTGCTGGCCGCGCTGCGCCGCCGACTCGCCCGCTACGACTCGGCCCCGGCCGGCCGCCCGCACCTGGTCTTCTTCCAACACGACGAGATCATCGTGCACAGCCCCGCCGAACTCACCGAGGCGGTGGCCGCGGCGATCACCGAGGCCGCCGCCGAGGCACGGGCGCTGGTGTTCGGGGACACGCCGGTGTTGTTGCCGCTGATGCCGGCGGTGGTGGGGACGTACGCGGAGGCCAAGTAGGAGCGTGACCGCGCCCGCGGGCGACCGGGATTCCCCGGACCGGACCCGGGCCGATCACCGCAGGTGGGCCCGGCCCTACGGGCCGCGGGCCGCGCTACCGTGGGCCGATGCGCAGGCGGACGTGGGGCGTACTCGGGCTCGCGGTGGGGCTTTCGGTGCCCACGGTCGTTGCCACCATGGCCGGGGACGGTCCGCCCTCGACGGCCGCGCGGCTGTTCCTGCTCGGGGCCGGGCTCGTGGCCGGGTGGGCATTCGTGCTGATCGGGCTGTGGGTGCCCGGGCGCGGCGCGGCGCGGCGGATCGGACCGGGCCGCTGATGGTGGTGGCCGGGCTCGCCATCCTGGGCTCCGGCGCGCAGGAGTGGGGCGGGTTCGGCTGGTACGCCGTCGGCAACCTGATCGGCGGCGGCGCCTTCGCGGTGTTGGCGCATCTGCTGTTCACGGTCACCGAATCCACCGGCGGTCGCCTCGATCCGGTGCGCTCGGCGATCGTCGGGCTCACCTACGCGGTGGCCTTCGGCGCGGTGATCGTGATGCTGGCCGGTGGCTCCGCCGGGTGGTCGGCGGTGCTGCTCACCGCCTACGGGGTGGTGCCGGCGGGTGTGCTCGGCCACGCGTGGTGGGGTCGGCCCGACCTGCGCCGCGCGTTCGTGCCGGTCGTGGTGGCCGGGGCCGCGGTGTTGCTCGTGCTGGGCGCCCGGATGGGCACGGTGCTGTGGCCCGGCGACACGCCGCCGGCTGCCCGGGACGGCCTCGGGGCCGTGCTGTTGGTGGTCTTCGCGCTGTGGCCACTGAGCCTGCTGGGCTCGCTGGTCCACCTGCGACTGCGGCAACTCGCGCTCGCACGAGAGGAGTTGGTCGAGCAGGTACGCGCCGCCCGGGCCCGCACGGTCGCCGCGAACGACACCGAGCGGCGGCGGTTCGAGCGTGACCTGCACGACGGTGCGCAACAACGGCTGGCCGCCCTGCTGCTGTTGCTGGCCGGCGAGCGAACCGGCACGGCTTGGCGGCAGGCCCGCGAGGAGGTGCTGTCGGCGCTCGCCGAACTGCGCGAGATCGCGCACGCCGCGCACCCGGCGCTGCTGGTCGAGGCCGGTCTGGGGTCGGCCCTGCACGGGCTGGCCGAACGATCCGCCACCCGCGTCGAGGTACACGTGGCCGCGGGTGTCCCGGCGGACCTGCCGCAGGAGACCGAGCGCGGGTTGTACTTCGCCGCGGCCGAGGCACTCGCGAACGCCGACAAGCACGCCCGGGCGCGGCGGGTGCTGGTGACCCTGTCGACGCGCGGAGCCGAACTGGAATTGGTCGTCGCGGACGACGGCGTCGGTGGTTCGGTCCTGGACGCCGACTCCGCGCTCGCGGACCGGGCCGCCGCGCTCGGCGGCCGGCTCGTGCTGGAGAGCCCGAAGGGCGGCGGCACCCGAGTGCTGATCCGGGTACCGATTCCCGGGCCCGTGCTAGCGGCTGCCCCGGATGTGCCCGAGCACGGCCAGCACCCGGCGGTGGTCGTCCGCGGACTCGGGTAGCCCGAGTCGGGCGAACACGCTGCGCACGTGCGCCTCGACGGTCTTGGGCCGCAACCCCAGCAGCCGCCCGATGGCCGCGTTGGAGCGGCCCTGGGCCATCAACGCGAGCACCTCCCGCTCCCGGGCGCTGAGCACCGCGGCGGGCCCCTCGGCGCGGCGATCGAGCAGCCGGCCGACCACGATCGGATCCACCACACATTCGCCGCGGATCAATCGCCGCAGCGTGTCCACGAGTTCGTCGGCGTCGGCGACCCGGTCCTTGAGCAGATACCCGACCCCGTGCGCGTCGTCGGCGAGCAGCCGGGCGGTGTGCACCGACTCGACGTGATGGGACAACACCAGTACGGCGACCCCGGGATGCCCGGCGCGAATGCGGAGCGCCGCCTCCAGACCCTCGGCCCGCTGCCCGGGCGGCATCCGCACGTCCACGATCACCGCGTCCGGCCGATCGGCCGCCACCGCCGCCAACAGCGTCGGCGCGTCGCCCACCGCGGACGTGACCACGACCCCCGACTCCCCGAGCAGCCGCACCAGTCCGTCCCGGAACAGCACGCCGTCCTCCGCGATCACGACCCGCACGGCCCGATCCTATGGCGTGGCCCGGATCCCGTGCGGAGGTGCTCTACGGGGGCGCGAGGGCTATTCCCGAACGGGGCCCGGCCGCCGCGCCGGACGTCGGGTCCGCCGTCGCCCTAAGGGTCTGCACCTACTCGCGGGGGAGGCTCGCCGGACGGTTCGGCGCCGTGCGCGGCGTCGACCATGGGAGCCGTTTTCCCGAACTCCCAGGAGAGTGGCTGTATGTCGCGGATACCCGGACCCGGCCCGACGCCGGCTCGGACACACGGGGCCGCCGGGCCGCCGGCCGTTCGGCTGGACGCGGTGCTGCCGACACGCCGGAGGACGGCGGGGATCGTACGGTGCGGGCGAAGCTGCTCACCGCGGACGCGGCGGCCCGGGCCGGCACCCCGGAGATCGCCGGGCCGCTCGCCGACGCGACATTGTTGTTCGGTGCGATGGGCGGAGTGGGCGCGTTCGTCGCGGTGTTCGCCATCGCCGGCGCGTTCGGGCTCGCGGTGCTGGGCCGGGCCCGGGAGTTCGCGCTGTTGCGCGCGGTGGGGGCGACCGGCGGACAGATCCGCCGAATGGTGGTCGGCGAGGCGTTGCTCGTCGCCCTGCTCGCGGCCGTTCCCGGCGTCGCCCTCGGCGTTCCGCTCGCGCACGCATTGCGGGACGCCCTCGTCGAGCGTGCCGGTGTTCCGGCCGAGTACACCGTGTCCGTGGGCGCGCCGGCCGTCCTGTGCGGGGTCGGCGTCGGTGTGCTCCTCGCGCTGCTCGCCGCGGCCGCGGCGTCGCGGCACGCCGCGCGGACCCGTCCCACCGACGCGCTGCGCGAGGTCGGCGAACCTCGGCGACTGGTCACCTGGCCGCGAATCCTGCTCGCCGTACCGGCGTTGGGCGGAGCGGGTGCGCTGTTCGCGCTGACCCAGCGGATCGGTGGCGAAGTGGGCGTGGCTTTCCAGGTGTTGGTTCTGCTGTTGCTCCTGCTCGGCGTGCTTCCGCTCGCGCCGCCGCTCACCCGATGGTTCGAACGGCCGATCGGGGCCTGCGTGGCGATGATCGCCCGGACCACCGGATGGCTCGCGCACGCCAACTCCGCGGCGGCCACGCGCCGGGTGGCGTCGGGCGCCGCGGCGATGATGCTGAGCGTGGCGATGGCCGGCGACGTACTGCTCGTGACCACGGTGCTGCGCGATACCACGCGTGAGCAGAGCAGCGAACGGGTTCTGGCCGATCGGGTGTTGACGGGGCGTCACGGCGCGCCGGGGTTGCCCGCGGAGGTGGCCGGGGCGGTGCGCGGGTTGCCGGGCGCGGAGACGGTCTCGGCGATCCGGCGGACCGAGGTGGTCGCCGACGTGCTCGGTACGCCGGACGTGATACCGGCGGGCTTGGTCGATCCGGCCGGCGTCGAGCGGGTGCTGGACCTCGGCGTGCGCGCCGGGCGGCTCGCCGACCTCGCCGCCCCGGACACGGTCACGGTCGGCCGGACCTACGCCCGGGCCCGCGACCTGCACGTGGGCAGCGGGCTCACCGTTCGGCTCGGCGACGGCAGGCGCCGCGAGGCACGGGTGGTCGCGATCTTCGACCGCCCGCTGGGATTCGCCGACCTGGTGTTCGCGGGCCCCGGTGCGGGCGAGGCGCCAGGGCCGCCGCGCGTCGGTGGGGTTCCGCCGGCGGACGACCTCGACGACGCGGTGCTGGTCCGGGTCGCGGCGGGCCACGAGCGGGTGTTCGACGCGGCACTGGCGGCGTACCTACGCGAGCACCCCACCGTCGAGGTGCGCGACGGCGGTTCGTACGCGGACGATGCCGACACCGAGTTGGCGGCGAACACCACGGGTTCGTATCTGGTCCTCGGTGTCCTGCTGGTCTTCACGGCGGTCGCCATGGTGAACACGCTCGTGGTCGGCACCGCCGATCGGGCCCGGGAGTTCGCGCTGATTCGGGTGGTCGGGGCGAGTCGCCGCCAAGTCGCCCGAACAGTGGTCCTGGAGACGGCGATCGTGGTGCTGATCGGCACACTCGTCGGCACCGCGATCACGTGCGTCGCGCTCGCCGGCGCGCGCGGCGCCCTCACCGGCAGCGCGTCGTTCGCCCTTCCCCTGGGCGGGTACGTCCGCATCCTCGGCGGAACGGCGTTCCTGGGCTTGGCCGCAAGCCTGATTCCCACCGTTCTCGCACTGCGCGGCCGGCCGCTGGAGGTGCTCACCGGACGAGGCTGACCGGCCCCGCCTTCCTCGGCCGATCCGCCGCCCCGAGCCCGGATCGCGTACTCCACCCATTTCGCGCCGGCACCGGCCTCGACGCGTCGCGGCGAGGTCGAACCACCGTGCGACAGTCCGGAGATTCGGATTCATCATGGGAATTGCATTTCGGGACGACCGAAATCGGCAGCGTTGTGGTTGATATCGCCCGGATTTGACACCGGACTCGTCTCCTGCGGTAAATTTCGGGCGCCGAGATTGCCAATTTTGGCGAAAAGGTAATCGGTTTGGATTCGTGTTCTCGAGGACGACCATGACACTTTCGCCACCCGTCGCGGCCGCGGCACCCGCCGGCGGCGTGGCCGCACGCTGGGTCGGCCGGTCACCGGCGGCGGTGCGGCCGTACCTGCAGCTCATGCGAGTGGACCGCCCGGTCGGCACCTGGCTGGCAGTGCTTCCCGGGTGGATCGCGGTGGTGCCGGCGGCGGGATCCGGGGCCGGTGCGAACGTGCCGATCACCGTGGTGGTGCTGTTCGTCGTGGGCTTTCTGACCCGCAGTGCCGGATGCACGATCAACGATATTCTCGATCGCGGATTCGATGCGCGGGTGGTGCGCACGAGCGGCCGGCCGCTGGCGGTCGGGGTCGTCGATGTTCGGCGAGCCTGGTTATTCTTCGCCGGTCAGCTCCTGGTCGCGATCTCGATTCCGCTGATCCTCGGCCCGGTCGCCTTTCTGGTGATGGCGCTCGGATGGGTGGCGATCGCCGCCTATCCGTTCATGAAGCGGATCACCGACTGGCCGCACGTGTGGCTCGGGCCCTGCATGAGCTGGCTCGCGTTGGTCGCCTGGATCGCCGTGGCCGGCTCGCTCGATGTCGCCGCCGTGTTCCTGTTCGTCGGCTTGTCCTGCTGGGCCGTGGGTTGCGACATCGTGTACGCGCATCAGGACAAGGTGAGCGATGCCGTGGTCGGGGTCCGCTCGGCGGCGGTGCGCCTGGGGCGGCGCAGCGTTCCGGTGCTGATCGGTCTGTACGGCGCGACCATCGTGTGCCTCGCCGTGGCCGCTGCCCGGTCGGGTCTCGGACCGGCCTTCTGGCCGCTTCTCGCCGTCGCCGCCGGCCATCTGGTCTGGCAATCGCGGGTGTTGGACATCGACGATCCGGCGTGCTGCCAACGGGTGTTCGCCGCCAACCCGCAGTTCGGCGCACTGGTACTGCTGGCCGAGATCGCCGGCAGGCTGCTGTGACGCCGGCCCCGGCGCCCGCTCCGAAGCCTCGGCCGAACGCGCCTCGCATCGCCGTCGTCGGTGGTGGCATCGCCGGCCTCACCTTCGCCCTGGCCGCGCATCGCGCGGGTCTGGTCACGACCGTCTACGAGAAGTCCCGGCAATCGCGGGACGGCGCGGCAGGATTGCAGCTCGGTCCCAACGCGGTGCGTTCGTTGGAGCGCCTCGGGGCCGGGCCCGGGCTGCGCTCGGTGTCGTCGCGACCCGCCCGACTCGACTTCCGACACTGGCGCGACGGCGCCGCCCTGCTCCGGGTGCCGATCCGCCCCGGCTACTTCGTGCGCTTCGGCGCCGAGCACCATGTCCTGCTGCGCACGGACCTGCACGAGCTCCTGCTGGGCCTGTTGCCGCCCGACACGGTTGTCCACGGTGCCCCGTGCGTCGGGTTGCGGGAGGGGGCCGACGAGGTCCGGATCGCCTTCGCGGACGGCACGAGTGCGGTGGCCGAGGTCGTCGTGGGCGCGGACGGCGTGCACTCGAGGGTCGCCGCGCGGATGCACCCGGGGCGGCGGCCCCGGCACTCCGGGATGGACGCGTATCGGGCCGTGGTGCCGATCGGCGCGGCCGAGCGTGCCGCCGCCGTCGACGCGGTCCGGGTCTGGCTCGGCACGGACCGGCACTTCCTGTGCTATCCCGTGGCGAGCGGTCGGCGGCTGAACCTGGTCCTGGTCGCCCCCTCGGATGCCGGCGCCGACCCCGAGGAGAGTCGGGCCGAGCCGGTCGACGCGGAAGTGGTGGCCCGCTCGCTCCTCGACTGGGATCCGGCCGTACCGGCGCTGCTTCGTTCGAGCGCCGAACTGCACCGCAGGCCGCTGTTCGACCGGGATCCGCTGCCCGCCTGGAGCACCGCGCGCACCACGTTGATCGGCGACGCCGCCCACCCCATGCTGCCGCATCAGGCACAGGGAGCCTGCCAGGCGATCGAGGACGCCGTGGTGCTGGCGACCCTGCTGGCCCACGGCGGACGCTCGGGCGTGTCCGAGGCGTTGCGCCGGTACGCGGCGCATCGGGCCCCGCGGACCGCACGCGTGCAGGGCGAATCCCGGGAGTACGGGGCGCTGCTGCACTCGCCGGCGGGCGCCGAACTCCTGGCCGGGCTCGACGCCGACGCACTGCTCGACCTGATGGCGTGGACCTACGGGTACGACGCCGAGGAACAGGCCCTCGCGACCGCCCTGGCGTGAACCGAAGGCACCGATGCCGCGTCGCCGGCGCCGGCCTTGCCCCGCGCCCCGATCCGCACCCCTCTCGACGAACCCGCAGGCCGCAAAGGAGCACCAACCGTGACCGCCGAGGTCTCCACACCGATGCCCGTACCGCCCGTCGGCCCGCCTTCGGTCGCCCCGCCGTCTCCCGACCACATCGTCGGGTTGGCCTTCGGATTCACCGCCGCGAAGTGTCTGCTGAGCGCGGTCGAGACCGGTGTCTTCACCGAACTCGCCCGCCGTGAAGGGCAGCACGCCGAAGGCCTGGCCTCGAACCTGGGGTTGCATCCGCGCGGGGCTCGGGACTTCCTGGACACGCTCGTCGCCCTGGGTCTGTTGGACCGCACGGAGGGGCGCTATGCCAACACGCCGCAGACGGACCATTTCCTGGACCGCGCCAAGCCCTCGTACATCGGTGACGGCCTGGACATGGTCGGTGGGCGGCTGTACGGCTTCTGGGGCAACCTGACCCAGGCCCTACGCACCGGCGAGCCGCAGAACGAGGCCAAGTCGTCGGGCGCCGAGGCGAATCCGTTCGCCTACATCTACCAGGACCCGGACCGGCGGCGGCTGTTCCAGCGCGCGATGTCCCAGCTCTCCCGGCCGACCATGCTCGCGCTCGCCGAGCGGTTTCCCTGGGCCGACCATGCCCGGCTCGCGGACATCGGCTGTGGCGACGGCGCGCTGCTGTGCCGGCTCGCGAAGCGGCATTCGCACCTGACCGGGATCGGCTTCGACCTGCCCGCCAGTGCCGAGGCGTTCGCCGAACGCGTGGGCGAGGCCGAGTTGTTCGGGCGGGTCGGCTTTCACCCGGGTGACTTCCTCACCGATCCGCTCCCGGCCGCCGACGCCCTGGTGTTCGGACACGTCCTGCACGACTGGGACGCGCCCGGCAAGCGCCTGTTGGTGGCCAAGGCGTATGCCGCGCTGCCCGAGGGCGGCGCACTGGTCGTGTTCGAAGCCTTCCTCGACGACGATCGGCGGGCCAACGTGTCCGGTCTGCTGCTGGGTCTGAATACGTTGATCGAGACTCCCGGCGGCTTCGCGTGCACCGTCTCGCAGTGCCGTGAACTGCTGGCCGAGGCGGGCTTCCGGAGCACCCGGGTCGAACCCCTGGCCGGCGCGGAGTCCATGGTGGTGGCGGTGAAGTAAAGCGTTGGGGCGAGGACTTCGCGCCGATGCGGCGGTCCGCGTCCCGGCAGGTCGGGTTGTGCCACGAGTCACGGAGGGCGTCATCAAGGTTCTGCTCGTGGACAACCACGACTCCTACACATACAACCTCTTCCATCTGCTCGCTTCGGTGTGCGGCCACGAGCCGGACGTGGTCAGCAACGACGACGCCCGCTGGGCCGGCCTCGACCCGGACCACTACGACGCGGCGGTGATCTCGCCCGGGCCCGGACGGCCGGGCCGGGTGCGGGATTTCGGTCACTCGGCCGCGTTGTTCCGGGATCGGCGCCTGCCCGTCCTCGGTGTGTGTCTGGGCCATCAGGGCCTCGGCGAGGCGGCCGGCGGCCGGGTGGTCGCGGCGCCTCGGCCTCGGCACGGTCATCCGGAGACGATCACCCGTACCGGCGACGGGCTGTTCGCCGGGATCCCGAGGACGTTCACGGCGGTGCGCTACCACTCGCTGTGCCTGGCCGAGCCGTTGCCCGCCGCGCTGCGGGTGACCGCGCGTGCCGCGGACGGCGTGGTGATGGCCGCACGGCATCGCGAACTGCCTTGGTGGGGAGTGCAGTTCCATCCGGAGTCGGTGGCCTCGGAGTACGGGCAGACGTTGGTCGACAATTTCCTGACGCTCGCGTCGGCGGCGCGCGGCCGACCGAACCGGGCGCCCGCTCGTGCCACGCGCCGTGGCGTCGCGGTGGCCCCGCGACCCGTCGGCCTCCAGGTCAGAACGGCCGTGCTCGACCGGGAGATCGACACCGCGGCGGCCTTCGCCGCGTTGTACCGGGCCGGCGATCCGAGCTTCTGGCTGGACAGCGCCCGGGTCGAGCCGGGGCTGTCCCGGTTCTCCTTCCTCGGCGACACCGGCGGCCCGCTGGGCGAACTCCTGCGCTACGACGTCGGCGACGGGAAGGTGACCGTGTACCGGGACGGGAAGGAGAGCGGATTCCTGCCCGGGACGATCTTCGAGGTGCTCGGCGAACGTCTGCGCGAACGTGCCGTCGACGCACCCGCCGCGCTGCCGTTCGACTTCGTGGGCGGCTACGTCGGCTACCTGGGCTACGAACTCAAGGCGGACTGCGGCGCCGGCGTCAACCGCCACCGCGCACCCGAACCGGACGCGCAATGGCTGTTCTGCGACCGGTTCCTGGCCGTCGACCACTTCGCGCAACGCACCTACGCGGTCGGCCTGTGCCGCTTGGACGACGTGTCCCGGACGGACGCTTGGCCGGCGGCCACGATGCGCACCCTGGGCACCCTGCCGACCGCGACCGTCGCCCCGGAGCACCCGCCGCGCCGACCCCCCCACGTCCGCCGCCGCTCCGGTGCCCGCCGGCCACCGGCGGCGCTATCTCGCCGACATCGCCGAGAGCAGGCGCCTGCTCGCGGCCGGCGAGAGTTACGAGATCTGCCTGACCACGACCTTGTCCGCCGCCGCGCCGGAGGATCCGCTCACCCACTACACCCGCCTGCGCGCGCTCAATCCCGCACCCTACGGCGCGCTGTTGCGCTTCGGCGCGATGTCGATTCTCGCCTCGTCGCCGGAGCGATTCCTGCGCGTGGACCGGCACCGGGTGGCCGAGACCAAACCGATCAAGGGCACCACCCCGCGCGGCACCGACCCGGTCCGGGACGAGGCGTTGCGTCGCTCGCTGGTGACCGATCCCAAGACCCGCGCCGAGAACCTGATGATCGTCGACCTGCTGCGCAACGACCTGGGCCGGGTGTGCGACGTCGGCTCGGTGCACGTGGTCGACTTCCTGGCCACCGAGAGCTACGCGACGGTGCACCAACTCGTGTCCACCATCCGGGGCACCCTGCGGCCCGACGTGGACGCCGTCGGGTGCGCGCACGCGTGCTTTCCCGGCGGCTCGATGACCGGGGCGCCCAAGAAGCGCACGCTGGAGATCATCGACGCGCTCGAATCCGGACCGCGTGGCGTGTACTCGGGCGCGCTCGGCTACTTCTCCGCGTCCGGCGCGGCCGACCTGAGCGTGGTGATCCGCACCGCCGTGGTCCGGGACGGAACGGCCACCGTGGGCGCGGGCGGGGCGATCGTGTTGGACTCCGAACCGGCCGCCGAGTACGCCGAGATGTTGCTGAAGGCATCCGCCACGCTGCAGGCCTTCCCCGATGCGCGTGGTCGACCGGCATAGGGTGCGCATGGGCCGCTTCGCCCCGATACGCGGAGGTCGTCGGGTGGTGATTCGGCTCGCCCCCGGGATCGGGAAGAGAACGCCGCGTCGAAGACTTCGGATGCAGGGCCGGCCCGGGACCGCCGCCGGTGGAGCGATGCGGTCCCGACACCGTCCCCGGAAACCGACCGAGGACCGACGCAAGACCGACGGAAGGACCGAACACATGGACGCGCAACGGGCAATCGAGGAGTCGGCCGGATCGGCGTCTGGCAACACCACGACCGGTACGCCGCGGACGCCGACGCGGCCGGCGCCGCGGCCGAGTTGGAGGACCTCGGCTTCACCGGTGCCTGGATCGGCGGCGCGCCGGTGGACGGGCTGTTCGAGGTGACGAACCGACTACTCGGCGGCTCCCGCCGGCTCGGCGTGGCGTCCGGGATCCTCAACATCCGAACCTTCCCCCACCCGGACACGATCGCCGAGGTGTCCGCGGTCGAGAAGGCCCATCCCGGCCGGTTCCTGCTCGGACTGGGGGTGAGCCACGTCGAGTTGGCCGACCACCTCGGCATCGAGTACACCCCGCCGCTGGCCGCGATGAACGCGTACCTGGACGCCCTCGACGCCGACGGCCCGGAGGTCCCGCGCGTGCTGGCCGCGCTCGGCCCGCGCATGTTGCGCCTGTCCCGCGATCGCGCGCAGGGCGCGCACCCGTACTTCACCACACCCGCGCACACCCGCGAGGCGCGCGAGACGTTGGGCGAGGGGGTGTTCCTGGCACCGGAGCAGAAGGTGGTGCCGAGCACCGACCCGACGATCGCGCGGGCGGTGATCCGCGAGGCCTCGGCGCTGTACCTGGGCCTGGACAACTACCGGCGCAGCTTCCTGCGGCTCGGCTTCACCGAAGCCGACCTGGCCGACGGTGGCAGCGACCGGCTGATCGACACCCTGGTGGTGTGGGGCGACGAGGAGACCATCGCCGCCCGGGTCGGCGAGCACCTCGCCGCGGGCGCGGACCACGTGGGCATCCAGGTGCTCCCCACCGAGCCCGGTCACACCGGTCTGCCGCGCGCGGAGTGGGCCCGGCTGGCCCCGGCGCTGCGCGAGCTCTGATCACTCCCCCGACCCGGTGAGGTCGGCGACGAACGTGCGAAAGACCGTGCGGTAGGTGCTCGGGGTGGTGCCCGTCAGACGTTGGAAGTGGCGGCGCAGATTGGCCGGCGTACCCAGGCCGGTCTGCGTCGCGATCCGCTCCACCGGGTCCTCGGTGCGTTCGAGCAGCCATTGGGCCCGCTGGATCCGGGTGCGCAGCAGGTACTGGAGCGGGGTGAGCCCGGTCTCGGTGCGGAAACGACGGGTCAGGTTGCGTACGCCCAGCCCCGCGTGCGCGGCGATGTCGTCGAGGGTGAGCGGGCGCCGGAGGTTGGCCTCCATCCACCGGGTGGTCGCCGCGACGGTGCTGCCGGGTGGGGTGTAGGCGCTGTACCCCGCGTCGGCGCCGCCGCGGGCGAGGTCGTCGGCCGGGTCGTGGAGGTGCAGGAACACCTGCCGCTCCGTCTCGATGGCCACCGGCACACCGTGGTCCAGGGTGATCAGATCCAGGTACAGGTCGATGCCGCCCAGCACCCCGGCGGCACTGTGGAAGGGGCCGTCCGCGACCACCGAGCCCTCCGGGTCGACCGCGATCAGCGGATACCGGCGGGCGAGTTCCGCGGTGTCCCGGCGGCTGGTCGCGGCGCGCCGGCCGTCGAGCAGGCCGGTCGCCGCGAGTGTGAACGTGCCGGTGCCGACCGCGCCGATGCGGCAGCCGCGCGCGGCGACGGCACGAAGGGCGTCGACGACGTCGCCCGGGGGCGCGTCACGAAAGCCCGCGTGGCCCGGCAGCAGCACGGTGTCGGCGTCGTCGAGCCCGGCCAACGTGTCCAGACCCCAGGGGGTCTCGATGCGGAAGGACGCGGGGCCGCCCGTCGCCGTGAAGCCCGGAGCGGTGCAGATCCGCAGGTCGTAGCCGACCCGCGGGTGATGCCGGGCGGCGGTGCCGAACGCGAGTCCGGGCGCGGTGAGCTGGTGCCCGGGGACCCCGTCGAGAGCGAGGACGGCGATCACTGGCATGTCCGGAATCTAGCCGAGGATGACATCGAGACGACTGTTTGCGTCGGGGACGCGCCACGGAGGATGAGTGGGACGAGGACGGACGCGGGGGGACGTCCGACTCGTGTACGGCAGCACCACCATCCTCTCGAAAGGGTCACCACATGCCCACTTCGCACTCTCGGCCCACCCTCGATGCCCGCCCCGAGCGCCGACGGCGCGGCCTGTTCGCGAAATCGATGGCGGCGGTCGGCGCGGCGGTCGTGCTCGGCGCGACGGCGATGGCCGGCAGCGCGGGCGCCATCGTCAACGGGCAGGACTCGACGCAGCGCTACCCCTTCATGGCGATGGTCCCGGAGGTCGCGGCAGGCATCGACGCCCAGTGCGGGGCGACGTTGATCGACCGGCAGTGGGTCCTCACCGCGGCGCACTGTGTCGACCCCGAACTGCCGATCGTGCTGGAGGGGAAGGTGCGGATCGGCAGCCCGAATCGCGCCACCGGAGGTACGGTCCGCAACATCGACAAGATCGTGACCCACCCGGGCTACAAACTGGACGACCCCAACAGGAACGACCTCGCGCTGATCCGGCTGGACCGCCCGGTCTCCCAGCAGCCGATCAAGATCGCCAAGAAGGCGGGACCGGTCGGTACGCCCACCCGGATCCTCGGCTTCGGCACCACCGTCGACCAGGACATCGAGCACGCGGTGTTCCCCGACCGGCTCCAGCAGCTGGACACCCGCCGCGGCTCCGAGGCGGAGTGCTTCGGCCGCGCCGACGCGACCCGGTTGTGCACGGTCAGCCGAAAGCCCGGGGCCATGGCGTGCTTCGGGGACTCCGGCGGCCCGCAGATCCAGCGCGGCAAGGGTGGCCGCTGGGAGCTGATCGGGACCACATCGGGCGACGGTGACGGCAAGGAGGGCTGCGCGACCGGCCCGGGTCTGTACACCGACGTGACCGTCTACCAGGACTGGATCAACAAGACGATCCGGCACAACCACTGATCCCGAGGACGTGACCCGGCCCGCGCCGGTGGCCCCCGTTCCGGGCCACCGGCGCGGGACGACCCGGTCCCGTCCGCATCCGCGCCGTCCCCGGGGACGGCGCGGGGCGCAATGACGGATGTCGAGGCCGAGAACAGGCGAAATCGTCCGGTCGCGGCACTAGATTCCAGGTATGTCAGTGATCGCCGTGCTGGCCTCGGACGGGGTCCCGGGGCCTCAACTCACCACTCCCGGACTGGTGTTCGGGACCGCCTGCCGTGAACATCCCGGTCTGGCGTACGAGGTCCGGCTCTGCGCGGCCCCCGGACTACGGGCCACCGGCGCCCCGGGCTCGCTCCGGATCGACACGCCGTTCGGCCTCGACGGCCTCGCCGACGCGGACGTCGTACTGGTTCTCGGACACGACGGCCATCGCGACGATCCACCCGCCGGCGTCACGGCCGCGCTCCGCGCGGCGGCGGCGCGCGGCAGCCGGATCGCCGCCGTCGGCACCGGCACGTTCACCCTCGCCGCGACCGGACTCCTCGACGGCCGCCGTGCCACGACCGCGTGGCGACACACCGAGGAACTGGCGGATCTGCATCCGCGGATCGAGGTCGACCCACTGGGCACCGTGGTCGAGGACGGGCCGTTCCTGACGACGGCGGGCATCTTCGGCGGCCTGGACGTCTGCCTGTCCGTACTGCGCCGGGACCACGGCCGGCGGGTGGCGGTCGAGACGAGCCGCGAGCTCATCACACCGCTGCACACCTCCGCCGACGACGTCCGGGACACCATCGACCGCGAGGTCACCGAGAGCGTCGGTCTGGAACCCACCCTGCGCTGGATGGAAGCCAACCTGCACCGCCCGCTGACCGTCCCCGACCTCGCCGCCCACGCGCGCACCAGTGTCAGCAGCCTCACCCGCCGCTTTCACGCCCACACCGGTCTCAGCCCGCTCCGATACCTGCTCCGCGCCCGCCTGAACGAGGCCCGGCGACTGCTGACCGAAACGGACGTCCCCGTCGAGCGCATCGCGGCCCGCACCGGATTCGGCTCGCCCGCCGCCCTGCGTCGACACTTCCGCGCCCTCACCGGCACCGCCCCGCGCGATTACCGCCGGGCCCACCGCGAGTGTGACCATGGCGGTTCGTGCGAGGAGGCACTTTGACGTCCCGGAGCAACATCGACGAACCCGCCCAGGTCACCGAGTGTCCCGCGGCCCGAAACCCAAGGCCGCAGGATCGGGATCGGCAGCCGGACACCGACCCGGATCGGGTCACCTGGGCGAACGCGTGTCGAGTGGTCGGCACGCTCGACCACGTCGCGGGCAAGTGGAGTATCGGCATCCTCGTGTCCGTCGCCGAGGGCCCGATCCGCTTCACCGAGCTCGAGCGCACGCTGGAGGGCATCAGCAGACGTGTCCTCACCTTGAATCTGCGCCGACTGGAGCGCGACGGACTGCTGATCCGCACCGTGTATCCGACCGTGCCGCCGAGGGTCGAGTACACGCTCACCGACGTGGCGCGCGAGCTGACCGTGTCGCTCAGCGGCCTGGTGCGTTGGGCCGATCGGCACGGGCCGAGCATCGAGGCGGCCCGGCAGGTGTACGACCGGGAGCAGGCTGGGCAGGAGTAGCAGGGTCGACGGGGTCGAGCACGGCGCCGGAGCGCGGCGGGGCTCGACGGGTCGATCGGGTCGGATCGATCGGGTCGGATCGGATCGATCGGGTCGGGTGGATCGGGTGGGACGAACGGAGCGAGGAGTTCGATGAACAGCGCGGAGCTACTGGTCGACGGGTTCGGTCGGGTGCGCGAGGTGGTGCACGAGGCGGTCGACGGGCTGACCGCGAAGCAGTTGACCGAGCGGCTCGACGCCGACGCCAATTCGATCGCGTGGCTGATCTGGCATCTGGCCCGGGTCCAGGACGACCACGTCTCGGACGTCGCGGCCCTGGAACAGGTGTGGACGGCGCAGGACTGGCACGGCCGATTCGAACTGCCCTTCCCGGTCCGGGCGATCGGCTACGGCCAGGACACCGAGGCGGTGGCCGCGGTCCGGGTCGACTCGGCGGAGCTGCTCACCGGCTACTACGACGCGGTGCACGAGCAGACCATCGCGTTCGTCCGCGGTTTGTCGGCCGCGGACCTGGATCGTGTGGTCGACGAGGCGTGGACCCCGGCGGTCACCCTGGGCGTGCGGCTGGTCAGCGTGATCGCCGACGACCTCCAGCACGCGGGACAGGCGGCGTTCATCCGGGGCATCCTGCTGCGCCGATAGCCCGTTCCCCCGCGGCCGGGCCCGGGAGCCGCGCCGGCGCGGTCGGACGCTCGCCGACCCGGCATCCGCAGCACCGACTCGTGTTCCGCGCGAGAAGATCGGGACCACTTACTCAAGGATTAGGACGCCCTCTCCCATGAGCCCCGAACCCGCTTCGCACTCCCCGCTGGCCCACGGCGCCGAGTCCCCGGCCGCCGCCCTGTTCGACGCCGTCGGGGCCGCGTACGAGACCGCCTTCACCGGGTTGCCCGAGCAACTGGCCGCGCTGGACTGGCTGATCGCCGAACTCCCGCCCGGCTCGAAGGTGCTCGACATCGGTTCCGGTACCGGGCGGCCGACCGCCGAGCGGCTGGCCGCGGCCGGTCATCGGGTGACCGGGATCGATGTCTCGGCGACGATGGTCGACCTGGCCCGGACCCGGGTCGAGAGCGCGACGTTCGAGCAACTGGACGCGCGTGATCTGGTCGACGACGACGGCGCGTGGGACGCGGTGTGCGCGTTCTTCCCGTTCCTTCAACTTCCCAGGGCCGATCTGGACGCCCAACTGGACCGCCTCGGCGCGCGGCTGGCCCCCGGCGGGCTGCTCGCGTTCGCGACGGTACCGGCCGAGGCGGACGGCGTGGAGATCCTGTGGCTGGGCCACCGGGCGCGGGTGACCAGCCACGGCACCGACGAACTGCTCGTACGGCTGCGCGCGACCGGCCTGGAGATCGTCCACCACGCGGTCACCGTCTTCCAACCGAACCACCCCGAGGCCGGGCCCGAGGAACAACTCTTCGTACACGCGCGCAAGTCCGCGTCGCGCTGAGCGCTCGACCCGGGCGACGCGGGTCCCGGGCGACGCGGGGGCGGGGCGGGGCGGTCGGCGGCGCGTGGCAGGCGATCGGTACCGTGGTCCGCGTAGCGGAATGCCGCACTCGTCCGGCGCCGCGCGCCTTGTCCGTTCCCCTCGTCTCGTTCGGGATCCTGTGATGACCATGACCGAACGTGAGGATCCGAGCGGCAACGGGCGCGCCGGCGGTGCGAAGAGCGCCGACGGCGCGGCCCGCCCGGGTCGGCTCGCGCCGCCCGAGTGGCTCACCCTGACGCTGCGCGCCACCCCCGGTCCGTTGCCCAAGGCCGCCGCCGTACGGGCAGCGATCGGCATCGCGGCGCCGCTCGCCGTCGGGGTGGCCGTCGGTGACAGCGCGTCCGGCGCGTTGGTGTCCATCGGCGCGCTCGGCGCGGTGTTCGGGGACACCGCGGACGCCTACCGGCTGCGCGTCCTGAACATCGCCGTGCCGCAGATCGTGGGCGCGATCGGACTCGCGCTCGGCAGCGCACAGTTCGGACACGGCTGGTCGGCCGTCGCGATGCTGACGGTGGTCGCCCTGGTCGCCGGGATGATCAGCACGATCGGCGCGGTGGCCTCCGCGTCCGGGCTGAACCTGCTGTTGATGGCGGTGATCGGGGCGGGCCTGCCGATGCCCTCGCCGTGGTGGCGGGCGCCGATGCTGACCCTGGTCGGGGCCGGGCTGGTCCTGGTGATGGCGCTGCTGGCCTGGCCCGCGCGCTCGCGCATTCCCGAACGGGCCGCCGTCGCCGACGCGTACGACGCGACCGCGAACCTGCTCGCCGCGGCGGACACCGCCGAGTGGGAGACGGCCCGGGCCGAGGTGACGGCGACCCTCAACCACGCGTACGACCTGCTGCTCGGCCGCCGCGCGGTGGCGCCCGGACGCAGCCGCGGCATGTCGCGCCTGGTCGCGCTGCTGAACTCGGTCGGCCTGCTGGTCGAGGCGGCCACGGCGGTGCACGCCGACGACCGGCGGGTGGGCGAGGCGGACGTGGACACGGTGCGGGAGATCGCTGCGGCGGTCCGCGGCGGCACGGTGCCCACGGGCGCGGCTCCGCGCGGCGTCGCGACCGACCCCGCGGACCGTGCGGTCGCCGCCGCCATCGAGCACGCGCACGAGACGTTGTCCGGTGCGTACCGCACCCCCGACCGGGTCGGCCGGCCCGGAGCGCTGCCCGAACGGGTGGCCGCCGGTGCGCGGAACCTGCTGGTGTCGGCGGAGTCCTGGCGCTATGGCCTGCGGCTGACCCTGTGCATCGGGGTGGCCCAGGTGCTGGTGTCCGTGGTGGATGTACCGCGCTCGTACTGGGTGCCGCTGACCGTCACCTTCGTGCTCAAGCCGGATTTCGGTTCGGTCTTCTCCCGCGCCCTGCTGCGCGCGCTGGGCACGGCGGCGGGGCTGGTGGTGGCGGGCGTGATCCTGGAGTTCGTGCCGCGTGGCTGGTGGGAGGTGCCGGTCGTGGTCGTGCTCGCGGCGGCGTTGCCGATCCTCTCCCGACGCGGCTACGGCTATCAGACCGCGGTGATCACCCCGTTGATCCTGATCCTGTCCGACCTGCTCGGGCATCAGGGCGTCGGGCTGCTCGCACCGCGCCTGGTGGACAGTCTGATCGGCTGCGCGATCGTGTTGGTGGCGGGCTACGCGTTGTGGCCGGAGAGCTGGCACACCCGGGTCGGCGCCCGGCTGGCCACGGCGGTCGAGGACACCGCGCGGTACATCGAGTGCGCGTTCGACGAGAAGACCGATCAGGCCGCACGGGCGCGGACCCGGCGGCGGATCTACCGCGATCTGTCCGACGTGCGTACCGAGTTCCAGCGTGCGCTGGGCGAGCCGCCGCCGGCCGGCGCGCGGGCCGCGGCGTGGTGGCCGCTGATCATCGCGGTCGAGCGGGTGATCGACACCGGTACGGCGGCGGCGGTACACACCGCGCACGGCGCGCCGCCGCCCTCGCCCGAGGCGGCCGCGCACATGGCCGCCGAACTGCGCGCGCTGGCCGCCTCGATGCGCACCGGCGACGCGCCCGATCGGGCGGCGCGGCCGGCCGCCGCCGAGGATCCGCGCGACGCGCTCACCGACGTACGCCGGGAGGTCCGCTCGGCGCGCTCGATGCTGGACGGGCCGGCGGGGGGCGGGCAGGGTTCGGGGGAAGGGAAGGGCGCGGGAGACGGGACGAGCGCGGGCGAGCGGAAGGGCGCGGAACCGGGGGAGGAGAGCGGGTAGGAGAGCGGATGGCACCAGCCGTCAACTGTTGGTTGACGAACCATGATCGTCAACCTATGGTTGACGCATGGAGAATCCTGTGCGCATGACGAATCCGGTGCGGCTCGACGACCTCATCGAGAGCATCAAGCAGACCCATCCCGACGCCCTCCGACAGTTGTCCGACGCGGTGCTCGTCTCGGACCACCTCGGGGAACTGGCCGACCACCTGATCGGGCACTTCGTGGACCAGGCGCGCCGATCGGGCGCGTCCTGGAAGGACATCGGTACGAGCATGGGTGTCACCAAGCAGGCGGCACAGAAGCGCTTCGTCGCGAAGGCCTCCGGCGAGGCCGACCTCGATCCGAGTCAGGGCTTCGGCCGGTTCACCGACCGGGCCCGGAACGTGGTGGTGGCGGCACAGAACGAGGCCCGGGCGGCGGGCAACTCCGAGATCGGCCCGGCGCACCTGGTGCTGGGACTGCTCGCCGAGCCGGCGGGCCTGGCCGGGCGGGCCCTGGTCGCCCAGGGCGTGACCCCGGAGGCCCTTCGGGAGGCGGTCGTCGCCGTGCTGCCGCCGGCCGCCGGGCGGGTACCGGACCTGATTCCGTACGACGCGTCGGCGCGCAAGGTGCTGGAGTTGACCTTCCGCGAGGCGCTGCGGCTCGGGCACAACTACGTCGGCACCGAGCACCTCCTGCTCGCCCTGCTGGAGTTCGAGGACGGCACGGGCGTGCTCGCCGGCCTGGGTGTGGACAAGGCCACCACCGACGCGCACATCGTCGCGGCGCTCGCCGCACTGCTCGCCGATCGGCAAGGCCGGGAGTCCTGACGCTCGCCGCACCGGCGGGCGCCGCGGCCGGGATGCCCGAGGCTCGCCGCGCCCGGTGGCACGGGCAGCAGTCCTGACGCAACGGCCGGCGCTGTGGCGGATCACCCACGGATCGCGGTTCGCGAAGGCGCTCGCGCGCCCCGACGCGGCGGGCCGCCGGGCCGGCGCGCTCGGGGTCGCACCCGCCGACGAACACCGGCGCCGCGTCGAGGTCACCGGGCCGACCCGCCGGAGAGGAAGGCGTGGCGCTCGCCGGCATATTCGCCGTCCGGCGGGTCGTCGGTCGATCCGCCGGCGTCGCGCGGGCAATCGCGGAGGAGGACGGGAAGCGGTATCGTCCGCGCGACGATCCGTACGGCGCCGGCCGCGGGCGGATCGGGATCCCGCGCCCCGTCCTTCGAGCCCATCGCACCGTCCCCACCGCCGACCGAACCGGGCCGGCGTCTGCGGCGCCATGCTCCCGGCTCGTGCGATGCGCCGGATTGTCGCGACGACTCGTGAATCCACCGAGAGTCCTCGACGCGTCACGGAGCGCCCCCGCGCGGCGGAGCGCCACACCCGGTACGCGGCGCGCCTCACCGTCCGGCCATCGCGCCCGTGCGATCGACGTAACCCCCGACGCCGAGGTGTGTCACGCCGCCGAAACCACCGTTCTCTAGCGTCCGGAACGTGGGCTTCACCCGCCACGGGTCGAGACCACGTGCGCGTTCCGCGTAACGGCATATCGAGCCCTCGAGGCCCGAACGGCCCGAGCGACCCGAGCGACCCGAACGACGAGGAGGAACGCCCGTGTCGGCAACGGTTCCCCAGGCAGCCGACACCACCGTGCGGACCGTCTGCTCCTACTGCGGCGTGGGCTGCGGCATGCTGCTCGACGTCACCATCGACACCGCGACCGGACGCCGCACCGTGGTCAAGGCCCGCGGCGACGGTGCGCATCCGACCAACCACGGCCGGTTGTGCACGAAGGGTGCCACCAGCGCCGAGCTGCTCGCCGCGCCGGGCCGACTGGGGACGGCCCTGGTCCGGGACGACCGCGGCGCGCCGCCCGTGCCGAGCGGCGTGGACGCCGCGATCGGCGCGACCGCACGGCGACTGCGGGAGATCCTGGACGCGCACGGGCCGGACGCGCTGTCCTTCTACGTCTCCGGCCAACTCACCCTGGAAGCCCAATACTTGGCCAACAAACTGGCCAAGGGCTTCGTGGGGACCAACCTGATCGAGTCGAACTCCCGGCTGTGCATGGCCAGTGCGGGCAGCGGCTACAAGCTCTCCCTCGGCGCCGACGGACCGCCCGGCTCGTACCAGGACTTCGAGCACGCCGACGTGTTTTTCGTGATCGGCGCGAACATGGCCGACTGCCACCCGATCCTGTTCCTGCGGATGATGGATCGGGTCCGGGCCGGCGCCAAGCTGATCGTGGTGGACCCGCGCCGCACCGCCACCGCCGACAAGGCCGATCTGTTCCTGCGGATCAAGCCAGGCACCGATCTCGCGCTGCTGAACGGCCTGTTGCACCTGCTGGTGGAGAACGGCGACACCGACCCCGAGTTCATCGCCGAGTTCACCGAGGGCTGGGAGGCGATGCCCGACTTCCTGCGGGACTATCCGCCGGCCCGGGTCGCCGAGATCACCGGCATTCCGGAGGCGGACATCCGGCAGGCCGCGCGCTGGATCGGCGCGGCGGGGGAGTGGACGAGCTGTTGGACGATGGGGCTCAACCAGAGCACGCACGGCACCTGGAACACCAACGCGCTGTGCAACCTGCACCTCGCCACCGGCGCGATCTGCCGACCGGGCAGCGGCCCGCTCTCGCTGACCGGTCAGCCGAACGCGATGGGCGGGCGGGAGATGGGCTACATGGGGCCGGGACTGCCCGGCCAGCGCTCGGTCATGGTGGCCGAGGAGCGGGAGTTCGTCGAGGACCTGTGGGGTGTGCCGTCGGGCACGCTGCGGCCGGAACCGGGTCTGGGCACGGTGGACATGTTCACCCGGATGGCCGCCGGCGAGATCAAGGCGTGCTGGATCATCTGCACCAACCCGGTCGCCTCGGTGGCGAACCGCGCGACCGTGATCGCGGGTCTGGAGGCCGCCGAATTCGTGGTCGTCCAGGACGTGTTCGCGGACACCGAGACCAATGCCTACGCCGACGTGGTGTTGCCGGCCGCGATGTGGGCGGAGACCGAGGGCGTCATGGTCAACTCCGAGCGCAATCTCACCCTTTCCCGACAGGCCGCCGATCCGGTCGGCGAGGCGTTGCCGGACTGGCGGATCATCGCCCGGGTGGCGAGCGAGATGGGCTTCGCCGACGCCTTCGACTACGACAGCGCCGAAGAGGTGTTCGAGGAGTTGAAGCGGGCGTGGAACCCGACCACCGGCTACGACCTGCGCGGGGTCGGATACCGGCGACTGCGCGATATGCCCGTGCAGTGGCCGAGTTCGGCTCCCGACGGCCCGGACCGGAACCCGATCCGCTACCTGGTCCAGGACGACACGCCGACGGCGACCGGCCGGCCGCGGTTGCGCTTTCCGAGGCCCGGCGGTCGTGCGGCGTTCTTCGCCCGACCGCACCTGCCGCCCGCCGAACTGCCGGACGACGACTACCCGATGGTGCTCAACACCGGACGACTCCCGCACCAGTGGCACACCATGACCAAGACCGGCACGATCGCCACCCTCAATCGGCTCAATCCCGGTCCGTTCGTCGAGATCCACCCGGCGGACGCACGAGCGCTGGGCGTCGCGGCGGGCGATCGGGTCGAGGTGGCCTCCCGGCGCGGGCGCGCGGTACTGCCCGCTCGGGTGAGCGACCGCGTCCGGCCCGGCGATTGTTTCGCGCCGTTCCACTGGAACGACCGGTTCGGCGAGTACCTCGGCATCAACGCGGTCACCAACGACGCGGTCGACCCGATCTCCTTCCAGCCCGAATTCAAGGCCTGCGCGGTGGCGTTGACCAAGGTGGCCGGGCCGTCCCGACCCGAGTCCGGGAACGCGCACCCGGTATCGGAGCAGCGGCCCGCGGCGTCGCCCGGCGGCGGCGCACCGGCCGGGTTCGGCGACTTCGTGGACCTTGCGCCGCCCGTATTCACCGACGAGGAACGACGGTACCTGGCGGGGTTCATGGCCGGTGCGACGCGTTCCCTGGCGACGGTCGGAGCCGCCCGTGTCCCGGTGCTGCCGGCGCGTTCCCCGATCGCGCCGGAGCGGGTGACCTGGGTCAACGGGTATCTGGCCGGGATGTTCTCCGGCGCGGACGCCGAGCCGGCGCTGCGACCCGAGCCCGTCCACCGACCGGAGCCGGCGCCCGAATCCGGGCCGGCCGCGCCGCCGGCGGCGGATGACGACCACGACGTGCTGGTGTTGTGGGCCTCGCAGACCGGCAACGCCGAGGACGTCGCCGGTGCGACCGCGCGCCAGCTGACCGAGGCGGGCCTGCGGCCGAGCGTGGTGGAGATGGCCGACCACACCCCCGATTCGCTGCCGATCGGCGTGCCCGTCCTGATGATCACCAGCACCTTCGGCGACGGTGAGGCGCCGGACGGCGGGGCCGGGTTCTGGGCCGCGCTCGCCGCCGACGGGCGGCCCCGGCTGGACGGGTTGCGCTACGGCGTGCTCGCCCTCGGCGACTCCGGCTACAGCGACTTCTGTGCGCACGGACGGCGGCTCGACGAGCGGTTCGCCGAACTCGGCGGCACCCGGATCACCCCGCGCGCCGATTGCGAACCCGACTACGAGCGGACCGCCGCGCAGTGGCTGGAGCGCGTGGTCGCGGCCCTGACCGGGGACGGCATACCGGGCTCGCCCGCCGCGGACGCGCCCGGCGGACCCTCGACCACCGCCGTGCCGCCCGCGCCCGCGAGTGCGCCTCCCACCGCGCCGCCCGCCGGCCTCGGCTACTCGAAGGCGACGCCCTTTCCCGCTCCGCTGATCGGCGGTCGGCTGCTCGGGCTGCCCGGATCCGCCAAGGAGGTCCGGGAGTTCGTCTTCGACGCGCGTGGCGGCGGCGAGCAGGCCGCCCTGGAGTACGCGCCGGGGGACGCGCTCGGGATATGGCCGGTCAACCACCCCGAGACCGTGGCCGAGTGGCTGGCCGCGACCGGCCTGGACCCGGCGACGCCGATCACCCTGCCCGACCTGGGCGAACTCCCGCTCGGCGAGGCGTTGCGGACGCGGCTGGAGATCGCCCGGATCACCCCGGAACTGTTGCGATTCGTCGCCGATCGCACCCGCGACCGGGACCTGGCGCGGTTGCTTCGCGCGGACAACCGGGGCGAACTGGCCAAGTGGAGCTGGGGTCGCCAGGCGGTCGACGTCCTGGAAGCCTTCCCGATCCGTGCCGCGGCGGACGAATGGGCCGGTGTGCTCCGCCGGTTGGAGCCGCGGATGTACTCGATCTCGTCCAGTCCACTGGCCCATCCCAACGAGATTCGGATCACGGTGTCGGTGGTGCGCTACCGCAACGAGGCCGGTGCCGTGCGCAAGGGGGTGTGCTCGACCTATCTGGCCGAGGCCGCCGCGGCCGGCGATCCGGTGTCGATCTTCGTCCGCCGCGCGCCGCACTTCCGGCCGCCGGCCGACCCGCTGGCACCGGCCATCATGGTCGGCCCGGGCACCGGGGTGGCGCCCTTCCTCGGCTTCCTGGCCGACCGGGAGGCACGCGGCCACCCGGGCCCGAACTGGCTGTTCTTCGGCGAGCAGCGCCGGGCCACCGACTTCTACTACCGCGACGAGCTCGCCGAATTCCGGCGCACCGGTCGACTGGAACGCCTCGACCTGGCGTTCTCCCGCGACCAACGGGCCAAGATCTACGTCCAGGACCGGATGCGCGAGCACGGACCCAGGCTGTGGGACTGGCTCCAACGCGGCGCGCACTTCTACGTCTGCGGCGACGCGGGCCGGATGGCCAAGGACGTCGACCGCGCTCTGCGCGAGATCGCCACGGCGCACGGCGGCCTTTCCGAGGACGCCGCCGAGGCGTACGTGCGGCAACTCGCGGGCGAGCGAAAGTACGTCCGAGACGTGTACTGAGGGCGACCTCCGCCCGCCGCGGTCAGGCGGCCTCGTCCGGTCGGGCGTCCTGTGCCGCCAGTGCGCGCCGGGCCACGCCGATCGCCCGAGGGTCCCAGCCGGGGCGCGGCACCGACGTCAACAGCAGGCGGGTGTACGGGTGTTCGGGCTCGCCGAGCACCCGCGCGGTGGGGCCGGCCTCGACCACGCGTCCCGATCGCATGACGATCACGTCGTCGGTGACGCAGCGCACCACACCGAGGTCGTGGGTGATGAACAGGTAGCCGACGGAGGTCTGTTCGCGGATGTCCGCGAGCAGGTTGAGGATCTGCGCCTGGACGGAGACATCGAGTGCGGCGACCGCCTCGTCGAGCACCAGGACCTCGGGTTCGACGGCGAGCGCGCGGGCGATGGCGACCCGCTGCCGCTGCCCGCCGGACAACTCCCTGGGCAGCGCGTCCGCGGCGCGGGTCCCGAGTCCGACCCGGTCCAGCAGGTCGCGGATGCGCGCGTCGTGGTCGGTGCCGGGGAAGTGCAGCCGCAGGGTCTCCCGCAACACGGCCCGCACGCTGGTGCGCGGGTCCAGGGACAGGTACGGGTCCTGGAAGACCATCTGGATCCGCCGGGCGCGAGCCAGTCGGCCCGCGCGGCCACGGGGGGTGCCGGTCTGCTCGTTGCCGCGCACCCGCACGGTCCCGGAATCGGCCCGCTCCAGGCCGACGATGATGCGGGCCGTGGTGGTCTTGCCCGAGCCGGACTCGCCGACGATGCCGAGCGAGCCGCCGGCGGCGAGCGTGAACGTGACGTCGTCGACGGCGCGCACGTCACCGAACGAGCGGCACAGGCCGCTGACTTCGAGCAGGACATCGCGGTCTCGGTCAGGCATCGACGCTCTCCTGTTCCAGAAGGTCGCTGTGGTGGCACGCCGCGGTGTGCACGGGATCCCGGGGAGCGGGCCTGGCGAGCGGTGCCTCCCGGGCGCAGATCTCGGTGGCGAAAGCGCACCGGGGCGCGAAGGGACATCCCGTGAGCTTCTCGCGCGGATCCGGCGGCTGTCCGTCGATCGCGGTCAGCCGGCCCCGCGGCGCGTCGGGATTGGGCGTCGAGTTCAGCAGCGCCTTGGTGTACGGATGCCGGGGCCGGGCGAACAGCTCGGCGGCGGGCCCGGTTTCCACGATCCGCCCGGCGTACATGACGTAGACCCGGTCGCTGATCGCGGCCGCGAGGCCCAGATCGTGGGTGATGAACAGCAGTCCCGTGGCGAAGCGCTCGCGCACGTCGCCGAGCAGACCGACGACCTCGGCCTGGGTGGTGACGTCGAGTGCCGTGGTCGGCTCGTCCGCGAGCAGCAGTTGCGGGTCGCCCATGAGCGCCCCGGCGATCATCACGCGTTGCAACATGCCGCCCGAGAGCTGACCGGGGTAGCGGCGCAGGGCGGCGGCGGTCAGACCGACGGCCTCCAGGAGTTCGACGGCGCGCGCGTCGGCCGCCGCCGCGGTCATCGTCTTGTTCAGCCGCACGCTTTCGGTGAGGAAGTCGCCGATGCGGCGCAGCGGATTGATCGCGGCCCGCGGGTCCTGGAAGATCATCGCCGCGGTGCGGGTGCGCAGCTCGCGCAACTCGCGTGCGTCCATGGTCAGTACGTCTCGCCCGGCGACGTCGACGACGCCCTCGGTGACGGCTCCCTTGGGCAGCAGGCGCAACACCGTGCGTGACGTGAGGGTCTTGCCCGAACCGGATTCCCCCACCAGCGCGACCGTGTCGGACGCCCCGACGGTCAGGTCGACGCCGTCCAGGACCGGGCGGGCGGAGTGCGGGAGCCGCAGCCGCAGCCCGCGGATGTCGAGTGTGCTCACCGCTGCCTCCCGGCGCCTCGGTCGGCCCAGCGTTCGCCGACGACGTTGAAGGCGACGACGGTCAGGACGATCACCACACACGGGACGATCGCCGAGAGCGGATAACCGCTCTGGATGGCGGATTTGCCGTCGAAGACCATGCGTCCCCAGTCGGGGGTGAGGGCGGGTACGCCCAGGCCGAGGAAGGACAGGCCGGCCAGGTCGATCAGGGCGTACCCGAAGTTGACGGTGGACTGCGCCAGCACAACGGGCGCGATGTTGGGGATCACGTGCCGCAGGCAGATCTGCGCCCCGGAGTGGCCCTGTACCTGGTACGCGGCGATGTAGGGGCGTTCGCGTTCGGCGAGCACGAGTGAGCGGGTCAGCCGACTCACGTACGGGAAGTACGCGATCGCCAGCGCGACGACCGGCGCCATCAGGCCCTCGCCGTACACCGACACGATCAGGATCGCCAGCAGCAACCCGGGGAAGGCGAGGGTGAGTTCCGATCCACGCGAGAGCAGCGAGTCGAGCAGGCCGCCGCGCCATCCGGCGGCGACACCGACGGCGGCGCCGAGCAGCGTGGAGAACAGCACCACCGCGAGCGGGCCCAGCAGCGAGGTGCGCGCGCCGATGACGACCCGGGAGAACGTGTCGCGCCCGGCGGCGTCGACGCCGAGGAGGTGGTCGGCGGACGGCGGGGCGAGGGCGTCGCCGAGCACCCCCGTGTTGGGTTCGTACGGCGCGATCCACGGGGCCAGCAGCGCGGCCGGCACGATGACGCCGACGAACACCAGGCCGGCGACGTACAGGGGTGCACCCTTGGTGCGCAGCCGGGCCAGGCCGGGTCGGCGGGTGAGCGTGGGGGCACTCATGCGTTCGCCCTCGTTCCCAGGCTGATTCGCGGGTCGACGAGCGGGAGGAGCAGGTCGACGATGAGGTTCACCGTCATGAAGATGCCGATGATGATCAGCGAGATGGCCTGCACGGTGGGGAAGTCCTTGGTGGTCGCGGACAGTTCCAGGAGTTGACCGACGCCGCCGACACTGAACGCGGACTCCACCAGGACGGTGCACACCAGCAGGGTGGACACGATCAGGCCCGCCGTGGTCAACACCGGGCCGAGCGCGTTGCGGAACACGTGGCGGCCGATGACGTGCCGCTCGGGCACGCCCCGGCTGCGTGCGACGGTCACGTGTTCACCGTCGAGCGCCTCCAGCATCGCGCTGCGGGTGACCCGGGCGAGCAGGCCCACCAGGTAGAGCGCGAGCGCGACGGCGGGCAGTGTCAGGTGCCACATCATCGTGCCCAGACCGTCGCCGCTGCCGCTGCCGCTGGAGGGGAACCAGCCGAGTTCGACCGCGAACAGGCCCTGGAGCAGGATGGCCGCGACGAAGGACGGTGTGCCGATGGCGACCGTCGTGCCGACCAGCACGGCCGAGTCGGTCGCACCGCCGCGCACCGCGCCGAGCCGGCCGAGCGCGAGGCCCAGGACGACCACGACCACCATCGCCATGCCGACCAGCAGCAGTGTGGTGGGCAGGCGGTCCGCGAGCAGGTGCGAGACGTCGGTGCGGTATTGCAGGGACCGACCGAAGTCGCCGTGCAGCACGTTGGTCAACCAGCGCAGGTACTGCTCGATGAACGGGTCGTTCAGGTGGTACTGCTTCTCGATCGCCTCGAGGGCGGCCGGGGAGGCCGACCGCCCACCGAGGAGGAAACTCGCCGGATTGCCCGGCGCCAGGTACATCGCACCGAACACCACGAACGAGGCGGCGAGCAGGGTGACGGCCATTTCCAACAGCCGTCGTACGGCGAATCTCACGAAGTTCACCCCGCTGCCCCCACATCGGCCGCCCAGGGGTAGTACATGTACGCGATGGTGGTCGGTGCGCCGGTGATCCGCTTGTTCAGGAATACCGTCGAGGGCCATTCCGCGACCGGGATCCACACCACCTCCGCCGCCGCCTTCTGTTGCAGTTTCGCCTCCAGGGCGAACCGCTGTGCCGGGTCGTAGGTTTGGGTGATCTGTTCGACCAGGGTGTCGTACTCGGGGTCGGAGTAGCCGGCGTGGTTCTGGTAGCCGCCGGTGCGGAAGTTGCGCAGCAGGTCGACCGGGTCGGTCACGGACAGGTAGTACGTCTCGGGGAACATGTCGATCCCCTCGCGCGCCGCCGGGTCGGTGAACAGGGCCGAGAACGCGTCCGGCGCGATGGTCTTGAGCTCGATCCGCAGGCCGATCCTGGTTCCGGCGTCCTGGATCGCGGTGGCGAGCAGTGAGACGTCCTGGCCGATCGGGCTGGTCGCGACGGTGAGCGTCTTGCCGGTCGCGCCCGCCTCCCGGATCAGGCGCTTGGCCTGCTCGATGTCCTGCGCGCTCGGCGGCAGCGTGTCGAAGGCCGCGGCCTGCGCGTGGGCCGGAGCACCCGCCCAGGCCGCCCGCGGAGTGAGCGAGTTGCTCACCTTGCCGTTGCCGGCGAGCGCGGTCTTGACGAAGCCGGCGCGGTCCAGCGCCATCGACAGGGCCCTGCGCACGCGGACGTCGCCGAGCGCGCCCTTGGTGCTCGTGACGTTGACGTTGACGGTGCTCAGGCCCTCGCCGTAGTACAGCGTGCCCACGCCGCCGGCGCGCAGCCGCTCGTAGCTCTCCGTCGGGATCAGGAAGCCGCCGTCGACCTCGCCGCCGAGCATCGCATTGGTGCGCGCGGACGGGTCGGTGAGGAAGCGGAACGCGACGGTCTTCGCCTTGGCCTTGGTGCCCCAATAGCCGTCGAAGCGCTGTAGTTCGAGTGACTGGCCCTTGGTCCAGTCGCCGAGCTTGTAGGGCCCGGTGCAGTCCAGGCCGCCGGTGGTCCCGTAGTCCTTGCCCGCCGCCTCGACGCCCTTTTTGCTCGCCACCACGCCCGCGGCGGTGGCCATGAGTTGGGGGAACATCGAGTCGGGCTGCTTGAGCTTGAAGGTGACCTGCAACGGTGCGGTCGCGGTGACCGACTCCACCTTCTCGAACGACTCGGCCCAGGAAGCGCCGAGTTCGGGGTCCATCTGCCGGCCGACGCTGTAGACGACGTCGTCCGCGGTCATCACCGAGCCGTCGTGGAACCGCACGCCGGACCGCAGGTCGTACACCCAGGTCAGCGGGTCGGGGTTGCTCGCCTTCTCGGCCAGGCCGGGGGCCATGGTGAGCTGCGGTGTCCAGCGCATGAGGCTCTCGCACACGTTGGACAACACGGTGTTCTGCGGGTAGTCGAACGCCGAGACGTAGTCGAGGGTCAGCGGTTCGGCGTACAGGGCCCAGCCGAATTTCTCGATGTCGCCCTTGGCGGGCGGCGTGTCGGCGGACAGGCGGTATCCGGCCGGGTCGGCGTGCTTCTCGGGCGGGCCGGAACAGGCGGCGACCAGGGCGAGCGCGGCGGCGGCCGCGATCGGCGGTGCGGTGCGGCGGGCGGTGCGTCCGGACCGGCGCGGGAGATATCCGGGCATCAGGCGGTCCTTCCCGGGGCGGACGAGACGGGGATCTGCTGCGTGATGCAGTGCACGCCGCCGCCGCCGAAGGCGACGGTGCGGGTCGGGACGCCGACGACCTTGCGGTCGGGGAACGCGTCCTGGATGACCGCGAGCGCGCCGGCGTCCGCGGGGTGGTCGGCGGTCGGGACGACGACGCCGCCGTTGGCGATGTAGAAGTTGAGGTAGCCGACCTCGATGTCGCTGCCGCCCCAGGACACGAACGCGGCCTGCGGGACCTCGACGATCTCGAAGGGGCGGCCCAGTGCGTCGGTGGACGCCTCCAGTACGGCGCGGTTGGCGCGGCAGCGCGCGTAGTCCGGGTGTCCGGGGTCCTCGGGCAACTGGATGATCACCTTGCCGGGCGCCACGAACGCGCACACGCCGTCGACGTGACCGTCGGTCTCGGTGTCCAGGAGGCCGCCGTACGGCAGCCAGATCACCTTGGTGACGCCGAGCTTGTCGGCCAGTTCGGCCTCGATCTCGGCGCGGCTCATGCCCGGGTTGCGGTTGGGGTGGAGCAGGCACTGCTCGGTGGTGATCAGCGTGCCCTCGCCGTCGACCGTGATGGCACCGCCTTCCAGGATCATCTCGGAGGCGATGCGGGTGTCCCCGAGCCGCGCGATGAGCGCCTCGCCGACGCGGTCGTCCGAGTCCCACGGGTGGTGCTTGCCGCCCCACGCGTTGAAGCGGAAGTCGACGCCGGCCCGACGGCCGTTCCCGTCCCGGACGAAGATCGGGCCCGAGTCGCGGAACCACGCGTCGTCCAAGGGGAGTTCGATCACCGTCACGGCGTCGCCGCACAGTTCGCGGGCCTGCCCGCCGGCGCCGGGGACGGTGACCATGGTGACCGGCTCGAAGGCCGCGATGGCGCGGGCGACCGCGGCGTACTCGCGCTTGGCGGGGTCGAACAGGTCCCCCCACAGGTCGGGCCGGGTCGGCCAGGCCATCAGGCAGCCATCGTGCTCGGTCCACTCGGCGGGCATGCGGAACGTCATGTCGTGTCTCTTTCGGATCGGGGTGGTGTGGCGGAGATCGGGTGGGACGGCGGGGAGATACGGGTGGCGGGACAGGGACAGGGACGGGGACGGGGACGGGGACGGGGATGGGGACGGGGACGGGGATGGGCACGGCGGGACGGAGGTCGGGGCGGTGCTGGGGCGAAGGGAGCGCGCCGGGACGGGGACGGGCACCGCACGGGCCGGCGCGGTCGGGGCGTGGTCGGCGCGGCGGACGCGGAACGATCCGCGCGCCGACCCCCGCTCGAACGCGGTCTAGGCGACCGGCTCCTGCATCGTGGTGCAGTGGATTCCGCCACCACCGGCGCCGACGCGGTCGGTGTCGAGCTGGACCACCTCGCGGCCGGGGTAGGCCGCGGCGACCACCTGGCGGGCGGCCGCGTCCTTGGTGCGGTCGCCGAACTGGGACATCACCACGCCGCCGTTGCAGACATGGAAGTTGACGTACGAGTCGACGAAGTCCGGGTTGTTCGAGCGCGGGGTGTCCGGTCCGTCGATGCGGATCACCTGGAGTCGGCGTCCGCGCGCGTCGGTCGCGGCCGAGAGGATCTGCAACTGCTTGCGGGCGTCCTGAGCCCAGATGTCGGTGCGGTCGGCGGGCGGGACCTGCACCATGACCACGCCGGGGCGGATGAACCGCGACGTGGCGTCGATGTGGTCGTCGGTGATGTCCTGCCCCTTGATGCCCGGCACCCAGAGCATCTTGGTCGCGCCGTAGGCGGCCAGGACGGCCTGTTCGACCTGCGCCCTGCTCTTGCCGGGATTGCGGTTGGCGTTGACCAGGCTGCTCTCGGTGGCCATCACGGTCCCGTCGCCGTCGGTCTCGATCGCGCCGCCCTCGCCGACGAAGCCGGCGCGGGTGAAGGCGAGCCGGTCGTAGGCAGCGATCCGGGAGGCCACCAGGGCGTCCTTGGCGTGGGTCTGCTTGTTGCCCCATCCGTTGAAGCCGAGGCCGACCGCGTCCCGACCGCCCGAGCCGTCGGTGCGGAACACCGGTGCGGTGTCCCGCGCCCACAGGTCGTCGACGGGAATCGAGCTGATCACGGTTACGGCGGGACCGCACTTGCCGCGGGCCGCGGACGCGCTCGAGGTGTCCGGCGCACACATGATCACCGGTTCGAAGCGGGCGATGGTCCGGGCGATCAGCGCGATGTCGTTCTGGATGCCGCTCAGCTGCCGGCCCCAGATCGTCGACTTGGTCGGCCACGCCATCCAGGTCCGTACGTGCGTGACGTCGTCGGCGGCCACGCGCAGGCCGGCCGCCGCGCGGGCGCCGGCCGCGTTCGCCGTGGCCGCGTGTGCCGACGACGCGCCGAGGGTCCGGGCGCCGATCGCCAGGCCCGCGGCGCCCAGGATGGTCGTGCCCAGGACGTTGCGCCGGGACGGACCGATGTCGGTCGGTTCGGCGGCCTTCGAGGTACCGCTGCGGTGCACTCCAAACATGGCTGACTCTCCCTATCGGGTGCGCGCTCCGCCGGAATGGCGGCATGGGATGCATGGGTTTGCCGACGGCGGACCGCCCGCCGTCCAGGCTTGATGTGCCTGTCGGTGGCCGCGGACTCGTCCGACTCGTCGCGTGTCCGCTGCCGTGCGTGCCGCGTGGGCCGGGCCGGGAGGGGCGGAGCCGGTCCGGCGTTCCCACACTGTGGCACTGACTGAAAAGTCAGTCAATACATCGTTCGGCAAAGGGTTCGGCGGACATGTGGACGTCGAACCCGGTGGGCTGCGGGCCGGGTGACCGGTCGGAGGGCGGCCCGGCGGCGGCGTTCGGCGCGTCTCTCGCGCACGCGGGCGGAGCACGAGATAGCGTGACTGAAAATTCAGTCGGTTTTCTCGTTCGAGTCTCGGGGTCGGCATCGATCCCGCTGTGGGGTGCCAGGATGTCCAGTCGTCAAACCCGGATCTTGGAGGCCGCCGCCCGGCTCATCGCGCGGCGCGGTGTGCGGGGGCTGCGCGTCGAGGAATTGGCCGTCGACGCCGGTGTGTCCACCGGGCTCATCTACTACCACTTCGGCGACCGCGCGGGGCTGCTGAAGAAGACCTGGGAGTTCATCAACGAACGCGCCGAGCGCTACACCACGTCGGGACGCGATCCGGAGGGCGATCCGCGGGGCTACCTGGAGGACATGCTGCTGTTCGAGCTCCAGGACGTTCCCGAGGTCAGGGAGAACAGCACGGCGTGGGGGGAGTTCCGGGCGAGTGCGGTGTTCGCGCCCGAACTCGGCCGCCAAGTGCACGAGGCGACCGAGCAGTGGATCACGGACGCGGCGGACCTGATCACCGCGGCACGCGAACTGGGCGACGTGGCGCCGGACGTGTGCGCACAGGACGCCGCGGAGCGGCTGACCGCGCTCATCGAAGGGCTCAGCGAGCGGTGGTTGACGGGCTCGCTCTCGCTGGAGCGGGCCCGCCGACTGCTGCGTGGTGGTCTGGCTCTGGAACTGGGGCGCCGGATGGCGGTGTCGGCTGTACGAGAGGTTGACTGAAATTTCAGTTGGTGTCAGAGTGGAGATCACGGTGCCCCGGGTGCGCCGCCGGCTCTCGGGCACGATTCGCGAGAACCGTACGAACCGTGCAGCGTGAGTTTGCGCCCGCCGCCTCGGCTGCGCCGTGGGCCGCTGCCGACACGTCTCGATCCCGCGCCCCCTCGGCGCACGCCGCGATCCGCGCGGCGGTACGACCGATTGGAGGTACTCCATGTCCGATTCCCGTCCCGCGCGCCGCGGCATCCTGCACGCCCTGGGATTCGGTGCGTCGACGGCCGATACCGCCTCGGCCGGCTCGCCCGCGTCCGCCGCGGCCGCGGACCGACACCGTTGGCGGGTCCCCGCCGACGACGTACCGCACGCGCGGACCTGGATGTCGTGGCCGGCCGACCGCTCGATCTGGGGCCGGCACTTGTCCGGCGTACAGCGGGACATCGCGCTGATCGCCCGGACCGTCGCGGACCACGAGCCGGTGGTCGTGTGCGCGATCGACGAGGACGCCACCGCGGACGCCCGCGCGCAGTGCGGGCCGGGCGTCACGGTCACGGCCGAGATCCCCACCGACGACCTGTGGATGCGCGACACCTGCGCCGTGTTCCGCACCGACGGCACGGGCCGGATGAGCGCGATCGGCCTCGGCTTCAACGGCTGGGGCGGGAAGCAGACCCACCGCAACGACGCCCGGGTCGCGCGGTATGTCGCCGAGTACGCGGAACTTCCGTTTACCCGAGCCGAGTTCGTCGGCGAGGGCGGGGCCGTGGAGACCGACGGCGACGGCACCGTGATGGCCACCGAGAGCAGCCTGGTCAATCGCAACCGCAACCGCGGCATGTCCAAGGCGGACGTCGAGGCCGCGATCCTGGACGCCTACGGCGCGGACAGGATGATCTGGGTCCCCGGGATCAAGGGGCGCGACATCACCGACGACCACATCGACGTCACGTCGCGATTCATCCGGCCGGGGGTGGTCATGGTGCAGGTGCCGCCGGCGAGCCGCAAGGACGCGTGGGCCCGGGACGCGCGTGAACAGCTCGCCATCCTGTCCACGGCCACCGACGCCAAGGGGCGGCGCCTGCGGGTGCTGACCGTGGAGGGCCCGGAACACGCCCGTTCGACCAACCGTGACCTGGTCGACTCGTACCTGAACTTCCACGTGGTCAACGGCGCGGTCATCACCGCGCAGTTCGGCGATCCGCGCACGGATGCCGCGGCCGGGGCCGCGCTCGCGGACGCGTTCCCCGGGCGCGAGGTGATCCAGCTCGACGTCGACCGCCTCATGGGCGGCGGCGGGGGCATCCACTGCTCGACCATGCACGAGCCGGCTCGCTGACTTGAGCCCGTTCGCTGAACCGCGCCCGCGCCGACCCGTGCCCGGTCGCTCACCCGAGCCCGCTCGCAAGCCCATTCGGCGCCGCCGCGCCCCGTCCCGGCGTCTCGGCCGCCGTGACGTCGCCGCGGGCGGCGGCGGGATCCACTGCGCGACGCACGACCAACCGGGTACCCCGTCGTCATGACCGAGCGGGCGGGCCGAGCCGCCGGTCCGGGGGCGGGTACCGGGAGGGCAGGGTGAGCCCGCCCGGTCGGACGTTCGCGACGACGTGAACTTGCGTGCCCACATCCGGATTTCCACGGTGGACCCGCCGGTCACACCGACCGGGGGCTCGGTCACCGACCACCCAAGGTTCCGGTCGCCGGTCGGCGCGGGGTGGTGTGGCCGGCCATGGGGTGGATGGGCGCGACCTTGGTCGCCCTGGCGGCGTTTCGGAACTCCGCGCCGGGGCGGGCGGGTTGCTCAGACGCGTTCGAGTGCGCGGTGGGGTGGTGCGGGCAACTCGACGGCGATCGCATCGCCGGGCCGGATGTCGCCGCCGGTGCGCACGATGGCCATGATGCCCGCCTTGCGGACGATGCCGCCCGCCTCGTCGCGGCCGACGACGGCCTTGAGCAGGCCGTCCTGGAAGGCGTTGATCTGCGGACACGGGTTGCGCAGCCCGGTCACCTCGACCACGGCTTCGGCGCCCAGGCGCAGCAGCGTCCCGGTGGGCAGGCCGAGCAGGTCGACTCCTCGGGTGGTGACGTTCTCGCCCAACTCGCCCGCCGCGACGGTGAAGCCGGCCTCGGCGAGTTCCTCGAACAACTCGGCGTGGATCAGGTGGACCTGACGCAGATTGGGCTGGGTGGGGTCGGCCGCGACCCGGGAACGATGTTGCACGGTGACGCCGAGATGGGCATCGCCCTCGACGCCGAGCCCGGCCAGCAGCCGAATGCTCTCCACATTCGCCTTCGTGAACCGATGCTCCGCCTCCCGGCTCACCGTCACCACACGCGCCTCCACGCCGACACCCACTCTCCCGAGTCCCCATTCGATACCCACGACCCTAGGGCCCGAGCGCTCACGGGACGCGAGAGGGCGCCGGGGCGGTGCGTTGGCGCGTGGCGCGTGGCGCGGTGTGTCGGTGCGTACGGTGCGGGTCGTCGGGTGTCGGTGGGCGTGGCCGCGTCGGCGTGGTTCGGGGACGTGCGGGGCGTGGGTCGGCGGGGGTCCGGTCGCGTGGGCGCGAGCCGGAAGTGGCCGGTGGGCGCCGCGCGGGGTCTCTTCGTCGGCGCGCCTGCGTCAGGGTCCCGGAGCAAGTGGTCTGCGGCGCCGGGCAGTTCGGTTTCGGTGTCGCGGGTGACGGGGACGCGTCCGCCCGGTGGACCGGGCGAACCGTCCGAGCGGGGGCGGGATGCGTACGCCGGCCGGTGTGAGGGGAGTGGCTCGCTGGATCCGTGACGCTCCATCGCGGGTGTCGACCCGGCGGCCCGGGGTGGTGTGGGGCGTCCAGTAGTTTGGGTGGGTCGTGGGTGTCGATCCGAGTGGTCAGGGGGTGGTTGTCGTGCCCAAGGCCAGGCTTACGCCGGTGCGCTCGAAGCGGCCGGTGACGCGGGATCGGGTCGTGCGTGCGGCCACCGCGTTGACCGCCGAGGTGGGGTTGGAGGGCTGGACGATCCGGAGTCTGGCCACCGCGCTCGACTCGTGGCCGCAGGTGCTCTATCACCACGTGGGTGATCGGGACGCGGTGGCGCACGCGGTGGTCGAGGAGGTCGTGGCCCGCTTCCCGGTGCCCGATCCGGATCTGCCGTGGCGGGAATGGTTCCGCGAGTTGTTGTTGGCCGCCCGGCCGATCCTGCGCGCCTATCCCGGGGTCGCGCGGCGGCTCGTGCTGCGCGGGCCGAACGTGCCGGCCGCGTTGCCGATCATCGACCACGGCGTCGCGCTGCTGGCCCGCAGCGGCCTGGGCGTCGAGGCGATGGCGGCCTACCACGTGCTGTTCGCTGGGGCGATGTCGCCGATCGCGATCGAGGACGACCGTTCCGCGGCGGGTGTGTCCGCGGTGGACATGAGCGAACTCTCCGAGCAACTGGCCGCCGGCGGCGAGGGTCTGCGGGCCTTCGCCGCGACGCTGGCCCACCTGCGCCAGGGCCCCGACGAACGCGAGGCGTACGCCCTGCACATCTACACCTACACCCTCGATCGAGCCCTGGACGGCATCGCCGCGCGCATCGAGGCCTTGGCCGCCGGCGCGGAACCACTGGCCCCGTTCCCCTCCTGACGCACGGATGACCGTGATCGGTGGGTTCGCCGGACGGCAACCCTTTGCCGGCCGCGCCTGTTTCGCGTGGCGGGCGGACCGCCTCAACCCTTGCTCGCGCGGTGGCGGCAACCACCCGGCTCGACGCCGGGAGCGTTTCACTCGATGGTGAATCACGATCATCCCGCGTGCGCGAAGGCCCCGCCCGAGAGGACGGGAACCACATTCGAGCCGTCCATTTCGATTGCGATGGCGACGTCCTCGGCAAACCCGCCTGCGGCGAGTTCCCGCCCGGAAGCACCGGCGGCGACGGCGGTGCCCACGTCGGAGGTCGACACGAAAGCTCCCGCTGCCGCGTCGGCTTCGGGGGAGATCGTGCCGCAGCCGTGTTCCCCCAGCCCGGCGACTACTGCTCCCGCGCCGAGCAGGTCCTCGAGTGAGGGCCGGAGACTGCCGTCGGGCCATCGTTCGCCCGAGGCGATCACAGCGACAGGACGCTCGGCGGACCCGTAGCCCTTGTCGGCGAGCCACCTGCTCACCGCGGCGGCGTTGCGGAGCGAGGCCGCGACGACGGTGGCGTCGCCGGCCGCGGACGCGATGGCTGAGCCGTTGGGTGAGGGAAGCACCAATCGAGGCGTGAAGGGAGCGGCTCGCAAAGCGGCCGGAGAGAGTGACCACGGAGACGTACCGGTAGCCGCGCGACGTCCCACGGCCAGGTCGGCGTTCACTTGGTCGGCGAACACCGAGGCACTCTCATCGCGCCAACGATATGGCCGCACCCCATGGCCTCCCTGCCTCCACCGGTCGTCCATGGCCGAAGATCATGCCAGGAGAGCTCGACCGACTGCGATGCTTGGCCGGGCCGACTCGATTGCGCTCAAGGGCCACTCGGCCGCTCACTCCCGGCGAGCCGGGACCGGGACCCGGTAACGGCACCTGGACCGCAGGATCGTTTTCAGCGAACTCGGCGCGGACGGCACGGTCGAGGCGGCCGTGTGCTCGAACGTGCGGCAACGGCCCTGGTGGGACGCTCGGTTGGGTTGTGGCGAGGGCTCGGAAGGCGGTCGGCCGGGCAGCTGATGGCGCGGAGTGACAAGAATTACAGGTGGCTTTTGGTGACGAAATGGGATGATTTACGAATGCCTTCGCGTCAGTACGGCGGCCATCCGATCGACCCTCGTGCGCACCTCGACGATTCGGTGAAACGGCGCGTCGCACGATAGGCATGGGGCACTCCCCGCCCCGGCCGAACGATGCACTGCCGGGTGGGAGCCGCCAGTGGGACCCGGTCCCGACGATGCGTCCGTGGAGGATTCCGATGAGTGCCCGCACCCCGCGTGAATTCGCGCAACTGCCCTACGCACACCGGCTCGTGGCGTTCGAGGGCGAACTCGACCGGGACGGCGACCACGAACTCGCGCACTTCGACGGCGACGCCTTCGTGGAGGTGGAGGGCGGCGGCTCCGCGTTCACGTCGTCGGCGTTCTCGGCGGTCACGTTCACCGGCGGCCGGTACCGGCGGGCCCGGTTCGACGACGTGTGGCTGCACGGCGCGCGCGTCGTGGGGGTCGACTTCGCGGAGACCGCGTGGATGGACGCCGAGTTCACCGCGTGCGTACTGGCCGGGACCGAGGCCTTCGGCGCCACGATGCGGCGCGTGGTCTTTCATCAGTGCAAGTTCGACTCGGTCAACCTGCGGCAGACCAAGCTGCGCGAGGTCACTTTCGTGGACTGCCTGCTCCGCGACGTCGACCTCGCCGGCGCGACCCTGACCGACGTGAGCTTCCCCGGCTCGACCCTGGAGCGGGCCCGCCTGGACGGCGCCCGGATGACCCGGGTCGACCTGCGCGAGGCCGGCGCCCTCGACATCGCGTCCGGCCTCGAAGCGCTGCGCGGCGCCACCATCAACACCACCCAACTCCTCGCCCTGGCCCCAGCCCTCGCCCACCTCCTGGGCCTGACCGTCAAGGACCACTGACAGCCCCACCCCCACCCACCACGCCGCCCCCGGCGCCACCTCGCAGTCGCCCGCCCGCCCCCACGCACCGCACTGCGCCTGAGGTCGGGTCCGCGCCGATGCCTGAGGCCGCCGCGCACCGGCCCGCCGTCGTGTGGACCGTGCTGCTTCGCTTCATGAGCCGCGCCCACGACCGGCCCGGCCACGCACTCTGACTCGGCCGCAAGGCCACCGCGCCTTCAGTGCAACCGCCTCGCCGTCCGTCCGGACGCGGCCCACCCTGTTCCGCGCGCTGCATTGCCCGGCCCCGTTTCCCGCTCCGCGTCGCGCCCGACCCCGCGCCGCAGCCACTCCAGGCCGCGTTCCCGGCCGCGCCGCGCCGCCGCCTCGCGTCGCCCCGCGCCGCCTTGCGTCGCCCCGCGCCGCGCCACCCCACGCCGTGCCACCCCACGCCGCGCCTCGCGCCGCGCCGCCATCCCACCCCACGCCGTGCCACCCCACGCCGCGCCTCGCGCCGCGCCGCCATCCCACCCCACGCCGCGCTGCCCTGCTCCGCGCCGCGCCTTGCGCCGCCCTGCTCCGCGCCGCGCCTCGCGCCGCGCCGCCACCCCGCGCCGCGCCGACCCACCGCCCTGTGCCGCGTCCGCCCCGCTGCCTCGCCTCGCCCCGCTGCCCCGCCGCCCCGCACCGCCCGCCGCGCCGCCGCGCCCGCCGCCCCGCACCGCCCGCCGCGCCGCCGCGCCCGCCGCCCCGCACCGCCCGCCGCGCCGCCGCGCCCGCCGCCCCGCACCGCCCGCCGCGCCGCCGCGCCCGCCGCGCCGCCGCGCCCGCCGCGCCGCCGCGCCCGCCGCGCACCGCCCGCCGCACCCCGCCCGGCGCGGCCTCGCCGCCCCGCGCCGACCTGCCGCGCCGACCCGCCGCCCCGCCGCCCCGCGCCGTCGCGCCGCGTCGAGCGCCCCCCGTGACTTGGAGGTTGGGGTGTGGCGAAAATTCGGGCCCGGCTGTGGTGGTTGATGTTAGGTGAGGCTAACCTGCTTGATCACTGATCAAATCCAGACGGCGCAGCAGACCGGACGAGAGGTCGATTCGCGTGGCCACGTACATCACCGAGACGGAAGCGCCGGCAGGGCGGTCGGGTTCGCCGCTGACCGCGAAAGCGGCCGACGCGGATTCCGGGGCGGCGGGCAAGGGGGTGTCCGGGCTCGGTGAGGTGCTCGCACCGGTGCGGGGTCGGCTTGCCATCGGGGCCGGGCTTCAGGTGGTCGGGTCGGCCGCCGGGCTCACCCCGTATGTCGCGGTCGCCGAGATCGCGCGCGAGTTGCTCGCCGCCGGGCCGACCGACCGAGCCACCGTGTGGTGGTGGGTGCTCGCCGCCGTGGTCGGCCTGTTGCTGCGGACCGCGTGTGCGGGCGTCGCGTACACGATCACCCACTACGCGGACGCGGACACCGGGCTCCTGGTCCGCCGCCGCCTCGCCGAGCGGCTCGGCCGCGTGCCGCTCGGGTGGTTCTCCGCGCGCGGTTCCGGCCGGGTCAAGCGGTTGTTGCAGGACGACGTGCACGCGCTGCACCATCTGGTCGCGCACGCGCTCAACGACCTGGTCGCCGCCCTCGTCACCCCATTGCTCGCGATCGGCTACCTGTTCTGGGTGGACTGGCGACTGGCCCTGCTCGCGATCGCGCCACTGCCGCTGTATGTGATCGCGTACGGGTGGATGATGCGCGACGGCACCGCCAAGATCGCCGCCTGGAGCCAGGCTCTGGACCGACTCGACTCGGCCGTCGTCGAGTTCGTCGCCGGGATCGCCGTGGTCAAGACCTTCGGCCAGGCCCGCAAGGCGCACGACCGGTACCGGCGCGCCGGGGACGACCTCGCCGACTTCTTCGGCCGATGGGTCGGTCCGATGCTGCGCGTCGAGGCGGCGTCCTCGATGATCATCTCGCCGCCGGTGATGCTGCTCGTCGCGCTCGGCGGTGGCACCTGGTTCGTCGACGAGGGCTGGAGCGACCCGGTCGACGTACTGCCGTTCCTGATGCTCGCGGTGGGCCTGGGCGCACCCGTGATCGCCCTCGGCTTCGGTGCGCAGGCGATGCGCCAAGCCTCCGAGGCGGCCGGACGGATCGGTGAACTGCTCGCGGAACCGGTGCTGGAACCCCCGGCCCAACCGGGCCTGCCGGTCGGCGCCCGAGTGCGCTTCGAGGACGTGCACTTCTCCTACGACGGCGAGAACCCGGTGCTGAACGGCGTCGACCTGGTTCTCGAACAGGGCACCGTGACCGCCCTGATCGGCCCCTCCGGATCCGGAAAGACCACGCTCGCCCGGCTGTTGCCGCGCTTCTGGGATCCGGACCGGGGCACCGTCGGCATCGGCGGTGTGGACGTGCGCGACCTGGCCGACCGCGACCTGTATCGGCACGTCGGCTTCGTCTTCCAGGAGACCCGACTGCTGCGCAGCAGTGTGCGGGACAACATCGCGCTCGCCCGGCCCGACGCGAGCGACGCGGAGGTCGAGGCCGCCGCGCGGGCCGCGCAGATCCACGACCGGATCGGCGAACTCCCGCGCGGATACCACTCGGTGGTGCACGAGGACGCACACCTGTCCGGCGGCGAGACGCAGCGGATCGGCATCGCTCGGGCGATCCTGGCGGACACCCCCGTGCTGGTACTGGACGAGGCCACCGCGTTCGCCGACCCCGAGTCCGAGGCGGCCGTACAGGACGCGCTGTCCGAACTCGTCGCCGGGCGAACCCTGTTGGTGATCGCGCACCGCCTGCACACGATCACCCACGTGGATCGGATCGCGGTGCTCGAAGCCGGCCGGATCGTCGAATCCGGTCGACACACCGAACTCCTCGCCGCCGACGGCACATACGCCCGACTGTGGCGCGCGCAGTCACACATCGGGCACGACGACCGCGACGACAGTCGTGAGCTCGGCGACCGCGGCGACCGCGATGGCCACGACGACCAAAACCACAGCCAAACCCACGGCCAGGTGCCCGAAGCACACGGGGAGAGCACCCGATGATCCGTCAACTCCTGCGCATCGTCGCGCCGGAAGACCTCGGCCGATTCCAGCGCTACCTCGCGACCCTGACCCTGTACGGCATCCTCCAGGGCGTCGGCGTCGTGCTGATCGTCCCGGTGCTGCGTCCGCTCCTGCGCGGCGACACCGACGCGACCCATCCGTGGCCGGCGCTGCTCGCCGGTGTGACCGTGCTCACCTGCGCGGCCTACTACGTACAGGCCATGCTCGGCTTCACCAGCGCACTCGCCCTCCTGCGCGGATTGCACCACCGGGTCGGCGACCACGTCACGGCGCTGCCCCTGGGTTGGTTCTCCGCCGACCGGGTGGGCCGGCTGGCGCAGTCCACGTCGCAGGGCACGGTGATGATCACCGGGGTGCCCGCGCACCTGCTGCAACCCCTGGTGACCTCGGTGGTCACGCCGGTCACCGTGGCGGTGGGAATGTTGTTCTTCGACTGGCGACTCGCGTTGGCCACCGTCGTGCTCACCCCGGTGCTCGCGCTGGTCTACCGGTGGGCGAACGCGCTGATCGCCAAGAGTGCCCACGCCGTGGACGCCTCGGCGGTCGAATCCTCCAGCAGAATGGTCGAGTTCGCCCAGGCGCAGCCCGTGTTGCGCGCGTTCGGCCGGACCGCCGAGGGCCATCGGCTGCTCGACGACTCGCTGGTCGACCAGCGCCGCGCCGCGGTGCGGATGGTGCGCAGCGGCGTGCCGGGGGCGGCCGGCTTCGCGCTCGCGGTACAGGCCGCGTTCACCGTGATCGTGGTGGTCGGCGTGACGCTCGCACTCGACGGCGACGTGGACGTCGCCGAGTTGATCGCGCTGCTGGTACTGGCCACCCGCTTCACCGGCCCGCTGATCGAGGTCGCCGACCTCGGCGCCGCGCTGCGCTTGGCCGCGCACGACATCGACCGGATCGACGAGGTGCTCGCGGTGCCGCCGCTGCCCGAACCGGCCGCTCCGCGCTCGCCGGCCGACGCCGGGATCGGTACCGAAATCGTGTTCGACCACGTGGACTTCGGCTACGACGACCGGCGCGTGTTGCGCGACGTGTCGTTCACCGTGCCGCCGCGCACGATGACCGCGCTGGTCGGACCGTCGGGTTCGGGCAAGACCACGATCACCCGGCTGATCGCCCGCTTCTGGGACGTGGACGGCGGCAGCGTGCGGGTGGGCGGCGTGGACGTCAGGGACATGTCCACGTCGGACCTGATGAGCAGGCTGTCGCTGGTGTTCCAGGACGTCTACCTGTTCGACGACACGATCGAGGCCAACATCCGGGTCGGCCGCCCGGACGCGACCGACGCGGACGTGCGCCATGCGGCACGGTTGGCCCGGGTGGACGAGATCGTGGCCCGGCTGCCCGCGGGGTGGCAGACCCGGGTCGGCGAGCGCGGCGCCTCGCTGTCCGGCGGCGAGCGGCAACCCGTCTCCATCGCAAGGGCGTTGCTCAAGGACGCCCCGGTCGTCCTGCTGGACGAGGCGACCGCCGCGCTCGACCCGGAGAACGAGGCGGTGGTGCAGGACGCGCTGCGCGCGTTGACCGCCGACCGGACGTTGATCGTGATCGCGCATCGGCTCCGGACGGTGGTCGCCGCCGATCGCATCGTCGTGCTCGACGAGGGCGCGGTGGTACAGAGCGGCACCCACGACGAGTTGGCCGGACAACCCGGCCGCTACGCCGACTTCTGGGCCGAACGCGAACGCGCCCGAGGCTGGCGCCTCGCCGCGCCGGCACCCGGGCACACACCGCAGTAGGCCGTCCATTCCCGACGTGTGAGGTCTTTCGTCACCATGGTTCAGCCCACATCCCCCACCCCGTCCACCTCCGATACGCCGGTGCCGGAACCGGTCGCGGCCGCTGCGGCGGGCCGCTGGCCGGTGATCCTGGTCAGCGGTGCCGGCATCCTGATGACCCTCGACGTGACCATCGTCAACGTCGCGCTGCCCGCCATCGCCGAGGACCTCGGCGCCCGACTGGCCGGCCTGCAATGGGTGGTCAGCGCGTACACGTTGGCGTTCGCCGCGCTGCTGCTCGCGGCCGGTTCGGTCTCCGACCGGATCGGCCGGCGCCGGGTGTTCGGCGCGGGCGTCGCACTGTTCACCCTCGCCTCGGCGGCCTGCGCGACCGCGCCCGACGTCGGCACGCTGATCGCCTGCCGCGGCGTGCAGGGCATCGGTGCCGCGATGGTGATGGCCACCTCGTTGGCACTGCTGGCGTCCGCCTACGCGGGATCCACCCGCCAGACCGCGATCGGCGTCTACTCCGGCCTGAGCGGTGCCGCCGCCGCGCTCGGACCGTTGGTCGGCGGTGGACTGGTGGACGGGCTCGGCTGGCGCTGGATCTTCCTGATCAATCTCCCCGTGGGCGCCGTGGTCGTGCTCGGCACGTGGCTGCGGTTGCCGGACGACAGCACGAGCGTGGCCGGGCGCGGCCGACTGGACCTGGCCGGCGTACTGCTCGCGATCGTCGGTCTGTTCGCGCTCAACTACGCCGTGATCAAGGGCCCGGACAAGGGCTGGGCGGATCCGGTCGTGGTGGGCACGCTGACCGGCGGCGCGGTGCTGGTGGTCGCGTTCGTCCTGGTCGAGATGGCCCGGCCGAGGATCGCGCTGTTGGATCTGCGGCTGTTTCGGATCCCGTCCTTCAGCGGGGCGATCCTGGCCAGTCTGTTCGCCCGGATCACCTCGTTCGGCCTGCTGCCGTTCCTGATCCTGTGGTTGCAGGGCATGCTCGGCAACTCGCCGTTCCGGACCGGCGTGAAGATGTTGGCACTCACCATTCCGATCCTGGTGGTCGCGCCGTTGAGCGGGCTGGTGTTGCGGGTGCTGACACCGGGGCAGGCGATCGGTCTGGGCTTCGCGGTGGCGGGCGTCGGGACGTTGACCATGCTGCCGGTGGACGCGGACAGTTCGTGGACGGTCATGTTGCCGGGCTTCGTACTACTGGGCATATCCGGCGGGTTGAGCTTCCCGCCGCTGATGGGCGTCGCGGTGGGTGTGGTGCCGGCCGAGCGGGCCGGGATGGCGTCCGGCGCGACCAACATGTTCTTCCCGCTGGGTACTTCGATCGGAGTCGCCGCCGGCGGCGCACTGTTGACCGCACGGGTGGGAGACGAACTGGGCGGCGACGTGCTGGTACGCGGCGGAGTGCCGGAGGGAGCCGTCGACCAGGTTCGGGACGGTGTCGTCTCCGGGCGGTTCGAGCCGCTGTCCGAGCATCCGGCCGCGCTGGACAGCGCCCGCGAGGCGTTCACGGCGGGCCTGGCACAGGTGTGCCTGCTGATGTCCGTCCTGGCGTTCGCGGCGGCGGTTTTGTGCACGTGGCTGATCCGGGACGGGGACCGGCACGAGCCGCACGAGGCGAAGGCGGGCTGAACATCCTCGGGACCCCGCTCGCCGGTCCGGTCGGCGGGTACGTGCGAAAGCCCGGGCCGGCACCGACCGGGTGACCGGGCGGCGGCCGGCGCGTCCTCTCCCGCGCGACGGCGGCCGTCGACGATGATTATCGTTGGCGGCCCCGGCTGCCCCGCAGGCGGCGCGACCTGTGAGGATGTCCGCTTGTGGGGGAGGCGACAGTGGGCGAGCCGCACAGGCCGGACCGGACGGACGCGCGGGAGGAACCGCCGGCCGATCCCGGCCTGCCGCTACGCCCGCGAGGGATGGTCGACCTGCGCGGACGCGAGCGCGGGCCCGCCGTGCTGGGCTACCCGAGCGGCTCGGTCGTGGTGGTCTCCGGGTTGCCCGGCAGTGGCAAGAGCACATTGCTGCACCGCTGGTCCCGATCGGCGACGGTGATCGACCCGCGCACGGTGCACGTCGAATATCAGACCCGGATGCCCGGCTGGCTGCCGTACGCGGTCTATCGGCCGTGGGTGCGACTGCAACACGTGCGGCGGCTGCGCGCGCACGTGCGCGGCGGCGGACCGGTGCTGGTGCACGACTGCGGCAGCAGACCGTGGATGCGCCGCTGGCTGGCCCGATCCGCCGGCCGGCAGCGGCGCGAACTGCACCTGGTACTGCTCGCGGTGGACGCGGCCGACGCGCTGGCCGGCCAGGAGCGGCGCGGGCGCTGGGTCCCCGGGCGGGTCTTCGACCGACACCGGCGCGGTCTGGCGCAGTTGTTGCTGGCGCTGTCCGTACAGGGCGGCGGCGCCGTCGTACCGGAGGCGGCCTCGGTCGTACTGCTCGACCGCACCCTGCGCGAACACGTGATCGCGCTCGAGTTCGGCCCGGGGCGGACCCCTCGCCCGCTGCCGGGCCCGGTGCCGGAGCCCACCGAACCACCCCCGATCCTGCCCACCACCACGACCACCCGCGTGATCACCCGGCGGGACCCCCGCACACCCGAACCGATGCCGTGAACCCGAAGCCCACGGCGGACCCGGGCGGCCGGACTCACTCCGAGGAGATTTCCCGGGGCCGCGACCTCGCGACTCGGTAGGCCGGGCTCTCGTCGGTCACCCGATCGCGGTGACTGAGCCTGTCCCGGGGCGTCCGCAGCGCCTCGGACGCGGGCCTCATGGTCAACCCGAGCTGCTTCGACGAAATACGCGCCCCCACCGGGCGGAGCAGAAAACTCTGCCGCTCCTGCGAGAACCCTTTGGTCTGTGTATACCCGTCGACCAGGTCGCGCTGCATCGTGAATTTTCTCAGGTCCTCCGGCGCGAGCGGCACACGATTCTCCTCCATGTACCGAACCGCAAAGTCGACGGCCGGTTTGAAGGGCACCAAAAGGCATTTCGCGCCTCCGATGAAGCCACCCTTGGTGAGGCCGACGCCTTGTTTCATGAAGGCTTTGCCGATACCCATGAAGTCGCTGTCGTCAAGGACCACGTCGCGGTACTGGGTGAATTCACCGCGACCGTTGAGCGGGCTGTAGACCCGAGTCTGGTAGTGCCGCTCCTGTGGATTCTCCCGCTTGTACTCCGCCAGGTGGAACGCCGTGCACGTGTCCCAGTCGGTGCCCGCCATGAGAATGTGGGTGTTCGGGGTCCGGTACAGGGCGCCGAGTGGGGAAGCCTCGCCCAAGTGACTGCGCGGGTCGTGCCCGTCGACAATCTCGTGACCACGTTTCCCGGTGGCGGCAAACGACGTCTGTGGATGTCTGCTGCGAAATCCGCGCCGCCGGATCACCTCGCTCAGGAAGCCGACCTCCTCCGACGGGGTGATTCCCGGATCGAAAGCGGGCAGGGCGGCTTCGATGCGGGCGCGCTCCTCGGGGGTCTTCCCCTCGACCGCGGCCCGATAGGCGTGCGAGGTCAGCGAGTTCCAGGAGGTGAAGGTCGGTACGGCAAGGGTGGCGTCGGGTCCCAGGCCGTCCATGATCCCGTCCACGACGACCTTCGCCATATCGGCCTCGGGGCCCGACCGTGTGCCACCGGGACCCGCGCCGGCACGATCCCGGGTCGATGTCCGGGCGGACAGGGGCTCGAGAAAGGCCGCGAGCGACGAATGCAGCAAAATCGTGCGGTCGGACGGAATACCACGAAGCAGGTACCGCGTATCCTCGGCGATGCGCTCCGGAGTGAGATCGAGGACCGACACAGTTCCACACCTCTATCGTGCCCATCCGGGGTTCGGCGATTGCGGCGATCACTCTCCCACGAGAGTCGTCGCGCGGGAAGACCCGACGACGGGCCATGCCCAGCGGCCCCAGGACACCCGCCGCGCGACGGGAACACACCTGCCACGAGGCGCCGTTCGGGGTGGCCCAAGTGCGCGTTGCAGGCATCCCCAGGACAGGTCTCGCTCGACGGACGACCGGCGCCGGGCTCAGCCGGTCGTCGCCGCCAACCCCAGCTCCCGTTCACCCAGCGGCGCGAAGAACGCCGCGACCTCGGCCGGACCGACCTGCGCCAACGTGGCGGGCGACCAGCGCGGATCACGGTCCTTGTCCACCACCTGCGCGCGGATGCCCTCGACCAGGTCAGCCGTGGCCAGCGACGCGCACGAGACCCGATACTCCTGGTCCAACACGAGAGCCAGCGAATCCAGCTCCCGGGCCCGGCGCAGCGCGGCCAGGGTGACCTTGAGCGACGTCGGCGACTTCCCGGCGATCGATTCGGCGGCCTCCTTCGCGGCCGGCTCGCCGCTGCCGAGCAGCCGGTCCACGATCTCCTCGACGCTGTCCGCCGCGTAGCACGCGTCGATCCACCCGCGCCGCTCGGCGAGTTCGCCCGCCGGCGCGGTCTCGGCGTGGCGTGCGGCGGCGTCGGCCGGGTCCTCGGCGGCGAGCGCGTCGAGCAGTGCCGGCAATCGGTCGACCGGTACGAAGTGGTCGGCGAGCCCGCACAGGATCGCGTCGGCGGCGCCGATCGCCCCGGCGGTCAGCGCCAGATGTGTGCCCAGTTCGCCGGGCGCGCGGGAGAGCAGGTATGTGCCGCCGACGTCGGGCACGAAGCCGATCCCGGTCTCCGGCATGGCGACCGTCGAGCGTTCGGTGACGATCCGGACGTCGCCGTGTGCGGAGACGCCGACACCGCCGCCCATCACCACGCCGTCCATGATCGCCACGTAGGGCTTCGGGTAGGCCGCGATCCGCGCGTTGAGCAGGTATTCGTCCCGCCAGAACTCGCGTGCCGCGTGCCCGCCCACGAGTGCGTCGGCGCGGATCGCCCGGATGTCGCCGCCCGCGCACAGCCCGCGCTCGCCGGCTCCGGTCACCAACACCGCCGCGACCTCGTCGTCGTCCGCCCACTCCGCGAGCGCGGCGTGCATCCGGCGCACCATCGGGTGGTCGAGCGCGTTGATCGCGCGCGGGCGGTTCAGCGTGATCCGGCCGAGTCGACCCGCCGGGCCCACCCGATCGACCAGCACCGTGTCCTCGTGCGGGCTCTGCGCTTGCGGCGTCATCGTGCGGCTCGTTCCCTTCGCGGTCCGTGCTCCCGGAAGATCCGGTACGCCTCGCACGCTACCCGGCCGCCGCCCCGGCGGTTCGTAGCGGGCTCTCGGGCTCTCTTTCGGGCCCTCGGATTCTCGGTTTCCCGGGCCCTCACGCTTGACAAATCCGCACAATTTTTTGCTAGACCTGCCCGGGCCGGGTCGTTCGACCCGTCGTGAATCCACTTGTTCGTTGGGATTTATGCCATGGGGCAATCACCCCTCGTTTCGTATCTCCACGTCACCGACGTCACCCGCGTCACACCGCGCGTGGCGCGGGTGACCTTCACCGGGGAGGGACTCGACGACTTTCCCACCTGGCCGGACCAGCAGCTCAAGCTGTGCTTCCCCCGAGCGGGACAGCGCGCGCCGCGTCTGCCGGAGGAGGACCCGGACGACGTGCAGCGGTGGTACCAGGCGTTCCTGGCCATCCCGGACGCCGAGCGCCCGTGGATGCGCAGCTACACGGTCCGTGCCCATCACCGCGAACGCGCGGCGATCGACGTGGACTTCGTGCTGCACCCGGACGCCGGACCGGCCACCCGATGGGCGCGGACGGCCCGGCCCGGCGACGTGCTGGGCCGCTACGGCCCGTCGGCCGGCTACGCCCGCCCGCTGGGCGACGCCGACACGTACCTCCTCGTCGGCGACGAGACCGCGCTGCCCGCGATCGGCTCGATCCTGGCATCGCTCCCGGTGGGCGCCCGCGCGATCGTGTACGCCGAAGTCGTCGACGCGGCCGAGGAACAACACCTCGCGAGCCGGGCCGAACTCACCGTGCACTGGCTGCATCGTGGCGAAGTCCCGCCCGGGAAGCGCGACGTGATGCTGGGCGCGGTGCGCGATGCGGAGCTGCCCGGCGGCTCGGTACGGGCCTGGATCGCGGGCGAGGCCGGTGTGGTGCGGGCGCTGCGCCGACACCTGGTGGACGAACGCGGCCTGGCCAAGGGGCGGATCGAGTTCGCGGGCTACTGGCGACTGCGGCTGACCCAGGACGACGCGCCGACGGAGGAGGATCTGGCCGAGGCGCGCGAGCGTTCGGCGGACGCGGCGCGGGCGGGCGACTCCTGAGCGATCGGCCCGGTACGACCCGCCCGCCCGTCGCGGCCCGCGCCTACACCGCCGCCGGCCAGTTCGGGGCCCGTCCGGCCAGGGCCACCACGCGGTCGAGCAGCGGAGCGTCGGCGGGCAGCGGCACCGCGCGGGCGAACAGGCCCTGGGCGTCCACGGGGGCGTCGACGGAGTGGTCGGCGTCCGGCGGCGGGGTGAGGAAGGCCAGGGAGGCATCCAGGTTCGCGGTGTCCACCGTGTAGTCCCGGCCCAGCGCGCGGGCCAGGTCCCAGCCGTGCAGGACGAGTTCGTTGTGTGCGACCAGGCCCATGATCTCGGCGGGCAACGTCACGCCACCGGCCTGGGTCTCGCCCTCCCACGCGTCCGGCTTGCGCCAGGCGTCCACCAGCTCGGGCAACTGCCGAGACAGCAGATCGCGCCACCGCGGATCCAGGGCGGGCATCGTGCCGCCGGGCGCGGTCTGCGTCGACGGGCCGAACTCCTTGCGCGCCGCGTCGCGGAACGCGGCGGTCAGCCCGACCAGGTGGGAAAGCAGATCCCGGATCGTGTATCGCGTACACGGCGTCGGATCGTCGAGTCGTTCGTCCTCGATCCCGTCCGCGAGCCGGGCGATGGTCGCGGCCGGCGATTGCAGGTCCAGTGTCATGGGGTGACTCCTCTGCGGCTGTGCTGCACGTTGTCGTTCGATTCCGGTCCGAGTCCACCGCGGGTCCACTACGAGTCCACAGCGGGTCCTCGAGGGGTGGACCGGAATGGTCGGGAGAACTCATCGCGATCGGTCGGGAAAACTCATCGCGATTACCCGACCGCGACGACGCGCATGCCGCGCCTGCCCGGGACGGGCGCGCCGGCCGGACTCCCGTACCGGCCGGCGCGCCACCGCGGGGTCAGCTCGCCGTCGGCTCGTTCCGGTGGGTGATCCGGCGTACGGCAGGCGCCGAGACGATCTGGACGACGCCGGTGCCGGGGATGTCCAGGTGCGCGAACCCGCCCTCGAAGGCGACCCGGGCGCTCGGCACGAAGACGGTGGGCTCGCCGTCGGCGCCGATCACCGGGTAGCCGTCGACGAGCTCGACGGACGCGTCCAGCCAGGTGCGGTGCGAGGTCATGCCTGCACCTCCGGGAAGTCCAGCTCCGGCCGGGCCAGGTGGTTGTAGTAGTTGGACAGCGTGTTCAGCGCGATGTGCGCGACGATCTCGGCCTGTTCGGCCTCGGTGACCCCGGCCGCGCGGGCCGCCGCGCGGTCCGGCTCGGCGACCCGGCCCCGGGTGCGCAGGATCGCCCGGGCCAGGCCCAGGACGGCGTCGGTGTGCGGATCGGCGTCGTGCCCGTCGCGGGTGGCCCGCAGCTCCTGCTCGGTCAGCCCGATCAGGCCGCCGCGGAAGGAGTGCGCGCTGACGCAGTAGGTGCACTCGTTCTCCTGCGCGATCAGCAGCGCGAGCTGCTCCCGCAGGCGCGGTCGCAGCACGCCCCGGGTGAGGTGGTCGCGCATCGCGAGGTAGCCCTCCAGCGCGGCCGGGCCGCTCGCGAGCGCGGCGTACAGGTTCGGTACCCGGCCGAGTTGGCGGGCGACCCGGGCGAGGAGTTCCCCGCCGTCGGGCTCCTCGGCGGCGACCGCCGGGGGTGTGGTCGTGGTGGGTGTGGACGACATGCGGACTCCCGAGAGCCTCGAAACCCAAACGGTACCGATCGGTGCCGTTTCGCAGACGGTACTGATCAGTACCGTTTTCGGTCAAGAGGGATTAGGATCCGAACGTGCCCGTCAACGCCCGCGACCGCCTGCTCGCCACCGCCGAGGAACTCTTCTACGCCGAGGGCATCCGTGCCGTCGGCGTCGAGCGCATCCTGGCCGAGTCCGGCGTGGGCCGGGCCTCGATGTATCGGCACTTCCCGAGCAAGGACGACCTCGTGGTCGCCGTTCTGGAGGCCCGCGACCGGCGCTGGCGGAGCTGGCTCGCCGAGCGGGTCGAGGCCCTGGGCGGGCATCCGCTCACCGTCTTCGACGCGCTCGCCGAGCGCTTCGAGCGGGAGGACTTCCGGGGCTGCGCGTTCATCAACACGATGATCGAGTCGGCCGACCCGGACAGCCCCGCACATCGGGTCGCGGCGGCCCACAAGGAACACGTGGTCGACTACCTGGAACAACTCCTGACCGCCGCCGGAATCGCCGAACCGGCCGTCCAGGCCGGCCGATTCGCCCTCCTGATGGACGGCGCCATCGTCACCGCGCTCCGCGAGCGCACCCCGGCCCCGGCCGGTCGGGCCCGCCACCTGGCCCAAGCCCTGCTCGCCGCCGTCCCGCCCACGACATGAGCCCGCGCCGCGCCCCGGTGCGAGGGCGGCGCGGTACGGGCGGTGCGGGGTGCGTGGTGGGTGCGGCGCGGTACGGGCGCGACATGCCGCGACCCGGCGAAGGTTGCCGGATCGCGGTGGCCGGTCAGTCGGTCGGGGTGGGGGCGACCGCCGCCAGTTCGGCGACCGTGCCGGACATGACGGTGCGCAGGTGCCGGGTGATGTGCTCGATCGGCCAGTCCCACCAGGCCAGTTCGAGCAGGCGGGTGATGTCCTCGGGACTGTGCCGGGGGCGGATCGGGCGGGCCGGATTGCCACCGACGATCGTGTAGTCGGGAACGTCGTCGACCACCACCGCGCCGGAGGCGACGATCGCGCCGTGGCCGATGCGTACGCCCGGCATCACGGTGGAGCGGTAGCCGAACCACACGTCGTTGCCGACCACCGTGTCGCCGCGACCCGGGAGGCCGGTGATCAGGTCGAAGTGCTCGGCCCAGGACCCGCCCATGATCGGAAAGGGAAACGTCGAGGGGCCGTCCATCCGGTGGTTGGCGCCGTTCATGATGAACCGTACGCCCTCGCCCAGCGCGCAGAACCGGCCGATCACCAGTCGATCCGGGCCGTAGTGGTAGAGCACGTTGCGGGTCTCGAACGCGGTGGGATCGTCCGGGTCGTCGTAGTACGAGAATTCCCCGACCTCGATCAACGGCGAGGTCACCAACGGCTTGAGCAGCACCACGCGCCGCTGCCCCGGCATCGGGTGCAGCACGGTGGGATCGGCGGGTGGCAGTGCGTTCACGTGATGTACTCCAAGATCTCGAAGTCCTCCGCGGGTTCCTCGCTCGAAAACGGGAGGCGGATTCCCGGTCCGGCCCGGTGTCAACCCCGGAGCGGCCGGCTTCCGCCCGCCGACCGCCCCGACACCCGACCGCTGCGGTTATTCGTAGCGGTACTTGAGCGAGTCCGCCTCCGCCTGCCGGACGTCCTCGATGGTCAACCCGGGCATCCGCAGTTGGGCCAACGTCACCTCGGCCGAACTCGGCTGCGCGTCGGCGGGCAGCCAGCCCTCCGGCTTCCAGGCCGAACTGCGCAGCAGCGCCTTGGGGCAGTGCGGGTAGACCTCGTCCACCTCGACCACGAGGGCGCTCACCGGCTGCTTGCCCACGGCGGTCAACTGCTCCAGCAACTCCGGCCGCGCGGACACGCACGCGCGGCCGTTGGCGCGAAGTGTGGTGGTGCGCCCGGGAATCACGAACAGCAGCCCGACCCGGCCGGTCTCCAGCACGTTGTGCAGCGTGTCCAGGCGCTTGTTGCCGGTGGCGTCGGGGATCACCAGGGTGCGGTCGTCCAGCACGGTGACGAAGCCGGCCGGGCCGCCGCGCGGGGTCACGTCGCAGCGGCCCTGCGCGTCCGTGCTGGCGACGAAGACCAGCGACGCGCAGCCGACCAGCGCGCGGGTCTTCTCGGTGAGCCGGTCCATCTCCTTGGCGGCCGCCGCCGCGCCGGGTTGTTCGTACAACTCGCGCAGGCTCGTGACGTCGGCTATCGCGTCCGCGCGCAGTGCGTCGAACAGCCCGGTGTCGAAGTGTCCGTCGGCGCCGGCCGCGTCGTCCGAGGTGCTGTTTTCCGTGCGTGTGGTCATGGAACCCACCCTAGGAGAGCCCCCGACCGCGGACCGGGCCCGGGTTCCCCGAGGTCCACGGTCCGGCGGTCCGCACCCACCCGGCTCAGCCCACCACCCGGCGCCGGAAGTGGCGGATTCCCCGCCCGAGCAGCAGTGCGGTGCAGCCGAGCAGCACCGGATACACGACATACAGCCCGAGGTGATCGGCCGGCGTGACCGACGCGCGGAAGCCCTCGCTCACGTAGGTCAGCGGATTGAGCAGGGATACGGCCTGGACCCAGCGGATCGGGCCCAGTGTGCTCCACGGGTACAGCGTGCAGCCGAGATAGAGCAGCGGGGTGAGCAGGATCGAGAACAGGGCCATCACGCTGCGCGCCTCGAAGGCGGTGCCCAGATACAGCCCCAGACTGGCGCACATCACCGCGCCGAGCGGGGCCATGGTCAGCAACACCGCCCAGTGCGTGTGCAGTTCGGGTCGGGACGCGGGTACGAACTCGGCGAGCGGGAAGACCACCAGTGCGGCGGCCAGGCCTTGGAGCGCGCCCGCGACGACCTTGGCGACCGCGACCAGGCCGATCGGGATCGGTGACAACACGCGATCGTCGATCTCCCGGGTGTAACCGAACTCCTGCGCCAGCGGCATCGCGACGGCGAAGATGCCCTGGAAGAGCACGACCATCGCGAGCATGCCGGCCAGGAGCGTGGTGGCCTGCTCGGTCGCCTCCGCCCCGTGGCCGCCGCCCGGCCCGATCCGCGGCGTGACGTAACCCAGGACGAACAGCAGCATCAACGGTTGCACGACGGTTCGGGCGATGAAATTGACCGGTTGCCTGCGGAGCACGGTCAGGTCGCGGGCGAGCAGCGCGCGGAACGCGCGCCGGGTCTCGCCGGCGGACAGGCGCGCGGGCGCGACGGGTTCGGCCGGCGCCGCGGTGCCCGAGTGTTCGGGGGTGTCGACGGCGGCCATCAGTCGCGCAACTCCTTGCCGGTGAGCCGGATGAACACGGTTTCCAACGACGGTTCCTCGACCCGTACGTCGCGCGCCGCGATCCGCGCGTCGGCCAGTGCGGCGACCACGATCGGGAAGACCGCCGGCTCGCCCCGAACGGTCAGCGACACCGTGTCGGCGTGCACGCGCACATCGCGGGCTCCCGGGATTCGTGCCCGCAACACCTCGGCCACCTCGGCGGTCGGCGCGTGTGCGCTCACCGCGACCACGGTGTCCGCGTTGATCGAGCGCTTGAGCGCGTCCGGCGTGTCCAGCGCGAGCAACCGGCCCCGATCGATGATCGCGACCCGGTCGGCGAGCCGATCGGCCTCGTCCATGTCGTGGGTGATCAGCACGGTGGTCTGGCCGGCGGCGCGCAACTCGCGGATCAACGCGTGCAGGGCGAGCCGGCTCTGTGGATCCAGGCCGGTGGTGGGCTCGTCCAGGAACAGCACTGCGGGCCGATGCAGGATCGCCCGGGCGATCATCAGCCGCTGGGCCATGCCGCCGGACAGGCCGTCCACCGGCTTGTCGGCGACCGCCGTGAGGGCGACCCGGGCGAGCCCGCGGTCGGCTTCGCGGCGGGCGTCCGCGCGGCGCAGGCCGAAGTACCGGCCGTGGAAGACCAGGTTCTCGCGCACGGTCAGGCCGCGGTCGAGGGTGTTGCGCTGCGGCACCACGCCGATTTCCCGGCGTGCGGCGGCGGGGTGGGTCGCGACGTCGACGCCGGCGACCAGGGCCCGGCCGGAGGTCGGCACGATCGCGGTGGTGAGCATGCCCACCGTGGTGGACTTGCCCGCGCCGTTGGGGCCGAGCAGCGCGAACACCTCGCCGCGCCGGACCGCGAGGTCCAGGCCGTGCACCGCGGTGGTGCCGTCCGGATAGACCTTCGCGAGTCCTTCGGCACGGACCACCACGGGGGTGTCCGGACCGGGAGCGGGTGGCGGATCGACCGCCGAGGGGTGGACATCGGGCAAGGAGGGAGATGACACGGCTGCTCCCGGGTCTCGATCGAATTATTTGACTGGACCGTCCAGTCAAAATATTGCTCCGCTAGTATTGGACGCATGAGTCCAAGTGGTCAAGGCCGACGGGATACCGGATCGGCCGGGCAGTCGCCGCGTCCCGCCGCGCGGCCGGGGCGACCCGACAAGCGCCAGGCCATCGTCGAGGCGGCCAAGCGGGTGTTTCTGCGGTACGGCTTCACCGATACGAGCGTCGATGTGATCGCCGCCGAGGCGGGCGCCTCCAAGCAGACCGTGTACAACCACTTCGGCGACAAGAAGACGCTGTTCGTCGCGGTTGTCGAGACGGCCCAGCGGGACGCGGCGAATCGTTCCGTCGCCCGCTTCGCCGCGCTCTTCCACGAGTCGGGCGACCTGGAGCACGACCTGCGCGCGGCGGCTCGGATCTGGACCGAACTCGTGCTGGATCGGGAGATGGTGGCCCTGCGTCGGGTGATAGTGGCCGAGCAGTGGCGTCATCCCGAACTGGCCGAGGAATGGGCCCGGCCCCGCCCGGCCTTCGACGAGGCGGTGGCCCGCGAGATCGGCAAGTACGTCGAGGCGGGCGTCCTGGACATCCCCGATGTGCCCCTGGCGACACACCAGTTGATCCTGCTCACCGCGCACGAGGCGATCCATCGCTCGCGGGACGGCCTGCACGAGGTCACCTCCACCGAGATCGGGCGGATCGTCGACGACGGCGTGCGGATGTGGCTGCGCAGCTACCGGGCGCGCCCGTGACGCGGGCCCGCGTCACGACGACCGCCCCGACGCCCGGGCGTCCCGCGCCCGCGCGGTCGTAGGGTCGGCGCATGCGTGACGATCTGGACCTGAGCGTGCCCGTACCGGACGACGTCCGTCGGGTGGTCTCGCTGGTGCCCTCGCTCACCGAGGCGGTCGCGGCGAGCGCGCCCGGATTGTTGGTCGGCGCCACCGACTGGTGCACGCATCCCGCCGAGTTGGACGTGGTCCGGGTGCGCGGCACCAAGAACCCCGACCTGGACACGATTCGCGCGCTCGCCCCGGACCTGGTCCTGGCCAACGAGGAGGAGAACCGCGCCGTGGATCTGGCCGCGCTGCGGGCCGCCGGAATCGCCGTGTGGGTCACCCGGGTTCGCGGCTTGGACGAGGCGTTCACCGCGCTCGAACGTATGCTCGCGCTCGGATGCCGGCTTCCCGTCCCGCCCTGGCTCGACCGCTGCCGCGCCGCGTGGGCCGCGCTGCCGCCGGCTCCGCCGCGGCGACGGGCGATCATCCCGGTGTGGCGCCGTCCGTGGATGGTGGCCGGCCGGGACACCTTCGCGGGCGACGTCCTCGCCCGCTTCGGCGTCGTGAACGTCTTCGCGTCCCACCCCGAGCGCTGGCCCGCGATCCCGTTGGCGGAACTGCGGGCCGCCGCACCGGATCTGGTGGTCCTGCCGGACGAACCCTACGCGTTCACCGCGGACGACGGCCCCGAGGCGTTCCCCGGCGTCCCGACCGCACTCGTCAGCGGACGCCACCTCACCTGGTACGGCCCGTCCCTGGCCGAGGCCCCCGCGCTGCTCGCCGCCCGACTCGCGCCGTAGCCACACACGCCGTGCCCGGCGTCCCGGCGTCCCGGCGTCCCGGCGTCCCGGCGTCCCGGCGTCCCGGCGTCGCCTGTGCCCTGGACCCCGTGCCCCCTGCCCCCTGCCCCCTGCCCCGTGCCCGGTGCCCGGTGCCCTCAGAGGGTGATCTGGTACAGCACGAAGCCCCGGTTCAGCCCCACTCGGTCGTAGAGCCGGCGGGCCGTGGCGTTGTCCTGGTGGGTCGACCAGTACACCCGCGAGCACTCGCGTTCGCGGGCCCAATCGGCCACCGCGGCGATCAACGCGCCCGCAACCCCCTTGCCCCGGGCCTTCGGTGCGGTGAACAGGTCCTGGAGGTAGCACACGTCGGGCGCCGTGGTGCTGGCGTGCACGAGGAAGTGGGTGATACCCACCAGCTCGCCGTCCACCTTCGCGCCCAGCGCGTGCATCCGGGTGTCCTCCTGGAACGCGGTCCACGCCCGGTCGAACAACTCTGGGGCGAGCGTGCGCTCGTAGAAGGTGTTGTAGCCCTCGAACAGGACCTGCCACTCCGCCCGGTCCGCCGGCGTGAGCCTGCCGATGTCGACCACGAGCCGCCTCCAAGGATGATGCGAAAGGGCAAACCCTATCCACGCGTTCGGCCCGAGCGTCCGCCGGCACGGCCGGTGCCCGAACATGCCGCTGCCCGCAGGCGGGTGCCTGCGGGCAGCGGTGCCGGGCGGGGTCGAACGCCCGACCGGGTCGTTCCCGTCCGCGCGTCAGCGCAGCCGCAGCGCCGTGCGCAGCGTGGTGAACAGCTCCGTCTGGTCGGTCACGCCCAGCACTCGGTAGGCCTGCGGGCCCTGCGCCGCGATGCGCACCTCGGTGCCGGTGTGCTCCTGCGACTTGCCCGGGGTGTTGGTCGAGTAGTTGACCTTCAGTTGCCCACCCTCGTTGGTGACCAGCGTCGAGGACAGACCCGGCGGGGTGGCCTCCAGCGGCACGATCTGGCTGGTGTGGCCGTGGTCCGCGGTGGTCACCACGAGCGTGTCGGGGTGCTTGGCCGCGTAGTCGCGGGCCAGCTTGACCGCCTGGTCGAACGCGACGGTCTCGCCGATCTGACCGCACGGGTCGGCGGCGTGGTCCTGCTTGTCGATCGAGGCACCCTCGACTTGGAGGAAGAAGCCCTTGCCGCGGTCGTGACCGCGGCCGGACTGCTTGGCCTCCAGCAGTTCCAGCGCCTTCGCGGTGGACTGCGCCAGGCTCGGCGTACCGGCCGGACGGGCCGGGTTGGAGGTCACGCAGCGCTGCGGTTCGGTGCCGCCCACCGCGGCCGCCTTGCCGGTCCACTCGACCGGCACGTTGACCGGCGCGAACAGGCCGAGTACCGGCTTGCCGGCCTTGGCGGCCTCGAGCGAGTCGGCGTCGGTGACCACCTGGTAGCCCTGCGCCTGGGCCTGCTGGGTGACCGTCCTGCCCGCGAACGGACCCTGCGTGATGGTCTGGTCGAAGCGTGCCTTGCCGCCGCCCAGGAGCACGTCCACCTTGTGCGCGACGCTCTGCTCGGCGATCGAGCCGGGGCCGCCGGCGGCGATCGTGTCGGTCGGGCACTTGGCCATGTCCGCCGGGCCCGCGCAGCTGCGGTCGGTGGCGTGCGCGGCCAGTACGGCCGGGGTGGCGTCGGTCAGCTCGGAGGTGGTGACGCTGCCGGTGGCGTAGCCGTTGCGCTGGGCCAGCTCCAGGATGGTGGGCACGGCCTTGTCGGTGTCCGGGGTCTTGGAGATGCGCCCGTTGACCGTCTTGTGCCCGGTCGCCCACCCGGTGCCGCTCGCGGCCGAGTCGGTGACGTAGTCGGGACGGTTCTCCTTGTCCACCGCGTACGTCGTGTACGCGCCGGTCAGCGGGAAGCGGTCCATGTTCAGCCGGCCGGCGGCGCCGACCGAGTAGTTCCGGGCGAGAGTGATCTCGGAGTCGCCCATGCCGTCACCGATCAGCAGGATGACGTTCTTGGCCGATCCGTCCGTGATCGAGTGCCGGGCTTGATCCGCCTGACCGAACGCCGACGCCGCGCCGGGTACGGCGACGCCGATGGCCAGTACGACGGCCGCACCCCACGCGAGATGACGGCGGGACACACGCAGATCCGGCATTTCTCCTCCTTCGAGGTCGACGCGTTGCCGACGTGGCAGAGTCCATCAGTCGTGGGGGAACCAAGGGGCGAAGAACAGATGACGTGTCGTGTACGGCCGCGTGGCCGTTGCCCGCCCCCTACAAACCGAGGGAATCCGCCGAAATGCCGAGCGATCCGACACCATCCGTCATCGCAGTGCCACCCACTGCGACCGTCGGTCGAGCTCGCACGGGCCGTAGCGGGCGGCTTCCGCATTCGTGGTCAGCGCCCAGTAGCGGTCGCCGTAGGACCAGTGCCACCACTCCGTGGGGTAGTTGACCAGTCCGCCGGCGGTCAGTGCGGCGCTCAGCACGTCGCGGTTGGCGCGGGCGGTCGCGTCGATGTTCTCGGCGGCGGTGTAGCAGGCTCCGGCGCTGTCCTCGGGACTGGCGTTCATCGGGGTGCCGAGGTCGAGTTCGCGGCCGTCCGGGTCGACCAGCGTCAGGTCGACCGCCGCGCCGGCGCTGTGCGGAGCGATGTCGGGTGGTGAGACGTAGCGACTGGCCGCGATGTGGATCCGGTCGGCGGACCAGTCGGGACGCGCGGCCCGCAACTCGTCCGAGTACTCCTCGAAGTAGTGCCGTTGCAGTGCCGGCGGCCGGTACCCCTCGACGAACAACAACCGCAGCCCGTCCGGCAGCGCCGCCTGGGCCTTGATCAACCGGTCGAGCACGCCCACCCGCAGGAACGAGAACGTCTCGGCTCGATCCGCCTGGCGCAGGTCCACCGGCAGTGAGCCGTCCAGGCGGACATCGACGAGCGGTTCGTCGCACTCGTGTACGGGGACGGCGGCCACGCGAGGATCGGACATCAAGATGATCTGTTGCATGCGGTGATCATCTCGTGCCGCACCCGGAGCACTTGCGCGTGGTCCGGTCGTGGCGTCCCGGGTCGCGCGTCGTGCCCGGGGCGTACTCCGGTCAGACCACGGGCGCGCCGCGCTCACGCAACAACCGCACCAGTTCCGCCCGGTCGCCCGGCACCCGGCCCAGCGCGGTGTACCCCTCGTCGTTGCGGATCCCGGCGTCCGCTCCCGCGTCGAGCAACAGGCGGGCGCAGTCCAGGCTTCCCGCGTTGCACGTACGCATCAGCGCCGTCCATCCCGACGCCGACCGGGCGTTCACCGCCGCGCCGTGGTCGAGCAGCAGCCGCGCCAGGTCCGGGTGTGCCATCGAAGCCGCCGCGATCAGCGGAGTCTGCCCGTCGAGGAAGCGCGACCTCGGATCCCGCCCCTCGATCTCCGCGCCGGCGGCCAGGAGTTCGCGCACGGCCTCGGGATCGCCCCGCTCGATGGCCACGAACAGCTCGCCCCCGGGCGCGTGCGGATCCCACCCGGCGGGCCCCGGGCCCGACCCTTGCGACTCGGTCGACGACATCCCGCCACCCTGCCACACCGGCGCTCCGGGAGCGGGAACCGGCACTCGATGTGCGGACCGGGACAGGGGTCGGCGGGGCGACCGAGGGCCGCTTGACCTCAACTCGACTTGAAGTTCGATAGTGATCCCGGAACCGGCGAACGCGGGCCATCGGGCCGCGAACGTCCACCATCGAACCCGGGAGCCACCACATGCGCGCGATCCGACTGCACTCCTTCGGTCCCGCCGAGAACCTGCGCCTCGAAGAGCTGCCCGAGCCGGTGCCGGCCGAGGGGCAGGTGCGTGTGGATGTCCGAGTGAGCGGCGTGCACCTGATCGAGACCAGGCTCCGGCGTGGCATCGCGGTCGGCCCGCACCGCCCGCCCGAGTTGCCGATCACCCCCGGCAGCGAGGTGGCGGGTGTGGTGGGGGCGGTCGGCCCGGGAGTGTCGGCCGACTGGCTGGGCCGCCGGGTCGTCGTGCAACTGGGCGATGCGGGCGGGTACGCCGAGCAGGCGCTCGCCGACGAGTCCGCGCTGTACCCGATCCCCGACGAATTGGCCGACGACGTCGCGGTCGCGGCGATCACCACCGGCACCACGGCGCAGGGTGTCCTGGGAGTGGCCCGGTTGACCGAGCGGGACGTGGTGCTGGTGATGTCGGCCGCAGGCGGTCTGGGCAGCCTGTTCGTCCAGGCGGCGAAGGCCGCGGGCGCGCTGGTGGTCGGGGTCGCGGGCGGCGCCGCGAAGGTGGCCCGGGTGCGTGCGCTCGGCGCCGACGTCGCGGTGGACTACTCCGCCGCGGACTGGCCCGAGCGGGTACGGACGGCGTTGGCGGGCCGCGAGATCGGCATCGTGCTCGACGGTGTCGGCGGTGCTTCGGGCCGACGGGCGCTGGAACTGCTCGGGCCCGGTGGGCGCTTCCTGATGTACGGCTGGGCGGCCGGTGAGCCGACCGAGATCACCACGCGCGACCTGGTCGAGCGCCAACTGACCGCGACCTGGGCGATCGGCCCGAACATGGTGCCGCCCGGCGGATGGCGCGAGTTGACCACCCGGGCGCTGCGCGAGGCGGCCCGGGGCCGGCTGGTCCCGACCATCACCCGCTTCCCGCTCGACCGGGCCGCCGACGCGCACGCCGCGCTGGAGGGTCGGGCGGCCGAGGGGAAGGTGGTGCTGACGGTATAGGCCCACCGCCGTCGACGCGCCGTGCGGGCACAACCGCGTTGGCGGGTCGGGTTCGCGACGCCGGAGGCGACCGTGACGGCGAGGGTGATCGCGAGGCCGAGGGCGACCGTGATCGTGACCGCCACGGTCACGCGGATCGGCTCGGCGATCGTGCGCCCGGGAGGTCATGACGGGCACAATGGTGATATGTCCAACGTTGCGCAGGATGATATTTCTTGGCTCGCGACGGTCGACGACCTCGGCGCCGCGGCCGGCGGCGGGTCGGCGGTGCGCACGCCCGCCGACCCCACGGGGCGCGAACTCCCTTCGCGATGGCGGTTGGACTGGGTGACCGGGCCGTGGGTGGCGGCCGAACACCGGGCCGCGCCGCTCGTTCGGAGAGGACAGCCGGGCGGGTCGGGCGCATCGGCCGAACTCCCGGCCGAACAGGCCGAGCCGGTCGCGGGGGACGGCCATCGCCCGCCGTCGGTGCGCGCGGTGGTCCCCGAGCAGCCGATCGGTGAGCCGCTGACCGGTCACGACGGGCGCGTGGACGCGGTGGCCACCGCGCTGGTCGGTGGGCGTCCGGTCGTGGTCGCGGGCACCGCCGGGTGGGGCGCGACGGTGCGCGTGTTCGACCTCGAACGCGGACACCAACTGTGCCGACCGCTGACCGGCCGGACCGCGTGGGTGGGCGCGGCGCGGGCCGTCGTGGCCGGCCGCCCGGTCGCGGTGACCGGCGACGCGGCCGGCGTACGGGTATGGGACCCGGCCACCGGCCTGCCGGTCGGTGAACCGCTGTCCGACTCGGTGTGGGCGGTGGCCACGGCCGTGCTGGACGGACGCCCCGTCGTCGTCGCCGGGGCGGAGTCCGGTCGGGACGCCGGCCGCGAGCACGCGGTGCGGGTCTTCGACCTGGCCACCGGAGCCGAGTTCGGCGCGCCCCTGGTCGGACACACCTGCGTGGTCACGGGCGTGGCCACGGCCGTCGTCCGAGGCCGCCCGGTCGCCGTCACCGGCGGTTGGGACGCGGCGCGGGTGTGGGACCTGACCACCCGCGAGCCGATCGGCGAACCCCTGGCCGAGTATGTGTCGGCCGTGGCGACCGGGCTGCTCGACGGCCGGCCGATCGCGGTGGTCGGCGGCGCGAGCGGCGCGACCGAGGAGCGCGGGACGGTACGGGTCTGGGATCTGAGCACCCGCAGCCCGATCGGCCCCTGCCTGGTCTTCCCGTTGTCGGTGGACGCCCTCGCGGTGGCCCCGGGCGGCCGGCTGGTGGTCGGGTTCGGCCGTGAACTCGCCGCGCTGCGGTGCGACTGAGCGGCGGACCTCACGGCGCCACCGTTCGACGCGCCGACGCGACCCGGCTCGCCGGAACCGGCACCTGTCGGCGTCGGCCCCGGCGTCGACACCGGCGGCGCGTCGCGCCCGCTCAGCGGGTCCCGAGCAGGTGATCCATCGCCAACTGGTCCAGTCGCTCGAACGCCATGGCGCGTCGGGCCGCCGCCTCGACGTCGAAGTCCTCGTAGGCCGTACGGTCCGCGAGCAGATCGGCCGCGGACTCGCCGGCGCCCAGCGTCGGCTGCGCGAGCCGGTCCGACCGGGCCGCCGCGAGCGCGTCGCGGACCGCCGGATCCGCCCGGAACGCCGCCGCCCTCGCCTTGAGCACCAGGTAGTTGCGCATGCAGGCGGCGGCCGACACCCACACGCCTTCGACGTCCTCGGTGCGCGGCGGCTTGAAGTCGAAGTGACGCGGCCCCCGGTAGCCCGCCGATTCGAGCAGGTCGACCAGCCAGAACGCGGCGCGCACGTCGCCCGCCCCGAACCGCAGGTCCTGGTCGTACTTGACGCCGGTCTGTCCGTTCAGATCGATGTGGAACAGCTTGCCCGCCCACAGCGCCTGCGCGACGCCGTGCGCGACGTTCAGGCCGGCCATCTGTTCGTGGCCCACCTCCGGATTCACCCCGAACAGGTCGGCGTGTTCGAGCCGTTCGATGAACGCGAGGGCGTGGCCGATGGTGGGCAGCAGCAGGTCGCCGCGCGGTTCGTTCGGCTTGGGCTCGATCGCGAAGCGCAGCGGGTAACCCTGATCGAGCACGTATCCCGCGAGCAGGTCGAACGCCTCCTTCAACCGGTCCAGCGCGGTCCGCACGTCCTTGGCGGCACCCGACTCCGCGCCCTCCCGGCCGCCCCACGCGACGTACGTCTCGGCCCCCAACTCGACCGCGAGGTCGATGTTGCGCAGGGTCTTGCGCAACGCGTACCGCCGCACGTCGCGATCGTTGGCGGTGAACGCCCCGTCCTTGAACACCGGGTGGGTGAACAGGTTGGTGGTGGCCATCGGGACCTTCATCCCGGTCGCGTCCAACGCCTGCCGGAAGCGCTTGACGTGCGTCTCGCGCGCGGTGTCGGAGCTGCCGAACGGGATCAGGTCGTCGTCGTGGAAGGTCACGCCGTACGCGCCGAGTTCGGCCAGCCGGGAGACCGTCTCGACCGGGTCGAGCGCGGGCCGGGTCGGCTCGCCGAACGGGTCGCGGCCGGGCCAGCCGACGGTCCACAGGCCGAAGGTGAAGCGGTCGTCGGGGGTGGGGGTGAAGGGATCCTCGGGGGTGAAGGGGTCCGTCATGGGTGCCGCTCCCGGATCGTGTCGGATGGTGGCCGAGCCCTATTGGTAAACGCGAAAAACAAACTAGTATCGGCCCGGTACGGAAGGGAACCCTCGCCCGTCGACCCGCGCCCGCGCTGCCCGGGTCGATCCGGCCTCGGACACGACACCAGGAGGCGGCATGCGCACACGGCGCGTGGTCATCGGCGTGGACAGTTCCACCCAGGCCACCAAGGCCCTCGCCGTGGACGTCGACACCGGCGAGGTTCTGGCCACCGGCCGAGCCCCGCACCGGGTGAGCACCGGCGACGCCCGGGAGAGCGATCCGCTGCGGTGGTGGCAGGCGCTGTCCGCCGCCCTCGCCGCGACCGGTTGGGCCGAGCACGCGCGAGCCGTGTCGATCGCCGGCCAACAGCACGGCCTGGTCACCCTCGACGCCGCCGGTGCTCCGGTCCGGCCCGCCATGTTGTGGAACGACGTACGCGCCGCGCCGCAGGCGGCCGCGCTGGTGGCCGAATCCGGCGCGGCCGACTGGGCCGCACGCGCCGGCAGCGTACCCACCGCCGCGTTCACCGCCGCCAAGTGGCGCTGGCTCACCGCACACGAACCCGAGGCCGCCGCGCGCGTCGCCGCCGTCCGGCTCCCACACGACTTCCTCACCGAGCGGCTCACCGGCGCGGCGGTCACCGACCGCGGCGACGCGTCCGGCACGGGGTGGTGGACCCCGACCGGGTACGACACCGAACTGCTCGAACGTATCGGCCTGCCCGTCGAGTTCCTGCCCGCCGTCGCCGACCCCGGCGTGCCGGTGGGCAGCGCGCGGCCCGGGACCCCGCTGCGACCGGGCACCCTCGTGGCCGCCGGTACCGGCGACAACATGGCCGCCGCGCTCGGCCTGGGCCTCACCGCCGGCCTGCCCGTGCTCAGCCTGGGCACCTCGGGCACCGTGTACGCGGTCACCCGCGGCCGACCCGCCGACCCCACCGGAACGGTGGCCGGCTTCGCCGACGCGCTGAGCGGCTGGCTGCCCCTGGCCTGCACGCTCAACTGCACCGTGGCCGTCGACCGGATCGCCGCGCTGCTCGGCCGCGACCGCGACGCGGTCGAACCCGGCGGCGACACCGTCGTCCTGCCCTTCCTCGACGGCGAGCGCACCCCCGATCTGCCGTACGCCGCCGGCCTGATCCACGGGCTGCGCCACGAGACCACCGGCGGGCAACTCCTCCAGGCCGCCTACGACGGCGCGGTCCACTCGCTGCTCACCGCGCTGGCCGAGGTGCTGCGCGCGGGCGGCGAATCCGACGATCCCGACGTGCCATTGCTGCTGATCGGCGGCGGGGCTCGGGGCAGTGCCTGGCGCGACACCGTACGCCGACTCTCCGGTCGCCCGGTGCGGATACCGGTCGCCGAGGAAGCGGTCGCGCTGGGCGCTGCCGCCCAGGCCGCCGGGCTGCTCACCGGCGAACCCGCCGACGCGGTCGCGCGCCGGTGGCGCACCGCCGACGGGCCGCTGCTGGAGCCGCTGCCCAGGGACGACGCGGCGATGGAGCGGATCGCGGATACGCTGCGCAACGCCGGGCCCCTGTTCGACGCCGCACCCGGCCGGCCCTGATCGGGAAGAGTCCAGTGCGCCGCGCCCACCGATCCACCGACCGGCCCCGGTCGCTGCCCGCGTCGCAGCAGGGCATGCGGCGACAGAACCTCGCCCTGGTGCTGCGCGACGTCGCCGCCCGGGGTCCGCTCTCGCGCGCCGACGTCGCGGCCGGCACCGGACTGACCCGCGCCGCGGTGTCCAGCCTGGTCGAGGAACTGCACGCCGCGGGCCTGGTCACCGAGTTGGGCAGCGCGCCGAGCGGGCGTCCCGGACGGCCCGGCCGGGCACTGATGGTGGGGGATCGGGGGCCGGCCGGACTGGGCCTGGAGATCGGCGTCGACCACGTCGGCGCGTGCGTGGTCGACCTGCGCGGCGAGGTGCGCGCGTGGGAGCACGCCGCCGCGCCGAACCGCGATCGTCCCGCCGCCGAGACGCTGCCCGCGCTGGCCCGGGTCGCCGCGCGCGCCGCCCGCACCGCCGCCGCGCTCGAACTGCGGCCCGCCGCTCTGGTGTTGAGCGTGCCCGGTCTGGTCGGCGCGGCCCCGGGCCGGGTGCAGCACGCGCCCAACCTGGGCTGGCGCGCGGAACCGGTGGTCGAACCGCTGCGCGCGTTGCTCCCGGCCGGCCTGCGCGCGCTGCCGCTGACCGTGGAGAACGAGGCCAACCTGGGCGCGCTGGCCGAGTTGTGGCACGACCCCGCCGCGACCGACTTCGTGTACGTGTCGGCCCAGGCCGGGATCGGTGCGGCCGTGGTCGCCGACGGTCGGCTGTTCCGGGGCGCGCGCGGTTTCGCGGGCGAGTTGGGCCACGTCCCGGTGCACCCGGACGGCCCCGCCTGCGCGTGTGGCGCGCACGGCTGCCTGGAGCAATACGCGGGCGAGGCGGCCGTGTTCGCGGCGGCCGGCCTCGCACCCACGACCGACGACCCGATCGCGACCCTGGCCCGGTACGCGAGCGACGGCCACGCACCGGTGGTCGCCGCGCTGGATCGGGCCGGCAGCGCCCTCGGCACGGCCCTGGCCGGTGCGATCAACCTGCTCGATCCGGCCGGGGTCGTGCTCGGCGGCGCCGCCGCCGAACTGGGGGAGTGGCTGCTGCCGGCGATGCGCCGTGAACTCGCCGCCCGCGTGACGATCCGCCCCTGGGCTCCCGAGGCCCTCACCGCGTCCGCGCTGGCCCGCCGAGCACCCCTCCTGGGGGCGGCCGGCATGACCATCCACGCCATCCTCGACAACCCGATCACCCACGCCGCCGGATCCGGCTGACCCGGTCGACCCGGCCGGCCGGCATCGGTGATCACCGGGTCCCGATCACCGGATCCGCAGCACCAACTTGCCCGTGTTCGCGCCGGAGAACAGTCGCAACAACGTCTGCGGAAACGCCGTCACGTCGCCCTCGACCACGTCCTCGCGCGAGCGCAACCGCCCGTCCGCGAGCCACCCGGCCAATTCGGCCGTCGCCTCCGCGTAGCGGTCCGCGTAGTCGAACACCACCATGCCGGTCATCGACGCCCGATTCACCAGCAGAGACAGGTAGTTCGCCGGCCCGGGGCCCTGCTCCGTGTTGTTGTACTGCGAGATCGCGCCGCAGATCACCACCCGCGCGCCACGCGCCAGCCGGGTCAGCGCGGCATCCAGGATCTCGCCGCCGACGTTGTCGAAGTACACGTCGACACCGTCCGGGCAGTGCTTGCGCAGTGCGGCCTTGACGTCCTCGCTCTTGTAGTCGACGGCAGCGTCGTAGCCGAACTCCTCGACCAGCAGCCGGCACTTGTCCGCGCCGCCCGCGATGCCCACGGTCCGGCAGCCCTTGAGCCGGGCGAGTTGGCCGACCACGCTGCCCACCGCGCCCGCCGCGCCGGACACCAGCACGGTCTGGCCCGGTTGCGGGTCACCGATGTCGAACAAGCCGAAGTACGCGGTCAGTCCGGTGATCCCGAGCGCGCCCAGATAGGTCGACAACGGCGCCGCCGCCGGATCCACCCGGCGAACGCCGCGCCCGTCCGAGTCCGCGTACTCCTGCACGCCGAACTGGCCGTACACGTGCTCCCCGACCGCGAAGTCCGGGTGTCGCGAGGCGATGACGCGGCCGACCGCGCCGGCCCGCATCACCTCGCCGATGCCCACCGGCGGGATGTAGGAGCGCACGTCGTTCATCCAGCCGCGCATCGCCGGGTCGAGCGAGATGTGCGAGATCTCCACCAGCAGCCGGCCGTCGGCAGGCTCCGTCACCGGTTCGCCGACCAGGTCCCAGTCGGTGGGCTTGGGCAGCCCGAACGGGCGGGCGGCCAACCGGATCTGCCGGTTGATCAGGTCGGCGGGCAGCGGCCCGCCGGCGGGCGTGGTCATATGGAACGCAACTCCTTCTTCATGATCTTGCCCGAGGGGCCCTTGGGCAGTTCGTCGAGGATCCGCACCACCCGCGGATACTTGTACGCGGCCATGCGCTCCTTGCAGAACGCGACGATCTCGTCCGGGTCCGCCGCCTCGCCCGGGCGCAGCGCCACGACCGCGACCACCTCCTCGCCGAGCCGCTCGTCCGGCCTGCCGACCACGGCCGCCTCGGCGATCGCCGGGTGGGTGTACAGGACTTCCTCCACCTCACGCGGATAGACGTTGTAACCGCCCCGGATCACCAGGTCCTTCTTGCGGTCCACGACGAACAGGAAGCCGTCCTTGTCGAGGTAGCCGAGATCGCCGGTGTGGAACCAGCCGTTGCGGAAGGCCTCGGCGGTGGCCTCCGGGTCGTCGCGGTAGCGGGTGATGATGTTGTGCCCGCGCAGCAGGATCTCGCCCACATGCTCGGCGCCGGGCGGCAGCGGCAGGTCGTCCGGGTCGGCCACGCGCAGTTCGACGCCCCAGATCGGCTTGCCCACGGACAACACCCGGCGGTCGTCGGCGCGGTTGAAGGTCGCGGTGCTCGCACTCTCGGAAAGCCCGTAGCCCTCCAGGATGACGACGCCGAACGCCTCCTCGAACTCGCGGATCACCTCGCCGGGCATCGACGCCCCACCCGAACTGCCCACCCGCAGCCGGGACAGGTCGCGCCCGGTACGATCCGCGGCCAGCAACGCGACGTACATCGTGGGTACGCCCACGATCACGCTCACCCCGTCCCGGGCCATCTGGTCGAGCACGCTCTGCGCCTCGAAGCGCAGTACCAGCGACAGCGTCCCGCCGTAGCGCACGCACACGTTCAGCACGCCGGACAGGCCGTATACGTGGAACAGCGGCAACGCGCCGATCGAGACGTCACCGGGGAACAGGCCGAACAGGTCACCCGAGACGGTGCAGTTCTGGTAGAGCTGGAAATGGCTCAGCTCGGCGCCCTTGGGCCGCCCGGTGGTGCCGCTCGTGTACAGCAGCACGGCCGTGTCGTCGCTCGACGTCGGCTCGATGTCGCCGTGGAGCGATTCGGCCCGGTCCGGCGGCCCGTCGGGCAGCAGCAGGGCGAACCCGAGGGTGTCCTGCGGCACCGGGGTGTCCTCGACCAGGTTGACGGTGTACACCTCGGTGCCCGGTACGGCGGCGGCCGCGCCCAGGGCCTCGGCGGCGAACACGTCGAAGGCGATCAGGGTGCGGGCACCGGAGTCGGTGAGGTGGTAGGCGATCTCGGTCGCCTTCAGCAGCGGATTCAGCGGCATCAACGTGACGCCCGCCTTGAGCGCGCCGAAGTAGGCCACCACGAACTCGGGGACGTTGGGCAGGGATATCGCCAGCACGTCGCCGCGGCCGAGCCCCTTCGCGCGCAGGCCACGGGCGAACCGGCTGCTGAGGTCGTCGAGTTCGCGGTAGGTGACCGGGGTGCCCTGGTGGATCAGACACGCCGTGTCCGGGGTCGCGAGGCGGGACTCGCGGAGCATGACGGCGAGGTTGAAACTCACGCGTGATCCTTTACTGATCGAGGTGCCGGGGGTGGCCGGACGTCGGGGAACGCCCGGCCGAGGACGGGTCCGCGGGACGTCCCGGGTCCCGCAGCCGCGGCGCGGTGCCGATGCCGGGCCAAGCGCGCCCGACATCGGCACCGGCACTACGGGACGACCAGGGAGAGCGTGTCCGCGACGCACGCGGGCTTGGCGACGCCCTCGATCTCGATGGTGTGCCGCACCGTCAGCCGCACGCCCTGCGCGGTCTCGACCGCATCGATCAGCACGGCGTGGTCGCGCACCCGGGCGCCGGCCGGGACCGGGGCCGGGAAACGCACCTTGTCCGAGCCGTAGTTGACGCCCATCCGCACACCCCGCACGGTGAACAGGTCGGCGGCCAGGGTCGGGATCAGCGACAACGTCAGGTAGCCGTGCGCGATGGTGCCGCCGAACGGACCCTCCTTGGCCCGCTCGACGTCCACGTGGATCCACTGGTGGTCGCCGGTGGCCTCGGCGAACGTGTCGATGCGATCCTGATCGATGGTCAGCCAGTCGCTGGTGCCGAGTGGTTCGCCCTTGGCCGCGAACACCTCGGTGACGTTCTCGAAGACGCGCATGATGCTCCTTCGTGGTGGCGGCGGGATCCGGGCCGGTCGCCGCCGCCGAGCCGGGTCAGGCGGGCAGGTCGACCAGGTGCGCCAGGGTCGCGCGGTGCCGGTCGGGGGTGCCGAACGCGAGCGCGTCGGCCTTGGCGCGCTTGAGGTACAGGTGCGGGTGGTGTTCCCAGGTGAAGCCGATGCCGCCGTGCAGTTGTACGCATTCCTCGGCGGCGCGGACGGCGATCTCCGAGCAGTGCGCCTGCGCGACGGCCACCGCGACGGGGGTGTCCGGGTCGTCCGCGGCCACGCACGCCGCGGCATAGCGGGCCGCCGCGCGGGCCTGGGTGATCGACACCCACAGCGCGGCCAGGCGGTGCTTGGGTCCCTGGAACGAGCCGACCGGGCGGCCGAACTGGTTGCGGGTCTTGAGGTAGGCGACGGTGCTCTCCAGGCAGAACTCGGCGATGCCGAGCTGCTCGGACGCCAACAGCGCCGCCCCGGTGCCGATCGCGGTCGCCACCGCCGCCTCGGCCCGCTCGCCGCGCGCCAGCGGAACGCCGGTGGCGCCGGTGAACACGATGTCGGTCAGCGGCCGGGTCAGGTCGAGCGAGACGACCGGGCGGCGGTCCACGCCGACCTGATCGGTGTCGACCGCGTACAGCACGGGCCCCTCCGCGCTCCCGGCCGCGACGACGAGGACATCGGCGGTGCCGGCGTCGACGACCGAGGTCACGGTACCGGTCAGGGAGTTGCCGTCGGCCCGCACCCCGTCGGGGAATCGGGCACCGGGTGCCGTGGCGAAGGAGACCGCCAGGGTCGCGCTGCGCCGGCCGCCGGCCAGGTCGGTGAGGAGCGGTCCGGCGTCCACCGCGTCCACCGCGCGCAGCGCGGCGGTCGCGAGCACCGCGCTGCCCAGGTACGGGGTCGGTGCGACCGTGCGACCCAACTCCTGCAGCACCACGGCGGTTTCCCGCCAGGTGGCGCCGCTGCCGCCGTGCTCCTCGGCGACGGCCAGCCCGGCCGCGCCGATCTGCTCGGTGAGCACGCGCCACAACTTCGGGTCGTACGGCTCGTCCGTCTCGATCCGGGCGAGCAGCGCGGCCAGGGTCACCCGTTCGGTGAGCAGGTCGCGGATACCGGAGCGCAGTTGGTTCTCGTCCTCGGTGTGCACGAGGTGCTCGATGACACTCATCGGGGCAGGTCCTTCCACGCGACGTCCTTGTCCACCCGAGGCTCCGCGGGCAGGCCCAGCACGCGCTCGGCGACGACGTTGAGCAGGATCTCCGAGGTGCCGCCCTCGATCGAGTTGCCCTTGGCGCGCAGGTAGCGGTAGCCGGGCGAGCGGGTGGTGAAGTCCACCGACGCCGGCCGGCGCATGGTCCACTCGTCGTGCCGCAGTCCCTCTTCGGCCAGCAACTCCACCTCCAGGCCCGAGATTTCCTGGTTGAGTCGGGCGAAGGCGAGCTTGGCCGCCGAGCCTTCGGGGCCGGGTTCGCCGGCCGCCGGTTGCAGGCGCAGGCGGGCCGAGGTCAGGCGGGCGGCCTCGGCCTCCACCCACAGCCGCAGCAGCCGGTCGTGCAACCCGGCGGTGCGCAGTTCCGGACGCGCGCGCCAGGTGTCCGCGACGATGCCGATCATGCCGCCCTCGCGCGGTGTGGCACCGCCGCCGATGGCCACCCGCTCGTTCATCAGCGTGGTGCGCGCCACGCTCCAGCCGTCGCCGACATCGCCGAGGCGGTGCGCGTCGGGGATGCGCACGCCGGTGAGGAAGACCTCGTTGAACTCGGCCTCGCCGGTGGCCTGGCGCAGCGGACGCACCTCGACGCCGGGCGCGGTCATGTCGCAGACGAAGTAGGTCATGCCCCGGTGCTTGGGCAGTTCGGGGTGGGTGCGGGTGACCAGGATCGCCCAGCGTGCCTCATGGGCCATCGACGTCCACACCTTCTGGCCGTCCACCACCCACTCGTCGCCGTCGGGCACCGCCCGGGTGCCCAGCGCGGCCAGGTCGGAGCCGGCCCCGGGTTCGCTGAACAACTGGCACCACACCTCTTCCCCGGTCCACAACGGCCGTAGCCAGCGGGCGCGTTGGGCCTCGGTGCCGTACGCGAGCACGGTCGGCGCGGCCATCCCCAGCCCGATGCCGATCCGGCCCGGGTCGTTGGACGGCGCGCCGGCGGCGGCGAATCGCGCGTCCACGGCCGGTTGCAGCGCACGCGGCGCGTCCAGGCCGCCGAGGCCGACCGGGTAGTGCACCCAGGCCAGCCCGGCGTCGAAGCGGCCCCGCAGGTAGCCGAGCGCGTCGTCGATGTCCGGATGGGCGGCGATGAACTCGTCCACCCTCGCGTCGAGTTCGGCGGCGGTCAGCACAGCGGGCCGCCGGCCACGTAGATCACCTGGCCGGACACGAAGCCCGCGCCCTCGCTCACCAGAAACGCGATGGTGTTCGCGACATCCTCGGGCCGGCCGACCCGACGCACCGGGATCTGCTCGGCCGCGGCCTGCTGGAAGGCCTCGAACTCCATTCCGACCCGGGCCGCGGTCGCGGCGGTCATGTCGGTGACGATGAAGCCGGGTGCCACCGCGTTCGCGGTCACGCCGAACTTGCCCAGCTCGAACGCCAGCGTCTTGGTGAAGCCCTGGAGGCCGGCCTTGGCCGCCGAGTAGTTCGCCTGGCCCCGGTTGCCCAGCGCGGACGAACTGGAGAGGTTGACGATCCGGCCGTAACCCGCCGAGGTCATGTGCGCCTGGACCGCGCGGCTCATCAGGAACGCGCCGCGCAGGTGTACGTCGATGACCGTGTCCCAGTCACCGTCGGACATCTTGAACAGCAGGTTGTCGCGGATCACGCCCGCGTTGTTGACGAGTACGGTCGGCGCGCCGAGCACGTCGGCCACGCGCGCCACCGCGGCGTCGACCTGCTCGCCGACGGTGACGTCCGCGCCGACCGCGAGCGCGCTGCCGCCGGCCGCGACGATCGCGGCCACGGTGTCCGCGCAGGCGGCCTCGTCCAGGTCGAGCACGGCCACGGCCATGCCCTCGGCGGCGAGCCGGCGCGCGGTGGCGGCACCGATGCCCCGGGCGGCGCCGGTCACGATGGCCACGCGCGGTGCGGTCGCGTCCGCGGTCGAGGTCGCGGGAGTGTTCTCGGTCATGGGTGGGGGATCCTCCGGGTCGTCGCGGGTCACGAGGTCGGCCGGCGAATGCCACGCACCGCCGTCCCGAGATGCGACCCGCACGTCCGGTCGTGAGGTGCCGACCGGTCGGTATGCACATGCATCGGAAGCGGAGGAGCGGGAATCACGCTGCGCCTGTCACGGTACCGACCGGTCGGTATCAAGGCTAGAGCGCAACGCGAACTCGTTCGGGTGGGTCGTGGGACGGGTATGGCCGAGCGGGCCCGCGTGGGAGGGTCTGTCCTACCCGCGCGGGGAGCCGACGCGCCCGCGAGGGAAGGGTTCTCGTGTGCGCGGGAGGGGCTGTCGTGCGCGCGGGGAGGGCCGCCGTGTCCGCGCAGAGAGCGCGCGTCGTACCGCGCGCGGGCCCGCGACGAGGCATGGGAGGGCCCGGCGGCGGCGCGCGGCGGCCGGTTCGGTGGGCGGCCCGCCTGCCACACCCGTCCCGCTCGGCGCCGCCGGCCCGGGCGCAGCTCGGGCGGCATCGGGCGGGACGGCGGTCACCGGGACCGGCCGACCACCTTCGGTACGTCCGGGCGGAGCACCATCAGGGCCGCGTCGTCGGTGAGCCGGTCGTCCACGTGTGCCAGCAGCGCCCGCTGCAGCCGGGTGAGCAGTTCGTTCGCGGGCAGGTTCGGATCGGCGTTCGCGGCGATCCACTCGCGGAGCGGAAAGAACCGGCCTTGGGCGTCCCGGGCCTCGGTGGTGCCGTCCGTGTACAGCAGCAGCGACTCGTCCGGCGTCATCCGGAACCGGTAGGCCGACGCCCGCTCGTCGCCGGGAATCAGGCCGGCCAGGCCGAGCGGCAGCTCGGTCGCCACGTCGAGCCAGCGCACGCCGGACGGGCCGATCAGCGCGGGCGGCTCGTGGCCGTAGTTGACCAGCTCGACCAGGCCGTCCGGGCCGAACTGGGCGATCAGCGCGGTGGCGAACCAGTCCGTGTCCGGCTCGCCGAGCAGCACCTGATTGCGGCCGAACCGTTCCAGCCCCTCACCCATTCGCCGCCCGACCTGCCACAGGTCCGACGTCGTGAACGCCGCCTCGCTGAACGTGCCGACCAGGGCCGCGCTCGCACCGACCGCGGTCAGCCCCTTGCCCTGCACGTCGGCGATGAACGCGCGCGTACCGTACGGCGTGGCCACCACGTCGTACACGTCGCCGCCCACCTCCGCGTCCCGCTCCGCCGCCAGATAGCTGCGCGCCACCCGGATCCCGCCCACCACGGGCGGTGCGGGCGGCAGCAGCGCACGCTGGACGTGCTCGACCACATTGCCCAGCCGGGACACCCGCTCCTGCAGGCGGGTCCGCAACAACACCGCCGCCACCGCGATCGCGCCACCCAGCACAACCACCACGAACCCGGCCCAGTCGTGCTCGTAGCCGGTGGGCGCCAACCACGGGTCCAGCACCAGGAACGTCAGCGTCGCGAGCACCGCGTAGACGACCGTCGCGCGCACCGAACTCAGGCTCGACGCGGTCATCGGCACCAGACACAACATCGTGTCGGTGCGAAACTCGTCGGGTGTGCCGAAGTCGACGGCCACGATCACGACGTACAACACGGCCGGCAACAGCGGGATCAACCACCGCATCGGCCGCGCGCCACCCGCGCCGCCTGCGCCGCCCGTGTCGACCACCGGGGCCTCGCTCATACCGGGGTCTCACTCATCGGGAAGGCACCGTCCTGGATCACCCGGGGTGGGCCGGTCGTCGGGCATCGGTCGTCGGGCAGGGCATCGGGCCGGTCATCGGTCTGCTCAGCCCTTTCCCGATCCGACCCGTGCCCAGCTACGCCACACGGTTGATCATTGCCGGCCGATCCGGCTCTCCCCGTCCTTCTCCGCCGCGCCGCCGAAACGCGCAGGCACGCGGCGGAATGCCTTCGGTGCCAATGGAGTTGCCGTTCGTGGCAAGCCGAACCCAACCCTGGGAGTACCCCTCATGCGTGCTGTCGTCGTCAACCACGCCGTGCCCGGACGGCTCGAACTCGACACCGTGCCCGACCCGGTACCCGACCCCGATCAGGTCCTGGTCCGGGTCGCCGCGATCTCGCTGAACTTCGGCGAACTGCCCAAGACCGACGGCGATACCCCCGACGGCACCATCCCCGGCTGGGACGCGGCGGGCGTGGTCGAGCGGGCCGCCGCCTCCGGCCGGGGTCCACGGGTGGGCGAACGGGTGATCACCTTCGACTGGCGCGGCGGCTGGGCCGAACTGCGCTCCGTGCACGTCGACGAACTCGCCACGCTGCCCGACGAGGTGAGCTTCGAACAGGCCGCGACCCTGCCGGTGGCGGCGGTCACCGCGCTGCGGGCGCTGCGCCGGGCCGAGATCGTGCCGGGTACCCGTGTCGGAGTGACCGGCGCGTCCGGCGGGGTGGGCAGTTTCGCGGTGCAACTCGCCCATCTGGCGGGCGCACACGTGACCGCGTTCGTCGGCGGCCCCGAGCGCGGTGCGGGCCTGGCCGAACACGGCGCGGACCGGGTACTCACCGACCCCGCCGAGCTCGACACCCCGTTGGACGTGGTCCTGGACAACGTAGGCGGCCCGCTGCTGACCGCACTGGTGGGTCGACTCGCGCCCGGCGGGCGGGTGATCGCGATCGGCGCCGTGTCCGGCGAGCGGGCGGACTTCTCCTCCTACGACCTGATCGGCCCGCAGACCTCGATCATCGGCTTCCAGCGCGGCGGCGACTCGGCGGCGGATCTGGCGTACGTGGTCCGCCTGGTCGCCGACGGCCTGTTGCACGCCCCCGTCGACTGGCAGGCGGACTGGACCAAGGTCGGCGAGGCCACCGCGCTGCTGCTCGGCCGCCGAGTCCGCGGCAAGGCGGTGCTGACCCTGAGCTGACCCCAACCCCCCGATCGGATCCGGCCGATCGCGGCGCCGATGCCGCTCAGCGATAGCCGGTCTGGTCGGCCGGCAGCCCCGGATCCTGGACCTCGACCAGGTAGCGCCACGCGTCGGGCCGGCTGCCGTCCAGGTCGGTGAAGCCGTACACGCCCGCGAGTTGTCCGCTGGAGAGGGACTGCCCGTTCCAGCGGGCCACTTCGGGGTCGCCGGCCAGCGCCACCACGGCTCGGCCGACGTAGGCGGGGGATTCCGAGATGCCGAAGTGCGGCTGGATCTTCGTGCCCTCGCGCCAGTTGGCCTCGGTCACCCCGTAGTTGTCGAGCATCATCTCCGACCGCAACCACCCGGGAGTCAGCGCGACGGCGGTCGCCCCGCGCGACCCCAGCTCGTGGCCGAGCGCGAAGGCCATCCGCAACACGGACGACTTGGCCAGGTCGTAGAAGAAGGACACGCGATAGTTGTCCCGGTTGTACTCGTCGGTGCCGTCGGTCATCTCCACCACCAGGCCGCCGGGCCGGCGCAACAGCAGGGGCAGCGCGTAGTGGTTGGTGATCGCGTGGGTCTCCACCGCGAGCCGGAGCAGCCGCAGCCCGTCGGCCAGGTCGTGCTCCCACACCGGGGTGTCCCACGCGAACAGCTTCTCGCCGCCCCAGATGTCGTTGACCAGCACGTCCAGCCGACCCTGCTCGGCCTCGATCCGGGCGATCAGCGCCCGTACCCGCTCCGGATCCAGATGGTCCGTGGGCACCGCGACACCGCGACCGCCCGCAGCGGTCACCAGGTCGGCGGTGTCCTCGATGGTCTCCGGACGGTCGTACTCCGAGCGCCGCTCGCGAGTGCTGCGCCCGGTCACGTACACGGTCGCGCCGGCCGCGCCGAGTTCGACCGCGATCCCGCGCCCGGCGCCTCGGGTGGCCCCGGCCACCAGGGCGACCCTGCCCTGGAGCGTGCTCGTCGACATGGTGATTCCTTTCGACATGGCGACTCGTGCGGATCGACTCCGCCCGCCGGCCTTTCCCGCGTGCCCGCGAACGCGTGCGAGTACTCGACCCAAGGGAAACACCTACAGTCGCAAGCCCCTCCGACATGTAGCGTCCGGTCATGCGTTCCGGCATCTGCACGAAATGCGGCCAGGCGAGCGTCGTCCGGCGGGTGGGCGGCCTCCGCGACGGCGCGGTGGACATCGTGGCGTGGGTCGGTTTCGCCACGTGGCGCAAGACCCGCGCGACGCACTACGTGTGCACGGGTTGTGGCTTCTTCGAGGTGTACCTCACCAAACCCGAGACCCTCGCCGCCGTCGCCCGGGCCTGGGAATCCTGCCCGCCCAGGCCGTCCACGCCACCGCGACCACCACACCCGCCCGGCCGGTGAGATGCGATGCGGAGGAGAGAACCGCTTCGGGAGGTCGGTTCACCGGCCGTACCCGGTGAACCGACCGCCGCGTTCGGGGCTGCTCGGGCGCGATGCATTGTCCGAACGCGGCGGCTACACGCGCACCATGAAACAGGGGGCGCCACGTCGCGCGACCCGATGCTTCACCCGGACGGCGGAGTCGGGCGACCGAGTCCACCCGAACGCGTGGCCGCACGCCCCCGGCGCGCCGCGTGGTGCGCACCGGGCCGCGCGTCCGGGGGCCGACCGGGGAGCGGACGAATCGTGGCGGTGACGGCCCGTGGGGTGTAATACCCATGGGGCGGCGCACCCCGGGCCGGACGACTCGCCGGGATCGAGTCCCGACGGTGGTCAGCCCGTCGGCGCCAATCCCGACTCGAGTGGGTTGTCCAGCAGGCGGGCGAAGGCCAACTCGGCCGCGCCGTACAGCGGGGCGTCGTCGCCCAACGCCGCCGTGCGCAGCTTGAGGTGCTCGCGGGTGACCGCCAACGAGGTGCGGTTGAGCCGACTGCGGACCTGTGCGGCGGTGGCCAGGTACACCTCGCGCAGCGTCCCGCCGAACACCACCATCTGCGGATTGAGGATGTTGACCAGGTTGGCCACACCCAGGCCGAGCCAGTCGCCGACCCGGCGCAGACCCTCCTCGGCGTCCTGGTCGCCGCGCGCCGCCGAGTCGGCGAGCCCGCCGATCGCGTGCTTGGCGGTGCCGCGGGTGAGCGCGAACTCGCCGATCTCGGTCTCCCAGCACCCGCGCGAGCCGCACCGACACGGCCGGCCGTCCGGGTTGACCACCATGTGCCCGACCTCGCCCGCGTACCCGTCCCCGCCGGTCACCGGCCGCCCCGCGGACAGGATGCCGCCGCCTATGCACACGTCGCCGTGCAGGTAGATCACGTCGTCACAGCCCACCGCCGCACCCCGGGTGTGCTCGGCGAGCACCCCCAGATCGGCGTCGTTGCCGACCGTGACCACCGTGCCGATCGCCGCCGACAACCGCTCGCCCAGCGGCTCGTCGCGCCAATCCGGAGTCGGTCCCTCGGGGATGGTGCCGTCCGAGCCGCGCACCATCGCGCACACCGCGACGCCGCCGCCCACGCACACCCCGTCGCGCGGCGTGGTCAGCCGCATCTGCGCGACGAACCCGCCGAGCGCGTCGGCCACCTCCTTGGGCGAGAACCCGCTGCCCGGACGTTGCAGTTCACGGCGATCCAGGATCACCCCGCCGAGCCCGACCCGGGCCGCGACCACCCGGTCCACACCGATGGTGAACGCGTACACGTACACCCGCTGCGACTGCGCCCGGACCACCAGCGAGGGCCGGCCCCGCCCGCCGCCCGAGGTGTCCCGCGGGGCCTCCTCGACGATCAGGCCCGCCGCCGCCAGATCGGCGGTCAGCGCGCCGATGGTGCTGCGGTTGAGCCCCATGCCCGCGGTCAACTGGGCCCGCGAGGTGGGGCCGAGCACGTGCACGTGGCGAAGCAGCGCCCCCAGGTTCTGCCTGCGGATGTCCTCCTGGGTGGGCGCTGCGCGCATGGGGCTGCGGACCCTGCCTTTCTCATCCGTGGCGTCGATCGAGGGGGAGGGCGGCGTCACCGCAGCCCGGCGGCTTCGGCCCGCCGCCGCGACAGGGCGTCGACCCCGGCGGCGAGGAGCAGCACGACGCCGGTGACAACGTACTTGACGCCGGCGCTGTACCCCATGAGGCCCATGCCGTTGTCGATCACCGCGACCACCGCCCCGCCGAGCACCGCGTCCAACACCCGTCCCTTGCCGCCGAACAGGCTGGTGCCGCCGATCACCGCGGCGCCCACCGCGTACAACAGCACGTTGCTGCCACCGGTGTTGGAGTCCACCGAGTTGGCCCGCGACGCGGCGACGATGCCGCCGATCGCGGCCATCGTGGAACAGATCACGAACGCCGAGATGCGCACCCGGTCCACGTTGATGCCCGCCCGGCGGGCCGCCTCGCGGTTGCCGCCGACCGCGTACAGGCTCAGCCCGTACGGCGTGCGGCGCAGCACGAACGTGCCCACCAGCAACAGCACCACCAGGACCGGCACCACGATCGGCACGCCGCGCAGCGAGGAGATCACCACGTTGCGGCTGCGCTCCTGGTTGAGCACGTACACCGCGAGGCCGACCAGAACGGCCAGTGTGCCGACCCGGATCCCGGTGATCGCGATCGGTTCGGCGCTCAGGCCGCGCCGCATCCGGTTGCGATTGCGCCGCAGTTGCAGCGCCGCGTATCCGCCCACGGTCGCGGCGGCCAGCAGCCAGCCCACGATCGGCGCGAGGTTGCGGTTGGAGATGGCCAGGATGGTCGAGTCGCGTACCGGCACGTTGGTGCCGCCCTTGACCAGGAGCAGCGACACGCCCTGGAAGGCCAGGAACGCGCCGAGGGTGACCACGAAGGAGGGGATGCCGACCTTGGCCACCAGTACGCCGAGCACCAGGCCGATCACCGAGCCGACGACCAAGGCGGCGAGCACGCCCGCGTACCAGGGCCAGCCGTGTTCGGTCAGCAACACCGCGAGCACCGCGGCACAGACCCCACTGGCGAAGCCCGCGGACAGGTCGATCTCGCCCAGTACCAGGACGAAGATCAATCCCATCGCGATCACGGTGACCGCGGCGCCCTGGGTGAACAGGTTGGCGAAGTTGCCCGCGCTCAGGAACCTCGGGCGCATGATCGCGAAGACCGTGCACAGCACCACCAGGCCGAGCACGGCGGGCATCGCGCCGGTGTCGCCGCCGCGCAGGCGGGCGACGTAGTCCTTGATGTGCGTGACCACCGGCGACGTGGGCGCATCGGACTCGCTCTTCTCGGCGAGAGGCAGGACGCTGCTCGTCATCGGTTCACTCCGTTTCGACCCGCGCCGGGACCGAGTGCCTCGGTCTGCCCCGACGTGATGAGTTCGACGATCTGGGAATGGGTGATCTCACTCGTGCTCACCTGGGCGGCGGTACGGCCCAGGTAGAGCACCGCGATCCGGTCGGCGACCGCGAACACGTCGTTCATGTTGTGCGAGATGAGCACGACGGCCAGGCCGTTGTCGGCCAGCCGGCGGACCAGTTCGAGCACCTGCGCGGTCTGCGAGACGCCGAGCGCGGCGGTCGGTTCGTCCAGGACGACCACCTTGCTGTTCCACAACACCGCCTTGGCGATCGCCACGGTCTGGCGCTGGCCGCCGGAGAGACTGGAGACGCGCTGGCGGATCGAGGAGACGGTGCGTACGGACAGGCCGGCCAGGGTCTCCTCGGCGATCTGCTCCATGCTGTCCTCGTCCAGCACCCAGCCGCGCCGGCGTTCCCGACCGAGGAACATGTTCTGCACGATGTCGAGGTTGTCGCACAGGGCGAGGTCCTGATAGACGATCTCGACGCCGAGCTCGGAGGCGTCGCGGGGGCTGTTCACGGTGACCGGCGCGCCGTCGAAGAAGTACTCGCCGGAGTCGGCGGTGTGGATGCCGCCGATGCACTTGACCAGGGTCGACTTGCCCGCGCCGTTGTCGCCGACGAGCGCGGTCACCTGACCCTCGTACACGGACAGGTCCACGTCGCGCAGCACGTGCACGGCGCCGAAACTCTTGTTGATGCCGCGCAGTTCGAGCACGGGATCGGCCGCGGGCGGCGGGGCGGGGGTGGGGGACAGGGCCACGATGCGGGCTCCTCGCGTCGGGGTGGCGGCAGGGTACGCGCCGGGCCGGAACCGACCCTCGTGGGTGTCGGCTCCGGCTCGACTACGCGGTCCCGGTGGCTAGTTGATGCCGAACTCGGTGCACTTGGCGGCGTACGCTCCGGTGCACAGGGTGTCCTTGGTGACGTAACCGTCGGCGACCACGTCCTTGACGTTCTCCTTGTAGATGGCCAGCGGCTCCAGCAGCACGGACGGCACGTCGCGCTTGCCCTCGGGGTCGCGCACGGTGGCGGGCACGGTCGGCTTCTGGCCCTTGGCCAACGCCACGGCCAGTCCGGAGACCGCGTCGGCCTCCTTCTTGATCGCCTTGTACACCGTCATGCACTGGTCGCCGACCAGGATGTTCTGCAGCGCGGTGGTCTCCGCGTCCTGCCCGGTGACCGGGACCTTGCCGTTGAGCTTCTGCTTCTTGAGGATCGAGATCGCGGCGTTGCCCAGGCCGTCGTTGGCGGCCACCACGCCGGAGATGTTCGGCGACTGGGTGAGCATCTGCTCGAACATGTTGGCGCCCTCGGTGTTGTTCCAGTCCGGGACGGCCTGGTCCGGGCCCTTGACGTACTCGCCGGAGTCGAACTTCGGCTTGAGCACCGCGTCGTAGCCCTGCTTGAGCAGCGTCGCGTTGTTGTCGGTGGCCGAACCGTTGAGCATCGCGACGGTGGGCTTCTGGGCGTTGGCGGCGGACAGGCACTTCTCGATGCCCTGGCCCATCAGCGTGCCGACCTTCACGTTGTCGAAGCTGACGTAGTACTGCGCGCTGCCGCCGAGGGTCAGCCGGTCGTAGTCGATCGTGGCGACGCCCTGCGACTTGGCCTTGTCCAGGACGGCCTTTCCGGTACCGCTGTCCAGGTTGACGATGATCAGCACGGTCGCGCCGTTGGTGATCATCTGGTCGGCGAGGGTCTGGAACTGCGACTTGTCGCCCTGCGCGTTCTGGATGTCGTAGTCGACGCCGGCGGCCTTGAACGCTTCGGTGAGGTACTTGCGGTCGTTGGTCTCCCAGCGGCCCGACGTCTTGCTGTCGGGCAGGATCACGCCGATCTTCGCCTTCTTGCCGCCGCCGTTGGTGGCGCCGGACGAGCCGGTGCCGGAGTCGTCGGAGCAGGCGGAGAGGGTGCCGGCGGCGAGCACGGCACAGGCGGAGACGGACACGAGGAACCTCTTGCGCATGGTGGATCCCTTCGGGCACGCGCCGGTGGGGCCGGCGGGGGGACGTGGAGGCGTCGTCGAGGGGTGGTGCCGGGTGTGGTGGTGCCTGGTGGGGGTGCTGCCTGGCGGGGTGGTGCGGCCGGGTTTGTGTGGCTGGGTGGTGCGGGGGTGCTCGGCCGGGTGGTGCGGGCTGTGCGGCGTGCGGCGTGCGGCGTGCGGCGTGCGTGGTGCGGGGTGCCGTGCGCGACGTGCGATGGGTGGCGGGTGGATGCGGAGGGGGTGCGACAAGCGGGTATCTGCAACAGGTGAAGGCGGTGTTTGCCTAAATGTTGTGGGCGACAACGTAATAGGCCCAACGGGTGTTCGCCAGACCCCGGAACCCCTGAGAAATGCCGGTTTCGGTAACGGTTGGGAAACGTAAGCGAACCAAAAACCAGTTGTTCGTGGGTGATGTCTTCAGAAATCAACATCAAATGGCTCGGTCGGGGGCGAGTGTCTTCGGATCACGAACTCTGGTGGGTGGGGCTGTGGGGCCGATTAAGTTCCAAGCCACAACTTAGGTTGCCCGTTGGGGTGTTGAGGCAGGCCGGGTGGACGGCAAGGAGGGACCCGGCAACCTTTTCGGGGGTCTTGCCTTGGTTGAGCGGTTGCGTTTCGGTGCGGGTGCGGGTGCGGGTGCGGGTGCGGGTGCGTCGGGCGGGAGGCGCGGGTGGGAGCGGGACCGAGCTGCGGGTGCTCGCGCTTCCGACGGGGGCTCTTGTCTCGGTCGGGTGCTCGCGTCGCGGAGCGGTGCTCTGGCTTTGATCGGGTGCTCGTGTTGCGGAGCGGTGCTCTGGCTTTGATCGGGTGCTCGTGTTGCGGAGCGGTGATCCGGCCTTGAACTGGTGCTCGCGTCGCGGAACAGTGCTCTCGTTCCGATCGTGTGCTCCTGTTGTGGAGCGGTGCAGGACGTCAACGACGACGAGTTGATGCGGCAAGCCCGTGCGGGATCATCGGCCCGGCACGCTCGCCGGCGGCGCGAAGGTCGGCAGTACACGGAGGCGCGGCCGTGCCCGTGGGCGGCGGCGGTGGTGGGGTGTGGGAGCCGGCCGTCAGGCGGTGTGTCGGGGCGACGGAAGGCGAGGGTGGGTCAAAGCCGTGTAGCCGTGCGGATCAGCCCGGCGAGGGCGAGGGAGCGGCTGTGCGCGGGCCACGCGATGTGGGTGACGACAGGGGGCGCGTCGGCCAGGGGGACGGCAGTGTGCTCGGCCCATAGCCAGGCGCGGGCGGAGTCGGGGAAGACTGCGACGGTGCGTCCGAGGGCGATGAGCTGGGCGAGTTGCGTCTGGTCGTGGATCTCCGGGCCCGGGCCGGGTGGGTACGTGCCGTCGCGGGACCAGCGGGCGAGTGGAAGATCGGGGATGTCGCCGACGTCGGCCAGGGACAGCGTCTTGCGCGCGGCGAGGGGGTGCCCGGCGGGCAGGATGGCGATCTGCCCCTCGGTCATCAGTTCCTCGTTGTCGAACCCGGTGAGGGAGTTGAACGGCGTGTGCATGAGCGCCACATCGGCGCGGCCATCACGCAACATCTCGCCCTGCTCACAGGTGCCGCTCGGCAGCACCTCGATTTCGGTGGCGTCGGGCTCGGCCGCGAAGGCGTCGAGGAGCTTGTGCAGCAGCTCGTGAGACGCGCCGGCCTTCACCGCCAGCACCAGACGGTGGCGGGGGCCGCCCGGATCGTCGGCGCCACCCGCGCGGCGGGTGCGGCGGGCGGCAGCGGTGGTCGCGTCGAGGGCCGCGCGGCCCTCGTGCAGCAGCGTCTCTCCGGCGACGGTCAGGGCGACGCCGCGGCGGTTGCGTTTCAGCAGGGAGACGCCGAGGCGCCGCTCGAGTTGTTGGATTGCCCGGGACAACGGTGGCTGGGCCATGCCGAGGCGCTCGGCGGCGCGGCCGAAGTGCAGTTCCTCGGCGACGGCGATGAAGTACCTCAGGTCGCGGGTCTCCAAGGTGTCCATGGCCGCAGCCTACCTCGGTGATACCTACCGGGTATGACAGGGCGTTCCATCGGTATTGGATGCACCCCTTGTCCACGAGCGAGCATCGACGGCATGAGCGAAACCGTGAACACCCCCTCCGCCTCACCGCCCGGCGGCACCTGGACCTTGGGTGATCTGACCGTCACCCGCTTCGGCTACGGCGCCATGCAACTCACCGGCCCAGGAGTCATGGGCCCGCCCGCCGACCGCGACGGTGCCCTCGCCGTCCTGTGTGAGGCCGCCGACCTCGGGATCAGCCATATCGACACCGCCGGAGCGTACGGACCACACATCACCAACCGGCTGATCCGTGAAGCGCTGCATCCCTATCCCGAATCGCTGCACATCGTGACCAAGGTCGGCGCGGTCCGCGATCAGCACGGCGGCTGGCCTCCTGCCCGACAGCCCGAGGACCTGCGCCGCGCCGTCCGCGAGAACCTCGAGGACCTCGGCCTCGATGCGCTCGACGTGGTGAATCTCCGACTCGGCGACGCCCAAGGCCCCCGGCCCGGCTCGCTCGCCGAGCCCTTCGAGGCCCTCGTCGAACTCCGGCAACAGGGCCTGATCCGACACCTCGGAGTGAGCAACGCGACGCCGGAACAGGTCGCCGAGGCACAGGCGATCGCGCCGATCGTGTGCGTACAGAACATGTACAACCTCGCCTACCGTCAGGACGACGAACTGATCGACGAACTCGCCGACAAGGGCATCGCCTACGTGCCCTTCTTCCCGCTCGGCGGCTTCACCCCGCTGCAGTCCACGGCGCTTTCTGCCGTGGCCACCCGGCTGACTGCGACACCGATGTCGGTCGCCCTGGCCTGGCTGCTGCGGCGGTCGCCGAACATCCTGCTCATCCCCGGCACTTCGTCGATAGCGCACCTGCGCGAGAACGTCGCCGGCGCACGACTCCCGCTCTCCGACGAGGACCTCGCCGAGCTGGACAACATCGGCCACTAGTGCCGCGCCCGGCCCGGCTCCAGCAGACCAGGGGCAGCGGCGGCGCGATGCGGATCCCGTCGTTGGTGACCGACAGGTGTGTTCACCTACGCCGCAGCGCGGTGGCGCCGCCGGAGACGGCTCCACCGCGCCAGAGCTGCGGTTCCGCGTGAGGGACGCGCTCTACTCGTCGGGCTGTGGTGACGGTCGAGGTCCGGTTTTCGGCGGTCCCACAGGAACGCGACGACTCCAGCCCCGTGGCCGCAGGACAGGCCGGCCTGCCCGCTCCGATCACCCGTCCGGGCTCCCGGGCGAGATCGGCGTCCCGATCACCGCAACCCGCGGCGCCGCCATGCGCCGGCAACTCCTCGAACCATCCGCCCCGTTGTCGCAGACGCTCTCGGCCACCACGACAAGACCACCAGTTGCTCCCATGGCGGGAGACCTGCGGAACGTGGAGTCGATACGCCGCAGGTGTCCACCTACCGTCACCGTCCGGCCGGAATCCCCGACAGGTCAGCGACAGTTGAAGCTCAGGTCGTGTCCCGGTTCGGCTGCGGGTAGCCGATCTCCGCGATGTCCTCGGCCAGGTCGGCGAGGGTGACCTCCGAATTCAGTGATGACACGACCTTGTGGCTCAGGGGTCGCAAGGCATAAACGTCGTACACCGCCTCGAGATCCACGGGTACCTCGTAGTAGTCCTCGGCGAAGCGCCGGAAGGCTTCCGGCGATCGGTCGACCAAGAGCTCGAACAGGGCCGTTGCCCCGTCAGCGTCGGTACGACCGGCAGGGAAGTCGATCGTGCCGTGTTGCCACCGATCGTCCGCCGTCCCCCGCCACAGACAAGCCGTCACGACCGGCACGTTGTCCTCGTCGGTGAACGCCGGCTCCTCGACAAAGGGTCTGAAGGAATCCGGGACATCGTCGATCACTCCCGGCCAGGGCTCGCCATCGTTGCCATACGGGCTCATCGGCGCTTCGTGGTCGAAGCCGCGGACGTAGGCCCCGGCCGGCGAGAACACGATGGAGTACTCGTCCCCCGACCCATTGCGCATCGAGGCCATCTCTTCCCCCTCGGCCCAACGGGCGTTGAAGGAGTAGTACCGGTCCTCCCATGCCGGGCTCAGGATCGCATCGAGCATCGCCAGCGATCGGCACAGGTCCCGCAGGTCGGCGATGGTGGGGAGCCGGCGAGCTACCTCGTAGACGGTCACGTGCTCATGCAACCGGATGCCCCTGACACTCGGATCCCCCGGCAGGAGCCTCGCGGTCAGTAGTGATGCGGGAGCCAGGCAGGTCAACTGGTGACGGTTGGAGATGAGAGCTCACCGGGATCAAACCCCTGCTCTCGAATCTTCCGCTCTCGCCTGGATCGGTGCTCGTGGCTCGGAGCGGTGCTCTCGCCTACATCAGATGCAGACCCTCGGAGCGGTGCTCTCGCCTTGATCAGGTGCTCGCGTCGCGGAGCGGTGCTCTCGTTTCGGTTGCGCGCTCTCGAGTCCGGAATGCTCGGCTCGGGCGTGTGGTCGTGTTTCGGCCGGGTGCTCGCGCCCCTGAGCGGTGCTCTCTTCCGTCGGCGACGGCTGAAAGATTCACGCGTCGCCGACACTCGCCTCGGTGCGGCGTTCTGCCCTTGCATACGTGCTCGCGTCTTGGAGCGGTGCTCTCGTTTTGGGCGGGCGCTCTCGGCTATGGAGGTTCTTGTTTCGAGGGCGTGGTCGGGTATTGGCTGGGTGTTTGCGCCATCCTGAGCAGTGCTCTTGGCTCGGTGTAGTGCTCTCGACTTGGGCAAGTGCTCGCGTTTCGGAGCACTGCTCTCGCTGGTCGGGTGCCCGCGCTGCGAAGACTGCTTTCGCCTGGTCGGGTTCCCGCCTCTCCGAGCACCGCTCTTGCCCGGTCAGACGACCGTGTTTCGGAGCGCTGCTCTTTTCTGGTTAGGTGCTCGCGTCTTGGAGCGGTGCTCTCGTTTTGGTCGGGTGTTCTTGGGGTGATTGTTCGGGCTCGCTGACGAGGGCGGTCCGGGGGCGCCGAGTGGGTTGGATGGATGGTGCCGGTCCCGGGGTGCGTCGCCGGACGGGCTCGGTCAGCGGCGCGGGTGGCGGCGAATGAGGCGGGGGAGGAGGTGCGGGCGGCGGGGCCGTCGGGTGTGGACGGGGTGGTGCGGCGGCTCCGGGCGGGTGAGTTCGGCCTGGTGAGGATGCCAAGGATCGTCGGGGGAGCGCATCGGGACCTTGCGCTGTGCTTGGACTCGAATCTCGAGGTGCGCGTCGTTCGCGGTGCCGTGCAGCGCCTCGTCGTAGGACGCCATGGCCCCGCGGATGGCCGCGCCGGCGAGTCCTCGGCGTCGAACGTGCGCGGCCAGCCATACGCAGCAGGCCAACATCGTGCCGAGGCAACCGGCGACCGTCAGGAATCCCAGGAAGCCACCCATGGCGTCGAGCCTACGTCAGGGCACGGCCACGCCGGCCACGCCGACGTGAACTCGGCGAACACGTACCGGTGATCGTCGTCCGCGTTGGGCGTGCGCAGGCCGGCGCGAGCCCCCGCGCCGGGCCGGATCCCGGGGTCGCCCGTCTGCGGCCCGGCGATGGCCAGGCCGGGCCCCGGCCCGGCCCTCGCCTTGCCTCGGCCCCGGCCCGGCGCCACCCCCACCCGCCCCGGCCTCGTCTCGCCCCGGTTCGGCCCCGGCCCGGCCCCGCCCCGCCCCGGTTCGGCCCCGGCCTCGTCTCACCCCGGCTCGATCCCGCTCCGATCTTGGCCTGCTGTGCCCCGGTCCAGGCCCGGTACAGCCCACCCCGCTCCGGCGTGGCCCGGTCTCGATCGACCGGCCTCGACCCACGCGGTTCCGCCCCACCCCGCTTCGACGCGGTCGCGGGCGTTGGGAGATCGGCGCCCAGCCGGGAGCGCGGCGATCGTGGACGGTGAAAGGTGTTGTGGCCATGCGCTGTTCGCTTGGGGCGGCCCACTGTTTCGGCGGGAACGAAAAGGTTTTGCGCGAGGTGGGTGAGGTTGGGGTTTCCGTGTTGATACTGATGACATGGAACTCATCGTCTTCATGACCCTGCCGACCATGGTCGTTCTGCTGACGGTCGTGGCGTTCGTCGATCAGATGATGCTCCGGGCCGGGAGGGCCGGGCTGTTGCCGTGGCGGAACAGTGGGAGTCGGGGGCAGGTTTCGGCCACCGGCTTCGAGCAACTGCATGCCACTTTCTCGCCGGGGAAGCAGAGCGAGCTCAAGGAGCGGCAGACGGCGCTGCTGCTGCGGGACGACGAGGAGGACGGGGCGCCACCGAACCGGACGACGGTGGATCTGGAGCGCGGTACGGCAGTCGTCCGCATGCCGCGGGCCGGTCGGTAGGAGGCGGGAAGCGCCCCCACCCGCCGCGATCGGCTGTCCGGTGTGGTGACCCGGTCCGGATTCGAACTGCCGGACGGGAGAAGGTGGTTGGTGTCGGGCAGGGCGATCCGCGCCGAGCGCGGCCCGGGCGGAGGCGTCGTCGGACGGATGTGGATACGGGGCGGCGCGCGGTTGGGTTACTTGTCGAAGGCGGCGAAGTAGGCCGCTGCCATGTCCTGGTCGCCATGGCCCTGTTCGGAGGCGCGGCGGAAGCGCGCCGCGCCGGCTGCGACCACGTCCATGCGGATGCCCGCGTGTTCGGCGGCCTGGAGGACCAGGCGGGCGTCCTTCTCCGCGTTGTCCACCGAGAAGCTGGGGGTGTAGTCGTCGGAGAGGATGGCGGCGGACTTGAGTTGGAGGTAGCCGCTGTCCATCGGGCTGCCGCCGACGACGTCCAGGAACAGTTGCGGGTCCACGTCCAGGCCCTTGGCCAGGGCCAGGGCCTCGCCGACGCCGTGGGTCAGCGCCAGGACCCACGTGTTGAGGACGAGCTTGAGTCGGGTGGCCGCGCCGGAGGTACCGTCCTCGCCGACCCACAGGGTGCGCCGACCGATCGTGTCGAACAGAGGCTGTACGGCTTCCCGGATCGCCGGAGTGCCCGCCGCCAGGACGACCAACTGCCCCTGTTCGGCGGGTCCCCGGGTGCCCTGGACCGGGGCGTCCACGAGGGTCAGTTCGTGTTCGCGGGCGAAGACGACCAGGTCGTCCAGCGCGTCGACGCCGACCGTGCTGATCTGCACCCACACCGTGCCCGGGCGCAGCCCCGGTGCCGCCGCGCGCATCGCGTCCAGGACGCGCGGGCCGTCGTTGAGCACGGTGAGCACGATGCCCGCGCCGGTGACCGCGTCGGCGGGTGACGCCGTGGCCGTCACGCCGTCGGTGGTCAGTGCCGCGGCCTTGTCGGGCGTACGGTTCCACGCCCGCACCGGGAAGTCGTCCCGGGACAGGTTGCGGGCGATGGCGGCGCCGATGATGCCGGTGCCCAATACGGCGACGGTGGGTCGAATCGGGGTGGGCTGGGTGCTTGTCATGGCATGGCTCCGCATCGGGTGGTTCGAAAATCTTCGTACCCAGGTACCGTAGACACCCACGGCATGCGCCGGCAACCGTGGGGTCGAAGCAAGGAGCGGATGCGGGATGCCCGTCCAGATGCACCACCCGTCGCTCGACGACGTGCCGTTGAGCGCCGTCTTCGCCGCGCTGTCCGACGACCACCGGCGTGCGGTGGTGGTCGCGCTGGCCGCGGATCCGAACCGTGAGCAGCCGTGTTCGGCGTTCGCGGTGCCCGGGACCAAGTCCACCCGCTCGTACCACTGGAAGGTGCTGCGCGAGGCGGGCCTGATCGTGCAACGCAACACCGGTACCGGGATGCTGCTGCGTCTTCGTGAACCCGAGTTCGATCAACGGTTCCCGGGGCTTCTGGCCAACCTGATCCGTCTCGAAGGCGTCCCGTCGCCGGATGCGACGGGGCCCGTGGAGGCGACGGAGGCTCCGGGCGCCTCCGAGGCGACGGGCGAGAGGGGTGACCAACCGCTCGGCTTGTGAGCGCGCGGCATCCATGCCCGGCGGGGTGACGGGGGCGGGTCACGTGGTCGGGGAGTGGGTTGTGTTGCCGCCGAGCGCGGAGAGTGAGGCCATGCGCCGAGTGCCGCCTTCCGCCGGCCGTGTGTGCCGGTCATGGGGCTGTGCTGCGCGGTACCTCAGCTGTCCGGCTTCTCTCGGTAACTGGCCCATGAATAAAGGGAGTTCATGGTGAACCGACGGCGACCGCGACGGCTGCGGTTCCGGCGTCGACGGTTGGGGCCTCGTCGAGCGATCCGGTGAGCGGTGGGCTCGGTTGGCCGCGATGTTGGCCGTCGATCCGCATACCCCGGACGCCTTGTCGGGGTGGTTGGCGGAGAGTGAGGATGTGCCCACGCTCGTTTCCCTCGGTGGCGTGCCGGGTTGCCCGAGGCAGTGGTACGGCGGTTGCTCGGCCATCCCGATGCGGCCGTGCGTGAGCGGTTGCTCGATCGATCCGACCTGGCCGTGGAGATTCGGATCGCCTTGCGCACCGACCCGGATCCGGCAATCCGCCGCGCGTGCGTCGAGGCGCGCTTCGGAGGAATCGGAGGAGTCGGCGGACTCGGTGACGTTCCCGAACTCCCGCACGCCGTCTACGCTCGCCTGGCGATCGACCTCGATCCGAGGGTACGCCGGGTCCTCACCGTCGTCCCCCATCTCCCCGACGACCTGGCCGAGTTGCCGGCCCGGGACCGCGACCGGCTCGTCCGACCGGGCCTGTTGCAACGCCGGCGTACGCTCCCGACGGCCGGTCGGACCACGCTCGAAGCCACTGCGGACGAGGCCACGCGCCGCGACCTCGCGCTGTACGTACCGGGCCATCGCCCCCCCGGAGGTGCGCCGCGCGCTGCTCGCCGACCCGGCGTCGGCCCGGCGGTTCGCGCTGGTGACGCCGCTGGACGTGGCCGAGGCGGCCAAGGCGGCCGAGTTCGTGGGCCACCCGGATCCGCGGGTACGCGCCGCGGTCGCGGCCGATCCGACCCTGCCCGCGTCGACCCGCGCGTTGCTTGCCGAGGACGTCTCGGCAACGGTCCGCAGCCGTGTCGCGATGCGTCCGGACGTCGGGCCCGAGGAATGCGCGGCGATTCGCCCGTGGCCGGCGGATGCCTGAACACGGTGGACTGGCTCGTCGATCGCCTCGACGACGTCGACCTGCTTCTGCGCTACCTGGACAGCCCGCATCCCGCCTTCCGCCGCAGCGTTGCGCGCAGCCCGGCGCTTCCCTCGGACGCCGTGGCCGACTCGCGACCGACCCGGATCACCGCGTACGCCGGATCCTGGCCGAGCACCACCCCGACGCCCCGACCCAACCCCTGGTGGGCCGGATACCGCCGCTGCGCCGGGCCGGGCGGACCGGCGATCGCCCATCCCCGTTTTCCGCCGGCGGCGCTGCGCCGGTTCGCCGATTCCCGCGACCCCGCACCTGCGCGCGCTCGCGGCGCTGAGCCGGCGGAGCCCGCCCGACCTGGTCGAACGCCTGAGCCACGATCCCGAGTCCCGGGTGCGCGTCTGCGCGGCGGGCAACGCCCGGCCGAGTCGATCACGCGCTCCGGCCCTGCTGGGCGACCCGGACCCCAAGGTCACGGAGGCGGTGGTTCGGTACACCCGACTACCCGAGGTGACGATGTCCCGCATCCTGGCCCGAGCCGGCCTCCGAACCCGGGGCCTCCGAACCCGGGCCGGCTTCCGAACCCGCGGCGTCGGGACGTTCGCCGGCTCGGGTCGGGGGCGGCGTGGCGGGTGTGTTGGTCGCGGCCTTTGCGTAGCGGCGGGCCAAGTGTGCGAAGGCGTCCCTGAGTTCGGCCGGGCCGACGACTTCGATGTCGGCGTCGAAGCCGCCGATCGTCGCGGCCAGACCGGGCCACGACCACGAGCCGAGGAACAACCGGCAGCGGTCCGGCCCGAGTTCCTCGACGAGTCCGTCGCGGCTGTAGCGGGACACGTCGGCGGCGGGCAGGTCGAGGATCACCTCGCCGCGGCAGGGCCAGTCGTCCGAGTTGTCGGATCCGTGGAACCTGCCGGCGACGAAGGCGGACACGTCGACCCCGCCGGGCAGTTCACGCGGGGTGAAGCGGGGTCCGGTGGGAGTGCGCGGGGTGATCCGGTCGGCGCGGAAGGTACGCCAGTCCTCGCGGTCGAGGTCCCAGGCGACGAGGTACCAGCGGCCGCTCCAGGTGACGATGTGGTGGGGCTGTACCCGGCGCGGAGGGGGGAGCGCGCAGCCTTCGTCGTTGCGGTTGCCGTTGTCGCTGCCTCGGCCGCCTTTGCCTTTGCCTGCGCCGGCTTCCGGTGGGGATGTGAGGGCGTAGTCGAAGCGCAGCACTTCGCGGGCGTGGACTGCGGCGCCCAGGGTCATGAGCACGCCGCTGTCGACCTGTGGGTTCGGTCGGGTCGTGGGTCGCGCGACGGCGGTGACCTCGAAGGTGTCGATGCGACGGCGCAGGCGGGCGGGCATGACCTGGCGGACGGTGGTCAGCGCGCGTGCGGCGGCCTCCTCGATGCCGGCACCGGTCGTGGTGGCGATCCGGAGGGCGACGGCGAGGGCGACGGCCTGCTCGTCGTCGAACAGCAGCGGCGGCAGTTCCGTGCCGGCGTCGAGTCGGTACCCGCCGTCGGGTCCCTTGAAGGCCACGATGGGGTAGCCGAGTTCGCGCAGCCGGTCGACGTCGCGGCGCACGGTGCGCGGGCTGATGTCGAGGCGCTCGGCCAGCAGCGCCCCGGGCCAGTCCCGGCGTGCCTGGAGCAGCGAGAGCAGCGAGAGCAATCGGGCCGAGGTCTTCTGCATGGCTCCATGATGCCTCCAGAAGCGGCCACACCCTGACCTCTTCTGCTGCGACTGTGATCTCGGGCCGGACAGCGAGAACGGACGGACCAGCGGAGGCACCCCGCTACCGGCAGAGACACCGTCGGCGTGATCGCGATCCGTGGTGAGCGCGCTTCGCGCTCTGCGGTCTGCGTTCGGTGGTCGGTGGTGAGCGGTGCGTGCTCTGCGCTGCGCGGACCGCGGTGTGGTCCGTGGTCCACGGTTCGGTACGGCGGGCGCCGCGTGGCGTCCGGAGAAGGCGATCATCGAAGGTCAGGAGCCAGGAATGTCGGTCAAGTCGGTCACTCATCTGAACTTCCGGGGCGAGGCTCGGGTGGCGCTCGAGTTCTACCGGTCCGTGTTCGGTGGTGACATCGCCGTCGTCACGTACGGGGATGCCGGGAACGTGTCGGATCCCGCCGCGGCGGGGCAGGTGATGTGGGGTCAGGTGGTCGCGGACAACGGCTTCCACGTGATGGCGTACGACGTGCCCTCGGGGATGCCGTGGGATCGGGGTGTGAACTCGTTCTTCGTCTCCCTTCGCGGCGAGGACACGAAGGAGATCACGACGTACTGGGAGAAGCTCTCCGCCGGGGCGAGCATCGTGCAGCCGTTGGCGCCGGCGCAGTGGGCTCCGCTCTACGGGATGCTCACGGATCGCTTCGGCGTCGTCTGGGTGCTGGACGTGGCGAGTCCGTACAGCGGGTGAGAGCGGCGAGCGTGAGGGGAGGCGCGCGCGTCGTCCGGCCTTCCCATCACGCTGCCGGGCGACGCTCCTGTGACGGGGCGGCAGCGCGGCGGGACGGCACTTGAAGAGCCAAGAGCCAAGAGCCAAGAACGACTAACGACGAGCGAAGAACGACGAACGCGACGGGTGCGTCCGCCGCGATCGACGGAGCCGCCGAGCGCCACCGCCGGGGTGTCGAGCGGGACCGACGAAGCCATGACCGGCACCGACAAGCCATCGAAGGGAACACCCACCATGAGGATGCGGCCCCTGGAACGGACCCGAACCCGGGTCGGTCCGCACCGTCCGGGCACGATGACGTGCGGCCCGTCCCGGGACTCCGCCCCGCGCATCGCCTCGGCGTCGCCGCGCCGGCGGGCCGTCGACGAGTGTGCGGCGGTGTGCGGGCGATGATCGTTCTCGACACGCGGGCGCTCAACCGCGCGACGCTGGCCCGGCAGTTGTTGCTCGATCGCGCGGACGTACCGACCCTGGACGCCGTCGCGCACCTGTGCGGTCTGCAGGCGCAGGAGCCGCAGGAGCCGTTCCTCGGGCTCTGGTCGCGGCTGCGGGCGTTCGATCCGGCGGTGCTCTCGGGTCTGCTGACCGGACGGCGCGTCGTACGGACCACCCTGATGCGTCGCACCGTCCATCTCGTCACCGCCGAGGACGTCCTGGCCTGGCGGGCGCGCCACGACGACATGCTGCGCCAACGGGTCCTCGGGGTCTACCGTCGCGATCTCGACGGGGTGGATCTCGAGGAGCTGGCCGCGGCGGGCCGGGCGGTGATGGCCGACGGCGAACCCCACACGACGGCGGAGATCACCCGGGCGCTCGCCGAGACGTGGCCGAAGACGGAACCGCGGGCGCTGGGGGAGATGACCGGCGCCCTGGTCCCGATGGCGCAACTGCCGCCGCGCGGACTGTGGCGCACCAGGGCGGGCGTACGCCACCTCCCGCTCGCCACCTGGCTGGGACGCGAGGTGGACCCGGCGGCGCCGGACGGGTCCGATCCGGTGGGGCGGGCGTTGGTACGGCGATATCTGGCCGCGTTCGGGCCGGCCGCCTCGGCCGACCTGCGCGCCTGGTGCGGGCTCACCGGGCTGCCGGCCGCGATCGCCGCGGTCCGGGAGGAGCTGGTGAGCTTCCGCGACGAACGGGGCCGGGAACTGTTGGACCTTGCCGACGCGCCGCGTCCGGATCCGGACACGCCCGCCCCGGTACGGTTCCTGCCGGCGTTCGACAACGCGATCCTCGGCTACCACGACCGCACCCGGATCATCGACTACGAACACCGCGGCCTGTCCGTCGCCGGTGCGCGCGTCGTCCTGGTCGACGGCCGGGTCGCCGCGACGTGGACCGTCGAGACCGGCACCGTGGTCGTCACCCCACTGCGCTCCTTCTCCCGAGCCGACCGCACGGCCATCACCGAACAGGGCCAGGAACTGGCGGGGTTCCTCTCCGACAACGACAGCCATCGAATCCGGATCGACCCACCCACCTCCTAATGCTGTTGTCAAGCAGCGACTGTGGCAGGTAGTTCACCTTGGAAGCACCACCGTCCGTCACGAATGAGGACCCACAGGACGTTGACGCGTCGTCGGGCGGCGCGAGGACGGCTTGGGTGTGGCGCTTGCCTTCGGCGCGCTTGCGCTCGTAGAACCGGCGGGACTCCTCACAGCAGCGAATGCTGATCAGCGCAGAGGTGTAGAAGACGCGTTGGAGGCCGCGGTGGTAGCGCCGGGGGCGGTGCAGGTTGCCGTTGACGTTGCCGGAGTCGCGTGGGACCGGGGCGACTCCGGCAAGGCCGGCCAGGCGGTCGGAGCTGCCGAAACGGTTCATGTCGCCGGCGGTGGAGGCCAGGAACTCGGCCCCGGCAGTGGGCCGATGCCGAGCGTGGTCTCGATCGCTTCGGCAAGGTCGTGTTCGCGAAACCGGGCCGCAATGAGCTTGTCGATCTCGGCGAGCTGCTCGTTGAGGCCCATCACCTCCTTCGCCGGCGTGTGAATCACCTGCGCGGTGACCTTCTCCCGGGAAGGGTGGTGTGCTGACGCTCGGCAGCCTCCATGGCAGCCTCGGCAAGAGCTTCCGCGCCACGGACCTTGCGATTGTGCGGCCGGCTCAGCAGGCGCTTGAGGCCGGTTCGTCGCAGGGCGGCCGGGGTCTGGTAGCCGGTCAGCAGAACCGGCGGACCGACGTGCCCAGATCGAGGGCGCGTTCCAACGCGGGAAGAATGCCGGTGAGTTGGCCGCGCAGGCGGTTGATCCGACGCGTGCGGTCGGCGCCGAGGTCGCTGCGGCGGTCGGTGCGGACCCGCAGTTCGACGGCGAGCTCGTCGTCCGGCTGGACGACGGTCAGGTCCCGGTGCGTGCGAGCCTGGTCGGTGATGACGGTCGCGTCCTTGGCGGCGGTCTTGCCCATGCCCCGATGGCCGGCGGAGGCCCGGTTGACCGCGAGGCCGGGTATGTAGACGAGTCGCCGGCCAGGGTTCGGCAACAGATTGATCCACAAGGTGGGCATGCCGTCGGCGACGTCGACCGCCCAGACGTCGTCGTGGGACGCCGGGCGGCCAGGTGAGTGGAACCATCGAGGGCAACCGACTGAAAGCCATACCCGGCGTCTCTGGATTTCTGGACCTTACGACGGCCCAACCAACCCACCAACAACGTAGGACCGACCGAGCACCCGCAAGCACGATCCGCGTCCCCGGCTCCGGCCTCGGGCGGCGTCCCCGGCGCGCACCGACGCCCCAGCGCACACGGTCTCACCCGGCGGCGCCGGGGGCTTCCCGCGCCGGGGCCTCCCGGCACCGGCACCTGCCGCCTGCCCTACACGGTTACCGAGCTCTTCGCTATCGGGCCCGCTGCCGCGCCCGTGCCGTGGCGTACCTCGTGCCGCCCCGGTCCTTCGGCCCCGGACACCCGGCTGCCGGCGGTTGTTGAGGCCGCGTGAGCGAAAATCGACTGGGTCGCCTGCGCCGCCCCGCGCACGACCGGCTGGGCTCGGCCCGCCTCATCCCCGCCGTGCCCGCGCCCGCCGGCCCGGTCGGGGAACGCCGACCGGGGCCTTCCGCGCCGGGGCATTCCGGCACCGGCACCCGCCGTCGACCGCACACTGCCGCCCTGTGCGGTTCCGGGTTCTTCGCCGTCGGGCTCGTTGCCGCCCGTGCCCGGGCGTACCTCGTGCCGCGCCGCTGTTGGGTTGGGGGCCTGGTTGGGGTGTCTGGTTGTTCGGGTGGGGGTGGAGTAGCATCTCGATGGGTGCTGAATCGTGTCAGCTAATGAGTCGGGTCGGTCGGGTGGGTCGGCGGGAAAGGGGTCGTTGTGAAGTTGCATGTTCATGAGCGTGGGGACGGGGACAAGGTTGCGCTTCTTGTGCATGGGGGGATGTCGGATCACGGGACGTGGCACGCGTTGGAGGATGTGCTCGTGGCGCGGGGGTATCGGGTGTACGCGCCCGACCTGCGGGGGCACGGGCTGAGTGAGCGAGGCGAGTACAGGCCGGAGTTGATGGCCGACGACCTTGCCGAGAGCCTGCCCGTGGGCGCAGATGTGGCCATCGGGCATTCGCTCGGCGCGCTCGCGCTGTCGTTGGCCGTCGAGCGGTTGCTGCCGCGGAAGGCCGTGTACTCCGACCCGGGCTTTCGGCTTGCCACCGTGCCCGCCGGGGCCTACGAGGGGATGCGGGTGATGGTGGCCGACGCCTCCCCGGAGAGTATTCGTGCGATGAACCCGAGGTGGTCCGAGGCGGACGTACGGGCCGAGCTCGAGGGCTTCCGCAAGTTCGACCTGAGCTTCCTGGCCGAGCTCGGTGGCTTCGACGGGAAGTACGTCCCCGCCGCGCCGGTGGTGCCGAGTCTGGTCCAGTCCGCGGCGAACAGCTTCATCATGACGCCCGAGCTCAATGAGGAGCTGCGCGCGAACGGCTTCGAGGTGCGTGTGGTGGACGACGTCGCGCACTGCATCCACCGCGACGACTTCGACGCGTTCCTGAAGTCGCTCGACGGCTGGATCTGACCCACTCCCGGCGGAGCGGGCCGACCTCCCGTGCGGTACGCCGACGCCCGATCGCCCCGGGCGAGCGGGCGTACCACGCGGGAGGCGCGCCGGCGCCGGTTCGGCCCGGAGCGAACTCGATTCGCCGACGTGCGTGCCATCGATATGGTCCCGATATGGGGCGATCGAGTGGTGTGTCGAGCGGTGCGTCCGGTGGTGTGTCGCGGGTGGTCGAGGTGAGCGGGATCCGCCTGGTGTACGACGTGTGGGGTGAGCCGCAGGCCCCACCGCTGGTGCTGTTGCACGCGCTCGGCGAGGACGCGCGGGACTGGGCCCGGACAGCCGAGGCCCTGGCCGAACAATGGCGGGTGTACGCGGTCGACCTGCGTGGGCACGGTCGCAGCGACTGGCCGGGCGACTACTCGCTCGAACTCATGCGGGACGACCTGGTCGGTTTCCTGGACGCGCTCGGTCTGGAGCGGGTGGACCTGATCGGGCACTCGATGGGCGGCATCGTGGCCTATCTCTTCGCGCAGGAACACCCGGATCGGGTGGGCCGGTTGGTCCTGGAAGACGTACCCGTCCCGCTGCCCCGCGAGGCCGTGCCGCCGAACCGACCCGAAGGCGAACTCGGCTTCGACTGGGACATGGTCGTCGCCGTCCGCAAGCAGATCGACAGCCCCGACCCGCAGTGGTGGGACCGCCTGGGCCGGATCACCGCCCCCACCCTTGCCGTGGCCGGCGGTTCGACCAGCCACATCCCGCACGAGCGCATCACCGAGTGGCCCCGTCGCCTTCCCGATGCCCGAGTGGTGACCATCCCGGCCGGCCACCTGATCCACGCCGTCGAGCCGGACGCCTTCACCGAGGTGGTCCAGACCTTCCTGCGCACCCCTCCGCGCGAAGAGCGCCACCCGCACTGACCCCGGACATCCGCGCGACCCGGGTACGCACACCCGCACGCCGGCCACCGGACGCCGGCCACCCGCACGCGGCCCGCCACCCGCCGCACTCGGGCCCACGACCCGCACCCGTACTCGTTCCCGTCACTTTCGCCGAGTGCCCGAGCGTCCGGCTGCCCGAGCGTTTGAGTGCCCAAGCACCCGACTGCCCAAGCACCCGAGCACCCGGCCGCCCAGCCGCACCCGTCAACCCCCGCCGTCATCCGAAACAGCACAGCACAGCGCCGAGCCCCCACCATCGGCCGGAACACCGCCCCCTGCCACCACGGCGCCGAATTCACACGGTCGACGTCCGTTGTTGGCGATACGGATGATCCACATGGGTTTTCCATCCAATACCGTGCGCATGCCCCCCAACCGCCAGCGCCGGAGAACCACCATGTGCCAACAGCACGACGACGATTGCGCCCAGCCCGTCACACCGTTGTCCGGGCCCGCCCGTAGGGCGTTCCTGCGTTCCGCGGCCCTGGCCGGTGCCGGCGCCGCCGTGGTGGGTGCGGTGGGTATCTCGCCGGCCGCGGCCGCGGCAGCCGACGACGAAGCCGCCGCCGCGGGGGCGGTGGACGCGCAGCACCTGCCGGACTGGCGTCCGGATCGGGACAGTCGACGGTTCACGCTGGTGGTGATGCCCGACACGCAGTACATGTTCGACGAGGCGAGCATCACGACCGCCCCGATCGAGGCGTCCTTCCGGTACATCCTGGAGCACGCCCGCGACGACAACATCGTCTTCATGTCGCACCTGGGCGACCTCACGCAGAACGGCCGCAAGGCCGAGTTCGACGGGATCGGCCGGGCGTTCGAGCTGTTGGACCGCAAGGGCGTCGCGTACAGCGTGATGGCCGGCAACCACGACATCGACTCCAACACCGACGACCGGCGCGGTCGGTCGCCGTACCTGGACACGTTCGGCCCGCAGCGCTTCCGCGGCAAGCGTTCCTTCGGCGGAGCGACCCCGGACGGATACAACACCTACCACCTGTTCCAGGCGGGGGGCCGGGAATGGCTCGTTCTCGCGTTGGACTGGCGGCCCTCGCCGGCCGGCATCGCGTGGGCGAAGAAGGTGATGGCGGAGCACGCGCACACGCCGGTGATCCTGACCACCCACGAACTGGTCTCGGCCGACCGGCCGGGCCAGGAGGCGGAATTCTCCGAGCACGGCAGGCAGTTGTGGAACGACCTGATCAAGAGCAGCGATCAGATCTTCCTCACGCTCAACGGCCACTACTGGCCGGCCGGTCGCACTACGCAGCGCAACGACGCCGGAGGTGAGGTGCACCTGCACATCACCAACTACCAGAACCGCTACTTCGGCGGCGCCGCGATGATCCGGCTCTACCACTTCGACCTCGATCGCGACACGATCGACGTCGAGACGCTCTCCCCGTGGATCCTCGGCCGCAGCAACCGCGGGCTCAACGAACTCGAGCGCCAAGAGATGGAGTTGACCGGACCGCAGGACTACTTCTCGGTACCGATCGACTTCGAGAAGCGCTTCGCGCGGTTCGCTCCGGTACCCCAGCGCCCGGCCCGACCGGCCCAGCGCATGGTGGTGCCCGGCACGGTCGCCTACTGGCGTTTCGACGGCGCGCACCAGGACGGTGCGCCGATCCCCGGTGCGCAGCGTTTCGCGGACCTGTCCGGGCGCGGCAACGACCTGACCCTGGTGCCGGCGCCGGGAGCCGCGGCGGGTGCCGTCAGCTGGTCCCACCAGTACCACCCCGATCAGCCCGGGCACGGCAGCATCCGGCTGGCCGGCGGCAAGTCCCCGCTGCGGGGCGGTCACCTCCAGACCGCCGCCGGAGCCCCGCTGAACACCGCGACGTTCCGCTCCGGCTACACGATCGAGGCGTTCTTCAAGCTGCCCGCCGACTGGGACGGGGGCCGCGACGCCTGGTCGGCGCTGCTGAGCCGCTGGGGCATGAGCGGCGAGGCCCGCAAGCCCAACGGCGATCCGCAGGAGCCGGTGGTCACGCTGAGTCTGTCCGGCGGCCGTGAACTCCAGTGGTGCGTCTACCCGTTGAACAGCGATGGGTCGGCGACCAACTGGGGCCACGAGCTGGCACTGGACACGTGGTGGCACGTCGCCGTGGTCAACGACGCGCGGCAGACCACGATGTACGTCGACGGTTGCCCGGTGGTGCGCAACCCGACGGCCCGCTCGATCGGCCTCACCACGCTCAACCTGCCGTGGATGCTGGGCGGTTACGCGTACGACGGCAAGCTCGACCAGACCATCAACGCCTGGGTGGGCGACGTGCGGATCGTCGAACGCGCGCTGCGGCCGGACGCGTTCATGATCGCCCGGTAACCGGCGATCCACGACGTGGCTCCGAGGCGTGGCTCCCAGTTATCGATCGAAGCCATCGATCCCAGCCATCGATCCGAGCCATCAACCCGAGCCATCCGACCCGCGGCATCGAACCACCGGGATCGGTCGGGTGATGGGGAGTGAGCGTCGCGTCGACGCGACGCTCACTCCCCACCACCCCTCATCCGCCGAATCGTGCTCGCAGTTCGCGTTTGAGTACCTTGTGGCTCGGGCCCAGAGGCAGTTCGGTGACGAACTCGACGCGGCGCGGATATTTGTGGCGGCCCATGCGATCCCGGGCCCAGGTGATGAGTTCGGCTTCCGTCGGGGGCGGGTCGGTGGTCGGGGCGAGGACGATCACGGCGCAGATCTCCTCGCCGAGCAGCCGGTCCGGCAGGCCGATCACCGCGGCCTGGGCGATGGCCGGGTGGCGGAGCAGCACCTCCTCGATCTCGCGCGGGTAGACGTTGAAGCCGCCTCGGATGACGATGTCCTTCTTGCGGTCGATGATCGTGACGTACCCGTCGGCATCCTTGATGCCCAGGTCCCCGGTGCGGAACCAGCCGTCCACGAGGGCCTCCGCGGTGGCCTCGGGGCGATTCAGATAGCCGGTGAAGACGTTGTGGCCCCGGACGACGATCTCGCCCGACTCGCCCGGCGCCAGCAATTCGATCGCGTCCTCGGTCTCGGCCCGGGCGATCTCGACGTCGACGCCCCACACCGCGTGTCCGACGGTGCCGGGCCTGGCGCCGAAGACCTCCTGGTTCACGGAGGCGGTCGGGGACGTCTCGGACAGGCCGTACCCCTCGTACACGACGGCGCCGAACGCCGCCTGGAACCGTTCCAACACCGTTGCGGGCAGCGACGCCCCGCCGGACAGACACAGGCGCAGCTCGGGCAACGCCGGTGCGGTGCGGGCGGCTTCGACCAGTGAGATGTACATCGTCGGTACGCCGTGGAAGGTGTTGACGCCCTCGGCCACCATCAGCGCGATCGCCGTCACGGGGTCGAAGCGCGGCAGCAGGACCAGGGTCGCGCCCACCCGCCAGGTCGAGTTCATGCTCACCGTCTGGCCGAACGCGTGGAACAGCGGCAGCGCGCCGAGCGCGATGTCGTCCGGGAGAGCGTGGTTCGCGTCGAATGCGCTGACGGTCGCGTTCATGACCAGGTTCAGGTGGCTGAGCACGGCGCCTTTGGGCGCGCCGGTGGTGCCGCTCGTGTAGAACACGACGGCCGGGTCCTCCGGGGCGCGGGTGGCATACCCGACCATCGGCTCGACCGCGTCGCCCAGTTCCTCCAACCGCTCGGGAGCGACGGCGACTTCCGCGGGCCCCTCGACCCCCGCGATCCCCACCTCCTCGGCCCCCGCGACCTTGACCCCCTCGGCTCCCGCGACCCCCTCGGCCGCCGCGATCCCCATGTCGTTCGGGACGGGTTCGCCCGCCTCCTCCGACCGCCCGATCGTGAGCATCCGCACCCCGGTTGCGCGGGCCGCCCGTTCGCCGACCGCGCGGTGCCTGTCGTGGCACAGCAGCAACTTCGCGCCGCTGTCGCGCAGCACGTACGCGGTCTCGTCCGAGGTGAGCAGGAGATGGACCGGGACGACCACGGCCCCGGTGGCCAGGATCGCGTAGTAGGCGCGGGGGAATTCGGCGGTGTTTGGCGCCATCAGTGCGACTCGGTCACCGGGCCGCACCCCGATCCGGATCAGTGTGGCGGCCTGCACCCGGGCCTGGTGCCACAGGTCGGCGAAGCCGATCCGCAGGTCGCCCTCGACCAGTGCGATGTGATCGGGCCTGCGCCGGGCCGCCTCGGCGAGGATCGCGGCGAGGGACAGAGAGGTCATCCGACGGTGCTCCTTTCCCTGGCCTCCGGCCTTCTCTGCGACCATCACCCGGCCGCGGTTACGCGCCGAAGCGCAGCGGTTCGCCGGTTTCCAGGAGTGTCTTGAGGTTGGAGAGGATCATCGGCCAGCCCTCGCGAACGCTCTTGAGCATCTCGGATTCGGCCGCGAAGCCGTCGTGCAGGACGCGGAGCGCGACCACCTCGCCGAGCGGTACCAGGTCGAAGGAGACCCGGGAGATCGGCTCCCGGCGGTACTCGGCCAGTTGTTCCGGGCTCCAGCCGAACATCTCGCCGATCTCGGGCTCGTAGTTGTGCCAGGTGTAGGCCAGTCGGACCGGCGGTTCGGCCGTCAGGACCACCTGGCCGGCGTCGCGGGGAGCCATCCGGGGCGCCATCGACCAGCGGACCGGCGAGCCGACCTGCCAGTCGGACTCCGGTCCCGAGCCGTCGAAGTAGCGACTGATCTCGGTCCGGTCGGTCAGCGCGTGCCACAACACCTCGGGGGTGGTGCGGATGTACAGGACATAGGTGAACTGCGTGTCGGACACGGGGTTTCTCCCAAGTGGGGCGGCATCGCTCACGGGGCGACCGATGCCCGGGGATCGCCTTCGTCCAACTATCCGACGGTTCGGCCCGGTCGTCCGGTACCGGGCGCGCGCCACGCCGTAGGAGCGTGCCGAACCACCCGGAGGTGGGCCGGTCGGCCGATCGGCGGCGTGCGGACGACACCCGCCGCCCACCGGGAGTGGGCGGCTCGTGCTCGGTTGGGCCGAACGGGTCGCGGCCATCGTCGTCGTCCGCGAGAGGGTCGTGTGCCCCCGTGGGATGTATCCGGATCGCCTGCGGCGGTGCACCGGTCGGCCGATGTGCGCGAGCATTCGAGGGCTCCAGGATCGGACCATGACCGGATCCCCACCACGCCGGAGGGCCGCACCATTCGCTCTCGCCCTCTCCCTGGCACTCGCCTTGGCCCTGCCCGCAACAGCGGCATCGCCCGCCTCCGCCACCACCACGACGCAGGTGTCCGTCGGCTCCACCGCCGGCCCGCGCACCTCGCTGCCCCGTCCCACCGGCTCTCATTCGGTCGGCCGGGAAACCCTCCACCTCGTCGACCGATCCCGGCGCGACCCATGGGTGCCGGAGGCCGAAGCGCGTGAACTGATGGTCGGCATGTTCCATCCGGCCCGGCCCGGCACCGGTACGCCCGCGCGCTACGCCACCCTCGAGGAGGCCCGGTTGCTCGTGGCGGATCGGGGGCTGGGTGGCGTCCTCCCGGCCGAGACGCTGAGCGCCACCGGGATCGACGTCGCGGTCGACGCGCGGCCCGCGCGTGGCCGGTTTCCGCTGGTGGTGCTGTCCCCGGGATTCGGTGTCTCGGCCTACACGCTCACCGGCCTGGCCGAGGAACTCGCGAGTCGGGGGTACGTGGTGGCCGCCGTCGACCACGCCTACGAGTCCGTGGGCTCGGCCTTTCCCGGTGGGCGGATGCTCACGTGTGTGGCATGCGAGAAGGTGCGTACCGAGGCGGATCTCGCGGCGGTGACGGCGGGCCGGGCCAAGGACGTGTCCTTCGTGCTGGATCGGCTCACCGGATCACGCCCGGCCTGGCGGTACGCCGCCCTGATCGACCGCAGCCGGATCGGCATGGTCGGCCATTCGATCGGCGGCGCGAGCGCGGCGGCGGCGATGGCGATCGATCCGCGCATTCGGGCGGGGTTGAACATCGACGGCGCCTTCCACTCGGCCGTACCCGAAGAGGGCCTGCACGGACGGCCGTTCCTGATGCTAGGCACGGACGACGACACGCACCGTCCCGGTGGTACGGACCGAAGTTGGGACGAGGCATGGGGTCGATTCGACGGCTGGAAGCGGTGGTTGACCGTGGCCGGCACGAACCACTACAGCTTCACCGACTTCCCGGTCTTCCTCGACGAACTCGCTCCGCCCGGAACCCCGTCACCGCCCACCACCCTCACCGGCGGTCGCGGGTTGGACCTGACCCGCGCCTACGTCGGGGCGTTCTTCGAACTCCACCTGAAGTGCGTTCCCCAGCCCCGGCTGACGGGCCCCACGTCGGCCGATCCGGAAGTGCGATTCCAGAACCCGTGACGGGCCTTCGAGCCAATCTCCGTCGAACCAATCCCCGTCGGGCCGATTTCCGTCGAGCCAATCCCCGTCGGGCCGATCCCCGTCGGACCAATCTCCGCTCGACCGATCGCCTTGGAACCGGTCGCCTCCGCACGAATCGCCGTCGGGCCCCCGATCACCTTGGAACCGGCCGCCTTCGGACCGAGTAAACCCCGGGTAACCCGGGCCCGCCCCCGGCCCCGAGGACGATCCGCCCGCCCCGAAAGGAGTGTGGCCCGGCGGCGCCGCGTGGGCGCCGCCGGGCTCGGGAGGCACCGGCCGAAAGGGGGTCGACCGATGCGAGGTCGTCGGGGTCAGCCGGTGAAGTTCTCGAAGAGGTTGGTGAATTCGTATGGCGACTGGCTGATGCTGCTGCACGTGGGCGAGACACCGCCACCGGGGCAGGAGCCGTTGTCGCGACCCACCGACCAGAACGCCAGCCGGCCGATGTGGTTGGTGTTCGCCCAGGTGACCAGCTTGGTCGCGTCCGACTGGACGAAGATCTTGCCGTTGAAGTTGCGGCCGATCATCGGGGTCACCGCGAGCATGCCCTTGAGTTCGGCGTCGGACTTGGTGGGCCGGATCTCCTTCATCTGACGCAGCGTCGATTCGGCCGCGGCGATCACCGCATCGCCCCAGACCGGGCGCGAGGTACCGAACTCCATGGTCATCGCGTTCACGACGTCCACCCGAACCCTTTCGTCGCGCGCGTTCTTGAGCAGGTCGATGCTCAGCGCCGGGGTGAGGCCGTAGTCGTCGCCCTGGATCATCAGGGTGAAGCTGACGGTGGTGGCCGGTCGGTCGCGCTGCACCTTGGCCAGTGCCTTGTTCATGGTGCCGATCGGGATGGACGCCTCGATGTCGATGTCGAGGTGTTTGACGCCGAGCGTGTCGATCACCTTCGTGTAGGCGGCGGCGAGCGTGTCGACGCTGCCGCAGGACGCCTCCAGGTACGGGCCGGCCGCTCCGCCGAAGGCGACCACGACGTCACCGCCCTGGGCGCGAAGCGCGGCGATCTGGTTGAGGATGCGCGGTTCGTCGAGCGCGATCGTGCCGCCCCACTTGGGGTCGCAGCCGCTGTTGCTGCCCAGTACGAAGGCCGGTGTGAACGACTTCTGGCCGGTGGCCGCGGCCACGTCGGTCAGGGTGGGGGTGGGTGCGGTGATGTCGATGTAGGGGACGCTGCGCACCGATCCCGGCGGCGGATCGCCGCCTCCCGTCGTGGTGCGGGCGATCAGCTCGGGCGTGAACGGGGACACGTTGCCCGATGCGTCCTTCGCGCGGACCTTGATCGGGTAGTCGGTGCCGGGAGTCAGTCCGGACAGGGTCACGCCCGGCGTGGCCGTGGTCGTGGTCGCCACGCCCGCGACGTACACGTCGTAGCCCGCGACCCGGTCGTTGTCGGTGGACGGGGTCCAGGCCAGGGCCGGCGCGGACGGGCCGGCGGTGGACACGCGAAGGTCGGTCGGTGTGCCGGGTGGGGTGGTGTCGGGTACGGCCGGTCCCACGCACGGGTTGCCGTTGAGCGTGCAGTTGCCGGGAGTTCCCGGACCCGTGCCGAGGAAGCCGAAGGTGACCGAGGCACCGGGTGCGAGGGTGCCGTTGTAGTCGCGGTTGGTGAATACGTGATGGTTGCCGGATCCGGTCTTGAGGGCGTCCCAGTACGAACCGACGGTGGTACCGGCGGGCAGGTCGAACTCGACCCGCCACCCGGTGAGCGTGCCGGTGCCCTGGTTGCGGATCGTGTATTGCCCGGTGAAGCCGGAACCCCAGTCGGACGCCTTGGCGAAGGTCGCCTCGGGAGTCGCGGCGTGGGCGGCACCGGTGGGCAGGACCACCAGCGCGATCGGTGCGGCAACGGTCACGGCCGGCACCCGGGCGAGTGCGCGCCACCCGCGTCGGGTGCGGCGGGGATGCCCCGTTCGAGACGAACGGGGTTTGGGGGAAGGCGAGTTGCGGTGTCGTGCGCGGAACACAGGGATCATCGAGCCGGCTCCTGGACACGTCTTGGGACGCGAGTCGGGGGACACGAGTCGGGGGACGAGAGACGTGGGGTGTGGGACGCGGAGGTGGGACATGCCGGGCGCGCGCCGCCGGTTGGCGTGCGCCACCGCTCGCGGCCGGACGGTGGGCTGTCGCTGCCTCCTTGCACGGACAATGGTCTATACCAACCCTGTCCCCGTCCATAGGTGCGCGGGCACTTTTTCGAGTCGCCCGGCAAGTATTGGCAAGGCGACTCCCGAGCGCGGGAAATTTTTCCTCGCCACAATGACGACACATCTGACGGTGTGTCAGATATAGAGCGATGCAGGCCAACCCGAGTTTTCGAGGGAGTTCGCGACGCCTCGGTTGGGGACTGATGAAGCCCTCACGGCCCGATCCCCTCGGAAAGACCGGCTCCGCGCTCTTGCGCGACCGGTCGAGCACGGCGACTCTGAGTACCGCCACGCCATTGGTCTATACCTGTCCCCCCGGACCGCAGGCGGCGGCACCCGTATGCCGGAACACCGGGATCCGTCGCGGATCCCCGTCCCACCCGTGCCGACCCACCCCACCCGCGTCGATCCACCCATCCGCGCCGACCGTCCCATCCGCGCCGATCCGCCCCATCCGAGGGCTCCCGTACGAGGCCTCCCGCACGTCCCCGTTTTCGGCAACTCCCTTATCCGGAGGGCTTCATGAAGTCTCGCCGCAAGGTGGCGGCATTCGCCGCGACCTGCTGTCTGGCGCCCCTGACGATCGCCGCGCTCTCCACCGGCACGGCCCAGGCACACGGCACGCTGAGCAATCCGCTCAGCCGCACCGGCACATGTCGTGCCGAGAACCCGGAGAATCCCACGTCCGCCGCGTGCAAGGCCGCGGTCTCGATCGGCGGCACGCAGGCCGTGTACGACTGGAACGAGGTCAACCTCGCGGACGTTGCCGGCCGGCATCGTCAAGTGATCCCCGACGGCAAGTTGTGCAGTGCCGGGCGGGACAAGTACAAGGGCTTCGACCAGGCGCGCGCCGACTGGCCGGCGACCGCCGTCGCCGAGGGCAGCACGTTCAACTTCCTGTTCCGGGCCACCTCCCCGCACCGGGGCACCTTCGAGTTCTACGTGACTCGGGACGGCTACGACCCCACCGTGCCGCTGAAGTGGTCGGACCTGGAGCCCACTCCGTTCCTGACCCAGACCAACCCGCCTCTGGACAACGGGTCGTTCGTGATGAACGGGCGGATGCCCACCGGCAAGACCGGTCGCCATCTGATCTACGTCGTCTACCAACGGACCGACAGTCCCGAGGCGTTCTACTCGTGCTCGGACGTCGTCTTCGGCGCCGCGCCCGCCGCCGCGCGGGTGAACGCGGCCACCGCGCCGCTCGCGCACGAGACCGGCGCGCCGTACATCGAGCCTGCCGGGCACAACCACCAGACCATCCACGAGGCCCCGGTCGCCGCGGCCGTGCCGGACAACGGCCCCGCCGGCGTCCCGCGCTCGGCCGGCGTCGGCGCGGCGGGAGCGGGCGCGCTGATCATCCTCGGCGGCGGCGTCATGGTGCTCACCAACCGGCGCCGGGAGGCCCACGCGCGGCGCTGAACCACGCGCCGACGCCCCACAGATGCCACCTCCGGTCCGGACGAAGCCGACGGGCCCGACCAACCCGACGGCCGCCGCCGGGCCGGAGGTGGGCCAACTCCCCCCGACCCCATCGCCCCACGCACCCCGCCCCATCCCGTGCACCGCGCCCCGCGCGCCGTGGACGCCGCACCCGCGCACGCCGCATCGCACCACCACACCCCGTCTCGGATCCGCCGCCCCGCATCACCGTCCCGTCCCACCCGGCACCGTCCCTTCCCGTCCCTTCGAAAACGGGAGCACCGATGAGACGACCACACCCGCTTCGCGCCCTGGCGACCGTGCTGACCACCGCAGCCGCGTCGCTGGGCCTCGTGCTGTCCGCAGGCGGCGCCGCGCCCGCCGCACCGGTGACCACCACGACCGCCACCGCCACCGCGACGCCCGCCGCCGCGCAGCGGGCCCTCGGCACCCCGATGCCCGCCCGCGTGTTCGCGCCGTACTTCGAGGCGTGGACCGGCGAGAGCCCGGCGACGCTGTCCGCCCAGTCCGGTGCCAAGTACCTGACCATGGCCTTCATCCAGACCCCGAGCCGGGGATCCTGCACGCCGTACTGGAACGGCGACACCGGGATGCCGATCGCACAGTCCACGTTCGGCGCGGACATCGCCACGATCCGCGCGGCCGGTGGTGACGTCATCCCATCGTTCGGCGGCTACACCGCGGGCAACACCGGTACCGAGATCTCGGACAGCTGCACCAACGTCAACTCGATCGCCAGTGCCATACAGAACGTCATCTCGACCTACGACCTCACCCGGATCTGCCTCGACGTCGAGGACAACTCGCTCACCAACACCGCCGGCATCGACCGCCGCAACAAGGCGCTCAAGCAGGTGCAGGCCTGGGCCGCGAGCACCGGACGGCCGTTGCAGATCCAGTACACCCTGCCGACCACGACGCAGGGCTTGGCCCCCAGCGGCCTGGCCGTGCTGCAGAACGCGGTCACCAACGGCACCAAGGTCGACGTGGTCAACATCATGACCTTCGACTACTACGACAATCAGCCGCACCAGATGGCCGAGGACGCCAAGACCGCGGCGACCGGCCTGAAGAACCAACTCGCGCAGTTGTACCCGACCAAGACCCAGGCGGAGTTGTGGGCCATGGTAGGCGTCACCGTGATGCCCGGCGTGGACGACTTCGGCCCCGCCGAGACCTTCACCACCGCCGACGCGGTCACCGTCTACAACTGGGCCGAGACGCAGGGCATCAGCACCCTGTCGATGTGGGCCCTGCAACGTGACAACGGCAACTGCCCCGGTGGCGGGGCGGCCGACAACTGCTCCGGGATCCCGCAGGAACTGTGGCAGTTCACCCGCACATTCGCGCCGTTCACCAGCGGGGGACCGGTCACCAACGACTTCTCGCTCGGGGTCAGTCCAGGGGCCGGTTCGGTGGCCAAGGGCGCGAGCACCTCGGCGACGATCAACACGGCGGTCACGGCCGGCAGCGCGCAGAACGTCGCGCTCACCGTCACCGGCGCGCCCACCGGGGTCAACGCCACGATCACCCCGACCTCGGTCGCCGCGGGCGGGTCGGCGACGTTGAACATCGCCGCCTCCGCGTCCGCGACGCCGGGTAGCTATCCGCTCACGATCAACGGAGTCGGGCCCTCGGCGACGCACAGCGCGACCTACCTGCTCACCGTCACGTCCGGGCCGACCACCGACGACTTCTCCATCCTCGTCGCACCCGCGTCCGGCACCGTTCCCCAGGGCGGGACCGGCACGGCGGCGGTCAACACCGGCGTCACCTCGGGTCTCCCCCAGAACGTCGCGCTCACCGTGACCGGTGTGCCCACCGGGGTCACCGCGACGGTCAATCCGACGTCGGTGAACGCGGGCTCGTCGGCGACGCTGAGCATCGCCGTGTCCACATCCGCGCAAACGGGCACCTTCCCGCTGACCGTCACCGGTGTGGGTCCCTCGGCGACGCACAGCGCGACCTACCTGCTCACCGTCACCGTCATCAGCGGTGGCGGCCTGCTCAACGCCGACCTGGAGACTGGCACGCTCAGTCCCTGGACCTGCCAGCCGGGTGGCGCGGTGGTCACCACCGTCGCGCACGGCGGCAGCCACGCCATCGAGGCGGCGGCCGGCCCGGCGCAGACCGGGGAATGCCGGCAGACGCTGCAACTCGCCCCGAACTCGACGCACACGCTCACCGGTTGGGTCCGCGGGAACTACGTGTACCTGGGCGTCAGCGGCGGCGCGAGCGGCAGTACGTGGGCCTCGCCCGGAGCGGCGTGGACCAAGCTGACGGTGCCGTTCACCGTCGGCGCGTCCGGCTCGGTGACCGTCTACCTGCACGGCTGGTACGCGCAGGGATCGGTCTACGGCGACGACTTCGCGATCACCTGAGTCCGGTTCGCCGGAGCGGGCCCCGCGGATCCGATCGGGTCCGCGGGGCCGGCGCGCACGCCCCGTCGATCGCCCATGAACCCCGGTCGCCGGCTCGCGACCCCACCGTGAGCCGGCGGCCGGTCGTCGGCGTGAGGGCGGTGGAAGGTCCCGGCGCGCCCGGGTCGGCTCGACGTCGGTGTGTTCGGGCGGTACCCGCGGGCAGCACCGGCACGACACGCACGTTGCGGTCGCCGGACGCGGGGGCGTTCCGGGTGGCCGCGCCGGTGCGGCCGGGCGCCCTGGGTCCGGGCACCCTGGGTCCGGGCCGACTGGCGGGCTTGGCCCTGCGGTTGGCCGATGAGGGCGGCACCATGGAGCGCATCACGGCAATCCCCGTGTGCGGTTCGTCGCGGGCCGGTGGGGGCGGCGCCGAGGCGGTGGTGGTGTCGCCGGTGGAGACTCGACCCATGAACTCCCTTTCGGTCGGGAGTAGTTGCGCAGCCTGTCCGGCCTGCGGTGACCTGCGGAGGTGGCTGCGCTCGGAGATGGTCGAGGAGCGCTACGACACCCGTCTGCTCAACCCGGCTGAACGCCGCCCGTCTGCTCGACGTCGGCCGACCCCACCGGTCTGCTCGCCACCGGCCGACCTGTGCCGCCGGGCCGCTGTCGGCGGCCCGGCGCCCGGCGCCGGACATGCCCAGGGCCCCGGCGGGTGGCGCCGCCGGGGCCCGTGATCGACTCGCCTCCCCCCGAGGGTGTCGATCAGACCCGCTGCCAAAGAGCCGGCACGTTGGGCGGCTCCCAGCCCGGTTGTGCGGTGTGGCCCTGCAGGCAGCGGTAGTTCTGGCCGCTGTAGCTCGCCGTGCTGCCGGCCGCGTAGTTGGTGCCCACGCGCCAGGTGCCGCCCGGCGGGTTGGTGGGCGGCTCGCTCGTCGGCGGTTGGGTGGTCGGCGGCACGCCGTTCACGTTCAGCACGAAGTCGAAGGACGCCTCCCTGCCGTTGCCCACCGTACGCACCGTCATCAGCAGTCGGGGGTCGAAGATGGTGTCGGTGTTGTTGCGCGGCTCACCCGGGAAGTACGTCTGCGTGGTGAGGATGCCGCGGTTGGGCGCCTGGACCTTCATATGCAGGTGCCGGGTGCGGCCGGGGTACAGGCCCGGCACGATCGTGGTCAGCGAGTACGCCCCTTGGGCGTTGGTGAACTGGTGGCCCCGGAAGGTGAATCCGACGTTGTCGTAGTTGCCGTTGGTGTCCGCCTGCCAGAAGTCGAGCAGTACGTTCGCCAGTGGCTGACATTGCCGGCCGAACACGTATCCGGAGACGGTGAGCGGTACACCCGGGGTGTTGGGGGTGGTGAGCACCGAGCGCAGCGGTGAGTTGGGCTTGAAGTACGGGCCCTCGGTCTGCGCGATCGTCGGCTCGTCGCCGTCGTGGCAGAAGGGGGTGGGTTCCAGCGTGCCCGACTCGCGCTGCGACCTGGCCAGCGCGGGCACACCGCCGATGAGCAGCGGGAGGGGGGCGGCCACCAGGGCCGCCTTGAGCAGGTTCTTGCGGGTGATGCCGCGCCTGACGGGCTCGTCCTGATCGGTGTTGTCGGTGTCCACGGCGACCTCTCCTCGGCGAGGGGGACGGGCGGGCAGGGTCGAGGAATCGATCCGCCCACTCGCGATTGGTCTGAACCTATGCGCGCCGGTCGGGTGCGTCGATGGACAAAGCACGGCCCTCGTGGTGCTTCGCGTTGATGTCCCGGCGATACTCCCCGGGGGTGCTTCCGGTCTCCCTGCGGAAGAATCGGCAGAAGTACGCGGGGTCCGCGAATCCCACCCGATCAGCGACCTGGCGAACCGTCAGATCACTGCCCGCGAGCAGCCGTTTGGCCTCCACCACCTGGGTCTGGCGGATGATCTGGCCGGGGGTGCGCCCGGTGGTGCTCTTCACCGCGTGGTTGAGGTGGCCCACCGACACCCCCAGTTGGGCGGCGTACGCGCCGACCGTGCGATCGAGGGGGTCCAGGTCCACCGGCCCGTCCAGCAGCCGGGTGAAGCGCTGGGCGATGACGGCGGTGGGGCCCGGATCGGGATCGGGGTCGACATCCGGGCCGTTTCGGGCCGCGAGTCGTGCCGCGCGCAGGATCAGCACGTGCAGGTACGCCTGCAGGATCGGGATGAACCCCTCGCCCTGCTCGGCGTATTCGCGCCGCATCTCGGCCACCACCCCGGCCAGCCCCGGCGCCGCCTCGGGCGTGGGACGCAGCCTCGGGTGCCCGGCCAGGTCGCGCACCGTGTCCCGGTCCTCGGGGTGGGCGAGCAGGAAGTCGTCGTTGAACAGGACGACCCAGCCGGTGAGTTCCTGCATTCGGTGCCAGAAGTGCACCTGGCCCGGGGCGACGAAGAACAGGTGCGGTGGGGTGACCGTGCGCGGCACCAGGTCGATCACGTGGGTGCCGCGGCCGCCGGTCACGAAGACGATCTCGTAGAAGGTGTGTCGATGGGGGAAGTCGGCGCGCGACATCGGCCCGATCGTGTCGAACGAGCCGATCGCGAACGGCAGGATGCTCGGCGCGGGGACGTCCAGCCGGTGCAGGGGGACCGCCGGACGAAGCTGGGTCGGCGAACTCATCGGCTCACCCCGACGCGTTCGTCCGGTCGGTCCAATCGTTCGCCGGGCCTGTGCCGTCGGCTCGGCCCGGGTGGCTCGTCGGGCCCTTCCGGCCTGTCGTAGCTGCGCGAATACCATGCCATGTCGGCCCCCTGTGGTTCCGGTCGATGCGGCCGGCGCTCGTTCAGCGGCCAGGTTAGAGCGTTCGATACCCGCTGTGGGCGACTTCGCACCGTCCGTCACGAACTGGCAAACACGGCCGCCCTCGTGGGCCGCCGCGCGAGCGGGCGAGGCGGCGGGCGAGCGGGCGGGCGGGACGTCGATTGCCCGGGGGGCGGGCGGCCGGCAGGGTCGTGGCCATGCCTACCTTCTCCGCGCACGACGGGACCCCGCTCGCGTACCACGTGTCGGGGGACGGCGCGCCCCTGGTGTGTCTGCCCGGCGGGCCCATGCAGGCCTCCGCCTACCTCGGCGACCTGGGCGGCCTGGCCGCGCACCGCCGGTTGATCATGCTCGACCTGCGCGGGACCGGCGAGTCGGCGAAGCCGCAGGACACCTCCTCGTACCGCTGCGACCGGCTCGTCGAGGACGTCGAGGCGCTGCGTGAGCACCTGGGCCTGGCGCGGATGGACCTGCTCGCGCACTCGGCGGGCACGAACCTGGCCGGACGGTACGTGAGTCGGCACCCCGAACGGGTGGGCCGGCTCGTGCTGGTCACGCCCAGCGTGATGGGCGTCGGGCTCGCCATCGCCGCGAGAGACCGGACCGAAACCGCGCGGCTGCGCCGGGACGAGCCGTGGTTCCCGCAGGCGTTCGCGGCCCTGGAGGCGATCGTGGCCGGCCGGGCCACGGCGGATACGTGGGGCGCCATCGCACCGTTCGCCTACGGCATCTGGGACGAGCGGGCCCGGGCGCATCGCGCGGCCGAGGACACCCAGCGCAACGACGAGGCGGCGGCTGTGTTCGGGGCGGATGGCGCCTTCGACCCGGCCGCCACCCGTGCGGCGCTGGCCCGCCTCGAGGCGCCGGTCCTCCTGCTCGCCGGCGAGGTCGACATCTCCGGCCCGCCGCGCGTGATGGGGGAGTTCGCCGCGTTGTTCCCGCACGCCGAACTCGTGGTCCAGTCCGGGGCCGGCCACTTCCCCTGGCTCGACGACGCCGACCGTTTCGCCCGGACCACGGCGACGTTCCTGGGATAGCGATGTGCCGCGCGCCGAAGCGTCGCGCGCCGGGCACCGAGCCGTCCGCACCGGGGCGTGCGCGCGAGCGCCTTCGGTCAGCCCGCGATGGTGAGTTGCATCAGGGCCTTCGCGGTGTGCATCCGGTTCTCGGATTGCTCGAAGACACGGCTTCGGGGCCCTTCGAAGACCTCGTCGTCCACCTCGAGGATGTCCGGGTGGGCGCGGGCGGTCTCGGTGTCGAGGTCGTGGAAGGCCGGAAGGCAGTGCAGGTAGATGGTGTCCGCGCGGCCGGTGCCGGCCATCAGGTCGGGGGTGACCTTCAAGTCCCGGAGCAGGTCGACGCGTTCGCGGGTGTGTGCCTCCTCGCCCATGGACACCCACACGTCGCCGTAGACGGCCGCCGAGTCGGCCAGGGCCCGGTCGGGCGACGCGGTGACGGTGATCGCGGCGTGCGGGGACTCGGCCTCGGCGAGCAGTTCGGCGATGGATCCGGGGTTCGGGTGCAGCGGTTCGGGGGCCAGGACGCGCAGGTCCAGACCGAGTTTGGCGGCGGCGATGGCCAGCGTGTACGCCACGTTGTTGCGGCCGTCGCCGACGTAGGTGACGGGCAGGCCCTCCAGACGACCGAAGTTCTCGCGCAGGGTGAGCAGGTCGGCGAGGACCTGGGTGGGATGGTACGAGTCGCACAGGCCGTTCCACACCGGTACGCCCGCGTGACGCGCGAACTCGGCGATCGTCGCGTGTTCGAAGCCGCGGAACATCACCCCGTCGAAGACCCGACCGAACACCCGGGCGATGTCGCGGACGGACTCCTTGACGCCGAACCGGATGTCCTCGCGGCCGAAGAGCTCCGGATGCGCGCCGGACTGGGTCGCGGCGACCACGAACGAGATCCGGGTGCGGCACGAGGGCTTGAGGAAGATCAGCGCGATGTTGCGACCGGCCAGGACCGGGACACGTTCGCCGTGCGCGGCCCGCTCCTTGGTGTCCGCCGCCCGGTCGAGCAACTCGGTGATCTCGTCCGCTCCGACGTCGCGCAGGGAGAGCAGGTTGCGGCCTTTGAGGGTGGAATACCCCATGGGTCGACCTCGATTCGACGACTCGATGATGAATGAATATGCCTTACTCGGCATCATCATGCACCATGGCGCGTCGGTGCGGCATCTGTTTCCGCCCGGAAACCGGTGGAGGCCGGGCGGGTCCGACTGGTAGCTTCCCGATCGTGTCCAGCCCCGAGTCGGACAGACGACGGCCGCCGGTGAAGCGGTGGCCGACCTCCTGTCGAACGTGTCGATGAACTGAGCCGCCCGGCCGCAGCAGCGAGCCGAGGGCGTGCTCGGACCCGCCCGCGGGCATGACCGCCACCCGAGTCGCCGGAGCAGCGAAGTGTGGGCTCCCGCGCGCCGCCGTTGCGACACCCGTTCAAGCACGCCGGTGTCGTACGCACGCGCGGACGCGGCCCACCCCTGCCCAATCGGATCCGGATCGGATCCCTCGGACGTCCATGGGGTTTCGTCATGCCATTCGCTGTCTACGTGCTCGGGCTCGCGGTCTTCGCCCAGGGCACCTCGGAGTTCATGCTCTCCGGCCTGCTCTCGGGCATCGCCACCGACCTGCACGTGTCCATTCCCACCGCCGGGCTGCTGACCTCGGCGTTCGCGATCGGGATGGTGATCGGCGCGCCCGCGATGGCGCTGCTGAGCCGCACCTGGCCCCGCCGACGCGCGCTGTTGTCGTTCCTGGGCGTGTTCATCGCCGTGCACGTGGTCGGCGCGCTCGCCCCGAACCACCCGGTCCTGCTGGCCACCCGGGTGATCGGCGCACTCGCCAACGCCGGGTTCTGGGCGGTCGCCCTGGTGACCGCGATCGACCTGGCCGGGCCCGAACGTCGCGCCCGGGCCACGTCCGTGGTGGTCGGCGGGGTCACCCTCGCGTGTGTGGCGGGCGTGCCCGCCGGTGCGTTGCTGGGCGCGTGGTGGGGGTGGCGCTCGGCATTCTGGGCGGTGGCCCTGGTGTCACTGCCGGCCGTGTTCGCGATCGCGCGCACGGTGCCGAACCGGCCGGTCCGGGCGGATGCCCCGGTCGGCGCGCGCCGCGAACTGCGGGCCCTGGCCACGCCGCCGCTGCTGATCACGCTGCTGCTGAGCGCGCTCGTGCAGGGCGCGACGTTCGGTACGTTCTCCTACCTCGAAGCGCTGGTCACCGACGTCGCCGGGCTCGGCGACGGCTGGGTGCCGCTCACGCTCGCGCTGTTCGGGGTGGGCTCGTTCATCGGCGTCACCGTCGCGGGCCGCGTTGTCGACGCGCGGCCGAACACGCTGGTCACGGCCGGGATGGCGGCGCTCGCGCTGGGATGGGCCCTCCTCGCGGCGACGGCCGCTCATCCGGTCGGGGTGCTCGTGCTCGTCCCGGTGCAGGGGATGCTCGCGTTCGGCACCGGAACGGCCCTGATTTCCAGGGTGCTTCGACTCGCCCCGGAGACCTCGGCACTGGCCGGAGCGGGCGCCACCGCCGCCTTCAACGTGGGTGGCGCCCTCGGACCCTGGCTCGGCGGCCTGGCCATCGACGCCGGGTTCGGCTACCGCGCGCCGGTGTGGGTGAGCGCGATGCTGATGGTCACGGCCCTTGCGGTGGCGGGGCTGACGTATCGGGCGACCCGGGCGAGCGCGGCGACCCAGGCGCCCGACGCGATTCGGATGCCCGAGACGCCCCAGGTGCCTGAGGAGCCTGAGGAGACCGAGGAGACTCAAGCGCCCGAGCCCCGCGGACGCGTCCGGTAGTTCCCACGGTTCCCACTCCACGACGCCGGTCGGGCGGGTCGACCCACCCACCCGACCGGCATCGCAGCCGTCGGTCCGGAGTCGTCAGCCCATCCCGACCCGCGCCAGCACCCGCATCGCCGCCGGCGACACCCGACTCAGCAACCGGCCCGCCTTCGCCTCCGGCGTCACCGGCACCACCGCCCGCCGCCGTCGGATCGCCCGCACGATCTGGTCGGCGACCTTCTCCGGCGGGTAGTTCCGCCGCGCGTACAACCTGGAGAACCGTTCCCGACGCGCGTCCTGTTCGGTGTCGTCCACGCCGGAGAAGGTGGTGCTGCGGGTGATCCCGGTGTTCACGATGCCGGGACAGATCGTGCTCACCCGCACGCCCGAACCGGCGAGTTCGGCCCGCAGGCAGTCGGACAACATCGCCACCGCGGCCTTGCTCGTCGCGTAGGCCGCCAGCATCTTGGCCGGCGTATACGCCGCCGCCGACGCGAGGTTGACGATGTGCCCGCCCTCGCCGCGCTCGGCCAGCAGCGTGCCGAACGCCCGGCAGCCGTGGATCACGCCCCACAGGTTGACGTCGAGCACACGCTTCCATTCGGCGTTCGTCGTGGCCAGGAACGTGCCCGAGTGACCCACGCCCGCGTTGTTGACCACGATGTCCGGGACGCCGTGCGCGTGCACGACCTCGGCGGCGAACGTGTCCATCGCCGCGCCGTCGGCCACATCCACCCGATACGCGTGCGCCGCCCGCCCGTACAGCCGGGCCAGTTCGGCCGTGCGCTCGGCGGCGGGCAGATCCAGGTCGCACACCACCACATCCGCGCCCTGTTCGGCGAACGCGACCGCGGTGGCCCGCCCGATCCCACCACCCGCGCCGGTGACCAGCGCGAGCCGCCCCGCGAACGGGTCCCTGCCGGGTGGGCGTTCGCGCCGCCGGGCCAGGTCCAACGCCGGTGTCGCGGTGCCGTGCTCGATGTGTTCGACGAACTCGCGGGTCATGCGGGCCACGGTCGGTCCCTTCTCCAGGAGGGCGGACCAGTGGCCCGCGGCGACGGTCCGCCGCCACAGCCGAGGTACCCAGCGTTCCAGGCCCTCGGACAGGGCGGCCCCGACGTAGCGGTCGTCGGTGAGCGTGACCAGTTGTACCGGCACGGTCGTTTCCCGGCGGCCCGGCAACACCATGCGCGGAACCATGTTGACGCGGTACAGCGCGATCCCACGCACCGCGTCCTCGACCAGCGTGGCCTGCGGGTGCCCGGCGCGCGGCCGGATCCCCTCCGTCCCGGCCAGCACCCGATCCCAGCGGGCGGCCAGTCCCAGCCGCCAGGTCGCGGGCGCGAGCACCGGCAGGTGGAAGGCGGTGATGTACCACGAGCGCACGGACTGCGCCGCGAGTTGCCGCAGATGCCGGGGAGTGGGCCGGGCGAACCGGGTGCGCGCCCAGTGCCCAACGTGGTCCAGACACGGCCCGGAGATCGAGGTGTACGAGGCGATCCGGCGCGGGCCCGCCCGATCGGTGACCGCCTCCCAGGCCTGGATCGAGCCCCAGTCGTGGGCCAGTACGTGCGCCGGCCGATCCGGGGCGACGGCCGCCAAGACCGCGAAGAGGTCGGCCGCCAGTTGTTCGAGCCGGTAGTCGTACCGACTCTTGGGCGCGCCGGAGGCTCCCGCGCCGCGCACGTCGTAGCGGACCACCCGGTGATCGCGCTCCAGGTCGGCGGCGACGTCGTCCCAGACCCGATGGGTGTCCGGATAGCCGTGCACCAGCAGCACCAACGGGCGGTCCTGCGGGCCCTGTTCGTACACCGCCAGGGAAACCCCGGCGGAGACCACCGTGCGGGTGCGCAGGTCCACGACCACGTCCACGCGCTTCGGGTCGGTCGCGGGCGGCGCCGTCATCGCCCACCCGCCGCACGCACCCGGTGCACGTGCGGCACGTCCTCGTCCAGCCAGTACGCGTCGTCGTCGGTGACCACCAGCAACTCCTCGAATTTGGCGCCCACCGCACGCAACGCGATGTGCGGCTCCACCGCCCACAGTCCCGGCGTCGGCGCGTGCCGGGACGCCCGTCCGTCCGCCCACAGCGGCGAACGCCCGTGCAGGCGCTCGCCGATCAGTTCCCGGCCCAGGGTGCGCAGCGTGCGCACGCCGAAGCCCAGGGCGTTCACCCCGACCGGCCGGCGCAGGGTCACCCGGGTGACCCGATGGCCGATCACCCGGCCGGGATAGACCCGATGCCGGTTGTCGTAGCCGTGTTCGAGGATCAGCGCGTCCACCGCGCGGTACACGTCGTCGAGCGGCTTGCCCGCCCTGACCTCGCGCAGGATCAGGTCGCGGTACGCGCCGAGGTCGAGGACCAGGCGATCCCACACCGCGTTCTCGCCGACCTTGCCGGCGTAGCCGATGTCGGCGGTGTACCCGTCCACGATCGGCGCGCAGTCCAGCACGTACGGCATGCCCTCGGTGAGCACCCGGCCGGTGGCGAAGAACTGAAGCGGGGTGTGGAAGTTCCGGAAGGCGGTGCGGTCGCCGAACCACGCGAACGGGATGTGGAAGAAGTCCCGGACTCCCTCCGCCACCAGTTCGCGGCGCAGCCGAGCGGCGGCCCGACGCTCCGTCACGCCAGGCTCGATCCAGGCGGCGACGCGCTCGGCGCAGCGGTAGGCCAGTCGCTGAACGTCGCGGAAACGATCCAGATCGACCTCGTCGAACGCGAACGCCGGGATCCCTCGGGGCGGTCGCGCCGCCGGAACCTGTAGCCGTGTGCTCATGTCCTCCGCCTTCGTGGGGGTTGGGATGGCGGCCGCGGACGCCCGCCCGCGCGGTCGCTCACAGGTCCAGGACCAGCCGCTCGCCCTCCGCGGCGCGCGACACGCACACCAACATCGCGCCGGCCGCCCGCTCGTCGTCGGTCAGGCGCAGATCGCGGTGGTCGACCTCGCCCGCCAGTACGCGCACCCGGCACACACCGCAAAACCCCTGCCGGCACGAGTAGGCGGTCTGCGGCAGGGCCTCGCGCAGCACGTCCAGGGCGGGGCGATCGGCGGGCACGGCCAGATCGATCCCAGCGCGCCGCAGGCGCAGTTCGAAGGGTCGCCCGTCGACCACCGGGGCGGGCGCGAAGCGCTCGAAGTGCAGGCCGCCGCCGCCCTGGCCGACGTCGACGGCGGCGCGGACGCCGGCCAGCATGGGCGCCGGCCCGCAGCAGTACACCGCGGTCCCGGCGGGCGCTCGACCCACCAGCTCGGCGCAGTCGGGCGGGCCCGCCTCGTCGTCCGCACGCACCTCGAACCGCCCGCCCGAGCCGCCCAGTTCGCCCAGCTCGGCGCCGAACGGCAGCGAGGCGCGGGTGCGGCCGAGATGGATCAGCCGCCAGTCCAGGCCGGCCCGCGCGGCCTGACGCACCATCGGCAGGATCGGGGTGATGCCGATGCCGCCGGCCAGGAACAGCACGGCGGGTTCGGCGGCGAAGGGGAACGCGTTGCGCGGACCGACCGTGCGCAGGGTCGCGCCCACCGGCAACGCGTCGTGCATCTCCACCGATCCGCCACCGCCGTCGGGCAGTCGGCGGATCGCGATCCGGTACGTGTAGCGGTCCTGGGGGTCGCCGCACAGCGAGTAGTGGCGGCGGCGTCCGGAGGGCAGTTCCAGGAGCAGGTGGGCGCCGGGCTGCCACTCGGGCAGCCGGCCGCCGGCCGGTGCGGTCAGCCGCAGCGAGATCACCTCCCGCGCCTCGACGACCCGCTCGCGGACCACGAGTTCGAGCATTCCCGCCCGCCGGGTCGGGGGGTGGGGCGCGCCGGATCGGGCCCGCCGCCGGCCGCGGTGCGCGACCGCGTCGGTGTGCAGCCGGCCGAGCACGGTCAGCACGCGCATCATCCGGTCGGCGCGCTCGCGCCCGTACAGGTCCGGCGGCGCGGTGCTCGGCCCGCCGGATATCGAAGTCGGCGGCGTGGACGGACTCATCGGCATCCTCGGCATCCTCGGCATCCTCGGTATCCGGGCCGGACGGTGGGCGGGTGCGCGCTCACCGGGCGGCGGCGCGGGCGGCGGGCGAGCGGGCCAGGTAAGCGACGGCCTGGCCGGTCGAGCCCTCCTGGGTGGGGTGGTAGCGCGGCTTGACGTAGCGCGCGGCGGACCGTGCGGCCCCGGTCAGTCCGGGCAACAGCCCCCGACGCGACGCCTGTACGTACGCACGCCAGGTCGGTTTGGCGCGACCCTCCAGTTCGGGATCGGTGAGCATCAGGAACCGCACACCGCGCACCCACAGCCAGGTCAGCACCGGTCCGGTGACCGCCATCGTGCGCATCCGGCGCAGGTAGCTCGGGTCCAGGTGGACCAGCAAGTCGTAGGCGACGCTGCGGTGTTCGACCTCCTCGGCGCCGTGCCAGCGCAGCAGGTCGAGCATCATCGGGTCCACCTCGGCCCGGTCCAGGCCGGGCGCGTTGAGGACCCAGTCGCCCAGGAACGCGGTGAAGTGCTCGATCGCGGCGACGATCGCCACGCGTTCGATCAGGTTCTCCCGGCCGGCCGCGCCGGTCGGGTCGTCCCGGCCGCCGAGCACCCGGTGGAAGAGCCACTCGACCTGGCGCACGAACGGCGTCGGGTCCAGGCCCTTGGCGAGCAGCAGGTCCAGCACGCCCTGGTGTGCCTCGGCGTGCACGGACTCCTGGCCGATGAAGCCGATCACGTCCTCGCGCAGCCGCTCGTCGGTGATCAGCGGCAGCGCCTCCCGGAAGGTGCGCACGAACCAGCGCTCACCCTCGGGGAGCAGCAGGTGCAGCACGTTCATCGTGTGCGTGGCCATGGGCTCCTGCGGCACCCAGTGCATCGGAAGACGCGACCAGTCGAAGTGCACGTCGCGCGGGTCGAGCGCCAGGTCGCGGTGTTCGTCGGCGCGAACGACCGGTCCCTGCGCCAGAGTTCGGGTCGAGCGCCGGGCGATCCGCGGGACCGTCGCGGCGGGTGGAACCGAGGACATGGCGGTGCTCCTTCGTCGGAAGGATTCTTGTTACCTCACAGTAGGGAGTGTTGAATAAAAGTCAATACCTTGCTCGGACGGCACTGCGGCCCGCGCTGCGGGGGTGCGTCGAAGGGCTTGGGCGCGATGTCGGTGGCGGGCCTGTCCGCGGGTACGCGGCCGGTCGGGCGCGTACGTCGGTGATGAGGGCGAGCGGCGGCACGATCGATGAAGAGGCACGCGACCGAGGGCCGTTCGGGACGGAGTTCCCCGACTCCGGCGAGGTCATCGCCGGTACTCTTGCCGTGGACGAGCGACATGGAGCGGAACCGCCCCCGCCGCGTCGCCGTCGACCCGTGCACACACCCTGTCGCGATCGAGACTAGGCGCCGTTTTGAATCAAAGTCAACGCCCCCGACCGCAGGGTCGCCGGACCCCGCCCGACTCCGAACGCTCGCAGGCGCGCCGAGCCGAACTCGTGGCCATCGGACGGCAGTTGTTCGCCAATACCTCCTACGACGCGCTGTCCGTGGACGAGATCGCGGCCCGCGCCAACGTGGCCAAGGGCCTGCTCTACTACTACTTCCGGAACAAGCGCGGCTACTACCTCGCGGTGATCGAGGACTCGGTCGCCGACCTGGTCGCCCGCGCCCGCAGCGACGCCGACCAGCCCGCGGCCGATCGGCTGCGCAACGTCCTGGACGGCTACCTGCGCTTCGCCCAGGGCAACGAGGCCGCCTACCGCACGGTGGTCAGCGGCGGGGTCGGCTTCGACACCGACGTGCTCACCATCCGCGAACGTGTCCGCGAGGAGATGCTCACCTCACTCGCCGAGGGCGCCTACGGTCGGTCCGACCTGTCGCCGATCGCGCGCGCCGCGCTGATCGGCTGGTTGTACTGCGTCGAGGGGGTCACCCTGGACTGGCTCGCCCGCCGGGAACCGGAGCGCGAGGTGGTACACCAGCTGCTGGTGATGCTGCTCCTGGACACGTTCGTCACCATCGCCCGCCTGGAACCGGCGTGGCAGCCCCCGGCGGCGGCCCTGGCCCTCCAGCGCGCGAGCGGGCCCCCGGAGTAGCCGACGGCGGGCACCCGTCGGGTCATCCCAGCGACGGACCCGTTCACCCTGGGGGCGCACAACCGGCGCTCCCGGGTTCGCCCCCACGGCGATCGTCGCGGGCCCGGCCGCCGGCTAGCGTTGAGGGCAGCTCGGGCACCCGCCCGGCGGCCCTCCACGCGGAGGCGCCCAAGCACCGGAGCCACGGAGACGGCAGCGATGATCAAAGCCGACGCACTCACCAAGCGCTACGGGCCCAAGACCGCCGTCGAGGGACTGACCTTCACCGTCCGCCCCGGCGTGGTCACCGGCTTCCTGGGCCCCAACGGCGCCGGCAAGTCCACCACGATGCGGATGATCCTGGGCCTGGACCACCCCACCTCCGGCACGGTCACCGTCAACGGCCGCCGCTACGCCGACCATCGCGCCCCGCTGCACGAGGTCGGTGCGCTGCTGGAGGCCAAGGCGGTGCACACCGGGCGCTCGGCGTACAACCACCTGCTGTCGATGGCCGCCACCACCGGCATCCCCACCCGCCGGGTGCGCGAGGTGATCGAGATGGTCGGCCTGGACGAGGTGGCCCGCAAGCGGGTCGGCGGCTTCTCGCTGGGCATGGGTCAGCGCCTGGGCATCGCCACCGCGCTGCTCGGCGATCCGGCCACGCTGGTGCTGGACGAGCCGGTCAACGGGCTGGACCCCGAGGGCGTGTTGTGGATCCGCACGCTGCTCAAGTCGCTGGCCGCCGAGGGCCGCACGGTCTTCCTGTCCTCGCACCTGATGAGCGAGATGGCGCTCACCGCCGAGCACCTGATCGTGGTCGGCCGGGGCCGGCTGATCGCCGACGTCTCGGTCGCCGAGTTCATCCACAACGCCGCGCCCGACCAGGTCCGGGTCCGGACACCCGACGCCGACCGGCTGCGCGCGCTGCTGTTCGGCCCGCGGGTGCGGATCAGCGGCCACGAGCGGGACGTCCTGGAGGTGTCCGGGGTGTCCAGCGACGACATCGGCCGGGTCGCCGCGGCACACGGCATCACCCTGTTCGAACTGGTCCCGCAACAGGCTTCACTGGAGGAGGCGTTCATGGAATCGACCCGGGACGCGGTCGAGTATCGGGTGGCCGCGGGCGGACCCGGCCCGACGCGGACGACCGGCACGGGCCGCCGCCGCAAGGACGAGGTGGCCTGATGTCGACCACCACGACCATCGCCGGCGACACCACCGGCGTCCCCCGATTCGTCTCCACGGCCGCCGGCCGCGGCCGGATCACCTTCGTGCGGGTGCTCCACGCCGAGTGGATCAAACTGCGCAGCCTGCGCTCGACCCTGTGGGTGCTGGCCACCGCCGTCTTCCTGGTGATCGCGCTGGGCCTGTTGGTCACCTCGGGCACGGTCGACCGCTGGCCGAACATGAGCACCGGCGAGCGGGAGCGATTCTCCGCACCCAACGCGAGCCTGACCGGGTTGTACCTGGCCCAACTGGCGATCGGCGTACTCGGTGTCCTGGTGGTCACCGGCGAGTACGCCACCGGCTCGATCCGGGCCACCATGTCCGCCGTACCGCATCGGCTTCCGGTGTTGTGGGCCAAGACCGCGGTGTTCGCGACGGTCACCTTCGTGCTGATGCTCGCCACCTGCCTGGTCGCGTTCGTGACCGGACAGGCGGTGCTGGCGAAGGAGCACATCGACGTCTCGCTCGGCGACTCGGGCGTGCCGCGCGTGGTCGTGGGTGTCGCGGTCTACCTCGCCGTCACCGGTGTCCTGGCGATCGGGATCGGCGCGATCGTGCGCAACGCCGCCGGCGGCATAGCGATCGTGTTCGGACTGCTGCTGGTCCTGCCCGAGGTGGTCCGCGCGCTGCCCTCCGACTGGCAGGAGCGCATCACCAAGTACCTGCCCAGCGAGGCCGGTCAGGCGCTCAGCCGGTGGCACCAGACGGAGGGCGTGCTGTCCCCGGGAGCGGGCATCACGGTGTTCGCGCTGTACGCGGTGGGCGCGCTCGCGGTGGCGGCGGTGCTGCTCGGGCGGCGCGACACGTGACCACGATTCCGGCACGGTTCGGCGGCGAGCACGCGCTCGCCGCCGTACCGGCACGGGTGGTGGCCTTCACCCGCCGGCATCCGATCCGGGCCGACGCCACGCTCTCGCTCGCCCTGCTGTTCCTCTTCGAGGCCGGCAACGTGCTGCGGCTGTCCCCGTGGGGGGCGATGGGGGTGGTGCTGACCCTGCCGCTCGCGCTGCGCCGCCGGGCCCCGGTCGCGGTGTTCGTGGTGATCTCGGCCGCGGCGCTGGGGCAGTGGTCGATCGACGCGAAGACGGGCGCGGACGCGAGCCTGCTGATCGCGCTGTACACCGTGGCCGCGACCTGTGACCGGCGGCGCACCCTGTACGCGCTCGCCGTGGTCGAGATCGGCATCGTGCTCGCCGTCGCCCGCTGGACCGTGGACGGGTACCGGTTCGGCGCGTTCGTCGGGCTCAGCGCGATGGCCGTCACGGCGGCGGTGCTCGGCGCCAACCTGCGCACCCGGCGGCGCTACCTGCTGGCCCTGGAAGAGCGCGCGCAACGTCTGGAACGTGACCAGGAACAGCAGGCCGAACTCGCGGTGGCGGCCGAACGCGCGCGGATCGCCCGCGAGATGCACGACATCGTCACGCACAACCTGTCGGTGATGGTGGCGCTCGCGGACGCCGCCACGATGACCGTGCACAGCAGACCGGACCGCTCGGCCGCCGCGATGGAGCAGGTCTCCGGCACGGGTCGGCAGGCGCTCACCGAGATGCGCCGCTTCCTGGGCGTGCTGCACGAGGACGAACCCGACGCCGCCCGGCACCCGCAGCCGGACCTGGCCCGGCTGGGCGCGTTGGCCGAACAGGTGCGCGCGGCGGGACTGCCGACCACGCTCACCGTGCAGGGCGACACCCGCGACGTGCCGGCGGGCGCGCAACTGGCGGTGTACCGGCTCGCCCAGGAGGCGCTGACCAACACCCTCAAGCACGCCCAGCCCGGCGCGAACGCGCGCATCCGGGTTCGGAGTTCGCCCGAGCGGCTGGAGCTGAGCGTGGTCGACGACGGCCGCCCCCGCGCGCGCGACGTCGGCGACGGGGAGGAACCGCGCGGCGGGCGGGGACTGGCCGGCATGCGGGAACGAGCCGCCGTCTACGGTGGCGATGTGGAGGCCGGGCCGTTGCCCGGGGGCGGCTGGCGAGTGTCGGCGCTGTTGCACCTGAACGATCCGGGAGGATCCTGACGTGGCCATCGACGTACTGGTGGTGGACGACCAGCCGCTGCTGCGGATGGCGTTCACGATGGTTCTGGACGCCCAGGACGACATGACCCTGGCCGGCGAGGCCGACTGCGGCGAGGACGCGGTCCGGCTGGCCGAGTCGGTGCGCCCGGACGTGGTGTTGATGGACGTGCGCATGCCCGGCATGGACGGCATCGAGGCGACCCGGCTGATCACCGAGCGTTGCCCCGCGACCAAGGTGCTCATCCTGACCACGTTCGACCTGGACGAGTACGCCTTCGCCGGACTGCGCGCGGGCGCCTCCGGGTTCCTGCTCAAGAACGCGCTGCCCGCCGAACTGCTGGGCGCGATCCGCTCGGTGGCGGCGGGCGACGCGGTGGTCGCGCCCCGCGTCACCCGCCGCCTGTTGGAGACGTTCGCGCACCGGCTGCCGCAGCACGATCTCGCGCCCGGCGCCGAGGATCCCCGGCTGGCGCAGTTGACCGAGCGCGAACGCGGGGTGCTGATCGAGGTCGCCCGCGGCCTGTCCAACGCGGAGATCGCCGCCCGACTGCATCTGTCGGACGCCACGATCAAGACCCATGTGAGCCGGGTGCTGGCCAAACTCGGCGTCCGCGACCGCGTGCAGGCGGTGGTGGTCGCGTACGAGAGCCGCCTGGTGCAACCGCTGTGAGATCCGGCGCCGCGCGGGTCGGGCACGTCCCGCGCGGCGCCGGCGATCCACTAGTGCAGCGTGCCGCCGGTGGCCGGCATCTCGGCCGGTGCCGGCGAACCGCCCTCGCCCCCGGTGAACGGTCGGATCCGTGCGATCGACGCGAGGTCGCGCACCTCGTCGGCGACGGTCGGCCACAGGGCGGCGGGCAGGTCGTGGCCGACGCCCGGAAAGGTCACCAGGCGGGCGCCCGGCACCGTGTGCGCGGTGACCCTGGCCGCGTGCACGCGCAGCAGCGGATCCTGTTCGCCGTGCAGGACCAGCGTCGGCCGGCGCAACTCGCGCAGCTTCGGGCCGTGCCACTGGGCGCCGATCTGCCGGCTCTGCGCCTTCTTGTCGCGCGGGCCGCTGTCCACGTCGGCCTCGACCCACGCGCGGGCCGCGTCCTCGTCGAACGGGTAACCGGGCGAGGCGATGCCGCGCCACACGGTGAGCGCGGCCTCGATGTCGCCCTCGCGTCCCGGTGGGAACTTCGCCCGGGCGAGCCGGGCGAGCAGACCCGGGCGCAGGTAACGCAACACGCGCAGGCCGGACACGTCGCTGGGCAGCGCGGCCGAGGAGGTGACGCCGAGCACCCGATCCGGGTGCCGCAGTGCGATCCGCTGCGCGATCACCCCGCCCAGCGAGTGGCCGAACACGTGCGCGCGCTGCCAGCCGAGGGCGTCCAGTACGGCGACGGCGTCGTCGACCATGTCCTCGGACGTGTAGGCCTCGCCGCGCCTGCCGAACAGCGCCCGGAACGGATTGCCGGTGGCGGTCTCCGGCAGTCGGGTGGATTCGCCGGCGTCGCGCTGGTCGTAGCGGGCGACGGCGAAACCGGCCGCGGCGAACGCCTCGCACAGCCCGGCCGGCCACCAGAACCGGGCCGTGGCCAGGCCCATGATCAGCAACAACGGTTCGCCCTGCGTGCCTTCGAGCCGGTCGTAGGCCACCTCCACCGCGCCGTTGCGGGCGTGACGAGTCGGCGTCCACTGCAGGTCGGGCATGGCGATTCCCTTCGACGTGCTTACTGCGATCAATGTTCGCAGTTTCTGTTCACTAAGCTACTGCATACGTCGTTCGCAGAAAAGGGGAGTCCGTGACCGAGCAGTCCGCGCGCAGCATCTGGCTACGCCCCGAGCGCGCCGCCCGCGGTCCGGCGCCGGAGTACGACCGGGACCGGATCGCCTCGGCCGGCGTCGCCCTGGCCGATGCGGAAGGGCTCGCGGCGGTCACGATGCGCGCGGTGGCGCTCGCCCTGGGCGCGGGCCCGGCGTCCCTCTACCGGTACGTGGCCACGCGCGACGAACTCCTGGAGTTGATGACCGACCGGGTCAACGGCGAGATCTCCTACGCCGGACTCGGCGGCGGGCACTGGCTCGACGACCTGCTCGCGCTGGCCCGGGAGAGCCGGCGCGTGCACCTCGCCCACCCGTGGCTGTCGGAGGCCGGTGCGTCGCGGACGTCGATGGGACCGCACGCGGTCGACTACCTGGACCACGCCATGGCCGCACTCGCCGATCTCCCGGTCGGCCCTCGGGTCAAGCTGGAGGCCGTCGGCATCCTCAACGCCGTCGTCGCCGCGCTGACCCGCGCCGAGATCGAACAACGCCTGGCCGGGAAGACCATGGCGCAGTGGCAGCGGGCCCAGGCCGAATACCTCGCCCACGTGGTCGGGGCGGGCCGCCACCCGCACCTGTCCGCCGTGCTGACCGGGACGCCTCCCGGCGCGGACGAGGAGCCGGCGGAACCGCTCTTCGAGCGGCTGGTCACCCGAGTCCTGATCGGCCTCCTGCACCCCGAGGACACCGGCCGGGCCGGGACATCGACGCGTGCGAGCGGGCGCGGATAGCATCGCAGCGCTGTGCCGCCGCATCCGCGCGCGCCGCTCCCGGGTCGGGACGACGCCGAGCCACGGAGAACGCCCATGCCCGAGATCTTCGCCGACCTGTCCACGCCGCTGGTGGCCGACGCGTGCGTGCGCCACGGCGTACCGCTGCGCGTGGCGCCACCGGGCATCGGCGCGGTCGCGCCCGGACACCGCGTCGCCGGGCGGGTGTTGCCGGTTCGGCACTACGGCAGCGTGGACGTGTTCCTGGAGGCGTTCGGCGGGGCCGAGCCGGGCGACGTGCTGGTGATCGACAACGGCGGCCGCTCGGACGAGGCGTGCGTCGGCGACCTCGCGGTCCTGGAGGCCGAGACGGCGGGGGTGGCGGCCCTGGTGGTGTGGGGGCTGCATCGCGATACGCCGGAACTGGTGGAGATCGGCCTGCCGGTGTTCAGCTACGGCGCCTTCCCGCCCGGACCGGTGCGGTTGGACGAGCGTGAACCCGAGGCGCTGAGCACGGCCCGGTTCGGGACGCACCTGGTGAGCACCGACGACCTGGTGTTCGGCGACGAGGACGGCGTGCTGTTCGTCGCCGCCGATCGGGCCGACGAGGTGCTCGCGACGGCCCATCGGATCCGCGACACCGAGCGCGAACAGGCCCGCCGGATCCGGGCCGGCGAGACACTGCGCCGACAGACGACCTTCGACGACTATCTGGCCCGCCGCGCGGTCGACCCGTCGTACACGTTCCGGCAACACCTGCGCCGCACGGGTGGGGCGATCGAGGAGTAGGCCGTCGGGCGTGCGGCGGGGCGCCCGGGGTCGACAGGCGCGGCGCGCGCCCACCGGCGGGATCCGGTGATCTCGACCGCGGACGCGCACACCGTCGCGCCGAACTCACGGCGCGTGGTGCGGTTCCGGCGGGTCGGTCGCCCTGGCGAGCGCCAAGACCAGCGCGTCGTCGGTGAGCCCCAGGAGACCGACATGCCGCATCAGGTCGTCGCCCAGCCGTTCCACCGCGGCCACCGGATCGGCGTCCTCCAGACGTCCCTCGCCGAACAGTGCCCGGATCCGCGCGACCAGCGGATAGTGCCCGCCCGTCGCGTCGCGCGCGTCCGCGAACCCGTCGGTCATCAAGAGCAGCAGATCGCCCTCGTGAAACGGCACCACCCACACGGGGGGCGGCTCCGGCTCCAGGTCGCCCAGGCCCAACGGCAGACCGGGATCGGGGGGTTCGAGCACATGCACACTGCCGTCCGCGCGGATCGTCACCGGCTCCTCGTGGCCGCGGTGGGCGAAGGCCACCCGATCGGGACGGACCTCGACCAGGAGCGCGGTGACGAACCGGTCCGCGGGCGCGTTCCTGGTCACGCTGACGTCGATGCGGCGGGCCACCGTGCTCAGTTCGGGTTCGTCGTAGGCGGCTTCGCGAAACGCGCCGATCGTGATCGCGGCCGTCCGGACCGCCCCCAGGCCCTTGCCGAGCACATCGCCGATGATCAGCCGCACCCCGAACGGCGTGTCCAGCGCGATGTAGAGGTCGCCGCCGAGTTCGGCCTCCTCGGCCACCGCGAAATAGCGCACCGCCAGGCGCAGACCGCCCAGGTTGTCGCTCGGCGGCAGCAGGATCGCGCGCTGCGCGGCGACGGCCACCTCGGAGACGGCGACCAGGGCTCGCTCGTGGCGGATCCGGGCGGCGGACAGGTACATGGCCAGCGCGGTCGCCATGGCGTACATCCACGTACTGACCTCGAAGAGGTCGCTGTACTCCGGACCGAGGTACCCGTCGTTGGCGGCCAACCAGTAGCGCAACGGCAGCGAGACGCCGCCGATGACCAGGATCGCCACCGGCGGCGCGGTGGCGGCGGCGAGGGTCGGCGCGAGGAGCAGGAACGGGTAGTAGACCGTCGAGGTTCCGGTGGCCAGGTCCACCACCGTGACCACGACGAGAATTCCCACGGGCAGGGCGACCTGCCGGAGCAGCGACCGGGTCGCCGACCCGGCCACCCGCGGCGGTGCCAGGCTGTTCATCGTTGCGTCCATGATCGCCGGCGAGGTGGCGCCGTGTCGCCGCGCAGCGCCCGCCGAACAGGTGAAGCAGCCCGAACGGACGCGACGGACGGCGCGCGCCCGAACGGACCCGGTGTCCGGTCCGCGAGCGCCGGGCCCGGCGCCGCGACCGGAACGGCGCACCGGCTCCCGGGCGCGGCGTCGGGACGCCCGCGAACTACCCGGCCTGCGGTTCGCTCCGGATGATGGCGAAGGGGGCGCCGAACGGGTCGGCCAGCCACGCGAGGCGGCCCACCTGCGGGACGTCGGCGGCGGGCATGAGCACCGTTCCGCCGTGCTGCCGCGCCTTGGCGACGATGTCGTCGGCGTCGGCGACCTCGAAGTAGGCGATCCAGTGCGGGTCCTGGCCGTTCGAGTCCGGAACGACGCCACCGAAGGAGGCGTCCTGCTGCTCGCCCTCGGCCGTGGACAGCACGGTGTACGTCATCCCGGGCATCTCGAAGTCCTGTGCACGCCAGCCGAACAGCCCGCCGTAGAAGGAGGTCGCCACGCCGAGCTCGACGCCGTGCAGTTCGACCCACGACAGCGAGTTCGGCTTGCCCACCAGCTCCGAGCCCTGGAACGCGCCGGATTGCCAGATGGCGAACTCGGCGCCGGCCGGGTCGGTGAGCGGCGACATCCGACCCATCTCCATGACGTCGAACGGCTCCACCCGGACCGTGCCGCCGGCCTGCTTCGCGGCCCGGGCGGTGGCGTCGGCGTCGGGCGTCTTGAAGTAGACGGTCCAGGCGGACGAGGCGCCCTCCTCGGTGAGCGGGCCGATCCCGCCGATGGTCTTGCCGTCCTGCGTGAACAGGCCGTAGCCGCCGGCGTCGGGTCCGGCGGACTGGAAGTCCCAGCCGAGGACGGCGGTGTAGAAGGCGGCCGCCGCGCTGGTGTCGGGGCTGCCGAGGTCGAGCCAGTTCGGCGCGCCGGTCACGTAGTCGGTGCTGAGCATGTCGCTCCTTCATCGGACCATCGGACCCGTTTCGGCCCGATTGACACGTGTGGTTCGGATGTGTCAAGTCTGGTCCGGAAGCCGGTGCGAGGCTCGCGAACGCGCGGGTCCGGGAAGGGCGGATTCGCCGTGCTGCGCCGAAGGAGTGAGCGAGCCGACGCTCGTCATCCCACGGACACGCCGGCGAAGATCTCCTTGAGCACGCGGTCGTTGCCGGCCGGATCGCCGTCCGCCTCGGTTCCGGGCGCCGGCGCGTGCTCGGTGATGCCGAGTCCGGCGAGCGCGAACGCGTCGGTCAGCGCGCACAGCGCCGCGCGCAGCCGCGCGGGCGACAGGCCCTCGGGCTCCGGGAAGGACAGCGCGGTGAACTGTTCGGGATCCAGGACGTCGAGATCGATGTGGATGTAGACGTGCGTGGCCCCGGTCTCGGCCACGGCGGCGACCAGTGCGCTCGGCTCGTCGAGGCGGTCGACGGACACCCGGCGGATCCGCGCGGAGTCGATGAACCGCTGCTCGGCGGGATCGATGGACCGCACACCGGCGAGCACGAGCCGCTCGGCGGAGAGCCGTTGTCCGGGCGGAGGAAGCAGGGCGGCGGGCCCCTGGCCGAGCACGGTGCGCAGCACCATGCCGTGGAAGCCGCCGGAGGGCGAGGTGTCGGGGGTGTTCAGGTCCGGATGGGCGTCGAACCACACCACCGCCAGGCGATCGCCGTGCCGGCCCACGGCGTGGGCGATCGGGGCGAGTTCGACACCGCAGTCGCCGCCCACGGTGAACAGGGCCGCCTCGCCCCACCCTTCCAGCGCCTGCCTGCTCGCGGCCAACGTGCGGGCCAGCACGTCGAGTTGCCGCACGCCGTCCCGATCGGGCGCCGGGTTCGGGTCGACGCTCACGAAGGTGCGTCGTACGGCGGGCAGCAGCGCGCTCAACCAGTGGGCTCCCGCGACGAGGCGGCGCGCGTCGACGGCGCTCGAACCCTGCCATTGCGGGACCACCAGCATGTGTTCGAGCGGTAGCGCCGAATAGATATGCTCCATGCGGCATATAGTTGCAGGGTGGTCGTGGCCTGTCCAGGGATTTGTCCGATGTGGGCCGGGTGAACGCGCCGGCCGTCCCGTGCGGATCTCGGGCCCCGGGTGTGCGGTTCAGGGGATGACGGTGACCGGCCAGCGGGCCGAGCGGACCAGGCGGATGGCCAGGGAGCCGATCAGGCGGTGGCCGAAGCGTTCGGAGGCACCGACCACGACCGCGTCGGCGCGTACCTCGTCGGCGACCTTGGCGATCTCGTGCGCGACGTCGCCGCGTGCCTCGACGAAGCGGTGCCGTACCCGCAGTTCGGCGGCCCGTCGGGCGATGTAGTCCGCGATGTCGCGCATCGTGTCCTCGTGCGCGTGCTCCATCACCTCGGCGCCCTCGGGCGTGGTGGCGGCGAGCCCGAGCGGCGCGCGTACGTAGACGCCGACCAGTTCCGCGCCGCCGCGTCGGGCCTGGCCCAGTGCGTAGTCGGCGGCGCGGAGGGAGGTTCGGGAGCCGTCCACGCCGACCAGTACGGCACGGGGCCCGTCCGTACCGAGCTCGAACGCCGGCGGCGGCGCGGGGCTGGTCACCGGTGATCCTCCTCGGGAGGCGTGGGCACGGGCGGGCCGGGCGCGGCTGCCGGGTGGCCGACTCGCTAGTCGGAGTCGCCGGCCTTGCGGTGCTCGACCACCGAGTCCGGACCCGGCGACATGATCGTTTCGTGCCCGTTGGCGGCCCGCACCCGAAACGGAGGCGTGCCGTCGGGGCCCAGGACCTCGATGATCTCCACGAAGTGGTCTTCCTGGCCGACGACTCGGCCGTGGATGAGAAGGCGATCACCCTTGGTGGCGTGCATGTCGACTGGCTCCTCTGGGGTGGATGGCATGCGGTGGGACAGCGGAATACTCAGATGGTAACAGGATGATCACTGTGGGTGAGTAGCGCTCGGCCGCGGGTCCCCGTCGACGGCTGGAGTCCCGGCTCGATCTCTCCTACAGTGCGTAGGAGTTGCTCGGCCGGGTGAGGGGACGTGTGCGATGGCGCGGTTTGCGGGCGGCGGGCCGGTTACCCCGGCGGACCGGGGGCACCCGGCGCCGATCCAGGGCGGGGCGGTGTTCGACGCGGTCCCCGCCGAGGTGCCCCGGGCCCGGCGCGTGCTGGTCGCGGCCCTGCGCCGGTGGCACGTGCACGAGGACGACGTGCACAGCGCACAACTGGTCGCGTGCGAGCTGCTGAGCAACGCGGTCCGCTACGGCAGCGGGCCGACGATGGACCTGGACGTGCGGATGGACGATGCGCACATACACCTGGCGGTGCGCAACCGGCATGCCCGACCCAGGCGCCTGGCGCGGTCCAACGGATCGGTCACGCCGATCGGGTGGCCCGAACCGGCCGAGGCGCCGGAGCCGAGCGAGTCGGTGTGGGGCAGCGAGTGCGGCCGAGGTCTGCGCCTGGTCGAGGCGTTGGCCGTGGAGTGGGGGAGTAGGCCGCTGGCGGGAGAGCTGCTGGTGTGGGCGACCATCGCGCGTGTCGACGGCGCGCGGTCGACCTGACCGAGCACGCGGTCGGCGGCGACGCGGGTTCGCGCCCCTTCGGGTGACCGCCCGCCACGCGGGTTCACGTTCGCCCGAATGCCCGGGGCGCGGGGCGGGCCCGCTCGGGTGACGGTCTGCGGCGCGTTCGGCCGTCGGTGCGCGAACGCGGCGGATGGGGGCACGTGCCGCTGATGTGACACCGGACCGGGGCGGTGCCGAAGTGCGCGGTGCCGATCAGGGCCGCGCTCGGCGTCGGCCCGTCGTGATCGACGTGCCCGACGGCGCGGCCCGGACGGCGAATGTGCTCATCGCCCGCCGCGCTCGTGCTCGATCCGGCGGGCGAGTTCGCGCAGGTCCTCCAGCTCCGATACCTCCAGTCCGCCGACGAGTTGGGCGAGGGCCACCCGTCGGGCCGGCGCGGACGCCGCGGCGAGCGCCGAACTCACCGAGGAGGAGACGTAGTCGGCCTCGGTCACGGTCGGCCGGTACACGAACGCCTGCCCCTCCCGGGCCCTGGCCAACAGGCCGCGCTCGGCCAGCCGATTGCACACGGTCTGCACGGTCGTGTAGGCGCCACGCGAGGGCTCGGCCAACTCGGCGCGGATGCGCTCGACGGTACCGGCCTCGATCCGCCACAACACGGACATGATCTCCGCCTGCAACTCCCCTTGCACCCGGGGCGACTCGTCCACCGCGTCCCTCCGTCCTCCGTGTCCGGGGATACCCGGCTCCCGGTCGGCTGCGGATCCCGACGGTACCTGTTCGCGGGCGCGGATCGATGCCCCCGGCTTGCCCCTAGTCGCGAATGTTGCGCTGTTTCAAGCCAATTCGCGGATACCGGGTGCCAAGGCGCGGCCATCGACGGGAGCGGGCGTCGGGCCCGCCGACGTGGCCAAGGATCGGTGTTCCCGAAGGTTCCTCGGCGCCGGCGAGTACGCGCAGACCTTCACGTCCGACAACCGGGACACCTCGCGTGTCCCGGCGGAAACCCGTTCCACGTGCGCGTGCGCCGCGACGCGATCGTGGAGATCGGCGTGCGCGCCGCCGACGACGACTTCGGACCGACCAGGCTGCCGATGCGCACCGGCCGCCTCGCTCCCACCGACTGAGCGGGTGGGGGCGGGCGGCCGGGTGGTTCGGGCTTCGGTGCCTCGGGCTTGGGGGCTCGGGCTTGGGGGTTCGGGTCGGCGTCTCGGGGGCTCGGCCCGGTGGATCAACGCGCGGCCGGGACCGGGATCCGGCTCTCGACGGGGGAGGAGGGAGCGGGCGAGGTCGCCGGGGCGGGGCGCTCACGCAGCAGCAGGCCGGCGGTCAGCGCGACCAGGGCGGCGGTGAGACCGTGGATGCCGAGAGCCTTCGCCGCCGAACCGTCGTTGCTCAGCACGACGACCATGTCGCCGGCGGGCACGAAGGAGATGGCGAGCAGCGCCCAGCCCAGTGCCCGCCGGTGGCCGGTCAGCAGCAGCGCGAAGACGACGAGCCCGGAGCCCAGGTCACGCACACCCTTGACGGCCAGGAACGCGGTGCCCTCGTGCTCGGGCCAACTCGGCAGGCCGAACCCGGACGCGGTGGACTGCGGGACGATCAGGTAGGCGAGCCCGATGTAGAGGATGAACAGGCCACCGAGAGCGGCGAGGGTGGTGGTGAGGTTCCTGACGTTCATGAGATCTCCCGAATGAAGTGATGGTCCCGGTCGAGCGGTTCGTGAGCGAACCCGCACCCCGGGAGGCGGTCTTCGTTTGCCTGGAAGAACTCTCGCCGGGGACTCCTGGAAGGCACATGGAGGCGACTTGGAACGCGTCGAGCACCCGGGCGCCACCCGGGCGCCACCCGGGGGCCACCCGAGGACCACTCGGGGGGCACCCGGCACACGCACGACCGCGTGGCTTGACCGGGAAGTAGTTAGGGGCCATATTAGTTGTCGTGGAACGTGAATCGATGCCTGAGGAAACCCCCACGCTCGACCAGGCGGCGTACCAGATCCGACGCTACGGGCTCGATGTCGACCCGCAGGCCGTGCTGGTCGCCGTGCGTTTGATGGCGGCGGGGGCGCGGCTCGGCCAGGCGGTCGAGGTGCACTTCTCCAGGTTCGGCCTGTCCGCGGGGCGATATCGGCTGCTGGCGGCCCTGGAGGACGCCGACGGGGAGATGTCCCCTTCGGGCCTGGCGGACGTGCTCGGGGTGTCCCGGGCCACCGTGACGGGCCTGCTCGGCGGTCTGGAACGGGAAGGGTTGGTGCTTCGCCGACCCTCCGCCGAGGACGGGCGCTCCGCCGTGGCCGTGTTGACCGCCCGAGGGGCGCGGAAGATGCGTGACCTGGCCCCGGAGCACTTCGGTCGACTCCAGGAGATGGTCGGCGCGCTCGATCCCGAGGAGCGCACCGTCTTCCTGGAGTTGCTCGGTCGTCTCGTTCGTGGCATCCCGGCGCTGACGCGGGAGTAGCGGGGCCGCGAGGCATCCCTGTTCGACGCCGTCCCGGCGTGTCGCGTCCGTGCGACGCGCCGTCGGGACGGCTTTTGTTCGACCATATAGTTAGGGAGCTAATCAAATGCCTGAAACGGAGACCGAAAACTGTATGGGACAAGGCCGTTCGTCCGCCCCGGGCTCCGGCCCGCCGCCGTTCACGCTGTGGCGTGAGGTGCTCGTCGCCTACCTCGCCCCCGCACTGACCGCCGGCGCCGGCGGCGTGGCCACCGGGCAGCGCGACCTGACCATCGCGGCCTGCACGTCGATCGCGGGCACCTCGGCGATCGTGGCCGCGCTGGTCGGCGGCCGGCTTCGGCGCCGCGGCGCGAGGCGCTCCTGGCTGACCACGACGCCGCGCCTGGTCCCGACCGTCGTCCTGGCCGTCGCGGTCGCCACTCTCGCGGGCCTGGTCGGCTGGTTCGTCGCCGGCCACATACCGGAGCGGATCATCCCGCACCACGGCTCGTGGCCCGACCGCCTCCGTCTGGACCTCCCCATCTCGGCGGCCCTGGCCACCACCATCATCACGTGGCGCTGGCGCGGGGCGTCGAAACAGCGGCGACCGGGCCCGTAGCGCATCCGCAAACCCCGCCTGAACCCCCGCACCACCACCGACCGGGAAAGACAGAACACATGATCGTCGTCATGGGCGCCACCGGCGCCACCGGAAGCGCCCTCCTGCACCGCCTCGTCACCCTCGGCATACCGAGCCGGGCGCTCAGCCGCGACCCCGAACGGCTGTGGGCGGGCCTCGACCACGCGGCGCGCCGTCTCGTCGAGGCCCGAGCGGCCGACGCGGGCGACCCGCAATCGTTGCGCGATGCCTTCCAGGGTGCGAGTCGACTGTTCCTGGCCATGGCGAACAGCCCCGAGCAACCCGCGCTGGAGATCCGCGCCATCCACGCCGCCGCGGCCGTCGGCATCGAACACGTCGTCAAACTCTCCGCTCCGGCCGCGACCGCGGACTCCCCGGTCGCCGTCTCCCGATGGCACCACGCCATCGAGGAGACGCTGCGTGACTCCGGACTGTCGCACACCGTGCTGCGCCCGTACGCGTTCATGCAGAAACTGCTCACCCTCGCACCGGCGGTCGCCGCTCAGGGCGTCGTCCACGGGGCGATGGGGGACGCGGCCTGCAACTACGTCGACTGTCGCGACATCGCGGACGTGGCCGCCGAGGTGCTGACCCGCCCCGAACTCGCCGGGCGGACCTACACCCTCACCGGGAGTCGAACCTTCAGCCACCCGCAACTCGTCGAACTGCTCGGGCTCCTGCTGGGTCGGCCGATCCGCTACGTCGACCTGCCGCCCCGGGTCATGCGCGACCAATTGATCGAACGCGCCGGCCTGCCGGCCTGGCTCGCCGACCACGTGGTGGAGATCCAGCGACTGGCCGTGACCCGGCCGGAGGAACCCACCGACACGGTCGCGAGCCTGCTCGGCCGATCGCCCCGGACGCTGGAGGCCTTCCTCGGCGAGAACATCGAGCGCTTTCGCTGACCGACGCGTCGCCGGGCGCGATACCGCTGTCCGTGCCGAGACCGGGGTCAGACGCTGTCCGGCGGCGGGTTCTGCCCTCGGTCGGGGTCGCACAGGGCGGCGAAGTGCACGTTGCCGCTCAAGGACTGGAACGCGTACGTGAGTTGCTCGTAGTCCTCGCGTCGGTCTTCGAGCTGTTTGGTGACCTGCACGGTGCGTTGTCCGGTACCGGTGTCGGTGTCGGGGAAGAGCATCGCGGTGTGGACCGTGCCCGGTTCGCGGGGGTCGCCGGCGCGGGCGAAGACGATGAAGTCCCAGGTCTGGGCGCCGCCCGCGGCCGTGCCCGGGTCGCGCAGTCGCAGTGCGTAGGCGGGCCGTCGTCGCCACACCTGGAGCGGTGCCAGAACGGTGAGCGTGGGGCCGACCACGCGCCAGGTCGGCACCGGCCGGCCGATGTGGTGCATGTCCCCGAACAGGTCGCGGCGCAGTTCCGCGTAGCGGGGCGCGATGGCGGCCAGGCCCTCGACCGCGTCGGCGAGATCCATCCGGCTGTCGCAATAACTCAGGCTGTGTTCACGGGATTCAAGCTGCCGGCGAAGCCACGGCTCGAGTACGGAGTCCAGTGCGCCGAGGCCGTACGCGTCCTCGGCGCACTCGGCGGTGAACAGGGCCGCGTGGTACAGACCTCGATACTGCGCCGCCAGATCCATCTGCTCCCCTCGGCCCGTCGCGGGATGGCCGGTGCCGCGGCCGGGAACGTTGTCGCGTCCCGGTCGCGGAATCGGACATCAGGCTATGCCTCTTCGCGAGGGCCGCCGGGGGTGGCGGCGGTTGTCAGCGACCCAGTTGGGTGTAGGTCTTGAACGTGTACAGGCCGTCCAGCGTGACCGAGTTCGCGCCGGCGGGCGAGGGCAGGTTGTTGCGGTGGTCGAGGACGGCGCCGAGCGGGCCGCAGTCGGTCGCGGCGGGAATCGCGACGGTGTCGTCCCACAGGGTGCCCTTGAGGATGGGCGGGTCCTTGGAGATCCATTCGTTGGGGCCCTTGCGCATCATGGTCAGCCGGATCGGGTGCTCGGCGGTGCCGATCGAGCAATCCTCGGGCAGTAGCGGACCGCTCAGGGCGAGGGTCACGTCCAGACCGCCGGCCGAGGTGCCGTGCGAGAGGAAGTCGAACCAACCGCCGTACTTCGTCTCGACGTTCACCCCGAGCATCGGCGCGCGCTCGGGCAGTCCGGGGATGTCGAGCAGGCCGCCGGTCGCCGGGCTGGGCGTCGCGTGCATCGCGCCGAAGACCTGTCCGGTCGAGCCGTCCGGCAGCGGACCCTCCGCGTGCGTGATGGTCATCGGACGCAGCGGCACGGTGAGCCCGCCGAGCTGCATGCCGCCGGTGGCGACGTGTACTTCGCAGCGCCACTTGTCCGGGTCGGCGCCTGCGGGCAGGGCGGGGCAGTCGGTGAAGTCGAAGGTGGGCAGCGGCGCGGCGGCCGAGGCGGGCGCCGCCCGAGGTGCCGCCCGCCCGTCGGCGAGGGAGGGTGCGGCGGACAGTCCCACGGCACCGAGTGCGAGCCCGGCACAGGCGGCGGTCCAGGCCCATCCACGATTCCTCTTGCGATCCACAACGATCGTCCCCTTGATCGGTACGCACGACTGAGTCCCCTCGAAGGTAGGGAAGTCGACCCGCACGCAGAATCCGGCTACCCCCAGCGCGGACACTGGTGCCGGCCCCATCCCGCGCCCGTCGCCTGTGCGATGGGCGTCAGGTGATCGGGGCGCCGGGTCGGAGCGGGTCGCCGGCGGGAACGGTGGGAACGGTGGGACGGGGGAGCTGTTTGTAGTAGAAGGTGCAGTCCCGGAGCGTGCCGACCGGGGTGGCCGCGTACTCGGGGACCACGCCGTAGCGGGTCCAGCCGGCCCGGCGATAGAGGTGGTCGGCGGTGCTCTCGGCCTCGGTGTCCAGGAGCAGGAGGGTGGCTCCGGCATGCGCGGCGGCCTGTTCGGCGGTGGCCAGCAGGGCCCGACCGAGGCCGTGGCCGCGCGCGTCGCGGTGCACCATGAGCTTGACCACCTCGGCACGGTGTCGGCCGTTGGGCTTGCGTTCCAGGGCCAGGCCGATCGTACCGACGACGCCGGACGCGCCGTGCGCCATCCAGACGTGCAGGCTGCCGTCGGCGACGGCGGGTGCCCGGTCCAGCCACCACGTCGCCGCCGCGCGGTTGTCGAAGGGGGCGACGAAGCCGAGGGAGGAGCCGTCGGCCACGACGTCCGCGAGGAGGTCGGCCAGCTCCGCCACGCTGTTTCCGAAGTCGTCGGCGGTCAGGCGGGTGATGGTGTGCACCGTGGGTCTCCGTTACGGCAGGACGATTTCCGACAGGACGAGTTCCGGCAGGACGAGCCGGCAGGACGAGCCGGCGGGACGAGCCGGCGGGACGGGTCGGCGAGGCGAGTTCCGGCGGCACGCGTCACGGCAGGACGATCAGGAGGGCATAGCGCACCGGATCGGATCCCGGGCAGCGGAAGCGCGAGCGGCCCCACAGCCGAAAGCGCAGGCAGTCCCCGGTGCGCACCTCGTGCGTACGACCGCCCGTGGTCACCTCCAGGACGCCGTCGAGGACCCAGATGTGCTGCTCCAGTCCCGGTACGGGCGGCTCGTCGTAGGCGATGTCCGCGCCGGGTCGCAGGACGCCCTCGACGACCTCGCCGCGCAGTCCCGGGTGCGGCGGCGACACCGACCGCCGGGTGAACCCCGAGGCCCGGTCCTCCCACACCTCCTGGCGCCCGGCCCGGACCAGTTGTGGCGGCTCGGACTCCACCTCGGCCAGCACCTGCGACATGGTTCGTTCGTACGCCGCGCACAACCGGCCGAGCAGCGCCGCGGTGGGGCTGATCTCGGCCCGCTCCAACCGGGACAGCGTGGACCGGCTCACCTCCGTACGCCGTGCCAGCTCGTCCAACGACCACCCCTGCTCGCCGCGCAACTCCGCCAATCGCTCGGCCAACCGGGCCTCGACCTGCTCGGGTGTGCGTGCCGGCGACGTGGCGTCCCCACCATCGCTCCTTCTCATATTCGAGACGATATCCCGAATATGAGAATCAGCGCGAGCCCCGACCGCTCCGGTGCTGGGCCCGCGCTGCTTCCGCGGGGTCTTCGCGCCGGCTATCGAGCGGTGCCCTCGGCGTTCAGGATGAGGCCGGCCAGGGCCTTGGCGGCCAGGGCCGGGCGGGCGTGCGGGCGGGTGAGGGCGTGGGCCAGGACGCCGTCGATGAGGACCAGGAGCTGGTCGGCGCCGAAGGGCGGGTCGGGGTGCTCGATGCGGGTCAGTTCGGCGGCGAAGATCGCGTGCAGATCGTCCTTGTACGCGCGAACCACCGGGTGCGCGGGGTGCGCCGGGTCGGTGAGGGTGAATTCGGCCGCGGTGTGTCGGCAGCCGTGGAAGGTCGATTCGCCGGTGATCCGGTCCAACTCGTCGAACAACGCCAGGACTCGGGCGCGCGGATCGTCGCCGGCCGCCTCCAGCACGCCGCGGTAGCGCTCCTGGGTCCGCGTCGTGCGCAGCACCTCGGCGATCAACTCGTCCTTGCCGCCGAAGTGTTGGTACAGCGAGCGGCGGGCCACGTCCGCCTTCTTGAGGATCGCGTCGACGCCGACGTGTACGCCGTGCTCGTAGGTGAGGTCGCGGGCGGCGTCGAGCAGGCGTTCGCGCGGGCCGGGTCGGGGCGTGGTCACGATCGCATCCTCACATGGCGTTGACAGGTAGATCAATCAGTCTATCTAATGTCCTGTGTAGACCGACTGTTCTATCTACTTGTTGTCGTCCCTTCCACCCGAACCCGGGAGCTTCCATGCCCCGCAGGGGAACCCTGCCCATCGTGCTGACCGGCGTCTTCGTCACGATCCTCGACTTCTTCATCGTCAACGTGGCCATCCCCACGACCCAGCGCGACCTGCACGCGGGCACCGCCGCGATCGAGTGGGTCGTGGCCGGATACGGCCTCGCGTACGGTTCCGGCCTGGTCCTCGGCGGCCGGCTCGGCGACATTCACGGGCGCCGTCGCATGTTCGAGATCGGTCTGGCCCTGTTCACCCTCGCCTCGATCGCGTGCGGCCTGGCTCCGGACGTCGGCACGCTGATCGGCGCCCGCATCGCCCAGGGCCTGTCGGCCGCGCTGCTCGGCCCGCAGGTGCTGGCGATCCTGCGCACCACCTACAGCGGACCCGCGCAGGCCAGGGCGGTGAACGCGTACGCGCTGACCATGGGCCTGGCCGCGGTGTTCGGCCAACTGATCGGCGGCGCGCTGATCCAGGCCGATCTGTTCGGCCTCGGCTGGCGGGTCTGCTTCCTGATCAACGCCCCGATCGGCGTCGTGGTGCTCGCGCTCGGCCGCCGGATGGTCCCGGAGAGCCGGGTCGAGGGCGCCACCCGACTCGACCTCGGCGGTGCCGCCATGGTCACCACCGCGCTGGTGGCGTTGCTGCTGCCGCTGATCGAGGGCCGCGAGCAGGGTTGGCCGCTGTGGACCTGGCTGTCCTTCGCGCTCGCCGCCGCACTCCTGGCCGGATACTCCCGCCGGCGGCACGAATCGCCGCTGATCGACGTCGCGCTCTTCCGCGAACGGGCCTTCACCGTAGGGCTGTTCACCCAGCTCGCGTACACGATGGGGATGGGCGCCTACTTCCTGATCTTCGCCGTCTACGCCCAACAGGGCCGTGGCCTGGACTCGTTGGAGGCCGGACTGATCTTCGTCCCGATGGGCCTGGGCTACCTGGCGGCGTCCGGGATCGCGCCGGCCCTGGTCGCCCGGTGGGGGCGGCAGGTGATCGCCGCCGGCGGTCTTACCCGGGCGGTCGGCCTGACCCTGCTCCTGGTCGCGGTGACCCGGGACGCCGCGATCGGTTGGCTGATCCCGATTCTGGTGGTCGACGGCGTCGGGATGGGACTGGTCCTCGCGCCGATCATGGGTACCGTGCTGGCCAGGGTCGAGCCCAGGCACGCCGGGTCCGCGGCCGGGGCGCTCACCACGACCCAACAGGTCGGCGGCGCGCTGGGAATCGGCATTGTCGGAGTCGTGTTCTACGGCGACTCCGGCGCCACCGTGGCCCAGGCGTTCGAACACGGGCTGATCTACCTGATCGTGGTCGCCCTCGCGGTGGTGGTGCTGGTCCGGTTCCTGCCGCCCACACCCGCCCGGGCCGGACACGCGCCGGCGCCGGCCGGCCCGGACTCCTCGACGCGGTCCGGCACTTCGCCGGCCGGCAAGCGATAGGCGCGGACCGTCCACGACGACGCCGACCACGAGGTCGACGCGTGTCGTGCCGGCGTCGCCGATCGGGGCCGCTGCCTCAGCGGCCCCGATGACGGCCCCGGGCGGCGGGCACCGGCACCGGGGTAGCCCCGCCCTTGCCGGCCCCACCCTTCCCGGGCCTGCCGTGATCGGCCGCCGCCAGGATCGCCGCCAGCGCGGTGGTCACCGGGACCGAGGCGACCAGGCCGATGCTGCCGACCAGGGTGCGGGCGATCTCCTCCGCGACGATCTCGCTGGTGGCCACGTCCAGGACGTCCCGACGGGCGATCGAGAACAGCAGCATCAGCGGCAACGCCGCGCCCGCGTAGGCCAATACCAGGGTGTTGACGGTGGACGCGATGTGATCGCGGCCGATCCGGATACCCGCCCGATACAGCCGACGGGCCGTCATGGTCGGGTCGGCCTGCTTGAGTTCCCATACCGCCGACGTCTGAGTGACCGTCACATCGTCCAGCACACCCAACGATCCGATGATGAACCCGGCCAACAACAGACCGTGCAACTCGATGTCGGGATACAGCGCGTGCACCAGGCCGGTCTCGTCGGAGGTGTTGCCGGTCAGATGCGCCCAGCCGATGAACAGCGAGCCCAGTACCCCGATCAGGGACAGCGATACGAGAGTGCCGACCACCGCGACCGAGGTCCGCGCGGATATCCCGTGGCACAGGTACAGGGCCACGAACATGATCGCGCTGCCGCCGACGACCGCGACCAGGAGCGGATCGGACCCGTGCAGGATCGCGGGCAGGATGAAGAACGACAGGACCGCGAAGCTGATCGCCAAAGCGATCAGCGCGGTCAGCCCGCGCAGACGCCCGACCACGATTACCGCGACCGCGAACAGGCCGGCGAGCAGCAACATCGGCGGACCGCGCCGGACGTCGATCACCGAGTACCTCAGGTCCTCGGGCGCGTTGGGGGCGTACGCGAGCACCACCCCCTGCCCGACCGAGAACCGGCGCAACTCGGTCGGGCGGACCAGTTCGGTGACCGAGCGACCCTTGTCGGCGCCCGAGGTGACCTCGATCGTGGCCCGATGGCAATCGGCGCGCGCGTTGCCCGAGCCGGGCGCGGTGGAGGCGCCGAGGGAGGGCGGAGGCCAGGGCACACCACCCGGCTCGGCGGCGGGGTCGCCGGGCGGCGCGGCGTGCCCGTCGGACGATCCGGGCGGGTCGGACGCGGCATCGGGGGCGGACGGGCCCGCCGCGCCGGCGAAGGCCTCGGCGTCGGCCCGGGCGCAGGGCAGTTCCTCGACCTTGGTGACCCGTCCGTCGCGGGTCTCCTGGTCGAAGCCCACCCCGGTACGCGGATGCGCCGGTGTGCCGCCCGGCCACAGCACCACCAGGCCCACCACCACGGCCGCCGCGAACGGGATCAGGACGGCGGCCACCAGGCGGCGCAGCCGAGCCGAGGCGGGCGAGGGTGGTCCGTGCGCGTGACTGTGCCCGTGCGCGTGGCCGTGGCCGGCCGCGCGTTGTCCGTGGCCCGGCGCGTCGTCGGATGCGTCGGGGGCATCGTCCGTACCGCCGCGATGCGTTCGTGTGCCGCCCATGCCGCATTCCCTCCCGGTCCGGTCGACGCGTCATCGTGCCGGAGTCCCGGCCGGAAGCGTATCGGGCCGGCCGCCCGGTTCCGGCGCCGCGCACGGTCGCGGCCTCGGCGCGAGCATCCGGGTGATCGGCGCAAGCCACTTGCGGTGAATCGGCTCCAGGCCGCAAGATTCTTGCCTGCCGACCAGGTTCCGCACCTGGAGTTTTGCGTGGGCAGCGCCGAGGAGTGGAGCGCCGAGCATGGCCGAGATCGACAGCATCGACCACAACATCCTGCGCATGCTGCGCGAGGACGGACGGCGGACCTTCTCCGAGATGGCGGGCCAGATCGGCCTGTCCGTCGCGGCGGTCAAGCGCCGTGTGGACCGGATGCGCGAGGAGGGGGTGATCACCGGCTTCACGGTCCAGATCGACCACGCCAAGCTCGGCTGGGGGGTGGAGGCGTTCACCGAGCTGCGCTACCCCGGCAGCATGCCGGTCAGCGAGATCGTCCGCACCGCGACGGACACGCCCGAGGTGCAGGCCGTGTACACGATCGCCGGCGACCCGGACGCCCTCATCCACGTCCGCGTCCGCGACATCACCCACCTCCAGCAGGTCATCGACCACCTGCGCCGCAACGGCAACGTCACGGGCACCAAGACGCTCATGGTGCTCGGCTCCTGGACCAAGGAGGGCTGACGAGAACGGCGGCCGGGCCGGCCGGGCACACCCCTCGCCCGCGTCCCGCGTCGTGCCGGCCCTGTCCAAGCGCCAACGCAAGGCCCGCGCGGCCGGCTAGGCCGGCGATCGGCCGCCTCCGCGAGCCGGTCGGTCCCGCAATCGGCCGGTTCGTACCCGCCGCTAGTGCCGCGCCCGGCAACGTTGCCCCGTTGCGGTGTCCGGTGCGGTGAGGGGCCGTGCCGGGCGCCGCGACGGGGCAAACGTTGCCGGGCGCGGCACTAGGACGCGGTGACGACACCCGTGTTCGTACCGGGTTCGGTGGTGCGCGGCGCGAACGGGAACGACTCGCGGAGGACCCAGTTGCCGTCGTCGTCGCCGACCACCAGGTCGAGCCGGTCGACCCGGGCGGTCAACGGCAGTCGCCCGGTCACCTCCTCCGCCAGCGCCCGCAGTTCGTCGGGGCCCTGACCCAGGGCGACGGTCAGGTGCGGACCGACGTCGTCGGGATCGTCCAGGTACGCGCCGCCATAGGGGAGATAGTCCGGCCAGCGGTCGGACACCGCCTCGATCAGGCGCAACACCGGCTCGGCCGGATCGGGCGCGAGCCACAACCCCCGGTGGAACTGGCCGACCCGGGCGAAGACCAGGTCCAGCGGGGGGCGCGCGGCGGCGATGTCGGCGAGCGCGGCCAGGTCGGCGGGCCCGATGTCGGAGGGCGCCAGCCAGGGATAGAGCACCGTGACGTGCGCCGGGATGCCCTCGGCGCTGCGTGGGTCGTAGCGCTCGCGCCAGGGCTCGACGACCTGCTCGACGTCGGGGACCAGCAACACCAGGGCACTCGCCGCGTTCCGTTCGGCCATTCCCGCAGTGTACGGTCCGCGTCCGGGCATACCGGCGGATCGTCGGATCACCGGCCGGGGTGTTTCGCCGGCCGGGAGTCGCCTCCGGCAGGGGTGGGTTCGAGGCGCGCGTTCCGGGGGCACTCGTCCCGGCATGGCTGTGTTGAGAACCTTCGCGCGTCCCATGCTGGCCTCGATCTACGTGCTGCAGGGGTACGACGCCGTGCTGCGTCCGGACCGCGTGGTGCCGGTCGCCGAACCGGTGGTGCGGCGGATCGCCGGGCTGGTGCCGATCGTGCCGGCCGACATCCGTACGGCGGTACGCCTGAACGGCGGCGTGCAACTGGTCGCCGGCACGCTGCTCGCCCTCGGCCGGGTACCGCGCCTGTCCGCGCTCGTGCTCGCGGCCACCCTGGTGCCCACCACGCTCGCCGGACATCGCTTCTGGGATGCCGAGGACAAGCAGGAACGGGCGGGTCAACGCGTCCACTTCCTCAAGAACGTGTCGATGCTCGGGGGCCTGCTGATCGCCTCCGCCGACACCGGCGGCAAGCCCTCACTCGCGTGGCGCAGCCGGCACCGGGCGCACGCCCTCCGGCACGACGTCGGCCTCGCCCGCCGAACCGCCAAGGCCGGCGCGGCGTCCACGGCTGTGGCCCACCGCCTGGGCGATCTGGTTCCCGGGCACTAGGCCCTGGGGCCCCGCGGTCGCCCCCCCGGGCAGGCCGACGGGCGAGGTGGCGTGCCCTGGTCGGCACGTTGGTCCACCTCGCCCGTTTTCGGCACGAGGGCGGCTCGCCGGCGCCGCGCTTCCCCCCGGTTCGGCGCAGTGCTCGCGAACCGACCCGATCAGCCCAGTGCGCGAGCGTCCGAGGCGATCAGCTCGGCCCGGGGCGCCGGGATGGTGCGGCCGGCCTGGTTGTCGGCCCAGCGGGCGAGTGCCTCGTACTGGTCGTGGGCCAGCATCGTGGTCAGCGTCGCGATCGCGTTGCGGTCGGCGGCGGAGGTCAGGATCAGGTGGGCGAGCCCGGTCCGCGAGGCGGTGACGGTGAAGGTCGACTCCGCGACCGTGGTGCCGCCCGGGCCCTTGGCCTCGGCCCGCAGCGTGTGCGCGCCGAGCGGCAGCGTGCCCGAGTCGATCGGCGTACCGGCGGCCAACTCCCGCCCGTCCAGCGTGAGTCGGACCGTTTCGGCGCCGGTGGTGCGGAGCGAGGGGACCGGGTTGCTCGCGCGCTCGACCTTGGCGCCGGCGGCCGGCGCGAGCACCTCGACGGTGGGTGCGGCGGGCGGCTCGGGAGTGCCGGTCTGGCGCCAGGCGGCGTTCCACCCGGCCAGTTCGGCGGGACGGTTGGTGATGATCGCGTCCGCGCCGCCCGCCTCCAGGGTCTTCCACCCGGTCGCGTCGTCGACCGTCCAGACCATCACCGCGACGCCGGCGCGGTGCAGGTCGGCGACCACGCCGGGGCGCTTGGCCAGGCCGGCGGCCGAGGGGTTGTAGGCCTTGAGGTCGAGCTGCTTGGCAAGCGCGACCGGATCGGCGTCGAGGTTGCTGCGCAGCAGACCGAGCGGCAGATCGGGGGCCAACTCGTGGGTGAAGGTGAGCGCGTCGACCTCGAAGCTCTGGACGAAGACCCGGCCGCTCATCCCGGTGTCGCGGACGTCCTTGACGATCCGGGAGACCTCGTCCTTGCTGTGCTTGCCCTTGATCTCCAGGAGCAGGTTGCCGCCGCGCGTGCGCAGGTCCTCCAATTGCCCGCGCAGGGTCGGCACCCGGGCCCCGGTGTGCAGCGGGGAGAACCACGAGCCGGCGTCCAGGGCCGCGAGTTGAGCGGCCGTCAGGTCGCGGATCCGGCCCTTGCCGTCGGTGGTCCGGTCGACCGTGTCGTCGTGCAGGATGTGCGGGATGCCGTCCTTGCTGGGCTGGACGTCGTTCTCGATCCAGTCGGCGCCGGCCCGGCGGGCGGTCTCGTCGGAGATCAGCGTGTTCTCCGGCGCGGCGGAGGAGGCGCCGCGGTGCGCGATCACGGTGAGCGGGGCGCCGGGCGCGCGCAGGTAGGCGTTCGCCTCCGGGGCCAGTCGGGTGACCTTGACGTCGTCGAAGGAGACCCGCGAACCGTTGACGAGCAGCGCCTGTGCGCCGTCGGCGGAACGCTGGACCCGGGTGCTGCGCAGCGCCTCACGGCCGTCCACGACCAGGCGTGCCCGGCTGCCGTGCACCTCGACCGCGACCCGCACGTCCCGGCCGGTCCCGGCGGCGCTCGGCGCGGAACCGGTGTCGGTCACGTTCCACGCGTCGCCGGTGGTGCGCTGGGCGAACTCCAGGCCGTTGGCGGCGGTGGTACCGGTGCGCATGGTCGCGATGGACCACGGGGTCGTGCCGGCGGCGGGCACGTCCAGGCCGAACGCGGTCCAGCGCGCGGCGTCGACGGCGCTCTCGAAGCGGACGACCGCCTCGAAGCGGAAGTCGTCCAGATGGCGGCCGAAGGTGATCCGGCTCTGTTGGCCGGAGTTCGTCGAGGTGCCGACCAGGCGGCCGTTCTCGACCTTCCAATCGCCCTCGACCGCCCGCCACCCGGTGGGTAGCGCGGAGCCGGTGAAGTCCTCGGACACGACCACGTCGCCGGCGGGCGGCGCCGCGGCGGGGGTGTCGGGGGCGGCGACCGAGACGCCGGTCAGGGTGGCGGTGGCGCCGATCCCGAGGGCGGCGACCACGGCGCCGAGGCGGAGTCGGGAGCGATGCCGCCGAGGCAGCCGGAACGGGGACGAAGTTGTCTGCGAAGGCATGTTCGAAACGCTAGGGAGCGTGGGCGAACCCCCGATCACGCGACGCTGAAGCTCTGCCCAACGGTCGGGTACGGGCGGTGGTCGGCCGGTGGTTGTGCGAAGGTCGCCCGGGTGGCCGGCCACCGCCACGAGGGGCGACCGTGCCTCGGGAGCAGGCCCGAGCCAAGCGGGATGCAAGCCCGGGGCGGTACTTCTTGACGTACGGGCCGGCGTGGCCCGCCGGCACGCGAGATCGACCGCACGCGAGATCGACCGGCATGTGACACCCCTCGGGGCGTCGACCCACCGGGCCCGAGTCCGGGGCGGCACACCAGCCGTACCGAGGTCACCGTCCCGACACGGCCGGCCCCACTCCCGAGCACCCGACCGGGGCGCGACCAGACCGGACGTGGCGCGACCAGAGCAGACCAGAGCAGACCAGACCAGACGCCACCGGCCCGGGCAGGACCCGGCCGGCCACACGCGGCCCGGCCGGACCAGATCCGATGCGGTCCGATCCAAACCGAAGCAGTCCGAAGCGGTCCGAAGCAGTCCGACGCAATCCGATTCCAGTCCCGCTCGACCCCGTGCCCACCGCCCGCGACGGCGGCTTTCGGCCAACCCGAAGTAGTGGGGGACAGATGCTAGGCACAGTCAACTCTTTCCTCCACGATCTCCCCGGGAGTACATCGTCTGCGCCGCCGACCACGAATCGGCATCAGGACACCTCAGGAGAGTCGATGAGTCCAACCGCCTACCCAGCACTGGATCCGACCGCATCCCTGGCCGCTCTGGTCGATGCCAGGATCGAGCACTCGCCCACGCTCGTCGCCTTGATCGCCGGGGAACACCGGCTCTCCTATCGCGAGTTGGGTGCCATGGCCGATCGGGTCGGGGCGCGCCTGGCCGAGGCGGGGGTGGCCGCGGGCGACCTGGTCGGCGTCTGCCTGCCGCGCACCCCGGATCTGGTCGCGACGTTGGTCGCGGTCCTGCGCGCGGGTGCCGCGTACGTCCCGTTGGACCCCGAGTACCCGCGGGAGCGACTGGAGTGGGTGATCGGCGACGCGCAGGCTCCCGTCGTGGTCACCGACCGCGCACACGAACACCTGCTCGCCGACGCGTCGGCCGACCGGGTGTACGTCGACGCCGATCCCCCGGCCGCTTCGGTACGTCCCGCCCGCGCGCACACCCGGCCGGACGAACTCGCCTACGTGCTCTACACGTCCGGGTCCACCGGGCGGCCCAAGGGGGTTCGGGTGACCCACCGGGGGGTCACCGCGATGCTGCGCTGGGCGGCCGACACCTATCGACCCGACCAGACCCACAGGGTGCTGTTCTCCACCTCGGTGTGCTTCGACATCTCGGTGTACGAGCTGTTCTTCCCGCTCGTGGTGGGCGCGGGCGTCGTCCTGGTGGACAACGTGCTCGCGCTCGCGGACGCGCCCGCGCGGGACGAGGTCACCCTGATCAATACCGTGCCCAGCGCGATGGCCGCGCTGTTACGCGGGCCCGGACTGCCGCCCGGGGTGCGCACGATCAACCTGGTCGGCGAGGCGCTCTCGCGTCGGGTCGCGGACCAGGTATACGCGTGTCCGCAGGTCGAGCAGCTCTACAACCTGTACGGGCCGACCGAGGACACCGTGTACTCGACCTGGGCCGTGGTGGACCGCACCGACCGGGCCGAACCGCTGATCGGCGTACCGCTGCCCGGCACCACCGCGCACGTGCACGACGAGAGCGGCGAACCGGTCGCCCTCGGCGAGCTCGGCGAGCTGTACCTGGCGGGCGACGGTCTCGCGGAGGGATATCACGGCCGTCCCGACCTGACCGCCGAGCGGTTCGTCACCGTGGCGGGGGAGCGTCGGTATCGCACCGGCGACCTGGTCCGCCGTCGACCCGACGGCGCGCTGGAGTATCACGGGCGGGTGGACCAGCAGGTCAAACTGCGCGGCTTCCGCATCGAACTCGGGGAGATCGAGGCGGTGTTGACCGGGCACCCCGGTGTCCAGGCGACTGCCGTGGTGTTGCGCGAGGACGCGCTGGGACCGTATCTGGCGGCGTTCGTGCAGGGCGCCGCACGCGGTCCCGACCCCACCCCGGCCGAGCTGCGCGCGCACTGTCTGACCCGACTCCCGGCCTACATGCTGCCGGACGCGGTCGCGCTGCTGACCCCGCTGCCGCTCACCCTCAACGGCAAGATCGACCGCAACGCGCTGCCCGCCGCGACCCGGACCCGCTTCCGGGACGTCGAGTTCGTCGCGCCCCGGACGCCGACCGAGACCACGATCACCGACCTGTTCCGCGACGTGCTCGGCGCCGATCGCATCGGCGTGCACGACCCGTTCCTGGAGTCCGGCGGCAACTCGCTGCTCGCCGTCGGGCTGTTGGCCCGGGTGCAGCGGGCCTGCGGGGCGCGCATCCCGCTCGACGTGTTCTTCGCCGACCCCACACCGGCCGCCCTCGCCGAGCACGTGCGGCAGGCCGACGCGTCCACCGGGTCGGCCCGGCCGACGGTGTCGCCACCGTGCCGCGAACCGCACGCGCCCGCGCTCGCCGGCACCGTGCAGGGCGAGTTCGCGATGCACGAGATGGTCCGGCCGGGCAGCGCGCTCTACCACGTGCCGCTGCGGATCCGGGCGTGCGGCGCGCTGGACGTGGCCGCGTTGGGCCGGGCACTGGGCGAGGTGGTGCGCCGGCACGAGGTGTTGCGCACCGCGCTGGTGCACCGGGGCGGCGAACCGGTGGTGGAGATCCGGCCGCCCTACCCGGTCGAGCCGGCCCTGCTGGATCTGCCGGGCGCGGACGAGGAGCGCCTGGACGCGGTCCTGCGGGCCGAGGCGCTGCGACCGCTGGACCGGGCCGAAGGCCGACTGTTGCGCGCGCTGGTCGTGCGGGTCGCCCCGGACCGGCACGAACTGCTGCTCACCGTGCACCACATCGCGATGGACGGCTGGTCGATCGGCCTGTTGCTGCGCGATCTCGCGCACACCTACCAGGGGTTGCCGCTCCCCGAGCCGGCCCTGCAGTACTCCGACGTGGCCCGCTGGGAACGACGCCACGCGGACGCCGAGCACGACGAGGCGCGGCGCTGGGCAGGCCGACTCCGGGGCCTGGGCACCGAACAGCACATCCCCGGCGACCGCACCCGGCCCGACCCGTTCGATCCGAGCGGGGCCCGGTTGGCGCGCCGGCTGGATCCCGAACTCCTGCGTGCCGCCGAGGAATGGGCGGCGGGCGAGGGCGCCAGTCTGTACATGACCCTGCTCGCCGCGCTCGGCACGCTGGTGCACCGCTACACCGGCCGCACCGATCAGGCGGTGCTCAGTCCGTTCGCGGTCCGCCCGCTGCCCGAACTCGAGGATGTCATCGGCCCGTTGCTGAACACCGTTCCGCTGCGCTTCCGCGTCGAGGGCGCCGACACGTTCCGGGAACTGGTGCGCCGACTGCGCCCGGTGGTGCTCGACGCGCTCGACCACAGCGCGCTGCCGTACCTGCAACAGCTCCGCTTCGCGGGCGTCTCGGGCGCGGAGACCTCGACCCCCGTCTCGCAGATCCTGCTCGCGGTCCAGAACCACCCCGGCGCTTCGGTGGAACTGCCGGGTTTGACGCTGGAGTTCGTGAACGAGGTGTGCAACGGCGGGGCCAAGACCGATGTGTCGATGTTCGTCGAGTTCCCGGCGGCCGGACCGCTGTTGTCCGTGGAGTACCGCACCGGACGCTACGACGCCGCGTCGATCGAGACCATCGTGGACCACCTGCTGGCCGTGCTGGCCGAGGCACTGGCCGCGCCGGACCGGCCGATCGGCGAAACGATCATGCTCGACCCGGCCGAACGACACCGGCTGATCGAGGCCGTCAACCCGGCCCCGATCGCCCGGCCCGACCTGCGGCTGCCCGACCTGGTCGCGGCGCGGATCGCCCGCACCCCGCACGAGATCGCCGTCGTGGCGGACACCGGCAGCCTCACCTACGCCGAACTGGACGCCACCGCGAACCGGTTGGCGCACGTCCTGCGCCGGCGCGGCGCCGATCGCGGCACCCTGGTCGCGATCGCCATGCCACGCACCCACCTGTTGCCCGCCGTCCTGCTGGGCGTGCTCCGCACCGGCGCGGCCTACCTGCCGATCGACACCGACCAGCCGATCGCCCGCAACCGGGCCCTGCTCGACGACGCCAAGGTCACCCTGATCGTCGGCCACAGCGCGCCCGCCGCCGACATCCCGCTGTTGGCCGACCCCGGCTACGACGTGATCGCGGTGGACGGCAGCGAGGTCGGCGCGGCCGACGAGAGCCCGCTCGACGGGCGAGCCGAGGCGGAGGACCCGGCGTACCTGATCCACACCTCCGGTTCCACCGGCCGACCCAAGGCGGTCGCCGTACCGCACCGGGCGATCGTCAACTTCCTGCTCTCGATGGCCGACGAACCCGGACTGACCGCCGCCGACACGATGGCCGCGGTCACCACGCTCACCTTCGACATCGCCGCGCTGGAGTTGTGGCTGCCGCTGGTGGTCGGCGCCCGGGTGGTGATCGCCGACCGGGCCACCGCCGCCGACGGCGCACGGCTCGCCGACTGGCTCGAGCACCACCGGGTGACGGTCTGCCAGGCGACGCCGGCCACGTGGCGGATGTTGCTGGACGCGAAAGGGACCTGGCCGGCCGCACTGGTCGCGCTCTGCGGCGGCGAGGCACTCACCGGGGACCTGGCCGGCGCGCTGCTGGATCGCTGCGCGCGGGTGTGGAACATGTACGGCCCCACCGAGACCACCGTGTGGTCCACCGTCCTGCGCGTCGACCGCTCGCACGCCGCGCTGCCCGTGGTCCCGCTCGGCACACCGATCGCCAACACCCGCGTCTATGTCCTGGACCGGGCCGGGCGTCCCGCGCCCGTCAACGCTCCCGGCGAACTGTGCGTCGCGGGCGCCGGGGTCGCGCTGGGCTACCTCGGCCGGGCCGAACAGACCGCCGAACGTTTCGTCCAGGACCCGATGGGCCCATCCGGAACACTGATGTACCGCACCGGCGACCTCGCCCGCCGCCGACGCGACGGCACCCTCGAGTACCACGGGCGCGCCGACCATCAGGTCAAACTGCGCGGATTCCGGATCGAGTTGGGCGAGATCGAGGCGGAACTGACCGCGCTCGCGGGCGTCACGGCCGCGGTCGCGACCCTGTGGGACGGACCGGCCGGACCGACCCTGGTCGGGTACCTCGTCCCGGAGGGCCCGTTCGACCCGACGGGCTTGATCGCCGCGCTCGGCGAGCGCCTGCCCCGACACATGGTGCCCGGTGTGCTCGTCCCGCTCGACGCGCTGCCGCTGACCCCCGCCGGCAAGGTCGACCGGGCCGCCCTGCCCGAACCCCGGCCCGGCGGCAGCGGCGCGCCCCCCGAGGGCGACTGCGAGGAGATCCTGGCCGAGATCTGGTACGAACTGCTCGGCCCGGACCGGATCGGCCGCGACGACACCTTCCTCGCGCTGGGCGGCAACTCGCTGCTCGGGCTGCGCCTGATGGCCCTGGTGAGCGAGCGCTTCGAGATCGACTTCCCGCTGCGCGTCGTCTTCGAGGCGCCGACCCTGGCCGCGATGGCCCGCCGGATCGAGGACATCCTGCTGAGCGAACTCGACGAATCCGCGACCGACTTCGGCCACCCCAGCGGGCCGAACGTCGCGAACGGGGAACCCGACTCGACCGACTCGACCGACCGGGACGCGCGATGACCGACTCCGAGGAGATCCTGACCACGCGCCCCGAACCCGACCCCGACCGCGCCCGCCGCGACCTGCTCCGCAGCCGGCTCGCCCGGGCCCGAGTCGCCGCACCCCGCGCCGACCTGGTGCCCAGGCCCGCCGACGTGCCCGCGCCGCTCTCCGCCGCGCAACGCCGCATGTGGTTCCTCGCCCAGTACGAACCCGACGGCGCCGCCTACAACATGCCGCTCGTGCTGCGCCTGACCGGTCGGCCGGACCGGGACGCGCTGGTGACCGCGCTGACCGACGTGGTCGCCCGGCACGAGGTGCTGCGCACGGTGTATCCCAGCGTGGACGGACACGTCCTGCCCACCGTGCACGACATCGACCAGTTCCGGGTGTCCGTGCTCGAGGTGGCCGAGGCGGAGGTGACCGCCCGGCTCGCCGCCGAGGCCCGCCGCCCCTTCGATCTGTCCCATGAACTCCCGTTCCGGGTGGTTATGTTACGTACGGGCGACCGGCATGTGCTGAGCCTGGTGCTGCACCACATCGCCGCCGACGCCTGGTCGGTGGGCGTACTGTTCGACGACCTGGCCGCCGCGTACACCGCGCGTTGTGCCGGTCATCCACCCGAACTCGTCCCGCTGCCGGTCCAATACGCGGACGTCGCGTACCGGCAGCAGACCACCCTGGCCGCCGAACTCGACCGGCAGCAGACCTGGTGGCGGGCCCGGTTGCAGGGCGCGCCGGGCACGGTGAGCGTGCCGGTGGACCGGCCGCGTCCGGCCGTCGCGGACACCCGGGGCGAGCGGATCGAGGTCGGCTTCGGCAGGGACCGCTCGCGACGCGTCCGGGCGCTGGCCGAACGCATGGGCGGTACCACGTACATGGTGTTGCTCAGCGCGCTGCAGATCGTGCTGGCCCGGTACAACGGCGTCACCGACGTGACGGTGGGCAGCCCGGTCGCGGGGCGCACGCACCGCAGCACGGACGCCCTAATAGGCTGTTTCGTGAACACTTTGGCTATGCGCACCGACCTGTCCGGCGAGCCGACGGTACGGGAGTTGCTCGGCCGGGTCCGGGAGGACACCCTCGCCGCCTTCGCGCGCCAGGAACTCCCGTTCGACCGGCTGATCGACGCGCTCGACCTGGATCGCGAACTCGCCTACACACCGCTGTTCCAGGTCCTGTTGAACGTGCACAACCAGGCGCCGGCCCGGCCCACGCTGCCCGGCGTCGAGGTCGAGTGGTGCGACACGCACACCGGCGCGGCGAAGTTCGACCTGTCGCTCGCCGTGCTCGACACCGGGCCCGCCGACGAACTCGTCGCCGACCTGGTGTGGCGCAGCGTGCTCTACGACGAGGCGAGCATCCGGCGGGTGTTCGGGCACCTGATCACCGTGCTGGACGCGATGATCGCCGACCCGGACCGACCGGTGGCCGAACTGCCGTTGCTCACCGCGGGCGAGGAGCGGCAACTCGCGGGCTGGAACGACACCGCCCGGGACTGGGACACCGGCGGCACCCTGCACGGCCTGATCGAGGAGCGGGCCCGCAGCACGCCGCACGCGCCCGCCGTGCGTGGCGTGGACGGCGAGCTGAGCTACGCCGAACTCGACCACCGGGCGAACGTGTTGGCGCATCGGCTGCGCGGCCTCGGGGTGGGGCCGGATCGCATCGTCGGGCTGTTCGCGGAGCGCTCGACCGCGCTGATCGTCGGCATGCTCGGCATTCTCAAGGCCGGTGGCGCGTACCTGCCGCTGGACCCGCTGTATCCGGACGAGCGGGTTCGCGCGCTGCTCACGGCCGCCGACGCGGTCGCGGTGGTCACGACGGAGGAACTGCGCCCCCGGGTGGCCGGGGCGCTGCCCGCCGTGGTGCCCGAGGAGACGCCTGCGGACGCGGACCCGGGACCTCCGGTCGTGGACGTGCGGCCGGACCACCTGTGCTATGTGCTGTTCACGTCCGGATCCACCGGCGCGCCCAAGGCGGTCGCCGTCGAGCACCGCAACTATCGCAACTACCTGCACGGTCTGCGGGAACGGGTGGGCCCCGGACGGACGGCCGACGGGCGGCCGTGGAACTGGGCGCTGGTCTCCACGTTCGCCGCCGACCTGGGCACCACCAACGTGTTCGGCGCGCTCACCGGCGGTGGCTGCCTGCACCTGCTCACCCGGGATCAGGCCACCGATCCGGACGCGTTCGCCCGGTACCTGAGCACACATCGCATCGACGCGATGAAACTGGTGCCCAGCCACCTGGAGGGCCTGGCCGCGCTCGGCGACCGACTCGCCGACGTGCTTCCGCGCGCGTTGCTGATCTGCGCGGGCGAGCCGTTGCGCGCGGACGCGGTGGACCGCCTGCGGGCGGCTCGGCCGGAGTTGACGCTGCACAACCACTACGGGCCGACCGAGACCACCGTGTCGATGCTCGGCACGCCGGTCACGGCGGTGCCGGCCGGTGCGGCGAGCGCGCCGCTGGGGCTGCCGTTCGGCAACGTCGGCGCGTACGTGTCGGACCCGCACGGGCGCGAGCTGCCGGTCGGCGTGCCGGGGGAACTGTACGTGACGGGAGCCGGGTTGGCGCGCGGCTACCTCGCGCGCGCGGACCTGACCGCCGAGCGCTTCGTCGAGTGGGCCGGGCGGCGCGCGTATCGCACCGGGGACCTGGTCCGACGCCGTGCGGACGGAGCGATCGAGTTCCTGGGCCGAGCCGATCAGCAGGTCAAGATCCGTGGTTTCCGAGTCGAGATCGGCGAGGTCGAGGCCGAACTCGGCGCGCAGCCGGGGGTGCGCGAGGCGATCGTGCTGGCCCGGGGCGAGGGCGCCGGACGCAAGCTGGTGGGATACGTGGTCGCGGACGCCACGGCGACGGTGGACGGGGGCACGATTCGGGCGGCCCTGCGAACCCGGTTGCCGGACTACATGGTGCCCTCGGCGGTGCTCGTCCTGGCCGCGCTGCCGTTGACCGGCGCCGGCAAGGTGGACCGGGCGGCACTGCCCGCGCCCGAACTCGCGCCGGCGGAGGTGGGCCGCGTCGAGCCGTCCACGCCCACCGAGGTGGCGGTGGCCGCGACCTTCGCCGACGTCCTGGCCACGACCGGGGTCGGCGCGGCGGACGACTTCTTCGCGCTCGGCGGAGACAGCTTCTCCGCCGTGCGCGCGGTCCGCACGATCGGCCGGGGCCTGTCCATCATCGACCTGTTCCAACGCCCCACCGTGCGCGAACTCGCCGCCCTGCTCGACGAGCGCGCCGGTGCGGGCGGCCCGGCCGAGCGTCCGCGCCCGCTGCTGCACCGGCTCACCAAGGACGCCGGACCGACCACGTTGACCCTGGTCTGCGTGCCGTACGGCGGCGGCAGCCCGATCACCTTCCAACCACTCGCGGACGCGCTGCCCGCGGGACATCGGCTGTACGCGGTGGAGTTGCCCGGCCACGACCCCAGTCGGCCGGACGAGGCACCCGAGGATCTGGAGCAACTCGCGGACCGGCTCGCGGTACGGATCAGCGAGCGGATCAGTGGGCCGATCCTGCTCTACGGCCACTGTCTGGGCGGTGCGCTGGCCACCGCGCTGGCCGGGCGCCTGGAGGCGGCGGGCGCCGAACTGCGCGGCGTCGCGCTGGGCGGGACCTTCCCGGCGGCTCGGCTTCCGGGCCGGTTCGCCGAGTGGGTGGCCAGGCGGCTGCCCGGCGACCGGTTGCTCTCGGACCGGGCCTACCTCGACTACCTGCGCGCGATGGGGGGTTTCACCGATATCTACGACGAGGCCGAACAACGCTTCCTGATCCGGGCGTTGCGGCACGACGTGCGCCAGGCGGAGGACTTCTACACGCGTGCCTACGGCGACGCGCGCCCGATGCCGGTGGTCGCGCCGATCCTGTGTGTGGTGGGCGACAAGGACCGCGCGACGTTGTTGTACGAGGAACGCTTCGCGGAGTGGGAGCACTTCGGCCCCAGGGTCGAACTGGCGGTGATCCCGCGCGCGGGGCACTACTTCCTCAAACACCAGGCCGTCGAACTGGCCGAGGTGTTGAGCCGCTGGTCGGCCGGTCCCGGTCCCGGGGCCGCCGACCCGCCTCCCGGCCCGCGGGCCGCCTCGGCCCGGCCGAATCTGGCCACCTTCGCCAAGGTGGCGGGCGGCCAGTTCGTGTCGATGATCGGCACCGCGCTGTCCACGTTCGCGCTGGGGGTGTGGGTCTATCTGCGGACCGGTTCGGCCTTCGACTTCGCGATGATCTCGGTCGCCGCGGTGCTGCCCGCGGTGTTGTTGTTGCCGATCGCGGGCGCGGTCGCGGACCGGGTGGACCGGCGGCGGATCATGATCGTCACGGACACGGTGGCCGCCGCCGCGATGTTGTCGTTGGGCGTGCTGTTGTGGACCGACCATCTGCAGCTCTGGCACGTGTACGTGGTCGCTTGCGTCGGCTCGGTGTGCAACGCCTTCCAACGGCCCGCCTACATCGCGGCGATCGCCCAGTTGGTGCCCAAGCGCTATCTGGGTCAGGCCAACGGCCTGGCCCAACTGGGCACCGGTTCGGGGGACATGCTGGCCGCGCTGGCCGGCGGTGTGCTGGTCGCGGCGGTCGGCCTGCACGGCGTGGTGCTGTTCGACATGGCCACGTTCCTGATCGGGGTGAGCGTACTGCTGCGGGTGCGCTTCCCGGACACGCTGTTCGAGAAGCGCGAGGAGCCGCTGCTGCGCGAAGTGGTCACCGGGTGGCGCTACATCGTGCGCCGGCGCGGACTGGTGGCGATGGTGGTCTTCTTCGTGGTGTTCAACTACCTCTTCGCGGTGGCCACCGTGCTGGTCACCCCGATGGTGTTGGCCGACGGCTCGGCGGTGACGCTGGGCGTGGTCACCGCGGTCGGCGGGGTCGGCGCGGTGCTGGGCGCGCTGGTGATGGCGCTGTGGGGCGGGACCGCCCGGCGGGCGACCGGCATGATCGGCTTCACCTCGGTGGTGGGAGTGGCCGCGGTGTTCGCGGGCAGTCGGCCCGAGCCGGTGTTCGTCGCGATCGGGCTGTTCGTGTTGTGGGCGGCGCTGATGATCCTGAACTCGCACTGGATGGCTCTGATCCAGACCAAGGTCGGGATGGAGTTGCAGGGGCGGGTGCTGGCCACCAATCAGATGTTGGCGATGTCGATGATGCCGCTCGGCTTCCTGACCGCCGGACCGCTGGCGGACCGGGTGTTCGAGCCGCTGCTGCGCTCGGATGGCGCGCTCGCCGATTCGGTGGGCGTGGTGCTGGGCACCGGACCCGGGCGCGGTACCGGCCTGTTGCTGGTCCTGGTCGGCCTCGCACTGGGCGTCTGGGGCCTGGTGGGGTTGTTGTACCGGCCGCTGAGTCGCATGGAGGACGTGCTGCCGGACGCGATCCCGGATGTGGAGATCGGCGACAAGGACACCATCCAGGCCGAGGCGGACCGGCGGCTGGCCCGCGTGGGCGAGGCGGGGCCGCCGGTGTCCTGACGGCACGCGTGCGGTGTGGGGAGACACCCGGGTCGCGGTGTCCCCACACCGCGCGCCGCCGGGCTCGCGAACGCGAGGGGTCCGCCTCACACCGTGCGGCAGGGCGCCCGGGACGGTCGGCGGCAGCAGGATCTCGTCGATGAGGCGGGTCAATACGGCGGCGTCGACCGTGTGTTCGGCGAATACCGTCTGATGGAAGGCCATCGAGGGCGGGACCCCCGCGAGCAGGTCCGGGTCCCGGTCCGGGTGCACCTCGCCGCGTTCGCGGCTGCGGTCCGGCTGCGGGCGCAACATCCGTTGCCACGGCCCGGGTGTGGGACGGTCGCGGGTGGGCGCGGACCGTCCCGCCCCTGGTCAGGATCGACCCGTCGGGTGCACCTCCACGGTGGTGCGCAGCGGCAGGTCGGCGCTGGATCCGCCCACGCGCAGGGTGTAGGTGCCGGGCTCGCTCTCGCGGCGGCCGGTCTCCTCGGACCAGTACTCGAAGGCGCGGGCCGGCACACGCAGGTCGACGATGACCTCGGCGCCGGCCGCCGCGGTCGCCGACGCGTGGCCGGCCAGCCACAGGACGGGCCGCTCGACACCGCCGTCGCCGCGACCGAGATAGGCCTGGAGTACGTGCCGGCCCGCGCGTGCGCCGGTGTTGCGCACCGTCACCCGGGCCACGAAGCCGCCGTCGGACGCGACCGTCTCCATCCCGACGTGCTCCCACGTGGTCCAACCCAGGCCGTGACCGAACGGGTAGGCCGGCGTGGCGCCCGCCCGGGCCCAGCCGCGGTAGCCGAGGTGGATGCCCTCGGTGTAGTCCAGACGCCCCTCGGTCGGGATCGTGGACAACACCGCCGGGTCGTCCTCGCGACCGGGCCAGGTCATCGGCAGTCGGCCGCCCGGCTCGGCGCGCCCGAGCAGCACGTCGGCCAGCGCCGCGCCGAACTCCTGTCCCGGGAACCACGAGACCAGGATCGCCGCGACGTCCTCGCGCCAGGGCAGCAGCACGGGTGAGCCGGCGTTGACCACCACCACCGTGTTCGGGTTGACCGCGGCGACCCGGCGGATCAGCTCGTCCTGCCGGCCCGGCAGGGACAGGTGCGCCCGGTCGCGGCCCTCGCTGTCGCTCTCCTCGGTGCTGCCCACCACGACGATCGCCACCTCGGCGTCCGCCGCGAGCGCGACGGCGCGCTCCAGGTCCGCGTTCTCGTGCGCCGCCGGCCGATCGACGCCGAGCACGAACCCGGTGCCCGGGCGCTCCGCCTCGAAGTCGTGCCGCAGGTGCAACTCGACCTCCCCGCCGGCCTTCAGGTCCACGACGGCCCACCGCTCGGGCGGGGTGAGGATGCCGCCGAGCGGGTCGTCGGTGACCAGGTCGTCGTCCACGAGCGGGATACCGTCGGCCAGCAGCCGGAAGCGGCCCACGCCGGCCACGCCGATCCGATGCGGCCCGTCCTCGCGGACCTCCAGCACGCCGATCGCCTCGATCGCCACGGCCCGCGCGACGATCGGATCGTCGAGCCACAACAGCCGTCCGCCGCCGCGTGCCTCCTCGTGCAGCACCTCGCCGCCGGGACCGATGAAGCGCACCCACAGACCGCGCTCGCCGGTCTTGGGATCGTGTACGTCCGCGCCGGTGACGGCGGGCAGCCGATGACGGATCCGGGCGCCGACGCCATGGGTGACCTCGACGTCGGGTCCCAGCGCGGCGCGCAGACCGGCCAGCGGGCCGATCGTGTACGGCGGTACGACCGTCGCGCTGCCGCCGCCCTGGATCCGCGCCGTGTCGGCGTTGGGTCCCAGCACCGCGACCCGGCGCAGCGTGCCGGGATCCAGCGGCAGCGCCGCGCCGGTGTCGCGCAGCAGCACCATGCCCGCCGCGGCCGCCTCGCGCAGCAGTACGGCGGGCTCGGACGCCAGGGGCGCCGGCGCGGGCGGTGCGATGCCGGCGAGCGCGCCGACCCGGGCGGCGAGCGACAACAGCCGGCGCACCTTGCGGTCGACCGCCTCCCGCGGGACCAGGCCCGCGCGTACGGCGGCCACCAGTGCCGCGCCCCACGGCCGGTCCGGACCCGGACCCGGCATCGCCAGGTCCAGCTCGGCGCTCGCGGCGCCCTCGGTCGAGCGGGTCGCGAACCAGTCCGAGACGGCCGGCCCGTCGAAGCCCCATTCGGTCCGCAACGGCGTCTCCAACAGCGGGCTTTCGGTCATGGTGACGCCGTCCACGCTGTTGTAGGCGGCCATCAGCGCCCATACGCCGCCCGCGCGCACGATCTCCTCGAACGGCGCGAGATGGACCTCGTGCAGCGCCCGCCGCGACATCCGCACATCGACGGAGTATCGCTCGGTCTCCGAGTCGTTGGCGGTGAAGTGCTTGACGCAGGCGGCCACGCCGCCCGCCTGGACGCCGCGCACCAGCGCCGCGCCGATCCGACCGGACAGCAGCGGATCCTCCGAGTAGCACTCGAAGTGCCGGCCGGCGTACGGGCTGCGCTGGAGGTTGACGGTCGGGCCCAGCACGACGTCCACGTGCTTGCGGCGCGCCTCGACGGCGAGCAGGCCGCCGAGCCGCTCGACCAGGTCCTCGTCCCAGGACGCGGCGAGCGCGGTCGGACAGGGCAAGGAAGCGGAGGGCTCGCGTTCGTCGAAGCGCTCGCCGCGCACGCCGGCCGGGCCGTCGCACAACACCATCTCGCGCAGTCCGATCGCGGGTTCCGCGGCGGTTCGCCAGAATCCCGAACCGGTGAGCAATCGGACCTTGCGTTCGAGGTCGAGTTCGGCCAGGGCCGCCTCGACGCGCTCGAGGATGTGGGCGTCCGGCGCCCTGGGGCTGTGCATGGGGGTGGTTTCGAGCGGCTCGAAGGCGCCGGACGCCTCATCGACCGAGGACAGGGGAAGGGTGCGGTCATCATGACCGTTGGCCTGCGACACGCGGGGCACACTACATTCAATACATTCCAGGTGGAATGCTTTCATGAGGGGAGCCGGACGGATGTCGGATCGCACGGGGGCACGGGGCCCGTACGCGCGCGGTGTCGCGCGGCGGCAGGAGATCGTGCACGCGGCGCTCGAGGTGTTCGCCACGCGCGGCTACGACGCGGTCTCGTTGCGCGAGATCGCCGCTCAGGTGGGTCTGTCGCACACCGGGCTGCGGCACCATTTCGCGTCGAAGGAGGAGTTGCTCACCGCCGTGCTGCGGTACAAGGACGAACTGACGCTGACCCCGGACGAGCCGGTGGACGTGTCCGGCATCGCGTGGGTGCGGGCCAGCCGGGACGTGGTCGCGCTCAACGCCCGACAGCCGTTGCTGATCCGGCTGTTCGCGACGCTGTCCGTGCAGGCCACCGATCCCGCGCATCCGGCGCACGCGTACTTCGTCGAGCGCTACCGGATCGCGCGCGAGATCGCCGCCGGGCACCTGGCCCGGGCCCGGGACGACGGTGACATCGCCGCCGACGTGGACGCCGAGCACTGCGCCGAGTTGATGCTGGCCGCGATGGACGGCCTCCAGGTGCAGTGGCTGCTGGAGCCGGACCGGGTGGACATGGTGGCCGCCTACGGCCAGTTCCTGGACCGCTTCCTGGCGGTCCTCGCCGTCCCGCTGCCGGAGGCGGGCGGAACGGCGAGGCAATGACCGGGAGGTGTCCTCGTGTGGGGCGGTGACTTCGTGCCGGGCCCGGGATCCGGTGCATCGGTGGCCGGCGGCTCGTGCCGGCCCTCGGATCCGGTGCGCGTTCGCGGCTACGGCGCCGGTCGGTCCGCCCGGTGGATGGTGTGCCGTCCGGCGGGTCGGCGCCGTCCGGCGTGCACGAACGGCACCGGGCTGTCCACCGTCAACAGGCTCGGCGTCACCACGACCTCGATTCGGCCCGCCGGGCACGGCACCGCGCCCGCGGCCCGGGTCAGGTAGCCGAGTTCGGGTTCGATCCGGGCCAGCGCGAACCCCGGTTCGGCCGGCTCCACGCCCAGGACGCGCGTCATCAGATCGCGCGTGGGCGTCGAGGACCAGCCGTGGCTGACCGTGCCGCCGTACCAGGTCTCGCTCCACGAGGTGTCGCTGCGCGCGAGCAGTGCGACCCAGTCCAGGCACAGGCCGGCGATCAGGTCGGCGCGGCCGGCCCGGGCCAGCGCGTCGTGCACCACGTAGCGGAAGAACGGCTGGGCGCACACCACTTGGCGTCCGGTGTCCCACCACGGCTTCGGCGGCCCGGCGCGCAGGTGCGCGCCGCCGACCTCGGTGTCCGAGCCGGGGTCGGCGGGGCCGTCCGGGGCGCTGAAGGCGGCGTGGACCAGGTCGTCCTCGGCGGTGAGCACCCGCACCAGCCGCTCGATCCGCTCGGCCGGCACCAGGCCGCCCACGATCGCCGCCGCCTGGCCGTGCTGGGACGCCATCGGACGGCGCTCGCCGTCCGCGATCGAGTCCGCGTAGCGCTCCCGCTCCGGGTCCCACAACCGCTCGAAGCCCGTCACGAGCCGGGCGTGCGCGGCGCGTGCCCAGTCCGCCCGGCCCCGATCGCCGAGCCAGTCGGCCAGTTCGGCGAACTCCAGGAGGGCCCGGCCCCACAGGCCGCACAGCGCGGCGGAGACACCCTCGGTGTGTACCGCGGACCAGTCGATGATCACCCAGCCGAACACGTCGGTGGGCAGGCCGGTGTCGTCCAGGAACGGGACGAACCAGCGCAGCACGCGCTCGGCCACCGGCAGCAGTTCGGCGATCTCCTCCCGATCGCCCACGTAGCGGTACAGGTTCCACACCGAGTGCACCCAGTGCAGCGCCCAGTCCGGGATCACCGTGAAGTCGGCCCACTCGGCGTCCCCGGCCACCGCCATCGGCAACATGCCGTCCGAGCGTGGGGAGGCGGCCAGCCTCGGGTGCCAACGGGCCAGCCGCCAGTCGGCGTTGGTGGTCAGGTCGACCAACTGGTGCACCACCGCGTCGCCGGTCCAGGCCCGCTGCTCGCGGGTGGGGCAGTCGACGTAGGCGTCCGCCGAGCACAGCGTCACCGTGCGTCGGCCGACCCGCCAGATCCGTTCCAGGCGCGGATCCGAGCAGGTGAACCACGCGCCGCCGGTGACCGGGTAGGTGCGTTCGCGGACCGCCACGCGGTGCACGGTGACGTCGTCCGGGGCCTCGACCAGGACGCCGCGCAGGCCGTAGGAGTCGAGCGATTCGAGCACGCGCCGGCCGCCGTCGGCGGTCACCGCAAGGCTCGCGTCGTGCTCGCCGGGCGCGGGTCGTCCGCTCGGGTCGAGGAACTCGGCGGTGTGCAGCACGACTTCGGCGCCGGCCGGGCCGTGGGCGTCGACGACCAGGGTGCCCGAGAGCACCTGAGCCGCGGTGTACCCGCCGCCGGGGCTCGGGGTCAGGATCGTCTCGCGCGGCTGCGGCCAGGTGATCGGCCGGCCGCCGAACGGGCCGCCCGGGTAGCTGGGCGGTTCGGGCCGGCCCGGTTCGCCGGTGGTCATCGCGCGCCGCAGCACGGCCGCCGGCCAGCCCGGATCGTGGTCCGGTAGCTGCCAGTCGGCGGGCAGTGCTTGGGCGTCCAGCAGTTCGCGGCCACGCCCGGAGACGGTGCCGCCGCCGGCGGTCGCGGTCCAGCCGTCCAGCACGTGGGCCCGCCACCGCTCGTCGGTGACGAACCAGGCGTCCGGGCCCAGCCGGGCCTCCAGCACGAACGCTCCGTGCACCAGGTCGTTGGCGAACGGCGACGGCGGCAACCACCACGGGTTCGGCGCGTCGTAGACCCAGGCGAGCGCGGTCACCACGTTGGTCCCGGGCCGCAGCCGGCCGGCCAGATCGAGGTCGTCGTACGGCCGCACGCGCGGATTCGCGCGCACCGGCCCCCGGGCCACCTCGACGCCGTTCACGGACAGCGCGTACCCGGAGAGCGCGACCACTCGGGTGGGCACCCGCTCGGGGACGGCGTCGAGGTGGAGTTCGGCCCGCAACGCGACGGCGTGCCGGCCGGGCGGGCGGTCGTCCCGCGGCTCGGCCCAGATCCATCGGGCCCGCCACCGTCCGGGCGGAAAGTCGGTCTTGGCGATCACGCGATCGTTCCTTCGTATCGGGGGAGCGGGCCACTCGCGGCCGGGCGCGACTTCGCCCGGCCGGTGTTCGAGGCCGCTATCGGGTCAGGTGCTCGCGAATCGCGTGCAGCCACGCCTGGGGTCGCTCCGTCTGCGGACTGTGTTTGGCCCCCGGGATCACCCGAAGCCGCGCCCCCGGGATGCCGGCGGCGAATCGGTCGGCCGCGCCCCGCAACCGCCGGTCGTGTTCGCCGACGACGACGGTGACCGGGCAGGACAGCTCGGCCAACCGGCCGACCAGGGACGGATACGTGCCGAGCGCCTCGGCGCAGCCGACGAAGGCGGCGCGGTCCATCCCGGTGAGCGCGCGGGTCTGCCGCTCGCGGCGGGCCAGGACGTCGGGGTCGGCGTCCGCCGGGGCGCGGGTGAACGGCTTGAGGACGGTCAGCAGCGGGGTCAGGCCGAACCGGCCGACCACCGCGTTCATGCCCTTGCCGAGCGCCCGCGACAGCGGCGTGCCGGTGGGTTCGGCGGCGGTGTCCATCAGCACCAGCGACCGCACCCGGTCCGGGTGGGCCAGCGTGTAGCGCAGCGCCAGGACGCCGCCCATCGAGTGGCCGAGCAGATCGATCGGCTCGGGCAGCAGGCGCTCCACGAAACCCGCCAGGTCGGCGGAGAGGCGGTCGAAGGTGTACGCGGACCGGTCGGCGAACTTGGTGCTGCCGCCGTGCCCGCGGTGGTCGTACGCCAGCACCCGCCGATCCCGGGCCAGGAGCGGCGCGACGCCGTCCCAGTCGGCCAGGCTGCCCGCGAATCCGTGCAGCAGGAGCAGGGGCGCCGTACCCGGTCGGGGGTCGGCCGCGGGCAGGTCGCAGTAGCGCAGATCCGCCCGCGAAGCGGGGGGACGAGAGGGGTCGAAGGGGTGCGATTCGGCCTCGCCGAGCGTACCGCCGGCGAGGAGTCGGGATGATGCCGTCCACGAAAGCCTTCCATCTGGCATGTATTCGATGTTAGCGTCCCGCCGTCGTGATGTGACACACAAATCCCCCCGGATTCGCCGGGGCCAGGGCCTCCCCGGCCGCCATTCCCACACTTCCTTCGAAGGACAGGTGAGCCGCTGTGTTGCTCCGAGGAGACCGACCCGCTCCGGCGCGACGTATCGCCGCAGGCGTTCTGCTCGTCGCCTTCGGCCTGACCGCGTCGGTCGGCTGCTCGGTCGAGAAGAAGTCGGACGACAAGAAGCCCGCCGGGCCGGCCGCCGCCCCGAGCGGCCCCGCCAGGGGCGTCACCGACAGCACCGTCAAGCTCGGCGTCGCGGCCACCGACCCCGCGCAACTCAAGGCCTTCGGCGTGCCGAGCGAGGGCCCGGCGAGCAAGGACATGTACGCCGCCTGGATCGCCGCGCAGAACAAGCGCGGCGGCGTCCAGGGCCGCACCATCGAACTCGCCTTCCGCCCGTTCCTGCCCACCGGCCCGGCCGAGGCGCAGGCCGCGTGCGTGGAACTGAGCGAGGACAAGAAGGTGTTCCTGGCCATCGGCATCCTCACCGGGGACACCCCGCTGTGCTTCACCGAGACGCACGGCACGCCCTACCTCGGCCAATGGGGCCAGTCCACCGAACGCGACCGCCGGTCCAAGGCACCGTTCGTCGCGCTGGAGATGGCCGACGACCGCCAGCGGGCCGCCGCCGTCAAGGCGCTGCTCGACCAGAAGCTGCTCCAGGGCAAAAAGGTCGCGCTGTACTGGGAGGCCCAGGACGCGGCCGTCACCAAGAACACCGTCAAACCGCTCCTGGACGCGGCCGGCGTCGACGTGGTCACGCAGACCCCGCTCGACGACTACGGCACCGACCAGGCGGCGGGCGACCAGGCGTTGGACACCCTGGTCCAGAAGATGCGCTCCTCGGGCGCCGACACGATCCTCAACACCTCCAACTTCTCCAACCTGATGATCGCGCTGCAACGCGCGAACTGGCTGCCCGAGCAGGTGTACGCGACCTCGGCCCAGGCGCTGAGCCCGGCGGTGGTCAAGACCACCGGGATCAAGCCGACGACGATGCAGCGGGTGACGGTGGCCGCGCCGTACATCCCGACCAAGGCCGAACTGCTCGCCGACCCGGCGGTGACGGCGTGCGTGGACGAGTACAACGCGGGCGGTGTCGGGGAGCGCTTCGACGCGGCGGCGGCCAGTCGGGAGGCGCTGAGCGCGGTCGCCAACTCGTGCGCCGCGTTCCGGCTGTTCGTCCAGGCCGCGGACGCCGCCGGGCGGGACCTGACCGCGGCGTCCTGGCAGCGCGGCGCCGAGTCGCTGACCAGGCTCACGCTGCCCGGTATGCCGCTCGCGTCGCTCGCGCCCGGCAAGCACTGCGCCGGCGACGCGGTGGGCGTGTACCGATGGGACCCGGCCCGGAACGAGATGCTCCCGGCCGGGCCGCCGATCTCCGCGACGAAGTGATCGCACGCGCCGCGACGAACCGAGCGCGCGGACCGCGATGACGTGAAGGCGTGCTCCGCGACGAAGTGGCGGCACGCGCAGTGCCGGAGTGACGGCACACGAACCACGAGAAAGGCCGATCAGATATGGACGGCGGCACCGCCGCACCCCAGCGGGACGACACCGGGGGCGAGCCCGGCAACCTGGCGGACCTCGCCGGCGCGGTCCTGGACGAGACACCTCGGGCGGCCGGGCGCACGTCGTCCGGCCGGCGCAGGCCGACGACCCGGCCCGAGAACCCCGCCGCCGACGCCGATACCGCCGTCCCCGGCGTCGGCGGCGGCCCCGACCCGGCCGACCGGAAACCGCCCGCCGAGCCGTTGACCCTGCGTCAGGGGCTGCGCAGGGGTGGCACCTCGGTGTTCACCGTGCTGCTGATCCTGACCGCGCTCGACGAACTCGAAGGCGCCGCGCTCGCGGTGCTCGCCCCCGACATCCGGGACAGCCTGGGCGTGGGCAACGGCACGATCGTCTTCCTCGGCGTCGCCGCGGGCGCGTTCACCGTGCTCGGCGCGGTGCCGATGGGCTGGATCGCGGACCGCTTCCGGCGCGGTCCGGTGATCGGCGTCTCCACGGCGTTCTTCGCCGCGATGGTGTTCCTCTCCGGCTTCGCGATGAACGCGTTCATGTTCTTCTGGACCCGGTTCGGCGCGGGCGTGGCCAAGTCCAACAGCGGCCCTGTGCAGGGGTCGTTGCTGGCCGACACCTACCCGATCGGGATCCGCGGCCGACTGGGTGCCTCGATCGGTGTGGGCGGCCGACTCTGCGCGGTGCTCAGCCCGCTGGTGGTCGGCGGGATCGCCGCGGCGGTCGGCGGACCCGACGGCTGGCGCTGGGCGTACTACCTGCTCGGCCTGCCGGTGCTGATCTTCGCCGCGTTCGCCTTCTTCCTGCCGGAACCCCCGCGCGGGCAATGGGAGAAGGCCGACGTGCTCGGCGAGGTGATCGAGGACGAGAACCCGCCGCCGATCTCGATCGAGGCGGCGTTCGCCCGACTCGGCCGGATCCGCACGCTCAAGACGGTGATCCTCGCCTTCGCCGCGATGGGCTTCGGCCTGTTCACCACGCCCGTGCTGGGCAACCTGTTCCTGGAACAGGAGTACGGCCTCGGCGCGTTCGAGCGGGGCCTGGTCGGCACCGCCGGCGGGATCGGCGGACTGCTCGTGCTGCCGTTCATCGGCCGCTACTACGACCGCCGCTTCCGCGAGGACCCGGCGCAGGCGCTGCGCCTGATCGGGCTGCTGATCGTGCCCTCGGCACTGTTCGCGCCGTTGCAGTACTTCTCGCCCAACCCGGTGCTCTACACCGTCTTCGGCGTGCCGCAGATCGTGCTCCTGTCCTGCGCGTTCGCGCTGATGGGTCCGCTGATGCAGACGATCGTCCCGTACCGGCTGCGCGGGCTGGGCACCGCGATGGCCTCCATCTACGTGTTCTTCATCGGCGCCACCGGCGGCGGCCTGGTCTCCGCGCCGCTGATCGACAGCTTCGGCCCGCGCACCGCGGTGCTCATCACCCTGGTCCCGGCCACCGTCATCGGCGGCCTGCTGATCATGCGCGGCGCCGGCTACGTGCACGACGACCTCGCGCTGATCGTGGCCGAACTGCACGAGGAGCACGAGGAACACGAGCGCCGGCGGGCCCGGCCCGATCAGGTCCCGGTGCTCCAGCTCAACCACGTGGACTTCTCCTACGGCCAGGTGCAGGTCCTGTTCGACGTCGGCCTCGAGGTGCGGCGCGGCGAGGTGCTGGCGCTGCTCGGCACCAACGGAGCGGGCAAGTCCACCATCCTGCGGCTGATCGCGGGCCTGGCCACTCCCGAGCGCGGAGTGATCCGACTGGGCGGACGTACCGTCACCTTCGTCGCTCCCGAGCAACGGATCCGGCTCGGCATCGTGTCGTTGGCCGGCGGCGCGGGCGTGTTCCCCGGGATGAGCGTGCGGGAGAACCTGGAGATGGGCGCGTACATCCACCGCGCCGATCCCGAACAGGTGCGGGCCAGGATCGAGCGTTCGCTCGCGCTGTTCCCGCAGTTGGTCGAGCGGGCGGGCGAGCCGGCGTCGGCGCTGTCGGGCGGGCAGCAGCAGATGCTCGCGCTGGCGATGGCGCTGCTGCACGACCCCGAGGTGTTGTTGATCGACGAACTGTCGCTGGGTCTCGCGCCGGCGATGGTGGCCGAACTGCTCGCGGTGATCGAGCGACTCAGGGCCGAGGGGCTCGCGATGATCGTGGTCGAGCAGTCGCTGAACGTGGCGATGTCGATCGCGGATCGGGCGATCTTCCTGGAGAAGGGCCGGATCCGGTTCGAGGGGGCGGCGGCCGACCTGGCCGAACGCGACTTCGTGCGGGCGGTGTTCCTGGGCGGTGACGCGGAGGCGGGCGCCGCGGACGGGACCGCGGGTTCCTTCGACGCGGAACGGTCCGCCGGCGCGGCGGGCTCGGCCGGCTCGGTTGGGCCGGCCGGCCCGATCGGCTCCGTCGGCTCCGTCGGCTCCGTCGGAAAGGGTGCCGACCATGGCTGATCTGATGACTCGCCAGATCGCCTTCGACGGTCTGGTCAACGGCCTCGCGATCGGCCTGATCGCACTCGGCATCGTGTTGGTGTACCGCTCCGGTCGGGTGATCAACTTCGCGGTCGGCAACCTGGGCGTGATCGGTGCGGCGCTGCTGCCGCTCGCGGTGATCAACTACGGCGTGCCGTTCTGGGCCGCGTTGACCGGCTCGCTCCTGGTCGGCACCCTGGCCGGGACGATCGTCGAACTCGCAGTGATCCGGCGGTTGTTCGACTCGGCTCGGGTGACCGTACTGATCGCCACCATCGGTGTCGCCCAGGCCTGTGTGGCGGCGGTGCGCGCGCTGCCCGATGTCGACGGCGCGGTCCGCGCGAGCTACCCGGTGGCGATCGACGCGCAATGGCAGCTCGCCGGCGTCCGGGTGACCGGCGCGCAGGTGTGCGTTCTGGTCGTGGTTCCCGTCGTGGCCGGCGCGCTGACCTGGTTCCTCGGCCGCACCACCCAGGGACGCGCGGTCACCGCCGCCGCCGAGAACCCCCATCTCGCCCGCACGGTCGGGATCAGCCCCAAGATCGTGTCCACCGTGGTCTGGACGCTCGCCGGCCTGCTCTCCACGCTCGCGATGATCCTGATCGCCGGCCAGTCCGGCCGGGTCTCGGCCACCGCCGACCTGGGCCCCAACACCATGGTCCGGGCGATGGCCGCCGCGGTGATCGCGGGACTGACCTCGTTCCGCTGGTCGATGCTCGCCGGCGTGCTGATCGGCGTGCTCCAGGCGGCCATTCGATTCAACTTCGTCGAACAGACCGGCCTGGTGGACTTCCTGCTGCTGTGCGCGGTGGTCGTCGCGGTCTGGGTCCGGGCCCGACGCGACGCCCGCACCGACAACCGGGGCGACGTGCGCACCTTCGCCACCGGGCCGCGCCCGGCACCGATCCCGGAACGGCTGCGCGGCGTGTGGTGGATCCGGCACCTGAACCGACTCGCCCTGGTCGTCCCCCTTCTGGTCGCCGTGCTGCTGCCGCTCGTGGTCACCCAGGCGTCCCGGCATCTGCTCTACGGCACGATCCTGGCCTTCGCGATCTGCGCCTGCTCGCTCACCGTGCTCACCGGCTGGGCCGGCCAACTCTCGCTCGGCCAGATGGCGTTCGCCGGGCTGGGCGCGTTGACCACCGCCGCGCTCACCCGAGGCGTGTCGATCGACATCGGCGGCGATCGTACGATCGCCTTCCAGGCGCTGCCGTTCGCGCTCTCCGCGCTGCTCGCCGCCCTCGTCACGGCCGCGCTGGCGGCGATCGTCGGCGCCGGCGCGCTGCGGGTGGACGGCATGCTGCTCGCGGTCAGCACCTTCGCGCTCGGCGTCGCCGCGGCCGGCTACCTCTACCGGCGGCCGTTCCTCACCGACGGCAACGCTTCCTCGGTGCCGCTGCCCCGAGGTGACCTGCTCGGTCTCGACCTCGCCGACGAACGCACCTACTACTACGTGCTGTTGGCCGTGCTGATCGTGGTCCTGGCGCTGATCGCCCGGCTGCGCGCGCACGGCACAGGGCGGCGCACCATCGCCGTTCGGGACAATCCGGAGGCCGCCGCCGCGTGTACCGTCCCGCCGCTGCGCACCAAGGTCACCGCGTTCGCGCTGTCCGGGGCGATCGCCGGGCTCGGCGGATCGCTGCTCGCGGGCTGTGTGCAGAGCGTGCCGCTGACCGAACGGTTCTTCCAGGTGTCGGATTCGCTGACCCTGGTGGCCATCGTGGTGATCGGGGGCCTCGGCTCCACCGTCGGCCCGGTGATCGGCGCGGTGTGGGTGATCGGGCTGCCCGCGTTCTTCCCCGGCAACTCGTTGGTGCCGATCTTCGCCTCCAGCATCGGACTGCTGGTGCTGCTGCTGTACTTCCCGGGCGGCCTGACCCAGATCGCGAACGCGGCGCGCGCGGCCCTGCTGCGCTGGGCCGAGGGCAGACTGCCGGCCGAGACCGCGCCGTCGACGCCCGCGCCGAAACCGGAACGCGCCCTGCGAGTTCGGGAGCGCCGCGAGGTGATCGCCTCCGACGCGCCGGTCCTGGCCACGCGCGACGTGTCGGTGCGCTACGGAGGCAACACCGCGGTCGACGCCGTGTCGATCCAGCTTCGCCCCGGCGAGATCCTCGGCCTGATCGGCACCAACGGCGCGGGCAAATCCACCCTCCTCAACGCGATCGGCGGGTTCGCGCCGGCCACCGGGACGGTCGAACTGCTCGGCCGGGACGTCTCGCGCCTGGCACCCGCCCGGCGAGCCGCACTCGGTCTCGGCCGGACCTTCCAGGCCGCCCGCCTGTTCCCCGAACTCACGGTCCGGGAGACGGTGTTGGTCGCCCTGGAGGCGCGCCGCCGCTCGGGCCTGGTGTCCACCGCGCTCCTGCTGCCCGCCGCCACGCGCGCCGAACGGCACCGCCGGGCGGAGGCCGTGGACCTGATCGACCTGGTCGGCCTGGGCCGCTACGCGGACACCCCGGTCGCGCGACTGTCCACCGGCACCCGGCGGATCGTGGAACTGGCCAACCTGATCGCCCTGGACGCGCGCGTGTTGTGCCTGGACGAGCCGACCGCCGGCGTCGCACAGCGCGAGACCGAGGCCCTGGGTCCGCTGCTGCTGCGCCTTCGGCAGGAACTGGACGCCGCGATGATCGTGATCGAGCACGACATGCCGTTCATGATGTCGATCAGCGACCGGCTGTACTGCCTGGGCGCCGGGCGCGTGATCAGCGAGGGCACGCCCGAACAGGTGCGCTCCGACCCGGCCGTGATCGCCGGCTATCTCGGCACCGACGTTCGCGCGATCGACCGATCGGGCGCGGCGACCGCCGACGCCGGGCCGACCGCGGGCACGGCCCGCGCCGGCACGGCCCGCGCAGACACTCCCGTCCTGGCCGCATCGGCCGCCACCCCGCCGCACCCCGTGCCCGACCCCGCGATGGAGAGCTGACCCATGCCCCTGGACCCGCCGATTCAGCGCATCATCGACCTGCTCGCCGCCCACCGCGACACGAACGAGCCGCCCGGGACCCTGGACGAGCGGCGCAAGCTCGCCAACTCGACCATGCGACTCGCCTTCACCGGACGGCCCGACGACGTCACCGCCACCGACCACCAGGTCCCGGTCGCCGACGGCGAGATCACCGTCCGCGTCCTGCGCCCGGCCGGACTGCCTGCCGCGGCACCGGTGTTCTACTTCATCCACGGCGGCGGCTGGTTCCAGGGCGACCTGGACACCGCCGAGGTGGAACTGGGGCCGATCACCTCGCTGGTGCCGGGTGCGGTCGCCCTGGTCGACTATCGGCTCGCGCCCGAACACCCCTACCCCGTACCGCTGGAGGACTGCGTCGCGGGCTACACGTGGCTGCACACCAACCACGCGGAGCTCGGGCTCGATCCCGAGCGGATCGCGGTCGGCGGATGCAGCGCGGGCGGCAACCTGGCCGCCGCACTGTGCCTGATCGCTCGCGATCGCGAACTGCCCATGCCATGCGCCCAGTTGCTCGACGTACCGTGCCTGGACCTGACCGGGATGGACACCGACGCCGAGCCGGAGGCGATCCTCGACTTCGGCGGATTGACCCCCGAGGCGTGCAACGAGTTCTTCGGCCTCTACCTGGCCGGCGTCACCGACCCGCGTGATCCGCGGGTCTCACCGATGTACGAGCCCGACCTGAGCGGCCTGCCGCCGGCCGTGATCACGGTCGCCGAATACGACCCGGTCCGCGACCAGGGCGAGCGCTACCTGACCCGACTGCACGAAGCGGGCGTGCCCGGCGCGGCCTTCCGCGTGCTGGCCCACCTGCACGGCGGCTGGGTCATCCCCGGCACCGTCACCCACGCCCTCGTCGGCGACCTCCGCGCCGCCTCCGTGCGCCGAGCCCTGACCGGGACCCTCGCCCCCTGACAGTGATCATGTGACTGGTGGTTCTGCTGATGAGCCTGACTCGCCCCCTGACTGACGTCGTTGACTGTCCTGTATGGGATTTGTCGGCTCGTCGGCGGGACCACCACGCACGCGGCCGGACGGGCGTTTGTGACCTCATAGGAGCTTGGTCCAGAAGCCCCGTCACTGTCTTGTCCACCCGCCCGACCGGCGCGTGCCGCCCTCGGCTCGGACAAGCGGCAAGGACGGACATGACCAGCATGACGCACGACGGAGCGGAGATCACCGGCGGAGTCGACACGCACGGCCCGACCCACCACGCGGCCGTGATCGACCCGCTCGGCCGGCATCTGGCCGACCGGGAGTTTCCCGCGACCGTCCGCGGCTACCGGGACCTGCTTGACTGGATGCGCTCGCACGGCACTCCGACCGCGGTCGGGGTGGAGGGCACCGGCGCCTACGGAGCCGAACTCGCGCGGGTCCTGACAGCGGCCGGCGTCACGGTCGTCGACGTCGACCGGCCGGACCGCAAGACCCGCCGGACGAAGGGCAAGTCCGACCCGATCGACGCCTACGCCGCTGCGACCGCAGTGCTCTCCGGACGGGCCACCGGCATCCCCAAAAGCCGCGACGGAGTGGTCGAGGCCGTGCGCGTGCTGCGGGTCGCCCGCCGCAGCGCGATCAAGGCCCGCACCCAGGCGATGAACCAGATCCGCAACCTCGTGGTGACCGCCCCGGCGATGCTGCGAGAGCAGGTCGCGGGCCTGGACCGGACCGCCCTGATACGCACCCTGGCCCGGCTGCGGCCCGGCGACGACGTCTCCCGCCCGCTCGCGGCGACCAAGGCCTCGCTGCGGCGCCTCGCCCGCCGCCACCAGGCGATGGACACGGAGATCGCCGAGCTCGACGCCGAGATCGGCCCCCTGGTCGAGCAGGCGGCCCCGGCCCTGCTGAAGCTGTTCGGTGTCGGACCGGAGACCGCCGGCCAGCTACTGGCCTCGGCCGGGGACAACCCCGAGCGCATGCGCTCGGAGGGCGCGTTCGCGCACCTCGCCGGCGTCGCCCCGATCCCGGCCTCCTCCGGCCGCACCCACCGCCACCGCCTCAACCGGGGCGGCGACCGGGCCGCGAACAACGCCCTGCACACGATCGTGCTGGTCCGCATGCGCTACGACGAACGCACCCGCGCCTACGTCGAACGCCGCACCAAGGAAGGGCTGTCGAAGAAGGACATCATGCGCTGCCTCAAGCGATTCGTCGCCCGCGAGGTCTACCGCGCACTGACCAGCACACCAGCGGAACGAATCACCCAAATCAACCTCGCTCCTGCGGCTTGACATGCATAGGAGCATCCCACCCCTGAAACGGTTGTCCCCGAACGCGGTCCGGCCTTGCCGCGGTTCGCTCCACCGAGCGATCGCCCGGCCGGGCCCGTTCGAGGACGACACGGCCGCCGGTCGGTTCCCAGGGCGTGTCTTCGGTCCCCCGCCGAGCTCCACGAGGCCCGGCACCGCATCCGCCCTTCGGGCTCCCTCGCCGCGCTCACGCCGCGGAGCCCGACGGGGGACCGAAGACACGCCCTGGAGCCGAACCGCCACGCGGCCATCCCCGCACGCCCGCCTCGCGGTCGTGCCCACCGTGCGCCGTCGAACCCAGCCGGGCCCGACGCGATCCGACCACCCATCCCACCCACCGCACTTCGCGCCACCGTCCCCTTCGCATGCGTGACCTTTTGGAGGTCAGGGTGTCCGTCCGCATTCCCAACCCCGTTCCCATCTCCCCGCGACGAACAGCACAAAGAGCGGCCCGCCGGCGCGTCGGCGTGGCCCTCGCCTCGACCCTCGCCCTGCTCGCCGCGCTGTTCGGCGCGGTACCGGCGACCTCGACGCCCGCCGGCGCGACGCCGCTCGTGCAGGGCAGCGTCGCGCAGTACGGCGTCGCCAAGCAGCAGAACCTGCCCGTCACGATGGCCGACGGCACGGTCCTGCGGGTCGACGTCTACACGCCGGCCACCACCGGTACCACCACGCCGGCGACCGGGTCGTTCCCGGTGCTGCTGACCCAGACTCCCTACGGCAAGGGGTCCACCGAGGCCGAGTTGTCCTGGTTCGTGCAACGCGGCTACATCGCGGTGGCGGCCGACGTCCGCGGAACCGGCACCTCCGCCGGTTCGTGGTCGCCGTGGGCACCGAAGGAGGCCCAGGACGGCGCCGAACTGGTCACCTGGGCAGCCGCCTTGCCGCACGCCGACGGCAAGGTCGGCCTCAACGGCGGCTCGTACGCCGGCATCAACCAGATCATGACGGCCGCGTCCGTCGGCCCGAACTCGCCGGTCAAGGCGATCTTCCCGCTGGTGGCGGGCAACGACCTCTACCGCGAACTGGCCACGATGGGTGGCATCCCGGACGCCGAGTTCATGTCCTTCTGGCTGACCTACACCGGCATCGCGCACCTGAGCGCACCGTTGGCGGAGGCACTGCGCCAGGGCTCGACGCAGAACATCCTGGACACCCTGGCCCTGGAACTCCAGCACCTCGGCGGGGTCGCCTCGGCCAACCTGCCGATCCTGACCGGCCTGCTCGGCGGTGGTGAGCAGGCGTACGACGGCACGTTCTGGCAGCAGCGCCGGCCGGCGGACCTGCTCGCGGGCGTGGTCGCCAACGGTGTGCCCGCGTTCCTGGTCGGCGGCTGGTACGACCTGTTCCAGCGCGGCGCGTTGATGAACTACGCCGGTCTGCAGAACGCGTGGGCGGGCCGCCCGGTCGGCGCGCCGATGATCGCCGGCCAGCCGGTCACCGACCGCTACCAACTCCTGATGGGCCCGTGGTACCACGACCCGCGCCAGGACCCCACGTTGGACCTGCCCGGGTTGCAACTGCGCTGGTACGACAAGTGGTTGAAGGGCATCGACACCGGGATCACCGGCGGCGCCGACCCCAACCCGCTGCACGTGAAGGAACTGGGCAGCAACCGCTGGCTGGACACCCGCACCTACCCGTTCGCGGGCGCCGACCCCACCCGCCTCTACCTGGACCAGGGCCGCACCGGCAGCGCCCCGGCGTCCGCCAACGACGGCCTGCTCACCCCGAACGCGCCCACCGGGAACGGCAGCGAGTGGATCAGTTGGACGGCGAACAACAGCCCGTGCACCCGCTCGACCGCGCAATGGCTCGGCGGCTTCCTCAAGGATCCCGCCTGCACCGACAGCAACACCGCCCGCGAGAGCGGCCCGAACTCGCTCGTCTACACGACCGCCCCGATGACCGAGACCAAGGTGCTCGCCGGCCCGATCGGCGCCACCCTGTACGCGCAGTCCAACACCCCGGAGACGCACTGGGTGGTGACCGTCACCGACGTCGCCCCCGACGGCTCCTCGGTCCCACTCAGCTCCGGCGCCCTGGCCGGCTCGCACCGAGCCCTGGACCCGGCTCGTACGTGGTACGCGCCGGACGGCAGCACGCTGATGCCGTACCACCCGTCCACCCAGACCACCACGACCTCGGTACAGCCGAACCAGGTCACCCGCTACGACGTCGAGGTCTTCCCGACCTTCGCCTCGATCGCCCCCGGGCACCGGATCCGGGTCAACGTGACCACGGCCGACACCCCGCACCTGGCCGCGACGCTGACCCAGACACCTGGCCTGCTGGCCGGCATCTGGCAGCTCAAGTCCGGCCCGGCCAATCCGTCCTCGGTCACCATCCCGCTCGCTTCGGCCACGGCGTTCGGCACGCCGTGCACGAGCGTGTGCCCGTGACCGGGTGATGCGCGGGTAACGCCCACGGGCGCCCGGCCGGGGGTCGACACCCTCGGCCGGGCGCCCCCGTGCGTGCCGCGCGGGCCCCCGCCCGCCGACCCGGCCCCCGCCCGCCGACCCGGGCCCGCGACGGTCGGGCCCACGGCCCGCCGGCCGGTGCACCCGCGTGCCGGCGCCCGCCACCTGCCGCCCGCCGGCCCCCGGTGGGGTTCTGCGATCCTGGCGCCATGCAGGTTGCGCTGCTCGGAGGGGTCCGGGCCCAGGTCGATGACGGCACGCCGATCGAGATCGGTGGGGTGCGGCTGCGCATGCTGCTGGCCCGGCTGGCGTTGGACGCCGGGAACGTGGTGTCGATCGACGCCCTGGTCGACGGGCTGTGGGGTGCGGAGCCGCTCGCGGACGCCGGGAACGCGGTACAGACGTTGGTGTCGCGGTTGCGCAAGGTGCTGCGGCCGGTCGGCGTGTCGGTGGACCTGGTCGGCGGCGGCTACCGGCTCGATGTGCGGGCCGAGAACGTGGACGCGCACCGGTTCGAGGAGCTGGCCGCGCGAGGGCGGCGGGAGCTGGCGGCGGACCGGGCGGAAGAGGCGGCCGCGGTGCTGGCCGAGGCGCTCGCGTTGTGGCGCGGGCCGGCGCTGGCGGACCTGGCGGAGGCGCCGTTCGCCGGGACCTACGCCGCGCGGTTGGACGGGCTGCGGGTGGATGCCGCCGAGGACCGGTTCGAGGCAGAGCTGCGCTCGGGCCGGCACGCCGAGGTGCTGGCCGATCTGACCGCGGCCTGCGCGGCGCATCCGCTGCGCGAACGCACCGCGGCGATGCGGATGCGCGCGCTGTACGCGGCGGGACGTCAGGCCGACGCGCTGGCGGTGTACGAGGACATCCGGGGCCGACTGGCCGGGGAACTGGGTGTGGATCCCTCGGCCGAGCTGCGGGAGACCCATCTCGCGGTGCTGCGCGGCGAGTTGGCCCCACCGGCGGCGCGCCCCGAACCGGCCGCCGCGCCGCTGCCGGCCCGATTGACCGGCTTCTTCGGCCGGGACGACGAACTGCGATTGCTCGCCGACCTGATGGCAGGCTCCCGGCTGGTCACGCTGGTCGGCGCCGGCGGCGCGGGCAAGACCAGGTTGTCCGTGGAGGCGGTGACCCGGCATCAGGCCTATCGGCGCGGGCGGGTGTGGTTCGTGCCGCTGGCCGGCGTGGGCACGCCGGACGGAGTGGCCGACGCCGTGCTGGCCGCGCTCGGCTCGTGGGAACTGCGTTCCTCGGACGGGCGACAGCGGCGGACCGGCACCCCGGTGGACCGGGTCGCCGAACTGCTCGACGTCGGCGAGGCGGTGCTGATCCTGGACAACTGCGAGCATCTGGTGGAGGCGGCGGCGGAGTTGGCGTACCGCCTCCTGGACCGGTTGCCACAGCTCACCATCGTCGCCACCACCCGGGAGCCGCTGGGCATCACCGGTGAGGCGCTGTGTCGGGTCGGCCCGCTGCCGGTGCCACCGGTCGGCGATCCCCGCGCGGACCTCGCCGCGGCGGGCGAGGCGGCATCGGTGCGGCTGTTCCTGGACCGGGCCGGCGCGGTGCGGCCCGGGTTCACGCTGAACGCCGGCACGATCGAACCGGTGGTGGAGATCTGCCGACGACTGGACGGGATGCCGCTCGCACTGGAGTTGGCCGCCGCGCGACTGCGTGCGATGAGCGTCGAGCAGATCGCCCGCCGCCTCGACGACCGCTTCCGGCTGCTCGGTTCCGGCAGTCGCGCCGAGGCGCCGCGTCGGCGCACCCTGCTGGCGGTCGTCGAGTGGAGCTGGGACCTGCTGGCCGAGTCGGAACAGCAGCTCGCCCGACGGTTGTCGGTGTTCCCGGGCGGTGCGACGGTGGCCGCGCTGGAGGCGGTGTGCGCCGACGAACTCTTGCCGGTGGACGACGTGTTCTACGTACTCGGCTCCCTGGTGGAGAAGTCGATCGTGGATGCGGTCGGCGACGGCGAACCGCGCTACCGGATGCTGGAGACGGTCCGCGCCTACGCGGCGGATCAGTTGGTCCGGGCCGGGGAACGCGACGAGTTCGCGGGCCGCTTCGAGCGATACTGCCTGGCGTTGGCCTGCGAACACGACCCGCTCCTGCGGACCGCCGCGCAGCTCACCTCGATCGCACTCCTGGACGCCGAGTACGACAACCTGATGGCCGCGTTGCGGGCGTTCGTCGACGCCGGGGACGCGGCGGACGCGGCCCGGTTCGCCGGTGCGATGTTCTGGTACTGGGGGATGCGCGGGATCGGCGCGCCGTTCGAGACCATCGTGCCCGAGGTGCTGCGCTTCGGCGACGCGCTGCCCGAGCACGCGCGAGCCGCGTTCGCCGCGATGCACGTGCTGGCCGGGATCAACGCCCCACGACTCGCGGACGGCGAGGAACTGCGCTCGGTGCTCCGAGCGTGCGCCGTGGCCGACGTGTACGCGCACTATCCGGCACTGGTGGTGGGACTGCCGCTGGCCGCCTTCCTGTCCGGGAACACCGAGGTCGGAGAGCAGGAACTGGCCCGGATGTCGGCCGGGCCGGATCCGTGGGTCCGGGCGTGCGCGCACTGGATGAACGACTTCGTGTACACCGATCGCGGCGACTGGCAGGCCGGAGCGCCGGCGCGGAACGAGGCGCTGTCCGGGTTCGCGGCGGTGGGCGATCGCTGGGGCCTGGGGATGGCGCTGATGGCCATCGGCGCGCACCATTCGATCCGGGGTGAACACCCGCCGGCGATAGCCGCGTTCGAGCGGGCGGTGGCGCTGGCGAGCGAACTGGGCGCGGTGGACGATCTGTCGCTGTACCGGGGCACGCTGGCGGCCGAGCGTATGCGGGCCGGCGACCTGGCCGGCGCGCGCAGCGAACTCGACGCCGCGGAGCGGCAGGCATGGGCGCGTGGGCATCGGTATCTGGAGATCGGCGTACTCTCCGGGCGTGCCGAACTACACCGTCGAGAAGGTGAGTTCGCTGCGGCCGAGGACATCCTCGACCGGGTGGGAGCACTCGCCGAGAGCCTGTCGTTGCCCGCCGAGATGGTCGGCGACCTGATCGCGCAGGGGCGGCTGGCGACACTGCTCGCGAGCGCCGCCGAGGACCCCGATGTGCTAGCGCGGGCACGGGGGTTGCTGCCCGCCACGTCGGCGGCGGCGGTGTCCCGCCGTGACCTGGCGGACGTGGCGCCGACGGCGGAGTTGCTGGCCGCGGTGCTGGGGCGCGAGGGCGATCCGGTCGGCGCGGCCGAGGCGCTGGGGCTGAGCGCGGCGCTTCGCGGCATCTTCGACGCGGGTAGCCCGGACTTGCGGGTGCTGGTGGACCGGCTGGTCACCGAGCTGGGCGAGGCGGGCTACCACGAGGCCTATGCTCGGTGCGTCGCGTTGTCCCGGGAGGAGGCACTCGGCGCCGTACTGGCCCGACTCGAACCGGCCGGGGTGCCGAACACGCCGTAGTTCGGGGGCAGATGCGGTGGTGGCGGCGACAGCCGACCGGTCCGGCTCGATGCAGAATTTGCATTTGCCGGCCAAATGTCCATCATTGGGTGGCAAATGCGAACGAGAGAGTCGATTTGGCTTGCAGATGTATTTTGTGTTCGGGTCCGTCGGCATGGGCATGATCCGGAGCAGTGGCTGAACGGGTGATCACGCGATCGGAAGGGGAACCGGTGAACGATCGCGGGATCCGGGAGTTCGGGCTGGATCGGGAGTTGACCCGGGTGGCGGGCGTCGAGGTCCGGATCGTCGTCGACGGCATCGCGGCCTGGGGCATCGAGTGGGTCGACGGCCCGACGGTGGACCGGATGCGTGGCCAGGTCGCCGCCGTGCGCCGCGAACGACGCCACGTCGCGCCGCCCGACCACCGGCTCGACTACCGTCGCCGGCAGAGCCCGCGGGCATGGGCGGCGCGCGCGATATCGGCGCTGCGCGACGCGAGTTCGGTCCGTGCGGTGGCGGCGGGCGCGGCGATGCGCCGAAACCATCCGGCCGCCCAGGGCCGGCGGGCCGGCGATCTGACGCCCGAGGACCACGCGCTGCTGGATCTGGTGCGCCGGTTGTCCGAGGGCATAACCGATCCCGAGCGCGCGGACCGGCCGGAGGACGAGCCGCTGATCCGTCGATTGCTCGACGAGGGAAACCACTCCACGGAAGCGATGTGCCGTGTCCTCAACGAGGCACCGGGCGGCCCGGGCTTCGCTTTCGGCATCGGGGTCACCGATGAGGGTGAGCGGGCGCGGCGGCGGTCGCGTCTGCGGCTGGTCTCGGGAGACTCCGGCCGCTGAGTACGGCGGTCCGGTTCGACGCGAACGCGGCCGATCCGGTCGCGGCCCGCGGTTCCCGCCGGACGAACGCCCGGCGGATCAGCCGAGAGCCGCGGCGAACCGGTCGCGCAGGTCGCCCAGACGCTCGACCGGTTCATTGGCGAAGACCAGCCGCAGATACGAACTGCCCTGCGGGCCCCAGCCGTTCATCGGCGTGGCGGCGACCCGCCCGAGCCGGAAGAGCCGTTCGGCGGCCGTCTCGGGGGTCAGGCCCAGCGCGGCGGTGTCGATCAGCAGCGACCAGCCGCCGTGTGGACGCACACACGGGTAGTCGGCGAGCCGATCCAGGATCCTCGCGCAGCGCTCGCGCCAGATCGCGGTCGCCGCGGCGACGTCGGCGTCCGCGTCGGGTGCGGACAGCGCGGCGGCGACGGCCGCCTGACCGATGCCCACCGGGCAGACCACGTTGCTCAGGCCCACGAGTTTGACGTCGGCCATGATCTCGGCGGGACCGACCACCCAGCCCACCCGCCAGCCGATCATGCGCAGTTCCTTGGACGCCGCGCCGCACGTCATGGTGCGGTGGGCCAGCCCGGGATGCGCGGCCGGATGGTCGGGGGCCTTGCCGTCGAACCGGATCCGCTCCATCGCCGCGTCGTAGACGACCCAGCAGTCGTGCTCGGCGACCGCGCGGGCCAGCGCGTCCCAGTGGCTGCCGTCGAGCAGCGCGCCGGTGGGCATCGCCGGGGCCATCACCAGCACGGCGGCGGTGTTCGGGCCGACGGCGGCGGCGAGTTCGTCCGGATCGGTGCTCCAGCCGGTGGGCCCCGGGGTGGCCCGGACGTGCCGCGGGACGCCGCCGGCGAGGCGGATGCGATTGACCAGGCCGGCGTAGATCGGGTCGGCGATCACCACCTCGCGGCCCGGTTCGACGGTGGCGAGCAGGACGTTCAGGACGCCGTTGAGCCCGCCGGCCGCATTGACCACCTCGTCACCGGGGTCGTACCCGCGTCCGGCGAGTCGGCCCACGTGTGCGGCGGCGGCCTCACGCAAGGCGAGCGAACCGTGGAAGGGCAGGTAGCTGTTCGCGGCGTCGTCCTCGATCGCGGCCCGGGTCGCGGCGAGCGCGACGGCCGGCGGGCGAAGGTCGGTGTCGAGGTTCTCCAGGCGCAGCAGGTCCGGATCGTGCGCGGCGTCGGCGGCGTCGCCGACCTTGTCCACGCCGATGCCCGGGATGTGCTGGAGGCGGGAGACGCGCATGGTCATGATCTCCATCCCTGGGGCGCGGTGCCGAGCGGTGCCGGGGAACAGCGCATCGCGTGCCGGCTCGTACCGGTAAACTGATACGAGGATCCAGCATAATGAACGCCATGACCATCGCAAGGGATATCGGACACAACATCCGGACGCTCCGCGAGGCGGCGGGCCGCTCCCTGGCCGATCTCGCCACGAGCGCGGGCCTGAGCAAGACCACGCTGCACGGCATCGAACAGGGCGAGGCCAATCCGACGCTGAGCACGCTGTGGGCACTCGCGGGCGCGCTCGACGTCCCGCTGGGCGGCCTGCTCGAAGCCGGCGCGCCGGCGGTCACGGTGGTGCGGGCCGATCAGGGACCGCGGGTGAGCGGCGAGGCGGTGCGGGCCCGACTGCTGCACCGGGTGCACGTACGCGGCTGGGTGGAGCTGTACGAGCTCGACGTGACCGGGGCCGAACAGGTGTCCGATCCGCATCGCCCCGGCGTCGAGGAGTGCCTGCTGGTCACCGCCGGCCGGATCGAGACGGGTCCGATCGCCGACCGTCGGGAGTTGTCGAGCGGCGACTCGATCCGCTTCGACGCGACCCGACCGCACGTCTACCGGGGACTGGACGAGAGCAACCGGGCCGTGTTGCTGATGGTCCATCAATGACCGGCCGGGAACCGGGCCGCGGCGCACGTCGAGCCGCCGCGCGGATCCGCGTTCGGGTTGCCGGAATCCACCACTGTGACCGGAGTCTCCATTCTTTGGCCAAGTATCGCCCTGCCAAAGCGAGTTGGACAACGATTGACTCCACTCATGGCAACCACACTCGTACCCGAGAGTCCGGTGCGACCGGACCGGCCCGGTCACTTCAACATCGGCACCATCGAGTTCCCGTTCTGGACCGGTGGCCCCGGGTTCACGCTCGCCAAGATCAGCTACCCGGCGGAGTACGACGGCTGGCTGGCCCCGGCGGACAAATCCGAGGGCTCGTATCCGTCGATCGTCCTGGCGCCCGCGACCTGGACCGGTTCGAACATGTACGACTGGTTCACCGACTACGTGGTGCGGCACGGGTACATCGTCTTTCGCTACTTCCCGGAGAACATCCTCGCGCTCGACCCGCATGTGCACGCCGACACCGTCAGCGACGCCATCGACAAGCTGATCGACATCGACGACGACCGGTTCAACCCGCTGCGCGGCCTGATCAAGCAGGACGCGTTCGCCGCGGTCGGGGTGTCCCTGGGCGGGGCCGGCGCGCTGCTGGCGGCGGCTCGGGACAAGCGCATCCGCGCGGTCCTGGGTTTCGCGCCCGGCCGCAACGTCAAGGAACCCGACCTGTACGCGCGGATCGACGCCGAGGTCTGCAAGGTGGCCACGCCGACGCTGATCGTGTCCGGGCAGAACGACAGGATCTCGCCCGGATCCGGCGTGCACTACCTGGACCTGGTCCCGCAGGGCTACAAGGCGTACGTGGAGATCACCGGCGGCAATCACGTCCAGTTCCTCGACCCCAGCGACGTGGACATCCACCTGCCCGGCCTGCCCCGGGACGGCAAGCCCGGCATCACCTTCGCGGAGCAGCACGCGATCACCAACGTGTACGCGACCGCGTTCCTGCACGCGGCGCTGAAGGGGCACGGCCACTGCGAGGGGCTGGTGTCCGGCGAGGACGCGTTGATGGCGCTGAAGAACGGCCGACTCTCCGACCTGCGTTCGGAGGCCGGCCCGCTGCCCCTGCCGTTCCCGGCGGCGACGACCGGCGTACGCGGCGCGGCGGCCGCCGCGGTGCCGGCGGCGGCGTCCGGGAACCTGATCGAGGCGGCGACCACGGTCGCCTCGGCGGTGCTGCTGCGGGTCAACGGCCTGGTGCGGGACGTGGCCCGGGGCGTGGAGCGGGCGACGGTGGAGGTGGAGAAGCGCATCGTGCGGTAGGGGCGCGTCGCCCCCGGTAGGTCAGCCGTCCGCGTCGCGGCCGAAGGATTCGGCGGCGGCGCGGGCGAGTTCGTCCTCGAACTCCGCCGCGTCCCCGCTGACTCCGACCCCGCCCACCGGGCGCCCGTCGATCAGGAGCGGATGGCCGCCGCGCCCGAGATACCAACTCCCCTGTGCGACAAAGCTCTGCGCGAACACGGGCCGGTCGCCGAGCAGTTCCTCCATCACCGCGGTGGCCCGCCCGAACGCCGCCGCCGTGCGGGCCTTGGCCGCGGCGAGATCCGCGCTGAACCGCAGCGCGCCGTCCATGCGTTCGAACGCGACCGGTATGCCCGCGCCGTCCACCACCGCGACGCTCACCGCACGCCCGGCCGCCGACGCCGCGGCCACCACATCGCGCACGATCGCCCGCGCGGCGGAAGCGGCCACGTCGTGATGGACAACGACCCGGTCGACCCGGTCACGGTTCACCATCGCTGCTCCCGCGTCGAAGAAGTCGAGCCGCGCGTCCCGGCCGGACCGCGCGAGGCCGCCCCAAGAGTGCCGGCGTCGTGCCGATCGTGGAAGGGCCGACGCCGGGCGGTCGCGATCGTGTCCGGACCGGGAGACTCGCCCATTCGGTGTGGTTCGGCGCGGTGCGCGTTTCCGGGTCTCGGCCCGCGTCGACCCTGAACCCATGGCCGACCGTGAACTCGTGAACCAAGCCGTGCTCGTACCCCCCGGCGCCGACCTCGTCGGTGCGCAGGGCATCCGAATCAGCGAACGTGTGTCCGCCGCGACCGTGGGCGCCGGACGCCTGTGCGGCTTCTTCGCCACCCTGGGACCGGGTGAGCGGACGGCGGTGCATCATCACGAGGACGAGGAGACCATCGTGCTGCTCACCGCGGGTAGCTGCGACGTGTTCTCCGGCGAGGGGTTGACCGGCGGGGTGCGCATGCGGGTGGGCGACGTGGTGTTCATCCCGTCCGGCTGTGTGCACCAGGTGCTGGCCGGGCCGCACGGCTTCACCGTTTTCGAGGTCCGCTCCGGCGCCACGGACCGCACGGTGGTGGTCGGTCCGCCGTGACCGGGTCGGACCCGGGTTTCGGGCGCTGCCGAGCACGACCCCGGGTCCCCGGCGGAGCCGAGCATGACCCGGGCTTCCGGTGGGGTCGAGCACGCTCCCGTCATCGATAACCATCGGCTATCACCGTCGGTCTTGGACGGTGGGCCGGCCCGCGCGGCAAGGTGATCACACGGGAAGCGCCGCCGACTCGCCGAGTGGGCGGCGCGATGACGAGGGGAACCACACGATGAGCAGGATCTGGTTGGTCACCGGCGCGAACAGTGGCTTCGGACGGGCCGTCACCGAGGCGGCCGCGGCCGCCGGCGACACCGTGGTGGCCACCGCGCGGCGGCCCGAGTCGCTCGCGGATCTGGTGGCCGCGCACCCGGACCTGGTCGAGGCGGTCGGGCTGGACGTGACCGACGCGGCCGGCATCGAGAGCGTCGTGCGCGATGTGGTCGCCCGGCACGGCCGGGTCGACGTACTCGTCAACAACGCCGGCCGCACCCACGTGGGTGCCATGGAGGAGACCACCGACGCGGAACTGCGTGCGCTGTTCGAGGTGCACGTCTTCGGCCCGGCCGCGCTGGTCCGCGCGGTACTGCCGCACATGCGCGCCCGGCGCTCCGGCGCGATCGTGCAACTGAGCAGCATGGGCGGGCAGATGTCGTTCGCGGGCTTCTCCGCCTACAGCGGCACCAAGTTCGCGCTCGAGGGCATGTCCGAGGCGTTGGCCGACGAGGTGCGCGAGTTCGGCATCAGGGTGCTGGTGGTCGAGCCGGGTGCGTTCCGGACAGGGCTGATGGGTGCCGCCGGCGTCAGCGCCGAGATCGCCGCCTACAGCGAGACCGCCGTCGGAGCGACCCGGCGCATGGTCGAGGCGGCCGACGGGCAGCAGCCGGGCGATCCGGCCAAGGCCGCCGCCGCGATCCTGGCCGCGCTCGCCGCCGAGATCACGCCGCTGCGGCTGCCGCTGGGCGCGGACGCGGTGGACGCGGTCGTCGGGCACCTCGACAGCGTGCGGTCCGAGATCGACACGTGGGAGAAGGTCGCCCGCGCCACCACGTTCGACTCCTGAGCCGGGCCCCGAGCCGGGCCCCGAGCCGGGACCGCCGGGCCGGTCGATCCGGGTTGCCGACTCGGGCCGGTCGGGAGGCCCACGGGTCGCGGGCGGGTTCCCGGCGGTCGATACGGTGAAGGTTCAGGGTCGTACGTCCCCGTCCCGGACCAGGAGGCAGCATGGAAACGCGCGTGGTCGACAACCCGGCGCAGTCCCGTTTCGAGATCCACGCGGGCGGCGAGCCCGCCGAGCTCGCCGGGTTCGCCGAGTACTTCCTCGGCGACGATCTGATCGCGTTCATCCACACCGAGGTCGATCCGCGCTTCGCGGAGCGCGGTTTGGGCGACGTGCTGGTCCGGTCCGCGCTGGACGCCGCCCGCGAGCGCCAGGTCGGCGTGGTGCCCAACTGCGCCTATCTGCGGGCCTGGATGATCGAGCACCCGGAGTACCTCGACCTAATTCCCGAGCGGCATCGGCCCGCGCTGGGCCGGTGACCCGGCCGGGGGTGTCGGGGACGGGACCGTCCTGGCAATCTTGGGGTGTGAACGCCGCGGTTCGATCCGGGCCGTCGCCCGACGTCGGGAGGGGTCGATGACGAAATCCTTGCGGGACGAAATCGGACCGGAGCGGTTCGACGAGTTGATCGCCGAAGGGGTCCGGAAGGCGGTCGCGGAGTCGCACGCGGCGGGGCTGCCCGCGATCGGCGGCGAGAACGGGCGCGTGTACAAGGTGTACGCGGACGGCACCAAGGTGTACGTCGACGAGGAGGAAGAGGGCGCGCGCGAGTACCGGATATTCGCCGACGGAACCAAGGTGTACGTCGACGAAGCCCCGGCGTGATCCGCGGCACGCGCGGCGGGCGGCACGCGGTTCGGGTGGGCGGTACCGGGGCGATCCGGGCGATGTGTCGGCCGGATACGGTGGGGTGCGCGGGTACGGTCGGCGGTGGGATCGACGTGCGTACGCGTGGACAGGAATGCCCGGGCCGCAAGTCCCGATCGTGACCCAGGAGGCAGCAGCATGGAAACGCGTGTGACGGACAACCCGGCGCAGTCCCGCTACGAGATATTCATCGGCGTCGAGGCCGCCCCCGGCGCGTCCGTGGCCCCGCCGCTGCGGCCCACCGAACTCGCGGGCTTCGCGGACTACTTCGTCAGCGGCGACGAGGTCGCCTTCACGCACACCGAGATCGACCCGCGGTTCGGCGGCCGGGGTCTGGGCGGTCGGCTCACGCACGCGGCGCTGGACGCGGTCCGGGAGCGGGGTCTCGCGGTGCTGCCCTACTGCTCGTTCATCCGGGACTGGATCGCCAAGCACCCGGAGTACGTCGACCTGGTCCCGGAGGACCGCCGCGACGCGTTCGGCCTGTGATCCCGCGGGCGCCGGCTCACGACTCGACGGCCATCCGGATGCCCAGCGCGACCATGACCCCGCCGGACGTCTGCTCCAACCGGCGCCGGACCTTGGCGCGGCTCAGCACGGTGCGCATCCGGCCGACGAACCAGACGTACAGGCCGTAGTAGCCGATCTCGTACACCGCCCAGATCGCGGCCAGCGCGACCATCGTGGGCAACTGCGGCGCGCCGTGCGGGACGAACTGGGGGAGGAAGGACATCGCGAAGACGGCGGCCTTGGGGTTGGCCAGGTTCAGGGTCAGCGCGGCACGGTAGGCGCGTCGACCGCTGTCCGGCTCGCGCTCGGTGCCCGCGTCGGCCCCTGCCCGGGCCCCGGCGTCGGTCGAGTCGGCGGCGGTGAATCCGGTCAGGCCGTCCCGGCGGGCCGCGCGGATGGCCTGGACGCCGAACCCGACCAGGACGACGGCGCCGACGATGCGCATGATGTCGTAGGCGAGTTGGGAGGCGGCCAGCAGGCCGGTCAAACCGAAGGCCGCGGCGAGTCCCCAGACGAAGACCCCGGTCTCGTTGCCGAGCACCGCCAGGAAACCGGCCCGACGGCTCTGCAACGAATGTCGGATGATCAGCACGGAACTCGGTCCGGGGCTTGCCGCGATGAGGGTGCAGGCGCCGAGGAACGCCAGAAGAGTGTGCGTCATGCCCGCATCCTGGCCCTCCACCGGTCCGCGATGCCATCGAATTGCCGGGCGGACGGACGGCCCGGTCCGGCGCCCGCCACCGGCCGCCGCCGGCGCTACCGTGCGGGGAGCGGCTCGACCGGCTCGGTCGGCAGCCAACCACGCGGGTCGGCCACGACCTGCTCGCCGGACGCGAGTTCCTTCACCTGGTGCGTTTCGCGGCCGTCCGCGTCCGCGCCGGCGTTCGCCCCGGCCCCGGGGAACCACACGTATGCGATGCCCTTGCGCAGCGCGTATCGCAGTTGCTTCTGCAGCTTGTCCGGGTGGTGGTAGACCTCGGTGCGGATCCCGCGAGCGCGCAGCGTCGCGGCGGTCCGCACCGACAGCGCGAACGACTCGGCGTCGGGCACCGCGACCAGCACCTGGGTGGGGCACTTCGGCCCGATCGGCAACCGGCCCTCGGCGACCAGCTTGGCGAAGATCCGGGTCAGGCCGATGGAGATGCCCACACCGGGCAGGTCGCGCCGGATGAACGACCCGGCGAGGTTCTCGTAGCGGCCACCCGAGCAGATGCTGCCGTAGTCCGGGAATTCGACGAACTTGGCCTCGTACACCGTGCCCGTGTAGTAATCGAGCCCGCGTGCGATGGACAGGTCCGCGACGACCGAGCCAGGCGACAGGTCGGCCAACGCGTCGAGTACGAAGGCCAGTTCCGTGAGCCCTTCGTCGAGCAACGAGTGTTCGACGCCCAGCGCGCGGACCTCGGTCACCACCGACGCGTCGGTGCCGCGAATCCGGGCCAACTTCAGGCAGTTCGCCACCTGGGCGGCGTCCAGGCCGAGTTCGCCGGAGAGCAGGTCCCCGACCCGGTCGAGGCCGACCTTGTCCAGCCGGTCGACGATCCGGATCGCGGCCACCGGGTCCGCGATGCCGAGCCCGGCGTAGAAGCCCTCGAGGATCTTGCGGTTGTTGAGGTGGATCGTGAACGGGCCGATCCGCAACGCGGTGAGGATTTCGTGTGCGATGCGCGGCATTTCGGCATCGAAGTACAGCGGAACCCGGTCGACGTTGATCACGTCGATATCGCATTGCACGAATTCCCGGTACCGGCCGGCCTGCGGGCGCTCGCCGCGCCAGACGCGCTGGATCTGATAGCGCTTGAACGGGAAGACCAGGTCGTTGAAATTCGGGTTCGGCAACCCTCACAGGATCGACCGGGGTTGGGCAAGGCAATTCGTGGGCCTCGACCGTCGGTGGGCGGGGTCAGGAGGAGGTGGTGGTCGGCTGGGGCAGGCCTTCGCGTACCACGTCGAGGTATTCGGCGATCGCGTCCCGGTTGCGGATGAGACAGTTGACGCGTTCGGTCATCCGGTCGCGTTCGTGCTCCAGGGTGGCGATCATCTCCGGCGTCGCGTCCGGGAAATGGATGATGCGAGGCTTGTCGAGGCAGGGCAGGATCTGTTTGATGATCCGGGTCGGCAGACCGGCGTCGAGCAGGCCCCTGATCTGCAGCACCCGGTCCACGAAGAACTCGTCGTAGTCCCGATAGCCGTTGGGCGAGCGGTTCGCGACGATCAGGCCCTGCTCCTCGTAGTAGCGCAGCAGTCGGCGGGGGGTGCCGGTGCGCTCGGACAACTCTCCGATGCGCATGTGATCCACCTCACGTCTCGTCGCTTGACCATCACATCAATGTGAGGGTTCGAGCATACGCGGCATGACAAGTCGAAGCACGGCACCAGCCCCCTTCCCCACGGAAACCGACGACCGCAAGTTGCCGATGGCGGCGCTGTTGGCGCTGGCCACCGCGGTCTTCGTGACCAGCCTGACCGAGACCCTGCTGGCGGGCGTCCTGCCCGCGATGAGTTCCGACCTGGGGGTCGGCGAGTCCGCGATGGGACAGTCGGTGACGATCTACGCGATCGGCACCGCGCTCACCGCGATTCCGCTCTCCACGGCGACCGCCGGGTGGCGCCGCAAGCGGTTGCTGCTCGCCGCGATGGCCGGCTTCGCGGCGGCCAACACGGTCACCGCCGTCTCCGGCAACTACCCGCTGACCATGGCGGCCCGCTTCGTCGCAGGCGTGGCGGCGGGCGTGGCCTGGGCGTTGCTGGCCGGGTACGCCCGCCGGATGGCACCCGCACACCTTCAGGGCAAGGCGATCGCGATCGTGATGGCGGGCATTCCGATCGCACTGTCGCTGGGGGTGCCGGCGGGGACATTCCTCGGCGACGAGTTCGGCTGGCGAGTCACCTTCTCGTTGATGACCGTGCTCGCCCTGATCCTGATCGGCTGGATCGTCGCGACCGTCCCCGAACACCCCGGACAACGACCGGAGGAACGAACGCCCCTGCTGCGCACATTGGCCATCCCCGGCGTGGCCCCGGTCCTGTTCGTCACCCTGGTCTTCGTCCTGGCGCACACGATCCTCTACACCTACATCGCCTCCTACCTGGACCGGCTCGACATGGGCGGCTCCACCGACGTGGTGCTGCTCGCCTTCGGCGGCGCGTCACTGGTGAGCATCTGGCTGGTCGGCGTGTTGATCCACCACCGACTGCGGGCGCTCACCATCGCGGCCACACTGTCGTTCGGCGCGGCGGCGGCCGTGCTCGCGGTGTTCTCGGACAGCCATGTCCTGGTCTACGGCGCGGTCGTGCTGTGGGGGCTCGGCTGGGGCGGCGTGCCCACTCTCCTGCAGACCGCCGTCGGCGACGCGGGCGGCGCCGACGCGGACGCCGCGCAGGCGATGCTGGTCACGCTGTGGAACGCGGCGATGGCCGGTGGCGGCGTGGCCGGAGCGATCCTGCTGGACCTGGTCGGCGCCGGGTCCTTCCCCTGGAGCGTGCTGGTCCTGCTGGTACCCGTACTCGTGGTGGTCCTCGCCGCCCGCGCGCACGGGTTCCCGGCCCGGCGCCCGAACGCGGCTTCCTGACCACCCGGCGAGGCGCGGCGGCCCGAGGCGACGTGGGGCGACCCGGTGCGATGCGGGGCGCGGTACGGCGAGGTGGTGGGCGAGGTGGCTCGGTGGCGCGGCGAGATCGCCCGGCGGGTGCGGCCGGGCTCGGTCCGTCTAGGGTTCCGTCATGAGCACGCACGCATACCTCTCCGAACTGTTCTCGCTGGAGGGTCGGGTCGCCGTGGTGACCGGCGGGAGTTCCGGCATCGGCCGAGCGATCACCCGGGCGCTGGCGCGGGCCGGGGCGAGTGTGGTGATCATCGCCCGCCGCGAGGCGGAACTGGCAGCCGCCGTCGACGAGTTGACCGCCCTGGGTGGCAAGGCGGCCTGGGTGAGCGCCGATCTGGGCAGCAGGGACGCCGTGCGCACGGCGGCCGACGCGGCGGCCGAGGTGTACGGCGAGCCCGACATTCTGGTCAACTCCGCCGGGATCAACCTGCGTCCGCCGATGAACGAACTCGGCGACGACGTGTGGGACGCCACGATGGCGGTGAACCTGGAGGCGCCCTACCTGCTGGGGCAGCGGTTCGGGCCCGGCATGGCCGAGCGGGGCTACGGGCGCATCATTCACGTCACCTCGCAGCAGGCGCATCGCGCGTTCGTCCAGAGCGGCGCCTACGGCGTGTCCAAGGGCGGCCTGGAGTCGCTGGCCCGATCCCAGGCGGAGGCCTGGTCGCAGTACGGGGTCACCAGCAACACGCTCGTGCCCGGGTTCGTGATGACCCCGCTCAACGCCCGGCTGGCCTCCGACCCGGAGAAGTCGGCCGCGCTGGCCGCGCGCACGATGGTCGGACGCAACGGCCTGGCCGAGGACTTCGAGGCTGCGGCGCTGTTCCTGGCGAGCCCGGGATCGGGCTACGTGACCGGCCAGTCGATCTTCGTGGACGGCGGGCTCTCGGTCCACTGAGCACGCCGAGCGGCCGGCCCGGCCCGGTGCACGTCGCCCGGCCGGCCCGGCTACGACGACCGGGCGCCTCCTCGCCTCCCCGACGCCCCGACGCCCCGACACCCCGACACCCCGACACCCCGACACCCCGACACCCCGACACCCGGAAATGGTGTGGACGACCGATCGGTTGTCGCCGATGATCCCGGGGTGACAGATCCTCTCGATACCTCCGCCGCGCGCCCGTCGTCCGCCCGCTCGGAGCGGCAGGTTCGCTGGGTCCACCTGGTCGGTCGACCCCTCGGCGCACTGCTGGCGGGCGACCTGGCCGAGGCCCGCCGGCAAACCGGCTTGGACCTCCCCGAGTTCTTCGTGTCCGACCGGGCGCGCGGCCTCTGGCGTCGCCGCTTCGACCAGGTGACGGCCGAACCCGAGAGCGCTCCGTGGCTCGCCCGGGCGGCGGTGTCCGAGCCGGACGGCGCGGTGGTCGGCTACGCCGGGTTCCACGGGCCACCGGACGAGTCGGGCATGGTGGAGATCGGCTACACCGTGGTGCCCGAGGCGCGCCGCCGAGGATATGCCCGCGCGATGCTCGCGTCGCTGCTGGAGCGCGCGGCGCACGAACCCGACGTGTCCACCGTCCGGGTCACCATCTCACCGGACAACGCCGCGTCGCTCGCGACCATCCAGGGATTCGGATTCGTCGAGACCGGCGAACAGATGGACGAGGAGGACGGCCTGGAGATCATCTTCGAGGTACCGGCCGACCACATCCCGGGATCCTGACCGCCGGGGAGTCGTGACGGCCGTAAGGCGAGGCGGCGAGGCCGTGCGGGAAACCGTCACCCGATCCCGGGCCGGGCCCGCTCGGCCCTCGGTACCTCGTCCACGCCGCCGGCGTCCACCGCGCTCCCGCGCACCCGGCGGAAGTTCAGCGCGACGAGCACCGCGAGTACCGCGCCCGCCGCCGCGCCGAACACGGCGGTCCGCAGCCCGTCGGCGGTGGCCGTCCGCAGCGCCTCGCCGGTGCGCCCGTCGGTGCCGGAGTTGGCGACGGCGACCAGTACCGCCAGGCCCATCGCGCCCCCGACCTGCTGTCCGGTGGACGCCATCCCGGACGCGACGCCCTGCTCATGTGGCCGCACCCCGGTCGCGGCGGCGGCGAACATCGTGGTGTAGACGACACCCTGGCCGATCCCGAAGACCAGCAGACCGGGCGCCAGGTCGAGGTAGGAGCCGTTCGCCGAGATGCCCAAGCCGACCACGACCAGGCCGACCGCGCTCACCGCGAGGCTCGCCGGCAGCGTGGACCGTACCCCGAACCGGGTGGCCAACCGGCCACCGAGCAGCGAGCCGATCAGGCCGCCGCCCATCGGGACCAGGTAGGCGAAGCCGGTCCGCAGCGCGCTGTACCCGTGTACGCCCTGGAAGTAGACGGTGAGGAAGTACGGCAGCGTGCCGAGCGTGGCCATGAACAGAAACGTCACCGCCATACCGGTGCCCAGGGAGCGGTCGCGCAGCAGGCGCAGCGGCATCAGCGCATCCGGATGGCGCCCCTCGGCCACCAGGAAAACCACCAGCAGACCGACGCCCAGCACGCCGCCGGCCGCCACGAGCGGGCTCGTCCACCCCGACTCCGGGCCCTGGACGAGGGTGAACACGAGCAGGGTCGAGCCGAGGGTGGCGGTCAGCGCGCCGAAGACGTCGAACCGCCGACCGGAGACGCGCGCGGGGTCGGCGGGCAGGATGACGAAGGTCAGCAGTGCGGCGCCGCCGGCGAGCGGGACGTTGACGAAGAACACCGCCTCCCACCCGAGCGCCCGGGTCAGGACACCGCCCAGCAGCGACCCGAGGATCAGCCCGCCGGAGCCGGTCGCCGCCCAGACCGACAGCGCGTGGTTGCGTTCGCGGCCCTCCGCGAACGTGGTGTTGACCAGGGACAGCGTCGCGGGGAAGAGGAGGGCGCCACCCAGGCCCTGGCCCGCGCGGGCGGCGATCAGCGCCCCGGGCTCACGGGCGAGGCCGCCCGCCGACGAGGCCACCGCGAACAGCGCGAGTCCCAGCACGAACATCCGCCGGCGGCCGAGCAGGTCGGACATCCGGCCGCCGAGGAGCAGGAACGCGCCGAAGGCCACCGCGTACGCGCTGACCACCCACTGGAGGGTCTGCGCGGAGAAGCCGACTCCACGGCCGATGTCGGGCAACGCGACGTAGACGATGTTGTAGTCGAGCGAGGTGATCAGGCTCGCGAAGGCGAGCAGTGCGAGGGCCGCGCCGGGGCGGCGCGGGCCGGACGTGTCGACGTCGTGGCGGGGAGCGGGCATGGCGAAGCCTCCCGAGGCGGGTGGAGGGGGAGTTCGCGCGGTCGGCTTTGGTGGGATCGGGCCGATTCCGGCGACGTCTCGAAGGCTGCCACGCTCGTGCGCCGCCGAGGAGCGGAGCGTTCACCCTGGGATCGCCGATCCCTGGGTACCCGAGTCTGTGCCGGCAGCCCCCCGTCCACGCCGATCCGGGGCGCCGGGTCGGCGATCGGATCAACACCTGGGACGGCGGCCGGGCGCGTTCTGCGCCGACCCGAGCGGGCATGACAGGGAGACCGTCACCAGGCCCTATGGCAGCGGCTCATGACGGGCCGTCAGCTTGGCCGGCCCCGGTCGGTCGGTTGAGGTGAAGGCCCGATGGAGGCGCTCGATGCCCTCGACCAGGCGCTCGGGGCCCTCGGCGTAGGCGTAGCCGACCCGCAGGTATGGCGCGGGCGGCTCGGCGGTGAAGTACGCGTGCCCGAGGGTAACCGCGATAGCGGTTGGCGGCGTCGGCGGGATCGGTCGCACCGGCGGTATCGGCGGCACGGCCCTGACGGCGTTCGCCATCCTGACCTTCTCGCTCAGCTTCCCGGCGACCGTGTGGGTCCTGGACGGATTCGGCCCGTGGACGGTCACCGGTCTGCGCGGTCTGCTCGCGGCCGGGTTCGCCGGGGCCGCCCTGCTGGTCGTGCGGGCACCGCTGCCCGCCCGGGCGGACCGGATCGCCCTCGCCGTGGTCGCGGTCGGTTGTGTGCTCGGCTTCCCGCTGCTCACCACGCTCGCGTTGCAGACCTCGTCGACGGCGCACTCGGCGGTGGTGATCGGCCTGCTGCCGCTTGCCACCACGGTCTGCTCGGTGCTGCGCACCGGCGAGCGGCCGAGCCGGACGTTCTGGGCGGCGGCGGTCGCGGGCGCGGTCGTGGTGTTCGCGTTCGCCGTGCAGCAGAGCAGCGGTGGCCTCGGGCTCGCGGATGTGTACCTGTTCGGCGCGCTGGTGTTGTGCGCGGCCGGCTACGCGGAAGGCGGCCGACTGGCCCGGCACATGCCCGGATGGCAGGTGATCGCGTGGGGCGTGGTGGCGGCGGCGCCGGTCACCGCGCTGATCTCGGTGTCGGGGTTGGCCACCGCGCCGGTACACCTCGACGCCCGCGGTGTGAGCGGGCTGCCGTATCTCGCGGCGTTCTCGCAGTTCCTCGGCTTCGTCGTGTGGTACCGGGGCATGGCGGCGATCGGCGTGCCGGCCGCGAGTCGGTTGCAACTCGCCCAGCCGTTGCCGACGTTGGGCTGGGCGGTGCTGATCCTGGGCGACTCGTTGACGCCCGCGATGCCGATGGCGGCGCTCGGCGTGTTGGCCTGCATCGTGCTGACCCAGCGGACCAGGACCACTCCCGCGCGAGCTTGACCCATCGCGGCCCGAACGCGAGCCGGTTCCGGGCTGGTTCGGCGGAACCGGCCGGGGCGACGGTGCGTCACATCCGCGTTGCGCCGGTCGGCGCGCGGGTGCGAGGGGCGACGTGAGGTGGGGCGCGTGATCGGAGCGGGAGCAGGACGGGGCGGCGGCGGGCCCGCGTCGGTGGCCTCGGCTCTTGCGGGGGTGTTGCTGCCGGCCGGGTGCGGCGGTGGCGGTGGCGGCGGCGAATCGCGCGTGATGAGCGACCCCGCGTCCCTGCTTGTACGCGCCCGCCGCACCGGGCGCCCAGGAGGCGGGCGCCCGGGCCCGGACGGCCCAGGCGGCGAATCGATGGATCCGGGAGCGGCGGATGGACGCACCGCGCCCCTTCACGGTGACCGGCGGCTACCGAGACCGGGTCGGCGACCGGGAACCGGACCGGGGTGGCCTCAAGGCATCCCTGGTCGACGGATGCATCGCCGTGGCACCGGAGTCGGTCCCGCGACGCGGAGATCCGCTGGGTGGACGGGACGGTGGTGCACCGTACGTTGCTGCCGCCGGAACGCACGTACGGGGAAAGGAGCATGCCGGGCCGACGCGACGGCGGGTGCGACCGGGGTCCGCGCGCCGAGGCCCCGTCCGGCGCCGGCTCCCGGCGCCCTGATCTCCCCGCACGAGGGCTTCCGTGCCCGGAGCCCTCGTGCGGGGGCTCGCATCGACACTTTGCCGGCGGCTCGCGGGGTCGCTCGGCCCGGTCCGCCCCGCCTTCCCGGTTCGTCGGGGGTCCCGGCCTCGGGGATGCCGGTGGTATCGGTCGCAGGGGTGTCGCGTGACCCTCGCGGCCGGGTCAGGCCACCGGGCGGATGCGGTCGACGCCGGCTCGGCGCAGTGCCGTTGCCAGGTTGTTCCGGGCCTCGGTCTGGGCCGCGATGCGGGCGTCCAGTACGGCCAGCCGGTCCAGCGCGATCCGCACGGCGGCGGCGGACGGCGGGCGGGCGACGACGTCCACGCCGGCGTCCAGGCAGGGCAGGAAGGCGCGTACGTCGTCCAGGGTGAGACCGACGCCGAGCAGGTCACGGATCGAGCGAACCCGGGCCACGTCGCGCTCGTCGTAGACCCGATAGCCGTTCGCCGACCGGGCCGACTCGATCAGCCCCGCCTGCTCGTAGTGGCGCAACGCGCGCGGCGTCGCGCCGGTCGCCTTCGCCAGTTCACCGATCCGCATCCGGACACCTCCGCTGCGACCACACCTATCACGAGCGCGCGCCGCGCATCCCACCCGGCACGGTGCGGCGAGTGGGCGTCCACCCGCTCGCCGCCGCCCGCCTCGAACCGCCTCCGGTCAGGAGATCACCGCGCCCCCGTCGACGGGCAGGATCACGCCCGTGACGAAGGAGGCGCCCGGTGCGGTCAGGGCCGTGACGGCCCAGGCGACCTCCTCGGGGTCGCCGATCCGGCCCAGCGGGGTGTGGGCGAGTTGCCAGGCGCGGATCGCGGCGCGTTGTTCGGGGCTCCAGCCCTGGTGGTCGGCGATCGGCGTGGTGATCGCGCCGGGTGCGACCGCGACGACCCGCACGCCGCGCGGGGCCAACTCGACCGCCCAACTGCGGGTGAGCAGTTCGAGGGCGGACTTGCTCGCCGCGTACAACGAATTCCCCGGCCACGCGCGCTGCCCGACCGAGGTGGTGATGTTGACGATCACCCCGCCGGACCTCTCCAGCACCGGCAGCGCGGCCTGGGTCAGCAGCACCGGCGCGATCAGATTGGTGGCGAGCAGCGGGTCGATCATCTCGCGCGTGTACGTGCCCAGATTGCCGGTGCCCACGATGCCCGCGTTGTTGACGAGCACATCGAGCCGCCCGCGGGTCTCGGTGACCGTACGCACGATCCGCTCCGGCTCGCCCTCGGCGGTGATGTCGGCGGCCAGCGGCGTGATGCGCTCGTACCCCTCGGCGGTCTCGCCGAGCGGCTCGGCCCGGCGCCCCACCGCGATCACCCACGCGCCCTCGGCGGCGAAGGCGCGTGCGGTGGCCCGTCCGATCCCGGTGCCGGCACCGGTGACCAGGACGACGCGGGCGGGACGGGAGTCGTCGTCGTTCGAGTTCATGCCGCGATGCTCCAACCCTGCCGCCAACGACAAGGTCAAGCATCCGACCCCGGACCGTCCTGGCCACCCATCGCGACGGTGAGTCGCTCACGGCCGAACACGGCTTCCCGGTGCGCCTGATCGTGCCGCACCTCTACGGCTGGAAGGGCCTCAAGTGGGTCCGCGGCATCGAGTACCTCACCCAAGATCGCCGCGGCTTCTGGGAACAACGTGGGCATCACAACATCGGCGACACCCGACGGGAACAGCGCTACTCCCACCAGGAGCACGCGGACGACGGTCCACCCCTGTGACCCGTCGGTCGGGGTGCGGCGTGCGTCCACGCCGGCGGGGTGCGCCGCATCCACCGGAGCGTCCGCTTCGGTCGGGTCGCATCCGCGAGGTGGGGTTCGTGTCGGTTTCGACCCGGCGGATTCATCCCGAATAGCGTGGTGATCACGCACCGGGGATCCGCCCCCGGACGATCGAGGATTCAGGTGCATCCCCATGTCGCTCAGCATCCGTAACCAGTTCCCGGGCACCGTGACCTCCGTGGTGACCGGCGAAGTGATGGCCACCGTCAAGGTTCGCCTGACTTCGGGTCGGGAGCTCACCGCGGCGATCACCGTCGACGCGGTCGAGGACCTCGGCCTGGCCGAGGGCAGCGGGGTACGGGTCCTGGTGAAGTCCACCGAGGTGTCGCTGGCCACCGGCCCGGTCACCGGACTGAGCATCCGCAACAAGATTCCCGGTACGGTGACGCACATCGCCACCGGCGGCGCGATGGCCGGCGTCAAGGTCAGCGTCGAGGACGGCGAACTCACCGCCGCGATCACCGCGGACGCCGCGACCGAACTCGACCTCGAGGTCGGCTCCTCGGTGACGGCACTGCTCAAGTCGACCGAGGTCTCGCTCGCCACCGTCTGACCCACGGCAGGACGCCCGCCACCGGTGCACGGCGGTGGTGCCGTTGCCGAACTCGGCGGTGCCGACCGCGAGGTCGAAGCGGGCTTCCACGTCGCCGACCTTCCCGTGCGTCTCGCCCACGAAGCTGTCCTGCGGCCGGGCGATCCGGGCCTTTGTGGCGTCCTTGTCGGGCAGGACCGGGCCCGGGGCCCGTGGCCTCCTCGGGGTTGCTGTTCCTGCGTCGATGCCGCGTGCGGCAGGCAGGGCCGGTTGGGCCGGAGGCATCGAACGTGGGTGCGGGTGGGGACGTAGGCTTGCGGATCGGTTCGATGGCTGATTCATCCGTAGGCGGAGGCTTTACATGTCCCAACCCGCTCCACGTTCGCGGACCCGGCCCAGGGTCGCGGTCTTCGGTGCCGGCAGTGTCGGCTGCCAGCTCGGTGGTCGGCTCGCCGCGTTCGCCGATGTCACGCTGATCGGCCGGCCGTCCGTGCTGGACGCGCTGGTGGACGGGTTGACCGTGACCGGCGCGGGCCGCCCGCGGACCGTGGTCGCGCCGGAGCTGTTGACCCTGGCCGAGTCGCCGGACGCGGTGGCCGGCGCCGACTTCGTACTGGTCACCGTCAAGTCGGCGGCGACCGAAGAGGCCGGGCGTGCCCTGGCCGGGCGGCTCGATCCGGCCGCGATCGTGGTCAGCCTGCAGAACGGCGTCCGCAACCCGGCCGCGCTGCGGGCCGCGTTGCCCGGGCACACGGTGTTGGCCGGCATGGTCCCGTACAACGTGCTGCGCACCGAGCCCGCCGTCTTCCATCAGGGCACGTCCGGCGCGTTGATGATCGACGCGAACCCCCGGGTGATCCCGCTCGTGGACGTGCTGGTCGAGGCCGGCATCCCGGTGCAGGTGCGTGAAGACATGCCCGAGGTGCAACACGCGAAGCTGCTGATGAACCTGAACAACGCGGTCAACGCGCTGTCGGGACTGCCGCTGCGCGATCAACTCGGTCAACGCGACTACCGCACCTGCCTGGCGCTGTGCCAGGGCGAGGCGCTGGCGGCGTTCCGGGCGGAGGGCATCCGGCCGGCCAAGCTCGGGCCCGCTTCCGCCGCGCGCAATCGGCAACTGCTCGCGCTGCCCGATCCGCTGTTTCGCCGGCTGGCGGGTTCGACGCTGCGCATCGACGCGAAGGCCCGGTCGTCGATGTGGGAGGACCTGCAGCGGGGCCGGCGGACCGAGGTCGACAGTGTGCAGGGCGAGATATTGGCGATCGCCGAACGCAACGGGCTGACCGCCCCCGCCAACGCGCGCATGATCGAACTGATCCGCCAGGCGGAGGCGGCGCCGGCGGGGCAGGCCCGACAGTGGAGCGGCCCGGACCTGCTGGCCGAACTCACGACGGCGGTCGCCGCCGGCTGACCCGGGCGTCGGCGTCCGTGGGGATCGGTGGTGTCACCACGTGCGGGCCGCCCGGACCAGGTGTTCGTGGACCAGGGTCAGGTGCGGGTGGTCCGCGGTGCCCGCGCGGCGGACCAGATAGCCGGTGTTGATCGGTGGGTCGTCGGGCGTGAGCAGCGGGACCAGCGCGCCGGAGGCGAGTTCGGCCGCGCACAGGTAGCGGGGGAGTACGGTCAGGCCCGCGCCGGCGACCACCGCGGTCAGCACGCCGCGCAGGTCCGGGACCGTGATGGCGGCTCGTTCGGTGAGCCGGGTGCCGAACACGTGACGCCAGTAGCGGCGGGCGATCGGCAGATCCTCGGCGTAGCTGATCACCGGTACGCCGCGCAGCGCGACCGGGCCCTCGGCGGCGACCCGATCGGGCCCGATCCGCTCGGCCCAGGTCGGCGCCGCGACCAACACGAACTCCTCGTCCATCAGTGGCACGGCCGCCAGCGTGCGTCCGCGCGGCCGGATCGTGGCCAGGACCAGGTCGTGTCGACCGGCGCGGAGCCCGTCGAGCAGGTCGTCGGTCATTCCGGTGGTGATCCGCAACAACACGCCGCGCTCGATCAGCGGCGCGAGCGCGGGCAACGCGCGCACGCACAGGATCTCGGCGGGACCGGCCAGGTGCACCGGCTCCGCCGGAGTGTCCGCGCCGAACCGGTCCCGCTCGGCGACCTCGGCCAGCGCGTCCAGCGGGTCCGCGACCCGGATCGCCAGGTCGTCCGCGATCGGTGTGGCGGCCACGCCCCTGGGCAACCGCTCGAAGAGCGCCCGGCCCAAGCGGCGCTCGAGCGCGCGGATCTGGGTGGTGACCGTGGGCTGGGACAGGCCGAGGACGCGGGCGGCGCCGGTGAACGAGCCGGCGCGGTGCACCGCCAGGAAGGTGCGCAGCAGGGTCAGATCCAGCGGGCCGCGCGCGACCGGGTCCGGTATCGACGCCGACCCGGCGTCCGAGGGCAACCCATCGGAATCTTCATGGCTCATGGTGGAGAGCCTATTTGAATGCCGATGGGTGGGCGATCTAGGTTCGAGTCCGACGGCGCGACGCCACCGACGGCGGGTCGCACCGGCGGCGGGCCGCACCGAGAGGTGTGACGCACCGGCGGTGGGACGGGCCGACGGCACGACGCACAGACCGCGACGCACGGAGGGCGCCGTACCGACGCGACGCACCGAGGGCGCCGTTCCGGCCGCCACGAACGACCGGGTGGATCCGACGGCGAACATCCGACGATCCGAACGCCGCGACGCACCCACGCACCGACGAAGCGATCACATGATGGCTCCCGAGCGCACCCGCTCGGCGGCGCCGAATGGAGAGAGACTCATGGCGAAGATCCTGTTCGTGCTCACCGGTTCCGACCACTGGACGCTGGCCGACGGCACGCGGCACCCGACCGGCTTCTGGGCCGAGGAGGCAGCCGCCCCGTTCGAGGCGTTCACCGCGGCCGGTCACGAGGTCGTGGTCGCCACTCCGGGTGGCGTGGCACCCACCGTCGACCGGGCGAGCCTGGCGCCCGAGGTGAACGGCGGCCCCGACGGAGTGGCCGCGGTGACCTCCGCGCTGGAGCGGTTCACCGCGCTGCGCACGCCGATCGACCTGGCCGACGTCGACCTCGCCGACTACGCCGCCGTCTTCTACCCCGGTGGCCACGGGCCGATGGAGGATCTCGCGGTGGACGCGACCTCCGGCGCGCTGCTCACCGCGGCGCTCGACTCGGGCAAGCCGCTGGGTGTGGTCTGCCATGGGCCGGCCGCGCTGCTCGCCGCGAAGCGCGCCGACGGCACCTCGTCGTTCGCCGGCTACCGGCTGACCGCGTTCACCAACGCCGAGGAGACCCAGGCCGGCTTCGCGGACCGGGCCGAGTGGCTGCTCCAGGACCGCCTGACCGAACTGGGAGTCGATTTCCGGGAGGGCACTCCGTGGGCGCCCTACGTGGTCGTCGACCGCAACCTGTACACCGGCCAGAACCCCTCCTCCGCCGCCCCGTTGGCCGCCGAACTGGTAAAGGTCCTGGGCTGACCCGAGCGCCGACCGGCGCCGCCGAGGTGCGGCGGCGCCGGTCGGTTCCGTGCTCGGGTGTCACCGGCCGTCCGTCGGCAGGGGTGACACCGCGGTCACCGCGCCCGAGGTGGACGTGCCGACGAGAGCGGGCGGCACGTTGCCCGGAGCGGACGGTGCGTCGCCCGGGCCGGCCGGCCCGGTGTCCGTGCCGCGCGGGGCGGTCGTGGGACCGAGCATGCGGGCGGCCGGGATCAGGATCGCGGTGAGCACGGCGACCACCGCGAACGAGGCGCTCAGCGACGCGCGGTCGGCGATGCCGCCGACGAGGGCGGGGGCGATCAGGCCGGACGTGTAGGTGACCGTGGCCACGCCCGCGATGGACTGACTCGGGTCGTCACCGATCCGCCCGGCCGCCGCGAAGGTCAGCGGGAGGACCGCGGACACGCCCACGCCGAGCAGCGCGAAGCCGAGCGCGGCGGGCAGTGGGGAGTGCGCGGTCGCCACCAGGATCGCGCCGATCGTGGCCGCCACCGCGCCGGCCCGGACCGTACGGGTCACCCCGAACCGGTCCACGACCGTGCCGGAGGCCAGTCGGGCGATGGCCATCGTGCAGGCGAAGCCGGTGTAGGCGAGGGCCGCGACACCGGGGGAGGCGTCCGCGACCTCCCTGAGGTGTACCGCGCTCCAGTTCATCCCGGCGCCCTCGGCGAAGATCGCGCAGAAGCCGACCGCGCCGATCACGAGCACCGGGCGGGACGGCAGCGCGAAGCGTGGCGGGGCCTTCGCGCCGGCGGTGGGACGCGCGTCGAGCAGGTTGTGGCCGGCGAACCAACCCGCCGACGCGAGCAACAGGGCCAGGATGGCGAGGTGTACGCGGGCGTCCAGCCCGGCGAACGCGGCGGCCGCGCCCAGACCCGCGCCGATCAGCGCGCCCGCGCTCCACATTCCGTGCAGCAGCGGGAGCGTCGAGCGGCCGAGCCGCCGTTCGACCACGAGTCCCTGCGTGTTCATCGCCACGTCGGACATGCCCGCGCCCACGCCGAACACCAGCAACGCCGCGCACAGCCACGGCAGGCCCGGCGCGGACGCGGGCAGCAGCGGTACCGCGCACCACAGCGCGATCAGGCAGCGCAGCGCGGTCCGGCCGCCGTGTCGGTGCACCAGCGACGCGGCCAGCGGCATCGCCAGCGAGGCGCCGACGGCGGGCGCGGCCAGCGCGAGCCCCAATTGGCCCGGACTCAGATCGAGGTGGTCCTGAAGCCAGGGCAGGCGGGACGCGAAGCCGCCGCCGACCGCGCCGTGCACGGCGAAGATCAGGCTTGCCGCGATCCGGGCCCGACCGGCCTCGGCGACCTCGGTGGTGGACGGATCGGGCGGTGGCGGTGGTGCCTCCGTTGCCGTGGGCGGCGGGGCGGAGGAAGCGAGCGGCGCGACGTCGGGCGTGTGCGACGGCGATTGCGGTGGCGTCGATGAGGTTGCCGGCGCAGGCGTCTGCGAAGTCGCCCGCGCAGGCTTTTGCGAAGGCGAAAGCGGGGGCGAGGGCAGGCCGGCGGTGTTCGGCGACATGGAAGTCTGCGTCATGGTGCGATAAATTATCAGGCAGGGTTCCTGAAAGAAAGAGTCTGCGAGGATCGGTATCCATGACAGCCGCCCACACCGCGACGCCGAGCACCGCCCGTGCGATCAACGATCGCCTGGCGCTCGATCTGCTGATCGAGCACGGCCCGTTGACCGCCTCCCAGCTCAAGACCCTCACCGGACTGTCCCGCCCGACGGTCGCGGATCTGGTCGAACGCCTCGGCGGCGCGGGCCTGATCCACCTGGTCGGCGAGGCGGGCGAGCGACAGCGTGGCCCGAACGCGCGGCTGTACGGCATCGTCGCCGAGCGCGCCCACATCGCCGGCCTGGACGTGCGCGTGGGCGGGGTGGAGGTGGCCGTCGCCGACCTGACCGGCCGGACCGTCGCGACCGGCGCGCTGGCGATACCGCCGGATCGTGATCCCGGACAAGCCCTCGCCGATGTGCTCGAACTGCTCGACGACGCGGCGACCCGAGCCGGCGCCGACACCCTGCACACCTTCGGGATCGGCGCTCCCGGCCTGATCGACCCGGTCTCCGGCAACCAGCGCTCGGCCGACTTCCTGCCGGGCTGGCACGCCCTCCTGGTGACCGCGCTGCGCGAGCGCGGGCGAGTGGTCCTGGAGAACGAGGTCAACCTCGCCGCCATCGCCGAACAGCGCTTGGGCGCGGCCCAAGGTCTGGACACGTTCGTGCTGGTCTGGCTCGGCCAGGGCATCGGCGCCGGCGTGATGCTGGACGGGCGGCTGCGTCGTGGAGCCTCGGGCGGCAGCGGTGAACTGGGCTTCCTCCCGGTCCCGGGCACCGATCACCTGCCCTCGCGCACCGACTGCAAGGGCGGCTTCCACACGCTGGTCTCCGGTGTCGCGATCGAGGAACTGGCCGCCCGACACGGCTTCACCGGCAATGCCGTGGAATGCGTCCGGGCGGCGGTCGAGCAGGAGGGTTCGCCGTGGCGGGCGGAGGCGGGTGCGGCGTTCCTGGACGAACTCACCGGCCGGGTGGTGCTCGGGGTCGCCGCGCTGGCGGTCATCCTCGACCCGGGCTGCGTGGTGCTGGGCGGCGAGACCGGACGGGCCGGCGGCACGGTGCTGGCCGATCGGGTGGAGGCCGCACTCGCCGAGGCGACTCCGCTGACCACCCGGGTACTGGCGGGCGCGGTGCCCGGCAACGCGATTCTGGACGGTGCCGTGCTGACCGCCCTCGACGAGGCGCGCGACGACCTGTTCGGCCGCCCTCGGCGCTGAGTTCGCCGGGTGTCACGCCTTCCGGTGGGCGTCCGAAGTGCCGGACGTGTCCGAGGCGTCCGGGGCTCGCGTGCTCACACCCGGTGGGAGCCGGAGAGCAGACCGGCGGGCGCGACCGTGCTCCACGCGTCGAAGAGTTCGGTGACGTTCGGGTAGCGCTCGGCCGGGTCGCGCCGGGTCGCCCGCTCGACCACGGCGAGTTGCGCCAGCGTGCCGCGCCACGCGCGTTCCTCGTCGCCCGCGTCCAGCAACAGGCGCAGCGTGCGGCCGAGCAGGAACACGGTGCCGGTGCGGGTGACCAGCGCGCCACGCCGACTGTGCTCGGGCGGCATGTACCGGGTGGACCCGGACAGCCGCGCGCAGTCGAGCACGAACGGCGCGCTGCGGTATTCGTCCAGGTCGATCAGGTGCACGCGGCGCGCGTCGAAGTCGTACAACACGCACCCGTCGTACCAGTCCACGCCCACGTAGCCGGCCGCGTCGATCAGCCGGTGTGCGTCGAGGATCGCGTCCAGGGCGGCGTGTACGTCGTCCAACGGCAGCGCCCGGAAGCGGGCGAGCGGCGAGGCCGCGCCGGTGCGCAACTGCTTGCCCGCGCGCTTGACCGTCGAGTGGTACAGCACCTCGCCCGTGCGCCACGGCCCCACCGTCACCGGAACACCGTTGGCGTTGAACGTGTGCAGCACCGGCACGATCGCCGGGTGCCGTACGTGCGCGTGCAGGTCGATCGCGCGGCGCAGGCTGAGCGCGGACGCGGGGTTGGGGCCGGTCTTGACGAACCAGTTCCCCTCGGCGTGCACGCCGTAGGAGACCGCGCCGGAGTCCTGGTCGCCGAACGTGGTGTGCACGGTCCCGATCGAGCGCAGGAAGTCGGCAGGGTCCTGCGCGGTGTCGATGGCGTCGAGCAGTGGGTGCGGCACGGCGGTGGGCCTTTCCTGGCGGGTGTTCCGGACCCGCCGCCCGGGTGTCGGCAGCGTGGAGACGGATCGAGCCTGTGGGCATCGGGTCCTTGTAGGCGACGGTAGCGCCCTCGGGAAGGGCGATGGGGCGTTTTCGGTGGAAGCCCCGCAGATGAGGGGCCTGCCAGGGGTGCTCGGAAGGCGGAAAGGAACACGAATTCGGGGGACTGTGTCAGCAAGCGCGGCAATTGCGCGGCCGCTCCCCGGAGCGATCTCACACCGTGCCGCGGCCTCGGTTTCCACGCCGGATCGGCCCGACGAGGCGGAGCGCGGTGGGCCCGCCACATCCGCCTCGTCCGCCGCGCCGCGGATGGATACCTCCCCAAAGGTTCTCCACAGCGCTATCGGATCGGTTCGGGTGGGTTCCCGGCTCGACCGGCCGGCCCGGTATCGGTGATCCCGGGCCGGTGATCGGGAACCGACACAGGGGAATCGCCGGCCGACCGAAGCCAACCGGGGCGAACCCACGTTCGACCGACGCGGATCGCGACCGGCGCCTCTTCCGCACCACCACCCCGGCCCCGACCACACGAATCCGGGCAGGCGAACACGACATCAACAGCCGGCCGCCGCCACGCTAGTCCGCAACAGCCCCCTCCCAACAGACGATTACCGGACACAAACACCAACTCCACTGCACCACCCACCGCTGCGCACGACCGGGGAGCGAAATCAGGCTCCCTGAAACGAGGTTCGGCACGCCGTAACGCGGTTCGCAACGTCGAGCCGCGCTTGCCGCCGCCCGATGCCGCTTCTCCGGTTCTCGGGCGAGGGGCCGTCGATGCGCTCCGACAGAGGGCGGTCGTCGTCGCGTCGGTCGGGGGACCGGGTGGAGTTGCCGGCGAGGGGTGTGGAGGGCGGGGTATGGTTGGGAGATGCGGTTTACAGCGGGTCGGAGTTGGTGGCGCTCCACTTAGGGGCGACCACCATTCGTGCATGACCAGGGTCGTTCGGACGGACGGCCCTTTTTTGTGCCCTGGATCAGGGATGGGTGCCGTCGGGACGGCGATCCGCCCACAGACCAGGAGACAGATCATGACCGGCACGCCGAACACCACGATGCACACCTCCGTTTCGGTCCTCCCGACCGAGTCGGCAGCCCCCATCGACCCGATCGCCCCCGTCGACCCGATGGGTACGAACGCCGCGCAGGCTCGAAGTGCCGTTCTCGAAGCGCGGATTCGTCGCGAACCGGGGCGATTTCGAGTGCTCACCGGGGACCGCCCGACCGGACGGCTGCATCTGGGCCACTACTTCGGCACCCTGCACAACCGGGCGCGCCTGCAGAATCTGGGTGTCGAGCAATACCTGGTCATCGCCGACTACCAGGTGCTCACCGACCGCGACGTGGCCGACCGGCTGATGGAGTACGTCGACGGGCTGCTGCTCGACTACCTGGCGGTCGGGATCGACCCGGACCGGACCACGATCTTCACGCACAGCGCCATCCCGGCGCTCAACCAACTCCTGCTGCCCTTCCTGAGCCTGGTCTCGGTCGCGGAACTGGGCCGCAATCCGACGGTCAAGGACGAGATCGCGCACTCGCGGCAGGCGGCGGTGAGCGGGCTGATGTTCACCTATCCCGCGCACCAGGCGGCCGACATCCTGTTCTGCAAGGGCAACCTGGTCCCGGTCGGCCAGGACCAACTGCCGCACCTGGAGCTGACCCGCACCATCGCCCGTCGCTTCAACGACCGATACCCGGCCGGCGGGCGTCCCGTCTTCCCCGAACCCGAGGCGCTGTTGTCGGCCGCGCCGCTGCTGCTCGGCACCGACGGCACCAAGATGAGCAAGAGCCGGGGCAACGCGATCGCGCTGGCGGCGACGGCGGACGAGACGGCGAAACTGATCCGCGGGGCCAAGACCGACGCCGACCGGCACATCACCTACGACCCCGAGACCCGCCCGGAGGTGTCCGGCCTGGTCCTGCTGGCCGCGCTCTGCCAGGGCCGCGATCCGCATCGGGTCGCGGAGGAGATCGGTACGGCGGGCGCCGCCGCGCTCAAGCGGACCGTCACCGAGGCGGTGAACGAGTTCCTGGCCCCGATCCGGGCCCGCCGCGCCGAGTACGCGCGCGACCCGGCCCAGGTCCGGCGCATCCTGCACGCGGGCAACGAACGGGCGGACACGGTGGCCCGGGCGACGTTGCGCGAGGTGCGCGAGGCGATGATGAGCCTCTACTGAGCACGGGCCGTCCCACGGATACGACCGATGCACACCGACGGTGACCCGTCGACCGCGTGCTCGGCGGGTCACCGGTCGGTGTGGAGGATGAGGAGGTGGTCCCGGTGATCCGGGATTCGTACACGGTGCGACCCATCGGCAGGGTCGAATCGGTGCTCGTGGACCGGCGTTCGGCGCCCCGGCAGGCGGACGAGGGGGCGCCGGACGCGTGGTTGGTGTTCGCGGAGGAGGTGCGCGCGGGACTCGGCGACCTGCGCGCGGGCGACGAGGCGGTACTGCTGACCTGGCTGGACCGGGCCGCCCGGGACGTACTGACCGTGCATCCGCGCGGCGAACGGGAACGGCCGGCCACCGGCGTGTTCAGCACCCGCTCACCGGACCGGCCGAACCCGATCGGGCTGCACCGGATCGTGATCGTGCGGGTGGAGGGCCTCAGGGTGCACGTACGCAACCTGGAGGCGATCGACGGCACTCCGATCCTGGACCTCAAGCCCGTCCTGGGCCCGACGTCCGAACGCTGAGGACGCCGACACACCCCCGGCGCCCACCGGGACGGGGTCGTGCACCGCGTACCCGGCCGGCCGGCGCTCAGCCGACGAGGTCCGCGATCCGGGCCGGGTCCTGCGCGGCCGGCCGCTTCGGCCGATCCCGCATCAGGTACGCCACCAGCACCGCGGATACCAGCAGCATCGCCGAGCCCGTCCACAGCGCCAGGTGCAGGCCGTCCATGAACGCGGTCGTCGCGGCGTCGCGCACGACCGCCGGCGTGTCGCCCAGGTGCCCGATTCCGCCGCCACCACCCGACGTGCCGGCGTCGACGATGCGGCGCGCGTCGTCCGCCGGGACCCGCGCGTCGGCCAACAGCTCGGTCAGTCGGCTCGACAACCGTGCGGTGAGCACCGCGCCGAGGGCGGCGATGCCGACCACGCCGCCCAGTTCGCGGGCGGTGTTGGTGACCGCCGAGGCCATGCCGGCGCGGGCCGGTTCGACGCGGGACATCACCGCGACCGAGATCGGTGTGAAGCACAGGCCCATGCCCGCGCCGAGGAACGGCAGCACCCAGAAGAATTCGAGATAGGAGACGTCCTTGCCGTAGAACGAGAGCCCGCCGAGCGCGACCGCGCACAGCGCCAGTCCGGACGCGAGCGGTACGCGCGGGCCGATCCGGCCGGCCAGGTGCCCGGAGATCGGCGCCGCGATCATGATCGCCAGGGTGGACGGCAAGGACGCGAAGCCCGCCCGGGTCGGCGAGTAGCCGAGCACGTCCTGCATGTACAGGCCGAGGAAGAACAGCGCGCCGAACATCCCGAAGCTCACCGCGAATCCGCCCCACACCGCGGCGCCGATCACCCGGTCGCGCAGGAAGCCGACGTCGAGCATCGGTTGGGCGACCCGCAGTTCCACGCACACGAAGGCGATCAGCGCACCGGCGGCCAGTGTGGCGGCGGCGAGCACCCGGGCCGAGCCCCAGCCCTGGGCCGGGCCCTCGATCAGCGCGAACACCAGCGCGCCGATACCCAGGACGCCCAGGACGAGCCCCGGCACATCGAACCGGCCGCGACGCTCGGCGAATTCGGGCAGGACCGCGGCGCCGACCAGGATTCCCGCGACGCCGATCGGCACGTTGATCCAGAACACACTGGCCCAGCCGAACGCGTCCACCAGCGGGCCGCCGATCACCGGGCCGAGCGCGAGTCCGGCGCCGGACACCCCCGACCAGATGCCGATCGCCCGAGCCCGCTCGCGATCGTCGGTGAACACGTGTCGGATGATCGACATGCTGCCGGGCAGCAGCAGCGCGCCGCCCACGCCCTGCACCGCGCGACCGGCGATCAGCGCCGTGAGCGATCCGGCCAGCGCGCACACGATCGAGCCCGCGGTGAACACGCCGAGGCCGATCAGGAACACCGGGCGCCGGCCGTACCGGTCGCCCAGTGTGCCGCCGGTGAGCAACAACGCGGCGAAGATCAGGCTGTAGCCCTCCATCACCCACTGCAGTCCGCTGACCCCCGCGCCCAGGTCCCGATCGATGCTGGGCAGCGCGTTGGAGACCACGACGTTGTCGAGCATCGCCACGAACAGCGCGACGCACAGAGTGGCCAGGATCAGGCCCTTGCGCGGCGCGCCGGCCTGGGCCGACGCCGCCGGGATCGGGCCGCCCGAGGCGGTCGGCGAGGGTTCGGATCCCGGTATCGGATCGTGGGGTTCCTGTCCCGGTATCGGACCCGGGGGATCGTGCGCCATGGTCACTCCCTAACGGTGTTAGTTGGCATCTAACGGTGTTAGATTGCACTTCGTCGGGCGCCGACGCAACAGGATTGACGCGGATCCGGGATCGGAGGCGGCCCGAATGAGGAAGAGAAATGACCTGAATCCGCGGGAGGATCGACCCGACGGTTCGGCGGGTGACGCCCGCCGGGGTCGACGACAGGGAGTGGGCATGACGGGCAAGGGCCGGGCGCCGGCGGACGGCGCGCGACGGCGGCCGGCGGTGACCCTCGACGCGTTGGTCCGGGCGGCGTTGGTCGTGCTGGAGCGCGACGGCCTGGACGCGTTGTCGATGCGCTCGGTGGCGGCCGAACTCGGCGTGCGGGCACCGTCGTTGTACTGGCACGTGCGGGACAAGGAGGAATTGCTCGACCTGCTCGCCGATGGGCTGCTCGGGCTCGGCGTCTCCGCGTTGCCGCCGCTGCGCGGCGACTGGCGGATCGAACTGCGCGAACTGGCCTGGGCGTTCCGCGCGTTCCTGAACCGAAGGCGGGATTCCGTACGGGTGCTGATCGGTCGTTTCCCGACCGGTCCCGGGATGGCCGCGGTGATGGAGCATCAGCTCGCCATGCTGGACCGCGCCGGGTTCGACCGGCAGGACGCGGCGTACATCACCTACGGCCTGAGCACCCTGGTGACCGGGTTCGTGTACAGCGAACAGCGGCCGGTCTCGGCCGCGGCCGCCGCCGGGGTGCCGATCGGTGAGGCGGTGGGCGCGATCGGCGACACCATCGAGGCATTGCCCGCGGACACCTACCCGCACCTGGTGGCGACCGCGCGTGAACTCACCGGGCCGGGCATCGACGCACGCTTCGAGTTCGTCCTCGAACGTTTTCTGGACGGCCTGGCCATCCTGCCCCGGACGACGAGGGCCGACCCGGACCCGTCCGACCCGACCGACCCGACCGGTTCGCCGGAACCAACCGACTCGACCGAGGAGGCCTGACGACGAGCCGTAAGGACCGGACGGTAGGCTCGCGTGCCCGCTCCGTCATGATTCGACGTTGAATCACGTCTCGAATTCGGCGAGTTCACCAGGAATTAACCCGCCCTGTGCCCAACTGAGCGGTATTCGGTGGACGGTAGTGCCATCCATCCAGGACAATCCGCCGTCGGACTGTCGGCAAGCGATGAGTTTCGGGGCGCCGCGCAGTCTGAACTCCTGTATGCAACACAACTATTTCGGCACCGTCCGGTTGGCTCCGGGCGGTGTCGTGGACAGTCTCGATCACCGGCCCTCAAACCCGGCGTCGAGCTGACTCCATGTTGTCGATCGACCGCTGCTTCCTTGGAATCAGCCCATCAGCTGGGGGAAACATGAACCGGATCAAGGCGCTTGCGGCGTTGCCGTGCGGGCGTCGATCCAAGTGGGTCGTGCTGGCCTTGTGGGTGGTGTTGCTCGTCGTGGCAATGCCGCTCTCGAGCAAGCTGACCGACGCTCAGAACAACGAGGTCTCGTCCTGGCTGCCCGCCGAGGCCGAATCCACGAAGGTCATTCACGAACAGAAGGACTTCCGCCCGGACACGACGGTTCCCGCCGTCGTGGTCTACGAGCGGGAGTCCGGTCTGACGCCGGACGACACGAAGGCGATAGCCGAGGACCGGGCCAAGTTCGGCACCGCCAAGGGTGTCACGAACCAGGTCGAGCAGCCGACGTTCGATCCGCTGAACAAGGCCGCGCAGACCCTGGTTCCGATCACCGTCAAGGACGGCGGCTGGAACGACCTCGGTGACGCGGTCGATCAACTCAAGGAAGCCCTGAAGGACAATCCGGCGGGCCTGAAGTCGTACGTCACCGGCCCGGCCGGACTCGGCTCGGACCAGGCCTCCGCGTTCGAGGGCATCGACGGGACGCTGCTGTACGCGACGCTGGGCGTGGTCGTCCTGATCCTGCTGTTCACCTACCGCAGCCCGGTGTTGTGGCTGCTCCCGGTGATCTCGGCGGTCGCGGCGCTGTTCATGGCGCAGGCCGTGGTGTACCTGTTCACCAAGGCCGGTCTGGTCGTGAACGGGCAGAGCGCGGCCATCCTGACCGTGTTGATCTTCGGCGCCGGCACCGACTACGCGTTGTTGCTGATCGCGCGCTATCGCGAGGAGCTGCACCGGTACGAGGACCGGCACGAGGCGATGGCGGCCGCGCTGTTCCGCGCCGGTCCGGCGATCGTGGCCAGCGCCGCGACGGTCGGCGTCGGCATGTTGTGCCTGATGGCCGCCGAGATGCAGTCCACCAAGGGCCTGGGGCCGGTCTGCGCGCTCGGTGTCCTGGTCGGCCTGGTCGCGATGACCACGCTGCTGCCCGCGCTGCTGGTGATCGTCGGCCGCTGGGTGTTCTGGCCGATCCGCCCGGCGTACGAGCCGGACGCCGTCACGCACGACGAGAACGGCCTGTGGGCCAAGGTCGGCCGGCAGATCGCCCGCGGTCCGCGCCTGGTGTGGATCGTGACCGCGGTCATCCTCGGCGTGATGACCATCGGTCTGACCAACCTCAACGGCGACGGCATCGCCAACAAGGACTCGTTCACCAACAAGCCGCAGTCGATCAGCGGCCAGGAGGTCTCCGAGCGCTACTTCCCGGCGGGCTCCGGCGACCCGATCGTGGTGATCGGCCGGGAGTCGGCCGGGGCGACGCTGATGCAGACGCTTCAGGCGACCCCCGGGATCGCTCCCAACGGCGTGCGTCAGACCGGCGCGGCGAACGGGCGGGTGCAGATCGAGGGCGTGATGAGCGACTCGCCCGACTCGGCGGCGGCCAAGGCGACCGTCGACCGGGTCCGCGCCGCGATGCACGCGGTGCCGGACGGCGCGGCCAAGGTCGGCGGCGGCACGGCGACCCAGATGGACATCGCCAAGGCGTCCGAGCACGACGACAAGGTGATCATCCCGCTCATCCTGCTCGTGGTGCTGATCGTGCTCGGTCTGCTGCTGCGGGCGGTGATCGCGCCGCTGGTGCTGATCGCCACCGTGGTGTTGTCCTTCGCCGCGGCCCTGGGCATCAGCGTGTTCATCTTCGAGCACCTGTTCGGCTTCAAGGGCACAGACGTGAGCTTCCCGCTGTTCGTGTTCGTGTTCCTGGTGGCACTGGGCATCGACTACAACGTGTTCCTGATGAGTCGGGTGCACGAGGAGTCGAAGCGGCACGGGACCCGGCGCGGCGTGCTGATCGGGCTGTCCGCGACCGGTGGTGTGATCACCTCGGCCGGCCTGGTGCTGGCCGCCACGTTCGCGGTGCTCGGCACGCTGCCGATTGTCTCGTTCGCCGAGATGGGCTTCACCGTCGCGCTGGGCGTGTTGCTGGACACCTTCATCGTGCGCTCGGTGCTGGTCACCGCGCTGGGCCTGGACATCGGTCGCAAGATCTGGTGGCCGAGCAAGCTCGCGCAGCGCCCGGACGAGGAGGACGAGCCGAAGGCCGGCGGCGACGGCGACCGGGAAGGCGTCCTGGTGAGCTGATCCATCGCGGGGCCGGTTCCACCGGCACCGGATGATCGAGGGTGGTGGGCGGATCGCATCCGCCCACCACCCTCTTCGCGTTCGGACGGGGAATCCGTCGCGCCCGGTCAGGGAACGCGCGGGCCCGCCCACGGCGAGGCCGTACGCCGCGAACCAGCTCCGGCCCGGCGCGCGCGGGGACTAGGCGGTGCCGTTCCGGGCGCGGAGCGCGGCGAGGAACCACGCGAAGACCGGCGTCATGCTCGGCCGGGACGGCCAACCGTTCATCACGCCCAGCAACTGCCAATAGCGTTCGGCGCGCGGGTCGGAGCCGATCTCGAAGCGCTCGACGAGCCAGGCGACGAAGGCCGCGTCGGGAGTGCGACCGAACGTGGTGGCGTACCGCGCGAGCAGGTCGGCGACCACCGGTTCGGCCTCGGGCGAGGTCGGCTCGACGCCGGCCGTACGGGCCACCTCGACCAGTTCGCGGGTGATGGTGGACAGCCGCTCGTGCGCGTCCGGCGCGACGTCGTCGCCGCGACCGCGCGCCTGCGCCTGGTACTCGGCCATCCGCCGAATCGACGCGCGGAAGTCGGGATCGGCGACCAACTCGCCGAGCTCGACCCACGCCTCGAGCTGCTCGGAGGTCGGGTCGTCGGGCAGGTTCGGCAATCCGCAGCGCATCTTGGCCAGGAAGTCCGGGTCCACGTCCAGGTCGGCGAAGGTCGCGTCGAGGAAGTCGGTGACGATCTTCCGGCGTTCCTCGTCGGACAGTTTCGCGAGCTTGTGCATCAGTTCCAACTCCTCGGGACTCGATCCCCGCCGCGCCACCGCGCGCAGTACGGCCCGACGCAGCCGCAGGGTGCGGATCTGCGTGTCCACCGCGTTCGCGTGCGCCCGCGCGACCTCGCCGACGGTGACCTCGCGCGCCAACACGCGACGGATGGTCTCCAGATCGATGTCGAGGTCGCGCAGCGTGCGCACGAGTTCGAGGCGGACCAGCGCGTCGAGGTCGTACAGCCGGTAGCCGGCGGGACTTCGTTGAGTGGGCGGCACGACACCCGCGTCCGCGTAGAACCGGATCGTGCGAACCGACAAGCCGGTCCGCCGCGCCAGGTCGCCGATCGAATACAGGGTCGCGCCGTCCATGTCCCTCACCGTGCCGTCTCCACCGGGTGGAGACTCAAGTCCGATCCCCGAGCCTACGAGTTCGCGGCCCGCGGAGCGGCCCTGATCAGCCCTTGAGCCCGATCCGGTCCATCAGCACCATGCCGTCGTTGGTGAGCACCATGCCCACCACCGTCGACCGGTGGAACCCGGTGACCACGGACGACTGGTACGTCCACAGCGGCGCGTCCTGCTTGAGCTGCGCGGCGACCGCGGTGTACGCGGCCTTGCGCTGGGCCGGGTCGTTGGTGGTCCGGGCCTTGTCCAGGTTCTGGTCCACGGTGGGGTTGGCGTACAGCAGGTAGTTGTTCGGGCTGGTGCTGTACAGGTTCACGTACAGCCCGGGTTCGGCGTCCGAGAGGTAGTAGCTGAACATCGCGGCCTGGTAGTTCTTGTTGATCACGATGTCGGTCTGGAACGCGGCGATGGGCATCGGCGCGATCTTGACGCCGATGTTCTTCAGGCCCTGGAGCGAGGTCATGATGTACTCGGCGGTCCGCTGCGCGTTCGCGTTCTGCGGGATCGAGTACGTGAAGTCCAGCGGCTTGCCCTCGGCCGCCAACTCGTTCAGCAGCCGCTGCGCCTCCGCACGGTCGGTGCGCTGAACGGTCTCGGTACCCGGCTCCACCAGCGGACTGTCCGGCGGGAAGATGCTGTGCGTGGGAGTGCCGTTGCCGCTGAAGGAGATCTTGTTCACCTCGTTCGCGTCCAGTGCGAGCTGCACCGCGCGGCGGGCCCGGACGTCGTCGAACGGGGCACGCTTGTTGTTGAAGTAGAGCGACTCGCCGCCGATGATCGTGACGACCTTGGTCTCCAGGCCCTTCTGCTTGGCCTTGACCGGGTCCTCCGCGTTGACCGAGACCTTCAGGTCGGCGCCGCCTGAGTAGACCGTCTCCAGCGCCTGCGTGCTGTCCTGGATGATCTTGAACACCACGGTGTCCGCGTACGGCTTGGCCGCGCCCTGCCAGTAGCCCGGGTTCTTGACGAACGTCATGTGGTCGCCGTTGGTCCACTCCTTGAACGTGTACGGACCGGCGCCGATCGGGTTGCGGGCGAAGCCGGCCGGGTCCTTGCGGTACGCGGCGGGCGAGACGATGAAGGACAGGTTGGACGCGACGATGTGGTCGAAGTTGGCGTTCGGGCCGGTCAGCGTGATCTTGAGCGTGGTGGGGTCGACCACCTCGGTGGCCTTGACCGCCTGGATCGTGCCCGCCTGGTACGACTTGCGCGCGGGCGCCGCGTGCTCGTCCCAGGTGAACTTCACCGCCGCCGCGTCGTAGGGCGTGCCGTCGGAGAACTTGACGTTCGGTTTGAGCTTGAGTGTCCACGAGGCGTTGCCCGGGTCCGGGGTCAGGCTCTCGCCGATCTGCGGCATCACCTTGCCGGTCTTCGCCTCGTGCCAGAACAGCGAGTCGTAGACCGCGTTGAGCCGGGTGTTGTCGGTATAGGAGTTGCTCAGCGCGCCGAACGGGTCCATCGAGCGCATGTCGCTCGCCATCGCCACGGTCAGCGTTCCGCCGCTCTTGGGCGCGACCGTGGAGGTGTCCGTGTCCTTGGCCGCCTTGTCCTCGCCGCCGCCGCACGCGCCCAGCAGCAGGCACGCGGCGACGGCGGGGATCACGGTACGGAAGGCGCGCCCGCCGGCGGGGCCCCGGGCCGGGGCGTCGGGGCCCGGTATAACGCGTTTCGTGTCCATGTCTGTGCCTCGCTTCGATCTGTGCGTCGACCCCCGAGGGGCAACCGGTGGCGGAGCATAACCGAAGCCGTGAACGATCTTTGTCGCGCTTTTTCGGGTACTGATGGATGTTTCGCCCGGTGCGCCCCGGCGCGGCAACGGTGGGGCTCCCGACGGCGCCCACGGGCAAGTTCCGTATCGCATGGTCCGGTTGATCGACCGCGCCCGGAAGCCCTCGTCCGTGACGAGGGCTTCCGGGCGGTGTGCCGAGGTCGGGTGCCGGATGTCTGCCCGGTGCCCGATGAGCGGTGCCGCGGGTGTCAGCGCACCGGCCGCAGGGTCTTGCTCCACAGCACGGTGGAGGCGCCGTCGCGCAGATTGACCGTCAGATCGCCCGAGGGGCCGTCGATCTCGACCTCGCCGAAGTGCTGGAAGCCTTCCAGCGGCGAGTAGTTCGCGCGCGGCGGCGCGTGCACGAACTCGGCCTTCGGGCCGAACGTGCCGTCCAGCGCGTTGGGGCCGAACGCGCCCGCGTTCAACGGACCCGAGACGAACTCCCAGAACGGGTCGAAGTCCTTGAACGCCGCCCGCGCGGGGTCGTAGTGGTGCGCCGCGGTGTAGTGCACGTCGGCGGTCAGGAAGACGATGCCGCGCACACCGCGTCGTTGCGCGGTGCGCAGGATCGTGGCGAACTCCATCTCCCGACCCAGCGGCGTGCCCGGGTCGCCCTGCGCGACGCCCTCCTGCGCGGCGGCGCCGTCCGGCACCACCAGGCCCAGCGGCAGGTCGTTGGCGATCACCTTCCAGGTGGCCCGGCTCTGCGACAGCCCCTCGATCAGCCACCGCCGCTGCCGGTCGCCGAGCAGCCCGCGCTCGGGGTCGGCGTAGCGGTTGTCGCCGTTGGGGTCCTTGTAGGTGCGCATGTCCAGGACGAACACGTCCAGGTGCCGGCCGTAGGAGAGTTTGCGGTAGACCCGGTCGTCACCGATCGGCACCCACTCGCGGAACGCCTGCTTGGCGCGCGCGGCGAGCACGTCGACGCGCTTCTCGGTGTAGCGCGCGTCGTCCAGGATCTGGCCCGGGTACCAGTTGTTGCGCACCTCGTGGTCGTCCCACTGGTTGATCTGGGCGACCTCGGCGGCGAACGCCCGGTAGTTGCGGTCGAGCAGGTTGTAGGCGAACTGGCCCCGGTACTCGGTCAGCGACTCGGCGACCTTGGACTTCTCCGGGGTGACCACGTTGTGCCAGATCCGGCCGTCGGGCAGCGGGACGCTCTCCACCAGTGGGCCGTCCGAATAGACCGTGTCGCCGCTGTTGAGGAAGAAGTCCGGACGCAGGCGGCGCATCTGCTCGAAGATGGTCATGCCGCCGATGTCCGGGTTGCTTCCCCAGCCCTGCCCGACGGTGTCGCCGGACCACACGAACCGCACGTCGGAGCGGCTGCGCTCGCTCGGCGCGGTGAGCAGCGAACCGGTCACCGCCTCGCCCGCCGCGCCGCGCTCGCCCTCGACCCGGACGCGGTAGTGGATCCGCCGCCCCGCCGGCAGGTCGCGCAGGCGAACCCGGCCGGTCAGGTCGCCGGCCGGAGTCAGCCACGGACCCCGCACGCGGTGCGCGTCGCGCAGGTCGGGCCGGGTGCCGTACTCGACGATCAGCCGACCGGGCCGATCGGCGCGGCCCCACACGATCGCCGAGGACGCGGTGGCGTCGCCACTTTGCACACCGTGGCTCAGGCTCGGCCGGCCGGAGGCCACGTACGCGGGCGCGTCCGACGTCGAGGCCGAGGCCGAGGTCGCGCCCACCACTGGGGCGATCGCCAGGCCCGCGCCGACGACGGAACCGGTGCGCAGGAGGGTCCTTCTGTCCACTGAGGTCATGGACATGTGTGTAGTGGCGCCGGGCGACGTACCGGCGAACGCCGGCTTGCCGGCTCGTCAAGTCTGGTCGGCGGGCCGGGGGCGACCGAGCGGTTCGGTCCGCGGGCGGCGGGCCGGGCGAAGTGTCTCTTGTTTCCGTCGGCCGCTGCGCCGATGATCCGTTCCACGCGGGCGCCGGCCGCGGCGGGTGGCCGGCCGTGACGAAGGGCGGGCCACGGCATGGGCGCACGGTTCGAGGGACAGCGGGTGCTCGTGACGGGCGCGTCCTCCGGGATCGGCGCCGCGACCGCAAGCGCGTTCGCCCGCGAGGGCGCGGTGGTCGGGCTGTGCGCGCGCCGGACCGATCGGCTGGCGCGGGCGCTGGCCGACCTTCGCGAGGACAGCCCCGACTCGCGGATGTGGCCGTTGGACCTGGCCGAGTTGGAGGCCCTCCCGGACTTCGCGGCGACGGTGGAGCGGGAACTCGGCGGGGTGGACATCCTGGTGAACAACGCCGGCATCCCCAAGCGGCGGCGCAGCGCGACGTTGTCCGGAGAGGATCTGCGCGAGGTGATGACGGTCAACTACGAGGCGCCGGTCCGGCTGACCGCCGCGCTGCTGCCCGCGATGCTGGCCCGCGGCACCGGACACGTGGTCAACGTGTCGTCGATGGGCGTGCACATGTTCAGCTACGGCGTCGGCGCCTACGCGGCATCCAAGGCGGCCCTCGAACTGTGGACCGAGGCGCTCTATCTGGAACTGGCCGGCACCGGCGTGGCCGCGCACCTGTTCGTGCCCGGTACCACGCTCACCGAGTTCAGCACCGACCGTGAGGGCAACGACCCGCCGTTCCCGGCCGACCCGAGGAGCGCCGCGACGCCGGAGCTGGTGGCCGCCGCACTCCTGGACTGCGTGGGCGACGACGCGTTCGTGACCTACGCCACCGCCGGGGACGCCGAGACGGCGCGGACCAAGAACGCCGACCCGAACGCCTTCCTGCGCGCGATGCGCGACCGTCTGACACCGCGCTGACCGGGGGACCGGAGACACGTCCCAGGCACGCGCTACCCGGGTTCGTCGGTGGTGCCGTGCTCGCGCCAGGGGTAACCGTGCGCCCGGAACGCCCGGGCCACCGTACGTCGTCCGACCCGCGGCAGGCCGCCGCCGAGCGGGTGGGCGTCGTGGTCGAACAGGACCACCCGCTTGCCGTCGAGCCGGACCGCGCCTATCCCGGTCCGCTCGATCGTGGTGGTCCGGTCGTTGTGCTCGAGCAGGACCCGGGTGTCGGTGAGGGTGAAGCGGGTCGACTCCGCGACGGCGACGAACGCGACGCCCAGGCCCAGGATCAAGCCGAGGACCGCGCCGACGGCGACCTGCGACGGCTGCTCCGCCGTGCCGACGAGGCGCACGACCGAGCGCATCGGCAGGATCGGCAGTTCGAGCGCCAACCGGGCCAGCGGCGGCAGTACGAACCCGAGCAACAGTCCGAGCGCCGGTAGCCCGCCGAAGATCACCACCCGATCCGCGCGCGAGTAACCCAGGACCGTGTGCCTCTCGGCGGCCTGCGCCGCCCACCCGCCCGTGTGGGCGGATCGCTCCTCGGCCATGGCGTGCCCTTCCCTTCCCCCGCGGTGGGCGGCCGGATCGGTCCGCCTCCACCTCGATGCTAGGGAGACCCGGTAGGCGCCCGCAGCGGCCGAAGGTCGATCACGCACAGACTTACGTCGAGCCCGCCGAGCCGAACCGCCGCGCGTGTCGCCCGGCGGCCCCGCGCCGAGCGGTGTGCGGCGGGCGTGGGTAGGCCGATCGGCTCGGCTCCGGCGGCCCGACTACTCCGCCACGGTCAGCACGATCTTTCCCGAGGTGCGACCGCTCTCGCCCAGTTCGTGCGCCTTGCCCGCCTGCTCCAGCGGCAGTACCGCGTCGATCACCGGCCGCAGCAGACCCGCCTCGACCAGCGCCGCGATCTCCTTGAGCCCACCCTGATCCGGCTCCACGATGGTGAACCCCGAGCGCAGCCCCGCCGCCTCCGCGACCGGCACCAGGTCCACCTCCGCCGGCGACGCCAGCGAGACCACCAAGCCGCCCGGCCGCAACGTGCGCAGCGAGCGCGGCCCGTACTCGCCGCCGATCGTGTCCAGCACCACGTCCACGTCGCGTACCGTCTCGGCGAAGTCGACGGCCGTGTAGTCGATCACCTCGTCCGCGCCGAGCCCGCGCACCAACTCGTGCTTGGCCGCGCGAGCGGTGCCGATCACGTACGCGCCGCGCGCCTTGGCGATCTGCACCGCGAGGTGGCCCACGCCACCCGCCGCGGCGTGGATCAGCACCCGTTGACCGGGGCGTACCTCGGCCGCGTCCACCAGCGACTGCCACGCGGTGAGCGCGGCCAGCGGCAGCGCCGCGGCCTGCACGTGCGACAGGCCGGCCGGCTTGCGGGCCAGGTGGCGCGCCGGTGACGTGACGAACTCGGCGTAGGCACCGGCCGGCAGCGGCAGTCGGGGCATCCCGAACACCTCGTCGCCGGGCCGGAAGACGCTGACGCCCAGGCCGACCTGCTCGACCACGCCCGACACGTCCCAGCCCAGCGGAACGGGAGTGTCGCCGATCAGCCCGCCGCTCGCCCGGTGCCAGTAGTCGGTCGGGTTCACCCCGGCCGCGTGCACCCGGACCAGGACCTCGGCCGGCCCGGGCGCCGGGCGCTCCACCTCGACCACCCTCAGCACCTCGGGTCCGCCCAGCGTCTCCTGCCGAATGGCGCGCATCGTCATCGCAATCCCCTGCCCGTGTTCGGGTCGATCCTCGTGCCCGGCGCGGTGACCGGGACCGTTCGCCGGTGCTCGGCGCCCGGCGTGGGACCAACTCTGTCGGGGCGGCCCGACCCCATCGAGTGGCCCGATAGCCATTATGTGCAAGGATCGGGCCATGCATCGCGTCGTGGTCCTGGCTCTGGAGAACGTCTATCCCTTCGAACTGGGCATCCCCGTCCGGATCTTCGGCACCGCCACCGGCGCCGACGGGGAACCGCTGTACGAGGTGATCACGTGCAGCCTCGACGGCCGACCGGTGCGCACCAGCGCCGACTTCACCATCGCCGTCGAGCACGGCATCGAGGCACTGGCGACCGCCGACACACTGGTCCTACCGCCCTTCGTGTGCGGCGTGGACGAGAACGACGAACCGGACTGGCTCCCCGAACCGCTGGCCGGGGCCCTGGCCGGGCTGCGCCCGGGAGCGCGGATCGTGTCCATCTGCACCGCGTCCTACGTGCTCGCCGCGGCCGGCCTGCTGGACGGCCGCCCGGCGACCACGCACTGGAACGAGGCCGACCAGTTCCGCAAGCGTTTCCCCCGGGTCGACCTCGACCCGGACGTGCTGTTCGTCGACGACGGCGACATCCTCACCGCCGCCGGCGTGGTCGCCGGCATCGACCTGTGCATGCACCTGCTGCGCCGCGACCACGGCAGCGAGGTGGCCAACCGGGTCGCGCGGCGCTGCGTGGTGCCACCGTGGCGCGAGGGCGGCCAGGCGCAGTTCATCGAACGCCCGGTGCCGGAGCCGTCCTCGGCGGCCACCTCGGCGACCCGGGAATGGGCGCTCGAACACCTGCACCGCCCTTTGTCGTTGGCCGAGTTGGCCGACCACGCGCGGATGAGCGTACGCACCTTCACCCGGCGTTTCCGGGACGAGGTGGGCATGACGCCGGGCCAGTGGTTGACCCGGCAACGCGTCGAGCACGCGCGGCGGCTCCTGGAGACCACCGACCTGACCGTGGACCGGATCGCCGACCGGGCCGGCTTCGGCACCGGCGCCTCGCTGCGTCAACACCTGGTCGCCACCATCGGGGTGCCACCGATGACCTACCGCCAGACCTTCCGCACCCACGACCGGGCGCCCGCCGATCAGGTGCCCGCACGCGGGTGAGGGACGGTCCGCCCGCGTCGCCCCGGCCACGAGCGGGGCGGTCGGGGCGTCCTTCCGACGGGTGACCGGGATCAAGTCGGCCGACCGGGCGGCCGATACCTCCGACAACGTGCCCACGCTCCGGAGGAGATCCACTCGTGCCGTCGCCGTCCCGTGTCGCCGCCTCCCTCGCCGCCGCCGCGACCCTCGCGCTCGCGGGGATCGCCGCGCCCTCGGCCGCGGCGCCCGCGGGCGATTACGCGGCACTGGGCGACTCGTACAGCTCGGGCGTCGGCGCGGGCGACTACTCCGCGGGCGGCGGCGATTGCAAGCGCAGCGCGAACGCGTACCCCGCACTGTGGCAACGGGCGCACGCGGCGGTCGCGTTCGACTTCGTCGCGTGCTCCGGGGCGACCACGGCGGAAGTGCGCGCACGGCAACTGTCCGTGCTGGACGGTGATACCACGCTCGTGACGATCAGCGCGGGCGGCAACGACGTCGGCTTCGCCGAGACGATCAAGACCTGTGTCCTGGGCGGGGACCGGGACTGCTCGGACGCGGTGGCCCGGTCGATGGCCTACACGCGCGACCGGCTGCCCGCGGACCTGGACGACACCTACGCGCGGATCCACCGGCAGGCGCCGAACGCACGGCTCGTGGTGCTGGGCTATCCGCGCCTGTTCGAACTCGGCACCTGTGTCCTGGGGTTGAGCGAGGGCAAGCGACGCGCGCTGGACCAGGCGGCCGACACGTTGGTGGAGACCACGGCGGGTCGCGCGGCGGCCGGCGGCGCCGATTTCGCGGACGTCCGGGATCGGTTCGCGGGGCACGGGGTGTGCGGCGCGCAGGAGTGGCTGCACGGGCTGACGTTGCCGGTCGACGAGTCGTACCACCCGACCGTCACGGGCCAATCCCGGGGATACCTCCCGAGTCTGGTGGCGATCACCGGCTGAGTGTCCCGGTGGATCGCTCCGAGCCCGCGGCCAACACCTCGCCGAGGGCGGTGTGTTGGTAGTGCACCGAGCGGCCCACCCGGATGCCGGTGATCAGATCGGCGCGGCGCAGCACGGCCAGGTGGTCGCCGACCGTTCCCAGGCCGAGGCCGAGCCGGGCCGCGAGTTGGGTGGTGGTGGCCCGGGTGGCCAGCGCGCGCAGGATCATCGCCCGCGTGGTGCCCAGCAGATCGGCCAGCGCGGCGTCGTCGGCGCGGGCCGGAGCACCCAGGAGTTCGGCCACGCCGCGCGCCGGATACACGATGGCGTACGGCCACGGCGGCTCCACGTAGGCGATGAACGCGCCGAACGCCGACGGGACGAACAGCAGCCCGGCGCCGTCGAGCCGCACCGTGTCGGCCGCGTGCCGGGTCACCTCGATCACGCCCTCGTCGCGCCACCGCAGCCGCGGCGACAGATCGCTCAGCGCCGCGCCCCAGCCGTACGCCGCCAACCGCCCGGCGGTACGCACCAGATCGCGCTCCAACACCGCGCGCAGCGCCGGCCACCGCGGCTCCAGCAACGTGGCCCACGCGGCCTCGATCGCGTCCGCCAACCGGGCGACCACGTCGGGGGAGTCGAGCAGCGCCCGGACCGCGGCCGAGGGCGGGCGCAACCCCTCCAGGTTGCGCGCGATCTCGCCGTGGGCGCGGGCCGCCGACGTGGCCCGCACCGCGGCGAGCTCGTCTCCGATCCCGGCCGGTGTCCCCGAAGGCGGCGGGTGCAGGAAGTCCGCGTTGTAGGCGCCGCGCCGGTACAGCGACGTCATCGCCGCGACCGCGGGCAGCTCCCGCCGCAGTTGCTCGTACGCCGGCCGCAGCCGCTCGATCCACGGCCGCAGCGGCCCGGCCTGATGGTTTCCCGACAACGTCCGCAGCACCATCACCGTCTCGCCCAGCGGGGAGATGCCGAACCTGCTGTGGGCCACGTCGGCCGGCCCGACCTCGATCCTGAGCATGCGTGGCCTCCCACCCGGCAGCCTGCCAGGTTTCGGTGCTGCCCGAAAGGTTGGCCGGCGCGCGGCGTGGCGCGGCACGCTCGCCCCATGATCGGCGACGACGTCAAACCGGCGACCTATCGCGAGGTCTTCGCGGTGGGCGCCTTCCGGGTGCTGTTCGGTTCCTATGTCCTGCTGCTGATCGGCGACACCGTGCGGATGCTCGCGCTCGCGGTGCTCGTCTACGAACGGACCGGGTCGCCGGCGCTGTCCGCGCTCGCGTACGTCGCCGGGTTCGTTCCGCAGGCGTTCGGCGGCGCGCTGCTGCTCTCGCTCACCGACCGGGTGCCGGTGCGCGCGGCGATGGCCGGGTACGACCTGATCCGCTGCGCGCTCGCGCTGGTGCTCGCGCTCGACGTACTGCCGGTGTGGACGGTCCTGTTGCTGCTCGCGAGCGTCGGACTGGTCAGCCCGATCGCGGGCGCCGCCCGACAGCGCACGCTGCCCGAACTGCTGCACGGCGACGCCTACGTGCTGGGACGCTCGGTGTTCGGGATGACCGCCGGCGCGATGCAGGTGCTCGGCTTCGCGGTCGGCGGCCTGCTGCTCGCGCTGGCCGGGTCGAGCGGCGCGCTGCTGTTCGCGGCGGCGACCGCGTTGGCGTCCGCCGTGGTCGTGCGCCTGGGCCTGGCGCCGGGGCCGCGCACCGAACGCACCGGGTCGACCCGGGCCGAGGGCACGGTGCGCGCCACGCTGCGGGTCAATCGCGAACTGCTCGGCGATCGCACGGTGCGCGGCCTGCTGCTGGCCCAGTGGATCCCGGCCAACCTGGCCGTCGCCGCCGAGGGCGTGGTCGTCCCGTACTCCCCCGGTCACGCCGGAGTCCTGTACGGCTCGGCCGCCACCGGGATGTTGCTCGGCGACCTGGTGGTGGGGCGCTTCGTACGCCCGGCCCACCGCGAACGCCTGGCGCTGTGGCTCGCCCTGCAACTCGGCGTCCCGCTGCTGTTCTTCGCCGCGGGCCCGCCGCTGTGGGTCGGCGCCGGCCTGTTCGTCCTGTCCAGCGCGGGTCTGTCCTACCAACTCGGCCTGCAACGCCGCTTCCTGGAGGCCGTCCCGAAGGCCGGCACCGGCCAGGCGCTGGGTCTGGCGATGACCGGCACGATGACCTTCCAGGGCCTCACGATGGCGGGCGCCGGAGCACTGGCCGGGGTGCTGGAGCCGGCTCATGTGATCGCGCTGGTCGGGGCGGCGTCGATGGTCGGCACGCTGGCGATTCACCGGGTGCTGTTGCCGGACCGGGTCGCGCGGGCGGTGGTACCGGCTCCGGTGGCCGAACCGGGTCGGGTGGCCTGACCCGGAGCCCACTCCCGATCGGGTCCGGGTCGATGACGATCCCGGATCCGGGCTTCGGCGGGGGCCCGGTACGGCTGCGGCGTCCGGGGGCGGCGTGGGAGGTGGCCGTTCTGGGAACCCCGGAGGGGTTCCGGGAGGGTGGAAATCCGGAGGGTTCGGGAGGGCGCGATCGTGCTCGGCGCATCGGTCCGACATTCTGTGCGCCGGGATGTCGAGAACCGTCGGCCGGCTCCGACCCGGTTGCGAGTGGCCCGCCGGGGGGATTCGGGAGACCGATCCCGAGCACCCCCGATCGGGCCACTCGCAACCGGATCGGACCGAGCGGGGGCGCGGACCGCGTGGATCGTGTGCACCGTGTGGGCCGACCCGAACAGACCAGAGCGACCAGGAGGCACCCGATGAAGTTCATGCTGCTGATCCACAACCGCCCGGGATTCGTGGAGGAACTCTCCGAGGCGGAGCGCACCGAGTTGTTCGGCGAGGTCGACGCCCTGATGGCGGAGCTCACCGCGTCCGGGGAACTGCTCGGCGGCGAGGCGCTCGCCGATCCCGCGCAGACCCGGACGGTCCGGGTCCGTGACGGTGTACCGGCGGTCACCGACGGCCCGTTCGTCGAGGCCAAGGAGCACTTCGCCGGCTATCTGCTGGTCGAGTGCGAGAGTACCGAGCGAGCCGTCGAGATCGCCGCACGCTGGCCGGACGCCCGGTACTGGGCGATGGAGGTACGCCCGGTGATGACGGATTCCGGGACGGAGATGTGAGCCCGGACGCGCACGTCGAGGGCCTGCTGCGGGAACTGACCCCGCAGGTCCTCGGCGTGCTCGTCCGCCGGCACGGCCAGTTCGACGCCTGCGAGGACGCGGTCCAGGAGGCGCTGCTGGCCGCCACCGTGCAGTGGCCCGTGGAGGGGATCCCGGACAGTCCGTGGGGCTGGCTGCTCACCGTGGCCGACCGGCGGCTGATCGACCACTGGCGCAGCGAGCGGGCGCGGCGCAACCGCGAGGAGCGGCTCGCCGCGCGGGCCCCGGCCGACGAACACGTCTCGCCCGCGCCCGACGAGGACGCGCCCGGCAACCGCGACGACACGCTGACCCTGCTGTTCCTGTGTTGTCACCCCGCGCTGACGGGCGCCTCGCAGGTCGCCTTGACGCTGCGCGCGGTCGGCGGCCTGACCACCGCGCAGATCGCCGACGCGTTCTTGGTGCCCGAGGCCACCATGGCGCAGCGGATCAGTCGGGCCAAACAGCGGATCAAGGCCGCCGGCGGTCGGTTCGGCGGTGCGGTCGGGCCCGAGTCGATCGAGCGCCTGGGCGCGGTGCTGCACGTGCTCTATCTGATCTTCAACGAGGGCTACACCGCCGGCTCGGGCCCCGATCTGCTGCGCACCGACCTGACCGCCGAGGCGATCCGGCTGACCCGCGCGGTGCGCCGGTTGCGGCCGGACGACGGCGAGGTGTCCGGCTTGCTCGCGCTGATGTTGCTGACCGACGCCCGCCGGGCCGCGCGTACCGCCCGGGACGGCGGACTGATCCCGCTGGCCGAGCAGGACCGGAGCCGCTGGAACGCGGAGGCGATCCGCGAGGGCACCGAGTTGGTCACCGACGCGCTCACCTGGGGCCCGCCGGGGCCGTACCAGGTGCAGGCCGCGATCGCCGCGGTGCACGCCGAGGCGGCGCACGCCGACGCCACGGACTGGCCGCAGATCCTCGCGCTGTACCGCCTGCTCGCGCACCTGTCGCCGGGCCCGATGGTCACCCTCAACCAGAGCGTCGCGGCGGCGATGGCGCACGGCCCCCGAGCCGGCCTGGATCTGCTCGACACACTGGCCGATGACGAGCGGATGACCGGGCACCACCGTTTCTGGGCGGTCCGCGGCCATCTGCTCGAACTGGCGGGCGAGGGCGAAGCGGCCCGGGAGGCGTACCGTACGGCGGCCCGCCGGACCACCAGCCTGCCGGAGCGGCGCTACCTGGAGATACGCGCGGCGCGGGTGACCGGCGAGGGGTGAACCGGTGCCCGGTGGGGTGCCCGGGCACGGGGCACCTTCGCCCGCCCGTGTGCCCGTGCGCCCCGTGTGCCCCGTGCGCACGGAGTCTCGAAAACTCTTCACGGGAATCCGCCGGGAGGTGTCGAGGAGCGCGGGCCGGCTCCGACCTCCCCGTGAGAACACCGAAGACCGACACTGTCAGGAGCCCGACATGCGCAAGATCCTCTATATGGTCCACCAGTCGCTCGACGGTTACATCGAGGGCCCCGAGGGCGAATTCGACTGGCCGGTGATGGGCCCGGAGCTGTCCGACTTCGGGCAGACACTGAACGCGGGGGTCGACACGTTCCTGTACGGACGGGTCGTGTGGGAGATGATGGCCGGCTACTGGCCGATCGTCGAGACGATCTCCACCGACCCGCACGACCTGCGGTTCGCGCCGGTCTGGCGGGCGACCCGGAAGGTCGTCGTCTCGGCCACGCTGGAGCGGGCCGAGTGGGGCGCCGAGGTGATCGGCGCGAACCTCGCCGAGGACATCGCCGCGCTCAAGCAGGAGCCCGGCAAGGACATCCTGCTCACCGGCGGGGCCGGACTGGCCAACGCGCTCACCGGGCTCGGCCAGATCGACGAATACCTGATCTTCGTGCACCCGGTGATCCTCGGCGGCGGCAAGCCGGTCTTCCGAGCCGACGAGACCCGGCACCCGTTGGCGCTGGTCGAGTCGCGGACCTTCGACGCGCGCACCGTCCTGCTGCGCTACGAACGAGTGGGCGAGTAGCGGTCGTTCCCGTCTCGGCGGCGGCCCCGGGCGGTTCGGCCGGGACCCGGCAGCCGGCGGGCCGCCCTCAGCCCGGGAGTTTGCCGGCCGCGCGATCGGCGAGCCAGCCGTGCAAGGCGGTTCGGGCCTCGGCGGCGTCCTGTTCGGTCAACGGGCGGGACTGGTGCGTGATTTCCAGGTGCACGCCGTTGGGGTCGAAGCAGTACACCGAGTACCAGACGCCTTCGTGGTCGATCGGGCCTCGGACCTCGACCCCGTGTCGACGGATCTGCTCGGCCATCGCGTCGACTTCGGCGACGGAGTCCACGGCGAGCGCGACGTGCCGGGTCCACCATTCGAGACCGTCGGGCACGGGCGCGTACGCCTTCGCCACGTCGAAGAACGCGATGCACTCACCGCTCGCGAGCGCGTAGAAGACGTGCAGGAAGGGTGCGGTGACCTCGCCGCTGCTGGTGGTCCGGGACTCCTCGCGGACCGCGCCCACGAGCTCGGCGCCGACCGCCTCGGTCCAGAAGCGGTGCGTCGCGACCAGATCGCGGGTCTGGTAGGCGAGGTGGTTCAGCGCTACCGGTACGGCCATGCCGTGCTCCTGTTCGCCCGACGGTGAGCAACTTCGGTGCACCATGCACGATATCGAGAACACGGCCGTCCCGACACCGCGTCGACGACGAAAGTGGCGCGACCACCGACGACCGACTCCTCGGCCCCGTCGACACCGGCCACCCGAGCGGCGGCGGCCGGCAGTCGTCCTCGCGTCCCCTCCCCGCGGTCTCGACGAAGGCAGCGACCGGCCGGCCGACGTCCTGCGCACCGCGGGTCTGCGACCCGGGGACCTCGCGGGCTGTAGGGCCGGGCCCGAGAGTGAGGTGGCCGCGGGACGCGCGCCGGCTCGGCCCACCGGCGTCGCGATACGACTCGTACGCCCGAGGGAAGCCGGGATCCCGCCGGCGCCACCGCCCCCGCTCCCGCCACGGTTTCCGCCCCCGCCCTTCGAGCTGTGGCGTCACACGGGGTCGTCTCGCGGACGCCGCGAGACGACCCCGATGGGGCGCGGCACCGGGGCGGGCGTGTGTGCGAACCCTCGCCCGTCACGATCACGCCGCGCGCCGCATCCGCCCTTCGGGTCCTTCGCCGGGTTCGCTCGTTGCGCGGGGCCCGACCGGAGGTCGAGACGCGCCGTAGCCTGCGGTTGTGATGACGACCTCCTCGATTCTCGGACAGTTCGATCTCTGCGCGGACGAGGCGGAGTTCCCCGATCTCGACAACGGCTACTACTACCCGGTCGACGTGCGGATCAGCCTGTTCGGCGACACCACGCGCTGGGCGATGGTCGCGGAATTGCTGGGCTACGACCCACGCGGTGGCAATCTCACCGACGTCATGCACCGCTTCGGCAACTGCCTGACGCGCGGCGAACCCGGCTTCGGCGATTTCCTGGCACGGGTGGACAACATGGATGAGATCGATCCCGACGGCGCCGAGGTCTATGCGGGCGGAGTGCCGGTGGTGGTCCGTGGCACCGCGTTGGCGGTCGGCGCCCATGCCGGGGCCGGTACCCCGCTGCAGGACGTGTTCCGTTCACTGGCGCCGGCCAACAAGGGGCTCCTGCTCGCCGACGAGACCGAGTTGCGGGCCGACATTCCCTCCGACCTGCCGGAGTTGCTCCGGCTGGACGAGTGGAATCAACCGGAGGACTTCGGGGACGTCCCGCCCGGCCGGCACGAGACCTTCCGGATGATCGCCGACGTGCTGGACTCCGGGGACCCGACCCGATACCGGCCGACTCTTCCGGCGAACACCCACTGGTCCTGTTGGCCGTACGCCGGAACCCTGTAGCCGCCGCACGGCCGGTCTCCGCACAACCGCCCCACGCCCTTCGGCGCCGCGAGTTCGCGCCACCGGCTACCCGCCGCCCGCCATCGGCCACCGGTCGGCGGTGGATCGGGGGGAGGCGCCGGCGCGTGGTTGTTGCACCCCTGGGTAGGTTTCGATCATGACTGCCTCAGCCGCCCGCCCGACACCGGGTCAGGATTCCGGCGGCCCCCGACCACCCGCCGGGACCGGCCCGTTGGCCCCACGTCTGGCCTGGGCCGGAATCGCGCTACCCGTCTTCATCGTGGCCGCCACGCTGTGCGCCGTGGCGGCCGACATCGACTTGGCCGCCGCCCGAGCGTTGTGGATCCTTGCCGCCGCCCTCTGCGCGACCGCGGCCCTGATCGCCTGGGCCGACATCCTGGTCGTCGTACATCGCCGCCGCCCGGTCCCCCGATCCACCACGTCCGGCCCGCCGACCGAGAACACCGGACCCGCCTCGAGGGCAGACCGAGCATGACCACCGCGGTTCGAATCGAGGAGACGGCTCACCCGGGGCGCGTCCGACGGGGCGGCGGGCAACTTTGCTGTGGTCAGCCGTGTGGTTGTGGGCCCGCACGGTTGGCGCGGTGGGTCGCTACGCGTACTCGGGTGGCGCAGCGGGTGGTGCAGTAGCGCTGGGGGGATCGGCGGCCGGTGTCGATGAAGTAGTCGGCGCATTCGGGCGCGGCGCATTGGCCCCACGCGGCGTGACGACACGTACTGGCCACCCCCAACCACTGACCCCGCGGGAACCGCCACGCCCACACATCGAGCCATTCCCAACCCCCAACCCGCCCGCACCCCCGGCTCCGGATTCCCTCGGCCCGCACCGAGCCGCCGACCCGCCCACGCCGCCGCGACGGCGGCGCGGCACGATCCGCGGCTGCCGGCCGGCCCGCCCGCGACGGCGGACTCGGGGCGTACCGCGGGCCGCGCCGGCACGCCGAACCACCCTCGACGACGGAAGGAGTGGCCGGGGCGGGGGGCTCGGCCGCCGTGTGCTCAGACCAAGCCCGACTCGTAGGCCGCGATGACCAGTTGCACTCGGTCGCGCGCGTCGAGTTTGGCCAGGAGGCGGGCCACGTGGCTTTTGGCCGTTGCCATGGTGATGAACAGTTCCGCGGCGATCTCGCCGTTGGATCGGCCGCGTCCGATCAGGGTCAGCACCTCGCGTTCGCGGTCGGTGATTCCGTCGATCTCGCGGCCTCGACGGGTGCGCGGTACGGGTGCCCGGTCGACGAACTCCGCGATCAGTCGGCGGGTGACGGCGGGTGCGATCAGCGCGTCGCCGGCCGCGACCACCCGGACCGCCGCGATGATGTCCTCCAACACCATGTCCTTGACCAGGAACCCGCCGGCCCCGGCCCGCAGCGCGCCGTAGACGTTCTCGTCCTCGTCGAACGTGGTGAGGACGACCACGCGCGTCGACGCGGATTCGGCCTTGATGATCCGGGTGGCCTCGATGCCGTCCATCACCGGCATCCGGATGTCCATCACCACCACGTCGGGGTCGAGTTCGCGCACCAGTCGGACCGCGTCGGCACCGGTGCCCGCCTCGCCCACCACGTCGATGTCCGGGATGTCGGCGATCAGCATGCGCAGCCCCGCGCGTACCACCGGCTGGTCGTCGGCCAGCACGACCCGGATCGTCATACCGGCAATCTCGCGGCCACCCGGAAGCCGCCCTCCGGCCGCGGTCCGGAACTGAACTGCCCCCGCAACAGACCGACTCGCTCCCGCATCCCGGCGATGCCGTAACCGGCCCCAGGCTGCCCGACCGACCGGCCGCCGACCCCACCCCCGTCGTCGACGATCTCGAGGCACAACTCGTCCGCCCCGTACTCGACGGACACCCGGCAGTGCGCGGCGTTCGCGTGCCGCACCACGTTGGTCACCGACTCCTGGATGATCCGAAACGCGGACAACTCGATCTCGGCCGCCAGCGGCCGCCGCGGCCCCCGCCACCGCACATCGACCCGGACCCCGGCGTCGGCGGTGCCGGCCACCAACCGCTCCAGATCCGCCAGATTCGGGGCGGGCGCGGCGGGTGCGGCCGACGCGGGACCCACGGGCCGACCCGAGTCCGGCTCGCGCAGCGCGCCGAGCAGATGCCGCAACCCGGTCAGCGTTTCCCGACTGGTGGTCTCGATCACGCCCAGCGCCTCGCGCGCCCCGGCCGGCTGCGTCTCGATCACCCGCTTCGCGGCGCCGGCCTGGATCGCGATCGCGCCGATGCTGTGCGCGACCATGTCGTGCAGTTCGCGCGCGATCCGCAGCCGCTCGGCCTGCACCGCCCGGATCGCCGCCTGCGCGCGCAACTCCTCGGCGTGGTCCTGGCGCAGCCGGATCCAACTGCCCAGCACCCAGGCCCCGACGGTGGTCACGCCGAGCATCGAGGACCGGCCGGTGAGCGCGGCGAAGGCCTCGGTCACGGGTAGGTAGGCGGCGACCACCAGGCCCCAGCAGGTCAACACGCCGACCAGAGCCGCGACCGCGGCCCGGCGCGCGCACGTGATCGCGACCTGGAGTACCAGTACGTCCGCGGCCAGGAACAACGGCCACGTCCGCACCCCGAACGTGCGCGCCGCGAACGCCTCGACCAGCAACAGCCCGAGCACCGGCAACGGCCGACGACCGGCCCAGCCGATCGGCAGCGCGATCAGCACGGCCAGACCTCCCAGCGCCCACGGGTCCGGACGCACGAATCGATCCGGCGGGAGGAAGACCGGGTGCATGGGCAGCGGCATCGTGCCGTACACCAGCAGCGCGAACGCGGGCATCGCACACCAACCGAGCGTCGCCAACCCGCGCGGCGACGACAACCGGGCCGGCAGGGCGGAGGACTTCGGGGCTCGTGGCACCCGACGACACTAGCCGGCCACCGACCGCGAGCGAATCAGCCCACAGGCTGCATCCCGTGGAAGGATGCCGCACGGGCCACGGGCCGATGCGCGCCGACCTCGGCCGGCGGCAGCCTCGACGGTGTGATCGACATCAACGAACTCACCAAGTCCTATGGCCGCGGCGCACCGGTCGTGGACCGCCTGACCTTCTCCGTGTGCCCGGGACGGGTGACCGGGTTCCTGGGGCCCAACGGCGCGGGCAAGACCACCACGCTGCGCGTCCTGCTCGGCCTGAACACCGCCACGAGCGGCACCGCCACCATCGACGGCCGCCCCTTCCGCGCGTTCGGCACCGGGCTGCGGCACGTCGGCGCGCTGCTGGACGCGAACGACGTACACAACGGCCGTACGGCGAACGCGCACCTGGGGGCGCTCGCCCGCAGCAACCGGCTGCCCCGGGGCCGGGTCCGGGAGGTGTTGGCCACGGTCGGCCTCGGCAAGGTCGGCGCGCGGCGGATCGGCGCCTTCTCGCTCGGGATGCGCCAACGGCTGGGGATCGCCGGCGCGCTGCTCGGCGACCCGCCCGTGTTGCTGTTCGACGAACCGGTCAACGGCCTGGACCCGGAGGGCATCCGCTGGGCCCGCGGGCTGTTTCGCGAACTGGCGGCGGAGGGCCGCACCGTACTGGTCTCCAGTCACCTGATGAGCGAGATGGAGCACACCGCCGACCACCTCGTCGTCATCGGCGCCGGTCGACTGATCGCCGACGAGTCGCTCGCCGACTTCGCCGCCCGCGCCGGCACCGGCCGGGTCGTCGTCCGCACCCCCGACCCGGACGCCCTGGCCCGGGTGCTCATCGACGCCGGTGCCTCGGTCGACCGCACCGGGCCGGACACGCTCGCCGTGACCGGCTCGACCGCCGAGCGGGTCAACGAACTGGCCTTCACGCACCGGGTGATGGTCCACGAGGTGGGTACCCGGGGCGCGACCCTGGAGGAGGCGTTCATGCGACTCACCGCGGACAGCGTGCGCCATCGCGCCGCCGCGTCGGTGGAAGGGACGGGGGGACGATGACCACGTTCGCGACCGCCACGACGCCCGCCCGATGGCTCGACCTGATCGGCGCCGAATGCATCAAACTGCGTTCGCTGCGCTCGACTCCCGTCGTGCTCGGCCTGCTCGTGCCGTTCTACGTCTGGTTCGCCCATGACTCGGCCGCGGTCACCCACGACGCGTGGCCGACCATGTCCGCGTCCGAGCGGCAGGAGTTCGACCCGGCGCACGGCGCCTTCCGCTTCCCGCTGTTCCTGTTGCTGATGGCCACGGCCGGCACGATCGGCGCGATGACGGTCGCCGGGGAGTACGCGAGCGGCCTGATCCGCACCACGTTCATCGCGGTCCCGGCCCGGGGCCGAGTGCTCGCGGCCAAGGCGGTGGTGGTGACCGGTGTACTGGCGCTGCTCGGACTGCTCGTCGGCGTCGGCGTCTGGGCGGCCACCTTCGTCGCGTACGGGGACCGGATCACCGCCTTCTCCGCCGGCACGCCCGGCGTCGGCCGCAGCGTCGCGGGCACCACCGCCATGGTCGCGGTGTGCGGGCTGATCGGGATGGCGATCGCGTCGATCATCCGCAACACCGCGGGGTCCGTGTTCGCGGTCCTGGTCTTCTTCCTGCTCGGCCCGGTGGTCGCCAAGGGGCGGATTCCCCTGCTCGGCGCCGAGCACAGCGCGCACGTGGTCAACGCGATGCCCGCGTACGCGTGGGGGCGGCTGACCGTCATGAACACGAGCCACGTCGTCGAACGCATCCCCTCGGTCACCGCCGCCTGGAGCGCACTCGCCGGCTGGGCCCTCGTCGCGATCGCGGTGCAACTGCTGCTGCGCCGCCGGGACGTGTGATGCCCGCCGCGCCGCGACAGGGGAGCGGGCAGCGGGCGAGCGGGGCGCGCGAGCGCGTTCCCGAGTGCCTTCCCGAGTCGGCTCCCGTGCGCGTTCCCGACGCCGACCCCCGCGCGCGACTCCGCGATCTGTTCGCCGCCGAGTGGAGCAAACTGTCCTGCCTGCGCCTGTTCCGCCTCCCGTTGCTCCTGGCTCCGGTGTTCACCGCCTGCGTGGCGTGGTCGACCTGCTCGCGCGTGGACGTGATCGGCGCACGCGGGCGGGCCGATCTCGATCGGGTGAGCGCCTCGTTCAACCACGGGACCTGGGCGTTCCTGATGGTCGGCGCGGGAGCGATCGGTGCCCTGTCCATCGCGGGCGAGTACGCGAACGGATCGATCCGCACCACCTTCGTCGCCGTCCCGGACCGGCGCCGGGTGGTGCTCGCCAAGGCGGCGGTCCTGGCCGCCGTCACCTCGGCCGTCGGTGTGGTGACGGCCGCGGTGTCGTTCGGTACGTCCCAGGCCGTCCTGTCCGGCAAACACCTGGGCATGGCGATCACCGAGCCCGGCGTGGCGCGCGGTTTCGCCGCCGCCGCGCTGCTGCCGCCGGTATCCGCGATCGTCGGCCTGGCGCTCGGCGTGTTCCTGCGACACCCCGCGGGCGCGCTGTGCGCGGTCTTCGCGCTGTCGCTCGTGCTGCCGGAGCTCGTGCCGACCGACGGCAACCGGGTCGTCGCCGAAGCGGCCGAGATGATGCCGCGGAACGCCTGGACGACCCTGGTCGGCACAGGTACCTCCGGCTCCGTGCCGCGATCGTGGTTCGCCCTGCTCCTGTGGCCGGTCGCCGTGCTGTGTGCCGCGACGACTGTCGTCGCCCGCCGCGACGTGTGACCCGCCGACGCACCGGCCCCGCGACGCACCGGCCCCGCGACGCGTCGCCCCCACCGAAGCGCCGACCCCGGCCGAAGCCCCCGCCTCAGCGCCGGGGTCGGCCCTCCTTCGGCTCCAGCAACTGCGCCCGCAGGGCCGTCAGTTGATGGGAATGCTCGACCGAGCGGGTCTCGTCCAACGAGGCGACCGCCAGCAGCAGCGCGTCGCTGAGCACGATCGCGGCCAGTGATTCGGCGGTGATGCCGGTCGGGGTGTGCGGCGCGTACAGGACCGCGTCCGCGGTGTCGGCCAGGCGCTCGACCAGTTCGTCGGTGACCACCACGATGCGCGCGCCGACCACCCGGGCGCGGTCCAGGAGCACCTCCATGTCGCGCAGGAAGCGGCCCGGGACGAACATCACCACCACGTCCGCGCGGCGCAGCGTGAGCAGTTCGTCGGCCAGCCCGAAGCCCGTGGTGCCGACGAAGCGGGCCCGGCGGCCCATCCGGTTGAGCTTGAGCGCCAGGTGGCGCCCGGCCAGTTCGGAGGCGCCGACGCCGTACGCGAGCACCTCGCTCGCGTCGGCGAGCAACTCGGTGGCCAGCCGGAAGGCGTCCGCGTCGAGGTTGGCCCGGCCGTGCTCCAGCCGCTCGATCGCCTCGTCGTAGACCCGGGCCCGGATTCCGTCGAGGTCCTGGCCGACCTGGCTGATCCGCTGCCGGAGCCTGACCTCGGGGGCCACGTCCGTGCTGAAGTCGGCGGCGATGTCGCGCTTGAGCGCGGAGAGTCCGCCCAGCCCCAGTCGTTGCAGCGTGCGCACCACCGTGGCGTTGCTGACGCCGATGCTCGCGCCCAGGTCCTGCGCGCTGGCGAAGAGCACCTGCTCGGGGGAGCAGTTGGTCAGATAGCGGGCCACGTTCCGCTCGGCCGGCGACAGGTCGTCCCACTGATCGCGGATCGCCGCCCGGAGCCGGGCCAGCGCCGGATTCTGCGGTTGTTGTTCGCTCACGCCTCTTGACTCCCCGGTATCAACCATTACTCTCCTCATGCAACGTGCAATACATATTACCGCGAACTCGTAATGAACGTTACGACACGTGGTGCGACGAGCAGCGCGACGAGCGTTACGACACGTGTCACGGCACGCGTCGCAGCGAGCGTCACCAGGCTCGCGGACCCCAGGACAGCGTGCAGCACCCGCATCGCTGCCGAACCCCCAGCACCCAGGAGACGACGTGAGTGGCGTGTCCCTTCCGACCATCGAGATCGTCGGCGAGCCTCGAACCCGAGGTCGCCAGTACGGCGAAGGGGCGAGCGCGCTGATCCGTACCGCGGTCGACTACTACACCGAGGCCTTCGGCGCGGCCGGTGGCCTGACCTGGCGTCAGGTCACCGAGCGGGCCGAACACTGGCTCGCCCCCTCCCGCGCCTTCGCCCCCGACCTGGTCGAGGAGATGGCCGGGATCGCCGAGGGCGCCGGCCTCGACCTGCTCGACATCCTCGCGCTCAACGCCCGAGGCGAGATCATCTACGACGACACCTTCGCCGAGATGGGAGCACCCGCGCCGGCGGAGAACCCCGACGGCTGCACCTCCTTCGCGTTGCTCGACCAGGCCTCCGGCGACGGCCACGTGTACGCGGGCCAGAACTGGGACTGGCGCTACGGCGTGCGCGCGACGGTCATGGTCGTGCGCGTCGTGCAGCCCGGCAAGCCCACCGTGGTGATGCAGGTCGAGGCGGGCCAGATCGGCCGGCAGGGTGCCAACTCGGCCGGCATCGCGCTCAACGCCAACGGCCTCGGCGGGCGCTTCGACCACGCCGTCGGCATCCCGCAGACGCTGATCCGCCGCCGGGTGCTGGACTGCGCCAACCCGGCCGAGGCGCTGGACGTACTCTTCCGCACCCGCGCGCACATCGCCAGCAACGCCCTGCTCACCCACCGCGAGGGCTTCGCGATCGACATCGAGACCACCCCCGGCGCGAACGGCTGGATGTACCCCACCGACGGCCTGCTCGTGCACGGCAACCATTACCAGGCCTTCATGCCCGCGCAACTGGCCGCGAACTACCGTCCCGCGGCCCCGGATTCGCTGCTTCGCGTACCGCGCGCCGAGGCCGGACTGCGGCGCTGCCGGGACGCGGGCGACCCGGCCGAGACCCGCAAACTGATCCACGCCGCGATGTCCGACCACCTCGGCTACCCCGAATCGTTGTGCACCCACCCGGATCCGGCCCGGCCGGCGGTCCGGCAATGGGCGACGCTGCTCTCCAGTTGCGTCGACCTGACCACGGGCGAATACCGCGTCACCGCCGGCACCCCGTGCGACCACGAGTACGAACTCCTGCCCTGGAACCTGCACGACGGACCCGGCGGAGCCTGAAGGCCACCCGCCCCGGCGGCGCCCGAAGCCGACACCCGTCCCGGGCCGCGCCCGCAGCACGCCCGCCCCGGCGCCCCACCCCACCCCACCCCACCCTCCCCCCCGCATCCCCCGGAGAGTCGCATGTCCCGCACTCGCACCCTCACCGCACTCGGACTGGCCGCCCTGCTCGGCCTGACCACCGCGTGTTCCGCCAAGAACGCCGGCGGCAACAACGCGGCCGGCGCCCCCGGCAAGCCCGCCGACCTCGCGCTGACCGACACCACCGCCAAGGCCGCCGGCGCGGTGGACAACGTCAAGTGGCTGCTGGCCAAGGAACCCAAGTCACTGGACCTGGACGTCAGATCCGACAGCGACTCCAACGCGGTGCTCGCCAACGTCTGCGAGCGCCTGTTCCAGACCCAGCCCGACCTGAGCATGCGCCCGCACCTGGCCGACTCGGGCACCTACACCGACCCCACCACGTTCGTACTCAAGCTGCGCGCCGGCGTCACCTTCCACGACGGCTCGCCGATGACCGCCGACGACGTGGTGTGGAGCCTGCGCCGGCACGCGGCCGACGGCAACAACGAGTCGGACGAGTTCGAGCGGGTGCAGTCCATCGAGCGCACCGGCGACACCGAGGTCACCGTGCGGCTCAAGGAGCCCGACGCGCTGTTCACCAAAGCCCTGGCGGGCAACGCGGGCATCGTGCTCGACCGCGAACAGGCCGAGCCCGCGGGCAAGGACTACGGCACGCCCGGGCGCACCGACGCGTGTTCGGGGCCGTACACGCTCAAGGAGTGGAAGGCCGGCAGCCGGATCACCCTGGAGCGCTACGACGCCTACTGGGACAAGTCCCGCAAGCCGCTGGTGCGTTCGGCCACCTTCGGTTGGGCGGACGAGAACGCCATGGTCAACAGCATGACCACCGGCGCCGCGGACGGCACCTACCTCACCACGATGAGCGCGGTGCCGCCGTTGGCCGGCAACGGCGCGCTCACCGTCTCCTACGGCTCCTCCTCGCGCGCCTGGACGCTGATCCCCACCGAGCGCGGCGGGATGAAGGACCCGCGCGTGCGGCGCGCGCTCTCGCTCGCGCTGGACCGCCAGGGCATCGCCAAGGCCGCCTTCGCCGGACTCGCCACGCCGTGGAAGACCCCGCTGGGACCGGGCGCGTGGGGCTACGAGAAGGCCACCTTCCAGGCCGGCTACGACGCGCTCCAGGGCGCTCCGGCGCAGCCCACCGCCGCCGACCTGGACGCGGCGAAGAAGCTGATCGCCGAGGTCGGCCCGGCCGCGCCGACCCTGGTGGTCGCCAACGACGGCACGCCCACCCGCAACCTGATCGCCAACGCGGTGGTGGACGCCGCCCGCAGGATCGGCCTCAAGGCCGAGATCAAGACCATGTCGGGCGCGGACTTCACCTCGCTGTACACCGACCAGGCGCTGCGCAAGAGCGTCGACATGTTCGCCGACGACTGGTACATCTCCAAGGCCGACCCGGCCGGTTTCTACGACAACGCGCTCACCGGCTCGAACAACAACTGGGTCGGCTTCAGTTCGCCCGAGTACGACAAGGTCGTCAACGAGGCGCTGCGCACCACCGACGACGCGGCCCGGGCCAGGCTGCTGGTCGAGGCCGAGCGCCGGTTCACCGCGGACGCGGTGTGGTTGTCGCTGGTCCAGGTGCCCAACGTGCTGGTCACCAGCGCCAAGCTGACCGGCGCGCCGGCCTCGATGGCCAACGTCGCCTACCCGTGGCTGGCCGACCTCGGCACCAAGGGCTGATCCCACCAAGCCCGTTCCCGTCGCCTTCGGAGGTGTCACCACCATGCCCGCCCGCGCCCTGCGCATCACCCTTGGGCTGCTCGTCACCCTGTTCGCCGCGTCCTTCGTGATCTTCGGCGCGATCTACGCCGCCCCCGGCGATCCGGCCGCGTTCCTGGTCGGCGGACAGGAGGACGCGACGCCGGAGAAACTGGCCGCCGTCCGGGCCGCCTACCACCTCGACGACCCGCTGTGGGTGCAGTACGGGGACTGGATCGGCGGCGTGCTGCACGGCGACCTCGGCCGCTCGATGCAGTACCACGACCAGGTCGCGGACCTGGTGTCCTCGCGCGTGCCCACCACGCTGTTCCTGGTCTGCTATTCCGCGGTGTTGTTCGTGGTGGTCGGGATCGCCCTCGGCGTGTTGTCCGCGGTGCGCGGCGGGCGGGTCGACTCGATCATCGTCGCGGTCACCACGCTGCTCGCGTCCATCCCCAAGTTCGTCAAGGCCCTGGCCCTGGTCGCCTTCCTCGGCGTGCAGTTGGGCTGGTTCCCGGTCACCGGCGCCGGTGAGGGCTTCGGCGACCGACTCCACCACCTCACGCTGCCGGCGCTCTCGCTCGCGCTGGGCGAACTCGCCGTGGTCAGCCGGGTGACCCGGCAGAGCATGTTGGAGCAGTACGCGCAGGACCACGTCACCGTGGCCCGCGCGGCGGGCCTGTCCGAGTTCAAGGTGATCCGTCGACACGTGCTGCGCAACGCGCTGGCGCCGGTGGTCACCATGTGCGGCCTGATCACCGCGAGCCTGTTCGCGGGCACCGTGGTGGTGGAGACCGCGTTCGGGATCAGCGGGATGGGCTCGCTGCTGGTCCAGGCGATCAACACGCACGACTTCCCGGTCACCCAGGCCGTGCTGCTGCTCATGGTGCTCGCGTACATGCTCGTCACCACGCTCGTCGACCTCGTCCACCCGCTGATCGATCCGCGGGTGCGCCTCGAAGGAAGCGCCGCATGACTCTTCTCCAAGCCGGCGCGCGGCCCGTCCCGGCGGCGCCCTCGAAGCCGGCCCGTCCCAGGAAGCGGACCTGGCCGATCTCGTTCCGGATCGCGGCCGGATTCCTGCTGCTGACCGCGTTGGCGGCGGTCCTGGCGCCGCTGGTGGCACCGTACGAACCGGACGCGATCGATCTGAACGCCTCGCTCGCGGTGCCGGACGGCGCGCACGTGTTGGGCACCGACCAGTCCGGGCGGGACCTGCTCTCACGGGTGCTGCACGGCGCCGGGCCGAGCCTGGTGGCGCCGCTGGCGCTGCTCGCGCTCGCGTCGGTGATCGGCATCGCGCTGGGCACGCTGGCCGCGTGGCACGGCGGCTGGGTGGACGCGTTCGTCTCGCGCGTCACCGACGTGATGTTCGCCTTTCCCGGGCTGTTGTTCGTGATCCTGATCGTGTCGGTGTTCGGCGACGGGCTGACCACCGCGGTGATCGCGCTCGCGCTGGCCTATTCGCCGGTGGTGGCGAAGTACACCCGCAGCATCGCGCTGGCCGAGCGGGCCAAGCCGTACATCGACGCCTACCGGGTGCAGGGCATGGGCGGATTCGCCATCTGCGTACGGCGGTTGGTGCCCAACCTGGCGCCGTCGCTGATCGGCTACCTGGTGCTGATGTTCGGTCAGGTGCTGATGGGCATGGCCACGCTCAGCTATCTGGGCTTCGGCGCCCAGCCGCCGAGTTCGGAATGGGGCCTGATGGTCAAGGAGGGGCAGGCCGCGCTGGTGCAGGGCGCGTTGTGGCCGGCCCTGGTGCCCGGCACCGCGATCGCCCTGGTCGTGGTGGCCTTCAATGTCGTCGGCGTGCGGATCTCCGACCGCCTGGGGGTGAGGGAACGTTGATGGTCGAGAACAGGACGGACGCGGTGGACGAACTGCTGGAGATCCGGGACCTGACGGTCGAACTCCCGGGCACCGGCGCGCGGCGCCCGGTGCTGGACGGGGTGGACCTGCGGGTGCGCCGAGGCGAGGTGGTCGGCCTGGTCGGCGAGTCCGGCTCGGGCAAGTCCACCACCGCCAAGGCCGTGTTGCGGATGCTCCCGCGCGACGCGCACATCCACGGCCGGGTGGGCGTGGCCGGGCGCGACGCGCTCACCCTCGACACCGACGAACTGCGCGAACTGCGGGCCCGTCGGGTGGCGATGGTGCACCAGGACCCGCGCTCCTCGCTCAATCCGGTGCGCCGGATCGGCGACTTCCTGACCGAACGACTGATCCACACTCTGGATCGGCCGAAGGCGCAGGCGTACGCCGAGGCGCTGCGCCTGCTGGAGGCGGTGGGCATCGTGCGCCCGGCCGAGCGGCTGCGCCAGTTCCCGCACGAACTCTCCGGCGGGATGCTCCAGCGGGTGGTGATCGCGGCGGCGCTCGCGGGTGATCCGGAACTGCTGCTCGCGGACGAGGCGACCAGCGCGCTGGACGTGACCACGCAGGCCGAGATCCTGGCCATCCTGCGCGAGCACCGGACCGGGCGCGGCCTGGGCCTGCTGTTCATCACGCACGACCTGCACCTGGCGGCGGCCTACTGCGACCGGGTGTACGTGATGTACGCGGGGCGCGTGGTCGAGGAGCGCACCGCCGCGAGCCTGTTCGAGGATCCGCGCCACCCGTACACCGCCGGTCTGTTGGCCTGCACGCCCGAGCTGGGCGACCCGCGCCCGATCCGGCCCATCCCCGGCCGACCGCCGTCGCTGGACGACGCCTTCCCCGGCTGCCCGTTCGTCGCGCGCTGTCCGGTGGCGGAGACCGCGTGCGAGACCTGGCGGCCGGTCGCGCGCGAACTTCCCGACGGCGGCCGGGTGACGTGCCGCCGCACCGACCTGGACCACCCCGCGGAGAAGGTGCTCGGATGACCACCCCTGCTCTTGAAGTACACGGACTGTGCCGCGAGTTCGCGCTCCCGGGCCGGCGCGCCGAGCGCACGGTCGCGGCGTCCGACATCTCCTTCACCGTGCCGCCGGGCGGCTCGCTCGGCCTGGTCGGCGAGTCCGGCTCGGGCAAGACCACGATCGCGCGCATGCTGGTCGGGCTGATCCGTCCGGACGCGGGCACCATCGCGGTGGACGGGCGCCCGCGCGCGGCGCGGGCCAAGGGCGGCCCGGAACGACTGCGTCGGGCCCGGGAGATCCAGATGGTCTTCCAGGACCCGTACGTCTCGCTGGACCCCAGGCTCACCGCCGCCCAGTGCGTGGCCGGCGTGCTGCGGCTGCACGGCGAGGCGGACCGCGATCGGCGGGTGCGCGAACTGCTGGACCAGGTCGGTCTGGGCACCCGCGAGGCCGGTGCCCGGCCGCACCGACTCAGCGGCGGGCAGCGGCAACGGTTGTCCATCGCGCGGGCGTTGGCGGCCCGGCCCAGGGTGTTGGTGCTGGACGAGGCGGTCTCCGCACTGGACGTGTCGATCCAGGCGCAGATCCTGCACCTGCTCACCGAACTGCGCGAGGAGACGAACGTCGCGTTGGTCTTCGTCAGTCACGACCTCGCGGTGGTGCAGCAGGTCACCGACGACATCCTGGTGCTGTACCGGGGCGTCGCGGTGGAACAGGGACCGACCGCCGACATCCTGATCGACCCGCGCCACGCGTACACCCGCCTCCTGGTCGGCTCCGCCCCGCGCCCGGGCTGGGACCCGGCCTCGGTGGCCGGATTGCGCAAGGCGCTCACCGTGTGAGCGCGGCGCGAGGAGGGCGGTGAAAAACGGGCGTGGGGACGGGAATCGGGCCGCTGCGGAGCGTAACCGGTTGGGGACGGCGAGGTAAACGGAGTCGGATCGCGGAGAAAACCTTGACACGCTCTATTGGTCTGGACCACTTTGGCCTAGACCATTAGCGCGCAGGGCGGGCTGACGCGCACGCGGTCGCACGACTTCCACCTACATCGCTTCTCCACGCACGGAGGCAGTAGTGGCACGCGTTTCGCACGTTCCGCGAGCGAAGTCCCCTCGCCGCGGACACCCCACCCTCGCCGCACTCGCGGCGCTCACCCTGGCCGGCGCCGGACCGACCGTCGCGGTCGCCGGCAGCGCGCAGGCCGCGGACAACCTGGTGAGCAACCCAGGCTTCGAGAACGGCCTCGCCGGTTGGACCTGTTCGGCCGGTTCCGGGGCCTCGGTGAGCACTCCGACGCATGCCGGCACCGGCGCGCTCAAGGCCACTCCGGCGGGCTCCGACAACGCCCGTTGCGCACAGACGGTCACGGTGCTGCCCAACTCGGCCTACACGCTGAGCGCCTGGGTCCAGGGCAGCTACGTGTACCTGGGCGCGACGGGCACCGGCACCACCGACCCGTCCACCTGGACGCCGAGTGCCGGAACGTATCAGCAACTCACCACCACGTTCCGCACCGGCGCCTCGACCACCTCGGTCACCGTCTACACGCACGGCTGGTACGGCCAACCGGCCTACTTCGCCGACGACATCGTGCTCTCCGGCCCCGGCGGCAGCACCCAGATCCCGGCGGTGCCCACCGGCCTGGCCGCCGGCGCGCCGACCTCGTCGAGCGTGCCGCTGTCGTGGAACTCCGTTCCCGGCGCGACCGGTTACAACGTGTACCAGAACGGCACCAAGGTGCAGTCGGTCACCGGGACCACCGCGAACATCACCGGGCTGACCCCCTCGACCGCGTACGGCTTCCAGGTCAGCGCGACCAACTCGGCGGGCGAGTCGGCCAAGTCGGCGACGGTCACCGCGACCACCACCGGCGGCGGCACCCAGATCCCGGCCACCCCCACCGGCCTCGCGGCCGGCGCGCCGACCGCCTCCAGCGTGCCGCTGTCGTGGAACTCCGTCCCCGGCGCCACCGGTTACAACCTCTACCAGGACGGCACCAAGGTGCAGTCCGTGACCGGGACCAGTGCCACCGCCGGCGGTCTGACCGCGTCCACCTCCTACAGCTTCCAGGTCAGCGCGACCAACGCGGCGGGCGAGTCGGCCAAGTCGGCCGCGGTGACCGCGACCACCACCGGCGGCGGGGGCGGCGGCCAACTGCCCAAGCACGTACTCACCGGCTACTGGCAGAACTTCAACAACGGCGCCACCGTGCAGACCATCGCCCAGGTGCCCGCCGAGTACGACATCATCGCCGTCTCCTTCGCGGACGCCACCGGCACCCCGGGCGGCGTCTCGTTCACCCTGGACCCGGCGCTGAACTACTCCGAGGCGGCGTTCAAGGCCGACATCGCGGCCAAGAAGGCGGCCGGCAAGAAGGTGATCATCTCGGTCGGCGGCGAGAAGGGCACCGTGTCGGTCAACAGCTCCGCGTCGGCGACCAACTTCGCCAACACGTTGTACACACTGGTCCAGAACTACGGGTTCGACGGTGTGGACATCGACCTGGAGAACGGCATCAACTCCACCTACATGTCCCAGGCGCTGCGCTCGCTGTCCGGCAAGGTCGGCGCGGGCCTGGTGATCACCATGGCGCCGCAGACGCTGGACATGCAGTCCACCGGCACCGAGTACTTCAAGACCGCGCTGGCGATCAAGGACATCCTGACCGTCGTCAACACCCAGTACTACAACAGCGGCGCGATGCTCGGCTGTGACGGCAAGGTGTACAGCCAGGGCACGGTCGACTTCATGACCGGCCTCGCCTGCATCCAACTCGAAGGCGGCCTGGCCCCCTCGCAGGTCGGCCTCGGTCTGCCCGCGTCGCCGCGCGGCGCCGGATCCGGGTACGTGCCGCCGAGCGTGGTCAACAACGCGCTCGACTGCCTGACCAAGGGCACCGGCTGCGGCACGTTCAAGCCGAGCAAGACCTACCCGGGTCTGCGCGGTGCGATGACCTGGTCGACCAACTGGGACGCCCTGAACGGCAACCAGTTCTCCAACACGGTCGGCCCGCACCTCGACACGCTCCCGTAGCGCGTCGCGCCCGGGCCGGACCACGCGACCGGCCCGGGCGCGGCCCCATCCCGCTCGGCCCGGGCCGGCCCCTGCTCGGCCGGCCCGGCTCGGCCACGCTCAGTCCCGCCACGCTCAGTCCCGCCACGCTCAGTCCCGTCCCGACCACGCGAGGAATCCCATGTCCGGATCCACCAGCGTTCGTCCCCCCAAACGGTTGCGCCCCCTCGTCGCCGCGGCAAGCACCGCCCTGTTGACCGCCGCCATGCTCACCGCCGCCGGCGGCACCGCCGACGCGGTCGACGCCGCCGAACTCGTCCGCAACGGCGGCTTCGAGTCCGGCATGTCCGACTGGACCTGTAGCGCCGGCAGCGGAGCCACCGTCAGCACCCCCGTGCACGGCGGCACTTCCGCCCTGAAGGCGACCCCGGCCGGCAGCGACAACGCGCGCTGCGCCCAGACCGTCACCGTGCAGCCGTCCTCCGACTACGTGATCTCCGGCTGGGTACGCGGCAGCTACGTATACATCGGCGCGAGCGGCACCGGCACCACCGACCCGTCCACCTGGACCGGCTCCGCGCCGGACTGGACCCGGCTCACCACCACGTTCCGCACCGGCCCCGACACCACGTCGGTGACCCTGTACACGCACGGCTGGTACGGCACCGGCGCCTACTACGCCGACGACCTGTCGCTGACCGGCCCCGGCGGCGGCACCCAGATCCCGGCGGTGCCCAGCGGGCTCGCGGCGGGCACGCCGACCGCCTCCAGCGTGCCGCTGTCGTGGACCGCGGTGCCGGGTGCGACCGGATACAAGGTCTACCGCGACGGAGTGTTGGCCCAGACGGTCACCGGAACGAGCGCGACCGTCACCGGCCTGACCCAGGCGACGACGTACAGCTTCCAGGTCAGCGCCACCAATTCGGCCGGCGAGTCGGCCAAGTCGGCGGCCGTGAGCGCGACCACCTCCGGCGTCGTCGTGGTCCCGGCCACCCCCACCGGCCTGGCGGCCGGTACGCCGACCGCCACGACCGTGCCGCTGTCGTGGACCGCGGTGCCCGCTGCGACCGGCTACAACGTCTACCGCAACGGCACGTTGGCCCAGACGGCGACCGGCCCCAGTGCCACGGTGACCGGACTGACCCCGGCCACCGCCTACAACTTCCAGGTCAGCGCGACCAACTCGGCGGGCGAGTCGGCCAAGTCGGCGGCCGTCACCGCGACCACCGGCACCGACGGCGGAGGCGGCCAACTGCCCCCGCACGCGCTGGTCGGCTACCTGCACGCGAGCTTCGCCAACGGCGCGGGCTACACGAAGATGGCCGACGTACCCGCGAGTTGGGACGTGATCAACCTGTCCTTCGGCGAGCCGACCTCGGTCACCTCCGGCGACATCCGGTTCGTGCGCTGCCCGGTCGCCGAGTGCCCGAGCGTGGAGAGCGACGCCGACTTCAAGGCCGCCATCAGGGCCAAGCAGGCGGCCGGCAAGAAGGTGCTGATCTCGATCGGCGGGCAGAACGGCCAGGTGCAACTGTCCACCACCGCCGCGCGGGACAAGTTCGTCGAATCGGTCGGCAGGATCATCGACGAATACGGACTCGACGGCCTGGACATCGACTTCGAGGGCCACTCGCTGTCGCTGAACACCGGCGACACCGACTTCAAGAACCCGACCACACCGGTGATCGTCAACCTGATCTCGGCGGTCAAGACGCTCAAGGCCAAGTACGGCAGCCGGTTCGTGCTCACCATGGCGCCCGAGACGTTCTTCGTGCAGATGGGTTACCAGTACTACGGGTCGGGACAGTGGGGCGGCCAGGACCCGCGCTGCGGTTCCTACCTGCCGGTCATCTACGCCCTGCGCGACGACCTGACCCTGCTGCACGTCCAGGACTACAACTCCGGCTCGATCATGGGCCTGGACAACCAGTACCACAGCATGGGCGGTGCCGACTTCCACATCGCGATGACGGACATGCTGCTCGCCGGCTTCCCGGTCGCGGGCAACACCAACAACGTGTTCCCGGCACTGCGCCCCGAACAGGTCGCGATCGGCATGCCGGCCTCGGTCCAGGCGGGCAACGGCTGGGTGTCCACCACCGAGGTGAACAAGGCACTCGACTGCCTGACCAAGGGCAGCAACTGCGGAAGCTACACGCCACGCGGCGGCGTACGGCCGAACCTGCGCGGGCTGATGAGCTGGTCGATCAACTGGGACCGGTTCAACAACCTCGAGTTCTCCCGCAACTTCGACACCTACTTCGGTAGCTGATCGAAGACACGCCCCGGATCCGACCCACCCGATGCGACTCGGCTGCCGCCGTCCCCCGGCAGCCGAGTCCCCCGAAGCGACCCCCGCCGCCGGCACCCACGAGAGACCGGCGGCGGGCCGGTCCACCCCGCGGCCGGCGCGCGCCGGCCATTGTTCCCGTCGACCCGATGCGGCACCATCCGGCGGCATGGACATAGCGATGACCCTGCCGACCATGCTGCCCCACGGACGCGACGAGGTACTGCGCTGGTGTCGCGGCATCGACGAGGGTCCGTGGTCGAGCCTCGCGGTACCGGAGCGCATCACCTACACCAGCCACTCGCTCACCGTGCAACTCGCCGCGGCCGCCGCGCTGACCGAGCGGGTCCGGCTGTGGACCACGATCGTGATCCTGCCGTCGCACAACGCGGTCCGGATGGCCAAGGACCTGGCCTCGGTGGACCGACTGAGCGCGGGACGACTGACCGTCGGGATCGGGGTCGGCGGTCGTGAACAGGACTACCGCGCGGTCGGCGCCCCGTTCGAGCGGCGCTGGCAGCGCATGGACGACCAGGTCGCGACGATGCGATCGATCTGGGCCGGCGAGCCGCCCGCCCCCGACCTGGAACCGGTCGGACCGCCCCCGATCCAGGTGGGCGGGCCGCCGTTGGTCGCCGGGGCCATGGGCCCGATGGCCACCGCCCGGGCGGCGCGTTGGGCCGCGGGCGTCGACGACGGGTCCGCCGTGGCGGCACCGGATCCCGACACGTTGCGCGACGTCGCGGAGCGGGTCCGGGGCGCGTGGCGCGACGCGGGTCGCACCGACTCGCCACACCTGTCCACGAGCCTGTGGTACGCACTGGGTACCGACGCCGAATCCCGGCTGCGCGCCTACGCGTTCGACTACCTGCGGGTCTTCGGTGAGCAGATCGGCGAGGCCGTCGCCGAAAACGTCACCGCGTACACGCCCGAGGCGCTCCGCAAGGCCGTCGACACCGTCCGCGAGGCCGGTTTCGACGAACTCTTCCTGGTCCCCACCACGGCAGACCCCGACGAAGTCGAGCGCACGCGCGAGGCGTTGGGGTTCTAGGGCGCGGCACCAGGGACACGCGCCGGCCGCGCGGATCGCGAAGTGCCGGAATCCCACCGGCGGGAGCACTCCGGCCGGTGAGTGTTCGCGGCGGCGCCCGCTACGGAGCGAGCCAGGTGCCGTCGCGCAGGAGGTCGCGGCCCTTGATCTCGTTGGCCTCGCGCCAGGCCTGGACCAGACGCGGACGGACCCGGAAGTAGTGGTAGGACGTGGTGAGTACGCGCGGATCGAACCCGGTCCTGGCGGCGAACGTGTCGCCGAGGTCGTCGGCGATGTCCGCCGCCGGGAACGCCTCGGCGGTGGCCTCGATCAGCACCACGTCCCGAGTGGGTCCGATACCGAGCCGCAGGGTGCCGCCGGCCAGCAGGTTGCGAGCGGTCGGGCTCGCCGACGCGGTCGCCATCAGCAGAGTCTCGCCCTCCCACAGGAAGGACAGCGGTACCAGGTACGGCGTCCCGGTCTCCGCGTCGGCGGTGGCCACCCACGCGTCGACGTCGTTCTCGAGCCGGTCGAGGGTGTCCTGCTTGCGCTGCTCGGCGGTACGGGCGGGCGGTGGCGGTGGGGTCACGATGACGCTGCCTCCGGATCGGTGCTCTCGGCTGTTCTCGGGCGGTTCTCGCGAGTGATTGTCAGGAGTGATGGTCGCGAACGGATCTTCCGGCGATCGATCATGCCGGATACGGACCCGCGATGGTCGGCGCCCCGGATGCCCCGGCACCGGTACACCACCCATCCGATCCGGACCGTGTTCCGGCCGCCAAGCCTCGACCCGTCAGGCCCCGACCCGCCGCACTCAGCTCACCCGGTGGCCGAACTCGGCCGCGAGCGCGTCGAGTTCGGGCGTACCGAACTCCGCCTTCAGCGCCTCGAACGTGACCACCTTGTCATCCCCGAAGCGCCGGATCCTGGCCGCGAACGTGTCGGGGCGCAGGAAGCGCGGCGGGTTCGACTTGCTGTGGAACTTGTCCGCGTACATCACCAGCCGCTCCTCGGCGGACTCGGCGACGTAGTCGTCGACCGGGATCGGCAGCTGTTGGCTCACCACGTCGTGCCGGGTCAGTCCGACGCCCGTGTGGCACGAGCAGAAGCGGTGCAGCGACTCGTCCAGGCCCTCCTTGCGCAGGATCTCCGTACCGAGCAGCCCGTGGCGCACGTAGTTGGCGCCGTCCAGCCGGCCGTTCTCGTCGTAGAGGCGGTAGACCCCGATGTCGTGCAGCAGACACCCGGCCCGGACCAGATCGCGGTCCACGTCCGCGCCGCCGGGGCCGGCCGTCAGGGGTTCGGCGATCCGCCAGACGATGTGGCAGTGCGTGTGCACCTTCTCGAAGATCGCCCGGCTCGGTGCGTAGGCCTTGTGCAGTGCGGTGATCTCGGCGACCGTCGGAAGCTGTGCCATTCGGGGAGCCTAACCGAGAGGCCGTCGGGTTTGTCCGCATGGGCGGAGGGCCCGCGTGGCGGGAACCGCCCGCGGCGCGGCCGGTCGCCCCGCCGCAGGCTCGGCGCCGTGCCGGGAAAGGTCCGGGAATGCGCCGTGTGCCCGCGTGAACGTGCCTTCACACAGCGCGAGTTCGATGTTCGGCCGCCCCGACGGGTACCCTCGTGGTTGCCTGATGTTCGCCCGGTCGATCCTGCGGGGGCATCCCGGGATCGGGCAACGTGGAGGGGCGACGGCCGGCGACGTGCTCGCACGCTCGGGCGGGTCCGTCCGCGACCGACGGCCATCCCAGCGAACCAGGACACCGTGATGACCCCGACCACGCTCGCAGGGCCCGCTCCCGCCGGGCGCACCGACCACCACACGTTCATCGCGATCGAGGCACCGCCGGGCGCCGGCGGCGCCGCGCTCGCGGACACCCTCGGCACCGCGCTCGGTTGTACGCCGATCGCCGGGCGCGCCGAATCGATCCGCCTGGATGCCCGGGCCGGCTACGGCCTGGGCCTGGCCGGGCTGCTCCGGGCCGACGCGCTCGTCAAGCGGCAGCGACCGGCCGGGCCGGTGGTCGTGCACACCTGGGCGGCCGGCGTCGCCGCCGACGGTGCGGCGATCTACCGCGCCGACGGGACCCGGCTCAGCGCCCAGGTCGCCGAGTACCGGGCCGTGTTGGAGCAGCCGACCGTCACCGTCCACCTCACCGGGTCGGCCCGCACGCTGCGCGACCGGTTGTCCGCGCAGCAGGTGTTGTCCGCCGACGACCGGGGCTGGCTCACCCGCCGGGGCGCGCTCGAACGGGTCGCGGAGGCGCATGTCGCGCTCGCGCTCGAGGCCGATCCCCGGCACGCGATCGTGGTCGACATCGACGGATGCGGCTCGCGGTCGGTGGCGGACGTGGTGTTCGCCGGACTGCACGCGCGCGAGATCGGGGTCGTGGACGCGGCATAGGTCGCCGCAGGCCCGGTCGGCGATGGCCCCCGGACGCCGGACGGATGCCCGTCGCCCGGCGCATCACCCGGCGGCCGGCGCGGCCGTCTCCCGTAAGGTGCCGCGCATGAGCGGTGAGATGGGGCTGCGGGAGCGGAAGCGGTTGCGGATGGCGGCGAACATCTCCGACGTCGCGATCGGATTGTTCCTGGCCAGGGGCTTCGACGCGGTGTCGGTGGCCGAGATCGCCGAGGCCGCGGAGGTCTCCAAGCCGACGCTGTTCCGGTACTTCCCGACCAAGGAGGACCTGGTGCTGCATCGGTTCGCCGACCACCAGGACGAGGCCGGCCGGGTGGTGGCCGGGCGACCCGAGGACGTCTCCGCGCTGACGGCGCTGCGCCGGCACTTCCTGGCCGGGCTGGATCGGCACGATCCGGTGACCGGGCTCAGCGACGACCCGCAGGTGTTGGCCTTCCACCGGTTGCTGTACGGGACCCCCGCGCTGCTCGCCCGCGTCTTCGCGTACACCGAGGGCGCCGAGGACGCGCTGGCCGCCGCGCTGGGCGGCCCGGACGAGGTCGAGGCGCGCCTGGCGGCCGGCCAGATCATCGCGGTGCAACGGATCCTGGCCCGGGAGAACTGGCGGCGGATCGCGGCGGGCGAGCGCGCGGCGGACCTGCGCGCGGTGGCCGGCGCGACCGCGGAACGGGCCTTCGACCAACTGGAGGTGGGACTGACCCGCTACCGGAACGTTACTCGGTAACATATTTAACCGAGTTGCATTATCCTGGTCGGCATGACGTCACTCGATGCCGCACTCGATGCCGAACTCGGTCGGGAACGCGACTACCACGAGGTCTGCCGCGAGGCGATGGCCGCGATGGTCGCGGGCGCCGCCGAACACGTCGTCACCGGTGCCGACGTCTCCGCGTCCGGCGCGGACGCCGAGGCGCTGGGCTACACACTGCGCAGCCGTGCCAAGGAGATGGGCGAACTCGCGCAGACCCCGCTGTTCTTCGGCCGACTCGACTTCGCCGGGACGGCGGCGGCGGGCGAGCACCGCGGTCGCCGGTACCACATCGGCCGGCGCCGGATCACCACCGACCTGGCCGCCCCGCCGCTGGTGGTCGACTGGCGCGCGCCGATCTCCCGGGCCTTCTACCGGGCGAGCGCCCGCGACCCGCAGGGCGTCGCGGTCCGCCGCCGGTTCGGCTGGGCGCCGTGGAGCGCGGGCGCCGCCGAGGACCTGACCAGCCTGGAGGACGAACACCTCGACGCCCGGCCCGCACCCGGCGCGAGCGCACCCGGCACTCCCGGCGCACCCGGCACGATCCTGACCGGCGAACTCGGCCGGCCCCGGGTCGGCCCCATGCGCGACATCGTCGCCACCATCCAGCCCGAGCAGGACGACCTGGTCCGCCGCGACCTGACCGCCTCCATCTGCGTCCAGGGCGCCCCCGGCACCGGCAAGACCGCCGTCGGCCTGCACCGCGCGGCCTACCTCCTCTACACCCACCCGCAACGCCTGCAACGCGGCGGCCTGCTGATCGTCGGCCCCAACCGGGCCTTCCTGCACTACATCGCCGAGGTGCTGCCCGCCCTCGGCGAGACCGGCATCCGCCAGGCCACCATCGACGACGAGGTCGGCCGACACCCGATCCGGGCCCGGGACGAACCGGCCGCCGAGGTGGTCAAGCACGACGCCCGGATGGCCGGCGTGCTGCGCCGTGCGCTCTACGCGCGGATCGCCGCGCCCGGCGAACCGGTCGCCGTACCGGACGGCTCCTATCGGCGGCGAATCGCCTTGGAGGAGCTGGCCGAGATCGTCGAGCGGGTACGTGTCGAGGACACCCCCTACCAGGTCGGCCGGGAGCGGGTCCGGGCCCGCGCGGTGGCCGTGCTGCAACGCCAGGCCGAGCGCAACTCCGGCCCACCGACCGGTGATTGGCTGCGCCGGATGGGCCGATCCAAGGCGGTCGGCGGCTTCGTCGACCGGTGCTGGCCGCAGGCCGGCCCGGAACAGGTCCTGGCCGGGATCCTCGCCGACCCGGACGCGCTGGCCGCCGCGGCGGACGGCATCCTCACCGCCGACGAGCAGCGCGCGATCGGCTGGGCAAAGCCGCCGCGCTCGTGGCGCGGCGCCCGCTGGTCGGCCGCCGACCTGGTGCTGCTCGACGAGGTCGCCGGGCTGATCGAACGGCCGGCCGGCTACGGCCACGTGGTGATCGACGAGGCCCAGGACCTGTCCCCGATGCAGTGCCGCGCGTTGGCCCGCCGGATCGGCTTCGGCTCGGTCACCGTGCTCGGCGACCTGGCCCAGGGCACCACGCCGTGGTCGGCCCGTACCTGGCCCGAACTGCTGGCCCACCTGGGTCGACCCGACGCCGAGGTGGCCCCGCTGACCGTCGGCTTCCGGGTGCCCGCGGTGATCGTCGCGCTGGCGAACCGCCTGCTCGCGAGCCTGGACGTGGACGTACCCGCGGCCCGATCGTTGCGCGAGGACGGCGCGTTGACCGTGCACGAGGTGGCCGACCCGGTCGCCGCGACGGTCGGCGCGGTGCGCGCCGCACTCGCCCACGAGGGCTCGATCGGGGTGATCGCGGACGGCGCGGGCACCGAGCCGCTGCGCGCGGCGCTGGCCGAGGCGGGCATCGCCACCGGCACGGCCGACACACCGGATCCCACCGGCGCGGTACGGGTGACCGTACTGCCCGCGACGCTGGCCAAGGGCCTGGAGTACGACCACGTGGTGGCGGTCGAACCGGCCGCGATCGTGGCCGCCGAGGCACGGGGCGCGGGCCGCCTGTACGTGGTGCTGACCAGGGCGGTGTCCCGGTTGGACATCGTGCACAGCCGGCCGCTCCCGGACGTGCTGCGCGCGGCGGTCGGATGACGGGACGTGCCCGGGCGGTCACCACCCGTTCGCGGTAGTCGGGCGGGCGGCCCGGGGCAGTCGAACCTACCGTTTGGGGGAGGACCGGTGCCCGGACGAGGCCGGTGAATCGACCCGGGAGGCACGATGACGGGTGCGAGGCACGAGGTCCCGGTGATGATCGCCGGCGATTCGATCGGTCACGTCGGCAGCGGCGACCGGACCTGGCGCTACCGGCTGTGGCGCCACCTGCGCGCCCACGACGTGCGCCTGGACCTGGTCGGTTCCAAGGATCCGCTCGGCGACATCGGGGCCGAGGTGGCCGAGTACCGACCCGACTACCTCCTGGTCCTGATGAGTGTCGACGACCTGCGCCGACCCCCGATCGAGCCGGCCGCCTTCGAGGCCAAGCTGCGCGACTTCATCACCGAGGCCCGCCGAGCCGGCCCGAGCCTGCGGATCGTGCTCGGCCACGTCCTGCCCACCCACCAGGCGGGCCCGGATCCGGAGTTCGCCGCCCGCGCGGCGAGCTTCAACGCCCGCATCGACGCCATCGCGGCCGACCTGAACACCGACGAGTCCCCGGTCGTGGTGGCCCGCACCGACGCCGAATTCGTCGCGGCCGACCACACCGGCGACGGCCTGCATCCGAACCCGGCCGGCGAGTACCGGATCGCGGCGGCGTTCGCCGACGTCCTCGCCGACCGATTCCACCTCGGCGTGCACTACCCGCGCCCCTTCCCCAGGGTCTTGGACGCCTCGACGGACGCCCCGCCGCCGGACGAGTGACCACCGGCCCCGGGCCGGCCCGCGCCGCGCCGCGCCGTCGGGCGACGCGCGGGTACGCCCGAGCACTCCCGGCGGAGACGGGGTGGACGCGGACCTACACGGAGGGGACGAGGGTCGAGTAGCGGTCGAGCACGTCGCGGTCGCCGGTGACCTCCAGCCGGTCCGCCGCGAGGCGTCCCCACACGAAGAGCATCAAGTCGGATGCGGTACCGGCCAGTTCGACATCGCAGGGTCGGTCGGTGTCGCCGAGCAGGACCCGATCGCCGGCGAAGCGCGCCGCCCAGACGCCCGGACCGTCGATCCGCCGGAGCCGCAGGCGCTCCCCGGACCCGGCCGCGGCCGCCACTCGGGCTCGCCGGGCCGGGATCATCACCTCGAAGTGCTGGCCCACGGCGTCCGCCGCCAGCTCGGCGTCCATCGGCGCGGCGGCCCCGACCGTGTTCTCGGCGTCCCAGCGGTGCACGGCGGCCTCGATGGTCTGCACGCGCAGCCAGAAGCCGACGGTCTGCTCGTCGGACCAGGTCCAGACCCGCTCCTCGGCCGCGGTCCGCGCGAACGCCCGGGCCAACTCGCCCGCCCCGGCGGCGAACCAGTCGACCAGACCGGGAGCGAGCGGCCCCCACGTGGGCGTGGGCCCCGCCGGGTCCGGCCAGCCGGCACGGTCCTCGGGCAGCGCGAAGATGCCGACGTCGGAGACATCCGGCGGTTCGCCCAGTCGCGCGTCGACGACCCGCGTCACGAAGCGATGTACACCCCCGAGGTGGACGACCAGATCGGACATGGTCCATTCCGGACAGGACGGCACGACGGGCGCGTCCCCGCCCTCGAGGCATCGTCGCGCGGCGGCCTCGAACGCGCGGACCTCACGACGGAGATGGCTGATGCGATCCATGCCCCGATTATCGGGTGGTTCGCGTCGCCGGACAGGTGGTTCCGTTCAGCCGGACGGGTGTGTGGTCTCGCGGGGGTGGGGATTGTTCGCGAGGGTGTTGGCGAGGCCGTCGGCAGCGAGCGCGTGTGGTGCGCGTCGGGCCGGCGACGTATCGAAATCCATCCGAGGAGCAGCGATGCAGCAGGACGAGCACCCAACACCGACGTGCCGTCTGACCTGCGGAAACGCTGCGACCTCAGCGAACGCGAACCGGGTCGGCACGTCTCGGCCCGTTTCAGCCCGTTTCGGCCCGACGGTACCCGGATCGGCACGCATCCGTGCACCCGTGGGTGCACGGCCGGGCGCACCCCCGAAAACGCAGCAGGGCCCGGCGCCGAAGTGGCACCGAACCCCTGCTCAGCGGGCCCACCAGCTTTGCGGAGCACGGCCACCCGCCGGCCACCACGTCCCCGCGAGGAGCAGCGGCCCGACGCAGATCGGCGATGGCCGAAATGCGCCTGTCCACGGTTAACGGGCGAGCCCGAACATCCGTCACGCTCAAATGAGCGAGACCCAGCAGGGCCGACCCTGCCCCATTACCCGGCCACCCGTTCCCTCTCCCGCCCAGGCTCTACGAGGGCCCGGCGGACGGCGACAGCACGCGATCCACGAGACCGTCGAGCCGCTCGTCGAAGACGTTCCGCGCGTCGGGGGTGAGTGTCGCGAGTGCTACCAGCGTCGTCACCGCGACGTCCACCAACTCCTTCCGCACGTCATCCCACGAGTGCGACGCGCCCTTTCTCGGGTTGGCGGCGAGAGCCCCGTGCAGGGCCTCCGCGACCTCGCCGTATTCCTCGCCGACCTTGAGCACGCGCAGGAGCGTGCGTTCCCGCTCGGTCTGCTCGCCGGCGTTCTCGTCCAACCAGCGGCGGAGCCGGTTGATCTGTTCCCAGGTGTTCTCGTCCATCCACATCTCCCACGTTCGTACGGGTGTCAGAACAGGGCGGACACGGGTTCCCCGGTCCGCGTCGGGTCGGTCACCGGCAGCGGCACCGAAGCGGTGACGGCGAGCCGCATGGTCAGCGCCGAGTGGTCGGTCAGCCTGTCCGGTCCGGTGCGGGACTCGTGGACGTACGAGCAGTCGAGGAGCGCGCCGCCCAGGTCGGCCGAGACGTGCGCGTGGTCGTAGCGGTATCCGTCACCGGTCTTCCCGACCCACGAATACTCAAGTGCGTCCGCGTGCAGCGTCCGGAACGCGTCCGCGTACCCGGCTCGGCCGAACGCCTCGTAGAAGTCGTACTCGAACGGGGCGAAGAACCGGTAGCGCGGCGAGTGATCAGGCTCCAGGACGTTGAGGTCTCCGAGCACGACCCGGGCGCCGGTCCGGCCGTCGGGAAGCACCGTCGCGCACTCCCTCAGCCACCGCTCCTTGCGTTCCCGCTTCTCCGGCGACGCGTCCCGCGACGGCACGTACAGGCCGATCACATCGAGCGGCCCCCGGTCGGTGTCGACCGTGACCGCGACCGCGCGATGCGGCAGGTACCCGACGGCGAACGGCGCCGGGCGGGTGGCGAGACGGCTGACGAGCATCACGCCGCGCTCGCCGCGCTGCTCGGGGCGGGGGAAGGTCACCGAGTACCCGGCCGCGGTGAAGCGCTCCTCCAGGAACGCGCACCCGGCGCTGTCGGCGGTCTCCGTGAGCACATGCACCTGCTCGGGCCGCGCCGCGAGATAGGCGAGCTGGCGCTCGGCCCGCTGCCGGCTCGGGTTGTTCAGGTTGAACGTCAGCACGTCGAGCGCGCTCGGGCTGGTCATGAATTGCCTTTCATCCACGGGCCCCTGACGGCCGCGACCACGGCACTGGCGACGGCGGCCGGGCCTTCGTTGCTCGCGTCGAGTTGGAGGACGCGGACGCCGGCGGCCATGAGGAACGTAGCGGCCTCGCGGAACGCAGCGCATTCCCGCGCGGTGCTGCCGGGGTCGCGCTCGTACCGGCTGTGCGCGCCACGGCTGGTCAGCCGCGTCTCGATCACGTCGGTGCGGGCGTTGAGGATCACGGCGACGTCGGGCATGTCGGCGTGCCGGTTCAGCTCCCACACCACATCGACGTTCACGCCGTCCAGGACCTGGAGCACCAGCGACGAGGCGATGTACCGGTCACAGACGACCGTCTCGCCGCGCGCGAGCGCCGGCCGGATCTCCTCGTCCAGGTGCGCGTACCGGTCCGCCGCGATCAGGCACGCCATCGCCATACCCCGGTATGTGTCGGTGCCGTTCCGCGCGAGCAGCCCCAGCGGGGTGTCGCTCGGCTCCCGGGTCTGGCACACCGCGACACCGATCGTCCGCAGCTCCAACGCCACGGCAGCCGTCACCGTCGACTTCCCCACGCCGCCCGGCCCGTCGATCGTGAAGAACTCCCCGGCCATCACGCACCGACCACGGGCAACATTCGTGCCTGCCTCGGGACGATCGGGCACTGCTCGGTGTCGAGCGCGCCGATCCGTTCCCCGGCGGCCACGACGGCCGCGGGGCATGCCTTCCCGCACGAGGCCGACATCGAGCATGCCCCGCACGTTGAGTTGCCGCCCAGATCCCAGCGGTCGCTGAACTTGCCGTACGCGTCCAGCCGCGCCGCGACATCGTCGTGCTCCCACACGTTCCCGACAAGGAAGTCCGTGTCCGGGTGCCGGGAAACCTTCGTCCGGGCGGCGAACACCAGGTACGGGCAGATCGCCACACCACCATCGGTGAAGACGTAGATGATGTTCCCGGCCTCGCACGGCGCCAACGGCTTGTCCGCATTGGGGAACCGGATGTTCACCATCTCCAGGCCATCGGCCTCGAACGGCGCGGTCATCCGCCGGATCTCCCGCATCTGTTCGTCGAGCGTGCGCAGTTTCTCCTGCGCCGACTTGGACGCGCCGCGCCCCATCGACCCCAGCGGGTTCATCAGCACGTACTTCGCGCCCTGGTCCCGGGCGAACTCGACCAGCTTCCGGTACTCCTCGTCCTCCGCGAGGTTGTTCGGCGTGCACAGCAAACCCTGGAGGATGCCGGCCGCAGCGAACCGCCGGATCGTCCCGACCGTTTCCTCGAAGCACCCGGGGAGGCCGCGGAACACGGAGTGCGACTCCTCCGCGAACCCGTCCAGGCTCACGTTCATGTGGGCGTCCAGCGCGGCCAGCGCGGTCACGTCCGCGTCGCTCACGCCCGTGCCGTTGGTGCAGACGCCGACGGAGAGCCCGGCCTCGCGGAACTCCGTGACGATCTCGATCAGGTCCTCGTGGACGAACGGCTCCCCGCCGGTCACCGTGACGCGCGTGACCCGGGCGGCCAGGAGGGCCGGGATCAGCCGCTCCCGAATCTGGACGACGGACATGAACGTGCCGCGCTTCGTGGCGCTGACGAAGCAGTGGCGGCACAGCATGTTGCACGGCTCGCAGATCTGAACGAGCGCCTTGCGGTAGGGGTGATCGACCGTCGTTCGGAAGTAGCAGGACGAGGCTTGATCTTCGGTGCTGATCGGACGTGCGGTCACGCGGACCTCCACGATGAGATGGAATGGGCCCGCTCCCCGGCCGGGCGCAAGACAGCACGGCCGGGGGCGGGAGTTCGATGGGCCATTCAGGAGACGAGCCGAGCCGGTTCGGTGACTTCGACGTTGATGCTCGTCGACTCGGCGACTCGCCAACCGGTGTCGATCAGGAACTGTCGGTAGTCCGTGTACCAGTCGTGCACCTGAGCCGCGGTGCCGACCAGCCAGCGCGCCCCGATGTCGTCCACGCGAGTCCCCGCGGGCAGCACCTTGAACCAGACCGGCCCGGTGCCGTCGATCGGGAACTCGCGGAGCAGGGTGACGTGCGATCCAGTCGGGCAGTCCAAGGCGTCGTACACCCCGCCCCGGTCGGGGTGCTCGAACACCTCGGTCAGGTATGAGTCGTGGGGCTCGCGCGGCAGGTACCACCCGGCGCCCGCCTCCGCGATGGCCTCGTCCAGACGGCGCAGTCTCTCGGGATCGACTCTGTTCCTGTTGTGCACTCGAACCAACCTCCTGCACGTTCTGTCGTCGGTGCCCCACGCCCGGCCTCGCGGTGGGCGCGGCTTCTCCGGCCGGGCGTGGGGCGATGGGGGACCGGTCCCGCAGCCGCGCGAGTGGGGCTGCGGGACCGGGTGCCGCCCGTCTGGTGGGACCGGGAGCGGGCGGCGGCAGGGGACAGGTCTGGGTCAGCCGTACACCGCAGTGGGTGGACGGACGTCGAACCGGCCGGCGGACGCGTCCCTGATCGCGTTGTCCAGGCGCTGAAGGGTCTGCTCCCGTGTCTCCCGGGTCACTCGTCCAGCCACCTTCCGCGACCGGCGTTGACGAGTCGGGTCAATGCCCGTGTCGAACAGAAGCGTTTCGATTCCTCCACCGAGACCACCCACCACGGGCCGGTGCGCTCCGGCGTGTACCGATCGGGCGCGGGAATCAGCAGGGGCCGGTCAGCGGGCTCCAGGGTCGTCAACGGCACGACCCAGCGACGACCCACGGAGTAGGGCACAAGACCCGTGTACGTGTCGTCGTCGCTGCCGCGCGTCCTCGGCCGGTAGAACATCGGCCCGTCGACCACCGACGTGAGGTGTTCGGCGAACTGGTTCAACGTCCGCCAGTTGCCGATCGCGGCGTGAACCGCCCCGGCCGGGAGCGACACGGCGGAGAACACCGTCCCCGGCGTGAACCAACCGGCCCGAGCGTGCGCCCACTCGGCACGCGCCTGCGGCGCCAACGGGGCCGCTTCCAGCAGCCATTCCCACGGCTCACCCCCCTCCGGCGACGCGTCCGAAGGAGCAGAAGAATCAATGGACATCGTGGATTCCTTCACGACAAGGGCGGCGGATTGCTTCGTCATTCACTGGCCCGCCGGTCCTGGTAGGCGCGGACCAGGGCTTCGAGGCGGCGGATACACGGCTCGCAGACGTAGAACGGCCCGGCGCCCTCGTAGTCGGTGTGCACGGGGCCGAGCCACAACACCGGCACGTCGACCTGCTCGCACCGCCAACACAGGCCGTCCACCCATCGGCGATCCATGGCTCGCCCCTCACGTGGGACCGTCCGCCGCGGTCACCGTCACTTGGGCCCACACCCGCTTGCCGACAGGCAACGGCTCCACCCCCCACCGGCCCTCGGACAGCGCGTCCACCAGCGTCAGGCCCCGTCCGCCGACGGAACCGGCATCCGGGGGCCGGACCAGCGGCATGATGTCCGACCGGTCCACCACGAAGACCCGCACCAGTCGCGGCCCCATCCGCCGTACGCCGACGCGGATCGTCGGGGTAGCGGCGTGGAGGTGGGCGTTCGACACCAACTCGCTGATGACGACGAGCGCCTGGCCGTCGTCGTCGGCGAGTCCCCACGCGGCCAGGGCCGAGGTCACCAACCGGCGGGCCTCCCAGGCGGATTCCCGCCGGGACGGCAGACTCTTCGTGTAGACCTGGCTGCCGGTGGCGCTCGGGCGGCTCGTCATCGGGGCGGTACTCCTCACCGCAGCGCCCTCCCGGGCGGGTCCCACGATCCGGCGGACCGTGGCCCGTCTCGACAGCAACCATCGGGGCCTCATCACCCCGACCACCGCAACGGTTCCGTGCGAGAGCGCAGAACGAGCGCGGCCAAGTCGACCGCCGCGCACAACGAGTCGCCGTCACCGGCGACAACCCACCACGGGCCCCCATCGGTCGCCGGCAGGTACCGGCCGGGCGCCGGCACCCACAGCAGCGCCTGACCCGAGCACAGCCGCGTCTGCGGTTCGCGCCACGTCCGTCCCTCCGCCACCGGCAGCAGCGCCGTGTACGACGACTCGTGCTCGGCCCCCGGGGGGCTGTAGAACACCGGACCGGCCAGGAGCCGCGCCAACGGCTCGACGCACTCTTCCGGTTTCCGCACTCGGAGCGCGACGTGCACCAGTCGGGCCGGGACGACGACGGCCGAGAACACCATCCCCGGGCGCAGCCACGCCGCGCCCGACTCGTACCACTGCACATGTGCCTGCGCCTTCGACGGCGCGGCCGACGACAGCCATGTCCCGAACACCACCAGACGTGCGGGACGTCCAGCGTTGGGAAGGCGAACACCCGGCGAACGACTCGTCATCGCGCATCACCAGTCGCAAGCGAGGGCGTGGGGTAACGGGCGAGCCGGGCGCCGATGTGCGCGTGCAACTCCCAGAGCTGAGTCAGGGTGACGTCGAAGTCTCGGCCGTCGGGCTCGTCCCAATTCACCTGGAGCTGGAGTTGTACGGGCTGTTCCGGGTCGTTGGTCTCCACGACACGAACCGCGGTGAGTCGATCACTCACGAGGGTGCATCCTCCGCGTGTGTGCTCGGCATTGCTCTGCAACTTCCGAGCGGGTCGATGGCCAGTACGTGCTTGTCGAGCTCTCAAACCAGCCAACGCCCGTAGAACCGGCGCTACCGGACATTCCGGCGGACTTTCGGCCGGACTTTCGCGGACATCGGACCTTGCCGCGCCTGGAGAGTCGCTACCGTTCGTAGTGATTCAGATCACGGAGGTGACGTGGTGCCGGAGCAGACGCCCTTCGAGTACGCCTGTAGTGCGCGTGGCTGGGACAAGCCGGCGGACTTTCTGCGGACCTTCCACACTGCGGCACACCTGCTCGGCGAAGCGGTCACCCTGACGGACCGCCAGTACCGCAGGTGGCGTCAACCCGACCCACCTGCACCCCGGGCGCGCGCCTGGCGGACCCTCCACGCCATGTTCGCCGTCTGCCCAAGCGAGATTGGGTTTCCTGGACCACCGCCAGGTGTCACCGTGGGGAGTGCACCACTCCTCGCGCAGAAGGGCACCGGCGTGGACCGACGGGCTTTCCTGGCCGACTCCATCGGCGCAGCCTCCGCATTGAGTTTGCCCGCCCACGTGGTTCCCCTGAGCCCGGCCGGAGGCACCGGCGCCATCGGCACCACACATCTGCTCGAACTCCGGGACGGCCTTCACGTCCTCTTCCAGCTTGACGCGACGTACGGCGGCAGCGACGTCCGCTCCCTGGCCGTGCGCCACCTGAGCCGCGTCCGCCGCATTATCAACACCAGCAAGTATCCGGACACGATCGGCCGTCAACTCCGCCTCCTCTCGGGGGAAGTCGCCGGGCACTGCGGCTGGCTGTACTACGACGCGGACAAGCAGGACGACGCGCGACGCTATTGGGGCGAGGCCCTGACGACGGCCACGATGCTCCGAGACACGAACCTGGAAATCCTGGTCTTCTCCTCCATGAGCCTCCAGGCGTGCCACGAGGGACGGCCCCGCGACGGCCTCGACTTGGCCCGCGCCGCCCAGGACCGTGCGACCCGCCTCGGGTCACCGATCCTGCAATCCCTCATCGCCGCCCGGGAAGCGCGCGCTTTGTCGCTGCTGGCCGACGACACATCCGCTCGACGTCGCATGAGCGACGCCCTGCGGCTCGTCGACCGCAACGGGCGCGGGCGCCCCTCGCCCGAGTGGGCCGCGTTCCACGGGCATGCCGAGCTGGACTACGCGCAGGGGCTCCTCTACACCGAACTCGGCCACCACCAAGCGGCAACCGCGTTTTTGCGAGCTGCGCTTGCCCATCAGGAGGCCAACTACGGACGCAACCGGGCCCTGTACCGCCTCACTCTGGCCCGGGGCCTGATCGGCGCCGGGGATGTCGACGAAGGCGCTGCCCAGGCCGTAGCAAGCTTGACCGACCTGGAAGAGGTGGAATCGGGACGCGTCATGCGACGTCTCACCGAGGTGGTCGGCGCGCTGCGCGCCGTCGACGCCGTCTCCGCCCAGGAGGCCACCGACGAATTGGCCGAATACGTGAAAACGAAGGGGGCAGCGTGATGACCGAGGTGACGTACGAGCGATACGAGGGCCAGGAGGCCGCAGGACAGCTCGACGCCTTCCTGTCGGCCTATGAGGAGGTCTACGCCGAACCGCCCTACAGCGAAGGCCCCTCGGACGTAGCCCAGTTCATCGACCACTACCTGTTCCACACGCAGCGGCCGGGGATGCGTCTGATCATCGCCCGCGACGGCGAAGACGTCATCGGGTTCACGTACGGCTATCTCCTCCCCCGCGACACCGGATGGTGGGCCAACGTGGACCAGGTCCTCGCGGACGACTTCAAGCGCGAGGACGGCAACCGCACGTGGGTGATCCTCGAACTCGCGGTCCGTGAAAAGTGGCGCCGCCGCGGTATCGCCGCTGCTCTCCACGCCGCGCTACTCAAGGGCCTGCACGTCGAACGTGTGACACTCACCGTCCGCCCGGAACCGGAGGCGGCCCCGGCGCAGTCCGCGTACGCGTCGTGGGGCTACCGCACCGTCGGCGTGTCGCACCCGTGGGAGGGCGCGCCGTTCTACAAGGCCATGGTTCTCGAACTCGCCGGCCGGCCCGCCCGAGCCTGACGCCGGCCAACACGGAGCGCGTCAGGCAGCGTCCACATCCATGCCATGGTCATCAAAGAACTTGATCCACGCCGTCACAGCGGCCTTGGCGACATCGCGCGCGTCTTTGGTGTGGGGTGTGCCGTCGTCCTCGGTCCACTCGATCGTGAAGCTCGCTGCGCCCTGGTCATCAAGCCAATCCACCACCACCGCCCGCCTGTAGCTTCCTCCCCACCGGTTCACGTGCTTGTGTGTGTTGCAGACGTCAACGCACAACTTGATGTCGTCGTCCTGCTTGGCGTAGACGAAGGGCCCTGGGTTCCTTGCCGACGCAGGGGTAGCGGGGTCTCGCTTGATCCCGTCTCTGACCTCGGAGCATGCGCAACAGAATCTCGTCGCCGGGCTTGCTGAGTCGGCGCGTTGCTCGGACGCCGGGCCCACGTACTCGGCTTCAAGATCATTGAATGCCTTCAGGACGCTGCGCCATTTCGACTGCCACGTTTGTTCCCACTTGATCCCACGTGTTGCTCTCTCGGTCACCGTTACGGTGTCCGTGAGGGTGATCTCGTGATGCCGCGCCTCGCCGCACTCCGGGCACGGCACTCCCGGCGGGACGTTGCTGAGCCCTGCGCCGCAACTCGTACATGAGCCGGCCTGCCCGAGTTCGTCGGCATTCGACATGATCAGCTCCGATCCTGCCGCCCAATCCAGGGTAGGACCCGATTGGGGAGAGCACCCTATGCGATGATTCGAACAAATGAGCGATTCCCGTGGCGGCGACGACACCCTCGACTGGGAGCAGCCCAGCCGGTTCGACGTCGCGAGCCAACGGGCCCGCCACCGCGCCGGCCCGGCGACTCCGCCCGTCCCGGCCGCCCTGGATCCGCGCACGGCCGAGGCGCTGTACGAACTCTGCCCGCCCGGATACCGCGACCACGAGGTCCTGCGTCGCCACCCGCGCCTGCCAGTCCGCCTCGCGCGGCATCACCTCCTGGCCGACCTCGCCGAGCTCCGCCAGGGCTACTCCGACCTACGCCGCGAGCTGCGAGACCAAGTGCCCGTACACGTCATCCCGCGGGCCCTCGCGACCTACAAGGCCGAGGCCGCGGAACTCCACCGCGCGCTCGAACGCCTCAACGCCATCGAACGGACCCCGCCGCCCGGCTGATGCCGCGTCCGTCCTCACGATCGAGCCCACTTGCGCGCGGGGATCTGCGTACGACGCTGCGTGCTGTGAGGGGACGTGGTGGCGCTTGTCGGGCCCAACTCCCTCGGACAAACGACGCTGGGCGAGAGCGTTCTGGTCGCCTGACCGGCACGTCCCGGATGCTGTTGGTGATCTCCCGGGCCTCTCGCGGTCGGAGGTTAGGCCGAGTCCTTCCTTCTCGCCGTGGTGGTGACGAGGACGATGGCCGGCATGCGATACGTGCCTCAACTCGCTTTGCCCGCAGGGGCGTTGTAGCGAATTCGAGTGCGGGTCAGACGCCGACGCTGGTAGGTTGAACCTCGCCGGGAACGCATTCGCGATCCCGGGATCGAGCGCTCGGAAGGCGCTCTGAGAGGAGCGGTGTTTTGTCTCGGATCCTGTTCGTATCGGTGAACCAGACGTTTGACGACACCTTCGATCTGCGAGAGCTTGAGGTCTGGGTGGAGCGAGCCTGGGCTATCACTGTCACCAAAGCCAGTGAGTGCGAGCGTGTAGTCGCCGTTCTGGCGGGCGAGCCAGTGGCCGCTTGGCGGTTGCGCGGTGCGTTCCCGACCGACGAGACGTACGCCGTGTCCAACGGCGACACTCGCAGTCGCACCGGCCTGGCACTTGGTGAGGCATTGCCGGTCCTGTCCGCATACCGGTCCGGGGTTCCGGCGCTGCGCCGTGGAGTTGCCGTGGCCAACCTCGATCTGACCCCGCTGCCTCCGGAGCGGTAGCAATACGTGAGATCGGCTCCCGGCCGGTGCTGGGAGCCGATCTTGTTTTTCGAAGGGCCTATCCGGCGCAACCGACCGGGTTTTGTCCGACGCCCGCAGGCACATGTCCGGAAGTTCGGCGGCGACGGCGTCGAGGTCCTAGTGGGCGTCCCACCCAGGGGCAAGAAGGGTCGGGTGGGACGCCCGGCCTAACTCTCCTCCGACGCCCCATCACCCGCGTCGCCGGCCTTGTTCTCGCAATCCGGACACAACCGGGCGAGCTGCCGATTCGTCGAGTCGATCGCGTCCCTGAGCGACGCCCCGTCGTTCGGGTGCAACTCGTGCTCCACCCGCCCGAGTCGCGCCTCCATAGCCCCGACCCGCTCCATCAGTCCCGGCCGGGCCGGTACACCAGGCCGCGCCGCCTCCCTGTCGAAGAGCCATCCGTTCCACACCGGCAACGCCCGCCCGGTGGACCCCGAAGGGGCGATCGCCAAGTTCGAGCGCCGCTACGGCGGCCAGGGGAGCGACGGTACCGACGCGGGGGGCGAATCGCGGTGATCCGGGCGCGTTGATCTCCCGTCATCTCGCTTTGCTCGCACGGGAGTTCGAAGATGTTCCGGACCGGTGGGGGAGGTCGACGGTTGCTCCTTGCCCCGGACAACAAACCGAGTTCATCACCAATAGGCTTGCCATCAACGGGAACTGATCATCACTCACCCCATGGTTGGAGCCTTTCATGGCAGACGACTCGCAAGCGGCGGGCAACTCTCCGGTCGGATCGGACGACGACTGGCGACCGGTCGGTATCGACATCTCCACGCCCAGCATCGCGCGGGTCTATGACGCGGTACTCGGCGGCAAGGACAACTACCCGGTGGACCGGGCGATCGCCGAGGCGTCACTGGCGATCGTCCCGGAGATAGGCGATGTCGGCCGGTACAACCGGGCGATACTCGGGCGCGGGGTCCGGTACATGGCGGAGCAGGGCATCCGTCAGTTCCTCGACCTGGGCTCCGGCCTGCCCACCGTGCAGAACACGCACCAGGTGGCGCAGGAGCACTCGCCCGAGGCCCGCGTGGTCTACGTGGACAAGGACCCGATCGTACTCGCGCACGGCCGGGCGCTGCTCGCGGAGAACGACCGGACCACGGTGGTCACCGCCGACCTGCGCGAGCCCGCCGAGATCCTGTCCCACCCGGACGTGCTCGCACTGATCGACTTCGACCAGCCGATCGGTCTGATGCTCGTCGGCGTCGTGCACCACCTCAACGACGACGAGGGCCCCGAGGCGATCGTCGAGGCCTACAAGAAGGCGCTGCCGCCCGGCAGTTTTCTCTTCCTCACGCACTTCTGCGCGTCCAGCCCGGACGCGGTCGCACTGGAGAAGGCGCTGCTCACCGACCTGGGCTCGGGACGTTTCCGGACCATCGAGGAGATCTCCGCGTACTTCGACGGCCTCGAACCGGTCGAGCCGGGCGTGGTCTTCCTGCCGCAGTGGCAGCCCGAGGAACCGGTCGAGGAGCCGCTGACGGTCGGTCAGAAGCTGATGGCCGGTGGCATCGGCCGCAAGCCGACGGCCTGATCCGCCGGGACGGAGCGTCGCGGCGCGCGACTCAGCGTGCCGCGGCGAGTTGTTGTTCGGCGCGGGCGACGATCTCCTGGAGATACAGTCCGCGACGAACATCGCACACGTGCCGGCCGCCGTCGCGGACCAGGCTCGCGAACTCCGCGCGCAGCACCGCGAAGGCGGACCCGTCGATCGCCGTGGACAGGTCCAGCGTGGCGGCCCCGGCCGATCCGGATACGTCCACGTCGTAGCGGTGACCGCCTTCGGCCGAGCAGCACAACACCAGTTGGGACACCGCGCCGCCGGCGTGGACGAGCTGAAGCGCCGCCCAGCCCGCGCCCGCGGAGTCGGCCCGCAGGTCCACGATGTCGCCCAGCGCGACGCTCATCAGGTCGAACGCGTGCGGGCCCACGTCCAGGATCGCGCCGCGCGCCTGTCGCCACGGCGACGCCGCGAACGGACCGCCGAGGAAGGCCCCGGTGACGCAGGTCAACCTGCCGGTGCGCCACGGGGTCTCGGCGCTCTCCAGGTGGGCCAGGAACTCCCGTACCCGCGGCGCGTATCGCGCGCTCAGCGCGACCATCGAGCCGACCCCTGCCGTGTCGATCACATCGGCCAGGCGGCGTGCGGTGTCCGGGTCGGCCGCGATCGGCTTCTCCAGCAGCACCGCCTTGCCCGCCCGCGCCGCGCGCTCGGCGAGCGGGGGTTGGGCCTCGGGGGCGATCGCGAAGACCACCGCCTCGCACACGTCGAGCAACTCGTCGAACTCCGCGCACGCCCGGGCGTCGTAGGACTCGGCGAGTTCCCGGGCCGCCTCCGGCCGGCGTGCCCATACCGCGGTGAGCCGGGTCTCCGGCCCGGCCGCGAACACCGGCGCGTGCACCAGCCTCGCCCACGGCCCGGCCCCGACCAGCCCCACCGCGACCTGCTCGCTCATCGTCTTCGCCTCCGGTGTCGTGCTGCCCGTGCCTGCGGCGTTTCCCGCCGGCCGAGCGTACCGGGCGGTTCGCGTCGCGCGACCGCGCCACTCGGGTGTCGAACGACGGACGGCGCCATGGCTCTGGAGAGCTCGCGAGGACGCTGCTAGCTTCCGCCCGCATGAGGCTCTTCGGATGAGGTCGTGCGCATGAGGTTCTCCATGTCCCTGCCCGTGCTGCGCGATCCCGGCCACGCGCAGCCCTATCACCGCACGTTCGCGCTGGCCCGGATCGCCGAGGAGGCCGGTTTCGACACCGCCACCGTCGGCCACCACCACTTCATGCCGGGCAACATGAGCGATCCGCTCACGCTGCTGGCCGCCGTCGCCGCCCGGACGGACACCCTGCGGGTGGGCACCGGCATCTTCCAGCTCCCGGTGCACCATCCCCTGCGGGTCGCCGAACAGGTCGCCACGATCGACGAGATCTCGGGCGGACGGGTCACCCTCGGCGTCGGACTGGGCTGGTGGCCGCTGGAGTACGCGGCGCACGGATCCGAGTTCCGCACCCGGGGCGCGCGGATGGAGGAGGCGTTGGAGATCCTCCGCCTGGTCTGGACCCGGGAGAACGTCGCCTATCGGGGCCGCTTCCACGACTTCCCCGAACTGACCGTGCACCCGCGCCCGGTGCAGGAGAGCATCCCGCTGTGGGTGGCCGGCGTCGCGGACGCCGCCGTCGAGCGTGCCGCGCGCCTGGGTGACGCGTGGTTGTGCGGCCCGGTCCAGTCCCTGGCCAAGGCCCGATCCTGCCTGGCGGTCTACCGGGCGGCGTGCGCGCGGCACGCCCGGCGACCCGACTGGGTGCTGCGCCGGTACGCGTGGCTCGGCAAGGACCGCCGGACGGTCGCCGAGGAGGTGCTGCCCGCGTACGTCGGCGGCCTGCTCGAGCACTGGCGCGAATCGGCCGAGGACGCCACGGAGCGCGAGTTGTTCCACCGCCTGGACGCCGGCGAACACGTCCCCGCCGAGGAGATCGCCCGGGACCGGCTGTTGTGGGGTGGTCCCGAGGACGTGATCGCCCAGATCGCCGACTACCGCGACCGCACCGGTAGCGACCACATCCACGCCGCCTTCGGCGCGGGCCTGCCGGGCGACACCGGCCCGACGTCCACGCGCGGCTCCTTCGACGAACTGGCTTCGATGATCGCACTGTTCGGCAAGGAGGTGATCCCGGCGTTCCGGTGACGCCGACCGGGCGGCGCCGGCACCGCCCGGCGGCGGGTGGGAGTGCCCACGGCGCTCGTGGCACGGCGCGGCATCCGGGGGCCACGCGTGATCGTCGGCCCGTCGCCGACTCCGAACCGGTCGCTCGAATGATCTACTGGACGTGGCCGGGGGATGGGTGTCGGACGAAGGGTTCGCAGCGTGCTGATCGATCTTGCCGGGAAGAGTGCGTTGGTCACCGGGTCGACCCAGGGGATCGGGGCGGCGATCGCGGTGGGGTTGGCCCGGGCCGGGGCCCGGGTCGCCGTGAACGGGCGCACCCCCGAGTCCGTGGACGCGGCGGTGGAGCGCATGCGCGGCGAGGTGCCCGGCGGGGAATTCCGGGCGGCGCCGGGGGACATCGCCACCGACGAGGGGGCCGCGCGGGTGTCGGCGGCGGCGCCGGACGTGGACATCCTGGTGAACAACCTCGGCATCTTCGGAGCGCGGCCCGCGCTGGAGATCGACGACGCGGAGTGGCGGCGGTACTTCGAGGTGAACGTGCTCACCGCGGTGCGGATGATCCGCGCCTACCTGCCCGGGATGCGCGAGCGCGGCTGGGGGCGGATCCAGAACATCGCCGGCGACTCGGCGGTGGTCATCCCGGCGGAGATGATCCAGTACGGCATGTCCAAGACGGCGTTGCTCGCGGTGTCCCGCGGATTCGCCAAGGAGGCGGCCGGCAGCGGGGTGACGGTCAACTCGGTGATCGCCGGGCCGACCCACACCGGCGGAGTCGAGGACTTCGTCTACGAGTTGGTCGACCCCGCGCTGCCGTGGCCACAGGCACAGCGCGAGTTCATGCGGCGCCACCGCCCCCAGTCGCTGATCCAGCGGTTGATCGAGCCCGAGGAGATCGCGCACATGGTGGTCTACCTCAGCTCGGACTTCGCGTCGGCGACCACGGGCGGTGCGTTGCGGGTGGACGGCGGGTACGTGGACGCGATCCTCCCCTGAGTGAGGCCGAGCCGGGTCGGGCCCGAGCGAACCCGGCCTCCCCGACAACACCGCGGCACCCCCCACCACAGATCCCCGGCACCCCCGGCACACTTCCGGCGTTCCCCCACCCCACCCCCCCATCCCACTCCCGGCACCCCCGGCCGCGGCGGGGCACCCCACCGCCCCTTGTGGCCCGGCTCTCGGCCCCGCTCGACTGGAGCCCCCATGCAGCCCCCCGACCCCCGGCTCCCGCCGGCCCGGCGCCGCACCACCCTCCGACGCGGCCTGCGGATCGCCGTTTCGTGCGCGGCGCTGCTCGCCGGCGTGGCCGGCACCCTCGTCGGCACCGACGCGCAGGCCGCCTCCGGTGCCGACGCGAACGCCGGCGCGGTCAACCCGTACGGCTCCCTCGGCGCGCAGCGTCCGCACTGGCGGGTGTGCGACTGGTACACCTCGCCCGGCCCGGGCGATCCCGACTGGCGGGACCACCCGGTCACCTCCTGTGCGGACGTGCGCGCGCCGCTGGACTGGTACGACCGGAGCAAGGGCACGATCACCGTGCGGGTGACCCGGGTGGCGAGCACCGGCGGATCGGCGCGACGCGGCGTGCTCCTGGTCAACCCCGGCGGCCCCGGCATCGACGGCTCGGCGTCGGCGACCCGGATCGCCCGGTCCCAGCCCGAGTTGTTGCGGACCCACGACATCATCGGCTTCGCACCCCGGGGAGTCGCGCCCTCCACGAGCCTGGATTGTGGCGTGGACTGGACGCGATACGACTCGGTCGCCGACACCCGCGACCGCTCGCCGGCCAACGTCGCACGGCAGCTCGCGAACGCGCGCCTGGTCGGACAGGCCTGCGGCGACGCGGAGTTCGCCCCGTATGTGACCACCGATCAGACCGCGCGGGACCTGGACCTGATCCGGGCCGTGCTCGGCGAGCGCCGCGTCGACTACCTCGGCTTCTCCTACGGCACCTGGCTGGGCGTGTGGTACGCGGCCGCCTTCCGCAATCGGGTGGACCGTTTCGTGCTCGACTCGAGCATGAACTGGTTGTCCACGCCGGAGGAGGTCTTCGTCGAGTCGTGGGCCCGCGGCTTCCGGCGCCGCTTCGACGTGCAGTTCCTGCCCTGGCTCGCTCGCCACCACGACCGGTACGGGTTCGGCGACACCCCGGAGGCCGCCGGCGCCGCGTACGAGGAGTTGCGCGCCGCCGTCGCCGGGCAGGGTCGCGGCACGGCGTTGGACGCGACGCAGGCGACCGTGCTGTACAACTCCGGCGGTTGGCCGCAGTGGGCCGAACTGCTGGTCGCGCTGCGCGGCGATCCGACCCGGGCGGTGGACCTGCTCGCCGCGCCCAGGGTGCCGGTCGGCATACCGGACAGCGGAGCGCACTGGGCGATCCGGTGCGGCGACGCCCGGTGGCCGCGGGACCCGGCCGGCTGGGTCGCCGAGGGTGACCGGCTCGGCGCGCGCTATCCGTTGGCCGGCTCGCTCGCCACCGAACAGCCTTGTGCCTTCTATCCGTTCGCGACCGCGCACCCGGCCGTGCCGAACGCGGCCACGCTGCCCCGGATGTTGATGGTGCAGAACCAGCTCGACCCGGCGACGCCCGCCGACGGCGCGCTGATCGCCGCCGCCGAGTCGCACCAGCCGATGATCTTCGTCCGGGACGCGGGCAACCACATCGCCTACGACAGCGGCAACGCGTGTGTCGACGCCCGGGTCAACGCCTACCTCGCGCGCGGCGCCCGGCCGGGCACGGTGGTCTGCGAGGGACTGCCGCTCCCGCTGGACGACGTCGTACACCCGGTCGGCGCGGCCGGCCCGCAACCCCCGCGTCCGGGCCGCTGACCCGGCCACCGGAAGACACCGGCCCCGGACACGGCGCGGGCCCCACCGCCGATGGCGATGGGGCCCGCGCCCGAGGTGCCGTGAGGTCCGGAAGACCCGGCGGCACCGATCGTGCGATCAGTGCACGAGCACCGGAACCGGCAGCTCGTCCGCGTCGGCGTCCGCGTCCTTGTCGTTCGTGGCGACCACCGTGCTGTCGCCGTGCCCGACGGTGATGAACGTGAAGGCGATCGCCGAGGCCAGCGCCAGGATGCCGACCGCCCACCAGATGGCGGTGGCGTAGCCGTGCACCATGGCCTGCATCTTGAGCTGCTCCAAGCCGGCCGAACCGGCCTTGTGCGAGGCCACGTAGGCCGTGGTCGCGCTCGCCGCGATGGTGTTCAGCAGCGCCGTGCCGATCGCGCCGCCGACCTGCTGCGAGGTGTTGATCATCGCCGAGGCGACACCCGCGTCCCGCGGTTGCACGCCGTGGGTGGCCAGGCTCATCGCCGGCATGAACGCCGTACCCATGCCGAGGCCGAGCAGGATCTGCGCGGGCAGGATCAGCCCGACGTACGAGCTGCCGACCTCGATCTGGGTGAGCAGCAGCATGCCGATACCGGCGGTCAGGAAGCCGGGGCCCATCAGCAACCGGGCCGGGACCCGGGTCATCAGGCGCGCGCCGATCTGGGTCGAGCCGGTGATCATGCCCGCGATCATCGGCAGGAACGCCAGGCCGGTCATCACCGGCGAGAAGTCCTTGACGATCTGGAGGTAGTAGGTGAGGAACAGGAACATGCCGAACATCGCGATGATGGCCAGGCCGAGCGAGAGGTAGATGCCGGCCCGGTTGCGCTCGGCGATCACCCGCAGCGGCAGGAGCGGGGCCTTGACCCGGCTCTCCACGAAGACGAATGACGCGAGCAGGACGGCCGCGGCGATGAACAGGCCCACCGTGCTGCCCGAGGTCCAACCGTGGCTCTCGGCGCGGGTGAAGGCGTAGACCAGGGTGCCCAGGCCGACCGAGGAAAGCACCACGCCGGGGATGTCCAGCGGCGAGCGGTTGCGGGTCCCGGCGGGCTCGCGGATGACCAGTACGGCACCGGCCGCGGCGACCGCGGCGAACGGGATGTTGACGAAGAAGGTCCAGCGCCAGTTCAGGTACTCGGTGAGCACGCCGCCCAGGATCAGGCCCACCGCGCCACCACCACCGGCGATCGCGCCGAAGATGCCGAACGCCTTGGCGCGTTCCTTGGCGTCGGTGAACATCACCGCGAGCAGGGACAGCGCGGACGGGGCGAGCAGCGCGCCGAACGCGCCCTGGAGCGCCCGGGCGCCGAGCAGCATGCCGGTGCTCGCGGCTATGCCGCCGAGCGCGGACGCGGCGGCGAAGCCGGTCAGGCCGACGATGAAGGTGCGGCGTCGACCCCACAGGTCGGCGATCCGGCCGCCGAAGAGCAGCAGCCCACCGAACGCGAGGGCGTACGCGGTGATCACCCATTGCCGGTTGCCGTCGGAGATGCCCAGGTCGGTCTGGGCGGACGGTAGCGCGATGTTCACGATGGTGCCGTCGAGGACGACCATCAACTGGGCGATGGCGATGAACAGAAGCGCTTTCCAGCGCCTGGGATCGGGCACGGTGGTCTTGGGCGGGGCGGTTGCAGACATGGGTGTACTCACTTGGGGGGTGCGATGCGACGACGGACGTCGCGAGGGTGGACGGTGCTCCCTCGCCCGCGCGGAGCCGGCGGGGCGACGGTGAGGTGTTCGTGGTCGTTACGCGGTCACGAGGTGTTGCGATGGTTCGGGATGTCGGTGGGGCGCGTCAGTGCCCGGAAGGCCGCCCCTCGTGTTCGGCGGCAAGCTGTTCGATGTCCCCCAGTGCCACGGCGGTGCCGGACAGCGGGGTGGGGTCGGGGGTGCTCAGACCGTCGAGCAGCACGTCCAGGTGACGGTGCACGAACCGGTCGTTCACCACGCAGCCGCCCATCCCGGGCAGCGGTCGGGTGAGCTGGGTGATCGCCATCAGCAGATCGCCCGAGCCGACGTCGGTACGCAGCCGGCCCTCGGTCCGAGAGCGCTCCATCAGCGTCTCGACCAGGTGCTCCAACCGTGCCCGGGCGGCGACCATCTCGGGGTGCGTCTTGTCCACTCCGGCGGACATGAGCGTGCACAGCGCCCCGATCCGCTCCTCCGTCGCGCCATGCGCGAAGCGCCGCAGGGCCGCGAAGGGCTCCGGCTCCTCGGCCAGGGCCAGCTCGCCCCGCTCGGTGATCCGTTCCAGGACGGAGAGGATCACCCGCCGCGCGAGCTCGTTGCGGTCGGCGAAGTGGCGGTACAGGGTCGCGTTGCCGACTCCCGCGCGGCGGGCGACCTCGTCGAACGGCACCTCGGCGCCGTGCTCGACGAACATCTCGCGCGCCGCGGCGATGATCCGCTCGCGGTTTCGCCGGGCGTCCGCACGAAGTCGCGGGCCACGGTCCTCGGCGACGTCGGTGGCAATGACGGTGCTGCCCATGATCCGGCTCCTTCCTGTCGGTACCCGAGCGATAACCGGGGAGTGACTCCCCGATTGTTGATTCGCTGGGTTAAACGGACAGGAAGTCCCCGGATATTTCGATCGATGATGTGACCTGGGTCACATCTCGTTCCACACGCGTACGACCGGGTGGCGGTGGGCCCGGCACCCGGTCGGCGAACGGCCCTCTACCAGGCGAAAGACTCCGGCGCGGGTCCCGGGCCGGGGAAGATCCGGTCCAGTTCGGCGAGCGTCTCCGGGCTCAACTCGACGCTCGTCGCCCGCAGCGCCGAGTCCAATTGGTCTCGCGTGCGCGGGCCCACGATCGGGCCGGTCACCCCGGGGCGGGTGAGCAGCCAGGCCAGTGCGACCTCCCCCGGCGGCGTACCGATCTTGGCGCACAGCTCCTCGTACGCCTGGATCTGCTCGCGCCGCTCGGCCACCTCGCCCGCCGCACGGTCCCCGGCGGAGCGGTGTCGACCGCCCGCGCGCTCCTTCTCCAGCACCCCGCCCAGTACGCCGCCGTGCAGTGGCGACCACGGGATGACCCCGAGGCCGTAGGCCTGTGCCGCCGGCAGCACCTCGGCCTCGGCGGCCCGCTGGGCCAGGTTGTACAGGCACTGCTCGCTGACCAGACCCAGCGAGGATCGGCGGGCCGCCGCCTCCTGGGCCTGCGCGATGTGCCAGCCGGCGAAGTTCGACGACCCGACGTAGAGCACCTTGCCCTGCGCGACCAGCAGGTCCATCGCCTGCCAGATCTCCTCCCACGGGACCCGGCGATCGATGTGGTGCATCTGGTAGACGTCGATGTGGTCGGTGCCCAGGCGACGCAGGCTGTCCTCGCAGGCCCGGCGGATGTGCCGGGCGCTGAGCCCGCCCGAGTTGGGCCAGTCGCCCCAACTGCCGTAGACCTTCGTGGCCAGCACGACCCGTTCGCGCCGGTCGCCCCCGGCCAGCCAGCGGCCGACGAGTTCCTCGGTGTCCCCCCGGGCGCCGGCGCCGGTCAGTTGGGAGCGCCCGTACACGTTCGCGGTGTCGAACAGGTTGATGCCCGCGTCGAGCGCGGCGTCCATGATCTCGCCACTGTCGCGTTCGTCGGTGGCGGGCCCGAAGTTCATCGTGCCGAGCACGATGCGACCCACGGTCAGGCCGGTGCGGCCCAGTTCGGCGTACGGCATGGCGGAGGTGGAAGAGGTCATGTCCTTGTCGCTGCCCGGCCCGAGCAGGCCGGAACCCATGGGATTCGCCACGCGCTCCGACGGCCGTCGAAGCGATCGGTCCCCGTCGGCGCCTCGCCGCAGGCCGGCGGTACGGGAGGGACCGGGTCCGGCCTGGGTCGGGTCCGCCACCGGCACCGCGTCCCGGGTGCGCCGCACCGTGAGCGGGGCGTGGCGGCGGATCACCCGGTGCCCAGGGAAGGCGTCGCCGGCGGGTTGGAACGGTTCCGCGCCCGAACGCGTCCGTAGCAGGGGGAGTCGACGCAGATCTCCCGGGCCGCGACTCGGGCCGCCGACCCGGGCATCCGTCCGCGGTCATGCGCGGCCCGTCGGCCACGACCGAGCGGTTCGCCGGCCCCGACCCGGGCCCGAGAACCACGACACAGGGGGAAGATCCGTATCGCCATCGCCGAACCGGGGCGGATTGCCGAGGAGAGCACCGCGCCAGGCCCGGACGAGCCCGTGGAGGTCGGCGCACACGCCGCGGCGGAGGGCGGGGTCGGCGACGCCGGGCGCGACGCTCCCGCGGCGGAGCCCGATGCCCCCTCGCCGCCGCGTGGGGGCCGACTGCGGCGACGGTGGCGGTCGTGGAGTCGCCGGCGGCGGATCACCGTGATCCTGCTGATCCTGGTGAGCCTGCCGCTGCTGCCGGTGGGCGCGGCCGCGCTCGCGCTGCGGCTGGAGTACGCGGGCGATCCGTCGGACCAGGCCCGCACCCGCGGCCGGGACGCGATCTGGCTCGGCCACGCGTGGGTGGACGGCCGCAAGGGAGCGGCCGAACTGGCCACACTGGCACAGCGGTTGCGGGGGACCGGGATCCACGACCTGTACGTGCACGCCGGGCCCCTGGAACACGACGGCACGCTGCCGCCCTCGGCCCACCCCGGGGCGCGGCAACTGGTGGACGCGGTCCACCGCGAACTGCCCGGCGTACGGGTGCAGGCCTGGCTCGGCGACATCGTCTCGCACGGCGGGCCCGGGCTGCGGCTGGAGCGCCCGCCGGTGCGCGCGGCGATCACCGCGTCGGCCGCGCAGATCCTGGACGCCGGCTTCGAGGGCGTGCACCTCGACCTGGAACCGGTGTGGTCCGGGAACGAGGACTTCCTGAACCTGCTCACCGCCACCCACGCGCTGACCCGTGCGCGCGGCGCCCCGCTGTCGGTCGCCGCCGCGCAGATCGATCCGCTGCCGTCCCTGCACAGCGTCTTCCAGGCGCTGCGCGACCACCCCAAGTGGTGGTCGCAGCGCTACTTCGGCCAGGTCGCGCGGCGGGTCGACCAGATCGCGGTGATGTCCTACGACACCGCGATGCCGCTGGAGTCGCTGTACGGCGGCTACGTCGCGCAGCAGACCGAACTCGCCCTGGAGGCGACACCGGCCGGGGTCGACCTGCTGATGGGCCTGCCCGCCTACTACGCGAACAGTTGGGGCCATCGCGGCTCGGCCGAGACGGTCGCGGCGGCGGTGCGCGGCGTACGCCTGGGCCTGACCAGACACGACCCGCGCCGACCCGACTTCGGCGTCGCGCTGTACGTCGACTTCGCCGCGACCGACACGGACTGGGCGTCCTACCGCCGGGATTGGTGCCGTCTCGACGATCGAGCCGGGTGAGCCGGGTGAGCCGGGTGAGTCGGGTGAGTCGGGTGAGTCGGGTGCCGAACGAGGTGTCCGATTGCCGCCGGCACCGGGTCCCGGCCGCGTCCACGCTGGAGGCATGACCACCACCGCGGACACCCGCACCTTCGTCGTCCGAGCGATCCCCGCCGAGCTCCTCGCCTCGGTCCGGGCCACCGGCCTGGACGTCTCCGGCCATCCGGTCGAATCGCACACGGCCGGCGGCGGCGAACCGTTGCGCTGCTGCCTGCGCGACGCCGAGCCGGGCGAGCGGCTCATGCTGTTCGGCTACGAACCGCCGCTCCCGGCGAGCCCGTACCGCGAGATCGGCCCGGTCTTCGCGCACGCCCACGCCTGCCCCGGCCCGAGCACCGACGCCTACCCGCCCCAGTGGCGGTCCCGACCCCAGGTCTTCCGCGCCTACGACGCCCGGGGACGGATCCACCCCACCTCACGCGTCCACGACACCGACAATCCCGAGCCCGCCCTCGCCGAGATCCTCGCCGACCCCGAGGTGACCGAGATCCACTGCCGCAACATCACCTACGGCTGCTACATGTCCACCATCGTCCGCCCGTCCACCCCCGACCACTGATCCCACGACCGGACCTCCGCCGGCGCCCGCGCCCGGCGCCGCCGGGGGTCCGCCCGCGCGCGAGCGCCCGGCGCGGCGCGTCGACCGGGGCCGGCGACACCGTCGCGCCGGCCCCGGCCACGCCCGGGACGATCACCGTGTCGGGCCGGATTCCGCATCGGCCCGCGGGCGGGCGGCTCCGAGCCGATGGCTACCGTACGCGGATGGACAACGCAGTCGTGCGGAGCCCGTCGGCCCAGGTCGCGGCGCACACCGCCGCGCCCGATTCGGGCCGCGTCCGGGGCGCCGCCCAGGTGGTCACCGACGTCCTCCAGCCGCGCAACACCATCCTGGCCGGACTGTCCGGTTTCGGTGCGCTCGTCACCCACTCGTGGGCCGGCGCCGGGTGGGGTCTGTTCGCGGCACTGTGCGCGGGCATCGTTCCGGCCGGGTACATCGAGTGGGAGCGTCGCCGCGGTACCTGGGGCGACCGGCACGTGGTGGACCGCCGGCAGCGTCCGCGCATCTTCGCGGTGATCCTGGCCTCGATCGGTATCGGTGCGGCGGTCATGCTCGGCGCCGGCGCGCCGTCCCGGCTGGTGTTCGCGATGTTCGCGCTGTGGGGCATGACGGTGGTGCTGCTGGTGGTGAACGCGGCGTGGAAGATCAGCGTCGACTGCGCGGTCGTGTCCGGCATCGTCGCGTTGCTCGCCGTCGCGGGCGGACCGTGGTGGTCGACCGGTTGTCTCGCGGTCGGCGTCGTGTGCTGGTCGCGTGTGGCACTGCGTCACCACACCCTCGCGCAAGCCGTGGCGGGTGCGCTCTTGGGCGCCGCCACCGGGGCATCTCTGGCTTTCGGCTGACCGATAGCGGTACATATCGGACCATCCTCCACCGTCCCTATGGCGCACGTCACATGGCGGGCACCGATGGTCAGGAGTTCGTACGCACCGTGAACCGTCTTTCCGCGATTCCTGCCCTGAGTAACCGAGTTGTCCACGGTGCGTCATCGATTCGGGCACAATGCGTACGCTCCTCGGGACTTTAGGTCCCGATATTCCCCCCTTACGACCCGATTCTTCGGTTTCGGCGAAACATGATGTTTGGATCCGAGTCGGGGGTGTGCGTAGCTTGGTGCTTCGCCACACCGGTCCGGTGCTCGGCGAAATGGTCTCCCGGTTCGCCGAATCCTGCCGCCGGAGCGAGGCCACGGTACGAAACCCGAAAGGCAGGAGCGGGGGAACCAAGTGGAATGCCGTCCCGGGCGTCCGTGACACGGACGCCCATCACGACGGCTTGGGGTGAAGCCGTGCCCGTCCCTTCCTCAGGAGGGCCGAACACGGCCGGGCGAGACTCTCCAGCCCGAATCCGACAGCTCACTTCGTAGGCGTGGGAGAAGGAAAAATCTTCGTGCAGTCGTTCATCACCCCTGCCCGCATGCCCAAGAAGACGCGTCTCGCGCTGACCCTCGGCATGGCCGGCGCGATCGTCGCCGCCCCGCTGGTCACCGGTCTCGCCTCCGCCAACGCCGCCTCCGTCTCCACCTGGGACAAGGTCGCCATGCTCGAGAGCTCGGGCAACTGGCACATCAACACCGGCAACGGTTTCTACGGTGGTCTGCAGTTCACCATCAGCACCTGGAACGAGTTCGGCGGTCAGCAGTACGCCCCGCGTGCCGACCTGGCCACCAAGGACCAGCAGATCGCCATCGCCGAGAAGGTGCTCGCCGTACAGGGTCCCGGCGCCTGGCCGAACACCTCCGGCCCGGCGGGCCTGACCAAGGGCAGCGCCGCTCCGGCCGTCTCGCCCGGCACCAAGTCCACGGTCAAGGTCACCCCGAAGGCCACCGAGCAGCCGGCCGAGTCCGCTCCGGCGACCGCTCCGGCCCCGAAGATCGAGGTCGTCCCGGCGGCCGCGTCGAAGTCCGCGTCGACCACCACCTCGTACGCCGTGGTCAAGGGCGACACGCTCTCCAAGATCGCCGCCGACAAGGACGTCGAGGGCGGCTGGCACAAGCTGTACGCCGACAACCGCTCGGTGATCGGTGGCAACCCGAACGTCATCCAGATCGGTCAGAAGCTCTCGCTCTCGGGTAAGGCCTCGGCCTCGACCGAGTCCGCCGGCACCAAGACCGAGACCGCTCCGGCCGCGCCGAAGACCGAGACCAAGGCCACGGCGTCCGTGAAGGTCGCGCCGAAGGTCGAGGTCAAGGAGAAGGCCCCGGTCGTGGCCAAGGAGTCCTCGGCCAAGGCCGAGTCCACCACGGCCAACGCGTCCGGTTACGTCGCTCCCGTGAAGGGCAGCCTGGGCACCGCGTTCGGCACCGGCGGCAAGCTGTGGTCCAGCGGCAGCCACACCGGCCAGGACTTCGTGGCCGCCACCGGCACCTCGGTGAAGGCGATCACCTCGGGCACCGTGGTCAAGGCCGGCAACGGCGGCGCCTACGGCAACGAGATCGTGATCAAGCACGCGGACGGCAAGTACTCGCAGTACGCCCACCTGTCCAGCATCGGCGTGCGCGTCGGCGCCACGGTGAGCACCGGTCAGCAGATCGGCCTCTCCGGCGCGACCGGCAACGTGACCGGCCCGCACCTGCACTTCGAGATCCGCACCACGCCGAACTACGGCAGTGGCATCAACCCGGTCACCTACCTGCGCGCGCACGGCGTCAACCTCTGAGCCGAGCGTCATCAGGCGGTAACCACACCGCGCTAGCCACAACAACGCGGTAGCCGTACCAAGGGCCGGGCCCGTCGACCGAGTGTCGACGGGCCCGGCCCTTTTCGGCGTCCCCACCCCTGCGGACGCCGAAGTCCCCGGCGGATCGCGCCGATCAGCCGCGCGCCGGGTAGCGCTTGGGCAGCGGCAGCCCACGTGCGGCCATCAACTCCCGCAGCCGGTCAGGGTAGTCGGTGATCAGGCCGTCCACGCCGTCGTCCATCAGCTTGGCCATGGTCGCCGGGTCGTCGACGGTCCACGGCACCACCTTGATGCCCGCCGCGTGTGCCCGGGTGACCATGTCGCGGGTCACGTAGGGACGGTAGTTCGGGTCGGTGACCTTGCCGTCCTGCGGGAAGCCGTGCACGGGCGAGAACGTGCCGGCGCCGAGCGAGGCGATCGCGCGCAGCGGATCGCCGCCGAAGTCGTCGATGTCCAGGCCGCCCAGCCAGGGCGAGGCGCCGGGCTTGCCGACCTGGAGGAAGTCGTAGTTGGTCAACGCGACCAGCGGCAGACGCGGTTCGACCTGTCGCATGCGCTGGAGCGCGCCCCAGTCGAAGCTCTGCACGGTGACCTGGCGCGACAGCCCGGCCCGGCGCACCTCGCGCGCCACGATCTGCACGAACTGCTCGCGCGGCGCGGTCTCCTGCGGCGCGCCGGCCTCGACCTTGGTCTCCACGTTGAGCTTCACGCCGTGCGCGTGCCGGCGGTTGACCAGGTCGAACACCTCGGTGAGCAACGGCATTCGGGCGCCGGGCGAGGTGGTCTGCGCGGGGAAGCCGGGGAACTGCCGCGACCCGCAGTCCAGCGTGCGGACCTGCGCCAGGCTGAGCGTGTTGACGTACTTGCCGACGTACGGGAACTCCGGGTCGCCGGCGCGTACCGGCTTGGTGTCGGCGCATTTGCGCCCGTCGACCTTGCGGTCGTGGGTGACCACGGCCCGGCCGTCCTCGGTGATCTGGACGTCCAGTTCGAGCGTGGACACCCCCAGGTCCAGGCCCTTGGAGAAGGACGCGAGCGTGCTCTCCACGGTCAGCCCGAGACCGCCTCGGTGCGCCTGGAGGTCGAAGGACTTGCGGTGGTGGCCACCGTGACGATCCGCGGCGGCGGCCACTCCCGGGGCGGCGACAACGGCGGCCCCGGCCAGGATCGCGGCCGTGACGGTCTTCCATCCGGACATGGACGTCTCCCTCTCGCTCCGGTCGACGGCGATCGACCGTCGACGCCCACACCCTGGCCCGCGCGAAGTGATGTGCGGGGAGTCGGATCATGGCGGTCGGGCGAAGAAGAGACGAAGAAGCGGCGAAGTACTCCGGCGCGAGCGCGAATCCGGGCCCGAGCCGGGATCGAATCCGGGCCCGGTCTCGAAGCCGGACCGGGCCCGAGCTCGCATCCGGACCGCCCGGGCTCGCATCCGAACCCGGGCTCGAGTGGAACCGCAGTCGCCCGGCGGGCGCCTCGATCCGGGCGCCGCGCCGAAGCGGCCGTTCAGCAGTTCGCGTCGGTCCCGTCGTCGGACCACCCGGGACGATGCGCGGCGAGCAGACGGCCGGACGCGTCGTGCACGATCTGCCGGTCCTCCGCCGAGACGGCGGCGAAGAAGGTGTCCTCGGCCTCGCTCAGCAACCGGGTGCTCTCCGCGACCAGTTCGCGTCCGGAGGCAGTGACCTGGATGACGTGCCGCCGTCGGTCGTGCGGGTTGCGCCGACGCTCGGCGAAGCCGCGCTCCTCCAGGTCGTCGAGCACGCCGACCAGGACGTTGGGGTCGATCCCGAGCAGTCGGCTGACGTCCTGCTGGGACAACGTCTCGTAGGTCAGCAGGGTCTCCAGCACATGCACGTGCTTGGTCTTGACGCCCAGCGAGGCAAGCGTCTGATCGGCGAGCGCCAACAGGAGATCGGCCAGCTTGACCAGCCGGTACCCGGTCCGTGCTCCCATCGGCGGCCGCCCGGTGTTGGGTCGGTCCGTCATGTCCACATGTTAGCGGTCCGCGAACATATGTCATCTAGACGAAAGGCTTTGCATATCGTATGTTCCACATACGATCCATCGACTCTACGGAAGGGTTCGGCGATGTTCGCTGCCCTGGCCCGCCTGACCACCGCCCGGCCCCGGCTCCTGTTGATCACGGCCCTGTTCCTGCTGATCGGCGCCGGACTGCTCGGCCGAGGCGTCGGCGACCACCTGCTCGGCGGTGGCGCTGTCGACCCGAACTCGGCCTCGGCCCGCGCCGCGACCGCCCTCGACCGCGACTTCCCCGGCAGCCGCCCCAACCTGGTCCTCCTGGTCGGCGCCGACCGCCCCCTCGACGCACCCGAAGTCGCGCTCCAGGCAAAGGAGTTGACCGATCGCCTCGGCGCCGAACCCGATGTCGCCGGGATGGTCTCCTACTGGAACGGCGGTGCACCGACCCTGCGCACCGCCGACGGTCGACACGGACTCGTCCTGGCCCACATCCGGGGCGAGGAGACCGCCGCCTCCGACACGTTCGAACGTCTGGCGGCCGACTACCGAGGTACCCGAGGCGCGCTGAAGGTCGAACTCGGCGGCAGCGTCGCGGTGCGCCACGACATGCAGAAGACCATCTCCGATGACCTGGTCCGCGCCGAACTGATCGCCCTGCCGATCACCCTGCTGATCCTGATCCTGGTCTTCGGCAGCCTGGTCGCGGCGCTGCTGCCGCTGGGCGTCGGCATCCTGGCCATGGTCGGCACCAACGCGGTGCTGCGCATGGTCTCCTCGGTCACCGACGTCTCGGTGTTCGCGCAGAACCTGACCACCGTGCTGGGCCTGGGCCTGGCTGTCGACTACGGCCTGTTCGTGGTCCGCCGCTACCGCGAGGAACTCGCCGCCGGCGCCCCGCCGATCCGGGCCGTGACGGTGATGTTGAACACCGCCGGGCGCACCGTGGTCTTCTCCGCACTCACCCTCGCCGTCTCCCTGGCCGCGATGCTCGTCTTCCCGCAGTACTTCCTGCGCTCGTTCGCGTACGCCGGCATCCCGGTCGTGCTGCTCGCCGCGTTCGGTGCGCTGGTGATCCTGCCCGCCGCGCTGGTCCTGCTCGGCGACCGGGTGGACAGGGGCGACCTGCGCGTGCCGCTGCGCCGACTCGCCGGCCGGACGCGGCCCGTGCGCCCGGCCGTGCCGCACGCGCAGCCGGAGAGCCGCTGGTATCGCATCTCCCAGGCGATCATGCGCCGGGCGCCGATCGTCGCCGTCCTCACCACCGGCGTCCTGGTCGCGCTCGGACTACCTTTCCTGGGCGTGCAGTTCGGCACCGGCGACGATCGCCAGCTGCCGAAGTCGGCCGAATCCCGGCAGGTCCAACAGGTGATCCGGGACCAGGTGGACGGACGCCCCACCGGCGCGATCGAGATCGTGGTGGGCGCGGCGCGGCAACCGGACGGCACCGCCGACTACAGCGCACGACTGTCCGCGATCGACGGTGTGGCCCGCGTGGTCGGGCCCGCCGGCACCTTCGAGCGCGGTGCCCGCAGCGCGGCCCCGGGCCCGGCCGAGGCCGGTCGGCGAGCCGCCGGCAGCGCGTACATCTCGGTGGTGCCCGCCGTCGAGGACCTCTCCGCCGCCGGTCAGGATCTGGTGCGCGAGGTCCGGGCCGTGCCCGCGCCCGGGCCGGCCCTGGTCGGCGGACAGACCGCCGAGGTGGTCGACGCCAAGCACGCGATCGGCAGCCGACTGTGGCTCGCCGGCGGCCTGATCCTGCTCACCACGTTCGTCCTGGTCTTCCTGCTCACCGGCAGCGTGGTGCTGCCGATCCTGGCGATCGTGTTCGCCGCGCTGAGCCTGACCGCGATGTTCGGCGCGGTGGTGTGGGTGATCCAGGACGGCCACCTGTCCGGCCTGCTCGACTTCACCCCGACCGGGTCGATCGAGACCGCGCTGCCGGTGCTGATGTTCTGCATCGCGTTCGGCCTGTCCATGGACTACGGCGTGTTCCTGATCTCCCGGATCAAGGAGGAGCACGACCGCACCGGCGACCACCGGGGCGCGGTCGCCACCGGACTGGCGCGCACCGGCGGCATCATCACCGCCGCGGCGTGTGTCCTGGCGGTGGTGATGTTCGCGATCGGCACCTCGCGGGTGACCAACACGATGATGCTCGGCGGTGGACTCGCGCTGGCCGTCCTGGTCGACGCGTTCGTGGTGCGCAGCCTGCTCGCGCCGGCGGTGTTGGCCCTCACCGGTCGGGCCACCTGGTGGGCGCCCGGGCCGCTGCGCCGGCTGCACGATCGCTTCGGCCTCTCCGAGGGCGGGCCGGTCGAGCCGCCGACCGTGCCGGAGCCGCGCGTGTCGGTGCCCACACCCTGAACGGACCGGGCGCCGGGCGAGGCCGATTCCGGCCCGCCCGGCGCCCGATTTCCGACCGCGGCTTGAGAACACCCCATCAAGCCCGGTCGGTGCCCGATGCCGACCGGCTCATCGGCGGTACAGCACCGCCTCCGGCGCCGCCGCGGTCAACGTGACCGGCTTTTCGGGACGGACCGGCATTGCCCGCCCGGGTCGGTCGTCCTCGCCCAGCAGGAACGCCCGATTGACCCCGTTCACCGTGACCGTGGTGCCCGGGTCGACACCCGCCACCGTTCGGATCGCCACCACCTCGACGATGTCCGACGCCCGCGTCCCGTGCGGGAGTCGTACCGTGGTCGCCGCCGGATCGTCGCGCTGCAACGACCAGTCCACCCGCCCGCGGTCCGAGCGGTACAGGGTCGGGTCGCCCTTGATCCGCACACCGAGCGCCACACCGGCCCAGCCGGCCGCGCCGGGCGGCGGCGCCGAGGTGGTCTTGCGGACCACCGCGTACAGGTAGTCCCGGGGGTCGGCGATCAGCGTCGTGGTGTCCGCCGGCGGGTCGGCGACGACCCGGCCCTCGCGACGCACCTCGTCGGTCATCACCGGGTACACCCACGGGTGCCGGTCCACCATCTCCTCGCGTGCGGTCTTCTTCGGGTCGACCAGCCGCTCGACCGCCGCCGGCGCGAACCGCATCGGGTTGTCGACGACGTCGCACAGGTTGTTGTTCAGCGTGCACGTCTGCAACAGCGGGTGGCCGTCCTCGTAGCGGCCGGCGAACAACTTCGTGCCGTGGTCGGGCGACTGGAAGTACGCGGTGCCCGGCACCGCCTTGCCCCGGCCGTCCACCTCGACCCGGTAGGCCCATTCGATGTCGGTGGTGCGGCCCCAGCGGGCCATCAGCGCCGGCGTCGAGGTGCCGCCGTCCTCGTTGCTCCACACGATCGTGTAGGTCAGCACGCGGTTCCCGGCGGTCGCCGCCGGGGCCTCCTGGTACCAGGCCAACACCGGCGTGTCGGAGATCGCGTTCTGGAACGGGCCGGTCGCCCCGCCGGGTACACCCGGGATGCCGCGGCCGTACAACACGGGCGCGTTCGCGGCCACGGCGTGCTCGCGGTCCGTCGTGGCGATGGTCTCGGTGCGCAGCCGGGAGACCCGCACCACCGATCCGGCCGGCGACGAGCGATCGGCCGCATAGCTCAGCGTCAGCTTGTGCCGGCCCTTGCGCAGCGCGCCGAGGGCGAAACTGCGCTCGGTGGGCGTGGCGCCGAAGACCACCACGTCACCGGCGGGCCGCCCGTCGACGAGCAGTCGCAGCACCGCCGACTCCTTGCCCGGCGTACCCCAGTCGAGGCCCGGTGCCGCGACGGTGAGCGTCACCAGGGCCTCGCCGTCGCGTCCGGTGCGGAACGGCACCACCACCGGGCGGCCGTCGCGGTGCACCCCGAAGGTGCCGTGCGCGCCCGCCGATCGGTCCGCCTCGGCGGCCTGTGCGGACGGGACCGGGCCGACCAGCGCGGCCGAGGCGGCGAGTACGGCGGCACCGATCACGGATCGGCGCAGGCCATGGGTACGAGAACCAGCGAACACGAGCATCCCCCGAAGCACATCGGTGAGGCTGACCCGTCCACCGTGGTCGGCCGGCGGTGCGCGGGCCAACCCCCGGGCGGGCAAATTCCACCAACCGTCACCGCCGGGCCGACGTCCCGACATGCCCCGGCCACGCAATCGGTGCGACGGCACGCCCCGGTCGCGGCGCGCCCGGTGTCCGATTCGTTCAAGACCGAGCACGCTCGGCGGCCTAGCGTCGAGTCATGGAGTGGATCACCCAAGACATGCTCGAGCGGGCCGAACGTTTCCTGTGGACGTCGGGACGGGTGCTGGAACAACGCCGTTTCGCATACCTGTTCGGCACGAAGGACGGCAGGGCCGAGCACGACAGGGCCGGGGACGACAGAGCGAGGGACCGCACGGGCGCCGGGCGCGGGAGAGGTACGGCGGACGACGAACGGGCCGGAGTGCTCGCCGCGTTGTACGCCTACCGGAGCCCCGACGGCGGCTTCGCGTACGGCTTGGAACCGGACGTGCGCGGTCCCCTTCCGCAACCGGCCACGCTGCGCACCGCGATGCCGATCCTGGCCGAGACCGGCGCGCTGCGCAGCGCCGAGACGGCCCGACTCTGCGACTGGCTCGCGAGCGTGGCGACCGCGGCGGGCGGGGTGGCGCCGGCTTTCGCCGGCCTGCGCGACTATCCGCACCCGCCGTGGCTGGTGGTGCCGGACCCGCCGATCGCGGGCCTGATCCCGACCGGCTGGATCGTCGGGGCGCTGCTTCGTGCCGGCGTCGAGCACCCGTGGCTCCCGAGCGCGACGCAGTTCTGCCGGACCGCCGTCGAGGCTCTGGCCACTACCCATCCCTACGAGGTGGAGGCGGCCGTCACCTTCCTCGACGGCACGCCGGATCGAGCGTGGGCCCGGCACCAGGCCGCGCGGCTGGGCGAACTGGTTCGGGAGCAGCGGCTCGTGCTGCTCGACCCGGCCCATCCGGAACAGGTCCGGCTCGCGCCGGGCTACGCGGTCGGCGAGTATCACCTGCCGCACGACTTCGCGCCGTACCCGGACAGCCTGGCCCGGGACTGGTTCACCGATGCCGAACTGCGGGTCGGCCTGCGGGCGCTGGTCGAAACTCAGGAGGAAGACGGCGGTTGGCCGTTGCGCTGGGCCGAGTGGTCGCCCACCGTTCGGGGTCAGGCCCGGCCGGGCCTGACCATCGCGGCCCTGACCATCCTGCGGGCCTATGGGGAGGCGGTGCCGCCCAGGGCGGACTGAGCGCATGTCGGACCGAGCACACGTTTGACCGAGCGCTCGCCGGGAGCGCATGGGCGGCCGAGCGCACCTACACCCGGCGCTCGTCCGGATCGGCGCCGGCCTCGAGTCCCGGCTCAGCAGACCGTGGCCCGCGCCCCGTCGATCAGCAGGGCCTGTCCGTCGCGCAGCGTGCGGTGCGGCACGCCGTGGGCACGATAGTCGGCCACGACGGCCGCGAGCAGTTCCGCCTCCGGGTGGCCGGGCGAGTCGATGTGCGGCACGACGGCATGGTCGAGGACGGCCAACCCGTCCCAGGGGGCGGGTTCCCCGTACAGCGCGGTGACCGCGTCCGCGTCGTCGCACCGTTCGAGGCCGCGCAGGCTCGGTGCGAGCACACACGCGCCGGCGCTGTACCCGGCGTAGACCAGTGCGTCGCGGCGCAGCAGATCGACGAGGACGCGGTCCGCGCCGCTGCGGGCGAGTGCGTGGCGCAGCACGAACACGTTGCCGCCGCGTACCCAGACCGCCGCGAAGTCGGCGAGCACGGCGGCGACTTCGGGGTGCGGGCGGTCGAAGAACGTGCGCAGGTCGAGTTCGCTCGGCCGCAGTCCCAGGGCGCGGAGGCCGGCGATTTCCTGGTCGACGCCGGCCGCGCGGACGCCGGCCGGCCGGTCGTCGGTCGCGTTGGCGATCACCGCGATCCGAGCGCCCGCCGGCGGGTCGAGCAACGCGAGCAGGCGGTCGGGGTGTTCGCCGAACCGGAACGAGGAGAGATACATCCGCATCATCGGACCCTAATACCGCGATCGGAAACCGGGTCCGCCGGGCGGTACTCGAGACGGTGTGCCGGTCGACACGGGAGCACTCCGGCGGTCGCGGGACTGCTCCATCGGGGTGGCGCACGCGATGCGGTGTTCACCCGCGCGAGTCGATCGGCATGCGACCCCTGTCCTCGGCAATCGCCGGGAATCACACAACGAACCCGACACGACACGCAACGTGGCCGAACGTACACATACCGCTCTCGCGTGGTCGCAGCCCGTAAGGTCGCCGGCGTGACGCCTCTGGATCGCCGAAGCATGCTTCGCCGGCTCGCCCGGGCCGCCGCGCTGGGCGCTGCCGCCGGCGCGGCGGCGAGCGCGTGCGGCGACGGGTCCCCCCGCGCGTCGACACCCGCGTCCGCTCCGGCGTCCACGGCGGCCGGCGGCGGCAACACCCCGACGCCCGCTGCCGTTTCCGGTGCCCCGAGTGCCGCCGCCACCGGCGGAGCGGTCCGGGAGCCGCCGCCGCTGTCCGCCGGTCTGCCGTTCCAGATCGGCTCGGGTCCGCCGGATCGACCCCGGGTGGCGCTGACCTTCCACGGGCAGGGCAGTCCGGAGATCGCCGACTCGCTGCTCGGCCTGATGGAGGCGGCCGGGGCGCGTGGCACGGTGCTCGCGGTGGGCTCCTGGCTCGACGAACAGCCGCGGATGGCCCAGCGCGTGCTGACCGGCGGCCACGAACTGGGCAACCACACCATGCACCACGGCGACATCTCGTCGATGTCCGCCGATCGCACCTACGCGGAGATCGCCGACTGCGCCGACCGGCTCAACCGGCTCACCGGCTCGATCGGGCGCTGGTTCCGGCCCTCCCAGGCCAAGGACTGCACCCCCACCGTCGTCGCCCAGGCCCGCCGCGTGGGATACGCGCACTGCCTGGGCTACGACCTGGACTCACTCGACTTCACCGATCCCGGCGCCGCCACCGTCACCCGCACCGTGCTGAACGAGGTTCGGCCGGGCTCGGTGGTCAGCCTGCACTTCGGACACCCGGGCACCGTAGCCGCGATGCCCGCAATCCTCGACGGCCTACGGACCCGCGGACTGCGGGCGGTCACGATGTCGGAGCTCGTCACCTGATGACCACTCATCCTTTCCCCTCCCGCCGCCGCCCCGGCCGGACCTCGCTGTTCCTGGCGGGCTGTTGCCTGGTGGCGTCCGCCGCGTGCGGGTCCGCCACGAACGACGCGGCGAAACCCGAACCGGTCACGTCCTCGATCGCCCCCGTCGACCCCGCTCCCGCTCCCGCCGTACCGGTGGCGGAGACCGCGAACCTGCTGCCCGGCATGCCGCCGCCGCTGGACCCGAAGGACCTGTACGCGGCCGACCGCCCCGGCATGTTCGCGGACGTGGTCAAGGACTTCCCGTCCCGGGTGTACGTACCCAACACCGAGTCGAACACGGTCAGCGTGATCGACCCGACCACCTACAAGGTGATCGAGACGATCAAGGTCGGCCACCAGCCGCAACACGTGGTGCCCTCCTGGGACCTGAAGACCCTGTGGGTGAACAACGACCTGGGCGACACGCTGACTCCGCTGGACCCGGCCACCGGCAAGGTCGGCACGCCGGTTCCGGTGGAGGACCCGTACAACCTCTACTTCACGCCGGACGGGAAGTACGCGGTCGTGATGGCCTCGATGGACCGCCAGGTGGTCTTCCGCGACGCGCACACGATGGCCGTGGTCAAGGCCATCCCCAGCGAGTGCGCGGGGGTCAACCACGCGGACTTCTCGCCCGACGGCAAGTACTTCATCGTCTCCTGCGAGTTTTCCGGCGAACTGCTCAAGATCGACACCGCCGAGATGAAGCTGCTGGCCAAACAGAAGATCCCGATGTCCGGTGCGATGCCCCAGGACGTCAAGATCTCCCCGGACGGCCGCACCTGGTACATCGCCGACATGATGGCCGACGGCCTGTGGGTGCTCGACGGCGACACCTTCGGCAAGCCGACCAGGCTGCGCACCGGCAAGGGCGCGCACGGGCTGTACCCGAGCCGCGATTCCAAGAGCCTGTACATCTCCAACCGCGGCGAGGGCTCGATCTCGGTGCTCGACTTCGCCACCGGCGCGTTGATCGCCAAGTGGCACCTGCCCGGCGGCGGCAGCCCGGACATGGGCGGCGTCTCCGCGGACGGCAAGGTGTTGTGGCTCAGCGGGCGCTACGACGCCGAGGTGTACGCGATCGACACCACCGACGGCCATCTGCTCGCCCGCGTGCCCGTCGGCGTCGGCCCGCACGGGCTGTGTGTCTACCCGCAACCGGGCCGCTACTCGCTCGGCCACACCGGCGTCTTCCGCTGACCGAGGACGCGGTGCCGCGGTGGGACGGGCGGCGGGGGTGCGACTCCCCGCCGCCCGCTCATTGCCGTTTCGGGTGAGCCGGGCGGCCCGGCGCTCCGCGAGATCCGGGCCGCCCGGTCCGAGGCCGTTCAGGACGGGCGGGCGTCCCGGGGCGAGCGCGTGTCGATCAGTACGGCCGCCACCGCGGCGGCGCCGAGCATGATGCCCGTGGCCACGAGCAGGGCCACGCCGAACCCGTGCACGGTGCCCGCCGTGATCGTCTCCGGCCCGCCTTCGTGGGTGCGCAGATACCTCGCGGTGACGCTGGTGGCGCTGGACTGGCGGGCGACCATGTTGCGGCATCCGTGGTCGGCCGCGCTCCTGCAGCGACCCACCCTGGGCCCGAACGTGCTCGCCCGCATGGAGTTCCTCCAGGCGGCCCTGGTCCGAGCGGACTTCACCGGCCGCAGGCTGAACTCGGCGACCTGGGCGCTGTACAACCACCTCATGGGCGCGACGGTGGCCCGAGCCGGCTTCGCGTTGTCCGTCGAGGACCGCGAGGCCGCCCAGCGGCAACTGCACGACCTGAGCGACCGGTACCCGACGCTCAGCGCGAACGACTACATGCTCCAGGACGACTGGGACGCCACCTTCACCAGCGGCCTGGCCTACGTCCTCGACGGCATCACGGCATCTTCCGACGCCGCGTCGGACGCGCCCTCCGCGACCTGAGGTGTGACGCGCGTCCCGGCGGCGAGGGCCGGGACGCGCGGCAGGCGGCCCCGGCGTGTCCGTCGTCGTGGTCGACGCACGCAGCGCCGCGGCCCGGGGACGCGTCCCCGGGCCGCGCAGGTCCGACCGCGTCGCGCTCGGGTGTCGCCCGCGCCTGCCGAGCGCGGCGGGGCCCGGGCCGGGCACGGCGCACGCGGCTCCCCCCGTGTGGAGTCGCATGCGCCGAACTCGCCCCGGGCCCCGCGGCTTTCCGGCTCAGATCGGTCCCGCACTCCGGTCGTCGACGCGGAACTCGGTGAGGAACTCGGCGAGATGGAGCGCGCGCACCCGCGACTTGCGGCGGCGCAGGCCGGTGCGGAGTTGGCGCAGGCAGCCGGGATTGACCGCGACCACGACGTCGGCGCCGGTCGCCTCGATCGCGGCCAGCTTGCGGTCCAGGATCCGGCGGGACTCGGCAGGTCGCAGCAGGGCGTACGTGCCGGCCGCGCCGCAACATTCGGCGGCACTCGGGGTTTCCACGAAGTCGGCCACCCGGGAAAGGAGTTCGCGCGGTTCCCGCCATACGCCCAGACCGTTGCGCAGGTGGCACGAGTCCTGGAGGGTGACCTTGATCCGACGCCCGGAGGGCCCGCCCTCGGTGAGCGTGGCCGGGTCGATCGCCTCGGAGAGTTCGGTGACCCGGTCCCGGCCGAGTACGTCGGCCAGGTGTGCGGCGCAACCACCGGAGGTGGTGACGATCCGGCCGGGCAGTCGTTCGCCCAGCCGGCGGGCGAGTGCGCGGCCCTTGTGCAGCTCGCCGTTGTGCGCGTGCAGCGCACCGCAGCAGCCCTGGCCGTCGGGGACCGCGAGGCCGGGCAGCAGGGTGCGCGCGGCGCGGGCCACCTTCGGGAACAGGGCCCGCTCGAAGCAGCCGAGCATGAGCGAGGCGCCGGCGCCGGTACTCGTGCCCGGACGCGTGGTCGTGCCGCCGTCGAGACCGGGAACCGGCGGGTCGGTGGTCACGATGCGGGCCGGCGTCGTCGGCTTCGATCGTCCGGGCCCTCGGCCCGACGGCAGTACGAACCGCCCCCATCCCATCGCCCGTACCACCGCCGGCATGCTCACCACGACCGTCAGCAGTCGGGCCAACGGCGGTCGACGCCGGCCGCGCCACTGGTGTTCGCGCCACTGTTCCAGCAGTGAGCCGTACGGCACGCCCGCCGGGCAGACCGGTTCGCAGGCCCGGCAGCCCAGACAGGCCGAGGACTGTTCGAGCAGGGTCGGGTCGTCGGCGTCCAGCCGACCGGTCTCCAGCGCCCGCATCAGGTTGATCCGGCCGCGCGGCGAGGACGCCTCGTCGCCGGTCTCGGCGTAGGTCGGGCACGCGGGCAGGCAGAAGCCGCAGGAGATGCAGCGGGAGAGTTCCTCGGGATCGAACACACCGGTCATGAGCCGAGCTTTCCGGGATTGAGGATGTGGGCGGGATCGAAGGCGGTCTTGATCCGGCGCAGCAGATCCGTCTGGGCATCGCCCAGTTGGGCCCGCAGGTGAGGCAACTTGGCGGCGCCGACGCCGTGTTCGCCGGTGATCGTGCCGCCCAGCTCGATCGCGGTGCGGAAGATGTCGTCGAACGCGGCGTGGGCGCGTTGGATCGACTCGGTGTCGTTCGGGTCGGCCACCACACAGGTCGGGTGCAGGTTGCCGTCGCCGGCGTGGCCGAAGGTGGCGATGGTGATCGTGTGCCGGTCCGCGATGGCGTCGATCCGGTCGACCATCTCGGCGATCCGGGGGCGGGGCACGGTGGCGTCCTCCAGGATGGTGAGCGAGCCGAGCCGGGACAACGCGGGCAGTGAACAGCGGCGCGCGGTGAGCAGCGCCTCGGCGCCGGCCACGTCCTCGGCCAGGGTCCACTCGGTGGCGCCGACCCGGTCGCACAGTTCGGCCATCCGGGCCAGGTCGCGGCGTACCGCGTCCGGCGCGCCGTCGTCGCCGAACAGCAGCAGCGCGCCCGCGTCCCGGCGCAGCCCCAGGTGGGCGAAGTCCTCGACCGCGCCGATGCAGCGCCGGTCCAGGAATTCCAGGGTCGCCGGGACGATGCCGGCGGAGAGGATGTCGGCGACCGCGCGGCCCGCGTGTGCCAGGTCGGGGAAGTAGGCGATGCCGGTGCCCGTGTCGGCGGGCGCGGGCAGCAGCGCCATGGTGATCTCGGTGATCACCGCGAGGGTGCCCTCCGAGCCGGTGAGCAGCCGGGTCAGGTCGTAGCCGGCCACGTCCTTCCAGAGCCGTCCGCCGGTGCGGATCACCTCGCCGGTGGGCAGCACCGCCTCCAGGCCCAGCACGTAGTTGCGGGTCACCCCGTACTTGAGCCCGCGCAGCCCGCCCGCGCAGGTGGCCACGTTGCCGCCGACGGTGGAGACCGTGCGGCTGCCCGGGTCGGGTGGGAACAGCAGGGCGTGCTCGGCGACCGCGCTCGCCAGCGCGGCCGTGGTGACGCCGGGTTCGACCACGGCGAGCAGTTCGGCGGGGCTGATCTCGCGGATCCGGTTCATCCGGGTGGTGACCAGGACGATGCCGCCGTCCAGGGCGACGGTGGCCGCGCACAGGTTGGAGCCCGCGCCCCGGGGGACGACCGGGACGCGGTGGTCGGTCGCCAGGCGCAGTACGGCGGCCACCTCGGCGGTGTCGGCGGGAAAGACCACGGCGTCCGGGAGCCGGTCGAACAGCGGCGTGGCGTCGCGCGCGTAGGGCACGAGATCACCGGCGGCGTGCCGGACGTGTTCGGCGCCGACGATCTCGCCCAAGCGGTCGATCAGGTCCGTGGACAGGGGCATACGACGTGCTCTCCCTCGGGTGCGGCAGGTGGATCCGGCAGGCGGTCGGCCGGCGGGGGCCGATTCCCGTCACATGACCGCGAGTTGGCCGCCGTCGACGACCAGTTCCGCGCCGTGCACGAAGGCCGCGTCGTCGGAGGCGAGGAACGCGTACGCGGCGGCGACCTCCTCGGCCAGGCCCGCGCGCCCCAGCGGGATCCGGTTCGCGATGTAGTCGCTCTCGAAGTCGCCATCGCTCATCGCGCCGGCGATCGAGGCGTTCAGTGGTGTACGGATGTATCCCGGGCACAGTGTGTTCACCCGGATCCCGTGCCGACCCAGTTCCACCGCCATGGTCTTGCCGAGCAGGAGGACACCTCCCTTGGAGGCGTTGTAGTGCGCGTAGTCCTCCTCGCCCGCGATCCCGTTCGTGGACGACATGTTGACGATCACCCCGCCGCCGCGGTCGACCATGTGCCGGCCGACGGCCTGGGCGACCAGGAACATGCCGCGCAGGTTGACCGCGAGCATGCGGTCGAAGTGCTCGGGGGTGATCTCCAGGAAGGGTTCGCGCCACGCGATCCCGGCGTTGTTCGCGAGCACGTCGATGCCGCCGAGGGCGTCGACGGCGGCGGTGACCAGGGCGCTCACGTCCGGCTCGTGGCTGACGTCGAAGGCCTGACCGGTGATGTCGCCGAATGGGTGAAGCGCGGTGACGGCCGCCTGGACCTCGGCGGGGTCCAAGCCGCTGACGAAGACGCGACAACCCTCGTCCAGGAAGCGCCGGGCGGCCGCGAGGCCGATCCCGCTGCTGCCGCCGCTGACCAGTACCCGCTTACCGATGAGTCCGCGCATCGCTTCTCCTCCGTGGGCTCCGATGAGCCGGGACGGTATCAGCGTTACGCGATACGGTCTATCATTCCATCAGACGGAACGCCATCCCATTATCGCCTCGTCCCTAGGGGGGACCTTGACCGGCAACAGCGATTCGCCCGTGATCAGCGTGGATCGAGCACTGCGGATCCTGATGCGTATGGGGGAAATGCCCCGAGGCATCACGTTGGAGGAGCTCGCGGGGGATCTGGACGTGCCCAAGAGCACGCTGCACCGCCTGCTCGGCGCGCTCAAGCACCGAGGTTTCGCCTCCCAGCCCGAGCTCAACGGCCCGTACTTCATCGGGAGCCAGTTGCTGGCGACCGCGTTCCGCTTCCACGACGACATAGATCTGCGCTCGATGGTGCATCCGCTGCTGGCGGACCTGCGCCGACTGATGGACGAGACGGTGCACGTGGCCATCCTGGACGCCGGTGAGGTGGTCTATCTGGACAAGGTCGAGGCGTCCGGGGCGATCAAGCTCTCGTCCGTGATCGGCGGCCGAAATCCCGCGCACAGTACGGGAGTCGGCAAGGCGTTGCTGGCCTGGACGTACCCGACCGACGAGGCGCTGCGGGCCTGGGCGACGCCGCGGCTGCCGCTGCGCGCGGCGACCCGGCACACGCTCACCTCGGTGCCCAAGCTGGCCGCCGAATTGGAGGAGGTGCGCGGCCGCGGGTACGCGACCGACCTGGAGGAGAACGAACTGGGCCTGCGGTGCGTGGCGGTGCCGCTGTTCCTGGGGCGGTCGGCGCCGGCGGCCGCGATCAGCGTGACCGGGCTGAAGTCGCGGATGACCTCGGCGCGGATGGCCGAGCTGGCCGAGGCGCTTCGCTCGCGCGTGGCGGAATGGGCCGGCGCCGCTGGCTAGGACGGCGTGCGGCCGAGTGTCCTCGAACGCCGGACGGCTGCGAATGTTCGACCCGGGCGTGTTTCGAAGTGCCCGAAAGCGACACGCAGTGTGATCCAACTTCCCTGCACGGTAAGCGAATTACCCGAGACCCCCGAACCGGAGAGTTGCCGGTTCGGGGGTCTCTTGACATCTTCGGCGGCCCGTTGTTTTACTCACCACGCCACTTGGAATTGCGTTCCGCTAGGCGGAACGACGAATGACGGGGGAGTGGGAATGAGACTGGCGACAGTCGAGTACGAGGGCCGGCCGATGGCCGTCGTCGAGCGGGACGGCGGGCTGTACCGACTCGACGGGCCCGGCGACGGCACGCTCGGCGCGCTGGTCGCGGCCGGTCCCGAGGCGCTGCGCGACGCGGCGCTCGGCGCGACGGAAGAGATCGAGGCCGGCCGGCGGCTGGCCCCGCTGCGGCCCGGGAAGATCGTCGCGATCGGGCTGAACTACCTGGACCACATCCGCGAGGCCGGGGTGCGACCGCCGGAGAGCCCACTGGTGTTCGCCAAGTTCCCCTCCAGCGTGATCGGCACGGGGGAGGCGATCGTGATCGACGCCGAACTGACCGGGAACGTCGACTGGGAGGTCGAGCTCGGCGTGGTGATCGGCCGCACGCTGCGGCACGCGGACAAGGACGAGGCGATGGCCGCCATCGCCGGCTACACCGTCGCCAACGACGTCTCGGCCCGCGACCTCCAGTTCGCCGACGGCCAATGGGTGCGCGGCAAGAGCCTGGACACCTTCTGCCCGCTCGGACCGGTTCTGGTCACCCCCGACGAAATCGCCGATCCGCAGGCGCTGGTGCTGCGCACCCGGGTCAACGGCGAGACGGTGCAGGACTCCTCGACCGCCGAGATGGTCTTCGGCGTCGCCGAGTTGTTGTCCTACTGCTCGCGGGCCTTCACCCTCGAACCCGGCGACCTGGTGCTCACCGGAACCCCGTGGGGGTGCGGCGCGTTCATGGACCCGCCGCGCCGGCTGGTGCCGGGTGACGTGCTGGAGACCGAGGTCGAGGGCATCGGGGTGCTGGTCAACCCGGTCGTCGACGCCGACGCGTCGCCGGGCCGCCGATGATCGTCGGCGGTTCCGTCCCCGGCGCGGGGGCGGGGCCGACCCTGCTGTCGCCGCCGGCCGCGGTGCTGGGCGAGAGCCCGTGCTGGGACCCGCACACCGCCCGCCTCCTGTGGGTGGACATCCCGGCGGGCCGGATCCACTACCTGGCGCCCGACACCGATCAGCACGGCTGGTACGACGTCGGCACACCGGTGAGCGCGGTGGTCCCGCGCGCGGCCGGCGGCTACGGCCTGGCGGTGCGCGAGGGGTTCGCCGTACTCGACCCGGACGGCACGGTGCGGGTGGTCGCCGAGGTGGAGGCCGACCGGCCGGGCAACCGGATGAACGACGGGGCCTGTGACGAGGCGGGCCGGTTCTTCGCCGGCACCAAGGCCGAGGACGACACCCCCGGCGCCGGCGCCCTCTACCGACTCGACCCGAGCGCCGACGCCGGCCACCGGCCCGAGCCGGTACGGGTGTTCGCCGACGTGACCAACTCCAACGGGATCGCCTGGAGCCCGGACGGGCGACTCGTCTACTACGTGGACACCGGGACCCGGCGGATCGACGTCTGCGACTACGACCCGAGGACCGGCACCGTCTCCGACCGCCGACCCTTCGCCGAGATCGGCGCCGAGGCCGGTTGGCCGGACGGACTGGCCGTGGACGCCGAGGGCGGCGTGTGGGTCGCCCTGTGGGAAGGCGGCGCGGTCCGCCGGTACACCCCCGACGGCCGACCGCACCGGACCCTGTACGTCCCGGCCCGCCGGGTCACGAACTGCGCGTTCGGAGGCGCCGACCTGGACGTGCTCTACGTGACCACCGCCGCGACCGACGACCGGGAACCGCTGGGCGGCCGGTTGTTCGCGTTCCGGACCGGGATCCGCGGTCTGCCCGCGCACCCCTACCGAGGCTGACCTCCCGTCGCGGGCGCACACCGCCGCGACCCACGAACGACACGACGCCCGCCCCAGGGCGAGATGGAGAGTGCACGTGAACCGCAACCGCACCGGCAACGGCGCGACACAGGGGGCACGACGGTGAGGGCGCTCGTGTTCACCGGCCCCTCGACCGTGGAGATGGACGACGTCGCCGAACCCGAGGTGGGCGAGGACGAGGTGCTCGTCCACGTACGCAGCGCGGGCATCTGCGGCAGCGAACTGCACGGCGTGCGCACCCCGGGCTTTCGGGTCCCGCCCCTGGTGATGGGCCACGAGTTCGCGGGCGTCACCGACGACGGCGTCCCGGTGACGGTCAACCCGATCCTGTCCTGTGGCACCTGTGACCTGTGCCGCAACGGCCTGCGCCAGGTCTGCCGCGAACGCCGGATCATCGGCGTGCACCTGCCCGGCGCGTTCGCCGAACGGGTCGCCGTCCCGCGCTCCGCGCTGCACAAGCTGCCCGAGGACATGTCCTGGGAGGCGGCCGCGGTGGTGGAACCGGCGGCCAACGCGGTACACGCCTGGCGGCTGGCCGGCGTCGCGCCCGGCGCCCGGGTCGGCGTGATCGGCGCCGGCGCGATCGGTCTGGTCTGCGTGCTGGCCGCGCTGACCGAGGACACCGCGAGCATCGCGGTGGCCGACCGCTCCCCCGAACGCCGCCGGATGGCCTCCCTGTTGGGTGCCGCCACGGTCGGCGGCGAGCTCTCCGGCGAGTTCGACGTGGTCTTCGACGCGGTCGGTACCGGCGAGACCCACGAGCAGTCGGTACGGCTGCTGCGCCCGGGCGGGGCGGCGATCTGGCTCGGCCTGGCCGACGCCGGCGCGGGCTTCGACGCGACCGTGCTGGTGCGTACCGAGAAGCGGGTGCTCGGCTCGTTCGCCTACACCGACGACGAGTTCGCCCGGGCCGCCGAACTCGTCGGCGGCTGGGGCCTGGGCTGGACCGCCAGTTACCCGCTGGAGTCGGGCGCGGAGATCTTCACCGACCTGATGCGCGGCGGCAGCCACCCGGTCAAGGCGATCCTGCGCCCGTGACGGCGCCCGTGACCAACCTCCCGCCCGACCCGACGCCCACAGCGAGGTGACCCGAACATGGCAAGGATCGTGCTCATCGGAGCCGGCAGCATCACGTTCGCCAAGAACCTGCTCTCCGACCTGCTGACCTACCCCGAACTGACCGACGAGATGACCGTCGTGCTGCACGACATCGACGTCGACCGGCTGAACACCGCGGAACAGATGACCCGTTGGATGATCGAATCGCTCGGCGTCGGGGCCCGGGTCGAGGCGCACCTGGGCCGCCGCCGGGCGCTGGCCGGCGCCGACTACGTGATCAACGAGATCGCGGTGGGCGGCGTCAAGGCGGCCCACCTGGACTTCGAGATCCCGGCCCGCTACGGCCTGCGCCAGACCATCGGCGACACGCTCGGCATCGGCGGCATCTTCCGCGCGTTGCGCACCATCCCGGTGATGGTCGGCATCGGCCGCGACATGGCCGAACTGTGTCCGAACGCGGTGCTGATCAACTACAGCAACCCGATGTCGATGGTCCCGCGCGCGGTCCACGACGGGACCGACTTCAAGAACGTGGTCGGTGTCTGTCACTCCATCCGCGACACCGAGGCCACGCTGGCCGGGCTGGTCGGGATCCCCAAGGAGGAGATCTCCTTCCAGACCGCGGGGGTCAACCACCAGGCGTTCGTGCTGAAGTTCGAGCACCGGGGCGAGGACCTGTACCCGCGCCTGGACGAGGTGATCGAGGCCGACCCGGAGATGAAGCGTCGGGTCCGGGTGGAGATGTACCGCCGATTCGGCTACTTCCCCACCGAGTCCAGCGAGCACGGCTCGGAGTACCTGTCCTGGTTCCTGTCGCACGAGGACCAGGTGGAGCAGTTCCGGCTGCCGATCGGCACCTACCTGGACTGGCTCCAGGACAACCTGGACACCTACGAGGCGCTGGTGGCCGGCCTGCGCGCGGGCGAGGGGGTGCGGATCGAGCCGGGCAACGAACTGGCGTCGCTGATCATCCACTCCACCGAGACCGGCACCCCGCGCGTGCTGCACGCCAACGTGGTCAACGACGGGCTGATCACCAACCTGCCCGGCGACGCCTTCGTCGAGGTGCCCTGCCTGGTCGACAAGGCCGGGGTACAGCCCACCCGGGTCGGCGCGTTGCCCCCGCAACTGGCCGCGCTCAACCGCACCTACCTCAACGTCGGCGACCTGACCGTGCGCGCCGCGCTGGAGGGCCGCCGCGACCACGTCCACCACGCGGCGATGCTCGACCCGAACGCGTCCGCGACGCTGACGCTGCAACAGATCCAGGACCTGGTCGACGAGTTGATCCTCGCGCACGGTGCCGCGCTGCCCGACGGCATCCGCAACTAGTTTTCGCGCCCGGCCCGTTCACCCGGGTCCCCATCCGCTTCGGCCCGTTCACCCCGGGTCTTTCACCCCCGCGCGGCGCCCGGTACGGCGCGGCCGGGCGCGGCACCGATCCGCGACACCCAGACAGGGAGCGACGAGATGATCCCGCACTTCCCCCACGAAACCGTCGTGCCGGCGCACGTGAAGGACCTGCCGCTGGCGCGCTACCGCCCGCGCTCGCGGCTGGTCGTCGGGGCACACGAGGTCGAGCGGGCCTCGCTCCCGGTCGTGGACGCGCACATCCACCTGGGCCGCTGGCTCAGCGAGGACGGCGGCTGGGTGGTCCCCGACGTCGGCGCGCTGATCGCGATGATGGACGAGCTGGGCATTCGGGGCATGGTCAACCTCGACGGTCGCTGGGGCAAGGAACTCGACGAGAACCTGGAGCGCTACGACCACGCCCACCCCGGGCGGTTCGCCACCTTCTGCCACGTGGACTGGCGCGAACTGGACACCCCCGGCTTCGCCGAGCGGATCGCCGCCGGCATCCGCGAGGCCGCCGACGCGGGCGCGGTCGGACTCAAGGTCTGGAAGGACCTGGGCCTGCACCTGCGCGATCACGCGGGCACCCTGGTGATGGTCGACGACCCGCGCCTGGACCCGCTGTGGGCGACCGCCGGCGAGGTGGGCCTGCCGATCTGGATCCACACCGCGGACCCGGTCGCCTTCTTCGACCCGATCGACGAACACAACGAGCGACTGGAACTGCTCCTGGCCCGACCCGACTGGTCGTTCGCCGACGAGCGCTTCCCGACCTTCGAGCGGCTGGTGGACGCACTGGAGACCACCGTCTCGCGGCACCCGGGCACCACCTTCGTCGGCGTGCACATGGGCTGCTACCCGGAGAACCTGCAATGGGTGGGCCGGATGCTGGACAGCTACCCCAACTTCCACGTCGACATCGCGGCGCGGATCGCGGAGTTGGGGAGGCAACCGCGGGCGACCACCGAGTTGATCCTGCGCCACCCCGACCGGGTGCTGTTCGGGACCGACGAGATTCCGCCCGACCGGGACATCTACCGACTGCACTTCCGCTTCCTGGAGACCGCGGACGAGCACTTCCCGCACTCCAACCAGGACCCGCCGCTGATGGGCCGCTGGGCGATCAGCGGGCTGGACCTGGCACCGGACGTGCTACGCAAGGTCTACGCGGACAACGCGTTGCGCCTGGTCCCCAGGCTGGCCTCATGAGCATGACCCTCACCCGGCGCAAGAGCCCGGCCGGCAAACGCCCGACCCGCACCGCCGGCCGGGCACGCGCCAAGGAGAACCGGGCCGCCGGCCTGTTCCTGCTGCCCGCCTTCATCGGCTTCGCGGTGTTCTACCTCTACCCGACCGGGCGCGGCATCTGGATCTCGCTCACCGACTGGAACCTGCTCGCCGACCCCAACTACGTCGGCACGGACAACTACGCCGAAGTCGTCGAGGACCCGCTGTTCTGGAACGCGCTCAAGGTCACCGCGTACTTCGTCTTCATCACCCTCGGCGTACAGATCGGCGTCGCGCTCCTGCTCGCCGCGATCATGGTGCGGCTGACCGGATCGGTGGTGGTGCGCGCGCTGCTGCTGGTGCCGTGGCTGGTGCCCAATGTGACCATCGGCCTGATCTGGTTGTGGATGCTCGACGCCAACCTCGGCTTCGTCAACCACCTGATCGGCTCCGCCGGTGGCGAGACGCACGGCTTCTTCGCCTCGCCGGACGAGGCCCTGGCCAGTGTGTCCGTGGTCAACATCTGGGCGGGCACCGGATACGTGGCCCTGCTGCTGTACGCCGGGATGTTGCAGATCCCGGGGGAGTTGTACGAATCCGCGTCGATCGACGGCGCGGGCGAGATCCGGATGTTCTTCAAGATCACCCTGCCGCTGCTGCGGCCCATCCTGGCCCTGGTGATGGTGGTCTCGGTGATCGGCTCGTTCCAGATCTTCGACACGATCGCGGTGACCACCAAGGGCGGTCCCGTCGATGCCACCCGGGTCGCCTACTACTACATCTACCAGGAGGCGTTCACCCACTTCCGGATGGGCTACGCCGCCGCGATGGCGCTGTGTCTGGTGGTCGTACTGGGCGGACTGACCTATCTCCAGATGCGCCTGCTGCGCGCTTCCTCGTCCGACCTGGCGTGAGGAGTCGACCATGTCCACATCCACGCAGGTCCGCCCCGCCGCCGCGCCCGCCGCGCCGGCGCCCGAGAGTGGGCGCAAGTCGCGCCGCAAGCGGCTCACCCCCGGCCGCGCGGCGGCCTGGCTGGTGCTCGCGATCTCGCTGCTGATCACGCTGTTCCCGTTCTACTGGATGTTGCGCACCGCGCTGACCGACGGCAACCACCTCTACAGCGACAGCACGTCGCTGTGGCCCGAGCACTTCACCTTCGCCAACTTCAAGCGGGTGCTCGGCCTGGGCTCGGTGGAAGAGAGTCGGGCGGCCGGCGGGTCCGGTGCCGACCTGGACTTCCTGCTGTACACCCGCAACTCGATCATCTACACCACCGCGATCGTGGTGGGACAGACCATGTCCTGCGCGATGGCCGGCTACGCGCTGGCCCGACTGCGCTTCCGCGGCCGGGAGTTCGCCTTCGCGGTCGTGGTCGGCGCGCTGATGGTGCCGCCGATCTTCACGCTGCTGCCCAACTTCGTGATGGTCAAGGACCTGGGCCTGCTGAACAGCTTCGCCGGCATGGTCGCGCCCACGCTGCTGATGACCCCGTTCACGGTGTTCTTCCTGCGCCAGTTCTTCATGTCGATCCCCCGCGAGATCGAGGAGGCGGCGATGCTCGACGGCGCCGGCCACTGGCGGATCTTCCGGCGGGTGGTGCTGCCGATGAGCAAGGGCCCGATCCTGACCATCGCGCTGACCACCGCGGTGTGGGCCTGGAAGGACTACCTGTGGCCGCTCCTGGTCGGCAACGACCCGGACAACCGCGTACTCACCACCGGCATCGGCGTGTTCCTCCAGCAGTCGCCCAACGCCCGCCCCGACTGGACCGGCCTGATGGCCGCGTCGACGCTCTCGGTGATCCCGATGCTGATCCTGCTGATCGTCTTCGGCCGCCGGATCGTCAACGGGCTCAACTTCACCGGCCTCAAGTGAACCCCTCGAGGAGATCCCCATGTCCCGTTCCGTCATGCGCCGTTCGCTGAGATCGCCCGTCGTCAAGTCCGCCGCCCTGGTGGCGAGCGCGGTGCTGGTGGCCGCCGGTTGCGGCTCCAGTGGCTCCTCCGGGAGTGGCGGCGGTGGTTCGGTGAAGCTCAAGTACTCGCTGTGGGACGACAACCAGGTGCCCGCCTACAAGAAGTGCGCGGACGCCTTCCACGCGAAGAACCCGAAGATCGGCGTCGAGGTCACCCAGACCGCGTGGGCGCAGTACTGGCAGAACCTGACCACGCAGGTCGTCTCGGGTACCGCGCCGGACGTGTTCACCGATTCCGTCCTGTACTTCCCACAGTTCCAGAAGAACAACCAGATCCAGGACCTCACCTCCTACATCCAGCGCGACGGCGTGGACCTGGCCCGGTACCAGCCCAATCTGGCCGACGTGTGGACACGTGACGGAAAGCGCTACGGCCTGCCCAAGGACTGGGGCACGATGGGCGTCGCCTACAACAAGGACCTCGCCCAGCGCGCCCAACTGACCCCCCAGGCACTGGACGCGTGGAACTGGAACCCGGTGGACGGCGGCGACTTCGGCCGCGCCGTGGCCGTGCTGACCGTCGACGAGAGCGGCCGCAACGGCTTGGACCCGGCCTTCGACAAGAGCAAGGTCAAGACGTACGGCCTCGCCATCGCCTACGAGGGCGGCGCGGTCGGCCAGGACTCCTGGGGGCCGTTCGCGGCGTCCAACGGCTTCCAGTACGTGGACAAGAACCCGTTCGGCACCAGGTACAACTACACCGACCCCAAGCTGGTGCAGACCCTCGACTGGTTTGCCGGGCTCATCAAGAAGGGGTACATGCCGCCGTACGACAAGCAGTCGACGGTCGGCGCGGACGGGTTGCTCCAGTCCGGCAAGGCCGCGATGACCATCGCGGGCTCGTGGATGGCCAAGACCTACATGAGCGACGGCAAGGTCGCCTTCACCGGCATGCCGGCCGGTCCCGCCGGGCGCAAGACGCCGATCAACGGCCTGTCCGACGCGATCTACGCGAACGGCAGGCACAAGGAAGAGGCCTGGCAGTGGGTGAAGTTCCTGGCCTCCACCGAGTGCCAGGACATCGTCGCCGGCGAGGCCGTCGTCTTCCCGGCGATCACCTCCTCCTCGGTCAAGGCCGAGGCCGCGCAGCAGGCCGCGGGCCGGGACATGCGGGTCTTCACCGAACCGGTCAAGACTCCCGGCCAGACCTTCGTACTTCCGGTCACCGACCAGGGCGACCGGATCCTGGACATCGTGCAGAGCGCCGTCGACCGCATCTGGCTCGGGCAGACCGACGCCAAGTCCGCGCTCGGCCAAGCGAACAGCGATGTCAACGCCCTTCTCAAGAAGTGAGCCACCGTCCCATCCGGAAACAGCCCTTTCCCGAAGGAGTACGAATGCGCACGGATTCTCGCGCCCGCTCATGGCGGGCGCGCGGGGCCGCGGCCGTCGCCGCGACGGCCGCACTGCTCGGCGGGTCGCTGGTCGCGACCGCGCCGGCCGCCCAGGCCGACCCCGGTCCCGGGATCAACCAACAGATCGGCATCCCGGCCTACTTCCACCCCGGCGTCGATCCGGGCGGCAAGCAGTATTGGGCGACGCTCGGCAGTGGTGCGGGCACGCCTGGGCTGACCATCGTCAACATCGCCAACGGCCCCAGCTTCGACGAGACCACCTCGAATGCCGTATTCGCCTCCGCGATCCAGAAGGTGCGGCAGGCGGGCGGCAAGGTGATCGCCTACGTCGACACCGGCTACTTCGGGACCAACACCATCGGTCCCCCGAAGACCACCCGGCTCGGTGAGTCGACCATCGAGGCGTGGCGGATCCAGATCCAGCACGACGTGGACAAGTGGTACCGGTTGTACGGCCCCGACATCGACGGGATCTTCTTCGACCAGGGGCAGAACGTATGCGGCCCCACCACCGGTTCGCAGGCCTACGTCGACGAGTACCGCGCGCTCACCGCCTACACCAAGCGCAACCATCCGGGCGCGCTGGTGGTGGACAACCCCGGCATCGACATCCCGCAGTGCTACGAGGACGCGGCCGACATCCAGGTCACCTTCGAGGGCAACTACAACGACTACCAGGCCTTCAACCCACCGCAGTGGGAACTCGACAGCGACCCGTCCAAGTTCTGGCACCTGATCTACGAGACGTCCGCGGCGCAGATGCCGCTCGCCGTGGCGCAGAGCAAGCAGAAGAACGCCGGGACCGTCTACGTCACGCCCGACCAGCTCAACGCGAACCCGTGGGACCTCCTTCCCGACGCCTCCTACTGGTCGGCGGAACTCGCCGCGGCCAAGGTCGCCCCGACCGCCGCCCCGGCGACCCCGGCGCAGCCCACCGCCTCCGTCGGCTCGGCCACGTCGGTGCAACTGAGCTGGCCGAACGCGGGCCCGAGCACGGTGGCCGGCTACGACGTGTATCGGAACAACGTCAAGATCGGTTCGGTGCCGCATCGGACCACCGGCACCGCGCAGTTCATCGCCAAGGACCTCAACCCGTCCACGGCATACACGTTCACGGTTCGCGCCCGCAACGACGCGGGGGTGTTGTCGGCCGCGAGCCCGGCTCGGAACGTCACCACCTCGGCACCGGGCGCCAACCCGCCGGGCGTGCCCGGGTCGTACACCGCCACGGTCAGCGGCCCCACCTCGGTGCAGCTCTCCTGGGCCGCCTCGACGCCGGGGTCGGCCGCCGTCGAGGCGTACGACATCTATCAGAACAACGCCCGGATGGCGACGGTGCCGGCGGGCCGGATCTCCGCACATCTGGGTGATCTGACGCCCGGATCCACCTATTCCTTCGACGTGGTCGCCCGGGACGTCACGGGCCGGGTGTCCGCACACACGGCGCCGGTCTCGCTCACCCCGCCGCCGCCGGTGGGCGGCCCGATCGTGAACCAATCGGCGACCCTGACCGCCACTCAGGCCGAGTACAAGGCGACCTTCCAACTGCCGTTCACGACGCACCACGTCTTCATCGACGCGGACAACGACGGGAGCACCGGCTATCTCGTGCCGAACGGATTCCCGGGGATCGGGGCCGACTTCATGCTCGAGAACGGCAACCTGTACAAGGCCGTGCAGAGCGGTCCGGTCTGGGACGGAACATGGCAGTTCGTGTCCATCACGCCGTCGCCGCTGATCTCCACCACCAACGGCCAGTACGTGTGGCGGTTGCCGACGTCGCTCTTCGCGGGGCTGAACACCGGCACGCAGCGGGTGGCCTTCCACGGCAGCCTGCCGGAGAGCTGGGTGCCCAACCTGACCATCGTCCAGCAGTAGGCGCCCGAACGGGCATCCCGGCCGCCGTCCATGGCCGGGATGCCCTCGAACGACCCGACCACGCCTGCCCGGCCCCGGAACCTCGGGGCCGGGCAGGCGTGGTCGGGTCACGGCCGGCTCGGGCGGGGGCGTCCCGTCCGGCGGGACGGGACGCGCGCCGGCCGGGCCGACCGACGGTCCTCAGACCGCGGCCGACAGCGCCTCGAACTGCTCGTCGGACAGGTCGATCCCGGCCGCCTCGGTGTTCTCCTCCAGGTGCGCGACGCTGGAGGTGCCGGGGATCGGCAACATCACCGGGGAGCGGTGCAGCAGCCAGGCCAGCGCCAACTGCGACGGCGCCGCGCCGTGCTCCTTGGCGGCCTGGTCCAACGGTCCGCCCGGGCGGGCGAGTTCGCCGGTGGCCATCGGGAACCACGGGATGAAGGCGATGTTCTCCCGCGCCGCGTAGTCGAGCACGGCCTCGGCCTTGCGGTTGGCCAGGTTGTACAGGTTCTGCACGGAGACGATCTCGACGATCTCCCGGGCCTCGCGCAGTTGCTCGACGGTGACCTCGGACAGGCCGATGTGTCGGATCTTGCCCTCCTCGCGCAGCCGGCCGAGCTCGCCGAGCTGGTCCGCGAGCGGTACCCGCGGGTCGATCCGGTGCAGCTGGTAGAGGTCGATCCGGTCCAGGCCGAGGTGCCGCAGGCTCAGTTCGGTCTGCTGGCGCAGGTACTCGGGCCGGCCGAGCGCGTGCCACTCGCCCGGCCCGGTGCGGGCGAAGCCGCCCTTGGTGGCGATCACCACGTCCTCGGCGTACGGGTGCAGGGCCTCGCGGATGAGCTGCTCGCTGACGAACGGGCCGTACGAGTCGGCGGTGTCGATCAGGTTCACCCCGAGTTCGACGGCGCGGCGCAATACCCGGATCGCCTCCCGGCGGTCCTTGGGCTCGCCCCAGACACCGGTCCCGGTGAGCTGCATCGCGCCGAACCCGAGTCGGCGCACCGGCAGGTCGCCGCCGATCGGGAAGACACCGGACGCGTGGGCGGGGCCGGACACGGACGAGACGGTCATGTGTGCTCCGTAGGGATCGGGCGGCCCGGGCGGGCCGGACGGTGCGGACGAGGTCGTGGCCATTGTGCCCCGGTGGGGCGAGTGTGGTCGCTGGGTGTCACCGACTCGCATGTCGCAGCTACGGGGCGGGATGTCCATCCGCACGGTGACCAAGTTCGCGTGTCTATTTGTACACAACGACGCGTTCGCGGCACCGCTACCCTCCCTACTGTTTGCCACTCGTCGAGGCACTCGATCCACGGATGGAGCTGTTCATGGTCTGGCTCATACAGGACTACCGCGAGGAGGACCTCGCAGCGGTGGTGCACCTCATCGACACCACGACCGGCCTCGGCCAGGAGTCGGTCTTCTCGCTGTCGGAGTGCATCAACGCGCTGACCTCACGGCAGCCCGCGATGGTCGCGCGCCGGGACGGCGCGGTGGTCGGGGCGGCGCTGGCCACGGTGTCCGAGGGGCGGGCCTGGGTGATGCGGATCGCCATCTCGCCCGCCGCGCGCGGTCTGGGCCTGACCAGCACGTTGTTGCTCGCGCTGGAGCGCAGGCTGGTCGAGGAGCGAGTGCGGCGGATCGCCTACGTGCTGCCCGAGGAGGACTCGCGGGAGCAGGGCCTGCGCAACGCGGGCTACGAACGGCGCCCGGCGGTCGCCTACTTCGAGAAGGTGGAGCCGGTCGACGACCACGCGGCGGAGACCCTGGACCGGCTCGGCGGGCGGATGTTGCCGGGCGACCTGTGGTCGAAGGTGGCCGGCATGGAGGTGGAGAAGAACCTGATCGAGCGGCGGGTGGTGCTGCCGTTGGCCGATCCCGAGCGCGCGCTTCGGCACGGGGTGGAACCGCCCAGCGCGATCGCGTTGTTCGGCCCGCCCGGAACCGGCAAGACCACCTTCGCCCGGGCCATCGCCTCGCGCCTGGGCTGGCCGTTCGTGGAGTTGTTGCCCTCGCGGCTGGCCGACGGCGGCAACCTGGCGGCGGCGCTGCGCGAGGCGTTCGGGCGGCTGGCCCGGCTGGAGCGCATCGTGGTGTTCATCGACGAGGTCGAGGAGATCGCGCCGGTACGGCACGCCCGGGCCGGCGCCGTGCACGCGGTGACCAACGAACTGCTCAAGCTGATCCCGGCGTTCCGCGAACACGGCGACCGGCTGCTGGTCTGCGCGACCAACTCGGTGCGCTCGCTGGACCCGGCGTTCCTGCGGCCCGGCCGGTTCGACTACATCATCCCGGTGGGCACGCCGGACGCCGACGCGCGCCGGGCGATGTGGACCCGGTACGCGTCCGCCCGTCCGGACGTGGACCTGGACGCGCTGGTGGCGGCGAGCGAGTTGCTCACGCCCGCCGACATCGGCCACGCGGCGCGAATCGCCGCCCAGGCCTCCTTCGAACGCGACCTGTTCGACGAGGCCGCCGGCGGCGAGGGTCCGGGCGCGGGCACCGACGACTACCTGGACGCCCTCGCCCAGTCCCGCCCCACGGTGACCGCGAGCATGGTCGAGCTCTTCGAGGAGGACATCACCACCCACGCCCGGGTGTGACGGCGTCGCCGCGCCGGCCGGGAAACCCCGGGCCGGCGCGGCGACGGCGTGCACAGGATCGGCAACGCGTACCTGTGCCGAGTTGTCGAGTGCGCTGATCCGACGGTGGCGGATCAGCAACTTGCGTATACGTGGGCCGAGTTGCCGGGTGCGGTGACCTGACGGTCGCGGAGCACGACGGAGACCTTGCCGCCCCAGCCGCGGCACGCGGTGTCGAAGTCGGCCCGGGTGTACTCGACGACGAAGACACGATTGGCGAACGCCGAGGCGTAGGCGCCGCACTCGTCGTAGTGGCCGCACTCCTCGGCGACCGCGAAGTCGAAGCCGATCTCGGCGCGGCGGCCGGCCAGTTCGACGGTGTTCTTCTGCCCGATGGCCAGGCCCGCGGCATGGGCGCGCCCGGTCAGCAGCCGGGCGAACGCGGCGTCGTGCTCGAGGGTCAGCAGGCCACCCGAGCGGCTGTAGGAGTCCAGGTTGTCGGGTTCGACGGCCTGGAAGCCGCTTTTGGCGCAGTCGTCGATCCAGGGCCCGACCACCGCGATCAGCTTGGCGCGCTTGGCCTCGGTGGACACGTCGAGCAGGGCCTCGCCCCAGTCCTCGTCCAGCACCACCTTGCCGGCCTTGCGCAGGAGCAGGTCCGGGTGCTCCTTCTCCCACCACGCCCGCGCGTCCGGCTGGGTCTGGAAGGCGTTGACGTAGCAGATGTTGTACCGCCCGGGTTCGGGCCGCGCGCCCCGATCGCGGATCACCACACGCACGTTCGCCGGCGGCGGGTAGGGGCCGCCGATCTGGTAGTCGAACGGGGCGTCGGCGGCGGGCGGCACGACCTGCTTCGCCGAGGTCCCGGGTGCCGCCTGCCCGGGCGGCGCGGGGGAGTTCGGGGCCGGGGCGGCCCCCGGCGCCGTCGGGCTCGCCGACCTGGTCGGGACTTCCGGAGCCGTCGCACTCACCGGCGCGGTCGGGCTCGCCGCCGTCGAGGCCGCCGACGGTGAACCGGCCGCCGCCCGGGGCGGATTCGCGTCCGCGTCCGACCCTCCTTCGGACCCGCAACCCGCCACGGCGGCCAGCGCCAGGGTCAACGCGACCGCCGCGCCGGCGACGCCGTGGCGTCCGCTGTGGCCGCGGGGTCCGCGGTGTCCGCGGAAAATGAACGAACCTGACACGTGCACTCCTTGCGTGACGGGCCGAAACCGCGCTCGCCCGGCGCGGCGAATTCCCGCCGGTGGATATCTGATTCCGGTAATAAATCGAGGTTCGCGCGGGACCGCTTCCGCGTTCCACGACTATAGCCCGATTGCCGGGAGCAAATTACCCGCCGAGAATGATCATGCCCGAGAATCACGCATCCGGATAAACGATCTTGCCGAAATCCACTCGCGCCCGGCCGAATCCGTCATATCAGGCCGCGGTGCGCACCGGTGCGGAAAGGGCTTTCGGGTCGAAACCGCTCGCGGTGACCGTGCCATTCGCATCCAGCAAACCGAACACCGGATATCCGGCGACCGCGAATCCCCGACCCAACGGACCGTCGGCCGGCTCCACCACGACCCGCGCGACCGCGGTCAGCGCGGCGACCTGCTCGCGGGTGTCCGCCTCGTCGCCGTGCACCACCGCGAGCACCCGCCGGCCCTCGCCGACCGCCTCGCGCGCGGCCTTCACGAACAGCGGCAGCCGCTCCGCGCAGGCCGGGCACCCCGGCGAGAAGAAGCCGAACAGCACGGCCCCCAAACCGTCCCGTGAGACCGTCTCACCTGCGGTGGTGACCGCGGTGAAGGCGGGCACCGTCGCGCCCACCGGCAGCACCAGGTCCGTGATGTCCGCGTCGTGTCCGCCGTGCCCGTGCCCGCCTTGCGCGCGCAGTCTGCGCACGACGCCGAAGGTGAGCAGCAGGTTCAACAGACACAACACGGTGACCAGGACCACGGCGGCGATCAACAACGGCATGGCGACTCTCCCGAGGCGGCGAAGGATGTCGGCCGACCTCCGGGCCCGCCACACGGGCGAACGGGATCGGCGTACAGGATCCGTGAACGGGACCGCGAACACGACCGCGAACACGACCGGCGAAATGTATCCCCGGGCCCGCCAATGGCAACAGTGCTCACCCGGAGCCGGTCCGAAACAAAGAAGATACTCGTCAATTCGGGCCGCTCGCATTCTCTTGCCACTCGACGTCGAACGGGTTTAACGTCGCCTCCGGCAGAAGCACACCCTGCTTCCGTCGAATCGACCCTGCAATGGAGGTCCACGATGAACCGTGTGATCGGCACCATGGGCGACAAACTGTTGGGACTCGTCCTCCGTGAGAAACGAGCCGGGGCGTGCGTCCCGGAACACGGCCAGTTCTGCGCCTGCCGTAGCCACTACCGCTACGTGTACAGCTGCAACGGCCCGTGCGTGAAGACCGCCACCAAGTGCTGATCGGCGCTTTCGCCACCCCGGCGTCTTTCGGAGGTACGAGATGAAGCACCTGATGGGCACCATGGGCGACCGGATGCTCCGCCTGGTCCTGAAGGAAGAGAACGCGGGCGCCTGTGTGCCCGAGGTCGGCCAACTCTGCTACTGCCGGAGCGGCTACCAGTACCGGTTCGCCTGCAACGGCGTGTGCACCAAGCGTGCCACCCGCTGTTGATTCCGCAATCGCACGGGACCCCGGAGGGCGGTACGCCTCCGGGGTCCCGGTTGCGCCCCCGCGCGGTCAAGGTCGCCCTCGCGCTCCAGTTCCGGGCCGCGCCGGTGGGCGCCGCGCTGTTGTTGGGCTGCACCGTGCTGATCGGCGTGCTGCCCGCGCTGGTTGCCTGGTCGACCAAACTGCTCTTCGACGAGTTGGGCCGAGGCGAACACGTCGACTCCGGACGGGCGGTGGCACTGGGCCTGGTGCTCGCGACGCTCGGCGCGGTGCTCGCCGTCCTGATGCAACTGGCCGCCTACCTGGACGAGGTGGTCCGGCGCCGGTTGGTGGTCACCGTCGAGCGGGACCTGTTCGCCAAGGTCAACGAATTCCGCGGGCTGCGGCGCTTCGAGGACCCGGCGTTCCACGACCGACTGCGGCTGGCCCAGCAGGCCTCCGAGGACGCGCCGCACAACATCACCATGTTCAGCCAGGAGGTGGTGCGTTCCGCCGCCGCGCTGAGCGGGTTCACCGGAGTGCTGTGGGCCGTGTGGCCGCCGATGGTGGGCCTGCTGTTCCTGGTGGGCGTCGCCGCGTTGCTGGCCCGGCTGTCGATGGCCCGCCGGCAGGTGGCGGTGCTCGAACTGACCTCCGGGAAACAGCGCCGCCGGCTGTTCTACCGGTCGCTGCTGACCGACCCGCGCGCGGCCAAGGAGATCCGGCTGTTCGGGTTGGGCGACTTCCTACACGGCCGGCTGGTACGCGCGCTCACCGAGGCCACCGACGCCGAACTCGCGGTGGCCCGACGCGGCATGCTCGTCCAGGCCGGATTCGCCGCGCTGAACGCGGTGGTGGCGGGTCTGGGCATGGTCGTGGTGGTCGCGGGCGCGGCGCGCGGCCGATTCACCGTCGGCGACGTGATGTTGTTCACCGCCGCCGCCGCGGGTGTGCAACAGGCCTTCACCGGGGTGGTCTCCCAGACCGGGATGGCCGCCGAGGCGATCCGGTTGTTCGGCCACTTCCTGGACCTGATGGACACCCCCGACGACCTGGCCACCGCCGCCGGCACCGGTACCGGGCAGGTGCCCGCGCTGCGCGGAGCGGTCGAGTTCGACGACGTGTGGTTCCGCTACGACGCGCACGGGCCGTGGGTGCTGCGCGGCGTGCGCCTGGTGATACCGGCCGGCGGCGCGGTGGGGCTGGTCGGGCGCAACGGCACCGGCAAGAGCACGCTGATCAAGCTGCTCTGCCGGTTCTACGACCCGGACCGGGGCACGATCCGCTGGGACGGCGTGGACATCCGCACGATGGACGCGGCCGCGCTGCGCTGTCGGATCGGGGTGACCTTCCAGGACTACATGACCTACGACCTCTCGGCGGCGGAGAACATCGGCATCGGCGACCTGGCCCACCGCGAGGACCTGGCCCGGATCCGGGCCGGCGCGGTGTCGGCGGGCATCGACGCGGACCTGTCCGCGCTGCCGGACGGCTACCGCACCCAGTTGAGCCGGGTGCACCTGGACGAGGACGACGACAAGGCCGGCGTCACGCTGTCCGGCGGCCAGTGGCAGCGGGTCGCGCTGGCCCGCTCGCTGATGCGCGCCGACGCGGACCTGCTGATCCTGGACGAGCCCAGTTCGGGCCTGGACCCCGAGGCCGAACACGACGTGCACCGCACACTGCACCGGCACCGGGCCGGCCGGACGAGCCTGCTGGTGTCGCACCGGCTCGGCGCGCTGCGCGACGCGGACACCATCGCCGTGCTCGCCGACGGGCGGATCGCCGAACTGGGCCGCCACGACCAGTTGATGGCGTTGGCCGACGGGCACTACGCCCGGCTGTTCGGGCTCCAGGCGGCCGGATACCGGGACTCGGACCGACCGGACGACTCGACCAGGATCGCGGAGGACGCGCAGTGAACCCGAGAACACGCGGTGCCCTGATGGTCGCCGCGGTCGCGGCGACCGCGCCGGTCGTCTGGGCGGTGCGCTCGCGGGTCGCCCTGGTGCGGGTGACCGGGATGAGCATGGCGCCCACATTCGTGCACGGCGAGCGGCTGATCGTACGCCGGACCACCACGGTGCGGCGCGGCGACGCGATCGTCTTCCGTAACCCGGTCCGGTTCGGCGCGGAGGACGAACTGCACTGGCTGGTCAAGCGGGTGGCGGCGGTCCCCGGCGATCCGGTGCCGCGCGAGGTGCGCCCTGCGGTGCACGCGGTGCGCGGGACACGGGTGCCGCCGAGATCGCTGGTGGTGCGCGGTGACGCGGCGCGGACCCAGGACTCGCGGCACTTCGGGTACGTGCCGACCTCGACCGTGCTGGGCGTGGTGGTCGGCGGACGCTGAGGCCCGGCGTGCCGCGCCCCCGACCGGGCCCGCCGGGGTGCCCCTCCCTTGACGGGTTCGACCGTGGGGTCGTACGTTCCCCTGCATCGAATTGAAACGTTTCATTTCTGTGCGTCAGGAGAGTGCTCCCATGCCGGACCACACGATGGTGCGGGCCGCCCTGCGCGCCCAGCGGATCGAGACCCCCTCGTGGGCCTACGGCAATTCCGGCACCCGGTTCAAGGTGTTCGCGCAGGAGGGCGTGCCGCGCGATCCGTTCGAGAAGATCGCGGACGCGGCCCAGGTGCACGCCTTCACCGGGGTGGCGCCGATCGTGTCGCTGCACATTCCGTGGGACCGGGTCGAGGACTACGCGGAACTGGCCGAACACGCGCGGAACCACGGCGTACGGATCGGCGCGATCAACGCCAACGTGTTCCAGGACGACGACTACATGCTCGGCAGCGTGACCAACCCCGACGCGCGGGTGCGCCGCAAGGCGATCGACCACCTGCTCGCGTGCGTGGACGTGCTGGACGCGACCGGATCGCGCGACGTGAAGTTGTGGTTCTCGGACGGCACGAACTACCCCGGGCAGGGCGACATCGCCACCCGGCAGGGACATCTGGGCGAGGCACTGGCCGAGGTGTACGCGCGACTCGGCGCGGACCAGCGGATCCTGTTGGAGTACAAGCTCTTCGAGCCCGCGTTCTACATGACCGACGTGCCGGACTGGGGCACCGCTTACGCGCACTGCCTCAAACTCGGCCCCAAGGCCGTGGTGTGCGTGGACACCGGACACCACGCGCCGGGCACCAACATCGAGTTCATCGTGGCGTTCCTGCTGCGTGAGGGCCGGCTCGGCGCGTTCGACTTCAACTCCCGCTTCTACGCGGACGACGACCTGATGGTGGGCGCGGCGGACCCGTTCCAACTGTTCCGGATCATGCACGAGGTGGTGCGTGGCGGCGGGCTCGACCCGGCCGTCGGGGTCAATTTCATGCTCGACCAGTGCCACAACATCGAGCCGAGGATTCCCGGCCAGATCCGCTCGGTGACCAACGTCCAGGAGGCCACCGCCAAGGCGCTCCTGGTCGACGCCGAGGCACTGGCCGACGCCCAGCGGGCCGGCGACGTACTCGGCGCGAACGCCGTGCTGATGGACGCCTACAACACCGATGTCCGGCCGCTGCTGCGGGAGTTGCGCGAGGTGCAGGGGCTCGCGCCGGATCCGGTCGCGGCGTATCACGCGTCGGGTCACGGCGATCGCATCCGGGCCGAGCGGGTCGGAGGCACACCGGCCGGCTGGGGCGCCTGAGCCCGGGCCCCGCTTCGCCCGCCTCCGGCGCTGGGCCGTGACGCGTATCCGCGCCGCGCCGTACCGCATTCCTTCGCGTTTCCGCGCCGCGCCGTACCGCACCGCACCTCACCGCATTCGTTCCGCGCTTGCGCGCCGCGCCGTACCGCAGTTCCGTACTTCCGCACCGCGCCGTACCGATGTACAAGGAGCCCGCCGATGTCCGGCACCCCGTCCGAGGTCGATCGTCTGCTCAGTCGTTCCCGTGCGCTGGGCGCGGATCCGCGCAACACCAACTACGCCGGAGGCAACACCTCCGCCAAGGCCGACGGGATCGACCCGGTGACCGGCGCGGCGGTACCGCTGATGTGGGTCAAGGGGTCCGGCGGAGACCTGGGCACGCTGACCGAGGACGGGCTGGCCGTGTTGCGGCTCGACCGGCTGCGCGCGTTGGTGGGGGTGTACCCGGGCGACGAGCGCGAGGACGAGATGGTCGCCGCGTTCGACTTCTGCGCGCACGGCAAGGGCGGCGCCGCGCCGTCCATCGACACCGCGATGCACGGCCTGCTCGACGCCGCGCACGTGGACCACCTGCATCCCGACTCGGGCATCGCCCTGGCCACCTCGGCGGACGGCGAGAAGCTCACCGCCGAGTGTTTCGGCGACAGCGTGGTGTGGGTGCCCTGGCGCCGACCCGGATTCCGCCTCGGCCTGGACATCGCGGCCATCCGGGCGGCCAACCCGTACGCGATCGGGTGTGTGCTGGGCGGGCACGGGATTACCGCGTGGGGCGACACCAGCGCCGAGTGCGAGCGCAACTCGCTGCACATCATCCGGGGCGCGGAGAAGTTCATCGCGTCGCGGCTCGACCCGGCCCGGCACGCGTTCGGCGAACTGCTGGCCGAACCGCTGCCCGAGGCGCAACGACGGGCCAGGGCCGCCGCGTTGGCGCCCGTACTGCGCGGACTCGCCGGCACCGACCAGCGCCGGGTCGGACATTTCACGGACAGCGCGCCGGTGTTGGAGTTCCTGTCCCGGGCCGAGCACCCCAGGCTCGCGACGCTGGGCACCTCGTGCCCGGACCACTTCCTGCGCACCAAGGTCCGACCGATGGTGGTCGACCTGCCGGCCGACGCGCCGATCGAGGACGTGCTCGCCCGACTGCCCGAGTTGCACGCGAACTACCGTGCCGAGTACGCCGCGTACTACGCGCGGCACGCCGAACCCGACTCGCCGGCCATGCGCGGCGCCGACCCGGCGATCGTGCTCGTGCCCGGCGTGGGCATGTTCTCCTTCGGCCCGGACAAGCAGACCGCCCGGGTGGCGGGCGAGTTCTACGTCAACGCGATCAACGTGATGCGCGGCGCGGAGACGATCTCGACCTACGCGCCGATCGACGAGCGGGAGAAGTTCCGGATCGAGTACTGGGCGCTGGAGGAGGCCAAGTTGGCCCGCCGGCCCGCGCCGCGGGCGCTCGCCGGTCGGGTGGCCCTGGTTACCGGCGCGGGTTCGGGGATCGGCAAGGCGATCGCCGAACGCCTGGTCGCCGAAGGGGCGTGCGTGGTGGTCGCGGACGTGAACGCGGCGACCGCCGGTGAGGTCGCCGAGGCGCTCGGCGGTCCGGACCGGGCCGTCCCGGTCACCGTCGACGTGACCTCCGAGGAGGGCATCCTGGCCGCGTTCGCCGCGGCGGCACTGGCCTTCGGCGGCGTTGATTTGGTGGTCAACAACGCGGGCCTGTCCATCTCCAAACCGCTCCTGGAGACCACGGCCCGCGACTGGGACCTCCAACACGACGTGATGGCGCGCGGTTCGTTCCTGGTCTCGCGCGAGGCGGCCCGGACGATGATCGCGCAGGGCACGGGTGGCGACATCGTCTACATCGCTTCCAAGAACGGGGTGTTCGCCGGCCCGAACAACATCGCCTACGGCGCGACCAAGGCCGACCAGGCGCACCAGGTGCGGTTGTTGGCGGCCGAGTTGGGTCCGCACGGCATTCGGGTCAACGGCGTCAACCCCGATGGCGTGGTGCGTGGGTCGGGCATCTTCGCGGCCGGGTGGGGTGCGCAGCGCGCCGCGGTGTACGGGGTCGAGGAGGACAAGTTGGGCGAGTACTACGCGCGGCGGACGTTGCTGGGGCGCGAGGTGCTTCCGTCGCACGTGGCCAACGCGGTCTTCGCGCTGACGGGTGGGGAGTTGTCGCACACCACGGGCCTGCACATCCCGGTGGACGCGGGCGTCGCGGCGGCGTTTCTTCGCTGAGTCCGTCGAGCCCGTCGAGCCCGTCCGGTCCGGCGAGTTCATCGAGTTCATCGAGCCCGTCCGATTCGGCGAGTCCATCGAGTTCGTCGTGTACGTCGCGTTCGTCGAGTCCGTATCGACGAGGTAAGAGGAGGTGTTGGGCATGCGTACGCCGCGGACCTTTGTGGCCGTAGATCTCGGGGCGTCCAGTGGGCGAGTGCTGGCCGGACGGGTGGGGCCGGAGTCGCTGACGGTGAGCGAGGCGCATCGGTTCGTCAACCGGCCGGTGCGCGTCGCCGGCACGCTGCACTGGGACGTCCTGGCGTTGTACGGCGGCGTCCTGGACGGGCTGCGGGCCGCCGGACGCACCTCCGGCACGCCGGTGAGCGTGGGAATCGACGCGTGGGCCGTCGACTTCGGGCTGCTCGACGCGAGCGGGGCGCTGCTCGGGAATCCGGTGCACTATCGCGACGGGCGCACCGAGGGGGTGCCCGAGCGGGTGTACGCCCGCGTGCCCGCGGCCGAGCTGTACGCGATCACCGGGATCCAGCACGCGGGCTTCAACACCGTCCACCAACTCGTCGCGGCGGCCGACACGCCGCAATTCGCGGCCGCCCGGCAGGCGTTGCTGATTCCGGACCTGATCTCCCACTGGCTGACCGGGGTGGCCGGCACCGAGGTGACCAACGCCTCCACCACCCAGCTCCTGGACCCGGTCTCCGGGCGCTGGTCGACCGCGATCATGTCGGCGCTCGGGCTCGATCCGAACCTGTTCCCACCGCTGCGGCTGCCCGGCGAGGCCGCGGGTGTGCTCGGCGCGGAGGTGCTGGCCGAGACCGGACTGCGCGGACCCGTCCGGGTCACCGCCGTGGGATCGCACGACACCGCGTCGGCGGTGGTCGGGGTGCCCGCGCACGGCGATCGCTTCGCGTACATCTCCAGCGGGACCTGGTCCCTGGTCGGTGTCGAACTCGACGCGCCGGTGCTCACCGAGGAGAGTCGGCAGGCCAACTTCACCAACGAACTGGGCGTCGACGGCACCGTGCGCTACCTGCGCAATGTGATGGGACTGTGGCTGCTCCAGGAGTGCATGCGGCACTGGGATCGGCTCGGCCGACCGCACTCGCTGGAGCGCCTGCTCGACGACGCGGCGAAGGTGCCGGCGCTGCGCTTTCTCGTGGACGCCGGCGATCCGGTGTTCCTGGCGCCCGGCGACATGCCGGACCGGATCGCCGCGGCCTGCCGTCGCGCCGGCGGGCCGGTGCCCGGCACCCCCGGCGAGACGGTGCGCTGCATCGTGGACAGCCTGGCGCTCGCTTATCGCACGGCCGTCCTGGACGCGCAGCGCCTGTCCGGACACGCCGTCGACGTCGTGCACGTGGTCGGCGGCGGAGCACTGAACACGCTGCTGTGCCAGACGACCGCCGACGCGTGCGCACTGCCGGTGGTGGCCGGGCCGACCGAGGCCGCGGCGCTGGGCAATCTGCTGGTGCAGGCGCGGGCCGCCGGGAGCGTGACCGGTTCACTCGCGGACCTGCGCCGGCTGTTGCGGACGACCCAGCCGCTGCGCCGGTACGAGCCGCGGGGTGGGGCCGGCGAGGGCGACTGGGCGAGGGCGGCGGATCGGCTGCCGGTGCGGCCGGCCTCGGTCGGCTGAGAGGGAGGGCGGGCGGGGCGGTACGGGCTCGGGCGGTACGGACCCGGGCGGTACGGACCCGGGCGGTACGGACCCGGGCGGTACGGGCTCGGGGGGCGAATCGTGCGGACGTGCCCAGGGCGTCGCCCGGTCCGCACGTGCGGTCGGCGCCGATCCGAGGTGCGCGACGACAACCGTTAGGCTGCCCTGGTGGCGCCCGCCGGAGCGTACCGGCCTGGAGGAGCGGATCGATCCCGGATGACGACGTCGAGCATCAAAGAGGTGGCCCACCGGGCCGGTGTGTCGGTGGGCACCGTGTCCAACGTGCTCAATCACCCCGAGCGGGTGGCCGAGTCGACCAGGACCCGGGTGCTCGAAGCGGTGGCGCTGCTCGGGTTCGTCCGCAACGACTCGGCCCGTTCGCTGCGTTCGGGCGTCGCGAACACCGTCGGCCTGATCGTCCTGGACGTGGCGAACCCGTTCTTCACGGATGTCGCCCGCGGTGTGGAGGACGCCTGCAACGAGACCGGGTCGGTGGTCATCCTGTGCAACTCGGACGACTCCGGGGCCAAGCAGGAGCGGTATCTGCGGGTACTCCAGGAACAGCGGGTGCGCGGCGTGCTGGTCACTCCCGCACGGGACGCCGAGCTGCCGGTGGCGGAGTTGCGGGCGCGGGGCCTGGCCGTGGTGCTCCTCGATCGCACCGACGACCGGGCCGACCTGTGCTCGGTCGCGGTGGACGACGTGGTCGGCGGCCGGTTGGCCGCGGAGCACCTGGTGGCCGAGGGGCATCGCGAGTTCGCGTTCGTCACCGGTCCCCTGGGCATCCGGCAGTGCGAGGACCGCCGTCGGGGCATGCGGGCCGCGCTGCGGGACGCGGGACTGCGACTGGGTACGTCCACCCGGGACGTGGTGGTGCCGGCGATGAACGCGCGCTCGGGCGCGGAGGCCGCCGGGCGGCTGCTCGCGGCGGGCCGGCTGCCGTCGGCGGTGTTCTGCGCCAACGACCTGCTCGCGATGGGGCTGATGCGCGAACTGCTGCGCGCCGGGGTGCGGATTCCGCGGGACGTCGCGGTGGTGGGCTACGACGACATCGAGTTCGCGGCGGCGTCCGCCGTCGCGTTGACCTCGGTGCGTCAGCCCACGTATCGGCTCGGGCGTACCGCCGCCGAACTGCTCTTCGAGGAGAGCGAGCAGCCGCGCTCGCACACCCATCGGCAGGTGGTGTTCCGGCCCGAGTTGGTGGTGCGCGAGTCGACGACGAGCGGCGGCGGGACCCGGTAGGTCCCGCCGCCGCACGGTGTGGCGCTTCGCTGTCACTCGGTGGTGTCGGTCAGAAGGTCGTGGTGACCGACGTGCCGGCGAAGGTCTGCGTCGCGTGCAGGGTGATGTAGTGGTACCCCTCGTGCGGTGCCGTGATGGTCAGCGTCTCGGCGTTTCCGCTCTGGGTGGACTTGGCGGTGTAGGTGGTGTTCGTGGCCCACACGGTGCTGTTGTAGTAGAGATCGGCGTTGCCGGTGCCACCGGCGGTGGTGATGTTCAGGCGGGCGGTACCCGCCGGGATGTAGATGTAGAAGTAGAGCCGGTCGTTTCCGTCGGTCGCCGCGGACAGGGCGCTGCGCCGGCAGTTCTTGGCCAGGGCGCGGATGTCGGGGTCGGTGCACTCGGCGGTGCCGCCGCCGGTGACCGTGACGTTGTGGGTGACGGTCGCGGTGGCGCCCCCGTTGTCGGTCACGGTCAGCCGTACGGTGTAGGTGCCGGCGGCGTAGGTCTTGGTCGGGTTGGTCGCGGTCGAGGTGGTGCCGTCGCCGAAGTCCCAGGCGCGGGTGGCGATGGTGCCGTCGGGGTCGGTGGAGGTGTCGGTGAAGGCGACCGAGGTGCCGTTGACGGCGCTGGTGAATTCGGCCACCGGCGGCCGGTTGGCGGGAGTTCCGCCGCCGCACTCGCCGGCCGCGCAGGCGGCCAGCCACGTGTACCAGTCGCTGTCGTAGCGGTTGCCGATGGTGCTCTTCAGGAACGTGCGGGCGCCGGCCCAGTCGCCCGCGCGGTAGTAGCCCAGCAGCCGGGTGACGTCCGCGGGGTGCTTTTGCAGCATGTACCGCGCCGCGAGGTAGCCCCAGCGGTAGATGCGGGTCGTGTCGTGGGAGTAGGTGGTGTCGAACACCGTGCTCAGTGCGTAGGTGTGCTTGCCCGCCTCGGTGATCGCCGCGTCGTAGGGCAGGTTGCGGTAGGAGTAGGAGACGTACTCCGCGAAGCCCTCGATCCACCAGATGGTCGGGGTGCTGACACCGGCGTCGAAGTCGCCGGCCATGTCGAAGCGGCCGTCGAGGTAGTGCGTGTACTCGTGGTTGAGGTTCCAGATCTCGAACGCGGGGCGCGTCCACTCGGCCTCGTAGGCGATGAAGCGCGGCTGGTTGCCGGCCGCGCTCGGGTCGCCCTCCAGGTACATGCCGCCGTTGTTGGTGTCGATGCCGAAGATCGCGCCGGCGTAGGTCTGGTAGTCGGCGCTGGAGTCGAAGACCACGACCTCTATCTTGGTGTTGAGATCGCCCGCCACCGGACCGTTGTCCGCGACCACGCCGTGGAAGTAGGCGTCCTGGTTGCGCAGGCTGGTGCACGCGGCGGTGAGGTTGGCCGGGGTCATCTCCTGCGCGCGGATGCGGATGCTCGTACTGCACGTGTAGTCCACGGTCAGCACGGCCGCGGTCAGCCGGGCCTGGAGGTTACAGGTGTCGTAATAGGCACACTGTGCCTTGTCGTAGTAGTCCGTTCCCGAGGCCAGTGCGACCCACAGCGGCGCGGTCGGCCCGGTGATCGAGGTGGCCGCCAGGTGCGTGCGCACCATCGGGCGCACCTTGGCCTGGAGGGTCGGATACTGGACGAACCGGACCAGTTCGCGACCCGCGTTGGTGGTCAGGTACGCGCGGTCGGTCCCGAGCAGGTCGCGGTGCGCGGTCGCGAATCTGTCGACCGCGTCGATGACGCTCTGGTCGGCCTGCACCGCGGTGACGAACTCGGGAACCTGGTGGCCCCGGAACAGCACGGTGAAGACGTTGTTGACCGCGGCCTTCATCCACCAGGACGCGTCGTACGAGCTGTTGTAGCCCGCCAACAGGCGCTTGACCACGGACAGGTAGCGGGCGTTCTCCTGGGCGCTGTCGATCAGGGTGACGGCCTCGGCCAACGTCTCGCCGTTGGCGTCGGTGACGTCGGAGGAGTGTGCGTTGGCGTAGAAGGCGTCCAGACCGGACCGGATGGCGGTCTGCAACGTGGGGCCGTAGGTGCCGACGGTGGATTCGTTGTACCAGTGCACGTAGTAGCCGGCCCGCAGGAAGAGCACGATCTGCGGGGCGCCGGTGCTGCCGTTGCCCGGATAGGAGCCGGCGAGGTCGCGCAGGGCGTAGGCGACCGTGGTCATCTGCGCCTCACGGAAGATCGAGGCGGCGTCGGGCCCGGTGACCGTGAACAGCGTGTTGACGCAGTCCGTGGTCGATGCCTTGATCTGCTGGACGAGCGCGGCGCCGGTGCGGCTCGCGAAGTCGGCGACCGTGCAGGCCGCTGCGGCGCGTCGCTCGCCGGCCATGGACGGGCGAGCCGGCAGTACGGCGCTCGACGGGTCGCCGTAGTCGCGCCGGGCGCTGTCCGGCGCGCTCGCGGACAGCGGTGGTTGGTCGGGTATCGCAAGCGGTTTGCCCTGGGTGTGCGGGGTTTGGTCGGCCGATGCGCTGGGGGCGGTGCCGGCCGACGGCCCGGAGGTGGAAGCGGAGGTGGAGGTCGCCTGGGCTGTCGACGTCGTCGCAGCCGGATCGGAGGGGGCGGCCGATCCGGGCTGGGTGAACAACCCGAAGCCCATGGCGAGCGAGATGGTGATCACCGCGATGCGGCGAAGTCCCTGTCGTGCCGGTTTGGTTCGCAAAGACCGTCTCCTTGCGGAACAGAGGTCGCGCGCACGCGCGCCTCCGATGGGGGGTGGTGCCACGGCATGAACGGTTCGACGTCGGCCCCGATCGGGGACTTCGGGGTCGGCGCGAGTGTGGTCCTGGTGCCTGCCTCACCGCAAAGCCCAACGGTGGCAAGGCAGTTGGTGCCGTAGTGGACCGGAAGGGGAGCGTCCGGGCCGCTGCGTGACATGTACCATGTCACAAATCACATTTTGCGTGAAGGCCTGTCGAACACCGAATGCGGCCAACGAAACGGCAGCCCTCGGGGCGGCGTTCGGCGTCGGTGGGGCCGTCGGGGTCGACGGGGGCGGTGGTGTCCCCGTGGCGACAGGGCCGGCGGGGCGGCAGTCGGTCGCGCGAGCGATCCGATTCGGTCGCGGGTGCGGGCACGGGCCGAGTCGATCAACGTCCTTGTGCCCAGCCGGAATTGCCGCGCCGGTGAGCGGATTCCGATCGATCCCGGTCCGCGCTGATCCCTACTGGTCTAGACCTTGATTATTGGTCCAGACCTTCACTACGCTCGCCCTACTGTGTGAGCCGGACATCCCGGCTCATTGTGGGGCGCAGGTTCTCCATCGGATCCCAAATCCAGGAGCACCCATGGCCATCGGAACCGTGAGGCGCACCAAACGCACCAAGCCGGGCAAGAGACTCGTCGCGATCTTCGCGGCCCTGCTGCTCCCGCTCGCCGCGATGGTCGGCCTGTCGGCCGCGCCCGCGCAGGCCGCCGCGGGCGCGACCGCCACATTCGCCAAGACCTCCGACTGGGGCAGTGGCTTCCAGGCGGAGTGGACGATCAAGAACACCGGTACCGCCGCGATCACGGGCTGGACCGTCGAGTGGGACTTCCCCACCGGCACCAGCGTGGGTGCGTACTGGGACACGCTCATCACCAAATCCGGAACGCGGATCACCGCGAAGAACCGGGAGTACAACGGTTCGCTCGCGCCCGGCGCCGGCGCCAAGTTCGGCTTCGTCGGCAGCGGACCGGGAAGCCCGAGCAACTGCAAGGTGAACGGCGGTCCCTGCGACGGCGCGCCGCCGACGGACAACCCGCCGAGCGCCCCCGGGCAGCCCACCGCGACCGCGACCACCGTCGACTCGATCTCGCTGAGCTGGGCGGCGGCCACCGACGACAAGGGCATCCAGAACTACGACGTCTACCGAGGCAATACCGTGGTCGGCACGACCGCCGGCACCGCGTACACCGACACCGGGCTGACCGCCGACACCGCCTACGTGTACAAGATCGTCGCCCGGGACACCATCGGCCAGACCGGGCCCGCCGGCCCCCCGGGCACGCTGCGCACCCGGCCCACGGGCGGTCCGGACACCCCACCGACCGCGCCGGGCACGCCGACGGCGAGCGCGGTCACCGACACCTCGCTGACGCTCAACTGGGCGGCGGCGACCGATGATCACGGCATCAAGAACTACGACGTCTACCGGGGCGCGACCAAGATCGCGACGGTGACCACCACCGCCTACGGGGACACCGGTCTGACCGCGAACACCACGTACACGTACACGGTGGTCGCCCGGGACACCATCGACCAGACCGGCCCGGCCAGTGCGCCGCTGACGGTCAAGACCACCGGTGGGGGCACCCCCGGCAACGACTACGTGCGCGTGGGCTACTTCGTGCAGTGGGGCATCTACGGACGCGCCTACACGATGAAGTCGCTGGACACCTCCGGTGCCGCGGCCAAGCTGACCCACCTCAACTACGCCTTCTCCAACATCGATCCGACCAACCTGACCTGCATGAACGGGGTCACCCGAGCCACCCTCCCGGGACCGCAGGATCCCAACCAGGGTGACGGCGCGGGCGATTCGTGGGCCGACTACGAACGCTCGGTCGGTGCGGGCGAGTCCGTCAACGGGACCGCGGACACCTGGAATCAGCCGCTCGCCGGCAGCTACAACCAGCTTCTTCAACTCAAGGCCAAGTACCCGAAGTTGAAGTCGCTGATCTCGATCGGCGGCTGGACGTACAGCAAGTACTTCTCGGACGCCGCCAAGACCGACGCGTCGCGGCAGAAGTTCGTGAAGTCCTGCGTGGACATGTACCTCAAGGGCAACCTGCCGGTGACCAACGGACGCGGCGGCACCGGTGTCGCGGCCGGCGTCTTCGACGGGTTCGACATCGACTGGGAGTGGCCCGGCTCCGAGGGCCACGCCGGCAACCACATCTCGACCGCCGACAAGAACAACCTCACCCTGCTGATGGCCGAGTTCCGCAGGCAGATGGAGGCGCTGACCGCGACCACCGGCAAGAAGTACCTGCTCACCGCGTTCACCCCGGCCGACCCCGGCAAGATCGACGCCGGTTGGGACATCACCACGAACGACGGCACGCCCGGCGTGTTCGACTACATGGACTTCGCCAACGTGCAGGGCTACGACTTCCACGGTTCCGGCAGCGACAACAGTTGGGAACCCAACCGCACCGGCGACCAGGGCAACCTGTACGTCGACGCGGGTGACCCGTACCCGACCAAGTTCAGCGTGGAATCCACCGTCCAGTACTACCTGGACCAGGGCGTCGACCCGCGCAAGCTCGTGCTCGGGCTGGCCTTCTACGGCCGTGGCTGGCAACAGGTCACGGACGGCGGGGCGCACGGCGAATGGCAGGCCGCCAACGGGGCCGCACCGGGCCAGTTCCCGGAGGAGGCCGGCACCAGGGGCTACGCCAACCTGATCGCGTCGGTACCGAACCTGACCGTCTACCACGACGAACAATCGGTCTCGACCTACGGCTACACCGGCAACAACGGCCAGTGGTGGACCTTCGACGACTCGTGGTCCATCGGTAAGAAGACGGCCTGGCTCCGTACCAAGAACCTCCTGGGCGCGATGCTCTGGGAGATGAGCGGAGATACCGGGGTGTTGATGACCGCGGTCGACAACGGGCTCAAGTAGCCCACTGATCGGAAGGTCGGGATGCCGGTGAGTGGCCGCTCCCGACCTTCCTCCGGTCCGGCTCGCCCGGCGGACCCCGATCCCGCCCACCGCATCCGGTGGGCGGGTCAGGGTGTGCGGTACGCCGGGGCGTGCCGGGGCCAGGGGTTGGATCGTTGGAGTTGGGCGGCGATCGCGAGCAGGAGGGGTTCGCCGGCGGGGCGGCCGACGAGTTGCACGGCGGTGGGCAGGCCCTTGGGCCCGGTCCCCATCGGCACCGTGGCGGCCGGGTAGCCGGCCAGGTTCCAGGCCACCGTCATCGGCGCGTACCGGCCCGAGGTCACGAAGCTGCGCAGCCACGAGCCCTCGCCCCAGCGGCGGGCCGGCGGAGCCGGTTGGGCCGGCGTCGGCATGATCAGCACGTCGTACCGTTCGAAGAACGGCGCCGGCGCGGCCCGGAACCGCTCGCGGTCCGACGCGCGCGGCGGCCGGATGGCGGCGGCGATGCGACCGGCACGCGCGTGCCGGACGGTTCCGGTCTCCAACCTGGCCTTCAGCCCGGGGTCCGCCAGGAACGGCGCCGCGTCGCGCGCGGGCAGGGCCGGCCACCGCGCGTTCACCGCGAGCGCCACCCAGAGCGGGTAGCGCGGTTCCGCCGATTCGACCGTGTGCCCGTGTTCGCGCAGAAACCGACCCGCCTCGCCGACCGACGCCTTGAGGGCCGGGTGGACGACGAGGCCGGCGGCGGGCGGCTTGACGGACAGCGCGATCCGGACCCCGGCGGGCGCGTCGAGATCGACCGGCGGCTCACCGGACATCACCGCGAGCATCAGGGCCGCGTCCTCGACCGTGGTGGTCAGCGGCCCGTTCTCGGACATGACATGTGGTCCCAACTGTCCGCGCCGATCTCGCCCGGCACCACGCCCGTTCCCGGCTTGAACCCGAACAGGCCGCAGTTGGCGGCCGGTATCCGGATCGAGCCGGCCCCGTCGTTGCCGTGCGCGATCGGCACCATGCCCGAGGCCACCGCCGCGGCCGACCCGCCCGAGGAACCACCGGCGGTGACGGCCAGGTTCCACGGATTGCGGCTGGTGCCGTACACGCTGTCGCTGAACGGATAGATGGCCGACTCGGGCAGGTTGGTGATGCCCACGACCACGGCGCCGGCCGCGCGCAGTCGGGCGACGACGGTGTGGTCGGCGGACTGCGGCAGGTCGGAGGTGGCGGCCGAGCCGTTGCGCATCGGTTCGCCGGCCACGGCGATGTTGTCCTTTATCGCGATCGGAACGCCCGCCAACGGCAGTTCGCCCCGATCGGCACGGGCGTCCAGGACATCCGCCTCGGCGAGCGCCGCTTCGGCGCGCACCCGGACGAACGCCCCGAGCCGCCCGTCGCGTTCGGCGATCCGGTCCAGGTGTTGCCGGACCATCTCTCGCGCGCTCACCCGGCCGGTCCGCACGGCGGCGGCGATCTCCGTCGCGGTCCGCCCGATCCACTCACCGCTGGTGTGGCCCATGATGTCCTCCGAAGGCAGGGGTCCGCCGGATCTCGCGCGAGCGCCCACGGTGCCGGCTCGACGCCCACACGTCACGAGGCCGGCGGCGCGATTTCCGCGCCTCGGCGGCCCTCCCCGCCGTCGAGGTCCGCCGGCCCCGGGTGGCGAATCCGCCACCCGGGGCCGGCGGTCAGTGCTCCGCGTCGCCGGCGGCTGCCGGGAGGGCCTCGCGCAGGGCCCGCTTGAGGATCTTGCCGGTGGGGCCGAGCGGGAGCGCGTCGACCGGGCGGATCACGCGTGGGTACTTGTGCCGGCCGAGGTGCTCGCGGGACCAGGCGATCAATTCCTCGGGAGTGGGTGCCGGTGTGCCCGCCGGCGGGGGGCGCAGCACGACGGCTGCGTGTACCTCCTCGCCGAGCGCCTCGTGCGCGGCCCCGTACACCGCGACCTGGGCGATCGCCGGGTGGCGGGCCAACACCTCCTCGACCTCGCGGGGATAGACGTTGTAGCCGCCCCGGATGACCAGGTCCTTCTTGCGATCGACGATGGACAGGAAACCGTCCTCGTCGACCACGCCGAGGTCGCCGGTGCGGAACCAGCCGTCCACGATCGCCGCCGCGGTCGCGTCCGGGTCGTCGAGGTAGCCCGCGAAGACGTTGTGGCCGCGGATCACCACCTCACCGACCGTCCCGACCGGCAGCAGGTCGACGCGCGCCTCCACGTCGGCGGCGGCGACCGCCACCTCCACGCCGCGGATCGCGTGCCCGACCGTCCCGGGCCGGCGGCCGAGCAGGCGTTGATTGAAGGTCGCCGCGGGGGACGTCTCGGTGAGCCCGTACCCCTCGAACACATGCGCGCCGAACGCCGTCTCGAACCGTTCCAGCACGGCGACCGGAAGGGCCGCGCCGCCGGACACCGCCATGCGCAGGTTCGGCATGGTGCGCCCGCCCGCCGCCTCGACGAGCGCGTGGAACATGGTCGGCACGCCCATGAAGACGCTCACCCCCTCGCGGACGATCAGGTCGAGCGCGTCGGCCGGGTCGAAGCGCGGCATCAGTACCAGCGTGGCGCCGGCGCGCAGCGCGGCGTTCATCGCGCAGGTCTGGCCGTAGCTGTGGAACAGCGGGAGGCAGCCCAACACGACGTCCTCGGGCGCGAGTTCGTGCAGGTCCTGGGCGCAGACGGTGGCGTTCAGCACGAGGTTGAGGTGGGTCAGCCTGGCGCCCTTGGGCCGACCCGTGGTGCCGCTGGTGTACAGGATGGCCGCGATGTCGTCGGCCGAGGTCGGATGCGCGGCGGCCGACGGCTCGCCGGGGTGCTCGTGGTCGGCCTCAAGTACGGGTATGCCGGCCGCTGCGGCGGCGGCCAGCGCGGTCGGCCACAGCGTCCCGCCGCTGACCACGAGCACCGAACCGCTGTGCCGCAGGATGAACTCGACCTCGTCCGCGACGAGCAGCGCGTGGATCGGCACGACCGAGGCGCCGGCCGCGATGATCGCGTAGTACGCCCGCGGGAACGGCGCGATGTTCGGCAACATCAGCGCGACCCGATCGCCCGGCCGCACGCCGCGTGCGCGCAGCGCCGCCGCGTAGCGCAGCACGTCCTCCCACAACTGCCGGTAGGTGAGCCGGGTTTCGCCCTCGACGACGGCGACGCGGTCCGGGAAGCGCAGCGCGGAATCGCTCAACAGAGCGGCCACACCGAGTTGTTGCTGCACAGGGCACTCCAGGGGTATGCGGTGCCGGACGGGGATCGGAGCAGGGCAGGAAGCGGAGCGGAGCAGGCGGGATCAGGGCTTGGCAGGGCGGGGCTTGACCGGTCTCGGCGTGGTGTGCGGGGTGGCGGTGGTCATGGACGACCTCGATCCATGCCCCGGGTCAGGGGCTCGGCCGGGGCCTCCAGGACCGCGTCGAAGGTGCCCGCGGGATGTTCGGCGACGCTGCCGTCCCGGGCCACGAGCACGACGGGGACCGGGGATCGCACGTGTACGCGAGTGCCCTCGACACGGACGTGGACCTGCCCGTGCGGGGTGGGTACCGCGCCCTCGGCCCAGTCCAGCCCGCCCGGTCGCGGGGCGACCCGGACCTTGGCGTAGCCGGGTTCGGCCGGGGTGACGCCGAGCGTGTACACCAGCAGGTCGCGGCTGGGCGTGGAGGACCAGCCGTGGCAGTAGGTGCCGCCCTCCCAGGTCTCCCGCCACGCGGTGGGACCGGTGGCCAGCAGGCGCTCCCAGTCGCGGTAGAGCCCGGTGAGCGTGTCGGCGGCGCCGAGCAGGGCCAGCGCGTCGTGCACGACGTAGCGGAAGAAGGGCTGGGCGCCGACGACCCGACCGCCCACGTCCCAGGTCACCGCGGGCGGCGCGAAGTGCGCGACCTCGTGTCCGGTCGGCGCGCCGTCCGCGTCGCCACCGTGCGCGGCGACCGGGGCGAGGGTGAACATCGCCTCGCGGTCGAGCAGGAAATCCCTTACCCGGTCCGCGCGTTCGGCCGGGACCAGGCCCGCGCAGACGGCCGCGGCGGTGGTGTGCTCGCTCATCGCGGGCCGCACCACGTCCCGGACCGCGTGATCGCGATAGCCGCCGCGTTGGTGATCCCAGAAGATCCCGAAGCCGGCCCGCACCGCGTCGTGCAGACCGCGGGCCCACGCGGCCCGGTTGGCGTCGCCGAGCCAGTCGGCCATCTCGGCGAAGTCGGCCAGGGCGCGCGCCCACAGCGCGTTCAGTGCCGCGCTGGTCCCCTCGACCTGTACGGGCGACCAGTCGATCAGGACCCATCCGGTGACGTCCCGGGCCAGGCCGTCCGGGCCGAGGAAGGCGGTGAACCAGTCGAGTACCGCCTCCGCGGTGGGCAACAGCCGGGCGACCAGCGCCCGGTCGCCGGTGTAGCGGTAGAGGTTGTGCACCGAACGCACCCAGTGCAGCGACCAGTCCGGAATGGTGACCAGGTCCGCATCGCCGGCGTCGCCCGCGACGGCCATCGGCAGCAGGCCGTCCACGCGCGGGGTCGCGCTGAGCAGCGGCTGATGCCGGGCCAGGCTCCAGTCGGCGTTGTTGACCAGGTCGACCGACTGGTGCACGACCGCGTCGCCGGTCCAGGCCCGCTGTTCGCGACTGGGGCAGTCGATGTAGGCGTCGTGCGCGGTCAGGTCCACGGTGCGCAGACCCACCCGGTGGATCTCCTCCAACAGCGGGTCAGAGCAGGCGAAGTACGGGCCCTGTGGGCGCGGGCGCAGCCGCTCGGCGACGGTCGGCGCGATCCGGGTCGGGCCGGTGCCGGAGACGACGAGCAGGAGGTACCGTCCGCCCGCCGGATCACCGAGTTCGAACCGCTCGCCGTCGCCGCCGCGAGCGGTGTAGGCGAACAGCCCCGCGGCGGCGAGCGCGGCCGGGGTCGGCGACTCGGTGAGCGCGCCGAACAGTACGGTGTCCGGGTCCGCTTCGAGGTCGATCCGCAGCGTGCCGCTGACCATCGTGCCGAAGTCGGCGACCACCAACCGGTATCCGGCCGCCAGCACCAACGACGGGGGCACGGGTGCGTCGCCCGCGTCGGGCAGGCGGTCGGGCCGGGCCGTGGGGCGGATCTCGGCGAGCGCCTCGGCCAGGGCGGCGTATACGTCCGCGAAGCCGAGCGGGCCCTGGGGACGCGCGGTCGCGGTCGGTGTCGCGGTGACGAAGGAGGCCGGCTCGCGGATCGAACCGCCGGGCTTGGGAAGCGGGTTGGGCAGCAGTGCGCCGTAGGGCTCGGCGGGCGGCCGGGTGGCGCCCGCGCTGCCCACATGCGAGGCGGGCAACACCGTTGCCGCGGGCCAGTGTTCGTCGTCGAACTCGGCGCGGTTCCAGGCCGGGTCGAGCCGTCGGCCGTCCAGGATCTCGGGGATCTGTGGGGAGACGGTGGACTGCGGCGCGCACGGTGTCCAGGCGTCCGACTCGAGGCAGCGCCAGGACGCGTCGGTGGCGATCCAGGTGTCCGTGCCGACGCCGAACTCGGCGACCAGCGCGCCGCCGCCGAGGGTGTAGGTGGTCGGGGAGGGCGCCCACCACGCGGTGCGGTGGCCGTAGAACCGGACCACGACCGCGATCACGTTGCGTCCGGGGCGCAGTGCCGCCGCCGCGTCGCCGACGTCGTAGTACAGCCGCCGCGCGCCGTGCCGGATCGGGCCCCGGGTCAGTTCGACGCCGTTGACATAGAGCACGTGCCGGGAGTCGGAACTGATCCGGAACGGCGCGAGCCGGGGAACCTCGGCCAGTTCGAAGGTGCGCCGGAACAACACCCGGCGGTCGAATCGCTCGGGATCGAGGGATCCGTTCATCGGGTTCTCGCGTGGCGGCGCCCCCACCGCGCCGTGCTCCGTCCAGAGCCACTGGCCCTGCCAACGACGGTTCGCGAAGGTGTCTCGCATCGTGCGTGTCCTCCCGATTTCTCGACCCTCGGTTCCCGGCATCGCACGCGGGACTCCCGGATCCCGAGCGGCGGGGACCCCCGACTACCGCTCGGCGGACCACACCCTAACTCCGTTTTTTACTAACCACTAGATAAAAATGTTAGGATGCTCGCCGTGACTGAGAGAACACGCGGAGATGGCGAGGATCGCGGGAAGCCCTCCCGACAGAACCCCCAGCCCCGCCGCGGCCCGGGGCGAAGCGAGCGCGGCGCGCGCCGGCGCGAGGAACTGGTGACCATCGCCGGCGAGCTCTTCGCCCGCAGCGGTTTTCGCGGGACCGGGCTGGCCGAGGTCGCGGCCCGCGCCGGGATCACCCAGCCGGCCCTGCTGTACTACTTCGGCAGCAAGGAGGGACTGTTGCAGGCGGTGATCGAGCGCCGCGGCGCGCAGAGCATCGAGTTCGCCCAGGAGTCGGTGGCCGTCGGCGGCCTGCGGGCGATCCGGGAGCTGCCCGCCTCCGCGCATCGCAATCGGCGCGAACCGGGTCTCGCGCGCCTGTTGGCGGTGCTGACCATGGAGAACCTGGATCCGGAGGATCCCGCCCACGACTACTTCGTGCAGCGCTACCGGCGACTGCGCGCACTGATCGCGCGGATCATCACCGACGCCCAGGCCACCGGCGAGATCCGCGCCGAGATCGACCCGGCGCACAAGGCCGCCGAGCTGCTCGCCACGATGGACGGCCTGCAGATGCAATGGCTGCTCGACCCCACCGAGGTCGACCTGGTCACCGCCATCGAGTCCTACACCCTCACCCTGATCCGCGACCTGGCCGCCGATCCGGCGGCGTACGCCACCGCCGCCACCGCCGGCACCGCCGCGGACCCCGCAGACCGCGATTGACCCCGGCGCCGGGCACGGGAAAGGGCGCCCTCGACGGCGAGAGCTCCCGGTGGCGCGGTGGGCGGGATGGGTTCAGCGATCGGCCGAGTCGACGCGCAGCCGCTCGCGCAGGGCCGCGACGTGCTCGGCCGTGACGCCCGACGCGGCACCCGGGCCGGTGAAACCGCCCCGGGTGCTGCCCGGTTCGCTCAGGCACGTGCGCATGGCGGCAGCCGGCGCACGCAGGATGACGGCGGGCATCACGGCGTGGTCGACGCCGGGAACGGCAATGCCGTTGCCGGCCCGGAGCGCGGGCAGCGCCTCCTCGGTGCGGGTGTGGTCGGCGGTGATCGATTCGGCGGTCGCGCCGAGGAGTTCGAGCAGGCGGCGATCACGATGCCGGTGCGGTCCTTGCCGGCGATGCAGTGGATCAGCGTGGGCGGGCGGCTCGGGGCGGCCAGGAGGTGCACGGCCTCGGCCGGGAGGTCGGCGTTGTGCACGGCCAACTCGGCATACCAGCGGCCGAACTCGACCGCACCGAACGGGTCCGGCCAGGTCGTCGCGCCGGTGCTCGGCGCCGGGATGACGGGCAGCGGGTGCACGCGCACGCCCGAGGGCAGTTCGGGCCACGGGCGGGTGGTGCGCTCGATCGGACTGCGCAGGTCCAGGACCAGGCCGAGGCCCGGGCCCTCGAGCAGGCTCTCGGCCTCCGGCGGGCCGGGTTCGCGCCCGACGGCCGGCGGACCGTGCTGGTACAAACGTGACGGCGGCTTCGGGGACGCGGCACCGGGACGCCATCGCAGAAAACGAACGACGGGGGACGACCATGGACGACAAGGACACGGGCGCGCCGGGCGCGCCGGGCCGGTGCCCGGCCGGTGAGGAACTGCGGGAACTGTTGGGGAAGCTGACAGGGCGTCGGATCACCGGGCGGGATCGGGAGGCCCTGCGCGAGTTGGCCGGGCGACTGCGCGCGGCAGGCGAGGTCGCCGAGGTCCTGGCGGCGGTCGAGGTCAAGCGCTGGGGCACCTTGCCGGACCGGGACGTGGACCTGGATCTGCTGGACGCCGCGCTCGACGCCGGGGTGCCGGTGGCCGACCCGCCGGGCGACGTCGCGCTTCGTCTCGCGCCGTGGTTGGACCTGCGCAAGCGGCGGGGCGGACTCGGCGCCGTGTGCGCCGATCCGAGATTCCGGCCGCTGCTGCGGGACGCGGTCCTGGATCGGCGGGCCGACCTGCTCGCGCTGGGTTGCCCGGTCTACGCGCTGCTGCGCACCCGCCCCGAGGCCGTCGACGCGGTCCTGGCCTCGCCCGGCCTGCTGGACGTACTGCTCGAAGCCCTGCACACCTGGGTCGTGGCGGTTCGGGCCGGCAGCCTGCCCGCGCTGCACGAGGCGGTGTACTACCTGGACCTGGTGGGTCCGGCCCGGTTGGTCGACGCGCACCCGGCCGCGGGCCCGCCGGTCGGCGAGTTGCTGGGCACCGACCCGGCCGCGCTGCTCGCGCGCACCTGGCGCGCCGGACTCGTCGACGAACTGGGACACCGGGCGCTCGACCGCTTCACCGGGTTCGACTCCGGTGACGACGTCCACCCCGTGGATCTCGTGGACGGGGAGAACGCCGACGCACGCGCCGGGTTCGCGGTGATCGGTGGCATGCGCGCGCTGGTCTTCGACGCCCGACGTCGGGTGGCCGGCCCGCTGCGCGTCCGGCTCCCCAAGACCGGGGGCTCCTCCGTCGTCGCCACCCACCGCCATCGCTTCGAGGCCGGCCTGCTCAGCGCGGTCCGGATCGGTCCGAAGGAACCCCGCCCGGCCGATTGCTCGACCTTCGTCCCGGTCGGTGGCGAGCAGGTCCGGGAACTGCGCCGGACTGGGGCCGGGTGGTGGGAACTGGCGGACGCCGACGGGGTGATCACCGCCCGGTGGTACCAGGGCCCATCCCGGCCGCACGGCTCGTCCGGGTCGCACAGCGTGGGTGGGCGCAGGCACCGCTGGGCAGCCGGCAGCGAACTCGTGCCGCCCGCGCACCTGTGGGCGGACCTCGTCCCCCGCGACAAGGCCGGCTCGCGGGTCCTGCGGGCCGCCGACCGGGCCCTGGCCGACCGCAGCCTGGCCGCCGTGGACCGCGAACTCGGAGCCCGACTCACCGAGATCGGCCGCCGGATCGAGGTCGGCTCCCCGTCCCGCGAGGTGGACGACGCCTATCGGGCACTGCGCGAAGCACTGGACCCGCTGCTCCCGGGGATCCGCGCGGACCGCCTGCTCGAAGGCATCGCCGGTACGGTCTGGACCGCCGTCGAATGCCGCGAACTGGCGGCCCGTCACCTGGACCCGCCCGCGGCCGGGGACGCCGCCTCGACCGCCGTGGTGTTGCGTACCGAGCCTCGGCCCCATCCGCGGGCCGACGCGGGCGACCTGCGGGCGCGGTACTACACCTCGATGCAGGACATGTTCGAGCGCGTCGTTCGGGTCGCCACCGTGTGCGCCGACCCGACCGTCGAAGTGCCGCCGCAGACCGTGCACCTGGTCGACGCCCTGGGCTGGGAGAGGACGTTGGGCAGGCTCGGCAATCGGGCGTTGCGGCTCGCGCTGATCCCCGGTTCCGGGGGCCTCGAGCACCAACGCGAACTCGCCCGCGACCACCTGCGGATCTGGGCGGTACCGGAACTGGGGGACCCCGGCGGTCGCTGGCGGGTGCTGGAGGTCGAGGTGGACTCCGGGCACCCACCCGAGCAGGACACCGTGTGCCGCACCGTACGCGGTTGCGCGATCGTGCTCCAGCGTTCGCGTGCGCCGCGCGGCAAGGTCGTTTCGGTGCTGGAGTACGAACCCGAAGGCCGGTTCGGCGCGGCGCCGTTCGGGGCGATCGTCACCGAGCGGGTCTGCCCCGGCTGGGGCGGCATGGCCCGGATCGCCGCGCTGTTGCGCCTGCATCACGACCGGGGCACGGCGCCGTGGCCACACCGTTCGGTCGCCGCGTTCGCCGCCGGGACCGGGATGTCATCGGCTCGGGCGGCCGTCCTGACGGCGGGATTCGACCCCTACGACACGTATCTGGTCCGGCGTGGCCAGGGCGTGGACGCGGGTCTGGCCGAGCGGTCCGGGACGGATCCGGGCGAGATCGCGGACGCGGCACGGGAGTTGTCCCGGGAAGTGGAGCCCGAGCAGCGGTTGATGATTCCCGAACTGTTGATGCCCGACGACCCCGAGGACGTCTGGGCGGACCGACTCGCGGTCGATCGGGCCGCCGCCTGGTGGCACGCGGCGACCGGCACGCAGGAGGCCCGGCCCGGCGACCCGGGTACGTCGGTTTTCTCCAATACCCGCCCGTAGCCGGCCCGGCAGCCTGGTCACGCCCCGCACGGAGCCTCACCCCCCGAGGTCGGGCGGCCCGACCGGTCCCCCCGGTCGGGCACGGGCATCCGCGGGGCGGGCCCGATGGGGGAGGCCCGCCCCGCGTTCCGCCTCACGGCCGGGGCTGCGGCAACAACACCGTGGTGACCGTGCCGTCGAGGCGCGTGGGCCGGGCCGACGCGTGCGGCGCGTGGGCGAGGAAGCCGCCGGGGGTGAGCCCGGTGGCGGCCCTGACCTCGCGGTTGAGGTGAGACTGGTCGTAGAACCCGGTACGGGTGGCGACCTCGGCCAACGGCAGCCCCGCCACCACCATGCGCAGCGCGTCCTGCAACCGCAGCACCCGGGCCACGGCCTTGGGCCGCAGACCCAACTGCTCCCGGAACCTGCGCTCCAACTGCCGCTCGCCCCAGCCCAGTTCCGCCGCCAGGCCACCGATCGGCAGCCGACCCGCCGAGACGGACAACAACTCCCAGGCACGCAGCACCCGGGGCGCGGGCCCCGGACCACTCGCCTGCCAGCGCAGCAGGGTGGCGTCCAGCAGCGCGAACCGGGCGGGCCAGTCGGGCAGTTCGGCGAGCCGCTCGGTCAGTCGGAGGATCCGCGCGTCGGCGAACTCGCTCGGATCGACCAGCTGTTCGGCCAGCTCGTGCATCGACACCCCGAACATCGCGTACGCCGCCCACGGATGCATCACCACCTCGATGCCGTGCACGAACCCCCGATGTTCACCGATCACCGCCTTGGTCCGCATGCCCGCGAACAAGGATGTGAACGTGCCGGCCCGGCTCGACGCGGCATCCGCGGCCACCGGCCCGACCCGGATCCGCTGATCGAACCCGAGCACCAGCGTGGCAAAGCCCACCGGCAACTCCAGCCGCCGCCGCGGTCGATCGAACGCGACCCGCAAACCCCGGTAGAACCGCACACCGGGCCGCAACAACGGATGCGGCAGAACCTCGACGATCGGCGCGGCGGCGCGGGATCCCCGATCGAACGCGCAGGCGGCCGAGGCGCCGGGGCCGGCCGGGGCGAAGGCGGGTGCGAAAGGGCCGGACGAGCACGTGTCCGGCACCGAGGATCCCGACCCGAGCGGGGTCGGCGGGAGGAGAACGGGCCTCGCGGGGACGGGCGAGCGGTGCGGCATGACCAACGCCTCCGGGACGATCGGACCGTGCCGCGCCCGCCCGAGACGTTCCCGATACCGGGTGCGGTATCGACGTTCGACCGTTCGTGGCCGGGCGACGTCACAAAGTAGCGGGATCCCGGAATGCCAGCGACGCGCGCACCGTCCCGACAGCCCCCCGCCGGCACTTTCCCGCGCCTTGCCGGAACCCTTGCCTCCGCTGCGCACGGCCGACCGGGTCGACGCCGTTCACGGCGCACGATCCGGTCGGCGAACGGGCGTCGTGGTCACTCGCCGTCGTACGCCTTGCGCAGGGCGGCGATGTCGAGCTTGCCCATCTTGAGCATGACCGCGGTGGCGCGGGCCGCCTTCTGTTGATCCCCGTCGGTGAGCATGTCGATCAGTTCGGTGGGAACGACCTGCCAGGAGACGCCGTACTTGTCCTTGACCCACCCGCAGGGACCCTCCTGGCCGCCCTCGGAGAGCTTGTCCCAGTAGTAGTCGACCTCGTCCTGGTCGGCACAGGGGACCTGGAACGAGATGGCCTCGTCGAAGGTGAACTGGGGTCCGCCGTTGAGGCCGACGAACTGCTGCCCGTTGATCTCGAACTCCACGGTGATCACCGAGCCGGCCGGACCCGGGCCGGCCTCGTTGTAGCGGGCGATCCGGCCCAGCTTGCTGTCCTCGAAGATGGTCAGGTAGTGGTTCGCGGCCTCCTCGGCCTGTCCGTCGAACCACAAGCAGGTGGTGAGGGCCTTGCCGGTCATCGCGACCTCCGGTACTGGGTGCTGGGATTGTGTTCACCAGTACCGACCTGTCCCGCACCACAAACTCATCGGTGCCCGGCCGACGAATCTCCCGAATTTCCCGACCCGGTCGACGGGGCCGTCGATCAGCGCTTGCGAGCGGCCTCGACCACGTCGCGGATCCCGTCCGCCGAGGTCACCCGGCGGGAGTATTCCGGTTGGCGCAGTGCACCGCCCATGTACGGGTAAGGGTTGCGGTGGGTCGCCGTGCTCTCCAGCACCGCACCCGCCGCGAAGTGCACCTCGCGCGCGCCGGTGGCGGCCAGGACGCGGTCGATGTTGCGGGCGGTGATCCCGCCGCCCGGCATGATCACGATCCGGCCCGCGGCCTGTTCGACCAGACTGGCGATCAGCGGCGCCCCTTCGAGCACGCTGCTGTCCTGACCGGAGGTGAGCACCCGGTCGACGCCGAGCTCGATCAACTCCTCCAGCGCGGCGTGCGGGTCGCGGGCCATGTCGAAGGCGCGGTGGAAGGTGACCGAACGGTCGCCGGCGGCGGCCATCAGCTCTTCGATCGCCGGCCGGTCCAACTCGCCGTCCGGGGTCAGCGCGCCGATCACCACCCCGTGCGCACCGGCCGCCCGGATCGCCTCGACGTCCCGGCGCATCGCGGCGACCTCGTACTCGTCGTAGACGAAGTCGCCGCCGCGCGGACGCACGATGACATGGACCCGGATGGCCTCGACGGCGGCCAGGGTGGTCTCGATCAGGCCGAGGCTCGGCGTGATGCCACCCTCGAACAGGTCCGCGCACAACTCGACGCGGTGCGCGCCCACGCGCTCGGCGGCGAGCGCGCCGGGAACGTCGTCGATGCAGATCTCATAGGTCAGGGCGGGGGTGGGACCGGCGGTGACGATCATGTCGTGAGTCTCCTGGAGGACAACGGGAGTACGGGGAAGCCAGCGGATGTACGGGAGAGCTTGGGGCGGGCCGGCCCCGGACGGCCCGGCGAGGCGACCGCGTCGGGAGGCCCGCCGGGCAGGGCCTAGTTCGGGAGGTCGGCCGTCACCCGGACCTCGCCGACCGGCAGACCGCCGCCGAGCACCGGGACGGAAGCCCACTCGCGCGCCGCCTCCGTGTCCACGCCCAGCGCGCGCAGTGCCGCCAGGGCGAGGGCGGTGGTGGCCCGCGGGCTGCCGTCGATCACCTTGACCGCGACCGCGTGCCCGGCCGTCGTCGCGGCCACGAACACGCCCTCGGCGCCGCCCTTGACCAGCGTGCCGGGCAGCAGCCGCATCACCTCGGTGTTGGCCTGCCCGTCCCCGCCCACGAATTCCGGGTGCGCACGCATCGCCTCGGCGATCGTACGCTCGGGCCCGCTCGTCGCCACGGCCAACGCGCGCACGCCTCGGGCCAGTCCGGTCAGCGTCATCGCGAACACCGGTGCGCCGCAGCCGTCCACGGCGGTGTGCGCGACCGGTTCGTCGGCCAGTTCCTCGATGCCCTCGCGGACCAGCAGCTGCAGCGGGTGCGCCGGATCGAGGTAGCCGTCGGTGGGCCAACCGGCCGCGACACACGCGGCCAGCATCGCGGCGTGTTTGCCGGAGCAGTTCATCCGCTCGCGCGAGTCACCCTCGCCGCGCCCGATCATCGCCCGGTACGCCGCCTCGTCCTCCGGGCGGCTCGGCGGACACCGCAGCGCGTCCGCGGTCAGGCCGGCCGCCGTCAGGATCTCGTGCACCGCGTGGACGTGGAAGTCCTGCCCGGTGTGGCTGCCCGCCGCGATCGCCACGTGCGCCCCGTGCAACGGCGCGCCCGCGCGCAGGCAGGCCAGCGCCTGGAACGGTTTGGCCGAAGAGCGCGGGATCACCGGGTCGTTCGGGTCGCCCACCTCGATCGCGGGCCGCCCGTCCGGGGCCAGCGCGACCAGACTGCCGAAGTGCCGGCTCTCCACGAAGCCGGAGCGGACCACCTCGGCCAACTCGGCGTAACGCGGGCTGGGTTCGGGGCGCACGGTGTCCTCCTGGCGGATCGGGTCCTGCGGGGCCTGCGACCGAGTGGCCGCCGGTGACGGAGGTGTCGCGGGTGTTCGAGGGCTCGTCGTCGCGGCGGTCACCATCGGCACGGTCGTCACAGCCGCGCGTCCGAGCCCGCACGAGCGCGCACCAGCGTGCGCAGGCTCCGGCGACCTGCCGGTCGGAAGCCCTGCCGGGCCTCCAGCGTGCGGGCCAGCTTGGACAGCGACGCGTTGAGCACGATGTAGACGAGCGCGATGATGATGTAGGTCTGGATCAACAACCGGTTGTAACTGGCCAACACTCGCCCGCTGTAAAGCAGTTCGGAGTAGCTGACGATGAAGCCGAGCGAGGTGTCCTTGAGCAGGCCGACCGACTGGCTGACCAGGGACGGCAACAACCGGCGTACGGCCTGCGGCAGCACGATCAGCCGCATCGTCTGTGTGTCGGTCAGCCCGACGGCCAGGCCCGCCTCGCGTTGACCCCGGTCCAGGGACAGGATCCCGGCCCGGAAGATCTCCGCGAAGATCGCCGCCGCGGACACCGACAGCGGCAGCACGAGCTTCCAGAACAGCGGCAAATCCACGCCGTAGTGCGGCAACCCGAACAGGACGAGGTACACCAGCAGCAGCACCGGAACCGTGCGCATCACCTCGATGTACACGGTGGCCGGCCACCGCAGCGCGCGCCGCCGGGACAGCCGGCCCAGGGCCAGCACGATGCCACCGGCCACGGACAGCGCGGTGGCGACGGCCGCGGCGCGCAGCGTGGCCCACAGGCCCTCCAGGAGATACCGCCACATCGGCCACGTGGTGTACGGCCGCCACTTGTCCGCGTCGAGCTGACCGTGGTCGGCGAACCGCCGTACGGCCAGGGCCAACAGCGCGGCCACCGCGACGGCGACCACGATGCCGGCGATCCGCATCCGGCGGCGCGCGATCGGGCCGGGCTCGTCGAACAGCACTCGGGACGCGCTCATCGCACGATCGCCACCTTCCGCTCGATGACGCCGGTGAGCAGACCCGCCGCGGCGCAGATGACCATGTAGCCCAGGCCCGCACCCACGAACACCGGGATGGGCTGGGCCTCCAGCAGGTTGACCCGGTTGGCGGCGGAGGTCAGCTCGACCACGCCGACCGCCGCCGCCAACGAGGTGTTCATGGTCAGCGCGATGAAGATGTTGCCGATCGGCTGGACCACGCCGCGCAGCGCCTGCGGCAGGATCACCAGGCGCAGCGACTGGCCGAAGGTCAGTCCCAGCGCCCGCGCCGCCTCGGCCTGGCCGATGGACACGGTGTTGATCCCCGAGCGCACGGCCTCGGCGATGTAGGCCGCCTCGTAGAGCGCGATCACGATCACCGCGGTGGTGAACAGCGGGAAGATCACCCCGACTTCCGGCAGGCCGAAGACGAACAGGACGAGCAGGACCAGCAGCGGGGTGTTCTGGAAGGTCTCCACGTACACGGTGCCCACTCCGCGCAGGGCGGCGACGGGGGACACCCGCATGGCGGCCACCACGATGCCGATCACCAGGGCGCCGGCGAAGGACAACGCGGTGAGTTCGAGCGTGGTGGTGATGCCGTCGGTGAAGGCGGAGAGATGTCGCAGCACGACATCCATCGGCGATGGCCTTTCGGGAGAGGGCGGAGAGGTGGCGCGGGCGGGTCCCGCCGCGCGGGAAGACCGCTTCGGGGCGTCGGCCGGCGGCTTGGGGCCGGATGCCCGGGCCGGCAGGGGACCCGGCCCGGGGCGGCCCGGGTCGGGAGGGCGTGGCGTGCCGCCCTCCCGACCCGGGGGATCAGGAGCCGGGGACGCCGCCGATCGCGGGCGGCGTCGGCGGGTTGCCCTCGACGACCGTGCCGAGGGTCTGCTTCCAGACCGTCTGCCACGCGCCGTTCTGGCCGATCTTGCGCAGCCAGTCGTTGACGAACGTCTTGAACGCGGCGTCGTCGTGCTTGAGCCCGATGCCGTACGGGTCGGCCGTGAACGGCTCGCCCACCACCGTGGTGTCGGGGTTCTGCTTCACGTCCGCGACCAGGAGCGCCTGGTCCTGGACGTACGCGTCGCCGCGGCCCTGGCGCAGCGCCGTGACGCACTCGGGGTCGCTGCCGAAGGTGACCACCTTCGCGTCCGGCGCGACCTGCTTGATCGCGGCGATCGCGGGGGTGTTGGCGCCGGCGATCACGGTCTTGCCGTTCAGGTCGGCGGGCAGCTTGATGCCGCCGGTGCCCTTCTTGACCAGGATGGCCTGGCCCGACGAGTAGTACGGGCCCGCGAACGCGACCTGTTCGGCCCGCTTGGGGGTGATCGTGTAGGTCTGGAAGACCACGTCGACGGTGCCGTTCTGGAGCAGCGCCTCACGGGTCTCGGTGGCCGAACTGACGATCTTCACCTCGGGCTTGCCGATGATGTACTTCGCCAGCAGCCGGCCCATCTCGGCGTCGAACCCGTCGGTCTTGCCGGATATCGGGTTGAGCTGCGACCACAGCGGGGCGTCCTGGGAGCCGCCGACGATCAGGTAGCCGCGCTCCTTGATCTTGGCCATCGTGGAGCCGGGCAGGATCGCGGTGTCCGGTGCGACGTCGGCCTGCTTGGCGACGTCCTCGCCGGCGGGCTTGGCGCCACCGGGGACGTCCGAGGAGGAGCCGCCGGAACAGGCGGCCAGCGCGGTCAGGGACAGTGCCGCGAGGACCGCCGGGGCGGCGGTGCGCAGGCGACGCGGGGACGCGGCGGTGCGCAGGCGACTCAGGGGGAAGCCGGACATCGGGGGGCCTTCCTTCGCAGGTGGGTGTGTGGGGACGAGGGCGTTCGGGGCCGGGGAGCGGAGCGGTGGCCCCGACGCTCGGCGGTGCGGTGCTGCGATGGGCCGGGGCCGGGGCCGGCCCGGTGACCCGGGACCCGGGGCCGCGGACGGCCCGGCGGGCGGTGGCGCGGAGGCCGGGTCGGTCAGTGGTTGAGCACCTTGGACAGGAAGTCCCGGGCGCGTTCGGTGATCGGGGTGGTGAAGAAGGTCTCCGGCGTGCCGACCTCGACGATTCGGCCGTCCGCCATGAAGACCACCCGGTCGGCGGCCCGGCGGGCGAAGCCCATCTCGTGCGTGACCACGACCATGGTCATCCCCTCGCGGGCCAGGTCGACCATCACGTCCAGGACCTCGTTGACCATCTCCGGGTCCAGTGCGCTGGTCGGCTCGTCGAACAACATCACCTTGGGTTGCATGGCCAACGCCCGGGCGATGGCCGCGCGCTGCTGCTGGCCGCCGGACAACTGCGCCGGGTAGTGGTCCGCCTTGTCGGCGATGCCCACCCGGTCCAACAGCGCCCGGGCCTGCCGGTCCGCGTCGCTCGCGGACAGGCCCTTGACCCGGGTCGGCCCGAGCGTGACGTTCTGCAGCACGGTCTTGTGCGCGAACAGGTTGAACTGTTGGAAGACCATGCCCACTTCGGTGCGCAGCCGGGCCAATGCCCGACCCTCGGCGGGCAGTTCCTCCCCGTCCAGGAGAACCACGCCCGAATCGACGTTTTCCAGCCGGTTCAGACAGCGGCACAGCGTCGACTTGCCCGCGCCGGAAGGGCCGATCAGCACGACCACCTCGCCGGCGGCGACGGTCAGGTCCACATCGGTCAGCACGCGGACCGCGCCGAACGACTTGTTGATGGCGCGCGCCTCGACCATGGGCGTCAGTACGGCGGAAGAAGGCGACGCGGACTTCATCAACGCTCCATCTTTGTTCGGAATCGAAGTTTCGTGTGACAGTAGAAGCGAAATTCGAAGGAAGTCAATGCCTTGCTGGTTATTACGGGGTGTGCTATTCCTGTCACTGCCGTACCGCAGCAGGTGTGCCTCGAACGGGAGTGGGACGTTGGCTGGAAGCGCGGGTGACCTGGTGCGACTGGTGGCCAAGGGGCACGGTCGATCCCGGGCGGAACTCGCCCGATTGAGCGGCATGGCCCCGTCGAGCGTCTCGCTGCGCGTGGAGGAACTCATCGACGCGGGCCTGCTGCGCGAGGACGGCGAGGGCGCCTCGCGGGGCGGCCGTCGTCCCCGGCAACTACGGCTGCACGAGAACGCGGGCGTGGTGGTGGCCGTCGACGTGGGTACCCACCACGTGCGGATGGCGGTGCTGGACCTGGCCGGCCGCGTGCTTCTGGAACACGAACTCCCGGGCGACATCGCCGAGGGTCCCGAGCGGGTGAGCGAACGCCTGCTGGAGCACATCCGGATGACGCTCCGTCAGGCGACGGTCGAGCGACTTCCGCTGCTCGGGGTCGGCATCGGCATGCCCGGCCCGGTCGACCCGGGGGCCGCCAAGGTGGTCGCACCGTCGCGGATGCCGGGCTGGAACGAGTACCCGATCGGCCGCCGGATGAGCGAACTGCTGGGCGTACGCGTGGTGGTGGAGAACGACGCCAATCTGATGGCGGTGGGCGAACACCGCTACGGCTGGCCGGACCGGGACAACCTGATGGCGGTCAAGGCCGGCACCGGGATCGGCTGCGGCATCATCGCGTCCGGAAAGCTGCATCGGGGGCGGGGCGCGGCCGGCGACATCAGCCACGTCCCGGTGCACGTTCCCGAGCCGGTCACCTGCTCGTGCGGCCACTCCGACTGCCTGGAGGCGCACGCGAGCGGCGCGGCGCTGCGGCGGACGCTGCGCGCGCAGGGGATCGAGGTCTCCTCGTCGCGGCAACTCGTCGAACTGGTCAACGACGGCGTTCCGGAGGTGACCACGCTGGTGCGCAACGCCGGCCGCCTGGCCGGTCAGGTGCTGACCCCGCTGGTGAACTTCTTCAACCCCGACGTGCTGGTCCTGGGCGGTGGCCTGTCGGCGGCCGAACCGTTCGTCGCCGCGGTCCGCGGAGCCATCTACGAACGCTGCCTGCCGCTGGCCACCCGCGACCTGGAGATCGCCACCGCCGTCACCGGCCGAGACGCGTGCATGTTGGGCGCCGGAGCACTGGTCCTGGACGAGGTACTGGCCAGCGAATGGGTGGACGACACCCTCTCCGCCCGCTGACCCGCCGCGACCGGCTCGCGCGAATGGATCTTTGCAACCCGGTGGTATAGAGCTATCGTGGCGTACGTCAAGTTCACGCCATATCGCGGCGCGGTGAGAACCGTGTTCGAGGAGGTCCCGCCATGGGTTACCGGGTGAGTGCCATCGATCCGGCGCGTACCGCGCTGATCGTCGTCGACGTCCAGCACGACTTCATCTCCCCCGGCGCGCCCATGGAGTCGCCCGCGGGTCGCGCCATGCTGCCCACCCTCGTCGGACTGCTCGACGCCTGTCGCCGAGCCGGGATCCTGGTCGTGTACACCGCGCACGTGCACCGTGCGGACGGCTCCGACCTGGGACGTTACGGGGACCTGTATCCGCCGATCGCCTCGGGCGCCGCGCTCGTCGACGGCTCGCCCGGCAGCGAGATCCATCCCGATGTCGCGCCCGTGGAGGGCGAGATCGTGGTCAAGAAGCACCGCTACAGCGGTTTCCACGGCACCGATCTCGACATGTTGCTGCGCGGTCGGGGCATCACCACCGTGGCGGTCACCGGCGTGACCACCGAGGACTGTGTGCACGCCACCGCGCGCGACGCCATGTTCCGCGACTACTGGACCGTGGTGGTCGCCGACGCCTGCGCCACCTACGACCACCCCGACCTGGGCTGGGGTGCGATGTCCGCCGAGGAGGTCCACCGCACCGCCCTGGTGGTCCTGGCCCAGTCCACCGCCGACGTGGTCACCGCCGAGGAGTTCCTCGCACGGGTACGGGAGCCCGCGGTCGATCGGGAACGGTAGGGCGCCGGGCTCAGGCGCCGCCCTCCGTCCCGGCCCGCGCCGGCAACAGGGCCAGGAGTTGCCGGGTGTGGCCCGGCAGTTCCACTGCCGCGAGGCCGGCCAGCAGGTCGCGCAGCGGTACCGGCCCATCGACCAGCGCCGCGTCGTGGGACACGAGCACCGTGGGCATCGGCGTGTCGAGTTCGGCCTCGCTCAACGTCGGTCCGCTCAGTGCGCACAGGGCTTCGCCCTGGATGCGGATGCGTTCTCGGATCCCGGTATTGCCCCCGGCGAGCGTGAAGACGCGGTCGAGAGTCCAGGGGTCGTGCGCCAGTCGGTTGTCGTACGTCGCGATCGCTCCGGTGGCGACGCAGGAGACGGCCGTGACGGCGCCGGCGCCGACGATGGCGATGTGCGCGAGGATCCGGTCCGCGTTCCACTCGCCGGTCGGCGGGACCGGGCTCGGGTCGCCGGAGTCGGCCACCGTGGCGGCGGCGTCCAGCAACGCACGGTAGGCGTCCCGAAGCGGGGTGGTGTCCATCGTGTCCTCATTCTCTTGCGATCCTGCGCGGAAGGGGGAGCGCCGGCCGGGAACGGCGGGAACGAGCGCGGGAGGGGCGGCGACGCCCGCCCGCTCAGTCGTGCGCGGGGGACATCTCCCACGGCGCCTGCGGAAGGACCTCGCCGGTCTCCAGCAGGGACTTGAGGTTGGCCAGCACGGCCGGCCACCCCCGCGAAATGCCGCCGAGCATCGCCAGGTTGGGGAGGTTCTCGTGGGTCACGGTGAGCCGGACGATGTCGTGGTGCGGTTCGACGAGGAAGGTGACCACGGACGGCTCCCTGGGCGCCTCGGCGTCGGGGGTGTCCTCGAAGGTGACGACCAGGCGCGTCGGGGGCTCGGTCTCCAGCACGCGACCGACGACGTCGACGGCACCCGACCCGTCGACGCGTCGGTGCTCCCAACCCGAGCCCGGCTGCCAGTCCGAGACGTTGGCGTGTCCCCAATAGCGGGCCGTCAGGTCCGCGTCGGTCAGGGCCCGCCACACCTGCTCCGCGCTCGCGCGGATGTAGGTGACGTAGACGTAGGTCGGCACGGATGCGGATTCGTCGGTCATGGCGTACTCCTCTGCCTGATTCCTGATGGCACTGATCGTTTGTAGGCGCGGCTTGTCGAACCCCGAGATCCAGCGCTCCTCGATCTCGTGGATCGGCCCGGGATTGAGGTAGTGCAGCCGTTCCCGTCCGCGCCGCACGACGGTCACGAGGTTGGCCCGCTGGAGGATGTCCAGATGTTGCGTCGCCGACTGGCGCGCCATGTCCAGGCGCTCGCACAGCTCGCGCAGCGTCTGCCCGTTGTGCTCGTGCAGGCGGTCGAGCAGGAGTCGCCGGGTGGGGTCGGCCAGCGCCTTGAAAACCGAGTCCATCGCTCTCCCTTCCAGGCTCACGCTCAATTATGCAGGTAAATGCCTGCCTATTGTCAACGACCGCCGCCACGCTCCGCCTCAGGCGCTGCCCACCCATGCCTCGGCTCCGAAGGTCGCCTTCACCTCGGAGGCGATGCCCGCCGCGTGCACCGTGGCCGCCAGGGCGTACACGGTGGTCTTGTGCACGCCGCGCACGGTGAGGTGGACCGGGCTGTCGCCCGGATGGGCGGCGAGGATGCGCTTCAGCTCGGCCACCGCGTGCTCGGTGACCCGGTGCTCGGGCAGCGCGAGCCGCACGGGAGGTCGCCCGCCGTGCTCGGCGGAGGACACGTCCAGCACCGTCACCTCCCGGCCGAAGACGTTCACGGTCCCCTCCCGGTCCTCGACCTTGCCCTTGACCGAGACGACGTGGTCCTCGACCAGCGCGTGCTGCACGAGTCGGTAGGCGGCCGGGAAGAACAGGACCTCGACGGTCGCGTCCCGGTCCGCGAGGTTCACGATGGCCCACGCGTTGCCCTGTCTGGTCATCTTGAGCTGAACACCGGTGATCAGCCCGGACAGCCGTACCTCCCCGGTGGTGCGCTCGGAGGCGAGCAGTTCGGCGATCGAGCAGTCCCGCGCGCCGGAGAGGATGTGTTCGGCGCCGTCGAGTGGGTGGGCGGAGACGTACAGGCCCAACATCTCGCGTTCGCCGGCCAGCAGTTGCCTGCGCGGCCACTCCGCGTCGTCGACGGGGAAGTCGAGGCCGAAGGCCGGTCCCGTGCTCGCGTCCCCTCCCGGATCGGCGAAGAGATCCTCCTGCCCGAACCCGGCCGCGCGCTTGACCGGGATGATCGCGTCGATCGCCTCCTCGTGGACGGCGGTCAGGCCCTTGCGCGAGTGACCCAGCGAATCGAAGGTGCCGGCCTTGATCAGCGATTCCACGGCCCGCTTGTTGAGCGCGGGCAGGTCGGCCTTGGCCAGGAAGTCGGCGAACGAGGCGAACTTCCCCTTCCGCCGGCGCGCGTCGACCACGGCCTCGATGACGTTGTCGCCCACGTTGCGCACGGAGCGCAGCCCGAACCGCACGTCGTCGCCGACGGCGGTGAACTCCGCGACGGACTCGTTGACATCGGGTTGCAGGACGCGGACGCCGTTCTTGCGGGCGTCGGCGAGGTAGACCGCCGCCTTGTCCTTGTCGTCGCCGACGGAGGTGAGCAGCGCGGCCATGTACTCGGCCGGGTGGTTGGCCTTGAGGTAGGCGGTCCAGTACGAGACGAGACCGTAGCCGGCGGTGTGCGACTTGTTGAACGCGTACCCGGAGAACGGCAGCATGACGTCCCACAGCGCCTTGATCGCCTCCTCGCCGAAGCCGTTGGCCCGCATCCCGTCGTGGAACCTGTCCCACTCCGCGGCCAGCACCTCCGGCTTCTTCTTGCCCATCGCGCGCCGCAGCAGGTCGGCGCCGCCGAGTGTGTAGCCGGCCAACTCCCGGGCGATGGCCATGATCTGCTCCTGGTAGACGAGCAGATGGAAGGTGTTCCCCAGGATCGGCTCCAGCGCCTCGCGCAGTTCGGGATGGATCGGGGTGATCGCCTGGCGACCGGTCTTGCGATGCGCGTAGTTGGTGTGCGCGTTCGCCGCCATCGGGCCGGGCCGGTACAGGGCGTTGACCGCCGCGATGTCCTCGAACCGGGTGGGTTCCATCTGCCTGAGCAGCACGCGCATGCCGCCGCCGTCGAGCTGGAAGACCCCGAACGTGTTGCCCTCCGCGAGCAGCCGGTACGTCCTGGCGTCGTCCAACGGGATCACGACGGTCGCGGGGTCACCGTCCATCGGGTCCACGGTGGCCAGCGCGATGCCCCGGTTCTCCCGGACGTTCTCGATGGCCTGGTCGATCACGCCCAGGTTCCGCAGTCCCAGGAAGTCCATCTTGATCAGCCCCATCGCCTCGCACGAGGGGTAGTCGAACCCGGTGATCCGCACACCGTCCGAGGCGCGCATGTGCAGCGGGATGCGGTCGGTGAGCCGGGTCTTGGACAGGATCACCGCGGCGGCGTGCACTCCGGTGCCGCGGATCAGGCCCTCCACCCCGCGGGCGGTGTCGATCACCCGGCGCACGTCCTGCTCCTCCTCGTACATCCGCCGCAGCTCGCCGGCCTCGGCGTACCGCTCGTGCGCCGCGTCGAAGACGGCGGCCAGCGGGGCGGACTTGCCGTTGTTGTCCGGCGGGAGCGCCTTGGTGATGCGCTCGCCGTGCGCGTACGGATAGCCCAGGATGCGCGAGGAGTCCTTGATCGCGTTCTTGGCCTTGATCCGGCCGAACGTGTTCACCATGGCGGTGTACTCGTCGCCGTACTTCTCGGTGACGTAGCGCACCATGCGGTCGCGCCGGCGGTCGTCGAAGTCGAGGTCCACGTCGGGCGGGTTGATCCGCTCGGGGTTGAGGAACCGCTCGAACAGCAGACCGTGTTCCAGCGGGCACAGTTCGGTGATGCGCGTGGCATAGGCCACGATCGAGCCGGTGGCCGAGCCGCGTCCGGGGCCGAGCGGGATCCGGTTCTCCCGGGCGTACCGGCAGATGTCCGCCACGACCAGGAAGTACGAGCTGAAGCCCATCGGGCCGATGACCGACATCTCGGTCTCGAAGCGGTCCAGCACATGCTCGGGGACGGGGTCGCCGTAGCGAAGGCTCAGGCCCGCCAGGACCTCCTTGCGCAGCCACGACTCCTGGCTCTCGCCCGCGGGCACGTCCGGGAAGTGCGGCATCTCGTCGACGTAGTCGAAGACGTCCTCGTAGGACTCGACGCGCTCGGCGATCAGCAGGGTGTTGTCGCAGGCCTGGGGCAGCTCCGCGAACAGGGCACGCATCTGGGCGGCGGTCTTGAGGTAGTAGCCGGAGCCGTCGAAGCGGAATCGCCGGGGATCGTCCTTGTTCTTGCCGACACCGATGCACAGCAGACTGTCGTGCGCGTCGGCCCGGTCCTCGGTGACGTAGTGCGCGTCGTTGGTGGCCAGGAGCGGAAGGCCCAACTCCCGGGCCAGGCGCAGCAGGCCGTCGCGGACATCGCGCTCGATGGCCAGGCCGTGGTCCATCAACTCCAGGAAGTAGTTCTCCCGGCCGAAGATCTCCCGGTAGGCCGCGGCGGCGGCCTTCGCCTCGTCGTACTGGTTCAGCCGCAGTCGGGTCTGGACCTCGCCGGACGGACAGCCGGTGGTGGCGATGATGCCGTCCGGCCGTTCGGCGATCAACTCCCGGTCCATCCGCGGCTTGCCGGCCGGGAACTGGCCCTGATAGCCGGCCTGGGTGCTGAGCCGGAACAGATTGCGCAGGCCCTGGACGTCGCGCGCCCACATGGTCATGTGCGTGAACCGGCCGCCACCGGAGACGTCCTTGGCACCCTCGCCGTCGCTGCCCACGGCGCGTCGGCCGCCCGGCCCCCAGAACTCCTGCTTCCGGGAGAACCGCGAGGACGGCGCCACGTACGCCTCGATGCCGATGATCGGTTTGACACCTTCGAAGCCCTTCGCGACCTGCGCGAACTCGTAGGCACCGAACATGTTGCCGTGGTCGCTCATGGCGATCGCGGGCATCCGCTGCCGGGCCACCTCGCCGAACATCGGCTCCAGCTTCTGTGCGCCGTCCAGCATCGAGTACTCGGTGTGGTTGTGCAGGTGGACGAAGGAATCGGGCATGCGTGAGTCATCTCCGAGGGCAAGGGGCGGGCGCCATCCGCGAAACCGAGCGTTGACCGGAGACATCCAATCGAGCATTGCGTAGGGGGATCAAACAACCATCTCACCCACTGCCTACAACCCTTGGTTGTGTCCCTAGGATGTGCGGCGTGGACCCCATCGCCGTACGCACCTTCGTCGCCGCCGTGGACGCGGGGCAGTTCCGGACCGCCGCCGCCGTGCTGTCGATCACCCAGCAGGCCGTCTCCAAGCGCATCGCCGCGCTGGAGCGGGACCTCGGGGTGCAGTTGTTCGTGCGCACCGCGCGCGGGGCCCGATTGACCATCGACGGCCAGGTGTTCCTGCCGCACGCGCGCGCCCTGCTCCTGGCCGAGGAGCGGGCCGCGGCCTCCGTACGTCCGGGCCGGCGCATGTTGCGGGTGGACGTGGTCGGCCGACGGGCCGCGCCGGCCGGTCTGCTGCGCGGCTTCCACCGCGCGCACCCGGACATCGGGCTCGACGTGGTGACCCTGTTCGGTGCCGACGCGGCCGTCGACGCCGTGCGATCCGGTGCCATCGACGCGACCTTCCGCGCGGTCACCATGCCCGGGCGACAACTGCCGGACGGTGTCGAGGCCACCCCGGTCCTGGACGAGCCGCTTCGGCTGTTCACCGGACCCGACCACGAGTTCGCCACGATGGCGGTGGTCGAACTCGGCCGGCTCGCCGGGCACCGAATCTGGATGCCGAGCAACACCCGCGGCACCGAGTGGGCCGCCTACTACGACGAACTCGCCGCCGCGTTCGGGTTCACCATCGACACGGTCGGCCCCGACTTCGGCCTCGAGGCGCTGCTCGACACGATCGCCGACTCCACGACCCTGGCCACCTTCCTCAGCGAGCGCACGCCGCTGGTCTGGCCCGTCGGGCACGATCTGCGGCTCATCCCGCTGCGCGATCCGATCCCGGTCTACCCGCACTCGTTGGTCCGGCGCGCCGACAACCCGCACCCCGCGCTGAGCACGCTCCGCGAGTACCTCGCCGGCCTGGAACCCGAACGCCTCGACTCCGAGGTCTGGACACCGACCTGGGCCCGGCGCCGCAGCCGGGCGCGCGCCGGCCGGACGGCGGCAGCGGCGGCCGTGCCGCCGGCCCGGTGAGGCACGTGCGCGGGGCCGGCATCCAGCCGTCGTCCCCGCCCGGACCTGCGGGTCGACCCGTACGGTCGCGCCGACCGGGTCCCGCGGGCGCCGATCGTGGCCGGTGGGCACCGGCCGGTCGATCTCCCGGTCGGGGTCAGCGTTCGAGCCGGCTCAGTTCCGTCTCGATCGCTTCGGTGAGGAGGTCTCGGGCGTGCGATATCGGGAGGATCCCGGCCAGCCAGCGGCCGCTGAGGCCTTCGAGGAGGGCGGTCAGGCGCTCGGCGGCGGCTCGGGCCGCCCGCGGGGGCGCGCTCGGGACGGCCTCGGCGATCAGGTCGCCGATCTCGACCGACCACTCCGCGGTCGCGTTCGCCAGGTCGCTCCGGAGGGATTCGTCGAACACGGCGCTGGCGCACAGTTCGTTCCACGCGGTGCTGTTCTCCCGGACGATCGGGTCGTCCTGCAACTCCAGCAGCAGCCGGTGGGTCAGCTCGGCGCGCGCCGGCATCGGTGCCGCGCCCGGCTCCCGCTCGGTCGTGTACCGGTCGGCGCGGTCGTTGATGAAGCCCAGGGTGGCCCGCAGGACTCCCGTACGGTCCTTGAAGTGGTAGTAGATCAGACCCGTCGAAACGCCGGCTTCGGCCGCCAACTCCTCGACGCGCAGCCCTCGTACCCCCCGGCGCGCGATGACGCGGGCGGCGGCTTCCATGATCGTGATGCGACGGTCGGACACAAATCGACACCCTAGCGCCTGTCCCCATTGCCCTCGTCCGACCCTCGCCGGCACACCGGGAGGCGCCGGTCATGATCGCCACCGCGTCACGATCGAGACCGGCCGCGAGCGGTCGTGGTCGGACAGGAAACGCGAGCCGTACAGCAAACTGTCGCCCAAACGAATCAACCGGTTACCGGGTGTCGTGTGTGCCGTGGGGCGGGGTAGCTATCGAGATGCTCGACGGGCAACCACGGGACGTCGATGTCGACTGGGGGGGCGAACATGATCCGGGTTCTATTGGTGCACGACACGGAGCTGATCCGTTCGGCGCTCACCGCGCTGCTCGATCGGGAGGAGGACATCGAAGTGGAGGCGGAGAGTTGGGACGGCGCCGCTCGACGGGCGCGATCCCAACATCCGCATGTGTGCGTGGTGGACGTGGACTGTCCGGGAGCCTCGCTGTTACCGATGCGGCCGGTCGACCCGGACTGCGCGCTGCTGGTCCTGGCCACCACCGCCCGGCCCGGCAGTCTGTGCCGGGCGGCCGAGGCCATGGCCCTCGGCTTCGTGGACAAGGACGCCCAACCACCGCAACTACCACGTGCGATAAGACTGGTGGCCGCTGGTCGGCGCTACGTGGACGGCTCGCTCGCGCTCGACCTGCTGCGGGCCGCGACCGCCCCGCTGACCCCGCGCGAGCTGCGCGTACTCTCCCTTGCCGCCGAAGGGGCCTCGGCCCCGGAGATCGCCCGCAACTTGCGGCTGAGTATCGGCACGGTGCGCAACTACATGTCCGCGATCACCCGAAAGACGGGTGCGCGCAACCGGATCGACGCGATCCGGATCTCACAGGACGCGGGCTGGGTGTAGACCGGCCCGGTCGGATTCGGGCGCCGCGCCGGAGCCCGGGTTCGACCGCACTCGGCGTGCGGGTACCCGCATGGTCGCCCCGCCGAGACCGCGATCCGGATGCTGTTCCCCTCGGATCCGTTCGACTCGGATCCGTTCCCCGCAGGGCCGTTCCCCTCGGACGCGTTCCGCCGGGATCCGCCGTGTCCGGATTCGCCGCATTCGGATTCACCGACTTCGGATCCGCCGCATCGGACGCGTCTTGGATTCGTTTCCCGCTCAGATGCGTTCGGCATGCCAGTGTCCGACCAGATCGCGGTAGAGCGGGGAGCGGTCCAGGAGTTCGCGATGGGTGCCGCACACCGCGTGTGCGCCGTCCAGGACCAGGACACGATCGGCGCGGCGGGCCGACGTGATCCGGTGGGCCACCACGATCAGCGTCCCGGGCCGGGCGGCGAAGGCCCGCTCGGCCCGCTCCTCGGCGATCGGGTCCAGATGACAGGTCGCCTCGTCCAACAACACCAGCGGGGCCGGCGACAGATGCGCCCGGCCCAGCGCGATCAACTGGCGCTCGCCCTGGGACAGCGACGCGGGGTCGACGAGCGCGTCCAGGCCGCCCAGTCGACGAACCAGCGGAAGCAGACCGACCGCTTCCGCCGAGGCGGTCAGCGCCGCGTCCTCGGCGCCGTCCGGGCACAGGTACAGCAGGTTCTCCCGCACGCTGCCGGTGAACACGTACGCCTGCTGCGGGATGAGTACCCGCAACCGGGACGGATCGCCGCCGACCGGACGTACCGAGCGACCCCGGACGAGCACCTCGCCCCGGTCCGGGGCCAGCAGGGCGGCGACCAGCGCGACCAGCGTCGACTTGCCGATCCCGCTCGGGCCGACCACCACGACGTGTTCGCCGGGCTCGATGCTCAGATCGAGGTCGCGCAGGACCGGCTGCGCGTTCGGTCCGTAGGCGAAGGTCACCCCGCGCAGCTCCACCCGGGGCGGCCCACCCGCGTCCGGGACCGCCCGCGCGGCCCGCGCCGGGGGGTGCGCGGGGGGCTCGGTGAGCCGGTCGAGCACCACCAGGAGCCGGGTGCCGGCCGCGCCGAGCGCGTTCATCAAGGTGTGCAGGGCGGGCAACAACGACTGGGTCAGGTAGGTCAGCGCGCCGAGCAGGGCCCCGGCGGTCAGTCCTCGGCCCAGCAACCACGGGGTGCCGATCAGCAACAACACCACCGGAAGTTGCCCGGCCACCGCCAGGGCCAGGGCCCGGGCGGCGGCCCAGCGGGCGAGCGAGCGCGCCGCCCGGGCCTCGGCCTCGATCAGGGTGTGGGTCCGGGCCGCGACCGGCTCGCGAGCGCCCGCCGCGAGCACGTCGCGCAGGCCCTCCGCGACCTCGCCGAGGCGCGTCGACAGTGCCTCGTCGGCGTCCAGGAAGGTGCGTTGCCGGGCCGCCATCGGCACCAGCGTGGCCACGAAGAGCAGCAGACCGAGCACCAGTGGCGGGCCCACCACGAGCAGCAACTCCGGTGCCAGCGCGGCCAGTCCGAACAGCGCGCCGAGCGCGGTGAAGACGAACGAACGGGCCACCAGGACCAGTCCGGCGAAGCTGTCCCGGGCGATCTCGGTCTGGTTGGTCAACCGCGACACCACCGCACTGTCCGAGCCGCGGGAGGGCGCCGCGATCGCATCGCCCAGCGCCCGCGCCGCCACGCGCCGCACCAGACCGTCGCGCAACGGCTCGACCAGATCCGCCAGACCGCGAAAGATCCCACCCGTGGCCAGGCCGCCGAGCACGATCGCCGCCGCCGCGACCGCCAGCCAGGCCAGGCCGAGCCCGGTCTTCCCGGCCAGGAACCCCCGATCGACGGCCATCGCCACGCCGTAACCGACCAGGAACGTCTGCGCCGCCTCCAGCAGCGACCAGGCCGCGAGCCGGGCCACCACCAGCCGCCGTCGGCTCACGAATCGCCGGGCCAGGGCCCACACGCGAGAGCGTTCGCCCCTCATGCGCGGTCCCCGTCGGGCCCGGTCGGGTCGGCCCGTTCGCCGGAAGTCGGCCCCACCGCAGCCGGATTCGCCGCAGCCGGATTCGCGAACACCGCCCGGTAGTCCGGGTCCTCCCACAACAGTTCGTGCGTCCCGATCGCCCGCACCCGGCCGTCGGCCAACCACACGACCCGGTCGGCCCGGGCGGCCGAGGAGGCCCGGTGGGCGACCAGCAGCCGGGTGCCCGCGCGCACGTCTCGGACCAGCGCCCGGCCGACCCGCAGTTCGGTGACGCTGTCCAGACTGGACGTGGCGTCGTCCAGCACGAGCAGTCGGCCGGCGTGCGCGAACGCCCGTGCCAGACCCAGGCGTTGCAGCTCGCCGCCGGACAGTGGCGCGGTGCCCAGGGGCTCCGCGTATCCGGCCGGCAACAACCGGATGAAGGTGTCGGCCCCGGCTGCCTCGGCGGCGGCCTCGATCTCGGCGGCGGATGGTGCGTACGGCCCGAAGCCGATGCCCTCGCCGATCGTGTCGCCGAACAGCGCCGGTCGCTCGAACGCGTAGCCGACCTCCCGGCGCAGCAGCTCCGGTTCGACCTCGGTCAGCGGCACCCCGTCCAGCAGCACCGTGCCCGCGTCCGCGTCGGTCAGCCGTCCGGCAACCGCGGCGAGCACGGACTTGCCCGCTCCGGAGTGGCCGACCACGGCCATCGTGCTCCCACCGGGCACGACCAGGTCGACGCCGCGCAGCACCGGTGTCCCGCCGCGGACGACGGTGACCCCGCGCAGTTCCAACCGTCCCGAGCCCTCCGGCGGCAGGTCGCGGTCGCCGGAGCGCAGCGCGGGTACGGCGAGCAGTTCGGCGATCCGGCCGGCGGCGGCGCGGCTGCGCACGAGCGAGTCGAGGGCGCCGACGGCGGCGCCCAGACCGGCGGCGAGCACCGCGTAGCGCGACGCGGCGAGCAACTCGCCGACACTCAACTCGCCCTGGGCCAACCGCACTCCGCCCATGGCGAGAACCGCCATGGTGAGCAGCGGCACCAGCACGCCGGCGCCGGCCATGGCGCGCCCGTAGACCTGCCACATCCGCCGCCCCTGTGCGCTCAGTTCGGGCAGCGGGGCCAGGATTCGGTCGAGTTCGCGCCGTGAGCTGCCGGCGGCGGCGACCGAGCGGGCGCCGCCGAGGGTCTCGACCAGTCGGGTGGCGATCTCGGCCTGCACGCGCTGATAGTGCGACACGCTGTCCGAGGAGCCGCGGACGAAGACCCGCAACAACCAGAGCAGCAGCGGTACACCGGCCAGGAACACCGCCAGCAGGCGCAGGTCGATCAGCGCGAGCGCGACCAGTCCGCCGAGCGGCACGCACAGTGCGGCCAGTCCGTTCGCCGCGGTGGTGGGCGCGGTGCTCGCCTCGGCGACGTTGCCGGTCAGCCGGGTGACCAGGTCGCCGGGTGTGCAGCGGGCGGCGGCGCGATGGGGGGCCAGGGTCAGCAGATGGTCGACGCCCCGGCGGCGCAACCAGGCGGCGGTGCGCGCCCCGGTGACCCCGCCGAGCAGGGTCTCCAGGGTGTCGAAGACGACCCCGGCGACGATCAGAAGCACGCACAGGGTGACCGCGCCGCGCTGCCCGGGGGCGTCGTCGAGCAGCAGGTCGAGGGTGTGCCCGAGGACGGCGGGCAGGGCGATCGCGACGCCGGCGGAGCCCGCGCCGCAGACGAACCCGGCCGAGGTGCGGCCCGCGCTGTGCCGCAGCGCGCCGGCCAGGAGCCGCCCGGTACCGGGGTACGCGGGCGCCGCGGGGTCGGGGGTCCGGCGCGAGTCGGCCATGCTGGTGCGGTTCCTCGCCTTCGGGACAGGGGTACGGCATGGGCAGGTCCCGGGCGGAATGCCGCCGCCCGGGACCGCGGTGCCCTCGTCACCTCGGGGTGCTCACCCCTGGGTGCGGGTGCGTCAGTGGCAGGTGATCAGGCTCAGGCTGCTGTTGCCGCAGAGCAGGACGCTGAGGTAGCTGCCGCCACCGCCGCCACCGCCGCCGTTCAGCTCAACCTCTTCGGTCTCCATCGTCTGCAGGTCGAGAAGTGCCATGGTGTCGTTTCCCTTCGGTTGTCGTACTCGATGGTTCGAGATGGTGCGCCGGCCCCGTGCGGGGCCGGTCTTGCCTCGATCCCGCAAGGGATCGGGTTCAGGGCCGCCGGGTCGGCGGCGGGAGGAAGGGCAGGTGCACGGGTCGGTCGTGCAGCGCGCTGCCCAACGCGAGCAGGCAACCGGCGGTGCCGGTGCTCAGGTCCATCGACAACCGCATCATCTGCTCGCCGGCGAAGGCCAGTTGCCCCCGATAGGGGAGCGCCCCCCAGGCCAGCGAGTCGATCTGGCGGCGGATGTCGGCCGGTTCGATGCCGGGTTCTTCGGTGGTGGTGCGGCTCAGGTGCAGGACCATGCCCGCCGCGCCGCGGAACAGTCCGGGCTGGGCGTAGAACCTGGCCTGCGCGGCCCGGACGATCTCGCCTCGGGCGGCCTCGAACTCGGCGTCGGCACGATGCGCGAGGTAGTCGTCGAGCACCATGCCGATGCCGACGCTGCCGGCCCCGAGGTAGGGCATCGTCCGTCGACCCTCGTCGACCTGGAGGGTACCGCCGACGGCGATCACACAGCGGGCCAGATCACGGCGCAGCGCCTCCGCGGCGGCGTCCAACAGAGAGGACTCACCGACGCGTTCGTACAGGCGCAGGTACAACAGCGCACTTCCGGTGGCGCCGTACAGGAGCCCGGCCCGGGTCGGCGCCGGTTCGCTGCGGGTCCGCTCGGCCAGCTCCTCGGCGCACGCGAACGCGTGGGCTTGCAGGGCGTGTTCGCCGGTGGAGGCAGCCAGCGCGTCGAGCGCCAGGCCCAAGCCCGCCAGGCCGCTGTGCAGGTCGCGGGCCAGGGTGCCTCGGTCCTGGGCGAGGATCAGATCGACCAGTTCCAGGGCCTGTTCGCGATGGCCGAGCCGGTCCAGCGTCCAGGCCACTCCGGCCAGGCCGTCGTAGAAGCCGATCGGGGTGCCGGACCGCGGGTTCTTGGCGGTGCGCAGCAGCCATTCCTCGCCTTCCGGACAGGCCGCGGCGCCGGTCTCGGCCAGCGCGTACAGCACCCCGGCCGCGCCGTGGCCGAAGCACGCGCCCCCGCCGGGAATGGCGAACTGCGCGATGTCGCCCGGGAAACATCGGTCCTCGCGGTCCGGGGTGGCCGACGCCCGGATCGCCCGCGCCATCGAATCGCGGCTCTCCGGCCAGTTCGCGGGAGTCACCGGAAGGTAGTCGTGCGTCGACCCCGTCCCGTGCGACACCGCCGGCACCGCGAGCCCGGCCGCGCCGGCGGGCCCGTCCGGGTGCCGGTCGCGCAGGATCTCCTCGAGCGCGGAGTCCAACCAACCCTCGGGGATCGGGAATTCCGCCATGGCGATCCGGACCAGGTGCCGGGCCTTGCCCCGATCCACGGTGAACAGGCTGGTCAGCGGCAGGAACAGGGCGATCCGCAGGCACGCGAGCGCGTACCGGTCCACATCCGTGCCGCGCCGGTCGGCGGGAGCCAGGAAACCGGGATTGGCGACCACTTGCCGGCGGGTCTCGTCGTCGACCGTGGCGGCCTCGAAGTCGAGCAGCGTCACCGAACTCTCGTCCTCGGACATCATGATGTTGAACAGGTGCAGGTCGTTGAACACCACACCGCGTGCGTGGATCTCCGCCACGGCGTTCTCGACCAGCCCGTACACCCGCATCGCCCACTGTGTGTACTCGGCGAGGCGCTCGGGCGAGGGATCCGTCTCGATCAGCGGGTGGCGGTGCGCGAAGAAGGTGTTCAGCGGGCTGCCCTGGACGAACTCCAGGACCAGGAAACGATGATCGCCGAGGGTGAACCAGTCGTGCACCTCGGGCGTGCACACGAGCCCGCTCAGTCGGCGCAGGGCGTCGCGTTCGCGCTCCAGGCGGGTGACCGCGTCCGCGCCGTCCGCGCCGAGTCCGGCGTACGGGCGGGCCTCCTTGAGCACGACCTGCTCGTCGGTGCGCAGGTCCCGGCCGATGTAGACGCCGCCGCCGTTGGAGAAGTGCAGCGCGCGCTCGATCCGGTAGGGGAGTTCACCGACGGTGGTCGCGGTACGGGCGGCCAGGTGCGGGGCCAGGAACGCGGGCAGGGTGAGCCACGAGGGTACGTGGAAGGTGGGTTCCCTGCGGTCCGGGACCAGAGTGCCGGTGTCGTCCTCGATCGCGGGGCACAACACGCCGTTCGCGTCGTGACACGTGCGATCGGCGAAGCTGCCGTAGCGCACGTACACCGGGCCCTCGCCCCAGCGCAGATCGCTGAGGATGTACGGCCCCGGCTCGCCGGCCAGCAGCGCGGCCAGGTCCGTCGCGACGTCCCGACACTGCTCGTCGTCGGCCGGGTAGACGGTGACGAACTTGCCGCTCCCGGCCCGATCGGCGTACTTGGCGTTGCGGGTGTGCAGCAGGTACGGACTCGGCATGCACTTGAAGGCGATGCCACGCGGGACGCAGTGGTCCCAGATCGCGGCGAGCACCCGGTCGGCGTTGTCCAGGCATGCCGACACGTGGATCTTCCACCCCTGGTCGGGCAACCGGCAGTCCACCGGACGGAACGCGAGCCAGTCGCCGGAGCGGTAGCGCAGCCAGCCGTCGGGGAGTTCACGACGGGCGGTCTCGTAGTGCGCCGCCGGGCCACCCTCGTCCGTGCGAAGGCGATGCGGCGCGTCGTAGAACTGCCGATCGGCGTCGCAGTAGGCCGCGTAGCCCTTGTTCATCGTGCTCCCTTCCCGGTGGCCGGGGTGCCGTGGGGAACACTGCCGGCGGGTGGGAGCGGCGGACAGTCGCAAACATCACGAATCACCGGTGAGGAACGAATGCCTCCGGCCGTGAGGAACTCACGTCGGCGGCGGTCGAGTTGCCGGTCACCTGCGGCGGGGTGCCGGACCGGCGCACCCGCGTCGTCGGTGCGCGGTGCGCGGTGCGCGGTGCGCGGTGCGCGGTGACGGTGACGGTGACGCGAGCGTGAGCGCCCGTGCCTCCGGCACGTGGTGACGGCGCTGTGAACGGGCGTCCGCGCCATCGGTGCGCGATGCCGGTGAACTGCACGGAAGCGCCCGTGTGGTCGGTGCGCGGTGCGCGCTCGCGGTGCGCGCTGACGGTGACGGTGACGGTGACGGTGACGGTGACGCGAGCGTGAGCGCCCGTGCCTCCGGCACGTGGTGACGGCGCTGTGAACGGGCGCCCGCGCCGTCAGCGCGCGGTGACGGTGAAGCGCACCGGAGTGCCCGGAACCGCCTGGGCGGCGTGGGCGAGGTACTCCTCGGGGACCACGCCGATCACCGGATAGCCGCCGGTGACGGGGTGATCGGCCAGGAAGAGCACCGGGCGCCCGTCCGGGGGCACCTGAACCGCGCCCAACACCATTCCCTCGCTGGGCAGTTCGTCGGTGCGTGCCCAGCTCAACGGGGGTCCCTCGGTGCGCAGCCCGATCCGGTTGCTCGCCGACGCCACCGCGTAGCGCGCGGCTCCGAGCGAGGTGAGGGCGCCGGGGGTGAACCAGTCCTGCCGGGGGCCCGGGATCAGCGGCAGCACCAGCTCGGTGGGCGGCCCCGGCCGCCGCGAGACGTCCGCGCCCGCCGGGGTGGGGCCGGACGGCTCGCCCAGCGCGAGCACGTCGCCGTCGGCGAGCGGCGCCGGTCCCAGGCCGGACAGCAGGTCGGTGGAGCGGCTGCCCAGGACCGGTTCGACCGCCACCCCGCCGGCGAAGGCCAGATACCCGCGCAGCCCGGCGGTCGCGGGGCCGACGTCAAGCACGGCGCCGGCCGGCACCCGGATCGCCGCGCCCCACGCGACCGGGCGGCCGTTTATCCGGACCGTGCAGGGTGCGCCGACCACCGCGGCCACGGTGGTCGTGCGCACCCGCACGGCGGTGCCGGTCAGCGTGGTCTCCAGGGTCGCCGCGTCGGGCGGATTGCCGACCAGATGGTTGGCGTGGCGGTGTGCGGGCTGGTCCAGGGCCCCCGAGCGCGGCACACCCAGGTGCGCGAACCCGTCCCGGCCCAGGTCCTGAACGGTGGTCAGGGCCCCGGCCCGGATCACCTCGACGGCGCGCGCGTTCATCGCTCCACCGCCACGAAACGCACCCGGACGCCGGGCGCGAACAACGCGGCGGGCTCCCGGGCGGCGTCCCACAACACCGCGTCGGTGCTGCCGATCAACTGCCAGCCGCCGGGCGACGAGCGCGGGTACACGCCCGCGTACTCGCCGGCCAGCGCCAGCGAACCGATCGGCACGGACGTGCGCGGGGTGGCCCGACGGGCCAGGTGGTAGCGCTCGGGCAGACCGGTCAGGTAGCCGAAACCGGGCGCGAAGCCGCAGAACGCGACGCGGAAGGTGATCCCGCCGACGATCTCGGGGACGCGTTCGACCGGCACCCGCCACAGGTCGGCCACCTCGGCCAGGTCGGGCCCGTCGTAGCGGACCGCGATCTCGATCCGGTCGCCCGCCTCGGCGGACAGCGGCGGGATCCGCCAGCCGGGCACGTCGGCGGCCAGCGCGGCGGGGTCCGCGAGCCCGTCGAGCAGCACGGTACGCGCGGCCGGGACGATCTCGCGCACCGCCGGCAGCCTGCCGGCGGCGCGTCGGCGAAGCAGTTCGGCGTGCAGCGCCTCGGCCCGGTCGGCCGTGTCCACCTCCAGGAGCAGCGCGTGTCGGCCCACCGGCAGGGCCCTCACGCGAACGGCTCCAGGGACACTCCGGCGGCAGACAGCGCGCGGCGGACCCGCAGCGCCAGCTCGGCCGCGCCCGGGGTGTCGCCGTGCAGGCACAACGACCGGGCCGAGACGGTGACCCGCTCTCCCGTGATGGCGACGACGGCGCCCTCACGCGCCATCGTCAACGAGCGGGACACGACCCGGTCGCCGTCCTGGACGACGGCACCGGGCTCCCCGCGCGGCACCAGGGTGCCCTGCGCGGTGTATGCGCGGTCCGCGAACGCCTCGGGTACGCAAGGCAGTCCGGCGGACTCGGCGGCTTCGAGCAGACGTGAGCCGGGCAGTCCCAGAACCGGCAGCGCGCCACCGGCCAGCAACACGCCGGCGACCACCGCGCCGGCCTGATCCCCATCCCACACCGTGCGGTTGTACAACGCGCCATGCGGCTTGACATAGGCCACGCGGGCCCCGGCGGCGCGCGCGAACACCTCCAACGCGCCGATCTGGTAAGCCACTTCGGCGGCCAGCTCGGCGGCCGGCACATCCATCGCGCGGCGGCCGAAACCGGCCAGGTCGCGGTAGGAGACCTGCGCGCCGATCCGCACGCCGCGTTCGGCGGCCAGTTCGCACACGCGGCGCATGGTGACCGGATCCCCGGCGTGGAAACCGCACGCGACGTTGGCGCTGGTCACCACGGACAGCAGCGCCTCGTCGTCGGTCAGCGTCCAGCGGCCGAAGCCCTCGCCCAGGTCGGCGTTGAGGTCGATCACGGTGTCACTCACGCGCCGTCCATTCGCATCGCCGCGCAGATCATCTCGCACGCGTCGTCCAGATACCGCTCCAGGACCACCGCCGCGCCGGGCGTGTCGCCGGCCGTGAGCAGGTCGACGATCTCCCGGTTGCGCCGCAGGAACGGCTCGTGCAGCGCGCGGGCCGAGGGCATGGCCAGGAAGGCCAGGCGCAGTTCGGCGATCAGTCGGGTCATGTACTCGTCCAGTCGCGGGCTGCCCGCGAGCGCGACCAGGGCCCGGTGGAAGCGCAGGTCGGCGGTGCCGACCTCGGGCCAGTCGCCGATCTCGGCCGCTGCCTCGCCGCCGGCGACCGCCGCGTGCAGCGTGGCGAGCCGTTCCGGGCCGGCCGAGGCGGCGGCTCGCAGGCCGGTGCCCTCCAGGGCCCGGCGGACCGCGTAGATGTCGGTCACATCGTCGGGGTCGAGCATCCGGACGAAGACGCCGCGATTCATCTCGTGGACGACCAGGCGGCCGTCCACGAGCGTGCGGAACGCCTCGCGCAACGTGTTGCGGGAGACGCCGAGGGCCGCGCCCAGGGCCTGTTCGGACAATCGGGTGCCGGGTGGCAGCGCGCCTTCGGCGATGCGATCCCGCAGCACCTCGGCGACGCGTTGTGCGGTGCCGGCGCGTCCGAGCAGGTCGCGATCGGCGGCAAGGCGTCCGAGCGTGTCGTCGGCCGACGACCGGGCGAGGTCGACGTCTTGGCCCATGTGGGGTCCCCCAGAATGCGACGAGCGGTGCGGGAGGAGTAGATCAAGTTCCCGCACCGTTCACAAGGTCTTGTGGGATTGTTCAACAATAGCTTAGCCTCCTCGGCACCTCCTCGTCCCCCTGTTCGAGGACCCGAGCGTGGAAGGCTGCGCAATGATTGTGCTCCTCGGCGTCCTATTGGTGATCGTAGGGTTCGCCACACGACGCAACCCCCTGTTGGTGGTCGGTGTCTCCGGCGTGGCCACCGGCCTGCTCGGTGACCTGTCACCGCGCGAAGTGCTCGCCGCCTTCGGCAACGGCTTCGCGTCCAGCCGGGGCGTGACGATCTTCGCGATCACCCTGCCGGTGATCGGCCTGCTGGAGCGCAACGGCCTCCAGGAGCAGGCCCGAACCCTGATCGCGCGGTTCGGCAAGCTCACCACCGGGCGCTTCCTGGTGTTGTACCTGGGCCTGCGTCAAGTCACCGCCGCCGTCGGCCTGGTCAGTCTGGGCGGCCCGGCCCAGACGGTCCGGCCGCTGGTGGTCCCGATGGCCGAGGGCGCCGCCGAGCGCAGCCACGGCGCGCTCCCGGACAAGACGCGCGAGAAGATCCGTTCGCACGCCGCCGGCGCCGACAACGTCGGCCTGTTCTTCGGCGAGGACTGCTTCCTCGCGGTCGGCTCGATCCTGCTGATCACCGGCTTCGTGAACACCACCTACCACCAGCACATCGAGCCACTGCACGTGGCGCTGTGGGCGATTCCCACCGCCGTCTTCGCGTTCCTCATCCACGGCGGCCGACTGCTGCGGCTGGACCGCACGCTGGCCCGCGAGTTCGCGACGGTGTCCGCCGCCGGGCCGCCCGCCGAGAGCGTCGCCGTATCCGCCGTCGCAGGTCCCGCCGCCGGCACCGTCGCCGAGGGGAAGCTCAAGTGATCAAGGTCGAGTGGTTCTTCTGGCTCGTCGGCGCCGTCTTCCTGGTGATGGCCGCGCAGATGCTCGTGGACCGCAGCAATCCCAAGCGATTCGGCAGCGCCGCGTTCTGGGGCCTGCTCGGCGCGGGCTTCATCTACAGCACGCGGGTCGTGGAGAAGACCTCCCCGGCCGAACCGCTGGGCGTGGCCGTACTGGTGATGGTGTGTCTGGCCGGCTTCGGCTTCACCGGCAAGGGCACCGTGCACACCACCGACCGCGAGCAACGGGTGGCCATCGCCGCCCGACTCGGCAGCCGGATCTTCATCCCGGCACTGACCATCCCCGTGGTGGCGATGGTGTGCGCGGTGCTCGTGAAGAAGTGGCACATCGGCTCCGAACCGATCCTGCAAAAGGGCAGCGAGACCATCCTGGGCCTGGGAGTCGGCGCGATCGTCGCGCTCGTGGTGGGCATGCTCGTGGTCCGCGAGAAGCGGGTCAGCGTGCCGATCCACGAGGGTCGTTCGATGCTGGAGGCGATGGGTTGGGCACTGCTGCTGCCGCAACTGCTGGCCACCCTCGGCTCGATCTTCCAGGTCTCGGGGGTCGGCAAGCAGGTCGGCGTGATCACCTCGAAGGTATTGCCGGACGGCAAGATCTACGTCGCGGTGATCGTGTACTGCCTGGGCATGTTCCTGTTCACCACGATCATGGGCAACGCGTTCGCCGCGTTCCCGGTGATGACCGCGGCGGTCGGCTGGCCGGTGCTGGTGGTCGAGGGCGGCGGCGACCCGGCGGTGGTCCTCGCGCTGGGCATGCTCGCCGGCTTCTGCGGCACGCTGTGCACCCCGATGGCGGCCAACTTCAACATCGTTCCCGCGGCACTGCTGGGACTCAAGGACCAGTACGGACCGATCAAGGCGCAACTGCCCACGGCGGGCGCGCTGCTGGTCGTCAACATCGGCATCATGTCGGCATTCGCGTTCTGAGCCGACCGCCCCCGCCCCTCCGCTCGCCCAGCCGTTCCAGGAGACAGCCACCATGACCCGCGTACTCGTCACCGGTTTCGACACCTTCGCCGGTGAGGCCACCAACCCCTCGTGGGAGGCGGTCCGCCTGCTCGCGGACCTGCCCGAACCGGGCCTGGAGGTCACGGCGGTACGGCTGTCCTGCGTGTACGGGGTCGCGTTGGAGGAACTGCGGGCGGCCGTGGAGCGGGTCGATCCCGACCTGGTGCTGTGTGTGGGCCAGGCCGGCGGCCGGCCGGACGTCACCGTGGAGCGCGTCGCGATCAACATCGACGACGCGCGGATCCCGGACAACGCCGGCCGGCAGCCGATCGACGTCCCCATCGTCGAGGCGGGTCCCGCCGCGTACTTCGCCACGCTGCCGGTCAAGGCGTGCGTCGCCGCGGCCCGCGCGGCCGGGGTGCCCGCGTCGGTGTCGCAGACCGCGGGCACCTTCGTCTGCAACCACGTCTTCTACGGGCTGATGCACCTGCTCGCCACCGAACGCCCGACCACCCGGGGCGGCTTCGTGCACGTCCCGTACTCCTCCGACCAGGTCACCGAGCGCGCGGCCCCCTCCCTCCCGCTGCCCACGATCGCCGCCGGCCTGCGCGCCGTGATGACCACGGCCGCGACCCGCACCCGGGACATCACCGCCGCCGGCGGCGCCACCCACTGAACCCCGGCCGTCCGCTCAGGCGTCCGCGGCCGACCAGAACACGCCGACCTCGTCCTCGGCGACCACGACCAGTCCGATATCGCCGGCCACCGTCACCAGGCCGTTCGAGCAGCGCACGGAGTCGTGGTCGCGGGCCGCCGACGGGGTGGGACTGTCGTTGGCGTAGTAGCGGGCGCGGCGACCGAAGCGGCCGAGCAACGTCTGTGCGGCCTCGATCGCCCGCTCGTCCGCACGGGCGACCGCCTCCCAGGCGGGCGTCCTGAGGCACTCCGACGCCGCGCGCCAACCCACCTCGTTCAAGTGCGCCATCAGGGTGCGCCCGTCGGTGACGGTGAACTCGACCCAGTCGGTGACCAGATTCGCCCAGCCGCGCGGGTCGCCGTCGTACGTCACGGTCGCGAACCACGCGTCACGACCGCGCGCCCGCCGATCCGGCTCGGGCAGCTCCAGGTTGTGTCGCCGCATCACCTCCGCGGCCACCCGCGCCCAGGCCCGGTTGTCGGGCAGGTCCGCGACCGGGAACGGATACGTGTCCGCGAGCTCCAGCGCGGACGAGCGCCACGGACTTTGACGCGCCCCCCGGAGCGCGACGCGAACCACCTTGAGGTGGTCCCGCAACTCGCCCAACGCGGCCTCCCAGGCCGCGGCCTCCCGTGTCGTGCCGGTGCTCATGACCCCGAAACGATCACGACCCGGGACCTGTTCCCACCGGCACCGCGTGCCGGTGGATACTGGTGATCGGTCATCGCGCTCGTTCCCGAAGGTGATGGCTCGATGGTCCGGGTCGACCGCCGACGCGTCCCCGACCGGCATCGCACGCCGGCCGTCGGGCACCGGGACGGCATCGCGACAGGACCCGCCACCGCGCGTCGCGGTTCGGCGAAACCCGGGTCGTCGACGAAGGACTCATCATGAAGCGATACATCCTGACCGGCACGCCCGGTGCCGGCAAGACCACCGTGCTGCGCCGACTGGAGGAGATGGGGTACGCCGTCGTCGAGGAGGCGGCGACCGACGTCATCGCCCGGGGACAGGCCCGGGGCGAGCCCGAGCCGTGGACGGGCGAGACGTTCATCGATCGCGTCGTCGCCCTGCAACGCGAACGCGAGCGCGAGACGGCGGTGCCGTCCGCGGACCGGGCGGAGGACCCGACCGCGGACCGTACGGCCGGTGTGCGGATCTTCGACCGTTCGCCGATCTGCACACACGCGCTGAGCGTCTACCTGAACCGGCCCGTCTCGGCGGCGCTGTCCGCCGAACTGGACCGGGTCGCCCGAGCCGGGAGCTATCGGCGCGAGGTCTTCTTCCTGCGGAACCTGGGCTTCTGCGAGCCCACCGCCGCCCGGCGGATCGATTTCGAGGAGTCGTTGCGGTTCGAGCGTGTGCACGAGGAGAGCTACCGCGCGTTCGGCTACGAACCGATCGACATCGCCGCCGCCGACCCGAACGAACGAGCCGCGCTGATCTCCCGGACGATCCGCCGCCTCACGCGGTGACCAGGGCACCGGGCCGGCGACGGGACGTGCTCACCCCCGACCCGTGCGCGGGACCGCGGCGAAAGGCTGGAGGGTGAACCACGCCGGGACCGGCGGCGCAGGGCCTCGGGGCCGGTGATCGCCGCGGCGCCGGAGCCCAGCGCCTCGGCCCGGGTCGGGTCGCCGCGCCAGACCTCGATCAGCGGACGCAGTCCGGCGGTGGCATTGCCGTTTGCCGACGGCGAGTTCGACATCGTGCCGTCCTGCGTCGGGATCATGTTCGCGCCGCATCATCAGGTCGCCGCCGACGAGATGCTCCGGGTCTGTCGCCCCGGCGGCACGATCGGCCCGCGCAACTGGACGCCCGAGGGCTTCATCGGGCATATGTTCACGAGTCGAGGCCGTACGCGCCGCCGCGGCCCCGCACGGCGCGCAGCCCGCGCCGTTGTGGGGCCGCCCGGACCACGTCCGGGCGCTGCTCGGCGACCGGGTGACCGACCTGGTCGCGGATCGACGCGCGGTGCGGATCGAGCCCTTCGAACGGGCCGAGGCGCTCCGGGACTACTTCAAGGCCCACTACGGCCCGACCGCGGCCGTCCACCGCTCCATCGCCGCGGATCCGACGCGGGTGGCCGCACTCGACCGGGACCTGGCGGACCTGGCCCGCCGGCACGCCCAGGGGCCGGACGACGCGACGATGGACTGGGAGTATCTGCTGCTCACCGCACACCGGCGCGGCCGACGCCCGCGCATCGCCGCGCCCGCCACGTGCCCCGGTCGTCACCGCACCGTGATGCCGGGGGACCGGCCCCCAGCCCCGACGCCGGAACGCCTCGCGGCGTCGGTGGTCACCCGTTCGGGTAGGCCGGCGCGGAGTTGTGCGAACCGCGCTCGCGGACCCGGTCTCGCGCGGAAACCCGGGGCCGTGCGCGTGACACAGTGTAGCCGGCCGGCTTCGCCCCGGCATTCTCGGCATGCGCGGGGTCGGACGCCCGGCTTGGCTGGAGGTCGCGAGCACGGCTGTCCCAGCGGTAGGTCGCTACCGCGTCCGGGCTCGCCGGAGGTTGCATCATGCGTTCGATCAACAGGCTTGCGGGCGCCGCGCTGCTCGGCACGAGCCTCGCGCTGGCCGCCCCGGCGGTCGGCCACGCCGCCCCCGCCCGGTCCCAGGTCAACCCGGCCGACTGCGCGAAGGCGGTCGCCGCCGCCGCGAAGGCCCAACTGCAGTACGACGCCGCGGTCGCGGAATACGGCAAGGACGCGGCCGCCGCCGGCGGGAAGCCCGACAAGTCCCGGCAGGAGCAGCTCGACCGCGCCAAGCACGAGTTCGACGCCGCGGCATCGGCCGCCGTCAAGGCGTGCCCGGAGGTCAAGTCCGCCGGCGAGAAGAGCGGTTCCGGCGACAAGACCGGTTCCGGCGAGAAGGCCGCCACCGAGAGCGGCCATGACAAGGGCCGCGCGGACTCCGCCGAGGATACGCATGACAGCACCGGCGGGTACGAGGGCAGCCACGCCGCGGCTCCCTCGGGCAGCATGCACACCGGTGCCGGCGGGACCTCCACCGACGCCGGCGGCAGCGAGATCGCACTCGGCGCCGGCCTGTTCGCCGCCGGCGCCGGTGTCCTCGTGCTGCGTCGTCGTCGACGCGCGGCCGGCCGGATCTGAGCGGATCCCTCCCGGCCGCGGCACCGCAGCGCGGCAGCACTCCGGCACCGCGTTCCCGCACCGCCCGACCACGGTCGCGCGGTGCGGGAACCGGGCGGAATACACCCACCACACGGGCGACTTCGGGCCGAGGCCGTCGTCGGGCACAGTTGGTCAGGAGCATTCGTGGAACCTTCGGCGCCGGCCGACACCGCACCCGGGCGCAAGCGCGGCAGGGGACCGGTGGGCGCCGCCGCAGCCGCGATGTGCCTGGGCCTCGTACTGATCGTCAACGGCACCGGGGCCGCCGACCCGCCGCCGCAGCCCGGCGAGGCCCGGGTCTATCCGGACCAGCCGCGCCCGGCGCCGCACGATCCACCTCCGCTGGCCCCCCTGCCGACCGCGGCGCCGATCCGGGTGCGGATCCCGGCGATCTCGGTGGACGCCCCGCTGACCGGGCTGACGCTCGAGGACGGCGGCCGACTCGCGGCCCCGCCGGACGACGAGGGCAATCTCGCAGGCTGGTACCGCGAGGGCACCGCGCCGGGGGCCGGCGGCACCGCGATCGTGGCCGGGCACGTGGACACCCGGCAGGGTCCGGCGGTCTTCTACCACCTCGGCGAGCTGCGCCGGGGGAACACCGTCGAGGTCGATCGGGCCGACGGCGACACGGCGATCTTCAGCATCGACGCCATCGAGGTCTATCGCGCCGAACGATTCCCCGATCGACGGGTCTACGGCGCCGCGAAAGGGGCGGAGTTGCGGCTGATCACGTGCGGGGCGGGCTTCGACGAGGTCGAACAGCGCTACCGGGGCAACGTGGTCGCGTTCGCCCACCTGACCGGCCGCCGCCCGGCCGGCGCACCGGACGGATGACATGCCGCCGCCCCGCCGGCCGGGTGGCCGTCGGGGCGGGCGAACAGCGCTGCGATTCGGGTCAGTTGGCCGTACCCGCGGCGACGGCGAGCTCGTTCGTGTCCGCCTGGTCCGGGTCCGCCGCGGGCGCGTCGGACCTCGGCTCGCGCATCAGGATCAGGGCGAGTGCGGCGGCGGCCAGGACGCCGGCGGCGCCGGCCCAGAAGCCGGCCGACATCGCGCTGGTGAAGGCCTCGCGGGCGGCGTCCGCCGACCCGTGGTCACCGGAGGCGTCGGCCAGGGCGAACGCGTCGGAGATCGACTCCCGGGCCTGCTCGGGCGCCGAGTCGGGCATCGCGCCGGTGTAGGTAGCGGAGAGGATGCTGCCCAGCACGGCCACACCCAGCGCGGCGCCCGCCTGCTGGACGGTGTCGTTGAGTGCCGAGCCGACGCCGGCGTGCTCGGCGGGCACCGCGCCCATCAGGGCCCCGGTCGCCGCCGGCATCGCCAACCCGCCGCCGATTCCGATCAGCACCATGGCGCCGGAGAGCAGGGCGAAACCGGCGTTCGAGGGCAGACTCGCCAGCGCGCCGAAGCCGGCCGCGATGATCACCGGGCCGATCGCGGTCATCGTCCGGTTGCCGATCCTGTTGCCCAGCGTGGCGCCGATCCCGTTGAACGCCGGCGAGGCGACCGCCATCGGGGCGAAGGCCAGACCGGTCTTGCTCGGCGAGTAGCTGAGCACGAACTGCACGTACTGGGTCAGGATCAGCATCAGGCCGCCGTTGGCGAAGGTCAGCAGCACGAGCGAGAAGCTCGCACCGCTGAAGACGCGGTTGCGAAACAGCGCGAGCGGGACCATCGGGTGCGCCGTGCGGACCTCCCAGAAGCCGAACGACACCAGGCAGACCACGGCCAGGACCAGCGAGATCCGCGTGCTCGGGTGCGACAGGCCCTCCTTGGCGGACTCGATGATGGTCCACACCAGCGCGGTCATACCGACCATCGACAGCAGCACGCCGATCGGGTCGGCCCCATGTCAGCCGAACAGAAGTCGATCGAATCCGCGTGGACTCGCCCGCGTCGACAGCGGGAGCAGTTGAGCCGGGAACAGATCGTGGCCGAGGCCGTGCGGTTGTTGGACGAGGAGGGCCTGGAGGCGCTGAGCATGCGGCGCCTGGGCACCCGCCTGGACGCGGGGCGACCTCGCTGTATCGGCACGTGGCCAACAAGGACGAGCTGATCGAGTTGGTCGTGGACGAGGTCTACGGCGAACTGGACGTGCCCGAGGTGAGCGATCCGGCGGACTGGCGCTCGGCGACCGGCCGGTGTGCGTACAGTCTGCGGGCGATGGTGCCGGGGCACCCGTGGGTCGCCTCGGTGCTCGGTCAGGTGGGCCTGGCCTACCTCGGGCCCAACGTGTTGCGACTGTCCGAGCGCATGCTGGCCATGTTCGACACCGCGGGTTTCGCCGCGAACGAGACCGACCGGGCGATGAGCACGGTGTTGGCGTACGTGATCGGGGTGGCCACCGCCGAGGCCGCCTACATGTCGATGATCGTCCGCAGCGGGCAGACCGAGCAGGAGTGGATGGCCGGTCTCCAGCCGAGTACCGACCAGGCGATGGCGGACCACCCGAGGCTGCTCGAGGCGCAGGCCGCCCACCGCGACCAGGACCCGGCACGGGTCCGCGACGAGAACTTCGACTACGGCCTCCAGCGCGTGCTGGACGGCTTGGCCCTTCGGCTGGGCTAGGTCGTGTCCGGCGGATCCTGGTGGGTCCGCGCCGGCGGCGCATCGCCGAAACGCTCGGCCGGGTCCCGGTGCGCATCGGCACCCGGCTCGCGGCGGAGGCCGGGGATCGATGATCCCCGGCCTCGGTTGTGCCCTGCGCGTCGGTCAGCCTCCGTGCGAGCCCTTGACGTCGACGAAGATCGGGTTGCTGTAGAACCAGATGTCGCGCCACGGGTCGCCGTCGTTGTTCGGGTGCTGGATCGGCCCGGCCGGGTCGACGCGCGGACCGAACGGGCCCACGCCGTGCCGGTTTCCGTCGCTGCCCCGGAGCCGGATGTAGTACGGCTTGTTCCGGCGCGGCAGTTGCACCTTCAGGGTGTAGGTGCCGGTCCGGCCGGCCACGTCGATGCGCTTGCTGACACGGGTGTCCGGGGCCTGCCACGAGTCGGCGTCGCGGGACCTGCCGGTGACGGTTCCGGTGATCACGTCCACATGCGCGAGCCGGGGGATCTCACCGTGGTAGTTGGGCCGGCTCGCCGTGGTGACCTGGATGTAGAGCGTGGCGCCCCGGTTGGCCGCCAGCGGCAGCCGGCCGCCCAGGGTGACCGGCTCGGTGCGACCGTTGTCCGCGACCAGCCACACGTCGAGACCGTCCAGCAACTGGCCGTGGTCCACCCACACCCGCCCGGCGCGCAGGCCCGCCATCACGTCGCGGTAGCCGAAGCGCTCCACACCCACGTGGGTGCGGCTGAACTGCCCCGGCCAGAAGTCGCTGCCGGGCTGCGGGACCCCGGTGTCCACCGGCAGCGGCTTGGAGCCGAGATCGTCGAAGCCCTTGCCGGGCGGGTAGGCGCCGTCCGCGTAAGTGTCGAACATGGTGCGGTGGTTGTCCGAGTTCGAGGTGACCGACCACAGCCGCCCCTCGGCGAGCAGCGCGTCCCACATGCCGCCGACCGTCGCGGTCATCCAGTCGAAGCCGCCGTGCGTGCGGTAGCTCTCGATCGGGTACCTCGGCCAGCTCTGCGGCGACGGCGCGTTCTGGTACTCGCCGCGCTGGAAGCTGCCCGGCCCCGACTGCCCCTCGCGGAACTTCACCCATTCCGGGTCGGCGTTGGCCTGCGAACCGGGCGCGCCCTCGAAGCCGAGGAAGATCGACGGGTCCGCGTCCTGCCACGCGCGCAATTCGTGCGGGGAGACGATGCCCAGCCGGCTCGGGTGGTTCGCCAACACCAGCACGTCGTCCACGTAGCCCTCGCGCCGGCGCTGCCCGAGCCAGCGGATCGCCTCCACGGCCTTGGCCTCGTTGGCGGCGGTGGCCGGGTCCCCCACCGCGCCGACGTCGAACTTGTTCAGCTTCGCGTCGAACTTCAGCTCGAACTGCCGCAGCAGCTCCACCTCGTTGGCGCCGGGCGCGACCATCAGGGTGGCGTGCTCGGCGGCGGGCACGTACCACTCCAGGCCCTGGAAGATCAGGACCCGGGGGTTCTCCTTGCGCGCCTTGACGATCTCCTCGTGCTCGCGCTGGGCGCCGCCCGCGTTGGCGTGGCCGAAGTTGGCGTGCTCGGTGTAGACGATCCAGTCCAGACCGAACTGGCGACCCTGCGCCGCCGACTGGGCGAAGCCGTACTTGGCGTCGTGGCTGTAGACGGTGTGCACGTGGTGGTCGCCCACCAGGTAGGCGTACTTGGCGGGCGGACCGTCGTGACCGGGACGCGAGCTCGCCTGCACCTCGTCGTCGGACTCGGCCGCGGCGGCCGAGCCGGCGCCGACCGCACCGAGCGCCGACGCGCCCAGGAAACCGGCCCCGAACAGCCCCGCCCGACCGATCAGGCCGCGTCGGGACACGCCCTGCGCGTCGAGCCGGTCCTCGGCCACCTCCGGGTCGGCCCATTCGGGCAGTCGCACAGCGGGGTGATCGGGTCGGTTCGAGTGATCGGCGGTCGCCATGTGGAGTCCTTGCGGTCGAGGGCGTCGGGGGATGCCGCCGTGACGCTATGGGCCGCAGGTGGCGAACGGGCGACGAACATCCCGCGCGCACGTGACGGGCGGAATGATCTTCGGGTGCGCGCCCCCCCGCGAGCCCGAGACCTGGCGACGAGACGGAAGACCCCTGCTCAACCTCGCCGTGCGCCCTCCCCCGCACGAGGGGCCCTGTCTCACCCGGTCCGAACCGGCGAATCCGGTGTGCCGCCGGGACGCCGGCGCGACGCCGACCGACCCCGCCCGTTCCGGCGCAGCAACAACTCGACCACGATCAGGTTGGGCACCCAGCACAGGAACGGGACCACCTTGTACGCGCTGTCGAAGTCGGTGAACGGGACCAGGATCACCAGCCACAGCCGCAGCGTCACCGCCGCGTAGGTGAACGCGAAGGTCCGGTGCATCCACCGGCGGTGCTCCTCCACCGCGCCGCGCCGAATGGCCCGTACGGCCGACAGCGCGCAGGTCGTCCACAACACCGCGAGCATGCCGAACCCGGCCGTGCCCACCGCGCCGGCATAGCTCATCGGCGCGAGCGTCAGGCCGGCGACGCCGCCGACCACGATGCACGCCACCACCACCCGACCGCAGACCCGGTGCAGCCGCGGCGCGCGGGCCCGGGCGCGGGCCGAGAGCTGCGCCGGGGACAACAGCAGGGCCACGGCGGCGGGCACGATGTGGGCGTAGAAGGCGGCGCGGACCCACGCGGGTCGGTCCGCGTAGTTCGCGGCGATGTCGCCGTCGTCCGCGGCCAACTCGGCCAGCGAGGCGGTCAGGTAGGGCAGCGGCGCGAAGACCGCGATGGCCAGGGCCGTCAGGGCAAGCCACCAGACTCCCGCCGTGCGCCCTCGGGTCGAGTCGTGCGTCACCGCTGTCATGTCCGTGCGTCCTTTCGCTGCATGCCGGCAACGCTAGGAAGCGCGGGGTGCCGCGCTCGCCCCTCGGGACGGGGGAACCGTCTCCCTCCTGCGAGGGAGGGTGGTCTCCGCCGAGGGGAGGTGGACCGATCCGGCCCCGATCGGTGCAGGATGGGCCATGCGCATTTCCGACGCCTGGCTGACCGTGGCATTCGTGGTCTGCGCGGCCTCGGTAACCGTGTTCGTGCCGGCCGGTTCGCCCTATCGCAGCCAGGACCCGGCCGGTCTGGCACTGGCGGTCGCGGCGGCGGGCTGCCTGTGGTGGCGCCGGACCGCGCCGGTCGTGGTGGTCGTCGTCGCGTCGGTGCTGGTGGTGGTCAACTCGGTGGCGGGTTATGCCACCACGGTGACCCAATGGCCCGCGTGGATCTCGCTGTTCACCCTCTTCTCGCTGCGCGGCGCGCTCGATCGATGGGTCGGCGCGGTGGCGGGACTCGCCGCGGTGAGCGGCTACGTGTTGTCCGATCGCGAGCCGGTCGGCGCGGTGGAGGTGTTCAGCCTGTTGGTGTGCTTCCTGATCGCCACCGTCACCGGCGACGCGGCGCGCAGTCGACGGGCCGCCACCGCCGCCGAGCACGCCCGGGTCCGGGCCGAGGAACGCACCGAGTTGGCCCGTGAGCTGCACGACTCGATCGGGCACGCGGTGAACGTGATGGTCATGCAGGCGGGGGTCGGCCGCCGGGTGTTCGCGGCGGATCCGGCCTTCGCGCGCGAGGCGCTCGGCAACATCGAGAGCGTGGGCCGCGAGGCGCTCGGCGAACTCGACCGCCTGGTCCGGGTGATGCACGCGGCCGAGCCGGTGACGGACCTGACCGGCCTGGTCGATCGGGTCCGGGCCGCCGGACGGGAGCTGCGGCTGGACGCCGCGGAGGTCACGATGAGCGCCGGCGTCGCCCGGGCGCTGCACCGGATCGTCCAGGAGGCGCTGACCAACGCCCTGCGCCACACCGAGGCGGGCCGGATCGACGTGCACCTGGCCCAGGTCGGCGCCACCGTGGTGCTGGAAATCGTCAACCAGGGCGGAAACCTTCGGATCGGCCCGCCCGGTCGCGGTCTGGCCAACATGCGCGAACGCGCCCGCCTGGTCGGCGGCGAGGTGGAGGCGGGCCCGATTCGCACCGGATTCCGGGTACGCGCGACCCTGCCCGCACAGGCACCCTCGTGATCCGGGTCCTGCTGGCCGACGACGACGCACTGGTCCGCGGCGGCCTCAAGGCGCTGCTTCGGGCCGAGCCGGGCATCGAGGTGGTGGGCGAGGCCGCGAACGGCGTCGAGGCGGTGCGCGCCGCGCTCGCACTGAAACCCGACGTGGTGGTGATGGACATCCGGATGCCGGTCCGCGACGGGGTCTCCGCCACCCGCGACCTGATGGCCGCGCCGGATCGCCCGAGGGTCCTGGTGCTCACCACATTCGACCTGGACGAGGTGGTGGACGACGCGATCACCGCCGGGGCGGACGGATTCCTGCTCAAGCGGGCCACCCCCGAGGAACTGGTCACGGCGATCCGCGCGGTCGCCGCCGGCGACGCGGTGGTCTCGCCGGCGGTGGCCCGCAGGTTGTTCGCCTCGCACGCCGCGCGGGTGGGCCCCGACCACGAGCGCGCGGCCCGGCTCACCGATCGTGAGGCGGACGTGCTGCGGGCGATGGCGCTGGGCCTGTCGAACACCGAGATCGCGCGTTCGCTGCACCTGTCCGTGGAGACGGTCAAGACGCACGTCAAACACGTGCTGGCCAAGCTCGACGTGCGCGATCGCACCCAGGCCGTGGTGTGGGCCTATCGGACGGGGTTCGCCTATCGAGGCACCGCCACCGTCGTGGAGTGAACCCGGGTCCCGTTCCCCGGAACCGGACCCGGGTGCGGGGCTCCGCGCGCAGGCGGAGCCCCGCACCCTTCTCGACCGCTACGCCGTGCCGGCCTTGGCCAGGATCGTCTCCGCGACGTGTCCGGGCACCGGGGCGTACGAGTCGAACTCCATCGTGTAGCTCGCCCGACCCGAGGTCCGGCCCCGCAGGTCGCCCACGTAGCCGAACATCTCGGCGAGCGGCACCAGCGCGGCGATCACCTTGGCGCCGGAGCGCTCCGACATCGTCCTGACCTGTCCGCGACGGGCGTTGAGGTTGCCGATCACCTCACCGAGGTAGTCCTCCGGCGTGGTCACCTCCACCGCCATCATCGGTTCGAGCAGGGTCGGCGACGCCAGCCGCGCGGCCTCCTTGAAGGCCAGCGATCCGGCGATCCGGAAGGCCATCTCGGACGAGTCGACGTCGTGGAAGTCGCCGTCGAGCAGGGTGACCCGAAGTCCGGTGAGCGGGTAGCCGGCCAGCACCCCGAACTCCATCGCGGCCCGGCAGCCCGCGTCCACCGACGGGATGTACTCCTTCGGGACCCGCCCGCCGGTGATCTTGTCGACGAACTCGTAGCCGTCTCCCTCCAGTGGTTCGATCGCGATCCGGACCTTGGCGTACTGGCCCTTGCCGCCGGTCTGCTTCCGATAGGTGTAGTCGTGCCCGGGTACCGCCGCGCGCACCGTCTCGCGGTAGGCGACCCGGGGCCGGCCGACGTCGGCGGCCACGTCGAACTCCAGCCGCATCCGGTCGACCAGTACCTCCAGGTGCAGTTCGCCCATGCCCGACACGACGGTCTGGCCGGTGTCCCGGTCGGTCTTGACCCGGAACGACGGGTCCTCCTCGGCCAGGCGCTGGATGGCGGCGCCCAGTTTCTCCTGGTCGGCCCGGGACTTGGGCTCGATGGCCACCTCGATCACCGGGATCGGGAAGTCCATCGATTCCAGCACCACCGGGTTTGCCGGGTCGCACAACGTCTCGCCGGTGGTGGTCTGGCGCAGCCCCATCACCGCGACGATGTCGCCCGCGCCCACGGACGCGATCTCCTCTCGTTTGGCGGCGTGCATACGGTAGATCTTGCCGACCCGCTCCTTGCGGCCCTTGACCGAATTCTGCACCTGGTCGCCGGTGCGGAGCCGGCCCGAGTACAGCCGGATGAAGGTCAGCTTGCCCAGGTGCGGATCACTCGCGATCTTGAACGCGAGGGCCGCGAGCGGCTGTTCGTCCGAGGGCAGGCGGACGACATCGGGCCGCGTCGGGTCGACCGCGTGGCCCTCGATCGCCCGCACGTCCAGCGGGGACGGCAGGTAGCGTGCGACGGCGTCGAGCAGCGGTTGAACTCCCTTGTTCTTGAAGGCGGTTCCACAGAGCACGGGGGTCGCGGTGCGACCCTCGTGGAGACCGGAGGCGATGGTGATCCGGCGGATCGCGGCGTGCAACTGCGCCTCGGTGGGCTCCTCGCCCGCCAGGTACAGCTCCAACATCGCCTCGTCGTGTTCGGCCGCGGTCTCCAGCAGCCGGGCACGCCATTCGAGCGCGGTCGCGCGATGCGCGGCCGGGATCTCGACGTCCTCGTACGCCTCACCCAGTCCGGTCTCGGCCGACCAGAGCAGGGCGCGCATGCGTACCAGGTCGACGACGCCGTGGAAGTCGGCCTCGGCGCCGATCGGCAGTTGCAGCACCAGGGCCACCGCGCCCAGCCGTTCGCCGATCATCTCGACGCAGCGACGGAAGTCGGCGCCGGTGCGGTCGAGTTTGTTGACGAAGCAGATCCGGGGCACCCGATAGCGGTCCGCCTGACGCCACACCGTCTCGGACTGCGGCTCGACACCGGCGACCCCGTCGAAGACGGTCACGGCGCCGTCGAGGACGCGCAGGCAGCGCTCGACCTCGACGGTGAAGTCGACGTGGCCGGGCGTGTCGATGAGGTTGATCCGGTGCCGCACACCCTCCAGCGTCCAGTCGCACGTGATCGCGGCGGACGTGATGGTGATGCCGCGATCGCGTTCCTGGGGCATCCAGTCCGTCGTGGTGGTGCCGGCGTGTACTTCGCCGATCCGGTGCGAGGCGCCCGTGTAGAACAGGATCCGCTCGGTGGTGGTGGTCTTGCCGGCGTCGATGTGGGCCATGATCCCGATGTTGCGGATGCCGGCGAGGTCGCGGGCGGTTCCGGTCATGACTGGTTCTTCTCTCCTGCTCGATGGATGGGTGGAGACGAATCCGGGCAGCCGCCATCGACCCGTGACCCCGTCGGCATGGCCCGGCACCCGGCAGAGCCGCGTGCGGCGGGCGAACAGCACAGAGGGGAAACGGACTCCGTCGCATGGCAGGTGCGGACGCAAGCGCAAGCGCAGCGGCAGGCGCACGCGCAGGCTCAAGGGGCCGCCGGGGCCGGTCGGGACGCGACCGGGCACACCTCATCGACCCATGGGCGCACCGCGCGCAGCGGTCGACGACACCGGCGCGCGCCGTCGGGACGGCGTGGCGGTGTGGCCGGACCGGTGCGGCGCGGGGCGCGGCATGGGTGGCCGGTGAGGGTTCGACGTGCGCCGGCGAAGCCGGGACGAGCCGGGCTCAGCGCGGGGCGGCGGCCTTCGGGTCGGCTCGGTGGCGGCTGTGGCGTCGCGGGCCGGCAGGTAGGACGACGGGTGTCGTCCCCCTGGCTACCGGTGGCGAATCAGCCGCGAGGCGACCCGGAGCGATCGGGCCAACGGCCCTTCCACGGCTCCCGGTTCGACGTCGGACGCGCGCTTCGCGGCCGGGTGCCGAACGCGGGGCGCGGCGCTCCGATCCGCTTGCAGGTCACGTCCATGCGGCCACCATAGATCGACAACTCCGGCGCGGTCACCTGGATTTCCGGAGGGACCGGACGAGGGGCCCGAGCGTGCGGACGGCGGTGGGTCGGCAGGCGGTTTCCACGCCCGTCGTCGGGCCGGGGCGCGCCGGTGTCGGATCGGGCTCGCCCGCAGGACCAGTGGAGCGAGGAAGGCGATGCCGCACAGGGCGGCGAGGGCGCTCCGGTGCCCGGCCTGATGGCGGTCAGGCCCGCGGTCGGCGCCCGATTGCCCGGACGGGCCGCGGTGCACAGCCGGTCGACCGGTGGCGCGCAGGCGGCGGTAACATCGGGTCACGCCGGGTCACGCCGAGTCGCGCGGGCGTCGCGTGATGTGGTCGAGTTCGGTGAAGTCGGCGTGTTCGAGCGCGGATGTGGGCAACAATGCGCGCAACGGCGGGCCCGGGAGGACGGACTCGGCGACGACACGGTTCGGGCGGGACGCGCGGCGCGCGTGGGCCCGCCCGTCTCGGTGCGGACAGCTACGGGGGGCGGCGTGGAAGCGGAACTGATGACGCTGGCGACATCCGGCGCGACCACGATGGTCGGCCTGATGGTCTCCGAGTCCTGGGCTCAGGCCCGGGCCCGGATCGCCACCCTGTTCGGCCACGGGGACCCGGCCCGGGAGACCGTGATCGAAGAGGACCTCGAGCTCTCCCAGCGCGAGTTGATCGTGGCCCGGGAAGCCGGCGACGATCTGGTGGCGGCGGACATCGAGGCCGAGTGGCGGACCAGGCTGCGTCGACTGCTGCGGGAGGATCCGGTCGCGGCGGCGGAACTGCGCGCGCTGCTGGACGAGTTGACCCCGGCGGGAGCGGGCGAGTCGGGCGCGGTGCACAACACGATCAGTGGCGGGACCCAACTCGGTCCGGTCGTCCAGGGCCGGGACTTCGACAGATTGACCTTCAACGCGCCCGGAATCCCGCCATCGGTCGATCGGGACCCGGGCGGTCCGGCGGCGCGCCCCTGATCGAGGTCGCCGGATCGATCGGTGACGTGGTGCGCACCGGCCGCTGCCAAGACCGAGCGGGCCCGGTCCGCGCCGTCTTCTCGCCGCGCGCGGCGGGCCCGGGCGTACCAGGGTGGGATGTGGTGGCCTCGTTGGCCCGTGTCACCCGCCGCACCGGAATCGCCAGGATGTCGAGGACTTCGAGATGAACGACTCCCACGACCACGACCACGACCACGACCACGGTCTCGGCTCCGGCCGATGGATCACCGTGCCGACCGGCGACGGTCCGATGCGGGTCTACGCGGCACACCCCCACGGCCCCGACGGCGGCCACGACGGCCCCGACGCCCACGACAACCCCCACACCCGAGTCGCCGGTGCCGTCGTGGTGCTCCAGGAGGCGTTCGGAGTCAACGAGCACATCCGGGACATCACCCGCCGGATCGCCGCCCGCGGCTACCCGGCCCTGGCACCCGACCTCTTCCATCGCAACGGGGTGCGTACGCTCGACTACGAACAGCGCGCCGAGGCGATGCCGCTGATCGACGCGATCGGCCCGGCGGCGATCGCCCTCGACATCCGCGCGGTGTTGGCCCACCTCGCCGAGCACGAGTCGATCGGCACCGGCCGCACCGCACTGGTCGGCTTCTGCTTCGGGGGCCGGGCCGCGTTCACCGCGGCCACCGCGATCGCCGGCCTCGCCGGCACCGTGGTCTTCTACGGAACGGGCATAGCCTCGGGGCCGCACGCCGTACTGGACCGGGCCAAGTACCTGGACGCACCACTCCTGCTGCACGTGGGCGCCGAGGACCCGACCATTCCCGCACCCCGGGTCGAGGCGATCGACGACGCGCTGCGCGCGGCAGGCGCGAGCTTCGAGAGCCATGTGTACCCGGACGCGGGTCACGCCTTCGCGTGCGAGGCCCGCCCGCACCTGTACCGCGCCCGGGCCGCCGAGACCGCGTGGGCCCGGACGTACGCCTTCCTCGACCGCCGGCTGCCCGTGATCGGCTGACCGAGCCGAGCCGTCGCTACAGGCCCATCCGGACCACCCGGGCGGACAGTTCGGTGGCCGCGGCGCAGACGGCCGCGACGTACTCCGGCACCCGTTCGTCGGAAACCCGGTGCGACAGCGCGGCGATGCTCACCGCGGCCACGACGGCGCCGTCCTCGCGGCGCACGGGGGCGCCGATGCCCAGCACGTCCGGGTCGAGCTCACCGCGCGCCACCGTGTACCCCTCGGCGCGGATGTCGGCGAGGCGCCCGCGCAGTTCGTCGGGATCGGTGACGGTGGCGTCGGTGAAGCGGGGGAGCGGGCGGGCGAGCAGTCGCTCCACCTCGGCGTGGTCGGCCCAGGCCAACAACGTCAGCGCCGCGGCGCCGGCGTGGACGGGCAACACCTGACCGCGCTCGTAGGACAGGCGCAGCGTGTGCGTCGCCTCCTCGCGTTCGAGGCACACCACCGACTCGCCGGCCCGCCGGGTCAGCAGCACCGGCTGGCCGACCGCGCGGGCCAACTCGCGCATCAACGGCCGGGCCAGGTCGGACAGCCCGACCCCCTTGCGGGCCAGCCGGGCCAGGTCCAGCACCCGCGGCCCGAGCCGGAAACCGGAACCGCCGTCGTTCTCCTCCAGGAACCCGTTGGCGGTCAGGCTCTGCAGGTAGCGGTACGCGGTGGAGCGGGCGACGCCCAGGTGTTCGGCGACCTGGTTCGCGGACACCGCGAGCCGCTCCTCGTCGAACAGCAGGAGGATGTCCAAAGCGCGATCCGCGGTGGAGTTGCGCCCGCGATAGGCCTGGCCATTTCCTGTTTCCCGGGGAATGGTTCCTGACATGCGAAAACGGTATCAGCGGGTGCGCCGGCCACGGCCCGTCGAACTCCCCGCCGCGCCGGTCCCGGTCGGTCCGGGCGGCCGGCTCGTCGAACGTCCGGAGCGGCGGCTGCCCGAACCGGGGCGAGCCGGTCGGGAGGCACCGGGTCAGCCCGGTGCGGGCAGTGACTGCTCCGCCCAGATCGTCTTGCCGTCACCCGTGTAGCGGGTGCCCCAGCGCTGGGTGAACTGGGCGACCAGGAACAGCCCGCGCCCGCCCTCGTCGGAGGTGCGCGCGTGGCGCAATCGGGGGCTGGTGCTGGTGGCGTCGGACACCTCGCAGATCAGCGTGGCGTCGCGGATCAGCCGCAGGCGGATCGGCCCCGAGGCGTACCGGATCGCGTTGGTCACCAGTTCGCTGACCACCAACTCGGTGGTGAACGCGATGTCGTCCAGTCCCCAATCGGCGAGTTGCCGCCCGGCCAGGATGCGCGCCTCGGCGACGATGGCCGGATCGGCGGGCAGGTCCCAGGACACCACCTTCGAGGAGTCGAGCGTGCGGGTGCGCGCGACGAGCAGTGCCACGTCGTCCCGCGGCGGATTGTGCGACAGGGTGCCCAGCACCGAGCGACACAGCTCGTCCAACGGTCGGTCGGGGTCGGCCAGCGAGGCGCGCAGCCGGTCCATCCCGAATTCCACGTCCCGATCGCGCGTCTCGACCAGACCGTCGGTGTAGAGCACCAGCAGGCTGCCCTCGGGCAGTTCGAACTCGGCCGACTCGAACGGCAGGCCGCCCAGGCCCAGTGGCGGTCCGGCGGGCAGGTCGAGGAACTCCACCGCGCCGCCGGGCCGGACCAGAGCGGGCGGCGGGTGCCCGGCGCGCGCGATCGTGCACACCCGGCCGACCGGGTCGTACACCGCGTACAGGCAACTGGCGCCCAGCGCGGTGGTGTCCACGCCGCCCTCCCCGATGCCCTCCTCGTCGACGAACCGGATGACCAGGTCGTCGAGATGGGCCAGCAACTCGTCCGGTGGCATGTCCAGGTCGGCCAGCGTGTGTACGGACGCGCGCAACCGGCCCATCGTCGCCGCGGCGTGCGTGCCGTGCCCGGCCACGTCGCCCACCACCAGCGCGACCCGGGCCCCGGACAGCGGGATCACGTCGAACCAGTCGCCGCCGACCCCGGCCCGGTCGTCGGCGGGCAGGTAGCGACTGGCCACCTCGACCGCGGTCTGTCGAGGCAGGCCGTGCGGCAGCAGGCTGCGTTGCAGGGCCAGCGCGGCGGCGTGCTCGTGGGTGAAGCGGCGCGCGTTGTCGATGCACACCGCGGCGCGCGAGACGAACTCCTCGGCCAGGATCAGGTCGTCGCCCTCGAACGGGTCGGGGGTGTCCCGGCGGAAGAAGTGCGTCACGCCCAGGATGGTGCCGCGAGCCCGGATGGGGATCACCATCATCGAGTGCAGACCCACCGTGCGGGTCCGATCCGTGGACACCGTGTCCTCGGCCAGCCAGGGCAGGATCTCCGGGTCCAGGACCGGTTCCAGGACCGCCTTGCCGTCGACCAGGCAGCGGGCGCCGGGGGAGTTGCGGGCCACCGGGGCGGGCTCGCCGATCCGGGCGATCGACTCGGCCAGGTTGCCGCCCGCCGCAGCCGCCCCACCGTCGCGACCCTCGCGGGCCGAGCGCTGACCGAGCCGGATCAGCTCGGGGTTGTCCCGGCGGACCGGGCCCGGCGCCGGCTCGACTCCGCTGAGCACCGGCTCCAGCAGGTCGACCGCGACGAAGTCGGCCAGATCGGGGACCGCGACGTCGGCGAGTTCCTGCGCGGTGCGCGCGACGTCCAGGGTGGTGCCGATCCGCGCGCCGATGTCGCTGAGCAGCGCGAGCCGCTGCCGGGCCCGCCACCGGTCGGTCACGTCGATCACGAGGTAACACACCCCGGCCGGCACCCCCGCGCCGTCCTCCAGCCGGAAGAACGAGGTCGAGTACGCGTGCACGTGGTCGGGATCGCTCGCGGTGCGGCCCTGGTACTCGTGGTCGATCAGCGGGACGCCGGTCGCCAGCACGTCGCGCATGACCGCCTCGATGGTCTCGGCCGGCAGGCCGGGCAGCACCTCGCTTATCCGCCGACCCAGACGCAGCGCGCGGGGGATCCCGCCGCTGCGTTCCAACTGGTCGTTCAGCCACACGCAGCGCAGCTCGCGATCGACCACCGCCATGCCGATGGGTGCCCGGTTCAGCAGGTGGTCGAGCAGCGCCCGGTCCGCGCCCCAGGGCACGGCGGACGCGTCGGCACCGCCATCGTCGGCACCGGCGTTGTGGGGTGTGCCCATCGAGCCCTCCTGTTCCTCCTCTTTCCATGGTCGCGCGTTTGCCGCTCAGCGCAGATCGGCCGCCGCTCCCGTGTCCGCGCCCGTTCCGGCCGATCCCGGCGGCCCGTCCCGGGGCGCCGGCCAACGGGTCAGCAGTACGGCCACGTCGTCGGCCCGCTCGGTCAATCTGCCCGCGTCGCGCAGCATTCGATCCGCGAGCTCGGCCAGGCTCGCGTCGGCGGCGCGCGACAGGGACGCGCGCATGCGGTCGATGCCCAGGTCCAGGTCGGCGCCGACGTCCTCGACGAGGCCGTCGGTGTACAGCGCCAGGATCGAGCCGGGGTCCAGGGCCAAACGGGTCACCGGGTACTCGGCGGCCCGATCCACCCCGAGCAGGGTGCCGCCGGCCAGTTCGAGCACCGTGGTCCGCCCGTCCGGGCCGCGCAGCAGCGGCGGCGGATGACCCGCCCGCACCGCCTCGGCCGTGCCGTGGGCCGGGTCCAGCTCGATGTAGCAGCAACTGGCGAACAGGCCGGTGTCCAGGTCGGCGAGCAGCCGGTTGGTGCCCCGGACCACCTCGTCGGGCCGCTGCCCGCCGGTCGCGAACGCCCTTACCGCGCTTCGCAGTTGGCCCATGGTGCCGGCCGCGGCCACGCTGTGTCCCTCGACGTCGCCGATCACCAGGACCACCCTGCTCCCGGTGTCGATCACGTCGTACCAATCGCCGCCGATCTCCATGCCCTGGGTGCCGGGGAGGTAGCGGGCGACCACCTCCAGGTTCGGCAGATTCGGCAGCCGGTGCGGGAGCAGCGCGTGTTGGAGACCGCGGGCGAGGGCGAATTCCGCGTCGTAGAGCCGGGCCCGCTCCAGCGCCTGGGCGATCAGGCCGCTCAGCGCGGTGAGCACCGAGCGCTCCTCGGGGGTGAACGCGTGCCGCCGGTCGAAGCCGAGGATGCAACTGCCCACCGGGCGGTCCGAGGCGATCAGCGGCAGGAACGCCCACGCGGACATCTCGTCGAGCGGGATGCCCGGATACGCCGCGGACAGATCCTCCGCCGATTCGAAGAAGATCGGCACACCGTGGGTGAGCGCCTCGACACCGGGCAGCGCGGCGTCGAGTTGTACGCCCTCGAACCGGTCCAGGAAGCCCTCGGGATAGCCGGTTTGCAGGGCCAGGAAGAAGCGCTTGTCCCGGACGATGTAGACGGCCAGTTCCCGGCCGCCGAACGCGGGCAGAATCTGGTCGGCGACCACCTCGCACACCTCGCCCACCGACACCGCCTCGGTGAGCGCGCCGGCCATCTGGAGTACGTGGTAGATCGCGCCGAGCCGGGGCGGCGCCGCCTCGGTGTCCACCCGGGCCGCCTCGCTGCCGACCGTGCCCCCCGCGCCCGGCGGGGCGCCCACCGGGACCACCTTGCCGGTCAGGCCGTACGGGTCGGGATACAGCGAGAAGGCCAGCCAGCGGTCGCGCGGGGTGCGGGCCAGGAACGAGCCGGGCTGCTGGGACAACATCGCCGCCCGGTAGCGGTCCTCGTAGGAGGGGTCGGCCAGCCACGGCAGGGCATCCCACGGGGTCCGGCCCAGCACGTCCTCCATCGCGACGCCGAGCAGGTCCGCGAGGTTGCGGCTGGCGTAGGTGATCCGGCCCTCGGGGTCGAGCGAGAACACGCCGTCGCGCAGCCGCTCCACCGCCTCGGCCGCCGCCGCCCCGGTGCCCAGGTCCAACACCGCGCCCACCAGGTGCCGCGCCCGGCCCGCGGCCTCGTCGTCGGGTACCCGGCCCCACACCTCCAGGGGGCGGTTGGCGCCGTCGGGACCGGTCACCTGGAGTCGCCAGGCGAGTACCCGCCCGGTGCGCACGGCCTGTTGCGCGGCCTCACGGAACTCGCGCCCGCCCCCGGAGACCACCCGGGCGGCCAGCGTCGTCGCGCGTCGATCGAAGCGGGCCGGGTCGACGCCGAACAGTTCGCACAGTTCCTCGTCGGCGTCGAAGTCGCCGGTGGCCACATTCCAGTCGAACAGGCCGACCCGGATCAGCGGGAAGGTGTTGGCGGGCAGCAGCGTCACCGTCGGCGGGCCGTCGTACTCGATGCGTGTGCCGCGGTCGGCCCGTGCGCCCAGCGCGTTGCCCAGCCGCTTGGCCGCCGCGCGCAGTCCGCGGCGCCGGGAGGCGGGCAGGCCCCGGCCGGGCGAGGCGGGCCACATCACCGTCACCACGCCGAACGTCTCGGTGCCCGCGCGCACCGGCGCGGACGCGGACGCGTAGGCGTACGGCATGCCCAGCGCCAGTTGCGGGAAGCGCCGCATGGTGTCGCCGTCGTCGGCGAGGAAGACCAGGTGCCCGGTGCGGTACGCCTCCGGGGCGGGCAGCGCGCCGGTCACCGGGACCCGGCTCCACGGGCCGAGCAGCGACACGGCCAGCCCGGCCACCTTGGCCAGCACCAGTGAGCGCCGATCGGGCGAGCGCAGGTAGACCACCCCGGCGTAGGCGCCGGTGGCCCGTACCGCCATGTCCAGCGAGGTCGAGCACTCGGCCAGGATCGTGTCGGGCTCCTCGTGGCGATCGGCCTCGGTCCGCAACGCACGAAGGGGGCGGGAACCGGGTCCGGGCACGGTTCCGGTCATGGGCGCCACCCACGTCCGTGGGCCGGGCGTCTTTCCACCGTGCGGCGCGGCGGCCGCTCCGCTGCTTGCGCGCGCATAGTCTCGGAGTACGCCTGCACGAAGCCGATGTCAAACGGGCGCAATCGTGGTGAGACGGGCATATCGCCGAGTGTGGCACGGGTGCGGTGACGGGCCGCGACGGGTGCCGCACGGTGAGGCATACGGGTGAAAACAAGGTGGGGTGGCGCGTGTCGCCGGTGGGGTGATGCGTGCGCGCGTCACGGTCGAAATGTCCCGTCTTCAGGTGATTCGACGATCCGTCGACCACCCTCTCCGTGGAGTGCCATTGTGATGCCATCCCCCTGCCCCAGCCCGTCCTCCCGCCTACGGCGGCTGACCGTCGCCGCGATCGCGGCGGGCGCCGCCACGTTCGCCGGTGCCGGCATGGCGCACGCGCTCCCGATGGCACCCGGGGACAACGGAGACGTGAAGGTGCACAAGAGCACCACGTCGCCGACGGACCAGAGCAACGAGCCCAAGGTGTGCCAGTTCAACCTGGCGGCGTTCAACTTCGACGGCCTCCAGTCGGTCACGTACACGATCGCCGCGCAGCCGGCCGACGGCAACGGGACCGTGCTCGGCGGCAACATCACCCTCGCGGCGGACGGGACCGGGCACACCGCGACGCTGTCCCTGCCGAACGGGCAGTACAAGCTGGTGTGGACCTTCGAGGGCGAGCAGGGGGCGGGCAAGCAGAAGGTGTTCAGGGTCGACTGCCCGAACGGCACCACCAACGGCGGGACCACGAATGGCAGCACCGGCGGCAGTTCGGGCGGCCGGCCGGTGGGCAGCGTCAACGCCGGTGGCGGCGGTGGTGGTTCGCAGGTCGACACGGGTGAGGTGACGGCCGGTCTGCTGGTCGGGGGCGCGGCCCTCGGTGGCTTCGCCTTCTACCTCCACCGTCGTCGCCGGGCCACCGGCGATGGGTCGAACTGAACCCAGGCCGGCGCACCGCAAGCGTCGCTCCGGCCCGTTCGCGGCCGGAGCGACCGCGTTGGCGCTCGTCGCCGGACTGTGGCTGGTACAGCACGGAACCGGTGACGGCACGGTCGAGCGGCCGCCGGCTCCCGTCTCGGACGTGGCGCCCGCTCGCGCCCGCGTTCCGAACGACGCGGGGCACCGGGTGGACGTCGCCCCGATGTCGGCGTCGGCGGCGACCCGGATCAAAATCCCGTCGATCGGCGTCAACGCGCCGATGAGCCCGCTGGGCACCGGCCCGGACCACCGGCTGGCCACGCCCCCGGTGGGCAACAAGAATTTGGTCGGCTGGTATCGCGACGGCGTCGCCCCCGGAGCCCGAGGAAACGCGATCACCGTCGGCCACGCGGACACCCGCTCGGGCCCGGCGGTGTTCTTCAAGCTCGGCCTGCTCCGGGTGGGCGATCGCATCGAGGTACAACGGCGGGACCGACACACTGCGGTCTTCTCCGTCGACGCGGTCCGGTCCTACCCGAAGGACGACTTCCCGGACGACGTCGTCTACGGCCCGACCGACGCCGCCGAACTGCGGGTGATCACCTGCGGCGGTCGATACGACAAGCACACGGGCTACGCCGCGAATGTCGTCGTCTTCGCGCACCTGACGGGCAGCCGCTGAGATACGCACCGGGGCTGCTCGATGCGCCCGCGACGCCCGACCCGCACCCGCCTTCGCGCGGGGCGGGATCGGCGCGGGCGCATCGGTTCGGCCGCCGCCCCGGGCTCGGGTCGTCCGAGTCCGGGGCGGCGGCCGAGGAGCCGAGCCCGCCCGGACTCGGCGCGGGTGCCGGTGCGGGCGCCCGTGCAGCGGCAGGGTCGGGGCGGACGCGGATCGACCGTCAGGCGTTCGCGGCGCGGAACCAGGCGACGGTGCTCGCGATCGCCTCCGCGTGCGGGGTCGCGGGCAGCGGTCCGAAGGTCTCGGTGAACTTGGTGGAGTCGACCACGAACGGGCGGTCGTGCTGGTACCAGGTCTCGCCGAGGGCGCGCACGGTCGGATTGACCAGGCCGAGCACGCGCTGCATGGTGCGGCTCACCGAGGCGGACTTGTCCGGGCCGCCCACCTCGGCGAAGACCAGATCGAGGAACCGCCGCCCGGTCAGCGGCTCGGCCGTGGGGATGTGCCACACCTGTCCGTCCGCCCGCGCGTCCTCGCCGAGCAGGACCAGACCCTTGGCGAAGTCGGGCAGGTAGCTGAACGAGTGCGGCTGGTCCAGGGGCCCCACCCAGCGGGCGACCTTGCCCCGCACCGCCGCGCCGAACACGTTCTCGCCGACCGTGGTGCCGACCCCGCGCGGGCCGTAGTAGTCGGACGCGCGCCCGATCGCCACCCGCAGCTCGCCGGCCTCGTGCGCGGCCAGCAGCGAGCGCGCCATCGCGGCCCGTACCCGGCCCTTGGGATTGCTTGCGGCTGACGGCATGTCCTCGGTCATCGGCGCGCTCACCGGCCCGTACGCGAACAGGTTGTCCGCGAAGACCAGCTTGGCCCCGGCGGCCGCCGCGCCGCCGCGGATCGCGTCGGTCATCCGCGGAAACTCGCTCACCCACGCGGTGTAGGCCGGAGCCGCGCAGTGGTAGACCACGGCGGCGCCGGCGCAGGCCGCCCGCGCACCGTCGGTCGTGGTGATGTCGCCGCGTCGGACCTCGACGCCGTCGGGAACGGTGAGCGCGCCACTGCGGTTGACCGCGCGCACCCGCCGGCCGCGGGAGTGGAGTTCGTCGACGACGGTCCTGCCGACGGCACCGCCGGCGCCGAGGACCACGTGCAGATCGGACGCGCCCGCTGCGCTGGACATGAGGACTCCCCGTGGTTGTGTCCGCCCGACGGCTCGTGGTCCGTTCCGGGAGGTGATTTTGATTACGGTGTTATGAAACAGTGTTGCGGTATTCTTGTCAACATGGGACGGCCACGAACGCGCGACTACGACGAACTCCGCCGGGAGCTGCTGACCGCCGCCGGGCGGCTGCTCGCCGAGGAGGGCCCGCACGCGATGAGCACCCGCCGCGTCGCGCACGAGGTGGGCACGTCGACGACCGCCGTGTACAACCTCTTCGGGGACAAGTCCGGGCTGCTGCGGGCGATGTTCCTGGACGGGTTCGCGGCTTTGGAGGCACGATTCGCCCGAGTGCCGGTCGACGGCGACCCGGAGGCCGACCTGCTCGCGCTCGGCCACGCCTATCGGGCCGCCGCGCGCGCGAACCCGCATCGCTACGACCTGATGTTCGGCCGCCCGATCGCCGACTTCCGTCCCGACGAGGCGGATCTGGCCCGGATCCAGGGCACCTTCGACAGCCTGGTGCGCGCCGTCGAGCGCTGCGTGGCCGCCGGCCGGTTCGCGCCGACCGATCCGTACGACACGGCCACCCATCTCAGCGCTCTGGTGCACGGCCTGGCCGGCCTGGAACTGCGCGGCGCGCTGGGCGACGAGGAACGGGCCGAGCGCCAATGGCGGGTCGCGCTGGAGGCGGCGTGCCGAGGCCATCGCGCGACGCCCGGAGCCGTCGTGTCGGCGGCCGACGCGTCCGACTGACGTCGTACCGGATCTCCCGGCCGGCGCTCGCGCCGAAATCCGCTCGCCGTTGTCGGTGCGCTTGCCTACGCTCGTGCCATACCACGCGACAACACCTCGGGGGAACCCTCATGAGCATGCCGAACTACACCCAGGACCCACTGGTTCGACTCGACCGCCACCGGATCGAGTTCACCACCTACCCCGGAGACCACGCCGCACTGGGCTTCGTCGCCACCCGCGCGACCTGCTCGTGCGGTACGTGGGCCTCCAACCGCCCGTGGGAGCGCGGCGATCACCTGCGCGCGTTCGGTCGGCACATGAACGACGTCCAGGTGATCGCGCACACCGTGCCCCGCGAGTACGAGCAGCTCGCGGTGGTGCCGCTGCGCTGCGTCGACGCCGACCGGGCCGCGGCCGTGGTCCGCGACTGGCCGGAACCACAGGACGCCGAACACGGGTTGTTCCGGCGCGAGGAGACCGTGTTCATCGCCTACCGGGACGGCGAGTTCCCGTGCTCCGTCGCGGTCTGGGCGCACCTGCGGGGCCACGTGAGCGACGTGTACGCCGGGCGCCTGTTGCGCGACGTGTCCTGACCGGTCCGGCCGGCCGCAACGGATGAGTGGGCTGAGACCATGATTTGACGCCTGCCCGGCTGCCGGGCACCCCCATCACCTCCTTCGTACCCGTGAGAATCCGGAACCGACGAAGGAGAAACCCGATATGAGTACGTCGATTTCCGTCGACGTTCCCGCCGCTTTCGCCCGGTCCTACGGCCGCCAGGGCGCCCACGCCCTGGCCTGGCTCGACGCATTGCCGAAGCTGGCCGCGGACACCCTGGATCGCTGGTCGCTGCGGCCGGACGGTCCCGCCGGGCACGGCATGGCCGCGCTGGTGCTGCCGGTGACCCGCGCGGACGGCACACCGGCGGTGCTGAGACTCCAGCAGCCCACCGAGGACAACGCCGGTGTCGCGCTCGGTCTGCGGACCTGGAACGGCGACGGCGTCGTGCGGCTGCTCGACCACGACCCGGACGACGGCACGATGGTGCTCGAACGGCTGGACGCGACTCGGTCGTTGTCGTCGGTGCCCGATGACGACGACGCGATGCGAACCCTCGCCGAGCTGATGGCGCGCCTGGTCGCGGTCCCGGCGCCGGCGGGTCTGCGGCACCTGGCGGACGTCGCCTCGGCCATGCTCGACGAGGTGCCGCGTGCGGTGCCGGCCCTGCGCGACCCGGCCGAACAACGCCTGGTGCACACCTGCGCGGGCGCCGTCGCCGAATTGATCGGCGAACCCGGCGACCGGTTGCTGCACTGGGACCTGCACTACGACAACGTCCTCGCCGCAGCGCGCGAACCCTGGCTGGTCATCGATCCCGAACCGCTGGCCGGCGACCCGGGGTTCGAGTTGTGGCCGGCACTGGACAGCCGATGGGCGGACGCGGTGGCCGGCGGTGACGTGACCCGCACGGTGCTCCGCCGCTTCGACCTGTTGACCGAGGTCCTGGACCTGGACCGGCGGCGGGCGGGCGGGTGGACGCTCGGCCGGGTGCTCCAGAACGCGCTGTGGGACATCGAGGACGGCGAGACCGCGCTGAACCCCGCGCAGGTCGCCGTGGCGGAGGCGCTGTTGGGCAGATGACGACGCCGCGGCCGTGGATGGGCGCCCCCGGTGCGCGCGGGGCCTCGGCGCCGATCACCGGGCCGGGCCGCACCGGCGGGCCCGCCGTACCGTCTCCGCTCGGGGTCGGTACGGCGGGCGAGGGCGGCGCCGGGGCTATCGGTTCGCGGCCGGGCCGGCGACGGAGTCCGATCGGAACGGGCCGTCCAGGGCCGCCCATTGGAGCAGCATGATGGTCTTCGCGTCGGCGATGGAGCCGTCCCGGATCATCGCGAGCGTGTCGGCGAAGGGGAGTTCGAGGACGCTGATGTCCTCGCCCTCGGCGGCGATCCCGCCACCGGCGTCGGTGGCGGTCCCGGAGCCGTAGGGCGCGGCGAAGAAGTGCACGCGTTCGGTGACCGAGCCGGGGCTCATGTAGACGGCGAAGACGTACTCGGGCCTGCCGACGGTGTGCCCGGTCTCCTCCGCCGCCTCGCGCCGGATGGCCTCCTCGGGGCTGTCGCCGTCGAGCAACCCGGCGGCGGTCTCGATCAGCATCCCGTCGGGATGCCCGTTGACGTAGGCGGGCAGGCGGAACTGGCGGGTGAGCAGCACGGTGCGGCGATCGGCGTCGTAGAGCAGGATCGTGGCGCCGTCGCCCCGGTCGTAGTTCTCGCGCTGCTCACGGCTCCAATGCCCGTCGGCGTGCCGGTAGTCGAAGGTGGTCTTGCGCAGTACGTACCAGTCGCAGGCCAGTACCTCGACGTCGCGGATCCGCACCCTCGGGTTGCCGGTCAGGTCGCGGCCGTACCGGTCCAGTCCGGTACGGCCGCGACGGTCGGGGATGTCGATGCCCTCGATCATCGGCTGCCGGCCGGGGCATCGCAGGTGCGGCGGGTCGTGCTCATGGCGGTGTCTCCTTGCGTCGGACGGCCCGGCGGCGGGCCGGGGGCCGCGGGGGCGGGAGCCGACCCGGCTCGGCAGCGCGCGAGTGCCGGCCTCGCGCGGGGCCGCCGACGGGAGGACGCGTGATCGAACAGGGTCATGGGGGAATGATCGCTCGGGTGGGCGTGCCCAGGACGGCGAGGGTCGCGTCGGCCACCGGTTCGGGCACGACGTGCAGGAGTGCGCTACGGCCGCCCCTTCGGCACGCTGGTCTCCGAACCGGACGAACGCGAGGACGACCTGGATCGACACGCCGCCGCCGTGCCGCGCCGACTCTCGACTGGGTCGAGGACCAGTTCCGCGAGATGGGCCACGACACGGACGCCCGCGAGCTCGCCCTCGCCCTGATCGGCGCCTACCAGGGCATGTCCCTGCTCACCAACGCCCTCCGCGACCCGGACGTGATGCTCACCCAGGGCAGGCGGCTGGGGGACTGGATCGACGCCCTGGCCTGAGCCGTCTCCCATCGACCCCGGCGGCCGCGCGCCGCCTCGACCTCGGCGCCCCGATCCTTGCCGATGCCGCTCGTCACGCACGGTGCGGAGACATCACGGAAAGTTTTTTCGGGGACGCTGTCGATTCGGTCGTTGCCCGTTCGTCGTCATGGTGCGCGGCAAGGTGCCGGGCGAGGATGTGAACAGGACGGACGGGAGACGGACATGAAGTACATGTTGTTGATTCACAGTGGTGCGATCGACGCGGACGGCGGCGCCGAGGGGTGCACCGTCGAGGACTGGATGAGCTACGACAAGGAGGTCAAGGACGCGGGGATCTTCGTGTCCGGGGAGTCGTTGGCGGATCTGATCACCGCGACGACCGTTCGGGTCGGGCCGACGGGTGAGCGGACGGTGACGGATGGACCGTTCGCCGAGACGCGCGAGGTGCTCGGTGGCATCTACGTGATCGACGTGCCGGATCTGGATGTCGCGCTCGACTGGGCCGCGCGTTGTCCCGGTGCGCGTGGCGGTGGGTCGATCGTGGTGCGGCCGATCGCCGACTTCGACGCCTGACGGCCCGGGGCTGAGGGCGGACGGCGATGAATGAGCGAGCGGCCGATGCCGGGTGGCCCGCGGGCGCGGCCGGGGACGGATCCGAGGATGTCGGTCGAGGGTCGGGGGACGGGGCGGTGGGCGCGTCCGTCGAGTCGGTGTTCCGGGAGGAGCGAGGTCGGCTGCTCGCGTCACTCGCGCGCCGATTCGGTGATCTCGACCTGGCCGAGGAGGTGGCTTCCGAGGCGATCGAGGCCGCGCTGGTGCACTGGCCCGTCGACGGCGTGCCGGACCGGCCCGGGGCCTGGTTGCTGACCACGGCGCGCCGTCGTGCGGTGGATCGGCTGCGGCGGGACCGGACGTACGCCGCTCGGCTGGCCGTGTTGCAGGTGGAGGCGGATCGGGCCGATCCCGCGCCGCCGCCGGAGGCGGACGCCGACCTGCCCGACGACCGGCTGCAACTGTTCTTCACGTGTGCCCACCCCGCGCTGCCCGCCGAGGATCGCGGCGCGTTGACGCTGCGCTGCCTGGCCGGGCTGACCACGCCCGAGGTGGCCCGGGCGTATCTGGTGCCGACGGCGACGATGGCCCAGCGGATCGTCCGGGCGAAGAAGAAGATCCGCGAGGCGCGGATCCCGTTCCGGGTGCCCGGCGCGGACGAGTTGCCGGAGCGCCTGCCCGGCGTGCTCCAGGTGGTCTATTCGATCTTCACCGAGGGCTACGCGGCCAGCTCCGGACCGCGGTTGCAGCGGCTCGACCTCGCGGAGGAGGCGATCCGGCTGGCCCGGATCCTGCGTCGGCTGTTGCCGGCCGAACGCGAGGTCGCCGGGCTGCTCGCGCTGATGCTGCTCACCCACGCGCGCCGCGCGGCGCGGACCGATCCGGACGGCAACATCGTGCTGCTCGACGACCAGGACCGCGGACGGTGGGACCGGTCGATGATCGAGGAGGGCCGGGGCCTGGTGGTGGCCGCGCTGACCGGCGGGCCGGCCGGGCGGTACGCGGTGCAGGCCGCGATCGCCGCGCTGCACGACGAGGCCGCGGACGTCGCGACCACCGACTGGCCGCAGGTGGTGGCGCTGTACGACGTGCTGCTCGTGCTCACGCCGTCGCCGATCGTCGCGCTGAACCGGGCCGCGGCGGTGGCGATGCGGGACGGCCCGGAGGCGGGTCTGGCGCTGCTGGACGAGTTGGCGGGTGAGCCGAGATTGCGCGGCTATCCCCCGTATCCGACCGCGCGGGCGGATCTGCTGGGTCGACTCGGCCGCTTCCCCGAGGCGGCGGCGGCGTACCGCGAGGCGCTGGAGTCGGCCGGCACGGAACCCGAACGGGCGCACCTGCGGCGCCGGTTGAGCGAGGTCGAGCCGGCTCCGGGACCCGAGCCGGTCGAGCCGCCCGAGTCGGGCGAGCGGTCCGGCTCGGACGCGGCCGGCGATCGCTGACGGTCGAGGCCGTCACCACACCGACTACGACACCTGTACGACAACGACATGACCCGAGGAGAGCCGGACATGGACCGCGACGAAATTCTTGCCTGGGTACGGGACGAACGACTGGGCCTCGCCGATTTCCTCGACACGCTCGACGCGGACGACTGGCGCGTGACCTCGCTCTGTTCCGATTGGACGATGCACGAGTTGGCCGCGCACCTGACCACGTCGACGCGTACGACGCTGAGGAGCATGATCAAGGGCGCGATCCGGGCCCGGGGCGACTTCGACCGGATGAACGCCGACGAGGCCAGGGAACTGGCCGCCAGGTTCACTCCGGCGGAACTGATCGCCCAAGTCCGCGAGACGGCGGGCTCGGCCCGACGCGCACCGCTGGCGGCGCCGCTCGACCCGCTCGTCGACGTGCTGGTGCACGGGCAGGACGCCGCGCGACCGCTGGGCCGGGTCCGGGAGATGCCGACGGAGCGGGCCCTCGCGGCCCTGGGGCACGTGCTGTCCAGCCCGTTCTACGGCGCCCGGAAGCGCTGCCGGGGCACGCGCCTGGTGGCCACCGACGCGGAGTGGTCGGCCGGCACCGGTCCCGACGAGGTACGCGGCCCGACCGCCGATCTGCTTCTCCTGGCCACGGGCCGTCCTGCCGGCCTCACGGCCGTCTCCGGCCCGGGGCGTGCCCGGATCGCGAGTGCGCTGTAGGGCACGGCTGTCGGGCATACGGCCGTCGATCGTCGCCGGCGGCCGACCCCGGGGGCCCGGGCGGCCCCGAGGGCACCGAGGCGGTCGGTCACAGCCGGCGCCATGGGTCGCCGGTGCTACTCGTCGGTGTCGCCGAGGAATTCCATGCCGTCGAGGACGGTCACCACGACGACCACCATGACCCCGCGCAGTACGCCGTACTCGATGAGCAGTGCCGAGGCGACCATCGCCTGACGGGTGTCGTCGTCGGGGCCGATCGGGGCGGACGCCTTGGTGTACGGATCGCGGGCCAGGACCCGGAGGGCCTTGGTGAGTTGCTCGCGGCGCTCGGGTGGGAGCGAGTCGCGTACGGCGGCGGCCGTTTCCGTGTACTCCACGCGGTACGGGCCGCTCGGGTGAGCCTTCACGGTGCCCTCCCTTCCCCTGGCGTTCCGGTCCTGAGGGGACGGTAGCCGGTGCTCGACGCGGAGACCAGATCGGGGCGGGGCGAGGGGGTGGAATCCGGGTCGGCGCTCCTCGATCGTCGGTTGTCGGGCATCGCCGCGCCGTGGGGTGCGGTGCGCCGGGATGCGCGATCGGTGGTCGGCGATTCGGGTTCGGGATCCGGTGTCGGCGGGCGTGGCCTCTGGCGGAGATACCGACCAGTCGGTACCTTCGTGGGAGTCGGCGGGTTCGCTGCCGCTACCCGCTCGTACTCGCACCGGTTCCGCTCCCACCAGCGCACTCGGGGCCGGTCACATTCAGGCCGGTCACACTCACAGCAGGGATGCCGTCATGCCCGAAGCAGTCATCGTCTCGACCGCTCGCTCGCCGATCGGGCGTGCGTTCAAGGGTTCGTTGAAGGACGTCCGGCCGGACGACCTGGCCGCCATGATGGTTCGGGCCGCGTTGGACAAGGTCCCCGGTCTGGACCCGCACGACATCGTCGACCTGATGCTCGGCTGCGGCGGGCCCGGTGGCGAGCAGGGCTTCAACATGGGCCGCAATGTCGCGGTCATGCTGGGCATGGATCACCTGCCCGGAACCACCATCACCCGTTACTGCTCGTCCTCGTTGCAGACCACGCGCATGGCGATGCACGCGATCAGGGCCGGGGAGGGCGACGTGTTCGTGTCGGCCGGTGTCGAGTCGGTCTCCCGGGCCGCGCTCAAGGGCAGCAGCGATTCGCTTCCCGACACCCACAACCCGCTGTTCGTACCGGCTGAACAGCGCTCCGCCGAGCGGTCCGGCGCCGCCACCCCGGACTGGACCGACCCGCGCGAGGACGGTCTGCTCCCGGACGTCTACATCGCGATGGGCCAGACCGCCGAGAACCTCGCGCGGCTCAAGGGCGTCTCGCGGGCGGAACAGGACGAGTTCGCGGTGCGCTCGCAGAACCTCGCCGAGCGGGCGATCGCGGACGGCTTCTGGGCCGAGGACATCACCCCGGTCACGCTCGCCGACGGCACCGTGGTGGCCGCGGACGACGGTCCGCGCGCGGGCACCACGCTGGAGGGCGTCTCCGGGCTCAAGCCGGTCTTCCGTCCGGATGGCACGGTCACCGCGGGCAACGCGTGTCCGCTCAACGACGGCGCCGCGGCGTTGGTGGTCATGTCCGACACCAAGGCCCGCGAGTTGGGCCTGACCCCGCTGGCCCGGGTCGTCTCGACCGGTGTCACCGGACTCTCGCCCGAGATCATGGGCTACGGCCCGGTCGAGGCGTCCCGGCAGGCGCTGCGCAACGCCGGTCTCACGGTCGCCGACATCGATCTGGTGGAGATCAACGAGGCGTTCGCCGCGCAGGTGATCCCGTCGTACCGGGATCTGGGCTTCGATCTGGACAAGGTCAACGTCAACGGCGGTGCGATCGCGGTCGGTCACCCGTTCGGGATGACCGGCGCGCGGATCACCAGCACGCTGATCAACTCGCTCCGGTGGCACGACAAGCAGTGGGGGCTGGAGACCATGTGCGTCGGCGGCGGCATGGGCATGGCGATGGTGCTCGAACGGCTCAGCTAGTGCCGGGCCGGCGGCGTGACTTCTGGGCATGCCTTCGGTCGACCCGCCGAGATCTGCCGGACAGGCCCCCGGGGCGGGTCAGTCGGCGCCGTCGCCGTGCCCGGGTGGTTGCCGGCGGTACTGCTGGGCTCCCTGGCGGTCCCGGACGGTGACGCCCAGTTCGCGCAGCCCGTCCAGGGCCTCCTCGGCCGCGCCGGTCCGCTTGTCTGCCAAGGCCCGCTTGCGCGTGCGCAGCAGGGTGTGCGCGGCCGGGTCGAGGTCGGGGGTGCCGTCGACCCACGCGGCGAATTCCGTCTCGCGTGGGTCGGTCGTACCGCGCCACGGGTAGTCGAATCGGGCGAAGGCCGCGCGCAGTCGTTCCGTCGGCAGGTCGGTCGCGCGGACCCGGGCGAGTTCGGACTCGGCCCTGTCCAGGGCGACCAGGTCTCGGCCGTCGGTGAAGACGGCGTCGATCCGGTCCCGGCGGACGTGCAGGCCGGAGCCGTCCCGGTGGATCGCGACGTGGTCGGCGGCCACGGTCACCACGGGGCTCTCCCGGACGGCCTCGGTGATCAGCCACGCGCCGGCGACCGCGCCGAGCACGGTCGCGATCGGTACCGCCCAGAGTGTGGGCAGTCGTGCGGCGAGTCGAAGCGGGCCGGGTGCCGAGCCGACCCGGTCGATCAGCCAGTCGGCGAGCGGCCCGACCGCGAAGCCGGCGCCGAGGCCGAGCAGGGTGGCGCCGATTCCGATCACCCAGAGCCACACCGGCGGCATCCGGACCGTGACGGCCTGCTCATCCGTCGTCGCGCTGCCCATCGTGCCCCCTTGGCTCGTCCGGTATGGCTTTCGGTCGGTGGTCCGGTTTCGCGTTCGGCGTTCGGTCGGGTGTCTGGTTCCGCGTCTCGCTCGGGGCGGGTGCCAGGTATCGCGCGACGGTGCGGCGCAACGCGGGCGTGGCGTCGCGGGCCGGTTCGGCGTTCAGGTACACGGCGTCGACCACGGTCTGGAGCCATTCGGCCGCCTCGATCGGGTCGAGTGTCGCGTCGATCGTGCCGTCGGCGATGCCGCGCTCGATCAGGTGGGCCAGGCCGTCCCGGACGATTCGGGCCGTGCGGGTGACCACGTCGACCAGTTCGGGATCGCGGTCCACCTGGCGCAGCAGTTCCACGAGCAGCCCGACCGCGCTCGGGTCCCGGGCGTCGGCGGCGAGCGCGGTGGTGAGTTCGACGATCGCCTCGACAGGGTGTTCGGCGTCGGCGAAGCGGGTCACCAGGTCGCGGGACAGCGGCAGATCGCGTTCGAAGATCGCGCGGAACACCGCCCGCTTGTCCGGGAAGTAGTAGAAGACGCCGGCCGTGCTGATGCCGGCCGCCCCGGCGATGTCGGCGACGGTCGTCGGCTCGAACCCCTGCTCGGCGAACAGCCGCGCGGCGGCGAGCGTGATGGCCTCACGCCGCCGGGCCGTTCGTCCGGCGTCCACGGTGCGGGGCACGGGGCTGCCTTCCGATTCGATAACTGATTGATCATTCGAAGAATAGCAGCCGCGCCTGGCCGGCGATGGGGATTTGGTCGGGGCTGTGGGCGGGCCGACGGGGGAGCGGGTGGGTCGGCGCGCTACGGAGTCGGTATTTGTCGCTGCGCGGGTTCCGGTGCCGGGTCCGGTTCGGGTTCGGATCCTCGGTGGGGTTCGGATTCGGGTTCCGTCTCGGCGAGGTAGTCCTCGTAGACGCCCACTTTGTAACCGATCAGGTCGAGGCACTTGTGCAGCTGGGCGATCTGGGCGTGGATGCGGGACTGGTGTTCGCGCAGGATGGCCAAGCGCTCGCGTTCGGTGCCATCGCCGGTGCGGGCCAGTTCGGTGTAGTGGCGGATGGCGGGGATGGGCATGCCGGAGCCGCGCAGGATCACGCACATGTTGAGCCAGGCGATGTCGTGCTCGGCGTACAGGCGTCGGCCGCCGGGGTCGCGGCGGACCGGGTTGGCCAGGATGCCTTCGCGTTCGTAGAAGCGCAGTGTGTCGATGCTCAGGCCGGTACGGGTCGCGACCTGGCCGATGGTCAGGTCCTCGTGGGTGTCTGTCACGGGTCCAAGGATGGGACTTGACCTGGAGTCGGGTCCAGCTCGTAGATTTCCGGTCGGGAACGCCGCCGGGATCGGGGGCGGGCGCACTTCCCGTCGGGCTGCCGGGGTCGTGTCGCACACGACCGGCCGGCCCGCGGACCGTCGCCGAACGCGTCCGCGGGGGCATGCCCGGACGAAAGCGCCTCCACGAAAGCGCCTCCACGAAAGCGCCTCCACGAAAGCGCCTCCACGAAAGCGCCCATACGAACACGCCCGCACGACCATGCCGGTGGAACACGCCGGTTCGAGAATCGGCGTGTCCCACCGGCAGGAACACCGAAACAAGAGGAGCACGAACATGCGCTACCGCACCCTCGGCCGCACCGGCATCCAGGTGAGCGTGCAGGCCCTGGGCACGATGATGTTCGGGGCGGTCGGCAATCCCGACCACGACGACTGTGCCCGGATCGTGAACGCCGCGCTGGATCACGGGATCAACTTCGTCGACACGGCCGACATGTACTCGGCCGGTGAATCCGAGGAGATCGTCGGCAAGGCGCTGCGGGGTCGGCGTGACGACGTGGTCCTGGCGACCAAGGTGCACTTCGCGATGGGGGAAGGGGTCAACCGGGGCGGCAACTCGCGGCGCTGGATCACCACGGCGGTGGAGGACAGCCTGCGGCGGTTGCGGACCGATTGGATCGACCTGTACCAGGTCCATCGCCCGGACGACTCGACCGACATCGAGGAGACCCTCTCCGTCCTGACCGACCTGGTGCGGCAGGGCAAGATCCGCACGTTCGGCTGTTCGACCTTCCCGGCCGAGGACGTGGTCGAGGCCCACCACGTGGCCGAGCGGCGCGGATTGCAGCGGTTCCGGACCGAACAGCCGCCCTACTCGATCCTGGCCCGGGGCATCGAGGCCTCGCTGCTGCCGGTGTGCGAGCGCCTCGGCATGGGCGTGCTGACCTGGGGCCCGCTGGCGTCCGGCTTTCTCACCGGCAAGTACCGCAAGGGCGGCCCGATCGATCTGACCTCCGGTCGAGCCGGCCTCAACCCCGGACGCTTCGACCCGAGCCTGCCGGTGAACGCCGCCAAGCTCGACATCGTCGAGCAACTGGTCGAACTGGCCGAGGAGATCGGCTGCACGCTGCCCGAACTCGCGGTGGCCTTCCCGACGGCGCACCCGGCGGTCACCTCGGTCATCATCGGACCGCGCACGATGGAGCAACTCGACGTGTTGGTCGAGGGCGCGACGCTCACCCTGGACGACGCGGCGCTGGACCGCATCGACACGATCGTCGCGCCGGGCACGAACACGTACCACCCGGACGGCGCGTGGACCCACCCGGCGCTGGCCCGCACCGCCCTGCGCCGACGCTCCGTCACCGATCGCGCGGCGGGCTGACCTCCCCGGACACCGGACGTGGTCCGTACCCGTTTTGGTGTTCATCGGCGGAGTCCGGCACGGGCGTTCGGGGTGGGCCCGGTGGGCCCGGTCCGCGGGAGAGGCGGGAACCCGACCTCGGTGGGAACTTACGCGGGGTCTCGGCCGACTGAGTGTCCGGGTTCGCGTTTGCGGACCGACCGTCGGTACTTCCGGGGAGCGAAACTGTGCGGGGCAGCAAGGTGTGTGGCATGGCCGCCGTGGTGGTTTTGTTCGCGACGGCGTGTGGGGGTGACTCGAAGGACACGGACACCGCCGCTTCGGGCCCGACCGCGTCCGCGACGGGACCGGGCAAAGGCGGGGCGGCGGGCTTCCCGGTGAAGGTGACGGACTGCGCCGGCGCCGAGACGACGTTCACCGAGGCGCCGAAGAAGGTGGTCACCAGCAACGCCTCCAGCCTGGAGATGTTGTTCTGGCTCGGCGCCGGTGACCGGGTGGTCGGCACCGGCTTCCCGCCGGGCAAGGGCACGATGCCGGCGCAGTTCGCGGCGCAGGCCGACAAGGTCCGGGTGCTCGGCGACATGGTGATCCCCAAGGAGCAACTGCTCGGCTCGGGCGCCGACCTGTACATCGACACCTTCGCCGACATGGGCGGCATGGGAGCGATGGGGTCGGGGCCCTCGGCCAAGGAGTTCGCCGCCGCCGGCATCAAGCACATCTATCTCAAGTCCACCGCGTGCGCGACCAAGCGCCCCGGCCCGCAGCAGGACCTGAGCGCGGTCGAGGCGGACATCAAGGAACTCGGGGCGGTGACCGGGACGTCCGCCCGGGCCGACGAACTCGTCGCGGGCATGGAACAGACAGTGGGCACGGTGCGCACCGCGCTCGCCGGCGTGCCGCAGGATCGGCGGCCGAGCTACTTCTTCTTCGACTTCGACGCCGGTACCAAGCAGCCGATCGCCATATGCGGCAAGCAGGTCGCCAACGCGGTGATCACCCAGGCCGGGGCGCGCAACGTGTTCGCCGATTGCGCCGGCGACTTCAAGCCCGTCGCGTGGGAGGACGTGGTCGCCGAGAACCCGGACTGGATCCAGCTCGGAGTCCGGAACAAGGGCAGCGCCGAGGCCAACGCCAAGGCGTTCGACGACGCCGAGCGATTCCTGCGGACCTTCGACGCGACCAAGGGCCTGAACGCGGTCCGGGACGGCAGGTTCGTCCGGATCGGTTCGGAGAGCACCACGATCGCCGGGGTCCGCAACGCCGAGACGGTGCGGCGGATCGCGAGCACGATCCACCCGGACCTGGTCCGGCCCGCACCGGCCGCGGGGTAGGCCCGGTGGTGTCGGTATCCGAACGCAGGACCCGACGTCGGGACCGGGCGGCGGCGCGGCCGGCCGACGAGGACCGGGACCGCCCGGCGCGCACCGCGTGGGTGGTCGCCGTCCTGGCCGTGCTCCTGGTCGTCGCGTTGACCTCGGCGGTGTCGCTGGGCTCGGTGGACATCCCGATCGGTGAGGTGTGGTCGGTGGTCGGGCGCCGGCTGACCGGCGAGCCGCCCGAGGCCGGCACCCGCGACCTGATCGTCTGGCAACTCCGACTGCCTCGAGCCCTGTTGGCGGCGGTGGTCGGCGCCGGGCTGGGCCTGGTGGGCACCGCCGTACAGGCATTGGTGCGCAATCCGCTCGCCGACCCGTACCTGCTCGGCATCTCCTCCGGCGCCTCGCTCGGCGCCATCGCGGTGATCGTGCTCGGCGCGAGCACCGGTGGGCTGCTCGGACTCGGCCTGTCCGCCTCTGCGTTCGCCGGTGCGTTGGCGGCGTTCGCGCTGGTGTGGGCACTGGCCCGACGAGGTGGCGGGTTCTCCCCGCTGCGCCTGGTACTGGCCGGGATCGGGGTGGGCCAGTTCCTGTCCGGATTCACCAGCTTCCTGGTACTTCAGGCGGGGGACGAACAGCAGACGCGCGGCGTGCTGTTCTGGCTGATGGGCAGCCTCAGCGGCGCCCAATGGGAGCAACTGGCCCTGCCTGCCGCGGCCGTGGCCCTGGGGTTGATCGGGTTGCAGGCCCGGGCCCGGGCGCTCAACGCGCTGCTGATGGGCGACGAGACGGCCGCCGGGCTGGGCGTGGACGTGGCTCGACTGCGGCGCGAACTGTTCGCGGTGACCAGCGTGTTGACCGGTGTCCTGGTCGCCGTGTCGGGGGCGATCGGCTTCGTCGGACTGATGGTTCCGCATGTCTGCCGGCTGCTGATCGGCGGCGACCACCGCCGACTGCTGCCGGTGTCCGCGTTGTTCGGCGCGGTGTTGTTGGTCGCCGTGGACACCGTGGCCCGGACGGCGGTGAGTACCCAGGAGTTGCCGATCGGCGTGGTCACCGCCGTGATCGGCGCCCCGGTCCTGTTGCTCCTGCTCGATCGACGGCTGGAGACACGATGACGGGCGGCGGCGTGGGCGATCGTGTGGATGGCGGGGTGGGCGACGACGTGCGCGGGGCGGGCGCCGAGCGAACGCGCGTCACCGTGCAGGATCTGCGCGTCACCCTCTCCGGCCGGGACATCCTGACCGGGGTCGGGCTGATCGCGGCGGGCGGTGAGATCACCGGCCTGGTCGGCCCCAACGGCAGCGGCAAGTCCACCCTGTTGCGCACCATCTACCGACATCTGAAGCCGCAGGCAGGCCGGGTCCTGCTCGGCGATCGGGACCTGCGGGCGATGACCCCGGCGGCGGCGGCCCGACATGTCGCGGCGCTGCCGCAGGAGCGGGAGAACGACTTCGACTTCACCGTGCGCGAGGTGGTCGCGATGGGTCGGACCCCCTACCAGAAGGCGTTCGCCGGGGACAGCGCCGCGGACCGGGCGGCGGTGCTGATCGCGCTGGTGCAGGCCGGAGTCGAGGCGCATCAGGGCCGGCGCTTCTCGACGCTGTCCGGTGGTGAACGCCAACGGGTTTTGCTGGCAAGGGCGTTGGCCCAGGAACCGGACGTGTTGGTGCTGGACGAGCCGACCAATCACCTCGACGTGCGGCATCAGGTCGAACTCCTCGCGCTGTTGCGCGCCCAGGATCGTACGACGCTGATCGCGCTGCACGACCTCAACGCGGCGGCCTCGGTGTGCGATCGGCTGCACGTACTACACCAAGGCCGGTTGCGGGCGTCCGGCCCGCCGCGCGAGGTGCTCACTCCGGAGCTGCTCGCCGAGGTGTTCGGCATCCGTGCGGTGATCCTCGACCACCCGCTCACCGGCGATCCGCTGATCGCGGTCGATCACCGGACGACGGCGGCTCCGGTGACTCCGGTGACTCCGTTGGCGGCCGGGCGGGGCGGCGAAATCGGGTCGTGCTCGGGGGGTTGATCGGCTTGGGTTCGTGCTCGTGAGTGCCCTGAATGTGTCGGGTTCCTCCGTCCCCGGGTGGACAACCGGGCGGGGCGACTCCCGCGAGGACCCGGGAGGTTCCGGGAGGACTCGGAAGGACCCGGGAGGATACGTTCGGGAGATGGACAGGTGATCCGCGTCGGTTCACCTCGCGCCGAAGCCGGGGAGGGCGGGAACGGCGGGCGGGCGCGGACCCGGCGTTTCGGGTCGGGCGCGGGTCCGGGTCTCGGAGCGGGCGTGGGCCGGTGGTGTGGGGACGATGTCCAGCCGGCTCGGGCCGTTGACCATCAACGACGGGATGGGCGTCGGCGGTTGTTCGGGGTGCGCGAGCGTGAGGTCGGGGAGACGGTCGAACAGGGTGGTCACCGCTATCCGGGTCTCCAACCTGGCCAGGTGCGCGCCGAGGCAGAAGTGCGGGCCGTACCCGAAGGCCAGGTGGGTCTTGTCGGCGCGGGTGGCGTCGAACGCGTCGGGTGCCTCCGGGTGTCGCGCGGGATCCCGGCCGGCGGCGGCGAAGGCGATGATGATCGGGTCGCCCCGACCGATGACGACACCCTCCCCGAGGTCGATGTCCTCGATCGCGTAGCGCAGCGGGAGGTGCATGACCGGGCCTTCGACCCGCAGCGTCTCCTCGATGACGTCCGTCCAGTCGATGGCCTTTGCGCGGAGTCGGTCCAACTGATCGGGGTGGGTGAGCAGTTCGGCCAGGACGTTGGTGATCAGGTTCACCGAGGTCTCGTAGCCGGCCCCGAGCATCAGGAAGAGCGAGTCGAGGAATTCCTGTTCCGAGGGCGCCGTCCCGGCGCTCGCGGCCGCGGTGAGCAGGTCACTGGTCAGGTCGGCGCCCGGGTTCTCCCGCTTGTGCTCCAGCAACTCCACCAGCCGGGCCTGGAGTTCGATCTGCCGAGCGATCGCCTCGGCGGCGTCGATCGTGGTGTCCAGCACCGCGTCGATGGCTCGGCCCAACCCCGGCCGCAGAGCCTCGGGCACGCCGAGCAGGTCGCAGATGACGGTCATCGTCAGCGGCAACGACAACATCTGCCGTACGTCGACGCTCTCGCCGGGCGGTACCGCCGCCAGCACGTCGACCAGGCGATCCGCCGTGGCCTGGATCCGCGGGCGCAGCCGCTCCACCCGGCGCGGGGCGAACGAGGGCGCGACCCGCGCACGCAGTCGGCGATGCTCCTCGCCGTACGTGTTCACGAAACCCTGTTGGAGCGCGACCGGCGCCATCGGCCAGCCGTCGGGCAGTTCGGCCAGACCGGGCCAGTGCCGACGGAAGTCGCGGGAGACCCGGCGGTCGGTGGTCAGCGTCTGGATCACCTCGTGCCGGGTGATCGACCAGGCCCGTACCCCGCCCGGGAGTTCGACCAGGACGGCCGGACCCCGGGCGCGCAGCGCGGCGGCCTCCGCGTGTGCGGCGCGGGCGGTGGGATCGAGTACGGGACATCGGTGCTGGGGTTCTGCCGACATGCGAGGCTCCCCTCGAGGGAACGTGCAGAGTGGCCACCGCGCCTGCGAGGCGCACGGCGCGGCCGTGTTCGCGCGTCACACCCGACCCCGGCGGGGCCGCATGCCCCTTCTTCTACGCCTGGTTCCGCGTCCTGACAACACCGTCGGCGGGGATGATCGGCGCTTTGCCTCGATCGGCGCACCATACCGGCCTGATCGCGCGTCCATCCGCGAGGCTCGTGCGAGCGGTGCGCAAGCCGCGCCGGTTCCCTGGAGCGGGCGCGCTCCTCGTGGCCGGGCGACGTACACCGATCGGCGGGGTATTGCCGGGTGGGGTTGGACGCGCGGTCGGGGGAACGGCGGGGCTTTGTCGGGTGGGGTTGGACGCACGGCCGTCCAAGGCGCGGTCGGGTGATCAGCGCAGAGTCGGTACGGAGCCGCCGTCGGCCCACGTCGTTTCGACGCCGGGCAGGCCCTTGCGCCACCGGTCGGTGAGCTCGGCGAGGGCGGTGGCGGTCGGCGGGTCGGCACCGAGGCCGATCGCGTAGCGGGTGCGCGAGTCGGACACGAACGGGCGGGGCCACGCGTGCGCGTCCTGGACACCGGCCTCCCGCAAGGCGGTGAGCAGGCCGCGGACGCGACCGCGCAGCCGGCCGGTGGTGGCCGCGAACTCCTCGGCGGAGGAGGGCAGTACGGTCAGCACCGCCCATGCGGCGTGCCGGCGGTGCAGGGGCGGCGGCTCGATCAGGGCGGCCCACGGGTCGCGATCGGCCCGCTCGGGGGCCTCGCCCGGCGTGAGCAACTCCCACGCGCGGTACAGCTCGTCGACCAGCAGGTCGCGCCCGCCGGGGCCGACCTGCTCGGTACACGAGCGCACCGGGTGGGTCGGCGTCAGGATCGACACCGGCCCGCCGGTGACCGTGCCCGCGCGGGCCGTGTCGTCGTCCAGGGCCACCGGCACGCGCCAGTCCCACGCGGCCCAGGTGGCGAAGAAGTGCGCCGGCAGGTCGTCGTCGGCCACGTGCGCGGCCTCGCGCGTGGTCCGGGCCGCGAGCACCGACCAGGCCAGGCCCGGGAGCCCGCCGAACGGAGCCGCGTCCAGGCCGCGTGCCCGCGCCCACGCCTTGATCCGTCGGGCCAGGTCGGCGAAGCGCTCGTGGTCCGCGCCGACCGCGCTCCGGATGGCGTCCGCGTCGGTGACCGCGCTCAGGGTGATTGCGGCCGGCTCGCCCAGTTCGGCGCGCCGGGCCACCGCGTCGGCGGGGGCGATCCGTCCGGTGCCGATCAGGGCCAGATCGACGGGCGAGTCGTCGACGCGCAGGCGAAGTCCTGGTACCCGGGCGCCGAGCACGGGCCGGATGCCGGTGGCCTCGGGCAGCGCTGCCGCGATCCGCGCCGCGACGTCGGCGGGATCGACGGTGCCGGGCAGGGCTGCCATCAGATCGAGGTCGGCGTCGGGCGACGCGCAGCCCATCCGACGCGAGCCGACCACCGACACGACGCCCTCGCCCAACGCCGCGGAAACACGCCTGGTGATCCGTCGGGTTCGGGCGTCACCGTCCGGGTCGTCGGCGCGGGGCGCCCGAGTGTCCCCCGGCGAGTCGGTGCGGGGCCGGATGTGGGCTTCGCCTTCGGGATCGGCGGCACGGTGCTCCCGGGTGTCACTGCCCGGGTCGGCGACGACGGGCACCCGTGCCGTTCCTTCCCGTTCGGTGTCGACCGGCACCCGTGCCCGATCCGAGGGTTTGCGTGCCCGACCCCCGACGACGGAACCTCCGCTGCTCCCGGTCTCGTCGGCATCGGCCGCCGGACCCGGATCGGGCAGCTCGCGCAGTTCGCCCGTGCCCAGCGTGAGGACGGCTCGCGGGCGCATCGGTTCGTCGCCTCGGCGGGAGAGCAGAATCAGTTCCCCGACCCGCGCCGTCATCGGCTCCAGTTCGCGTGCGCACGCGGCGGCGACGCGCAATGGATCGGTGCTGCGGCCCAGGGTCAGGTGCGGGGTGTAGCCGCTCGTCCGGCCGAGGCAGCGGGGGAAGTGGGCCGCGAAGGCCTCCCGCAGCCGGGCCCACGGGAGTTCGTCGGCGGCTGCCGGGTCGAGCCAGACGGTGGCGTTCTCGCGATGGCCGAAGGTGTGTACGCCGTCGAGTTCGGCGGTGAACGGTGTCACTCGTGCGGCGGCCGCGGCCAGCAGCGGCGCGGCCCGGTCGAAGTCGGCTTCCGGGACGAAGCCGAACAGCACGTTGACGTGCGGCGGCCAGCGGTCCACCTGGGGATCGTGCGCGCGACGGGCCCGTTGCAGCGCGGGCCACAGGCGCCTGGGCGGCAGCCAGGCCAGTGCGGTGCGCGCGGTCGGCGCGACGTCCAGGACATCGTCGGCGGGCGGATCCGCGGCGGGGAGCAGATCCGCCTGCACCCCGAAGTGGTCGGACGCGTACAGGCCGTCGGGTCCGGGCGTGTCCCCGCGCAGTACCGCCGTACCCGCCCGCCAGGCGCCGGTGCGCAACAGGATCCGGTCCAGCCGGGCGGCGCGGCCGGTGAGCGAGCCGATCGCCGCGAGCGGGTTGACGCCCGGGTCGAACGTGGGCGTGTGGTCGTCGGCGCCGTGCACATCCGTCCACACGTCCGCCAACCCCAGCGCGGCGGCCGGCCCCGCGGTGCCGTCGTTGAAGTCGCCGACCACCACCAGGTCGCCCGGGATGCCCGCGAACCCGTCGGCGAGCGCGGCCAGTTCTACCCGTCGGCGCCCGGCGCCGTCCTGCGTGTGGTCGCTGGTGAGGTGCGTGACGGCGAGCACGAGCGGCGCGGCCGGCCCGGCCACGGTGATCGCGGCCACCGCCTTGTACGGCCCCAACGCGTGCCGCCCGGCCTCGCGCACCGGCAGCCGGCTCAGCAACAACAGCCCGGTGGCCGGCACATCGCGGCCGGCGGGATCGGTGTCCATCGTGTATGCGGCGCGCACCCACGGTTGGGCGGCCAACAGCAGGGCCAGTTCGGGCTCGACCTCCTGGAGCGCGATCACGTCCGCGTCGGCGGCGGCGAGCGCGGCGAGCAACATCGGCCGCCGGCGTGCGGTGTCGATCCGATCGGCGTCGTAACGATCCCACAGCGTATTCCAGGTCAGCAGGCGGATCCGCGCGGTGTCCGGGAGGCCGGTCGGGTCCGCGCCGCTCGCGGTCGCGGGTCGCCAGCGACCCGTCGCCGGGTCGAACGTGTGCGGTTCGCGCGCGGTGAAGAACGGCGCCCGCAGCCGGCGCGGATCCCGAGTCCGACCGGCGACACAGTGCTCGATCCGGTCCACGCGCGCGGCCCGATCCCACACCACCTCGCCGTCCGCCTCGATCCGCAGCACCCGATGCCACGGGATCTCGCCACCCGGGACGAACGCGGGCAACGGGATGCGCTTGGGGTCCGCGCCGCGTCGGCTGACCTCGAGGACGAAGCGGGCGGGATCGAACCGGGGATCCCAGCGCACTCGGTGGTAGATCTCCTCGCTCGTACGCATCACGCGTCCTCCGCGTCCAGCGAGCCGGCGACGTCGTCGAGGCCGCCGTCCGCGCCGATGTACCAGGTGCGGTGCGCCTGTCCGGGATACGGCGGCGCGAAGCGCCGTGCCTGCGCGGCGAGTACCGCGGGCGGGACCGCGTGTTCGCGCGTGGCGTTGCGCCGGGCCAACTCGTCGTCGCCGACCAGCAGTACGGCGTGCGTGATCAGCGCGTCGCGGCGGTGCGCGATGGCCTGTACCGGCATGCGTTGGCTGCCGGTGAGCGAGGTGGCATCCCACACCACCGTCCCGCCGGCGGCCAGCGCCGCGTCGAGCCGGTCCAACGCCTGGCTCAGCACCTCGCCGTTGGCGCTCTGGTCGGCTCGGGAGCCGCGCGCCGCACGTAGCTCGTCCAGGCTGATCAGCGTGTCGACGCCGGGGAGTTCACGGGCGAAGGTGCTCTTGCCGCTGCCCGAGCGGCCGATCGTCTGGATCAACCGGGGAAAGTCGCCGCGCCACCACCGGCGGGTCGCCTCGGGTGGCATCGACCAGCCCTTGGCGTGGCCCGCGCGCAACTCCGCCCAGCAGCGGTCGGCCACTTCCGAGTCCAGGCCCGCGAACGCGTCCGCGGCCCGGGCGCGCAGCGCGGCGAGCGGCGCCTCCTCGAGCAGCCCCGCGTCCGCCGCGAACAGCGCCGACCACTCCACCTGTTCGCGCTCCGCGTCGGCCTGCGCGTCGGTGCGCCCGGTCAGCGTCGCGGCGGCCACCGCGTGCAGCACGCCCACATCCGCGGCGACCGCCAACCGGGCCAGGCCGCGTGCGCGTTCGTCATCCGGGAAGGGCCGGCGCAGGTGTGCCTGCAACCCGACCAGGTCCGCGACGCGGCGCGCGGCGGGCAACCCGAGGGCCGGGACGAGTCGGGGCATCAGCGACGCCCGCCGTTCGGCGTGCAGCGCGGCGGCCAGTACCCCGGCCAGGCGCGCGTCGCCGGTGCGCCCCAGCACGTCCAACCGCGCGCACGCGTCCGCGACCGTCTCGGCGGTGGCGACCGTCGCGGCTCCGGTGACCGAGCCGGCTCCGGCGACCGTCTCGCCCTCGGCGGCCGGTGCATCGGTCGGATTCAGCCACGCGAGCAGGGCCGGCAGGTCCGGATTCGCGCCCGAACGCACCGCCCACAAGCCGGCGTTCGGCCCGAGACCGTTCGGCACCACCTCGGCGTGCATCCAGTGCGTATCGGTCTGCACGTGTCCGCGCCGCACCCATTTGGCCACCCGCCGGCCGAACTCCGCGCGCTCGAAACCCTCGACCGTCCGGACCACGAAGCCCTCCCGGCGCGCGGGATCGAGCCGGATCGCACGCAACTCCCGCTCGTCGAACACCCCGCGCCACAACACCGGCGGGGTCGGCACGCCCAGTCGACGCAGGAAACGCGCACTCTCGTCCCAGTCCAGGCAACGATCCCCGGCCCATACCGAGAACCCGTAGAACCAACTCGCCAGCGCGTCATAGCCGATCGAGTGCCGGGCGTACATGTTCTCGCCGCAGATCCGCCACCCGGGCGGGATCCGTGCGCCGATCCGGCCCTGGAGCGCCTTGACCCAGGTCCGCGAGGGGTGGTGCGCGGAGTCCAACGACCGCGCGTGCAGGCCGTCCGGGTACAGCGTGGTGTTCTCACCGTCGAGCTTCTCGGTGACCACGACCTCCAGGCCGCGCAGTCCCGACAGGTCGCCGGCGCGCACGTCGTCGGCGCCGGCACCCGGCGACCACGGCACATGCGGGGTGCGGGGATAGTGCGTACGCATGTCCCCTCCCCGATCACCGGCCCGGTCCCGCTGCGACCGAGCATTGCGCGCGGATCCCCGGTCACTGTAGGAGTGGGCCGCGCGGCGAGCCATCGAATTTCGGCCGCCGGCGGCCCGGTCGGCCATTCCTTCGGCCACCCGGCATCGCGCGGCGGACCGAGCGGGAGGCGGGACATGCGGGAGGTCGAGCCGGGTGGGGGCCGGGACGAGCGGGAGCCCGCGAAGCGAGGGAGCCCGCGACGCGAGGGACGCGAGGGGCGCCGGGACGCGCGGGAAGCAGCTCGGCGCCGCCCGCCCCGCCGGCCCCGCCCGCAGTCGTCACGGTGCCCCGATCGAACGGATCAGCGTCTCGCTCGCGTTGATCGCGGCGGCCGCCGTGCTGCCCTTGTGCTGGGCCATGACCGCGCAGACCACCAGGTGCGGCTTGCCGTCGACATGGCGCTCGGCGGCGAAGACCAGGTTGGCGCCGGCGGGGGTGGTGAATCCGGTCTTGCCCGCCAGCACGCCCTCGCGGCCGAGCAGGGTATTGCCGTTGGGCTTGGTGATCCGCGCCGAGTCGGTGTAGCTGGGGACGCCGGCGACCGCGGCGAAGGCCGGGTCGCGCATCGCCACCGTGAACAGTCGGACCTGGTCGGCGGCGGTGCTCACGGTGGCCCGGTCGAAGCCGGAGGGATCGGTGTAGGTGGTGTCGCGCATGCCCAATTCGCGGGCGGCGCGGTTCATCCGGGCCACGAAAGCGGCCTCGTTCCCGTCCACCCAGCGGGCGATCTCGTGCGCGATGTTGCTCGCCGATATCGTCATCAGGGCCTCCAGGGCCCGACGCTGGGTGAACGGCTCGCCCGGGGTCACCGGGGTCAGGCTCTCGAAGCGGCGCAGGCGCTCGGCATAGCGGCCGGCCTCCTCCGCCGAGACGGTGAACGTCGGCCCCGCCGCGCCGGGCACGAGCGGCTTGGCCTTGAGGAACACGTACGCGGTCATCACCTTGGCCAGGCTCGCGGTCGGCGTCGGCTTGGCCGCGCCGGACACGATCGGGTCCCGGGCGCCCTCGACCGACACGGCCGCCTGGCCGTCCTTGGGCCATTCGGGGCTGATCGGCTGCGGGAGGTCGATCCGGCTGGAGAGGGTGGCCACGGGGGCCGGGTCGGTCCGGCCGGCCTCGCCGGCACACCCCGCCACGAGGGCCAACAGCGCGGCGACGACGGCGAGCACGATCGGCCGCGCCGAGCGAGGACGGCGCACGGTGAGCGAAAGGTGGTTCGTCATGGCCCCGACCATGGCGAGCGGGGATGACCGGAGTCGGCCGGGAACAAGACCGTTCTGTCACAACCGGCCCGATCGCTTCCTCGACGGCTGTTCGCACGGTCGGCCTGATCGATACTGAATCAATGGTTCGCGTGCTCCTGATCGAAGACGACCCCGCCGTGGCCGAGGGCCTTGCCATCGGCCTGCGCCGGCAGGGCCACACGACCGAGGTGCGGCACACCGGCGAGGACGGCCTCGCGGGAGTGGCCGGATTCGCTCCCGACCTGGTGGTGCTGGACCTGATGTTGCCCGGCATCGACGGCTTCGAGGTGTGCCGCCGGATCCGCAGGGCCGGCACCCTGCCGGTGATCATGCTCACCGCGCGCAACGAGGACATGGACGTCGTGATCGGCCTGGAGGCCGGCGCCGACGACTACGTGGTCAAACCGGTCCAGGCCCGGGTCCTGGAGGCACGGATCCGCGCGGTCCTGCGCCGCACCGAATCCGCCGTCCCGGCCGGGCGGCGCGAGGTATACGGGGACCTCACCGTGGATCGCACCGCCCTGACGGTGCTCAAGGCCGGGCAGTCGGTCGCCCTCGCGCCCTCCGAACTGCGGCTGCTGCTCGCCCTGTCCGCGTCCCCCGGCCAGGTCTTCAGCCGCGGGCAGTTGTTGGAGTCGGTGTGGGAACACCCCTACCTCGGCGACAGCCGGCTGGTCGACGCGTGCGTCAAGCGGCTGCGGATCAAGATCGAGGAGCCGGACCGGCCGGCCCGCTACATCCAGACCGTGCGCGGGTTCGGCTATCGCTTCGGGCCGCTGTGACCGGGCCGCTGGCCTGGCTGCGCGGACTACGGGTACGACTGGCCGCGGCCTGCCTGCTCGTCGCCGCGTTCGCCGCGCTCGCGACGGCCGCGCTGACCTATCGGGAAGCCCGTACCGCGATGTTGCAACGCACCCAGGACTCGGTGGTGCGCTCGGTGCGCGACCGGGTCGAGGCGGTCGCACCGTCCGTGCCCTTCCCCCCGGACCAGGCGGCGATCGACCGGATCGTCGCGCTGGTGGACACCCGGGGCAACACCGACCACTGGACCGTCGTGGTGAGCTTCGGGGACTTGTGGGCGGCCGGCGACTCCAGTACGACTCCCGACGCGATCCCGCGGGAGTTGCGCAGGATCGTCACCGACCACGTCTCGACCGCGTTCCAGCGGGTGGACGACCACGGCATGCTCGCGCTCGTCGTCGGCGTACCGATCACCTTCGCCAACCGCGACGGCCGGGTCGCCTCCGGGGTGCAGGTCTACGTGATCACCTCGATGGCCGGTCAGGTCCAGGAGGAGGCGGCCCTGGTCCGGGCGGCGCGCAACGGCGCGATCCCCGCGGTCCTGCTCGCGCTGGTCCCGGCCCTGATCGTGGCCGGCGGCGTACTGCGGCCGGTCCGCGCCCTCCAGCGGGCCACCCGGCGCCTGGCACAGGGTCGCCTGGACACCCGGCTGGAGGTCAAGGGCGGCGACGAACTCGCCGAACTGGCGCGCGACTTCAACCACACCGCGGCGGCCTTGGAGGAACACGAGGCGCGGCTGCGGACGATGGAGGCCAGGGCACGCGGTTTCGCGGCCGACGTCTCGCACGAACTGCGCACCCCGCTGGCCGCGATGGCCGCCGTGATCGACGTGCTCGACGAGGACGCCGCCGCCGAGACGCTGGATTCGGACACCGCCGCCGCGCTGCGCCTGGTCTCCACCGAGACCGGCAAGCTCACCCGGCTGGTGGACGACCTGATGGAGATCTCCCGCTTCGACGCCGGCGCCGCCGCGCTGAACGTGGACGAACTCGACGTGGCGGAGGCGGTACGCCGCTGCCTGGCCGCGCGGGCCTGGTCGGACGCGGTGGTCACCGACCTGCCGGACGGGATCCGGGCCGAGGTCGATCCCCGGCGCTTCGACGTGGTGGTGGCCAACCTGGTGGGCAACGCGCTGCGGCACGGCGCGCCGCCGGTCGAGGTGAGCCTGAGCAGCGAGCGGCGGGCGGACGGCCCGTGGGTCGTGCTGCGGGTCGCCGACCGCGGCCCCGGTCTCGCCGCCGACACCCTGGACCGGGTCTTCGAGCGATTCTTCAAGGCCGACACGGCCCGCGCGCGCTCGGCGGGCAGCGGCCTGGGCACGGCGATCACACTGGAGAACGTGCGACTGCACGACGGACGGATCCGGGCGGCCAACCGACCCGACGGTGGAGCCTTGTTCACCGTGGAACTGCCCCGGTACGCCCGGGCCCGAACCGAAAAGGACACGTGATGGCCGGCCGATACGCACTGCCACCGCTCGCGGCGCTGCTCCTCGCGGTCGGCGTCGGCTGCGGCATTCCCACCACCGGCGTGGTGGAGGCGGGGGAGCCCGCCACGGGCATGATCGCGCCCGCCGACGCGGAGCATCCCGGAAGTGTGTACATCTACCTGGTCGCCGATCACCGGCTGCGCCCCACGTTGCGCACCTCGCTCGCCGGTGCCGGTCCGCAGGCCGCGCTGGACCTGCTGCTGGCGGGGCCCACGGCGCAGGAGGTCGGGGACGGGGTGACCACCACCGTCCCGGTGAACGCCGGACCCGCGCGGGTGACGGTCCAGAGCGGCACGATCCGGATCGACCTGGCCGGTTCCGACTCGCTCACCGACATCGCGCTGGACCAACTCGTGTGTACCGCGGCGGCGGCCGGAAGCCGCGGCATGTCGGGAGGGGCCGAGACGCCGGTGTCGGTGACCACGGCGGTTCGGCGCCTGGAGAACCGGATCTGCCCGAGCCCGGTGGGGACCTGACCCGATCGCGGCGGATCCGGGCCGGCCCGGGTGCGGCGAAGGCTCCGAAAAAGGGGCGAATGTCGCCGGGTGCGGGCTGTCTTCGGCCGGGCCGCGGCCGACCCCAGCTCGATAGGGGTAACAGTCAGGGGTTTCGCCACTACGTTGCGTGTTCATAGGCTGATCACGCCAACCGGTTGACCGCCGCGTCGACGTGCCCAGCGTCGACGCGGCGATTCCCGGTCGGATCAAGGGCGTCGCGTGGGCCGCCGGAGCGGATCCGGGTCCGAACGCGCGCCCGGGACACACCGCCGAAGGGAGCGCGCCATGGACGTGTCGTACGGGGACGAGGTCGCGGAGTTCGCCGGAAACGCGGCGACCCTGATCGGCCGGCACTGGGGTCGGGCCGGCGCCGCGCCCACCGGGGAACTGGACCGGCTGTGGGATGTGGGCGCCGTGCACGGCTGGTTCGATCTCGGCGGCACCGACGCGCTCGCCGCAGCCGTCGCCGTGACACGCGAACTGGGCCGGGCCGCATGCCCGTTGCCGGTGCTGGACGCGTTCGTCGCGAGCCGGCTGTTCGCCGCCAACATCGGCCTGGCCGGCGCCATCGGGGACGGTGGCATCCGAGTGGCGACCGCGCTGCCGGGCGGCCCGGACGAGGCCGAGGTCGGCGCGGACTGCCTGATCGAGGCCGGCGACGCGGCGACCCACGTCATGCGCCTGCCGTTCGGCGGCGGCCCGGTGGGGCTGTATCGGATCATGGCGGCGGAACCGGTCGAGGGACTGGCGATGCCCAGGTGGTCCCGGGCCCGCCTCGGTCCGGCGCTCGCGTACAGCGCGATCTCGGCGGACCGGACCGACCGGGTGGTGGCCCTGCTGCGGCTGGGCCTGGCCGTGCGCGCGTTCGGCGCCGCCGAGCGGGCCGCGACGTCCGCACTGGCACACGCACGCGCGCGTACCCGATTCGACGCGCGGGTGGGTGCGTTCGGCGCGGTCCGCGAGCGGGCCGTGAACGGCCGGATCGAACTCGACGCGGGCGACCTGCTGATCGCGGACGCGGTACGCCGGTACGCCGAGGGTGGCACCGACTGGGTGATCGCCGTCGAACTGGCCGTCGCACACGTGCGCCGCATCGCCCCGCGGGTGCGCGCGGACGTGCACGACCCACCGTTCTCGGCCGATTGTTTCGACGAACACGAGGCACCGTGGCTGTTTCGGCGGGTACACGCCGACCTGGCCTGCCTGGGTGGATTCGGCTCGCCCGGCGGCGAGGTCGCCGATCGCCTGCTCGACGACGACCCGCAGACGGAGGCCGAACTCCCGGAACCGCGACTGGGCCCGGACGGGGACGCCCTGCGCAAGGCGTTGCGTAAGGTGGTCGCCGGTCGGCAGACCTGCCCGCCGGCCGTCGGCGACCCGGGGGACGACCCGGACGCGGTGGCCGAGTTGGCCGAACACGGTTGGTTCGCACTGGGCTGGTCCGCCGCGCACGGCGGCAGCGGCGGCACCCCCGCCGAGCGGTTCGCGCTGCGCCAGGAGGTCTGCCGGCATCGCCTGCCGGTCGCCGACGCGCTGGCCACCGCGACCGTGTTCGGTGCGCCGATCGCCCGGCACGGTACACCGGAACAGCGCGAGCGGCTGCTGCCCGCGATCCGCCGGGGCGCGCTGCGGATCGCGCCCGCCTACCGGGCCGTGCGCGAGGAGTTCGACCCGGCCGCGGTGCGGGTCGACGCGGTGCGCGACGACGCCGGCGACTGGACGCTGACCGGCGACCGGCTGTGGACCGCCGACGCGCATCGGGCCCGGTACCTGTGGCTGGCGGCGCGTACGCAACCGGGCGCCGCGGCGCTGCGGGCCGCCGTCACGGTCTTCCTGGTGCCGCTGGACGCGCCGGGTGTACGGGTGCGGCCGTATCGGACCGCGGCGGGGGAGGCGGGCAGCGACGTGCTGCTCGACCGGGTCCGGGTCCCGGACACCGCCAGGATCGGTGCCGTGCACGGTGGTTGGGAGGTGATCACCGACACCTTCGCCGCCGAGTCCGCCGTGGCCGGCGACGTCGCGGCCACGCTGCATCGCGAACTGGTCGACCTGCTCGCCCTGCTGCGCGCGGGACCGGGAGCGGCCTCGGCGGCGGGAGCGCGCGGTTCCGCGGCCCGGGCCGCGGTGACCGAACTGGCCGTGCGGATCCAGGCGGTACGCCTGTTGGCGGCGGCGGCGGTGTGCACGCCGGACGCCGACGACGGCGCGGCGCGACTGCACGCGCTCGCGGCGGGCGCGCTGGGCGGTGAACTGGCGGCGGACTTCGGCGCGATGGTGCTCGAACTGCTCGGTCCGGCCGCCGCGCTGGGCACGGGCGCGACGGCCGAGGGGATGTTCGGACACGGACTGCGCGAGGCGCCGACCGAGAGCCTCGGCGGCAGCGGCGACCTGCGTCGCGGCCTGCTCGCCCGGGCGATGGGGCTACCGGTGCGCGTCTGAGCCGGTGAGCTCCGAGCCGGTGCGGCCGGTGGCGGCGGTGGTGTGCGGGCACGGCCCGGGTCGATGGCGATCCGGGTTCGACCGCAGCAGGCCGGGCAGTTGCCGGCGGTTCTTGATGTCGAGTTTGCGATAGACCCGGGTCAGGTGTTGCTCGACGGTGCTGACCGTGATGAACAACTCCTCGGCGATGGCCCGGTTGCTGTACCCGGACGCGGCCAGCGCGGCCACGCGCTTCTCCGACTCGCTCAGGTCCGCCGCGGCGGCGCCGGCGTTGCCGGCGATCAGGTCGGCGTAGGCGTGCGAGACGTTGCGCGAGCGCGGGCGCGCGCCGCACTCCCGGGTCAGGTGCCAGACCCGGGACTGGAGCGTGGCGGCCCGGGCCGGCTCGGCCCGTGCCCGGTACGACTCGGCGAGCGCCTCCAGGGTGCGGGCCAGCTCCAACGGGTCCTCGGACCGGCGCAGTGCCTCGACCGCCTGGGCGAGCAGCGCCGGGCGCTCGGCGACGTCGACGGTCATCGCGCGCAGTCGCAGTGTGGTGCCGCGCACCCGGCCGCCACCGGGACCGCACAGGCGCAGTTGCTCCGCCACCAACTGCCGGGCACGGTCGGTCTCGTCGAGCCGCAGCAGGGCCTCGGCGGCATCGGTCCGCCAGGGCACCAGGAACGGTTGGTCCACGTCCCAGGCATGGGCCAACCAGGCCACCTGGAGGAAGTCGGCGAGGGCGGCCCGGACCCGGTCGGTGGCCAGCAGGAAGCGGCCCCGGGCGCGCAGATAGGCGAGCCCGGGCAAGCCGGTGAACAGGGCCTTGCCGACCGGCTGGTTCACATGGCGCGCGGCGGCCTCGTAGTCGCCCATCTCGGTGTACACGCAGATCAGGCTGGCCAACGGGCCGCCGAGGAACAGACTTCCGGTGCGCTCGGGCAGCGCGTCCATCGCCTCGAGGGCGTAGGTCTCCGCGTCCGGCAACCGACCCTGGCGCAGCGCCGCCTCCGCGCACACGGACCCGAACACGGCCTGCCAGCCCGGGGCTTCCCGGTGGAGCGACTCGGCCAGCAGGGACCGGCCGTGGGCCTCCGCGACGCCCGCGCGATCGTGTTCGATCAACAGACGCAGCGCGGCGACGAGGGAGGAGAGGGTCACGTCGGTCAACCCGGACACGCGCAACCGCCGCTCGGCCGCCTCGAGACGGTCGGCGTGATCGCGCGGCGGCGCGGGGGAGACCCAGGGCAGTGGCGTATCGGAATCGATGTGGTCGACCCATTCCGCGCCGGGGTCGGTGCGTTCCTTGAGCCGGTCGAGGACCTGACGGGCCGCGTCGAGTCGGCCGTGGGCGAGCAACTGGTGTGCCAGCGGCGTCATACTCGACACCGGCAGGTCGCCGACCGCCAGCGCGGTCAACGGTTCGCCCAGGCAGCGCTGTTCGGCCGCTCCGGGGCTGAGCCGCCAGGTGACCTCGGCGAGCCGCACGTGCGTCTCGGCGCGCAGGGCGGGGTCGCGGCACTGCTCGGCGGCCAGTTCCAGGCACGCGACCGCCCGGCGGGCCCGGTCCCGGCCCAGGGCCTCCTCGGCCGCCTCGCGCAACACGCGCACCGCCCACGCGTCGTCGTCGGGCACTTCACGGGCGGCGAGCAGGTGGGTCGCGATCCGGGCCGCCGCCGCGCCCTCGTGCCGCAGTACGGTCGCCGCGTGGCGGTGCAGCGCGCCGTGTTCGGCCGGATCCAGGCTGTTCGACAGCGCGTTCGCGGCCGCGGGGCGTAGGCGGCCCTCGGTCAGCAGACCGGCGCCGGCCAACGCGCCCAGTGCCTGAGCGGTGGCCACCGGGGTGGTGCCGGCGAGCCGGCCCAGCACCTGCGCCGACGCGCCGGTGTCCAGCACGGCCGCGGCCTTGGCCACCCGCCACATCCCGGTGCCGCCGCGGCGCAGGCAGGTCAGCACGGCTCGGCCGTACGGGCCGCCGGGCGCCGGGAGGGGAGTTGCCCCGGATCCGCCCGAGGACCGGTACTCGGCAAGCAGTGCGCGCAACAACAGGGGGTTTCCGCCGGTGAGTTCGTGGAATTCCGCGGCGCGTTCCGGACCGGGTGGATCGAACCCCTCGGCCAGCAGGCCGGCCACGCCGGTCGGGCTCAACGGGCCGAGCCGGATCCGGCTCAGGGCGGGCAGCCGCAGGAACTCGGTGTCCGACTGCGGGTCCGGCAGTGCGAAGTCGAGCGAGCGGGCGAGCAGCACGAGCACGCGTGCCCGGCCGGAGTGTCGGGCCAGGTGCAACAGGCACTGCACGGAGGCGACATCGGCGTGGTGTACGTCGTCGACGCACACCAGCACCGGTCGGCGCAGCGCGACCTCGTGCACCGCGGTGGTCAATCGCCGGGCCGCGCGCGGGGTTTCCCCGTCTTCGACCAGCCGCTCCAGGGCGAGGGCCAGGCGCGGGGGGACGGCCGGGCCGTCCCGGAACTGGCCGATGAGCGCCAGAGGTCGAGCGTCGCCGCCGGCCGGCGCGGTGGCGGACAGCACCGTCGCACCCGCGTTCGCGGCCTGTTCGGCGGCCCAGGCGAGCGTCTCGCTCTTGCCGCAACCGACCGCCCCCTCGACCAGGACGATGCCGCCCTGCGCCGCGGCGCACTCCTTCAACGCGGTTTGTAACCTGCCCTGTTCCGGCCCTCGTTCGATGAACTCCATGGCCTCTGCGAGCCCCCATATGTCGGCATGCACACGTTCTCCCACCGGTGCATGAAACCTCGGCCGCGCCGGCCTCGTCAACCATCGGTAACCGGCCACTGACCGGTAGTGACAGTCGAACGGGTTGCTTCCGGCACCGACCGCCGCGTCGGTGTCGGGTCGGGGCCGCGCCGGGGCCGGGTGGGGTGTCGGTCAGGTTGTCGCCGGGCCGGCGGCGACGCAGAATTCGTTGCCCTCGGGGTCGGCCATCACGATGTGGTGGTCGGTGTCCTCGTACAGGACGCTGCCGCCCGCCGCCACCAACCGTGCGGACTCGATCCGGATCCGTTCCCAACGCTCCTGCGGGGAACCGTGTCCGGGCACCCGGATGTCGAGGTGCAGGCGGTTCTTCGCGGTCTTGGGCTCGGGGACCTTGAGGATCGACAACCGTGGTCCCACACCGTCCGGGTCGCACAACCACGCGGCGTCGTCCACCGACTCGTCCGCCGGCGGATCGAACTGCGCGAACCATTCCTCGCGGGTCTCGAACGGCGCCGGCGGCGGTTCGTCGACGTAGCCCAGAGCGGTCTTCCAGAAGGCCGCCAGGAGCGGTGCGTTCGTGCAGTCCAGGGTCAGATCGATGCGCGCTGCCATGCCCGGACCCTAACCCGCCGCGCGGACACCTTCGCCCCGCCACGCGGTCGTCCGGGCCGGGGCGATGATCTTCTAGGGTGTTCTTCATACGACGGCCGGCGTCGTGCGGATGCGGAGGACGGCACGATGGACGTGGGCCGACGTGTGGTGTTGGCGGCTGCCTTGGGCGGGCTGCTGGTGGGGTGTTCGGAGTCGGGGAAGTCCGCGTCGCCGACGACGACGGCACCGCCGGCCCCGGCGGCGGCTCGACCGATGCCCGCGGATCCGGACCCGAGCCGCACCGCCGGCCCGCCGCCCGCCGGTCCCACCCGGGCGGAGATCGTCGCCCGGTACGGCCGGCAGGCGCCCACCGGTTGGGGCCTGGAGGTGCCCGGATCGTTGTCCCGGTTGCCGGGCACCGCAAAGGTGGCCGCGCTCACGTTCGACGCGTGCGGTGGCAAGGGTGGCAGCGAGTACGACAAGGCGCTGGTCGACTTCCTGCGGGAACGCTCGATACCGGCGACCCTGTTCGTGAACTCCCGATGGGTCGACGAAAACCTTTCCACGCTCCGGCAGTTGGCCGCCGATCCGCTCTTCGAGATCGGCAATCACGGCACCCGCCACCTGCCGTTGTCGGTGTCCGGGCGCTCCGCCTACGGGATTCCCGGCACCAAGGACGCGGGCGAGGTCTACGACGAGATCTGCGGCAACCGGGCCAAGCTCACCGAAGTGCTGGGCCGGCCACCGCGGTTCTTCCGCTCCGGGACGGCCTACTGCGACGATGTCGCGGCGCGCATCGTCACCGACGTCGGCGAACGCTTCGCGGGCTTCCACGTCAACGCGGACGGCGGCGCCACCTTCACCCCGGAACAGGTGCGCAAGGCGATGCGGGGCGTACGCCCGGGCTCGGTCGTGATCGGCCACATGAACCACCCGCGCGGCGGCACCGCCGCCGGGATCCGCCTGGCCGTACCCGAACTCCTGCAGCAGGGCTACACGTTCGTCCGCCTCTCGGACGCCGCCAAGTCCTGACCGACGGGTGACCGCGATACCCGCGAGCGGTGCCGTTTGGCCGCGTCGACCGCGTAGGCGGGGAACTCTCGACCGGGTCTAGCCCGGTGCCGGTGGTTCGGACGCCGTCGGTTGTGGGGTGTGCCAGCGGTAGACGTACTCGGGGCGGCCGGCGCCGCCGTAGCGTGGTTCGCGGGAGACCAGGCGGCGGGCGGAGAGGTGGTCCAGGTAACGGCGCGCGGTCGGGCGGGAGATGCCGAGGGCGTCGGCGAGGTCGGCGGCCGAGGTGACCGCGCCGGTGCCCAGGTGCGCGACGATCGCCTCGAACGTCGCGGCGGCCAGGCCCTTGGGCAGCGGCGGCGCGTCGAAGGTCCGGCGCAGCGCGGCGAACGCCTGATCGACCTCCTGTTGTCCGGTGGCGGTCGGCGCGCTGCTCGGCTCGCCGATCCGGCGGCGGTATTCCGCGTAGCCGTCCAGGCGTTCGCGGAACGCGGCGAACGAGAACGGCTTGAGCAGGTACTGCACCACGCCCAGTGACACCGCCGAGCGCACCAGCCGCAGGTCCCGGGCCGAGGTGACGGCGATGACATCGGCGTCGTGACCCTGGGCACGGATGCTCCGGCACAGGTCCAGGCCGTGCAGGTCCGGGAGGTAGAGGTCGAGCAGAATCAGGTCGACCGGCCGGGTGGACAGCAGGCGCAGTGCCTCGGCGCCGCTGCCGGTGACGCCGACCACGGTGAAACCCGGGACGCGGCCGGTGAAGACCACGTGCGCCTCGGCCAGGACCGGGTCGTCCTCGACGATCAGGGTGCGGATCATGGTTGTTCCCCCGGGCGTTGGGCGGGCAATGCGGGCAACCGGACGGTGAACACCGCGCCGCCGGTGTCGCCGCGGTCGACGTCCACGGTGCCGTCGTGCCGGGCCACCGTGGCGCGGACCAGGGCCAGGCCCAGGCCGCGGCCCTGGGATCCGTAGGCCTCCTTGGTGCTCCAACCGCGCTCGAACACGCGCGCGGTGAGCGGTTCGTCGATCCCGGGACCGCTGTCCGCGACGCGCAGCAGCAGGGCGCCCGCCGCGTCGGGATCCGTGCCGATGGTGACCTGTACGGTGCGCGGCGGCGGCGCGGACACCGCTGCGTCGATCGCGTTGTCGACCAGGTTGCCCACCACGGTGACCAGGTCCCGCGGTTCGAATCGGGCGGCGAGCGCGTCCAGCGGGTCCGCCTCGTCCGCGCCGGCCGGACCGCCGGTCACGGTCAACTGCACGCCGCGTTCGGCGGCCTGCGCGTGCTTGCCGAACAGCAGTGCGGCCAGGGCGGGTTCGTGCACGGCGGCGGTGAGTTCGTCGGCCAGGTCCTGGGCGGCGGCCAGTTCGCCGGTGGCGAACCGGATCGCCTCCTCGCCGCGCCCCAGTTCCACCAACGCGACGATGGTGTGCAGCCGGTTGCCCGCCTCGTGCGCGGACGCGCGCAGCGCCTCGGCGAAGCCCTTGACCTGGTCGAGTTCGCCGACCAGCGCCCGCAGTTCGGTGTGGTCGCGGAAGGTGGCCACCATCCGGCCGTCCCGGCCGGTGGGGCTGATGTTGACCGCGAGCGCGCGAGTGCCGCACAGGTGGATCTCGTCGGTGACGGTGCGGCCGGCGGCGAGTGTTTCGGCCAGTGTGTCGTCCAGGCCCAGGGTCTGCACGCGCCGCCCCTCGGGTGCGGTGGGCAGCGCGAGCAGCCGCAGGGCCTCGTCGTTGGCCAGCACCAGTCGGCCGTTGGCGTCCACCACGATCAGGCCCTCGCGGACGGCGTGCAGGACCGCGTCGTGGTGTTCGTACACGCGCCGCAGCTCGACCGGCCCCAGGCCCAGGGTCTGCCGGCGCAGCCGGTGGTGCACCGCCACGCTCGCCGCGCAGGCCACGACCAGCGCGCCGGCGGCGACCGTGAGCACCAGTGGGACGTCCTCGCCGACCAGCGCGTCGACGCGGCGATTGGTGACGCCGACCGAGACGAGCGCGACGGGGCGACCGTCGGCGCCGGCGACCGGGACGACGGCGCGTACGGAGGGGCCCAGCGAGCCGGTGTAGGTCTCTGTCGAGGTCCGCCCGTGGGCCGCGGCGTCGATGTGGCCGAGGAAGGTCTGCCCGATCCTGGTCGGGTCGGGGTGGGTGTAGCGGATGCCGGCGACGCTCATCACCACCACGAAGTCGACGCCGTTCTCCTTGCGGATCTCCTCGGCCATCGGCTGGAGCCGGGCGGTCGGGTCGGCGGCGGTCGCGGCCTCGGCGAGGCCGGGCGCACGGGCGAGCGTACGCGCCACGTCGAGCGCGCGCTCCCGGGCGGTTTCCGCGCCGGACCGGCGCACGGCGTGCACCGCGACACCGGATCCGGCCGCGACGAGCAGCAGGACGAGGGCGAGCTGCCACAGCAGCACCTGCCGAGCGATGCTCTGGTTGGCCATGCGCGAATTATCACCGGACGCCCCAGCCGTACCGCAAGAGAGCCAGTGGCGGCATTTCATCCGGTTTCCGGCGATTCGGCGGGAATTTAGTCGTGCGCGTAATGCGCGTAATCGACGACGGACACCGGTGCCACGCCAATCTACGTCGCGTAACGCGCTGTTTCGCCGATGTTTCCGCCGCCCGCCCGACCGGGCCAGGCCCCGGTGTCGCAGCGTTCCCGTCCGCTCGACCCGACATCCTCCCCGGGAGGCCCCTCATGTCCCAGGTCACCACCACCGACCCGGCCGCCGGCACGTCCGGCCCACCGCCCGACGAGGCGCCGGCGCGCCGCCCCTGGTACACGCTGCTGTACGTATGGGTCCTGGTCGGCATCGTCGCCGGCGTCGTGGTCGGCGCCGCCTGGCCGCACACCGGTGAGCAGCTTCGCCCGCTGGGCGACACGTTCGTCAACGCGATCAAGATGATCATCACGCCGATCATCTTCGTCACCGTGGTGACCGGCATCGCGGGCGTGGACAGCCTGCGCGGCGCCGGCCGGATCGGCTGGAAGTCGCTGGTCTACTTCGAGGCGCTGACCACCATCGCGCTGATCCTGGGCCTGGTGGTGATGAACGTGCTGCGTCCCGGCGACGGGGTGCACGCCGACGTCGGCTCGATGAAGGTCTCCGAGGCCGCCCAGGGCTACATCGACAAGGGTGAGGCGCAGTCCTGGTGGCACTTCCTCACCGACCTGGTGCCCAGCAGCGTGGTCGGCGCCTTCGCCGACGGCGACGTGCTCAAGGTGTTGTTCTTCGCGGTCCTGTTCGGCATCGCGATCAAGCTGGTCGGGCGTCCGGCGCAGGGCATCGCGATCGGCGTGGAGCGCACCGGCCGGGTGCTGTTCGCGGTGCTGCGGATCGTGATGTACGCGGCGCCGGTCGGCGCGTTCGGCGCGATGGCGTTCACCGTCGGCAAGTACGGGCTCGACACGCTGACCAGCCTGGGCAAGCTGGTGGCGATCTTCTACGGGACGAGCCTGTTCTTCGTCCTGGTGGTGCTCGGCCTGGTGATGGCGGCCATCCGGCTGAACATCCTGCACCTGCTGCGGTACATGAAGGACGAACTGCTGATCGTGCTGGGCACCTCGTCCAGCGAGACCGTGTTGCCCCGGGTGATCACCAAGATGGAGAACCTGGGCGTGCCCCGGCAGGTGGCCGGTCTGACCGTGCCCAGCGGGTACTCGTTCAACCTCGACGGGACCTGTATCTACCTGACGCTCGCCGCGCTCTACGTCGCGCAGGCCACCGACACCCCGCTGTCCATGGGGCAACAACTGAGCCTGGTGGCGGTGCTGTTGCTGACCTCCAAGGGTGCGGCCGGGGTGACCGGATCGGGCTTCATCGTGCTCGCCGCGACGTTGTCCACGGTGGGACACGTGCCGGTGGCCGGGATCATGCTGGTGTTCGGCATCGACAAGTTCATGAGCGAGTGCCGGGCGCTGACCAACGTGTGCGGGAACAGCGTGGCCTCGCTCGTGGTGGCCTCGTGGGAGGGCGTGCTGGACCGGGACCGGGCGCGCAAGGTGCTGGCGGGCGAACCGGTCGAGCCGCTCGCCTCCCGTGACCTGGTCGACGTGATCACCGCGACCGCGCCGATCGAGGAGCCGGCGGTCGCCGCCGGTGGAGTCTCGATCGACAAGCGGGCTCCCGGGGCGCCGGTGGCGACGGCGCACTGAGCGCGGCGCCGCCACCCGCGACCGCGCCGAAGGCGGGTCGCGGGTGGCGGCGTGCCGGCTCCTGATCGCCCTGGATCGGTGGGAGGTACGCCGTCACCCGGTCCGCACCCCGCCGCGGCCGGCCGTGTGGTTGCTGATCGGCCGACTCGCGCTGTTCGCGGCGGCGGCCGGCCTCGACCGCTCCGGGGTTTCCCGGGCGCTGTTCGTCCTGGTGCCGATCACCGCGTACTTCGCCTTCGGCCGGCGGGTCGGTGTGGCGCTGAGCGCGGTGTGCGTGGGAACGATCCTGCTCGGCACCGTGCTGCGGGTGCCCGAGTGGTATCTGCGTACCGACATCGTCACCGACCTGCTGATGTCCGGCCTGGGCCTGGTGCTCGCCGTCGCGATGGCCGCGATCGCGGTGGGCGAGCAGGCCGGTCGGGTGCGGCTGGAGGAGACGTTGGGCGAACTGCGGGATTCGCACGCGCGGTTGGCCGACTACGCGGCCCGGGTGGAGCGGTTGTCGGTGGCCCAGGAGCGCAATCGGCTGGCCCGCGAGTTCCACGACGGACTGGGCCACCATCTCACCGCGATCGCCATCCAGTTGGAGAAGGCGTCGGCGTTCCGCGACCTGGACGCCCGGGTCGCCGAGCGGGCGATCACCGACGCGCGCTGGTCGGCAGGCCGAGCGCTCGAGGAAGTCCGGGTGTCGGTAAGGGCGTTGCGGGACGAGGGCGAGCCGTTCTCACTGTCGGCGGCGCTCGCGGACCTGGTCCGGCACGTCGACGGCGGGCCGGCCAGGGTGACCCTGGACGTGACCGGCGAGGAGCGCGGCTACCACGTCGAATCGCTCACCGCGCTGTACCGGGCCGCACAGGAGGGAGTGACCAACGCGCATCGGCACGCCGACGCCGCACACGTCGCGGTGTCCGCCCGGTACGGCGAACGCGAGGCACGGCTGGTGGTGGCCGACGACGGACGCGGCTTCGCACCCGGCGCCGACCCCGGCGACCGGGTGCCGGGCACCCGGGACGGCTTCGGCCTGCGGGCGATGCGCGAACGGGTCGACCTGCTCGGCGGCCGGGTCGAGGTCGACGCCGCACCCGGGCGCGGCACGGTGGTCACCGTCACGGTGCCGCGCGCTCCGGTGCGCGCCGGGGCGTCGATCCGATGAGCGGCCACGAGGAGGAACCGGTCCGGGTGTTGGTGGTCGACGACCAGGAACTGGTGCGCGAGGGCATCGCCTCGCTGCTGGGCATCCAGCCCGGAATCACGGTGATCGGCGCGGTCTCGGACGGCCGTCAGGCGGTGGACACCGCGTGCGCCGAGCATCCGGACGTGATCCTGATGGACGTCCGGATGCCGGTGATGGACGGCGTCACCGCGGTCGCGCTGCTGAGCGAACGCGCGCCGCTGTGTCGGGTGATCATGCTGACCACGTTCGACGACGACGAGTACGTGGCCGACGCGCTGCGCGCGGGCGCGGTCGGCTACCTGCTCAAGAACCTGCCCTCGGCGCAACTGGCCGCCGCGATACGGCTGGCCCGCGCCGGCGTCGCCCAACTGGACGCCTCGATCACCCGGCGCCTGGCCGCCGGCCCGGCCCGCCCGGAACCGGCGCGTGCCGACGGCCCGGGGCGTCTCGACGGGCCGGCGCGTGCCGACCAGTCGGCGCGCCCCGAGGGGCCGGCGTCGAACCGCGATCGCGCACCGGGGCCGACGCCGGGGCCGGATCCCGACGTGCTGACCGAGCGGGAAACCGAGGTACTGCGACTGATCGCCACCGGATCGACCAACCGCGAGATCGCCGCCCGCCTGTTCCTCAGCGAAGGTACGGTCAAGAACCACATCTCGCGGATCCTGGCCCGCCTGGGCCTGCGCGACCGCACCCACGCGGCGATCTACGCGCACGACCGCGGCCTGCTGTGAGCCCGCCGGTCGGGGGCGTCATGCCCGCCGCCCCCGACCGACGAACCCGCCTGGGGAGCCGCGCGGGGTTCAGCCGGGCGACCCGGGTCCGGCCGGGCCCGGGCGACGTGCCGCCGGCAGGAACAGCACCGAGTTGACATAGCGTCGGCTGAACGGCGCCAACGTGCGGCGCAACAAGCCGCGTTCGGCGACGTGCGCGGTCTCGGCCTGGTGACCGGCGAGGTCGAAGTCGGCCAGCGGAACCCAGCTTCTGCCCGGCAACACCCAGCCGCGATAGTCCAGTTCCGCCAGAAAATCGAGCACCGGCTCCGGCGACCCGATGCGCGCCTCCACCTCGATGAACAGCGCCGGGCGATCGCGCCGCACGGTCTCCAGGGCGCCGTGCAACACGGCCGACTCGCTGCCGTCCACGTCGATCTTGACGAAGGTGACCCCGGTCAAACCGAGATCGTCCAGCCGCACGCACGGCACGTCCAGTGCGCGATCGTGGATCTCCCTGCGGACCAGCGACGAGACGCCGCGATCACCCTGATCCCCCGGGGGCAGCCACAGCGCGACGGTGCCGGTGCCCCGGTCGCCCGCGGCGGCGGCCACCACCCGCACATTGGCGGGCGTACCGGCGTCCAGCAGCCGGGCCAGACGCGGCACCGGCTCCACCGTCACCACCGACTCCGCGCGCCGCGCCAGGCGCCGCGACCACGGCCCGTACCAGCCGCCCACGTCCACCGCCGTGCCGCCGCGCGGCACGAAGTCGGCGATCCGCCGCAACTCGGGTTCGAAGCGCGGGTACAGCACGTCCACCGCGGTGCGGACCAACCTCGGCGACACCCGGGGCGCGAGCCGGGCGGCCAGCGTCATCGGTCGATCCGCAGGCTGATCCGGGCGTGCTCGTCGTCGGAGACGCGGACGCCGGAGGAGGGGAGAAGCTGGGGGATGCCGTCGACGATCGGGTAGCGGCGGCGCAGTCGCGGGTTGTACAAGGCGTCCTCCGGGAGCAGCAGGGTCAGGGGTCCCTTGTCGAGCGGGCAGGCCAGGATTCGCAGCAGCGGATCGTCAGGTTCCATCGGGCGACTCCTCAACCAGGGCGGGGACTTCGGCCGGCGCGGCGGGGGGTTCCTCGTGCCGGGGCAGGACGATCAGGACGGCGACGGCGAGCGTGCCGCCGACCAGGCGCAGGATCAGCCGCAGCCGGTCGTGCGGCAGCGACTCGCCGAAGGCGAGGCTGCCGAGCACGGCGGTGAACAGCGCGGACACCGTGGTGCACACCGGCACGATCAGCGACGCCCGACAGCGTTGCAACGCGGCCTGGGACAAGACCAGTCCGGCCGCGCCGGTGCCGACGAGCAGATAGGGGTGTGGCGTTCGGAGCAGAGCGAGCACCGTGTCGCCGACGCCGTGCCCGGTGAGCCGGCCGGAGACGCCCTTGACGGCCAGCGAACTCACCCCGTACAGCAGGCCCATCGCGACGCCGTACTCGACGCCGGTGGCCGGTGGACGGGACGGGTCCCGGGCCCGACGGCCGGCGGCCAGATACAGCCACAGCCCGGCCGCGAGCGCCGGCAGACAGACCGCCAGGAGCCGGCCGGTCGGGGCGTGGTCGCCGACCGGGTCCGCGTCGCGCAACGAGGCGACGACCATCGCCAGCGCGGCGAGCACGGCGAGCACGCCCACCCGTTCGCGTACGGTGGGCCGTTCGCCCAGGATCACCGAGGACAGCAGGAGCAGCAGCACCAGGCCCGCGACGAACAGGCCCTGCGCCGCGGCGATGGGCAGCGTGCGGTAGACCGCGAGTTGGGCACCGAACCCGGCCGCCAGCGCGAGCGAGCCGGCAAGCCACGCCGGGCTGCCCAGAAGCGAGCGGATCAGCCGCAGCGGCCGACCGGCGGTCAGTGCCGGAAGGTTGCCCAACGCCCGTTTCTCCAGCACGAATCCGGTGCTGTAGAGCACGTTGGCCAGCAGCGCCGCGGCCACTCCCCACCACACGGCTAGACCCGCCGGGCGTGCGCGAGCAGGATCGAGGCGAGCGAGGGGGCCGCGCACGCAACCCGATCCAGCGGCCTGAGTACCCGGGGCACGCCGTGGAACGGCGCCCCCGCGATGCGCACCACCTCGAAGCCGGACGCGGTGAGGAGCTCGCGCAGGGCGCGGGCGGTGTACAGCCGCAGGTGGCCGACCACCTGCGAGCCCGGTCGGCCGTGGATGCCGCGCAGGCTGACCTCGGAGAAGATCGGCTGCACGCCCGCGAGGAGCAGCGCGCGGTTGTACCACGCGGCCAGGTTCGGTGTGGAGAGCATGAGGTGGCCGCGCGGCTTGAGCACCCGGCGCAGTTCGTCCAGCGCCGCGTCCGGATCCACCAGGTGCTCCAGCACCTCGGCGAACACCGCGGCGTCCACGCCGCCGTCGGCCAACGGCAGTCCACCGTCCGTGAGTTCGCCGCGCACCAGGTGGCGCATGTGGTGGCTCGCCCGGCGCAGCGCGTCCTGCGACCAGTCGATGCCCACCAGGGTGTGTCCGGCCGGGGTGGGGCCGGCGAACGAGGCCGCCGAGCCGTCGCCGCACCCGATGTCGACCACCACCGCCGGCCCCGGGCCCAACGCCCGGGCCAGCATCCTGGCCTGGCGCCGGCTGCGCTCGGGGCCGGAGGCGACCGGTACCGCCGGGTTCTCGTAGAACGCGCGCAGGCCGGCGGGGGAGGTGTCGCTCATCGCGAACCCCCCTCGTGCGCGATCGGGTCGGCGACCACGGCCGAGGAGCGCGCGGCCGCCGAGACGGCGGACAGGTAATCCTCGAAGAGGCCGTACAGCTCCCGGCCGGCCGCGTCCGTCAGCAGCGCGCGCGACCAGCGCAGCCCCACATGCAGGCGGCCGAGGGTGCCGGTGGTGGTCACCGTCAGTCCCCGGGGCATCCGGGTGGGCGCCGAGACCCAGACCGCGTTCGCCCGGCCCGCGTCGCCGAAGTCCAGCGGATAGGGGATCCGGCCGAGGTTGCTGAGCAGCGTCGTCGAGGTCCAGGGCCCGAGCGCGCGGCCCAGACCGCGGGTGATCGAGGCCCGCAGGTCGACCGGCAGGAGCGGGGCGGTCAGCAGTGCCGCGCCGCGGCCGAGCGGGGGGCGGGGAGCGGCCCTGAGTGCCTTGGTCCGGCGGGCCGTGCGCCGGAGCAGGGCAAGGATCGTCTCCGGGTCCGGTTCCTTGTCGTACTCCCGGGCGCCGAACGCGACGTCGACCAGTCGGGTGCCGTTGCCGATGGGCATGTCGACACCACGCGGGCGGTCGTCGACCGGCATGGTGATCCGGATCGGCCGGGTCGGCGCGCCGTGCAGCCGGTTCCAGTGGGCGATCATCAGGCAGGTGACCACCAGGAGTTGGTCGTTGACGGTGTACGCGGCGCCGGGTGGACGCGGGGGGAGCGGCAGTTCGCCGAGCACCAGGCCGTTGCCGGCGCGGTGCCCGGCCCCGCGTGCGGGGTCCGGCGCGACCCGGGCCGAACGGGCCAGGGCGGGGCCCGGGTCGAGGATGGCCTGTTCCGGGTCCTCGGCGCAGGCCGGTGCGGCCCGGTCCGAGGTGGGCCCGGTGCCGGCCCCGCCGTACAACTCGGCCGCCGTGGCCAGCACGCGCAGGAACGAGGGCCCGTCGAGGGCGGTGTGGTGGATGCGGCACAGCAGGACGCATCCGCCGGAGGTCGCCGACGAGCGGATCACGTCCAGCCGCACCGGCGGCGACAGGGTCAGCGGAGGTGCCTCGACCAGGGCGAGTGCCCGGGCCCGGGCCAAGGCGTCCGGGCCGGGTGGCGGGAAGCCGACCGGTTCGACGTCGGGGGCGCCGGTGAGCTCCCACTCGTAGCGCCGCCGATACCACCGACCGGGCGCCTCGCGGACCAGGATTCGGGAGTGCCGGCGCAGTGCGGCGCCGAACGCGGCGCGCAGCCTGGCCGGATCCGGCTGACCGGGCAGCCGGATCTCCATGTGCACCGCGATCGGCTCACCGGGCCGCTGACCCTGTCGGGACATCTCGTCGATGTGTGGGAACGGGATCCGGGCGAGGGCCGGCTCGACCGGGTGTTCGCGCCGAGCCGGGCGCACTGCGGTCATGGGTGTTCGATCTCCTTCGTCCTGCCGTCCGACGGGGGTTCCCGATCGGTCGGCGCGGGTTTCCCACCGTCCGGCCGCACCGTCGGCAGCGGCGCGGTGTCGGCCTCCGGGGCCCGGTCGCCGACCGCCGAGGGTTCGGAGCCCGGATCCCGGTCCGCCCGCGCCGGTTTGGCCATCGACACGGGCGTGGTCGCGGCTTCGGGCGGCGCCTCGGAGGATGTGCCCACAGGCGGATACGCAGGCGGCGCGGACGGCGAACGCCCGTGCCTGGGACCGGAAGCCCCGACCCGCAAGCCGCCGGGATCGGGCCCGCCCACCGTCACCAGTGCCGCGCACAGCGCGATCAGCGCGAGCAGTTGCGCGGCCGGCCCGAAGGAGCCCTCACCGCCGGCGATCGGCTCGCCCGCCCCGATCGCCGCCGTGATCCCGGCACCGGCCATCGCCACCAGCGCGATCGGCGTGAGCAGCCGGTGCCGCAGGTGAGCGACCACCGCGAGCGCGAGCACCACCAGCGCGATCGGTCCCGCCACGATGGCGACCACGACGGTCGGCGCGAGCACGCCCAGGATCGGGCCGGGCGGCGGCGGTGCCGCGGGCGGTGCGTCGCTCCCGGCCGAGTCCCGGTTCCGGCGCCGGACGAAGGCGAGCGCGATCAGCGCGGCCAGGGCCACCGCGCCGCCGATCAGTCCGCCCCGGTAGATCCCGCCCGGCTCGTACTCGAGCTCGACGGTCCCGGCCGAACCGGCGGGCACCAGCCAACCCTGCTGCCAGCCGTCGATCCGGACCGGGCGCAGTTCCTTGCCGTGCAGCGTGGCCTTCCAGCCGGAGTTGCGGTTCTCGTACATCTGGAGGTAGGTGGCCTCGCCCGCGCCCATCCGTACCGAGCGGTGGTCGCCGCTCCAGTCGGCGGCGGTGGCCGATCGCGCGGACTGCGGGGCCGGGAGCCGCAGTTGCCCTCGGATCGCGGTCACGTCGGTGATCTGTAGCGGCCCCTGGTTGCCGGCTTCGACCGTGTGCATCCCCGCGCCCAGGGGCAGTACGCCGCCCGGCGACTCGGCGGCGCACAACCGCACCGTCACGGACCGGCGTTCGACCAGGTCGCGCACCGTGCCCGAGGCACTGGTGGCGTGCATGACGCCGTCCACCGCCAACGGCGGTCCCTGCCCGCACGGCAGCGAGAACGCCGCCTTCGGGTCCGGCGGGGGCGTGCGCAGCCGGGCCAACGCCGGGATGTGGATCTCGCTCAATCCCACGGGCAGTTGCAAGCGCTTGTCGGCGAGCGGGTTGTGCACGGTCAGCGGCGCGCCGCGGGTGATCGTGATGGTGATCCGGTCGGTGTCGATCGGCCCGAACCGGGCCAGCCCGTTCTCGTCCACGGCGACGGTCACCGAACCGTTGGGCGAGTCGATCCGGATTTCCTCCGGCCGGGTGGACAATCCGCCGGCCGCCCCCAGCATGATCTCGTCGATGCTCGTGCGATCGGGCCAGTTCAGGTGGATCACCGGTCGGTCGCCGGCGATCCACGCGGTGGTCAGGTCGCCGTCCACGAGGTTGCGCGCGCTGAGCGAGCGGCCGGTGTGGCCGGTCGACTCGGCGGTCGCGGTGACGCGCTTCGCCTGGTCCGGCGCGGCGCCCACCACCAGCCGGTCCAACTCCGGGCCGGGCACCGCGACGGCGCGCAGGTCGAACGCGAAGTCACCGCCCTTGGGGGTCTCGAATCGGCGGTGCAGCCCGTCCTCGGCGGCCACCGGCGAGAGCCCACCGGGGTCGTTGTCCCGGTGCATCGAGTAGACCCCGGTCTCCGCGTCGGAGCGGTCGGCGTCGGTGGGCAGACGCAGCAGCCGGGACACCTGCACACCGGGGATGGCCACCTCGGCGAAGCCCGCGCCGGACAGCCCGGAGCGCGCGGTCCGCACGTCCAGGATGGTGACCTTGAGCCACTTCGCCGCCCCCTGCGGCGCCTTGACCTGCTGCGTCGTGCCCTCGGGGCGCAACAGGCTCTCCTGGGAGCCGCGATCGGTCTCGATCCGCACCCGGGTCGGCGCGGCACGCATGCCGTCGCCGGGCAGTGGGGTGAGCGAGAGCGACGCGGGGATCTCGGTGGGCGCGGTGAAGGCGACCTCGAGCCACTGGCCGGCCGGGGTGCCGGGGCTGCCCTCGGCCCACGCGGTCGCCGGGTCGCCGTCGAAGGCGTTCACCGGGTCGTACTGCGGCAGATGGAAGAGCCAGTTGCCGCTGCTGGAGGCGGTCACCGACGCGGCGCCGCGCAGCACGGCGGTGCTCTGGTGGGCGGCCCCGTCGACGGGCAGGATCTGCTTCGGCGCGGATCCGGGGTTCTGCGTGCTGTCCGGCGGGTTCCGCTCGCCGGCGGTGTACGGGTAGGACGTGTTGGAGTTGACCAGGCCGAAGCGGGTGTCCGCGCGGCGCAGTCCGTCCGCGACGAACTGCGTGCCGGGCCGGTCGATGCCGGGGTGGGCGTCACCGGTGAGCACGGTGGGGCGGTCGCGCAGACCGGGATCGGCGGACAGTTGCAGCAGCGCCTCCGGGCCGCCGCTGAGCAGCGCGGTGTCGGCGACCGCCCGACCGCCGACCCGTCCGGGCCGAGGCGTGCCCGGGGCGGGCTCGTAGATCTCGACGGCCTGCAGGCGGGTGAACAGCCCCTGCACCTGGACCGGCGTGCCCTCGGGGATACGACCGCCGGTGATCAACGGCCCGAAACCGGTGACCCGGTGGTAGCCGGAGGCCTCCAGGGTGCGTTTGACGGTGATCGGCGGCACGTAGCCGATCTGGTCCGGGTCCAGGTCGTTGCGGACCACCACCGCGTACAGACCGGCCCGGGACAGGAAGTCGGCCAGCCCGGGAACCTGGCCGCCGGTGAGCAGGGCCTGTTCCACCGCGTCCGTCATCCGCCGCGCGCCGGGCGTGCCGAACGGGACGAAGTCCCGCTGCGCCCACGGCGAATCGGCCAACGGATCGAGTGGCTGGTCGATCGGCGAACCCCAGGTGTACAGCCCGTGGGCGGTCGCGGGGACCACCAGTGCCCGGCTGTCGGGGGAGTGTTCGTCCAGCCAGTCGGCGGTGTGCCGCCAATGGTCGGGCAGCTTGGTGAAGGCACCCGATTGCAGCACCGTGCCGTTGAGGTACGGCCAGGCCAGGCCGGGCAGAATCAGCAGCGCGGCGAGCGCGGGCGCGAACCGGCGGGCGGGTCGGGGCAGCGCCGGTTCGTTCGCGCTCACCGTGCCGACCAGATGGGTCAGCCCGAGCACCAGCGCCAGGGCCAGTCCGGGTTCGAACTTGTAGATGTTGCGGAACGGGCGCAGCCACCCGTCGAGCCAGTCGCGGGCCGTGCCGTGGAACGGCGCGCCGAACGAACCGCCGTACCCGGCAAGGGCGATCAGCGCCACGATGAGCACGGTCAGGATCAGCCAGCGGCGTTCGGGAAGGTCGCGCCTGGCCAGCCCGGCCAGGCCGAGCGCGGCGGCGAACGCCGAGCAGAGCACGGTGACCACGGCGGTGGCCACCGTCCAGCCGGCCGGCAACCACGGTTCGCCGAAGTTGAGATAGGCCACCCAGTCGCCCGCGCCGCGCAGCAGTTCGGTCGCGGACATCGTGCTCGTGGTGGTCTGGGCCTGCTCGATGTACGGCATGAAGTTCTCGCCGTACACGCCGAGCAACAGCAGCGGGATCACCCACCACGCGGTGGCCAGCAGCGCCCCGGGAATCCACCAGCCGATCAGCGCCCACTTGCCCGGCCCGGCCGGGCGGGTGAGCAGGTACAGCCCCACCGGCAGCAGCGCGGCCAGCGTGGAGGCGGCGTTGACCCCGCCCATGAACGGGATCAGCAATGCCGAACGGGCGGCGGCCGTACGCGGGTTCAGGCGCGGCGAGGTCAGCGGCAGCAGCACCCACGGCAGCAGGGCGCCGGGCAACACCGCGGCCGAGGTGGAGCCGATCACGATGGTGAAGGTCGGCCACAGCGCGTACGCCACCGCGCCCAGCAGTCGGCTGTGCGCGGTGCCCACGCGCAGCCGTTCGGCCAGTCGCAGCGCGCCCCAGAACGCGGCGGTGACGATCAGCGAGAGCCACAACCGCTCGGCGAGCCAGATCGGCAGGTGGATCAGGTCGGCGAGGGCGTAGAACGGCAGGATCGGGAACGCGTAGCCGATGTACTGGTCGGCGATGCCGCCGAAGCCGGCCCGGTCGTGCCACAGGTTGCCCAGGTCGCCGATGAAGCCCCACGGATCGGTGACCACGCCCAGCTTGGTCTCGAAGGTCATCTTTCCCGGCGACACGGCCAGGAACGCGACGAAAACGACTGCCCAGAAGGCCGGCAGCAGGATCCGCCGGCGCGACCGGTCGGCCGGTGGTTCGGCCGGCGCCGGCTCGGCGGGCGGCCGGCCGGGCCGGGCCGGGGGGAGGGACAGGGTCGTCTCAGTCACGAGTGCCTCCTGCGGAGCGCGCGCGATGCCCGGGCGCCGAGACGCCGGCGGCGGGATCGAGGAACGCGTCGGGCGATGGCGCCGTCACGGGCACCGCCGAAGAATGAGGAGCAGGTTCCAGGTGATGACCTCGCGCAACCCGGGAACGCGGGTGACCGCGCCGGGCAGAAACGGCCAGTAGCGCGAGCGGGCCGACGCCACCACCACGTCCGGACGGGCCCGGACATGGCGCAGGGTGGGCCCGATGTGCACGGCGAACAGGTTCTCGCCCAGGGTGTGCTTGGCGGCCCGCCCGGTGCGCCGCGCGTACCGGGTACGGGCGCGTTCGGCGCCCAGGTAGTGCCAGGGCGCCCACTCGTGACCGCCCCAGGGGGAGTACCAGTTGGTGAAGGAGACGTAGATCAACCCGCCCGGGCGGGTGACCCGGACCAGTTCGCTCAGGAAGGTCTGCGGATCCGCCACGTGCTCCAGCACATTGGACGAGAAGCACACGTCGGCGACACCGTCCGCCAGCGGCAGCAGGTACCCGTCGGCGACCACGGCACCCTCGGGCGGGGTGCCCCGCGCGGTCAGCTCCGCGGGATCGGGTTCGAACAGGTACGCGTGCGCGCCGCGTCGGCGGAACTCGCGGGTGAAGTGCCCGCTGCCGCCGCCCACGTCGACCACCACCCGACCGCGCAGCCGCACGTGCCGTTCGACCTGATCGGCGGCGTCGCGGGCGAGCAGTCCATAGCACCGGTCCGGGTCCTGCGGCTCCTGCCGAAAGGCGCGAAAAAGCGCGATCGACCGGCGCAGGGACGGGTCCTTCACGCGGTCACCACCCAGTGCCGCGTCCGGGGACCGGGGCGGGCGCGGCCTCGGCGGCCACGGCCCGGAACCGGTGGACCGTGCCGGCCCAGCGAAACCGGGCGGCGCGCAGTCCGGCGGCGGCACTCATCGCCGCGCGGCGCTCGGGACTGAGCGCGAGCGCGCACCAGGCGGCGGCGAACGAGCTCTCGCCGCGGGCCAGCACGCCGGTGACCCCGTCGTCGATCGAGTCGCGCAGGCCCGGGATGTCGAAACCGATGGCCGGCGTGTGCCGGGCCGCGGCCTCGGTGACCACCAGACCCCAGCCCTCGACCAGCGAGGGATGCAGCAACAGCCAGGCCGCGCACAGCAGTCGGTGCTTCTCGGTCTCGGACACCCGGCCGGCGAAATGTACGCCCGGCCCGGCCGAGGCGCGCAGCCGATCGCCTTCCGGCCCGTCGCCGACGATGACCAGCCGGCCACCGGTGATCGGCCGGACCCGATCCCACAGGCGCAGGAGCAGGTCGATGCGCTTGTACTCGACCAGGCGCCCCACCGCCACGAACAACGGCTCGGGCGACCTGGGAACCCTGGGGGCGGGTTCCTCGACGCCGTTGTGCACGACCCGGATGCGATCCGGCGGCACGCCGATCGCCCGCAGCGCGGCGGCGGTCGAGCCGGACACCGCGACGATCAGGTTGTCCCGATGCGCGCCGGCCAGCCCCCAACGCTCCAGCCGTCGGCCCAGCCGCGCGGCGGGGCTCGGAAACCGCATGCCCCACAGGGCGGTGTGCACGTGGTTGACCAGGCACAGGGTTGGGCCCCGGTGCCACAGCGGAGTCAGGTACGGCATGCCGTTGCAGACCTCGACCAGCAGGTCGCAACCGCCGACCCGACGGTCGAGGGCACGGTGCGCGCGCAGGTAGTGGTCGGCGTCGCCGCCGGCCGAGACCACGCGGTAGTCGCGGTCGGCGGCCGGTCCGCCGCAGACCAGGGTCACCTGGTGACCCCGGGCGGTGAGACCGTCCGCCAGTCGATCGACCAGCAGTTCGGAGCCGCCCGCGGCCGGGTTCGCCAGGTCGCGGCGGGCCAGGAAGACGATGCGGCGAGGGTGGGGGGTCCGGTCGGACGCGGAACCGCGCGGTGAGGAATGCAACGGTGCCGGACCGGTCACCGGACGCAGCGCGGAAGGCACGTGCTGGGGCATGTGAGCTCCAACTCGTAGCGGGCCTGGAACGAACGCGGAAGGGTGCACGGGAAGTGCGGGACGTGCGGGGTGAGTTCGTAGTTTTCGCCACCAAGTGCGCCGAAGCTACTCACCCAGGTGACAACTTTGACGTTCCGCACGACCGGAGAATTGTCAGTTCGGTGCCGGTCTGCCCGAGTCGCGCCGCCGGATCGGCCCGGTACGGCGGTGCGGCAACCAACGGAAGCGGGCGTGCCGGTGTGGCTCGGCACCCGGCTCGTGCCCCGGCTCGGGGGTGGGCTCGTGCCCCGGCTCGGCGTCGGGTTCGGGGTGGGGACGGGTGCCGGCGCCGCGGACCAGGAGCAGCACTCCCAGCGCCGTGAGCAGGGCCCCGAGCGCGCTCGCGGCCAGTGGGGCGGTCTCGCCGACCAGTTCCAGCTTGGCGCCGTCCTCCTCGGCCAAGTGCACCTGCCGGCGCCGGGTCTCCTCGGTGAACCGGATGTTGTCGCTGTCCAGCAGCACCACCGAGGCGGAGTTCGCCCCGGGTGCGCGCAGGGTCTTGCGCGGGGCGATCCTGGCGTCGATGACCCGGCCGGTGCGCGGGTCGACGACCAGGTCGACGCCGGCGTTGGCGTACCACTCCTCGGCGAGCACCTGCGGCTGCGCGGGCAGGCCGACCAGGGTGCCCGGGACCTGCCGGCCGCCGACCCGGGTGTCCGGGACGACGCCGGTGAAGCGATAGCCGCGGTGCCCGCGGACCTTCACCGTGCCGCGGTAGTCCAGCGGTACCGCAGCCCCCAACGTCTCGTCCCACCAGCGGTATCGACGCTTCTCCAGGTCGAACGGGAACTTCAGGAACGCCTCGCCCCGGATCGCGGGCGTCTCCCCGCAGCAGTGCACGGGCGCGTTGGTGCGCCGGTCGGTCACCCAGCGGGCCAGCGTCCACTGGAAGGACCGACGCGGGTCGTGCGCGGCCAGCGTGGCCGGGGTGTCGATCGTCGTCGACACGTCCCACACCGCCCGACCGCTGCGCTCGGCCGCCGCGACATCGCCCACCACGCGGCGGGTCACGGTGAGCGTCTCGCCGTGCACCGGCCGCAGCGAGCCGGTGTCGAAATAGCTTCCGGTACCGGCGAACACGACGGTGTCGTCGATGTCGACGGGGGTGCGCTTGGCGTGCGGCTCGACGTACCAGGCCAGCATCGCGGCCAGCACGAGCAGGAAGACTCCGGCTCCGAGCAGAGCCAGGGAGAGGATCGAGGAACGGGAGGAAATGGCGCGGCGCATCCGGCACTCCTGACGGCAATGGGCCTCGGGGACGTGCACGTCTGTCTCAGGCCGGGAACCGTAGGCGCACCCTTGACGGAGTGTCAATACACCTCGCACACTGTGCTGATATAGAGCCGGTGCATGGGAACGGGCGGGGTGCCCTCCGATCGAGAGGCTCGTCGAAGCATGCGCAGACTGCTCGCCGCCGGCTTGACCGCGGTCCTTGCCGCCGCCCTCGCCGTGGCCGCCGCGCTCGGCATCGTCGCCGCGTTGAACGCCACGCCCGACCAACCCAACGTCCCACTCGTGTCCTTCCGCACCGACCCGACGGCGCCGAACGCGCAGCCCTGATGCCGGCCCCGCCCGCAGGCAAACGGGTCCGGTCACGGGCGCACGGCCCCGGCGACGGCGGCGAGCGCCGGCCGCGAGGGAAAGGCGACATGACGGTGCGCACCGCCTGGCGGGACGTGCCTCGGCCGCGACTGTGTCGGTTCGCCGATCTGGCCATGGCCGAGATCCCCGACCTGGCGCAGGACATCCTGCGCGACATCCGGGTCGAGTACCCCGGACTGCCGCTCGTGCCGGACGAGTCCGGCGAGCCGATGGCGCTGGTCGCCATCCGGCGCGCCCTGGTCGACTTCGTCGAGCACCTGCTGGCCACCGACGACCGGCAGCACGAACGCCTGGAACTGTTCGAGCTGTTCGGCCGCGTCGAGGTGCTCCAGGGCCGAAGCCTGGATTCGCTCCAGGCCGTCTACCGGCTCGGCGTACGACTCGCGTGGCGGCGACTGGCCGAGATCGGCCAGCAGGTGGAGATCCCGCCGCCCGCGATGTACGAACTCGCCGAGGCCGGATTCGAATACCTGGACGGCCTGGTCGCCCAGTCCGTGCACGGCTACGCCGAGGCCGCCGCCCGGCAGGTCGGCGAACGCCTGTGGGCGCAGAAGCGATTGATCAAGATGATGCTCACCGAATACGGCACCGAACCCGCGAGCGCGCTGGCCGAGCACGCCGCCCGGATCGGCTGGCCACTACCCGAACAGGTGGCCGTCGGCGTGCTGTTGCGACCCGCGCCGGACGCGGTGGCCCCGGCGGTGGGCCGGGACGTACTCCTGGACATGGAGTGCGAACGACCTCGGATGATCGTGCCCGACCCGGACGCGGCCGGCCGGCCCGAACTGCTGCGCCGGGCGATGACCGGCTGGACCGGCGCGATCGGCCCGTCCGTCCCGCTGGCCGACGCGGCCAAGTCGTTGCACTGGGCCTGCACCGCGCTGCGCCTGATGGAGCGTGGACACCTGCCGGACGGGCGGGTGATCCGCTGTACCGAGCACACCGAGGCATTGGTGCTGCTGCCGCCGGAGGAGCTGATCGAGGATCTGGCCCGGCGCTGCCTGGCACCGCTGGACAACTGCTCGCCCACGCACGCCCGGCGACTGGCCGAGACGCTGCTCGCGTGGCTGGAGACGCGCGGCGGCGCACCGGAGATCGCGGCCCGGCTCGGGGTGCACGCGCAGACCGTGCGCTATCGGCTGCGGCAGATCCGCGAACTGCTGGGTGACGAGATGGACGAGCCCGATCGCCGCTTCGAACTGGAACTGGTGCTGCGAGCACGTCGGTTGCGTGACGAGCAGGAGGGTCTGAGCCGCAACTGAGGCTTTGCGGAACGGAGTTCGGTACGACCGCGATCCGGGTCGCGGCGGGCGCCGTCGTGGGTCACGGGATCGAGGGGCGCGCCGCAGCGGTTGCCGACGCCGAGGTCGGGGCTGCGGTCGGCGACGGGGACGGAGCCGACGTCGACCACGGCGTCGACGGGCGCCACTCCCGGACGTCCGGTCGGCTCTCACGCGGGTTCGGTGAGGCGAACGGGCCCGCGCGCTCGTTCATCAGGACCAGCACGATCACGACGAGGATCACGGTGAGCACGGTCAGTGCCAAGCCGATGGGATTGCGGACGTTGTAGGTGTAGCGGTTCGTCCCCCACCTGTCCCGCTTGAACACCGGCTCGTCGTCGTCCCACACACCGGCCACCCTACGCCGGGCGCTCGAACGTCCGTACCGGCTCCCTCCGAGCCGCTTCGGCCCGTCGGCGGTGCCCGGGATCCGTGGGGTGTCGTGCCGCGTCGGGCGCCGCCGGCGCCCGCCCGGGTGACTCGGGACATCGGCCGGCGAATCGGGGCCGTGGGCTCATCCGCCCGGGACGGTGGGCGGCGCACCGTTGGCATGTGACCAACCAGCCGACGGACCACCCGGCAGCTCGTGAATCCGCTGCCGACCACGGCACTCCCGGAAGGACCAGGACCATGTGCCGGCACTCTCCCCCATGTCCCGCCGCATCGGCCTCCGACCACCTGGCGGCACACGTCGTACAGAGCCATCCCGAACAGGGCTGGAGCCTGCTGTGCAACGGCGTGGTGATCTTCGAGGACACCGGCGCGCTGCTGCCCGACGGTGCGATCGAGGCGCCGCATCGGGTGTGCGGTCCCCGGGCGATGTCGATGGAAGCCGCCGGATAGGCGGTCGGCCGGACGGCCGAGGCGCTGAGGCGCTGAAGGACCGAAGGACCGAAGGACCGAAGGACCGAAGAGCAGAAGCGCAGAACGCAGAACAGCGATCCGGGGGCCTCGGGAGCCGACTCCCGAGGCCCCGGATGTATCACCCCTCCGCAGCTCCGGATTCTCGCGAAGGTTCCGGACCAGGCAAGGAAGACAGCTCGTGAGTACTCTGTGCCGGCCCGCCGTGGCCGTCCCCGAAAACGTGATCACCATGGACGAGTCGCTCGACATCGCCCGGCGACTGCACGCGGACAACCCCCGGCTGCCGCTCGCGCTGCGGCTGATCGCGAACACCGGTGTCCGCCGCCGACATCTCGTCCAGCCGATCGAGCGGACCCTGCGACACCCCGGCTTCGAGGCCCGCAACCTGCTGTATCAGGAACAGGCCAAGCTGCGCGTGCCGCCGGTGATCCGCCGGGCGCTCGCCAACGCGGAGGTGGAGATACGCGACATCGACCTGCTGATCTACGTCTCGTGCACCGGGTTCGGCATGCCGTCGATGACCGCCTGGCTGATCAACGAACTGGGCATGCGCTCCGATACCCGCCAACTGCCGATCGCCCAGCTCGGCTGCGCGGCCGGTGGCGCCGCGATCAATCGGGCGCACGACTTCTGTACCGCGTACCCCGGGCTCAACGCGCTGATCGTGGCGTGCGAGTTCTGCTCGCTGTGCTATCAGCCCGACGACGCCGACATCGGGTCGTTGCTCTCCGACGGCCTGTTCGGCGACGCGGTCGCCGCGGCCGTGGTGCGCGGCGCGGGCGGCACCGGCGTGCGGCTCGAACGCAACGGTTCGTACCTCATCCCGCACACCCAGGACTGGATCTCCTACGCGGTCAAGGACACCGGATTCCACTTCCGCCTGGACAAGCGGGTGCCCACCACGATGGCGCCGCTCGCGCCGGTCATCGACGACCTGGTCGCCCGACACGAATGGGACGCCTCGGCGCTGGACTTCTACGTCGTACACGCCGGCGGGCCGCGGATCCTGGACGACCTGAGCAGGTTCCTCGGGGTCGTTCCCGAGGCGTTTCGACACAGCCGGGCGACCCTCACCGAGTACGGGAACATCGCGAGCGCGGTGGTCTTCGACGCCCTGGACCGGTTGTACGCGGCGGGCGGACCCGCCGTCGGCGGACACGGCATCGTGGCCGGCTTCGGGCCCGGGATCACCGCGGAGATGGCCCTCGGCACCTGGGTCGCCGGCGAACCGGCCGGCGTCGGGGTCCGGCGGCCGACGAACGAGGAGGTGCCGTCATGGTCGACGGCCTGATCATCCCGCCCGGAGCGGGTCGACGACTGGTCACCGCCGCGCAGGAGGTCACCTACAAGGTGACCGGCGCGCACGCCCGACACACCTCGACCTTCGAGGTGGTCGTGCCACCCGGCTTCGACGTCGGCGCGCACGTGCACGCGCGGGGCGAGGAGTTCTTCTACGTCCTCGACGGCGAACTCGAGGTGCTCGCCTTCGAACCCCGCCGGCGCACCCGCGACGACTGGCGCGGCTGGCGCTCGGAAACCGGCCGGGGACCGGTCCGGGCCGGGGCCGGGAGCTGCATGTTCGTACCGCCGGGCTGCCCGCACGCGTTCGCCAACCCGACCACACGGCCGGCCAGGATGTTGTTCCAGTCGACGCCGGCGCCCGACCACGAACGCTACTTCGAGGAACTGATCGAGATCTTCGGCGCGGGGGAGCGGGTCGACTCCGACCGCGTGGCCCGACTACGTGAGAACTACGACGTCCAACAGATCACCCCACTGCGGCACGCGTCGCCGAGGGCCAGCGGCAACGTCGGGCCCGGATCGGGGGCCGGAGCCGGATCGGGGGCCGGACCCGGTACCGGATCGAGTGCCGCGCCGCACCCGGACGAGGGGAGACCGCGATGAACACCGCTTCCGTACCCGCCGCCGAGCAGCAGGCGCCGGCCGACTGGCTGGCCTGTCCGAGCTGCCGGGCGCTGGTCTACCGCAAACGTTTCGAGCGCGCCGACCGGGTGTGTCCCGGCTGCGGCACGCACACCCCGCTCGACGCGGCCCGGCGGCTCGACGCGCTGCTCGACCCGGGCAGCGCCCGACCGCTGACCCCGACCGAGACCGTGCACGACCCCCTGCGCTTCGAGGATCTCAAGCCGTACCCGGACCGCCTGGCCGCCGCCCGGGTGGCGACCGGACACGACGACGCGGTCCGGGTGGCGCTCGGCACCGTGGTCGGGCATCCGGTGGTGCTGGCCGTGATGGACTTCGCCTTCATGGGCGGCAGCCTGGGCGTGGCCGCGGGCGAGGCGGTCACCACGGCCGCGGACGCCGCGTTGGCCCGGCGGGTACCGCTGATCCTGGTCACCTCCTCCGGTGGGGCGCGGATGCAGGAGGGCGCGCTGGCCCTGATGCAGATGGCCAAGACCTCGGCGGCGATGGCCGAACTGGACGAGGCCGGGATCCTCACCGTCACCGTCGTCGCCGACCCGACCTACGGCGGCGTGGCCGCGTCGTTCGCCACGCTGGCCGACGTGGTGGTGTGCGAACCGGGTGCGCGGATGGGCTTCGCCGGACCGCGGGTGATCGAGGAGACCATCGGGGAGCGGCTGCCGGAGGGCTTCCAGACGGCGGAGTTCCTGCTGCGACACGGCCTGGTGGACGCGGTCCGCCCGCGTGGAGAGCTGCGCAGCACGCTCGCGGTCCTGCTGGCGTCGGCACGGGGGGCGGGCGGGGCGGAGCGGGTGGACGGGGGCGATGGGGCGGGTGTACCCGATCGGGGCGAGGCAGAGGAACGGTCGGGCGTGTCCGATCGGGCCGAGGTCTTCGACGGGTCGGACGGATCGCGTGGGTCGGGTGGGTCGGGTGGGTCGGGTGGGGTGGATGCGTGCGATCGATCCGACGGGACCGGGACCGTGACGCCCTCGGCGACCCTCGCGTGCCGTCGGATCGACGCGGCGCGCGGCGCCCAACCGACACCGATGTCGGCTCCCCCGCCCGTCGAGCCGCCCGTTCGTCCGGCGCACGAGGTGGTCGCCGCCGCGAGGGACCTCGGTCGGCCCACCACGCGCGACCATCTCGCGTATTGGATGGACGCGTTCGTCGAGCTGCGCGGCGACCGGGCGGGTGGCGACTGCCCGGCGATCGTCGGCGGCCTGGGCCTGGTGGACGGCCGCGCGATGCTGGTGCTCGGGCACCAGAAGGGCCACACCACGGCCGACCTGGTCCGGGCCAACTTCGCGATGGCCTCGCCGGCCGGCTACCGCAAGGTGGTCCGGCTCGCGCGTCTGGCGGAGAAGCTCGGCGTGCCGTTGGTGACCCTGATCGACACGCCGGGCGCCCACCCGGGGATCGAGGCCGAACAGCAGGGCCAGGCCGGGGCGATCGCCGCGTGCCTGCGCGTGCTCGCCGGACTGCGAGTGCCCGTGGTGGCCGTGGTCACCGGTGAGGGCGGCAGCGGCGGCGCGCTCGCGCTCGGTGTCGCCGACCGGGTGCTGATCAGCGCGAACGCGCTGTACTCGGTGATCAGTCCGGAGGGCTGCGCGGCGATCCTGTGGAAGACCCGGGAGCAGAGCCCGGCGGCGGCCCGCGCGCTCGGCCTGGACGCGCGCTCGCTGCTCGAACTCGGCGTGGTGGACCGGGTGGTCCCCGAACCCGAGGGCGGCGCGCACACCGATCCGGCCGCCGCGAGCCTGGCCCTGCGGGACGAGGTCCTGGAGACGGTGGCCGAACTCGCGGCGGTCGAACCGGCCGAGCGCGTCGTGCTGCGCCGGCGGCGGTTTCGAGCCTTCGGGCTGCCCGCCGTGCGGTCGGCCGGCGCCGGCGACCCGGACGACGGCGACACCTACGACTTCGAGGAGGAATCGGCATGACCGGCACCGACGGCGAAGGCCGCACGGCGAGCCTGACCGCGCTGCGCAGCGCGCTGGGCCACGTCCTGAACGAGGCCCAGCGACCGCCGACCCGGATCGTGGTGCGCTCCGGAGGGGAGAGCATCGAGGTCGCGTGGTCCGACCCGTCGGGCGCGCCGGGGCCGTCGCCGGCCGCGCCCGATTCCGAGCCCATTGCCGTTGCCGCGAGGGCGGCCGACCCGGACCGGCCCTCGGAGGCCGCGCCGGCGGGCGAACCCTCGGGCCATCTCGTCCGCGCCCCGCTGGTGGGCACCCTCTACCGCGCGCCGGAGCCCGGGGCGGCGGCGTTCGTCGAGGTCGGCGACGTGGTCCGGGCCGGCCAACAGGTGGCCATCATCGAGGCGATGAAGCTGATGAACCCGATCGAGGCGGACCGCGACGGCCGGGTCACCGCGGTGCTGGTCGACAACGGCCGGGGCGTCGAGTACGACCAACCGCTGCTCGAACTCGAACTCGAACTCGATGCCGACTCCGACCCCGACCCCGACCCCGACGCTGCGAGGTGACCCGCCGTGTTCGACACCGTACTGATCGCCAACCGCGGCGAGATCGCGCTCCGCGTGGTGCGCACCTGCCGGGACATGGGCATCGCCACCGTGGTGGTGCACTCCGGCGCGGACCGCGACTCGGCCGCCGTACGCGCGGCCGACCACCACGTGAACATCGGCCCCGCCGACCCGCATCGCAGCTACCTGTACGCGCCGGCGGTGATCGAGGCGGCCCGCAACACGGGTGCGCAGGCGATCCACCCCGGTTACGGATTCCTGTCCGAGGACCCCGACTTCGCCACCATCTGTGCGGAGAACGGGATCGTCTTCGTCGGTCCGCCCCCGGAGGTGATGGCGCGGCTCGGCGACAAGTCGACGGCCCGGCGGATCATGGCGGACGCGGGACTCCCGGTGCTGCCCGGATCACGCGAGCCGGTCGGCACCGCCGACGAGGCCGCCGAGGTGGCGCGGGTAATCGGCTTCCCGCTGATCGTCAAGGCGGTCGCGGGTGGCGGCGGCCGGGGCATGGCGGTGGTGCCGGACGCCGGCGCGCTCTTGCCCACCTTCCGCGCCACGCGCGCCACGGCCCAGGCGGCCTTCGGTGACAACCGCGTCTACCTGGAGCAATACCTGGCCGGCGCCCGGCACATCGAGATCCAGATCCTGGCCGACGCGCACGGGAACGTGGTGCATCTCGGTGAGCGCGACTGCTCGGTACAGCGCCGACACCAAAAGCTCGTCGAGGAGTCGCCCGCCCCCCGCCTGCCCGCCGAACTGGCCGAACGGCTGGCCGCGCACGCGGTCGCCGGGGCCCGGGCGGTGGGGTATCGCGGAGCCGGCACCTTCGAGTTCCTGGTGCGTGGCGAGGACGCGGCGTTCATCGAGGTGAACTCGCGGATCCAGGTCGAGCACCCGGTCACCGAGACGGTGACCGGCATCGACATCGTCCGCGAGCAGCTGCTGATCGCCGCCGGCCGACCGCTGGACTTCGGTCAGGATCGGGTGCACCGCCGCGGGGTCTCGGTGGAGTGCCGGATCAACGCCGAGGACCCGGCGCGCGACTTCGCGCCCTGCCCGGGCACGCTCACCGCGTTCGAGGCGCCGGCCGGTCCGTTCGTCCGGGTGGACACCCACGCGTTTCCCGGCGCCCGGGCTCGGCCGGAGTACGACTCGCTGCTGGCCAAGATCGTCACGTGGGGACCGGATCGCGACCAGGCGCTGGCCCGGATGCGGCGTGCGCTGCGCGAACTGCGGGTCGAGGGCCCGGGCGTGCACACCACCGCGCCGCTGCTGGCCGAGGTGCTGGACGAACCGGACTTCCGGGCCGGGCGCCACGACACGACCCTGCTCGACCGCCGTACCGCACCCTGACGAAAGGCGCGTGCCATGTCCGCTCCCGGGACCACCCCGATGCCCCCGTCGCCCGCCCGCGTGTTGGCGATCTCCGGTTCGCTGCGCGCGGAATCGGCCAATACCCGATTGCTGGCCGCGTTGCCCGCGCTCGCGCCACCGGGCATGTCCTTCGACGTCTATCCGACGTTGGGCGAACTGCCTTTGTACAACCAGGACTTGGATGTGCACCCGGCGCTGCCGGCGGTGCGGAGGTGGCGCACCGCGATCAGTCGGGCGGACGGGTTGGTGATCGCCACGCCGGAGTACAACCACTCGATTCCCGGGGTCCTGAAGAACGCGGTCGACTGGGCGTCGCGGCCGCGCGGCGACGCGTCCCTGTGCGGGAAGGGCATCGCGGTGATGGTGGTGACGGCCAGTCGGCTGCACGGGTTCCGCGGGTTGACCGACACGGTGCGGATCCTGACCGGGCTGGGCAACCTGGTGGTCCCCGATCCGGAGGTGGTGGTGGGCGGCGCGCCCGAGGCGCTGACCCGCGACGCGGACGGCTCGGTACGCCCGGCGGACCCGCTGGTCGCCGCCCGGATCCGCATCCAACTACAGGCCCTCGCCGACGTCATCCGCACCGACGCCGCATCCGCAGCCCTGGCCGCCCCAACCCACCACCGCCGACGGCCGTGACCGCACGCCGCCGCACCTCGGCCGCCGTCCTGCGGGCGCAGGTCGCCACGGGCGGCCGGCCGGACGTGATCGGCACCGGCGCCGCGTCCGCGACCCGGGGCGGCCCGTCCCGTCACCGTCGAAGGCCGCGACCATCCGCCGGTGTCCCCGAGCTGCCGCCGTCCGCAGACCGTCGCGAGCGTGGCCGCGCCCGGGGTCGCCGGCGGGTGGGTGCCGTCGTCCGCAGGTCGTCGCGGGTGGGCGGCCCGGCGGCGTCCACGGCTGCGTCTTGGCGCACATGGGCGGGAGGTTCCGCATCGTTGCGTGGACGCGTTCGGCGTACCTCTCGCGGGCCGCCGCGCACACGTTGCCGTCTGCCGCCGGCGATGTCGTCGTGCCCTTCGCGGGCAGGCGTTGCGCATCCCGCGCCGTTGGGCATCACACCGGCGCCTCCGCACACGAGCCGCCTTTGTGCGCCGTCACGCCTGGGCCGCACTTGGTCCTCCGCCGCGTATGCCGCTCTCGCCTCCGCCCACGCTCCGCACACGCATACGCACACCCCGTCCCGCTCTTCGTCTTCGTCTTCGTCTTCGTGCTTGCCCTCGCCCTCGTTTCCGCTCCCGCGCTCCTGTTCGTTCGCGCCTCGATCCCGCTCCTGCTCCGCGGCCGTGTGCGTCCTCGCGCCTGTTTCCGCTGCGCCCCTGTTTTCGTCTCTGCTTTCGCTCCTGTTTCCGCCTTCGCTCCGCCTCCGCTCTCGCTTTCGCCCCTGCCTCCGCCCCCGTTCCCGCCCGCGCATCCGGTCCTGTTCCCGCCCCTCGTTGCCATCGTCGCGTCGCCCCCCCGCGCCCCCGCGCCCGAGTGCGCCCGAGTGCGCCTGGGTGTGCCTGGGTGTGCCTGGGTGTGCCGCCGCCCCCGCCGTCGGGGACGGTGGGGGCGGCGGGTCGGTGTGGGGTTGGGATCGCTCAGGCGATCGGCGGGTGGTGGGTGTCCGGTTCCTCCGGGCGACCGGGGCCGGAAGCGTCGGCCCGATGCGGCGGATGGCCGCCGTCCGGAGTGTCCGGTTTCGGCGAAGCGGGCTCCACGCTGTCGCACGGATTGTTGGGCGGGTGGCAGCCGAGCGGCCGGTCGGGGTCATGCGATCCCGACGGTTCGCCACCTTTGGGGAGTGGGTTCGTCGACATTTTGATCTCCGTGCTTCGAGGGGGACAAGGTGACCGTTTTCGATCACCGCTCCTCCACTCTCGCTCGGCCCGATCATGCCCGCATGTGGTCACGGTCCCGGGTTGGTCCCGGGTTGGTCCCGGGTGTCGGTCCCGGGTCGGGGGATGACCGCACGCACCGTGGTGCCGTGTTCGTCGCTGGTGGCGGTGAAGCTGCCGCCGAGTTCCTCGGCGCGTTCCGCCATCGAGGCCAGGCCGACACCGTCGGAGGCCGCGGTGCGGTCGCGGTCCAGGTGTCCGACGCCGTCGTCGACCACCTCCAGGGTGACCCGGGTGTCGGAGACCCGGACGCCGAGGGTGGCGTTTCGGGCCCGCGCGTGCCGGACGACGTTGTGCAGCGCCTCGCCGCAGATCCGGTAGACCGCGACCTCCAGGGCGGCGGGCAGCGGCGGCGGTGGTTCCGGGTCGAAGGTCACCCTGATCCGCGGGTGGGCGCCGTCGCCGCCGTCGAGCCGGGACGCGGACTCCCGGAGCGCGCCGGCGAGGCCGAGTCGGGCCAGCGCGGCGGGCGCGAGCCCGTCGGTGATCCGGCGCAGTTCGGTGATCGCCTCGCCGATGCTGCGCGACGCGATGGCCAAGGTCCCCTCGGCCGGGGTGCCCACGGGTACGCAGGACCGCGCGGTGTCGACCTGGAGCCGGGTGCCGGAGAGCGCGGGTCCCAGGCCGTCGTGCAGGTCGTGGCGCAACCGGCGGCGGGCCTCCTCGCGGGCGAACACGATGTGCTCGCGGGTCTCCTGGAGTTCCTCGTACAGGCGCAGCGACGCGATGGCGGGTGCCGCCTGGTCGGCGAGGAAGCGCAGTACCTCCAGATCCTGGCGGTCGAGCGTGTCCTGCCCGGAGCGCGGCGGTGCGGAGAGCCGGCCGATGACCGCGCCCTCGTAGGTGAGCGGGAAGTCGACCCGGTCGGCGTCCGCGTCGCCGATCCGGGCGAGTTCGCGTTCGCCGTGCCGGGTGTCCACCACGACGCCGGCGCCGGGCAGGCCCAGGGTGTACACGACGGTCTGGCACAGCAGGGTCGGCGCCGCGCCGGGCGCCACCGCCCGGCTCAGCCGTTCGGACAGGTCGCGTACGACCTGGTAGGGCCGGGCCCGTTCGCCGTAGTAGAAGCGGTCGACGACGCGCATCGCCCACCCGATGGTCGGCCGCAGCAGCGCGCCGATGACCAGCGCGCCGGCCGCCATCACCAACGCGCCGGCGGTGCGCGCGCCGGGCAGCGCGCTGGAGAGCGCGACGGCCACCGCGAAGTAGCCGCCCATCAGCACCGCGGCCAGCGAGAACGCGGCCAGCACCTTGCGCGTGGACCGGTCGAGGTGCCACTGCCGGTCCCGGGCGAAGGCGTACGCGAAGCAGAGCTGCCACACCAGCACGCCCGCGTAGAGGAGGAATTCATAGAGCAGATCCGAGAGTTCGAGGTGGTAGCCGAGGAAGAGCACGGCCAGCCACAGCAGGTAGGGCACCAGCGGCAGGATTCGCATCGGGTGCGGCCCCGGCAGGCGCACCCAGCACACCGTCATCACGAGCAGGCTGGCCAGGATCACCAGCGGCGGGATCAGCTCCAGGCGCGGGGTCAGCCACTCGTTCAGCCATCGCTGGACGGCGGCCCAACTGCCGTGGCGCAGGAAGCTGGGCAGGCCGTACCAGGAGGACTCGGCGTAGTCGTTGTAGGCGTGCAGCACACTCCACAGCGCCACGAGCACCGCGTACGCCCGTACGAACCAGGATCCGGGCAGCGTCCCGGTCGGCAGCCACAGCGGCAGGGCGTACATCCCGAACAGGAACACCGCGTCGGTGACCAGCCACAGCGAGATCGCGAAGGCGGCCCAGCCGGGGCCGGCCCCCGCGAACACGGCGGTGAACAACACCGCGCTCGACAGCGGATAGGCCAGGCCCGTCCACAACAACACCCAGCCCAGGCCGGGCATCGAGCGCCGCGCGATCACGAACAGCCCGGAGAGCGCGAAGGCGATGCCCTGGAGCGTGGACACGCCGATCAGGGCGGGCCGCGGCGGCATCCGCGCATCGTCGAGGTGGGTGATCAGCAGGATCAGCGTGACCAGGCCGGCGACCAGCGAGATGCCGCATACCGCGTAGGCCCGGTCGAGGCCGGAGCGTTGCTCTCGGATGCCGATGGGCATGTGGCGCCTCCTCACGGGACGTCGTCGGACGACGGCGCGAACGAGTGGAGCCGGGGGGACCGAACCACGCCGGTGTGATCCCGGTGCGGACGGGCCGGCGCGGTTCGGACATCCAAGAATGGCCGAGGCCCGGTCCCGAGGGCACGAGGCACCGGTCCCATCGAGGTCCCGAAGCGGGCCCGGACGGTGTCCCGAGTCGGGCTCGGGACGGGTCCGGTCGGGGCGCGCCGTGCGGCCGGCTCGGCGGCCGGCTCAGTCGGCACCCAGGCCGAAGTCGCGGGCGTGGGCCACCGCCTCCGCGCGGGTGCCGACGTGCAACTTCTCGAAGATGTGCGTGATGTGGTTGCGCACCGTCTTCTCGGCGAGGAACAGCCGACGGGCGATGTTCCGGTTGTCCAGGCCGCGGGCGAGCAGGTCGAGCACCTCGCACTCGCGATCGGTCAGCTCGGGGAAGACCCGTTCCGCACCGCGTGGCGCGCCGCTCGCCAGCAACGCGGTCAGGCGGGGCACGGTCTGCGCGCCGAACACCGCGCCGCCGGCGGCGACCGTGCGCACCGCGTGCAGGACCTCGTCCCGCCCGGCGCCCTTGACCAGATAGCCGCCCGCCCCGGCGCGCATCGCCGCGAGCAGGCTGCCGTCGTCGTCGGACATGGTCAGCACCAGGACCGGTACGCCGGGCGTGTCGGTGGCGATCCGGCGGGTGGCCTCGATTCCCGAGCCGTCCGGCAGGGACAGGTCCATCACGACCAGATCGGGGCGCCGCTCGGCGATCACCTCGGGCACCGCGGCGGCCGTCTCGACCTCCGCCACCACCGAGATGTCGCCGGCACTCTCCAGGGCGGCCCGCAAACCCGCCCGAAACAACGGATGGTCGTCGACGATCACGACACGCACTACCTCGGACCCGCTCTCCCCAACCACGCGGTACATACTACGCGTGATCCAACGGCTACTTCAGGTGAATCCGGCCCGCGCCGAGGGAAGTTGTCCGCCCCCACTCCGCCACGTCGAGGCGGGTCGGGCGTGAGGCCGGTCGCGCGAGGCGGGTCGGGTCGGGTGTGCAGTGGGTGGGGCGCGCAACGGGTCGCATGCGAGGCCGGTCGCGCGAGGCGGGTGGGGCGCGCGGCGGGCTCCGGTGTGCGGTGGGTCGGGGGCGCGGCGAGTCGGGTGCGGTGCGGGTCGGGTGTGCGGCGGGTGGGGCGTGAGGCGGATGGGGTGTGTGTCGCACCGGGCGCGCGGCGGGTCGGGCGCGAGACGGGCGGATTGGCGCGGGGCAGGTGGAGAGCGGGTGGGGCGTGCTGCAGGTCGGGTCGGTCGCGCCGGGTGGGTGCGCGGCTCGGGCCGGGTGGCTCGGCGTAGGTCTGGGTGGCGGCGAGTCGGCGGGCGGCTCCGGCGCAGGGGTGTGTGCGGGGCGTTCGGGCGCACGCGAGGGTGCCGGGTGCCTGTGTGCAGGACGAGTCGACCGCCGGGGCGAGGCGGGTGGGGTGTGCGGCAGGTCGGGTCAGGTGCGCGGGCCGGGTGTGCGGCCCGGGCCGGGTGGACCGGCGTAGGCCTGGGTGATGCCGAGCCGGCGAGTGGCCTCGGCGCCGTGCGCCCGGACCGCCAGGTCGTCGGGGTGGCGGCGTCGGGTGACCAGGAGGCAGAAGTCGAGCAGCGGTTCCGTCACCCGCTCGGCCGCGTCCTCGGGACCGTACGTCCATGGGCCGCCGACCTCGGGCCCACCGGTCAGCTCCACCCGGAACTCCCGCTCGGGTGGCCGCAGACCGTGCACGGCGTAGGCGTAGTCGCGGGCCCGTACGCCGATGCGCGCGACGTACCGGAGTCGGGCGGTGGGCGGGCGGCGCACGCCGAGCGTGTCGGCGACGTCCTGGCCGTGCGCCCAGGTCTCCATGATCCGGGCGCCGGCCATCGACGCGGCGCTCATCGGCGGGCCGTACCAGGGCAACCGCCGTCCCGCCGGGAGCGCGGCCGGCGCGGCGGACACGGTGCCGCGGCCGGCTCGCCAGCCGGCCAGGATGCGCTCGGGCGGTGCCGCCGCGGCGCGGTTCGCCGCGCGGTCGACGAAGCCGTCCGGGTCGGCCGCGGCCTCCGCGACGGCGAGCGCGAAGCCATCGGGATCGGTCGCCGCCAACGCGACCTGGTCGTCGGTCCAGGCCAGGTGGGCGATCTGGTGGGCGATGGTCCACCCGGGCGCGGGGGTGCGCGTGGCCCACGCATCCGACGTCAGCTCGCCGACGAGCCGGTCCAACGCGGCGCCCTCCGCGTCGAGATCGGCCAGGACGGCCACGAGATCCACCATCGTCCCCGTCCTTCCGCCATGGACGGCACCGGCACCGGCACCGCTCCGACACCACACACCTCGGCAGCGTTCCACCGGCCCCCATCCACACACAAGCCCGCCACGCTGCCCGGCGACCGCCACCGGCGCGTGCCGTCCCTCGGCGTGAGGCAATTGGTCCAGACCTATTGACAGTTCGCTCGCCTCGGCGGTCAACTCGTCCTGCACACAGGCACCCCCGGCACCCTCGGGTGCGCCCGGACGGCCTGCGCACGCCCTGCGCCGAGGCAGCCTGACGTCCCATCAGGCGATGCGGTGCCGACCCGGGTCCACCCTCCCTTCCAGGCACGCCCATGCCCGCAGGCACTCGCCCGGGCCGGTACGGGAGGAACACCCCACGATGGCACCGAAACGTCCCCCGAACACCCGCGCGGCGCAGGCCGTTCCGCGCGGCAGGCGCACCCCGCGCCGCTTCGTCACCGCCCTGCTCACCGCGTGCGCGATGGCCTCGGCCGGTCTGATCGCGCTCGCCTCGCCCGCGCCGGCCGCCGCCGAACTCGTGGTGAACGGCGGCTTCGAGTCCGGCCTGTCCGGCTGGACCTGCTCCGGCGGCACCGGCAGCCCCGTCACCGGCCCCGTACACAGCGGCACCGGCGCGCTCAAGGCCACCCCGGTCGGCGGCGACAACGCCCGGTGCAGCCAGACCGTCGCGGTGCAACCCGACTCCGAGTACACCGAGACCGCGTGGGTCCAGGGCTCGTACATCTACCTCGGCGCGACCGGCACCGGCACCACCGACGTCTCCACCTGGACGTCCTCCGCCGCAGGCTGGCAAAAGCTCACCACCACGTTCCGCACCGGCGCCCGCACCACCAGCGTCACCATCCACCTCAACGGCTGGTACGGACAGCCCGCCTACCTCGCGGACGACGTCTCGCTGGTCGGTCCGGGCGGCAGCACCACCATCCCGGCCGTACCCACCGGCCTGGCCGTGACCGGCACCACCGCACGCGGCGTCTCGCTCGGCTGGACCGCGGTGCCCGGCGCGACCGCGTACGACGTCTACCGCGCCGACACCAAGGTGGCCACGGTCACCGGCAGCACGGCCGAGATCCCGGGCCTGACCCCCGAGACCACCTACACCTTCTCCGTCGCCGCGAGCAACAGCGCCGGGACGTCCGCGCGTTCGGCCCCGGTCACCGCCACCACCGGTCCCGACGGCCCCACCGGCCAGGACCCGACCGGCCTGCCCAAACGGGTGATGACCGGCTACTGGCACAACTTCGTCAACGGCTCCACGAACCTGCGCCTGCGGGACGTCCCCACGTCCTACAACCTGGTCGCGGTGGCGTTCGCCGAGGCCGACCGCACCCGCTGGGGCGCGGTCACCTTCGGGGTGGACCCGGGCCTGTCGACCGCACTCGGCGGGTACACCGATGCCGACCTCAAGGCCGACATCGCGACCATGCACGCCCGCGGCCAGAAGGTGATCCTGTCGGTCGGCGGCGAACTGGGCGCGGTCTGGGTCGGCGACAACGCCTCGGCGGCCATGTTCGCGAGCACGACCACCGCACTGCTGCGCGAATTCGGGTTCGACGGCGTCGACATCGACCTGGAGAACGGCGTCAGCCCGACCTACATGGCGACCGCGCTGCGCGCCATCCGGGCGCAGATCGGCACGAGCCTGATCATCACGATGGCCCCGCAGACGCTGGACATGCAGTCGAACCAGGCGGCGTACTTCCAACTCGCCCTGGGGATCAAGGACATCCTGACCATCGTGCACATGCAGTACTACAACTCCGGAACCATGTTCGGCTGCGACCAGAAGTTGTACGCGCAGGGCGGCGTCGACTTCCTCACGGCGCAGGCGTGCATCCAACTCCAGGGCGGGCTGCGCCCCGATCAGGTGGCGCTGGGCGTCCCGGCCACCGGGCGCGCGGCGGGCAGCGGGTACGTCCCGCCCGGCGTGGTGAACAACGCGCTGGACTGCCTGGCCCTGGGCAACAATTGCGGGAGCTACCGGCCGACCACCACGTGGCCCGGCATCCGGGGCGCGATGACGTGGTCGGTCAACTGGGACGCGACCGCGGGCTATGGCCTGGCCAACTCCATCTCGGCGCACTTGCGCACGATGCCCTGACGCCGTCCGTCCGCACACCGCGTCACTGCCTTCGAGAGCCACGGCAGCTCGGCATCACGCCACCACGGCCACAGCTGCTACAGCGGACGAAGGTCCGCCCACAGCGCGATCGCACCGGTCGCGAGCGGCGCCGTCGGCACGGCGGCGCCGCTCGCCCACCACAACCCCTGCCCGGCCCGCAACGTCGGCACGGGCGCGTCTCCCGCCGGCGTGTCGGGTGCGTCCGGTGTGTTCGGCGCGTCCGGTGCGGACAGTACGTACAGCACACCGGCGTGACCGGCGGGTGCCGCCACCGGCGCGGTGACCCGGTGCACCCGCGCGGCCCATCGCCCACGCCGGGTCATGATGTTGAGCACCCGGGTACCGGCGCCGAGCACGGTGGCCCGAACGGCCGACTCGCCGGAGAACGCGAAGGGTTCGCCGGTTCGGTCCAGCCGGTGGTCGAGTCCGTCGTCCCCGACCAGCCGCACGCCGCCGCCCGCGAGGAGGGTGATCGTCCGGTCCACGCCGGGGAAGGCGGAGAACGGTCCGTCGGCGGAGATCGTCGCGATGCTCGCGCGCCAGTCGAAGTCCGCCGGGTCGGCCGCGGCCCGCGTGGCGATCTCACGGGTGTCGCCGCCGCCGTTGCGCCACCGGCCGACCGGTAGCGTCTCGATGTCGAAGAGGTTGCTCACGGGCGTGCCTGTCTTCCGGTCGGGGGCGATGCGGCACCGCCATGATGCCGGCGCGCCGTCCGCTGCCCGGCCGCGCATCCCGTGCCCGGCGACCCGCGGCCCCGGGAGGTGCGGACCCGCGGGGCTCAGTCGCGTTTGGCCACGGTGAGCAGCACCGCCGAGTCCTCCAACGCCTCGAGACTGTGTCGCGCCTTCGGGGCGACCAGGAAATCACCGGAGCGCCCCTCCCACGACGTTTCTCCGGCGACCAGTCGGACCCGCCCGCGAAGCACCACCATGGTCGCCTCCCCGGGATTCTCGTGTTCGGCCAGCGCGGTGCCCGTCGTCAGCACGATCAGGGTCTGCCGGAGCATGTGCTCGTGGCCGCCGTACACGGTATGGGCACTACGCCCCGTCGACGCGGCTGCGGCGAGCTTGAGCAGTTCGCGGACCTGAGCATCCAAGGAGAGCTTTTCCATGCTCACAGTGTGCACACGCCCGCTCACCAAAACCCCGAACGACCCAACCGGATCGCCGCCGGACCGTTCCGTGCCGCTGCCCGTGGCTACTGTTCGGGCCATCCGCCGGCTCCCGCCGGTGGCGGCGGGAGTGGAGCGGGCATGCGGGTGGCGGTGCTGATCGGGCTTCAGGCCTCGGGCAAGTCGAGTTTCCATCGGGCCGTCCTGGCCGGGACGCATGTGCACGTGAGCAAGGACCACTTTCCCCGCGCCCGGAACCGGCAGCGTCGCCAACAACGACTGATCGAGGAGGCGTTGGCGGCCGGGTGGGATGTCGCCGTGGACAACACCAACCCCGCGCCGGAGGATCGGCGGCCGATCGTCGAACTCGCGCACGCCTGGGGCGCCGAGGCGGTCGCCTATTGGTTTCCGCCCGATCCGGTCGGATCGTTGGAGCGCAATGCCGTGCGGGAGGGGAAAACCCGTGTCCCGGAGGTGGGGATTCGTGCCACGCTGACCCGGCTGCGGGCGCCCGGCCCGGACGAGGGGTTCGATGTCCGGTACGTCGTGCGGTTCGACGGCGCCGGCGGGTTCGTGGTCCAGACACTGAGCGAGGGGTGATTCGGGATGGATGCCGACCGGTTCGAGGCGAGCCAACGGTCGCGCGAGTGGTTCCACTCGCTGGTGCTGCTGCCCGGCGCGTGGACCGTGATCCGGGTGGACGGCCGGTCCTTCTCCCGCTTCACCGAGCAGCACTTCGACAAGCCCTTCGACGAGCGCTTCGCCGCGCTCATGGACGAGACCGCGCAGGCCCTGTTCACCGAGTTGGACGCCCGCTACGCGTACACCGAGAGCGACGAGATATCGATCCTGCTGGACCCGTCGTTCGACATGTTCGGCCGCGAGGTGGAGAAACTGGTCTCGGTGACCGCCGGGATCGCGTCGGCGACGTTCACCCACCGCGCGGGGATCCCGGCCCATTTCGACAGCCGGATCTGGATGGGGACGGGCGTCTCCGACGTGGTCGACTACTTTTCCTGGCGCCAGGCCGACGCGGCCCGTTGCGCGCTCGACGGTTGGTGCTACTGGACGCTGCGCAAGGACGGCAGGTCCGCCCGGGCGGCCACCCACGAGTTGGCGCGGTTGTCGAAGGCGGACAAGAACGAACTGCTCTTCGCGCACGACGTCAACTTCAACGAGCTGCCCGCGTGGCAACGACGCGGGGTCGGGGTCTGGTGGGAGAGCTTCGAGCGGATCGGCTACGACCCGGTCCGTGAGATCGAGGTCTCGGCCACCCGGCGGCGCGTGCGGGTGGAGCGGGAGTTGCCGATGAAGGACGAGTACCGCGCGCTGATCGCCGCGCTCGCCGATCCCACGCCCTAGCGGCCCCCGCACCGCCGGCTCGGATTGTCAGGCCGGTTCGGTCGGCGCCAGGGTGGGCGGAGTCGGCGCCTGCGTCGACTCCGGCCACCGCCGGCGCCGCTCCACCCGATCCAGGTTCAGCCGCAGCAACATCGTGACCAGCGCGGCGAGCGCGAAGCCGGCCCCGACCCAGGCGAGCCCGCGCGGACCCGTCGCACCGAGCAGCCGGCCGCCGACGGTGGTGCCCACGGTGATGCCCAGGTTCGAGAAGGAGATGAACAGGCTGTTGCCGAATTCCGGGAACTCCCGGGCTTCGCGGCTCAGCCAGTACTGGCTGACGATCAGGCCGCCGGAGTGCACCGCACCCCAGATCGGTACCGCCACCACCATCACCGCGGCGTACGGGCCGACCGCGTAGAGCAGCACGTAGACAACCAGGCACAGGACCGGGAACAGCAACACCGTACGGATCGCGGCACGGCGCAGCAGCGCGCCGAACGCGAAGTTGCCGAGGATCATCACGATGCCGAAGGCCATCAGCAGCGCGCTGGTCCAGGAGCCGCCCAGGCCGGTGACCTCACCCAGGAACTCGGCGAAGTAGCCGTAGACCGAGAACATCGCCGCGAAGACGAGGACCACCGACAGGATGGTCAGCCACATCCGGCCGCTGCGCAGCACATCGACCTGGGCGCCGTAGGTGTGTCGTCGCTCCACCGGCATGGCCGGGAGGTAGCGCAGGATGCCCAGGAACGCGATCAGGTTGACCGCGGCCCCGAACCAGAACGCCGCCTGCAGCGACAGGTGCTCGGCGAGGTACGAGGTCAGCGGCACGCCGAGGGCGAAGCCGACGGTGACGCCGGCGAACACCCGGGTCGTGGCCCGGGTCGCGTCGCGCGAGGGCACCAGTCGGACCGCGGTGGCCAGGGCGACCGAGAAGAACACCGGGTGGAACACGGCGGGGATGATCCGGAAGGCGAACATCACCTCGAACCGGGTGGTCAGCGCGTACACGGCGTTGGACACGGCGAACACGGCGATGGCCGTCGCCAACACGGTCTTGCGGTTGATTCCCGACGCGAGCAGCGTCATGAACGGCCCGGACACCGCGATCACCAGGGCGAAGACGCCGACGAGCAGGCCGGCCGTCGAGGGGCTGACGTCGAGTTCGGCCGCGACCCGGGGTAGGACGCCGACGATGCCCATCTCGGTGGTGATGATCCCGAACACGCCCAGGGCGAGGGTCGTGATCGTGAGGGAGGTGTTTTTCATCGTCGCCTTTCGGGGTCCGGGCGGGGCGGGCCCGCCGAACCGTCTGTGATACATATCGAGATATGTAGATGCATCAGGCCATGGGGATGCCCCGTGCGCGCGTGCGTCGGCCGACCAGAGCCGCGTTCGGTTCGGTTCGGGTCGGTCGGAGCCCGAGCCGCTCGGAGCGCGGGTCCGGTCCGGTCAGAGTTCCGTGCGGACGTGCTCGGCGAACTCGGCGATCGCCTGTTCGTTGCGGCGGTAGTACGTCCACTTGCCGATGCGCTCCGAGTCGAGCAGACCCGCGTCCTTGAGGGTCTGGAGGTAGCCGGAGACCACCGACTGGGCGAGTCCGGCCCGCGCCTGGATGTCACCGACGCAGACGCCGATGTGGAAGCCCAGGCCCTGCTGTCGGTAGGAGTCCTCGTCGAAGTACTTCGCCGGGTCCTTCAGCCAGCGCATGAACCGGAGCCTGGCCGGATTGGCGAGTGCCTTGTGTACGGCCAGCGGGTCCACGGGGCTGCCTTCCCGGGGTGTGCGAGGCCCCTGTGTGGTGCGAACGCGGCGCGGATGCGGTGCGGATGCGGTGCGGATGCGGTGCGGATGCGGTGCGAATCGGATCTAGTTTTCTCGATATGTAGGGATCGTGTCAAACCCGCGAGCGGATCGGGCGCACAATAGGGGAAATATGCGGTAAATATTCGGGATTGTGCGGGTTAGCCACAGGTGCGACGGCTATCAACCAAGGGACCGCGATTCCTCGGAAAGAGGGTGGTGGACGTGTCCTCGTCGACAGCGCCATCGATTGAAAAGCATCCCGACCTCATGGACCTGCGAGCTCGCTCCGAGCGGGCCACGACCGGCCCGGTGGCGCAGGTGGCGGAAGCACTCGGTGTCCTGTGCGGTGTCTACCTGGCGGCATCCCCGTGGATCGTCGGGTTCAACGGCTTCACAACCCTGGCGACGGCCAACCTGATCACCGGTGTCGCGCTCGCGTTCCTGATGAGCGGCTTCGTCTCCGCCTACGAACGCACGCACGCGATGAGCTGGGCCGCGTTCTGCATCGGTGTCTGGACGATGGTCGCGCCCTGGGCCGTGTCCGGAGCCGTCGACACCACCCGCACCATCACCAGCAATGTGATCGTCGGTGGCGTGGCGTGCCTGATGGCACTGGTCCTCGCGCTGCGGAGCGTCGTCGGGTTGCACCGGCTGTAGCGCTCCGATCCCGAATGATCCGAACCGGTGACCCGACTCGGTCGCCCGAATGCGAGTCACCCGAAATCCGAGTCACCCGAAACCCGAGACAGCCGAAACCCGAGTCATCCGAAGTCTGAGTCATCCGAAGTCTGATTGATCCGAACCCAAGACCGGGCCGCCGGTCGGTCCCACCGGCGAACGGTTCGCCTCGGTGGATATCGCCCGGCGCACCTCGCCTCTCGGCCCCGTTCCGCGGTCCCGGGTGGGAGGTGGACGTCGTGGACGGACCGTCGCTTTCGGGGCGGGAACGCCGCACCCTCGCGCGACTGGAGGAATCCCTCGCGGAGGACGAGCAGTTGGCCGAACTGCTGCGCGTCTTCGAGGACCCGATACCCCAACCGGATCGGCGCCGCCGTCGCGTCGGTATCCGCGCACCCGATTGGACGGCGATATCGAAGTGGACAGCCGTGGGCCTGTCCGGCGCCGCGCTGGGACTGTTGGTCGCCGCGGTGCTCGGGGGAGACCTGATCGTCGCGTCGGCCGCCATCTGCGTCACGGTGGCGGCGCTGTCGGTGATCGGGGTTTTCGCGTATCTGCGCTGGTGGCGCCGGGACGGTGCGGGCGCCGCGCGTGTGCCGCACCGGGCTCATCCCACCCACGTACACGGGTGGACCCGTGCGTATCACCCTCGGGCCACCGACGCTCGCGACCATCGAGCCATCGATCCGGACGACCCGGGACGGGAGCGGTGACCAAGGTGGCCGAGGTGACGAAGGTGGCCGAGGTGGCCGAAGGGTGATCGAGCCGGTGCCGCCGGGCCGGGTGACCGACCCGCCGTGTCGGCCTACCCGAGCACCCGGATCGGCCGGCCGGAGCGGAAGGCGGCGATGTCCTCGACCGCGTCGCGGTAGAAGATCTCGTACAACTCGCGGGTGACATAGCCGATGTGCGGGGTGAGTACGACGTTGTCCAGGTCGCGCAGCGGGTGATCGGCGGGCAGCGGCTCGATGTCGTACACGTCCAGCGCCGCGGCGGCGATCGACCTCGCGCGCAGTGCGGCCACGAGAGCGGCCTCGTCCACGACGGGTCCGCGCGAAGTGTTGACCAGGATCGACGAGGGCTTCATCAGGGCCAGTTCGGCGGCGCCGATCAGGCCCCGGGTACGGCGGCTGAGCACCGTGTGCACGGACAGCACGTCGGCGCGGGCGAACAACTGCTCCCGCCCCACCGCGGTCACGCCGTGTTCGGCGGCCCGGTCGGCGGTGAGGTTGTGGCTCCAGGCCACACACTCCATCCCGAACGCCTGCCCGATCCGAGCCACCTCCGTGCCGAGCCGGCCCAGGCCCAGCAGGCCGAGCACCTTGCCGCGCAGCCCGACGCCCAGGCCCACCTGCCAGCCGCCCGCGCGCATCGAGCCCCACTCGGCCGGGAGGTTGCGGGCGGCGGCCAGGATCAGCGCCCAGGTCAGTTCGGCGGTCGGGTACGCCACGTATCCGGTCCCGCACACCACGACGCCCAGCTCGCGCGCGGCGGCCACGTCGATGGCCGCGTTCACCGGTCCGGTGGTCACCAGGAGCCGAAGGCCGGTCAGTCCGGCCAATACCCGGGCCGGAAACCGGGTGCGCTCACGCATCGCGACGATCACCTCGAAGCCGGCCAGCGCCTCGACCACCTCCGCCTCGCCCGCGAACGGCTCGGTGAACACGCGGATCTCGGCACCCAACGAATCCCAGTCCGCCAGGTCCCGGGCCACGCCTTGGTAGTCGTCGAGGACGGCGATCTTCATGGTGCTCCCGAGGGGATCGAGCCGCGCGACCGCGGCGATGGGCCCAAGGGTCGAGGCTATCGGGGCAGTCGGCCGATGCCGCCGACCGACAGGTGGCCCTCGGGGGTGAGCGGCTCGGTCACCGGCGCGTCCGGACGCCACAGCGGCAGCAGCACCACGCCGGGCTCGATCAGTTCCAGGCCCTCGAAGTACCCCTCGATCTCCTCCAGGGCGCGGAAGCGTCCGCTGCCCAGCCCGGTCAGGAAGATCTTCTCCAGGGCACGTCCCTCGGGTGTGGAGTCGCAGAAGTGGGTGATGAAGATGTGACTGCCCGGCGGCAGCGCGTCACGGTAGGCGCGGACCACGCCGGCCGGGTCCTCGTGGTCGCCGAGGTGGTGCAGGACGCCCACCAGGAGCAGGCCGACGGGCCGCCTCAGGTCCACGAGTTCGCGCAGTTCCCGGCGGGCCAGCACGTCCGCCGGGTCGCGCAGGTCGGCGGTGACCACGCGGGTGCGGTGGTTCTCCGCGAGCAGCGCGCGACCGTGGGCGAGCACGATCGGGTCGTTGTCCACGTAGACGACCGAGGCGTCCGGGTTGACCGCCTGGGCCACCTCGTGCGTGTTCTGCACGGTCGGCAGCCCGGATCCGAGGTCGACGAACTGGTCGATGCCCTCGGCGGCCAGGTAGCGCACACCCCGAGCCAGGATGTGCCGGTTGGCCCAGGCGCCCTCGTTGGTCAAGTCCTTGAGCGCCTCGTCGGCGATCGCCCGGTCCACCGCGAAGTTGTTCTTGCCGCCCAGGATGGCGTCGTAGACCCGGGCGACACTGGGCACCGTGACGTCGATGCCGGTGGGCGCCCAGTCCTCCGGCGACTCGCCCGCCGGCGGGGCCGAAAAACCCCACTCGTCCTGCTCGCGCTCGCCCACGGCTGCCCCTCGATCGCGGTGTCGTGGAGTCACCCGCTGTGACCTCCGTGTGCGCCGACCCTATCCGAGCCTTTCTCGATTTCCGGCAACTTCCGCTCCCTACCGATGAGTTCGATTCGCGGCGAGCCGCTCTTCGGGAGGGATTCGGTGGATTGGTCCAGACCTCCTGAAGGCGGGCGGTACCCGGGCTCGCGGGGTCCGGGGTGCGGGCGGTACCCGGGCTTGCCGGGCCTGCTCACGGGAATCACCAAGTGTTGCCGAGTCCCTTGGCAGATGTTGCCGATTCCGTGGCATGGCGCTGCGAAGTTGAATCGCTGTCAGCAGCCGGGCGACCCGCCCTCCGCGAACGCGATTTCCCTGCCCCTTCCGATTGGAGCGCGCTGATGACGCCTGCCGCGACGGCGGGACCCCGCCGACGGATCCGGATCGGTATCGACACCGGCGGAACCTTCACCGACGTGGTCGCCCTGGACGAGGAGTCCGGCGAGCTCGTCACCACCAAGACGCCGTCCACACCCGCCGACCCGGCGGACGGCTTCATGAACGGCATCGACAAGGTACTGGGCCTGCTCGGTTGCACGGGAGCCGACGTCACCGCCGTCGCGCACGGCACCACGGTGGCCACCAACCAGCTCCTCGAGGACAAGATCGACCGCCTCGGGTTCATCACCACCGAGGGCTACGAGTACATCCTGGAGATCGCCCGCCAGGCGGTCCCGGACGGCTACGGCAACTCCTACTTCTGGGTCAAGCCGGACCGGATCGTGCCGGTCGACCTGGTGCACACGGTCGGCGGCCGGTTCGACCACAAGGGCAACGAGGTCCGCCCGTTCGACGAGGAGGGCGCTCGGGTCGCCGCCCGTCGGCTGCGTGACCAGGGCATTCTCACCATCGGCGTGTGTCTGCTGCACTCCTACGCCAACTCGGCGCACGAGGAGCGCATGCGCGAGATCCTGCGCGAGGAGCACCCCGACGCGATCGTGTCGATCAGCTCCGAGGTGCTGCGCGAGTACCGCGAGTACGAGCGCTCGATGACCACCCTCGTCGACGCCGCCGTCAAGCCGCGCGTGGCCCGCTACGTCGGCGGCATCCGTCGCCGGCTGGACGCGTTCACCACCGACGGCGAGGCCGCGCGCCGCGTCCCGTTCGCGATCATGAAGTCCAACGGCGGCGTGCTCTCCGCCGAGGAGGTCGTGCACCAGCCGATCACCACGGTCCTGTCCGGCCCGGCCGCCGGCGCCCTGGGCGCCGCGCTGATCGCCCAGAAGGCCGGCTTCGACAAGGTCCTCACCTGCGACGGCGGCGGCACCTCCACCGACGTCTCGGTGGTCCTGGGCGGCGAGCCGACGCTGACCACCGAGGGCTCGATCGGCCGCTTCCCGTCCAAGATCCCGATGATCGACGTGGTCACCGTCGGCGCCGGCGGCGGCTCGATCGCCTGGATCTCGCCCGAGGGCACGCTCAAGGTCGGGCCCCGCTCGGCCGGCGCCGACCCCGGCCCGCTGTGCTATGGCAAGGGCGGCACGGAGCCGACCATCACCGACGCGCACGTGCTGCTCGGCCGGATCCCCCCGCACCTGCTCGGCGGCGAGATCCCGCTGGACGTGGACGCGGCTCGCGAGGGCCTGACCAAGTTCGCCGCCGAACTGGGCATCGGCGTCGAGCAGTGCGCCACCGGCATCCTGGAGATCTCCGCCTGGAACCAGGCCAACGCGCTGCGCCAGATCACCGTCAAGCGCGGTCTGGACGTCCGCGACTTCACGATGGCCACCTTCGGCGGCTCCGGCTCGCTGCTGCTGTGCCGCCTGATCGACATCCTCGGCCTCGCCGGCGTCATCGTGCCGCGCGACCCGGGCAACGTCTCGGCGTTCGGCCTGCTCACCGTCGACGTGCGCTGCGACTACGTGCAGACCGCCGTCGGCGGGCACCCGGATCTCGACCACGCCAAGGTGGCGGGCATCTTCGCCGAACTGGCGGGCAAGGCGGGCGAGGCCCTGGACAAGGAGGGTTTCGCGGCCGAGGACCACCGCTACGTGCGCACCGCCGACCTGCGCTACTTCGGCCAGGCCTTCGAGGTGCGCGTGCCGGTGCCGGACGGCCCGTTCGACGCCGCGCTCGCGGACACCGTCGCCGAGTCGTTCCACGCCGCGCACGAGCAGTTGTACGGCTACAACTTCCGCGGCGACGCCAGCCAGCCCGTGGAATGGGTGAACCTGCGGGTCACCGGCGTCGGCCCGATCCGCCGCCCGGAACTGCGCGAGCTGCCCGCCCGCGACAAGGACGTCGAGCGCGCCCGGACCGGCACCCGCGCGGTGTGCTTCGTGGACCGCGACGGCTACGTGGACACCGCCGTGTACGCCCGCGCCGAACTGGCTCCGGGCGACCTGGTCGCCGGCCCGGCGATCATCGAGGAGTTCGGCTCCACCATCCCGATCCACCCGGGCTTCGCCGCCCGCGTGGACGCCTACGGAAACGTCGTGGTCACCCGCGACACCACCTCGAAGGGGGCCTGACATGAGCGCCGGTACCGCCACCACCCCGCAGGACGCGCTGCACGGTGTGGACCCCGTGCTCCTGGAGATCGTCGAGGGCACGCTCGCCTCGGTCGAGATGGAGGTCGAGACCGCGATCGGTCGCACCTCCCGCTCGCCGATGATCCGCGACGCGCACGACTTCCGCGCCGGGATCCACGACCGCAAGTTGCGCAAGCTCACCGGCCGTTCGTACTCGGCGCTGGTACACCCGGTGGCCCGCGACTTCCCGCTGGAGACGATGCGTCCCGGCGACGTGTTCTTCCACAACGACGTCTACGAGTCGGAGGGCGGCATCGGCCACCTGCCCGACCTGTGCGTCACCGTCCCGGTCTTCGCGGACGGGCAAGTGGTCGCCTTCGTACAGGCGTTCGGCCACCACGACGACATCGGTGGTTGTTGCCCCGGGTCGATGCCCTCGGGCGCGACCAGCGTGTACGAAGAGGGCCTGATGGTCCCGCCGATCAAGCTGTGGGACCAGGGCGTGCCGAACCAGGCCGCGCTGCGCATCATGACCCGCAACTCCCGGATGCCCGACTCGCTCGCCGCCGACCTGGACGCCGAGTGCTCGGCGTGCCTGATGGGCTCGCGACGACTGGGCGAACTCTTCGAGCGCTACGGCCGGGAGACGGTCGAGGCGTGCTTCGACGCGATCCTGGACAAGACCACCGAGACCTACCGCCGCGAGATCCTCGCCAAGATCCCGGACGGCGAGTACGTGTGGGAGGACTACGCCGAACACGACGGCGTGGACGAGCCGATGCTGCACACGCAGCGGATCACCCTGACCAAGACGCCCGAGAAGATCGTCATCGACTTCACCGGCACGTCCAAGCAGGCCAAGGGCCCGATCAACCACTGCGGCGACTACGCGGACGGCAACTTCCTCAAGAAGTGGCTCGCGCCGATCCTGCGCAACCTCGCGGACACCCCCGAGCGGATGGCCGAACTCGACGTCAACGAGGGCGTGGTGCCGCTGATCGAGATGAAGTTCCCGGAGAAGGGCACGCTGCTCACGCCGATCTTCCCGGCTCCGACCAACGCCCGTACGTTCGTCATCCTGCGCCTGCTCGGCGTGCTCTCCGGCGTGCTGGCCAAGGCGGTGGACGGCAAGATGCCCGCCGACCAGGAGACGATCCGCTACACCGGCGTGTACGGGCACGACGCGGACGGCCGCTCGTACCTGATGCGCGAGGTGCTCGGCGGCGGCTCGGGTGGGCGCTACTACGCGGACGGCGAGGACACCATCCACGTGGTGCCCGACTCGCGCAACCTGCCCACCGAGTTCACCGAGTCGCGCTTCCCGTTCCTGGTCGAGCGGCTGGGTCTGGCCACCGACTCGGGCGGCCCCGGACAATTCCGCGGCGGTCTGGGCTACGAGAAGCACATCCGGATGTTGCTCGACGCGTCCTTCATGTCCATCGCGGACCGCTCGATCCTGTCCTGCTGGGGTGTCAAGGGCGGCAAGGCCGGGCGCTCCTTCCAGGTGGTGATCGACCCGGGCGGCCCGAACGAGCGGGAGATGGACGGCCTGGTCGACGACGAACCGGTCAAGGCCGGCGAGGTGATCCGGATCCGGACCACCGGCGGTGGCGGCTGGGGCGACCCGCTGGACCGCAAGACCGAGTCGGTGCTGCGTGACGTGCGCTGGGGCAAGGTCTCGCGCGGCGCGGCGACCGACGACTACGGCGTCGTGCTCACCGGCGAGGGCGACGACCTCGCGGTGGACGAGGCGGCGACCGCGGCACTGCGGGCGTCGGTGCGCGCGGCGCGGCCCGAGGTCGAGCCGTTCTTCGACCGGGGTCCCGGCTACGCGCGGTTGTCCGGCGGGGAGGCCTACCCGGCGGTGGACCTGCTGTAGCGGCACACGAACCGGCCGCGCCTCCTTCGCGATCGGGAGGCGCGGCCTTGCGTCGTGTGCCGGTGGTTCGGGTGCGCGCTCAGCGGCGGGTGAAGTCGACGTCCTCGGGCGCGCGGTTCGGCCAGGTCAGCCGGGTCGGCGCGGCGGGGGTCTCGGCGACCACGCGGCCTCGGGAGATCACGTGGCTCGGGCGCACCTGACGGCGCAGTACGTCGAAGGGCGAATCGGCGGGCAGCAGCAGGAAGTCGGCCGGACGGCCGACGGCCAGGCCGTACCGCTCGCCCAGGTTCAGCACCCGGGCGGCCCGCTCGGTGACCATCGCGAACGCCTCGTCCATCTCGTCCTGCCCGGAGAGTTGCGCGGCCAGGACGCCGGCGTGCGCGACCTGGATCGGGTTGGCCGTGCCGAGCGGGAACCACGGGTCCATCACGTCGTCGTGGCCGAACGCGACGTTGACCCCGGCCGCCAGCATCTCCTTGACCTGGGTGAGGCCGCGTCGCTTGGGATAGTCGTCGAAGCGGCCCTGGAGGGTCAGGTTCACCATCGGGTTGCAGACCAGGTGGATGCCCGAACGGGCCACGATCCGGCGGAGTTTGCGACTGTAGGCGCCGTTGTACGAACCCATCGCCGTGGTGTGACTGGCGGTCACCCGGCCGGCCATCCCGGTGCGGTGCGCCAGGGTGGCGACCACCTCGACGAAGCGGGACTGCTCGTCGTCGATCTCGTCGCAGTGCACATCCACCAACAGGCCGTGCCGCTCGGCCAGTTCGAAGAGGATCTGCAACGAGCGCACACCGTCCTCGCGGGTGTCCTCGAAGTGCGGAATCGCGCCCAGGACGTCGGCGCCGGCGTCGACGGCACGGGCCATCAGGCGCTCACCGTCGGCACAGGAGACGATGCCCTCCTGCGGGAACGCCACGATCTGCAGGTCGAGCACGTCCCGCACCCGCTCGCGCAACTCGACCAGTGCGTGCAGGGCGGTCAGTTCGGGATCGGTGACGTCGCAGTGGCTGCGCACGTGCAGCACGCCGTGCGCGACCTGCCAGCGCAACACCTGCTCGGCACGGGCCAGTACGTCCTCGCGGGTGAGCAGGGCCCGGCGTTCGGCCCATCGTTCGATGCCCTCCCACAACGTGCCGGAGATGTTCCAGCGCGGTTGTCCGGCGGTCAGCGCGGTGTCGAGGTGGATGTGCGGCTCCACGTAGGGCGGGGTGGCCAGGGCGCCGGCCGCCTCCAGCACGGGTCCGACCGGGGGAGTGGCGCCGGCGGGGGTGATGCGGGTGACGACACCGGCGTCGACCGTGATGTCCACGGGTTCGGTGCGGCCGGGAATCCGGCAGTCGGTCACGGTGCGGGTGTTGTCCTGCATGTCGGATCGCTCCAGTGGTTCAGCGTTCGGCGGGATTCGGTTGGCGCGCTGCTCGTTCGCGGCGGCCGAGCAGCAGGTACAGGCCGCCCGCGACCAGTGCGCCGGCCAGCCAGGACAGGTCCACATTGCCGATCGCCCGGGCTCCCGGGCCACGCAGCGCCTGCGGCACGCCGTACTCGAAGCACCAGGTGGCGACCATTCCGCACACCAGTGCGACGATCGCCGACCAGCGCACGTCGGCGAACAGGCCGCGACGGGGCTCGGCGTACAGGGCGGGCACGTCGATGCGCTGCCGGGCGAACACGTAGAAGTGCACCAGCATCACCGCCGCCCACGGCGCGACCCACGTGACCATGCCCGCGAGCCAGGTGTCGAGGGTGTGCGCCAGGCTCGCCCGGAACACCAGGAACAGCGTGAAGACGGTGGCGAACGCGCCCACCAGACAGGACAACACGCGCCGGGAGACCTTGATGTCCAGGGTCTGGGCACACAACGAACAGCTGTACAGGTTCAGGATGTTCGTGGCGATCGGTCCGTGCAGGACGAGCAGCAGCACCGGGATGGCCAGGCCGCCGAACGAGTCGACGATCAGCCGGCCCGGGTCGGCCTTGGCGTTCACCGTGGCCAGCGAGGCGCCGAGCACGCCGAGCCAGACCACCGGGAGGAACTGGCCGAGCACGCTGGCCGCGTACAACCTGCGACGTGAGGTGGCGCGGGGCACGAAGCGGGAGTAGTCCGACGCGTAGGCGAACCAGGTGATGCCCCAGCCGACGCCGATCGCGGTCATCACCGTGCTCATCGCCGACCAGCGGTCACCGCCGCTCAACGTGCTCGCGTGGCCCCAGTCGATGTCCAGCCGGGTCCAGGCCACCACGGTCATCGCGGCCAGCACCACCAGGGTCGCGGGCACCGTCCAGCGCTCGAAGTCGGCGATCGCGCCGAAGCCGGACGCGGCGATCGCGATCTGGGTGGCCATCACCACCAGCACGACCACGACCTTGGTGCCGTTGCCGCCGACGTAGCCGACGCTGTCCAGCAGGGCCATCACCAGGTCGAGCACGATCCAGGTGTTGATCGCGCACCAGCCGGCCGAGATCACCCCCTGGACGGCGGCGGGCAGATACGCGCCGCGCCGGCCGAAGGCGGCCCGGGCCAGCACCATCTGGGTCACCCCGGTGCGTTGGCCCATCAGCACGAACAGGCCGAAGACGCCCATGCCCACCAGGTTGCCCACGACCAGGACCAGGACGGTGTCGAGCAGACCGAGGCCGAGCACGATGCCCAGCGCGCCGAGCACCCAGTTGATCGGTGCGATGTTGGCGCCCGCCCAGATCCAGAACTGGTGCGCGGGGGTCGAGTCGCGGGCCTCGTCGGGCACGGGTTCCAGGGATTGGGTGTGGTCGACGGCTTGGGTGGGTCGGGCCGGTTGCGCGGGTTCTTCGAGGATTGCCACGGAGACCTCCGGTGGGGCGGAGCGGAGCACGGCGGTGGGCGGAAGTGAGGCGGTGTCGAGGGCGGGACGGGTTGGTGATGCGGGGTGATCACCGAAGGTTCCTCGGCCCGGGAGGTCGTGACAACGGACACGGTGACCGGGATACTGGCGCATCTTCCGGACGGAGTGTCCATGACCCTGGGACTACGAGAGGTCCTCGACCACCCGGTGATGCGCCGAGCCGACCCGGTCGTGCCGGACCCGGGGGCGGATCTGGAGCGGCCGGTGCGCTGGGTGCACTCCAGCGAGATCTACGAGATCGCGCCGCTGCTGCGGGGCGACGAACTGCTGCTCACCACCGGTCTGGGCCTGGCCGGGCGGGATGCCGGCGAGCGCCGGCGCTATGTCGTCGACCTCGCGCAGGCGGGGGTCGCCGGGGTGGCGCTGGAGGTCGGACGCACGTTCGGCGAGGTGCCGGCGGACGTGTTGCGGGTGGCCGCCGAGGTGGGACTGCCGCTGGTCGTGCTCCGCGGGATCGTGCCGTTCGTGGAGATCGCCGAGGCGGTCAACGCGGCCATCCTGGACTCGGCGGTGACCCGGCTGCGGCACGTCAACGAGATCGTCCGGGTGTTGTCCGGCGTGCTCGCGCGGGGGGCGGGCGTGGACGAACTGACCCGCACTCTGGCCCGGCTCACCGACCGACCGGTGGTGCTCGCGGGCATCGACGGCACGATCACCGCGTGGGCGGGCACCGACACCCCGAGTCACGTGGCGGCGAGGCCGGCGGCGAGCGCCGGCGTGGAACTGCGCGGGTCGTTGTGGGGGCGGCTGTTGCTGGGGCCGACCGGATCCGGCGCGGCGGCGTGGACGGGTCTCGCTCCCGAGGCCGGCGCCGCCGCGGGGGTGACCGGCGACGATGCCGAGGACCGCGCGTCCGTCCGGTCGTGGTCGGGTGCGGCCGGCGGGCTCGCGGACGAGGTGGCCGAGCACGCGGCGCGGGTGTTCGCGCCCGCGTTGTTGCGGCTGGCCGATCGGGACGGGTGGGTCGGGCGCGAGCGGCGCGAACTCGTGGAGGGACTGCTGCGGGACGCGTTGCCGCCGCGCGAGGTGGCGGCGCGGCTGACGGTGTGCGGCCTGGTCCCGGCCGGGACGGCGGCCTGGGCGAGCGTCGCGCTGAGACTGCCGGATCCGGTGCGTGCGGTGACGGTGCTGTACGAGGGGCTGCGCGCGTGCGGCGGCCGAGGGCTGGTCAGCGACGGGCCGGACGGTGCGTACGCGCTGATCGCGCTGGACCGGGACACGCACGTCGCCGAACTCGCCGGCCGCCTGGGTCTGCCCGCGGCCACGGGCGACGAGCCGACCGCCGCGCTCGGGCCGCTGGTGCGCGATGTCGCCCGGGTCGGGCACAGCCTGCGGGCCGCGCGGGACACGCTGCGGCTGGCCCGACGGGTCCGGTCGGTGCGCCCCGAGCCCGTCGCCGACACCGTGCTCGCCGACGCCTGGGCCCTGGAGCGGGTCCTGGACCGGCTCACCCCCGAGGACCTCGCCGACCTGGTCGAGGACCAACTCGGCCCCCTCCTCGCCTCGGACGCCGCACGCGGCACGGGCCTGGTGGACACCCTCGAGGCGTACCTGCGCTGCGGCTGCTCCAAGACGGAAACCGCCGGCGTCCTGTTCCTGCGCCGCCAGTCGGTTCACCAGCGCCTGGCCCTGATCGAATCCCTTCTCCGAGTCAGCCCCGACGCCCCCGACCGCCAGGGCCCCCTCCGCGCGGCCCTCACCGCCCGAGCCCTCCTGACCACCCGAGGCCCACACCCGATGTAGGCCCAACGCGGCGGTGATCAACCGACCGGGCTGCCTTAAAGGAGGTCCTTCATGAATTCGGTCGGCCAGGCCGCGGAGAACGGTTTCGGAAGCCAGACCGGTTCGCCGACCCGGAAGACGGCGGGTTCGGGGTAGACGCCATTGGTCGCGTCCCGGAAGAGCAGCACCTCGGCTTTGCGGCGGTCGACAACCAGGTACAGCGGGATCCCGCCGGCGGCGTACTGGCGTGGTTTGGCGGCCGGGTCCTCACGGTCGAGATCTTCGCGCCGGGTGGAGTTCGACGTCACCTCGGCCAGCAGGAGGATCCCGGTGGTGGACATGGCCCTGCCACCTCTGACCAAGACGCGGCGGGAGGGATCGAACACGACCAGGTCCGGGGTGCGCTCGGACGCACCGACTTCCACCGAGATGTTCTCGCGCAACGCCCAGGCGGTGGTGCCGTGTCTGGGCAGGCCGGTGAGAAAGGTGCGCAGGTCGTCCAGAATGTCACCGTGCGGCGCGTCGGGAGCGGTCATCATCACGATGCCGTGCGGCGTCGACTCGAAGGTCACCGGTTCGGACAATGCGGCCAGCTCCGGCACCTCGCGCACGTGGTCGAGAATGCGGCCGGCGACGAAGGCGATGTAGTCGGGGTCGTGGACGTCGGGAGCATGTCCGGATTCGACGGGATCCATGTGCGCAGTCTAGTGATCCGGTCCGGGATTCCCTGGCTGTAAGGGTTCGATCAGCGATCGGCGGCGTGAGGGGCATGGGCGTTGTCCTCGAGTCGCTGCGGGATTCTGCCTTCGGCAGGATGTGACCGATTTCGGGGGTGGGTGTTGGCGAGGGCGGACGGTGCCGGGGGTGGGTCGGCTGCCTAGCGTGAGTGCATGATCGTGATCACTGGTGCGGCGGGGAAGACCGGGCGGGCGCTGACCTGGGCGTTGGCGGAGCGTGGGGCTCGGGTGCGGGCGTTCGTGCGGCGGCCGGAGCAGGTTTCGGTTGCGGTCGCGGCCGGGGCGAGCGAGGCCGTGGTGGGCGATGTGGGCGAGCCCGCGGATCTGGACGAGGCGTTGCGTGGGTGTTCGGCGATCTACCACATCGCGCCGAACGTACATCCGGACGAGCCCGCCATCGGCCGGGTGGTGATCGCCGCGGCGCAGCGGGCCGGCGTGGAGCGATTCGTCTTCCATTCCGTGCTGCGCCCGCAACTGCGCGCGATGCCCCATCACGAGGCGAAGGCGCGGGTCGAGGAGGCGCTGTTCGAGTCGGGCCTGGCGGTGACCGTGCTGCAGCCGGGGCCGTACCAGCAGAACACGCTCGACGCGCGCGAGGCGATCGTGCGGATCGGCGACTTCGCCGTGCCGTATCGGGTGGACGCGCCGTTCGCCGCCGTCGACCTGCGCGATGTCGCGCAGGCGGCGGCCGTGGTGTTGTGCGAGGACGGCCACGAGGACGCGGTGTACGAACTGTCCGGCCCCGAGGCGTTGACCCCTCGGCTGATCGCCGGGCACCTGGCCGAGGTGCTGGGCCGCCCGGTGACCGCGCGCCGGATCGACCCGCGCGACTGGTACGAGGAGGCCCGTGCCGGCGGACTGTCCGGCTACCCGCTCGAGACCCTCACCGCGATGTTCGCGTTCTACGACCGGCACGGCCTGACCGGCAACCCGCGCACCCTCGCCGCGCTGCTCGATCGTGCGCCGACCCGCTTCGCGGACTTCGCCCGCCGGGTGTTCGGGCCCGACGACGCGCACTACGCGCCGGGCTTCCAACACCAAGTATTGCCAAGTGAGCGCGATTCGTTGGGCAGTAACTGACGGCGAGCATCGCCCGCGAGCCGCCTAGCTTGGACGCACTCGGAATCGGAGCGCGGATCGCACCGCGCCCCACGCTCGGCCGTACGCACCGCACACACACGCACCGCACACACGCACCGCACACACGCACCGACATACGCACTGCCACCACGCGTCACGCACCACACCCGTACACCGCACGGATGCCCGGATGGACGGACGCGCAACGCCGCATACCTGCAGAAAGGGGTGTTTCGACGTGAGCGGACCGCTCTGCGACCTCGTCGTGCTCGACCTCTCCCGCGCCCTCGCCGGCCCGCACGCCGCGATGATGCTCGGCGACATGGGCGCCCGTGTCATCAAGGTGGAGAACCCGGACGGTGGGGACGACACCCGCGGCTGGGGTCCGCCGTTCGTGGGGGCCGAGGACGCGCGGGAGTCGACGTACTTCCTGTCCTGCAATCGCAACAAGGAGTCGATCGTCCTCGACTTGAAGACCGAGGAGGGCCGGCAGACGCTGGCCCGACTGATCCGGCACAGCGACGTGCTCGTGGAGAACTTCCGCACCGGCGTGCTCGATCGACTCGGCTTCCCGATGGAGGAGCTGACCCGGCTCAACCCGCGCCTGGTGGTGCTGTCCATCACCGGCTTCGGACACGACGGCCCGCAGGGCGGCCGGCCCGGCTACGACCAGATCGCCCAGGGCGAGGCCGGCCTGATGAGTCTGACCGGCCCCGGCCCCGACGACCCCACCCGGATCGGCGTGCCGATCGGCGACCTGCTGGCCGGGATGTACGGCGCCTACGGCGTGGTCGCCGCGCTGCACGAGCGTGAGCGCACCGGCCTGGGCCGGGTCGTACGCACCTCGCTGCTCGCCGCGATCGTCGGCGTACACGCCTTCCAGGGCACCAACTACACCGTGGCCGGCCAGGTCGGGCACGCGCAGGGTAACCTGCACCCCTCGCTCCAGCCGTACGGCTCCTACCGCTGCGCGGACGCGATCATCCAGGTCGCGGTCGGCAGCGAGAAGTTGTGGGCCAAGTTCGCGCCGATGGTCGGCCTGGCCGTGGACGACCCGCGCTTCGCGGTCAACGCCGACCGGGTGGTCAATCGGGCCGAACTCGCGGACGCGATCAACGCCGCGTTCGGCGAGCGCGCCGTCGACGAGCTGCTTCCGGAACTGGCCGCCGCCGGCATCCCGGCCGGCGAGGTGCGCACGATCGACCGGGTCTACGAGTGGGACCAGACCAAGTCGCAGGGTCTGCTGCTCGACGTCATGCACAGCACGCTCGGTCCGATCACGCTGCCCGGCCCGCCGATTCGCCTGGACGGAGCGGGCGACGCGGCGGACGGCGGTCGGCGCCGGCACGAGGCGCCGCCGACGCTGGGCCAGCACACGGACAGCGTGCAGGCGTGGCTCGACGCCGAGGACGCCCGCGCCCTGCACGCCGCGCGGCGCGCATGAGCACCGCGCCCGTGCCGGCGCCCGCGTCCACGCCCGCACCGGTACCCGCACCGACCCGCCGCACCCGCGTCGGCGCGCACGCGCTGATCCGCCTGGTCCTGGACCCCGACACCTGGACGAGCTGGGACACCGCACCGCACCGCCCGGAGCGACTGGACGCGGGATACGTCGACGAACTGCGCGCCGCCGAAGCCAAGAGCGGCGTGGACGAGTCGGTGATCACCGGTGAGGGGCGCATCCAGGGCCGCCGAGTGGCGGTCGTGGCCTGCGAATTCGACTTCCTGGCCGGCTCGATCGGGGTGGCCGCGTCCTCGCGCCTGGTCGCCGCGATCGAACGCGCCACCGCCGAGCGGCTGCCGCTCGTCGCGTCGCCGACCTCCGGCGGCACCCGGATGCAGGAGGGCACCGTCGCCTTCCTCCAGATGGTCCGGATCAGTGCCGCGGTCGCCGCGCACAAGAGCGCCGGTCTGCCGTATCTGGTCTACCTGCGCGGGCCCACCACCGGTGGTGTGCTCGCCTCGTGGGGCTCGCTGGGCCACGTCACCGCCGCCGAACCCGGCGCGTTGATCGGCTTCCTCGGCCCGCGCGTGTACGAGGCTCTGCACGGGCAACCCTTCCCGGAGGGTGTCCAGGTCGCGGAGAACCTGTACGCGCACGGCCTGGTGGACGCCGTCGTCGAGCCCGATCGGCTCGGCGAAGTGGCCGCACGCGTCCTCGACATCGTCACCGCGCCGCGCGAACACCTGCCCGACGTCGCGCCGTTGCCGGTCGAGGATCTGGCCGACGTTCCGGCGTGGACCTCGGTCGAGCTCTCCCGTCGCGCCGAACGCCCGGGCGCCCGCGCCCTGTTGCGCCACGCGGCGAGCGCGGTGGTGCCGCTGCACGGCACCGGTCAGGGCGAGAGCGACCCCGGTCTGCTGCTCGCGCTGGCCCGATTCGGCGGCGCGCCGTGCGTGGTGCTGGCCCAGGACCGGGCCCGGCAGTCCAGTCACGGCCCGTTCGGCCCGGCCGGTCTGCGGGTGGCCCGACGCGGCATGCGGCTGGCCGCCGAACTCGACCTGCCGCTGGTCAGCGTCGTGGACACCGGCGGCGCGGCGCTCAGCCGCGAGGCCGAGGAGGGCGGTCTGGCCGGTGAGATAGCCCGGTGCCTGGCCGAACTGGTCACCCTGCCCACACCGACGTTGTGTCTGCTGCTCGGGCAGGGCGCGGGCGGCGGCGCGATGGCTCTGCTGCCCGCGGACCGGGTGTTGTGCGCCCAGCACGGCTGGTTGTCCCCGCTGCCGCCCGAGGGCGCGTCGGCGCTGCGCTATCGCACTCCCACCCGGGGTGCGGAGATCGCCGCCGCGCAGGGCATCCGGTCGCTGGATCTGCTGCGCGACGGGGTGGTGGACCGGATCGTGGCCGAGCGGCCCGACGCCGCCGACGAGCCGGTCGCGTTCCTGGCCCGACTGGCCCAGGTGTTGGAGTACGAATTGGTCGGACTGTTGCGCCGACCGACCGCCGAGCGGCGTGCGGCGCGGCTGGAGCGGTACGCGCGGCTGGGCTGCTGAGGCCCGCGGGCGGTGCGTACCGCTCGGCAAGTTCTGCCAGATCGATTGGGTTTTGTGGTCAACAAGCTCCCAAGCCATCGACCTGGTCACCCGCTTAGAGTCCCAAGTCCCGGACGGGACAGCCGGGACTCCCCGCGTACGACAGGAACAGGAGAGTTCGACACATGCCAACTCCCCGCACCGGGAGAGTACTCATCGCCCTCGGCGGAAACGCCATGACGGGACCCGATGGGAGTGCCACTCCCGACGCCCAGCGGGCCGCCGTCGCGGTGGCGATGGAAGCGGTGGCCGACCTGATCGCCTCCGGCGTCGAGGTGGTGCTCACCCACGGCAACGGACCGCAGGTGGGCAACCTGCTGGTCAAGAACGAACTCACCGCGCACGTCGTGCCTCCGGTGACCCTGGACTGGTGCGGCGCGCAGACGCAGGGCACGCTCGGCTTCACCATCGTCTCCGCCTTGGAGGCCGCGCTGCGCCGCCGAGGGCAGGCGGCGCCGGTGGCGGCCCTGGTCACCCGCACGCTCGTGGACGCCGCCGACCCGGCGTTCGAGCACCCCACCAAGCCGGTCGGCCGGCATCTGCCGCAGGCCGAGGCGGAACGCTTCGTCGCGCTCGGCCAGCACTGGGAGGACCGGGGTGCGAAGGGCTGGCGACGGGTCGTACCCTCGCCCGATCCGCTGGAGGTGGTCGACGCCCCGGCCATCTCGGCCCTGGTCGCGGCGGGCTTCGTCACGGTCGCGGCCGGTGGCGGTGGCATCCCGGTGGTGCGCGACGCGGACGGCGCCGAGCGCGGCGTGGAGGCGGTCCTGGACAAGGACCTCACCGCGGCCCTGCTCGCGGCGTCGGTGGACGCGGACGTACTGGTGATCGCCACCGACGTGCCCAACGCGATGCTCGACTACGGCACCGCGAACGAGCGGGTGATCGGTCGGGTCACCCCCGAGGAACTGCGCGCGCACGCCGCGGCCGGCCAGTTCGCCGGTGGCAGCATGGGGCCCAAGGTCGAGGCGGCGGTGCGCTTCGTCGAGAAGGGCGGCCGGCGCTCGGTGATCACGTCGTTGGATCGCATCACCGCCGCCGTGGCGGGCGAGTCCGGGACGGTCGTGGAGCCGGGCGCCTGACGGGGCGTCGGCGGTATCCGACGTGGTCGACGAAGTACAAAGAACTCAACGAACTCCAATGAACGAGGTGGAACGAGTGCCCAGGCCGATCGAGGTTCACAAGGTCGCCATCGAGAGCGTCACCGACGCGTCCGGATTGGCCAAGCTCATCGACGACGGCGTGTTCGCCGCGGACGATGTGCTCGCCGTCATCGGGAAGACCGAGGGCAATGGCGGGGTCAACGACTACACCCGCATTCTGGCCGACCGCGCCTTCCGCGAGGTGCTGGTCGCCAAGGGCAAGCGCTCGGTCGAGGAGGCGCAGCAGGTTCCGCTGGTGTGGTCCGGCGGCACCGACGGCGTGATCTCCCCCCACGCGACGGTCTTCGCGTACGCGCCGGAGAACCGCTACCAGCCCACCGACGAGCCGCGCGTGTCGGTCGGCGTCGCGATGAGCGAGCAGATCCTGCCCGAGGACATCGGCCGCGTGCCGATGGTGGAGAAGGTCGCCGCCGGCGTACGCAAGGCGATGGCCGTCGCGGGCATCACCGACCCGGCCGACGTGCACTACGTGCAGACCAAGACGCCGCTGCTGGTGCTGGACACCATCAACGACGCCAAGGCGCGCGGGTTCGACGTGTGGACCGAGGACACCCTCAAGTCCATGGACGTCTCCAACTCCACCACCGCGCTGGGCATCGCCGTGGCGCTCGGCGAGATCGAGCTGCCGACCGCCGAGCAGATCCACCGCGACCTGTCGTTGTACTCGTCGGTGGCGTCCTGCTCCTCCGGCGTCGAGTTGGACTGCGCGCAGATCGTCGTGGTCGGCAACGTGCGCGGCGTGGGCGGTCCGTTCCGGGTCGGCCACGACGTGATGAAGGACGCGCTGGACGCGGACGGCATCTGGTCGGCGATCCGTTCGGCCGGCATCGACCTGCCGGAGCGCCCGCACACCTCGGACCTCGGCGACCGGCTGGTCAACGTGTTCCTCAAGTGCGAGGCGGACCCGAGCGGCAGCGTGCGCGGGCGGCGCAACATCATGCTCGACGACTCGGACGTGCACTGGCACCGGCAGATCAAGGCCACCGTCGGCGGCGTGACCGCGTCCGTCACCGGCGACCCGGCCGTGTTCGTCTCGGTCGCCGCCGTCCACCAGGGCCCCTCCGGCGGCGGACCGGTCGCGGCCATCGTGCGGATGGACTGACGCATCCCGCAACCCCTCCACCGGCCACCGCCCCCTCGTCCCGGGGCGGTGGCCGGCGGCATGTGGCGAGCGTCGGCGCCGACCTCGGTCGGCGGCCGACCCGTCACCCCTGGTCGGCGACCAGCAGTGCCGCAGCCGTCCGCGCGGCGTCGCCGACATCCCGGACGCCGACTGATCCGACGATTCCCCGTCGCCGCGGACCACGGCCGGGAGCGACAGTGATTCTCGGCCTCCGAGGGTGGTGGAGCACCTGTTTCGCGTCGGAGTTCGCTTCCGCCGTTGATTGCGCACACGCGGGGGAAAGGCTCCCGATCAAGCACCGGGGCGGGGATCCTCGGGGCTCACGTCCGGGAGAGGGAGACATCGTGACGGCAGTGCGCAGAATGGTTTCCACCATGGCCGCAGCGGCGATTGTGGCCGGCGGCGCACTGATGGCCGCGCCGGCGGCCCGGGCGGACGCGAAGCTCGCCGCGGCCCCCGTCGAGGCGACGGTGGCGGCGAGTGCGCCCGGGTGGGTGTACTACGGCTATTTCCCGAACACCGGCGCGTGCAACACCGCGGGGCAACGACTGGTGGCGTCGGGCTGGACGACCAAGTACCGCTGCGACTACGGGCCGTGGGTGACCCTGATGTACGTCTGGGCCGAGTGAGCCGGGGCCGGGGCGGTGGGCGTTGCCCGGTCTGAGATAGCAACTTTCGAGGGCAGCCGACGTGTTGCCCCGCGTGTGAGGCTCGCCGTATGACTTCACGTGATGAACTGCGGCATCGCTTCCGACCGGCGGTAACACCTGCGAATGGGTCTGGGGATGCGCTTGCGAACGGCTTGCCGGCGAACCGGGTGTCGGCGAACGGCGCCCCCGCGAATCGACGTCGGCGCAGGTCCGGTGCGGCCCTGTGGATCGGTCTCTCGGTGGCCATGGCCGCCGTCCTGGTTGCGACGGCGGGTCCACCCGCCTCGGCACTCGTTCGCCCGTCGGGGGCGACGGACCCCGGAATCGACGCATCCGAGGCCTCGGCAGACACCGATCGCCGTTCCCTGGACGGGATTTGGCGACTCGACGGCTACGGCATCGTCTTCGGTGTGGAGCACGGCACCTTACGAACCTACGAGACGACCGGGATCAGCTGTGCCAAGGCCGGTTCGGCGCAGCAGGTCGGCGCGCCCGGTCCCGATGGCACGATCCGCTTCGAGGATGCGAACGGGATCGGCTTCCTCGTCCGTCCCACTGCCCGGCCCGGCCACGCCTCGCTGCGGGTCGAGGGCTCGCTGGGTGACAAGGACATGCGCCGGGTTCGCGCCCTGCCGCCTCGCTGTGGTCGTCCGTCGGCGACCGATCCGCTGAGCACGTTCGACGTGTTCTGGCAGACGTTCCGGGAGAACTACGCGTTCTTCGCCACGCGCGGCGTCGACTGGGACGCGGCCCGTGCCAAGTACCGTCCTCTGATCAACGCCGCCACGACCGACGACCAACTCTTCGACATCCTGTCCGCAATGGCCGACCCCCTGCACGACGGGCACGTCGGGCTGCATGCGGACACGCCGACGATCAACCGGACCTACGGCGGCCTCCGACCGGGGACTCTGTCGCCGACCAAGGAACTCGACGCGAAGACAAAGGCGTTGATCGAACGGCGCGACCTGGGCGGTGTTCCGCTCCGGATGTTCGCCAACGGCGCGATCGGCTACGCGGACCTGCCCGGCGGGCTCGGCTACATACGGATCACCCGCTTCGCCGACTACACCGCCGATGGGGGTGGCCATGCGGCGGAGGCGGCCGAACTGGATCGCGCCCTGGATGCGATCATCACCTCCGCGCACGCCTCAGGCCCGACGGCCTGGCGAGGTCTGATCGTGGACGACCGGTTCAACACCGGCGGCGCCGACCCATTGGGCCTGCAGATCGCCGCCCGACTCACCGACCGGTCCTACGTGGCGTACGCGAAGCGCACCCGCAACGACCCCGACGACCTCGACGCCTACACTCGCCCGCAGCCTTTCCGGGTCGACCCGGCCGCGTCCGTGCCGCGCTATACCGGCCCGATCGCGCTGCTCACCGGCGGCTCCACGGTCAGCGCCGGCGAGACGTTCGCGCATGCCCTGATCAACCGCCCGACCGGCACGATCCGGATCGGCGAGAACACCCAGGGCTGCTTCTCCGACCGCCTGATCCGCAACCTGCCCAACGGCTGGCTGTTCAGCCTGTCCAACGAGCAATTCCTCACCCGCACCGGCCACTTCTACGAAGGCCCCGGTATCCCACCCCACATCCGCACTCCGGTCTTCACCGACGACGAGTTCCGCGACGACCGCGACAGCGCCTTCGACCGAGCCCGGGAGCTGCTGAGCCGACCTCACCCTTGACGGCATCGCGGTCTTTCCGCACACCGACCGACCGTCCCGGTCTCCGGGGCGGTCGGCGGGCGCCGGGGTCGGGGTGGGTACCACCGGACCGGTTCGCGTTGGTTGACGGTGCGGCGAGGCGCGGCACTAGTCCTCCGAGCGGCCGCCGAAGCACCAGTCGTGGACTTCGATGTTCCGGTACAGGCCGGCCCGGGCGTACGGCCCCTGGGCCAACAGGTCCTCCGCGGCGGGGCGGTCCGGTAGTTCGGCCAGGATCGCGGTGCCCAGCCAGTCCTCGGCGGCGTCTTCGGAGAGCAACGGCCCACAGACGATCAGGTTTTCCCGGTAGTCGCCATGGAGTAGCCAACGGCGTTGCTCCGCCCGCAGCCGGTCCCGGGTCGCGGCCACGCCCGCCTTGGCGTGGCCGAGGATCAGGAATCGCGGGTGGCCTTCCGAACTCCCTTTGAAATCCCACATCTTCCGGCCGAGAGTGTTGTGCCAACGCCGGATCAGCACCTCTTCCTCGTACACGCCCGCCCGGTGGTTCGGCTCCGCGAACGCGAACACGCGCGCGGCCTCGGCGTCCGGCAGGTCGACGATGTGGACGCTGCCGGTCACCGTCTCCCCGTCGGGGGCGAACGTCGGCCCGCGGGCGATCATCCCCTCGGCGTACCCGTCCATGAACGACCAATGGGCTTCCAGGAGTTCGTCACGCAGGGCCCTGGTTCCCGGCTTGTCGCGACAATAGAAGAGGTACTCCATGTCGATCCCCCATGAGTCACGCCGTTGTCGGCACGCACAGTACGGGAGCCCGCCCTCCCTGTCGATCAACGAGTGCCGCCCTCGCATCGGTGTACGGCATCGACTCCCATGGCTGCCTCGGGATGCGCATCCGTCACGGCGAGTCATGGCCGCAGTGGCAATCGTGGAGCTATTTCTATGCTTATACGCCGACTCCTTCCTTCAGGGTGGTTCCCGAATGCCTTCCGAGTGGCTCCCGGGCGAGGTGATCATTTTGCGCTGTCATGCAGCTGCAAGATCGCTCAAAACTCGTCGTATCCACACGGGAAAGCAGGACTATGAGCAGATTCGGGTTCGCGAAAACCGCATCGGCCATCGCATTGACGACTTCGGGGTTGCTCCTCGCCGCGAGCGGCACGGCCCAGGCGGAAGCCAACTACGACCAGATCACCATGCTGAAGCAGGAGAAGAGCCAGTGGTGCTGGGTCGCCTCCGGGCTCACCATCGCCAAGTTCCAGGGCTACGGCACCACCCAAACGGACTTCTGTACTCGGGCCGCCGGGCGTAACGGCAATCTGAGCTGTGACAACCAGCCCGCGACGCTCCAGGACATGGCGAACGCCTGGGCGAGCCTGGGCATGAAGCAGACCGGCACCGGCCTCTCCAGTGCCGCCTCGTTCAACCAGGTCAGCACCGACGTCAAGGCGGCCCGGCCGATCGGTGCCCGCATCGGCTGGACGTCCGGCGGTGGCCACATGAACGTCGTCTACGGCTACGACACGTCGAACAACACCATCGCCGTCGGCGACCCGTGGCCGGACACCACCACCTACACGTGGTGGAACTACAACGACTACGTGAACAACAGTTCGTTCAAGTGGACCCACTCCCGGATCAACATCTCCCAGTAGAAGGCGGGCGACATGCAAGACCAAGGCACGTCCACCACACGGGAGAGAAATCGTTTCTCCCGCCTGTCCACCGTTGTGGCGCTGAGCGCATCGGCACTGCTGACCGCCATCGGCCCGGCGGGCGCGGTCGACATCCCCGATCAGCAGGCCGCGCTCGATCTGGTGAAGTCGGCCGGCGTGCACGACGCCGTCTGTCGCTTCCTCGGCGTGCCGCTGCCCGAGGGTGGCCCCGGGGCGGCGCCGGTGACGATTCCGGACAAGGCCGATCCCTGCGAGGGCCTGCCGGCGTTCACGGTGAAGGACCCTCTGGTGGTGAACCAGATCACGCCGGGCTTCGTCGCGGGAACGGCCCTGCCGATCGCCACCCAGGCGATCGCGCTGAGCCATCTCGTGTCCTCGCTGGATGTCACCGTCAACGGCCGCAATGCCACCGTCATGCTCGCCCCGACCCAGGGCGGCGGCTGGCACCTGGCGGCCGTCCGCGACGGCGACAGCGACACCACGTACGCCGGTAAGGCCGGCGTCGGGGCCCTGGTGTTCACCGAGCCCCAACTGCACGCGTGGTACCAACTCAAGGCCACCACCGTCGAGCCGCTCAACGACCAGGCCAAGCAGGGTCTGGGCGGGCAGTCCGCACTCTCGCTCGGCGACTACCAGAAGCTGGTCAAGGCCCGCTACGCCGACAAGTTGCCCGGCTCGGACTACGACACCAACGGCGTGTCCAGCGGTTACGCCACCGCCGACACGGCGGACGACTCGTCGTCGGCGACGCCACTGATCGTCGGCGGTTCGAGCGCGGCACTCGTACTCGTGGGCGGTGCCGTCGTCCTCCGCCGCCGGCGGCGCGAGAACACCGGCTGAACGCGGTCCCTTCGCCCCGGCGCCCGGCACTGGCGGGGCGCCGGGGCGAGGCCGTTCCTGCGGCACGGCGGCCCCGAGCGGCGGCAGGTGTGCAAGTGGCCCGAGTGGTAAAGCCGTTGAGCGCGCTCGCCGAACCGGTGAGAACGTCCCTGGTAGGGTCCGCCGAGGGTTTTGCCACGCGATGGAGATGGTGCATGAAGCTACTCCCGCTGTTCCTGCGGCGGCCGATCGAAGCGGTGTACGAACGCCGACTGGCCGCCACCCTGATAGGCCTGCCGCGCCCACGGCACGTCGGGATCATGCTCGACGGCAACCGGCGCTGGGCCCGAAAGGCGGGGCACGCGGACGTCCGGGAGGGGTACCGGGCGGGTGGCGCCAAGGCGACCGAGTTCCTGGGCTGGTGCACCGCCGCGGGAATCGAGCACGTAACCCTCTTCATGCTCTCCGACGACAACCTCGGCCGACCCGCGGAAGAGCTCGGCCCGCTGATCGAGATCATCGAGGAGACCGTCCGGGACATCACGGCCGAAGGCCGGCCCTGGGAAGTGCGGGTGATCGGCTCGCTCGACATGCTGCCCGGTGCCGGCGCCCGGGTGCTCAAGACGGCCACCGCCGCGACGAAGGGGCGCGGTGGGCTGAGAGTGGACGTCGCGGTCGGCTACGGCGGCCGACGGGAGATCGTCGACGCGGTGAAGAGCGCCTTCGAGGCACACATGGCGGCCGGTGGGGACCCGGCCGAACTGGTCGAACGGTTCGATGTCGAGGACATCTCCCGGCATTTGTACTCGCCGACCGCCGCGCACACCGACTTCATCATCCGCACCTCGGGAGAGCAGCGGCTGTCCGGCTTCCTGCTCTGGCAGTCCGCGTACGCGGAGATGCACTGGGTGGACTGCTACTGGCCGGCGTTCCGGCACGTGGACTTCCTGCGCGCGCTGCGCTCGTACGCCAGTCGCGAACGGCGATTCGGCAAATAGCCGCCGTCGGCGCCGGGCGGCACCCGGACGAGCAGCCGGGTGAGCGGGCGGCACCGCGTGCACGATGCCCCGGCCCGATCCGCCGGGCCGGGGCATCGCGTTCGTGCGCTGATCAGCCGTGCGGGAACGTGGACTTCGCCGGACGGACCAGGTCGTCCGCGTAGTTGGCGATCAGGTCCAGGTTGCGGTCGGCCAGGTGGTCGAAGACCTGGGGCACGTTCGACCCCGGGGTCAGCGACGCCAACGCCCGCTCCGGGTCCAGACGAGCGGAGACCCAACCCTCATGCGAGGAGCCGCGCGCGATCACCTCGGCGCCCGGGGTGACGATCATCGAGTTGCCGAAGTACAGCACACCGGCCGGGTCGCTGCCGGTGGCGTTGGCGCCGATCACGTAGACGTGGTTGTCGTACGCCCGTGCCCGGCAGGTGAGTTCCCACAGGTCGGCGGAGCGCAGCAGGGCGGACGGGCGGCAGATCACCTCGGCGCCGTGCACCGCCTGGATCCGGCTCAGCTCCGGGTAGTCGCCGTCGAAGCAGATGATCATGCCGATCCGACCGAGGTCGGTCTCCACGACGCTGACGTACTCGCCCGGCGTGACCCACCCACCGCGCGAGCGCAGTTCGGGCCCGAACGGGTGGGTCTTGCGGTAGACGCCGAGCACCCGACCGTCCGGCCCGGCCAGCACGGACGAGTTGTACACGACCCCGCGGTCGTCCCCGCGTTCGTAGGTACCCCACACCAGATGCACGCCCAACTCCCGGGCCCGCTCCTGGAACGGCTCGGTGAGCGCGCCCGGGACGTCGTCGACCAGGTCCCACAACTCCTCGGCGCTCAGCGCCGGGGTGAAGCCGGTGGTCACGCTCTCCGGCAGCACGACCAACTCGGCACCGGTGGACTCGACGCAGCGGGTGACCCAGTCCAGCGCGTGGGCGATGTTCGCCTCGACCACCGCCGCGGTGAGCGGTCCCGGCCGGGGCACGACCTGGACGGCCGCCGCCGTGAACGCACGCATGGTAACTCCCTTTCCCGATCGGTTCGTGATCGGTTCCCGATCAGTGGAATCAGCGACGACGGGCGATCACGCCGCCGACGATCGCGCCGAGCAGCGCCACCGCGGCGCCGAACAGCGCACCCTTGGCGAAGTCGGTGCCGCCGAACGACGAGGCCGCCGCCGGGGCCGCGTACCCGCCGGCCGGCGCGGCCGCGCCGGCGCCATCGGCCTGCGCCACCACGGCGGTTCCGTTGACCGCCGCGGGCACCGGGGTGAGCGGCGTCTGTCCGGTCAGGATCTTGTCGACCGACTTGAAGAACTCGCCCGCCGTCTTCTTGGCGACACCCGTCAGCATGCGCTGCCCGACCCCGCCGATCACCCCGCCCACCACGGCCTCGGCGTCGTACTCCAGCCGGGTCCGCCCGCCGTCGATGTCCTCCAGGGTGACCTTGACCTCGGCGCTGACCGTGCCCGGGCCGCCCGAGCCGGACGCCTTGAGCATGAACGAGCCGGGCGGTACCTGGTCGGTGAGCTGCACGTTGCCCAGGTAGGTGCCCTTGATCGAGGCGACGCCCATCGTCACCGTCATCCGGTACGCGTCGGGGCCGGTCTCCTCGAGCTTCTCGCAGCCGGGGATGGTGCGGGTGAGGACGGCCGGGTCGTTCAGCGCCGCCCAGACCTTGTCGGCCGGCGCGTTCAGGATGGCGTTTCCTTGGACCTTCATGGTGCGACGTGCTCCTTAACGGTGGGTGCCGGCGGCATGGTCGGCGCCGCGGCGCAGGGCCGGGATCTCGCCGGCGGCGAACCGCTTGCGCAGGTGGAAGAGTTCGGACGGCTGGATCGGCATCCGCACGATCGGGAAGCCCTCGGCGTCCTCGATCGCGGAGGCGAACACGGCCGCCGCGGGGATCACGCCCGCCTCGCCGGCACCCTTGATGCCGAGCGGGTTGAGCGGGGAGGGCGTCTCCAGGTGGTCGATCTCGATCTTCGGGACCTCGCTGGCGTACGGCATCAGGAAGTCCATGAACGAGGCGTTGACCAACTGCCCGTGCTCGTCGTACTCCATGCGCTCGTACAGCGCGCCGCCGACGCCCTGCGCGACGCCGCCGTGCACCTGGCCCTCGACGATCATCGGGTTGATCAGGTGCCCGCAGTCGTGCACGACGCAGTAGCGCAGGATGCGGATCTCGGCGGTGTCGGGGTCGGTCTCCACGATCACCGCGTGCATGCCGTTGGCGAAGGTGGCGGTCGGCGGCGAGTAGTAGTCGCGGCCCTCCAGGCCGGGTTCCTCGCCCTCGGGGACCGGCAGCTTGGAGAAGTCGGCGGCGCCGGTGAGCTGGGTGGCCGCCTGGGACGCCTCGTCGAAGGCGTAGCGCAGCGGGTTGGACAACACCGCGACCGTGCCGAGCGCGACCGACGAGCCCGGACTGCCCTTGACCCGCACTTGACCGTCGACGATTTCCAGGTCGCGCGGGTCGGCCTCCAGCGCCTCGCCCGCGATCCGCAGCGCCTTGGCCTTGACGTTGCGCGCGGCCAGCGCGATGGCGTTGCCGCTCATCACCGCCGCCCGTGATGCGAACGTGCCGACCGCGTACGGGAATCGGCGGGTGTCACCGGTGGTCACCGTGACGTCCTCGAGCGGTACGCCCAGTTCGTCGGCGACGATCTGCGCGAACACCGTCTGGTGGCCCTGGCCCTGACTGGTCAACCCGGTGGCGACGTTGACCTTGCCGGTGGTCTCGATCTGGACGTGACCACCCTCGTACGGGCCCACGCCGGTGCCCTCGACGTAGCACGCGACGCCGATTCCGACCCGGCGGCCCTCGGCCCGCGCCTGCGCGCGGTACGCCTCGAACTCGTCCCAGCCGACCAGCTTCTTCAGCGCCTCCAACGACCCGGGGAAGTCGCCCGAGTCGTAGATCAGCGGTCGGCCGTCCTGGAAGAGCAGGCCGTGGTCGTACGGCATCTCGTCGGGCTTGATGAAGTTGACCGCGCGCACCTCGGTGCGGTCCCTGCCCAGGTGGTCCGCGATCGCGTCCATCGCGCGCTCCATCGCGAACACGCCCTGCGGGCGCCCGGCGCCGCGGTAGGGGGTCACTATCACCGTGTTGGTGTACAGGCTGCGGAAGTCGACCCGGTAGGCGCCGGGCTTGTACGGGCCGAGCAACTGGGTGGAGGTGATGATCGGCACGATGATCCCGTACGGCGTGTAGGCGCCGTTGTCGTGCAGGATCTCCACGTCCAGGCCGAGCAGTCGGCCGTCGTCGTCGAAGCCGACCCGTACGGTCTGCAACTGCCCGCGCTCGTGCGCGGCGGAGATGAAGTGCTCGCGGCGGTCCTCGGTCCACTTGACCTCGTGGTCGAGCAGTCGGGCCGCCCACGGGACCAGGATCTCCTCCGGCCACGGGTGCACGATCTTGACGCCGAAGCCGCCGCCGACGTCGGGGGTGACGCACTCGACCCGGTCCAGCGGCAGGTCCAGCTTGGCCGCGACGGCCGCGCGCACGCCGGTGGAGGTCTGCGTGGAGGTGTACACGCGCAGGCTCGCGTCGGCGGCGTCCCAGCGGGCGTAGACCCCGCGACCCTCCATCGGCATGCACGCGCTGCGCTCGATGTCGAGCTTCAACTCCAGCCGGTTCGGCGCGGCGGCGATCGCCGCGGGCGCGTCGCCGACCTCCTGGACGAAGTGCGCCGCGCAGTTGCCGGGCACGTCCTCGTGCACCAGGCGGTCGGCGCGGAAGGCGTTCTCGATGCCGACCACGGGCGGCAGCGGTTCGTACTCGACGGTGATCCGCTCGCAGGCGTCCTCGGCCAGGTAGCGGTCCCGGGCGACGACCATCACGACGGCCTCGCCGACGTGGTTGACGAACTCCTTGGCCAGCGGGTACGCGGTGCGGCCGTGGGTGAGCGCGGGGTGCGGGATGAGCAGCGGGAGCGGCTCGGCGACCCGGCCGGTCAGGTCCTCGTAGGTGTAGATGGCGACCAGGCCGTCGACGTCGAGCGCGCCGGTGACGTCGATCCCGGTGATCCTGGCGCGGGCGTGCGGGCTGCGTACGAACGCGGCCTCGTAGGAGCCCTCGCCCAGGTCGTCGAGGTAGCGGCCGTTGCCGACCAACAGGCGCAGGTCCTCGGTGCGTTGCACGGGTGCGCCGAACATCTTGGTGGTCATCGGGCGTCCCCCTCGGACTGCTCGTCGGCCCGGCGTTCGTGGGTGATCTCGGCGGCGCGCAGCACCGACTTCACGATGTTCTGGTACCCGGTACAGCGACACAGGTTGCCCGAGATCGCCTCGCGCGCCTCCTCCTCGGTCGGCGTCGGGTTCTCCTCCAGGAAGGCGGAGACGACGGTGAGGAAGCCGGGTGTACAGAACCCGCACTGGAGTCCGTGACACTCGCGGAAGGCCTGCTGTACGGGGTGCATGGTGCCGTCGGCGTCGGCCAGTCCCTCGACGGTGGTGATCTCGTGGCCCTGCGCGCTGACGGCGAACATCAGGCAACCACGCATCGGCTTGCCGTCGACCTGGATCGTGCACGCGCCGCACACGCCGTGCTCGCAGCCCACGTGGGTGCCGGTCAGGCCCAGGTCGTGGCGCAGGCAGTCGGAGAGCAGTCGGCGCGGGGTGACGGTGGTGGTGTGCAGCACGCCGTTCACGCTGAGCCGGATGTCGAGGCGTTGTTCGGTGGGGATCTGCGTCTCGGTCATCGGGCGCTCCGCTCGTTGGTGCCGGTGTCGCGTGCTGCGTTGGGGTTCGGGTCGACCAGGGCCGCGCGTTCGGTGGCCGTGCGCAGCGCGCGGACGGTGAGTACGCCGGCCAACTGCGCGCGGTACTCGGCGGTGGCGTGGATGTCCGGCTCGGGTTCCAGACTCGAGGACGCCAGGGTCGCCGCGTCCTGCCAGCCGGCGGTGTCGGCGGTACGGCCGATCAGCGCGTCGGTCAGGTCGAGCACGAGCGGCACCGGCGAGAGCGAGAGGTAGGCGGCCCGGGCGGAGACGATCCGCAGGTCGTCGTCGACGGTGACCGCCGCCGCGACGCCGCACATCGCGTAGTCGCCGTGTCGGCGGGCGATCTCCACGAACTCGGTGCCGGTGCGGCCCGGCAGCCGGGGGAAGTAGGCGGCCACGGCCAGCTCGCCCGCCTCGATGCACGCCTCCAGCGGCCCGACGAAGAAGTCCTCGGCGGGCACGGTGCGGGTGGCTCCCTTGCGGGCCAGCGTCATCGAGCCGCCGAGCAGGGCCAGTACGGCGGTCATCTCGCCGGAGGGGTCGGCGTGCGCGAGGCTGCCCACGGTGGTGCCCCGGTTGCGGATCACCGGGTGGGCGACCAGGCGCAGGCCCTGGCGCAGCAGCGGGACGACCGCGTGTGCGGCCTCGTCCGCCTCGACCTCGGCGTGCCGGGCGAGCGCGCCCACCGCGACGCCGCCGGGGTCGGTGCGGACATAGGAGAGTTCGGCGAGCCCGTTGATGTCGACCAGGTTGGCCGGGGCCGCGAGTCTCATGTTGAGCATCGGGATCAGACTCTGGCCGCCGGCGAGGACCTTTCCGTCGTGGCCGACCCCGTCGAGGACGTCGAGGGCTTCGGCCAGATCGGTCGGTGCGTGATATCGGAATGCCGGCGGCTTCACGGTGTCGTCTCCTCCTGGTGTCGCGTGCGGTGGTGCGCCTGGTGTGTCGGCGTCAGCTCGACGGCGTCTTCGGCGGCGGAGCGGCGGCGGTGGAGCCGGCCAATGGCTGCTCCGAGGGCTGGTGTTCCTCCACCGTGCCCAGGGACAACGCGGTGCCGCCCTCGAGTTCGACGTCGGCGGGGGCCTTGGGGTCGCGCATGTGTGCGGGAGCCAGGGCATGCAGGGTGTGGTAGGCCACCAGGGTGACGATGGTGCCCAGCGCGATGCCCTCGATGACGAAGTCGTCGTTGATCTTGATCGCGACGCCGCCGATGCCGATCACGATGCCGGCCGCGATCGGGACGAGGTTGATCGGGTTGGCGAAGTCGACCTTGTTCTCGATCCAGATCTTCGCGCCGAGCAGGCCGATCATGCCGTAGAGCACGACGGTGATCCCGCCCAACACGCCGCCGGGGGTGGCCGCGATCAGCGCGCCGAACTTGGGACACAGGCCGAACAGCACGGCGACGACTGCGGCGACGTAGTAGGCGGCGGTGGAGTAGACCCGGGTGGCCGCCATGACGCCGATGTTCTCGGCGTACGTGGTGGTGGGCGAGCCGCCCACCGCGCTGGCCATCACGGTGCCCAGGCCGTCCGCGGTGATCGCCTTGCCCAGGCTGCCGTCCAGGTCGGCGCCGGTCATCTCGGAGACCGCCTTGACGTGGCCGGCGTTCTCCGCGATCAGCGCGATCACGGCGGGCAGCGCGACCAGGATCGCCGAGGTCTTGAAGTCCGGGGCGTGCGTGGTGGGCAGCCCGAACCAGTCGGCGGAGGTGACGCCGGAGAAGTCGACCCGGTCGTGGGCGAATGCCTTGCCGTCGTTTTGACCGGGCTGGACCGAGGTGATCTGTCCGAAGCCCTTGTCGAACAACCACGACATCGCGTAGCCGAAGACCAGGCCGAGGAAGATCGCGATCCGGGACCAGAAGCCGCGCAGCAGCACGGTCATCGCGATCACCGCGGTCATCGTCAGGATGGCGATCCACTGGTCCTGCGGCCAGTACACCTCGGCCACCACGGGCGCCAGGTTGAAGCCGATCAACATCACCACGGCGCCGGTGACCACCGGCGGCAGCGCCTTGTTGACGAGTTCGGCGCCGAGCAGGTGGATCAGCACGCCGGCGAGCGCGAGTACCACGCCGGCGACCAGGATCGATCCGGTCACCGTCGCGCTGGAGCCGCCGGAGGCGCGGATGGTGGCGACCGCGCCGACGAACGCGGCGCTGGTACCGAGGTAGCTGGGGATCTTGCCCTGCACGATGAGCAGGAAGACCACCGTGGCCACACCCGACATCATGATCGCCAGGTTCGGGTCCAGACCCATGACTACCGGGAATACGAATGTCGCGCCGAACATCGCGACGATGTGCTGTGCGCCCAGACCGATGGTCCGACCCCACGAGAGTCGTTCGTCGGGGCGTACGACCTCACCCGGAGGTGGGGTGCTGCCGTCCCCGTAGAGCTTCCATCCCAAGCCGAGTGCCATGTTCAGCCGCCTTCCAGGCGTAGGGGGGTGCGAGGGCGATTCGTTGTCGCACGACCCGGCACGGTGAGCGCGATCCGGTGATGTTCGCCGTTCTCGCCACGAGGTTGGGGGAAGGTTATGGATGGGTCGGACACTGCGGCTTGGGTGATAGCTGACAGATCCGGCCTGGTGGTGTTGTGGAATTCACCCAAGGTTTGTTGCCGACTCGTCTCGGCGTATGGATGAACGACCAAGGGTCTCTCCGTACGTGCGCGCTACGCTACAGCCCGCGCATGCGGCGCACCTGGAGCGCCAGCATGATGTTGAGCCGTAGGTGCGAATCCGTGGTGAACGCGCCGAGCAACCGTTCGAGTTTGCCGATCCGGTAGCGCAGCGTGTTGTAGTGGAAGTGCAGGATCCGGGCCGTCTCGGCCACGTTCAGGTTGGTGTCGAGCAGCACCTCCAGGGTGGTGCGCAGGTCGGTGGTCTCCTCGTCCTCGCGGCTCGCGAGTTCGCCGAGGGTCTCCCGCATGAAGCTGGTCAGTTCGGCCGAGTCGGGGACCAGGCTGAGCAGGCGGTACACGCCCAGGCTGTCGAAGTCGGCGATGCCGCCCGGGCCGTGCATCTGCCGACCGACCTTGGCCGCGCGGCGCGCCTGTTCGTAGGCCTCGGGCAGCAGCGCGGGGTCGGTGACCACGCGGCTGACCCCGGTGGAGAACGAGCGGCGCCCGCCGCCGCCGTCGCCGGAGACCTGGGCGACCATGTGCCGGACCAACTCGCCGGGCGGGGTGCGCTCCGAGGCGCCCATCACCACCACGACCTCCTGGCTGTAGCCGACCACGGCCGCGCGCGGATCGCGTTCGCGCACCACGATGCCCCACGCGGTGGCGAAGCGTTCGTGTGCGGGCCGCAGGTCGTCCGACTCCGGGTCGAGGCCCTCGCCGGGTTCCAACTGCGCGACCACCACGGTCAGCGGGCGGTCGATCGCCCAGCCCAGCGACGCGCAGTGCCGCACGGTGTGCGCCGGGTCGCCGGCCCGGCCGGCCAGCAGGTCGCGCATGAAGTCGCCCTGGTACTTGCTCTCCACGGCGGCGACCGCGAGTTCCTTGGTGATCACCAGCGCCGCGGTGGCGGCGGCCCGTTCCAATACTTGGATGTCGCTCTCGTCGAGCGTGCGCCCGGCGGAGATCAGGACGACCCGGCCGTGGTCGAGAGCGCCGGCCAGGATCGGTACCAGGGCCACCCCGGTGGTCGGGTCCTCCAGGGCCCGTGCGCCGTGCTTGAAGCGCTCCACCCGGAAGCGGCCGGTGGCGTCGAACACGCCGCGTCCGCTCGATGTGGCCGCGACCTGTTCGGAGGCCGACGACGCGAGCAGCCGGCCGTCGGGTGTGGTGACCATGACGGTGCCGCCCAGCAGTCGGCTGAGCTCGTCGGTGATCGCCTCCAGGCCGCCGCCCGCGAGCACCACGCTGACCAGCGCGCGGTGCGCCTCCTCGGAGCGGGCCAGCACCGCGGCCTGCCGGTTGAGGATGTCGGTGAGCACCTGGTTGAGAATGTCGTCGAAGGCGACGTCGTCGGGCAGCCGGATGATCGGCAGGCCCACCCGGTCGGCGGCCTCCAGCATGTCGGCGGGCAACTCGTCCAGGTAGCGGCCCAGCTTGATGCCCACGGCGGCGAGCCGGCGCGACTCCAACTCGGTCACCAGGTCGCACAGGGACTGTGGGGTCTCGCGCAGCGGGTAGCCGGTGGTCAGCAGGAGTTCGTGCGGTTTGGTCCAGGGCAGGATGTCCGGGACCTCCATCACGTTGAGCCGCTGCACCACGCGGTCCAGGCCGCGCTCCCCGGCCATCAGCCGGGCGCCGGACAGGCTGGACAGGCTCAGCACGTCGCGCACCGCGACGCCGCGGACGAGCGTGCCGGTACTCGCGGTTCGCACCCCGCCAGGGCTTGGCAAATTACGCGAATTATCTGCGCCAAGGTTGGCAACTTGCTCCATTCGAGGACCATAGCCATTGGATTACGTTCACAACAGACATTGAGCCGGTCCGATTTGAGTGGCACCGGATGACAGGTCACACCGGAGCCCCTCCGCCCCGGAGGCCTCGACCACACCGTGTCGATCATCGACTTCGCACCGTTTCGACCAGGGGCGTCGTTGAGCCCGGCACCGGTGGACCCGGCGCCACTCGACCCGGCATCGCTCGGCACGACAGCACTCGGCACGGACAGCACTCGGCACGGACAGCACGTTGATCCCCGTACCACTTCGCATCCGCTCCACACCACCTCGATTCCGCACCGTTCCCGGGAGGCACCACCGTGGTAGACCCGGGAGACAGTGGCGATCCGGCGACGGTGACGATGCCGGGCTCGGCCTCCGAGCGGATCCGCGCGGCACTGTGCGCGCCGACCCGGCCCGCGCGGGTGCTCGGCGTCTTCCCGGCCGCGATCTACCTCGCCGACCCGGACGGCACGGTCCTGGCCCTGTGCACGCACGACGCGGTCCGACTGCCCAACGCCCTCGTGCTCGCCGGCCGCAGCACCGCGTCCCCCTTCCCCGCACTCGCCGGCCACCGGCACGCCCATATCGGCGACGGCCGGGTGTGCATCGGCCCGCTGCGGGTGCCGGCGGCCCGCTGGTGGACCCCGCCGCGCCCGCCCGCGCCGGGCGACGCCGACACCCGCCGGGCCGGGTGCGCCGCGCTGCGCACCGCACTGGAGCCGGTACGCACCGGCCTGTCCGCCGACGCGCGCGCCCACCTGGCCGACCTGGGCCGACACGTCGCGACCGACCCCGATCGGGCGTACGCCGCCGCGCTGCGGCTGATCGGCCTGGGCCCGGGTCTGACCCCCAGCGGCGACGACGCGCTGTGCGGCTTCCTGCTCGCGCTGCGCCTGCTCGCCCCCGACCCGGCCGGCGGCCGGCACGCGAGCGCCCTCGGCGCGCGCGTCACGGCACACGCCCCGGGCCGCACCACCGACCTGTCCGCCGCGCTGCTCGGCCACGCCGTCCGCGGCGACGGCTGCGCGCAACTGATCGACCTGATCGGTGCGGTGGGCCGGGACACCGACGTCATCCCTTGCCTGCGCCGCCTGCTGACGGTGGGTCACACCTCCGGCGCGGACCTCGCCCACGGCGTCCTGGCCGGGGCCGAGGCGGCCGACGCAGATCTGGTACCAGCGATCGCCGGAGCCCCTCGCGGCTGCGGCGGTCCCACCGAACTCCCGTACCCCGAAGGAAGGAGCGCCCGTGAGCAGCGCGCTTGAGCTGCGCCGCGGAACATACCGAGACTCGGTCAGCCTGATGCAGGTGAGCCGATCGGTATCCGCGGTGGACGGGGTCACCAAGGCGCTCGTCGCCATGGCGACGGAACTCAACGTCGGCCTGTTGGCGGGCATGGGCTTCGAGACCCCGGACGGCGCCGGACCCAACGACCTGATCGTGGCGATCCGGGCCGACGACGACGACGCGCTGCGGCGCGCCCTCGAGGTGCTCGAACAGGCACTGGTCCTGTCCACCGGCGGCGGCACCGGGATCGGCTCCGCCGCCGGCGTCCCGCCGCGCACGATCCGTACCGCCGCCGGTGCCACGCCCGACGCGAGCCTCGCGCTGGTCTCGGTACCCGGACCGCACGCCTTCGCCGAGGCGATGGACGCCCTCGAAGCGGGCCTGGACGTGCTGATCTTCAGCGACAACGTGCCCGTCGAGCAGGAGATCCGACTCAAGGACGTGGGCCGCGAACGCGGCCTCCTGGTGATGGGCCCGGACTGCGGCACCGCGCTGGTCGGCGGCGTCGGCCTCGGCTTCGCCAACTCCGTGCGCCCGGGACCGATCGGCATCGTGGCCGCCTCCGGCACCGGATCGCAGGAACTGATGTGCCTGCTGCACGCGGCCGGCAGCGGCGTCAGCCACTGCCTGGGCGTGGGCGGACGCGACCTGAGCGAGGCGGTCGGCGCCCGCTCGACGCTCCAGGCGCTGGCGATGCTGGACGCCGACCCGGCCACCGAACTGATCGTGGTGGTCTCCAAGCCGCCCGCCGACTCGGTCGCGGCCGAGGTCGAGCGCTACGCCTCGACGCTGTCCACACCGGTGCAGTTGGCCTTCCTCGGGCAGGGCCGCGAGGACCTCACCGCCGCCGCGACCAAGGCGCTGGCCGCCATCGGACACGCCGGTGTCCAGGACCGGACCTGGCGCCCCGAGCGGACCGTGCCCACCCGTACCGGCGCGCTGCGCGGGCTCTTCTGCGGCGGCACGCTGTGCGACGAGGCGATGATCATCGCCGCCGACCGGCTCGGCCCGATCGCCTCCAACATCCCGTTGCGGGCCGACTGGGCGCTGCCCGCCGACCTGCGCACGGCCGGGCACCTGATGATCGACTTCGGCGACGACGGCCTGACCGCGGGCCGTCCGCACCCGATGATCGACCCGAGCCTGCGCCTGGAGCGGCTCGCCGAGGAACTGGCCGACCCGGCCACCGCGGTACTGCTCCTGGACGTCGTCCTGGGACACGGCGCGCACCCGGACCCGGCCGCCGATCTGGCCGAGGTGCTGCGCGCCGCCGGACCGGACGCGCCCGCCGTGCTGATCTCGCTGTGCGGCACCGACCTGGACCCGCAGGACCTGGACGCCCAGGCCCGCGCCCTGACCGCCGCCGGCGCCGAGGTCCACCTGTCCAATGCCGAGGCCGCCCGGCGCGCCGTGGCGATCGTAGAAGGGCTCGACGCGTGAGTGCTCCCAACCCCCGAGGCGGCACGCTGCTGACCCGGGACCCGTCCGTGGTGACGGTCGGCGCCGATCTGCTCGCCGACGCGCTGGCCGCGCAGGCCGTACCGGTGACCGCCGTCGACTGGCGCCCGCCGCTGCCCGGCACCGCCGACGCGCTGGCCGCGGTGCTCGCCGACGCGCGCCGCGAGGCGGCCAACACGGTCGCGATCGAGCGGGTGCTGGCATCCACACCGCACCTGGTGGACGTCAAGCCCGCGAGCGAGGCGCTGGGTCTGAAGGCCGGCCAGTTCCGGCACGCCGGACCGCCGATCGACTGGGCGCGGGCGTCCGGGCCGATGCGCGGCGCGCTGATCGGCGCGGTGCTGTTCGAGGGCCTGGCCGACACCCCGGAGGCGGCGGAGAAGTTCCTCGCCGAGGGTCACGCCGAACTGGACTCCTGCCATCACCACCACGCGGTGGGGCCGATGGCGGGTGTGGTCAGCCCGTCGATGTGGATGTTCGAACTCGAGGACACCACGCACGGCACCCGCGCGTGGTGCTCGCTGAACGAGGGCCTGGGCAAGGTGCTGCGCTACGGCGCGTACGGGCCCGAGGTGATCGAGCGGCTGCGCTGGATGTCCGCGGTGCTCGGTCCGCTGCTGCGCACCGCGGTGCGCGCGGGCGAGGCGATCGACATCCGGGCGATCATCGCGCAGATGTTGCAGATGGGCGACGAGGGCCACAACCGCAACCGCGCCGGCACCCTGATGTTGCTGCGCGAACTGCTGCCGAACATGATCGACAGCGGCGCGCCGACCTCGGACATCGCCGAGGCGGCCCGCTTCGTCGGCGGCAACGACCACTTCTTCCTGAACCTGGACATGCCCGCCTGCAAGCTGGCGATGGACGCGGGCCGCGACGTGCCCGGCTCCTCGCTCGTGGTGGCGATGGCGCGCAACGGCACCGACTTCGGCATCCAGGTCTCCGGCACCGGCGACCGCTGGTACACCGGTCCCGCCGAGGTCCCGGACGGTCTGTACCTGGGCGCGTACGGCCCGGACGACGCCAACCCGGACATCGGCGACTCGGCGATCACCGAGACCGCCGGCATCGGCGGCTTCGCGATGGCGGCGGCACCGGCGATCGTGCGGTTCATCGGCGGCGAGGTGGACGACGCGCTGGCCGCGACCCGGCGGATGTACGAGATCACCCTCGCGGAGAACCCGGCCTACCAGATCCCGGTGCTGGACTTCCGCGGCACGCCGACCGGGATCGACGTGACCAAGGTGGTGCGCACCGGCATCCTGCCGCAGATCAACACCGGCATCGCGGGCAAGGTCGCGGGCACCGGTCAGGTCGGCGCGGGCCTGGTCACCCCGCCGGCGGACTGCTTCGTCGCGGCGGTCCAGGCACTGGCGGAGGCGATACCGCCGATCGGCTGACCTTCGACACCTGCCGCACCGCAAGGAGCCCGCCGCGCGAATCGCGCGGCGGGCTCCTTGCGGTGCGGCAGGTGCGGCACGTGCGGCACGTGTGCGGCTCGGTGTGCGGCGGCTGCGCGGTGCTCAGCGGTGGATGCGGCCGTCGGTCAGCGACAGCGGGCGGGCGGAGCCGCCGTGGCGGGCCCGGACGATCTCGGCGAGCACCGCGATCGCGGTCTCCTGCGGAGTGCGCGCACCCAGGTCCAGGCCGATCGGGGAGTGCAGCAGCGCCAACTCGGCCTCGGTCACGCCCGCCTCGCGCAGCCGCGACAACCGGTCCTCGTGCGCCCGGCGACTGCCCATCGCGCCGACGTAGGCGACCGGCATGCGCAACGCCCGGACCAGGACCGGCACGTCGAACTTGGGATCGTGGGTGAGCACGCACACCGCCGTGCGCGCGTCCACCCGGGTGTCCGCGAGGTAGCGGTCGGGCCAGTCCACCACCAACTCGTCGACGTCGGGAAAACGCTCCGCGGTCGCGAACACCGGGCGCGCGTCGCACACCGTCACCCGGAACCCGGCGAACGCGCCCGCGCGGGCCACCGCCACCGCGTAGTCGTTCGAGCCGAACACCAACAGGCGCGGTCGCGGCAGGTACGAGCGCACGAAGACGATCTCGTCCTGTCGCACGCCGAGCGCCTCGACCGGAACCAGCGCGTCGCCGTCCGGCCGGGCCAGCGTGGTGCGATCGTCCGCGAGCAACGCGCGCAGCGCGGGCACGAACGGACCGCTCCCGTCCTCGTCCGCGCCGACCACCACCCGGGTGCCGAGCCGATCCGCGTCCGGGGCCGCGACCACGGTGGCGACCGCGATCGGCCGGCCCTCGCGCAGCGCGGCGATCAGCTCGGGAAACTCCGGATAGCGCGCCGGGTCGACCGGCTCGACGTACACCTCCAGGGTGCCGCCGCAGGTCAGGCCCACCATCAGCGCGTCGTCGTCGCTGATCCCGTAGGCGGCGGTACGCGGCCGGCCCTCGGCGATGACCTCCCGCGCCAGTTCGTACACGTCGCCCTCGACGCACCCGCCCGAGACGCTGCCCAGCGCCACGCCGTCGGCGGACACCGCCATCACCGCACCCGCGTCGCGCGGGGCACTGCGCAGCGTGGACACCACGGTCGCGAGCGCGAAGGTGCGCCCGTCCCGGTACCACGCCTCCAGGTGGTCGAGCAGTTCACGCATGGCCGTTCACCCGGTCCCTCGCTCGTCCACCAGCAGTGCACACAGTTCCTCCAGGGCCGCCAGGCTGTGCCCGGCGACAAAGTCGTCAACGTACGGAAGAGCCGCGGCCATACCCGCCGCCAGGGGTTGATACCCCTCCCGGGCACGGTGCGGATTGACCCAGATCACCCGATGCGCGAGCCGGTGCAGCCGGGCCATGCCCACCGCGAGCCGGTCCGGATCACCGCGCTCCCAGCCGTCCGAGGCGATCACCAGCACGGCGCCCCGGGCCACGCCGCGCCGGCCCCAGCCCTCCAGGAAGGCGTGGAGTTGATCGCCGAGCCGGGTGCCGCCGCTGAAGTCGGGCACGGCGGCGGACGCCGCGGCCAGCGCCCGGTTCGGGTCGGTGTGGGCCAACTCGCGGCTGATCCGGGTCAGCCGGGTACCGATGGTGAACACCTCGGCGCCGCGGCGGCGCCGGACCGCGGCGTGGCCGAAGCGCAGCAGCGCGTCCGCGTACGGCGCCATCGAGCCGCTGACGTCCAGCAGCAGCACCAGTCGGCGCGGCCGGACGACCCGGTCGGTGTAGCGCAGCCGGTCGAACTCGCCGGTCCGCAGCGCGGCGCGCACCGTGCGGGTGCGGTCGATCCGCCCGTGCCGGGCCGGCCGCCGGCGCCGGGTGCGCCGGGTCGGCGCGGCCGGGCGCAGCAGCGCGAGCAGTCGGCGCAGCTCGGCACGCGCGGCCGGATCCAGCGCGGCGATGTCGCGCCGGCGCAGGATCTCGGTGCGGTCGGCGGCGGCGATCCGGGGTTCGTCGTCCGACTCCTCCCGGCGGGGCGGCACCTCGTCGGGGCCCGGCAGGCCCACCGCGCGCTCGACGTCGACATCGGGTCGGCGGCGCCCGGGTGGCGGCTGTTCGCAGTCGAAGTAGGCGGTGAACGCGGCGTCGTAGCGGGCCAGTTCCTCGGGCGCGGAGCACAGCGTGAGCCGCCCCGCCCAGTAGGTGGCCGGCCGCGCGTCGGCGCCCAGCTCGGCCGCGGCGGTCAGGAACGCCTGCACGCGCCCCGGGTCGGCGGGCACACCGGCGGCCCGGACGGTGCGCGCGAAGGCGACCAGCGTCTCCACCCCGTCGCGCCGGGTCGGCGCCGCGACGGCGGCGCGCACCGTGGCGGCGTCCAGCGGACCGCGCCCGGCCATCTCAGCCGCCCGCCGCGAGCAGCCGAACCAGCCCGGCCGCCCGTACGCCTTCCAGGTCCTCCCGGTGCTTGAGCACCGCGCCGAGCGTGCGTGCGGCACTGTCGGGGTCGAGCTCGCGCACGCCGAGCACGAGCAGCGCGCCGGCCCAGTCCAGGGTCTCGGACACGCCGGGCGGCTTGACCAGGTCGGCCGTGCGCAGCCGCCCGACGGCACGGACCACGTCCTCGGCCAGCTTGGAGCTCACCTCCGGCAGTCGGCGGCGCACGATCGCCACCTCCTGCGCGTGGTCGGGGTGGTCGAGCCAGTGGTAGAGGCAGCGCCGCTTGAGCGCGTCGTGCAGCTCGCGGGTGCGGTTGGAGGTCAGCACCACCAGCGGCGGCACCTTCGCGGCGATCCGGCCCAGCTCGGGCACGGTCACCGCGAAGTCGGAGAGCACCTCGAGCAGGAACGCGTCGAACTCGTCGTCGGCCCGATCCACCTCGTCCACGAGCAGCACCGCCGGCGCCGCCTCGATCGCCTGCAACACCGGCCGGGCGATCAGGTAGCGCCGGTCGTACAGCCCCGCCTCCAGCGCCGCGGCATCGGTCTCGCCCGCCGCGCCGGCCGCCCGCAGGTGCAACATCTGGCGCGGGAAGTCCCAGTCGTAGAGCGCCTGCGAGGCGTCCAGGCCCTCGTAGCACTGGAGCCGGAACAGCGGCACGCGAAACGCGGCCGACAACGCCTGGGCGAGCGCGGTCTTGCCCACCCCGGGCTCGCCCTCCACCAGCAGCGGCCGACCCATCCGCAGTGCGAGGTAGGCGGCGGTGCCGATGCCGTCGCCGGCCAGGTAGTCCACGCCGTCGAGCCGGGCGACCACGTCCTCGGGCCCACCCGGGCCGCCCGCGTCGACGCCCTCGTCGTCCCACCACGCCTGCGACACGGCACACACCCCTCGACACCCGTACTGTCCGGCTCGCCTCGACCCGGGGCCGACCGGCGACATGCACCCGTCGCGGCACCGGTGATCGTGTTCAGTACACGCTGTACCGGCCGAGCCCTCGACGGCAACATTTGCCAAACCGCCGGCCGATCGCTGCGTATCCGTGACCGCCCGGCACGCGGCCCGCCGCGATCAGCGCCGGGTGCGGACGTCGACGACACCGCCCGTCGCGAGGGTCCGGTCCGCCGCAAAAGTCGGGGTCGGCATCGGCGGGCACACGAACCAGTCTCGCACCACCGCCTCCGCCCGCGGCCGGCTGCCCACCCGCGCGGCGCTCGCCGTGGCGGTCTACAACCAGCGTGGTAGACGGGTGTGGACCGTCGGTTTGACGACGGCCCGTCGATCACGGGCTACGCTGCGCCGATGCGGGCCCGAACGGTGCGGAGCAGGCTGTCCATCACCCTCCCCACGACGGTGGTGGACGCGATCCTCGCGCTGTCCTACATCGTGGTCAGTCTGCTGTTGGCCCACGAGGATCCCACCGGGGACTGGCGCGAGACCGACACGCTCGGTTTCGCGCTGATCGTGGTGATCAACCTGCCGCTGATCCTGCGCCGCCGTGCCCCGGTCCCGGTCCTGCTGGTCATGCTCGCTCTCCAGGTGGTCTACATCGCGCTGGGCTACTGGCCGGTGGTGAACTCGCTCGGCACGCTGATGGGGATCTACACCGTCGCCGCGCACCGATCGATCCGGACCATGGTCGGCTGCGTGGTGGCGGTGGGCGCCACCTGGCTGTACGCCGGACTGGCCGCGGACGGCGGTTCGATGACCACCGTCCTCGCCCAGATCCTGGTCATCCCGCCGGGCATCTGCTGGTTCGGCGTCGCGGCCCGGCGGCTGAGCGAACGCAACGCGCAGTACGCGATGTTGACCGCGCGGCTGGCCCGTGAGCAGGAGGCCCGGGCCCGGCGGGCGGTGACCGACGAGCGGGTGCGGATCGCGCGCGAACTGCACGACGTGGTCGCCCACCACGTGTCGGTGATCTCCGTGCAGGCCGGCCTCGCCGAGTACGTGCTGACCTCGGATCCGCCCACCGCCGAGGCGGCGTTGCGCACCATAGGCGAGACCACGCGCGAGACCCTGGACGAGATGCGCCGGATGTTGATGCTGCTGCGCGCGGACGAGGGGGACACGTCCGACGTCGACGAGGCACCGCCGGACGCCGCGCGCGGGCGGACCGCCGACGATCGGCTGGATCCGGCGCCGGGGCTGGCCCGACTCGGCGAGGTGGTGCGCCGGATCCGGGCCGCGGGGGTCGACGTGCGGTCCACGACGCTGGGCGTCGCGCGCCCGCTGTCCCCGGGCATCGAGTTGTGCGCGTACCGGATCGTCCAAGAGGCTCTGACCAATGTCCTCAAACACGCCCGTACCGCCCGGGTCGACCTGGTGGTGGACTTTGGTCCACACCACTTGCGGATAACCGTGACCGACGACGGGGGAGACGGGACCGCGAGTACCGCCCCGCAGGGGTTCGATCCGGGCACAATCGGTGGGGTGGCGGCGCACGGGTTGATCGGCATGTCCGAGCGCGCCAAGCTCTACGGCGGGACGCTCGTTGCGGGACGGCGGCCCACCGGGGGATTCGAGGTCGGTCTCGTCCTGCCGATCCCGGCCGAGCCCACCACGTCGGCCGAGAGCGGGGATGCCTAGGCCGCCTCGTACCGACGTGACGAAGGGACCGACGGGGTGACCAAGGTGTTGGTGGTCGACGATCAGATCCTGATCAGGGCGGGCCTGGCCGCGTTATTACGCGCGGCCCCGGGGATCGACGTGGTCGGCGAGGCGTCCGACGGGGCCGAGGCGATCGACCTGGCCGCGAAGCTGCGCCCCGAGCTGATCCTGATGGACATCCGGATGCCCGAGGTGAGCGGCGTGGAGGCCACCGAGCGCATTCTGGCCGCCGCCGAGGGCACACCGCCCCGAATCGTGGTGCTGACCACGTTCGACCTGGACGAGTACGTCTACGCCGCGCTGCGCGCCGGGGCGTCCGGTTTCCTGCTCAAGGAGATCGGCCCTCAGCGGCTGCTGGCGGCGATCGACGCGGTGATGGCGGGCGACATGCTGTTCGCGCCCAGCGTCACCCGGCGGCTGATCGAGACCTACGTCGCGTTCGCGAGCGCGCCGACCGGCGACGTGCCGCCGGACCTGGAGACGCTCACCGGGCGGGAGTTGGAGGTGCTGCGCCTGGTCGGGACCGGGATGGCCAACAACGAGATCGCCGGCACCCTGGTGGTCACCGAGTCCACGGTCAAGACCCACTTCAACCGCGCGCTGGCCAAGTTGAACCTGTCCAGCCGGGCGCAGGCGGTGGTGCTGGCGTACGAGACCGGGCTGGTCACACCCGGCGGCCGACGCGGCTGAGCGACCGTGCGGCGGGGCGGGCGGCGCGAGTCACGCCGGTCCGACGTCGGGAGCGTGCTCGTCCGGCTCGGCCAGTGCGGCCAGTGCGGCCAGCACCTTGGGGTCGAGTGCGGCGGCGATCGGGCGGCTGTGCCGGGTGGAGAGTTCGGTGAACCAGTCCTGGAACCAGGCGCGGACGGCGGCGGCGCGCGCGGCGGGCGGGCCGAATTCGGCGTCCTCGCGCTCGGTGACGTGCTTGAACGCGGTCAGGAAGTCCTCGGCGCGCAGCTCGGGATCGTGCGCCAGTGCCAGTTCCAGCAGCCGGCCGGTGTCGTAGCGGTCGGCGAGCGCGAAGACGTCGAAGGCGTCCCGCACCTCGGAGCGCAGGCCCAGGATGACCACCTTGGCCGCGACCAGGTCGTCGGGGTGCAGCACCGGGACACCGTCCACGACGGTGGGCTCGTGCGTGCGGGGCGCGACGTGCAGGGTCAGCGGTGTGCCCTTCCCGCCCCCGGTCGGCCGCGCGGTCATCCGGACGAAGGTTTTGGTGCCGGCCCTGCCGTCGACGCCGACCCGGAAGCCCGCGTCGGTCAGCGCCGCGACGATCGCGCCGCGGGCGGCGGAGAGCCTCCCGGCGTCGCGCGCGGCCAGGGCGAAGTCGACGCCGTCGCTCTCCCGGTCCGCCAGACCGCGCAGACGAAGACCGCGAGCGCCGGCCAGGGCGATCCCGAAGGGCTCGCCGGCCGCCGCGACGATCTCCATCGGTGGTGCTTCGGGGTTGTCTCGCACGATGTCCGGTCCTTGGCGTCGGGGCTCATCAGGGTACGTGCCGACCGGCGCGGTCACGGCGTCGGCGGGCTACTCCGAGGGTTGACCCGACCGCGGCGGACTACCACGCCGGTTCGATCGACTCTTCCACCCGGGACGGGATGTCGTGGCGGACCTCGGCTGCTTGGCTTCACCCATGGCCGCTTGTCGGGGGTTGCCCCGAACACCCGGCAAGCGGCCGTTTCGACATGAGCTCGTGCACGGGGGTGGGCTCATTTCGGATCCAGGGGTGGCCGGTGCGCGGCTTGCGCACCGGCCACCCGGGGCCGGTCCCGGGGCGGATCCGGGGTCGCGGCGAGCCCGAGTCGCGGGAGTGCCCGGCGCCGGGGCGGCGACCCGTCACCCGCGCCGGCGCAGTGTGTGTCGGTGCAGCCGGCGCGGGACCCGCAGCAGTCGATCGGTCGGCGTCACCACCCACCGGATGCTCTCCCGCAACACCGGACCGGGTCTGGCCACCGCGGCCCGGAGCCGGCGCTCCTGGGCCAGGCGCCGGCGACGCTCCTCGATCCGCTGCGCCAGGTCGCCCGGAGTGCCCGCCGGCCGGGTCTCGTCGACCAGCTTGTCCACCGCGGTCAGCAGCGTCCCGTACAGCTCCCAGCGGTCCGGGTTGGCGATCGAGTCGGCGAGCAGGATCGCCTCGGTACGCAACCGGTCCTCCTCGGCCTCGGCCAGCCGTTCGCGCAACGTGACCTCGGCGTGCGCGGAGTCCACCGGGCGGTCCTGGCCGTGCAGCACCAGCAGATGGCCGTACGCCGCGAACAGCGCGGCCAGCGAGTGGAACAGGCTGCGCAGCGACTGTGCGGTGGCCAACGGGATCTCGGTGTACGCCGGCTCGCCGTGCTCGCCCCGCGCGTACAACCCACTCAGCGACCGGCACACCATGCGCAGCGCCACCGCGCTGATCTCGGCGGTGTCCAGGCCGCTGCGCAGCGCGAGCACGCGCACCGTGGCGCGTCGGCCACGCGGGTTGAACCGGGTGCCCTCCTCGGCCGTGGTCAACGTCGCGTCCACCCGCACGATGTCCCGGTCGATCCGGCGCGCCTCCTCCAGCCAGCCGTGCGCCCGGTCGTGACTGACGTCGTCGTCGATCTCCCGGGCCATGGTGTCCAGGAGCCGGGTCAGCGCGTCGAAGGCGGACATCACCGCCTCGTTCGCGGGCCGCACGTGCACGGGCGGGGCCAGGACGAGCGAGAACACCATGCCGACGGCGGCCCCGATCAGGGTCTCCGCGACCCGGTCCCACGCGGTGTCCGCGACCTGGCTGACGCCGAGCACGATCATCGCGCTGATCGCCACCTCGTTGATCGAGTCGCCCAGCCGGATCAGGTGTCCCAGACCGAGCGAGGCCAACAGCAGCAGGGTCAGACTCCACCAGTTCAGCCCCACCGCCTCGCTGAAGAGCACCGCGATGAGCACGCCCGAGACCACGCTGGCGACCCGCTGCACGCCGGTGGTGAACGTCGCGTACGAGGTGACCTGGACGACCAGGAGCGCGGTGAGCGGGGCCAGGATCGGCTGCGGATCGGTGCCGGCCAGGAACAGCGCGGCGACGTAGGACGTCACCGCCGCCACGGTGGTCCGCAGCACCTGCGCGACCAGCGAGGTCTCGCTCTCCTTGACCCTGGACAGCGCTGCGGCGAGATCGACTTCCGACGGCATTCGGCTCCTTCCTCCTCGGTCCCGCGCTCGGGCGGATTCCCCTTGTATGCCCTGTTCCGCAGGCGTACACCACGTGCCGTCGGGGTCGTGGAGGCAATCCGCAGGGCCGATCCCGATCCGGCGGGCGGGTGGACGCGCCGCCGTACGGGACCGGCCCGGCGGTCAGGGCCGGTCGGCGAACCAGCGCAGGATGTGCGGAGCCGCCTGGATTCCGGAGGGGTAGTGGGGGAGGTCACCGAGGTCGATCAGGGTCGGGTCGGCGCCGCGTTCGGTGAGTTCGGCGGCGCAGGCGCGGGAGTCGGCGAAGGGCACCTCCCGGTCGCCTCGGGCGCCGAACAGGGCGACGGGTACGCGCGGAGCCCATGCGCAGGTCGTGTCGTTCTCCCGCATGGCGGCGAGGAAGCGGCCGGCCGGCGCGCCGCGGCCGGCCAGGAACTCCGGGCGGAACAGCGCCTCGAGCCGGTCGGGCAGCTCGGCCAGGATCTGCGGTTCGGTGTGCCGGCCGTCGAACAGGCGCGACACCCGGGCGACTTGGTCGGCTTGGAAGGCCTCGTCGGGGCGGTGGTACAGGGGGCGCGCGGAGTTCCAGCCCAGGACCAGGTAACTCAGCGCCAGGTTGACGCCGCGCGCGTCACCGGTCGTGCCGAGCGCGGCCGGAACGCCGCTGGTGCCGGCGCCCGCCCCGGTTGCGGGTCGTGCGTGAGCGGCAAGGATGGGAAGTGATGCCCTCCCACCGAAGGCGTCGGCACGACTGGAGGACCGTGATGGCCATTCTCATGCAGATCGATCTGCCGGGGGTCGAGAAGGAGCAGTACGAGCAACTCTCCGCGCGCGTGCGGTCCGGCGAGATCCCGGCGGAGGGATGTCTGGCCCACGTGGCGATCCCGACGGACGACGGCGTACGGATCATCGACCTGTGGGAGTCGCGGGCGGCGATGGACGCGTTCAACACTCGGCTGATGCCGGTGGCCGTGGAGCTGGGCTTCCCGCCGAGCCCGGCTCCGCCCCAGGTCACCGAGGTTCACGGCTACTGGGTCCCGGGCGCCTAGGGCGTGTCTTCAATCCCCCGCCGAGTTCCACGACGCCCGGCACCGCATCCGCCCTTCGGGCTCCTCGCTGCGCTCGCCGCCCCGGAGAACCACCCGAATAGAACCACTATGCGAGCGCTTCTCCGGCACGCCGATGCGCGGCATCCGCCCTTCGGGCTCCTCGCCGCGCTCACGCCGCGGAGCCCGACGGGGGATTGAAGACACGCCCTGGAGCCGAGACCCGTCGCCGGTCGTCAGGACCCGCAGGCCGCCCTCGGTGGCGGCGCGTACAGGCGCTCCCCGCCCCGGTCGCGCAGCCGGCGCAGCAGCGACAACACGCCCGTGCCGCCGCCGGCCCAGCCGGGGTCGGTGCCGGCGAGCGTGTTGTCGGGGAACAACGGGCGCCGCGTCGTGCCGCCGCTGCGCGCCAGGATCAGCGACACCACATCCTCGGCGGCCCGCCAGTGCTCGTCGTCGCCGGTGACGAGCGCGGCGTCCACGAGCAGTTCGCCGACCCCGGAAAGACCGCAACATTGCGATACCAGGCTCATCCGGGGTGCGAGCGAATGGCACAACCGGGCGCAGCGCAGGCCGAGTTCGAGCAGCTCCGACTCCTGTTCGCGGGCGCCCGCGGCGATCAGGACGGTGCCGATCCCGGCCATTCCCCGACACCAGGACGCGAAGTGCCGGGCGGCGCCCGGGCGGGCCGCCTCCGCGAGCAACTCGGGTGTGTGCGCGGCGAGTCGATCCAGGCCCTCGCGTGCGGCGAGTCCGACCACCGGGTCCGGGGCCGGGTTCGCGCCTTCGCGGGAGCGGGTGTCGTGGCAGGCGCGGAGGAAGTGCACGATGCCGGCCTCGCCGTGCGCGTAGCCGTGCGCGTAGGCCGCCCGTGACGAGGCCGGCGGCAGGTCGTCGGTCCCGGTCCGCGCGTCGCGTGGTCGGTCCAGGAGGGCCTTGGCGCAGGAATCCGCGGCGGCCAGGTGTCGGGCGGCCTGCTCGATCCGTCCCGCCGCGTGTGCCTGGCGCGCCAGCAGCAGGTGGCCCGTACCGGTGCCCGCCGCCCCGCCGATCTGGTCGCCGGTGTCGTCGTACGGCAGGGGGTCGGGCGGGAAGGCCGGCAGGGGAAGACCGCCGCCCGGTTGCGCGGCGGCGGCGCGCAGGAACAGCTCGACCCCGGTGCGGCCGGTGTACAACGCGCCGGAGAGCGCGTCGAGTTCGGGGTGTGTCGCGGTGCGGCGGGCCAGCTCGGCGACCGCCTCCGCGACGCCCGGGTGGTCGAGGTGGTGCAGCAGTTCCAGGCCCACTCCGGCCGCGCCCGCGTAGACAGTCAGCGTCGATCCCGGGCGCGCGCCCGATGCGGCGGGCAGCGCGCAGGCGGCGGATACACAGCCGGCCACGGTGTGCGCGATCACGTCGTCCAGCAGGTCGGCGTCGACGCGAGGCGGCGTCGGCAGACGGCGGCCGTGCGGCGGCTCCGGCAGGCCGGTCCGCAGGCGCCGGGCGCAGGCCAGCCGCTCCTCGCGATCGAGGCTGAGCAGTCCGGCGACCAGGGCCCGGACCGGTCGATGGGCGGCGCCGGGAAGCGCGGCGGCCAGGCAGGCCAGCGTACGGTCGCGGTCCACCGCGCGGTCGGGGTCGACGATCACCGGATCCATCCCGGTCAGCGCGTAGTGCAGCGTCGCGCCCAGCGCGTACAGGTCGTCCGCCGGGTCGGCCGGACCGTCGGCGGGGTCCACCGCGAGGGTGTAGCCCGGCGTGCCGCCGGCCGGGCGGTGCGCGTGCAGCGCGCTGATGCCGAAGTCGACCAGCCGGCAGGTGCCGTCCGTGTCGAGGACCACGTTGCCCGGTTTCAGATCGCACATCACCACGCCTCGGGCGTGCATCGCGTCGAGTACGGTCAACAACCCGCGAGCCAGCCCGGACACCCGGCGCCCGGGCCGCGCGTCGCCCGGATAGGGGCCGTGCGTCAGGACGTCGCGGCGCAGGTCCGCGGGGCCGCAGTCGGTGGTGACCAGGTATTCGTCCTCGCCGTGGCGCACGTGGTCGACGACCCGGGGCACCCCGTCGAGATCGGCCAGCGCGGCCAGCACGGCGCGCTCGTGGCGCAGCCGGCCCCGGGCGTCCACGCCGTCGCCGTCCTCGCCCGCGTAGGCCCTGGCCTGCTTGACCACCACCCGTTCGCCGGTTGTGGTGTCCAGGGCGCGGTAGACGTTCCCGTGCGGGGAGCGGGCGATGCCCGAGGTGAGTCGGTATCGGCCGCCGACCAGCCGTGCGGCCCGCCCCGGGGCGGGTTCGGCGGCACCGAACGGGTCCGCCGCCCACGGGGGTCGGCGATATCGAATGCTCGCCCGGCCGGGGAAGCGCTGCCCGTCGGGTCCGGTCATCACCAACTCGGCGGCGCCGGATCCGGTGGCCCGGAAGGGGCCGTAGCGGTAGTACACCGGCGCGTCCGGCCGGACCCGGCGGTCGCCGAGCACGCGCGGGCCGGCGCGGCCGACCAACACGTCGGCCAGTTCCCGGCCCAGGGCCGGTACGTCCTGTTCGCGCGGATACACGGTGGCCGCCTTGCCGACCACGGCCGGATCGCGCACCCCGGAGTTCAATTCCTCCAACACGGCGGTGCTCACCGCGAACTTGGCCAGGCAGCGATAGCGCAGCAGCACCGGGACCACCAGGTCCAGGGTCTCGGGGAAGTCCTCGGGCCGGGCCGAGACGTGCAGTTTCCATCCGTGGTCGAGCACGGGCATGCGCGGGTCGAACAGGTGCAGCCAGACGTCGTCCGCGCTACACCGTCGGGCGTGGCCGGCCACGAGCGCCTCGAGTCGCGTGCGCAGATCCTGCGCGGATCCGTGGGGGATCGACCGCACCAATGCCCACCCCTCCCGCCGGTTCCTGCCGGTCCCGCGATTCCTGCCGTTCGTGCCGTTCCTGTCGTTCCTGGATCCGCCGCCGGCAGGTGGTGCCGCGCGTGGGTGCACCGGCGCGAGCCCGATCGGGCCGATGGGTGCCGATCGGGCCGTGCGCACCGGGTCGGTCGGGTCCGGGTCAGACCTTCCAGTCACATCCGACGCGCGTCGTCGCGGTGGGCCAGGGCTCGGGCAGACAGGCCTCGATCCGCCGGTCCGGGTTCGACTCGTCCTCGAACTCGACCGCTTCCTCTTCCACCTCGACGTCGAGCGGTCCGGCGTCGCGGATCTCTACCTTCACGGGGCTCATATCGATCCTTCCTGCAAAAAGGCGGGCAGATCATTACACGAACCGAGCGACTTTCGGTTGTTCGGGGCCGCCGCGCCCACCTGTGCCCCCCGGTGCGGATGGGGCGGGTGGGTCGTCGTACCGCGCCAATAGTCTCCTCGTTGGACAACGAAAGGAGAACGTGCCGAATCGGCCGGCTTGTGGCGGGATTTCGCACGCGTGTACGGGACCGGCGCCGGACCCGGAGCGGTGCTCGGTCGGCGCCGGGTGGCGGGACCGCGAGGGCGATCGATGACGGCCGGATGGTGGGAGTGCGAGGGCGCTCGATGACGGTCGGGCGCCGGTAGGGCGGGGGCGCTCGATGGCGGCCGGGTGGTGGCGCGCGAGCGGGTGGCGTCGACCGCCTACGGTGAACCCGTGCCCGGGCCGGTCCCGGCCGCCCCACCCGCGGCGGGAGCCGGTGCGTGGGCGACCCGAACCAGCCCCGGAGAGTTCCGCCGATGACCAGCACACCCCGCTCCGGGAGCACCGACGCGTCGCGGGCGCGATTGTGGGGGCGAGAGGTCGAGCGGGCCGAGATCGCGGCGGTGATCGCACGGGCCCGCCTGGGCCGCAGCGCGGTGCTGGTGCTGCGCGGGCCGGCCGGCATCGGCAAGTCGACGCTGCTGGACGGGGCCGCGCGCGACGCCGACGGTCTGCGGGTGCTGCGCGCCGCGGGAGTCGTGGCCGAGGCCGGCCTGCCGTTCGCCGCGCTGCACGGCCTGCTGCGGCCGGTGCTGCACCGCCTGGACACGCTGCCCGACGTCCAGGTGGCGGCGCTGCGCGGCGCGTTGGGTCTGGCCCAGGCGGGTCCGGACCGGTATCTGGTCGGCTCGGCCGTGCTCGGCCTGCTCTCCGACCTGTCCCGCGAGCGGCCACTGTTGTGCCTGATCGACGACGCGCACTGGTTGGACGTCGCCTCCGCCGAGGTGCTGCTGTTCATCGCCCGGCGGCTGGACGCCGAGGGGGTCGGGATGCTCTTCACCGCACGGGACGCCCCGGAGGGCTTTCCGGCCCGTGCGCTGCCCGAACTCACGCTGTCCGCGTTGGAGCACGACCCGGCCGGGGCGCTGTTGGCCGAGCGGGTCCCGGATCTGACCCCGGCGGTGCGCGAGCGGATCATCGCCGAGTCCGCCGGAAACCCGTTGGCCCTGCTCGAGTTCGCCGCCGGACTCGACGCCGACGTGCGCACCGGCCGGGTCGACCCGCCCACCGCCCTGCCCGTCACCGACCGGGTGTCGGCCGCCTTCGGGGACCGGATCGCCCGGCTGCCCGAGCCCGCCCGCGTGGTGTTGACCGTCGCCGCCGCCGAGGGCACCGGTGACCTGGGCACGGTGCTCCGGGCCGCGCGGGCGCTGGGCGCCGGCGCCGAGGACCTCGACGCGTGCGTGGCGGCCGGCCTGTTGCGCGGCACCGGCGCGACGATCGCCTTCCGACACCCGCTGGTGCGCTCGACCGCCTACCAGCGGGCCGGAGTGGCCGGCCGGCTGGCGGTACACCGGGCGCTGGCCGCGGCCACCGACGGCGAGCGCCGACTGTGGCACCTGGCCGAGGCCGCGGCCGGGCCCGACGAGAGCGTCGCGGCCGCGTTGGAGCGGGCGGGCGTGGACGCGCACGAGCGTGGCGCGACCGGGGCCGCCGCGCCGATCCACGAACGGGCCGCCCGGCTCAGTCCGGAGCCCGCCGACCGGGCTCGGCGCAGCGTCCTGGCGGCCCAGATGGCCGTGGTCGCGGGGCGTACCGAGCACGCGGCGGAGTTGGCCGATCGGGCCCTGGCCGGGACCGAGGACCCGTTGCCGCGAGCCGGATCGGCCATGGTGCGGGCGACCGCGGCGAGCGAACGCGGCACCCCGCGCGGGGCGGCCCGACTGCTCATCGAGCACGCCCGGCCGATCGCGCCCACCCACCCGGAACTCGCGCTGAGGCTGCTGATCATGGCCGCCGGCATTGCGTGGTCCGCGGCGGAGGAGGTCGAACTGCGCGAACTGGCCGCCCTCGCGGCCGAGTCGGAGTCGGCTGCCGCCGCGTCGGTGGAGCATGCGTCGGCGGAGCACGCGTCGCCGGCCGCCGCGATCACCGCGCTCGCGTACCTGGTCGACGACGATCCCGAGCGCGCCCTGCCGATCCTGCGGTCCTTCGTCACCGGTGTGCGGGTGAACCCGCCCGGCCTGCTGCTCACCCGGATCCTCGCCGGCAACCTCGCGGTTCTGCTCGGCGACGACGACGCGGCTCTGGACCTGTCCACCACCGACGCGGCACGCACCCGGGTACGCGGACAGGTCGGCGCGCTGCCCGGCGCGCTCCAGGTCCAGGCGCACGCCCAGGCGATGGCCGGCCTGCCGCACGACGCGGCGGCCACCATCGCCGAGGCGCTCACCTTCGCGCGTGACACCGGTCAGGTGTACCGGGTGGCGCGACTTCACCTGATCACCGCCCGGATCGCCGCCGAACGCGGCGACGAGGACGGGTGCCGCGCGGCGCTCGCGGCCGACGCCGACCTCGCCGGGGCGCCCGCGTTCGGCGGGGTCGCCGAGACGACGGCCGCCGCGGACTGCGTGCTCGCACTGCTCGATCTCACCCTGGGGCGCCACGAATCGGCGGTGCGTCGGCTGACCGAGTGCACGCGCGGGCCGGCCCGCCACACCGCCGCCGCCGTGGCCGCGAACGCCGATCTGGTCGAGGCCGCCGTCCGGGCCGGCACCCCGGAGCGGGCCCGGGAGGCGGCGGCGCGCTTCGAGCGCTGGGCCCGGGCGAGCGGGACCCCGTGGGCGATGGCGGTCGCGCTGCGCTGCGGTGCGCTGCTTGCCGAACCGGACGCCGCCGACGCGCTCTACGTCGCGGCGATCCGCGAACACGAGCGGGGCGGGCGGCCGTTCGAGCGGGCGCGCACGGAACTGCTGCACGGTGAATGGCTGCGCCGGGCCCGGCGGCGCGTGGACGCGCGCGCCCCGCTGCGCTCCGCGCTGGCCGGATTCGAGCGGTCGGCGGCGAGCCCGTGGGCCGAACGGGCCCGGAGCGAGCTGCGCGCCACCGGCGACGCGGCCCCGGCCGACACCGGCGACGCGGACGTACTCGCCCGGCTGACGCCGCAGGAGCTGCACATCGTTCGACTCGCCGCCGAGGGCGTGAGCAACCGGGACATCGCAAGCCGCCTGTTCCTGAGCCCGCGCACGGTCGAATACCACCTCTACAAGGCCTATCCCAAGCTCGGCATCGGCTCCCGCGGCGAGTTGTCCCGGTTCCGAACCTCCAGGTGCTGAATCACCCCGGTCACCCGGGACACCGGTGGTGGGTGGGACCCCGCCCGCCACCGCCCGGTTGTCGGGCGGGCACAATGGCGGCATGACGACGCCGAACACCCCTCCGTCCCGCGACGAGCTGATTCGGCACCTGGAGACGACCCGCATCGCGGGCCGGGTGGCCACACCCCGAGAGGTCAATCTCCGGCACTACGCGGAACTGGTGAAGGGCAACCGGCGGTTCTGGCTGGGCCTGGACCTGGGCGACCGCTGGAAGACCGAGGACGACGTGCTCGACGTGATGGTCGAGCGGGTGGGCGTGCGGGCGGACCCCGAGCACCGCACCGGTCAGGACACCATCGACGCGCGACTGACCCTGGACGGGCTCGATCGCATGGCCGCCGTCCTGCGCGACGCCGCCGCGCGCCGGCTGCGCGTACTGATCGCCACCGGACATCCCGGCGGCCTGTTGGACGTACATCGGGCCATCGGTCGCGCGTTGCGGGCGGCCGGCGCCGAGATCCTCGACATCCCCCGCGGACTGCACACCACCGAGGGTGACGACGACACCAGCGGCAGCGTGCGGCAGTTCGGCGGTGTGGCGGTGCTCGAACGCGGGGCCACGCTGTGGCACACCCACGCACCGCAACCGATGAGCGCGATCCTGGACGCGCTCGCGGCGGCCGGGCGACCCTGGCCGGACCTGGTCGTCGCCGACCACGGCTGGGCCGGCCGCGCCGGGCAATACGGCATCCCCACGGTCGCGTTCGCCGACTGCAACGACCCGGCGCTGTTCCTCGGCGAGGCCGAGGGCACCGTCACGGTCACCGTGCCGCTCGACGACCACGTCGTGGACGCCCGGGACTACGAGCCGATGACCGCCTACCTGCTCGCGACCGCGGGCCTGGACCACGACACGCGATAGGGCCGGGCAGGCCACCGCGACGGCCGGGAACCGGTGATCGGTTCCCGGCCGCGGTGCCGGTGGGTCAGGAACGCGCTCGGCGCGGCTTCGCGGGGCGCTCCACGGGCTGCTCCGCGCTCTTGTCCTTGTTCTTCTCCTTGATCCGGATCGTTTCCTTCCGGACCTCGGCCTGGGTGGCGCGTTCCTGCCGCAGCCACTCCGGGCCGTCCTCCTTCAGCGCGTCGATCTCCGCGGTGGTGAGCGCCTCGGTGATGCCGCCGCGGGCGAGGCCGGCGATGGAGACGCCGAGCTTGTTCGCCACGACGGGACGCGGGTGCGGGCCGTTGCGGCGCAGTTCCCGGAGCCACTCGGGCGGGTCGCTCAGCAGCGCGTTCAACTCGTCGCGGGAGACGACACCCTCTTGGAACTCGGCGGGGGTGGCCTGGAGGTACACGCCCAGCTTCTTCGCCGCGGTCGCGGGCTTCATCGTCTGGGTGGTCTTGTGCGACGTCATGGTGTCAAGAGTAGCGACCGTGTGCGGTGCCTCCGATCATGGCCGCTAACCTGACGTGGTGACAGGCTCGGAAGTACCCACCCCGTTCCGGCTCGCGTACGTTCCGGGGGTGACCCCCACCAAATGGGTGCGGGTCTGGAACGAGCGGCTGCCGGAGGTACCGCTGACGTTGATCCCGGTGTCCGCGGCCGACGCGGCCGACGTCCTGCGCGCCGGGGACGCCGACGCCGGGCTGGTGCGGCTGCCGATCGACCGGACCGAGCTGAGCGCGATTCCGCTCTACACCGAGACCACGGTGGTCGTGGTGCCCAAGGACCACGACGTCGCGGGGGCGGACGAGGTGGTCGCGGAGGATCTGGCCGACGCGGTCGTGCTGCATCCGCTCGACGACACCCTGGAGTGGGAGCGCCGGCCCGGGGTGGCCGCGAAGGAGCGACCGGCGACCACGGCGGACGCGGTCGAACTGGTGGCGGCCGGGGTGGGCCTGCTGGTCGTCCCGCAGTCCCTGGCCCGTCTGCACCACCGCAAGGACCTGACCTACCGGCCGGTGTCCGACGCTCCCGAGTCGCGGGTGGCGCTGTCCTGGCCCGAGGCGCACACCACCGACCTGGTGGAGGAGTTCATCGGGATCGTCCGCGGACGCACCGTCAACAGCTCGCGCGGTCGGGCACCGACGCCGGCCCAACCGAAGGCCAAGTCCCAGCGCCCCGACGCGAGCGGCGCCAAGCGCAAGCCCGGCGCCGCCGGCGGGTCGACCGGCAAGGGTGCCCGCGGCGGCCCCGGCGCCGGCAAGGGCGCCAAGCGCGGCAAGCCCCGCCGCCGCTCCTGATCTCCCGACCCTCCTGATCTCCCGACCCTCCCGATCTCCCGACCCTCCCGATCTCCCGACCGGCCGCCGCGGCTTGCCGCGCGATCGGTCACGAGCGTGGGCGTGGCGTAGCGTGCCTCACGCCTCCGCGGCGACCGCGCCGGGACGTGCGACCGGTTCCGGCGAACTCTCCGGGACCACGCGGAACAGCGCGATCGCGCCGACCAGGCTGACCAGACACATCGCCGCCAGATACCAGGTCACTCCGGTCGAGGATGCGCCGGAGTTCAACAGCGCGGTGGAGATCGTCGGAGCCAGTCCGCCGCCGAGGACGGCGCCGAGTTGCAGGATCAACGAGGACCCCGAGTACCGGACGTGGACGGGGAAGGTGTCGGCGATGATCCCGCCCTGGACACAGTGCGTGATCGGAATGATGAGGCCCATTCCGGCGAGGGCCAGCACGGCGAGCGCCGAATTCCCGGTGTTCAGCAAAGGGAAGAAGGCGAGACACCACGCCAGGATCGCGGCCGAGCCGCCGATGAACATGGTGCGTCTGCCGTATCGGTCGGCGACTCGTGTCCACAGCGGAATACTCGCGAACCACAACACGGCGGCGGCCGAGATGCTCAGGATCAGGAATCTCTTCTCATAGCCGAGATGCTTGGTTCCGTACGACAGCGTGAAGACCATGAATACGTACGCGACGGCGGAATTGGCGACCACGGCGAGCAGCGTGAGGCCCAGGCGTGGGAAGCCGACCTTGAATGCCTCGGCGAGCGGAAAGCGGACCACCTCGCCCTGTTCCAGAGCATGATCGAAGGACGGGGATTCGGTGACCCGGAGCCGGATCACCAAGCCCACCGCGACCAGGACGAAACTCATCAGGAACGGGACCCGCCAGCCCCACGAGGTGAACGCGTGATCGCTCATCACCGTGCTGGTGGCGAGGAAGATCATGTTCGCCAGGACCAGGCCGGCGGGTGTTCCCATCTGGGGGAATCCCGCGTACAGGTTCCGCTTGCCGGCCGGGGCGTGCTCCATCGACATCAGTGTCGCGCCCGCGCCCTCGCCGCCCAGACCGATGCCCTGCACCACACGCAGCACGACGAGCAGTACGGGCGCCCAGTAGCCGATCGTGTCGTAGTTGGGAATGGCGCCGATGAGGGTCGAGCCGATTCCCATCATCACCAGCGACACCACCAGGGTCGCCTTGCGGCCGATACGGTCGCCGAAATGGCCGAAGACCAGTCCGCCCAGCGGTCGGGCGACGAATCCGACGGCCAGGGTGGCGAACGAGGCGAGAGTTCCCGCCGCGGGGCTCAGTGACGGGAAGAACTGCTTGTCGAAGATGAGTGCGGCGGCAGTGCCGTAGAGAAAGAAGTCGTACCACTCCAGGGTGGTGCCGGCCAAAGTCGCGACGGCGGTTCTTCCCGCCGTCTTTCCACCGCCGTCGGTGCTCTCTTTCGGAGCCGAATTACTCATGGGTGACCTATCCACTCGGGGGCGGGCGTTCACTCCGCAAAGCCGCTGCGGCGGCCGATGTTCACAGTGCGTCACATGGATCCTGACCCCGGCGGACATGACATACAAATGCCGAATCCGAGGTCGACCATATCCGTTCGGGTATGACGCGCCCGTTTGTTCGCGCCGATCGCCGGTGGTCCACGCCTCGATCCACGGAACGGATACGCGCCGAGGAGGGTGAACCTCGAAGGGCGGCTCGGAGGCGGGCGAAAAAAGTTCGGCGGAATCGGGAACCCGGCGAGGGCCCGCACGTCTGGATGTCCGTCACCGAGTGGTGGCGGTCGGCGTGTGCGCACGGCGGCCCGTTCGATGCTCGACAAGGAGAACGGTGTTCATTCCCTCCCCGCGCGTCCCGCGCCGCACGACCGCGTCGCCGCCCGCCGGCCGGGCCCGGGTTCGTACCGGTCGCGTGCTCGGCGCCGGTTTCGTCCTGGCGGCCTCGGCCGTGCTGTTGACGCAGAGCCCAGCGATGGCCGACAACACCTCGCCGGTGAGCCCGGCGCGCGTTTCGGACTCCCGGGCCGTCCCGTCCACGCAGCCGCCTCGGGACGCGGTGCCCGAGGCCCGCACACCCAGCGCGCCCCCGACCGCGCGTCCCGGCGTCGGCACCGCGCCGGCGCCTGCCGAGGCGCCCGGGCGGGCCGGCAACCCGGCGGCCACCCCGGCACCGGCGGAACGCCGCCTCGCCGAGACCGGCGGTGACGACAAGACCGCGCTGTACATCGGCGGCGCCGCGGGACTGCTCCTGCTCGGCGGCGGTGTCGTCGTGTTCGGCCGGCGTCGCGGCGGTACCGCGAGCTGATCGTGCGTGGAACCGGCCGGTGGCCCGGGGACGTCGACATCCCCGGGCCACCGGCCGGCCGCGGCGCCGACCCACGGCATCGGCAGTCCATCGGTACGCATCCGAGGAGTTCACGGCCATCCAGGAATCCCACGTCCGGGTCCACCGCGACCCGATCCCGGCCCCCCAGACGCCGCCCGCCCCGGACGCGGCGCCCCGCCGGCGTGCCTTCGGCCTGTTCCGCCGGCGGACCCGGGAGGCCGGCGAGCCGCCGCCGACCATGACGCAGCTCTACCACGCGCACCGGATGCGCCTGGTGCGCCTGGCCACGCTGCTGGTGGACGACCAGGAGACCGCGGAGGACGTCGTACAGGAGGCCTTCACGGCGGCCTTCCGTCGGCACGGCGCGCGCCTGGGCGAACTCGACGACCCACCTGCCTACCTGCGCCGTTGCGTGGTCAACGGCGCCCGATCGGTGCTGCGTCGGCGGCGGACCGCGCGGGCCTGGATACCGCCGGTGCCGCCGCCGGTGGCCTCGCCCGAGGACGACGCGCTGCGCGCCGAACGCGACCGGCGACTGCGCCACGCGCTGGGACGGCTGACCCGACGGCAACGTGAGGTGCTGGTGCTGCGCTACTGGGAGAACCTCAGCGAAAGCGAGATCGCCGGCGCGCTGGGCATACCGTCCGGCACCGTGAAATCCACCGCGAGTCGCGGGCTGACCGCACTGCACCGGCTGCTTATGGAGGACGACGCGTGACCCGACACGGCGGTGAACCCTTGCGGTCGGGGACGCCCGAGCACACGGCCCTGGAGGCCGAACTGCGCGACTGGCTGGGTCGACGGGCCGACGCGGTGACCCCCGCGACGGTGCGCCCGCGCGAGGTGCCGTTGCCGATCGCACCGGCACGGAGGCGACGCGTCCCGCTCCGACTGGCGGTACCGGTGGCGGCGTTCGCGCTGGCCGCGGCCGGGTGGGCGGTGGCCGGCTCGATCTCCGCCCCGGACGCCCCGCGCCCGGTGACCGTACCGCCGGCCGGGCCCGCGCCGGAGATCGGCGGGCCGACCACGACCGCGCCCGCCTCGACGCCGGAATCCCCGGCGGACGTGACCGCGCCGAAGCCGAGTGCCCTCTCGACCGCGCCGCCCAGCGCCCCGCCCGGCACCGACCAGCCCGCGGTCCCGCCCCGCACCGCGCCGCCCGATACCCCGCCCGGCACCGCGCCGGGCGGGCGCCGGGGTTCGCCCGTGGACAACCGACCGCCGAGCAACGCACCGCCACCCGCGACCGGCGAGGGGTCCGCGCCCGCGCTGAACGGCGCCCCACTCACCGCGCGACCAACAGTCCCAGCGTGAGGTAGACGCCGCCCACCAGGTACCTGGCCCGGTCCCGCCCGGGACGCCCGCCGCGCACCAGGTGCCGGGCGGCGTCCGCGGCGAACGTGTAGCCGAGCCCGACGAGCAGGCCGATCGCGGACACGCTCGCACCCAGGCCCAACATCCACACCCTGGCCCGGGTCGGCGACGCCCCCGAGGGCACGAACTGCGGAAGGAACGCGAGGAAGAAGAGCACGACCTTGGGATTCAGCACGTTCACGAGCACGCCGTCCAGGAAGACCCGGCGCAACGACCGCGCGGGCCCGCGACCCTCCCCGGGCACCGCCGTCGAACGGCGCAGCACGGTGCGCACGCCGAGCCAGGCCAGATACCCGGCACCGGCGTACTTGAGCACCACGAACGCCGTCGGCGACGCGGCGATCAGCGAGGCCAGGCCGATCACGGCGACGCCCACGTGCACGAGCGTCCCGGCCTCGACGCCCGCGGCGGAGACGACACCCGCACGACGCCCCTGGGCCAGAGTCCGGGTCAGGATGTAGACCAGGTTGGGGCCGGGGACCGCGGTGAGCACCAGCGCGGCGGCCAGGAAGGTGATCATCCGAGGTCGAGCGCGGCGCCCGCGAGCCCGAGCGGCGGTGCGCCCAGATTCAGCAGCGCGGCGTGGAAGCGGGGCAGCGAGAACGCCGACCCCCAGCGCAGTCGGGCCTGCTCACGCAGGTCCAGCACGGCGAACTTGCCCCACGTGTACCGCCCGTAGGTCGGGTCGAACAGGCCGCGCTGTGCCTCGTGGCGGGCGGCGGGGCCGGCCAGGGCGACGTCCGCGGTGAACCGCCGGGCAGCGTCCTCGACGCTCATCGCACCGGTGTGCAGCCCGATCGCGCAGGCGAACCGGGTGACCCGGCGCAGGGCGTCCTGCGCGACCGCCACCGCGAACGCCGGATCGGTGCGGAAGCCCTCGGTCAGCGCCATCTCCTCGCAGTAGTGCGCCCAGCCCTCGATGAACACCTCGGAGAGCACGGTGCGCCGGACCTCGCTCGTCGCCCTGCGCATGGCCCGGCCGTGGCTCAGATGTCCCGGCGCCACCTCGTGCACGACCATGTTGGCCATCAGGTTCCGGCTGAAGCCGGTCCGCAGCCACTGGTCGCGCTCGGTCGCCGACCACTCGGGCAGCGGCAGGCTGACGTGGAATCGCCCGGGCGCGTCCGCCTCGTTGGCGGCGGCCCAGGTCGCGCCCGCCAGGGATCGGCGTTGCGCGTCGGGCATCGGCAGCACCTCGACCGGCACGTCGTGGTCCGGCGCCAGGTCGTTGGCCGCGGTCCAGGCGACCGCCTCCTCGGCGAGCTTCCGGAACTCGGGGATCACCCGATCCGCGTCCGGACGGTCCTCCTGGAGGGCGCGGATCGTGTCCGCGGGCTCGGCGCGCGGATCCACCCGCCGGCAGGCCTCGTCGCGCAGTTCGCACAGGCGGTCGCGCTCGGCGTCGACCCGGGCGGCGAGCCGGTCCACGTCGATCTCCAGCGCCTCGGCCGAACCGAGCAGCCGGGCCAGGACCGCCCCGCCGAGCGCGGCGGACGGCGGGCCCTGGACCGCGGCCCGCTCCAGGTGCCGGACGAAGCGGTCCAGCGCCCGCCGCGCCGCGTCGTGCACGGGACCCGCACCGGTGTCGACGAACGCCGCCAAGCCCCGCGCGAGTGGCACGGTGGCCGCGGCCAGCGGCGCGGGTACCCGGTCGAGCGCCTCGATCGCCGCCGCCACGCCGTCCGGCCAGCGGGCCAGGTGCGCCCGGCGCGCGGCCGCGCGCTCCTCGGCCGGGGCATAGTCGCGGTCGTACCCGGACAGGTCGAGATTGTCGATGTGCCACACGGGGTTGCTCCGGTGCAGTTCCAACTCGCCCAGGCGCACCCGCAGGGCGTGCTCGGCCGCGGCGGCCAGCGCCTCGTCGTACGCGTCCGGATAGGGCCGGGTTTCGCGCGGTCCGCCGAGCGCGGCCAGGGCGCGGCGCACCCCGTCGGGCGACAGGTCCTGGATCGTGCCGTCGTACTCGTGCCGACCGGCGCTCTCCCGGGCGGCGAACACGGACGCGTCGCAGATCGCGGCGAGGCGGGCATCCGGGGCTTTGGCCGAACTCATCTGGTGCTCCAGTACTGTGCGCTGCTGTGACGCTGACCAGCCTGGGCGCGACGGCCGCCTTCGACACGGGCCAATGAGGCCGCGGGTGGACCGGATTTCGCCGCCGCCGGGGCCGATGGAGGCCGCCGACCTCGTCGAGCTGCTCGGCGACTGGGCCTCGGGCCGGGGCGCGCTCTATCGCAGATTGGCGGCTGCCACGACGCGGCTGATCGCGGACGGGGCTCTGCCGGCCGGGGCGCGGTTGCCCGCCGAACGGCGGTTGGCCAAGGCGCTCGCGGTGAGCCGGGCCACGGTGGTCTCGGCGTACGACGCGCTGCGCGCGGCCGGGCTCGTGGAGAGTCGGCGCGGCAGCGGGAGCAGCGTCGCCCGCCGGCCGGAGTTGCCGGCGGCCGGGGACGGGCGGGTACGCGGTGGCCGGGCGACGGCGCTGACGCAACGCATGGTGACCGGGCCGGGCGAGGTGATCTCGCTGGGACACGCGGCCGACGAGGGCGGCCCGGATCTGGCCGGCGCGCTGCTCGACGTGGTCCGCGAGGACCTGCCCGGCCTGCTGCGCGACACCGCCTATCACCCTGCGGGCCTGCCCGCGTTGCGCGCGGCGATCGCCGAGCACCACACCGGGCACGGTCTGCCCACCGAGCCGGGCCAGGTGCTGGTCACCACCGGCGCGACGCAGGCGCTCGCGCTGGCCACCGGGCTGTTCGTCCGCCCGGGCGCAGGTGTGGCGGTCGAGTCGCCGAGTTGGCCCGGCTGCCTGGACACGTTCCGCGCGGCGGGCGCCCGGCTGGTCGGGGTCGGGCTCGACGACGAGGGGATCCGGATCGATCTGTTGGCCCGGGCCTTCGCCGAGCACCGGCCCGCGTTGTTGTTCGTGATGCCGACCTTTCACAACCCCACCGGCGCGCTGATGTCGGCGAGCCGCCGCCGCCGGGTGGCCGCGCTGGCCGCCGAACACGGGGTCACCGTGCTGGAGGACAGCGCGCACGCGGCGGCCGTCGCGCCGGGCGAGGTGCCCGCGCCGATCGCGGCGCACCCGACGGGCGCCACGGTGCTCACGCTGGGGTCACTGTCCAAGGCGGTCTGGAGCGGGCTGCGGATCGGGTGGGTGCGGGCCCCGCGGGCCACCATCGAACCACTCGCCCGGATCAAGGCCCGCGCGGACCTGAGCACCCCGCTCCTGGACCAGGCGCTCGCGGCCCGCCTGCTGCCCGACCTGGCCGCGCTCGGCGCCGCCCGGAACACCCTGTCGCGGCAGCGACTCGCCACGATGGAAGGGCTGTTGGCCGACCGGCTGCCGACCTGGCGCACGCACCCGCCGACCGGCGGCTCGGTGTTGTGGGTCGAACTCCCGCCGGGCACCGACGCCCGCGTCTACGCCCAGGTGGCGCTGCGGCACGGCGTGGAGGTGGTGCCCGGCGCGGCGATGGACGCCACCGGCGCCCACGACCACTTCCTACGCGTCCCGTTCGGCTTCGCGGACGACGTGCTGCACCGCGTCGTGGACCGACTGACCTCGGCGTGGACGGAATCGACCCGGTCGTGAAGACCGAAGCGACAACCGAAGCGGCCTCCGGCAGGGTCAGCGCATCGGGTCCGCGCTCGGCTCGCCCGGGCCCGACCCCTGGAGGCCGAGTGGTGCGGGCGTTTCCCCCGGGTCGAGGTGGTGGACAGCGCGGTCACCATCCAGGTGATCAAGCAGATGGGCCGCGTGGTCGGCCCGAACGGGCACGCCACCGGTTTCGTGCCCCTGGACATCTGGTCCGACCCGCTGGAGGACACGGAGGTGTGGCCATAGACCCGCATGCCGGTTCCGCACCGGGCCCCGACGACCCGCGGACCGGGTCCGCACCCGGTTCCGAACAGCCGCAGGCCGGCTCCCCACCCGATCCCGAAGATCCGCAAGCCCGTTCCGGACCCGGTTCCGAAGGGACGAGAGGCCGTGGCAGGATCGGACGCCCGTCGTCCTCGGGAGTGTCCGCGAACCCCCGCCGGTCCCGGCGGTGGTGCGGGACGTCGCGGGCCGGGCGTGGGGCGCGGAACACGGTCCAGGGGAGGGTCGACCCGATGTTGGCACTGTCGGCCGCGCTGCGTCTGGCCCCGCCCGAGGTGGCCGAAGCGCTCGCCGAGCGGTTCCGCGCCCGCTGGGTGCACGCGTTCGCGGACGAGTTCGGCTTGGCGTACCCGGTCGCCGACGCGCTGATCGGAGCGGAGCCGCTCGCCGCGGCGGTGACTTCCGAGGGTCGGTGGACGGCCGAACTGCTGGCCCGGACCGCGGCGATCGCCGATCCGGTCGCCGCCGCGCGGCTGATCCGCTCCTACGCGTGGTTCTTCCCCGGGCTCACCGAGCAGGTGTTCGCGAGCGTGACCGACCCGGAGGATTCGCGCTGGCACACCCGGCCCGGTCTCGCGCACGAGGTGCGCCGCATCGCCCGCCGGGACCCGGTCATCGTCGCGCGCGGCCCGTTCGCCGAGGTCGCCCTCGTCGTCGCGGAGGAGAACTGCGCGCGGGTGCCCTACCCGACGGCCGTGGAACTGTGCGTCGCGGTGGCCGAACGCGGCGGCGCCGACGCGCTGCGCCGACTGGCGGGCGCGCAACTCGGTCACGTCGGACTGCCCGAACTGCTCTACGCCGCGGCCGAGTCCGCCGCGCCGGCCGAAAAGCTCGCGGCCTGCCGTCCACCCGGCCCGCAGACCGACCCGACCGTGATCGGCGCCCTGATGCGCCTGCGGCTGAACAGCGTGAACTGGTCCTCGAAACCGCCGTCACTGGACCCGGACCTGCTCCGGCGCGAACACGCGCGCACACCCTTCGGCGGCGCGGCGCTGGCCTACCTGTCCGGATCGCCGCACTGCCCGCCCGAGTTGGTCGAGGAGGCGCTGCGATCGGAGTTCGACCGCACCGTGGCGCGCGGACACGACCTGCCGTTCGAGCTCGTGCACGAGCCGAAGGTCAACCGCCGGGAGCACCTGCTCGCGCGCTTCCTGGACCGCGGGATCACGAGCGGGCGGTTCGCGGTGGAGCGGGTGCTCGTCGAGGCCCGTCCCGCCCGCGCGATGCTGATCGCGCTGCCGGTCGAAGAGCCGTCGGTACGCCGGGCACTGGCCGCGTTGTGCGCGCCGCTGGGCGCCGACCCCGCCGCGTGGGTGGCGGTGTATCGCCTGCTCGCGGACTTCTCCGGCACGGCGCGCGAGTTGATCGCCGCCGCCTCCGCCGCGGCCTGGACCGCGCCGAACCGATGGCCGAATCCCGAGCCCGCGGTGTTCCCGATCGAGTATCGGCGCGACGCCCGGATCGCCTTCCTGAACCTGCTGCGCTGCGTACCGGAGGCCGTGTCGATCGCGCTCGCACCGCATCTGGACCAACGGGCCGCACAACAACTGCTGCTGTACGCCTCGCCGTCGGCGTCGGTACGCGGCGCGCTGCTCGCCGCGCACGCCGCGCCGGGCGAGCCGGCCGAGCACCTGCGGGTGGTCCGCGACGCCGCCGAGCCGGTCGCCGCGCTCGGTGAACTGGTCCGGCGGTGCGTGGTGTTGCCGTGGGAGGCGCTGGCCGAGGCGGCGCCGCACCCGGACTGGCCGGAGGCGACGCTCTGGCCGCTGGTCAAACACCCGGGCTGTCCGCGCGACTTCGTGCTGGCCGCGTGCGCCCGACTGGACCGCTGGCACGACGGCGAGTGGGTCGGGCGCGGCGTGTTGGCCGCGGACGACGTGGTCCGCCACGCGCCGCACCCGGCGAGGGCGCTGAGCCGACTGGTCCGCGACCCGCGCGTGCCGGGTGCCCGGGTGGCGGAACCGTGCGACGCGGCGCGCGCCCTCACCGAGCGCCTGCTCGGCGACGACATCGAGGCCTGGACCGTCGCGCTGCACCTGTTCGAAACGTTCACCGGCACGCTGCCCGAACTCCTCGAGGTGGCCCGTGCGTCCGCCCACCACTCCCCGGCATCCTGACAAAAACGCGGACAATCCACGTCGGCGCGGGTTCGACACGTTCGTGTGACGCGGCAACTTTCCCGCACAGAGGGAGGTTTGTCCTCCTCGTGCTCTACCGCTCCCGCAAGTGGCGATCTACTCTGCGGAGATGAGAGATGTTGCGCCTGGGGTGCGTGGGACGAGAATGGCGGAGCCGATATCCACCCGGGACTCGGAGTCGGACTCGAACGAACCGATCCGGATGATCGTGGTGCGCAACGTGCGGATGCTCGCACGGCGCGACGGCTACACGGACGGTGCGATCGGCGAGGCCCTGGGACACGGCCGGTCCTGGGCGTGGCGTCGCTTCACCGGTGAACTCCCCTTCGACCTCAACGATGTGGAGCGCCTGGCCCAATTGTTCAAAGTGGAACCCGCGCACCTGCTCGCCCCCGCCCACACGTGGGCTCCGGACCCGGCCCGAAGGGTTGTCTCATGAGCACCGATCGTCGCCCGAGCAGCCGGCGCAACCGGAACGACGCCAAGCACCGCGGCGACCGAGTCACCGCGCGCCCCGCCCGCCACACCGACGGGGCCTCCGTCCCGGCGATGTCCTCGGAAGTGATCGAGGCCGCGCTCTACCGCGCGGCCGAGGGCAGCCACGCGGACCAGGCGACCACATACATCCTCACCGAGGAAGGCTCGTTCGTGCGCCGCCCCGAGTTGTACGCGGTGTGCCTGGACTGGTCCGACGACGGCCGCTACGCGGCGGTGCGCTGGCGGACGCTGCGCGAGGTGGTCACCGCCTCCGACGCGCCGTTCCCGCCGGGAGCGTTGCGCACGATGCTGCTCCTGTGTTGTTCGCTGCACGACGACGGTCCCGCGCCGCTGTCCCGACTGTCCATGCTCGACTCGACCAACGCGCGGATCGTCTCGCGCGGAATCCACATCGCCACCGGCGCGCTACCGCTGCGCCAGGCGCTGGGCAACACACCGTGATCCCGAGGTGACCCCCCGATCGAGGACCCGCCACCGCCCGAAGCGGCTGCCACGACCGGGGCCTCGACGGGCCGGCGCGGATGCCGGCGGGCGCACGGAGCGAGACCATGGTGGGGGCGACGCGATCACGGAGGTGTGTGATGGCCGCCAAGTTCGAGATGTACACCGACAAGGCCGGCAAGTTCCGGTTCAGGCTGAAGGCCGGGAACGGGCAGATCATCGCCGTCGGTGAAGCCTACGAGACCCGCGCGGCGTGCATGAACGGGATCGACTCGGTCAAGCGCAACGCGCCCGCCGCCAAGGTGGTCGAAATGGCTCACGCCTGACGCCCGCGGACCGCCGCGAACACGCGCCGCCCGGGCACTTCCCGGGCGGCGCGTGCCGGTGTGACGTCACCGCGACGCGGATGCGGGCGCGGTCTCGGAATCGGGTGCCGGCCGCCGGTCCGGGGGCGCGGCCGCGGTGGCGGGTGCGGCCCGACCGGTCAGCAGGACCAGTGCGCCCGCCGCGATCCCGAGCACCCCGCAGAGCACGAACGTGCGGTCCAGGCCCGCCGCGAACGCCTCGCGCAGGGTGCCCAGTACGACATCCCGGGAGTCGGCCGGCGCCGCCGCCGCGATCTCCTGGGCCCGGCCGCCGCCGAGCGCCTCGGCGGCGGCGTGCGGGTCGCCGCCGACCGACCCGGCGTCGCGCAACGTGTGGGTCGCGCCGTCGCGGAAGAGCACACCCACCACGGCGATGCCGAGCGCGAAGCCCAACTGTCGGAAGGTGTTCAGCGCGCCGCCGGCCATCCCGGCCCGCGCGGGCGGGACGGCGGCCAGTGCCGCGCCGGCCAACTGCGGCATGACCAGGCCCACTCCGACCCCGCCCAGCACCAGGCCGGGAGTCAGCGCCGTCCAGTCCGACCCGGCGTCGACCAGGGTCAGCGCGAGGCTGCCGACGCCGATGAACACCGCGCCGATCCCGATCGACCACTTGGGCGCCACCCCGAGCAGGAACCGGCCCGCCAGCGCGGACACCACGAACGAGGTCGCGGCCAGCGGCAACAGCGCCAGCCCGGCCTCCACCGGGCCGTATCCGAGCACCGACTGGAGCCACACCGACATCTGCGGGAAACCGGAGAACGCGGCGAACTGGATCAGCAGGCCGGCGGCCATGATCGCGCCGAACGACGCGCGGCGGAACAGCGCCAGGTCGATCATCGGCTCGGCGACCCGGATCTCGGTCACCACGAAGACCACGAACGCGAGCGCGGCGCCGGCGAACACGGCGAGCGTCCCGCCCTCGGTCCAGCCGGCTCCGCCCGCGCGGACGAACCCGTAGGTGAGCAGTGCCGCGCCGAGAGTGAAGGTGAGCATGCCGATCGGGTCCAGTCGCGCCGAGCGGTTCCCGTGCGACTCGCCGAGCACCCGCCAGGCCATCAGCGCGGTCGCCACCCCGATCGGCACGTTGACCAGGAAGATCGCCTCCCAGCCGAGATGTTGCGTCAGCAGGCCGCCCAGAATGGGCCCCATCGCGGCGGCGGCCCCGCTGATCGATCCCCACACGCCGAACGCGACACCTCGGTCGCGGCCCTGGTAGGCGTGGCCGAGCAGGGCGATCGTGGTGGCGAACATCGCCGCGCCGCCGACGCCCTGGAGCGCCCGCGCCGCGATCAGCGTCGCCGTGTCGGAGGAGAGCGCGCACAGTAGCGACGCGACGGTGAACAACATCGTGCCGAGGACGAAGACCCGCCGCCGGCCGACCCGGTCGGCGAGCGAGCCGGCGCCGAGCATGAGCGCGGCCAGGGCGAGGGAGTAGGCGTCCAACACCCACTGCAGGTCGGTGTACGAGGAACCCAGGTCGGCACCCATGTCAGGCAACGCGACGATGACGATGGTGACGTCGACGAGCAGCATGAACGACCCGAGACAGACCGCGACGAGCGGTCCCCATTTGCGCACGATGACTCCTTGGCGGAACGAGCCGCATCGACCCGATGGGTCGGATGGGCTGCATGGCTTTGCTGGGGGTCGCGTCGGATCCCGACCGGACGGGGTCGGGCGAGACGCGGGCGGCGCGGGCCGTCGTCCGCTCGGCGCCGCTGACGGAAACAGTCGCGTATTCGCGTGACCCGGTCGAGTTTGAAGCGTCGATACGGCGGATTCCCATCATTGCTAGGCTCCGTGTGATGGGATCCATCGAATTCGATGCCGTCGACCTGGCCATCCTGCACGCGCTCGACATCGACGGTCGTGCGCCCTTCGCGCGGATCGCCGAAGTGCTGGGCGTCTCCGACGCGACCGTGCTGCGGCACTATCGCCGCATGCGCGCGAGCGGCGCGATCCGAGTGGTACCGATCACCGACACCCGACGCACCGGTCAGACGTCGTGGGTCCTGCGCGTGCGGTGCGTGCCGGACGCGGTGGACGCGGTGGCCCAGGGGCTGGGCCGGCGACCGGACGTGTCCTGGTTGCATGTGCTGGCGGCCGGTACCGAGGTGATGTGCGTGACCCGGGCGAAGGGCCCGGAGGCCCCGGGGGGCGAGCTGTCCCGGCAACTGGGCCGCGCGGCCGGGGTGATCGGATTGGAGATGTACTGCCTGCTGCGCGTGGTCGTCGGTGGGCCGACGACCTGGCAGGGGCAGAACATCGGCCTCACCCCGGCCCAGGTCGACGCGTTGACCCGGGCCGCTCCGCAGCCGTCGTGGGACACGCCGGTGCCCGCGTGGGTGGACGGCGACCGCGAACTGTTCGCGGCACTGGCCCGGGACGGCCGCACCTCGTACGCGGAACTCGCCCGAGCCTGCGGAACCTCGGAGTCGGCGGTGCGCCGGCGGGTGGAACTGCTGCGCGGCACGGGCGTGCTGTTCTTCGAGGTGGAGACGGATGCGGCGAACCTGGGCTACGGCCTGTGCGCGTTCCTGTGGATGAATGTGCGCCCGTCCGCCCTCGACGCCGTCGCCGAGGTCGTCGCGGCCGACCCCCGGGTGGTGTTCGGCGCCGCGGCGACCGGACGCGCGAACTTCCTGGCGAGCGTGTTGTGTCGCGACACGGCGGACCTGTACGACTTCATCGCGGAATCGCTGGGCTCGGTCGAGGGCATCACGAGCGTGGAGACCACGCCGATCGTCGAGACGCTCAAACGCGAGGGCCCGATGCCCGGACCGCGTGGGCGCCGCTGACCGGGCGCGGATCGTTTAGCGCGACGCGCCGTTCCTTGTCGGATCCGGCGTTGTTCGGTGCGCGCCGGCCGACGAGGGTTGAGAGGTGCCTCCGTCGCGTCCGCGACGGGGGTGTCCTTCCGCACAGGAGCCTCATCATGCCCGGATTCTTCGAACCCCTCACCGTCGGCAAACTGGAACTGCCCAATCGACTGGTGATGGCACCGATGACGCGCAACCGCGCGAACGACGCGGGGGTGATCTCCCCGGCCGCCGCCGAGTACTACGCACAGCGCGCGTCGGCGGGACTGATCATCACCGAGGCGACCCAGATCAGCGAACTGGGGCAGGGGTACGTGCTGACCCCGGGGCTGCACACCGACGAGCAGGTCGCGGCCTGGCGACCGGTCACCGAGGCGGTGCACGCCCAGAGCGGCCGGATCGTCGCACAACTCGTGCACTGCGGCCGGATCGGGCACCCGAGCCTGTACTCGGACGGCGCGCACCCGGTCGGACCGTCCCCGATCGCCTCCGGCGAGCAGATGTTCACGCCCGACGGCATGCTCGACCACCCGACGCCGCGCGAGATGACCCTCGACGACATCCGCGGTGTCGTCGAGGACTTCGTGAGCGGTGCGCGCAACGCGATCGACGCGGGCTTCGACGGCGTCGAACTGCACGCGGCCAACGGGTTCCTGCTCCACCAGTTCCTCGCCGACGGGTGCAACCGGCGCACCGACGGATACGGCGGCTCGGTTGAGGGGCGCATCCGGCTCACCGTCGAGGTGGTCGCGGCGGTCGCCGAGGCGATCGGGCCGGAGCGGGTCGGCGTGCGACTCTCGCCCGGGATCACCTTCAACGGGATCAGCGAGAGCGACCCCGCCGAGTCGTACACCGCACTGGTGCGCGCGCTCGCGCCGACGCCGTTGGCGTACCTGCACGTCTTCGAGATCCTCACCCGCGACGTCACCCGGCTGATCCGCGCCGCGTGGCCGGGCGTGCTGATCCTGTGCGCGCACCCGACCCCCGAGTCCTTCCCCGGCACGCCCGAGATCGGCGCGGGGGCGCTGGCGGACGGCGTGGCCGACGCCGTCGCGCTGGCCGAGATGTGGCTGGCCAACCCCGACCTGGTCGCGCGGGTCCGGGCGGGCGGGCCGTACAACGTCGCGGACAAGGCCACCTTCTACGGCGGCGACCACCGCGGGTACACCGACTACCCGACGCTGGAGGCCGCCCGGGGCGGCGGCACCGTCGCCGCGGCCAACTGACCGCACCTCGCCGACACCCACCGGTGATCGGCGTCCACCCCGTCCCCGGCGCGCGCTCCCCGTGCGCCGGGGACCGACCGGGAAGCACACGGGAAGCACACATGCGAGCACTCATCCACGGCCCGCGGGGTCTGCACGCGGCCGACGCGCCGGACCCGCGCCCGCGGGAGCACCAGGTACTGGTCGCGGTCGCCGTCTTCTCGCTCAACTTCGGTGAGATCGCCTATCGCCCGAGCGGCGAACCGACCGGACACGTCCCCGGCTGGGACGCCGCCGGGATCGTCGCGCGCGCCGCGGCCGACGGCTCCGGACCCGAGGTGGGCACCCGCGTGGTCACCTTCGGCTGGGACGGCGCGTGGGCCGAACTGCGCGCCGCCGACACCACGAACCTGGCCGTCGTCCCCGAGGCGGTCGACCTGGGCGTCGCCGCCGCCCTTCCGGTCGCCGGCGTCACCGCGCTCCAGGCCGTCCGCCGACTGGGCTCGGTGCTCGGCCGCCGGGTCCTGGTCACCGGCGCCTCCGGCGGCGTCGGCCGGTTCGCCGTACAACTCGCCGCGCTCGCCGGCGCGCACGTGATCGCCTCGGTCGGCTCGCTCGAACGGGCGGAAGGGCTGGAGGAGTTGGGCGCGGCCGAGATCGTGCTCGGGCCCGGCGCGTTGTCGGCTCCCGTGTACGGCGTGCTCGACAACGTCGGCGGGCCGCAACTGGCCGAGGCGTTCTACCGGCTGGAGGCGGACGGGGTGGTGCAGGCGATCGGCCGGGCGGCCCGGCAGCCGACCACCATCGACTTCGAGGTGGCCGGCACCAACTCCGCGCGCGGCCGACTGGAGAACTTCAACGTCGCGACGCCCTTCGCGGACGACCTCGCGGTGCTGCTCGGGTTGCTGGAATCGGGTCGACTCAGGCCGCAGATCGGCTGGCGGGGCCCGTGGCAGCAGGCGGAACTCGCCGCCGACGCGCTGCTGTCCCGCCGGGTCCGGGGCAAGGCGGTGCTGGACGTGCCGATCACCGGGCAGTGGGCGGCGGAGCAGCGGGGAGCGCAGGACGCCGGGTCATGACGCGGTACGGGTGCGGCTGAGCGCGACGGCCCGGTCGTTGAACGCGCGCACCCGTTCCGTCTCGTGGGCCTTGCGCCAGATCAACCCCCATTCGATCGGCGGGGCGTCGGCGATCCGGACGTAGCTGACGTCGGGACGGACGTAGAAGCGGTTCACCTGGTCGCCCACCGTGAACGCGCCCTCGCCGGCGCCCACCAGGGCGAGTGCTTCCAGGAAGGTGGTGGCGGGCCGGCCGTGGGCGATCGGTCGGCCCGCGGGGGTGCGGGAGGGGACCCGGTCCTCGGCGACCGAGGGCGGGCAATTGGCCGGCATGCGCAACAGCGTGACGTCGGCCAGATCCTCCTGTCCGATCTCGGTGCGGGAGGCCAACGGGTGCTCGCGCGGGAGCGCCAGGTAGCGGGTCTCGGCCCACAGGGTGGGACCGATCACCAGATCGGGATCGGCGAACGGGCGGGTGACCAGCACCAGATCGGAGTTGTGCGCGCGCAGGCCGGCGATCGAGGTGTTCATCTGGAACTCCTGGAGGTCCACCTCCGAGGTCGGGTGCTCCGCGCGGAAGGCACGGACCACCTCCAACAGGAACCGGCCGCCGGCCGCGCCCAGGAAGCCGACGTGCAGCGGGCCGTCGAAGCCTTGGGCGGCCATGATCGCCTTCCCCACGGCCCGCTCGATCTGCTCGTGGCCGGGCCGCAGGTCGTCGTGGAACCGGCAGCCGAGCGGGGTGAGCGCGACCCGGCGGCTGGTGCGCTCGAACAGCCGGGCGCCGATCCCGCGTTCCAACTTCGCGATGGTCTGACTCATCCGGCCGGTGGAGATGCGCAGCCGCTCGGCGGCACGGCCGAAGTGCAATTCCTCGACGAGGGTGAGAAAAGCCTCGATTTCGTAGCGTTCCACGGATCCTCGTCCAGATCGTCGTGCAGGGCCCGAGCATGATCTCAGGTGGGCTCGGCGGGCGGTCGCCAGGGCGTGTCCGCGATCGCCCGGCGGGAAATCGCGGACACGCCCCGGGCCGTCGCGGGTCGACGCGCGGCCGCGCCGGCGTCAGTGGTCCAGCCGCACCAGCATCTTGCCGATGTTCTCGCCGCGCAGCAGTGCGATCAGCGCCTCCGGGGCCCGCCGCAGGCCGGAGAGCGCGGTGTGCCGGGTGCGCAGGGTGCCGTCGGCCAGGAGGGGTGCGGCCAACTTCGTCCATTCCTCGGCGAGCCCGAAGTACGAGGTGACGGCCATGCCGCGCAGGGTGAGCTCCTTGGTGGCGGTGGCGAAGATGTTGGTGGGTCCGGGCAGCGGACCGGTGGCGTTGTAGCCGGAGATCGCTCCGACCACGGCGATCCGGCCGCCGACCCGGGCGGCGTCGATGGCGGCCTCCAGGTGCGCGCCGCCGACGAGTTCCACGGTCAGGTCGACGCCGTCGGGGGCTGCCCGGGCGAGGTCCTCGCGCAGTCGGCCCCGGGTGTGGTCGATGCCGACGTCGAAGCCGAACTCCTCGGTGAGGAGTCGGGTCTTCTCCGCCCCCTCGGTCGAGCCGATCACCGTGGCCGCGCCCAGTCGGCGGGCCAGTTGTCCGGCGACGCTGCCGGTGGCGCCGGCGGCGGCCGAGACGTAGACCACGTCGCCGGGCCGCACCGGCAGTACCCGGGTCAGCGTCGCGTAGGCGGTCAGGCCGGTACTGCCCAGCGCGCCCAGGTGCGTCTCCACCGCGGCGACCGCGTCGGCGCCCAGCACGGCGTACTCGCGCCATCCGGCGAAGTGCGACACGATCGTGCCGACCGGGAGGTCCTCCGCGCGGGAGGCGACCACTTCGCCGACGGCGCCGCCGGCGAGCGGCTCGCCGACGACGAACGGCGGCACGTACGCGTCGGCGTGCATCCATTCGCGGGTGAACGGATCCACCGACATCCAGGTGTTGCGCACGAGGACCTGGCCGGCTTCCGGCTCGCGAACCTCGGTCCGGGCGAACTCGAAGTCCTCCGCGCGGGGTTCGCCCACGGGACGACTCGCCAGGCGTACTTCGAGGCCGTCCGGACGGCGGGTGGGGGAGGGCATGCTGCTCCGATGCTCGAACCGGGTGGGGGCGGGCGGCAGTCACCGATCCCGACCGGGCCGCCGCCGATGTCCTCAACTCTCCACCGGCGCACCGCTCCCGATCAACGTCGATCCGCCGCGCCTTCGTTGACCCACGCTCAACGATCGCGCGGGCCCGACATCGACGCCGCCCGACCGGTCCGCTCCCCACGTGTCGCCCGGGACTCGGCGGGTGGGTGGGAGTCCCGGCCGGGACGCGGAGCGCCGAGCCCGGACGGGCGTTCGACGCATGCCGCAGGGGACGGCCACGGCGTACGAGAGGTTCGGAATCCGCCAACGGCCCGTTCCCCCGTGCGCCGACGCCGTTCCGGGGGAGCGAGCACGTTCGTCCCGCGTCCGGGCAGGGCCCGATCACGGGGTCGACGTGTCGCCGCGCACTGCCTTCCATCCGGACTCTCACCGTCGGTCCCGGAGTCTCACCGGGTCAACCGGCCGCCGGCCGCGGTCGGGTCGCGGACTGTCACCGCCGGTTCGGAATTTCACCGACCCCGGAGCGCGCGAACACTCGGCGCGAGCCTTCCACGCCGCGTGCCCGCGTCGATACGTGTCGCGCGTCACCGAGAGTGGGCCGGGCGTACGGAACGCGGGTGGCGTTCACCCGCACGGCCCAAGCCGTCGATCGGGATTGTGCCTGATCGGGTGCCCGGAGCCCCGGATCGCCCCTCGGCCGGGAAGCGCTGGGCGTGCGGGCCGAGCCCACAGCGGATTACATGGTGAGGTCGATGGATCTCACGACACGGGAGCGGACATGCACGTGATGAGAGCGGTCCAGGACGCACAAAGCGTGGTGTGGCACGCGATGGAGAGCGAGGACGTCGCGATGTGCGGGGTGACGTTGCCCCCCAGCCGGGATGTGGACGGCGCCCGGCGACGGGAGACGTTCTGCGGTCCGTGCATGAGCGAGGTCGAGCGGACCATAAACCCCGTCGCGAAACTCTCCGACGACTGTGCCGACGAGGGGACGCCGGTCTGAGTCACGGGTCCGACCAAGGGCGCCGCGCCTGCGGCGCCCTTGGCGTGCGAGTCGCGGGTCCGCGCGTCGCGGCGGGGATGCGGCAGCTGGGGCGGCGGGTGGGCGCCGCTCGACCGACGGCGGCGGTGCCTCGTCGGTGGTCACGGTTGGAAGGAGTCCACGATGGTGTGCTCGACCGCGGGGCAACGGGTGGCCCCCGTACGCCGTGCGCTCGGTCGCGGAGCCGTGCCCGTCGTGGTCGGGGGGCGGCCGTGATCACGCTCGGCGTCGAGGAGGAGTACCTGCTCGTGGATCCCGTCGACGGCCTGCCGGTGCCGATGGCCGAGGCGGTTCGGGCGGCGGCGGATCTGCAACCGGCGGTGGCCGGCGGCGAGATCCAGCCCGAGTTGTTGCAGATGCAGGTCGAGGTCGCCACACCGGTGTGCGAGACCCTCGACGAGGTCGGCGGCCACCTGCTGCGGCTGCGTCACTCGGTGGCCGCCGCGGCCGAAGAAGCGGGATGCCTCCTGGTCGCGTCCGGGTCCTCGCCCTTCGGCCCCGGCCCCCCGGCCGAGGTCACCGACCGAATCCGCTACCGATCGCTGCGTTCGGACGCCCCGCGCCTGGTCGACGAGATGTTCATCAACGGGATGCACGTCCACGTCGCGGTCCCCGATCGGGACGCGGGCGTGACCGTGCTCAATCGGCTGCGCCCGTGGCTGCCGCTGCTGGTGGCGATGTCCGCGAACTCCCCGCTGTGGGAGGGCGGCGACACCGGCTTCGCGAGTTGGCGCACCATCGTCTTCGGCCGCTGGTCGGTCAGTGGGGTCCCGCCCGCCTTCGTCGACGCGAACGACTACGACGCCAGGATCGACGACCTGCTGAACGCGGGCGTGCTGCGCGACCGGGCCCGGGTCTACTGGCAGATCCGGCTCTCCGACCGCTATCCCACGGTCGAGGTTCGGGCGATGGACGTGCAGCTCAGGGTGGACGACGCGGTGATGCTCGCGGGCATCGTCCGGGCCCTGGTGACCACCGTGCTGCGGGACGCGACGGCCGGGCAGCCGTCGCCTCGACCCGCCCCCGAGCTCGTCGCGGCGGCGCAGTGGTACGCCGCGCGGCACGGCCTGACCGACGTGCTGGTCGACCCGTACACGCCGCACCGCCTCAAGGCCGGTGAGCTGGTCGGCCGGTTGATCGAGTACGTCACCCCGGCCTTGGCGGACACTGGGGACGTCCGTCAGGTCGACGCACTGGTGCACCGGCTGATGCGGGAGGGGACCGCGGCCGATCGGCAGCGGGAGGCCTTCCGGCGCGGGGGACGGGACGAGTTGCTGCGGTTGCTGGTCTCCGAGTCGACGATGTCCCACCGGCACTGATCGCCGATCGGGCGCCGTCGATCCCCGGACGTGCCGCCGTACGGCGGCACGGAGCCCGCATGCCACGCCCGGCTCGGCGCGGCACGGGAGCTTCTCGACGGTGGTCGGTCGACGCCGCGACCGCCGGCTCAGGAGCCGTCGTCGAGTGGGCGCAGGAAGCGGCGTTCGTAGCGCTTGATGCAACCGGTCTCGCGGGCGAGTCGGATCGCGGCCTGGCAGTCGGGGTCGGTCGCGCTGTCGATGCGGTACCGCTCGTAGGCGGCGAAGCCGGGGAAGGAGAAGAGCGCGTAGGCGATGTCGCTGTCGCCCTCGCTCGGCAGGAAGTAGCCGTGGTGGGTGCCGCCGAAGCGGTTGACCAGGCCGACCCAGCGGCGGCCGTACTCCTCGAAGTCCGCCAGTTTGTCGGCGTCGATCTCGTACTTCAGATGAATGGTGATCACGCGCACATGATGCCGCGTGCCGCGGTGCGCCGCGACGTCGGCCGCGCGGTGTGTGGTCCGGGGCCGGCCGGAGTGGTCCGGACGGCCCCGGGAGTGTGCTCGCACCGGGGTGAGGGCTTCCGGCGCGCGCGGTCAGGTTGGCGTCACAGGTCGGTGGCGATGATCTTCTCGATGTTGCGTTCGGCGAGGGCGGTGATGGTGACGAACGGGTTGACGCTGGTGTTGCCGGGGATCAGCGCGCCGTCGATCACGTACAGCCCGGAATAGCCGTGCAGCCGGCCGTAGTTGTCGGTGGCCTTGGTCAACACCGCGCCGCCGAGCGGGTGGTAGGTGAGGTGGTCGCCCCAGATCTTGTACGTGCCGAAGAGGTCGGTCCGGTAGATCGTCCCCTCCTTCGCGTTGATCTTGTCGAAGATGGTCTTGGCCATGTCGATGGACGGCTGCTTCCAGGAGGACTGCCAGTTCAGGTCGACCTTGCCCGTCGCGGCGTTCCAGGAGAACCGGGCGCGGTTCGGGTTCTTGGTGATCGACAGGTAGAACGAGGCGTAGGTCTCGATGCCGGTGGGCAGCGGGGCCACCTCGGCGAACGCGCCGCCGGCGTTCCAGTTGTCGATGCCGCCGGTGGGGATGGAGGACTGGAGGGAACCGGTGGGATCCCACAGGTGGTTGGCCCGGCCGCACATGACGTTGCCGTTGTCGCCCCAGCCCTGGCCGATCTCGCCGTTCAGGGCGGGCAGCGCTCCGGTGGCCTTGAGCCGGACCAGCAGCTTGCTGGTGCCGACACTGCCCGCGGCGAAGAAGACCTTGTCGGCGACGACGGTCTTGGTGGTTGTGGTGGCACCGCCGGTGTCGATCTGGTCGATCACCACGGTGTAGCCGCCGCCGGCCGCCGGGGAGACCGAAGTGACCTTGTGCAGCGAGGAGATGGTGACCCGGCCGGTGTCCCGGATCCGGGCGAGATAGGTCTTCTGCAGGGACTTCTTGCCGTAGTTGTTGCCGTAGAGGATCTCGCCGGCCAGCGCGGACTTGGGGACGACGCCGGCGGCCTCCTGCTTCATGTAGTCCCAGTCGTACACGGTGGGCACGAACACGAACGGGAAGCCGGAGCGCTGGGCGTGCTTGCGGCCGACCCGGGCGTATTGGTAGCAGGCGGTGGTGTCGAACCAGGCCGGGTCGATGGTGGCCACGCCCAGACCGGCGTTGGCGCGCGGGTAGTAGGTGTTGTACATCTCGTCGGCGTTCACCGAGGGCAGGATGGCGCCGAAGTTCTCCCGCTTGGGGGTCACCGCCATGCCGCCGTTGACCAGCGAGCCGCCGCCGACGCCTCGGCCCTGGTAGACGGTGATGCCGGCGAACTCCTCGGCGTCCAGGATGCCGGTGTGCCTGGGGATGTCCCGGTCGATCGGGAAGCCGAGGAAGTTGCTCAGCGGTTGCTTGGTCTTGGTGCGGAGCCAGAAGGAACGGGCGTCGGGGGAAGTGGTGTTGGCGAAGATCTTGCCGTCCGGGCCGGGGGTGTCCCAGGACATTCCCATCTCGATCATGTGCACGTCGACGCCCGCCTGGGCCAGACGCAGTGCGGCGACACAGCCGCCGTACCCGGTGCCGATCACCAGGGCCGGGACGTGTGCCCCGGAGGGGATCGAGGCGGCGGAGGCGGCCGCCGTCGGCTGGGCCGCAGCGGCGCGGCCGGCGAGGGCCGCGACGCCGAGGATGGAACCGGTTCCAGTAATGAAAGTGCGGCGCGAGAAACCCTTGGAACTGTTGCTGTGTATGGCGGAATCGCTCATGTGACGTTCCTCACTCTGGGACGGAGTGGGAACAAGTTCTAGGCGTGATCGCGTGACAAGTCACGGCATACTCGCGAGTAACTTCCGGACGGGTCCGGGTACTTGCCCACGGGTCGCGCAGCGTCGATCGGTGGTTACGCAAGCGGCCGCACGGGCGGCCGCACGGGCGGCCGTGCGAGCGGCAGGGCGCCCGATTGCGCGAGTGGCGGGCACGCGGTCGCGCGAGCGGTCGAGCCGGGCGCGGGGGAGGCCGGGCGGGGGGCGTCCCCCGCGCTCAGGGTGTGTTCGCGGTCGCGGATCGCGAGTTGCGATCGTGGAGCGTTACGGCTGCCGGGAGTTCAGGCGCAGCCCGAGCAACTGGCCGGGCCAGGAGGGCTGTCCGGGGCGGGCGACCGCGAATTGCGACAGGGGACTGAAGCCGAGCGCCTTGTACTGCTCGACGAGCGCACCGTCGCCGCCCGCGTAGCAGTCGACCCGGATCAGGTCGACGGCGCGACGGGTCGCCTCACGGCGTACGTCCTCGATCAGCGCGGCGCCGACGCCCGCTCCGGAGAAGCGCCGATCGGTGACCAGGAGGTTGACGAACCACTCGGGTTCGTCGGCCGCCGGGATGTACTCGGAGGGTGTGTCGGAGGCGACGCAGCCGCCGGCCGGTTCGCCGTCGATCTCGGCCAGTCGGGCGTGGCCGTGGCGCAGGACCTTCTCCACGCGCCGCACGGCCTCGGGACGGGTGGACCACGGCTCGGTGCCCCATTGGCCCTCGCGACCGGAGGCGGCCAGCCAGGCCACCGCGCGGTCGAGCATGGAGAGGAAGATCGGCAGTGCGGTCGTGTCGACCGTGCGGATGCGCACCCGACGCGGGGTGGGGGTGGTGTGTTCGCGAGTGATGGGGGACCTCCGACTCCTCGTCCCGGTGGCCGGGGTCGACCGACCGGGCCTGGGTGGGCCATGCCGCCGCGCGGGTCGCGTGGCGCTCGAGGATCGTCCCAGGGGGTCGCGGATGGCGGCGAGCGTGGTCGTGGCGATGCCGCGGCCGGGCCACGGGCGCGGGGGTGTCGCCGTACGACGAAGGCCCTGCGGATCCCGGTCCGGGGCGGGGATCCACAGGGCGGCTCGGCGTCCCGGGGGAAGCGCGCGGTCCGGTCCAAGCCGAACACGGTGTCGCGGAACACGTGTGGACATCCTCGCGATCGTCATCGGTACGGCGATATCCCAGATCCCTGGGAGGTTTGCGGGAGACCGCGTGGCGCCCCCCGACGTCCGCACCCGATGGTCGCTCTGCGGACGCGGTCGTTGCCTGCGTGTTACGTTCGCGCCATGGCATTACGGGGCGTGAGTGCGCGGCGGGCGATCGAGGGCCTGCGTGAGCTGGCCGGGGCGGGCCTGGAGGCCGACGCGATCTTTCGCCGGTCCGACGAACTGCTGCGCGACGTACTGGAGTTCGACGCGGTGTGTTGGCATACCGCCGACCCGGCGACCGGATTGGTCACCTCGGTGCTGAGCGACGATCTGAGCCTGGAGGGCTTCCACGCCGCGGTGCGGTTGGAGGTCTGGCACGACGACGTGAGCACCTTCCCCAAGATCCGGCACAGCGGGCTTCGGGCCGAGACGCTGGACCGGGCGACCCGGGGCCGGCCCGAGCGCAGCCTTCGCTTCCGGGAACAGATCGCGCCGGCCGGCTTCGGGGACGAGATGCGCACCGTCTTCGACACGCAGGGCGGCATGTGGGGCTGCGCGGCGTTCATGCGGGCGGCGGATCGTGGTCCGTACCTGGGCCGGCAGCGGGACTTGGCGGACGTCGCGGCCCGGCACATCGGCACCGCGCTGCGCGCGTGCCACCGGGCGACCGCGCCGGCGGCGTCGGGCGATCAGGCGCCCGCGATGGTCGTGCTCGGGCCCGGGAACGGCCTGGTGGCCGCCGACGAGCGGGCGCAGTGCCTGCTCGCCGAGCTCGCCGACGACGCGGTCGGCGCGCTCTCGGTGCCGACGGCGTTCGCGGTGGTCTCCGAGCACGCCCGGTTGGCCGCGTCCGGAGTGCCCGTCTCGTCGGCCAAGGTCCGGGTGCGCACTCGTGACGGACGCTGGTTCGTACTGCACGCCTCGCTGCTGGACGGCCTCGCCGACGGCCACGTCGGAGTCGTGGCCTCGCCGGCTTCGCCGGCCGAGACGATGCCGCTGTATCTGGCCGCCTACGGGTTGACCGGTCGCGAGCAGGAGGTGGCGCTGCTGGCCGTTCGCGGCTGCGACACCAAGGAGATCGCCCGCGCCCTGGCGATGACGCCGTACACCGTCCAGGACCACCTGAAGGCCGTGTTCAGCAAGGCCGGGGTGACCAGTCGCCGCGAGTTGATCGCGCGGATCGTGATCGGGGAGCGGGCCACGGGGTGAGCCGCCGGCCTCCGGGCCGGATCGGCGTGGTGCGGGCGCGGGTTCCGGGTCCGGGTCCGGGTTCCGGGTGCGGGTTTCGGGTGAAGCGGCGTCCGGGTCGATGTTCTCAGCGGCGGTGAATCCGTTCGGGCCGGGGCGGTTCGCGAGCCGACGTGGTCGAGGGTGGTGACCGCTCGCGGGGTGCGCGGGCCGTAGTCGGTGCCGGCCGGCGCAGACCTCGCGGACCGGCGCCGTGGCGAGCCTCCGGCAGGCGGCCTGTTCGGCGATCCTCGCGGGCGTTTTCGGGTACCCGAGGCCGCCTCGCGCGTGAGCGGCGGACGACTCCTGCAACGCGAGCTGCAACGCGAGCTGCAACGGAATCCACAACGCGAGCTGCAACGCGAGCTGCAACGGGATCTGCAACGGGGTGGGGGACGGGATGGAGCGCCGGACAGGGCGCGGGGCCGGGAACGGAAGGTGGAGCGGAGGACGGGCGGAAGCCGGTGCCGCCGAGAGGTGCCGTCCGACCACGGAGTGGAGACCGGGCGGATTCGACCCGCGATGTTAGGGTCGGGGCGCAACCCAAGGCACCGAATCAACCTGGAAAGGGCACCCCTCATGCGCGGAAAGACCAGCGGTCTCAACGGAGTTCGTCCGATCAACTCATCCGCTGCGGGAGCCACTGGCCGTCATGAACCACTTGAACATCGGGATCGTCGCGCATGTTGACGCCGGCAAGACCAGCCTGACCGAACGCCTGCTGTTCGACGCGGGTGTGATCACCCGGATCGGCAGCGTCGACGAGGGAAGCACGCAGACCGACTCGCTGGCCCTCGAACGCAAGCGCGGCATCACCATCCAGTCCGCCGTGGTGGCGTTTCGGATCGGCGACCTCCGGGTCAACGTGATCGACACCCCGGGCCACTCCGACTTCGTCGCCGAGGTCGAACGCGCGCTGCGGGTACTCGACGGCGCCGTACTCGTGGTGTCCGCGGTCGAGGGTGTGCAGGCCCGAACGCGGGTATTGATCCGCTCGCTGGCCCGACTCCGGATCCCCGTGCTGGTGTTCGTCAACAAGATCGATCGCCGCGGGGCGCGCTACGCCGACCTGCTCGACGAGATCGCCGCCGAACTGGGCCCGAACTGCGTCGCGATGGGATCGGTCGCCGACGCGGGCACCCCCGACGCGCGATTCACGGCCTTCGCCGGCACGGACGCGCGGTTCGCGGCCCGGCTCGCGGAGGCCTTCGCCGACCACGACGACGCGTTCGTGGACGCGTACCTGGACGACCGGGTCACCCTCACCGAGGCCGACTTTCGGCGCGCGCTCGCGCGCCATGTCGAGCACGCCCGGGTGTATCCGGTGTTCTTCGGCTCCGCGATCACCGGCGAGGGAATCGACCACCTGGTCCGGGGCATCGCCGAACTCCTGCCCAGGGTCGGCGAGGAGGCGGCCGAGCAACCCTTGCGCGCGGTGGTGCTCAAGATCGAGCGGGGTCGCGCGGGGGAGAAGATCGCCTACGTCCGCACCCGGACCGGCACGCTGCGCCCGCGTGCGGCGGTCGCCTTCTTTCGGCGCGACCACGGCGGCGGCGTGATCGAGTCGAGCGGGCGCACGTCGGCGGTCCAGGTGTTCGACGAGGGCACCCGGCTGCGGGACGCGGACGCGACCGCGGGCACCATCGCCAAGGTCCGGGGCCTGGCGGAGGTACGGGTCGGCGACCATCTGGGGGCCGCGGACGGGCTGCCCACCCGGGGCCTGTTCGCCCCGCCCACCCTCGAATCGGAGGTGACGCCGTCGAGGCCGGCGCAACGGCCCGCGCTCTACGCCGCGTTGCTGCGGATCGCCGAGCAGGATCCGATGATCGACGTGCGCGGCGACGAGGCGACCGGGGCGATCTCGGTGCGCCTGTACGGCGAGGTGCAGAAGGAGGTGATCGCCGCGACGCTCGCCGACACGTACGACCTCCGGGTCGTGTTCGAGGAGTCGCGCCCGCTGTACTTCGAGAAGCCGGTCGGGGTCGGCGAGGCGGTGCAGGAGATCACCGGTGACGGGGTGAACTTCTTCTGGGCGACCGTGGGTCTGCGGGTCGAACCGGCGGACCCCGGGGCCGGGATCGTCTTTCGGCTGGGGGTGCAGTTGGGTGGGCTGCCGCTCGCCTTCCATCGGGCGATCGAGGAATCCGTACACGGCACGCTGCGCCAGGGTGTCCGCGGCTGGGAGGTGCTGGACTGCGCGGTGACGCTGACCCGGACCGGTTTCGCCGGCCCGCTCAGCGCGGCGGGCGACTTCCGGAACGTCACACCGCTGGTCGTCGGCGAAGCGCTCGAACGCGCCGGCACGCGGGTGTTCGAGCCGACGCACCGGTTCGAGCTGGAGGCACCCGCGACGTGCGTCGGGGCGGTCTCGGCGCTGCTGGCGGGTGCGCGGGCGGTGCCCGAGGAGCAGTCCACGCGGGGCGACCGCTGCCTGGTACGGGGCACGATCCCGGCCGCCGAGCTGCACGGGGTCACCCGGCGGCTGCCCGAGTCGACCCGGGGGGAGGGGGTCCTGGTCAGTGAGTTCGAGGGTTATCGCGCCTTCACCGGCCATCCGATCCCGATCCGGGCCCGGACCGGGCCCGATCCCTACGACCGGGATCGATACATGCTCCACACGCTGGGCCGCGTGCGGGGCTCCTGACGTGATCCGCCGCGGCCGGGCCTCGAGGGCCCGGCCACGGCGGAACGCCGCTACGCGGTCACCGAGGACCCGGCCGCGACCGCCGTGCTCGGCTCGTCGATGGGCGCCCTGGTCAGCTACCACCTGGCCTTCCGCCGCCCGGACGTGTTCGGCCTGGCGGGCGTGCTCTCGCCGTTCCTGGTCTTCGTCGACCCGGTCACCCTCGACGAGACACCGGTCCACCGGCGGCAGAGCACGCGCGGCCCGGCCCGGATCTGGATCGACATCGGCGGCATGGAGGGCCTGATCACCGTCCGGCACACCCGCGACCTGGTGGAGCACCTGGTCACCGACCTCGGCTACGCGCCGGATCGCGAGGTGCGCTTTCGTGAGGACCCCTGGGCGCCGCACCACGAGAGCGCGTGGGCCGAGCGGATCGGCAGCGCGCTGCTGCACCTGTTCGGCGACGCCGACTCGCCGCTGGTGGACCTGCGGCTGCCCGAGCGGGTCGTGCTCGCCACCGGGCAGGAGCAGGCGAGCGTGGCGCCGGTGGGCACACGCGCCGACGGCTGCGTGTACTCGGTGCTCGGCGCCGAGACGACCTGGACGCCGGCCGAGTTGCTGCGGCCGCTCGGCCCTGCCCGGGTGGCCCCGAGCCGGCCCGGCGTGGTCGAACTCACCGCGGTGGCCCAGGGGCACACCGCGCACGGCGAGGTCGAGGTGGTCGAGGGCGACGCGGACGCGCTCCTGGAGGTCATCCTGACCACGTCCGACCTGCCTCCCGAGGAGACCGTGTACTTCTCCGGCCTGGTCACCACGCGGGTGGCCGCCGGTACGTACCACGGCGGTTGGCGGCTGCCGCGCGGAGTCGGACTGAACGGCGCGGTCGGGCGCGGCCGGCGCTGCGACGGCCTGCACGAGGACGGCACCGCGATCCGCGATCCCTTCCATCACGACGGCGACCGGCACATCCGGCTGCACGTACCCGCCTGGAGCGACCCGCGGCGATCCTCGCGCACAGCGAGACCCGCGTGCCCGACTCGCCCGTGCGACCCGCCTCGGTCGTCGCCCGCGGCGACCGGGTCGGCCTGCTGGTGACCCTGCCCGACCGGAGCGTACGCCTGGGCTGGGCGGGACACCCGCTGGAGCCGGTCGCGCAACCGGTGCTCGACGCGGGCGGCCGCGCGGTGGCCGCACCCGGGTGGCACCCGCTGACGTACAGCCAGATCGCGGGCCGACAGCGGGAGATCAGCGAACTTGCGGGTGCCGGTGGCGGACGACCCGAACAGCGGCAGCCTGCGCACCGCGGACGGGATCAGCGCGGGCGCCTATCGCTCGACCCTCGCCTACGACCGGGGCGCGGACACGATCACCGACCGGGCCACGGGCATCGTGTACCGACCCACCTCCGACGGCGTGTTCGCGGCGCCGGACGGCACCCGGCTCAGTCCGGGCTGGAAGGTCTTCGTCGGCCTGGACAACTTCGAACGCATCCTCACCGACCGCGACATCCGCGGCCCGTTCCTGGGCGTGCTGGTGTGGACGTTCCTCTTCGCCGCCGTGTCGGTCGTGGTGCCGTTCGGGGTCGGCCTGGTGCTCGCCACGATCCTGGACGGGAAGCGCCTGCGCGGGCACCGGATCTACCGCTCGTTGATCATGTTGCCCTACGCCTTCCCGGCGTTCCTGGCCGCGTTGGTGTGGCAGGGCATGCTCAACACCGACTACGGCTACGTGAACGTGTCGCTGCTCGACGGCGCGCACATACCGTGGCTCACCGACCCGTGGCCGGCCCGACTGAGCGTGCTCGCGGTCAACGTGTGGATCAGCTTCCCGTACATGTTCCTGATCTGTACCGGAGCGCTCCAGGCGATCCCGGCCGAGGTCACCGAGGCGGCGCGGATCGACGGCGCCGGGCGGCAGGTGTTGCGGCACATCAAGCTGCCCCTGCTGCTGACCGCGGTCACGCCGATGCTGATCGCCACCTTCGCCTTCAACTTCAACAACTTCAACGTCATCCACATGCTCACCGGCGGCGGCCCCAAGGACCCCGACGCCCCGATCGAGGTCGGCTTCACCGACCTGCTGATCTCGCTCGTGTACAAGCTCGCCTTCGGCGGCAGCAACCGCCAGTACGGCCTGGCCTGCGCCGTCTCGATCCTGATCTTCGTGGTGGTCGCCGCGATCTCCGTCATCGGCCTGCGTCGCAGCCGCGCGTTCGAGGAGCAGACATGATCCGCTGGTTCGCCCGCACCGGATGGCGGCACCTGATCGGCGTCCTCGCGGTGCTGGTCGCGGTCTTCCCGCTGGTCTTCGTGCTGTCCGCGTCGCTGAATCCGAGCGGGACGCCGACCGGGTCCAACGAGCTGTTCTCGGACACCACCGGGACGCACTACCGGGAGTTGTTCGACGATCCGCTGCACCCGTTCGGCAAGTGGTTCGTCAACTCGATGGCGGTGGGCCTGGCCACCGCGATCGGGTCGGTGTTCCTGGGCGCGTGCGCGGGCTACGCGTTCTCCCGATTCCGCTTCCGCGGACGCAAGGCCGGGTTGAGCACGCTGCTGCTGGTCCAGATGTTCCCGCAACTGCTCGCCTACGTCGCGCTGTTCCTGCTGCTGTCCGGGTTCGACGACGTGTTCCCGGCGATCGGCCTGGGCAGTCGGGATGATCTACCTCGGCGGCGCCCTGGGCGTGAACACCTATCTGATGAAGGGCTTCTTCGACACCGTGCCGCGCGACCTGGACGAGGCCGCGCGGATCGACGGGGCATCCCACGCGCAGGTGTTCTTCCGGATCGTGCTGCCGCTGGTGGCACCGGTGCCGGCCGTGGTGGCCCTGCGGTCCTTCGTCGCGACGCTCAACGACTTCGTGATCGCGAGCCTGGTGATCGGCGACCTGCCCGGGGTCCGCAGCCGGCTGCGCTATCCGAGCGCGTTGGGGGTGGACGCGGTGTGGCTCACCCCGTTCTATGCCTCTCCGCAGGCCGATCACGGCCACGACGTGGCCGATTGCCGGTCCGTGGACCCGCTGTTCGGGACGTTGCAGGACGCCGAGGCGCTGTTGCGCGACGCGCACGCGCACGGGCTGCGGGTGATCGTCGACGTGGTACCCAACCACACGTCGGAGGCGCACGAGTGGTTCGTCAGGCGCCGGCGGCCGGCCCCGGCTCGGCCGCGCGGGAGCGGTACCACTTCCGGACCGGACGCGGCAAGAGCGGCGAACTCCCGCCCAACGAATGGCAGTCGGTATTCGGTGGGCGAGCCTGGACGCGGCTGCCGGACGGTGACTGGTATCTGCACCTGTTCGCCCCCGAGCAACCCGACCTCGCGCCCGCCACGTGGGTGCTGTCCAACCACTACGTGCACCGGCACGTGACGCGCTACGGCGGCGGTGCGACCGGCCTGCGCCGGGCCAGGGCCGCCGCGCTCCTGACGCCGGCACCGCCCGGCTCGGTGTACGTGGACCAGGGTGAGGAACTGGGCCTGCCCGAGGTGCTCGATCTGCCCGACGAGGTGCTCCAGGACCCGCGCTGGGAGCGGTCCGGACACACCGAGCGAGGCAGGGACGGTTGCCGGGTGCCGCTGCCCTGGTCGGGCGAGCGGGCGCCGTACGGATTCGGCGCCCCGGCCGGCGCGGCCGCGTGGTTGCCGCAACCTCGCGAGTGGCGTGAGCTGAGCGTCGAGGCGCAGTGGGACGACCCGACCTCGACGCTGTCGTTGTACCGGTCCGCGCCGGCGCTGCGCCGCGAACACCCGGCGCTGGGCGAGGGGGCCGAACTGCGCCGGCTCGATTCGCCCGAGGGCACGTTGGTGTTCGGGCGCGGCGACGCGCTGGTGTGCGCGGTGAACCTGGGCGCGGAGCCGGTCCGGCTGCCCGAGTACGGCGCGGTGTTGCCGGCCGGCGGCGCGTTGCCCGGGGGCGGGATCCTGCCGGGCGACACGGCGGTCTGGTACGCGGTGGACGGCCGCCGAGGGTGCGTTCGGTCGGCGGCTCCGTTGCGGGGCCGCCGTCCGGCGGCCATGTGCCGGGCGGGGTGGGCGTGTTGCGGTGCGGCGCGTGCGCACGCGACGCCGTCGGGCGCGCACTGTCGTCGTGGGCCGCGCGTCGGGCTAGGGTGAGTGCGTGGTGCAGTTCGAAGCGAATGTGGACGCGGACCGCCGGGCCTGGCTCGGGCAGCAGCTCGGCGACAGCAATGTCGCGGCATCGCCGCACTTGGCGAGGCTCCAGGGCACCGATGCCGAGGACGAGGTGGCATTGCACCTGTTCGCCCTCGACGACGACGGCACGATCATCGGCGGTTTGGCCGGATACACGTGGGCCTACTGGCTGCACGTGGACCTCCTGTGGGTCGATCCCACCCGGCGGGGCACCGGGCTCGGCGGGGAACTGCTGGCCCGGGCCGAGAAGACCGCGCTGACCGAGCGCGACTGCCGGCATGTGCGGTTGGAGACCTGGGAGTTCCAGGCGCCGGAGTTCTACCGGAAACAGGGCTACGAACTCGTCGGCACGGTGCCGGACTACCCGCCGGGCAGCACCGAGTACATCTTCGCCAAGCGCCTGGCCTGACGGCCTGCGCGGTCGCGGCGGCAGGCTCTTCGACGGGCCCTCGGCGGCCTTCCCGGAGGTGGGCTTCGGGTACGACGCGCAGGGGCGCTTCCCGTCGGCGATGAGTTCTCGGGCGCGCCGGGGTCTACTTCGGGAGAAGCGGGTATTCGCCGTCGACACCGACGGCGGCCCGCCTCGGGTCGACCAAGGAGTCGTGACGCATGTCCGAGTGGACCGTCCTGTGGGAGAACATCGCCTTCGGTGAGTCGGCGCGGTGGTTCGAGGGCCGGTTGTGGTTCTCCGACTGGGGTGCCCAGGAGGTGCTCGCGGTCGCGCCCGACGGCGTGGGCGAGGTGGTGGTGCGGGTGCCGTTTCCGTCGATGCCGATGTGCATCGACCGGCTGCCGGACGGGCGGCTGCTGATCGTCTCGTCCAGCGAGGCACGCGTGGTGACCCTCGAGGCGGACGGGTCCCTGGTCGAGTACGCCGATCTGGGTTCGGTCGGGGACGGTTTCAACGAGATCGTGGTGGACGGACGGGGCAACGCGTACGTCAACGGGATCGGCTTCGACCTGGCGGCGGGGCAGGCGTTCCGGCCCGGGTTCATCGCGGTGATCGCCGCGAACGGATCGGTCCGGCGGGTGGCCGACGACGTCGCCTTTCCCAACGGCATGGCGGTGACCCCGGACGGCTCGACGCTGATCGTCGCCGAGTCGTACGGCAACCGCCTCACCGCGTTCGACATCGCGATCGACGGCGGGTTGTCGAATCGCCGGGTGTGGGCCGACCTCGGCGACGGCGTTCCGGACGGGATCTGCGTCGATGCCGAGGGTGCGGTCTGGTACGCGGACGTGCCCAACGAGCGGTGTGTGCGGGTTCGGGAAGGGGGCGAGGTGCTGCGTACGGTCGAGCTGGACCGGGGTTGCTTCTCGTGCGCTCTCGGCGGGCCCGATGGAAGGACCCTGTTCGTCGTCGCCACCGAATGGCGCGGCATGGCCGACGCGACGGAGGGCCCGCGCACCGGCCGGCTCGTCGCGGTCCCGGTGTCGGTGCCGGCGGTCGACCGGTGAGCGCCGGTACGGCCGCGCGGGTCGGTGCGGCCGAGTGGGTCGGCCGTTCGCGACGCGTTCCGCGGGTCGCCGCCGGGGACGGCCGGGTACGCCCCTGTGCGCAGGTGCGATGACCTACAGTTACCCAATGATTTTCATCGTGGTGAAGTTTCCGGTGAAGCCCGAGCACGCCGACGAGTGGCCGCAGCACGTCGAGGCGTTCACCCGGGCCACCCGGGGTGAGCCGGGCAACCTGTGGTTCGAGTGGTCGCGCAGCGTCGAGGACCCGAACACGTACGTGTTGGTCGAGGCGTTCCGCGACGACGCGGCCGCGGCGCACGTGAACTCCGACCACTTCAAGGCGGCCCTGGAGCAGATCCGTCCGCTGATCCGGCACACGCCGGAGATCGTGAGCACGGTGATCCCGGACGCGAACGGGTGGAGCGCGATGGGTGAGTTGCGGCTCGACTGACCGGGACACCGGGACAGCCGGTGGGTCGGGTCTCGCCTGTGCGAGGCCCGACCCACCGGTGCCGGATTCGGCTAGTGCAGGACCTTCAGGCCGATCACGCTGCCGACGATGCCGGCCAGCAACAGGACCTTGACGACGGAGAACGCCTCGCCGTCGAAGAGCATCGCGTAGGTGACGGTCAACACCGCGCCGATGCCCACCCACACCGCGTAGCCGGTGCCGACCGGCAGTTCGCGTAGGGCGTACGCCAAGCCCGCCATGCTCGCGGTCAGGCCGACGCCGAACACTACGGTCGGGAAGAGTTTGCTGAATCCGGCGGACTTGCCGAGTGCCGTCGCCCAGACGGCTTCCAGGACACCGGAGATGATCAGGACGATCCAAGCCATGACAGGCACGCTCCCTGACACCGTCTTGTCTCAACCGGGTACGGCGTGCCTCGTCCGGGAGCCGGTTCAGGCTCCGTGAACCACTCTCGCACGCAGGACTCGGCGCACAAAATCCGGGATTCGGCCACCCTTCGGGCGCACGATTCCGGTGGTGCCGGTCACCATGCGGGTGGGATCGGCGATCAGTGGTCGCCGAGCAGGGCGCGCAGGGCGATGTCCAGGGCGGGGAGCAGTTCGGCCTCCGCGTCCGGCGTGTAGAGCATGCGCATGGCCAGGCCGTCGGACAACGCGATGACCGCGTCGGCGATGTGTTCGCACTCGTCCCGGCCGTGCGCGGGCAACGCGGCGGAACCGAGCCAGTCGGCCAGCGCCGCGCGGATGTCGGTGTCGATCTCGCGCTGGGTCGCGGCCAGGCCGGGGTGGTGGACGGCTCGAGTGACGAAGGCGAAGCGCACGGTCGCCTCGGCGTGCCGGGCGGCGTCCAACGGGAGGGTGGTCAGCACCAGGCGGCGCAACACCTCGTGCGGCGGCCCGGTGGGATCCACCTCGGCCCACCGCCGCTCCACCGCCTCGCCGGCCAACTCGGCGGCGAAGCCCAGCATTTCGTCCTTGGTGCGGAAGTACTTCTGGACCGCGCCGGCGGAGCGCCCGGCGGCGGCGGCCACGGTACGCACACTGACCTCGTCGAGGCCGTTGCGGGACACCAACTCCAGCAGCGCGGCCCCGATCGCCCGCCGTTGCGCGTCGCGGTCCACGATCTTGGGCATCGATCCCCCCTGACAAGTTTCGGATACGACTGTATTCTAAAGGCTCGGTGTCCACCCGGAAGGAGATTGTCGTGGATGCTCGACTCGATCACGCCATGCGCGCGTCGGATCACGATCGCGACACCACACTGGCCCGGCTCGCCACCGGCTACGCCGAGGGTCGACTGGACCGGAGCGAGTACGACGAGCGCGCGACGCGCGCCGCGACCGCCTCCATGCTCGGTGAACTGGCCGAACTCACCGCGGACTTGCCCGCCGGGCGACCGCCCGAGGCCACGGTCGCGGCCACGCGGGCGGAGCGGGATCGCCGGGACCTGCGCGAGTGGCTCCAGGAGTGGCGCTACTGGCTGGGCGGCGCGGTGATCCTCACCGGTGTGTGGGGAACACGCTGCGTGCTCAAGGGCGAGCTGATCGCATACTGGCCGATCGTGCCGCTGGGGATCTGGGCGGCGGTCCTGATCGCGATCGCGGTCTGGCCGCGCGGCGACGCGGACGACGAGCACGAACGGTAGCGGTCGGTTATCGGGGTGCGGCGGTCAGGACGGACTCGGCGATCGATGTGCGGGCGTACAGGACCACGCGGCCGGCCCGGTGTGCGGTGACCAGGCCCGCGTCGCGCAGTGCGGTCAACTGTTGGGACACCGCCGCCGCGGAGAGGCCGGTTCGGTGGGCCAGTTCGGTGGTCGAGGCCGGAGTGTCCAGTTCGCTCAGCAACAGGGTGCGCGAGCGGCCCAGGACGGCGGCCAGGGCCTCGGTGCCGGTGACCGGACGTGGGGTCCACAACCCGCCGATGCCCCGGGCCGGATAGGCCAGTTGCGGTGGCTCGGGCGGGGTGACCCGGGTGAACGGATCCGGTCCGGTGAACACCGACGGGATCAACAGCAGTCCCGCACCCGCCGTCCGCCGGGACAACGCCCGCTCCCGCCGACCCAGCCGCAATGTGTCGTCGTCCCAACTGACCGACGGGTGCAGCTCGTTGAGGAGCCGACCGGCCCCGCGTTCGGCGACCTGCCGGGCCCGGTGGAAGACATCGGCCTCGAGCACCGCCCGGATCCGCGCCCAGTAGGGCGCGAGCGCCAATTCCCAATAGGCCTCGATCTCCTCCGCGACCCGGGCCAGCCGGGCACGCGGATCGGCGTACAGGGCCTCGGTTCTGGGGCCCAGCCCGCCGCGCTCGTGGCGCAGCCGATCGAGGTCGCGGCGTACCGAGGCGTCGGGAGTGGACACGATCTCGGCCAGTTCCGCCGCCAGGGTGGAGGTCGGCCCGGTGGGCGCCGGGTTGAGGAAGTCGGGCACGTAGCCCGACGGCGGAATCAGCTCGGCGAGCCGGCCCCGGTCCAACCCGGCGGCCGCCACGCGAGGGCGGACCTGCTCGATCCAGGGCCGGTGGATCGCATGGGCGGCGCCGGAGCTCAGCAGCCGGAAGCTGGGGCCGACCTCCCACATCGGCGAGACGGCGAACCGCATCCGGGCCAGATCACCCGCCGAGAACGCCAGCTTCGCCGACACCGCCACCTCTGAGGATTCGGGTATGCCTTAATCGATGGTGATCAGCCTAGCGCCCAAGGATCATGCCGCCATGACCACACAGACGATCACCGCGACGGAATCGGGCACCTGGACGCTCGGCGACCTGACGATCAACCGGATCGGATTCGGCGCGATGCGCCTGACGCAGCACGGCGAGGCGCTCGCGGCCGACGCGGTGCCCAGCGATCGGCAGCGGGCGATCGGCGTGCTGCGCCGCGCCGTCGAACTCGGGGTGAACCACATCGACACCGCCGCCTTCTACTTCTCGCCGCTGCGCTCCGCCAACGAACTGATCAACCGGGCGCTCGCCCCCTACCCGGACGACCTGGTGATCACCACCAAGGTCGGACCCGGCCGGGACCCGGCGGGTCACTGGGCGTCGCACGCGAGGACGCCGGCGCAACTGCGCGGCCAGGTCGAGGAGAACCTGCGCCAACTCGGCCGTGACCACCTCGACGTGGTGAACCTGCGCGTCCTGGGCACCGACTCGATCGCGGAGCGCTTCGGCGCACTGGCCGACCTGCGTGCGGCCGGTCTGATCCGACACCTGGGCGTTTCCAACATCCACCCCGAGCAACTGGCCGAGGCCCGCGCGATCGCGCCGGTGGTGTGCGTACAGAACCCGTACGGCATCGGAATGCGGGCCGACCAGGGCGAGTTCGTCCGCACCTGCGGCGAACAGGGCATCGCGTTCGTACCGTTCTACGCCATCGCCGGTACCGGGCGCCAGGTCGGAGTCGTCAACACCGAGGCGGCCGAGGTGCTGGAGGTGGCGCGGGCGCACGGGGTGAGCGCGGCGCAGGTCCGGATCGCCTGGACGCTGCACCAGGGGCCGCACGTGCTGGCCATACCCGGCACCGGCAACCCGGACCACCTGGTCGCCAACGTGGCCGCCGGCGCGCTCCGGCTGACCGAGGCAGACCTGGCCGTGCTGGGGGATCTACACCGACGCGAGGCGTGAGCGAGGCGGCCGGCGGCCGAGCCGCGTGCGTCGACCGGCCGCGCACGCCGGGTCGCGGGGCCGCACTGTCGCGGGGTCGGGGCCGCAGTGCCGCGGGTCGGGGGCGGCGGCGTCGGTGATCGTCGCTACGGTCGTCGGCATGAACCCCGATCCCGCCAGGCGCTTCGACCCGCTGCCCGGACGAACCGGCCATGTGGCCGGCATCGAGTCGCTCGTCCTCGACGGGCGGCGCTACTACTTCGGCTTCGACGGCACGAGCGACATGGTCGTCTCGCCGTTGATCGACGACCCGGACGCGATGGCGGCGTTCGCGAGCGAACACATCCGGCAGACCGACGGCCGGCACGAACCGGCCTACTGGGCGGACCTGGTCGCCTGGGCCGTACAGGGTTCGGACCTGGTGGCGCGGGACGCGGACCGGGAGTTCGACACGGCCCGACTGCGTGGCGAACTCCCAGCTCCGGGAAGTCACCTGCTCTACCTGCTCGACGCGGTGGCCGGATGGGACGAGTCGCTGTCCATGCCCGATCACGTGCGTCGGGCCTACGCGCGACTGGGGTTCGACGAGGACGACCCGGTCGAGTGCCTCGATCACGCCCTCGAGGTGGTCCGCACGCACGGCGCCGGCGCGCACCCCGACGAGTGGGCGGTGGTGCGCTTCCAGTTGACCTTCGCGGTACGGCGCGTGCCGGCCAACTGGACGCTGCTGTTCGATGCCGTGGGGGAGTGCGTGGCCGCCCACGGTTGAACGAACGACCCTGCCCGCTACGGGAGTCGGGCGGTGCGTCCGGCTCAGCGGCGGATCAGGTGCATCGGGAGGGCACTGGGGGTCAACACGCTGCGCGGGGTGGCCCGGACCGGGGTGCCCGAGGCGGGGCGCAGGCGCCAGCGGGCCGCGATGGAGGCCAGTGCGAGCGTGGCCTCGGTCAACGCGAACGTGTCGCCGATGCACTTGTGCGGACCCGTACCGAAGGGCACGAAGGAAGCGCGCGACCAGGCCGCCGGGGCGACGCCGTCGGACTGGTCGCGTTCCGGGCGGAAGCGCTCCGGCTCGGGGTGGAACTCCGGGAGGCGGTGCAGGATGTACGGGCTGAACACGAGCGTGCTGCCGGCGGGCAGCCGGCGGCCGGCCACCTCGATCTCGCGCGTGCTGGTGCGCGGGAGCACCCAGGCCGGCGGGTACAGCCGCAGCACTTCGCGGATCACCCGGCCGGTCCACTCCAGCCGGGGCAGGTCGTCGGGACCGGCCACGCGCCCGTCGAGGACGGCGTCGACCTCGGCGTGCAGCGCGGCCTCCGCCTCGGGATGCGCGGCGATCAGATGCAGCGCCCAGGCCAGTGCGGACGACGTGGTTTCGGCTCCGGCCAGGATCAACACCGCGACCTGATCGTGCAGTTCCCGCTCGGTGAGCGCTCCGCCCGCCTCGTCCCGGGCGGCGATCAGACGACCCAGCAGATCCCCGCCGTCGCCGTCGTCCGCACGGCGCTCGCCGACGATCCGCGTCACGTGGGTCCGCCAGCCGGCCAGGCCCCGGGTGTAGCGCCGGGCGCCCGGGGTGGGCAGGGCGTCGACGGCGGGCAGCAGCGCACGCAGGTAGACGCCCTTGAGGAAGGTGTCCAGGCTGTCCCGCAGTTCGGCGATGTCGCGATCGGTGATGCCGCCGCCGAACAGGGTGCGAACCGCCACGGTCGTGGTGAGCGCGAACATCTCGTCGACCATGTCGAGCACCAGGCCCGGTCGCCAGTGCTCCAGTGCCATGCCGATCTCCCGCCGCATCGCGTCGGCGTAGCCGGGCAGGTGTTCGGAGCGGAACGCGGGTTGCATCAGCATGCGTTGCCGCCGGTGGTCGGCGTGCGGGCAGGTGGCCAGCCCGTTGCCCAGGGCCGCGCGCGAGCCCTCGTACAGCGGCCCGACCCGGTCGAAGGCGCGGCCGTCGCTCATCACCTGCCGGGCGAGTTCGGGATGGCACAACACGAACGCGGGGCGTGGGCCGAGCCGGATCTCGACCAGTTCACCGTGCGCGGGCAGCGAGCCGAGGAAGCGCAGCGGGGCGCGCAACAGGTGCGGGAGGTGCCCGAGTACGGGCCAGGCCCCGGGCGCCCGGCCGGTGCGCGCGATGGACGTGGTCCGCCGGGGCGGGTGTCGGGTCGTCATGGGTCGCTCCCTCGTGTGCCGGACGGCGGTGTTCGGGCGCCGCCACCGCGCCGCGCGGTGTCCGGTTCCATTCCAGCAGCGCCGGACCGGGCGCGGGGGGACGTTTCCGACACCGGAGCGTGTCGTCGCGGGCGGCCGGGCCCGGTCCGAGCACACTTCGACCCGCGGGTCCATCGGGTGCGCCCCCGGGTCCGACCCGGGCGTGCCCGGATCCCGTCCTCCCTGCTGTCCGGATGTTCGCCCGCTCGACGAATGCCTAGCGTCGAGGCATGGGAAACCGAGGGTTCGACACACCAGGCAGGAACTCCCGTATGGCACCGCGCGCCGGTGCCCCGACCTCCATCGCCTGCTCCACCACTCGCCGGCTCACGGCGGCGCTCGTCCTGGCCGGCCTGCTCGGCGCGTCGGCCACCGCGACCGCGCGGGCCGCCGCGCCAGTCGCGCCTGCCGCGTCCGTCGCGTCGCAGGCGGCCGTCGACCGGCTCGGGCGCGGCACGCTCGTGGACTTCGTCGAGTTGCGGACCGTGACCGCCGGGCAGGCCCGGCAGGAACTGCGCGACGACCGCTGGGACCCGGGCACCGTCCGCGACGACGTCACGCTGTACCGGCTGGTCTACCGCACCGTGGACGCGACCGGCCGACCCACCACCGCGACCGGCCTGTTCGCGCTTCCGACGAACGCAGATCGACGACTGCGCGTGGTGTCGTTCACGCACGGTACCGAGCTGTACCGGCGCGACGCGCCGTCCACCGCCGAGGACACGTGGGGCATCGCGCCCGCGCTGACCTTCGCCTCGGCCGGATTCGCGGCCACCATGCCCGACTACCTCGGTCAGGGCGAGGGCCCGGGCCCGCACCCGTGGATGGACATCCCGTCGGAGACCACCGCCTCGCTCGATCTACTGCGCGCGGCACGGTCGTTCGCCGACTCGCGCGGACGAAGCCTGGAACGGGAGGTGTACGTCAGCGGGTTCTCCCAGGGCGCCTCCGCCGCACTCGGCCTGGCCCGTGCGCTCCGGTCCGGCGCGGACGCGTTCTTCCGGGTCGGCGCGATCGCGCCGATCAGCGGTGCCTACGACTTCCGCCGCGCCGAACTGCCCGCGCTGCTGCGCGGCGACCTGGACGACAAGGCGAGCGTGATCTACGCGAGCCTGCTCCTGGTCTCCTACAACCGCCTGCACCACGTGTACGACCGTCCGGCCGACGTCTTCCAGCCGCTGTACGCGGAGACCATCGAGGGCCTGTTGGACGGCTCGCACACACCCACCGAGGTCTTGCGGGGGACCCCGGAGAACATCGACGGCCTGCTCACCGGACCAGGGCGGGCCCTGTTGGAGCGACCCACCGGCGCGTTCGCCGCCGCGCTGCGGGAGACCGACTCGGTGTGCACGAATTGGCGCCCGGGGGTGCCGGTACGGCTGTACATGGCGGTCGACGACCAGGAGGCCGCACCCGCGAACACGGCGCACTGCCAGGCTGCGTTGCGCGCCACCGGGACGGACGTCCGGGTCACCCGCTACGGCCCCGAGGTGACGCACTCGGACTCCAACCGCCTGGGCACCGCCGTCGTCGTCCGCTGGTTCCGCGAACTGGGGTGACCCGCGCGGATCGTGGTCGACGTCAGGGCCGGGCCGGGGGCGCGGCGGACAGGCTGCCGAGGAGGCGGAGCGACTCCTCCGTCGGGCTGCCCGGCTCGGCCTGATAGACGACCAATTGCTGGCCGGGGGCGCTGTTGATGGTCAACGCCTCGTAGGCGAGCACGAGTTCACCCACCTTGGGATGCCGGAAGCGCTTCGCCTCGGTGCTCTTGCCGCGTACCTCGTGCCGGGCCCACAGCCGGGCGAAGTCCGGGCTACGCACGCTCAGTTCACCCACCAGCGAGATCAACGCGGGGTCGCCGGGATCGTCGCCCGCGCACGCGCGCAGCGACGCGACCGTGTTGCGCGCCGCCTTCTCCCAGTCGGGGTAGAACTCCCGCCCGGCCGGATCGAGGAAGATCAACCTGAGCAGGTTTCGCTCCGGCGCCTCGAACAGCGCGGAGCCCAGCGTGTTCGAGGCCAGGATGTCCATGTACCGGCCGAGCACGAGCGCGGGCTGCCGGTCCCAGGTCTGCATCATCCGGGTCAGGTGCGGGCTCACCTGCTCGGCCCGCCGGGCACGGGGCCGCCGGTGCGCGGTCGGGCGGGCCAGTCGGCGCAGATGCTCGGCCGCGTCGTCGCCCAGGCGCAGGGTCCTGGCCAGCGCGTCGAGCACCTGGTCGGACGGGCCGCGCTCGCGACCCTGCTCCAGGCGTACGTAGTAGTCGGTGCTGACGCCGGCCAGCACGGCCACCTCCTCGCGGCGCAGGCCGGGCGTACGGCGGCGCCCGGTGTGCACGATGCCCACCGCGTCCACGTCGACCGCCTCGCGGCGGGCCCGCAGGAAGGCGCCGAGCGCGTTGTCGCTGTTCATACCCCGACGGTACGACGGCCCGCGATCGCCCGGGAGGGTGCCGTACACCCAGGGTGTGCCGCGGCCTGGCCCGCCCCCGGGCACGCCGGCCAGCCTTGGAGCCATGACATCCACCACTCCCACCGGCCCGCCGGCCGGCATCGCACATTGGTTTCCCCTCGACTCCCGCAGCTCGCCCGACCGCCCGCTGCACGGCCGCGTCGCGGTCGTCACCGGCGCCGGCAGCGGCATCGGCGCCGCGACCGCCCGGGCTCTGGCCGACGCCGGCGCCGACGTGGCGATCCTGGGCCGCCGGGCCGACCGCCTCGCCGCGCTCGCCGAGGAATCCGCCGACCGCGGCACGATGTTGCCGATCCCCTGCGACGTCGCCGATCCGGCGGCGCCGGCCCGGGCCGCCGACCTGATCCGCGCCCGACTCGGATCGCCCGATCTGGTGGTGGCCTCGGCCGGGGTGATGTTCGGCGCCGCCTTCGAGACCGCGCCGACCACCGAATGGGAGCGCATGGTCGACGTCAACCTCAACGGACTCCTGCACACCGGCCGGGCGTTCGCCGAGGACCTGCTGGCCGCCGCGGCCGGCGGCCGGGCGGCCGACCTGATCCACATCGGCTCGATCGGCGGACAACAGTCCTTCCCCGGCTGGTCCGTCTACTGCGCCACCAAGGCCGCCGTCGCCCACCTCAGTCGGGGCCTGCGCGCCGAACTCGGCCCGCGCGGTGTCCGGGTGAAGAACGTCGAGCCCGGCATCACGCTCACCGAACTGGGCGCCGAGATGGCCGACCCGGCCGGCCACGAGGCCCTCGCCGCGATGCGGACGGCGCTGACGCCGTTGGCTCCGGAGGACGTGGCCGCGGCCATCGTGTACGCCGTCGCCGCTCCGGCACACGTCAACCTCGCCGAGTTGCTCGTGCTGCCCACCGCGCAGGCCTGACGCGCGGAGCCCCGGCCATGGGGCTCGGGCCTCGAATCCGAATCCGAGTTGCGGGTCCCGAATTCCGGAGGCCTCGCGCGGATGAGGAGGGAAGGGGTGCCGGTGCCCCTACGGCCGGGGGCCGGGCGGATCCGGCAGCGCGAGCAGCGGCAGGCGGCGCAATGGTGGGGGCTCGCCCGGCAGCCCGAGTCCGTACCAGTGCGCGCGCAGGGTGTAGCGGAGCAGTCGGCGGGCGCGGGTGGCCAGGAAAGCGGCGAGCGGCAATTCGCACAGTGCGGCGGAAGCGACGCTCGGCCACAGGTCGGGAGTGCCCCACGCGAGCATCACGTCGAACCACGCGTCGCACACCAGCAGCGTGGCGGTGATCAGCGCGGCGGGGATCAGGGCCTGTCGGCGGCGCCACCCGAAGTACGCGGTACAGGCCAGGGCGACGAGTAGGCCGACGTCGAAGCCGGCCCACGCGTCCCGCCAACGGCGCGCCTCGTAGTGCATCGGCAGGGTGACCAGCAGGTAGCCGGTCCACGGTATGAGGAGCAGGCAGCACGCGGACATCACCGCGAGCGCGCTGCGCCGTGCCGAGGAGGAGGCGTGGATCTCACGGCGCAACGCCTGTCCGCGTTCGTGGGCTTCGGGGCTCATGGCGGCTCAGGGTACGCGCTCCTCGCGGCTCGAATTCGGGCGGTTGGGGGTGGATTTCCGCCTGTCGGCGCGGGCGGGCGAGGCATGGCCGGGCGGGGTGCCGGACGCCGCGATCACCGAGTGGCGCACCGGTTCGGATGCCGCTCCGGTCGCCCGTTCCGATCCGCGTCGTGGCGTCGTGGCGTGGTCGCGGTGCGCGAGCGGATCCTGGCCGCGCCGGGCGCCTCGCCGGCGCCGCCACCGGCGACGACGGGTGGGTTCGACGAGGAGTATGTGGCACTGGCCCGAGAGTGGAACCGTCGTGTTCCCGCCGGTGCGAAGGTGTATCCCACCCGGCCGTCGACCTTCGAGCGGTTCGTGGGCTCGGCGCCGGAGTGCTTCGAGCCGTGGGATCCGACGGCGTGGATCGAGCGGTGCCGGGCAGACGGTTGTGCGCTGTTCCCCGACGCCTGATCGGTCCGCAGGCCGGTCCGCGGCGGGGGGATCCGGTGGGGCTACGCCTGGCCCGTTTCGAAGCGGCTGATGCGGCCGTCGGGGGTCACGGTGAAGCGCCACGCCGTACGCATCTCGCCCCAGGTGTCGTTGCGGTAGCCCACGATCAGGGCGTGGCCGCCGGCGGACTCGGTCACCACGTCCATGTGGCCGTTGGAGGAGAAGATCTCCCGATCCACCCAGTCGTGCAGGTCGCGGTCCGAACCGTCGTCGGACATCGTCGCGTCGGCGGTGAGGAGCGCGGCGAAGGCGTCGCGGTCGTGCGCGTTGACGGCGGCGACGAAGGCGCCTACGGCCGGGTCGGACAGCTTGCCGGGAGCGATGGCCACGGGGATCTCCTGAACGGGCGGACGAACGAACGGGGGGACGAACCGACGAACGGCGCGCGTACGTTCCGCGCGACGTGCACGGTGGGTGCCCTACCAGGGAACAACACGGCCGCCGCTCGGAGGCCGACCCTCACTCGTTTGCCGCATGGCGGCGTGTCAGAGCGGGTTCGCGCATCACCGCCCACGTCCGTGCCGCTCCGGCGATACGAGTCGCTCAGGCCGCGAGGACGGGTGATTCGGCGAGTCGGGCGGTCGGGCGGTCGGGCGATCCGGGCGGAGGCCAGGCCGTCGCCGTACGGACTGGGTGTTTCGGCGAGACGGGCCGGCCGCTCCTCGGTGTCGGCCAGCCAGGTGCGGGCCGTGTCGCCCAGGTGGGCGCCGGGGCGTACCAGCGCGGCGAAGCCGGCGTCCACCGCCTCCGGGCGTTCGGTCGAGCGGCGGACCACCAGGAGCGGGCGGCCCAGCACCGTGCACTCCTCCTGGATGCCGCCGGAGTCGGAGACCAGCAGCGCGGCGTGCCGGGCCAGGGCCAGGAACTCGGCGTGGCCCACCGGCTCGATCGCGGTGATTCGGGCGAGCAGTGTGGTCAGGTCGAAGCGTTCGACGGCGGCCCGGGTGCGCGGGTGCTCGGGAACAGCACCCGGGTACCGGATCGGGCGATCGTGTCCGGTTCGGTGAGCACCGCGCGCAGGGCGGCGGCGGTGTCGGTGTTCTCCGGGCGGTGCACGGTGGCCGGCACGTAGGTGTCGGGCCGCAGTCCGTATCCGGCCGGCAGCGCCGCGCGGGCCGGTGCACCGGGCAGTTGGCGGCGGACGACCTCGACCACGGTGTTGCCGGTGACGGAGATCCGGCCCCGGTCCACCGATTCGGCGCGCAGGTTGGCCGCGTTGGTCGCGGTCGCCGCGCAGAGCAGGTCGGCGACGTGGTCGACCATGACCCGGTTGTGCTCCTCGGGCATGGCCCGGTCGAAGCCGCGCAGTCCGGCCTCGACGTGTACGAGCGGGATGCCCCGGGCGTTGGCGGCCAGGGCGCCGGCCAGTGTGGCGTTGGTGTCGCCCTGGACGACGACCGCGGCCGGGCGGTGCCGGACGAAGGCGTCGTCGCGCTGGTCCGGGGACTGGGCGATCTGGCCGGCTCGCGGACGACCGCCGATCCCGGTGAGCAACTCGGGGTGCGGCAGCTCGAGATCGCGCAGGAAGCGGCCGGACATCGCCTCGTCCCAGTGCTGCCCGGTGTGCAACAGCCGTGCCACCGAGCCGAGTTCGTGCATCATCGGGGCGAGCTTGACCAACTCGGGTCGGGTGCCGAGGACGACGGCGACACTGGCGGGCGGCAGGCAGGGGGTACTCACGTGCGGTTCTCCGTGCTGGGCTTCGAGGGGAAGTCGGGCGTCGGGAGGTGGGTGGTCGCCGACCGGAGGTCGGGTCTCGCGTTCGCTTCGGCTCTCGCGTCCACGTCGGGCCTCGGGTCCGCGTCGGGTTCGCGTCGAGGTCGGGTCGCGCCGCGGAGCCGGGTCAGGCCTCCAGCGCGGTGGGGGCGCCGGCGATGCCGATCTCGGCGTTGCGCCGGGTCTTGGCCCAGCCGTTGCGCCCGAGCGCGAGCCGTACCGCGGTCCGGCCGGCCACCACGAACAGGTGGTAGGTGTGCAACCACAGCAGGACACTCCAGAGCAGTCCGGTGAACCAACTTCGTTCCGGATGCACACGTTCGCGGTACGCCAGTCCCCAGGCCGCCATCGGCAGCGCGGCCGGCACGAAGGCGCCGACCATCAACGGTCCGAAGCGGAACCGGAGGGCGGCGGTCTCGCCGGGGAAGACGATCGGGCCGACCACGGTGATCCCGATGGACAGTGGGGTGAGCACCAGACCTCGCTCGGGCAACGGGAGCCGATCGTCGGCGTCGCGCATGCGCACGCCCATCTGCACGGCGCCGGTGTCGGGGCGACCCATCGCATTTGTCGGTGCAGACCAGTGCGAGGGTGCCCGGGTCGAGCCGGCCGTCGGCGTCGATCACGCCGAGGATCAAGTGGTGCGCCTCACCCTGGGTCGGCGGGCGGTGATCCGGGGCGCGGGTCCGACACCACCTTGATGGCCGAACCCCAAGCGCGGGGAACGCGGCCACGCGCGGGTTAGCGTCGTCGGATGAGACGCCCCACCCACTCCGGCGGCCGGCCCGGCGCGTGGCGATGGGCCGGCGACCGCACCGGAGGGTTGCCGCAGGCCCGGCGGATGTGGGGCCAAACGCTCGCGTGCGCCGCCTCGATCGGTGTCTACCTGCTCGTGCGACACCTGAGCCACCCCTCGATGGTCGACCTCGTGGTCTATCGCGCCGAGGGGCTGGCGGTGCGGGACGGGATCGACCTGTACGGTCCGCTCGAGACGCCGCACGGCCTGCCGGCGACCTATCCGCCGTTCGCCGCGCTGTTGTTCGTCCCGCTGACCTACCTGCCGAAGGACCCGCTGCTCGATCTGGGGGTGGCCGCGAATCTGGTGCTCGTGGCGATCGTGGTCGCACTGTCGATGCGGCTGGTGGATCCCGAAGGCCGCCGACCGGACCCGGCCCTGGTGCTCGCCGCCACGACCTTCGCCATCTGGTTCGAGCCCGTGTTCACCACCATGCGGTACGGGCAGGTCAACCTCGCGGTGCTCGCCGTGCTGCTGTGGGACCTCACCCGCCCACCCGGTGTGCGGCTGCGCGGGGTGGGACTGGGACTGGTGGCCGGCATCAAGGTCACCCCGGCCGTGTTCATCGTCTACCTCCTGCTGACCGGACGCCGCCCCGAAGGGGTCACCGCGATCACCACCGCGGGTGTGACGGTGGCGCTGTCGGCGCTGATCCTGCCCGGGGCCACCCGGCGGTTCTGGACCGACCTGGTCTTCACCCCCGAGCGGGTCGGCCGGGTGGAGAACGCCGCGAACCAGTCGGCGCGCGGGCTGCTCACCCGGGTGACCGGGTTGTTCGATCCCGGGATCGGCGGGACGCTGACCATCGTCACCGTGGGCGTGCTGGGCATGCTCTGCGCCGTGGTCGCCCAGCGCCGCCGCGGCGACGCGTGGGGGCTGCCGGCGGCGGCCGTGGCCGGGCTGCTCGCCAGTCCCATCTCCTGGAGCCATCACTGGGTGTGGTGCGTGCCGATCGCGATCCTGCTGTGGGCGAGGCTGCGCGGCGCGCACACGCGGGCCGACACGCTGCTCTTCGCCGGCCTGATCGTCTTCCCGAGCTTTCTGGTCTGGTCCGTGCCGCACCTACCCGGCCAGGAATGGCACCTGACCGGCTTCGAACTGTTGCGCTCGTCCTGTTACGTGGCCTTCGGGGTGGCCTTCCTGTTCGTGGCCGCGCGGTTCGGTCCGGAACCGGCGAGAGCCCCGGTGCCGGCATCGGCCGCCGGGATCTCGTGAACTCGCCTATAGGGGTGGGCTGTTCATCGTGCATGGTCCATCGGCAAAGGTAGGCGGGTGCGACGGCGGTTCTCGCGGCTCGCCTCGGCCGGGCGATTTCGCGACCTGCCCGAGCGGCGGTCGGTGGTGCAGGGCGTGCCGCAGGGCGTGGACGAGGGCGTCCGGGTCGATGGTGGGATCCAGGTGCAGGATCGGCACGGCGTGATCGGGGCCGTCGGGGATCGGTCGAGGGCGGGTGGGTACCGGCTCGGACTCGGGGGTGGGGGTGGGGGTGGGCGTGGGGTCGAGGAGGTCGAGAATCTCCTCGATCGCGCCGGCGAGTGTGCCCAATGCCTCGTCGAGCGACGTGGATGTGGTCATGGCGGATCAACGAGCCCCCGCCGCCGGCCGCAACGGCGTGCGCCGGCACACCATCCGATCGACTGCCTTTGTGTCACTCCCACCGGGCCCGGCGGCCGGAGTGTGGGCGCGGACTAAGGTGAGTGACATGGCGAAACGCGGCCCGTACGAGAAGGGCGAGGCGAAACGGCGGGAGATCCTGCGGGTGGCCCTGGAGGTCTTCGCCGAGGAGGGCTACCGGGGTACGTCGCTGCGCAAGGTCGCGGCGCGGTGCAACCTGAGCCTGCCGGGTCTGATGCACTACTTCGCGTCGAAGGAGGACCTGCTGACGCAGGTGCTCCGCGCCCGCGACGAGGAGAACCGCCGGGTGTGGGAGGACTACGAGGGGCCCGATCCGCATCTGGAGATGGTCCGCGCGGGAGCGCGCGCGGCCGGGTTGATCGAGCTCTACGTGTCGATGGCCGCGGCGGGCAGCGATCCGGAGCATCCGGCGCACGCGTTCTTCGCCGAGCGCTATCCGCGCTCGCGGGAGTCGGTGCTGGCCGCGATGCGGTCGCGCATCGAGGACGGTTCCATCGACAGTGTGATTCCGCCGGAGCGGCTGGCGGTGCTGCTGATCGCGGTCGCGGACGGCATCCAGTTGCAGTGGCTCAACGACCGCTCGATCGACATGGAGCAGGCGATCAAGGACATCCTGACCCTGTTGGAGCCGGCGCCGGCACCCGCTTCGACGGGCCGCGACTGAGCCGGACTCCGGGCCCGGCGGGTGCGGCGTCCTCGTGGACACCGCACCCGCCGGTCGGCTCGGCTCCGGCCTCAGCCCGCGGCCTGCGCGACCCGCTCGGCGAGCACCGCCAGTTCGTCGCGGCCGATCAATCCACCGGCGAAGTCGGCGACCACCTCCAGCGGGACGTTGTGCGCGGCGCGCTGCAACATCGGGTCCTCCGCGAGCCGTGAGGTGAGGTCGGAGCTCGCGCGGGCCAAGCGCTCCAGGAGCAGCGGGCCGCCGACCGGGTGGGCCAGCCACTCGCCCAGCGTGCTGTGCACGCTCAATTCGGCGCCTGCGTCGTCGGCGGTGACGGCCAGGTCGGCGGACAGCCGGATGTCGCGTGAGGACGCGGCGGCCTCGATGCGGTAGGTGCCGCCCTCGACCTGCCAGCCGTCGGTGCGCACGCTGTAGTACGCCAGGTCCGCGCGGTCGAACTCGACCAGCACCTCGCGGCTCTCGCCCGGCTCCAGGCGCACCGACGCGAAGCCGCGCAGTTCCCGGATCGGCCGCTCCACCGTCGAGCCGGCGGGCGCCGAGGAGTACACCTGCACCACCTCGCGGCCGGCGCGGTCGCCGGTGTTGGCGATCGTGACCCGCGCGGCGAACCCGGTGTCGTCGGCGGTGGGCGCCACGGTCAGGTCGCGGTAGGCGAAGGTCGTGTAGGACAGGCCGTGGCCGAACGCGAACGCGACCTCGCGGCGGGCGGCGTCGTAGCCCCGGTAGCCGACGAACACGCCCTCGCCGTAGCGCACGTGGCCCTCCGCGCCGGGGAAGGTCAGGAAGCTGGGGGAGTCCTCCAGGCGCAGCGGGATGGTCTCGGCGAGCTTGCCGGAGGGATTGACCGCGCCGAACAACACGCGGGCGAGCGCGCCGCCGCCGGCCTGGCCCAGCAGCCAGCCCTCGACGAGCGCGGGCACCCGCTCGTGCCACGGCGCGGTGCGCACGACGCCGCCGTTGGAGAGCACCACGGCCACCCGGGAGTTGACCGCCAGGATGCGCTCCAGCAGCGCGAGTTGCTCGGCGGGCAGGTCGATGTGGTCACGGTCGAAGCCCTCGGACTCGTCCTGCTGAGCCAGGCCCAGGAAGAGCACGACGGTGTCGCTCGCGGCGGCGAGGCGGACGGCGCGGTCGGCGGCCCCGACCGGGTCGGCGTCGGGTTCGGGGCCGTCCGCGAGTGGGTAGCCGGGCTCGAAGTCGACCCGGGCGCCGGTGGCGAGTTCGCGGATGTGGTCGAGCGGGACGTCCACCCGGGTGGGTGTCACCTGGGAGCTGCCGCCGCCCTGGAAGCGCGGGGTGCGGGCGAGTTCGCCGATCACCGCGACGCTGCCCGAGGCGGGGTCGAGCGGCAGCAGCGGGCCCTCGTTCCGGAGCAGCACGACGCAGTTGTCGGCGACCTCGCCGGCGAGTCGGTGGTGCTCGTCGTACGGCGCGGTCGAGCCGTCGCCGGCGGGTCGCGCGGCCAGGTGGGCGAAGTGCACGAGCCGCTCGACGGCTTGGTCGAGCACGGCCTCGTCGAGCTCGCCGGCGGTGACGGCGGCGACCACCTCGCGGTCGGTGCGCCCGCCGGTCGGCGGCATCTCCAGGTCGAGTCCGGCGCGCAGCGCGGCGACCCGATCGCGCACCGCGCCCCAGTCGGACATCACCAGGCCGTCGAAGCCCCACTCGGTGCGGAGGATGTCGGTGAGCAGTCGGGTGTTCTCGGACAGGGTCACGCCGTTGACGCCGTTGTAGGCGCACATCACCGCCCAGGGCCGAGCGCGGCGGATCACGCGTTCGAACGCGCGCAGGTAGATCTCGCGCAGGGGGCGCTCGTCGATGTCGGCGCTGACCCGCATGCGGTCGGTTTCCTGGTTGTTGGCCGCGTAGTGCTTGAGGGTGGCTCCGGTGCCGTGCTCCTGGAGGCCGCGGACCAGGGCGCCGCCGAATTCGGCCGAGTGCGTCGGATCCTCGGAGAAGTACTCGAAGTTGCGTCCGCACAGCGGCGAGCGCTTGATGTTGATGCCGGGGCCGAGGAGGACGCCGATGCCGTGCGCGGCCGCCTCGACGGCGAGTGCGGCGCCGACGCGATGGGCGAGTTCGATGTCCCAACTGCTGCCCAGCGCGACGGCCGGCGGGTAGCACGTCGCGGGGGCGGCCGGGCTCAGGTCGAGTTGACCCGGCTCGCGATCGGGGCGCTGCAGGCGTAGCCCGTGCGGGCCGTCGGACATGGTGATCGACGGGATCCCCGCGTGCTCGATCGCCTTGGTGGTCATCTGGCCCAGGCCGCTGGTCAACGCGGCCTTGTCGGTCAGGGTGAGGTCGTGCGCGGCCATGGCGACTCCGATCGGTGGGTCCCGGGGCAGTCCGGGTTACTGCCCGGTTCAAAAACCATATGGTGATCGGTTTTGATGGTCAAGGGTGAACCCACCGTGTGCCGCGAAGCGATCTCCGGCTCGGGCGGCCGACGTTGCGGCCGCGCCCTCGACGCGGATCGGTTGCCGTCCGGGGTGCTCGCGGGATCCGAGCGGACTGTGGTCATTCCCTGCCGGGAATTGTCGGGTCCGCGCGAGGGTCGCAGGATCGTTCCCACGGCGCCGCCTGGACCGGTGGGCCGGACATCGTCGACGAGTTCGGGAGAACTCGTCGGAACACACACGGGAGACACGACCATGTCGCGGATCACGACGACCATCGAGACCACGACCGCCACGACCGCCACGACCGCCGGGACCGCCACGACCGCCACGACCGCCGGGACCGCCGGGACCGCCGGGACCGCCGGGACCGCCACGTCCGGCGAGGCTGCCGGGATCATGACGACCGCTCAGGTCATCGAGCGGTTCAACGAGGCGTTCACCACGCACGATCCGACGCTCCTGGCCGGTCTGGTCGCCGCCGAGTGCGTGATGGTGAGCGTGCAGCCGGCGCCCGAGGGCACACGGTACGAGGGACTGGACGCGTGTCTGGGCTTCTGGCGGGAGTTGGCCGCCGACACGAACACCGCTTTCAGGCCGCAGGAGGTGTTCGTCTTCGGGGATCGCGCGGTGATCCGTTGGAACGTGTACTTCGGCGGGGGAGAGGTGAACGAGGTGTTCGGCGACGCGCACGCGGAGTCCGCGTGGGTGGCGGGCGTCAATCTGATGCACATCCGCGACGGACGCATCGTCGAGGCGCTGGGCTACAGCAAGTCCCCGTGACCGGGCGGCTTCCGCTTCTTCGACGGCAGCGGGCCGCGCGGGCGGGCCACGCGGGCGGGGAAGCGGGCCACACCGGCCACGCGGGCCGTCCGGGGACATGCTCCGGGCGACCCGCGGCGGCGGGTCGGGTCAGGCGTTGGAGCCCGCGTCGACGGTCAGCGCGCTTCCGGTGATGCCGCCGGCGCCGGGGCCGGCCAGGAAGGCGACCGTCGCGGCGACCTCGTCCGGGTCCAGGAAGCGTCCCAGCGCGCTGAGTTGGCGTTGCGCGTCGGCGGCGGGGCCGACCGCCGGGTTCATGTCGGTGTCGGTCGAGCCGGGGTGCACCACGTTCGCGGTGATCCCGCGCGGCCCCAACTCGCGGGCCAGGCCCCGGGTCAGGCCGCCCAGCGCGGCCTTGCTCATCGCGTACAGCGCGATGCCCGGGAAGGGCACCCGGTCCGCGAGGCAACTGCCGATGGAGATGATCCGGCCGCCCTCGGGCAGGTGTCGGATCGCGGCCTGGGAGGCGAGGAACGCGGCGCGTACGTGGATGGCCAACGTGCGGTCCAGTTCGTCCAGGGTGACCTGCTCGATCGGGCCGTTCGGGAAGACGCCCGCGTTGTTGACCAGGATGTCCAGCCGCCCGAACTCGGCGTGCGCCCGGTCCACGGCCTCGGTCACCGCGTCGGCGTCCGCCACGTCGGCCCGGATCGCCAGGGCTCGCCGGCCGGTCGCCTCGACGGCGGCCACCACCTCCTGGGCCTTCTCCTTGCCGGTCGCGCTCACGTAGGTGAACGCCACGTCCACGCCGTCGTGCGCCAGACGTCGGGCGATCGCCGCGCCGATTCCCCTGCTGCCCCCCGTGATCAGCGCGGCCCTGTTGCCCGCAGTGCCCGCAGTGCCCGCCGCGTCCGTCGTGTCCGTCGTGTCCGTCGTGTTCGTCGGCTCGTGCATGCCCGTCCCCCGGTTCCGTGTGGATGTTCTTCCCTGCGCGCCGATTTCTGTGTCGATCGGCACAGAAATAATCACAGGGCCGTCCGGGCAGGTCAAGGCATATATTGAACGAACGACACAGAAATGGATGGGCGAAGGGTGGTGGCCCGGCTTGGCCGGACGCGGACGACCCAGGGGATTCGACCGGGACGCGGCCCTGGAACGGGCGATGCGGGTGTTCTGGGACCTGGGCTACGAGGCGACGTCGATGACCGACCTGACGTCGGCCATGGGGATCGGCTCGCCCAGCCTGTACGCGGCGTTCGGTTCCAAGGAGGAACTGTTCCGCGAGTCGCTGCGGCTGTACGGCGCCACCGAGGGCCGGACGGTGACGCGGGCCCTGGTCGAGGAGCCGACCGCGCGTGCCGCCGTCGCGGCGATGCTGGCCACCAACGCGCGGGCGTACACCGAGGAGGCCAAGCCGCGCGGCTGCATGATCGTGCTGTCCGCGACGAACTGCTCCGAGGCGAACGCGGCCGTGCGCGAGCACGTCGCCGGCGTACGCAAGGAAGGCATCGACGACCTGACGCGCAGACTGTGCCAGGGCGTGTGCGACGGCGACGTCCCGCCCGGCGTCGACGCCGCCACCGTCGCCTCCTTCTATAGCGCGGTGATCCAGGGCATGTCCGTTCAGGCCCGCGACGGCGCGTCGCGCGCGGACCTGGAGCGGGTCGCCGCGTGCGCGATGGCGGCGTGGGACGCGGTCGTCGGCGACGCGGTGCGCCCGGGTTCAGCCGACGAGGGCACGTTCTAGCTCTCGACCGAGTTCCGGGTAGGTGGGCGCGAGTTCGCGCAGGCCGGCCGCCAGCGCCCGGTCGTCCCCGACCACGAGCGGATACTGCAACGCGCCGACCGACGCGGCCTGTCGGCCGGCGATCCGCGCGGCCTCGTGCAGACCCAGCCCGGCCAGACATCCGGCCGCGTCGTCGAGCCTGCGCGCGCCGACCCGGACGGCGAACGAGGCCAGCAGCGTGCGCACGTCCGGGGCGAGCCCGCGCGCCACCGCCTCGGCCAGCGCGTGCAGCGCTTCGGCGCCGCCGAGGGTGCCCGGCGGCACGGGCAGGTCCGCGCGGCCGGCGAGCCAGTGCGCGGCGGCGGGCAGCGACCCGCGCAGCGCGTCGGCGACGGCGAACTCGCGGACCCGGACGAATCGCGTGCGCAGCACGAACGGTTCATCCAGGTAGGCGATCGCCTCGCCGCGCCACGCGGCGGCGAACTCCCGCACGGGCAACGTCGCGTACGGGTGCCCCTGTGGGTCGTGCAGGAGCACGGTGTCCTCGCCGGCGGCCAGCACCACCACGTAGTGGTCGGCGCCGTCCGCCACCGGCGTGCCGGGCCGATACGTCAACAGTCCGAGATCCAGCGGCCCGGCCAGGACCGGGCCCCGGGCGCAGGCGGCCCGCAGCCGGTCCAGGGCCTCGTCCGCGGTGCCGCCGCACTCGCGCTCGCAGGTCCAGCCCAGCGCGGTGACCGCGGCGGCCAGCCCCAACTCCGGATCCCAGCCGAACGGGTCGAAGAACGGCGTCTCACCGCCGACCAATTGCACCCCGAAGGGCGACCCGGTGAGGGTCTCGACCACGGCCGGATCCGGCGCGTACGAGCCGAGCATCATGCGCAGACTATGGGTGTAGCAGTACGGCCCGGAGCCGTTGTAGGCGATCATGCGACCCAGCACAGCGCCTGACACGGTGTCAGAGTCAACCCGCCCATCGCGCACGCGCCGCCGGCGCGAGGCCGCCGCCCGGCTCGAAAAGGTGAGCGCGTCGGGAGGCGGACGGCGGGCAGAATGCGGTCATGACCAGCACCGCGACGAGCTACCTGACCCCGGCCGAGACGGCGGAGCGATCCGGCTTCAGCCTGGACACCCTGCGCTACTACGAGCGCATCGGCCTGCTGGCCGACGTGGGCCGGGCGCCCAGCGGGCACCGCCGCTTCACCGAGGACGACCTGCAATGGCTCGGCATACTGCGCTGCCTTCGCGACACCGGCATGCCGATCGCGGACATGCGTCGGTACGCCGAACTGGCGCGCACCGGTGACCAGGAGTCGCTGGCCGAGCGCATCGGGCTGCTGGAGCGGCACGACGACGCGGTCGAGGAACAGATCGCGCTGCTGCGCGCCCGACAGGGACATCTGCGGGCCAAGATCGACTGGTATCGCTCGATCCTGCCCGACTGAGCGGCGCCCGCTCCGGCAACGGCGCGAGTTAGCGCTTCCGGCTGCCGAAACCGGGGTCGACCTCTTCAATGGAAGGATGGCGGACGCACGAAAAGACCCGGACAGGCCCGGTCCGCCGCCCGAACCCGTCGAGACACCGGGACAGGAGCGGATCACCATCACCGATCACATCGAGGGCGGACAACTGCCGCCGACCGTCACCGCCGACCACCGGGCCACCCTCCTGGAGTACCGGCGGGCGCGCGGGCGCCAACACGTCCGCGATTGGTACGCCGGGCTGCGGATCAAGAAGTTCCCCGAGGACCTGCGGGTGTTCGAGCACGTGTTGTGGGCCTCGCGGGCCCAGGTGGTGGTGGAACTGGGCACGCACCTGGGCGGCTCGGCGCTGTGGTTTCGCGACCGGCTGCGCACCCAGGCCGGCTACGGTCGCGTCCCGGACGGGATCCGGGTGATCTCGGTGGACCTGGACCAGGACCGCGTCGCCGCCCTGCTGCACGACGCCGACCCGTCCTTCGCCCGCGAGATCACCCTGGTGGCCGGCGACGTCACCGATCCGAGCGTCGCCGACCGGGTCGCGGACCAGGTCCCGCCCGGTGCCCGCTGCCTGGTCGTCGAGGACACGCTGCACGAGTACGCGACGACGATGGCCGCGCTGCGCAACTTCGCCCGCTTGGTCCCCGACGGCGGCTTCTTCGTCGTCGAGGACGGCATCGTCGACGACCCCGACCTGTGTCCGCCCGGCATGCCGGGCGGTGTGGTGCCCGCGGTCACCGACTGGTTGGCCACCGAGCAGGGCAGCGCGTTCACCACCCGCCGGGACCTGGAGTTGTACGGCGTCACCAGCCATCCGCACGGCTGGCTCCAACGCACCGCGCGGGAGTGACCGGCCCGTCGCGCTCCGACCGGATGGACGCGGCGGGGGATCGCGGACCGGCACGGGCGGTCGACGACGGGGCGGCCCGGTGCTTTGGGGCCGGCCCCCGTCCGGGTCCGGCGGGGCGCGACTACTGCGGTGGGTGGAGCGGGCGTGGCGTATACCGCCGAAGTTCCATCCGCTTCTCATCCGGTGAGGGAATGCCACGAGGGCGCCGGATTCGTAGCGTTGTCGGGGGTCGACGGCACGGGCGGTCGACGGGGAGACGGAGCCGCGATGGGTGCGGTGGGCGGCGGTGGGACGCGCGCGGGGCGCGGTGTCGGGCGGGCCCGGGGACATCCATCGTCGGCTCCGTCGCGCGTCGGCAGAGCGTGGACTTCGACGAGGACGGCGGGGTCGACGGCGAGCGGATCAGCCACATCGGCGGCGACGATGCAGCCGGTCCGATGCCGGGGTTGGACGGCAACGACCTCCCGCCGCCGAAAACGGCGGGGCCGGTGCGCCGGGACGGTGATCGCACGACGGTCCCCCGGTCGTGGGAATGGCGACGGACCGCGCCCTCGGCGAGGGGCGCGGCCCGTCGGGGTGGGCGGGCTCGGTCAGGCGCGTACGGCGGTGCCCGGCAGGGCGTCCAGGCACAGGACGCCGTCCTGGACCACGGGGACGCCGCCGACCAGGACGTGCGCGTACCCGATGGACGGGCGGGTGCTCTGCTCGTAGGTGGCCTGGTCGGAGACGGTGTCGGGGTCGAAGACGATCAGGTCGGCGTCGCATCCCGCCTGCACCCGGCCCTTGCGGCGCATCACGGGCACGCTGTCCTGGAGGAGCCGCGCGGGCGCGAAGCTGCTGCGCGCGACGGCGTCCATCAGGGTGAGCGCGCCGAGTTCGCGGACGTAACGGCGGAGCACCTTCGAGAACGTGCCCGCCGTGCGCGGGTGGGTGACCACGTTCGGCGGCAGCGGCCACGCCATCGGGTCGGCCGTTCCGTTCATCCAGGTCAACGGCATCGCGTCGGAGCCGATCACGCTGCCCGGATGCAGCAGGGCCCGGTCCACGAACGCGCGGTCGTTCGGGTCGTTCTCGTCGAGGAAGTGCACGATGGCCAGACCGCCCGGATCCGCCGCCCGCAGTTCGAGCAGCCGCGCGGCGTCGGCCGGGCGCTCGCCGGTCGGGGCGTAGACGATGTCGGAGGGTTCGATGTTCGCCGAGCCGAGCTTCTCGGGCGCCAGGAAGGACGCGCCGATGGCCGTCATGCCGGCGCCGTAGGGGTACGCCTCGGTGGAGACCCGGCCGCCTTCGGCGCACACGTCCTCCATCAGCCGCATCACCCGGTCGGTGTGCCGGAGCGACGTGGACGGGACGTGGCAGTAGTGCGCGTGCACGCCGGTCTCCGCCGCCGCGCGGGCGATCTCCTGCGCGCCGTCGATGGGAGTGTCCTTCTCCACCTCGATCAGTTGCCGGGCGTGCGTGTACGTCGGGCGTCCGGTGGAGGCGGCGAGTCGCGACACGGCGAGGTATTCCTCGGGTGTGATCCGAGGCGCGTAGCCGACCACGATCCCGATGCCCAGCGCGCCGGCGGCGAGGTCTTGGCGCAGCAGTTCGAGCAGCGCGTCCAGCTGCCGGCCGTCGCCCTCGAGCTGCCAGGCCGGGTGGCCGAGCTGCGCGAGCGCGACGGCGATGCCGCCACCGTGCGGAAGCCCGCCGACGGCGGTCATCCGGGCCTGGCACCAGGACGCGGAGAAGCCGTAGTTGAGCGGGCGCCCCTCGGCGGCGGCCTGCCGGTAGCCCTCCTCGACCGGCGACAGGCCGGCCTCGAGGTCGAGCGCGGTGGTGACCCCGTCCAGGGCCTGGAGGCGGTGGCCGGCCACGTCGTGCGAGTGGCTGTGCATGTCGATGAAGCCCGGCGCGACCACCAGACCGCGCACGTCCACCGTCCGCAGGGCCCGGAGCGGCTCCCGGGAGACGGCGCTGATCATGCCGGCGGTCACGCCCACGTCTGCCACCGCGTCGAGCCCGGTTTCCGGATCGAGGACCCGCCCGCCTCGCAGTACGAAGTCGTGGGTCCCGAACGGCAGCGCGGCTGATTGCGTCATGGGACCACAGACTAGGCAGCCGATGCCCGGGCGGATCCGTTCGACCGACCCAATTCCGGGCTCGGTCTTCGTTCGGCGCGACCAGCACACCACGGGTGCGATCGCGATAAGGGTCCCGAACGGTTGGGCGGGCGGCCCGGCGTCAGTGGGCCGCGTCCAGCCGGGTGCGTTGCCGCGGGGTCAGTTCCAGGTCCACCGCGGCCAGGTTCTCCTCGAGTTGTTCGACCGAGGACGCGCCGGCGAGCGGGACGATCGGGAACGCGCCGCCCAACTGCCAGGCCAGCACCACCTGGTTCACCGTGGCCCCGGTCTCCTTCGCCACCTCGCGCAGGACCGCCAGCCGGGCCGGCGTGCCCGGGTGGTCGTAGTCCGGCGGCAGCGGCTTGTCCTCGCGCACGTAGGCGCCGCCGAGCAGCGGCGAGTAGGCGACCAGGGTCAGGTCCGGCTCGGCCCGCAGGTAGCTCAGCAGATCGGGCCCGACATGACCGAGGCTGCCGTCCTCGAACAGCGCGTCGGAGATGTCGTAGCGCGGGCGCAGCAGGCTGTGCTGGTACTGCAGGACCTCGTAGCCGGGCACGCCGGCCGCCGCCGCCAGCGCGCGGGCCCGCTCGACGCGCCACGTCGCGTGGTTGCTCACCCCCAGCAGCCCGACCGTACCCTCGAGCACCAACGCGCCGAAGCCCTCGACGGTTTCGCGCAGCGGGACGGTCCGGTCCTCGATGTGCGCGTAGAGCACGTCGAGCCGCTCCACACCCAGGCGTTCCCGGCTGCGCTCGGCGGCCTCGCGGATGGTCTTCGCGGACAGCCCCTCAGGGTTGTCGATGAATCCGGTGCCGGGTGCGAGCGGGGCCGCGCCCAGTTTGGTGGCGATCACCATCTCGTCGCCGACACCGCGGCTGCGCCGCCAGCGCCCGAGCAGCGCCTCGCTCTGGCCGCCCTGGCTGCCGTCCTCCCAGTAGGCGTAGTTGTCGGAGGTGTCGATGAAGGTGCCGCCGCCCTCGACGTAGCGGTCCAGTACGGCGAACGAGGTCTTCTCGTCGGTCCGGGTGCCGAAGAGCATCGCCCCCAGGGCGAGCACGCTCACCTCGCGGCGGGTGGTCGGATCGGTTCCGATGGTGCGGTACTTCATGATGTTCCCCTCCGGTTCGGCCCGTGGTCTCCGAGCCCCGAACGGGAGTCAACAACCTGGAGCGCGCTCCAGGTCAAGCGCTCGGGCCGGTTCGGTGCCCGGGGGTCGGGCGTCCTCGCCGGCCGGGGCGGGTCGGGTGGGCATACGGCGGCGCGCGCCGCATGCCCACCCGCGGTGGTCGCTGCTCAGGGCTCGGGAATCAGCCCACCCTGAAGCCGTGTTGGTTGCCGAGTCGGGTCAGCGAGGTCTGCCCCGGGATGCCGTCGGCATCGGTGCCGGAGTAGCCCAGGCGGCGTTGGTAGGCCGCGTAGGCGCGGATCGTGGCCGTGCCGAAGGATCCGTCGACCAGGCCCGAGGCGAGCAACCCCTCGGCCTGGAGCGCCTGTTCGACCAGAAGCACGTCGGTGCGGTGGGCGGCGGAGCCCTGCGGCGCGGGTGGGTCGCGCCGGGCCGAGTCCAGCACGTTCGCGAGGTTGACCGTCGGTCTCCCGCCGCCCGATCCGCCGCCGCGCGGGTCGTGCGGGTCGGCGGTGGGTGGGCAGCCGTCGGGAAAGCGCGGCGCGAAGTAGCCGGTCACCTTCGGGTCCGTGCGGCGAGTCGTGTGCGAGTACACGCCGTTGCCCTGACCCGCGTCGCCGCCGGTCGGGATGGTGTTGCCGCCCTTCGTGTACACGTGCGTGTCGTCGAAGCGCACCACGATCTCGGTGTGCGCGCCGTTGCCGAAGTCGACCCACGCCCCCCAACTCGGATACTCCGACCACTGGCCGTGCCTGCGGGCCCAGTCGGCGAACGCGGACACGTTGTCGACCTTGGGCACGATCCGGGCCAGGCCGACGTCGTTGTACATGCACCAGTCGAAGATGACGCACCACGCGACGCCGTCCTCGCCGAACTCCCGACCCCATTTGGTGTGATTGTCATAGCCGTCCCGGGCGTTCCAGCCCTCGTACACACCCTCGGGAACGGCTTGCAGATGTCCGATCAGGTCGTCCCATGTGGCCATGGGCGCCCCCATTTCACGCCGTGCGGAACGTACACACGATGGCCGGGGTGGCGGGCCCCGTTCCGGTGGGCCCGCACGCACCCCGGGTGCGCCCCGCGACCGGCACGAGGCGCACACTGACGTCGATCGAGGCATACCCCGTGACCTGCGACGTGTACCACGAGTATGTGTTCGACGACACAGCGTGGTCAGATCATCGTATGGTCATATCGATGCAGGGGTGACCTGCTCGCGGGCGTTGCGTTCCGCTGCCGGGCAGTCCCGCAAATGCTCCCAGAAATATGGGATATCGCCGGACGCCCGATGCTCGCGAGGATGGTGAGAGCGCGTTCCACGTCAGGCGGATCGCGCGACTCGCCCGTACGAACGTGCCACGCGTGCGGCTGGAGGGGAGCACGCCGAGTCACCGGTGGGGCGACAGGGGCGAGGATGGACACGAACGCCGCGGCGTGTGCGGCGGGCACCGGTGCGCTGGGGGCCACCGAACCGCCCGATCCGCGCCGCCGCCTCGTGTCCGCCCTCGTTCCCGAAACGGGACACGTACGGGTGCTCGCGCGCGCCCGGCGCGACGGTCGGGCGCGGCCGCGGTGCTATGTGGCGGTGGCGCGGGCTGCGGCGCGGCCCGCGTGTCGGCCGCTGAACAGGCAGCCGCCCAGGAACGTGCCCTCCAGGGCGTTGTAGCCGTGCACGCCACCGCCGCCGAAGCCGGCGACCTCGCCGGCCGCGTACAGGCCCTCCACGGGCCGGCCGTCCGGGCCCAGGGCCCGCGATTCGAGGTCGGTCTGGATGCCGCCGAGGGTCTTGCGGGTGAGGATGTGCAGCTTGACGCCGATCAGCGGGCCGGCCGCGGGGTCGAGGACGCGGTGTGGCGCGGCGGCCCGGCCCAGCCGATCCCCGAGGTAGCGGCGGGCGTTGTGGATGCCCTGGACCTGCGAGTCCTTGCCGTACGGGTTGGCGATCTGGAGGTCGCGGGCCTCGATCTGGCGGCGCAGCAGAGCCGCGTCCAGCAGCGGTTCGGGGGTCGTGCGGTTCATCCCGGCGACGAGTTCCTCCAGTGTGTCGGCGACGACGAAGTCCTCGCCGTGCCGCTTGAACGCCTCCACCGGGGCGGGGGCGCCCTTGCCGAGCAGGCGGGTGCGCAGGAAGCCGACCCGGTCCTTGCCGGTGATGTCGGGATTTTGTTCGGAACCGGAGAGTGCGAACTCCTTCTCGATGATCTTCTGGGTGAGCACGAACCACGAGTGGTCGTGGCCCGCGAGGTCCTCGGTGGTGCGCAGGTGCCGGAGCGTGGCCAGGGTGTCGTAGCCGGGCAGGCAGGGGTCGGGCAACCGCCGTCCGAGCGCGTCGAACCACAGGGAGGAGGGGCCGGGCAGGATCCGGATGCCGTGGCCGGGCCAGATCGGGTCCCAGTTGCGCAGGCCCTCGGTGTAGTGCCACATGCGGTCCCGGTTGACCACCCGCAGGCCGCCGGCGGCGGCGATGTCGAGCATCCGCCCGTCCACGTACGCGGGCACGCCGGTGACCATGTCCGCGGGCGCGGTGCCCAGTCGCGCGGGCCAGTGGCGGCGGATCAGGTCGTGGTCGGCACCGATCCCGCCGGTGGTCAGGACGACGGCCTGGGCGGTGAGTTCGAAGTCCTCGATCTCGTCCCGGTTGGTCGGCATGCCCCGGCGCGCGCGGTCCGGGGCGAGCACGCAACCGCGAACGCCCCGGGCGCCGCCGTCGTCGACGATCAACTCGTCCACCCGGTGCCGGTGGTGGAAGGTGAGCAGTCCGTCGGCGGCGGCCTGCCGGGCGAACCGGACGAAGGGTTCCAACACCCCGGGGCCGGTGCCCCACGCGACATGGAAACGGGGTACGGAATTGCCGTGCCCGTCGGCGCGCAGGTTGCCGCGCTCGGCCCAGCCGACCGTGGGCAGGAACGAGATGCCGAGCCCGGCCAGCCACGAGCGCTTCTCGCCGGCCGCGAACTCGACGTAGGCGCGGGCCCAGCGCACCGCCCAGGAGTCCTCGTCGTCGAGCCGGTCGAACCCCGCGCTGCCGCGCCAGTCGTTCCAGGCCAGTTCGAAGGAGTCCTTCACCCCCAGGCGCCGCTGCTCGGGCGAGTCGACCAGGAAGAGCCCGCCGAAGGACCAGAACGCCTGCCCACCCAGGTTCGCCGGGCTCTCCTGGTCGACCAGCGCGACCCGCCTTCCCCGCGCGGTGAGTTCGTGCGCGGCCACCAGACCGGCGAGCCCGGCCCCGACGACGATGACGTCAGCGTCCACTGTGCGATCTCCTTGGGTCGGTGCCGCCGAACCGGCGACCCGGACGAGGTGTTCGGCGGTGCCCCGCTCCATCCGCCGAAGTTCCCAGGAGGGTACCCGCGCCGCGGCGTCGCATGGCGGTGCCGGGCACACCGGGCCGGTCCGGGGCGCGCGCCGTCCCGCGTCACCCGACCCAGTCGCGCTCGTTCGTGGGCACCGGCACGTCGGCGACGACCCGGAACCCGCCCTCCGGGCGGCGTCCGGCCTCCAGGGTGCCGCCGTGCAGGGTCACCCGCTCGCGCATGCCCATCAGCCCGTATCCGCCGCCGGTGATGCCGGTCGAGGACGAGGGACCGCCCGCGCCGTCGTCGACCACCTCGACCACGACCCGGTCGGGCAGATGCCGCACCCGCACACACGCCCGCGCGTCGCCCGAGTGCTTGCGCGTGTTGGTCAGCGCCTCCTGGACCACCCGGTACAACGTCAGACCGGTCGCGGGCGACAACGGCCGCCGCTCGCCGATCTCTTCGTAGTCGATCGGCAGGCCCGCCGCGCGCGACTCGACGATCAGCCGATCGATCTCCCGCATGCCGGGCTGGGGTTCGGAGGGCGCCTCCTCGGGAGCGTCGGTGCTGCGCAGTACACCGAGCAACTGGCGCATCTCGCCCAGCGCGGTGCGGCCGGACTGCTCCAGGGTGAACAGCGCCCCCTTGGCCGTCTCGGGGTCGCGGTCCAAGGTCGCGCGAGCGCCACCCGACATCAGGTACATCGTGGTGATGTGGTGCGCCACGATGTCGTGCAACTCGCGGGCGATCCGCCGCCGTTCCTCGGTCACCGCCCGATCCGCGAGCAACTTCCGGTTGATGGCGAGCTGTTGCTGCCACGCGGCGGTGCCGACACCCACCGCGATCACCAGACAGGTCGCCCCCAGGGTCCCGCCGACGGTCGCCGCGAAGGCTTCCGTGCCGCGCGCCGCCCGCACCACCTGGACCGTCATCGCCGCGGCCGCGGCGAGCCCGATGTCGAGGGGGCGGCGATACCGGGCCACCGTGTACACCGCGATCATCAGCGCGCAGCCGTAGCTGTGCGCGGACGCGTCGGTGAACAACGTGAAGAGCAGTTGTACCACCATCACGGCGGCGAGCACTGCCGGCGGGTGCCGGCGGCGAAACGGCAGGAACGCGGAACCCAGGACCGCCAGCGCGATCCCGGGGCCCAGCGAGGCCGGGTCGGGGTCGAACTCCTCGGCCGTGACGTACGCGAGCACATCCAGCGCGGCGGAGGCGATCGCGAGCAACAGCTCGTCGCGGTGCGTGGACAAGGCGGTGACCCCGCGCCGGGTTCGCGCGTACCGCCGGGCGCGTCGGCACACGGTGGTGCCGTCGCCGGCCGCTGCCGGGAGCGCCGGCGGGTGATCGGACCCCATCCTCGGGCCTCCTTGGCTGGTTGTCGGTGGTCGCCTTGTCGGTGGTCGACGGACAGGAGAGCCGTTCGGCCGGTCGGCCGCGTGTCGACGAGGAGCGGTCGTCGTGAAAACGCGGTCGTCCTCCATTCCACCGCCTTCGGCGGCCCGTGCGGACCGCCGCATTGACGATCTCGACCCCGGACCCGAGTCCTGCCCCATCGACCGGCCCGGACCGAGGTCCCGGGTCCCGGTACCTTGCGCTCGCGACGCCGAGGGCCGGCCCGGCGGCCCGCGCGCCCGGGAGGGGATCGGGTCGGCGACCGGCCGGGTGCGCGTCGGCGGCCAACCGGGTGCGAGGCGTGTGCATGATCGCCCGGTGGGTCGGGAACTCTTGCTGTCCGGTTTGCGCAGGTAGTGTGGCATTCTGCGTTCCGCTCGACTCGATCCTCGCGCGGCTGTCCGACGCGTGGACGACGGGCGCGTGACGCGGCGGCCGACCCGCCGGGCGCCCCGTCAACCGCTCCACCCGGAGGGACATCATGGACACCCGTGGCCGGCTGACCGAGGCATTCGACACGTGGTCCGCGTGGGCCGACGCGCAGGCCGGCGACGACTCGCGGCACGCGGTGCTCGCGGAGCACCTGCGGGCGGGCCGGCCGTTCTCGCATCCGGCCTACGCCGGGCACCTGGTCCGGCCGCCGCATCGGGCCGCGCTCCTCGGTCTGCTCGCCGCCACGCTGGTCGATCCCGAGGACCGCGTCGACGACGAGTCGACCACCGCCGCGCTCGAGGACGAGATCGTCGCCGGCCTGGCGGCGATGTTCGGCCCGGCCGGGTGGCACGGGCAGCTCACCTCGGGCGGCGACATCGCCGCCCTGGAGGCCCTCAGGGCGGCCCGCGAGGCCCACCCCGAGGTCGGCATCGCGCACAGTGCCGACGGATACGACGCTCACGAACGTATGTGCGAGTTGTTGCGCGTTCCGGCGTACTCCGTCTCCGTCGACACCGCCGGCCGGATGGATCCGGACGCGCTCGTGACGGTCCTGCGCAGGGAACGCGTCGGCACGGTCGTGGTCACCGCCGGCACCACCACGCTCGGGGCGGTCGACCCGATCGCCGACATCCTGCCGCTGTGCCACGAGCACGGCGTGCGCGTGCACGTGGACGCCGGCTACGGCGGGTTCTTCACCCTGTTGGCCGACGCGGAGGAACTTCGCGGCACGCCCGTAGCCCGGCACCTGCGCGCCATCGCCGACTGCGACTCGGTGCTCGTGGACCCGTACCGACAGGGCCTGCACCCGAGCCCGTGCGGCGTACTGCTGGTGCGTGCCGGCGACGGCGAGGAGCCCGGGTCCGTTGCGCGGCGCCACCCCGGCGTGTTCGACCCGGATCGGGCCCGGTCCGGCGGGCCGGCCGCCGCGCTGTGGCTGACCCTGCGCGCGCTGCCGCCGACCCCGGACGGCCTGGGCGAGCTGCTCGTGACCGGCCTGCGCGGCGCCCGCCGTTGGCGCGATCTGATCGACGCCGAGCCGGAGCTGATGCTGTATCAGGAACCCGAACTGGACATCCTGACCTTCGTACCCCTCACCGGCGAGCCCCACCCGCGGATGTCATCGGTGACGGCGGCCGGCCGGCACATGCTGCGCGCCGGCACCGGAGGCGCCGAACACCCGGCCCACCTGAGCACGTCGTCGGTGCGCGTCCTGGACTTCGTCCGCCGACACCCCCGTGCGGTCGCCGATCGCAACGAGGCGCACATCCTGCGCGGTGCCCTGCTGCGTCCGGACGCCGCGGCCCACGTCGAGCGGGTGCACGAGCGCGTCACCGCCCTGGCCGCGGCGGCACCACGCCGGCCCCGGCCGGCCGGTCCGCCACCGCACCCCCAGCCGGTCGAATCCGCCGTCTGACATCGCGCACGCGCCCTGGCCGCCGGCCCGGCGCGTGCGCTCGGGTGGGACCGGCTCGGTCGCGGAGGATGGGACCGGTCCGGTCGCGGAGGGCGGGATCGGTTCGGTTTGCGGAGGATGGGACCGGTTCGGTCGCATGGGGCGGGGCCGTTTCGCTCACGCGGGGGCGGAGCCCGTTCGGTCGCACGGGGCGGGAGTTCGACAGTCGTTGGCCGAATCCTGGAAGCGCGCCGCCGCGCGGTCGCCGAGGATCGGACGACGGGGGAATCGATCCGACCAGGAGTGTGCGATGCATGACCGCGCCCAGAACGATGTCCGAGGCCTGCTCGACGAGTTGGTGGAATCCGGCCGGGAGATCGGGATCCGGGTGGCGGCCTACCTGGACGGCGAGTTGGTGGTCGACGCGTGGGCGGGGTGGGCGGATCGGGCCCGGACCGAGCCCGTGGACGGACGAACACTCTTCCCGGTGTTCTCGGTGAGCAAGGGCATCCTGGCCTGCCTCACGCACGTGCTCGTCGATCGGGGCGTGCTGACCTACGACACCCGCGTCGCGGACCTGTGGCCCGAGTTCGGCGCGCACGGCAAGGCCGCGATCACCCTGGCGCAGGTGCTCGAACACAGCGCCGGCGTACCGTACTTCCCGCGCGGCCTGAGCCCGGACGACCTGCTGGACCGGGAGCGGATCGCCGGGTTGATCGCCGACACCGAACCCGTGTGGCCGCCCGGCACCCGGACCGGCTACCACAGCCTGACCTTCGGATACCTGATCGGCGAGACGTTGGAACGGGCCACCGGTCGCCCGCTGGAGGACTTGGTCCGCGACGAACTCGCCGTCCCGCTGGGCCTGGACGGGGAACTGTACGTCGTGCCACCCCTCGCGCAGGCGGCCCGCTTGGCCGACGTCGAGGCCACCGACATCGCCGCGTGCATGGCCGCGGTGCCGGCGGACAACCCGTTCGCGCGTGCCGTGGGCGGCATACCGGTCGAGTCGATCGTGCCCCGCCGTACGGTTCCGCCGGGCCGCTCCTGGAGCACCGAGGCACCCCTGCCGTTCGCCGCGACCATGACCGCGCGGGCCGGGGCCCGGTTGTACGCCGCGTTCGCGGGCGGCGGCGAGGTCGACGGTGTGCGCCTGCTGCGCCGGGCGAGCCTGGAGGCCGCGACCACGATCCGCCGGCGCGATGTGGACGAGGTGGCCGGCGTGCCCGCGCTGAAGTCGCTCGGCTACCTGCACGCGGACCCGGTGTCGGGGGAGCGTGAGGCGGCCTTCGGCTTCGGCGGCCTGGGCGGCGCGGAGGCGTACGCCGATCCCGAGCACCGCTTCTCCTTCGCGTTCACGCACAACCGGCTGACGCCGCCGACCGAGTCGGACAACGCGCCGGCGATCGCGGCCCGGATCCGAGCGGCACTCGGCATCGAGTAGCGGGCACGGGCACGGGCGCGGGCACGGCGTCGACGTTTCGGCGGGCGCCGTAACGTCCGGGGGTCAGGATGGGTCCATGATCTTGCGAAGCCCCGCCGTACTGGCCGATCCCGCCCATACCGTTCCGTCCGTGCCCGACGCGCCGCCCGGAGGTGTGGCCTGGCTGCGCGCGTCCGTGGCGCGGTTCGCCTCCGGCGCCGCGCACGAGCGCCGGCGTGCCCTGGCCGTCGCCGAGTTGGCCCGCGTCGATCCGCAGGCGCTGTTGGAACGCGCGTCGGCGGGCGCCGCGGGCCCGGTCGAGGTGCTCGCCGAGGTGCTCGGCCTGCCCGCCGACGTCGCGGACGACGTCGCCGTGGTGGCCGAGTCCTACCAACCGCACACCACGATCACCGAGGCCGCCGATCAGGCGTTGTCCCGCCTGGTGCGGGCCTGCGGCGGCGTCGCCGACGAGGCGACCGCGAACCGCATCGGCCTGCTCGTCCAGGCCTGCGACGCGACCAAGGCCCTGGTCGCGCACCTGTCCGCCGGGCGCACCGATCCACCGGTTCCGCGGACCCGTCGGATCGCCCCCGACGGCACACCGGTGGAAGTGGACCTGTCCCAGGCGCCGTTCGGCCTCGGCCCGCACGCCTGCCCCGGCCGGGCGCATGCCGAGGCCCTGGCGACCGGCCTGCTCCGATCGACTGCCCTTTGACGCCGGCCACGGCCGGACGGGACGCGGAACGCCCTACGAGAGCCGACGTCGGAGCCGGCCGGATGCCCGGATCGGTGACAGGGGCGGCGAATTCGGTCGCCTGGGCCGGCGCGGTCGGACACGATGCGGTGATGAAGGGTGACGATTTCCTCGGCCGGGCTCGGGAATTGTGGGTCGAGGCGGCGGGGGTCGCGGTGGAGTTCCCGGCACCGGGTGAGGTGAGCGTGGTGGTTGCGCCGCGCTCGCGGTTGTGTCCGCCCGGATGGGCGGGGATCGTACTGCTCGGCGGCGCCGGGATCGCCACCGCGCCGAGCGGACGGGACGCGGAACTGTTGGCCGGCGTGCTTCGGAAGCCGGCCCCGACGGATCGGCCGGTCGACGCCGACCGACTGCGGGAGGTGTTGCCCGTTCTCGACCTCTTGGGCCCGGCCTCGCTCCTCTACCTGGACCGCGCGGCCTTCCTGCCGGACCGTGGCGACGCCGACGTCGAGGAAGTGGCCCCTGGCGGTGCCGAGACGGCCGCACTGCTGGCCCGGGTCGGCGCGGCGGACGCGGACGAGAGTGGTTTGGCCGACGTCACATCCCCGGTTTTCGCGGTCCGCGAAGGTGCCGAAGTGGTTGCGGCGGCCGGCTACGAGGTGTGGCCCCGGTCCGTGGCGCAGCACGGTGTGTTGGTGGCACCGGGGGAGCCGAGGCCGTGGCTTGGCGCGGACGGTCGCGTCGGCCGCGGTGCGCCATGCCCTGGCCGCCGGACTGCTTCCGCAATGGCGAGCGCGACCCGAGCCGTCCAAGCGGGTGGCGCTCGCGCTGGGCTTCCGGGATGTGGGCTTCCAGGTGAGCATCCGGCTCGGCCCGGCACCAGCGGTCGGAGCCCGGTAATCGACCTTCGGCGCGGTCCGGGTGGCCGTTTCCCGACCGTGCACCACGGCTGTGGTGGTCGGCGCCGGCTCAGGATGTCCGTGGGGAATCAGGAGCGCGGCGCGGGTTCTTCCCTCGTGGCCGTGTCCGCGCCCCAACTGGCCAGCAGGCGCAGGTTTTCCGAGGTGGGCGAGGCCGGTTGGGCGTGGTACATCGTCAGCGACTGCTCGGTGTCGTCGGGCAGGCGCAGGGATTCGAAGGACAGGGTCAGGTCGCCGACCAGCGGGTGCCGCAGGCGCATCGCGCCGTGGTGCTTTTCCTTGACGTCGTGCGTGGCCCACAGGGAGCGGAACTCCTCGCTCTTGACCGAGAGTTCACCCACGAGCGCGGACAGTTGCGGATCGTCCGGGTGGCAGCCGGCGTCCAAGCGCAGGGCGCCGACGATATCGGCGGCCTTGGCCTCCCAATCCACGAACAACCCGCGCTGTTCCGGCCGCAGGAACACCAGTCGCGCCCAGTTGCGCTCCCGGGCCGGCAACCGGTCCCAGTCGCCGAACAGGGCCGCCGCCATCGGGTTCCAGGCGAGGATGTCCGTGCGCTGCCCGGTCACGTACGCGGGCACCGTCTCCAGCGAGGCCAGCAGCCCCCGCAGCGCGGGACGCACCTGTTGCCGCTCCGGCGGCGAGGCGCGCTTGCGGCGCTGGCAGTGGACGAGGTGGTTCAGGTGCGCGTGCTCGGCGTCGGTCAGCCGCAGGGCGCGGGCGACCGCGTCCAACACCTCCTCCGACACGTTGTGGCCCCTGCCCTGTTCGAGCCGGGTGAGGTAGGCCACCGATACGCCGGCCAACCGGGCCAGTTCCTCGCGGCGCAGTCCCGGTACACGCCGGTGTCGCCCGGTCGAGCCGGCCAGGCCGACATCCTCCGGCCGCAGCCGGGAGCGGCGATTGCGCAGGAATTCACTGATCTCGGCACGCGGATCGATCGGCTCGCCGCCGAGATCCGCCGCCTCCGCCGCCGTGCTGTCGGGCCGATCGTTCATGTCGCCCATTATCTCCGGTGGTACGACCACGAGAGTGGGCGAGCCTGACCCTGCCAGTGGTAGGACCACCGGTCGTAAGCCGAACAGGGCTCTGGGTGACCCGGCCGAGGTGCGGCAGGCTCGTGGCCACCCCCTCCGAACGAGCCGTCGGCGGGGGCGACCGATCACAATGCGGGGAGACTTCCGATGAGCACCGACACCGTCCGGACCACCGTGCCGTCCGCCACGACGACCCGCCAGGACCAGACACCCCAGGACCCGACAGCCGGCGGCCCGACCCCACCGGTGCGTGCGACCCCCGTCGCACACCGCAACGGCCGGCCGGCGACCGCCGAGGAACTGGCGCCGCTGGCCTTCGCCGGCTACGCCCACTTCACCGCCATGCAGGTCCGCGAAGGCCGGATCCGGGGCCTCGACCTGCACCTGGACCGGCTGCGGAGCGCATCGGCGAGGCTGTTCGGGCGGGCGCTGCCCGATGATCGGGTACGGTCCCACCTGCGCGCGGCGCTGGCGGCCGGTCCGGCCGACGCCTCGCTGACGGCCACGATGTACTCGCCGGTGGGCGAGTTCACCGCGACCGGGAACGACGCGGACCCCGACGTGCTGGTCCGGGTCGACCCGCCCACGACCGGCCCGACGGGGCCGTTGACGCTGGACGTGGTCGAGTACGAGCGGGTACTCCCGGAGATCAAGCACGTCGGCGAGGTCGCCAAGACCCACTACCTGCGCCGGGCCGTCGCGCGCGGCTTCGACGACGCCGCCTTCGTCGACCGGCGGGGCCGGCTCGGCGAGGCGACGATCTGGAACCTGGCGTTCTGGGATGGTGCCGAGGTGATCTGGCCCGAGGCCGAGGTGCTGGGCGGGACCACGATGGCCGTCGTCCGTCGGCAACTGGATCGCCTCGACGTGCCGCAACGGATCCGCGAGATCACGCCCGCCGACCTGCCGACGCTGACCGCGGCCGTGGTGATGAACTCGTGGACGCCGGGTGTCGAGGTGCTCCGCATCGGCGACGTGTCCCTGCCCGGGTCGCCGGCCTTCATGGATCTGCTGCACCGCGCCTACCGGGCCGAGCCGCCCACCGCGCCGTGAGGAGGACCGTGAAGTCCCCGCCTACGGCTACCTCGTCGCCCGGTTCCTGTCGACAGCGCGAAGCCGCGCGCCGACGGCTACGCCGACCGGGCCCGGTTCGCGATCGAGGTGGTCGAAGCCGTCGGCGCCGCGATCGGACCCGATCGCACCGCGCTGCGCCTGTCGCCCGGCAACCGGCTCCACGACATCGAAGAGTCCGAGCCGGCCCGGCGCCACCGCCGGCCGGCGGACGCGTTGGCCGGCGCGGGTCCGGCGTACCTGCGCGTGGTGCAGTCCGGGGTGTACGCCGCGTTGGCCGACCCGCGCCGCCGCTGGAGCGGTACGTTGGTGGGCAGCTACGACGGCCCCGAGCCCGGCGGTCGGGAACAGGCCGAGCGGGCGCTGCGCGCCGGTCACGCCGACGTCTACGCGTTCGGCCGGCTGTTCCTGGCCAACCCGGACCTGCCGGAACGGATCGCCGCCGGCGTCCCGCTCAACGCACCGCGCGAGACCGGTATGTACGCGGGCGGCGCCGAGGGGTACGTGGACTACCCGGCCATGACCGAGTAGTCGGGTGGGGAGCGCGGACGGAAGGGCGTGGTATGCGGAGGACTCGCGGGTTTCGGTGGTGGCCGGCGGCGGTGTTACTGATCGTGGCGGGTGCCGGATCGGTGGCGTGTGATCCGGCGAAGACCGGGTCCGCCCGGGCCTCCGGATCCGCCGCACCGGGTGCGGCGGTGCCCAAGGCCGCCGGCGGGCAACCGGCGCGCTTCGCCCCGCAGGTGGTCAAGTACGCGACGGCGGCCGGCATCGACCCGCAACTGCTGATGGCGATCCTGCACAACGAGTCGTACAAGCCGCACGACTCGGCGTTGGAACGGGCCTGGCAAAAGCTCAAGCCCGATTCCGCGTTCGGGATCGCGAACATGCACAGGGCCGCGTTCGACGAGGCCAAACAGGGCCGGGACTTCGCCGACCGGGATTGGCACGACCTGCCCGACGACCCCGATCTCGCGATCGAGGCCGCGGCCTGGCACCTGCACGATCTGGCCCGGCAACTGCCCGCGAAGTGGGCCGGTGCGTTGACGAGGAACGAACTCCTCGCGCTGGGCTACAACGCCGGCGCGGGCAACATGTCGGCCTTCGCGCGCGGCGTGCAGCCGGGTTCACAGGCGAGTTCGTATCTGGACCGCCTGCACGACAACTGGTCCAGGTCCGGCCGAGAGGTCCAGGGCTGACGCCGGGCAGGGTGCCTAGGACATGTCGGTGTCGGCCGGCGCCGGGGCCGTGCGGGTGGTGGTGGTGTGGGCGTCGGCGAGGGCGGCGAGCGGGAGGGGCTTGATCGGGGGGCGGGCGGTGAAGGGGCCGAGGGTTTCCCGGGGGATGTGGGTTTCCTGGTGCAGGAGTTCGACGAGGGCGGGTCCACACATGCGGCCCTGGCAGGGGCCCATGCCCGCGCGGGTGAGGAGTTTGACCGCGTCGGCGGTGCCCAGGCCGGGGTTGTCCCGCATGGTGCAGCGGATCTGCCCGTAGCTCACCTCCTCGCAGCGGCACAGCGGCGTGTCGTCCTCGGCGAGTGCGTTCAGCGCGGCGCGGTCGGGGGCGCAGGTGTGTTCCAGCAGCTTGGCCATTCGCATGGTCGTGGCCAATTCACGCTCCACGGCCGGGAGTTCCCGATCGTGATCGGCGGTGGTGAGGATGCCGAGGCTGAGGCAGATGTCCAGCGCGGCGCGTTTGCCGGTGGCGACCGCGTGTTCGGCGCCGGCGACGCCGGTGAGTTCGCCGGCGGCCCAGACGTGCGGGAGTGTGGTGCGCATGGCGTGGTCGTGGACCAGGACCCAGCCGCCGGCGGGGCCGTTCCAGGTCGCGGCGCACCCGGCCTGGCGGGCCAGTTCGGTGGAGGGGACGAAGCCGTAGCCGGTGCCGACCGTGTCGCAGGCGACGGTGCGTTCGGTGCCGGGTATGGGCCGCCAGTTCCGATCGACTCGGGCCAGCACGGCACCGGTGACGTGTTCCGCGCCCTCGGCGCGCAGGATCAGGGTGTGGGTGCGGATCGGTACGCCGGCCTGCCGCAGCGTGCGCACGGCGGTCGTGCCCTCGGCGACCTTGGCCCGATTGCCGGGCAGTGCGGCGAGTGCGCGGGTCAGCTCGGCGGGGCCGGGCAGGCGCTGGGCGAAGGCGACTTCGGCGACGTCGGCGCCGGCCCGGACCAGTTGCGCGGCGGCGATCAGCAGCAGCGGGTGCGCGCCGGCCAGCACGATGCGGCGCCCGGCGAGCGTGCGGTGGCCCTTGAGCAGGGCCTGGATGCCGCCGACGGTGAAGAAGCCGGGGAGGGTCCAGCCGGGCATGGGCACCGGCAGGTCGTAGGCGCCGGCGGTGAGCAACAGGGCCCGGGGGAGCAGGATTTCCACTCCGGCGGGGCCGTGCACGGCGACCCGGGGACCCTCGGGCACGGGCGTACCGGGGGGCGCGGCGAAGCCGTCGGGCGTGGTGCGCGTGCCGAAGACGCCCCACGCGGTGGTGTCGTGCGCGAAGGTGATCCGCGGATGGGCGGCGGCCCGGGCGAGCAGCGCGCGGCCGGCGGTGTAGGCGGGACCGGCGAGCGGGTCGGGGCCGCCCGAGCCGGGGTGGGGTCGGCGCCAGATCTGCCCGCCGGGGCGGGCCTGTTCGTCGACGACCAGCACCTGCGCGCCGTGGTGGGCGGCGGTGACCGCGGCGGCGAGCCCGGCGGGGCCCGCACCGACGATCAACACCTGCGGTTCGACGGCGCTCATCACACGTCCTCGGGGTGTGCGTCGCCACGCGTGTCCGCGCGGGCCACGCGGCCGGTTTCGTCCCGCGCCTTCGTGTCGACGTCGTCCCGCACACCCATGAGGGCTTCATGGCCGCTCTCGTTGCGCGTGCGCGTGCCGCTCTCGTCGCACGCGTCCGTGCCGCCCTCGTTCGGCCCGCCCGCGCGGGCCCGGCCGGTGTCCACGCGCATGCCCGAACGGACCGGTTCCTGGCAGGCCCGGACCAGCGGGGTGCCGTCGACGGTGACGACGCAGTCGAAGCACACGCCCATCCCGCAGTAGGGGGCGCGGGGCCGGCCGGCCCGGTCGTAGCGGGTGACGGGTCGGTCGGTGGCGATCAGGGCGGCGGCCAGCGAGCGGCCGGACGGCACGGTGTGCGGCCGGCCGTCGAGCGTGATGGACACCTGCGCCGGGTGGTCAGACAAAGTTCAGTGCTCCGAACCGTGCGGGGGAGTAGTCGTCGAGGGGCAGACCGGTGCTGCCGGTGAGCACCTGTTCGGCGAGCAGGCGGCTGTAGGTGGGGCCGAGGGTGAAGCCGGATCCGCCGGTGGCGACGTAGAAGTCGGGACGACGGGGGACGGGGCCCAGCAGCGGGAGCTGGTCGGGGGCCAGCGAGGTGGCGCCCGACCACACGCGCAGCACCGGCAGGCGCTGTACGGCCGGCACCACCCGGGCGGCGTCGGCGCCGGCGAACACCGAGTCCAGGCGCAATTCCGGGCGTGCGTCGAGGTCGAGGGCACCGGCGTGCTGGACGAACTTGGCGGCCCGGCCGCCGCCGATGAGCACGTTGCCCTCGCGGGTCTGCTTGAGCGAGAGTCGGCGGCCGGCGTGCTGGACCAGGTGCGGGATCAGCGGCGGCGCGGCGGCGGTGACCGTCATGGTGAGCGCGACGGGTATCACGGGCAGGCGGATGTCGGCCATCGCGGCGACCTCGCCGGTCCACACGCCGGCCGCGACCACGACCGCGTTCGCGGCCAGTCGGCGACCGCCGGCGGTCTCGGCGAGCCACCGCCGCCCGTCGTGGCGCAGTGCGGTCAGCCGCACGCCGGTGTCGATCCGGGCGCCGTGCCGGCGGGCGGCGCGGGCGTAGGCGTGGGTGACCAGGCGCGGGTCGGCCTTGCCCTCGCCGGGGCACCAGGCGGCGCCGATCACCCGGTCGGAGAGGTAGGGGGCACGTTCGTGGGTGGCGCGCGCGTCGAGCAGTTCGACGTCGAGTCCGTGGGCGTGCTCCAGGTGGGCCTTGTGCGCGAGCAGGGCCATGTCCTCGGGGGATTCGGCGAGCATCAGGCCACCGCCGCGGCGCACGCCGCACGGTTCGCCGAGTTCGTCCTCCAACGCGGCCCACGAGCGCATGGCGTCCAGATGCAGCGGCAGCGCCTCGGCGGCGCGCGCGGCGACCGCGGGGCCGTGTTGGATCATCCGGTACTCGAGTTGGAAGTGCAGACTGCCCGCGTTCTGGCCGGAGGCGTGCCGGTTGAGCTGATCCTTCTCGATCACCCGCACGTCGGTGCCCGCGCGGGCGAGGTGGTAGGCCAGCGCGCAGCCGAGCAACCCGCCGCCGACGACCAGGACTTCGGTGCGGTCCATCAGGCCAGGAGTCCGAGTTCGGCGACGGTGGCCCGTACCTGTTCGGCCTCGGCGACGCTCAGCGGCAGCAGCGGGCGGCGGGGGTGGCCGGCGGGCACCCCGCGCAGGGTGAGCGCGTGCTTGAGGATGGCCGGCGCGCTGCCGAAGCGGGGTCCGTAGTCGGCGGTGAACCAGGCCCGCATCAGCACCCGGTCGCGGGCGCCGACGGCCAGCGCGGCGGCCTCGTCGCCGGCCGCGAGGTGGGTGAAGAAGGCCGCGTGGTCGCGGCCGAGCACGGCGCCGGCGCCCATCAGGCCGTCGCCGCCGATGCCGCGCATCAGGGCCAGCCCGACCTGGTCGGTGGTGATGCCGAAGTAGCGCACCCGGTCGTGCAGCGCGATCAGGCCCTTGACGAAGGCGCCGAAGTCGCCCGTGGAGTTCTTGATCGCGACCACGTTGGGCACCTCGGCCAGCGCGCACAGGGTGTCGGTGTCCAGGTCCAGGCCGGTGCCGCGGGGCCAGTTGTACACGCAGATCGGGATGTCGACGGCGGCGGAGACGTCCTGGTAGAAGGCCGCGGTCTCGCGCGGATTGGGCACCACGTACGGCGGCGGGGTGAGCAGGACGCCGTCGAGGCCGGCGGCGCGCGCGGCGCGGGCGTGGCCGATCGCGGCGGACGCGGTGTAGGCGTTGCAACCGCCGAGCAGCGTGTAGCGGCCGCGCACCCGGCGGGCCGCGCGGGTGAACAGGGCGGCGCGTTCGGTCGCGGTGAGGGTGTACCACTCGCCGGTGGTGCCGGCGATGATCACGCCGTCGACGCGTTCGGCGGCGAACCACTCCAACTGCTCGTCCCAGGCCGCGAGATCGAGGTCGCCCTGGGAGGTGAAGGGGGTTGTCACGGCCGGTATGTAGCCGTGCCAGTCGACGGTGGTGCGGTCCATGCCCTGGGTCCTTTCGGGGCACAAACGCGGGATCCGGGCGACGCGGTGCCGGTTACGGCATGGGCGGCGTCACCGCGACGAGCAGCCGCGCGGGTGCGTCTGAGGAGTTGACGAACCGGTGCGGCAGACGCGAGTCGAAGGTGATCGCGTCACCCTCCTCGAGGTGGTGGACGCGGCCGTCCACCTCGACGTCGAGCCGTCCGGCGAGCACGGTGGCGCATTCCGTGGAGGGATGGCTGTACGGCTCGTCGGAGGATGCCTGGCCGGGCTCGATGTCGGCCTCCAGCACTTCGAGATCGCCCGATCCGGGGGTGAGCCTGGAATAGGTGATGTGCTGGCGGGCCGCGCCGAGCCGCATGCGTTGCTCGCGCGTGGTCACCGCCACGCGCGGTACGTCCGGATCGTCGAACAGGGTCGCGATGGAGGTGTCGAAGACGCGGGCGAGCTTGCGCAGGGTGCTCAGGCTCGGTTCCGCGGCGCCGTTCTCCAGTTGACTGAGCATGCCCGCCGAGATGCCGGCTTGGACGGCCAACTGACGCAAGGTCAGGTCGTGCGCCTGGCGCAGCTCGCGCAGTCGGTCACCCAGCATGGTCCGATCCCCGTTCGCTCCGGTGCCGAGCACCCTCGACTCGCGGATCCTGGCTTGTGCTTCATGACGTGTTCAATGTGGTTGAACGCTTCGGGGCGAACATAGGCACGAGGCTGACTCCCCGTCAAGATCACTGTGCCGCCCGGGTGATGGCCACCGGGGTGGGGCCGGGTGGATTCCGCCGGCCGGGCACCGCGGTGAACGCCGCCGACGGGTGCGCCGGGTGACGTCCTGGGATCCCCAAGAGGGCTCTGAGCAGTCATCAAACCGTTATCAAGGCGAAAAATCGTCGCTCCACGTGGACGTGCGATCACGTTGAATGGATCTTTGGTCCCAAATTCCGAGACGGCCGAGAAAGTCATTGACCATCACGCTCGGCCACGCCTACTTTCGAGCCCACCGTTCAGCCAGATCAAACACTCGGTTCCGTCATCGGCCGATCGGGTGGCTCGAGGAAGGTGCGCCATGCAGGGCAATCACCCCATCGGGGACAGTCGCCGGGCCAAGGCCGTACGCCGGGCCGCCGCCCCACTGGCGGTCACCGTCGCCGCCGCTTTGATGCTCGCCGCGTGCGGCGGAGCCAAGAAGCAGTCCGGCGACGCGGAGGGCGGCGGCACGCTTGTCGTCGACACCTCGTTCAGTCTCAAGACCGCCGACCCCGGCCGCACGTTCGAGCCCACCGGGATCCTGGTCACCCGTCCCGTGTACGACACGCTGCTGACCTTCGCGGGCGGCGACGTGACCAAGCCGGTGCCGTTGCTCGCCGCCTCCTACGAGGCCGCCCCGGACGCCAAGACGTTCACCTTCCCGCTGCGCCCGGAGGCCAAGTTCTCCGACGGCTCGCCGGTGACCGCCAAGGACGTGGTGTTCTCGTTCAACCGGGTCAAGAACCTCAAGGGCAACCCGGCCTTCCTGCTCGACGGCGTCACCGCGACCGCCAAGGACGAGCACACGGTGGTGCTGACCACCGAGGCCGCCGACCCCGCGCTGCCGTTCCGCATCGCCACCCCCGCGCTCGGCGTGGTCAACTCCACGACCGTCGCCGCGCACGGCGGCACCGACGCGGCCGGCGCCGACCAGGGCGACAAGGCCGAGCAGTTCCTCAACACCGACTCGCAGGGCAGCGGTCCGTACAAGATCACCAAGTACGACGTGAGCAGTGAGGTCATCCTCACCCGCAACGACAAGTACTGGGGCGCCAAGCCCAAGTACGCCAAGGTCGTGGTGCGCAACGTGCCCGCGAACACCCAGCAGTTGAACGTGCTCAGCGGTGAGAGCCAGGTCTCCCTGGACATGTCGCCGGACCAGGCGGTCAAGGTCAAGGGCCAGGCACAGGTGCTGCAACAGCCCACGCCCACCACCGCGTTCCTGTTCACCAACGACAACCCGGCGATCTCGCCGACCACCTCCAACAAGGACTTCCAGGAGGCGGTGCGCTACGGCGTGGACTACAAGAGCCTGCTGGACGTGGCCGGCGCCGGTTCCGCGCAGGCCGCCGGGATCGTGCCCGGCTTCTTCACCGGCGCGCTCGACCCGGCCAAGGCGATCGTGCGCGATGTCCCGCGCGCCAAGGCCGCGTTGGCCCGGGCCGGCCTGAACAACCCCAGCGTCGACCTGTACTACGCCTCCGACGTGACCATCAACGGGATAAACTTCGGCGACCTCGGCGCACGGGTCCAGGCCAACCTCAAGGAGGTCGGCATCACCGTCAACCTCAAGCCGGCCCCCACCCAGACCGCACTGGACTCCTACCGCAACGGCACCGAGGCGATGGGCCTTTGGTGGTGGCAGGCCGACTACCCGGACGCCAGCGACTACCTCGCGTTCACCCCGGGTGAACTGGTCGCCAAGCGCGCCGGCTGGAAGGCGGACGGCAACGCGGAGGTGAGTGCCCTCGCCCAGCGGGCCAAGGTCGCCACCTCCGACGCCGAACGCGTCCAGCTCTACAAGCAGCTCCAGGAAGCGATGAACAAGACCGGCCCGTTCATCCCGCTCCTCCAGCCCGCACAGGTGATCGCCGCGAACAACTCGGTGAAGAACCTGCACTACAACCCGATCTGGTACATCGATGTCGACAAGCTCGGCTGACCCCACGGTCGACCGCGGCACCCCCCGGACGGCCGCACCCCGCAAGGGTGCGGCCCCCGGCCCCCGGGCCGCGCGCGGCTCCCATCCCTTCGCCCGCTTCGTGCTGGTGCGGCTGTCCGTCGGCCTGCTGCTGTGCGTGGGCATCACGATCCTGGCCTTCGTGCTCACCCACTCCGTGCCCGGTGACCCGGTCGCCGCCAACCTCGGCGACCGCGCCCAGAACGACCCGGCCGCGGTCGCCGCGTTCAAGGCGAAGAACGGGCTCGACGAGTCCCTGCCCTCCCAGTACGGCACCTACCTGAACAACCTGCTGCACGGCGACATGGGCACCTCCCAGCAGACCCACCGGCCGGTCTGGGACGACCTGGCCGACCGGGTCCCCGCCAGCCTCGAACTCGCCCTGGTGGCCATCGTGTTGGCGCTGGTGATCGGCGTCGGAATGGGCATCGTCGCGGCGGTCACCCGCAACCGCTGGCCGGACCGGATCATCCGCGTCGTCAGCCTCGCGGGTGTGTCCATGCCGGTGTTCTGGCTCGCCCAGGTCGCCTTCTACCTGTTCTCCTTCAAACTCGGCTGGATCCAGGCCGGCGGGCGACTGTCACCCGGCGCCATCCCACCCCAGGACATCACCGGCCTGTACACGCTCGACTCGCTGCTCACCGGCGACACGGGCACCTTCGGCGAGGCCTTCTCCCGGCTGATCCTGCCCGCGTGCGTGCTGGCCGCGTTCAACATCGGCGTGCTCACCCGCTTCACCCGGGCCGCGGTCCTGGAAGCCCTCGGCAACGACTACGTCCGCGCCGCCCGGGCCAAGGGCCTGCCCGAGTCCACCGTGATCCGCCGGCACGTGCTGCGACCCGCGCTCACCTCGATCCTGACCGTCGCCGGGCTCACCTTCGGTGGCATGCTCGCCGGCACCGTCCTGGTCGAGAACGTGCTGTCCTGGCCGGGTCTGGGCCAGTACGCGTACAAGAGCGCGCTCAACCTGGACCTGCCGTCCATCATGGGCGTCTGCCTGTTCGTCGCGGTCGTGTACGTCGTGATCAACCTCCTCGTGGACCTGCTCTACGGGGTCATCGACCCGAGGATTCGCCTCTCGTGAACGCCACGCGCCTCTTCCTCGGCGATCGGCTCGGAGCCGACCGCACCGGCACGGACGACCCCGCCCCGCGACGCAAGCGTCGCCCCGGCAAGTCGCCGTGGCGCAGCCCCCTGGCCATCACCGGCCTGGTCATCATCGGCGTCTTCCTGATCGCGGCGATCTTCGCGTCGGTGATCTCGCCCGAGGACCCGCTCGCCCAGAAATGGCCCAAGTACCAGTCGCCGTCCGGTGAACACTGGTTCGGCACCGACCAACTCGGCCGCGACATCCTCTCCCGGGTCATCCACGGCACCCGCATCTCGCTCCCGCTGGCGCTGCTGCTGGTCGTGCTCGCGATGGTCATCGGAACCGTGCTCGGCGCGGTCGCCGGCTACTTCGGCGGCTGGATCGACATGGTCGTGATGCGCTGCGCCGACCTGGTGCTCGCCTTCCCGGCGATCATCCTGGCCATGGCCGTGGTCGCGGCACTGGGCCCCAACCTCACCAACGCCGTGCTCGCGGTGGTGATCGTGAGCTGGCCCACCTACGCCCGCGTGGTCCGCGGACTGGTGCTGACCCTGCGCCAATCCGACTTCGTCCAGGCGGACCGACTCCTGGGCGCCTCCGGGTGGCGGGTGCTGGCCGTGGACCTGCGCCCCAACCTGGCCGGCCCGGTCGCCGTGCTCGCCGCGCTCGACCTGGGCAACGCCGTACTGCTGCTGTCCGGACTGTCCTTCCTGGGCCTGGGCGCACAACCGCCCGCCGCCGAGTGGGGCGCGATGGTCAACGCCGGCTCGGCGAACTTCGACGCGTGGTGGGTCGCGGTCTTCCCCGGCGCGGCCATCCTGCTCTCGGTGCTCGCCTTCAACTTCCTGGGCGACACCCTGCGGGACGCGCTGGACCCGCGTACGGCACGGGCGATCCGAAAGTGACGGACATGAACGACACCCCGACCCCGCCGGTCGCCGACGACGAACCGCTCCTGGCGATCCGCGACCTCGTCGTGGAACTGCCCGGACCCGACGGCGAACGACTGCGCGCCATCGACGGCGTCGACCTGACCGTGGGCCGCGGCGAGATCGTCGGGCTGGCCGGCGAGAGCGGCTCCGGCAAGACGATGACCGCGCTCGCCCTGCTCGGGCTGCTGCCCCAGGGCGGCAGCGCGAGCGGGCGGATGCTCGTCGAGGGCCAGGACGTCCTGACCATGACCCCGCGTCAGGTTCGCGACCTGCGCGGCAACCGGGTGGCGATGGTCTTCCAGGACCCGATGACCTCGCTGCACCCGATGCTGAGCATCGGCAAACAACTCACCGAACACCTGCGCCACCACAAGAGGTTGGACAAACGCGCGGCCAACACTCGTGCGGTGGAACTGCTCACCACGGTACGCATCCCCGACCCCGAGCGGGCGCTGCGCCGCTACCCGCACCAGTTCTCCGGTGGCATGCGCCAGCGCATCGCCATCGCCATCGCGCTGGCCTGCGACCCGGCGCTGCTGCTCGCCGACGAGCCCACCACCGCGCTCGACGTCACCGTCCAGGCCGGCATTCTGCGTCTGCTGGACCGACTGCGCCGGGAGAACGGCCTGTCGGTGCTGATCATCACGCACGACCTCGGTGTGATGTCCGCGCTCGCCGACCGGGTGAGCGTGATGTACGCGGGCCGGATCGTGGAGAGCGGGCCGCGCGCGGACGTGTTGCGCGAGCCGCGACACCCGTACACCCGGGGCCTGTTGGACGCGCTGCCGCACCCCGACGGCGGCACCGCGGCGCTCGTACCGATCGTCGGCGCGCCGCCCAAGCTGGGTCAGGCGCCCAGCGGATGCGCGTTCCACCCGCGCTGCCCGCACGCGGTGGACGGTTGCCGACAGGAGCGCCCGCGACTGCTGGCGCTGACCCCCACCCACGCCGGGGCCTGCCCGATCGACCCGCTCGCCGTCGCCGCTTCGAAGGTGGATAGCCGATGACCTTGTCCTCCCTCACCTCCACCATCGCCGTCACCTCCAAGGACGTCGGGCTGACGCTGCGCGAAGTGAGCGTGTCCTACCGTTCGCCGGGTCGGCCCGCCGTGCGCGCCGTGGCCGGGGTGAGCCTGAGGGTGCAACCGGGGCAGGTGGTCGGCCTGGTGGGCGAATCCGGCTGTGGCAAGTCGACCCTGGGCAAGGCCGCGGTCGGCCTGCTCAAGCCCTCCTCCGGCGCCGTCGAGTTCGACGGACGCCCGGTCGCCCCGCTCGGACTGCGCTCGCGCCCGACGACGCAACGCGGCCTGCAGATGGTCTTCCAGGACCCGTACGCGTCGCTGAACCCGCGCCGCCGGGTCGGCGAACAGATCTCCGACGCCGTGGTCCTGGCCGGCGGCACCCGCGACAAGGGCCGCGGCGTGGCCCGCGAACTGCTCGAACGGGTGGGCCTGCCGGCCGAGTTCGCCGACCGCTTCCCGCACGAGTTCTCCGGCGGCCAGCGCCAACGCATCGCCATCGCCCGGGTGCTCGCCGCCGAACCCACCTGCATCGTCGCAGACGAGCCGATTGCCGCGCTGGACGCCTCCGCGCAGGCGTCGGTGGCCAACCTGCTGCTCGAACTGGCCCGCGAGCGCAATGTGGGCCTGCTGTTCATCTCGCACGACCTGTCCATCGTGCGGCAGATCGCCGACACGGTCGCGGTGATGTACCTGGGCACCGTCGTGGAGAGCGGCCCCACCGACCAGGTCTGGGCCGAGCCGCGCCACCCGTACAGCAAGGCGCTGATCGCGGCCGTGCCGCGCGCCGACGGCAGCGGCGAGTTGCCCGTGGACCTGCCCGGCGACGTGCCCGACCCGGCCTTCCCGCCGGCCGGTTGCCGATTCCACCCCCGGTGCCCGATCGCCGTCGACGCCTGCGCGGACGACGAACCGGTGCTGGTCGAGTTCCTTCCGCGCCGGCGCGCCGCGTGCTCCGTCCTGGCGCCGAACCTCAAGAAAGTCGGGTGAGCGCACTCATGTGGCTGACCAACTGTCATATCGTCGACGTCGTCACGGGCGAGGTGCTGCGCGACCGCAGCGTGCGAGTCGAGGACTCGACCATCGCCGAGGTACGCGCCGCTCTGCCGCCGAACGCGAACGCGCACGACCTGGGCGGCCGGTACCTGCTGCCGGGGCTGATCTCCTGCCATTCGCATCTGTCGGTGGTCTTCCCGTTCTCCGACACGCGCGAGGACGAGTCACCCGGTCTGACCGCGTTCCGCGCCGCCCAGCGCGCGCACGACGCGCTGCGGGCCGGCATCACCACGCTGCGCTGCGTGCACGAGCAGAACCGGATCGACCTGGTGTTGCGCGACGCGCAGCGGCGCGGCTGGATCCAGGCACCGCGGATCTTCGGCGCCGGCCGTGCGCTGTCCACGCCGCACGGGCACGGCGAGGGCGCGGACTGCTCCTACGCGAGCGGCCCGGACGGCTTCTATCGCGCCGCGCTCGGTGAACTGGCGGCCGGCGCCGACCACTTGAAGATCTTCATCAATTCCGGTCTGGCTCGCGAGGGGGAGGACTTCGAACACGCCGAGATGACCGACGAGGAGATCGCCGCCACGGTCCGGGCCGCCCACGAGCACGACGCGTACGTGGTCGCCCACTCCGGCGAGTCGGCCGCGATCCGCGCGGCCCTGGCCCAGGGCGTGCGCTCCTTCGAGCACGCGTACGCGCTCGACGACGACACCGCGCGGCTGCTCGCCGACCGGCGCGCGTTCGTGACCCCGACGCTGTGCGTGACCAACTCCGAGGGCTGGATGCGGGAGAACCGCTTCGAGGAGGCCTCGATCGCCAACGCGCAGAACGCGATCGAACCGCATCAGGAGAGCTTCCGCCGCGCGGTCGCGGCCGGCGTACAGCTGGTCAACGGCACCGACATCCCGCCCGCCGACCTGGTCGAGGGCGTGCCGGCGGCGGTGTACGAGATGTTCCTGATGGCCCGGGGCGGCCTGGACAACCTGCGCGTGCTCCAGTCGGTGTCCACCACCGCGGCGCGGCTGGTGAAGGCCGAGGACCGCCTGGGACAGGTCGCGCCCGGCTTCACCGCCGACCTGATCGCCGTCGACGGCGACCCGCTGCACGACATCTCGGCGCTCGGCCGGTTGTCGTTCGTCATGCAAAGCGGCCGGATCGTCCGCGAGGACGTGGCGGCCTGACCCGTCGCGGACGTCGCCCGGTGGGTACACCTCGCCGGCCCCCACCCGTCGCCGCGTCCGCGACCCGACCCACCCCCGACGTAAGGACATTCGTGCCATGACCGACGCCGCCCCGCGCGACACGCACCGACCCGCAGGGTCGGCCGAGGACCGCGCCGCCGTCTGGAGTGCCCTGCTCGACATCTACGCCGGCTTCACGGCCGGCGACCGCGAGCGGATCGACGCCCGGATCCACCCCGAGGCCACCATCTGGGACTCGGCCGCGCCGGAACTCCTCTTCGGTCGGGCCGACCTGGACCGGATCCGTGCCGCGCGACCGGTAGGCCCGGACGCGCCGGTGGTCACCGGGATCCACGCGAGCGACGAGGTGATCGACGTCTGGGGCGACACCGCGCTGGCCCGCTACACGCTGCGGGTCGACTTCGCACCCGCCGCCGACGGCTCGACGCCGCCCGCCGAACACATCCGCAACACGGCGGTGGTGCGACGGTTCGACCAGGCCTGGTTGGTGGTGCACAACCACGAGGACCTGCTCGCGTAGTAGGGGATGCCCGGTCGGCAACGGGGTCGTGCCCCGGAGCCGATCGGGCGCCCGCCGATGCGCTCCCGCCGACCGCGCTCGAAACCGCCGGGAGCGCGACGGCGCGGGGTGGTGCGCTCGGCCGGTCGAAGCAACGCCGAGGAACAAGACCGCAGATGGAACCGGGACCGACCGGCCGCGTCCGATCGTGCCGGGCGCCGGCGCGGGTGCACCCGTGACGCGTGCGGCCCCACCACGATCGAGCGTCGGGGCCCCGGTCACCTGTCCGGTCGCGGGACGACCGGCCCGGTCACGGGATGATCCGGTCACGGAATGGTCCGGGTACCCGGCCGCGTGGCGGGAAGTCACCCGTGTGGGTGGGCGATTCCTGCATGATGGCGGAGCTGCCCGGAACGCCGGGCTCCGGCTCTCGGGGTGATCGCCCCGGTCGCCGTCGTGACTCACCTGCGCGGGGTGGACGTCTTGGCTCCCTCTTTCGACGATGCGTATCGGGCCGCCTCGGAGCGGCGGGCGGACGCGCTACAGGCCGAGGAGTCCCGGGGCCGGGCGGCACAGGACAGCCGATCGCGGGCCCGGGCCGTCGCCGAGCCGGCGCTGATGTCGTTGGTCGAGCCGGTGCGCCGGCGACTGGAGGCGTCGCGGATCCCGATGCAGACGCACACCGATCGTTCGCGCTCGGGTCTGTTCGCGCGTCGCGGTCGGCATTTCTGGCCGCTCGCCCCGTCCTTCCGGGGGGTGCGGGAGACGCTGAACGTGGCGGGCTGGTCGTCGGACAGCCTCGTGCTGACTCGCAGCGGTCACTTCTCGATGGACTACCGGCTGCCCGGGCCGGAGGGCTTCGCGGCCCTGTTGGACGGCATCGACATGGCCGACGCGAGCGCGCCGTCGATGTCGGTGCGGGCGGGCCGGCTGTTCGTGGATCGGGCGACGAATCTGGTGCACTGCTACCACGCCATCGGCGACGGGGTCGAGGAGCGCGCCGTGCACGAACTCTCGGCCTATCTCGCCGACATGATCGTGCGTCTGGAACTCGTCGAGACGAACCGGCGCAACCGCACGGCGCTCGGAAGCTGACCGACCGCCCACCCGTCCCGACCGATGCCCCCATTGTTCAGGCTGTGTGACTGCCGATGTTGTACCAATACCCCGAGATCCGTTTCGTGCCGGTTCCCGACATGGCGCCGCTCTGGCACGCACTGGTGTGGCGCTCCCGCGACGACGCCGACACACGTGTCCGGGCCTTCGCCGACGTCGTCCTGGAGATCGCACCCGCACCGGCGGTGCCCGGCACGATCGCCGCCTCCGATGGCATCGAGGACGTGCCGGCGCCGGCCCGAGTCGGGCGGGCCCGACCGCTTCGGGGCAGCTCAGGGCGTGAGCGGGCGCCGGGGAGAGGAGCCCGGCCCGCCGGGCGTGGATCCGCGCAGCACGACGTCGGGGCCGTGGCCGAGGGAGAGGGCCATCCGGATGTCGTCGAAGCGTTCGTTGTCGATCTCGATGACGTTGGGCAGGCGACCCCAGACGGTGAAGCCGAGCTCCTCGTACAACTCGATCGCGCCGTGGTTGTTGCCCCGGACGCCCAGCGCGAGGGTCTCGATCCCGGCCCGGCGCGCGCTGTCCATCAGGGCCGTCATCAGCAGGCGCCCCAGGCCCAGGCCGCGGCCGGCCGGGTGTGCCATCACCTTCTCCACCTCGGCGGTGTGCGCGAAGACCGGCTCGGCCCTGCGCCGCCACAGGCCGGTCGCCCGCACGGCGCCGTCCACCAGGGCGACGATGAACGCGGCGTCGCCGGCCCGGACGGCGGCGAGGGCGTCCTCGAGCCAGGCGTCGGTGGCGGGCTTGGCCGGCGGCGTCAGGTAGCCGATCGCGCCACCCAGGCGCGCGACGTCGTGAAAGACGTGATGGACCTCGGTGCGCAGCCGGGCGTCGGCAGCGGTGGGCAGGAGCAGTTCGATCTTCGGTGCCATGGTCGCCCATTCTCGCGAGTCGACGTCCGCGGGCGCGCACCGGCCCGAGGCGCGGCGGCGGACGTCGTGCCCGGCGCGTGCCGGGCGGGCCCGAGGCGGTTGCGCCGGCATGTGCGGGGCGACTCGGCGGCGATGTCCGTCAGCGCGTTCGCCGGGTCGTCTGGCGCGGGATGTGCGGCCTGCGGGCCGCGAGTTGCTCGGCGAGTCGCAGGTTGCGGGCGTGGGAGAGGCATTGGCGCATCCACAACGCGGCCACGATGGAGCCGGCGATGCCCAGGGTGAACCGGTCGGGTCGGTGGCCGGCGAGCGTGTGGGCGCAGACGATGGCCACACAAGCGAGCACCGGGACGCATACGGTCAGCGCACCGGTGGCCGCCCGGCAGCGTACGGTGATCGCGGTTCGGGTGCCGGCGCACAGGCAGGCCCCGAAGGTGATCATCAGCATCCCGGCGACCCGGGTCGCCGCCGAGAGCCGATCCGTGCAGGTGGCCGTCGCGTGCCCGAGCGCTTCGAGGCCCTCGACGCCGATCACCACGGCGGGTACGAGAGCGACCAGGGTCGCGGCGGCTCGGCGCCCCCGGACGGGCCGGGCGCACAGTACCGGCGCCAGGCAGAACAGCAGCATGTCGACGCACAACCACCCCACCATCACCCACGTCACCGCGGTGGGTTCGTGCCGGTGTTCACCGGCGGCGCAGTGCCGGGCGAGGGCTTGGCCCAGGGCGAGCACCGAGGCGCCGATCAACCACGTGTCCAGGGCCGTGCGCACCCGGCGCGCGCACGCGCCCTCGAAGCGGGCGAGGACGGTCAGTTGCCGGACCGCGATGCCGACGGTGATGGCGAGGGCGATCGCGAGGAAGGCGAGCAGCGGCCACAACAAGGCGCGGGAGGGCGCGGCCGCGGGCGGGTAGGACAGGGTCTGCACGGTCCCCACGGCGATGGCCAGGAGACCCTGGGCGGTCAGCCGTGGCGGCGTCGATCCCAGGTCGGAGCGCGCGAGTACGACGAGTGCGACGGCCGCGAGGACGAGCGCGAGGGTGCCGGATCCCGGTTGGCCGGCGGCTCGGGTCCAGGCGACGGCGATGCCGACGGTGGCGGCGCCGAGGGCGGTGGCCGCGAGGACGACGGGGCGCGGACGGACGCGGCCCGCCCGGGTGGCGGCGGACCGTGGTTCGTCGTGCGGGGCGGGGCCGGATGCGGATTTCGACGTGCGTGGCGTGATCGGCTCCTGGTTCGTACCACCGCCGAAGTCGGTGCGTGCGCAGGCCGGCCCCGGGCGCTTCCTCGAGTCGAAGCGTGTGGGTCGCGGATCGGCTTCGGAGCGGATAACGAGGCTTTCGCGCCCGGCACACGCCGACCCTCGGGTATTCATCCCAACGAGGAGAACCATCACCCCTTCGAGCGACCCCGCCGACGAGTGGACGGATGCCCGCTCCGGACATCGGGCCGTTGAAGAGCGAAATTGACCGATGATGCACGAGTTTTTGCTTGCTCGAAGACCTTCGGTGATTGTCTGGTCATCGCTGAAGCGACAAATCCTTGTTGTGTGCGATCGCACACTCCGTGACTTGTCAAATCCGTGCAGTGCCGGCTCCGTGCATCCGCCGTGCATCCGCCGCGAAGCCGCCGCGTCGCGATCGCTTCGCCCGGACGGCGGATCACGGTCGGGCCCGCGGGCGTGGCGTGCGCCGGGGCGGACGCGGCGGCGAGATGGTGGGAGTGCGCACGCCCGGCGCGTGGGTACGACTGGGAGGTCGAATGATCCACGGCGCGAGGTCTCGACCTCGACGCCGACCCGGCTCCGGCCGCCGACCGATCGAGGAGCACTCATGGGGACCGTACCCGCCTGGCGCTTGCGGGCCGCCTTCGCCCGCCGTCTGTCGGACATGTACGGGACCGAAGTCCCGGCCTACACCACGCTGTCGGCCGCCGTCGCGGAGATCAACGAGGACGTCTCCCGGGTCGACGGCGACGCCGGCCGACTCGGCGGCGTGGAACGGGTCGCGGCGGAGCGGCACGGGGCGATCCGGGTCGGCACGCCCGGCGAACTGCGGCAGGTCGCGGCGATCTTCGGCGCGATGGGGATGCGTCCGGTCGGCTTCTACGACCTGCGCGAGGCGAGCAGCAGTTCGGTACCGGTGGTGTCCACCGCGTTCCGGCCGACCGAACCGGCGGAGTTGGCGCGCAATCCCTTCCGGGTCTTCACCTCCCTGCTCACCACCGCCGATCGCCGCTTCTTCGACGAGGATCTCCAGGCACGTCTGGAAGCCTTCCTCGCCCGGCGCGAACTCTTTCCGGCCGAACTCCTGGAACTCGCGGATCGGGCCGAGCGCGACGGCGGGCTCGATCCGGAGCCGGCCGAGCGCTTCCTCACCCTGGCCGTCGACGCCTTCCGGTTGTCCGCCGACCCGATCGACGGAGCCTGGTACCGGGAACTGGCCCGGGTGTCCGCGGTGGCCGCGGACATCGGCGGGGTGACCGGCACGCACATCAACCACCTCACGCCGCGGGTACTGGACATCGACCGGCTCTACACGGAGATGGGCCGGCGCGGAATCACCATGATCGACGAGATCCAGGGCCCACCCCGTTGGGACGGACCCGACGTGCTGCTGCGGCAGACCTCCTTCCGGGCCCTGGAGGAGAAGCGGCGGTTCCGCTCCGCCGACGGCGGCACGGAGTTCGGGACACTGCGGGTCCGCTTCGGCGAGGTCGAGGCCCGCGGCATCGCGCTCACCACGACCGGCCGGGCGCTGTACGACGACCTGATGACCGAGACCGACCGGCGGGCCGCCGGGGCCACGGCGGCGGACCGGGCCGAGCTCGCGCGTGAGGTCTGGACCGCGCGCTTCCCCCGCACCGAGCGCGAACTGGCGGTGAACGAGCAGGCGTTCTTCACCTACCGGGCGACCGCACCGGAGCGACGCCCAACCGACCGGCAGCCGCCGCAGGACCTCGCCGCACTCCTCGACCAGGGCTGGATCGAGGCCGCGCCGATCGTGTACGAGGACTTCCTGCCGCGCTCCGCCGCCGGCATCTTCCAATCCAACCTGACCGAAGCGGGCACCCGGGACGCCACCCGCTCCGGCACGCACTACGACCGGCCCTGGCTGGCGGAGACCATCGGCCGACCCGTACAGGACCCGATCGACCTCTACGCCGCGCAGCGGGACACGTCCCTCGCCGAGGCCCGCACCGAGTTGGCGGCGCCGCCCGCCGCACCGGCGTGATTCCCGCGGCGTGATTCCCGCACACCCGCGACGCCGCGAACCGGCCGCGGCCCCGACCAGGAGACGACATGCCCGATTCCGCCACCCGCCTCCCCGAGACCGAGGCGCTGCGCGCACGGGCCGACGCGTGCCTGCGCCGCTGTGGGGCCGCGCCCGGACCCGATGCCGGGGACCTGGTCGTGCGTACCCCGATCACCGGTGGCGTGCTGCGCAGGCTCGCCTCCTCGACGCCGGAGCAGGTGAGCGAGGCCGTCACGGCCGCGCGGCGGGTCTTCGAGACCTGGCGTACGACACCGGCGCCGGTGCGTGGGGCACTGGTGAAACGGCTGGGCGAGTTGCTCGCCGAGCACCGGGAGGACGTGGCCGAGCTGATCACCCTGGAGGCGGGCAAGATCCGGACCGAGGCGCGCGGCGAGGTACAGGAGATGATCGACGTCTGCGAGTTCGCGGTCGGCCTCTCCCGGCAGCTCTACGGGCGCACGATGCCCTCGGAACGGCCTGGGCATCGGCTGTCCGAGTCGTGGCACCCGCTGGGCGTGGTCGGCGTCATCTCCGCCTTCAACTTCCCGGCCGCGGTGTGGTCGTGGAACACCGCGCTCGCGCTGGTCTGCGGCGACGCCGTGGTGTGGAAACCCTCCGAGCTGACCCCGCTCACCGCGATCGGCTGCGCCGCGCTGCTCTCCCGGGCGGCCGTCGACGTCGGGGCGCCGACCGACCTGCACCGCCTGGTGCTCGGTCGCCGTGCGGTCGGCGAGGTCCTGGTCGACGACCCGAGGGTCGCGCTGGTCAGCGCCACCGGTTCGGTCCGCATGGGCCGTGAGCTCGGCCCTCGTGTCGCCGCCCGGTTCGGCCGCTGCCTGCTGGAACTCGGCGGCAACAACGCCGCGATCGTCGCCCCGTCGGCCGACCTGGACCTGGCGGTACGCGGCATCGTCTTCGCCGCGGCCGGCACCGCCGGACAACGCTGCACCACCCTGCGCCGGGTGATCGCGCACGAGGACGTGGTCGAGCCACTCGTGACGCGGCTCGCCCGGACCTACGCGGACCTGCGGATCGGCGACCCCCTCGCGGAGACCACCCTGGTCGGGCCGCTGATCGGCGCCGCGGCGGGGACGGCGATGGACGCCGCGCTGGAGCGGGCCCGGGCCGACGGCGGCGAGGTGGTGATCGGCGGCGAGCACCTGCGCCGCCCGGAGGCGCCCGACGCCGTGTACGTGCGTCCCGCGATCGTCCGGATGCCCGGGCAGACCGACATCGTGCGGGAGGAGACCTTCGCGCCCATCCTCTACGTGCTCACCTACCGTACGTTCGACCAGGCGATCGACCTCAACAATCAGGTGCCACAGGGCCTTTCCTCCAGTGTCTTCACCCGCGACCAGCGCGAGGCGGAACGGTTCCTCGCCGCGGACGGCTCCGACTGCGGCATCGCCAACGTCAACATCGGCACGTCGGGCGCCGAGATCGGCGGTGCGTTCGGCGGCGAGAAGGAGACCGGCGGCGGACGCGAATCCGGCTCCGACGCGTGGCGCGCGTACATGCGCAGGGCCACCAACACGGTCAACCACTCCGACGAACTCCCGCTCGCCCAGGGCGTCGACTTCGGCTGACACCGTACCCGTACCCGTGACCGGAAATCGGCCGCAAGATCGTCCCAGTGCCGCGCCCGGCACTAGAATCCGCATGATCGATCGGCGATCCTGCACGGTCATTGCGGAAGGACGGGAATGTTCGCGCTATTCCTGGGCGACGGAGCCGAGTTGCGGTCGCTGGAGCCCTGGCGGGCCGAGGAGTTCCTCGCCCACATCGACCGCGGCCGGGATTTCATCGGTCGATACGTCGGCCTCCCCGACGTCACGGCAGACCTCGATTCCGCCCGGAAGTGGCTCCAGGGCTACGCGGACAAGACCGCCGCCGACGCCGGTCGGGTGTACGGCATCTGGGTCGACGGACTCCTCGTGGGCGGCGTGTTGTTCCCGACCTTCGACGTGGCAACGGGCAACTGTGAGGCCGGTTGCTGGCTGGAACCGACCGTCGCCGGCCGCGGGCTGGCCACCCGCGCGGCCCGGGTGATCATCGACTGGGCGATCCGGGAGCGCGGCATGCACCGGGTGGAGTGGCTGGTGCCCGCCGAGAACACCCCGAGCATCAACGTGGCCAAGCGCCTGGGCATGAGCCGCGAAGGAGTCCAGCGGCAGAACTACCCCTACCGAGGCGTGCGCCAGGACACCGAGATCTGGTCGGTCCTCGCCCCCGAGTGGCGCGCCGCGCACGAAGCCTCGTAGCGGCGCGCCGCGCCGCGCAAGCCTGGTGGTGGTGAGTCGTACGCGCGGATCCGCACGGCATCGGTCGCGATCCCCGAGCGGGGGCACCTGTGCGCGGGTGCCCCCGCCCGGGCGACGGCCTCGGGTCAAGCGCGCTTGAGTCCGTCCACGAACGCCGTCCAGGCGGTTCGTGCCACCGGGATCTGCCGCCCGTCGGGGCCGGCCTTGGAGTCGGCGACACGGATGTCCCCGTCATCCGGGCTGCGCCACTGCACACAATTCTGATGCTGCGAATAACTGCTGGTGGTCCAATCAGCGGGAGGAGAGACGGTCATTCGGGACCCTTTCTCGTGAAGATCGGACGAGCCGGAGCGAAGTATCCGAATCGCTCCGCACTTTCACGATTTCTCGGAGTGACCGCCAGGTCAAGCGTTTGCGAGCGGCCATGCGCGGACGGCGCCGAGGTCGGTGCCCGGCGCACGTCCATACCCGCTGGTGGAGCCGGTCGAAGCCGCCCGGGAGCAGGTTCGACGCGAACGCGGATTCGAATCCGTCGGCACGACCCGACCGAGGACGCGCATCGCATGTGACGCTCGCCGGTCGGTTGATCGCCGAGGGTTTCGATCCCGTTCCCGGGTGACGACGGCACGATGCCGGGACCTGTTGCGGATTTCGACGCACCGACATGGCAGCATGCATGCTGACTGATCTGACGGTGCGTCACACAACTGGCGAGCCGGCCGGTCGGATCGGAACGTGCGGCGCGGGTCGGGCGAAGCGGGCGAAACCCGCGAGGTCGGCGTTGTCGGGCGGGCCGATATCATCGACGCAGTGGTCAAGTTACCAATGGGTAGGGAGCCCGAGCGGCCTTGCCCAGTCGGCCGATACACGCCCCGGAAGGGACGTCCCACCGGAGGAGCCGAACAGCATGCAACTCGCAGGGATCGTGATCTCGCTGCTGATCAGCGTGATCGGGTTCGCCCTACTCGGGCGCACCGCCGCCTACATCCACTCGTTCGTCAAACTCGGGCAGCCCGTGCGCGGCCGGACCAGCGCGGCCGGCACGCGTCTGCGCACGATGCTCACCGAGACCATCGGGCACACCCGGATGCTCCGTTGGGGCATCGTCGGCGCCGCGCACTGGTTCGTCATGGTCGGTTTCGGCGCGCTGATCCTGACCCTGGTGAACGCGTACGGCCAACTCTTCTCGCCGGAATTCGCGCTGTGGGGTCTCGGGCACTGGGACGTGTTCGAGGTCTTCACCGAGTTCATGGGTCTGATGACGATCGTCGGCATCCTGGTGCTGATCGCGATCCGGCAGTCCTCCCATCCGCGCCGGCCCGGTCGCAAGAGCCGGTTCGCCGGATCCAGGTTCGGCCAGGCGTACTTCGTCGAGTTCGTGGTCGGCTCGGTGGGCGTGTGCATCATGATGCTGCGCGGTCTGGAGGGCGCGCTGGCGGGAGTCGACGCGTACGAGCCGGGCTACTGGGTGAGCTACCCATTGGTGGTCGCGTTCGCGGACCTCTCCGACGGCACGTTGGAGAACCTGATCTACATCGTCGCCACGGTCAAGATCGTCATCTCGATGACGTGGGCGATCACCATCGGACTCAAGCCGAGTATGGGTGTGGCCTGGCATCGGTTCCTGGCGTTCTTCAACATCTATTTCAAGCGTGATGCCGATGGTGGTGTCGCGTTGGGTGCGTTGGCGCCGATGCGTTCGGGTGGCGAGGTGATCGATTTCGAGGACCCGGCCGAGGACGCGGTGTTCGGGGTGTCGCAGATCGAGCATTTCACGTGGAAGGGTCTGTTGGACTTCTCCACGTGTACCGAGTGTGGTCGGTGCCAGTCGCAGTGTCCGGCGTGGAACACGGGCAAGCCGTTGTCGCCGAAGTTGTTGATCATGTCGTTGCGTGAGCACGCCTACGCGAAGGCCCCGTATCTGCTGGCGGGTGGGGGTCGGGACGAGGAGGGCAACGAGCGGGCCACCCCGGAGCAGTTGGCGAGGGTGCCCGCGTCCGCGTTGGCCGAGGCGGGGCGGCCGCTGGTGGGCACGGCGGAGGAGAACGGGGTGATCGACCCGGACGTGTTGTGGTCGTGCACCACGTGCGGGGCGTGTGTGGAGCAGTGCCCGGTGGACATCGAGCACGTGGACCACATCGTGGACATGCGCCGGTACCAGGTGTTGATCGAGAGCGCGTTCCCCTCCGAGGCTGCGACGATGCTCAAGGGCCTGGAGAACAAGGGCAACCCGTGGGGGGTGGCCACCAAGGCCCGCCTGGACTGGGTCAAGGAACTGAAGAAGGCGACCGGGATCGAGGTCCCGATCGTCGGGCGGGACGTGGAGCCCGCGGAGTTGGAGTACCTGTACTGGGTGGGTTGCGCGGGGGCGTTGGCGGACGGGCCGAAGAAGACCACGAAGGCGTTCGCGGAGCTGTTGCACATCGCGGGCGTGCGGTACGGGATCCTGGGCAAGGAGGAGTCCTGCACCGGCGACTCGGCGCGCCGGCTGGGCTCGGAGGTGGTCTTCCAGATGCTCGCGGCGCAGAACGTGGCGACGTTGAACGCCGCGTTGGAGGACGCCCCGCGCAAGCGGATCGTGACCACGTGTCCGCACTGCTTCAACACCCTCGCCAACGAGTATCCGCAGTTGGAGGGCCACTTCGAGGTGATCCACCACACCCAGTTGCTGCAACACCTGCTCGACGAGGGCCGGCTGACGCCGGTGGAGCCGGTGGACGGCCTGGTCACCTACCACGACCCGTGCTACCTGGGCCGGCACAACAAGGTGTACACGCCGCCGCGGGAGATCATCGCCCGCGTGCCGGGACTGCGCAACGAGGAGATGCACCGGCACAAGGAACGCGGCTTCTGCTGCGGCGCCGGCGGCGCGCGCATGTGGATGGAGGAACGCATCGGCAAGCGCATCAACAACGAGCGCATGGACGAGGCCCTCTCCCTCAAGCCCGACATCGTCTCCACCGCCTGCCCGTTCTGCCTGGTGATGTTCACCGACTCCATCAACGCCAAGAAGCAGGCCGGCGACGCCAAGGAAGACCTCCGCGTCGTCGACGTCGCACAACTGCTCCTGCAATCGGTCAAACTGCCCGAACCACCGGCGGTCCGTGGGGAGTCCGAGGACGTCGCGGAGCCGGCACCGGAACCGGTGAGTGACACGGGACCCGGTGCGGGAGCACCGGAGCCGGTGAAGTAACCCGCGGCACGAGGTTCCCTCGATACCGCGACGCGGCCCCTGTTCCCGGTCGACGCCGGGGACGGGGGCTACCGCGTCTTCAGGTGCCGTTCGAGCGCGGACAGCGTCGCGCGCATCGACTGTTCGTTGTGGTCGGCGCGTGGGCCGGTGCGCAGCGCCGCTTCGGAGAGGCAGGCCATCAGAGTGCCGAGCGGGCCCACCCGGCGATCCCGCCAGGTCTGTTCGACGAGGGTGCCGGTGGGGGTCGGGGAGAGCACGAACGACCAATGGGCGAGCGGGATGCCGAGCCGGGTGTCCCACGCGATGGCGCGGCCGGGGCGGGCGTCGGTGATGATGCACCGCGTGGTCCAGCGCAGCAGGCCCTTGCGGTTGGTGCCGATGAAGCGGGCGCCGACGACGGGCTCACGGTGGGTGCCGAGCCAACTGCCGCCGGTGCATTCGGGACTCCACTCGCCCATGCGGGTGATGTCGGCGAGCGCGGCCCAGACGACCGCGGGGGCGACCGCGACCTCGCGACGCACGGTGACGGCGCGTCGGGTCGGCAGGCCCTCGGGAGGAACGGCGCTGTCGCGGGGGCGGGCCACCACGACGGTGCGCTTGGCCGGGATCAGCGTGACGTGCCGCGCCCGCGGCCGTTCCGGGGCCGGATCGGGGGCGGTCAACTCCAGGCGGGTCAGCACCTCACGGATGATCACCGTCATTTCCAGGACCGCGAGTTGCGCGCCGACGCAGTACCGACGACCGCCGCCGAAGGGCATCCAGGCCCGTTGTGTCCGGGCCGCGTCCGGGCCGAGGAAGCGCTCGGGGCGGAACTCGGAAGGCTCCGGGAAGACTTCGGGGTCGTGATGGATCAGGGTGATCACCGGCGACGCGAACGAGCCCGCGGGCACCCGGAATCGGCCCAGTTGGAGCGGCTCGTCCAGGAGGCGCGGGGCCTCGTACACCACGGGGCGCGAGCGCAGCGCCTCCTTGACCACGGCGTCGAGGTAGGTGCTGTGGCGACCGTCGTCGATCTCCTTGCGGAGTTCGGCCAGGACGGCGGGGGTGCGCAGGAGGCGCTCGAAGGTCCACGCCAGGGCGGTGGCGGTGGTCTCGTGGCCGGCTTCGAGCATGGTGATCAGCTCGTCGCGCAGTTCCTGGTCGCTCATCGGCCGACCCCGCTCGTCGCGAGCCTGCAACAGCCGGGACAACACGTCGGTGGCGCCGGGGACCGGGTCGGTACGGCGATGCGCGATCTCGTCGAACAACATCGCGTCCACCGCGTCGCGGGCGCGCTGGAATCGGGTCGTGGGCAGGAAACCGAGCCGGGTCGCCGACGGGCTCTGGGTCCAGGCCCGAACCCGTGGCGGCAACATCAGCACGACCGGCGAGCCGCCGACCTCGATCAGTTCGGGGATGGCGGTGCGCAGCCGGGACAGACGATCGTTGTCGCGGATCCCGAACACCAGCCGCAGGATCACCTCCAGGGTGATCTCCTGCATGCGGTCGCGCAGCGCGAACGGCCGGTGTCGCGGCCACTCGGCGATGTGCTCGGCGGCTATTCGGGCGATCTCGTCGCCGTAGTCGGCGATGGCCCTGCCGTGCAGGGCCGGGCTCAGCAGTCTGCGGTGCCGCCACCAGGGGTCGCCGTCCAGCGTGAGCAGCGAGTTCCGGCCGACCATGCCCTCCAGGAATTGCCGGCGCACCTCGCCGGCCCGGCCGCCGCCGGCGTCGACGGCGTAGACCTGCTGGGCCAGTTCGGCCGTGGTGACGTAGGTCTGCGGCGGGAAACCGAGGAACCGGGCCTGGAAGACCGGCCCATGGCGGCGCCGGGCCGCCCTGAGCGAACGGCCGGGGGCGGCGAGGTAGAGCGCGGTCTGGATCCAGTTCGGCAGCCGGGAACCCGGCGGCGGGGTGGCAGACGTCATCGACTCGCTCCTGATCCGAGAGAAGTCTGAACATTCGTGCTGCACGTTTGTCCAACACGGTGGGATGCCCAAGTCGCCCCTGTCCAGGAGTCATCGGGAGCGAGTCCTCGCCGGCGCCGTGCGCTGTCTGCGGGAGAAGGGCTACGCGCACACCACCGCACGCGATATCGCGCAGGCCTCCGGAACCAGCCTCGGCTCGATCGGCTACCACTTCGGCGGCGTGGACGCGCTGCTGGAGGAGGCGGTCGGGCAGTGCTTCGAGGTGTGGACCCGGCGGGTGCGGGACGCGGTGTCGGCCGTCGTCGCCGATGGTCCACGTGCGCAACCGGCCGCCGCACTGGTGGCGTTGATCGATTCGTTCGAGGAACTGCGCCCGATGGCGGTCGCGTGTGTCGAGTCGTTCGCGCCGGCCATGCGCTCGGCGGCGCTGCGCGAACGCCTGGCCGCGGGATACGCCGACGCCCGTCGGGCCGGACACGCCATGACCGACCGGGCGTTCGCGGACTCGGGCGTCGAGCCACCGGCGGGCGCCGAGGCGATTCCGGCGCTGCTCATCGCGATCTGCGACGGCCTGATGCTCCAGTGGCTGGTCGACCCGGAGCACACCCCCGACGCGCACGGGATCCTCGACGCCCTCACCGTCCTGGCGCCGGTCCTGGCTCCGCCGCGCTGACCGCGGCTCATGGCCGTGACCGGTGACTCGCGAGCGGCGCGGCGACGACATGGCGACGACGTGGCGGGCGCTTCCGCTTCCGCGAACTACGCGGTGGTACAGCGGTATTCGGCCAACCAGGGCGAGGGTCGGCGCCGGTGCGTCCCGACCCGGGCCGGCGCCCGCGTGGCCGTGCCGATCCGGCCGGGCCCGACCCGAGGTTCCGGAACCGGGCCGGATGCGCGAGTCGGGCAACCGACGGTTTGTGTCGGTTGGCGTGGGCGGCAAGGCCGGCTTGTTTGCCGCCTGTTCCCCGGCGGTGACCGGGGCCTAAAGTCGTGTTCACGGGTGGTGACGAAATGATCACGCAAATGTGATCGACTTCGTCGCGGCCCTGGGGGGCGACCGTGATTCCCGTGTCACGCCGGGAGTCGATGGTCGGATGGGGGGAGGAGCGCTCGACGATCCGTCCGGAGACGTTGCGAGCGACACTCGACGGGTGGGAACCCGCCGAGGTCGCGGGCAAGGTGTCGGGAGGTGGCTCGCAACGCGTCCGAGGCGAACCTGCCGGGGTGGCCGGCCGTCTCGGCGTCGTTCGGTCGGTATCGACGGCGCGCCCGCGTGGTGTCCGGGTACGGCGGCACGTTCGCCGTACCCGGAACCGCCTGCGGGACCGCACGCCCACGGGAACGGACGAACCCGGCCTGCTGGTCGAGGCCACCGCCGTACTCGACCGATCGCCCGGATTCGCGGGCGACCCGGCGCGCGTTCGCAGACCGGCTCGCCCGGGGTGAGCGGCGCCACCTCGTGATCGGTGGTGCCGTGTCGTCAGCCCTCGGCCGGATCTGCCGGGGGCGCGGGAAGGAGGCGCGGCCCGCGAGGGTGAGACCTGGGGACGATGGGTCCGCTCGGCGCATCGGATGACGCCCGCACGAGGCCCTCGCCCGTAGCGTCCCGGTGTGCAAAGAATCTACGCCTGGCTGCGCGGGCACCCGTTGGTCGTGGACGCGATGATCGTGCTTCCGGTGTTGTTGCTGAGCGCCGCTCAGGTCCACGACGACGACGCGACGCCGGCCGGTCGGGTCCGGTACGGGCTGTGGGTTCTCGTCGTGCTCCACAGCCTGGGCGCGTCGCTGCGCCGAGTGCGACCCCGGACCGCGTTCGGGCTGGTGATGCTGGGCAGCGCGGGCCAACTCGTGGTGAGCTCGGAGATCATGATGACGAGCATCGCGGTGCCGATGGCGCTGTACACGGCGGCGAAGATCGGCTCGCCGCGCCGGGTGCGGCTCGCCCTGGTCTGCGTGTTCGCGGTGCCGGGGCTCTACTTCGCGCGCTGGGGCGCGAGCGTGAATCTGGACGTGCGCGAAGGCGCGTTCGTGTACTCCTTCATCGCCATCACGCTCGGCATCGCCTGGGTGCTCGGCGACTCGATGCGGACCCGCCGCGCCTACTACGCCGAACTTGAAGAGCGGGCGACCCGGCTGGAGTTCGAGCGCGACCAGCAGGCGCTGATCGCCGCTGCGGCGGAACGCTCGCGGATCGCACGGGAGTTGCACGACGTGGTGGCGCACAACGTGTCGGTGATCGTGGTACAGGCGGATGGTGCGAGCCGGGCCATCGCCACCTCCCCCGACAAGGCCCGCGAGGCCCTGGAAACGATCGCGAAGACCGGACGCGAGGCGCTGGTGGAGATGCGCCGACTGCTGGGGGTGCTGCGCGCGCAGAACGAGACCGAGGGCCTGGTCCCGCAGCCGAGCCTGCGCCACCTGGACGATCTCGTCGACCAGGTCGGCCGCGCGGGCCTGTCCGTGCGGGTGGTTGTGGAGGGCGAGCCGATCGACCCGTCCCGGACCGTCGCGCTCACCGCGTACCGGATCATCCAGGAGGCGTTGACCAACACCCGCAAGCACGCCGGTCCGACGGCCGGCGCCGAGGTCCTGGTCGGGTACCGCAGGGACGCGCTGGAGGTGCGTGTCCGCGACGACGGGCGGGGCGCGCAGGCGCCGGGCGACGGAATGGGCCACGGCCTGATCGGCATGCGCGAGCGTGTCGCGATGCTCGGCGGCCGGCTCGACATCGGTCCCGACCCCGACGGCGGCTGGGCGGTACACGCGGTACTGCCCTACGGTTCGACCCGCGGCGTGCCCGTGCCGGCCACACGATCGACGCTCGGGAAGAGGACCGGCTCGTGAGCGACGCCGACGTCGGTCATGCCGACGCGGGAGGCGAACGGGTGTCACCGAGGGCGGGGAGGCGGACCCTGACCACGGTGCCCCGATCGGAGGCGGGGCCGATGTGGATGCTGCCATGGTGCATGTCGACGATGGCCGCCACGATGGACAGGCCCAGGCCGCTGCCGCCCTGGGCGCGGCTGCGGCTCTTGTCCGCGCGGTGGAAGCGGTCGAAGACGTGTGGGAGATCGGCGGCCGGTATGCCCGGGCCGCCGTCGCGCACCGTCAGTTCCACGTGATCGCCCTCACGGCGCAGTTCGACCGCGGCCGGGGCGTCCGGCGGGGTGTGCATGCGGATGTTGCCGAGCAGGTTGGCCACCAACTGCCGCAGGCGGTCCTCGTCGCCCAGGACCAGTACCTCCGCCGTGGACGCGGTGGCGGCATGGGTCAGCGGCCGGGCGGGTTCGACCGCGGCGGCGTCGCGGCAGGAGTCGGCCACGACCCGGGCCAGGTCCACGGGTTCGAGATCGGTGTCCTGTTCCTCGTCCAGGCGGGCGAGCAGCAACAGGGCCTCCACGAGGCCGTTCATGCGCCGTATCTCGGCCCGCATCCGGGACACCGCGTCGTCGACCGAGGCCCGGTCCGGAAGCGCGCCGCGCTGGTACAACTCGGTGTATCCGCCGATCGACTGCAGCGGGGTGCGCAGTTCGTGGGAGGCGTCGGCGACGAAGCGACGCAGGCGTTCCTCCGAGGTGTCCCGGGCGGTGAACGCGGCCTGGATCTGGTCGAGCATACGATCGATGGCGATGGCCAGTCGGCCGACCTCGGTGCGCGGACCGATCAGCGGATTGCGTACGCGCCGCCCGTAGTCGCCCGCCGCGATCGAGTCGGCGACCTGGGCGGCCTGTTCCAGCGGCCGTAGTTCGCGCCGGACGAACAGCGCGCCGAGCAGGCCCAGAGTCGGCAGGGCGATCCCGACGGTGATCAGCACCACGTACAGCGCGTGGTCCGCGGCCCGTTCGGCGTCATTGGTGCTCAACGCGACCAGCGCGGTGCGCCCGTCGGTCAGGTCCTGGACGCGAACCCGGAACCTCTCGCCGGAACCGGGCTCGGCCGAGGGCGCGGTGACCGTGCTGCCGGTGGGCGGCAGGATGCCGGTCAGCCTCGGCCCCGGACCCTGCGGCGGGCGGCGGCCGGGGGCGGCGAGGGCCACGCGCAGGCCGCCCGGGTACTTCAGCCAGATGCCCGGATCCAGGCCCAGCCGCTGGTTGTTGCGTTCACGCTGGTCCAGGGCGCGCAACGCGGCGACGGTGGTGTCGAGTTGGTCGTCGAGACGGTCGAAGAGCGAGTCCCGCAGCACGCCCACGGTCACCGCCGCGCAGGTGTTGAGCACCACGGTGCAGACCAGGACGAGCACGATCACCAGGCGTCGGCGCAGCGGTTGCCGGCGCATCCTGGGCCGCAGGCTCAGCACGGCGGTGTGCGCAGGCAGTACCCGACCCCGCGACGGGTGTGGATCAGCGGTGTGCCCTGGCCGTCGTCGATCTTGCGACGCAGATAGCTGATGTAGGTGGCCACCACGGTGTCGTCGCCGTTGAAGTCGTAGGACCACACGTGCTCCAGCAGGCGGGCCCGGGTCAACACGTGGTCGGGATGCAGCATCAGGTAGCGCAGCAGCCGGAATTCGGTCGGCGAGAGGTCGACGGGGCGTCCGGCGCGGCGCACCTGGTGGGCGGCGGCGTCGAGTTCGAGGTCCGCGACGCGCAGTACGTCGCCGCCGGGTGCCGCGCGCCGGGTGCGGCGCAGCACCGCCTCCACACGCGCGGTGACCTCGTCCAGGCCGAACGGCTTGGTGATGTAGTCGTCGCCACCGGCGGTCAGGCCGCGGACCACGTCCTTGCGGGTGTCGCGCGCGGTGAGGAAGACCACCGCGACCTGGAGTTCGTCCGAGCGCAGTCGGCGCAGCACCTCGAAGCCGTCGCCGTCGGGGAGCATGACGTCGAGCAGGATCAACTCGGGCAGGAAATCCCGGGCGACGGTGAGCGCCTGAAGGCCGGTGGCGGCGGTGCGCACGTCGTAACCGACGAAGCGCAGCAACCGGGCGACGGTGTCCACGATCGCCGGTTCGTCGTCGACGACCAGGAGGCGGCCCCGGTCGTGGGTCGCGGGTGGGCCGGCCTGCGGATCCGGGATGCTCATCGGTGCCTTCCTCGCGACGCGTTCCGCCTGGTGCGGCGGATGGGTTGGGGCCGGTGGGCGTGATCGGCGCGAACACTACGGTGCGCTGCGCCCCCGTCGGCACCGTACCCGGGCCCCCGACTCCCGCAGGCGCCGGCCCGGCGGCCCGCGCCCCTCCAGCGTGGCCCACGAACTGAGTTTCGTTCTATGGGAGTTGCGTGTGAATGGCCCCGTCTGCGGGCCGGATCGCGGTGGTCGGGCCGAGTCGGCTCCTAGCGTGGCCACGGCCGCTCCGCCCCGCTTCAAGCAGCGCACCGTCCGGGAGTTCGTGATGTCCACGATGTTGTATCGCCTGGGCCGCTTCGCCTATCGGCGCCGGTGCCGAACGCGACCGGCGACACCGTGATGATCGAGGTGGTCCCGGCGGCCGGGCCCGACTCCGCGCACACCCAGGATCTCCTCGACGACATCCGCCGGGCGCGGGACCCGATCGCCGCGCTCACCGGGACCCGGATCGACGTCACCGGCAGTACGGCGGTCGACCTGGACGTGGGCCGCCAAACTCGCGTCCGCGCTGCCGGTGTACTGCCTGGTGGTGATGGGGTTGGCGATCCTGCTGTCGACCGTGGTCTTCCGCTCGATCGTGGTGCCGGTGAAGGCGGCCCTGGGGTTCCTGCTGTCGGTGGTCGGCGCGCTGGGCGCGGTCGTCGCGGTCTTCCAATGGGGTTGGCTGTCCGGCCTGGTCGGCCTCGACGGGACCGGCCCGATCGTGAGCTTCCTGCCGATCCTGGTGATCGGCATCCTGTTCGGCCTTGCGATGGACTACGAGGTGTTCCTGGTCTCGCGGATGCGCGAGGAGTACACCCGCGGCCGGCCCGCGCGGGAGGCGCTGCGGGTGGGCTACGCGCACAGCGCGAAGGTGGTCGCCGCCGCCGCGCTGATCGTGGTCTCGGTGTTCGGATCCTTCGTGTTGTCCGAGAACGCGGTGGTCAAGGGCATGGGCTTCGCGCCGGCGATCGGTGTGCTGTTCGACGCCTTCGTGGTGCGGATGACGCTGGTCCCGGCCGTGATGGCGATCCTCGACCACCGGGCCTGGTGGCTGCCCGGCCTCCTGCACCGGTGCCTGTCGCACATCGACCTGGAGGGCGAACGGCTCGCGCGACACCTGGACGGGGGGTTCGCGCCGGGGAATGGCACCCGCGAGCCAGGCGATGCGGCCCCGAAATCGGTGCTCGTCGAGGATCCGCACGCCGGTGCGCGAGGCGGGCGCGGCATGCGAGGCGGCGGATGAGCGAACCCGCGCCCGCGCCGGCCGTCCGCGCCGCCTCGTCGGGCGCACGCGTCGGCCCGTCCGGGCCTTCGATCCCCCCTCCGACACCGACACCGACACCGACAAGAGACCGGCGGTGCGGGCCCGCCACGTCACGGGAGCGAGTGCACACGCGATGAACGAGACCGAATTCCCGCTCCGGGGCCCCGGCTTCCACATCCGCCTGGCGGAACTGGTCGAGGTCGTCCCGGACAACGACTGGCAGTGGAGCGTCCTGGAATGCATCGGCATCGGGACCATGCCGTGGGAGATGAGATCCGGCCGGGTCAACGAGCTCGTGTTGGCCTCGCAGGTCGGATTCCTGATGTCCTGGCGCGAGTTGAAGGAATTCGCGGACGGACTCGAAAGGGTCGAGGAGTTGCTCGTCGTGGCCGCCGAATCCCGCGACCTGCTGATCCCGGAGCAACTGAGCGTGGACGACTTCTCCGGCTGTCTGATGATGCTGGAGGCGTTCGGCAACACCACGTGGACCGTGGCCGGCCGCTCCGGCCTGTTCGACGACATCGACGTCGTCGACCTGTTGCGGGCACGGTACGGCGGTAGTTGACCCGAGGCGGCCCGCGCCCGGGTCGGATCCGGCTCGGGCGGGGCGTCGGATCGGATCCGCGAAAGGTTCTGTGCCGACTCTGAGGCTGCTCTCAGTCTTTCTTCATGCACACGTCCGACAGTCGTGAGCATGACGACAGAAGAGGCAAGGACTCCCGAACCCATGTCGATTCGCTCCGGCCCGGTTTCGTCGGGGGACGAGCACGCGGTGCCGACGATCCCGCCACTGCCCCGGGTACCGCCGCCGGAAGCCGGCCGGCACCGGCCGTCCGGTCGGCGGGTCCGCCGGGCCTCGGTCGCCCTGGTCGCCGCCGCGGTGGCGGCCGGATTGCTCGGAGGGCTCGCCGGGGCGACCGCCGTACACCGCTTCGGTGGGTCCGACGGCGGGTCACCGGCGGCCATCGGCGCGCCGGCGCGGACCGCGGCGGTCACCGACGCGGCGGCGCCGGTGGCCGCGGTGGCCGCCGCGGTCCAGCCGAGTGTGGTGGAGCTGCGGGTGACCACGCGTCGCGGCTCGGTCACCGGCTCGGGCCTGGTCCTGGACACCGATGGCCGGATCCTGACCAACAACCACGTCCTGGCCGGGGCGAACGCGGGAACCGTCACGGTCGCGTTCGCCGACGGCCGGACCGCGCCCGCCGGCGTGGTGGCCGCCGACAGCGCGCACGACCTCGCCGTGGTGCGGGTCACCGGCGTCTCCGGTCTCACCCCGGCGACCCTCGGCGACTCGGGCTCCGCCCGGGTCGGGGACGAGGTGGTCGCCTTCGGCTCACCCCTGGGCCTGACCGGGACCGTCACCTCCGGGGTGATCAGTGCACTCGACCGCCGGGTCACCGTGTCGGGGGACAGCGCGGTCGGCTCGTCCGAGGACGGGAGCGGTTCGAGTACCTCGCCCGTCGCGACCGGAGCCGGCAACACACTGACCTACCCGGCGATCCAGACCGACGTCGCGATCACCTCGGGCAGCTCCGGTGGACCGCTGGTCGACCTCTCCGGCCGGGTCATCGGCATCGACTCGGCCATCTACAGCGCTGCTCCCGACACGGGCACCGGCACCGAGGCGGGCAGCGTCGGCATCGGCTTCGCGATCCCCATCGACACGGTCAAGACCTTCCTGAACACGCTTCCCCGGGACAAGTAGCCGACCCCACACCTGGTACGAATCCGCCTGTACGAATCAGTGCGTGTACAGGTAGATCAGCCCCTGCGGGCCGTCGGCGCAGAAGAAGTTCGGACCCCACAGTTCGTAGCCCGCCTGGCCCGCCGCGTGGCACTGGGCCTGCGTGTAGTACACGCCTCGGATGTGGAACTCGCCGGCGGCGCTCGCGGAGGTTGCGCCGGCGAGCGGCAGCAGGGTTGCGGCGGCGCCCGCGACGAGCAGTCCGATACGTTTCTTCACGTGCCAACTCCTTTTATTCGGACGGCATTTGACAACTTGTCAGATGCCATCGGAGATGGTGCGATGCCGCTCGAATGTTATCCGGGTGCCTTCGAACAGGTCTATGCCAATCGACAGAAAGGTCTAGGCCAATCGGACAGGCGACGGGATGGCCGTCGAGCAGTCGTGTGCTCGGTGGGTCACGCTCTCGGATGGGTCGCGTTCGGTCGCGGGGCTTCGTCCCGCCCGGGCTCCGGTGCGGTGGGCGGGAGTGCGGACAGGGCCCGCTCGATGGCGGCCACACGTGCGAAGGCGCGATGGATCTCGTCGGCCTCCCTGCGATACGTCGCGAGCGCCTGCGGGATGACGTGTACGGGGACCTGGTCCTTGAGCTCTCGGCGCAGGTCGGAATAACCCTGGCGGAGCTCGGCCGGCTCGGCCCGGAGGTGATGTCGGGCCAGCCGTACCAGCAACCGTGGGTGTCGGCGCAGCACCTCGTGGTTGCGATAGCCGGGTGGGCACAGCTCGTACAGCGCCTCCACCGTGCGCGGATCCAAGCCGTTCGCCTCGGGCTCGACCGGAGGTCGGCCGCCGCCGTGACGGTCCCTTCGGCGCACGACGTCGAACCGGCCGGGCAGCTCCCAGGGCGGCATGGCATCGGCGTTGTCGTTCATATGTTCGAATCATCGCATCTCGACAGTGCCCGGCAACCCGAAGCGGGCCCGAGGTGGCACCGTCGCCCGCCTCGTATGGGTGACAGGGCCGTGTCGGGGCGATCCGGACGAAGGCGCGCTCCGATACTGAAGAGGCTTTTCGCCGGTCGCCGCGTGTACCGCAGGTGCCCGTCGCGGTGGCGGAGCGCGCACACCCGATCGGCGACACGTCTCTCGGCAAGGACCCGACATGACCTTCCCGGCCCGCGTCACCACGGTCGCCGGGCTGCTGGTGGGCGGCGCCGCCGTGCTCGGCCCGGCCGTGGCCGACGCCGCTCCCGGTGCGATCCCGATCGTCTGCGCCGGCACGGTGACCGACGGCCCGGACATCGTGGTGGCCTACGCGTGCGACCGGGCCCGGGGCGCGGGCGACGACACGGTCACCACCCCGTCCGCGACGTACCACTGCGCGGGTTCGGTGAACTTCTTCGTCGACCCCTTCCGCGAACTCCGAGCGCGAGGCGTCGACCCGGGCCACACCTTCCTCGGCGGTCGCTGTACGAGGGCCTGACCCACCAGGACCCCCGACCCATCGGGAGCCGATCCGGGACCCGGCCTGCGAGCCGTCCCCGCGGCCCCTTGCGACCCACCCGGCGACCTGCCCGAGGCAGGCCGCACTACCCTGGGCCTCAGCACGCGATTTGCCAACGTATGCACCTGCTCGATCCGCGGGAAGTCGGAGAGGAATCCGCGCCATGAACGACCGGCGGGACACATCCGACACCACCGGGCGCATGCCGCCCCGAACGGCTCCCGTGCCCACCGGCCCGCGGTTGCGGGCGTTGCCGTGGTGAACCGCGACATGCCCGGACCCAGGCATCCCGCCACCAACCCGGCCTTCAGCGTGCGGATCCACGTGCCGCCCGGTGCCGCCGCCGCGGTCGCGGGCGTACTGGCCGAAGCCCCCGGCACGGTGACGAGTCGGATCGACGAACCGGATGCCATGGGCACCTGTCGGATCACCCTGGACGCCGACGGTCCCCGGACGCTGGCCTGGCTCACCCGGACCCTGACCCGACGCCTGGGCGCGGACCTGCTGCTCACCCAGGATCCCGTCTTCGTCGCCGCCTCCACCGGCAAACTGACGCTGCGCGTGTGCGCGGCCACCACCACCGGCCACGACATCGCCCTGCTCGACGCCGACGCGGACCGCCGCGTCGTCTCGCACCTGGCGGCACACCCCGAACACACCGACGACTACACCGGGCGCCGGCACCGCGTCGCGCTGATCAGCGATGCCAGCGCCGTCCTGGACTTCGACGCGCTGCCCGCCGACGCCGCGCTGCCGGCCCTCGAATCCCAGGCGGTACACCTGCGCCGGGCCACCGGGCTCGACGTCTTCCCGTTGCCCATCGCGACGCCGCACGTCGAGGACATCGCGCAGGCGGTACGGCTGCTCGCCCCCGGCTTCGCGGCGGCCGTGCTCGTGCACACCCGCCCGGAACACGTGCTCACCACCCGCGCGATCCTGGGCGCCACCCCACCGGTGCTCCTGCTGGACACCCTCAACGACGGCCTCGCCGTCGCGATCGCCGCCGCGACGATCAACGCCCTGGCCAATCGGGGTGTGCAGCCGTCGAGCGGCCGGGTGGTCCTGGTGGATCCGGCGCGCGGCGGGGATCTGGCCGGGCTGTTGATCGCCTCCGGGATCGCCGACCTGACCCTGTTCGACCCCTTCGGCCCCGGTGGCGGGAACCTGCGCGCGATCGCCGCCGAGGCCGATCTGATCGTCGACCTCACCGGGCTGGCCACACCGCCGGAGGAGGTCCCGATCCTGCGCGCCCGGCCCGAGGCGCCACCGCGCTTCGCGGCGGCCACCACCGGTCCCCGCCCCCTGCACGCGCTGCCCGGGCTGCTCACCGCGGCCACCACGACCCGGCGGCCGATCACCGCGCGCGCACGGGTGGCCGCGGTGCACGCGCTGGTCGAGGGCACGCCGCCGGACGCGCTCCTTCCGGCACCGGATCAGCCCGGCCTCACCGCCGCCGTCGCGGCCGCGGCGACCCACGCGCTCGACCCCGACAACGGCATCGGCATGGGCAGCGCCTGATCCATCGGGATGCCCCGGACGGGCCCGAGGCCGGCCGGCCCGCTCGGGACGCCGCGCGCGTCGCCGCGGGTCGACCGGCCCCGGGGTCCCGGGATCGGCGCGGTCGGCCGCCGAGGTCGCCCGCCGCCGTCTCGACCGGGTCCGCGACCGGGATCGGCTGTGAGGCCAACGACGCGTGCCCGGCCGCGAGTTCGATCACCATTTGGCTCAGTGAGTGATCGGACGTGGTCGCCCGGCACAAGCCGAGTCACGTGTGACCGACTCGCTACCTTGTGTACTCGATTCGAAGTCGACCCCGGATCGCCGGTACGTCGGCCGCGGCGGGAGATCGAAGACACGCCCTATCCGGCGACGGCGACGAGACGGCGGGCCATGCCGACGACGGGACGCACCGTGTCCTGGTCGTAGTTGCCGAGCACGACGATCACCCATTCGCCGTCCGGGAACATCTCGATGCCGGTCGACTCGCCCGGGGCGCCGCCGCCGTGGCCGAACGTCCACCGGTCGGCGAGCACCACGCCGATCGGCCCGTAGCACTGGAACGTGGCCTGTGGGCGGGGGTCGCCTCCGCCGGGAGGCGGGTCGGCCGGACCGGTGGGGGACGGGCCCGTGGGCGACGCATCCTTCGGCGGTGGGCCGGAAGTGGGCGGCCCCAAGGGGAGCTTGCCGCCGAGGAGGGTTCGGGTGAACGGCGGGGCGAGCAGTTTGTCGCGGAGCAGGGCTCGGGCGAAGCGGTCCATGTCCGAGGTGGTGGAGAACGCGTCCCCGGCCGGCGTGCCGATGAACACCCGTCCCGCGACGTCGTCGACGCGCTCTCCCGAGGGCTGCTTGACGTACGGGTGGGCGATGCCCGGGTCGCGGCGCCAACGGGGCGCGGTGACGAAGTCGGTGTCGGCCATGCCCGCCGGGCGGAAGATCCGTTCGCGGGCATAGTCGAACCAGGACCGGCCGGACACGCGGGCCACGATGGTTCCGAGCAGGTGATACCCGGAGTTGCTGTACCGGTCCGCGGCGCCGGGCGGGAAGGACAACGGCATCCTGCGGATGAAGTCGAGTGTGCCGTCCATGACTTGGTCGGCCGTGGTCCACGTGGCCGCGGTCTCCTCGAATCCCGGCGCCTGCTGATGGTTGCCCAGGCCCGAGGTGTGGGTGAGCAGGTGATGCAGCGTCACGTGGTCGGCGATCTCGGCGGGCAGGCCGTCGAGGTAGGTGCCCACGGTCGACGCGTAGGAGAGTCGGCCCCGTTGCACGAGTTGGGCGACCGCGACGGCGGTGAACAGCTTGGTCACCGACGCGAGCGCGAAGAGGGTGTCGGGTGTGATCGGTACGTCGCGTCGCCGGTCGGCCATGCCGTAGGCCCGGGAGAGCACGGTCCGGCCGCGTCGGGTGATCAGCAGGGTGCCGGAGAACGCGTCCCTGGCCGCCAGGTCCGCCACGAACCTGTCGAGTTCGCCCCCCGGCCCGAGCCCCTCGGGGATCGGGCCGGGGGATCGGGTGTCCCGGTCGGCCCGGGCGTCGCCGCGCGCGGTGCCCTCGGCCCCGAGCACGGTTCCGGCGGCGAGTGGGGCCGCGCCCAGTACGCCGAGCATCCTTCGTCGAGTGGAGGTCATGATGGTTCGGTCTCGCCTTTCGTCGCGCTGACGCGGTGCGGATGGTGGCCTGGACGGGAAGCGGGAAGCGGGAAGCGGGAAGCGGGAGCGCAATGCGGCAGCGGGCGAGCGGCCGGCGGCAGCACCGCCGACTACGCCGTGATCAGCTTTCGCCCCAACTCGACGATGGGATCGATCCGATCGTCGTAGTTGCCGAGCACGATCGACACCCAGTCCAGGTCCGGGAAGACGTCCAGTTGATTCGCCATGCCGGGTCCACCGCCCGAATGCCCGTAGATGCGTTGTCCGTTGACCATCAGGTCTTCGAATCCATAGGCGTAGAAACGATCCTGGGTCGGCGGGCCGGGCCGCTGCGCGGGGGTCAGCGCGACCTTCCCGGTGGTGACCAGGTCGGTGAACGCCGGGGACAGGAGGCGGCCCGCCGTCAGGGCGCGCGCGAAGCGGAGCAGGTCGGGCGCGGTCGCGTAGGCGCCGCCCGCGGGGCCGTTGGTATACGGAAAGAACGGGCTCGTCGAGGCGTCGACGCGGGGGCCGGAGGGTTGCGTCCAGTACGGGTGGGCGAGGTCGGCGACGGATGGCAGGTCGGGCTTGCCGTGGAAGGCGGCGCGGGTCATGCCGGCCGGTTCGAAGACGTGGCGCCGGATGTGGTCGACGTACGACATGCCGGAGACCTTGGCCACGATGGCCCCCAGCACCCAGTACTCGTCGTTGGTGTACTCGTACCGGGTGCCGGGCGCGAACCGCAGCGGTGTCGTGCGGACGGCGGCGAGCGTGCCCTCCAGCACCTTGTCGAAGCTGTCCCAGTCGGCGGGCGGGCCGCCGCTGCCCAGTGGGGGTCGGCCGACGCCGGAGGTGTGGGTGAGCAGTTGATGGATCGTCACATGGTCGGCGATCTCGGCGGGAAAGCCGTCGAGATAGGCCCCCACGGTCGCCTGGAACGCGACCTTGCCCTGGTGGGCGAGCCCGGCGATCGCCAGGCCGGTGAAGGGTTTGCTGATCGAGGCGAGGCCGAACACGGTGTCCGGCCCGTTGCGGATGGCGCGGACCCGGTCGGCCATGCCGTGCGACCGGGCCAGGACCGGCCGCCCCCGGCGGGCCAGCAGCACCGTGCCGGAGAACCGGTCCTCGGCGGCCAGTCGGGTGATCAGCCGGTCGTACGCGCCGCCGGGGCGCAGGTCCTTCGGGATGCCGGATCCGTCCGGACGGGCGTCGGCGTCGGCCTTGGCGTCGGCGTCCTCGGACGCCACGAGGATGCCCGCGCCGGCGAGCGGAACCGCCGCGAGCAGGCCGATGATCGAGCGTCGGGACGGTCGTACCGTCGATCGGGCGGAGGTCGAGGGGGTGTCGTGGGCCATGACCGTTGTCTATCGGCGCGGGCCGATGGGTGGCCGATCGTCCGGCCATACGGGATCCATATGTGCCGGCCGGCATGCTGCGCGCATGCGAGTGCTGCTGGTTGAGGACGAACAACCGCTGGCCGGCTACATCGCCGCCGGATTGCGCAAACACGGATTCGCCGTCGACGTCGCCGGTGACGGCCAAAGCGCCTTGGACAGGGGCGAGTCCACGCCCTACGACGTGGTGGTGCTGGATCGGGACCTGCCGGTGGTGCACGGCGACACGGTGTGCCGACGGATGGCCGAACGGGGCACGTCGCGCATTCTGATGCTGACCGCATCCGGCGCGGTCGAGGACCGCGTCGACGGGCTCACCCTCGGTGCCGACGACTACCTGGGCAAGCCGTTCGCGTTCTCCGAGCTGATCGCCCGGGTACACGCCCTGGCACGCCGCAGCGCGCCGGCCCGACCGCCGATCCTGCGCGCCGCCGACGTGACGCTGGACCCGGCCCGGCGCACCGTCGAGCGGGCCGGCCGGCTGCTGTCGCTGACGCCGAAGGAGTTCGGTGTCCTGGCCCAACTGCTCGCGGCGGGCGGTGACCTGGTCAGCGCGGAGACGCTGCTGGAGAAGGTGTGGGACGAGCACGCCGATCCCTTCACCAACGCGATCCGGATCACCGTGGGCACGCTGCGCCGCAAGCTGGGCGATCCGCCGCTGATCGAGACCGCGACCGGCGCCGGGTATCGGATCGGCGGACCGTGGCCGTGCGATTGAGCGCGCGCGGCCGGTTGGCGATCCTGTACACCGCGCTCGTGTTGGCCGCGGGAGTGGCATTGACCGCGCTGACCTACGCGCTGGTGCGGCGGAGCATGCGGCATCGGATCGCGATCGACATCAGGACCGAGTCGCCCGGCGCCCCGGGGCCTCCGCCGACGGGCCTGCCGAGGCCGGAGGAGCTCGCGGATCGGGTGCGCGCCACGACGCTGTCCGAGCTGCTGACCCAGGCCGCGATCGCGCTCATCCTGGTGGTCGTGCTCGCCGCCGTGCTGGGTTGGCTGGTGGCGGGGCGGGTACTGCGGCCGATCCGCGCGATCTCGGCCACCGCCCGCCGGTTGTCGGCGGAGAACCTCTCGGAGCGCATGCCGGTGAGCACACCGGCGGACGAACTCGCCGAACTGGCCGACACCGTCAACGGCATGCTGGACCGCATCCAGGCCGGCATCGCGGAACGCGACCGGGCGCTGGCCGGCCAACGCATGTTCACCGCGAACGCCGCCCACGAACTGCGCACCCCGCTGACCACCATGCGCACCGCGATCGAGGTGACCCTGGACGGCGAGCCGGACCGGGACGAACTGCTGACCATGGCCGAGGACGTCAGGACCGCGATCGAACACAGCCGGCGGACCCTGGACGGCCTGCTGGCCCTGGCCCGCGGCCGGATACGCCCGGACACGCACCGTGCGGTGGACCTCGCGGAGGTCGTGACGGCCCTGGTGGCGGGTGCCGCGGACGAGGCCGCCGCCCGGGGCGTCGAACTGCGTACCGACCTGCGGCCCGCCGCGCTCGGCGGCGATCCGATCCTGATCGAGCGCATGGTCGGCAACCTGCTCGACAACGCGGTCCGCTACAACCGGCCCGGCGGCCACATCGCGGTGACCACGGGCAGCGAGGACGCCCGGGCGTTCCTGCGCGTCGACAACTCCGGCGCGCTCGTCGCCGCCGAGGACGCGGACGGGCTGCTGGAGCCGTTCGTGCGCGGCGAGGGTGTGCGCACCCGTGCCGACGGCGGCGCGGGACTGGGCCTGTCCATCGTCCGCGCGATCGTCACCGCCCACCGGGGCGAGATCACCACGACCGCCCGCCCGACCGGCGGCCTGGACATCACCACCCGGTTCCCCACCTCGCCCCCGGCGCCGAGCCCGCCGGCACGAACGGGCGACGGGGCAGGCGACGGGGCATGTGACCCGGATCTCTTCCCGAGGTCGATGAGTTCGCGGGTGCACGGCGGTCGATACCCCTGACAACACCATCCGCCGCACGCGCCGAGAGGACACCGGGAAAATGAGCGAGACCCCGAACGGCCCCGCAAGCTACTTTCCGTCGATCGAGAAGAAGTACGGCCGCATGATCGCGGACTGGCAGGACCTGATCCGGTCCTCGCCGCTGACCAAGCACATGGAACTGGTCAGCTGGCTCAAGGCCGAGTACGGCATCGGACACGGCCACGCGAACGCCCTGGTCAAGCACACCCTCACCGAGGACCTCGCCCGTTAGGGCGCACCGGGCGGGCGGATGGCGGGACGGGCGAGTGCCCGTCCCGCCGCGGGTCGGTGGGCGTGCGCCGCCTACGTGGCGCAGGGCAGCGTGCCGGCGCGCAGGGCGTGCCCGCCATCGTTGCCGTCGTCGGCCCACACCACCGGCTTGCGGCCCGCGACGCAGGCCGCCTGCGGTGCGATGGCGAAGCCCTCGTTGTTGTAGTCCGGCATCCCGCTCGGGCGGTCGAAGCGTGCGGTGACGGTGAACCGGCCCTGTGCGTCGAGGTCGAGCGTCGCGGTGCGGCCCTGGCACGTGTCGTCGCAGGCCGCCCACAAGTGCCCGGTCTCCGGCTCGAATTCGAGATCCATCACCGCCGGGAAGCCGCTCGTGACGGTGGCGATCCGGGTGTACCCGCCGCCCGCCTGATCGAGCGCGTAGGCGTACACCGTGCCATTGGCCTCGAGACCGGCGAAGAACAGGCCGCCGCCGTGGTTGGGATAGCCCGCGGGGTTGTAGGCCGCCCCCGTGCGTTCGTCGCGCAGGCCGTGCGCGGTGAGGAACGTGTCCGGGATCCAGGAGATGCCCTCCAGGCCGCTGTTGGCGGCCACGGCGGGCAGATCGGCGGTGAGGTTCCACTCCGCGGTCGCGTTCAGCGAACCGGCCGTGCCCGAGGTGTCGAAGCGCAGGATCTTCGGCAGGGCGACACCACTGTTGTCGTTGTCGCGCTCGGTGGCGACGAACACCCCGTCGGGCGTGGCGACCACACCTTCGGCGTCCGGGTCGCCGCCGCCGTCGCGGTAGCGCAACGACTTGCCCGAACCCCAGCCGCCGGTCGGGTCGGGGCGCCACGTCGTCCCGTCCGGCACCAGGCGGTACAGCGTGCCCGGGCCGTTGCGCACCGCCCACAACACGCCTGTGCCCTGGAAGGACAGGCCGCTGAGGTTGTCGCCGAACACGTTCGAACCGTCGGCGACGGTGACCGCCGTACCGCCCGGCCAGGCGCCCGTGGAGGGTTGCCCGCCGCACGCGTTCGGCGCGCCCTTGGTCGGCGCGACGGTGGTGCGGAACGCGCCGGTCCCGTCGGCACAACGGCCGTACGTGGTGGTGGCGTGCGTGGTCCAGGTGTAGGAGTCCACCAGCGTGGAGCCGTTCGCCCGGTACAGCCGGGCCGAGTCGGAAGCGCCCAGCCCGAAGGACGACTCGACGTCCACCGCGAGGTAGCCGCCCGGAGCCAGTGAGGTGCCGGCCGCGATCTTGTGCGAGTGCGAACCGTCGTTGTCCTTGACGATCCAGCCGGACAGGTCGGCGGTCGTCGAGCCGGTGTTGACCACCTCGACCCAGTCGCCCGGCGTGCCGCCGCTCGACTCGATCTCGTTGACGCGTACGGTGGGTTGCGCCTGGGCCGATGCCGGCGAACCGGACAATCCGAGGGCCACGACGGACAGGGCGACGGCGACGAGTCGGACTCTTCCACGCCAATGCGTTCGCAAGGTAGCCAGTCCTTTGTCTCAGTGGGTCGGGCAGCGCACACGCCCTCCCATCGAAGGTTTCGGCACACCGACGACCGACGCCTGAACACGGCACGAACACCGGGCGAAGCACACCGGTCAGGCCACTCCCGGGTAGACGACACCGATGCGTTCGCGCACGGCGTCCAGTGTGCGCATGACCGCGAGAGTGCCGTCCAGGGGTACGAGCGGGGATTCGGTCTCGCCGGCGCGCAGGCACCGCATCACCTCGGCGGCCTCGTGCCGCATCGTGCCGCGTTCGAGGTCGTCGGTGACGTCGGCGAGCAGGACCGGTTGCGGTTCGTGGCCCCGGCGGTGGATGACGAAGCGGTCCGGGTAGAAGAAGCCGTCGGCGAACTCGATCCGACCCCTGGTGCCGGTGATCGTCGCGGGCGCGTCGGTATCGGCGGTGAACGTGCACCCGAGTGTGGCCACGGCGCCGCCGTCCCAGCCGAGGACGATGCCCGTGTTGTCGTCCACGCCCTCGGGGGTCAGGTGCGCCCAGGCCCGGATCGCGTCCGGCTCACCCAGCAGCAACTGGGCGAAGGACACCGGGTAGACGCCGAGGTCGAGCAGCGCGCCGCCACCCTGCGCCGGGTCGCGCAGCCGGTGCTCCGGCGGGAAGTCCCCGGCGATCCCGAACGCCGCCGAGACGCCCCGCACCTCGCCGATCACGCCGTCGGCGATCACCTCGCGCAGCCGGCGGATCAGCGGGTGGCAGTACGTCCACATCGCCTCCATCAGGAACAACCCGCGGTCGCGGGCCAGATCCACCAGTTCGCGGGCCTGGCGGGAGTCGAGTGTGAACGCCTTCTCGCACAGCACGGCCCGGCCCGCCTCCAGACACAGGCCGGCCGCCGCGCGGTGCGCGGAGTGCGGCGTGGCCACGTAGACGACGTCCACCTCGTCGTCCGCGGCCAACTCGGCCCAACTGCCGTGGGCCCGCAGGATGTCGTGGCGCTCGGCGAACGCCTTCGCGGACTCGGGGCGGCGTGAACCGACCGCGACCACCTCGGTGTTCGGCAGGCCGCGCAGCGCGGCGGTGAATTCGGCGGCGATGCCGCCGGTGGCCAGGATTCCCCAACGGATGATCCGCGTGCCGTCGCTCATCGGTGCCCCACCACTCGGTCTCGGTCGTGCGCGACCGCCGACAGACCGGCGAAGGGCGCGCCTGCTCCGATGGAGCGTGCCATACCGCCCACCGGCCCGGACACACCGGAGTCGCCAACGGGGCCGTACGGCACGCGGGCACGACGGAGCCGGCCACGCGCCGGACGAGCGCGAGCACGAGCAGGCGTACGCGTCCGCGCACCGCGCAGTACGGCGGCGGCGCTACCGCAGCGAGATCTCCCGGCCGATCGACTGCTCGCGGGCGGCGGTGACGACCAGGGCCGCGGCGGCGGCGTCCTGTACGGCCACGCCGACCGATTTGTACAGCGTGAGCTGCTCCGGCGAGGTGCGGCCCGGGCGGCTGCCGGCGACCAGTTCGCCCAGTTCGGCGTGTACGTGTTCGGCGGTGATCACGCCGTCGCGGATCGGCATCAGCAGGTCGTTGCTGCCCGCCGGGAACGGCGCCAACACGGCGTGCCGCGATTCGACGCACACCAGCGCCTCGGCGACGGTGGCATCGTCGAGTTCACGGCCGGCCGGGTTGAAGCCCACCGACGTGACGTGTGTCCCGGGCGCCAACCACGCGCGCCGGACCACGGGTTCCACGGCGTTCGTGACCGCCGCGACGATGTCCGCGCCCTCGACCGCCTCGGCGTAGCCGGCCACCCCGCGTACCTCGGCGGGCAACTCGGCGGACAACTCGTCGGCCAACGCCGCCGCCCTCGCCCGATCGCGCCCGGCCACCCGGATCCGCCGGATCGGCCGGACCCGGCACATCGCACGGGCGTGCGAGCGGGCCTGGACCCCGGTGCCCAGGATCGCCAGCACCGTCGCGTCCTCGCGGGCCAACAGCCGCGCCGACAGCGCCGAACAGGCGCCGGTGCGCACCGCCGTGATGGCGGTGCCGTCCAGCAACGCCGTGGGTTCACCGGTCTTCGGGTCGAACACCACGATCAGCGCCTGGTGGGTCGGCAGCGGCGTCCCGGCGTTGTGCGGGAAGAGCGAGACCAGTTTGCTCATCAGCGCCCCGGAGGACGGAACGTGTCCCGGCATGGCCGCCAGGAAGGCGTCCCGAGCGGGAACCACGGCGGCGATCCGGTCCGGCGCCGAGGCACGGCCGGTGCTGAGGTCCGCCATCGCCGCGGCGAGCGCGTCGATCAACGCGTCCGGCTCGAGCAGGGCCTCGACCTGCGCGGATCCGAGCACCAGCATGTGGCCCACCCTCCTCGCGGCGATCGTCCGGCCGAGACCGCTCGTCGCCGACAGCGTCGCCCGCGCGACGCCGCGCCCCCGGCCGCGACACGCGGGACGGCGGCCATGATCGTCCGTCCGGACCCACCCGGACCCACGCCGGCTCACGCGCCGGGGCGTCGCCCGCGAGGCCCGGTCCCAGGGGATCTCACCCCTGCGGCGGGGCGGGCGAGTGCGCCGGGGGAGCCTGCTGTGCGGGGGCCAGTTCCGCCGGAACGCACGTGCGCAGCGCGTCGGCCGCCGCGAGCACCGCGGGGTGTTCGGCGGCGCCGCCGCGAAAGGCGATCGTGGTGCGCCGGTGGATCGGCAGCCTGGTCAGGGTCACCTCGGGCGGCGGATCCACGATGCCCAGGTGCGGTACGACGGCGACGCCCTGCTCCGCCGCGACCAGGGCCAGCACCGTGGCGAAGTCGTCCACCTGGTGTCGCACGTGTGGGGTGAAGCCGGCGGCCTGACAGGCGCGGATCGTCATGGCCTGGCACAAGGTGCCCGAAGTTGCGGTGATCCAGGGCGAGTTTCGCCAAGAACCGAGCATCGACGCGTCGGCCGTCCGGTCCGGCGCGGGTGACGTCGAGGCCAGGTACATCGGCTCGGTGCACAACGGCAGACCGGCCAGGCCGACCTCGTCCACCGGCGGTACGAAGTCGTACTCGTGGATCAGCGCCACGTCCAGGTCGCCCGCCCGCAGCGCGCCGGCGACCTCGGCCGGGTCGATCTCCAGCACCATCGGCTCCAGGCCCGGATGCCGTCGGCCGAGGCAGGTCAGCGCACCGAGGACGATGGTCCGGGTCGCGCTGGGGAAGGTGCCGATCCGCAGCGGCCCCGCCAGGCCGCGGCGGGTGTTCGCCAGGTCGGCCGAGGCCTGTTCCAGGTGCGCGAGGACGGCCTCGGTGTGGCGGACCAGGTTGTGTCCGGCCGGGGTGAGGGTGACCCGACGTCCCGTGCGCTCCAGGAGCGGGACCCCGGCTTCGCGTTCGAGGACGCCGAGTTGCTGGGAGACCGCGGACGGGGTGAAGGCGAGCGCCTCGGCGACCGCGGCGATCGTGCCGCGCAGGGACAGTTCGCGCAGCAGGCGCAGGCGGCGGACGTCGAGCATCAGTACAGCTTACGCTCACGTTCACGAATGTGAACTGGACCTGAAGGATCCGCGCGGGTCACCCTCGAAGGTATGACCCAGCAGCCGCCCCGACACGGGGTCCACGTACCGCTCGTCACGCCGTTCGCCGCCGACGGAGCCGTCGCGCGGGACGCGCTCGAAGAGCTCGCCCACGCCGTGCTGGCGGCGGGCGCCGAGGGGATCGTCGCCCTGGGCACGACCGCCGAGGCCGCCACGCTCGACGCCGACGAGCGGATCGCGGTCGTCGACGTGTGCGCCCGGGTCTGCGCGGAACACGACGCGGTACTGACCATCGGCGCCGGCGGCAACGACACCCGGGCCACGGCGGCGGCTCTCGCGGACCTCGCCCGGTGGCCGACGGCCGCCGCCGCACTGGTGCCCGTCCCGTACTTCACCCGCCCCTCGCCGGCCGGCGTGATCGCGCACTTCACCCACCTGGCCGACAACAGCCCCGTACCGCTGATCGTCTACCACATTCCGTATCGCACCGGGCAGTCGCTGGACGCGGCCGACCTGCGCGCGTTGGGGCGGCTTCCGGGCGTCGCCGGCGTCAAGTTCGCGCCGGGCGGCATCGATCAGGACGCGGTGGAACTGCTCGGCGACCTTCCGCCGGACTGCGCGATCCTGGCCGGCGACGACCTGTTCCTGTCACCGCTGCTGGCGTTGGGCGCGTCGGGCGGCATCCTCGCGTCGGCGCACCTGGCCACCCACCGATTCGTGGAACTGTGCGCCGCGTGGCGCGACGGCGACCTCGCCCGCGCGCGGGATCTGGGTCACGCGCTCGCGCGGTTGTCCGCCGCCGCCTTCGGCGAGCCCAATCCCACCGTGATCAAGGGCGTGTTGCACGCGCAGGGCCGGATTCCCACCGCGGACGTGCGGCTGCCGTTGTTGCCCGCAGGGCACGCGTCGGTCGAGCGCGCGTTGAAGCGACTGGCCGATTCGGGCGACGCGGCCGACCTCGGCGAACCGGCCGCGTAGGCGCGCACGGATCCGAGCTCGTGCCCGCCTGTGGAGTTCGCGCCCCTCCGTGCGCGGACTGCGCGTCGTGCGCGTCGCCGCGCGCGAGGAACGGGCGCGGTCACGAGGGGGGAAAGCGGGTTGCCCAGCGGCGTTGCCAGGGTGTCTCGACGGCGCGCGGGTGGTGGTGCCGACGGGTCCAGTCGACGGCTTCGGCGGGGTCGACGCCGGACAGGATGGCGAGGCAGGCGATGACGGTGCCGGTACGGCCGACGCCGCCTCCGCAGGCGACCTCGACCGAGGCGCCCGTACGGGCCCGTTCGTGCAGGGCCCGGATGTGCCGCACGGCCGCGTCCCGGTCGCGGGGCAGGCGGAAGTCGGGCCAGTCGAGCCACGCCTGCGGCCACGGCAGCGCGTCCTCGTGCCGACGGCGCAGGCGGTCGGAGCCGAGGTAGAGGCCGAATTGCGGCGGCGGTCCGTCGGGCAGCGGGTGGCGCAGGCCGCGACCGCGAATCGAGGTGCCGTCCGGGAGTCGGAGGGCGCCCACGAGGGGGGTGTCGCTCATCGGTTCACGCTCTCTTCCCTGCGGCGCGCGCGGTGGTTGGCGACATTGACCCGATTGCCGCATCGGTCGGGCATGCAGTAGCGGCGGCGGCCCGCCCGGCTGGTGTCCACGAACACACCCCGGCAGTCCGCGGTGGCGCAGGCCCGGAAGCGCTCGTGGCCGAGTACCCGGACGACGCCGAGCAGCCCGACGCCGATCAACGTGGCCAACTCGTCGGCGAGGTCGGCGTCGGGCGCGGTCGGGACGTACCACTGCCACCGGCGGTCGTCGTCGCGAACCAGCGTCGGGGCACGCCCGGCGCGGGCGACGAGCACGGTCGCGCCCGCGACGGCGTGCTCCTCGGTCTCGGTCTCCACGATCACCCGCACCTCGCGGCGCAGCAGTCCCACCGCGTGGAGATCCGCGGCGGTCGGCGTTCGTCCGTCGGCGACAGCGGCCGGCCGAAGGTCGTGCTCGGCCAGGAAGTCCGCCAGGGCGCCCGGGTCGGGGAGGGCGTCGCCGGTGGTGGGCCGCACGGTGGGTGAGGTGTTGATCAGGTCGGTCGCGATCGCCGCGCCGACGGCGTAGTCGGTGATGGGGATCCGCACGTGTTGCCCCCGTGATGACGGTAACTGGTCAACTGAGACTATAACCCTTACAAGATGTGGCGGGGAATCTCCGTGATCCCGCGACGACGCCGGCGCGACCGGTGTGTGACCGGGACGCGACCGCGGTATGGCCGGGCGGGGCGGGTCCGCCGGCACCGCGCGCGCCACGCCCGGCGTCGGGCCCGGGGTCGGGCCCAACTCGACCGCGCGAAGGCGTTGTTCGACACCGGCTCCGGTCGACCCCGGTCGGGTGGGTTTTTCGTGGCCACTGTTCGCGGGGTAGGGGCTTCGCGGACAATCGTTGCGAAGCCCCGACGCACGGGGTCGGCGGGAAGGGAGCAGGTCGTTGATCCGTTTCGCGCACCGCGCCAAGGGTGGGTCCGTGCTGGGGGCGGCACCGGGCCACCACGGGCCGTTCGGCGCCGACCTGCCGGTCGGCCATGCCGACGTTCGTCTCGTGCCCCGGGCCTACACCCATCCGGACACCCAGGTCCTCCTGCACGCGTTGTACGCGGAGCAGGTCGGCCTCTACGGGTTCGCCGATCATCCCGACACCAGCGAGCCTCGCGATCTGGAGCCCCCCGAGGGCCTGTTCGTGCTCGCCTACAACGGACACGCGCCGGTCGGCTGCGGCGGTTGGCGGACCATGCCCGGTCGGGCGGCGGAGATCAAACGCCTCTACGTCAGCCCGGAGCGGCGCGGGAGCGGCTACGGACGCCGCCTGCTCGCCACGCTCGAACACACCGCCGCCCAGGCCGGCGCACTGCGGCTGGTGGTGGAGACGGGCAATCGCAACATCGGGGCGCTCGCCCTGTTCGCCGCGAGCGGGTACACCCTTCGCGACGCCTACGTCCAGGGCCGTGATCCGGCCGTCAACCGCGCCATGACCAAGCCGCTGCTGCGCACGGCGGGTCGGGGCCCGCTCTCCGCGCCGCCGCGCTGATCCGCCCCGGGCGGCGCATCCGCGGCGGCGCGTCCGGACGGCTCGCGGGGTGCGGCGCGCGGTCTCGACGAGGCGACGTCGTCGACCCGCCCGGTGCCGCGGTGCCGTACTGCCGGCGTGCCCGGAGTCAGTCGAACAGCGACTCCTGCACGTCGAGCGGGGGCATGAACTCGGGTTCGAGCGCGGGCGGGGACGAGCCCGCGACGCGTGCGAGGTCCTCGAGCGTCGACCAGCGGCCGACGGCGACGCCCTGCGCGACCACGGTGTGGAACAGGTGTGCCAGCGCGTACGCGTCCCACGTGACGGCTCGTTCGGGCGGCGGTCGCAGGCCGATCCGCTGGAGCCGGGCGTCGAGGGACTGCGGCGCGGCGGTCGGGGCGACGACCGCGGCGAGGGCCGGCACGTCCAGGACGAGGGACGACGCGAGCAGTGGGCAATAGGCCCGCTGCTCCCACACGAGCGTCCTCTCGGCGAACGGCGATACCCCGAGCAGCGCGTGCGGGATGTCGCGCACCAGGTGACGCTCGACGCCGGCCAGCGCCTCGGCGAGCGAACCGGGGGCGGCCGGCGGTACCGGGACACCGATCGGCGCGGGCGGCGGGCTTCCGGGCGGGGGAGGTTCGATCGGGGCGTACGCCCGCCAGGCGACGTGACCACCGGGCCCGTGGTGGGTGAGCGCGGCGACCTCGACGGGGACCGGGCGATGCAACCCCCGGGTCTCCAGCCGAAAGCGCAACCCGACGAAGCGCACACCCGACAGCGGCGTCGTACTCGTTCGTTCGGCCACCCCCGGAGTGTAGGCGCCGGTGTCCCGGTCCCCGCGGAGCCACTCGCTCATGTCGCGCGGGGTCGGTTTACAGGCCGTGGCGGCGGTTGCCCAGGACCAGTTCGCACACTCGCGCCTCGTTCGCGGCCGAGAACGGGTCCCGGTGAGCGGCGACCGCCGCGCGGGTGGCCTCGTCGGTCAGGTCGCCGTCGATTCGGATCGCCGCCGTGGCACCCGCCGCCGCGGCGGCGCCGACCTGGGCGGTCGGGTCGGTGACGTTGCCGGCGACCCACACCCCGGGGACCTCGGTGCGACCGTCCGGTTCGGAAGGGATGTGCTCACCGGCTCCCGACGGATGTTCCACCGTTCGCAATCCGAGCCCGGACAGGAATCCGGCGCGCGCGACCATCCTCGGCGACACCGCGAGCGCGTCGAGGCGGAACGATGTGCCGTCGCCCAGGCGTACGCCCACGAGGCGATCGTCGACGACGTCCAGGGAGGACACCTCGCCGGCCGACACGCGGACGCCACGGGCGGCCAACCGCTCGGCGTCCTCGGCGGTCGGCGACAGGGTGTGCGCGAAGAACGTGACGTTGTCGCTCCATTGGCGCAGCAGCAGCGCCTGGTGCACCGACCGCGGCCCACCGCCCAGCACTCCGATGGCCAGGTCGCGGACCTCCCAGCCGTGGCAGTACGGGCAGTGCAGCACGTCCCGGCCCCACCTGGCCCGCAGACCCGGCACGTGGGGCAACTCGTCGACCAGTCCGGTGGTCACCAGCAGTCTGCGGGCGCGGACGGTGCGGCCGTCGGCCAGCGCCACGTCGAACCGGCCGTCGACCCCGGTCACGGCATCGACCTCGCCGGACACCACATGACCGCCGTACGCCCGGACCTCCGCCCGCCCGCGCTCCGTCAACTCCGCCGGCGACATCCCGTCCCGGCCCAGCAGCCCGTGCACACCTCCGGCGGGCGCGTTGCGCGGGGCGCCCGAGTCGACCACCACCACCGAACGCCGCGCCCGGGCCAGCATCAGCGCACCGTTCAACCCCGCGGCGCCGCCACCGATTACCACCACGTCATAGCCGTCCCGCAACCGATCGGTCATCGTGACCACCTCCACGACGACCATGCGACCGCATCGGCACTTCCGGCAAGATTCGTTGCCGATTCGGCAAAGGCGGTGACGTCGACGACGTGGTGACGCCGGTGTCGATCGTGGTCGGAAGCCGGTGGGGGCCGGCCGGCCCCCACCGGTCACGCGCACGGCACGGTCAACTGCCGGGGAGGTCCCACACGGTGACCTCGAGGCGGACGGGTGCGTTGCCGGCGGGTGGGCCGATCAGTCGGAAGTACGCGGTGCGGCCCTCGTTGGTGATCGCGCAGAAGGCGGAGCCCTGGGCGAGTTCGCCGGCCAGATAGGTGCCGCGCTTGGCGACCGCGTCGGCGCAGGTGGCGGGCGTCGGATTCGAATCGCCCTGGGGAAGTGCGGCCAGGGTCGGGGTGGAGCCGACGGTGACGAGTTCGGGCTTGGCGAAGGTATAGAGGAACACGATGTCCGCCGCCTTGTTCGACGGGCCGACCAGCGGGGGTTTGGTGTCGAGATCGACATATTCGTTCGACGGGTCGGCGGTGACCGTGCCGGGTCCGAACAGGACCGTAGGCGATTGACCACCCGACGGCCGTCCGCCCGTCGTCTGCCCGCCGGGGCCCGGCGTGCTCGACGCCGACCGGCCGCTCTCCGGCGGATTCTGTTGGGCCCGGGTGCCGGCCGTGGTGCTCGTACTCGTGGACGAGTTCTTCGAGTTCGAATCCGAATCGGACCCACTGACGGCGATCGTGACGAAGATGCCGATCAGCGGGATGGCGATGCCCACCACCCACCAGGCCCACCTGGGCTGGGACGGATGCGGCGGCGGTGGGGGAGGGTAACCGTGTGCACCCTGGTTTCCCGGCTGGTTGGTCAAGTCGCCTCCGTGGAACGGGTGGCCGGTCGGCGCGGGCACTCTACCCAACGATCCTTCCCGACCGCACCCCGCGATCATCCCCGTCCGCGCGAGCCGCGCGGACGAACGCGGACGCGCTCACATGGCCGAACGACCACGGTCACCCCCGGTGAGCCGGGTCACCTCGCGTGCGCGGCGCGGGCGGCACACCGAGCGGGGAGGACTGCCGTCCCAGGCTTCGAGAATCGCGTGCTGAGGCTTCGGATCCCGCGGCGTCTCCGGCTCGGGCGTTGTTGGTTTCAGGGTCCGATCGCGGCCTGATCGCGGGTTCGGTGACCTTTCGATCCCGGGCCGGGAGGCGGAGGCCGGGGGGCCAGGGCCGGGGTCACAAGGCAACGAGCCGCTGACCGGGCACGTCGTCCGCCGTCGGGTGCGAGGCGTGTGCGGTGTGCGGCGTTCGCGACGCCGGACCGGACCCCGCGTGCGCTGCCGGGGCGGCCTCGTGCCCGACCGGTGGGTTGTCATGCGCGGCGGTGCGTGCGTGAAGGTCGGCTTCATCGCCGGGCACGGCCACTCGGATGGGATGCCCATGGGCGCGCGCGGCGCGCGCGGCGTGCGATCGACCCTGGTGGGGTTGCGTGTTGCGGGGCGTGGTGGTGGACGTGGAACACTTCGTCTCGCGAGGGCGGTGGGCCCTCGGCGTCGGGCGGGTGTGGTCTCGTCGGTCGTGCCGTGCGTGGCCACGAGCAGCGGAGGAGGCTGGACGCGATGCCCGAATCCGCGCATGTGGCCCACGGGTTCGGCGTGCCCGGCCGCGCGCCGCATCCGCGCGCGGTGCGCAGCCGCGCCGCCGTGTTGAAGGCCGCGCGCGAATTGTTGCTCGAGGACGGCTGGGCCGCGGTCACCCACGTGGGTGTCGCCGCCAGGAGCGGCGTGGGCCGGACCACGGTGTACCGGCACTGGCCCGAGCCCACCGCACTGATCCGCGACGCGATCGTGCAACTCGTCGCCGAATACCGGGATCGGCTCGGCCCGGCCGTCGGCTCCCGGCCGGGCACCCGGACGGGCGGCCTGCGGGAGGAGTTGGTGGCCGCGCTCGACGGCACCCGGTTGCTGCTGCACGACCGTGAGGGCGAGCGGGCCATGCGGGTGTTGATCGAGCGCGCGTCGGATCCGGCGTTCGTGGGCGTCCGGGAGATCCTGCAACGCGCCGGTACCCATCCCTTCAGGGTGATCCTGGACGCCGCGAAGGCTCGTGGCGACCTCCCCGTCGATCTGGACGCGGACGCGGCGATCGACCGCCTCGTCGGGCCGCTGGTGTTCCGCCGACTCCTGGCCAACGGCACGATCGGCAAGGCGTACGTACGGCAGGTGGTCGACGACTTCCTCACCGCGCACGCCGAGCGCGGGCGACCCCGGGAGCGCTGACCCGAGCCGACGTGCCGCCCGCGTCGCGCCGAGGGCGTCGCGCCTCTTCCCGTTCCGACGCGGGCCGAACCGACCCCCGCCGGAGCGGGTACGGCCCTTCCTGCGCGCCCCGTCGCGTGCCGCCGTGGGGCGTCGGTCCGAGGCAGCCGCGGTCTTGCGCAGCGACGGTCGTACGGCGGATCGTTGCGAGTGCGCCGACAACCCCCGTGGTCGGCGCCCGGGCTGCCCGGCGATTTCACCCCCGGTCGCCGGGCGGCTCCCTCCGGGCGCGTACAACTCGTTTGCGGCGGACGGCGACCGCCGCCACGGCCCGTGCGCCGAACTCCGATCGCACTCCCGCCGGCTGATACTGTCCGTGCCGGTGGACAAGGCTTCGGGTGATCGAAATCGGGGGGCTCATGCGGTCGTGGCGGTATTGTCTGGACGCCGCGGGTGTGCGGGAGAGCACGCTGCGCGCCGACTACACGGCTGCCGAACGGTTCATGCGCCGGAGGGAGACGGCCGGTTGGGGCGCCTTGCGCTTCCTGACCCCGCCGGAGTTCCTGCCGCACGCGGTCGCCGGAGCAGCCCTCGCGTACTTCACCGACGACGTGTGCGACCGGGGTGACGCGGAGGGCCGCGCCCGGCGGTTCGAGGCATGGGCGACCCGGGTGCGGACGGCGCTGGACACCGGGACCGCGACCCACCCCCTGCTGCGCGCATACCTGCACGCGGCCCGGGAGAACGGCCTGCCGCGCGACTGGGCCGACGCCTACATGGCGGGCACACGGGCCGAGTTGACCTTTCCCGAGTTCGCGGACGAGGCCGAATACCAGTCCTACGTCGACACGTTGACCTGGCCCGGCGCGATGCTCAGCACCGGTATGACACCCCACCTCGTCTCGGACGAGGACTTCGCCGCCTCCGTCCGGCAGTTCGCCGACGGCTTCCAACGCACCGACCTGGTCTGCGACTTGGCGGAGGACCTGAGCGAGGGCCGACTGCGGCTGCCCAGGTCCGATCTCGACCGGTACGGCGTCACCCGCGCCGACCTGGAGTCGGGCCGGGACACCCCGGGCGTGCGTGCCCTGCTCGCGGCGACCGTGGCCACCGCCCGCGCCGCACTCGACTCCGGTACCCGTATCGTCGACGAAGTGCCGCACGAGTACCGTCCCTTGGTGCGCGGCGTGATCGACATCAGCCACTACCGCCTGGACAACGCCTGCGCCCTGGGCCCCTCGATCACCCGGCGCGCGGCCCGCGACAACCCGGCCGTGTGCGTACGCCTGCTCGTCCGGGCCCGCCGCATGGCCCCGCCGATCCGGCGGGCGAGTTCCCCGCACGATCCGAGCGGCACGGTCACCGCGGCGCTCTCGACACCGCGACCCGACTCGGACGTGGTCGTGCGAACGGGATCGCACCCGACGGTGATCACCGCGGCGGCAGGCCCGGAGTCGACGACGCGGTAGACCCGGCGCCGGCGGTCGTGGCGTCGCCACGACGTCCGATATGGGTACATGTGTGCGACCCGGGATCCTGCCCGCGCTCCGGCCGCGCCGCCCGTGTGCCTGATTGCTCGCCTGTCGGCCCGCCCGGCCGTCCCCATGCCCGAGGAGGACGCCGACCGCAGGTGCGTGCGTCCGGCTGCAATGGGTGCGACACGCCCGTGTGGCGCACCGATCGTGTCCGACCGATATCGCACAATGGCTCGATGATTCCGGATGACGAGTATCTGTTGAAACTGGGACGAGTGACGTACAGCCTTGCCCTGCTGGAGAGTGTGGTCCTGGGCGAATTGGCCCAACTTCCCGGTCTGCCTCCGGCTTTGGTGGCCCGCAAGTTGGCGGGCAAAAGCATCGAGGCGATCGCCCGGGCGCTGACCGACTCCGCGAACACCGGCAAGGTCGCGGACGCGACCACACGGGCCTGGCTCCAGGTCGCGGGTGGCGAACTCGCGGCGGCGGGGCGCATCCACCACGCGCTCAAGCACGCCCGTGCGGCCGAGGAGGGCGAGGTGGCGCAGCTCCATCGGCGAACCGGCGAAGCGGGCGACGCCGTGGACATCACCGCGGCCTGGCTGCAACGGGCCCAGGCCGACCTCGACGACGCGCTGCGCCAGGTCGCCGGAGCCCGGGCGAAGGCCGCCTGACCCTCGGGCGAGGTGCGCATCCGGCGTGATCCGCCGCCGGATGCGCCCGGCACGCCCGGCGAACGGCTGACCCACCCCACCCCTACCCCGACCTGTCGACGCTCGGCCGATCCGTCGCCACCCGCCGACGCCGGGCCAGCACGACGACCGCGCGGGTCGCCGCGGCCGGCGTGTCGTCAGGGGTTCGTCGGGGCGAACGCCTCGATCATCGGGATCAGCAGATCGGCGCGCGTGATCGCGCCCATGTGCGTGGTGCCCGGGAGGACCGCCAGCCGGGCGTTCGGGATGAGTTCGTACATGCGCACGGCGTGCTCCAGTCGGATGAAGTCGGTGTCGCCGAGGACCAGGAGCGTGGGGGCGGTGATCGCGCGCAACTCGTCCTCGGTCCACTCGACGAAGCCGTGGGCCAGGGGCTGGAGCCTGGCCAGGGTGGCCTCGAAGCGGGTCGGGTCGGGGGCGACCCGGGCGTATGCCTCGACCATCGCCTTGAAGTCGTCCTCGGTCGGCAGGCGCTCGGAGGTCTGCTCGGGGGCGGTGATCTCGGCGTAATAGCCGTCGTGGCGGTAGTGCGTCGACACCAGGACCAGACGGTCGACACGCTCCGGGTGCCGCACGGCGGTGCGCAGCGCGACCAGGCCGCCGAGGCTGTATCCCAGCAGGTCGGCGCGGGCGATGCCCAGCCGGTCGAGGAGCGCGACGACGTCGTCGGAGAAGAGCTCCAGGGACATGTCGCGGTCGGTGTCCGCGGTGTGCCCGTGGCCTTGGAACTCGACCGCGATCACCCGCCGACGGGCGGTCAGTGCGGGAAGCAGTGCGGCGAAGCTCAGGTCGATGGTCTGGGCGCCACCGTGCAGGATCACCAGCGGCGGCCCGTCGATGCCGTGCGACTCGTAATACATCTCGATGCCGTTCACCGAGGCGTATCCGACGGTGGGGGTGCCGATCGTCATGGTGGCGTCCTGCTTTCCGGTCGGGGTCGGGCGGGGTCGGGCGGTGCTCAAGTGATTTGACCGTTTCGCCCACCCAAAACTCATCGCGACACACCCGAGGGATCACACGTCGGCGCCGAGACCGCCCGCCCCGCCTGTCGCGAGGTCGACCCGCCCGAGGACCGTGGGCGAGTCGGGGGCGGCGGTCCACGGCAGGAGGTCGGGCCGCTTCGCGGTGCGGCCGTCGCCGGAGGAGCGGCCGCGCACCCGCCGTACCAGCCACGGCCCGAGGAACGCGGCGCCCCAGCGCACCTCGGCCACCGCGGCTCGCGGTCCGGTCGGGGTCGGCAGCGGGGGCAGCGGGAGCGTCCAGGTGTCGTCGCTGCCGGGAAGCCCCAGGGCGTCGGCGATGGCCGCGGCGATGCGGTCGTGGCCCAGGGGACTGGCGTGCAGCCGGTCCCGGCTCCACAACCTCGGGTCGGTGGTGACGGGAGGGTACGCCGTTTCGGCGACCGTGACGTGATGGCGGGCGGCGGCCGCGCGGATCCGGGCGTTGAGATCGAGCACGCGTGGCCGCAGCGGTCGGGCGAGCGGCGCGATCCGGCCGACGTCGGGGAAGGTGGCGGTGGCGACCCGGGCCCCGGAGGCGGTGAGCGCGGCGAACATCTCCTCCAGGTGGGCGACCACCTCCGCCGCGTCGAATCGAGGCCGGAGCAGGTCGTTGACCCCGGCGAGGACGGTGGCCAGATCCGGTCGCAGGGCCAGCGCGGGTCCGAGTTGTTCGGCGCGGACCTGTTCCGCGACCCGTCCGCGTACGGCCAGGTTCGCGTACCGGAGGGAGGGGTTGGCGACCGCGAGTCGCTCGGCGAGGCGGTCGGCCCACCCGCGCAGGCCGGTGGCGTCGTCTCCGTCGCCCAGCCCTTCGGTCTGGCTGTCGCCCAAGGCGACATAGCGTGCGTACGTCACGGGTTTCGGGTGTTCACCGTGGGGTGTGGACATGGGTCGTTCGCCTTTCCCTCTCCCGGAGGACGCCCGCGACGCGCAGGCACCAGTCCCGGTTGCCTCGTTCGAAGGCCAGGCCGCGGACGCAGGTCAGGTAGGGCCCGATCCGCTCGCCGCGGAGGAGGAACTCCTCCTCGTCCAGATCGCCGCGCATCCGGCGCAGCAGGTCGCCGAAGAGCGCGATCCGGGCCTCGGCGGCGGACGCGCGCTCCTCGAGGTGGGCGATCATCGGCCCGGTGGCGACGTAGTCGACGGCCTGGACCTTGACCGCCAGGTCGTCGCGGATGAAGGACGGCTTGGACACCGCCGCCGCGAACCGCTCCAACTCGGCCAGGCCCGCGTCGGAGACCCGGAACAGGCGCTTGTTGGGCCGCGTCTCCTGGATCACCTGCCGACCGGTGACCAGGCCCTCCTTCTCCAGCCTGGCCAACTCGGCGTAGAGCTGCTGGGGCAGTGCGTGCCAGAAGTTCGCGACGCCGATGTCGAACGCCTTGGCCAGTTGATAGCCGCTGTACTCGCCGTCCAGCAGCGCCGCCAGTACGGCATGCCGCAAGGCCATCGCAGCGTCCCTTCCGATCGTCTTTCCAGGCATCCGCCGTCCCGGCATCATACTCAAGAAAGTGACTAGTCATATTCATGAGTACGAGGAGACGTGATGGACACCGCGGCACACTTTCGCGCCGCCGTCGAGGCGCAGGACCGCGCCGCGCTGGGTCGAGGCGCCGAGGCGGCGGCCGGCCTACCGTTGAAGATGGTCATTTCCCATCAAAACGGTCAGAGGTCGGTATGCGGGCGTCGTGGAAGGGTGCCATTTCGTTCGGGCTGGTGAGCATCCCGGTCCAGCTTTACTCGGCGGTGTCCGAGCATCGCTCGCCAGGCCATCAGGTGCATCGGGAGGACGGTGGCCGGATCCGGTACAAGCGGGTGTGCGAGCTGGAGGGCGAGGAGGTCGCCTATGCGGACATCGCCAAGGCGTACGAGTCCTCGGACGGTCGTCAGGTCGTCCTCACGGACGAGGACATGGCCGAGCTGCCGCTGCCGAGCAAGAAGGTCGTCGACGTCCTGGCCTTCGTCGACGAGGCCGGGATCGACCCGTTGACACTGTCCAAGCCCTACTACCTGGGGCCCGCGACGCCGGCGGCGACCAAGCCGTACGTGCTGATCAGACAGGCCCTGGCCGGGCAGTCCAGGGCCGCGGTCACCAAGATCACGCTGTCCACGCGGGAGAGCCTGGCGCTGGTCCGCGCCCGGGGCGACCTCCTCACCCTCCAGACCATGTTGTGGCCGGACGAACTCCGGGCCCCCGAGGGCATCGCCCCCACGGAGAACGTCACCATCCGCCCCCAGGAGCTGAAGATGGCGGCCTCGCTGATGGACACCCTCAGTGAGGACTTCGACCTGGGCGACGTGCAGGACGACTATCAGCGCGCCCTGGACGCCCTGGTCGAGGCCAAGGCCACCGGTGCCCACCCCGACGAGGTCGCCGCGCGCTCGACCGGCGAGAGCAATGTGGTCGACCTGATGTCGGTGTTGACCGCGAGCGTCGAGGCCGCCGAGAAGGACCATCCCAAGCCGGCGAAGCGCACCGATACCAAGGCGCCCGCGACGACGAAGACCCGGGCGTCGGCGAAGGCCGCTACCGGCCGCGCCTCGGCGAAGAAGACCACGACGACGCGGCCGCGCCGGAAGACGGGCTGACGCGGCGGCCGTCGGACGCACTCGGCTCGCGCCGTTGTCGTCGTCAGGTGGCCTCGGAGGACTCCCGGGCGAGGGCCGCCAGGGCGGCGAGCTTGAGCACGTCGCGATCGGGGGCGCTGTCGGCGCCCGCGGCGGCGCGGGCGGTGATCAGGGCTCGCATGGCGTGCAGGCGGGCGGCCCGGCCCCGGTGCAGCGCTTCCTCGTCGCCGAGTTCGGCCGCCCGGAGGCAGGCGAGATGGGCACGCTCGAACCCGAGCTGGAAGTCGAGCAACGGCAACAGGCGGGCGGGCAGTGATTCGGGTTGTTCGGACATGTGTTCGAGAATAGAGCCTGCCGCTCCGACCTGTCCCCGCGCCGAGGCAGATGGGTGGATCACCCGCCGGGTCGCGGGCCAGGGCGTGTCTTCAGGAATCGCGTGTTCCCGACAATCCCTGCGATTCGGCCGCCGAGAGGGGACATTCCTCTACCGACAGACCGCACCGGGCCACCGCATACTGGCCACAGCCCATGGGCCGACGTACCGAATCGCATCGAGAGGCGCACGACGGATGAATCACACGGGGCACGGCGGCGGGACTCGGTCGCGGGGGACGGGCGAGGGTCATCGGCTCCGCGCGGGGTTGGTGGCCGTGGGGCGATCGGTGGCGTTGTGGGGGCTGTCGTTCGTGGCGACGCTCCTGTCGTTGGCGCTCTCGCTGGTCGTGCTGTTGCTCGGTACCGGTCTGGGCCTGCCGTTGCTCGCGCCCGTCGTGTGCGCGGTCCGGCGACTGGCGGACCGGCAGCGCGAGTTGGCCCATCGGTGGTCCGGAGTGCGGATCCCGGCCCACTACGCCCCGGCGCCCGCGCGGACCCCCGGCCTGCGAGGTCTCCTCGCGCGGCTCCGGTGGATCGTCCGGGATCCGCAGACATGGCGTGACTGGTTGTGGGTGGCGATCGACCCGATCGTCGGTGCGCTGATCGCGGTCGGTCCCAGCGCGCTGATCCTCGGTGGCCTGTGGGCGATCGCCCTGGCGTTCCACGGGGTCGCGTGGACACAGGAGTGGGACGGCCTGTGGTATCTGTTCATCCCGATCAAGGGGCAGGCCACCGCCACCCTGGCGGGTGTGCTCGGGCTGCTCCAACTGCCGTTGGCCCTGTGGCTGGCACCGCGTTCGGTACGCCTGCACGCCCGGTACCTCCGGGCCGTGCTCGCGCCCGGCGAGAAGGCGCTGATGGCGCACCGCATCGAACACCTCACCGCCACGCGGTCCGAGGCGGCCGACACCCGTTCGGCCGAGATCCGGCGGATCGAGCGCGACCTGCACGACGGCGCCCAGGCCCGCCTGGTCGCGATGGGCATGACGCTGGGCGCCGCCGAGCACCTGCTCGACAGCGATCCCGCCGCGGTGCGCGAACTGCTGGTCCAGGCACGCGAATCCTCGTCCGCCGCGCTGGCGGAACTGCGTGACCTGGTGCACGGGATCCACCCACCGATCCTGGCCGACCGGGGCCTGGGCGACGCCGTACGCTCACTCGCCATGGTCTGCCCGCTCGACGTGCGCGTCACCGTCGATCTGCCGGGGCGGGTGGAGGCGCCGGTGGAGTCGGCCGTGTACTTCGCCGTCTCGGAGGTCCTGACCAACGCCGTGAAACATTCGGGCGCCGAGCGGGTCGACCTCGCCATCCACTACGATCGCGGGCTGCTGCGCGTCGAGATCACCGACGACGGCCGAGGCGGCGCGGACGTCAACCGGGGGAGCGGACTTCGAGGCGTCCAGCGACGGCTCGCCGCCTTCGACGGGGTCCTGGCCGTACACAGCCCGCCGAACGGCCCGACCCTGGTGACCATGGAGATCGTGTGCGCATCGTCCTCGCCGAAGATCACTTCCTCCTCCGGGACGGCGTGATCCGACTGCTCCGGGCGTACGGCCACGACGTCGTCGCCGCCGTGGAGAGCGGGCCGGACCTGCTGACCGCACTCACCGGACTGCGACCCGACGTCGCGATCGTGGACGTCCGGCTGCCCCCGACGTTCACCGACGACGGCCTCCGCGCGGCCCTCGAAGCCCGCCGCCGGATGCCGGGGCTGCCCGTACTGCTGCTGTCCCAATACGTCGAGCCGCTGTACGCCCACGAATTGCTCGCCGACGGCGCGGGCGGAGTCGGCTACATCCTCAAGGACCGCGTCTTCGACGGCGGACAGTTCGTCGACACCATCCGACGGGTGGCCGACGGCGGCACCGCGATGGACCCGCACGTGGTCTCCCAACTGCTCACCGGCAAGGACCGCGACACCCACCTGGGCAGCCTGACCCCGCGCGAACGCGAGGTGTTGGAATGGTTGGCCCAGGGCCGCTCCAACGCGGGCATCGCCGAGGGCCTGTTCATCACCGAGAAGGCGGTCGCCAAGCACATCGGGAGTATCTTCACCAAGCTCGATCTCCAGCCGTCCGACAGCGACAACCGACGGGTCCTGGCGGTGTTGGCGTACCTGGACCACTGAGTGCCCGTCCGGCCCGGTTCGGCCTGCCGGTCGGTCCGTGGGGGCTGGGTCGCTATCGTGCGGTCGTGACCGGCTCCGTGCAGCGTCCGCTGCGCTTCCTCGACGTCGATGGACCGCTGCTTCCCTTCGGGGCGGCCGAGTATCCGACCCATGGTTCGGATCCGGAGCGCTTGGACGCCGACGCGAACCCCCTTCTGGCCAGGGCCGATCCGGAGCACGGATCGCGACTGCTGGGGCTGGCGTGCGAGCTGCTCTGGGCCACGGCGTGGATGGAGGAGGCGAACCGATACATCTCCCCTCGGATCGGTCTACCGGAACTCGCCGTGGTGATCTGGCCGGAGCAGTCCGCCATCGACGACCAGGACGAGCGCGACGGCCTGCATTGGAAGACCCGCACACTCGTACTCCGGGCGGCGGGCCGCCCGTTCGTCTGGATCGACGACGAGGTCACCGACACCGACCGAGCATGGGTCGCCGCCCACCACAAGGGCCCCGCCCTCCTCCACCGTGTCGACCCCCGCCCGGGCCTCACCGAAAGCGACTTCACCACCATCACCGCGTGGCTGAACACCCTGACGAGCCCACCTGCCCCGCGCGACGCGGTGTGACGGCGACCGGGTCGAGGGTTTGTGTCACACGCGGGGACCGTCGTGCGTCTTCATGGGGACAGGGCGACGCCGGCCGGGGTCGGTGTCGTTTCGTCTTCGGTCGGTGGACGACGGCAGTAAGGACGACGGCATGGCTTTCACGACGTGGTGCGCGCGATGACGGCGCCGTCGATCGCGCGCGTCTCCGCCTACTGGGCGCCCTGGGAGCACGCCCTGCACGCGTTTCTGCTCCGCGTACACGGCGATCGCACCCTGGCCGGACGCTTTTCCCCCGGCGCCGACGCCCGCCTGTCGGCGTCGGCCGTGGAGCCGATCACCGCTCACCTGCCGCACACCCTCGAACCACGCCGCGCGACCCGGACCGTCTGCCGAGTGGTCACGCTGTACCTGCTCCACCAGGGAACGACCGGGACCTCGCCGCACCGCCCGGACGGCACCTCGATCGGCGCCGCCTGCCGGGACCTGTCGCTGCTGATCGCGCCCGAGCGGACCCTCGTGCAACGGCGACAACGCACCCGCTTCGACGCCGCCGTCGAGGCCGGCACAGTCGACGAGTTGGCCGCCCACCTGCGCACGCTCATGCCCCTGCTGCGCCGCAGAGGCATCGCCCTCGACCATGTCCGCCTGGCCAAGGACATGTTGTGGTGGGAGACCCCGGTCGGCCGACGCTACGCCCGGAACCGGTGGGAGGAGGACTTCCACGACCTGCACGGGACTCCGGCCGGAGGCGGTGACATCCGCCGCCCGTGACCGGCCCGCGGTCTCGCGCGCGGGGGGCGAAATCGGATGTTTTGCCGGAGAGTTGGTTTCGGGTGGAACGGGACATCCGCGGTCGCCGATCGTGCCCGGGATGCGCAGACCCCGCCCTTCGCGGGTAGGGATCGGTCGAGGCCGCGACGACGTGTGCTGGGTCACGACACCGGCCGTCGTTCGGTACCGGGACGCGAGGTGTTCGGAGGAGCGGGATGAAGTGGTCGACCGGAACCGCCGGATGCCTTCTCGCCGTTGTCGCGCTGTCGACGCTGACCGGTTGCGGAACGCGGGCGCCCGACTCGGACATGACGGTCGACGAGGCGTTCGCGACGGCCAACCCCGACGTCGAGGGCGCCTTCGACGCGGTGTTTCCCCGGTACGAGCCCCTGAGCAGGATGCGGGAGGACGCCTGCGGTGACCGGCAGTTGCTGAACAGTCGCAAGGAGAACCTGATCCGCACCAGGCATTCGCTCGACGTGACGCTGCCGCCGACCGACCGCCGCTCGCCTGCGGAGATCCAGGACCTGATGGTCGGTCAGTTGCAGATGCGCGGTTGGATGCCGACGGAGCGCACCGTGCCTCGCGACGACTCCGCCTCGGTGTCGGCGTCCCTGTCGAAGAGGGGCACTCCGGCCGGCGTCCGGATCGCATCGACCCGTGAGCGGTCGAAGTCCGGCCCGGACACGGTGATCCTGCATGTGACGATCTCCAGCGGCTGCCTGAACAACCCGAAGGCGAAGCTCTAGTCGCAGCCGGGCCGGGCGCTGCGGGGGGAGCGGGATCTCACCCCGTCCCCACTCACGGAGCCCACGAACTCGGAGGTGTCGTCGGCCCATTCGAGGTGGAGGTCGAAGCCGGGGCAGTGGTCGAGGAAGCCGACGTGGTCGAGGTGGAACCCGTACTCGCGCCGGTCGCCGCCGACATGGTCGCGGTCCCGCTCGGCGAACCGGCCGTCTCGGTCGCCTCCAGGATCGAGGAGGGCGCATCCGACGGCGGTTCCGAGTAGGTCGGCGACGGCGGTGTGCGCGTCGGCCCGGTGGGGCCGGTCGACGGAATCTCACCCACCCGCACGGCGGCCAGGATCGAGGCCGAGCGGTCCTGAGCGACAGTCGGATCGAATTCGACGAAGGCCCCGTCCGACCGGGTGACCTGCTCGAGCCGTCGCTCGTCGACCCCGGGCGGCCGGTCGCCCACGCCCACCTCGAACCAGGCCGGCTCGGTGCCCTCCGCGCCCGGCGGGTCCACGGTGCCGTAGCGCAGCGAGTAGCGCGGCGACCCGGTGGTCTTGCCCATCGGAGCCACCACCGCGATCAGGTGTTCACCCGCCGTGAGCACGGCCCGATCCAGCGACACCGGACCGCGCGCCGGTTGGCGAACCCCCGGCACGACGCTTTCGGCCACGTGGTGGACACGTTCGGCGTCGGCGGCCGGACCGGCGAGCGTGGCGACCGCCCACGCGTTCGGTGCCCACTGCCAGAGCAACTCGAGGCGATCCGCCGACGGTTCGGGGCCGGCCGGCCACACGGCCGCGTGTCCGTTCACCGGTGGGGCAGGCGTGCCGAGCGGAGGCTCGCCCCCCGGGAGCCGGCCCGGCGCGTACATCGTCACCATCGCCCGCGTCGCGCTCAACTCCGCCGGGCCGTTCGGCTTCTCCACGCCCAACACGACCCGCTGGCGGAACTTGCCGGTCTCGTAGGACACGGGCGTGTAGCCGCCCGCCGAGCCGACCCGGAACGCCCGTTCCCGAACGTCGAACGCGCCGCCGGAGGCCGGCCCGGTCCCGTTGTCGTGCGTCGGCGCGACCACCAACACGGTCATCAGCACCACCAGCGCGACGGCGATCGCACCGCCCGCCACCGTGAGCGCACGCCGAACCCGGATCGTCCGCCGGCCGTCCCGGATCGCACGCGCGACGTCGACGCCGGGCTCGTCGGACTCGGTCCACGGCGTCCCGCGCAACGCGCCAAGCAGTCGGGCGCCCTCTTGCTCGTCGGTGTCCATGGCCGGTCTACTCCCCTTCCCAGCGGGCCACGACCGGCCCGTCCAACAGTGTGCGCAGCCGCGTCAGTCCCAACGCGGTCTGACTCTTCACCGTGCCCTGCGATCTGCCGAGGATGTCCGCGACCTCGGCGACCGGCAGATCGCACAGGAAACGCAGCACCAGGACGACCCGTTGCCGAGGCGGCACCCGGGAGAGCGCGATGCGGACCGCGTCGCGCGTCTCCACGTCCGGCCCCGGGGGCGCGGCCGGCAGCGGTGTGTCCTGGGGAGCGCCGACGAGTCGGACCCGAGCCCAGGCCAGCCGGCGTTCGTTGAGGAACGCGCGGACCAGCATCCGGTGTACGTACCGGTCGATATCGTCCGCCGCCGCCGCGCGCCGCCAATGCACGTACAGGCGCGTGATCGTGTTCTGCACGATGTCGTCGGCGCGGTGTGGATCCCCGCACAGCAGATGCGCGACCCGGCGCAGCGCGGGCAGCCGGGCGGAGACGTACTCGGTGTACGCGTGCTCGTCGGTCGCCCGCACCCGACCGGCCTCCGTTCTCGCGCCGACACCCGTCGGCGATTGTCCCGCCTCCCCACCGACCGCGATCTCGCCCTCCCCGGTTCGGTACGGAGTCACCTGCTCAGCCGGCACCGGCCGCACCTCCCGCCCGCACGTCCCACAACCACACCCCGCCGATCGGGACGCCCGGACCGAGCAGCCGGTCGAGCGTGCCGCGCAGCGCCTCCTGGCGGTCGTGCGGCCCGAGCACCACCGCGTCCGCACGCCAGAAGGCGAGGTCCGCGCGGGCCTGGGCACGGTCCGCGTCGCTCACCTCCGGTACGACCCCGCCGTCGCGCACCTCGCGCAACAGCTGCGAGGTGGCCCTGGTGACCGCGCCGTAGCCGCCGAGCCGGTCCGGCCCGAACGGGCCGACGAAGTAGCCCTCGGCGAGCGGGAAGCCCAGCCCCGCGTCGACCTGCCAGGTCAACGCGCGCGCGTCGCCGGGGTCGGGCAGCGGTACGGTCACGATGGCCCGGCCGGGACCGGTGAAGCGGCGCCAGGTCCCGTCCGCGAAGAACGCCGGCGTCGGCTCGCGCGGCGCGGTGGCCAGGGGCTGGGGCAGCAGCGGCAACAGCGCCTGGACGACCACGACGAACCACAGCAGGCGGATCCGCCGGTCACCCGCGCGGCCGGCGGCCTGTGCGCCCAGGGCGAGCAGGATGCCCAACACCGGCACACACACCATGGTGAACCGGCTCTCCAACACCGATTCGTACAGCGGGAGTTGCCCGAGCAGTTTCCACGGGCCGAAGATCCCGGTGGCCTCGCCGTCGACGATGATCTCCGGGCCGAGGGAGAACAGCGCGGCACCGACCAGGACGGCCGCGAGGGCCTTGGTCAGGGCCGTCCGCCACAGTGCGACGGTGATCGCGACGGCCAGCACGAGCAGCGGCCAGCCGAAGAACGCGTTCTCCTCGGTCCGGTTCATCGACAGGCGGGCGGAGACGTCGATGTCGCCGGCGAGCGAACGGTCGGCGTACGCGGTGAGCGCCGCGAGGTCGTTGCCGGCCGGGCCGTGCAGCAGGTTCGTATAGCTCTGCGGGCCGGTGAACTGCCACCACAACGGATACGCGACCAGGACACCGCACAGCGCCGCGCCGACCCCGACCCCGCGGGCCAGGTGCGGCAGGGCGGCGCGCGCGGCCCCCGGCGCGACGCACGCGTAGGTCGGCGCGAACAGCGCGATGCCGGTCGCGGCCAGCAGCAGCGCCTCCTCGCCGAGGAAGATCTGATACGTGGTCAACAGACCGAGGAGCACGCCGTCGCGGATCGGCCGACGACCGCCGGCGACCCGGATCAGGCGATCGATGATCAACGGGAGGACGAACAGTACGGCCAGGTTGGGGTGCGCGTTGGCGTGCGAGACCATCGGCGGGGCGAACGCGCAGAAGGCCCCGCCGAGGGCGGCGGCCGGGCGCGAGGCGACCAGGTGACGGGAGATCAGGTAGTACCAGGCGGCGGCGGTCGCGGCCAGCCCGAGGGTGAGCACGACGGCCCAGGTCGCGGACGGTCCGAACAGCCAGGTGATCGGGGCGAGCGGGATGGACAGGCCCGGCATCGAGGTGTTCGCCATCAGATTCACCCCGTCGGGGTGGTTCTGCAGCGTCGTGGTCAGCGGGTTCTCGCCGTGCGCCACGGCACGCGCGGTCACCGCGAAGAACCACTCCCACTGGCGCTGGTCCTGACCGCTGTCCACGAGGTAGCGCCCGGCCGGGCCACCCGCCCACAGCCCCCGGTACAGCAGCAGCGCTGCCGCCAGATATGTGCCGCACGCGAGCGCGTCGGCGACCCGTCCGGAGCGGGGGAGCCGGGGGAGCCGGGAGAGCCGGGGGAGCCGGGGGAGCGCGGGCGGGCGCGGCGGCGCGGCCACGTCGCGTACCGCGGTCACGCCGCCCGCCTCGGCGGCAGCGGCAGCGGGAAAGGGTCGCGGGGCGAGCCGGCACCGCCCGCCGGCCGCCGCATCCGCGCCGACGGGTTCCCGGCGCGCCCCGGACGGCCGTGCCGCAGGCGCACTCGGGCCAGGTCGGTGAGCACCTCCAGGCAGTGGCCCGGCCGGAGCTTCGAGCCGCTCTGATGGGTCCACGCCACCGGCACCTCGACGAAGCTCCAACCGCAGCCGAGGAAGAGCCGGAGCACCTCGATGTCGAACGCCCATCCGTCCACGTCCGCGCGCGCGAACGCGGCGCGCGCCTTGGCGCCGTCGAACAGCTTGAACCCGCACTGGGTGTCCACGGTGCCGGGCAGCGCGACCGCCCGGATCAGCCGGCTCCCGACGTCGGACAACACGCGCCGGATCGGCGGCCGGGCCACCGCGAACGCCTCGCCGCGCGAGCCGATCGCGGCGTCGAAGCCGTCGTCCAACGCGGCTTGGAGCCGAGCCAACTCGGCGATCGGGGTCGCCAGATCCGCGTCGCACACCAGGACCCGGTGCCCGCGCGTGACCTCGACGCCCCGGCGTACCGCGTGTCCCTTGCCGCGGTTGCTCGGGTGCCGCACGACGCGCACCCTGGGCTCGTGCCGGGCCGCCGCCGTGGCGATGGCGTACGTATCGTCGGTGGATCCGTCGTCGGAGACGACCAGTTCCCAGTCGATCCCGCTGTCCCGGAGATGGTCGAGCACGGTGACCAGCGTCGCCGGCAGCCGCCGCGACTCGTTGAACACGGGTATCACGACCGACAGCTCGGTCCCGCAAGGAGTTCGGTTCACACCTGCGTGACACCGTGAGACCTCGGCCGCGTTGTGTGACGTGGGCCACATCCACCGTGACGGCCGCATCCACCGCGCCGGTCCGCCCGGTCACCGCGTCCGCCGGCCGTTCGCGGGTCGGTCAGGCCGTTCGCGGGTCGGTCAGAAGGAGATCACCGCGGTGAGAACGAAGCCGGCGACGATCACGAAGAGGATGAAGCCCACCGCCACGAGCACCGAGCGCACGCGGCGCGAGGCCTTGGCGCGCACCCGGGCACCGGTGGTGAGGTCGTCGAGCTCCTCGGCGTGCAGGGCGCCGTCCCGCCAGGTGCCGCCGACCCGTATCTCGTCCCCCTCGCTGACCGTGCCCGCGAAGCACAGGCCGCGCATCTCCACGGGCACCGGCACGAGCCGCTCGCCGTCCGCGTCCCGACGCTGGACATGGAAGCTCCAGACCTCCAGGTCGGCGTCGAGGTCGTCGATCCGCCGCTCGCGGCGGATCCGGAAATCGCGCACGACGCCGGTGAACTCCCTGCCGTGCCCCGGCAGGTCCCCGGCCCGCCGATGCGGCACGTGCTCGGCCGTTCCCACCGCCGGGACCGGGCCCACCGGCGTCGAGAGCGGAGCCGGTGTCGCCCCGCACCGCGCACATTCGGCAGTGCCTACCGGGTTCTCGTATCCACAGGACTGGCAGCGCATGAGCATGCTCCCTCCCCTCCACGCTAGCTCGCGGCCGGGGCGGGCGCGACGGCGCACGATCGCCCCGCGACCACGGTCGTTGACACCGGACCCGAGCCGACCGGCCTCCCGACGTCACGTCGGCGGGGCCGGTTCGGCACGCCATGGGCCCTGCCGGCTCGCGGCGTCACCCGACCACGGACCGCCGAACCGCTACGCCGCGTAGTCGGGTCGTGGTCGCCGGCGAGTATCGCCGGAGCTTGGTGAACCCTGGGACCATCGCGCGGGAACCATGGGGCGATTCCCGCCGAAGGTTGATCTTCGGCCGGATTCGCGGCCCGCCCGTCTTGCATACTCACGATCGTCGTCGACGAACAGCACGAATACCTGCGCAGCCGGCGCCGTACCCTCTCGCGCCGCAGCGTGCTCACCGCGATCGGCCTCGGCGCGGCGGCCGTCCCGCTGTTCGGCACCTCGTCGGCCGGCGTGCGCCGCGCGCCCTCCCTGCTCTCGGGCACGAACTACGTCGACGGGAACGCGCTCAAGCCCGCCGGCCGCCACCTCGCACTGGGCGCGGACCCGCGCAGCCAGGCGGCGATGAGCCGGCAGGTGCCGCAGCCGGTGCGCCGGCCGTACCTGCGCCTGGGCACCTCGCCGGGGCAACTGGACCAGGTGGTGCCGGCCGAGATCCGGCACCTGCACTCACACCTGATCGAGTACGCCGACAATCCCGCCTCGGCCTATTTCGACCACGACCAGTACCACCTGCATGCCGCGCTGGACGGGCTCGACCCCGGCACGCGCTACCACTACGCGCTCGGCCACGACGGCCTCGACTCGAACTCCGTTGCCGCGACCGTCGGTTCGTTTCGTACCGCACCGGCGGCCGGCGGCGTGCCGGAACCGTTCACCTTCACCGCGTTCGGCGACGAGGGCGTGGAGTTCGGCGCCGCCGCCAACCAGACGCTGATGCTCCGGCAGAATCCGGTGTTCCACCTGCCGGCGGGCGACATCTCGTACGCCGCGTCCGGCGCGGGACTGCCGTCCAGCCACCACAGCGCGGAGGGCGCGGACAAGCTTCAGCCGGAGGTGTGGGACGAATACCTGCGGATGATCGACCCCGTCGCCGCGTCGGTGCCGTGGATGGTCGCGATGGGCAACCACGACATGGAGGCGTTGTACTCGCCGGACGGCTACGGCGGTCACCTCGCCCGCCGGCACCTGCCCGGCAACGGGCCGCGCAACGCGCACGCCACGTACGGCTTCAGCTATGGCAACGTCGCGGTGGTGAGCCTGGACGCCAACGACATCTCGCACGAGATCCCGCACAACCGCGGCTACACGTCCGGCGCGCAGACGACCTGGCCGGCCGGGGAGTCGGCCCGACTGCGGCGTACTCCCGGGATCGACTTCATCGTCGCCTTCTTCCACCACCGCGCGTACTGCACGGCGACCGACCACGTCTCGGACGGCGCGATCCGGGAGGAGCGGATCCCGTTGTTCGACCGCTATCAGGTCGACCTCGTGATCAACGGGCACAACCACGTCTACGAGCGGGCCGATCCGATGCGCGGCGGTGTGCGCACGCGCCGTGCCGCGATCGGCGACCGGATCCGGCCCGCGACCGACGGCATCACCTACCTGACCGTGGGCAGAGGTGGGAAGAGTGGTTACGAGTTCTCCGCGCCGGAGACCTACGCGGGCGGTCCCGCCGACGTCACCGACGCGGTCAAGGGTGGTTTCCACGTCAAGGGCGCCAGGCTCGACGAGACCGTCGAGTGGTCGCGCGTGCGTTTTCGCGGCAACGCCTTCATCGCGGTCGACGTCCGTCCGGCCGCCGCCGGGCGCGAGACCACGATGACCATCCGCACGCTCAGCGCCACCGGTGCGCAGATCGACACCGTGACGCTGGTCCGGGACGCGGGTACGGCGATCCCGTCCGCGAACGCCGGCGAGCGCGGGGCGGGCGGGGGCGGGCGCGGCTGAACCCGGCCGGGGTGCGGGATCGGGCGGGGTGTCGGGCCGGCACCCCGCCCGACGCCGTTCCGGCACCGCCCGATTCGCGGGTTCACGCGGGGCTTCGGCGTCACGACGTCCCGCCTCGCGTTCGTGCGGGCTCGGCGGCCGGGGCGGTCTTCGATCCCCCGTCGTGGAGTCCGACGGGATCGAAGACCCGCCCTACGCCGTGCCGGTCAGGCGCAGCCGGGTGCGGGCCGGTGCGGTGGGGGGCAGGTCGGCGACGATGTCGGCGAGGCTGACGCCGGCCAGGCTGTGCTGCCACGCCTGGTGCGCCTCGGCCATCTTCGCGGCGAGGATGCAGTCCCGCCGGCATTCGTCGGCCGGCAGCGCACCGCGCCCCTGCTGCCGGATCTCCCGGCACTCGTACGGCGAGGAAGTGCCGTCCACGGCCTCGACGATGTGCAGGAGCGTGATCTCGGTGGCGGGTCGGGCGAGCCGAAATCCGCCTCTGGGACCGGTGGTCGCGGACAACAGGCCGGCCCGGACCAGGGTCTTGAGCTGCTTGGCGAGGTAGGGCGCCGGCAGGTCGTAGTACTGCGCGAGTTGGGTCGTCGACGCGCTGGTCCCGGGATCGAGTTGGGCCAGCGTGGTGGCGCAGTGCAGGACCCATTCGGTACTCCCGGGCAGCTTCATGCCTCGAGTCTATCGCAGACTTTGTGGACCCATTTAGTCCGTGATAGCGTCCGGGTTCCTGGCAGCGAGAGAAAGAGATGATCATGCGGATCGCAATCGCCGGCGCGACGGGAAACATCGGGGCGCTCACCGTCGCCGCGCTCGAGCGGGACGGGCACGAGACGGTGCGGATCAGCCGCTCGCTCGGTGTCGACCTGACCACCGGTGACGGCCTCGACGACGCCCTGGCCGGCGTGGAGGCGGTCGTCGACGCGACCAACGGGCCGGCCGTCGACCCGGCCGAGACGGTGGCCTACTTCGGCACCACGACGCGGAACCTGCTGGCCGCCGGGAAGCGCGCCGCTGTCCGGCACCACGTGCTGCTCTCGATCGTCGGGATCGACCGGGTCGAGGGCAACGCGCACTACGCGGGCAAGCGCGAGCAGGAGCGCCTGGTGGCCGAGGGGACGGTGCCGTGGACGATCGTGCCGGCCACGCAGTTCCACGACTTCGCCGAGATGGTGACGAGCTGGACCGAGCAGGATGGTGTCGCCACGATCGCGCCACTGTTGGTGCGGCCGATCGCGCCCGCGGACGTGGCCGACGTGCTGGCCGAGGTCGCGATCGGTCAGCCGCGCGGGCGCTACGCCGACGTCGCCGGGCCCGACCCGCAGGACCTGGTCGACATGGCCCGGCGCACGCTCGCCGCGCGTGGCCGCTCGGTGCGGCTGGTGCCGACGTGGTCCGGCATGTTCGGCCCGGCGATGGCGGGCGACGCGATGCTGCCCGGCGAGGGCGCGCGAATCGCGCCGACCACGTTCGACCAGTGGCTCGCCGAGCAGAAGTAGCGCGGGAAAGTCGTGACGTGGGCTCGGTGGTCGGTGAACCGGGCGGGCCGGGGGCCGGCGGCGGATGGTGCCGCCGCCGGCCCGATCGACTACGGCCGCCGCCGGTTCGGTTCCGGTGCCGTGGCGCGGAAGCGGGCCGTTGTCGCGTCGCCGCTCCAGCGCCGCAATCCGGCCTTCTCCAACACGCGGATCGAGGCCGGGTTCGACAGTTCGACGTCGGCGTACACGATGTCCACCTGCGGTGAGGTCAACGCGTACGCGACCAGGGCCCGGGTGGCCTCGGCGGCGTAGCCTCGGCCGCGCCGCGAGGCGACGACGCCGTAACCGATCTCCAGAGCGCCGTCGTTCGGCGGCCAGAGCAGGCTGATGCTGCCGACCACGAGCCCGGTGGTTCGCTCGACGATCTGGCGGTGCCCGTACCGCCGCGGCACATCCGACTGTTCGGCGACGACGCCGGCGATGACCTGATCGCCCTCGGCGGGGAAGTCCTCCGCCCAGTCCGCCGACCGCACGTCACCGAGAACGGCGGCGAGCTCGTCGGCGGACCACGGCCGCAGGACGAGGCGATCGGTGGTCAGGTCCGTACCTGCGGGAAAAGAAGATGAAGACACGCGAAACTCCTGGTCGTTCGGGACGACCGGGCCGGCTACGACGAGCGCGCGACCCGGACAAGGGCATGACGAATAAGCTCCCGGCGGGCCATATTCATCAACCTCCCTTGTCGCGGCGGCGATCACGTACCTCACGTGTCCCGTCAACGGTACCGGCTCAGGTGGACGGGGTGTCCGCGGGGGCGCGGCCCAGAGCGAGACATCCGCCGCCTCCGCCACTTCGCGGACGCCGACGTCGTCGTAGCCGCGCTCCAGGAACAGGCGCGGCGCGGCATCGGCCAGGACTCGGCGCGTCTGGGCCTTCTTGCGCTCGCGGCGCCCGATCGTCGCGGTGCCCTCCCCCCGGACGGCGACGACCCGGACCGGCAACTCGACGGCGAAACCCATCAGTCGCAACGCCCGTGCCCACGACCTGTCCGGCCTGCCGCCCACCTATGTCGCCACGGCCGAGCTCGATCCGGTCCGCGACGACGGCATCGGCTACGCGATGCGCCTGTCGGAGGCGGGCGTATCGGTCGAACTGCGCCAATGGGCGGGCACGTTCCACGGCTCGCAAACCATTCTCACCGCCGATGTCTCCCAGCGCCGGATCGCCGAGATCACCGCGGTGTCGCGCCGGGCGATGGCGGCGCAGCGCGGCGGCGGGACGGGTCTGGGCGCGGACTCGGGCGCGTCGCGGGCCGGTGGGGCGGGCGGGTCACGGGGACGCCCGGCCGATGCGGAGCCGCGTCGACGCCGGCTCCGCGCGTAGATGCGCGCAACGTGTCGCCGACGTGGATCGTGGCGAACGGGAGACGCGAGGCGGATGAATTCTCGATTGGGGACGGCCGGATTGTGGACGGCCGGCTCCTTCGTGCTGTGGGATGGTCTTCGCTCTCCGCTCGCCCACCGTTGTCCGGCCCGTCTTTCCGGACCGCGATGGGGAGTTCGAGGGCTCGAGCTCGGAGTTCGGCTGCACACCCCTGTCCCCGACGTCCCATCGAGGGAGCGTCGGCAATCTGGAGGTATTCGATGCGTCGGCTGACCACAGTCCTTGCCGCCACCGCGACGGCGGTCGTTGCCGGAGTCGGTGTGACCACACCGGCCCAGGCCGCCCCGGCGGACAAGCCGCAGGTCTTGTCCAGTTGGACCCAGACGAGCGTGAACAGCTACAACGCCTGGAACTCGGCGCGGCAGAACCAGGGATCCTGGTCGGCCTACGGCTTCGACTGGTCCACGGACTACTGCTCCAGTTCGCCTGATAACCCGTTCGGCTTCCCGTTCCAGAACTCCTGCGCCCGGCACGACTTCGGGTACCGCAACTACAAGGCGGCGGGCACGTTCGCGGCGAACAAGGCGCGGGTGGACAGTGCCCTCTACGAGGACCTCAAGCGCGTGTGTGCCCCTTACGGCGCGGTGGCCCGGGCCACCTGCAACGGCACGGCGTGGACGTACTACCAGGCGGTCAAGCTTCTGGGTTGACGCGCGTCGACCCCGGCACGCGGCCCCGTCGTCGAAGGGCCGCGCTGTCGGGGTGGCCCCGGCGAACCCACCGTGAGCGGCCGGGATCCCGCTGTCGTGAACCACACGTTCGGGGCGCGGTTGTCACCTGATCGGGTGGCGCGTGCGCCGACGGCCTCGGCTGGTGCCCCTCCCGAACTATCAAGGGGGGCATGGATGACGAGTCGAGGTTGACGACGACGCGCCCCAGTGGGCCGTGCGCGGGATCGTATGGATGTGCCCCCGTGTCGGCGCGAGTGTGGTCGATCGGCATGGGCGCGACGCCGGTGTTCGATTCGCTGGTCCGGGAATGGGCTCGTACCACCCGCCAACTGCCGCAAGCGGTACCCAGGTTCTCGTGTCCGGCCTGTCGTTTACCGCATCCCCCGGCGCCGTGGGCCGGCCGGTGACGGACGGGCCGACGCGCCGACGTGCCGCCGCGGGCCCCGGGACGTGCCGGGCGAGCCGCCCGCGGTGTGGAGCCGGCGGTGTGGAGCCGGCGGTGTGGAGCCGGCGGTGTGGAGCCCGGCCGGTCCCGGGGTGAAGGCGAGGTCGGAGGGCGGTCGGCGTGCGCCCGTCCCGGAGCGGGTGGCCGCCGAGGCCCGTGCGCTCATTCCGCATGGGCGGGCGTACTCGTGGCGTGCGTGCGACGGTGGATGGGAGTGGGCGGGGGACCGCTCGCCGGATCCAGGTGGGTGCGGACGTCGAACGCCGGGAGGAACGATGTCTCCGATGTCGCGTGGTCTTCGGTCCCGGTCGCCGGGATCCGAGTGGGGGTCGGTCGGCCCGCCGCGGGTACTGCTCGTGCTCGCGGTCGCCTCGGTGGTCCTCGGCGTGGTGGTGCTGGCCTGGCCGACCCAGACCGTGCGTGTGGTCGCGATCCTGTTCGGGCTGTACCTGCTGGTCAGCGGCCTGATCCAGGTGGTTTTGGGGGTCGGCGGGCTGTTCTCGGGCGGCATGCGGGCGGTGCTGATCGTCAGCGGTCTGGTGTCGGTGGTGTTCGGTGTCCTGTGTCTGGGCGGCGGCTCGCGCTCGGTCACGGTGCTGGCGATCTGGATCGGCATCGGCTGGCTCGTCCGGGGCCTGGCCGAACTCGCGGGCGGTGTCGTGCACAAGAGCCTGCCGGGCCGTGGCTGGGTGATCTTCTTCGGGTTCGTGGACATCGCCGCGGGCATCGTGCTGATCGCCGCCCCCGTGTCGAGCACTACGGTGCTGGCCGTGCTCGCCGGAATCACCCTGATCGTCCTGGGCCTGATCGGCGCGGTGACGGCGTTCGGCCTCGGCCGAGGCCCGGCGAGTGGAGGTACGACGTGGCACGCGGGGGCGACCCGGGGAACCTCACGGCGGCTCTGAACGCGGGTGGACGAGGGTCACGTCGGCGGGTTGTCGAGGCGGGGGTGGAGGCCGGGAAGGTTGACCACGATGGCCTCCCGGGTGCTGCGGGCGATCACGACCACGGCTTCGGAGTCCGGGTCGGGGTTCTCCTCGCGGTGGGGGATCGCCGCGCTGCCGACACCGCCGCCCCCCGACACCCTTCGCCCTCGCCCCACCCGCGTCACCCCGCCGCCGCCCCCGCGCCGCGCCGCCCCCGCGCCGCGCCGCCCCCGCGCCGCGCCGCCCCCGCGCCGCGCCGCCCCCGCGCCGCGCCGCCCCCGCGCCGCGCCGCCCCCGCGCCGCGCCGCCCCCGCGCCGCGCCGCCCCCGCGCCGCGCCGCCCCCGCGCCGCGCCGCCCCCGCGCCGCGCCGCCCCCGCGCCGCGCCGCCCCCGCGCCGCGCCGCCCCCGCGCCGCGCCGCCCCCGCGCCGCGCCGCCCCCGCGCCGCGCCGCCCCCGCGCCGCGCCGCCCCCGCGCCGCGCCGCCCCCGCCGGCCCGTTGCACGGCCATCGTCGCGCCGTTACCGGGCCGTGCCCTTGTTGCCGGGGTGGGCAGCCGTGTCGGTGGTTCGTTGGAGTGGGGTGTGGGTTGGTCAGGGGTGTTCGTGCACCACTCGGCCGTCGACGATGGTGAGGGTGATCGGGATCTCGGGGAGGGCGGTGACCTCGGATTCCAGGGGGTCGGCGGCGAGGACGCACAGGTCGGCCGCCTTGCCCGGTTCGAGCGAGCCCTTCCAGGACTCGGCGCCGTCCTGGCGGGCGGGCGTGGTGGTGTACGCGCGCAACGCCTCGCGCAGGGCCAGGCGTTGCTCGGGGCCGCAGACGGTACCGTCGACGCCGGTCCGGGTGACCGCGGCGACCACCCCGCGGCGCCAGTCGGGGGTCAGTACCGGGGAGTCCGAGCTGAGGCACACATCGATGCCCGCGTCGAGCGCGTCGCGGGTGGGGCACATGCGGGCGAGGGCCTGCGGGCTCAGCGTGTCGTGGAGCAGGTTGCGGGTGGCCACCGCGATGCCGGGCTGGGTGTTCAGGCCGATGCCGGCCGCCGCCATCTCGGCCAGCGTGGTGGGATGCAGCAGGTCGCCGTGGATGAGGTAGTGCCGGGCCGGGCGGGGATCGCGGGCGAGCGCCGCGCGCAGCGCGGAGACGACCGCGGCGGAACTGCGGTCGCCGGTGGAGTGCACGCCGATCTGATGTCCGGCCGCGTGCGCGATGTCGATCATCCCGGCGAGCCGCTGCCGGCGTCTCTCGGCCGAGTCGCCGTCGATCAGCAGCGAACCGTGTGACCCGTCGGGGTACGGCTCGCACACCCAGGCGCTGCGCATCGGCGGGATGCCGTCCGCGAAGATCTTCACCCCGGCCACCCGGAACCAGCCCGGCACGTCGGCCGGGGCGGCGAACTCGCGCAGTCCGGTGGCGAAGGCGTCCGCCGAACCGGGGCCGTCCAGTTCGCCGAAGAGCAGCAGCGCCGTGACGCGCGCGGTGAGCCGCCCGTACGCGGCCAGTTCCGCGTAGTCGGTGAGCGCGGCGGAGCCGAAGCACCCGGTCGCGCCGGCGTCCTCGCCCGGACCCAGGCCCGGTTCGGTGTAGCTGGTCACGCCCAGCGTGGCCAGCAGGTCGTGGGTGCGCACGATGGCGTCCCGGCGCTCGGCCGCGCTGCGCAGGGCGGGTGTCGGCGCGGGCGTGCCCGCGTGCGGGCCCGGCGTACCCGCGTCCGCGCCGCCGGTGAGTTGCTCCATCAGGAAGTGCGGCCACATCGCGCCGAGCCAGACACCGTGCAGGTGGGAGTCGTTGATCCCGGGCAGGACCGCGTGGCCGCGCAGGCGGATCACCCGGGTGTCGCGGCCGATCAGTGGGGCCACTTCGGTGTCGTCGCCGACCCGGGCGACGCGGCCCCCGGTGACCGCGATGGCGGTCGCGGACCGGTCCCGCGCGTCGAACGTGTGGACGCGTCCTCCGGTGAGGACCAGGTCCGCCGGACCGGTGGCGTCCCACGATTCGCGGTTGCGCACTTTATTTCCTCCTGGGATCTGGACAGGTCCTCTGGGAGCCCATACCGTACACGCAATCAGATACGATTTGCGAGTCGATTGGGAGGCAACGGTGCCCCTGCATCCGGAGGCCCAAAAGATCATCGAGCGCACTCGGATCGGCGAATCCGGACCGGCCCCCCTCGCCCTGGACGCCCGGGCCATGCGCGCCGGCTTCGCTCTCACCTGGTCGATGCCGGAGCGACTGCCGACCGTGGGATCGGTCCGCGACGCCACCGTCCCCGGACCCGCCGGCGACATCCCGGTCCGGATCTACACCCCGGAGGGCCCCGGCCCCTTCCCGGTCCTGGTCTGGTTCCACGGCGGCGGCTGGACCATCGGGTGTCTCGACGAGAACGAGTACGCCTGCCGGGCCGTGTGCGCCGGCGCCGAGACCGCGGTGGTCTCGGTCGACTATCGCCTCGCGCCGGAGAACCCGTACCCGGCCGCCGCCGACGACTGCCACGCGGTGGTGGCGTGGCTGCACGAGAACGGCGAGCGATGGGCGGTGGACGGTACGCGGATCGCGGTCGGCGGGGAGAGCGCGGGCGGCAATCTGGCCGCCGTGGTCGCGCTGAAGAGCCGCGACCTGGGCGGCCCGCCGATCGCACTCCAGGTGCTCGTGTCGCCGGTGGTGGGACACCCCGACGACGGGCGGCCCTCCTATCGGGAATTCGCCGACGGCTACTTCCTGTCCAAGGCGAGCATGGACTGGTTCTTCACCCAGTACCCACGCGACGCCGCCGACCTTGCCGACCCGTACCTGCTGCCGATCCGTGCCGACGACCTCTCCGCACTGCCGCCCGCGCTGGTGCTGGGCGCGGAGTACGACGTGCTCCGGGACGAAGGCGAGGACTACGCACGGGCGTTGAACGACGCAGGCACCCCGGCCACCGCGGTGCGCTTCGACGGGCTCATCCACGGCTTCTTCGGCCTGCTCGCCACCGACCTCGGCGACGCCGAACGGGCGCACGAACTGGTCGTCGGGGCACTGCGGGACGCGTTCGCGGGGAAGGCGCGGTGAGCGCCCCGGCCGTCCTGCGGCTGCGCGACGTGAGCATCCACCGGGACGAGATCCCGGTGGTGCGCGACGTCACGCTGGATGTGGCCCCCGGCGCGGTCACCGTGCTCCTGGGCGCCAACGGTGCGGGCAAGACCACCCTGATGGACGGCATCGCCGGCCTGGTGCGCACCACCGCCGGCAGCATCGAACTCGACGACCGCCCGGTGCACAAGCTGTCCGTGCACAAGCGCGCCCGGGCCGGCATCGGCTACGTCGAACAGGCCCGCACCATCTTCCGCACCCTCACCGTCGAACAGAATCTGTTGGTCGCCCGCGCAGGCGGCGGCGACCCGGACACCGTCTACCGGCTCTTCCCCGAACTGGCCCGCCGCCGCACCTTGCAGGCCGGCCATCTCTCCGGCGGCGAACAGCAGATGCTCGTGCTCGGCCGCGCCCTGGTCACCGATCCCAAGGTGGTCCTCGTCGACGAGATGTCGCTCGGACTCGCGCCCATGGTGGTGCGCCGGCTGATGCGCGTGGTCGGCGAACTCGCCGGTGCGGGACTGGCCGTCCTACTGATCGAACAGTTCGCCAACCTCGCCCTCGACGTCGGCGCACACGCCTACGTGCTGCGCAAGGGCCGCGTCGTGCACGACGGTCCCTGCGCGGAACTGCGCGACCGGGCCGAACTCCTGCACGAGTACTACTTCGGCTCGACCACGACGCCGACCACCGACCCGGTCGAGCAGGTCCCGGTCGGCCCCCTGGACAGCCGGATCGGCGGTGCCGCCCGATGAAGCCCGACGCCCGCACGAGGGCCGCCGGCCGCACGCCCGGCGGCACGACACCCACCGCCATGGACCTGCTCGACAAGCGCGGCGCGGCCGTCACGATCGTGCTCGCGATCGCGGCCTGCGTGGCGATCCCCAACATCCTGTCGCCCTACTGGCTCTACCTCGCCATCACCAGCGTGATCAGCGCCGTGATCATGCAGAGCTACGGCGTGATCGTCGGCCGCGCCGGCGTCATGTCGTTGTGCCAACTCTCCTTCGCGGCGATCGGCGCCTGGGTGGTGATGCGGCTCAACGTGGCCGACGCACCGGGCGGCCTGCTCGTCTGGCTGCTCCTCGGCGGCCTGGCCGCCGCGCCGGTGGGCATGCTGATCGGCCTGCCCGCCCTGCGTGTTCGCGGCGTCAACCTCGCCGTGATCACCTTCGGCGCGGCGGTGTCCACCGACATCGTGCTGGGCGCCAAGCAGTTCCCCGGTACCGAGGAACTCGAGACGGTCGCCCGCCCGCCCGCCTTCGCCACCAACGCGAACTACTTCGTCCTGGTCGTCATCGTCTTCACCGTGATCGCGCTCGCCCTCGCCGTTCTCGACCGGACCCGACTCGGCCGGTCCTGGCTCGAACTGCGGCACTCCGAACGGCTGGCCGCCTCGCACGGCATTTCGGTGGCCCGCAGCAAACTCGCCGCCTTCGCGATCAGCGCGTTCATCGCCGGGATCGGCGGCGGCCTGATGGCCGGTCAACTCGGCTTGGTGGTCTCCGGCAACTTCGCCATGGGCCAATCCGTCACGCTCTTCGCGATCGCCATCCTGATCGGCCCGCACCACCCCGAAGGTGCCCTGATGAGTGGGGTGTTCGGCGCGACCATGGCCACCCTCCTGGAGAAGGTCAAGCTGCCCCAGGACCTGGGCGGGATCATCTTCGGCATCGTGCCGATCCTCGCGCTGCGCAGCGGGATGAGCCAAACCGACTTCACCCGCAACCGCAAACGCCTGGCCAAGGCCCGCAAGGTCGCCGACGCCGAGCCCGCGCACGACCGCGAACGCGCCGACGCGGCCCCACCACCCGAGCGCACCGTCGGCGCGCCCGCGCGACCCGTGGGCACCGAACCCGCCCTGGACGTGCGGGGTCTGACGGTTCGTTATGGTCCGGTCACCGCCCTGGACGCGGTCGACCTCACCGTCCCCGCCGGTGCCGTGGTGGGCCTGATCGGCCCCAACGGCGCGGGCAAGTCCACCTTCATCTCGGCGGTCGGCGGCTTCCTCGGCCGAACGCCCGGCTCGGTCCGCCTGGACGGGGCGCCCATCGACCGACTCGCCCCGCAGGTACGCGCCGCCAAGGGTCTGCGCCGCACCTTCCAAACCACCCTGATCGCCCCGGAGTTGACCCAGTACGAATACCTCGATATCGGCGCGGGGCGGCGGTTGGGCCGGGCCGAGGCCGACGAACTCCTGGAGTTCTTCGGCTGCCCCGTCGGCGACCTGCCCATCTCGATCGTCGACGCGGGCACCCGCCGCCTGCTCGACGTGGCCGCGGCGATCGCCGCGCGGCCGGCGGTGGCCCTGCTGGACGAGCCGGCCGCGGGCCAGTCCGCCGCCGAATCGCTGCGCCTGGGGGCTCGACTCGCCCAGGTGCCCGAGCGCTACGGCGTGGCCGTCCTGCTGGTTGAGCACGATATGGAACTGGTGCGCGTGGCCTGCCGCGAGGTCACCGTCCTGGACTTCGGCACAGTGATCGCGAGCGGCCGCACCGAGGAGGTCCTGCGCGACCCGGCGGTGCTCGCCGCCTATCTCGGCGGCGCGGACACCCCCGACGGCGCGGTCCCCCCGACCGCGATCGTCACCCCCACCGGCTGACCCACGGGCGCCGACCACCGGCCGGTCCACCGGCCGACCCGCCCCGACCCGCCCGCACCACCCCGTGTCGCGCGCTCGCCTCCGCGCCGACCCGGGTTCCCCCGGCATGCCTTCGATCGGATCGACTCCGTACCGATCCACCATGACAAGGACGTTCCCCATGAAGCGTTCCCTCGTGAGCCGGTTGGCCGTGACCGCCGCGCTCGCCCTGGCCGCGACCGCGTGTGCCGGCGACGGCAGCGACGGCGGCTCCACCAGCGGCGCCATCAAGGTCGGCTCGATCAACGGAATCACCGGGCTGTTCCAGACCCCGGAGGTCCCGCAGGCGGTCAAGGCCGTCTTCGACGAGGTCAACGCGGCCGGCGGGATCAACGGCCGCAAGCTGGAGCTGATCAGCAAGGACGACGCGATGAACCCGCAACGTTCCACCGAGAACGAGGTGGAACTCGTGCAGTCCAAGGGCGTGGTCGCCCTGGTCGGCTCCTCCAGCGCGGTCGACTGCGGCGTCAACCGCGCCGCGTACAAGAGCGCGAAGATCGTCTCCATCCCGGCCGTCGGCGTCGACCCCGCGTGCTTCAACAGCCCCGACATCGCGCCGGTCAACCCCGGTCCGTTCAAGCTGCTCACCGCGATGCTCTACTACGCCTCCGAGACGCTGCACCACGACAAGGTCTGCCTCTACTACACCACCCTGCCCGGCAGCGGCGGCGGGATCAGCGACGCGATCAAGGAGTGGAGCGACCTCACCGGCAAACAACTGGCCGCCAAGGACACCGCCGTCGGCGAGGGCGACCCCACGCCGCACCTGATCGCCGCCAAACAGGCGGGCTGTCAGGCCGTGTTGTACAACGCACAGGTCGGCCCGTGGTTCGCCCAGGCGCAGACCCAGGGCATGAACAACGTCGACTTCATCATGGGCGCGAACAGCTACACCGACGCCAACGCCAAACTGGTGCCCTCGGGCATGCGGGCCTACGTCGGCACCGAATGGCAGCCGTACACCGACGTGACCCTGCCCGGCAACGGGCGTTGGGCGCAATTGATGGACAAGCACGGCATCCAGCGCACCGCGTTCAGCCAGGGCGCGGTGATGTCCGCAGACGTGTTCGTCCAGGTGCTCAAGGGCATCAAGGGCGACATCACCCGCAAGTCGGTCACCGAGGCGTTCAAGAAGATGAGCCCGATCGACTACCCGATGGTCGGCTCCCCGTGGGTCTTCGGCCCCGACGACAAGCACAACCCGGTCCAGGGCAGCCGCTTCGTCAAGGCCGTCGACGGCAAGTGGCAGGTGCTGCCCGAGGGCTTTGTCGTGCCCACCAAGAAGTAGGCGCGCGAGGGTCCGATCCCGGTGCGACCGATCGACCTCGCCGTGACCGCCGCCGACCGCGCACGCGCGGTCGGCGCGGCCGGCCCCTCGGAGCAGGAGGTGCTCGAATGCTGAACTCTGTGATCGCGGGCCTGAGCAGCGGCGGGGGCTACGCGCTGCTGGGACTGTGCGTGGTGCTGACCTATCGCCTGGTCGCCGTGGTGAACTTCGCGATGGCGGCGATCGGCGCGATGGGCGCCTTCACCATGGTCTCGCTGACCGACGACGGGCTGAACGTATGGCTCGCGCTGCCGCTCGGGGTCGCGGTCGGCGCGACCTTGTCCGGCATCCTGGGCGCGGTGCTGATCCGCTGGTTCGGGGAGCACAACGAACGCACCAAGGCGGCCGTGACGGTGGCCGTCTACGTCGCGGTGATGGCCGTGGGGCTGCGCCTGTTCGGCGCCACCTCCACCGGCGCGCGCCGCTTCCCGGCGCCCTTCGACGGGGCGATGTTCCGGATCGGCGACGTGGTGGTCTCACAGGCCGTGCTGGTCTCGATCGCCTTCGCGGTGGCGATCACCGTCGGCGTCGAACTGCTGCTGCGCAGGACCCTGGTGGGGCTGCGCCTACAGGCACTGTCGGAACGGCCGGGCACCGCACAGGTGGTCGGCATCTCCGCGCCGCGGCTGGCCACCGCGGTGTGGGTGGCCATCGGCGCGCTCACCGCGCTGGTGATCATCCTGGTCGCGCCGCGCCTGGGCGGCGACTTCTCCACGCTGGGCAAGCTGATCGTCACCGCGCTCGCCGTCGCCATGGTCGGCGGGTTCCGCAACCTTCCGCTGACCCTGGCCGGCGGCCTGCTGCTCGGCTGCCTCGAAGGCATGTCCGCCGCGATGAGCGCGGTGCGCGAGTACCGAGGCGTGATCCCGTTTCTGGTGATCCTGGTGCTGCTGTGGTGGCGCAGCCGGCACGAGGTCTGGGACACCGCGCACAGTCGATGACAACGAACCGGAGTTCGCAGATGATCATGGGAACCCGCTCCGCCCCGGACGGCTCCACCCGCGCCGCGGTGCTGCGCGCGCACGACGAACCGCTCACTCTGGAGGACATCGCACTGCCCGAACGTTGCGAGCCGGGCGCGGTGTTGGTCCGGATCGGCTGCGCCACGCTGTGCGCGACCGACGTGCACCTGTGGCGCGGCGCGATGAGTTTCCCCGGCATGTTGCCGATGGTGCTCGGCCACGAGATGACCGGCGTGGTCGAAGTGGTCGGTGTGGGCGCCACCGACGCGCTCGGCCGCACGCTGCGGGTCGGTGATCGCATCGGCTGGTCCGAGTCGACCTGCGGCACGTGCCACGCCTGCACGGTGTTGCGCCGGCCGGTGGGTTGCGTCGATCGGGGCTACGGCTTCCGGCAACGCTCGGACCGATGGCCGTACGCGACGGCCGGGTTGGCCGAGTTCGCCTACGTCGGGCCGCGCGCGGAGAAGGTGCTCGTACCCGACGACGTGCCCGACACCTGGGCCGCGTGCGCGGGGTGCGCGGTCAAGACCGTGCTGCACGCGTTCGACCGGGCGGGTGGGGTAAGGCCCGGCGCCGAGGTCGTGGTGCAGGGCGCCGGAGCGCTGGGCATCGTGGCCGCCGCGATGGCCAAGGCGAGCGGCGCGCGCACGGTGATCACGATCGGCGGGCCCGAGAACCGGCTGGAACTGGCCCGGGAGTTCGGCGCGGACGTGACGATCGGCCTGGACGGCGACGCCGAGGGCCGACGCGAGGAGGTGCTGGCCGCCACCCGCGGGCGCGGCGCGGATCTGATCCTGGACCTGGCCGGTGCGCCCGGTGTGGGTGCGGAGGCGGTCGAACTCGCGGCGTTCGGAGCCACGTTCGTGATCGTGGGCAGTACCGGTCCCACCCCGGAGCGGTTGCCGCTGGGGACCGTGATGGGCAAGGAACTCGATGTGGTCGGCTCGCTCAACGGCGACGTGGGCGACTACCACCGGGCCGTCGAGTTCCTGCGCGACTTCCGCGACCGATTCGACTGGGACCGGCTGTTCGCGGCGCCGGTCGGGCTGTCCGGCGCGAGTGCGGCGCTGGCGGCGATGGGTCGGCAGGAGCAGGTCAAGGCCGTGGTGCATCCGTGGTTGCCGTAAGCGCGTTCGTCGTTCCTGGAGCGCCGGTTCCACCCGCCCGCAGTACTCATTCCCGAGAGGACCTTCGATGGGTGACATCGACAGCATGACCGTTCCGCGACGCCGACTGGGGGTCGAGGGCCCGTACGTGTCCGCGCTTTCCCTGGGGTCGTGGCACACCTACGACCGGATGGACTTCCACGACGCGGTCGACATGGTCTCGCACGCCGTCGAGTTGGGGATCAACCTCTTCGACGTCGCGGTATACGGGATCCCCGGGCAGAAGCCGGTGTTCACCGACGTGCTGTTCTCGGCGATCGTGCGGGCGGCGGGACTGGCTCGGGAGGAATACCTGCTGTCCACCAAGGTGTGGCTGGAGGGCTATCCGGCACGGCCGTTGCGCGAGCAGGTGGAACGGGCGATGTTCCGGGCCGGGACCGAGTACGCCGATCTGGCGATCCTGGGCGACATCCGCGGCGACGCGCGCGGCGACGCCGTGGATTTGGAGCGACTCGCCGGTGATCTGGCCGAGTTGGAGGAGAGCGGGCTGATCGGGCACTGGGGTGTGAACAACTGGTCGGCGCAGGCGATCACCACGATTCGGCGGCACGCGGTGGAGGCGGGTTCGGCCGGTCCGCAGGTCGCGCAGCTGAAGTACAGCCCCTGCCGGCGGGCGATCGCGGACGGCGCGCCGTTCGCCGAGTTGTTCTCGGCCGGTCTGTCGATGCAGGCGTCCGATGTGCTGGAGGGCGGCATCCTGGCCGGCAAGGTCGCGCCGACGCGGGAGATCGGACGGGATCCGGGGGGTGTACGGGAGCGGATCATCGCGTCCGCGCCCGGGATCGCGGCGGTGGCGGCGGAACTGGACGCGAGCGCCGCGCAGGTGTGCGTTGCGTTCGCGTTGTCGCATCCGGCCACGGCGAGCGTGTTGTTCGGGGCCACGCGCCGGGAGCAACTGGTGGACAACGTCGCGGGGTTGCGGTTGTTGGATCGGGTCGGGGCCAGTGCGTTGCGGGCTCGGCTGGTGCCGTTCTTTGCGGACGGGGGTGTGGTGGACCCTTCGGGTCCTTGAGGGTTTTGGTGGCTTGGGGTGGCCTCAAACGCCGGCCGGGCTGAAGGGTGGCCTCAAACGCCGGCCGGGCTGAAGGGTGGCCTCAAACGCCGGCCGGGCTGAGGGGTGGCCTCAAACGCCGGCCGGGCTGAGGGGTGGCCTCAAACGCCGGCCGGGCTGAAGGGTGGCCTCAAACGCCGGCCGGGCTGAAAGGTGGCCTCAAACGCCGGCCGGGCTGGTTTGGTTTCGTCCGGCGTTTGGTGTGCACGCGGCTTGGGACGGCCGCAAGAAACGCCGGCCGGGCTCTCGGTTGGATTCAGCGTTCCGTGCCTGTCGGGTTCATGGTGTCGGCGTCGACCCACGTGGCGGAGAGGGCGGTGCGGAGGTCTTCGGGGTGGTGGGTGAGGAGGTTCAGGGCTTTGAGGTTGTCCTGCCATTGGGATATGCGGCTGGCGCCGAACAGGACGGTGGCGACCGCGGGGTTGGTGAGACAGAAGGCGATGGCCAGTTGCGCGGGTGTGGCGTCGAATTCGGCGGCCACGCGGGCGATCAGCGGGTACGTGTCGCGGATGCGATCGCGGATGTCGCCGGGGTCGGCGCCGATCTTGCGTTGCGGGTGGAGGTTGCCCGCCAGGATGCCGCCTTCCAGCACGTCGGACGCCTGCATGGCCAGTCCGTCGGCGAACAGTTCGGCGAACGGCTCGCCCTCGGGCACCGCGCGACGCGCCAGGCTGTACTTGAGCTGCGCGAACGTCGGTGGCGTCAGCCCCTCCTCGGCGGCGAACCGTCGGGCCCGCCACACGTCCGCGGCGGACCAGTTGTTGACGCCCCACGAAGTGAACCGGCCGGCCGCGATCTGTTCGGCGACGTCGCGGACCACGGCTCGTACGTCCAACTCGCCGAAGAAGTCGCCGACCACGACCAGGTCGGCCCGGTCGGTGCCGATCCGGTCCAGCGAGACCGCCAGTTGCTCGGCGAAACCCTTCCTCGGGTACTCCCACAACCACAGCTTGCCGCACAGCAGATAGTCCTCCCGGGCCACGCCCGCGTCGCGCATCGCCTGCCCGAAGATCAGGTCGGTGCGCGCGTTCTCCGCGTGTGGGCCCATGTCGTAGTGCGCGACGTCGAACAACTCCACGCCGTGCGCCAACGCGTCGCGGATCAGCGCGACGGCGTCCGAACGGCTCATCCGGTCCCAGGTGTTCCACGAGCCCAGGCCGAGCACGGGCACCTCCGGGCCGTGTGCGCCGAGTCGACGACGGGGCACCGGGCCGGGGCTGCCGGCGACGGGGGAGAGCACCACGGATCCTCCAAGGGGGCGGAGATCGACACGATCGCCATTGTTGACGGCATCGGTAATCATATAGCATTCCAGATACCAACTTCCTGCCCCGCGAGGAGATCCGATGTCAGTTCCCTCGGACGCCCAGGCCGAGGTCGGCCCCGATCGCATCATCGAAATCGCGATCGCGTACATGGCCGCCAAGCAGCTTTTCGCGGCCAACGAGGCCGGCCTGTTCGCGGCACTCGCCGACGGACCCGCGCCGCTCGACGAGCTCGCGACCCGGACCGGACTGCCCGAGCGCACCACGCTGATCCTGGCCGACGCGATGGTCGGTCTCGGGCTGCTGGAGCGCGGCGAGGCGGGATACGCCGGCTCGCCCGCCGCCCGGCGCTACCTCGGGGGATCGACATCGGACGTGGATCTGCGCCCGTTCCTGACCTTCCTGGACACCGTCAGCTACCCGCACTGGCTCGGCTTCGCCGAGACCACCCGCACCGCCCGGCCCGCTCCGTTGGACCTGGGCGGCGATCGGCTCGGCGTCTTCCTCGGCGGGGTGATGACGTACAACGCGTTGCACGCCCGCATGCTGGTGGGCGCCTACGATTTCGGCGCGCATCGGCGGGTCCTGGACCTGGGCGGGTTGTCCGGGTCGTTCCTGGCCGAGGCGCTGCGTGCGAACCCCGAGCTGAGCGCGACCTTCATGTCCGCCGGCGACCTGGTCGGGCACGCGGAGAACACCCTCGCGGCGGCCGGGGTCGAGGACCGGGTCGAGGTGGTGAGCGGCGACCCGCTGACGGACGACGTGCCCACCGGCTTCGACCTGGTGCTCCTCGAACACGTCGTGCACCGCTTCGACGCCGAGCAGAACCGGCGGATCGTGGCCGCGGCGCGCAAGGCCGCGACTCCCGGGGCCCGGCTGTTGTTGCTGGACTTCTTCCTGGAGCCGAACGGGACGCCGCGGCTGATCGACACCCTGCACGCGGGGGAGTACCTGGTCATCGACGGCACCACGGTGTACCCGCGCGGCGAGGTCGAGGAATGGCTCACGGACGCCGGCTGGCGGCCGGTGGACATACTCGAACTCCCGGGCAGCCCGCGGGTGATCGTGGCGGAGGCCCGATGAGCACCGGACGCGTCGTGGTGGTCACCGGCGGGGCGAGCGGCATCGGCGCGGCCGTCGCGCGCGCCTTCGCCGAGGGCGGCGACCGGGTCGTGATCGCCGATCTCGACGTCGACGCGGCCGAGAAGGTCGCCCGGGAGATCGGCGGCGTCCCGATCCCGATGGACATCACCGACCCCGTGTCGGTGGCCTCGGCCCTGGACCGGGTCCTCGCCGAGGTCGGCCCGCTCGCGGTCCTGGTCAACAACGCGGGACTGGTCGCGGGCGGCGGACTGCTCGTGGACCTGCCGATCGAGGTCTTCGACACCGTGGTGGCGGTCAACCTGCGTGGCACCTTCACCGTCACCGCGGCCGCGGCCCGGCTGATGATCGCCGCGGAGGCGGGCGGCGCCATCGTCAACATCAGCTCGATCGGCGCCCGGCAGCCCACCGCGGGACTGGGCCACTACGAGGCCACCAAGGCCGCGGTGGACGCGATCACCCGTACCGGCGCGATCGAACTGGCCCCGCACCGCATCCGGGTCAACGGGATCGCGCCCGGTCCGGTGCACACCCCGATGACCGCCGGCCTGATGTCCGACCCGCAGGCCCGGCAGGCGTGGGAGGCGCGGATCCCGCTGGGCCGCATCGCGGTACCCGAGGACGTCGCGCCGCTCGCGGTGTTCCTGGCCTCGCCGGCGGCCGAGCACATCACCGGCACGATCGTGCCGGTGGACGGCGGTCAACTCCTGGTCTGAGCGCGGCGCCACCCGACCCCGGCGCCACCCGAACCCGGCACCACCCGAACCCGGCACCGCAGGGACGCCGGCGCCGCACGAGCGGCACGACGCGACGAAGGGCGGGCTCCCGGAGCCCGCCCTTCGTCGCGTCGCCGAGCCGCTACGGGGTCCCGGTCTTGGCCTGGTGCAGCGCCGCCGCCGTGGCGATCTTGTGCGCGCACGCGGCCTGTTCGATCACCTGTGGGTCGGCGCTCGCGTCGATCAGGTCGAGCAGATGCTCGTGCTCGCGCACCGATGTCCGGGCTCGGCCGGGCACGTAGGTGAAGGTCGACCGCCGCATGTGATCCAGCCGCGCCCACTCCGACTCGAGCAGCGCGTTCAGGTGCCTGTCGGGGCAATGCGCGTAGAGCGAGAAATGAAATCGCCGGTTGAGCGCGGTGAACGCGGTGGGATCGAAGTCCGCCAGCGCCTCGACCATCCGGTCGTTGATCGCGCGGGCCTCGGCGATGTCGGCGGCGCTCATCAGCGGCGCCGAGATCGCGGTCGCGTAACCCTCCAGGCGGGCCAGCACGTTCAGCGAGTGCTCGACCTGCGAACGGTCGAAGACCGCCACCCGGGCCCCGACGTTGCGCACGATCTCCACCAGACCGTCGGACTGGAGCCGGCGCACCGCCTCGCGCAGCGGGATGGTGCTGACCCCCGCCTCGCGGGCGAGCTGGTCGAACACCAGCCGATACCCGGGCCCGTAGGTGCCGTCGAGGATGCGGCCGCGCAGCAGCTCGTAACACATCTCCGATTTCGACGCCTTGGCGGCCTTGCTCGCGGCGGTGGTTGCCTTTGCGGGACTCAACTACGGTCTCCTCAGTCTGGACCGGACACGGTGGCGGGCCGGGACGAGGTGTCCCGGCCCGGCGTCTCCGGCGTGGTCCGGTGGGGGTGGTGCGCCGCGGTGGGTCAGCGGTCGAGGACCCGCACAACCAGTTCGCGAAAGAACGGGTTGACCAGAACGCCGTGGTGGTCGCCGGCCATGGCGACCATTCGGGATCCCGGGATCAGGGCGACCAGATCCTTGGTGCCGTGGGTCATCGTGTCGTCGATGCCGACCACGAACCACGGCGGTGTACCGCCGGCCCACCGCTCGGGCGTGAACGGAGTACCGCGCAGGCCCTCGACACAGGTCACCAACCCGTCCGCGCGCGCACCCTCGGCGCGGATCAGGCCCGCGATCATGCCGGTGAGCGGGTCGGCGGGCGGGGTCGCCCCGTCGTGCACCGCCCGGCGCAGCTCCGCGACGTCCACGTCGGCGAACGGCTCGGTCGGGTTCAGCCCGCCGAACACGACCCGGCCGATCCGCTCCGGGGCCAGCGCGGCCAGTTCCCAGACCAGTCGGGCGCCGAGCGAGTACGCGACGACGTCGAACCGGTCCGCGTCGTACGCGTCGACCACGGCCAGCAGGTCCTGAGCCGAGGCGACCGCGTCCACTTCCTCGGCGCTCGTCGGTGCCGGGCTGGCGCCGTGGCCGCGCAGGTCCGGGGCGATCATGGTGCGGCCGGCGTCGAGCAGGGCCTGGACGACGCCCGTCTCCAGCCACGTGCGGCGCGTACTGGAGCAGAACCCGTGTACGAGCAGCACCGGAGGCTGCTCGGTGCGCTCCGTGCTCGGATAGGTGGTCACGGCGAGGGGTTGCCGCAGGCGCATCCTACTTCTCCACTCGACTATTTCGGATACGATTTCAGATCGTACACCAGGGGCGAATACTCAGAGCTGCGACCCGATCCGGAATCCGTCGCCGGTCGCGTCCCGGGCGAACGAGAAACCGTCGGCGCCGACGGTCACCTCCGCCTCGTGGTCCTCCCGCCGGGCGAGCACCGGTTGCGGGTGCCCGGCCAGGTCCAGGACGGGGGAGGCATCCGCGTACCAGGACGGCACCACCGGGTTGCCCCACCAGTCCCGCCGCTGGTTGTCCCGGACGTCCCAGGACAACACCGGGTGGTCCGGGTCCCCCGTGTAGTAGTCGGTCGTGTAGATCTCCACCCGATGCAGATCGGGATCGCGCACGTAGACGTAGAAGGCGTTGGACACCCCGTGCCGCCCGGGACCGCGCTCGATGTGCGTGGACCGGCGCCGCGCGCCGAGCAGATCGCACACGTGCAACACCTGACCGCGCTCGTGCGTGCCGAACGCGATGTGGTGCAGCCGCGGCCCGTCGCCACCGGTCAGCGCGATGTCGTGCACCGTGTCCTTGCGATGCAGCCACGAGGCGTACAACGTCTCGTCCTCGCCCCGGATGTCCTCGGTCACCCGAAAGCCCAGGTCGCGGTAGCAGCGCTCGGCCCGGGCCACGTCCGGCACCACGATGTTGAAGTGGTCCAGCCGCGCGATCGCGCCCGCGCCGTGCAGGTCGTAGCGCTGATGCAGGCGCGGCACGTGCTCGGCCTCGTAGAAGAACTCCAGTGGGAACCCCAACGGGTCCAGGACCCGTACGGCGGGCCCGATCCCGCGGGTCGCACCCGGCGCGCGGCGCTCGACCGGCACCCCCAGCGCCCGGTAGTAGCGCTCGGCGACGTCGACCTCCCGCGGCGCGCGCACCCGGTAGGCCAACGCGGCCAGCGCACCGGCGGCCCCGCGCCGCAGTACCAGCGAATGGTGCAGAAACTCCTCGAAGGCGCGCAGGTACACCGCGTCCTCGTCCTCGTGGGTGACCACCAGGCCCAGCAGGTCGACGTAGAACTCGCGGGACGCGGCCAGGTCGGTGACCACCAACTCGGCGTAGGCGGCGCGGACGATGTCCGGACAGCGCGGGGTCGCCGGGTCGGGGGCGGGCACGCCGGGGCGGTCGGTGGGTATGGGCGGAACGGCGGGAGTTGGCATCGGACTCTCCTCCTGTTCGAGGCGCCGGACCCGGCCGGCGCGATCGGTCCCGGTCACCCGGGCCCGATCCGGAAACCAGCGCTCCGCCCCGGCCGGGGCCATGGTCGAGCGCGGACGGGGATCCGGCGGGCACGGGCCGGACACCCGGCCGGCGTCCCGGGCTCACGCGGCGCCGAAGCGGGCGGTGTGCAGCGGCGCCATGGCCACGTGGACGGCCTGCTGCGACGTGTAGAAGTCGATCGAGCGGTAGCCGCCCTCGTGACCGAGCCCCGAGGCCTTGATCCCGCCGAACGGCGTGCGCAGATCGCGGACGTTGTGCGAGTTGATCCACACCATCCCGGACTCGACGCTCTGCGCCACCCGGTGCGCCCGGCGGATGTCGTTGGTCCACACGTAGCCGGCCAGTCCGTAGCGGACCGCGTTGGCCAGCTCGATCGCCTCGGCCTCGTCCGCGAACGGGGTCAGCGCCACCACCGGTCCGAAGATCTCCTCCTGGAAGATCCGCGCGTCCGGCGGCACGTCGCAAAAGACGGTCGGCGCCAGGTAGTTCCCGGTCGGCAGGTGCGCGGGACGGGCGCCGCCCGCGACCAGCCGCGCCTCGTGCCGGCCGATCTCCACGTACGCCAACACCCGTTCGTAGTGCTCGGGGTGCACCAGCGCGCCCACCTCGGTGGTCGGATCCCGCGGCGGGCCGACCACGATGCGTTCGGCTCGCGCGGCGAACCGCTCGACGAACTCGGCGTACACCCCCCGCTCGACCAGGATCCGCGAACCGGCGGTGCAGCGTTCGCCGTTGAGTGAGAACACCCCGAAGAGCGCGGCGTCGATCGCGTCGTCCAGGTCGGCGTCGGCGAACACGATCACCGGTGACTTGCCGCCGAGCTCCATCGACAGGCCCTTGAGGTGTCGGGCCGCGGAGCGGAAGATGTTCTGCCCGGTGGTGGTCTCGCCGGTGAACGAGATCAGCGGCACGTCGGGATGTTCGACCAGGGCCGCGCCCGCCTCTTCGCCGAATCCGCCGACCAGGTTGAACACGCCCTGCGGCAGGCCCGCTTCGGTGAGGATGTCCGCCCACAACGAAGCCGACAGCGGGGTGAACTCGGCCGGCTTGAGCACCACCGTGCAGCCGGCGGCCAGAGCCGGCGCCAGCTTCCACGACTCGAGCATGAACGGCGTGTTCCACGGCGTGATCAGTCCGGCGACCCCGATCGGGCGGCGATTGACGTAGTTGAGCTGGCGACCGGGCACCTGGTACGCCTCGTCGGTCCGACCGACGATCAGGTTCGCGAAGAAGCGGAAGTTCTCCGCGGCGCGCTGCGCCTGACCCAGCGCCTGGGTGATCGGCAGACCGGTGTCGAAGGTCTCCAACTCGGCCAGCCGGGCGTCCCGACGCTCCACCTCGTCGGCGATGCGACGGAGCACCCGGGCCCGCTCCTTGGCCTGCGTCCCGGGCCACGGACCCGAGGTGAAGGCGCGCCGGGCGGCCCGCACCGCGGCGTCCACGTCGGCCGCCTTGCCCGCAGCCGCGGTCGCGTAGGGCAGGTTGGAGGCGGGGGCGCAGACCTCGAAGGTGGCGCCGTCAAGCGAGTCCACGTGCCGGCCGTCGATGAAATGACGCAACCGCGTGGGCAGCGCGGCGGGCACCGCGGAGTGCTCGACGGGAGTCGTCGTCGTGGAACTCATATCGCTTCTTCTCCAAGGGCGGGGTCGGTCAGCAGGTCGAGCCGGCTCTGCGCGAGGGCGGTCACGTCCGCTCGGCCCCGCTCGGACAGCGGCAGCAGCGGTGGACGCACGAAGTCGGAGCCGATCAGGCCGCGTCGGTGCATCAGCCACTTGGCCGGCGCCGGGTTGGTCTCCACGAACAGCAGGTCCACCAGGGGATGGAGGGCGTAGTGCAACTCGCGGGCCCGGCCCGGATCGCCCTCCTGATAGGCCTCGTACATCCGCGCGACCGCGGCCGGTGCGATGTTGGCCAGCGCGGAGACGAAGCCCGCGCCGCCCAGGACCAGGACCGGCAGACACAACAGTTCGATGCCGGACCAGACCAGCAGTTCGGGACCGGCGGCCTCGATCACCCGGGAGAAGTGCTCGAAGTCCCTGGTGGTCTCCTTGACGCCGACGATGTTCTCGTGCGCCCGGAAGAGCCGGGCCACGGTCTGTGGAGCGATCTCCACGGCGGTGCGACCGGGCACGTTGTAGATCACCACGGGCAGATCCGGGTACTCCCGGGCGACCGTGGAATACCAGGCGAACAACGCCTCCTGGGTGGGGCGCGCGTAGTACGGGGTGATGATCAGCACCGCGTCGGCGCCGGACTCCCGGGCGATCCCGGTCAGTTCCAGGGTCTCGTCCAGCTTGGTCGATCCGGTGCCCGGCAGGAACGGCACCCGGTCGTCGATCTCGGCGGCGACCGCCCGGATCGCCTCGGCGCGCTCGGCGAGGGTCTGTGCGGACGGCTCGCCGGTGGAGCCGCCGAGCGAGATGCCGTGCGAACCGGCCGCGATCTGCCAGCGGACCAGACGGCGCAGCGCGGCGGTGTCGACCGCGCCCTCCGGGGTGAAGGGGGTGACCAGCGGGGCGATCGAGCCGCGGATCAGGGACGGATCGGCGCGGTACTTCATCGGTGCTCCTCGCGAGTGGTGGTCGGGGCGGTGCTTGCGCGGGCTGCGTCGGCGGGGGTGGTGATGCCGGCCGACGTGACGGCGGGGCCGGATGGGGGGATGTCGACAGGGGCGCCGACAGGGATGTCGGCGGCCCACGCGCGGTAGGCGGGCTCCCAGTCCGGCCCGAGCGGGTACAGGCCGGCCAACTCCGCGCCGGCGGCCACCTGTTCGGTGATGAAGCGCTCGCGGGACTCCTGCTCCTCGGCGGCCGGGAGGACCTCGGCGAGCAGTGCGGGCGGGATCACCACGGCGCCGTCGTCGTCGGCCACCACGATGTCCCCGACCTGTACGGTGGCGCCGCCGCACGCGATGGTGACGTCGGCGTCCCAGGGCACGTGCCGGCGGCCGAGCACGGCGGGATGCGCGGCGGCGGCCAGTACGGGCAGGCCCAGCGCGGCCACGGCGGCGCTGTCCCGGACGGCGCCGTCGGTGACGATGCCGGCCGCACCGAGCGTGCGGGCGCGCAGCGCGAGGATGTCGCCCAGGGTGCCGGCGCCGGCCACGCCGCGTGCCTCCATCACCAGGACCTGGCCGGGTTCCAGCGAGTCGACGGCACGTTTTTGCGTGTTGAAGCCGCCGCCGTGCTCGGCGAACAGGTCCTTGCGGAACGGGACATAGCGCAGTGTGCGGGCGGTGCCGACCAGGCGGGTCCCCGGGGTGAGGGCGCGGACGCCGTCGATCGAGACGGTGTCGAAGCCGCGGGCGCGCAGTTGCACGCTCAGCGTGGCCACGGCCACTCGGGTGAGCCGGGCACGCAGGTCGTCGGTGAGGACGGGTGGCGTGTCGGCGCCGGCGGGCTCGGCGGGCGGGGTGGGCGCGGGCGGCCCGGCGGGCTTCGGGGGGCGGTGTGGCTGGGTGGACGCGGGCCGCGTGCCGGTGGCGTCGGCCCGGGTGGCCGGGTCGACCCGGGGCGGTGCACCCCACTCCGCGAGTTCCGGGCCGGCGACCACGTCGGTGCGCAGCCTGCCGGTGCTGCGGTCGGGGTCGCGCAGGCTGTCCACCTCGACCTCGACGCGTTGCCCGATCCCGGCCACCGACGCGCCCGCCGGGGTGCCGGTGAGGATCACGTCGCCGACCTCCAGGGTGAGCAGTCGGGACAGGTCCGCGACCAACTCGGCGAAGCCGAACAGCAGCGTCGCGCTCTCGTCCTCTTGGACCAACTCCCCGTCCAGCCACGTGCGTACGCGCAGCTCGTCGGGTCGCAGCTCGGCCGCGGGCAGCAGCGTCGGTCCCAGCGGGGTGAAGCCGTCGCCGCCCTTGGCCCGGACGTTGGAACCGCGGTCCGCGTAGCGCAGGTCGTACAGACCCAGGTCGTTCGCGGCGGTCACCCAGCCGACGTGCGCCCATCCGTCGGCGGGGGCCACACGGTGCGCGGTGCGGCCGACGATCAGCGCGATCTCGCCCTCGAAGCCCAGCAGTTCGACGCCGGCCGGCCGCTCGACCGGGCCGGATCCGGTGAGCGAGCTGCTCGGTTTGAGGAAATACGAGGCATGGTCGGGGACGCGGCCACGCTGGTGCGCGCGGGAGCGGTAGTTGAGGTGTACGGCCAGCACCTTGCCGGGCCGCCGCCCGGTCGATGCGGTCACCGCGTCGTGCGTCACTCGCCACCCCTTTGCGCCTGGATCAGCGATGCCATCTCGAAACGTATATGATTCCGGATAGAATAATAGAGGTGATCTCGGTTGCACTGTCAACCACCGCGGCGGGAACGCTTGTTCGCCCGACCGCCGAGGGAGGGGCCGGCAAGACGGTCGGGGAGCGCGCAAGGCGTGCGGTGCGGTGCGGCGCGCGCCCGAGCGGCGGTGTGCCGGGCGAAGCGGCGGGCCGGGCGAGGCGGCGGGCCGGGCGAATCGGGTGAACGGGCGAACCGGGCCAAATGGTGCGGAGGGCCGGCGGAAGCGGGGCGTCGCCGACCACCCGTGAACGCGGCGAGGGCGCGCATGTTCGCATCACGCGGAGGGCGACGCGGGGGACCGGTGGGCGGGACGGGCCGGACTCGCGCGGACCGGGTGCGCCTTCGACGGGCGCTCTCCGGCGGCCGGATGCCACACCCGGGCAACGGCGCGAGACGCGCTGGGCCGTACGCCAAGCCGTGGCCGTGGCCGGCACGGCGGATGGTGGAACGGCGCGAGACGCGCGGAGCCGTACCTCTCGTAGGCGGCGGGACGACTACGGCCTCGGTCCCGCGCGGTCGACTACGGACTCGGACTCGGGCCAGGGCTCGGGCTCGGGCGCGAGGCCGATCCCGCCCGGTCGTCGTTCGCCTCGAAACGGCGATCGGGGCTCCGCGGACGCACTCGCGGAGCCCCGAGACACCCGGTCAGGGAGGAGGAGCCGAGACCGGGGGATGGTGGGTCAGCCGTGGTGGCCGTCGCCGACCATGCTCCCGGTGTGGTTGCCGGCCTTGAAGTCCTCGTGCTTGTCCTCACCGTCGACGTTGAGGCAGACGTTCCCGAACGTCGGGTTGAGGGCGGCGAGGCCGTTGACCGTGTTCCCGCAAATGTTGATCGGGATGTGGATCGGGACCTGCAGGTTGTTGCCGGACAGTACGCCGGGGGAGTTCACGGCGGCGCCGTCGGCCTCGGCGGTGGCGCTCGCGCCACCCGCGCCCGCCATGACCAGGGCGGCGGTGCCGGCGGCCAGCACGGTGGCCTTCTTGAACGAGTTCACTGGTGTCTCTCCGTATCGACGTTCACGCCGCCCGGATGCGGCGCTCGTGCAATGCAACGAGGCGAATCGCTCCGGGCAACCGGTCGGTGTCGACATTCACCCGAACGCCGGTCGGCGACGGGCGCGGGGAAAGCGATGGCCACGCGCGGCGGGCGCGGTTAGCGTCACGACGGTGAGCCTCGACATCCGGGAGATCCCGGAAGCACATCTGGACCAGGTATTGGATCTCGCCGATCTGGCCTTCCACGAGAAGGACTCGGCCGCCAGACGCGAGCGGTATCGCGAAGTACTCCTGGAACTGCGAGCGCATCGGCGCGTACGACGACGACACGTTGGTCGGCCAGGTCGTCGCGCACCGCTTCGCGCTGTCCGTGCCCGGCGGCGAGCAGCCCTGCGCCGGGCTCGACTTCGTCGCCGTCGCGCCGACCCACCGCAGACGCGGGCTCCTGTCGCGGATGATCGACGAACAATGGCGTCGGTGCGCCGAGGCCGGACAGGCGCTGTCGTGCCTGTGGTCCTCCGAGGACGCGATCTACGGCCGGTTCGGCTACGCGCCCGGCACCGAGGGGCTCGGGGTCGAGATCGACAGCCGTCGTCCGCTCGCGCTGCGCGTGGCGCCGGACCCGCGCCCGCTGCGGCTGGTCGACGCCGACAACGCGGCCGGCCTGCTCGACCCCGTGTACGAGGCCGCCCGCGCGTCGCGTGCGGGCCGGTTCGCCCGGGACGAGCGGTGGTGGGCCGAGAACGTCCTGGCGGCCGACGACGACGAGTCGCCGACTCGGATCGTCGTGCTCGGCGACAGCGGCGCCCCGCCGGTCGGGTACGCCATCTACCGGGTCGAGTCCGGGAACAGCGCGGCCGGCACCCCGGGCGTGGTCGAGGTGCACGAACTGGAGGCCGACGGCGCCCCGGCGGCCGCAGCGCTGTGGGACTACCTCGCCTCGATCGACCTGACCGGCAAGGTGGTGGCCTGGGTCCGGCCGGCGGACGATCCACTGTTGCTGTTCGCGAGCGACCGGGACCAGGTGCGGGTGACCAGGCAGTTCCCGGCGCTGTGGATCCGCCTGGTGGACGTGCGGACCGCGCTCACCGCCCGCTCGTGGGCCGCGCCCGTCGACCTCGTGCTCGACGTTCGGGACCCGGCGGTGTCCGGCAACCACGGGCGATTCCGGCTCACCGCCGGACCCGAGGGCGCGAGCTACACCGCGACCCGGGCTCCGGCCGATCTCGTGCTGGAGGTCCGCGACCTGGCGGCGTGCTACCTGGGCGGCACCCCGCCGGCCCGACTCGTCGCGGCCGGGTTGGTGGTCGAGTCCACGCCGGGCGCGGCGGCCGAACTGGACCGGGCGCTGCGTACGGAACTGCTTCCGTTCGCCCACGAGGACTACTGAGCCGAAGGCACCCGCGGTCCGCTCGGCCGGTGTCGATCGGCCGTGCGGACCGCGGGTGTGGCGACCACCTCGTCAGGAGGTCGCCGTGGTGCCCGAAGGCGGACCGGGTGCGGTGCCCTGGTGCGCCGCGAAGTAGCGGATCAGGTCCGGGTCGAGCGGCGCCACCTCGGTACGCACGCCGCCCGCCCGCAACGAGGCGGTGGCGGCGACACCCGCGGCCACCGCCTGTCGCGCGGCGATCGGCGAGGTACGGGTGGGTCCGCCGTGGACCGCGAAGCGCAGGAACTCGGTGACCAGGGCCGGGTCCGCGCCGCCGTGCAGGCCGCCGCCGGGCACGTACTCGCTGCGGTCGGCGTCGGCCCGGTAGCCGGAGCGGCGCAGATTCCACAACTTGATCGACGGGTGGTCGTCCTCCAGGCCGTCGCCGAAGTTCTCCATCCGGCCCTCGTCGCCGATCACCGTGTAGTTGCGCCAGTAGTCCGGCGTGAAGTGGCACTGCTGATAGCTGGCCAGGACACCGTTGTCGAGTCGGGTGAGCATCAGGCTGATGTCCTCCACGTCGACGATCGGATTGAGCCCGGTCATCGCCGTCGGCGGCCACACCTCGGGGGCGAACCCGTCCCGCGCCCGAGCCTCCTCCTCGACCCGGGTCGCCGGATCCCGGCCGGCGGCGGCGAGCACGGGCTCGCGCCGGGGGTTGCCGCCGTACACCGCCAGGTCGCCCATCGCGACCACGTCGTGCGAGTAGCCGCCGGCCAACCAGTGGATCACGTCCAGGTCGTGCGCGCCCTTCTGGAGCAACAGGCCGGTGGTGCGCGCACGTTCGGCGTGCCAGTCCTTGAAGTAGAAGTCGCCGCCGTGCCCGACGAAGTGCCGGCACCACACCGACCGGACCCGGCCGATCGCGCCCTCGTCGATCAACTCGCGCATCCGTCGCAACATCGGCAGGTGACGCAGGTTGTGCCCGACGTACAACCTGGTCCCGCTCTCGTGCGCGGCGCGCAGCAGGCGGTCGCAGTCGGGCACCGTGATGGCCAGCGGCTTCTCCACGAACACCGGCACCCCGGCGGTCAGGAAGAACAGCGCGGGCTCGACGTGTCGATCGTCCGGGGTCAGTACGAAGACGGCGTCGAGACGGTCGTCGAGCATGCGTCGGTGGTCGGTGTGCACGGCGACGTCCGGGCCGAACAGGGCGACGGCGTCGGCCCGGCCGCGCGCGGCGGGGTCGGCGCAGGAGACCACCCGGGCCCGGCCCGGCCGGTTCGCCTCGACGGCCAGACCGGCGCGCTGTCCGACCCCGACCACGCCCACGCGCAGCTCGCTCATCGCGTCAGTGCCCCAGCGTGGCGCGCAGTGCCGGCTGGAGCAGGTCCCCGTGCGCGCGGGCCATGTCGTCGCACAGGTCCCAGATGCGCTCGACGGGCAACGCGGCGGCGGTGGCCGGGTCGGCCATCGCCGCGTGCCGGATGTGCCGCGGGTCGTCCTCCAGGGCGGCGCGTACGACCAGGTCGTTCACGCTCAGGTAGGCGCGGTTGAGCGCGGCGCACTGCGCCGGCAGTGCCCCCACCCGCGTGGGCTGCACGCCCAACGCATCCACCAAGCACGGTACTTCGACGATGCCATCGGCGGGCAGGTTGTCGATCAGCCCGTGGTTGGGCACATTGCCGTAGACCGTGCGCGGGGTCCCGGTGACGATGCTGTGGATGATCTGCGGCGCGTACTCCATCGTTGACTCCACCGGGACCGGGTCCCCGGCGGCCAGCGCGCGGCGGGTCTCCTCGTAGGCGGCCATGTTCTCGTCGACGATGCCGAGATAGGCGCCGACCGGCAGCCGGAGCCGGGTGATCTCGCTGTCGTGGCCCAGGTACCAGGGCACGTACTCGCTGGAGTGCTCGCTGGTCTCGGTCGGGTAGAAGCCCAGCCGGCGATACATGTCCACCCGTACCCGGCGCCGCAGTTCGGCGTCCTCGGCGATGAGCGCGTCCAACTTCGGGTACAGGTCGGTGCCGTTGTGCTCGAAGCGCAGCACCCAGGCCTGGTGGTTGACGCCGGCGGCGCGGTAGTCGACCTCCTCATAGGGGACTCCGACCAGTTCCGCCAGGCCCTGCATGGTCCAGTAGACCGAGTGGCACAGCCCCACCACCCGGGTCAGCCCGGTGGCCCGGGTGAGGTAACCCACGTTCATCGCCATCGGGTTGGTGTAGTTCAGCAACCACGCGTCCGGGCAGATCTCGGCGATGTCCTCGCCGAGGGCCCGCAACACCGGGAAGGTGCGCAGCGCGCGGAAGATGCCGCCGATGCCGAGCGTGTCGCCGATGGTCTGGCGCAGGCCGTATTCGGCGGGCACCTCGAAGTCGGTCCGGGTGGCCTCACGCATGCCGACCTGGACGATGTTGATCACGAAGTGGGCGCCGGCGAGCGCCTCGCGGCGATCGATGTGCGTGCTGATCGCCGGGTCCGCGCCGCGCTCCCTCGCGATCAGACGGGCCGCGCCCTGTGCGGTGGCCAGCCGCTCCGGGTCGATGTCGTGCAGCGCGATGTGCGCCCGGCGCAACTCCGGGAAGGCGAAGAGGTCGGCCAGCAACCCCTGGGTGAACACGACGCTGCCGGCGCCGACGAAGACGATCTTGGTGCGGGTCATCACTGGTTCTTTCCGTTGCGGGCGACGGCTGCGACAGCCTCGTCCCAGGTGGGTTGGGCCGGCGTGCCGCCGTGCGCCCGGGTGGACAGGGCACCGCACGCGGCGGCGAGTTCGAGTGCTCGGCCGGGCGACTCGCCGGCGAGCAGGGCGGCGAGGTATCCGGCGTCGAAGCTGTCGCCGGCGCCGACCGTGTCCAGCGGTCGCGCCGGGATGCCCCGGGTGCGCAGTACGGTGCGACCGTCGTGCGCGAAGGCGCCCTCGCCGCCGTTCTTGACCACCACCAACGGGCCCTGGGCGGCCAGCCGTTCGGCCGCCTGCTCGGGGGTGCCGGTGGGCATCCGGGCCAGCGCCAGAGCCTCCTGCGCGTTGGGCAACAGGACGTCGACGGTGGGCAGTACGGCGGCCAGGCCGGTGGGATCCCAGCGCCCGGAGGGATCGTCGTTGGTGTCCAGGGACGTGCCCGCGCCGTGTGCGCGGGCGGTGCCCAGCAGGTCGGGCAGCGCCTTCGCGAGCCTGGGCATCAGGAAGTAGGACGCCGCGTGCACGTGCCTGCTGCGGGTGAGCAACTCCTCGGGGACGTCCTCGGGTCCGGTGGCGTCCAGGGTGCCGGCCGCGGTGAGGATCGCGCGGTCGCCGTCGGCCCGGGTGAGCACCGTGGTCAGCGGCGTGGACAGGTTCGGGTCGACGCGCAGCGCCGCGGTGTCCACGCCCCGGTCGGTCAGTGCGGCGCGGACGAAGCGCCCGGCCTCGTCGTCGCCGACGCGGCCGGCGATCGCGACACGCAGCCCGAGCCGGGCCGCTCCGCACGCGGTGATCGCGGCGGAGCCGCCGAGGGTGAGCAGACCGGTGGGGACGAGTTGTTCGCGTTGACCGAAGGCCAACGGCTCGTCGAGGGGACCGAGGACGACATCGGGATTGGCGTCACCGATGACGAGCAGGTCGAAGGTGTGCGGCATCGAACTTCCTGGGTGCGAATGATGCGGACGGCAGGGACGGTGCCAGGGGTGAGGGCAGGATGCCGGGTGTGTCCCGGGGAGGGTCGAACTCCCGGGACACCGCTAACCCTTGAGCCCGCTGGAGGTGATGGACTGGATGAACGCCTTCTGCGCGCCGAGGAAGGCCAGCAGCACCGGAAGCACGGTGATCACGTTGCCCGCCATGACGGCGGCCCACTGGGTGTGGTGCTGCCCCTGGAAGGTGGTCAGGCCCAGTTGCAGGGTGTACTGGGTGTCGTGGTTGATCGCGATCAACGGCCAGGTCAGGTCGTTCCAGGTGGTCAGGAAGGTGAGCACGGCGACGGTGCTCAGCGCCGGTCGGGACAGCGGCAGCACGATCAGGATCAGCACCCGCAGCCTGGAGCAGCCGTCGATCCAGGCGGCCTCCTCCAGTTCCCGGGGCAGGGACAGGAAGAACTGACGCAGCAGGAACACCGCGAACGGCGTCACCAGCGAGGGGATGATCAGCGCGCCCAGCGTGTCGATCAGACCCAACCGCTTCATGATCAGGAACGTCGGGATCATGGTGAGCTGGAACGGGATCGCCATGGTGGCCAACATCGCCACCATCAGCACCCGTGAACCGGCGAACCGCATCCGGGCGAACGCGTAGCCGCCCAACGCCCCGAACAGCAGGTTGGAGGCGACCGCGACCGCCGAGACGATCAGCGAATTCATGAACCAGCGCGGGAACATCGCGTTGCCCAGGACGTAGCGGTAGCCGCCGAGGTGAATGCCCGAGGGCCACAACGCGGGTGGGAACCGGTTGATCTCCGCGTTGGTCATCACCGAACTGAGCACGAGCCAGACCAACGGCAGCGCGAACAGCAGGGACAACGGTGCGAGCAGCAGATGCCAGGGACTGAACGGCAACAACCGGCGCCGGCGCGGCTCGGGACGCGACCGGTCCTGCGGGCGGGCCGCCTCGATCGGTACGGCGGTGGTCACGGTCACTTGGCGGCCCCCTCGACGACGACGGCACCGGGCTTGCGAGCGCGCACGAACCGCGTGCCCAGCCCGATGACCAGCAGGGCCGCGGCGAGCACGTAGGCGGCCGCCGCGCCGTACCCGGCGGTGAAGTTCTTGAACGCCTGCTCCCAGATGAAGTAGACGATGACGGTGGTGGACCCCAACGGCCCGCCCTTGGTGGTCACATAGACCAGGTCGAAGACCTGGAGCGCGTTGATCGTCTGCCACAACAACAGGAAGACGGTGACCGGCGTGAGCGTCGGCATGACCACGTGACGCAGCAGTTGCCATCGCCCGGCGCCGTCGAGGCGAGCCGCCTCCAACAGCGACGGCGGCACGTCCTGGAGCGCCGCGAGATAGATCACCACGCAAAAGCCGGTGCCGCTCCACACCGAGATCGCCACCAGGACGAGCAACGCCTGACCGGGGTCGGTGAGGAATCCCTGCCGACCGATGCCCAGCGCGTGCAGGATCGAGTTGGCCGCGCCGAACTCCGGATCCAGGATGAAGGAGAACAACACGCCCTGAGCCGTGGCCGAGATGACGAACGGCACGAAGATGAGCGTGCGGTACAGCCCGACCAGGCGGATCCTGCGGTTCAACACCAGGGCCAGGAACAGCCCGAAGGCCATGCTCAGCGGCACGTACAACGCGGTGTACAACAGGGTGTTGCGTACGGCCTGGCTGAAGTGCGGGTCCTGGGTCAGCGCGTCGTAGTTGTCCAGGCCGACCCATCGGCTGGGCGTCACCAGGTCGTCGGCCCGGAAGGACAGCAGCAGCGACCATACGAAGGGCAACACGCTCAGGCCCAGGATGACCACGACGGCCGGAAGGATGTACGCCCAGGCGGTCGCCGATTCGCGCCGGCGTCTGCGGCGCAGGGTGCGGCGTTGTCGATCGTGGTCCGACAGCGTGAGTGGAGCGGGCAGTGATGACATGGGGGCTCCTCAACGCGGTATGACGAGGGCGGCCTTGGCCGCGGCGGCGCAGCGGTTCAACGCGCGGGTCGGACTGCTCTTGCCGAGCAGCACGGAGACGATGGCCTCGCCGAGCGCCATCGAGATCTGCGGATAGGCCGGATGCACCGGGCGCACGCGCGCGGTCTCCAGGGCGTGCGTGAACACCTCCAGGCCGTTGGTCTCGGCGGTGTGCGCGCGCCACTCGGGCTTGGCCTCGCAGGCCCGGCCCAGCGGCAGGCTGCCGACCGTCAGGGCCCATTCGATGTCCTGGTCCGGCTGCGCCAGCCAGGACACGAACGTGCGGGCGGCGCGTACCCGGGCGCTGCCGTTGTCGAAGACCGTCCAGGTGTCCGGACCGCAGATGGTCATCGGCCGGCCGCTGTAGGTCGGCAACGGCACCACGTGGTAGTCGATCCCCGCCTGGGTGATGTCCGGGATCTGCCACGGGCCGGTCAGCACCATGCCCATCCGCCCGGACGCGAAGACCTGGTACATCTGCTCGCTGCCGGGCTTGGGGTCGATGTAGACGCTCTTGGCCCGCGCGAGCGCCTCCACGGTCTCCAGCGCGCGCACCCCGACGTCCTTGAAGCCGATGTTGCGGCCGTCCTCGGCGACCACGTCGCCGCCCAGGTCCCACACCATCGGCCACAGCCGCCACACGGTGTCCTCGTCGCCCACCCCCGGCCAGCCGGTGCCGAAGACGCCGCGCTGCGCGTCGGTCAGCCGCTGTGCCGTGGCCAGGAAGTCCGTCCAGGTCCAGCCCGCCTGCGGCAGCGGGATGCCGGCCTCCTCGAAGAGCCGCTTGTTGCAGATCACGGCCAACGCGTCGAGCACGGCGGGCGAGGCCCGTACCCGGCCGTTGATCGTGACGGCCTGCCGGGACGGATCCCAGTAGTCCTCCCATGGCGTGGGAGCCGCGTGCACCGTCTCGCTCAGGTCGACCACCTTCGGGCTGCGGGCGACGCCGGCCAGGTCGGATCCGAAGATGTAGGCGATGTCCGGGTAGGAGCCGGACGCGAGCGCGGCGGTGATCTTCTGGAGCATCGCGTCGGACAGGACACCGCCGCCGAGGTCGACCCGGATCGCCGACTGCACCCGGTGGAACTTCTCCACCAGGGCCTCGATGCCCTCGCGGCCGGTGTCGGTCTGCCCGTGCCACATCTCGATCGTGACGCGCCCGTCGGCGCCCACGCCGTCGTCGGTGCCGCCGCACGCGGACAGCGTCGCGGCGACCGCGACACCGGCGCCGGCGCGCAGCACGTCGCGACGGGAGAGACCGGCGAAATGCTGTCGGCCGAAAACCACTGGACCTCCAGGGAGACTTCGAAACGCGCGGGCGGGGCCGGGTGCGCGCGGGCGCACCGAGCCGGGGATCCGCCACACACGCCGGGACGGGGACGGGCGGAGGAAGGGCCACACGAAGGCGATCACCGGGCGCGAGCGGGCGGGCCCGGGGACGACGAGCGGGGGGCGAGCGCGTCCCCGGGCCCGTTGCGAGGGCACGGGTCGACGGGCGAAGTGGCGGGGAGGGACACACACCGGGTGCGAAACGGGCCGCGCACGCGGCCCGGTGCCGGTTGCCGACGGACCGGATCCCGACGGACCCGGGCACCGGGCCGCAAAGGGGGCGATCAGCAGGTCTTGCGCACGTACTTGCCGTCGCCGATCGGGCTGACACCGACGTCGCGGCGGACCACGCTGAGCTTGCCGCCCCACTTCGAGCAGGCGTTGGACAAGCCCTTGGCGGTGTACTCGATCACGATCACGTTGTCGCCGAAGTACTTGGTGTAGTCATTGCATTCGTTCCACTCGCCGCACTCTTCGGCGACGGCGAAGTCGAGCCCGAGGGCGGTGCGATCCGCGGCCAGCTCGGAGGTGTTCTTCTGCGCGATCGCCAGGCCGCGCCGGTGCGCGTGGGCGGAGAGCAGGGCGATGTAGTCCTTGGCGTTCCGGTCGGTGAGCAGGTCCTCGGAGCGGGTGTAGCTGTCGTAGTTGTCGGGCTCGACGGCCTGGAAGCCCTTGTTCGCGCACTCGTCGATCTGCGCGTTGATCTTCGCGGCGATGTCGGTGCGCTTGGCGGCGGTGCGCAGGTCGAGCAGGGCTTCCTTCCACACGCCGTCGTAGACGATCGAGCCGTCGGCGCGCCGCAACAGCAGGTCGGCGCGCCAGTCGCCTTCGGCGTTCGGCTGGGCCTGGAAGGCGTTGACGTAACAGATGTTGTAGAGCCCGGGCGCGGGAGCGGCGCCGTGATCGCGGGTGACCACCTTGACCCCGGCGGGCGGGGTGTAGGCGCCGCCGATCTGGTAGTCGAAGTTCGCGTGTGTCGGGGGCGCCGTGACGGCGCCGGCCTTCGCGTTCGTGCTGCCGGCGGTGTCCGCGCCCGCTTCGGTGTTCGCGTTGGCGGACGTCGAGAGGAACAGGGTGCCCGCGATCGCCGCGGTGGTCGCCGTCATCGCGGCGACGCGTCGGGCCGATCCACGCGGGAGGAAGGTGTTCATCATCGAACTCCAGATGCGGAGGATACGTCCCCGCCTCGGATGTCCACGGACATCCTGGCGACTTTGTCCGGGCTTGCGGCTTAGCGCCGCCTACCGGCTGGGCGTACCTTTGACGCCGATTGCGCTGCTCTCGGCGTCGCAGCAGTAAATCGAGCAACATTCGTCATGTCAAGGGATCGTCTTTGCGCAGGACGCGCACGGGAGTTGCCGCGCGGGTGGCAGAATTCCGCCGGTCAGCTATCGATCGGGAAACCGTGACTGCGCGAATGCGCACGGATATGCTGCGCATATGCTGAGAACCGAGCGTCACGCGCGCATCCTCGAACACGTCAGTGCGAAGGGAAGCGTGAGCGTCGAGGAACTGTCCGAAATATTGGCGGTCTCGGGAGCCACGGTGCGGCGCGACCTCCAGCACCTGGATGCCATGAGTCTGCTGCGCCGCACCCACGGCGGGGCGTCCGTGGGCAACATCGGCCTCGAGACGCCCATGCAGTACCGCAGCGAGCGCCGCCGGCCGGAGAAGGTGGCGATCGCCCAGGCCGCCGCCGCGCTGGTGCCGCCGAAGGCGGTGGTCGGCCTGACCGGGGGCTCCACCGCCACCGAGATCGCCCGGATCCTGGCCGAGCGCGGGCCCGTCACCATCGTCACCAACGCGGTGAACATCGCCGCGGAGATGGTCCTGCACAAGGACGTCACGCTCGTCGTGATCGGTGGCACCGCGCGCAACGAGAGCTACGAACTGGTCGGTCCGATCGCCGAGAAGACGCTCGCCGACTACTTCACCGACGTGACCTTCCTGGGCGTGGACGGCATCAGCGCCGCGCACGGCTGCACCACCCACGACCAGTTGGAGGCGGCCACCGACCGCGCCTTCACCGAGCGCAGCCAGCGCACCATCGTGGTGGCGGACAGCTCGAAGATCGGGAAGGTGACGCTGGCCAGGATCTGCCCGCTCGCCCGGATCGGTCACCTGGTCACCGACAGCGACGCCCCGGAGGAGGAACTGACGCGGATCGCCGAGGCGGGGGTCGCGGTCACGGTGGTGTGATCCGGGGTGTGACCCGGGCGCGCGCGATGGCACCGGCCCCGGTCGCCCCGGTCACTTTCGCGCCGCTCGCTTCGGCGCCCCTCGCTTTCGCACGGCTCGTTTCGGCGCCGCTCGCCCTCGCTCCGCTCACGGTCGCGCCGGCGACGGCCCGGCGCCGGTCCGGGAGCGTGGCATGGCGGCGATCAGCCGGCGTACGGCCGACACGTCGCCGGTCACGGTGAGGCCGCCGGACTCGATCGCGGACAGCACGCTGATCCCGCTGCCGGGGATGGGGCACCGGATGCCGCCCCGCGAGGTGTGGGACACCGTCGTCACCGCGATCGGCGAGCACTCGTCGCGGGGCCCGGCCCGGTGACCACCGGACGATCCGATTCCGGATTCGGACCTCGATCCGGCCCCGAGGCCGTCCGGGAACTCCGCCTCGGGCGTGCCCGGTTCCCGGCGGCGCGGCAACAGGCGCCCACGTGTCGGGCGGGTCCGCGCGGCGAGCGTCACAGGTAGTCGTCCAGCCGGGCCAGGGCGAAGCCCTGCCGGGTGACCGTGTCGATCACCCGGCGCAACATCTCGGTCATGTCGCCCTTCCACTCCCCGGGGCCGCGGAAGTGGGTCAGGATGATGTCGCCCGGCTTGAACACGTGGTCGTAGCGATACTCCATCCGGTCCGGGAACGCCTCCTGGTTCCACAGCGGGAAGGCGACGATCCCGCACGACTGCGCGGCGTGCAGGGTGTTCTCGTCGAACTCGCCGTAGGGCGGCCGGAACAGCCGGGGCGTGCTGCCGATCTCCCGGGTCAACTCGTCCTGTTGGCGACAGATCTCGTTGCGCTGGCCTTGATAGCCCAGCTTGCGCAGATCCGGATGGCTCACGGTGTGGTTGTTCACCGCCACGCCCTGCTCATGCAGTCGGCGGAAGTAGCCCCAGTCCGAGCGCGCCAGGTAGCCGCTGACGAACGCGCTGAAGGGCACCCGCAGTTCGCGCGTCATCCTGGCGAAGTCCGGATCCTTCTCGGCGCCGTCGTCGATGGTGAGGAAGACGATCCGGTCCTGGGTGGGCACCCGGTGCACGACCGCCGGCAGGTCGCCGTGCAGCGCGACGCCGGGCCCGGACCGCAGCGCGGGCCGGGTGGCCGGAGGCGCGGGGGCGGCGATCGGGACGGAGGCCAAACCCCACTTCTTCGCGGCGGCGGTCACGGCGGCGCGCTCCCGGCGGGTGGCCGCCTCGTCCGGCGCTGCGGCCCGCGCGGCCTGCCCCGGCGCCTCGGCGGGCGCCGGCTTGTCCGGCAGTTCCCGGTCCGGAGCGACCCGGTCGAGCGCCACCGGTCGCGGCACGGAGTCGGTGTCCGCGCACGCCGACGCGGCGAGGCAGGCACACAGGCCCAGTGCGAGGGTCCAGCGCGGGAGAACTCGACGAACACGGGACGTCACCGCATCAACACAGCCCATAGCGGCATTCGATGCCCGATTTTGTCCTGATTTTAACCAGAACGTATTTTCGATCCGGGCTCGTGGGTCGCCTCGGGTCACACGGGTCGCCCGAACGCGGAAGGTGCCCGCCGCCCGGGGAGCCGGCCCGAACGGGTGCGTACCGCCCCAGCCTCTCGCCCCGCCTCCCGCCTGCGTCGACGCGCCGGGACGCCGTGCCCGCCCTCGAACACCGGTCGGGAAGAATGGGCGCGTACGCACGGCGTACACATGATCGAAACGCAACCGGGAGTCGAGCCGAGGAGGCAGGCGTGGATGCCGAGAACGGGCAGTCCGCAGAGCAGGCGCAGCCGATCAAGCAGCGCAAGAACGGCCTGTACCGGGGCGTCTCGGAGGAACTGGCCGCGAATATGCGCGCCGGTTGGGCGGACGCCGGGCGCGAGGATCTCGCGCCGATCGAACAGGCATCCGACACCGCCCGGCGCCGGGTCGCACTGTCGGCCCGGTTCCCGGGCGAACGCCTGGTGATTCCCGCGGGCAACCTCAAGACCCGCTCCAACGACACCGAGTACCCCTTCCGGGCGTCGAGCGAGTACGCCTACCTGACCGGCGACCTGACCCAGGACGGCGTGCTGGTCCTGGAACCGGTCGCCGACGGCCACGACGCGGTGCTGTACCTGCTGCCTCGGTCCGACCGCGAGAACGGCGAGTTCTGGCTGGACGGCCAGGGCGAGCTGTGGGTCGGCCGGCGGCCCGGTCCGACCGAGGGCGAGGCGCTGTACGGGCTGCCCTGCCGGGACGTGCGCGCGGCCGCGACCGAGGTGGCGCGGGCCGGCGTCGACGTGCGGATCGTGCGCGGGCACGACGCGGGTCTGGAGAGCGCCCTGGGCGAGCGGCTCGACGCCGAGCGGGACGAGGAACTGCGTGTCTTCCTGGCCGAGCAGCGGTTGGTCAAGGACGAGTTCGAGATCCGCCAGCTCCAGGCCGCGGTGGACTCGACCGTACGCGGTTTCGAGGACGTGGTGCGGGTGCTGGATCGGGCCGAGGCGACCAGCGAGCGCTACCTCGAGGGCACGTTCTTCCTGCGCGCCCGGGTCGAGGGCAACGACGTCGGTTACGGCTCGATCTGCGCGGCCGGACCGCACGCGACCACGCTGCACTGGGTGCGCAACGACGGGGCCGTGCGCTCGGGCGACCTGCTGCTCCTGGACGCGGGCGTCGAGACGCACACGCTGTACACCGCCGACGTGACCCGCACGCTGCCGATCGCGGGCCGCTTCACCGAGTTGCAGCGGCGGATCTACGACGCGGTGCTCGCCGCGCAGGAGGCGGGCATCGCCGCGGTGCGTCCCGGCGCCAAGTACCGCGAGTTCCACGACGAGGCGCAGCGCGTGCTCGCCGAGCACCTGGTCGCCTGGGGCATCGTCGAGGGGCCGGTGGAGCGTGTGCTCGAACTCGGCCTGCAACGCCGGTGGACCCTGCACGGCACGGGCCACATGCTCGGCCTGGACGTGCACGACTGCGCGGTGGCGCGGACCGAGTCGTACGTGGACGGCGCGCTGGAACCGGGGATGTGCCTGACGGTGGAGCCCGGGTTGTACTTCCAGGCCGACGACCTGACGGTGCCCGAGGAGTATCGCGGCATCGGGGTGCGGATCGAGGACGACATCCTGGTCACCGAGGACGGCAACCGGAACCTGTCGGCCGCGCTGCCGCGCGGCGCGGACGAGATCGAGTCGTGGATGGCGCGACTGCGCGCCTGACGCCCCCGCCGCGCCGGCGGCTGCCGTCCCCGTCCCGGGCGACGGCGGCCGCCGGCGCCGGTGGGTTCCCGGTTGTCACCGACCGGTGGGGTTCTCGTTCCGGACGGCCGCGTGCGCCGCCGCGATCAGGGTCGGGCGATCGATCTCCAGATTGCGCAACACGCGGGCGGCCGTGCCGTGTTCGAGCTCGGCGACGGCGATCAGGACGTGCGCCGTGCGCAGCTTCCCGGGCCGCTCGGACTTGGCGATGGCGACGGCTCGTTGGAATACCTCGTTCGCGCTGCCGGAGGCGCGGTACGGTCCGCGCGGGGTGGGCGCGGGGGAGACGGCGGGGATCGAGTCGGTGTCGATGCCGACCGAACGCAGCGCCGCGGCATGGGATTCGGCCAGCACGCGGCGGACGTCCTCGACGGTGACACCGGACGCGGCCAGGGCCGTGTGGGCGGACTCGTCGGGGAGCGCGAGGGCGGCCAGGAGCAGGTGCTCGGGGCCGGGGGTGTCCTCGCCGAGCGCGCGGGCCTGCTCCTCGGCGCCGGTGAGGAGGCGCTTCATCGCGCCCATGTCGTGTATCGCGGCTCGAATGCCCATGGTGGATCTCCTTGCCGGTCCGGTGGATCACCGGTCCTGTGGTGGCGTTCGTCGGGAGGGTGACAGGCGTTTGTGGGCGGCCTGGGCGCTCATGCCCAGGGCCTGACCGATGTGGTTCCAGGTCCAGCCCTGGGCGAGTGCGTGGTCCACCGCGGCTCGCTCCAGCGACGCGGCGAGGCCGCGCAGTGCGACCACGGCCGCGAACGCGTCCTCGGGATGCTCGGGCGAGGGGACGTCTTTGGCGTCGATCACGCATCAACTTTAGTTGATGGCGGATCGGCTCGTCAACAAAAGTTGATGACGGTCACGGCTCCCGTGCGCCGCGCCGCCCGGAGCGGTCAGGCGGTCACGGCCGCCGCGGTGGCGAGCAGTTCCTCCAGCGTGCCGGGGAAGTCGCGGAGCAGGCTCGTCGCCACGACCCAGGCGTCGACGTCGTCGCGCAACCGCCGGCGCACCGTGTCGCGGGCGAAGTCACGGCACGCGATCACGGCGTGTGCGGCCGGCCGGACCCCGGCCAGGATCTCCGCCCGGGTGAGCATCCCGTCGCGCAGGAGGTCGCCCAGTTCCCAGGTCGGCAACTCGCGCACGGGAGGGTCGGCGATCAGCGCCCGGGCGACGGCGGGGGACTGCACCCACCCGTAGGAGAAGAAATGCGGATGGCGCCGGACGAGGGTGTGGAGCAGGGCTTCGGGGCAGTCCGGGTGGTACGCCGCGACGGCAGCCGCCGGATCGGGGACTCGGTCGGCACCGGGATCCTCGGCCAGGCGGCGCCACAGCGCGGCGGGGACCCGGCGGGGCAGCGCGCGCAGCGGTTCCGGCGACGGCCAGGTCTCCAGGTCCGCCGGCGACGCGCGACCCTCGATGCGGTAGCGGGTACGGCCCCGCCGAGGATCGACGGACCAGACGCCCTCGTCGGTCCGAGCGAGTGCCTTGACCACCTCGGCGGAAAGCTCGTCCTCGACCTCCGCGAGCGCCTGGATCGCGTCGCGGCGGGCGGTGATCCGGCGGGCGATCCCGAGCGGAAGCTCGCCGGGCCAACGGCGGGCGAGCGCGACCGCAAGCGCCGGGGCGAGACCGTGTCGGCCGGCGCCGAACGCGTGCAGGTCGTGCGGGGCCAGCGCGGAGACGACCTCGGCCGCCGGGCCCGGCTCGGCGTGGGTCAGCAGCAGCGACAACGGGCTCGTCGCGTACCGGAGCGGGCCGGGCGGCGCGGTGGGCGGCCCGGCGGTCCGGTCCGATTCGGCGGCCGGCGCGGGAGTGCCGGCCGAGTGTTCGACGTGGCGCAACAGTTCGTGGACCGTCCCGGGGAATCCCGGTCCCGTGCGGGCCAACCGCAGCCACCCCGGGACATCGTTCGGCAGCAGCGGGCGGAGCGCCGTCACGAGCGGGTCGAACGCGGCGGCCTCGGCGGAGCGCGCGTCGAAGGTGTCCATGGCGCGCAGGACGTCCCAGGCGGGCCGGCCCGCGCGCAGGAATTCCTCGGGCGTCGTCACACCCGCCAGCAGGGCCTGTTCGAGCGGGCGATGGTTGTGATTGGCGGCGGTGTCCAGCACGGCCACCACCGACGGCGGGCAGCCCTCGGTGCCGGCCAGGGCCGCGGCCACCTCGGGCGTGAACGGCTCCCGCCGATGTGCCCGCGTGAGCGTGTCCCAGTCGGGCGGTGTGTCCGAGGTCGCGAGCACGTGCCGGGCCTCGCCGCGCCGCAAGCCGCCGGCTCGCAGCAGCGTGAGGAGTTCGCGCTCGTCCGGTCCGGCGCACGCGCCGACCTCCAGCAACATGAGCCCCTCGGGCGCGTCGAGTGCCGCGCGCACGATCGGCGTCACCACCTTGGTGCGATACCGGCCGACGGACAGCGCGGCGTGGACGGCCTCCGGCCCCTCGGCCCGCCACAGTCCGGCGAACGCCCGCAGCCGGGCCCGTTCGACATGGGGTCGGTTGGCGAGCCTGCCCAGGACGGTCAGCGCGTGCCGGAGCAGGCGGCCGTCGCGCGCGTACACGAGGGCCAGCGCGTGCGTGCGGGTGCGGGTGGTGCGCAGTGTCTCGTGCAGTTCGGGATCCAGGGCACGGCCGAGGATCCGGCGGCGGATGCGCGTGTCGGCGCGGGGATTGAGGAAGACGTGCCGATCGATCTCGGGATCGTCGAGCGCGACCAGCCGTTCCAGGACCGAGCGCGGCAGCCGGTCGTAACGGGCGAGCGCGATGTGCACGGCCCGATCACCGTCGGTCAGCGCGTGGTCGACCACCTCCGGCCGGTCGGACAACAAGGCCGCCAACCGGCCGCGCCCGCTCGGATCGCAGCGCGCCATGAGCTGCACGACCAGACTCGGATCGGCGTGCCTCCACAACATCGAGATCGCCCTGCTCACCACTGCCCCGTTCCGTCCCGTGCCGCCCCGTCGCGTGTGCGTCCCGTCGCCCGCCGGGACCGGCGCCCGGCGTCCGGCGACGCGAGGTCGTCGTCCGGCGGGCCAGTCTGGCATCGGCGCCACGCGCGCGGGCGGCCGGCCGGGGGGCGCCGAGCCGGCCCCGGACGTCGTGGTGTGCGCCTCGCGCCGTGTGGCACGTGCCGGCCGGGTATCGTCGTGGCACGGTGTCGGGGGTGACGGACGGGGTCCGAGGTGTCGATCCGGGTGCTGATCGCCGACGATCAGGCCTTGTTGCGAGGCAGCTTCGCGATGCTCGTGGACACCGCGCCGGGACTGGCGACGGTCGGCGAAGCGGCCACCGGCGTCGAGGCGGTCGAACTGGCCCGGCGCGAACGCCCGGACGTGGTCCTGATGGATGTCCGGATGCCGGAGATGGACGGCGTCGAGGCGACCCGGCACATCTGCGGACCCGAGGGCGTACCCGGCACCCGGGTGCTCATCCTGACCATGTTCGACCTGGACGCCTACGTGTATCCGGCACTGCGCGCGGGCGCGAGCGGCTTCCTGCTCAAGGACACCCGGCCGGCCGAACTGCTCACCGCGATCGGCGTGATCGCGGCCGGCGAGGCGCTCCTGGCACCGACCGTGACACGACGGCTGATCGCCGGCTACGGGCCGACCGCCCCGAGCGGGGAACCGGCGCCGTCTTCCGGTGAGTTGGTCGGGCTGACCGACCGCGAACGCGAGGTCCTGGTGCTGGTCGGCAAAGGGTTGTCCAACGCCGAGATCGGCGCGCGCCTGCGGGTCGGCCTGCCGACGGTCAAGTCGCACGTGAGCCGCCTCCTGGACAAGCTCGGCGCCCGCGACCGTGTGCAGTTGGTGATCGCCTGCTACGACACCGGCCTGGCCGCCCCCGCCCGCCCGGGCGCCGGATCCTGGCGGTAGGGCAACACGGCGACCACGCGGAAGCCGCCCCCGGCGAGCGGACCGGCGGTGAGCGTGCCGTCGTGCAGCGCCACCCGTTCGCGCATCCCGACGAGCCCGTAGCCGTGCGGGCCGGCCGCGGTGCCGGGACCGTCGTCGCTCACCTCGATCCGCACCCGCCGGCCGTCCGCCTCGACCGAGACCTCGCAGCGGGCGGCCGGGGCGTGTCGGGTCACGTTCGTCAACGCCTCCTGGACGATGCGAAACGTGGACAGGCCGACGCCCTCGGGGAGTTCGCGCGCGCTCGCGACCCGCAGGGTGACCCGTACGCCCATCCGCGCGGCCCGTTCGACCAGTGCCCCCAACTCGGCGACGCCGGGAGTCGGTCGTGACCCGGCCTCCTCCTCGGCGCGCAGCACGCCGAGCATCCGGCGCAGATCGGTCAACGCCTCGCGGCTGGTGGCCTCGATCACCCGCAGCGCCTCGACCGCCTCCCCGGGGCGGCTCTCGGCCACATGGCCCGAGATCGACGCCTTGACCGCGATCACCCCCATCGTGTGCCCGACCACGTCGTGCAACTCGCGTGCGATGCGCAGCCGTTCGTCGGCCGCCGCGCGCTCGGCCGATTCCCGGGCGGTGCGTGCAGCGAACTCGCGGCGGGCGCGGACCGTCCGGCCGATCGTCCACGCGCCGCCCAGCGCGCCGGTCGCGGCCATGGCCGGCGCCGGATCGACCCGCCACGCGTACGCGGGCCCGAACGCGGCCAGCGCGAACAGCGAGCCCGCGCCGAGCGCCGCGATGGTCGGCGTGGGCAGGCGGCGGCGGTGCCGGGAGAGGGCGACCGGGTACAGCGCGAAGGCCGCGGCGACGAACAACGTGCGGGCGGCGCCCACGACTTCCGCCGCGATACACGCGGCGAGCACCACGGCGAACACCGGCACCGGCCACCGGCGCCGGACCGCGACCGGAGCCCCGATTGCCAGGGCGAACAATCCGCGTGCCCACCACGGCAGATGACTTCCGTGTCCGCCCGACCACGCGGCGAGCGTGAACCCCACGGCGGCCGCGCCGTCCAGCGCGAACAACCACCGTCGGGTCAGCCGCCGGGTCACCGCCGAGCGCAGGCCGAACTCGTTCACGCCCCGACCCTACGGAGCGCGACCGCGGTCCGCCTCATCCCCCGGGATGTCAGTCGGCCGCCCGATGTGCCACGCCCCCCGGGCACCCGAGGGTGATCCGCATGATCGAAGTGGAAGACCTGACCAAGCGATACGGGCGGGTCGCCGCCGTCGACGCGCTGTCCTTCGTGGTGCGTCCCGGTGTGGTGACCGGATTCCTCGGCCCCAACGGCGCCGGCAAGTCCACCACCCTGCGGTTGATCCTCGGCCTGGCCGCGCCCACCCACGGCACCGCCCGGATCGACGGCCGCGCCTACGCCGAACTGCCGCGCCCGATGCGCGAGGTGGGTGTGCTGCTCGACGCGGACACCGCGCACGCCGGACGGACCGCGGTCGACCACCTGCGCTGGCTGGCCCGCAGCAACGCCATTTCGCGCCGCAGCGTCGACGCCGTGTTGGAACAGGTCGGCCTGGCCGCGGTCGGTCGCACCCGGGTCGGCGGATTCTCGCTGGGCATGCGCCGGCGACTGGGACTGGCCGCGGCGCTGCTCGGCGATCCCGGCGTACTGATCCTGGACGAGCCGACCAACGGCCTGGATCCGGACGGCATCCGCCGACTCCGCGACCGGATCCGCGCCCTGGCCGGCGAGGGCCGCACGGTCTTCGTCTCCAGCCACCTGATGAGCGAGATGGAACTGACCGCCGATCGCCTGATCGTGATCGCCGAAGGGCGTCTGATCGCCGACACCTCCGTGCGCGAGCTCACCGATCGTTTCGCCCGGGGTGTGCTGGTGCGTTCGCCGCGCGCGGGCGAACTGGCCTCGGCCGCGGTGTCCGCGGGCGCGACGGTGGCGACGGAGCCGGACGGCCGACTCGTGGTGCGCGGGCTCGAACCGCACGACATCGGCGACCTCGCCGCGACCCGCGGCATCCCGGTGTGGGAAATCCGCGCGCGAACCGCCTCGCTGGAGGAGGCGTACGTCGAACTGACGGCCGGCCGCCTCGAATTCGTGCCGACGGAGCCGGCGCGATGACCGACGTGCTCGCCGCGGAATGGCTCAAGCTGCGCACCGTGCGCTCCACGTACATCGTCCTTGCCACGCTCGCCGTCGCCATGGCCGGCACCTGCGCACTCGCCGCGTACGGCGCGCACACCTGGGACGGGTTGTCGGCGACGGACCGCGCGCACTTCTCCATGTCGCCCCTGGAACCGCTCTTCCTGACCGTCGCCGAGATGAGCATGGCCGTGCTCGGCGCGCTGACGATCACCTCCGAGTACGCCGGCGGCATGATCCGGGACACGCTGGTCGCGGTGCCCAGGCGCGGACGCGTGGTGTGCGCGAAGGCGGCGGTCGTCGGCGCGTTCGCCCTGGCGCTCGGATCGGCCTGCGTGTTCGCCACGTCGTACCTGACCCGGGCCGTGGTCGGGGACCGGCCGATCCCCGCCTACAGCGACGCGGGTGTTCCCACGACCGGCCTGCTGATCGCGCAGAGCCTGGCGATCACGGTGGCCGCGCTGGTGGGATACGGGCTGGGCGCGCTGCTGCGGTCCACGGCGGGCACGATCAGCGCCGTGGCCGGCCTCCTGTACGTCGTTCCGATGGTCGTGCACAACCTGCCCGCGCCCTGGGACACACGGGCCGGCTCGTTCGCGCTCGACAGCCTTCCGGGCCAAACGGCGGGCACCGGCAACCCCTATTCCATCTACGGCACGACCCTGCCGCCGATCGCCGCCGCCGCGGTGATGGGCGCCTACGCGGTCGTGCCGCCGACCGTGGCCGCGATCCGGATCCGCCGCCGGGACCTGTGATCGAGGCGCTGATCGGGCGCGCGGAGCGAGTGCCCCGAACCCGCCCGAGGCCCTGCGTACGTCCTAGTCATTCGCGGCGCCCCAGGGCCTTGGCGCGGGTGTAGCCGCGGGCCGCGAGGAGCGCGCCGGCGGCGGTGAGCACGGAGTACGCGAGCAGCGCCGGCGCGAAGCCGCCCGGGAGCCACGGGAGCAGCCCGCGCTCGTCGTCGCCGAAGAGAAGTCGGACCAACCCCTGTCCGAAGGCCACCATCACGACCATGCCCAGGATCTGTCGAACGTCATGTCTCATGGACTCCCTCCTTCAACGTTTTGCGTTACGAACGTATCAGCGAGATGAGCCGAAACCTGCCTTTGCAGGCAGCAATAGTTGCGTTTCGTCACACAAACTCCAACGCTAGAATGAGCACCATGCGTGACGAAAAACGGTCGGGGTGTCGGATGTGCGGCGCCGACATCGCCGGGTCGCACCGCGGCCGCCCCGCCCTGTACTGCTCCCGGAGCTGCCAGGGCCGGGCGTATCGCCGACGCAAGCAGCCGCCCGTTCCGGCCACGCCGGCGGCGGCCCGACCGAGGGACGTCCGGGCCCGGCAACGGCGCCGGATCGCCGAGGCGGTGTGGCGGATCGCCGCCGAACAGGGCCTGGACGCGGCGAGCATGCGCCGGATCGCGACGGAGGCCGGGGTGTCCCTGCGGCTGGTCCAGTACCACTTCGCCGGCAAGCACACCCTCCTGGTCGACGCGCTGCGTCTGCTGCACGAGGAGAACGGTCGGCTCGCCAGGACCCGGATTCCGGCCGACGCGGGTGACATCCCCGGGCTGTTGCGGTCGATCCTGGGCGAGTTCCTGCCGATGGACGAGCAACGCGGCTTCGCGTTGCGGGTGTTCGCGGCTTATTACGCCCGCAGTCTGACCGACCCGGAGCTCGCGGAGGTCTTCCTGGCCGCCGAACAACCGCTGGAGCACCTGGTCGCGGACATCATCGAGACGGGTCGCGCGGCCGGCCTCGTGGCGCCGGGCCTGGACGCCGGGCACGAGGCGGACCTGCTGGTGTCGGGGGTCACCGGGCTGGGCCTGGACGTCGTGCACAACCGCCGCTCGCTCGCGGAGGTGCGGGTGGTCATCGACTACCACCTGGCCCGGATCTTCCCGACGGCACTCGTCTCGGGCTGATCCGCACGCCGATCCGGACCCGGCGTCCGGTGGGCGGCGGGTCGCGAAAAAAGAAGTTCCCGCGGATTCGGAGAGAAATCCGGGCGCGGACGCACATCCCCACCGAACGGGTCGTCACGCGCGGCCCCCAGGCGAAGGGATGCCTCCATGTACCTGCTCTCGCACCCGCGTTCGGTCGCTCGTCGAACCGCACGCACCCCGCTTCACCTCCCGCGTCGCACGGGTACGGCGGTGGCCTGCGTGCTCGCGGCGACGACGCTCGGATCCGCCGTCGGCGGCTGCGCGCTGCTCGCCCGCACCGCCGTACAGGTGAGCGCCGAAGCGGCCGTCACGGCCACCGCGTCCGCCTTCTTCGAGCGCCTGGGCCAGGACCGGGCCGACGTCCACCCGGCGCCGGACGGCGGCCGTCGTCGTGGCGACACCCCCGGCCTGTACGGCGTCGCGCGCGACGTGCCCGGTTGCGACCGGCCCAGGCTCGTCGCGCTGCCGGCGGCGGACCCGGTCAAGGCCGCCGCGTGGACGGCCGCCCTGGGCATCACGATCGCGCAGATCGACGACTTCGTGGCCCGCACCACGCCCGTTCTGCTGCGCCAGGACGCGCTGGTGCGCAACCACCGGTTCCGCGGCGGCACGGCCGAGGGCTACCCCGCGCTGCTCCAGGCGGGTACGGCGGTGCTGGTCGACCCGTGGGGTCGGCCGGTGGTCAAGTGCGGCTGCGGCAACCCGCTCACCGCCCTGGCCCAGGCGCCGGACCGGATCGAGGCGAACGGTCTGACCCCGGCCTGGAAGCGGGTGTACGACAAGCGCGCGGTCGTCGCCGTGACCGGCGGCGACGGCGACCCGATGTCCCGCATCGTGCTGACCGACCTCGACCGTCCCGACGTCACGATCGTGCGGCCGACCGGCACCGCCGGCGAGGCCGACACCGTCTCCGAACGCCGACCGGCGCCTCCCGCGGACAACAACCCGTCGACGCTGCCCGCGCCCGGCCGATCGGCGCCCACCACCTCGACGTCGCCCGCGCCCGGCCGGTCCGCGCCCACCACCTCGACCAACCGCCCCGGCGGTCGAAGTGCCGCGCCGACGAGCCCCTCGCGCACGGCCGCGCCACCGGTGACGTTGACGTTGTCGACGAACACGGTCGCCGTCGGCGCGTCGTACACCGCGCGCGCGGCCGGCTTCGAACCCGGAGAGCGGATCATCTTCCAATGGACCGGGGCCAGTGCCGGAACCATCGACACCGTCACCGCGGACCGTGACGGGACGGCGGTGATCTCGGTGCGCGAAGGCGCGGCTCCGGGCGATTACCGCATCCTGGCCCGGGGGGCCGTGTTCGGCCGGCTCGCCGCCGCGCCGCTGCGCGTGGTGGCCGCCACGTCGCCGGCGGCGCCCGCGCCGACCCTGACGCTCTCCACGAGTACCGTCGCGGTCGGCGCCTCCTACACGGCGCGCGCGGCCGGATTCCGCCCCGGGGAGCGGATCACCTTCCGCTGGACCGGGGCCGGTTCCGGGACCATCACCACGGTCACGGCGGACACCGCCGGATCCGCCTCGATCTCGGTCCGCGAGGGGGCCGCCCCCGGCGACTACCGCATCCACGCCGACGGGCTCGGCTCGGGCCGCACCGCCGGCGCCCCGCTGCGCGTGGTCTGACCGGCACCGGGGTAGCGCGTCGGCCGGGCCGGGCGGATCGCCGGGCCCGGCCGAACTCCCGGGCGGGAGGCCGCTGTCGGATGGGGGAGAGGAGGGGGAAGCGGAATGTCAGCGTGAACCGGTCAGGTGTGCGAACAGCACGGTGTTGTCCTGGTAGCCCCCGTTGTCGGGGTCGTAGTCGCCGCCGCAGGTGATCAGGCGCAACTCGGCTCGGTTCAGGTCGCCGTACACCCGCTGCGTGGGGAACTCGGCCTTGGCGAAGCGCTCCACGGAGTCGACGGTGAACACCGCGGTGCTCCGGTCCGCGCGGCGGATCTCCACGGTGGACCCCGGGTGCAGGGTGCCGACGTCGTAGAACACGGCCGGGCCGGAGGCGGAGTCGAGGTGGCCGACCACCACGGCGGGGCCGAGTTCGCCCGGGGTGGGTCCCTGGTTGTACCAGCCGGCATGACGCTCCGGATCGGGGGGCGGCACCTCGACGGCGCCGTCCGCACCGAGCCCGACCGAGGTCACGGGGGCGTGCAGGCCGATCTCCGCGATGTCGACCGAGGCGGGCTCGGCGCGGGCGAGGATCGGGCCCTCGACCGCCGGCGCGGCGGGAGGGACGGGGTCGGCCGGGCCATTCGAGCCGCCCGGACCGCCGGTGGGCGTCGTGGCGGGCGCGTGTGTGGACACCACCTTGGGCGCGGCCGTGGCCGCGGCGGGTGGACGTCGTTCCTGATAACCGAGCACGGCGAGCACGACGCCGCAGACCAGCACCGCGACGGCCGCCACCAGCAGGAGGCGGCGGCCGGCGCGATGGACGAAAGGTGTGTCAGCCACGCAGGTTGCCCCGGCGCAGCGCGAACGCACCGGCCCCGGCACCCGCGACGGCGAGTGCGGCGCCCAGACCCAGGAGGCTGTTGTCGGACTCGGTGGTGCCACCCTCGCCACCGGCCACCGCGCCCACCGGCAGCAGCTTGGTCTGGCCGGCCGGCTTGGCCTCCGGACGGGCTTCGGGCTTGTGGACGGGCGCGGCGGGCTTGTGCACGGGCTTGTGCGGGGCCGGCTTCACCGCTTCGGGGTGCTTTACGGGGTGCTTGACGGGCTTGTGGTGGTCGATCACGACCGTCTTGTGGTTGTTCACCACGTGACTGTTGGTCGTGTGGCTGATGTGGTTGTTCGTGACGACGGTGTTCGTCACGTGGTTGATGATGATGCCGTCCGGCTTGTGGGTCGGCTTGTGCTCCGGCTTGTCCGCAGGCTTGTGGTCGGGCTTGTCCGCCGGCTCGTGCTCCGGCTTGTCCGCAGGCTTGTGGTCGGGCTTGTCCGCGGGCTTGCCGCTCGGCTTGTGGTCGGGCTTGTCCGCCGGCTTGCTGCTCGGCTTGTGGTCGGGCTTGTCCGCCGGCTTCTCGGCCGGCTTGTGCGCCGGCTTGCTCGAGCAGTCGTGCGCCGGACGGGGGCAAGTCGGGGCGCCGCTCCCCTTCTTGCCCTGCTCCGCGCCGGATCCGGTGTCGGCGCCTGACGCCTCGGCCTTGATGTCCTTGGTCTGCGGGCCGGGACCCTCGACGGCCGTGGCGGTGCCTCCGATGGCTACGGCCAACAGGCCGGCGGCTACGGTGCTGCAAAAGACACGAGTGGTACGCATCAGGGACGATCTCTCCTTCGCAGCCGGCGCGTGATCGGCGGTCCGATGGGGAACGCGACGGCAATGCGGAAAGTTGCCTCATATATTGCGAAAATCACCCTTAGTAGCTCTAAGTAACACTTATGGGCGATCGGTGCTCTTCGGGTCGGGAGCCGATCCCGCCGGTCGAATGCGGCGAACTCCAGGATTGCTGCCGGGAGTTGCGGGTCGTCGGCGGCTTTCTCGGCCGGATGTGAAATGAGGCGCCCGTAGACGGTGCCGACGGGCCGACGGAAGAACGCACTCGCTCGAACAGCGAAGCGGATCAACCCTTGCTCGGGGCGACCGATGGGTCGGCCCGAAGCCCCAATCGGCGGTCGGTCCGCGCTACCATCCACCGGCCGTACAACCGCGTCCGGTCGTACAACCGAGTGGGGGACCGTGGTGCGTGGCGCCGGTAGGCGAACAGCGGGATCACGGAAGGTATTTCGGGTCGCGGGGGTGGCGGCGGCCCTGGCGGCCGTGTCGTGCGCCCTGGCTCCGGCCGCGTTCGACGGGGCGGAGCACGACGTCACGCGGGAGTATCTGCGTACCGTCGCCGACGGCGGTTCACCCGCGGCGCTCTACGGCGCCTGCGCCGGTGCGAACGGCGCGGACGCGCATCGGATCCTGGCCGGCGAGGGGACCGGATTCAGCTTCTCACTCGTCGCTTCCACCCGGACCGACGACACGGCCACGGTCAACGTGAAGGTCACCGGACAGGACCATTCGGCCTCTCCCTACAACGTCGACCTGCGCCGGGAGAACGGGAAGTGGCGGGTCTGCGCCATGGGCCCGGGCCATATCTCGATCGACGTCGACGCGTTCTAGGCCCCGTCCGGGAGACCCACCAGGATCCGCCGGACGGGGCCCGGCCGAGCGGCCCCGGCGGTGGGCGGGTGATCCCGGGTGTTCCGGCGACGGGGAGCGGGCCGGTCTGCGATATTTCGGCACGAGCCCGACCGCCCACTCCCGGAACGGAATCGGTGAGACCATGACACCCGACCGCCACGCCTTACCGTCCGCGCACGACCCCACCCGCGCCTTCGCGCGTCGGGACCGGCCGGCCGGCCCGACCCGGCGGCGCGCGCTGCGTACGCGGGTCGCCGCGATCGTGGTCGCCGGCCTGTCGGTGATCGGGGCCGGCTCGGTGAACGCCGCCGCCGCGACCGCCGAGAGCGCACCGCCCACACCCACCCTGGCCTGGGCACCCTGCGCCCAGGACGCGACCTTCGAATGCGCGAACGCCACGGTGCCGCTGGACTATCGCGACCCCCGTGGCCGGACCCTCACCCTCGCGGTGATCCGACACCGGGCCGCGGATCCGAGCAGGCGGCTGGGCACCCTGGTGATGCAACCGGGCGGACCGGGCAACTCCGGAGTCGACTTCGTGCGCGGCAACCACGCCGCGCTGCCCGCGGAATTGCGGGACCGGTTCGACGTGTTCGGCTTCGACGCGCGCGGAATCGGGCGCAGCGCGCCGTACGAGTGCTGGGACGACGCCCGCTACGCCCAGGAGATCGGGTCCTCGCCGGGGCACCCGGGCCCCGACGCGTATCGGCGCGCGGTGACCACCGCGCGGGACTTCGACGCCGCGTGCGCCGCCAAGGCCGGCGACGTACTGCCGTTCATGGGCACCGGCTACGTCGCCCGCGACCTGGACCTGCTGCGACAGGCCCTGGGCGAGCGCCGGCTCTCGTTCTACGGACGTTCGTTCGGCAGCTTCGTCGGCACGGTGTACGCGGACCGATACCCGGGACGCGTCCGCGCGATGGTGCTGGACGGCGGGTACGACCCGGTGCGGTACGCGAACCGCCCCTACGAGTACGACCGGCCGCAGTATCTGGCCCTCGACGGCGCGATGGGCCGCTTCCTGGACTGGTGCTCCGCCGACCCGACCGGCTGCGGGTTCGGCGGCGGCGACGCGCGCGGCGCCTTCGACCGGCTGGTGTCCGAGTTGGACGCACATCCGGTGGTCACCCCGTCCGGAGCGCTCGCCAACGGCTACACCCTGGTGTATCGACTGATGTTCAACATCAACGAGGGCAAGGCGATCCGGCCCGCGTTCGGCGCGGCGCTGCGGCAGGCGGAGCTGCGCGACGGTACGGCGTTCCTGCTGCGACCGCCGTCGCCGGCGAGTTTCGACTTCCTCACCGCGAACATCGCCGTCGAGTGTGTCGATCGGGTCTATCCGCAGGACATGGGCCGACTGGAGCGCAACGTGCGGGCCAACGTCCGCGACGCGCCGCTGCTCGGCCCGGCGATCGGCTTCGGGCCGCCCACCTACGACCACAACCACGCCCCGGCCTGTGTGCAGTGGACCGGTGAGCGGGTCAGCCGACACGAGGGCTCGTACCGGGCGTGGGGCTCCGCGCCGATCCTGGTCCTGGGCACCACCGGCGACCCCGACACCCCTTACCGGGACGCGGTCGCGCTGGCGGATCGGCTGGACAACGGCCGGCTGCTCACCTTCCGCGCCGAGGGGCACACCGCCTTCGGCCGCAGTGCGTGTGCCAAGGCGGCGGCCACGGCCTACCTGACCGATCTGGACCTCCCACCGCGCGGCACGGTCTGTGCCGACGAGGTGGACCCGACCGCCGCGGCGGCGCCGCGCTCGGAGCCGGCGACCGGGCCGGGCCGCGACGAAGGGTTCGACCGGATCGGCTGACCCGGATCGCCGGCCGGATCGGCCGACCCGTCCCGGCCGACCGGACCGTCGATCCGGATGGGCGCCACCGGGGCCGGGGCCGGGATCGATACGATGAAGGTATCCATCCCCGGCCCCGGCGACCGGCGGGAACACCCGCCTCGCGTCGCTTGTTCTCTTCCCGGGTGAGTAGTCGAGGCAGTCAGGAGTTGCGACATGAGTGCTCAGGTGGAGAAGGCGGTTCTGGCCGGCGGATGCTTCTGGGGGATGCAGGACCTGATCCGCAAGCAGCCGGGGGTCACCGCCACCAGGGTCGGCTACTCGGGCGGCGACGTCCCGAACGCGACCTACCGCAACCACGGCGACCATGCCGAGGCGATCGAGATCCTCTTCGACCCCTCGGTGACGACGTACCGCGACATCCTGGAGTTCTTCTTCCAGATCCACGACCCGACCACCCGGGACCGGCAGGGCAACGACATCGGCCGGAGCTACCGCTCGGCGATATATTTCGCCGACGAGCAGCAGCGCGCGACGGCGATCGAGACCATCGCGGACGTGCAGGCCAGCGGCCTGTGGCCGGGTGACGTGGTCACCGAGGTGGAGCCGCTGGGCGACTTCTGGCAGGCCGAGCCCGAGCACCAGGACTACCTGGAGCGCTACCCGCACGGCTACACCTGCCACTTCCCCCGCCCCGGCTGGAAGTTGCCGCGCCGTACGCACGCCTGACCCGGAATCCTCGCGCCCCGCACCGCATGGTGCGGGGCGCGAGGTCGTTCGCTCGGGCCCGCGCCCGGCGCGGCGGGTGGAACTGTCGGCCGACCGGTCGCGTCCCCCACCGCGGATCCACGTGCGGATCAACGTAGAGTCTCCCCACCTCCGGGAGGCCGGCGAACGCGGGACGGCACACGATGACCACGACACCAGGTATCGACGACGAGCACCGGCCTCGGGATCCGGGCGATCCGCCGCGCGTCCTGGTCGTCGACGACGACCCCGCGATCCGCCGCGCCCTCGAACGCGGCCTGCGCTTGGCCGGCTACCACGTGCTGCTCGCGTCGGACGGAGCCGCCGCGCTCGACCTCACGGGCAGCGCCGAGCGCCCCGTGCCGCGGGCACCGCACGCGATCGTGCTGGACGTGGCCATGCCCGGCCGCTCCGGCATCGAGGTCTGCGCCACGATGCGGGCCCGGGGCATCGAGACCCCGGTGCTGATGTTGTCCGCCCGGGACGAGACGGCCGACCGGATCACCGGCCTGGAATCGGGCGCGGACGACTACCTGGTCAAACCCTTCGACCTGCGCGAACTCGACCTGCGGCTGCGGGCGCTGCTGCGCCGCCGACCACCGGACGCCGCGACGCAGTCGGTGCTGCGCGCGGGCCCGCTCGTGCTGGACCGCGCCGCGCACCTGGCCACCCACGACGGCGAGCCGGTGAACCTGACCGGTCGCGAGTTCGCCCTGCTCGACGTGTTCGTGCGCAACGTCGGCCAGGTGCTGACCCGCGATCAACTGCTGGCCCGCGTCTGGGGATACGACTTCGAGGTACGCACCGACGTGGTCGACACCTTCGTCAGCTATCTGCGCCGCAAGCTGGAGGCCGGCGACCGACCGCGCCTGCTGCACACCGTGCGCGGCGTCGGCTTCGTCCTGCGGGTGCCGGACGGTCGGCGGTGACCGCCGCCTCGGACCGGGCCCGCGAAACGCGCCGCAGACCGGCCATGCGGCTGTCCACCCGGATCGCGCTGGCGGTGGGCGTGCTCGTTCCGCTGCTGGTGATCGCCGCCGGAACCCTGGTCGTCCGGTGGGTCACCGCCGATGTGACCCACCGTCAGGACGTGGCCCTGCGGCAGCGCGCCGACCACCTCGCACCCGACGCACGAGCCCTGGTGCGTGCCGTGGAGAACGAGCGGGAGAACGCCGTACGGGCTCGGGAGAATCGGCTGCTGGACGGTGCGCTCGACCTCGGCGTACGGGTCGAACTGCCCGGTGGCCCGGTGTCGGCCGGGCCCCAACCGCCCGCGGGCGTGCCGCTGCCGGACGCGAGGCGCCGGAGCCCGGTCACCGTGCGTGCCGGCGGCAAGGCGTGGCGCATGGTCAGCCGCCCGCTCGGCGCGACCGGCACGCTGCGGGTGTTCCAGCCCACCTCGGAGACCGACGCCCGCACGGCGCTGCTGCGCCGGCGCGTGTTCGTGGTCGCCGGGTTCGCGGTACCCGTCTCCGCGCTCGCCGGCCTCGCCGTCGGCAGCACCGCCACCCGGTCGTTGCGGGCGCTGCGTCGGCGGGCGGCCGCGATCGAACCGGACGACGCGGCGCGCCCGGACGTGCACATCGCGTCGGGGGTCGCCGAGGTGGACGATCTCGGCCGCACGCTCGCGGCGGTCCTGGGTCGCTACGACACGCAGACCGCCCGGACCCGGGAGGCGCTGGAGACGGCCCGGGCGTTCGCCGCGACGGTGGACCACGAACTGCGCGGACCGCTCACCGGCATGCGCACCGACCTGGACGTGCTCGCGACCTACCCCGAACTGGCGCCGGCCGAGCGTACGGAGATCGTCACCGACCTCGCGGCCGGGCAGGAGCGGATCCTGTCCCTGCTCGCGTCCCTGCGCGCGCTCGCGCAGGGCGATCTGGCCGACGGGCAGGCCTTCGAGCGGGTCGATCTCGGCGAACTGGCACACGCGGCGGCCCGCGACGCGCGCACCCACCGACCCGACGCGGACCTGGTCGTGTCCGCCCCGAAGGACGAGGTCCGGATCGACGGCCTGGGACCGGGGCTGCGGCTGCTCCTGGACAACCTGATCGGCAACGCCTTGGTGCACGGGCGCGGGCCGGACGGCGCGGTCTCGATCCGGATCGGGGTCGAGGCCGGGGAGGACGGGGCCCGGATCCGGGTGGACGACGACGGGCCCGGCATACCGGTCGAGCGGCGCGACGCGGTGTTCGAGCGGTTCCGGCGGGGCCCGGACAGCCCCGGGGCGGGCCTGGGGCTGACCCTGGTCGCCCAACAGGTGGCGCTGCACCTGGGACGCGTCACGGTGGGGACCCCGCCGACCGGGCGCGGCACCCGCGTCGAGGTCGTGCTGCCGCTTCGGCGCCCGGACGTGGAGCCGAACCGGACCCGGGGGATCCGGCACGACTGGTTGACCCGGGAACCGGCGGCACGGACGCCCGGCGGCTGAACGGGGGGCTGAACGGGCGGCCGAACCGGTGGCGGGACCGGCGGCGGGCGCGGTCACCGAGTACCGGGGTTCGGGCACCCGGCCGAAGGTCGGGCCGGCCACCGTACCGGCCTCACATGAAGCCCACAGGCAGCCCACAAGAACCCCACAGAACAGGGTCATACCGTCGCGGCACGCCACCTCGCACCGGGGTGGGGAACCGTGAACTCGGGAGAAGCACCATGTCTCGCCGTACCACCGCGCGCACCCGCGCACCCCGCCGTCTCGCGACGCTCGGCGCCCTCGCGGCGCTGACCACGATCGCCGGTCTGGCCGCCGCCCCCGCCGCGCAGGCCGGCCCCATGCCCGGCGCCGACAAGCACAAGCCCGCCATCTGCAAGCGACTCCCCGCGATCGACACCCGACTGGACAAGGCGATCGAGCGGCTGAACGGCGCCGCCGCGGTCAAGGGGTCGATCGCCCACCTGCAAGAGCGGATCGCCACCGCGGACCGGCTCGACCGCCCGGCGGTGAAGACCTACCTGAACGACAGGTTGACCACCCGTCAGCGCCTGCTGCCCGAACTGCGGCAGCGCAAGACCGATCTGGCGAACGTGAAGACCTGGTGCGACGCGCGGCAGCCCGCCGCCGGCAAGTGACCGGCGCACATCGTCGGGCCGGCGCCGCCCTGATCGCGGTCCTCGCGCTGGGCACCGCGCTGAACGCGTGCGGTGGATCGGAGGACAGCGGCGGCGGACCGGTCCCGGCCGGCACCCGCGTCGCTCCCTCCGGCGCACCGACGGACCCGGCGGCCATCCTCGCCGAGGCGGAACAGGCGGCCGACCGGGCCGACCGGGACGCCGACGCCCCGGAGACCCCGCCGGGCTGACCGGGCGGCCCCGGGCGCACACCCGGCCTCAGCACCCGGCGTCGCGCACATCAGCGGTACGCACACCGGCGGGCCGCACCCGATCGCGGGCGGCCCGCCGGCTCGGGTACGACCCCGAACGACTTCGCCGCTGGGCCCTGTCCGGCGGATCCTGGTGGATCGGGCCGCGTCGTGAGCGCAGCGAGGAGCCCGAAGGGCAAATGCCGTGCGTCGGCGTGCCCCAGAAGCAGCCGCACAGTGGTTGCATTCGGCTGCTTCTCCGAGGCGGCGAGGCGCGGTGCCGGACGGCGCGGACGCACCGGGATCCGCCGGACAGGGCCTAGCCCACCGCCACACCCTCGGCCGGCTCGTCGGCCGGGACGCGCACGGCGACGAAGGCCGGGGTGCGGCGCAGCCGGAAGCCGAGGGACTCGTACAGGCGGATTGCGTTCACGTTCTCGGCCGCGGCGTGCAGGAACGGTGTGTCGCCCCGTGCGGTGATGTGCGCGACCAGTGCGAGCACCAGCCGGGTGGCCAGACCCCGTCCGCGCCGAGCCGGATCGGTGCACACCGCGCTGATCTCGGTCCAGCCGGGCGGGCGCAACCGTTCCCCGGCCATCGCGACCAGCGCGCCGTCGTGTCGGACGCCCAGATACCTGCCCAGTTCGATGGTGCGCGGCAGGAACGGGCCCGGTCGGGTACGGGCGACCAGATCGAGCATCTCGGGCACGTCGGCGTCGGTGAGCCGGACGAGCGAGTCGTCGGGTATGCCGAAGACCGCGTCACCCACCAACTGCACGCCGCGCATCCGCATCACCACCTCCCACGGCTCGGGTGGCCGCAATTCCTCGCCGTCGGCCAGCGGTACGACCGCACCCGGGCCGGCGAGCGCGGCCAGATCCGCCCAGTCCGCCGGACCGGGATCGTCGGGCAGGGCCATGAACGGCGCCACGTCGGCGCGATAGCGCACGACCCGTCCCCTGCGTTCGGCCAGCCCGGCGTGCGGGCCGGTCAGGGACGAATAGGCCACGTTGTCCAGCACGCGCACATCGTTCATGGCGTGCCGACCGTCGACCGGGCTCGGGACATCGTCGATCCACTCCGCTCTCGCGTCACCAGGGGAGGAAGGGCCGGACCGGCCGGCGCCCACGCGCGCCCGATCGGGCGACGCGACACCGAACACCCTTGCCCTGCCGGGAAAAGGCCACCGCGGACACGCCGAGGGACCGACCTACCGATCCCCTCGGGACCCGCCCTGTACGGCACCGGTCGAAACGGCTCAGGAGGAGCCGGGCAGGCCGAAGCGACACGCGGCACTGCTCACCCGCAGCAGGTCGATGTGCCTGCGGGTCGCCAACCGGATCCTGGCCTGCATGATCGGCAGGCTACGAGCTCGATCGCGCCCCGTCAAAGGGCTTCCACGGTGTGACACCGCGACCCGCGTCGCCCGCGACCGCGCCGGATCCGCCCCTTCGGGGCGCCGATCCGGGAGCGGCAAGGGGCATGCCCGGCCGCGTCGTTGCCACCGCCCGGGTCGATGGACAAGACCCGGCGAGCTGCGTTAGCGTCGCGATGTCGACCGATACCGGTCGTCGCCGCAGTACGTGTCACGAGTGCCGACATCGAGCCCCGGCTGGTCGGCCGGCAACCCTCCTTCGCGACGGGGTGCCCCGGGTGAGGACACGGCCGCGCGTCACTCGCGGGGCAATCGCGGGGCCCGCCTCGACGGGCCCGGGGGCAAGGGGACGATGTCATGAGCAGGTGCGTGATCGCGGTGGAGCACCGCGCCGCCACCATGCCCGCCGTCCCGACCCCGGCCGGCCGTCGGGAGAGCACGATCGGCACTCGCGGGCGGCGCGCGACATCGCCCCGGACCCGACTGACCCGGCGCCTGTTCATCGATCTGCGCCGCTCCGCCGGCTCCCTGTGTCACTGATCCACTAGCACTCGCCACCCCGGGCCGTACGCGCCGCGAAGCCGCGGCACCGCCCGCCCGAGGTCGCGTCACCGTGCCCGTCCGCCGTCGAGCCGGCTCCGCCATGGGCGCCTGCTCCCGGACGAACCCGCCCTGAAATCCCGAGCGTTCGGCACCCGCCGAATGCTCGGGAGCGGGCGCCCACCCGCCGCCGGGTACCCACGAGACCCCCGCCCCGGCCGACCATCGCACGGCGCAGGCCGCCGGGCGATCGGCCGCGCCGTGTCGTGCCACCCGTCCGCGACGCACCGTCGTCACCCTCGGTCGTCCCCACCGTCCCCACCGTCGCCACTCGCCGCCGCCACTCACTGTTGCCGACCACCGTCGTCACCCACCCGAAAGCGAGACCCACCGATGACCACCCCGAACACCCCCGTCCCCACCCCCCTGCATCTGGCCCTCGCGCTGGACGGAGCCGGTTGGCATCCCGCCGCCTGGCGCGAACCCGACGCCCGCCCGAGGGAGTTGTTCACCGCCCGCTACTGGACCGACCTGGTCGCCGAGGCCGAAGCGGGCCTGCTCGACTTCGTCACCATCGAGGACGCGCTGGCACCCCAGTCCACCCGCTTCGACGGCTTCGACACCCGCACCGACCAGGTCCGCGGCCGGCTGGACGCGGTCCTGATCGCCTCCCGCGTCGCGCCGGTGACCGAGCACATCGGACTGATCCCGACGGCGACCGTGACGCACACCGAGCCGTTCCACGTCTCCAAGGCGATCGCCACGCTCGACTACGTCGGCCTCGGCCGCGCCGGGTGGCGTGCCCAGGTGTCCCGCCCGGCCGAGAACACACACTTCGGCCGACGCGAGCACGCGCCGTTCTCCGTCGAGGACTACCACCGACCCGAGGTGCAGGCGGCCGTCGCGGAGGGCTTCGCCGAGGCCGAGGACTTCGTCGAGGTGGTACGCCGACTGTGGGACAGTTGGGAGGACGACGCGGAGATCCGCGACGCCGCCACCGATCGATTCATCGACCGCGACCGGGTGCACTACATCGACTTCGTCGGGTCCGGGTTCCGGGTCCGCGGGCCCTCGACCGTGCCGCGCCCGCCCCAGGGCCAACCCCCGGTCACCGTGCTCGCCCACTCCACCGTGCCGTACCGGCTCGGCGCCCGCTCGGCCGACGTCGTGTACGTGACGCCGCGCGACCACGACGACGCGCTCGCCATCGTCACCGAGATCCGCACCGAACAACGCGCCGCCGCACGCGAGTCGGAGACCGTGCACGTCTTCGGCGACCTGGTCGTCTTCCTCGACGACACGGCGACTGCGGCCCGTGAGCGCAAGGCCCGGCTGGACGACCTCGACGGCGCCGAGTACACCAGTGACGCACACGTGTTCACCGGCAGCGCGGCCGAACTCGCCGACCTCCTCCAGGACTGGCAGCGCGCCGGCCTGACCGGATACCGCCTGCGCCCGGCCGCGCTGCCGCACGATCTGCACGCGATCACCCGCGAGTTGGTGCCCGAGCTGCAACGCCGCGGCGTCTTCCGCACCGAGTACGCGGCCGGTTCGCTGCGCACCCGACTCGGCCTGCCGCGCCCGGCGAGCCGCTACGCGACGCCCACGGCCGCGGCGTGACCCGCGCCGAGTCCACCAGCCCCACCGCCGTCCCGGCAATCGTCCGAAGGGACCCATCCCGATGAGCACGTCGCGCAAGCAGATCATCCTCGGCGCCTACGTGGGAGGCGTGAACCACCACACCGTGTGGTCCGACCCCGAAGCCGGCAGCCAGATCGACTTCTCCTCCTTCAAACACGTCGCGCAGACCGCCGAACGCGGCCGATTCGACTTCTTCTTCCTCGCCGAGGGCCTGGCCCTGCGCGAACGCCTGGGCCTGATCTTCGACCAGGACGTGGTCGGACGCCCCGACACCCTGCCCGTGCTCACCGCACTCGCCGCCGTCACCGAACACCTGGGCCTGATCGGCACGGTCAACGCCACCTTCAACGAACCCTACGAACTGGCCCGCCAGTTGAGCACACTCGACCACCTCTCCGGGGGCCGGGCGGGCTGGAACGTGGTCACCTCCTTCGACGCCTTCACCGGCGCGAACTTCCGCCGCGGCGGCTTCCTGGACCGCGAGGACCGCTACACCCGGGCAGCCGAGTTCCTGGCCGCCGCCCGCGAACTGTGGGACTCCTGGGCGGCGGACGCGGTGGCCGCCGACCAGGCGGCGGGTGTCTTCCTGCGCGATCCCAAGGCCGGCGAATTCTCGTTCACCGGCGAGCAGTTCGACATCTCCGGCCGGTTCGGCACACCGCGCGGCCCGCAGGGCCGGCCGGTGATCCTGCAGGCCGGCGTCTCACCGCAGGGTCGCGACTTCGCCGCCGGCGGAGCGGACGCGATCTTCTCCCCGTACCACCGGCTGGACGAGGCCCAGGAGTTCTACCGCGACATACAGGCCCGGGCCACCCGCCTGGGCCGGCCCGCCGGTTCGGTCAAGCTGCTGCCGTCCGCGTCCTTCGTGCTCGGCGAGAGCGAGGCCGACGCCGTCGAGCGGCACCGCGACATCACCCGGCGCCAGATCGGCGGACGTACCGCGCAGATCCTGCTCGAGACGGTCTGGAACCGCGACCTGTCCGGCTACGACCCGGACGGTCCCCTGCCCGACGTGGAACCCGACCCCGACGGACCGGCGGTGATCCGCGGCCGCGCCCGGATCGCCGAGGACGCGCATCGCAGGGTGGCCGAGTGGCGCGCGCTGGCCGAGGCCAACTCGTACTCGCTGCGCGACCTGGCCATCCATGTGTTCGGCCGCACCGAGTTCGTCGGCACCCCGGAACAGGTGGCCGAGCGGATCGACACGTTCGTGCAGCAGGACGGCTCGGACGGATTCATCCTGGGCTCGCACCTGACCCCCACCGGCCTCGACGAGTTCGTCGACAAGGTGGTGCCGTTGCTCCAGGAACGCGGCTCGCTGCGCGCCGAGTACACCGGCGGCACCCTGCGCGAGAACCTGGGCATCGGGCCGGTCCGGGAGGAGGGCGCCGCGGCACGCGTGGCGTGAGACCCGATCGGGTGGATCGCGGAGCCGCCCGCCCGGGCGACCCCGCGATCCACCCGACGGCCGGCCTCACCCGTTCGGCACCCAGTCCAAGGTGCGCTGCACCGCCCGCTTCCAGTCCGCGTAACCGCTCTCCCGGCGCTCGCGGTCCCACTCCGGTTCCCAACGGGCGTCCTGGTTCCAGTTGGCCCGCAACTCGTCGGTGTCGCGCCAGAAACCGACCGAGAGACCGGCGGCGTACGCCGCGCCCAGCGCGGTGGTCTCCGGGACGGTCGGCCGGATCACCGGCACCCCCAGCACGTCGGCCTGGATCTGCATACACAGGCTGTTCTCGGTGACCCCGCCGTCCACCTTCAGCACGCTCAGCGCCACACCCGAGTCCTTGGCCATCGCGTCGACCACGTCGCGACTCTGATAGCAGATCGCCTCCAACGTGGCCCGGGCGATGTGGCCCACGTCGTGATAGCGGGCCAGGCCGACGATCGCGCCGCGCGCGTCGCTGCGCCAGTACGGCGCGAACAGACCGGAGAAGGCCGGCACGAAGTACACCCCGGCCGTGTCCTGGACCTGGCGGGCCAACGTCTCGCTGTCCGCGGCCTTCTTGATGATGTGCAACTGGTCGCGCAACCACTGCACCGCCGACCCGGTCACCGCGATCGAGCCCTCCAGCGCGTACACCGGATCCTGCCCCGCGAAGTGGTAGGCGACCGTGGTCAGCAGGCCGTGCTCGGAGCGCACGATCCGGTTGCCGGTGTTGAGGAGCATGAAGTTGCCGGTGCCGTAGGTGTTCTTCGCCTCGCCCTCGGCGAAGCACACCTGACCCACCGTGGCCGCGTGCTGGTCGCCCAGCGTGCCGGTCAACGGGATGCCCACGAGCGGACTCGTGTCGGGCGACTCGCCGTAGCCGTCCGGGTAGCCCGACGGGCGAATGGTCGGCAACATGCTCCGCGGGATGTCGAAGAAGGACAACAACTCCTCGTCCCAGTCCAGCGTGCGCAGATCCATCAGCATCGTGCGCGAGGCGTTGGTGACATCGGTGACGTGCACCCCGCCGCGGACCCCGCCGGTCAGGTTCCACAACAACCAGGTGTCGATGGTGCCGAAGATCGCGTCGCCCCGCTCGGCGTCCCGGCGCACGTCGTCGACGTTCTCCAGGATCCACTGCACCTTGCCCGCCGCGAAGTAGGTCGACGGCGGCAGGCCCGCCTTCGCCCGGATCACCTCGCCCCGGCCGTCCTGCTCCAACGCGTGGGCGATCCGGTCGGTCCGGGTGTCCTGCCACACGATGGCGTTGTGGTACGGCCGGCCGGTGCGCCGATTCCACACCACCGTGGTCTCGCGCTGATTGGTGATGCCCAGCGCGGCGAAGTCGGCGGGGGTGAGGTTGTACTGGTTCAGCCCACTGGAGATCACCGAACGGGTGCGCTCCCAGATCTCCACCGGGCTGTGCTCCACCCACCCCGCGCGCGGCATGATCTGCCGATGCTCCAACTGCTGGCGCCCGACCACGTTGCCGGCATGGTCGAAAACCATGAAACGGGTGCTGCTGGTGCCCTGATCGATTGCCGCGACGAAATCCGCCATCTCCAACCCTCCACTGTGGCGACGCCCGACCCTGCCGTGGCCGCGCGACGTCGGATCTGCCCGTTCCGTACGCCGGTCAGTCGGCTTCGACCACTCTGCCCGGCAGTTGCTCCGCTGCGGGCAGGAACGGCGCGATCAGCCGTTGATACAGGGCCGCCCCGATCAGGCCACCGATGAACGGTCCCACGATCGGCACCCAGAAGTAGAGATTGCCGTACTGATCGCGCCAGGCTCCGCCGTACCCGGTCAGGAAGCTGGCCAGCCGAGGACCGAAGTCGCGGGCCGGATTGATCGCGTAGCCGGCGTCGGTACCGAACGCCATCCCGATCGCGACCACCAACAGGCCGGTCAACAAGGCGCCCAGATTGGCCTTGGGCGCGGTGTTGAGCACGTCCGTGAGTGCCATGATCACCAGCAGCAGGATCGCGGTGCCGATGATCTGGTCGCGCAGGGCGCCCCACTCGCTGACCGGGAATGTGCCGTTGCCCGGCAACGTCGAGAAGACGGTCTGCGTCTTGATCGTGTGCCCGGGGTCGGCCTGGGCCAGCACCTCGGTGTAGTTCCAGCGCACCAGCAGCGCCGCGACGAACGCCCCGGCGGTCTGGGCGACCGCGTACGGCGCCACCTTGTGCCACGGGAAGCCGCGGAAGGCGGCCAACGCCACCGTCACCGCCGGGTTCAGATGCGCGCCCGAGGTGCGGGCGGCGATGTACACCCCGAAGGTCACCCCCAGCCCCCAGGCCCAGGCGATGCTGTCGTGATCACCCAGGTCCGCGGCCACGACCTGGGCCACCACGCCCGTGCCGAACAGGATCAGCACCATCGTGCCGACGAACTCGGCGATCAGCTCGCCCCGGAGCGCCCACCGCCCGCTCGGCGGCGACACCGGGTCCACCCGCCGGGCTCCGGTGTCCCGCGCCTCGCCCGCGCTCACGGCGCCGGGACGATGTCGGGGGCACCGAGCCGGGCCGCGTCGGCGGTCAGGTCGTCCGGTTGCCGCTGTGCGTCGCGTTCGGCCTCGACCCGTTTGCCGTAGTGCGCGATCTCGTCGAGGATCTGCTGCTCGTCCCACCCCAGCGGCCCGGCCATCAGGCGCGCGGCGATCTCCGCCGCCTCCACACCGCGATCCCAGGACTCGATCGAGGCGCGGGTGCGCCGGGTGAGCACGTCGTCCAGATGGCGCGCGCCCTCGTGGGTGACCGCGTACACCACCTCGGCCCGCAGATAGTCGTCCGCCCCGGGCAACGGCTTGGCCAACTCGGGATCGTGCTCGATGAGTTCGAGCACCTCGCCGATCATCGAGCCGTACCGGGACAGCAGATGTGCGATGCGCGCCACATGCAGCCCCGATGCCTTGGCCAGGCTGTGTCGGCGATTGCGCAGCGCCTGGTAGCCGTCCGCGCCCAACAGCGGCACGTCGTGAGTGACCGACGGGCCCGGATACGCGCCGTCCAGCGTGCGAACCGCCTCGTCCACGGCGTCCTTGGCCATCACCCGGTAGGTCGTGTACTTCCCGCCCGCGATCACCACCAGGCCGGGCACGGGATGGGCGACCAGGTGCTCCCGGGACAACTTGCTGGTCTCGGCCGCGTCGCCGGCCAGCAGCGGACGCAGCCCCGCGTACACCCCCTCCACGTCGTCCCGGGACAGCGGCGTGGCCAGCACCAGGTTGACGTGCTCCAACAGGTAGTCGATGTCGCGCGAACTCGCGGCGGGGTGCTGCTTGTCCAGGTCCCACGGTGTGTCGGTGGTCCCGATCAGCCAGTGTCGACCCCACGGGATCACGAACAACACGCTGGCCTCGGTGCGCAGGATCAACCCGGACCGCGAGTTCACCCGATCCCGCGGCACCAGCACGTGCACGCCCTTGGACGCGCGTACGTGGAACTGACCCCGGGTGTCGGCCATGGCCTGGGTGTCGTCGGTCCACACACCCGTCGCGTTGATCACCTGCTTGGCGTGCACCTCCAGCTCGCGACCGGACTCGACGTCGACCAGCGTCGCGCCGGTGACCCGTTCGCCCTGCCGGAGGAAGCCGGTGACCCTGGTCCGGTTGGCCACGTGCGCGCCGTAGGCGGCGGCCGTACGGGTGATCGTCATGGTGTGCCGGGCGTCGTCGACCTGCGCGTCCCAGTACTGCACGGCGCCGATCAGCGCGTCCGCCTTGAGGGCCGGGACCTCGCGCAGCGCGCTGTGTCTGGTGAGATGTCGATGATGGGGCAGTCCCCGGGAGTTGCCCGAGGTCACGCCCATCGTGTCGTACAGGAGCACGCCGGCGCCGACGTACAGGCGCTCCCATCCGCGATGGGTCAGCGGATACAGGAACTTCACCGGTTTCACCAGGTGCGGGGCCAGCCGTTGCACCAGCAGACCACGCTCGCGCAGCGCCTCCTGGACGAGCCGGAAGTCCAGCATCTCCAGATACCGCAGGCCTCCGTGGATGAGTTTGCTGGAGCGGCTGGAGGTGCCGCTGGCCCAGTCGCGGCCCTCGACCAGACCGACACTCAGTCCCCGGGTGACGGCGTCCAGCGCGCATCCGGCACCGACGACACCTCCGCCGACGACCAGGATGTCCAGTTCGCGGCCGGACCCCAACGCGGTCAGGGCATCTTCGCGGGCCTTCGGCGACAGGGCGACGGGCTTCACGTCGGACTCCTCGGCAGGGAAACGCTGGTCCCTACATTCGATGGCCTACGCCCGCGCCCCGCACGTCGAGCGGTGCCCGGTTGTGGGCCGGGCGGAGTAACGGCGATCCGGGGCGTGGGCCGGGCCGGGTGAGGTGGTCGTCGTCCACGACGGCCGGCGCCGGAACGGTCAGCGGATGTGGGACCGCGCCGGGGCGGGCGGCTCGGCGGACGACGCGGCCAGGGACGTCAGGGTTTCGTACGCGCGGGTCAGCGACTGTTCGGCCAGGGGCTTGAGGGCGGACATCGCGGGGACGGTGGTGGCCAGGGTGAGTTCGGCGTGGACGAACTCCAGGTCCCGGGCGAGGCCGATCGAGCGCAGGACGGCCCGCAGGTACGGCTCCTGGTGGTCCCAGCCCTCGCGCGGCGTGCCGGGCGCGTACGACCCGCCCCGGGTGGTGACGACGACCACGGATTTGCCCGCCAGCGGGCCCGGGCCGCCGTCGGGCGTGACCATGTTGGCCGGTGTGACGACGCGGTCCAACCAGGCCTTGACCGTGGACGGGATCGAGTAGTTGTACATCGGCACGCCCATCACGACGGTGTCCGCGTCGCGCAGTTCGGTGTTCAGCAGCTCGGTGAGGGCCCGCTCGTGCGGCGGTTCGCCGTGTTCGCCGCTCGGATCCAGGAGGGCTTCGCGGACGGCGTGGGTGATGTGCGGAACGGGGTGGGCCGCGAGGTCTCGGTGGACGTAGCCGCCGTCCGGGTGCCGATCGCGCCACCGGGCGGCGAAGTGGGCGGACAGGTCGCGGGATACCGAGCCGGTCCGGCGAATGCTCGCGTCCAGGTGCAGGAGGGAAGGCATGTACGACCTCGAATCGGGTGTGGGAGGAGGCGGATCGGCGCCGTCCCTGCCGGGCGGCGGCGCACGATGACGACGGTAGAGATTGACGCCGGTGTCAGGGCAAGCCCGCTCGGCGACGGAGCGGTGTCGTACCGCCGCCGGCGGAGATCGCTCGCCGGCTACGCCGCAGGTTTACCCGCGATGTCCACCGAGGACGGGACGACAGCCGGCGGCCGGTCGGCCCGGCCCGCGCCCGTCGGCTCCTCGACGGTGCGGGTCGGGCCGGCTCCCTCCCGGTGCTGGGGCAAGTCAGCTGTCTCGAAACGGAGTTCGGCTGGAAGTAGGTGAGGTGCGGACGAGTGCGGACGAGTGCGGGCGACAGGATTGAGTGTGGGAACGCGGGGCAGACGGGCGGACACAGTGCCCGCGACCGGCGGGCGCGAGCCGGAGAGGGGTCGCGTGTGATGCCCGAGCTGAAGGACGTGAGGGACACGGCGGCGGTTTCGCGGGACGTCACGGTCGGGGCGCCACTCGTGCCGGGTGCCCCGGGACGAGTGCAGCGGGTGCCGACGGCCGACGCGGCGCGCGGGCGTACCGCGATCGCCGACGCCGTGGTCGCGAAGATCACCGGTGTGGCCGCGCGGGAGATCCAGGGCGTGTACGCGCTGGGCGGTTCGGTGGCGCGGGCGTTGGACGCGGTGCGACAACGCGTTCCGGGCGGCCGGCCGAACGTGGCGCACGGGGTGAGCGTCGAGGTCGGGGAACGACAGTGCGCGCTGGACCTGAACCTGGTCGTGGAGTACGGCGTGCCCATCGCCGAACTGGGCCAGGCGGTACGTGCGCACATCATCGAGACGGTCGAACGATTGACCGGCCTGGAAGTGGTCGAGGTGAACATCGCCGTGGACGACATCCACCTGCACGACGGCGACCAGCACGCGTCGGCTCGGGTCGAGTAGGCACGGGCTTCGTCGCGGCGGCCCGTCCGCGCTCGCGTATCCGCACCCGGGCCGGGGGCGGCCGATATTCGTGGGACTGGGCCCGGCCGCTCGCTCAGCCGTCGCGGCAACCTCGGCCGCGGGTACGGCGAAAGGCGTCGCGGTAGGCGGTGCGGACCGCGGCGGTCACGGCGTCGGCGTTCGCGAGTCGGGTCAGGCGGTCGTGGCCGGCCCGGCCCAGGCGCCGGCGTTCGTGCGGGTGGGTCAGGAGGGCGTCGAGGGCCCGGGCGAGGGCGGTCACGTCGGTGGGTTCGACCAGGACACCCGCGTGGCCGTGGTCGAGTTGGTGGGGGATGGCGCCGACCGTCGTGGCCACCACCGGTACGCCCGCGGCCATCGCCTCCAGGACGACCAACGGGGCGCCCTCGGTCAGCGAGGGTACGCACAGGACGTCCAGGGCGGCCACCGCCGCCGGGCCGTCCGCGCGCATTCCCCGGAAACGCACCCGGTCGCCCAACCGCAAACTTCGGGCCAGCGCGTGGAGTTCGCCGCGCAGGGTGCCGTCGCCCACGATGGTGAAGGCCACTTCGGGATGCCGATCCGCGATCCGGGCGGCGGCACGCACGAAGAACTCGACGCCCTTCTCGCGCTCCAACCGGCCCACCACGCCCACTGTCACCGGCGAACCGCACCCGGACGGATCGGTCGCCGTCGGGGGACCGAACACCGCCGTGCCCACGACCCGGACCCTCGACGCGGGAACCCGGTCCACCGTGCGCAGCCGGTCCGCGATCTGTTCGGAGACGGCCAGCACCAGCGCGCATCGGCGGTACAGGGGCCGGCTGTAGGCGCGGGCGAGGGGGCCGCGCCAGGACGCCATGCTGTGCTCGGTCACCACGACCGGGACGCGGGCGATGCGGCCCGCGAGCGCCGCGGCCATCGTGGCGGCGTGTACGTGCGCGTGGACCAGGTCGAAACCGCCGGCCCGGACCAGCCGCGCGATCCGCAGCGCCAGCATCGGGCTGACCAGGCGGGCCACGCGGCGCCTGCCCAGCACCACGACGCGCACGCCCGCCGCGGCGAGTTCGGCGCCGGCCGGCCCGTCCTCGGTACAGGCCAGCACCACCGCGTGTCCGTGTGCGGCCAACGCGACGGCCAGGCCCGCGACTTGTCGCTGCGCGCCGCCGATGCGCAGGTCGTCCACCACGAGCAGTACTCGTAGCGGTCCCCGCCCGCCCGCGCGGCATTGCCCGCGCGGCGCCCCCCTGGCCCCGATCGTCGCCCCCCTGGTGCACGGCTGCCGCAGTGTCGCGCCCCCGTCCTACGAGCATGTCCCTTCTCGGGCGCCGGGGGAGGCGAGAGTCGAATCCGGACCGATCTCGACGAGGATCGGCCGTATTGTCCGCGGGGGCCGGAATCTATTGTCGGCGTGCACGGAAAACAAGACCCGTGCGTGCCGGGCACGAGTGGTCGGCCCGCCGTGCGCGCAGGTCTTCGATCGCCGGGACGGGGGCCGTACTCGCTACTCGGCTCCCGCGCCGTGCGGTCCGGGGTGCGTGGAGTCGGCTTCGGGGGATCTCACCACGGCGTAGCCCTGGCCGGGTGCCGGGCGCAGTGCGCTGGACGAGCCGGAGATGAAGGGGGACAGCAGGTCCATCTCGCGGTGGTAGACGAACAGGGAGGACTTGGTGCCGAAAATGTTCGGCCCGTCCAGGATCAGGGGCAGCTCGGCTATCGCGTAGCCGACGGCCTGGTCGACCTGCTCCTCGGTCGGCTCGCGGCCCGCGAGGTGGCGGACCGCGGCGCGGGCGGTGCGGCGACAGGCGCCCCGGATGGCTTCGTCCGTGTGATACGCGTCGCGGACGCGCTTGAGGCAGCGCTGGTAGGGGGGCCGCTCGGACAGTTGTGTCCAACTGTGCAGATGTAGGTCCGGGTCGGGCACCCCGGCGCGTTTGAGGCCGCGCCGTGCCGGCGCGCGTAGCCGGCCGATGGCGTAGCGTGCGCGGCGGACGGCCTCCGTCGGTTGTGCGCCGGCAGCGGCCAGGGTGTGCGCGGCCTCATCGCCGGGGACGAACACGTCCACCCGGGCGAAGTTCGCGGATGCCCAGCCGACCAGGGCCTCGACCACACGGGGCTTGTAGTAGCTGTTCCAGGGGCTGAGTCCGATCAGTACGTGCTCGGCGCGTTCGAGGACACTCCGGCTTCCGTGGGTACACGGCCACACCACGAATCCCATATCGATCGACTCCTTCTTCCCGTTGCCTCAAGGATTCCACCGATCACGCCCACGGCCGGCCCGACCGCGCGATGTCGATGATCGGCGCGCGGGAGCCATTGATGTTGTTGACCGGAGGGCGTGTGTCGAACCGCTCACCATCGGTGGCGGACGCCGGTGTGGAGCCGAGAGGACGCGCGGACGCCGCCGGGCCGGGCGTGCGTGGGGCCCGGCCCGGGGTTGTGCGCGGCCGTGCGCGGCCGCTCGGCTCCATGAGGTCCGTGGACTCCGCGGGGTCCGTGGGCTCCGCGGGGTCCGTGCGTTTCATGGGCTCGATGGCAGCGTGCGGCGGGGTGATGTGGGCCGGGTGGGAGTGGAGGCTGTGTGCCGGTTCGGTGGCCGTACCTCGACGGGGCATGGCCGGCTCGAGAGTGCCGGCGTGGTTCAGCGCACGCGGCCCATGGCCGCGAACATGTTCGTCTCCTCGACGCCCACCGGCGTTTCGCCCTCCGCGGGGCGCCAGTGCTGCATGGGCACCACACCCGGCTCGATCAGGTCGCAGCGGTCCGCGAACAGGGCCGCCAACTCGTCGTGGGAGCGCAGGTACATCGGCACGCCCCGGCGCGTGTACACCTCCGCCAGCGCGGTGGACCCGACCGCGAGGTCGGCGGTCGCCGCGGTGATGGCGAGGTAGCTGCCCGGTGCCAGGGGCGCCGTCAACTTCTCGATCAGGCCGGCGGCGTCCTCGACGAACTGGAGCATCGCGATCACCGTCACCCCCACCGGTCGGCTCAGGTCCAGCGTCTCGCACAGTTCGGGCGTCGAGAACAGGAGGTCGGGCTCGCGCATGTCCGCCTCGACATAGGCCGTGCGGCCTTGCGGGGAGCTGGACAGCAGGGCCCGGGCGTGCACCAGCACGATGGGATCGTTGTCCACGTACACCACGCGCGCCTCGGGCGCGGTCTCCTGCACGACCTCGTGCAGATTCGGCGACGTGGGGATGCCGGTACCGATGTCGAGGAACTGGCGTATGCCGCCCTCGGTGGCCAGCCAGTGCGCCATCCGTCGCATCACCGCCCGGTTGACCCGCATGCTCGTCCACAACCCGGGCCATACCTTCAGCGCTTCCTCGGCCGCCTCCCGGTCGGCGAGGTAGTTGTCCTTGCCACCCAGGACGTAGTCGTACATCCGAGCCGAATGCGGAACCGTCGTGTCCACCTGAACCATGTCGGCCACTCCTGCCTTCCCACCGGTTACGCGCCGACGTCGGTTCGCGTCCGGGCGCGCATCCAAGGAACGTATAAGCGCTTCCCGGATCGGACAACCGGCGTGGCGCATTCGTCCGCTTTGGCCTCGGCATTCGTTCGCCGGGCCGTTCGCGGCCTTCACCCGCTGCCACCCGCGCCGGGCGAGGAGGTGAGCGCGCGGACTGCGGCGGCGACCGCCTCGGGAGCGGAAATCATGGGCAGGTGGCGGGACTTGGGGATGATCGTCGGTGTGGGCGCGCCGATCCGCGCGGCGGTCTCGGTCGGGGTGCCCGCGTCGAAGACGTCGTCGTCGGCGCCGAAGACCACCGACTTGGGCACGTGCAGTTCGTGCAGTTGGGCCAACCGTCGGGCCGAGACGCCCAGGACACCTTCGCCCAGCATGCTCCACAACGCGCCCTCGGCGCCCGCCACTTGGAAGGGCCGCCGCCATTCGTCGACACCCGCGCCGTCGAGCCTGGGACACTCGGGCCCGCACTGCGCGTCGTACATCCTGCGGATCAGCCCATCGACGCCGAGTCCGATCCGCAACAGGCTGGTTCGGAACGGATCGATCAGGACGTACTCGAGTGCGGCGGGCGGTCCGGCACCGGTGTCGAGCGCGTCGCCGTCCAGGAGCATCACTCCACCGATTCGCTCGGGTGCGCGCAGCGTGGCCTCGGCGACCATCGCCGCGCCGCTGGAATGGCCCACCAGTATGGGTCGTTCGTCGGGGCCGCCCAGGCGCATGGCATCGAGGAAGCCCAGGAGTTGGCGAGTCAGGTGGTCGACCGTGTACGGGCCGCGCCGTTGGCTGTATCCGTAGCCGGTGAGGTCGAGCGCGTAGACGCGATGATCCCGGGCGAGGATCGGCGCCAGCCGAGACCACGTGTCGACCGATTCGAAGGCACCGTGCACCAGCACGACGGGTGGCCCCGATGTGCCCCAGGTCTGGTAGCGCGTGCGTACGTCGGCGGCCTGAACGTAGGTCAGTCCCGGAGGTGGCGTGGCGCGATCGTCGGTGAAAGCGTTGTACGTGAACGACGCGATCGTCACGGCGACCAGCAGCACGGCGCAGGTCAGCGCGATACGACGGGTCCACCGCCGAACACGGGAACGCGGCGGTGCGTCGGCGACCGGCGCTTCGAGTGGTTCCGGCGCTCCGGGCTCATCAGGTGTTTCGGACGCGGTGGACTCGGTGGGTTCGGTGGGTTCGGTGGGTTCGCCGGGTGCTTCGGGGGCTTCGCGTTCTCCGCTCCCTCGGGCTTTCTCGGATGTTTCGCCGCTTCGAGGGACCGAACCGGTGGTCGAGGTCGCCGTGCCTTCCTCGGTCTCGGCGGTCTTGTCGCCGGTTGATGCCTGGTCCAAAGCGTGCGCCCCGTCGGTGGATGAAAGCGCCGGAACCGAGCGGTCCGGACGCGCGGGCGAACCGACGGGGCCGACGGTGCCGGCCGACGATCCGGTTCTCCTTCTCGCGGGACAACTCTCGCGTCCGGCCTCCCCTCGGCGCGTCCGGCGCGAGGATGCTTTCCGGCACCTTCGTGTGGGGCAGGCCACGCGCACACGCATGCTCCCGGGGAGGTAGGCGCGGGCCGCGGGCCATGCATTCGGGCATCGGGCCGGTCGCCGCCGGCCGCCGGAGTCACCCGGCGTCGGTCGCCTGCGGGACGATCACCAGGGGACCCGGGGCGTGGTGGATGAGGCCGTGGGTGACCGATCCGAGCAGCATGCCGCGGAATCCGCCCACCCCTCGGGTGCCCACCACCAGGCACAACGCGTCCTCGGCGGCGTCCGCGAGGGAACGGATGCGATGGCCGAGGATGGTGATGCGCTCCACGGGCACGTCCGGATACTTCTCGCTCCAACCGGCGAGGGTCTCGCCGAGCCGGATCAGCCCCTCCTCGACCTCGGACTCGCTGCCGAACGCGGCGACCATGTTCGCCGTCGGTGGGCGTACCTGGACCGCGCGCAGCGAGGCGCCGCGCAGCGACGCGGTCTCGAAGGCGTAGCCGACGGCGCGCTCGCAGCCGGGCGAGCCGTCGATCCCGACCACCACCATCGGCGGCACGCCGGCGGCGGCTTCGGGGCCGCGGACGACGGCCACCGGACACGGCGCGTGTGCGCTGACCGGGACGGCGATGCTGCCGGTCGTGAAGAGCTCCGCGAGGGCCGACAACCGGCGCGACCCGAGGACGAGCATGGACGCGGCGTGCGCCTCGGCCCGCAGTACCTCCACCGGCCGGCCCTCGACCGTCTCGGTACCCACCTCCAGTCCGGGGTGCCCTGTCGCGGCCACGGCCCGCGCCTTGTCCAACAGCGCGTCGTCGGCCGCGTGCCGACGCTCGGTCCAACTGAGGCGGGGTACCGACACCCCGGCCTCGGGGTAGGTCTCGACCGACCAGTCCAACGCGTGGGCCGTACGCAATCGGCCGTCGTGGCGGCTCGACCGCGTCGAGGCATCCGCCTCCGCCGGGTCGACCGGCCATTCCGACGCGTGCACGAGCCGCAACGGCAACCCGTGTCGTACGGCCTCGTCCGCGGCCCAGCCGACGGCGAGCATGCCCGCCGCCGAATTCTCCACTCCGGCCACCACGGGCCGACGTCCGGTTGTCATGACAGCTCCCGATCACCCTGGGGAATCCGCCTCGATCGCGGTGCTGTCTACCACTGTCTCTCGGCGAGTGCCCCGACGGCGCGGCCACCGCTCTCGGGACACCTGTGGGTCGCCGCGGCGTCGCGGTGGGTAGCCCGCCGGAGGCGGCCGTGACACGGGTGAGGCCATATAGCGGCACTTTGTCACCGATCGAACCCGTACGGTGAGAGTCGTCGACCCGAGCCGCCTCCGCGCTTCGGCGTCCTCGGGGCGGCCCGTCCGGATCGGAGAGGGCATCACGATGGGTGAAGAGACGGCCGTGGGTGTGGGTCCGTCGGGTATCGACGTGGCGTACGAGCGCTTCGGCGACGCGGCGGACCCGCCCGTGTTGTTGGTGATGGGCGGCGGGGCGCAGATGATCAATTGGCCCGAGGGGTTGTGCGCCGAACTGGCCGACCGAGGGCTGTACGTGATCCGATTCGACAATCGTGACGCCGGACGGTCGACGCACTTCTCCGACCTGCCGGAACCCGATCTTCGGGCGGCGCTGACCGGCGACCTCTCGACGGTGCCGTACACGTTGTCGGACATGGCGGCCGATACGGTCGGGCTGCTCGACGTCGATGGGATTGCCCGGTGTGCATGTCGTCGGCGCGTCCCTGGGCGGGATGGTCGGGCAGACGATGGCGATCGAGTACGGCGACCGGATTCGGTCGTCGACGTCGATGATGTCGAGCACGGGCGCTCGGGACGTCGGTCAGGCCGACTTCGCCGCGCTGGGCGGGCTGGGGCCGGCCCCGGAAGACCGCCAGGGGCACATCGACTGGACGATCCGGGCGTCCCGAGTCCTCGGATCCCCCGGCTTCGTGTTCGACGAGGCCGCGGTGGCCGAACGGGCCGGACGGGCGTACGACCGCGGCCACGATCGTTCCGCCATGCTGCGTCAGGCGGTCGCGACCGTGGCTTCGGGAGACCGTACGGCCCGGCTCGGGTCGGTGCGCGTGCCCATCCTGGTGATCCACGGGACCGCCGACATCATGTGCGACGTCAGCGGCGGACGCGCCACCGCCGCGGCCGTCCCCGGCGCGGAACTGGTCGTCATCGACGGCATGGGCCACAACTTCCCCCGTGAACTGTGGCCCCGGTTCGGCGCGTTGATCGCGAACCTGGTGCAACACGTCGAGCGGAACCCGTCCTGACGCACGGCCGACGCCCCGCCCACGGTCGGTCGCAGGGCCGCGCGGAGACGACAGCCGCCCGGAGGCCGGCTCAGCCGTCTGTCGTCGCCCCGTGGACGGCCGCCACGGCGGTCGTGATCAGGCCGGTGAGGGCGGCCGCGTCCCGGGTGGGTTCGCCGCGGGCCAGGCCGTCGTACGTCTCGAAGCCGGTGAGTTGCCAGATGATGTCGATCGTGTCGGCGGGGGTCTCCCGTGCCTGGCGGCGGAGCAGCTCGGTCAGCGCGGCTCGGCGCATGTCGTCACGTTCGCGCAGCAGTCGGTCCAGGTCCGCGTCCAGCACGGCCATGCCGCGCAGTCGGCGAATCGCCACCGGATCGTTCGCCCAGAAGCGGCAGAAGCTCTCGGTGAACCGCCGCAGCGCCGTGTCGGCGTCGTCGGCGGCGAACGCCTGGGGCAGGTCGAGGCCCGCGTGGCCGGCGAGCGCGTCGAAGAGGGCCTCCAGCAAACCGGACTTGGATCCGAAGGCGTTGTAGATCGTCTGCCTCGAGACGTCCGCAGCCTTGGCGATCGCGTCCACCGAGATCTGGGTCGGCTTGGGGGCGGCCAGCAGCGAGCGGGCTGCGGCCAGGATCCGCAGTCGGGTGTCCTCGGCGGCGGCCTGGCGTTTGTCGGACTTGTAGACGCGTGGACTCACGTGGCTTGCCTCCTCCATGATTTTGGATTTACAGTCTGTCCATCGAATTCTACGCGAGCTCCGGATCGCGCACACCCCGGCCTGCCCGGGATGCGACGCGGATTCGACGGCGCGGCGACTTCGACCGATCGCGACGGTACTTCGAGCGATCGGCCTCGACGCATTCGACCGACCTTCGATTCGACCGACCACCTCCGATTCGACCGACCTTGATGCGGCCGATCTCCATGCGGCCGACCTCGACACAGGAGCCCACCATGTCCATCGAACAACCACTCGACGGTCGGGTTGCGATCGTCACCGGCGCGAGCCGGGGCATCGGCGCCGCCACCGCCCGCGCACTGCACCGCGCCGGGGCGGCGGTCGTCCTGGCCGCCCGCGACACCGACGCGCTGAACACGCTGGCCGCCGAGATCGACGCGGACGGCGGACGCGCGCTCGCCGTACCCACCGACGTCACCGACCCCGCCGCCGTCGAACGCCTGGTGGCCGTCGCCGTCGACCGATTCGGCCGACTGGACGCGGCCGTCAACAACGCCGCGGGCGGCGGTCACCCGCCCACGCCGCTGGCCGACGTGGACGTCGCCGCCTTCGACAGTGCCCTCACCGTCAGCCTGCGCGGCGTCTTCCTCGCCATGAAGTACGAGATCCCCGCCATGCTCGGCTCCGGCGGAGGCGCCATCGTCAACATGTCCTCCACCGCCGGGCTCCAGGCCGTCGGCGGGCTGGCCGGCTATGTCTCGGCCAAGTTCGGGCTGATCGGTCTCACCCGGACCGCCGCGCTCGACTACGCCGACGCCGGCATCCGGGTCAACGCGCTCGCGCCCGGGCCGATCCACACCGAGCAACTGGAGGCCGCGGGCGAGCACGCGCGGCGGGCCGCAGCGCAGGCGATGCCCATGAAGCGGATCGGCGTGCCCGACGAGGTCGCGGCGGCGGTGGTGTGGCTGTGCTCGGACGCGTCGTCCTTCGTCACCGGCGCGACACTGCCCATCGACGGCGGCAAACTCGCCGGCGCGCCGCCCTTCCGCAGGCCCGTGGGCACTGCGCCGCGCCCGGACGCGTCGTCGTCGTGAACCTGCTCCCGACCGACGACACCGGTAGTACGCAAGGCCGTTGGGGAGCGTGGAACGCGCCGACCCGGGCGTCGACCGGTGTGCGGTACCGATGGTGCCGCGCCCCGATGGATCGCGGTGGGAACCGATTCGGGTCGGTGGTCATCGAAGCGGCGTGACGACGACGGAAGACGGGGGTGCCCCCGACATGGGACCCGGGATCGAGACGGAATCGCCGAGGCGGAGTCGGTGGTGGACTCGTGCCCGGGTACTCCTGGCCGCCGGCACGCTGTGCGCGGTCGCGGGTGTGACGGCGCTCGTGTGGGAGCCGTGGGTCGACGGTGATCCGGGGCGGAGGGACGCGGGCCCGGTGTTGGTTCCGGCGAGTCGGACGTATCCGGTTCTTCCCGATCCCTACGGTGACCGGTACGACGCGAAGTTGTCCCCGACGTTGATCCGGGAACGGCAGGCCTTTCGACAGCGAGTGGCCGACGTCGTGCAGCGGCATCTGCCGCCGGGGGCGGCGATGGCGATCAGCGAGCTCTCGTTCGGCGACTATCGGGTGACGATCGACCGAAACGAGTATGCGATCACGTTGTACATCGATCCGATTCGGCCGGTCCGGAAGCCACCGAAGGGCGTGGTCACGACGATGCGCTCCGATTCGACTCCCGGCCTTCGGCCGCGGCAGAGCATCGACCGGTACGACCCGAGATGCAAAGCCTCGCCACCTCGTCCGCCGGGCCTGGGGTGCGTCGACGGGGCCCTGCCCAACGGTGAGTACGCCGCCGTGTACTTCCCCGAGAAGGCGGACGTCCCGGACTCCCGACCCGGGACCACCGGTCCGTCGGCATCCTTCCGGTATCGCAACGCCACGGTGCAACTCACCGTCCGTACCCAGGAGAAGTCCCGCGCCTTCCCGCCGATCGCCGGCGAACAGTGGCTCGGCGTGGTGACCGACCGGGACTTCATCGAACTCGTCGACTACTGCCGCGCGCATCCGAAACTGAAGGGCAACGGCTGGTGAGGGACGATGCGGGAGGAGTCGAGCCGGGACCGCGCGGCGGCGGGGCCCGGGACAAATGTGAGGTCCGCCAGGCCGCCGACGAATGCGGCGGATCGGAACCGGTGCCGGGAGCGCTGTCGACACGGCGGGGAAGCCGGTGCCCGGCGACCCCATGCCGGTAGGGCAGGATGGGGCACATGAGCAACGTCTACTTCGACATCACCATCGACGATGTGCCCCAGGGCCGCATCGTCTTCTCCCTCTTCGACAAGGTCGTCCCCGAGACCGCGCGGAACTTCCGCGAACTCGCCACCGGCCAGCACGGCTTCGGCTACGCGGGTTCGTCCTTCCACCGGGTCATCCCGGAGTTCATGCTCCAGGGCGGCGACTTCACCCGCGGTGACGGGACGGGTGGGAAGAGCATCTACGGCGCGAAGTTCGCCGACGAGAACTTCACCCTCAAGCACGACCGCCCCTTCCTGCTGTCGATGGCGAACGCCGGCGTCAACACCAACGGCTCGCAGTTCTTCATCACCACCGTGGTCACCTCGTGGCTCGACGGCAAGCACGTGGTCTTCGGCGAGGTCGTCGAGGGTGCGGACCTGGTCAAGAAGATCGAGGCCCTGGGCTCGCGCTCCGGCAGCACCAAGAGCAAGATCACGATCGCCGCGTCGGGCGTCGTCGAGGGCTGATCCCCCACGCCTCACCAACGGCGGCCCCGCACTCGCGTCGGGGCTCGTCGGTGCCCCCGGGCGCCACGTTTCGGGCCGAGTGCCCCGTGGCGTTCGGGGGCTGCGCGCCGTGCCGCGCCCCACCGTCGGCGGCCGTCGTCGCCTCCTCCTCAGCCCTCGTCCGCTCCCGCGTCACGCGCCTCGTCGGGCGCCTCCTCGGCCGTGCCCGCGACGGCCGACAGCAGGGGTCGTTCGAAGAGCGTGCGAAGCACGATCGTGCTGCCCGTGGAGCGGATCACCGGGACCGAGCGGATCCGGTCGAGCGTGTCGGCGAGATCGCCCGTCGACGCCACCCTGACCTTGATCCACATGCAGTCCTCGCCCGCGACGTCGTGCGCCTCCAGCACGGCCGGGTCACGCCGGATCGCCGCCTCCACCTGATCGCGCGCCGCCTTCCCGGCGTCGAAGCGCAACGCGACGAACGCCGCCGTGCCGGCATCCACCGTCTCGGGCGCGAAGGTCGCGTGATAGCCGGTGATCACACCGTCGCGCTCCAGTCGCTGAAGGCGATCGCGGACCGCCGGCTCGGACAGGTCCACCGACTTCGCGAGCGCGCGCACCGTCCGTCGCCCGTCGTTGCTCAGTGCTCGAAGCAGTGCGCGGTCGATCTCGTCGAGCTGCCGTGCCATCGAATCCCCTTGTTTCCGCGAATGAGATGGACCTACTCTAAAAAAGGCTAGCAGCCGATTCGGGCTAACTTATCGAGGCATGGGGGCCGTCTTGACTCCTCTAATGAGGGATCGACTGATGCCGTGGGCGGCTCTCGTCACCGTTTGGATCCTGTGGGGCTCGACGTATCTGGGCATTCGGTATGCGATCGAGACGATTCCCCCGCTGCTCTCGGCCGGAGCGCGGTTCCTGACCGCCGGCCTGTTGATGTTCGCGGTCGTCGGACCCCGGCACGCGCGTGGCGCGCAGCGACCGACCTGGCCGCACCTGCGTTCGACCGCGATCATCGGCGGCCTGCTCCTGGTGGGCGGCAACGGGCTGGTCACCCTGGGCGAACAACACCTCGACTCGGGACTGGCCGCGTTGATCGTGGCGACGGTGCCGGTGTGGATGGTGCTGATCAACGCGGGAGTCACCAAGACGCGCGTGTCCGGCCCGGTCCTGCTCGCGCTGCTCCTGGGCACCGTCGGCATCGGCGTACTGGTCGGCGGCCCGGGCGGCGACGTGCACGCGGGCGGCACGGTCATGGTCCTGATCGCGTGCGTGTTGTGGGCGGCCGGCTCGGTGTACGCACGGAGCGCGCCGCTGCCGAAGCACCCGTTGGTGGTGGCCTCGTTGGAGATGATCACGGCCGGTGTGATCCTGCTCGTACTGGCCGCGCTGCGCGGCGAGTTCGGCCGGGTGGTGGTCGCCGACATCTCGACCGCCTCGTGGTTGGGCCTGGCCTGGCTCGTCTTCGCGGGCTCGATCGTCGCCTTCAGCGCGTACATGTACGTCAACGGCGTGCTCCCCAACGACACGGTGGCGACGTACGCGTACGTCAATCCGGTGATCGCGGTCCTGCTCGGCGCCGCGATCGCCCGCGAGTCGGTGGGCCCGAACGTGTACCTGGGCGGCGCGATCATCGTCGCCTCGGTGGTTTTGATCGTGGCCACCCGCTCACGCCGCCCCCACCCGCCCCGAGCCACTCCCGCCCGAGCCGCCGACGAGACGGCGGAGGCCGAACCGGCGAGATAGCCCGGCGCGCCGGCCGCACGGATTCCGCCCGGCGGGTGGGAACCCGTGGTGGGGTCGAGGACACATAAGGGCGTGAACATTCCCACCGAGACCGACCGTGAGTTGTGGGACAGGGCCTGCCGGGGCGAGCGATCAGCCTTCGGCGACCTGTTCGACCGACACGCGCGCGCGGTCCACAACCACCTGTTTCGGCGCACCGCGTCGTGGGCGGACGCCGAGGACCTGACCTCGGCCGCCTTCCTGCACGCGTGGCGCATGCGATCGGAGGTCGTGCTCCATCACGACAGCGCGCTGCCGTGGTTGTTCGCCGTCGCCCGCAACCTGGCCGCGAACAGCGGGCGGGCGTTGCAGCGCCATCAGGCGTTGCGGGCGCGGCTGCCCGCTCCCGTGCCGAGTCCCGATCACGCGGACGAGGTGGCCGCGCGGCTCGACGACGAACGCACGATGGCCGCGCTGCTCCGGGCCGTCGCCGAACTCCCGGACCGCGATCGCGAAGTCCTCGAACTGTGCGTGTGGAGTGGCCTCGACCATCAGGCCGCCGCGGCCGTGCTGGGGGTGGCGGTCGGCACGGTGAAGTCCCGGCTGCATCGGGCCCGCGCCCGACTGCGCGGCCTCGTACCGGTGGGTCCGTCCGCCGAGGACGCCCGTTCCGATTCCGCGGCCGATCGTCGGTCCCCGATTGCGAAGGAGGCGTCGTGATGATCCCGAACCATCCGCCCGCCGACCGTGACCTGCGCGAACACGTGGCCCGCAGGGCGGAGTTGCTCGCCCTGCTCGACGCCGCGGAGGACCTCGAGGGCTTCGACGCCGTTCCGCGTCCCGACACTTTCGCAGCCGGCCGCGAGCCCGACCACATCCACCGGGTCGGTGACCGGGCACCGGCGCGCCGGCGCGGGTTCGTCGCGCGTTATCGGCTCCCGCTGCTCGCGGCGGCATCGGTGGCCGTGCTCGTGACGGGCATCACGGTGGGTCTGCCCGACGACGACACGCGTTCGCAGCGCACGCCCCCGGCCGCGCCTTCGAGCCCGGCTCCGCCGGTCACCGAGGCGCCGGCCACGGCGGCCAAGCCGCCTACCCTGCCGGCGGGCATGCTGCCGGTGCCCGCGGGGCGGGAGATGCCCGAGGCGCTCGCGCGCGACTTCGTCCGCCGCTGCGTGTCGACCGTGCCCAACCCCGAGGGCCGCGCACAGCCCGCGTTGGCCGCGACGTTCCGCCCCTATCTGGCGGTGCGGACGCCGAGGTCGGGCCTGCCCGACCTGTACTTCGCCGTCGCGGTCGACGATCGCGCGCGCATCGTGGAGTGTCGCGGCGACGCGGACCCGGAAACGTTTCCCTCACCCACGTCCGGCCCGATCGAGGACCCCGAGTGGATGGCCCGCCCGGTGGAATACCAGGCCGGGTCGAGTTCCACCCGGACCCGATGGACGGTCGAGGCGTGGGGTCGCTACAGCGGCGCGGTCACCCGCGTCACGACGGACCACGGCCGAGGCGAACAGGACGTCCTGATGGGGGGCGGAGTCTGGTACGGCACGTTGTCGTCGAGCACGTCCGGTGAGCCGGAGCCGAACGACGAATACCCTCGCGTTCGCGCGTACGACAAACGGGGCGAGCTGATCTGGGACTCCGAGCGGGAGAGTCGGGTCAGGGGTTCGAGCAACTGTGGTCGCACCCCCGACGGCCGCGTCGTCGGCTACCTCGCGCCGGACCCGAACGGGAGCCGGAACCCGCTGACGTGTCCACCGGCCGTGCCCTGGACGGCGGGGGAACCGAACCGGCCCTGAGGTACGCGTGCGCCCGCTCCGCCGGCTCGGTCGCAGCCCCGGAGCGGGCGCGCTCATCGCCGCGGCCGTCGCGAGCGGTTCCGGGACGGTCCCGGCGAAGTGGTCGGGCAGGCCGAGCGCGAGGGCCCACGCCCGGACCGCGTCCGTGCGGACATCGGGCCGGTGACCGGGTTGCGGATCGTCGCGAAGGTGTCGCTCAGGGCACGACCGCCGGCGGGGTATCGACCGAGTGCCGGACGCGGCGACGGGTACAGGCGTCCGGATCGACGCCTGTACCCGTGCCGCGCGGGGCATGCCCCGCGAGGTCCGCTCACCTCGAGGTCCGCTCACCTCGAGGTGTGCTCACCTCGGGGCTGCTCGGCTCAGGGCTTGCTCACCCCCAGCGTGTAGCCGCCCGAGCCGCTGTAGGCGTGCACGACGTAGCGGTAGCGACCGGCGGCTCCGTTGTGGTTGATCGTCTCGTTCGCCTGCGGTGTCGTGCCCGCGGCGACCTCGTTCCAGGTGGAGCCGTTCCACTTCTGCAGGGCCAGGTCGAAGTCGGTGCCGACGGGTCCGGTCAGGCAACCGGTGTGCGTGCCGGACGCCGTGGTCTCGTAGTACGAGTTGTTCGGCTGGATGGCCTGCGCGCCCGACGCGAGGGTGCCGGAGTAGGTGTTCTGCGCCCCGGCGCAACCGGTCGGCGGGGTGTTGCCGGTGACCAGGGTCAGTCCGTAGGTCTGCAGGATCTCGTTGACCGGCTGGTGGTACGTCTCGCCGCCGGAGGAGCAGTTGCCGGACCCACCGGAGGTGACGCCCTGGGCCTGGCTGCCCGAGATGAACGACCCGCCGGAGTCGCCGGGTTCGGCGCACACCGTGGTGCGGGTGACGCCGGTGACGGTCCCCTGGGGGTAGGTCACGGACGTGTTGTGCTGCTGGATCGTGCCGCAGTGCCAACCGGTCGTGGAGCCGGAGCGGCAGATGGACGAGCCGGCCGGAGCCTGGGTGGAACCGGCGACGGGCACGGTGCCGGGATAGCGGTTGACGAGCGGCCGCGGGGTCCAGTTGGCGTTCGTGGCCACCCACGCGTAGTCGTTGCCGGGGAAGGAGGACGCCTGGAAGGTGCCCTGCGCCGCGCCGTTGCCGGTGGTGGTGGCACCGGCCCGACCGCAGTGACCGGCGGTGACGAAGCCGTTCTGGGCGCCTCGGGTGATCGGGAACCCGATGGAGCAGCGGGAGGAGTTGTTGATGTTGTACGCGTCGCCGCCGCGCAGGTCGGCCAGCGCGCGGGGTCGCACGGTGGAGGGCACGATCTCGACGGCGGCGGCGTCGACACCGCTGTCCACGACGAAGGCGCGGGTACGGGCGCTGTCGTGGGACTGGACCACGACCTTGTTGGTGGTGACGTCGACGTACCACAGCGGGGTGTCGGCCGGTGTCCGGCGCAGCGCGGAGCGGTCGAGCGCCTCGCGGACACGATCGAGGTCGGCGAGCGAGTGCGCGACCACGCGGGCGGTCGCTCCGTTCGCCTCGATGGCGCGCACGTCGCGCCGGTCGGTGGTGGCGACCACGAACTGCGCGGAATCGCCGCTCAACCAGGCACCGGCCCAGTCGGCGCCCAGGCGTTGGCGCAGGGCGGGCTCCTGGATCGCCGCGCGGTATTCGTTGGCCAGGCGGGCCTTGGCCGCGGTTTCGGTGAGGCCCAGATCGCGTTGGAGTGCCTCGACGACACCCTCGGGGGCGATGGGGGCCGGCTCGACGGGGACGACGAGGGCGTCGTCCGTGGTGGGGGATACGGGACTCGCTCCGGCCGTGGAGGCGGTGCCGCCGAGGGACAGGGCGGCGAGCAGAACGGCACAGGACGTGGCCGCGACACGCTTGAGGCGCATGGGGACTCCTGTCGGTGGGGACGACAGAAACGTATCTGCGAGCGATGGGTCGAGGTACCTGTCAACAACCCCCTGTCGCGGTGTTATGGGTGGGCCGGCGGCGCTGTGCCGCAGGTCGGTCGCGACCTTCCGCCGTGAGGCCAAGTGCCTTGTCGTTGACGGAGATTGACGGGGCGTCAGTCGACGAGGGGAGAGCCGGCACGCGATCAGTTCGCGGTTCCGTAGCCGTATCCGTCGTGCCGGGCGAGCCAGTCGACGTAGCGCGGTGCCTCCCGTACCGCCGCGGCGTGCGCGGCGCGCGCCTGGGCGGTCACCAGGGCGGCGGTCCGCGCGGCGGGAGCGTGCGGATGCCAGCCGATCAGATGCCGCCACGACAGCGGTACGCCCGCCAGCGGTACCCGGGCGATGCCGGGCGTCGCCGGCATCGTGGCTCGGCACAACCCGACGGCGCGGCCGACCTGGGCCAGGTGCACGCACGAGGCCACGTCCGTCTCGTAGATCGCCTTCGGGGCGAATCCCGCTCGGGCGCACGCGGTGGAGAAGCAGTCGCCGAAACACCCCTCGCCCGGAACCACCACCCAGGTCTCGCCGGCCAGCGCGGCAAGGTCGGCCTCCCGCTCGCCGGCGAGCGGATGGTCGAGCGCGAGCATCAGGAAGACCGGATCGTTGCCGACCTCACGCCACGCGAGACCGTCGTGGTAGGCGGGGCGGCTCTCGCCGCACGCGCCGAGCAAGAGGAAATCCAGCCGCCCGGTGGCGACCATGCCGGTCAACTCCCGGTTGGACCACGACATGTACGTGGTGACCGCGTCGGCCCGATGGCCCTCCGCGAGGCGATCCACCAGGCCGCCGAGTAACGGCCCGTGCGTTCCGCCGAGGCGGAACTTGGGGGTCACCTCGCCCCGGTTGGCGAACCGGACGGCCTCCTCCTGGAGTTCCCGGGCGGCGGGCAACAACACCCGGGCCCGGTCCAGGACCAGTTCGCCCAACGGGGTCAACGTCACGCCCTCGCGGCCGCGCTCGAACAGGGCGCCGCCCAGGGCCTTTTCGATCCGCTTGAGTTGGGTGCTGAGGGCGGGCTGGGCCAGGCCCAACACGGCGGAGGCGCGGGTCAGACTGCCCGCATCCGCGATCGCCCGAATGGTGCGCAGATGGCGCAATTCCATGTCCATGCCCGGCAAGGTACGGCCGACAGGTGGCCGCTACAAGGGACTGACACCACGTCACACGGCATCCACCACAGACCCCAAACGACCAACGGGACACCACACCCGGAATCGAACCGCCGGCCGCGCCGAGCGGCCCCCGCCGGCGCGGACAGCTACGCGCCGAGCTCTTCGACGGGAGCGACAACCGCCGCGATCGTCGCGTGCTCGGCGCGGCCCGGCTCGGCCCGGCCCGGACCGACCGGGCCGGGCACGGGCCTGGGGCAAAGTGCCGTGGATCGGCGGGACTTCAGGCGCTTTCGGCGGTGACGCGGCCGGTTTCGACGGCCTTCAGCAAAGACGCGTGGTCGCGCTCGTTCTGGTCGGCGTACGCCTCGGCGAACGTCGTCAGAGCTCGGTCGAAGCTGTCGCCGCCGCCCAGGTAGGCGGCGATGGCGATGCGGTCACCGGATCGGGCGTGGGCGCGAGCCAGGGTGGCACCGCACAGTTCGCCGAACGCGCGCATGCCCCGCGGGACCATGAGCGAGGGTTCGGCGATGCCCTTCCAGTCGCGCAACTGTCGTACGTAGAAGTCCCGTTTGCGGCCGTCGATTCCGTCGACCCGTTCCCAGCCCAGGAGCATGTCGCCGGCGGACTGCATCAGGCGCTGGCCGGCGACGACCCGCTCTCCCTCGGTGGCGGTTTCGCCGGCGCCGACGTGGGCGGCCAGTACCGACTCGTCGGCCTCCTTGGCCTGGAGGATCAACGGGTCCCCTTCGTCCCGGCCGAGCAGGAGCAGGATCCAGCATCTGGTGCCGACGCTGCCGACGCCGACGACCTTGCGGGCCATGTCCACCACGGTGTACCGGCCCAGCAGGTGTCGAAGGTCGGATCGCAGGGTGCGGCGATAGCGCTCGACCAGGTCGCCCAGTCGGCCTTCGATCGCGTCGGGATCGCCGGCCGGCACGAACTCGGAGAGCGGGGTGATCAACGGCGGCGAGGAGATGAATCGAGGCTTGCCGTCGACCTCGTGGGTGAGTTTCTCGAACGCCTGGAGGCTGTCCCGGGTACGCGCCTTGGCCAGAGCCTTGGAGAGCCGCTTGCGACCGCGCTTGTGCAACCGCCCCGACGCCAGGTCCCGCAACTGGTCGGAGTCGGCCTTGGCGTACCACACGTCCAGGTCGCCCATGGCGGCGAAGCGGCGCATCTGCTCGCGGTAGGAGCGCACGGTGGCGCGGACGATGTCGGCGCGTTCGCGGTCGGTGTACTCGTTCTCCCGTCCCGCGATGACGAGACTGGTGGCCAGCCTCTTCACGTCCCACTCCCACGGGCCGGGCAGCGTCTCGTCGAAGTCGTTGATGTCGAAGAGCAGGAGTCGCTCGGGCGAGGCCAGCAGTCGGAAGTTCAGCATGTGCGCGTCACCGCACACCTGGGCCCGAAGGCCCGACATCGGCGTCCCGGCGAGGTCGCCGGCCATGATCGCGGCGGCTCCCCGATAGAATCGGAACGGCGACTCGGACATGCGGCCGTAGCGGATCGGCACCAACTCCGGTACCCGCGAGGCCGATTGTTTCTCGATGACGTCCACCGGATCCGGCCGTTGCCGGGTCGGCGCGAATTCGGCGTGACTGGAACGGGACGCGTTCGCCCGCGCCGCCCGGCCCTTTTCGGCCCGCTCCCGGGGCGTGGCGCACGGGGCCTTGCGGGTGGCGACCTTCGGGTTCGCCCGGCGTGTGGCGGTTCCTGCCTTCGACGTCATCGCAGGGCCTCCGGGCTCGGGTCGGGATCCGCGGTGCCGATTCGATCGGCACGCGGGTGTGCGGTGCCGGAGCCTGGTGTGTGGACGGACATGGCGCTCCCGGTCCGGATCGACGATCTGGGCGAGGGCGGCACGCCGCCCTGTCCTCAGGAGACGTGGGACCGGCGGTTCGTGCGAGCCGGGTGCCTCGAACGTGTGACGGCCGTACGGCCGGGTGCCTCGAACGTGTGACGGTCGTGCCCGTGGCGGGGCGCGACACGATCACCCGAACGACGCTGCGCCACGCCCCCGCGATCGCGTCTTTCGTGTCCGCGACCACGTTTCGGCGGGTGCCGGTGTCACCCGTACGGCAGCGCGGGGGGTGTGGCGGAGAGGTGGGCGCAGTGTCGGCAGGCACGTGCCGAGTTCGCCATCACCGCGTGCGAGGCGGCGGCGAGCGTGCCGGCGCACGCGAGCAGGGGCCAATTCGTGGCCAGGAGCGAGGCGGTGGCCAGGGCGAGGGTCGTGACGGCCATGGCGACCCCGGCGATACCGGCGGCCCAGCCGACCACGAGCGGCAGCCGCTCGGGTGTCGGCAGCCGGCGGGCGAGCGCGCCGGTGGCGGCCAGGGTGGTGCCGGCCAGCAGCGCCGCGACGGTCGCGACGGCGGCCAGATGTACGGCCAACAATTGTGCCACGTGCGGCAGTTGCCAGGAGCGATCGTGGCCGGCGATACGGGCCAGGTACCAACAGGCGATCAGGAGGGGCGCGGTGAGGGCCACCGTCCCGGCGGTGTGCCGGGCCTGGGCGATGGTCAGTTCGCGCTGGCAGCTCGGCGCGATCTCCTCGACGCTGCCGAACTCGCGTACCGCCTGGTGGGCGGCGCGTGGGTGGGGCATTCCGTCGTCGGCGTGGGCGGCGGCCGTGTCGGTGAGGCCGTCGCGGATCTCCTCGATCATCCGGGCCTTGGCGCGAGCCGGTCCGCGCAGGACGGCGGTCAGGGCCGCCACATGGTCGCCGATGGGGTCGACGTGGCCGGTGCCGGCACTCATGTCGCCGCCGGCCCGGGTGCCGGGGAGGGGTTCAGGACCGAGCCGATCGCCTTGGTGAACTCGCGCCACGCCGTGCGCTCGCCGGCCAGGGTGTGCCTTCCCGCGTCGGTGAGTTCGTAGCAGCGCCGCCGCCGCTCGCCCTCGGCGTGCCAACTGCTGCTCAGCAGTCCGAGCCGCTCCAGCCGCTGGAGCGCCGGGTAGATCGTGCCGGTGCGCAGTTCGAGTGCGCCGTCGCTCCTGTGCTGTACCGCGGCGATGATCGCGTAGCCGTGCAACGGCCCCGATTCGAGCACGGCCAACAACAGTCCGTCCAGGTGCCCGCGCACCGCGTCGGTCTTCATGAGTAGGCAGCCTACCCAAAAAAGCTGTAGGCGGTGTATGTATTGGCAGGCAATATATCTACGTCGGGTGCCGGGCGCGCTCCGCTCCGCTTCGCCATGCCTTGCCCCGGTTTTCGAACATTCGAACAGGAGATCTCGCGGTGACCAAGCTGTTGTTGTCCGTGCACGTGCTCGCGGCGATCCTGGCGGTCGGATCGATCGCCGTGGCCGCCTCGATGTTCCCGCGATACGCGCTCCAGGCGTGCGGCGACGACCCGAACGGGAGGGCCGCGGCGATCGCCGCGCTGCTGCACCGCGTCTGTCGCGGCTACGCCGTGGCCGGGCTCGCCGTACCGGGCTTCGGACTCGTCACCGGCGCCGCTCTCGGCGTCCTCACCGACGCCTGGCTGATCGTGTCACTCGTGCTGACCGTGATCGCCGCCGGCGTCCTCGCCCTGGCCGTGCTCCCCGACCAGCAGCGGTTGCTCGGGACCGCCGGCGGTCCCTCCGCCGGGGAGACGGCACGCCCGATGGCGACCCGCCTGAGCATGGTCACCGGCATCTTCAACCTCCTGTGGGCGATCGTCGTCCTGATGATCGTCCGACCCGGCTCGACGACGGGCGCCTGACCTCGGGATCATCGCCGAACAGGTGTGGTCTGGAGGGGAGTTGGGGGATGCCCGAGCCGTCGGCACCTGACAGATCGGGTCCGGGGCGATAGGCTCCCCCGCGATGACCACTCATGTTGTGAACCGATTGGGGGTCCCGTCCGCGCGAAGTGAGTGCTGATGCTCACTCGAACCGCGAACAGGGATTCCCGCCTTTCCTTGTGGCTGCGCGTGCGCGAGTTCGCCGTGCCGCCCTCCATGATCGACATCGCCACCGCCCGCCGACATACCGGGGACTGGGCGGGGGCGTGCGCCGCCGCACGCGTCGATGTCGATCTCGACCTCCGCTCCGTGGCACGCGCCCACGGCCGCGAACTCGCGGCCCGGGTCCGGGACGATCTCCGCCATCTGGCTCCCGATCTGTTGCGCTGGCACATGCCGAGGATCGCCCCCGACGGGCTGCTGCGCCCGGGGCTGACCATGGCGTTGGCTCGATACGACGACCCGGATGGTGCCGGCGACGGCTCGGTGTACCTGGTGGCTCGGACTCCGCCTGCCTGGGCGGACGCCGGTCAGCGGATCAGCCTGATGGTGTGGGACGGAACGCGTCGCGCGGGCGACGCCGAACGACGCCGGTATCCGCACCCGCATCCCGACCGACGCTTTCGTCTCGACCTGCACCGTCACCTGTGGGACGCGCGCAGGAGCGGCGAACTGCGGATCCGGTCGGGGGCGGACCGGTTGCCCGCCGACGACCCCGCCGAGTCGCTCCCCGAACCCTTGCCGGCCCTGCCGGCGGGACGGAGCTGCGCGGTCGACCGGTGGGCGGCCGAGGCGGGCATCGTGCTCCGGGCCGAGGGACGATCCACCGGCACGGTCACCGTGCGGATCGGCGTGCGACATCGGCTCGCCCTGGACCTGATCGCGGACCGGGACGATGTCGGGCCGCCCGCACTGCGGATCTCGGTGGCGTCCGCCGGCGCCGCCGAATCGACGATCCTGCCCGACGCCGCGACCTGGGTGCCGCCCGACCTGGACCTGATCCGGGCCGGCGCGATCGACGTGGATCGGCTGCACCCGCTGGTCGGCGCGGCATTGGCCGCGGATCACGCGCCGACCGAGCCGTCCCGCACCGGACACCCGACGGAACCCCCGACCGGGCGACCTCGTCCGGTGGAGTGTCGGGGAGCCCGGCATCGGATCGGCCTGGTCGACGGAGTGTTGGTGCCGCTGGACCACGACCCGGCCGAGATCCGCCGCGAGGAACTGCTTGCCGCACTCACCGGTACCCCACTGCCGTGTCTGCGGGTCATCGACGAGGTGCACCGTCGTCCGGAGTGCCTGACCGGTGTCCGCGAACGCCTGGACCACGGCGACTTCGCCGGGGCGTTGACCATCGTCGAAGGCCTGCTCGGCCCCGACGCGCTGCTGCGCGCCGGCGCGCTCCGCGACGAACTCGCGACGGCCGCGCAACGACGGATCGTCTACGGGCTGTTCAGGGCCGGGCTGACCGGACCCGGACCCCGCCCGGACCGTCGTGGTCCGCGCCGCCGCCGCTCCCACTGACACCACACCACCGGTCGATGCCCCGGGGACTCCCGTCCCCGTACCGACTCGACCCATCACGAACCCGAAGGTGATCACACATGCCCACGTCCACCATGCCCACATCCACCCCGACCGCCACCGATCCCCACGCCGACCCCGCCCGCGCCTCCCAACTCGAGGTCGCCGGCGACCTGTTGGCCCTGCTGCGGGAGACCGACACCGAGCCGCGCCCCGATCTGCAACTGGAGGCGCTGACCCTGGCCGTGGCCGCCGACCTGCCCGTGCTCCTGCTGGGCGAGCCGGGCATCGGCAAGACCGCGGCGTTGACCCGGCTCGCCGAGGCCCTGGACCTGCCGCTGACCACGGTGGTCGCCAGCGTGCACGAGCCGTCCGACTTCTCGGGGTTGCCGATCGTCGGCGACGATCCCGCCGAGCAGGGCGTGCCGATGGCCCCGCCGGACTGGGCGGTGCGCCTGGTCCGGGCCGGCCGAGGGCTGTTGTTCCTGGACGAGTTGTCCACCGCGGCACCGGCCGTGCAGGCCGCGCTGCTACGCCTGGTGCTCGAACGCCGGATCGGCGCCCTGCGACTGCCGCCCGGGGTACGGATCGTGGCCGCCGCCAATCCGCGATCCTCGGCCGCCGACGGCTGGGAGCTGAGCCCACCGCTGGCCAATCGATTCGTACACCTGCAGTGGACCCACGACCACGAGGTGGTGGTCCGCGGCCTGGGCGGGGTCTGGCCCCGGGCGACCCTGCCGCTCCTGGACCCGGAACGACTCGCGGAGTCGGTGGCCTTCGCCCGCCGCGCGGTGTGCGGGCTCCTCACCACCCGCCCGGCACTGGTACACCGGCTGCCCAGCGGCGAGACCCGTCGGGGCGGCCCCTGGCCGTCCCCGCGAAGCTGGGAGATGGCGCTGTTTCTGACCGCCTTCGCGACCGCGGCCGGATCCTCCCGCGAGGTACTGTCCCTGCTGGTCAGAGGCGCCGTCGGGGACGGCCCCGGGCTGGAGTTGCTGGCCGGCCTGGACCGGATGGACCTCCCGGATCCCGAGGACCTGCTCGCCGACCCGGCGAGCGCCGTCCTGCCCGAGCGAGGGGATCTGCGCCAAGCCGTTCTCGACGGCGTCGTGGAAGCGGTCCGCAAGCGCCCGGAGAAGGCCCGGTGGGACGCGGCGTGGGCGCTCCTGGTCCGGGCGTTGGACACCGGCGCGCCGGACCTGGTGGTCGTGCCCGCGAGCACCCTGGCCGCGTTGCGGCACGAGGACTGGGACGTACCGGCGTCGATCGATCGGCTCGCCGGAGCGGTGTCGCTGTCCCGACGGGCGGACCGCGCGGCGGAGCGGGCGGGCGTCGCGACGAAGGCCGGTCGATGACGCCGGGCACGCCGGGCGGGTCGGGCCCGCCGGGGACATTGGACCTGGACAAGCTCTACGCCGCCCGGCTGTACGCCGCCCGGGTCCGGCCGTACCTGGCCACGGCGCTGTTCGCCCTGCACATCGTGGAGTCGCGGTCGGTGCCGACGATGGCGGTCGACCGGCACTGGCGGTGCTACGTCTCGGCGAGGTTCGTGGACCGCATGCCGTTGGAGGAACTCGCCGGGGTGTGGGTGCACGAGGTGTCGCACCTGCTGCGCGACCATCACGGACGCGGTGACCGGGTCGCCCGCGAGCGCGAACTGCACGGCCCGGGGGAGCGGTTGCGGATGAACATCGCCGCGGACTGCGAGATCAACGACGACGTGTTCGGCGACGGCTTGGTCCGGCCCGAAGGCGCGGTCGTGCCCGAGGCGTTGCGGTTGCCCGGCGGCGAACTCATGGAGGACTACCTGCGCCTGTTCCGGCTCGGGCCGCTCACGCAGAGCATGGTCTGGCTGGACTGCGGCAGCGGGGCCGACGGGCTGGAACGGGAGTGGGACCTGGGACCGGACGGCGCGCACGGGCTCAGTGAGCAGGAACGGGACGCGGTCCGGTTCCGGGTCGCGCAGGGCATCACGGCCCGTCCGGGGGACGCGCCGATGGGGTGGCGGCGCTGGGCGGAGGAGGCGTTCCATCCGCCGCAGCCGTGGCGGGAGTTGCTGGGAGCGGCCGTGCGTTCGGCGAGCTCCGGGTCCGGCGCGGGGCAGGACTACTCCTACGGTCGGCCGGCGCGGCGCTCGGTCGGCCTGCCCGGCGTCGTGCTGCCGAGTCTGCGGCGCAGGCCGCCTCGGGTGGCCGTGGTCATCGACACGTCCGGGTCGGTCAGCGACGCCGAACTGGGCAGCGCGCTCCTGGAGGTGGCCGCGATCTCCCGTGCCGTGGGCGGCCGTCGGGACATGGTCACGGTCGTGCCGTGCGACGCGGCGGCCGACATCGCCCGCTCGTTGTGCCATGAGGAGGGCCTGGCGCTGATCGGCGGCGGGGGTACGGACCTGCGCGCCGGCTTCGCGAAGGCGCTGCGCACCCGGCCCCGACCGGACGTCGTGGTCGTGCTGACCGACGGGCAGACACCGTGGCCGGCCGCGCAACCGCCGTGCCGGACGGTGGTGGGCCTGTTCCCCCGGCAGCGGAGATCGTCCCGGTACGAGAACGATCCCGACTACGTGTCGAACACCCCGCCCGAGTGGGCGCGCGTGGTGGTCATCGATTCGGGATCCGGCGCCCGGTGAGCGGACCCGGGACGGCGTACCGATCCCGTCCGGGCCGTCGCCGGCCCGTCGTCGACGACGGGTGCGGGCGAGGCCGCCGCCGGATGGCAACGGCCTCGCCCGCAAGGGTGGTGATCGCCTCGGATCGGCGCCGTCGAGCGGCACCGATCCGACGGTCAGCGCGCGATGCCGTCCTCGATGGCCTCGATGATCCGCGGGCGCAGTTCGGCGGCGCTGATGATCGCGTCCACCGAACCGACCTCGACCGCACGCCGGATGCTGTGCACCCGGTCGAACTCGGCGGCGACCTCGCCGAGTTTCTCCGCCCGGACGGCGGACTGGGTCTCGGCCAGCAGCGCGTTGAGCGCGGCGCGCTCGGCGCCGCCGGCCGCCGAGACCCGGGCCTGCAGCCCGGTCACCCGCGGGTCGGTCGCGGTGCGGTTGTTGACCTCGCCGGAGAAGACGACGGCCGCGGCCGGGGCGCCGCCGAGCACGGACGCGAACGAGCCCTCCAGGGCCAGCACGGTCATGTTCGGGTTGAGTGCCTTGGAGAAGACCACGAACGCGCCGCCGTGGTAGCGCGAGATCACGCAGAACACGATCGGGCCGTCGAAGTTGACGATGGCGCGGCCGATTTCGGCGCCGTACTCGAGCTGGACCTTGCGCATGGATTCCGGTGATCCGTCGAACCCGGAGAGGTTGGCCAGCACCACGAGCGGCCGGTTGCCGGAGGCGGCGTTGATCGCCCGGGCGGTCTTCTTCGAGGACTGCGGGAACAGGGTGCCGGCGGTGTAGGTGTCCGGACCGTCCGTGGGCGGGAAGCCGCGTCGCGGCACCGGCCGCGACTCGATGCCGATCAGGCAGACCGGCCGCCCGCCGATGTGCACGTCCTGCACCGCCGCGGTGTCCGCGTCGGCCATGCCCGCCCAGCGCTCCAGCACCGGGTGGTCCTGGTCGGAGAGCGCGCGCATCACGGTCCGGATGTCGAACGGCTTCTTGCGGTCCGGGTTGTGCTCCGCGGAGAAGATCTCGCCGACGGTGGCGAAGTCGCTGTCGGCGATCGTGTGCGGGAAATCGCGGACGTCGCGGTCGGACGGGTCCTTGGTGACCGCCTTGCGGGGCGCGCTCTCGCCGGGTACGACGTAGGTGTGGTCGTAGTGGGCCATCAGGACGTCGCGGGCGGCGGCGAGGTCGGGTGCCCAGTACTGGGCCTGGCCGTTGGGGCCCATCACGCGGTCGTAGCCGCCGATGCCGAAGTTGTCCTCGGCGGAGACGCCGCCGGAGAAGTCCAGCGACTGCTTGCCGGTGAGCACCATCGCCGAGTCCGGGGTCATCACCAGGATGCCCCTGGTGTGCATGAGCATCGTCGCCTCGGCGTTCCAGTACGGCTGCGCGCCGACGGTGATGCCCGCGACCACGATGTTGATCTCGCCGCCGTCCTGGGTGAACGTCACGATCCGCCTGAGCGCCGCGGCCACCCAGTCCATGTTCTCGGTGCCCGAGGTCATCGAGATCCGCGCACCCGCCGACAGCGCGAACCACTCCAACGGGACCCGCATGCGCTCGGCCAGGTCCAGCGCGGCGATCACCCGACGGCACTCCGGCTCCGACAACGCACCCAACGCCTTCGTCGGATCACCGAGCAACACGACACGGGTCACACCCTCCGGGTGCCGCTCGGTGCGCGTGGCGACCACCCCAGCGACGATCGCCGCAGTGTTGCCGCCCCGAAGCCGATCCACCGGGACCAGCGCACCGTGCTCGTCGAGGTCGTGCTCGACGAAGCCGCCGTCGGTCCCGGCGAGCAGGCCGGTCAGTTCGTACGGGTAGACGTTGCCGCGTCGGGCCGCGCGCAGCACCTTCTGCCGGTACTCGTCCAGCGGCAACACCGGTTCCGTCGACGGCTCGCCGACGTGCACGCCCGCGCCGTGGCCGGGGTCGAGGGTGATCCGTACCGCGACCTCGGTCATTTCGCCCGCGCTCGTGCGCCGACGGGCCAGGAACTGGACCTCCTCCAGTCCGGCGCCCGCCGTGGTCGGCAGGATGCGCTGGACCAGCGTGTCGAGTTCCTCGGTGGTCACATCGGTCGACGGCCAGACGTACATCATGATCCGGTTGGTGTCGAACCGCTTGTTCTGCGGGCGCTGCGCCTGGATGTTGCGGATCGCGTCCATGCACGCGGTGACCGCGTCCTCCACCGCGGGCAGCGCGACCAGTCGGCCGTCCGCCTCGCGCAGCGGCGTGAGGTCGCGGATCTGGCACATCGCGAACAGCCGTTCGTCGGCCGGGTTGCTCTTCGCGACGGCCTTGAACAGGTGGATCTCCTCGTCCGCGGTGGGCAGCCGGGTGAGGTCGAACTCGCGCAGCCGCTCCAGTTGCAGGCGTCGCGCGATCTGCGGGTGCAGGCCGCGGATCAGTCGGTCCTCGGCGAAGCCCGCGCCGTCCGGACGGAAGGTGAAGTGGTGGTGCATCACCGCGCCGCCGGCGCCCACCACGGTCGTGGTGATCCGGGCGACGCCCGCGGGCAGCGACTGCCCGGCCAGGACCTCGCCGAGCCGCGCCGCCATCGTGTCGGCGTCCGGCTGGTCCTCCCAGGTGACGTACAGGTCGGCGACCAGGCCGCGTTCGGCGACGTCGGCGGCGAACGCGCCGACCGCGCCGATGGCGTCGGGCAGTGCGGCGATGTCGACGGCGGTGGTGACCAGGCGGGTCACCCGGCTGGTACCGGTGTGCTCGGCGGTGACGAACCGGCAGCCGGCCCGCTCCGACGCGGTGACCTCGGACAGTCCACGGTTGCCGTAGTAGCGCCGGGTCAACACCTCCAGCAGCGGCCCGTGATCCCACCCGGGCCGCCCGCTCCGCCGGCCGATCAGCCGCACCAGCGGCTCGGCGACGGCCACCATGGCCTGGACGCGCTCGGCGCGGTCCGGCGCGTCCGGGTGCTCGTCCAGATGCCGCAGGTCGTTGCGCACCGCGGCGTACGCCTTCGCCCGGTTGCGGCGCAGCAGCGGCTGGGCGAACCAGCGCCACACCACGCCGCGGGCCAGGTCCGAGACCGCCGGGAAGCGCACCTGGGTGGCCTCGACCAGGCGTTCGAGGGTCAATCCGGCCCGCTCGCGCAGCGGTTCGGCCGGCGGCGCGCCGGCCAGCCAGCGGCGCAGTACCTCGGAGACGATGGCGACGTCGGTCGACATCCGCTGTTGGGCCAGGAAGATCCGGAAGACCGCGGCCTCCAGCTCCGGTGTGCGGTCCAGGTCGGTGATGCCGTAGTGCCCGAGCATGCGCCGGAGCTTGGCCTGGAAGCCCTCGGTGACGCCCGCGCGTTCGACGTCGAGGCTCTGCAGGTAGCTGTGGAAGTACTCGCGCGGGCTGTGCACCGGGCTGCCCGGCTCGACGTCGAGTTCACCGCCCGAGGTGTTGCGGCTGAGCTCCGACAGGTCGGCGAACACGGTCAGCAGGTCCACCTCGCCCGGCAGCGGCCGGCCACCGAGTTCGGCCCGTGCGACGGGATACGCGGACAGGACGCGGGCCCGGTCCTGCGGGTCGACGTCGAAGCCCAGCAGCAGGCCGCGCAGGTCGGCGAGGCCACGCTCGACCCGTTCGACGGCGGACGCGTCGATCGGCTCGGCGGGCAGGTCGATCTCGACGCTGCGCACGGCGCCCGCGGTCTCCTCGTCGGGGGCCTCGTCGGCGAGCGGCTCCAGACGCATCAGCGGCGTGCCGGTCTCGACCTGGCTGCCCACCGACACCGGGCACTCGCGTACCCGGGCCCGGAACGGCGCGCGCAGCACCGTCTCCATCTTCATGCTTTCCAGCACCAGGATCGGCGCGCCCGACTCGACCTTGTCGCCGACCGACAGCGGTGTCGCGACCACCAGTGCGGGGGCGGGGGAGCGGACGACACCGCCCTCGTCGCGGCTGATCCGGTGGGTGACGCCGTCGACCTCGACCAGGTGGATCGGGCCGTGCGTGGCGGAGACCAGGCGGAAGCGGTGCCCGTTGACCACGATCCGGCCGCTGTGCGCGTCGAAGCGCTCGAGCTCGACGTCCGCCGGGTGCACGTCGCCGCCGCCGGAGACGCCGACGCGGAAACGCTTGTGGCCCACGCGGGCGACACTCACGCGGTAGTCGACGCCGCGAAGCCGCAGCTCCAGCGGACGGCCGCTCTCGTGGCGCACCTGCGGACGCCCGCCGCGCGCGGTGGTCAGCAGTCGGCGGCGGCTGACCTCCTCCTCGTCCCGGTAGGCCTCGATCGCGGCCGCGGCCAGGGCGACCGCGGAGTGCCGGTGGGTGACCAGACGGCCCTGGGCACGGACACGGTCGATCCAGCCGGTGTCGGCACTCGCGTCGATCACCTCGGGCTGGTCGAGCAGGTCGATCACGAAGCTCTTGTTGGTCGCGCCGCCCTCGATGATCACGGTCGTCTCGGCCATCGCCCGGCGCAGTCGGCCCAGTGCCTGCTCGCGGTCGCGGCCGTAGGCGATGATCTTGGCGATCATCGAGTCGAAGTCGGCCGGGATGGTGTCGCCCTCGCCGACGCCGGTGTCCACCCGGATGCCGGGGCCGGCGGGCAACACGAGCCGGGTGATCCGGCCGGGTGAGGGGGCGAAGTCGCGGTCCGGGTCCTCGGCGTTGAGCCGCGCCTCGACGGCGTGGCCCGCCTCGACCGGGCGGGGGCCCTCCAGCTTCCCGCCGTTCGCCACGTGCAGTTGCAGGCGGACCAGGTCGGTGCCGGTGGTGATCTCGGTGATCGGGTGCTCGACCTGGAGGCGGGTGTTGACCTCGAGGAACGCGAACAGCTTCTCGTCGGGGTGGTAGAGGAACTCGACGGTGGCCGCGCCGCGGTAGTCGACGGCGAGCGCGAGTCGCTCCGCCGACGCCTTCAGCTCCGCGATCTGCTCGGGGTTCAGGATCGGGGAGGCGGACTCCTCGATGATCTTCTGGTTGCGTCGCTGTACCGAGCAGTCGCGGACGCCGAGCGCCCACGCGGTGCCCTGCCCGTCGGCGATGACCTGGACCTCGACGTGCCGGGCACCGGTGACCAGGCGCTCCAGGAACATCACGCCGGAGCCGAACGCGCGCAGTGCCTCCTGGCCGGTGCGCGCGTAGGCGTCGGCCAGGTCCGCACCCGAGGCGACCATGCGGATGCCGCGCCCGCCACCGCCGGCGGTCGCCTTGAGCATCAGGGGGTAGCCGATCTCGTCGCCGGCGCGCAGCGCGTCCTCGAGGGTGGCCACCTCGCCGCGACTCCACGGCGCGACCGGGACGCCGACCTCCTCGGCGATCAGCTTCGCGCCGATCTTGTCACCGAGCCGGCGCATCGCCTCCGCGCTCGGGCCGACGAACGCGACGCCGATGCGCTCGCACAACTCGGCGAACGCCGGGTCCTCGGCCACGAAGCCCCAACCGACCCAGGCGGCGTCCGCCCCGGTCTCCACCAGCGCCCGCTCCAGGACGGCATGGTCGAGGTACGGGCGCGCCGAGGCCGGGCCCAGCGGGTAGGCGACGTCGGCCTCGCGCACGAAGGTCGCGTCGCGGTCGGAGTCGGTGTACAGGGCGATCGTCTCGACCCGCGTCCCGGTTTCCGCCGACAGATCCCGGACAGCGTGGATGAGCCGCATGGCGGCCTCTCCACGGTTGACGATGGCGACACGACTGAACACCGCTTGATCCTCCCGAATACCCACGCACAGAAGGCGACGTCCCGGTCCCGGAGCGCCGCCTCCACCTACTCCCAGCCTGTCCGATGAAGGCCGGGTACATCAATGTGCCGCTCCACGCATCCCGGCGCCGCTATGTTGTGGGAATCCTACAAAAAGCGATCCCGGCCGGCGCATCCGGCGGCCGTCTTACGCAAGGCCTACCACAAACACAACCGCACGTCGGCACGTGTGCGGTCGGCGGCCCGGCCTCCCGGCCCTCGGTGCGGGCCCGGCCGACGCGGCGTGCCCGTCGTCGACGCGCGCGGTGTCGGTGAGTTCTTTGCCGGGAGTAGGTGTTTGCCCGGAGTATCTCTATTCGCACCCGCCTTTCGGGTCGACGGAAGATCCGCTTTCCGCGCGGGCGGCAAGATCGGCAAACGCTCGTTTTCCTGGTTTGTGTGAGGAATATGTGAGTGTTTTTGATCTGTGATCCACGTCACATTGACGTGCCTTTCGTGTCGGGGATTCACTTCCAAGGCAACGAGAATGGGAAAGTCGAATTCTCCAGCGATGGATTATCGCCCCGGCCCGCCCGAGTCACGTATGCGACTCGGCCGGTTCACAAGTCACCCGGAGGTTGTCGTGATGAAGATCGTCAACTCTTTCTCCAAGAGGTTCAGGACCGAGAAGAGCCTGAAGTCCGCCACCTGGTTCATCTGGTACAGCTGATCGGAACACGTTCGCGCATCGGATGATCGTCGAACCGCCGCGGGTCGAGCCCGCTTCCGCCGCACGATCGACACCGTCGCGGTAGCGCCGCCTCGACCCGACCGAGCGTCGGTTCGCAGTCCGATCCCGCGCCCGGTGCAGCCGTACATCCGGCCGCGCCGGGCGCGGGACGCTCGCCGTGCGGGAAGCATCGAGCCTTGTTGAGAGCGTCGAGCCTTGTGGAGAGCGTCGATGAGTCGTTCCGATACGGTCGGCCGGGCCCGGGTCACGGTTTTCTCGCCGAAGATCGAGGAACTCCTTCGCGATCGGCGCGGAGCGAAGGTTTTTCGCCTCGAGGCCGACACCGTCGGAGTCGCCGACCCGAACGTCATGGACAAACTGCTCGGGAGCAGGTCGGCCCATGAATTCGAGCGGCCCACTTTCAAGCCACTCCAGGGAAGATCTATTGCCCGGGCGGAAGCGAACGACATGCTGCACGCGATCTCGCGGGACGTCCGCGACGCATTGCAGCGGCCGGCCCCCGATTCGATCGATCTTTCCGGAATCTGGCCGCGCGCGGGCCACGCCTATCTTCGTGATCTGCTTTTCGGCCCGGAACCCGCGAGGTTTCGCCTGCTGACCGATCCCCGACTCGAAACGGCACCCGTGGTGGCCCGCGCGGCGGTCCGAGCGAGTGCGGCATGGCCCGGCAGGCCCGGTCCGGAGGCGTCCATGTCGCACCTGGCGCTCCGCACCGCCGCAGCCGCCGACGACGATCGGCACTACGCCACGGGTCTGTACCGACGAGTCGCCGCACCGGTGTGCCTGGGTGTGTCCGCACTGGTCGCCAACGCGCTCTGGCTCGGCTCGCCCTTCGACCCGGAGGCCTCGAACCGGCACATCGTGCTGGAGTCGCTCCGGTTGTTGCCCCCGTCGTGGAACATCCTGCGGGTGGCCTCCGGCGAGTTCCCCGCCCTGGACCCGCGGATCGGTCCCGGCGACGACGTGCTGCTGCTCCCGCTGCTCAGCCACCGCGATCCCGATCTGTGGGACGACCCGGACGAGTTCCGACCGCGGCGCTGGCAGGACCTGGACGTGGAGAACCAGCCGGGATTCCTCCCCTTCGGCCACGTCAACGAGCGCTGCCGAGGCCGACACCTGATCGTGCCCCTGGCCGAACACCTGCTGGAACGGATCCGTTCCGAGGGTCTCGTGGTGAGCCCGGAGCAGACCACCGCCAAGGTGCCGCTGGCCGGCCTGCTCGGAGTCACCCGGGTGCGGGTCGTGCGCCCGCGCGCCTGACCCGACGGCGCGGTCGGCGCACGCCTCGCAGCGAGCCGAACCCGGCCGGCGCGTCGGCGTCGGTGTCGGCGTCGAGCGCATGCCGCGCGTCAACTCCCAGAGCCTCTCCGGCACTTCGATCCACGTGCCCGGGAGGCTCGACGCGTTCTCCCGGGCGCCACGATGCCCGAGACGTGTTCTCCCGGCGACGCGACGCCGAAGACGCGTTCTCCGGGCGACGCGACGCCGAACGGCCGCATACCCCCACACTCGCGCGCCGCGGCCCGAGGCGAGTACCAATACCCCGGTACCGCCTGCGCGCGCAATTCTCGTCCCGCCGTACGACGGCGGGCCGGAAAAGCCCTGGCAGTGTGGAGAACACGGATCGCGGGGGCGGTTCGCTCCGTCGATCGGGCCCCCGACCACACACGTTCGACCTCGCCGTAGCGGCGCTGTCGGACCCACGAACCACCGGGGTCGACGCACAACCGGAGTGGGATCGACCCACGCCCGGTTCGGCATGCACACATCCCGTCGCCGCACGCCCCATGGCGTCGTGGGCGTTGATTTTCCCGCAGGTCGGAACCATTGGGAGGCACCATGCTCGGGCGAGGCAAACGAGGCGACCGTCGGGCGAACACGGGGCCCGTCGCGTCCCCGCGCCCGGACCGGGTACCGCCCACCGGACACCCGGGACGGCACGGCCATCCGGGATACCCCGAGTACCCCGAGCACCCCGAGTACCCCGGACACTCCCCGTACGCGGACCGGCCGAGCCGGCTCGCACCCCCGAGCCCATCCCCGCACGACATGGGCCCACCGGCCGTCCGGCTCGAAGGGGTCACCAAGACCTACGGGAGCGGTTCGCAGACGACGCACGCGCTGCGCGGCATCGACCTGAGCATCCCCAAGGGCAGCTTCACCGCGGTCATGGGCCCGTCCGGCTCGGGCAAGAGCACCTTCCTGCACTGCGCCGCCGGACTCGACAAGCCGGGCTCGGGCCGGGTGTTGCTGGGCGACGACGACCTGACCGCGATGAACGAGAACCAGTTCACCCGGCTGCGCCGTACCCGTCTGGGCTTCGTCTTCCAGGCGTTCAACCTGCTGCCCTCGTTGACCGTCGAGAAGAACGTACTGCTGCCGCTGCGACTCGCGGGCGAACGTGCCGACCGGCGACGCGCCGCCGAGGTGTTGTCCCTGGTCGGACTGCACGAGCACGCCGGTCGCCGCCCCTCCCAGCTCTCCGGCGGCCAACAGCAGCGGGTCGCCATCGCCCGCGCCCTGGTCACCCGCCCCGACGTACTGTTCGCCGACGAGCCCACCGGCGCGCTCGACAGCAGTACTGCCGCCGACGTGTTGTCGCTGCTGCGCCGGGCCGTGGACGACACCGGTGCCACCATCGTGATGGTCACCCACGACCCGGTCGCCGCCTCCTACGCCGACCGCGTCGTCTTCCTCTCCGCCGGGCACCTCGCCGGTCACCTGCACGCGCCCACGCCCGAGGCGGTCGCCGCCCGCATGGTCGCCCTGGCACAGCCGGTGCGCACGCAGGGGCGGGCCGCCTGATGCCGCGCACCAACGGCCTCGCCCGCACCTCCGTGCGGTTTCGGCCCGCGTCCTTCATCGGCTCGTTCGTCGCCTTGCTGTTCGCCGCCATGCTCGTGACGATGTGCGGGATCTTCCTGGAGAGCGGCCTGCGCGCGCACGTGCCGCCCGGCCGCTACGCCGACACCCCGATCGTGGTCGCCGGCCAGAACAGCGTGCACAAGACCTTCGGCAGCGGCGAGGACAAGGAGGAGGTCTCGGTCGCCCTGCCCGAACGGGCCCGGATCGACACGGGGCTGGCCGCGCGCATCGCCGCGGTGCCCGGCGTCGCCGCCGTCCTGCCCGACCTCACCTTCCCCGCGCAGACTCCCACCGCCGTGCTCGACGCGCACCCGTGGTCCGCCGCGCGCCTGGCCGGCACCCCGCAGGGCGGCGCGGCGCCGCGCCCCGGCGAGGTGGTGCCGACCACCGAGGCCGCGGCCCGCGCCGGCAACGGCGCCGCCCCCGGCGGCACGCTGCGGGTGAGCACGCCCTCGGGCGAGGTCGGCCTGCGGATCACCGCCGTGGTCCCGGGCCAGGGCGCCCGGCTCTACGTCGCAGACTCCGAGGCACCTCGGCTCGCCGGGAACCCGGGCAAGGTGACCGCGTTCGGCGTACTGCTCGCCGACGGCGCCTCCACCGGCAGGGTCGCCGGCGACCTGCGCAAGGCGCTGAAGGACACCGACGTCAAGGTCCGCACCGGCGACGGGCGCGGCGAGGTCGAACACCCCGGCCTGGGCGACACCAAGGAGATGCTCGTCGCGGTCGGCGGGTCCTTCGGCGGCGTCGTCGCCATGGTCTCCGTGTTCGTCGTCGCCGGCGCCACCACGCTGTCCGTGGCCCAGCGCCGCCGCGACTTCGCGCTGCTGCGCGCCGTGGGGGCCACGCCCTGGCAGATCCGCCGGATGATCTCCACCGAGGCCGGATTCGTGGCCCTGATCGCCGGCCTCGCCGGACTGCTGCCCGGGACACTGCTCGCCCGGTGGTGGTTCGACCGGATGATCGAGCGCGGCATGGTCGAGAACGGGGTGACCCTGTCGATCGGCCCGCTCCCGATGCTCGCCGCGGTCGGCGCGGGCGTCCTGTCCGCGGTCCTGGCCGGGCTCGTCGCCGCCCGGGCCAGTGCCCGTACCAAGCCCACCGAGGCACTCGGCGAGGCCGGCATCGAGCACGCCCGGGTCGGCTGGTTCCGACTCGTGCTCGGCATCGTCTCGATCGCCGGCGCCGCGGTCCTGTCCGGACTCGCGATGAAGGTCGGCGGCGATCAGGCGGTCGCGGCGGCGAGCGGCGTGATCATTGCTGTTCATGCTCGGCATCGGTCTGCTCGGCCCACTCGTCGCGCACCTGTTCGTCCGGCTGACCGGGATCCTGCTGCGCCTGTTCGGCGTCCCCGGACAACTCGCCTTCGACAACGCCCGCGCCAATTCGCGCCGGCTCGCCTCCGCGATCACCCCGATCACGCTGACCGTCGCCTTCGCGAGCACGCTGATGTTCATGTTCGCCGCGCAGGACCACTACAGCGAGAAGCAGGCCGAGGCCGCGCTGACCGCCGACCGCGTGGTCACCGGACCCGGATTCCCGGCCCGTACCGCGGGCGACGTCGCCCGCGTGCCCGGAGTCGACGCGGTGACCTCGATCCTGACCACCAGCGTGGTCATGTCCACCTCGGACCGGCTGGAGAAGTTCCCGACACAGGCGGTCGGCGGCACCGACAGCGACCTCGCCCGGGTTCTGGACCTGGGTGTACGCAAGGGCACCATCGACGCCCTGCGCCCCGGCGCCGCACAACCGCCCGGCGGCGCGGTCGCCATGGACCGGCTCACCGCCGACACCGTCAAGGCACGCGTCGGCAAGCCCGTCGAGATGCGCCTCGGCGACGGCACCAGGATCAAGCCCGTGCTCGTGGCCACCTACGACCGGGGCCTGGGCACCGCCGTCGTCACCCTTCCGCGCGCCGCCGTGGAACACCACGTAGACGCCGCCCTGGACGGCCGCCTGCTTGTCCGCTTCGCCGACGGGGCCGACCCCGCCGCCGTGGACGCCGCGCTCACCAAGGCGACCGGACAACACCCCGACACCTCGGTGTCGGACCGGGCCGGATACGCCGCGGAACGCGACCAGGCCCGCGAGACCAACAAGTGGACGAACCAGGTGATGCTGGTGATCCTGGCCGGCTTCGCCGCGATCGCCGCGGTCAACACGATGGTCGTGTCCACCCTCGCCCGACGTCGTGAACTCGGCCTGATGCGGATGATCGGCAGCACCCACGCCCAGGTGCGCGGCGTGCTGCGTGGGGAGGCGGTACTGGTCGGCGTCATCGGTCTCGCCCTCGGCCTGGCCATCGCGCTGATCACGCTCGTCCCGTTCGGCAAGGCCGCCTTCGGTGAGAGCACCCCCTACGTGCCGATCCCGCCGCTGCTCGGGATCAGCGCCGCCGCCCTGCTGCCGGCCCCACTCGCGGTCGCGCCGGTCACCCGACGGCTCCTGCGCATCGAACCGATCGACGCGGTCGGCGCCAAGGAATAGCCGGGAGGAATGGCCGGTATATTTCGCAGCACCGATCGGCAGCGAAGGAGACCGACGATGGGGTTCCAACACCCACAGGCGGTCTCGGTGGAAGCTCCCGGCGCCGGCGCCGCGGCGAGCCCGCACCCGGAGCCGTTGCCCCGGCACTGGCGCGACCTGGTGACCGTCCGGGCCGTGCGCAACGATGTGCTGATCGCGCTGTTCGCCTGCGCCGGGGACGTCCTCAACTACGTCGCGCCGGAAAGCGCCGACGGTACCGAGGTGACGCCGCTCGGGATCCTGTTGGCGGTCCTGGGCTCCGTGTTCCTCCTGTTGCGCCGGCGATACCCCGGGTGGGTCCTCACGGCCACGGTCCTCGCCCAGGTGGCCTTCCTTCTGGTGGTCACGCCGAGCTCGCACAACTACGGCGGCGCGATGGTGTTCGCGCTGTACACGGTGGCCCGCCATCGCGGGATCCGGGACACCGCGATCGCCGCCTGCGCCTGTGTGGGCGTGCAGGTCTTGCGGGCCGTGCGGATCGGGGACGGTGTGCCGGCGCCCGTCCTCGCGGACACGGCGGCGACGGTGTTGGTGGTCGCGGTCGGCATCGGCGTCGCCAAGTGGCAGAACCAACTCGCCCTCAACCGACAGTTGCTCGCGGAGCGGGCGGTGACCGAGGAACGGCGGCGGATCGCCCGGGAGTTGCACGACACCGTCTCGCACCACATCACCACGATGAACCTGATGTCCGGTGGCGCGCGGTCCACGCTCACACCCGAGCAGGAGATCGCGCGCGGCGCGCTGCTCACCCTGGAGGAGTCCGGCCGGGCGGCGCTCGACGAGATGCGACAACTGCTCGGCGTGCTGCGCGGCACCGACGCCGCCGCCGACCCGCCGTCCCGTTCTCGGCCCGGGATGGACGACATCGACCACCTGATCGCCGAGTCGGACGCGGCCGGCCTGCCCGTCGACTACGAGCAGACGGGCGAGCCGAGGCCGCTGCCGCCGGCCGCGGGGCTGACCCTGTACAGGATCGTGCAGGAGGCGCTGACCAACACGCGCAAGCACGCGGGCGACGCACGGGCGTGCGTGCGGGTGCGGTATCTCCCCGACCGGGTCGCGGTCGAGGTGCTCGACGACGGTGCGGGCGCCGCGGTGCCGGCCGGACTGGCGGGCAGCGGGTACGGCCTGGTGGGCATGCGTGAGCGGGTGGTCCTGCACGGCGGCACCTTGGAGACCGGGCATCGTCCGGAAGGCGGGTTCCGCGTCGCGGCGGACATTCCGCTGCCGCCGGTGCTCGGTCGCGTCGACGACCCGGCGCGGGGCTTCCTCGTGGCTTCCCCCGCCGGGAGCCCGAGCGAGGCCGAACCCGGCCACGACACGCGGCCGACGCGGATCTGAGGGTACGGACCGCGGTCGGCGGCGAGCGGTCGTCGAAGGCGCTCCGAGCATGCGGACCGATGCCGCTCCCGCGGGCGCGACGTGCCGCTCGCGCTCGTCGCGCCGCGCGTCGTGGCGCGGTTGCCGTCGGTTTCGCGATGTCTCGTGAAACGATCGTGAAACCGCGATGAGTTCTGCCGCCGGCGATCGTCTACCCCATGACAGAGTTCACCGACCTTCGACACACCCTGGGGACCACCATGCGGAAGATCACCGCCGGCCTGTTCGTTTCGCTCGACGGTGTCGTGGAGGCACCCGACCAGTGGCACTTCCCGTACTTCGACGACGAGATGGGCGCCGCGGTCGGCTCGATGCTGGGCACCTCCGAGACCATTCTGCTCGGTCGCAAGACCTACGACAGCTTTGCCGGGGCGTGGCCGGAGCGGGAGGCTGTCGGTGGTGAGGACGCGGCCTTCGCCAAGGTGCTGGGCGACGCGCGCAAGATCGTCGTGTCGGGGCGGAAGCTCGACTTCACGTGGCGCAATTCCGAGCAGCTCGAGGGCGAGCTCGTGGCAGCCGTCACCGCCCTGAAGAACGAGCCGGGCGGGGACATCTCGCTCAGCGGCTCGATCTCGATCGTGCGCCGGTTGTTGGAAGTCGGCCTGTTGGACGAGCTGCACCTGTTGGTGCACCCGATCGTGGTTCGCAAGGGCATGCGGTTGTTCGACGAAGGTGACGAGACCATCCCGCTGCGGTTGATCTCGTCGACGACGTTCGGGTCCGGCGTGCTCCACCTCGTCTACACCCGCGCCGACGCCGCCGGCACCGGCACGTACGAGGACGCCAAGACCCACCTGTCGCAGACGACTCGGTAACCCGCCGGCGGCGGGCGGGGCCGTCGTCGGGCACGGCGGCTCCCGCCGCCCGAGGCCGATTCGGCGACCGAGCCGGCTTCCTCGACGCGTCAGCCGTAGTCTGGAGCGCATTCGGGTCCACACGGTGGAGAAAAAACGGGGCGGGCACATGTCGGACACGCTGATGATCGTCCTTCTCGTCGCGCTCGGGCCGATCGTCGTCGGGGTCGCCTTCCTCGCTCTGCTCGGCGCCACGGTCGGACGTCGTGCCCGGGAAGGACGCCGGGCCGGTCGCTACACCTCACGGCCCGGCAACTCCTCCAGTAACTGGTGAGACACCGGGATCGGTTCCCCGCCGCGCCGGACGACCGTCACCCGCACACGCCGATCACGCCTCGGGCGAGCCGCGTCCGTTGATCGACTACCGTCGGACCGACGGGAATTCGAGGGCCGACGGGATCGGGTGTGCGTACTCCGTGTTGCCTCGGTCCGGTGGGCCGACATGTTCGGCGAGCCTTCGACGTCCCGGCCGAGAATGTTCGAAGAGCATGGGAGCAACATCTTGCGACGCATTTTACGAACACGCACCGCGGCGGCAACCGCACTGCTGGCCGTGGCTGTTACCGTCGGCCCCGCGGCGGCGGCCGAGGTATCGGGCCCGGAGGCGGCCGGCTCGTCGCGGTCCCAGGGCACGGCGACCCTCCCGGCACCGGACCTCGCGGGATTGCGCGACGTGCTGACCCGGACACTCGCGGCCGGTGCTCCCGGGGCGATGACCCGGATCGACGACGGTCGCACCGTGTACCGCCAGACGGCGGGCGTGAGCGACACCGCGACCGGCGCCGGCATGGACACGAACGCGCGGTTTCGCATCGGCAGCGTGACGAAGACCTTCTCCACCGTCGTGCTCATGCAGTTGGTCGGTGAGGGCGTCGTCGACCTGGACGCGCCCGTCGATCGCTACCTGCCCGGCGCCCTGCCGGACACCCGGATCACCGTGCGTCATCTGCTCACGCACAAGAGCGGGCTATGGGACTACTCGAACGACATGTTCGCCCGAACCGTCCCGGGCTTCGAGGCGGTGCGCAACAAGGTCTTCACGTACGACGAACTCATCGCGCTGTCCACCGCGCATCCCGCGACGGCCGTGCCGGGCACCACCTACCAGTACTCCAACAGCAACTTCGTGGTCGTCGGGGCCTTGATCGAGAAGCTGACCGGCGGCACGGTGCAGCAGGAGTACGAGCGACGGATCATCGGCCCGCTGCACCTGCGGGACACCCGGTACGTGCACCCGGCGACCGGCATCGCCGGCAAGGGCATCCGCGGCTATCTCACCCCGGACGAGGCGGGCGCGCCGCTGGTGGATTCGACCGAACAGACCGTCTCCTGGGCCCAGTCGGCCGGAGCGATGATCTCCAGCCCGGGCGACCTCGACCGTTTCGTGTCGGCACTGCTGGGCGGCCGACTGCTGCGCGCCGACCTCCTGGACCAGATGGTGCAGATGACGCCCAGCGACACCTCGGGGACCCGCTTCTACGGTCTGGGCCTGCGCCGACGGGATCTTTCCTGCGGCATCTCGGTCTACGGGCACACCGGGACCGTGCAGGGCTACTACACCTACGCGTTCACCACTCGTGACGGCCGACGCAGCGTCACCTCGGTGGCCAACGTCACCAACAACGGCACCGTGAACACGATCCTGGGCGACACCCTGGAGTCGGCGTTCTGCGGCAAGGCGCCCGCGCCGCGCGCGCTCGTCGGCCGAGTGCCGCTGCCCGAGGACGAGGCGGCCGCTCCGGTCGGGTGACGGCGGGTCGACCCCGCACCGTGCGGTGGGGCCGGTCCCACCCGGGACCGGCCCCACCGTCGTGGAATGGGACATCGCCACCCGGACCGCCGCCAGGACGATCGCGGGAGCCGGCGGGAACCACCTCGCGATGCACCCGGACGGACGCATGTTGATCACCGGCCGAGGCCAAGTGGTCGGCCTGCCCTCCGGCGAGCCGATCCGGACCGCGCGCAGCCCCGGCAAGACCTCCGCGTTGGCGTTCAGCGCGGGCGGACGCCTCATCGCCGTCGGCGAGTTCTCCGGCAGTGCCATCGTGTGGGACGGCGGGCTCCGGCGCCGGCTCCGCGTGCTCACCGACCCGAACACCGGGACGTGCCGGTATGTTTCGGCCCCGGCCTTCTCTCCGGACGGCCGAGTCCTGGCCGTCGCGGGCGACGAGGGCTCACTCGGGCTGTGGGACACGGCGTCCGCCCAACCGATCGGGGTGCCGCCGGCGACCCCGGGGGACGTCATCCACGCGCTGTCGTTCAGCGCGGACGGCGACACGCTGTATGCCGCCGGACAACACGTGCCGATCCAGAGTTACCGGATCGGCGTCGACGACGTCGCGGCGACCGTGTGCCGGCGGGCCGGTGCCGGACTGCCTCGGGACGACTGGAACGACTACATCCGCGGCACGTCCTACCGTCGCACGTGTGACCCCACCGCCCCCACCGCACCGGCGCGGTGGGATCCGACATCGGCCGCGCCCTCGCCGGCCGTCGGATCGGCGCCGCCGGCGCCCGCCACGAGGGGCAGTCGTCGGGCGAACGCCCTTCGGGCGGGCGGCCGTCGGGCGAGCGGACGCCATCGGGCCGGCTAGGCTGGGCGGCTGGGCGAGAACACCGTTCCGATCCTGCCGTGCCGGACCATCCGACCCATCGTCGACTTCTATGCGGCACTCGGATTCGAGACGACCTACCTCCAGAAGAGCCCCAATCCCTACGCGGTCGTCGAACGCGGTGACATCGAGCTCCGGTTCTTCGGGATGAAGCAGTACGAGCCGGCCGAGTCGTACAGTACGTGCTACATCCACACCGAGGACGTGGACGGCCTGTACGAGGCGTTCCGGGCCGGCCTGAAGGCGACGTACGGACGGATCCCGACCCGCGGGCTGCCACGCATCGGGCCACTGAAGGAAATGTCCTACGGGGTGCGGCAGTTCCTCGTCACCGATCCGGGTGGCAACTGCCTCCGCATCGGGCAGCCGACCAGCGGGGAGCAACACCATCGTCCCGCCCCCGAGGAGACGTTCGCCCGGGCGCTGCATCATGCCTCGTTGTTCGCGGACTCCAAGGAGGATCCGGCGGGTGCCGCGAGGATCATCGACCGAGTACTGGACCTCCCGGACGAGCGGCCCACCCCCGCGCAACTGCTGCGCCTGCTCGTGCTGCGTGCGGATGTCGCCGGGCGGCTGGGGGACGAGGAGACCGCCGCGGCCGTGCTCACGCGCGCCGAGCAGGTACAACTCGGCGCCGAGGAGCGGGAGTCCGCGAAGGACGACCTCCGGAGGTTGGCGGATCTGCGCGACCGGACGGTGCCGGAGCCGCCGGACTCGTCCGGGTGAGCGCGGGCGGCCGGACCGCTCCGGGCGGCTGCGGACCCGTCCGGCAGCGTCCGACACCGTCCGGCCGTGGTTGCCTCAGGTGAGGCTCGACGCCGTTTGCCACATGGTGTACGAGTATTCGCCGGTGCTGCTGATGCCGAAGGTGCCGAACCGGCCCTCGCTGGTCTGCACGCAGTACGGCTTGCGCATGTTCAGCTTGCCGAAGTCGGTGGTCCACGCGTCGGGTCGTACGGTGACGCAGTCGGACAGGGTCGGCTTGCCCTCGCCCGAGTGGTTCGCGTACACCGCGCCGTGCGCGCCGGAGGGGCCGCCGAGCGTCACGTGCAGGTCCGTGCCCTTGCGCGAGCCGGAACGTTTGTCCGTGTCGAAGTCGAAGTCGGTGTACTTGCCGGCCGCCAGCACCCGGAACTTGCCCGAACTGCGCGTGGGTTGTTCCAGGCTGTCGACGACGGCGACGGTGGTGGGCGTGTCGGAGGCCGCGTCGATGGTGATCAGCTTCTTGCTGGGCTCGAAGGTCTGGATGGTCCGGCCGTTGGTGATCACGTGCACCTTGCCCGCGTAGGCGACCTTGTACCCGGTGTTCTGCACGGTGGCGCCGACCTTTCGCCGCACCACGATCGTCCAGTCGTTCTCGACGGCCTTGGTCCCCACCTGGGTCACGGCGCCTCCCGACCCGGTGGCGCCGGTCAGTTGGTCGAGGAGGATCGGCCCGACGACCGACACCGTGAGCTTCAGCGCCTGCTGGATCGTGATCGCGCCGCCCTGCGCCATCATGATGCGGGCGACCTCGACGGTCAGCGCGGGCGCCGCCTGTTGCACGACCACCCCGCAGGCGACCAGTGATCCCGCGACGGACCCCACGCACAGGGTTCTGCCGAGGACGTTCGCGCGTGCCATGGTGCCTGACATCCCGGTACCCCCACTGCTTCACCGCGACCGAAAACCGGTGCGGCCCCCCAACGGCCACCGCGTCACGCGCGGAACCGATCCCGTTTCAGGCTAGGGCGCATCGCCCTCGTTCGTGAGGGTTTCCGGCGGACGCACGTCGGGTTCGCCGCGAGGGCGCGAGCGGACGTCCGACGCGGTGAGTCGGGCGCGCCCGTATCGTCCGCGCCTCGAATGTCGTGTTGTCACGTGGTCGACGCCTACGCGGCGGGATCGGCGGTGAGTAGCACCGAACGTTGATCCTCGGCGGGCGGGTTCGGGGCCGAAGTATGTTGTGGTGAACGGATGTTCGGTCGGATGGGCGGTCGTGGTGGGTGCGATCGCCATGCGCGTCGTGAGTACGCGCGGCCGACGGAGGGTGGTCAGTCGGCGCGGTCGAGGTGTGCGCCCGCGGTCAGGGTCAGGAAGCGGTCGACGGCCGTGCGGGCGCGCCGGTCGAGGTCGGTGGGCGGGAGTTCGCCGAGCAGGACCCGGATCTGGCTGTCGGCGACGACCAGGCCGTAGAGGAGCCGGAAGGCGTCCTCGGGATCGTCGATGGCCAAAACGCCGTCGGCGGCGAGGTCGGCGAGGTAGCGGGCGACCATGGGTCCGGTGGTGTGCCGGCCCTGTTCGAGCAGCGTCTCGGCCAGCTCGGGCGCGGTGATCGCGGCGCGGTTGATGGCGACCGAGCGCGGCCCGAGCAGAAGCCGCAGCAGACCGGTGGCGAAGCCGGTCAGGGCCTCGCGCGGGGGGAGGTCTCGGGCGAGGGCGGTGGCGGCGCGGGCGTTGGTCTGCTCGGCCTGGTGTCGGATCAGCTCCGCGAACAGGCCGCGCTTGTCGCCGAATCGGCTGTACAAGGTCTCCTTGGAGGCGCCGGCGCGGCGCGCGATGCCGAGCATGGTGGCGGCGGTGTAGCCCCGTTCGGCCAGTTCGGCGAAGGCGGCCTCCAGTATCGCGGTCCGGCGCCCCTCCTCTTCGCCCAGGCGCGGGCGGCCCCTTCGGTTTCGGGGTTCGGGTCCGGCGCTCATTAGAGGACCATCCTTTGTGCAGCCTTCACGAGTAGGGTTGTGACCTCTCGGTCCCGGTGGGTGCACGGCCTGTGGCGCGAGCCGTTCGACGGCCAAAGTGAGTTCCGCCGGCCCCACCGGACCGAGGCCGTCTGATCGGCTTCAGGGACACGCCCCACAGAGGGCCGATTAATGAGCTCCCGGCAGACGACCTCACCCCCGAGCAGGTGCTCCATCACAGGCACAGGAGTACTTCTTTCGTGTTCATCGGATGGGACTGGGCGACCGAGACCCACGACGTCACCGTCATGGACGACACCGGAAAGCGCGTCGACCGCTGGGAGTTCGCCCACACCGAGGAGGGGTTCACCAAGACCCTGGCCCGACTGCGGAAACACGGAGCCCCGGCGGATCTCCCGGTCGCGATCGAGACCACCCGCGGTCTGGCGGTGGACCGACTCCTCGCCGCCGGGCACCCGGTGGTACCGGTGCACCCGAACGCCTTCCACGCGATGCGGGCGCGTTGGGGCGCATCCAAGGCCAAGACCGACGCCGGCGACAGCATGAAACTCGCCGACTACCTGCGCACCGACGGCCACATGCTGCCCCGCCTGGAACCCACCGAGCAGGCCACCATGGACCTCCAGGCGCTCACCCGACAGCGCGCCGACCACATCGAGGCCCGCGTCGCGGCGACCAACCAACTCGCCGCGCTGCTCGACATGCATTGGCCCGGCGGCAAGGCGGTGTTCGCCGACCTCGACAGCGACATCGCCCTCGCGTTCCTGGAGCGATACCCCACCCCGGCCTCCGCCGCCAAGTTGACTGCCGGACGCCTTCAAGCCTGGTGCAAGCGCCGGGGTTACTCGGGCAAGCGACCCGGCAGCGTGCTCATCGAACGTCTGCGTTCGGCCCCGACCGCGGCCTCCCGGCTCGGCGAGGTGGTCGTCGAGCGGCTGATCCGCGTCCAGGTCCAACTCGTTCAGGGCATACGCACAACCATCCGCCTGCTCGACAAGGCCATCGCCGACGCGGTCGAAACCCACCCCTACGCACCGCTGTTCGCGTCCATGCCACGCATCGGCAAGGTCAACCTCGGCCAGATCGTCGGCGAGATCGGCCCGCTCCTGGAACGCGCCCGGACCTGCGAACAACTCATCGCCGAGGCCGGCGTCGTGCCCGTCACCCGCGCCTCCGGCAAGTCCCGCGCGGTGACCTTCCGCTTCGCGACCAACCGAAGAGCCCGCCTCGCCCTGACCACCTTCGCCGACAACAGCCGACACGGCAGCGAGTGGGCCGCGAAGATCTACACCGACGCCCGCGCCCGCCAGAAACGACACCCCCACGCCACACGCATCCTCGCCCGAGCCTGGCTGCGCGTCATATGGGCCTGCTGGCGCGACGGAACCTGCTACGACCGCGAAACCCACCAAGCCAACGGCAAAATCAACATGGCCACCAGTAAGTCCTCGGCTGCATAGAGGTTGACTCAAGGAACTCACTTGTCCGGCCTTTCGTTCGTGGCGTGTCGGTCCGGTTCTCGCTTCCGGCTCGGGTGCGGCGCGGTCTCGGTCTTGGGCTCGGTCTCGGTCTCGGTCTCGGTCTCGGTCTCGGTCTCGGTCTCGGTCTCGGTCTCGGTCTCGGGCGTTGACAAGAGTACCCGGCGGTTCGATTATTAATCGAACCTGAGAGTACGATTAATTGTCGGGAGACCAATGTGCCCCGTGCCCTGCCAACGGGTCTGGGGGTCGCGCTCCTCGCCATGGGCGCGATCACCGGCTTCTTCTACGCCTACGAGGTGTCCGTCACGGGCGGCCTCGCGAAGGTGGACGACGACACCTACGTATCCGCGATGAAGGCGATCAACAGCGTCGTGCGCAACGGCCCGTTCGCGTTGTCGTTCTTCGGCGCGATCGGGTTCACGGCGGTGGCCCGTCCCGGCCGGGGCCTGTTCAACGCGCGGGCCTGCTCAACGCGCGCGTCGGGTCGGACTCGTCCGGAGGACCGCCATGGCCGCGTTGTGGCCGGGGATACCGCTCACGCCGCCGCCGCGGCGCGCGCCGGCCCCGCAGAGCAGGACTCGCTCGTGGGCCGTCTCGACGCCCCACGTGCCGTGCCTCTCGGCGTCCTGCGCGTACGGCCAGGACAGGTCCCGATGGAAGATGTGCCCCGCCGGCAGCCCGAGTTCGTGCTCCAGGTCGAGCGGCGTGCGGACCTCCAGACACGGGTTGCCGTCGCCGTCGCGCAGCAGGCAGTCCTCGATCGGCTCAGCCAGGACGCTGTCGACCGAGTCGAGCATCGCGCGCAGCGCCTTCGCCCTGGCGCCATCGTTGTCGTCGGCGAACAGCCGCGCGGGCATGTGCAGGCCGAACAGCGTCAGCGTGTGCACGCCCGCCGCCCGGGGACCCGGACCCAGGATGGAGGGGTCGGTGAGGGTGTGGCAGTACATCTCGCCGGGCGGCAGGGTCGGCATCCCCCCGGTCGCGGCCCGGTCGTACGCCGCCGCGAGCTGCGCGTATCCCTCGTTGACGTGGAAGGTGCCCGCGAAGGCCCGGCGCGGGTCCGCGAGCGGGTCACGCAGCCGCGGCAGTCGGGCCAGGACCATGTTGACCTTGAGCTGGGATCCCTCCGGCGCGGGCCCGTTCGGAGTGTCGCCGAGGAGCCGGGCCAACGTGTCGGGAGCGACGGCGGCCAGCACGTGCCCGCCCGTGACGCGACAGTCCCGGTCGCCGATCGTGTACCGCACCTCGCCGTCCGGATCCACGGCGGTCACCGACGCCCCGGTGAGCAGCCGCGCGCCCGCGGCGCGAGCCGCGTCCGCGAGGCCCGAGGTGACGGCTCCCATGCCGCCGACCGGTACGTCCCAATCTCCCGTGCCACCGCCGACCACGTGGTAGAGGAAGCAGCGGTTCTGCCGCAGCGCGGGGTCGTCCATCGGGGCGAACGTGCCGATCAGAGCGTCCGTCGCCACCACGCCGCGCACCGTGTCGTCGGCGAACTCCGTCTCGATCAGGCCCGACAGGGGCTGCGCGAACAGTGCGTCCCACAGGCGTTCGTCGTCCACCACCCGGCGGAATTCGGCCGCGGGGCGCAGCGGTTCGGTCAGGGTGGGAAACACCCGACGGGCCAGTCGCGCCGTGGCCGCGCCGAAGCGCTCCCACGCGTCGGCCTCGCGCGGGCCGGCGAAGCGGGTGAGTTCGGCGCGCGTGCGTTCGTGGTCCGCGGCGTCGACGAGCAGGCCCCGAGCGCCGAGCGGGGTGTACGAGCCGACCCGGCGTCGGCGCAGCGTGAGGGGCAGCCGCAGGTCGTCGACGATCTTGCGAGGCAGCAGACTGACCAGGTAGGAGTATCGCGACAGGCGCACGTCGACCCCGGGGAACGGCCGGCACGACACCGCCGCACCGCCGACTTCGTCGAGCCGTTCCAACACCAGGACCGAGCGGCCCGCCCGCGCCAGGTACGCGGCCGCGACCAGGCCGTTGTGCCCACCCCCGACCACGACGACGTCGAACCTCGCACCGTCACGCACCACGTACGCCTCCGGAATCGGCGATCTCGGCCTGCCCGACAACCACGCACAGCAGCGTAGGGTCCGGCGTCGCGGCCGGGTAGCGGGCGCGCGGTCGGGTCGGCGTCGGGGCGGGCGCGCCCGGACGGGGGCGGTGCCCCGGTCGAGGCGTCGTCCTCGGGCCGTGGCCCCGTCCCGTCCTCGTCCTCCCGTCCCGTCCTCGTCCTTGTCCTCCGGTCGTGGCCCCGCCCCCGTCCTCGTCCTCGTCTTCGTACGGATGGACACACCTTCGACGTATCGCTCGTGCCCGGGCCCGAACCCCGTGGGCGTGGCCGCGGCGATACTGAGGGGCGCCACCGGGGAACCGGCCCACCCGTACTCGAAGAGGTTCCGTATGCAGGTCGATCTCGTTGTCCGCGAAGGATCCGTCGTCGACGGAAGCGGATCGCCCGCGTTCGACGGCGATGTCGCGATCGACGCCGGGCGGGTGGTCGCGATCGGGGATGTCGGCGCGACCCGGGGCCGCGACGAGATCGACGCGCGAGGCTGTGTGGTCTGCCCCGGCTTCGTCAACGTGCTGAGCCATGCCTACTTCACGCTCCAGACGGACCCCCGGGGCCTGTCGGACCTCTACCAGGGCGTCACCACGCAGGTCTTCGGCGAGGGCGTCTCGCTCGGTCCGGTGGCCGGCGTGATGACCGAGGGGATGATGGAGTTCGGCGCGGTCCCCGAGGGAACCCGCCGCTCGTGGCCTCGGTTGCGGGAGTTCCTGGAGGAACTCCAGTCGCGCGGTGTGGGCCACAACGTGGCGAGCTTCGTCGGGGCGGACAATCTGCGGATGTCCGTCGCCGGTCTCGAGGATCGTCCGCTGAGCGACGACGACATCGGCAGCGCGTGCGCGCTTCTGGAACAGGAGCTGGCGGACGGTGCACTGGGGGTCGGCTCCGCGCTGATCTACCCGCCGGGAACCTACGCCGCCACGTCCGAACTCATCGCCTACGCACGCGTGTTGGCACGGTACGACGCCCTGTACATCTCGCACCTGCGCAACGAGGGCGATCGCCTCCTGGAAGGCGTCGAGGAACTCCTCGACATCGCCCGGGCCTCCGGCGCGCGTGCCGAGATCTACCACCTGAAGACCGCGGGCCGTGACAATTGGACCAAGATGCGCGAGGTCCTGAACCGGATCGAGGCGGCCCGGGCGGCGGGTGTCGACGTCACCGCCGACATCTACCCCTACGCGGCCGGCAGTACGGCGTTGGCGTTCGCCATCCCACCGCCCTTCCACCTCGGTGGACCGGAGCGGCTCCGCGAGCGTCTCGGCGATCCGCGAGAGCGGTCGCTGATCGCCGACACGGTGCGCGACGGCGGCGATTGGGAAAGCCTGTGGCGGATGAGCGGCGGCGCCGAAGGCGTGGTGATCCTGTCGAACCATCCGGACATCGGTGTCACCCCCGGATCCACCGTCGCGGAGATCGCGAAGGCCCGAGGCGACGTCGACCCGGTCACCACCCTGCTGGACATCGTCCTCGCCGCGCCGCACGCCGACGCGGCCTACTTCATCGGCAACGAGGACAACATCCGACTCGCCTTCGAGCGGGACTGGGTGTCGGTGGGCTCGGACTCGGACGCCCCCGCGGTCGACGAACGCTTCGCCGACCATCCCGTGCACCCTCGGGCCTTCGGAACCTTCGCCCGGGTGCTGGGTCGCTACGCGCGCGACGAGGGGATCGTGCCGCTGGAGCAGGCCGTACGGCGGATGACGAGCCTGCCCGCGACGACGCTGCGCCTGCGGGACCGAGGAGCGCTCCGGGTCGGGGCACACGCCGACGTGGCGATCTTCTCGGCCGAGGACGTGCTGGACACGGCGACGTACGCGAATCCGGCAAGCTACGCCCGCGGCATGCGGCATGTCCTGGTGAACGGGACCGCCGCACTGCGCGACGGGCGACCCACGGGCGCGTTGGCCGGTCGAGCACTGCGACGCGACGTGTCGTGACCCACGATCCCCGGGGTGCGACCCGAGGCGGGCTCAGCCGTCGACGAAGGTGAGGCTGGTCGCGTCGTAGCGGGTGCCCGCGATCTGCTCGGGCGGAGCGGCGGCCTCGATGGCGGCGAGGTCGTCGGCGGACAACTCGACGGTCAGGGCCGCGAGGTTCTCCTCCAGATAACGCCGGCGCCGGGTGCCGGGGATCGGGACCACGTCGTCGCCCCGGTGCTGCACCCAGGCCAGGGCGAGTTGCCCGGCGGTGACTGCCTTGGCCGCGGCCAGTTCGTTCAGCTTCGCGACGATCGCCAGGTTGCGTTCGAGGTTGCCGTCCGCGAAGCGCGGCTGGCTGCGCCGTACGTCGGTCTCCGCCAGTTCCTCGACCGAGTTGTACCGGCCGGTCAGGAAGCCGCGCCCGAGGGGGGAGAACGGGACGAGCCCGATGCCCAACTCGCGGCAGACCGGGGCGATCTCCGGTTCCAGGTCGCGGGTCCACACCGACCACTCGCTCTGCAGAGCGGTGATCGGGTGTACCGCGTGCGCCCGCCGGATGGTGTTCGCGCCGGCCTCGGACAGGCCCAGGTGGCGGACCTTCCCGGCGCGCACCAGGTCGGCCATGGCGCCGACGGTCTCCTCGATCGGCACTCGCGGGTCGACCCGGTGCTGGTAGTAGAGGTCGATGTGGTCGACCCCGAGCCTGCGCAGCGACGCGTCGCACGCCTGCCGTACGTAGGCCGCGTCGCCGCGCACCCGGGTGGGTTCGCCGAGGCGGTTGGCGAAGCCGAACTTGGTGGCCACCACCACCTCGTCGCGACGCCCGGCGATGGCCCGCCCGATGAGCTCCTCGTTGTGCCCGGCGCCGTAGAAATCCGAGGTGTCCAGGAGGGTCACCCCGAGGTCGAGGGCATGGTGCAGCGTCGCGATCGACTGCTCGTCGTCCGTGGCGCCGTAGGCGTGGCTCATGCCCATGCAGCCCAGGCCCTGTGCGGAGACCGTCAGTTCCCCCAGGTGTCGGGTGGGTGTTTCGGTCATGTCGGTGCCTCCCGCGTTCGTGATCGTTCGCCCACGACGCTAGGTGTTGGAGTGCACTCCATGTCAATCGCGGTGCACCCCACGGCGGTCGGGCACGAACACGGTCGGCACCTACCGGTGGTCGCGGTCGTCGCGGTGCGCGGCTCGCCGGATTCCGCTGCGGGCGGACAACTTCGAAACAGGGCGAGGGGCGGCCTACCATGAGGCATGGCCGAGACCGCCCCACCGCTTTCGCCCCGTGCCGCCGACGACAAGCGTCCGCCCCGTGCCGCCGACAACGGGCACCGCGCACCCGAGCCGCGGCGCGCTGCCGCGCCGAGCCGCGAGCCGTTGTGGCGGCACGCGCTCGGTGAGCAGCTTCGTTCGTTGCGACACGATCGCGGCGAGACACTCGTCGAGACGGCGGGCCGCGCGGGCGTGTCGCCGCAGTACCTCTCCGAGGTGGAACGCGGCATCAAGGAGCCGTCGAGCGAGATGATCGCGGCCGTCGGCGGCGCCCTGGGGGTGAGCCTCGTCGATCTGACCCTCGCGGTCAGCGAGAACCTGAGGAGCACCCGGCCGGTGGGCCGTTCCACCCCGGTCTGCCATGCCGCCTTCGCCCTGGCGGCCTGACCGTACGCCGTCGGGGAGCGGGGGCGCGCCGGTCGGGGCGCCTCAGCGCTCCTCGAGCACGACGTCGACGAGCCCGTACTCCTTCGCTCCCGTCGCGGTGAAGACCCGGTCGTGGTCGGTGTCCGCGCGCAGGGTGGCCGTGCTCTGACCGCTGTGCCGGGACAGGATGCGCTCGATGTCCGCGCGGACACGCACCACTTCGTCGGCCTGCAGGATCAGGTCCGGGATCGTGCCGCGTCCCTGCGCGGCGGGTTGATGGAGCACCACCCGCGCGTGGGGCAGGGCGGCGCGCTTGCCGGGTTCGCCCGCGGCGAGCAGGACCGCGCCCACCGCGACGGCCTGCCCCACGCATGTGGTGGCGACCTCCGAACGGATGTACCGCATGGTGTCGTACACCGCCAGCATGGCGCTGGGGTCGCCGCCCTCGCAGTTGATGTAGAACTGGATGTCGCGTTCGTGGTTGTCCGCCTCCAGGAACAACAACTGCGCCACGAGCGCGTTGGCCACGCCCGCGTCGATGCCGGTCCCCAGGTAGATGACGCGCTCGGCGAGGAGGTGCGAGTACACGTCCATGATGCGTTCGCCGCGGGAGTCGCGGGTGATGACGTTGGGAATCGTGTAGGTACTCATCGCGACACTCCCCGGAATCCGGCGTTCTGCGGGCTGCGGCGGGCGCCGCGCGGTGCGACCTCGTGGAACTCCTGCACGATCGCGTCGATGAAGCCGTAGTCGAGGGCCTCCTGAGCGGTGTACCAGCGGTCGTGCAGCGAGTCCTCGAAGATGCGCTCGACGGGCTGCCCGGTGTCCTGCGCGATGAGGCCGAGCACCGTGTCCCGGGTATGCCGGAGATCGTTGGCCTGCAACTCGACGTCGACGGCGGTCCCGGCGATCCCGGCGGAGCCCTGGTGCATCAACACCCGGGAGTGCGGCAGCGCCCGGCGCTTGCCCGGTGTTCCCGCGGAGAGCAGGAACTGGCCCGCGCTGTAGGCGATTCCGAGCACCAGCGTGGACACGTCGCACGGGACGAGGCGCATGACGTCGCGGATCGCGAGCATCGAGGGCACCGAGCCGCCGGGCGAGTGAATCCACAGCGCGATGTCCTCGGAGGGGTCCTCCGCCGCCAGGTTGAGCAACTGCGTCGTCAGCAACGTGCCGTTGTCGTCGTCCAACGGGCCGTCCAGGAGCAGGACGCGCTTGGCGTACAGCTCGTTTCGGGTGCGTTCGGGGAAAAGCTTCGTGTCATCGCTCATGCCTCCACCCTGGGCCGCCGCACACGGTGGTTCCAAGCCGATCTGCCCTGAGCGGATCCGCTCAGGGCTTATCCGCTCACAGCGGATCCGGGCGTGGATTTCCCGATCCTGTGGCCGGGCGGGGGGAGTTGTCGACCGGGGTCGGCCGGTGGCCGTGGAGGGCCGCCGGATCGGGTGTTCCGCGCTCCCTCTAGCATCCGCACATGCTGATCTCGACGACGTATACCTACACGTGGCGGACCGGTGCCGCGGCTATGTTCGCGGCATACCGGAAGTGGGGCCGCGGGGGGTTGGTCGCGTTGCCCGCGGTCGCGCTCCTGGCCGTCTTCACGCAGGAGGGCCTCATGCGTGTGTGGCTGTTCTTCTTCGTGTTCGCCCTGTTGTTCCTCCATGCCAGGCAGGTGCGCGCGCTGATCAAGCAGGGCGCGATCGACATCGTGCTCGACGACGAGGGATTCACGCGCGAACGGCCCGGCGTGGGTTCCACGAGCATGCGCTGGTCGGCCACCCTGGGTGTGCGGCGAGAGTTCGGGCTGCTCGTGATCCGCACGACGCCGCGATGCGTGACCGCCGTGCCCGAGAGTGCGTTCACCGCCGAACAACTCGCCCGGCTGGACGAGTTCATCCGGGAACGCGATGCCGCGACGGCGTCCACCGGGTAGCTCGACGGCTCTCGCCTCGCCGGGGTCGGGTGGCGCTCAGGTCGGCAGGCGGATGGTGAAGACCGAGCCGACGTCGGGGGTGCTGCGGGCCGTGATCGTGCCGGCGTGGGCGTGGGTGAGGCGGTGGGTGATGGCCAGGCCCAGGCCGCTGCCGCCGGTGCGGCGGTTGCGGGACTTGTCGGCGCGCCAGAACCGGTCGAAGACGTGCGGGAGGTCGTGGGCCGCGATGCCGGTTCCGGTGTCCGTCACCTCGAAGACGACCTGCGGTCCGTCCCGGTACGCGTGCAGGGTCACGCTCCCGCCCCGCGGGGTGTGTCGCACCGCGTTGGACACGAGGTTGCCCACCATCTGGCGCAGCCGTACCGGGTCGGCCGGAACCGACAGGTCAGCTTCGCCGCGCACCACCAGCGCGACGTCGGCCGCCGTGGCCCGGGCCAGGTGCGCCGCCGCGACCTGTTCGCACACCTCGAGCGGCGACACCGCCTCCAGCCGCAGGCCGAGCCGGCCCGCGTCGGCCTCGGCGAGGTCCTGGAGGTCGTCGATCACGTGTTGGAGCAGCAACGCCTCCTCCAGGAGCGAGGACGTCAACGCGCGGTCCGGCGCCACGACTCCGTCCTCGATCGCCTCCAGCCAACCGCGGATGTTGCTCAGCGGCGTCCGCAACTCGTGGGCCACGTCGCCGACCATCTCCTTGCGCTGTTCCTCCATCCGGCGTCGGTGCTCGGACATGTCGTTGAAGGCCTCGGCGAGCCGGCCGATCTCGTGGTTCGCGGTGAGGTCCACCCGGGTCGCGTCGTCGCCGTCGCGCATGCGCTGGGCCGCGTCGGTGAGCGCGGTCAGCGGCCGGATCAGCCGGGCCGCGACCAGGCCGGTGAGCGCCGCGGTGAGCAGCAGGATCAGCGCGGCGACGCCGGCGATGCGTACGGTGTCGGCTCGGCTCAGGTCGAACACGGGCGCCGTGGAGCCGTCGTGGTCGCCCACGAACAACAGCGTCGCCGGCACGACGTAGGGGGTGAGTTGCTCGCGCCGGGCCGTGTCGACGCACGCGGCGAGGTCCCGGCCGGCGCCGGGCGCGGCGTTCTTGTCCCAGGTCAGGTCGAGCCCGAGGGTGAGCGGCGCGATGTGTCTGCGCTGAAGGCAGGCCGCGAACAGGCCGTTGAGTTCGGCCAGCGCCTTCGTCTCGGTCGCGGTCGGCGCGTTCGGGCGTTCGAGGCCGCAGCGTTCGCCGAGCACACCAGTCGAGGCCCGGCCGTTGCCGGGTCCGGGGCCCTCGGCCACCACGCCCGGGCTGCTGCGGGACGCCGCGGCGGGAGCGGGACTCGACGGGGTCACGACGGGGCCGGTGGGGTCGGCCGACCCGGTGGATCCGCCCACGATCGTGACGACCGAACGCCCGTTCGGGCGCTGCTCGATGTCTCCGGAGCGTCCCGCGGCGCGCAGGCACTGCACGACCGCGTCGGCCTCCCCGCGCGACTGCGCGCGTTCGGCGTCCGTGAGCCGGAACGGCCCCACCGCCTCGGGGTCGATCCGGTCGGATCCGGTCGTGGGTACCAGTGCCGCGTCGACCGCGAGCGGGTCGACCACGGCCGACGGTCGGCTGAACGGCGGCGACGCCGGCCCCGCGTCGGAATCGGCGATCGGGACACCCTCGCGCGTGGCCAGCGCGATCCGGCGGCCGGTGTCCCGGGACAGATCGCGCAGGATCGGCTCGACGCCGGTCCACTGCGTGTGGGTGGCCGCGTACGTCGACAGGGTGCGGTAGATCCGGGTGTCGTCGGCCAGGACCCGGCTCTGCCCCTCCCGGATCGCCCCCTCGGTGGTCTGCGCCGCCAGCCACGCGGTCGCCGCCACCGCGCACGCCGCGACCAGGATCGAGGAGGCGAGCAGACGCACGAGCAGACTCCGGTGCAGCGGGACCCTACGCGCCACCTCGGCGCTCCCGGTCCGTGTCCGTGCCGGGCTCGCCCATCTTGTAGCCGACGCCGAACACGGTCAGCAGATACGCCGGGCGCTGCGGGTCGGCCTCGATCTTGCGACGCAGGTTCATGATGTGTACGTCGATCGTGCGAACGGTCACGTAGCGGTCGAAGCCGTGCGCCCGATCGAGCAACTGCTGTCGCGTGTAGACCCGGCCCGGCTCGGTGATCAGGGCCTCCAGGATCCGGAACTCGCCGGGCGTGCAGTCCACGCGACGCCCGGCGACGGCCACCTCGTGCCGTACCGGGTCCACCGAGAGGTCGCCGACCCGCAACACCGGATCGGGCGGGCTCGCCGGACGCGCGCTGCGGCGCAGCAGCGTGCGCACCCGCGCCATCAGCTCACGCGGGCTGTACGGCTTGGTCAGGTAGTCGTCCGCGCCCAGGTCCAGGCCGAGCAACAGGTCGTCCTCGGTCGAGCGCGCGGTGAGCATGAGAATCGGCAGGTCGCCCTCCCGGCGCAGGACGCGGGTGACGTCCAGGCCGTCGACGCGCGGCATCATCACGTCCAGGACCAGGATGTCCGGCCGCTTCGTCCGGGCCGCGTCGATCGCGTCCCGACCGTCGTGGACGACGGTGACGGCATGACCCTCGCGCTCCAGGTACAGGCGGACCAATCGGGCCTGCTTCTCGTCGTCCTCGGCCACCAAAACGTGCGCGCACATGCGCCGATGGTAGGTGCTGTGACCGGACCCGATCGCCTTCCGGCCCAGGTCATCCCGGTTCCGATCCGATCCTGACCGGTACCTGACAGGTTTCTGACATCCGGGCGACAACATCGCGGTCATGGCTCGATTTCACTCCCGTACCGCCCTCGCCCGCCGCTCGCGTTCGGCCGGTTTGTCCGCTCTCGGACTGGCCGCACTCCTCGTGCTGACGGCGTGCGGCGGTGACGACTCCGGCAAGTCCGCCACCGAGGTCGCCTCGCTGCCCACCTCCGCCGCCACGCCCAAGGACCCGGCCGCCGCACCGGTCGTCCCCGCCGCCCCGGGTGGATCGGGGGCCGGGCCCGCGACGAGCGCCGGCGGCGGTGCGTCCGACGGGCCCGTCGGCGGCCGGCCGCAGCGCCGCCTGGACACCTCGGAGGAGGAGGAGAAGCGCATGTGGGCCGCGTACAACGCGTGCCTGACCGCCAAGGGCGTCGACACCCAACAGTCGGGCTCCGAGGCGGGGGAGATCGCGCGGAACAAGAGGTACGCCCGCGAGTTCAAGGAGTGCGAGATCAAGTTGCCGCTGCTCCCGCCGGAGATGGACCCGAAGTCGAACCCGAAGTACAACGACGGCATGCGTGACTGGGTCAAGTGCATGACCGCGAGGGGAGTGAAGACCAAGCTCGTGTCCGGCGGGTGGGAGTACCTGGAGGCCCCCGCGATGAGCCAGACGCAGAAGCTCAAGATCGAACAGGAATGCAAGATGGAGGCCTTCGGTGGCAAGCGCTGACGACGAGGGCGCCGGCACCGTCGAGTTCGCGGAGCCGGCACGTGCGCGCCGCGGCAGACGTGTCGTGCTGATCGCCGTGGTGGTGCTGGCGCTCGGCGGCGGCGCCGCGTTCGCCGTGGCGAGCCGGGACGGCGGGGCGGACGGTCCGGCGAAGGCGTCGACCGGGGTGAGCACGGCCACCGTGGAGCGGATCGACCTGTCCGACGCCCGTGACCTGCCGGGAACGCTCGGGTTCGGAACGGAACAGCCACTCAAGGCCGGCCGCAAGGGCATCGTGACGTGGCTGCCCAAGAGCGGGGACACGATCACCCGGGGCAAGTCGCTGTATCGGCTGGACGATCGGCCGGTGTCGCTCTTCTACGGGGCGACGCCGATGTTCCGAGCGCTGGGCAGGACGGAAGGGGACGCGGCGGGCGGCGGCACGGCCGGTAAGGCGGACCCGAAACAGGCGGACCCCAAAGAGTCCGACACCGGACAGTCCGACGCCAAACAATCGGATCCCCAGCAGTCCGATGCGAAGCGGACGGATGCCAAGCAGGCCGACCCCAAGCAGGCCGACCCCAAGCAGGACACCGGCAAGAAGGACGTCGCCAAGCCCCCGCAGGGCCGCGACGTGCGGATGGTCGCGGACAACCTGAAGGCCCTCGGCTACGACATCGGCACCCAGCCGGGCGGCACCGCGACGGGTGAGGCGACCTGGACTCCCGCGCTGTCCGCGGCGGTCAAGAAGTGGCAGAAGGCGCTCGGCGTCCCACAGACCGGGGCGCTGGAGGTCGGCGATGTCGCCGTGTTGTCCGGCGAGATCCGCGTGGGGGCGCTGTCCGCCGCGCTCGGCGACGACGCGTCCACGGCACCGGTGATGATGACCGTCACGCCGACGGCCAAGGCGGTCAGCGTGTCCGTCGCCGCGGCCGACATCGGCTCGATCGCCGTGGACACGCCGGTGACCGTCGTACTCCCGGACAACACCGAGGTCCGCGGCACGGTCTCCGGGGTCGGCCGCAGCGCCGAGCACAAGGACGCCGGAACGGGTGGCCCGGGCTCGGATGCCGGCGGGGCGAAGATGACCGTGACGGTCACCCTCGACGAGGCCGGCGCGGTCGGGAACCTCGACGCGGCCGGCGTCCAGGTCCGCTTCGTCACCGAGACCAGAAGGGGCGTCCTGGCCGTGCCGATCGGCGCTCTGGTCGCGCTCCGCGAGGGCGGGTACGCCGTGCAACTCCCCGCCGGCCGGCTGATCGCGGTCAAGACCGGCCTGTTCGTCAAGGGCATGGTCGAGGTCGAGGGCGGCGGCCTGGAGCCGGGCCTGCGGGTGGTGACCACGTCGTGACACCCGTCCTGGAGGTCGTACACGCGAGCAAGGCGTATCCGGGCGGTGTCAAGGCGCTCGAGGACGTGTCGCTGGCGATCGAATCCGGCGAACTCGTGGGCATCGTCGGCCCGTCCGGCTCGGGCAAGTCCACCCTGCTCAACCTGATGGGCACGTTGGACACCCCGACGGCGGGCACGGTGTCGATCCTGGGCCACGACGTCGGCGTGCTGTCCGACCGTCGGCTCTCCGCACTGCGCGGACGCCTGCTCGGTTTCGTGTTCCAGCAGTTCCACCTCACCGATGGGCTCACCGCGGCGGAGAACGTGGCGACCGGACTGCTGTACGCGGGCGTCCCGCGCCGTCGTCGCCGGCCGCTGGCCGTGGAGGCGCTCGGCCGGGTCGGCCTGGCCCGCCGCGCCGAGCACCGGCCCAACGAACTCTCCGGTGGCGAACGTCAACGCGTCGCGATCGCCCGGGCGTTGGTCAACGCGCCCGCCCTCGTCCTCGCCGACGAACCCACCGGCGCGCTGGACACGGCGAATGGACAGGCGGTCCTGGAATTGCTGAACCAACTCAACGCCGAGGGCGCCACGATCGCGATCATCACGCACGATCGGGACATCGCCGCCGGACTGCCGCGCCGCGTGGAGATCCGCGACGGCCGACTCGTCACCGACTCCGGGCGCCCGGCAGCCGAAGCGCCCGAGGGCTCCGCGGCATCGGAGGTGTCGGAGGTGTCGGAGGCATTGGAGGCGTCGCAGACGTCCGAGGGCTCCGAAGCGCTCGAAGCGTTCGGGGGCTCCGGAGCGTACGCAACATCCGAAGTGCCCGAAGCTCCAGGGCCGTTCGTGCACGTGCCGCCCACGACCGTGGGAGGTCGGAAGTGAGCCGGCGCGCCCGCTCGGCGCGAACGGGCAGGGTGGGCGACCGGACCCGACCCGTGCGGCTGGCCCCGGGTGACATCCTGCGGCTGGGCCTGCTCGGGATCCGCACCCGCAAGATGCGCGCCGCGCTGTCCGCTCTGGGCATCTCGATCGGCATGGCGACGATGATCATCGTCATCGGCATTCCGGCATCGAGCCAGAAGGCGCTGATGAACGAACTCTCCGCGATGGGCACCGACACCCTGCGCGCCGAACCGCAGCCGGATCAGCAGCCCCCGATACTGCTGCCCGAGGCCGCCGACGCGATGGCCGCCCGGATCGGCCCGGTCACCCTCACCAGCGCGGTCGCGAACACCCATGCCCTGGTCCGTCGTTCGGACCGGATCGATCCCAACGACGGCTCGGGCCTGGCGGTGTTGGCGAGCCGGCCCAATCTGCTCGAAGCCATCCACGGCAAGGTCCGCTCCGGCCGCTTCCTCGACGCGGTCACCGAACGTTTCCCGACCGTCGTACTCGGCCACGAGGCCGGCCGCCGCCTCGGCTTCGACACGTTGACGCCGGGCCAGGCGCCACCCCAGGTCTACATCGGCAACCGGTGGTTCACCGTCGTCGGTATCCTCGCCCCGACGCCGCTGGCCCCCGACATCGAGCGCGCCGTTCTGGTCGGCTGGGAGACCGCCCGGACCACCCTGGGCTTCGACGGCCACCCCACCGTCGTCTACGTTCGCTCCGCCGAATCGGCCATCGAAGCCGTTCGCGCGGTCCTGGCCGAAACCGTGCACCCGGCCCTGCCCGGCATGGTCCAGGTCAGCCGCCCCTCCGACGCCCTGGCCGCGAAGCGCGCGACCGAGAACACCTTCTCCGCCCTGTTCCTGGGTCTGGCCGGCGTCGCCCTCCTGGTCGGTGGCATCGGAGTGGCCAACACGATGTTCATCTCCGTTCTTGAACGCCGGAAGGAAATCGGCCTGCGCCGCGCTCTGGGCGCCAACCGCGGTCAGATCCGCGGTCAGTTCCTCACCGAATCCGTTGCCCTGTCCACCCTCGGCGGCGTCGCCGGCACGGCCCTGGGGGTGGCCGCGACCATCGGCTACGCCTGGTTCCAACACTGGCCCGCGGTGGTCTCGCCGGCCTCGGTCGCGGCGGGCTTCGGCGGCGCGATCCTGGTCGGCATGGTCGCCGGCGTCTACCCCTCGATCCGCGCCTCCCGGCTGACCCCGACCGAGGCACTCGCCGGCACGTGACCTCCCTCCGTCACCGGGTCACGGCCTGCGATCGGACACCGTGACCCGGCGCGGGCGTCGCATCGCCCACCGGGGTCGGGGTTACACCCGAGCCCACCGGCGCAGCGTGGCGGTCGCGGCGGCGGCATCCGCGGGGGAGAGGGCCCCGATGGTCAGACTGTGGCCGGTGTGCGGCGCGATCCGGATCTGCGTGTCACGGCTGCCGGGCCCGAGCCGGAACGGCTCCGCGCGCGTGGGGTCGTTCTCGCCGTAGAGGAAGAGCATTTCGCTGCTCCGGGACCGCACCCACCGGTCGATGTCGCGCATCGCCCCGGGCTGGAAGCGCAGTGGGATGTCGCGCGGTACGTAGCTGCGCACTTCCTGGATCCCGGGATGACGCAGCAGGCCGTCGAGATGGGGCGCGGCGACCTGCGGGTATCCGAGCTGAGTGCCGAGTTGGTAGAAGTAGGGCTGGAAGAACTCGACGCTGCGGTCGGTGTAGACACCAAAGCGGGTGATCCCGTCGAGCCACGCGTACAACTCGTCGGAAGTCGCGGCCGGAGTGGGCACACCGGCGCACTTCGGCTCGCCCGCGTACATCCAGAACATCATCGGCAGGCGCAGGACCGCCAGTTCGAAGGCCTTGTCGACACTCCCGAGCGTGTCGAACGTTTCCCCGTTCGCCTGGGCCCATTGCCCGTAGCGGGCCACCAACTCGTCGCGCCGCACGAGCGCTTCGCGTTGCGCTCCCTGCAGCGCCGCCCGGCATTCGGGGGTGCCCACGGTGGCGAGGAACCTGTCGTACGCGCTGTCGTCACGGTCGTCGGTGTTGTTGGGCGCGGAGTAGACGACGCTGCCGTCGACGTCGTTGGGATAGAAGCGACGGTGGTAGACCGTGGTCATGCCGCCCTTGCTGCCACCGGTGGATATCCACGCACCCCGGTAGATACCCTTCAACGCCTGGATCAGCCGGTGGTGATCGCTCGCGGCCTGCCGGATGGTCAGGTTCGCCAGGTCGGCGGGCTCGGGTCGGGACGTGCCGAAGTAGCGCTGTTCGGTGTAGATCTGGTTGCCGTCGAGCAGGGTGGCCGGATCGGAGCGGAAGCCCGGCCCCGCGCCGAGGTCGTATCCGCTGGTGAACAGGACCATCGGTCGCTCGACCGATCGGTGTTGCAGGCTCAGCCGCTGTTCGAAGGAGCCCCGCTCGGGGTGCTCGTGATCGATCGGCTGACGGTAGGTCAACTCGAAGTAGCGGATGCCCGGCGCGGCCGGCTTCTCGCCGGTCACCCGCATCCCCGGGATCGCCTCGATCCGGGTCCTGATGTCGGCCTCGGCCTGCCGCGTGTCCGCTTGCGGGGTGCCCGCCGGCAGTGCCCCGGCCGGCGCAGCCGCGCCGGAACCCACCAGGCCGAGCACCACGGAGAACAGCGCGAGCGCCGCAAGTCTGCCTCGTGCGGGGCGGATCGAGCCGCCGCGCCCGGGTGGTGGTGCCACCCGGAGGTCGTCGCGGGCCGGGTTGTTCGGTGTGTTCGTCGTCGTTCTGGTCATGGGGCAAGCAAAGCCGGAGCCGCCGGGTCGGCGGATCCCCGAGCCGGGGGAACGGCCTCCCCCGCCCGGGGGAGGCCGCCCGCCGAGCGGCCTGCCAGGATGTCATCGGGTGCCGTCCTGCCAGGCCGGCGCGTCCGTCCGGTCTTGCCGATCGCTTCGAGGACGAGAACGTTCATGGACGCGTCGAGGTCGACGGACCGCCGCCGCTCGAGGGTCTCTCGCCAGAGGAGACACCGCAAGCGTTACCCCGCCAGCGAGTGGCGCCGGGAACCCTGCCGGATCTGCGGCAAAGTCATGCGGATGCAGATCGGCCGGCGCCGCCCGCTCTGCTCGTCGGCCTGCCGACGGACCGCCTACCTCGAACGACAGCAACGCGACCAACAGGCCGCTGAGGCGCCTTCGAACCCGGAGGGCGACTTACCGCCGGCTTGTCCGGTCTGCGAAGTCCCTGGCACCGAGCACCGCGAAGAGCCGACGACGCACGTGCTCGCAACGCTGCCGCCAGTCCGCCTACCGCTGGAGAACAAGACCACTGCGTACACCGGACCCGCCCCGCAAACCGGAACTGACGCCTGCCCGCACATGCGAGATCTGCGAACAGCCGCTGCCTCCTGGCCGCGGACAGTCACGGCGCCGCACGTGTTCAGCCCGATGCCGTCAGCGGGCCTACCGGTCATCCGGAGGGCAACGCGCGGCGACAACCCCAAGCCCCGTCCCGTTGCCGGGACCTGCGGCTCCACCCCATACGGTCGGGGCGAGGGCCGGCTGCCGTACGCCGACACCCACCACGGCGCACGGGGCCGACGGAAACGCCCCCGCCTACGGCGGGGGCGTCGTCACCGGCCACCACGGGGTGCGCAGCCGTTCCGACAGGTCGAGGGCCGCCGGGTGCGGGAGGGACGCCGCGTCGACGACCATGACGGCGGCCGGTGAGTCCTCGATGACGTGGTGCAGGAAGTCGCCGCGCAGGTCCATTCGTCACCTCCCGCGATGACGGCCGGAACGACGCGCACACCTCGTCGGCTTCTCGCCTTCAGCAGCTCACGACGAGGTCCGCCTCAGGCTTTCGCCTTGCCTCCCGGTGCGGTCGGCGAGCCGAAGCCGCTGCCGACGCTGGATCCGCCGTCGACAGGGACGACCGCGCCGGTCACGAACCGCATGTGGGGCGAGACGAGAGCACTCACCAGGTCGGCGAATTCGCGCGGCTCGCCGATCCGGCCCAGCGGGACTGTCCGCCCCAGGGTGTCCTTGGACAGCCCCGGCTGCCTGTCGAACGTCTTGTTCATCAGTGGCGTGTCGAAGTAGCCGGTCGATAGTGTGTTGACGTTGATGTCGAGGTGCCCGATCTCAAGTGCCAGCGTCTGCGCGTAGCCGATCACCGCCGACCACACGGCCACAGGCGCGGCCATACCCGCGGCCGGACGCCGAGTGACGCCGGACACGACGTTGAGGATGCTTCCGCCCTCGCTCGTCATGTACGGCAGGGTGGCCCGCACCGACCTGACGACGTAGAAGAAGTGCCGTTGCAGAGCCGTCATCCACACGTCGTCGGTGAGCTCCGAGATCGGGCGGATCGGCGGGCCTCCGTCGTTGGTGACCAGCACATGGACGGCGGGGCCGAACCGCTCGACGGTCTCGGCCGTGACCCGGTCGAGGTCTGCTGCGTCCGAGCAGTCGGCGGCCAGGGCGAGGATCCGTTCCTCGCCGTACCGGTCGGCGAGCCGCTTGGCGGCGGCGGCCGTCTTCTCCGCGCGCCTCGCGAAGATCGTCGCCGAGGCGCCTTCCTTCAGCAGACGGTCGGCGATCGCGTATCCCAGGCCTTCGCTGCCGCCGCCGACGATGGCCACCTTCCCGGTCGGTCCGAGGTCCATCAGTCGACTCCGATCGTGGAAAGGAACGCTTCTGCGCTGCGGTGGAAGACGTCGTCGAGGACGTCCGGCGCGAAGCCCTGGTCACGTCATTCGTCCGCGAGGTGCTCGTGGCTGAGCATCGGGTAGTCGGCTCCGAAGAACACCCGCTTGCGCAGCCTCTTGCCGATCTCGCGCTTGAGCTCGTCGGGGTAGTAGCGCGGGGCCCAGCCGTGCAACTCCAGGAAGACATTCGCCTTGTGCAGGGCGACGGCGATCATCTCCGACTGCCACGGCCAGGCCACCCGGGCCGCGATCACGTTCAGGTCGGGATACCTGGCCGCGATACGGTCGACGTAGCGCGGATGGCAGGACTCGAGAGTGATGCCCATGCCGCCGCGCGTCCCGGCCCCGAGTCCGGTCATCCCCACGAGCATCAGGACCGGACGATTGGCCTCGACACACAGGTTCAGGCACTTCTCCCATGGCGGCTCGTCCGGCAGACCGGCGTCCGGGGCGAACGGGTGCAGCGAGAGACCGACCAGTCCCGGCCCGTCATTGAGGCAGCGCTCGAACTCCTTGACGTGTTCCGGCTTCGACGGGTCGATGCCGATCCAGTTGCCGAGGACCACGTCGGGGTGGTTGCGGGCGAAGTCGAACGCGTAGTCGTGCTGATCGCGTACCGCGCCGACGTCCATCTTGTAGGTGTACGCGAAGTCGAGCATCACCCGGGCATTGGCCCGGCGGAACTGGGCCGCCTGCTCCTCCTCGCTGACGAATTTCATGTCCCATTTGAAGTAGCCGCGCAGTGCGTCCCGAGCCGCCTGAGTCTCGAAGGGACTGCCCTTCCAGCCTTGCTCGGTGCCCCAATGGGAGTGGAAATCCAGTAGTCGGGGTGATGGTGCGCTCACGTCGAGCACCTCTTTTCGTGCTGTGCCGGGTATGGCAGAGAGAGTGTTCTTTCGCTCAGGTCCTGCGGCGGCGGTACGGCAGTGAATCGACGCGTCCCGGAACCGGCGGTGGCGTCCGTGCTCATCCCGCCGAGGCGTCGGACGCGGCGGCCGCCGTACGGCGCCTTTCGACCTCGTCGGCGAGCTCACGCTTGAGCACCTTGCCCGTCGGTCCGAGCGGGAAGGACTCGAACAATTCGACGTGCTGGGGCAGCTTGTACTTGGCGACCGAGTTCTGCACGAAGGAGATGACGTCGTCCATCGTGGGACTGGTACCGGGCCGAGGCACGAGGCAGGCACACACGTTCTCGCCGAACTAGTCGTCGTGGACACCGATCACCGTGACTTCCGCGACGTCCGGGTGCTTGGTCAGCACTTCCTCGAACTCGCGGGGCCATATGTTGGCGCCGCCATGAATGATCATGTCTTTGGACCGGCCTGAGATCGTGAGCCTGCCGGCGGCGTCGAGGTAGCCGCGGTCCCCGGACCGGAACCAGCCGTCCGAGGTCCAGCTCTCCTGGTTCTTGGCCGGGTTGCGGTAGTAGCCGACCGTGATCGCGGGACCGCTCTTGACGATCTCTCCCTCGGTGCCGACGGTCACGTCCTCGTCGTTCGCGTCGAGAACGCGCACCTGCATCCAGGGATAGGGCCGGCCCACCGTGCCGACCCATTCCTGATAAGGCTCATCCGGGGAAGTGCACGAGGTGATACCGGATTCGAGCATGCCGTACAGGTCGACCACCGGGCACCCCAGCCGCTCATTGGCCGCCCGAAGTACCTCCGTGGGCGTCGACGACCCGCCCGTTTCCACCACGGTCAAGGACGACAGATCCCGTGTGTCGAGACTCTCCTCGGACAGAATGGCGATGAGAGCGGTCGGTGCGGCGATGAAGGCGTTCACCTTGTACCGCTCCACAAGGTCCAGCAGGGCAGTCGGACGGAACTTCTCCATCAGGACGATGCGGCACCCCGCGAGAGCGGCTTCGAGCAGCGCGAAGAAACCGGCGTTCAGACCGACGGGCAACAGCACGAGGAGTGTGGAGTCACCGTCGACGCCTCTCTCCGACTGCCCGGCCCGTCTGACGGTCGAGATCGTCGCCGACAAGTGGACGGCGGTCGTGCTCTACGGCCTCAGCGAGGGCCCGGTGCGCCATGGCGATCTGGTGGAGATGATCGGCGGCATCTCCCGCAAGATGCTCACCCAGACGCTCCGGCGACTGGAGTCCCACGGACTCATCCGCCGCCACGCCTACGCCGAGGCGCCGCCCCGCGTCGAGTACGAACTCACCCCGCTCGGAGTGACACTGCTCGACCCGATCCACCAGCTGACGGAGTGGGCGAGGGCGAACGGCGAGGCGGTGCTCGATGCGCTTGACGCCGACCCCGAGCCGGTCACCAGCGGCGGTTGAGACCGACAAGGCCGCCTGCACGCAGGCGTTGAGCGTTCAGCGGCTGATCCACCACCGCTCGGTGACCGCCTGCGAACCGCTTGGTGACCGCCCGCGAAAACACCCGCAACCGCGGACGCAGCCGCCGGCTCAGCTGTCCCCGCCCGTACCGGTGAGCACCTCCACGGCGTGGCGTCGGTGCGCGGCGAAGAGGCTCAGCGCCGAGTCGGTGCCACGGGCGCGCAGCGCGGAGACCAGTTCCCGGTGCTCGCTAGGTCCGCGCAGGACCGGCCGGACGCCGCGCGGACCTCACGGGAGCAGCGTGAAGGGCGCCGTCGCGCGGACCTCGCCGTTGACGATGATGTCGAGGTCGCGCGGACCGGGGGGTTCGGCGCGCGTGGTGATCGGACGGAAGGAGTGCGACCTGGCGAGGGTGAAGGTGTCGTCGGCCGCTTGTGCGACACGCTCGGCCAGGTGGAACACCCGGCGGGAACCGTCGCGGCGGACCGCGTACTTCAGCAGCAGCGGCCCGGGGCTCTCGGCCCGGACGGTGACGGTGAACGGGATGCGGTCCCCGGTCGCGACGGTGTCCGCGACCGTGAGGGATTCCACGGTGCCGCTGCCGTGCGCCGCGCCGACGAGGCCGAGCGCCTCGGGGTGCCCCGCGCGCAACAGGCCTCGGGCGGCGTGCCGCACGACACGGTCGGTGTACGTGCCGCCCTCCGTGTGCCAGCGGCGGAGCAGGGCCAGGGCCGTGTCGGGGTGGTCCTTCGCGATGTCGTTGACATGGTTGGCGACCGAGCGCCGGACGTACTCGCTCGGGTCGTCGCGCAGCCGCTCGAGGATGGGCAGGGTCGGACCGGGGGACATCAGCCCGCGGACGCGCGCGCCCCAGGGAAGGCGCGGACGGGTGCCTTCGGAGGCGAGCCGGCGGAGGTGTTCGTCGTCGGAGTCGGCCCAACCCCGGATGATCGCGAGCGCCGCGTCCCGATCGCGGTCGAGGTAGGGGCGTACGGCGAACTCGGCGGTCGCGAAGGGGGTGATCACGGCGAGCGTGGACATGGCCTCGTCGAGGTGGTCGACGCCCTGGACGGCGACGTAGTCGGTGGCGGGCCAACCGCTCCACATGTCCAGGCGGGAGTGCGCGGTCGCCGCGCGCAGGATCGGGGCGGCCTGCGGGAACGGCAGGTCCAGGGCCGCGTGCAGGGCCTGCGCCACGTGACCGACCCGGGCCTTGAGCTCCCGGCCGTCGAGCCCCGCGAGCGCGCCCGCGACGAAGCGGTCACGGGGGAACGCGCCGTGCGCGGCGGCGACACCGTCGGCGAGGGTGGCGACGGAGGTCGCGTTGATCATGTCCTTGAGCGGTTGGGCCATGCGGCCCACCGTGCCAGACGGCACCGGCACCGGCACCGGCACCGGCACCGGCACCGGCACCGGCACCGACACCGGCACCGACATCGGCCGCGGCGTCGAGCGCGTACACGTTCCGGTCGTCGCCGCCGGTGTACACCATCCCACCGGCCATCGTCGGCGGCCTGCGCCTTCGCGTGCTCCGGGCGATGTCACAAACGGCGGGGCCGCCTCGTCTCGGATGTCGCGGGTGTGTTCCGATCAGGAGGGTGACGGTCATGCGGGTGTACGTGGCAGGCGGGGCCGGGGTTCCGGGACGGCGGCACTCGTGGCGCCGAGGCCGGAAGCAGGCATCGGCGTGAGGCGGGCCGAGGAGTTCGAGGAACTGCGACCGCTGCTGTTCTCGATCGCGTACCGGATCCTGGGCAGCGTGAGCGAGGCCGAGGACGCGGTCCAGGAGACCTGGCTGCGCTGGGACGATTCCCCGGTCACGCCCACCTCGACCAAGGCGTTCCTGTCCGCCGTGGTGACCCGGATCTCGATCGACGTCCTGCGGTCGGCCCGCGTCCGGCGTGCGGAGTACGTCGGGCCGTGGTTCCCCGAACCGCTGATGGCCGACCCCTACCAGGACCCGGAGCGCTCGGCGGAATTGGCCGATTCGCTGTCGATGGCGGCCCTGCTGCTGTTGGAGCGGCTCAGCCCGTTGGAGCGCGCGGTCTTCGTGTTGCGCGAGGTGTTCGCCTTCCGTTTCGCGGAGATCGCCTCGGCCGTGGGGCGCTCGGAGGCGGCGTGCCGCCGGCTCGCGGTGCGGGCCCGCCGGCACATGGACGAGGGCCGTCCCCGATTCGACGCCGACCGCAAGGAGCGCGAGGAACTCGCCGAACGCTTCTTCGACGCCTTTCGGGAGGGGGACGTCGACGCGTTGCGGGAACTCCTCGCCGCCGACGTCCACATGGTCGGCGACAGCGGCGGCAAGGCTCCGCAGTGGGCCAGGGGCATCGTCGGTGCCGGGAACGTGGCCCGGCTGCTCGCCGCGATCGTCCCGCCGTTCGTGCGGATCGGCGGCGTCGTGGAGCCGCACCGGGTGAACGGCCGGCCCGGAGCGATCCTGCGGGACCGGGACGGCAGGGTCCTCAACACCCTGGCGCTCGACGTCCTCGACGGGCAGATCCAGACGATCCGCTCGGTGATCAACCCCGACAAGCTCTGCCACGTGGGTCCGGTGGCGGACGCCCGAGCGGTCCTGCGGGAAACGTGGCAGGCCCGCCGGGGCGTGGACCGACCGGAGGAGCGGCCGGCACCGTGACGGCGCGGCGTGCCGGGTCCCGCGGTGCCGTGCGGGTGCGGGGCCGATGTTCGCGCGACCCCGCGCCCGGCCGGTGCGCCCGGCCGGTGCACGACCCCGCGACCGCCGACCCCGCGACCGCCAACCGCCGACCACCGTCCCGGCGCGTCGGGTCGCCGGCGCGCGCGAGCGGCCGAGCGTACGCCCGGGCGGACGTCAGCGGTCGCCGATCCCACACCGCCGATCGAGACTCGAGGGTGGAAAGCTCGTCGGCCGACCCGGCGTCCACGGCGATCCCGGCGGCACCGGCCGGCCCGCACCCCGACGTCGGAAGGGGATCGTCGTGAACGCCTCCGAGGACTCGCAGGACCGGGTCGAGCCCGGAGTGGGTCCCGCGCCCGGGGAGTCCGCGCGGTTTCGGCCCTACCGGCACCCCGCCGCGGGCTGGGGCGCCGCCAGGAGTGTGGCCGGCCTCCTGCTGGGTGAGCGCGCCGTGGTGGACGGATCCCGGGCCGTCATGCGGATGAATCACGAGAGCGGCGGCTTCGACTGCCCCGGGTGCGCGTGGCCGGACGACACCAAGGGCCTGCACCTGGACATCTGCGAGAACGGCATCAAGCACGTCACCTGGGAGATGACCCGCAAACGGGTCGGCGCGGAGTTCTTCGCCGCCCACACGGTGACCGAGTTGGAGCGGTGGAGCGACTTCGCGCTGGAGAACCAGGGCCGGCTGACCGAGCCGATGGTGTACGACCCCGCGTCGGACCACTACGTCCCCATCCGTTGGCAGGACGCCTTCGAACTGATCGGCCGGACCCTGCGCGAACTCGACGACCCGAACCAGGCCGCCTACTACACCTCCGGCCGGCTCGGCAACGAGGCGACCTTCCTCTACCAGTTGATGGCCCGTGAGCTGGGCACGAACAACCTGCCGGACTGTTCCAACATGTGCCACGAGGCCAGCGGCCGCGCCCTGACGGCATCGTTGGGCACCGGCAAGGGCACCGCGGGCCTCAAGGACTGGGAAAGCACGGACGCGCTGTTCATCATGGGCGTCAACGCCGCCTCCAACGCGCCCCGAATGCTCACGGCCCTCGCCGACGCGTACCGCCGCGGCGCCCACATCGTGCACGTCAACCCGCTGGTGGAGGCCGCCGCGACCCGCACGATCGTGCCGCACGAGTTCGTCGACATGGCCCTGTTCAAGTCGACGAGGACCAGCACCCTGAATCTGCAACCGCGCATCGGCGGCGACATGGCACTGCTGCGCGGCATGGCCAAGGCCATCCTGGAGCAGGCCCCCGGCGATCCCGAGGCACTGGACCGGGTGTTCATCGATCGGCACACCGCGGGCTTCGACGAGTACCGCGCGCTGTGCGCGAGCACGCCCTGGGAGGAGATCGAACGCCAGAGCGGGCTCGGTCGCGCCGACATCCTCGAGGCGACCCGCGTGTACCGCGAGGCCGACCGGAGCATCTTCAGTTGGTGCCTGGGCATCACGCAGCACGAACACGGCGTCGACACCGTCCGGGAGATCGTCAACGTGCTGCTGCTGCGCGGGAATCTGGGACGGGAAGGCGCGGGTCCCTCACCGGTGCGCGGACACAGCAACGTGCAGGGCAACCGCACCTGCGGTATCGACCACCGTCCCGCCGACACCTTCCTGGACCGCCTCGCCGAGGCCTGCCGCATCCGGCCGCCACGCGAGCCCGGCCTGGACACCGTCTCCACCATCGAGGCGATGCACGACGGCCGGGTGAAGGTGTTCGTCGGCATGGGCGGCAACTTCGCCCTCGCCGCTCCCGACACCCCGTATGCGCGAGCGCGGCGTCCGGGAGTTCGACCCGGTCGACGTCACCAGCACCGCCAAGGACGGCAGCACCCGCGCCCTGCACGGCCATCTCGCCGTCCCCTACGACATCCCCCGCGGCTGCGCGGCCGGTTACATGCCCGAGATGAACGTGCTGTGCGCGATCGGCGACTACAGCACACAGAGCGATCAGCCGATCATGAAGCACCTCAAGGTCGCCATCACCCGAGCCGCGGCAGCCTGGGACCTCCCGGGCCGCCCGCACACCGCGGCCCGTTGACCGGCCGACCCTCGGACTCCCTCAGCCGACCGCGGGAAGCACCGGCCGCGCCGCCGCCGCGTGCCCGGGTGTGCGTTCCCGGGCCGCGGATCGTGCGTGCGGCTCACTCCTGTGGCATCGCCTCGACGGTTGTCCCGACCGGCGACCGGTGGTCGCCCGTCGCCCGATCGAGGAGGACGACCAGCACCGTGGCCGCCGCGAGTCCGGCGCCGATCCAGGCGACGGAGGTGACCTCGGCTCCGGCGTCGAGGGAGATGCCGGCGAGTACCGGGACGAGGCTGATGCCCAGTTGGAACGCGGAGACCGTGGTGGCGCCGGCGAGTGTGGGGGCGTCCGAGGCGATGGTGAACACGCGACCGTAGATGGCGGGGTTCAGCACGAATCCCGCGATCCCGAGCAGCAGTACCAGGGGGACGACCACGACGGCGTGGCGCGCGAACAGGGCGAGCAGTACCGAGCAGAGCAGGATTCCGATCGCTCCGGCCAGGAGCGCGTGGTAGGGACGCTTGTCGGCGATCCTGCCTCCGATGGAGAGCCCGATGAAGGCGCCGACGCCGAACAGGACGAGGATCGCGGAGACCCACACGTCGGGGACGCCGGTCACGTCGGTCAGCAGCGCCGCGAGGTAGTTGAAGGAGATCATGTACGCCGCGGTGCTCAGCAGCGTCGTGGCGTAGACGGTCCACAATCGCGGGCGTCGCATGGCGGTGAGTTCGCTCTTGATGCTCGGTTGTCGGTGTGCGGTGGTCACGGGCAGGGCGACGAAGACCGAGGCGGCGCCGAGCAGGGTCAGGGCCACGACCATCCAGAATCCGCCGCGCCAGTCGGACAGGTGGCTGATCAGCGTGCCGGCGGGGCCACCGGCGATCATGGCGAGGCCGAGCCCGCTGACCACGACGCCGGAGGCGCGTGCGGTGCGGTCGGGGGTCACCAGGCTGATCGCGGTGACGGCCGCGACCGCCCAGAAGCCGGCGTAGGCGATGCCCGCCACGAACCGGGTGGCGAGCAGTGTTCGGTAGCCGTCGACCACGAGTCCGGCCGCGATCGCGAGGGCGAAGACGACCTGGGTGATCACGAGCGCGGAGCGTCGTGGCCAGCGCAGGCTGAAGACGGCGAGCGGGGGACCGCCGACGACCACGCCGATCGCGAATGCCGTGACGAGGCCGCCGGCGGCGGCGAGGCTGATGTCGAGGTCGTCGGCGACCGCCGGCAGCACTCCGGCGAGCAGGAACTCGGCGCTGCCCATCGCGAAGAGACTGAACGAGAGCAGGTACACGCCGAAGGGGAGTCGGCCCCCGCCGACCGGCTGTTGCGGTGTCTTTGTCGTGCTCATCGGGCCACACCCCCGGCGCACTCGTACCGGACCGCCTCGGTGGTCTCGTCCGGTTCGAGGAGCCGGCCGGTGATCACGCCGGTCGCGGTGACTCGCCCGTGGTCGAACCTGCTTCCATGGCCGGTGGATTCGCTGCGTCCGATGGCCGAAAACCCGGACGGAGCCGTGCTGTCCCGGCAGACGAGCCCGGGTGCGCGGGTGGCCGGCGGGTTTCGTGGCTTCCCGCCGTCCACCACCAGCGTGGTCGAATGCGCGCCGGTCATTACGATCCCGGCGCTCAGGCCCGCGGCCCCCGCGCCGATGATCACTACATCACGATGGTCGGTCATGATTGTCACCTCCGAGACGACCGTGACGCTCGTGATGCCGAAAGAGCAAAGATCGTTGCCGATACCGGGACGACGTGTTGTGATGGATCGATGGATTCCATGCCCGCCATCGCCGCGACCCTCGGCCGGATCGGACCCCGACTGCGCCGGCTCCGGGAGAAGCGGAACCTGTCGCTGACCCGGCTCGGCGACATCACCGGCATCTCCAAAAGCACCCTGTCACGGCTCGAATCCGGGCAGCGCAAGCCAAGCCTGGAACTGCTCCTGCCGATCGCCGCCGCTCTGGCGGTGTCGTTGGACGACATCGTGGCCGCCCCACGAGTGGTCGCCCCTCGGGTCGTCCCGAAGCCGAGGGGATCGAACGGGCGAATCTTCGTCTCGCTCTCGCGACAGCAGGCCGGCGAGCCCAGGGCGTTCCGGGTGACGATCCCCCGAGACGAGACGGAGGCCGTCATGCGTACCCACACCGGATACGCGTGGCTGTATGTGCTCAGCGGCAGACTCCGGCTGATCCTGGACGAGCGCGACGTGATCCTCGGCCCCGGAGAGGTCGCCGAATTCGACACCCGCCACCCCCACTGGTTCGGATCCAGCGGCCACGGCGACGTCGAGGTGCTCAGCCTGTTCGGCAAGCAGGGCGAACGCATCCGGGTCCGGGTCCAGGGCCGCCCCCCGACGGCCTGAGGCCCGAGCGCACGAGCCGCCGGCGCCGACGAACACGGGGCCGACCCGGTCGCCCGGATCGCGGTCCCGCATGGGACCCGGGAGCCGGGCTCGCGTGGCCCGAGCCGCCGGTGTCGCGAGGCCGGGACGAGCCGACTCGGCCGCGAGCCGGGTTTCGGGAACTGCCCTCTCCGGACGGCGAGTTGGTTGGCCGTCGGCCACGATGCGAGTTTCGGGTCGCGGGTGGGTATTCCGCGTCGGATGGATAGCCGCCACGCGAACGCGCCTATAGCTTCTGTTGCGCCGCGAGATCCCGAGCGCGATCCGTCCGTGTCCCGCGGTGTTCTCGTCACGTCCCGGTAGCGACGGACCGATCGACACGCGAGACGCGCGAGGCGCGGTGCGATGCGCGAACGCGGAAGCGCGGCGCGAGTATTCGGGCGGTTCGACACCCGGGCGCGGCGGACACCGGCCGGCCGGCGACGCACGGCATCCATTTCCGTCGACACATTGGCAGGTAGGCACGTAGTGCTTTTTGCGAAACGAACGACACGAAGAACCGCCGGAGTCGGCGGACCCGTTCGAGACGTCGGACCCGTTCGGAACGTACTGCGCCCCTCGGCCCTGGCGCTGGTGATGATCTGCCTCACCGCCACGGCAGGATGCGGGTTGGTCGGCGACGACGACTCGGACGCGGTCGGCAAGCCGCAGGCGGGCGGCTCGGCCGTCTTCCTCCTCCCGGGTGAGCCACGCGGCCTCGACCCGTTCAGCGCGAGCTACCCGAACGTGGCCGACGGGAACCGGATGACGGCGCTGTACGACGTCCTGGTCTGGACGGAGCCGGCGACCGGCACCGTGCACCCCAAGCTGGCCGAGTCGTTGACCAGCGACGACCAACTCACGAACTGGACGCTGACCCTGCGTCCGGGACTGCGCTTCTCGGATGGCTCGCCCCTGGACGCGGCCGCGGTCAAGGCGACCTGGGACGCCCACCGGGACCCGATGGTGAACTCGTTGGTCGGCGGGGTGCTGCGGGACGTCAAGCTGATCCAGGTGGCGCCGTTGCAACTGCGGATCGAACTCCCGTCCGCCAACGCCAACTTCGATCACCTGGTCGCCCGCAACCTGGCGTTCGTCGCCCCCACGAAGTACGTCGCGACCCCCGACGGTCGAGCCGCGCTCAAGCGCGCCCCGGTCGGCGCGGGTCCGTTCAAGCTGGCGGCCTGGGAGCCCGGAAAAGACCTGCGCATGGTGCGCAACGAGAACTACTGGCAGAAAGGGCTGCCCCACCTGGACGAACTCGTGTTCCGGGTGGACCGCAACATCGCGGCGGCGCCGGAGTCGATCGCGGAGGGCCGGGCGGACATCACCGTCACCACCGACCCGACCGTGCTGGGCGATGCCCGGGACAAGAACCTGACGGTTGACGAAACCCTGCTCAACGGCGGCCTGATGATCGCCTTCAACATGCGCAAGCCTCCGTTCGACAACCCGGACGCACGTCGGGCGATTTCGCTGGCGCTCAGCGGCGAGGATCTCAACCGCCGCTTCTACAAGGGCCTCGGCGTACCGGCCAGGGGCATCTTCAACGCGAGTTCACCGCTGGCGAACGTCAATCTGGCCGCCGTGGAGAACAAGCCACAGCAAGCCGGCGAGATCTTCGCCAAGCTCACCTCGAACGGGCAAAAGCCTTTCGTCTTCCACTACATGGTGCCCGACAGCCCCAAGTCCCGGGAGATCGCCGAGTACATCCGCCGGACGCTTGCCGGATACCCGGGGGTGACCATGATCGTCGACGTCGTCGACATCGCGTCGCTGGTCACGCGCGTCTCGTCCAAGCGCGACTTCGAGGCCACCGTCTTCCAACTGTGGGCGGACGACGTGGAACCGACCGTGCACCAGTTCCTGGTCACGGGGGGCGTCAACAACATCACCGGCTACAGCAACGCCACCGTGGACAAGGCACTGGGGGAGGGCCGACTGTCTCCCGACCCCAAGGTCCGCCGCGACGCCTACACACGTGTGCAGACCTCGCTGAACCGCGACATGCCCTTCTGGGTGTACCTGGAAGCCTCGGCGGCGGCCGTGCACAGTCGGCACATGACCGGCATCGAGCCCTTCAACGACGGACTCGTGCACTTCGACCAGATCACCCGCACCGGCAACTGACCGACGCCTTCCCTCGGGACCAGGACCCGACGAGCACCGCTGCCCCGCACCCGTGACGAGCGCCGGTGGGAACCTCCCACCGGTGCCGTCGGATCCCCGCCCGTCGACGTGTCCACCGATCGGCCGCCGAAGGTGTGCCGCGGACATCGGGCCGGGCCGTGGGTGCCGATGGCGTCGAGGTGCCGACCCGGGTGGAGCACGAACTCACCGAGCCGGGGCGCGGTGTCGCCCGGCCGTCGAGCGGGCTTCGGGACTGGGTCGAGACCCACGTGGACCTGGTCCGTCCCGGCCGAACCGGGCTCGGGACGCGTGACGGTCGGCGCGTCCGGGGGCACCGGCGGGTCGGAAGGCGGCGTGCGCCGGCAGGCTGTCGGTATGCGTCACCCTTCCGTCGGCGGAGTCGATCCGCCTCCTTTCGTTGCCGGAGTCGATCTGCACATCGACGTCGAGCGGCGTACCGCCGGGACCGGTCGCTCCGTGGAGGAGGCGTTGCGAGAGGCCGTGCGCTCGGGGCGCCTGGCTCCCGGTACTCGCCTGCCCGGCTCCCGCGCGCTGGCTGCGGATCTGGGCCTCGCGCGCGGCACGGTCGTCGGCGTGTACGGCCAACTCGTCGCCGAGGGGTGGCTGATCGCGGAGCCGGGGTCCGGCACGCGGGTGGCGGACGTCGGCGGCGTCGAGCCGTCCCGCGCGACCGGCGACGGGAGGCGGGTGCCGACCGAAGGCCGGGTGTGGGCCGATCTGCGACCGGGCCGGCCCGATCTCGCGTCCTTCCCCCGTACCGCGTGGGCGAGCGCGGTGCGTCGGGTCCTGGCCGAGGTGGAGGCGGGCGGCCTCGACTACGGCGACGTCGAGGGGACCGCGAGCCTGAGGGCGAACGTGGCCGCGTATGTGGCCCGGGCCCGGGGCGTGCGCGCCACACCGGACGCGGTCGTCGTCACCGCGGGATTCACCCACGCGCTCGCGGTGCTCGCGCGGGCGCTGCGGGGTCTGGGCGTACGCCGGGCCGCGACCGAGGATCCGGGGTTGGCCCGCCACCGGGAACTGTTCGCCGCCGCGGGGGTGGACTGTGTCCCGCTGCGCGTGGACGAGTTCGGCGCGGACCCGGCGGGCCTCACGCCCGACACCAAAGTCGTGCTGCTGACGCCGGCGCACCAGCATCCGGCCGGCGTCGTGCTTTCGCCCGCGCGACGCGGCGAGTTCGCCGCCTGGGCCCGGCGTACCGGCGGCTTCGTGATCGAGGACGACTACGACGGCGAGTTCCGCTACGACGGCCGACCCGTCGGGGCGCTGCAGGCACGCGATCCCGAACGGGTCGTCTTCGCGGGGAGTACCAGCAAGACCCTCGCTCCCGGCCTGCGCCTGGGCTGGCTGGTCGTGCCGCCGGCGCTGCGCGAGCCGGTGTCGGCGGCGCTGCGCGAGAGCGGCACCGGGGTGTCCGTGATCGAGCAGCTCACGCTCGCGGAGCTGATCGCACACGGCGACTACGACCGGCATGTGCGTCGTGCCCGCCTGGCCTATCGGCGGCGCCGCGGCGAACTCGCCGATCGGGTTACCGCGGTGACCGGGCTCTCCCTGGTGGGGGTCGCGGCGGGACTGCACGCGTTGCTGCCCCTGCCTTCGGCGGAGCACGAGCGCCGACTGATCGCCGCCGGGGAGTACGTGGGCCTGCGCCTGCAGGGCCTGCACGTCTCCGGCTACCGACACCCACCCGACGAATCGGCCCCGGCCGCCCTCGTCCTGGGCTATGCCACGCCGTCGCCGCACACGTGGCGCCAGGCGCTGGATCTGCTCGGCGAGGTGCTCGACGCGGAGGGTCTGCGGGCGGGGCCGACGCGGCGGCGACCGGGGGGATAGGGCGACGATCCTCCGTGTGTCGGGGCCTGCTCCCGATTACAGGGTGGCGAAGCCCGATCGCCAGGAGAGGTGGGTCGGCGTCCAGTCCAGGTGCTTGCGGGCGAAGTGGTTGTCGGCCCCTCTGGCCCAACCGGCGCGTGGCGCGTCGGGCGCGTCGGCGGGCGGTGCCGCGCCCACCGCGGCGGCGAACACCGGCACCCAGGCGTCGGCCGCCGCCGGTTCGTCGTCGACGACGTTGACCGCGCCGTTCGGCCAGCCCAGTGCGGCCACCGCCGCCGCGGCCGCGTCGTCGACGTGGACGAAACTGGACACGTCCGCCCCGCGGGCCAACCGCCCCGCACGCGCGTCGGCCGCCCTGCTGCCGTCGGCCGCGAACCACGTGCCCGGGCCGTACAGCAGCCCGTAACGCAGCACCACCCACTCGGGCAGTTCGCGTACGGCCGACTCCAGGGCGAGCACGCCGTCGATCGTGCCGCGTCGGGGCTGGTCCGTCGTGGCGTCCAGCGGCGTCGTCTCGTCGGCGGGCTCCTCGCCCGCCTCGTAGACCCACGCGATGCTCTGGGCCACGACGCGCCGTACGCCTGCCGCGTGTACGGCGTCGACGAGATTGCGGGTGCCGATCCGGCGCACGCGTGCGTTGGCGGAAAGGTCGACCGCGGCCAGATCGGTGAGTTGGTGCATCACGAGGTCCGGCGCGGCGTCCACCACGACGCGGGTGAGCGAGTCGCGGTCGTAGACGTCCGCCGACACGACGGTGACGTCGGGTGCGCGCAACTCGGCTGCGGCGTCCGGGCGTCGCGTGAGCGCGGTGACCCGGTGTCCCGCCGCGACGAGCCGGGGGACGATACGCCGTCCCAGGACACCGGTCGCGCCGGCAACGAGAACGTGCATGGTGTGGAACTCCTGTACGCGGTCGGGGTCGGATGACGACGCGCCCGTGCCGGGACGGCGGGGCGCGATACTCACGGGGTGGGTCGGGGCGCCCGCCGGTCCCGCCGTTCGGCCAGTTCACGCTCGTCGACGATGGTCAGCATGGGTTCGCCGGGAACGCCGAGCATGACCACCACGAAGCGACTCCACGCGTCGGTGAGGTTGTTGCCGGCCTGGTAGTGGATGACGTCGCCGCCCGGTTCCCAGAACGCCTCGCCGGCGCGGATGATCCGCTCGGGTTCGCCTTCGAGTTCGAAGACCATCTCGCCTTCCAACATGTAACCGAAGACCGGGCCCGAGTGCCGGTGCGGCGGTGTCCCCGCGTCGCCCGGCGGCAGTTCGACCGTCATCGTCATGGCTTCGGTGGGGGTCGGCAGGAAGGGCGGTATCTCGTGCAGGAGGGATGTCAGCACGGTCCCACCACGTTTTTCGTTCATGGCGGCAAACGTAGAGGCGGACCGGACCGTATGACTGGTCCACTTCACGCCGGATCGGATGGACCGGTTCGACCCCGTCGGACCACCGCCCGGACCGCCCGGATCGACCGAAGCGCCCCGTTCGCCCCGGACCGAGCGGTCGGCGACGGGTTCACAAGGCGATCAGGCCCGCCGCGGACTCGCCGAAGCCGCAGACATCGACGTAGAACGACCGCAAGTGCTCCTCGAAGTCGACGTGCAGCCACTCGCACCCCGCCGCGCGGGCCCCGTCGGCAGCCGTCCCGACCAGCATGGAGCCGATGCCCCGGGAACGGGCGCGCCGAGCCACGACCGTGTCCAGGACGAAGGCATGGACCCCGCCGTCCCAGGCGACGTTGACGAAGCCGATCAAGCGGCCGTCCTCCCACGCACAGACCCAGCCGAGGCTGTGCCGCTCCAGCCGTGCGCGCCAGGGGATCCGCTCGGCCGGGTGGTCGAACCCCTCGGCGTGCAACTCCTCGAGGGCCGAGTCGTCGAAGTCGCCCCGCCATTCGTACGTGATATCCATGGCCCGACCGTAGCGACGGCAAAGGCGGATGCCGGAACGACCCGTTGGGTCGAGACCACGCGCACCCGAGTCGGGCGGGAGGCCGCCCTCCGGGGCGTCGGGTGGCCACGGGGGTCCATTCGGGTCAGGGCCGCGTTCGTGGGGCCGGCTCGTGTCGGGCCAGGAACGCGTCGACGAGGGCGTCGGTGAACGTGTCGCCGATGGGTTCGTCGGTCACCAGTACGCGGTAGTAGAGCGGGCCCACGAGTTGGTCCGTCTCGGTCGCGATGTCGAGGTCGGCGGGCAACGAGCCGCCGTTCATGGCGCGTTCCAACGGCAGGCGATCGCGATCGCGTTGCGCGTCGAGCCATCGGGCTCGGAAGTCCCGGGCGAATGCCGGATCGTGCTGAGCCTGGGCGATCAGCGCGCGGAAGACGGCCCCGGAGTCGGACTCGGCGAGGAAGTACGCCAGCCGTCGCAGGTAGTCGCGCAGGTCGCCGGCGAGGTCGCCGGAATCGGGCGGCGTCAGGTCCTCGGCGGCGTCCTCGAGGAAGGCGTCCATCAGGACGTCGGTCTTGGTGCTCCACCAACGGTAGATGGTCTGCTTGGCCACGCCGGCTCGCGCGGCGATGCCCTCCATCGTGACGCCGGTGAATCCCTTCTCGGCGAGCAGGTCGTCGGCCGCCTCGAGAACCGCCCTGCGGGCCTGTTCGCTGCGTCCGTGCCGGTTGCCGTGGTGTGCCCGCCCGGATCCACCGGTGCCGGCCGGCGTGGCGTTGTCCGCCGTGGCCCTGTGAGTCTCGGATGTCATCTTCTCGCCTCCCCGCGCCGAGGATATTGCATCTAGAAAAGACGTGACGTTGCGTCTAGTCTAGCTTTCATGACACCTACCCACACGCTTGCCGACCCCCGAGTCCGAACGGCCCTCGGCAGGATGTTCGAGGAAGCCGAACAGGACGACACCGTCGCCGCCCGGCGCGACGCGGAACTGCCCGGCGGGTTCGCCCCGTTGTCGCCCCAGGAGCGGGCCGACGCCTTGGCGGAGATCTACATGCCGATCTCCGCCGACGGCGGAGCACTGCTGTACAACCTGGTCCGAGCCGTGCGCCCGAGCACGGTCGTCGAGTTCGGCACCTCCTTCGGGATCTCCACGCTGTACCTGGCCGCGGCCGTGCGCGACAACGGCGCCGGACGCGTCGTCACCACCGAAATGAGCAAGGAGAAGATCGCCGCGGCGCGCCGCACCTTCGCCGAGACCGGCCTGGACGACCTGATCACCGTGCTGGAGGGAGACGCCCGGGACACCCTCCGCGATCTGGACACCCCCGCGGACTTCCTGCTGCTGGACGGGTGGAAGGACTTGTGCCTGCCGGTATTGCGCCTGTTGGAGCCACGCCTGCGGCCCGGCACGCTCGTCGTGGCCGACGACGTCGAGCTGAGCAGCCTGCAGCCGTATCTCGACTACGTCCGCGACCCGGAGAACGGCTATCACAACGTGACGTTCCCGGTCGAGGACGGCATGGAGATCAGTTGCCGTCTGTGAACCGGCGCAGAAGCCACTGGTGGACGTGTCGGCGAACGTGACGGTGAGCGGGCCGGTGAACGTGCCGACGGGGCGCGCCCGGTCGGCCGCGGGCCGGCGCTTCGGCGGCATGTCCGCAATGGGGCCTTTCGGGTGAGTGTACTGTTCCGGTGGGTCTCCTCTGCGTCAGGCTGGTCGCGGCCGTGCGCGGATCTCGCGTCGGCGTACGCATGACATCGGCAGGAGACCGACCGATATGACGACCGTGCCCGCGGACCGCAAGTACACCCAGGACCACGAATGGATCCTGCCGACCACGGGCGGCAAGGCCCGGATCGGCATTACCGACTTCGCGCAAAAGCAGCTCGGCGACGTCGTGTTCGTGGAGGTGCCCACCGTCGGCTACACGCTTCAGGCCACGGAGGCGCTCGGGAGCGTCGAGTCGGTCAAGGCCGTCACCGAGATCTACGCCCCCGTCGACGGCAGCGTCATCGCCGTGAACGAACTCCTCGAAGGCGAACCCGAACTCCTCAACACCGACCCTTACGACAAGGGATGGGTCGTGGAGGTCACTCTCGTCGATCCCAAGAGCCTGAACGACCTCCTCACCGCCGAGCGGTACCAGTCCTACCTCGACCGGGAAGAGTCCGACTGACTCCCACCGCCGCGGTCGCCGACGCGACGCGCACGGGCGCGGTCGACTCGCACGCATCCCGCGGCACACGACGGGTGTGCCCGAGCGGGCCGAAGACGAGACCGTGGCCGTGCCCGTGTCCGGCCAGTGGACGCGGCGAACGGCGAACGGCGAACGGCGAGTGGCGAGGTTGCGGGATGGGATGGGACGTGCGAGGTCGCGGCCCGGTCGACGGTCCGTCCGTGGCAACGCCAATGCAAACCCCGATGTCAATGCCAACGCCACGGGCCTCGGACGCCGGGCGAACCCGCGCTCTTGTTGCGATGCCGGCGCGGGCGTACGGTCCGGCCATGGGCATTCGACCGGCGCTTCGGGGCGACTTCGGCATGGTGTCGTCCACCCACCGACTGGCCTCCGAGGCGGCCTTCGCGGTGCTGGAGGACGACGGGAACGCGTTCGACGCGGCGGTCGCGGCCGCGTTCGTACTGCATGTCGTCGAACCGCATCTGAACGGACCGGCCGGCGAGGTGCCGATTCTGCTCGCACCCGCCGGCGGTCCGGTGCGAGTGTTGTGCGGTCAGGGCATCGCGCCGGTGGGTGCGAGCATCGCCCACTACACCGGGCTGGGCCTGGAACTGGTCCCCGGCACCGGCCCCTTGGCCGCCGCCGTACCGGGAGCCTTCGACGCGTGGATGCTGCTGTTGCGCGACCACGGCAGCAAGTCGCTCGCGGCGGTGCTCGATCACGCGATCGGCCTCGCCGAGCGCGGGCACCTGCCGCTTCCGGGCGTGGCGCAGACCGTGACGCGCATGCGCGAACTCTTCGAGACGGAATGGACCACCTCCGCCGAGGTCTACCTCCCGCACGGGACGACGCCGAGCCCGCGTCGACCCCTGCGCAACCAAGCCCTCGCGCACACGTGGCGGCGTGTGCTGGCCGAGGCGGCCGCGGCCGGCGGCGATCGCGAGGCGCAGATCGACGCGGCCCGCCGCTGCTGGCGCGAGGGCTTCGTGGCCCTGGACATCGCGGAGTTCGCCGCCCGACCCACCATGGACACATCCGGTGAGCGGCACACCGGCACCCTCACCGGCGCGGACCTGGCGAACTGGTCGGCGTCGTACGAGGAACCGATCCGCCGGCGGTGGCGGGACTGGGAGGTGTGCAAGCCGGGCGGCTGGTCGCAAGGGCCGGTCATGTTGCAGCAGTTGGCCCTGCTCGCGGACGAACCGGCCTACGGAACCGCCGAGTACGTGCACACCCTGATCGAGGGCGGCAAACTCGCGATGGCCGATCGCGAGGCCTGGTACGGGGACGCCGCCGAGGTGCCGTTGGACGACCTGCTCGGCGCCGACTACGGCGCCGACCGACGTGCCCTGATCGGCGCCGAGGCATCCTACGCGCTGCGCCCGGGTCGGCCCGGCGGACGTGCCCCGATCCTCGGCCGACACGCGCGCGAGGCAGCCGACCGCGCGGCGGGACACCGCGATCGACACCCGGGTCGCCCGGACCACCCGGGGACGGGCGAGCCGACGGTCGCCCCGACCGGAGCCACCCGGGGCGACACCTGCCATCTCGACGTGGTCGACCGCTGGGGCAACCTGGTCTCGGCCACCCCCAGCGGCGGTTGGCTCCAGTCCAACCCGGTGATCCCCACGCTCGGCTTTCCGCTCGGTACCCGACTCCAGATGACCTGGCTCGAACCGGGCCTGCCCAACTCGTTGACTCCGGGCCGTCGGCCGCGCACCACTCTCAGTCCCTCGCTGGCCCTGCGCGGCGGCGTTCCGGTACTGGCCTTCGGCACGCCGGGTGGTGACCGGCAGGACCAATGGCAGACCCACTTCCTGCTCGCCCTCACGCTCAGCGACCGAACCGCCGGAACGCTCGACGTCCAGGGCGCGATCGACGAGCCCAACTGGCACCAGGACAGCTTCCCTTCCTCGTTCTACCCGCGCGAGATGCTGCCCGGCAGCGTGACCGCCGAGGCCGGCCTGGGCCCGGCGGTGCTCGACGACCTGCGCCGCCGCGGGCACGACCTGACCGTCGTCGAGCCCGGTTCGGTGAGCCGGCTGTGTGCCGTCGCCCGCGACCCGGAGACCGGCGCGCTGACGGCGGGCGTACACCGGTCCGGCGGACAGGGCCACGCCACCGGGCGCTGAGGCCCGGTCCGCCGTGTCCTCCGCCGTTCCCTCGGACCCCCGATGTCGACGGTGCCCCGCGTGAGTGGGCGTGTACCGAAGGTCACCGGGGTCCGCGTCGGGTGGGTGCCCGGTCCGGCACGCCGTGATCATGGGGAGTATGCGATTCCGGCGTGGGAGCGAGGAGGACGCGCAGGTTTCGGGACGGGATACCGCCGACGGCCTGCTCGAGGGCTCGATGGCTGCGCTGGGGATGGGCGCCGCGGACGCGGATCTGTCGCGCCGGGTGATCGGCGACGCCCCGGTGGGCATCGGGTTCCTCGACGCGGAACTGCGCCGGCGATTCGTGAACGCGGCGTTCACCCGTGCCACCGGCCTGGCCGCCGCGGACGTCGTGGGGATGCCGATCGGCGGGACACCCTTCGCCGCCGACGCCGACAGCCTCGGCGCGCTGCCCGAGACCGCCCGCCCAGTCGAGATCTCCTTCGGCGCCTCGGCGCGGGTGCCTCCCTTCGCCCGTGTGCGTTACCGGCGGCTGGACATCCGAGGGCGGCCGGCGGGCATCGTCGCCGCCGTGACCGAAGCGGACCCGGCCCACCACCGACTGGCCGTGCTGGACGCCGCCGCGACGCGGATCGGCACCACCCTGGACATCGACACCACCTGCGCCGAACCGGCCGAGTTCGTCGTGCCGGCGATGGCCGACCTGGCGATCGTCGATGTGCTCCCGTTCGATGCCGCGGAACACGGCAGTACGATCCCGCCCGGCGGGGCACGGCTGCGTCGGGCCGCGCCGGCCTGCGCACCGGGGCTGCGCCCTCGACTCGCCTCGCTCGCACCGCCGGGCGCGTTCGTCCTCCACCGGGAGGACTCCGCCGTCGGAAGGAGCCCGCGCACCGGTGTCTCGGTGTCCCGGCCTTCGCCTGTCGACACCGCATCGGACGACCGTGGCCGGGACATCGGCACCGCCTCGAACGACAGGACCGAGCACCTCGACACCGCATCGGACGACCGGGCCGAGCACGCCGGGACCGCGACCTTTCCGCGGGCCGCAGGCATCGACACGACCCTCGTCGTCCCGCTGGTGGCGCACGGCCACACCATCGGTGTCCTGCTGCTCGGCCGAGCCCCGGATTCCGCCGACGACCGCACCGACGGCGACGCGGTTTCCCTCGTCGCAGACCTGGCCGCCCGCGCCGCGGTCGCCATCGACAAGGCGCGCCGCCACACGCACGCCCAAGGCATCGCCGCGGAACTGCAACGGGCACTCCTGACGGAGCCCGGCACACCCCATCCCAACCTCGAACTCGCCTTCCGCTACCTGCCTTCCGGAATCACCTCGGTGGGGGGCGACTGGTACGAGGTCGTGCGGCTGTTCTTCGGGCGCACCCTCCTGGTCATGGGTGACGTCATGGGACACGGCATCGAAGCCGCCGTCGACATGAGCAACTACCGCTCGACGCTGCGCCACGTCGCCGCGACGGAGCTGCCCCCACATCGGATCCTGCGTCGACTCGACGCGCTGATCGACGAGAAGGAGTCCGCCCGCCCCGCAACATGCCTGCTCGCCCTCGCGGACCCCGGCCGCCGACGCTGGACGTTCTCCACCGCCGGCCACCTGCCCCCGGTGCTGATCGCCGCCGGTCGTCCCGTCGAACTCGTGGAGGTCCCGACCGGCCCTCCTTTGGGCACCGGCGTCGGCGGCTACGAACAGATCACCCGCGACCTGCTGCCCGAGGAGACCCTGCTGCTCTACACGGACGGCCCGGTCGAGCGTCGGGACCAGGACATCGACGACTCGCTCGCCGGACTCGCGGCACTGCGACCGCCCACCGGCGGCGGGCTCGACGGCCTACTCGACGCGATCCTGGACGGACTGGCTCCGCACACGGGCGAGGACGACATCGCGATGCTCGCCGCACGCATGCGTCCCCGGTGACGCCGTCCGACCGAGGGCCCGCACCTCGCCGGCGCGACGTGGCACGCGAACACCGCGACGGAGGGCTCGAATCGACGCACCCTCGGTCGCGCCGGAGTCACGCCGTGAGGGTGCGCCAGGTCCGGGCCCGGGCTTCGGCGGGTGTGCCGTCCAGGACGGTCGCGGTGCGCGCGGCCGGTTCCAGGACGACGGTCGCGAGCGTGGCCCAGCGCTGCCCCAGTGGCTTGTCCGGGTCGGGGCGGCAGGTCACGGGCGGTTCGCCGGCTCCGGTCACGAGGTAGTCCACCAATTCGCCGGCCGCGTTCGGCGCGCCCCGGCGCCCGAGACGCGCGCGCACGAAGTCGTAGCGCTCACCGGAGTCGGGTTGGTAGAGCCAGGTCTTCTCGTCGGCCGCGGGCGTCGGGGTGAGGAAGTGGTTCGTGCGGACCAGGACGCCGTTCCGCGGTGCGATCTCGAAGACGCCGACGGGACTCACGTCGAGCAGGACCGCCGTCGACTCGTCGAAGAGCGAGAACGATCCCGACGACGCGATCGGCGCGCCGCGGACGATCTCCACCGCCTCGGCGACACTGCCGGCCTCTTCCAGCACGATCGCCGCGAGTACGTGCACGGGGATGCCGCCGACACCGTCGCGGAGATGACCGAGGATGTTGAAGTGCAGGGCGAGGCCGGCGCTGTTGACGCCGATCTTGCCCAGGATGCCGTTCTCGGTGAGGCCGACCACGTCGTGCCTGCCGCCGCGCGATTCGAGCGTGTGCCAACAATCGCTCAGCTCGACGTGCCAGTCCCAGGTCTGGATGCCGAACGTGCGCGAAGCCGCGGAGTCGCCGTCCCCGAGCCGACGCACGATCGTGGTGCACTCGCCCGGCGGCACGACGGCGCTGCGCGCGAGGATCTCCGTGCGCGCGTTGAGCGCCGCGACGCGCCACGGTTCCACCCGGGCTCCTTCGGCGATGCCCTCGATCTCGGCCCGGGCGCCGGGACGGAAGTCGTCGATCGTGTCGAGGGCTCGCGCGGCATCTGCCCGCGCCTGCGTCGAAGTGATGCCGCCGAGTGCGAAGAGCCGGTCGTAGATCTCGATCGCGTCGTGGATCCCCGCGCGCAGTCCCGCGCCGCGGGCCACGCCGCGGGTGTGTGGATCGATCGCGGAGGCGACGACGTGCGGGCGGGATTCGGGGTGGGGGTGAGGCGTGACGATCACGAGCGTCCTTTCGGGAGGTCGGTGTGCAGGCGGACGTCGCCGTCGACGATCGTCGCCAGGACGGCGTTGTCGGCTTGGGCCTCGGGAGCCAGGTCGAGCGGGTTCGCGGCGAGGATCGTGAGATCGGCGAGGTACCCCGGGGCGACGCGCCCGAGTTCGTGGCCGGCGCCGCCGGCGTGCGCGGCGGCGAGCGTCATGCCCGCGTAGGCCTCGCGAGCCGAGAGCGCCTGCTCCGGATGTACCGGCGTGCTGCCCGGTTCGTCGACGGGGCGTCGCAGTTGGCAGTCGGCGAGCCCCACGCGCGGGTCGCCCGGGCCGATCGGCCAGTCGGATCCGAGCGCCACGACGGCGTGATGGTCCACGAGGTCACGCGTTCGCCAACCGTGCGCGGCGCGATCGGGGCCGACGCGCCGCGACCAGTTGTCGGTGCCGTCCCCGCGTGTGTGTCGGGTGGCGTGCGCGGGTTGCAGGCTCGCCACGACGCCGAGTTCGGCGAATCGGCCGAGGAGGGGGAGGCCCAGGCGCCGCGCGAGGCCGATGCCCGCGACCGACGCGGCCGACCAGTTCAGGGCCAGATAGGCGGATGCGATCAGCCATCCGGTGAGCACCAGGACGATCCTGTTGCCCAGCACGCCGTACATCGCACGGGAGACCACCGACCCACTCGTGCCGGCGGCCGGACCGCTGATCGCGACCACGCCCGTGAGGATCCACAGCAGGTTGCCGACGAGTGCGACACCGATGGCCTGCACCGGCGAGAGCCCCATCAGGACAAGTGTCGCGCCGATGACGAAGCTCAGATAGCTGACGTTCGGGGCCGCCCAGATGGCGAAGAGTTCGCGGGCTCGCCCGTGCCGTTCGGCGATGGGGACCTGGTCGATGCCCCGGGTTTCCGGGCGACCCGCGCGGTCGCCGGCACAGTCGTCGGGGGCCGCCGTGGGAAGTGCGTGGTTCATACGTCGAGACCTCTCGGGGCACACCTCTGGCAACCACTGCTATTGGTCTCTTGGCCAATGGGGTATTGGCCACACATCCAATAGGGTGGTCGGTATGACGTCAAGCCCCCCGTCGACGCGGGTTCGCAAGATGCCCGAGGAGCGTCGCGCCGAGATCGTCCGGACCGCCGCGCGGATCGCGCTCGAAGAGGGTCTCGAGCGCATCACGCTCCGTCGCGTCGCCGACGAACTCGGCGTGCGCCCCGGATTGATCGGCCACTACTTCCCGGCCGCCGACGACCTGGTGAGCGAGGCGTTCACGCACGCCGCCACCAGGGAACGCGCGGCGCTGCTGCCGGCGGAGGAGGCCGGGCTCGCCCCCATCGATCGACTCGCCCGCTTTCTGGTGCGCCTGACCGACGGCGAGTTCGTCGACCTCGGCCGACTCTGGCTCAACGCACGCCACGTCAGCCGGTTCAAACCCGGTCTTCGCGCGGCGGTGCGGGCACAGGAGTCGCTCACCCGCGACGCCCTCACCGCGCTCGTCGACGAGGGTGTGCGTTCGGGCGATTTCACGACGGACGACCCGCTCGGGGTCACCCTGCACATCCTCGTCAACGTGGACGGCCTCGGCGCGTACAGCAACGACGACGTGCCGTTCGACCACCCCGCCCTGCGCGACATGTCGATCGGGACGGCCGAGCGCATGCTCGGACTGCCGCCGGGCACGCTGCGCGCTCGTACGCGCTGACACGGTTGCCGGGGCCGCCCTCTTCCCGAGGCCGGCTTCCGCATGGGCCGGCGCGGCGGCAGTAGCCTGAATACATGACGAAAGTCGCATTTCGGCGCCGGTGCCTACCGCCGAAGACGGCCGTCCTCGGGCTCGCGCTCGTGCTGGCGGTCCTGCTCTTCGCGGCGGCGCCCGCCCACGCGGCGGCCGGCGGCGGCATCGGGACGATCGCAGCGTCGCTGCGCGACGACCCCGTGTACACCGTCCCGGCGGCCGAGAACGTGCTGCCGTCGGCCACCGCCGACGCGTTGCGGACGAAGATCCGGTCCGCCGACAAGCCGATCTTCGTGGTCGCGGTACCGGCCGACTCGCCGCTCGCGTCGGCCGGTTCGCCCGCGGCCGTACTGTCGGGCCTGCGCGAGCAGGTGGGCCGACCGGGCGTGTACGCGGTCACCGTCGGTCGCACGTTCGACGCCGCGGCCGACGCGTCGGTGATGTCCCGCGCACGGCTCGCCACCCTCAAGAGCGACGTACTGGCCGCACACCAGGGAGACGGACCGGGCCTGCTGACCGCCTTCGTCGACGGGGCCGCGGCCGACGCGCAGCAGCCGTCGGCACCGGCACGCGACGACGGCGGCTCGTCGTGGGTCGGCCTCGCCGTGGTCGGGGCCGTGCTCGTCGCCGCAGCAGGCACGATCCTCGTGCTGCGCAGGCGGACCAGGACCCGCCGGGCGGCGCAGGCACGGCAGGAACTGGAGCAGGTGCGGCCGGTCGTCGACGAGGACATCACCGCGTACGGCGAGACGCTCGATCGGGCCGCCTTCGATCCGGGCGCGGCCGACTCCGACGACGCCATACGCGAGGAATGGACCAGGGCGCTCGACTCCTACGAACGGGCGAAGTCGGCCATGGCGGCGGCCCGGGAACCCGCGGATGTGCGTGCGGTCAGCGAGGCCCTGGACGACGGACGATTCGCCCTCGCGACCCTGGAGGCCCGACGTACCGGCGCGGCCCTGCCGCAACGCCGACCGCCGTGCTTCTTCGACCCCCGCCACGGCCCGTCCGTGCGCGACATGCGCTGGGCACCGGCGAGCGGTGCCGAGCGGGAGGTACCGGTGTGTGCGGCCGACGCGGCCCGCCTGGACGACGGTCTGGATCCGGAGATCCGCGAGGTGGACAGCGCCGGCGGTCGTCGCCCGTACTGGGAGGCCGGTCCCGCCTACGGTCCGTGGGCGGCCGGTTGGTACGGCGGCATGTTGCTCCCGGGCCTGCTCATCGGGACCACACTCGGCGCGTCGATGAACCTGGGCTACGCGGCGGAGGCGGGCGCGGCCGGGGCGGGGGACGGCGGATTCGGTGGCCTCGGTGACGGGGGCGGCGGCTTCGGGGGCTGGGGCGGAGACGGCGGTGGCGGCTGGGGCGGTGACGGCGGCGGCTCGTTCTGACCCCGAGAAGACGACACCGGCGCCGGGCGTCGGGACCGGGCGCCGGCGCGCGGTTCCCCGCCCGCCCGAAGCCGGGCGGGCGGGGAACCGCGTCCTTCTCAATAATCGATCGTGCTCTGGTACAGGCTCTTCAGCGGACCGTTCGCCGAGGTGTCGTATCCGTCGGCCTTGCGCTGTTGCCAGAACTCGGCGAATGTCGTGGACCGGTGTCGCAGGAACGTGTTCCAGACATTGCCCGGCGCGGCCTCGCCGTAGACGTCGGAGCCCTCGTTCGTGGTGTCGGTGAGGTCGATCAACGCACCGGCCACACGACCCTCGACCGCGTCACCGTCGTCCCAACCCGACGTGCTCCAGGTGGGCGTCTCCAGGTTCATGGACGCACCGCTCGGCCACCGGTAGTACGGATCCTTGTATACGCTCGCCGGCACCCACTCGGCGAAGCCCTCCACCCACGCGCACCCCGTCGAGGACTTTGCCGAGACGCCGTGCGGGCTGCAGTTGGGGATGGGCGGTGAGTTGTCCTCGTAGACGTCGCCCATGATGGCGTGCGTGAGTTCGTGGACCACGGTCATGTGCGAGTCGGGGGCGTCCGCCTTGAGGTGGATCTGCTTGTTCCCGTAGTAGTTGCCGACCGTCGAGTCCGGTGCCCAGTTGAGCACGACCTGCCGGCACGTGGTGTCCAGGCCGTCCCAGCAGGTGTTGCCCGGTACCCACTTCCACGCGTCGTTGAGCGCGTCGAACGCGTGCAGCGCGCGCATCTTGTCGGCCGCGCCGGGCTTGCGGTCGCCGAACGAGGTGGTGCTTCCGTTGGCGACGTTGGAGACCGTGGGCGTGGTGAACGTGAAGGCGTTCGTGGTGCCGGTGGCCTGGACGCGCCAGTTCTTGTTGGTGGTGGTGAGCTTGACGTAGACGTCCTGGCCCGAGTTGTTGCTCTCGGCGTTGTCGAAGCACAGCTTGTACTCGCCCTTGGTCCCGGTGAGGCCGGAGGCGAGCCGGTCGTGCGCGTTGCTCGTGTCGGCGTCCCACGCCTCGACGGTCATGTTGACCACCGGCCGGGTGACGCCCTTCTCGTCGACGTACAGCCACTTGCCGGTCGCGCAGGCGGTCGGTGCCGCGGCGGCGGCGAGGGCGCGCGGTGCCGGCGGGTCGTCGCCCGCGGGTGCGGCCAGACCGGCCGGGGACAGCGACTCGGCCGTCAGGTGCGGTGTCGATTCCTGTGGCGTGACGTCGGGCGCCACCTCGACGGAGTCCGCGTCGGTCGACCGCTGCGCGCCGAAGCTCGACATGCCCGGGGCCGCGCCCACGGTGAGCGGGATCAGGTCCTCGGCGGCGTCCACTCCCGCGCGCAGGTCGGCGGCGGCGCGCACCTTGACCTCCGCGGGGCCGGCCGCCTTCGCGACGATCCGTCCGGTGTAGGTGACGGACTGCCCGGCCTTGAACGAACGCACGGTGCCCGCACGGTTGATGCCGCCCAGGTGCACGGGATTGGGCGAGGGGTGCGAGGACAGGGTCAGCCCCACGGGTGGGTCGACCCAGGCGAGGTTGGCGGGTAGATCCGCCTCGACGCGCACACCCTTGGCCGCGAGTTGGGCGCTCACCACGAACCGGACGCCGGCGGTCTCGCCGACCGCGAGGGGGCGATCGACGGTGGCGTCCACCGAGAAGCAACCGCGCTCCTCTCCGGCCTCCGGCGCGTCCGGGTTCGGGCGGGCGGTGCACGCCTGCGGTCCGGCGGGGCCCTTGGTCGAGCCCGCGGAATCCAGGGCCGCGAACGCCCCCGCCCCCAATCCGACCTGAATCGCCACGGCGCCGGCGACGACTATCAGCACACGTCGTCTGGACCGTACGGATTTTCGGTTGATCATGGTGGTCGAACCTAGCCATTCACACCGGGCGCCACTATCCGATGTGCGCGAGGGTGGCCGGGACCGGCTTGCCGTCGAGCGTCGGCCGGATCGGGGATCGCGGGTGGCGAGCGGGTCGGGAGGCCCGCGTTGGTGCCGGGGTGGGGCGCGACGACCACGCACGGGGAGGACGGTCGGTGTCCTGCCCCGCGCGGAATCGGTGATCGGGATCCCGGGTGGGGGTTCGCGGCGTGCTGTCCAGGCCGCCGATCGCCACTGCCCGGGATACCCGATGTGGCCCACCGCGTGGATTACGGACGGGGCTCGGCGCTCCCTGCCGAAGTACCACCTCCGGCCAGGCCCCCGAGTCGCCCGCAGCCCGCCCGACCACGCGTGTGGGTGTGTTGCCCGAGACGCCGACCCATGTCGTCCGTCGTCTCTCGGGCAGCCTGTCGCATGCGTCCGATGGTGCCAAGTGATGCAGCCCCAGGATCGGTTGGCGTCCGGGCCACGACGTCTGGGCCTGCGTCGAGCCGCGTCGGCGGCGCCGAGCACGCGGGGGACCGTGCGGGCTCGGCACGCGCTCGCGATGCGCCGACGGGCGGCTGCTTCCCCGTACCTACTTGACGTAGAGCGCGAAGTAGCCCAGGAGGATGTCGTACGGACACTTCCAGGTCGAGAAGCCCTCACGCTGGTACTGCTGGCCGGCGTCCACACACTTGTTCCGGGTCGTGTAGTAGTCGATGAACAGCCAGCCGGCCGCCGCCTGGGCCGGGGCCGACGCCACCGTCGTCGCCGACGCCGGTGGGGCCTTCGCCGTCGTCGCCTGGGCAGGGGCACCGAGCGCCGTCATCGACGCGATGGCGAGTGTCGTGGTCAGCAGTGCGGCACGCTTGCGCATGAGGAATTCCCTCCGGGAATGCGAGTGGAAGAGGCAAAGCGCCCCCGATCCTTGTTCGCAAACTCCGTACCGCGCAAGGCATTTGCCGGCTTTGCGCGGGGCAAACGCCGAGCCCCCGAGCCGCCCGGACCGCGCGTTTTCGGCCACTCGATGCTCGGCCACCCGCTCGCCGGCCACGCTTTGGTCCAGCCGAACCCGTCGTAGCGGTGGCGCCGGCCGGTCCCGCCGACGAGGACGACCCGGGCCGGATGCGGCCGCGCCGCCCACAACATGGTGTTCATCGCTCGACTCCGCCCGCTCGAGTGCCGTCCGGGCCGACGTCCTTGCGCGGCGGCCCGGCGTGCGCGAGGGCGCGGTCCGCGGGGGAGGCGCCGGGCAGCGTCGTGCACACCGCCTCCAGGACGCCTGCGTACGGCGTGCCCGCGTCGAGCAGAGCGAACCGCAACAGCTCGATGCCGGGGCGGTGTTCGCGCAGCAGCGCCTCGCCGGCCGCGACCGGCCCGGGACCGCCGATGGCGGCGAACTCCAGCACCGCGGGCAGGAAGTCCGGCAGTTCCTCGCCGGTGAACTCCAGGCCGTGCTCGCGATAGATGCGCTTGAAGGTCACCAGCGCCTCGCCGCGCCATCGGGTGTCCTCTTCGCGCCACCGACTCAGGTACAGGCTGCGCTGATCGAAGACGGACACGTGGTGCGCGGCAAGCTCGGCCGCCGGCCACGCGCACACGCCGTCGAGGAAGGCCGTCAGCAGTGTGCCGGCCGGCCTCGGGCCGATCTGTGCCAGCGCGCCGCGCACCAGCGGCACCCGGGAGTGGAAGATCTCGTCCGGGTGGTGCAGGCACAGCGCGGCGGCCTGGCGGATCACCGCCGTCGAGTACCGGTCGTCGAACCGGGCCGCCTTGGCCCGGAATCGGTCGGTGAGCGACTTCATCGGTGCGTGTCCCCCTCTTCGCGTTCGGGGAACAGCCCGGCCGGTCGGCCGTCGCCGTCCCAGGTGAGCAGGTTCACCCGGGCACCGGGGCCCGAGGTGTCCGCGGGCCGATCGAGGGTGCCGCGGTCGCACGGGGTGTGGAAGTTCTCCACGCTCACCGGTGCCGGTCTCCCGGACGCCTCGCCGAAGGGCCCGGATCCGCCCGTGCCGGGCGGGTCGAAGGGCGGTGGGCCGATCGGCGACGGGTGTGCGGGCGAGGCGTCCGAGGATGGCGGGTCTGCGGGCGATCGGTCTGCCGGTGGGGGCGAACCGTTGTCCATGACGACCCTTCGAGGCGACTACTCCACGTCCTGAATGCGAGTCAATGTCCTATATATAACAGTCATTCATCGGATTCGGGCGCATAGCTCACCGTGTCCGGCCACCTGGACACAGAACACGCGAAGGGAGCATCGCACGTGGAGCAGACTCGGCCTGCGGCTCGGGCGACGGGTGCCCGGGTGCGTTCCGGCAGTCGCGGGGTCGGGGCCGAGATCCGCGGGTCCCGGATCCGGCTCGGCGCGCGGATCGACGGTGCGTCGGGCGGCCGGTGGTTCGGCCCGCTCAGCACACTTCCCGGGCAACGGGGCGCGGACGCGGCGGGTCGGTGTGCGGGTCCCGGGGTTCGGGGCTTGTGCGGGCGCCCGTTCGGGTGGCGCCGATGCCGGCGATCACCACGAAGACGACGCCGGCCGCGGGTACCGGACCGGGTATCTGGTCGAGCACCAGCAGGCCCATCAGGAGCGCGATGGCCGGCTCCAGGCTCATCAGCGTGCCGAAGGCGGACGTGGTCAGCCGGCGCAACGCGAGGAATTCGAGGGTGAACGGCAGTACGGCGCTCATCGCGGCCAGCCCCAACATGGCCGCGAGCAGGGGCCAGGTCAGGCCACCGAACCCGGTGGGAGCGGCGACGAGGACGGCGAGGAGGCCGGCCACGGACATCGAGACGGCCAGCCCGTTCAGGCCGGTGACCCGATCGCCGATGTGTTGGGTCAGCAGGATGTACGCCGCCCAACAGGCCGCGGCGGCCAACGCGAAGCCCACACCGGCGAGATCGGTGCCCGCGTGCCAGGGTTCGGTCAGCAGGAGCACGCCCGCGCCGGCCATGGCCGTCCAGTGTCTGCGTCCGCCGCCCGATCCGTACAGGGAGACGGCCAGCGGCCCGAGGAACTCCAGCGCACTCGCGGTGCCGAGCGGCAGGCGCGCCACGGCGAGCATGAAGAAGAGCATCATGCCGCCGCTCACCGCGCCGAGCAGGACGCACGCGCCCAGGTCCCGGCCGGCGAAGTCGCGGCGGCGCGGGCGCACGAGGACCAGCAGGAGCACGCCGGCCCACGCCAGGCGCAGCCCGGCGGTTCCCAGCGCGCCGAGCCGGTCGATCAGCGGTACCGAGAGCGCCAGCCCGAGCTGGACGGTGGACATCGAGACCACGGCCATCAGGGCTCCGGTCGCCGGGTCGGGCAGGCGCGGCCGGGCGATCGCGAGTCGGGTGCGTGATTGCGGCGTGCTCATGGGATCAAGTAGATGACCTCGGCATCGTTCGTGTCCACGTGCCGATTCGAAACATATCGTTCGTGAATCGTGGACAATGAAGGCGTGGAGACCCGACGGCTACAGATATTGGTGGAATTGGCCCGGCTGGGATCCATGCGCGCGGTCGCGGACATGTTGGAAACCACCACCTCGACGGTCTCGCAGCAGATCGCCGCGCTGGCCCGTGACATGGGCGCCGCGCTGATCGAGCCGCAGGGGCGCCGGGTCCGGCTCACTCCGGCGGGGCGTCGGCTGGCCGAACACGCCGTGACCATCCTCGCCGCGGTGGAGGCGGCGCAGCACGACCTCTCGCCCGGTGCGGAGCCCAACGGCACCGTGCGCGTCGCCGGGTTCGCCACCGCCATCCGGACCCGTCTGCTGCCCGTGGTCACCGACCTCGCCGTCGCCCATCCGCGGGTCCGGGTCCTGATCCGCGAGCACGAACCCGCCGAGGCGCTGGAACTCCTGGCGGAGGACGGTACGGACCTGGCGCTCACCTACGACTACAACCTGGCGCCGGCGGCCGAGGATCCGAGCGTGCGGGCCACCGCGCTGTGGACCGCCCGATGGGGGCTGGGCGTTCCCGCGCACGCCGACGCCGGCGAGGGGACGACAGCGGAGGTGTTCGCCCGCTTCGACACCCACTCCTGGATCGTCAACTCCCGCAACACCGCGGACGAGACCGTCATCCGCACGCTCGCCTCGACGGCGGGGTTCACCCCGCACATCACGCACCAGGCCGACAGCCTCGACCTGGTACAGGGCATGATCGTCGCCGGTCTCGGCGTGGGCCTGCTGCCCATGGACACCGCGCCGTTGCCCGGGGTGCGGCTGGTCCCGCTCGCCGTCCCGGAGGTGGAACAGCGCGTCTTCGCGGTGGCCCGCCACGGCCGACTGAACTGGCCCCCGCTCGCCCTGGTGACCGACCTCCTCCTGGGGCGGACCGGCGAGGCTGCCGCCGGTGGATCGGGTGAGGCGTCCTCAGGTGGCGCGTGACGCGCCTTCCGGTGGGATGTGACGCCTCTTCCGGTGGCGTGTGACGCCTCCTCCCGGTGGACCGCGTGACGTCCGCGCGCGCCGGCGGCGGGTGCCGGTGCGGCCGTACGGGTGGAATCGCCGGGGCGTGTTCGTGGGCGCGGGGGCCCGGGCCGGGGCGGATGGTGATCTTGGCCGGACAAGGTCCCCGTACTCCCGGAAGAGACATCCCGCCATGCGTCGTGCCCCCGCCTGCCGACTCGCCACCGCCCTGTTCGCCCTCACCGCACTGGTCCCGCTCACCCTGACCGCGCCCGCGGCCCAGGCCTCGCGGCAGACGGCCGCCGTGGTCGCCGCGGACCCGCACAACGACGACCGCCCGCCGCACCACGGTCTCGACCCCGCGCTCGTGGCCCGCCTCGACGAGGCGATCGAGCGCACCCGCCAGGAGGCCGGCGTGCCCGGCGTGACCGTGGGGTTGTGGCTGCCCGGACGCGGCAACTACGTCCGGTCCACGGGCGTGGCCGACAAGGAGACCGGCGCGCCGATGACGCCCGACCTCAACATGCGGATCGGCAGCGAGACCAAGACCTTCACCATCACCGCCCTGCTGGAACTGGTCGACGACGGGCTGATCGGGCTGGACGACCCGATCTCCGACTACATCGACGGCGTCCCCGACGGCGAACACATCACCATCCGGCAGATGGCGGAGATGCGCAGCGGTCTGTTCTCGTACACCTTCGACGAGGAGTTCGTGACCACCCTCCTGGGCGACCCGACCCGCCCGTTCACCCCGCAGGAACTGCTGGCGTACGCCTTCCGCCACCCGAACGTCTTCGCCCCGGGTACACAGTTCCAGTACTCCAACACCAACACCGTCCTGCTCGGTCTCGTCGTGGAGAAGCTCGGCGGGATGCCGCTCGCCGAGTTCATCCACCGACGCGTCACCGGACCGGCCAAGCTGCGCCACACCCTGTTCCCGGAGGGCGCCGAGTTCCCGTCGCCGCACGCGCACGGGTACACCGACCAGACGCTGTCCGGCGAGGTCGCCGACGCGACCGACTGGAACCCGAGTTGGGGCTGGGCGGCGGGCGCGATGATCTCCGACCTGCACGATCTGCGCCGCTGGGCCAAGGTGGTCGCCACCGGCACGCTGCTCTCCCCGGCCACCCAGGCGGAGCGGGAGAAGTTCATTCCGGTACCGAACTTCGACGACGCCGGGTACGGCCTGGGCCTGTTCCGGACCCACGGCTGGGTCGGGCACAACGGCTCGCTGCCGGGCTACGAGAGCGTGACGATGTACCTGCCGGAGCAGGACGCCACCATGGTGATCCTGCTCAACACCGACATCCTGCACGACGGTTCCGAGCCGAGCACGCTCTTCGCCAAGGCGATCACGTCGATCATCACTCCGGACCACGTCTACGATCTGCCGCCCCAGGGCTGATCGCAGCGTGGTGTGGTGCGGTGTGCCGCACCACACCACCGCACCACAGCGCACCGCACCACAGCGCACCGCACCACAGCGCACCGCACCGCACCGCATTGTTCGCACGGCAGCGTGTGCCGCGAGTCGCCCGGATCTCCGGGGGCTCGTGGCCGCGCTGCCGGCCGCGTTTCGACGTCGCACCGCTGTTCGGGCTTTGGCGGCGGCGCGATGGGCCGGTCCTATATCGTGATCCGATATCGGGGTCCGTAATGGATGCGAAGCGCGGTCGGGGAGCGAGCGATGGGGATGTCGGCGGCGTCTGCCGAGGCGGGGGAGCTGAAGCGCCATCTGGGCGTTTTCGACGCCGTGGTGATCGGGCTCGGGTCGATGATCGGCGCCGGCATCTTCGCGGCGCTCGCGCCGGCCGCGGGCGCGACGGGGTCGGGTCTGCTGCCGGCTCTGGCGCTGGCCGCGGTGGTGGCCTACTGCAACGCCACCTCCTCGGCCCGGCTGGCGGCCCGCTACCCGCAGTCCGGCGGCACGTACGTGTACGGACGCGAGCGCCTCGGCGACTTCTGGGGCTACCTGGCCGGTTGGGGCTTCGTGGTCGGCAAGACCGCCTCGTGCGCGGCCATGGCGCTGACCGTCGGCTCCTACGCGTGGCCGGGCCAGGCACACGCGGTCGCCGTGGCCGCGGTGGTGGCGCTGACCGCGGTCAACTATGTCGGGGTACAAAAGGCCGCGTGGCTGACCCGGGGGATCGTCGCGGTCGTGCTCGCGGTGCTCGCCGCCGTGGTCACCGCCTGCCTCACCGGCGGTACCGGCGACGACGCGCACCTGCGGATCGGCGCGGACGCCACGTTCGGCGGGGTGCTCCAGGCGGCCGGTCTGCTGTTCTTCGCGTTCGCCGGGTACGCGCGCATCGCCACCCTCGGCGAGGAGGTCCGCGACCCGAAGCGGACCATCCCCCGGGCGATCCCGACCGCGCTGGGCATCACCCTGGTGGTGTACGCGGCCGTCGCCGCGGCCGTGCTCGCGGTGCTGGGACCCGAGCGCCTCGCGCACACCGCCGACCCGCTCGCCGAGGCGGTACGCGCCGCCGGCGTCCCCGAACTCGCCCCGCTGGTGCGCGTCGGGGCGGTCGTCGCGGCGCTCGGCTCGTTGCTGGCGCTGATCCTGGGCGTCTCCCGCACCACGTTGGCGATGGCCCGCGACCGGCATCTGCCGTACGTCCTGGCCGCCGTGCATCCGCGATTCAAGGTGCCGCACCGCGCCGAGCTCGCGGTCGGCGCGGTGGTGGCCGTACTGGCCGGCACGACGGACGTGCGCGGCGCGATCGGGTTCTCCTCGTTCGGCGTGCTGGCCTACTACGCGATCGCCAACGCCAGTGCCTGGACGCTCACTCCGACCGAGGGCCGCCCGCCGCGGGTGGTGCCGATCCTCGGCACGGCCGGTTGCCTGGTGCTGGCCTTCTCGCTGCCCGTGGCCTCGGTGGTGTGGGGGGTCGCGGTGCTCGCGGCGGGCGCCGCCGGCTACGGCCTGCGCAGGAGGTTCGCCCGCGCCTGACGGATCGTCGGGTCGCCGTGGGCGAATCGCCGGCCGGCTACAGGCGGGGTCGGTCCGCTTCGGGCAACACCTCGCGGGCCAGTTCCGCCAGCGCCCGCCGGTCCTCGGCCAGCGCGGCCCGGCCCGCGTCGGTCGCCCGGTACACGCGGCGGGTGCGGCCCTCGACCACCCGCTGCTCCGAGGTCAGCAGCCCGTCCGCCTCCATCCGGTGCAGCGTCGGGTAGAGCGTGCCCGGACTGATCCGGTAGCCGTGAACGGCCAGTTCCTCGGCCATCCACGCACCGTGGATCTCCTCCTCGGCCGCGTGGTGGAGGATGTGCAGCCGCACCGCACCTCGTTGGAACTCCCTCACCCGTCGACCACCCCTCCCCGGGTCACCCACCAGGTGACGAATCCGATATCGAACTCCGATACTACGGGCGGTCGGTGACGGTGTGCGTCGGGTCGTTCGCGTCGCCGGCTGCTCGGTTTCGGGATGGCCGGATGGGTGTGGCAGCGACTTCGCGCCGGGCCCGGACGCGGTGACGCGCTTCCGGATGCGTGGAAACCGTGAAATCCGATTACTCGACGTGTGCGATCGACTACGTTGAGGACATGGGTGGATCCGGAGCGACTCTCCGGAGCGAGTCCGGAGCGCGCGGCTCGGCCGCATCGGTCTGGGCGGGCCTGTTGGATCCGACCCTTCGGTTCGTCGTCTTCCGTGCCCTTTCGACCCGTGCGCGCGATGCCGCGCGCCCTATCCCGGGAGCAGCCCGTGTTGATCCGCCGCCTTGTCGTCGCCGCCGCCGCAGTTGTGGCCGTGCAATGCCCGATTCCCTCCGCCGTCGCCGCCACGGTGGACCACTTGACCGTGACGGTGGCCGACAACCCCGAGGGAGTGATCACGTACACCCTGGCATGTCACCCCGCGGGCGGCAGCCATCCCGAGCCGCAGGCGGCCTGCGCTCGACTGGACGCCACGACCACCGGCGGACGCGACCCGTTCGCGCCGGTGCCCGCCGGCGCGCACTGCACGATGATCTACGGCGGACCGGCCACCGCGCGCATCAGCGGCACCTGGGCGGGCCGTTCGATCGACGCCACGTTCAAGCGTGTCGACGGTTGCGAGATCTCCCGCTGGGACAACCTCGTCCCGGTCCTGCCCCAGGCCCGTTGATCCCCCGCAGGCGTGCCCCCGATTGATCCCGCGGGCCTGCCTCGGGCATGCGATGCCCGAACGAACTCCGTGACCGCGTACGAGTGGTGCGCGCCGGTGACGCCCGCGCGGCGGGCGTCACAGCCTCGGGGAATACGGCATTAGTGGCAATGTCACCGCCCGTTCGGCGCGCTCCGGGCGCGCCGGCGGTCGGGGCGTGGTGGAGTCGACGGCGAGCCGGGTCGTGGGCGCGAGGACGAACGCGCCCACGACCCGGACGAAGCGTCGGCGTGACAGGCCCGGACAGGAGCGGTGATGACTCCCGACATCCACATCGAGGACCAGGAGGACCGGGGCGGGCGGTGTCCGTTGGGCGCGTGCTCGTCGCACGCGTGCGGTGGACCCACCGACGAGAGCGGCGTGCCGATGCTCGGCCGGGTCCCCGGGATCGCCGAGGTCGACGACAGTGCGCCCGGGTGCGGCGTGCATCTGGGGGAGGCCCTGGTGACGCGGGACCCGGAGTTGTGGGTCGGCCTGGTGTTCGAGACGCCCACCGGTGACACCGATCCGGACCGGGACGCGCGGTCGGCGGTGACGGAGTTCGCCGAACACGTCGCCCTGGACGTCCTGGATCGGCGCGCCGAGATGGTCGACGACCCGGACGAGGTGGTGTCGCGGCCGGTGGACGCGGACGAACTCGCGCGGGCCGTCGAGTACGCCCTGGCCACGGTCGGCGTCGCGTAGGGCGCGTCACCGGCATGCCGCGTGGGTCCGGGTCGGACCGGGCCTGTCCGCGCTTCACTGCGGAGCGTCGTGGGGCCCGGTCCTCGCCCTGGTTCACCGGCCGCTTCCCCGCATCCGGTGATCACACCCGCCCGACGAGCCGGCGACCGCACGGTGACGGGTGGAGGTGGTTCGCGGCCGCGCCCGTTCGTACCCGCCCGTGACCGCGGCCGGCCGGAAAGCGCGGGTCCGTGCCCGATTCCTGTTGCCAAATCGGCAACGAAGTTTGCTGTCCTGTGGGTCGCGGACGCACGCTCGGGGTGGAGGTGATCGCCTTGAGCGATACGACGAACGATGTGCGCGCCACCTGGACCGGCGACGACGATGTGTACGACGTGGTGATCGTGGGTGCGGGTGCGGCGGGGCTGAGTGCGGCCCTCGTGCTGGGTCGGTCCCGTCGCCGGGTCGCGGTGGTCGGCGCGGGCGAGCCGCGCAACGCTCCCGCGGCGCACATGCACGGATTCCTGTCCCGGGACGGCATGGCGCCGGGCGAGTTGTTGGCGGTGGGTCGGGCCGAGGTCGCCGGTTACGGGGTGGACCTGTTCGAGAACCGGGTGGATCGCATCGACCCCGGGTTCGTGGTCGGGCTGGACGGCGGTGTGGTGTTGAAGACCCGCCGGGTGGTGGTGGCCACCGGGTTGCGGGACGAGCTTCCCGACCTCCCCGGCGTACGGGAACGGTGGGGCAGGGACGTGCTGTTCTGCCCGTACTGCCACGGGTACGAGGTACGTGACGCGCCCATCGGGGTGCTGGGTACCCATCCGGGGGCGGTGCAGCACGCCTTGCTGATCCGGCAGTGGTCGCACGACGTCGTCTTCTTCGCGCACACCCTGGACCTCGGCGCGCCGGAGCGCGAACGGTTGGCCGCGCGCGGCGTCGCCGTCGTCGATGGCGTGATCAAGCGCCTGGTGGTGGCGGAGGACCGGGTGCGCGGCGTCGAGACGGTCGACGGTCGGGTCTTCCCCCGCCGCGCGGTCTTCGTGGTCCCGCGGATGGTGCCGCACGACACGCTGCTCACCGAACTGGGCTGCGCACGGGACGAGAACGGCCGGGTGGGCACGGACGACGCGGGCCGGACCAGTGTGTCCGGAGTGTGGGCGGTCGGCAACGTCGCCGACCCGAAGGCGCTCGTGATCACCGCCGCGGGGCAGGGCGCGGCAGCCGCGTTCGCCCTCAACCTCGACCTGGTCGCCGAGGACGTCGAGCGCGCCATGGCGGCGGACCACGACCCCGCCGAGGACCGAGACCACTCACACCCGGCTCCCCAACCCGCCCTGCACGACTGAACATCGGGCGGCGGTGCTCGTGCCGCCGGGGTTCGCGGGCCGTGGGTCGTATCCGAGTGCGGTGAGGGTGCGGAACGTGCGTGTCCTCCCGGCTCGGATCGGCGACGACGAGGGCGATGTGCGGGTGGTCGGGAAATCGTTCGGCGTGGGGTGGGTGCGCGCGTAGGGTGCTTCGGTTGTCGAACGGGAGAGGCGGGTTGGGGACATGGCACCCAGGCACGTGACGCGGGAGCACTTGGCGGGGGCGGCGAGGGCCGCGCTGGGCGGTGGTCGACGGTTGGCGGCGGTCGAGCGGCTCGCGGGCGGGACGCGGAAGGGCGTGTACCGCCTGACCATGGACGACGCGACGACGGCGATCGCCTATCTGTGGGAGGAGTCCGAGAACTACTGGCCGGCGCACGAGGGCGACGACGACGTCGCCGATCCGTTCTCGCCGAGCGTGGGGCTCGACCTGTTCGAGGCCGCGCACGCCCGGCTGGAATCGCTGGGCCTGCGGGTGCCCACACTTCACCTGGTCGACCGCGACCGCACCCACTCCTCGGCCGACCTCGCCATCGTCGAGGACTTCCCCGGAGAGCACCTGATGGAGCTGTACGAGCGCGACCCACGCGCCGCGGAGCCGACGATGGCGCGCCTTGCCGAAGGCCTGGCGGCGATGCGGGATCATCGCGCGCCGTCCTACGGCAAGGTGGCCCTGATCGACGAGGGAGGCAGGTCCCACGGGACATCGTGCGAGGCGGCCGTGCTCGACTTCGCGCTGCGCAACCTCGCCGAGGCCACCGCGCGCGACCGGCGGATCGCGCGCGTCCGGGACCGACTCGAGGAGCGGCTGCGCGAACTCGCCGCAGCGGTACGGCCGCGCGCCGAGTACTCGGTCGTCCACGGCGAACTGGGGCTGGACCACGTGCTGGTGGACGCGGAAGGAAACCCCGTCCTGATCGACATCGAGGATCTGATGTACTTCGACGTCGAGTGGGAGCACGTGTTCCTGCGGATCCGCCTCCATGACGACTATCGGCGGCTGTCGGTGACCGGCCTCGACGAGGATCGGCTCGCGCTCTACATGCTCGCGCAACGCCTGTCCCTGACGGCGGGGCCGCTGCGGTTGCTCGACGGGGACTTCCCCAACCGGCAGTTCATGCGGGAGATCGCCGAACACAACCTCAACGAAGCCCTGTTGTCGGTCTCGCACGCGTAGCGGAACGGCTCACCGTGCGGTCGGCGCGACGCCGGTCACCTCGGTGAAGTCTCCGGTCCACCAGGGAAGGCGCGGTCCCGCACCGGTAGTCGGACCCGGGGCACGGCGTTGGGGGCGGTGCGATGTCGGGTGGGTGGAGGATCGCGGTGTCGGGGCCGCGTTGGGGCCGCGTCGGCGGTCGTCGTGTCGACCCCGTTGATCCGGTTGTCGGACGGTCCGGACGCCGGCCGGTTGGTGGGGGCCTCGGTTCAGGCGGCGACCGGTGTCGGGGCCCTTGTCTGGGCCCTTCTCCAGGGTGCGGATCCTCGATCGCCTCGGACTCCGCCGTCGACACGGGTGACGCTCGGGCGACCGGCGGTGGCGACGCGCACACCGGCGTACGGCGTCCCGGTGGTCGCGGGGGCGGGGCGGCGTCGGCCGAGCGGACCGGGGATGCCACCGCGGACGGTCCGGGCAGCAGCGCGAATACGGGTATCGACTACACCTGACCCCATCGACCGGCGGTAGGGCCGGCGCCGGCGTCTCGGGGGAAGGGGCCTTCGCGCTGCGATCGGGGCGCGGCCGAAAGCCCGGCAAGGGCAACGCTCTTCCCGGAGCGGCGGCCGGGTGCCGGACACACGCTCTCCCGCGAGCCGGGACCCGCCCTGTCCGTCTGGGAGTTCGTCGCCGCGAAGACGTCCACGCGACCCTGGTCCCCGCGGCTCGCCGAGGACCTCGGTCTGACGCTGGGGCGCCTGCATCGCGCCTTCGCCCGGCACCCGGCGGCCTCCCGACTCGTCGCGGTCCGACCACTGTGGTGGGACCGGGACCCCGCACGCGCGCTCGACGTCGCGGACGCGCTGCTGCGCCCTATCGGCGAACCCCGCACGGAGGCCGACGCCGCGCGACGCGACCAGGTCGCGGTACGCCGTGCGGACCTGGCGGCGCACGCTCCCGGCCTGACCGCGGGACTGCCCCCGGTGTCGACGCAACCGGTGCACTACGACTTCACCCGTCCGAACGTGCTCGTCGGCCTCGACGACACGGTCGCCGCCGTCATCGACCTGCACGACTGCATCGCCCACCGGCGTGGGAACCGGGCCGGATCGCGTTCGACCCGCTCACCGTGGCCACCACCGACGACTGGCCCGACACGGCGCTGACCCTGGTCGCCGCCTACCGCTCGGAGAACCCCGACCTGCCCGCCGACCAGGTCCTCGCGTGCGCGCGGATGGCCCTGCTCCAGGCCATGCAGTCGTTCTACGGCGTCCGGGAGCACTACGAACGACCCGATCCCGTGCACCAGACGGACCTCGACGGCTACTGGCACCGCCGCCGGCAGATGACCCGCCGCCTCCCCGACACCCTGCCCGACATCGAGGCCGCCCTCCGGACATCCACCCCCTGAACGCGACCGTCGCGCACAGTGCTACGTGGTCAGTACAACCACCCCGCTTTGCGTCGCCACCACCACGTCGCCGTCGGGGGATACGGCCAAATCATTGCAACCGTCCGGGAGTTCGATGGTGAGATCGCGCACGCCCCGGGGGCCGAGAAGGTGGAGTGCGGTGATGGTCGTGATCGCGATCCGAGATCGGCTCCCGGGAAAGGCGCGCAGGGCGACCACGTTGGTGTCCGGAAGGGTGGTCTCCCACAGCGGTTCCGGAGCTCTCGGCGAGCGGAGCCGGCGGCCGGCGTAGAGGCGATCGAAGAGCCGGGGCAAGTCCCATGCCGTCACCCGCCCCTTTGCGTCGGCGATGATCAGCGTGGACGGTTCGTCCTCGGGTGTGGCCACGGCGTGACCGACGTAGGAATTGCTGCCCTTGCCGATCACCGTGACCATCGGACGGTGGGTGAGGTCGTACAGAAGCACGCGGTTGTCATACGTGCCGATGAGCGCGCACGGCCCTCGCGGCCCGCGGATGAGGGCGATCAACGTGCTCGCGTAGTGCGGGAGTTCGAAGTCCTCCCTGGCTCCGTCGGCCAGGTCGAGGAGGGAGAGTCGAGCCCAGACGGCCAGGTTCGAGGCGACCACCGCGGGACATCCCGTGACATGGGTCGTGTCGAAGTCGAAGTCACCGACATCGAGCAGGAGTCGCCCCGTCGCCTCGTCGGCCTCCGTGAAGGGACGCCAGACACGGACGTCGACACCCGAGTGCATCGATACCAGGAAGGTCTCGTCGCCGACGCGGGCCGCGGCGAGTTTGCGGACGGGACCGCCCTGGGTCCAGATCGGGTTGCGCAGTGGTCGACCCGTCCGCAGATCCCAGAGGTGCAGGGTGTCACGCCCCTCGGCTCCCGCGACGACGTGGTTCTGCTTCGAGTCGAAGACGGTCACTGCCGTGACGGTGTCCGGTGCCTGGGTCAGCCGCTCGGTGCGGCCCGTGGACAGATCGTGGCAGCGCAACACGCCCGTGTGGTCGCCGGTTCCGACGGTGGGTGAACCGTCGAGTGCGGTGATCGCGGTCAGGATGTGCGCCGTTGGGATCGGTTTCCTCGGGACCAGACCGGTCGATTCGACGGTCCACTGTTCCAGCGCCCGCCGCGTGCCGACGGCGGTGAGGACGGAGCGGCCGCGGACCTGGGCAACGCAGGCCGCCCAGTACCACGAGCCTTCGCTGCACACCGGTGCGCCGACCGCTCGCCCGGACTGCACGTCCCAGAGCCGAAGCAGGCCGTCGGTGCTCCCGGTCACGACCAGGCCGGGGTCGAGTGGTACGGGGACAACCGACTGGACCCATCCGGGATGGGCACGGGGCAGGGTATGGCACCGCGTGCGCGTTGCCGGGTCCCACACGGCCACGCCGCCGTCGTGGGTGCCGACGACCAGGCGCTCGGCTCCCGGTTCGCCGAGCAGGGCAAGGGCGGTCGGCATGTCGGCGGACTCGGGAAGATCGAACACGAGCGCGCCCGTGTGGGGATCGATCGCGCGGATCGAGCCCCGTACACCGCCGATGACGGCCAGGGTTCGCGATGCGAAGATGCCGATCGTGGCACAACGCAGTTGCTGGTCCGGGAAGCCGCGGTGGGCCGCGCGTTCCCTGTGGCCGCCGTCCCAGAGCCGGAGCCAGGCATCCTCGCCGATGCTGATGACATGGATCGGATCGGCATCGCCGACGGCGTCACCGGCCTCCGCGTTGCCGTCGAGGGGGGCGACCTCCAGGACCGGGCCGCGGTGCGCTTCGCGGCTCGCGCTCGGCCCGTGCGGTGACGCGCGGTCCTGGAAGGTGACGATGCCACTCCTGTGTCCGGCGACGATGTCTCGGGTGCCGGGGATCGCCGCGACGCAGGTGACCGGATCATGGGGTGGGACGACCGCCCCGGCTATCGACTTGCCGGTGGTCAACTCCCATGCATGGGTGCCCCATCCGCCCGCGATCACGGTCGGGGTTTCGTCGAGTTCCGTCGTGACGACGTGGTTGTAGCCGTACCCTCGGATGATCGGCAGCGTCTGATTGTTCGTCAGGTCATAGCGGAGGATGCCCTCCCCGGGAGCGGCGGCCGTCAGGATCCAACGATCCGCGACGGCGTGCACGGCGAGCGATCCGATCGTGCTCGTACTGGTCATGAGGAGACCGTGCGCCGTGGCTGCCTCGTCGAAGACGCCGAGTCTTCGCGAACACACCGTGCCGTCGAGGGCTGCGGATATCACCGTCATCGCATGCGATTCCAACGGGCAGACCGCAAGGTCGGAGATCGCCGCCGTATGGCGGGGCGCTGCCTCCTGCACCGACGGGGCACCACCCTGTACATCGGCATAGCAGACTCTCCCGTCCGCGGTCCCGACGACGACGACCTCGTTGCCGTCGGGTGTGCGGGCCGCGACGCACGCGGTGATCGAGCCAAACGTGCCTGCCTCGAACACACGCGTCCGTCTACGCGTCAGCGCGGGGACCAGGTGGAGTTCACCCCGGTCGTCCCACACCGCGATCCGTGGAACACGGGTGCGTATGAACCGCATACCTCGAACCCGATCGCGTGAGGCCGGCTCATGCGGCGAGTCGCGTGATCCCAGACCCAAGTGTCGATTGACGAGCACCGTGTTCGTGTCCAGGTCCACGACGGACAGCCGCCCCGTGTTCGTGACGGCGGCCAGCAACGTTCTGTCGCCGATTCGGGCCACATCGGTTTCCACGACCCAGCCCGAATAGTCGTTCTTCCGCCACAACTCCGGAGTCTCCAAGCCGATCCCGGTTCTGGCGTCCCAGCGCTGGACGTGGTGCCACAGTTCCGGACGCCCGGATCCGGCCACCACCCGCAGTCTTTCGAGCACCTGGTTCTCGTGGGCGAAGAACCCGTGCCGCGCGGGCTCGTGGTTCCATCGGGCCCAGCGCACCCGCCAGGGCATCGCGATGCCCAGTTCCGCGATGGCGTCCACGAGAGCGCCGACGCCCAGACAGTGCGCCGCGAGGTTCAGGTACGCGAGGCGTTCGTCGATGGGTGACCCACGATCACGCAGTCGGTGTGCAACGCGCCGATAGGCCCGGGTTACCGCCCGGTCATCGTCCGTCGCCGACGCCGCGACGAGCTGGTCGACGTCGGCGTGCAGTAGGAACGCGGGGTCGCACATGACGTCCGGGAGCCGGCCCGCGCGTTGGGCGTGGATCGCGAGATAGACGCGGGCGTAGGGATGGGAACGTGCCCAGCCGCCGCGACGGCGCGTGTGGTCGAGCAGAAAGTCGGTGAATCGAAGGTGGATGGCGATCTCGTGACCGTTCTCGCGCAGATGCTCGACCAGGGCCCGGTGAAAGACGCGGTAGACGGAACGGCCGTCCTCGGTGGACTCGACGAAGTACGAGCCGGCCGCGTCGCGGAGCCACACCAGGTCGTCGTCGCCGTACACCGTTCCGCTCAAGCGGGTGGCCAGCGGTGCCCACACGTCTTCCTGGGGAAGTCCGGCGCCTTGCGCAAAGGCGAGCGGGATGAGCAGTTCGCGGGCCTTGCGGGCCAGGGTGCCGAGCCGCTTGTCCAGGTCTTGGCGCATCGCCTCGCCGGGCAGTCGGGGCAGCCCTTCGCGCCAGTCGGGATCGTGCGGATCGGGCGGCAGTTCGTCGATCGCGGACAGCGTGAGGGCGGTGATGCGGGCGACGAGGAAGGAACGTCCCGCGGCTTCGGCGACGGCGTCCGCGACACCGTCCACGTAGGCGTTGTCGCGTTCGGGGTAGTGACTGGCGGGTGCCCCGTCCACGAGCAGGCGTCGCGCGTACGCCCGGACACTCGCCGGGTCGGCGTAGTCGGCGTCGTCCAGGTCGAGGATGCGCGGTGCCGCACCGAGCCAGGGCAACACATGCGGACGCGTTCCGAGTAACAACCGTACCGGAAAGGTGAATTGGGACTCGATGAACGGTCGCAGCAAGGACTGGGCCAAGCGTTGCGGATCCTGGGCCTCGTCCACGGCGTCGATCAGCACGACGATCGGCGTCGAGCGCGCTTCGAGGGCAGCGAGCAGCCGACCGAGGCTACCCGCGGTGACGCCGGCGGCGGCCGCGATGGAGGCCAGAACCTGATCCACCGTCCGGTAACTCGCTTGTACGGCGACGGTGATGGCGCCGACGGGCGGGAATGCCTCGTCGGGTAGCCCGAGTTCGGGCACGCCCGGTAGGCGCCGCGAGTCGGCGAGCGCCGCCAACAGCCCGAGCACCGCGGATTTTCCGGATCCCGGTGCGCCGGTGACCACGCATGCCCGCTGGGTACGGGGATCGGCGAGCCAGGACACGACATCGGCGAGTATGCGATGCCTGCCGACGAATCGCCACACTTCGTCGCCCGGTCCGTCGGCACCGCGCGCACGGGGCAGGAAGTGCGTGCGCATCTCCTCCTCGCGGAGCATGCGTTCGCGCCGGGCCTCGGCGACGAGTCGGTCGATCTCGCCGACCGGCAGGCCGGCGGCCCAGGGTCGGTAGCGGGGATTGCGCAGGAACGCGGGCAGCCGGCCCGCCGCTCCGGTGGCGAACCAGTGGACCTGCTGCCAGGTCGGGATCTCCGTGTCGTGTTGGAGCACTCCCAAGACCGCGTCGATGGGCATGACCTCGAGGGCATACCCGGCCGTCGCCAGGTTGTCGACCGCACGGACGAGCGCACTGCTGAAGGCCCCGGCCCGAGCGCGCTCGGCGGGGCGGGCCGCCATGACCACTACGAGGGCGGGTTCGTCGTCGCGACCGAGTCGGTTCTGCCACGTCCCGTGTTCGGCGGGCGAGAGGAGCTGGTAACCACCTGCGCCGGAATGACAGGTGTCCAGGATCAGCAGCAGACGGCGTACGCCGGTCTCCTCCAGCATGATCCGGCCCAGTTCCGAGGTGCGAATGCCGGAGAACGCGATGTCGTCGGGGTCGGTGTCGGTGGTGATCAAGACGTGGTCGCCGGTGCCGTCGAGCAGTTCGCCGTGTCCGACTACGTACACCACGACGTAGTCGGCGGCGTCTCGGCTAGGATCGCGAGCGAAGCGGCGCAACTCGGTGCGGATGTCGGCGGCCGTCGGGTTCGGCCCGAGGATCGGCACATGCCGATACCCGAAGCGGTCGACGAACAGGTCGTGCACGCGACGCAGGTCTTCCGCCACCGTGGGGCGATCCCACTCGCGGGCCCGGAGGTGGCTCGAGGTGCCGATGGTAATGAGAAGGCGGGTCTCCGCCATGACGTCACCGGCCGGGGCGACGTCCTCCTGCGGCGACGGTCTACCGCCCACGTAGGCCCCGGGCGATCGCCGTGCCGGTGGCGGCGTCGGACAGGTACGCGGTGCTGTCGTGCGCATGCGAGCCGTTGGAAACCACCATTGAGGCGAGGTCGGGTCCGAACAACGGACCGAGGTCCTTGACCGAGGCGACCGCGTCGCCTCGGTCCACGATGTTGGTCCAGGCCAGGTCCGGACCGCCGGGCCACGTGCCTCGGCCGGCCACGGGTGCGGGGTCGAGGCGGTCGAAGACCAGTCGGGGCAGACCCAGCGGCGAGCCGAGGGTGACGAACGCGCGGACGGTGTGCCCCGGGTGGGCGGCGAGTGCTTCGTACGCGACCACCGAGCCGAGGGAGTGCGCGACGACGACCTCGGTGTCGTCGTCGACGAGCGCCTCGACACGGGCCCGGGCCGCGCATCGGATGTCGTGGTCGGTGAGGTACGAGCGGGTCTGCCGAAGATCCGCGATGAGGGCGCGCATGGCCAGGCCCGCGAAGAACCGCGACCGCAGCAGTGCGAGCAGCCCGGCCTGTACCGACCGGGGTACCCGCGCCAACGTGTCCATCGCGTCCGGCGGCACCACACCGGGGTCGCTGTCGGCGGCCGCGCTCCACCACGCGATCAGGAGGTCGGTCTCCAGGCCCGGCGCGAGGTCGGCCGGACGAAGTGGTGGATCGCCGGGGCTCAGCACCTCGGCGTGCGGTCGGAACAGGTCACCATAGAAGGCGACGGCGATGTCCTCGTCGTGCAGTTTCCCGGTGTGGCCGGCGCGCGTGAGTCCATCCCGCAGCGCCGGAACCCAGTCACGGTGCAACTGTCTTTCCCCGAGCAGTTGTTTGCCGATCCCGTGGACACACACGACGCGAGCCATGGTTCCCCCCGATGGTGTTCGCCGGAATCCACCATAGGCGCCCGGATCGCGTTCCGGTGGCCTCTTGGCAACACGCCCGGGTCACACCGGACACAGCACGTTTTCTGGTGGGTCGGGCGTGTGGCGGGAAGGTGAGCCGGGCCGGGTGGTGGGTCGACGGGCGCGGTCAGGTGGTGGGTTGGGGGAGGTGGCCGCAGTCGTGGGTGTGGAGCCAGGAGGTGGCTCGGGCGTGGAAGAGGGGGAATGCCATCGGCATCACCAGGTCGCGGATGCGTCGGGCGAGGGGGCCGGCGGTCTTGGCGTCGCGGTTGGCGGAGGCCGACTTGACCATCTTGGCGACGCGGTGCGAGCGGGCGGCGTCGTATGCCGAGAGCGCGGCGGCCGGCGAGGGCTGCGCGGCCAGGGACTGGGCCAGGACCAGCGCGTCCTCCAGGGCCATCGACGCGCCCTGGCCCGCCCCGACGGGGTGTGCGGCGTCGCCGAGCAGCGCGATGCGGTCGTTGTGGCGCAGCGGGATCGCGTCGAGCCGGTGCATCAGGGTGGGGCGGTGCAGTTCGGCGGTCGCGGCGAGGATCGCGGTCGGGATGCGTTCGTGCCGGTGGAGCCCGGCCAGGCGGCCCAGCCACTCCCGGTCGGTGAGCGCGAGTTCCGGCGCGGTGGGGGAGGAGACCTGGGCCGCCCACCAGACGCGGCCGTCGGGGGCGGTGAGGTGGATGAAGGCGCCGTTGCGGGCGAACGTCATGTTGAAGGCGCCGGGTTCGAGGTCGATGCCGCGAGTCGTGCCAGGGGTGACGTCGCGGGGGATGTCCTCGGCGATGCCCGAGATGCTGTAGAGGCCGGCGTACTCGGGGGTGGGCGCGTGCGGGTCGAGCAGTGAGCGGGTGGTCGACCGGAGGCCGTCCGCACCGACAAGCAGCGACGCCCGCGCCGTGCGGCCGCCGGCGAAGACCGCCCGTACACCGCTCCCAGTGGCGACCGCGTCCACCAGGCGCTCGCCGGTGACGACGATCGCCCCGGCGGCCACGGCCTCCGCGCGCAGCGCCTCGACCAGCGCGCCGCGCATCAGGGTCACGCTGTGCAGGTCGTCGTCGCCGAGCCGACCGCGTGGGACGTCGGCCAGCAGCTTGCCCGAACTCGACCACATGCGCTGGCGTGGCACGGCGAAGCCGGCCCGCTGCACCTGCTCCAGTACGCCGAGGGAGCGCAACACCCGCAGGCCGTTGCCCGCCAGGCTCAGGAACGAGCCGACCCGGCCCGCCGGTTCGGCGTACGCCTCGTACACCGTGACGTCCAGTCCCAGCCGGCGCAGGGCTATCGCGCTCGCGGCCCCGGCCACCCCGCCGCCGATCACGATCACGTTCATGCCAACTCCTTGAATTCGGATTCAGTGAATGTCAATTCACCGAACTGGGGTTCACTATGATGACGGGCAGGCCAGACGTCAAGCCCGGGAAGGAGCGCCGGTCGATGGGCGTGCGCAAGGAGAAGGCGGCCGAGACCGAGGCGGCGCTGAAGGACGCGGCGCGGCGGCTGTTCGCCGAGCGCGGCTATCTCGACACGAAGATCACCGACATCACGCGCGAGGCCGGACGCGCCACCGGTTCCTTCTACGCCCATTTCGCGGACAAGAACGCCCTGCTCCAGGCCCTGATGCGGGACCTGAACACGCAGGCCGACACCGAGATCGGCGTGGCGGACCACCCGGCCGATCACGATCTGACCGACCCCGAGCAGTTGCGTGAGCATCTGGCCGTCACCTGGCGGGTGATCCGCGACCATCTGCCGGTGGTGGTGGCGATGATGCAGACGAGCTTCGCCGGCCCGCCCGGCGAGGGTCGCGCGTGGGCGAGCCTGGCCGAGGAGACCGGCATCCTGCGCGAGCACCTGGAGTGGCTCCGCGGGCGCGGTCATCGGCTCCCGGGCGACCCGGAGGTGGTTGCCGCGGCCATGGGCGCGATGGTCTCGATGCTCGGGTTCGCGGTGGTCACCGCGGGCGAGGACGGACCGCGGGCCGGCGACGGGGAGATCGTCGACACCCTCACCGCACTGCTCCTGCACGGCCTGGCGGGACCCGCGTCCGACGCGAGTCGACCCGCCGCCGATCGGCCCGGACGCCGGTGACGGGGTGGGCGCGCGGGTCGCGGCGCGCGTGGTTCAGGAGCCGGGAGCGGCGGCGCGGGTCAGTACGCCGATCGCGGCGGACTCGAGATCCGCCGGCGATTCGTCGAGCGAGCGCGATGTCGCGGCCGGATTCGGCACCCTGCAACACTTTCCGTTCGGCGAACCCGCCGCGCCCGACCTGCCCGAGGTGATGGTGCTCGCCACCGGCGGCGAGGGGCCCAAGATCTCCAACGCCGACATCTGGCACAGCGACGCCACCTTCCTGGCCCGGCCTCCGCCGGGCACGATGCTGCGCGCGGTGTCGCTGCCGCCGAGCGGGGGCGACACGCTGTGGGCGGACATGGCCGCGCCGAGTTCGAGGAACGCGTCGATCTCCGGGCGCTGTTCGCGGACGAGCAGGTTCGCCAACCAGGCGGCCAACACGGGGCGCCGCAGCCTGCCGATCCGGTCGGCGACGGCACGGTTCCCGGCCTTGCGGGCCCGGGCGGCGTACGCGTCACGCGCGGCGGTGAACTCGTCGGGCGAGAGCCCGTACAGCTCCTGGGCCACCGCGTCCTCGTCGACGGCTTCGGGCTCGGCGTCGGACCGCTTCGTACTCACGGCGTCCCTATTGCCGTTTCCGGCGCCCGTTCATCCCTGCCGGATCCCCGATGGCCGATCCGGGCACCGGCGGGCGGTCGTCGTGGACCGCCCTGGGACAGGAAGGAACGGTGGTCGGTGCCTACGCGCCGGAGTCCTCGCCGGCCTTCCCGGCGCACGACGGGCACAGTCCGCGGTAGGTGACCTCGACCTGGGACACCGTGAAGCCGAATCGCTGGTCCGCCGGGAGATCGGCCAGCGGGCTGCCGGTGGGGTGCACGTCGCGGACGGTTCCGCAGGAGGAGCACACCAGGTGCTGGTGCGGGTGGTGCGCGTTGGGGTCGTAGCGCTTGGCCCGGCCGTCGGTGGAGACCTCGATGACCTCACCGAGGGAGACCAGCTCGCCCAGGGCGTTGTAGACGGTCGCCCGGGAGATCTCGGGCAGCCGCTGCGCCGCGCGGGCGTGCACTTCGTCGGCCGTGAGATGCACGTGGTCGCCGTCGAGGACCTCCGCAACGACACGCCGCTGGGAGGTCAACCGCCAGCCGCGCTCTCTCAGTCGCTCCAGCAGGTCGCTCATATGGGTTCACCTATTCGGTTCGGTGGGGTAGCCCGAAGTTTACCGGTGGACGTACGGACGTCCGGATTCCGGTTGGGTATGGGTCTGGCGTACATCTTGACTTGGACTCTGTCCATCGTAGGATCGGTTCCGGCGGTAGCCAAGGGGTAGGAAGACTCCAGGACAAGGGGTACGAAAACCGCATGACGGCAGGAGACACGGACATGACGGGACCACTACCGAGCAGCCGCGCGGTGCCGGCCTGCGGGTGAGGATCGATCATGTCGCGCTGCTCCGGACCGTCGGGGATGGTGACCGCCTCGATATCGGGGCGATCGTCGTCACGATGCGTGACGGGAGTCCGTATCCGCCTTCTTCGCGTCGTCCGCGCCGAGGCTTCCCGCCGGGCCTGCCAGACTCGGCGGCCTTGCCGGCCCCACCCGACCCGTTCGACCGCGCCCCACGAGCACGGGTCCCGGTCGACGGAGCGGACGGGGCGAGGTCGACCGTCGCGAGGTCTGTACCCCGACCACTCCACCGCCCACCACCGCCCACAGCTCCTGAGCACCGCGATCAGCCTGGTCCGGAAGGGATCCCATGTCTGAGAACCATGATGCAATCGTCGTAGACGCGAAGACGGAGGGCGGAGGTGGTTGCCCGGTCGCGCACGAGCGGGCCCCGCACCCGACGCAGGGCGGCGGAAACCGCCAGTGGTGGCCGGAGCGGCTCAACCTGAAGATCCTCGCCAAGAACCCGGCCGTGGCCAATCCCTTCGGCGAGGAGTTCGACTACGCCGAGGCGTTCGACAGCCTCGACCTCGCCGCCGTGAAGCAGGACATCGCGCAGGTGCTGACGACCTCGCAGGACTGGTGGCCGGCCGACTTCGGCAACTACGGCCCGCTGATGATCCGGATGGCCTGGCACAGCGCCGGCACCTACCGGATCAGCGACGGCCGCGGCGGCGCCGGGGCCGGTCAGCAGCGCTTCGCCCCGCTCAACAGTTGGCCGGACAACGCGAGCCTGGACAAGGCCCGCCGGCTGCTGTGGCCGGTCAAGCAGAAGTACGGCCGGAGCCTGTCGTGGGCCGACCTGATGGTCCTCACCGGCAACGTCGCCCTGGAGTCGATGGGCTTCGAGACCTTCGGCTTCGGCGGCGGTCGGGTCGACGTCTGGGAGCCCGACGAGGACGTCTACTGGGGCCCGGAGACCACCTGGCTCGGCGACGAGCGCTACACCGGTGACCGGGACCTGGAGAACCCCCTCGGCGCGGTGCAGATGGGCCTGATCTACGTCAACCCCGAGGGCCCGAACGGCACCCCGGACCCGCTGGCCGCGGCCCGCGACATCCGTGAGACGTTCCGCCGGATGGCGATGAACGACGAGGAGACGGTCGCCCTGATCGCGGGCGGTCACACCTTCGGCAAGACGCACGGCGCGGGCCCGGCGGACAGCGTCGGCCCCGACCCCGAGGCGTCGCCGCTGGAGCAGCAGGGCCTCGGTTGGAAGAGCAGCTTCGGTACCGGCGCGGGTGGCGACGCGATCACCAGCGGCCTCGAGGGCATCTGGACCAACACCCCCACGACGTGGGACAACAGTTTCTTCGAGATTCTGTTCGGCCACGAGTGGGAGCTGTTCAAGAGCCCGGCCGGCGCGCACCAGTGGCGGCCGAAGGACGGCGGCGGCGCCGGCACCGTCCCGGACGCGCACGACCCGTCGAAGAGCCACGCGCCGACCATGCTGACGACCGACCTCTCGCTCCGGATCGACCCGGCCTACGAGCAGATCTCGCGGCGCTTCCTGGAGAACCCCGCCGAGTTCGCGGACGCCTTCGCGCGGGCGTGGTTCAAGCTGACGCACCGCGACATGGGTCCGGTCGCGCGTTACCTCGGTCCCGAGGTCCCCGGCGAGACGCTGCTGTGGCAGGACCCGCTTCCGGCGGTCACGCACGAGCTCGTCGACGCCGAGGACGTCGCGTCGCTCAAGAGCCGGGTCCTGGAGTCGGGCCTGTCGGTGTCCCAGCTCGTGTCCGCCGCGTGGGCGTCCGCCTCGTCCTTCCGCGGCAGCGACAAGCGGGGCGGCGCCAACGGTGCGCGGGTTCGCCTCCAGCCGCAGATCGGGTGGGAGGCCAACGACCCGGACGAGCTGGCGACGGTGCTGCGCGCGCTGGAAGGCATCCAGGAGGCGTTCAACGCCGATCGCACCGACGGCAAGCGGATCTCGCTCGCCGACCTGATCGTGCTCGCCGGTGCCACAGCCGTCGAGCGGGCCGCCAAGGACGCCGGGTTCGACGTCGAGGTGCCCTTCACGGCGGGCCGGGTGGACGCGGCGCAGGAGCAGACCGACGTGGAGTCGTTCAGCGCGCTGGAGCCCACCGCCGACGGCTTCCGCAACTACCTCGGCAAGGGCAACCGGCTGCCGGCCGAGTACCTGCTGATCGACCGGGCGAACCTGCTCACCCTGAGCGCCCCCGAGACGACGGTCCTCGTCGGTGGCCTGCGCGTGCTGGGCGCGAACCACCAGCAGTCGTCGGTGGGCGTGTTCACCGCGACCCCCGGTTCGTTGACCAACGACTTCTTCGTCAACCTGCTCGACCTGGGCACGACGTGGAAGGCGACGTCCGAGGACGCGAGCACGTTCGAGGGTCGCGACGCGGCCACGGGCGAGCTCAAGTGGACCGGCAGCCGGGTCGACCTCCTGTTCGGGTCGAACTCCGAACTGCGCGCGCTGGCCGAGGTCTACGCGAGCGACGACGCGAAGAAGAAGTTCGTCGACGACTTCGTCGCGGCGTGGGTCAAGGTGTCGAACCTGGACCGGTTCGACATCGCGTGATCGTCACGTCCGGGTCGGCCCCGTATGGGCCGACCCGGACGTGTGTCGGCCCGGGGTGACGAGCGGGTTCCGCTCGGCGGATCACCCGGACCGGCTCACGGGGTGTTGCGCCCGCAGAACTTCCTTTCGGCCGCGAACGGATCGGCCGGGATGGTGAGGTGGGTGCGTCGCCAGGAGCCCTTCAGGTTGTCCAGGAAGCGGCCGGCGGTCATCGGCGCGCGCGTGGACGCGGCGAGTTCGGCGAGTTCGCCGCAACCCAGCGCGTGCCGCGCGGCCGTGACCTGTTCGGGGGTGACCGGCTCCGGGCGGGCGAAATTGCCGGAGGGATTCACCGGCGCCGCCGGGTCCGCGTACGCCGCCAGGAGCCACGCGTTGCTCAGCGGTTTCGAATGCCCCGGCTTGGTCAGCGGAAGCTCGAACCGCGCCCCGATCGGATTCACCAGGCCCCAGTAGTCCACCAGCCGCACGTCCGCGGGTGACAACGCGCCGGCGGTGCCGAGGTAGACACCGATGACCGCGACCCGCGCCGGGATGTCCTCGCGCAGCGGCACCGTGATGATGTCGCCTTCCAGGCGCGACCCGTAGTAGATCAACGACCGGCGGCCGGAGGCGAGTTCGGCATCCACGGCGGCTTTGGTCAGCGGGTGGGTGCGCAGGAAGTCGCGGGCCGAGGTGGGGTGCGACGAGCCGGTGAAGCTCGCGTAGTAGGCGCGCTCGTCGCCGACCATCGATGTGGGCGAGGGGCTGTAGCGCAGCAGGATCCCGCTGATCGGGGACCATACGGCCAGAGCGAGGGCGGGTGCCGCCAGGGCCCTGGACAGCGGCAGTACGGCGACCGGCAGGAGCAGCAGGAACAGGATCGGTACGAGCATGCGCGCGTGCATGTAGTCGCCGCCGACTTTGACCACGTAGCCGAACAGGATCGCGGCGGCGGCCGGCGGGGCGAGGACGACGATCGTGTCGCCGCGTCGCTCGTGGATGCCGCGCAGCGCGTACCCGGCGCCGATCACGATCGCCGACAGCGGGACCCAGAGCAGGTAGGGACCGGTGAAGTCGGTGACGTACGCCCAGCCGCGCTCCCACAACGACCCGTCGGCGCCCTTGGTGAGCGCCGGCATCGGGAAGACGATGCCGTAGTAGCCCATCCGGAAGATCTGGTACGCCGTCGGTACGGCGGCCGCGACGCCCGCGAGGGCGAACGTCCCGCGGATCGTGGGTCGTCGGATGAACCACAGCGCGAGCAGGAACACGACGGTGACGACCGCCGCCTCCGGGCGGACCAGTGGGCCGAGGCCGATGACCGCCGCCGTGACGAGCGCTCGGCGACGGGAACCGCCGGCGCGCAGCCGAACCAGCAGCCACCACGAGCCGGCCGTCCAGCACATGTTCAGGCCGGTTTCCAGGCCGGACGTCGCGTACTCCCACATCGGCCGCAGACCGAGCGGGATCAGGATCCCGAACGGGACCAACAGGCTCTCGGTGCGGCTGCGGCTACCGGCGCGGCCGGCCCCGGTGTGCAGCCGTCGCGCGCCGTCCACGGCGAACAGCACGGCGGCGCAGGTCAGGAACAACCCGAGCATCCACGACAGGGCCGTGGTGTCGCTGCGGCGCAGGACGAACCCGAACAGCGCGAGCAGCCATTGCCACAACGTGCTCGTCGAGGCCTCGGCGCGCTCGCCGGGACTGGAGACGGGACCGTTGCCGGCCAGGATCTCGCGGACCGCGCGGGTGAAGATCAGCGCGTCGTCGCACACCCAGCGGGCGTGATAGCCGAGGACACCGATCGCCAGCGCCGCGACCGGGGCGAGCGAGCGGTTCCAACGCGGCCGAATCCCGGGTGTCTCGGCGGCGGGCGTTTCGGGTTCGTGCTCCGCCGCGCCTTCGCGCTCGTGCGCTCCTCTCGGGTTTCGGCTCCCTTCGGGTCTCGCGGTGGACGCGGGCTCGCGGGCGGCGACTGGGGTCATTCGGGCTCACTCACCTATGGATCTCGGGTCGGGGTCGCGGGAACGGCGTTGCCGGGTTCGGGGCATGGCGACATGGCGGCTCGGCCGCCGACGCCGGACGGGGTGTATGGGGAGTGTGACGGCATGCCGGCAGAGCCCCTGGCTCGGCGGCGGGCGCGCGTTTGTGGGTGGGGCCGGGTTGTCCCGGGAGGCGCGACACCTGCGCGACGCGGCCTCGCTTGGGGAACGCGATGAACCCGGCGGGCCGTTACACCCGCTCGGGCAACGCGCCCCGACAACATCCGAACGACCGGGTCGGGAACGGCCCGTAGGCGGCGCGCGGGAGGGGGACGGATCCCTCGGCCGCGATGTCGGACGACGCCCCTAAGGTGCCCTCAACCGACGAGGTGGGGATGGGGAATGGGCTTCTTCGACGGACTGACGGCCCCCGAGCCGGAGTTCGAACCAGTGGTCGGGCAGGCGCGGTTCGATCGCCTGGCACCGTGGGACGCATCCGTCCACGGACCACAGGCCCTTCCCGACGAGCACTGGCTGCCCACCTCGATCCCCGACGGGCGCGAGATCGGCGTGGGGCGATTCGTCCGGCTGCGACTGGAAGGCTTCGAGGCGTGGCCGGAGGCGATGACGTTCCGAGTGGTCGTCTTCGAGAGCCTGCGTTGTACGAACTCGCGTCGGGATCCGGGGGAATTACGGATCGGACTGTGCTTCGCCGACGGTCGGCGGGTCACCGTCCTGGACGGCGAACCGTGGCCACACCGCGCCCGCCCACGGCTGACGCTGACTCAGTCCACCACTCGATCCTCGACGTTCCGCCATACCAGGACCCTGACATTGGCCGGCATCCCGCCGACCGGGACGTTGTCGCTCGTGGTCGAATGGCCCGGCCACGGCGTCCCCGAGACCTGGACCGAACTCGACGCCGCCGCACTGCGGGACGGCGCCGCTCGCGCGGTTCGGATCTGGCGCGAGCTGCCGGTGGGGGATGTGGACGACACGGACCACGGGCACGGCCGGAAGGCGGTCGGCGATGAACCGCGGCCCGTCGATGCCGCTGCCGCGATCGGGTTGGGGTGGACCGCCCGAGGCCGGAGGGCGAACCTCGGTCGTGGTCTCGACGCGTTGATCCCCGCGAAGGGTCCCACGCCGAACCCCGAGCCCACTCGCGACCGCTACGAGTCCCGCGCCGACTGGGGTGACATCGACCCCGCCGACTGGACGGACCCGCGCCTGGTGCGCACACGCCTGGACGCGGGCGCCGATCCGGCGGCGTTTCCGGTATTCGGCCGACACCTGCTGCACCACATGGCGGCCGTGGGTTCCCCCGAAGTGGTCGCCTTGGTCGCCGAACGCATCGATGACGTCGACCTCCTCGACCGCTACGACCAAGTCACCCCGCTGTGGCATGCGGTCGCGTCGGGGCGTGCCGACAACGCCGCCGTGTTGCTCGCCGCCGGCGCGGATGCCTGGAGACCGGTCATCGGCACCCGTTCCCCCGGTCACCTCGCCCGAGTCACGCCGCTCGCGCCGCTGTTTCTCGACCTACCGGGTGCGGTTCCGCTCACCGACGCCGAACGAGCTGCCCAGGACGACGCCGACCGGCGACTGGCGGCCCTGAGCGGCATCTGCGCGGACGACCTCGGTGTCGCGTTCGTGGCGGGCATCGACGAAGACGAGGTGATCCGACGCCTGGGAGGCGATCCGATCCGGTGCCCGGTCCTGGACCTGGACCGCGAACCGGGCCGGTACGGCACCGGACCGGGCGGATTCGATCCGGACGACTTCGACGAGCTCGCCCACTGGGTCGGCATCACCGCCGTCGACGGGGGTTGCGCGCTCACCCAGCCGATGGTCGGCCTGTTGCCGAATCGGTCGGACGTCCTGATTCCCCTGTCGGTGGGTACGACCGCCTGGGGCATCTACTTCTGCACGGGAAAGGGTGCCCGCTGGTACACGGCCGCCCGCGACGGGTCGGACGAACGCTTCGGCGAATTGCGGTCGCTCCCGCGGCCGGACGAGCACGAGGATCGGTGGCTGTATCGGGAATGGCAGAACGACGGTTGTCGACGGGGTGACGCCGCGGCGCTCGCCTGTCTCAGTGCCCGCGCCGGGGTCCGCGTCCACGATCCGGCGGTTCTGGTCGGGCCCCCGAACCGTTGGCTGCGCCTGGCGCGTTGATGCCGCGCGATAGGAATCGGCGCACACCGAAGCGCGGAGACGACCGAGGCTCCGACGGGGCTCGAGTCCCATGGGCGGGGGCTTTCGGGTGCCGGCATCCCGAGTCACGATGCCGGCCCGCCGGCCCGCGCGGGACCTACGAAAGATGTGTGTTCGGGGGCGAAGGATGGGTGTGGGAGATACGAAAGTCGACGGCTTGTCGGGGTGAACCGGAACCGATCAAGCCAAGTCCCTAGCCCTACTCGGCCCGCCCCGTCGGGCGTTTAGTAAAGAGATCGTAAAGAAACCTTGGTGTCCTCTGTCTCTGCCGTCACTTGCGCCTCTAGTGTCCGGGACGCCCGGCCCCAACTCCCGCCGCCGCCGCCGTGACCCGACGGTCGATGGGAGGCAGGCGTCGGGTTCTGCCGAATCAGCTCGACGTCGTGGGCGCGTACGGCACCACAGCACCCTGATCGGCGTCGCTTCGCGTCCGGGATCACCTTCCGGGCGGAAGGGGGACCATCTTGAGTCGAGCGATACCCGGACGCGGTGGAACACCGCCGCGAGCCATCCGGCGTTTGCGTGGCCCGGTGACGTTATTGTCCGTCTCGCTCCTCGCGGTCACGGGACTGACCGCAGCGCCGGGCATCACGTCGTCCGCGGCGGCCGCGCGTGTGGACAACACCAAGGCCGTGTGGAATCCCGGTCCCGAGGACCAGTACTTCAATCCCGTCGAGGCCGAGGACGGCCGGGGCGGCGGGATCGACGCCGAGCAGGGCGGTGCCGACAAGGCCCGCAAGGCCAAGGAAGGACCCGGCCGCAAGGAACGCGAGGGCAACCCGCGCGCGGCAGCGCAACTGCGCCTGCTGGAGGCCGAGTCCCAGCGCACGGGCAAGAGCCCGGAGCAACTCAGGGCCGAGAAGGCCGGCTTGGCACCGGGCTCGAAGCAGGATGCCAAGCTGCTGACGGTTCTCGTCGAGTTCAACGAGAACGCCAACGACGACTTCTCCGGGTTCAACCGCCGGGCGAGTGTCACCGACCCCTCCTGTGTGCTCGAACCTCCGGGCACGATCAAGAACGGGCCGCTGCACAACAAGATCCCGGACCCGGCGCTCACCGGGCGGGACAACAACTCGCAGTGGGTCAAGGACTTCAGCCCGGAGCACTTCAACAAGATGCTCTACACCAAGCAGGGCATCACCGATCGTATGCGGCTGGATCTGACCGGTCCCGACGGCAAGCCGGGCATCGACATCTCCGGCTACACGATGAAGAACATGTACGAGGAGATGTCGGGCGGCAAGTACACCGTGTCCGGCACCGCCACCCCGTGGATCAAGGTCGCGCACTCCGAGGCGTGGTACGGCGCCGGCCGTTGCGGGCAGCGTGAGCAGGACATGGGCGGGCACCCGAACAACCCGGCGGGTGCGAGCCGGTTGGCGATCGACGCGGTGGACGAACTCGCGCGCAGCCAGCCGAACTTCCCGTGGGCGGACTACGACAAGGAGGACACCGGGGACGCGGACGGCGACGGGAACCTGCTCGAACCCGACGGCGTGGTCGACCACTTGGTCCTCGTGCACTCGGGCAAGGACAAGTCCACCGGCGGCGGCGCCGAGGGCACGTACGCCATCTGGGCGCACTCCAGCGCCGTGGCGGGCGGATACACGGTCCCGGGCACGCAACTGAAGGTCGCCAACTACATCGTGCAGCCGGAGGACTCCGGCGTGGGCGTGTTCGCCCACGAGTACGGCCACGACCTCGGTCTGCCGGACCTGTACGACAACTTCAGCGGTGGTCAGTCGGACGTCAACTTCTGGGACCTGATGGCCAACGGATCGCACTCCGGGCCGCTGTTCCAGTCGATGCCCGCGCACATGAGCGCGTGGTCCAAGTACTCGCTGGGCTGGCTGACGCCCGAGGTCCTGAAGGTGGGCGACAAGCCCGCGCTGGTCACGCTCGGACAGGCGGCCAAGACACCCAGGGGCACCAAACAGGCGGTGCGGGTCAACCTCCCGGACAAGGTGATCAGGTTCAGCACGCCGCACAGCGGTCAGAAGGCGTGGTACTCGAACAACGACCAGGACTGGGCGGACGTCAAGCTGGTTCGCGACGTCGCGGTCCCGGCGGGCTCCGACGTGAAGTTCCGCTGGTGGACCGACTATGTCCTGGAGGAGGACTGGGACTTCGGCTTCGTCGAGGTGTCCACCGACGGCGGCACCACCTGGACGCAGCTCCAGGTGCGTGACGAGGCCGGCACGCTCGTGTCGACCCCGCCGGACTACCCGGACCCCAACGGCAACCTCCGAGCCTTCGGCAAGAGCACCGGGTTGACCGGCGACAGCCACGGCTGGCGCCACGACCAGGTGGACCTGACGCCGTACGCGGGGCGGAACATCAAGCTGAGGATCGGCGTCGACACGGACGCGGCGACGCAGGAGAAGGGTTGGGTCGCCGACGACTTCTCGCTCACCAACGGCACCACCACGGTGTGGTCCGACGATGTCGAGCAGGGCGCCAACGGCTGGACTCCGCAGGGCGGTTCGTCCGGCGGCGGTACCAGGGGCGCGGGCTGGATCGTCACCGACGGCACGTTCAGCCGCGAGCAGTACTACCTGCTCGAGTGGCGCAACATGTCCGGCTTCGACCAGGGCCTGAAGTACACCTACACGTTCGGCGAGAACGGCAAGCGCGAGAAGCTCGCGTACAACGCGCCGGGCCTGCTGGTGTGGCTGCGGGACAGCTCGTACGAGAACAACGGCGTGCTGTTCAACATCGACAAGGCCCCGTCGTGGGGTGCCAAGGGCGAGTTGCTCCTGGTCGACGCGCACCCGGAGCCCTACCGCTTCCCGGACGCGCCGTCGAACCAGGCGGCCAACCTCGAACCCCGAGTGCAGTCGGCCAACGCGGCGTTCAGCTTCAAGGACACGCCCGGATTCCGGGCCTGCCGCACGGCCGGCGACCACTGCGCGCAATTCGCCAAGACGGAACCGGTGCGGTTCTTCTCCGACACGCTCGGCTACGCGCCGGGCGCGGAGGCCAACGGCACCGGCTTCGCACCCAAGGACCGCAACGGTTCGACCGTGGTCCCGGCGCGGGCGCCGTACTCGACCAAGGTCACCAAGACGGACGGCTCGCCGGACTTCGCCAACTACGGCAAGCCGTTCTTCTCCTCGGTGCTCGGCTCCGGAAACCCCGGGTGGGAGAAGGCATACGGCGTGACCGTGTTCCCGGTCCTCCCGTTGTCCGGTGACCAGGGCGCCGTCGTCTGGATCGCGCCCGCCCGCAAGTAGCCACAAGTCCGCACGTGTGCGACATCGGCCCCCACGACGCGCTTCCGGTCGTGGGGGCCGATGCATCGGGGGCGATCCGCGCACGGCCCGGGGCGCGGACGGGGCGGCCCGGGCGCGACCGGCTGCGCGGGGATAACATCCGCCGGATGGAGTTGCGTCAGTTGCGGTACTTTCTCGCGGTCCACGAGGAGCGGCACCTCACCCGGGCCGCGTACGCGCTGGGCATCCGGCCGACGTCGTTGAGCCAGCAGATCATCGCTCTCGAGCGCGTACTCGGGGCGCCGCTGTTCGTGCGTACACCGGGCGGTATGACGCCGACCGAGGCGGCCGACCGCCTGGTGGTGGACGCGCGGGCCGCTGTGGAGGCGGCGCGGCGGGCGAAGGAGTCGGTACACGGGCGACGCGTGATGCGCGCCGCGGTCACGCCGGGGGCGCCGCCCTGGGTCGCACCCGCGTTGTGGCGGGCGGCCGGGGAGTCCGCGCCCGAGATCGCCGACCGACAGACGGGCGAGCAACTGGTGCGGCTGCGCGCCGGCTCGTTGGACGTGGGGGTCGTGGTGCTGCCGGAGGACCTGCACGACCTCGCGTGCGCGGAGGTCGGCGACGCGGAGTTGGGAGTCCTGGTCGCCGGCGGGCATCGCCTCGCGCAGCGGGGCACGGTGGACTGGGCCGACCTGTCCGGGAGCGCGTTGTTGTGGTTCGCGCGGTCGTCGGCGCCCGGCTACCACGACGCGACGCGTGGGGCCTGGACGCGTGCGGGGTGGCGGCCGCGGGTGATCCGCGAAGGTTCACCGAGGCGTGCGTTGTTCACCGCCGAGTTGGCCGGCGACGACGACATGGTGGCACTGCGGCCCGCGTGGGACGCGCACGACGGAGACGGCCTGGTGTGGCTGCCGTTCGCGACGGACGCGCCGCGCATCCGGCACGCGCTGGTCTGGAACGCCGACGATCCGTACGCGGCGCGGTATGCCGCGACCGCCGCCGACCTGGTGCTTGAGGCGCGACCTCAGGCCCGTGCGGGTGCGCCTCGTGGACGGCGGGCGGTCGAAGGCGGTGTGCTGGGATCGACCGGGCCCGCCGCGTCGAGGATCCGATAGGTCGACGACGCCGGGGGCCGACAGCCAGGAGTCGAACAGGAGGCGTCCGCCATGGCGCTGACGGCATGGGGATTCATCTACACCGCTTCGGGCGCCGATCCCGACCGCGAGACCGTCGTCGTGACGCCCGACTGCCGTTCCGTGTTCGTCGGTGTGGACCGGCCCGAGCAGGCCATCCGAGTGACCCGGCGCCTGGTCGCGGAGGGTGTCCAACTGATCGAGCTGTGCGGAGGATTCGGGCCGGTGTGGGCCGCCAGGGTGATCGAGGCCGTCGGAGGCGCGGTCCCGGTGGGGGCGGTGGCGTATGGCGCGGAGGCGGTGGACCAGGTGCACGCGATCTTCACGTGAGGCGACGACCGGGGGCGTTCGCCTCGCGGCGCGCCGCGCGTGGTGGTGGTCCCGTCCCATGGGTCCCACGAGTGGTCCCGTGACGCCCCAGTGGGTACAACGGTAGACATGGCCGATGATTCCGGCCGATTTCGGGGTGCATCGGTTCAGTCACCGTCCGGCAGGCGCCGGCGAAGCGTTGCCGGGCAGGTCTTCGTCCTGCAAGTCGCCGTGGTGTTTCTGCTCGTGGCCGGCGCCGTGCTCGCGCTCGTGGTGCAGTCCCGGCACGACAGCGACCGCGAGGCCCGCAACCGGGCGGTCGCCGTCGCCCAGACGTTCGCCCACTCTCCCGGGGTCATCGCCGCGCTGCGTTCACCCGACCCGTCCGCGGTGCTGCAACCGCTGACCGAGGCGGGGCGGATGGCCGCCGGTGTGGACTTCATCGTGGTGACCGACACCCAGGGGATCCGCTATACCCACCCCAGGCCGGAACTGATCGGCCTGCCCGTCGTCGCCAACATCGAGCCCGCGCTGGCCGGGCACATGATCGTGGAGAGCGTGAACGGCCCGCTCGGCCGCGAGGTGCAGGCGGTGGTCCCGGTCACCGCCCCCGACGGCACGGTCGAGGGTGTGGTCGTCGCCGGGCTGCGGGTCAAGAACGTGACCGGCGTGGTCGACCGGCAACTGCCGATCATCCTGGCCACCGGCACCGCCGCGCTCGCCCTGGCCACCGGAGGGACCGCACTGGTGACCCGCCGGCTGCGGCGACAGACACGCGGCCTGGGCCCGGCCGAGATGACCCGCATGTACGAACACCACCACTCGGTGCTCCACGCGGTTCGCGAGGGCGTGCTCATCGTCGGCGCGGACACCCGACTGGTGCTGGCGAACGACGAGGCCAGACGACTGCTCGACCTCCCGCCCGACGCCGAGGGCCGGCGGATCGCCGACCTCCCCGGCCTCGAACCGGGCACGGCCGAACTGCTGATCTCCGGTCGTGTGGTCTCGGACGAGGTACATCCCGCCGGGGATCGATTGCTGGCGGTCAACCAGCGGCCCACGGATCGTCACGGCGGTCCGCGCGGCACGGTCGCGACCCTGCGCGACACGACCGAACTGATGACGCTCTCCGGCAGGGCCGAGGTGGCCGGCAGGCGGCTGAAACTGCTGTACGACGCCGGGGTGGCGATCGGCACCACCCTGAACATGGTGCGCACCGCCGAGGAACTCGCCGACGTCGCGGTCCCGCGATTCGCCGACTTCGTCACCGTCGACCTGGCCGCCCCGGTCCTGGACGGCGGGGAGCCGACCGGTAGCGGCGCGAACATGCGCCGCAGCGCCGTCGCCGGCATCCGCGACGATCACCCCCTGTACCCGCTCGGTACCCTGATCGACTTCGTCCCCTCGACCCCGCAGGCCCGCGGACTCGACAGCGGCCGGTCGGAGATCGTGGCCGATCTCGCGGCCGCGGACGACTGGCACGCCCAGGACCGGGAGCGGGCGGGAGCGATCGTCGAATACGGCATCCACTCCCTGATCACGGTCCCGGTCCAGGCGCGCGGCTCGGTGCTGGGCATGGCCAACTTCTGGCGGAAGGAAAAGCCCGAGCCGTTCGACCGGGACGACCTGTTCCTCGCCGAGGAACTGGTCGCGCGCGCCGCGGTCAGCATCGACAACGCCCGCCGCTACGCCCGCGAACACACCCTGGCGACGGCACTGCAACGCAGTCTGCTGCCGCGTGCCCTGCCCGCGCAGAGCGCGCTGGAGGTGGCCCACCGCTATCTGCCCGCGCAGTCCGGGGTGAGCGGCGACTGGTTCGACGTGATCCCGCTCTCCGGCGCCCGGGTGGCCCTGGTCGTCGGCGACGTGGTCGGCCACGGGCTGCACGCCGCGGCCACCATGGGCCGGCTGCGTACCGCGGTGCACAACTTCTCCACGCTCGACCTGCCGCCCGACGAACTCCTCAGCCACCTGGACGACCTGGTCGGCCGGATCGACCAGGACGAGGCGGACCCGGACGTCGGGGCCGGCATCATCGGCGCCACCTGCCTGTACGCGATCTACGACCCCGTGTCGCGGCGCTGCGCGATGGCCCGGGCCGGGCACCCGCTGCCCGCGCTGGTGCACCCCGACGGCAGCGTGGAGTTCCCCGACCTGCCCGCCGGGCCGCCGCTGGGACTGGGCGGCATGCCGTTCGAGACCATCGAACTGGAGGTGGCCGAGGGCAGTTCGCTCGTCCTGTACACGGACGGGTTGATCGAGGACCGCACCCGCGACCTGGACGTCGGGATGGGGCTGCTGCGTCAGGCCTTGGCCCACCCCGGCCGCACCCCGGAGCAGAGCTGCGTGGCGGTCCTGGACGCGCTGCTCCCCGAACACCCCAAGGACGACATCGCGCTGCTCGTCGCCCGCACCCGCACCCTGGGCGGCGACCGGGTGGCCGAATGGGAGGTGCCGTCGGATCCCGCCGCGGTGGCCGGGATGCGCGAGGTGGTCGCCGCGAAACTGGAGGAGTGGGGGCTGGGCGATCAGCTCTTCGGCACCGAGTTGATCCTCAGCGAGCTGATCACCAACGCCATCCGCTACGGGTCCGAGCCGATCCGGGTACGGCTGCTGCGCGACCGGAGCCTGATCTGCGAGGTGGCCGACGGCAGCAGCACCGCCCCTCACCTGCGCTACGCGGCCACCATGGACGAGGGCGGCCGGGGCCTGTTCCTGGTCGCCCAGATCGCCGCGCGCTGGGGTACGCGGTACATCCCCGAGGGCAAGATCATCTGGGCGGAACAGCCCCTGCCCGACCCCGCCGAAGCACACGCCGCCCGGGCACCCGCGGATACCGATCCCGCGGATACCGATCCCGCGGACACCGATCTCGCGGACCGGGGGACGGCCCCGGCGAGTGAACGGGTTTCGTGATGACGCGGCGGCCCGCCACCGTGTGGTGTGCCCTCTCCGGGAACACCTCGCGGTGGCGGACTTCCCGCGGGCGATCGCCGGTCAGGTGCCGGGTCCCACGGTCGGGAGGTAGCGCGGCGCGCGCCAGGCGTCGAGTCGGTGTTCGACCGCCGCCCCCAGGGACAGCAGTTCGCCGTCGCGGTGGTCGCCGGACATCAGCAGCAGGCCCACGGGCAACCGGTTCACCAGGCCGGCGGGCACCGACAACGACGGGTACCCGGCCACGGCCGCGGGGGTGGACGAGGGGATCACGTCGTTGTCGCCGCGCGCGCAGTCGGTCGTCCAGGCGGGCGGGTTCGTCGGCGAGGCGATCGCGTCCAGGCGATGGGCGGCCATGGTCTCGTCGATCGACCCGCGGGAGAGATCCTTCAACTCGGCGCGCGCGGCCCGGTATCGCGGGTCGGTGGTGGGCGGCGCGAGCAGGGCCTGCTCGAACAACTCCTGACCCGCGAAGCAGGTCTGCTCCGCCGGGTGGGTGCGGTTGAACTCGATCAGTTCGGCGAGGTCGCGCGGTCCCCGGCGGGTGGCGAGGTAGGCGTCGATGTCGCGGTGGAACACGCTCAGCAGTGCGGGGAACTCCAGTTCGGCGAGTCGCTCCTGGTAGGGGAGTCGCACCTCGACGACCTCGGCGCCCGCCTCGCGCAGGCTGTCGGCCGTACGCGTCATCAGGGCGTCCACCTCCGGCCCGAGCGAGGGCAGCCGCCACAGGCCGATGCGCTTGCCGCGCAGCGCGCGCGGGGCGTGTCGACGCCCGCGCGACATCGAGGGAGGCGGTGAGGTGCGGGACGCCGCCGCTGATCACCGCGAGGGTGAGCGCCGCATCGGTGACGTTGCGCGCCATCGGTCCCGCGGTGTCCTGCTCGGCGGAGATGGGCACCACGCCGGCCTGGCCGACCAGCCCCAGGCCGGGCTTGTGGCCGACGACACCGTTCGCCCCGGCCGGACACACGATCGAGCCGTCCGTCTCGGTCCCGATCGCCACCTGCGCCAAGGACGCGGCGAGCGCGGCGCCGGAACCGGACGAGGAACCGCACGGGTTGCGGTCCAACACGTACGGATTCCTGGTCTGCCCACCCACCGCCGACCAACCTGAAGTGGGCTTTGCCGCAAGGAAGTCGGCTCACTCGGACAGGTTCGTCTTGCCCAGGATCACCGCGCCCGCGTCGCGCAGGCGGGTGACCAGGGCGGCGTCGGCGTCCGGCGGGCTCCCGGCCAGTGCCAGTGACCCGCCCGTCGTCGGCAGGTCACGGGTGTTCACGTTGTCCTCGAGCAGGACGGGAATGCCGTCGAGCGGGCCGCGGGCCTCGCCGCGCCGATACCGGGCGTCGCCGGCCGCCGCCTGGCGCAGGGCGGTCGGGTCGATGCGCAACACCGCGTGGATCCTGGGGTCGACGGTCTGGATCCGCCACAGGTAGGCGCCGGTCAGTGCCGACGAGGTCAACGAACCGCGCGCCATGCGCGCCTGTAACTCGGGGATCGTCACCGTGTCCAGATCGACGCCCAGCCTCGGTGGCGAGCCCGCGGCGGCCGGCGAACCGCCGGCGTCGGCGGCCTCAGCGGGCGAACTCGGCGCGGTCACAAGGCATCCCGCGACGAGGGCGGCGGATCGCACTACACGGCGGTATCCGGCACAAGGTCACCGGGACGCCCGGACACCGGGTCACAGGGACGCCGGGTCGCCATCCGGCACGGCGCGCGACGCACCGGATGGGTCGGCGGGGTGCGGTTGCCTCGTTCGTCGGGTGCTTCGTGCTCACATCAGGTGGGCGCGGCAGGCCAGTTGTACCGCGAGGCGTTGTTGGGGGTCCTCCAGGTCCGCGCCGATCAGTTCGCCCACCTTGCGGACGCGTTTGGTGACCGCGTTGCGGTGCAGGTGCAGTTCGTCGGCGGCTCGGGCGGGCGAGCCCTGGTGATCGAGGTAGGCCTGTAGCGTACGCAGCAGCGGCGCGGCGCGCTGTGGGCCCAACGCCAGGACCGGGGCCAGGAGTTCGTGTACCGCCTCGCGGGCCGCGTCGGAGGAGTACCAGTCCAGCAACATCCGGTCCAGACCGGCCGCGTCGTGCGCGGCGATCGGACCGGACCCGCCGCCGCCCGAGCGCAACAGGGCGGTGCGGGCCTCGCGGGCCGACCTGCGCAGGCCCAGTACGCCGCGATGGGCCGCGCCCACCCCGCAGCGCAGGTCCGCACCCGGGTTGCGCTCGCGCAGCACCACCAGGAGCCGGCCGGCGTCGGCGAGCGTCGCGCGCATGCCGTCGCGGCCCGGGTCGGTGGGCTGTGATCGGGTCAGCACCAGCGCCTCGTCGACGCGCGCGGCGTTCCAGGTGACCGGACCCAGCGAACGCAACAGGCGCAACGCGAGCGGCCCGGCGGCCTCCAGCAGGCGGTATCGGTCGGTGCCGGCCAGGGCGATCGGCTCCACCCGCAGGGCCAGATGCCAACTGTCGACCGGCAGCCCCAGGGCCCGGCCGCGGCTGCCCAGGCGCAGCGCCTGGGCCTCGGGCACGGCCAGCAACTCGGCCAGGAGTTGGCCGCGCGAGCGCACCGGGACATCGTCGGCCGGGCCGGCCGCCGCGGCCAGCGCGCCCAGGGCGAGCACCGCACGCACGGCGCGGCCCGCCGCATCGGGTCGGTCCGGCGCGCTGAGCCAGACGTCGCCGTCGGGCCCGAGCGCCGACGCGCCGAACTCGCCCGGCTCCGGCGCACGCAGACCCACCGGCAACCCCAGGACCCGGGACGCGGCTCGGGCCACCCGCTCCGGGTCGCCCGCCACGGACGGCAACTCCCGGGCCGCCGCGTCCACCCGGGCCAGGGCGTCGGCCGCACCACCGCGGACCGCTCGATCCACCGCCAGCACCAGTGCGGCCAGGTCGCCGTCGGTGTGCAGGATCGCGACCCGGCCCCGGTCGGCCAGCGCGCGGGCGGTGGCCGGGACGGGCGAGTCGGGCGTGATGGCAGTCAGCACCAGGCCCGCCGCGCCGGCCGCCGCGAGATCGCGCACCGCCACGTCGAGCCGATAGCCGCTGAGCGGTGTGGTCAGCACGACCAGGCAACCGGCGGGCGCGTGCGCCAGGCGATCCGCGCGCGTCTCCAGCCGCACGTCGGTCAGCGGGACGGCGTCGGTCGGTCCGGCCACGACGACGATCCCGTCGGTGTCGGGGCCGGAAAGCAGGTCGGCGAGTGTGGTCACGGCGCCCAGTGTGCCGGCAGCACATCTTTCACTCGATCGGGTGCGTGTGGCACACATCCGACATGCCGCCTGTTCGTACCTTTGACCCATGGAACTCGACGCCGGACTGCTTCCGGACTTCGCGCGCGGCTGCGCCGTCCTGGGTTCGGGCGGCGGCGGGGCCACGTCGGTCACCCTCGCGGGCGCCCGGCAGGCGATCGTCGAGCACGGCCCGGTCCGGATCCTGCGCCCGCGGGACCTGCCCGCGGACGCGAGGGTGATGACGGTCGGCACCGTCGGCTCGTCCCCGGTGATGGCCGAGCGGGTCGGCGGCGTCGCCGAGGCACGGCGGATGCTGGACCGGGTCGAGAGGGTCCGGGGCGGACCGCCGGCCGCGCTGATGTCGAGCGAGATCGGCGGCTCCAACGGCTGCGTGGCGGTCGCCTGGGCCGCCCGCCTGGGTCTGCCGTTGCTGGACGCGGACAGCATGGGCCGGGCCTTCCCCCGGATGGACCAGAACGTGCTCGAACTCGCCGGGATCCGGGCCACCCCCGCCGTGCTCGCCGACGAACGCGGCCGCACCGTGGTCGTCGACCACGCCGACGGCCCCTGGCTGGAGCGGGTGGTCCGGGCCACGCTGGACGCGTTCGGCGGTCAGGCCGCCTGCTCGGACTACCCCCTGACGGCCGGTCAGGCCGCGCGGCACGCCGTGCCGGGCTCGATCCGCCGGGCGCTGGCCGTGGGCGCGGCGCTGGCCATCGGCGTACCCGGCGATCCCGCGCCGCCGATCCGCCGGGTGGTCACCGGCAAGATCGCCGCGATCGAGCGGGTCTCGCACGCGGCCACCGGGATCCTGGTCGAGGGCCTGGGCCGGGACCAGGGCCGGCTGCTGCGGGTCGAGGCGCAGTCGGAGTATCTGGCCGTCCTGGAGAACGGCCGTCCGGTCGTGGTGACGCCGGACATCATCGCGCTGGTGGAGACCAGGACGGGCGAGGCCCTGCAGGTCGAGGTGCTGCGCTACGGGCTTCGCGTGTCGATCCTCGCGTTGGACTGCGCCCCCGCCTGGCTGACCGAGGCCGGCCTGTGCCTCGGCGGCCCGGCGGCCTTCGGGCTGGACCTGCCCGATCCCGGGGAGGGCGTGCGATGAGCGACCTTCGCACGATCGGTGTGGACGTGGGCCCGACCCACACCGTCGGGGCACTGCCGGCCGGCGACGCGCCGGCGATCACGGTCGAGGTGCCCTCGGCGGAGCAACCGGTGGACAGCGTGCGGATCGCGGTGGCCGCGCTGCTGCGGGATGCCCCGCGCCCGGCGAGGGTGACCCACGTGGCCATCGCGCTGCGCAGCGCCGCGCACGCGGTCACCCGCCGCGAGGGGCTGACCCGGGTCGGCGTACTGCGCATCGGCGGGCCCGTCTCGGACGCGGTGCCGCCGCTGGCCGACTGGCCCGCCGACCTGCGCGCGGCCGTGCACGCGGGCAGCGCGATGGTCGAGGGCGGGGCCGGTCTGACCCGCGCCGACACCACCTTGCTCGACCGGGACGCGGTGGCCCGGTTCGCGGCCGGCCTCGCGGGCCGCGCCGACGCGTTCGCGGTCTCCGGGGTGTTCTCGCCGATCGACGACACCCAGGAACACGAGGCCGCCGAGATCATCCGCCGCGAGGCGGGCCCCGACGTGTTCGTCGGCCTGTCCGCGGGATTGGGCGGGTTGGGCCTGATCGAGCGCGAGAACGGCACGGTCCTGGACGCCGCGCTGTCGCGGCACACCGCGGCCCTCGCCGACGCGTTGACCTCCTCGCTCGGCGCCCTGGGGCTGGCGTCCGCGCCGATCCTGGTCACCCGCGGCGACGGCACCCTGACCGCGCTGGACTACCTGCGGCTGCACCCGAGCCTGGCGTTGGGCAGCGGACCGGCCGGCACGCTGCGCGGCGCCGGGCTGCTGACCGGGCTGACCGACGCGGTGGTCGCCGACGTCGGGGCGCGGCGGATCAGGGTGGGCCTGCTGGTCGGCGGCTTCCCGCAGGAGAGCAGACCCGGGGAGGTGGTCGGCGGCGTGCCGGTGAGCTTCCCGATGCCCGACCTGATCCGGGTCCCGGCCGAGGACCGCGACGCGTTCGAGGAGGCGGTGGACCGGATGCAACCCGGCGCGGCCCGACTGCCGCTGATCGTGGTCGGCGGCGGCTCGGCCGCGTTCGCCGCGACGACGGCCCCGGCCGCGCATGTCGTACGGCCCGAACACGGCCCGGTGGCCGGGGCGTTCGGGGCCGCACTCAGTCCGGTCGGCGGCGCCCACGAGCAGTTGGTGCGGGTCGGGGAGGCGGCGGAGGCGGACGCGATGGAGGAGGTCCGCGAAGGCGCGCGCCGCAGTGCGGTGCGGGCGGGCGCCGATCCGCGCCGGGTCGTCGTACTCCCGGTCGAACGGGTCCCCGTGCCCTACCTTCCCGGTCCCGCGTTCAGCCTGCGGGCCCGAGCGGTGGGACCTCCCGCGCCGCTGTGAGCGGCCCGCCGAACGTACGCGCGGAGCACCACCCGTCCCGGTGAGCCGCGGCACGACACCACGCACACCCGCCGGGCCCAGGGCGGGACTTCCACCCCCCGCCGAGCTCCACGACGCCCGGCAGCACACCTCGCCGCCCGGCGACGTCCCCTTCCGGTCCCAGGAATTCGTGCCGGTCCCCAGGAATCCGAGGAAACGCATGACCACAGACAGCAGAACGACCGCCGCGGGCACACCCTCGCCCAAGGCCGTCGACGCGGGTGCGCCCCACGCGTCGGGCCTGGACGAGGACTATCCGCTCGAGCGCGTGCCGCAGTCCGCGCGCTACTCGTGGTTCAACGTCGCCATCCAGCGCTTCGGCCAACTCTCCGACCTGACCCAGTTCCTGCTCGGCGCGACCCTGGGCGCCGGGCTGAGCTTCCGGGGTGCGTTCTGGGCCTTCACGCTCGGCTCGGTGATCCTGGAGGTGGTGTGCGTCTTCGTCGGCATCGCCGGGATGCGCGAGGGCCTGACCACCTCGGTGCTGGCCCGCTGGACCGGGTTCGGCCGATACGGGTCGATCCTGATCGGCCTGGTGATCGCGGTCAGCCTGTTCGGCTGGTTCGGCGTGCAGACCGCGGTGTTCGCCGCCGGGCTGCACTCGCTGGTCCCGGGCGTGCCGTTGTGGGGCTGGTGCCTGATCACCGGACTGGGCGTCACGATTCTGGTGCTGCGTGGGTTCCGCGCGATGGGCTGGACGGCCTTCGTCACCGTGCCGGCGTTCCTGGGCCTGGCCGGCTGGGCGATGACCGTGGAGATCTCCCGGCACAGCATGGGCGATCTGGTCGCCTCCCCGCCGTTCGGCGAGCACATATCGATCGCGACCGGCGCGACGATCGTGGCCGGCTCGTACATCGTCGGCGCGGTCACCACACCGGACATGACCCGGTTCAACCGCTCCACCGCAGACGTCGTCAAGCAGACCCTGGTCGGCATCTCGCTGGGCGAGTACGTACTGGGCCTGGCAGGTGTGCTGCTGGCGTACGCGGTCAAGTCGTCCGACGTGATCGCCATCATCACCGCGTCCTCCGGCGTCGCGGGTGTGCTGATCCTGGTGTCGGCCACCGTGAAGATCAACAACTGGAACCTGTACTCCGCCGCCCTGGGCCTGATCAGTGCCGTCGAGTCGACGATCGGGGTACGCCTGAACCGCACTGCCGTGACGATCGCCATCGGCGTACTCGGCAGCCTCGCCGCCGCCGCCGGCATCCTGGACCGGTTCACCGACTTCCTGACCGTGCTCGGCGTGGTGACCCCGCCGATCGCCGGAATCATGGTCGCCGAGTACTTCGTCACCAAGCGCTGGCGTGCGCAACTGGACGCCTCCCGCGCGATCGGCCGACTTCCGGAGACCGAACCCTCGTGGGTGCCCGCCACGATCGTGTTGTGGACCGCCGCCTCGCTGTTCGGTTGGTTGTGCGAGCACTACCAGTGGGCGGGAGTGCCGGCGCTGAACTCGCTGCTGGCCGCCGGCCTCGGATACATCGTGGCCGGCCGGCTGAACCTGGTGCAGCCGCACCGCGAACTGCCGGTCGAGCAACCGGCCCACCCGGCCGCGGCCCGCGAGATCGCGGCCGCCGGCGAAGCCGCCGCAACCCCTGCCTGAGCACCCCACTCCGCCCGTTTCGGCAAGAGGAACCACCACATGCGCATCGGAATCGACGTCGGGGGCACCAACACCGACGCCGCCCTGCTGAGCGACGACAACCACGTCGTCGCCGGCACCAAGTCACCCACCACCGCCGACGTCACGTCGGGCGTGGCCGCGGCCGTCGCCGCACTGCTGGCCGCACCCGGCGCCGACGGGCGGCCCACCGATCCGGCCGCGGTGGACGCGGTGATGATCGGCACCACGCACTTCCTGAACGCGCTGATCGAGGGCGAACGGCTGGCGCGGGTCGCGGCCGTCCGGCTCGGCCTGCCCGCCACCGAGGCGCTGCCGCCGATGGTCGACTGGCCCGAACGGCTGCGCGAGGTGGTCGGCGGCGGCACGTATCTGTGCCACGGCGGGCGGGAGTTCGACGGTCGGATGATCTCGCCGCTGGACCCCGACGAGTTGCGCCGGGTCGCGGCGGACATCCGGGCCCGGGGGCTGACCACGATCGCGATCAGCTCGGTGTTCTCGCCGGCGGCGGCCGAGGACGAGATCCGGGCGGCGGAGATCCTCACCGGCGAACTCGGCGACGTACACGTGTCCCTCTCGCACGAGATCGGCCGGGTCGGCCTGTTGGCGCGCGAGAACGCGACGATCGTCAACGCCTCGCTACGGGAGCTGGCCGAACACATCGTGGACGCGTTCGGCGCGGCGCTGGTCGGCGCCGGGATCGGCGCGCCGTTCTTCATATCGCAAAACGACGGCACGCTGATGGACGTCGCGCACGCGCGGCGCTATCCCGTCGCCACCTTCGCCTCCGGGCCGACCAACTCGATGCGCGGCGCGGCGTTCCTGTCCGGACTCACCGACTGTGCGGTCGTGGATGTGGGCGGGACCACGGCCGACGTGGGCATTCTGGTCGGCGGTTTCCCGCGGGAGGCGGCGGGCGAATCCGAGGCGGCCGGGGTGCGGACCAACTTCCGCATCCCGGACGTGCTTTCGCTCGGCGTCGGCGGCGGCTCGCTGGTCGCCGCCGACGGCGAGGTCGGGCCGCGCAGCGTGGGCTACCGGTTGACCGACGAGGCCCTGGTGTTCGGCGGCGACACGCTGACCGCCACCGACCTGGCCGTGGCCGCCGGCGCCGCCGACATCGGCGACGCGGGCGCGGTGGCCGGGGTGGACCGGGCGTTCGCCGAGCGCGCGCTCGCCCGGATCGCCGAACGGCTGGCCGAGACGGTGGACCGCATGCGCACCTCCGCCGCGCCGCTGCCCGTGGTCGCGGTCGGCGGCGGCAGCGTGCTGGTCCCGGGTGGTCTGCCCGGCTTCCCGGACGTGCGGCGACCGGCCCACTTCGATGTGGCCAACGCGGTCGGCGCGGCCATCGCGCAGGTCGGCGGTGAGGTCGACCGGGTCTTCCGGGTCCCGGAGGGCAAGCGTGACCAGGTGTTGGCGACGGCCCGGGACGAGGCGGTGCGCCGGGCCGAGGAGTCCGGCGCGCGGCCGGGGACGGTGCGCGTCGTGGATGTCGAGGAGGTGCCGTTGGCCTATCTGCCGGGTGGGGCGACGCGCATTCGGGTGAAGGCGGTGGGGGAGCTCGACCTCGGGCGGCCGGTCTCGGCGTACCGCGTGTCCGGTGCGCGGGACGAAGGTGCGCTGAACGATGGCGTGTCGAACGTGGGTGTGTCGAACGTGGGCGCGGAGAAGCTTGGCGCGTCGGACGTCGGTGCCGAGAAGCATGGCGCGTCGGATGCCGGCGCGGAGAACGATGGTGCGTCGAAGGACGGCGCGGAGAAGCACGGTGCGTCGAACGTGGGCGCCGAGAAGCACGGCGCGTCGAACGACGGCGCGCAGGACCACGACGCGCGGAACGGAATTCGCACGCATGCGTGAGATCGGCATCGAGCAGTTGGCGGATATCGCGCGTGGCGCGGGCATTCTGGGTACGGGCGGCGGCGGGGATCCGTACGTGGGCATGCTGTTGGCGCGCGAGGCGGTGCGGCGGTACGGCCCGGTGACCGTGCTCGACATCGACGAGGTGCCGGCGGACGCGACCGTCGTGCCGATCTCGTCGATGGGCGCGCCGACGGTGTTGCTGGAGAAACTCCCCTCCGGCCGCGAGGAGATCAACGCGCTGCGCGCCTTGGAGGCGGTGCTGGGCCGTCGGGCCACCCACCTGGTGCCGATCGAGATCGGTGGCGTGAACTCGATGATCCCGTTGGCCGCCGCGGCACACACCGGGCTGCCGATCGTGGACGGCGACGCGATGGGACGCGCCTTCCCGGAGGCGCAGATGGTGTTGCCGGGCCTGATCGGGGTGCCCAACTCACCGATGGCGCTGGCCGACGACAAGGGCAATACGGTCGTCGTCCAGGCGGTGGACAACACCGAGGCCGAGCGGATCGCCCGAGCCGTGTGCGTCGAGCGTGGTTGCCAGATCTCGTGCGCCGACACCGTCCTGCGCGGCGACCAACTGCGCGACGGCCTGGTCCCGGCGACGCTGACCCTGGCCGAGAACCTGGGCCGCGAGGTCCGCCGGGCTCGCGCCGAACACCGCGATCCGGTCGCGGCGGCCTGCGAACTCCTGGGCGGCGTACAGCTTTCGGCCGGAAAGGTGGTCGACGTCGAACGCCGCACCGAGGGCGGGTTCGCGCGCGGTCGGGCCCGGCTGGAGGGGGCCGGCTCGGTACTGGAGCTGGACTTCCAGAACGAACACCTGCTCGCGCGCCGCGACGGCCGGGTGGTCGCCACCACCCCGGACCTGATCTGCGTGCTGGACACCGAGACGGGAGAACCGGTGACCACCGAATCGTTGCGCTACGGACTGCGCGTCACGGTGCTGGCCGCCCCGTGCGACCCGCGCTGGCTGACCCCGGCGGGGCTGGCACTGACCGGGCCGCGCTATTTCGGGTACGACCTGGACCACCACCCGTTGATCGGGTGAGCGCGCGTGAGCCCGGCGGGCGGGCCGGGTGGGCCGGACCGCCCGCCGGGCTCGCCGCGTGGGGCCGTCGCGACCGCGTCGACCGCTGCCGGCGCACCACCCGACGGGCGGTTCTCCTCGATCCGCCTGCCCGCTTTGGTTCGACGACCTGCGCTCGACCCGGTCCCGCAGGGCACGCCGGTGTTCCGCGGCGGCGCCGAACCCGTCGGACCTGTCGGACCCGTCCCGACCCCGCCGGCCGCGTACCGGAATCCGGTGGGACCACCCGTGACTTCGATGTCTCACGGGATCAAGATCGTTCGATCGTAGGATGTTCGCATGGCCTCCTTGGACGATTGGTTGCGCGCGGCGCCCACGCCGGTCGGGATCGCGCCCGGAGATCCCTTGTTCGAAGCGGTCGTAACGGCCCACGATGTGCGCCAGTCGGCGCGGCTGACCCAGTTGGGCATCAAGGCGGCCTCGGGTCGCGATGTACCCGTCGACTTCACGCACTACGACCCGACGACGGCGAAGGAAACCGCGGTCGGGGCGATCCACTGGGCCCGGATGTATCCGGACAGTGAGGCGCTCGTCTACATGGGGATGGGCAAACAGCGCTCGGCAGGCCCGCGCTCTCCGGCCGCCATGGCACGGGTCACGAAGGACGTCCAAGGATTCGACTACGGCGACTACTTCTACGGCAACGACTATCGTTTGCGACTCACCGACCTGCATGCGGCATTCGTCGGGTCACCGATGTTCTTCACGCCGGACGGGCGGGCCGATCTGCTGGCGACGGCGGCAGACGCGTTGGAATCCCGGATGCCGGACGTTTCCCAGTGGGGTGCGATCCCCATCATCCTGCACGAACTCGGGCACGCCCGGGAACTCGATGCCATGCGGCAGGGCCTGCACATTTCCGCAAACATCGGTCCGGGCGACCGCGAGGCGGCCGCAAAGGTGCATTGGAGAGCCGCGCTGTCTTCCGCGCTCCGCGGTCCGGTCGGTTTGGACACCCCACAGGGCCGATGGGCGACGGGTGGGGCTCGCCGCGCGATGTCGCCCGCGGTCGCCGGGGCACAGAACCAGGACGCCCACGTCCCGCCGGGCATGATGTGGGCACTCGACGACAAGCAACGCAACAACACGTTTCGATCATCCGCCGCGCACACCAAGCGTGAGGCATATCCGGATGCGCTGATGACGCTCATGATGCAGGGTGAGGCCGCCGGTTGGCAGATCCGGTCGATGGCTCGCGCGCTGCCCGGCTCGAATGTGGACAGGCTCATCGCGGGCGCACCCGGACTGCGCGCCGCCGTCACCGAACTGCGCGAACGTTCGGACCCGGCGACCGCCGCCCCGGTGCGGGAGCAGGTGCGGTTGTCGGCACGGACGGTCGGCGCGGAGGTGGCGCATCGGGCCCCGGGTACCGTCGCGAGACTGGACCGCACATCGCCGCCGGCGGCGGCGCGGAGCGACGCGGAATCGGTGACCGTGGAGCGTGTCGACCGGGTACATCCTCGCCACCGTGACGCACTCGACCCGATGCCGGTGCTGCCGCAACTGCCGCGCGGGAGACAGTTTTCCTCGGGCACGTCCGACCCGAGTACCGACGCCCGCCTTGCCGTGACGAGTTACGGATTCGGCGCCGCTGCGAACACGCAGGCGCAGGCGACGAGCGTCACTCCGACGCGCCTTCCCGACACGGGTGACGGTGCGCGTACGACCGGCGTCGCACGCATCGACCGCGACCCGTCCGGACCTGGGCTCTCCTGACTCGACCGCATTGCCCCGGTGTTCGGCCGGGTCTGTTGGGAGCTGTTCGCCGGATGGCCCTCGGCTCGCCGGATGGTCCTTGGGGCCGACTCGGGCGGGCCGAGTCAGGGGCGGGCGAGGGCTTGCTCGAGGAGGGTTTGGAGGGTGTGCTGCTGTTGTGCGGTGAGAGCGGCCACGGGTGAGTTCCGGGAGAGGAGGTCGCGGGCCTGGCGCCGCGAGTGCGTACCGTGGCGGACGGGGAGGAGATCTTCTCGGGCCTTCGGGTTCGAGTCAGCGCCGGTCACACCCCCGGGCACGCCGAGTACGTCACTACCTCGGGCGGCCGACGACTGATCGCCTTCGGCGACGCTTTGCACTCGCCGATCCAGGTCGACCACCCGGAATGGTCGTCGGCGTTCGACCACGATCCGGTGGGATCCGCCGATCACCGCCGCCGTCTCGTCGCGGAGCTGCACGACGCCGACACGATCGGCTTCCACTTCGCCGACGTCGTCTTCGGGCGCGTTCTGCGGGACGGCGACGGGCTCGCCTGGCGTGCTCTGGACGGCTGACCGACCGGGACGGCCGGGTGTCGGCCCCGCCGTGGGGCGGGGCCGACGGGGATGGGTCGGATCAGGCGGGGAGGGCGTCGACGGTGGGGACGACGGTGCCGAACAGGTCGGTGATGGTGGTCAGGGCGGCGGCCTGGAGGGCGGCTGCGGGCAGGACCGTGCCGTCCGGGGTGGTGAGCGCACGGGTGGCCGTGGCCTCGGCGACGACGGTGGGGCGGTAGCCGAGGTTGAAGGCGCCCTCGGCGGTGTGGTTCACGCACATGTGGGTCATGAAGCCGGCGATGACCAGGTCCTTGCCGCTGCCCGGCGCGGCGCCCAGGTCGGTCAGGGTCTTCTCCAGTGCGGTGAGGTGGAAGGAGTTGGGGAACTCCTTGACCACGACCGCCTCGCCGTTCGCCGGCGCGACCTCGTCGCTGATGGCGCCGATGTGGGCGCGGATGTCGTACGGGGTGTTCTCGCCGCCGTCGTTGAGGACGTGGACGACCGGGGTGCCGGCGGCGCGGGCGCGCTCCAGCAGGCGGGCGCCGGCGGCGAGGGCCTCCTCGGCGCCGTCCAGGGCCATCACACCGGTGCGGTAGGTGTTCTGGAAGTCGACCAGGATGAGGACGGAGTCGCTCAGGTCGGGCGGCCGGTTGTCCAGGCCGATGACGTCGCGCAGGGTCGTGGAGGGCTGGTTCGTGGAGGGCTGGTTCGTGCTCATCGAGCGACCTTTCATGGGGAATCGGGCATGGCGAAGTTGTCCGCCTCGGCGGCGTGCCGGGCGGACGGGGATGGATGGATGGTTGTTCGAGGGTGGTTCGGTGGTCCGGCCGTCGGGTCGTCCCGTCGGCTCGTGGCCGGGCGCTTCGGGTGCTCGGGCGGTCAGGGGGTCCGGGTGCGGAAGCGTCGGCGGTAGGCGGCGGGGGTGGTGGCGAGCTGCCGTTTGATCGCCCGGTGCAGGGTCTCCGCCGAGCCGAGTCCGGACGCGGCGGCGACCTGGTCGAGCGGGTCGTCGGTGGTCTCCAGCAGGCGTCGGGCCACCTCGACCCGGGCGGCTTCGACGTAGGCGGCGGGGCCGGCGCCGGTCTCCTTCCTGAAGACGCGGGCGAAGTGCCGCTCGCTCAGACACATCCGGTCCGCGAGTACCTGTACGGACAGGTCCTCGTCGAGGTGCTCGGCGATCCACAACCGCAGCTCGTCGATGTCCCGGCGGGCGGAGGCGGGCCGGCTGAGCGGGACGGAGAACTGGCTTTGCCCGCCCTGCCGCTTGAGGTACATCACCAACTGCCGTGCCACCGCCAGCGCGACCTCCTCGCCCAGGTCTTCCGTCACCAGGGCGAGGGCGAGGTCCAGACAGGCGCTGATCCCGGCGCCCGTCCACAATCGGCCGCAGTCGTCGCGTACGAAGATCGGATCCGGATCCACCACGATCGCCGGGTGGTCGGCGGCGAGCTGTGCGGCGGTCGACCAGTGTGTGGTCGCCGTCCTCCCGTCCAGCAACCCGGCCGCCGCCAACACATGGGCGCCCACACACACCGACGCCACCCGCCGGGCATGCGGTGCGGTCTCCTTCACCCAGGCCACGACATCGGGGTCGATCCGGGCGACGGGGCCGTCGGCGGTCACGTCGACCGCGCCGGGCACCAGCAGGGTGTCCACGTCCTCGCCGACCTCGTCGAAGGCCAGATCGGCCAGCAGCCGCACACCCGCCGACGTCCGCACCGGGCCGGCGGCCGGCCCGGCGAGGCGGACCCGGTAGTGGGCGCCGCTCGCGGTCTCCTCATTGGCCAGCGCGAAGACCTCGGCCGGTCCGGTGACGTCGAGGAGATCGACATCGGGGAAGACCGCGATGACGACACGGTGTGTGAGGGGCATGACCCCATCCTCACGGGGACGACCGATGACCGCAATGACGGGCAACTGTCACATCCGGACATCCGGACATCCGGACATCCGGACATCCGGACATCCGGACATCCGGACATCCGGACCTGTCGGTCGTCCGGGGCAGCGCGTGGGGTCGGCCCCGGCGGTCGACGGATCGGTCGGGTGCGGTCCTGCTGCCGGGCGGGTTCGCCGGCACTCTTCGAACTCCTCGCGACGGCCGTCGCGGCCTCCGCGCCGCTACCGCCGAGGGCCCAATCCTGAATCGACCCGATACGTACGTGTGTGCTCCGCGTGCCGGGGGAGCCGCGCGCGGGGGCTGCGGAGGCGCCGTTAGCATGCACAACAGGGCTTGCCTGGGGGGCAGTTGGGGCCGGTCCCGAGGTCGGCCCGAAGACGGACGAAAGAGGCGAGGAATGTCGGACGCGGAGTGGATGTCCCAGGAACCGCAGGACGATGAGTGGCCGGTGGTCGATTTACGGCTGGACGTCCCGCATTCGGCCCGGGTCTACGACTACCTCATCGGTGGCAAGACCAACTTCGAGGCGGACCGGGTCGCCGCCAAGGCGTCGGTGCAGGCGTGGCCGGCGCTGCCGATCTCGATGCGCACCACCCGTACGTTCATGCAGCGCGCGGTGCGGCGGCTCACCGAGGAGTACGGGGTCCGCCAGTTCCTGGACATCGGCACGGGCATCCCCACGTCGCCGAACGTGCACGAGATCGCGCAGGGCATCGCTCCCGAGGCGCGGGTCGCGTACGTCGACAACGACCCGATCGTGCTGACCCACGCGCGGGCCCTGATGTCGAGCACCGAGCAGGGCAGGACCTGCTACATCGACGCCGACCTGCGCGACGTCGACTCGATCATCGGCGCCCCGCAACTGCGCGAGGTGCTGGACCTGACGAAGCCGGTGGCCCTGTCCCTGATCGCGATAGTGCACTTCGTCCTCGACGAGGACGACCCGCAAGGACTCGTGCGGCGGCTCATGGACGAGTTGGCGCCGGGCAGCTTCCTGGCCCTTACGGTGTTCACCGGCGACACCGACCCGGTGGGCGTCGGCGGCGTCGAACGCGAGTACAACGCGCGTGGCATCCCCCTCCAGGTCCGGGACAAGGCGGAAACCCTCGCCTTCTTCGACGGCTACGACCTCCTCGACCCCGGCATCACCCTGGTCCACCACTGGCGCCCCGACCCGGACGCCCCACCGGTACGCGACGAGGACATCGCCATGTACGCCGGAGTGGCCGTCAAACGCTCCTGACCGTCGTCGTGCGGGCGCGTACACCGAGGTTCCCGTCCACGTTCGACGTGGGCAGAAGGGTCGACTCCGCGAGACGAAGGCTCGGCAGGAACCTGCGGGCGACGTCTCCGGCGTTGGTGAGCGCCACCGCTCGCGCGGGGGACATGCGGGTGAATGCGGCACTCCAGAGGTCGAGGTGGGCGCATCACCACGTACTGGTCGGTGAACGACAGTGCAAGTAAGTGCAAGTAACAGGCCCCTGTCCCCCGGGCAGTGGTACCGGGCCGGGGCGGCGGCGTGTCGCCCCGGCGGTAGGAGTGTGCCGAACGGTGTCATGGGGTTCGGTACTCCTGGCCTGGCGTGTCGAAGTCGGCCGGGAAGCGGATCAGGGGGACCGGTTTGTCGTGTGGCCACCCGTGTGACGCGTCGTCGAAGCTCAGCCGGCCGCTCGCCGCCGGGATCGGACTGGCGTCGTGCAGGTTGGTGATCTCGTTCAAGACGTCCTGGTGGTCGGGGGTTGTCTTGCCGGTCAGATCCGTGACGATGCGCGTCGCGAAGATCGCGGTGAGCACCGCGTCGTGATGCATGATCGCGTAGCCGTCCTGCAGTTCCGTGTCGGCGAAGTGCAGGTCCTGGAAGCTGCGGTGGAACGGCGCGAAGCCGACGGGCGGTTGCTTTCCGGCGATCCAACGGGCCGGGGCGGTCGCGGAGGCGTCCACGAGGGTGATCCCGCCGGCCCGGAGCCGGGCCCGGGCCTCCTGGCCCTGGGCGAACGTTCCGGTGGCGCCGGTCAGGATGGTGATCGGTGCGTCGTGGCCGCACTGGGCGCGCGTGGACAGTGCGTCGACCAGGTCGGACAGGTCGCGGTCGCGTCCGGCGTAGAGGATCACGTCCGCCTTGGTCAGGCAGATGTTGTTGACGATGTTGCCGAAGAGCCGGGGCACTCCCTCGGGCCTGGTCCCGGTCGTCCCGACGAACGAGGCGCGCCGTGCACCGATGTAGTCGGCCAACTGTTGGTCGAAGGAAGTACGCAGGGACCGCACGTAGTTGTCCTGCCGGCTGTCGAAGACCAGATACCCGGTGTGGCCCACGAGCGGGGAGTGGTCCAGGTAATCGCGCAGCGCCTTCGCGTAGTCGAGGTTGGCCGGCGACACCTTGAACAGGTTCTCCGCGTTCAGGTCGTCGGCGGTCAGGATCGCGCCGATCGCCGGGATCCGCAGCTTGGCCAGCGCGTCGGCCGCCGCCTGGGTCTCCGGGACGCTGATGCCCATCCCCGCGACCGCGACGAGTGGGTGTTCGCCGCCGGTCAAGGCGGCCAGTTGTGCGACGACCGGTTGCCAATGGGTCTCGTTCCGGCCTTCGTTGGCCAACAGGAGTTGGATCAGCGGCGTGGTGCCCTGGATGCCGACCGCTCCGGCGTCGGCCAGGCCCGGGCACAGGTTCGCCCGGCACTGTGCGGTGAACGCGCCTTCGAGGCTGGTCCTGATCTGGTCCAGTGGCAGCGCGCTGGTGTCGCTCGCGGTCAGCGGTGTCAGCAGCGCGATCCGAACGTAGGGGATCCGGGTCCTCCCGGCGGCGGGCTTGTCCCATTGATCGCGAACCCGCTTGTTCTCCGCGGCGATCCGATCGGTGATGGCCTTGAGCCCCGGATCGAAGGCGAACGCCACCTCGTTGGTGAACCCGACGCACTCCCGCTGCTCCCCGGAACCGGCCCAGCGCAGGTCGGACACGCCCGGCGCGCAGCGATCCTCGTTCGAGTCGGGGCGTACGAGCCACAGGATGCCACCCGCGAGCAGCGCGCCGACCAGGACGAAGACGCCGATGCCCCACCAGCCTCGCCACCATGGGCGCAGCGGGTCCGGACCGTTGGGCTGGTTGGTCATGAGGGCTCCTAGCCGAAGTAGCCGAAGTAGCCGAAGGTGGACCGCGGTGGGCTCACGCGTACTTGGCAGCCTCGTGTCTGAGCCCGACCCTGGGTGGGTCGGAGTACATGGCGAGGTTCTGCAGGGTCGAGCCGATGGTGAAGTGGAGTTCCGGTCGGGCACCGGGCAGCCGGTTGCGGGGGTCGCCGGCCAGCCACAGCGCGGCCACCAGGACGGTCAGGGCCCGGCGCGCGGCGAACGATCGGGGCGCCAGATCGGCGGCGAGCCGGTCCGCGCGCAAGGTGGCCGATTGCCCCGGGACCACCGGTACGCGTAAGGGTGCGGCCGTGATGGCGTACAACTCGTACAACCACGCGTCGGTGTCGGGCAGGTTCACCAGGCTGTGGGCGAGATGGTCGACGACGTCGTCCATGCGGTTCAGTGCCAGGGCGTGGTACTGCGCCTCCACTGGATGGCCGTTGCCCGTCTGCCAGACGCGGAGCCGTTCGTGGACGGCGTCCCAGTGGCCGGGGGTGCGGGCCAATTCCTGGAGCAGCAGGGTGCGCAGCCACGGGTGCAGGACGGGTTTGCCCGGCAGTGGTCGCGGGTGGGCGCGTTCGAGGTAGCCCGAGCCGCGCCCGCCTCGCGCCGCGGCGTCCTCGGGGGTGGGGTCGACCAGCCACAGGCGGGTGCCGATCGCCCGGGCCAACGTGTTTCGGGTGTGTATGTCGAAGGTGTTCAGCAGCCCGGCGTCGGATGCCGAGTCGAACGCGCGCGCCGCGGAGCACGCGACCAGCGCGGCTTGTTGATTCGCCGTCAGGTCCGCGAGGAGGTATCGCCGGATCTCGTGGTCCACCGGCGCGTTCCCGAGGGGGCCGGCGGCCGGTGCGACCGGGTCGGACAGGACGCCGCGCAGCAGTGTGTCCGGATGGTCGCGGCCGACCAGGGCCGCCGAGGCGCCCAGCAGCCGGTCCACGCTCCATGGGTGTCCTCGCGTCAGCTGGTGGACCAGCGCGGGGGCTTCCGGCAGTCGTGCGGCGACCGGGGCGCCGAGTTGGGCGACTTCGGCGCCGGTCAGATCGCGCAGTCGCACGCAGTACCAGCGCCAGGAGCCGTCCGGCGGCGGCTGCGGAACGGCCGCCCGCCAGTCGGCGTATGTGGCGTGTTCCGGTGGTCGGATCCGTACGCCGGCGGGCCCGGGTGCGAACGGACCCGGGATCCGGCCGACGTCGCAGGCGCCGGCCACTACGAGGAGCGGGTCGGATCGGCCTGCGGCGTCTCGGAGTTGCAGCAGCAGGTCGAGGAACTCGCGGCCGCCGTCGGCGTCGATGTTGTCCAGCAGGACCACGCTGTTGCGGTCGCGGCGGCGGCGGGCGTATTCCCCGCGCAGATCGGCCAGGAATGCCTCGCACAGTCGTCGGTCCACCGCCGCCCGGTCCACGTCGGCGGGGCTTTTGGCGAGTTGGTTGAGCGCCACGAGTTCGTGCAGCGGACTGTGCGGGCCCGCGTACCAGTTCAACCCCGTGCGCCGCGACACGCTCAGCGGTACGCGAGGCGGTTGGCGGATCAGGGACGCGAGCAGGTTGACGCCGGGGATCCGCAACACGTTGAGGTCTTGGAGCAGGCCCGCCACGCCGGCCACGTGGTCGGCCGCGGCATTGGGCTGTCGAGGGCCGTGTAGTGCCTGGCGCAGCTGGGCTTTGGCCCGCTTGGCGTCGTTCGCATCCAATGACAGTCCCGGATCCACCACGACCAGGCCCAGGGTCAGTCGGGGGAAGAGCAGTGCCGCCTGACGCGGGAAGCGGTAGGACAGGCCGTACGCCAGCCGGCCGGCTACTTCGTGCGGTCGGCGCGGCGCGGCCGAGCCGAAGTCGTAGTAGGCGTGCGGGCGATGTGATCCGAGATAGCCCAGCCAGGCCAGTGTGGAGGTCTTGCCGCTGCCGCGCGGCCCGACCAGGACGATCACCGGAAGTGGATCCGCGTCCTGGGCCCGGCCGTTCGGTACGCGGTTGCGGCATTCCTGGTACAGGTTTTCGATCCCCTGGACGCCCAACGGTTTTTTCGGTGGTTCGGGCACGCTGATCAGCCTCCCCCGTTGCCGACCGATCGGCTCGGCATCACCGAATGCTTCCACGCGTGCGTGTCGAGTGAGGAGGATTCGGTGAGATCCGAGGCGAAACCCTCGCGCCGGACCTCGGCACCGGTGCTCGGATCCGGGACCGGCGGCGGCATCGAAGCCGCCGTCGGCGGCGGGAGTGGGCAGGCTTCGACGGGTCGCGGGTCGGATCGGGTGCGCCGGCTATGGGTGGGGGAGGGGGTTGCGGGCGAGCCAGTCCTGGAGTTCGCGGTGGCGGAATTGGTAGGCGGTGCCGGCGGTGCGCAGGAGTCCGGCGGTGGTGGCCCAGTGCAGGAATCGGCCCAGGCGCCAGGGCAGGGCGCGGGGGCCGGTGCGGACGCACAGCAGGAACAGTGCGTATCGCTGGGTGGCGGCGGTGGCCATGAGCATGACCGCGAGGAAGGCCGGCAGTCCCAGCGCCGACCCGAACCGGATTCCGTCGCCGAGCCCGAAGCCGAGTCCTTCCGCGAATCCCAGGGTGAGCCCGACCGTCGTGCCGACTGCGAGGCCTGCCATGAGCGCGCCCGCGAGTTCGTCGCGCACGAGGTCGCGGGGGTCTGCGGCAGCGGCCCGACCGCCATCGTCTCGGCCGCGCACGATCAGGCTCGCGATGCCGAAGGTGAGCGGCCACAGCGTGAGTAGGACGATGGTGGGATCGGTGTCGAAATCCCGGTCCAGGGCGCCGATGATCATCACGGCGAGGACGCCGGCGGCGCCGAGGGCGAGCAGGGTCAGGAGTTCGCGGCGGCCCTCCCGGGTGGTCAGCCGCCCCGGTACCAGGTGGGTGGGTCCGGGCCAGGCCGCGCCCCAGCGCAGGCCGAGCAAGCCGGAAACCGACGCTCCGAAGACGACGGCGACTGCGTTGGCGATCCAGGAGGACTCGTACAGCGGGGGGCCGGATTCACGAGCCATCACCGCCGCCGCCACCAGGCCCACGCACACCACCAGGACGGTGTGGATCAGCCGGACGCGTCGAAGTCCCACCAGCGGCCACAGTTCGTGCGGAACCAGATCGGTTCCCGACAGTGTCCTGCCGTCCAGCACTCGGGGGGCGGCGGAGTTGGCGTCGAGGTGGCGGGCCAGGACGGCGAGCCAGATGTGGACCCGGTCGGGGGAGTACGCCGGGTGGCCGTCGTGGCCGGGGTGGTCGGCGGCGGCGCGGATGTAGAACCCGTTGAGGTGGTCGCGCATGTCCTGGTCCCGGGCCAGAGCCGGTGACAGGAGGTTGCGCGGTTGGTGGCGGTAGGCCGCGCTGCCGGGGTCGCGTTGTTCGTGGACGGTGACCGCCATCGTCAGTCGCCACGGGGTGGACAGCCCGCGGGCGAGGGACCCGGACGGCGCGGTGTCGAGGGCGTGGATCACCTCGCGCCAGCGCCGGGGGTCCTGGACGCGGGCGAGGATGAACTCGCGGCCCTGGACGGGGGTGACGGGTGTGATCTCGACGCGGGCGGCGTCCTTGGGCCAGGTCTCCAGCGCCTCGTAGGGGTCGCTGCGGCAGGTGAGCACGATTTTGGCCCGGGTCCGGCCGAGTGCGTACGCGTTCAGGATCTCCAGAGCGCGCCGCGCGCGCGGCCCGCCGGGTGCCGGGCCGGGTGTGCCGCGGGGTTCGGTGTCGGTGGTGTCCATTTCGTCCAGCCCGTCCAGGACGGGCAGGATCATGCCCGCCTCGACCAACGCCCGCGCGGTGGCGGGGGTGAGTCGGTACGCGCGTTCGAGGTGGTCGCGCACCCATTCCTCGATCGCCGCCCCACCTGTCGCCGCACCGTCTCCGGGTGCGGTGTCGGGGAGTTCGCTCCACGAGGCCAGGGACATCCGCACGGGGACCGGGTCCTTGGGGTCGCGGTTCTCCAGGAGTGCGAGCAGGAGTTCCAGGGCCAGGACCGTCTTGCCGGGTCCGGGTGCCCCGGTGATCACCAGGCGGCGCGGGCGGAGTCGGCGGTAGTAGTCGACCACGGTGCCCAGCCGTCCGTCGGGATCCGCGCCGTGGGCGTTGTGCGCGGGGGCGGGGCGGAGGACGAAACGGAGGTCGATGGGCGTGTGTTCGCCGCCCAACAGCCTTGCGCGTTCCGGGGTTTCGGCGCGGGTGACCGCGTCGGCCAAGCGGGCGGCCATGACCGCGGTATCGGTGACCTGGAGCCGCAGCGCGGTCCGTGACATGCGCGCGGACCAGATGGCAACGCCCAGTCCGGGCAGGGCGATCGAGGCACTCAACCAGTCGACGTCTCCGCGCTCGACGCCGTGCGATCCCCACACGGCGAGCCAGAGCACCCCCATCGCGCACGCGATCCCCCAAGCCCACCCGGCCGCGCGTCCCCCACGGTGTCCCATGAATGCTCATCATGGCGACCGAAGGCGCGCCGCATCGGGCTTTCGCGAGATCACGATCAGCCGGCCGCTCGGTGGCGACGCGCGGGGTGGGGACCGGCGCGTGGACGAGCGCACGACGGCTGCCGGTCGTGGCGGCGCCGGGTGCTGCCCGGCGGGAAGTCCCGCCGGGCAGCATCGTGTTCGGCTCGGGCCGCGTCTGGGGCCATCGTCCCGGGCGCCTGTTGGGGGTGCGCCCCTCGGATGCCCGTGGCGGCCCCGTTCAGCAGGCCCCGAGGTCCTGCCAGACGCCCCACTGGCCGGTGGTGCCGGGCGTCTCGCCCGTCGTCCACCACTTGGCCTTCCAGGTGTGACCCTGGTACGAGACCTGCCGGCCACCGGTGTAGATCGTGCCGGACGCCCATGGGGCCGCCGTGCACTGGTGGCCGTTCCCGCCGGTGACGGTCACGGTGTAGGTCGTCGCGTGGCTGCCGGAGGTGCCGGTCGCGGTGACGGTCAGGGTGTACGTACCCGACACCGCCGCCGAGGTGGTGGCCACGGTGAGCGTCGAGGAGTCGCCCACCATCACCGAGGTGGGGTTGAGCGTGGCGGTGACACCGGCCGGGGCGCCGGTGACGGTGAGGTTCACCGTCTGGGAGGCGCCGGCCGTGACCGCGGTCGCGATCGTGGAGGTGGTCGAGGCCCCGGCGGCGACGGTCCCGGACGCGGGGGTCGCCTTCACCGAGAAGTCGTTGGTGGGGGTCGTGGTGCCGCTGGTGAAGGGTTCGAAGATGCGGCTGAAGTCCCAGGTGTTCTGGGCGATGCCGGAGCAGTTGTCCGCCGCCGGCTGGTTGGGGCAGTTGCCGTTGTCGCGCTGGAGGGCCCAGAACGAGAGGGTGTTGATGCCCTTGGCGACGGCCCAGTTGTAGACCTGTCGAGCGTTGGCGAGGGTGAACGTCTCGGCCGGCCCGAAGTCGTCGACGCCGATCATCTCGGTGACGCCGATCATGCCCCACAACTGCGCGGGGGTCTTGGTCGGGTAGAGCTGCGCGAGCGTGTTGTACAGGCCCTGTGCCGCGGTCTCGGTGTCGTTGGCCATGTTGTGCGTGGCGTTGTCGTAGTAGTCGAACGTCATGAGGTTGACGACGTCGACCTTGGTGCCGTTGGCGACGGCGTTCCTGAGCAGGGCCACGCCGTTGGCCGCCAGGCCGTGGGTGGTGGTGGGCAGTGTGTAGGAGATCTCGATCTCGCGCCCGTTGGCCGCGGCCCAGTCCTGGACCTGCTTGATGGCCTTGTTCCGCCGGTCGATGCCCGCCGTGTTGTCGAGCGCGTCGATCTCGATGTCCATGTCGAGCCGGGTGACGTCGTAGGTCGTGATGACCTTCTGGTACACGGCGGCGATCTGGTTGACGTCGCTACAACTGTCGGCGATCTCGGTGCCGGTGGTGTCGGCCGTGTAGCCGCCGAACGAGGGGATGACGTCCCCGCCGTTGGCCTGGATGGTCCTGATGTCGGCGCCGAACGTCGAGGAGGCGATCGGCATGCCGGTGTCGCCGTTCCAGTACGGGGTGCAGGATCCCGCGGTCGCGGTCTGGAGGAACGCCATGGTCAGGTGCTTGGCACCGGACTGGGCGGCCAGCGCGGCGGGACTCTCACCGGTCCACGCCTCGAAGTAGGGGGCGAAGACGTGGGCCGGCAGGGGAGTTGCGGCCTGGGCGGGCCCACCTCCGAGCACGGTCAGGCTCACCGCCGCGGCGGCGGTGACGGTGGCGGCTACCGCCGCGCGGAATGTACGTAAGAGTCGCATGTGCGTCCAGTCTGTATGCGGGGGACGTACCGCCGATTCGCGTGGCAAGGCGGCATGGGGTATGAGACAGCCCGGCGCTCGCAGAAGTCAATGGTCTGGACCAAAATTGGACTAGACCATTAATGTCGGAGGAAATCCTTCACTTCCCAAGGGAGTTGCTCGCCGGTGGATCCCCGGAGCGGCCGGGCACGTGCGCGGGAGGCGCCGTGCAGGGCAGGATGGGCGCGGGCCGGACGGGCCGGGCCCGCGGCAGGACTCGCCCGACCCGTACGGCCCTTGCCGCGTTGTACCCCAACCCGCCCCGCCCGGCCAGGAGTTCCATGAGCGACCCGGACGACATCCGCGCGACACTGCTGGTGCTCTACTCGAGCCGCATCGACGAGTGCCGAAGCTTCTACACCGATCTCGGCCTGCGCTTCGTCGCGGAGCAGCACGGCCGGGGTCCCCGCCACTACGCGGCGACTCTCGCGGACGGCACGGTCTTCGAGATCTACCCGGCCCGTCCCGGCCGCGAGACCGGCGCACTTCGCCTGGGTCTCGCCGTCACCGGTGCCGCCGTGACGCCTCCGCTCGCGCCCGGCCACCATCTGCTCTCCGACCCCGACGGCCGGACCGTCGACATTCGTGCGACCTGATCAAGATCGATTGCTCTCCGGCGATGCGGCGTTCGTCGGCGTTCGTCGAATTGCGCTTCGTCGAACGCCGCGAGAAGGATTCGCCGTATCGGAATTGCACGCGCCGGCTCTTTTCAGTGCGCGTGACTTTGTCGACGCGCGGTGAGCGAAGACCGCGCGGCGGCCGATGACCACTTCCGACTACATCGTTATTTGGTGACCCGGAGGATTCGGCCGCTCACCCGCGCCCCGATTTCCCGAGGCGCCGAAAACGCGACCGCCCCGGAGAGCGCGACGGCGCTCCGGGGCGGGACCTGCGACTCGATTCACCCGCGTCCGGGTCAGGGAGCCCGGAAGTAGTCGGGCTCGGGGCGCCTGGGTTCGCCGGGCTGCTGCGGCCCGCCGCGGGCCGGGTCGGCGAAGGCGACGCCGTCCGTCCGGCGCTGTGCGAGGCGTTCCAGGCGGGCGCCGAGTTCGGCCTCCTCGCGCAGTTCGCCGGTCGAGGACGACAACGCGACGATGAACAAGGTGATCACGGTGAACAGGCTCACCCCGACCACGAGGGGAGCCAGGAACTGGGAGGCCTCCACGCCGTGGAGGGCCGAGGTGTGCGTGTTCGACTCCAGGGACATCGCCGACATGCCGGTGTAGTGCATGCCGCTCACCGCGATGCCCATGATCAGCGACGCGCCCGTGACGGCGACGACTCCCTTGACGTTGAGCGCGGCCCACAACGCGGCGGTCGAGGCGACCAGGGCGATCAGCACCGACAGCGCCACCCGGAAGGTGTCGTAGCCGATGTCGTCGTTGATGCTCATCGCGGACATCCCGACGTAGTGCATGATCGCGACGCCGGAGCCGGTGACGATCCCGCCGACGACCAGGCCGGTGGTCTGGGATCCACGCCTGCCGATGATGGCCATCCCGACGCCGACCACCGCGATCGCCAGCAGGAGGCTGACGACGGTGCGGGTCGCGTCGTAGCGAATGGGTGTGTCGGTGACCGCGAATCCGAGCATTCCCACGAAATGCATGCCCCAGATCCCGGTACCGCCGATGGAAACGGACGCCAGGGCGAACCAGCGAACGCGCGGGGCGCCGGTGACCGCTCGGGCGCGGATCGCACACAAAAGCCCGAGCGCCGACCCGATGCAGGACATCAGATAGGCGACCGCCGGTGTGAGCAATCCGTTGGAGAAATGATCGATACTGCCCACGCTGGGTTACGCTCCGGATCGTTCCGAGTGCGATCGACTTGATCGGCCGCGCCAGCGTAGAACGATGTCGAAAGAAATATACACGCGGGTCGGTGAATTCTCGGTAACGCCCGTCGGCGCGCAATTCCGGCCGCACGCTGAGTGAACGAGCACATTACGGGGAGCGCCGAAGGCGCCCGATCATCTCCCGCTTCGGCCGGGGCCGGTGTGTCGATCAGCGCCGCACGGCCATGACGCGGGCGCGGAAGTCGTCCATGGACACGATCTTGTCCGGGGTCGGCATGGTGATGCTCACCGGCGCGCCGAACGAGTCGTACGTCGTCGAGGAGACGTGGCCTGCGCGGTTGGAGTCCAGGCGCAGGATGTACGGCTTGTTCGTGGCCGCGACGAAGTAGGTGTCGGTGGTGGAGCCGCCGGTGGCGATGACGGCCGTGGTCGCGACGCCGGTGACGTCCTGCGCGAGCTTCTTGTCCGTCCTGCCCGACTCGGGGATCGCGTAGAAGCTCGCGCAGCCCCCCGTGGCGGGTATCCGCACGAAGGACGACTTCAGGTCGGCGGGCACGTCGAGGCCGGACCCACCGGTCTTGCGCAACGGCTCCAGGGCGAGTTCGGCGCTCATGAACGCGTCCTTGTCCCGGCAGAGAATCTCGCCGAAGGGTTCGTCGGTGCCGATGGTGATCCGGGCCCGGAAGCCCTGCCGGGGGTCGGACCAGATCTCCTGCGTTCCGCCGGCCACGGCCGTCGTGGAACCCTTGCCGTGGAACGAGGTGGAGGCCATCGCCTGGTTGGCACGTTCGACGATGCCGTCGCCGGCCCCGCCGTCGTCCGACGACCCGCACCCGGTCGCGGCCAGTGCCAGGGCGAGTGCGCCGAGGATCGCCGGGCGCGTGCGTATGACGTTCATGCATCCTCCGAAGGACGGCCGATTCCTTCACCGCTCGGCGCCGGCGCCGGGCCTGGCCACGGATGCCACTCGCGCGGGCATGGGAAGTCCGGTCTCTCGCCATCACCTTCGCGATGATCTTGTCGGAGCATAGATCGCCGGCGACGGTGCGTCATTGCCGGAAGCGGGAAACGAACGCCGGGATTGCATGCGTGATCGTGCCGGCCCGGGGAGGTCGGGCGGCCGTGTGGACGACCGGGCCGGGCTGTTCGCCGGTGCTCGGGGCCGGACCCCCAGTCGGAGCCGAAGCCGGAGCCGAAGCCGAAGCCGGAGCCGAAGCCGGAGCCGGAGCCGGACTCCGAGCCGGAGTCGGCATCGGCACAGCGAACGACCCGGCCGGCGGCGTCCGTGCGGACGCCGCCGGCCGGGTCGTCGAGCCGGGGTCGGTCACGTGGTCGCGAGCAGCATTTCCTCTCCGCTCTCCGTGCGCAGACCATCGGTCCGGTCCGCGAAGTAGCGCTCGTTGAGCATGGCCGCCGACACGTGGCGGGCCTTCGGGAATCCGGCCTCGCGCGCCAGCGTCAACATCCGCGACGGCGCGAAGAAGCTGAGGAACGGCGTGCCGGCCGCCTCGGCGCCCTTCACCGCGACCTGGAAGGCGGCGCGCTTGTCCTCGTCGAGGAGTGCCGGCGGCAACTGGAACGTCATGGCCACGGTGGAGCCCGGGGCGAGCGACGCGAGTCGGCGCAGCGTGGCCGCGTTCGCCTCCTCGGTCAGATACAGGGCGACGCCGGTGGAGGCCACCACCGCCGGCCGGTTCGGGTCGAACCCGGCGGCCGTCAGTCGATCCCACCACGACGCGCCCGCCTCGAAGTCGACCGGCACCAGTCGCAGCCGGTCCGGGATCGCGAAGCCGAGTTCGGTCAGGCGCCGGCGCTTCCAGGCCTGGGGGCCGGGCCGGTCGACCTCGAACACCCGCAGACCGGCGGCGATCTCCGGCCTGCGCTGGGCGAAGGTGTCCAGGCCGGCGCCCAGGAGGACGTACTGGTCGACGCCTCGGGCGGCCTGCTCGACGACCAGGTCCTCGATGAAGCGGGCCCGGGCCACGATCGCCGCACGGAACCAGTCGGTGGTGTGCGGGTCCATGTCCCCGCGCCGGCGCCAGTCCCGGTCCGGGGCGGCGAGCCGCAAACCGAGCTCGTCCTCGAGCACGTGCGGTGGCGCGTCGACCTGCACGTGCAACGCCCGCCACAGGGCCACCCGTACCGCCGTGCCGTCCGGCTCCTCGGTGCCTTCGTCAGTCATGCCGCACGCCCTTTCCGTGGTCCGCTCGCTCTCGCGTGCTCATCGCCGCGCCGGGGCCTGGAGGCTCCACATCCGCCCGTCCGGGTCGCGGACGGTCATCTCCCTGGTCCCGAAGTGGGTGTCCCGGAAGGGGGTGATCACCTCGACACCGGGGGCGGGTTCGAAGGTGTCCGCGTCGGGCACCTTCAGGACGAGCCGCATCTCCGGTGTCTTGTCCCGGGGCACCTCGGCGATGAACAGGTACGGGCCGTCGCCGTTGCGCAGTTGGCCGGAGTTGTGATCCGTCGCGAATTCCAGTTCGTAGCCGAGTCCCTGGAAGAACTTGGCCGCCTTGCCCCAGTTGTGCGTCTCCAGGAACACGGCCTCGACGCCTTCGGTGGTCATGTCAACTCTCCTTCTCCGACGATGGCTCTCGTTCGCTCCGGGTGTCGTCGAGGTAGGCGCGCAGCGCGGCGGCGACCAAAGCCGACAACGACTGTTCCGACTCGATGGCACGGTGCTTGACCTGCCGGATCAATGAGATCGGCAGGTAGACGTTGAACTGCTTCACATCCTCGTCACCCACGACTCGATGCTAGCAAACTAGCAAGCTAGCCGCCAGCAGGCCTGGGGGTGACCGAAGATGTCGGATCCATGGTGGTTCGGGCCTGGTTCGCGGGGCGGGTCAGGGGCGTGGCGGCGTCGGAGCCGCGACCCCGTCGTCGAGTTCGAGGGACAGGCGGGCCGCGGTCTCGTGTACGGCCTCTTCGGTGCGACCCAGGATGCTCAGGTCGGCGCACTCCCACGAGTCGTGCCGGGAGAGCCAGACCACGACGGCGTCCCGAGCGCCGAAGAAGTGGAACGTGTTCCCCACCTCGTCCCACGGCAACGGGCCGAGCGCGGGCAGCGTCGCTCGTATGTGCCGGCCTCGATCCTCCGTCGTCCCGTACGCGGCCACGTCACCGGTGAACGCGTACCGCGGCAGGACGCGCACGAGGGCCATCTGCACGAGCCACTCGGTCATCGACCGACTCGACATCGCCCACTCGTGGCCCTGCTCCTCGGGCTCCGCCCGCTCCTCGCCCCGCTCCTCGGACTCCTCGGATTCCTCCCACTCCTCCCCGGGGCCCACCCACACGGGCGGGTCCGGCAGGTGGGCGTCGGTGGTCCGGAAGGCCCACGCGCAACAGCCCTCGTACTCCGTCATGAAGATCGAGTGTTCCCCGAGCCGCCGCGTCGGCCAGTCCAGGTACGTCTCGTACAGTCCGCGGTCGAGGAGATAGGAGTTGCGGACCGAGCCGAGCCATTGGGCGAGGGCGTCCGGCACGTCGTCCGAAATCGGCGGTTCGGGTTGCCAGGGGTCGGTCAGTGCCCCGACGTGGCCGAACTCGCGGAGCAGATCGGAAACCAGGGTGCGGCGCCGCGGCCACGGGGCGGACAGGCGTTCGGCGAATCGTTCGTAGTCGATCATGCCGCGCAACCCTATTCGAGGGCTATGACGTGGATATGGTGCCTTCGGGGATCTCGGCGGTCTTCGCCTTGTCGCCGGCGGGCAGCAGGTGCTCGTAGCCGGCGCTGCGCCAGACCAGCCTCTTGAACTGTTCCGGCGTCAGGACGCCCCGCCACGGTGTGTCGCCGGGGCAGAACACCGCTTCGCACGCGGGGCAGTAGTGCGCCGGCTTCCACATCAGGTCGGCGCGCGCCTCGCCGGCCGACTCGGAGTGCTTGTCGTATCGGTCGGTGCGGACCACCGCGATGGTCCCGACGAACAGCAGCACCGCCACCACCGCGCCGCCGATCGTGTACAGGGGCTTGTCGTTGGCCACGCCCGTGTACGCGAAGCCGATCGCCATGGCGACCATGACCATGCCCTCGGCGAAATGCAGGCAGCCGTCCCCGGAGGTGTTCGGTCCCTTCGCCAGCCGATCGTGGAGATTCTTCCGCGAGGCCCCCTTGGCCACCATTGCCTGCTCCACCGAACGGGCTTCGAACCCACCGCAGTTCGGACAACGGACGCCGGTCGGTTGTGCTGCTCCTTGGTTCGCCATGCCCATCACGCTAGCCCAGCCCCGGGGAGCCGGCGCCGGGGCACCCAGGGTCACGCGCCGCGTCGCCCGCGTCGGCAGGTTCCGGTGAACACCCGGCCGAGTCGCTCGTCCAGCGTGGCCGCGGGACCCACGAGTGGGGTGTGCCTTCGGGGCCGATGCGCGTGTGCGTGGCCGGCCCTTAGGCGAACGCGACGATGCGCAGCGCCTGTTCTTCGGCGTCCACGCCGACCGCTGCCGCCCGACCAGGTCCGGGCCGACAGCGCGCCGTCCGGCGCGCCGATCACCGTCCGCCGACTGCTCAACCACACCAGCGGGTTGTACGACTACCTCGACGGGTTGCCACACTTCGGCACGCTCGACCAGTACTGGCCCCGGGATCGGTTGATCGGCATCGGCCTTGCCGAACCGCGGTGCTTCCCGGCCCCTACTGCGCCCGCACGCCGCGATCGGCCGATCGCGGCGCCCGGTGGGGCGGGCGCGGGTGGCTATCCGGAATGCGCGTCGTCGGCGAATCCCGCGGGGCGAGGCGTGGGCGCCCCCCGGGGGAGGGGTGGCGCGGGGTTTCGGGGGCGGGGCCGCGGGGGTGCGGCTGTCCCGAAAACGCGAGGGGGCGGTGGGCGGTTGGACGCGCGGCGGGGCATCACGTAGCTTCTGCGCCTGGGACAACTCGCTTGCCTGGTAAGGCATTTGCGCCCGATCCAGGTGATCCGCGCGCGCCCCGGGCGCCGGCGGGGAGGCCGCCCGACGCCGCTGTGCGGGAGGCGATCACACCTACCGCCGGCCGTGGGCGCTCGACCCAGGAGGCAACGCGTGACCATCACCCCCCGCCACCGGCGAACCATGTACCTGTCGGCGGCGCTCGTCGCCATCTCCGTCGCGACACCCCTGACCCCGGCATCGGCCGCACCCCTGGGCACCACCGCCGGGACGACCTACTACGTGGACGCCACGAACGGAGCCGACAGCCGAGCGGGCACCACCCCCGCCACCGCCTGGCGCACGCTCGACAAGGTCGGGGCCGCCACCCTTCGCGCGGGCGACACCGTCGCCTTCAAGCGTGGCCAGTCCTGGACCGGCACCCTGAAACTCTCCCGCAGCGGCACCGCGACCGCGGCGATCACGGTCGGCGCGTACGGCACCGGCACGTCGCCCGTCGTGCGCGGCGGTGGCAGCTGTGTGGCGATCACCGGCGCCTACTGGACCGTGCGCGACCTGCGGCTGACCGGGTGCGACTGGGCCGGCGTCGAGATCGAGGGCCACCACAACACGGTGACCGCGATCCGCGCCGACGCCAACGTGGTCGGCGTCTCCATCGCGGACACCGGCCACCACAACACCGTGACCCGCAGCCAACTGGTCGACAACAACAAGATGAGCGTCAACGACCCCGGCGGCGACAACGACTCCGGCGCCTTCGGCGTGCTGCTCAACGGCGACGACAACCTCGTCTCGCACAACACCATCACCGGCAGCTACGCGGCCAGTTACGACTACGGCCAGGACGGGGCCGCCGTCGAGATCTACGACGGGGACCGCAACCGGATCGAGTACAACATCACCCACGACAACGAGACCTTCTCGGAACTGGGCCACGACACGGGCAAGACCGCCGACGGCAACGTCTTCGCGTACAACGTCGTCACCTCCACCCACGAATACGCCACGTTCCTGGTGGTCCGAGGCCCCGGGAGCGGGCTCGGCCCCAACCGTGACACCGTCGCCGTCAACAACTCGGTGAACCTGCCCGGCGCCAAGGCGCAGGGCTGGGTGTGCCACGACGGCTGCGCCTCGGACATCCTCAAGCTGCGCAACAACGTGATCTCGGTCGGCGGCCGGACCGGGTACGAGGACGGCGCGGGCGCGGACGAGAACACCGGGGTCTACAAGGGCGCGCAACACCGATTCACCCTCGGCGCCCGCTCGGTGATCGCCGACCCGCGCTTCACCGGCGGCACCGACCTGCACCCGCTCGCGGGCAGCCCGGCGATCGGGCGCGGGGAGCCGGCCGGCTACTCGGTGGACCTCGACGGCAAGCCGGTCCCGGCCGCCGGCGCGACCGCCGGCGCGTACCAGTACCAGCCCTGACGGGGCCCGCCCGACACCCGGCGCGGCGCCCGTGGCCGCGCCGGGGTGTCACGCGATGACCGGCACGCCGGGATCGACCAGGCCGTCGCCACCGCCGGTGTCGGTGCGCGGTCGGAACGCGGGTCCCGAGGTCGGCGTCGGTCCACTTGGGGACCGGGCAGTTCGGGAGGTTCGCGTACGCCTGGCCGAGCGAGCGGTTCACGTCGTCGAAGCCGAACGGGCCGCCGGCCGTCGAGGATGTCGCGGTGGGAGAGGAGGGGGTCGGCGTCGTGGTGTAGCGGGCGCCGCCGGACGTGGTGCCGTACGAACCACCGGAGCCGGCCGGCGACGGGGGCGGGGGATATTCGGTTCGCGTACCGGTGGGCCCGCGTCCTAGCATGCGCGCCATGGCCAAGACACCCGTGCTCACCCCGCGGTCGGACGACTTCCCCCGCTGGTACCAGGAACTGATCAACAAGGCCGAACTGGCCGACAACGGTCCGGTGCGCGGCACCATGGTCATTCGACCGTACGGGTACAGCCTGTGGGAGCGGATGCAGCAGGAGATGGACGCCCGGATCAAGCGGGCGGGCGCCTCGAACGCCTACTTCCCGCTCCTGATCCCGCAGTCCTACCTGACCAAGGAGGCCGAGCACGTCGAGGGTTTCGCCCCCGAGCTCGCCGTCGTCACGCACGGCGGCGGCAAGGAACTGGACGAGCCCGTCGTCATCCGCCCCACCTCCGAGACGATCATCAACGACTACTTCGCCAAATGGGTGCAGAGCTACCGCGACCTGCCCCTGCTGATCAATCAGTGGGCGAACGTGGTGCGTTGGGAACTGCGCCCGCGCGTGTTCCTGCGCACGACGGAGTTCCTGTGGCAGGAGGGCCACACCGCGCACGCCACCCAAGAGGAGGCCCGGGACTACGCCGCGCTCATCCACCGCGAGGTGTACGCCGAGTTCATGGAGAACGTGCTCGCCATGGACGTCGTGCCGGGGCGCAAGACGGTCAGGGAACGGTTCGCCGGAGCGATCAACACGCTCACCCTGGAGGGCATGATGGGCGACGGCAAGGCGCTGCAACTGGGCACCAGTCACGAACTCGGGCAGAACTTCGCCAAGGCGTTCGACATCCGATACCTGTCCAAGGACGGTCGCCAGGAGTACGTCTGGCAGACCTCCTGGGGCTCCACCACGCGCATGGTCGGCGCCCTGGTGATGATGCACGGAGACGACGACGGTCTGCGGGTCCCGCCGATCCTGGCGCCGATCCAGGTGGTGGTGATGGCGATCAAGGCCGACGACGCGGTGGTGGCGAAGGTCCGCGAGATCGGTGAGCGGTTGACGGCGGCCGGTGTCCGGGCGCGGGTGGACGACCGAACGGACACGCCCTTCGGCCGCCGCGCGGTGGACTGGGAACTCAAGGGTGTGCCGGTACGGATCGAGGTCGGGCCGCGCGATCTGGACAACGGCACCGCCGTGTTGGTCCGGCGCCACGTGGGAGGCAAGGAGCCGGTGGCGATCGAGGCACTGTCCGTGCTCGTGCCCCGGGCGCTCGCGGACGACCAGGCGCTGCTGCTGGCGCAGTCCCGCGATCGCCGCCGGGACCGTACCGTCGAGGTGACCACGATCGAGGACGCCGCGGCGGCCGCGGGCACCGGCTGGGCGCGCATTCCCTGGGCCACGCTCGGTCCGGAGGGCGAGGCGCGGCTCGCCGAACGGGGCGTGTCCGTGCGCTGCCTGGTCGCCGAGGACGGGTCGGTTCCCGCGAGCGATGAGCAACCGGGCAACATCGCGATCGTGGCGCGGGCATACTGATCCCCGAACTGCCCCCCGCCGCACCGTGATTGCGGGCGGGGGGCGGCACACGGGAGCGAAGGAGCACTGTGCAGCCCACTGCGTCGCCGGCGTCCGATGACCCCGAATTGCTCACCGCGCCCACCGACCGATGGGGAAACCATCGATGGTTCCCGGTCCGCAGGGTCGAGTCCTACGCCGACCTGAGTGTCGCGCTGCACGAGCTCGTGGCCGACGCGATGCCCGTGATCACCGTCGTCGGCGGCGCGGCGGGAGCCGGTGCGGCGACGGCCGCGGACAAGGCGATGTACGAGGAAATCCTGCTGACCGCCGCGAGGTTCTCGGCCGCCGTGTTGTTCGGGGGCACCGATTCCGGCTGCCTCAAGGAACTCGGCGAGGCCAAGCGCCGGTTGTTCGCCGAGGGGCGACTGGCGATGGCGGACGCCCCGCTGATCGGCGTCGTGGCCGAGGGCACGGTGGCCCCGCCCGGATCGCGCTACGATCCGAACAAGAAGGCACCGCTGCAACCCGACCAGGACCTGATCCTCGTGGTGCCGGGCGAGAACTTCGGTGACGAGTCCTGGGCACTCGCACAGGCCGGTCGGATCCTGTCCCAAGGGCAGGGATCCGCCACCGTGTTGATCAACGGCGGCGGGATCACCGTCCAGGACGCGATGCATCGCGTCCAGGACATGACCGAGAACGGCAGGCCCGTCCAGGACGCGATCCTGCTGGCCTACCGAGGCTCCGGACGCGCGGCCGACGACATCATCGCGGCGAAGGAGAACGGCGGCGGTCACCAGGACCCCAGGATCAACGCCATCGCCGCGCACAGCCGGACGCGCGCCTTCGACTCGGCAGCCGATCTCCGAGCGCAACTGGGCGCGCACTTCACCGCCGCCGGACACGTGGCCCGCGAGCCCGGCGATCCGAGAACGGCGAAAATGGCGCCGGAGGTCACCGTTCCGCCGATTTCGCTCCGGGTGCCGTCCGCCGTCGCCGACATGACGCCGATGCGGGCCTACGAGGTGGCACAGATGAGGGTCGGCAGCACCGGGCCACGCCATCTGACCGAGGCACGTACCGATCCGGAACTGCATCGAGCGTGGCGGGAGGCAACCAAGGCCTCGCGCACGGCAGCGCTGGACAAGCTGAACCGGGACAACGCCGGCTACCGGGAGGACGATCGGGCGGGCGACGAACGACGCAACATCGCCGCCTACAACGCGGGGCTTCGGGAAGCCTTCTGGCGCGCCCACGACCACATCCGGGACGGCGATCTCTCGGCGCCGGGCAGACTGACGCACCTGGCGGCCAAGGGCTTCGGCGCGTCCAAGCAGGCGGCGCCGCTGCGCCCCGGCGACACGGAACCGGTCAACGGCGGCAGTTCGGACTGGACGCGGGTCGTGGTCCCCTCGCTCGCGCTCGGCGTCGATCAGCGCGGTGGCTCTGCCGACAAGCGGGCGGGGCGAAGCGCGGTGCGCGGCCAGGGAGCCTGACCCGCCCGGCCCGCCACTCGTCCCGGCCCGCCGCCCGTACGGCCGAGCCGTCGGGCCGCCGGGGCCACCGAGCCGCCGGGACCGGCGTCAGGGAACCCGCCGGGGCCCGGCTGCGTCAGTTCTGCGAACCTGCACGGACGCGACGAACGAGGGAGTGGCACGGTGACGGCACGACGGAGGACCGCGGCGGCGTTGACGACGGGGCTGGCGGTGCTGGGCCTGGCCGGGTGCGCGAGCTCGGGGAAGGACCCCGTGTCGATGCCGACCCCCGAACCCACCCGGTCGCAGTCCGCGACCGCGCCGCCGGTCGAGCGGGAGACCGAGGTGAACACCGAGGCGGTGGCGTTCCGGATCCGGGCCTCGACTCCGGTGCAGCCGACGACCGCGCCCGCGACCGAGGGGTGCGCACAGGTCGTGGTGCGGCTGGGCGATGTCACGATCGAGTCCAACTCGACGCAGTGCAAGGCGCAGACCCAGGCGCCGGGCAATGGCCGGCACGGCATGTACCGCACCGCCGCGGACGTTCCGGCCGGCGCCGCGACGGAGACGATCCGTACGCCGCTCGGCGACGCGATCCTGTTCACCCAGCGCTACTTCGAGGCGACCAACTCGGTGACGTACTGGAACGAACCGGTCGCCATCGTGACCCTGCGGAACCCGAAGCAGGCGACCCATCCGACGCTGATCCTGCGTTCCGACAAGGGAAAGCTCGATCAGGCGGCGCTGCGGACGTTCGTCGAGACGAAGCTGTCGCCCTCGGGATGAGCCGGACCACCGGACCACCGGACCACCGCACCTCGGCTCCGAGCCGGTCGGCGCGGATCGACGTCCCGGGAAAGAGGATGGCCTGAAACGATGCCGTCTGCCGTCGGCGATTCGGACGGATTCGGCGACCGTTCTTTGTCCGGCAGGACGAGTCGAGGTGTTCGGACGCTGCCTACCGTGAGCGTCCTCTGCGGCACCGAGCCGTTCTGCGAGGAGGTATCCAGCATGGGACGATCCGATGCGGCCGGGTCCACCGTCCGGATGGTGGGTCCGGACGCCCGTACACCGATCGGCGCCGAATCGGAGGGCGGGAGGCAGGCGTGGCTCGCCTTCCTCGGCAGTGGTGACCGGGCCGGGATCCCGCAGACGAGGCGCGCCCTGTCCCGGGCGGCCGGCGCGGGCACCGGCTCGGGGGCGACGAGGGTCGCCGACCGGGGTGTCGTCGACCGTCCCGGCGGCGGCGCCCGATGAGACGCGGCGTACGCGCGGCCGCGACGACGGTCGCGTTGGGTCTGCTCGCCGTCGGCTGCGGCGGCACCGGCTCCGGCGGTGCGGGCGGTCGCGACACGATCACCATCGGCATCACCGCCGACCCCGGAAACCTGTCCCCGCTCACCTCGCTGACGAAGATCACGTCGTTGCTCAACCGGTTCTCCTACGACCCCCTGGTGAACGTCGAGCCCGACGGGAAGATCGTCTCCGGCGTCGCCGAGAAGTGGACGACCGACGCCGTCTCGGCGACCTTCACACTCCGGCGCGACGTGAGGTGCGGTGACGGCCGACCGCTCACCGCGTCCGCCGTGGCGGCCCAGTACAACTACATCCTCGACCCGAAGAACACCTCACCCCTGCTCGGCCTCGCGGTGACCCCCGGAACCGTCGCCACCGCCGACGACGCCACCAACACGCTGACGCTGCGGACTCCGGAGCCCACACCGTTCCTGCTGCGGGGCACCTCGGGACTGCCGTTGGTCTGCCCCTCGGCACTCGCCTCGCCCGACTCGCTGACGCACGCCACCGACGGCACCGGTCCCTACCGACTCACCGAGTCGGCACCGGGCGACCACTTCACCTTCACCAGACGACCCGACTACATCTGGGGCCCGAACGGCGTCGGCGCCGCCGAGCTGCCCGAGCGACTGGTGTTCAAGGTCGTCTCCAACGAGTCCACCACGGCCAATCTGCTCCTGGCCAAGCAGATCGACATCGCCGCCGTCAACGGCGCAGACCGGGTGCGGCTGACGGCGGCCGGACTGAAGTACCGCATCCAGCGCGACCCGCTCGGCATGCTCTTGTTCAACGAGGCCGCCAACCACGTCACCGCCGACCCGCAGGTGCGTTGGGCCCTGACCGCGGCGCTGGACCTCAAGCAGTTGGGGGCGGTGGCCACCGGCGGCAAGGGGGCGCCGCCGGCCAGGATCGCCACCACCATGCTGCCGCCCTGCCAGGCCGACGCCGTCACCGGAAACCTCCCGCCGCACGACAAGGCCCGCGCCGCCGCGGCGCTGCGGGCCGCCGGCTGGGAGAAGTCCGGCGGGCGCTGGACCAAGGACGGCAGACAACTGTCGATCGTGCTGCCCTTCCCCTCCACGTCGGGCTCCCAGGTGGTGTCCGCCGTCGAGTTGGCGGTCGCGCAGTGGAATTCGTTCGGGGTGAAGGTCACCCGCAAGCCGCTCACCTCGGCGACGACCGGCGAGGTGCTCGCCTCGGGCGAATGGGACGTCTCGTGGACACCGGTCGCGCTCACCCAACCCGACCAGCTCATCCCCTTCTTCAGTGGCCCTCCGGGGCCCGACGGGATCAACTTCGGCTCCGTCGACAACCCCGAGTACCAGCGCCTGGTGGGCCTCGCGATGGCCAAGCCGGATCTCTCCGGTTGCGACGAATGGACGGCCGCCGAAGCCGAGTTGGTCAAACGCGTCGACGTGGTGACCTTCGTGGACTCGCTCTCGCCCTACTTCAACACCAAGGGCACCACGTTCGCGATCGACGGCGCCGGCATCGTGCCGACGTCCCTGCGCCGGGGCCGAGGATGACGAACCCCGCCTCCCCGGCGGCGTCGACGTCGGCGAGCGCACCGCGACAGTCGAGGGCGAGCACGCCTTCGCAGCCGTGACGAAGCCCCGCCCGAAGCCGTTCGACCCGGCTTCGGGCGGGGCGGACGATCAGCCACCTCGGTTCGACGACGAGCCACTGCCGCACGTCCTTGGTGCCGGTCATGTCGAAGTCGAGGTAGACGTCGATCTTCTTGCGCTCGGCGGCGGACAGTTTGCCCACGTAGTCCTTGGAGCCGATCAGGCCCTGCTCCTCCGCGCCCCACCACGCGAACCGCACGCGGCGCTCGGGCGCGACGCCCGCCCGCGACATCGCGACGGCGGAGGCGAGCACCGCTGCCGCGCCGGAGCCGTTGTCGTTCATCCCGGGCCCGGCCGCGACGCTGTCGAGATGGGCGCCGACGAGCACGACGTGGTTGGGGTCGCCGCCGGGCCGGTCCGCGACGAGGTTGTACCCGAGGGCGCCGTCGTACATGAACGGCCGCAGGCTGGTGCGGAAGCCCGCCTTGTCCAGCACGCCCTTCACGTACGTCAGCGACTGCCGGAAGCCGCTGCTGCCGTGGGCGCGGTCGCCGCCGCTACGGTCGGCGATCGACAACCTGTCGGAAAGCCGTGGCCGCACGGTGATTTGATCGTGTGTGAGGACCGTCGCGGTGCGGTGGGGGAGCGGCTGGGCCGTCGGGACCCGGTGCGGTCCCGACGGCGGGGTCGGACGGTGGGGTCAGCCGGTGACGCGGGCCCGTACGGTGGCGCGGACGTGCGGGCCGAGGGAGTTCGTGCCGGTGACGCGGAGGTCCACCTCGTCGCCGGTCACGGCGGTCACCTCGGCGTCGAGGGTGAGGGTGTCCCCCGTGTGGTTGGGCGCGAGGAGGTGCAGGTCGACCTCCAGGAGCCGGGTGGCCGGGCCGCCCCAGTCGGTGACCACTCCGCCGACGAGGCCGGTGGTGGCGAGGATGTTGGTGAAGACGCCGGGACGCCGGAGCGAGGTGCGCGTCCAGTCGGCGTCGTGGTGGGCGGCGTAGAAGTCCTGGGTGGCGAACGCGGTCGCGATCACGAAGGTGGGGGTGATCGGGATCGTGGTGACGGGGGTGCGGTCGCCCACGCGGGGGGCCGCGGTGAGCGGGCGGCAGGTGCGGCCGCTCGCGGGAGTGGGCGAGGCCGGATCCGCCGGGGCGCTCGGTGCGCCGACGTCGGACGCGGCTGCGTCCGGTGTGGTGATGTCGGGTGCGCCGGCGGGTGGTTCCGGCGTACGGAAGCACAGTACGGTCCAGTCGACCGTCGCGACGTCCGCCTCGTCCTGGTCGCGATAGATCATGCGTGTGGTGACGAAGTAGCCCGGCCCCAGCGCCGTCCGCTTGCGCGGCGACACCGTCGTGAGCACGCTCTCGCAGGTCAGGTGATCCCCGACCGCCGCCTCGCGGTGGTACTGCTGCCGGCATCGGGTCGCCGCGCGGGCGGTGTACCCGTGCGCGGTGAGGAGTCGGTGTACGGCCGCCGCCGGGTTGTCGGTCTCCCGGTCGGTCGACCGGCCGTCCGGCGACCCGTTCTTCGACGACCCCTCGTGCGCCGATGCGCCGGCCAGGTAGGGCGCGTATCCGGGGACCTGGGGCAACGTGGCGGCCAGGGCGGAGAGTCGGGGCATGGTCCAGGCCTGGATCATGGTGGGCGGTGCGACGATCCCGGCCCGCCCGGTCGCCGCGGCGGCCTCGGCGTCGCGGTAGACGGGGTTGGGGTCGCCGAGGGCGTCGGCCCAGGTGTCGAGCATGGGGGCGTTGACCGGGTGCCGGGCGCGCACGACGGACCTGGTGCCGCGCGCGACACAATCCTGGAGCGTGCGTTCCGGTTCCACGGTGTCGGTGGTCATGCCCGCCTCGCCTTCCGGACGATCGCCGCCTGTCGGATGCCGTCGCCTACCCTATCGATCTACTTGACATTGACAAGCGATTGGCTCGCGTCGATGATCGGCGAGAGCGGCCGTGGGGCCGCACACGCGCACACGCGCACACGCGGACAAGTGCACAAACGCACAAGCGCGCACGCGCATGGAGCGCGGTGAACTCGCGCCGCCGTCACGTGTGTCGAGGCACGCGCCGAGGTGTCGGGGCGAACGCGGTGGGGATGCGTTCGAGGATGCCGCCCGCGAAGACGTCGTACAGCGGCAGGGATGTCAGGTGCACATAGCCGATGTGGCAGTCGCAGGCCTGCCTGGGGCAGGGCGGCGCGGGTGCGAGAGCGGCGCGGAACGAGCCGTCGTAGAGGTTGCCCAGCACCGCGGGCACGAAATGGCAACGGCGCACGGTGCCTTCGCCGTCGACGCTGATCACGGTGTCCCCGGTGCGGCACGGCACACCGAGGGCGGGATGCGGGTTGCGGCTGAAGCCGAAGTGCGGGTCCAGCGCGGCCCATTCGGCCGCCGCCGCGTCGGTGTACGCGTGCCCCTCGGCGGCGTTGACCCACAGGTACACGTCGGCGGGAAGGTCGTCCCGCAGGCGACGCGCGGCGGGCAGGTGTTCCGGCAGGCCGACGACGCCGACGCTGAGGCGCACACCGCGTGCGCGCAGGTCGCGGCAACGGTCCAGGAAGCGCTCGTGAGGGACCTGGTCGGGGTGGTAGGTGGCCCAGAGCGCCAGGCGGGTGAGGTCGGCCGCCTCGGTCCACCGGGGATGCGCGCTCAGGTTGGTCTGGATGGCGACGCGTTCGACGTGCGGGAGATGGCTCAGGTCGGCGAGCGTACGGCGGTACCAACTGCGGACGAGACCCTCGCCCCACGGGGTGAACAGGACCGACACGCGGTGCGGCGCGTGCGTCACCCAGTCCGCGAAGCGCGCCAACGCCGCACGGTCGGACCGCAGTTGCTCGGGAGTATCGCGGCGCTTGGCGAACGGACAGTAACCACAGTCGTAGTCGCACGAAGCGAGCGGACCCCGATACAGGATCGTCAACGGGTCGGCGCGCACGCCGAGTTCGACCAGGGGCGGCGCGGCGGGAGGAGCACCCGTCATCGCGGCCGGTATCCGTGCATCAGGGTGGAGGTCTCGGGCGAGAACAGCGCGGGACCGATCGCGTCGGACCAGGCCAGGCCCTCGTCGGTCAGGCGTATGCCCGCCGCGGAGACGGTCAGCAGGCCCGCGTCGGCGAGCGGCGCCAGTTCGGCGGCGAAGTCGGCCTCGGCGTCGGTGCCGAACGCGGCCCGATAGTCGGTGGCGGCCAGGCCGTCGGCCTGCAACAGCGAGGTGAGCAGGTGGCGTCTGCGTCGTTCGCCGGCGTCCAGCCGATAGCCCACGCGGGCACGGGTGAAGGCGTCCTGATCGAGCGTCACGTAGTCGTCGATGATCGCACGTACCTCGCCGACACCGACCGCGTACTCGAACGAGTAGTGCAGGTCGGCGGTGTACGAGCGGGCACCGCAGCCGAGGCCGATCATGCCGTCGCGCTGGCAGCGGTAGCCGGTCTCCGCGTCGGTGCCGGCCGGCCCGCCGGCGGCGTCGGGGAGGGCGTCCGCGCGGCGGAACATGCGCATCGAGACCTGCTCGTAGCCGGCCTCGCGCAGATGGTCGCGGCCCGCCCGATAGAGCGCGAGCCGCTCCTCGTCCCAGTCGGCGCGCGTGACGGCGCGTCGGCCGAGGCCGGTGAGCGGGCGCACATACAGCGGATACAGGTACAACTCCTCCGGCCGCCACGCGAGCGCCGCGTCGATCGAGGCGAGCCAACTCGCCCGTGTCTGGCCGTCGATGCCGTAGATCAGATCGATGTTGAGCGTCGGCACCGCGGCGTCCCGGATCGCCGCCAGCGCGGCCTCGACGTCGGCACGGCGCTGCGGGCGCCCGCTCGCTCGCGCCTCGGTGTCGTCGAACGACTGGACGCCGATGCTGACCCGCGTCGTCCCACGCTCGGCCAACACCGCGAGGCGCTCGGGCGTCGCCGTCGCGGGGGAGGTCTCCACGGACATCGGGATCGCGCCGAGGTCCGCGCCCATCACCTCGGTGGCGATGTCGAACAGTTTTTGCAGTTCCGGGGCGTCCAGGTACGTGGGCGTTCCGCCACCCACCGCCGCGACCGCGAAACGTGCCGCGGGGATCGCCTCGCGCACGGCCCGCGCCTGCCGTTCGAGCGCGTCCAGGTAGCGCCCGACCAGTTCCGCGGGGGCGCCGGTTCGGGTGAACAGGTTGCAAAAGCCGCAGCGCATCTCACAGAACGGCACGTGCACGTACAGGAACAGCGCCGACAGGTCCTGGCCCCGCCACACATCGCCCAGCGTGGGCATCGGGGCGAGCGGGCGGTAGGCGGTCTTGTGCGGGTACGAGTAGACGTACCCCGCGTACGGCGAGCCGAGCAGGTCGCGCGCCGACGACGGAACCACCAGGGGATCGGCGGTGCTGGACGATCCCATGGGCGGACGACCTCCGAGGACGTGGGTGAGTGCCGGGTGCGGTGTTCGCACGGCCCGACTCTAGGGGTGGGCGCCGACAGGCCGGCCGACCGCCCGGTGGCTCGGGAGGCGGGCGATGGCCCGGGCCGTCGCGCGCCGCCGATCAAGGCGAGTGCGGGGTCACCATGCGCCGGGATCGAGGGTGAACTGGGCGTACGGCACGGTCCACACGACCTCGTGGCCGATGCGGTGCCCGGTGTAGCCGTCCTCCCCGTACGCCGTGCCGTGATCCGACGTCAGGATCGTGAAGCACGGGCGGCGGGCGCTCATCGCCCGAAAGAGCCGGCCCAGATGCCGATCCACGTACTCCAGCGCCGCCGCGTGCGTCTCGCGGGTATCGCCCTCGGCGGCCGTCGCACCGGGCCGGTGGAACCAGTTCGGCTGGTGCAGCGCCGCCACGTTGACCAGCAGGAAGAGTCGCCGGTCGGGGTCGAGGGCGGCGACGACGCGTTCCGCGCGGGCCACCTGTGCCTCGAACGAGGTGGGCGAGGTGACGCCGAGTTCGGGATCCCAGTGGCTCTCCGCGAACAGGCCGGGCAGTACCGAGCCGAGCGCGCCGCGCTTGTTGAAGAAGCCGACGCCGCCGACGCAGGCCGTGTGATAGCCCGCACGAGCCAGCCCGGAGGGCAGATCGGGCTCGTCGAACACCCACGTGTGCGGCGCGGTGGACTCGCTGCCGCCGAAGCGCGCCGCGAACAGGCGTGGATGCGGGCCCTGCCCCAGTGGGGTGGGCAGGAACCCGGCGAGGAACGCGGTGTGCGCGGCGTAGGTGAAGCTGCCCGGAGTGTGCCGCGCCTCCCAGCGCCCGCCGGGCAGCACCCGCGCGAGGGTGGGCAGTCGGCCCGCCGCCACGAGTTCCGCGGCCACGTCGTAGCGGAGCGTGTCGAGCGTGACCATGAGCAGATCGTGGTGGCCGACGACCTCGTTCATGTCGGGGTCGTGGCCGTGCGGGCCGTCGTTCCCCTGGGGCGGTGGGGGTGGTGTCGTCAGGTCGGGCACGGCAGTCGTTCCTCGTCGGGTGTCTCGCGGTTCGGTATTTCGCGGTCCGGGGCCTCGTGGTCCGTCGCTTCGCGCTCCGGTGCCTGGCGGTGTGTCGCTTCGCGGTTCGGCGTTTCGCGGTTCGATGTCTCGCGTGCCGCATGTCGCATGTCGCGGCCTCGCGGACGGGTGCCGGCCGTCGACCAGGGCGCGGATCTGTTCCGCCCACGTGTCCCGGCCCCGGTGCAACACGCCCGGCAGCAGATCGCCGAACGCGTTGACCTCGCCGACCGCGTGGCGGCGGCGGTCGACCGCGAACAGGAGGTCGACGCCGACGTGCAGCGTGTGGGGAAAACATCCGGCCGCGCGCACGCACGTCGTCATCGCCTCCTCCCAGGCGGCGGCCCCCACGGCGCGGCGGACCGCGTCGACGTCGACGCGGGCGTTGCCGAGGTGAAGGTTGGTCATCGGGGTACGGCTGCCGCGCGCGACGACGTGGGTGGCGCGGCCCGCGACGACCAGGACGCGCAGGTCGACGGCGAGTCCGTCGAGGGTGAGTTTGGGCAGCCAGGTCTCGGCGTGCACGCCGTCCGCGCACAGTGCGTCGATCAGGGCCGCGACATCCTCCTCGTCGCGGTACTTGCGCACCCGCAACGAGTTGAACAACTCGATGCCCGACGCGGTGCGCACCAGTTCGGCGGACGTGGTGGCCTGGACGCGCGTACCCGAGGTCTCCAGGGCGACCACACCGGACGCCGACGAGCCGTGCGCGGGCTTGACGAACACGCGTGGCCGGCGGGTGTCGCGCATCAGGTCGCGCAGGTGGGCGTAGGAGCGCACGGCGACGCCGTGCCCGTCCGCGCCGAGCCCGGGCGGGACCGGGACGCCCGCGTCGTGCAGCCGCCGGTGTGCGCGCGGCTTGTCGAACATGACGGCGATGTCGTCGGGATCGTTGACGAGCCACGCGCCGGGCGTCGCGGCGACGGTGGTTCGTACGCGTTCCAGCGCGCGCAGAAAGGTGGCGTGGCGTACCGCACCGCCCTCGACGCGGTGCGGATCGGGCGGCCCGCCGAGCAGTGCGTGGACGACGGGGTTCTCGCCGGGGGAGTCGATCCGCACCGGCCCTGCGGCGAAAGCCGGTTCCGCGCCACCCAGTACGTCCTCCCACGGGACGACGCGCGGGGCCGGCAGCCCGGCGGCCCGCGCCGCCGCGTCGAATCCCACGACGCGCCGGTGCCCGGGGTTGGCGACGACGGTGATCACGGTCACGGCAGGCACCGCGCGGCGCGGAGGCCGGTGGCGCCCGTGGGGTCGATCGCCGCGACGACGCGCGGGCCGGCGGAATGTGCCCGGGCCTGCCCGCCGGTCATTCGGAGACCTCCACGTATCGGGGGTCGTCGCCCCAGTCGCGGGGGCTTTCGGGGCCGGAGATCTCCACCGTCACACCGGAGGTCCGCAGCGTCGCCCGCAGGCGCTCGGCCACGGAGTCGTCCAGGAAGTGGTGGCGGATCGTCAGATTCCGCAGCCGGCCCAGGGATCGGCTGTTCAGCAGTGCCTCGGCGCCGTCGTCGCTCAGGGTTCCCATCGACAGGTCGAGGGATTCGAGCCGGGGCGTGACGGCGGCGTTCGCGATCGCGGCGGCGATCTCGTTCTGCACTTCGCTGTTCATCAACCCGAGATGCCGGAGCCGGGGCACTCGGGTCCCGGACAGGAGGTCGGCGAGGTCCTCGACGCGGGCGTCACCGCCGTAGTCGTCGACGCCGAGCCACATGTCGAGTTCCTCGAGCGCGGGGAGATCGCTCATGCCGACGGCGCGCACGATCCGAGCGGACAGGCCGCCGCTCTCGAAGCGGAGCCGGCGCAGGTGCTCGTGACGCACCGGAGTCAGGGCGGGGGCGTCCTCGGTGGCGTTCTCGCTGCCCCGGAAAACCAGTTCCTCCAGGTGCGGGAAGGCTTCGAGGAGCCCGGTGGAGGGGCCGATGCCGATCCAGGAGATCTCGGATTCCTCGCGCACCACGTCGCCGACGAACAGATGGCGCAGCGCCGGAAAGCGGGCGGCGTCGCGGACCAGCAGGTCGGGCAGCGGATTCTCCTGGGACATGTCCACGTCCCAGGCGCCGACGATCAGCGCGGTGACGCGTGTGGTGTCGACGTTGGCGAGGAAGTAGGCGTAGAGATCGGTGAGTTCCGGATCGTCCTCCCAGTGGCGGTGGCGCAGCCGCCAGGCGACGGCGTCCGCGGGGTGGTCGCCGGGCGCGATGCCGTACGGCGGTGTGGGCTCGCCGTGGAGGCCCTCCTCGGGTTGCCTCCCGGGAACGGCCGAGGGCTGCTTCGAGTCCGGCGGCCGCAGGTCGGCGACGGGCAGGCCGCCGAAGTGTTCGAGATAGGCGTGGATGCTCATGTCGGGAGGTCACCTGCGTGGGTCGGATGCGTGCGGATCGGTGCGCGTAGGGCTCCTGCCTACCAGAGGGCACCGACGGCCGGTGCGGGGGAGTGCCGGTGTTCGTCCGGCGGGCGCTTGCCGCGAAGGCTCCCGCACCCCGTGTCACACTTTCCCGTCGACGTTCGTCTACATCGCATGGAGAACGAACCCGGGCCCGAGCCCACGTGGCGTGCGGAGTGGACGGCCGACCAGTTCGAGGGGCTGCGCCCGCACCTGCGGTCCGTCGCGTACGGCATCCTCGGTTCGCGCGCCGACGCCGAGGACGCGATCCAGGAGACCTGGCTGCGGGTCTCGCGCACCGGGCACGAGGACGTCCGCGACCTGCGGGCCTGGCTGACCACGATCGTCGGGCGGATCTGCCTCGACATGCTGCGCGCGCGGCGGCTGCGTCGTGAGGACTATCCGGGCACGTGGTTGCCGGAGCCGATCGTGCGCTCGGCCGACGCCGACGCGTACGACCCCGAACGCAAGAGCGTCGAGGCCGACGCCATCGGCCTGGCGCTGCTGATCGTGCTGGAGACCCTCAATCCGGCCGAGCGGCTCGCCTTCGTGCTACACGACGTGTTCGGGGTGCCGTTCGACGAGGTCGGCCCCATCGTCGACCGCAGCCCGGCGGCAGCCCGGCAGTTGGCCAGCCGGGCGCGGCGGCGGGTGCGGTCCGCGCCGCAGCCGGAGGGCGACCTCAAGCGGCAGCGCCGCGTCGTCGACGCGTTCATGGCCGCCGCGCAGGACGGCGACTTCGACGCGCTCCTGGCCAACCTCGACCCGGACGTCTCCTTCCAACTGGACCTGGGCCCGAACCGGCACTCGGCCCCGCCCACCGTGGTCGGCGCCGAGAAGGTCGCGCGGCAGATGTTGCGCTCGGCCCCGTTCTTCCTGCCCTACGCCCGTCCCGTCCTGGTCAACGGCGCCCCGGGACGGCTGGTGGGCGACCCCAACCGGCCCAGCGGCGTCGCGGGCTTCACCGTGGCGGGCGACCGGATCGTGCGGATCGACGTGATCGCCAACCCCGAGAAGCTCAAGGGAGTTTCGCTGGACATCGTCGACGACGCCGACCCGATCGACTACCCCGACTTCACCCGAGTTCCGCACGAGCCGCCGGCCGCGGACGACACCCACCGACGCCCCGACGACACCGAGAGCTGACCCGCCGAACCTTCGCCGCGCGGGACGAGCCGCGCGCACCTTGCGTGACCACCTCGGGCGACGCCCCGGTTCCCCGGCAGGCCGTCGCCTCGTCCCCGCACGCCCGAAACCGAACCGTCATCCAGTCCTGGAGTACCCATGTCCACCGGCACCTTCGCATCGACCGACTCGACGGATCCGCCGAAGTCCGCGGCTCCGACCGGGTCCGACGCCTCGTTCCTGACCACCGCGCGGGGCAAACTCACCCTCGTCCTGCTGTGCGCGGTGGCCTTCCTCGACTTCGTCGACGCCTCCATCGTCAACATCGCGCTGCCGGCCATCCAGCGCGACCTCGACCTGAGCAACCAGGGTCTGCAATGGGTGCCGTCCGGCTACCTCCTGACCTACGGCGGCCTGATGCTCCTGGGCGGGCGGGCCGCGGACCTGATCGGGCGCCGCCGGGTCCTGACCGGCGGCACCCTGGTGTTCGCCGCCTCCTCCCTGATCGGTGGACTGGCGCAGAGTTCCGAGGTGTTGATCGGCGCCCGGCTCGCCCAGGGCGTGGGCGCGTCGATGATGCTGCCCGCGGCCCTGTCGATCCTGACCACCTCGTTCGGAACCGGTCCCGACCGCAACAAGGCGCTCGGCGCCTGGGCGGGCACCGGCGCACTCGCCTCCGCCGTCGGCGTGTTCCTGGGTGGAGTGCTCACCGAGGGCCCCGGGTGGCGCTGGGTCATGTTCGTCAACCTTCCGGTCTGCGCGCTCGTGCTTCCGGTCATCCCCCGATTCCTGCCCGACGACAAACGCCGGGCATCGGTACGCGGCTTCGACTTCCTCGGCACCGCACTGGCCACCGGCGGACTGGTGCTGCTGGTCTACGGTCTGGTCAAGGCCCCCGACCAGGGCTGGTCGTCCACCCGCACCGTGGTCGAACTGGGACTCGCCGCCTGCCTGTTGCTCGCCTTCGTCGTCAACGAGGCGGTGATCGGCAACCCGCTGATGCCGTTGGGCATCTTCCGGGTCAAGGGCCTGGCCGCGGCGAACATCACGCAACTGGTGGCCATGTCCGGCTTCATCGCGATGTTCTTCTTCATCACCCTGTACGTGCAGGGCGTCATGGGCTACTCCGAGATCAAGGCCGGATCCGCGTTCCTGCCGGTCACCGTGGGTGTGGGTATCGCCGCCGGAATGGCCCAGCCGCTGCTGGCCCGGGTCGGCACCCGTCCGTTGATCGTGGTCGGCTCGCTGATCGCCTCCGCCGGGGTCTGGTTGTTGTCCCGCATCCCGGTGGACGGCACCTACCTCGGGGACCTGTTGCCGGGCCTGGTCGTGATGTCCTTCGGGCTCGGCTTCGTCTTCGTCGGCGTCGCCACCGCCGCCAACGCGGGCGTCCCCGCCGAACAGGCGGGCCTGGCGGCGGCGCTGATGAACACCGCGCAACAACTCGGCGGCGCGTTCGGCCTGGCGATCCTCTCCGCCGTGGCGACCGCGGAGACCACCCACCGACTGGCCGCCGGCGACGCCGCGGCCTCCGCCTACACGGACGGCTATCAAAAGGCGCTCCTGGTCGGCGCGTTCCTCCTCGCGGGCGCGGCCGTGGTCGGCCTGTTCGTCGCCAACACCCGCGGCGAGGAGACGACCTGACCCACACCCGGATCGGCCGCGTGCCGAAGGGCCGTCGACCGATCCGGCTCGGCCGGACGCCGCTGTCCGGAACCACGGTTCCGCACAGCGGCGTTCGCCGCGTCCGGGCACGTCCGGCCGACCCGTCCGGGAGGCTGGTCGGGGTGATGTCGTGGAACGCGCGCTCGACCAACGTGTGCGGATCGGTGTCCTGGCGGCGCTCACCGAGGACGAACAGGCCGTCCGTACCGGCCGGCCGCGCCGACACCCTCGCCGCCCGACACGGCACCGGTGTCGGCGCGGCACACGCCGATCGTCATGGACGGGTTCAGTCAGGACATGTTGCGCAACGGACCGAACGCCAAGGGCATGGTCGCGGCCTGCGCGGAACGGACCCGCCCCACGAGTCGGCCGCGACGCTGCTTCGGCCCAGCCCGGTGAGGACTCCGGACGGTCGGGCGGGCGAGGTCATTTCGCGGTTCGGGTGGTGGGCGGGATCGGTTGGCGGGTCAGGTGGGTCAGGGCGTTCGCGATGATGTCGAGGCCGATGGATCTGTGTGCCGTCATGATCGATTCGGGATGGAACTGCACGGCCGCCAGTGGGCGTTCGGTGTGTTCGACGACCATGGCGACGCCGTCGTCCGTGGTGGCGCAGACCCGCAGTCGTGGTGGCAGGTCCCTCGCGTGCACGTAGAGCGAGTGGTAGCGGCCGACTTCGAACGTGTCCGGGAGGCCGGCGAGCAGCCCGCTGCGCGGTTCGGTGACCCGCACCCGCGAGGAGCGCCCGTGGACGGGACGGTTCAGGACGCCGAGCGTGCCGCCCAGGTATTCGACGAGGCCCTGCAATCCGAGACACACCCCGAACGCCGGGGTGCCGAGTGCCTCGGCCGCGGCCAGGGTCTCGGCGACGCCGAAGTCGCTCGGGCGCCCCGGGCCGGGGGACAACACGAGCAGGTCCGGCCGAGTGCGTTCCAGCACGGCCAGGTGGTGCGGCGGGCGGAACGTGGCCACCTCGGCGCCGCATTGACGGAAGTAGTCGGCCAGGCAGTGCACGAACGAGTCCTGGTGGTCGACCATCAGGACCCTGGGCCGGGCAGCCGGATCGGCGATCGGCGACGGTCGCCGCCCGCGGATCGCCGCCGCAACCGGCGCCGGGACGCGGACCTCGGGTGCCTGTGCCTCGTCCAGGGCGGCCAGCAGGGCCCGGGCCTTCAGTTCGGTCTCGGCCTCCTCGGCCCAAGGGTCGGAGGCGTACAACAACGTCGCCCCGGTCCGGACGACGGCCGTTCCGCGGCGGATCTGGATGGTGCGCAGCGTGAGGGCGGTGTCCAGGCCCCCGTCGAAGCGGATCCGGCCGACGGCTCCGCCGTACCAGCGCCGCGGCGACCTCTCCTCGTGTTCGAGGTAGCGCACCGCGGCCCGCTTGGGCGCGCCGGTGACGGTGACCGCCCACAGGTGCGCCAGGAACGCGTCCAGGGCGTCGAGTTCGGGTCTCAGGCGTCCCTCCACGTGGTCCACGGTGTGGATCAGCGTGGCGTGGAACTCGACGCGGCGCCGGGCGGTGACCCGGATGCTCCCGGGTACGCACACCTTCGCCTTGTCGTTGCGGTCCACGTCGGTGCACATGGTGAGTTCGGACTCCTCCTTCTCGGATTCCAGGAGTCTGCGCACCTGTGCCGCGTCCTCCAGCGCGTCGCGGCCGCGCGCGATCGTGCCGCTGATCGGCGCGGACTCCACGACGAGTCCGCCCTCGCCGGCGTCCCCTCCCGCTCGGACCGCGACGAACCGTTCGGGTGACGCCCCGATCAGGTGCTCACGCTCCCCGAGATTCATCAGCAGCGCGTACGGGGCGGGGTTGCGGGCGTACAGCCGCCGGTACACCGCCGACGGCGGCGCGGTCGCGGCGCGGCGGAACTCCCGGCCGGGCACGACCTCGAACAGGTCACCCGCGCGGAAGGCCGAGCGGGCCCGCTCCACGACCCGGGCGTACTCGCCGGGAGCGTGGTCGTCCTTCGCGACCGCGCCCCCGGGGCGGAAGGCGGCGTCCGCGGTGGTACGCGGCAGTCCGTCGGTGCGCGCGCGATCGTCGTGGAACTCGTACCGGTGCCGGATCGCCGAGTCGTCGCGCTGGTCCACCTCGAGGAGTTCGTCCGGCAGGTGCAGGACGAGCATGCGGTCGCCGGGATCGCGTTCGCGCGCGGTCGTGATGCCCTCCAGCCCCAGGATCAGGTCGTAGCCGAAGGCTCCGTACAGGCCCAGTCGGGAGTCGGCGGGGGAGCGCATCGCGTCCACCAACTCGCGGAGCACCGTGAAGACCCCGGCCCGGCGGGTACGGTCCTCCTCGGCGATCGCCTCGTCCGCGGACGGCACGCTCCCGTACACCCCGTCCGCGCGGACCTGGCGATCGTGCAGGACGCCGGCGGTCGCCCGGACCAGCGCGGGAAGCAGCACCCGGCCCCGGGCGTTGAGCGCCCGCACGGCCAACCGGGAACCGCGCGCGGTCACCTCGATCGGCGGGTCGGCGTATCCCACGACCGTCCCGTCCCCGAGGTGGGCGAGCATGCCGCGGCGCCGGTCGAGCCGTTCCTCCAGCGCCGCCAACGCGGGCCCCGCCCGTCCTGCGTACGCGGACGAGCGGCGTACCCGCAGGCCGCTCGGCAGACACCAGGACAGCTCCCGGGACGTGCCGGCGGAACGGACGGCGAGCATTTCCGGTAGCGCCATGGCGAAGCCCCTTCGTGAAGTGGAGTGCCGACCGGGCCACGTGCCGTGGTGCGCCGACGAGGCCACATGCCGCGGCGGGCCGTCGGGCCGCGATGTGCCGACCGGTCCATCACACGCGCCGGGCAAGTGCCGTCGCAATCGGCTGGGTTGCGCGGGCGCAGACGTCCGGCCCCACATGCGGTGAATGTTGCTCAACCCCGCGACCCGGGGGCGCAACCGGTTGCCCCCGGCCGCCCGGCGTGGGTGCACTGGACCCGTTCCCGCCAGGCCGCCGCGTCGGCGTCGTCGACGCGCCGGGCGGGAGCGTTTCCCTTCCTCCCACCGAGAATCGGGGACCCCATGCTCTCCGCCCGACACACCCTGCTCCCCCGACCGGCACGTATCGCCCTGGCCCGGGACACCCGGCTCGGGGGCGGCAACCTCTGGCGGACCGCGCTGGAGCACAGCCGGGCCCCCGACGCACCCCTGCTCGTGTCGGACCCGCCGCTCGTGGTCGGCGACGGGAGCCGGCGGCGGGAGTTCGGCATCGCCGCGCTCGACGCCCTCGCCGACGCGTGGGCGTGCCACTACCTCGACCGGGGCGTACGACCGCGCGACCGGGTCGCCATCTACATCGAGGACTCCTTCGAAGACCACGTGCACCTGGCCGCGCTCGCCCGGATCGGGGCCATCGCGGTCCTGGTCAACGGCCGGATGCCGCCCGAACTCGCGCTCGGCCTGATGGACCGCGCCGACCCGGTCGGCCTGTACACCGACCCCGCGCACCTGGAACTCCTGGCCGGCCGGCACCGGGAACTGCCCGGACTGCGCTGGACGCACACCCGCGCGGACGCGGCCGGGCTCGCCGGCGCGGAACCGCCCGACAAGGCGAGATACCGGCACGGCGACAACGACCCGATCTTCCTGTGTCATTCGTCCGGCACCACCGGCCGGCCCAAGCTGGTCACCTGGACCCACCGGCAGAGCGTCGCGGGTACCCGGTTCCGGCTCGCCACCCAACCCGAACCCGACGACTCGCTGTTGTTGTGCGCGGCCCCCCTCAGTCACGGGGCGGCGATCGCGATCACCTTCTTCGCGCTGGCGGCGGGCCTGCCGGTGGTCTCCTCCGCCGACCGCAGCGCCGCGGGCCTGTCCCGCGCCGCCGCCGCGCACCGCCCGACGACGATCTTCGCCTTCAACCACACCCTCGCCGAACTCGCCGTCTCGGACCCGGACCCGGCGCACTTCACGTCGGTGACGGACTGGGTGAACGTGGGCGACTCCGCCCACGAGGCGCACGTGCGGTCGCTGGTCCGGATGGGCGGGCGCACGGTGGCGGGCAACGCCGTACCGGGCTCGGTCTTCAACGACATCCTCGGCTCGTCCGAACTCGGCTGGGCGGCGCTGCGCCGCTCCACGGCACCCGACACACCCTCGTCCCCGCGCCACCTCGGCCGGCCCGGCTCCGCGATGAAGGTGGCGGTACTGCGCGAGGACGGCACGCACGCCGACGTGGGGGAGGTGGGCATGCTCGGGGTCCGCGGGGAATCGGTGACCACCGGCTATTGGAACGACTCGGACACCTACCACCGCAGTTTCCTCGGCGGCTGGTTCCTCTCCGGGGATCTGGTGCGCCGCACCGCGGAGAACCACTACTTCCACGTCGACCGCGTCGTGGACACCATCCACACCACCGGATCGCCGGGCCACTCCGTCCTGATGGAGGAGGTGATCCTGCTCGCCCTGCCCGAAGCGGCCGACTGCGCGGTGGTCGCGGGAGGCGATCGCGGGGCGAGCGTGCCGGTGGCGGTGGTCCGGCTGCGGGGGGAGAACGCGGACCCGGCGGGACTCCTCGATCGGGCCAACACCGCGCTCGCCGCGGCCGGTCAGCCCGACCTGGCCGCCCTGGAGCTCGCCGCCGACGACGCGGACCTGCCTGTCGGCGCGACCGGGAAGGTCCTCAAACGGCACCTGCGGGAGAAGTACCGGGACTTGCCCGGCCATCTGGCCACCGCGGCACGGGGGTCCGTCGCGGCGGTCCGGGAACCGAACCGCCCACCCCGGCACGAGGAATCGACGACCCACCGCACCACCCCGGACGCGACCGCCACGCCCGAGGGTGTGCGTGCGATCGCCGCCGCGGTGCTGGAGACGGAACCCGAGCGGATCACGCCCGACGCGGCCTTCCACGCACAACTGGAGATGGACTCGCTCCAGAAGACCGAATTCGTCGCGCGGGTCGAACGCGCCTTCGGGGTGCGGTTCGCCGCCGAGGAGGCGGCCCGACTGGACTGCCTGGCCGACGTGCTCGCCGCGCTGCGTCGGCACGGTGTCGGCACCGACCCGCGCGCCGACGACGGTGTCGGCACCGACCCGCGCACCGACGAAGGAGGCTCCCGATGAACCCCGTCGACCTGCTCCTGCTGCGGCACACCGCGGCCGGCCGGGGCAGCCGCACGAGCGTCACCGACCGCACCGGTGCGATGACCTACGCCGAACTGACCGAGGCGGCACGCGGGTACGCCGGCGCCCTGGCGGCCGGCGGGCTCCGCCGGGGTTGCCGCGCCCTGGTGGTCTCCGACGACACGGCGGACGCGATCGTCGCCGTCCTGGGCCTGTGGTGGCACGGCTGCGTGCCGGTCGTGCTCAGCCCGATGCTCCGCGACGCCGAGCTCGTGTTCATCGCCGCGGACTGCGCCGCCGAATACGCGGATCTCGACCTTGTGCGCGAGCGCCGCGACGAACTGGCCGCGGCCCTGGGCCCGCTCGGCTTCCGCCACGAACACCGGGACAGGGAACGGGCGTTCGTCGACCCGGGCGCACCCGCGAGGTTCACCGAGGACGCCGAGGTGCTGGTGCAGTACACCTCGGGCAGCACCGGCCGGCCGCGCGGCGTACGGCACTCCATGGGCGGGCTGCTCGCCGTGCTGAACGGTTTCGGCGACGTGCTCGCGCTGACCGAGTCGGACACCGTCCTGTCCACCGCCAAACTCTCCTTCGGCTACGGTTTCGGCAACTCGCTGCTGTTCCCGCTCGCGGCGGGCGCCGGCTCGGCGCTGCTCACCGGCCCCGTCGACGCGTTCAGCGTGACCACCGCGATCGACCGGTACCGGCCGACCGTGCTGTGTGCCGTGCCGCGGGTGTACGAATCACTGCTGGGCGCGGTCGCCGGCCGAGGAGCGGCGCCGGACACCTCCGCCGTCCGCCTCGCGGTCGCCGCCGGCGAGCACCTGCCCGCCGAGCTCGCCCGCCGCACCACCGAGACCTTCGGATTCCCACTGGTCAACGGCCTCGGCGCGACCGAGGTCCTGCACATCGTGCTGGCCACCGCGGCCGACGCCGAGCCGCGCGGATCCACCGGCAACCCGGTGCCGGGCGTGACGGCGACCGTCCGCGACGAACAGGGGCAGCCGGTGCCGAACGGGACCCACGGCCGGTTGCACATCGCGTCCGCGTCCGCCGCGCTCGGCTACATCGACCGGCCCGAGGCCCAGGCGCGCACGTTCGCCGACGGCGGCGTCTACCCGGGCGATGTCGTGCACCGCACGCCCGACGGGGACTTCCGGCACGTGTGCCGGACGGACGACCTGCTCAACATCGGCGGCCACAAGGTGGCGCCGGCGGAGATCGAGGCACTGCTCAAGGCGACCGACGGCATCGCCGACTGCGCCGTCGTCGCCGACCGGGACCCGGCCGGCCTGCAACAAGCCGTGGCCTACGCCGTTCCCGCGCCCGGCGCCGCGCCGGAGGAGGTGCGCCGCAACGCCCTGCGCGCCCTGCGCGACCGATTGCCGCCGCACCGGCGCCCCTCGCGGATCGAACTCATCGACGCGCTGCCGACCACCTCCACCGGAAAACTCGCCCGCTACCGGCTGCGCACCCCCGAGGAGACCCGATGACCTGGGACATCGTCGGGATGGGCGCGGTCACCTGCCTCGCGGACGAACCGCGGGCGATCCACCGGGCGTTGTGCCGAGGCGAGAGCGGAGTCGGCCCGCTGCGCGCCTTCGACAGCGCCGGGTACCGGGTGAAGAACGCGTACGAGATCGACGATCGCGCCGTGCCGGGCCGTGACGAGCCCGGCCGGGCCACCCGTTGGCTGCGCGCGGCGGTCGCCGCCGCGCTCGCGGACGCGGGCCTGGGCGATGGGGGACCGGCCCTTGCGGGACCGGCGGACGGGGCGGGACCGGCCGACGCCGGACTCGGCGAGGCGGGACGCACGGACGCGGATCCGGGCGGCGGCGCACCGCACGAGGGGTCGCGGGCCGGTGGGATCGCGGACATCCCGGTGATCGTCGGAACCACCCTGCGCGAGCTGCGCTCGGCGGAACTGTGGTGGCGCGACGGCACCGAGCTGGAACCCACCGACCTGCACTTCGCCCGGGCCATGCGCGACGCGTTCGGGACCACTCGCACGCACACCGTGGCGAGCGCGTGCGCCGCGGCGCTGTACGCCCTGGGGATGACCACCGACCTGATCGCGCTCGGCATGGCGGAGACCGTCGTGGTGGCCGGCACCGACTCCCTCACCGAGAGCGCCTTCGGCGGGCTCGACCGTGTGCAGAGCCCGGCGCCGCAGTCGATCCGCCCGTTCGATCGCGACCGGAGGGGCATGGTCATGGGCGAGGGCGCGGTGGCCGTCGTGGTGCGCCGGACCGGCACCCACCACCGACCGGCCCACGCGCAGGTGCGCGGCGTCGCGATGAACTGCGACGCCGCCCATCCGACGGTGCCCGATCCGGCGAGTGTGACCGCGGCCGTGCGCGAGGCCCACCGGCGAGCCGCGGTCCGGCCCGAGGACGTCGACCTGGTCGTCGTGCACGGCAGCGGCACCCGGCACAACGACGTGGTCGAATCCGAAGTCCTGGGCGAGGTGTTCGGACGGTCCCGGCCCGGCCCGCTGGTCACCTCGATCAAATCCGGCCTGGGGCACACCTGCGGCGGCTCCGGCCTGATGAGCCTGGTCATCGCGGTACTGGCGCTGCGGTCGGGGCAACTTCCGCCGATCGCCGGCCTGCGCGACCCGATCCCCGAAGCCGCGAACCTGCGCCTGGTCGCGGGCGAGCCCGCCTTCGGCAGCTTCGCCACCGCGCAGATCAACGCGATCGGCCTGGGCGGCATCAACGCCGTCGCCGTCGTGGGGAAGGCGCCGTGATGCCCGCCGGGACGCCGGACGGGACGGCACCCGTGATCACCGGCTGCGGTCTCGCGGTCTCCGGCCTGCGCGACGAATACGACCTGCTGGAGCCGGCCGAAGCCGGCGTCGGGGCCGCCGCGGACCGCGATCCGGACGCCGGTCGCGCCGGTGCGGGGATGCGGCACAAGGACCGCGCCTCCCGGCTGGCCCTGCACGCGGTACGCAGAGCCCTGGACGGCGTGGAGCTGCACGACCCCGCGGCCACCGCCGTCATCGTCAGCAGCAACTTCGGCAACCTCGACACCGTCTGCGACTTCACCGACACCATCGCGGCGGAGACCGTCACCGGCCTGAGCCCCATCCGGGTCCCGCACATGTCGAGCAACGTCACCGCCGGCTGGGTGGCGATCGAGCACGGCCTGCGCGGACCCAACATCACCCTGTGCAGCGGCACGACCGGCGGTCTGGACGCCGTGTTCTGGGCCGCGGCGCTGCTCACCGCCGGTCGCGCCGAGGCAGCCGTCGTGGTCGGCGTCGAACCGGACACCGCGCCGGTGGCCCGGTTGCACCGCGAGCACGGCGGCGGGCCGTGGCTGGACGGCGCGGCCTGTCTGGTCGTGGAAAGGCCCGAACACGCCCGCGCCCGCGGCGTGCGAACGCGCGCGGTGATCACCGGGTACGGCCGAGCGGCCGGCCGCGCCGACGCGGTCGGGCAGGCGACGAAGGCGTACGACCGCCCGATCGCACGGTGGGTGGCGGCCGTCGCGCACGCGTCGGCACTGGACCTGACCGCCCGGCTGGGCCGGTGCTCGGGCGCGCTGGGAGTGCTGCAATGCGCGGCCGCGGCGGCCTGGTTCGACCGGTCGGGGGACGACTCGGTGCTGGCCGTCGCCGGCGACGACCACATCGGCGCCGGATCCGACGGCGAGGGTGATCCCGGCGGTGTGGCGGCCGTGCTGCTCACCCGCCCCGAACCGGTCCGCGCGGGAGGTGGTCCACATGACACCGAGGCATGACGAACGCAGGGCCGTGCTGACCGGCCTCGGCGCCGTCTCCTGCCTGGGGGCCGGGGTCGACGCGTACTGGAACGGGCTGCTCGCCGGTGGCGCCGCGCCGCGCGAGGTCGACCTGCCGCACCTGAACATGCGGGCCACCCGGATGTACCGGGTACCCGGGGCCGCCGTCCCCGAGCAGCCGCGCCGGCACGCGGGCGTCCCGCTCGGCGCGGTGCCGCGGATGGCGGTGGGCGCCGCGCTCGAAGCGCTCGACGACGCCGGGATCGAGTATCCCGAGCGCGCCGACGTGCCCGTGGTGATGGGCTGCGAAATGGGAAACGCGAGCGTGCAGGAGGAGCGGCGCGGCGCCGACGGAGCCGGCCGCCCGCGGTGGACGCCGCTCGCGGTCGCCGCCGCGGCCGTCGCTGCGGCCATCGGCTCGCACCGGGGCAACATCAGTGTGGGCAACGCCTGTTCGGCGGGTGGGTACGCGCTCGGCATCGCCTCGGACATGATCCGTTCGGGTGAGGCGTCCGTGGTCCTGGTCGGCGCCGCGGACGGGGTCACCCGGGTCGGCATGGGCGGATTCGACCGGCTCGGCGCGGCCGACCCGCGAAGCTGCCGCCCCTTCGCCCGGGACCGGGCCGGCACCATGTTCGGCGACGGCGCCGCGATGATCGTGCTGGAATCGGCGGCACACGCCCGGCGGCGCGGGGCCCGCGCGTACGCGGAACTCGCCGGCGTGGCGTGGAGTTGCGACGCCCTGCATCCGACCGCGCCCGATCCGGACGCGGCCCAGCTGGTACGCGCGATGCACGAGGCCCTCGCCGACGCGGGACTGCGCCGGGACCAGGTGGGCTGCGTGCTGCCGCACGCGACCGGTACTCCGCTCAACGACGCGGTGGAGAGCCGGGCGCTGCACCGGGTGTTCGGCCGAGTGGCGGACCCGCTACCGCTGTTCGCGCTCAAGGCGATGATCGGACACACCTCCGCGGCGGCCGGGATCTTCGCCTGCCTGACCTCGGCGCTGATCCTGTCCCGGGCGCGGATCCCCGCGAACGCCCCCATGGAGCAGGACCCGGAATGCGATGTGTGGCTTCCCCGAGAGGGCCTGCTGCGCCTCGAACGCCCGGCGGTCCTGGTGAACACGTGTGCCTTCGGCGGCAACAACTCCTCCCTCGCGCTCGCCGGATGGGGGTGGTCGGCATGATCGCCCCGGCGCGGATGCGTGTCACCGGCCTGGGGGTGATCACCCCCGGCGCGGATCGGCCCGATCGTGCCCTCGGAGCGCGACCGGCGCCGATTCCCGGCTGGTTCGAGGTCGCCGAAGCCCTGCCCGGGCGCGGCTATCGCCGGTTGCCCGCCGGTTGCCTCCACCTGCTCGCCGCGGCCAGGGCGGCGTCGCTCGACACCGGCCCGTGGTTCACCGAGGTCCCGGCACATCGCCGGGCCGCGGTGGTGGGGACCAACAACGCCGGCGCGGCCCTGATCGAGGAGTTCGACCGAACGATCATCGACCTCGGTGCCGCCGAACTGCCCCCCGCCCGGGTCCCGTACATGGCGATGAGCATGTTCGCGGCCCGACTGGCGCCCGAACACCTGCTGCGCGGCTTCGACCTGACCACCAACTCACCGGCCGTGGCGGGGTTGGACGCACTCCAGAGCGCCGCGCGCGCACTGGCCGCCGGGCGTGCGTCGGTCGTCCTGGCCGGCGCGGTGGAGGAACCACCCTCGGCCGCACAGCGGGCCGGCGCCCGATCCGGCGCCGTGCCGGCCGACATCGGAGCCGCGGTCCTGGTCTGCGAACCCGAGGAGGCACCGACCGGTGGTGCCCGCGTGTACGGCTACTGCTCGACGTACAGCGCGTTTCTTCCCGGCCCCGACAGCGCGCGGGCCGTCCTGGAGGCGTTGTGGGAGCAACTCGCCCACGACGGCGTGCCGCCGGACCGCGTCGACACCGTGCTCGACGACTCCGCGATCGGCGCGGCCGTCGCCGCGCGGTTGGCCGCACTCGCCCCGGACGGCGAGATCACCGCCGTTCCCGCGGCGACCGGCGGCGGTTGCCTGACCCCGGTACGCCGCGTCCTCGGGCGGCTCGGCACCCCCGGCGGCCTCGCCGATCGGGTCGCGGTCGTCGCCGCCTCCGCCCACGGCCACCTCTCGATCACCGACATCACCCCGTACACCGGCCCCACGCACGGCACGCACCGCACGCACCGCACGCAAGGAACGCACGGCACGCCGGCGGCCGAAGACCGGACGACACCGGCCACCACGAAGGGACACCGACCATGACCAAGCCCATCCCCACCCGCGAGGAACTGCGCGACTTCTTCGTCGAGGAACTCGAACTCGCCGACGAGATGGTCGCCTACGACAGCGAGTTCGCCGTCGACCTCGGCATCGACTCGCTCACCACGATGGAGCTCATGGTGCAGTTGGAGAAGCGCTACGGTGTGCGGCTCGCGGAGTCCGAATTCGCCGAACTCACCTCGGTGGACGCCGTACACGCCTTCCTGTCGGCCCGGCTCGGGGCGGCCTGAGCATGGCGGACACCCGGCGGCCGGTCGCGGTGGTGACCGGAGGATCACGCGGCATCGGACGGGCCGTGGTGAACCGACTGGCCGCGGACGGATTCGACGTCGCCTTCTGCTACCGGTCCCGACCGGACGCCGCGGCGAAGGTCGTGGCCGAGGCCGGCGCGGCCGGCGCCACCGTCGTGGCACACCGGGCCGACGTCTCGGCCGCGCACGAGGCCCGCGCCCTCGTCGCGGTCGCCGAGGCGCGACTGGGGCCGCTGTCGACCCTGGTCACCTGCGCCGGCGTCGTTCGCGACCGGCCGCTGGCACGGATGTCCGACCAGGACTGGGACGAGGTGATCCGCACCAACCTGGACGGGACCTACCACGTGTGCCGCGCCGCCGCCCTCGCGCTGATGCGGCACGGCGGCGGCTGCATCCTCACCCTGTCCTCGGTCGCCGCCGCGCACGGCAGCGCCGGACAGAGCAACTACGCCGCGTCCAAGGCGGGCATCGTCGGTTTCACCACGTCGCTGGCCCGGGAACTCGGCCGCTTCGGGGTGCGCTCCAACGTGGTCGCCCCCGGCCTGATCGACACCGACATGACCGCGGAACTGCCTGGCGCGGCAAAGGCGTCCATCCTCGACCGGATCCCGCTGCGCCGACCGGGCAGCCCCGAGGAGGTCGCCGACCTGGTCTCGTTCCTCGCCTCGGACCGGGCCCGCTACATCAACGGTCAGGTGATCGGAGTGGACGGCGGGCTGATCCTGTGACCCACCGACCGACACCCCCGCGACGGCGCAAGTGGTGCCCTGGAGGCAGGAGTTCGCCATGTACGACGTGATCGTCGTGGGTGCCCGCTGCGCCGGCGCGCCGACGGCCATGCTGTTCGCCCGCGCCGGATACCGCGTCCTGATGCTGGAACGGGCCCGATTTCCCCGCGACACGCTCTCCACCCTCTACATCCATCAGCCGGGCAGCGCACTGCTCGACGCGTGGGGCCTGCTGGACCGCGTCACGGCCACCGGTTGCCCGCCGATCACTGCCGCGACACACCGGATGGGAGAGGTGACCCTGGCGGGGGCGCCGACGCCGATCGGGGGAATCGGTGCGGCCTACGCGCCGCGCCGGTATCTGCTCGACAACATCCTCGCCGAGGCCGCGGCCGCCGCCGGAGTCGAGTTCCGCGAGCGGTGCCGGGTCACGGACGTGGTCTTCGACGGTGACCGGGCCGTGGGCGTGCGATGGCGCGCCGGGGCGAGCACCGGTACCGACGCCGCCACGCTCGTCGTGGGCGCGGACGGCATGCGGTCCGTCGTGGCGGATTCCGTACAGGCCCCGGTGACGCGCGAGAACCCGGTGCTGAGCTGCGTCTACTACGGCTACTGGGAAGGCGTGTCCGCGGACCGGTTCGAGGCGTACGCCGTGCGCGGACACTGGGTGGGCTGCGTCCCGACCAACGACGGACGCACGCTGATCGGGGTCTATCGCCCACAGGCCGCGTACCCGGCGCTGCGGGCCCGCCCGGAGGCGGGCTATCTCGAGGGTCTGGCCGCCGCGGCGCCCGAACTGCACGACCGGGCCCGGGCCGGCACCCGGGTGGAGCGGCTCTTCGGCTGCGGTGCGCAACTCAACTTCTTTCGCCGCGCGTTCGGCCCGGGGTGGGCGCTGGTCGGCGACGCCGGGCACCACAAGGACTCCATCACCGCGGACGGCATCACCGCGGCCTTTCGTCAGGCCGCCCTGCTCACCGCCTGCGTGGGCACCGACCTGCACGACGAACCGCTGCTGCGGGCGGCGTTGCGGCGCTTCGCCCGACACCGCGACCGGCTGCTCGCCGACCGCTACACCGACGCCCTCGCGCTGGCCCGGCTGCGCCCCGACCGCGGGCAGGGCCGGCTGGCGGCGGTCGCGGACGATCCCGCGCTGACCCAGCGCTTCCTCGACCGGGCGGCCGGTCCCGCCCCGGACATGACGGACGTACTACAGGAGGGTCGGGTACGCATATGACCACCGGCTTCGGCATCGCCTTCCCCGGGCAGGGCACCAAGGCGGCGGCGCTCACCGCGGCCCTGCACGCCCACCACCGGCACGCGCTCGTGGCCCGACTGCTGGGCACCTTCGACGCGGCCGACCCGGACGCCTTGGACCTGACCGACACCGCCGTCAACCAACCCGCCACCTGCGCCGTGGGCATCGCCGCCGTCGAGGCGGCATTCGGGCCGGCCGCCCGTCCACCCGTGGCGGTCGGACACAGCCTCGGCGAACTCACCGCCGCCGCGTGCGCCGGGTTCCTGGACGCGCACGACGCGTTCGATCTGGCGGTCGCCCGCGGCGCGTTGTGCCGTGCGCAGAACCTGCGCCGGCCCGGGGCGATGGTCGCGGTGGTGGGCGCCGGACCGGCCGACGTCGAGTGGCTGCGCCGCCGCGTGCTGGCCGAGCGCGGCGGCATCCTGGAGATCGCCGGCCTCAACAGCGCGCGCCAGGTCGTACTGTCCGGCGACCCCGCGGCCGTGCGCGAGACCGCGCGGCTGGCCGCCGAACTGTGCCTGCGCGCCGAACCGTTGCCCATCGCCGGGGGTTTCCACAGTCCGCTCATGATGGACGCGGTCCCGCGCTGGCGCAGCCGACTGGAGGCCGTGGACTTCCGCCCGGGCACCGCACGGTTCGTCTCGGCGATCGACGCGCGGGAGCACACCGACCCCGAGGAGGTCCGCGAACGGCTGGCACAAGGGCTCGTGCTCCCGGTCCGCTGGCGCGAGGCGATGCACGCGGTCCGCGACCTCGGGGTCCCCGGACTGATCGACGCGGGACCCGGGGACACGCTGCTCCGACTCGGGCGCAGGGACCGGTCGACGCCCTTCGTCGGCATCGGCGAGCCGGCCGCGCCGACGACGGCACACGAGCGGGCACGGCCGCGGACGTCCCCGCAGCCCCCGTCACACCCGCGCACACAGTCTCGGATGCCCCTCGGCCACGATCACCGGACCGACCGCTCGCCCGATCCGGCGCCACTCGACACGCCCATCCGCCGTCGACGCTCGGGAGGCGTCACATGATCCGCGAAGAGATCCCCGCCCCCGCCTCCGCCCGAACCGGACCCGCGACGCGCGGCGCGGATCCGCGCGCGGACGTGCTGCTCGACCCGGACATCGTCCCGGCCGCGCCCGCCCCGTCCGCGCCGCGCCGGTCCGGATCCGACCGCCGCGTGCTGCTCACCGGCGCGACCGGCTTCCTCGGCGCCTTCCTCCTGCGCGAACTCCTGGACCGCACCGACGACGACGTGTGGTGCCTGGTCCGCGCCGACACCCCCCAGCACGCGCGACACCGCCTCCAGGAGACGATGCGGCGCTACCTGTTGTGGGACGCCGACACGGCCGCCCGGATCGTCCCGATCACGGGCGACCTGACTCGACCCCGCCTCGGGCTGGCTCCGCGACAATGGTCGCGACTCGCCGAACGCGTCGACGTCATCCAGCACAGCGGGGCGCGGGTCAGTCACGTCGCAGGCTACGAACCGCTTCGCGACGCCAACGTACGAGGCACCGCGGAAGTACTGCGGCTGGCCTGCGCGGACCATGTGAAACCGGTGCACTTCGTCTCCACCGCGGCGCTGTCCACCGATCCCGTCGACCCGGCCGGGCAACCCCCGCCGCCCGGGACGCCGGCAGCGGGTTACGTGACGAGCAAGTGGGTCGCGGAGCGCCTGGTGCTCCAGGCCGGCGAGCGGGGTGTGCCGGTCGCGCTCTACCGCCCCGGGCGGATCAGCGGCCACTCGATCACCGGCGCCTGCCAACTCGACGACGCCATCTGGAACCTCGTGCGCGCGGTCGTGCTCCTCGGAGCGGCTCCCGACGTCACCGTCGCGCAGGTGTCCTTCACGCCCGTGGACCACGTGGCCCGCGCCATCGTGCGCGGGCAGGCCGCGAACCGGCCCGTGGCGCCCGTGCGTTACCTGGTGAACTCCTCCGGGATGCCGCTGCGCGAACTGTTCGGGCACGTGGCGAATCGGTTCCCGATCGACACGGTGCCGCCCGACGTGTGGCTCACCCGCCTGTGGGACGCGCGGCACGGGTACGACGGCGCCCTCACCAGGGCAAGCCTGCTGCTGGCCTCCTACCGGGCGCTGCTCGGCGGAGCCGCCCGCCCGCCCATCGGTGACGCCGGGGTCGCCCCGGACGGTGCGGGCGACGCCGACATCGCGAGCCCGCCGATCGACGGCGGGCTGATCAACGCCCATCTCGACTACTTCGAGTCCGTGGGTTTCCTGCCGTCCGCCGCCACACAATCCCCTGCATAATGGGCAACCGAATTTTCGGAAACAGTCGGGACGGCGGTCTTTTCCGACGGAGCCGGCTCGGTCGACACTCGAATCCTATCGTCGGCATAAAGAAACACCGATGCCGGAGCGAACAACCCTCACACGGCCTTGACGCGCGCCTCCCTAGTCTTATCGAGACACGATCCACGGGGAGCTCGACCATGGTCCAACCGTTCGCATTAACGATTCCTCCGGCCATTCTCATCGTCAGTGACACCCCGGAGTATTCCTCCGACGGGACGCAACTCTTTCCGGGGCTGCGCACCACGATCGGCACGGTCGCCGGCCGCCGACCCGAATGGCTTCGGGTCGGGCCGGCCGGCCGCGACGCCGTGCCCCGCGAGCTGCTGCGCGCCTCGGCCGCGCGTGCCCACGCGCTGGTGCTGCTGACCGCGGTGCGCAACAACTCCTGCTCCGGCGAGATCAAACTCGCCCTGGACCATCTCGACGGCGGCCCGGTGCGGCGCAAACCGGTGGGCCTGGTCTCGGTGAGCGCCGCCCGCGACACCCACGCGGTGGACCATCTCCGGATCGTGCTGGCCGCGTTGGACGCGGTGGTCATCCCCAGCGCGCTGACCGTGCCGGGCTACCCGGCCGCCGCCTCGCCGCCCGAGACGCGGGCGGCCGCGACGCCGCACGGCACGCTGAGCGGCTTCGTCGAGGAACTCCTGTGGTTCACCGGCCGATTGCGCGCGGACGCGCCCGGCGCACCCACGCCTGTCGAACGCCCCGGGGGCGACCCGGTGGCCGAGCAGGTCGACACCGCCGTGGCCTTCATCCGGGAAAGATTCGCCGACAACGAACTGACACTCGGACTGGCCGCCCGGGCCGCGCACATGAGCAAATACCACTTCTCCCGGACCTTCAAAAAGCGGACCGGTCACAGATTCATAGATTTCGTCACGGAGCTGCGTATGGAACTCGCCCGTTCACTGCTGATGGAAAGCAACCTGCCGGTCGCCGATATCTGCGTCCAGGTCGGATATCGGGACCTCAGTCATTTCCAGCGCACTTTCAAGGCGACCTACTCGCTGTCGCCCTCCGTGTTCCGCTCGGCGGCACAGGCCGGATTCACGCCGAGCGGCATCGGAGCAGTCGAAACCACGGATATCGCGGCACGCCAACCCGTCCTGTGCGCGCCGGGTGAAGGGAGCCGACATTGACCGGCCCGGCGGTGCCGCACTACCTGTGCGGCCGATGGCACACACCCGCCGACTCCGGGACCACGCGCCGACACGCGGTGCACGGACACGAGGTCTTCCGGGTCACCACGACCGCGATCGACGCCGCCCCGGTGTTCGGGTACGCCCGCTCGGTGGGCATCCCCGCGCTGCGCGGCACCGACTTCGCCGAGCGGGCCCGGCGGACCAACCGGCTGGCACGCCATCTCGCGGGCCACCGCGAGGAGTTCGTCCGCCTCCTCGCCCACCTGGGCGACTCGCCGAACGACGCCGCACGCGACATCGACAGCGGGCTGGAGACGATGCGGTACCGCGCCGCGGCGCTCACCCGGCGACTGGCCGACGCCGGCGCGACGGCGGACGGCCGGCTCCTGGCGACAGACGGAGCCGATCCGCCCTTCGGGGTACGGGGTACGGCGACCCGGTCCGTCCTCGACCGGCCGCCCGGCGTCGCGGTGCAGATCAGCGGCTTCAGCCTGCCCGTGACCACCATGCTCGGTGCCTTCGCCCACGCGTTCCTCGCGGGCACGCCCGTCATCGTCCGGCCGTCGCACCGCACCGCCCAGGTGGTGGCCCACCTGGTGCGACGGATCACCGAGTGCGACAAAATCCCGGACGGAGCACTCCAGTTCGTGTCCGGACCCACCTGCCTGGCCGACCACCTCACCGCCCACGACCTGCTCTCCTTCACCGGAACATCGGCCACCGCCCGACGACTGCGCGGTCGGATCGCGACGCTTGCCGCCGCGCCGCACGAGGACTACGCCACGGACGCCCTGGACTGCGCGGTACTGGGCGCCGACGCCGCACCGGGCACGGCGGCCTTCGCGCTGTTCGTGGACCGACTGGTGGCCGCCATGACGGCGCACGCGGGTCAGACGCGGGCGGCGGTGCGCCGCGCCTTCGTACCGGCGCCGCTCCTGGACGCGGTGGCGGACGCGGCCGCCGCCGCCCTGGACGAGATCCGACCGGGTGACCCCTTCACCACCGGAGCGGGCATGGGGCCGCTGATCGACTCGCCCCATCGACACCGCGTCCTGGCGGGTGTCGCCCGACTGCGCGGGGCCACCCGCACGATCCGCGGGACGCCGGGCCGGATCGCCGCGATGGCCGACGAGCGGCGGCTCGGCGCGTTCATGCCGCCGGTGCTGTTGGCCGCCGCCGACCCGGGACGACGCGAGGTGCACGAGGTGGAGGCGTTCGGGCCGGTCGCCACGCTCGTTCCGTACCGCTCGTCGGCCGACATCCGCGACGCGCTCGCCCTCGGCGGCCGTGACCTGCACGGCTGGGTGGTCACCGAGGACCCCGCGACGGCCCGAGACCTGGTCCGCGGGCTGACCCCCACGCACAGCCGCGTCGAGATCGTCGACCCGCGGGATCCGTATGCCGGCCGAAGCGATCCGGACGACACCGAACCCCTTCGCCCGCTCCACCGCCACCTGAACACCACGAACGTTCGGGCCTCGCCTCGGCATCTGGCGGCGGTCACCGGTCGATGGGAACCGGGCGCCGCACGCGCGCACGGCCCGACACATCCCCTGCGCCGATACCTGAGCGACCTGCGCGCCGGCGACGCCGTGACGGTCGGCCCGCGCACGGTCACCCGGGCCGACATCGACCGCTTCGCCGAACTCACCGGCGATCACTACTACCTGCACACCGACGACGCCACCGCGACCAGGCACCCGCTCTATCGCGGGATCGTCGCCCACGGCTACCTGGTGCTGTCGCTCGCGGCCGGCATGTTCGTGCCGCCCGAACCCGGGCCCGTACTGGCCAACCGCGCACTGGAGAACCTGCGCTTCCTGGCCCCGGTACGGCCGGACGACGCTTTGACCGTCACCCTGACCGCCCGGCGGATCACCGCACGCCCCGGTGCCCGCCACGGCGAAGTGCGCTGGCATGTCGAGGTCGTCAACCAGGACGCCCGGCCCGTCGCGGACTTCGACCTGATCACCCTGACCGCCGACCGGCCCACCGACGCCGGGGACAAGGACGTGACGCATGCGCGCCACCACCATTCACGGCCCCTATGACATCCGCGTCGAGGACGTCCCCGACCCGCGCGTACAGCGGCCCGGCGACGCGGTGGTCCAGGTCCTGCGCGCCTGCGTGTGCGGCAGTGACCTGTGGGCCTACCGGGGCGAGTCCGCCCGCACGCCCGGACAGCGCATCGGGCACGAATTCCTGGGCACCGTGGTGGACACCGGCTCCCACGTGCGCGCGGTGCGCCCCGGCGACCTGGTCATCGCCCCGTTCACCTGGTCCGACGGGGCCTGCGTCTTCTGCGCGGAGCGCCTGCCCACCTCCTGCGCCAACGGCGGAATGTGGGGCGCGGTCGGGTCCGACGGCGGCCAGGGCGAGGGCGTCCGGGTTCCGTACGCCGACAGCACCCTGGTCAAGGTGCCCACCGAGGCGGCCTCGGACGACCGGCTGCTCGGCGCGCTGCTCGCACTGACGGACGTCATGGGCACCGGCTACCACGCGGCGGTGAGCGCCGGCGCACGGCCGGGTGCGACCGTCGCCGTGGTGGGCGACGGCGCGGTCGGGCTGTGCGCCGTCCTGGCCGCCCGCATGCTGGGCGCGGAGCACGTCATCGCGCTGGGCCGACACGCGTCCCGCCTGCGCCTCGCCCGCGACTTCGGCGCCGCCACCACCATCACCGAACGCGGCGAGGCGGCCGTGACGGCGGTACGCGAGAGGACGGGCGGCCACGGCGTGCACGCCGCGATCGAGGCCGTGGGCAGCGAGGAGGCGATGCGTACCGCCATCGGCGTCACCCGCCCCGGCGGCGCCATCGGCTGGGTCGGCGCACCGCACGGAAGCGACCGCGGACTGGACGTCGGCGCCCTGTTCATGCACAACCTCACCCTGCGCGGCGGCATCGCCCCCGTCCGGTCCTACCTCCCCGACCTGTTGCCGCGCGTGCTCGACGGCACACTCGACCCCTCGGCGGTGTTCGACCGCACGATCCCCCTCGCGTCGATCGCCGACGGATACCGCGCCATGGACGACCGCAGCGCCCTGAAGGTCCTGATCACCCCCTGAAGACCCGGGATCCGTCCGCCTGTTCCCCCCACCGCGGGTGCCCCGCGCACCCCACCCACACGCACGACCGTGACCCAACGAAAGGCCGTGAGCCGCATGCAGATCATCCACCGGGACGACCTCGAGGCGATCACCTCCGTGGTCGTCGACGAATCCGTGCACGACATCGGACTGTTGAAGGACTTCCATCGCCATCCCGCACTCAAGGAGTTCATCCCCGACCTCGCGCGGGTCTCGATGAGTTGGGTACGGCTGCTGCCCGACCAGGCGCAGGCCGTGCACCGGCATCCCGTCAAGAGCATGGTCGTCGCGGCGGTCGGATCCGGGCGAACGCTCGGCGAAGTCCGGCAGGAGATCGGGCCGGGCGACATCGTGCTGCTCCCGCCGGGCGACGACCACGGCTTCGTGGGCACCGGACCGGCCGGGTTCTGGGCCCTGTCGATCCAGTTCGAGGGCGCCGGACTGTACGAGAACACCGAGTCCCCGCGGGTGAGCTACCTCGCCGATCGGCACGAGGTGGCGGCCGTGCGCGCGGCGAACGAACGGCACATGGCCGGATACCGGGACAGCGCCCTGATCCGCCTCGTCGCACACCCCGACGCCACCACCGGGGAATCGCGCCAACGCGCGCTGGACCACCTGCAACAGTGGTCCGACGGCTTCCAGCGCGTGATCGCCGCCCGCGTCGCCGGGGAGATCGACACGCCCTCGCGTCGGCTCGCCGAGGAACACCTGGCCGAGGAACTCGGCCACAACACGCTGCTGGGCGGCATGCGGGCCGGCCGCGTGGCCCGCCGTGATCCGGTCGTCGCCGCGGCGTCCTCGTGGTTCGTGGACCGCATGACCTCGTCGAGCACCGTCGACCGCATCGTGCTGGCGCATCTGGTGCTGGAAGGCAGCGGTCTGGTGTTCCACAACGCCGGACTGACCAGCTTCGCGGGCAGCCGCTACTTCGAACTCCACGACGGCGCCGACGTCGAACACCTGGAGGCGGGTTATGCGGCGCTGGCCGACCGCGACGACTGGTCCGTGGAGCGGGTCGAGGAAACCCTGCGCGAGGGCTGGGAGATGATCACCCTGTTCTCCGACCGGGTGGCCGAGCGGGCGCACAACGGTTGACCCACGGCGTGGGTGCCGGCCGAGGGGTGGCCGGGTGTGCCGAACGGCCCGCGCGGACCGATGCGTTCGACCGCGCGGGCCGTCCGTCCCGAGGTGGGGTCACCACGGGTCCTTCGGGTTCCAGATCAGGGGCGGCGTGTTCGTGAGGATGCGTCGGATGATCGCCATCATGGGTGTTCACCTCCTCCCGGATGCGGGTGATCCGGTGACGGAACGGGTGGTGCGGCTCAGGGTGAACGGCTGCGGAGCCGCCGCGTTGGTCACGACCGGACGGGTGTCCCCGTCGACGACGGTCAGTCGCGCGTCGCCGGCCAGGGCGGCCACCGCGTCGGTGGCCATGGTCTGGGCGATCGCCGCGCCGGCGCAGATGAACGGACCCGCGCTGAACGGCAGATAGGGGCCGCGCTCGTCCGGGCGCGCCCAGCGTTCGGGCCGGAACGCGTCGGGACGACTCCAGTGTCGTTCGTCGTGGTGCAGGAGATAGGGGCTGACCGACAGGATCGCGCCGGGGCGCAACGCGACACCGCCGAATTCGACGGGATCCGGGATCGGGCGGCCGACCATCCAGACGAACGGGCGATGCCGCGCGGCCTCGCGCACGATCCACTCGGTGGGCCACGGCCACGGCGCGCCCGGCGCGCTGTGCAGGCCGGCCAACAGTACGGTCCAGGCCACGGTGTAGCCGACGTTCCCCACGATCGACCGGAACAGCAGCACGTACAGTTCGGCCACGGTCGGGTCGTCGGTGTCCTCGGGGCACGCGCCGACGACGGCGTCGAGCAGGTCTCGCGGCGCGTCGGGATCGCCGCCCGCCACGCGGCGTTGCCCGATGTGCTCGATCAGTGCCGCGAACAGCCGCGGACGCAGCAGCTCCACGCGTACGCGCTCGCGCATCAGGGGCGAGCGGATCAGCAGGCCCGCGCCCACGGACCGGGTCAGCAGGTGTCGCAACTCGGGGTCCGCGGCGGGGTGGAGCAGCAGGTCGGCGGTGCACCGATGGATCAGCGCGGGGCCGGTCTCGGGCCACCGTCCGGCCGCGGGCAGTTCGGCCACCGCCTCGGCCAGGTTCTCCCGGTACTCCGGTAATCGTGGTCGCAGGATGTTCCGGACCGCGTGCCCGAGGGCGATCTGGGCCGGTCGTGAGGGCAGCAGGTCACCGTAGAAGGTGGACAGTCCCGCGTTGAACTCCGGGTCGCGCAACACCGCGAGCGCCAACTCCGGGTCGCCCACGCACCAACCGCCCCAGGGGAGCGGGAAGACCCCGGCCGAACGACGGCGGGAGAGGTCCTCGAGAAACCCCAGCGGATCCTGTCTGAACCGACGCGGAACTCTCCTGCCCATCGAGCGGTCCCCCTCGGGCACCTGTCGAGCACGGACACGTCCCGCCCCACGGAACACGGACAGCGACCTCACGTCAGTATCGTGTGACCGCAACGCCCGGGCAAGGCATCGACACCGTCGATTCACCGCCCCGCGAGTCGGTCGATGATCGCCGCGCGAACGGCTGCGGGCTACGATCCGCCGCCCCCGGCCCCGACGGGTTGCGGGATCGGCTCCCTCTCGTGGGATGTGGTCTCCCGCGCGCGTCGGCGACGTCGTCGGCGGCGATGCACGACGAGCGACACGAGAACGGCGAGCAGCAGCGCGGACGCTCCCACCACGACCCATGGCACGGCCCGCACCTCGGTGCGCGCGTGGGCGACCGGGCCGGTCTCCGCCGGGCCGGCGGGTACCGGCATCGGGTGCACCGCGAGGTCGACATCGAGCCGGAACGCCTGGGTCACGCCGTCCAGGCGCACGGTTCGCGTCAAGGCGGCGCCGGGCAGCAACTCCGGTAGCGGGTCGAGCCGTTGGTGCCGCGTGGTGACGCCCCAGGGGCCGCGAACGGTCAGCTCGGGACGGGCGCCGAGGCGGACGTTGCCGGTGTTGCGCACCGTGTAGGTGACGGTCAGGCCGCCACCGAAGGGGTCGGGCGAGGTGCGCACCCGCGCGCTCAGCCCGCCGGTGCCCAGCGCGGGGCGCAGCGGGCCGTCGACCCGCAGGTACACGCGGGTGCCCACACGTCGGTCGACCAGCACTCGACTGCCGGCCGCGTCCTGTCCGGGGGTGGCCACGGAGGCGACGACACCGCCGGTGTGGTCGCCGGGGGACGCGTCGTCCGGGACGGAGAGTTCGAAGGGCACGTCGCTGCGCGAGCGCGGCGGCACGGTGATCCTGGTCTGCTTGAGGCGGATCCACGAGCCGACGTCGGCGGACGGGCGTCCGGCCGCGAGCAGGTCGAAGCCGCCGGCCGCGGTGGTGAAGGCGTCCTGGGCGTACAGATCCACGGTCAGGGGCGCGTCACCGGCGTTCGTGACGGCGACGTAGTCGATCTGCCGGGCACCGGGCGCGAGCGCGTAGCGGAAGAACGGGCGGTCGTCCGGCCCCTGTTCGGTCGACGGCTGTACGGACCAGGTGGTGGGAGCGGGCGCGGGTTCGGCCGCGACGGTGGGCGTGGCGCACGACAACACGAGGCAGGCGCCGGCGGCGACGAGCGCGGCGAGCACCCGGTGGAGGCGATGACGGGGGTGGGGCATGAAGGATTCCTTCGCGGCCCGGACCGGGCGGGGTCGGTGACGTCGGGTCCGGGTGGGCGCGGGGTACGGGGGTGGCCCGTACTCCGCGCCGCCGGGGTGTCCGCTGTCGACACCGTCCCTCGCGCGGACGCGGGGGACGGTGTCACGTCAGCGGATCATCGGAAGCGGATCAGTGGATCCGCGGAGCAGCGGGTGCTCAGATCGCGGTGACCGTGAGGGTCGCGCTGTAGGTGCCGGGCGCGGTCGTGGTGGCCAGGTTCAGGCTCAGGTCGGCGCCGAGCACGGCGGTGCCGCGACCGTGGCCGGCCACCGCCCGGCCCAGGGTGCGTGCGGTCTTGACGCCGCCGTCGGCCGCGGGCGTCACCGGCAGGCCCGCGGTCACCTGCTGACCGTCGCCGGCCTTGACGACCTTCGGGGTCCAGCCCAGGGCCGAGCCGTCGAAGCCGGCGCCGCCCGCGGCGGCGAAGTCGGTGACCTGGCCGCTGACGTTCCAGCCCGGGTCGGCCGTACGCAGGTCGGTGACCTGCACGGTGTTCAGCGCACCGGAACTGGCCAACCGGTCGCCCGCGGGGGTCAGTTCGGGCGCGGGCAGGGTGACCGTGCCGCCGTCGACGGTCATGGTCAGTCCGCCGGTGTTCTTGACGGTGGTGGTGATCACCTGGTTGCCGGAGAGCGGGTCGCCGCCGCCCGGGTTCGTGGCGCCGCTCGTGGTGAGGGAGACCTGATCGATGGCCCAGAAGCGGCTGTTGGTGCCGGTGTAGCGGAACCGGATCTGCGCGGTCTTTGCGCCCGCCGGGACGTCGAGCGTCAGGCGCTCGACCTGGTTGGTGTTCGCGCGGTAGGACTTGATCGGCTTGGGCGCGCCGCCGTCCCAGGACACGTACACGTCGCCGGTCTGTGGGCCGTCGACCTGGTAGTCGCCGACGTAGCTCAGCTCCGCCTTGGCCTTGCCCTCGACCGGGTAGGCCGGGGAGACCAGGGTCGAGTCGAACTGCCCGGCGGCGTGCGCCTTGTCGTCCCACTCGTCGGAGTCGGCGACGGCGAACACGTTGCGGCTGCGCACGTTGCCCTCGCGGGCCTGGGCGTTGCCCTCGGCGCGGGTGAAGAACTCGTCGGTGGTGAAGGACCAGCCGCGCCACTCGGTCACGCCGCCGGTGGGCATCGCCGAGTTGTCGATCGACCAGCCCTGTGGCGTGGTGTGGGTGAAGCCCTTGACGCCGACCGGGATGCCGGTCTCGTCGACGCGCTCGGACAGGGTCGGGCGCAGCGTGTCGAAGGCGTCCGGCTCGATCTCGTCGATCGGCTGCCCGTCCAGGCCCCACGCCGGGTCGATCCGCACACCCTCGTGCTTGAGCACGGTGGGCGCGATGTCGACGAGGCGCACGTCGTCGCGCACGGTGCCGGCGGGTATGCCCCCACCGTTCGCGATGACGAAGGTCCGGCGCTCCTGCGGGGTGTCGCCGCCGTGGCCGCCGGAGTCGGTGTGGCCGTGGTCGGTGGTGACCATGATCAGCCAGTCCTCCTGGGCGTAGGTCGCCCGACCGCGCAGCGCGTCGAGGACCCTGCCGACCCGGGTGTCGGCCTCGTGTACGGCCTTCGCGTACTCGGCGCTGGTGCCACCGTTGTTGTGGCCGGCCCCGTCGACCGCGTCCAGGTGCATGAACGCGACGTCGGGGTTGCCGGTGGACAGGTACTGCGCGGTGTCGGCGGTGGCGAGGTCGTCGTTCTCGTCGGTGGACACGCGCACGTCGACCTTCGGCGAGAAGATCTTCGACGAGATCGGTTCCCACGCGCCGACCACGAGGGTGGAGGCGGCCGGTTGGGCGGTCTCCAGGCGGGTCGCGAAGTCGGGGTACTTGTCGTACTGCGATCCGGCGAACGAGTTGTCGTGCACGCCGTGCTTGTCCGGCCACACGCCGGTGGCGATGGTGGACCAGCCGGGTCCGGAGACGGTGGGTGCGAACGGCTGGGCGTACAGGTTGCTCGACGCGGTCACGCCGCCGGCCATCAGGGCCTTGAGGTTGGGCGCGTCGCCGCTCTGCAGCTTGTCGAAGCGCAGCCCGTCGATGCCGATGACCAGCGTCTTGGCCTTCTTGGTGCCGCCGGGCAGCGACGGCAGGGTGTCGGCCGCGGCCGGCGAGGCGGCGAGCGCGGCGCCGGCCAGGGCGAGCGGAACGGCGACCGCGGCGACCGCGGCGGCGGCGATTCCGCGTTTGGCTCGGTTGGATCCGTACACTTCGATAACTCCCTCGGTGGATGAACCGGAGTGGGGTCGGGCCGCGGCGGGGGCAATCCGCCGCAGGCCCGCCGGGCCGACCGCGTTCGCGCGGTCGGCCCGGCTGTCTCTTGTCGCGTACCACGTACCTGCGTACCGCGGGTGGAGCAGGTGTCGCGTGCCGAGCTCCCGGACGTACGGCCCGAGTTGCCTGTCGTTGCGGGCCGCCGCGCGAGTGTGTGCGCAACCACCATGCAACGGGTCGGGGATCGGCCATCCACGAATGGCCGTCGATCGGCTGAACAACGAGAGAACTTCCGGTCCGAACCCGTTATCGTTCCGTGACATTCACGGTCGGGAGCGAGGTCAGCAGGGGATGTCCAGATCGATGGTGACCGGGTTCGACGGCCACTGGTAGGACGCCACGGCGAAGCTGCCGTGGATGGTCGAACCGCAGGTGACGCTGCCGCCCACGCCGGAGACCTGGATCGTGGTGCTCTGGAAGATCGCGTTCTGGGTCACCGCGCCGAGCGAGACGCCGGCGACGTTGCCGGACAGCTGCAGGATCAGCGGCTTCGGCTGCGGCAGCGGACTGCCCGGCGAAGGAGGTCCCGCCAGACCGACCTGGCCGAAGAGTCGCACGTTCTCGCCGGTGATCTCCGCGCAGACCTTGGTCGCCAGGCCGGACTGCAGGCCGTACGTGCAGGTCACGGTGGGCGGAACGGGATCGGCGGTCGCGATCGGCGCGGCGGCGAGGATGCTCGAGCCGGCTATGCCCAGCGCTGCGATGGCCTGGATGCACTTCATGGGAAACCTCCGGTGTCGTGACGCCCGACGTCGGGCGTAGCTTTATGAGGTGTGACATTGCACATCTCACATGGCACATCCTGACACGAGAACGAGCGGCTCATCGACCATCGAGGGTGGATGCCACCGTGATCTGCGTTACACGCAGAGTCCGACGGCTATGACTTTGAGTCACAGCCGGCCGAATCATCACTCGCGACCGAGCACCGGCAGGCTCGGGTCGCGGCGCAGCGCATCCAGGACGGCGCGCACCGCCGCACGAGGCGGTGAGCCGTGGCGGATCGCCGCCGTGATCGTGCGCGTCTGGGGATTCGCGAGTTCCCTGGTGGCGACGCGATAGCGGCGGTCGACCGCCAATCCGGGCAACAACGCGATCGACAGCCCGGCCTCGACGTGCTGCAACGTCATCATGTAGTTGCTGAACCGGCACACCACGCGCGGCTCGAACCTCGCCTGCCGACACAGGCGCAAGGCGAGATTCGCCATGTACGACTGCGGGATGTCGAACGCCCACGGCTCGTCCGCGTAGGCCGCGAGGTCCACCGGCCCGCGTCCGGCCGCGGGATGCTCGGGCGGGACCACCAGCAGGACCGGGTCGGTGGCCAGCGGCACGAGGTCGAGATCCGGCCCCAGGGGCAGTTCGTCGAAGTCCGTGGTCGTGATGATGATGTCCGCGTCACCACTTCGCAGCGCGGGCATGCTCGCGTGCGGCTCCAACTCCAGCAGTTCGACGTCCAGGTGCGGATGCTCGCGCGCCAGACGGGTCACCGCGGGCACCGCCATGGTGTGGATCGCGCTCTGGAACGCCCCCAACCGCACCAGCCCGGCGGGTTCCTCGCCGAACCCGCGCAACTCGGCCTCGACGCTGTCCATGTGATCGAGGATCGCCTGCGCCCGCCGCGCCAGGATCAGCCCGGCCGAGGTCAGCCGCACCCGTCGTCCGGTGCGTTCCAGCAATTGGGTGCGCGTCTCCGCCTCCAGCACGGCGAGCTGCTGGGACACGCTGGACGGGCTCAGGTTGGTGGCCTGGGCGACCGCCCGGATGGTGCCCAGCGTGTCCAGTCGGCTCAGCAGGCGCAGTCTCCAAGGGTTCATCACGCCCCCATTGTCGGCATCCTTGTGCGGTTTTATCGAACAGGACGGACGGAATTGTGAGATGGACGTGTCGCTCGAACGCGACCTACCGTCGTGGACATGGCTGCTTCGACCACCACCCCGCCGTCCACCGAAACCTTCTGGGCCGACGCCCGGCGCCATCTCGTCCGCTACGGCGGCGAGTTCACCCACGAGATCATCGACCACGCCGCCGGGAGCTTCGTCTTCACCGCGGACGGCCGGAAGATCCTGGACTTCACCTCCGGCCAGATGAGCGCGATCCTGGGCCACTCGCACCCGGAGATCGTCGCGACCGTCCGGCGCCAGGTGGCGACCCTGGACCACCTCTACAGCGGCATGCTCAGCCGCCCGGTGGTCGACCTCGCCCGACGGCTGGCCGCCACGTTGCCCGCGCCGCTGGAGAAGGCGCTGCTGCTGACGACCGGTGCCGAGTCGAACGAGGCCGCGATCCGGATGGCCAAGCTCGTCACCGGCAGGTACGAGATCGTCTCCTTCGCCCGATCCTGGCACGGCATGACCCAGGCCGCCGCCTCCGCCACCTACAGCGCGGGCCGCAAGGGGTACGGTCCGGGCGCGCCCGGGAACTTCGCCATCCCGGTCCCGAACGCCTACCGGCCCGACTTCACCACGGCCGACGGCGCACTGGACTGGCGCCGGCAGTTGGATACGGCCTTCGACCTGATCGACGCGCAGTCGACCGGCAGTCTGGCCGCGTGCCTGGTCGAACCCATCCTCAGCTCGGGCGGCATCATCGAGCCGCCGCCCGGGTACTTCGCGGCCCTGCGGGACAAATGCCGGGAACGCGGCATGTTGTTGATCCTCGACGAGGCCCAGACCGGTCTGTGTCGCACCGGGTCCTGGTACGCGTTCGAGCGTGACAGCGTCGTCCCCGACATCCTCACGCTGTCCAAGACGCTCGGCGCGGGACTGCCGCTCGCCGCCGTGGTCACCAGTGCCGAGATCGAGCAGGAGGCGTACGATCGCGGGTTCCTGTTCTTCACCACGCATGTCGCCGACCCGCTGCCGGCCGCGGTCGGCAACACCGTGCTGGACGTCCTGATCGCCGACCGGCTCGACGAGCGCGCGCGAACGCTCGGCGCGTTCCTGCGGCAGGGCCTGGCGGACATCGCCGCGCGTCACGCGGTCGTCGGCGACATTCGCGGCCGGGGCCTGCTGGCCGGGCTCGAACTCGTCGTCGACCGCGAGACGAAACAAAGCTCGGACGCGTTGGGCGCGCGGGTCACCCGGCGCTGCCTGGAACTGGGCCTGCACATGAACATCGTGCAGCTCCCGGGCATGGGCGGGGTCTTCCGGATCGCGCCGCCGCTGACGGCGACCGAGGACGAGCTCGCGCTCGGCCTGACGATCCTGGACGAGGCGATCGGCGACGCCTGCGCCACGCGCTGAGCACACCGACTCGGCGGGCCCGGTGGCGAACGGCCGCGTGCCGTTCGACGCCGGCCGAACGAAGGCCGTGCGAAGGGGAGTTCGTCAGCCGGCCGGGCCGGCGAACGCACCGAAGGCGAGGCGGGCGAAGCGTTCGCCGATGCGCAGGTGGGTGGCCGAGTCCGGGTGCAGGTCGTCGGGCAGCGGCAGTTCGGCGTGATCCGCCTCGCCGTAGAGCTCGAGGCCGTCCAGATAGTGCAGGTTCGGGTCGGTGGCCGCGCGCTGCCGAACGATCCGGGCCAACTCGTCCCGGATCACGGTCAGGGTCAGCTTCCCGGCGGCGGTCTGCGCGGGATCGCCGGTGGCGACGAAGCGCAGACGCCCCTCGCTCATCGCGCCGAGGTCCGCGGCGCTGGGTCCCGGGGTGGTCTCGTGGATGGGGCAGTGGATCGGCGAGACCACCAGCAGTGGGGTGGTGGGATGCCCTTCACGGATCGTGTCGAGGAAACCGTGGACGGCCGGAACGAAGGCACGCAACCGCATCGCGTCGGTGTTGACGATGTTGATGCCGACCTTGACGCTGATCAGGTCCGCCTCGGTGTCGCGCATGGCGCGGGCGGTGAAGGGATCGAGCAGGGCGCTGCCGCCGAAGCCCAGATTGATCAACTCCACCTTGCCCAGAGCCGCCGCTCGGGCGGGCCAGGTCCCGGTCGGGGTGCGGGCGTTGGAGCCGTGACTGATCGAACTGCCGTGGTGCAGCCAGACCTTGCGGCCGCCGGCCGGTGACGGGTGTACGGGGGCGTTGGTACGCAGGGCCACCAGCAGGGTGCTCTCGTCGTGCGGCAGCCAGATCTCGACGTCCTTCTCGTCGCCCGGCAGCTCGGTGAAGCGCAGTGTCCGCACCGGCCCGGTTCGGGTCTGTACGGTTCCGGAGGCCGGGTCGATGGTGAGCGTGTCGCCGTCGGTCGCGCCGGCCCGACCCGCGAGCCGCCCGTCGACGAGCAGCTCGTACACCCCGTCCGGGCGCGGCGGCGCTCCGACGTAGACCCGTTTGGTGGCCACGACGTCCAGTTCGACGGCGGTGGCCCGGGTGCGCAGGGCCAGCCGTACGCCGGAGGGCTGCGACTGCGCCATGGCGAGCTGATCGTCGGGGATCTGCTCCCGGGCGCGCGCGGGCAGCCGGTGGGGCAGGACGCCGCGTTCGGTGTGCTCCACGTCGAGTGCGCCGCGCAGGAGTTCGGCGGTGATGGGGGTGGTGGTCCAGTCGTCCTCGGGGTGGATGCGCTCGGTGCTCATCTGCTCGGTGCTCGTTTCCTCGGTGCCCATGTCCTCGTCTCTCCGATCAGGGCGTCGGCCGGCGGTGGGGTCGGTGGATGGGGCGGGTCGCTCAGGAGTCGGTGGGCCAGGTGCGCAGCAGCGCGTCGAGCGCGTTGAGGATCTCGGTCCAGCTCTCCTGCGAGTCGGGGGCGCTGTGATCGAAGCCGCCCGCGCTCTCCAGCCCGACGTAGCCGCTGAAGACGCTGCCCAACAGCCGCACCGCGTGGGTCTGCCGGGGTTCGGCCAGGTCGTATCCGCGCAGGATCGCCCGCATCATCCGCGCGTGCCGGACGCCGGCACCGGCGGCCGCGGTCTCCGGGTCGAGCCGGAACCGGGCGGCCTCGAAGCGGCCCGGGTGCGCGAGGGCGTAGTCGCGGTAGACGTTCGCGAACGCGGTCAGGGCGTCCTTGCCGGCTCGTCCGGCCACCGCGGTGGAGGCCAGGTCGGCGAGTTCCTCCAGGGCGAGCAGGGCGATCCTGGTCTTGAGGTCGTGGGCGTTCCGGACGTGCGAGTACAGGCTCGCGGTCTTGACGCCGAACCGACGGGCGAGCTCGGCGGGGGTCGCGTGCTCGAAGCCGATCTCGTCGGCCAGCTCCGCCCCCGCCCGCACCAGACGCTCCGTGGTCAGCCCCACCCGTGTCATGCCCATCCTCCGATTCCTTTTCCAAGATTGCCTGCAAGGATTATGCACATGCCTAATTGGATTAGGCAATCTGGTGTGTCTCTTAGGATCGCCGGTTCTCGGCACGTCCAGGGGAGCCATCACGCACGTCGGCGGTCCGTCGGCCTCGGAGGCATCGCGGTCCGGACCGGGACGGATGGGCGGTGGTCGGCCCCGGCGGGCGTCGGTCGGCCATTCGGCGTAGCTCGACGCGCGGGTGGGTCGACCGTGCTGGTCGACTGATCCGGCACCCCGACAACATCCCGCAGTGGAGGCCGACATGGCGATCGTCGTGATTCTCGAAATGCCCGGTATGACCCAAGCGATGTACGAGGCGAGTGCGGACAAGGTGACCGGCGGTCGTGGCCCGGCCAAGGAGCCCGCGGACTGGCCGGTGCCGGGCCTCATCTCGCACACCTCCGCCGCGACCCCCGAAGGCTGGTTCGTCGCCGACGTGTGGGAGTCCGAGGAAGCGTTCGAGCGGTTCAGCGAGATCATCATCCCGATCCTGCGCGACCTCGGCGTTCCGGACGTGCAGCCGCGGATCTACCCGGTATTCACCGTGGTGACCCCGTAGACCCTTTGTCCGGTTCGGCTCGCCTGCCCGTTCGCCGTGGGCGCGGGCAGGCAGGACCTCGACGGGCCCGGTCGAGTGAATCCGGCGCGCCGTCGAGGGTGGCCGCGCCTGAACCCGGTGAAGGGCACCGCGGGGGCCGTGGCCGGGGGGCTACTCGGGTTCGGGGGGAGTGCGCGCCGGCACGGTGAGTTCGGCCCGGATGCCGCCGCCCGGCCGCGGGGTCAGGGTCAGGGTGGCGTCGTGGGCGAGGGCCACGGCGTCGGCGATCGCCAGGCCCAGGCCGGTACCGCCACCGTGCAGTCGGTCGCGGGGGCCGCGTCGGAAGGGTTCGCGGAGTTCGGCCAGGCGGGACGCGCCGATCTCGTCACCGCTGTTCTCGACGACGAGGCGACCGGCCGAGCCGGTGACCCGCAGGTATCCGCCCCTGTTGTGGTCGACGGCGTTGCGGATCAGGTTGTCCACCAGGAGTTCGAGCAGAACGGGATCGCCGTGGACGGGGTCCGGTTCCAGTGCCCGGGACACCACGATGCCGCGTCGGTCGATCGCGGCGGCCGATCGTACGAGGGCCTCGCGGGCGAGCACGTCCAGACGCACGGGCGCGATCGTGGTGCTGCCGTTCTCACTCCGGGCGAGATCCAGGAGCCCGTCGACCAGGCGCTGTTGCCGGTCGAGTTGCCCGCGCAACGCATCGGCCAACTCGACCGATTCGTCGTGCTCGCGGCATGGGACCGCCGGCAATCGGGCGGGTGCGGCCACGTCGACGAGGGTGCGCATGGTGGTGATCGGCCCGCGCAACTCGTGCGAGGCGTTGGCGGCGAAGCGATGCTGAGCGGCGAAGGACTGCTCCAGCCGGGCCAGCATCGCGTTGAACGTCTCGGCCAACTCCCGCATCTCGTCGTGCGGACCCGCCACGGGTATGCGTCGGTGCAACTCGTACCGGGACAGTCGCCGGGCGGCGCCGGACACGGCACGCACCGGCCGAAGCACACGACCGGCCATCAACCACCCCAGGCCGGCCGACACGAGGGTCATGCCGGCCACCCCGGCTCCGGCCGTGATCACAAGCCGTTCGCGCAACTCGCGCCTGGCGTCCTGCTTGGCCCGGACCGCCAGCCGGGCGGGGTCCACCGGCTTTGGCACGTAGGACACGCTCTGCCGAGTGCCGGCCGTGGCGGAGTGGCCGGGGGCGAACGCCGTGCCGATGACGACGGCGCTGAGTACCGCTCCCGAGAGCGCGAACAGTGTCGCGTACACCAGGCTCAACCTGGTGCGCGCGGTGATCCGGGGGCCGCGTTTGCCGACGGTGCCGGTCATGCCACGCGATATCCGGCGCCGACGACGGTGACGATCACTGCCGGCGGGCCGAGTTTGCGGCGAAGGGTGGCCACGGTCGTACGCATGCTGTTGGTGAAGGGGTCCGCGTGCTCGTCCCACGCACGGTCGAGCAGTTCCTCGGCGCTGACCACCGCGCCGTCCGCGCCGAGCAGAACATGCAGCACCATGAATTCCTTCGGTGACAACCGGACGAAGCGCCCGTCGCGCAGCACGACACGCTGGGCCGGATCCAGGCTGATCCCGGCTCGCTCCAGCACGGGTGGGCGTGCGGGCGTCGACCGCCGCAGGAGCGCGTGCACCCGGGCGACCAACTCCTCGAAGGCGAAAGGCTTGGCCAGGTAGTCGTCCGCGCCCCGGTTGAGCCCGTCGACCCGGTCGCGCAGGCCGGCGGAGGCGGTCAGCATGAGGATGCGGGTGCTGCCGGTGCCACCGGCCACGAGTCGGCGGCACACCTCGTCCCCGTGCACCTCCGGCAGATCGCGGTCGAGCACGACCACGTCGTAGCGGGTCACCGCGGCGCGCAGCAGCGCCTGGGTCCCGTCCAACGCGACGTCGACGCTGAACGCGTGACGGCGCAAGCCGCGCGCGAGCGCGTGGGCCAACACGTCGTCGTCCTCGACAACCAGAACACGCATGCGGCGCACCATAACCACCGGGACATAAACAGGACTTCAACACGCACGCACATCTTCCGTTGACGCCCCGACGTGCAGGCTCCTCCACGTCCACCGGCCGTCACCGGCCCTGCGGCACCGACATCGGCCACTCGGTATCGGCCGTCGCCGGTCCCGGTGACGGTCGACGTACCGCGATACGAGGAGACGAGATGCGACGAGCGAGGAACCCGGGGCACATCGGAAGGCGAGCGTGGTCCGGACGGGCCTGCACCGCGGCCGCGATCGCGGTGATCGCGATGACGGCGACCGGTTGTGTCGGCGGAGGCGGCGACGGGTCGCGTGGGAACTCCGGGCCGGGCGCGTCCACCGGTCCGGGCGACGTGCGCTCCGCCGCCGTGTACTTCGGCACCTGCATGCGCGAGCGTGGATACGACCTCAAGGACCCGGAGTTCGACGACCAGGGGCTGCCTCGGATCGACGAGCAGGGCAAACGCGGCGAACCGCAATACGAGAAGGCACGCCAGGAGTGCCGCAAGCCACTGGACGCCGCCGTGCAGGCCCAGGGCGTCCAGGGCAAGAACTCCGCGGATCTCCTGCCGTTCACCCGCTGCATGCGCGAGCACGGCGTCGACCTCCCCGACCCGACCCCGGAGCAGGGGAACGCCCTGCGTCTGGACAAGCAGACGATGAGCTCACCGGCGTGGACGACCTCCCTGGACGCCTGCCGCGGCCAACTCCCGCCCGCCTACGCGGGAATGTTCGACAACCTGGGGGCCAAGTGAGCTCCCACGAAGCCTCGGCCCCACGCCGCCGTCGTCGTCTCGGTCGGATGTGCGCCGTCGTGGTCGCCGCGTCCGCCGTCGGCGGCGTCGCGTGGTTCCTGATCCTGGGACAGGAACGCGGCACCGACGATCCCCCCGCGCGCGTTGCCCGCACGTCGCCCACGAAGACCGTCGCGCGAGGCGACCTGGTCGCCACGTTCCAGACCAACGGACGACTCGGCTACTCCGGCTCCCACCGGATCGTCGGCGGCCGGGCCGGAACCGTGACATGGGTGCCGCGCCCGGGGCAGGTGATCGAGCGCGGGCAGCCCGTGTACGCCCTCGACCAACGCCCGGTGCCGCTGATGTTCGGCGGCGTGCCCTTCTATCGGGCCCTCGAACCGGGATCCGAGGGCGCCGACGTGCGACAACTGGAGGAGAACCTCCTCGCCCTGGGATTCACGACGGCGGACGAACTGCGGGTGGACGACGCCTACACGAGCACCACCGCCCGTGTCCTCACCCGCTGGCAACACGCGTTGGGTGTCGACGAGACGGGGTCGCTGGCCGCGGGCGACGCGGTGGTCGCTCCGGGCGCGCTCCGGGTGGGCGCGGTGGAACCGCTCGTGGGCCAAAGGACCGAGCCGGGACGGGCCGTGCTCGCCGGCACCGGCACCGGGCACAGCGTCCGCGTCGACGTCCCGGTGGAGCAGCGGTCCTTCGTGCGCGAGGGGCAGACGGTGTCGATTCTGTTGCCCGGCAGTCGTACGGTGCCAGGACGCGTCGAGGTCGTCGGCACGGCCGCCGATCCGGTGCCGTCGGGCACCGGCGACGGCGCGTCGTCCGCGAACCGGCCGGGCACGTCCGGCTGCCAGGGCGCGACCTGCGGCGGGCAGGTCACGGTCGAGATCGCGGTGACCGCGAGCGAGGCCGAACTGGGCGGCCTCACCGAGGGATCGGCGTCGGTCACCTTCGCGGCCGATACCCGACGCGACGTGCTCAGCGTTCCGGTGGAGGCGTTGACCGCGAGCCCCGAGGGCGGTTTCCTGGTCACCGTCGTGGACGCGAGCGGACCGCGATCCGTGCCGGTGCGGACGGGGCTGTTCACCTCCGGACGGGTGGAGGTGTCGGGCCCGGGCATCGACGTCGGAATCCGAGTGCAGGTGCCGACACCGTGAACACATCCGCACCCGCACCCGTGCTCGAACTGGTCGGCGTAACCCGCCGGCACGGTGACCTGGAGATCCTGCACGCGGTGGATCTGACCCTGCACGCCGGCGAACTCGTCGCCATCGTGGGCCCCTCGGGCTCCGGCAAGACCACGATGTTGCAGATCATGGGCACACTCGACCGGCCGACCTCGGGCACCGTGCGCGTGGACGGCCGCGACGTCACGCGCATGAGGGACCGGGACCTGTCGGCCCTGCGCGCCCACCGGATCGGCTTCGTCTTCCAACAGTTCTTCCTCACCCAGGCCCTCAGCGCCCTGGACAACGTCGCGACCGGACTGCTGTACACCGGCCTGCCCGCGCGACAACGCCGCGCACGTGCCGCCGAGGCCCTGGAACGGGTCGGCCTCGGCCACCGCGCCGCGCACCGACCCGGCCAACTCTCCGGCGGCGAATGCCAGCGCGTCGCCATCGCCCGGGCCCTGGTGGGCACGCCCGCGCTGCTCCTCGCCGACGAACCGACCGGCAACCTGGACAGCAAGGCCGGCTCCGAGATCGTCGCGCTGCTGCACACCCTGCACGGTGAGGGCGTCACCATCGCCGTGATCACCCACGACGCGGATCTCGCCGCCCGACTGCCGCGTCGGTTGCGGATCCGGGACGGAGCGGTCGAGGCGGACGAACGCGACCGAGCCGGTGGGGGAGTGCGCCCGTGACACGGAACGCGACACGACTCCCCAAGGCCCGCGTACGAACCGCCGACATCCTTCCGCTGGGCCTGATCGGCATGCGCGGCAGACCCGTGCGGGCGGTGCTCTCCGGTCTGGGTATCGCGCTGGGGATCGCCTGCGTGGTGGCGGTGTTGGGGATCTCGGCATCCAGCCAGGCGCGGCTGCTCGCCCGGATCGACGCGCTGGGCACCAACCTGCTCACCGTACAGCCCGGCCGCACCGTGACCGGCGACCAGTCCGGCCTCCCGGCCGGCGCGCCCGCGATGATCGCGCGCCTGCCCGGCGTACGCGAAGTGGCGTACATCGGGGCGGTAGACGGGGCGATCTACCGCAACGACCACATCGCCGCGGCGGCCACCGGCGGCCTGACCATTCGAGCAGCCGCCCTCAACCTTCCCGCCACCCTGCAACTGAGTGTGGTCTCGGGTACGTGGCTCAACCCGGCCACGGAGCGATACCCGACCGCAGTGCTGGGCGCGGTCGCCGCCCGCCGACTCGGTGTCACCGAGGCCCGCGACGGTCCGCAGGTGTATCTGGCCGGCCAGTGGTTCACCGTCGTCGGAGTGCTCGCCCCCTCCGCCCTGGACCCCACGCTCGACGCCTCGGCGATGGTCGGGTTTCCGGTGGCCGTCGAACGCCTGGGCTCGCCGGGGCAACCGACCAAGATCTACGAGCGCTCGGACGACGACGCGGTCACCACGCTCGTCGGGCAACTGCCGCCGACGGCCGACCCCGCCGAGCCGAGCGCGGTCACCGTCAGCCGACCCTCCGACGCCCTGGTGGCCCGAGCCGCCGCGCAGAGCGTGCACACGAGCCTGTTCATCGGACTGGGCGCGGTGGCGCTGATCGTGGGCAGCGTGGGCATCGCCAACGTGATGGTGATCGGAGTGCTGGAACGGCGCGGTGAGATCGGCCTGCGCAGATCACTGGGAGCCACCCGCCGTCATGTGCGCACCCAGTTCATGACCGAATCGGTACTCATGTCCCTCGCGGGAGGTTGCGCGGGAGCCCTGCTCGGTGCCGCCGGCACGGCGGGCTACGCGGTCTACCGGGCGTGGCCGGTGGTCGTTCCCGGAACCGCCGTGATCGGCAGCCTGGCGGCAAGCCTGCTCGCCGGCACCGTCGCGGGCATCTACCCGGCGGTTCGCGCGGCCCGAATGTCCCCGACGGAGGCACTCCGCGCCGTGTGACCGAGCACCACTCGGCCCCGGGCCCACACCGCGGCACGAGCCGACCGGGTCGGGCGCCGACCTGCCGGGGGCGAGGGGTGGGGCCGAGGGGGTGGACCGGTGCGCCCGCGCGTGCGGGCGGGGGCGCACCGGTGTGCTTTCGGGCCGGTTCGGTCAGGGGCGTCGGGTCATGGGCGGGTGCGGAACCGGGGGGTCACGGGGTGGCGTTCCGGACCGTGTCGTACATCGCCCGGGTGAGGTCGCCGAAGCCGTTGGACATCAGGTAGGGGCCGTAGGCCCAGTTGGGGGTGCCGCCGTGGACGATGGCCCAGGCGGCTTCCCACCAGGGCGAGCTGCCCGTGGCGTTGGTGAAGCGGGAGGTGACCGCGATCTGGGTGCCGGTGCCGGTGGCGGGGTCGAAGTTCATCAGCCAGGGGCCGCCGCTGGAGCCGGGGGACATCGCCGAGGCCATGTCGTGGGCCGGATGGACCGTCGAGTCGTCGATGCTCGTGCCGCGGGCGTACATCAGGGACCGGCCGTCGAAACCGCGTCGCAGTGAGGGGGCGACGCCGAAGTCGGCGGATGTGGTGCCGTCGCTGTTCCTGGTCCAGTACCAGTTGCGGGTGTTGTCGGTCGGGTAGCCGAACCGGTGGAGCGAGAGCGGGTTGGCGGCCACGCCGAAGGCGATCTTCTGGCCGCCTGGAGGAGCGTGTCCTGGCCGAGGTGGAGGGCCTCGCGCCGGGCCGCGAACGCCTGGTGGCCGGCGTGCACGGCTACCTGGACGCCGGCCTGGCGACCACCGGCACCCGCGCACTGCTGGTGCAGGCCCGTACGGACCCCGACCTCTTCGAGGAGACCCGCGAACGCAACGCCCGCACCAGAGCCCTGGTCCGGCCCGAACTCGCGGTGCTGGGCTGGGATCCACCGGAGCCGATGGCGCACCTGCTGGTCGCGATGGTCTTCGACATCACCCTCGAGGAACTCGTCGACGGCCGCCGCGACGACCTGCGGGAGGCGCTGCTGCGGCTGCTCCTGCGCTGATCCGCACGCTTCGAGCCGCGCGGGGCCGTGGCCCGCCCGTGGCAAGTCGGAGCCCCGGCAGCCACATCGGCTCGCCCGCGGCGGGCATCGGCGGGATCACAGGCGGGCGAGTGAGGCGGCCGCGGCCAACGCGGCTCGTGCGGCCGGGGCGCTGCCGGAGATGTCGACGCGCACCGAGGCGAGCGTGCGGCGTCCGCCGAACAGCAGGCGGAACTCGACCGCCTCGGCCGTGACGGTCGCCAGTGGCGCGTGCCCCGCGTCCGGGAGTACCCACCGACCCCCGCCCGACCCGGTCAGGACCAGGGACACCGGGGCGTCGGCCGGCAACGGGCCCAACGCGCGCAACCCGTAGGCGATCAACTGGTCCAACCGCGTCGGCCGTACCGCCCGCAGCCCGAACAGCCGGGCCAGGTCGCCGGTGTGGATCCAGGTCTCGAAGGCCCGGTCCGCGTAGGCGTCCGCGAGCTCGGCCGCCTCCGGGGCCGCCGGCGCCGGCCGCGCGACCCGCAGGAGCCCGACCGCCTGCTCGTTCCAGATCGCGCGGGCCTGGGCGAGCGTGTGCTCGCGCAGCCGGGCGAGCACCTCGGCCGTACGCCGACCGTCCGGATCCCCGGGACCGGCTCCCGCCGCGATTCCCGACGGCACCGCCTCGGGCACACCCAACGTCGCGCACAACACGCCGTCGGTGGCGATCAGATGGGCCGGCACACCCGGCAGGTCCCAATGCCCGCCCACCGCACCCGCGTCGCCGATCACCCGATGCGTCGACGGATCCCGATCGGGCATCACCTCGTTGGTGCGCCCGGGCGATGGGCCCGGGCCGACTCGGCCCGACCGTCACGGCGACGGTGTCGGGTCCTCGTCCGGCACGCCTCCGCCGCCGAGTTCGCCGGACAGGTAGGCCGCGTCCGCGCCCATGTCGACGTACAACCGCGCCCACGCGAGGTCGGTCGCCGTCGCGGGTTTGCCGTCGCAGTAAGGCTTGCGCCCGTTCGCCGTGTAGTGCTCCAGCACGTTCAGGACCTTCGCGGTGTCGCCCTCCTCCTGCGAGGTGTACTCCGGTCCGGGTCGCGACCGCTGGTGCTCCTGGCACGTCGCCGTCGTGGGCGCGGCCTCGAACGAGGCTCGCTCCGGATTCTTGTCCTCGCCCGACCCGGTGCACCCGGCGGCGCAGGCCGACAACGCGGCCACCGCGAGCGCCGTGCCCGTCCTCGCCCTCATCCTCGTCGTCATCGGGGTCCTCACCCTCGTCGTCATCGCGACCGACTCCCTTCCTCATGTGTGCGTCGAATACGGCCGATGGGCCTCAGCCCACCGCGCGAACGGTGAACACCACGCCGACCGTGATCACGGACACGGCGGTGGCGAGCGGGAGATACCGCGACCACCACGAACCCCGCAGATGGCGGGACGTGGGTCGCAGGCGGACCAGGACCAGGCCGGCGGCGGTCAACACGGCGGCCATGCCCAGCCCGTAGGCCAGCACGAGCAGGACGCCGAACACGGTGCGCCCGAGCGCGACGGCGCCCAACAGGACGACCAGCGCGGACGGGCTGGGCACCAGGCCGCCGACGACACCCATGCCGATCAGGACACCGCGCCCGGGGCGCGTGCCGCGAACGGCCGGATCGGCTGGTGCGTCGGCGACGGCCGTTCGGTCGCGGTAATGCGAATGCGCGTGTGAGTGCGCATGCGTGTGGGAGTGGGAACGCGTGTGGGATTGCCCATGGGTGTGTCCGTGTCCGCCGTGCGCGTGTACGACCGCGTGATCGTCCCCGGCCCGACCCGCCCGCAGCGCGAATACCGCCGAGCGCAGCAGCCACACCCCGATGCCCGCCACGAGCAGCCCGCTCGCCGCCCCGAGCCACATCAGCACCCGCTCGCCGGTCAGCGACGTCGACACGCTCAACAACGTCCCGACCACCAGCACCCCGGCCGTGTGTGTCAGGGTCACCGCGGCCCCCACCGTCACCGCGTCGCGCACTCCCCGACGACGCCCGTCCGCGCCGCGCGTGGCCAGATACATCGCTATGATCGTCTTGCCGTGTCCGGGCAGGGCCGCGTGCGAGCCGCCCAGTACGAGCGCCAGCAGGACCGCGGCGACGCCCGCGCCCACGGTCAGGTGGTCCGCGCCCAGCACCGTGTCGAAGCGACGCTGCACACCCGCGTACGCACGTTCGATCACGTTCGGTGTCGATCGCCGCGCGCCCGGCACGGGTGCATCCGTGCCGGGGCGCACCCGCAGGTCCGCGCCGCGCACATCAGGTGGGGAGGACAACAAGTCCACCGGGTAGGACCGCAGTCCGCCACTCGCGCTGGTCCGGGGCACCGGGGAGGTGCCCAGCGCGACGCCCTCGCCGGAGGCGGTGATCTCGTGCCACCCGGCCCGGCCCGGGTGGTTGTCGTTCCGCACGGAGACCCGCGTGGGGCGGGACAGGTCGGCCGCCGCGCCCAACCGGCACTCCGTACGCGTGGTCGACAGGCCCGCGGCGCCCGGCACCAGCTCGGCGCCCGCCCGCAGCACCGTCCAGTCCGCGGCCGGCCGCCCGTCGATCCGCAGCCGCAAACCCTTGGCCAGACGCGGACATTCGGCGTCCGCGTGGGCCTGCAACTCGGCGGCCGAGACGTGTCCGTCGTGGTCGAGGTCGCGCCGTCCCTCCTCCTGGAGCGTGGGAATCTCCGCCTCGTCGACGAGCGCGAGGTCCTCCACCCGATCGGGACGCAGCGTCAACAGATGGGCCTGGTTGACGCTGATGTTCCCCAACGGGTGCGCCGACGCCCCGGGCGCGGCCCCGACGAGCACACCCATGGCGCCCAACAGGGCCGCACACCCGGCAACCACCCACCGCGCCCTCATCGCGCGCCTCCCGAGGTCCCGGAGGCCGCCGAGGTCCCGGTAGGTCCGGCGCCGGCCGTACCGCCGGCGTTCCCCGCGTCCGCCGCCTTCCCCGCATCCACCGACGCGGCAGCGCGGATCGCCGCCGCATGGGCCAGTACGTCCGGATCACGCCACCCGCCCGCCGTGGCCTCCACCGCGTAGGGCAGCGCCGCGTCGGCGCGCCCCGCCCGATACAGCGCCCAGGCCAGCGCGTCCGCCGTGTGCACCGAACGTCGGCGGGCCCGCTCCGCCTCGGCGCGCCGGACCGCCTCGGCCGGATCGCCGTGGTCGGCCTCGAACACCGCCCGGGCCACGTCGTCCGTCGCGCCCTGCGCCTCCTGCACGGCGAACTGGGCCGCCACGAGCCGGAACTGTTCGCGGGCCAGGTCCGCCCTCCCGGCCCGCTCGGCCGACTCGCCGTAGTGGGTCAGGTATTGGGCGATCGGCGCGGACGCGGTCACCCGGTCGTACTCGGCGAGCGCCTCGTCCACGCGTCCCAGGTCGGCCAACGCCGCGGCCCGCCCCGCACGCAAGGCGGGATCGCCCGGCGCCGTCCGCAGCCCCGCCTCGTAGGAGCCGAGTGCCCCGGCGGGATCCCCGTAACGGCGCGCCAGTTCGCCCTGCCACAACCGGCAGTACGCGACCTCGTCCCGTGTGAACGCGCCGTCGAGCGCCCGATCGAGCGCGGTGCGCGCGCCGTCCACGTCGCCACGCAACTCCAGGTCGTAGGAGGCGCGTGTGAACGCGGCCACCGACGGGCGCAGGTCGAGCATGCGCTGGATCGCCTCGGTGGCGCCCTTGGTGTCGCCGAGTTGGGTGGCGGCGTCGGCCAGCGCCCCGTACGCGGGCGCGTGGTACGGATCGGCCTCGATCGCCCGGACCGCCGACTCCTTCCCGGCGGCGAAGTCGTGGCGGGCGTTCGCCAACGCCGCGGATGCCACCAGCGCGGTCACCCGCGTCGGCGTCCCGGGCCCGGACAGCGCCGGCGCCCGATCCAGCGCCCGGCCCGCCCGGTCGTACAACGACGCGTCGCCGGTGACCCGGGCCCGTTCCACGTACGCCCCACCCAGCGCGGCCAACGCCTCTGCGTCGTCCGGCACTTCACGCAACCGCGCCTGCGCGGCGGCGATCGGGTCGGCCGGTGACGCCGGCCGCGCCCCGACCGGGGAAACCTGGCTTCCCCGGTCGGTGTCCAGTGAGCGCACGGCGACGGGAGCCGCGATCAGCACGATCCCCGCCACCGCACCCGCACCCCACACTCGCAGCGTCGGCACGATTCACCCGCTCGGCGCGTCGACGGCACGGTTGACCGGCCAGTACTCCGGCAACGCGACATAGGGGAACGTCGCCGCGAACGGCCGATTCCCGGCGTCCACCATGTCCCCGCGCGCGAGTGCCGGCACCGGTCGTCCGGTGGCCACGGCTCCCTCCAGCGCCTGGAGTTCGATGTCCACGACGTCGTCGGTCAGCCGACGCCCATTGGGGAATCCGGCCAAGTCGCCGCCGAGCACTCCGAGTCGGTTCGGCTTCGCGGTGGGCGGGATCGACATGTTCAGCCGCATCTCCTCCGCCGGCACGAACGTCTTCGGGTCCACGTCCTTGTTCAGCAGTTGCGAGTTCAGGTCGACCTGGATGGGACCGTTGGTCGCCTTCGCGATGCCGGTCAGGAAGATCTCCACCAGGTCCGCGCGCGGGCCCTGCGGGGCCTTGATCCCGTAGATCTTCTCGATCAGCCCGGGCACCTCGGGTCGGTTCACCCGGTCGACGAGCTCGGGTACGGTTCGGTCCTGGTCCGGGGTCAGCGCGTTGAACCGGTTCTTCAGCCCGGCGGGCACCACGACCTCGTTCACCAGCGGATTGCCCAATCGCGACACCTGTACGTACCGGCCCCAGTCACGGTCCTTGCCGTCGGTGACCACCACGTTCATGCCGCGCCGCGACGTCGTGCTCCACACCCCCACGACCGGGTTGCGCCCGGGGTCGTTGCGCAACGCCAGTGCCGTCTTGGGGACTTGGAGTACCAGGGTGTTCACGTTGTACCCGGCCACCGTGTCCTGCCCGACCTCCTTGAGGTTGCCGCCGTACAGCAGGTCGAAGACCCGCAGGTCCAGGAAGAACGGGTCCTCGGTCTGCCCCGCGAACACCCGCCCACCGCCCGGCAGATCGTGCAGCGCGGCGTCGCGCAGGCCCTTGTAGTCCGGCATCGACGCGGCGCCCACCCGCGAGGGCGCCACACGTCCCTGGTCCAGCAGCGTCCGCGAGTTCGTGCCGCGGATCTCCTGGAGCGTGTACCGCTGCCGGAACAGCAGGTTCTCGTCGTCCAGCGAGGTGACCGGCCCGTTGTTGTACAGGAAGGTGTCGTTGCCGCGCCGGTCCTCGTCGCGGAACGTCCAGCGGTAGGTGACGTCCGGCTTGCCGTCGCCGTCCGAGTCGATGTTGATCTCGTAGCGCGCGTCGGTGGCGAACGGATGGAAGTTCGGGCCGCCGTTGGGCTCTTGGAACGGGACGACGTTGGCCACCAGCGTGACCGTGTCCGGACGGTCGGGGCTGACGAACGCGTACACGTCGGTGTTGTCCAGTTGCGGACTGGCCGCGATCAGCGGTGCCTCGCGATGGCTGGACGCCGTGGCCGGACCGGCGTCGGTGAGCGCGACGCTGCCCGCCGCGAGCAGCGCGCCGACCGCGACCAGCGCCGCGGCGGACCGATGGCGGTGTATGTGATGGTTCATGGCGGGGTTCCCCCTCGGCATCGCACGGCATGGCCTGCCGTGACACCTCTGATTCGGCGTCGGGCGACCCGCGGTTTGCCCACGATTGCCGCAGAGGTGTAACAGCCTTGTGCGCGAACGAGGTTCGCCCCCGATCCCGCCGACAACCCGGTGGCATGCGTGGCGACGCGAGGCGTTCGGGCGCACACGCGGACGGGCCCGCGCACGTACGCCGCGTGCGGGCCCGTCCGGTGCGGGTCGGAGGTCTCGTCGTGGAGGTCTCCGGATGTGGGTTCGTTGTCCGTTCCGTCACGTCCGGCTCCGCTCGTGCACGTTGGCGATCATGCGGCGCGGTACTTGCACGGTGAGGTCCCGGCCCGGCGACGGCGCGGGGCCGCTCACCGAGGGGTCGTGACGTCCCGGCCCCGGTGGGCGGCCCCGCCGGCGTGCCACATCGCCAGGGTCGTGGGGAGCGCGAGGACGGCGCCGGTGGTCGGCACGGCGGTCAGGGCGACGTTGTTGGCGACGATGCCGCCGAACAGGGCGCCGAGCGCGATGGCCAGGTTGAACACGGACGTGTTCAGCGCGGTGGCCGCCTCGGTCGACTCCGGCGCCGACTTGAGGATCCAGGTCTGTACACCGACCGGTACACCGCCGAAGGCCAGTCCCCATACGATCATCAGGGCCGCGCCGCCGATCGGGGTGCGGCCGACGAGAGGGAAGATCGTCAGGACGGCGGTCAGCACGACGCTGATGGTCACGATGGTCACCCGGACGTCGCGGGCCGAGGCGGCACCCGCGAGGAAGGTGCCGGCGATGCCCGCGGCGCCGAAGCCCAGCAGCAGCGGACCGACCATGCCCTCGTCGATTCCCGACACGTCCTGTAGTAGGGGGCTGACGAAGGTGAACGCGGCGAAGTGGCCGCTCACCGGCAGGAATGTGGCCAGGACGCCCGCCCGCACCACCGGATCGCGAAACTCCCGCGCCAGTGTCCGTGGTTGCACGGCCTGACCGGCCGGCAGCGGGGGCAACAGGACGAACAGGGCGACGAGGACGATCACGCCGAGTCCGGCGACGGCGACGAACGCGATCCGCCAGTCGCCGAGCCCGCCGATCAGCGTTCCGGCCGGTACGCCGAGCACGTTCGCGGCCGTGGCGCCGCCGAAGACGATGGCGACCGCTCGGGGAACGGACCGCTCCGGGACCAGGCGCACGGCGAGCCCGGCCGCGAAGGCCCAGAACCCGCCGATGCCGATCCCGACGAGAAAGCGTGCGGTGAGCAGGATCGCGAAGTTGGGGGCGAGCGCCGACAGGGCGTTGGCGGCCACCATCGGGACGATCAGACCGAGCAGGGCGATCCGCCGGTCCAGGCGGCGGATCGCCACCGGCAGCAGCGGCGCCGTGGCGGAGGCGACCAGGCCGGGGACCGTCACCATCAGCCCGGCGGTGCCCTCCGAGACGTGCAGCGACGAGCCGATGAAGGGAAGCAGTCCCACGGGCAGGGATTCGACCGTGACCAGGGCGAACGTGCCGACCGCCATCGCCGCGACGGCGAGCCACCTGCGCAGCGGCACCCGCTCGGTGGCCCGAGGGGCGGGGGTGGGTGTCCGGGGCCTGTCGACGGTGATGTCGACGCCGACATCGACGGCGGTCATCGCGCTACCCCGATCGAGCGGTGCGTGGGGGGCGGGAGGATGTCCCGGGGGACGGTGGCGCCGATGGTTTGCGGGTTCATGCGTCGTCTTCCTGATGATCGTGTCGACACCGGGTGGTCGTGCGGGCACGCGGACACGGCCCCGCGAAAAGGGGAGGGGGATCGGCGTGGCCCGGGCCACGTCCTCCCGGCCGGGCCCGGAGCCGGAAGGCGTGCATGTCCCCCCTGCTGACCGCCGCCGGCGTCGACAAGGTGAGATAGTGGGTCGATCATTTAGCCGGATTCAACGATGGGGCGCGTCGATGCTCGAGCGGGTGGAGTTGGAGGCGTTCCTGACGCTGGCCGAGGAACTGCACTTCGGCCGCACCGCCGAACGCCTGCACCTGAGCACCGGCCGGATCAGCCAGACGATCCAGCGGCTGGAACGCAGGATCGGGACCCCGCTGTTCGAACGCACCAGCCGGAACGTCCGGCTGACCGCGGCCGGTCGGCAACTCCACGACGATCTGTTGCCGGTGTACCGGGAGCTGGAGGCCGGGCTGCAGAAGGCGATCGACACCGCGAAGGGTGTCGAGCACGTGCTGCGGGTCGGGTTCCTGGGGCCCGCGGTGGGTCAACTCACGCTCCACGCCGCCCGGTTGTACGCCGAGCGGCTGCCCGGCTGCCGGGTACAACCCAGGGAGCTGCAGATCTTCGACGCCCTCCCTCGGCTGCGCGACGGTGACGTGGACCTGGTGATCGTGACCCTGCCGCATCAGGAGCCGGGCATGGTCAACGGTCCGGTCCTGTTCTCCGAGCAGCGCATGTTGGCCGTGCCCTCGACCCATGCCCTGGCCGGTCGCGACACGGTCTCCATGGAGGACCTCGCCGCCGTCAAGCTGTTGCGGGCGGGGCGAACCGCGCCCGACTACTGGCGCGCGGAGCGCACACCCCAGCGGACCCCGTCGGGCGTACCGATCGAAGCCGGCCCTCCCTTCGAGACCCTCCAGGAGGCCCTGGCCCTGATCGGGGCCGGCGAGGGCGCCTTCGTGGTCGGCGCCCAGGTCACCCGCTACTACGCCCGCGCCGACGTCGCCTACATCCCCTTCCGCGACGCCCCACCGCTGGAATGGATCCCCACCTGGCTCGCCGTCACCCCGACGAGCAACATCCACGCCTTCAGCCAGGCCGCCAGGGACGCGGCCGGCCTGCTCCACCTCGCCGCCGGCACCGACCTCGGCACCTGACCCCGATCCGGGACCACGGAGCCGGCCGCGTGCGGCGGCGGCCCATCCGGCGGGGCGCGGGCGGGGGCCTGCTCGCGGCGGGGGCGGGGTGGATCGCGTAGCGTCCCGGCCATGTCGGTGGAGCGGGACCGGTGGTACGAGGGGGAGGCGACGCACGCCGGCGTGGCGGCGGCCTTTCGCGCCGTTCGGCCCGATGGCGCCGAGGCGTTGCTGGGCCGACTGCGGGCCCAGTGCACGCAGTTGTTGGGGAAGGCGCACCGAGTGCCGCCCGGGCTCCTGGACGTGGTGCTCGCATCGGGCGACGTGGAGCTGCAACTTGCCCTGGCGGAGGCGGAGTTCGCCGGGACGGCGGCGCTGTGCGCGCTCGCCCGGCTGGGTCGGCCCGAGCTGGGCCGCGCGTTGTGCACGTTCCGGCGCAACGACTGGGATCCGGCCGAGGTGATGGCGGCGGTGATGGCCGCGGCGGACCCGGCCGATCCGGGTTGGCGCGCGCCGGACGGACTCGTCCCTTGGCTCGTCGAGGGGGACCACGTCTTCCGGCACGAACTCCTGTACACCCCGTTCGGCGAGGTCCTCGCGGCCACGCTGGTGCGGATCGGCTCGCGGATGCCGCCCGATCTGCTGCTCGACCGCGTGCGCGGGCTGCGCGAGCTGGTCGGTCCGGCCGAGTTCGCGGACTTCGTGCGCCGCGCGCGGGAGGAGGACGAGCTGGGGCACCCCGGACTGCTCGCCCGGATCGACGAGGAGCCGGCCGGCCCCCCGGACCCCACGGGCCTGTGGCTACTGGCGACCCGGCGGGCCCGTACCGAGCGCGGCTCGACGGTGATCAACTGGGACCTGGTCCGAGCCGAACAGGCACGCAACCCCTGCCCGGCGTATGTCCTCACCCGACTGGTGATGGAACCCGACTGCCCCGAAGACCTCGTGCGCGAGGCGTACCGGCACGATCGCGCGGTCACCGCCCGGCTCGCCCACCGGCTGCCGGACGACCTGTCGGTGGATCCCGAACTCGAGCACGACCCCAAGTGGTGGCCGGAGTTCATCCGCCGCCGGCAGCGATACGGTTGGTTGTCCGCAGATCGCGTCCTCGCCGAGATCGCGCCCGCGGTCGACGCCCTGCGGTGCCTGGACGCGCACGAGCCCGGGAATCGGAAGGCGATCGCCGAACTGGTCGTGGTCTGGGAACGCGGCGGTGCGGACGCGGTGCGTGCGCTGCTGGACGACGTCACCCCGCCGGCGCGGCAGGGGAGAACCGCGGCTCCTCCCTTCGACGCCGAGGTGGCCCGGTACGTGCGCGAGGCGCTCGCCGAACCCGAGGGTCTCGACCGCATGCGTCGGTACGCCGCGACCGCCGGGGATCCGGCGCACGTGGTCGCGGAGATTCGCCGGGGCAGCGATGCGATCAGGTACCTGACCGACGAGGGCGTACCGATCCCGTGGCCGGAACTGGTCGCGGCGCGCGCGGTCCGACCGCTGACCCTCGGCCCCGTCGACGCTCTCGTCCAGCGGCCGGACTGCCCCCGCGAAATCCTGCTCGACGGCCTGCGATTGCGGCCGAACGCCTACACCGGAAGGGCGTCCTGGGTCCGGGACTCCATCGAGCGCGGCACCCTCACCGTGCGCGACATCAGCGCCCACTGCGCACCGGCCGGTATGGCGCTGATGCTCACTATGGGCGTACCGATCACCACGGATCCGCAAGAGCACGAACGGTGGATCGTCCGCGACCTGCGCGCGGCCGGCGCGATCGACCGACTGGGCGACTCGGTGGAGGCATGGACGATCGCGATCCGCATGCTGCCCGAGTTCCCCGGCACGCTCCTCGAACTGCTCGACACGGTCGCAGCGATCGTCGCGGTCGGGCAATGACGTGACGCGTCGGGGGCGCGGCGGAGCGTGGCAGTGGCGGCGGGCGCGGCGCCGGTCGTGGTCACGCCCTCGCGGGGGTCGGATTCCAGTGCGGGTCGCGGCCGGTGCGCGAGAGCAGGTCGTCGAACGGCGAGGCGTTCTCGGCGGTGGGGACGGGCTCGGCGAAGACCTTCATCTCGCGCGCGGTCACGGCCATCGTGTCGACGAGTTCGCGCAACGCGGGGATCACCCGCGGGGGCGGTGTGTACTCCCGGCCGGTGGCGCGGGCGAGATCCCACGCGTGCACGGTCAGGTCGAGGAGCGCCATGCACCCCACGATCCGCGCGGGCAGGCCCATGCCGCCCGACATGCCCTCCTCGGCACCGGGCGCCGCCCACGCCGCGACGAGCCGGGTCGTCTCGGCCTCGAAGCCCGCCCGCCATTCGCCGACCAGGAAGTCGGGAGTCGTGGAGAAGTCCGCCGATTCCCTGGCGGCCAGGGCCTGGAAGTTCACGACCACGTGGTAGAGGTGATTGAGCAGGTCGCGCACCTGGTAGTCGGCGCAGGGCGTGGGCAGGCGCAACTCCTCGTCGGTGATCGCGCCGATCACCGCGACCGCCTCGCGGGAAGCGTGCCGGAGGAGCTCGCTGATCGTTTCGGTCATGCGTGAACACTAGGCGCGGGTCTGCCGGCACGGATTGAACAAACGCGACACGTGTCGTCGTCGCGGCGGGCCGACGGCGTCGGTCGGTACGCCCTCCCGGCGAGCGTCCCGCGCCGGCGGGGCGGCCCGGACGCCCGATCGTCACCGGGAGTTCACTCGTGCGCGTATCCCGTGACAGTGCTTCGGTCGTAACGTACCCACTGGTAACGCCAGTCGCATGCGGCGGTTCCGGCCGTCGCCGGAAGGGAGTACGACATGGATCGGCGTACATTCCTGCGGGGCACGGCCGTCGGAACGGGCGGGCTGGTGCTCGGTGGCTCGCTGTGGGCGTCCGCCGCGCACGCGGGCCCCGCGCAGCCGGGCACCGGGCCCTACGGCGCGCTCTCGCTGCCGGACGCCAACGGCGTACGGCTGCCGGCCGGGTTCACCTCGCGCGTGGTGGCCAAGAGCGGACGGTTGGTCACGGGAACCACCCACCTGTGGCACGGAGCCCCGGACGGCGGTGCCTGCTTCCGGGACGGAGCCGGGTGGATCTACGTCTCCAACTCCGAACTCCCGCTGGTGGGTGGGGTCTCGGCACTGCGCTTCGCCGCGGACGGGAGCATCGTCGGCGCCTATTCCATCCTCGGCGGCTCGAACGTGAACTGCGCGGGCGGGGCCACACCGTGGGGAACGTGGCTCTCGTGTGAGGAGATCGCGTTCGGGCGGGTGTGGGAGACCGACCCGTACGGCCGCACCGGAGCGGTCAAGCGCGACGCCATGGGGCGCTTCAAGCACGAGGCCGCCGCCGCCGACCCGGACCGTCGCGTGATCTACCTGACCGAGGACGAATCCGACGGCTGCTTCTACCGATTCACCCCCGACACGTGGGGCGACCTCTCGCGCGGACGCCTGGACGTGCTGTGCGCCCCGGCCGCGCCGGTGACCGGTCCGGTGACCTGGCGGACCGTACCCCGACCCGGCGACTGGCTTGCCGGAACGCGCAACCAGGTCGCCGAGGCACGCCGCTTCAAGGGCGGCGAGGGCGTGCACTACCGGGACGGACGGGTGTGGTTCACCACCAAGGGCGACAACCGGGTGTGGGTGTACGACGCGGCGACGGGCGTACTGGACATCGCGTACGACGACGACCTGGTGCCCGCCGGGTCCGCGCCGCTGACCGGGGTGGACAACATCACCGGGCGGCCCAACGGCGACCTGTTCGTCGCCGAGGACGGCGGTGACCTGCAGATCTGCCTGATCACCCCGGACGACACGGTCGCGCCGTTCCTCCAGGTGACCGGCCACGACGGCTCCGAGATCACCGGCCCGGCGTTCTCCCCCGACGGGCGGCGGTTGTACCTCTCCTCCCAGCGCGGCACCTCCAACTCCCCGGCGGCCGGAGTGACGTTCGAGGTGACGGGGCCCTTCCGCGACGCGGGTTGACACTTGCGGTGCGGGGCTGTTCGGCCCCGAAGCGGGAACGGGCGGGCGAGCGAGCCCGGAGCGGCGGCCGCCGCCCGTCCCCGCTGCCGTCACCGGTGTTGTGGACCCGATGGCGGACGAGGTCGCGGGATCGGGGATGGTGAACCCATTCAGCGCGGCCGGCCGGCGGTGCGGGTGGGCACAGGGTGGAGATCGGGCGCAGTGCAGGGGCGGTAGTAGCGCTTCGTTTCTACGTCCCTCGTAGTACGCGACGTCAAGCCCTGCGGGGGAGTCGTGACGGTGATCCGGCCGCAATACTTTCTAGAGTCAGACCCATACACCAAACTTTCGCGGACCCCGGGTCGGTGGAGCATTCACCGCCCAGTCAGGAGACTCGCCGCATGCAGCATCCGCACCGTCGGCCCGGCACCCACGACGACCGCCCGGTGGACCGCCGGCGTCCGTCGACTGCCCGGTCGTTCGGCGGACGCTGTCCGGCCTGACCCGGATCCGCCTCGTTCCACGCCCGACCCGATCGCTTCACCGACGCGCGGCACCCGCTCCAGTGGTGTGCCGCGCCCGGACTCCCGCCCAGCGTGGTGAGTCCTCCCTTGCCTTGATCCCTCGTACCGCAGTTCCCGGCACGTCCGTATGCCTTGCCTCGGCGCGCCGACACTTCCGCGTTCCGCCCGATCGGCGATGCCTGCCGCCCCGGGCCGGGCCCGCGGGCCGTTGTCGACCCCTCGACCGACCCGGAGATCCGTTTCCATGGCTACCTTCCTGTATCGACTCGGGCGCTTGACGTTCCGCCGGAGGCGACTCGCCCTGCTGATCTGGGTGGCGATCCTCGTCGCCGTCGGCGTGGGTGCCGCATCCGCCTCCAAGCCCGCCGCCAAGCCGTTCTCGATCCCCGGGATCGAGGCACAGAAGGCCCTCGACCTGCTCGAGGAGCGCAGTCCGGACTCCGGAGGTGGCGGGGCCACCGCACGCATCGTCTTCCGGGCCCCCGACGGGCAGCGGATCGACGCCCCGCAGAACAAGGCCGGCGTCGAGAAGACGATGGGCGCACTGCGCGGCACCCAGGAGATCGCCGACGCCTCCGACCCGTTCTCGGCCGCGACGCTGAGCGCCGACGGCAGGACCGCGTACGCGACGGTGGACTACCTGGTCGGGGCCGACCTGCTCAAGGACTCGTCCCGCGACATCCTCAAGGGCGCCGTGAAGCAGGGCCAGAGCGCGGGGCTGACCGTCGAGGTGGGCGGCGACGCGCTGGTCGCCGAGTCGAGCGTGGGCAACGGCGAGATCATCGGTGTGGGGGTGGCGGCCGTCGTGCTCGCGATCACCTTCGGTGCGATGATCGCCGCCGGGCTGCCGCTGCTCACCGCGATCCTCGGGGTCGGCATCGGCATAGCCGGGATCACCGCGGTGGCCGGCATCTTCGACCTCTCCGAGAGCACGTCCACGCTGGCGATGATGATCGGTCTCGCGGTCGGCATCGACTACGCGCTGTTCATCGTCTCCCGATACCGCACCGAGCTGAGGCTGGGGCGTGAACCGGAGGAGGCCGCCGGGCGGGCCGTGGGCACCGCGGGTTCGGCGGTCGTCTTCGCCGGGCTCACCGTCGTCATCGCGCTGTCCGGCCTGGCCGTGGTGAACATCCCGGTGCTCACCGAGATGGGTCTGGCCGCGGCCTTCACCGTCGTGATCGCCGTCCTCGTGGCGCTGACCTTCGTGCCGGCGCTGCTGGGCTTCGCCGGCAAGCGCATCTTCGGCCGCAAGGACCGCAAGCGCGCGGCCAACCACGAGGCCGGTCTCGGTCACAGCCAGGACAAGTCGAACATGGGCTCGCGTTGGGCCCGCTTCGTACTGCGCCACCCGGTGGCCGTACTGCTGTTCTCCGTGGTCGGGCTCGGCGCCGTCGCGCTGCCCGCGGCGAGCATGAACCTCGGCCTGCCGGACGACAGCGCGCAGCCGACCAGCACCACGCAGCGCCAGGCGTACGACATGCTCGCCGAGAGCTTCGGCCCCGGGTTCAACGGTCCGCTGATGCTGGTCGTGGACACCGCCAAGAGCAAGGACAGCCCGTCCGCCGCCGAGGCGGTCCGCCGACAGGTGGAGGCCCTCAAGGGCAAGGGCGTCGCGTCCGTCGGTGCCGTCGCCTTCAACGACGCCGGCAACCTGGCCACCATCCAGGTCACGCCGACGACCAAGCCGAGCGACCCGAAGACCGAGACGCTCGTCCACGACATCCGCTCCACCGTCAAGAAGGCCGACTCCGTGAGCGGGTCGAAGACGCTGGTCAGCGGTACCCCCGCGTTGAACATCGACTTCTCGCAGAAGCTCAACGACGCGCTGCTCCCGTACCTGATCCTCGTGGTCGGGCTCGCCTTCCTGCTGCTGATCGCGGTGTTCCGGTCGATCCTGGTGCCGCTCAAGGCAGCCCTCGGATTCCTGTTGTCGGTCGCCGCGGCGCTCGGCTCGGTGGTCATGGTCTTCCAGTACGGCTGGCTGAACGAACTGTTCGGTGTCGAACAGACCGGCCCGATCATGAGCATGATGCCGATCTTCCTGATCGGCGTGGTGTTCGGCCTGGCGATGGACTACGAGGTCTTCCTCGTCACCGGAATGCGTGAGGCGTTCGTGCACGGCGAGAGCCCGCGTGAGTCGATCGTCAGCGGCTTCAAGCACGGCGCACGCGTGGTCACCGCCGCGGCGATCATCATGATCGCGGTCTTCGCCGGCTTCATCGGGGCCACCGACTCGATGATCAAGATGATCGGTTTCGGCCTCGCCGCGGCCGTGTTCCTGGACGCCTTCGTGGTACGCATGGCGGTCGTCCCGGCCGTGCTCGCCCTGCTGGGCAAGTCCGCGTGGTGGCTGCCGAAGTGGCTCGACCGCATCCTGCCGAACGTCGACGTGGAGGGCGAGAGTCTGCGGAAGCACATCGACGCCCGGGCCGCGGACAACGCCGGGGAGGAAGTACCGGGCCCCGACCTGGTGAAGGTCCACTGACGGGGCCCCGAGGCGACCGACACCCGCCGTGCTGCCGATGTGCAGCACGGCGGGTGTCTGTGGTTCGAGGGAGTTATCGCTTATAACGAACGGCAAGTCGTTTAAGGAGGCTCGGCGGTGCGGATCCTTCGGATCCGATGCGGCGGGGCGGTGGCGCTCGCCGTTTCCCACCTTTTAAGCCACCGGACTCTGTACCCGCGGGGCGACGCGGGGTTCACTCGAAGTACGGCCCGGTCGGCACGTCCCGACGCCCGGTGCCCGCACCGAACGGACAGGAGAAGCCTCATGGTTCGACCCCTGATCCTCACCCGCAGGGCCCCCGCGCCCGCCCCCGCCGGCGGCAGGCACCGCCGGCCGCTGCCCGAGCACCGCTTCGACCCCGACCTCGGCCTCAACGTCGTCGCCGACGGAACACCGCTGATCCACGTGGCCGACCCCGCCGCGATGGCGAACTACACCGGCACCCAGGAAGCGGGCCGCTGGAAGAAGGACGACTGACGACGCGCGCGTGATCGGTGTGCGCCCGACCGAAGTCGCCCCGTGGCAACGGCTCGGCGCGCCCGCCGATCACGCGCGCACCCGCGAGGATGTGACGATGGACCCGCTGCTCGCCGCCGCCCTGCGCCACCTGGGCATCGACGACCCCCCACGCCCGCTCACCCAGGACCACACCACGGCCTGGCGCGTCGGGCAGTGGAAGATCAAGACGGCGACCGAACCCGCCGACGCCGCACCGCTGTTGCACGAGGCCCACGCCGTCGCGCTCCTCCACGCCCGAGGCCTGCACCCCGTCGACGCCACCAGCGGACGCCTCGCCCAAGGCGCGTGGACCGCAATCCCCTGGCGTTCGGGCACCACCCTGTGGGACTGGGGCCGAGCCGCCCGCGAAACCCCGACACCCGAGCACGGCCGGTGGCTCCGCGCCATCGCCCACCACGCGTTCACCGCCCTCCACCGACTCCACGCCGCGGGATGGCGCCACGGCGACGTACAACCGGCCAACATCCTGGTCACCCCGGACGGTGCCGTCGAGTTCATCGACCACGACCTCAGCCACCACCGCCACGACCTCCCCCTGCCGGGCCCCTACCGAGGCGGCATGGACCAATCCACGGCCCCCGAGATCGCCCGCGAACTCCTCGGCACCGAACCCGACGTCGACATCACCCTCACCACCGCCGCCGAGATCTACAGCCTCGGCGCGTCGCTGCGCTGGGCGTGGACCGGCCACGCCCCCGCCACCACCCGCCTGCTCGGCCCCGACGTCACCCCCCGAGACATCCTCGAGGACATCGCCACAGGCCGACACCGCCCACCCCTGTCCCCCGAACTGCCCTGGCCCGACCCCGAACTGGAGAACCTGATCGAGGCGACGACGACCCCGGACCCGAGCCGACGAAGCACGAGTGCCACTTCCACGGAAAACCCCACGCACGGGCGGTGAAGCCGCTGCTTCGCCGCGCCCGCGTCCTTGCGGACCACGGGTAGCGCGGTCTGCACCCTGTGTGCCGATCAGGAATGAGAAGCGCCGGTCGCGGTGCCGGATCCAGCGTGATGGTCAACCCGCCCCACCGGCGCCGACGGACTCCGTCGGACCGGGGGTGGGTCGGTCTCGAGTCGGTGGGTGGGGCTGTCGTGCCGGTCGGGGGCGCTGGGGGACTACCGGACCGATGCATGGGTCTCGGGGGTGTGCGGCTTGGTGGACACGATGCCGGGGCGTCCGGCCAACGCCGAGGTCACCGCTGTGACCGTGGTGGGGTCCTTGAGCTTGACCCGGAAGGATTCCGGGAGTTGGTCGGCGGTGATGACGTCGGCGAGGGGCGAGTTCGGGTTCTGCGCGCGAAACAGCTCCCATGCCTGTTGCCGGTTCTCGAAGTACACCTGCTCGACCTGCGGCATGGCCTCGAGCGCGGCGAGGATCTCCTCGCGCCGGGCAGGGGTGGCGGCGCCGTCGGAGCAGCCGCCGGTCCTCGGGTCCGAGACCTGGCACAGGAAAACCGTCAGGTCCGCCTTGCCGGCCCAATAGTCGACGCCCGGTGGCAGGTTGTCCGGGCCCCAGGTGGGGGCCTTCTCGTTCGCGCCGGCCGATCCGGGCCCGGCCGATCCGGGCCCGGCCGATCCGGGCCCGGCTGATCCGGGCCCGGCCGACCCGGCGACTGCCGAGGGCGCCGACTCCGCCTGTTTCGGGTGCGATTTCCCGCCATCGCCGTCGGAGCACCCGACTGCCGTCGTGATCGACAGCAGTGCCGCCGCACATCCGACGCCGACCCCGCCGGCGCGCGATGTGATCCGATAGGTCATGTCCGCCCCCGTCGTGAACGTCCCGCCCCCGAGCGTAGTCGGCGGCGCCCGCACCGAGCGGCCGGTCGTCCGTCCGCGCGACGCCTGATCGACCACCGCCGATCAGTGGACGGCCGCCGCCACGTAGGCGGTCGGCCCGTCGCGGACCAGGGGTCGCTTTCCGGCCGGTGGGGCCCGAGGCGGTGTGTGCGATGGATCGAGTGAAACTCGTGGGTGATTTCGCGGGAGGGCGTGTCGGCACGTCCGGACGGCTCGTTTGTCCTTGCGACATGATCGCCCCGAGTTCAGGGAAGCCATGACCTTCGGCAGAGAAGAGCCGTCCTTCGTCGCGGCACGAGACAACGACACGAGTTCGCGGATCCGTTTCGGCACGGAACGGCGATACCCGAGGTGGGCCGTACCCACGACGCTCGTCGGCTTCGGCGCCGTCGAGTGCGCGGGGGACCGGCCTGCGCCGACGGTCGCATGGGGGCGACGATGAAGGCTGCCGTCCCGGCGTCGGGTGAGCGGGACCCGGGGTCGAGTGAAGGGGCGGCGGCCGAGGTCGCCGCGGTTCCGTCGCAGGGTGCGCAGCAGTCGGTGGCGAGCGGGCGGAACGCGATCGAGGTGCTGCGCACCCACGCCGATCATCCGAGTGCCTTCCTGGCGGTCAATTCCCGGACCCGGCACTACTACGGGCGCGGCGTTCCCGGGCTCGTCGCCTTTCGGCCGGGCTACCCGCATCACATCCAGTTCGCCGGACCCTTCGCGGCGCCCGCGGACCGAGGACGCCTGCTGGACGAGTATCTGCACATGCTCGGCCACGGCCCGGGCCGGCCGAGGTCGCTGACCGCGGTTCAGCTTCGCTCCCACGACATCGCCGTCTACGCCGACCGCGGATTCGTGATCAACCAACTCGGTGTCTCGTACGGCATCGACCTGTCCCGCTTCACGCTGCGTGGCAAGGCCCTGGCCAAGGTCCGCCAGAACGTCTCCCGGGCCCGGCGGGAGGGGGTCACCGTCACGGAGGTGGGATCCGAAGCCCTGCCCGATCGACGCACCCTGGACGACATCGACCGGGAGTGGCTGCGCGACAAGGGACGCTACGTGCGGCAATTGGCGTTCATGGTCGGCGAACACGGCGGGATCGGCCGGACGCTGCGCCGCACGTTCGTAGCGCGCCACCGCGGGACGACCGTTGCCTACATCACGTACGCGCCGGCCTGGGGGAGTCGACCGGGGTGGTTGTGCGATCTCTCCCGACGTCGTCCGCAAGCCCCGGTCGGCACCCACGAGTTGATCAACCTCACCGCGTTGAGTCGTTTCACCGAGGAGGGTGCGGGCTGGTTGCATCTCGGGCTCGCGCCGTTCGTCGGGCTGGCGGACGAGCACGAACCGCCCTGTGCCTCGGGTTTCCTCGGATGGGCGATCCGGCAGGGGGCGAGGCCCGGGCGCGAACTCTACCCGGCGAGGACGCAGGCGGCCTTCAAGCTCAAGTGGGCCCCGCACGTGTGTGAACCCGAGTACCTGGCTTTCCAGGATCGTGTTCGTGTGGCAGCGGTGTGGCGTCTGCTGCGGGCAACCCGGGTGTTGTGATCGGTTGTCCGTGACGTCTCGGTGGGTTCGCGGCGGCGTGGGCCCACCGGAGCCGGCCCCGTGGGATCGGAACGAGGTGCCGTGTGCCGGCCCCGGCTCGACTCGACCCGGCCGGGACGGACACGGACATCGGTGTGCTCCTGGAGTACACCGGGGACAACGGCCTGGTCCTCGGCGCGCACATCGGTTGCCGGCCCCGCTCCGATCCCGACGCCCACGCGACGTACTTCACCGGGACGTTCGCCGAGAACGGGGGAGGATGGCAACTCGACGCCGAGATGATCGCGGGCGATCCGGTGCGATTCGGCGACCTGCTACACCTGCTCGGCGCCGACGGTGCTCCACAACGACCGGATGTCTGCCCGACGAGGCCCTGACGTTCCACCCGACGGGAACCCACCGACGGCGGCCGGCACCGGGCAACGGCGGTCGACAGCACGGGTGTTCGCACCCACGGCCCGGCGCTCGGGCTCCGGCGCCCCGATACCACGAAGCCCGGGATTCCCCAAGGCTGTTGTGCCCACCGCTCGGTTGCGTAATGTGATTGTCGGGCAACCAACGGTACTCGATCTCTGTGCAGTTGCGCCGGTACCTCACGGTCGTGACTCGGACCGGGCGCCTCCCGAGGCGGCGAGCGGTGTGCCGCGGGTGTGGCGGGCGTCCCCCGGAAGCCGTCGGACGACAGGGGGAGTGGGCGTATGGGTGGGGACGCGTGGGACGACCTGCCGGTGGACGCGGTGCCGGCGCTCACCTCGGCGTCGTTGCGGCTGGTCTTTCCCACCGGGAAGGGAAAGGTGGAGCTCGGCCTGTCGCTGGCCGGCACCGCCCTGGAACGGGAATGGCAGGTGGGCGTGGCGTCGGCCTGCGACCCGGAGTGCGCGGGCGGCCCACCGCTGACCAGGATCGCGCTCGAGGACGCGGCCGCGACCGCCGACGTCCTCACGCTCGCGGTCAACCTCACTCCCAACCCGGACACCGTGACACCCCCGGGCAACTACGCGATCACCCCGGCGGTCACGGTCACCGAGGCCCGGATCGACGCGAATTCGCCGTTCCACATCCTGGTCACCGCCGAGTTCAAGGTCGACCACGAGTACCAAGTCACCGTGCACGGCCTGGAATCGGAGATCGGCACGGGCGTGGACCCGGAACACGACACACTTCGCTTCACTCCGCGGGCACCCGCGATCGAGGGTTAGCACGGACGTCGGCGGTTTCGGGGCTACCGCGCCCTCCAGGGGCGATCCCCGACAACTCCACCGCCGAATGGGGCAATTGCTCCGGGGCGAGATCAGGGGTCGCGTCCTCCTCGCCGACGATCCGCGGGGATGTCGTACGGCCGCAGACTGGTCGGCGACATCCCCACGGACCTCGGGAGCAGCCGACGCACGCGCCCGCTACGGCTACGGCACGGTGATCGCCGCGACCCCCGACCTCAGGCGCACCCTGGTCTTCTCGGTCGGCTCCACGGACGCGAAGGGCGAGTCGATGAACGCGGTCGCCCAACGGATCGTCCTGGCGGCTCTTGCGCGCCGGCGGTAGGGGTCGCAGTCGCGGCCGACCGGCGGGGCGATGCCGCACCGGCGGGGTCGGTCGGGCCGACCCGACGGGTCAGCGCTGGATTCTCGGCCCCGAGCCCGTCGACCCGCGCACGATGAGTTCGGGGCGGAAGACGAACTCCGACCGAGGCGCCGGGATGCCGGCCAACTCGTCGAAGAGCGCGCGGACCGCCGCCAGTCCGATGGCCTGCACCGGCTGGCGGATGGTGGTCAGCGGCGGGTCGGTATACGCGATGAACGGCGAGTCGTCGAAGCCGATCACCGAGACGTCGTGCGGGACCGAGAGGCCGCGCTCGCGAATCGTGGTGATCGCGCCCAGGGCCATCACATCGCTCCCGCAGACCAGGGCGGTGGCGTTTTGGTCGAGCAGCGTCCGGGCGCCGGCGGCACCACCCTCGAAGGAGAAGATGGTGTTCTCCAGAAGGGCGTCGTCCTCGTCGGTGCCCAGGAGCTCGGCCATCGTCCGCAGGAAGCCCTCGGCCTTGCGGATGACCGGCACGAATCGGCGCGGCCCGGACAGCAGGCCTATCCTCTCGTGCCCGAGCTCGACGAGATGGCTGACCGCGAGCCGCATCGCGAGCCGGTCGTCGGTGGAGAGAAAGGGCGCGTCCACGCCCTCCGCGTAGCCGTTGATCATCACCATCGGCACGTTCTCGGCCGACAACTTCGTGTAGCGCTCGACACCCGCCGTGGTGTCGGCGTGCATGCCGGAGACGAAGATGATCCCGGAGACCCCGCGCTCGATGAGCAGGTGGGTGAACTCGTCCTCGGTCGCCCCGCCGGGGGTCTGCGTGCACAGCACCGGGGTGAACTCGCGCTGGGTCAGCGCGCTTTCGATGACCTGCGCGAACGCGGGGAAGATCGGGTTGTCGAGCTCGGGCGTGATCAGCCCCACGAGGCCGGCGCTGCGCCGACGCAACCGGGTCGGCCGCTCGTAGCCCAGCAGGTCCAAGGCGGCCAGGACGACCCGCCGGGTGGCCGCGGACACGCCGGGCTTGCCGTTGAGGACGCGACTGACCGTGGCCTCGCTCACACCTGCCTGAGCAGCGATGTCGGAAAGCCTGGGGGTCATGGGAGATGACTCTAGTTGACCGGACGAAGGGAAAGTCATGTCGGGGAAATCCTCCTGCTGCGACACAGGTGACGGGTCGTCAGCACGCTGCGGGGCGAAGGGCGGGACGCCGCCCGCGAAGGCGGGGCGGATCGTACCGGCGGCGGACCGGGCGTCACGCGGCCCGCCCGGACGGCCACCCGGATGGTGATCGCGACGAACGGAAAAGGTACGGCTGGGCACCGGCGGCCCGGCCCGCCGAGGTCACCGTCGGCGGCGCCGTGCCCGCACACGGTGCCGCCGAGCGGTGCACGACTCACTCGGCCGTCCGCTCCCACCACACCGCGGTGTCGGCCGGCAGCAGCACGCCGCCCGCTTCGGCCGCGACCAGGGGCGCACCGGCGAGCAGTTGCCGGCCGTACGCGGGGATCGTCACCGGCGCGTCGCCGAAGTTGACCACGCACACGAACTCGGCGCCGCGCTCGAAGGCGAGGCAGCCGTCCGGCGCGTCGATCCAGCGCAGCGTTCCGCCGCCCAGCCCCGGCAGGGCGCGGCGCAGGCGCAGGGCCTCGCGGTACAACTCCAGCATCGAGTCGGGTCGGCCGCGCTGGGCCTGCACGCTCAGGCCCTGCCAGTCGGCCGGTACCGGCAGCCAGCTTTGGCGCGACCCGGGCGGACCGAAGCCGAACGGCGCCTCGGTGCCGTCCCACGGGATCGGCACCCGGCAGCCGTCGCGACCGCGGTCGGTGTGGCCGGACCGTTCCCACTGCGGGTCCTGGAGGACCTCGTCGGGCAGGTCGGTGACCTCGGGAAGGCCGAGTTCCTCGCCCTGGTAGAGGTAGGCGGAGCCGGGCAGCGCGAGGGTGAGCAGCACCGCGGCGCGGGCCCGGGCCTGCCCGAGCGGCCCGCCGCCGTAGCGGGTGACGTGTCGTTGCACGTCGTGATTGGAGAGCACCCAGGTGGCGGGCGCGCCGACGTCGGCGACGGCGGCGAGCGAGTCGTCGACCACCGCGCGGAAGGCCGGTGCCGACCAATCGGTGCCCAGGTAGTGGAAGTTGAAGGCCTGGTGCAACTCGTCCGGGCGCAGGTACAGCGCGAGCCGCGCGGCATCGGGCACCCATGCCTCGGCGACCGCGACCCGATCGCCGGGGTAGGTGTCGAGCAGGGCCCGCCAGTCGCGGTAGATCTCGTGGACCTCGTCGCGGTCGAAGTACGGCAGGGCCTGCGTGCCGAGCAGGGAGATCTGCCGGTCGTGTCCGATGTCGGCGAGCGTGGGTTCCTTGAACATGCCGTGTGCGACGTCGATCCGGAAACCGTCCACGCCGAGGTTGAGCCAGAAGGCGAGGATGTCCAGGAACTCGGCGCGGACCTCGGGGTGGTGCCAGTTGAGGTCGGGCTGCTCGGGGGCGAACAGGTGCAGGTACCAGGAACCGTCGGGCACCCGGGTCCAGGCCGGGCCGCCGAAGACGGACTCCCAGTCGTTGGGCGGCAGTTCGCCGTCCGCGCCCCGACCGTCGCGGAACATGTAGCGCTCGCGCGCGGCGTCGCCCGGTGCGGCGGCGAGGGCCTCGCGGAACCAGGCGTGTCGGTCCGAGGTGTGGTTGGGCACGATGTCGACGATCACCCGCAGACCCAGTGCGTGCGCCTCGCGTACCAGGGCGTCGATGTCACCGAGGGTGCCCAGGGTCGGGTCGACCGCCCGGTAGTCGGCGACGTCGTAACCGCCGTCGGCCATCGGCGACGCGTAGAAGGGAGTGATCCACAGCGCGTCCACGCCCAGGTCGCGCAGGTAGGGCAGCCGGGTGCGGATGCCCAGCAGGTCGCCCACACCGTCGCCGTTGCCGTCGGCGAAGCTGCGCACGTACACCTGGTAGATGACCGCGTCCCGCCACCAGGGCCCGGGGTTGTCCCGGGTCCGCGATGGCTCGGGGAGAGTCAGGGGGAGGTTCATGGCTGTCCTGTCGTACGGTCGGGCTCACGGTGCGTTGCGGTGCGGTGTGTCGCGGTGCGACGCGGTGCGATGCGGTGAGGTGCGAAGGGATGGTGTCCGGGTGTGCGGCCGGTTCCCGGGGCCCGGTGCCGGGGTCAGGATTTGGTGCCGCCCGCGGTGAGGCCGGAGACCAGGTGTCGCTGGACGAAGAAGAAGACCAGCGCCGCGGGAATGGTGATGAGCACCGAGGCCGCGGTCATCAGGCCCCACTCGCTCTTGAACTGGCCCACCCAGGTGCTCAGGCCGACCGCGAGGGTGTAGTGCTTGCGGTCGTTCATGAAGGTCGTCGCGTAGGCGACCTCGCCCCACGCGGTGAGGAAGCTGTAGAACGCGGTCACCGCGAGGCCGGGCCGGGCCAGCGGCATGATCAGCCGCCAGAAGGTGCCGAACGGGGTCAGTCCGTCGACCCGTCCCGCCTCGTCGATCTCGCGCGGGATCGTGTCGAAGTAGCTCTTGAGCATCCAGGCGCAGAACGGCACGGCCACCGTGCAGTAGGCGAGGATCAGGCTGCCGTAGGTGTTGATCAGGTGCAGCTTCGCCATGATCGTGTACATCGGCACGATGAGCACGGCCACCGGGAACATCTGCACGACCAGGAAGGCCCACATCAGTGGTTTGTGGCCGGGGAATCGCATCCTGGACAGGGCGTAGCCGGCGCTCGCGGCGATGAACACGCCGAGCAGCGTGGTGCCGAGCGCGACCACGATCGAGTTGCCGAACCAGCGCACGAACGAGCCGTCGGAGAGCACGTCGCGGTAGTTGTCCAGGGACAGCCCGGCGAAGCTGCCCGGTTTTTGCCAGTCGTCGCCCGGCTTGAGCGAGGTCAGCGCAACCCACAGGACCGGGAAGATCCCGATCGCGCTCGCGATCAGGAGGGCGGTGTGCAGCGCGATCGAGGCGAGTCGGCCGCGTTCGCCGCGGGCCCGCCTGCGCGGCCGTGCGGTGGGTCGTCGGCCGGGCATGGTGGGCTCGGCCTGGGCGGATCGGGGTGTGGTGGTCGTGGTCATGCCGCCTGCCCCTTGCGGTCGAGGGTGCGACGGTAGGCGGTCGCGAACAGGATGAGCATCGACAGGATGATCGCCCCGTAGGTCGCGGCCCCGGCGTAGTCGCGGATGTTGGCGAACCCGAGCTTGTAGGCGAACGTCACCAGGATCTCCGTGGAGCCGAACGGCCCGCCCTCGGTGACCAGGTAGATGACGGCGAACTGGTTGAACGTCCAGATCACGCCGAGCAGGATGATCGTCGCGCTGATCGGGCGCAGGCCGGGCAGGGTGACGTAGCGGAAGCGCTGCCAGGGCGTGGCCCCGTCCATCTCGGCGGCCTCGTACTGCTCCTGGGGGATCGACTGGAGTCCGCCCAGGATCGCCACCATGTTGAACGGCACGCCGATCCAGACGTTGACCATGATCACGGCGATCTTGGCCGTGGTCGGCTGCCCGAGCCAGTCGACGGGGTCCATGCCCGCGCCGCCGAGGATCGAGTTGATCACGCCGTTGTCCTTGTTGAGCATCAGCCGCCACGCGAACGCGGAGACGAACGCGGGCACCGCCCACGGGACGACGAGCATGATCCGGTACATCCCGCTGAACCGGACCTTGCGGTTGAGCAGCACCGCGAGGCCCAGGCCGAGTGTGTAGTGCAGGACGACGCAGGAGACCGTCCAGATCATCGTCCACTGCAACTTCGGGTAGAAGTTGCCGTCGCTGCCGGAGAGCACGTTGCGGTAGTTCTTCAGGCCCACCCACTCGTAGGTGGCGGGGATGTGGTTGACCCCGATCGTGCGGCCCATGTTGGCCTCGTTGATGTCGGTCAACGAGTAGTAGAGCCCGCGGACGAGCGGGTATCCCACCAGCACACCCAGGACCAGGACGACCGGGAGCACCATGGCCCAGGCGTACCAGTGCGAGTCGTACGACCTGCGCAACCGGCGCAGGATCCGACGGAAGCGGCCCGCGGCGGGTTTGCGCGGTGTCTTGCCTTCGGGGACGGAGGGCGACCCGGGGGACTCCGGTGCCTCGATGGTGGTGGTCATGATGGTCCTGCCTCATAGCCTGCGACCGCACCGTCCGTGTTCCTGACGCAGCGTCAGCCACGGTGCGGTGCCTGGGGGTTGGGGCGGGTGGGCCCGGGGATCGAGCATGCGCCCACCCGTTCGACGTGCGCGGACCGCCGGACGTACGCGGAGGTCGGACGCGCCGGTCGGGACGTCGGGGGTCGGACTCGCCGGTCGGACGCGGGGCCGGATGCACCGGTCGGACACGGCGGTTCGGGCGTCTCCTCGGCCTGGGTGCGGGTGCGAGGAGACGCCCGTCGTCGCTACTTGAAGTCGGGCAGGATGCCCCGGGCCGCCTTGGCGACGTCGTCGAGACCGGCCTTGGTCGAGATCTGACCGCTGTAGATCTTCTCCATGGTCGTGTCCATCGGGTCGAACAGGTCGCTCGCGCGGGCCAGGGGCGGTCCCGGCACGGCGGTGTCGAGCGCGGCGCGGAAGGCGGTGATGGTGGGATCGGAGGAGACCGTGCCCATCGAGTACGCCTCGGTCCGGGTGGGCAACACGTGGTTCTTCTCCGCCGTGAACGCCTGGTTCTCCGGCCGGGTGAGGAACTCGACGAACAGGTAGGACGCGTCGAGGTTCTTCGAGCCCGCGTAGACGACCAGGTTGTGGCCGCCGGTGGGGGAGCCCGCCTTGCCGGTGCTGCCTGCGGGGACCGGGGCGATGCCCAGGTTGGCCTTGTCCGCGAAGGCCGGACCCTTGAGGTCGTCACCGATCGACCAGGGGCCGTTGATCATCATGGCCAGCTTGCCCTCCTTGAACATGGCCTGCATGTTCGAGTAGGCATCCTTGGTCACGTCGGTCACCGCCGCGCCGGAGTCGATCAGGTCCTTGCCGATGCCGATGGCCTTCTGCGCCTTGTCGTCGTTGACGGTGATCTTCTTCGCCTGCACGTCGACCAGCCCACCGCCCTCGCCGTAGATGAGCGGCAGCGCGTAGAAGCCCTGCGGCTTCATGAACACGCCCGCGTTCCCGGTCTTGGCCTTGACCGCGAGGCCCGCGGCCTTGACCTCGTCCCACGTGGCCGGCGGCTTGGTGATGCCGGCCTTCGCGAGCAGTTCCTTGTTGTAGAGCAGCGCGAGGGTGTCCGTCACGAGCGGGACGCCGTAGGTCTTCTGCTTGTACTGGGTGCTCGCGAACGAGCTGGGCAGGAAGCCCTCCCGGCGGTTCAGCGCGGGCGTGCCTTCGAGCGGCTGGAGGTACCCCAGCTCGGCGAAGGCCGGGTTCCAGCCGACGTCGGAGCGCAGCACGTCCGGTGCGCCGGTGCCGCCCTGGGCCGCGGTCTTGAACTTGTCGCGGGCGTCGTCGAACGGGACGTTCTCGTACTTGATCTTGATCTTGGGGTACGCCGCCTCGAACTTGGCTATCAGTTCCTTGTAGGCGGGCGCCTCGCTGGTGGAGTCGGAGGTGTCCCACCAGGTCACCGTGCCGGACACCGCCGCGGGGTCCTTGGCCGCCGCGGGCTGTCCGCCCTTGGCGCCGCCATCGTCACCGCCACATGCGGTGAGCGTGAGCGTGAGCGCCGCGGCTGCGGCCGCCGCGGAAATGCTCCGTCGCATCTGCACTCCTCGGGAATGGGTCCGGCCACCGGGGCATCGGACCGTCCGTTGGCCGGGGCGGCCACCGGACTGCGGGAAGGAACGTAGCAACGGGAGGTCCTTCAGTGGAAGAGCTTGCAAGATATTTCCGCAACGGTTTGCGGATTGCCGTCGGGTGAGTGCGTCGGGTGTCGGGAAGGTCGCGTGGGCGGCTCGACGCCGGGGGTGATGGTCGACGGAGGCGGGGTGCCGCCCGATGGAGACGGCTCCCGGCGCTTCCGTTTTGTCCCCGGTCGTAACCGCTCTCGGGGGAATGGCCTTGGGGTTTCCGCATATTGACGTGGCGTCAGGGCAGGCTTAGGTTCACATCGGCTTGCAAGAACTTTCAGCAAGAGCGCGTGCGCGGGTTGCGGGGTGTCGTCGGTCGGCGGGTCTTCGGCCGGCGCGGGGCGTCGCTTTTCTCGGGGTGTTGTTCCCGAGTGCGGCGGTTCGTCGTGCGTCGAAAGGTGATCCGGGTGGGCGTCGAGAATATCGGTAATCGGATGAATGCCGGATATGAGATCAATGCCGGTATTGACGTTGGCGTTGACGCCGGACTCGCAGGCGCGGCCGTGGTCGGCGATGTGTTCGCGACGCGGTACGGCGCGGTGCGCGGGCATCGACGCGTTCCGGACGTGGTCGCGATCCTCGGCATTCGGTACGCCGCCCCACCCTTCGGCGTCGACCGGTTCCGCGAACCCCGGGCGCCGGCGACGTGGACCGGGATCCGCGACGGCGCGCGCTTCGGGCCGATCGCCCCGCAATCGGCACGCCTCCCGGGCACACCCGTGTGGTCACCGGGGGACGAGGACGTGCTCACCGTCAACGTCTGGACCCCGGCCCTCGCCGGCGCCCGGCTGCCCGTCCTGGTCTGGATCCACGGCGGCGCCCATACCTTCGGCTCCTCCGCGCAGCCCGACTTCGACGGTGTGGCCCTGGCCCGGGCCGGACTGGTCGTGGTCACCGCCAACCACCGGCTGGGCTTCGAGGGCTTCGGGCACGTACCGGCCGGCGCGGGCGCCGGCCTTCCCGACAACCGGGGCCTGCTCGACCAGGTCGCCGCGCTGCGCTGGGTCCGGGACAACATCGCGGGCTTCGGCGGCGACCCCGACAACGTCACGGTGGCGGGTCAGTCCTCCGGTGCCACTGCCGCGGCCTGCCTGATGGTGATGGAGCGCGCGCGGGGCCTGTTCCGCCGCGTCATCGCGCACAGCCCCGCTGCTCCGATCCACTCGCGCGAGCTCGCCGCCGCGACGACGGCCGAAGTCGCGGCGGCGGCCGGCTGCCGGGCCACCGCCGAGGCGCTGACGGCGGCGACGCCCGGCGCGCTGGTGGCCGCTTGCGATCGGGTCGTCGACGGCTACCGGCGCGATCCACACTCCGGCCGCCGGCACTACGACCCGGTCATCCACGCACCGGTGGTCGACGGCGACGTGCTGCCCGCCGACCCGCTCACCGGCCTGGCCGACGGTCGGGCGCGGGGAGTGGACCTGCTGGTCTGCCACACCGCGGAGGAGTATTGGCTCCTCGACGCCGTGGGCAGCAGCGCGAAGGTCACCACCGAACGGCAACTGGCCGTCTTCGCGGCCGACTTCGACCTGCCCGAGGCCTTGGTGACGGCGTACCGCGCGGCGATGCCGCAGGCGCCGGTCCTGGACGTCTACCTCACGCTTCTCGGCGAGGTGATGTTCGGCGAGTACAGCCGGCGCCTGGCCGAACGGCACGCCCGCGCGGGTGGCCGGGCCTTCCTGTCCCGCTTCACCCGCCGTCCGGACGCCCCGGGTGCGGTGCCGCGCGCCTGGCACTGCGCGGACGTCCCCTTCGCGTTCGGCAACCTCGATCTCGACGAGGTGCGATTCCTCATCGGCGGCCCACCCGACGACGCGGACCGCCGACTCTCGCAACGCATGCTTCGTAGCTGGGCCACCTTCGCCGCCGGCGGCGACCCCGGCTGGCCGCACCTGGACGACACGAGCCGGCACACCCACATCTGGGACACGCGGGACCGGCCCCACGCACCCGTCCACGCACCCTGGACCGACGTGGACTTCGGCCCGTTGTGCCCGTGATCACGCGCCCGACCCCAACGGCTCGCCGTCCCGGGCGCGGGCGCTCGGGCCGCGTCCGTTCGTCCGTCCGTTCGTTCGAGCGGATGGGCGGGCGCCGGGCGGGGCGGGGCACGCGTCGGGTGTGGTGGGTGGCTGCGCGTGGGTTCGGCGCCGGGCGTTCGGTCGGCGGGGACGGCCCGCCCCGATGGGGCAGTTGATCGGAGTCGACCGATCGGCGCCGGAAGTGAGGCGATGGTTTCGGTATTGGTGGGATGCGCCACATTCGACGACGCTGAGCCCCGGGTTTTCCGGACTTCACGGGCGTCGGTGATCAAGTGTCCGTAATGCCCTATCGACAGTGTCATGGGATTAACTTAGGCTCACCTAAGTCCCGGCGTGTCGCTCTGTCGACGTGCCCACCTTTCATGTCTTTTGCACGCCTGACAGGCGACTGCCCCGCACGATGGGAGTGGTATGTCGCAGGGTCTTCCTGATGACGCACCGTTGGTCCTCGACCTCGCCGACTTCCGCTTCGGATCGTTCGACACGGCCGCGTCGGTCGTACTCGGCGGGTACGGGGTGCGCGTCGACGGGCGGGGCGCGGTCGGGGAGTTCGGCTTTCGTCGGTCGTGTGTCCCCGATGGATCGAAGGGATGACGCGCGTCGATTCGGGCACGGCCGCCGTCGAGCACGCCGTGCACGTCGTGCCCACCGGCGCGGAGATCCGGCGCCGACGGGTGGTGGGTCTGGTCGCGCTCGTGGCGGTCCTCGTGGTCGCGGCGCTGGTGTCGCTGGTCGTCGGTGCGCGGGCGTTGAGTCCGGCCGAGGTGTGGCACGGGTTGTTCGCGGAGCCGGACGCGGACCAGCGGCAGAACGAGGTCAGGCTCATCGTGCAGACCGTGCGGGTGCCCCGGACGGTGCTCGCGATCGTGGTGGGCGTCGCGTTGGGGGTGGGCGGAGCGCTGATCCAGGGCTACACCCGCAACCCGATCGCCGACACGGGCTTGCTGGGGGTGAACGCCGGCGCCTCCTTCGCGGTGGTCTCGGTGGTCTCCGTGTTCGGGTTCGCCGACCCGACGCAGTATGTCTGGTTCGCCTTCCTCGGCGCGGGGGTTGCCGGTGTCGTCGTGTTCGGGTTGGCGAGTATCGGCCGGGGCGCCGGCAACCCGTTGACGCTGGCACTGGCCGGGCAGGGCATCACGGTGTTCCTCGCGGCGATGACCACCGCGGTCGCGTTGTCGGACAAGGCGTCGCTGAACGCGCTGCGATTCTGGAACTCGGGCTCGGTGACCGGTGTCGGATTCGACGTCATCCGGCCGGTGGCCGCTTTCGTCGGGGTCGGGTTGGTGTTGGCACTGGCCACGCTTCCCACCATCAACCTGCTCAACCTCGGTGACGACGTGGCGCGGGGGCTGGGCGTGAACATCACGCGAAGCCGGATCATCGGCATCGTCGCCATCACCCTGCTGGCGGGCGCGGCGACCGCGGCGTGCGGTCCGATCGCGTTCCTGGGTCTCATGGTGGCCCACGTGGCCCGGTATCTGACCGGGCCGGACTACCGCTGGTCGGTGCCGTACGCGGGTCTGCTCGGTGCCGTCGTGCTCCTGGTCTGCGATGTCGTGGGGCGGGTCGTGGCGCGGCCGGGCGAGTTGGACGCGGGTGTCGTCGTCGCCCTCCTGGGCGCCCCGTTCTTCGCGGCCCTGGTGTGGCGCGGAAAGTTCAAGAGGACATGAGCGCGACAGACGTCGAACGATCGCCGATACCGGGTGTACGGCTGGGGCACGTGTCGTTCGTGTGGCGACCCCGAATGGTGCTCGTCACGCTGCTGTTGGCGGCGGCGACCTTCCTGGTGTTCTGCCTGTCCATCGGCATCGGGGACTTCCCCATCGGCCTACCGCAGGTGGTCGCCACCATCGTCGGCCGGGGTGAGCAGGTCGACGAGTTCGTGATCATGGACCTGCGGATGCCGCGTGCCATGGCCGGTCTCGTGGTGGGGATCGCGCTGGGGGTGTCCGGGGCGATCACGCAGTCGATCGCCCGTAATCCGTTGGCCAGTCCGGACGTTCTGGGCGTCACCGGGGGCGCCAGTGCGGTCGCGGTGTTCCTGGTGACGGTGTCGGGCGGGGCGTCCGCGGCGATCGCGGGCACCGTGGGGCTGTCCGCGGCGGCGCTCGCGGGTGGTCTCGGCGCGGGTCTGCTGGTGTACGTCCTGTCGTGGCGGCGCGGGATCGACGGCCTCCGTCTCATCCTGATCGGCATCTCGGTGAGCGCCGTGACTCAGGCCGTCACGACCTGGCTGCTGGTCTCGGCCGACATCAGGGATGTGGCCCGGGCCCAGGCGTGGTTGGTCGGCTCGCTGGAGGATCGATCGTGGGACGAGGTCCGGATCGCGCTGTGGTGCACGCTCGTCCTGATGATCGTCGTGGCGGTCGTCGCGTTCCAGTTCAAGCCGCTGCACTTCGGCGACGACGTCGCCGCGGGCCTGGGCGTGCGGTACGCGGCGGTGCGCGCGGTCCTGCTGTTGTGCGCGGTACTGCTGGCCGGTGTGGCGGTGAGCGCGGCGGGTCCCGTCCCGTTCGTCGCGCTGGTGGCGCCGCAGGTGGCGATGCGGCTGGCGCGATGCCCGACACCGCCGATGGTCGCCTCCGCTCTGGTGGGGGCGTTGTTGCTGATCGGCTCGGACCTGGTCGCGCGTACGGCGTTGCCGATCACGCTCCCGGTCGGCGTGGTCACCGCCGCGATCGGCGGCCCGTTCCTCGTGTATCTGCTGGTGCGGGCGAATCTCAGGTAGCCGACGCGGACACAGCCGGCGCGGCCGGTGCGGGCAGCCGCAGACCATGACGAGCCGAGACGGCGGATACGGCGGATTCCGCAGACGCAAGGTCGAGCAAAACCGAGACAAGGGGACGTAGTGGCCGCTCAGTTCATGACCGAGACCGAAGGCGGGTCCGACGTCGACCACATGTCACGGCTGGCGGCCGAGGGCGTCACGGTGGGGTACGGCGGCCGGGTCGTCATCGACGGCCTCGACGTGGTGATACCGCCGCGGCTGGTCACCACGATCATCGGGCCCAACGGCTGTGGGAAGTCGACCCTGTTGCGGACCCTGTCGCGGCTGCTCAAGCCGACCAAGGGCATGGTGCTGCTGGACGGCGACGACATCGGCAGGCTCAAGACCAAGGAAGTGGCGAAGAGGCTCGGGCTGTTGCCGCAGGCCCCGGTCGCGCCGGAGGGGCTGACGGTGGCCGACCTGGTCGCCACGGGCCGCCATCCGCACCAGAGTTGGCTGCGCCAGTGGTCGTCGGACGACGCCGCCGTGGTGGAGCGCGCGCTGGCCATGACCGGGGTGGCCGACCTGGCGGACCGCCCGGTCGACGCGCTGTCCGGCGGTCAGCGTCAGCGGGTCTGGATCTCGATGACCCTGGTCCAGGGCACCGACCTGCTGCTGCTGGACGAGCCGACCACCTACCTGGACCTGGCGCACGCCATCGACGTACTCGACCTGGTGGACGATCTGCACGAGGCGGGGCGCACCGTGGTCATGGTCCTGCACGATCTCAACCTGGCCACGCGCTACAGCGACAACCTCATCGTGATGAAGGCGGGGGCGATCCTGGCGCAGGGGCACCCGCGGGACGTGATCACCGCCGAGTTGCTGTACGAGGCGTTCGGGCTGCGTGCGCGAGTGATCGACGACCCGGTGGGCGACCGGCCGCTGATCGTGCCGATCGGCCGTACGCACGTGGTGGTCGGCCAGGGGTCCGACGAAGATCAAAAATAGGAAGACCAACGACAACTTAGGCTAGCCTTGCCTAAGTTGTACCTGTATGGTTTGCCTGCCCTTTAACAAGAGGGGCGGCGAACGGCACGAAAGCAAGGGATTTCGGATGCTCCACCATCGAACGACGCGTATGGGGTCCCGGCGACGATTGGCGGCGATATTGTCCGCCGCGGCGCTCGGAGTCGGCCTTCTCACAGGCTGCGGTTCCGACTCGGACGACAAGGACAAGAAGGCGGACACGTCGAGCGGCAACGCCCCGGTCGCCGCCGCCGACGGCGTCTTCCCGGTCACGGTGGAGCACGCGTTCGGATCCACGAAGGTGACCAAGGCACCCAAGCGGGTCGTCTCCGTGGGCTACACCGACGACCAGGCCATCCTGGCACTCGGCATCAAGCCGGTCGGCATGGTCGACCAGTACCCCAACCCGCCGGGCAAGACCCCCGACGTCAACACCCAGTGGGCCTGGACCAAGGACAAGTGGGGCGACACCCGCCCCGAGGTCGTGATGAACAACGGGGACTCCGCCCCCAATTACGAGAAGATCGCCGCTCTGCGGCCGGATCTGATCATCGCGGTCTACTCCGAGATCGACCAGGCCGCCTACGACAAGCTCGCCAGGATCGCCCCGACGGTGGGCCGCACCAAGGCCGAGAAAGAGCCGTTCAGCGCGCCGTGGCAGGACAACGCGATCCACATCGCCAAGGCGCTCGGCAAGTCCGACGAGGGCACCAGGATGGTGCAGGGCATCCAGGACAAGCTGGACGCGGCCCGCAAGGCGCACCCGGAGTTCGCCAACCAGACCGCCGTCGCGGTGTCCTGGTACAAGGACTCGCTCGCGCCGTTCACCACCACCGACGTGCGCGGACGACTGCTGACGGGCATCGGCTTCAAGGGCGCGACGGAGATCGACAAGATCGCGGACGGCAAGTTCTTCACGGTGCTCTCCCCCGAGCGCATGGATCTGCTCAACGTCGACCGCATCTTCGTCATCAACGACCAGGCGGACCAGGACGCGCTGAAGAAGTTCCAGCTCTTCACCAACCTGCCCGCGGTCAAGAACGGGAAGGTGTCGTACCTGCTGGACGGCGAGGGCCCGGCGGTCGGCGCGGCCATGTCCCAGGGCACGTTGTTGTCCCTGCCGTACGCCATCGACGAACTCGTCAAGGCGGCCGGCTAGTCATGTCGATCGGCATAATCCGTCCCCGGCCCGCCTCGGGCCGGGGATGAGTACCACCGACACGCGTCCGGCGCCGGCGACCCTGCGCACGGCGACCGGACGCCGGGCCACCCGATGGGTCGCGGCGCACTGCCGCGAAGTGCCGTGGCTGACCGCCGGAACCGTGCTCACCACGGTGGCCGGGGCGGCGCTCCAAGTGCTTCCCGTGCTCCTGCTCGGCCGGGTGGTCGACGGCGTGATCGAGGGCGAATCACGCTCGATCCTGGTCACCATCGGGCTGTTGCTGGTGGCCGCCGCGCTCCTGGGCGCGGCGGCCGGCGCGGCGTCGACGTACCTGATCGGACGGCTGGGCGCGGACCTGCTCGCGCGGCTGCGCGAAGGCGCGGTCCGGGCGGTGCTGGGCATGCCGAGCGCACGGATCGAGCAGGTCGGCCGAGGCGACGTGCTCTCCCGGGTCGGCGACGACGTGGCCGTGCTGTCCAAGGGCATCCGAGCGGCCGTCCCCACGGTGTTCTCGGCCGGGGTGCTGGTCGTCATCGCCACCGCCGGGATGTTCGGACTGGACTGGCGACTGGGACTGGCGGGCGCCGGGGCGCTGCCCGCGTACGCGCTGGCCCTGCGCTGGTATCTGCCCCGGTCCGCCCCGCTCTACCGGAAGCAGCGGGTGGCGCAGGCCGACCGCGCGCAGGCGTTGATCAGCGGGTTGGACGGGATCGACACGGTCCGGGCGTACCGCCTCGAGGACACCTTCCGGGAGAAGGTCACCCGCGAGTCGTGGCGGGTGCGCGAACTCGGCATCGAGGTGTTCCGGTTCTTCGGCCGGTTCGTCGGCCGGGAGAACCGCGCCGAGTTCATCGGGCTGGTCCTGATCATCGTGGTCGGCTACGCCCTGTTGGAGGCCGATGCCGCCACCCTGGGCGAGGTGTCGGCGGCCCCGCTGATGTTCCACCGGCTGTTCACCCCGCTGGGCTCCATCATGTTCACCTTCGACGAGGCGCAGAAGTCGGGCGCGAGCCTGACCCGGCTGGTCGGGGTGCTGGAGGAGGCGGGCGAGGATCGGCTGGTGGGCGACGCGGGTGTCGCGACCGCGGGCGTCGGGTCGGCGGAGGGCGCGTCCTCGGACGTTGCGGTTGCCGGCGTCGGGTCCGCGGAAGCCGCGTCCCCGGGCGCCGCGTTCGTGGACGGCGCGCCGTACTCGGTGACGGTGCGAGGGCTGACGTTTCGCTATCCCGACACCGAGGAGCCGGTTCTGCGGGACGTCGACCTGACGATCCCGGGCGGTGGTTCGCTCGCGCTGGTGGGGGCGACGGGTGCGGGCAAGTCGACGCTGGCCGCGCTGATCGCGGGCATCGGCACGCCGCAGGCCGGGTCGGTGTGCGTGGGGTCGACCGACCTCGCCGATCCGGACGAGGCCGGGGCACGGGCCCTGGTGAGCATCCTGACCCAGGAGACGCACGTCTTCTCCGGCTCCCTCGCCGACGATCTGCGGCTGGCCGCGCCGGAGGCGACCGACGCCGAACTGACACACGCGTTGCGTACGGTCGGCGCCGACGGCTGGGTCGACGCGCTGCCCGACGGGCTGAACACCGCGGTCGGCGAGGGCGGCGAACGCCTGGACGTCACCAAGGTCGCCCAGATCGCGCTGGCACGGCTGGTGCTGGGCCGGTCGCCGGTGGTGGTGCTCGACGAGTCGACCGCGGAGGCGGGCAGCGCGGGCGCGGCCGAACTGGAGCGGGCCGTGCGAGCCGCGTGCGCGGGCCGGACCACGTTGTTCGTGGCGCACCGGCTGACCCAGGCGATGGCGGCGGACCGGATCGCCGTGTTGGACGCGGGACGCGTCGTGGAGGAGGGGACGCACGAGGAGTTGGTGGCGCTGGGCGGGCGGTACGCCCGGCTGTGGCGGGCCTGGCGGGAAGGTGGTTGACGGGCGGCTCCGTCCATCCCGCGAACCCCGCGAACTCCGCCTGCCCCGCGAACCCTGTGAACCGTGTGAACCCCGAGAGCTCCGCGAGTCCCGCGAACTCCGCCGACCGGAAAGCGAATGCCCGTCACCTCGATGAACACTCCCGACACGCAGCGGCCCCGCTCGGGGTCCGCCATCCTGCGCACCGCGATGCGTCGCAACGCCGGGGCCATGACCTGGGGCACCGTCCTCATGGGCATGTACCAGGCGGGAGAGACCGCCTTCCCCATCGCGATCGGCCTGATCGTCGAACACACGTTGCGGGATCGAAGCCTGGGCTCACTCGCCCTGGCGATCGCCGCGCTGGCCGTGATCATCACGACCGTGTCGTTGTCGTGGCGGTTCGGGATGCGCATCCTGCAGAAGGCCAACACGACCGAGGCGCACCACTGGCGGGTGGAGGTCGCGGCGTGCGGTCTCCAGCCGGTGGCCAGGGACGTCGACCTCAAGTCCGGCGAGGTGCTCACCATCGCCACCGAGGACGCCGACCAGACCGCCGACATCATCGAAGTGGTGCCGCTGCTGATCAGCTCCCTGGTCGCGGTACTGGTCGCGGCGATCGCGCTGGGTCTGGCCGACATCCGGCTCGGCCTGCTGGTGATCGTGGGGACCGTCGCGATCCTGTCCATTCTGAGCGTGATGTCCAAGCGCATCGGCGCCAGTACGCGTGAACAGCAGGCCCGGGTGGCCCGGGCGGGCGCGAAGGTCGCCGACCTGATCACCGGCCTGCGCCCGCTGCACGGCTTCGGCGGCAACCACGCGGCATTCCTGTCCTACCGAAAGGTCAGCGCGGAGGCGCGGCGCCAGGCGATCACCGTCGCCGGGGTGAACGGCGCGTACGCGGGCACCGCCCAGGCCCTCAACGCGATCCTTGCCGTCGCGGTGACCGTGACGGCGGGTCTGCTGGCGTTCGACGGCTCGATCACGATCGGTCAACTCGTCATGGCCGTGGGGCTGGCGCAGTTCATCATGGAACCGCTCAAGCTCTTCTCGGACATGCCGAAGTACGTGATGATCGCGCGCGCGTCGGCCGAGCGAATGGCGCTGGTGTTGGCCGCGCCGCCGGCGACCACCCCGGGTTCGGGGCGCCCGACGGCGGGCGGAGACCTCGAGATCGACTGCGTGCGATACGGGTCGCTGCACAAGGTGAAGTTCCGGGTGGGCCCCGGCGAGTTCGTGGCGATCGCCGCCTACCAGCCGCGCGCGGCGGCCGAACTCGCGTCGATCCTGGCCGTACAGGTCCCGCCCGACGCCTACGAGGGAGTCGTACGGGTCGGCGGGCAGGAGATCGCGGACCTGTCGATCGAGGCGGTCCGAGAGCACATGCTGGTGAACCCGTACGACGGGGAGATCTTCGCGGGCACGCTCCGTACGAACATCGACCCGTCGGGCGGCAGTCGGATCATCCCCGAGGCCGTCGAGGCGTCCATGCTGACCGACGTCGTCGCCCTGCACCGCGAAGGACTCGAGTACGGCGTCCGCGACCGCGGCGCGAACCTGTCCGGAGGGCAGCGGCAACGGCTGTCCCTGGCCCGCGCCCTCGCCGCCGACACCGACGTCCTCGTCCTGCACAATCCGACGACGGCCGTCGACGCGGTCACCGAACAGTTCATCGCGCGCAACGTCGCGAAGCTGCGCCGAGGCCGCACGACCATCGTGATCACCGGCAGCCCGGCCCTCCTGGACGTCGCGGACCGTGTCCTGGTCCTGGACGACGGCGTCATCACGGCCGAGGACACCCATCGGAACCTGCTCGCCACGGACGCGGACTACTGCTCGGCCGTGGCGCGATGACCCGGGGGCGACGACTCATCGCGTGGCGGACGATCGATGGTGCGGGCGCCGGTCGATCGAGTGGGTGTCGATTGCTCGAGCGGGTGTCGATCGGCGGGTGTCCTGCGGGAGGATGACCCGCATGCAATTCCTCTTGATCGCCCACGACGGAACCGACGAGCACGCCGCGGCCCGTCGGCTCGCGGCCAGGCCACGGCACATCGAACTCGGCGACACGATGGTCGCCGCGGGGCGGATGTTGTTCGGTACGGCGATCCTCGACGCCGATGGACGGATGATCGGATCGATGTTGGTCCTGGACTTCCCCACGCGCGCGGAGCTCGACGCCTGGTTGGCGGTCGAGCCGTACATGACCGGCGATGTCTGGCGGGACGTCGACATTCGCCCGTGTGCGGTGGGGCCGTCCTTCGGCGGCGCGGCGGGGCCTGGGCCGGGGCCGCGCTGAACGCACCCGAAGTCGTCATATCGGCGGGCGTCGTTCGCGTGCGGTGACGGCGCCCCGGTCGAGCGGGTCCACCGCGATCACGGCGCGCCGTGCGACCACGGCGTACCTCGCGATGGCCGGGATCGGCGGGATCGGCGTCAGCGCGCGAACTTCGCGACGGCGGCCGGGGTGACCGGGGTGAAGAAGTTGACGAGGTTGCCGTCCGGGTCGCGGAACAGGAGCGCGCGGTTGCCCCAGGGCATCGTGGTGGGCTCGTTGACGAAGTCCGCCACGAAGCCGGTCAGGTTCCGGTACACGCCGTCCACGTCGTCGACGCGGAATTCGAGGATGACGCTGCGGTTGTCCGCCGGGTGGGCGGAGCCGGGCGCGAACAGTGGGACGGTGCGGGTGCCGGCGATCGCGAGGGTGGCGGAGGCGGTCCTGAGCTCGGCGAAGTCCTCGGTGGCCCAGTCGGCCCGCACGCCGGTGGCGCGCTCGTAGAAGTCGACGAGGCGGGCCACGTCGGCGGTGATGATGCGGATCGAGACGAAGTCCATCGGGGGTCTCTCCTGGCTGGTGATCGGTGATCGGTGATCGGGGATCGGTGATCGGTCGGTGCTTGCGATCACACGCTACGATCGATACCGGACAGAATCCGCCCGGTATTCACGGGAGACTTTCGGTCATGACCCGACCCATCGCTCGCGTGCTCACCCTGCTGGAGCTCCTGCAAGGAGGCGGCCTCCGGACGGTGGCCGAACTCGCCGAGCGGCTCGACGTCGACGAGCGCACGGTGCGTCGGTACGTCGACCACCTCGTCGATCTCGACGTGCCGGTCGAGTCCGTGCGTGGCCGCTACGGCGGCTACCGCCTGGCTTCCGGCTACCGCATGCCACCGCTCATGCTGAGCGACGACGAGGCGCTCGCCGTACTGCTCGGCCTGATCGCGGGCCGGCGGGCCGGTCTGACGACCACCACCGGCACGGCCGCCGAGACGGCGGCGGCGAAGATCCGGCGGGTCCTGCCCGAGCGGCTCCGACACAGGCTCGACGCCGTGTCGGGCTCGCTCGCCTTCACCGCCGAGCCCGGCGAGCCGACCGCCCCGGAGAGCGCGGTCCTGCTCTCGATCGCCGACGCGGTGCGCCATCACCGGCCGATCTCGATCCGGTACACCGCCGCCGACGGCCGACGCAGCGAACGCACGCTGCATCCGTACGGTCTCGTCGCCCACTCGGGCAGGTGGTACGTGACGGGTGTGGACGTCGCGGTGGGCGAGGAGCGGACGTTCCGGCTGGATCGCATCGCCGGCGCGCGGACCCTGCCCGGCGCGTTCGAGCCGCCCGCCGGGTTCGACCCGGCGGAACGCGTCCTGACCGGGCTGGCCACCGCTCCGTACCGGCACGAGGTGACCCTGCGGATCCAGGGGACGGCCGAGCAGATCCACACCCGACTTCCCGCCGGGATCGCGATCGTGGTGGAGCCGCCGGTCGAGAGCGGCGCGGATTCCGACGCCGGGCACTGGTCCCGCGTCGAACTGCGCGTGGAACGACTCGACTGGCTGCCCGCCGTGCTCGCGTCGCTGGACCGGCCGTTCCTCATCGAGCGACCGGATGAACTCCGCGACCTCGTCGTGGCACTGGCCGACCGGCTCACGGACTCGGATCGGCGAACTCCGCCGCAGGTGTGAGGGGCGCCGGTGGCCGGTACCGTGTCGGGCCGGCTCGGCCCGCCTGCGTAGAGTCTTCGGGTGAATCGGCACGACATACCTGATCCGCACCTGTCCATGCTGACCGTGCCGCAGGCCGCGTATCTGCGCGAGCTGACGGCCGATTTCTTCTTCACCCGGCATGGGGTGCGCCCGGCCGTCGAGGGCGATGTCGTCGAGCACGCGGGCCGTCTCAGTCCGCTGAAGAACCTGGCGCAGCGGTGTCGCGCGGTGGGCGAGGAGCAGTGGCCCGCGCTGGTGGAGCAACACTTCGGCAACCTGGAGACCGCGTCCCGGGGTGAGGAGAGCACGCAGGAGTTGCTGCGAGGGGCTTATCCGCGGCTGTTGCCCGACGACTTCTTTCCCGCGGATGCCGCGTCGGGCTTTCGCTACGTGCAGCCGGTGGCCGAGGGGCTCATCCTGGCCTTCGCACTGGACGCGCCCGGTTCCGTGCGGATCCTGACCGACCGGGAAGTGGCGGGCGCCGGGCACCGGGAGCTGTGGACGGCGGGCGTGGCTAACCTGCGGAGCGACCCCGTGGAGCACGTGGAGGTGCGCGGGCCGCAGGGTGCGCTGCTGCACTCCGTCAGCGGTGGCTCCCACTTCGTCGCGAGCAGGGCGCTGGTACTGCCCGACCTGGTCCGATCCGTCACCGGACGAGAACTGCCGGCGGCCGGGGCGCTCGTCGCCGTGCCCACGAGGCACCTGTTGGCGTTCCACGCGATTGTCGACGGGACCGTGGTGGACGCGGTCAACGACCTTGGTGCGTATGCCCTCGGCGCCTACGAGGACGGACCGGGCGCACTGTCCCCGAGGTTGTACTGGTGGCACCAGGGGCAGTTGGTCTCGCTCACGGTCTTCGACCACGACCGGCGCACCTTCTCCGTGGTGCCGCCGCAGGAACTGATGGAGCTGATGAGGAGCCTGCGCGACCGGGACGGCGGCGGAGACTCGGGGCCCGAGGTCGCCGGCGGCACGACCGATGTCGAGCAACCCGAGCACGCCACCGTCGAGCAACTCGCGCGGATCGTGGCCGAGTTCACCGCGCGACTGGAGCAGGACGCGAGCGGCTTCGCCGACGGCTTCGGGGCGGCCGTGGACCTTGCCCATGCCCGCTGCGCGGACGATGCCGCGTCGGCGAAGCCGGAGACGTGGGAAGCCTGGGTCACCGCCATGCAGGTCGGCAGCGCGTTGTTCGCCACCGCGCTCGCCCGGGAGGGGACCGTGCCGTGCCGGATCGGCGATCGCGTGCTTGCCCTCCCCGGCGCCGCCACCGCCACCGGCATCGCGCCGTACGCTCACGCCCGTGCCTGGCTCGACGCCTTCTGGCTCGCGGTCGTCTGCCGCGAGCAGGAGCGGATCACCACCCTGTGCCGGGTGCCGCCGGCGGACCTGCGCCGTGCCGATCCGGTCGACGACTACGTCCTCCACTGGATCGACACCCTGCAGAACTACTGGCTCGGGCGGCCGATGGACGACATCGTCCAGAAGTTGGTCGCCACCATGAACACGTCCGGGCGAGATGTGGCCACCCGTACTCCCCGGGACTTCCTGGATCTGATCGACTATCAGCCAGTGGCTCTCTTCCATCGCCTCGTCACGAAGGATCACGCGGCCTTCGCGGAGGCTCTCACCGAAGCCCTCGCCCACCACGACACCTACTGGAACGGCTCGCGCGCGCCGCGTGGTCGGGTGGCGCTGGGCCCGCTGGCGATGGCGTGCCTCGCGTACGAGATGGGCTTTCCCGTGGACGTCGACACGACGTTGCCGTACCTGCCCAAGTACCTGCTGAATCGCGAGTGGCTCGGCGAGTTCACCACCTGAACCCGGCGTCGATCGACCGCCGGGTTGGGGAGGGGAGGGAGGCGGGAAGGTTCTCGACGATGGTCCGTCGCGTCGAGGGGGAATGTCCGTGGTGCGCAGGGGTGGTTCGGGTACGAGTGCCCAAAAGGGTCATCCGTTCGGTCGTCGGCCCTCCGGCGGGTGGGCCGATGTGCTGTGGGACTGGTCGAAGTCCGGTACCCGACACGCGGCCTTGAACCGGGTGTTACGCCGGCTTCCCGGTGTCGGGTCGGCGACCGCCTACCGGTTCGGCCTGGTGGAGCGGGCGCACTACGCGTACGGGGTGCGCCGGGCCACCGAGTCGGCCGCGCGTCTGGGGCATCGGGGCGTGACGGTCGTGGAGTTCGGGGTGGCCGGCGGCAACGGGCTGTTGGCGCTCGCCGAGCACGCCCGCTACTACGCCGCCGCCACGGGCGTCGCGGTGCGGGTGGTCGGCTTCGACGGCGGGGCGGGTATGCCGCCGGCCAAGGATCCCCGGGATCTGCCCTATCTGTTCGGCCCCGGCTTCTACACGATGGACCACGAGCGATTGCATCCCCGCCTGGGCGAGACCGAGTTGGTGATCGGCGACCTCGCGCGGACGCTGCCGGACTACCTCGATACCCACGAGCGCGAACTCCGGGCCCACCCGGTCGGGTTCGTCTCCCTGGATCTGGACCACTACACCTCCACGGCGACCGCGCTGGATCTCTTCCGCCGGCCCGGCCACGGCCACCTGTTGCCCCGGGTCACCTGTTACCTCGACGATCTCCCGGGCACCATCGACCGGATCGGCGAGGCCGCCGCGATCGCCGAATTCAACGCCGCCCACCCGGACCGGGTGATCGGCCGCGTCCTGGGCCTGCGCGCGTTCACGCCCTTGGACCCCCCGTGGGCCGACCAGATCTACGTCCACCACCGCTTGGACCACCCCGACTACGCAACCCTGGAAGTCGGCGCCACCGGCGACCGCCTGCCCCTGACGCCCTGACGGCCGGAAGCGCCCGCGTGGCTCAGGGGGTCGAGTCGCGCCACTCGCGCCAGGTGAGGCCGCGCGGGGCCAGTTCGCCGGCGTGGAATGCGGTCCAGGTGGTGGTGTTGGGGCCGGTGCCGGGGGTGTCGGGGGCGCTGGTGTAGAGCGGATGCCGGGTGCGTACGAGGTCGGCCAGCCACGGCTCCAGCGCGTCGAAGCCGTCCAGCGTCCATGCGCGCGCGTGGTAGACGAGGTTGCCCGGCGTCTCGCTCTCCGCGATGCCCATCGCCGGCACGTACGGGCAGATCCGGCTCCAGCAGTTGGTGACCGGCATCGCTCCCGTCCGGGTGTCGGCGTGCGTACCGGAGTACTCGCGGGCGTCGTCCTCGTGCACCAGGAAGTCGAACAACTCCCATGACGTGTACGTCGAGTTCGCGAGGCCGAAGTCGTCGTCGATGCCGTACCGGTCGGCGAGGCGGTAGACGGGAGGCACGTCCAGGGTCCACACCAGATTGCGGTGCACTCGCCGCGGGGCGACGGAGCCGGCCAGCGGAACCTCGGCGGGGCCGAACAGCGCGAACAGGGCGCCGGCACGGATGCGATACGACAACTGCACGCGGTCGTTGGCGATCGGCGGAAGCGGACGGGTCTGCCCGTCCAGCGGGTTCGTCCACTCCGTCAGGACGCTGCCGTCCTTCGGATCGGTGTAGAAGACGATCTCGCGCGAGACCATGTGCAGGTCGTCGGTGCCCGGCGGGTGGACGAGCCGGCGAATGTTGTAGCCCTCGACGCCGAACAGCACCCGGCCGTGCGGGAATACCTTGCCGTGAACGTCACCGGGCACGTGGTTGTGCACGGTTCCGCTGATGCGGTAGAGCATGTCGCGGCCATCGGGACGACCGAGCAGTCGCACGAAGAGTCGGGCGTTCGCGTCGTCGAGCGATGCGATCAGGGCCTCGGGCGATGTCTTGCCGGGTTCCATACGCGGTGTCCGTCCGTCCACTCGTCTCGATCAGGTCCGACCCCATCCTTTCGCGGAATCCGACCCCCGGTGCGCCGTCGGACGGATCTCGTCGTCGATGGTGTGGGCGGGAGTCCGGATCTATTCCTTGACGAGAATATTCGTCATCGTGAATACTATGGGCCATGGACGCACTCCTCACCGCACTGGCCGATCCGGCCCGTTGGCGGCTCGTGAGCCTGCTGGCCGAGCGACCCCGCTCGGTCGGTGTCCTCGCCCAGCTCGCCGACGCACGCCAGCCGCAGACGACCAAGCACCTGCAGACCCTCGAGCGCGCCGGCGTCGTCACCTCGCAGCGCACCGGCCAGCGCCGCGTGTACGCCCTCCGTCCGGGTCCGCTGCGGGACCTGGCGGCCGTGCTCGTGCGGCTCGCCGACACCGCGGACCGGGTCGCCGGTCCCGATTCGACCTACGACCGCTACGGGCTCAGCCTCCACGCCGAGCGGCTCGCCGCGGACGAGACGGGGTGGGCCGACGGCCGCTCGTTCGGGTTCCGCCGGTCGCTGCCCGCACGCCCGCAGTCGGTCTGGCGGCACCTGACCGAGACCACCCCGCTCGCCCGCTGGTGGACGCCGGACGACCTGCGGGTCTCCGAGCTCGTCTTCGAGGCGCGACCGGGTGGGCGGGTCGTCCTGGAGTACCGCGACGCCGAGGACGCCGACGGCGCCGAACCGGTCGCCGGACGGGCGGAGGGCGTCGTCGAGGAGGTACACCCCGGTGAGCGCCTCGCCTACCGGCTCTCCCCGCTGCTTCCCGACGGTGGTCTCGCCTTCACCTCCCACGTCGAACTCGTCCTTTGGCCCACCGACACCGGCACGGACCTCGACACCCGCTGGCGGATCACCGACAGCACGATCGACTCCGCGGACTTCGTCGCCGGCATCGAGATCGGCTTCGGTCAGAGCCTCGACAAGTTGGCGGCGATCCTCGCCGCCGACGCACGCAACACCGTCGACACCGACAACGGGCCCGACGACACCGACGACACCGACGACACCGAGTACGACACCCACACCAGGAGCACGAAGTGACCGAGCAGACCGTCAACCGCCGGGTGGTCACCAACATCGCCCTCTCCCTCGACGGCCACTACGCCGGGCCGGACAACCCGCTCGACATGAGCTGGGTGATGCCGTACGCGCACACCGACGTCGCCCGCGACCATCTGACCGCCCTCTGTGAGCCGGCGACGACGGCCCTGCTCGGGCGGGTCAACGCCGAGGGCTTCCTCGGCTTCTGGCCCACCGTCATCGACATGGAGGGCGCCGACCCGCGCGACGTGGGCTTCGCCAAGTGGCTGGTCGAGGCCGACAAGGTGGTCCTCTCCTCCAGCCTCGACCAGGCGCCCTGGGAGCGGACGACGATCGTCGACAAGCCGACCGCCGAGGCGATAACCGACCTGCGGGCGACTGAGGGCGGCGACATCCTCGTACTCGCCAGCGCAAGCGTCATCAAGGCCCTGCTCGCCGCCGACGAGGTCGACCGCCTCGCGCTCACGATCTTCCCCCTCTTCCTCGGCGGCGGACCGCGCCTGTTCGACGACGGCCTGCCTGCGGGGAAGTGGGCACTCGCCGGCCAGATCGCGGGCGAACACGGCACGGTGTCCGTCGTCTACGACCGAATCCGCTGACCCGGCCGATCGAAAGCACCACCGCGACCGTGCCACGGGCCCGCGCAAGGCTGCCCCGCACGGGCACAGGCCCCGGAACCGGTGTTCGGGTTCCGGGGCCTGTGCATGGGGTGCCCGTCGGCATGGCCGCCGCTCGGCCGGTGGTTCAGGCCGTGGCGGGGCGTCGGCCGTCGCTCACAGGCCGCGGGCCAGGCGGTCGGTCAGCAGGCGGGTGAAGCGGGCCGGGTCGGGCAGGTCGCCGCCCTCGGCGAGCAGCGCGCCGCCGTACACCAGCTCGACGACGTCCGCCAGCGCCGGGTCGTCGGCGTTCGCCTCGTGCGCCGAGCGCAGCGCGGTGATCAGCGGGTGCGTCGGGTTGAGCTCCAGGATGCGCTTGACCGGGGGCATCTGCTGACCCATCGCCCGGTACATCTTCTCCAGGGTCGGGGTCATGTCGTTGGCGTCGCCGACGATGCACGCCGCCGACGTGGTCAACCGCGACGACAGCCGGACCTGCTTGACCTGTTCGGACAGGGTCGTGGTCAGCCACGGCAGCAGGGCGGCGAAGTCCTGCTCGCGCTTGGCCTTCTCCGACCCGGCCTCCTCGTCGCCGTCGGCCGGCTCGTCGAGGTCCACCTGTCCCTTGGCGATGGACTGCAGGCTGTGCCCGTCGAAGGCCGGGACCTGGTCGACCCAGACCTCGTCGACCGGGTCGGTGAGGATCAGGACCTCGTACCCCTTGGCGGCGAACGCCTCCATGTGCGGCGAGTTCTCCACCATCGCGCGGGTCTCGCCGGTCAGGTAGTAGATCGCGTCCTGACCGTCCTTCATGCGCTCGACGTACTCGCGCAGCGTGGTGGTCTTCTCCGCGTCGTGCGTGGAGGCGGCGGACACCAGCTCCAGCAGGGCCTCGGTGTTGTCGGGGTCCTCGAAGAGGCCCTCCTTCAACGCGCGGCCGAACTGGGCCCAGAACGTCGTGTAGCGCTCGGCGTCCTTGGCCTGCATGTCCTTGATCGCGCCGAGGACCTTCTTGACCAGGCGCCGGCGCACGCCGCGAATCTGCCGGTCCTGCTGCAGGATCTCGCGGGAGATGTTCAGCGACAGGTCGTGCGCGTCCACGACACCCTTGACGAAGCGCAGGTAGTTCGGCATCAGCGCTTCGCAGTCGTCCATGATGAACACCCGCTTGACGTACAGTTGCACGCCGCTCTTGGTCTCGCGGGAGAACAGGTCGAACGGGGCCTGCGACGGGATGAACAGCAGCGCCTCGTACTCGAAGTTGCCCTCGGCGCGCATGTGGATGGTCTCGGCCGGGTCGAGCCGGTCGTGGCTGATCTGCTGGTAGAACTCGCTGTACTCGGCCTCGGTCACCTCGCTGCGCGGCCGGGCCCACAGCGCCTTCATCGAGTTGAGCGTGTCGACCCCGTGCGTGGTGACGCCGTCGGCGTCGGTGCGCTCGGTGGCCATCCGGATCGGCCAGCGGATGAAGTCCGAGTACTGCTTGACGATCTGGCGGATCTTCCAATCGGCCAGGTAGTCGGCCAGCCCGTCCTCGCTGTCGGCGGTCTTGAGGTGGAGGGTGACCGAGGTACCCACGGGCAGGTCGTCGACGGCCCCGATGGTGTAGGTGCCCTCACCGTCGGACTCCCACTCGGTGCCGGAGTCGGTGCCGGCCCGCCGGGTGCGCAGGGTGACCTTGTCGGCGACCATGAACGCCGAGTAGAAGCCGACGCCGAACTGCCCGATCAGGCTCTGCGCCGCGACGGTGTCCTTGGCTTCCTTGGCCTCCTTGATCTTCTCCAGCAGACCCGCGGTGCCGGACTTGGCGATCGTGCCGATCAGGTCCACGATGTCGTCCCGGCTCATGCCGATCCCGGTGTCGCGGACGGTCAGCGTGCGGGCGTCCTTGTCCACGACCAAGGCGATGTGCAGGTCGGACGTGTCGACCTCGAGGTCGGAGTCGATCAGGGACTCCAGCCGCAGCTTGTCCAGTGCGTCGGAGGCGTTCGAGATCAGCTCGCGCAGGAAGATGTCCTTGTTCGAGTAGATCGAGTGGATCACCAACTGGAGCAACTGACGGGTCTCGGCCTGGAATTCCAGCGTTTCGACGCTGCTACCCACCCTGGGGTCTCCTTTCGGGATGAAACATGTCGGGATGAAACTTGTCCGGACGAGAACGTGACGATGAACCGATATGGCGCGGACCGGGAACGCGCGGGACGTTCACCGCTGCCGTGCCCGGCGGCGGTGATCGCACGCCCGGCGCACCTCGGCGGTACTGCGAACCACGACGCCGACCCGCTCGGCCAGCGCCGGATGGCCGGGCTGTAGATGGCCGCGGGCCTCGGCCAGCGGACCCAGGAGGTCCGCGGGATCGTCCCGGCCCAGCGCCCGTCGCAGCGCGGCCAGGTCGGGCTCGGCGCCGGCCGGCAGGTCGGTCAAGGCGCCGATCTGCCCGGCCAATTGCCGAAGGCCGGCGGCGTGGGTCCGGGCCCAGCCGGCCACCGCCCGGTCACCGGCCCGCCGGTCCCGCTCGGCGGCCACCCGCTGCTCGCCGGTGGCCGTCGAACCGTCGGGGGCGGGTCGAAGCCGCAGATAGCGCCGTTCGGCCGCCTGCCGGCCGGCCACGCCCAGGGCCGGTGCCAGATCCGCCCAGCTCGTCCCCAACCGCCGGGCGGCCTCGATCAGATCGGGCTCCCAGCCGGCGATCTCCAAGCGCAGCTCGCGCAGCAGGGTGAGCGCGACCAGCACCTGGTTCGCGCTCAACGGCGGGTCGGACGTATCGGGTGAACGCATCGGCTCCCGGGCCGCGCGCATCGCGTCCCGGATCCGCCCGAGGGCCACACCGGTGTCCATGGTGGTCGGGGCGGCAGGGACACGGCCGGATGCCGTGCCGAGCGTCGGCCCCGGGTTGCGCTCGTCGTACCCCATGCCCGTGTGCCCCGTCCCCTCGCGCCCCGTTCCCTTGGTGCCCATGGGAGTCGTCTCCTCGGCCGGAGTCGTCTCCTCGGCGACGCCATATCGTGTCGTCGTAGCGACGACACGATAGGGCGGAGTGTGCGAGCGCGTCCAGACGCTCACGGTTGGTGAGCACCTCGGCGTGCCCCGCGGGCGCGTGCGATCGCGGACGGGATGGGAACTCCGCGTGACGGCGGTGCCCTCGCCGTATGAGGATGTCCACATGTCAGACAACAGCCCCTCGTTGCCCCGTCAGGTCGCCGACACGTACGTCGACGAACTCATCGCGCTCGACCCGGTCACCGGAACCTACCTCGGTGTCCCGGCCAGCTCCGCCAAGCTGCCCGATCTCTCCCCCGGTGGGCAGGAGGTGCGCGCCGACCTTGCGCGGGCCACCCTCGCCAGGCTCGCCGAAGCCGAGCAACTGCCCGGCGCGGACAGCGACATCGAGCGGCGCTGTGCGCGCTTGCTCCGCGAGCGGCTGACCGCGCAACTCGCGGTGCACGAGGCCGGCGAGGGCCTGCGCGCCGTCGGCAACCTCGGTACGCCGCTGCACGAGGTCCGCGAGGTGTTCCCCGTGACGCCCGCCGAGACCGAGCAGGACTGGTCCGCGATCGCCGAGCGCCTGCGCGCGGTGCCGGGCGCGCTGGAGGGCTATCGCGCGTCGCTCGCCCTGGGCCTGGAGCGCAAGCTGTACGCGAGCCCTCGCCCGACCGCGACGTGCGTCGAGCAACTCGGCGAGTGGGCCGACACCGACGGCAACGGACGCGGCTGGTTCGAGGACTTCGCCGCCGCCGGACCGGAGGCGCTGCGTACCGAACTCGACGAGTCCGCCCGCGCCGCCACCGTCGCCGTCACGGCGCTGCGCGACTGGATGCGGGACGTGTACGCCCCCACCATCGCCGGCGCGCCCGACATCGTCGGGCGCGAACGGTACGCGCTGTGGTCGCGCTTCTTCAACGGCACGGACCTCGACCTGGACGAGGCCTACGCCTACGGCTGGTCGGAGTACCACCGTCTCCTGGGCGAGATGCGGGAGGAGGCCGAGAAGGTCCTCCCCGGCGCCGCGACGCCCTGGGTCGCGCTCGCCCACCTCGACGAGCACGGCACGCACATCGATGGCGTCGACGAGGTCCAGGCATGGCTACAGGGCCTGATGGACCAGGCGATCGACCGCCTCGACGGCACGCACTTCGAACTCGCCGCGCAGGTGCGCAAGGTCGAGTCGTGCATCGCCCCGCCCGGGAGCGCCGCCGCGCCGTACTACACGCCGCCGTCCGAGGACTTCACCCGTCCGGGCCGCACGTGGCTGCCGACCATGGGCCGGACCAGGTTCCCGGTCTACGACCTCGTGTCGACCTGGTACCACGAGGGCGTGCCCGGCCACCACCTCCAACTCGCGCAGTGGACGCTCGTCGCGGGCGACCTGTCCCGCTACCAGGCCACCATCGGTGGGGTGAGCGCCAACGCCGAGGGCTGGGCACTGTACGCCGAGCGCCTGATGGACGAACTCGGCTTCCTCACCGACGCCGAGCAGCGCCTGGGCTACCTCGACGCCCAGATGATGCGCGCCACCCGGGTCATCGTCGACATCGGGATGCATCTGGAGCTGGAGATCCCCGCGGACTCCCCGTTCCACCCCGGCGAGCGCTGGACTCCGGAACTGGCGCAGGAGTTCTTCGGTATGCACAGCAGCCGGCCCGCCGACTTCGTGGAGAGCGAGCTCACCCGCTATCTGACCATTCCCGGCCAGGCCATCGGCTACAAGCTCGGCGAACGCGTCTGGCTCCTGGGACGCGAGAACGCGCGGAAGGCCCAGGGCGCGGCCTTCGATCTGAAGGCCTGGCACATGGCGGCGTTGTCGCAGGGTTCGCTGGGGCTCGACGATCTGGCGGACGAACTGTCCTCGGTGCCGGCTCCGTAGTTTCCGCAGCTCGGGCCGATGCGGGCCACTCGGTCGGCCCGCACCAGGGATGGCGCGGTGGTGGGTCCCCGGCCGGACACGCAGGACCCACCGCCGGCCGCCGGCGGGCCGAGGCGGGCCACCGTGTCGGAGGCGCCGGCGGAGGTGGCGTCGGCGGAGGTGGCGTCGGACGGTGTGTTCGGCGTTGCGCCCGCCGTCGTGTTCGAGGACGTCACCCGACACCGACCCGCGACGACGGGTTCGGGGGTATCCGGGACGCGTGGGCGAGGCGGAGTTCGCGGACGAGTGCTCCGACCGCGGCGGACGCGGCGAGTTCGGGGGTGGTGAGGTAACCCACCGAGCGTGTCGGGCGCTTCGGGCCGAGGTCGGCGACCTCCACGGAGGGCGGCGTGTCGGTGAGGGAGAGCGCGGGCATGATCGCCATGCCGAAACCGCCGGCCACCATGGCGAGGACGGCTCCGTCGTCTTCCGCCTCGACCGTGGCGCGGGGGATCCAGTCCTGGGTCGCCCACCACTCGCGCGTGTACGAGGAACAGTTCTCGGTCCAGTCGACCAGCGGCAGTGAGCGGGGATCGGGATGCCCGGCGGGATGCACCAACGCGTAGGGCTCCTCCAGCAGGACACCCCCGACCAGGCCCGGCGGCGTCGGCGTCCCCAGGGTCGCGATACTCACGTCCGCGCGCCCCTCGGCAACCTCCCCGGCGGTGCCGGGACCGACCTCCCGCACGATCCGCACCCGTGGTTCGATATCCGGGTGGCGGGCGGTGAGCCGTGCCAGCACCGGCGGCAGCAGGTGCAGGGCGGCGCTGCGGAACGCGGCGATGTGCAGCGATCCGCCGGCGGCTCCGTCGCCCATGCCGGCGCCCCGACCGGCCCCGCGTGCCTCGACGACCAGGACATCCAGCATTCGCAACACGCGCCGCGCGTGGGCCGCGGCCGTCGTACCCGCCGGCGTGGGTCGGGCCCCGGTCCGGCCGCGTTCGAACAGGACCGCACCGACCTTGCGTTCGATGCCGCGCATCGCGTGCGAGACACCCGATTGAGTGCTGCCCAGCGCTGCGGCCGCGGCCGAGAACCCTCCCTCGTCGGCCACGGCGACGAGGATCCGCAGCTCTTGCGGAGAAAGGTCGGCTCGGGCCGTCATCAGGGCTCCCACCTGCTGCCATGAGCGTGGCTCATGGATACGAATCGGTCATGAGCGCAACCCTCTGCCCGGCCCGCCCATTCCTGCATACGGTCCGTGCCATGAACTCGCTCCTGCCGAACAGCACGGCGGTCACCGTCCAGCAGACCGCCCGTCCCAGCGGCTTCCCCACGCCCGACCAGTTCCGGTTCGTCGAGACGCCGGTGCCCGAGCCGGTTCGGGGCACGGCGCTGGTCGAGAACCTGTACTGGTCCGTCGACCCGTACCACCGCGAGATGATGGACGGCGAGTTCGCCCTGAACGCACCGCTGGAGGGGCGTACGGTCGGGCTGGTCGTCGCCTCCCACGATCCGGGGCTGGTCGAGGGCGCGCTGGTCTTCCACCGCCGGGGCTGGCGCACGCACGCGGTGGTCGGTCCGGACGAGGTGCAACCGCTTCCCGAACTGCCGGGCGTTGCGCCGTCCGCGCACCTGGGTCTGCTGGGCGGTACGGGACTGACCGCGTACGTCGCCCTCACCCGCATCGCCCGGCTCCGCGAGGGCGACGACCTGTTCGTCTCCGGCGCGGCGGGCGGGGTCGGCACCGCCGTCGGCCGCTTCGCGCGCCTGTTGGGTGTCGGGCGACTGGTCGGCAGTACGGGATCGGCGGCCAAGGCGACGTACCTGACCGAGCAGGTCGGCTACGACGAGGTCTTCGACTACCGGGAAGGCCCGGTCGCGGACCTTCTCGCGCGGGCCGCGCCGGACGGCGTCGACGTATTCGTCGACAACGTCGGCGGCGACCACCTCGCGGCAGCGGTCGGTGCCCTGCGCGAACGCGGCCGCATCGTCCGGGTCGGCACGATCAGCCAGTACAACCGGCCGGACACCCCGCCCGTGCGCTTCGATCACGCGGACTTCGTGGAGAAGAGCCTGCGCATGGAGGGATTCCTGGTCCGCGACCACGGCGACGTGCGCGACGAGTTGTACACGTTCGCGGCGCCCCACCTGCTCGACGGGCGGCTCGCGTCGGACGAGACGGTCGTCGTGGGATTCGAACGGATCGTGGAGGCGTTCCTGTCCATGCTGCGCGGCGGCAACACGGGGAAGATGATCGTCAAGGCGGCACACGCATAGGGGGTCGAGCGCCCGGTGACGGACACCGGGCGGTGCGGGGGCGGGCCGCGGCGGGTCCTGGTCGGATGGTGTCCTCGGCGAGGGAGATGCCGAGGGGAGTGGGCGAATTCGGCGACGAGGGATCCCCATACCCGAGGGCCGGGTGGGTCATCATGAGCGTATGGACGAGGTGTTCGACAGGTTGTTTCGGGCCGGTCGGGAGGCCGTTCTCGACGGGGCGGTCCAGATGCAGGAACCGCCGAGGGCGAACGGCCCTCGATGGGGAACCTCGATCGTCCTGAGACCGGAGGCCGCTGTCACGGATCGGGTGCACGCGCTGGCGTTCGAGGCACTGGCCGTCGCGGGACGGGGGCACTGGCCGACCGGCGCCCGCGGCTCGGCACACATCACCGTCCGCGCGGTGGAGCCGCACCGCACGCCGATCCCCGCGGACGATCCGGCGGCGGCACGTTACGTCTCTTCGCTGCGCCGAGCCGCGGCGCAGTGTCCGAGCATCCGCTTCCGGGTGCGGGGCCTGACCTTGACGGCGAACAGCGTGATGTTGTGTCTGGGGCCGGAGGACGGCTGCGCCGACGAGTTCGCCGGGGCTCTGGCCCGGGCGTTGGGCGAGGACGGGTGGCTCGAGGCGGACCACCCGCGCGACGTCTGGTATCTGACGCTGGTGCACTTCGCCGGCCCGATCGAACGCCCCGAGGCTCTCGTGGAGTGGGTCGCCGCTCGGCGGAGGTTGGACCTGGGCGGGCTCGACGTGGATCGGGCCGAGCTTGTCGCGTGGCGCTTCAACGGGGTTCGGGTGGTTCCGGACGTCCTCGGGGCCGTCGGCATGCGGACCCCGGGGGAGGGTGCGGCCCCGGCACCGGATGGCCCGGGGCGAGGGCCGCATCGGGGTGGTCGGTGAGGTGGAGTTTACCGTCAAGGGCAGGGCCTTCTCCTGACGCGATCGTCGAACCGGCCACACCTGCCCGCTCGTTCGCGGGTCCGCGACTCCACGTACGTCGACCACCGCAGGCGCGCGAAGAAGAAGGTCGACGCCGTCTCCACGGGCCGCGTGTGCCGGCTGTGTTCGTGCACTTCTCGGGTCAGTCGTCGGTCGCGGCCCCGGCGGCGCCGAGGTGGTGGGCAAGCAGGGCGGGGTGGGTCAGTTGGGGGTAGTGGCCGGCTCCGGGGATCTCGGCCACCGGGTGATCGACGGCCGTGATCAAGGGGTCGGAGGTTCCCACGACGATCCGGATCGGGACGGTCACCCGGTCCAGCAACGCCCGGGCGCTCCGACGCTCGGCGAAGTCCGTGCGGATGGACGCGGCGACCCGGCGCGCCACCGCACGACGGTGCAAGTCGGCTGCGGCGCTGTCCACTTCCGCCCCTTCGGGGATGCCGAGGGCGCGGGCCAGCCGAGCGGCGGACATGCGGCGCAGCCTCGGCCCGACCATGCCCGAGCGCATCAGCGGCGACGCCGGTGCCTGGAGGAACGCCGGTGCGACGAGCACGAGTTCGCCGACCCGGTCGGGATGATCGACGACGAAGCGCAGTGCGGGCACACAGGCCGCGGAGTGCGCGACCAGCACCGGGCGGGTCCGCACCGGGCCCATGAGATCGGCCAACCACGCGTCCACGGCTTGGGATGTGGGGCCTGAGCGTCCCAAGCCCGGCAGGTCGGGGGCCAGGATCGGCCCCGGGAGGTGGGCGGCGAGAGGGGCCCAGAGGTCGGCGTTCATCGGCAGTCCGTGCAGCAGGACGTGGGTGGGGGAGTGTCGGTCCCCGGTGACCCAGGTACGGCTGCCCGCCACGGCGTGGAAGCCGTACGGGCTCAGCCAGGGCGTCGCGGCACCGAAGCGGGCGGCCACCAACTCGTCGGCCCAGGCCCGCAGCGCCTCGGCGGCCGAAGGCATGTGCAGCCCGGCGCTCGCGGCGAACGCGCGGGCGGATGCGGTGGGATAGCGGTCGGTCGACAGGAAGGACAGCGTCTCGGGGTCGGCGCCGGTCAACGCGCGCGGCAGGCTCCGCAGCAGGCCGACCGGGATGGTCCGGCGGGGCGCCCGTACGCCGGCGTGGTCGGCGATCGTGGCGATCAGCTCGGGGAGCAGCGGAGTGTCGTCGTCGAGCACCCAATGGTGCTCACCGGCGGGTGACGCGGGGATCTCGGCCAGGAATCGCACGAAGTAGTCGATCGTGGTGATCGGGAGGAAGGTGTCGCGGCTGCCGGGCAGCGCGGGAAGCCGCCCGTTCCACAGGTCCTCGACCAGGGCGGCCAGACCGAGGTACTGGCCCGGCCCGATCACGGTGCTGGGATTGGCGATGGTCAGCGGGGTCCCCAACGCGCGCGCCCGGGCGCGCACCGCGAGATCCCCCTCGAACTTCGACGCCTCGTACGCCCCCTGCCGGGCGTAGTCGGGACGGCCCTCGTGCGCGCTGACCCGGTACCCGCTGATGTGTACCAGTCGCCGCAACCGGGGCAGCGCGGCGGCCCATTCGAGCACGTTGAGCGCCCCGGTGACGTTGGTCGCCCGCGCCTCCCGCGCTTCGAGGCCGAAGGCGAAGCGAGCGGCGGCGTTGTAGACGTCGCGTGCCTGGGGCAGCCCCGAAAGCGGACGTGTGATGTCGGCGGTGACGACCTTCAGACCGTCGGTGCCGACGCCTCGGGAGGCCAGCCACGTGGTGAGGGCGTCGTTGCCGTCGTCGCGTACGGCTGCCGCCACCCGCTGACCTCGGGTGAGCAGCTCGGCGACGAGGGAGCGGCCGATGAAGCCGTTGGCACCGAAGACGATCGCGTCCATGAAGCTCCTCTTTGGATCGGGCTGGTGTGGATCGGCACGGGTTGAGCCGTGCCGGCGTTGGTCTGTGGATCGGTCTACATATTTTTCGGGCACGCTGAGATCCGCGGTCGGGCCGGGGTGAGCCGGGGCCGGCCGGGTGCGTCGGGTCGAGCCGGGCCATGTCGCTTCAGCTCAGCAGGGCGGCGACCCGGCGCGCGACGGCGTCCAGGGGCTTCCTGCTGCGGTGCGCCCGGGCGAGCAGGAGCGCCCCCTCCACCAGCGCAAGGATCGTGATCGCGAGGTCGTCGGCGTCCGGACGGTCCGCGAGTCGTGTGCGCAAGGCCGCCTCCCATGAGGTGTAGACCTCGGAACAGGCCTCCTGGAGCGGGTCGTTGGTGGCGGACGTCTCCAGCGCCACGGTCGCCACCGGACACCCCTTGCGCCAGCCCGACTCCTCCAGTCGGTCGCCCAACCGGTGCAACATCGCGTCGACGAACTCCGCTGCCGACGCGCTGGACTCGGCCAGATCCGCGAGCGTGTCGCCGATCGTGCGCCCGGCTCGTCGGACGGACTCGCCGACCAGCTGATCTTTGCCACCCGGGAAGTGGAAGTAGAGCGAGCCGCGGGGCGCACCACTGACCGCGATCACCTGGTTGAGCCCGGTGCCGAAGTATCCTCCGGTCTCGACCAATTCCTGCGTCGCGTCCAGCAACTGGTTCCGCGTCTCGGTGCCCTTCTGTCCCATGACGCCAAAGCTAGACCGATCTACATATTCTCGCAACCACCTGCACTCGTTTTCCGCCGCCGGGGCCGGAGCGGAGGCCTGCGGCGCGCCGGAACATCGCGAGCGCGCCGCGACGTGGGTGCGTGCCCGGTGCGCGATCCGGCGGACGGCGGCCGGGATGTTCCCGTCGTGGCCGCGCGTCGGGCCGGTCAGGATGGGATCGTGTACGGCGAAGACGACGACGGGGATGCGAGGAGGGGCGAGTCTATGCCTGAGGAGCCGAATTCGGCCACGCCGATTTCCGTGGGGGCCACGACCGGTTCGCGCGAGTCCGAGAGCGCGGGCATCGATGCGTTGGCGCGGGCGAACATGGTCGCGTTCGCGGCCGAGCTCGTCGAGCGTGGTTGCGCGGCCGAGGGGTTGGTCGATCCGGACGCAGCCGAGGAGGACGACGAAGGGCGGGCCGAGTACCGGCTGTTCGCGGTTCGGGCGCACGAGAACATCGAGCACTGGATCGCCATGCCCGGTGTGGAACTCGCCGTGGTGCGCGCGGCCGAGCCGGACGGACCCTGGTCGATCGAGTGCGATACCGACTCCTACGCATGGGCCGACCTGGTGAAGGAACTGGCCGACGAGGCAGACGGGTTGCTCGCCATCGCCCGGAACGTCACGCTGCTGCGGGCCGAACTCGCCCGGCGCGGCCTGGCATTGCGGGACGAGGAGGTGAACGTCGACGTGGACGCGTGCGGTGGAGGCTACGAGGCGTTCACGCTGCGTACGCCGGCCGGGGTGGTCCGGCTCGGCGTCCCGGACCGGGAGGCGGGTCCGGGATCGCGCATGGAGCTGTTCGTGAACGGATACGGGTACGTCTACGAGCAGGCGATCGAGGCGATCCTCGACGCGGCGACACAGGCACCTTCGGCGTAGCGCCGGTCGGATCGAGCGCACGGGGGGCATCCACCTCCGGGCCGTGTGGCCGATCGGCCGCTGACGGCGGTCGGCGGAGCGTCGTCAGTGTTCCGGTGGTCGACTGCGCATCCGCGTCGTCGGCGAGTCCTCGATCCCTGCCGCCTCCGCGGCGGCGGCAACGAAGGAGGCGACCAGGCGTCGACGGTCGTCTTGTGCCCAGGCGAGGACAAGCTCGCTGCCGGGAGCGTCGCTCACGGGCCGGTAGACGAGGTCGGGGTGCACGGGTGTGGCCAGAGAGCGCGGCAGCAGCGCGATGGTGCGCCCGAGCCTGATCATGTGCAGGGCTTCGGAGGCGTCCGCGACCTCGGGCCCGGGCTCGCCCTCGGGCGCACCCGTCCAGCTCACTCCCTTCCAGCGCGGCAACGTCTCCCGGGCGAGGTCGGCGAGCGTGACCTCGCTGCGGGAGGCGAGCCGGTGGCCCGGCGGCAGGATCGCCACGCGTCCTTCGACCGCCAGGGTTTCGTGGTCCAGCCCGGTCAGGTCGTCGAACGGTGCGTACAACAGGGCGACATCGGCCCGTCCGTCGCGGATGTGGTCGGCCCGGTCGGTGGACCCGCCGAAGATGATGTCCACCTGACGGGCGTCGGGCCGGCGGGCGTAGGCGGCCAGGATCCCGGACAGGAGGTTCGCATCGCCGCCGGGTTTGATCACCAGTCGCAGGTGGGCTTGCCGATCGCCGGCGCGGCGGGCCTTCTCGGCCGCCGCAGCGACGGCGTTGAGAGCGTGCCGGCCGTGGCGCAGCAGCGCTTCGCCGGCGGGGGTGAGGGTCACCTGCCTGCTGGTGCGCTCCAGCAGCTTCACTGCCAGGCGGGATTCCAGGCGTTGGATCGCCTTGGAAAGAGCCGGTTGCGCGATGGTGAGCCGGGCCGCGGCACGACCGAAATGCAGCTCTTCGGCCAGCGCGACGAAGTACTCCAGCTCGCGGGTCTCCAACTCGGCCATGCGTCAAGGCTATCGTCCGATCCATTCCCCGCAGGCATGGAACGAGAACGAACGGGTCTTGGACGCATTATCAAAGGCCCAGTTCACTGGGCCCATGATTCACCACACGATGATCGCAGCGTTCGACAATCCGATTCCCGCCAGTGAGCTGGACCGGTACCTGACAGAGCTCGAGGAGCTCGTCATGGGCTCCGGCCTGGTCGACTCGTTCTCGGCGCGGCACCACATCCGCGTCCCGGGTGACGACCACGCCCCGGTGGCGGTTGCCAGTGCCATCGTGCAGATGCGCCTGACCGATCTCGACGCCCTGAACGCGACCTTCGTCATGCCCGGGGCCCTCGACCTCATCAAGCGCTGGCAGGGCCGGTACCCGTACAAGGCGATCTGGGTCAACCACGAGCCGTTGGCATAAGCGGCTGCGCATTTGGGCTGTAGGCGGTGCCGGGGGGCGGGTATGCGCGATCATCGCCGGATGGACGCTCGTTTCCTCGGCATCGCCGAGCTGGTCGAACCCCCGTCCGTGGCGGTCGTGGTCGACGTCATGCGTGCTTTCACAGTGGCTGCCTGGGCCTTTGCCCAGGGGGCGGAAAGGATCGTGCTCGCCGAGTCACCGGCCGAAGCCCTGGCGCTCAAGGGTCGCCACCCGGATTGGGTGGCGCTCAAGGACGGTCCGCCGGCGCCCGGGTTCGACACCGTCAACTCGCCGGGCCTGCTGCGGTCCATCGACCTCGGCGGACGGACCGTTGTGCAGAAGACCACGGCAGGGACGGTCGGTGCCCTTGCGGTCAAGGAGGCGCCGCTGGTGCTGTGCGCGAGCTTCGTGGTGGCGGAGGCAACGGCTCGGCTCCTGCGGACACACGAGTGTGAGAGCGTCACGTTCGTGGTCACCGGCGACGACGGGCAGGCCGACGAAGACCTGGCCTGCGCTCAATACATCGCTCGCAGGGCCACCGGGGCCGACACGGACGCGGCCGAGTTCCTCCGCCGTGCCGGCGAGTCGCGCGCCGCCGCCGAGTTGACGGAGGGGGTGCGTGAGGGAGCCCATCCCGACGACGTCGCACTCTGTCTCGAACTCGACCGGTTCCCCTTCGCCATGGTGGCGACCTTGGCGGACTCGCTCATGGTCCTGCGTCCGTGCGCCGTGCCTTCGCCGACCGACCGCGCTTGGATCTGATCGCCGGCGGGTCCGACTCAGGTCGTCGGCTCCGGCGGCGCAACGGCCGGTTCGGCGGCCGGAATTCGGCGGTGCACGTCCGCGTACATGTCGAGCATCGCGATGCGGAAGATCTCGGCCTGGTGCGTGCCGATGAACGCGGTGTGGCCGAACACTTCCAGGGCGACGAGGCCGTGCATGTGCCCCCACGAGCTCAGGATGAGGGCGGCCGCCGCCGGCGGCAGATCGCCCAGACCGTCCGGTGGCAGGCCCTCCAGGTGTTTGCGGAGCGGGGGCGAGAGCGCGGGCGTGTCGGCGGCGCCCAGTTGTTGCGTGGTCAGCCCGGCGAACAGTTCCTGCTGGAAGATCGCGCTCATCCGGCGGACCGCCTGCGTGGTGGGGCCGTCGGCGGGCGCCCGGTAGTGCTGCAACGGGGCCCCGTAGATCAGTTGGAACCGTTCGGGATTGGCGATGGCCCATCGGCGGTAACCCTCGGCCGCCACCACCAGGCGCGGTACGGCCGTGTCGTGCGCGGCGTCGACCGTGGCTTGCACGGCGTCGGCCAGGTCGTCGTACGCCTTGGTGATCAGCGCGGTGACGAGGTCGTCCCGGCTCGGAAAGTAGTGGTAGAGCGCCTGCACGGTCATGCCGAGGCTCCGGGCGACCGCGCGTAGGGACAACGAGTGAGGTCCGTGTTCGGCGATGTGGCTCTCGGCGGCGCTCAGGATCTCCTGGACGGCGACGGCCCGGCGCCGCTGGCGCAGGGTGGGCACGGCCGCTGGGGCTTCGGCTGGAGGCATGCGACGACCGTACGACGAACCCTGCGGCACCGCATCCAAAAACCGCACTCTGTGAAGAAAATCTAACACTGCCAAAGATTCTTGTACCTCACTAATGTCGTCCATGGCGACGGGGCGTGCGACATCGCATCCCGTCCCCGATACGCGAAACACGATGGACGCGGAGGAGCGGTCTCTTCCGCCTCGTCGGCGCCGCCCCGGACGCCCCGCTTCCGCTGATCGGAAGGACGCCCGGCCCACCCCCATCAGGTCGTTCCGACCTTTGTCATGTCGTTTTCGCAGTGAGAGTGCAAGAGAGTGCAAGGGAGAAGTGCGTGTTCGACCGCATAGCCGAGCTGGTGGTTCGCCGGCCCAAGGCGGTACTCGTGGTCGCGGCCCTGGCCGTGGTCCTCATGGGCGTCGTGGGCTTCGGCGCGTTCGGCAAGCTGCTGGGCGGGGGCGGCTTCGACGACCCGGCCTCCGAGTCCACCCGTGCCGGGCGGGTCATCGACGAGAAGTTCGGCGGGGAGCCGAACCTGGTCCTGCTGGTCCGCCCCTCCGACGGCGGCGTCGACGGCCCCGCCGCGAAACGGAGCGGGCCGGCCCTGGTGGCGGACCTCAAGAAGGAACAGAAGCTCGACAACGTGATCTCGTACTGGGACACGGACAACCCGAACCTGCGCTCCAAGGACGGCCGCGAGGCCATCGTGCTCGCCCACGTGAAGGGCGACGACACGGAGCAGGGAAAGAACGTCAAGAGCATCGTCGACACCTACACCGGACGCTACGGGGACGGGCTCACCGTCCGGGCCGGAGGGGCCACCGCCGTGGCCGACGAACTGGCGACACAGAGCGGCAAGGACCTCGTCCTGGCCGAGGCGATCGCCGTGCCGCTGACGCTCCTGCTGCTCCTGGTCGTCTTCGGCAGCGTGGTCGCGGCGCTGCTGCCGCTGGTGATCGGCACCGTCGCGGTCCTGGGCACGTTCGCCGTCCTCGCCGTCCTGGGCAGCGTCACCGACGTGTCGATCTTCGCGATCAACCTGACCACGGCCCTGGGCCTCGGACTGGGCATCGACTACGCCCTGTTGATGATCAGCCGGTTCCGCGAGCAACTCGCGTCGGGGGCCGAGGTGGACGACGCGGTCCGGCACACCGTGCGCACCGCGGGCCGCACCGTCACGTTCTCCGCCGCCACCGTCGCCGCCGCGCTCGGATCGCTGCTGGTGTTCCCGCAGTTCTTCCTCCGCTCGTTCGCGTACGCCGGCGTCGGTGTCATCATCGTCGCCGCGGTCGCCACCCTGTTCGTGATGCCCGCCCTGCTCGCCCTCCTGGGGCACAAGGTCAACAGCGGACGCATGCCGTGGGCGAAACTCGGGCGCACCGACGCCCGGGTGCCGCTGTGGGGCCGGATCGCCGGCACCGTCATGCGACGTCCCGCGCTCACCGCGATTCCGGTGCTCGCGGTTCTGCTGCTGGCCGCGAGCCCGCTCCTGGGGATCAGCTTCGGTACGGCCGACGAACGGGTGTTGTCCGAGGACGCGCAGACCCGTCAGGTCTCGACCGCGCTGCGGGAGAACTACAACGGCAACGACGCCGCGGCCGTGCACATCGTCATCGACGGGCCGGTGGGCGAGGCTCCGTTGGCCGCGTACGCTGCCGAACTGTCCAAGCACAAGGACGTCGTCCGCGTCTCGGCCTCCACGGGAACCTACGTCGGCGGACGCTCGACCGCGCCGGGTCCCGGCAATACGGCCCTGGGCCGCCCCGACGCCCAGCGCATCGACGTGGTGAGCGCACTGGCGCCGAAATCGGGCGCCGCCCAGGACCTGGTCGCCGAGGTGAGGTCGCTGCCGGCGCCGGCCGGGACACACCCCCTGGTCTCCGGATCCGACGCCGAACTGGTGGACTCCAAGGACTCCATCGCCGGCCGACTCCCGATCGCGGTGGCCCTGGTCGCCGTCACCACCTTCCTCCTCCTCTTCCTGTTCACCGGCAGCGTCGTGCAGCCGCTGCGCGCGCTGGTGCTGAACCTGATCAGCCTGGGAGCGGCCCTGGGCGCCATGACCTGGATCTTCCAGGACGGGCACATGGCCTCCCTGCTCGGCTTCACACCGCAGCCGATGGACACCTCGATGACCGTGCTGATGTTCTGCATCGCCTTCGGTCTCTCGATGGACTACGAGGTGTTCGTGCTCAGCCGGATCAAGGAACTCCACGACCTGGGCGAGGGGACCGAGTCCGCGGTGGTCAACGGCCTCGGGCACACCGGACGTATCGTCAGCGCGGCCGCCGCCCTGTTGGCGGTGAGCTTCTTCGCGTTCGGTACGGCCGAGATCAGCTTCATGCAGATGTTCGGCCTGGGCACCGGGCTGGCCATCCTCATCGACGCCATCGCCGTACGCGGCGTACTCGTGCCCGTCGCGATGCGCCTGCTCGGCCGCTCGGCCTGGTACGCGCCGCGCCCGCTGCGGAAGTTCCACGACCGATTCGGGCTCAGCGAAGCCGGCCCGGCGCCGGTGGCCGCGACCGCGGCCGCGACCTCGCCGACGGCTGAGGCCGGCGCGCCCACCGAGAAGGACTCGGCGGGAGTCTGACCACGCGAGACCGCTGCCGTACCGTGCCCGCCTCCGCCGTCCTCGGAGGCGGGCACGCGCGCGCGGCCCGCGCTCGCCCGGCCGGGAGCGGCGCCCGGGTGCTCACTCACCCGTTGCGGGGAGGCGCCGCACCAGGGTTCAGCAGGTCTTCCAGTTCGGCCGCGAACAGCAGGGCGGGGTCGAACCGCATTCCGGTGAAGTGTCCGGCGAGTTCCAGGGACAGTACGCCGTGCAGCCGGGTCCAGAAGGCCAGGACCCGGCGGAGGACGGCGGATGAGGCGGGATGGTCGCCCGCCCAGTGCCGATGATCCTCGAGGTGCGCGTCGAACGGCGTCGCACGGGTGTCCGGGGGCAGCGCGGTGCAGGCGTCGAGCAGAGTCACCAGGATCTCGTCCGCGATGGCGGTGACGTCTTCGGGCGCGTGGTAGCCGGGGACGGGCGTGCCGTAGATGAGGAAGTACCGCTGAGGGTCGGCCAGGGCCCATCCGCGCAGGGCGTGTGCCAGTGCGGCCAGATCGCCACCGGAGTGGGCGGCCGCGCGGAGGGTGTCGGCGAGGCTTCGGTACGCGTCCGTGATGAGTTCCGTGATCAGCTCGTCGCGGCCGGCGTAGTACCGATAGAGCGCCGGTCCGCTCACGCCCATCTGCTTGGCGATCGCGTTGAGGGAGAGCGCGGACGCCCCCGCCGAGGCGATCTGCTCCCACGCGTGTTGCTTGATCTCCGCGCGCACCTGGGCGCGATAGCGCTCGCGCGGGGTCGCCGCGCCGGTGTCCGCCATGCCGCCGTACCTCTCCCTGAACCCAACCGGCTACATATTCAAGTTCTGGTTAGAAGATATCACGCAAGTGGTTGACGTCGATCGTGCGTGCAAGTTATAACTTATAACGAACGGCAAATCATCTAAGTGGACATGGCGGCGCGGGTCCTTGGGATCCGTACGTCCGACCACTCGCATACGAGGAGAGCGTCATGTCGGCTCCATCGAACGTCGTGTCGGCCTCGCCGACGTCCCCCGAGAACGGGGCGGCCCGGCGCATTCCGCGGGCGGTGACCGTCTCCGCGTGGGCGGTTCCGGTCATGGTCCTGGGTCAGTTCGCGCTGCTCGCCGGCGTGCCGGTCGTGGTGGCCCTGGTCGGCGCCCTGACTCGGGTTCGCGACCGGGCGGTGCGGGCGGGAGCCGTACTCGTGACCGTCGCGTTCGCGATCCCGCTCACCGTGTGGCTGGCGCGGCCCGACGGCGCGCAGAGCCTGTCCAAGGACATCCACCCGGCGTTCGTCGGCCTGATCGTCGCCGCCTCCGCCGCACTGATCTTCACGCTCTACCGCGCCCGCCGACGCTGAGCGCGGCCACAGGCACCGAAGCCCGTCCCACCGGCGCAACGAACACCCGGCCAGGGCCCATGACAGGGCCCAGTGCCGCGCCCGGCACTAGCACTGCACGGTCAGCCGTGCCCGGTCGAAGCGGTGGGCGGCGAGGTCTTCGGGACGGATCAGCCAGTAGAGGGCGCCGGCGTCGCCCCACATCGTCTTCGCGTCGCTGTCACTGTCGAACTGGGCGAGCAGGACCCAGCGTTCGGCTTCCCGGTCCAGGACGGGGGTGCCCCACGGGTGAAAGCCGCCGAGCGCCCCGCACGCGATGTCGTACTCCACCGGGCCCTGCACCGGCACGGCGTGGCCGCCGATCCGGTGGTCGAGATAGCCGTTCATCCGCCGGAACGCCCGAATGAACGGCCGGAGCGGGGCCGGGGTTTCGCGCATGTCGGGCCAGAGCCCGCCGTCGCCGAGCAGGGCCTCCCGGACCTGGGGCAGCCACAGGTCGGGAGCGCTCTCCTCGACGACCGCAGCCAACTCCACGCGCGTGTACGGTTCCGGCCCCGGGGGCGTCTCCGCCCGGAAGGCCGGCGTGTCTCCGGGGATGTACAGCACCCGGGCCCCCGCCCACGACTGGGGGTCGTAGGGGGAGACGAACGAACCCTCGCCGGCATCTTCGCCGCGGCCGTCGAAGTAGAAGAACAGCAAGGTCCCGTCGTGCGGGAAGTCGGAGGTCAACCCGTCGCGGGGAAGCAGCGCGCACCGCACCGACGCGACGAAGGACAGCGGACCTTGTCCCGGCCACTCGGGCCAGTCGGCCCCGGGCGGCAGTTCCGGTTCCCCGCCGAGAGCGGCGACGACGTGTTCGCCGTCCGCCGCACGGCGCAGACGCACGCATGGACGCAGCAGAGCGGTCCACCGCTCGGCGAGATCGTCGGGCAGATGCTCGGCCGCGAGCCGCGAGTATCGATCGTCGGTCATGCGAGCCATGATGGAGCGTGTTACCGACACCGGTGCCGTCGGCATCCGCCGGCCGCCCGGAGGTCGCCGCCCGACCGGTGTACGCGCGCTCGGTTCCCGGGTCCGGCGCCGCTTGTCGGGTCGGTACGTCGAAGAGGGGGACGTCCACGGAAACCGGCGGTGGGTCGAGCAATGGGCGAAGGTGTCGGATGCCGATGAGCCATTGGCGGGCGCCGGCCGTGGGGAGCCGGTCTGCGGCCGGACCGGATTCGTCGTTCGCGATGCGTTCGAGGGCCTCGGCGGCGAGCGTCCGGAGGTGGGCCGGCCGGTGAGCGGGTGGCCCTGGCCGTCGGATGAAAACAGGTGGCCCGGCCGCGCCGGGCGTGGCACCGTGGCGCAGGCGACAGGAGGCCCCGATGTCATCCATCATCGTGTGCGGCGCCGGTGTGGTGGGACTGTCCGCGGCGCTTCTGCTGCTGCGCGACGGGCACACCGTGACCGTGTGCGAGAGCGACCCCGCACCGCCCCCGGCCGACCCCTCGCGGGCCTGGAGGTCCTGGGAACGCCCGGGAGTTGCCCAATTCCGGCAGCCGCACAACCTCCTGCCGAGGTTTCGCCGGGTCCTCGCCGACGAACTCCCCGAACTGATCGACCGTCTCGTGGCGGCCGGCTGCTTCGAGGCGAGCGCCCTCCTGCCCCTGCCGCCGAGCGTCACGGGCTACACCCCGCACCCCGACGACGAGCGGTTCCGCTTCGTCACCGGCCGACGGCCGGTGGTGGAAGCCGTGTTCGCCTCGGCCGCCGAGGACGCGGGCGTCCGGGTCCTGCGCGGTACACCGATCGCCGGCCTGCTCACCGGACGCCCGGTCCTGCCGGGTACGCCGCACGTCGTCGGCGTCCGCACCCGCGCCGGCGCCGAGTTGCGCGCGGACCTCGTCGTCGACGCCACCGGCCGGCGTACCCCCTCCACGCGCTGGTTGGCCGACATCGACGCCCCGGACCCGCGGACCGAATCGGAGGAGGGCGGATTCGCCTACTACACCCGCTACTTCACCGGCCCTCGGCAGCCCGAGCGTCGGGGCGCGCCGTACACGCCCTTCGGCACGTTCTCGCTGTTGACGATCCCCGGTGACAACGACACGTGGTCGGTCACGGTGGTCGCCCGCACCGGCGACGCGCCGCTCAAGGCGCTGCGCGACCCGGCGTGTTTCACCCGGGTCGTACAAGCCTGCCCGGCCCAGGCGCACTGGCTCGCCGGTACGCCCGTCACCGACATCGTGGCGATGGCCGGCGTCCTGGACCGCCGGCGGCGACTGGTGGTCGACGGACGGCCCGTGGCCACCGGTTTCGCCGCGGTGGGCGACGCGTGGGCGTCCGGCAACCCCACCGCCGCCCGGGGGCTGAGCGTCGGACTCACCCACGCCCAACTCCTCCGGGACGTGCTGCGCGAACACGCCGACGACCCGGCCCGATTCCCGCCGGCGTGGGAGCAGGCCACCGAACGCGTCGTCGCGCCGTTCTACCAGGACCAGGTCCTCGCCGACCGGGCGCGCGCCGCCGAGATGGCACCCGACCGCATCGCCGACGCGACCCCGGTGGCCACCGCGACGAGCGGATTCGGCGCCGCGGCCTTCCACGACGCCGAGGTCTTCCGCGGTCTACTGGAAACGGCCACCTGCCTCGCCCTGCCGCAAGAGGTCCTCGCCCGCCCCGACATCCGAGCCCGGATCGACGCGGCCACCGCTCACCCGGCCCGCGCTCATCCGGCCCGCGAACTCGGCCCCCCGGGCCCCGACCGCGCCCGCTTGCTCCACCTGCTCACCACCTGACCCGCGCGAGCGCCCCCGCGTGTCCCGACGGTTCGACGCCGGTCAGACGATCTCGCCGGCGCAGGATCCGTGGGGGTCACAGGCGTAGCAGGTGTATCGCATACATCCGGTGCACAGGCCGATGTTCTCCAGCCGATATGTGTCCCGGCAGCTCTCGCACACGGCCCGCTCGCGCAGCATGGCGTTCCAGCCGTCGCTGCCGCCGATGAAGTCGTAGGAGACGGCGACGAATTCCCCCCACGCCGGGTCGTGTTCGGCCCAGTGTCGGAGGTACCAGGAGTAGACGGCGAAGAACGCCTTGCCGGTCACCAGGTGGTCGCGGCCCCGACCGTCTCGGATCCACACCTCGACGAGTTGCCCGATGCGCTCCCCGAGGGGCAGTCCGCCGCCGAGAACGACGCCGTTGTTGTTCCTCATCGTCATCGCCACAGTATCCGGTCGGACACGCCCTCGTGGACAGCCGCGGAGGTACGTCCGCCCGAGACCGGTGCACAGCGAGTCCCGCCGGGCATGGACGAACGGACGTGGACGGCCCGGGGAGCAACCCGGCCACCGGCGGAATCCACGGCGAGGATCCCGCACTTGGCCGGCGGGTCGGTTCCGCGACGGATTCGACGAGACCGGGTGCTGTCCGCGCTTGTCGGTAGGGTCCCGGCCATGGATCTTCGGGGATGGTCGGTTGTGCTGTTCGGGGACTTTCGTTCCATCGGGAAGGCCGAAGCAATACGCCGCTTGGAGTCGCTCGGTGCCCGCGTGGCGGACACCGTCACCGGCGAGACGGACCTGATGATTCTCGCCACCGGTGAACGGGGTCCCATACCACGCACCGAACACATGCTCCGTATACCGGAGTTCGATGAGGAAGCCCTGCTCGGCATGCTGGAATGCGGTGACGTCGCCGCCTCGCGTGTGGACGAGCAACCGCCCCCGTTCCTGCCCCGGACTCCTGACGCTGCGGCCCCCGACGCTCCGGCCCCCGACGACGCGGAGGCGGTCTACGCCCTCGTGGAGGGGGCTGACTGGTCCGCCTTCGTCCCGGATCGCGACCTGATGCCGCTGCGCGCCCGCCTCGCCGAACTGGAGCGGCACCGGGGTGTGACCGCGGCCCACCGATTGGCCACGCGCCGGTTGCGCGATACCGGCGAGGCGAGGTTGTGGCATCCGTTCGGGCACGGTGCCGAGATCGTCGGGCATGCGATGAGCCCTGACGGTCGGTACCTCGCCACCGGCAGTTGGTGCTCCGACGGCGATTACGACGCCGGAGGTGTCCTGCAGATCTGGGACATCGCGTCGGGGCGGTGCGTCAACACGATCTCGGATGTCGACGGCGGCGTCGGGTGGCCCGACTACGAGCGCACGATCCAGTGGTCCGCCGACGGGTCCCGTCTCGCCGTCGCCTACGCCACGAACAGCGTGGGGGTATGGAGTCCCACCCAGGAGAACGGGAACCCGATCGCGACGATCGACGTGTCCGACGGCAACTCCCGGCCGTCGCAGTTCGCGCTTTCCCCGGACGGGCGCAGCGTCTACTACCACAGCACCACCAACGGTGACGGCGGACTGCAAGGCTGCGTGGTCCCGGTGAACCGCGGCACCCTGTACTGGCTGCCCCAGCGCGTGAAGACCGACCACCCCTACGGCATGGCGCGACAACTCCCGGCACGCGTCCGTGAGGCATTCGAGCAGGCCGAGGTACGGGAAGGCGTCGGCCGGTGGATCGAGAACCCGGTCTGGTCGCCGGACGGGACCCGTCTGTTCGGAACCAACGCGATCTGCGTGGACGCCGGTACCCGCGAGGTGGGCTGGTACATGCCCGCCTCGATGGCCGCGCTCCGTCCGGACGGGTCGCGCGTCGCCGCCGTGACCCGGGACGGCTTGTCCTTCCTCGACGCGGCCGGTGGCCGGATCGAGGCCGGCCCCTTCGATCTCGGCACCGCCTGCTCCCTGCGCTGGGCGACCGGGCGTCCGAACCGACTCGCGGTGCTGACGCGCGGCTCGGACACGGCCGCGCCCGCCGTGCACATCTTCGACGGGGAGCGGCACATGGGCTCCACGGTGGTCGCGCATCCGCAGTGGGACGACGTCGAACGATGGTGCGGGGACCGCAACGCCTGGTCGTGGGCGCCCGACGGAGACCGCGCGGCAATCCTGACCGACGCGGGCACCGTCGAAGTGTGGTCCTTCGCCGACCCCGCCCGTGCCGAACGGCTGCGGACGTTCGCCGCCGACGGCACCGACGCGGTGTACTGGGGTGTGGGCGACACTCTGGTTCTGGCGGCCTATACGGGTGTTCGCTTCGTCCGCACGGAAAGCGGCGGGATCGTAGGCGACTTCACCTTCCCGCAGGACCCTGAGGGACCACGTCCCGTGGAAGGCGCCGGTGCCTACGAGTTCGAGCGGCAGATCTTCCCCCTCGACGACCACACCTGGGCGATGACCCTGGAAGCCGACGTCGTCGTAGCGCCGTCCGATCGAGAAGACGCGTTGGACTCCGTGCTCACCTGGGCGGTGGGGCGCCGACACGGGTGGCCGGTGCGCTGGGGCGAGTTGAAGGTGCTTCCGGATTTCCTCGCCGCCGTCGAGGTCCTCGACTCCGAAGCGGGCGACGTCCTCCGTGAATCCCCGTCCTGAAGAATCGAACGAGGCACGGTGACATCGTGGGCGGGCGACCTCGCCGCTCCGCCACGGCACGCAACGCGGCTTCACGACGACCGCCGTCGACCACGGACGATGCATCCTCCGTGGTCGGCGAGCACCTGGCACCCGGAGCGCCGGCATCAGCCGTACCGGTGCCAGGCAGCGAACACTTGATCGAGGCGCCGCCCCGCCAGGTACTCGGGACGCACACCGACCCGTGCGATGGGCACTCGCTCGACCTCGTCGACTCCACTCGACGACCGTACCGTCAGGAAAACCCGCAGCTCACGCCCTGATGAGGGAGCAGCCTCAGCCGCGGAAGGATGCGTTGCGCTCCGGGTCGGCCTCGGTCAGGGCCTCGGTGACCGCTTCGATGCCGGCGCGGAGGCCGTAGACGGGGGTGTCGGGCTGCCGGCGCCAGGAGTCGTCGAGGCCGCCCGCGTCCACGGAGTCGAAGCCGAGCTCGTCGATCAGGGCCCGAACGATGTTCTTGGCCGATTCGTCGTCGCCCGCTACCGGCAGGGCCATGCGGTCGGGCCGGCCGGCCGGGAGGGGCCTTTCCAGGAGGTCCTGGGCGTAGGTGCCGTTGAAGGCCTTGATCACCGGGTGCCCGAGCTGCTTCTCGACCCAGCGGCTCTCGGTCAGCCCCTCGTCCTCGATGGCGGCGATCCGGCCGTCGCGCTGCTGCGGGTAGTAGTTGTTGGTGTCGATCACGGTGAAGCCCTCGGCGGCTTCGTCGAGGAGGCCGGCCGGGAGGTCGGGCACGTTCTTCAGTGGGACGGTGACCACGACGATTTCGGCGTCTCGGGCCGCCTCGGCCACGGTGACGGGGGTGGCGCCGGTCTCCTCGGCGAGGGCCGTCAGCGTCTCGGGGCCGCGGGAGTTGGCCACGGACACCTCGTGTCCGAGGGAGGCGAGCCGACGCGTCAGGTTGCCGCCGATGTTGCCGGCGCCGATGATGCCGATCTTCATGAACTTCTCCAGTGCGTGCGGTATCGGGTGTCGCGCATGCCGGAACCCCGCGAGACGACATCGCATTCCCCAGCGGACCCGATTCGGGGCACGAACGCAGCGCCGGGATCGTCGGCGTGGGTGCGCTGTTCTTGTAACGGCTTCCGGGGCCGGGGCCAAGTAGGGGAAAGCAAACGAAGGGAGACGCCACATGGGTGCATACGACCTTGCACGGATCGGTCGTGATCCGGCCGCCTTCGAGGTGTTCTACCGCAGGCATTTCGAGGCGGTGACACGCTTCGTCGCGCGGCGGGTCGACGACCCGCACACCGTTGCCGACCTCACCGCGGAGACGTTCCTGGCCGTGGTCGACTCGGCTCACACCTACCGCCCGGACAAGGGCAGCGAGATCGCCTGGCTGTACGGGGTGTCCCGCAACGTCGTGCAGAACGAGAACCGGAGGGCCGCGCGCGAGCTGCGTGCCACCCACCGCAGTGCCGGCCGGCGTCGACTCGATGATGACGACATTGCGCGCATGGAGGAGCGCATCGACGCCGAGGCTTCCGGCCGTCGTGCGCTCGACGCGCTCGCGACACTGCCCAAGGGGCAGCGGGCGGTGATCGAGTTGATGTCGATCGACGAACTGTCGGTGAGCGAGGCCGCCGCCGCGCTCGGGATATCCCCGGTCACCGCCCGAGTGCGTCTGCACCGCGCCCGCAGGACACTGCGCAACGTCGCCGGCACTCCGGCCCCGACCGCCGCAGTGGTCACGTCCCGCCCGACCCCGACCCCCACGGCCTGTGCCGTGACGACACCCGCGATGGAGAGTCGATGAACACTCGGAGCCCCTTCCAAGAGCAGCTCCTGGCCGAACTCAGGGACGTGGTCGCGGAAAAGGCCGCCACGCCCGCTCCCCGGCCCGGTATCAGCCGTCGACGCAAGGCCACGATCACCGGCGCGATCGCGGTGGCGATGGGCGCCGCCGTGGCCGTGGTCGTACCCGTCGTCGTCGGTGGCACCACGTCACCGGCGTACGCGGTGGAGCGCGACCAGGACGGCTCGATCACGGTCCGCGTGCGGGAGTACACCGACCCCGCCGGGCTCCGGGACCGCCTCCGGGACCTCGGCGTCAACGCGGTCGTGGACTTCGTGCCGCTGAACCGGCAGTGCGTCGAACCTCGCGCCGCCTTCGCCGAGTACGACCCCCTGCTGTTCACCAGCGAGGCGCCGACCGAGGGAGCCGAGGGATTCATGCGGCTCCGCCCCGACCGGATTGCCGCCGGCCAGACCCTCGTGCTCGAGATCTACTACCGGAACGACGCCCAGGCCCACGTGAGCAGTGACCGCGCGCGGCTCGCCACCGGACCGGTGGCCCCCTGCGTACTCGTTCCCGTCCCCGCGAACTGAAGTCCCGCAGGGACGGCGGGAATCGGATCGAGCGAGCGTCACGGACGACTCCGTCGCATCCGGCGGGCAGGGCACCGGCGTTCGCCACGTGTTGGGTATGGGGCGCCGTGCGCAAGCCCCGCCGTCGCCGAGAACGCGCCGGACGCGGTGGGTGATCCCGACTCCGGGTGCACGGCGGACTGTGGCGGAGGTTCGATGGTGCTGCCGTAGTGCCGTCGAGTGTCCGGTCGCTTCTGCGAGCGGCCACCGAGCCCGGGGGCGGTCCTTGCCCAATGCCGGGCCAGGGACAGGCCCGAATTCACCGAGTCCGCGATCAGGCGCCACTGTGGCCCGGCCAGGACGCCGATCAGTGTGATCGGCTCTTGGGCGGGCCGCGGTCGCGTCCGTCGGGCGGGCCTCGGGCGGCCTGTGTCGCGGTGTGGGCCATATGTTCGGCGGGCGGCGTCGGCCCACCCCGACGCGCTCGCCGAATCCGCGCGGACTCGCGGGCGTGGCCGCGTCCGCCCACCGGGCGCTTGCCGACGCGCCGGGGCTCCGCCGATCCCGTCGGGGCCGGCTCACTCCTCCCGGCCGGGGGTGACGACATCCCCGCCGGGCGCGATGACGTTGCCGCGTGGGACACGGCCTGTCGGCGCGATCGGCCGCGTAGCCGAGGCAGGAGACCCGTTCCCCGCCCGCCGGCCGGGGACGGCAGCCCGGCGGCTCACGATGCCCACGAACGCGTCGGCGACGGCCGTCCTCACCTCCGGGGGAGGATCATGGTGGTGGGGGCCGAACCTGTAGGAGGTAGGTCATGGGACAGGCACGTGAGGCCATGGACCGGCTCACCGAGGCGATGACGAAGTCCAAGGACGTCAAGTCCATCGCGGACTGTTTCGCGGAAGACGCCGTGGCCACGACGCCGGAAGGCAGTTTCCGCGGCCGTGACGCGATCGCGGAGTACATGGTCGAGTTCGCCGTCGCCGTACCGGACGGTGAGTTCGAATATGAACACGAGTACGAAGTAGGTGATACCGCAATCGACGAAGGATGGTTCCACGGGACCAACACCGGCCCGCTGAAGCTCCCCGACGGCGAGATGCTCCCGGCGACCGGTAAACCGGTCCGCATCCACGGCTGCGACGCCGGGACGGTCGAGGACGGACGGATCGTCGACTATCGGCTGTACTTCGACCAGTTGGCGTTCCTCGATCAACTGGGATTGGCGCCCGCGACCGCGGGTTGATCCAGCAGCACGCCGGCGACCCGGGCCCGCGCTCGGGCGTTCGACGCGCGAGGGGGCGGCATGGATGGGCGCAGGGCACGCCCGGTTGCGCGCCGTCGGCCGCGAGCGCGTCGGAGCCTGTTCCCAAACGTCTCCGTCGCGATGCTGCTCCGGCTGCGAGTTCACGAGGCCGGCCGGTGACCGGTCCGATCCGGGTCGTCGTTGGCGAATGTGACGTATGTGCGCGCGACCTGCCCAGGTCTCGTCCGGTTCGGGCTCGCCGGAGGCACGGGTGCTTGCGCCCACGCGCGGTGCGCCCACGCGCGGTGCGCCCACGCGCGGTGCGCCCACGCGCGGTGCGCCCACGCGCGGTGCGCCCACGCGCGGTGCGCCCACGCGCGGTGCGTCCGCATGCACGGTACGTCCGCGCGAGTCGTGCGTCGGCCCCTACCGAAGGAGGGCGCCCACGCTCTGGGTGTCAGGGCTCGGACCCGCGCCCGCGATGGCGGGGATCAGGGGGCCGACAGGACCCGGGTGAGCGCGGCGACGGATGCGGGGACCTCGGTCTTCGACAGGCGACGCCGGCGCAGACGGGCGAACAGGTGCTTGCGCCAGAACGTCTGCGGATGCAGCTCCCAGGTGACGGTCAACCGCGCCCCGCCGGCCTCGGGAACGATGTGCCAGCGCCAGTCGGCGTAGCTCGGGTTGCCGTCGTCGCTCTGCGCGCGGTACCCGAAGACGCCGCGCTGCGGGTCGAGTTCGAGTACCCGCGACCGACTGGGCCACGACGGCCACCCGTCGGGTTTGACGACTACGACCCATTCGGCCCCCGGCGCCGGCACCTCCGGGGCCTCCAGCACCCGCGTGACCGCGCGATTCCACTCCGGAAGCCGCGCCACGTCGGTGACCAGGGCGAATACCGCGTCCGCGGGAGCGGGTACGAATGCGCTGAACGAACCCGAGAACCCTGCCGCGCCGTCGTCCCGTGTCCGCCCGGTCATGGAAACTCCTCCCGCCGTACGAGTGCCGCGAACCACTCACTCCCGCCGCATGCGTGGCCCCATGCATCTACTTCAAGTCTCGCGCGCGCCGCGCCGGACGCCACCGCGACGGCCCCGGCGTCCGGACAGCCGCCGCGTCAGCGTCCGGGCGCTGTGCCTCGACCATCCTCGGCTACGTGCGGACACTCAGTGTGACCGCGGACTCGTCCCGTCCCCGTGCCCGTCCCCCGTACCCGCGCACATCCGCATCCGCGTGCGCGCCCGCATCCCCGACGGTCCGACCGGCCTACTCGACGGATCCCGCAACCCCGGTTCTCACACCTCGCCCTCCTCCAAAGTCCCCGGGCCACCGTCACCCGGACCGGGTGGACGTACAGCGGTGCCGAGGATGTGAGTGGCCGCGGGCGTCGGGACCCGGGTGTCCGGGAACGCGAAGCGGTCCAATTCGGTGACGGTGAAGCCGGCCCGGCGGATCGCGGCCTCGGTGTCGCGTCCGGTATGACAGCCACCGCACAGCAGCGGCCACACGGTCGCATCCACCACCCGTTGCACCCGCCGCATCCGCGCACTGCCCGCCTGGACGTGCTCGAAGAACCGCAGTTGCCCGCCCGGCCGCAGCACCCGGAACCCCTCCCGAAGCGCCGTATGCGGGTCCGGCACCGAACACAGCGTCAGGCAGAACACGACGGCGTCGAACGACTCGTCCTCGAACGGCAATTCGTCGGCCAAGCCGCCCCCGACGTCGACCGGGACCGCGCCGGCACGGGCGGCCTCGACCGCAAGCGCCCGCAACCGCGGCTCCGGCTCGACCGCCGCAACCCGCGCCACCGACGGCGGGTAGTGCACGAAGTTCGCACCGTGCCCCGCGCCGATCTCCAGCACCTGACCGGTCAGGCCGGCCAACAACCGCCTGCGGTGCTCACCGACGCCCGCCTTCTCCAGACCCGGACCGGCCACCTTCGCATAGAACCGCGCGAAGACCGGTCTGCGCACCGACCTCGCCGAAGCCTTCGTCTCGTACACGATCGACCACCACCTTCCCGGCCGCCGCCATCCGGCCGCTATCCTTGATATGGGAGGGAGTACATAGTGAACTCTATTCACGATAACGCCGGAAAGGCCACGGCGGACGTGTCCCTGGACCGGCTGTTCGAACTCGCCGAAGTCCTGGGCAGGTTGATGACCCACGGCATCGACGCCCACGGCCTCACCGCCGCCCGCGCCCGCCTCCTGTGGGTCCTGCTCCACCACGGCCCGATGACCCAACGCGCCCTGGCCGACGCCCTCGGCGTCACTCCGCGCAACGTCACCGGCCTCCTCGACGCCCTCGAAACCGACGGCCACGTCGAACGTGTGCCCCACCCCACCGACCGCCGCGCCACGATGGTCCGGCTCACCGACCACGGCACCGCCGTCGTCACCCACCTGCGCGAAGGCCGCGACGTCATGGCCGCCGCCCTGTTCGCCGACATCCCCGAGACTCACCTGGCCGGGTTCACGGCGACCATCGCCACGGTCACCGCCCGCCTACGCGGCACACCACCCGCGCCGGAATGCGACGGCGTGCCCGCACCTCAACTTCCGCGGTGAATGGCGGATCTACCGCCACATGACGCACGGACGGCGTCCCGCGATGCGTTTCCCACCGCGATCACCAGGCGCTCCCGGCCTCGGGTCGACGAAGCACAACAAGGCATCGCAAACCCTGTGCGCAGGCCGCATAGGCTCCCCGGATGGCAAAAATCACCGGCTACCTCTCGCAAGGGCGGCGCGTGGCCATCCGCCACGTCTGCCGTCAGGACTACGACGAGCTCACAGCGCTTGCCCGGGACAGCGCGGAGATGCTTCGCCGTTGGCTGGGAGCCCGCGACAACACGGTTGAAGCGTTCGAGAGCTACCTCGAGCGGTTCGAGCAGCCCACTCATGTGGGCTTCGTGATCTGCCTCCGTGACACCGGCGCGATCGTGGGCGGTGTCAACATCAACAACGTCCTCAGGGGCGCCCTCCAGAGCGGAACTCTCGGCTATACCTCGTACGCCTCGACAACCGGCCGTGGCTATATGACCGAAGGGCTGGGGCTCGTCATCCGGTTCGCCTTCGGGGTGCTGGAACTGCACCGGTTGGAGGCGAACATCCAGCCGGACAACACGTCTTCGCTCAACCTCGTCGAGCGCCTGGGCTTCCGGCGCGAGGGCTACTCGGTCGCCTTCCAATACATCAACGGCGAGTGGAGGGACCATGAGCGCTGGGCCATCACCGCCGAGACGGCACGAACAGCGGCACGGCCCGTGAACCTCCCTCACCGCCCCGCGGGTGAGGAATCGGAATCTACACGACGACGATAAAAATCGACGCTGTGTAGACTTTGCGGTGGGGGAGCGGTCCGGCTCCTCGCGACTCTCCCCAGGAGGAGCAATGCAGAGGCCGAACTGGCTCATCACCGGCGTCAGCACTGGCCTCGGTCGTGCCTTCGCCCAAGCGGCCCTGGCCGCAGGTCACACCGTTGTCGGCACGGTCCGCGCCGAGGAGGACCTGCGGGCCTTCGAAGGACTCAAGCCCGGCCACGCTCACGGCCGCATCCTGGACGTGACCGACGACCACGCCGTATCGAAGGTGATCACTGAGGTGGAGCGCGGCGTCGGCCCCTTGGATGTCGTCGTCGCCAACGCCGGCTACGGCCTGGAGGGCACCCTCGAGGAAACTCCGTTGGCCGAGGTGCGGCGGCAGTTCGAGGTCAACGTGTTCGGGGCAGTGGCCACTCTGCAGGCGGCACTGCCGCACATGCGCCGGCGCCGCCGCGGACACCTGATGGCCGTCACCTCCATGGGCGGGCTCATGGCCGTGCCCGGCATGTCCGCCTACTGCGGCAGCAAGTTCGCCCTGGAAGGCATTCTGGAGGCGCTGGGCAAGGAGGTCGCACAGTTCGGGATCCGCGTGACGGCGATCGAGCCCGGCTCCTTCCGCACGGACTGGGCCGGACGGTCCATGACACGTGCCGCGCGGACCATCGACGACTACGACGAGCTGTTCGCCCCCATCCGTGACGCGCGGCAGAAGGCCAGTGGGAACCAGTTGGGTGATCCGGCCAAGGCCGGGGACGCCGTCGTGCACATCGCCTCCGTCGACCGGCCGCCGGCCCACCTCGTCCTGGGCTCGGACGCGCTGCGCCTGGTCACCGCCGCGCGCACGGCCGTGGACGAGGACATCCGCGCGTGGGAGACACTCTCCCGTACGACCGACTTCGCCGAGGGTGCTCGGCTCTGATGCACGACCACCACCCCACGCGAAGCCGGCGCGCCACCGAACGCAAGGGCGATGTCCGGGAGCGGGCCATCCTGGACACCTGCGAAGCTCTGCTGGTGCAAAAGGGCTACGACCCGATCACCGTCGGCGACATCGCCCAAGGCGCCGGCATCACCCGCGGTGCCCTGTACTTCTACTTCGGCTCCAAGCAGGAAGTGGTCACGGCACTCGTGGCCCGAACCGTCGAGCACCTGTGGGAGCGCTCGCGTGCCACCGCGCAGACCGACGAGCCGCGCCAGGCCATCGCAGCAGCCATGCAGCGCACCGTCGAGCTGTGGAATGCGCATGGCCCGGTCATGCGCACGGCGATCGACCTGTCGTTGACCGTGCCGGAGATCGGCGCGCTGTGGAGCCGTACGGCCGACTTGTTCATCGCGGCCATCACCGCCGTCCTGGAACGCGCCGGCATCCGGGCCGGCAGCGAACCGGACCAAGCCTCGGCGATGGCACGCGCCCTGTGCTGGATGATCGAACGGACCTTCTACCACGCCTCGCAAGAGTCCCGCGAGACGCTGCGGGAGGCGTCCGCGACCTGCGAGCACATCTGGCTCACCAGCGCCGGCCTGACCCCCTGAGGCATCCGGTGCCGACCGGCCGTCGGTCAGTTCGAGGCGGTGCCGCGGGTGAGCAGTCCCGCCGAATGCACCACGGCGTTACCGGTGTTCGGGAAGGCCGTGTAGTAGTCGTACTTGAGTTTGCCGCCGGGCGCCTTGCCGAGCACGATCCAACCCCGCCGAGTGCAGACCTGTTTCGGGTCCCGGACGATGTCCTCGCGCAGGACGATCCGGTCGGTGCGGACGGCCGCCCGGTCCTCGGTCTCCAGAGTGAGCGTGCCGGAACAGTTGATGCCGGGGTAGTCCGACTCGCCGACGATGGTTCCGGGTTGGCCCACCTGTAGGCGCAGGGCGACGGTGTAGGTGGAGGTACTCAGTGCGGACCCGCGCCATCCGGCGGCGAAGTCCGTCGGCAGCCGGTGGGCCGTCGGCTGCGGACTGCCACTCGTGCGGCTGCTCGCGCTCGTCCGGGGACTCGTCGCGGGCCGGGTGCCGCCGCTCGCGGTCGGACTCGTGCTCGCACGGGCGCTGGGGCGCGTGCCGCCGCTCGGGTCCGCCCCGGGGTTCGCGCTGCCACCCGTGGAATCGATCGTGATGCCGGTGCCCGGATCGGCCTCGATGAGCACTCGCCCCGGCGAGAACTCCTGGACCACCCTGCCCTCCATCGTCACCCGAAGCCCCTTCGCGGCGGCGACCCGGAAGACGGATTCCTTGACCGTGCCGTCCTCGGTGTGCCTGATCACCACGATGAGTTCGTTGCCGGCGGTCTTCTTCGAGGAGTCGACACCTTCGTCGATACTGAACGTGCCCACCGGGGTGACCCAACGCGCACCCAGCGCTATGGAGATCTTGCCGCGCGTGGAGATCGAGAACTTGATCGGGCCGACTGCGTAACCGATCACCGGATCCTCGACGCCCGCCTTCCGGTCGCCTCCCTCGTCGAGCCCCGAATAGCCGCACGATGTGGTGCCGATCAACGCCATCGACGTGCACACCGTGACCAGTCCCACCCGTGTCCCAAGCCGCCGTAACCGCATCGCGTTCCTCCCCCGAGAACACCCGTGCCGTCGAGTATGAGACCGAATACGAATGAATGTCGGGGAAACCACCTCGATGCCGCGCACGGGAGCCGACCACTCACCACGCGGCGCTGAACTCGTGGCGGCGCATGCGGCGCACGCGGCATATGAGGCGTATGCGGCTTTCTGTGTGGTGCGCGGGGTCCGGCACAGGCTGAGGCGCACGACGAGTCCGGCCGCTCTTCAGTTCTCCGCAGCGACGTTCCGCCGGATGCCTCCCGGGGCGGCGGGTTGTTCGCGCACCCACGCGACGAACTCCTCGGTCGCGTCGACGACCGCTTCGAAGCGGACCGAGCGGAACAGGTCGAAGGCGTGCTGTGCGCCCGGGAGTTCGGCGTAGACCACCGGGTTGCGCGACACGGAGCGCAGCGCGTTGGTGAAGGCGCGGGCGTTCTCGACCGGGACCATGGTGTCCGCGTCGCCATGCACGATCAGGAACGGCGGTGCGTCGGGGCGGACGTGGAACACCGGCGACGACTCGTCGTCCCGGTCGAAGTAGCCGCCGTGGTAGCCGTTGAGGCTGATCACCGCCGTGACGGAGGTGTCGGCGTCCGCGAAACCGGGCTGGTACGCCGGGTCGCCGGGTGTGAGCGCGGCCAGCGCCGCCATCTGGCCGCCCGCCGAACTCCCGGAGACGACAAGCGTGTCCGGGTCGGCTCCGTACTCGTGGGCGTGGGCACGTACCCACGCGATGACCTTCTTCAGGTCGATCAGGTGGTCGGGGTGTTGCGCGGCGGGGCGCAGACGGTAGTTCGCGCTCACGCACACCCAACCCCGATTCGCGAAGCGGTGGATGAGGGGAAGCGACTGGGTGTTCTTGCGGCCTCGGCGGTATCCGCCGCCGTGCAGGTGCACGAGTACGGGTGCGCCGGAGACCGGGCCCGAACGGCGCCGGTAGACGTCGAGCAGATTGCGTCGCCCGGCGTCGCCGTACGCGATGTTCGCGATGCGTTCGACACCGCGCCGGCGACGCCGGAACGGAGTGAGGAGGGTGCGTGTCGTCCGGAGCGAGGATGCCGTGGCGAGGTGCGTGCGCCGGTCGGCGCCGAGGGCCTCGGTGAGCGCGTCGTCCAGGACCCGCCGGGCGCGCAGTCCGCGGCGGGCGATGACGACGAGCCCGGGCAGCGTCAAGGCGGCGACACCCGCCGTCACGCGGGCGGCGGTGGAGTCGAGGTCGCCTTGGGCGTAGGCCACACCCGTCCAGCCGATCAGCCACACGATCGCCACGAAGGGCAGTTCGTTGACGACCAGGCCGAGGCGGAAGCTCAGCTCGGCGAGCGGGCGCGGCCGACGCAGTGGCGCGAGCGCGAGCGCCGTGACCACCGCGGCGACCACCACCGTGAAGAGATAGCCGTACGGCACGTTGTCCCACTCCCAACTGATGCAGCCGACCCGACTGGTCAAGCGATCCAACCGTCCAACCGATCCGAGCATCTCTCCGGCCGACCCGAGAGACGCACCGGCACTGTTTCCACCATAGCTGTGGTACCACATCTGGGGTAGTGGGCTGCTCCTCGTGGACGTTGCCCAAGGCGGACTGCTCGTCGAACCAGCCGCGCGGCACGCGGCATCGGAGCCAGGTGCTTGACCCTCACGTGGCGTCATGCCGCATTGTCGGTGGCGTGGAAGAGCACCTGACCGTGGGACGTGTGGCCGAACTGGCCGGCGTGAGCGTGCGCACGCTGCATCACTATGACGAGATCGACCTCGTGCGGCCGTCCGCGCGTACCGCGGCCGGGTACCGGGCCTACTCGGCGGGCGACGTGGAGCGGCTGCGGGAGGTGCTCGCCTATCGGCGGCTGGGCTTCGGACTGCGCGAGATCGCGGATCTGGTCGACGACCCGACCACCGACGCCGTCGCCCATCTGCACCGGCTGCGCGGCCTGTTGTCGGAACAGCGCGACCGCGCCGCCGCCATGGTGACCGCCATAGACAGGGAACTGGAGGCACGGGCAATGGGGATCAGGACGACGCCGGAGGAACAACTGAAGGTGTTCGGTGCGCAGTTGTACGAAGCCATCGGATCCGCCTACCCGGCGACGCGGCGCACCGAGCCACGGATCGCCGCGAGGGTCTGGGATGCGCTCGGGGACGCACGGACGGTGCTGAACGTCGGTGCCGGCACCGGCTCCTACGAACCCCCGGACCGCGACGTCACGGCGGTGGAACCGTCGGCGGTCATGCGGGCCCAGCGTCCCGCGGGCGCGGCGCCGTGCGTCACCGCCAGTGCCGAGAACCTCCCGTTCGAGGACCAGTCCTTCGACGCCGCGATGGCGTTCAGCACCGTTCATCACTGGCACGACCCGATCGCCGGGCTGCGCGAGATGCGACGCGTGGCCCGCCGTGTGGTGGTGTTCACGCACGACGCCAGTGACACCGGCTGGCTTCACCGGTTCTGGCTCACCCGCGACTACCTGCCCGAGGTCGCCGGCCTGGTCGCCGGCCGGCCCTCGGTGGTCGAGTTGGCCGGAGTGATCGGGGCCCGCCTGGAGCCGGTGCTCATCCCGTGGGACTGTGCCGACGGCTTCTTCGAGGCGTACTGGCGCCGCCCCGAGGCGTACCTGGAGGAACACGTGCGCCGCGCGATATCGGTATGGACCAGAGTCGGCCCGGAGGCCGAGCAGCGGGCGGTGGACAGACTCCGCGACGATCTTTCCTCGGGCCGGTGGGTCGAACGCAACCGCGAACTCGTCGCCCTCGACGCGGCGGAGCTCGGCCTGCGCCTCCTCGTGGCCTGAACCATCGTGGGCGAGAACGCCCATCGTGCGTGAGAACGCCGCAGGGAGCCCGCCCGCCGGAATCGGTGGACGTTGTCGCGGCGTCACGTGGCCTCGACGGCAAACCCGACCCGGAGGCCTCGCCCGCCGTACGGGTCGACCGCGGACCGGTCGGTTTGGCCCGTCCGCCGCATCAGGGCACGCACGGTGCGCGCAAGCAGGGCACGTACCGAGCGCGCCGCGTGCATCTCGGCACGGGGCACAGCGGGCCGCACACGATCGAGGGCAGGTCCGCCTGGGACCGCCCTCGATCGGGTATCAGCGGCGGGTTTCCACCTTCAGGTCGCCGCGGATCAGTGTGCGGGCCACGTCACCGGCGAACATCTCGTGCGGGAAGCCGAGTTCGATCGCGCCGGCCTCGTCGAGGCGAGCCAGTTGGGACGTGGTGAAGTCGACCTCCAAGGCACCCAGATTGTCCTCCAGTTGCGCGCGCGTTCGGGCGCCGATGGTCGGTGCCGTCACGCCCGGGTTCCGCAGGGTCCAGGCCAGTCCGACCTGGGCGGGTGTGTGGCCCAGCTCCGTGGCGACCTCCTTCACGACGTCCACGATGGCGAGATTGCGTTCGGTGAGCGCCCCGTTGGCGATGGTGAGGCTCTTGCGGGTGCCGCCGCCGGATGCGGCGTTCGCCCCGATCAGGTCGTCACGGCTGTACTTGCCGGTGAGCAGCCCGCCGGCCAGCGGTGACCACGGGATCACCCCCAACCCCAGCTCGCGGGCCATCGGGATCAGGTCACGTTCCCCGGTACGCTCGATCAGGCTGTACTCGATCTGCAGCGCGACCAGCGGCGACCAGCCGCGCAGGTCGGCGATCGCCTGCATGCGCGACACCTGCCAGGCCGGGGCGTTGGACATCGCCACGTACAAGACCTTGCCCTGCCGGACCAGATCGTCCATGCCGCGCAGGATCTCCTCGACCGGTGTGGTGAAATCCCACACGTGCAGGTAGAGCAGATCGATGTAGTCCGTATCGAGCTGTCGCAGACTTGCTTCCACCGACGCGAACAGGCTCTTGCGGTGGCTGCCCCCGGAATTCGGGTCGCCGGGCCGGCGCTGCGTCGTGTATTTCGTTGCCAGCACCAGGCTTTCGCGATTGTCGCGGGTGAATTCGCCCAGCAGACGCTCGGAACTGCCATTGGTGTAGGTGTTGGCGGTGTCGATGAAGTTGCCGCCGCGGTCGACGTAGAGGTCGAACAGCTTGCGGGCCTCCTCCCGGTCGGCGCCCCAGCCCCAGTCGGTGCCGAAGGTCGCCGCACCCAGCGACAGTGGAGAGACCCACAGCCCGGAGCGGCCCAGCAGTCGGTAGGTGTCGAGGGTGAGCGACATCGTGTCCTCCTGTGCTTGAGATCCGTTGTCGAAGACAAGACTGTGACCACCAAGTGCCGGGGGTAAGGGAAGGAAGTTCCTGGGAAGGCCAGTCCTACCCTGGTTGTTGGGGTCGACATGACGACGACCCGCACCGTGGACGCGACACAGGAGTTGGCCGCCTTCCTGCGGACCCGGCGCGAACGCCTGGACCCGGACGACTTCGGCCTGCCGTCGCGGCGGCAGGCCCGGCGGACCCCGGGATTGCGCCGCGAAGAGGTCGCCGAACTGGCCGGGGTCAGCACGGACTACATCGTGCGGCTGGAACAGGGCCGCGGGCTGCGACCCTCGGCGAACGTGGTGGAGGCGCTGGCCCGGGCGCTGCGCCTGGCTCCGGACGAACGCGCCTACCTCTTCAACCTGGCCCAGCAGCATCCCCGCAACGCCGACAAGCCCGCCACCACCGCGGCGCCGCCGCTGGCCCGGCTGGTCGCCGACCTGTCGCCGCTGCCGGCCATGCTGATGAACCACCGCTACGACATCCTGGCCTGGAACGGCGAAATGGCCAGGCTGCTGGGAGATTTCGACGCCTTGCCGCCGTCGCAGCGCAATGCGATGCGGCTGTGCCTGATGCATCCGCGGGCGCGGGAGTTCTATGTCGACCGCGAACGTGTCGTACGGGAGGGCATCGCCCACCTGCGCGCCGCGTGGGCCGCGTATCCGCAGGACCGGATGTTGACCGACCTCATTGCCGAATTCATGGCGTGTGACGAGGAGTTCGCGCGAATGTGGGCCGAGCGAGACGTCCAGGTCAACGGCCGCGGGCGCAAGGAGATACGGCATCCCGACGTCGGTGTGATCGCAGTGCACTTCGAAGTCCTCACGCCACTCCAGGATCCGGACCAGCGGCTGGTGATCTACCGCGCCGCGGACGACGAGAGCCGGTCGGCATTGGACCGCTTGTACACACGATGACGTCGAACCCTCCACCCGCGCACCGGGTCGACCCGTCGTTCCGGGTGGTCGCGAGCCGGTGGAGGGAGTGCGCCTCCGAGGCCTCAGGCCCCCCTGGGTGGCGCGAACTCGCCCATGGGTACGGTGCCGCGGTGCAGGGCGGGAGCGGATCGGGGGTGGTGGTTCAGCCGCCCAGTGTGATTGCGGCTGCGATCGCCGGTCCGAAGGCGCCGCCGAGCTGGTAGCAGAGGTTGAACAGGCCTATCGCGGTGGGGCGTTGGGTGGCCGGCGCGGCTGCGGTCGCGTACACCGCGAGCGTCGCCTGGCCCGCGCCCGCGGTGAAGACGGCCAGTGTCGCGACCAACAGGAGCAGCGGCGCCCAGGGGGTCAGAACGGCGGTGAGCGGAGCGAGCGCGCCGACGGTGAGCAGGATCGTCAGGACCCGGGGGCGACTCATCCGAGCCGACACCGCAGCCAGCAGCATGGCGAGGGCCGAACCGGCGAGGAGAGCGGCCAACTGGCTCGTGCCGATCGTGGAGGCCGACCAGTCGGTGCGGTCGCGCAGCAACTGCGGGACGGTGAAGAGCAGCGTGAAGTACGAGGTCGCGAAGGCGCAGGCGAGCACGGCGGAGAGGACGAACGCGCGGGTGCGCAGCAGCGCCGCCGGTACGAAGCCCGTGGGGTTGGACCTGATGTGCAGGGCCAGCAGCGCGCCCGTTGCCAGTGAGGCGGCCACCGCGGGGAGCGGGTAGCGCGGGACGAGGACCAGGGCCGTCGCGGTCAGGACCAGCAGGGCGGCACCCCGACCGTCGAACCGGGTGCTGTGCCGCGGCGCGGACAGGTCGGCGCGGCGCATGACCGCCGGCAGGGCGAGGAGGGCGATCGCGCCGACGGCCATGGACAGCCGCCACGAGGCGATGTCCGCGATGGTCGAGCCGAGCAGCGGGCCGACCGCCCCCAGTGTTCCGAAGCCCGCCGTGATCACGCCCATCCGGCGGACCGAACCCGCCAGGCTCATCGCCGCGGTGACCAGGCCCGCGCCGCCTGCGGCCTGGGCCGCCCGGCCCGCCATGGCCACCGGCAGCCAGGGCGCCGCGGCGAGGACCGCGGTGCCGGTCACGATCAGGGCGGCGCTCAGCTTGAGCGTGATGCCCAGGCCGCGGCGGCGCAGCAGGTTCGCCATCAGCGGGGTGCCGACCGCCATGGCCCAGGCGAAGACGGTGACGAGCCAGGTCGCGGTGGCCGTACGGACGCCGAGCGAGTCGGCCGTGTCGGGAAGGATCAGGACCGGGCTGTTGGCGCTTGCGGCGATCGGGGTGGCCAGCAACGCCAGCCACACGACCGGTACTCGACGCGAAGCGGGCGCGGCGGCGGAGGGCGTGACGGGCGGCCGGACGGACGGCCGTACGGGGGCGGAGGCGAGGGGCTTCGTCGGTGTGGTGTGGCGGGGGCCGGGACGGGTTTGGGCGTGCGGGGACACGGCAGCCTCCGGAAGGCGGGGTGGTCGGCGGTTGTCGGCGGGGGAGCGGCGGTGAAGCCGGGAGAGCGATCCGGGCGGCTCGCTGCTCGGATTCGACAATCTCAATAGCTAGATACAAGCATTCGACTCTCCCAGAGTCAAGTATCTCGAATCTAAGAGACTCACTACTGGTAGAGTTCCTACCGAGAGAGTCCGTACCGAGAGAGTCTGTATCGAGAGGCGTGACGACGATGAGCGATGCCGTGGACGCGATCATCGGTCAGTGGGCCGAGGAGCGCTCCGACGTGGTGGACGAGCTCTGGACGGTGCAGCTCTTCGGGCGCATCCAGCGGCTGGCCCTGGTGGTCGAGAAGTCGGTCAAGGCAAGCGCCGGCATGCACGGCTTGGATGCGGGCGAGTTCGACGTCCTCACCACGCTGCAGCGGTCCGGACCGCCGTACGCCCTCACTGCCGGGACCTTCCTCAAGGCGTCCATGGTGTCCTCGGGTACGATCACCAACCGCATCGACAAGATGGAGGCCAAGGGCCTGGTGGAACGCGTGCGCGACGGGGAGGACCGGCGCACCGTCAAGATCCACCTCACCGAGCACGGGCACGAGGTCACCCGGGCCCTGTTCGCCGACCATCTGGCGAGCTACGCGCGGCTGCTCGCAGACGTGGACCGTGACCTGGTCGAGAAATCCGGCGACAGCCTTCGGCGGGTGCTCGAAGCCCTCGGCGACACCAGCATCAAGTGACGGCCACTCGGGCGGTCGCTCCCGGCGCCTCCGAACGGCCCGCGGTCACGTAGGCCCTGTCCGGCGGGCGCGGGCCGGGAGCTCTGCCGGCAGTCGGCCTTCCGTCGCGCGCAGGGGAGGGCGCGGAGGGGCTCTGCGATCCAGGCCGCCATCTCGCCAGATTCTTGCGTTATACGCAAGAGGCCATGCCTTTGTCGCAAGGTGGGCTTAACGTTGCTCCCATAGGACTCCGAGAACGTACGGAGTGAGCAACCAGAAGGGACGACGTCATGTCCGTGACCACTGCCGCCCACACGACCGACCGACTGCCCAACACGACTGCGGATGCCGTGGTGATCGGCGGCGGCGCCGCGGGCCTGAACGGTGCGCTGATGCTGGCCCGCTCCCGCCGATCGGTCGTCGTCATCGACAGCGGCAGCCCGCGCAACGCGCCCGCCGAGGGCGTACACGGCCTGCTCGCCCTGGACGGCACACCGCCGGCCGAGCTTCTGCACAGGGGTCGCGAGGAGGTCCGCCGCTACGGTGGCCTGGTCGTGGCCGGGCGGGTGATCTCGGCCGCCCCCGCCCCCGCCGAAGGCGACCCGCGCTTCACCGTCACGCTCGCCGACGGCCGCACCCTGCGGGCGCGCCGGCTGCTGGTGGCCACCGGACTGCGCGACGAACTTCCCGACATCCCCGGCCTCGCCGCGCACTGGGGCCGCGGCGTGGTGCACTGCCCGTACTGCCACGGCTGGGAGGTGCGCGACGAACCCATCGGGATCCCGGCGGTGGGGCCGGCCTCGGTCCATCACGCGCTGCTGTTCCGTCAACTGACCGACGACCTGGTCTACTTCACCCGCGGAACCGACCTGGACCAGGACACCCGGGCACGTTTCGCCGCCCGCGACATCCGCGTCGTCGACACCGCCGTGACCGCGATCGAAACCGCCGAGGACGGGACCATCACGGGCGTACGCCTGGCCGACGGCCGACTCGTGTCCCGTCGGGTCCTCGCGGTCGTGACCCGGATGCAGGCCCGTACCGACGGCCTCGAGGAACTGAGGCTGCCGATGCGGGACCTGCCCGAAGGCATGGGGCGCCACTTCGCGACCGGGATGGCCGGCACCACCGAGGTCCCCGGTGTGTGGGTGGCCGGGAACGCCACCGACCCGACCGCTCAGGTCGGCGCCTCCGCAGCGGCCGGCGCTCTGGCAGGTGCCCACATGAACGCCGACCTCGCCGCCGCCGACACCGATGCGGCTCTCCGGGCCGCCCGGACCGCCGCCTGAGAAACCCCGCGTTTCGCGGAACCCTCACGCCGTACCGCGGCAGCCGCGTCGGCAGCCACCACATCGGCGCCTCGTCCCCGAACGGCGCCGAGTCTCGCATGTGCTCTTGAGCCGAGTTCCGCACGCGTGCTTCCGGCCGCATCCCGCATGCCTCTTGAGCCGAGACCCGCATGCGCCTTTCCGCGCCGCACTTGGCATGCGCTTGGAGCCGCGTCCCTCATGTGCGGGGCTCCCGAGTCGCGCCCCGCATGTGCGGGGCTCCCGAGTCGCGCCCCGCATGTGCGGGCTCCCGAGTCGCGCCCCGCATGTGCGGCCCCGCGCGGAACCCCGCATGCCCCTTGAGCCGTGGCCCGCGTGCGCCCTTCCGCGCCGCACCCCGCATGTCCTTCGAGCCGCGTCCCTCACGCATGCCCATTGGGAGGAATCCATGAGCTTGAACCAATCCGCGCAAGCGAGCACCGGCCCATCCGGTGTCCCTGGCCCCGTCCACGTCCACGTCCCCGTCCCCGGCGACGGCGGGCCGGACGCGCGGCAGCGCCGCACGATCCTGATCGCCGTGTGCGTCGCGCTGATGGCGGTGATCGCGTCGGTCTCCGGGCTCAACGTGGCCCAGCCCGACCTGGCCGTCGAGTTCGACGCGTCGCAGGGCACGATCCTGTGGATCATCAACATCTACACCCTGAGCCTGGCCGCGCTCCTGCTGCCGCTCGGTGCCCTCGGCGACCGCCTGGGCCGCAAACCCATGCTGGTGGCCGGCCTGATCCTCTTCGGCCTGGCCGGCGCCGCGGCCGGACTGGCCCCCTCCGCCGAGGTCATGCTCGCCGCGCGCGTACTCGGCGGCATCGGCGCGGCGATGATCATGCCGATCACCCTCGCCGTCATCACCTCCACGTTCCCCGAGGAGGAACGCGGCCGAGCGATCGGCGTGTGGACCGGCGTCGCCGGCGGCGGTGGCGTTCTGGGCATGTTCCTCTCCGCCGCCCTGGTGGACGTGGCGAACTGGCGTCTGTTGTTCGTACTGCCCGTAGTCCTCGTCGCCGTCGCACTCGTCATGGCGGTGCGTTCGGTCCCCAACTCCCGCGACATCTCCCGGCATTCCTTCGACTTCACGGGTGCTCTCACCTCCGTCGTCGCCGTGGTCGGGCTCATCTTCTTCCTTCAGGAAGGCCCCGAACGGGGCTGGGGCGCACCCGCGACCCTCATCGGCCTCGCCGTCGGCGCCGTGGCCGCCGTCGCCTTCGTGACCTGGGAACTGCGACGCCGCGACGCCGCGCTCCTGGACGTACGCCTGTTCCGCGAACGCGGCCTGGCCGGCGGCTCGATCACGCTCCTGGCCGTCTTCGGAGTGCAGGCGGGCATCTTCGTCGTGCTCTTCCCCTTCCTCCAGGCCGTCCTGGGCTGGTCCGGGTTGCTGTCCACCGTGGCGCTGATGCCGATGGCCGTGCTGATGATGATCTCCTCCGGCCTTGCCCCCAAGCTTGCCGAGCGCATCGGCCCCAAGGCGACCATGGCCACCGGGATCGCGCTGGCCGGCGCCGGACTCGCCCTGATGGCCGCCATCGTCTCCGTCGACGGCGGCTACCTGTCCGTCCTCCCCGGCATGCTCGCCATGGGCATCGGCATGGGCCTGTCGATGACGCCGTCCACGGAGGCGATCACCGGCTCCCTGCCCCAGGAGCGCCAAGGCGTGGCGTCCGCCCTCAACGACGTCACCCGCGAGTTCGGCACCGCGCTCGGAGTCGCCCTGCTCGGTGCGTTGTTGTCCGCCGGATACCGAAGCGCGATCGACACCCGACTCGACGGCGTCCCCGAGGACAGCGCCGACACGGCCCGCGAAGGCGTCGCCAACGCCATCGACGCCGCCCACACCGCCGGCCCCCACGGGCAGGATCTGGCCCGCGCCGCCCGGGAATCGTTCGTCGACGGATGGCAACAGGCCATGTGGGCAGGCGTGATCGTGATGGGGGTGCTCCTCCTCTACATCCTCGCCCGAGGCCCCCGGCGCCCGGTCCGCACACCCGACAAGCCGGCACCGGCCGCGGCTGTCACCTCATAGCCCAGACCACGGAACGGCCCGATCCGGGCCCCGGATCGGGCCCCGGAACGGACAACGACTACCGCGTCGGCCCCGACGGCTGGACCCTGTACACCGTGGACGGCAGCCGTGCGGCCCACATCGAGCACACGATCGCCATCACGGAAGAGGGCCCCCGCATCCTGACCCTGCCCTGATCGCCCGGACTGCGCACCGTCCCGTCATCCCGACCGCGCACCGTCCCGGCGCAGATCTCTCGTACGCCGACCCGCGTCTCCGACACGAACCCGCGGGAGAGATCAACTCTCGTGCGTCCAGGCGAGCTTGATCCGATACTCGCGGATTCGCCAGCCCGCCGGCGTTCGTACCGCGGTGCAGGTCAACCGCAGACCGCTGGTCAGATGTGGCGCCTGGCCGTCGCGATGGAAGTACACGAGCGAGTTCGCCGACGCGGTCGCCCGGTCGGCGTCGCCGTCGACATCGACCAGGACGTCGGTGGTCATGTGCTGGGTGAGTTCCCCCTCGACCTCGGCCCGGCGCATGTAGCCGACGACCTTGTCGAGGCCCTGGAGTTCGCCGCCGCGCGGCGAGTGCACCGCCACGTCGTCGGCGAACACGGTGCCCGCATCCTCCCACCGCCTCTCGTCGAGCAGCCGCGCGAGACGGATGAGCAGGTCGGCGATCTCGGTGCGGTCGTCGATCGGAGCGTTCGAGGACATGGCATCCCTCTTTCGTTGGCGCGTCCAACATTGGCGACGCCAACTATATATGCGAATCCATTGGCGGCGCCAACGATATGTGCGGGCTGTCGTGGACCCGGCGAACCGGCCCGACGACCACGCGGCACGCGCGGCCCACGACGCGGAGAGCCTGTGCTTCCACGGCGCTCCACATGCCGCGTTCCGGTTCGTCACCGGTGACGGCGGGGCGCGACCGGCCGTCGACGTCGGCGCCTACACGCAGACACTGCTCCCGACCATGACCGCCTACGGCGTGGACAGTTGCCCGCAGGGTCTCCACTGCCGCCGCGGCCGACGGGCGACGGCGGCCGCGGCCGACAGTGACAGGCGTACAGACCCTGCCGGCGGGTCCGCACGCCCGCCGCCCGCCGGCCCCGTCCGCCTCGCCGGCTCGATCACGGTCCCGCGTGGTTGGAGGTCAGGCGAGTACCGCTGCCACCAGCGCGGCGGTATCGGCGATCAGTGGTTCGTCCGCGGGTGCGGCGGAGTCGTGCTTGGTGGACAGGACCGCCATGACGATGGGTCCCCGGCCGGGTGGCCAGGTGACGCCCACGTCATTGGTGGTGCCGTACCCGCCGGTACCGGTCTTGTCCCCGACGATCCAGTCCTTGGGCAGCCCCGCCCGCAGGCGGTTGCCGCCGGTGGTGTTGGCGAGCAGCCAGCCGGTCAGCCGCTCGCGGTCCCGCGCGTCGAGGGCGGTTCCCAGGGCGAGTCGGGCGTACGTCCGGCCGATCGCACGAGGGCTCGACGTATCGGTCGCCCGGTCCGGCTCCGCCGAGTTCAGGGCCGGCTCCCATCGGTCGAGCCGGGTCACCTCGTCCCCGATCGAACGGCAGAAGCGGGTGACCGCGCTCGGGCCGCCGAGTTCGCGCAGCAGGAGGTTCGCCGCGGTGTTGTCGCTGTGGTCGATGGCGGCCGCGCACAGGTTCGCGACGGTCATGCCGTTGGCGAGGTTCTCGGGCAGGCCCGTGATCGGCGCGTAGCCCGACTCCGTGACGTCCTTCTGCGTGTACCGGATGCGCCGGGCGAGGAACTCGCCGTCCCGGTCGAGGTCCCGCAGGACCGCGGCCACGGCGATCGTCTTGAACGTCGAACACATCGGGAACAACTCGCGCGCGCGGTGGGACACGGTCCTGCCCGTGACGGTGTCCCACGCGAAGACTCCCAGCCGAGCGGAGTGCGCCTCCTCGAGAGCACACAACCGCCCGACGATCCGCTCGTTGTCGTTCGTGCCCTGTGCGAAGGCCCTTCCGCCGACGGGGAGAACGAGGCCGAGAGTTGCTGCGGCGACCCCGCCGAGTACCCCACGCCGACTCGGACGCAATTCCATGACCACTTCTTCCCTCGGTTCGTGCGGCGTCATTGGGCATGCGGACGCTCCCGTGCGGGCCGTCCAAACCCATCCATGCCTATTGCGGATGCGAGTTCACCCGAAACGGTTCCCGCCGCCGACATGCCCACCCACGCCATACGCCGACTCATGCGTCGGGGATCACGGTGTGCAACGCGGTGTGCAACGCGGTGTGCGACGCGGCGTGCAACGTGGTGTGCAACGCGGTCTGCAACGCCGTGCGGATCCTCGGGACGAGCGCCGCGTCGCGTACTTTCGCACCCGCAACGCCAAGGATGGTCCCGGGGCCGGAACCGCCGTGCGAGCGGCACGACACGAGCCACGGCCGACCGCCCGGCGTGGCCGGGACCGCTCGTCCGCGTCCGAATCCGCGCCGTCGTGCAGCCCTCGGGCGCAGGTGGGTGCCGGGGTTCGGAGCGGCCCACGGTTCGCCGCCGTGCGTTCCGAACTCCGGCCCCGGAAGCTCACCTCCATCGCCCCACGTGGACCGCGCCGCTCAGGCCCGCGCCACCGACTGGGGGAACGTGAACACCTGGTCCGGGTCGTAGTGTCGGGACACCGCCTTCAGCCGCGACAGGTTCTTGCCGTAATAGGCCGTACCCCAGTCGGGCAGGTTCGCGTCGATGTAGTTGACGTACGCCCCCGACGCGCCCAGCGCCTCGAGGCCGTCTCGGACGGCGTCCACCGCGGCTGTCGCCTCCTCCTTGCCGGCCGGTGTGGTGCTCGCGTAGATCTGTGCGGTGGCGAGGGCCGAGCGGTGTGGAAAGGCCGTTGCGTCGGGGGCGATCCGCGAGACGGCGCCGCCCATCGAGTCCAGCAGCAGGTCCATCCCGGTACGCCCGGCCATCAACCGCACCACCCCCTGCGCGTCCAGCGGAGCGGTCAGCACCCGGGAGACGGCGACGAAGGCCGCTCGCGGCAGCCGCCCGCCCTCGAAGGTCGGGTGGCACTGCGCGATGGTGTCGTTCGCGCAGCCGGCCATGTACTTCATCGTGTCCAGGTAGCTCTTGCCCTGCACGGTGCGCGAGCTCGGCTGCGTCGACGCGGCGGCGATCAGCCGGTCCAGGAGCGGATTCAGCCCGCTCTCCGCCCCGACGTAGCACCCGCCCACCCGACAGGTCGGTGGCGTACCGCCGGACACCACACAGTTCGACCACAGCTCCGGCGGCGCGTCCGAGACCCACTCCTGCCAGGCCCCGATCACCGACGCGGCCGAGCCGGCCGGGAAGCGCAACGAGAAGACGGTGAGCGCGGGCGCCGGCTCGGTGCTGAAGGTGAACCGGGTGACCACGCCGAAGTTGCCGCCGCCTCCGCCGCGCAGCGCCCAGTACAGGTCCGGCTCGGAGCACTCGGAGACGGTGAGTACCCGCGAGTCGGCGGTGACCACCTCCGCCGAGACCAGCCGATCGCAGGTGAGTCCGTACTTGCGGGTCAACACCCCGATCCCGCCGCCCAGGGCCAGCCCGCTGACCCCCACCGTCGGACACGAGCCGGCCGGCATCAGCCGTCCGGCCTCCGCCAGCGCCGCGTACACCTCGATCAGCCGGGCTCCCGACCCGACTCGCACGGTCCCGTCCGACTGCACCTGGACCTGCGCCATCGGCCGCAGGTCCATCACCAGCCCGCCGTTGGGCACGCTGTACCCGAGGTAACTGTGTCCTCCGCTGCGCGCGGCGATCGGTACCCCGTGTCCACGGGCCGCATCCAGGCAACTCTGTACATCCGCCGCGGAGGTGCACTGGGCCACCGCCGCCGGAAGTTGATCGTCGTACAGCTCGTTGTATCCGAGCCGGGCCACGCCGTACCCCTGGTCCTCCGGCAACAGCAGCCGCCCGTCGAGCCGCGCCTTCAACGCGGCCCAGTCCGGGGGTTCGGCCACGGACCCGGGCACCCGCTGCCCCGCGATGCCTCGCAACGGCCGGGCGTCGTACGCCGGCAACACCGGTGTCCGGCTCCGCGCCGGCGCCCCGGCCGCAGTCCCCGTCACCGCCAACGCACCCCCGACCCCCAGAGCGGTCAGAAACCTCCGTCGATCGATCGTCATACGCTCACATCTCCCGGCGACCCGTGCGCACCGCGCGTCGGCTACGCGGCGCTGCGTCGCTGCCATCCTGACCCGGGAATCGGTCGACAGCGGGTCGGACCACGCTCCGGCGCGCCGGATTACGCCCATCGGTGGATGCGAGTCGGGCCTCGGCGTCCGCGGCTGACACGACACCCATGCCCGAACCCACGCGCCTGCGCCATCCGGGCCAGGAGGCCACCGTCAGGGATCGTCGGAACGTCGGCGGGAAGTACTACGACTCGCCGCGGATCCCGGCCGAGGCGATCGAGGCCGCGGCGATGGTCCTGGCGGCGGTCTGGGTGGACGAGCCGGAGTTCAGGCCGGGAAGGGACGGCTGGTTGAGCGCGTGGACGACGAACTCGTAGGTGTTCACCGTCGAGGGTGAGCAGGGTCCCTGGTAGCCGTAGAGGCTCGCGCTTCCCCGGTAGTAGACCTGCCTGGCTCCCGCGGGGACCGAGGGGCGGTAGGCGTGGTCGACGTTTTGGGGGAGCGAGGTCGTGTTCGCCGGGATGTCGTAGATGACCCAGTGGATGAGGTTGGCGTTGTCGAGATCGCGCATGACGATCGCGTAGCTCCTGGCGGTGGCCGGGGCTCCGGACCAGGTCAGGGGCGGGGACTCGTTCTTCTTGGGGGGGGGGGGGGCGTTGCCGCCCCCGCTGGTGCACTCGTGGATCTTGGGGATGAAGCCGCCGTCGACGAAGGCGGCGCTGGACAGGGCGAACACGCTCCGGTCCGCCGACGGCGCCGGTGCGGTCGACGAAGCGGCGGCGGGTGAAACGCCGACGGCCCAGGTGATGAGCAGTGCGCACAGCACGAATCGTGTGCTTCTCACTGGAGGCTCCCGAGGATGCTTGTGGTCCCTGTGGTCCGTCCATGGGGTAGGTGGGGATACGGGGCGAGTCGGGGTGGAGAGGTCGGAGCGGGACGAGCGGGGGTGCGGCACGCGTCGCATGCGTGCGGTCGAATCAGCGTATGCACGCCGGATTCCGGCGGCCAAGGCCACTTTCGCTGCGAACGATGCACTTTTCTCTCACGAACGACGGGTGCGCTGCCCGGCGTTCGGTGACGACGGCATCGAACGCGGTCGGCCCGACGACGGGCAGGGCCGGGTAGCCGACGCGCCCCGATGTGTCGGCGGGCCGCCGGCGGTCAGCGGCTCCGGGGCTGCTCGGGCGCGGTGGACGTGCGGGTTTCGGTGCCGGCCTTGCTCCCGAGGGATGCGACACGGGTCTTCAGAGCCGCCACGGCCGGCTCGGGGTGCTCGGCGTAGAAGCGGAAGGCGCGGGCCTGGGCGGGTTTGCCGAGGGGGCGTCGGTACGAGACGGGGGCGGTGAGTTCGACGGTGATCGTGGTCTGGCTCGCCACCGCCAGGTCGGCGACGCCGTTGTCGTCGACGGTGGCCAATCTGCCTTCGGGGAACTTCCGTTCGAGGCGGACGGAGGCGATGTGGTCGGCGGGGATGTGGATGTCGAGGAGGGCGCCGTAGCGCAGGCGCAGGGAACCGTCCGGGCCGATCACGTGGGGGCGGACCACGCACGAGGCGTGCAGGGCGACGATGAAGTAGCAGCCCCAGATGTCGACGACCAGCGTGACGGCGTGCACGACCGGCCACGGGATCAGGAACGCGAGGGCCAGGGTCTCGACGACGGAGACGAAGAAGAAGCAGTACACGTACGCCGTTTGACCGGGGGCGTACGCGACGGGCAGGTCGCCGTCGCGGACCCCGTGCGGGCCGCGGCGGGTCGCCCAGCGCAGGAAGCTGGTGGAGAGGAACAACTCGTGGGCGGTGAGCCTGCGTACGGGCGCCGGAACGGTGTCGGCGATCGCGGCGAGGAAGGCGGGGCGGCGTGCGAGCCCGGCACGGCGGTGGCGGCGGTGGTCGAGGGCGAGCAGGGCGGACGCCGCCACGGCGATGGTGAGCGATGCCGCCGCTGTGGCGGTCCGGGCGGTCGAAGGGACCCGTACGCCGCCGACCAGGCACAGGATCACCGTGAACTCCCCGGGGAGGAGCGCGACGAAGGACCAACGCACGATCTTCCTCGGCCCCTTCATCCGGCACGCTCCCGGAGCAGCACGATGGCGCGGCGGATGGCCGCCGCCTGGGCGGGGGAGTGATCCTCGAAGAAGGCGTCCAGGAAACCGCTTTCGTCTTCCGCCACGCCCCGGTCCGGGATGGCCATCGCCCGCAGCGCCGCGTCCGGGATGCTCTCGGCGACCGCCCGGGCGGTCTGCTCCACCCGGGGGTCGTCCTCGGCGGCGTCGGCCAGTTCGTCCAGTCGGGCGTAGACCTCGTACGCGCGCCGCATCGCCTCCGGGTCGGCGCCGAGGGTGTGTACGAGGGCGTCGAGCCAACCTCGGTCGGCGCCCGGTGATCCGGTCTCCAACAGGGCGAGCAGTTGCCGCTCCTTGGCGGCCATCGCCGGTTCCGGACCGGGGAGCAGAGCGGAGGCGCGGGCCATGTCCTCGAAGACGGCGGCGAGTTCGGGGGAGACGGGGGCCTCGGCGGGCAATCGTCCGGTCCGCTCGGCCTGTTCGAGCAGTTGGCGCAGGCGGGCGCGGCGCTGCCGGATGGCGTCCTCCTGGCGGGCCAGGTCGACGTCCAGCTCGGTGAGGATTTCCACGAGTTCCCGGCCCGCGTCGTTCGCCAACACGTCCTTGACCTCGTCCAGGCTCAGGCCGAGCTCGGTCAGCCGGCGCAGGCGGGCCAGTTCGACGGCATCGCGCAGGGCGTACTCGCGGTACCCGTTGGGCTGCCGGGGTGGCTCGGGCAGCAGGCCGATGCGGTGGTAGTGGCGCACGGCGCGCGTGGTGACGCCGGCGATGGCGGCCAGTTCTCCGATTCGCATGCCACCAGTAGAAACGTTGACGCTACGACAAGGTCAAGCTGCTGGTCCGCGAGTCGGTCGCGTCTTGCGTCGCACCTCGCACGCGGTGTGCGGACGCCCCGCCCTGTTCGCCATCGGCCCGGCGACCGCACGTCCGCACCGCCCGCCGCCGCCCCTTCCGGCGCGGGCCCGGAAGTCCGCGCCGCCGCGGAGCCGTTCGGTCTGATGCCCGGGTTCGCGGTTCGCTCCACCCCGTGTGCGGTTCGCTCTCCCCGTGTCGAATCAGGAATGGAGCTTGCCTCTTTGATCAATACTGTTGTCCTGTTGCACCGGGGAGGGTGGGTTCGCCCCGGGAACTCGTTTTTGCTGCCCAAGGAGAACGCATGATCCTCGTCACCGGTGCCACCGGGAACGTCGGCCGCCACGTCGTCCGCGAGTTGGTCGGCCGGGGGGTTTCGGTGCGGGCCTGACCCGCGACCCGGCCGCCGCGGAACTCCCGGACGGCGTCCAGGTGTTCGAGGGCGACCTGGGGCGGCCGGAGACGCTGCCGGCGGCGCCGGCCGGGGTCGAGGGCGTGTTCCTGTTCGCGGTGCCGGGCAGCGGCCCCGCGTTCGTACAGGCCGCCGAGGAGGCAGGCGTCGCCCGGGCGTCGGAAGGCCGGGGCGCAGCGTGGAGACCTGCGCATCGGCGCTGCCGGAGCCACCGAAACCGGCACGAATGGGGCGCTGTCGGCCCGCCCCTGGGCCCGCTGCCGGCAGCCACCGTGACCATCTGCCGGCGATCCGGCCCGCGAGCCCGCGGTGGTAGGGCCATGCCGCCTGGTCCAGCGGCGACCGCCGCGGCACGGAGCACATCGACAACAAGGGCGCGCCGTTCCGCACCAGCGCCGACACCGGCCGTCCCGGTTACGGCTACCCGCTGGGTGGGGGGAGTGGGTCGAACGGCAGGAATGACAGCGGATGGCACCACCGCCCGCATCGGCACGATCGAAGGCCGGGCGGCCGGTGGGCGACGACGGTCGGGCGGCCTGGGGAAGGCTGCGGCGTGTGGGGGAGGAACCCGCGAGCCGGGACGGCCGGCCGGCGTGCTCCGTCTCCCTGCGTTCCGCGCGGCAACGCCAAGCGTGCCCGGGTCACGACTCGTCTGTGAGGAACGCGTGCAGTGCGGTGGTCAGCGCCGCCGGGTTGTCCTCCTGGACGATGTGCCCCGCGTTCGGTACGACCACGAGTCTCCCGTCCGGGATGCGCTCGACCAGGCGTTCGGCGGTGGCCTGCGGGAGGACCTTGCTGCGTGCGCCGCGCACCACCAGGACCGGTACCGCGGTCAGCCGAGCGTCCAGCCGATCGATGGCCGCGAGGATGGCGGGGAAATCGGGGGGACGCGGATCGCCCTTCGGTATCCAGACGCCGTCGGGCGCACGATGAAACAGTGTGCTCATGCGGTAGGCGACGCCGGCGCGGTCGGCGCGCGGATTGACGCACATCGCGGCCTGGACCACCGTCTCGAGTTCTCGCACGGGACCGAGTCCGGCCATGAACGCCCGTACCCGCCGGGTGCTTTCGAAGTCCACGCCGGGTGCGACGTCGACAAGGGCCAACCGCTCCACCAGGTCGGGCCGCGAGTCGACGACGTGGGCGGCGACCACACCGCCGAGCGACATGCCGACCAGCCGGATCCGATCGAAGCCGAGGTGGTCGGCCGCGGCGACGACATCGGCCGCCATGGTGTCGATGCGGTAGTCCTCGGACCAGTCGCTGTCGCCGTGCCCACGCAGATCCAGTGCGACGAGTCGGGCGGCGCCACGCAGGCCGAGGCAGACGAAGTCCCACGTGCGCGCGGTCAATCCGCCACCGTGCAACAGGAGCACCGGAGGTCCCGTTCCGCCCCAGTCGAGTCCGTGCAGCCGGCAGCCCGCGCGGGAGAAGCGGATCTCGCGGGGCGCCGCCGCAGCGTGGACCGTGACGCCCAGGGCCGCCGCCACCTCGATCATCGCCGCAATCGTGGCTCGTCCGCGCACGACGCCTCCTCTCATACCTTGACCACTCAAGGTAAAACCACTTACCTTGACGAGTCAAGGCAAGTGCGACGGCCAACCCATCGAATACCACGCAACCCCGACCACGCCGGGCGGATGTCCCCGGAGGCCGCGAGCAACCTGCTCGCCGCCGCGGGTGATCCAGCCGCCGCGCAGACCCGTACCGAGGCCGCACGGATCGGGATTTCGGACGCCGAAGTCAACCACCACGTCGAATGGAGCCCGGCGCCGATGGCGCCGGGCTCCATTGACTTACGTGGGTCGGACGGGACGGTTACCAGGTGCCGGGAGTGGCCTTCCATCCCTTCACAGGAGCAGGGAACGTGCCGTCCGGGGTGGCGGCGAACATGTGGAACTCGGTGGATCCGTCGGTGGCTTCGAACATCGCGGCGACGTCCGCGCGTCCGTCGCCGTTGTAGTCGCCGGACACGGGCACGGCGGCGTTGCCCGGCCACGTTCCGGCGGCGGAGGTCCAGCCGGCGACGTCGTCGTTGAATCCGCCGTCGGTGCGGGCGGTGAAGGTCATCAGGCCCACCACGCCGTTGCCGTGGTCGTACATTGCCGCAATGTCGACCCGACCGTCGCTGTTGTAGTCGCCGGTGGTGAGTCGGGTCCTGTTCCAGGACCAGTTGCCGGCCGTACGGGACCAGGACTGCGTGGTGCCGGCGAAGTGCCCGTCGGGCAGGGCCCGCAGGGTGAACAGGGCGACGGCGTCACCCTCCGTGTTGCCGTAGCCGTACATCGCGGCTAGGTCGGTGCGGCCATCCCCGTCGAAGTCGCCGGTGACGAACTTGCTGCGCGCGAGCGACCAGTTCCAGGCACCGCTCTGCCAGGTCGCTACGGGTTCCTCGAACGTGCCGTCCGCCTTGGTCGGCCACGTGTAGGCGTTGGTCGTTTCCGAGCCGTGGTCGTACATCATCGTCGGCTCGTCGCGTCCGTCACCGTTGAAGTCGCCGGCCAGCAGGACGGCCTTGGTCCAGTCCCAACGGCCGGGCGCGGTGTAGTTGCTCGGAACGCCGTCGGCGATGCTTCCGTCGGGTCGGGACAGGAAGGTGAACAGTTGGGTGGCGCCGTCGGGGTAGCCGTACAGCGCGACGACGTCGTCGCGTCCGTCCTGGTCGAAGTCACCGACCGCGAACTTGGCACGGGTGCTGTCGAACCAACCGGCGTGGCTGAGCCACGCCTGCCGAGGTGCGCCGACGCCACCGTCGGAGGTGCCGGAAGAGACGAACAGCGCGGTGGTGCCCTGGCCGTAGTCGTAGACGGTCAGCACATCGGCCCGGTGGTCGCCGTCGAAGTCTCCGGAGTACTCGCTGCGTTGGGCGGCAGTGCTGTCGTTGTAGTGGTGTTCGGTGCTGATGTTGGTGGTGGCGTTCCAGCGGATGTAGCCGCCTTGGAAGTCGCTGCGGCGTCCGCCGGGAACGTCGTACTCGTTGCCGGTGGGGAAGCCGAGCCAGCCCTGCTCCCAGTTCAGGGCCGCCCATCGGGCGCGAATGTTGCCGTAGACGGCCCAGGCGCCGGTTTCCGGGCTGGTGTAGATGGAGCCGGTGTCGGTGCTCGCGCCCGGCGTCCGGAAGAGGGTGTATGTGCCGGGCTTGGTGGGCGTGTTGGCCACGTCGGTGGCGGGGAACCCGAGGGTCCCCTGCGGACCGCCGATGGCTTGCCAGCGGCTGTAGGTGTCGCCTGTGATCACGTGCCCGCCGGTGTCGTCGGTCCACGTGATGGCGCCCGGGCCGCCGGTCGGCGTTCCGGCGTAGTGGGTGATCCAGCCGATGACGCTCCCGGCACCGCTCCGGATGGTGGTCTCGTCCGAGACCGGGTAGCCCAGTGGGCCGTTGACGCCTCCGCTTTCGAGCCACTTGTGTCGCGCCGCGCCGTGTTGGTACCAAGCCCCGGTCGTGGGAGACCAGTTGATGTGGCCGTTGGTGCCGCCACCGTCGACCGTTCCCTGGAAGTTCACGTACTTCCCGCCCTTGCCGTCCGGAAGCACACCGGTGGTCGGCAGGCGCAGCGGCCCGTCGACGCCGCCGATGGCTTTGTATTTGGCGAGGATCGGTCCGCAGACCTTCAGTTTGACGTTGGCGTCACCGGCGGAGGGGAACTCCTCACACCCGGCCCCGTCCCAGGGGGTCTGGTTGTCGGCGATGACGCGCATCGGCGCGAAGGAGTTGCCGTCGGGCGCACGCGTGGTGCCGAGTGCGACGGCGAGTCGTCCGTCGGTGGCCTGGGCCCACAGGTCGCCCTTGCCGTCGCCGTCGAGGTCGCCGTCGGAGTTGAGTTTGGGGTAGGCGGCGGCGTCGAGGCCGGTGCCGATGAGGGTTCGTGTGGTGGTGTTGCCGAGTGCGGTGACGTCGACGGTGCCGTCGGCGTTCTTCTTGGACGGGTACTGGTACACCTGGCCGGTGGTGCGGTCGCGTGCCCACAGGTCGGGGAGTTGGTCGCCGGTGGTGTCGCCGGGGGCGAGGAGGTCGAGGTTGTTCCAGGCGTTGCCGCTGCCGATGAGGGTGGCGTGGTCGAAGGAGGACGCACTGCTGGTGCCGTGGAAGAGCCACACGCGGCGGACACCGGAGGCGTCCTGTTCCACGGTGAGCAGTTCCATCTTGGCGCCGCCGGCCTCGTCCACGTCCGCGTCGACATTGCCGACGGCGAGGATGGCGAGGACCTGGGACCAGTCGCTCTTGTAGCCGGTGCAGGTCCTGCTCGGGAGGTTGGTGGGGTCGACGCAGCGGGTGGCCGAGGGCCGGGCGACGGTGCTGCGACGAGTGCCCTTGGCGAAGAACTTGCCTTCGGCGTCCGGGCCGTTGTTGCGGTAAAGGTACAACTGGCCGCTGCCCAGCGCGTACAGATTGTCGCGGAAGATGCCCGCCCCGCCGCGGTGGGTGATCAATGCCCCCGTCCAGGTCGCGTTCTGGTCGACGCCCACCGGGCCTTGGACCCGGGTCGACACGGTGACCCCACCGTCGGCGGGGTTCGTGTTGGCCGCGTACATGCGCAGCGCGCCGGTGTCGTCGGGGATCAGGAGATCGATGCGTTTGTCGCCGTCGATGTCGCCGAGGGTGGTGGTGGCCTTGGGGTCGCTGGGTGCGTAGAACGTGTAGTCGGTGGGCTGGGAGCGGTTCCCGGCCTTGTCGACGGTCTGCGCGAAGAGGTGGTTGGTGCCCCACAGGCCGACCGGGAGGTCCTTGATGCGCCAGGTGTTGTCGAAGGCGTCGTAAGTGGCGCGGGCCGCTCCGCCGACGGGGATGGGGCCGTTGAGCGCGTACTCGATGGCATCGACGCCGGAGGCGTTGTCGGTGGCGGTGAGGGTGAAGGTACCCTTGCTCCCGGCGTTGTTGCCGCCTCCGTTGACGGGAAAGTCGGTGCTGGCGATGGTCGGCTCCGTGGGCGGCGTGCCGTCCACGGTGAACGTCTGGCCGGGTACCCAACCCGATTCGAGGTCGCCGTCGCCGGCCACGACGCCCCAGTTGTAGGTGTGGCCGTCGAGGAGTTTCCCGGCGGGGATGTCGGCGCGGGCCTCGTGACCGCTCGGTCCCCGGGAGATCCACCCGCTCTCGTGGATCAGCGGATTCCCGTTGCCGACCTCGCGAATGGCGAAGTTGGCGTCGACGTCGTGGCCATCGGGGTCGGTCAGGGTGGCGAACAGGCTCACGCCGCCCACGGCGGGGTTGACCGCGCCGATGTAACCGGCGTTCCCGGAGGCCCCGCCGTTGACCGGCACCGGGGTCATCCGCGTGTTCTTCGGGACGTTGGGCGGGGTGTTGTACTCGATGTAGATGTAGTTGTCGGCGGCGGTGCGGGAGAACCGCTTGAAGCCGTCGTTGCTCGTGGTCTTCGGCGATTCCTTGCCGTGGACGCTGAGGGTGAGGAACTCCCAGTTCTGGTGCGGGAGGACGTTCGAGGTGATGTCGAAGTCGACGAGGCGGTTGCCGCACTTGGACTGGGTACTGGAGCTGGGTACCGAAGCGGTGCCCCACAGGCCCAACTCGGTGGGCTTGTTGTCCCAGTTGGTGCCGGTGGTCAGGGTGTCGTTGGTCAGGTGGAGCTCGACGGGCTGCGCGTATTGCTGCTCGCAGCCGAAGATGGCGGAGTCGACCTGGGTGGTGTTGAAGACGACCCGTTTGATCGCCTTGCCGTTGAGCCGGCCCTGCCAGTTGTAGTCGACGCGGTAATAGGTGCGCTCCAGGCCCGTCTTGACCCGGTAGTGCTGGTATCCGGCACCGGGCTGGAAGTCGGTCCGGCCGTAACCCGGGGTGTCGGGGTACGCCTCCTGGGCCCAGCCGTAGGTGCTGACGTTGTCGGGCAAGGGGACCCACGGGGGGTCGATGTACAGCGGGAAGACCGTGTCCGGTGCGGACAGCAGGCCCGCGTCGGGGGTCAGGGAGAGGGTGCCATCGGCCACCTCGGCCTTCAGCGGGGCAACCGAGGCCCGGGCGCCGGGCTGCCGGTCGGTGGAGGCGAGTTCGGTGCCCGGGGCGGTCGCCGGGGCGGCGTCGGCCGACGCGCCGGCACGGAGAGAGGTGCCGGTGGCTTTGGGGGTCGTGCGCGAGTCCCACATGGAGGCCGCGGGTGCGATGAACGCGACCTTGCCGTCGGGGGACTTGGCCGCGAGCGACCCATCGGAGTTCGCACCGACCGTCAGGCCGTCGGCGTCCATCCCCAGCTGCAGAGTTGCGAGTCGGGGATTCCTGGCGGCTTCGGCGGTCTTGACGATCAGGGTGTGGGTGAAGCCGCCCTGCTCGCCGGCGACGACCTTGAGGTCGACGTCGGGCAGGACACCCGGGTAGAGCGCGCCGTCGCCGGCGAGGACGGGTTTGGGCAGCGTGGTGGGCCAACTCAGGGTCAGTTTGCGCCCGTTGTTGGTCATCGAGGCGAGGAGCTTGCTGCCTCCTCCGCCGAGGACCAGGTCGCCGGTCGTACTGGCTGGTCGGACCGTTCCGTCGGCCGCCTTGGCCAGGGTGGGGTCGAGTTCGCGCCAGGTACCCGTCTTCTTGGTACGAGCCGGCTCGATGGTGCGCTTGAGGGCGAGGTTGCCGTTGGGCAGAGCCGTGACGGTGTCGGTCTCGGTGGTCAACTCCGGTACGGGGACCGGGACTCCGGTGCGCTTGGCCTGCGCGGTGGCGGTGGCCTCGGCCTGGGCCTTCGCCGCGGCGTCGTCGGTGGGCGTCGCCGAGGCGGCCGGGGCGTTGTCCGGTACGGCGATGGCGTCGGTGCGGGTGACGACGGACGCACCTGCGGTGCCGGCGACGCCACAGGACAGCGACAGGGCAACGAGCCCGCAGACGGCCGCGGATAGTCGCGGATAAGGACGTGCGACAGGAGGCGAATGCCTCATGAGGAACGCTCCCGGGGTGTGGTGTTCGAGATGGCGCGCGAAGGCGCATGAATGCGCGGAACCTATCGGTTGGCCCAGTCGGCAACCACGTGACACAGATCACTTCGGAAAGGTCATGGTGTCGACAAGTACCCACCTTGCCGTGCGCTGCCGATGAATTGTCGTCTATGGATCCCGACGGGTGATTCGGTTCGGTGCGGGACTATCGACGGACCGTGGGGGTTGTAGTGACGAATGCCACATCGTCTTCGGGAATCCCCTTTGCCTGTACGGGACTTGGGCCCGTACGTTGCGCTCCGTCTGTGATCCTTCGCCTGTTCCGGGCGGGATCCTTCCGGTCCGATGGGGGTCCTGCCGATGCGTGTTCGGTCGTGGAAGACAGGCGATGCCGGTCGGGGCGGGGTCGTTCGGCCGACGGCATACTGCGTGCGAAGACGGGGAGCATGGAATACCGTCGATGACCCGTCGCCGAATGAGGAATCGCCTACGTGTGACGACGGTCCCGATGTCGTCCACCGGCATCGTGTCCACCGCTCGCGGAGCGGGGTCCACCGCATCCTCGCGAGACCGGGTCGCGCGGGACTCCCACGCTCCGCGACAGTACGCTCCGTGTCGCTCGGGTATGTCCGAGGAGCAGTTCTACCGGCGCTACAAGATTTCCCTGCCGCCGAGTACCGGACGAATCAAGTACCGCTCCATCGAGGGTCGACGTGGGAGCAGTGGGGTCCTGCGACTCGGTGCGCCCGCAAGCATCATCTCCGCCACGTGATATCGATCGGAATGGAATCCGATCGACCATCGCATTGCGAGTATCGTCCGAAAAGCGATCTGCCGACCGAAATCCGGCTCGTGCGGGTTTTATCAATCGGTCGGCCGTGGGACCGAAGGTGAATCCGAAAGGAGCGAATCCCGCATTTCGACGGCTCTCATTCGACGGCTTTCTTTTGCCGGGTCGACCACTGGTCGAGGCCTCGCCGCACGGCCGGCAGGCCGGTGGGCCGCGACGGAGGTCATTGCGTCCCCATTTGGACGCTCGCGCCTCCGAAATGTGCGTCGATCCACGCTCGGATAACCCTGCACCGGATGCGGCATTCGGGCGTCGTAGTCGAATTCCCCGCGAAACGCATCGGACAAAGCTCTCATTTATGATCTTCTCGACTGTTCATGGAACCGCCGCGATGAATTCGAAGGCGAAGCATGTACGATAAAGATTCGGTAACGTGAAGGCCGGGGTCATGGTCGTTGGATGGCTGGGGTGGGCCTTCTTCGACGGACGATCGCCTCGGGGTCGGCCATCCGGTCCGCCCGGGCCGCCCGGTCGTCCCCGCCGAATCGAGTGTCCGCATTCGGCCCGGTAGGCGGCCGAGGAAGGAGAACCGCCCCAGTGGCGTCCAGACATCGGTGCGGACAGCACCGTAAGCCCAAACCGCGCACCTCGGCCCGCGCGGTGGCGACCGTGGTCACCGTCGCCGCGACCATGACCGGCACGATCGCCTTGGCCGGTACCGCCCAGGCCGACCCCCAGCCTTCGCTGCAGCAGATCCAGGAACAGGTCAACAAGCTGCACAGCGACGCGATCAAGGCCACCGACGTCTTCAACGGCGTCCAGGAACAGGCCGACAAGCTGCGCGAAACGGCCAATCGAACGCAGGCCCGGGTCACCGACGAGCAGAATCAGCTCAACATCCTGCGTGACCAGATCGGGGTCGTCGCGGCCGATCGGTACCGGGGCGGCACTCTCCCGGCGACGCTCTCGCTGGCGCTGAGCGGAGACCCCGAGAACTACCTGCAGAAGGCGCAGATGATCGCGCAGCTCGACAGCCAACAGGCCGCCAAGCTGCGCCAGATCGCCGCCCAGGCACGTGCTCTGAGTCAGGACCGCACCGAGGCTTCGTCGCAACTGGCGGAGTTGGAGAAGTTGCGGACCGAACTCAACCGGAACAAAACCGAGATCCAGGGGAAACTCGCCGAGGCCGAGCGCCTGCTCAACACCGTCACCAGGGAGCAGCGAGCCAAGATCCTCGCCTCCTCGGAGCATGAAACCGCCCCGGGAAGCGGTACACCCGATCGCAGTTCGCGCGACAAGCCGAAGGACACACCCACGACGGATGTGCCGGCCTCCGGACGGGCCGCCGTCGCGATCCAGTTCGCGCGCGCCCAGATCGGCAAGTGGTACGGCTGGGGCAAGACAGGCCCCACCAACTACGACTGTTCGGGCCTGACCCAAGCCTCCTGGGCCGCGGCGAACGTCAAGTTGTCACGCGTCACGACCACACAGATCAATGACGGCAAGCGGGTGACCAAGGCGGAGCTGCAGCCCGGGGACCTGATCTTCTTCAACAGGGACAACTCGCATGTCGGCCTCTACATCGGTGGCGGTCGCATGATTCACGCACCGCGTCCCGGTACGCAGATCACCGAGGCCTCGATCGACACCATGTACTTCTACGGGGCTGTTCGTCCCGGTTAGAAACGATCGCAGCCCGCCGACGAACGCACCACCCGCGCATGGGCACGGGGACGAGAATCCTCCCGTTCGCCCCTTCGCGCGTCCGGTCCCGGCCGCGCCGCCCACACCTCCCGGTGTCGGCGGCGCGACCCGGGAGGCGGAGCCGGTTGCTCAGAATGTCCACCGTGTGTGGGTGTAGACCCCCTCGTCCCGGCCGAAGCCGTACGCGGTCGCCGGGGCTACCGCGAACACCAGCACGCTCCCCTTGCGGATCGCATCCCCCATTCCGTGGAAGGTGCCCTCGGGCGACGTGATGTGCGGACCGTACTTGGTCTCGTAGGCCCCGACCACCTGCTCCAGGAGCGCCGGATCGTCGACGCGTTTCGCCGTGCCCTCGATCACTACGTCGAGTCCCTCGGTGAGCGAGTTCCCGCCGGTCAGCAGTGCGCAGTGCTCGTCATGGGCCAGGTTCGTGGCCTTCTGCTCTCCCGGACCGGTGGAGAAGTACAGCGCGCCGTCGTGCCAGGCGGCGATCAACGGGGTGATGTGCAGCCGTCCGTCGGGTCGCACGGTGGTCACCCAGAAGATCTCGGCCGCGTGCATTCGGCGTTGGGCCTCGGCCCATTCGGTGGCCGTGACATCCGCGGCGCCGGGGCGGGGGTTGAGCGCGGAGCTGTAGCGGGCGTCGAGTTCGGTCGTGGGTTGTTCCGCGGGTCCGTTCCGAGACATGGCGGACTCCTTCCTGTCCTTGCTCATGTAGACCGAAAGTCCGCGCCGAAATCATCGCGGTACGCGTGTCGTCTTTCCGTGCGTCCGATCAGGTGCCACTCACGACCCCGAGAGGGTGCGCGTCCGCGCCGAGCTTCGGCTGTCGGTCCCGGCGGTGACGGGAGCCTGGACGCGCATGCGGGTGAACAACCGGGCGACACCGCGAGCGCGGCCCTCGTTCGGCTCGGGGCACGTCCTTGAATGATCCGAGGACCCGCCGCCCCCACCGGCGGGGCCTCGGCGGCAGCCTTCCGGCAGAGCCGTTCGGTAGGCCCGTCCGACGGACAGGGCCGTCCGGCAGGCCCTGCCAACAGACAAGGAGCGTTTCCATGCGTGGTGTCGTGATGCATGCCCCCGGCGATGTGCGAGTCGAGGAGCGTGCGGACCCGGCGATCCTCGCCCCGACCGATGCGGTGATCCGACTGGCGGCGACGTGTGTGTGCGGGTCGGACCTGTGGCCGTACCGGGGGATCGAGTCGTTCGACGCGCCCGCCCCGATGGGCCACGAGTACGCCGGTGTCGTCGAGCAGGTCGGCAGCGCGGTCACCACCGTCGAACCCGGGCAGTTCGTGGTCGGGTCGTTCTTCGCCTCGGACAACACCTGCGAGATCTGCCGCGCGGGCTACCAGTCCTCCTGCGTTCACCGCGAACCGGTCGGCGCCCTCGGCTCGCAGGCGGAACGGCTGCGCGTGCCGTTGGCCGACGGCACCCTGGTCGCCACGCCCGGCATTCCGGACCGGGACCTGGTCCCGAGTCTGCTCGCCGCGTCCGACGTGCTGGGGACCGGGTGGTTCGGCGCCGTCGCCGCGCAGGCCGGGCCGGGCAAGACCGTCGCGGTGGTCGGCGACGGCGCGGTCGGGCTACTGGCGGTACTGGCCGCGAAGCAGCTCGGCGCGGAGCGGATCATCGCGATGAGCCGACACGAGCCACGACAGAAGCTCGCGCTCGAGTACGGGGCGACCGACATCGTCACCGAGCGCGGCGACGACGGCGTGGCGCGGATCAAGAAGATGACCGACGGCCTGGGCGCGCACTCGGTGATCGAGGCGGTCGGCTCCCAGGAGTCGATGACGCAGGCCATCCGCTCCACGCGCCCCGGCGGCCATGTCGGCTACGTCGGCGTCTCCCACGACGTGCGGCTGGACGGACAGGAGCTGTTCTTCTCCCATGTGCATCTGCATGGCGGCCCCGCCCCGGTCCGCCGGTACCTGCCGGAGCTGATCGACCTGATCTGGCACCGACGCATCGATCCGGGCAAGGTCTTCGACCTCGAACTCCCTCTCGACCGAGCCGCCGAGGCGTACCGGGCCATGGACGAGCGCCGCGCCGTCAAGGCCCTTCTCACCGTCTGATCACCCGGCGATTCCGGACACAGCCCTCGGCGCCGCCTGCGCCGGGGCCGGGGTTGTCGGCCCCGACCCCGCGCACGCCGGAGGTCGACCCGACGGGCATCGAGTCCGCGGTCAGTGCCGCCCGCGCGTCGACTCGGACGCGCCGCCGAACAACCGGGCCAGGGCCCGGAACGGCAGCGTGACGACGGTCGCGATCGCATGCCCGATCTTGGCGAAGACGTCACCGATTGCTCTCAACATTTCCGACCTCCCATCGCCTTGAATCACGCCGCACGCCTCTCGTGATGCGGTGATCCATGGCTGCCCCCGGAGAGCAACGGAAAACATGCGGACACACCGCCGCGTGTCCGCACTCGAGTGGACAACCTTGTACGGCAGGAGGGTCACGGATCGCTCGACGCAAGGGGCTCCACGGATCGAGGTCGTCCGCCCGGTGCGGCTCCCCGGGAAGCCGGCCCATGCATGCGGCGGGCCGGGCGCGCTACGGGCGAACGGCCTCCCGCTCGGTCAGCAGCGTGTCCAGGACGTCGAGGGCGCGCCAGGTGCGGGTCATCCCGAACGGTGCGGTGGCGCGGACGGCGGCACGGACCTCGTCGGGCGTGGCACCCGTGCCCAGTGCCCGGCCGACAGGGGCGCGGAAGCTCTCCTGGAGGGTCTGATAGAGGACATCGACCGCGATCGTGGCGAAGGCCCGCTCGCGGACACTGATCCTGGACATGTCGGCGCGCATGCGCGACTGGAGATCCATGTAGTCGGCGAAACTCGGGTCGAGGGCGTGCACTTCGGCGCGCATCGCGGCGGGGATGGGACTGCCGGTGCCGTCCGTGTTCAGCCGATGCGCCGGTCCGGTCGGCCCGAGCAGGTCGTACTCGCGCTCGATCTCCACCAGTCGCTCCAGAGCGGCCAGTGCCGCCGGATAGCCGCTGTCGTAGGAGACGAAGCGGAGCAACTCGCGCAGATCGTCGGCGTCGAGGCCGTTGTCCAAGGCGGCCCGTACGTGCAATGCGTACGGCGTGCCCAGCGTCTGTGTACAGACGTCCGCAACCAGGCTGAGCAAAGCCCTTTCACGCGACGACAGTTCGGGTCCCGCCCCGGCGAGCCGAAAGCTTGCGGCAGTCATCTCCGCGCTGCATGGACGCCGGATCGGCTCCCTCCGCCGACCCGGTCGTCGTCGCCTTCGACCTGCGGTGCGCGGTACACGCACGCACCTGAACCAGCCCGAGGAAGCGCGCACGTCCTTGGACGAGCAAATCGACCGGTTCCTTCGGAAGCTGGTCGGCATTCGCTGATCGCGACGGCCGGCGTCCTGATGGTCGGCGGAGACCGCGGGCTCAGGTCAGGAGCTTTTGCTTGGCCCTTTGGAACTCGTCGTCGGAGATGGTGCCGTTGTTCTTGAGGTCGGCGAGTTTGCTGAGCTGGTCGATGGGACTCGCGGTCGTACTCGCCCCGCTCGTGGGGCCGGCGGCGTCACGAACGTATGCCTTGAAGGCGGCCTCGTTCTCCTTGGCCTGCTCGACGTCGCGGCGGTTCATCGAGTGGCCGCGGACGATGAGGTAGATCAGGACTCCGACGTAGGGCAGCAGGATCGTGAAGACGAGCCAGCCGGCCTTGCCCCACCCGCCCAGGTCGTGGCTGCGGAAGATGTCGCCGATCACCTTGAACAGGAGGAAGAACCACAGGACCCACAGGAAGAGCCACATCATGGTCCAGAACAGGTTCAACAGCGGATAGTCGTCCATCGAAAACTCCCAGTCCAGGGCCGTGGTCGGCGCCGTTGGGGCGCGGGCTCGCCGGCATGCCGGATTGCCACCGAATATCGGCATGACGGGCATGTCGGACATCGGACACGGCAATCACTCAAGGCATACCACTGGTTTCGAGCGGGAGCATTTCGGGAGCCGTGCGGCGCCTCGCCTCGCCGCGCCGCGCATCGCGGCCGAGCCGAACGACACGTCCGGTTCGACCGGGCATCGGCCGGGTTGCCGTTCCCCGGAAACAGCGGAACCGTTGTGCTCACGATGTGGCTGCGTCGACCCGCCGCGTGACGCGGTGATATCGGCTGCTCCGAGGAATCCCCTCGACTTCGCCCCGCGGTTACCGTCATGGGGGCAATCAATGGTCCTTGATCTCGTCATCATCGGTACAGCCATCAGCTTGGGGCCGTTGCACAACTCCGCGTTCATTCTGCTGCTGTCCACGGACAGAGGGTTGTTGAAGGGGCTCGTCTTCATCCTCACCTGGCTCGCCGAACTCGTCCTCGTGGTCGCCGGTGTGGTGTGGCTGACCGATGGCGACCCGCCCTCGCGCCACAGTGCGTCCTCGACGGCGGCCCTGGCCGCGAAGCTGGCCGTGGGCGTCGTACTCGTCGCCTATGGCGAGCACAAACGGCGTCGGGGGCCCACTCGACCTCGAAAGACGCCCAAGTGGCTGGCGCGGCTGGATCGCGTCTCCGCGTGGACGGCCGCCGGACTCGCCGTCCTGCTGCAGCCCTGGGCGATGGTCGCCGCCGGTGGCGCCACCGTGGTGCAGGCGGACATGTCCTCCGCCGTCACGTTCGTGGCCTTGATGAGCTTCTTCCTGCTGGCCACGGGCAGTGTGCTGGTGATGGAGCTGTATGCGACGTTCGCGCCGACCGAGGCGCGGGCCGAGCTCGCGCGGCTGCGCATGGCGATCGAGTCACACCAGGACCAGGCGATCGTCGTCCTGTCGCTGCTGACCGGCCTGTGGCTCGTCGCGCAGAGCACCTACGAACTCGTCACGTAGAGCCCGAAGCCACGCAGGGCTCGAAGCCACGCAGGGCCCGGCGACGTCTCCAGGTGCCGGGTTGGGCCGCACGGGTGGCCGGTGAGGGAGGGGTGAGGCTGCCCAGAGCGTCGTCTCGTCTCGTTGTGGTGTCGCGGTCTGTGCGACGCTGCATCGGCGGCTGCCGGACCGGAACGCGTGGGGCGACATCGAATCGGACCGCACGGCATGGGGGTGATGCTCACCCCGTCGGTCAACATCGTGCAATCGAGCTTCCCGGAGGAGCAGCAGGGGGAGATCTCGGGCCTGTCCCGCGGCGTCTCCAACCTCGGATCCTCACTCGGCACCGCGATCGCCGGCACGATCCTGGTCGCCGGCCTGTCCACCGGCGCGTACGCGATCGCCATGGCCGCCCTGGCCGCAGTTGGTTTTATCGGCCTCGGCGCCGCGGTCCACCTGCCTCGCGATCCCGGCCCGTCGGGCAGTCCCACCGGGACCGGGGCCGGTGGTTCGAACGGAATCACCCCTGGCAGGTGATCCGAGGGGCACCCGGACGGGCTAGCTTCGCACTATCCCGGTCGGCGCACTCATCCCGATCGGCGGCAGCGCGCCGCCCGGGGCCGGGTGAGGAGACACGGCATGCGTGAACCGGCCCGCCGGCCGGTTCGTCGAGGAGATCGGTCCGTCCGGCGAGCGACTCGGCGACTTCCTCAGGCTTTACGCACCGCGCGTCGGCCGCAGCGGCCATCGCGCTCGACGAGCGACTCGACCGTGTCGAGGCGTAGCCCGTCGTTCCCGACGCACCCATCTGGAACCGCCGTGAGCAATGAATCCAACGACAAATCCAACGACATGGGCCCGATCGACTACCTGATCATCGAGTTCCCGGGCAGCCACATGACCGGAGAGGGCCTACCCCTCCTCGTCGACCTGGTCGACCGCGGCATCATCCGCATCCTCGACCTGGCCTTCGTGCAGAAGCAGCAGGACGGCACGGTCTCGGGCCTGGCATTGGCCGATGTGACCGGCGACGGGCTGCTCGACCTCGCGGTCTTCGACGGCGCGTCCTCCGGCCTGTTGGGCGAGGACGACACCGCGGAGGCCGCATCCTCGCTGCGCCCCGGAGACTCCGCCGCTCTGCTCCTCTACGAGAACCTGTGGGCCGCGCCCCTCGCCGCCGCCCTGCGCCGCGGCGGCGCCCGCATGGTGGCCGGCGGTCGGATCCCGTTCCAGAACGTCGTCGACGCGCTGGACGCGCTGGAAGCCGCCACCTGACCCGCGGGTCCGTCCCGCCATCCCGAGGAGGAAATCATGCCCGGACTCCTGCGCGGCGTCGCCCGTACGGCCGTCGTCGCCGGAACCGCCACCGCCGTGTCCAATCGCGTCTCGCGCCGCCAGGCCGGCCGCTGGTCACAGCAGGGCGAGGAACAACAGGCCGCTGCCCCGCCGCCCGCCGCCGCTCCGCCCGCCGCGGCGCCGGCCGACCCCATTGCCCAACTCAAGGACCTCGCCGCGCTCAAGGAGCAGGGCGTCCTCACCGACGACGAGTTCGCCGCCCAGAAGGCCCGCATCCTCGGCACGTGAAGCCGGGGAGCACACCGCCCGCGCACGGCGACCAGGCGCGCGGTGCGCACCCGTGTCGGCGCCGGAGCCCGGGGCCGCCACGGGTGTCGGCGCCGGAGCCCGGGGCCGCCCGCGCACGGCGACCGGGCGACTACCCGTGCGCCCGGGAGTCCTCGTGGGAGCGGGTGACACGGCCCGATGCCGCCAACAGCGCGACCACGGCAAGCAGCACCAGCAGGATGACCAGCAGCAGCACGATCGTCAGTGCGGTGGGGTGGTTCCACAGTGCGAAGCAGAGGGCGACGAGCAGCACCAGGGCGAGGATGAGCCATCTGCGGTAGGCGGCCACCCAGGTGCCGACCGGTCCCGCCGTGAGTCCGTGCGTGTTCCCCCACCGTGCGACGGAGTCGGCCGTGCGGTCGGCGCCCCCGCGCAGCGCGCGCGGCAGGCCGCCGGTGCCGGACAGGTACGCGCCGATCGCCACCACCAGGCCCAGGACCAACCCGGTGACGGTGCTGACCTTCAGGAAGTGCAGGAGCGTGTCGAAGACCGCTCCCGCCGCCGCCGGGGACAGCACCTCCGGCGGCAGGTGGTCCATGTAATAGCGGCGTACGATCGCCAGCGCGACGAGCATGACCACACAGGCGGCCGCGACCCCGAAGGCGGTCGTCACCAGGGCACGACGGCGCCTGCGGGCCAGTGCGATCCCGATGGCGCCGATCACGACGGTGATCACCGGCAGCCAGTTGCCGATCACATCGAGCGCGTGCGCCGCGTCCCTGACCTTGTTCATCTGGTCCGACCGGAAGAGCACCATCTGCTTGTCGACGTCGGGAATCAGTGACGCGGGTTTGACTCCCGCGTCGACGAGTTCCCGCCGGACGTTCTCCACCGCGTCGCCGACATCGAGCGTGACCGTGCCCCCGTTGACACCGACCGCGCCGCGCCCATCGCCGGTCAGCACATCGACGACCGCCGTGTGTGCCTTCCGGTTGGCCTGGGTCCAGAACGTTTCGAACCTGTCGCTCGTCACGAAGCGGTCGGCCGCCTTCCGGGCGACCTGGGTGACGGCATCGTCCAACTGCGGGGCGAGCGAGCGTACGGCGTCACCCACCCGCGGCGGCAGCCCTTGGGATTCGAGCCAGCCGGCGACATCGGAGGTGACCGCCTTGCCGTCCGCACGCACGTCGACCGCGCGGGTGATCCGGTTGGCGGCGGCGTCCTCGATCGCGGGGTCGGTCGCGAGCGGCTTGACCGTCTCGACGTAGCGGTCGGTGTCGAGCACGATGTCGTGCACCCACACCGTGATCAGCGAAACCGGTACCAGGACGCAGGTCAGCACGATGAGTACGGTCGAGGCGAAAGCGCGGATGAATCCGAGGACACGCGAACCCGCCCCGCGGTGCGGGGGCGAAGCAGCCGACACGCCCCGCGAGCCTTTGGTCGCGCCGTTATGGGGCTCCGGTGAGCTGGACATCGCGCTCCTTCTCCAGGGCCGACTCCACGTGTTCGGCCGACTCCGCATCTTCGATTGTCACCGACGGTTATCGGACCGGCACGTTGGGTTCCGCCACTCGGCCGTGCCCGGTCGATGTCTGCGGGAGTCGAGGGCGGATCGCCCCCGCCGGCGAGCCGTGCACAACTGGGGTTGAGTGGAAAGGAGGCCTGATTCCAGCTCCCCGGACGTGGGTGACCCCACCATGCGCAACCTCTTGGCGCTCGACTCCTACGGATCGGTGCCGCCACCGGAGCGGGCGCCGGCGCCGATGCTGACCGACCGGTTCGTCATCCCCGCGACACCGAAGGTGTTCGTCGAGCGCCCGGTGTTGCCGGCTCGGCTGACCGCCGGAATCGCGGGGCCGCTGACCCTGGTCGGTGGGGCCGCCGGAGCGGGGAAGACCGCGCTCGTCGCGCACTGGATCACCTCGGGCGCGGCCCCTCGGGGCACCGCCTGGCTCACCGCGGAGGAACGCGACGGCCCCGGCGCGTTCTGGGCCTACCTGCTCGAGGCACTGCACCGGAACGGGGTGCGGATCCCGGTCGAGGTCGGCGCGCCGGCGCGCGAGGAAGGGCCGGACTCTTCCGTCCTGGTACGCCTTGCCGCGGCGCTGGCCGCCCGCCGGGACCCGGCCGTGCTGGTCATCGACGACTTCGACGCGGTCGCCGACGGCGTCCCGGAGGACCTGCACTTCGTGCTCGCGCACGCCGCCGGCGGCCTGCGGCTCGTCCTGACCGCCAGAACCGAGCCGCCGCTGCCGCTGCACCGCTACCGGCTGGCCGGCGACATCACCGAGATCCGCGATGCCGACCTGCGCTTCACCGCACCGGAGACCGAGCGGATCCTGCGGCGCCACGGACTGCACGTGTCACCGGCAGCGGTCGACCTGCTGACGGAACGCACCCGAGGCTGGGCCGCCGGGCTGCGCCTGTGCGCCCTGGCCATGGGGCGCAGCCCCGATCCCGAGGCGTTCGTGCGGCAATTCGCGGCCGACCGTACGACGATCGCCGACTATCTGCTCACCGAGGTCCTCGACGCGCAACCACCGGCCACGCAGGACCTGTTGCTGCGCACCTGCGTCAGCGACCGGATCCACCCGGACCTGGCGGACGAACTCACCGGTCGCCGGGACGCGGCCTGGACGCTGGGGCGACTCGCGCGCGACAACGCCTTCGTCGACCGCGAGGAAGGGTCGGAGTACTACCGGATGCACCCGTTGTTCGCCGAAGTGCTGCAAGCGCACCTGAGCCGCCGGTTTCCCGGGCGGGCACCGCTGTTGCGCGCCCGGGCGGCCCGGTGGCTCGCTCGGGCCGGCCGACTCGGCGACGCGATCGCCCAGGCGACCGCCGCCGCCGACTGGCCGTTCGCGTCCGCGCTCCTGACCGACGATCTGGCCCTGGGCAAACTGTTCACGGGCCTGGAGACGTCCACCCTGACCCGCGCGTTCGCGACCATGCCGACGGACCTGCCCGGCGCGGCGCCGGCCCTGGTGGCGGCGGCGTGCCGGGTTGCCGAGGGCGACCACCGGGGCGCCACGGTCGCACTGCGGCGCGTGGACGCGTGCCTGACCGGTGTCGCCGACCCGTGCCTGCTGCTCGGCCGAGCCCTGGTCGGCGTGCTCGTGGCCCGTCCGGCGGCCGATGCGGAGGCCGCCGAGCAGGCCGCGGCCGACGTCGACCGCCTGCTGCGGCAAATCCCGCGACCGCTGCGCGAGCGGCACCCGGAATTCCTCGCCCTCACGCTTGCCAACCTCGGCGCGACCGAGCTGGGAGGCGGGCGGCTGGACCGTGCCGAAGCCACCCTCACCGCCGCGCTGGAGGCCTGCTCTCGACCGGGCACCGAGGAACCACGCTGCGACGCGCTCGGGTCGTTGGCTCTGGTCGACCTGCTGCGGGGTCGCCTGCACGACGCCCGGGCACACGCCTGCGATTCGCTCGCACTGGCACGCGGATGCGCGCTGCCGCCGGACCGCGTGACCGGGCTCGACCACCTGGTTCTGGCCGGCGTCGCCACCGAGCACGACGACCTGGACGCCGCCCGAGCCGGCCTCGACCTGGCGAACGCGGCGGCGGACGCCTTCCACGAACCCGTGGCGAACGTGCAGGCGGCCGTCATCGGCGCCCGATTGGCGACCGCACGAGGGGATGGCGAGCGAGCCCTCGCCGTCCTGCGAGGCGCGGCCTGCTCGACGCCGGATGTCGTGCCGGCCACGGCGCGATGGGAGGCGGACGAACTCGCCGTCGCGCAGTCCTCGGCCCACCTGGCCCGGGGCGACCCGGAAGCGGCGTTGCACGTGCTGGGCAGCATCGGCGACGACCGTCCCCGGTACGTCGTCGCCCGGGCGCGCGCCCTGCTTGCCGCCGGCGAGCGCACGCGCGCGCTGAAGCTGCTGACCGAGCCGCCCGCCCACGCGACGAACGCCGACCGGGTCGAGGCCCGCCTGCTGCAGGGCGCCGCCGCCGCCGAGGCCGGCTGCCTCGCGGAGGCCGGCCGCCTGCTGGGTGAGGCGCTCGAACTCGCCCGCACCGAAAGACTGCGGCGGACGGTCGCCGAGGCGGGCCCTTGGGTGCGCCGGCTGCTGCGCCGGGACCCGCGTCTGGCGATGGCGCACGGGTGGCTTCCCGCCCGTGTCCTCGGACGCACCGGCGCCGGCCCGCCGGCGACGCGTGCGCAGGCCCCGACCGGCGAACAGACGTCGGCCGTACCGGTGCCGCTGACCGACCGCGAGAGCGAGGTGCTGCGCGAGGCCGCACGGATGTCGTCCACGGAGGAGATCGCCGCGGCACTGTTCATCTCACCGAACACGGCGAAAACCCACCTGAAGAGCATCCACCGCAAGCTCTGCGTCACCCGCCGCGGCGAGGCCGTGCGTCGGGCGCGCAGCCTGGGGATTCTCGAGTGACGGCGGGGACGGCTCCACGTCGAACAGGACAAGGGAACCTCGATGTTCAGAACGCGACAGTCCGAAGGCCACGAGCGCAGGGCACAAAAGCGCGCCCACGCCGACTACACCGGTGGCGTCTACGGATCGATGCTCGCCTCGTCCGTCATCGTCGGCGCCGGGGCACTGGGCTCCTTTCCGCGCCTGGAACTCATCCTGCTGCTCCTGGCCACCGGACTGGTCTTCTGGATCGCCCACGTTCACGCGGAACTGTTCGGCGAACGCATGTCCCAACGGCGGATGAGCCGCGACGTCGTCATGCGAGTGTGCAGGGAGGAGTGGCCGATCTTCAAAGCCGCCATCCCGCCGGCGATCGCGGTGGCGGTCAGCCCGCTGCTCAGCCTGGGGGCACAGGGGACGGTCTGGCTGGCGCTCATCGTCGCCGTCGGCGGGCAGGTCGGATGGTCGCTGGCCGCCGCCTTGCGATCCGGTGCCTCCACGCGGCTCGTGGTCGTCTCCGCGGCGGTGAACCTGGTGCTCGGGGTCCTCATCATCGTCCTCAAGGTCGTCCTGACGCACTGACCCCGATGCGGCCGGGGCGGAACGCCGTGGGCGCGGACGTGCTCGAAGCCGCGGTCGGAACCGGCGGTGCGGACCGGTATGGCGTCGGCCGCAGGGATCCCGGGCGTCGGCTGCCGCCATTCGACGTACCGCCGTGGCGAGCCGCGGGCCCGCCCTCCGGGACGCTGCGACGATGTGGCCATGACGGACACGGCTGGGGCCGCGAAGCGTTCGGCGGCGGGACTCGTCCTGGGGACACTGGCCGCCGGGCAGTTCGTGATGGCGCTGGACAGCTCCGTCATGAACGTCTCGATCGCGACGGTCGCCGAGGACGTGGGCACGACCGTGACGGGAATCCAGGGCGCGATCACGGCGTACACCCTGGTGATGGCGATGTTCATGATCCCCGGTGGCAAGGTCGGCCAACTCATCGGGCGCAAGCGCGCGTTCATGATCGGCTGTGCCGTCTACGGCTGCGGCTCCCTGACCACGGCGCTCGCCCCGAACCTGCCCGTGCTCCTGTTCGGCTGGTCGTTCCTCGAGGGGATCGGGGCGGCGTTCATCCTGCCCGCGATCGTGGCACTGGTCGCCGGGAACTTCCCCGCGGAACGCCGGCCCGCCGCGTACGGACTCGTCGCCGCCGCGGGGGCCGTGGCGATCGCGCTCGGGCCGCTCATCGGGGGTGTCGCCACGACGTACTTCTCCTGGCGTTGGGTCTTCGCCGGCGAGGTCCTGATCGTGCTGGTGATCCTGCTGCTCGCCCGACGTGTCGCCGACGCGCCGACCGGCGAACGTACCCGCATCGATCTCGTCGGCGCCGTGCTCTCCGCCGCCGGACTCGGGACCTTCGTCTTCGGCGTGCTGCGTTCCAGCGAGTGGGGCTGGTTTCTGCCGAAGGCCGATGCGCCCGCCTGGCTCGGCATCTCGCTGGTCGTGTGGTTGATGCTGACGGGTCTGGCCGTCATCCGGCTCTTCCTCCACTGGGAGGCCCTCATCGTGGAGCGCGGGAGGGATCCGCTCGTGGACCCGGCCATGCTGCGCAACCGGCAGCTCACCGGCGGCCTGACGATGTTCTTCTTCCAATACCTCGTGCAGATGGGCGTGTTCTTCGTCGTACCGCTGTACCTGTCGGTGGCACTCGGATTGTCGGCGCTGGACACGGGCGTGCGCATCCTGCCGCTCTCGCTCACGCTGTTGGCAGCCGCGATCCTGATTCCGCGATTCCTCCCGAACGTCTCGCCGCGGCGCGTGGTACGACTGGGGATCCTCGCGTTGCTCGCGGGCGCCGTGGCGCTGATGGCCGCACTCGACGCGGGCGCGGGCGCGGATGTCGTGACCGTCCCGTTGTTGTTGATCGGGCTCGGCATGGGCGCATTGGCCTCCCAGCTCGGATCGGTCACCGTCTCGGCGGTGCCGGACGAGCAGAGCGCGGAGGTCGGCGGCATCCAGAACGCGGTCACCAACCTCGGCGCCTCGATCGGCACGGCGCTCGCGGGGTCCGTCCTGATCGCCACGCTCACGACTTCGTTCCTGACCACCATCGAGCAGAACCCGGCGGTCCCGCCCCAGGTCACGAGTCAGGCGACCGACGAGCTCGAGAGTGGCGCACCCTTCCTCTCGGACGCCCAACTCGAGTCCGCCCTGGACAAAGCGGGCACCAGCCCGGAGGTGTCCCAGGCCGCGCTCGACGCGAACAACGAGGCCAGGCTCGACGGCCTGCGCGCCGCACTCGCCATCCTCGCCTTCGCCGCACTCCTCGCGATCTTCTTCACCCGACGGATCCCGACGACCCAACCTCGCTCGAAACAGGCGTAGACGACGCGGATCCCGGCTACCCGACCTTGCTCGAAACCGGCGTGGGCAATGGGGATCCCGGCGACCCGACCCTGCTCGAAACCGGCGTGGACGACGCCATCCGCCGCGACCGCGCGAGCGCGGCACGACGCCGTGGGCGGCGCTCGCGCATGTGTCCTGCCGTCGGTGGTGCTCCGGCCCGTCGCGGGTCGGAGGGTGGCGGACCGAGTCCGGCACTAACGTGGACAGCACGATGACCTGCGAGCAGGCTCGGGCTGATCCCGCGTCCCGAGTCCACACGGTCACGGAGGAGTCATGACGGATTCCGAGAAGCCCGGTCGGGGCCCGGGAACAGGCCGCGGCCCCGGGGGTCCTTCCGGGGCGGCCGAGACCCCCGAGAAGCAGTGGCCGCCGGTGACGGCCTCCCAACGCCGGCTGGCCCGGCTGGCCTTCGCGGCGGCGCTCGGCGCCGCGGCGATCCTCGTCAGTGGCGGTGGCAGCAGCCTGTTGGTGCTGATCGTGGGTGTGCTCGGCCTCGTGGTGACGCTCGCGGCGCTGTGGGGCTTCCTGAGCAACCGAGGCCCACTGCGCTGGGTCTGCGCCGGCGTCGCCGTCGCCGCGCCGATCACCGTGATCGTCTGCTACATCGCCCGCGGCCATGTGTGGGACATCGTGCTGACGCTGCTCCTGGCGGCAGTGGCGGTTGCCGCCGCGAGGACCGCCCTGATCCTGGCCCGGCCGCCTGCCGGCATGCCCGAGCGCGAGACGCCGCCCCCGATCCGACCCTTTCTGATCATGAATCCCCGCTCGGGCGGCGGAAAGGTGGCCCGGTTCGCACTGGACGACAAGGCGACCGCGCGGGGCGCCGAGGTGGCGCTGCTCGACGGCCCCGGCCAGGTCGACGTTGCCGCACTGGCCCGGAAGGCGGTGGCGGACGGGGCCGATCTGCTCGGGGTCGCGGGCGGCGACGGCACCCAGGCACTCGTCGCCGGCATCGCCGCCGAGAACGACCTCCCGTTCCTCGTCGTCTCGGCGGGCACGCGCAACCACTTCGCGATGGACCTCGGGTTGGACCGGGAACGGCCGGACGCCGGCCTCGACGCCTTGAACGAAGGCGTCGAGGTCCGCTTGGACCTGGGGCTGGTCGGCGGCAGGACCTTTGTCAACAACGCCTCGTTCGGTGCCTATGCCGACGTCGTGCAGAGCCCGGCGTACCGGGACGACAAGCGGGGCACGATGCTCGGGCTGCTTCCCGAGACGCTCTCCGGCCACCGCGGCCCGCACCTGGTCGTCCGCGTCGACGGCGAGGTGGTCATCGAGGGCCCGAAGGCACTACTCGTCAGCAACAACCCGTACGAGTTCGGCGGTCCGACCGAGCTGGGCCGGCGGGCCCGCCTCGACACCGGCCTGCTCGGCGTCATCGCGATCACGGTCGACAACGCCGAGCAGGCCGTCGAACTGCTGCGCGGCCGCCGTGGCCGAGGACTGCGCACACAGGTCGCACACGAGGTGCTCGTCGAGTCGCACGCCCCCCGGATCCCGGTCGGCATCGATGGTGAGGCCGTGCTCATGCCCACCCCGGTGCGGCTGACGATCCGGCCGCTCGCCCTGCGGGTGCGTGTGCCGCGGGAACGGCCGGGCGTGCCACGGTCGAAGCCGCCGATCGACCTGGCCCTGCTGCGTCACCAGGCGCTGAACAGGACACGTCTCGCGGGTGGCGGTACCTCCTCGACCCGTCGCGGGGACCGGGAGTGACGGCCCACCGACGGCCCGCCGTGAGGTGGCGAGGTGACGACCCACCGCTCACCGGCGGGCGCGGCGCTAGTCACCGCTCGATGCGGGTGCCTCGCCGGACTTCGACTTCGGAGCCGCTGCCTTGGCCTGCGTGGTCGACCACTTGAGCTCGATCTCGAGCTCGATCTCGCCGTCGCCCACTTCCACCTCGACCTCGCTGCGCAGCTCGTCGGGAACGTGCATGCTCAGCACGCCCGGACCGAGCTCCAGCTCGACGTGACCGCCGCGCCTCAGCGCGGTCGCGAGCGCGGAGAGCAACTCGGCCGCCTCGGTCCGCGACAGGGAGCCCTTCTGCTCGAACTTGAGGTCCTTCATGGGAAGCCTCCCCACTCCGTTACGAACAGTCTTTGCAGTCGAGTCTGCGCCCCGCGTGGCCCCTGGGCATCCGGTGGCCCCTGGGCATCCGGTGGCGCCGGACGGGCGGTGGCGCCGGACGGGGCGGTTTCGGCGCCACGAAGCTCCCGAGCGTCGTACGGTCGCGTTCCCGGTGCGGCGCCCGACGGACCGCCTCGACTGGACGCCGTGAGTCGGGCGAGTTCCCATGGAGACGGGGGCGATCGATTCCGTGGCCGGTCCACACCGGAGCTGCCGCAGCCCCCGGGTCGCCCTGCGACGCGGTCGTTCCGCCCGGGTGGGTGACCCGACCGCACGATCTGCGGAAGGCACCGTCGGTGACGTCCTCGAGGATTTTCGGATGAACGTCCGGCAGGATGAGCAGGCAGCGATCCGGCATGCGGCGGCCCGGTTGAAATGCGCCTTCCCCTCCGTGGATCCGGCCACCGTCGACGCGCTCGTCGAGGCGGCCCAGGACGCGCTGAGCGACGCCCCGATCCGGACGTACGTCCCGATCCTGGTCGAACGGCGCGCCAAAACGATGCTCGCGGACGGCGTCACGCCCCCGGCGCCGGCACCGTTGGCGCCGGACACCGAGCCCCGAGGACACGGGGCCACGGCCTGGCGCATCGTGGAGACGTGAGCCGAACACGGCGGTCACCCCGGCACGCACCGGCGCCGTGCCGCCGACAAGCCGTGCGGCCGGGCACGTGGGAGACGGCCCGAAAGATTCTTCGGGATTTCCCGCGGAGGCGTGTCGAGAACGGGAGAGCGACTCCGACCCACTCGTGAGAGCAACGCGCGAGCCCGGCCGAACCCGTGCGAAGGACATCGACCGGGCACCGCCGATCCGCGGCGGTGGGTCTCATCGCCGTTGTCGACAACATGGGAGGAACTCGTGACTCAGCTATTGAGGGTGCAGAACTTCAGCGTCTCCGCCGACGGTATCGGCGCCGGTGAGGATCAAACCTTCGAGCGCCCGTTCGGCCATGTCGAGCCGGAGCGGCTGTTCGCCTGGGCCGGTGCCACGGCGAGCTGGCCCATGCGTACCGATCCCGGGGGCAGCCGGGGCCTCGACGACCACTTCACCCGCGACTACCCGCGCAACATCGGTGCCGAGATCATGGGGCGCAACAAGTTCGGGCCGCAGCGCGGGCCCTGGCACGATCACCAGTGGCGCGGCTGGTGGGGCGACGAGCCGCCGTTCCGCACCCCGGTGTTCGTCATGACCCACCACGAGCGTCCTTCGTTCACGCTCTCCGACACCACGTTCCACTTCGTCGACGGCGACCCGGCCACGGTTCTCGAACAGGCGCGGGAGGCGGCCGGGGGCAAGGACGTGAGGCTCGGCGGTGGGGTCACCGTCATCCGGGAGTTCCTCGACGCCGACCTCGTCGACACCATGCACGTGGCGGTGTCGCCGGTGAAGCTCGGGTCCGGACTTCGACTGTGGAAGTCACCCGACGAACTGCTCGACCGCTTCCACCTGGACGTCGTGCCCAGCCCGAGCGGCGTGACGCACCATTTGTTCTGGCGGAAGTGACACGAATTTCGCCCACGTGAAGCGCACGGGCCCCGGACCCCGAGGCGTGGGTCGGGGCCCCGTGGGCGTCTCGGATCTCCCATGTCGCCCCGTGGTCCGGAGCATTCCCAGGTTTGGACTTGCTGGTCCAATTTTTCCGTCGCACAGTGGCACTGCGCCCTGGTCGTCCAGGGCCCTCGTCCGGTCGACGGCGGTATGCGGTCCGGCCGTTCGGGTTCACGGTGGAGCACCGAAAAACGGAGTGGACCATGTCTATGCGGCTCGAGGGGCGAACCGCCCTGGTGACCGGAGCGACCAGCAACATCGGGCGTGCGATCGCGGAGGCATTTGCCGCCGAGGGAGCGTACGTCGCCGTTTCGGGCCGCAGTGCCGAGCGGGGCGGGGAGGTCGTCGACGGGATCCGCGCCCGCGGCGGCCGGGCCGAGTTCGTGCAGGCCGACCTGGACGGAAGCGCCGCCGCGTCGCAGGCGCTGGCCCGAGAGGCGACGCGGGTTCTCGGCGGTCGCATCGACGTCCTGGTCAACAACGCCGGCATCTACCCCGGCGACACCACGGCGGCCACCGACGAGAGCACGTTCGACCGGGTCTACGCGGTCAACGTGAAGGCCCCGTTCTTCCTGACCGCGGCCGTGGCACCCGCCATGGCGGAGGCCGGCGACGGAGCGATCATCAACCTGGGCTCGTGGATCGCGCGATTGGGCATTCCGGTCGGCGCCCTCTACAGCTCCACCAAGGGAGCCATGGAGACCCTGACCAGGGCCTGGGCGGCGGAGTTCGGGCCGCACGGCGTTCGGGTGAACGCGATCTCCCCGGGCGTGGTGCTGACGCCCGCACCCGAGGAGGCCCACCCCGGCGAGATCATGATGAAAGGCACCCCCGCCGGACGGATGGGCACCCCCGACGCCATCGCGAACGCCGCCGTGTACCTGGCCGGTGCCGAGTCCTCGTTCGTGCACGGCATCGTGCTCGACGTCGACGGCGGGCGCACCACCGCCGCCGTCATCGCCGGTTGAAGCAGGGCACCCCGGGAACGGCCGTGGGGCGGGTGGTTCCGGCGGAGCCGCCCACCCCGGTCCGGGTCCGCACGCGCACGCACCGCGCGACTGACGGGCGGGTGCGCGGCAGCCGGGCAGGACGGCGCCCCACCCGGAATGGGCCCGTGCGTCGGCCCGCGCCGGATCACGCCACCGCGCTGCCCGCGCGGCGCAGGTCCGCGATCCCTTGATCGAGAGCGGCGCGCAAATGCGTGGACCGACCCGTCGACAGCAGGATCGACACACCCCCCTGAATCGCGGCCAGCAGCGAGGCGGCCCGCACGTCGACATCCAACTCGGCGGGAAGCATGCCGCCCGCCTGCAGCGCCCGGATGCCCGCCGCCAGACTCTCCTGCCAGCGGCGCAGCAACTCGATCACGATCGCCCGCGCCCCGGGAGTCGAACGTCCGACCTGAAGGAACAGCGACCCGAGCGGGCATTGGTCCCCCTGCGCCTCGTAGCGCTTGATCACCACGTCCCGCCACTGTTCCCAGGCCTCCCACGAGTCGAGGCGGCCCAGATACGGCTGCTGGTCCTCCAGGACCTGCTCCGCCTCGAACCGGGCCACCGCGACGAGCAGTTCGTCCTTGCCGGACGGGAAGTAGTGGAAGAGCTGGCTCTTGCTCGTGCCGGTCCGCGCCATGATGTCGTCCAGCGTCGTCGAGGCGACGCCCCTCTCCCGCAGGACCGCCGCCGCACCCGCGACGATCCGACTCCGCGTCGCCTTGCCTTTCGCGGTCAGCTCCCCGGGCATGCCCCGCCTCCTTGTCATGGGCCGAATGGACCGAGTGGTCCACTCTAGTGGACGGCCGAGCGGGCGGGGCGCTGCGGGCGGCGGCGGGGGAGTGGCGGCCGGCCGTGGTAGTGACCTTCGCTGCGGCCGAGCGGGCTCATGCCGGCGTGGACAAGGCCGTGAGGTAGGCGGACAGAGCCGCCGCGGTGTGGGTGAGCGGGAAGCGTGCGCCGAGGTACCCGTCCGGGCGGACGACGAAGCCGGTCGGGCCGTCGGGGCGGTAGAGGCGGGCGAACTCCCCGGCGGCATCGCCGTATTCGGGGACGGTCAGCGTGCCGGGCGCGGTCGACGCGGCTCCGCGGGCGAGGACGGCGATGGTCTGCGGGCCGGTTTCGGTCTCCGGGCCGTCGGAGGTGCCCGGGCGGTCGCCGGACACCTGGGGCACCACCCCGGAGATCCCGGCCGCGTCGGCGGCCTCGGCCAGGTCGGTGGTGTCGGCCGCGTACAGCAGCAGCACGTGCCCGGTTCGGCCGCGCAGGACGTCGAGCAGGCGCAGGGGGTAAGCGGCGACCGGGGTGGTCAGGCCGGCGCAGTCCGGGGCCCGGTCGCCGGGCTGGGGTGCGTCGGCCGGCCCGTACGGGTTACCGGCGAGCGGGCCGCCCCGGTAGCCGACGAGCAGTTGGGCCTCGCGGAGCATCCGGGTCGGCGGGGTGTCGGCGTCGGCATAGATGCCTTGGGTGGCGTGTCGCAGGGTGCGGCCGACGACCTCCTCGCCGACCGGGCGGCGTTCGGCGTCGTAGCCGGCGAGCAGGGCCGGCCCGGCCTCGCCGCGGACGACGAGGGCGAGTTTCCAGGCCAGGTTGCAGGCGTCCTGGATGCCGGTGTTCATGCCCTGGGCGCCGGTGGGCGGGTGGATGTGGGCGGCGTCTCCGGCGACGAAGACCCGGCCGTCCCCGTAGCGGTCGACGATCCGGTGGCTGATGCGGAAGACGGAGGACCAGCGCATTCGGGAGACGGTGGCCGGCTCGGGAGCCAGTCGGTCCACGACGGCCTGGATATGGGACAGTTCCGGCGCACGGCCGCCGTCCAACCCGTGCGCGACGCCATCACCATCCCCCGGCGTCCGGTCCGCCGCCCAGGTGGAGAGTTCGGGCGGGACCGGCATCGACATGCGGTACCGGCCCGAACCGGGCAGCGGGATGCAGACCAACGCGTCGTCGATGGAGCCGTCGTCGGCGAGGTGGATGGACCGTACGGCGTATCCGTGCGGCAGGGACCAGTCGGCCTCGACGTCGGCCAGCATGTACTCCTCGGGGAGGGCACCGCCCCCGAAACCCAGGCCCAGGCCCTTGCGGACGGTGCTGTGCGCGCCGTCGCAGCCGATCAGGTAGCGGGCACGGACCTCCTCGGCCGCGCCGGAGGGGGAGCGCAGCCGGGCGGTGACCCCGGCGGCGTCCTGGGTGAACGACAACAACTCGGTGCCGCGTTCGATGGCCGTGCCCAGGCCGGCGACGTACTCCTCCAGGATGCGTTCGGTCTCGTACTGCGGCAGCGCGGCGAACCTGTAGGGCACCTCCGGGGGCAGTACGAGGTCGATCCGCGGCTGCTCCCGGCCGTTGACGTAGACGAGTTGGCCGCGCAGCGGAACGGCGGCTTCCAGGACGGTTCGGGCCAGGTCCATCCGGTCCCAGATCTCCAGGGTGCGCGGCTGGATGCCGATCGCCCTGGCGTACGGCAGACGCGCCGGCAGCCGGTCGACGAGGCGGCAGCGCACGCCGTGGCGGCGGAGTTCGGCGACCGCGCTCAGTCCGACCGGGCCGGCGCCCGCGATCAATACGTCGGTGGTGTGGGTGTGCGCCACGGGTTTCTCCCAGTGCTGGTACCCCCGGACCGGTCCACGTTCCATCGTCGCCCGGCAGGCCGCGCGCGGCGATCCGGACACCGCGCCGGAAGTGCGCGGTGCCGTTCCGTGCGGGCATGGGTGTAGACCGCCTGTGGGGCCGGCGGCGGAGACGTCGTCGGCGATCGGGTGGTGCCGCTTTCGTGTCGGCGGCGGATGCGACCGCCGGGCACGGGTCGCCGCCACGCCGTGCGCTTCGATGGGGTGATTCCGGTGCCGGGCGCGGCCTCAGTCCCGGTGGTCGGGCGTGGGGTGGATGGTCTCGACCAGGTCGCGCAGTTGGGAGCGGGCGGTGATGCCCAGCTTGGGGAAGCTGCGGTACAGGTGCGAGCCGATCGTGCGGGGGGACAGGAAGAGCCTCTCGCCGATCTCGCGGTTGGTCAGTCCGCGGGCGGCGAGCCGGACGATCTGCTGCTGTTGCGGGGAGAGTTCGGCGAGCGCGTCGGGTGTGGAGTCGGTGACGTCCAGGCCGGCGGCGCGCGCTTCGGCCCGGGCCCGCTCGATCCACGGGCGGGCGCCCAGGCGTCGGAAGGTCTCCAGGGCCTCGGTCAGGGGCGCTCGCGCCTCGGCGATGCGGCGACGGCGCCGCAACCATTCGGCGAGGTCCAAGAGGGTCTGGGCACGTTCGAAGGGCCAGTGCTTCGGGACCGGATCGGCCAGGGCGGCCCGGAAGTGGCGCTCGGCTTCGTCGGAGTCGGCCAGCAGGCCACGAGCCCGGCTGATCAGCGCACGCAAGCGAGGTGAGGCACCCGCCCCGAGATCACGTGCGGAGCGTTCCACGATCGCGGTCGCCTCGTCGCGGCGGCCACTGCGTACGGCGGCCGCGGCCAGATCCGCGAGGGCCGGGTAGGCGGCGTGGTAGTGCACGGGCGCGCCGGCCGGCGTGAAGACCGCGCGGAGTTGGTCGTACGCCGCCTCGTGCGCGCCGTCCGCGAGGGCCGCGGCGCCGAGTGCGCGACGGGCGTAGACGGCCACCGAGCGGCTCTCCAGCGGGTCGATCAGGGCGAGCGCGTCCTCGGCCCGGACGCGGGCCGCCGTGGTGTCCCCCTGGTAGGCCAGCACGGTGGCGTCCACCGCCGCGGCACACGCCACGGCGTGGTCGAGGCCGGCCGTCGAACCGAGCGCGGTGCTGCGGGCGCAGGCCTCCCGGGCCCGCCCCCACCTTCCTTGTTCGACGTAGCTCCAGGCGGCCGCGCCACCCAGACCCTCCGGGAGCGGTCCGTGCATCCCCCAGCGGTCGAACGCCTCGTCGAAGGCACGGACGGCTTGTGGGGTCTCGTCCAGCAGCCACGCCATGATCGCGAAGGCGGTGAGCCGGTCGGGCCGGCGTCGCGCCTCGGCCTCGATCCGCGGGAGCAGGGAGAGCAGTTCGGCCCGGTCCTCGAAGGGGTCGGACACGGTCCGTACCCAGGCGCGCAACCACGCGTGCGACGCGTCCGCGGGAAGGCTCGCCAACACGCTTCGGACGCGGTGTCGTTGGGCGTCCTCCCCGCAGTAGAAGCGCACCACGGCGGCGCCGGCCAGGAAGTCCAGCGCGATGGCGGGTCGGGCGAGGGCCAACTCCTCGGCGGTGTCGGCCAGTCGGGCAAAGACCACGGTGTGGCGCACGGTCAGGGCGGCCAACCGCCCGACCTGCGCGGCGGCGCCGACCAGCAGTGAAGCGTCGTCGGTACGGGCGTGTACCGCGGCGGCCAGTTCCTCGACCCAGGCGAGGTCACCGGTGAGCACGGCCTCCGCGGCGGCCTCGACCAGCAGCCGGGCCCCGTCCTCGCGCGGTGCCAGGTGCGCGGCACGTTGCAGGGCCTTGGCCGCCGCGGCGTGGCCGCCGCGACGGCGGGCCCGGTCGGCAGTGTGTTCCAGCTCCGCCGCCACGGCAGGGTCCGGGGGCGTGGCAGCGGCGGCGAGGTGCCAGGCGCGGCGGTCCGGCTCGTCCCGCAGCAGTTCGGCGAGGGCGAGGTGGGCCGCGCGCCGGGCGTCGACGGGCGCGGCGTGATACACGGCGGATCGGACCAGCGGGTGGCTGAACCGGAGGCCCCGAGCGGTCCGCCGGATCAGCCCGGCTCGTTCGGCGGGCAGCCAGGTGTCGTCCTCGGCGTTCGGCAGCGCGGCGGGGACGGCGATGGCGGAGTCGACGGTGTCCATGGCTGCCAGGAGCAGCAGGGCTCGCGTGGTGGGCGCCGACAGGCCGTTCAGCCGAACCGCGAAGATGCGCTCCAGGTGGTCGGCCACGGGGAGCGGGCCGGCGGACGGCGGCCCCGCGGCCGCCTCGTGTGCGGTGGCCGTCCCGGCCAGCTCGGTCAGCGCCAGCGGGTTGCCGTCGGCCTGGGCCAGGATCTGCGTCCTCAACCGGCCGGTCGGGCGCCGCGGTTGCCGGTCCAGCAGCCGACCGGCCGCGGCGTCGTCGAGCGGCTCCAGGGTGAGTGTGGGGACGTGCCGGTCGAACCCCGGCAGGTGATCGCCGACACGGGCCGCGATCAGCATCGTGACCGGTTCACCCGCCAGCCGTCGGGCGGCGAAGAACAGTGCGTCCAGGGACGCCCGGTCGAACCACTGCGCGTCGTCCAGGACCACGAGCACGGGTCCTCGGTCGCCCAGGGCCGAGAGCAGGTTCAGGACGGCGACCCCGATCAGCATGGGGTCGGGCCCCGGCGCGACCGGTCCCGTACCGAACGCGCCGTGCAGCGCCGCACGTTGCCGCTCCGGCAGTCCGTCCGCCTCGGCGGATACCGGCCGCAGCAGTTGATGCAGGGCGGAGAACGCCAGGCTCGACTCCGACTCGCTGCCCTCGGCGTGCAGGACGCGGGCGCCGTTCGCCTCGGCCCGGCGTACCGCCCGGTCCAGCAGGGCGCTCTTTCCCATGCCCACGTCACCGAGCAGCAGCAGGACCCGGTCGGCCGATGCCGAGTCCACCAGGTGGAACAGGTGTGCCAGTTCCGTGTCCCGGCCGACGATCGGTCCTGCCGCATCCGGGTTCGATCCCGTGAGCGCACGGGGGGCGCCTGGGTGCTCGTCCACGGGGTCTCCAGGAACTGTGGCTCGTCGATTGTCGATCGTCGATTTTCGATCGGAGCGGTCTTGCCTCGTCGTGCCCAGGCTACAAGCGGGCCGGCCGGGCGCCCGGGGCACGTGGGCCGGTGCCCGGGGTACGCGGGCCGGGTGCCTGTGCACGCGGGGCGGTGCTCGGGCAGCGGGGCGGTGCAGTCACGTGACGGATACCGCGCCCGGTGGGGGCGTCCGTACGGTTTGGGAATGACTTCGAATTCTCCAGGAATCCCCATGGAACAGATCGATCTCGGCGACGTCACCATCACCCGGGTCTGGGAATACTACGGTTCCGTCGAAATGACACCCGACACCTTCTTCCCAGAGAGCTCGAAGGAAGTCTGGGAAGACGGCGCTCCCTGGCTGGCCCCGCATTTTCTGGATTCCGAGACCAATATCGTGAATTCCGCGATCCAGACCTGGCTGCTGCGCAGCGAGGGCAGGACCATCCTCGTCGACACCGGCGTGGGCAATCACAAGGAGCGCCCGTACGCGCCGGTCTGGAGCCACCTGGAAACGGACTTCCTCGCCAATCTCGCCCGCGCCGGCGTCGAGCCCGAGGACGTGGACATCGTGATCAACACGCATCTCCACGTGGACCACGTCGGCTGGAACACATATCTGGACGGGCGGAATTGGGTTCCCACATTTCCCAATGCCACCTATCTGATGCCGAAGGACGACTACGACTTCTGGAACCCGGAGAACGGCCACAAGCCACTGCTCGGTCGCGGCAACCAGAACGTCTTCGAGGACAGTGTGGCCCCGGTGGCCCGGGCCGGCCGGACGCTGTTGTGGGAGGACAGCCACCGGATCGACGCCCACCTGCGCCTGGACGCGGCACCAGGGCACACACCCGGCTCCTCCGTACTGACCCTCGCCTCCGGGACGGACCGCGCGGTCTTCGTCGGCGACATGCTGCACAACCCGGTGCAGATCCTCGAACCGGACGCCAACAGCTGTTTCTGCGAGGACCCGGCGGGTGCCCGCGCCACCCGTCGGAAGGTGCTGGGCTGGGCGGCCGACAACAACGCCCTCGTCATCCCCGCCCACCTGGGCGGCCACGGCGCGGCCGAAGTCGTGCGCGAGGGCGACAGGTTCGCCATCAAGGGTTGGGCCCCCTTCACCCCGTACCCCGAGCAGGACTGAGACCCGCGGAAAGGCGACACCGTGAACGACATCGTGACCACCAGGCAGGGGGCCGTCCGCGGTCTGCGCCGAGACGACGGCACCGCCGCCTATCTGAACATCCCGTACGCCGCCCCTCCTCGGGGTGCGGGCCGCTTCGCCCCACCGCGGCCGCACGAGCCGTGGGAGGGCATCCGGGACGCCGGCGTGCCGGGACCCAACGCCCCCCAGTCCGAGCGCACGCTCGGCGGCGTGGACATGTCCCCCTACTTCGGGGCCGGATGGAGCCGCGGGGAGGACTACCTCACCGTCAACGTCTTCACGCCCGCGGCGGATGCCGTCACGCCTGCGGCCGACGGCCTTCCGCCCGCGGCCGCGGGCGCCGGACGGCCGGTCATGGTGTTCGTGCACGGCGGCGGATTCGTCGCCGGTTCGACGCGGTCCGCGTTGTACGACGGGTCCGCCTTCGCGCGTGACGGCGTTGTTCTCGTCACCCTCAACTACCGGCTCGGCATCGCCGGGTTCCTCGACATCGCCGGGGCGCCCGCGAACCGCGGCCTGCTCGACGTGGTCGCCGCGCTGCGCTGGGTGGGGGAGAACATCGCCGCCTTCGGGGGTGACCCGGGCAACGTCACCCTCTTCGGCCAGTCGGCCGGGGCGACCATCGTCGGCGGCGTCCTGGCCACCCCCGAAGCCGCGGGCCTGTTCCGCCGGGCGATCGTGCAAAGCGGCAGCGGCCTGGGGGCGTTCAGCACCGAGCAGGCCGCCCGTGTCACCAGGGCGGCGGCCGAGCACCTGGGCATCGAGCCGCACGTCGACGCCTTCGCGGACATCCCCGACGAACGCCTGGTCGAGGCCGCCTCCCGGCTCGCCGGCATCGACCTGCGCACCGACGCACACCACGACCCGCTGATCGGCCTCAGCCCGTTCAGCCTGGTCCTGGACACCCAGCCCGCCGAGTCCGTCGCGGCCGGCTTGGGCGCCGACATCGACCTGCTCATCGGGACCAACACCGAGGAGGGAAACCTCTATCTGGTCCCCGTGGACAAGTACGCCGGCTCGACCGCCGGCGACGTCGACGACACGGCGGCGCGCGCGCATCCGAACCCGGCGCGGCTCGTCGAGACGTACCGGAAGGCCCGTCCCGAGGCGTCCTTCGGCGAACTGCGGTCCGCCATCATGGGCGACGCGCTGTTCGGCGCGGGGAGCTGGGCGCTGGCCGGCGCACATGCCGGGCACCCCCGATCCGGCACCTTCGCCTACGAGTTCGCCTGGCGATCGCAGGCGCTGAACGGACGGCTCGGTGCCACCCACGCGGTGGAACTGCCGTTCGTCTTCGATCTCGCGCGACTTCCGCAGTTGCGGGGTGCGGGCGCGCTTCTCGGCCCCGACGAGCCCCCCGCGGAACTCGCCACCCGCATGCACGCGACCTGGATCCGCTTCGCCGCCACCGGCAACCCCGGCTGGGACCCCTACGACACCGAGCGCCGGCCCACGATGCGCATCGACGCCGAGTGGACCCAGGTCGACGCCCCCCGTAGTCGGGAACAACATGCCTGGATACGCCCGTTCGCCCACACCTGAGCGCGCCTCCGGCTTCCGCCGGGACCGTCGGTGCACGCGTCCGTCGCGATCCGGATGACGACCACCGGCCGCCTCGTCCCCGGACATGGCCCGGCACAGCCCGGCGGATGGCGGAGTCCTGGTCCGAATGCGCCCGAGGATCGGGTGTGTGGTGTGTCCCGTGGTGTCAGCGAGTTCGCCCGCTGCGTTCCCGGGGGCCGCCGGTCCCGCGCGTCCGGCTCAGGGCCTTCGGGGAGCCCGGGTATTTCCCCATCGGGTTCGAACACCGCCATGTCCGTTCCCGGGACAACTCTTCGGCCGACTCGTGTCCGGGACGCACGCGCGTTCCGGACCGGGTGTCGGGTCGATCCGCGCCCGATCGCAGGTGCAGGCTCGCCGGTTCCGCCGCCGTCAAGGCGAGCGCGGCTGCTGCGGCCGAGTCGCGGATCGAGGTGGGTCGGCGCGCGCCCGGGATCGGGATCACCGCCGGTGACTGGGCCAGATGCCAGGCCAGGCAGATCTGTTGCGGGCTGACGCCGTGGGCGCGGGCGAGGGTGTGGAAGGGCGTGTCGGGCGTCGGCGCGGTGGTTCCCGGATCGTCGACGGCGCTGAGCGAGATCCCGCCGAGCGGGCTCCACGGCAAAAAGGCCAGGCCGAGCCCGGTGCAGAGGTCGAGGGTGTCCCGGGTGCACGAGTGTGCCGGGGAGAAGCGGTTCTGTACCGAGACCAGACGCGGGCCGAGGATCTCGCGCGCTGTGCGGATCTGCCCGCGGTCCACGTTGGAGAGGCCGACCATCCGGATCGTGCCGGCGTCGGCCAGGTCCCGCAGCGCGCCGACCGAGTCGGCGAAGGGCACGGCCGGGTCCGACTTGTGCAGTTGGTAGAGGCCGATCGCCTCGACACCGAGCCGGGTCGCCGAGCCCTCGGCCGCGCGGCGCAGGTGGCGCGGGTCGCCGTGGACCGTCCACGACCCGTCGCCGGGACGACCCCGGCCGCCCTTGGTCGCCACCAGTACGTCGTGCGCCCCGCTTCCGTGGGCGGCGGGCGCGCGGGCGATCAGTCGTTCGTTGTGGCCGAGTTCGCCGGCGTGCCGGTGGTAGCAGTCGGCGGTGTCGATCAGCCGTACACCCGCGTCGAGCGCGGCGTGGATCGTGGCGAGCGCCTGTTCCTCGTCGGGGCGCCCCCGACGGAGAGCGGCATCGCGCCGAGGCCGATGGTGCCCACCGCGATTCCGCCGATGGTGCGTGGCGAGGCCGGTGTGTCCGGAGTCCCCGTCATCCCCGAGCCTCCTCGACGACCAGCGGCAGCCAGTCGGCGACCGAGGAGAACCGGAAGCCCACGCGGGCTGCCCGGCCGGTGTCCATGGCATAGCAGCGGTCGAAGGAGAACGGTGAGAACGGCTCGCCCGTCCCGACGAGCAGGATCGGGTCCGTGCCGGTCGAGCGGCCGATCGCCGCGCACAACCCGCGTACGTCCAGTGTCCCGTGGGAGGCCGCGTTGACGGGCCCGGTGAAGTCCGCCGCCGCGGCCCAGGCCAGGAAGCGGGCGATCTCCGGCGCGTGGACGAAGGAGGCGGGCCGGGGCGCGGGGTGGACCACCACCGGCCGGCCGCGTTCGATGCGCTCGACGTAGTGGGCGAGGCGCCCGGTGAAGTCCGCGCCGCCGAGGACGTGCGCGGTGCGGACGACTGCGACGTCGAAGGGTGCCTGCCTGGTGAGCAGGGCCTCCGCCTGGCGTTTGCCTTCGCCGTAGTGCTCCGCCCGGAACCGATCGTCGGCCCAGGGGAGTTCCGGGTCCACCGGCCAGGCCGACGGATCGACGGCGTCCTCGGTGAGGGCGGAACCGTCCGGTCGGGCGAGTTCGGCGTAGACCTCGACCGTCGAGGTCAACACGTAGCGCCGGGTGCGGTCGGCGAAGACCCGGGCGGCGACGGCCGCTTGGAGCGGCGAGTAGCAGACTTGGTCGACCACCACGTCGAAGCGCCGGTCGCCGAGCGCGGCGCGCAGTTCGGCCTCGTCGTCACGGTCGGCGCGCAGGTGGGTCACGCCCTGTGGCGCGGGCGTCGACCCGCGGTTGACGACGGTCACCGCCGCCCCCGCGTCCGACAGTTCCTCGACCAGTCGCCGCCCGAAATGGCGGCTCCCTCCGATCACGCACACGTCCGTGGTGGAGGCCGCGGACGCGATCGCCGCCGAACTGACCGACACCCGGCAGCGCATCGACCGGCCGGCCGCCGAGCGCACCGTACTCACCGTCGCCACGTTCGCCGGCGCGGGCAGGCGGCTGCTGCCCGGCGCCCTGGCCGGATTCGTCTCGGACCATCCGGAAGTGGAGCTGACGATCCTGGAGGCGGAGCCGGAGGAGAGCCTGCCCGCCGTCCGCGAGGGACGGGCCGACCTCGCCCTCGCCTACCACTACGACGGCCCGCCACCCGCCCGGCCCGGCGACCGCTCCGGCCTGGACTGGACGCCCCTGGGCGTGGACCCGCTGCGAGTCGTGCTCCCGCGCGGCCACCCGGTCGCGGTCCGCTGTTCGACCCGGCCCGAGCCACCGCATCCGGCCGAACTCGCCGACCAGCGATGGATCCTGGGCTGCCGCAAGTCCGCCGCCCGGTTCGCCCACCACGCCGCCCTGGCCGGCGTCGAGTTGCGCATCGCGTGCACGGCCACGGACTACGACTTCGCCCGGTCACTCGTCCGCGCGGGCGTCGGCATCGCACTGATCCCCGAGATCGGCCTGACCCGGCACGAGGAGCTGATCGACCTCCCGCTGGCCGAGCCGAGCCCGCGCCGCCATCTGGGCCTGGCCCTCTCCCGACGCCGCCGCGGCCCCGCCGCACGGCCGGCCGAGCAGTTGGCGTCCCGACTCGTCGACCAGGCACGGGCATGGACGCCGAGCGGCCCGGCTTCGTGGGTCGAGCCGGGCCGGTACGTCCCCGGGAAAAAGTGGGACCGTGATCCCTCAGGTGGGCGGGCTGGGGGTGAAGGGGTGTAGTTCATTCTCGCCGGACTGCACGATGCCGTAGCTGCTCTCGGGGACCTCGTTCCAGGCACCGGGAAGGTCGCCGGGGGGCTCCGACACGATCAGGCGGGTCTGGTCGGAAACCTCGCGCAGGAACGCCACATCGGGGTGGAGCGCGCGCAGCGTGTCCACCCGGGTGCTGTAGAAGAGCGAGCGGGACTGCGTCTGGCTGGAGTAGCGGAATGCCCACAGTCGTTGGCCGTTGGTCACCGCGACCGTCATCTGCAGCGGGAACTCCACGCCGTGCCGTCGACCGGTGTGTTCCACCAGGCCGGCCATCCGCGCCACGGCGCCCGGCGGGTCCTGCTCCAGGCCGAAGGTGAGTGCCAGGAAGAACATGAGTTCGGAGTCCGTCGATCCCTCGATGTCGGGAAAGAGGTCCGGGTCGACGGCCAGGGCCAGGTCTCGCTTGCTGCGGTGGAAGTCGGTGATGGCACCATTGTGCATCCACATCCAACGCCCGCGACGGAACGGGTGGCAGTTGCTCTGTTGGACCGCCGTGCCGGTCGAGGCCCGGATGTGCGCGAAGATCAGTGGAGAGCGGACGTGGTCGGCGATCTCCCGGAGATTGCGGTTGCTCCATGCCGGGCCGGTGTCCCGAACGAGCGCCGGAGCGTCGATGCCGGGTGTGTACCAGCCGACGCCGAACCCGTCGCCATTGGTCGTCTCGACGCCCAGCCGGGAGTGCAGGCTCTGATCGATCAGCGAGTGAGTCGGTTTGTAGAGGATGGTCTCGAGCAGGATGGGGGTTCCCGCGTAGGCGAGCCAACGGCACATCGTCTACCGCCTCAGGTCTTGGGATTGCGCTGCGGAACCTGCGCCGCGCAACCGCGTCGTGGATCTGCGCCGCCGCGCCCGAACCGCCGCGCCCGACACGAGCGCGTGCGGATCCGGCCTCGGGACATCGCTCCCCGCCACACGGCTCCCGGGGCCTCGGCGACGTGGCCGCGGACCGCTTCCGCGTCGACGTCGTGGATGTCCACGCCGCCCGGATTCCACGGCCTCCTCCTTTCGACTCTAGGCACGTCCGCCGGTGGCTGCACCCGGGCGGAAACCGATGCGTCAGGGGCGGCGGCCGGATCGGAGCGCGGACCCGGCCGGCCGCGGTCCTGCGGCATGCGCGGCCGGCACCGGCGGCGCACTCGCCGGTGCACGCGCGCCCTTGGTTCGGTCGACGCGGTGACCGGCAGGCACATCCGGTGGGAAGAGATGGTGCACGGGGCCCCATCGGGCGCCGGAAATTGGTGCACGGAGGTCGTAGTTCCGGCCACGCGCGTCCCTCTAGCGTGCTCATCACCGCCGACCGGACCGAGACCGGGTTCCGGGCGGTCGAGATGTGTGCCGTGCAACGGAAGGGACGATCATGCAGTCAGGATTCCGGGTGACCTCGATCCAGGACACGCCGCCGTCGACGGTCGCCGACGGGATCGTCGCCCGTGTGCTGAAGGAAGGCAGCACCGAGGACCCGTCGGTCGTCATGGAGCTGAACTTCGCGCCGGGCGCCGCCTTCGGGAAGGACGCCCATGCCCAGCCGGAGATCCTGATCGTCACCGAGGGCGTCTTCCTGGACGGACACGCCGAGTACGGCGAGGGCAGCGTCATCGTGGGTACCCCGGGCTCGGTGCACTTTCCGCAGTCCACAGTGGGCTGCACGGTGCTCGCGATCCACCCCGCGGGCCTGTAGCGCCGAAGGGCCTGGTGATGTCGATGACCAGCGCACCGGAGTCCCGTTGGCCCGGGCAACCGCGACCCCGCCGGATGACCTTGGCCGTCTACCGGGTCGACGAGACGACCGGTGATCGCGTCCCGGTTGCCGCGCCGCAGACCGTCGTCGTCTCCGAGCGCGTGTGCGCGCAGACGAACGCGTACCCGGTCTGCCGCTGTCGGCGCTGCCGCCCGCCCGGTTCCTGACGACGGCCCGGCCCGGCGGGCCGACGGACTCCGGCGGTGTCCGGGCCGACCTGCTGATCCCCACCGGGCATCTCGTCGTGGACGGACCGGAGGAAACGCGGTACCCACCCATGGCAGTGGAACAGGAACCGCCGCCCGCCGCCGCGCCGTCCCCGGCCGAACTGCCCGCGGGTCGGGCGTACGCGGCCGAACCGAACGCGGCTCCGGCCGAGTTGCCCGCGGCTCACCAGTACCCGGCCGAGTTGCCCGCGGTTCAGCCGTACGCCGCCGAACTCCCCGCGGTTCAGCCGTACATCGCCGAGTTGCCCGCGGCTCGGCAGCGCACGGCCGAGACGGGTGGCGGGACCGACGTCCCCACCGCGGTGTCCCCGGCGACGTCCCCGTCCGGCACGGCGGGTGAAACGCCCGCCGGACCGGAGTTGACCGCGTACGGGCTGCCCAAGCGGCAGCCGCGGCGCGCGGCGCGCGGGGACCCGGCGCCGCGACAGGAGGAGGTGGCCGACGCCGAGGCGTTCACCGAGGGGTTCGCTCGGCTCAGGGGTGTCCTGGCGGCCGAGTACGACCGAAGCGACAGCGTCAACGAAGGTTGGAGCACGTGATGTCCGAGTACCCGCACGCCACGGCCGACACGGCCGACCTGCGCCCGCAACTCAATGCGCTCCTCGGGGAGGGCGTCGTCTCCGCCGTGCTGTTCTCGACCGACGGGCTGGCGCCGGCGGCCACCGACGGCCTGGGCCGTGACGAGGCCGAGCGGTCCTGCGCGGCGTTCGCCGGCGTGGCCTCCCTGCAGGACACCTTCGCCGACTGTTGCCGAACCACGCCGGACAACCTCTTGATGCGCTATCAGATCATGGACTTCACGCGGTACACGGTCCTATTGCTCGCGGCAGGCCGCAACAGCGGCCTGGGCGTCGCCGTCGAAGGCGACTCGATCAGCCGGAACGTGCAGTTGGCACTGTCGAAATCGCTCAAACTCATCAAGGCCCTGGGACCGTTCCTGGCCGCCCGGGACCGCCAGGCACCCGCCCGGACATGACCTCCGGCGCGGGCGGTAGCGGCCACACGCGCCGCGGCGTCGTCCGCTCGCACACGGTCATCCGCGCGGAAGCGGTGGCACCGGAGGGCGAACGCCCCCGCATCGACGTGGCGACGCTGCTGTCGGTGGACCCCACGGCCCCGGTGACCGGACTCGGCGTCCAAGCGCGCCGCGTGGTCGCCCTGTTGGTGCCGGGGGTGTTGTCGGTGGCGGACGTCTCCGCGCATCTGGAGCTTCCGGGGGCCGTGGCGCGTGCCGTCGTCGTGGACCTGGTCGTCAGCGGCCACGTACGCGCCGCGGACCCCTTCACGCCGCTCGCGCAGCCGCACGACCGGGACTTCCTCGAAAGGGTTCTGCATGGCCTCCAGCGTCTCTGACCGCGGATACCTGCCCGCCAGGGCACGATCGGTGAAGGTCGTGGTCCTGGGGGCGTTCGGTGTCGGCAAGACCACCTACGTGGCGACGCTCTCGGAGATGCGTCCGCTGCACACCGAGGAGCGACTGACGCGTGCCGGCGAACTGGTGGACGACGTGGCGGTGGACACGAAGTCGACGACCACGGTGGCCATGGACTTCGGGCGGCGCACGCTCGGCGACGGCGACATCGTGGTCTACCTGTTCGGCGCACCCGGGCAGCCGCGCTTCGCCGCGATGATCCGTTCGCTGCTGACCGGTGCCCTGGGCGGGCTGGCGCTCGTCGACACCCGGTACATCGACCGGTCCTACGAGTCGATCGACCTCCTCGAGGAGGCCGAACTGCCGTACGTCGTGGCCGTCAACACCTTCCCCGGAGCCCCCGAATACCCCGAGGACGTGCTGCGCGACGCACTGACCCTCCCCGGCGACCGCCCTCTCGTCTTCATCGACGCCCGCACCATGCACTCGGCGAAGCGCGCCCTGGTCGCGCTGGTCTCCGACATCCTCCGACCCGCAGGGAGCCGCGCCCGATGACCGACCGGGACCAGCAAGCCGCCGCCGTGCCACGGTTGTTCGGCACGGCGTTTCGTGAACGCCCCGAAGCGGCCCACGGATCACTGCGCGCCGCCGGACCGGTGGCGTGGGCCGAAGTCGCCGACGGCGTACGGGTCCTCGTGGTCACCGACCACGCCGCCGCCCGGGAACTCCTCGGCGACCCGGCGTACACCAGGGACCCGGGCACGTGGGAGGCCCTGGCGCGCGACCGCGTCCCGCCCGGACTCGCGCTCATGTACGCCGGCGGTCTCCAGCACACCGACGCCGAGGAGCACCGGCGGTTGCGGCGGGTCGTGGACGACTGCCTGGCCTGCGTCGATCTGCACTCCGTCCGGCGCGGTGTCCAGCGCTACGCACGGGAACTCGTCAAGGCCTTCGCCCACCGCGGACACGCGGACCCGATGGCCGAGTTCGCCGAACGCGTCGCCGTCCACACCCTGGTCGAGCTGCTCGGCGGCACGGCGGAGATCGCCGACCGTGTCCGTGCGTACGCCTGGCCCGTGGTCGACGCGCTGCCGGAGGCGGCCGAGGCATCCGGGGAACTCAACCGTGCGCTGGGCGAAGTGGTCGCGGCCAAGCGAGCCCGGCCCGGTGCCGACGTGACGTCGTGGATGTTGGCGCATCCGGCGGCGCTCGGCGACCGGGAGGCCGAACTGCTGCTGCGCTCGATGGTGCTGTTGGGCGCCACGTCCACGGCCGCCTGGATCGGGACCACGCTGCACGCGCTGCTCACCGAACCGGCCTATGCCGGCGAACTCGTCGGCGGCGCGGTGACGATCCGCGACGCGATGGACGCCACCCTGGCGACCCGGTGCCCGGTGGTGAACGCGTCGGTGCACTACGCGCGGCGGCCCACCACCCTGCACGGGGTCGCGATACCCGCCGGGGTGCCGATCCTGATCGGCCACGCCGCCACCGGCCCGGCCCCGGCTCGGCCCGGCATGCCGCGGCCCCGGGACCGCAGCCACCTGGCGTGGTCGGCCGGCCCCCATCGATGCCCCGCGCGGGCGGTGGCCTCCACCATCGCCGAAGCGGCGATCGAAACGGTCGTCGACGCCCTGTGGGACCTGGCCACACCCACTCCGGCGATCTCCGGCAGGCCCGGCCCGTTCCGGCGGTGCCCGGCGCACCTGGGCGTACTGTTCGCGCCCGACGACGGACGCGGCGCCGGCGGGCCGCCCGCGCGAGGCGACGGCGAACCCGTCGTGGACACTGATTCCGGTTCCGGTCTGAAAGGGGTGACCGCAGGACATGTTGTCCCTGCGTGACTTGAGTGCGATTCCCGAGTTCGGGCTGAATCCGGTGGTCGGCGCGGATCGGGAGGTGCACCGCGCCCTCATCCTGTCCGGCCGCGAGTGGATCGGCGCGGACATCGCGAACGCCCTGATCGTCGCCAACGCCGCGAACCTCCAGGTCGTGGACCGGCTGCTGGCGACCCTCGCCGCGGGTGGGGCGGCCGGGATCGCGGTCGCGGAAGCCCCCGACGAAGCCTCCATCGCCGCGCTCCGGCGAGCCGCGGAGCACCGCGGCTTCCCGCTGCTCACCTCCACGCGCCCGCTCTCCGCGTGGCGATCCGGCCTCGCGCAGAGCGTCCTGGACCTCGGCGCGGACCGGGCCCGGCGGCACGCCGCCAGATTGGCGGAACTGATCGGGCAGCTCAAGACCTGCCACGACGCCGTCGGGGCGATCAGTCGGCTCCTGGCCGACGAGTTGGACGCGGAAGTCGTCGTACGCGGCGCGGACGGCATCCTCGCCGCGGTGCCACCGGCCGCCCCGCTCACGCTGGCCTCGGTCATCCAACGGCCGGACCGCCCCTTGCAGACGACGCCGGCCGGCCTGTTCGCCGGCACCGTCCACCTGTCGGCCGACCAGGTCCTGATCGTCGCGACCAAGGAGCCCGCCGGGCGGGCGGACCGGGAGATCGTCCAGCACGCGGCCACGGCACTGACGTTCGCCCTGGCGCCCCGGCCCCGGCAGACCGACACGGCCCTGACCACCGCCGTCCGCGGCATCCGGCTCTCCGCCTTCCAACTCCTGATGACCGGCAGCACCACCCACGCGCGACGGGTCATGGCCGGCGTCACCCCCGGGCTCCTGGACAGCGAGTCCGCCCGGGTCTTCGTGGTGGACTGCGCACGCGCAGACCGCGACACCGTCATGGCCGAGGTGGAACGCAGCCTCCACGACCGAGCACTGGCCATCCGCTGCCCCGCCTACCACGAGCACGTCATCGTCGTCGTCCCCGAACACCCCGGCACCGACGCGGAACGCGAACTTCGGGCCCTGCGCCAGGCGTTCGGCACCGCGGACGTCGCGGTCGGAGGCAGCCCGGTGCATCCGCTGGAAGGAGTCGGCGACGCCTACGGGGAAGCGGCCGACGCCCTGTCCCGTGCGGTGCACCACCCGGAGCGCACGGTCATCACCTCGTCCCGCACCCCCGGCCTGGTGGACGTCCTGCCGGACGCCGCCCGCGCGTGGGCCGCCGGGTTCCTGGAGCCGATCCTGAGCCTGCCGCGAGCCGGGCAGCAGATCCTGGAAGCCACCGCGATGGCACTGGAGTTCCGGACGTCGGCGGCGGCCCGGATCATCGGCGTGCACCGCAACACGATCGCCCGGCGGGTCAACCACGTGTGCGCCGAGATCGGGATCGACCCGGACCGCACGCTCGACCGCATCACGCTGTCCCTGGCAATCCAGATCGTCGGCACACTCCCCTCGACGCCCCCCGGGCAGGGCTCGGAGGTGTCACTGCACGGCGTTCTCTCCCATCCCCAGGTCCGTGGCTGGGCGGACCGGACGCTGCGGCCGCTGGCGGACGATCGACGCGACCTCATCCGTACCCTGCGAACCTGGGTGCTCACCGAGTTCAACGCCGACGCGACGGCGGCACGCCTGGGGATCGCCACCAAGACCGTCCGCGCACACATCCACGCCGCGGAACCCCTCCTCGCCAAAGACCTGATCACCGGCCTGCCGCAGGACGTGGCGGAGGAGGGGGAGCAGCGCCTGAGCGGCCTAAGGACGCTGACCGTCGCGCTGTACGCGACCACGCCACCGGGAGGCGCGCACCCCGCGCTGCCCGGCGACCCGCCCCGGCCCGTCCCGGGCGCCGGCGGCTTCGCCGCAAGCCGCTGACAGCCGCCTTCGACCTCTCGCCCCGCCGCCGACCCGGCCGACGCGAACGCACGGCAATGGCCGGCCGAACGCGGGGGTTGGAACCGGCGATCGAGGGCAGCGTCAGGGAAGCTTGAACGTCGCCCGCCCATCGGCGAGTTGCGTGCCCGGCAGGGTACGCACCGGCCGGGTGCGGAGCGGCTTCGAGGTGGGAACGCGGGACGCCGGATGGTCCGTTGTGGCGGAGTCCGCGGCTTGGGTCGGGGAAGAGGGAGCGGACTTGGGCACGATACGTCCCACGGTCGACGATGCGGTGGCCGAGTTCGGCCCGGGACGGCTCGGGCGCGGCACCGGTCGGGAGGCGCGAATCGGTGGATTCGTGCGATTCGACCGCGTGTTCTGGTGGCTCGCGCCTTCCGTGTGTGTCGTCGCGGCGTATTGCGGTGTGCGACGGGAGTGGGACCTGTTGGCGGCGATCGTGGTCGTCGCCGTGACGGTGATCGGCGTGTTGTACGCGTGTGGTCGGCTCCGGCCGGCGGTTCGATCCGAACGGCGGCGATGGGCGCCGCGGACACGGGCGATCGCGCGACCGGGGGCGGTGTCCTTCGCCGCCGTGGACGCCATGACCGGAGCCCGATTCGAGGAACACGTCGCGGAGTTGTGTCGTCGTGACGGGTGCGCCGACGTGGTGGTCAGCGGTGGCGCGGGCGACCTGGGGGCGGATGTCGTCGCCCGGCTCCCCGACGGGCGCAGCCTCGTCGTCCAATGCAAGCGACTCGGTAGGACACGCGCCGTGGGCAGTCCGGACATGCAACGCTTCGTGGGAACCGCCCGGCCGGTACACCATGCCGACGTCGCGGTGCTCGTCACGAACTCCAGGTTCACGGCGCCCGCCCGTCGGCTCGCCGGGGCCCAGGACATCGTGACCCTCGACCGGCGGGCCCTGGGTCGGTGGATGGCGGGCAGCGAACTCTCGACGGTTCTGCTCGGCGGAACGGGAGCCGCGACAGAGGCGATCATCGACTTCGACGCACCACGCCTCGGATAACATTCGGTGTATTTGCCGATGGGCCGCGGCGTCGCGGATCAAAGGCGAACAGTGCGCGGATGTCCGGTGTGGGGCCGGGTCACCGGGGACCGAGACGAGGTTGCGATTTCATGACCGATACTGCGGACACCGGTGAGGTTCCCGCCCCGCGTGCGCGGGCGCGGCGCAAGACGGACGTCGTCGGCAACGCGGAACTGCGGCAACTCCTGGCCGGATTGACCGCCGTTCGCGACGGCGATTTCGGCACCCGGTTGCCCGACGACGGCGATGGTCTCCTCGGCGAGATCGCCGGGGTGTTCAACGGCATGGTCGACCAGTTGGCGTTGTTCACCTCGGAAGTCACCCGGGTGGCCCGGGAGGTGGGGTCGGAGGGCACCCTGGGCGGGCAGGCCGGCGTGCCCGGGGTGTCCGGGACATGGGCGGATCTGACCGATTCCGTCAACGCGATGGCGGGCAATCTGACCACGCAGGTCCGCGACATCGCCCAGGTCGCCACCGCCGTGGCGCGCGGCGACCTGTCGCAGAAGATCGACGTGGACGCGCGCGGCGAGATCCTGGAGTTGAAGAACACCGTCAACACGATGGTCGATCAGCTCTCGGCGTTCGCGGACGAGGTCACCCGGGTGGCCCGCGAGGTGGGCAGCGAGGGTCGGCTGGGCGGGCAGGCGCAGGTCCCCGGTGTCGGCGGGGTCTGGCGCGACCTGACGGACTCGGTGAACTTCATGGCCGGGAACCTCACGGACCAGGTGCGCAACGTCGCGCAGGTGACGACCGCGGTCGCGTTGGGCGACCTGTCACAGAAGATCACCGTCGACGCGCGCGGCGAGATCCTGGAGTTGAAGAACACCATCAATACGATGGTCGATCAGCTCTCGGCGTTCGCGGACGAGGTCACCCGGGTGGCCCGCGAGGTGGGCACCGACGGGCGGCTGGGTGGGCAGGCCGACGTCAAGGGCGTCTCCGGCACCTGGCGCGACCTGACGGACTCGGTGAACTTCATGGCCGGGAACCTCACCTCCCAGGTGCGGTCCATCGCCCAGGTCGCCACCGCGGTGGCGCAGGGCGACCTGTCGCAGAAGGTCCGGGTGGACGCGCGCGGCGAGATCCTGGAGTTGAAGAACACCATCAATACGATGGTCGATCAGCTCTCGGCGTTCGCGGACGAGGTCACCCGGGTGGCCCGCGAGGTGGGCACCGACGGGCGGCTGGGCGGGCAGGCCGACGTCAAGGGCGTCTCCGGCACCTGGAAGGACCTGACCGAGTCCGTCAACGTCATGGCGGACAACCTCACCGCGCAGGTGCGTTCCATCGCCCAGGTGACCACCGCCGTCGCACAGGGCGACCTGTCGCAGAAGATCCGGGTGGACGCGCGCGGCGAGATCCTGGAGTTGAAGGAGACCATCAATACGATGGTCGATCAGCTCTCGGCGTTCGCGGACGAGGTCACCCGGGTGGCCCGCGAGGTCGGCACCGAGGGCAACCTCGGGGGACAGGCCACGGTCCGCGGCGCCTCCGGAACCTGGAAGGACCTCACCGACAACGTCAACGTCATGGCGTCCAACCTGACCGGACAGGTGCGCTCCATCGCCCAGGTCGCCACCGCCGTCGCGCGCGGCGACCTCTCCCGCAAGATCACGGTCGAGGCCAAGGGCGAGGTCGCCGCCCTCGCCGAGGTCATCAACACCATGGTCGACACGCTCTCCGCGTTCGCCGACGAGGTCACCCGGGTGGCCCGCGAGGTCGGTACCGAGGGCATCCTGGGAGGCCAGGCCCGGGTCCCGAACGTGGCCGGCACCTGGAAGGACCTCACCGACAACGTCAACTCGATGGCGAACAACCTCACCGGGCAGGTCCGCAACATCGCGCTGGTCACCACCGCGGTCGCCAACGGCGACCTGTCGAAGAAGATCGACGTCGACGCGCGCGGCGAGATCCTGGAACTGAAGACGACCATCAACACCATGGTCGACCAGCTCTCGTCCTTCGCCGCCGAGGTCACCCGGGTGGCCCGCGAGGTCGGCAGCGAGGGCCGCCTCGGCGGACAAGCCGAGGTCGAGGGCGTCTCCGGGACCTGGAAGCGGCTCACCGAGAACGTCAACGAACTCGCCGGCAACCTCACCCGTCAGGTACGCGCCATCGCGGAGGTGGCCAGTGCCGTCGCCGAGGGAGACCTGACCCGTTCGATCACCGTCGACGCCTCCGGCGAGGTCGCCGAACTCAAGGACAACATCAACGCGATGGTGGGTTCGCTGCGCGAGACCACGCTCGCCAACGAGGAACAGGACTGGCTCAAGACGAACCTGGCGCGGGTGTCCGCGCTCATGCAGGGCCACCGCGACCTGGCGGTCGTCGCCGAACTGGTGATGGACGAGCTCACCCCGCTGGTCTCCGCGCAGTACGGCGCCTTCTACCTCGCGGAGGAGACCGGATCGGGAACGGTGCTGCGCCTGATCGGTTCGTACGGCATCGGCCTGGACGACGCCCACGCGTCGGGCATCCCGCTGGGCCGGACCCTGGTGGGTCAGGCCGCCCGCAGCAGGCACACCATCGCCGTGGACGACATCCCGGCCGACTACGTGGTCTCCTCCGGGCTGGGTCGCACCGCACCCACGGCGCTGATCGTGTTGCCCATCGTGGTGGAGGAGCAGGTGCTCGGGGTCATCGAACTCGCCTCGATCACCGCGTTCACACCGGTCCACCGCGGCTTCCTCGACCAGCTCATGGAGAACGTCGGCGTCAACGTGAACACCATCGTCGCCAACGCGCGCACCGACGAACTCCTCGCCGAGTCCCAGCGCCTGGCCGGCGAACTGCGGGCGAGGTCGGAGGAATTGCAACACCAACAGGAGGAACTCCAGCACTCCAACGAGGAACTCGAGGACAAGGCCGCGCTGCTCGCGTCGCAAAACCGCGACATCGAGGCCAAGAACCTGCAGATCGAACAGGCCCGGCAGGAACTCGAGGACCGGGCGCGCCAGTTGACACTCGCGTCGAAGTACAAGTCGGAGTTCCTGGCGAACATGAGCCACGAACTGCGCACGCCGTTGAACAGTCTGCTCATCCTCGCGCAACTCCTGGCGCAGAACCCCACCCGCAACCTCAGCCCCAAGCAGGTGGAGTACGCGGGCATCATCCACTCCGCGGGCTCCGACCTGCTGCAGTTGATCAACGACATCCTGGACCTGTCCAAGGTCGAGGCCGGCAAGATGGACGTGCACACCGAACGCGTGTCCGTGCGGCGACTCCTCGACTACGTCGAGGCGACGTTCCGGCCCATGACCACGCAGAAGAGTCTGTCCTTCGACATCACCACCGGCCCCGGCGTGCCGACCGACCTGCTCACCGACGACTCGCGACTGCGGCAGATCCTGCGCAACCTGCTGTCCAACGCGGTCAAGTTCACCGACCGCGGCCGGATCGCCCTGCACATCGAAACGGCGGGCGGCCACGAGATCCCGCAGGGCGTACACCTCGGCGGCGCGGTCGTGGCCTTCCATGTGCGCGACACCGGGGTGGGCATCGCCGAACACCAACTCGAGACGATCTTCGGCGCGTTCCAACAGGCCGACGGCACCACGAGCCGCAAATACGGCGGGACCGGCCTGGGCCTGTCCATCAGCCGCGAGATCGCCCACCTCCTCGGCGGCGCCATCATCGCCGACAGCACGCCCGGACAGGGCAGTACGTTCACCCTGTACCTCCCCGTCGTGCACACGGTCTCCACCACCACCTCCTCGGCGACCGACGAGCAGCCCGTCGCCCCCTTCGCCCCCGACGCCGACCCCCTGGAACGACGGCCGCTCGAGCACGCCGCGCCGCCGGCGAAGCGCCGCGTACTCGTGGTCGAGGAGCGACCGCACGGCCTGCTGAGCCTGGTCGCGCAAAGCGCCGTCGCCGACATCGCCGCCGGTGGCCACGACGGCGGCGCCGGCCCGGGCGTGGACGTACTGACCGTCGTGGACGCCCAGGAGGCCGCCGGTACGCTCGCCACGGCGCCCTGCCACTGCGTGGTACTGGACCTGGACATGCCCGACGGCCAGGCACTGATCCTGCTCGACGCCCTCGACGCCGACTCCGCCTCGGCGAACGTGCCCGTGCTGGCGCACAACAGCCGTCGACTGCCCCAGGAACAGGCCCGCGCACTCCAGGCCCGCGCGGACAGCAAACCCCTGGAACTGCTGTCCGGACTGGACGAACTCCGCGAACGCATCGCGCTGCACCTGTCCGCGGAACAACCCGGCGACGTACTGCCCCTGGTCCACGCCACCGGACGCACCCAGCACACGGCACCGGCCGTCGACGGCTCGTTCACCGGCCGCACCGTCCTGGTCGTCGACGACGACGCCCGCAATCTCTACGCGCTCAGCGGCATCCTCGAACTGCACGCCGTCAACGTCCTGCACGCCGAGAACGGCCGCGAGGGCATCGCCACCCTCGTCGCCCATCCCGAGGTGGATCTCGTCCTGATGGACGTGATGATGCCCGAAATGGACGGCTACACGGCCACCACCGAGATCCGACGCATGCCCCGCTACGCCGACCTGCCGATCATCGTCGTCACCGCCAAGGCCATGCCCGGCGACCGCGACAAGAGCCTGGCCGCGGGAGCCAGCGACTACGTCACCAAGCCCGTCGACACCGACGACCTGCTCGCCGTCCTGCGACGCTACCTCGTGCACTCCTGAGACAACCGCCCCACCGGCGCCCCTACCGCCACCACCTCGGGAGCGAACACCTCGATGAGCAACATCCCGCCCCCTCGCGAGCCGGCGGCGCACGACGCGGAGGCCCCCGCCGCGGACGCCCGCGCGCACGTCGGCGAGCCCGCCGCGGCACCGTTCCGGGACGGGGGTCGCGCCTCCGCCCCCGGCACCCCACCGTCCGACCCCGCCTCCGGCGCGAACGGCGCCGGCCACGATGCCGCGACCCCCGCACCGGAGTCGACCCCGCGGACCCCACTCGACACCGCGTCCGCGGTGGGCCGACTCGCGGCGACCGTCGAACGCCTGAGGCGCGAGATCCAGGCCGCGCACGCCGCCGCCGACGGCCGAGCCCTGATCGAGCTGGCCAAAGGCATCCTGATCGAACGCCTGCGCTGCGGCCCCACCGAAGCGGCCCGGCAACTCGCCACCCTGGCCGAGCAGTCCGGCGTGACCCGGATGGAGCTCGCCGCCGACATCGTCGACCGCACCGCGGCCGACCGCCTCACCGAAGCCGCCTGCGACTTCGTCACCGAGACCGCCACACCGCCACCGGGGGCGCCCCGCGACGCCGGACCCGTGAGCGTGCGTCTGCGTACCGCGGAAAGCGGCGCGTGTGCCGCCGGCGACACACAGGCCGTCGCCCAGTCCCTCCTCGAACACGCCCTCGCGCCGCTGGGGGCGACCGCCGTCGCGGTCTGGGCCGTCGCGCCCGACTCCTCCCTCACCCTCGCCGGCAGCGCCGGCTTCACCGACCACGAGGCGGCCCGCTGGAGGCACGTTCCGCCCGGAGTGGTGACCATCGCCCGCCAAGCCCTGGCCGACCTCGCCTGGACGTGGACCCCCGCGTTGTCCCAGGCGCAGATCCCCTCCATCGGTCAACACCACCTCACCGGCGCCCGCTCCGCCACGCCGGCCGGCACCGGCGGCCGGGTCCACGGCATCCTGGAGATCTGCTGGCCGCACCCCCTGCCCGAGCAACCCGCGCGCGTGCGACGCCAGATCGAGGCCCTGGCCGAACTGTGCGCGCACACCCTCGAGGCACACCCGGCCCCCGGGGACACCGATACGGCGCACGCCGCCACCGTTGATCTCGTGGAAATCGCGAACTGCCTCCACGACCCCGCGCTGGTCCTCGCGCCCTGGCTCGATCAGGACGGCCAACTGGTCGACTTCCGCGTCCAGCACCTCAACGGCCGCTTCCTCGACCCCGCGGGACGCCCCGCCAACCTGATCAACGGCGCACTCCTCCTCGAGGCGTATCCCCTCGCCGCCACGGCCGGAGGCCTGTACGACATCGTCGAACGCGTCTACGCCACAGGCGAGTCCTACCGGGCCGAAAGCCTCACCCTCACCGCCCTCGTGGACCAGGTCCGCCTCGATGCGATCGCCGACGTCGCCGTCAGCCGCCACGCGAACGCCATCCTGCTCGTCTGGCGCATCGAACGCGAGTCCGCCCGACTCGCGCGTCTGCTCCAGCACGCCCAGCGCCTGGGCCGCATCGGCGGCTTCGAGGAGGATCTCACCACCGGCGTGATCACCTGGAACGACTCGCTGTTCGCGCTTCACGGCCTCCCTCCCACGGCACCACCGGTCGCCCTGACGGACCTGCCCGAGCACGCGCACCCCGACGACGCCGCCGCGCTCACCCGCTTCCTGCGCACCCTGGTGGACCGCCGCCGGCACGCCACGGTCTCCTTCCGCATGGAACGCTCCGACGGGGTCACCCGACGCATTCGCATCGTCGCCGAACCCGTCCTGGGCACGGACGAGCAACTGTTGGCGATCCGCGGCGCCTACCAGGACGTCTCCGCCCAGCACTGGACCGAGGTGGCCCTCGCGGCGACCCGCGACCGCCTCGCGCACAGCGAACAGGAGTCCGGCGAACGCAACCGCCTCGCCCGCCAGTTGCAGCACGCCATCATGCCGCCCACGCACGCCCCGCCGAACGTCGACGGCCTGCACGTCGCCGTCCGCTATCGGCCGGCCGAATCCGACACCGCCGTCGGCGGAGACTGGTACGACACCCTCGTCCTGCCGTCCGAACGGATCCTGCTGTGCGTCGGTGACGTGGCCGGCCACGGCATCGACGCCGCCACCAGCATGATCGTGCTACGCAACGCACTGCGCGGCCTGGCGATCACCGGTGCCGGCCCCGCCCAGCTCCTCACCTGGCTCAACACCGTCACCCACCACCTCACCAACGACGTCACCGCGACCGCGATCTGCGCGCTGTACGACCCGAGCACCCGCATCATGCGCTGGGCCCGCGCCGGCCACCTGCCTCCCATGTGCATTCGCGACGACACCGCCCACTACCTGCCCCTGCTCGCCGGGCCCCTCCTGGGCGCCTTCGCCGAGGCCACGTATGTCGAGGGGGAGATCCGCTTCGAACTCGACGACGCGTTGTTGCTCTTCACGGACGGCCTGATCGAACGCCGCGACCACTCCCTCGAAACGTCCCTGGATCAGCTCCTGACCACCGCCTGCGCGCCCGCACCGACCTTGGACGACCGGCTCGACCGGATCCTCACGCACAGCCGAGCCGACACCGACGACGACACCTGCGTGGTGGGAATCCAGATCACCTGACGGGAGGGAATCGACTCCGAGGCGCGGTGGTGTTCCCCTCGGACGGCTCACGGCGGCCGGGCAGGCGTGGGTCGGACCGTCCAGGGCAGACGCCCTCCGGCGGCCGTCGGCCGTGACCGTCGGCCGTGAAGAGGAGGGAACGACATGGCGGACATGCGTGCCGTGGGGTGGGCGCGATCCTTCCCCGTCTCCGGAGGCATCGAGGCGGGACGACGCTGGACCCGGGACCACCTCAGGTCCCTGCCCTGGACGAAAGACGCACCCGAGACGGTGGACGACGTCCTGCTCACCGTCTCGGAACTGATCACCAATGCCCACGTGCACGCGCACAGCACCGCCCACCTCGTCCTGGCCTGGGACAACCGATGCCTGAACGTCTACGTCAGTGACACCGGCCCCGGCCTGCCCGTCGTACGCGGGGAGGGCGACACGCCGGCGACGTCGGGGCGCGGTCTGGCCATCGTCGACGCGGTCGCCGACGAGTGGGAGACCCACCCCGTTCCGCACGGCAAGGCGGTGATCGCCTGCTTCCATCCGCCGGGACACGATCCGCACGCGGCAGGCTGACCCTCGCGCCGCCGGATTCGGCCCGATCGCAACGATGCCGAGGACTTCGTCGCCGGTGCCGGGTTCCCGGGCCGGGACGCGTGGGCAGCGTCCCGGCCACGGGCCATCGTCGGATGTGCGGGTGCTACGCCGGCTTCGTGCGGACGAACGAGTCGCTCTCGCCTTCCGTCCAGTCGAAGGTGAGCGTCTTCCCGTTGCCGCTCACCACGGCTTTGCCACGGGCCGTCATCCCCTGGCAGTTCAACGTCACGCTCGCGGTCGCGGACAACGTTCCCGAGCACTTCGTCGAGCCCGCCGTCAGTGACACCGCCGTCCCGTCGACGGTCAGCACACCCAGCGCGCCGTCCCCACGCCGCACGGGCACGTACCAGGTGCCCTGGAACGCCGCGCCGGCGCCACCCTCGGCCGGGGCCGAGGTGCGCGGTTTCGTGGTCGTCGGCCGGGACGACGGCGCGCCGGTGGTGCCCGGTCGCGAGGACGCCCTCGGGCTTCCACTCGCGGCCGGTGTCGACTCCCGCGCGTCCGACGGCGGCGTGGATGCCGCGGTGTCGGGGCCCGCCGTCGCGGACGGTGCCACCGGCGGGGGCGTACCGGACGCCTTCGCCCCGCCGCCGTTCCCGTCCGAGCAGCCTGCCACGGCGATGGCCGCCAACACGGCGGCGGCGACCGACGCGCCACGGCGCGCGCGGGTCGCGGATCTACGGTTTCCGGCGGTTCGGGTCCCGGTCGAGCGGGCCTTGCTCCTCACCCGGATCACCGCTTCGACAAATCGGCCTCGCACTGCAAGGCCTGGGATGTCTCACCCCGTTTGAGCGTCTTCTCGTCGACGACCTTGCCGTCCAGACGTACCCGGCACGTGACCGTCTCCTCGGGCGCCTCCGACGCGGAGGCGTAGACGGTCATGTGCATGAGCGTCTCGGGCGTGCTCACCTCGATGCTCTTCGTCCATCCGGACGGGACGGCCTTGGCCTCCTCCCCGTCGGAGTTCGGGTCGTCGATGCTGTACCGCACGTCGACCGGCCCCCGGCCGGCCACTTCGTACACGACGGTGTGCTTCGACGACCCTCCACCACCGTCGTCACTCGAACAACCGACCACAACAAACGACCCCGCAAGAGCGACGGTCGCAGCGATGACTGCGCGCAAAACTCTTCCCCCGTCTTCGTGACTTCTTCGGCGGACTCGCGTGTGGCCCACACTCGAGGGCACGCTGTCCACGGCCGGGACCAGCCGCAATCGGCGATCCCGCAAAGGCCGTTCGGCCCTGACGGCCGAGCACGGCGGCGACGATACACGCAACCTCCGTCAATCCCGCAGCCGTCGTGCGTTTCCCGCTCGCACACTTCGCGAGGCAACGAGGTCGCGACGAACGGCCGGCCCGCGACCGGGACTTGCGCCCACTCGCCCCGTCACGGCCTCCGGGCGTGATGATCGGGTGGCTGTTCGGGATCGATTTCATGCACCCTCTTTTGCATTCTTTGGTTGGATGCAACGCTTGTTGCAGAAAGGTTCCGATCTCGGGGAAGTGATGGACCATGACGAATCATTCGGCGACCCTCGCCATCGACGAACGGCTGCGGGCCCGTCGGGCCGCGGGTGAGAAGGTCCTGCATCTGGGCTTCGGCGAAGCGGGGTTGCCGGTGCCGCCGGCCGTCACCGAGGTGCTCGCCGGTGCCGCCGGCCGGAACGGCTACGGTCCGGTCGCCGGTTCGGTCGAGGCCCGGGAGGCCGCCGCGGGGTGGTTCTCGCGGCGTGGTCTGCCGACCGACGCCGACCGGATCCTGTTCGCGCCCGGAAGCAAGGCACTGTTGTACGCGTTGCTCACGGCCATTCCCGGGGACGTGGTCCTTCCGTGCCCGGCGTGGGTGACCTACGCGGCGCAGGCCGCCCTGGCGGGCAAGCGGGTGATCGGTGTGCCCATTCCCGAAGAGGCCGGCGGCGTACCCGACCCCGCGCTGCTGGAACAGGCCCTGAAGGACGCCCGGGCCGACGGCGCCGACCCCGGCATCCTGATCCTGACCGTGCCGGACAACCCGACCGGGACGGTGGCCCGTGCCGAGCACGTCCGCGACGTCTGCGCGATCGCCGAGCGATTCGGGCTCGCGGTCGTCTCGGACGAGATCTACGCGGAACTGTGCCACGCGGACCGGGAGGCACCGCGAGCGGCGCGACACCTCCCGGAACGGACCGTGGTCACCTCGGGTCTGAGCAAGTCGATGGCGCTGGGCGGTTGGCGGATCGGCTTCGCCCGAGTACCCGACGGGGAGTGGGGAGACCGCCTGCGCGCGGACCTGATCGGGGTGGCCAGCGAGATCTGGTCCGGTCTGGCCGCACCGATGCAGGCCGTCGCGACCCACATCCTGGGCGACCCGCCGGAGATCCTCGCCCATGTCCGGGCCGCCCGTGCCCTCCACGACGTCGTCGCCCGCGCCGTGCACGCCCGGTTCACCGCCGCCGGGGCCCTGTGCCGGCCCCCGGAGGCCGGGTTCTACCTGTATCCGGACCTCGAGCCGCTGCGCCGGAACCTCGCGGCGCAAGGCATCCACGACGGAGCCGCCGTGTCGACGGCGCTCCTGGAGCGACACGGCGTCGGCGTACTGACCGGGGAGGCGTTCGGCGACCGCGCCGGCGCGCTGCGGTTCCGGGTCGCGACGAGCCTGCTCTACGGCGACACCGACGCGGAGCGATGGCAGACCCTGCACAGCGACGATCCGCTGGCCCTGCCCTGGGTCGCCGCGTCGCTGGAACATCTGCGCGACGCCCTCACCGGGCTCACCACGCCCACCGCGAGCCCGCGATGACCACGGACGAGGCGGCCAGTGGATCACGCGCGGCTCACACGCCCCTACCGCCCGCCGTACACGTCGAAGTCCCGGAGCAGCCCCTCCTCCTCCAACAGGATGGCGCGTGCCTGCGGACCCCGGAGTTCGGCGACGCCCGCGGCGAGTGCCTGGATCAGCGACGTGAAGGCGGTCATCGAACGCAATACCGACGGCCCCGCTGCATCGACGTATAGGACGTACTCTCCCGAAGCCGCCAGCGGGGACGCGGGGTTGTCGGTCAGCGCCACGCTCCGCGCCCCGCGTTTGCGCGCCCACGCGGCGGCCCGGACGATCTCGGCGCTGTAGCGGTGGATCGAGATGGCCACGAAACAATCGCCCGCGCGCACCCGACGCAGGCTGTCGATGAGCGTGCCCGCTCCCAGGTCGACGGTCTCGACGTCGTCGTGCATCATCCGCAGCAGATACGCGAGCAGGTAGGCCGGACCATGGCACTTGCGCAGCCCCATCACGTGCACACGCGGCGCTTCGGCCAGTGCGCGCACCGCTCCCCGCCAGGTCTCGGGATCCACCCGTGCGAACGTGCGGGCGATGTTGGCCGTGTCGAACGCGGCGACGCGATCCAGCAGATCCCCGCCCTCGGCGAGACGTTCGAGGTTGTCGTAACGGCGCAGAAGCTGGGCCTGTTCGCGCAAACGTTCCCGACACAGCTCGGTGAGCCCGGGATACCCCCTCAGCCCCACACTCGTGGCGAAGCGCACGACCGTCGCCTCGTTGACCCCCACCGCCGACGCCAGATCGGACACCGTCATGAACGCCACCCCCTCGGGGTCCGCCATGACACGATCCGCGAGCAACCGCTGCGACCTGGTCAGTCCCGCCTCCCGTTCGCGCAGGACGAGCACGAGATCGTCATAGGTGCCCGGCGGGGTGTTCGCGATATCGGCCATGCCCGGGATTCTCCCGCGCCCACGCGCCGGGCGAAACGGAGCACCCCGCTGCGGCTCGGCCCTGCGCGGCTCGCGCCGACGGGCGTGATGCTCGCCGGGCGCCGGGCGCGGTGCCGGCTACGGCGGCGGTTGCTACAGCGGCAGGATCATCAGGGCGGTGTCGTCGGTGGCGCCGTCGGGCGGGAGGAGGTCGGCGAGGAGCGCGTCGGCCAGGGACTCGGGGGCGAGGGTGCGGTGGCGTGCGAGGGCGTGGGCGAGACGGGTGAGGGATGCGTCGATGTCTTCGCTGCGGCGTTCGACCAGGCCGTCGGTGTACAGGACCAGGGTCGCTCCGGTGGGGTACCCGATCGCCGCCTGGGGGCGCGGCAGGTGTTCGGGGTGGGCGCCGAGCGGCGGATCGGTGGCCCGGTCGAGGAAAGTGACCGAGCCGTCGGGGCCGAGCAGTGCGGGCGGGAGGTGCCCCGCACTGCTGTAGAGGAGACTGCGGCGCGCCGGGTCGACGATCACGGCCACCGCGGTCGCGGACTCCGCGCCGGGCACCGAGCGCGCGTGCAGCCCGAGCGCCTCCAGGGCGTGGGCGGGCCCGTCGGCGATGCGCAGGGTCGCGGTGAGGGCGCTGCGGAGCTGACCCATGACGGCCGCGGCCTTCAGGCCGTGTCCGACCACGTCGCCGACCGCGACGGCGGTGCGTCCCCGGGGCAGGTCCACCAGGTCGTACCAGTCGCCGCACACGTTCAGCGCCCCCTGTGCGGGGCGGTACCGCACCGCCGCGGCGGCGAGCCCGGCGTGCGGCGACGGCGCGGGCAGCATGGCGCTTTGCAGGACGAGCGCCACTTCGCGTTCGCGGGCATAGGCCCCGCGCAGGCGTTCGTTGACGTCCTGGAGCTCCCGGGCGCGGTGGTACAGCTCCGCCTCCATGAAGCTCGCGGGGCTTTCGTGGCTCCCGCTCTTGGCTCGTAGGAGTTCGGTGACCTCCTCGACCCGGTGCAGCACCCACTGCACCCGGCCGCCGGAGTCGAGGACCGGGACGTTGAGAATGCTCCAGTACCGCTCGTCCCACACGCCGGGCTCGCCGGGCGGCTGCGTGTCGTACCGCTGTATGGCCATCGCGTCGCGCTGTCCGGTGGTCGCCACCCGGCGCAGCGACGCGGCGAGATTGCGCGTGCCGGTCGCCGACCGGTCGTGGGGATTGTCCGGGAACGCGTCGAAGATGTACCGGCCGATGAGCTCCTCGCGTCGGCGCCTGGCCAGGAGCAGGTACGCGGGGTTCGCCTCCACATAGACCAGCTCCGGCGTCAGCAGTGCCACCCCGGTCGGCAGCGCCTCGTACACCGCGTGGAAATCCACATGCCGGTCGGCCCGGCCGGCCCGGACGGGCGCCGCCGCGTCCTCGCCGGTTCCCGAGCCGACATCGTCGGTGAGGCCCGGGCCGTCGGCCGGGCCGGGGCCGGGTGCGGCGGCGGTGGAACGCGCGGCGGAACCATCGGTCGGATCGAGGTCCGGAACGGCGTCGGGGGGAATACGGTGGCGCGTCGCCCCTGCCCGCGGCTGCCGGCCGGCCCGGTCGTTCGTCCCGCCGTCCATGTTGCCGTCGGCTCGATGGCTCGTGGACGCGCCCATGGCCACCACCCTTCGTTGGTGAAGCCCCGAGCCCGTTCGCCTTCCACCGTACGCGCGCGGAACACCGGCCACATGTGCCGTGCCGGACCCGGGGGCCGCGTCCGGCGCGGGCCGCTCGCACGGCGGCCGGCCTCGTCCGCGGCCCGGGCCCGCTTCCGTGGGCTCCCACACGCGCGGACCCGCCGGCATACCGTTCGCCGAACAGGGCAGTAGCGGGTTGGTCGGACGGTGGGTACGCGCGGCCCGCGCGGCAGCCCCCGTTCGCGGAACAAAGGCGTAGCGACCCGCGTCGGTCGGCGGTTCGTCCCCTGGCCGGCCCGCCGATTCGCGGTGCCGCCCGGGCCCGAGTGGCACCGCTTCGCCGTCGTCTTCGAAGGGCAGGACACACCGTGGGCATCCTCGCGTGGATCATTCTCGGCCTCATCGCGGGAGTCATCGCCAAGCTCCTGCTCCCGGGACGTGATCCCGGTGGGTGTCTGATCACCATGCTGATCGGCGTCGCCGGCGCGGCCCTGGGCGGGTGGATCGCCGCCGAGGTCTTCGACCGCCCCTTCGAGAAGCACTTCTTCGATCTCAAGACCTGGGGTGCGGCGATCGGCGGATCGCTGATCCTGCTGATCCTGTATCGCATCATCTTCGTCCGCACCCGACGTTGAGCGCAGGCGTCCACGAGGACGGCGTCCGTACCCGAATCCCATGCGGGCACGGACGCCGTTCTCGTGCGATCGGACCCGTCCGGATCACCGACGACGGCCGTGGGCGAGATGTCTCCGGGACGCGAGTGACCGACAACCGCACCGGGTTCGTGGGCTTGGAGTGGGCTCGCAATCGTGCACGAGCAGGGCGTGTCCGGCTTGCCTGCCACCGCGGTCCGGCCGTGTCCGGCGACCGTGGGTGGGCTCCAAGCCCGCCCGCCGGAGGTCCGGGTCCACCCGGACCCGGACGAGGCCCGATCCGAGGTTCCGATTGTGAGTACGCACGTTCCGCACGTCGCCGACGACGGTGCCGATCCGCGCACGCTCGCGTCGTTCCGCGGCCGGGTGCCGGGATGTGCGCTCGTCGAGGACGACGACCCCGAGGCAACGGTGATGTCGTCGGACGCCCGTCGTCGCACTCTCCGTGAGCCTTCCGATACCGGATCGGAAACGGCGGCGCCCATATCGTCACGACCGCAACGGGGAGAACATGGTTCGGCAACGCGTGACGTACACCATGAGATACACCGCGACACCCCCGCTCGTCGTCGCCCGGCACGACGGTATCGGCGTTTCGCAAGCCGGACTCGACGTGGCTGGTGGCCACCAGGCGGCCATCGGGGCTGCACGCCACCGACCTTGCCAGACCTCGCCCATGCCGCCCCGACCGCCCGCCGGCGCGGTGGTCGGCGAGGTTCGCTAGCTTCGGGGCCATGTCGATTGCCGCACAACTGCGCGACTCGGTGACGCTGCCGGGTGGCGACGCGCTGGTCAACGGCCGTGCTGTCGAGGGTCGTGCGGACGGGTCGCGCCGTGCCCTGCTCCGGAACGGTTCCGAGCTGGAGGTCTACGACCTGTACCGGGTCTTCGCGGGGGAGCCCGAGCCGATCGCCGTCTTCCCCCTCCCGTGGCCGGAGTGGGACGGCGGTGTGTATTCCGTGGGTCCCGACCGCTCGTTCGCGGTGTTCTCCGGTCGGCACGCGGTACGGGCCGTGAGCCGGGCAGGGAAGACGTTGTGGGATTACCGGCACGGCTGCCGGGGGTCCGAGGTCGACCACCCGCACTCGGGGCGCGGTCGGGAGGCGTGCCGCGGATTCGAGCACGGTTCGTGCCGAGTCTCCGACGACGGCCGGCACGTCTGGGTGCACGTCGTGTTCGCGTCGCAAGAGCACGACCGGCAGGAGTTCCGGGTCGTCCTCGACGCCCGGGACGGACGCGAACTGGCCCGGCTGCCCCTGGACAGCGAAGCCTCCGGCTCACACCACCTCGCGCACCCGGACGGTGTGCACGTCGGTCTCTGTATCGGTATGGGGCAGGACGGCGTCCTGCTCCACTGGGCGCGCCGGGACGGCGAGCGGCTGATCGACTGGAACCTCGACGAGGGACTGGACCGCATCCTGGCCGACGTCCACCCGGCGCACTCGGGCTTCCTGACCGTCGAGCACTACGGAGCGGACCTGCGACTCCACGCGCTGGACGGCACCGTGCTCGCCATCGGAGTGCCCGAGCCGGCCGATGACGAGGAGGATCCGTCCTGCTGGGACCACAACTGCGGCTTCGTCGACGCCGATACCGTGATCGCCACGACCGTCGACTCCGACGGGGAGCCGGAACGAGCCCGGCACTGGCTGCTCGACGCTCGCACGCTGGAAGTACGCGGCCCGCTCGCGTACCCCGTCGGCCCCCTCGACAGCTACGTACGCCCGCTCGGGGACGGGACCTGGCTGACCTACGACGGCGCCGGCGGGAGGCTCGATCGCTGGAGTGAAGCCGCACCTCGAGCCCGATGACGAGACCGATCCCGGGCGGTGGGAGCCGGCCGCGCAAGACCGCGGAAGGCCGTCGCCGGCGCGATCGTCGGGCGACGGTGCCGGTTTCGGTGTGACGAGGACGGCGGCGAGCGCGCATTCCCGGAGGGCCGGTCGCGGCCGGGGCCGCGGCCGAGATCACGTTCGTTCTCGAAGGCGCGCAGGTGAGCACGCACAACGGGAGCATCGATCGCACGGGAGATCGACTGATGCGGATCGTGGAGAGGCATGGTCGATCGGCAGTGCTCGGCCCTCGGCGAGGCCCTGGCGACCACCGACTGACACGATGCCCGCGGGTTGGGGCAGGCGCCGGTCAGCGGCGAAGGAGGCGGTGACGCGTCGTCGACCGCTTCGACACGATCGGGTCGGTGGTCAGCGTGCGCAGCGTGCCGTCGAGGCGTTCGGCGTGCAGGGCGAGGCGGTGGGCCGGGGTGGAGTGGTCGTCGGCGAAGGGTGGTTCGTCGGCGAGCAGGGTCAGTGCGGCGACGTGGGGGCTCGGGGGCTGCGGAGTGGGGGCGTGGACTCCGTGGTTGGTGTGGCGTGTGCGGTGTGGTGCGGCGTGTTCGATGTGGAGGAGGGCGTGGGCCAGGCGGGTGCGATCCGCGGGTTCGATGTTGCCGGCCGCGCACCGGGCGAGAGCGGTCAGGCACCGGGCGTGGTAGACGCACACCTGGACCGCCGCGAACAGCAGTGCTGCGTGGGCGCGTTGGGATCGGTGTGGGTTGAGTGGATGGAGGAGCGGCAGGATCGACCGGTGGAATTCCGCTGCCGCCCGGTCGAGTTCACGGGTTCTGTCGACGGTCGGTGGTTCGTCGGTGAGTTGCTCCGCTTCGCCGATGTCGTGGCGCAGTTCGCGGGTCACCTCGTGCAGCGCGGTGAGGACTTCGCCCAGCCGTCGGTCGCTGTCGCCCCGCGTGGTGGTCGGCAGCAGCACGGCGGCGGCGAGTGTGCCGCAGGCGACGCCGAGCGCGGTCTCCGTGACGCGCAGCACGAGTAGTTCCGGGGCGGGGCCGTGCAGGAGCGTGAGCAGTACGCCCAGTGCGCCGGTGATGAAGAAGGTCACCGCTCCGTACGCGGTGGCCGGAGCGTAGAAGATTCCGAACAGGCACCCGGCCAGCAGCACCGTCGCCACGGTGTCGGCGGAGGCGGCGGGTACCGCCAGGGCGAAGCCGAGGAGAACGCCCGTGATCGTGCCGGTCAGCCGGCGCAGGCTCCGCAGGAAGATCTGGCCCGTGCTGGTCATGTCGACGAAGACGACCCACGCGGTGGCCACGGCCCAGTACCACTGGTGCGCGGAAAGCAGCATGCCGCCCGCGGCGGCGAGAGCGGCGGCCGCGGTGACCTGGTAGGCCTGACGGGTCGTGGGGCGGTACGGGATGTACGAGAAGTGGCGGCGAGCCGTGGGCTGATGGTCGAGGGGCGGGCCTGGGCGAATGCTTACCTGAGCCTGAGCCTGGGGCTTGCGTGCCGAGGGCGGCGAGAGTGGTGAGGCCGACGGTGTGACGAGTGTGTGGGCCAGTTCCCCGATCGCGCGGTAGCCGTGGCGCAGTTCCGGGCTCACGCGCGGGCGTTCGTGCTCTGTGCGATGGCGCTGGAGGCGGTCGAGGCGTCGTCCGTCGGTTGTTCGGTGTTGCGCCGCGTGGGCCAGGGCGAGGAGTTCGGTGATCAGCCGGTCCCGGTCCGCGAGGTGGTCGGTCGGAGCACGTCCCGGCGGGGCGGCGTGGGCTGCGCGCAGGCCGATGACGGCGAGCCGGTGAGCGGCGGACTCGGCGGCGAGGATGCGGCGGTGGGTCGTTTCGGCGTCGGTCACCGCCTGGGCGGGCAGGGTCTCGACGAGACGGGTACAGGCGCGCAGTCGGTCCAGGCTTCGGTTCAGGGCGCGTTCGACGCGGCGGGTGGGCGGGGAGGTACGCAAGAGCGTCGCGGTCTGTCGTACCGTCGCCGCCAGGAGCCGGTCCCACGCGCGAAGCGCCCTTGTGCGCGTCGCCGGGCCGGGTGTCGGGAGCACGGCCACGCGCACGAGCGCGGCGATCGCGATCGCGGCCGGCGCGACGGCGAGCAGTGCCGGGTGTGGGCCGGCCGCGGTTCCGAGGAATTGGGTGAGGAAGAACGTCATGAAGCCGAACACGCCCAAACCGTGGCCGCGTCGGCCGAATCGACGGACGTAGACGGAGCCGAGGATCACCGCGAGGAACGTCGACACGCGGACCGGGGTCGGCGCGGAGGCCAGGAGCCCGCCCGCGACCAGCGCGGCGAGCGACACGAACAAGCCGCCGAACAAGGTGAGCAACTGGTCGCGGGGGCGGAGGTCGCCGACGGCGAGTTCGGTGACCACACCCAGGAAGCCGCCGGCGATCAGCACCGGGCCGGACGCCCCGAAGGCGGTCGCCAGGCCCAGGGTGAGCGCGACGACCAGGACGGCGCGGGCGGCGGCGGTCAGGCGCAGCAGGCCGGGATCGCGGTCGGCGAGGATGGTGACGACTCGGTCCTGCACCGATGAACCGACCTTCCGTGGCGGCGAGGGCGCTCCGCCCGTTGTGGGCCCCGGCTTGTGCCGGGCGTGGGGAGGGTTCGGCGGGAGAGCCGGTCGTCCCCGGTCGGGAGCGGTCGGTGCGGAAGCGGGATTCCACCTGGATCCGACCCCGTCATCCTGGTCGGTGGGGACGTGCGGCGGTATACGTCGGATGACTGCTTCGTGTGGTGCGGCCGCCGTCATCCCGTCCGGTCCGGATCCGGCTCACGCCCCGGATGCCGTCGCCCGCGAGGGCGCGCCATGGCTTCGGTGCGTCGCGCGGGATGGGCGCGGGAGGTGACGCCCGGCCGGCTCACCGGCGCCCCGCACGGCCCGTTGTCCGCGTCTTCTTCCGGTGGGTGGTACGACAGTGTGGGCGGCCCGCGCACGGGTCGGGCCACCCACAACCGGACGAGCCGGCGTTCGGTGCGCGGTCACGGCGTTCGGAGCGCGCGACCGGCCGGGCCGTCGTCCGACGGTCGACCTACGAGACGTAGGAGGCGTAGACCCAGCCCTTGATGCCGGTTGCGTTGTGCTTGACGTAGTACCAGTACTGGAGGTCCTGGTCGGCGGCGACCAGACCCTTGCAGTAGACGGTCACCTTCGCGTTCTTCTGGAGAACGCGGAGGATGGGGGACTTGTATGTCCCCTTGGTCTTGCGCAGACTCACGTTGTCGCCGGTGATCTTCCCCGCGCGGTCCTTGTTGTTGGAAACGTTGCACAGGGGGTGGTCGACGGCTGCGGCCGTCGGCGCCAGGGCGATGCCCGCGCCCACGAGCAGCGAGACCGAGGCCGTCGCGGCGGCCACTCTGCGGCCGAACTTGCTCATCGAGGACTCCTTGGAAACGCGCGCCCGACCCGTGGCCCGACTCGCGGACCTGCCGGACACGCCTTGGCGTGTCGTACGGGGGCCGGCACCGGAACGAAAGACGCCGATCCGGCGACTCGAAACGGATGGTTGCGGACGGTCCTCACGCTCGGTGCCGCCCGCACATCATCGGGAACCAACTGCGGGTACCGCTAGCCGATTCGCGCGGCGAGCGAGCGCGCCCCACGTCATGGAGGGCCGCTTCCGGCCCTGGCCTACCACCGTCTCCGTGACCTCCGCGCTGCTCCTCATCGATCTGATGCCACGCATCATCGCCCTGCCCCTTGCCCCGCACTCCGGGGAGGAGGTCCTGGCACGTTGCCGCCGGTTGGCCGAGGCGTTCAGGGCGAGCGGCCGCCCGGTGGTGGCGGTTCGCGTGGAGAGGCCGAACGTGACCGAGCAGCCGCCGGGCAGCGGCTTCCCCGACGATCTCGTCCGGCCCGGCGATGTCCTGGTCGTCAAGCGCACCGTCGGGGCGTTCCACGGCACCGAGTTGCACGATCGGTTGCGCGATCTGGGCGTGGACGCGCTGGTGCTCGCCGGACTGGTCACCACGATGGGGGTCGAGTCCACCGCGCGGGCCGCGAGCGACCACGACTACGAGGTGGAGTTCGTCGCCGACGCGATGTCCGGGTTCAGCGCTGACGAGCACGACTTCACCGTGGAACGGATCTTCCCCCGATTCGGCGAAGTGCGTGACACGGCGGCCTACACCTGACCGTCATCGCCCGGCCCGAACCCGCCGCCGGAGACCGGCCACAGGCCATGGTCGCGCTACCGGCCACCTTCCTCCACCGGCCTGGCCGAGGGGGTGGTGGGTGCGTCGCCGAGGGCGGGCGCGTGGTCTTCCGTGGTGAGCAGGCCGAGGGCTGTTCTCAGCATGGCCGTGCTCCAGTTCAGCGGTGTGTGGGGTGAGGGCACGATCAGTTCGCTGCCCTGTTCGTCACGGTAGGTGACATGGCATTCCGGGACTCGGTAGGCCGGCACTTCCCGCACGTGGTAGCCGTCGTCCTCGCGGAGCACGGCGTGCCACTGGTTCCCGCCGGTGACGCCGGCCAGCATGCGGTTCAGGTAGCGCACCGCGAATTCGCGGTAATTCCGGGTCTGTTCGGGGTCGGTCCGTCGGGTGCGCAGACTTCGGCGGGCGGCCCACGCGGCCAGTTGGCCGAGCGGGTGCGTCCAGGCGGCCTCGCGCCCCTGCGGCGTCAGGTGGCCGCGCATCTCCTGCTTGCGGTCGAGGTCCGGGTCGCCCCCGCGGGCCTCCGCGTCCGCCTTGATCTCGTTCTTGATGGCGTGGACGGTCGCCTGCACCGCGTGCGTGTGGAAGTTGACGCGCTGGTAGGAGTCCTCCGCATAGCGGATGAGGCCACCGGTGGCCGGGTCCTCCAGGGAGCGCAGCGCGTCGAGGACCACCGTCTCCACTTCGCGCGCGGTCATCGGCCGGGCCGGATCGCCGATGGGGACGCGGCCTTCGGCGAGTAGTTCCGGCAGGCCGTACATCAGCAGGTAGACCAAGGACGCGTCCGCCCGGCGGTGCCGGATCGAATCGGCGTCGTAGTCCGGCGATTCGAACGGGATCCGCCGGCCGATTTCCCGGAGACCGGCGTCCACCATCGTGCCGACGCTCGCGGTGAAATCGTCGCCGTCCGCCAGAAAACCGAGTTCCTCGTGGTCCGCGAGCACCCTGATTCTGTCGAGCAAGGCTGTTTCGACGGCCATCACCGAGGTGCGTCGCGCGGCAACCTCCTCCCACGAGCCGGAGCTTTCGTAGCACGGGAAACCGACCGCCCGGAGAAACGGCACCACGAAGCGCAGGAACTCCTTGTGCGCCGGCAACAGTTCGCCGGTGCCGATGAACCCTCGATCCAGTGCGTCCAGAACGAGGAACGCGAGCATCTGGAACGAATCCTGCTTGTTTCGCCATCCGTTCGGCTTTTCGGCCTCGAGGTCGTCGAACCACAGGGATATGTGGGGCCATTCCTCCTGCCCGGTGTCCCCCCGCTCCACGACTGCGGCGAACCGGGCGAGTTGCGCGGGTGTGGAGATCAGGTGCAGCGCGCTGTGGATCAGCTCGCGCCCGATGGCCCCTTCCGTCGCGTATCGGTCCGGGTCGCTCAGGAAGAGCTCCATCATGGCGCTCGCGGCCTGCACGTGATCGCGCAGATAGAACATCGTCGACATCTCGCCGTGCCGCACGGTGGGGTCGGCGGCGATGTCCGTCGCGGCGACGATGGAGACCCGTCGCGCCTCCCCGTCGACCCGGACGCTCCCGGCCTCGATCACCGGCAGATCGAGCGTGCCCCGCTCCTTCAGCAGCGTCTCCACCCTGCGCAGGTGCGTCGGCGAGCCCTCCGCCGTCACCAGGCGGGCCAACGTCGGATTGGCGAACGGGATCCCGACGGCTTCGGACCCCCGATGCGCGCGATTCCTGGTCATCAGCTCGCGCAACAGCGCCTGGTCGTAATGCCGGTGAAATGCGGGCACACCTGCTCCGTCGTACATGGCCGATACCGGTGCGGCGCGGCTCGATTTCATGAGAACCGTCGCGGCGTAACACCGGACGACGGGCGATCCGCGGAGTCTCACGGTATTTCCGTAAATCGCGTCAACGCCTTGATCGTCCGATTTCGCCGCCCACGGCATGCTCATCCATTGCGGACTTTTGGACACGCACGGTAACCAAATCGATCTGCCTTTGCAAAGCGCAAAGCCGACCGCTGCGACCCTGGTTATATTTTGCCACGCGCAGTGGCGGCATTTGATTCGGGGCAATGGTCCGGCATATCCCGATGGGTGCCCCGCCGGGTCGGTGCGCCCTCGTGCGAGGTGTCAACGCCGGCGCGCGGTGATCAGCCAGGCGCGGGAGTCGAACCACACGCCGTCGCCGGTGTCGTGCGCGTCGAGGGTCGCGCGCAGCCGATCGCGTGCGCGCTCCGCGGACGCGGTGTCCAGGTCGGCGAGCGGGTCCCGGGCGATCAGCAGCCCGAGCACGGCCGCACACGCGTGATCGGCGTCCGGGCCGTAGTAGACGGGCTCGCGGACGTCGACGACATCCACCGCGGTGAAGCCGGCGGCGGTCAGGACGCCGACCGCGAGGTCCGGATCGGCCAGTGCGAAGGCGGCGTCGGCTTCGCCGGCCGAGGTCGACATCGGGTGCCCGGTCGCGAGCGCCGCCCGGATCGCGGTGGCCCACTCCTGGCGGTCGCGGGCCTGCCAGACCAACTGTACGAAGGGCGCACCCGGGCGCAGGGCTCGTCCGATGTTGGCGAACGCGGCGATCGGGTCGGCGAAGAACATCGTGCCGAACCGGCTGACGCCCACGGTGAATTGCTCCGGCGCGAAGGCATGGGCCTGGGCGTCGGCCCGTACGAAGCCGACATTGTCGAGCCCTTCCGCCTCGGCCTGATCGCGAGCCCGCGCCAGCATCCGGTCCGAGACGTCGATACCGAGCGCGGTACCCGGCGACGCGGCTCGGGCCGCGCGCCGGGTGGTCTGCCCGGTGCCGCAGCCGATGTCGAGGACACGATCGCCGGGGTGGATGTCGAGGGCGTCCCACAGCCGTTCCTGGTACCGAGCGAGTTCCGAGTCGTAGTCGAACACGGTGATGGCCTCCTCACGCCGCGGGGCCGTCGCGGAGCACGCCGCGCACGGTGTCGAGCCGAACGCCCGGGTCGAGCTCCGGCAACCACCACGTCGCGCCGGCCCGCACGTACGGCTCGGGATCGACATCGGGCGGCAGAGCGATGGCGATGTCGTACGAGGCCATCTCACCATGGCGCAGTTCGGTGAGGGTGCCGACGGCCTCGGCGAGTTGGTCCGGGTGCTCGAGGTTGACCGGGAAGAAGCCGTCGAGCCGGGCGGCCCGGCGGATCGGCTTGGGGCTGCCCGGGAACGCTGCGGCCCACACCGGCACGCCCGGCCGCTGGACCGGTCGCGGCCGGAACGCGATGTCGTCGACCGTGTAGTGCTCGCCGCGATGGCGCACCGGCTCGCCGGACCAGGCGGCGGCCAGGATCGTCAGGGACTCGTCGAGCATGCGCCCGCGCACCCGGTCGTCGAGTTGCTCGCCGGTCTTGGACAGCTCGCCGCCGAAGCGGTCTCCGCCGAGGCCGACACCAAGAGTGAGGCGGCCGTCGCCGAGCCGATCCAGCGTCGCCGTCTCCCGCGCGACCTTCGCCGGCCGTCGACGGGCAAGCGGTGAGACCATCGGGCCCAGCCGCAGCCGCTCGGTCGCGGTCGCGATCGCCGCGAGCACGATCCACGGGTCGGCGACCCGGCGTACCGGCGCCCGCCAGCACAGGTGGTCCCACACGAAGCAGCCGTCCCACCCGGCCTCCTCCGCGTCGGCGGCGAGGCCCGCCACCACCCGCGGGTCGGCGAGGTCGTCGAAGAGCGGCAGCCACAGTGCCGAGCGCAGCCCGCTCACGATCGGCCTCCTTCCGTGTGCCGCACCAGGGCCGCCACGAATTCGTCCCACACCGGCCTCGGCAGGTCGTGTCCGGCCCCCTCCAGGGTCAGCAGCTCGGCACCGGGGATCGCCTCCCGCAGCGCTTCGCCGTGCGCGAGCGGCAGGAGCGGGTCCCGGTCGCCATGGACCACGAGCGTCGGCACCGCGATGTCGCCGAAGCCGCCTCGGGTCGGCCCGTCGATCTCGATGACGTAGTGGTTGACCAGAGTCGACGCGTAGCTCTTGGCGCGCGCCACATCGTGTTCGACCAATGCTCGAATGGCGTCCTCGTCGAAGTACGGCGAACCACCGGCGTACGCCCGCGCGGCGGCGACCACGTACTCGACGAGCGCGGCGGCATCGGAGGAATCCGGCTCGGCCGGCATGGCCAGGTCGCTCGACGGCGGCGGCAGGTCGTCGGCCCCGGTCGAGCAGGAGAGGAACGTCAGCGACGCGAGCCGTTCGGGATGGTCCACACCGAGGATGAGTGCGATCCCGCCGAACATCGATTGACAGACCACATGGGCGCGTTCGATGCCCAAGGTGTCCAGGAGTCCGAGCACGTCCAGAGCCAGGTCGGTGAACGAGTACGCGGGCCGTCCCGGCGGGTAGGCGGTCGACCGGCCGGTGTCCCGATGGTCGTACCGGACCACGAACCGGCCGCGGGCGGCGATCCGTTCGCACAGATCGGTGTCCCACCACACCATCGAGGCCGACGACCCGGCGACCAGCACAAGGGCCGGGGCCGTGCGGTCTCCGAAGGTCTCGACACACAGTTCGGCGCCGTTGATTTCGAGGAGTTGCTCACCGTGTGATTGCTGAGGGGTCATGTCCGGAACGTTAGAGCCCGTGACTCGATCGCGAAAAGCGATGATTTCCGATCGGTTCAATCGCTTATCGCAATGGTCCTTGCCGGCGGCACTAGGTTGGAGCGCATGACCGATGTCGAGCTGCGCCATCTGGCGGCGTTGGCCGCTGTCGCCGAGGAGGGCTCGTTCGGTCGGGCCGCCACCCGCCTCGGGTACACCCAGTCGACGGTGAGCCAGCAGATCGCCGCATTGGAACGGGCCGTCGGCGGCCTGGTGTTCGACCGGCCGGGCGGCCCCAAGCCGGTGCGGCTCACGCCACTCGGCTCCGTGGTCCTCGACCACGGTCGCGAACTGCTGGCGAAGTCCGAGGCACTGGCCGACGCCGTGGACCGATTCAAGGCCGGAGAAGGCCGCATCGACATCGGCACGTTCCAGAGCGTTTCCAATGTGATCCTGCCGTCGGTCGTACGCCGGCTGCGAGACGAGTACCCCGGTTGCGACATTCGGTTGTCCGAAGACGAGCCGGACCAGCCGCGGCTCGGTGACCTCGACCTGCTGTTCTACGACGGCCGCATCGACGGCGACGTCGAGCAGCTCAAACTGCTCGACGATCCGTACCTGTTGGTGGCGCGCGCCGGGACCTTCCCCGACGGTCCGGTCCCGCCGGCGCTGCTCGACGGCGCACCGCTGCTTGCCTGGCCGCCGACCTGCGACCAGCCCCGATTGGAGGAGGCGATCGCCCGGAGCGGCGCCCGTCCGCAGATCGTTTTCCGCACCGCGGTCAACGACACCCTGCTGTCGATGGTGCGCGCCGGCATGGGGTCGGCGGTACTTCCCTGGCTGGCCATCCGCGGTGCCGACATCGCGTCCGACGACAGGCTCCGCATCCACGAACTGTGGCCTTCCCTGCCGCCACGCGAGATCTACCTGCACTGTCGGGCCGGACGGACCCACTCACCACTCGCCACCAGGGCCATCGAGATCGCCGTGGAAGTCGCCAACGACCTCGCGCCGCCACCGACCACCGACTGAAGCCTCGCAACATGCGGCCGGGCCGCTCGACCCCGGCGCCGGCGGGGGCGTCGATTGCACCGACGACGCGCCCCGCCGTGCTTCCTGCCGACCCGACCCGACCCGACCCGACCCGACCCGACCCGACCCGACGCGACCCGACCCGGCGCGGGTGCGGCCGGCACGGTCAGGTGCCGTCGATCAGGCGGGTGGCGAGGTTCGGGTCGAAGGTTCCGGCCGCGACGCCCGGGGCGATACCGCACGGGCCGTCGGAGTCACCCGGCACCTTGATCCACAGCTCGTACTCGGCACCGCCGGTCCCCGCTCGGGACGGCGTGCCGAGCTTGCCGCCGGCCGGGTTGCACCACGCGCCGTCGGCGCCGCCGTTGCCGTTGCGACTGGTGTCGATCAGGTACTTGGCGGTTCGTGCCCCGCCGTTCGGCAGCGCGGCGCGGACCTTCTCGGCGTAGCCGGCCGAGTCCGCCGTGGTCTTGTAGTTCGAGACGTTGACCGCGAATCCGCGCACATTGGCCACTCCGGCCTGGGCCAGCCGCGAGGCCATGGTGGTGGGCGCGATCCAACCCGCGTTGCCGCCGTCGAGGTAGACCTTGGCGTTGGGTGCCTTGGCCTTGAACTGCTCGGTGGCGTAGCGCAACAGGGCGAAGCGGGCATCCCGCCCCTGAGCCGACATGCAGTCGACGTTGGCGACGGCGTCGGGCTCGATCACCACGATCGCCGAGCGGTCGCCGACCGCGCCCGCGAAGTCGGAGATCCAACGGCGGTAGGCATCCGGACCGGCGGCGCCGCCGCCGGACGCGCCGCCGCAGTCCCGATCCGGGATGTTGTAAGGCACCAGGATCGGCGTGCTCCGGGTGGCGGTGGCGGCGTCGACGTACGTACGCACCGCCTTGCCGATGTCCCCGCTCCAGGCGCCGAACCAGCGGGCGCCGGCCTGCGTGGCGATCGCGGTGCGAATCTTCGCCGCACGCGGGTCGGACCCGTGCTCGCGTACCCACGCCGCCGCGTTGTTCGTCGGGTCGGTGTAGAACTTCTCGCCCGAACTCGCCGGCGGAACCTTGGCGGTGGGCGAGGACGTCGTCGTGCCGGCCGGCGGGGAGGCGGAGGACGGTCGGGCGACGGGGGTGCCGGCCGGCTTCGCGCCGGGGCGGGAGGAGGCCGAGGGTTTCGCGGGCACACCGGGGACCTGCGAACCGGTGGGCAACAGCGACACGTTGTCCAAGGTCGCCTCGAACCCCTTGGCACGGCCCCCGAGTTGGAAGGTGACCTGGGTCGCGTCGATGCCGGGCATGGCCAGGAAGCGCAGCGTATGCCTGCCGGTCTTCTCGGCGAACGTGACGGTGCGATCCAAGACGGTCTTGTAGGGCGGGAGATGCGACTGGACGGTGACCCGAACCTTGGTGGACGTGGTCGCAGAGGCGTCGAAGGAGAGCGTGTACACGGCGAGATTCGTCAGATGCAGACCACCTTGCCCGAGCATCGAATCCCAGGGCACGCGAGTGTGATCGGGAACCGTGACCCGCGCCCGCCCGTCCACGGTCTTGACCGTGGTCGCACCGGTGGTCCACCAATAGGCGGGATTCGGCTCGAAGGCCCCGTTGGTGACGAGGTCCTTGCCGCCGGCCGCGGGCGTGGCCTGCCCGACGCCCGGCAGGCCCACAACACAGGTCACCGCCACCATCGTTGCCAGCGCTGCACGCCGACCATGCATGTGTCCTCCGTGAGCCCGAGCGAACGGTTGGCTTGCCGGCATGCTAGGGCCGGGTCCACGGCACCGCTATCCACCGAACGCGAATCGACGAACCCGGTTGGAGTCGCGGAAGCGGGAGTCGGCGGGCCGCCGGTCTGCTCGCAACGGGCCCAAGGCGAACGCACGTTGCGGCAACACACGGAACACGTGGAACACGCGGTGGACGTGGATCACGCGGTGGACGTGGAGCACTCCGAATACGTCGAACACACCGAGCACGTGAACACGCCGAATGCGCCGAACACGCTGAGCACGCACCAACGCGTGGCAGACGCGCTAGGAGGGGCTCTCGTTCTCGATCGAGTCGTCGGATCGGTCCTCGACGAGGGCCCGCGCGTAGTTGCTCAGCGAGCGGTTGTAGCGGGTCAGGTGTGGCGCGAGCGCGCCGAGGGCGAGCGAGACGGCCTCGCGCTCGCGGCCCGCGTCGACCAGTGACAGGGCGAGGAACCCCGCGATCGCGTCGTCGAGTTCGTCGGTCGCGGCGGCTGCTTCCGCGGTGAGCAGCGCGACGCTCTCGGCCGACTCGCCGAGATTGCGCAACGTACTGGCGAATTGGATGGTGGCGGGTCGACGCAGCTCGGCCGGCAGTCCGGCGGCGAACGCGCGGCGGTAGTGCGGCGCGGCCTGCGCCTCGTACCCGGTCGAGTCGTACGCCGACCCCATCCAGTACGCGGCGACGGCGTCGTCCTCCGGTCGTTCCGCGACCAGCGCGCCTACGGCCGCCACGAAGTCGTCGCCCTCATGGGCGTCGAGGTCGGCCCACAGCGCGTCCATGCGTCGCTGCCAGTCCTGCCTGTCGTTGTCCAGCGGAAGGGAAGTCATGATGCGGACGATCTTTCCACAGGACGAGTGCGAGGTACGAGCAGAAGGTCCCGCGCCGGGCGCCTCGGACGCGCGGTGCGGGGGACTCACCTCGACTTCGCCATGCCGACTCCGGCGGAGAGGGCGTGGGAGGGGTCGTGGGTGGCGATCGATTCCCGGATCCGGTCGGCGTACTCCGTCTCCCACCACGGAACCGTGCGCACCAGGGTCGGGCGCGAACCGCTGATCTGGACGAAGGCACGGCCGCGGGGCATCGACATCAGGTCCGCGGCGTCGAGTACCGCCTCCGGCCGGGAGGACCGGCTGATGCCCCGGTGGTCGCCGAACTTGTGGCTGGTGCTGGTGGTTCGCGGCTCGAAGTTACCGCCGGATTTGGCGAGTTTCTCCAGGAACGAGATGTCGGAGACGCCACCGCCGTACACGCGGATGTTGGCCGCGCCCCACAGCTTCGACATGCCGTTCTCGCCCCACACCGAGACGCCCTGGGCCCAGGACTGGAGGATCACCATGACGATCACGCCGCGCGAGCCGAAGTGCGTGAACTTGTCCGGAAGCGCCTTCCAGGGACACACGTTCGCGGCCTCGTCCAGGACGAACAGCGCCGGAGTGGGCAGCCGCCCGTTGGGCAGGACTCGGGAGTACTTGTCCGCCTCCTCGGCCAGGATCGTGGTCAACGCCATCACCAGCGGAGCCGCGATCTTGTTCGTCTCCTCCGACAGCAGATAGAGCGTGTCCGAGGGAGAGCGCACGAACGCCTTGTGGTCGAATTCGGGCCGTGAGGGGTCGCTTCCCGGGGTGACCCATTCGTTGATGTTGTCGGCCACCAGAAACGAGGCCATCTGGATCGCCGTGCCGTAGACACCCGCGCGCTGCCGGTCCGGCTGGCCGATCACCGACTCGACCGACTCGGCCGGCATCCGGTGACCCGCGTCGCGCAGGATGCGCACGGGGGTGTCGTCGGTGGGACGGGTCAGCCACACGTAGACCTGCGTGATCGGACGCTTGTCGATCGACGCCGCGAGGAGCAGGTTGGCGAACAGGTCCTGGGCGGCGGGCTCGAAGTACGCGTCGCTTCGGGCGTGGCTCTGGCGATTGACCGACACGAACCTGCCGGCGAGCTTGACCGCACTGACGATGCTGTCGCCGACGTAGGTCAGCGGGTTCCACCAGAAGACCGGCTTTCCGCCGGCCTGGTTCTGCGGGTCGAAGATGTAGACGGTGCCCTTGTCCTCGCGGATGGCCCGGGTGGCGTCCACCACGTCACGCTTGTTCGACGTCACCACCACCGCACCCGGCGCCGCGACGATGTTCGGAATGGCCCGGGTCGCCGTCTTGCCGGTACGAGGACCCCAGATGTCGACGTGCATGTCCTCCCAGGAACCCCAGAGTTCCTGGTCGCCGCGAATGGCCCGGCCGATGAACACGCCCGGTGTCGCGCCCTGCGGCACCCCGAGTTTCGCCGCGGTACGGGTCACGCCCGCGGTCGTGGACGCGTGCAGTTCCCTGGACGAGGCCAGATGGCGATTGGCGCGGTCGATGCGTTCGCGCTCGCCCCGAAACCTGGCGAACACCCGCCAACCGACCGCCGCGAGGAACAGCAGCGCGGCGACCTGCAGGCAGAGCAGTACGGTCGCCGCGGTACCCGGCCACCGGTAGTCGCCGATCATCAGCCGCACGCCCAGGACCAGCGGGTTGGACCCGGGCTGTTCGGTCGGTCCGCCGCCCCAGGAAGCCGCGAGCCACAACATCCCGTGCAGGACCACCACGGCGATGATGCCGAACAGGAAGACCAGTGCTTCGAGTTCGACGTTGGGCCCTCTGCGCTTCTGCAGGGAGCTCATCGGTTACCCACCGCCGGCGGCTCGGAGGGCTGCCTCGTCGAGAAGGAAGCTCGCTGGGTAACCGTCGACGGAGGCAAATCCCACACGCGTAAAGCCCTTTCGCATGTCCGGGCAACCCGTGGACAAGGCGGCCCCAACGGTGGGTCGAGCTCGAATGACCGGATCTCGACGCTTGGCTGCATCGACCGTGCCGGCACCAGGTGAACGCTCGGCACCGCGATGCCCGCCGACGAGCGAACTCCGCACGCCGGATTCCGACCTGTAGATGAACACCATTGGGATTGCCGGGACATCGCCGATGTGTCGCGCACCGGATCGGTGATCGGTGTTTTCGGTCAGGCCGTGCTCCTCGCATCGCGACCGCCGGCGGATGGATGAGCGCGAGCGTCTGCGCGCCGCAGCGATGGAACCGGTACAGGTCCGCCGGGCCCGCCCACAGCCGCTCCGCGGGGTCCACGACCGGCCCGGTCGTCCGGCGCGGCAGTACCCGCCGCGTGAGCCGGTCCTGCGAACACGACGCGAAAGGAGCAGACTCGAATATTGGAGGAACACCTTTCCATCGGTAAATCTCCCAAGGAGGCCGCAGCCATGAGTGGCACGACTCCGGCACCTCACCTGACCATCGTCCGGCCCGGCGAAGGCGCCGACGGCGACCTCGGCAGCATCGGCGTCGCCTTCAAACTCTGGGGCCGGGACACCGGCGGAAGCGTTTCGATCGTCGAGCACCCGTTCCCCGTCGGCGCGCTCGTGCCCCCGCACCTGCACACTCGCGAGGACGAGTACTCCATCGTCACCGAGGGCGAGATCGGCTTCCGCTCGGGTGAGCGCGAAACCGTCCTCGGCGCGGGCGGCTACATCACCAAGCCGCGCGGCGAAATGCACACGATGTGGAACGCCGGCCCGACCCCGGCCCGCATGATCGAGGTCATCAGCCCGGCCGGCTTCGAGAACTTCTTCCGCGAAATCGCGGACCTTCTCGCCGACGGCCCGCCCGCCCCGGAGGACGTCGCCGCACTCGGCGCCGCGTACGGCCTCGAGTTCGGCCACCCGGACTGGCTGCCGGACGTCATCGCCCGCTATCACCTCACCCCGCCACCCGGCGGATGACCCGGCCGGACCTCGGGTCCCGGGGTCCGTCAGCGGCCCCGACCGGGGACGGCGCCGGCGTCCCGGCCTGGCTCCCGAGCCTGGGCTTGGGCGCAACTTCCCTGGTGTCGTCGCGTCCGATGGTGCCGCGGGTGCCGCGCCAAAGGGATAGCTTCGGCTGCCGCAGGTGCTCTTGAATGAGGGGACACAGGAGACCTGCCAGGGCGTCCGGTCCGCGCCCGGTGACCTTGGCATGCGCGGACGCGAGGAGAGTCGACGCTTGGAAAGCGTGTATCACGGGTTTCGGTTCCATCAACTGCTCTCCCTGCCGAAGACGACGGCGAATCGGGACCTCGGCGCGATCGGTTCGGGCGCGGCGCGGCATGCGCAGGCGGCGACCTTCGCGGCGTTGACCGCGGCGCACGCGAGGCTGGCCACCCAGCTCGTCGGCCCACCGCCTGCCCTGTCCGTCGCTTGGGTACGGCCCACGCCGGGCGGACCGCTGCGGTTCCTGATGGGCGGCAGACCGTACTTTCCGCCCGCCGGCGGCGCCGAGTCGGTCGGTGGGCACGGCAGGGTCGCGTACCCGCGCGGGGCGCGCGTCATCTCGCTCCCCGAGCGGGAAGTCGCGGACCTGCTCGATGCGTTGCCGTACTGGGTGCGGTGTGTCGGGGCCCCCGACATGTTGTGGACCCAGACCTTGTCGACCTCGCGGCCGGTGGGCGGGCCGAGGCCGATCCTGGACACCGCCGCCACGTACATCGACACGCCGTTCGCGTGGATGGTGATCGCCGAGCCGGTGCCCAGAGAGGTGCTGGACTGGGCGGGCCCCGACCCGGCCGATCTGTTCGTGCCGCTCACCCGGACCGACCACGCGGTCATGGAGCGCGAGGCCGAGCGACGCCGCGCGTTGGCCCGGTCGCGGGCGACCGGCATGTGGGACGTCCGGATCCTGGTCGGAGCCGCGGACCCCGCGACGGCACATGCCGCCGCGGGATTGTTGTGCGGTGCCGCGGATGTGACCGACCAACCGTTCCTGCTCACACCGACGCGCGGTGTGAGCGACCTCGCCGGGAGCTGGGCGGCACCGGAGGATCGCCTGCCCGACCCGGTGAGCGGCGGCACCTGGCCGTTCACCGCCACGACGGAGTTCCTGGGGGCGCTCGCGCGACCGCCGGTCCTGGAGACGGCGGGACTGCACATGTTCCCGCCCAACACCTTCGGTCTCACCTACCCGGAGCTCGATGACGGCGCGTTCCTGATCGGTGACGCGCTCGACGAGACGCAGACCCCGATGGGACCCATGCGGGTCGCGCGGTCGACGCTCAACAGGCACACGTTCGTCTGCGGGGCGACGGGTTCGGGCAAGTCCCAGACCGTACGCTCGCTCCTGGGCGAACTGTCCACGCACCCCCAGCCCGTGCCGTGGCTGGTGATCGAGCCGGTCAAGGCGGAGTACGCCCGGATGGCCGGCCGGCTCGGCCCCGATCACCGGGTGACCGTCATCCGCCCCGGCGACCCCGACACGGCGCCGGCCGGACTGAATCCGCTGGAGCCCGAACCCGGGTTTCCCCTGCAGAGCCACATGGACCTGGCACGGGCACTCTTCCTGGCGGCATTCGACACGCACGAGCCGTTGCCGCAGGTGTTGGCCCGAGCCATGAGCAAGTGCTATCGCGACTCCGGGTGGGATGTGGTCGGCGGGGAGCAACGCCCGCCGTACAAACCCAAGTTCCTGGTGGACGATCCGGACGTCCCGCGCGCCGCGCGCTATCCCACGCTCGACGATCTCCGCACGGCCGCGATCGACGTGGTGCGGACGATCGGCTACGGCAGCGAGGTCACCAGGAATGTCCGAGGCTTTGTGGACGTCCGCATCGCCGGCCTTCGCGAAGGCGCGTGCGGCCGTTTCTTCCAGGGTGGACACCCGCTCGACATCGCCGCGCTGCTGGAGGGCAACGTCGTGCTCCAGCTCGAGAACATCTCCAATGACCAGGACAAGGCCTTCGTCATCGGCACGGTCCTGATCCGCATCGTCGAGCACCTGCGGGTGCGGACCGATTCCGCCGTGCCCGGCCGACTGCGTCATGTCACCGTCGTCGAAGAGGCCCACCGCCTTCTGCGGGCGGGTGGCAACCGGATCTCCCTCGCGGCCGCGGAACTGTTCGCCGGTCTGCTCGCCGAGATCCGCGCCTATGGCGAAGGCGTCGTGGTCGTCGAACAGATCCCCACCAAGATCCTGTCCGACGTCGTGAAGAACAGCGCGTTGAAGATCATCCATCGGCTCCCGGCCGCCGACGACCGCGCGATGGTCGGCGGCGCGGTGAACCTGCAAGGCACCCAGCACGAACGGGTGGTGGCGCTGCCTCCGGGGCATGCGGCGGTGGCCACCGACGGCATGGACGTGCCCGTGCTCGTCGCCATGCCGTACGGCGAAGGGTCCGAGAGCGAGGACGGAGTCGCCACCGACCCACCGCTGCGCGGCCGGCGCAGCGTACTGTGCGGCACCGCCTGCGCCGAACAGCCGTGCACGCTGCGCGTCATGAGCCACTGCGCCGATACGGCCGGCGATCCCGAACTGGTCCTGTGGACGGAGGCCAACGCGGCCGTGATCGTGACCAGGGGGGATTCGTTGCGGCCCGGCGAACCGCTCCTTCGGCGACTGCGCGACCTGGACGACCGCGAGCTGCACTGCACCCTGGTGTACGCGGCCGAACGCGCGGCGGCCGCACGCGTGGACGTCATGTCGGGCGAGATCGATCCCGACGACTTCGCCGGCCGGCTCGTGGCCGTGCTCGCCCACCGCAGCGACCGGGGTCCCGAACCGCAGGCCGTCGATCCGCGAGCCCTCACCTACGGGACCTTCCGCTGGCAGGACATCAACGACGCGCTGGAAGCGGCGAAGGAGGCCGATCCGAGCACGCCGTGGCAACACCCCGACAGCGCCGAGTGGGCCCGCCGGGGCTTGCGGCTGACCAGCGCGACGCCCGCCGGCCAGTTGCAGGAGTTGTGGCAGAAGCCCTACTACTGGTCGGGTTCGAAAATTTCCCGGTACGGGGACCCGTTCCGGAGCGGACTGCGCGACGCGGTCGCCACCGTCGCGGGGGCAGTCAATGCCGCGGCCATCAAGCGGGCATTCCGCATCGCGTGTGCGGACACACCCGAACGCGGAAGGTTCCTGAACTGGACCACGACAAAGCTGGCGGAACGCCTCCAGGCCGACGTGTGACGGATGGCGCGGGATGCATGCGCGCGGGACGCATGCGCGCGGGCGGGACGGGTCTCGCCCGCGCGCATGCGGTCACCTTGCCCGGGCCGGTCAGCCCGCCTGGGTGAGACCGGCGAGCCCCGGCGGGAGGTCGCGGGTGTGCACGACGCCGAGCCGCTGTGTCGCGCGGGTCAGCGCCACATACAGGTCGGCCAGGGCGAACGCGGCCGGCTCCACCACGATCACCGCGTCGAACTCCAGGCCCTTGGCCTGCTTGGGGTCGAGCAGCACCAAGGGCCGGGTGAGGTCCGGCTCGACGCCTCGTTCGGCGTGCGGGACCGCCGTCGCCACCGCGTCGATCAGGTCGCGCGGCGCGATCACCGCGAGGCGCCCCTCGGCCGGAACCTGCGGATCGCGGCCGGCGGTCCCGTCCCCCGAGCCCGACTCCGGGGCGACCCCCTCGTGCGTGACGGCCCACGCCACGGCCCCCGGCAGGTCCCCGGTGTGGCGCGACCACGGCTTCACCCCGGTCGAGCGCACCGACCTCGGCGGTTCGAAGCCCGGGTCGGCGGCACGCATGACGTCGGCGGCGACCTGCATGATCTCGGTCGGCGTACGGTAGTTCACGCCCAGCCGGACCCGCTCCCAGCGACCTTCGACGTACGGCACCAGGATGCGCTCCCAGGATCCGCACCCGGCCGGCTCCGAGGTCTGCGCGGGGTCGCCGACCAGGGTCATCGACCGGGTGGGGCTGCGCCGCATGAGCAACCGCCAGGTCATCGCCGAGAGTTCCTGGGCCTCGTCGACCACGATGTGGCCGTAGGCCCAGGTGCGGTCCGCCGCCGCGCGCTCGGCGGAGGTGCGGTGGTCCAACTCCTCCTGGCGTTCGGCGAGGCGCTCGGCGTCCACGAGGTCGTGCGCGCTCAGCACCTCGGACTCCTCGTCGTCGCGGTCCTCGAACTCCTGCGTGCGCGAGCCGTAGGACAGGTCGAGCACGCCCTGCGCGTAGGCGATCTGCCGCCGGCGCTCGGCATCCGCCGCGGCCCGCGCCAACGAGTCGTCCTCACCCAGGAGTTCGGCGGCCTCGTCGAGCAACGGCACGTCGCCCACCGTCCATTCGTCGGTGGTCCACGTCCCGAAGACCGGGTCGTACCCGGCCGGCCGCCGGATCGCCGCAGCGTCCTCGTCGGACAGGTACACCGGTTCGGCGAGGTAGTCCGAGAGCAACCCCTGCGGGGTCAGGCGCGGCCACAACTCGTCGACGGCCGCCTGCACGGCCGGGCTCTCGGCGACCGACATCGCCAACTGCGCGACCTCCTCCGAGCCGAGGAAGTTCGGCCCGCCGAACGGGTCCGCGCCGAGCCGGTCGACCAACTGCTCGGCGAGGCCGTCGATCACGCGCGACGCGAACGCCGCGCGGGCGAGGTTGTGCGGCAACAAGGTCGCACGCGCCTTGCTCCGGGCGGCCCGAACAATCCCCGCGTCGAGGAGCAGGTCGCCATCGTCGTGTCCGATCACCAACGGCGTCTCCGGCACCGTTTGTTGGTCGGCCACGAAGCGGGCGAGCACCTCGGCCATCGCGGCCCGACCCTTGACCTCGGCCGCCGCGGGGGTGTCGACGGCGGTCGTGGTGACGCCCGGGAACAACTCGCCGGGTGTGGCGAACTGCACGCCCGTCTCGCCGAGCGAGGGCAGGACGTCCTCGATGTAGCCGAGGAAGGCGGGGTTGGGGCCGACCACGAGCACGACGCGGCGGGTCAGCTGCTCGCGGTTGGCGTACAGCAGGTACGCCGCGCGGTGCAGTGCGACGACCGTCTTGCCGGTGCCCGGGCCGCCCTCGACCACGAGGATGCCGTGGTGCGGCGCACGGATGATGCGGTCCTGCTCGGCCTGGATGGTCTGCACGATGTCGTGCATGCGCCCGGTGCGGCGGGCGTCGAGCGACGCGAGCAGGACCGCGTCGGCGTCCGAGCCCTCGAAGCCGGTGCGGGTGTCGTCCGTGAGGTCGAGGATCTCGTCGTGCAGCGCGGTGACCCGCTGCCCGGATGTGGTGATGTGCCGCCGGCGGCGCAGGCCCATCGGAGTGTGCCCGGTCGCGAGGTAGAACGGTCGTGCGACGTCGGCGCGCCAGTCGATGATCAATGGGGTGTGTTCGGCGTCGTCGCGACGGATTCCGATCCGTCCGATGTGATGGTCGGCGCCGTCACGGAACAACAATCGCCCGAAGCACAGGCCGTTGGCGCCGGCGTCGAATGCCGCGCGCAGGCTCGAGTGCTCGAAGACCGCGATGTCCCGCTCGACGCGTGCCTGCCGGGTGCCGTCGTGCTCGCGCCCGAGCGCGCTCGTCACGGCGGCCTCCGCCTGGGCACGCAGGTCCGCGAGGCGTGCGTAGAGCGCGTCGACGAATTCCTGCTCGTATCGCAATTCGGCGTTTGACAATTCGTCTCCCGGACGGGTATTATGCCTTCATTGAGATTCCCGAATGCCGTGAAAAAACCGGTATTCAGAACCATCCAATATACCTTGAAGAAAGGCCCCGGACGTCAGGTCGTCCGGGGCTTTCTCGTTGCCCGGCGGCCGTGGAGACGCCGAGGACGAACGACTCGGTGGCCGGCGGACCGTGGTCGGGTGGTGGGTGCGCGCCTGCGATGTGCCTGCCTGGAATTCGGCGCGGTGGCGGGCCCGGTGGCGCGGGGCTTGTACGGTGGATTTCGTGACGACCGACGCCCTCCCCGACCCGACCGCGGAGTTCGAGGCGCAGCGGGGGCGGCTGTTCGGGATCGCGTACCGGATGCTGGGGTCGGCGGCCGAGGCCGAGGACGCGGTGCAGGACGCGTACCTGCGCTGGCACGCGGCCGATCGGGGACACATCGAGGTGCCGGGGGCGTGGTTGGCCAAGGTGCTGACGAATCTGTGCCTCAACCGGCTGACGTCCGCGCGGGCGCGGCGTGAGGAGTACGTCGGGCCGTGGTTGCCCGAGCCGGTGCGGACGGACGCGGGGGCGCTCGGGCCGTTGGAGACCGCCGAGCAGCGGGACGCGGTGTCGATGGCGATGCTCGTGATGCTGGAGCGGTTGTCGCCGCCGGAGCGGGCGGTCGTGGTCCTGCGGGACGCGTTCGGGTACAGCCATCGGGAGATCGCCGAGGTGCTGGACTGGCCGGAGGCCAATTCCCGGCAGACGTACCGGCGGGCCAGGCGACATCTGGTGTCCGGGCGGCCGCGATTCGAGGTTTCCGCGGAGGTGCGGTCCGACCTGCTGGCGCGTTTCCTGACGGCGGCGGCCGAGGGAGCGCTCGAACAGCTGGAGTCGCTCCTCGCGGACGACGTCGTGACGTGGTCCGACGGGGGCGGCAAGGTCTCCGCGTCGACGCGACCGGTCTCCGGGCGCGACAAGGTGGCCCGGTTCCTGCTGGGTCTGGTGGAGCGCTTCTCGTCCGACATGGAATTCGGCTTCGCCGAGGTCAACGGCGAGGCGGCGCTGTTGGGCTGGGAGGGCGGGGCGCTCACGACCGTGGCGGTGACGCAGGTCGGCGCGGAGGGCATCGCGGGCGTGCGGATCGTCCGGAATCCGGCGAAGCTGAAATTCCTCGAAGAACAATGCCGAGAGTTGTCACGTAACGCATAGCCGCCCGGTTCCTTGCTGACGAGGGCGACGTCGCGGCGGTGCGGCGTCCCCGTAGCGAGGAGGACCGATGAGCGAGAACGTGATCCTGGTGACGGGCGCGACCGGTGTGCTCGGGCGCGAGGTGCTGGATCGGGTCCGGCGCACCGGGCTGCCGGTGCGCGCGATGACCCGCGGGGCGGTGCTGCCCGACGACCCGGGGGTCACCTGGGTGACCGCCGACCTGCGGACCGGCGAGGGTCTCGACGCGGCGTTCGACGGCGTCGCGACGGTCATCCACTGCGCGTCGGACACGCGGAAGCCGAAGCACGACATTCCCGGCTGGCGGCACCTGCTGGGCGCCGCGAAGCGGGCCGGAGTCGGGCACATCGTGAACATCTCGATCGTCGGCATCGACCGGATCCCGTACTCCTACTACAAGATCAAGATCGAGGGTGAGCGGTTGCTCGCCGAGTCCGGTATCCCGTGGAGCAATCTGCGCGCGACGCAGTTCCCCGAGCTGCTGCACAAGGTGTTCGGCGTGTCGTCCAAGACGCCGTTCGTCATCGTCCCGTCGAAGACCGTGTGCCAGCCCGTCGACCAGGGCGAAGTGGCCGACCGACTGGTGGAGTTGGCGCAGGGCGCGCCGGCCGGCCGGGTCGCGGACCTGGGCGGGCCGCGGGTGTACCGGGTGGGGGACCTGGCGCGTTCCTGGCTGAAGGCGGTGGGCAAGCGGCGGTGGGTCCTGCCCGTGCGGGTCCCGGGCAGGGCGGGCGCCGGGCTGCGCGCCGGGGGGCTGGTCACGCCGGAGAACGCGGTGGGTGTCAGGACGTGGGAGGAGTACCTCGCCGCGAAGGTGGCCGGCTGAGCGCGAACCGCCGAGCGCGGCGCGGACTTCGGTCCTGCGGGTCGCTTCGGCTTGCTTTCGGGTCGTCTCGGCCTGCCCGTCCTCGCCGAAGGCGTGACCTGATCGGGCGCGACCCTCCGGCAGGGTGCACGAAGAGCTCGTGCACGAGGGTCCCGAGTCCGTCCACGACTGCCCCGCACATCCTCGAGGAGCTGCTCCGGGCGGGCCCGGGGCGGTGCGAGGCGGGCTCGTGGGCGGGCGTCGAGGGGCGTGGGCGGTTCGTGGCCCGGTGACGCGTGCCCGTCAGTCGAGGCGTGCGTCGAGGCCGTACAGCTCCAGCGTCTGGTCGAGTGCCCGTTTGATCTCCGTGGGCGTCAGGCCTCGGTCGGTGCGCAGGTGGTGCAGCAGGCTCGGTCCGCACGGGCCGAGCACGAAGTCCGCGACGGTCGTGGCGTCGGCGTCCGGGCGCAGCCGGCCGATCAGCATCGCGGTGTGGATGCGCATCGCGCGATAGGGGGCGCTGGTGTAGCGCACGCACGGATCGGCGATCTCCGCCGCCAACAGCATCGCGTGCTGCTCCACGACGCGATCGACGAGTGCGTGCAGGAACGCGCGCAGGCGGTCGGCGGCGGGCGCACCCGGACCCAACGGGGGCGGGCCGGAGAGGAAGGCGGCCTGGAAGACCTGTTCGCGCTCGTCGAGGAGTGCGAACAGCAGGCTCGCCACGTCGCCGAACCGGCGGTAGACCGTGCCGACGCCCATCCCGGTGGCATGCGCGACGGCGTTCATGGTGAGCGCGTCGGGACCCCGCTCGGCGACGATCCGGCCCGCGGCATCGAGGATCCGGCGACGGTTGCGGGCGGCGTCGGCCCGTTCCGGCGGAGGCTGTTCGGCCATCGGGAGATCGATGCGAGGCGATGGGCTCATGGTCGCAGCTTAACGGATAGCCATCCGCTTCCCACTTGCCAAACGGATTGCTATCCGCTTGACTCCTCATCGAAGCGGATAGCAATCCGATTAGTCGCTGCCGGAGGTTTCGCCATGACCACCAAGATCGCCGTCGTCTACTACTCGTCCACGGGCAACGTCCACCAACTCGCCCGGGCCGTCGCGGAAGGCGCGGAGAAGGCCGGTGCCGAGGTACGCCTGCGCCGAGTGCCCGAACTCGCGCCCGACGAGGTCGTCGACTCCGTACCGGCGTGGCGTGCGCACGTCGATGCCACCCGGGACGTCGAGGTCGCCACGCTGGACGACCTCGTGTGGGCCGACGCCTACGCGTTCGGCTCGCCGACGCGGTTCGGCAATATTTCCTCGCAGCTCAAGCAGTTCATCGACACGACCAGCGGGCTGTGGCAGCAGGGCGTGTTCATCGACAAGCCGGCCACCGGTTTCGTCAGCGCGGCGAACCTGCACGGCGGCAACGAGTCGACGCTGTTGGCGCTGTACAACACCCTGCACCACTGGGGTTCGCTGATCGTGTCGCCGGGCTACACCGACCCGGTCGTGTATGGCGCCAACGGCAACCCGTACGGCACCGCGCACGCGTCCGGCGCCGGCGAGCCCGGCGACAACATTCTCGAAGCCGCCCGCTACCAGGGCGCGCGCCTGACCACCGTGACCCGAAAGCTCCTGGCCGGCCAGGCCGCGTAGGCGCCGCCTCGCACCTGCGCACGCGTGTTCGCGCGCGAGCGCGGGATGCGAAATGCGGGACGCCCCAGCCCGGTTGGATGGGTTCGCCGGTCTTTCCCTCGAATTTCGATATTCGTCGTGCATGTCCGCGGCCGACGCGGACAGCCTTGCTGGAGGCGCCCGGGACGGGCGGCCGGCCGGGTGAAGGGACGTGCGTCATGGGGACGAACGGGTTCGATCCGGATCGTTTAGCGGAGCGAGCGGCGGCGGAGTCGGTCGAAGGCGAGGGGATGGCCCTGGCACTGGTGTGGTTGGCGGACGCGTATCGGCGCTCCGCGCCCGCCGATGGGGATCGTCGGGTGACCCCGACGCGGACGCGGTCGAGTGCGGACGGGCCGGACGCTTTGCTGCGGTGACGCCTGGGTGACGACGGGGCCGGGCGAGTTTCCCGTCTTTCCTGGGATCGACCGGTTTGCCGGACCGGATTCCGGATCGGTTTGCCGTACGGGATTCCGGATCGAAGTGAATCGGGTAGGCGTCATGACATGACCACTCACGAGCATGACAACGTCCCCACCGGCGCGCCGGAGGACCTCGTCGAGCGGGCTTCGGGTGTGGGTGGCACGCCATCCGGGATGAGCGCGAGCGACGTGCGGGTTCGGAGTGATCTGGCGCGTTACCTGGGACACGACGTCTACCCCGCCGATCGCGAGGCGCTCCTGGCACGGTTGCGCGGGACGTCGGCCCCCGACCACCTGGTGGACCTCCTCGACGGGTTGCCGGTGGACGGCTTCGACTACGAAAGCGTGCAACAACTCTGCAGGGCTCTCGGCCTGGGCACGGAGGAGCACCACACCTGACGAGACGCGACCGGCGCCGCCACCGTTGTCGGTGAGAGCGCCGGTCGCCGACCGTCGTCCCCGTGGTCCGCCGTCCCCGTCTCGTCGGCGTTCCCGATGCGCGGTCACGATGCCACGTTCGGTGGTCAGTGCCCGGGTTTCGCCGGGTGGATTCCCGGTTCGAGTCCGGCGTCCGTGTCCGGAGCCGGCGGGCCGGTGTCGTGCCGCCACCACGCGAACGCGCCGGAGGTGGCGGCCAGGACGGCGATGCCCAGGATCCAGCCGCCGACCACATCGGAGAGGTAGTGAGCGCCCAGGGCCACACGGGTGCAACCGACCCCGAACGCCGAGACGACGGTCGCGCACCACGCCACCGGACGGGACCGACGGGGAACGACGGGCAGCAGGATCAGCAACAGCAAGCCCGCGCCGACGGTCGCGGTCAACGTATGCCCGGAGGGGAACGATCCGCCCGGGGCGCTCGTGACGGCGTCCTCGGGGCGGGCACGCGCGATCACCACCTTGGTCAGGCCGCTGAGCGCCGCCGCGATCGCCATCGCCGTGATCGCCCACACGACGAGCCGGCGGGCACCGCGCCGCCACAACCACACGCAGAGCACGAGCACCAGAATGCGAAAGACGAAAGGGTCCCAGACCCAGTCGCTGAGCGTGTGCGCCAGTCGGCGCCAACGCGGTCGCGCCGACATCCACGCCTCCATCGTCCGAGCGATGTCGACGTCCAACGCGTGCAATGGCGACCAGGAGTTGCGCACCAGCAGCGCCAGGAGCGTGAAGGGCACAACCCCGACCAGGAAGGCGCCCGCGACCAGGACCAACCTGAGGCCGAATCGTGAATCGGACCGGCGCGGACCATCCCGGGACGGCACGTGGGTGCTCACCGTCGACGCCTTCCCCGGAAGCCCGAGTCGACACGGGCGCGCCGGCACCTCCCACGCCGTCCCGCGCAGACGCCGAGCCCCCGCCCACCCCGGACAGGCGGGGGCGATGTCCGCTTGTCCACGCGGGTGTTCGGGGTGCGCCGTTCGCGACCGCACGACGGCGCGGCCGTGTCGGGCGAGGTGGATAGGTTTGGCGGCATGAGTCTTTCGCTGTCTTTGTTCATTGCAAACCCCGAGACCGTGCGTGCGGTGGTGGGGTCGGGGGATGTGCGCGTGCGCCGGGCCATCGGCGGACGTTTCAAACAGGAGATGGCCCGGGACGACGATTACTTCTCGAGCGAGATAGCGGCCGGCGCGCCGACGCTGTACGAGGCGCTGACCGCGGTGGTGGACGGCGGGCCGTTCGCGGACGGGCACACGTTCCAGTACGGCTACGCGTACCGGATGATCTGCGCCTTCCACGGGCGGCGGATCTACAGCAACAACTTCTCGCCGTTCCGGTTCGGGTGGCTCGAGCGCGTCGACGAAGGGCTCGCGTCGCTCGGCGTCGACGCCGTCCGGGTCTCGGAGTTCGGCTACGGACTCCCCTCGCCGCTCCCGTACACCGACCTTCCGGGGCACGGGGTCTGGTCGCCGGCGGACTGCGCCAAGGCGCTGGAACAGTACGCCGCCGCGACCGGCGAGCAACTGGCCGCACTCGACGGGGAAGTACGCGAGGCCATCGAGGACTGCGCGGAGTGGCTGAACGCGGCACGGGCGAGCGAGGACCGCGGAGTCCTGGGGTTCATGTCCTGAGACCGCTCGCGAGACCGCCCGAACTCCCGTACGGACAACCCGCGATGCCGTCGTTCCGGAACTCGTCGGGGAGATCGCGGTCGAGTCCGCTCCGCGTCCGGGGACCACACGTGGCGCCGGGCCGGCCGTCTGCCGCGCCCGAGGAAGCACCCGGACACGGCGGAAGTGCCGCTGCTCGGTGCGGGAACCCGGCCGGCCTCCGGTGGACACGCCCCGCCGCGACGTGATTCACCCGTTCGGGTGGGTGCGGGTCGCCGCAGGCGGGGCAGGCGTGGGGCGCGGGCGGTTCCTCCCCTTCGGGGGCTCCGGGGGATCGCCGGTGGTGGGTGGGCGTCTCCTCCCGACCGAGGGGGAGGAGACGCCCGACCCGCCGACCAGGGTGCCGGGTCCGAGGTCCCGCGTCGCCCGCTTCGTGAATGGGGCCGGCGGGCGTCGGGGCGGCGGGGTGGGGAAGGGTCGGTGCCTTGGTCGGCCGCTTCCCGCTTTGTGCCTCACGGAGGTGACCAGGTGGGAGACGACGCCGGTCGCGCCCACGCTCGCGAGTCCGACCATGATCACGCCCACCACGTACAGTCCGCTCGAGCATGGCCCCAGTTTTCCCGCCCATGCGAGCACCCGTCAGAGTACGGATACTCGGATCCGGTCGGGCGGCCCGGTTCGGGAGCCGGAGGCCCCGGTCACACGGTCTTGCGTCCGCTGATTCGTGTCACGTGGTGCCCGGCGGCGATGACGACGAAGGGGTGCCCGATTCCGGCGGGCTCGGTGTCCAGGCGCAGGAAGCCCTCGGTGTCGGGCTCCAGGACGGGGCCGTTGTCGATGACCGCGCTCCACGTACGCGCGAGGGTCTCGCCGTTGATCGGCCAGTCGAACAGGTCGAGGGTGACCTCGACGTCCCCGAGGTCGGGGAGGATGAGGTAGCCGCGCGCCGACATGATCTCCACCATTCGAGTGTGCGTCGAACCGCCCGGTCCCGCCGGCCGCGGACCCGGCCGCGTGTGCGGTTCGGGTGCCTCGTGTACAGGGACGGCGACGGTTGCCCTTGTGCGGTGTCCGCTCGCACGCGTGGTGTGCGGGGCGAGTAGGGCGCCGGCAGAGTCGGCGAAGGGTTCGCAGTCGGGACGATCCGTTTCTCATCCGGCTCACATCCGGCTCTCATGCGGCGTTTCTACGCTGCCGATGACCGAGAGTGACTCGGAAGGAGTCGACGGACCATGAGCCATGACCATCACGAAGGTCAACGCGTCAGCCGGCGCACCGCGCTGGCGGGCATCGGCAGCATCGGCCTGGGCGCGCTGCTCGGCGCCTGCTCGGGAGCGAAGAACGGCGGCAGCGCCCGGGCCACCACGACGACGGGCGCGACCGCCACGGTCTCGCCCCAGGCCGGCACCACCCAGGACATCGCGAAACTGTTCGAGGGGGCGGGCACCTGCACGCTCACCCCGCAGACCACCCAGGGCCCGTACTACTTCGACGCCGACAAGATCCGCAGCGACATCCGCGAGGACCGCGCGGGCACCCGGCTGCGGCTGGCCGTCCGGGTCCAGGACAGTGAGACGTGCCAAGCGATCCCGAACGCGGTGGTGGAGATCTGGCACTGCGACGCGGCCGGCCTCTACTCCGGGGCCGAAAGCCTCTCCGGTGGGGGCGGCGGCGGAGGCGGTCCGAGCGGCGGGGGCGGCGGGAGCGGCGGTCCGGGTGGTGGCCCGCCCCCGTCCGGAGCGCCCGGCGGCGCGCCCCCCTCGGGAGCGCCGGGCGGTGGCGCAGGCGGTGGCGGGGGACAGGGGGACCTCACGCCGCAGGACGACAAGCGCTACCTGCGCGGTGCCCAGGTGACCGACAACCAGGGCATCGTGCAGTTCACCACCATCTGGCCCGGCTGGTATCGGGGCCGTACCGTCCACGTCCACGCCATGGTGCACGTCGACAACGAACGCACACTCACCACCCAGCTCATGATGGACGAGGCGCTCAACAGCGCCGTCTTCGCCGAACAGCCGTATGCCAAGCACACCGGCCGGGACACGTTCAACGATGGCGACAACATCTACAAGCCCACCATGCTCCTCAAGGTCGTCCAGGACGGCGACGGCCATCTGGGCGTGATCACCCTCGCTGCGGATCCCGACAAGGACGGCAAGTAGGTCCGGCATCCGGTGCCCGCCGTCGGGCGTCACCGCCGTTCCCGCAGTCGACGGCGGACGGTTTCGTGATCGGGGCGGCGGGGCTCGGCCGGAGCCATGGCACGCCGCCTTCGACCCTGCGGTGAACCCTTTCACCGTCCTCGACGCCGAACGCCGCCTCGTGCGGCGGTATCGGGGGCATCGATCGCTGCGCCCGGCGGCCGGGAGCCCGCACGGCCGAGGGGGGTGGGGCAGGTGTGTCCGGGGCTCTGGTGGCCGGCGATGGTCGGGTGGCGTGAGAATGGAACGTCACGAAGGATTCCGTGGCTCGGGGAGGCAGGGCGGGCCGAGGATGCGGGCGTCGCGTGCCGTCGAAGCGGACGACGAGATCCCCCCTGACCTCGCCGCGGTGCTGTTGGACGCGGACGGCAACGTCCTGATGTGCAGCCCGTCCGCGCGGAGGCAGTTGGGTGATCCGTTGCCGCCGGCCGCCGCCGCGGCGCTGCGCGCGGTGCCCGGGCGCGGGCCGGGCGCGCGGGTGACGATCCCGGGTGCGCTGGGGCCGGTGCACGCTCGTTCCCTGACGACGCCGCTGTCCGATCACGGCCCGGACCGGTCGAACCTCGTCCCCAGCGCCCGACTGGTTCTGCTGCTGCCGGTTCGGCACTCCGCCGGCGATGCGCGCGACCCGGAGGTCCGGGCCCGCGAACACCACGAGTTGGCGCACACGGCGGCGGTCGACATCGGCGCGAGCCTGGACCTGGGCGAGGCGGCTCGGGCGTTCGTCGACGTGCTGGTGCCGGACTTCGCGGACCTGGCCTCCGTGGATCTGACCGAGCCCGTCCTGCACGGGGACGAGCCGCGCCTGACCGGTGAAAACGAGCTCGCCCTGCTGCGGGTCGCGGTCGCCGCCCGGCCGGGCACCCGCTGGCCCGCCCCGATGCTGGGCGTCGGCGACCGGCTGCCGCCGTTTCCGGAAAGCCCGATGCTCGGTCCGCTTGCCGAGGGCGTCCCCGTCCGCGCCACCGACATGGCGCAACTGCGCGCGTCCCTCAACCTGGATCCGGAGACGCTGGACACGATCATTCCGGCGGTGGCGTCCTCTTCCATGGTCGCCACGCTGCTGGTCCGCGGGCTGATCCTGGGCAGTATCACCGTCTGGCGCACCGGCGACCGACCCGCCTTCGACGACCGCGACGCGACCCTGCTCGCGGAGATCGCCTCGCGCGCCGCGCTCAGCGTGGACAACGCGCGCCGCTACACGCGCGAGCACCGCACCGCCGTGGCCCTACAGCGCTCGTTGCTGCCCCGGCTGGTCAACCGCACCCCGGCCGCGGAAACCGCGGGCACCTATCGTCCCGCGGAGGGCGACGCGGGGGTGGGCGGCGATTGGTTCGACGTGATCCCGTTGTCCTCGATGCGCACCGCGTTCGTGGTCGGGGACGTCGTCGGCCACGGGCTGGGCGCCACCGCCGCGATGGGACGCCTGCGTACCGCCGTGCAGACCCTCGCCGACCTGGACCTGGAGCCCGACGAGCTGATCGGACACCTGGACGACCTGGTGCTCAGCTACTGGCCCGAGCACGATCCCGACGACGCGACCGCGGAACTCGCCGCACTCGGCGCCACGTTCCAGTACGCGGTCTACGATCCGATCGGCCGCACCCTCGCCATCGCCAGTGCCGGACACCCGCCGCCGCTGGTGGTGCGCCCGGGCGTGGAGCCGCGGTTCGCCGACGTGCCGCCGGGGCCTCCGCTCGGCGTCGGTGGACTGCCGTTCGAGGCCGTCGAGATCGAGCTGCCGCCCGACTCGCTGCTCGCCTTCTACACCGACGGGCTCGTCGAGCGACGCTACGCCGACCCCTCCGCGAGCCTGGACGAATTCGCGGCGGTCGCGGCCGAGAACCGGGACCGGCCGCTGGAGGAGATCGGCGCCGCCGTGCTGGCTCGCCTCGATCCCCCGCGTGACGACGACGTCGCGTTGTTGCTCGCGCGTACTCGCGGCGTCCCCGCCGACGCGGTGGCCCGCTGGGAACTGCCGGCCGACCTCGCACAGGTCTCCCACGCACGGGAGTTGGTCACGAGCAAGCTCGCGGACTGGGGCCTCGGGGAACTCGCGTACACCTGCGAACTCGTCGTCAGCGAGTTGGTCACCAACGCCATCCGGTACGCGGGTGGTCCCGTCGGTGTGCGGCTCATCCACGACGGCATGCTGGTGTGCGAGGTCTCCGACCCCAGCAACACCCAACCCCGGCTGCGCCGAGCCCGCGACACCGACGAGGGTGGGCGCGGCCTGTTCCTCGTCGCCCAGCTCACCGCCCGCTGGGGCAGCCGCTACCACCGCACCGGCAAGACCATCTGGACCGAACAACCGACCACCCCCGCGCCCCCGACCGCCGCGCCGTCCGAGGACGACCTCCTGGCCGCCTTCGGCGACGGGTGAACCGGGCGATCGCGGGGGCGACTGCGAGCAGCCGCGCATCGGGCCGGGGGATCGGGCCGCGTGACTCGGCTGCGGTGGGTTCCCTTCTCGGGGCTGTTCCGGCCACCCGCCCGGTGTGGCGAAGCGTGTGGTGCGTCGGTGGAGGGTGTGGACGGGTGCTCAGCGGGTGGGTCGGGGGGTGAGGGGACGGGCGGCCGGACCCGGTCGTGCCTTCACGTCACGATGGGTCAGATGCGGGTGCCCCTCGGCGCATTCGACGACGACGCGGACCGGCGCACCGCAGTCGCGGTGCCGCACGTCGAGCATCGGCCCCGCCGGATCGGCCCAGTGCTTCTCGCCGAACTCCTTGAGGGCCAGCAGCACCGGCCACAGGTCCCAGCCCTTGGCGGTGACCCGGTACTCGTTGCGCGTGCGCGCTCCGGGCTCGCGGTAGGGCCGGGTCGCGAGCACGCCGCCGGCGACCAGTTTGCGCAGCCGGTCGGTGAGCACGGCCTCCGACAAGCCGACGTGGCGTCGGAAGTCGTCGAACCTGCGCACGCCGTTGACGGCGTCCCGCAGGATCAACAGCGACCACTTCTCTCCCACCAGGTCGAGCGTGCGCCGGACCGGGCATTGCGCGGGGTCGATGTCCAGCCACTCCAGGTCCATGGGAGTAGTGTGACACCTGGCTTCGGAAAACGCAGTCAGTCGGTGCCGGCCGTGGCGCCGGTCAGGTCACAGGACGGCCCGTCGCGCCACGGCACGGCCGGGTGGGAAACGGAGGACGGGCATGGGCAGGTCGCGGACGTATACGTGGGACGACCCGGCGATCACGGCAGGCGCCGCCGCCTCCATGGCCGGCCTCGACTTTCTGAAGGCGATGATCGCCGGCAGGTATCCGGGGCCGCCGATAGCCGCCACCCTCGACTTCACTCTCGACGAGGTCGAGCACGGGCGCGCGGTGTTCTCCATGACGCCGGGCGAGGAGCACTACAACCCGATCGGGAGCGTGCACGGCGGCGTGTACGCGACCCTGCTCGACTCGGCGGCCGGTTGCGCGGTGCACACGACGTTGCCCGCGGGCATGGCGTACACCTCGCTCGACCTGTCCACGAAGTTCCTGCGTCCGATCACCTTCGACACCGGCCGGATTCGCGCGGTGGGCCGGGTGCGCAGCCAAGGCCGCCGCACCGCGCTCGCGGAGGCCGAACTGCTGGACGCGAACGACCGTCTGCTCGCGCACGCGACGAGTAGCTGCATGATCTTCCCGATCCCGGGGGCGTGACCGCGCGGGGACCGCGCCGGTTCGACCTCGATCACCCGGCGCACCCGCCACGAAAGCGGCCGCGCCGGGATTTCCGGGCCGTGCGGCCCTGCCCGGGTCTCCGCGGTGCCGGTGTGGCCGGCTCAGGCGTCGGCGTAGGCTCCGGTCTCGATGTCTTCGAGCAGGGTCGGTCCGGTGGGGGTCCAGGACAGGGTTGCTCGGGTGGCGTCGGCGGACGCGGTCATCGTCTTGGCGAAGAAGCCGCCGACGATTCCGAAGTGCGCGCCGGCGTCCGGCGGGTCGATCGAGACGGTCGGAATGTCGAGGTAGCGTCCGATGGCTTCGGCGATCGCCCTGGTGGTGACGGCTTCCTCGGCGATGGCGTGCAGGCGCGTCCCGGCGGGTGCCGTTTCGAGCCCGAGCCGGATGAGTCGGGCGGCGTCCGAGCGGTGTACCGCCGACCATGCCGTGGAGCCGTCGCCGATGTAGCCGGAGACGCCGTGCTTGCGGGCGGCGCCGAACAGGAAGGTGACGAACCCCCAGTCGCCTGCGCCGTGAACGCTCGGCGCGAAGCGGCTGATGATGGTTCGCACGCCTTGGTCGACGTAGTCCAGCGCGAGGTTCTCGCTGCCACCCCGGTTCGAGTCCAGGCCCACGGCAGGCGATGCGTCGGACTCCAGCGCGGGTCGGCCCTGGACGAGTCCGGAGATGGGCGCCGCGACCACGAACGGCCGATCGGTGCCGATCAGTGCCTCGGCGAGGGTCTCGACCGAGACGCGCTCGGAACGGTCCGACTCCGCCGGATTGCTCCAGTCGTGCTTGTTGGCCATGTGGACCACGGCGTCCGCCCCGGCCGCTCCTCGGCGCAGGGAGCCGAGATCGTCCAGATCTCCACGAAGGACACCGGCGCCCTTGTGCGCCAGTGACTGCGCGGACTTCTCCGACCGGGCAAGGCCGACGACTTCGTGGCCGGTGGCCTGGAGTTCGTCGACGATGGCGGATCCGATCCAGCCGCCGCCTCCGGTAATGAACACACGCATGTGCGTGACCTCCTCGTAGCCCCGAAGGGGGTGTGGTGTCGGCGGAACGCCGACAGGAAGGGCGGGCGCCGGAAGGGCCCGGCCCGCCCGGCGACGACACAGTTTCGGGTCACCGTGTCCAGAAACCTAGCAGATACGAGACACGGTGTCCATGTATAGTTCCGGGCATGGCGAAAGAGCACGGTCGGGGCGGCCGCCCTCGCAGCGAACAAGCACGCGCGGCGGTCCTGCACGCCGTCGACGACCTGCTGCTCGAGGTCGGCTATGCCGGCGTGACGATGAAGGGCATCGCCGAGCGCGCACGGGTGTCCCGGCAGACCGTCTACCGATGGTGGTCCACCACGGCGGAGATCCTCGTGGAGGCCAGCGCCGAGGACGCGGCCGAGGAACTCGCCGTCCAACCCTCCGAGGACCCCGTCGAAGACCTGGCGACCTACCTGGAGGCGCTGGCCCGCTTCCTCGCACGGTCGCCGGCCGGGGCCGCGTATCGCGCGCTCATCGGCGAAGCGCAACACGATTCGGAGGTCGCGGCGCTTCTCGAGGCCACGGACATCCTCGGGGACAGCGCCCGGGTGGTCGTGGAGCGCGCGCTCGAGCCCGGCCCCGGCTCGCTCCCCATCGACCAGGCCACCGCCTTGCTGGTCGGCCCCACGTTCTTCTGGATTCTCAGCGGGCGCGATCCCGATCAACTCGTCGCGCGAGAGCGGGCGGAGGCGTTCATGCACGAAGTGCATGCGGGGGAAATCGCGGGCACGGCCTGAGGGGTGGAGGTTCACTCGGGTCGGTCCGCGTCGGTTCGCGTCGGTCAGGGCCGGTCGGCGTGGACGCACGCCGATTCATGCCGAGAGCGTTCCGGCGGACCGTGACGGTCGGCCGGTTGCCGTCGCCAACGGCGCCCCGGGTGTGTGCCCTGCGATCGGGGCGGGCCGCGCTGCGTAGGATTCGGCGGTGTTCGCCTACGGCTTTGCCGCGCTGTTCTTTGTGCTCTTCCTCGTCGGAGTCCTGCGGGACCGCCGCCGGTTCGGCAACGCCGTGTACCTCGGCCTGGCCCTCGTCGCCCTCATCGTCGGGCTGATCGGTGAAATGAGCCGGATACCACGGCCGCTCGTGGCGGTGCTGACCGTGCTCCTCCTGCTCGCGCCGGCCGTGGGTGTGCTCGTGCTCGCCGGCGCGCTGGTGTCCAACGGCGTGACGATGGTGCGCCGGGAGGGAATCCGCCCCGCCAACCTGCTCTCGCTGTTGACGGGGCTGGCCATCGTCGCCGTGATCGCACTTCTCGTGACGGCCACGGTCACCCGCTCGCGTACGTTGATCGTGGTCACCGGCACCGTCGTTCTGGTGGTCGGCTACGTGTCCTTCCTGCTTCTGTGCTTCGTCGGGTACGCCTTCCTCTACGAGCGATTGCGGGTGCGCCGCTCGGTCGACTTCGTGGTCGTACTCGGTTCCGGCCTCGTCGGCGGCGACAAGGTGCCACCCCTGCTGGCCGGTCGGCTCGATCGCGCGCGAGCCCTCTTCGAGGCCCAAGTCGCACGCGGGAACCAACCCGTGCTCATCACGTCGGGCGGCCGGGGCCCCGATGAGGACCTACCGGAGTCACACGCGATGGCCGACCATCTGATCGCCCGCGGGTTCCCCGCGGAACGGATCGTGCGCGAGGACCGTTCGCGGAACACCGAGGAGAACCTGCTTTTCAGCAAGGCGATCATGACGGCCGCCGACCCCGTCTACCGGTGCGTCATCGTCACCAACAACTTCCACGCCTTTCGCGCCGCCCTGCTCGCGCGCCGCACCGGAGTCCGCGGCCAAGTGGTCGGCGCGCCGACGGCTTCGTACTTCCGCCCCAGCGCGACGATCCGCGAGTTCGTCGCGGTGTTCCTGACCTACAAGGTCGTCAACCTCGGCGTGTGCCTGCTCATCGCCGTATCCGGAGTGGCTGCCTGGCTGTGGCGCTGAAGGCCGCCTCGCGATGCGGGCCCGGGATCGACGACCCGCGCCGGTGATCCCGCGCCGATCCCGCCGGGCGGATGTGGCCCGGCCGGTCAGACCACGCCGAACGCGCGGGCCAGGTTCAGGCTGTCCTCGTAGGTGACGTAGCGAGTGATCAGGCCGTTTTGCACCGTGAAGCGGAAGGCGAACGGGGAGACGAACAGGTCGCCGGTGGTCACCACCACCTGTCGCATGTAGCCGAGGGCGACCGCGTCCTCGCCGTCCACGACGACCTGGTGGATGCCGAACTCCTCGGCCTTGAGGTGCCGGGGAAGGATGTCGAAGAAGTCGGCGACCTCGGCCCGCGTGGTGCGACGACCGATCCATGGCACCTCCTCGGCACCGTAGACGTCCCAGTCGACCTCCTCGGCGAACAGCTCCGGCATCCGCGCGAAGTCACCGGCTCCGGCGCGATGGAAGAACTCCTCGACGACTGCCCTGGTCTCGCTCATGGCCCAACCTTCCTTCGAAAGGGCACGTGCCGAACCAGGCACCCGCCGCAACAGGATTCGTGCCGTACGGGCACGTGCCGACACCATATTGGATCGCTCAGTACAAAACAAACACCACTCGCACCGGTGCGGATGAGCGACAGGTTTCCGGCGCGCGCGGCAGCGGCCGGCCCCGGTGGGCGGGCCCGTCGGAGAGAGCGAATCGGTCACCCTCAGGAGGAGGACGACTGGGCCTGCGCGCGGACTCGCCTGCCGTGGAGTTGCCGAAAATCGCCAACTCTGCTTCGAAGGCAGGCAGTTGGAGCAAGCCGATTTGACCGCGGTGAACCTGCGTGATTGTGTCCGTGAGCGTGAGCAGTCACGAAATCCTCGTTGGGCGCATCCACCTGGATCTTCTCAGGTACGCCGGGTGTCTGTGTCGCGCTTCGCGCTGACCTGAGCCCCGGCCCCTTCTCGCGCGCCCCACCTGCCGACGCCCGCACCTCGCATCTCGCCGCGGTCCAGTGCATGGACTGATCGGTCCCCAACGAGGATTCGCCTCGCCGCGAAGTGCAAGCGACGTGCCCTCACGCATCTCCTGACGCCGTCCGGCCGACCCGGTTTTCCGGGCGGCCCTTCGGTGCGATGAGACGTCCGCCGACGCCCGACCTCGACCCCGACACGCGACGCGTGTTCGTGGGCGGAAGGGTGGAGGGCATACGGCAACAGGCGCGGAGCACCCCTTTCGAGGACGTTGCATGCGTACAGACTCCGTTGCCTCCGACAACTTCACGCCCCGATCCTCCGGACTACCCGGACTACCCGGACCCGACGTCGACAGGTCGTCGGGCTCACCGACCTCGGCCGCCATGGCCGCCGCAGTTCCATCGCGTGCGTCGACGCGATTGTTCCTGGACTTCGTGCTCACCGCGGTGGGAGACCGGGAACTTGTCTCCACCCTGCCCTTGGACCCCGAGCAACGCACCTGGTCGCGGCTCCCTGTTCCGGGCGGTGGCGAGGCGTGGTTGATCGGATGGCCACCGGGTTCCTCGACCGGCTTTCACGACCACGGCGGGGCACGGGGCGCGTTCGCGGTGGCGCGGGGTGAACTCACCGAGCAGGTCCTGCGGGTACGGAGCCTGCCCATCGTCGTGGGAGGCGCGGTCGAGGTGGAGCCCCGGCAACCGCAAGCGCGGCTTCTGCGCGCGGGCCGAGGGCGGGCCTTCGGCGCATCGCACGTGCACGACGTACGCAACCGTTCCGATGTCGAACACGCGATCTCGGTCCACGTGTACAGTCCCGCGCTTCCCTCGATGCGCCACTATCGGCGAGCCGGCAACCGGCTCACCCTGACCACCATCGAGAACGCGCGGGACTGGTGACGACGGTGGCGGGCAGGCTCGGATCGGGTACGGGCGCGGAGGATCGGCCTCGGCGTTCCCGGCCCTGGTGCCGTGTTCGCGTATCCGCTACGCGCTGTCGCCTTCGCCGTGGCTGTGGCGACAGCTGTCGTCGCCTCGACGCGTAGCCGCCTTCCGTCTCGACTTTCGCCCGCCCGACACGACGCGCTCGCCGCCTCCCTCGCGGTCGAGGGGCCTTCGTGCCGGCGTGATGGCGACGCATCGTGCACCGACTTCCCATGCTGCCGCGCGTCCGCGCGCCGACAGCCGATTCACCGATCGGATCACTCCGCAATGAGCGCTACCACCACCAGACGTGGCTCCTCACCGCACACCGAGATCATCATGCTGGCCGCGCTGCCGGCAGCCGCCCTGCTGGCCTGCGGTTGGCTCTGGTCGGCGGCATTCGTCATCACGTGGGCGGACGGCACCCGGCCACGCCCCGCCGCCTTCCCCCCGAGGTTCGTCCTCGAGTGGCTCACCGGCACCTACCCATGGCCCGGCGTGCCGGCGACGATCGTCGCCGTGGGGGAGTTGTGCCTGCTGGGCGCGGGTGCGACCGCTCTGATCCGCGCTCGTGCCAACCGGCCCAGGGTCGATCGCGCCGCCCGGTACCTGGCGCGAGCCGGCGACCTGCGACACACGACGGGACGCGCCGCCCGCGCGAGGGCACTGCGCATGGGCGTGGCCCGCGATGCCGGCCCCGGACTGCTCGTGGGACGTACGGTGCGCGGCAACCGGGAACTGTGGGGATCGTGGGAGGACATGCACGTCGACATCTGGGGACCGCGCACGGGCAAGACCGCCACCAGGGCGATTCCGGCCGTCGTCGCCGCGCCCGGGAGCGTGGTCGTGACCTCGAACAAGCGCGACATCCTGGACGCGACCCGGGGCGTACGGGCCCGCGGGGGCCCGGTCTGGGTGTTCGACCCGCAAGGACAGGCCGGGGAACCGGCATCGTGGTGGTGGAATCCCCTGACCTTCATCGGCGACAACGTGGTGAAGGCGGTCGTGCTCGCCTCCATCTTCGCGAGCGTCAATCGGGGCTCGCACGTCCGCAGCGACGGCTATTTCGAACCCGCCGGACAGGATCTCTTCGGCCACCTCATGCTCGCCGCCTCGATCGACGACCGGCCCATCACCGACGTGTACGGGTGGCTGACCCGCCCCAACGACGACACCCCCAGCCGGATCCTGCGCCACCACGGCCACCACACGGTGGCGAACGCCGTCGAAAGTGTCCATCAGGCGCCCTCCGCGCAACGCGCGGGCGTGTACGGCACGGCTCAGCAGATGGCGTCGTTCCTGTCCGCGGCCGAGGTCACCCAATGGGTGACGCCGAACGAGGACGCGTCGCGCCCGCAGTTCTCGCACAACGCCTTCGCGTCGACCGTGGGCGGCACCATCTACCTGCTGTCCGAGGAAACGAACAAGATGGCCGCCCCGCTGGTCCTGGCGCTGACCACGGCGATCGCCTACGCGTCGGAGGGCGTGGCGATCGAGAGTCCCGGAGGCCGACTGCCGGTGCCCGCGGTGTTCGTCCTGGACGAGGCGGCGAACGTCTGCCCCTGGAAGGAACTCCCCACCATGTACAGCCACTACGGCTCGCGCGGCATCCTGATGATGACGATCCTGCAGTCCTGGGCACAGGGCGTGGCGGTCTGGGGCGAGCACGGCATGGCCAAGCTGTGGGGCGCGGCGAACGTCCGGGTCTACGGCGGCGGCGTCGCCGATACCCGCCTCCTCGGCGAACTCTCCGCCGCGGCGGGCATGTTCGAGCCGGCCACCACCAGTACGTCGAGTACCTCCCCGGCCCTGTGGACCCAGTCGACCACCCGGGCGTCCCGCCCGGAATCGGTACTCGACATCGCCGACCTCGCCGCGTTGCCACGCGGTCGCGCGCTCGTGCTGATGAGCGGCACCCCTCCGGTCCTGGTCAAGACCGTGCCCTGGTGGGAGGGCCCACGCGCGAACGCCATCCGCGCCTCGCTCGCCCGCCACGCCCCCGGTGGGTGACCGGTCTTCATGGCCCGGCCACCGGTTTCACCGGCGGCCGGGCCATTGTGGGGCGCCGTTCGATCAATCGTCAGCCGCGCACGTACAGCGCCGAACGGCCGGCGTACCGGGCCTGGGAACCGAGTTCCTCCTCGATCCGGATCAGCTGGTTGTACTTGGCCGTGCGGTCCGAACGCGACAGCGAACCGGTCTTGATCTGGCCGCAGCCGGTGGCCACGGCGAGGTCGGCGATCGTGGTGTCCTCGGTCTCGCCGGAACGGTGCGACATCACCACCGTGTAGCCGGCCTTGTGCGCGGCGTCGACGGTGGTCAGCGTCTCGGTGAGAGAGCCGATCTGGTTGACCTTGACCAGGATGGAGTTGGCCACCCCGTCACGGATGCCGTCGCGGAGTCGGTCGACGTTGGTACAGAAGACATCGTCACCGGCAGCAGCCGTGCGCCGGCGCCTCCGACATAGCGGTACAGCGGCAGCCGATGCGCGGCGGCGGCGGCCTTCACGGTGGCCAACGAAGCACCGAGGATCGCGTTGGCACCGAACCTGCCCTTGTTGGGCGTACCGTCGAGGGCGATCATGGTCTCGTCGACCAGGGCCTGGTCCTCGGCCTCGAGCCCGACAAGTGCTTCGGCGATGGCACCGTTGACGGCGTCGACGGCTTGGCGCACGCCCTTGCCGTGGAACCGGGCCTCGTCGCCGTCGCGGAGTTCGACGGCTTCGTTCGCGCCGGTGGAGGCCCCGGAGGGAACAGCCGCACGGCCCAGTGAACCGTCCTCCAGCAGGACGTCGACCTCCACCGTGGGGTTGCCCCTGCTGTCGATGACCTCGCGTCCCACGACACGGCCAATCGCAGTCATGTTCCTTCTCCTACTGTCGTCGGCCGCGCGCACGTCAGTCCGGGTGACGTGATGCCGGTGGTCCGACGGCTTCGTCGCCGCGCCTCGCCATCCACCCTGTCCAGGCCGGTGAACGGAGCTCACGCAGCGGTCGGGGAGGTGCCTTCGGACAGTCGGGACAGCCGGTTCCCGTGCGTTCTTCGATGATGGCGATCGCACCTTGACGGCTCCGCACCCGTCGGGCAGGCCACACTCGCGCGCGGCGCTGCGGAACGCGTGCCCCACGCCGTACACCTCCGCGACGTCCCCGGACGCGGCGCCCCGGACATTCTCGGGCGGAGAGCCGTCGGCGTCCGCCGCGATGCAGACGCCGGTTACGCCTGCCACCCCGAGATGGGGTCGCTGTGCGTGTCTCGCGCCCGCTGCTCGGGAGCGAGTCGAGGGGTGTGGGAAGCGTGTTCCGTCGAACCGGGCAGGACGGGCGATGGCGACGCACGGCGTGGGCTGTCGACCGGCCGGAATCCCACGACCGGGATCATCGCGGGGTTTCGGGGGAGCATGCCGCCGAGGCGGTGTCGGACCCAGGTGGTGGTGACCTGTGCGTCGCGACCGAACTCCAAGGCCGGTGCCACGCAGGCCTGGATCTTTCGGGCGGCCTCGTCGAGGGTGTGTTCAAGACTCGACCGGTCGTGTTCGGCGGCCTCTCGCACGGTCTTGATCACGTTGGGGATGAGCACCGTCGACTGTGTCGCGGAGACCGCAGCCATGGCGGTGGGAAGGTCGTGCTCGATCCCGGACGTTCTGCCGGCGTCCAGCCGACGAGCCCAACCGAGGGCCAGCTCGGCGACCTCGTCCCTCGTGCAGTCGAGCTTGACCGCGGCACACGCGAGGTCCTGTACCGGGTCGCCTTCGGTCACGAACTGCAGGTCCAGCAGGCAGACTCCCCTGCTCGGCATCCGACCGTCGCGCGGCACCGGCCGCACCAGCATGTTGTCGTAGTGCAGGTCGTTGTGCAGGATGCCGGAGGCGCGCGGGGTGAACGCGGCCGCTCGATCGCCAAGGTCGTCCAGAAGGGCGTCGTCGATTCCGAAGGCGGCCGTCCGACGCAGTTGTTCCTCGCCGAAGCGACTGCGGCGCACGGTTCGCGCGCGGTCGATCATGGCCACGGTCGAGTCCACGTTCCGGTGGCGTCGTACCTCTCGCGGGATCCGTATCGTCGTGAAGTCGGTCAACGCCCGGGGCAGTCCCTGCAGGAGCAGTCGACGGACCACGGACCCGGACGGATCGCGGTCCCTCCGCGGGTGTGTCCCGAACTCGAAGCTGGTCACGATCAGCCTCTCGTCCTCGTGGTGGAACAACCGAGGGGTGAGTCCCGGTCGTTGCCCGTTGGCGATGCGGAGCGCCTGCGGCGTCGTCACGATCGGTTCCGCCTGCAGGACGGGATGCGTAGGGCGGTAGTTCTCGCTGGTCCGTTGCCCGATCACATAGCCCTTCGTGGTCAGCGCCACGACCCCGGTACTGAAGGCCCCGCGGACGGGGGGCCTGCCCGGAAGCGGGAAATTCCCCAGCCCCGCACTCTCGTACGCGTCGGTGAGCATCTCCGCGTACGAAGTGGGAGTGCCTTCGCCATGCGGGAAATCGGCCGGCGAGTCGTTGACCGGCATGCCCAGCAGGTGGCGGACGATGTCGATCTCCGGTGGCGAAAGGCCGTCTTCGGGTACGGCCGGCGCCGCTCTCACCACTGCCCCCATCGCCGGGTCCGGAACCGCCGCGCCCGGCCGCGACGACAGCCACGGCCGGTCGTACTCGCCGTGCCGGCGCTCACCTGGTGGCCCTCGCGCCACGGCCGGGGCGTCGGCCGCCCGAGACCCCTGGCACGGCTTGCCGCGAACACCCGCATGATCCCGTTCACCCTCCGGACTTGGGAACCGGCTCTCACGAGACGAGAGAAACCGGAGGAACTGTGACATGGACAAGGCGGCGGGGAGAAGTGACCGAACGGGCGACTCCCCGGGAGCAGACGCGCCCGGACAACCTCTGCGGACACCTCGAGCCGGTGCGCATCCGGGCGCCTGGGCTTGGGTCGACATCACCGGCACACACGAGAGATTCACCCGAACGAGAGCGTCACATCCGTTCGAGAGAGCGGCGCTCGGCGCGCCACGCCACCACCGCGGGAGCCGACCCCCGGGCCCGCCCCGACCGCGTGCGGCCGGGCACGCGCGACTTCGCGCGAAGGGTCCGCCAAGACACGGCACGCGGCGCTGGGTATCGCCGGCCGGGCTCGCACGCTCCGGACCGTGTCTCGCCGTGCATGTCGTCGGGCGGAGGCTTCGGGAGGTCGAGCCGCTGTACGCAGGACCATTGCGTACTTTTGTCGACCATGAAAGATGACACGACGGTGCCGGAGCCACGGGCGTTCGGCGAGCGGCGGTGGTGGCTGCCATCCGCGGTGGTGGACCAGCTCGATCCCGACCCGAGCGGACACGGCCGATCCCGCCGCACGGCCCGCGACTGGATCGTCGACACCTGCGGTTTCCTGGTGGCCGTCGGTATCGGCCTCGCCGCCGTCGACTCGCTGCAGGAGTCGGATCTGCCACGCGGGCTCGTGGTCGCCGACCTGGCGCTGGGTGTTCTGGCGTGTGGCGCGGTCTGGTTTCGCCGCCGGTGGCCGTTGGGACTGGCCGTCGCCATGATCCCGGTCGGTCTCGTTTCCACCGCCGCGGGCGGCGCCGCCCTGATCGCGCTGTTCACCCTCACGGTGCACCGTCCCTTCCGGTACGTGGCCTGGGTGGGCGGCCTGCAACTCGCGCTGGTCCCGGTGTTCTACCGGCTGCGCCCGGATCCCGATCTGTCGTACCTCGGCGTCGTGGTGTTCGCCGTGCTGCTGACCCTGTCGGTCATCGGCTGGGGCATGTTCGTACGCGCCAAGCGGCAACTCATGCTCAGCCTGCGGGACCGGGCGCGCCGCGCCGAGGCGGAGGCGCGGTTGCGGGCCGAGCAGGCGCAGCGCCTTGCCCGCGAGGCCATCGCCCGCGAGATGCACGACGTCCTCGCGCACCGGCTGACCCTGCTGAGCGTGCACGCCGGCGCGCTGGAGTTCCGGCCGGACGCGCCACGCGAGCAGGTCGCGAGGGCGGCCGGGGTCATCCGGGAGAGCGCCCACGAGGCACTGCAGGACCTCAGGGAGATCATCGGTGTGCTGCGCACGGGCGATGCCGACGACCCCGGCGGCCGGCCCCAGCCGACGCTCGCCGCGCTGGACGGCCTGGTCGCCGAGTCGCGCGAGGCCGGCATGAGGATCACGCTGACCCACGAGGTCACCGACGCGGCGACCGTACCCGCCTCCGTCGGCCGCACCGCCTACCGCATCGCCCAGGAGGCCCTGACCAACGCCCGCAAGCACGCCCCCGGAGCCGAGACCACGGTCACGGTCGCGGGCGCACCCGGGGAGGGCCTGACCGTGTGCGTGCGAAACCCGGCGCCGCCGGGCGAGGTGCCGCACGTGCCGGGCTCCGGCCAAGGCCTCATCGGCCTGACCGAACGCGCCACCCTGGCCGGCGGAACCCTCGCCTGCGGCCCCACCCCGGACGGCGGTTTCGAGGTACGCGCCCACCTACCCTGGGGCTGAGCGTGGTGTCACCGTCCATGCCCGTCTGTCGCGGAACCGGCGGGGCGAGCCGCCGCGGGGTGCGATGAGTTCGTGACGGCGCGCGGGTCTACGTTTCGAATGCACGGGACACCGCGAGGATTGAGGAACCTGTCATGACCGGGAACACCGCTCCGGCGACCACGATGACCGGCGACGGCGACGGCGACGGTAGGGTCACGTTCGTGCGTGAGTTCGACGCGCCCTGCGAGGAGGTGTTCGCCGCGTACACCGACCCGGATCGGATCGTGACGTTCTTCGCGCCCGAAGGGCCGTCCGTGCCGCGCGAGAGCGTCACTCTCGAGCCGTGGACGGGTGGGCGCTGCGAACTCACCATGGTCATGGGCGACATGGAGATTTCTTTCAAGGGCGTCTACCTGGACGTCGTCGCTCCGCACAGGCTCGCCTTCCACGTTCCCGGCGAGGCGATGCGGCAGGAACCGACCCTCACCGACCTGGGCGAGGGCCGTGCCCGTCCGACCCTGCGCCAGACCGACGTCCCCGAGCAATTCCGGGGCGAGGGAGCCCACTTGGGTTTCGACTCCGGTTGGAACCTGCCGGCACGGCACCTGGCGGCCTGACCAGGCGGGCGATCGCCGAACCACTCGTGCACGGACACCGACCGGTCGTTCCTTCGCCCGATCGTCCGCGCGACGCCGAGAACGGCCCCGCTCGGGTGTGTTGCCGTGGTCGGGGCCGTACCCCGGAAGGTCTGGACCTTGGTTGGTCTAGACCTTTCCGGTGTTGCGTCCGTAGTATGCGGGTGGCATCGCACCATCTCCGACACGAGCCGACGATCAGGCGGATCGTGTCCAGGCAAAAGGAGTTGGCACGTGAGACAACGCATCGGGTTGCTTGTCGCCGTCGTTGCGGCGGTTCTGTTGCCCATCTGCGCCGCGACCTCCGCGAGCGCCGGCGGCGAGTTCCATGTGAGTGGCGTCTACACCACGTATGCCGAATGCAACGCGGCCGGCCAGGCGGGCATTCAACTCTGGGGCCCGAACTTCTTCTGCACGTCCGGCTCCCAGGGCTGGTTCTACCTCTACACGCACTGATCCTCCCGCGCCGGTTTCTTCCCGTGCCGGGTTCCTCCCGCTCCTTCGGTGGCCGCCGGAGGAGCGGGACAGCGGACCTTGCGAGGCGCGACGAACGCAGGAGAAATCCCCGACCCTCCCGGGGATTCGCAGTCGGCGGCGTCGGGACGGCAGCGGCTACGCGTGCCCGTCGTAGTGCCGGTTGCCGGGTCCGTTACGACGGCTTGCGCGATGTCGGGGGAGTGCCGGGTTCGGCCGGTGGGGTGACCGGGGGCGGGGCGGGCGGTACGAGTAGGGCGACGATCGTGTCGATGACGGCGCCCATGTCCACCGTGGGGTCGATCAGCCACTGGTACTGGATGCCGTCGGCGGCCGCGAGGGCGAGCCGGGCCATGGCGTCCGGGTCGACGTCGGCGCGGACGCGGCCCCCGCGCTGCAGGGCCGCGAGGCTCTCGCGCAGGTCGGCGATGATGTCGGTGGAGCGGACCTCGAAGAAATCGCGTGCCGGATGGCCGGGGAAGCCAGCCGCGGCGGCCATGCCCACGTACAGGCGCACCAGTCCGGGAACGTCGCTGCTGCGGCGCAGGATCTCGGCGCGCGCGGTGAGCGGGTCGCCGAACGAGTCCTGCCGCACGGCCTCGGCGGCCACGCGGTCGCGTTCGCCCAGGACCCAGATCAACAAGCCTTCGCGGGATCCGAAGTAGTGCAGGACGCCGGCCTGGGACATGCCCATGCGGTCGGCGACCTCTTTGATCAGGGCGCCCTTTTCGCCGAGCGTCGCGAAGACGTCGAGTGCCACTTCGAGGATCCGGTTCCGGCGGGCGACACCCTTCGCGTATCGGCCGCGTGGTGTGCGGATGTTGTCGAGGCGAGCCTGCCGTTCGGATTCCCGCCGTTCGGATTCCATGCGCAAAAGCCTAGTCAGGTTCGGTATTTGCATCCAGGCTCCCGGCGGTCGGCCGCGGCGGCGCGAACACGCCGCCCGGACCGATCCCCGACCGACCCGTTGCCGGGTCGACCGGTCGGCTCCCGGCCGCCGGGGCTCGGCGTTCTCGGTCGATCCCGGTGGGGATGCCGACATTCGGGTGAATACCGGGTCGTGGCTCGGCGGTCCTGGGCGGTCGCGAGGGACGTGGTGGGGAAACTGTGCGGGCAGGGGTGAGTGCCGTGCCCGTGGATCGCGTCGTCCGGGAGCCGCAAGTGAAGCTGACGATTGCCACCTGGAATGTGGAGAATCTGTTCCTCGCGGGGGAGGCCGACGGTCCGAAGGACGAAGCGGCCTACCAGGCGAAGTTGGCCTCGCTCGCGGACACCGTCAACCGCCTCGCGCCGGATCTGCTCGGCCTGCAGGAGGTGGGCAACCCCGAGGCGCTGGCCGGGCTGGTCGACCTGCTGGACGGCCAATGGCACACCGCGCTGTCCACGCACCCGGACGGGCGTCGCATCCGGGTCGGGTTCCTCAGCCGCAAGCCCCTCACCGTGGTCGCCGACGTCACCGCGTTCCCGGCGGATTTCGCGCCGCTGCAGACCCAGGACACCGGAGTGCCCCTGAACGCGATGGGCCGCGGCGGCCTCGCGGTGAGGCTGACCCCGAAGACCGGGCACACCCTGCTCGCGGCGGTGTGCCACCTCAAGTCGAAACTGCTCACCTATCCCGGCAACCGACACAGCCCCCGCGACGAGGGCGAACGCGCCCGCTACGCCGCCTACGCGCTGTGGCGGCGCGGCGCGGAGGCCGCCACCATGCGCGCGCTGGCCGACGAACTCCTCGACGGCGACGGACGTACCCGGGACGTGGTGGTGATGGGCGACCTGAACGACACCCCGCAGGCGGCGACCACCCAGATCCTGTACGGGCCGCCCGGCTCCCAGATCGGCACGGGTGGGTTCACCAGGCCCGACAACGGCGACGCTGCCCGGCTGTGGAACCTCGCCCCACTCATCCCCGAGAAGCAGCGGTTCTCCCGGGTCTTCGAAGGGCAAGGCGAACTCATCGATCACCTGCTGGTCAGCCACGCGTTGCTCGCCCGTGTCGACACCGACCAGGTCTTCACCGGCGCGGACGGCCCGCTGCCGTCGGTCAACGGCCAACCCGCCGAACGCCGAGGCGCGCCCGGCTCCGACCACGCCCCGGTGGTCGCCCGCCTGGACTATTGACGGCTCACGTCGCGGGGCGACGTACCATGCGGCTGCTTCTCCGGCACGCCGATGCACCGCACCGGACACCGCGACGGGGCAAACGTTGCCGGGCGCGGCACTAGCCGGCCGCGTCGATCGCGGTGATGCCGAATCCGTGGCCGATGAACACCGTGCCCGCGCCGGCCGCCAGGACCGGGGTGACACCGGCTCCGGAGGAGGGGACCGGGAACGGGTGTTTCCACCGGGTCGTCCCGGTGGCCGCGTCGACCGCCCACAGTATTCCGGCGGGGTCCGCGACGTACACGTTGCCGAAGTCGTAGCGAACCCGGACGCTTTCGGTCGGGAACACCGGCTGCTTCGCGGACCCGCCGGGTATCGAGCTGCGCCAGCGCCGTGCGCCCGTCTTCGCGTCGAGGCAGTAGAGCGTGCTCTGCGTGGTGGCGAAGACCGCACCGCCGTCGGCGTCCGAGGCGCAGTCCGTGAAGGTCTCGCCGGCCGCGGCGGCGGGGAAGGACCACACCTGCCTTCCGCTGTCCGGTTCGACGAGGTGGACCCGGTCGGCGCAGTAGACGAAGCCGTCGCCCGCCCAGCAGACGGCGACCCGGCGGTCGCCCGGAACGACGTACGCCGGCATCGACACCGGCGGCAGGGCCTTGGTCCAGCCGCGCGCGCCCCGGCGCGTCGCGTCGAGCGCCATGAGTTGCCCGTCCGGGCCCTGCCTACCGTCGCCGTGCAGGAGCAGGTTCGGGCCGCGCGGGGGCACGAACAACCCGGAGATGTCCTCGCCCACTGCCTCCCACAGACCGGTCCGGGTCGCGAGGTCGACGGCCCACACGAACCTGGAGGAGGGCGCCCCGGACCCGACGACCACCCGGCCGATGACGAAGGCGGTGCCGTCGACGATGCCGGCCACGCCGAGGGGGAACCATTCGGCATGTGGGACCGGGAGTGTCCACAGTTGCGTTCCGGTGCCAGGCTGGACGGCGCTCAGTACGTATCTCCAGGTGGCGGACACGGTCCCGGTGAGGTAGACGGCCTGGTCGTTTCCGGCGGCGAAACCGTTGCCGTCGTTCCAATCCACGGCCAAGGGCAGGGTCCACCGCGGTCTGCCCGCGCCGGTGTCGAACGCGTCCCGTCCGTTCTTGCCGGAGGCGATGACCGAACCGCCGTACACGGCCAGGTCGGTGATCGGGCCGCCGGCCGTGGCCGTCCACTTCGTCGCGGCCGCGGGCCCGTCGAGCGTGCCCTTCCGGCCGGTCGGCGCGGGCAGCGGCGGGTGCGGAACGATCGCGGGCGGTGCCGGGGCGGCGGGCGGTGCCGCGGATCCGGAGGGGGCGGCGGACGGCGTCGCGGCCGCGCTCTTGTTGCCCGAACCGTCGTTCCCCGACAGCAGGATGGCCGCCGCGCCGCCGGAAACCGCCACCGCCGTGCCCGCGGCGAAGCCGAGGATCAGCCGCCTGCGCGAGGGCTGCCGTCGGTCCGGTGCCGGCGGGCCCTGTGGCGCGGACATCCCGGGCGGTGCGGGAGCGGACGACACGGGCTGGTCGCTCGACTGCGTGACCGTGTGCACGGCCGGGTGCTCGGTCGTCCCCTCGCTCGCCGCGCCCGCGGAGGCCGGCAACCCCGTCAGGACGTCGGCCGCGCGGCCGACGTCGCGCGTCAGCGCCCGGGGCAGCCAACTCGGGCTGTCCGGGTGGGCTCCTTCGCGGCTGACGAAGTCGATCAGCGCGTGCGGCGTCGGACGCCGCGCGGGGTCCTTGTCCAGGCAGGCCGCCACCATGTCCCGGATGGAGGACGGCAATACGGTGGTGTCGGCCTGATCGCCGACGACGCGCCGGAGCACGACGGCGGGCGGGCCTTCGCCGAACGGCCGCTGCCCGGACGCGGCGTACAACATCGTCGAGCCCAGTGCGAACAGGTCGCTCGCCGCGGTGACCGGCCGTCCCAGGGACTGTTCGGGCGACATGTACCCCGGCGACCCCACGATGGTGCCGTCCCGGGTGAAGGAGGTGCCGTCCAGTGCGCGGGCGATGCCGAAGTCGATGACATGGGGGCCGTCCAGAGCCAGCAGGACGTTGCCGGGCTTGAGGTCGCGGTGCACCACGCCCGCCGCGTGGATGCGGACCAGTGCCTCGGCCAGGCCCGCCAGCAGCATGCGCAGCGACCGCTCGGGCAGCGGACCGTGGCGTTGGACGGCGTCGTACAGCGACAGGCCCGAGACGAACGCCGTCGCCATCCACGGTGGGTCGCCGTCGGGGTCGGCGTCCACGACCGGCGCGGTGAAGGCGCCGGACACCCGCCGCGCGGCCGCCACTTCGGCGCGGAACCGGTCCCGGAAGTGGTCGTCGGCGGCGAAGTCGGCGCGGATCACCTTCACCGCGACGGCGCGTCCGGCGGCGGAGCGACCCAGGTAGACCTTGCCCATGCCGCCCGAACCGAGCGGGAGGAGCAGGACGTACGGGCCGACCCGCTGCGGGTCCGAGGCGTCGAGCTGTTCCATGGCCGGTAGCCATCGCCTTCTTGTTCGTGAACACCCGGGCAGTGGCGGGGGGTTCGAGCACGGTTCGCGGATTGCCCGGGCCGATCGCGCCGGTCGCGTGGTGGTTCCGGCGGCTACGCTCCGCTCGCGGCGACGACGACCAGTGAGGTGTCGTTGGCGCCCCACAGCCGGCCGCCGCCGACCGCCGTGAACGGGACGGCGACCGAGTTCTGGACCGGGTCGGTGTACTTCCACCGGCCTTTGCCCGTCTCGGCGTCCACGGCCCAGAGGTTCGCCCGGTCGTCCGCCACGTAGACGTTGCCGTCCGCGATCCGGATCCCGGCCGAGGCCGGGCCACTCTCCTTGAGCGAACCGTTGTGCGGCGCGGTGGCCCACTTCGGTGTTCCGGTCGCCGCGTCGAGGGCGACGAGACCGACGGTGCCGGTGACGTAGACGGTTCTTCCGTCCGGGCTCGCGACCGGTCCGCCGAAGGCGTCGCTCCCGTCGGGGGTGGCCTTGAAGGTCCACCGTGTCCTGCCGGTGAGCGGGTCGACCGCGGTGACCGAGGTTCCCGCGTACACGTAGGCGCCGCCGGCGAAGCACGCCGTCGTGTTCGCCAACGTCGAGAAGGAAACGCCGGGCACCGGGTTTCGCCAGCCGCGCCTGCCGGTGGCCGGGTCCAACACGACCACCTCGCCGTCGAAGCGGCTGAGGTTGCCGGTGCCGCCCGCCAGGATCATCGTCTCGATGCTGGGCGGTACCAGCAGCACCGCCTTCACATCGTCGCCGGACTCCTGCCACAGCGTGTTGCGCGTGCGCGTGTCGACGGCCCACACGAAACCTTGCAGCGACCCGCCGGCGGGGTCGACGCTGCCGGAGACGATCACGGTGTTGCCGACGAGTCCGGCGACGGTGCCCAGGGGCCGGCCGGCGACCGGGGTCGCCACCGACCACCGGAGCTTTCCGGTTGCGATGTCCACGGCGTGCAGGCTGGGGACGTCCGTGGGCCCGGCGTGCCCGAAGAGGTAGAGGGTGCCGTTGTGGACGACGGCGGGCCGGCGCCCGGGCCCACCGACGGGCAGTGCCTTGATCGGCGCCCAGCGGACTTTGGCGTCCAGGGCCAAGCCGGTCGCCTCGAACAGGCCGAAACTGACCAGGACGTCGTCGCTCAGGACGAGGCCGGTGCACGCGGTGGCGAGGTTCGGCATCTTGCGGACCACGGCGTCGGGTGCGGTGAGGGGCGTCGTGGTGAGGCCGGGTGGCGCGGTCGGGGCGGGCGGGGCGGACTTCGGATCGGGGCCGGCCCCGGTTTTCCGGCCGGTGTTCTCGGCGCCGCCCCGCGCCGACAGCAGGGCCGCGGTGACACCTCCGGCCACCGCGAGGGTGCTCGTGCCGCCGATGAGCAGGGCGCGGCGGCTGATCCCGCGTGGGCCCGGAACGGGGGGTTGCGGCGGCGGTTGGGGTGGGGCCGACGGGGTCGGCGGTGTCGGGGGTATTCGCGTGGCCGGGGGCGTGGGAGCGGTGAGGATCGACGCGCGGACCGCCATGATGTCGGCGGTCAGCGGCGCGGGGAGCCAGCTTCCGGCGGTCACGTCGACGCCTTGCCGTTCGATGTCCGCGACCACCCGAGCCGGATCGGGCCGCGCGGCGGGGTCCTTGGCGAGACAGCGCAGGATCAACGCGCGAAGCGGCTCGCCGAGTCCGGCCAGCGGCGCGTGGTCCGGCTCGGTGCCGGCGACGCGGAACATCAGCGCGGCGGCGTTGCCGGTCCCGAACGGCGGCAGCCCCGTCGCGGCGAAATACGCGGTGGCGCCCAGCGAGAAGATGTCGCCGATCGGCGTGAGCGGCTGCTCCAGGGCCTGCTCGGGCGACATGTACCCGGGCGAACCGACCACCGCGCCGCTGCGGGTGTGCGAGGTTCCCTCCGCAGCACGCGAGATCCCGAAGTCGATGACGTGCGGTCCGTCGAGTGCGAGCAGGACGTTCGAGGGTTTGAGGTCGCGGTGGATGAGACCGGCGGCGTGCACGCTCCCGAGCGCCTCCGCCAGCCCGGCGACCAGCATGCGCAGCGACGCCTCGGGCAGTGCCCCGTGCCGGGCGACCGCCGTGGAAAGGGCAACACCGGGCACGAACGCCGTTGCCATCCAGGGGATCGGGCCGTCGGGGTCGGCGTCCACGACCGGGGCGGTGAAGGCCCCGGAGACCCGCCGGGCGGCCGCGACCTCTTGGCCGAAGCGTGCCCGGAACACCGGGTCGTCGGCGAGTTCGGGACGGATGACCTTGACCGCGACGGTGTGGCCGCCGGCCGAACGACCCAGGTACACCTTGCCCATGCCGCCGGCGCCGAGCCGGCCGAGCACGGCGTACGGCCCGACCCGCCGCGGATCGGCGGCGCCCGACAACTCCATGGTTCCCCTATTCAGCGGCAGCACGTCACCATACCCACTCCATGATCATCGTGTGCCGCCCCCGTCGCGCGCTCCGAGCGAGCTCGCGCATCCCGGTGTCGAGCCGCGCGAACGGGCGCTGTTCCCCCTCGCACCGACCGTGCGCAGGTGTCCGTGACGGACATCGTGACAAGTGCCGCGACAAGCGCCGCGACACCTCCCGGTCGGCCCGATCCGGTGGCGGACGACCCATGGCATCCACGGCGCGATCCGGCTGCCGGCTTCCTGTGCGAGGGGACGTCGTTTCGAGACCTTCCGCGATGGGCTCGGGATCGATGCAGCCGGAGGCACCGAGGTGACCACGCCGGGTGCTCGCTCGGGCGAACGTCGCCTGACACGGCAGTGGTTACATCTCGGACGGGACAAGGACAGTCGCCATCACGCCACGTTCCACCCGAGCAGGACCGGCAACTCGTGCTCGTAACCCAGTGTGTTGATCGTCCCCGGACGCGGGTGCCCGAACTGCCGCGCGGCCGACGCGTGGAGCCCGAGCCGGCGCGCGGTGAGGATGCGTGACAGGTGGCCGTGCGCAACGACGGCCACGTCGCCCTTGTCCAGCAGCGGCCGGACCCGGTCGAGGAAGGCGTCGACCCGCATCGTCACGTGCCCGAGGTCCTCGCCGGCGTCGAGCGGCAGGTCGGTACGGCCCGCATGCCGGCCGATCCGGCTTCATGCGGTCTCGCCGTGCCTGATCACTACCGATTCACCCATGGCCGAGAACCCGTATCTCACCTCGAACACGGGGCGACGGTTGCCTGATCCACCAAGATCCGCCGGGCAGGGCCTAGCCCCGGCCCTGGGTCAGCACCAGTTGCTGGACGGGGCGTACCGCTCGGCCCAAGTGGGCGCAGCGCGCCTCGAAACCAGGGGGGAGCCACGTGCCGCCGAGGAGCCGGGGGTGTGACGGGAACGCCGCCAGGGCCGCCAGGGCGAACATCAGGGAGGCCCACGGTGTGGTGACGCGCACGCACATGTAGCCCTTGCCGTACATGTCGTGGTAGCGGGCCTCGAAGACGCCGGGCTCGGGCAGGTCGATCTGGTCGAGACCGGTGAAGCCGAGGCTGAGCGGATTGCGAGGATGCGCGAGGTACGCCGACAGGTGGGTGATGGTCAGTTCGCCGCCGCCGTCGTGCACCCAGCGTGGGACGGTGTCCTGCTGCGCACGCTTGCGGCGCGCCGCGTTGCCCAGCGCGTTCAGGGCCAGCGCGCCCACCACGAACCCCGGCTTGCCGATTGCGGCCACGCCGGTGCTGCGGTAACTGCCGTTGCCCACCGCGCGCAGCCTGTACTGATCCCCCGGCCCGGTCGCGAGTACGCGTTCCCCCGCCTCGATCCGGGCCGTGCTCGCTACGAGCGGGCGGCGGTGCGCCTGGCCGGTGACGACATCGGCCACGATGTCGCAGGTGTACCAGAGGTATTCGTCATTCTGCGTCCACCCGTCGGCCGGTTGGGAGTCCATCCGGTTCCTCACCCTTGTCCCTTGCCCGGCGAGCCCCGTGCTACGCCGCACCTTCGAGTCTAAGCGTGCCTTCCGGGGGCCGGCCGGCCTGTTGTCGCGACCGAGGTCGACGGCAGGCGTCCGGCCGGGCAGTCCCATCCGGGCTCACGAGCGTCCGGGATTTTCCGGGCATGGCACACAAACCGAATCCCGAGGTGCGGAGGTTCGCCACGACTCCGGCAACCGTTCGCGTGGACCTCGCCCGCGCGGCCTGAGGCGCGGCCCGGTCCGTCGTGGTGGGGCGTCGCCCGTTGTACAGCCATTGGCCGAGCTCGGGTACGAGCGAGCGCAAGTCGACCGGCATCCTCGGTATTGCCGGTTCGCCGGTCGACTGCCAGGGCCCGGTGCCTCCGCCGCGGTGTGCACGGGCCGTCTTGCCCACGGGGGACCCGGGCTACTGCTCTCGGGTGCAGTTCTCCAGGTACGGGTCGTCTCGCCAGAGGCAGATCTTGACGGTGACCGCACGGTTGTTGATGACGGTCGGAACAGCCGGAGTGCGCACGTAGTCGCGTTCCTCCGTGGGAAGCGCCTTGCGGCACTCGTGCCACGCGGTTTCGCCGTCGAGCCGCCACAACAGGCGTACGCCGCCGGAGTGCGGGTCGTGGTCGTCGGACCCGGCCCTGCCCCAGTAGTACTTGCGGCCCTGGTGACTCAGGTAGCGGGCTGAGCCGTTCATGGTGTCGAAGTCCAGAGTGGGCAGAACCATCGTGGCCTGGTTGTCGACGAAGACCGTCGCGGGGGATTCGATGATGCCGGCGTCGACGACACCGTCGCGGCAACTCAGCACGGTCGGCGCCGACTCGGAAGCCGGGTCGATGTGCTGTGTCGCCGTGGACCGCGCGTCGGCGGAACCCGACGGCCTCGCGCCCGAGTCTCCCGAGGTGGCCCACCACGTGATTCCCGCGGATGCCGCGGCGACGGCGGCCAACGCGGCGACGGCGGTGAGTCGGGGCGGTTGGCGTCGCCTCGACGCGGTGGTCGGAGGGCCCTCGGACGACGTATCCGGCGATGTGGCCGACCCGCTGTCCGGCGATGTACCCGGCGGTCCGTCCGGCGAGGCAGCCGGTGATCCGCCCGAAGCAGTGTCCGGTACGGCAGCGCCACCGGCGCCCGGCTCGGTGACCGGGTCCGCGGTCGCACCCCCGACCGGGCGTCCCGACGGGCCGACGGTCGGGTCGAGCGGGCGGGCCTTGGCCGCGATCTCCGCCCTCCTGCGGAGCGCGTCGGCATGCCGGGCCGCCGCTGTGTACGTCCGGGCCTCGGCGGCACCGAACTCCTGTCCGGCGATGTGATGGCAGGCGCGGGCGACGGCGAGCACCAGGTCGACGTTGGCGACGCGGCCGGGCCTGCCCTTCAGGGCCTGGTCGATCGGGTTGTGGTCCGGGCCGTCCGTCGGCGACACGGCCAGGTCGTACAGGCGTAACTCGATGACGACCGCCGCGATATGACGCAGCGACCCGGGACGCCGGGGCTTGGCGCTGCCCTTGCGCGGCTCGGGGATCGCGCCGTGCGCGACGGCGCGGTTCTGGGCCTCCCGCAGCAGACGGGCGACGTGCTGTTCCGCCGCCACGGCCGCGGCATGGGCGGACCCTTCGCCGTCGGCGTCCGTACCGCTCGTATCCCCGGCGACGTCCGCGTCCGCGGAACCGCCCGTACCGGTGGTGTCGCTCATGCTCGAGTCCCCGTCCCATCGCGTAGGCGAGCACCGATTCTGCCGCAGCTACGCGCCTCATCTGTTTCGATCCGTCGCGGAAGACACATCGCGCCAGGTCACAGACACGTCATGGGTGCGATGAACGGCCTCTCCATCACTCGATCGTGGAAAGCTCCGTATCGGTGGGGACTGCGGACGGGGCGTCGCGGCGTGCGGCGCCACTCCCACTTCCTCCGCTCACTGTCGGGCCGGTCCTGTGCCGACACCTGTTCTGTTCGCGTGTTTTCGCGGCCCTTGACGAACTCGGAGAAGCCGTGCGGTTGATGTCCAGGAACGTGGCCCTCGCCGGTGCCGTCGCCTTCACGCTCACCCTCGGCGGGTGTTCGGGCGACGGGGACAGCGCGGACGAGCGCCGCCCGGCCGGCGCGAACAGCGATGCCCCGACCGCCGGGGACAGCGCACCGGGCGGCGGCTCGGCGGTCCGCAACGGCCCCGCGTACGCCGGGCCCGCGCTGCCGGGTCTGACCGACAAGCCGCTCTGGTCCGCGGCCGGCGGCAAGGACGGCGCCAAGGTCGACACCTCGACGGGCACGGTGACCGGGCCGGCCGAACCGCGGATCGTCGGCAACACGGTGGCGCTCGTGCGTACCGAACTGGCCGCGAACGCGCCCAAATCGACACCTGCGCCCGGTGCCGACACCATCGTCGGTGACTGGAACACCGTGGAACTGCGCGATGCCGAGAGCGGCGCGGTCCGCGCGACCGTGAACCTGCGTGGCCGCATCGTTGCCGGCACGTGGGCCGGCAAGCCGGTGCTGTACGCCGTCTACACCGAAAAGATCGCGTCCGACGGGTTGAGCACCGCGAAACGCACCACCGTGTGGTTGGCGCTGGACGAGAACGGTCGTGAAGCGGGAAGGGCCGCGCTTCCCGAGGACAGCGACGCCGACACCACGGAGACCGTCGTCGACGGGTGGGTGATGCGTACCGTGCACGACGGCTCCAAGGCCACGGTGAACGTGCGCCCCGCGCAAGGAGGTTCGGCGGGCGCGACGGTCGAGCAGAACATCGCCGACTTCGACGGCGGCAAGGACCGGCAAATCTTCGGCGGCCTGCTGTTCTCCTACGACAAGGCGGACAAGGACGGTGTGAAGCACTTGGTTGCCACCGACATCGCCACCGGGCAGCGCAAGTGGACGACCGCGAGCGTACGCAAGCCCGCCGGCACCCCCGAGGCGTCGACAACCAGCGGTCATGCTCCGGCGATCGTACGGATGATCGGCGGTGACAAGATCGCCATCGCCTGGGACGCGGGCTCGAAGGGCAGCTTCAGCTTCGCGACGCAATGGGGGCTGTACGACCTGGCGACCGGAAACCTCGTCCACGAGGGACCGCGCGTCACCAGCGGCTACTATCGCGCGATCGTCGACCGCGAGGAGTCGCTGATGTTCGTCGCGGCCGGCACCGGCGGCGAAGTGCGAACCACGGCATGGGACCTGAGGACCGGTCGGATCGTATGGCAGCAGCCCAAGCAGGGCGAGTTGCCGATCGAGTCGTTCGTGGTGGTCAACGGTGCCCTGTACGCGAGCAAGCGCGGCTACAGCCCCAGCGGGAGCATGAACGGCGACAACCCGCGCGCCACCGATCCGCTCGTGATCGACGCTCGGACCAAGAAGGTCGTGCTGCCCGAAGGGGTACCGGGCGAGCTGTTCCCCAGGATGACCGCCGACGGCCACGGTCTGGTGAGCACCAAGGACGGCATCTTCGTCTTCGGCGCCAAACCACTCGCATAGCCACCGGCGGTCGGTGCGAGTTTCCGAACCGTCCGGGGTTGGGGTGGGGCGGGGTATGTGATGCCGCGCTCGCGGCGCGGGGACCGGGCCACTCGTTCTCGCGACGGCTCGATCCCGGACTTCACCGGAACCGGTTGCCCGCCGCCGGCTCCGCTTTCCCCGGGCGCGTCACGGCAACTGTCGTTCCCATGTCCCGGGGAGTGATCAGCGGTCGTCGAGTTTGGCCAGGACGACGCCGCCGATGATCAGGAGGCCACCGGCGGTCTGGGTCGCGGTCGGTGCCTCGTCGATCAGCAGCCAGGCGAAGCCCACACTGGCGATGACTTCCAGCAGGGCGATGAAGGAGGCGGTGCGTGAACCGAGGCGGCGGCTCGCCTCGGTTCCCGTCGTGTAGGCCAAGGCGGCGGTGACCAGGCCGAGCAGGAGCACCGGCACCCACCACGGCGTGCTGCCGGTCGTGTAGGAAGCCGGTTCGAGGGTGGCGCGCATCGGCAACAGACCGACGGCCGCGAGGGCGGCGAGGGTGACCGTGCCGATCACGAGGCCGGCACCGGTCAGGGCCACCGGCGGCAGCCCGGTGTCGGTGTCCGCGGCGATGAGGAAGTACGCGGTCAGGCCCACCATCGCGGCGAGCGCCCAGGCCACGCCCGACCATGCCAGGTCGGCGCCGGAGAGCAGGTCGACGGCCAGGACCAGGCCGGCCGCCGCCAAGCCGGCGCCGGCCAGGGTGTACGGCCGCGGGCGCTGACCGCGACGCACCCACAACCACACCACGACGGCCGCCGGAGCGGTGTACTCGATGAGCAACGCGGGCGCGACGTCCATCGTGGCGACCGCGGAGAAGAAGCAGAACTGCGCGCCGGCGAGGCCCAATACGCCGTACACCAGCACGGTGGGCGCCTGCGCCCGCAGCTGTCGCAGGCGTCCGCGCAGGGACGCGACCGCGAACGGCGCCACGGCGAGCGCGGCGATGCCGACCCGGGCCAGCACGATGGCTCCCGGGCTCCACCCGGACGAGAGCAGTCCTCGTGCCAACGACCCCGACATGCCGAAGGACAGCGCGGAGACGAGGGCGAGGAACAGGCCGCCGCCGAGGGCACCGGAGGAGGCGCGTACACGCAGCGTGTCATCGACTACATGGCTCATAGACCATGACGTTAAGAGAGGAGATGTAAGATGTCAAAATGATTTTTGGTCATGACACCGAGGCCGGCCTGCAGGCGGTCGTGGCGCTGGTCAACAGCGCGGAGGGGTCGGACACCCTCACCACCGTCCAGGAGTTGGACGCGTGGTACGCCGAACATCGCTACACCGGGCGCCGGGACCGCGATGCCGCCGAACTCGCGAGCCTGCGCGAGCTGCGGCCGGTTCTGCGCGAGCTGTTGACCGCCGACCGCGACCGCGCCGCGAGCCTGGTGAACACGATGCTCACCGACGCTCGTGCGCTCCCGCAGCTCGTTCGTCACGACGACCAGGACTGGCATCTGCACGCGGTGTCCTCCGCCGCGCCGCTGGCAACCCGCGTCATCGTGGAGACCGCGATGGCCATGACCGACGTGGTGCGCGTCGACGAGCTGTCCCGCCTGTTCCTGTGCGCGGACGAAGGCTGCGCGGGCATCGTCCTGGACCTCACCCGGAACCGTTCGCGCCGCTACTGCAGCACCGCGTGTGCCAACCGCAACGCGGTGGCCGCCTACCGCGCCCGCCTCGGCGCACGCCGGCCCGCGGACAGGCCGAACACGGCGACCTGAACGGCAGCTCCCCTGCTCGTCGTCAGGCGGCAGGACCGGCAGGTCGCGGCGCGTGCGGGCCCGAGCGTCGCGGCTGGGGAGCGGAGCGGGCCGATTCCCGTTCGGCGACGGTTTCCGCGGATGTCGTGGCTGAGCGGATGCCTAGGATCGTTGGCATGGCGCTGCGACCCGTTCAGGTGGACATGAAGGCTCTCGATGGCTTGGCGGTCGGCCGGTTCTGGGCGGAGGCGCTCGGCTGGAGTGTTTTGCGACCCGGCGTACGCGGAGACGAAGACCGTGCCGGACCGCATCCATCTCGACCTGCTGCCATACCCCGGTGACGACAAGGCAGCGGAGGTGGCCCGGCTGCGGGCCCTCGGCGCCACCGACCTCGACGTCGGCCAGGGCGACGTCCCGTGGACGTGCCTGACCGATCCGGAAGGCCACGAGTTCTGTGTCCTCGCCCTGTCCTGACGCGGAGTCTCGACGGTGCCCGGAGTCCGGCGCCCGAGTGACCCCCATCGCGCCTCGTTCCGGTCGAAGGGGCGGGCCGGAGGCTGCCTTTGATGACCGGGCCATCGGGGCGGAACGCGTACACGTTCGCGACCGCTCAGTCGAGACAGAACTCGTTGCCCTCGATGTCCTGCATCAGGATGCACGACTCGTTTTCGGCATCGGCATGCAACACCCGCAGTTGTACCGCGCCGAGCGCGACCAGTCGTGCGGACTCGGCCTCGAGTGTGGCGAGGCGCTCTTCACCCACGAGCCCGGTGCCGGCCCGTACATCGAGGTGCACCCTATTCTTGACGACCTTGCCTTCCGGAACACGCTGGAAGTACATGCGTGGGCCCACACCCGAGGGATCCATGCAGACGAACGCCGCGCCCCGGCGCTCGGGCGGCAGCGAGCGATCGTAATCGTCCCAGGTGGCAAAGCCCTCCGGCGGCGGCGGTACGACGTACCCCAACACCTCGCACCAGAAACGAGCGACGCGCTCAGGGTCCGCGCAGTCGAAGGTGACTTGGAACTTCTTGATCGATGCCATCGGTTCACGGTAGCGGCGCGTGCCGTTCACCGGGAGCCGGACCTCATCGCCGCGTGGGTCGAGGTCTCGTGTGACACCGATAAGGAGGAGTTCCTCCCCCCGCCTGCTCGGGGATGCCGACGGTGGCCGAGGAGCCCTCCGCTGCCCGGCCGTGCCTCACGGTGCGGCGAACCGTGCCCGATGGGTGTGCGAGCGGGTGGGCGGGGACCAGGCCGGTAACCGGTCGGACGGACAAGGAGTTCGTCTTGGCCGGTGATTCGTCCATGTGGGCGGAGTGGAGCTTCATCGTGGTCACGACGTCGGGGGCGCGACCCATCGGGTCGCATCCGTAGCACCACGGTATCGATCACGTCGGTCACGCGGAGCCCTCCGGGATCGGCGGCACCGGATTCACCGGCGGCTCGTCCGTGGACAGATGCTCCTCGGCCGGGTCGGACGAACTCGTGAACGGCCCGATGACGCTGTGACCAGTGCCGCGCCCGGCACTGGCCCGCCGGGTAGAAGAGGAACAGCGTGCATCCGGTGGTGGTCGCGGGGACGTGCCACGAGCCGGCCGGGGCGTGCAGGAAGGTGCCTGATCGCCCTCCGTGTCGGCCTCATCTCCGCCGTCAACCTGCGCCGCCGCTTCCGCGCCCAGGTCGGCACGACCCCGGGCGCCTACCGGCGGGCCTTCCGGGACTTGTGACGCCCATGCGCACCCGTTGTCGGTGGCCGCTTCGAATCGGGGCTTCAGTGCGTACGCCCGCGTGCCACGCCGGCCTCGGTGAGGTTCGACGGACCGCCGCTCGGGTCCATGACGGCACGGTGCTTGGCAAGCGCGTGGGGCCGCGCAAACCGACATAATGGATAGCCGGCGGTACGGAGCTTCGAGACGGCGGAACGGGAGACGGTGGAGATGGTTCCGGAGAGGCCTGAGCCCGGTCGGATCGAGCAAGACGAGGCCGGCCCCGATCATGCCGATTCCATCGACGACGCGGGGAAAAGGCGACGCCGGGCGGCGATCGCCTCGGCCGACGGCTCGTTGCGCGCCGAGAATCTCGTTGCCTCGGCCGAGTCCGATCGCGACGCGGAACTTTGGATCGATGGTCGGATCACGGCGGACGAGGCAGTTCGTCGGGCAATACGACGGCATCACCGTGGTGGTCCGGCTTCGGCTGGGAAGCCGTGACGCAACGACCCGAATTTCAAGACCCGTACTGCTATCCGGGCACCAACATATTGCGCAACAAGCTCTTCATTCAGAACGCCGAAGAACTCGCACAAGCCGAGGCCGACATCACACGACCTGCCGTGGCCGAGTTGGAGACGAAACGATTGCGAGGGAAGTACGACCTGCCGCACCTCCAGTCATTCCACAAGCGAATCTTCGGCCCCCTGTTCACCTGGGCGGGTCAGTTGCGTAACGTCGAGATCGACAAGGAGAGTCCGTTCGCTCTCTCCATGAACATCCTCGCCTATGCGGGGGATATCTTCGGGCGGCTCGCACGCGACGAATTCCTGCGAGGGCGGGATCAGGATTCCTTTGTGGCGGGATTCACGGAACTCTTCGGGGACGTGAATGCGCTGCATCCGTTTCGCGAGGGAAACGGCCGTACCCAGCGGGCATTCCTGGGTCAGCTCTCCCGCGACGCGGGATATCGTGTCGACTGGTCGAAGCTCGACCCGGCGCGAAATCATGCCGTGTCGGTCGCGTCGGTCTCCGGAAACAATGAGCCACTTCGGCACATGCTCGCCGAAATCGTTTCACCGTTGCCTGCCGGATCCGGCAAGAAATCGTCGAGCGGCCGGCAAGCGGGCCGGAGCACAGGGCTGACCGCGACCGGGATGAAGCCCGCGTCCGAAGTGCGCAAGGGCGTGGGGGCGGCGTCGGCCGGCGATGAAGGCACGGCGACCGGCTCGGGCCGCCCGGCGATCCGATACGAGACGCCGTCCAGGAACCAGCAGCGAGGATCGGGCATCGACGGCGCCTGATGGGCAGCCGATGACATCGTCGCCCGCATGATGGGAGCGCACCGGCTCCGCGTGTCGGTGCTCATGATGTCGACGAGGGCACCGACCGCACTCTGGCGGACGAACTCGCCCTCACCACCGCCTGGTGGACGGGGCGGCCGACCCCGAGCATCCGGGCCCGGAACCAGCGCCATGAACCACGCCGACTTTCCGCGCCGGGCCATGGTGCGGCCGTGTGGGGCGGAGAAGGATCGTTGCGCGGCGGACGTGGCCCGCCCAGGTCCGTGAGCACCCTCATACCGCCTTCTCTGCCCAGAAGGCGACACCCCATGCGCTGCCAGCGGAACGCGGGGAGAAGCACGGATGCTCCCGGCACCGGGTGAGGGATCGACGGGGCTCGTTGTCTCGCGCTGTCGTCGGGGAAGGCGACTGATCCGCAACCTAGGCGACTGAGCCCCAACGCATGTGCTGCGCGCGCCGGTTGCGGGCCCGGTGGCTCGAGGCGGAGGCGCGGGACGTCAGTTGCGCTTTCTGTTCCTGGTCCACAGGCCGACGGCGAGTATCCCGAAGAGGAGGATGAGAATGGCGACCGCCAACACGGTTCCGGGCGTTCCGTCGGGCATCCATCCTCCGCGCGCGAGCGTCATCCAAGCTCTCCTGTCTCGGCGGAACGAACGGCCGGCAGCCGTACGTACAGCCGGTTCGGTGTCGGCGCACCCGACCGCGCGAGTGACCGACAAGGCGTTCTCCAAGTCTTACCGCGACGCCGCCGATCATGCCGCCCGGCCACCACTATCGACAAACGACGTCCGGAAGCCTCTGCCTCGGTCGCTACGCCGCGCTGCCGGACGACCGTGACTGGAAGCTCTGCGGAGGGGAAGGATGTTCGGGTGATCACTTGCGTCGTCGACTACACGATCGATCCCGCCAAGATCGAGGCGTTCGAACGGTTCGGGCGTTGTTGGATGGAACTGGTCGGTCGCCACGGTGGAATCCATCATGGCTACTTCCTGCCTGCCGAGGGGGCGAGCGACCGGGCCCTGGCCCTGTTCACCTTCCCGAGCCTGGCCGCCTACGAGCAGTACCGCGACCTGTTCGGAGTGGATCCGGACTTCGTGGCAGCGGACCGCATTCGGGACGAGAGCGGTTGTGTCGTGCGCTACGAGCGCACGTTCATGCGGCCGTTGCTCCCGGGGGACGTCGGTCCCGAAGCCGCGCCCCGGGATTGACGGACTCGGCGCCGGATCGCGGACAACGGCCGACCGCCGTCGTGGTCCTTCCGGGCGAGGACGTGCGATCTCGCAGGCCCCGGGTGTGTGGCCATCCTGCGTACCGCACTGGGGAGTTGCCTCACGGTGTCGTCGACTCGCCCGGTGTCGGAGGGCGGAAGCAGGTGTCGATGGTTTTGCCGTGGCGGTGGGGGTGGATGTTCCAGTCGTCGGTGACGGCGTCGACCAGGGCGAGGCCCCGTCCGCCGGGGGTGAGGGTGTCGGGGGTTCGTGGTGTCGGCAGAGTGGGGTCGTCGTCGCACACGTGGACATGCAGGCAATGGCCGTCCCAGGAGATGACCACGTGAGCGCGAGTGTGGGCGTGCAGGTGAGTATTGGTGACCAGTTCGGTGACCACGAGCAGAATCGCGTCCACCGTCTCGGGGGCGTCCTCGGTCCATTCCAGCATGGCCAGGCGTTCCCTGGCCCATCGCCGCCCGGCGCCGACTCCCGTCTCCACGGGGAACGCCCGTGCCCATCCCTTGGCCCGCATCGCCTCGCTCAAAACCGGCCTCCCGGATCGTGTTGTCGCGGGTGCCTACCCGGTGAAGGCCACGCCATCCGTTCCGGGACACCCACGATTACTCGGCCCGGAGCGCGCGCGGTTTCCCGGCCACGGCACGGCCGTAGTATGTGTGCCGGACCGCATCGGCGATGCAATCGCCCTGACGGAAAAGGCCGAACCACATGACAGCAGAGTCGCCGGCGCAGACCGTTCAACGCTTGTTCCCGCTGCTCGCCGAGGGCAAAACCGCAGAGGCGGCAGGGCTGTTCGCCGACGCGGTGTCGTTCTCGATCCCGCACCCGCCGGGCATTCCGTGGGTACCGGAGGTCGACTCGGCGGAGGGTATGCGGACGTTCTTCGAGCTGCTGGGGACGCACGTGCAGCCCAAGGAGTTCGACCTCCGCCAGGTCGTCACCGAGGGCGACGACGTGGTGTTGATCGGACGCATGGTCTCCGAGGTCAAGAAGACGGGCCGGGACATCGACACCGCGTTCGTCCTGCACACCACGGTCCGGGACGGGCGAATCACCCGCTACCACCTCTACGAGGACACTTACGCGGTCGCAAGGGCGTACTTCGACGACTGATCGCCCGTGATCGTGTCGACCTGCCTCATCGCCCTGTTCCCCTCAGCCGGAGCGTTGTGAACCATGCCCGGCTTCGCACCCACCACATGCGGCTTCTTTGACGAGCTCGCAGGTCGGGTCTTGTGCGATGGGCGCGTGGGCTGTGGGTTACATGTGCACGGTGGGGGCCGCGTTCGGGTCGACCACGGGGGCGCCGCGACGGAAGAGCAGGGCTGTGGCGACCAGGCCGACGGCGAAGAACGCGGCGGACCAGCGGTAGGCGGTGGCGTAACTCTCCAGCGCGGCGCGGGCGAAGGTCTCCGGGCCGGCCCGATGGTCCTTCAGGTAGTCCGAGCCGGCCGACGCGGACAGCGTGCTCAGCAGCGCGATGCCGACCGAACCGCCGACCTGCTGCACGGTGTTGACCGCGGCCGAGGCCACCCCGGAGTCCTGCGCGCGCACGCCGAACGTGGCCGCGCTCATGCAGGGGGCGATGACCAGTCCCACGCCCGCGCCGAACACGATCAGACCGGGCATCAGGTCGGTCGCGTACGCGCTGTCCAGGTCCAGGCGGGTCATGTGGAGCAGGGCGAGCGCGGCCAGGCCCATCCCGGTCGGCACGATCGGCTTGGGCCCGAAGCGCGGCAGCAGCACGACGGTCGCGCTGGTCGCGGTGAGCATGATGCCGAACACCATGGGCAGGAAGGCCAGTCCGGTCTTCACCGGGCTGTAGTGCAGGGTCTGCTGCATGTAGTAGGTCAGGAACAGGAAGATGCCGAACATGCCGGCGCCGGCCACGAGCATGCCGATCAAGGCGGCGCCCCGGTCGCGGTCCAGGAGTACGCGCGGCGGCAGGAGCGGGTTGGCCACGACGGTCTGGATGCGAGCGAAGACGGCGAGCAGTACGACGGCCGCGATCAGGCAGCCGTAGGTGATCGGGTCGCGCCAACCGTCGCTCTCCGCGTGCGAGAAGCCGTAGACGAGCGCGAACAGACCGGCGGAGACCGCCAATGTGCCCGGCAGGTCCAGGCGGGGGCGGTCGGCGGCGCGCTCGTGCCTGCCGAGCAGCAGGGCCCCGCCGACGATGGCGAGGCCGGCCAGGATCAGATTGACGTACAGGCACCAGCGCCAGTCGAGGTGTTGGGTCAGTACGCCGCCCAGGAGCAGTCCCACGCCGCCGCCCGCGCCGGCGACGGCGCCGAACACGCCGAAGGCCTTGGCGCGTTCGGCCGGGTCGGTGAACGTGGTGGTGAGCAGCGACAGTGCGGCCGGGGCGAGGAGCGCGCCGAAGACGCCCTGGAGGGCCCGGGCGGCCACCAGTACCTCGAAGTTCGGCGCGGCGCCGCCGGCGGCGGAGGCCAGCGCGAAGCCGAACAGGCCGATCAGGAAGGCGTTTCGGCGGCCGAACAGGTCGGCGATCCGGCCGCCGAGCAGCAGCAGGCTGCCGAACGCGAGGGCGTAGGCGGTGACCACCCATTGGCGATTGCCGTCGGAGAAGCCGAGGTCCCGCTGTGCGGAGGGCAGGGCGATGTTGACGATGGTGGCGTCCAGGACGACGGTGACCTGGGCCAGCGCGATCACCGCGAGGATCCACCAGCGGCGGGGTACGGCGGCGGCAGCGGCCGGGATCGGTGGTGCCACGGCCGGGGCGGCGGTGTTTTGTGGCATGGCGAAACTGCTCCTGTCGGGTGGGAGAGGACGCGCTTCGGGAAATGGCCTGCGGCCGGCGGTTCAGTGCCGGAGCAGCGCCGGGAGCACGACGGCGTCGAGGTAGCGCTGTAGGTATTCCTCGTCGGCGATACAGCCCTCGATCAGCGGTCGGCCGGTCACCGCGCCGATCAACAGGTGTGCCAGCAGGCCCACCGCCGGGTTGTCCGGGGCGACTTCGCCGCGCGCGACGGCGTTCGCGAGCACCCGGTCGAGCACCGCCGCCTCGGGATCGACGATGGCTTCCCGTACCGCCAGACCGAGTTCGGGATCGCCCAGGATGGCGTGCGCGACACTCGCGAGCAGCGCGGTGTCGGGGGCGGCTCCGTACGCGATCCGGTGCACGGTCTCGTACAGGTCGCCGCGCAGCGAACCGGTGTCCAGGCCGACCAGGGACGCGCCCTTGTTGTGCCGCAGCGCCGCCGCGACCAGGCGCGGCTTGCTCTGCCACTGGCGGTACAGGGTCGCCTTGCTGGCCTTGGCCCGCGCGGCGATGGCCTCCATGGTCAACGCGGCGTAGCCCGTCTCACGGAGCAGGTCGAGCGTGGCCACGTACAACTCGGCCTCGCGCTCGGGGGTCAGCCGCGAACGCCGGCCGGAGGGCGCCGAGTCGGTGGTCCCGGTCGGGTCGGTGTGCATGCGAGGGTACCTCGTCGGTTGAATTAGCGAAACGACGTCGTTTCGCTAACGCTAGAGGTGTTGTCATCGAAACGCAACCGTTTCGATAGTGACGGTGGGTGGGGACGGATGCGGCCGGTCGTGAATATCGGTTCCACGGCCGGATTCGCCGCATCGAGCCTGTGCGAAGACGACGCTGACGGCACTGTCGGGCACGCCAGAGACTCCGTCGGGTCTCGTGGCGGACACATCTCATGATCAATGTCATCTTGTCGATTCGATCGATTGAGAAATCTGACGCATCGTCATATCGTCACGCCGGTCGAACGGAATGATCGACTCCGGTGGGGACACCGGGTGCGCTCGAACACGGACGCATACGGGCGCCGGACGCAGACGGATCGCGACGGATCGACGGATTGCACGGACCGCACGGACTTCAGGGGTGAGACACGTGGGCCAGGAGCTGCCCGAACCGGCCGCGCAGGCCGGCAGGATCCGAGCCGCAGGGGTCGAGCGCCGATTCGGTCGCGGCGCGAGCCGGGTGCACGCGCTCGGCCCACTCGATCTGGACGTCGAAGCCGGGGAATTCTGCTGCATCGTCGGCCCGTCCGGGTGCGGCAAGTCCACGTTCCTGCGGATCGTGGCCGGCCTGGTCAAGCCGACCGCCGGCCGGGTCGAGGTGACGGCGGCGACCGCGAACCCCGCCGCGATGGTGTTCCAGAACTACGGCATCAGCCCGTGGAAGACGGTGTTGGCCAACGTTCGGTTCGGCTTGGACCTGCGCCGGGTGCCACGCAAGGAGGCGAACGCGCGAGCGCGCGACTGGCTGGGTCGACTCGGCCTCGCGGACTTCGCCGACCGCTATCCCGCGGCTCTGTCCGGCGGGATGCAGCAGCGTGTGTCGATCGCCCGCGCGCTCGCGGTCGAGCCGGAAATCCTGCTCATGGACGAGCCGTTCGCGGCCTTGGACGCGCAGTTGCGGACGATCCTGCAGGACGAACTCCTGGAGATCTGCCAGGCGGACAAGCGCACCGTCCTGTTCGTCACGCACAGCCTGGAGGAGGCGCTGGTGCTGGGCGACCGCGTCCTGGTGATGTCCGCGCGGCCGGGTCGAGTGATCGCCGAGCGGGTACCGCCGTTCGTCCGCCCGCGTACCGGAGAGGTGCGCAGGTCACCGGAGTTCGCCGCGATGCAGGCCGAACTGTGGGAACTGCTGCGCGGGGAGGTCGAGACGACGACCACCCGCGAGCAGGAGACCAGCCGGGAGCAGGACCGGGACCCGAAGCAGGGCGGCAAGCAGAAGCAGGACCGCAAGAGGGACCAGGAGAAGGACAAGGAGGAGGTCGCGTCGTGACGGTCACCGTAAAGGACAACGCGTCGATCCGGGTGCTGGTCCGCGAGCCGGGCACCGCCGAACGCGACCCGGGCCGGGCGCGGACGCGACGGCGACTCCTGGAGATCGGCCTGGCCGTCGCCGTTCCCGTGGTGCTCCTGCTGTGGTGGCAACTCGCCGCGAACCAGGGGTGGATCGACGACCGGCTCTACCCCGCGCCCTCGACCATCGTCGCGGACGGCTGGACCGACGCCACCGACGGCAAGCTGTGGCCGGACGTGTGGGCCACGCTGGCCCGGGTGCTGCCCGGCTACGCGATCGGCGCCCTCGGCGGATTCGTGGTCGGCCTCCTGATGGGTACCAACGCGCTGGTCCGGGCCGCGCTCGAACCCACCCTGGACGCCCTGTACGTGGTGCCCAAGCTCGCGCTCCTGCCGATCTTCATGACCATGTTCGGTCTCGGCGAGGCACCGCACATCGCGCTGGTCGCGGTGACGGTGTTCTTCTTCGTCTGGATCGCCACGATGGCCGCGGTCATCGCCGTGCCCGACGGCTACCGCGAGGCCGGGGCGGTCTTCGGCGCCGGTCCCTGGCAGATGTTCCGACACGTGTTGCTGCCCGCGTCGCTGCCGCAGGTGATGGTGGGCCTGCGGATCTCGGCGGGCGTCGCGGTCCTGGTCATCATCGCCTCCGAGGGGATCGCCTCGCCCGACAACAAGGGCCTGGGCTACGTGATCTTCAATTCGCGCCAACTCTTCGACAACCGCGCGATGTTCGTCGGGATCATCGTGGTCGCGATCGTCGGCGTGCTCTTCTCCGAGCTGATCCGCTACGTGGGCCGACTGTGCACTCCGTGGGCACCCCGCGACCGCGGTCCCGGGCAGTCCTGACGCGACGTCAACCTCGACGCAGCCCCGAGGCGATACCACCACCTCGACCCGGTTCCGACGCAATACCACCACCTCAGCGCAGTTCCGACGCGACGCCACCACCTCGGCCGGGCCGCTTCGTGCGCGGCCTCCCGACCACACCTCGGCGCACCGACCCCGAAAGGCACATCATGGCGAGACGCGGATTCCTGACGACCACCGCACTGTTGGCGTGTAGCGTGCTGCTCGCCGGATGCGGCGGTTCCGCCGACTCCGGTTCGGACCGGGACAAGACCCCGCAGCCCAAGCGCCCGATCGAGGCGGTCGCGGGATGTGAGCACGCCTGGACCGATCCGGCCGACCTGGCTCCGACCCGCAAACCGGCGCGCTGCGCGGCGGGTTCGCCCGCCGCCAAGCCGCTCGCGCAGAAGGCGAAGATCACCGTGACGGCGGGATCGTTGTCGGCCGAATACCTCGGTCCGCTGCGCACCGCGATCGCCAAGGGCGAGTTCGCGAAGGAAGGCCTGGACGTCGAGCTCAAGCAGATGCCGGCCACCGACGCGATCACGCTGCTCGCCAAGGGCCAGGTGGACGTGCTGTATTCGGCGCCCGAGGCCGGCATGGTCAACGCGGTCAAGCAGGGCTTCGACATCAAGTGGGTCGCGGGCAACTACTCGGTGGCTCCCGAATCCAAGACCGGGGTCTGGGCCCGGGTCAAGGACGGCAAGACCGGGGACGCGGTCGACCTGAAGAACGCGCGCTTCGGCACGCTGGTGGGCAAGACGTCGGTGATCATGTACCCGATCGAGAGCGTGCTCGCCCAGCACAAGACCAAGCCCACCGATGTCTCCTTCCAGCAACTGGACGGCGCGGGCGTGCCCGAGGCATTCAAGAACGGCGGCATCGACGCGGCCTGGCTGCTCGACCCGATCTGGAAGGACTTCGAGGGCAAGCCCGAGTACACCTTCCTGGGCGGTCAGCCGGTCGGCGAGCCGCTCGGCGGAATGCTCTACGGGCAAAACCTCCTGGCGAAGAACCGGGACGCCGGCGTCGCGTTCCTGCGCGCGCTGATCCGCACCGTGAACACGTACTTCGCGGGTGACTACAAGCAGGACCCGGCGTTCGTCCAGGAGTTGGCGGTGACGTTGGGCAGCAAGCCCGAACTGCTCAGGTCCGTGCCCGCGCAGGTGGTCGACTGGGAGATCCGCGGCGGCACGACCGACCGGGTCCAGAAGATGTACATCGAGGGCAAGGTGGTCGAGGCACCGGCGTTGCCGGAGGACAAGCTCGTCGACCGCTCCTTCTACGCGGAGGCCGTGGGCCACACCGGCCCCTGAGCACGACGGCCGCTCACGCGGGCGGCCGGATCGAACGCGGCCTTCCCGTGCGGGCGGCCGCGTTCGATCCGGAGCCACGGCGGCGTGCGTTCTCCCGCGGTTCGTCGGCGGCCCCGAGCCACGCGGCGCCGTTCGCGGGAACTCGCCTGCCTCCGAAGGCGGGAACTCGCCGCCGATCGTGGGAACTCGTCTCCGATCGTGGGAATTCGTCGCCGTTCAAGGGCGGATGCGGCGCTCGTTGATGAGGACCCGCCGGGTGCACCGGCCGTCCTGGATGAAGTGCCATGTGCGGCAACGTGCGTTGCCGTCCTCGGAAAGGTGGATCATCTCGTAGAAATAGCCCGAGGGGTCGTGGGTGTACGTCCAGGTCAAAACCGTGATCCTGTCGTCGACGTCCCAAGCGTGGCCGCTCATCCGCTCGGTGTCGAAATGGATCCGCCCGTCCTTGTAGGTGGCAGGGAAGAGGAACTCCTCGGAGCGGCCGTCGTCCCAGCGGTACCGGTTCGTCTGCAGGTACGGGTGGGCGCCGTCCTCGGGAAACGCACACGTCAGGTGGGCGTGGTGCCGGTCGGTCACCGTGCCGTCCTCGTCGATGTAGACGTAGGTGCCTTCCCACTCGCCTTCGTGTCGGACGAGGGTGGTCATCTCTTCGCGGATTCCCATGCGAGCGCGGTCCCTTCCCGGTGGGCGTTCGGTGTCGAGGAGTCGTGGCGCGGTGGTGGCGGGCGGCGGACCGTCCCGTGGTCCACGTTACGGTCGCCCGGAGGTAGGTGCCGGCGTGGTCGGTTCACCCGGCGAATCGCAACCTTGATCCTGGGAACGACCGCGCCTATGGTGGCGAAGCATCCCGCTCCCGCCGCACGACTGCGCAGTCCGCCCACAATCGTGCCTTGCGCGCCCGCGAGGAGACATCATCACCGTCATCGAGCACGTCCTCCCGAAGCCCGCGGCCGGCCCAACTGCCGTGCTGGGTGGCCGAGTCCACCGCGAGTCGGACAGGCGGAGCGGATGACCGGCCGTTCATGGCTCTACGTTCCCGGGGACCGACCCGCCATGCTCGAAAAGGCACTGTCCCGAGGTGCGGACGCCGTCATCGTCGACCTCGAGGACGCCGTGCCCGCCTCGGCCAGATCCGCCGTGCGCGCCGAGGTCGCGCGTTGGCTGACCCGGCAGGACCCCGAAGGACGATGCGCGATCTGGGTCCGCGTCAACTCCGGTACGCCGGGCCTCGCCGACGCCCGTGCCGTCGTCACGCCCGCCCTGCGCGGTCTGGTCCAGGCCAAGTGCGCGGGTCTCGACGAACTGCGCGCACTGCACGACGTCCTCACCGAGCGGGAACACGAAACGGGCATCGACGTGGGCCGGACCCAGGTATCCCCGCTGCTGGAGGACGCGGCGGCGATCCTCGCCGCACCTGCCATCGCCCGTGCGCCCCGCGTGACTCGACTCCAGGTCGGCGAGGCGGACTTGTGCGCGGACCTGGGCATCGAACCCGGTGACGACGAATCGGAACTCCTCCCGATCCGGTCCCGGATCGTGCTCGCTTCGGCGGCTGCCGGCATCGCTCCTCCGGTCGGCCCCGTGTCGACCGACTACCGTGACCTGGACGCCCTGCGTCGTTCCACCGAACGGCTGCGTCGTCTCGGCTACCGATCGCGTGCATGCATCCACCCCGATCAACTGGGTGTCGTTCACGACGTCTTCACCCCCTCGCCGGAGGCCGTCGAGCGCGCCGGACGACTCGTCGCACGCTTCGAGGCCGGGCTTGCCGCGGGACAGGCGGTCTGTGTCGGCGAAGACGGCAAGATGATCGACGAGGCGGTGGTCCGCAACGCCCGCCGGATCCTGGCCGCGGGAAACGTGGCATCGGGGGGATCGGCGTCCCGATAGGGCACGTGCAACTCGGCGACCACGGCGCGCAGTCGGCCGTCCGGGACGCGGGCGATCCTGATCGCGGTCGGGCAGCGCCGACGGCAGAGCCGACGCCCGATGCGAGGCCGGCCACCGCCTCCTGTCCTCGTCCTCGTCCTCGTCGACCCGAGGGTCGGTGCCGTTGACGCGGATCGTGGTGATGGAATACAACTTCATTATGAAGGACGTAAGTAAAACGCAGAGGCTGTCGGCGGATGCCGACGGGCTGCTCTTCGATCCTCAAGTACGCTCCGCCATGGTGGAGTTCGCCGTGGACGGGGACACGCTGCGGCTGGAGGCGGCGGCCGCCGCGCGGTCCGCGCACAACGCGGTCGAGCGGTTGCGGGCGCACGGTTCGGAGGGGCGCGGGCTCAGTGCCGGGGCGCTCGACGTGCTCGCGAGGCTGGGCGGTGCGGGGGAGGCCGGCGTGAAGCCGGGTGAACTCGCGCGGGCCGCCGGGGTCAGCCCCCGCAACGTCACGGGACTCCTCGACACCCTCGAACGCGACGGACTCGCCGAGCGCGTACCGGACCCGCACGATCGGCGCGCCGTGGTGGGCCGCATCACGCCGGCAGGTCGCGCGTGGCTGGACGACTTCCGCGCGCCGACCCAACGCGCCATGTCGGCCGTGTTCCACGGATTCACCGACACCGAACTCGGCCTGCTCCGCCACCTGTGCCTGCGCGTCGTGGAGAACCAACAACGCATCGCCGCCCACCTCGACGGCCTCGGAAAGGAGAACCTCGCATGAGCGCGACCGCCGACCGCACCCGCGACACCGTCCGCGCCTACCACCGGGCCCGATTCCGAGGAGACGTGCCCGCCGCGGCCCGGACTCTCGCCGACCGGTTCCACTTCGACAGCCCGCTGATGGCCTCCGACGACGCGGAGCAACACCTCGCGGGACTCGACATGTTCGTGGCGATCGTCGAACGGGTGGAGGTGATCAGCGAGTTGTTCGCGGACGACCGGGCCACCCTGGTCTACGACGTACACACCACCATCCCCGTGGTCGGCATCCAGCGCACCGCCGAACACTTCCGGGTGAGCGACGGACGCATCACCGACATCCGGTTGATTTTCGACGCCACTCCCTGGCACACCGTCATGCGCGCGATCCCGCAGCCCTGACCGAGGCCCCGTGTCGCATCCGCCGCGCACATCGCAGAATTCGACGCCGGCGCGGGTCGCTGGATCAGGATGGCGCGTCGAGGAGACGTTCCAGGCGAGCCAGGGCCTGGCCGGCCTCGACGAACACCGGCTTCGCCACCACCGAGCCCGATCCCGAGCCGGCCACCACTGCCCTCAAGTCGCGTGTGCTGCCGGAGCGCACTCGATCATGTGAGCACGCAGCCCCGGGAGTACGATCCCGCGTCACGGCAACGAGCGTTTGAGCCATACCACTTCACCGCTGTCTTCCGTGGAGACGCGATCCCGCTCGAACCCGAGCTTCTCGAGGACACGCAACGACGGTGTGTTCCACGCGCCGACGGTCGCCCAGAGCCGCTTTCGCCCGGTCGCGGTGGCGGCATCGACCACCGCGCCGGCCGCCTCGGTGGCGTAGCCGCACCCATGCGCGCGCTGGAACAGCTCATACGCGATTTCGGGCTCCTCCACGGTGGAGCGGCCGATGATCAACCCGCAGTAGCCGATGAAGTCGCCTTCGTCACGGCGCCGGATGGGCAGCAGGGCGATTCCCGTGGTCTCCGTCGCGGTGAGCAGCTTCGCGATGTCCGTCCGGGTGTGCTCGACCGTGGGCGTCTCCTTGCCGCGTTCGGAGAGGAGGGCGCAGAACTCGGCAGCGTCCGACTCGGCCCATGGCCGCAGGGTGAGCCGCTCGGTCTCAAGGTGGAACGACATCGTCTCGTACGTGGACATGCCCCTACTCTGCCCGACGGATGATCACGAACTACAGCCGGAATATCAGTACTCCGGACTCCGGCGGTGTTTCGTGTCCTGAGCCGCGGGTTCGTCATCGGTAGCGGCTCTGGCCACATCCTGACCCCGAAGTGTCCGCAGCCCGCGCTTGCGGAGCCGACGTCAGTCTCGAGACGCTGACCTTCGAGGACCTCGGTGGGCGCACCCGCGTGCACACCCACTCGGTGTTCCCGTCGGTGGCAAGTCGTGACGCGATGATCGAAAGCGGCATGGAGCACGGCGTCCGCGACTCGATGACTCGCCTGGACGAACTGCCGGCCCGATGACCGGCCGGACGGGTGCGGCGCGACGACGTCTTGATCGCGCGCGGTCCCCGGCGCTCACGGACCGCAAGGACGCGCGCAGCCGCACCGCCCCCGTCCGACACCGCCGACCGGTTTCGACCAAGGAGCTCCCGGCGCAGGGATTCGGCCCCGCAGGGCCCCAGGTTGTCGAGCCCTCGACCCGGGCGCCGCGCGGCGGCGGAAGTCGCGGTGGGTCGAGAGGGTGCCTGGGGCGAGGGACGGGTCATGCGGCCGGGGGCAGGGAGTCGAGCCAGGAAACCAGGAGATGGTTGACCTCGTCGGGGCGTTCCTGCTGGATCCAGTGGCCGCAGCCGTCCACGATGTGCGAGGAGACCAGGCCGGGAAGCGTGGACGGGTACGCGCCGATCGCGTCGGCCATCCAGGTCGTGGAGGCGTCCAGGCCGCCGCCGATGAACAGGGACGGCTGCTTGATGGGGGCGCCGGCGTAGGAGGCGAGGTCCGCCCAGTCGCGGTCCATGTTGCGGTAGCGGTTGAGAGCCCCGGTCATGCCGGTGCGCTCGAACTCTCCGGCGTACACGTCGAGGTCGCCCTCGGTCAGCCAGGAGGGCAGCCGACCGCTCGGGAAGCGGTCGCGCAGCCGCCCCCCGCCGCGGCTCACGAAGTGCGGGTCGGGTTCGCCCCGCGCCGGCATGGTGTCGGCGGACAGGGCCGCGAAGAAGCCCGCGAGCCAGCCGCGGACGTCGGGTTCCATCTCCGCCTCGGCGCGGCCGGGCTCTTGGAAGTAGGAGACGTAGAACTCCGCCTCCCCGCCCATTCGGGAGAACACGTCGGTGGGGCGGGGGCCGCCGGGCGGTGCGTAGGGGACGCTCAGCAGCCCGACCGCGCGGAAGATCTCGGGGTGGAGCAGGGCCGAGCCGGCCGCGATGTTCGAGCCCCAGTCGTGTCCGACGATCACCGCCGCGTCCTCGCCGAGAGCGTGCACCAGGGCGACGTTGTCCTCCACCAGGGCGAGCATCCGGTAGTCCTGCGTCGCGGCCGGCTTGGAGGAGCGGCCGTAGCCGCGTACGTCGAGTGCGACCGCCCGGTATCCCGCCGCCGCGAGTGCCGGGAGTTGGTGCCGCCAGGAGAACCAGGACTCCGGGAAGCCGTGGACGAGCAGGACCAGCGGCCCGGTGCCCTGCTCGACCAGGTGCAGTCGGCCGGCGGGTGCCTCGATGGTGCGGTGGCGCAGGTCTGCGGCTGGTACGGGCTGGTACATGGCCCCTCCTCGGGTTCCCGGGTGGTTGTGGTGACGCACCGATCATGCGGTGCCGCGGTCGACCGACGCGACCTTCCCTTGCCATCCTGGCAAACTGGGAGGCCAGGGCAGTGAACACGGCCAGACCGGAAGGGGTGAGGCGAGAATGACGGACGACGGCACAGCCGACGCACTGGCGGCCATGGGCCCGCGGCTGCGGACCGTGCGCGAGCGGCACGGTGCCACGCTCACCGACGTGAGCCGAGCAACCGGCATCTCCCTCAGCACGCTGTCGCGCTTCGAGAACGGACGGCGCAAGCCGACCCTGGATGCGCTGCTGAGCCTGGCCAAGACGTACGGCGTCACGCTCGACGAGCTCACCGGCACCGCGTCCGCCACGGCGGAGAGACCGCGAAGTGCCGCGCCGCGGCGCCCCGGGCAGGACAAGACGATGTTGCCGCTGACCCGGTACGTCGGGGGCCTGCACGCCCACAAGCACATCCTGCCCGCCGACGGCGAGCAGCCCCTGCGCCCACGACAGGTATCCCACGAAGGCTACGAATGGCTGTGCGTGTTGTACGGGCGGCTGTGGCTGGCGCTCGGCGAACAGGACCTCGTCCTCACCGCCGGGGAAGTCGTCGAGTTCGACACCCGTACACCTCACGGAGTCGCCAACGCCGCCCCTGATGGACCGGTCGAATACCTGATCATGTTCGGGCCGCAGGGCGAACGGCTGCGCCCGCGCGCCGTCTAGGAACCGGGTACCGGCGCGTGCGGAGGTCGTGCGGCGCGGAACTCCCGAAGCCGGCGCGTCGCGGCAGCCGAGTCCCTTGCGCCGGTTGGCTCAGTTGCGATCGCCGCACGATGTGGGCCGCCGTGCAATGGAAGCCGCCGCACGAATCCCGGCGGGCCTTGCTGCCGGGTCGAGAACAGGGATGGATGGCAATGCAAGAGACGCTCTACGTCCGAAGCATGTACGCGATGGGTGACCCGGCCAAGATCGACGCCGCTCTGGACGGGCTCGTTCGTGAGGCCCCGGGCATGTTGTCCGACAACCCCGGCTACCGCCGCTTCGGACTGTTCGCCGACCGTGATCTGGGCAAGATCCAGATGAGCTCGTGGTGGGAGACCGCGGACGCCCGTGCGCAAAGCGACACGCGTCTGCGCGAGCGCCGGATGGAACTGCTCCGGCCGTTTGCCGACTCCGTGACCACGGACCAGTGGGAAGCACCGTCGTACACGTCGATGCCCGACGTTCCCGAGGGCGCCTTCATGCGCCTGGGCCGTACGGAGCTCGACCCCGCCGACGCCGAGCTGTACGTGCGGACCTTCCAGGACTTCGGACGCGCGAAGCTCGAAGCCATCGACGGACTCGTCGCGGCGGCACTGTTCATCGACCGCGCCGCCGGTCGGGCCGCGGTCGGCACACTCCACCGGGACGAGGCCGCGCTGGCGTCCTCCCGCGCCGCGCAGTCCGCGGTGCGCGGCGAGGCGCTCCGGAAGGCTCGGGTCAGCCTGCGCAGCATCGAGGAGTTCGAGGTCGTCATGCTGCATCGGCGGCCGTCGTAACCGGGTAGGGGCTGTTTCGAGGTTCGGTGGACCGCTGACGATCACAGGCGGCCGGTTTGCCGGCGAGGTGACGTCGGGTGGTGGCGCCGCGTCGGTCGTCGGCCGGTTCACGCGTCGTCCAGGAGGATTCCGGCGGCGACGGTGTTGTCGGTTGCCTCGTCGACGAGGATGAAGCTGCCGGTCACGCGGTTGCGGCGGTAGGTGTCGTGGAAGAGCGGGGCGGTGGTGCGCAGGGTGACGCGGCCGATCTCGTTGAGCGCGAGGGCCGTGACGCCGGGTTCGCGGTGTCCGGTGTTCACGTCGAGGCGATGGCGCAGTTCGGCGACCTTGGCCCGGACGGTGCGGGTGGTGTGCTTGAGCGCGAAGGTGGCGCCCGGGCGCAGGTCGCCGTGCTCGGTGAGCCGGCAGACGACGGCCTGGAGGTCCTGGCCGGTACGCGGTCGGTTGTGCGGGCGGCAGATCATGTCGCCGCGGGAGACGTCGAGTTCGTCGGTCAGGCGCACGGCCACCGACATCGGCGGGAACGCCTCGGCGAGCGGGCCGTTCGGGCCGTCGATGGCCGCGATGTGGGTGGTGAATCCCGAGGGCAGGACCACCACTTCGTCGCCCGGGCGCAGCACGCCGCCGGCGACGGTGCCGGCGTAGCCGCGGTAGTCGCGGTGTTCGCCCTCGCGCGGGCGCAGGACGTACTGCACGGGGAAGCGGGTGTCGACGAGGTTGTGGTCGGAGGCGGCGTGCACCTCCTCCAGGTGGTGCAGGAGCGATGTGCCCTCGTACCAGGGCATGTTGGGGCTGCGAGTGACGACGTTGTCGCCGCGGAGGGCGGACATGGGCAGGAAGGTGAGGTCGGGGATGTCCAGTCGTGCGGCGAAGTCGGCGAAGTCGGCGCGGATCGCCTCGAACACGCCCTGGTCGTAGTCGACCAGGTCCATTTTGTTGACGCACAGGACCAGATGCGGGATGCGCAGGAGCGCGGCGAGGAAGGCGTGCCGGCGGGACTGTTCGAGGATGCCTTTGCGCGCGTCGACGAGCACCATGGCCAGGTCGGCCGTCGAGGCCCCGGTGACCATGTTGCGGGTGTATTGGATGTGCCCGGGGGTGTCGGCGATGATGAACTTGCGCCGGGGAGTGGCGAAATAGCGGTAGGCGACGTCGATGGTGATGCCTTGTTCGCGTTCGGCGCGCAGGCCGTCGGTGAGCAGTGACAGGTCGGTGTGGGTGTTTCCGCGTCGCCGGGAGGTGTCCTCGACGGCGGCGAGTTGGTCCTCGAAGATGGCCTTGGCGTCGTGGAGCAGGCGGCCGATGAGTGTGGACTTGCCGTCGTCGACGGATCCGGCCGTGGCGATCCGCAACATCTCGACGGAGCCGGGGGCGGGCGGGACGTTGTGGTCGGGGGCGGTGTCGATGGTCGTGCTCATGGTCAGAAGTACCCTTCGCGCTTGCGGTCTTCCATGCCGGCCTCGGACACGCGGTCGTCGGCGCGGGTGGCGCCGCGTTCGGTGATTCGGGTGGCGGCGATCTCGGCGACGACCTCGTGGGCGTTCGCGGCGGTGGAGCGGACGGCGCCGGTGCCGGTCGCGTCGCCGATGGTGCGGAATCGCACGGTTTCCTCGAACGGTTCCTCGCCGTCGAGGAGGGTGAGGAAGTCGGTGACGCCCAGCAGCATGCCGTCGCGTTCGAACACCGAGCGGCGGTGCGCGTAGTACAGGGCGGGGAGTTCGATGTGCTGGTCGGCGATGTACTGCCAGACGTCCAGCTCGGTCCAGTTGGACAGGGGGAAGACGCGGATGTGTTGGCCGTGCCGATGGCGGCCGTTGTAGAGGCTCCACAGTTCGGGGCGTTGGTTCTTGGGGTCCCACTGGCCGAACTCGTCCCGGAAGCTGAACACGCGCTCCTTCGCGCGCGCCTTCTCCTCGTCGCGGCGCGCGCCGCCGAGCACCGCGTCGAAGCGGTACTTGTCGATGGCGTCGAGCAGCGTGGTGGTCTGGAGCCGGTTGCGGGACGCGCGCGGACCGGTCTCCTCGACGACGCGGCCGGCCGCGATCGATTCCTGGACGGACGCGACGAGCAGTTGTACGCCTGCCTCGGCCGCGCGGCGGTCCCGGAACTCGACGACCTCGGGGAAGTTGTGCCCGGTGTCCACGTGCAGGATCGGGAAGGGCGGCGGGCACGGCGCGAACGCCTTGAGCGCCAGGTGCAGCATGACGATCGAGTCCTTGCCGCCGGAGAACAGCAGCACGGGTCTCTCGAACTCCGCCGCGACCTCCCGGATGATGTGCACCCCCTCGGCCTCCAGGGCATCGAGATGGGTGAGCCGATAACTCACGGGAGGGCTCCGATCCTCGCAGGCGAACCGAGATGCCCCGCCGGGCATCTGACGGCTTGTCAGATGCCTGAAACTAGCCTCTGATGAAGTAGCTTCACAAGAAGGTAACCAAAATAATGCATATGGCCACCATGAGTGAGGGATGGGGAATCGACGACGCCGCGACCGTCGCCGCGCGTCTCGGGCTCGCCGGGAGGGCGGCCTCGGCCTCGGCTACCGGCTGTCGGTGATCGTATGATCGTGGCCGTCGGAGCGGTTGTCGTGCCGGCCGCGGGCGTTGGATACAAGACTGGATGTGGGGCTGTCGTGACCTCCGCACTGATCATCGGCGATATCCAGCAGGGCATCACGAGCGGATACGCGTTCGCCGGGCGTGTCGTGCCGACGCTCACCGAACTGCTTCCCCGTGCCCGCGAGAGCGGTGCTCTCGTTGTCTTCGTACACTTCGCCGTTCGGGGCAATGGGGCCGATCTGCCGCCGGGCAACGAGCTGTTCAGGACGTTCCACGCAGCCGGGGACACCTTCCATGAGGGATCGGTCGGAACCGAGATCGCGCTGCCGGTGGTCGACGAGGACGTCGTCGTGGTGAAACGCCGTGCAAGCGCCTTCGCCGGTACGGATCTCGACCTGGTGCTCCGCGCGAGGGGGGTCGACACTCTCGCGATCGCCGGAGTCGCGACCAGCGCGATGGTGGCCGCGACGTGCTACGACGCGGCGGACCGTGGCTACCGGGTGACCGTGCTCCGCGACGGCTGCGCCGACGGTGACGCGGCGATACACGACTTCTTCATGGACGCGGTCTTCCCGAGTCGGGGATTCGAGGTCGTGCCCTGCGCCGACTGGCCCGGTAGGTAGCGCCGCCACGCCGGACCGGGCAATCGTCGTCTCCCGGGCCGCGGATCGACCGGGAGACGGAGATCGGTGGATTCCGCGCTCCCCACCTTCAGACCCGGTTGCGGCGGTGCAGGCGGATGGCCTTGGCCATCGCGAGGGCGGCGGCGGCGGTGGAGAGGACGGCGCGGATGCCGTTCCAGATGTTCCAGGTGGTCTCGAAGTCGGCGCGGGTCTTGGCCGGGTCGGTGCCGCCGGCGGCGGCGAGTGCCTCGTTGAGGGGGACGTTGATGCCGGAGGTGGTCAGGACGGTGGTGGTGTAGAGGGCGAGTGCGGCGAGTGTCCAGCGCATGAGGGTGGTGCCGCCGCCGCGCTTGCGGAGCTTCCGGGCGGCGATCGCGGGGCCCCGACGTATCGGTCGTGCCGCGAACCGTCCGCCGTGGATCGCGGCACGACCGCGATCCATGGCGGTGGGCGTGGGTCGGTCAGGGCTTGCGTGCCAGGAGTCCGTAGCAGCCGATGTCTGTGGGGTCCGCGAATTCGGTGTCGGGTTCCGGGTGCCAGCGGGATACGAGTTCGACGCCCGGTTCGAGGAGTTCCCAGCCCTCGGGGACGAGTGCCTCGACCTCGGCGCGGCTGCGCAGTTGCATCGAGATGCCCGATTTGCGGTACACGTTGGCGCCGCCGCCGGTGCCGACCGGGTCGAAGTCGCCGGTCAGGTGGGAGAGCAACAGGTGGCTGCCGGAGGGGAGGCGGTGGGTGAGGCGGCGCAGGACGTCCGTGGGTTTCTCGTCGTCCGGGACGAAGTGCAGGATCGCGAGCAGCATGAGGGCGAGGGGCTGGTCGAGGTCCAGGGTCCGGGTGAGCGCGGGGTGGTCGAGGATCGCGTCCGGGTTGCGGACGTCGGCGTCGATGTACGCGGTCTCGCCGTCGGGGTGGCTGCTCAACAGCGCGCGGGCGTGCGCGAGGACGATGGGGTCGTTGTCGACGTACACCACTCGGGATTCGGGAGCGATCCGCTGGGCGGCGTCGTGTGTGTTGCGGCCCTCGACGGGGATGCCGGTGCCCAGATCGAGGAACTGACGGATGCCGAGCCGGGCGAGGTGTTCGACCGCCCGCAGCAGGAACGCCCGGTTCGCTCGCGCCGCGGTGCGCGCGTAGGGGACCGCCGCCAGGGTCTGCTCGGCGGCTTCCCGGTCGGGGGCGAAGTTCGTCTTGCCGCCCAGGAAGTAGTCGTAGATGCGCGCCGAGTGCGGCCTGGTGGTGTCGATCTCCGGCGGAGTCCAGCCTGTGATGAGAGCCTCCTGCTCGGGTGAACGCTCAAACGCGGAGTCCATCGGGTCGTTGCTCCCGTCTCGAGCGGCACCGGGGACGGGCGTGTCGCACTCGTTCGATGATCGCATCCTGCAAACGGCATGCTACTCGGGTGACTTGCCGTGCCGGCGGTCGCCTGCACCCGGCTCCGCCGGGAGGCCGACCGTGCGTGGCGGGAGCGGCGGCGAGGCCCCGATGGGGATCGGCGGCCCGGTTCTCGCGCGGCGTCGCATCATGTGTGGCGGCGGTCACAGGAACCCGCCGATGCCGCCGGACAGGTCCAAGGACATGACGACGAAACTGCGCGCGCGTATTCGCGACGGGGACGACGACGCTTTCGCGGAGTTGTTCGATCAGTACGCACGGTCCGTCTACAACCACGCCTTCCGATTGACGGGGGACTGGTCGACGGCCGAGGACGTCGTGTCCCTGACCTTCTTCGAGGCGTGGCGGCTGCGCGGCCGGTTGGACGCCGAGGGCGGATCGTTGCGGCCGTGGCTGCTGGGGATCGCCACCAACACCGTGCGGAACATCAGACGCGCGGCCCGACGTCACGCCGCCGCGATGTCGCGGCTGCCGCCGGGGGGCGTCCTACAGGACTTCTCCGACGAGGTCGTGGGTCGGATCGACGACGCCGAACTGTTGGACGCGGTACGGCTCGCGCTGGACACGCTGCGCCGCACCGAACGGGAGGTGCTGGCGCTGTGCGTGTGGTCGGGCTGCGACTACGCGACGGCGGCCCGGACGCTGGGCATTCCGGTGGGCACGGTGCGCTCGCGGCTCTCCCGCGCCCGACGCAAACTCGCCGCCGCGGCGGAGAAACGGGAACCGCTTCGCCGCTCGGGACAGGTGAGAGGTGCCCACACATACGCGAGCAGGCCCATCCAGGAAGGAAACGAATGAACGACACGACGTCGCTCCCCGAGAAGGACCTTCCGCCGGGTCGCCATCAGCAGATCAAGGAGCATCTGATGCGCGAGATTCGGCACGAGCACGCCCCGACCGGGAGTCGTTCCCGACGCGCCCCGTGGCTGCGACCCGTCGTCGTCGGACCGGTGGCGGCCGGTGCCCTGGCCCTCGCGGTCCTCGCGGGCGTCAGCCTGAACGGCACGGACAATCCCGGCAGGACGATCGGTCGGGCCGGACCGGCGACGTCCGCCTTCGCCCCGCAGGTCAACGGCGACACCACCGGTGGTGCCGCCGACCTGCTCAACCGCATCGCGATGGTCGCGGCCGAGTCGCACGCGGTGGAGGGCATTCGGGACGACCAGTACATCTATGTGCGCAGCCGGGTCGCCTCGGCGACGGTCGGCGAAGGCATCCCCACCACGTTGGCCCCCCTGCACCTGCGCGAGGCATGGCGGGCCGTGGACGGCTCCCGCCCGGGACTCTCCCGAGAGCCGGGTCGGCCGTTCGGCGCCGCCGAGCAGCCGATCGAGGCCGACGCGCGTCCCGGTGAGCTCGGCTACGAGTCGACCACCAACTACCGACACCTTTCGACCCTGCCGACCGACCTGGACGCGATGTACCGCTGGCTGCGGGCCCAGGGCGACAAGGACGGGGGCGACCGGAACCTGGACCAGGACGCCTTCGTCCTGGTGAGCAGCCTGCTCCGCGAATCCATGATGCCGCCGAACGTGGGCGCCGCGCTCTACCGGGCCGCCGCCAGGATCCCGGACGTGCTCGTCGTACCGGACGCCGTCACCGCCGCCGATCGACACGGCATCGCGATCGTGCGATACGACTCCTACAATCCCGGTGTCCGCGACGAACTGATCTTCGACAAGGACACGTTGCGGTACATCGGTTCGCGCAGTGTCGCGACGAAGGCGACCGACAGCATCGAGGCGGGACAGGTGCTCGACACCACGGCGGTGTTGGAGACCGTGGTGGTCGACAGGCCGGGCATGTTGCCCTGATCGATACCCGACGCGAGTCCCGAGGACCGGCGGAGCCGCCGGCGGATGGTCGACGCGAGCATCCCCGGTGGTGACGCAAGGCCCGGGCGCCGCCGACCGGTTCCGGGGCCCGCTTCGTGCGGGCCCCGGGCCGAGAGCGCGGCAGCCGTTGTCGCACCCCTGTGGTGGGGTGCTGTCGGACGGTCGAGAGCGAGGGCGGGGACGATGGGTGAACGTACGGTCTGGCGACCGTTCTTGGAACAGTGGAGCGAGGAGTGGGTCGCGGGGCATGATCCGGAGCGCGACGGGCCGCTCGCGGAGGAGGTGGTAAGGGACACCTGGCTCGGGTTCGCGCCGGCGGGCGAGGCCGAGGTCGCCGAGGCCGAGGCCCGACTCGGGCGCCGACTGCCGCCTTCGCTGCGGGACTTCCTGCTCGTCACCGACGGGTGGCGGGATGCGGGCAACTTCATCTACCGGTTGGCGGGCAGCGCGGAACTGGAATGGCTGCGGGACACCGACGACAGTGGCTGGATCGAGGTCTGGGAAGAACTCGCGGAAGACGAGGACGAGGACGACGAGGAGGCGTTCGGCGTTCAGGAGGCGAAGGTGCTCGCGCGTTCGCTGCGTCTGTCCCTCGACGGTGACGCCGCGGTCATGCTGCTGGATCCGGACGACGTGGACGAGGACGGCGAGTGGGCGGGGTACTGGCTCGCCTCCTGGTCCGGCGAAGGGCCGAAGCGGTACGACTCGTTCCACGACCTCATGCACCGGCAGTGGGTGTCCTTCCACGCCCTGCGCAAGCCGCCGGGTGCCACTCGGGACCACTGGGACGCGGAGGTCGAGCAGGCTCGCCGGGAGGCGCTCGCCGGGGCGGTGAGCGGGCCGCTCGCGGTGTTCGCGCGGGCGCACGAGTACGGATTTGAGCGCGCCGATGTGCTGAGCACGCAGATGGAGGCGATGCTCGGCGATTGGCGCCGGCACCTCGCGAGCCTGCTGTGGTACGGCCCGAGCAAGGACGATCTCCTGGCCGGCCCGCTGTTCGCCGCGGAACTCCTGCCGCTGCTGGTCCGGCACGACCGGCTCGCCCACGCTCACGACCTGCGGCCCCTGCCGCGGCTCGCAGAGTGCGCGCCCGAACCGATACGGGAGCTCATCGCCGACTACGAGGCCCGTGCCGACGAACCGGGCTTCCGGCTCACCTTCGGCGGCGGCCCCGAGTTCGACGCGGCCGTGCACGCCGTCGCAGACCCTCTCGCCGCGCACCCAGCCTTCCAGGCTCCCGACGAGTCGACGCCGCGTACGGGCCCCATCGTCATCACTGTGTACGCGAGCGGCGACCCGGCGCCCGAAGTCGATCCATGGGCCGATCCCCTGAAGGTGCGGGCGGCCCGCGCGGCCCTCTGCGACGAAGCCTGGCCCGAACTCCGGGCGGCGCTGCGCCTGTGGAGGCCGGTGTGCGAGGACCACATCGCCCCGATATCCCTGTTCGCCGACCCCGTCCTGGCCGAGATGATCACCGAGGCCCGCGGCCGCGAAATCCTGACCATGCCGCGTGGTGCGGGCTCCGGCGTGCGCCGGATCGGGAGGGAGTGAAGGCCGCGGGCCGGCCGGCGGTCGTACCCGGCGGGTCGTACGCTCGGCGGTCGCCTCCAGCGGTCGAGGGCTTGCCTCGATCACAGCCAAGTGGTGGCAAGCCAGATGGTTGCGGCAGCAGCGGTGATGAGCACTATGTTGAGCGTGACTCGGCGGTCTTCGCCGGTCAGGTGGACGGCGATCGCACCGACCTGCAGCAGGGTGAACCCGATGGCCGCGGCCAGGGCCAGCCAGGGGGCGACGCCGGTCGCCGGCGGCAGGAGCAGGCCGACGGCGCCCAGCACTTCGACCGTTCCCAGCGCCCTGACGGCGGGCAGCGGTATGCGGTCCACCCAAGCCATCATCGGGCGGAGCAGATCGGGGCTGCGGACCAGCTTGAGCCCACCCGCGTAGAGGTAGAAGGAGGCGAGCAGCCCGGCAACGATCCAATAGGCGATGTTCATGATCTCCGTTCGGGGTCACCACGTGTGGGTGACCCGCCGGTTCCGGGGTGGCCCGGAAGGTGTCCATAGGCGTGTGTGAGTGACCCGGACGCCGAGGGGTGGTCGACAGGGGGCCGGGGGGGGTGGGAGCGCCCGGGTCATGCCACCTGCCGCATGCCGCCCGGTGCGGGGCCACGGACTTCAGGCGAAGTCGGTGGCGGGCTCGGTGGCGTAGCGGCTCATCGTGTGGAGACCGGCCCGTGGTGTCGGCGGTCGGCCGTCGGCGGTCATGCCCTGAAGGTCTCGGAAGTACTGCACGTAGAGGTCGGGTGTGAACATGCTGAGCATGACGGCGGGTTGGTCGGTCCGGTTGGCGAAGGTGTGCGGGGCTCCGCGCGGGACCATCACGAGTGTGCCCGCGGTCGCGTCGTGCTCCCTGTCCCCGATGGTGAACCGCAGCGTGCCGGAGACGATGTAGAAACCCTCGTCGTGCCGGGCATGGCGGTGTTGCGGCGGCCCGGAGGTGTGCGGGGCGAGGATGGATTCGGTGACCCCGAGACGGTGCTCGGTGTGGCTGCCGTCCTCGAGGACTCGCATGCGCGTGGTGGCCAAGACGATTACCTCGCCGTCGTCGGGGCCGACCACCGACACGCCGGGGTGGAGGGCCGGCGCTTCACCGGTTGTCGCTGCACCGGTTGTCGCTTCATCGGGTGTCGCTTCATCGGGTGTGCTCTCGGATGTGCTCTCGTCGGACATGCTCCAAGTGCACCGCCGGGGCTCGGCCGCTGTCCAAGACCCATTCCGGCACGTCGATACCGCGCGGGTATCGTTGCGGCGTGGAGCTACGTACCCTGCGCTACTTCGTGGCGGTCGCCGAGGAACTCCACTTCGGCCGGGCCGCCGCTCGGCTGCACATGAGCCAGCCGCCGCTGAGCCGGGCGATCAAGCAGTTGGAGGCAGAGGCCGGTGCCGCGCTGTTCGCCCGCTCGTCCGGCGGCGTCGCGCTCACTCCGGTGGGGGCGGTACTGCTCGACGAGGCGCGTGCGCTGCTCGACCAGGCCGACCTCCTCCGCGCGCGCGTGGCCGCGGCGGCCGGCCTGGCCGGCATCACCGTGGGCATCCTGGGCAACGGCACCGATCCCGGCATCACCAGGCTGGCCGCCGCCTTCCGCCGCGGCCACCCCGGCGTCGACATCCGCATCCGCGACACGGACCTGACCGATCCGACCTGTGGGCTGCGCGCCGGGCTGGTCGACGTCGCCCTGACGCGTGCACCGTTCGACGAGACCGCCCTGACGGTGCGCGAGCTGCGCGCCGATCCGGTCGGTGCGGTACTGCGCACCGACGATCCGCTGGCTCGCCGCGACCACCTGGACCTGGCCGATCTGGCCGACCGCCGCTGGTTCCAGTTCCCGCAGGGAACCGACCCGATCTGGCAGTCGTACTGGAACGGTGGCGAGCCGCGCGAGGGCCCGGTGGTGCGGGTCGTCCAGGAATGCCTACAGGCCGTGCTCTGGAACAGCACGGTCGGCCTGGCTCCGCTCGGACACGGCCTGCCGGAGAACCTGCTGCCCGAGAACCTGACCGTGGTTCCGCTGGCCGACATGGCACCGAGCCGCGTGGTCTCGGTGTGGAACGCCGGCGACAACAACCCATTGATCCGCTCGTTCGTCGAAATCGCAACGACCGCATACCGCCACTGAGCCCCCGAGCACCCGAGCACCACGGCCCAGCCGTGCCTGGACCGGTACCCGACCGTCGTCCGTCCGTCCGGCCCTCTGTCCGTCCGGTTTCGGGCGGCAAGGATGCCCTGCCTGCCACAGTGTTGCGTTCTGACGCCGCGGCGGCTGTGCGGGGACACCGGCGCGGTTGCGGCCGGGTTGGTGCCGCGACCCAAGACGGCCTCCCTCTGCACAAACTCGCCGACGCGCTCCCGAATCAGCTGTGAACCCTCCCGGGCACGGCGGCCGGCGTACGGTACCTGGTGTCGTGCCGGCGATCCCCGCCCCGATCGTCGCCTGCGAAGGGCGCCCGCACACCGTTGCCGGCAACCGAAACCCGCTCGCCAGGCCGCGCCCTTCGCGTTCGGTCGCCGCGGTTGCCCGGGTTACCGCGGGTGGGTGGAGGGGCGCCGTGGTCGGGTGTGGCGGGCTCCGATTCGGGGGATGAGCAGGGCCGCGAACACCGCCACGGTGAAAGCCCGTTCGGCCTTCCGCAGGGAAGCGCCCGGTCGGGCGACTCGGCGCTCGGGCACGGTGTCCAGTCGGCCCTTCGGGTCGTAGCGGATACGCAGCGACTGGCCCTTCTTCGCGGCGGCGCGGCTCGTGGTCATGTTGGTCGGGCCGCCCTCGGGGCAGCTCAGTCGGTGGTCGTTGTACGTGTGCGTCGTGGTCGTGGTGTGGCCGTTGGCGTCGGTGGAGGTGGATGTCTCGGTCCGGGCGCGCACGTCGAGGACCAGGCAGGTCGTGGAGACGCCACGCTTGGCCAGTACGGTGTCGCCGACCGCGTCGGACGCGTGGTGGATCGCGACGAACATGGCGAAGAAGACGACGATTCCAGCGACGGCGGCGCCGCCCGACGGACACGACCACACCACTGCGGTGGTGGCGAGGAGCATCGCCATCGAGGCGAGCGCCAACACCACGACGCACACCGACCGCCACCACGTGGCGGGTCCGTAGGCGTTGAGGAACGCGGCGGCAACGACGGTGCCGACCGTCGCCGATGCCAACCCGACGGAGGCCAGGCCCACGAGGAATACGTGCCCGGCGTCGCCTCGCTCGTGCCTGATCATCGCACCTCCCCTGGTCGGTCTCCCACTTCTTCAGGGTGCGGGAACGGTGCTCCGACGCGGGAGTGGAGATCCCTCGGATCACGCGACGAACGCCTGGCGCCGGTGGGATTCCTCCGGTTCGGACACCGAGCCGGGCTCGACCGTTCCGCACCGAAGTCGGACCGGGAGCCGGTGTGCCGCCGCGCATGTTCGGGCCAAGACACGATCCGAACGAGGACATGAACATGACGACTTCGCCGGGAGGAGCTCGAACCGCCCCTGCGCCGCGGGAGTCGGTGTGCTCTGGTAGGCAGGACTCGTCCGTGAGTCGACCGATCCACGCGTGCCACCGCACCCACCGCGCGCCCGCGCGCCCGACGCCGCGAAGGAACGAACCACCACCATGACCTTGAACGGCCACCGACGATTCGGCGGGCTGCCCGTCGCCGAACTGCACGAGATCCCGCACCCCAGGACCACCGAGGCGAACAGCGCGCCCGCCACGCCGCCGGACCCGCTGCCTCGGGCCCGGGACGCCGCGTGGGCACTGCGCGTCGGCAACAGCTACCGCGGCCACAGCATCACCGAATCCTTTCCCGCTCTCTTCGCGCGCTTCCTGGAAACCGCGGACTCCACCGAGGTTTCCGCGATCGTGATCGGCCTGTGGGGCGACCACCACGACTCGGCCGCCGTGCCCATGACCTGCTTGCCGCGGCCGCGGATCGGCTTCCGGGGCTGCGGCACCTGTGCCTGGGCGACATCGTGGCCGAGGAGAACGAGCTCTCCTGGATTCAGCAGAGCGACATCACGCCCCTCCTGACCGCGTTCCCGGCGCTGGAGACACTCGTCGTCGCCGGCGGCGAGCATCTGCACCTGGATCCCGTCGGTCACGACGCTCTGCGTGTCCTGGAGTTCCTGTCGGCCGGGCTGTCCGCCGAGTTCGTCCGCGCGGTCGGCGCATCGCCCTTCCCGGCCCTCCGAGCGCTGGACATGTGGCTCGGTGTCGAGCGCTACTACGGCGACAGTACGGTCGAGGACCTCGCCGGCATCCTGAACGGCGCGGGTCTGCCGATGCTCACCCGGCTCGGCCTGATGAACAGCGAGATCCAGGACGAGATCGCGGCTGCCGTCGCGGTGGCTCCCATCCTCGACCGGCTCACCGAACTCGACTTGTCCATGGGGACGTTGGGCGACGAGGGTGCCGCAGCGCTGCTGGCCGGGCTGCCGGACGCCCACCTCACGCACCTCAATCTGCGTCACCACTTCATCGGCGAGTCCCTGCAACAGCGTCTGCGCGACACGCTGCCCGGGGTCCACGTCGATCTCGACGAGGAAGAGGAACCGTACGAATCGGGAGACGGCGACACCGGACGTTACGTCGAGGTGGCCGAGTAGTACTCGCCGCTTCCCCCGGCCCGCTTCCCCAGTCCCTTCCCAGCCCGATGCCCCGCGCCATCCAGGCACGGCCCGACCTACGCAGGTGACCCACCGGCATGAGCAACCACGACCACCCGGCACACTCCGATGGCGTGCCCGCCGCCGACCCGCGACCGCCGGACTCGAAGCAGCCCACGGCCGTTCCCCGGAGGCAACCCGAGGACGGCCACGGCGCCGAGTCCGCAACGCCGTACGAAATCGCGCCCGGTGACCACCCCGCGGACGCCGTCGCGTGGCGGCTGCGCCACCGTCATCGGAGGGACGATCGGGGCGAAGGCGTCCTTGGCGGCGCTCTCGCGGCCAGGCGACCGGAGGTCTCCGCATGACCATCGAGGACCACCTGACCCGATTCGCCGGCCTGCCGGTCCTGGACGTGACGATCGACCACGCGGGCACGATCGACATCCCCGACGTGACGCACCCGGAGAGATCGGCGTGGCGGCTGCGCGTCCTCGACGTCTGGGACTGCGACTCCCGACGGACGCATGGGTCGAACTGGTGGAGCGGTTCCTGGACGCGGTCGACTCCGCACGGATCACCGCCCTCGTGGTCGGTGACTGGGGCGCGGCCGATCCACCCGACACCGTCAAGGGCCCCGTGGCGCTGCTCGGCCGCTCGGCGGGCCGACTGCCGGATCTGCGAGCCTTGTTCATCGGCGACATCGTTCGCGAGGAACAGGACATCGCCTACATCGAGCAGACCGATCTCGCTCCACTCCTCGGCGCCTACCCTCGGCTGGAGATACTCGGCGCACGCGGCGGCTCGGGCCTGCGACTCCCCACCCGAACGTACCCGCACCTGCGCGAACTCCGGCTCGAGAGCGGTGGTATGCCCCGCGAAGTCGTCCAGGCCGTGGCCGGCAGCGTGTTCCCCGAACTGCGTCGTCTCGACATCTGGCTCGGCATCGGCAGCTACGGCGGCAACGCGACGGTGGAGGATCTCGCGGGCATCCTCGACGGAGCCGGGCTCCCCGCCCTCAGCCACCTCGGCCTCATGGACAGCGAGATCTCCGACGAGATCGCAACGGCCCTCGCGAGCGCCCCCATCGTCGCGCGGCTCAAAGAACTCGACCTCTCCATGGGAACGTTGAGCAACGCGGGCGCCGAGGTGCTGCTGGCCGGGCAGCCGCTCACCCACCTCGCCCGGCTCGACGCACGCCACCACTTCCTCGACGAGGCAACGCAACTGTGCCTGCGCAATGCCTTGGCGGGTGTCGACGTGGACCTCTCCGACACCCGGAACGACTGGGGCGGCAACAGATACGTCGAGGTCTCCGAATGAGGCCGTCGCGGTCCGCCGCACGGCGCCGGTCCGCCGCACGGCGCCGGTCCGCCGCACGGCGCCGGTCCGGCCGAGCCGGATCATGCGGATGCGGAGCAGGGGACGGGGGCGGGAACGATACCTATACGTGACAGATTCCGCGTACGCCGTCGGCACGTAACGTTTCGACCCGTAAGGAACCCGACACGCCCGACACAAGGCCGAGGAGGCCCCCATGACCGCGTACGCGTTCGCGCACCTGCGTTCCGTCGACGTCAACGCCGAGATCGTCGAGTACCTCGAGAAGATCGACGCCACCCTGGACGCCCACGGTGGTCGGTTCCTCGTGCACAACAAGGTGCCCACGGTGATGGACGGTTCGTTCGAGGGCGTGTTGGTCCTCATCGAGTTCCCCTCCACCGAAGTTGCCGAGGCTTGGTACCACTCCGCCGGTTACCAGGAGATCGTCGATTTCCGCGTCAACAACTCGGTCGGCGGCGCGGCCATCGTCGAGGGAGTCGGACCGGACTACCGCGCGGCGGACATGGTTGCGGGCAAGTAGGTCTCGCACGTCGGATGTCCACGGCATCGCACCACGCGCGGGTCGGACGACCGCACCATCGCAGCCCCGAACTGTCCTGCACTACACACGAGTTGGTTCCGAATGTGCAGTGCGCACACAATCGCGATTACCGCGCAGGCGGGCATTTCGGTCAGTACGCTGGCCCGCAGGGTGGAGGGACTTCCCGGGGGAGGATCCATGAAACGCGATCGCGATCTCAAGAAGCCGAGCAGCCAGGGCGTGAAGCCGATCGAGCGGGGGCCGGACGACGACACCAAGCGTCCGAAGCTCACGCGTCCCGCGCCGGACACCGAACCGGCCGGGAACATACCGGTGATCGTGCCCGAGCAGGCGATTGTGCCCGGGGACGGGCCGGGAACCGCGGCGGCCGACACACCGCCGCACCTCGGTGCGGCGGTGCCGGCGACGGTGCCCGCGCCGGAGACCCGACAGACCGACGCGATGCCGGAGACCCAGCCGGCGCCGCAGCCGTACCGCTTCCAACGGGCCCCCGGCTTCCTCGCTGCCGAGAAGGCCGAGGAGGCCGAGGAGGAGCGCAGGAGGCTCAAGGCCGAAGCGGAAGCCGCGGCAGCGGCCAAACCCCGGGGTCCGGGTGCCGTGGCCGAGCGGAAGGTACCGAACGTCCTCGGTTCACGGGCCGGGGTCGGCGAGGAATCCGATGAGGAGCGGGGGCCGGCGCGGTTCGAAGAGCTGAGCCGAACCGCGATCGCCCTCCTGCCACTCGACCGGATCACCGCCGCCATCGAGAAACGCCACGACGACTTTGCCGGACTGACCCCGGATATGGGAGCCCTCACATTTCGTCAGTCCGCGCTCGGCCTGTGCGCCAACCTGTCCTTGGCCAGGAGCGTCGGGTGTGTCGCGCGGGTTCGGTCGTGGCTCGCGACGCAGGCCGACCTGGTCCCCGAGTTGATCGTGCTGTGTGATCAACATGTGGCCGCTCTGGCGTTGCCTGCCGAGCCGCCACCGAGTGTGGCGGAACTGATCGCAGTATGGACGCAACTCACCGATGCGTTGATCGTGCCCGAGGGCAAGTCGCGAGACGGTTGCGAGTTCCTCGCGCACGCCGTCTGTGTATGGATCGAGAGCACGCAGCCGCACTGGGCCCGGTTGCACCTGAGCAAGCGGTGGGTGGTGGCGCCCAACGGCACCATGCACCCGCCGTACAACTGGAACCACCACGTGGCTCCGCAACTCGTCTGTACCGAGGGTACGTTCGTCATCGACCTGCTGCTCGGCCCGACGACGCCGATGGCTGCGGACGCGTGGGCCGTTGCGGCCAAGGGCAAGAGGCCACCCGTCGACGTCTTCGAACAGACCGCCCCGTGGGAATTCCTGGGGGCGCCCGCCTCCACGACAACCGACCTCGATCCGGAGATGTTGTCCCCGTTCGGCGACACCATCCTTTCGAACATCGCGGCCTGCCGCCGGGCTTGACGCCCCGGGGCACAGGGATTCGAGAACCCACCGCGTCGTCGCACCGCATCCCGCGAACCCGGACGGTAACGCCGCACCGTCGGCGTCGCGTTCGGGCGTCGGCCGTCAGCCCTCATTCCCCGGCGGCCACGAACGCGACGACCTTGTCGCGGGGTTCGACGAGCGCGCCGGGGAAGGTGGGCAACACCGATACCGGAACCGCCCCCGAGGGCCGCGCAACACCTCGCGGGGCGGGCGTGGGGCGGCGGCGATCCCGATCCCGACCGCCCACCACCCTGTCGCTCCGCGTCGAGGGCCACGCCGACAAGAATCCCGCCGAACCGCTCGACTTCCTCGCGACTCAGAAGCCTCCCCGGTGCCAGGGCCCCCAGATGGCGATGCTCATCCCCAGCTTCGACTGGATGTTGACATACAGGGTGTGCCCGTCCGGACCGAACGTCGCGCCCGCGAACTCGGCGCCCGGGTCGCCGGTGACCGGCTCCATCCTCGACAGGTCGAAGATGCGGCCGTCCGCGGTCAGGCCGCGCAGGAAGTTGTCCCCGTCGCCGTCCTCACACAACACGAGCGTGCCGCGCGGGCTGACGGTGACGTTGTCCGGAAGGTCGAGCCTGGTCGCGGACGGCGATTCGTACACGAGCCGAAGGCGCCGCGTGACGGTGTTGTACGCCCATACCTGGCCGCGCCCGTCGCCGAAGCCGTCGGGCGCCGCTTCGCCGGGCGCGGTCGCGCCGCCCTGCGTGGATACGAAATAGACGACGCCGCGCTGGTGGTACGCGCCTTCGAGGCGGGAGAAGAGCGCCGCGCCCTGGGCCCGGCCCTGGTTCCCGACGGCCTGAATGGCCTGGTCGTTGGTGGTGCCCGGGGCGAACGTGGGGTCGGGGTCGTCGATGTCGACCCAGGTCACGTCGTACGCCGCGCCGGGACGCTGCGCCGCCGACAGGTCGATCCCGGGACGCCCGCGCACCGCGAGCATCTGGAGTCGGCCGCCGTCGCGCAACCGGTCGCCGACCCAGGGGCTGACGGGCGGCAGGTAGCGGTAGAAGCCGGACGCGAAGCCGAAATTGTCCTCGGTCAGGTACACGGCGCCGCTGATCGGGTCGTACGCCGCCGACTCGTGGGCGAACCGGCCGGCGCTGCGGATCGGCACCCGTGTCGAGACGCCGTCGGTCGGCACCTCGAACAGATAGCCGTGCTTTTGCGTGAGCTTCTTGTTGTCGGCGCCGGTGAAGTCGTTGCCGACATCGGGGCCGTTGACGGTCTCCTCGCAGGAGAGCCACGACCCCCACGGCATGGGACCGCCCGAGCAGTTCATCTGGGTGCCGTTGAGGCTGACGTACGACGTCTGCACGGTGCCGTACCGGTCCACCACCACGGTGGTGGTACCGCCGCCCGTCGCCGGGTCGTAGGCGAGCGCCGCGTCGCCGAACGCGCCCACCGGGCCGTTGACTTCGTGGTTGCGGACGAGGACGGTCGTGCCACGGCGCCCGCGGAAGGCGGCCATGCCGTCGTGCTTGCCGGGGGTCGGGCCGCCATCGGTGAGCGGGGATCCGGCCGGGGTGAAGGAGCGGTAGCGAAAGCCCTCGGGCAGGTGCAGTCGTACCGCGCCGTCGCGTTCGTCGGGGACCGGCCCCAGCGGACCGTATCCGCCGGAGCCGGGACGTCCCCGGTCGGCGCTCGAGGCGGTTCCCGAGGCGGCGTGCGCGGCGCCCGCGACGAGGCCCTGGAAGGGGCCGCCGACGGCGGCGGTACCGGCCGCGATCACAGCGCCGCGGGCGAGGAAACGACGACGGTCCACAGGCGTACAACCTCCTTGACGGCCCGTCAGGCGGGCCGGATGTGCGACCGAACGCCGAAACGCTACTCGCGTAGAGCCGGTGTCGCCAGTGCAGTCGGAGATGTTTCCCGCGCGCCGACGGCCCGCGTGCCGAGTTCCGGTACCACCCACGACGCCGACCGCCGCGGTCGAAGCTCGGGCGCGACCATCCGTCGTTGCGCGCGTGTGTGGGGAAGTCCCTGTGGTGGCCCGGCCGTGCGGGTGCGACGTTGATCCCTCGGACGCGCGATGCGGGGGACGGGGGAGTCGTGGGAAGAGTCGGATGGGGCGTCGTGCCTTTCGCGGTGGTCGGCGTGCTGTTGTTGTCGGGGTGCGCCGAGGAGGACGACAAGCGCGGCACGGGAGATGCCCCGGTGGCGAACCAGCGCGGCGACGACACTCCGGCCCAGGTGTTCAACATGCCCGACGGTTTCGGGAATCTCGCGACCAAGTGCGTCGGCCACGGGTTTCGCGCCTACGTGACCACGAACGCGAGCGGTCCCTCCAACGTGCAGATCGTCCCCGACGGCACGTGCGCGGGCTGAACGCGATGCGGTGCGCGCTGATCGTGGCGATGTGTCTGGCCCTCGGCGGCGTCGCCGGTTGTTCGCAGGAGTACTACGACGAGCGCGGCAAGGCCGACGGACCGGTGCTCGACGGTCGAGGCGAGGACGGCCCCGCGGAGGTGTTCGACTTCCCCGACGGTTTCGGGAATCTCGCGACCAAGTGCGTCGGGCCCGGCAAGCGTGCCTACGCGACGACCAAGGGGTCCGTGTCGATCGGGGAGGACGAGGTGATCATCCCCGCGAACGCGGTGATCGTCGACGATCCGACCTGTACGGGGCGCTGAGTCGGCCCCGGATCGGGGGAGGCGGCCCGCCGGGTTCGATGACTTCCGACCATCTCGGCCCAGCCGGTCCTCGCCACACCCGCACGCGTCGACGGCGCTGTATCCCGACGCGGCCCGGTTCCCTCCCGAGGTATGTATCCCAACTCTCGGGGCAGTCGTCATCCGTCGAGGGAAGCCTGGGCGGTGGATACGCCATCCCCGGTTTTCGGCGATCTGCCGAGGGCCGCGAATCCTCGTGCACGAGCGGTGGGGTGGGTCGTCGGGGGGCGGTCCCGGTTCGCGGTGGGGACGGGGAGCGCCATGCGGGCGGTCGAACCCGATGCCCTAGTCTTTGTTGTCCTGTGACAATCAATCGGTGATGGGAGCGCGGCGTGGCGGAAGACGGCGCCATCGGGGTTCGCCTGCGGGCCCTGGAGTTGTTGAAGTCGAACGAGGTCATCGTGACGGAGCGGTGGTCGGCGAAGGTGGTCGCAACCCTGCGTGGGCGCGTCTCCGGAACCGAGGCGACCGGTGAGTTGCGCGACTTGTTCTCGGCTCTGGTCGCCGGACTCGAGGCCGGTGTGCGCAACGACGAGCCGGAGGACTCCGGGAGCGAGTCGTTCGGCGAGCTGCGAGCCCTGTTGTCGGAGTTGTCCCGCAATCGGGCCCGGCAGGGCTTCACGCCGTCCGAGACCGCCGTCGGCGTGTTCGGGCTCAAGGACGTGGTCTTCGACCTCGTCGCGACGGACCGTGCCTCGCTGTCGAACTACCAGGCGGCGCACCGGCTGGGGCGGCTGCTGGACGGGTTCGGCCTGTACACCTTCGAGACGTACTCGAGGGCGCGCGAGGAGGTCATCGCCGATCAGACCGAGCAATTGTTGGAGCTGTCCACCCCGGTCGTGAAGTTGTGGGACGGCGTGGTCGCGGTGCCGTTGGTGGGCACCCTCGACTCGGCGCGTACCCAGGTGGTGATGGAGAAGCTGCTCCAGGCCCTGGTGGACACCGGTTCGGAACAGGCGATCATCGACATCACCGGTGTCCCGGCCGTCGACACCCAGGTCGCCCAACACCTGTTGAAGACCATCGTGGCCGCACGCCTGATGGGCGCGGAATGCACTATATCGGGCATCAGCCCGCAAATAGCGCAGACCATCGTCGCTCTCGGTATCGAGTTCGGGGACATCACGACCAAGGCGACCCTCGCGGACGCGTTGTCGCATGCCTTGCGCCGGAGCGGGATCGCGGTGCCCCGGCCGCACGCGGGGAGGTCGTGATGGAACGTGTGCCGATCCTGAAGATCGGTGACGTCCTGTTGGTGTCGATCCAGATCGACCTGCAGGACGAGAGCGTGCTCGCGCTCCAGGAGGACCTTTCCGAACGCATCGTGCAGACCGGGGCGCACGGAGTGGCGATCGACATCTCCGCCGTCGAGATCGTGGATTCCTTCATCGGCCGCATGTTCGCCACGATCGCGGCCGTCTCGCGGATGCTCGACGCGGAGACCGTGGTGGTGGGCATGCGGCCCGCGGTCGCGATCACGCTGGTGGAACTGGGGCTGTCGATGGGCGGGGTGCACACCGCGCTCGACCTGGAGAAGGGTCTGGCGCTCCTGGCCCGTCGACGGACGGACCGGCACGGTGACCTCTCGTTCGACGTGTCCGGCGGATGACCGCGCCGATCGCGGGCCCGGCGGGCGGGGAATCGGACGTCCTGTCCCAGCCCATCCGCGGCAACGACGACGTGGTACGGGCACGTCAGGCCGTGCGGGACTTGGCGCAGCGCATCGGCCTGTCCCTGGTCGACCAGACCAAACTGGTCACGGCGGCCAGTGAGATCGCCCGAAACACGCTCATCCACGGCGGCGGAGGAACGGCGCACATGCGTCTCGTGGCCGAGGGTCGGCGGCGCGGGGTGCGGGTGCGCTTCGTCGACGAGGGGCCGGGGATCCCCGACCTCGACCAGGCGTTGACGGACGGCTGGACCAGCGGCGACGGTATGGGCCTGGGGCTCAGCGGTTCACGCCGACTCGTCGACCACTTCCGTATCGACACCGAAGTGGGGACCGGTACCGAGGTGGAGATCGTCAAGTGGTCCCGATGACGCCCGGCGTCGGCGGACCCACGAGCAACGAAGGCCCCGCGTCCCTTGGGCCCGCGTTCGCGACGGACCCGACCTGGTTTCGGCATGGCGAGCCGAGCATGCCGGCGGCGGTACGGCGAGCCGCCGTCGCGCTCGCGCTCCGTGTGGGGTTCGGTGCCGTCCGTGCCGAGGAGATCGGGATCGCCACCCAGGAGACCGCCACGAACCTGCACAGACACGCCGACGACGGCGCGCTGTTGCTCCGGTCGATATCCGTGGGCGAGTCCGTCGCGGTCGAGTTGGTGGCCGCCGACAGCGGCCCCGGGATCTCCGACGTGGCGTGGGCGAGCATGGACGGCAACTCGAGCGGCGGCACTCTGGGGATCGGCCTGGGCGGCATCCTGCGCCTGGCCGACGACGCCGACCTGTACTCGGTGCCCGGCCGCGGAGTCACGCTGGCGTTGCGGTTTCGGGCCGAAGGAGCGCGCGGGGTGCCGTTGGACGAGGTGGGCGGACTGAAGCGGGCGATCGCCGGCGAGACGGTGTGCGGCGACGCGTACGCCGTGCGCGTGGACGACGACGTGACCACCGTCATGCTGTGTGACGGCCTGGGCCACGGTCCGTTGGCCGCGCGCGCCTCGGAAGTGGCGGTGAACGCCTTCGTGGCCGCTCCCGCGGGGCGACCGGACGCGCACGCCGATCGGCTGCACCGTGCGATGGCCGGCACCCGAGGCGGCGCGGTCTCGATCGCCCAACTCGCGCCCGGTGTCGTGCGTTTCTGCGGCATCGGCAACGTCTCCGGCACGATCCTCGGCGACTTCGGCCGCAGAGGCATGACGCCCCTGCCCGGCATCGCCGGCCAACACGCCCGCACCCGGCGGGTGTTCGAGTACGACCTGCCCGACGGCGCGATGGTCGTCCTGCACTCCGACGGCCTGACCGACCGAGGACGCGTCCCCGACGCCCCCGGCCTGACGTCGCACACTCCGCTCGTGGTGGCGGCGACGCTCCTGCGGGACGCGGGCACCCGTTCCGACGACGCCTGCGTCGTCGTGGCGCGAGCACCACGACGGTCCGGCTGATGGTGGACGACGCGGGGTACGAGTGGCAGCCGACGTCGACCACGCTCATCCGGTGTCCACTCGTCGACGCCAACGACGTGTTCATCGTGCGCCAACTCGCGCGCGATGTCGCCGAGGCAGTCGGCCTGGGGCGACAGGATCGCGTTCGGGTGGCCACCGCCCTCAGCGAGATCGGCCGCGAACTCATCGACGCCGTCGGTCCGGCTGTGGTGGACTTCGGCGTCGAACTCGACGGCGTCGCCCCTTCGTTGGTGGTGGAGATCACCTGGGAGACGCCGAGTCCCGACACCCCGAACGCGCCGTTGCCGACGGCGGGTGCCGCGGAACGGCTGGTGGAACGCGTCGAACGCCTCGACGGTCGCATCGTCGTACGCAAGCGCCTGGGCGACTTCCGCCCCGGTGACGTGGAGGGGGCACGGACCGCGGTCGCCGCCGCGAGTCCGCGCGGGGCGCTGGAGGAACTGCGCTCCCAGAACCAGGAATTGATGAGCGCGCTGGACGACCTCCAGGCCCGCCAGGAGGACCTGCTGCGCCTCAACGGCGAACTGGAGGAAACCAACCAGGGCGTGCTCGCCCTGTACGCGGAACTGTCCCGGGAACTCGCGGAGACCAATACCGGCGTGGTCGCGCTGTACGCCGAACTGGAGGACAAGACCCGCCAGTTGCGCGAGATCGCGGAGACCCGCACCCGGTTCTGGGCCAACGTCAGCCACGAGCTGCGCACCCCGGTCAACTCCGTGATCGGCCTCGCCCGACTGCTCCTGGACCCGGCCGGCGACCCGCTCACCGAGGAACAACATCGGCAGACGCGGCTGATCGCCTCGTCCGGTGCGACCCTGTTGACCCTGGTGAACGAACTGCTCGACATCGCCAAGGCCGAGTCGGGTCGGATGGAGCCCTCGCTGGCCCCGGTGGACCTGGTCGAACTGCTCACCCACGTGCACGGCGTGATGCGCCCGATGGCGGCGCCGGGCGTGGCGTTCCGCGTCGACGCCGACGACCGACCGCCCGCGGTGGTCACCGACGAGGTCATCCTCACGCGCGTCCTGCGCAATCTGCTGTCCAACGCCCTGAAGTTCACCCCGCGCGGCGAGGTCGTGCTCACCGCCGAGCACGACGCGCTCGCGAACCGATTGGTGTTGACCGTCCGCGACACCGGCATCGGCATCACCGCCGACCACGCCTCGCGAGTCTTCGAGGAGTTCTACCAGATCCCCGGGCCCTTGCAGGCGCGGGCCGCCGGCACCGGCCTCGGCCTGCCGTACGCCCGCGGTCTCACCCGCCTGCTCGGCGGCACCCTGACCCTGGAGAGCACCCCGCAGGTCGGAACCACCGCCGTGATCCGCCTTCCGCTACACGGCACCACCGCCCCGACCCGAGCCGAACACGCCCTCCTGATCGACGACGACCCCGCCTTCCGGGAGTTGTTCCGCGGCCTGACCCAGGGACTCGTCGCCCGACTGACCGAGGCGGCCGACGGAACCCGCGGACTCGCGCTGGCCGCCGAGGACCCGCCCGACGTGATCTTCCTCGACCTCCACATGCCCGACCCGGACGGATTCGAGGTCCTGCGGCGACTGGCGACGCACGGCACGCTGTCGCGGGTACCGGTCGTCGTGGTGACCTCCCTCGACCGATCGGTACTGCCGGCACAGGCCGCCGTCGCGAACATCCTGTCTAAGAGCGAACTGACCGCCGAACGAATCGCCGACACCCTCACGGCGCGGCGGGCCGATGACGCTGCCGGAGACGGAGACGGCACGTGACCCGAGCCCTCGAACCCGGCGCCGCGACGGAGCACGACCCCGTGCTCGACGACGGCCCCGCCACCGTCCTGGTCGTCGACGACACCGAGACCAAGCGTTACATCATCGGCAGTTGGCTACGGCGCGCCGGACACCGTGTCCTGGAAGCCGAGACGGGCGCCCAGGCGCTGGACGTGGCCTTCGGCGCGGCCGACCACGGCGACCCCGTGGACGTGGCCATCGTCGATGTGCGGCTGCCGGACACCAGCGGTTTCGAGGTGTGCGAACGCCTGAAGTCCGACGCCCGCACAGCCTCCACGCCGGTCGTGCACGTCTCCGCCTCCGCGATCACCGTCAGCGACCGCGCCCAGGGCCTGTATCGAGGTGCGGACGCCTACCTCATCGACCCGATCGAGCCCGAAGTACTGCTGGCCACCCTTCAGGCCGCGCTGCGCTACTCGCGTGCCCGACGCCGTGCCGAACACCGGGTCTTCGTCCTGTCCGAGCTCGCCCGCGCGACCATGCTCGTCAACGCCGCCGCCACCCTGGAGGAACTCGGCAACGCCATCGCGACGGGAGCCTCGCTGATCAGCCGAGCGCCGGCGGCCTCCTACATAGACGGGCCGGGCGACAGCGCCCGTCGCACCGTGATCGGCGAGTACGGCGTCGAGCCGAAGCAGGCCAACGTTCCCCCCGCCCTGTTCGACACCCTGTCCCGCTTCACGGACCTCGGTGAGGCAACGGGTTCGACGTCGGTGGTGATCACCGCCGAGGAGTGGTTGCGCACACTCCCGGACAGCCTCGCCTCGGGCCCGGTCCACCTGTCGATGTGCCGAACGAAGACCGCCCGCCCACCGACCGCCCTCGCCGTCCCGGCGGACGCCGCCCGACACCCCGAGGAGACGCGGGCGCTGCGCGAACTCGCCCGTACCGGAGCCCTCGCCGTCGAGGCGTTCCGCTCCTACGCCCGGGAACACGCGCTGGCCCTGGACCTGCAACGTTCCTTCCTGCCGTCCGTGCTCCCGGTATCCGACCTGGTGGACATCGCGGTGCGCTATCGTCCCGCATCCGACGAAGCCGAGATCGGCGGCGATTTCTACGAAGCCGTCGCCATCGACGACCGCCTGCTCGTGGCCATCGGCGACGTCGCGGGCCACTCCCTGCACGCGGCGACCATCATGGGCGAACTACGCCACGGCCTGCGCGCCTACGCGAGCGACGGCCACGAGCCCGACGCGATCCTGGAACGCCTCAACACCATGTTGACGCGCTACCACCGCTACGAGACCGCGACGGTGTGCGTCCTGATGTTCGACCCCCGCACGGGCGTGATCGACATGGCCAACGCCGGCCACCTGCCACCCTTGGTGCTGACCGAGGACGGCCGCGCGCACTACCTCGTGGCCGGCGGCCCCCTGCTCGGCCTCGAACTGCCCAGACCCGGAACCACTCGATTCGAACTGCCCGAGAAGGCGACCCTGCTCCTGTACACGGACGGACTCGTCGAGGAGCGCGGCAGCGACCTCGACGAAGGCATGGAGCGGCTGCGGGCCGAGACCGTTCGAGACACCGCACCCCGAACCGACCTGGCAGCCCTCGCCGACCACCTCCTGTCCGCGCTCCAAGGCGACGAACGCGACGACATCGCCCTCCTGTTGTTGCGCCGGACCTAGGTGGCTCACCGGGGTGGTGGGGTGTCGGGGGCGCGGATGTGGGCGGTGACGGTCTTGCCGGTGGCGGTGGCGGTGACCACGAGGTCGGCGCTGAGGGCGCGTACGAGTTCCAGGCCGTGCCCGCCGACGCGGAGGGGACCGTGACCCCGGGGAGCGGGTGCCGTGTGTGCGTCGTCGTGGACGGACACCCGCACACCGCGGTCGACATGGGCGAGTTCGAGTCGACACGGCCCGGTCGCGTGACGTATCGCGTTGGTCACCAGTTCGCTGACGACCAGCTCCACGGTGTCGGCCAGGCCGGGAGCGACCCCGGGGCTTTGGGCGAGGAACTCCCGTGCGGCCCGGCGCGCGGCGGCCGCGGCACCGACGCCGGTGAGCGTGATCGAGCGTGGACCCCTTGCCGGTGGTGGCCGCCGCGCGTCGTGCTGTGAGGAATCCCCGGAGCGGAGTTCGAAATCTGCGGCCATGGGTTCCCCCCGGGGTGAACGTCGGTTCAGGCATGGGACATCGCGTGCCGACCACCCGTCTCGGCTCCCCCGTGCGGCAATGGGCCCGGTTCTCGACATCGGATCCCACCGTTCTACCGCGCCGGAACGACGCTCGTCCCGCCGGGCTGTCGTACCGGCGGAGCCCGCGCGCCACCCGACGGGCGCACGGCCGCGCGTGGGCATGTCCTCGTCCCCGGCGGATCCCGGCCCGGAGGGGGCCGGCATCGGCCGGCTCGCCCGCGCGGCATCGACGCGTTCGATCCGACGATCGTTCGCCTCGCCGGCGTCCGACGCGTCCGTGCCGGACCCGGCGAGGTTGCCGGGACGCCTGTCGGGGCGGGCGAGGATGTGGGGGAGCGGTGCCGGTCCCACCGGTGCGTCGCCACGCACGCGATCATGGACGTATGAGCGAGCGTGAATCCTCCGGCCGTCGCGCCGCGGCGACGCTGGCCCGGGTGCTGGATCTGATCGACCCCGGGATCCTCGACGTCGTGGTCGCGCCGCGCGGGACCGAGGTGCCGGTGAACGGGGTCACCCTCTACGACCTCGGCGACGAGGACGCCGACGGGTCGACGCTCGCCGGGATGATCCTGCTCGCGGTCGGCGTGGAGCCGCGCGGGCCCGGTGCGGTCGAGGCCGTGCGGGCGGCCCGGCGCGCGGGGGCGAGCGCGTTGGTGATCCGGCGCGGTGCGGCCGGCGCGGATCCCGCCGCGGTCGAGGCGGCCCAAGACGGCGGGATCGCCCTGCTCACCCGGCATCCCGGACGTGGCTGGACCGACGTGCTCGGCCTGCTGCGCAACGCCTGCGCGCAGAGCAGCCCGTCCGAACTCGCCGCGGTCGACAGCCTGCGCCCGGGCGACCTGTCGGGCCTGGCCAACACGGTCGCCGACCTGGTGGGCGGCGCGATCACGATCGAGGATCCGCAGTCGCGGGTGCTGGCCTACTCCCGGATGGACCACGAACCGGATCCCATGCGCCGGGCGACCATCCTGAACCAGGAGGTGCCCCGCTGGCGGGTGGCCGAACTGCGCGAGAGCGGCTTCTTCCGCACCCTGTGGGGCACCGACGACGTGGTCCGGCTGCCCGCCGACGACCGCTACGCGGAGCGGTTGGCGATCGCGGTGCGCGACGGCGGCGAGGTGCTCGGGTCGATCTGGGCCGCGGCCGACGGGCACCCGCTCGCGCCGGACGCGGCGGCGGCGTTGCGCACCGCCGCGCGGGCGGCCCTGCCGCACCTGGTGCACCACGAGACCCGCGGTCGCGAGGCGGCGCGCCGTCGGGAGGAGGCGGTGCACGCGTTGCTGAGCGGCGGCGCCGGTGCCGAACAGGCGGCCCGGACGGTGGGGGTGCGCCCGGACCGGCCGTACGGAGTGATCGTGGTCGAGGCGTACGAGAGCCCCACGACGGAGTCCGCGTCCGATGCGCCCACGTCCGCCGAGCAGCGGGTGCTCGACGTACTCGCGTTGCAGGCGGCGGCGCTTCGTCCGGGGTGTGTGACCGCGCGGGCCGGTCGACGGTTGTTCGTGCTGACGCCGGCGGGCGAGGCGCACGCGGACCCGGCGCGCGACCTGGTCGCCACGGCCCGGTCGGTACCGGGCACGGTGGTCTTCGCCGGTGTCGGTCCCATCGCGCGTCGGCCGGCCGAGTTGCCCGGTGCGCGCGAGGAGGCCGAGATCGTGGTGCGGGTGCTGCGCGAGCGGGCGACGGCGGCCGGGGTGTCCGCGTCGGCGTCGGCGTCGGCGGCCGACGTGGTGTCGGAGGCGGCCCTGGTGCGCTTGTTGGACCGGGTCGAGCCGCTGTGGCCGATGGCCGGACCGGTGTACGCGATGGTCGAGCACGACCGTCTGCACGGGTCGGGGTACTCCGCGTCGGTCGGCGCCTACCTGGGCGCCTTCGGCGACACCGTGGCCGCCGCGCGCGGGCTCAGTGTGCACCCGAACACCCTGCGCTATCGGCTGCGCCGGGCCAAGGAGCTCTTCGGCGTCGACCTGGACGACCCGACGGGCCGACTGCTCGCCGACATCGGACTGCGCCTGGCCCACCGGGAGCACGGGTGAGTCGCGGGGGTCGGCGGTCGTTTTCATGATCATTTTCTTGTCGAGGCAAACGACCGAAGCGTCCTCCTTTGGTCGCGCCGGACGCTGACGCCCGCTCACGCCCGGATCCAAGCTGTGCATGCGACTCGAACGGGCCGCGAACACTTGAGATCTTCGAGGTGTGGTGGACGTGACTTCCGCAGTGGCCCGACGGCGTCGATCGGCCCGACAGGCGGCCCTGGCCCGAGTCGTCGAGCAGGGCCTGCTGGGCCCCGAGCAGCCCCTGGTGGGTCTGCTGGACGTGGACGGTATCCGGGCGTCGGTCGGCGCGCTGACGGCCGCGTTCGGCGACACGCCCGTGCTGCACACGTTCGCCGCCAAGGCGTGCGGCCTGGTCCCGGTCCTGCGCCTGCTCGCCGACGCGGGGATGGGCTGCGAGGTCGCCTCGCCGGGTGAACTGGAGCAGGCCTTGGCGGCCGGGTTCACCCCCGATCGGCTCGTCCTGGACAGCCCCGCCAAGACGGTCGAGGAACTGCGGTACGCCCTCGCGCACGGCATCGCCGTGAACGTCGACAACTTCCAGGAACTGGCCCGCATCGACGCGATCGTGGCCGAGCGCCCGGCCGCGGGACCGATCGGGATCCGGGTCAACCCGCAGGTCGGCGCCGGCACGATCGGCGCGATGAGCACCGCGACCACCACGTCCAAGTTCGGCATCGCCCTGCGCGACCCGGGCGCCGTCGACGCCGTGGTCGAGGCGTTCGCCCGCAGGCCGTGGCTGAACCGACTGCACGCGCACGTCGGCTCCCAGGGCTGCCCTCTGTCGCTGATCGCCGCCGGCCTGCGCGCGACCTACGAATTGGCCGAGCACATCAACTCCGTCCTGGGCCGCCGACAGATCACCGGCCTGGACATCGGCGGCGGCCTGCCGGTGAACTTCGCCGGCGACGAGGACGACCCGACCTTCGCCGACTACGTCGCCGAACTGCGCACGGCCGTACCCGAACTCCTGAACGGCCGCTACCGGTTGGTCACCGAGTTCGGCCGCTCGCTGCTCGCCAAGAACGGCACGATCGCCTCGCTCGTGGAGTACACCAAGAGCGCCGGCGGCCGACGGATCGCGATCACCCACGCGGGCGCCCAGGTGGCCACCCGCACGGTGTTCATGCCCCAGGCATGGCCGCTGCGGGTGGGCGCGTTCGACGCGCACGGCCGGCCCAAGAACGCGCCGGAGGAGATCCAGGACGTCGCCGGGCCGTGCTGCTTCGCCGGTGACCTGACCGCCGTCGGCCGCGCCCTGCCACTGCTCGAACCGGGCGACGTCGTCGCGCTGTACGACACCGGCGCCTACTACTTCTCGTCCCACTTCGCCTACAACTCACTGCCCCGACCGGCGGTGTACGGCTACCGCGTCGTGGACGACGAGGTGCGCCTGGCCACCGTCCGCGCGGCGCAGACCGTTCGCGAAGTGGTCCAGGAGAGCGGCGCGGCGCACGTGCACGCCCTGGTGGACCTGGTGTCCACGCCTCCCTCGGGGAACCGGTCCGAGCACGACCGTCCCGACCCCGAGGAGGTTGCGGTATGACCCGCGTCCTGATCTCCGCCGACATGGAGGGCGCCACCGGCACGGTGCTGCCCGCCGACGTGCGCGCCGGCAACCCGCGCTACGAACGCTTCCGACGCCTGCTCACCGGCGACGTCAACGCGGCCGTGGCCGGATTCCTGGACGGCGGCGCCGACGAGGTGATCGTCAACGACGCGCACTGCGGGATGGACAACGTGCTCCTGGAGGAACTCGACCCGCGCGCGGTGCTCATCGTCGGTCGCAACAAACCGCTGGGCATGCTGCAAGGACTCGAACTCGACGTGGACGCAGTGGCGTTCGTCGGCTATCACACCGGGGCGGGCGAGGCCGGCGTGCTCGCCCACACCTACCTCTCGCACAGCGTGCTCGCGGTACGCGTCGACGGACGCCCCGTCGACGAGGGAAGCTTCAACGCACTCGTCGCCGCCGAGGCCGGCGTCCCGGTGGTGCTGGTCACCGGTGACGACCTGACCTGCGCCGAGGCCGGACAGTACGCGCCGGGCTGCCGCACGGTCACGGTCAAGACGGCGATCTCCCGCCACGCGGCGATCTGCCGCACACCGGCCGCGACGGCGACCGACATCCGCCGCGAGGCCGCCGCCGCACTGGCGGGCCCGCCGGATCGGCCGACCGCGACGCCCGCCCCGCATCTGGTCGAGGTGGACGTGGACAGCCCCTACCTCGCCGAACGCGCGAGCGCGATGGGCGGGGTCGACGTCGTCGGCCCGCGCACCGTCCGCCTGGAAGCCCCCGACGCCCGTGAGGCGTTGCGCCGGTTCCGGGCACTGACCTGGGTGATCGGCGCCGGCCGCGAGGGCGACTGGACCTGACCGGTCCCGCCTTCGCCGCGTTCGGGCGTCCGTACCGGCTCACCGCTGCACCCCCACGCCGTTGTTTCCCGCTGCCTCCCCGTTCCCCGCCTTGCAGGAGTCTCCATGTCGCAGCACACACCCCCGACCGAGCAACCCCAACTCAGCCGCTCCCTTCGCAATCGGCACATGGCGATGATCGCGATCGGCGGGGCGATCGGGGCCGGTCTCTTCGTCGGCAGCGGCAGCGTCATCAAGACCGCCGGGCCGGCCGCGATCGTGTCCTACTGTCTCGCGGGCGCGCTGGTGTTGTGCACGATGCGCATGCTCGGCGAGATGGTCGTCGCGAGACCGTCCTCGGGTTCGTTCTCGGACTACGCGCGCAGCGCCATCGGGCCCTGGGCGGGCTTCACGATCGGCTGGCTGTACTGGTACTACTACGTGATCATCGTAGCCGTGGAGGCGGTCGCGGGCGCCGCGATCCTGCACGCCTGGCTCGACCTGCCCCTGTGGGTGCTGGCGATGGCCCTGATGGCGGTGATGACCGCGACGAATCTGCTGTCGGTGAAGTCCTTCGGCGAGTTCGAGTTCTGGTTCTCCTCGGTCAAGGTCGCCGCGATCATCGCGTTCCTCGTCGTCGGCGGTCTGCATGTGTTCGGCGCGTGGCCGGGCAGTTCGTTCGACTTCTCCAACCTCACCTCGCACGGCGGTTTCGCGCCGAACGGCTTCACGTCGATCTTCTCCGCCATCGTCGTGGTCATCTTCGCCTTCGGTGGCGCCGAGATCGTCACGATCGCCGCCGCCGAAAGCAAGGAACCCGAGCGCTCGGTGGCGCGGGCCACGACCGGCATCATCTGGCGGATCATCCTGTTCTACGTCGGCTCGATCTTCCTCGTCGTCACGATCGTCCCGTGGGACGGCGCCGAGGTGCTGGCGAGCCCGTACGTCGCCGCGTGGGACATCATCGGCCTGCCCGGCGCGGGCACCGTGATGGACGTCGTGATCCTCACCGCGGTGCTCAGCGTGCTCAACTCGTCGGTGTACGTGTCCTCGCGCATGCTCTTCGCGCTGGCCTCGCACGGGGACGCCCCCAAGTGGTCGGTCAAGACCAGCAAGCGCAACGTCCCGGTCCGGGCGATCCTGGCGGGTACGGTCGTCGGCTGGATCTCGGTGGTGCTCGCCTACCTGTCGCCGGACACCGTGTTCACGTACCTGGTCAACTCCTCCGGCGCGATCGCCATCTTCATGTACGTCATGATCGGCGCCTCGCAACTGCGCATGCGCCGGCGGCTGGAGCGCGAGGCTCCGGAGCGACTGGCCCTGAAGATGTGGCTGTTCCCCTACCTCACCTGGATCGTGATGGCGGGCTTCGTCGCCGTGCTCGTGGCCATGGCGGTGATCGACGACCAGCGCACGCAACTGTTCACCAGCCTGGGCAGCCTCGCGGTCGTGCTCGTCGCGTACGGAGCACGCCGGGCCTACGGCCCCCGTCCGACCGGATCGGGTGACATCCGGGGCGCGAAGGCCGTCCCGGAAGCGATGTCCACTCCGTAGCGAACGGATCCGACGCCCCCGGGCGTTACCGCCGCGGGTCGTCCCCGCCTCGGGCGGCCGGGCGCCGAGCCGCCGGGTCGGCCGGGGCGGCCGCGGTGTCGGCGATCCGGTGCCTGAGATGCTCGTGGGCCCAGGCGGCGAGCGTGGTCGGGGTGGTGGTCCGGATGGTGCGCGGTTGTTCGGGCACGAAGTCGTCACGTAGCCCGGTGGACATGCCGAGCACGGCCTCGACCGGTCCGTCGGTCATCCCGGCTTGGTGGAGCAGGTCGCGCATGGCGTCGTCGGTGATGCGTTCGACGTCGATCCGGCGGCCGGTGGCGACGGTGAGGATTTCGGCGACCTGTCGCCAGGTGAGGTCGGTGGGTCCGTGCACGGCCTGTACGTGGCGTCCGGACCAGTCGGGGGAGAGCAGACGGGTGGCGGCGACCTCGGCGATGTCGTGCGGCGCCACCCGGGCCATGGGCCGGTCGAGCGGAAGGATCACCTGGAGGAGGCCGGCGCGCAGGGCGTCGGGTTGCAGTTCGAGGTTGGTGAAGAAGTAGCCGCAGCGCAGGTGGGTGACGTCGACGCCGGTGTCGTCCAGGGCGGTTTCGGTGTGTGCCAGGCCGTCGATCTCGCCGGCGCCGTGCCGCTTCTCGGCGCCGACGCCGCTTTGGAGGCGACGCGGCCGATCCGGTTGGCGGTGACGGCGCGGACCACGCTTTCGGTGGCGCGGGCGTAGTCGGCGAGAGGATCCTCGCCGCCGGGGGTCGGGTCCACCCGGAACAGTGCGTCGACATCCTTGGTGGCGGCCACCACCGCGTCGACGTCGTATTGGTCGACCCGCACCGCGTCCACCTCCTCCCGGACGTCGGGAGCCGGCCGCCGGCCGGGATCGCGCAGCAGCACGCGCGGCCGGATTCCGGCGCGAATCAACGTCGCCACGACGTGACGGCCGACGTTGCCGGTCGGGGCGGGGCGCCGCCCGTGTGCTCGAAGTCGGTGTATCTGCGTACTGCTCGCCATTGCGGCGCGGGGGACGCTCCTGGGCTCGGTGGCACCGGGTTCGAGGCTGGGAGACCATGGTTTTGGGGCTCCGAGCACTCGACGCCGAGGAGCGCAACCATGAACACCGCAACCATGAACACCAAGCCCGCCTGCGGGCCGGAGCGCGACCCCGACTTCTTCGACGAAGTCGGCAAGCTGTTCGCCAAGTACCCTGAGGCCGCCGGCAGGTACGCGGTGACCTGCAGAAGGTTGGAACTCGACATCTTGAGGATCGACTTCGGCAAGCAAGTAGGGGTCACGCGTGTCGAGGACGGTCGCGTCGTCACGGAGTTCATCGATCGCGACAAGGTCGAGCGATCCGCCCACCACGCCTGCTGCGAATGGCCGCGCGACGATGACGGCAAGTGCAACAGGATCTGTCCCGAGTGATTCCGCGGCGGCCACCACTCCCACTCCGTCCCGCCCAGGGGCATGGGCGCCGCCCCGTCGAACGCCGAGCCCTCCGGAGTGCGTCGACCGCCACCAGACCCGTCCTCATCTTTGGCAACTCGGGTTGACTATCTCCATTGGTCAACTACAGTTGCTTGTATGTCGGCCGTCAAGAATCCCCTTCCTCAGGAGCCCGCCGACAGCCTGGCGGCTGTCGTGGCGTTGCGGCGCCTCGCCGATCAACTGGAGGACGCCGCCGTCGAGCAGGCCATGCGAGCGGGCTGGAGTTGGCCACAGGTGTCCGAGGCGCTCGGTATCACCCGCCAAGCCGTCCACAAGAAGCACGCCAAGCGGCTCATCGCCGCCGGAGTCAAGCTGAGGAGACGCGGCGATGAGCGCGTTTGACAAGTACCTGCACGAGGTCATCGTGCGGGCGACGCACGAGGCCCACGAGGACGGGTCGGCGACGATCGACGCGCACCATCTCCTGATGTCGATCGCCGCCGATCAGGGGTCCACCGCACAGCAGGTGCTGGCCTCGGCCGGGCTCGATCGCGCTGCTGTTCGCGAGGCACTGGACCGGGAGTTCGAGCACAGTCTGGGCATGATCGGAGTGTCTGCGGCCGCCTATGACCTTCCCCGGCCGAGCCACGCTTGCGAGCAGCCCAGGATGGGCGCGTCCGCCAGACTCGCACTGGAGCGGAGCTTCGCCCTCGCCCGCAAGAAGGACCTGCGGTCGACACATCTGCTACTCGGGATCCTGCAAGCCCGAATCGGCACCGTGCCGCGCGCGCTCGCCCTGGCCGGTGTCGATCAGGCCGAACTGGCGGACCACGCGCGGCAGACGCTCGACAGCCGGGACCGCTGAGCACCGAAAGCCGACACGGCTCGCGGGCGTGCCCCGGCCGGAATGTGCGCAGAGCCCGGTAGGCGTACGCGACGGATCGCACGGGCGCCGGGCCCAAGCCTGGGGTGCGAGCCGGTGCGCCCAGGGGCCGGTGGCCAACGGGCCGGTGGGCCAACGAATCACGCCGTGGAGAGGGGCCGGGCGGCCATCTTCGCGTTGCCCGCGACAAGGAGAACGAATGCACCGACACACCGCTCGTACGGATGGCAGCGGACCGGACGCCGAACCGGCCATGGATGTGGGCGCCGTATCCGAGGCCGCGCCGGCATCGGAGGCCGAGGGTTACGAGGCCATCCAGTCCCTGCTTCGGCAAGCCGTGACTCGAGGCGGCCTTCCCGGCATTCTCGCCGAGGTCCGCGACGGCGACCGGCAGTGGTTCGGGACCGCAGGAGTGGCCGACACCCGAACCGGCCGCACACGCTCACGGCAGGACCGGTTCCGCATCGGCAGCATCAGCAAGACGTTCGTGGCCACCGTCGTGCTGCAACTGGCGGCCGAAGGCAGGCTCAGCCTGGACGACACCGTGGAACGGTGGCTGCCCGGCGCAGTTCACGGCCGGCACCACGACGGTGCCGGGGTGGGCATCAGGATGCTGCTCAACCACACCAGCGGGATCTTCAACTACACCGATGACCAGGAAGCGCTGAACCGTTCCGAGACCCACACCCCCGAGTCACTCGTGCGGATCGCCGCATCCCATCCGCCCACCTTCACACCGGGCTCGGGCTGGGCGTACTCGAACACCAACTACGTCCTGGCGGGCATGATCGTCGAACGGGCCACCGGCCGCGCGCTCGCCGAGGAGATCACGGAGCGGATCGCCCGCCCGCTCGGCCTGGCCGGCACGTATCTGCCACGCGGCAGCGACCCGACGATCCACGGGCCGCACTCCCGGCACTACACGAAACTCTTCCGGACCGACCCCGGCGCGCCGGTCCACGACGCGACCGAGTTCGACGCATCGATGTTCTGGGCCGCCGGCGGAATGATCTCCACCGCCGGGGACCTCAACCGATTCTTCGGCGCCCTGTTGGGAGGCCGGATACTGCCGGCGGACCGACAACGCGAGATGTTCGGCACCGTGCCCACCCGCGACTGGATCTCCGACTCCGCCTACGGCCTCGGCGTTTCCTCGGTGAGACTGCCCTGCGGGGAGACGGTCTGGGGCATGGGTGGCGCGCTCTTCGGATCGTGGTCCTACACCTATGGCGCTCGCGATGGCGAACAGATGGTCACCACCAACGTCAACGGCGACTGGAGCGACGACGGGTGGGACGACCCCATCGGTATCTTCACCGATCTACTCCGGGCGCAGTTCTGCCGCCGCCTCCACACCTGAACACCGGAGTGACGACATCGGCCGCGCGGCCCGTGCCACGTCCGTCCGCGAACCCGGCGACGCGGGGCCACCGCACCGACCCCGCGCGAACTCTCCGTCCGCGTAGGGTCGGTGCCGTGGCCGGTGGCGCTACTGCCGGATGGTGGGCGCCTGTTGCCCGGCTGCCGGGGGCACCGGGTCGGTCGGCTCGCAGGTGGGGGTTCGAAACAGGACTCGGCACTCCTCGGGGGTGGTGCGGGTCGACGGGAGCGGCCCGTCCTCGCGGATTCCGGACGGAAGCACGGTGACCGCCCGCGTCGGCGTGGCCGGGTCGATCGCCCGGTCCGAGAAGATCGCCGTGTAGCCCTTGTCGTTCGCCGTACCGGCCCCGATCAGGCGATTCGTCGGCGCCTCGTACAACTCGACGGCGGAACCGGGGGGAGCCCACATTTCCCACGCCGTCCGGCCCGCCTCGAAGACCAGCCGGGAAGCCTCGTTCGCTCGCTCGGCCGGAACGGCTGTATGGCTGCGCCGCCCATAACTGGTGTCGACGAAGTCGACGGTGTCGGACCCTCGGGTGACGCGCAGTACGACCCCGGTCGCGCCGGATCCGAAGGTGCCTCGCCACATCACCCGATAGTTCAGACCGTCGCTGCCGTGCGCCCATTGGTCCACCTGGCACACGATGGCCTCCAGCAGCTTTCGTTGGGCCGCGTCGCGACCCTCGGTCGGCCCGTAGTCCTTGATCGCGCGTGCCAACAGGGCCTTCGTGGCGCCTGCGGGTACGGCCCGTCCGTCCCCGTCCGTCCGGCACCCGCTCCACGAAGCCCGCCGGTCGCCTGCGGGCGAGCCGTCGCCCAGGGCCGCGCCGCTCGAGGTGAAGGCGATGCCGCCGGCCACGGCGATCGCCGCGACGCCCGCGGTACACGCCGCCAATCGGCGCCGCCGGGCCCGCCTGATGTCCCGCCGCAGGCTCTCGTACCCGGGATGGGCGTGCTCGACCGTGTCGGCGTGCGCCCGAAGGGTGGCCGCCAAACGCGTGACGACCGGGTCCGGCACCGCGCTGTTGTCTTCCATGACGTTCCTCCTCAGGTGTGTGCGACGGTCCGCGCGGGGACGGGCCGGGAGCCGGTCGCGCCGTTCGCGGGTTCGGTCGGCCGCGCCGAGGCCGGCGACTCGGCCGACTTCGACGCCGACTGCTCCGCTCCGAGCACGGCGCGCAGCCGGGCCAGGCCACGCGAGTGTTGGCTCTTCACGGTGCCGATCGGAGTGCCGAGGATGCGGGCGACCTCCGCCTCGGACAGGTCCTCGTAGTAGCGAAGGACCAACACCGCCCGGGTACGCGGCGACAGCGTCGCCAACGCGGCCCACATGTCGGTGTGCAACTCGACCAGGGCATGCGCGTTGCGCACCGCCCCCTCGGGCAGTTCGGCCCGACTCTGCTCACGCGAGGACTTGCGCCGCCACCACGAGTTGTGCAGATTGACCACGACCCGCCGGGTGTACGCTTCGGCACCCATGCCCCGGTCGATGCGGCGCCATCGCCGGTAGACCCGGATCAAGGCGGTCTGCACCAGGTCCTCGGCGCGGTGGTGATCGCCCGTGAGCAGATAGGCGGTCCGCAACAACCGGGTCCGTGCGCCGAGCACGAATTCCTTGAACTCGGCGTCGTCCCCGCCGCCCGCTTCGTCCACCGCGCCGTGTGGCCGCCTGTGGTGCCTCTCGGCCCTGTCCATCCGTTCCCCGTTCCGCCGCGTACCGAAGACCTTTCGCCTGTAGTAGCCCGCGAGCAGCCCCAAAGGTTGCAGCCCCGCCCGCCTTTTTCGGACGACACCACTGCGGACATCGGCCACGACTCGACCGAGGGCCCGGGTCCCGCGCGCGGCGGCGGAAGCCGTCGGCCGCGGAGCGGTACGCCGCTACGCCGGCGGCGCGCACGGCCGAATCACTCCCGGGTTCGCCTCCAAGGCCGACACGAACCGATCAGGTCGCGGCCGGCAGGGTCGACGACGAAAACGTCCGTGGCCGGTCCGATCGCGAGCCCGCCACACTGCTCGGGCGACATGAAGCCCGGCGAGCCGACCGTGCTGCCGGTAAGGGTGAGTGCGCTCGCCTCGGACGCCAACGAGATGCCGAAGTCGATCACCACGGGCCCGTCCGGGGCCGGCATGACGTTCGACGGCTTCAGATCCCGGTGGATCACCCCGACCCCGTGGATCGCGGCGAGCGCCTCGGTGAGCCCGGCGCCCAACATCCGCAACTCGGCGCTCGGACACGGGCCGTGGGCCGCCACCGCTTGGGACAACGACATGCCGTCGACGTACACGGTGGCAAGCCACGGACTCGGCGCGTCCGGTGCGGCGTCCACCACGGCGGCCGTGAACGCCCCGCTCATCGCCCGGGCGGCGGCCACCTCGCGCGTGAATCGCCGCCGGAAGTCCGCGTCGTCCGCGAGTTCGGGCCGGCCGACCTTGATCGCCACCGCCCGGCCGGACGGCGACCGGCCGAGGTAGACCCGCCCCATGCCGCCTTGGCCGAGCCGCCGCTCGATCCGGAACGGCCCGATCCGCGACGGGTCGTCAGCCGTCGGCTCGCTCATGCCGCTCCCCACCAGCGCCCGCCCCGCGGCGCACCGGAACGCACGCCGCAGACCATCGACCAACATCCATCGGAGCGAACCCTGGCGTGGGCTTCGGGCAAGCCCCGCCCACGCCGCGGCCTTCCGCGACCGCCGACGCCCGGAGCCGCGTCCGACCGACCTCGCTCCGGGTGCGGACCCTGGCGGGAGGCGACGGTGTTCACCGACGCCGACCGTGCGGCCCCGGAAGCGGCGGAGCAGGGCACCCGCCCGGCCGAAGGAGCGGGCGTCGGTTCGCGCGAAGCCCGGGATACGAGTGGGCGCACGCGTCGCCGCTCCCGCCGGGCCGTGCCGCAGGCGGCCGCGCACGGTTTCCCGCGCATGCGGCCGGCCGGACCGGCCCGGAGGGAACGTGCCGTTCCTTCCACCCAACGCACGGGTGACGGGTCGGGGTATCGAGTCGTTCCAAGTGGGTACCCGGGCCTGACGATGTAGCCCATCCGGAAGGAGCCCCCCATGTCGGATCCGTCGCGGCGACAACCTTCTCGACCGGCGCCACCCACGGCCTTCCAGCAGGCGCGGCGGCGCAAGCACCCCGTGAAGCCGTCCTCCGGCGACGACACCGACGCCGCGCGCCTGCTTCGCATCTACCTGGGTGACCACTTCGCCGGCTCCACCGGCGGCGAAAACCTCGCCCGCCGCATCGCTCGCAACCACAGGGGCCGGGTGCACGGGCCCGCGCTGTCCGCCATCGCGGACGAGGTGGCCCAGGATCGCCGGTCGCTGAAGCGGATCATGAGCGACCTGGGGATCGCGCCACCACCCGCGAAAGCCGCCCTCGCCTGGGCCACGGAACGAGCGGGGAGACTGAAACCCAACGGCCGGTTGTTCGGCCGTTCGCCGCTGAGCAGCGTCATCGAACTCGAGACCATGCGCATGGGCGTCGAAGGCAAGGCGTCGTGCTGGCGAAGCCTGCGCGCCGTGGCCGACCACGACCGGCGTTTGTCCGCACAGGAACTGGACGAACTCCTGGACCGCGCCGAAGCCCAGTCCCGTTGTCTGGAGGACACGCGGACCAGCATCGCCGCGGCAACCTTCAGCCGACCCTGACGGCACCGACTCCGCCACCCGGTGTGATGCGGCCGCCGTCCAGGCTCGCCGCACGGTGGATCCGGCGGAGGACGAGCCCGGTGAAAGGCGCCCCACCGCTCACCCGGGTGAGCGCTGCGCTGGATGAGACCCTCACCGTGGGTCCCGGCGGCGCCCCAGGCCGATGAGGACGCGAACGAGGCATGGAGTGAGGGCTGCGGGGCAGGGGTGCGTCCGACCATTGCATCCAACGAGTTCCGGCCGCATGGTGCTCCGCCACCCGCTGCGGGATTCGTCGAGAACCGAGGAGGGTTCCCATGAGCACCGGGCCCAACGCGTGGGGTCACCGTCCCGAGTCCGGATACACCGCCGGCGCGAGCCTGACCGGCTACAAGGTGGACGCCTTCGACGGCCACATGGGAAAGGTCGACAAGCACAACGACGACGTCGACACCTCGTACCTGGTGGTGGACACCGGTGCGTGGATCTTTGGCAAGCACGTCCTGCTCCCAGCGGGCACGATCGCGAGCATCGACGCGGAGAACAAGGTCGTCCACGTTGCCTACAGCAGGGAACAGATCAAGAACTCACCCGAGTTCGACAAGGACAAGCACCGCGACGACCATGACCACCGCACCCGGACCGGCGGCTACCACGGCAACACCGCCCCGGGCATCTCCGGTATCTCGGATACCACACTCGGTGAGCCGTGAGCGGCAATCGGTCCGGTCCCCTTACCCCACGAGCGTGCCGAGGCGGCGGGCCGTGCCGGACTCCGGGCAGGAGCCGTACAGGGCCGCGCCGTTCGCCGAGTCCCCACGGGCAACGCCGGTGAATCGACACCGCGCACGCCCAACCGAACCACCAGGAGCGGCTGGAGCCAGGACATGACCACCCCGCCCGCCAACCCGTCCGCCGCCACCCGAAGTTGGGTCGTGTCGAACGCCCCCGGCACCCTGGCCGAGGTCCGTGCCACGGTCCGAGACGTCCTCGGCGCTTGGGGATGGACCCAGGACCGCGCGGACGATGTCGTCCAGATCGTCTCGGAACTCGTGGGCAACGTCATCCGCCATGCCTACGGCCAGGCCGAGTTGACGCTGACCCGCACCCGTGACGGAGTCGAGATCGGGGTGGGGGATCGGGCCCGCGATCTCCTCGTACTCCAACGTCCCGCGGACGGCGAGGGTGGTTACGGGCTGCGCCTGCTCGACTTGCTCAGCACAGGGTGGACCGTCGAACAGCACGCCGTGGGCAAGCACGTCCGCGCCCACATCATGCGCTGAATCCCGGCACCGCGTCGGCACGGTGCGTGCACGCGCCGACACTCTCCCTTCCCGAGTGCTGCATTCGTGACCGGCGGGCAGAAGCGGTGCATGGGCACAGCGAAACGAGTTCCACAGACGCGGGACATGAAGGGCGAGGAACTCTCCGCCGACGAGGCGTGGTTGACATTGCGCCGGTACGGCGGCTGGACACTGGTCAGGAACGCGTTCGTGCGCTTTCGCTATGCGGACGGGTTCACCCACTCCCGCGCGCTCGCGCTCCAGACGGTGCTGTCGGTACTGCCGTTCGCGATCGCCGTCGTCGGACTCTCCCGGGTCCTGCACACCGACAAATTCGGCCGGTTCGTCTCCGCCGTGCTCGCCCGGCTGTCCACCGGCCCCAGTTCGGCCGTCGTGCAGGACACGCTGCGCGACGCGGGCGAGGGCAGCGCGGTCGCGCTGTCCCTGGGACTGGTGTTCTCGCTGGTCAACGTCGCGACCGCGATGAGCCAGATCGAGCGCGGCGCGAACCGCATCTACGGCGTCGAGCGTGATCGCCCGTTCCTCCGCAAGTATGGCCGGGCCGCCGTGATGACCGTGGTGGTCGGCATCCCGATCGGCCTCGGCGTGCTGTTGACCGTGGCCGGCCGCGACATCGTCGGGGCCGCCGCCGACGTATACGGCTGGAGCGATACGCAGCGCACGGTGTGGGGCATCCTGTGCTGGCCGGTGGGCGTCGCGCTCGCGCTGATCTCCGCGTCCGCGGTGTTCCGGTGGTCGCCGCGCCGTCGCCAACCCGGCTTCACCTGGCTGGCGTTCGGGGCGGCCGTGTACCTGGTGCTGTGGGTGCTGCTGTCGTGGCTGCTCGGCCTCTACATTCGGCTCAGCGGCTCCTTCGACTCGGTGTACGGCCCCCTCAGTGCGTTCGTGTCCTTGATCCTGTGGGCCTACCTGACCTCGATCGCCCTCTTTCTGGGCCTGGCGTTCGCCGCCCAACTGGAGGCGGTCCGCGCCCACTTGCCCGAGCCGGTGCAACCGGATCCGGGCACCTGAGGACGCGGCGGACGACGACTTCCCGTGGCGGGCGCCGGTTCGAAGCGCTCGGTTGGGTCGCCCTGCCCCGCGCAGGCTCGGTCACCGACCGCCTCGTGCGGCGCCACCGGCCCCGGCCGACCTCCGGGCCCGAAACCCCGCGCGTGGTGCGCCGGGGTTCCGCCGCCGAACACCGAAACACCGGCATCGACGTACGCCGACCTCCTGGTCGTCGGCCCGCTCCCGGATGTGCGGAACATCATCATCCGACTGCCGGCCCGCGTACGAGCCGGTCAGGCGGGCACAGGCAGGGTGTGAATACCGGAGACGTCGACAGCGGCCGAGAGCCGGAGTTGCTCACGGGTCTGACCGTGGATTCCAGCAGGCCGGAGCAGCCCGTGCTGCTGGATGCGAGGGGACAGCCCCTCCGGACCTGGCGGGAGAATTTTCCGTACCAGCGCAAGATCCGCCGGGTGGAGTACGAGCGTGCCAAGCGGGTGCTTCAGATCGAGCTGCTGAAGCTCCAGCGGTGGGTCAAGGAGACCGGACAGCGGTTGGTGGTGATCTGCGAGGGCAGGGACGCCGCGGGCAAAGGGGGCACGATCCAGCGATTCACCGAGCGCCTGAACCCGCGTGGTGCTCGGGTCGTGGCCCTCGGCACACCCACCGAGCGCGAGGCGTCCCAGTGGTACTTCCAGCGGTACACCGGGCATCTTCCCGCGGGCGGGGAGATCGTGTTCTTCGACCGGTCCTGGTACAACCGGGCCGGCGTCGAACCGGTGATGGGATTTTGCACCGAAGAGCAGCATCGGCTCTTTCTCGCCCAGTGTCCGGCTTTCGAGCGGATGCTCGTGGAGGACGGGGTCCTGCTGGTGAAATTCTGGTTCTCCGTCTCGCGGGCCGAGCAACGTACACGCTTTGCGATCCGCCAGGTCGACCCGGTGCGCCAGTGGAAGCTCTCCCCGGTCGATCTGCGGTCGCTGGACCGCTGGGACGACTACACGAAGGCCAAGGTCGACATGTTCCGGGCGACCGACACCGAGCACGCGCCGTGGACGGTGGTCAAGACCAACGACAAACGGCGCGGTCGGCTCGAAGCCATGCGCAGCCTGCTGACGCGCCTGGACTACCCCGCCAAGGACGAGGCGGCGATCGGGGTACCCGACCCGCTCATCGTCGGCGCCGCCGGCACACTCCTGGAACCCGGCGAGGAGAGCAGCGACCTTTCCCCCACCCCTCTCGCGCACCCCGACGGCACACCCGGCGAGCATCCACAGCAGTAGGCCCGTCCGCCTTTCGACCTCGCCGCACGGTGAGGTCGAAAGGCGGTGCTCGGTGCCCGTGGCGGCCGGGTCGCCGCCGGTCAGCCGATGCCGCGTGGCCGGAACTGGATGCTGATTCGCGGCCCCGTGGCCCTGGTCGTCTTGGGGATCGCGTGCTCCCACGTGCGCTGGCAGGTGCCGCCCATGACGATCAGGTCGCCGTGGCCGAGTGGGCGCCGTACCGTTTCACCGCCACCGCGCGGGCGGAGCAGGAGGTCTCGCGGAGTGCCGACGGACGCGATGGCGACCATGGTGTTCTCGCGGGCTCCGCGGCCGTTGCGGTCGCCGTGCCAGGCGACGCTGTCGTGGCCGTCGCGGTACAGGCACAGTCCCGCGCTGACGAAGGGCTCGCCGAGTTCCGCCGCGTAGTGCTCGGAGAGCCGGTCGCGCGCCTCGGCGAGGGAGGGATGGGGCAGCTCGTCGGCGGCGCCGTAGTAGGCGAGCAGGCGAGGAACGTCGACCACCCGTTCGTACATGCGCCGACGCTCGGCCCGCCACGGGACGCTCTCGGCCAGCGCGGCGAACAACGCGTCCGCGCCGGCGACCCAGCCCGGCAGCTCGTCGATCCAGGCGCCGTCGCCCAGCACGGTGCGTCGCAGGCCGCGCGGCGGCCCGACCCGGATGACGTCGCTCTGGTCGAAGAGCGATCCCTGGAGACAATCCGACATTCCGCCACGATACTCCATTGAGCCGAACATGTGTTCGAGACGTGATCGGGGGTGTCGAACGCGGCCGTGAGGATGCCCGTCCCGACTTGCCCCGGTCGGGCGCGGCAGGACGCGAACTCCCGTACTGTCGAAGCGAATCGGGGTCGGGCATGCGATGGAACCTTGATCGTCCGAGCGGACGGCCGGCGAGCGGCGGGTCCAAAGTGCTGGGCATCGGCATGGCCTGCGCGCTCTTCCCCGTGGTCGTCGGCCTGCTGGTGCTGCTCGCCTGGGGGCTGTACTACGGCTTCACGCGGTCACCGACCGCCTCGGCCGGCGGTCTCCTGGTGCTCTGCTCGCTGTCCGGAGTCGCCCGGGTCGTGCTTCAGCTCAGGCTGCTGCGCCGCGGGGTCGCCGTGCCGGGAGTCGTGACGCGGGTCGACCGCAAGTGGATGGACGGCGAGGTGGGCGGCTATTGGGTCTACACCTCCCACGTGCGTTTCTCGGTCCCCGGCAGCGAGGAACGCACGGTCAAGGGGCCCGCCACCGAGCACACCCGGGTCGGCGACCCGTGCACGGTGCACTACGACCCCAGGAGGCCCTCCCGAGCGGCGGTACGCGAGACCCGGGGCGGCCTGGCCGGCCTGATCGTGTTCGTCGCGCTGTTCGTCGCCGCCACCGTCTGGTACGTGCTGTGGGCCGTCGGCGGTGGGCGCTGGTCGCCATAGCCGCCCGCCACCGCCCGCCACCGCCCGGCGGTGGGCGGCGGTGGGCGGCGGAGTCTCAGGGCTGCTCGCCGCCGGTCAGCAGGCCCTTGCCGATCATGTCCCGGCAGACCTCGACCGAGAAGGCCATCAGTGCGCCGGCCTGGGCGTCGCGGAAGTGTCGCTGGATCGGGGAGGATCGCAGAAAGCCCGAGCCGCCGCCGACCCGGAGCCCGAACTCCGCGATCGATTTCGCCACTTCGTTGGCGTAGAGCTTCGCTTCCACGGCGGCGACGAGGGCGCCCGGCGCGTTCCGGTCGGCGAGCCACATGGACCGTTCCGCGAGGGTGCGTGCGGCCAGGAGCTTTACGTGGGCGTCGGCGGCGTCGAAATGGACCCATTGCATGTCGCCGACAGGTTTGCCGGTACTCGGCACGACACGTTTGCGGGCATGGTCGGTCGCCGCGTCGAGCGCGGCCTCGGCGATGCCGATCGACAGCCACGGCAGGCCGAGCGCGATGATGTTCGGCGCCGTCGGGTCGACGATCCGACATCGGTTTTCTCGCCGCAGCAGGGTGTTGCGGAAGTTCACCAACTGGCTGCGGGTGCCGCGCAGGCCCATCGAGTCCCAGATCGACACCATCTCGATGCTGTCGTCCCGGCTCACCCCGAAGAACGCCGGTCCGTCGTCGAGCAGCGCGTTGACGAGGAAGTGGTCCGCGATCTCGCACCCGGACACGAACCGCTTCGCGCCGTCCAGTTCGAATCCGCCGTCCACCGGTTCGGCCCGCTGGAGCGGCATCAGGAAGAGGTTCCCGCCGGTAGGCTCCGACAGCGCGTTCGCGAACCGTTTGCCCGCCGCCAACTCCTCCGCGTAGAACTGCGGTCCGTACCCGACCAGCGCCTGTGCCGAGCCCAGATGCATCATCCAGACGCACGCCGTCGACGGGCACGCCTTGCCGATGATGCCGAGGATCTCTCCGAGCGCCTGGTAGGACAGCCCGGAACCGCCTCGCTCCCGGGGCATCGCGGCCAGGTCCAAGCCGGCCTCGTGTAACGCCGTCAGATTGGCGACCGGGAGGGTGGCCTCATGATCGTGCCGGTCCGCCGTCGCTGCGAACTGCCGGGCCAGATCCCGCGCCGCGTCGACGAACCGCTGTTCTTCCCTGGAAACCGCAAACGGTGAAGTCACCGGCTCAGCCTAGAAGTCTCGTGGGGACGTCGGGGTGGGTTCCCGCGACGCGAGCGGCGGGTGCCGGCCTCGTCGTTTCGAAGGGCGAGCCTCGCATGCCGAAGTCGCGGTCGCAGTCGCGGTACTGGCCCCCGCCATCGGGCCGACCGGGAAGCGGCAGTGGGTTGAAACCCATGGCGGCACGCACCTGGCGGCCACCGTCGCCCGGGACGCGGTCGAGTCGCAGACCGGGCCCTTCGCGGACCGCATCCGTAGCTGCGCCGCCGAGGATTGCCACCTCGTCTACGTCGACACCTCACGCCCCGGCAGCCTCACGATGGCAATGCCGCGTGATCGTCACGGCGAACGGGACCAAACGGTTCGGGCGACGCGGCAGCAGAGCCGACCGCGCTCGCCGACCATCTCGCCGCGCACGGCCCGGGGTTGGCGATGCCAGCCGGCGTGTTTCCGGGTCGCCGCCCGTGCACGGGTGCAACGCTCGTGTCAGGAGCGGGTGTTCGCGGGCGGGATCGCCGGTGTTCTGCCGTCCAGGACCGGCCGGTTCGGCACGGATGCGCGCGGGACCTCGAAGCGCGCGAGCCGGATGTACGGAGCGAGGCATTCCGGTGGGGTGTTGCGATCGGGGAAGCGTACGTCGAGCCTGAGCCGGTTCCCGTTCGCGTACAGCCGGGCGCCCTCGGGGTCGAGGCAACCCGCGTCGATGGTCACGGAGATCACGACGTTGTGGGCGAAGTCGGTTGCGGGGACGGGCTCCGCAGGCCGCTTGGTCGGGGCCCCGGTGAACAGGCCTGCCAGGACGTCCGCATCCTGTGTCGCCGATTCGGCGATGGCGAACACCTTGGGGAGGCCGCGGGCGTCGGCGAAGGAGATGGTCCGCGTGTCGAGGCGGCCGTCGGTGGGTGTGGCGGGTGGTCGGGTGCCGGGTGAAGTGGTGCCCGGCGGCGTAGCGCTCGGGGTGACCGGAGTTCCGGTGGAGCCGGCGGAGGGTGAGGCGACGGGAGTGCCGACCGATGCGGTGACCGGGGTATCGGACGCCGTTCGGATCGGCTCTCCCGCCGTGGGATTGTCGTCGTCGTCTCCTGCGAGCAGGAGCCACAGTCCGATCCCGAGGCAGGCGGCGGCGATCAGTGAGGCGGCGACGACGATGATCGTCCGGGTGGCGGGTGGTCGTGCATTCGACTCGGCCATGGTGATGTGACGTCGGCGCTCGGCGACCGGTTCCCCGATCGCGGAACATGGTGGCGCGGTGGGGACGGCCTGGCGTCGTCCGTGCCGGGAGGGCCGGTTCGGGGCATGCGCGTGGGGCGAGCAGCGGGACCGACACGGGGCACGGGGGCACGGGGCAGGTACAGGGGTAGGCGCCGGCCCGGCCAACTGCCGGGAGCCGTCCGGGCTTCGCCACGCCGGGGTCGACCATGGCAGGGGTTCCGGACGTCCCTCGGCAGCCTCGCGTGTTCGATCGGCGTGGCCGCGCGCGGACTTCGGCGTCGACCGACGTGGGCTGGACAGCCGCGGGTCGGTACGGACCTCGCGGCTGTCCTGATGCGCGCACGCTCACGGCCGATGCTCGCCGAGCGGGCCTGTCGGAACGTGTCCGGGAGAGGACGCTGTGGAGGGATCGGCGCGCGGCCGATCGGCCTGACCGGGTCGAACGGCCGATGGGCCTAACCGGGTCGAACGGCCGCGTAGAACTCCATCGAGAAGACCGGCGCTATGGTCACGTTCTTGCCCGGCCGCGGGGCGTGCACGATCTGGCCGCCGCCGATGTAGATGCCCACGTGCGAGTTGTCCGAGTAGTAGAACACCAGGTCGCCCGGCTGCAGCGCGTCCTTGGAGATCCGCGGGCCGTCGTTGACCTGGGTCCAAGTGGTGCGGCTCAGCGAGACGTTGGCGGCCTTCCACGAAGCCTGGGTCAGTCCCGAGCAGTCGTAGGAGCTGGGACCCACGGCCCGAGGCGAGTACGGCTTGCCGATCTGGGCCTTCGCGAACGCGACCGCGGCCGCGGCCCGGCCGGAGACGGGGACGTTGGTCGCCGGCGGCGGTGTGTCCGGCTTGTCCCGCGAGCTGCGGTCGGTGTCGCCGCGTGGAGCGGCGTCGTTCTTGTGCTCGTTCGAGTCGAGGACTTCCTTCTTCTGCTTCTCGCTGAGCGTGTTCAGCAGTCGTTGGGCCTCGGCGAGCTTGGTCTGGATCTCGGTCTTGTTCTTGTTCAGCTCGGTGCGCAGCTTCTCCAGTTCCGCGAGCTGCGAGGAGGCCTCGGTGCGGTCCTGCTGGAGAGCTCGGGCCTGCGCCGCGATCTGCTTCAGCTTGGCGGCCTGTTGGCCGTCGAGCTGGGACATCATCTGCGACTTCTGCAGGAAGCCTTCGGGGTCGCCGCTGAGCGCGAGCGAGAGCGACGGCGGCAGGCCGCCGCTGCGGTACTGGTTGGCCGCCAGGACACCGATCTGGTCGCGCAGGGCGTTCAGCGCGGCCTGTTCCTCGGCGATCCGGGTCTGCGTCTGGTTCGCGGTGGCCTGTTGCTTGGTGATCTGCTCGTCGACGCCGTTGGCGGCGTCGGTGGCCTTGATCACGTCGCTGTGCAGTTGGTTGACGCGTTCCTTGGTCTGCTGGAACGACTGCGCGGGATCCGCGCTCGCGGTGCCGGCGAAGGTCATTACGCCGGTCATCGTCGCGGCGGCTGTGACGACGGTCGCCGCGGTACGCGCGACGGTGCGCGGTTTGGGCTTGCTGTGGTGCCCGGAACGACGTTGCGACGCCATTGGTGGCGGGTCTCCTTCCTCGGCCGCCTACCGGGTTGGCTGACGGGTTCGGGCGGAAGAAGGCGCCCTACGGTGCCGGAGCACCGATTCACCCCAGGGACTGCGAGGGTCCCCGGTTCCGGCTTCTCGTCGCGACGACTGCGGTCACCCACAGTCACCGAAACGCGTCCCCGAATTCGGCGGTGGCGATCGTGTCGAACGGGATGGTCGACGTGGAACCGATCGCCTTTCGTTGAACTTTAGTCACAGGAGTGTCACGGTCATCATCAGTGATCTCTGCATTGCCAAGTCTTTACCAAATTGACCGTTTCCTTTTCCCTTTATCAAGGGAAAGTCTCCTAAATTCCCTAAAGTCGATCTTGGGTTGTTTTGATAATGATTGGCAACCCGGGCCCGCCGGCGGCCCAACTCCACGGATGTCACCGAACGTATGCGATACGTGAGCCGCCGGCTGAGATCCCGGCGGGGCGGTTCTCACGTCGCGCCGAGTGCCGCCGCTGGGGACGTTCGGGCGTTCGGAGGTTCGGGGGGCTGTCAGTGGGTTGGCAGGAATTTGGGGATCGTGCGGACGTAGACGACCATGCCGACGACCTCGACCAGGGTCTGGGTGACGACGACGAGCGCGGCGAGGGCGAGGCGGTCGGGCAGGGACAGGGCCAGGGGGAGCACGACGAGGGAGTTGCGGGTCGCGCCGGTGAAGACGACGGCCCGTCCTGCGGGCACGTCCAGGCGGAACAGCCGCGCGATCGCGAGTCCGGCGAACGCCATCACGACCAGGAACAGTACGTAGAAGGGCACCACCCGCAGGACCGGGCCGAGGTCGTCGTCAAGCCTGGGGATCTGGGAGGCGACCACGACGAACAGGGTGGCGGCCATCAGCGGCACCATCGTGGTGTTCGCGGCGTCGGTGAAACGTTGCCCGGCGCGTCGTCGCGCGGCCCATGCCTGGGTGGCCCAGGCGAGGGCCAGGGGGATGACGATCAAGACGACGAACGCCTCGACGAACGGTCCCGCCTCGACGGTGTCGGCGAGTTCGGAGCCCATGAACAGGAGCAGGAACAGTGGGAGCAGGAGCATCTGGGCGAGCAGGAGCAGGGGGGTGGCGGCGAGAAGGCGTCCCTTGTCGGCGCCGGCGAGGCCGCTGAAGACGATCACGTAGTCCACGCACGGGCACAGCAGGACCAGGAGCACGCCGATGCGGACGGCCCGGTCGTCGGGCAGGAACGCGAACATCGCCGCGACCACCAGGGGCACGACGGCGAAGTTCACGGTCAGTGCGGCGGCCAGGAATCGGCCCGCGCGCAGGGCGCGCACCAGTTCGGCGGCGGGGACCTGGAGGAACGTCACGAACAGCAGTGCGGCCAGGACCGGATTGATCGCGTGTTCCAGCCCCGGACCCATCGACGGCGACACCCACCCGGCGAGGCCGCCGGCCGCCATCGCCCCCAGGTAGATCGCGACTTGGTGGTCCTCCATGACCGCGACCGGCTCCCGTGGCTCCTGCTGTGACACCCGAACACTCCCGGACCCGATCCGAACCACCGCGCGAACCGGCCGGTTCGAACACCTCCATCCTGCCGGGTGCCGACCCACCGTTCGCGCTGCCCGGCCGGGGTCGGCCGCGGGTGCGTGGGGTTGGTGGCGGCCCGCGTCCAGGAGCACGATCCGGGCCTCGGGCCGTAGGAGGGTTTTGGGGAGGCGGGGTTGGAGGCGGGCGTCGCGGTGGCCGCCGGGGTGGCGCGATGGGTGTTCAGGTGCAGCAGGCGCAGCCGGGTTGGCAGCCGCAGGCGTCCTTCTGCTGTCGCCGGGTGGGGAGTTCGGCGGGCGGGGGCGCGCAGCAGCCCTTGCCCTGCCAGGCGTCGCGGCCTTCCTTCGCGGCGATGGCGGCGATCGCCAGCGCTGCGACGGGGTCGGCCCAGGACCAGCCGAGGGTGGCGTTGAGGACCAGGCCGACCAGGAGCACGGCGGACAGGTACGTGCACAGCAGGGTCTGCTTCGAGTCGGCGACCGCGCTGGCCGAGCCGAGTTCGCGGCCGGCGCGGCGCTGCGCGGCGGACAGGAACGGCATGACCGCGAGCGAGAGCGCGGCGATGACGATGCCCGGCAGGGAGCGCTCCGCCTCGCCGGTACCGGCCAGGGCGCGGACGGCGTCGACGCCGACATAGGCGGCGAGCGCGAAGAAGGACACGGCGATGATCCGCAGGGTGCGCTGCTCGCGCGCTTCGCGCACCGCGTGCTCGCGGGCGGAGAACTGCCAGGCGACCGCTGCCGCCGAGGAGACCTCGATGACGGAGTCGAGGCCGAAGCCGACCAGTGCGGTGGAGGAGGCGAGCGTCCCGGCGGTGATCGCGACGACGGCCTCGATCACGTTGTAGGTGATGGTGGCGGCGACCAGGAGCCGTATTCGCTGGGCGAGCGCATCGCGGCGGGCGGGGGAGGGCTCCAGGGATATCGCGGTCACGGGCAGCAGCCCTTCGCCTCGGCGTCCGGGCACGCCGCGGCCGGGTCCACCGCCAGGACGACGCCCAACAGGTCGCCGAGCGCGTGCGCGAGCCGTGGGTCGGCCAACTCGTAGCGCAATCGACGTCCCTCGGGGATCGCGACGACCAGGCCGCAACCGCGCAGACACGTCAGGTGGTTGGACAGGTTCGTGCGCGATACGCCCAGGGCGTCGGCGAGTTCACTCGGATAGGCCGGGCCCTCGCGCAACGCCAGCAACAGGCGCGAGCGCGTGGGGTCCGAGAGTGCGTGACCGAAACGAGCCAACACCTCACCCTGCGCCGAAACAGTCATCATGCGCTGAACAATACAGTCGACACTGAACAGTCGGGAAGGGGGGTCGCGGGCGTTCGGAACGAGGGCCGGCCCCGATCGGCCCGCCGCTACGCCGCGTCGTTTCGATCGCCGAAGGGCCGCGATCATCAGGGATTCAGCGGGACAACCCCAGTTCGCCGGCTCGCAGTCCGGCCTGGAAGCGGGAGTCGGCCTCGAGTCCGGCCATCAGTTCGGCCACGCGCCGCCGGTAGGTGCGCAGCGAGACGCCGAGGTGTTTGGCCGCCGATGCGTCGGTGAGGCCCGAGCCGAGGGCTTCGAGGATCCGGCGGCCGTCGGCGTCGAGGTGCGGGACTTCGCTGTGCAGGTACGTTTCGAGATCGACGGCGGTGTCCCAGATCGCCCGGAACAGCGAGTGCACGCCGTCGACCAGGATCCGCGACGTCGTCACCGTGTACTCGCGGCCGGTGGGGGTCTCCGGGCCGGCGAGAATCATCACCCGCCGGTCGATGAGGATGGTCTCGTGCGGCAGCGGTGAACGGCTGATCCGAACGAGAGCGCCCTGGCTCCGCACCAGCCGCAGGTGCGCGCGGGCCTCCTCGTCGGCGAGTGCCACCGGGCTGAGCAGCTTCCGAGGGACGAACGCGGCGGGATCCGCGGCGCGCATGCGATTGCGGACCGCGGCTCTGGCGCCCGGGTGCGACCAGGTCTTGAGGTCCCGGGCGGCGCACAGGAATTCGGTCCGCGCGGACTCGAAGAGATGACCCGCGCGCGCGGTCAGCTCCGCGTCTCCGCGTACCGAGAACACTTCTTCGTTCCGCATCCGGCCAGTGTGGCAGCTTGCTGCCACGAGCTCGCCGGGTGTCGTGGCGGCGGACACCATGGGTGCCATGACGATCAAGACTTTCTCCCTCGGCGGGCAACTGACGATCAACCGGCTGGGCTTCGGCGCGATGCGCCTGGCGATGGGTACCTTCGCCGGTCCGGCGCGAGACCCCGAGACCGGAATCGCGGTGCTTCGCCGGGCAGTGGAGCTGGGCGTGAACCACATCGACACGGCCGGCTTCTACGGCAGGGACTCGGTGTGGGCCAACGAGCTGATCCACAGGGCCTTGGCCCCATACCGTGACGACCTGGTGATCGCGACGAAGGTGGGGCCGTTGCGCGGACCGAACGGCGTGCCGAGCGGGCAGGCGACGGCCGATCAGCTCCGCGGCCTGGTCGAGGCGGATCTGCGCTCCCTGGGTCTCGACCGGCTCGACCTGGTCTATCTGCGGGTCGGCGGGATGAGCGGACCGGGCGGCGAGTCGATCGCCGAACGGTTCGCGGTTCTGGCCGAGCTCCGCGCGGAAGGGCTGATCCGGAACCTGGGTGTCAGTAACGTCGACGCCGCCCAGTTGGCGGAGGCCCGGGGGATCGCGCCCGTCGCGGCGGTGCAGAACCGGCACGGCGACGACGCGGTCCTGCCGGCGGACAGCGAGGAAGCGGGCATCGCGTATGTACCGTACTTCCCACTCGGCGGTGGCGTCGGCAGCGGCCCACTCGACGCCGAACGGCTCGGCGAGGTCGCGGCACGCGTGGGCGCGACTACCGCGCAGGTCGCGATCGCCGCGCTGTTGGCGGAGTCGCCGTCGGTGCTGTTGATTCCCGGCACGGGCTCGCTGGATCATCTGGAGGAGAACCTCGCGGCGAACGACCTCACTCTCAGCGTCGAGGACTTGTCCGACCTGCGAGGCTGACGGGTCAGGCTGATTCGGAGAGCGGTCGGCCTCCCCGGCTGGGGTGGATGCCATGTACACCGTCGACTTCGTCGAGTTCCCCTCCGACTCGGCAGCCGCCACCGGCACGTTCTTCCGGGATGCGTTCGGGTGGACGTCCACCCCCTACGGTCCCACCTACACCGACGTCGGCGGAGCCGGGATCGGCGTCGGTGTCCAGGCGGACCCCGACCAGCGGACGGCCGTGGCGCTCGTCGTGGTGCGCACCGACGACCTGGACGCGGCCCGGACCGCGGTCGTGGCCGCGGGCGGGGTGGTCACCGTCGAGGCGTTCGACTTTCCCGGCGGACGCCGCTTCCACTTCCGCGAACCGGGCGGGAGCGAACTCGCCGTCTGGCAGCCCGTCGACTGACGCGCGGCCGACGCCCTTGGACAGTCCGTCCCTTCTCCTCGTGGGAGCACCACCGGCCGAAGTCCGGGGCGGCGATCGCCTCGCCCGCGATCCCGTCCGCTCCGCCGACCGCGGCCGGCGGGCGCACCCGCCGGCCGCGCGCGCCGCTTCTCCGTCGTGTCGTTCGGAGGCCGCGCACCAGGCCGTTGCCGAGTCAATTGCCGGCGGTGGTCCGGGGCGGCGCCTTGAAGCGGTCGGTGTGTTCGGTCACCCACTCGGCGAACGTGCGCGCCGGGCGACCGGTCACCCGCTCGACGGTGTCGACCACGGTCTTGGAGTCCGCGCTCGAAGACGCGTACCAGTCGACGACGTATTCGGCGTCCGCACGGGACACGCCGTCGGCGATCAACCTGTCGACCGCCTGCCGGTGGGTGATCCGGACAAAGGTCACGTCGCGGCCTATCGCCCGGGACAGGATGGCGAGCCGTTCGCGCGAGGTCAGGACTTCGGGCCCGGTGAGGTTGTACGCGCGCCCCGCATGCCCCTCGTCGAGCAGCGCGGCCGCGGCCACCGCGCCGATGTCGGCCTCGTGCACGAGCGCGCCGGGAAAGTCGTAGGGCTCCCGCACGACGCCCTCGGCCCGGATCGACTCGATCCAGGTCAATGTGTTGGACATGAACTCCTGCGGTTCCAGGCGTGTCCACTCCACACCCGAATCCGCCACGGCCTGCTCGACCGGCCCCACCCCGCCGCCCCAGACCACGGTGATGCGTCGTACGCCCGCGTCGACCGCCCGCCGCACCAACTCGGGCCCGACCTCGGTGAGTCCCGCCGTCACGGTGATGTGCAACCGGCTGACGCCGTCGAGGGCGCCGGCCAACTCCCGCGGAGCCGTGTGGGTGCCGGTCACCAACTCCGTGCCCGGCGGAAACCGTCCCTCCGCGGCGGCCGGGTTCCGCGTCAGTGCCCGGACACGCTCGCCGCGTCGGACCAGCTCTGCCACGACGTGCCGACCGGTGTTCCCGGTGGCGCCCGTAACCAGTGTCGTCATGATGGATCTCCAAATTCCGAAGGGTTGTCAGGTGCTCGACAGCGAGTTCTCGGCGGCCTCGGACTTCGCGTTCCGCTCCGGCGCAGCGTTGTCCGAGGGTGTGGCGCCGCGGCTCTTGCGCAGCATGGCGAGGGCGAGGGCCGCGCTGGTCGCGGTGACGACGGCGCACGCGACACCGATGACGTTCAGCCCGTTGGTGTAGGCCTGCGCGGCGGCGGCCAGCAGGTTCTCGGAAGGCTCGGCGGGCAGGTCCCGGGCGGCGGTGACGGCGTTCTCCATGCTTGCCTTCGCGGCATCGGCGGCGCCGGGCGTGGTGTCGGCGGGCAGGTCGAGCGAGTCGCGGTACACGGCCGCGCCGAGGCTGCCGAGTGTGGCGACGCCGAGCGCGTTTCCCAGGTCGCCGCAGATGGAGGAGAGGGCCGCCGCGGAGCCGCCCCGCTCCGGCGGCACGGACCCGACGACCAGGGTGGTGCCGAGCGCGCCGAAGGTCCCGACGCCGATGAAGATGATCACGAACGCGCCCATCAGCAGCGGCAGTCCGCCGACGGGATCGACGAAGACGAGCATCAGGTAGCCGATCGTGCCGATGAGCAGACCCACCCCGATGACGGTGCCGAGCGGATGCCGTTTCGCGAGCACCGGCGCCAGTTGCGCGGCGATGACCGATGCAATCGCCGACGGCACCATCCACAACCCCGCCTCCATCGGCGAGAGTCCCTCCACCATCTGGAGGAAGCCGGAGATGAAGAGGTAGCCGCCGCCGGTGGCCAGCATCGAGACCATCAGAATCAACAGTGCGGCGGTGAACGCGCCGACCTTGAAGAGATTCAGGTCCAGCAGCGGCTCGGCCAACTTGCGCTGTCGCGACACGAACAGGACGCCGACGGCGATACCGACGCCGATCGCGGCGACCGGGGCCGGCGCGAAGCCGTAACGGGCAAGCTCCTTCAGCCCGTGGATGATCGACAGGATCGATGCCAGCGACAGCACCACACTGAAGAGGTCGATCCGGCCGGCCTCGGCATTCTTGTACTCGGGCAGGACGAGGGGCGCGACGATCAGCAGCACCGCCATGACGGGCACACCGAGCAGGAACACCGAGCCCCACCAGAAGAACTCCAGCATCACGCCGCCGATCGCCGGGCCCAGGGCCGTGCCCCCCATGAAGCAACCGGCCCATACCGCGATGGCGCGGCCGCGCTCGTACGGGTCGTGGAACATGGTGCCGATGAGGGCGAGCGTGGACGGCATCAGCGTGGCGGCGGCGACGCCGAGCAGCGCACGGGTGACGATCAAGGCTTCCGCGCTGGTGGAGTAGGCAGCCGCGACGGAGGTGAGGCCCACTGCCGTGGCGCCGATCATCAGCAGCCTGCGGCGACCGATCCGATCTCCCAGCGCGCCCATGGTGATGAGAAAGCCGGCGATCAGAAAGCCGTAGATGTCCATGATCCACAACGTTTGGGTGCCGGTGGGCCGCAAGTCCTCGGCGAGATGCGGCAGCGCCAGGTACAGCACACTCTGATCGAGGGATATCAGCAGCGTGGGAAGGGCCAGTACCGCGAGCCCCAGCCATTCCCGGGGCCCGGCCTTTCGGGAAGGCGTCTCGGGAGCGATCGATGACATCGATGATCTTCCTTGGTCTTGGGTGCTCGGTCTCTGCTGCTTGGTGCGCGTCGTGCTCGATTCGTAGTGATTGCCACCCTGCGCTGTGGCGCTCTCGACGATCTCTCGGTCCGCTCTCGGTCCGCTCTCGACCACGCGGGTGCCGTCAGGCGGAGGGCCGGGTCAGGGCGGCGTCGGGCCAGACCCGGCCGGCGTCACGTGTTGTTCCGCGCTGGGCTCGTCCTGGCCGGCGCGACATCGGGTGATCGGGCCGCCCGACGGCTGCCCTGCGGTGGACGGAGTCCAAGCCGAGCCGACGGGGGCGGGGTGTGTCTGCCGCATGCGCGTGCGGGGCGGGCGGTGCTTGGTGGGGGTGGTGGAGTGGCTTCACCGGCGTGCGTCATCCGGCGGTGTCGAGGACTCTCACGCCGTCCGCCACGCCACGACCCGTTTCACCTGCCGCCGCGCCGGATCCGGCGTCGGCCGCTGCCGTGCAGGCGCCGCCCGTCGCGTTCGGCGTCCCGGTCCGGCTCGCGGCAGGGCCGGGTCGCCGTGAACCGGCCCGGCTCGCGAGACTTGTGCCGGAGGGTTGTCAGGGTGCGGGGGCGCCGTCGCCGGGTTCCTGGGCGGCCGGGAGGGTGACGGTGACCGTCAATCCGCCGCCCTCTCGGGGTTCGGCGTGGACCTCGCCGCCGTGGGCACGGGCCACGGCGCGGACGATCGACAGACCGAGGCCGGCGCCGGGTGCTCGGGTTGCCAGGCGTTCGGCGCCGAGACGGCGGAACGGCTCGAAGAGCGAAGGGACTTCGTACTTCGGCACGGCCGGTCCGGTGTTGGTGACCTCGACGATTGCCGATCCGTCGGCGTCGGTGCGGCTCGTGACGCGTACCCAACCGCCTTCGGGTGTGTTGTGCCTTATCCCGTTCTCGACGAGGTTTTGCACGAGGCGTTCCAACAGCACCGGGTTCCCCGTCGTCGGGGCCTCGGCGGTTTCGGTCCCGACGGTGACGGCCCCCTGGGGTGGGATTCTCGCCGCACGAGCGCCGCCGCATCGCCCGAGCCACCCTCGAACGCGTCGGCCTCGGCGACCGGCTCGACCACGTGCCGCACGAACTCTCCGGCGGGCAACGGCAACGCGTCGCCATCGCCCGCGCCGTGGCGGGCGATCCGGTGCTGCTGCTCGCCGACGAACCGACGGGCAACCTCGACACGGCATCCGGCCGCGGCGTCATGGCGCTGCTGCGCGAACTCCACGCGGCCGGAACCGCGGTGGTGGTCATCACGCACGACCGGGAGATCGCGGCGTCGCTGCCGCGGCAGATCGCGATGCGCGACGGACGGGTGGAGATCTGACATGGGAACCGTTCACACTCCGGCCCGGCTGCGGCCGCGCGATGTCGCCGCGGTCGGTGCCGTCGGACTGCGCACGCGCCCGCTGCGGGTGTTCCTGTCCGCACTCGGCATCGCGATCGGCATCGCGGCGATGACGGCCGTCGCCGGCATTTCCACGTCCAGCCGCGCGGACCTGGACGCCCGCCTCGCCGCGCTGGGCACCAACCTGCTGACCGTCGCCCCCGGCAACTCGCTGACCAGCGGCACCGCGTCGCTCCCGGACGAGGCACCCGCGACGATCGCCCGGATCGGCCCGGTGCGGCAGGTCGCCGCGACCGGTGTCGTCAAGTCCGCGAAGGTCTACCGCAACGACCGCATCCCGGCTGCGGAGAGCGGCGGCATCACGGTCGCGGCCGCGCACCTGGCCCTGCCCGGGACGGTCGGGGCCACCGTCGGGCGCGGCACGTGGTTCAACGGGGCGACCGAGCGCTACCCGGCGACGGTCCTGGGCGGGTCGGCGGCGAACCGGCTCGGCGTCGGGGCGCCGGGCCCGGACGTCCAGGTGTACCTGGGCGGACGCTGGTTCACCGTCGTCGGCATCCTCGACCCGGTGCCGCTCGCGCCCGAACTCGACGCGACGGCCCTGGTGGGGTGGACCGCGGCCGGCACCTACCTCGGCTTCGACGGACACCCGACCACCGTGTACACGCGTTCGGCCGATGCGGCGGTGGCGGCCGTGCGCGACGTGCTCGCGCGTACGGCCAACCCGCGGAACCCGAACGAGGTCAAGGTCTCGCGACCCTCCGACGCGCTGGCCGCGCGGCAGGCGACCGACAAGGCGTTCACCGGCCTGTTGCTCGGGCTGGGCGCGGTGGCACTGTTGGTCGGAGGCGTCGGGGTCGCCAACACGATGGTCGTCACGGTGCTCGAACGCCGCGCCGAGATCGGTCTCCGCCGCGCACTGGGCGCCACACGCGGCCAGATCCGCACCCAGTTCCTGGTCGAGTCGCTGATGCTCTCCGCACTCGGCGGGTTGGCCGGTGTCATCCTCGGGATGGCGGTCACCACCGGGTACGCGAGCACCCGGGACTGGGACGCGGTCATCCCGGCCTGGGCGACGGTGGGCGGCTTCGGCGCCACCCTGGTCATCGGCGCCGTCGCCGGCCTCTACCCGGCCATCCGCGCCTCGCGCCTGCCCCCGACGGAGGCCTTGGCCGCGGCGTGATCCGCCGCCGACCGCGGCTGCCCGTCGGCGCAATTCGTCATCATGATGTGCGGATCGGCGGATGGTTCTGCAGGGGGTCCGCGAACGAGGCTTGTGCCATCGCCACAACGCCACCGACAAGGAGCCGGCCGGCATGCCGACTCCTCCTGGGGACGGACCGGTTGGTCCGTCCCCAGGGCACGTCCGCCGGCTGTCACGGGTGCGGGCGTTCTCGTGCGGGGCGATCGGCGCGCACGAGGGCGGTGCTATACGGTCCGGGGTTCGGTGGGTCTCGGTCCCATGGCGTTGACGCGCTTCGGGGGGCGCAGGTCGACCATGCGGCGTGTGCCCCACAGCCGGTCGTAGGCGTACGCCGCGTGGATGCCGACCTTCAGGGCCAGTCGTCGACCGCGCGACCAGCCGAGCAGCTGACCCATGCGGGCCATCACCGCGAGGCTCACATCGCGGTTCACCTTGATTTCGGCGCGGGCGGTCTTGCGTAGGGCGCGCCCGATGTCCGTCGCACAGTCGCGCGCGGACAGGCGCAGCAGCTCCTCGTGGCAATACGCGAGGTGGTTCTCCTCGTCGTCGCAGATCATCCGAATGCCTTTGCCGATGTCGGGCTCGTCGCCGAGGTATCGGCTCAGCATCCGCATGTCCTCGGCGGCGCGCTGCTCGGTGACGCGGCTGTGCACCAGGTATTCGACGATGTCGGCCTCGGTCATCGGCTCGCCGCGGCGCAGCCGGTCGTGGGCGAGGCCGAAGCCTTGACGTTCGAGCAGCATGCAGTAGTCCGTCTCGGGCGGGACGTCGACCGGATCGAGCCCGCGACGGTGCAGCATGGCGTTGAAGATGCGTCCGTGCTTGTCCTCGTCGGCGCCGTGCCGCGCGATCTTGGGCGCGAGTTCCGGGTCGGAGACCAAAGCGGCGATTCGCCCGTTCTCCCACCCGCCCTGGCTCTCGCCTTTGGCCGCGATGCTGCAGAACAGGCGGAATGCCTCGTCGTCTCGGTGGATCTCCTGAAGGATGCCGCGGGGGCTGAGCATGACCGGGCCCTCCATCTCCGCAGGCACTGCGTGTGCCGCTGAACTCGGTCATTGGACCAGGTACGGGAACAATCGTCGGATGAGCGTGCATACCACCTCGTGCTGAAGCGAAACCGGGTGATCGAGCTACAGCCGTTTGCCGCGATCACCCTCGATGACGGTTCGGCCATCGTTCCCGTCGCGCCGGTTCGGCCCGGCAGCGTCACCGAGAGCAACCGCATCAAGGATGAGCGGCGCTGCGAGGTTGACCTTGGCGTGGCTCGTCGTGGCCGGCGCCTTCTCGAGCATGGCGGCCCGTGTACCGCCCGCTCGGCGCAATGACACCCCCCGAACGCGCGGCCGTCCGAACGCGCGGCCATCACCACCAGGGCGAGGCGTCCTGCTCCATCGGGCAGTAACGTTCGGGCGGCCGTTCCGGCTTGCGCACGGCCGGACGTGTCGGCGGTCGTTTCCGGAACGGTGCCCATCGAGGAGGGAGCGCGCGGTGTCCTGGGTCCGGGAGGATGGGGCGGACCGCTGCTCCCCGGCCTGTCCTCGCGGTGGTGAGGGCCGAGCGCGGGTGGGGTCGGTTACAGAACCTCCCGCAGCCGGACGGTGAATTGTGCGGGGTCGTCGACGAAGCCGGTGTGGTCGCCGGGGAAGAGCACGGGTTCGCCGCCGAGTGCGGTGGCCAGGGCGCGGGAGGTGCGGTCGCAGAGTTGTCCCGCGGAGGCGTCGCCGATGCCGACGATGATGCGTGTGGTCGCCGATCGGAGGCCGGCGGGGTCCGGTCGCCAGTGTGTGGTGGGGCGCAGTTCGTGCGCGAACCAGCGGAGTTCGTCCGCCTCCTCGTGAGGGGCACGTTCGCCGCCGAACATCGCCTCGATCGCGCCCTCGGGCAGTGCGATGCCGGCCTGGGCCATGAATTTGCTCCAGGCGCCGGTGACGTCGCCGGCGAGGCGGGTGGCGATGATGTCGTCGGTCCCGGCGTGCAGGCGCTCGCGGTCGTCTAGGAGTTCGACGAGCGGAGGCTCGTGGGCGACGACGGTGTGCACCTGGTCGGGTCGGGTCCGGGCGAGGGCCAGCGCGGTGACGGCGCCGCCGCTGGAGCCCAGCACGGCGGCCGGCCCGAGGTCCAGGTGCGTGATGAGCCGGGACAGGTCGTCGGCGCGCAGGTCCGGGGTGGAGTCCTGGTCGGGGTCGTCGACCGGGCTGCGGTTGATGCCTCTGGGATCCGTGGTGAGCACGGTGTGGTCGGCGGCGAGCAGGTCGGCCGTCGGTGCGAAGGCGGCCGCGTCCATCGGGGCGCCGACGAGCGCGATCAGCGGGCCGGTGCCGCGCACCTCGTAGTACAGGCGTGCGCCGGGAACCTCGAGGGTGCCGGTCGTGATGCCGACGTCTGCGGTCATGGTGTCCTCCTGGGACGGGGCGGTGTCGCCCGTTCGAACGGGGTTGCGGGGCGATTTCTTCGCCCCTTGCCGTGACGACGAACGGGACTCGGCTCGATCGACACGGTCGTCGAAACTTCTTCGGTCACGTGGGTGACCGCCGCGTGGGACGGTGGCCGGACCGCGCGCACCGACGGCGCGGGACCGACGAGAGCGAGCACTGCCACGCGGGATCGGGGCGCCGTCCGCATCGGCCCCAGCCCTCGTCGTGGACCACCGCCCCGTTCGATCGTGACCGAGCCGGCCGCCGCGCCTGATCCGCACATGCGTGGCGTAGCGGCCGACCAGGCGGCGGCCGCAAGCCCGCGGCCGTCTGCGCACCCGAGGACAGGGTGCCGCGGACGGCCGCTGATCGTGTGTCTCGGTCGCCGGTGCGGAGCCGTCCGCGTACGCCGACCGAAGCCCGCTGCCGCCAGGCGCGTGGCGGGTCGGCGTTCGGAAGTCGGGAAAGATCTTCCCGGTGTCACTCGCGCGCTGTACGGTGCAGGGCCGATGATCTCGGAGGTGAACCCCATGTGGGTCATCCGTGAATGGCGTGACGGCGACGGACACCGCGTCAAGGTGGTCCTGGACCCGTTCCGGGCCGCGCGGTCGGACGCCGAACTCCGGGAACGCTACCGCCACATCCTCGACCACGTCACCGATCCGGAACCGGCCGTGACCGAGCGCGCCGAGCCCGCCGGCGTCGGCGCGTTCTCCTCGGCACGCCGCGAAGTCCCCCGCACCCGTCGCTACCTCGTCGGGCTCGACGACCTCGTACCCGGCCTGCTGCCACCCGACCTCGACCTGCGGCCGTCGGCCTGACGAACCCGGATCCGCTCGCCAACGGCCGTGTGTCCGAAGCCGATCCGATCCACGACGGTCTGCGCCGGCGCCTTGCCGAAGGATCCGGCGGCGAACGGGTGAACCTCGCTGCGGGGGTGGTCGCTTCCCTCGGTGGGTGGGTACCGCGTGCCAGGCGAGTGGATGGTATTCGCGTCGGACCGTTCCGGGAGCCCAGCGTGCGCCGTGCCGCAACGATGTTCGCGGCCTTTGCCGCCACGGGTGCGATCACCCTCGCCGTGCCCGCCTGCGCCTCCGCCGCGAAGGGAACGATCGTGTTCCTCGACACGGGTCGGGTCGTCAACAATCCCGGCGGCTGCTACAACGCCAAGGTGATGCCCCTCGCGGTCGCGAACAGGACCAGCGAATACGTCCTGATCTACAGCGGGCCCAACTGCACGGGAAACCCGGTCAGGGTCGTCCCGCCGGGCGGCCGGGCAACGGAGGAGTTCGGCTCCAGCCTGTACGTCGACTGACCGCGCGGACCCGGCCGCGGGGCGAGCCGGTGAACTCGACGCGGCCTTCGTGCGCGGAGTCACCCGCAGCCCGGGCCTGGACCTGATCCCGCTCCGCGCCCGCCCCGGAGCTGCCGACGGCCCTCGCGGTACGCCGAACGCGTCCGCACGCCGCCTCGCCGCACTCCTCGACGCCGGTCGGATCCCGGCCGATCCGGCACCCCGAGCCCTCGGGCGCTCATGACCGGCGCAGCGCGGGAAGTGTGAGAGTGCCCGGCAAGTCCCCCGCCCGAAAGCGGCATTGGCGCGTGCGAGAGGATACTCATCGTCCCGGACGGGAGCCCCGGCTCGCCTTCGGCGATCGACGGATACCGGAACCGGGCGAAGACGGGGGAGTGGGAGCAACCGTGAACTGGGCACGCAGAACTCTCTCGCCGGCCGTCCTGGTGGCGGGGCTGCTCTTGACGACGGTCGCCTGTCAACCGGAGGACAAGGAATCCGAGAAGTACGTCACCGCCGCCGCGGACACGCGGCCGTACGACCAGTGGCTTGCGGCGCGTTCGGAGATACCGGCCGACCTCGCGCTCTCCGGGCAATTCCTCACCGTGCCGGGTCATGACGCGGCCAAGGGCGGAAATCGGGTGCTGCGTTATCGCGTGCAGATCGAGAAGGGCCTGCAGATCGACGCGCGATACCTCGCCCGTGCCGTGCACGAGACGCTCAACGACGCGCGGAGTTGGGGAGGTGACGGAACGATCGGCCTGGAGCGGGTGAGTTCGGGTGCGTCTTCCTTCACCGTGACCGTGGCCAGTACGGGAACGGTCAACTCGTGGTGCGCCAAGGACGGTTTGGATACCGGTGAACAACGGGTTTCCTGCAACGTCGCCTCCACCCGCCGGGTGATGCTCAACGCGTGGAGATGGGGGACGGGATCCTCCACCTACGGGGATGACCTGGCGAACTACCGACGCATGCTGATCAACCACGAGGTAGGCCATCGACTCGGCCACATGCACGAGACATGTGAACGGTTGGGCGCTCCCGCGCCGGTCATGATGCAGCAGACACTGACCCTCGTCACCGGCGGCGCCACGTGCGCGCCCAACCCGTGGCCACGTCCGTAGTCGGCGCCGTCGGCACCGAACGATTCGAGCGGCAGGCGCGTCCCGACGAGTCGCCCAGGACACCCTCGGTGTTCGTGGGCGGGATGGTCGGCCGGGAGCAGGCCTCGAAGTTGTCGGCCCCACACCCAAGATCTCGCTACCTGGAGTACTAGGCAACGGCCGAACCCGAGCGCAGGATGGTCCGACGGGGTTGGTCAGCCCCTCCGGAGAGCCGCGACAGCGGTGAACCGGCTTTCGGGGCCTGTCGTTCGACAGTGTCGTCGGGCTGTGGGCAGGCTCCGAGCATTCGGCCGGGCAACGGCGCCCGAGCCTCATTCTCGGAGGAAGCAGTGACCGTCACTCATCTCGGTGACAGACTCAACGGCGAGTCCGTCACCATCGCGGCGTCGAACCCCCGGATCAGGGCGTGGTTGCAAGACATCGCGACCGTGGATCGCATTCATCACCACCTGGGAGCACAACTTCGCAACGGGACCACGGATCCGGGTGCGAGACCGCTCCGCGCCATGCGCCTGCACAGCGACGACGCGCAGGCCTCGATCCTCGCGGCCGTTCGCTCGGCCGCGGCGGAGCCGAACAGCGTCTCGCTCGCCAAGGAGGTGAACGACCACGCCTTGCGGTGGGCGGATGCGTTGGCTCGCCTGACCGCGCACGCGGGATGGTTCGGGCACCTCTGTGACGCACTGATCGCGACCCACCACGTCGTGCGAACCGGCGCCACCAAACCCTGCGGTCGCTGCGGGATCCATGGCGAACGCGTGGTGCTCACCAGCCCCTACCCCGGCGTCCTGGACCGAGTGACCGTGTCCTGCCGAACGTGTGGCAGCTCGACCCAGCATCCATACGGCGAACCCGGCCCCGAGATCGACATCCGGGTCCGCTCGGGATCCGGCTCCGCCGTCATCGAGATCGAGTCCGTCGCCGAGGCACGAGCCCTCGACTGTTCGACGATCCACTTCCAGTTCGCGCCCGGCGTCGTCGATGGCGGCCCCTCGAAGCCGCTGCCCATCGACCGGGTCCGGCTGGAACCGAGCGGGCGTTTCGCCACGACGCTGGACCTGCCCGACGTCCCGAGCGCGGGAGCCGAGCTCCAGGCGTTGTGCGTGAGCGGATTCCAGGTCTCGACGCGGCGCTTCGCCGTCTCGGACGCGGCCGCAACCGCTCCTCCTCGCGTCGTGAAGCCCCGCCGAGGAGGCTCCAGCAAGGCCGACCCGAAGCCGGCCGCGGTGGCCGCGGTGGTCGCGGAACAGTCGGTCGACGCCTTGCGCGGCGTGCAGGCATGAACGTCCTCACCAAGGCGCTTCCCGCGCGCGGTGGGTGACGAGGCAGACGGCGTTGCCACGGCCGTCCACACATGGACGGCCGTGGTGCGCTGTGCGGGCCCGCCCATACCCGAGGAGCCCGCGCACGTACTCGACCGGGCGGGCGTACCCGGCTCGGACGACGTCGCGTATGGCGGCCGCCGGCGCGGCGGCCGCCCGGGCATGGATCCGCCCGAGCACAGCAGGTCGTTGTCGCTGATCGGACGGATGGCTGCCCGGTGTTCAGGCGGAAGCGGGGAAGCGGGCTATGTTCTGCTCCACCCAGGTCCGCAGGTGCGCGAGCGGCGCGCAGGCGTCGGTGCCCAACGGGGTCAGGCTGTACTCGACGCGCAGCGGCACCTCGGCGTAGATCTCGCGGTGCACCAGCCCGTGGTCCTCCAGCCGGCGCAGGGTCTGGGTGAGAACCTTCGGGCTGATCCCCTGTAGGCGGGTACGCAATGCGCCGAAGCGCTGCGGGCCCTGTTCCAGAGCGCCCAGGGCGAGCGCGCTCCACTTGTTGGCGAGCAGGTCGAGCATGTCGCGGCATGGGCAGGCTGCCGCGTAGACGTCGACGGGATCGCCGCAGTCGCTGGTCTTTGTGGTCATGGTCTGCATGGTATCCGATGGGTACTTGTTGTCCTTGCGGGTAACCACTTCCCTTCGCCTACCGTGTTTTCGGCCCGGTGGGAATCCGGTCCGGGCCGCAGCCACACTTCGATGCGAGGACTCCTGATGAACGCGATCCCGTCGACGATGCCCGCCGTCGCCTACCGCAAGAACCTTCCGACCGACGACCCGGAGAGCCTGCTCGACCTCGAACTCCCCGTACCTGCACCCGGACCGCGCGACCTGCTCGTCCGGGTCGAAGCCGTGGCGCTCAACCCGGTGGACTACAAGATCCGGCAGAATGCCGACCCCGGCGGCGAGCCACGGGTGCTCGGCTGGGACGCGGCCGGCACGGTCGTCGCGGTCGGCGAGCAGGTGCACCTGTTCTCCGTCGGCGACGAGGTCTGCTACGCCGGGGCACTGAACCGGCCCGGCGCCAACGCCCGCTTCCACGCCGTGGACGAACGCCTGGTCGCCCGCAAGCCGGCCGCGCTGTCCTTCACCGACGCGGCCGCGCTGCCCCTCACCTCGCTCACCGCCTGGGAGGGCTTGTTCGACCACCTGAAACTCGCGGACGCCACCGGCACCCTGCTGGTCACCGCCGCGGCGGGCGGCGTCGGATCGATGGTCGCGCAGCTTGCCCGGGCCCGGACGGGGCTGACCGTCATCGGCACCGCGTCCCGCCCGGAGAGCGCCGACTTCGCGCGTCGGATGGGCGCCCACCACATCGTCGACCACCACCGACCGCTCGCCCCGCAGCTCGCCGAAGCGGCACCCGACGGCGTGGACTACGTGTTCGGCACCACCGGCACCGAACGCAACCTGCCTGTCTACGCCGAAGTGCTCAAGCCGTTCGGCGCGATCGTCGCCGTCGACGACTTCGACTCCTTGCCGATCGGAATGCTGAAGGCCAAGAGCATCGCCTTCCACTGGGAGTTCATGTTCACCCGGTCGATGTTCGCCACCCCCGACCAGCAGGAGCAGCACCGCATCCTCACCGAGGTCGCGCGGCTCGTCGACGCGGGCGCCGTCGTCTCCACCGCCACCCGCGACCTCGGTCCGGTGAACGCCGCCAACCTCCGCGAGGCACACCGACTCCAGGAATCCGGCGGCACGATCGGCAAACTCACCCTCACCGGCTTCTGACGGAACCGAACCCGGCCCACGACATCCGTCCGCCGGGTACGGAAGCGTGAATTCGTGGGTCTCGGGTTCCTGGTCGGTCGGCCCGGAGTGTCGTGGTGGAATTCCGGTGGGGTGATGTTAGCTTCGATTGATTTCCCGGTGAAGAGACCTGGGCATTCGCTGTGGAATTTCCCGGCGGGTGATCGAGGGCGATCTTCCCATACGATTTTCCGAGCTTTGGACGGCGAAGGAGATTTGGCGCATGGGTCAGGATCACGAGGTTTCCCGACGAGGGCTCCTGGGTGTCGCCGGAGCGGTTGTCGCCGGGGCCTCTCTCGGTACGCTCGGCCCGGCCGGAACCGCCGAGGCGGAGCCCGTCATCCCTGCGCCGGGTGGTCCGGCCGACCACGGTGACCTGCGCGTACTCCCCGGGGACGGGCGGTACGAGACCCTGAGCCAGGGATTCAATCAGCGGTGGACCAGCGAGCCGTGCTACATCCAGCTCATCACCGGCGACGCGGACGCGGTCGCCGGAGTGAGCCGCGCGCTGGAGCGAGATCTGCGGCCCACCGTGCGGAGCGGTGGCCATTGCTACGAGGATTTCGTGGAGAACACCGGTGGCGTCATTCTGGATATGAGCACCATGAACGGCGTCTATCGTACGAAGGACAAGTACGGTCGGACCGCCCATTGTGTGGAGTCCGGAACCACCAACTGGGATATCTACAACGAGCTGTTTCGCAAGTACGGGGTGACGATCCCGGGCGGGTCCTGTTATTCGGTGGGGGCAGGTGGTCACATCTGTGGGGGCGGCTATGGCGTGCTCTCCCGGCGTGACGGGTTGACGGTCGATCATCTGGTGCAGGTGGATGTCGTCACGGTCAAGGACGGCCGGGTCGAGGTGACCGCGGCTCACCGTGACGACCGCGATGGCTCGGACACCGAGCACTTGTTCTGGGCGCACACGGGTGGTGGCGGCGGGAACTTCGGCGTGGTCCTGCGCTACTACTTCGCCGAGAACCTGCCGACTCCGCCGCCGCGGGTGTGGCTCAGCAGCATTTCCTGGCCCTGGGCCGACCTCGTGAAGAACCGCTACGACTTCGATCGACTTCTGCGGAACTTCGGCGAGTTCTTCGCCGCGCACAGCGGCCCGGACGAGAAGGTCTACCACCAACTCTTCAGCATCCTGAAGCTCACGCACAAGACGAATGGCAACATCGCCCTGTTCAGCCAGTGGGTCGGTGAGGACGTCGCCCCGCTGGACGCGTTTCTACGGGAGATCGAGTCCGGCCTGACCACCGACTCGGCGATGCAGACGACCAGCGCGGGTGGCCTGTTCCTTCCTCTGCCGGAGAAGCGCCGTCAGATGCCTTGGTTGCAGGCGACCATGACGCTGAACGGGTCGGGGGCGAATCAGCGTGGCAAGTACAAATCCGCCTATCACCGAAAGCCGTTCTCGGACGGCAACATCGCGGGCATCTGGAACTGGCTGACTCGTGACGAGCCGAACGTCGACCTGACCCAGACGCTGGTTCAGGTCGACTCGTACGGGTGCCGGGTCAACGCTGTCGGGTCGTCCGACACCGCCGTTCCGCAGCGGGACTCCAGCATGAAGCTTCAATATCAGACCTATTGGACCGACCCGGCCCAGGACACGGCTCACCTGGAGTTCATCAACGGCTTCTACCGGGAGGTCTACGCGGAGACGGGCGGCGTTCCCGAAGTCAGCGACGCGACTCACGACCTGGGCACGGACGGCGCGTACGTCAACTACCCGGATGTCGATCTGGGCATCGCGACGGACCCTGCACCGCTCTACCCACGGCTCTACTACAAGCAGAACTACCAGCGACTACAGCTTGCCAAGGGCATCTGGGACCAGCGCAACCTCTTCCACCACAAGCAGTCGATCGTGGTTCCGGGCACGACCCACAACGGCTGACGCCCGACCGCCGACCGCCTTTCGGGTGTGGCTGAGCGTCGGCGTCGAAGGGGCGCGGCGGTCTCGGGTGGCCCCGGCGATGAGAACACTCGCCGGGGCCACCGGGTCGCTCGTCGGCGGGCGAGATCCGATCGCGAAGGGCCGAGGGCACAGGACTGTTCGGCGCGCGGGGGTGGTCCGCCGCACGGGAGTCGCCGCAGCTTGCCGGCAACGGACCGCCGTTGGGAACACCCGCCGTACGCAGGCCCGTTCGCGCACCCGACCGGAGAGTCGGCGGCGCCCGCTGCCCAGCCGGCGGACGCGCCTCGTCCCGCTCGGCTTCGCAATATGAGGACGTTTCGGTAGTGGTGGGGCGGCATTCCGCCTCAGGCTCTTCCGGCGCGATGCGACATGTGCCATGTTACATGTCGCATACCGCCAGGCTGCGTTCCAGTTACGCGGCCACAACGCTCCGGAGGCCTCCACAGATGCGTCTCTCCCGGATATCGAAGGCCAACGCGCGCAGAATCCCTGCGCTCGGCGTCGCCTTCTTCATAGCGCTCGGCCTGTTCGCGCCGCAGAGCCAGGCCGCCCCCGCCCCCGCCGGCACCACGGTCGTTGCCGGCGCCACCACCCCGGCCGGGGTAAGCGCCGCCAAAGCCGCGGCCCCGGCGCGGCGGTCGATCCCGGTCCCCAGGTCACCCGATGCCAGGACCGACAGTTTCGGCTTCAAGATCTCCTCGCAGGAAGGCGCCGAGGAGTCCGCCACGCCGGCCGCCCCGACCGCCGAACCCGCCAGGGCGGACGGGCAGTTCTCGGCCGCGGACGAATGCGGCGACCTGTCCGGAGTGATCGACTCCTCGGGCGCCGCGCTGATCCGACAACTCAAGGCCCTCCCCAGGGTCACCTGCACCTACCCGCTGTTCAACCTCACCGGGGAGACCGCGGGCACGGCCTTCCGCGAAGCCAAGATGGTCACCGTCGCCGACGCGCTGCGCGACACCTCCGCGACGTACCCGGGTAGCAACACCACCTCCATCGGACAGTTGGTGATGTTCCTGCGCGCCGGCTACTACGTGCAGGACAACCACGCGGACGCCGTCGGCGACTACGGCCCGGCGTTGGACACCGCGGCCCGCGGCGCGCTGGACGCCTTCTTCGCCTCCCCGCGCAGCAAGGACGTCACCGACGCCAACGGCGAGACCCTCAACGAGGTCGTCACGCTGATCGACAGCACCCACACGGCCGGCCGGTACGCCGGCGTCGTCAAGTGGCTGCTCGCCGGCTACGGCGGCACGTGGCCGGGCCGGATGACCCTTGCCGTGGAGCACGTCGAGTGGGTCGTCGAGAACGGCTTCAAGGCCAAGAACGACGGCCGCGGCTGGCGGGCCGCCCTCAAGGCCGACCCCGCGATCCTGGACACCTGGTCCGACTTCATCATCCGCAACAACGCCCAACTGAACCGCTTGGACGTCGTCAGCAACGTCGGCCGCTTCCTCGGCTACGCCCTCGACGTCCCCGAACTCAAGGACCGGGTCCGGCCGCTGCTCAAGGACCTGATCAACCGCTACCCGAACGTCGGTCCGACCGCGCCGCTCACCATGAACCTGGCCTGGTACACGCGCGAGTTCGACCGGAACAACTGTGCGGCGTACGCCATCTGTGACCTCGCCGACCGGGTGCTCCCCGTGGTCCTGCCGATCCAGCACTCCTGTAACCCGAACCTGAAGTTCCGTGCCCAGGACATGTCCCCCGGGCAACTGGCCACCACCTGCAACAGCCTGATCAACCAGGACGCCTATTTCCACCGGGTGATCGGCGACAAGGGCGCGATCCCGGGTGACGTGAACACCAACCTCGAGGTCGTCGCGTTCGACGACTACACCCAATACGCGCTGTACGCCTGGGCCATCTACAACGTCGACGTCGACAACGGCGGCACGTACGAGGAGGGCAACCCGACCCAGGCCGGCAACCAGGCCCGCTTCATCGCCCACGAGGCGGACTGGCTGCGTCCGTCCTTCGAGATCTGGAACCTCAACCACGAGTACACCCACTACCTCGACGGCCGCTACAACATGTACGGCGACTTCGAGGCCGGCATGACCACGCCGACCATCTGGTGGGTCGAGGGCATCGCCGAGAACGTCTCGTTCGGGTACCGCAACGAGCGCAACGCCGACGCCATCGCCGTGGCCGGCACCAAGACCTACACGCTCGGCGAGCTGTTCGACACCGTCTACGACCAGACCGAGGACCCCGACGTCAACTCGGCCCGGGTCTACCGGTGGGGCTTCCTGGCTGTCCGCTACATGCTCCAGGCGCACCCCGCGGACGTCGAGACCGTGCTGGGCAAGTACCGCACGGGTGACTGGGCCGGCGCCCGCACCTTCCTGAAGCAGACCATCGGCTCCCGCTACGACGCCGGCTTCGCCACCTGGCTGACGACCACCTGCGCGACCGACGACTGCGGCCCCCTGCCGGAGGCCTCGTCCACCCCGCTCTGCACCAACGCCGACCCCCGTCAGTTCGACAAGAACTGCCGCCGGGAGAACCTCGCGGCCACCACCGGCAACTACAGCTACCACTTCCTGTACCTGCCGGCAGGCGCGAAGGAGCTGACCATCACCAGCAGCGGCGGCACCGGTAACGCCGACCTGTACTACGGCGGCAGCACCTGGGCCACCACCGGCAACCACCAGGCGAAGTCCACCAACGCCGGCAACGGCGAGACCTTGACGATCGCCGCCCCGCCGTCCGGCTGGGTCTACTTCACCCTCGCCGCCGCGCAGACCTTCGGCGGCGTGAACGTCACCACGCAGTACAAGTGAGCCGGTCCGCCGGGCATCACCGTGCCCCGGTGAACCGGGATCCGTCGAACCGGGATCCGGCCGGCAAGGCGGGCCCCACCGGTGCGGTACAGCCGGGAATCGGGGCGGCCCAGGCGTGACGAAGGCCCTTGCCATCCGGTCACGGATGGCAAGGACCGTCGCCGGTGGAAACGGACGGCGGGAACGGCCCCGGACCGCGTGCGTGTGGTCGAGGCCGTTCCCGTTCGTCACGCGGGCACTCGTTCGGTGGGGAGCGGTGGGCGCGTCTGCCGGTCTCGGCGCGCCGGCCCGGCTCCGCGAAGATTCGGGTTCAGCCGAGCAGGCGGGTGGTGCTGCTGGGGCGGTTCTCGAGCATCGTGGCCTCCCACGGTTCGAAGTCGATCCGTCGGCGCGGGCCCCGGGTGTCGGGCGGGTCGGCGGGCCGGGTGAGGACGGCCGCCGCGCACAGCGCGGTGAGTGTGCCGGCGCCCAGGGCGATCGGGCCCCACGCGTCGAACCTGCTCCCGGCGTCGGCGACCAGTCGCGGTACGAGCGCGGTGGCGATCGTCACGCACCCCGCCACCAAGGCGGCCAGGCGTGTGCCGCGACCGGCGCGCACGGCCGTGACCCCGGCCAGGAACAGGCACACCAGACCCGACAGCGCGAACCACCCGGCCGCGTATGGGGGTGTGCGGATGCTGGAGGGGATGGCGCTGCCAAGTGCCAGTCCGGATACCGCCAGGCCCACCGCGATGGCCCAGCGCAGAGCCGTCCCCGCGACCTTGTCGGTGGCTGCCGACGGTGTCTTGGCCGGTGACGCGGAGGCGGTGAACGCCGCCGGCAGGGGTGGGGACACGCCGGCATTCCCCGGGCCGGCGGGTCCGCCCGGGTGGTGCGGGTCGCCTGCTTCGACCGGGCGCCTGCCCTGTCTGGCGTGGGTGGGGTTGCTCAACAGGTCCGCGAGGAGCACGAGGTCGCTCACCGGCCGTGTCATCGCGGCTTCCCGCAGGGCCTGGTCGGCGGCCAGTCCGGAACAGTCGCCCAGGATGGCGATCATCCGTGCGACCTCGGGGACGGAGCGATGGGTGGTCGCGAGGCGCAGCAACGTCTCCGCCGCGTCGTCCGGCAAGTCGTCCCTCGTGTCGTGGAAGGGTTCCTCGACCGGGCTGCCCGATGCCGGGTGCGCGAAGGGATCGGAACGCGGCGTCATGGGTGCGGGGGCGGACCACGAAGGCGCCGGGCCGCCCGGGCGGGTCGGCGGCGAGGCGGGTCGCGGGGGAGCGCCGGGCGGGGGCGTCCAGGTGTCGAAATAGGCGCTCGGCGTGGGGGGTTCGTGATGCCTGGGCAGCGGTGCGGGCGTCGATGGTTCGGGGTCTGGTGCGAAGGTCACGGGGTTCTCCCTGCGCGTGGAAACACGGCCGGACCGCGCCTGTACCGGACACGCTCCCGGTCGCCGGACGAGGGCGTGTACCCACTTGCGCAATCGCTCAGTCCCTGCCACCGACGCCCGCCGCGCCGGCCGGCCTATCGCGGGTGGGGTGGGTCGGGTTGGGCGGTGGGGTGCTTGCCCTGTGCGGAGTGGGCGGGGGCGCGCAGCAGTTCCGCCAGTTGTACGAGGTCGCTCACGGGTCGTGTCATGGCCGCCTCGCGCAGGACGTCGTCGGCGGCGGATCCGGGGCAGTCTCTCAGGATCGCGATCATGCGAGCGACGTCGGGGATCGGCCGGTGTGTCGCCGTCATTCGCAGCAACGTCTGCGACGCGTCGTCCGGGGTCTGCCGCGTGCGGTCCAGGGACGGTTCTTCGAACGGATTGCCGGACGTTCCCGCCGTCGGGGGCGCCGATGTGGTCGGTGTCGGGCGCGCGGGGGCGGAACGTGTCAGGGGTGAGTGGGAGGTGGATCGGGACGGGGTCGGATCCCTGCGGGCCGTGCGTGAGGCGTGTCGTGGAGGGAGGACGGGAGGTCCGGGCGGGGGTCCCCAGGTCTCGAATTGCGCGGTGGGTGTGGCGGGTTCGTGATGCGTCGGCGTCGGTGGCGGTGTGGGTGGTCGAGGTTCGGACGCGAATGTCACGGCACTCTCCTTACACGTGGAAACAGGGCCGGATCGCGTCGGTGCCGGACGCGCCCCGGTCGTGGGACAAGGGCGTGTACCCGTATCGACAACCCCTCAGTCGCAGTGGGTTGGCCCTCCGGCACGCGCGAGGTCGATGGCGTCCGCCGCGGACGCGTGGGGGCGCGATCCGGCCCGGTGGCGGCGATCGCCGAAGACCGGCCGGGGCGAGGGGGACGGTGTGCCGGACGCTTACGCAACGCACGTTCTCCGGGGGTGTTTTCCGCTGTGTCGTGGCGATACGGTGGGCTCCGCACCTTGCGCTCCGGACCGGGGCGGCCGAGCGCCGCCCACGCACCACCGGGTCTCCGCATCGAGAGGTCCGGGCATCCAGGGAAGACGAGAGGTGTCGCCATGCGTACGACATCGCACAGCATCCCCGTCGACGAGATCGTCGCCGCCTGGCGCGCGGGCGCCGCATCACCCCGAGGCGTGGAGAACCCGGCCGGTTCCCTCTACGTCGGAGGGGCGGCGACCGAACGAGGACTGACCGAGATCGACGTCGCCGCCCAGACCTGCGGCACCGTGTGCTCGGTCTCCCGCACCCGCATGTGTTGTTGAGGAATCCGCGTCGCTTCGCGGTGTGACGGGTACGGCTCGGGACGGGCGGGCCGGCAGGTGACGATTCGTGGGGCCGGGTCGGACGGTCGGCGGGGTGTTCGGCATCGCCGCGGCCGGCCCGGTCCCGCCGACCGTGCGCGGCTCGGCTGCGCCCGACACCGTGCGTGCCGCCGCGACCGAAGCCCGAGCGGGAGCCGACCGACGCCCGCTCCGCACCGACGCTCCGCCGCCGACGCGCAGCTCGAATCGCCGTCGGCGGCCGCGTTCGCCGTCCGCGACGACACCGAGGATGGGGTCAGCCTGCGGCGTCGGCGTGGTGTCGGTGTCGGTGGCGGGTTTCCAGCGTGCCGCACACGATCAGGATCGTGGCGATGGTGGTGATCTGGGCCAGGGCCGAGCCGAAGCGGCCGATCGGGATGGTGGCGAGCACGGCCAGTACGGCGCCGATCCGGTAGCCGTTCGGGGTGATCCCGAAGGCCCGACGGGTGGCGACGACCGAGGCGAGGAAGAGCGCGAGTCCGCCCACCAGCGTGCCCGCGTGCACGGTGTCGAGGTGGTCCGAGGGATGCGCCATCGCTCCCTTGACGCCGGCCGCGAACAACAGCATGCCGAGCAGTACTCCGTAGTGCACATACCCGTAGATGTTGAGCGCGCGCAGGTTGCGGGCCTTCGATTCCAGCCGTTCCAGGACCGCGATGGCGTGCTCGTCGTCCTCGGCGCCGAAGTACGCCCACCAGATGGCGAAGCACACCGTCAGGGTCGACGCCGCCGTCGCGATCAGGGTCGCGTTCAGCGCGAGCCCCTGCGCGCCGACGCCGATCGCGATCACCGACTCGCCGAGCGCCACGATCACGACCAGACCGTGCCGTTCGACGAAGTGCGGGACGCTCAACCCGAAGCCGTCGTTGCCCGCGACGTACGGCGTGACGATCTGCACGACCAGCGCGGCGGCCCACACCGCGAGTTGCGCGTTGGTGTCGAGGAAGCCGCCGATGACGATCAACGCGGTGCTGGACAGGTTGAACGGCGCGATCCGTACGAACGCCTGCCGGGTGCCGCCGGAGGCCAGGAACATCGCGAAGTGCACGCCGGACAACATCAGATAACCGAATCCGAACGCCTCCCCGGTACCGTCGAAGGCGTGCGGGACGGCCAACGCGACCACGAGGAAGCCCGCCATCCCGACCATCAGGAGGCCGCGCCGCAGGGGCGTGGTCGGCGGCACGGTATTGGTCAGCCACACGTAACCGCTGTACATCCACCAGATCAGCGCGAGCATGAGCACCACCCGGGTGATCCCGGTCGGGTTCAGCTCGTGCGCGATCGAGGTGGTCAACTGGGTCACCGTGAACACGAAGACCAGGCCGAAGAACAGCTCCAACGTGGACACCCGCATGGCGGACTCCGCCGGGGCGGCGAGCGCCGCGGGTGTGGCGGGTGCCGCGAGTGCCGCCGGCTCGGGGATGGGGAGGGTCACGGCGACATTATGGAGACGCGGGCGAGTGGGCGTGTCTTCGGGGCGGCGAACGCGCGCTCGCGCGCCCACCCGGCCAGGCCCTGTCCGGCTAGCCCACCGCGTACATCCTGATCACCACCACGTCTTCCCCGTCCGGGCGGGCCAGGCCGACGAACACGGTCTCGGTGAGGCGGCGGTGGGTCGGGGCGTCGGTGCGGAAGATCGGCGAGGTGCGGTAGTAGTGGCCCTTCTCGGTGACCTGGAGGTCGCCGTCGTACTGGTCGGGGCCCTCCGGTGCCGGGTGGTAGTAGCCGCGGTTGACGATGTCGACGACCGCGCCGTCGTCCGCGCGGATCAGGTAGCGCGCCTCCAGTTCGCAGACTTCGCCGCGCGTGTTGCTCCAGTCGCCGCCGCCGGGCAGCACGGTGCCGGTGAACCAGGGGCCGGCGACCGTGCCGCCGACGATCGGGGTGAACTCGGTTCGCTCGCCGTCGCCATTGCCGATGTGCAGCGTCTCGGCGACGTGGGCGCGGATCTCGAAGGCGAACTCGAGGGCGGGGGTGAAGGTCATGAGGGTTCCTCGGTGGGAGGGAAGGGGACGATGGAATCGGGGACGCGGGTTGTGGTCCGGCGGCGTCACGCCGCGTCGAGGCCGCGCCGGCGCGGCCTCCAGCCGGGTTTGGGGATCGAGTCGATGAGACGGCGGGTGTAGTCGTCCCGGGGTGCGCCGAGAACCCGGTCCACCGGGCCGTGTTCGACGACGCGCCCGGCGCGCATCACCAGCACCTCGTCGCTGACGTACGGGACCGCGCCGAGGTCGTGGGTGATGAACAGCAATGCGGTGCCCGTGCTTTCGCGGATGTGGGCCAACAGATTGAGGATCTGCGCCTGGATCGACACGTCGAGTGCGGCGACGGCCTCGTCCAGGATCAGCACCCGTGGTTCGGCGGCCAGCGCGCGGGCGATCGCCACGCGCTGGCGTTGGCCGCCCGAGAGTCCCTTCGGCAGTGAACGGGCCTGGCGCTCGTCCACGTCGACCATGTCCAGGAGTTCCGCGACCCGGGCGCGCAATGCCTCGCCCTTGAGCGGGCGATGGAGCACGACGGCTTCGGCCACCGCGTCCTCGACCCGTTGGCGGCGGTCGAGTGACGAATAGGGGTCCTGGAAGACCATTTGGATCCGTCCCGCCCGGGTCCGGCGGCCCACGCCGCCCCTTTGTCCGGGCCGGCGGGGCACTCCCGCGACCACGATGCGGCCGCCCGTCGCCGGCTCCAGTCCGGCGATCATGCGCGCGGTGGTGGTCTTGCCGGACCCCGATTCCCCCACCACCGCGAGCGAGGCGCCCGCGGCCAGGGTGAAGCCGACGTCGTCGACGGCGACGAAACCGCCGTAGACCTTGCGCAGGTTGGCGACCTCAAGCACGGCGGTCGGCCTCCTTCGGTGCGGTGGCGTGGGCCGGAGCGGTCGTGTGCGGGAAATGGCACGCGGCCGTGCTCCGGCCGGCGGGGCGCGGTTCGGGCCGGTCGGTGCGGCAGCGCTCGGCGGCCCGCGGACATCGTGCGGCGAACGCGCATCCGGGCGGTATCTCGAAGCCCGACAGCGGCCGTCCGCCGATCGCGCGCAGTTCGGCCTTCGGGTCTCCGACGGCGGGCCGCGAGGCGAGCAGGGCCCGGGTGTACGGGTGCGCGGTGTTCTCGTGGAGCGCCGCGGCGGGCACCTGTTCGATGGTCGAGCCCGCGTACATGACGACGACGCGGTCGCACACGGCCGCCGCGAGTTCGAGGTCGTGGGTGATGAACAGCATGGCGAGGCCGCGAGCCTGTCGGGCCTCGGCGAGGATCGCCATCACCTCCTCCTGGGTGGTGACGTCCAGTGCGGTGGTCGGCTCGTCGGCGAGCAGCAGTCGAGGTTCGGTGGCCAGGGCGGCGGCGATCATCACGCGTTGGAGGAGGCCGCCGGACAGTTCCCAGGGGCGTTGGCGCATGCGGCGTTCGGCGTCGGGGATGCCGACTTCGCGCAGGAGGCTCGCGACCTTGGTCCGGGCGGCGGAGGCGGGCATCCCGCACGCGGTGGTGAGGCCTTCGATGAGGAAGTCGCCGACGCCGCGGGTCGGATTGATGTGCGCGCGCGGGTCTTGGAAGACCATCGCCACCTCGCCCGCCCGGTAGGCACGCAGCCGTTCGCGGGTCATGTCCGGGATCGACTCGCCGGCGAAGCGCAGCGTGCCGTGCAACCGCGCGCCGGGCGGCAGCAGGCGCAGCACCGAACGCGCGGTGAGCGACTTCCCGGACCCCGATTCGCCGACCAGGGCGATCGCTTCGCCTTGCCCGACGCTCACGTCGGCCCGATGCACGACGGTCTCGGGAGTGCCGTCGACCGGGAGGTCCAGGCGCAGGGCACCGATCTCCAGCAGCGGCGCGGTCGGGGGTTCGGTCACGCTCATGTGTTCCCTCCCGGCAGGCGCCGGGAGAGTCCCGATCCCAGCAGGTTGAAGGCGACCACGACGACGAGCACGACCAGTCCGGTGAACAGCGACTGCTGGGGCCGGCCGGCCAGGATGCCGGCGGCGCCGTTGGAGACCATGAGACCCCATTCCGGGTCCGGTGGTTGGGCGCCGAGGCCGATGAAGGAGATCGCGGCGACGTCCAGGAGTGCGTAGCCGAAGCCGATGGTGGCCTGGACCAGGACGAGTGGGGCGAGGTTGGGCAGCAGGTGGCGGAGCCAGATGCGGCGGGTGGGTGCCCCCAGGAGTTGCAGGGCGGACACGTAGGGCAGTGCGCGTTCCTTCATCGCCGCGGAGCGCACCACCCGGGTGACCAACGGCAGGTACGCGATGGAGAGCGCGGCGACCGGGGCGACGAGCCCGGCGCCGAACACGGCCGCGGCGAGCACCGCGAGGATCAGCCCCGGGAAGCCGAAGACGACGTCCAGGAGTCCGGAGACGATGCGGTCGACCCAGCCGCCGAACCAGGCCGCGGTCAGCGCGAGGAGCACTCCGACCGCGGTCGAGAAGGCGACGACCAGTGCCGGTGCGGCCAATCCGGCGCGCGCTCCGCAGATGATGCGGGACAGGATGTCGCGGCCGGTGTCGTCGGTGCCGAGCAGGTGCGCGCCCGATGGTCCCGCGTTGACGTCGAACGGGTCGACGGCGTTGGGGTCGTGCGGTGTGATGAACGGTCCGACCAGGGCGAGCAGGACGAAGGCACCGACGACACAGGCCGCGGTCACGGTGACGCGGTCGCCGCGTCGGGCAGGTGTGGCGGGCGGGTTCTCGGGCCCGGCCTCGGCCGTGATGTCGGAGCCGGCCGTGGGGCCGTCCGTTGTGCCGGCCGTTGTACCGCTCATCGGCTTTCCTTCCGCGCGGTCCGCGGGTCCAGGGCCGCGTTCACCAGGTCGACGAGGGTGTTGACGGTCACGAAGACGACGACGAACAGCAATGACACGGCCTGGACGACCGCGAGGTCCTGCTTGGCCGGGTGACCGAGTGGCCGTCCGGGCGGCCGCCGCCGCGCAGGCCGGCGAGGCCGCCGCGTGTCCGGATCGCACCGCCGGGCACCTGGACGACGCGCAGCGCGCGCTGGTGCGGTGCGTCGTCGACGAGTTGCCGCGTCTGGTCGAGGAGATGCCGGGGCGCACCACAACCTGTAGTCCATCCCGCGACACCCGGCCCGAAAACGCAGTTTGCGGCCCCGATGCCCCGCCGGTCCCGGCTCCCGTCGTCCGCGGGGTCTGCGGGGGGCCGGTGTCCGACGGTGCCCCACTCGTCAACCGAACCGGCAACATTCGTCACCGAATACTCGTCGCGTGGGCGCAGCGAAACGGCCCGCCGGGGCTTGGGTCTTCCGGCGGGCCGTTGGCTGAAATCTGTACGTCGGGTCGGATCAGGCCTTGGCCTTTACCGCACTTTCGGACCAGGCCATGGAGTCACAGTCCCAGGCGACATTGTCCTCGGTCAGGCAGGCTCGGAACCAGACCGTGGCACCTTCGGGGAAGTCCTTGTTGAAGGCCTTGACGCTGCCCTTGCCGCCGTTGTTGACCAGCAGCGGATAGGCGTAGGAGTCGTTGATCCGGTATTGGACGGCCACCCCGTGGCTGTCCGTGGCCAGGTCCTGGGCGTAGAACCAGTCGCCGTCGTGATCGAACCACACCTTGCCGGTGGCGGTGCTGCCCGTATACACGTAATCGGTGTTGTTCGTCCCCGCGTTCGCCGATCCGGCGCCCGCGATCATGCCCAGGCTCATGGTGATCGCACCCAGGCCGACGACGAGCTTGCGCTTGTGCTTCATGGGACCTCTTTCCGGCCGTACCTTGATCACGACGGCTCGAAAAGGATGTTCTCAGTGGCCGAAAAGCGCCACTATCCAGAAAGTGCGGGTGCCTTCGCGCCTTTCGGATGAAAGGGAACCGAAACAAATGCGATACCGGCCGCCACCACCGCGTGTCCGGTGACCGGATGGCCGCCGCGACCCCGTCGTGACGCAGATCCGGTGATGGCGACGGTTCACCAGCCGAGTTGGTCGCCGAGGCGCAACCGCAGCCACAGCACCAGGCGTTCGTCCGGGTCGGCGAGATCGAAACCGAAGATTTCGCCGGCGCGGGAAAGGCGGTAGCGGATCGTGTTCGGGTGCACGGACAGCCGAAGGGAGGCGGCGGCGACATCGCCGTTGGCGTCCAGGTAGGCGAGGATCGTGGACGCGTAGGTGGTGCCGTGCTCGAGGTCGTGGGCGCGGACCGCCGGCCCGAGTCCGCGGGGGAGTACCTCGTGCGTGGCCAGCATCTGGGCCAGTGCGGACAGCGTCGCGCCCGCCCACACCTCGTCGATCGTGGCCACCTGGCACGGCTCCGGATTACCCGGCCGCTCGGAGAGCGCACGCAGGACGAGATCCGCGTCGGCGCGTGAGCTCACGATCGAGCGCAGCCCCTCGACGATCGAGCCGAGACCGGCCCGGACGGGCACACGGAGCGCGCTGTGGGCCCGCCGCGCGATGTAGGCGACGAGTTCCCGGTGCGCGTCCGGCGAAGGCCCGCCCGGCAGCAGCGCATAGACCGTCGCGTCGATCAACGCGCAGCCGTGCCTGCCGTAGCGCGCCTCGCAGTGCAGGCTCACCAAGTCGGCGAGCCGGGTGGCCGCGTGTGCCGTGAGCACATCCTCGGCATCGACCGAGGCGACGGCGAACGCGGCCACCGCGACGGGCAGGTTCGGGTCCAGGCCGAGCTGTGGGGCCACCGCGGTGACACTGCTCGGGTCGGCGAGCAGCCGTCGCAACAGGTCGGCGTACCTGCGCCGGACGGCGGACTCCGTGGTCCGGGCCGCGAGCAGGTGCAGCGCGACGTTGTCCGCCACATCGGAAAGGGCCTGTTCGGCGACGGAGTCCAACTGTTCCCCGGCATTGACGACCCAGATCGAACCCAACACCTCGTTTCCCACCCGGACCGCGACACCGAGACGAGGAAGACCCCCGGCAACGGCGGCGAACCGGCAGGTGCGCTCGACCCGGGTGAGCACCCGGTACTGCTCGTCGTACTCCGGGCCCTCCGGCACCTGGAGGCCGAGGATGCCCTGGCGGCGGCCCTCGTCGACGGCCTGGCCGGGCAACGTCGAATAGGCGAGGATGCGCCGGTGCGGATCCTCGATCACGGTGGCTCCTCCCACCATCCCCGCGATCGCGTTGGCCAGCGCGAACAGATCGCCGACGGCCGGGGCACCCGCGGCCTGCCCGAAACGCACCGTCGGGGTGAGAGCCGAGGAGATCATGGCATCCAAATGGTGCCAGGCCACGGCCTCGTCCGCGGCGAGCAGCACGATGCCGGACTGCCGGGCGGCTTCCACGAGTTGGGTGACCGGCTCGCCGAAACTCTTCACCACCAGACAGGCGTACCCGGCCTCGGCCGCCGAAGCGACCAGCTCCATCGCCTGCGCTTCGACCATCCCCACTCCGACGGCGAGCAGGATCGCGTCCCGGACCGGGGGAAGTGGACGCGGGGCTCGCCGTTCGAAGATGAGGACGCCCGAGACCGGCACCAGACTTTCCGGCGGTACGGTCAACGGCCGCAGCAGCGACGTGCCCAACACTTCCAGGACTTGTCCGAGATCGGGAACCCCGGTACCGAGCATCCTCACCTCTTTAGCCAGTCACACAAAACATTCCGGGAATCTCTGGACGGGTACCGCATGTACCCGGCCAGTCCAGACGCCACGCTGTCCGCATGCACAATCCAGCAAACGTGCGACGGCCACCCCCGGCGACCGTACCCCCCACCGCCCCGTGCAGCACAACCAACCGCGACCGCCCCCGCCGTCCTTCGTACGGCGGCTGCCTTCCCCGGCACCGGGCGCCATCGATTCCGCCACACGCATCAGTACTGCAAAAGGAGAAAGCATGCGATACAGGACGAGTGTTGTCGTGGCCTTGGCGTGCGCGGCCTCTCTAGTGACGGTGCCTACGCAGGCAAGCGCGAAGGCGCAGTGTGACAGCAAGCCCATCCAGACGGCTCTGAAGTCACTGCAAGGTATCGGAGCCTCGGGCATCAGCGTGACGGTGAAGAGCCCGAACTGCGGCGTCTGGAACGGTGGTGTCGGACTCGCCGACCTCAGAACGGGCCGCAAGGTCGTCGGCAACGAGCACAGCCGCATCGGCAGCGACACCAAGACCTGGACGGCCACGGTCGTGCTTCAGCTCGTCGGCGAGGGCAGGATCGGTCTCGACGACACCGTGGACGACTATCTGCCCGGCCTGATCCGCACCAAGCTCTACGACGGGCGCACCATCACGATCCGGCAGCTTCTGCAGCACACCAGTGGCCTGCCCGATTACCTGGACGCGCCGTTCTGGGAGGACGAGGACGAGCACCGCTGGGATCACATCGAGCCCTTGCAGACGGTCCGGCAGGCGCTCGGTCTGCCCAAGCCCGACCGGACGGCGGACGGCTTCGCCTACTCCAACACCAACTACAACCTGGTCGGCCTGATCGTCACCAAGGTCACCGGCCGCGGCATCGGCACCGAGATCAAGGAACGCATCATCAAGCGTCTCGGACTGTGCGAGACCTCCTGGCCCGGCGATCGCACCACGATCCCCAAGCCGGACCTGCGCGGCTACGGGGAGCGCGGATCCACTCTGGTGGACCTGACGGAATGGAACACCTCGGAGGCCGACGCGTCGGGCGCGCTGATCTCCGACGGTGCGGACACCACTGCCTTCTGGACCGCCCTGTTGAGCGGGAAACTGCTGGCTCCGGCCCAACTCGCCGAAATGAAGAAGACCGTTCCCGACGACTTCCCGGGCGAGCGCTACGGCCTGGGAATCGAGCGCCACGAGCCCGCTCCGGGTCTGGTCGTCTGGGGGCACAGCGGCAGCGTGGCCAGCGGCCACAAGTTCAGGAACGCCGTCACCGACGACGGCCGACGGGCGGTGACCCTGCTGATCGGCTCGGAGAAGTTCGACTCGGACAAGGTGGACTCCATCATGGGCAAGCTCATGCGCGACCTCCGCTGACTTCGCTGACGGTGACCATCGAATCCGGGCGGCTCGGAATCGGACGAGCCGCCCGGACCGACGACCGGCCGGTTCCCGTGCCATCGCACGGGAACCGGCCGGTCGTCACCTTCCGGCCGTACCCGCGGCACCGTGCCCGCCGGGTGCGGCCGGCTCCGTGCTCCGCTTCGCGGCCGACAGCAGGATGGTGTCCTGCGGGGCCTGGTCGGCGAAGTTCTCCGGGTGGTGGCAGGCCACCCGCTGACCGGGCCGCAACTCCTGGAGAGGCGGCTCGCTGGTCGTACAGATCCGCGTCGCCTTCCAGCACCGGGTGTGAAAGCGGCAGCCGCTGGGTGGGGCGATCGGCGAGGGCACGTCGCCCTCGAGCAGGAGGCGCTCGCTCGCGGCGTTTCTGCGCCGCGGGTCCGGGATCGGGACGGCCGACATGAGCGCCTTGGTGTACGGGTGCATCGGCGCCTTGTAGAGCAGGTCCCGGTCCGCGAGTTCGACGATCTTGCCGAGGTACATCACCGCGATCCGGTCCGAGACGTGCCGGACGACGGACAGATCGTGCGCGATGATCACGTAGGTCAGGCCCAGCTCCCGCTGCAGGTCGTCCATGAGGTTGACGACCTGGGCCTGGATCGAGACGTCCAACGCGGACACCGGCTCGTCCGCCACCACCAGCTTCGGCCGGAGGGCGAGTGCGCGGGCGATGCCGATGCGCTGCCGCTGGCCGCCGGAGAACTCGTTCGGGTAGCGGTTGTAGTGCTCGGGGCTGAGGCCGACCACCGACAGCAGTCGCTGCACCTCCTTCTTGATGCCGCCCTCGGGTTCGACTCCCTGGAGCCGGAAGGGGGCGCCGATGATCGTGCCGGTGGTGTGCCGCGGGTTCAGCGACGAGTACGGGTCCTGGAAGATCATCTGCACGTCGCGGCGCATCGGGCGCATGCCGCCCACGCCGAGGTGGGTGATGTCCCTACCTTCGAACTCGATCGTCCCCGCGGTCGGTTCCAGCAGCCGGGTGATCAGCCGGCCCATCGTCGACTTGCCGCAGCCCGACTCGCCCACGACGCCGAGGGTCTCGCCCGAGCGCACCTCGAAGTCGATGCCGTCGACCGCGCGCACCGCGCCGACCCGGCGCTGGAAGAGGCCCTTGCGGATCGGGAAGTGCTTCCGCAGCCCGGTCACCCTCAGCAGGATCTCGCCGGGCGCGGCGTCCTTGACGAGGGTGGCCGCGCCGCCGGTCGCGGCCGAGCCGAGATCACCGGCCTGCCCGCCCTCGCCATGTGCAGGGATGCTCACTGCGCTCTCCTCCGCGTTCTCACTCACAACCTCGGCGCAATCTCTTCGGTCCAGATCCGTTCCCGCTGCTCCCGCGTCATGTGGCAGGCGGCCCAGTGCCTATCGCCGACCTCGGTCAGCTCGGGGCGGACCGTGCGGGTGACGTCTCCCTTCGGCACGTCCGCGTACGGGCAACGCGGGTTGAAGGCGCAGCCGGACGGGAGGTTGATCAGGGACGGCGGGGAGCCCTTGACCGGGATCAGCCGCTCCTGCTGCTCGCGGTCCAGGCGCGGCATCGAGCCGAGCAGACCCCAGGTGTAGGGGTGCCGGGGTTCGTGGAACACCTGCTCCGCCGGGCCTCGCTCGACGCAGCGGCCGCCGTACATCACCAGGATGTCGTCGGCGAGTTCGGCGACGACGCCCAGATCGTGGGTGATGACGATGACCGCGGAGCCGAACTCCTTCTGCAGGTCCCGGATGAGGTCGAGGATCTGCGCCTGGACGGTGACGTCGAGGGCGGTGGTGGGCTCGTCCGCGATGAGCAGTTCGGGGTTGTTCACCAGGGACATCGCGATCATCGCGCGCTGGCGCATGCCGCCGGAGAACTCGTGCGGGTAGTCGTCCACCCGCTTGTCCGGCTGCGGGATGCCCACCCGGTCGAGCATCTCGACCGCACGCCTGCGGGCGGTCTTCTTGTCGACGTCGTGGTGGATTCGGTACGCCTCGACGATCTGTTGGCCGATCGTGTAGTACGGGTGCAACGCGGACAGCGGATCCTGGAAGATCATCGCCATCTCGCGGCCCCGCAGCCTGCGCACGTGGTCGGGGCCGGCCGACAACAACTCGGTGCCGTCCAGCCAGATCTCGCCGGAGATTTGCGCCTTGCGCCTGCCGTACTGGCCGGTGGTGTGCAGGCCCATGATGCCCAGCGAGGTCACCGACTTGCCGGAGCCCGACTCGCCGACGATGCCGAGGGTCCTGCCCCTCTCCAGTCGGAAGCTCAGCCCGTCGACGGACTTGACCAGGCCGTCGTCGGTGGGGAAGTGCACCTTCAGGTCACGCACTTCCAGGAAGGCACTCGGGGCGGGCGAGGCGGCGGGCCCGCCCCCCGCGGCTCTGCTCCGGAGGAGCCGCTCGCCGATTTCGGTCATGTGAGCCTCACTCTGGGGTCGATCACGGCGTACAGGACGTCCACCACGAGGTTGGCCAGCAGCACCGAGAGGGAGGTGATCAGGACGACGCCCAGAATGACGGGCAGGTCCTGGTTCCTGATGGCGTTCAGCACGGCCTGGCCGAGGCCGGGCAGGTTGAACGTCGACTCGGTGAGGATCGCGCCGCCGATGAGGGCGCCGAGGTCCATGCCCAGCATGGTGAGGATCGGCGTCATCGTGGAGCGCATGGCGTGCTTTCCGATGACGGTCCGCTCCCGCAGGCCCTTGGCGCGCGCGGTGCGGATGTAGTCCTCGCCCAGCACTTCCATCATCGTGGCGCGGGTGATGCGCGCGTACATCGCCGCGTACAGGAAGGCGAGGGTGATCCACGGCAGGATCATGCCGCCGAACCAGCCGCCCGGGCTCTCGCCGAGCGGCACGTACTGCGCGTCGAACCACTTCAGCCCGAACGCGAAGGTCGCCAGGGAGAGCATGCCGGTGAAGTAGATGGGCAGGGATACACCCGCGAGGGCGACGACCATCGCGCCGCGGTCCCAGAGGGTGCCGCGCTTGAGCGCGGAGAGCACCCCCGCCGCGACACCGAAGGCCAGCCACAACACGGCGGCGCCGAGCGCGAGCCCCAGGGTCACCGGGAAGCGGTCGGTCAACACCGGCCAGACGGCCTGTTCGCTCTTGAACGAGTAGCCGAAGCACGGCGCGGAGCAGTGCACGACGTCACCGCCGGTCGCGTAGGTGCGGCCCGCGAAGATGCCCTTGAAGAATTCCCATGCCTGGAGGTGGATGGGGTCGCTCAGACCGAGCTTCTCCCGCACGGCCTCGACGGCGGCGGGGTCGGCCTGCTTGCCCACGAAGCTCGCGGCGATGTCGACGCCCACCCATTTGGGGACGAGGAAGAAGATGCCGAAGACCACCATGATGATGACCACGAGCATCACTGCGGCGGCGAACAGCCGCCTGATGAGGTAAGTGAGCACAGCTAACGGCCTGCCGCGGATCGCGGGCCGCCGGAGCTTCCGGCGGCCCGCGGTCACGCCGCGCCGGCCTTCACCTGCCTTTCGTGCCGTTCGGCGGGTGTACCGGAGTTCACTTCGAGGGCTTCAGACCGAGGCTGACGAAGTCGTAGCCGTTGTACGCGTCGGTCATGTAGACGTTGGTGAGCCGGCCGGAGCGCCAGTTCAGATATTTCTCGTGGGTGAAGGGCAGGTAGTACGCGCCCTCCATGACCTTGTGGTTGATCTCCTTGGCGATCCGGACCTTGGCGGCCTCGTCGGGCTCCTTGGCGTAGGCGTCGAAGAGGTCGTCGATCGACTTGTCCTCGATCAGGGCGTAGTTGACGTTGCCGCTCTGCAGGATGTACTTGCTGTCCCACAGCGGCCGACCGAAGCCCTGGACGGACGGGAAGTCCGCGGCCCAGCCGTCGATGATGATCCCGTAGCCGTTCTTCTCCACGTTGGTGGGGCTGCCGACGATGCCGGAGGTCTGCGAGCCGTCGTACTGGTCGATCTGCGCGTCGATGCCGATCCTCTTCAACGACGCCTGCAGGGACTGGGCGGTGGCCACCTCGACCGGTCTGTTGTTGCGAACGGCGATGGTGGTGCCGAAGCCGTTCGGCTTGCCGCAGGCGACCAGTTCCTCCTTGGCCTTGGCGATGTTTCCGCTCTTGTCGGCGCCGGCTATCCCGAACGGGTCGTACGTCTGGCCCTCGGTACCCGGAACCGACGCCGGCAGCATGTTGGTTCCGATGTCACCGCCGGCGACGGGGCCACCGCGCGCGGTCTGCAGGGACAGGTGGTCGGCCCCGTAGATGACCGCCTTGCGGCAGTGTTCGTTGTCGAAGGGCTTCACGTTCTTCGGGAAGGCCGCGTAACGGACGTAGCCGGAGATCGGATTGTCAAGGTTGCCCTTGTGCTGCTTGAGCGCGGTTTGGCGGCCCTGCGGCGACAGGCCGGACTGGTTGAGGTCCAAGTCGTAGTCGCCGGCGATCAGTCGTTGGTCCAGGTCATTGGCGTTGGAGAAGAATTTGACGCTGATGGTGTCCGGGTAGGCCTTGCGGACCGGGTCCGAGGCTTCCTTCCACTGCGTGTTGCGGACCAATTCCAGGCCCTTGCCCGGGTCGTACGAGTCGAACCGGTAGGGGCCGCTGGAGAACGGATTCAGACCGTACTTGGACCTGGTGTCCTTGTCCCGGCGCACCGGGGAGGCCGACGGCATCGCGAGCATCTGTGGGAAGTCGCTGTTGGCCTGCGGCAGACGGAAGACGATCGTCTTGTCGTCGGGTGTCTCGATCGCCTTCAGGCCCAGCTTGTCGGCGGACTCGTCCTGGTAGGGGCCGTGGTACTCGCCGTCGGGATCGAGGATGTCCTTGAGGTAGACCGGGCCGCCCGACAGCACGTCCTGCGCCCACTGGCGCTCGATGCCGTACTTGACGTCCTTGGAGGTGATCGGTTTGCCGTCCTCCCAGGTGATCCCGTCGCGCAGGCCGAACGTGTAGGTCTTGCCGTCGGCGGAGACCTTGCCCATGTCGGTGGCGAGGTCGGGCTGGAGCGCCGCGCCCGCCTTGCCCGGCTCGGTTTTGTAGGTGACCAACTGGCGGCTGTAGTACCGCATGAAGTTCCAGGCGAAGCCGTAGTAGCTCCGCGTGGTGTCCCACGAGTCGCCGTCCTGGGCGGCGGCGAACTTCAGGGTGCCGCCCTTGGTGGAACCGGCGTTCAGGACCTTGTTGTTGGCGGCGTCGTAGCCGGCCGCGCTCGTCTTGTCGCCGCCGCCACCACCGCACGCCGCGGTGGTCAGCAGTCCTGCGACCACGGCCGCAGCGGCCAGTGCCTGCTTGCGCCGCCCTGAGGTGCGTTGGGAAGTCACGATCTCGGATCCTCCGGATTTGATGAGAAACCCCGTGTGAAGTGCCGCGGGTCGCCTCGCAATGGGCGGTTCAGCGGGAGCCCTTGGGGTCGAGCGCGTCGCGCACGCCGTCGCCGAAGAGGTTGAAGGCAAGGACGGTGATGAAGATGGCCACGCCCGGAACGATCATGTACATCGGATCCGAGTCGTAGTAGTCGATCGCGTTCGAGAGCATCTGTCCCCACGAGGCGGTGGGCGGCTTGACGCCCACACCCAGGAAGCTGAGCGCGGCCTCGGTCAGGATGTTCGTGGGAATCATCATCGTCGTGTACACGACGATCGGGGCGACGAGGTTGGGCAGCAGCTCCTTGTACAGGATGTAGAAGCGCCCGGCGCCCAACGAGCGGGCGGCTTCGACGTATTCACGTTCGCGCAGCGAAAGCGTCTGGCCGCGCACCACGCGCCCGATGTAGGGCCAGCCGAAGAAGCCGATCACCAGGATCATCACGAAGACGCGGACGCTGGAACCGGTCATGCCCAGCATGTCGCTCGGCATGACCGAGACCAGCGCGATGATGAACAGCAGTTGCGGAAAGGCGAGCAGACCGTCCATGACGCGGCTGATGGCGGCGTCCACCCACCCGCCGAAGAAGCCCGCCAGAATGCCGAGGATCGTCCCCAGCACGACCGCCACCAGGGCCGACAGGAAGCCGACGAGCAGCGAGATCCGGGCACCGTGGAGGATCCGGGCGAAGATGTCCCGGCCGTTGACCGGCTCGACGCCCAGCAGGTGCTCGCCGCTGATGCCGCCCAGCGCCCCCTTGGGGGTGCCGAACAGCGCGTCGATCTCCTCCTCGTGGTAGGCGTTCGGATCCTGTCCGACGAGGTTCGAGATCACGGGCGCGAGCAGCGCGATCACGACGAGCGCGAGGATGACGGCGCCGCCCGTCAGAGCCAACCGGTCGCGCTTGAGCCGTTCCCAGGCGATCCGCCCCAGCGAACGGCCCTGTACAGGCTTGGTGTTGCCGACCGTCGTCGCTTCCCCGGCCGCGCTCGGGGTCGCTTCCGCGATCGGCTCGTGCAATGGTGCCGTCATCTGACAGGGACCCCTCTCAACCGGCGCCGGCCGGAACGTATGTGCCGCCGTGGCGGCGTCATCACTTCGTCGGCGACAAGGGCGGACGCCCCTGCTGTGGAAGTCCTCAACGCGTCGGCGCCGCGCCGACGGGCTGAGGAGTTGGAGTTGTGAACCAGCCGGACCGGGAGATCGGGCCCGGATGGACGTGTGGTGGGCGCCGGACCACCACACCGCTCACAAGAGCTCGGCCACGAGACCGGGGTGCCGGCCCACCGCCGCTGCGCTGGGTACGGCCGCCGGGGGTGCCCGCCGCACTCTTGCTGGTTTGTGCATGCGGACAGCGTGGTCCCTGGACTGGCCGGGTTCATGCGGTATCCGTCCAGAGATTTCCCGGATGCTTTGTACGACTGGCTAAAGTCGTGGACTCCGCTCGGCCGGAATTCTGGACCTCACCGCCATCGACGTCTCCTTCGTCGGCAGGTGGGCATCCACTTCCTGCGGAACACCATGGTGGTGGAGAGTCGTGGACCACGGTGGGATCGCTTCACGCGGGCGCCGAGTGCGGGCACGGCGCCGGCTCCCCGGCGAACTCTGCGGCGGCCGGCGTCGGCGCATCGCCATCACCCGCGCATCGAGCTCCCGATCACGCTGTTCCCGTCGCACAACCTCACGTCGTGTGGGAGGCGTGCGATGCCGCCGCCGTCACGCACCACGGACACCTCATGGGAATCGCACGCCGGCACGAGTACACCCGAATCCCTCCGCACGCGGCGCCACTTCCGGCCCACGTGCTCCCTCCCACGCGAAAGGACCCGCCGTGTCCTTGGACCTGCATCACCGCGCGGTCGTCGCCGATGCCCACAACGACCTCCTCATGGCCGTTGCCGCCCGCCCCCCGCAGCACTGGGGCGGGTTCTTCCGGGACCGATGGCTGCCGCAGTTGCGCGAGGGCGGGATCGACATCCAGGTTCTGCCGGTGTTCATCGACGAACAGTTCCAACCGGAGGGGGCATTGCGGCAAACGCTGCGCATGATCGAGTGCGGTCATGTCCTCGCCGAGGCCAACGCCGAACACGTTGCCCTGTGCGTGAGCGGCGCGGACATCGACAGGGCGCTCGCCGACCACAAGATCGCCCTCGTTCTCGCTCTGGAGAGCGCACCGGGCATCGACGCCTCCGTCGAACTGTTCTCCACCCTTTTCCGGCTCGGTGTGCGTATCGCTTCGATCGCCCACTGGGGGCGCACCCCGCTCGCCGACGGCAGCCGGGAGGAGGCCACCGGCAGTCGGCTGACTTCCCCCGGTGTCCGGGCGCTGCAGGAAATGGAACGTCTGGGCATGCTGTTCGACATCTCCCATCTGGGATCCAGTGGCGTCGGCCATGTTCTGGAACTGGCCACCCGCCCGGTGATCGCCACCCATTCCTGCGCCCGCGCCCTGCGGGATCACCACCGCAACCTCACCGACGACCAGATCCGTGGAGTGGCGGGCACCGGGGGAGTGGTGTGTGTGAACTTCGTCCCGGGCTTCCTCACCGACGACGCGGCGAAGATGAGCATCGACCGGGTCGTCGACCACATCGACCACGTCGTCTCCGTGGCCGGGATCGATCACGTCGGCCTCGGATCGGACTTCCTCCGCGAGGTGATCGCTGACCTCACCCCGCCCTGCTGCGAGGACGCCGACGACGAGGACCCCCTCTTCGACTTCCCCGACCTGGAGGGCCCGGCCGACATGCCCCTGGTCACCGCGGCGATGGTGCGCCGAGGCATGCCCGTGGAGCACATTCTGAAGATCCTGGGCGGGAACATGAGGCGGCTCATGAGCGAGCACATGGGCTGACGCCCGATCGGTTCCCACCGCGCCCGGCGTGCCGGTCTCCCACCGGGGAGCAGCGTTGCCCGCGTCGGGTCCCGGACACGACTTCGGCCGCACGGTTCGGCCCCGGTCCGCCGCGGCGGACGGCCGTGCGGGCGACCCCCGACGACAACCACCCCGCCGGGGTGGGGTGTTCCACGCTCGACGGCCTCGGCGCGGCCGGCGATGCCGCGCACACCGACCACGACCCTGTCAACACCGCCACCATGCCGGCCCGCGCCCGGCCCCTGGCCCACCCAGTCGGAGCACTGCGATGAACGGATCCACAATCCGAGAACTGCACATGATGGAGGACCTCGATGCCGTCAGCCTCCTCTATGCCGACATCTGGGGGTCCCGACCCGGCGCCTCACCCATCTCCGCCGAGGTCATGCGGGCACTCTCGCACGCCGGCAACTACGTGGCCGGAGCCTACGAGGACGGCCGTCTGGTGGGGGCGTCGGTCGCCTTCTTCGGCGAACCCATAGGCACCAGCCTGCACTCGCACATCACCGGCGCCGTGGTCGGGCGCGGCGTGGGCCTTGCCCTCAAGATGCACCAGCGGCAATGGGCGCTTGCCCATCGACTCAGGCGCATCACCTGGACCTACGACCCGCTCATCCGCCGCAACGCCTACTTCAACCTGACCAAACTGGGCGCTCGGCCGGAACAGTACTTGACGTCCTTCTACGGCACGATGCACGACACCATCAACGGCGGCGACGAGTCCGACCGGGTCCTGGTCGCCTGGGATCTCACCGCGCCCTCCCCGCCCCGGGTGATCGAACCGCCCGCCGGCGCCGCTCACCGCCTCCGCAACCGCGAAGGCCGCCCGGAGACCGCCGCGACCGACGCCGAGACCGTACTCATCGACCTCCCCGACGACATCGAGGCGCTGCGCCGCACGGATCCCGGCGCTGCCCGTGCCTGGCGGCTGGCCGTACGAGAATCCCTGGGCGGCCTGCTCGCCGAAGGCGCCCGAGTCATCGGCTTCCACGAACGCCGCCGCTACGTGGTCCAACGCACCACGACCCCGAACGCACCACAACCCACATGTGACCGCCCGCAGAGGAGCCACCAGTCATGAAGACGAAGATTACCGGCGTCGAACTGCGCCGGATCGCGATGCCGCTCGTTGCCCCCTTCCGTACCTCCTTCGGCGTGGAGACCAGCCGCGATGTGCTGCTGGTCCGCGTCGTGACCACCGACCACGAGGGTTGGGCCGAGTGCGGGGCCATGTCCGAGCCGCGCTATTCCTCCGAGTACGTCGACAGCGCCCGTCACGTCCTGCGCAGGTTCCTCATCCCCGCCTTGCCGAAGGACGGCTTGGACGTGCACGCGGTGGGACGCGTCCTGCAACCCTTCACCGGCCACCGGATGGCGAAGTCCGCGCTGGAGACCGCGGTGCTGGACGCCCAACTCCGCGATGCGGAGCAGTCCTTCGGCTCCTATCTGGGTGCCGCCCGGGACCGGGTCCCGTGCGGTGTCTCGGTCGGGATCATGGACTCCGTGCCCGAACTCCTGGACGCCGTGGAGAGGTACATCGCCGAGGGCTACGTCCGGATCAAGCTGAAGATCGAGCCCGGCTGGGACCTGGGCCCCGTGCGTGCCGTGCGCGAGCGCTTCGGTGACGATCTGCTCCTGCAGGTCGACGCCAACGCCGCCTACACGCTCGCGGATACCCAACATCTCGCCGGGCTCGACGACTTCGGACTGCAACTGATCGAACAGCCCCTGGCCAACGACGACATGGTCCAGCACGCCGCACTGGCCAAGCGGCTGCGCACCCCGATCTGCCTGGACGAATCCATCAAGTCCGCCGCCCACGCCGCGGCGGCCATCTCCCTGGGCGCCTGCTCCGTGATCAACATCAAGCCGGGCCGGGTCGGCGGCTATCTCGAAGCCCGCCGCATCCACGACCTCGCCCGCGCCCATGGCATCCCCGTCTGGTGCGGCGGGATGCTGGAGACCGGCATCGGCCGCGCCGCCAACGTGGCTCTGGCCGCGCTGCCCGGCTTCACCCTCCCGGGCGACACTTCCGGCTCCAGCCGGTACTTCGCCACCGACATCACGAAGCCGTTCGTCCTGTCCGACGGACACCTCGAGGTCCCCACCGGCCCCGGCCTCGGTGTCGAGCCCCTCTCCGACGTCCTCGACGAGGTGACCACGTCCAGCGAATGGATATCGATGTGACAACCGCGACGATCGCCCGGGAGATTCGGGATCCGGGGTTGGGCGACGAGCGCGCCGAGGGCCCTGCCCGGGTGTTCGGACAGGGCCCATGCCGTGGTGCCTCGCGGAGCCGCGAGGCCGGCGTCCCGCGCGTCTCGTCGCGGTCGGGGGTCGGCGTCAGGGGTTGTTCGCCGCGCCGCCGACCGGTACCGGGACGCCGGGGGCGACGGGGGTGGCAGCGGTGTCGTCCGGGATTCGACGGGTGCGCCTCTGGTGGACGAACGCCATGATCAGGACGACGGCGGCGGCCAGCAGCGAGAGCAGCATCTGCTTGCGACCGGCGTCGTCGTACAGCATGTAGCCGATCACGAAGAGCAGGAACGCCGTGGTGCCGTAGGTCAGGTACGGGAAGAGCCACATCTTCACGGTCAGCTTTTCCGGCGCCTCGCGCTCCAGGATCCGGCGCATGCGCAACTGGGTGAGGCAGATCGACAGCCAGATGAACAGGGCGATGGCGCCGGAGGAGTTCAGCAGGAAGTCGAAGACGGTCTCCGGCGAGGTGTAGTTGAAGAACACCGCGACGAAGCCGAAGACCACCGAGGCCAGGACGGCGTTGCGGGGGACGCCGCTGCGGCTGACCGCGCCGAAGGCCTGCGGTCCGTCGCCGCGCTTGGCCAGCGAGAAGGCCATCCGCGACGCGCTGTACAGGCCGGAGTTGAAGCACGAGAGCACCGCGGTGAGCACGATGACGTTCATGATCTGGCCGGCGGCCGGGATGTCGAGGTGGTCGAGCACCGCCACGTACGAGCTGTCTCCGACGGCGCTGGAGTCCCAGGGCATCAGCGTGACCACGATCAGAATGGAGCCCAGGTAGAACAGCGCGATCCGCCAGATCACGCTGTTGGTGGCGCGGGTGACCGCTCGGCGGGGGTCCTTGGACTCGCCCGCGGCGAGGGTGACGATCTCGCTGCCCATGAAGGAGAAGGCGACGAGCAGCATGCCGGAGAGGATCTGGCCCCAGCCGTTCGGCAGGAAGCCGCCGTGCCCGGTGAGGTTGGTCAGGCCGACGGGGTCGGTGTCGGGGAGCACCCCGAAGATCGCGAGGCCGCCGATCACCAGGAACGCCGCGATCGCGACGACCTTGATGCCCGCGAACCAGAACTCGAACTCGCCGTACGAGCCCACCGAGATCAGGTTGGTCGCGGTCAGCAGCACCATCACCGCGAGGGTGAAGGCCCACTGCGGCACGGCGGTCACCCAGCCGTGCAGGATCGCGCCGCCGGCGGTGGCCTCCACCGCGAGCACGACGACCCAGAAGAACCAGTACAGCCAGCCGACCGTGAAGCCCGCCCAGCGGCCGAAGGCACGGTCCGCGTACGAGGAGAAGGATCCGCTCGTGGGGTTGGCCGCCGACATCTCGCCGAGCATGCGCATGACGAAGACGATCATCAGACCGGTGAGGGCGTAGGAGATCAGGATGCCCGGGCCGACCTTGTTGACGCCCGAGCCGGAGCCCACGAACAGGCCGGCGCCGATGACCCCGCCGATCGCGATCATCGACAGATGGCGGTTCTTCAGACCGCCGCTGAGGCCCTGCTCGCCGGAAGCCGCCGCCTCGATCGGGTCGGGCGGCGCGGTCTTCCGCGCGGGGACGTGGGACATGCGATAACTCCTCGTGGTGCGGGCGTGCGACGTTCACCGATGCGAAACGCGGTGCGGACCGGGTGTCCCGGAACCGCAGGGAACGTGTGAGGCCTGTCACGGACCCGGAGGAAGGTATGTCTGGTTTGAATAGATGAGCAATGCATTGATCGATGAATATGACTTATGCCACATAGATGGACCAATCGGTGATTGCGTCGTCGCGGAACGTCGGACCCCGACGGACGCGGGCAGGATCGGCACCGCAGCCGGGCTCCACCACCGGGCTCCCGCCTCGCCGTCCGAGGGGCGCCGCCGGGCCGGACGGGCGAGCGGCGCGAGCGGATGAGCGGGCGGCGGCAGGCGGCGTCGCGCCGGTGCGCTCCGCGCGAGCGGCGCCGCCGGTTCAGTGGTTCGGCGGTTCAGCGGTCCAGCGGCCCCCGCGGCTCCGTCGACCCGCCGGCCAGGCGCTCGCGGTCGAGCGCGTCGTCGAGGGTGCAGGCGGCGGTGATGAGCGAGAGGTGGGTGAACGCTTGGGGGAAGTTGCCCAGTTGTTCGCCGCTGGGGCCGACCTCCTCGGCGAACAGGCCCACCGGGTTGGCATAGGTGAACATCTTCTCGAACGTGTAGCGGGCGTTGCGCAGGCGGCCCGCGCGGGCCAGTGCGTCGACGTACAGGAAGGTGCAGAGGCTGAACGTGCCCTCCGAGCCGCGCAGGCCGTCCGGGGACGCGGTCGGGTCGTAGCGGTAGACCAGGCTGTCGGAGACCAGCGTGCCCTCCATCGCGTCGAGGGTGGACAGCCACGCGGGGTCGCGCGGCGCGAGGAAGCCGACGCGCGGCATCAGCAGCAGGGAGGCGTCCAGCACGTCGCCGCCGCCGTAGTGCTGGACGAACGCCCCGGCGCTGTCGCTCCAGCCGCGCTCCATGACCTGTTCGAAGATGGCGTCGCGGGCTTTGGTCCACACCTCGGTGTTCCCGGGCCGGCGGAACGCGTCGGCCAGGCGCAGGCCGCGGTCGAAGGCGACCCAGCACATCACCCGGCTGTAGGTGAAGTCCTTGCGGCCGCCGCGGGTCTCCCAGATGCCCTCGTCCGGCCGGTCCCACCAGTCGGCCAGCCAGTCCAGCGCGCGGGTGAGGGTCTTCCAGCCGACGTAGCCCGCCTGCGGGGCGATCTCGCGGCCTTCGGAGACGCCGTACAGCGCCTCGCCGTAGATGTCGAGTTGGAGTTGATCGGCGGCGGCGTTGCCGAGCCGGACCGGCGCGGAGCCGCGGTAGCCCTCCAGGTGGCCGAGGATCTCCTCGGTGGTCAGGCGTTCGCCGTCGATGCGGTACATGATCTGTAGTGGTTCGGCGTCCCTGCCGACCGAGTCGCCCAGGCGTGCACCGAGCCAGTGCACGAAGTCGGTGGCCTCCTCGACGAAGCCGAGGTCCAGCAGTGCTCGGATGGACAGCGAGCCGTCGCGGATCCAGGTGTAGCGGTAGTCCCAGTTCCGTTCGCCGCCCACCTGCTCGGGCAGACCCATGGTGGCCGCCGCGACCGGGGCTCCGGTGGGCCGGTAGGTGAGCAGTTTGAGGGTGATCGCGGAGCGGTTGACCATGCCGGGCCAGCGGCCGCGGTAGTTCGACCCGCGCACCCATCGCTGCCAGAAGTCGGTGGTGTCCCACAGTTGTTCGATGACGGCGTCGACGTCGGGCGGGGGCGGTGCCGCGCCGTCGGGGCCGCAGAAGGTGAACACGGCGACCGCGCTCTCGCCGTCGTTCAGCGTGACGCTGCCGTACAGGTCGTCGCCGTCGCGTTCCAGCGGGAAGGTGCTCTGGAGGTATGCGGTGGCGCCGGGGGCCCGGAAGGCGGCGGCTTCGGGCCGTACGTCGAGCCGGTGCGCGGCCCTCCCGTAGTCGAAGCGGGGCCGGCACTCCAGGTCGAAGCGCACCGTCCCGCGCACGGTGCGCACGATGCGGACCAGCGTGTGCCGGTCGCTCGGCGTGCGGCCGGTGAGCGGCGGCATCAGGTCGACGACCTCACCGACGCCGTCGGGCGACATGAAACGGGTGACCAGGACCGCGCTGTCCGGGTAGTAGAGCTGTTTGCGAGCGATGTGCCCGCCGTCGACCCCGAGGCGGAAGTAACCGCCCCGCTCGTGGTCGAGTAGGGCGGCGAAGACGCTCGGCGAGTCGAAGCGGGGGGCGGCGAACCAGTTGACGACGCCTTCCGAGGAGACCAGGGCGGCGGTCTGGAGGTCGCCGATGAGTCCGTGTTCCGCGATGGGAGGGTAGCGCTCCATGAGCGTTCGATATCCTTTATGCGGCTTATTGACGGTCTCGAACCACTATCGGGCAGACCCCGCGGCATCGCCTGCCGGGACCGAGTCGCGATGCCGGTGGTGTCGCGGTGGCGGGCGGCTCCCGGGATGCGGCCGACCGGCGCAATGGCACGCCACTGCGCCGGCACGCCACAGGGGACTCGTGCGGGCCGGGCCGCGGGGTCCGCGGGTGGATCGACGGTGGCGCCGACTCTGTTGCGTGTGGGTGATCGGCGCGATGGTCAGTCGTGTCCGAGGACCGGGTGCGGGCGGTACGGCGTCTCGAGCGAGGCCGTCTGTTCCTCGTCGAGGGTGATGTCCAGCGCGGCGATCGCGTCGTCGATGTGGCGCGGCTTGGTTGCTCCGAGCGCGGGTGCGCTCACGGCGGGTTTCGACAGGATCCAGGCCAGAGCGATCTGCGCCGGGGGTCGGCCATGTCCCGCGGCGAGCGTGCGCCGGGTGTCGACGATGTCGAAGTCGGCGTCGGTATACCTCGCGTCGGCGAGCGGGTCGCCGCCGGAGCGTACGGTGCTGCCCCGGCCGCGGCGCTCGCGGGTGCCGGTGAGCAGACCGCGGGCCGGCGGGCGGTACGCGAGGCGGGTGGCTACGCCGGGCGGCTGACGCCCTTGGTCTCGGTGAACTCGCGCAGGCCGGCCAGGCCCTGTTCGCGGCCGAGGCCGCTCTCCCGGAAGCCGCCGAACGGGCCGAGCGCGCGTGCGCCGTTCACGGTCACCTGCCCCGCGCGGATCCGGCGCGCGAGCGCCGCGGCGCGCTCGGGGTCGGCGCCGTGGACCGCGCCCACCAGACCGAATCGCGAGTCGTTGGCCATCGCGACGGCCTCGTCCGGGTCGCGGTACGGGATCACCGCGAGGACCGGACCGAAGACCTCCTCCCGGGCGATCCGCATCGTGTTGCTCACCCCGGTCAGGATGGTCGGCGCGATGTAGTGCCCGCCGTCCGGCCCGTCCACCCGCCCGCCGCCGTGCGCGATCACGCCGCCTTCGGCCACCGCGCCCGCGATGTCGGCCAGTACCCGGTCGGCCTGGGCAGCGGTGATCAGCGGACCCATCTCGGTGGCGTCCGCGCGCGGGTCGCCCACCCGCACCGCCGCTGCCAGGGCGACCAGCCGCTCGACGATCTCCTTCTCCCTGGCGGCCGGCACGAACAGGCGGCTCTGCAGCACGCACACCTGCCCGGCGTGTCGGGTGCAGCCGTCGAACAGGGTCTGCGCGGCGAGCGTGTCGTAGGCCTGCGGGCCCAGGTCGTCGAGGTGGATCGCGGCGGACTTGCCGCCGAGTTCGAGCACGACGCGCTTGAGCGAGAGGGCGGCGTCGCGGGCGATCTCCTTGCCGATCGCCGTGCTGCCGGTGAAGCTGATCATGTCGACGTCCGGATGCCCGGTGAGCGCGCGGGCCGCGTCGAGGGAGGTGGTGGTGACCACGTTGACCACGCCGGCCGGGATGCTCGTCTCGTGGTCGATGATCCAGGCCAGTGCCAGTGCGGCGAGCGGACTCAGCGGGGACGGCTTGAGCACGACGGTGTTGCCGGCCGCGATCGCGTTGGCGACCTTGGTCAGGTTGAGCGTGTGCGGGTAGTTCCACGGCGTCACGGCCGCGACGACGCCGTGCGGCTCGTGCACGAGAGTGCCCACCGCGCCGGGGCCCGTCAGGGGTTCCTCGGCCGGTACGAGCGCCAACCGCGCGGCGCCGGCGGCGATCGAGGCGGCCGCCGTCACCTGGCCCGGGCGGTCGTTGGCGACGCCCCATTCGACCCGGGAGAGGTGATCGAAGAAGTCCTGATGCCTGGTCAGACCCGCGGCCAACTCGGCCAGGCCGGCGGACCTCTCGGCGGGGGACATCCGCGGCCAGGGCCCGGAGTCGAAGGCGGTTCGGGCGGCTCGGACGGCGCCGAGCATGTCCGCGACGCCGCCGTCCGCGATCGTCGCGAGCACCGATCCGTCCCCGGGCGAGACGTCGTCGAACCGGCCGTTGCCACCGGGCGCCCGGGTTCCGTTCACGAACAGCCCGGCTTCGGCGATGGTGCCGATGTCCAACGTCATGGCCACTCCCGTCTCCTGACGGCCCGTCACCCAGGACGCGACACGTGTCGCGATGGCGGGCAGGGGTCGGAGGCTAACGAGGATCGGTCAACTTGACCAGGTCAAGGGATCCGTCGGGGATGTTCCGTGCGCCACGTCACCGCCGGGCGGGCGACACGGTGCGCTTCCGAGGCGCGTTCGTCCGGTCCTGCCACGGGTCTTGCGCCTTCCCGCACGTTCATCGGTTTCGCCGGCCGAACGCCGCACACCGTCGGCGCGCGCCCGCCGCGCGAGCGCCCGACGTACACGCTTCCCATGCCACCCGGACCCAGTCGGCCGAGGATCTCGAAGTCACCGATCCGCCGCGGTCAGCCGGCCCCAACTCGTCCACCGCACCCCGTCCTTCGTGTATCGCCGCCGACCACACGGTGGCATGTGTTTCACGCGCGCCGCGTCGGAACCGCCGCCACCCGGGGGCCGTGCCCGGCAATGGTCGTGCGCAAGATTTCGATCCACCAATCGAGCGCGCGATCTCGCGCGGTCGTGTCGAGTCCGACGCTCCTGCGAAAGTCGTCGCCGAAGAGGGGATCCACCGCGACGGCTTGGTGCAATCCGGCGATCGTCAGTTGGATCGCCTCGCGGGGCGGCGGCGTTCGCCCGTCGGCGGCACACTGTTGCCGCGCCTGAGCGTGCAGCCGATCCACCACCTCGTCGAGCAGGCCGCTGCCGGTGTCGCGCCAACCGGACTGATGCAGAGCCAGCGCCAGTTCGGCATAACCGTCGGCGTAGAGCGCGGACAACGCCCGCACCAGCTCGGCGGGGTCGACCGGGCCGTCGCTCCACGTACTCAGCACGGCGTGCAGTTCGGCCTTGAGTTTCGCCCCGCCGAATCGCAGCAGCGATTCCAATAGCCGGTCACGCGTGCCGAAGTGGTGGTTGACCGCGGCGTCGGTCATCCCGATCTCGGCGGCGACGGCGCGCACCTGTACGGCGGCCGGACCACCTGCGGCGAGCAACCTGCTCGCCGCTTCGAGGATCATCCGCCTGGCGTCTTCGGGGTTGCGTCGTACGCGGGTGGGCACGCACCCACCCTACCTTGACCCGTCAAGGTGGCGTCCTTCGCCCTGACCGGCCCAGGCCGGGAAGAGAGTGGGCGCACGCGCGGAAGTCCGTGATTTCGGCTGCGGGTGTGCGGGACCGGTTGTCAGGCGGATACCGCACCGAGCAGGCCGCCGTCGATGACGAGGTCCTGGCCGTTGACGTAGGACGCGTCGAACGAGGCGAGGAACGCCACGGCCGCCGCGATTTCCTCCGGGCGTCCGAAGCGGCCCGCGGCGATCCGGCCGGTCAGCGCCTTCGCCTCCGCCGGGCTCAGTGCGGCGGACGGGTACATCGGGGTGTCGATGTATCCGGGGCTGATGGAGTTGACGCGGATGCCGCGCGGGGCGAGTGCGGCGGCGAGGGTCCGGGCCAGGTTGTGCACGGCGGCCTTGGTCGCCGAGTACAGGGTGAGGACGCTGTTGCCCCGGTGGATGGTCCACGATGCGTTGATGACGATCGAGCCGTTGTCCGCCAGGAATGGCAGTGCCTTCTGCACGGTGAAGAACACCCCCTTGAAGTTGACGTCGACGCCGTGGTCGAAGTCCGGCTCAGGTGCGCGTGGTGTGGTCGGTGCGGTGGGGCAGCCGGTCGGCCCGTGCGTCGTAGCCGTCTGCGTCGTAGCCGTCCGGACCGAGGCCGACGGGCCCGATGCGTGCGACGCCGACGCCTGCGCCGCCCGGTGCGCACGCGCCGCCGGCGCGTGCGCACCGGGCGGCGGCGAACTCGGTGATGCTCATCGGGTTGCTCCCGTTGTCAGTACGGCCTTGCCCCGTATCCGGCGCTCCCGCAAGTCGACCAGGATGTCGGCGGTTTCCGACCAGGCGGCGATCCGGCCGATCTCCGGGCGCAGCCGCTCCTGCTCGACGAGGCGTACCAGGGCTGCGAGGTCGGAGCCGTAGGGGGCGCCGGCGTAGTGGAAGTGCTGGATCGTGACGCGCTCGGGCCCGCTCAGCAGTTGGAAGAAGTCCAGGGTCACCGGGGTGCGGCTCGCCTGGCCGAACCAGACGAGCAGCCCGCCGGGGCGCACCTTGGTGAGGGCGGCCGGCAGATCGGGCCCGCCCGCGGACTCCAGCACGACGTCGAACGGCCCCTGGGCCGCCGCGACGTCGTGCACCACGCGCGCGCCCAGCTCCGCGAGCCGCCGGCCGCGAGCCGGCGTGGCCGTGACCGCCGTCAGCTCGGCCCCGGCGGCGACGGCCAGTTCGGTGACGTAGTGGCCGACCCCGCCCGCGGCGCCGGTCAACAGCACGCGCCTGCCTGCCAGGGAACCGGCAGTACGCAGCAGGCGCAGGGCGGTGATCCCGGCCAGGGGCAGGGCCGCCGCCCGTACGCTGTCGATACCGTCCGGGAGCACCGCGAGCGAGTGAGTGGGCACGGCGGCGTACTCGGCCCAGCCGCCCTGCGCCGGATGCCCGACCACGCGGGTGCCGATGCCGGGACCCGAGCCGTCGGCCGCCGCCTGCACGACGAGCCCCGCGATGTCCTTGCCGGGCAGCAGGCCCGGCCGGGGGTGTTCGAGGAGGAACGTCTCGCCTCGGTTCGGAGCGAACGCCTCGACCTTGACCAGCGCCTCACCGTGTTCCGGGATGGGCTGGGGAGCTTCGGTGAAGGCGACGGGACGCGCCGCCTCCCCGGTGGGAATCAGTCTTCGCATGCCGAGCATGCAACCTCCACGGCAGCCCGGTGATCCAACAACGCCCACGCACAGCCGACAACTTTCGGTTGTCACCTATGGTGGGAGCCATGGATCTCGACGTGGCACAGGTACGCGCCTTCGTGCGAGCCGCCGATGAACTGCACTTCGGGCGGGCGGCAGGGACGCTCGCCATTTCCCAGCAGGCGCTGTCCAAGAGGATCGCGAGGCTGGAATCCCTGCTCGGCGTCGAGCTTTTCCGGCGCGGCGGCAACGGGGTACGCCTCACCGAGGCCGGACAGCGTTTCCTCCCGCCGGCCCGGCAGACCCTGGCCGTTGCCGACGCCGCGGTCGCGGCGGCGGTCGGCAAGCACCGTCCACTGCGTGTCGATGTCTGGGGGCACCTCTACGCACCGATGCGGACACTGGCCCATGTCGCCGGTCAAGCCGGGGACCTGACGCTGGGGCACGGGCGCGACCTTCCGTCGGTGACGGCGGCACTGCTGCACGGCGACATCGACGCGGCCTTCGGCCGGGTCCACCCCCCGCTGCCGTCCGGCCTCACCCACCGCCTGGTGCGCCTGGAGCCGGTGGACGCCGTACTGAGTACGGACCATCCGCTCGCGGCCGAACCGGCGTTGCGGCCCGACCGGTTGAGCGACAGCGTGCTGTGGGCACCCGGTCGGCTGGACCGGCTCGACTTCCTGCACCGGTTCGCCGACCGATTCGAGATCCGAGACACGGCCACGAGCGTCAACCTGGGCCTGGCCCACTTCCTCGCCGAGGTGGCGCAAGACCCGCGAGGCTTCTCGCTACTGCCCGCGGACGCGCCGCTGCCGGAGATCCCGGGGCTGCGCTCCGTTCCGCTGGTGGACCCCACGCCGCTGTACGCCTGGTCGCTGCTGTGGCGCGCCGGCAACGGACACCCGGGACTGAGCGACCTCACCGCCGCCTGCGCCACCGAAGCGGGGCAACGCCGTTGGCTGGAGTACGACCCGGCGCGCGACTGGCTGCCCGAACCGCCCGCGAACCGCGCCTTCGGCAAGGAGCAGGCAAGCCCAACGGACAGGGCCTAGCGGTACGCGTCGCGATACCGGCGCACCGTTGGCGGTCCGCTGCGGCATTCGTCCTGGCATCGGCCGCGGCGGGATGCGGTGCCGGAGGACCTGACGGTGTGGGACTCGCGATTGCGCGGGCACTGTCGACGGATCAAGGGCGCGGTCCGGGCACGCCGGGCGATCACGAGTGGCCGTGACGGTCCGCGGTGATGGTTGTGGTTGGCTTGGTGGCATGGAGGCGATTCTGGTCAGTGCGTGTCTGCGTGGGGTGCCGTGTCGGTTCGACGGGCGGCACAAGGCGTCTTCGGAGGTCGACGAGGCGGTGACCGGCCGCGAGGTCGTCGCCTTCTGTCCGGAGGCCGCGGGCGGGCTCGCGACGCCGCGGCGACCCGCGGAGTTGGTGGGTGGTGACGGGCATGCTGTGCTCGACGGGACGGCGCGGGTCGTCGAGGACACCGGGCGGGACGTGACGGCGGAGTTCGTGGACGGCGCGCGGCGCGCACTCGCGGCGGCGCGGCACGCGGGCTGCGTGGAGGCGCTGTTGATGCCGCGGAGTCCCTCGTGCGGACGGGGCGTGGTGTACGACGGTTCGTTCGTCGGGGAGTTGGTGCCGGGAGACGGCGTGACGACGGCGCTGCTCGAGCGCAACGGGATCGTTGTGCGGTCCGCACCCGGGGTGTGACGCGATCCCGGGCGCCGGCCCGGTCCATGATGGTGGCGTCGTGCTGCCTGCCCGCGGGGCGTCGCAGGGGGCCCGAGGGCGGACACGGGGCCGGTCAGGGGGTGCGGGCGAGGTTCTTCTCCAGGCAGGCCGGGTAGTTCTTCATCGGGTGGTCGCGGAGGCCGTCGGAGGCCGGCGCGAGGGGGTCGGCGGTCAGGCCCTTGGCGCGGTCCGCCAGGCCCGCGAGCACCGGCATCCTGTCGTGGAGCTTGCCGTCGGCGTCGAAATGGCGCACCGTCTGCCCGTCGGTGCGCATCCCGGCGACGGTGTCGCGGACCTCGGGGTACACCGACGCGAGGGCCTGGTTGAAGCCGTGATGCACGAATCCGGTGCCGCCCGGGCCGGGCACGGGTGGGGTGGTGGCGTCGGAGAGCCAGTCGCGGATCTGGGTGGGCTCGGTGCCGCGGAACGCCGCGACGACCATCCGGTCCGAGCCCATCACGTACGCCTGGGTGTCCTCGATCGGGAACGGCATCGCGTGCGGGGAGGCGAGGTGTCGCACCCGATCGAACCCCCAGTGGTGCGCCCGGGCTTCGACCTCGGCGGGGTCCTTGTAGGCGAGGTCCGCGGCCTGCGCCATCCAGTAGGCGTGGGGCAGGCTGTAGCCGGAAGCGGTGTGGTCCCAAGCAGTGGGCACGGCCATGAAGGGCCTCCATGAGCGCCGATGCGGATACCCGCTCAACGTAAACTCGCGCCCAACCGAACGTACGGAACGGCGCGCGGCACTCACTCGGACGGCATACCGACCTGTCGCCCCGTTACGGGAACCGCCGATTGCGTACCGACCCCGCGGCCAACTCTCGCCGACGCGTCGGGCAGTACGGCCTTCCGGGTCGGATCGTCACCGTTCCCGATGTGGACCGCGCGGGGTCGCTCCGCGAGTCGGAGCCTGTGGGGTTCGCGCGGCGCTGCCGAGAGACGAGGACGGAGGTCTCGGGGTCTGGGTCGGACCACCCGGACCCGTCCTCGGCCCGTCGGCACTGCGGGGCGCGGTCTTCTCGTTCCTGCCGTACGGGCGGACGAGGTCCACGACCGCCGTTTCACCCGGATTCAAGGCAAACCGGGCCGACTCGCCCGGGCCGAGGACATAGTGGTGGTTCGGCGTCTGCTGCTGCACGTTCGGGTCGCGCGTCGCCGACTCGCGCGTAGCCGACGCGAGTGTCCGGGGCGGTGGCAACCTGGGGGACGAGAGGCGATAGCCCTTGGGCGCAAGGTTGTACAACCCGGGGTCGAGGTCGGCAGCGTCGCGGCCTCCACTCTCGGGTGGGTCCATTCGGAAGAGGTTCTTTCCGTAGGTCTTGGCGGGCGCCGGCGGCGCATCAACCCTCTCGATCGTCAAGCGTGTCACCGTGGGATCCGGTGAGCCGTCGGGATTGACGTCCGGTGCGCTCGGATCCGCTGCCGGTCCCGCCCCCGGGGCGCCGGCGGATGGCGGTTGGGCGGCCCGGTCACCGCCCGAAGAGGACGAGGGACCGGACGACGCACCCGGCGGGGAGGGGGTGGTCAAGACAACTCCCATGGTGAGAGCGACAGTTGAAGGGTGTCGTGTGGAGACCGGTCGAGGTAGGGATTATCGGAACGCCCGTCGGAACCTGTCAAACCCCGCCGGTGACGTGCACCACCCTCCGGACGCGTGCCCTCCTTCGGTGAAAATCGCGGTTCCCGCCGGGACACGGACCGCGCGGCTTGCCTATCGTCGGGTTGACCTGCGGGGCGATGGTCATGGGTCCCCGGGACGGATCGTCGCGGATGGGGAGCCGGCGACCCCGTGCGGGTCGGGGGCGCCGGTCCAGGGCGGATCAGGCGTAGTTATTCGAGTGCTGGACGCGGCTCGATCCGCGAACCTCAGTGGGTGTCCGCGGCTCCGAGGCAGAACGCGGCGACCGTGGCACCGATGCCGGCGGGGTCCTTTTCGGGACCGAAGTGGTCGAGCTTGGGGAACAGCCTCAGTTCGGAGCCGGCCAGCGTCTCGTGCAGCCGGGGTGCCGCCCGCCCGGGCCCGGTGGTCTTGACGTCCTTGCCCGCCATCAGCAGGACGGGACTGGTGATTCGGGAGTACTTGGGGAAGTCGCCGTCCTGGGCCGAGGACAGGGCGTGCTCGCGGATCACGGTCTCGAGGAGCGCGTACTTCCGCAGGCGTTCGGGCTTCTTGATGGCCAGGGGGATGATGATCCGCAGCAGCCAGCGCGGGGCCTTGCCGCTGGTCTCCGGGTTGACGCCCTGGATGAACGACAGGAACGCCTCGGCCCGCTTCCCGGCGTCGACCAGCCGTCGACACTCGTCGGCCCAGCCGAACGGTATGGATCCGTCGATGGACACGCCCGGTTCGTAGACGACGACCTTCTCGAAGCCGGAGTCGCGCAGTGCGGATTCCAAGGTGAGGAAACCACCGAAGCTGTGCCCGAAGACGAATCGGGACGCGGTGGCCGTGCGGACCGCCTCGATGTCCGCGCACTCGGTCTCGACGCTGTACGAGTCGCCTTGGGGCCCGCTCGCGCCACGCCCGCGCCGCTCGATCACGTGCACGGTGAATCGGTCGGCGACGGCCGCGGCGAAGGCGTCGAAATCGGCGGCCATGCCGGGGGATCCCGGGATGACGAGAAGTCCCGGGCCCGAGCCGATGCTGCGGTAACTGATGACGGTACCGTCCGCCGACGTTGCCGAACCCACTGTCACTTCACTCGTGACCTGCATGTTCCTGTCCGCCCCCACCTAGATGACCAAGCACGTCGACAACATGCCCGGCACGTGATCCAGCCGATGAGCCGGATGGTAGCGGCACCGGAGGTCTGCCGTTCGATCTTCGGAATCGGTGGGGAGGGGGACGAGTTGCCGGGACGGTGGCGGCCGAAGGTGCGATACCGGGTACGCGCTTGAAGGCGCGCTCAACAGCTCCCCGCTTCCTGACAGTTGCTCACGGCGCCGTTGTGGCCCTCGGCTTTCAGGTCGGCGAGGTGTTGTTGGTAGTCCGCGGGAGTCACGACCTTCACCTTGAGGCGCATGCGGGAGTGGTCGGCGCCGCACAACTCCGCGCACTGGCCGTCGTACTCGCCCAAGGTCGTGGGCACGATCTCGAAAGTCGTCATCCTTTGCGGAATGACGTTGACCTTCTGGAGGAACGACGGCAGGAAGAACGCGTGGATCACGTCCAGCGAGATCAACTCGAACCGCACCTGCTCGCCCTGGGGCAGGTACAGCGTGGGGATGTTCCCGCCCGACCCGACGTCGTAGACCGCTCCGGCCCGATTCGCCGGGCCCTCCAGGTAATTGAACGCCCACTGCCACTGGGACCCGACGACCTTGATCACGCTGACCGGCGCGGGCGCGCCCGTCGACGCGCCCGTCGTCGCCGGGGTCTCGCTCTTGTTCGTGGCGCTCCCTTCCGCGGAGAGCCCGGCTGATGTCGGGCCGTCGGTGCGACGGAGATCCGGTATGCCGTCGCCTCCCGACGAACACGCCGTCGACAGCAGGGGCAGGGCCAAAAGGCCTGTGGCCAACCGGCTCGCATGCGAAGCTCGCCCGAAACGGGGCACGCAGTGCCTCCCTCTGTCGTTTCCGCAATCCCTCATGCGGTCCTGCCGCCCATCCTGGCAGCCCCGAGGGCGCCGGCGACGGGCGGTGGCGGGCCTACCGGGCGGTCGGGAGTCGGGATGCGGACGTGGTTCGGCCGGTGCGTTCGGCGTGTGCTCGGATCAGGGCGGCGTAGCGGTGGCCCGAGGACTTGATGGTGCGTTCCTGGGTGGCGTAGTCGATGTGGACGAGGCCGAAGCGCTTGTCGTAGCCGTACGCCCATTCGAAGTTGTCCAGCAGGGACCACGCGAAGTAGCCCTCGACCGGGGCGCCGCGCTCGATCGCGCGGGCGCAGGCGGCGATGTGGCCTTCCAGGTAGGCGGCGCGCAGTTCGTCGTGCACCTCGCCGGCGGCGTTGCGCTCGTCGGGCCAGGCCGCGCCGGATTCGGTGACGTACAGGGCCCCGACGGGGTATTCGGCGGCGGCGCGGACCAGCAGTTGCTCCAGGCCGTCGGGATACACTTCCCAGTCCATGCCCGTGGTGGGTGCACCGGGGACCGGGACTTGGCGGAAGTGCGGTGCGGGGCCGGCCGGATCGTCGGTGACGACTTGGCGGAAGTAGTAGTTGATGCCCAGGAAGTCGATCGGCTGCGCGATCACCCCGGCGTCCCCGGCTTGTTCGGGCAGATCCACGCCGTACGCCTCGCGCATGTCGCTCGGGAAGCCGCGGCCGTACACCGGGTCGAGCCACCAGCGGTTGATGTGTCCGTCGGCGCGGGTGGCCGCCGCGATGTCCTCGGCGCGGTCGGTGGCCGGCTCGCACGGGCTGAGGTTGACGACGTAGCCGACCGAGGGGGTGCGCGGCGCCGCGGCTCGGACGGCCTGGGTGGCCAGGCCGTGGCCGAGCAGGAGGTGGTACGACGCGCGCACGGCGGCGGTCAGGTCGGTCAGGCCCGGTGCCATCCGGCCTTCCAGGTGGCCGATCCAGGCCGAGCACAGCGGTTCGTTGAGGGTGGTCCAGTCGGTGATCCGGTCGCCGAGCCGACCGGCGACGACGCCGGCGTACTCCGCGAAGCGTTCGGCGGTGTCGCGTACCGTCCAGCCGCCGTCGTCCTGAAGGGTCTGTGGCAGGTCCCAGTGGTAGAGCGTGGCGAACGGCCGGATGCCCGCGTCGAGCAGCTTGTCGACGAGCCGGTCGTAGAACGCGAGCCCCTTGGCGTTGACCGCACCGCTGCCGGTGGGCACGATCCGCGGCCAGGCGATCGAGAAGCGATAGGCGTTCAGGCCCAAGTCGCCCATCAGCGCGACGTCTTCCGGCCAGCGGTGGTAATGGTCGCACGCCAGGTCGCCGGTGTCGCCGTTGTCGATGGTTCCGGGGGTGTGGGCGAACGTGTCCCAGATGGACGGCAGTCGGCCGTCCTCTGCGACGGCTCCCTCGATCTGGTAGGCGGACGTGGCCGCTCCCCAGACGAAGTCCTCGGGGAAGGCGGTCGTATCAGGCATGAGGTTCCTTCGGACGTTCCGGGCATGCCTCGCATCGCGCCCGCGCGTCGTGTCGACACGCGTGCGTCGGGCGCGAATCCGCGAGAGGTGCGATGGGGCTGAATCGGGCTGGTGTGCGGACGTACGGGTGTGCGGATGTAGGGGTGTGTGGGTGTACAGGTGCGTGGTGCGCGTGAGCGGGGGAGTTGTCCGGCGACCGTTGGACCGACCATTCGCCCGGCTGCTCGACGCTTTTCCGGGCGCTACTTGACGGCACCGGCGGTCAGGCCGGCGACCAGGTAGCGCTGGAGGAAGAGGAAACCGGCGACCACGGGCACGCTCACCACGAGCGAGGCGGCCATCACCTGGTTCCAGAAGACGTTGTTCTGCGTCGCGTACCCCTGGAGGCCCACCGCGAGCGTGCGGGTGGACTCGTCGGTCATCACCGAGGCGAACAACACCTCGCCCCACGCGGTCATGAACGCGTACACGGCGACCGCCACGATTCCCGGCGACGCGGCCGGAATGACGACCCGGATCAGCGCGCCGATCGGCCCGTTGCCGTCGACCATCGCGGCCTCGTCCAGGTCGCGCGGAATGGAGTCGAAGTAGCCGACCAGCATCCAGATCGCGAACGGCAGCGAGAAGGTCAGGTAGGTGAGGATCAGCCCGAGTCGGCTGCCGTAGAGCTCGATGCCGGTGGCGTTGCCGATGTTGACGAACAGCAGGAACAGCGGGAGCAGGAACAGGATTCCGGGGAACATCTGGGTCGACAACACCGAGATCGAGAACACCTGCCGGCCGCGGAAGGTGTGCCGGCTGATCGTGTACGCGGCGAAGACCGCGATCGTCACCGAGCAGACGGTCGCGACGCCGGAGACGACCAGGCTGTTCACGAAGTACCGGCCCAGCGGCACCGTGTCCCAGATGTCGGCGAACGGGCGCAGGGTGACCCGCGAGGGGATCCAGCGGAACTCGCGCTGCACGTCCTCCAGCGGCTTGAGCGCGGAGGTGACCATGACGTACACCGGGACGAGCGCGAACACGGTGAGCAGGCTCAGTCCGACCCGGCGCACCCAACGAAACCACCGCGGCTCAAGCATCGGCCCTGCCTCTCAGCCGGCCGACCGCCAGGTAGGCGAGGCTGACCAGCATCAGGAACAGCAACAACAGCACGGACATCGCCGAGCCGGTGCCGAAGTTCCAGGTGACGAACGAGTTCTGGTAGATGTGGATGGAGATCAGGTCGGCCTCCTCCGGCGCCGACTTGCCGAACAGCACGTACGGCGTGTTGAAGTCGTTGAACGTCCACAGGAACAACACCAGTACGACGACCCGGTTGACCGGCGCGAGCATCGGCAGCGTGACCCGGCGGATCTGCTGCCATACGCCGGCGCCGTCCAGCGAGGCGGCCTCGTACAGGTCCTTGGGGATGTTCTGCAACGCGGCCATCAGGCACAGGAACGCGAACGGCCAGGTGCGCCATACGGCGGCGACCACCAGCGCCCAGAAGCTGTTGCCGCCGATCAGCCAGAACGGCCGGTCGTCGACCAGGCCCAGTTGGTCGACCAGGACGTGGTTCACCAGGCCGGTGTCGCGCTGGAACATGAAGCCGAAGGTGATCACGCCGGTGTACACGGGCAACGCGTACGGGACCAGGAACACCGCGCGCAGCACCGCGCGTCCGCGGAACGCGCCCTGCATCAGGATCGCGCCGATCGCGCCGAGCAGCCACGAGATGCCCACGACCAGCGTGGTGAAGGCGACCGTGATCCAGAACGAGTGCAGCAGCGACTTGCCCACCGGGCCGTCGATGTCGATCGCCAGTCGGTAGTTGTCGAATCCGGCGAAGGGCGCGCTGCTCCAGTGTCGGATGTGGAACTGGGTGAGCTTGAGGAAGCTCATCCCGATGCCGACGAACATCGGGACGATGTGGATCAGCAGTTCGAGCAGGATCGCGGGTGCCAGCAGCAGGTAGGGCAGTGCGCCGCGGCGGACGCGAAACGGCCGGCGCAGGCTCCTGCGGGGGCGTGGGGTGGGCGGAGGGTCCTTCGCGGCGGTCGGCTGCCGCGTGGTGATGGCGGCCATCGAGTACTTCCTTCCGTGATCCCGCGCCGACCGCGGTCGTGGTGCACGCGGGTGACCGGCGGGCGGGGCGGGGCGGCCCGGGGACGGGGGAACCGGCCCGCCCCCGAACCGATGTGACGATGGGTCAGCCGGCCGCGAGCATCTTCTGCTGGGCGTCCTTGAGCCGGGAGCGGACCGCTTCCTCGTTGATCGTCTTGCCGGAGGCGGCGTCCGCGACCAGTTGCTTGACGGCGTTGCCGACGAAGGTCTCGAACTGGCTCTCCGACGGCAGTTGCGGCAGCGGACTGGCGGTCTCGGCCAGGACCTTCTGATAGACCCTGACGTTCTCGGTCCGGAACGCCGGGTCGCCGTAGGCGTCCTTGACCGAGGGCAGCGATCCGTAGGCCTTGTTCAGCACCGTCTGGGTCTCGGCGCTCGTCATGAAGGCGAGCAGTTCGGTCGCGGCACCCTTGTTCTTGCTGCCCTTGAAGATGGCCATGTTGATCCCGCTGACCATGCTGTTCATCTTCTCCCCGCCCGGGGGCGGGCTCGCCGGCATCGGGATCGGCACCACGCCGATGTCCTCGGCCTTCATGCCGTTGGAGATCAGCGAGCCGCTCGCGGACTGCCACATGAGCATCGCGGACTTGCCGCCGGCGAAGTCGGCGAGCGACTGCGTGCCCGCGCCGTACTCGGCGTTGCTCGGGTTGACGATCTTGTCCTTGCTCATCAACTCGACCAGGCGCTGTACGCCCCTGACCATCTCCGGCGAGTCGAACCTGGGCTTGTCGCCCGCGAAGATGTCGGCACCGTACTGCTTGCCGAACGTGAAGGCGTGGTGCACCAGTTCGGTGCCGCTGCCGCCTTCGAGCGCGAGTCCCCAGCGGCCGTTGCCGGTGAGCTTGGCACCCACGTCGGCCATCTCGTCCCACGTGGTCGGCGGCTTGAGGCCGGCGTCCGCGAACAGCTTCTTGTTGTAATAGAGCGCGTAGGCGTTGCTGTACACCGGCAGCCCGACGGGCGGCTTGCCGACCGCTCCGGTGGCGGCGTAACTGGGGCCGAGGAAACGATCCTTGCCGCCGACCTTGGCCAGGATCTTGTCGTCGATCGGCACGAACGCGTCGGTGGCCTGGAGCGAGGCCGACCACGTGTTGCCGATGTTGAGCACGTCCGGCCCCTTGCCGGAGGTGGTCGCGGCGAGGACGCGGTTGAGCAGATCCGCCCACGGGACGACCTCGAGGTCGACCTTGATGCCGGTGCGCTGGGTGAACTTGTCCAACTCGGGCCGCAGGACCTGCTTGTCGTGCTCGATGCTGGTGCCCTGGTTGCTGGCCCAGTAGGTCAGGGTCCGGCCCGCGTTCGAGCCCGAGTCGGAATCGCCGGACGACGAGTCGTCGGATCCACCGCACGCGGTGAGGACGGAGGCGGACAGGATCAGCGCCACGGCGGTGGCGACTCTTCGTACACGCACGATGATGAGCTCCTCGGTACGGATGTGTGGTGGGGACGCGGCGGGCGCGGGGCACGGGAGAGTGCGAGAGCGGAGTGCGGGGGTGCGGGGGTGCGGGTGCCGGGAGTGCGAGGAGGTGCGGGGCGGGGCACCGGGCGCGCGGGGGCATGGGCCGCGTGGGGTGTGGGCGGGCGTGGCCCGGTGAGCGGTTCGGTGCGGCGCCGAGGTGGTGGCTTCGGGGGCACGATCGATCGGATCTGCCGGCCGTGGTCACCGAGGACTTCTTTCGAGGTGTGATTTAACTCGGCGGTCACAACACCGTCAAGGGTTTGTTCAACACGTAAATTAAGCGGGGTTCAGCGAAGGTGCGGCCTTGACTGACTTGCTCCATGAGTTGAAATATGTACGAAGCATTGACCGGCATGGGAGTGACGATGGCGCCGAACAAGCTCAGTACGGTCCAGGACCTGCGACGCGGCAACCGCGCCCAGGTCCTGCTGCGGCTGTACTCCGACGGACCGCTCAGCCGACAGGAGCTGAGCGGACTCACCGGCCTGAGTGCCGCGACCGTCAGCAACGTCGTCGGCGAACTCGTCGATTCGGGCATCGTCGGCGAGGCCGGGGCCCTCGACAGCTCCGGCGGTCGCCCCCGGGTACTGCTGCGTGTCGAACCGGGCCATGCCTCGGTGATCGGCGTCGACGTCGGCGAAACCCGGGTCCGGGTCGAGCTGTTCGACCTGTCGATGCGGGAAATCGCCCGCGACGACATGGCCCTGTCCGCCCAGGGCGCGGACGTCGAGGAGGTGGTGCGCCACATCCTCACCGGCATCACCAAGGTGATCGGCGAGGCCGGCGTGGACCCCGCGACCATCATGGGCGTGGGCATCGGCGTCCCGGGCCTGGTCGAACACGGACCCGAACTGCTCGTGCACGGACAAACCACCGGCTGGGACGCGGTCCCCCTGCTGCGCCTGCTCCGCGAGGGCACCGACCTGCCCCTGGTGATCGACAACGGCGCCAAGACCATGGGCCAGGCCGAGATGTGGTTCGGCGCCGGGCGCGGCGCGGAGAACGCGGTGATGATCCTGCTCGGCTCGGGCATCGGCGCGAGCATCGTCACCAACGGCAAGCCCTACCGCGGATCCACCACCAGCGCAGGCGAGTTGGGCCACCTCACCGTCAACGTGCGCGGCCGCCGCTGCCGCTGCGGCGCCCTCGGCTGCCTGGAGGCGTACGTCGGCGCCGAGGCCGTCCTGGACAGCTACCGCGAACTGCGGCCCGACGACGTGCTCACCGGCGCCGACGAGGAGACCCGCCTCGCCGCACTGGTGGCCGCCGCCGACATCTCCGCCGCGGCGGCCGAGGTGCTGGAGACCACCGCGCTCTACCTCGGCGTCGGCATCGGCAACCTGATCAACCTGCTCAACCCGCAACGCGTCGTCCTGGGCGGCTGGGCCGGCCTGGTGGTGGGCGCACGCATGCTCCCGGCCATCCAGTCCCACGCCGCGGAACACTCCCTGCGCCGCCCCTTCGAGGGCACCATCATCGAACTCGCCCGCCTGGGCCCGGATGCGGTGGCCCTCGGCGCGGCCACCCTCCCGATCGAACGTTTCCTGCGCTCGGGAGGCGCCCGCGAGTGACGGCGGCGCAGCCGGGGCCGGTCGCGCGGGTGCGCCACGCCCGCGCGACCGGCCGGCCCGTGCCCCGGGCCGGGCAGGCCGCTTCGACGGTCCCGTCCCGGGTCTGAAGGTGCTTGGCCGAGGGCTACCCGGACTCCGTATGTGTGATGTTCAAATGTCTGACCTTTGTATGTATGCTGTCTCCATGAAGCGCATCAGTACACCGCGGAGGACGGCAAGCCTGTCCTCGCAACTCGTGGACAGCCTCCGCTCGCACATCGAGTCGGGGGGATGGCCCGTGGGAACTCGCATCCCGCCGGAGCAGGCCCTCATCGAGCAGCTCGGGGTCGGACGCAGCACGCTGCGGGAGGCACTCGGCGCGCTCGTGCACCTGGGCCTGCTGGAAGCTCGGATCGGGGACGGCACCTACGTGCGCGCTTCGAGCGAGCTCCAGTCGGTGATGGTGCGGCGAGCGAGTTCCGCGCAACGGGACAACGTTCTCGAACTGCGCACCGTCCTCGAGGAGTACGCCTCGGGGGCCGCCGCCGTGCGTCGCAGCGAGGACCAACTGCGGCAACTGCGAGAGCTGTTGGCCGATGCCGACGCGGCCTGTGCCGGTGCGGACAGGTCCGCGGCCGAGAGCGTCGACGCGTTGTTCCATCGGGCCGTCGTCCGGGCGAGCGGAAACGACCTGCTGATCGAGGTGTACGACTACCTCGGTACGGCCCTCACCTCCGCCCTCGGCGGCCTGCCCTGGGACGCCGCCGGCGCCGAGGAGCACGCCGGCCTGCACCGGCGACTCGTCGACGCGATCGAGGCCCGGGACGAGAGCGGCGCCCGCGACGCGGCGGCTGCGATCGTCCGGCTCACCCGCGACCACGAGGCCCGGGCGCCACGAGCGGCGGAGGGACCGTGAATCCGCGGTCGCCCGCGATATCCCTCCGGCCCGCCACCCCGGAGTCCCCGGCCGAGGACAACACCGGGCCCGCCGTGACGATCGGGCTCGTCTTCGCGATCTGCCTCGTGGCGGCGAACCTGCGTACCGGTCTCACCGGTGTCGGTACGCTGCTGCCGGCGATCGAGCACAGCACCGGCCTGGCGTCGAGCTGGGGCGGGCTGCTGAGCACCCTCCCGCTGCTGACGTTCGCCGCGACGTCGCCGCTGGTGGCCCGAACCTCTCACCGGTTCGGCACCGCACGCCTGCTGGTGGCAGCCCTCGGCGCGCTGGCCGTCGGAACCGTGATCCGGTCGCTTCCCTCCGTGATCTGCCTGTTCGCCGGGACCGTGATCCTTTCCGCGGCCATCGCGTTCGGCAATGTGCTGCTGCCGGCTCTGATCAGGCGGAGCGTGCCCGCACACCGCATTCGCGGCATCAGCGCTCTCTACGTCACCGTCATGGGCGTCACGGCCGCGGTCTCCTCCGGGATCTCCGCGCCGCTCTCGCACACCCTGCCGGGTTCCTGGCACACCGCTCTCGCCTGGGGCATCGCCTTCACCATCGCGGCCTTCCTCTTCTGGCTGCCCCGGATGCGGGGCGACAGGCCGCACGCCGCCGGCGGCGCGACCCGCAGCCCGGTTCCCTGGCGGTCGCGACTCGCATGGCAGGTCAGCATGTTCATGGGCCTACAGTCCCTGGCTTTCTACACCGCCGTCGCGTGGCTGCCCAGCATTTTGATCCACCATGGCGCGACCAGCACCACGGCCGGGTGGATGCTCTTCTACTACCAGTTGATGTCCCTGGCGGCCGGCAGTCTCCTGCCCCTGCTCACCCGGGGCCGGCACGACCAGCGGTGGACCGCGGCGGGGGCTTCGGTCGTCGTGGCCGGCGGCTTCGCCGTACTGCTGTTCGCCCCCGCGCTGTCCGTTTTGGCGTGCACCCTGCTCGGTCTGGGTGGCGGCGTGTGCCTCGTCCTCGCGCTGTCCTTTCAGAGCGAACGCGCCGGCAGCGCCGCCGAAGTCGCCGCACTGGCAGGCATGGCGCAGTCCATCGGCTACCTCGTGGCGGCGGCCGGGCCCCTCCTCCTCGGCATCCTGCACGACACCACCGACAGTTGGACACTTCCGCTCACGGTGCTGGTCGTCCTCGGCCTCGCCATGGCAGGCGCCGGATACGGCGCGGGGCAGGACCGCCAGGTGCGCCATCGCGCCCGTTGACGAGCGTGCGGCGCCCCGGACGGATGCCGGATCCGGCGAGAGCCGATGGCCGACCGATCGCCAACCGCGACAGGCCGCCCCGCACGGCGGGTTCGGCACTGCGCCGCGGTCCCTCAGGGCGCCGCCCGGAGGATGTCGGCGATCACGCGGTATCCGCGCTCCTGAGCGTGCCGCAGGGGTGTGACCCCGCCCTTGTCCGCGATGCGGGGGTCGGCGCCGGCCGCGAGCAGGATCCGGACGACCTCCTGGTGGTCGGGGCCGCCGTCGCCGAGGATGACCGCCTCCAGCAGCGCGGTCCAGCCGAGATTGTTCACGTGGTCGACGTCGATGCGGGTGCCGGCGGTCACGAAGCGCTCGTACTCGACGTGACCTCGCTCGCTCGCGGGGATCAGCGAGGTGCCGCCGTACCGGTTCCGCAGCGTCGGGTCGGGGTCGGCGGGCAGCAGCGTACGGGCCATCTCCACGCTGCCGGTCACACCGGTCACGAGCCACGCGGTGTCGTCGCGGTAGTCGCGCGCGTCGGGATCGGCGCCCGCGGCGACCAGGATGCGCGCGGCCTCGACGTGGTCCTCGATCGCGGCGAGCAGCAGGGGCGTACGCCGGTCGCCGTCGCGCGCCTCGATGTTCGCGCCCCGCTCCAGCGCGGCACGCACCCCGGCGGCGTCGCCCTTGCGCGATGCGTCGAGCAGGGCCCGGTCGTCCTGCGGGGTTCCCCGGGGCGGTGTCGTGGTCATGGTCTCTCCGGGCGGTGGGGGTGTCGCGGGGGTCGCGGATCCGGGGGCCTCGGCGGCGTTCGGCGGCGCGGCAGGTGGTGACGACACGGCCGGACCGGACGGGGCGGCGCTCGCGGACGCGGGCCGCGCCGTATTCGAACCGGAGCCGCCGTCGCCGCTCGCGCAGCCGCTCACCAGCACGGCGGCCACCGTTCCCAGCACCACGACGGACGCGCCGGACCGCCACCGGGTGACCGGGGGAGCGCCGGACGCGGTGTTCGGCTTGGCGTGCGGATCGGTCCCCGCGTTGTCGTCCGGCTTCGGGCTTCGCTTCATGGCAGCCGGTCCTTTCTCTCGCGCCGACTGCCTCCATCGTCACCGCGCGGGCCGGTGGCCGGATCCTCGGAGCGGCTGCCGTCGCGCACCCGAGCGGTTGACCCCCGGATCAGCCGATCGGATGATGCCCGGCCTGGTTCCCTTCGTAGGCCTCTCCGGCCGGCCGAGCCGTGCGGTCCCTGGCGAGAGGCGAAAAACCTCGGCCGGCGATGTCGAGAACCCGTCACCGGCTCCGTCCCCGGTGTGAACGCGACCACGACGGGCGCACCAGCGAGGAGAATCACGATGGCCAAGTACCTGTTGCTCAAGCACTACCGCGGCGCTCCGGCTTCGGTCAACGACGTGCCGATGGAGAAGTGGACGCCGGAGGAGATCTCGGCGCACGTGCGGTACATGAACGACTTCGCGGCCCGGCTGGAGGAGACCGGCGAGTTCGTGGACAGTCGGGCACTCGCCCCGGAGGGGACGTTCGTGCGGTACGACGGCGAGGGGCGCCCGCCGGTGACCGACGGTCCGTTCGCCGAGAGCAAGGACCTGATCGCCGGGTGGATGGTGATCGACGTCGAGAGCTACGAGCGCGCGGTGGAACTGGCCGGGGAGTTGTCGGCCGCACCCGGGGCGGGCGGCAGGCCGATCCACGAGTGGCTCGAAGTGCGCCCGTTGCTGGGTTCGCACCCCACCGTCACCGAGTGACCCCACCCCTGGACCGGGCACCGCTGCGCGGCCCCACCCCCGGTTGCTCGCGATCCCGGTCCGCCGGAGCCGACTTCGCGGCGGTCGAGGACGCGCCGTCCAGGACGCCCTGGCCGAGGCGCCGCGTACCGACGCGGCGGTGACGAGTTTCCCGAATGCGGCTGTGGCCGTATCCAGTACGCGCCGATCGCGTCGAAGTGGGCATTCTCCGGGGGTAATTGGGCGACGGCGCTACCGGCACGTCCACGACGGCGGGCGCCGACCGGGCGCTCCGCTCCGGCCGCGAGCCGCCCCGTACCCACTTTTTTGTGGGTACTTGGCGGCGGGCGGCGGTGAGGAGAGGCTGGTTGCGGGCGGTCGAGAGGCCGCCGGATCGGGCGAGACGTGGGGTGACGGATGGATCACGAGACCGACTGGGTACCGGTGAGCCGCTCCAGGCGGCGGTGCCCCCAGTCGGACAGGGGAGCGAGCGCGTCGGCGAGGTCGCGGCCGAAGTCGGTCAGCGAGTACAGGGTCTTCAACGGCAGCACGTCGTACACCTCACGGCGCACGATCCCGTCGTCCTCCATCTCGCGCAGCGCCTGAGTCAGCACCTTCTCGCTCAGGCCCGGCAGCCGCCGACGCAGTTCTCCGGGGCGCTGCGGGCCGAACTCCATGGCCCACAGCAGCGCCGTCTTCCACTTGCCGTCGATCACCGCGATCGCGGCCGTCACTCCACAGACGTTCGTGTCCCGGGCCCGACTGCGCGTCATCTTCGCCCCTCCATTCGCTGTCGTCGGTCGATCGTCGTCCGTCGACATTTCCACTCGCTCCGTCTATTCCGCTTAGTCCGTTTGTTCCGCTTGTTTCACGGGAGTCGAACCATGTCCTCACACACCGAACAGTCTGCCGTCACCGTGCTCGGTCTGGGTCCGATGGGGCGGAGCCTGGCCGGCGCGTTCGTCGACGCCGGGCTGCGGACCACGGTCTGGAACCGGACGCCGGGCCGGGAACGGGACCTGGTCGCGCGCGGCGCGATCGGCGCCGGATCGCCCGAGGAAGCGGTCGCGGCGAGTGCGCTGACCGTGGTCTGCGTGGTCGACTACGACGCGGCGGATGCCGTACTGCGCCGCGCCGAGGTGGCCGACGCGCTGAAGGGGCGCACGGTGGCGAACCTGACCGCCGACACGCCGGACCGGGCCCGCGATACCGCCGCATGGGCGGCCGAGCGGGGTGTCCGGTACCTGGACGGGGCGATCATGACGCCGACCACGACCATCGGAACGCCGGCTGCGGTGTTCATTTACAGCGGACCGGCGGACCTCTACGGCGAGCACCGGCCGGTACTGGACGCGCTGGGCGGCACCCACACCCACCTCGGCGAGGACATCGGCCGGGCGGCGGCGTACGACGTCGCGCTGCTCGACATCTTCTGGACCGCGATGGCCGGCTACGCGCACGCCCTCGCGCTGGCGAAGGCGGAGGGCATCGGCGCGCGGGAACTGGCGCCGTTCGCCAAGGGCATCGCGGCGATCCTGCCCGCGATCATCGAGCAGTCCGCCGGAGAGGTGGACGACGGTACCTACTCCGGCGAGGGCAACCCGATCCCGTCGGCGGCAGCGTCCATGGCGCACATCGTGCACGCCTCGGAGGCACACGGCATCGACGCAAGCGTGATGCGCGCGGCCGAGGGCATGGCCCGCCGCACCATCGGACTGGGCCACGGCACCGACGGGTTCACCCGGGTCACGGAGATCCTGGGGCGCCGCTGAGCCATGTCCGACGGATCGCCGTGGGCTTCACGGTGCTCGGCGCGTGCGATCGCAGGGCGCGGGGCCGAAACTCGTACTTCGGTGGTACGCGTGAGGCCCCGCAACGCCGCGAGCCTGCGTGCCGGCGCGCCGCGAAGCCCACGGCGCTCCGTCGGACCCGCCCGGCCGGGAGCGTGCGCCCTCGGTCACCTCGGCGAGTTCGACGACCACGGTGGGCCGGATTGTGTAGTTGCGTGTGGAGGAGGGGCTCAACCGGGCGGTGTGAGCGGGGAGCGCACGCCGAACCATTGCTCGGCGCCGTACTCCTCGAACCGCTCCACTTCGGTGAACCCCAGCTTCGTCGCGAGGCGCATCGCGCGGTCGAGGGCCACCGATGTGCGTGCCCACCTCCGGTGAGGCGAACAGCTCGATGAAGCCCGCACGGTCCCGGGCCTCGGACTCGCGGAGTACGAGCCGCTCGGTCCCGATCGGGGCAGGCGGCCAGGCGACGGGTTCGAACTCGGTCATGACCGGCAACCCGTCGCCCGCTCGCCGAGCGGCACACGCTCCCACAACTCACGGCAAGGCCACGGCTTCCCAAGAGGATGCGAGAGGTGGCGGGCGGTCGAAGTCCGCCTGGAGGGTGGCCGGTTCGCCCTCGACCCGTGCATGGTGACCGGGTCGAGGGCGTGGGGCCTCGGGCTCCGTGTGGTTTCTGCTCAGGGGATCTGTGCGTCGGTGGGCGGAGGTTCAGAATCGGCGGTCGGGCTTTCGGGCCTCGATCAGTTCGAGGGCGCGTTCCTCCAGTGATCGGTTCGGCTCCGGTGCCGATCGAGCGGTGGCTCCGTCGGCGGGTACATCCGGCCTCGGAGGACCGGAACAGCTCGCGCGGGAGCCGGGCAGTACGCCGTCGATCAGGTAGTCGTCGATCTTCTTGGTGACGCAGTCGTTGCGGCCGTACAGGCTGTGTGTGCCCTCGTCGGTGACCGTGATCAGGTTGTTGTCCAGTCTGGCGGCCATCGCGGGCCCGCCGTCGTATTGGGTGGCCGGATCGAACTCGGCCTGCACCACGACGCCGATCGGATACCCCTTGCGTTTCAGGTTGGTGAGGCGTTCCTGCGGTGTGAACGACCGGAACGTGCACTCGGTCGGCTCGGTCGCCGCCGCGCCCCTGCCGTACGGGTACCGGTCGCGGAAGATCCGCATCTGCTCGTAGTAGACGTTCAGGTCCGTGGGCCAGTCGGCCTCGCAGGTCACCGCCTGGTAGGTGCCGTTGACCGTCGCGGGGATGGATGTCCTGGCGAGCGCCGCGAGGGCTTTGCCCGCGTCGGCGGAGAGCGTTCCGCCGACCGCCTTCCTGATCTCGCCGACCAGTTCGGCCTCCAGTGCCCAGACGGCACGGGGAACGGTCTCGTGGCCCAGCATCTGGTCGAAGTAGTTGCGGTCGATCGGCGGGTCCTCGGGATGCCCGGGCGACGGTATCGGTTTGACCGCCAGTTGTTCCCCGATCGCGTCGAGGGTGGCCATCACCTCTGCGAGCGAGTTGCCCAGATGGTAGGTGTTGTCCCGTTCGGCCACCCAGGCGGCCCAGGCCTCGACGTTCTGCCGGGATGCGACGGCCTGTTGCTTGAACTGCTCGTAGTAGAGCCAGTCCGGGTGCATCGAAGAGTCGAGCACACTGCGGTTGAGTCTGCCGGGGAACAGCGTGCCGTACACGGCGCCGAGATAGGTGCCGTAGGAGAAGCCGAGGTAGTTGATCTTCTTCTCGCCCAGGGCGGCCCGGATCACGTCCATGTCCCGCGCGGTGTTCGCGGTGTTGACGAACGGCTGCATACCGCCGCCCGCTCGCCGGCAGGCCTGTTCGCGTTGCCGTGCGGCGGCGGCCAGCGCGGCGAACTGCGCGTCCGTCGGGCGGGTCGGCCGCGGTGGGTCCTGCTCCACGGCGTCGCAGTGCAGTTGGGTGGACCGGCCCACTCCGCGCGGGTCGAAGCCGATCAGGTCGAAACGGTCGGCGATCGCCGCGCCGGCCAGTTCGGTCGGCAACGTCAGCCCTTCGCCGCCGGGCCCACCCGGATTCAGCAGCAGGACACCCTTTCGCTTGTCGGGACTGCCGGCCTTGCGGCGGCTGACCGCGATTTCGAGTCGGCCGTCACCGGGTCTGCGATAGTTCATCGGGACGGTGAGCGTGGCGCAATCCAACCCGGCCCACCGCTTGTCCCACTCCTCCTGCGGAATGTCGGGCGGAGGCGGGCCGGGAACGCACGGTGCCCAGGACGCCTGCTGCCCGAGGAATGGAGCAAGTCCGGAATCCTCTGCCGCGGCGGGAACCACCGTTAATCCGAAGGCGACGGACATACAGACCGCCAACACGGAACCGCGGCGCGATCCCACCACCCGATCTCGAAAACCCACGAAGTCACGCTCCATTCAGATGCGTTCGACGATCTCGGACGGCTCCGAACCTAGTGACGCCGATGTTTCGTTTTGATAACCAGCGCTACCGGCGGGTCCGCGACCTCGTGCCGCGCCGTGCGCGAACCCGACCGTGTGTGGTCATGGGCTCTTGGGCCTGTCGGATCCGGGCGGTGGGTCTGCCGGCCGAGCGGGTCTGCAAAGGCACGACTCGGCGACCCACATCCAAAGTCGCCATCCCGGAGGCGGGTCCGGTCGACGCTTGAGGCATGGAGGGGCCCACCTCGCGCTCCGGTGTCGACGATTCTTTTGAACTCTCCCAGCCGTTGGCCGTGTTCGCCGTGTTCGCCGTGTTCGCCGTGTTCGGTGAGAGCGGTGAGAGCGGTGAAGGACCTGGGTCCTCCGGTCGTTGTCCGGAACGGATGCGAGTGGCTGCCGGTCTACTTCTGCGGGCTACCGGGAGATTCGCTGGATTTGCTTCTTTTGTCCTTGGGCTTGGTGTCGGTTCTCGGCTTCTTGGTCGAACCTCGGGTCGGGGACTCCTCGCCGGCTGGTGAGGAGACCTGGTTGTCGACGGGGCGGGTTGTTCCCCGGGGTGGAGGGAGAGCGGTCGCGAGTGTGGGTGGTGCGGAGGACGTCGGGACGGAAGTTGTCGTCGGGGGGACGGTGGGTGGGGCCGGGGCTGGGGCCTGCGTCGAAGGCGGGAGGGGCGCGGTGGTCGGCGCGGGACGGCTGTTGTCCGCGTCCGAGGCGGCGTGATCGTTCAGGACCGCCACGGTCGCCACGGTCGCGCTCAGGATGATGCCGGCCACCAGACCCGCGGTCGTCAGGCGACGTCGTCTCCGTTGCGCCGCCCCCGTACCTGATGCGGCCGGGGGTGAGGCCGAGGCCGACGTCGACGGAAGGACCTCGGTGAGGGCCGCGTGGGCGCTCGCGACGACCGGTGTGCGCGGCGCGCAGGACGCGGGCCGGCACGATGACGCGGCGGCGTCGAGCAGGCGGACGCACTCGGCGGCGCCGGGCCTGGTGGCGGGATCGGCTCGCGTCATCGCCTCGATCACGGAGGCGAGTTCATCAGGCACGTAGGACGGGATGTGCGGCGAGCGCAGCGAGCGAGCCACGGCGGCCTCGATTGAGGTGCCCGGGTATTCGCGTTCGCCCTTCAGCGCCTCCAGCAGGACCAGGCCGAGGGCGTGGATGTCGCACGCGGGCCCGGAGCCCTGTCCGAGGATCTGCTCGGGCGCGAGGTAAGAGATGGTGCCGACGATCGTGCCGGGTGTGGAGCGGGTGGGTTCGTCGACGAGGCGCGAGATCCCGAAGTCCGCCAGGTACGGAGCGTCGCCGGGACCGATCAGGACGTTGGACGGCTTCACGTCCCGATGCACGATGCCGGCCGCGTGTACGTGTTCCAATCCCGAGGCCAGTCGCGCGCCGAGCCTGGCCACCCGGGCGCCGGTCATGGGGCCGCCCAGGATGTGTTCCCGCAGGGTGACGCCCCTGATCAGGCGCATCACCACATACGTGCAACTCTCGTGCCAACCGACATCGTGCACTGTAACGAGGGCAGGATGCGACAACCTGCCCAGCAACACCGCCTCCTGGCAGAACCGTTCCGCTGTCATGGCACACACGCCGGGTCGGAAGACCTTGACCGCGACCTCCCGCCGCAATCGCAGATCGACGGCCCGGAAGACGTCGGCGGTACCGCCCGCGCCCAGCAATTGACCCAGGCGATAGCGACCGTCGAGGATGCCGCCGCTACGCGGAGGGGGACGCCGTATTCGGCGCGGCAATGCCGTCATGCAATCTCCCCGGATAGGTCCCGACAATGCCCGGGCCCCTACCCACTCTTCGCCCCCCCATACCGAGGCGCGACCCGAATGCCGACAACTCCGGGTGCGCGCACGGGACATCCATGCTGGTACGGCACCTGCATCCGGTACCCGGCGTCGTCCGTCGCCATTTATAACTTTCGGTGCTTTTGCCGCGACCGAGGTTCCCCGGCGTCGGTGAGGACGGCTCGGCGACTCGGCCCCGACGGTGACGTGCCATCAGCCGGTCGATCGCCATGGGATTGCCGCGGCAGTTGCGGCCGCGGTCAGCGGGCGGGGAGCCGGGTTCCGACGATCACGCTGAGGTCTGGCGCGAGGCGGAGTTCCGTGGCCCGGAGTTCGGGGTGTTCAAGCCAGTGCAGGCGAGGTCGATCGAGGGCGCCGTCGAAGTGGGGCGGCCACGTGGTGGCGGGGGTGAAGTCGTCGATCACCACCGATCCACCGGGGGCGAGCAGGCGGGCGGGATCCGCGGTGCCGTTGCCCTTGGCCTGACCCCCGCCATCGAGCACGAGCAGGTCGTAGGGTCCATGGTCTGCGATGCGCCGCCAGTCGCCATGGAGGACGTCGACGTGCTCGCAGTCTCGGAAGACCTCCGCCGCGATGGCGGCTCTTTCCGCATCGCGTTCGACGCTGACGAGCCTGGTGCCACTGGCCGCGCCGGAGGCCAGCCAGGCCAGGCCGACACCGTATCCGGTCCCTGTCTCGCCTATGCGGCGCGTGGCCCCTGCGGCCAACACCCGTAACAGGCGGCCTTGTTCGGGCCGACAGGAGAACGCGAAACCGTGCCGGCGTGCCGCCCGCACGGCTCGCCGGACCAATGTGGGGATGGTGTCGTCGTCGTCCTGGTACGCGTCCGTTCCCTGAAGCGACATGCCCTGATTATGGGCCGCGACGCTCGTCGTGATCCGGCGATCGCAGCGTTACGCGACGGCACGCTCCGGTGCTCCGCAGCCTCGGCATGCCGCCGCGATTCGACTGCTCGCCGCGCACGCGGGCTGTTCCCGACGACCGGGGACCCGATGACCGAGCGGTGTAGTACCGCACGAACCTGCGTGGCGGATACGGGGTGGGGGATCGATGACGTTTCCGGCTGTCCGCACGATCGCGTAGGGCGCAGGGTGCAGGGCGTGGGACCGCAGGTCGGGCCGGCGCACCGTTGTGACGCCACCCGTACGTGTGTTCCTAACATGTCGGCATGACCGAGTTCGTGCCCATCCCTTTGCCGTGTCCTTCTTCGCGCACCCTCCGCGGCGTCCGGGCCGGGTATGTGCGGCAGAGCTCCTGTCCGTCCGACTTCGCCTTCGTGACCTTTGACTTCGCGCCGACCACCGGCTGGGGGGACGACTCGCTGTGGGTCGAGTTGGATCCCGAGGTGCGCATCGTCGGCGACGCGTTGCCGGTTGCGTATCTGACCGCGTTCGTCGCCGGGATCGAGGAGGAGTGGGCGCTGCGGTACCCGGACGAGCGCCTGGTGGGGGCGCTGACGATCACCGAGGTCAGGCTGCATGTGGTCGACTCGCACAAGGGCTCGTTCCGGATGGCCGGACGCAAGGCGGTCGACGCGATGCTCGCTCGCCTCCGATCCGATCCGGTCGGCCCCGCGGACCTCACCGACGGAGAAGCTACCGTCGGGTAGATCCGGGTCGGTCCGATCGAGGCGTCCTCCGGAAAGGCCCGGCGCCGCAGGCTCAACCGAGGCGGCGACCGCCGTACCGACGCGGCCCTCCACCGGATCGTCCTCAGCCGCCTGCGCCAAGAAGGCCCGGCCGGGGTTCGAGCGCCCGGGAGGTGGCAGAGTGGGGGGATGACCAGCCCTTCGTCGACTTCCGGCAGCCCCTCGGAACAACGCCGCGAAGCGCTCCGGGACTTTCTGCGGGACCGCCGGGCGCGGCTCACGCCGGGCGACGTCGGATTGCCCCCCGCGGGCCGGCGTCGTACCCCGGGGCTGCGCCGCGAGGAGGTGGCGGTGCTGGCCAGGGTCGGGGTGTCCTGGTACACGTGGCTGGAACAGGGCCGCGACATCACCGTCTCGACCGAGGTGCTCGACGCGATCGCCGGTGCGCTGCGGCTGAGCGATCCGGAGCGCGTCCACCTCTATCTGCTCGCCGGCCTCAACCCGCCGCCCGTCGGCGGCGAGCCGGCGGCCGAGGTGACAGCCGAGATCCGGCAGTTGCTGGACGCGTGGACCCCGCGGCCCGCGGTGCTGCGCGACCGTTCCTGGAACGTCCTGGCCTTCAACGACCCCGCACGCGCGGTCTTCGACTTCGACGGCACCGCCCGTAACTGTCTCGTCACGTACTTCACCAGCCCCCGCTACCGCGCGATGCCCGACCTGTGGGCGGCCGGCGCGCCCGCTGTGGTGGCCGCGTACCGCGCCGACGCGGCCCACGCGCCGGGTGACTCCGCGTTCGCCCGGGTGGTCGACGGACTTCGCGACGCCAGCCCCGAGTTCGCCGAGCTGTGGGCCGGGCACGAAGTCGGCGCCCCCGCCCAGGCCGTGAACGCGCTGCGGCACCCGGAGGCCGGGGAACTGCACTTCGACGCGACGACGCTGACCGTCGCCGACCACCCGTACTGGCACGTCGTCCTGTACAACCCGCAGCCCGGTACGGGCACCGAAGCCCGCCTGGCAACCCTGCGCCACCTGCGGCTCGCCACCCCGGCCTGACCTCCCTCGGGCGGAGCGCGCGGATCATCCTGGTGGTGCCACACCCACGATAAACGCGCACTGTATCGCCGCGAACCGGTCCCGCACGCTGGATCCATGACGCACAACAGCACCCGCTTCGGCGGCAAGATCGTCCTCGTCACCGGCGGCACCAGCGGCATGGGCCTGGAGGCCGCCCGCAGGCTCCTCGACGAGGGCGCCCGGGTGATCGTCACCGGACGCGACAAGGTCCGCCTCGACAGTACCGTCGCCGACCTCTCCGTCGCGCCCGCCACCGCCACCGCCACCGCTTCCGCTTCCGCTTCCGCCGACGCCCCCGCGGACCGCGGCGACCGCGTCCTCGGCATCTCCGGCGACGCGACCGACCCGTCCGACCTGGACGCCTTGTTCGCCGCGATCCGGGAACGCCACGGCCGCCTCGACGCGGTGTTCGCCAACGCGGGCATCGGAGCCTTCCAGCCCGTCGGCGAGGTCACCGAAGCCGAGTTCACCCGCGTCGTCGACGGCAACTTCAAGGCGGCGTTCTTCACCGTACAGAAGGCGCTTCCGCTGCTCGCCGACGGGGGCGCCATCCTGATCAACGCGTCCTTCGCCGTGCACCACGGGGTCCCCAACACCGCGCTCTACACGGCCACCAAGGCCGCGGCGCACAGCCTGGCCCCGACCCTGGCCGCCGAACTGGCGCCGCGCCGCATCCGGGTCAACTCGGTGAGCCCCGGCTACACCGACACCCCGGCGTACCGCGCCGAGGCCTCCGACGAGGCCCAGGCCGGCGTCGGTGCGGTGGTCGCCGCAGGCCGCGTGGGCACCTCGGACGACATCGCCGCGGCGGTGGCCTTCCTGCTCTCCGACGAAGCGTCCTACATCAACGGCCAGGACATCGTCGTCGACGGCGGCCTCACCGCCGCCACCCCCGCCCAACTCCTCTGAGCGCCTGAGGAATCCCGGGACCAGGGCGGGGCCGCGAACCGACCCCGCCCGCAGCGTCCTCGCGGTGGCCGTGCGCCCGGGCCGTGATCGGCGACGGCGCGAGGCTAGGGTTGTGGCGTGTTCGATTCGCCTGACTTCGATCTGGCACCGTACGCAGACTCCGACGTATCCGCTGTGCGGCGCACCTATTGCAGTTGGGGTGAGGCGGGCTGGCGTTCGCTGCTCGTGCAGTGCTTCGACCACGCACCAGAGGTCGATCACCTTCGGCTGCCCGGAGTCTGCGACCTGCATCTGGTGCTCTGTGTGGCCGGAGACACGGTCATGCGCACACAGTCCGGCGGGAGGGCGATTCGCAGTCGCTGGCTTCCGGGCAATCTGGAACTCGTCGTTCCCGGCCGGTCGAGCGTACGCACCTACCGAACGACGTCCGCCATGCGCACCATCCAGGTGCACATCCCGTCTGCGACCGTCGATCGAGCCGCCGCCCACCTGGGCGGTGCGGACCCGGACTTCGAAGCGCTGGCGGCCGCGGCGGGTGCGGGCGATCCGGTTGTCGAGCATCTCGTGCGCGCGCTGCCCGCCGCCGGCGGTGCGAACGATCTGTATGCGGAATCGGCCGCTGCGTTCCTGGCCGCGCACCTGCTGACCCGGGGCCGGCACGAACGCCTGCCCGGTCCGGAACACGCGGCGGTCCGGGTGGGCGTCGCCGTCATGCGCGACCGGATGGCCGAGCCGCTGACGCCGGCCGACATCGCCGCCGAAGCACACCTGAGCGTCTATCACTTCATCCGCGTCTTCCGGGAGTCGACCGGCGAGACACCGCATCGGTTCCTCACCCGGCTGCGGATCGAGCGGGCGCGGCAGTTGCTGGCCGACAACACCCTCACCATCGGACAGATCGCCGAGCGTTGCGGGTTCGCGAGTCCCGGAGCGCTGTCCGCGGCCTTCCTGAGTCGGGTCGGCGTCCGGCCCTCCGTGTACCGCAACACCGATCGGTGATCGTGGCTGGTGCACTGGTGCACTGGTGCACCGGTGTACGGCAGGATGCGATGGGTGATCGCCAGGGGTGTACCGCAAGATCCCACCGGTGATCGGCAATTCGGCGCATGGTCCAGGGCCGGAAGCGTGGCTAGTTTCGGACGGAGTCATACAGCCGCCTCGTCGCCGCACCATCACATTCACCTCGGCCGACGGATCCGGACGCGTCGGGTGTTCGCTCGGACCGTGGCATCGGGCCGACCGCGACACGGCGGTCGCGGTACCGCCGGATGATCCGTTCGCGGGAGTGTGCGGCAGCGAATGAAAGGATTCGGATCTTGCGCAGCTACGACGCGACGGCGACTTCGACCGCATCTCCGGCCGTCGTCTGGCGCCTGCTTGTCGACGCCCGTACCTGGCCGGTCTGGTCGACCGTCGACAGCCTGGACACCGAACGCTCCAGCGGGCTTGATCCGGACGGACGGGATCCCGTCGGAGCGGTTCGCGCGTTCCGTACCGGCCGGACGGTGACCGGAGAGCGGCTGACCGGGCTCGACGAGGAGAAGCAACTGACCTACGAGGACGCGTTCAACTGGGCCATCCGCGACTATCGGGCGGTCGTCGACCTGACACCCGCGGCCGACGGAGGCACGGTCATCCACTGGCACGGCACGTATTCCACCCGTTGGGGCATGGGTTGGCTGATGGAGCGCGTCATGCGAGGCGTCATGCAACGCATGGCCGACGGCCTCGCGGCGCACGCGGCGGCGCAGCCGTCCGGTGCCGAAACCCCGTAGCCGATGGCTCCTGGTTTGGTCACCGGTCATCGGTCACCGGCCCTCGGGTTCGGGGGACTCCGGGTCCTTGGGACGCCTCGCGATCGTGTCTTCCGGGAGGGTGTCCGTCGTGTCCCGTCCTGCCGCGTGGTGCGGGGCAGGCGTGGCTTCGACATCGCGGACGCACGGGGTCGGCCGGCAGCCGACTCCCGGTTCGCTGTCGTCGCCCTCTACACCTTGATCCACATCCCCCTCGCCGAACAACCTCCGCTCTTGGAGCGGATCGCCGCCTGGCTGCGGCCGGGTGGCTGGTTCCTGGTCGTCATGGGGCACCACGCCTGGACCGGGATCGACAAGGACTGGCTCGGCGGCGGAACCGCGATGTGGTGGAGCCAGGCGGATGCGGACACCAACCGCGCCTGGATCACCCGGGCCGGTCTGACCGTCTTGCACGAGGAGTTCGTCCCCGAAGGCGACACGGGGCACGTCCTCTTCTGGGCTCGACGCTCCTGACCGCCGTTGGTGTACCCGCGCGTGTCGCTCGGCCTCTCCTCGGCCACGCTCGGTCACGACGACGTGCGTGGTGTCGGGGGTAGGGCGCGGCCGGCGCCCGAGGGGTGGGCGGCCGGCCGCGACGTGTCGACGGGGTCGTTCGGGCCCACACGCGAACATTCCGCGACACGACCCACGTTCGCGCCCGACCGGCCGGCTGTCCGGAGCCGCGCCGGGTCCGGGCCACGGATTCACCCGATTCGGCGTGCCGCTGCTCCGTCATCGACCGTTGCGGAGGTTCCCGAAGGCTCGAGCGACCCGCCCCGCCGATTCGGCCGGGTCCCGAGGGCCGGCGCCGAGGTGATCCCCGACGCGGGCACACGGCCGGCGTCGTCAAGGTCGGGGGCGAAGTCCACAGGGGTGCAACCGGTGGTGTATCGAACGCGATCGATGGGGCTGCGGGACCGGTCGAGCATGGGTGTACCCATGAGCCTGCCACCTCGGCGTTGCTTCGGGACCCGGCGGCGCCCGCCCGATCCGGCCCGTGCACAGCGCGGCCGGCGAAGTCGCCGATGCCGGCCGAGCGCGACTCCCGGCGGTCACGGCAGGACGTGAACACCCGGTACCGCACCGCGAGGTCACGCCTGTGATCGGCGGGTCCGCGGCACCGGGCCGCCGGCCGATCGACCGGCCGTCTCCAGCAACTCGATCATGCCGCCCTGGAATTCGGGAAGCATCCGCAACGCGACGACCCACGCGTCGACGTGATCGGCGAGGAACTCGTCGGTGAGTGCGCGCAACGTGCGATCGTAGGCGTCCGAGGTCGCGGGCCCGAGGGAGTGGAGGGCTTGCGGTCGGGGCCGCGTCGTGGGCACGGACCCGCGCGGTGTCACCCGGGCACCCGGCGGGACTCGATGCCACCACGGACCGAGGGCGCGATCGGCGTCGGGGGTTCCTGTCGTCCGCACGTCGAACCGGACCGCCTCCGCACGGGACCGGAGTTCGTCGGGGCACCCGGGCTGATCGGCGAGGGTAAGGGCGCCGACCGGTCCCCACGGCCGCGCCTCGTCGGCGCGCAGCACCTCGTCCCATTCCAACGCCGCTCGCGGGGAGAGCAGCAGCAGATGCATTTCCGAGGGGTGGATGTACGCGGCGTAGTAGTAGTGCCCGTCGGGCAGGCCGACGTCGAGGTTGTGCAACCGCCGGACGAGGAAACGTCTCCGGGCTTTGAAGACAGTGAGCCGGTCGAGGATGGCCAGGCCGTCGCGATGGGCGAACGCACGTGTCACCACGTCCCGGTCGGCGTCGTCCATGAGCGGTCCGTGCCTCGTGAACAGCGCGCGGCCGGCTTTCGGGCCCAGGGCGCCCAGCAGATTGTGGGCGGCGCGCAGTACGACGGATCGGGCGGTGGGAGGGCTACCGCGCACGATCAGCCCGCGCAGGCCGTGCACGATGTGTTCGGGATCCGCCGATTCGACGAGCGCGTACCGTTCCGCCACCGTGCGGTCGTACGGAGAGCTGTCGAGCACGGCTCGGCCCGGGTCGGCGATCGCCATCACGCGCAGCATCAGATCTCGATCGACGCGGGGATGGACCGCCAGGCGCCAGGCCAGTCGGCCGTCGGCATGGTCGGCCAGTCGGCGCAGGGTCGGCGGCGCGACGGCCGGATTCTCGGCGAGCAGGTGGCGCGACGCGGGCGAGCCGTGCGCGATCACCGCGTCGACAATGCCGGGATCCGGGGCGCCGGGCCCACCGAGGACGTCGCGCCGGATCTCCGCGCCGCACCGTTCCAGCACCGGCACCATCACCCGGCGCGGCGCGCGGCTCAGCAGCGTGGCCCACTCGCTCATGCCGTACCCTCTCGACGGACAGCGCCAGGCTAGCCACCCGACATGGCGAGCCGCACGTGCGGTTCCGCCGCCTCTGATGCCGAGGTGTCGGTGGCGGGGGTTGTGGTCTCGGCCCGTGGTGTTCGCGGGATTCTCGTCGTGGCGTGGTCGGATCCGGCCCATGTCACGGATCGGGGTTGAGAGATGAGGGCGTTGCCGGTCATCGACGGTCGCGAGGTCTACGGTGCGTTGATTGTCCGGACCGACTACGGCGACGAGGCGGCCTGGCGGGCCGTGATGGCGAAACTGGCGCAGCCGTGGGGACCGGACGGGGAGTACGAGGCGGTCGCGCACGTGATGGATGATCCGGTATGGGCGGACGCGACGCCCGACGAGGTGGCGGCGAGCGCGGACGATCGACTCGGCGCGGTCTTCCTCGCGGACGGGACCACCATGCGGGAGCCCGACCACGCCCTGCTCGCGGTCGAGCTCCGCTTCGGCAAACCGTGGGGCGGCAAGGAGGGCCCGAACGAGTGGGTCGCGCTCGGCCGCCGGTTCCGGACGGAGCCGCGCATGGTCCACACCATTCACGCGAACCTGAGTATCGCGAACATGGACTTCGAGGAATACGCCGCGGCGGCCGGTGCGGATCCGGAAGGTGTGCTTCGCCCGTTCCGTTCGAGCTCACGACCGGGAACGTAGGGCGTGGGATGGGCTTTGGGGAGAATACGTCGTGGTCCACAGCAGTGGGCCTGTGTCGGAACCGGAACCGCTGGACGCCGGCATATGTCGTGACTGCCACGATGGGTGCGTGAGCGGCACTTGTTCCCCTGGTGGCGGGTGGGGGCCCCGGGCCGGCTGTTTGGCGGAGAGCATCCGGTGGGGAGTTGCGAGGAGGCCGACGGCCGAGCAGGGCAACCGGGCAGCCGGGGACGAGCGGCATCCGGGCAGGTCAACCGCGGTGTTAGGGTCCCGTGTATGGGGGAACCGCGGGTGGTCGTCGTGGGGGGAACCGGATTTTACGGCCGGTATGTTGTGGATGACCTGCTGCGTCAGCCGCAAGTCGCGGTGACCGTGGTCGCCCGGCGCCGGCCGGCCGCGGCTTTCGATTCGCCGCGCGTCGACTGGGCGATCGCGGACCACGCGGACGTGCGGAGTCTGGCCCGGATCGTGAAGGGCGCCGCGGCCGTGGTGCACTGCGCCGGGCCCTTCCAGTCGATGGAGCCGGGCGGTACGCCTCCTTGGGGGCCGTTGCGGGCCGCGCTTGCCGCGGGTGTTCCGTACGTCGACATCTGCGAGGACCGGGCGTTCCGGCGCGGCGCGCTCGCGCTGGCGCGGTCGGCTTCGGTTCCGGTACTGACCGGGGCGTCGGTCGTCCCGGGGCTGCAGGCGTTGCTGGTGGCCGACATGGTGCGGGGCCTTCAGCGGGTCGACGCCATCCGCTGCGCGGCGGCGCCCGACACTCGGCGCCACCGGGGACCGGCGATGTTCGCGGCCATGCTGCACGGTGCGGGGCTGCGTTTCGAGGCCCCGCGAGGTGGTGTTCCGACGGTGGTGCACGGTTGGTCGGAGCCGGAGTGGGTGCGGTTCCCGCCGCCGATCGGCAGGCGACTGGTTCATCAGGTGTACGAGATGGCCGATCTGGACGTGCTGCCGGACCTGTTCGGGGCGCGCACGGTCAGTTTCAAGGCAGGCAGCGAATTCCCCGTGCTGAACCGGGCCTTGGGGGCGTTCGCGGCGGTCAGGGCGCGGACGGGCAGGCCCCGTCGTCCGCAGGAGTGGACGTCGGTGGTCCGCGGATTGTCCTGGCTCGCCGGGCGCGCGGGTGACGAGGCGGGGGCGTTCATGGTCGAGATCACCGGCGATCGGGACGGCCGTACGGTGACCCGCCGCGTGGGCATGACCGCACGTCGGCACGGCGGTCGTATGCCCGCCCTGCTCGCGGGAATCGCCGTGGAGAGGCTCCTCACCGGCCGATTGAAGGCCGCCGGAGCCGTCCCCTTGGACCGCTGGCTGCCGCCAAGCGAGCTGTATGCCGCGCTCCTGGAACGTGACATACGTCTGTGGACCTCGTCGGACGACGACTGGCATCCACATTCCCTTCCTTCCCGCCTGGTTGGCGCGGCGCCATAGCGCACGGATGCGGTGGGTCCGTGCGGAGCCCCTGTGGGGCGGGAGGCTCACGCGTCCTCGGACGAAGGGGGTGGCCGTGGTTCGGGGCGCGGCCGTTCGTGTCGTCGGCCGCGTGTAGTTTCCGCCTCGGGGTTGGTTGAGGACTTCGGAGGCATGGTGTCGGAAAGTTTCATGCTGGCCACGCGCATACCGATGGCACGGCGGGATTTCGAGACGTGGTTGGACATTCCCGTACCGGGGACCGAGGTGTTGGCCAACCCCGGTGAGATGTTCACCGGTTGGTTCTGGGACGGCACCGGGTCGGACGACCGTTGGGCGCGGGTGGAAGAGGACACGACCGCACGGGAGTTCTTCGCCGAGTGCGTCGAGCAGGCGTGTGCCGGTGAGCCGACCACGGTGGTGCTGCTGTATCGCGAAGGCGCACTGGAGGCGTACCTGTTCGAGATCGGCTACGACGAACGCTCCATGCACACGGCGCTGCTGCTGCTTGCCGGCGCCGGGCGGTTCGGGTCGGAACCGGGGCGGGAGCACGTGCTCTTCTGGGCGGAGACCAGCGGTGCCCTGCTGAAGCCCTCCGACGACGGGTGGTTGGCGGTGCTGTCGGTGGGCCGCGACGGAGCCCGTTTCACCGGTCGCGCGGATCTGGCCGAGACGGTGGCCGGTCTGCGACCGACCGAGGACCGGTTCTACGCCCTGATCGAGCGCATGGCCGAGGACGAGGAGCGGTGGGACAGCGAGTCGGGCGATTCGTTCCACAGCGACGCCCCGCGCGACCCGCTCTTCATCGACCCGGAGGTACTGCGGTAGCCGAGCCGCGGCAGGGCGCGTAGGGCGGGTGCGCCGACCCGCCGTCCGGCGGCTCGCGCGCCGCGAGGCCCAGGTCCTGGTTCTGTCGGGTCGTTTCGATCCGGCCGCGGACCTGGAGGAGCCGAACCGGCGTGTGTTGCCGCCCCGATCGCGGGTCAGGAGTGTTGGTGTTGTTCGGGGAGGCGGCTGTCCGGGTGGGCCCACAACATGACGTTGTCGGGCATCGAGACCTCGGGGTCTTCGTGCTGCCGTCGGAAGAAGGCCAGAACCTCGTGGTCGGAGTACCGCAGGCTGAAGTGCGTCAATACGAACAACGTCTGCGGGTTCGCCTCCACCACCGGCTTGAGTCGACTCCACACCGTGTGCCCGATTCGATTCGCGCGGTCCAACTCCGAGTCGTCGAGGAAGGTGCACTCGGTGATGACGACCGGATACGTGAGAAGCCACGGGTTCCGCTCGAACACGTTCACGTGAGTGTCGCCCAGGAAGGCGAACAGCGGCCGGGAGATCACCTTGTCCACCTCGACCCCCTGCCTCTTCCGCTCGGCCATCATCCGGCCGAACTCCCGCCCGCGCCCTTCCTGTTCCAGCGTTCGGCGCAGCTCCTCGAAGCGGGGCTCGAGTGTCTTGCGGCGTTCCGAGAAGGCATAGCCCACGCACGGCACCTTGTGCTCGCACTCGACCACCCGCACGCGGTGCCCACCGCGGCCGAACTCGAACTCCTCGTCCTGGCGCACCCCGTGCAACCGATGGCTTGCCAGGGCCGGGTCGAACGCCGCACCGTGGTTCAGTTCGGCGCTTGCACGGAGGTAGGACTCCACGTAGGGCACGGCGTCGGCGGGCAGGTAGATGTCCGGGCCACCGGGCTTGGCGGCGAGGAAGTCGAGGTCCTTGGCATGGTCGTGGTGGGTGTGGGTGAGGAATACGGTGTCGACCTGCCGGCCCTCGCACAGCCCCGCGTCCAAACTGCATCGCAGCTCGGGGATGTGGAAGAACGTCTTGTCGTTGGCGCGCGAGTATCCCGTGAGCGTGAGGTCCGTCCCCGGTATTCGGCAGGTCTTCCACTGCCGGAACGGGTGCCCACGCTCTAGGAGTTCGGGATGCGTGGGCGACGCCGGGGAGGCGGGGCCGGTCGCGGTCGACATGCGGGAGGCTCTCAATCTGCGGCCGGGGCAAGGGGATCGGACGATCTTCGCACGGCACGTGATCGGCAGCGGAATGCTTTTCGGCCCCGTTCCCACATCGACGCGGCGGCGTCGCGCGGCGGCCGAGGAGAGCAGTGAGCAGGGCGACGAACAGGGCGACGAAACCGGAAAGCCCCCTCCGAAACCGGAAGCGACGGTGACCGGGGATGCGGGCAACTCCTCGGTAGAGGTTCCGGAGTTCGGTACCGACACCGGCGACTCGAGCCACGAAGGCGAAACGACGAGCCGACGTCCCGCGAGCCCCGATCCGTGACGGATGGCGCTTCGCGGCGATCTCCGGTGATCGCGCCACGAGTCGACGGCGCGGTCAAGCGAGGATGGCGGCAAGGTGGGGCGAGTCGGTGTCGAAGAGTTCGTTTTCGACATGGTCGAGGGCGAGGCGAACCGCGCCCAGCGCGACGGCGTTGTGGTCGAGGGTCGAGGCGAGGACGGGCACGGGGAAGAGGGTCTTGGCGTCGAGATGTTCCCGGAGCGGGTCGAGCAGGGTCCGCCCGGCCAGGCTGAGGCCGCCGGACACGATCACGCATTCCGGGTCGACGGTGAGCACCACGGCGGCGATGCCCGTGGCCAGGTGTTCGGCGAGCTCTTCGACCCGGGCCCGGGCATCGGTGTCGCCGGCCGCTGCCGCGCGAATGATGGCCTCACGGCCCTGCGGCCACGCGGCCATGGCGTCCAGGGCGCTCCGCCAGCGTGACTCCGGGAGGATGCCGATCTCGCCGGCGGCACCGTGGGCGCCTTGCAGGAGGCGGCCGTTGAGGACGATCCCCGTGGTGATGTGGCGGCCCGCGACGACGTTGACGAAATTGTCGGTGTCGCGGCCGGTGCCCAACCAGCGTTCGGCCAGGGTGGCCAGGCGGGCGTCGTTCCCGGTGACGACGGGTACGTTGGGCAGGGCCAGGTCCGTGGCGAGATTGCGGCCCTGCATCCGCGGGAGTCGGGTGCTGCGGGTCACCCGCCCGCCGCGGTCCACGATGCCGGTGCTGGCGGCGCCGACGGCCAGCACGGCGCTGTCGCCGATGCCGGCGCTGTCGATCGCGGCGCGCATGACGTCGCGGATCGCGCGGATGCGCTGGGTCGCGGAGAGGTCCGGGTCGAGGGGACGGCTGTGTCGCGCCCGTTCCGTGCCGGCGAGATCGGTGACGAGCACGTTGACTTCGTGAACCGCCATGTCCACCCCCAGCACGTATCCGTATTCGGGGCGGAAGCGATACCACTTGGCGGGGCGACCGACTCGACGTGGGTCCGGCCCCGGTACGAACTCCTCGGCGAGGCCGGCGCCGACCAGTGCGACGGCCGCGTCCTCGGCGGTGTTGCGGGACACGCCGATCGCCGCGGCGAGGTCGCGCACGGTCGACTCGCCCCCTCCGTGCAACGTGCGCAGCACTGCCGCCGTGTTGATCCTCTGTAGCAGCGATCCGTCCCCGCCTGCTCGTCCCATCGCGATCTCCCCCTTGACACTCCCGGTCGGCCCGCCGCAGACTCTACCAAAGTTATTTTAGTCAGTGATTCAAAAAACTCGAATCATTGTCGCGCCCGACTCATCCGTCACCGCGAGGCCGACCCACGCACACTCCGGCAGCCGCATCGCCACCCACCGAACGCGGCCGTCGGAGGCACATCTCGGCGAGTCCGCCGCCGCTTCACCCCGATCGACTCCCACGCCGACCACCACCACCACCACCACCACCATCACCACCGCGGCCCGTCCAGCGGGCAGGGAAGGAACACCATGCGCACGAGAGCGTCAGGACGTACCAGAGGAGCACTGGGCGCCGTCGCGATCACCACCGTCCTCGCGCTGGCCGGTTGTGCGGCCGGTGCCGACTCCGCCGAGAGCGACGGGCCCAAGGGCAACGTCACCCTGACGTTCCTGACGTTCGAGACACCGAACCTCACCGCCCGGTACTGGGACGACGCCATCGCTCGGGCCTCGGCGAAGGTGCCCGGTGTGACCATCAAGAAGCTGGTCGCCCCGAGCGCGGACCGCGTCGGCTACGCCAAGCAACTCGCGGCCTCCGGGCAATTGCCGGACGTCATGATCGCGGTCTCGCCGAACGGATTCGCGCAGGCCGGACAGCTCGCGCCCTGGACGGACGCGGAGCTGACCGAGTTCATCGCGCCGCACTCGAACCCGATCGACGGCAAGATCTACCAGTTGCCGTACAACACGCAGCCCACGCCGCTCGTCTACTACAACAAGTCCGACTTCGCCGCGGCCGGGATCACCGCGCCACCGAAGACGTATGCCGAACTGTTGGACGCCTCCGCGAAGCTCAAGGCCAAGGGGATCAACCCGTTCGTGGTCGGCGGTGGTGGCAAGGACACCTGGGCGGACATGTTTCCGCTGATCGGCGCGGTGGCCACCGACACGTACAAGCAGACCCCCGACTGGCTGTCCCGGAAGGCGGCCGGCCAGACCAAGTTCACCGACCCGGCGTTCACCAAGCCCGTGGCCAAGGTCGCCGACCTGGCCAAGAACGGCTACATCGACACCGCGGGACTCTCCCGTCCCTACACCGACGTCGAGCAGGCCTTCCGCGACAACAAGGGCGCGATGTACCCGATGGGTTCCTGGTTCGCGGCCTCGGCGGACGCCGACAAGCCCGGCTTCGACGTCGGAGTGTTCGCCTGGCCATCGGACGACGGATCGCTCGTCGTCCCCGCCTACACCGGCGGCGGCATGACGGTCTCCGCCAAGGCGCCGAAGGTCGACCTGGCCAAGAAGTGGGCGTTGGCGTTCATGCTCGACAAGACCTCGTTGGACAACTCGGTGAAGACCGACGGCTCGATCATCGCGCTGAAGAACTACACCCCGCCGCCCGGCATGGGCCCCGTCTACACCGCGACTGCGAACCTGTATCAGCAGGCGGTCCGGGAGAACGCGATCGTCGACGCCTTCTCCATCGAGACGGGTGACGGCTCCATGCCCCCCGGTCTGCCCGACAAGGCCGCCGCCGGTGTCGCCGACCTGATTACCGGGAGGAAGAACGCCGACCAGTTCGGCTCGTTCCTCGACCAGGAGTGGGCCAAAGCCAATCGGTAGTCGATCGCAATCCTCGCCGGCCCCGTGAGGAGGGGAGGGGCCGGCCGCACCACACCACCGACCTGGAGATCACAACAATGTCCGTGACACTCGCGCGCCCCACGGGCGCGGGTCCCGGCAACGCGGGACGGGGTACGGGCCCGCCACGCGGTGCACGCCCACCACGCGCCGGCCGCCGGCTGACCAAGGCCCTGCACTTCCTGACCTTCGGCGCGCCGGGGCTGATCGTCTACCTCCTCCTCGTCCTGGTCCCGATCGCCATGACGGTCCGCACCGGTTTCACCAACCGCAACCCCGCCAACCCACCGACGCACTGGGTCGGACTGCGGAACTACAAGGAACTGGTCCACGACCCGGCCTTCACCGGCGCGCTGAAGAACACGCTGATCGTCACGCTCATCGTGACGGTCGCGGCCAATGTCCTGGGGCTGTTCATCGCGCAACTCCTGGACCGGAGCGGCTGGTTGTACAACGCGCTGCGCTCGGTCTTCTTCACCCCGGTCGTGCTGTCCTCGGTGGTCGTCTCGGTCATGTGGCAGGCGATCCTGTCCGACGACGGACTGCTGGCCTCGGCGCTGCGCGGCCTCGGTGTCGAGGACCCGCCCGGCTGGCTGTCCGATCCGGACCTGGCGCTGTACTCGGTGGCGTTCATCATCACCTGGCAGGTCCTGGGATTCTGCGTCGTGGTCTACCTGGCCGGCCTGGCGGCCGTCCCGACCGAACTCCTGGAGGCCGCCGAGATGGACGGCGCCGGCCGCCTGTCGCGGTTCCGCCACGTCACCTGGCCGATGTTGGCCCCGGCACTGACCATCAACACCGTCATGCTGCTGATCACCGGCTTCAAGACCTACGACCAGATCCAGGTGATCACCAACGGGGGTCCGGGCAGCGGCACCACCTCCACCGTCGCGTTCGAGGTCGTGCAGACCACGTTCACCGGCAACCACATCGGCTACGGCTCGGCGATGGCGACTCTGATGCTCATGATCATCGCGGTGATCTCGGTCGTCGCGCTCCGCTTCCTGCAACGACGGGAGGTCACCCAGTGAACGCCATCCGCACGTCCCCCCGCTCGTCCTCCTGGTTCAGACCCGTTGCGGCGACCTTTGTGACCGGGGTCTTCTTCCTCCCCCTGTACGTGGTTCTGGTCAACGTGTTCAAACCGGGCTCGGAGATCACCCCACATCCGGTCAGTGTCCCGATCCCGCCGTCGTTCACCTCGCTCCACGAGGTCCTGACCCGCTCCGACCACCTGTTCTGGTACGGCCTGATCAACAGCGTGGAGGTCACCGCGATCTCCATCACGGTCCTGACCGCGGTCTCGGCGATGCTCGGCCACTACCTGGCGCGCTCGACCAGCCGCTGGGCCAAGGCGGCACTCGCGGTTCTGCTGTGCGGGCTGATGATCCCTTCGACCGTGATCCTGCAACCGGTCACCGAGGTGCTGCGCTCGCTCGGCCTGATGACCACGATCCCCGGCCTGGTCCTGGCCAACGTCGGCTACTACGTGCCGTTCGGCGTGTTCGTCTTCATGGGTTTCGTGAAGACCATCCCGCTCGAGTTGGAGGAAGCCGCGGCCCTGGACGGCGCGAGCCGCTTCCGAATCTTCTGGAGCGTGGTCTTCCCGCTCCTGCGGCCGGCCTCGGCCAGCGTGCTGGTGTTCCTCGGGGTGTGGATCTGGAACGACTTCCTCAACCCGCTGATCATCCTGGGCCCGGCCAACGGCACCACCGTCAACGTCGGCATCTACCGCGCGATCGGTGAGCACCAGAGCGACTTCGGCACCGTCTTCGCGCTGATGTTCCTGGCCACCCTGCCCGTTCTCGTCTTCTACCTCGCCTTCCAGAAGCACTTCGTCAAGGGCCTGACCGGCGGGGCCACCAAGGGATGACCACCCCACAGCGGAAACCGCACCGTACCCCCCGGTCTCGTCCCGCAGCACCCCGACACACGTCCTGGAGCACCCCGTGAACGCCCCGACCGGCACCACCCTCGACACCTTCATCAGCGGCGACCTTGGCACCCCGATGGATCGTCCACTGACGATCGTGATCGTCGGCGCCGGAAGCCGCGGTTACGCCTACGCCGACCTCGCCGCCAAGCGGCCGGACACCGCGCGCGTGGTCGCGGTCGCCGAGCCGCGCGAGCAGATCCGCGAGGCCCTGGCCACCAAGCACCGCATCACCCCGGAACACCGGTTCGCCCACTGGCGCGACCTGCTGGAGCGGCCGCGCCTGGCCGACGTGGCGGTGATCGCCCTCCTGGACGCCGACCACCTCGCCGCGGCCACCGGCCTCGCCGACCTCGGCTATCAACTCCTGCTGGAGAAGCCGATGGCGACCACCGAGGCCGACTGCGACGCGATCGCCGAGGCCGCCCGGCGCAACGGCACCGCCCTGGCCGTCACGCACGTCATGCGCTACACCCCCTACACCCTCAAGCTGAAGCAATTGCTGGCCGCGGGCGCGATCGGCGACATCGTTTCGCTCCAACACCTGGAGCCGATCGGCTACTACCACTTCGCGCACTCCTTCGTCCGCGGGAACTGGCGCCGCGAGGACGAGTCCTCGGCACTGCTGCTGGCCAAGTCGTGCCACGACATCGACTGGATCGCCGATGTCGTCGGCCGGCGGGTGGCCCGGGTCAGTTCCTTCGGCTCGCTGACCCACTTCCGGCCCGAGGCCGCCCCGAAGGGCGCGACCGACCGGTGCGTGACCTGCCCGTTGCGGAACTCGTGCGCCTACTCGGCCACGACGTTGTACCGCGAGGGTCTGCGCAACGGCGGCACCAAGCAGTACTTCACCCGGATCATCAGCGCCGACGAGCTCACCGAGGAAGCGGTGACCGCCGCGCTGACGCACGGGCCGTACGGTCGGTGCGTCTACCACAGCGACAACGACGTGGTCGACCACCAGGTCGTGAACCTGGAGTTCGACGGCGGGGCGACCGCCTCGTTCACACTGACCGCCTTCACCCCGCTGGAGAACCGCCACTCCAAGGTCTTCGGTACCACGGGTCAACTCACCGGGGACGGCCGATACATCGACGTCTACGACTTCCGCACCGAGACCCGCACCATCCACGACACCTCGCTCGACGGTTCGTCGGCCGCGGAGGGGCACGCCGGCGGCGACGAGGCGCTGTTCAACGCCTTCGTCGACGCTCTGCACGGCGGTCGCCCCGAGTTGATCGTCTCCGGCATCGACGCCAGCCTGGCCGGCCACCGCGTCGTCTTCGCCGCCGAGCGAGCCCGTCGCGCCGGAACGGTCGTCGAGCTCTGATCCCCGACCTCCGCCGCCGAGCCCGGGGCAGCGGAGGAGCCGGCCGTACGACCAGCCCGACGCTGCCCCGGGCGCGACCTCCGGCAGTACGACACACCCACGATGAAAAAAGTCGCCACGGGAGGAGCGAAAAGTCCGCCGAGACTTCCGCGTCCAACGTCCTCGGCCGACGAATGTCCCCGACAGGCACAGGCACAGGCACAGGCACAGGCGAACGGCGAATCAGGAGCAGATCATGAGACACGCACGCACATGGAGCACGGCAGTCGGTGTCGGAGCTTTGGCGCTGAGCCTCGGCATGACGACGACCGCCCCGGCGAACGCCGCGGATGATGCCGGAACGACGTCCCAGGGAACGACGGCCCAGACCAAGGCCGCAATACGGCTCTCGGCCGGGTACCTCGACATCGGGCTGGACTCCAGCGGCACCGTGACCGGCCTCAAGGACTCCCGGACCGGAACCGACCACCTGGCACCGGGGAAATCCGCCTCGCTGGTCAGTCTTGTCGTCGACGGCCGGCAGGTACGCCCGACCAAGGTGACCCGCTCCGGCAACCGCCTGACCTTCACCAACAAGAAGGCCGGTATCCGGATCGTCGTGAAAGCCGAGAACCGGGCCGGCTACGGCACACTCGAGGCGGTGGAGGTCGAGGGCCCCGCCGGGGCGGATGTGCAGACGCTGTTGTGGGGCCCGCTGCCCACATCCGTCGACCAGACCATCGGCCAAACGGTCGGCGTGGTCCGCGACAAGCAGTTCGCCATCGGGCTGAGGCCGCTGACCGACCGGACCGAAGGCGCCTGGCCGCAGGAGTACCAGGACTTCGGGTGGGAGAACGAGGTCGCGGACAACCCCGACGATCTGCAGGTGGCCCTACCCCACGCGCTCGAGGAGTGGAGCGCCGCGGGCAGGACGCCGTGGGGTTCGGTGCTGCGGGCCTTCACCTTCGACTACACGAAGGAACGCGCGCGGCAGGGCATCGACGGTTACCGGATCCCGGTCGGCCCGCTGCCCGGCGGCAACGGACGGATCGCCGGATCCAAGATCGCGCTGTTCGGTGCCTCACCCGAGATGGCACCGACCGTGCTGTCGAACATCGCGTCCGGAGAGCACCTGCCGTACCCGACCCAGGACGGGCAATGGCAGAAGACGGCCCAGGCAAGCTCGCAGTCCTTCCTCGTCCTCGGAGACCTCAAGACCGACAACACCGCGGCGGCGGCCGACTTCGCGAAAGCGGCCGGGATGGACTACATCTACTCGCTGCCCAACGCGGTCGGGCCGTGGCAATCGACGGGGCACTACCAGTTCAACTCCAGCCTGGGCGGCAGCGACGCCGGTGCCGCGGCGGCAGTGGACATCGCCAAGGCCAAGGGCGTGCGGCTCGGCGTGCACACCATCTCGAACTTCGTCAGCCTGAACGACCCCTACGTCAAGCCGAATTGGAGCCCGGACCTCACGCTCGGCCAGAGGGCGACGTTGACCCGGCCGATGGCCGCGGGTGACACCACCCTTCATCTGTCCGGTTGCGCACCGCTCGCCTCGGGGCTGCAGGGCAGATCCCTGCTGATCGGCAGCGAGATCGTGATCTACGCGAATTCGAGCCAGGTCGGGAACGAATGCCAGGTCACCGGCCTGGACCGAGGCGGCTGGGGAACCGTCGCGGCAGCCCACGACAGCGGCGGCACCGTCGCCCGCGTGCCGCAGAACCAATACGGTGGCGCGCTCGGCGGACTCGGCATCCTGGGCGACCTCTCCGACCGCTTCTCCACCATCTGGAACACCACGGGGATCATGTCCAACTCCTACGACGGACTGGAGGGCGCTTCGTATTCCGGCTGGGGCTCGTACGGTGTGGCCAAGTTGGTGAACGGCACCTACGAGAAGACCGAGGCGAAGGACGGCTTCGTCACCGAAACCAGCCGGATGACCTCCAACACCTGGGACGCGCTCACCCGGGCGAGCTGGGGCGAAGTGGGCTCGACCAGCATGAACCAGGTGTTCACCAACAACGCCTTCTACCAGGCCAACTTCCTCCCGGGCATGCTGGGTTGGATCAGCCTGGACGGCGCGGAAACCCCGCTGAGCCTGGAATCCAAGCTGGCACGGGGTGCGGGCCTGAACGCCGGCGTCGGTTTCCAGACATCGGTGGCAAGTCTCACCAAGGGTGGCGACCACGCCACCATGCTGCTCGACACCATCAAGCAGTGGGAGACGGCGCGCAACCTCGGAGCCTTCACCGAGGCACAGAAGGCCCGTTTCCGTGACCAGTCGACCAACTGGCACCTGACCGTCGTCAAGCCGGGCCAGGAGTGGTCCCTGCAGGAACTCGACGCCGGCGGGAACCCGATCGGCGAGCCCGCGAAGGTCGTGACACCGACGCCTCGACTCGGCACCGACACGCTGCCGTCGGCGGCGACCGCACACCACCTCTACGAAGGAAAGGTGACCACCAACACCCCGGCCACCACCCGGTACGAGGTGACCGCCGGAGCCCTGCCCAAGGGCCTCCGGCTGAACCCGGACACCGGGGGCATCGTCGGGACACCGGAACGCGCCACGACGGGCACCTTCACCATCACGGCCTACAGCACGGACGGTCTGCCCGCCGCCACGCAGCAGTACCGGATCGCCGTACGTCGCTGACACCGCCCGTCGCCCGCGGACGGCATCGCGAGAGTGTCCGACTCCGGTCTTGACGACCGGGGTTGGACACCTCGGCTCCGTCGTTCTCGCCGAAGTTCGGGGTCGACGGGGCAGGGCGGCCGCGCTCGGCGGCCGCGCTCGGGGGCTCGTGCGGTGATGGTCCGTCAGGCGGTGGCCGGATCGACGGGATCGACCACGACGAGTTCCTCGATGTGTTCGTTCAGTTGCTCGCGTGCTTCCTGGGGCAGGCCCGTGTCCATGATCAGCGTGTCCGCGTCGCCGAGTTGCGCGATTGTGCTGATCCCGATCAGGCCCCACTTGGTGTGGTCGGCGACCACGACCAGGCGGCGGGCGGCCCGCACGAGGGCGTGATTGGTCTCCGCCTCCAGCAGGTTGGGCGTGGTGAATCCGACGCGCGGGCTGATGCCGTGGACGCCCAGCATGAGCATGTCGACGTTGAGGCTGCGCAACGCCGCGACCGCGACGGGACCCACCAGCGCGTCCGACGGCGTGCGCACGCCGCCCACGATCACCACGGTCTGGTCGGACCGGCCGGATTGGTGGAACACGTCCGCGACCGGAATCGAGTTGGTGACCACCGTGAGCCCGGGGACGTCGACGAGTTGCCGCGCCAGTGTCCACGTCGTCGTCCCCGCCGACAACGCGATGGCGCTGTTCGGCGCGACCATTGCCGCCGCGCGCCGGGCGATCGCCTCCTTCTCCGCGGCCTGCAGCCCGGACTTCGTCACGAAGCCCGGTTCCTCGGTCGAACTGCCGTCCCTCGACGTGGCGCCGCCGTGCACCTTGACGATCAGACCCTGCGCGGCCAGTACTTCGAGGTCGCGTCGAATGGTCATGTCCGAGACCCCGAATTTCCGCACCAGCGTCGCGACGCGGACGGAACCCTGATCGGCGACCATTTCCAAGATCGTGTTTTGTCGCTGACGTGCCAGCATTTCCGACCCTCCCGCCCGTAGGTAACCAACATATTCAAACATAGCAGTGTTCGTTTCCCGCGCCGCGCACTGCTCACCGGAAAGATCCTTTGTGCGCAGCCTTTCCTACCGGATGGAGGCCGCGGCAAGAGTATTTACCAAATCTAGGCTTGTTGGTTAATGTTGAAACTGCTAGATATGTGAGTTGCATTACGAGCGAATACTGCGCCTCCATGTTCGATTACAAGATCGACTTTTCCCGAGCGCAAGGAGATGCCGCTTCGAAAACCTCACGTTTCGGCAGGTCGGAGCGCTTCCGTCGAGGGGAGCGGAGCATGACGGCCGGGCATGTGGACGCATCGACCATCGAACATGCGCGGTTCTCCCGGACCGCCGACATTCACAGGGGCTGACCATGACGCACCGCAGACGCACCCGGCGGAGGGCCGCGATGGTGGCGGCGTTCGTATTCGCCGTGGCGCTCACGGCCTGTTCGTCCGGCAAGGACGAGAACAAGTCCGGATCGCCCTCGGGCCCACCGGCTTCCTTATCCGGCACCATCAAGATCGCCTATTTGCAGAAGCAGGGCGACCAGCAGTACTTCGTGGACGAGGCGGAGGGCGCCCGCGCGAAGGCCAAGGACCTCGGGGTCGATCTCAAGGTCGTCAACCTCGGAAACGACACCAACAAGGCCGTCAGCGAGGTTCAGGCGGCGATGGCGCAGAAGTACAACGGTGTCGTGATCGTCGTGCCCGACCCCGCCGTGGGACCGCAGGTCGTCGACATCGCCACGCGGGGCGGCGCACCGCTGCTCGCGTCCGACGACCAGATCTGCGTCGGCGGGGCCGATCCGACCAAATGCGCCAAGGACAAGCTGGTTCCGCGCGTGGGCTTCAGCGGGCCCCAGATGGGCACGCAGGTGGGCCAACGCGCGGCCGAGGAATTCAAGAAGGCGGGCTGGACGCCGGCCGACACCGCGATCATCGCCGCCTGGAAGCAGGACGTGACGGTCTGCACCGACCGGGTCGAGGCGGCCCACGAGGCGTTCAAACAAGCGGCCGGCGCGGACGTCAAGGTGCTCAAGGTCGGCACCGACAACACGCCGCCCGACGCGCAGAACAAGACGGCGGCCACGATGAGCGGCAACCGATCGGTGAAGCACTGGATCGTGTGGGGCTGCAACGACGAGAACGTCAGTGGCGCGGTCACCGCGCTGCAGAACGGCGGCCATGGATCCGACGACGTGATCGGCGTCGGACTGGGCGCCTATCTGGCGTGCAAGGACTGGGGTTCCGGCAAACCGAGCGGGATGAAGGCCGCGTTGTTCATCAACGGCCACGAGGTCGGCGGCCTCGCCGTGCAGACCATGGTCGATCGGCTCAGGAACGGCAAGCCCTTCCCCGCCGAGGCGTTCGCGACCACCAAGATGGTCGACCCGTCGAACTGGCAACAATCCGGCCTCAAGTGCACGTGACCCGGCCCGGCTCGCGGCCGCGTCGACCAGCCCGCCGCCACCGCTGACGGCACCGCCCGGCACGAGTCGCGGCGACCCGGGCACCCGCACGGGTCGCCGCGACCTCCCGAAACGCCCTCGAGGTCCAGTCATGACGAAAAGCCCACCCCTCGACCTCCCGGGCCCCGCGCTCGCCGTCGAGAACATCCACAAGGACTTCGCCGGAGTCCACGCACTGCGCGGCATCACGCTGGACTTCCCCCGCGGCACCGTCACCGCGCTCATGGGGGAGAACGGCGCCGGCAAGTCCACCCTCATCCGGATCATCAACGGCGACCATCGACCCGGCGACGGCCGTGTCCTCGTCGCCGGCACACCACGCGAACTCCACAGCCCCGCCGACGCCCGCAGGCACGGGATCCGGGTGATCGCGCAGGAGCCCGAGATCGTCCCGCACGTCAGTGTGGCCGAGAACGTCTACATCGGCGCGCTGCCGCGCAAGACGGGCCGCATGCTCGACCGAGGCACGCTGTACCGGCGCATGCGCGCCGACCTCGAACGCCTGGGATTCGCACACGCCATCGCCCCCGAGGCGCTCGGTTCCCAACTCTCGCCCGCGCAGCGCCAACTCGTGGAGATCCTGCGCGCCCTGACCACCGAGGCCACCGTCCTGGCCTTCGACGAGCCGACCTCGTCGCTGTCCGAACACGAGGTGGAAGCGCTCTTCGACCTCATCCGGCGACTCCGCGACCAGGGTCTCGCCATCATCTACGTCTCGCACCGCATGCAGGAGATCTTCCGCCTCGCGGACCGCATCGCCGTCCTGCGCGACGGCGAACTCGCCGGCCTACGCGACGCCTCGCGGGCCGACGAGGGCGAGGTCGTACGCCTCATGGTCGGCCGCGACCTGTCGGCCCTGTTCGCCCGCAGACGCAGCGCGCGCGACCGCGTCGTCCTGGACGTCCGCGACCTCACCACCGAGCACGTGTCGAACGTGAACCTGGAGGTACACGAGGGCGAGGTCGTCGCCCTGGCCGGACTGGTCGGCGCCGGGCGGTCCGAACTGGCCGGTGCCCTCGTGGGAGACCTGCCGATCCGTTCCGGCGAGGTACGCGTCGAGGGCCGGCCGCTCCGGCTGCGCATTCCCCGGGACGCCGTTCGGGCGGGCATCGGGTACGCCCCCGAGGAACGCAAGGCCCAGGCGTTGTTCATGACCGGCTCGGTCCGGCACAACATCAGCGTCGCCGTCCTCGACCGCCTGCGTCGCTTTCGATTCGTCAGCTCGCGTCGCGAACGAAGCCTCGCGCAGGAGTTCGTCGACCGCCTCGAAGTGCGCACCCCCTCCATCGACCACGAGGTGCGCAAGCTGTCCGGCGGCAACCAGCAAAAGGTCGTCCTGGCCCGCTGGCTCGCTCGTCGTCCCAAGATCCTGATCCTGGACGAACCCACCCGCGGCATCGACATCGGCGCCAAGGCGGAAATCTACCGTCTCATCGACGAGTTGGCCGGGGCCGGTGTCGCCATCCTGGTCATCTCCTCCGAACTGCCCGAGGTGCTCGGTCTCGCGGATCGCATCGTCGTGATGCAAAACGGCGGGATCACCGGCGAACTCGACCGCGCGGACGCCGACGAGGAGAGCATCCTCGCCCTCGCCATGGCCTACGACCTCGCCGAACCGACCCAGGGGAACCCGTCATGACCACCACGACCAACGCGCCGCCGCCGCTGCCCGCCACCACCACCGGCGGCCACGCCCGGACGTTGCCCCGCCGCGTCGCCACGGCCGTCGGCGCGCAGAACACCAGCCTCATCGGTGCGCTCATCGTCGTCGTCGGCACGTTCGCCTGGCTCGACGACGGCTACCTCACCACCGCCAACATGACCGTGATCGGCGACACGGTCGCGGTGACCGGCTTGCTCGCGGTCGTACAGACCGTCGTCATCATCTGCGGAGCCCTCGACATCTCGGTCGGTTCGCAGGCCGGGATAGCCTCCGTGGTCAGCGCGATGGCGTTCACCTCGACCGACGGCAACGCGGCCCTGGGCGTTCTCGCCGCGATCGGCGTCGGCATCGCGGCGGGCGTGGTCAACGGCATCGTCATCGTGTACGGGCGGGTCAACCCCGTCATCGCCACGTTGGCCACCCTCGCCGCGTACAAGGGTGTCGCCCAACTGCTGGCGGGCGGCCGCGCACAGGGCTACGTGCTCGGCGACGACTTCTTCATCTTCGTCGCCCGCGGCAAGATCCTCGGGCTGTCCGTCCAGATCTGGACGTTGTTCGTGGTCGCCGCGGCCGTGCACGTCCTGCTCAAGTACACCGACATCGGCCGCAACATCTACGCCATCGGCGGCAACGACACCGCGGCCCGCCTCGCCGGCATCAACATCAACAAGTACCTCGTAGCCGTGTACGCCCTCGCCGGCGTCGTCGCGGCGATCGCCGGAGTCATCCTGACCGCGCGCACCGGTTCCGGCCAGCCGACCTCCGGCAGCGAAGGACTGGAACTCAAGGCCATCACCGCGGCCGCACTCGGCGGCTGCGCCCTCAAGGGCGGCAAGGGCGGCGTCGGCGGCACACTCCTCGCCGTCTTCCTCCTCGGCGCCCTCGAGAACGGCCTCAACGTCGTCGGAGTCAACTCCTTCTGGCAAAACGTCGCCCAAGGGGCGCTCCTCGTCGTCGCCGTCGTCATCCAACAACGCCGCAACGGGGAACGCGCCGTCGGATTGCCCACATAGGCACCGGCGTTCCCGATCGAGCAGGCCGGCGGGCAGTGGGTGCGGACCGGGCGTGGTCCGCGTGCGACCCGCGAACGCGCGGACGCGGGTTCCGGTGCGGGCGGGATCGTCCCGCCGACACCGCAATGCCGGACGAGCGAGTCGCGACCATACCGGGAACCGCGTCCCCGGATCGGGCGCGATCGTGCCGGTCGGTGAATGCGTTGCAAACCATGCCGAACGGGTACAGGGTCCTCCGGCTCACGGGTGGACATCCGGTGGTCCAGTGCTTCTTTTCCCGTCGATGGCACGGGACTCGGCACGCGTGTGCCGTACACACGCCTTGGGTGGGGTCGCGCTCGACGCATGCCGCCTCGAAGATTCACCCACACGCCGGCGGAACGGATCGTCGGTTACCCACTGTTCTCATTGCGTTCAGCGTGAGGTGGGAGATCGGCCCGGTTCGAGCCTGTTGACTGAGGCCGGTGTGCTCGGACGGGGACGCAGGCAGGCCGGGTGGCCTCGGGGGAGAAGGGACCGTGGTGGGTAGGTCTGGGCGGAGCGCGATGCGGCGACACATCATCGATCGGGCGGTCGAACGGGAGTTCCACAGCGCGTGGATGCTCGCGGATCTGGTCGAACACGACTTCGAGGTCACCTTCGCCACGGTGAATCCGCTGTTGCGCCGGATGGAGACGGACGGCGTGCTGATTGCCGAGCGTCGCGAGATCGCGGGACGCGCTCGGCGGATGTACCGCGCATCCGAGGCGACGCGGACGGAGTTGGCCGAGGAGCGGCGGGCGCTCGCCGAGGCGATTCGCGAGGTGTTGCCCACCGGCCGGTCCCAGGTGCCGGCCGAGTAGTCGGTGCCGGTCGCGGAGCGGTTGGTCGGCGATGCGACGCACCGGGTTCGGGTGACTCGCACCGGGACGCGCCGGCTCACCCTGACTTTGGCCATGGCTCGGTCGCCGGCCGGTGGTGGCAAGCGGGAACGGGCCGGGGGAGAGGGACGGATGATCCCACGCCGTATTCCACTGGTGACCCACGGTAGCGGCGAACGCAGGGCAGCCACCGAGTTGGGACGCGGCCCGTGATCTATCGTGGGTGGGGAGCGTCCGTGCGCCGTTCCGCGCCGGGGGCGGAGGCAGAGCACCGCGTCGGGTGCTTCGGGAGACGAATACGGAGCCGGTGCCGTCACGGCGATGAGTCTGCCGACTCCCACAGGTCTACCTCCCCACCGAGACAACCGACTCATCGGGAGCAGGACATGGGACTCATCCACATCGAGATGTTCGCGACCCTCGACCTCGTCGGGCAGGCGCCCGGCGGCCCCGACGAGGATCCGGTGGGGTTCCCGTTCGGCGGTTGGCAGGCGCCCCTGCTGGACGACGTCGCCGGGGCGCAGATCGGTGCCGCGTACGAGGGCACGGACGCCCTGCTGCTCGGCCGGCGGACGTATGACATCTTCGCCGCCTACTGGCCGCACCAGGAGGGCGGCGAGGACAACGAGATCGCCACGCTCTTCAACAGCGTCCCGAAGTACGTGGCCTCCCGCGGCCGGCCCGACCTGTCGTGGGCCGGGTCGACGCAACTAGGTCCGGATCTCGCCGACGCGGTACGCGCGATCCGTGACCGGCACGAGCACGTGAAGGTCGTCGGGAGCCTGAACCTGGTGCAGAGCCTCCTGCGCGAGAAGCTCTTCGACCGTCTCGACCTCTGGGTGCATCCGATCGTGCTGGGCGTCGGGAAGAAGGTGTTCGACGCCGGCGCGGTGCCCACGAACCTCACCCTCCTCGAACCGCCGGCAGCCGGTCCGCGGGGCACCGTGTACCTGCGGTACGGGCTCGCCGACGGCACGCCCGGGACGGGGGACATGAGCGCACCCGATCGCGGTGTCGGGCGCGAGGACTGAAGCCGCCCCGCGCCACGTGACTTGGTGGCCGTCGCGAACACGGCTGTCCTGTTGGCGTTGACGCCGACGTCAAGGCGTAGCGTCCTCGAGCGATTGCCATCGCCAACGAGGAGAACGGAAAACACGTCGATGACCACCACGGCGAACCCGGCCGACCGCGCCGCGCTGATCGAGTGCGATCAGGACTTCTTCCGGGCGCTGGTCGCCGCGGACGGTGCGCGCCTGGACGAACTACTGACCGACGATTTCATCCTCGTCGGCGTCGGCGACGGTGCTTCGGTCACCAAGGCCATGCTGCTCGCGGCCGTCGTTTCCGGCGCCGTGCGATTCCCGGCCGTGCGGTCCTTTCCGGACGAGGCCGTCGTTCGGCGCATCGGCGATGTGGGTGTCATCGTCGGCCGGACGAGCATGGACTTCACTCGGACCGACGGCTCGTTCTTCACTGCCGCAAGCCGCTACACCCACGTTTTCTCGGTTCGTCACACCGGCGGATGGCGCCTGCTTTCCGCACAGGGCACGGAGATCAAACCCGGTCCGTGAACGCGCCGGCCGGAACTCCCGTCGGTGGTACGGGCCGCGGTTTCCCGTCGGGTTCGTTCGTTCCGACGAAACGCGAAAGGCAAGGAGATCGCTCTCCTTGCCTCTCCCAATTTATAGCGCACCGGGGGACTTGCGGCAAGGCCCCGGTGCTGCCGCAGAATCGTCGACCGAGGCCACCATCTGCGGAAATGGGCACGACATACGTGTGTTGCCGTCGCCCTCCGGGGACGCGGTGACGTCCGTGCAACGGTGGACCTCGCCATGTGATCGCGGGCGGGACTCGTCGGAGAGAAGGCGACCACCGATGAGGACGTGCCCGACAAGCGGCTCGACAGAGCCGGACGCGCCGGTGATCCGACCGGCCGATGCGGGGCAATGGGGCACGGCGGCTGCCTCGGAGGGATGGCAATGATCGAGCAGTACGTGTTGGACCTGCGGGAGATCGACGAGACGCAGGTCGCGGTCGTCGGCGGCAAGGGCGCACACCTGGGCGGACTGTCGCGGATCGAGGGCATCCGCGTGCCGACCGGCTTCTGCGTGACGACGGACGCTTTCCGGCGGATCATGGCGCAGGCGCCGTCGATCGAGGATCGGCTCGATCTGTTGTCGCGCGTGGACCCGGACGACCGGGAGGCGATCCGGACACTGAGCGCGGAGATCCGGCGGACCATCGAAGGGATCACCGTCCCGAGCGATCTCGCGGCGGCGATCGCCGGCGCGCTCGCCCGATTCGGCGAACAGGCCGCCTACGCCGTGCGATCGAGCGCGACGGCGGAGGACTTGCCGACGGCCTCCTTCGCCGGCCAGCAGGACACGTACCTCAACGTCGTGGGTCCGACGGCGATCCTCCGGCACGTCAGCCGGTGCTGGGCCTCGCTGTTCACCGAGCGGGCCGTGACCTACCGCCGGCGCAACGGTATCGACCACCGCACGGTCCGGATGGCCGTGGTCGTACAGCGGATGGTCTTTCCGCCCGCGTCGGGCATCCTGTTCACGGCCGACCCCGTCACGGGCAACCGGAAGGTCGCCACCGTGGACGCCGGTTTCGGCCTCGGCGAGGCATTGGTTTCCGGCCTGGTGAACCCGGACGTGTTCAAGGTGCGCGACGGCGAAGTCGTCGCCAAGGCGATCGCCGCCAAACAGCGTGCCGTGCACGCCCTGTCGGCCGGCGGTACGCAGGAGGTGACGGTCGACCTGCGCCGGCAGGAGGAGCCGGCGCTGACGGACGCGCAGGTCGTGCGGCTGGTACGACTCGGGCGGCGGATCGAGACGCACTTCGGCCGCCCGCAGGACATCGAATGGTGCCTGGACGACGACGACTTCCGGATCGTCCAGAGCCGGCCGATCACGACGCTGTTCCCCATCCCCGAGATGGGCGACCAGGACAATCGCGTCTACGTCTCGGTCGGTCATCAGCAGATGATGACCGACCCCATGAAGCCCCTGGGGCTCTCGATGTGGCGGCTGATGGCCATGGCGCCGATGCACGAGGCCGGCGGGAGGTTGTTCGTCGACGTCACCCGGGCCGTGGCCTCGCCCGAGGGCCGCGCCGGCCTCCTGGACTTGGTGGGTAGGGGCGATCCGCTGACCGGGGACGCGTTGGCCACCGTCCTGGACCGCGACGATTTCGTCCCGTTGCTCCCGGACGCGGGCCCCGGCGGGCCGCCGGCCGGCGACGCGCCCACCCCGATCGAGACCGATCCGGCCATCGTCACCGAGTTGATCGAGCGCAGCCGGGCGTCCATCGCCACCCTGAGGCGCGAGATCCGGACGAAGACCGGACCGGCGCTGTTCGACTACCTGTCGGAGGCATTCCAGGAGCACAAGCGAGTCCTCGGTGATCCGCTGAGCATGCAGGTGATCATGGCGGGGATGGAAGCCACCTGGTGGCTCAACGACAAACTGCGGGAGTGGCTGGGGGAGAAGAACGCGGCCGACACGCTGACGCTGTCCGCTCCCGACAACGTCACGTCGGAGATGGGACTGGCGCTGCTCGACGTCGCGGACGTGATCCGCCCGCATCCGGAGGTGGTGGCGTTCCTGCGGGGCGTCGAGGACGAGGGCTTCCCGGACGAACTGACGAAGCTCGCGGGCGGGACGGAGGCGCGCGACGCCATCGAGGCCTACCTCGACCGGTACGGGATGCGCTGCGTCGGCGAGATCGACATCACCAGGCCGCGTTGGCGCGAACGCCCCACCACGCTCGTGCCCGTGATCCTCGACAACGTCCGGAACTTCGAGCCGGGCGCCGCCGAACGGCGCTTCGAGCAGGGGCTGCGGAAGGCGCGGGAGAAGGAGCGGGATGTGCTGTCCCGCTTGCGGGACCTGCCGGACGGGGAGCGGAAAGCCGCCGAGGCCAAGCGGATGATCGACCGGGTCCGCACCTTCATCGGGTACCGCGAGTACCCGAAGTACAACATCATTTGCCGCTTCTTCGTCTACAAGCAAGCCCTGCTGGCGGAGGCCGAGCGCCTGGTGCGGGCCGGTGTGCTCCCCGAGCGGGAGGAGGTCTTCCACCTCACGTTCGGGGAGTTCCACGACGTCGTGCGCTCGAACCGGCTGGATGACCGGCTCGCCCGGCTCATCCGCGAACGCAAGGACGCGTTCCGGTCGTACCACGCGCTCACACCGCCCCGGGTGCTCACCTCGGAGGGCGAGGCCGTCACCGGGGCGTACCGGCGTGAGGACGTGCCCGCGGGGGCCCTGGTCGGTCTGCCGGTGTCCGCCGGGACGATCGAGGGGAGGGCCCGCGTCATCCATGACATGTCGGAGGCCGATCTCGAAGCGGGCGACATCCTGGTCACGACCTTCACGGACCCCAGTTGGTCTCCCCTGTTCGTCGGAATCGCCGCCCTGGTGACGGAGGTCGGCGGCCTGATGACCCACGGCGCGGTGATCGCCCGGGAGTACGGCCTGCCCGCCGTCGTGGGCGTGGAGCAGGCCACCCGCCTGATCCGCGACGGACAACGGATCCGGGTACACGGAACCGACGGCTACGTCGAGATCCTGCCTTGATCGACTGTCGGCGAATCACCACCGAAAGACGACCCGCCCCCTCGTCGCAACGCCCAAGGAGTGGTGCCGCACCTGCAAGCATCAGCGCTCCGAGCACGAGGGCGGCGCCGGTGCCTTGCTCAGCGAAGCTCTCCGGTGATGATCCACAGGTGGCCGAACGGGTCACGGACGCGGCCCGAGCGCTTCCCGTACGGCCGGTTCTCGATGGTCACGACCACCTCGGCGCCGTGGGCCGTCATACGTTCCCCGACCTCGTCCGGGTTGTCGACCTCGATCTCCAGCAGGACCGCGGAGCCGCCCAGATCACGTGGGGAGACCCATCCCCATGCCGGGACGGCGGGTGAGACCCGGAAGGACGATCCACCGAGGCGATGCTCCACGACGGTGGGCCGGCCATCGTCGTCCAGCGCACGGAACACTTCCTCGGTACCGAGGACATCCTGGTAGAACGCCGACGCGCGGTCGGGGTCGGACACGATCAGGCGGGGAAGAATGCGAAGCTGCGTCATGCATCGATCATGAAGCCGGGTGGCGGTCGAGTCTTGAACGTTTGGGAACGGTCCCGGCCGGATCGCACGTCAACCGGACGCGCCCTCTTCGCCGGATGGCCGGTCGGGGGCCGATGGGCCTTCGGCGCGCAGCCACTCGGTGGGCGTGCACCCGGCCATGGCCCGCCACTCTCGGGAGAGATGCGCCTGATCGGCGAATCCCGACGCGGCGGCCAGGTCCGCCAGACCGGCCGCGGCGGTGTCGACGGCCGCGAGCCGACGCCGGGTGGTTTCGAAGCGGACCAGACGTTGGTACTCCTTCGGTGTCACCCCGCACTCCGTACGCATCCTGCTGCTCAGGTGCCGTCTCGAACATCCGATCCGCCGGGCGGCCTCATCCACCCTGGTGGTGCGCGACAGGGCCGCGAGCATGGCTCGCAGTTCGGAGACGTTCTCGCCTTCGCCGTGCCGCGCGAGGCCGCCGAGCAGGAAGCGTTCGACCAGCGCGCGACGTTGCGGCCAGGTCCGACAGGCTGCCAACTGCTCCGGAAGGTCCGCCAGCGCGGGGACGACGTCGGCGAGATCGACGACGTGATGGGCCAGAGCAGACGCCGGCAGCCCCAGCAACGCGCCGGCGCCCAGCGGGCTGAGCGTCACATACACGCCGCGGGTGCTTCCCCCTTGTCGCAGCTCGGCCGCGTCCATGTGCAGGCCGGCCACGACGGCGCGGTGCCGAGCGCGCGAGGCGGAACGCGCGACCCAACCGATCTCGAGAGAGTCGTCCTCGGGGATCGTGATCGACAGAGTGGAGGAGGGAAGCCCGCGATGGACACCGACCGGGCCCGGCCCGAGATCGTACGCGGCCAGCGTCGCCACGAACGGTCGCAGAGGGGAGTCTCGCCTGATCATCGAGCCAGCCTCTCACCTTGCGACGGACGTCGGTCGATCGGATCGTTCATTCCCGGGAAGCGGGAGGCAGTTGTTCCGTCCACAGGGTCTTGCTGCCGGAGCTGGTGTACCGGGTTCCCCAACGGTGGGTCATGGCGGCCACCAGTTGCAGGCCGCGGCCGTTCTCGTCCATGAGCGCGGCGTGCCGAGTGCGTGGACTGGATTGACTACCGTCCCGGATTTCGCAGGTCAGCGTAGTGCCGCGGATCAGGCGCAGGGCGATCGGTCCCGCGGCGTGCCGGATCGTGTTGCCGATCAGCTCGCTCACCACCAACTCGGTGGTCGGAATCAGGTCCTCCCAGCCCCACCGGGGGAGTTGCTCACGCACGAGTTCGCGGGCCAGGCCCGCGGAGGAGGGTTCGAACGGGAGATCCGTCGAGACCACGTGTTCCGGGGGAAGCCGGTGGGCGCGCACGGCCATGATCGCGGCGTCGTCCGTCGAATGCCCGGAGCCGGGGAGCAGTGCTCCGATGACGGCGTCGCACAACCGGCCCAGTTCGGTGGCCTCGTCGTCGGACGCGCCCTCCCGCCGCTGTTCGCCGGTCGCCTCGGTCAGTGCCTTGTGCAGTCGGCTCATCCCGGCGTCGGGATCCGAGTCTGCGACGCCGATCAGACCGTCCGTGTAGAGCACCAGCAGACTTCCCTCGGGCAGCACGAAATCGAGGGTCTGGTAGGGGAGTTGAGCCGTCCCCAAGGGTGGGCCGATGGGGGGTTCGAGGAAACGCGTCGTGCCGTCCGGGTCGATCACGGCCGGCGGCGGCTGGCCGGCGGAGGCGAGCGTACAGACCCCGGTCGTGGAGTCGTACACGGCGTAGAGGCAGGTCACGTACAGGTCGCCGTCGAGGCCGGCGACGACGTCGTTCAGGTGGGCGAGCATCTCTTCCGGGGGATGATCCAGGATCGCCAGGGTCGAGACCGCGGTGCGCAGTCGACTCATGGTGATCGCCTCGGACAGCCCGTGTCCCATCACGTCGCCGATGACCAGGGCGACGCGCTCGGCCGACAGCGGAATGGCGTCGTACCAGTCGCCGCCCACGTCGACGCCTTTGCCCGCGGGACGATATCGGGCGGTGGAGGTCAGGGCCGCTGTTTCGGGGAGCCGCCAGGGCAGCAGTTGCTCCTGCAACCGGCGAGCGCGTTCGTGCTCACGGTCGTAGAGGCGGGCCCGCTCCATGGCCTGGGCGATCAAACCGCTCAGGGCGATGAGTACTCCGCGTTCGGCGCCGGCGAACGAACGCGGGTGCAGGAAGCCGATCACGCAACTGCCGACCGGATGTCCGCCGGCCGTGAGCGGCAGCAGCGCCCAGGCTCGGCGTTCGCCCGATCGGGCCAGGTCGGCGAGCTCGGGGTAGCGCTCGACGAACGCCTCCAGCGAGGGGATGAACTGCGGAACGTCGGTGTACAGGGGACGCGGCTCGTCCAAGTCCCTCAGTCGGGCGACGAGCGCCGGGTCGTAGCCGACCGTGCCCACCAGGCGCAGACTCGTGTCCTCCCGGGCGTACATCAGCACGCTGTCGGCGCCGAACGCCGGGAGGATTTCGGCCGCCACGGCGTCGACCACGTCCCGGGTGGTCAGGCTATGGGCGAGGGCTTCCGCCAATGCCCCGATCCGGCGTCCGCGTTCGACGCCGGCTCGTTCGGCCTCCAGCCTCGCGGTCACATCCGCCATGAAGACCACGAGGTAGGGGTCCGCCACCACCAGGCGCAGTCGCTGCCAGGTCTCGCCCAGCCGTAGGTCGACCGTCACCGGCAGGTCGCTGTCCAAGGCCTTCGCGAACTGCTCCGGGAGTCCCCGGTCCGCGAGTTCGGGGATCACCTCCCAGGGCGTGCGTCCGGTCAGGGAGGTGTGGGCCGTCGCGAGAAGGCTCGCCCGGTCGTTGGCGTACAGTACGCGCCAGTCGGCGGGGTCCACGATCAGGAACGCGTCGGGGAGATGGCGCAGGACGCGAGTGACGGCCTGCTCCGTCATCCGCTCGGCGGTGGTGATCCAACCGGTGCCGGTCATCCGCAACGGGGTCTCGTCGTCGGCGTAGGTGGTGTGGCCTCGTAGTTCGACCCAGTTGACCCGTCCGTTCGCCGAACGCACCCGATACTCGACCGAGTACACCTCGTGTCTGGCGATGGCCTGTTCCATCGCCGCGAGCACTCCCTCCAGGTCGTCGGGGTGCACCCGTTGCATCCAGGTCTCGACGCGGTTGTCCCACTCGTCACGGCGCAATCCGGCGCTGGTCAGAATCACGTCGAAGCCCACCTCGTCGATGAGCAGTTCCCCGGTTCGTATGTCCCATTCCCACGTGGCGACCCGTACGCCCGCCATGGCCTCGCGCAGACGCGATCCGGATCCCGACCACCAGGGCAGCATCACTCGTTCCGAGGTGGAGGCCCGCGCCGGTCGGGTGCCTACCGTGTCCACCAGACGGGCGAGGAACGCGCGTCGTTCCTCGGGGACGGGCGTCGTGGTGATCAGGGTAAGGGTTCCGACGCCCTGCCGGCCGTCGGGAATGGGCAGGACCAGCATCGCCGCGGCACCGTACCCGAGCGGCCGACCGTCGGCCTCGTCGATGCCGTCCCCACCGATGCCGTCCCCACCGGTGCCGTCCCCACCGGTGCCGTCCCCACCGGTGCCGTCCCCACCGGTGCCGTCCCCACCGGTGCCGTCGCCACCGGTGTCGACGCCTCGGTCGGCGTCGGAGAGGGTCAGCGCGATGGGTTTGCCCTCGCGCATCGCCCGTGCCGGTCCGTTGGAGCCTTCGGCGGGGAGGTCCTCCCACCGAACCGCGTGGCTCGCCCGGAGTCCGCTGATCGCGGCCAATCTCAGCACGTTTCGGCCCTGCGCCCGCAGGTGCACGAATCCGGCCAGGGCCCCCGTCGCAGTCACCGCGTGATGCAACGCCAGTCGCGCCAACTCGAGCTCGTCGACATCGGCGTCCGCGCAGGCGGTTCGCAGCGTCCCGAGTCTCGCGTCGTCGACGGATCCGGGATCCGGTTTCCCGAGCCCATCCATGCGTGGCCCCTCTCCCGGGACAGAAACCCACATAGTACCCAAAACGTATTCGACGGAGGGGTCCGCGCGAGATCCGACCTGCGGTCCGGCCGGGACGCGGTATGAGGATCGTTCCGCGCGCCCGCCCTGCCCGCCGACCCCGGACGGGTCCGCGGAGGTCGCCCGAACTGTTCGCCGAACTCCGCGCCTTCGAGACGGCCGCGACGTCCATCCGCGCGCCGTGGCAGGCACCCCGAGCGGGTTTGCCGCCACCTGGGTAGGGAGCCTGACATGTCCTTGAACCGACGCCTCATCTCGCCCCGCCGCTGGACTCCGCCCCCCGCCCCGGCCGACGAGGGGCGCACACCCGTCACCGGCCGTTTCGTCGTCGGCCGCCGTATTGCCACCGGCGGTCACGGCCCCGAGGACGTGATCTTCGACCGGCAGGGCGGCCTGCTCACCGGTCTCGTCGACGGCGGCATCGTGCGCATCGACCCCGCCGCCGGAACCCGCACGATGGTGGGCAACACCGGTGGCCGTCCGTTGGGCTTGGAACCGACCGCCGACGGCGGCATCCTGATCTGCGACCACAATCGGGGTCTGCTGCGCATGTCCGCCGACGGATCGGTCGAGGTGCTCGTCGACACCCTCGCCGGCCGGCCGCTGACCTTCGCCAGTAACGTCGTCGCAGGCCCGAACGAAACCATCTGGTTCACCGTGTCCACTCGCCGCTGGGACCTGGAGCACTACGTCGGCGACATCGTCGAGCACTCCTGCACCGGCCTGCTCTGCCGCCGAGACCCCGACGGCACCGTCACCGTGCTGCGCGACGGCCTCAAGTTCGCCAACGGACTCGTGCTCGCCCCGGACGCCTCCCACCTGCTCGTGGCCGAGACCGCCGGGTACCGGATCAGCCGTCACTGGCTCACCGGCCCGAAGGCCGGAACCGACGAGCCGTTCGTGGAGAACCTCGCCGGCCTGCCCGACAACATGAGCCTCGGAAGCGACGGGCTGCTCTGGGTGTCGATCGCCGCGCCCCGCAACGCGCTGCTGGACAGGCTGCTGCCCCTGCCGGGGCTCCCGCGTGTCCTGCTGTGGAACCTGCCCGAGGCCCTACGGCCCAAGGCCGCACCCGTCGCCTGGGTGATGGCCTTCGACCTCGACTCGCGCATCGTCCACGATCTGCGCGCCGACAACGTCTCGTACGGCTTCGTCACCGGCATCGCGGAGTACGAGGGCACGGTGGTCGCCGGCAGCCTGCACGAGGACGACATCATCGTGCTCGCGTCCCCTTCGGCCCGGTAGGCGGCGCAAACGGTCGGCGGCCCGTCGGTCTCGACCCGGACAAGGCGGATGACTCCGCCGCTCTCGCAAGGTCCCAGTCCGTTCGAAGACGGCGATCGACCGGCCCCGGAGGCGTCGCCGGGGTCACCGGTCCTCGCCCCGGGGACGGTCGGAGCCGAACGTCACTTGCCGGCGAGACGCCACAGCGAAGTGACTTCCGCGGCTCGGGCGGCGTGGAGGGGATCGGCGGTGTCCCTCGCGCGTGGATGCCGCGGCCGGGTGTCGATCCTGTCCAGCACGTGCAGGCCCGCTGCCTCGATGTCGGCCAGAAGTTCGCCGCGCGTCCTGAGTCCGAGGTGCTCGGCCAGGTCCGACAGGACGAGCCATCCCTCACCTCCCGGTTCGAGATGCGCGGTGAGTCCGTCCAGGAAGCCGCGGAGCATGCTGCCGGCCGGGTCGTAGACACCCTGCTCCACGGCGGAGGTGGGCCGGGCCGGAATCCAGGGCGGGTTGCAGACCACGAGGTCCGCGCTCCCGTCCGGGAAGAGGCCGGGACCCACGACGTCGATGCGCCCGGCGAAGTGCAGTCGGCGGACGTTCTCGCGTGCGCAGGCCAGGGCACGCGGGCTGATGTCGGTGGCCACGACGTGGTCGATCCCCCGGCGGACCAGGACGGCGGCGAGCACTCCCGTCCCCGTGCCGAGGTCGAACGCGGTACGGCGACCCGCGCGATGGTCCGCCGGCGCGGGGAGTGGTGCGTGTGCGACGAGGTCCACGTATTCGCCCCTGCCCGGGGAGAACACTCCGTAGTGCGGGTGGATGCGAGTGTCGAGGGCCGGTACCTCCACTCCCTTCGTGCGCCACTGATGCGCTCCGATCACGCCCAGCAGTTCCGTGAGCGAGACGGCCATCGGTTCGGACGGCGGACCGTACGCCTCGATGCACGCCCGGCGCACATCGGGGGCTCTGCGCAGGTTCAGGCGGTGGCCGTCCTCCAGCAGCACGAGGAGTTTGCCCAGCACCCGGGCACGGTGGCCGCGGGCCCTGCGATGCAGGTGGAAGGACTCCGCGGGGCCGGCGCCCTGCCGGGAAGGTTTCCGGTCGACGCGGCGGCCCATCGCCTGCAGCAGTCGACGTGCATCGTGGAAGTCGCCCCGCCACAGCAGGGCGGTGCCTTCGCAGGCGAGTCGGTAGGCGGCGTCGGCCGTCATCCGGTCGTCCGCGCCGACGACCCGACCGGGAGGCGATGCCGCGCTCTCGGAATGCCAGTGGGCGGAACGGAGGGTGTTCGTCTCGGTCCATCGGATGGTGGACACCGGGTACTCCTTGTGATCGTGTTCGAACGTGCGGGGGCACGAAGAGCACTTCGACGAGGAGCAGGGCGAACGGCCCGTGCTGCGGCACGGGCGCGTAGGTCGGGGCAGGTCGGGCTACCGCTCCCGCGTCGAAGCGCGAGAGGAGGAGTCGCCGAGAACCATGCCGAGCGTCATGACCAGCCCTTTCCGAGATGACGCAAGAGGCTCCCACAGTCCTCTCGCCGCGGGCAACCGGCCTGGGCGCGTCCGTGGCCGGGGGGTGCTGTGGTGTCCACCGAATGAAATTCTTCATTCATGATCTTGAAGTCTGTTCATCTCCATGCCAGATTCGGCGGGACACAGACACAGTTCGGCGTGATCGCCGCTACGCCTTGGGAGCCACGCATGCCGATCGAGCAGACCTCCGAGGGGGGCCTCGCGCTGGAACGCCGCACCATCGAGGTGATCCCCGACGCCGAGCGGCACGGCACGCCACTCAGCCAGTTCACCCTGTGGTTCGGCGCCAACATGCAGATCACCGCGATCGTCGACGGCGCCTTGGCGGTGGTCTTCGGCGCCGACGCGCTGTGGGCGATCTTCGCCCTGCTCATCGGCAACGTGCTGGGCGGGGCCGTGATGGCGTTGCACTCGGCGCAGGGACCGAAGCTCGGGGTTCCGCAGATGATCTCCAGTCGGGCGCAGTTCGGCGTCTACGGTGCGGTCCTGCCGTTGCTGCTGGTGATCCTGATGTACCTCGGTTTCGCCGCGACCGGCACCGTCCTGGCCGGTCAGGCGGTGTGCGAGATGCTGCACATCGACAACGCCAAGGTCGGCATCCTGATCTTCGGTGCGCTCACCGCGGTGGTGGCGGTCACCGGATACCGGCTGATCCACGTCGCGGGCCGCATCGCGACCGTCATCGGCGTGCTCGGCCTCGGCTACCTGATGATCCGCCTCTTCACCCAGTACGACGTCGGCGCGCACGTGGGCGTCACGGGCTTCGACATCGCGACGTTCCTGCTCGCCATCGGCCTCGGCGCCGGGTGGCAGCTCACCTTCGGCCCGTACGTCGCCGACTACTCGCGCTACCTGCCACGCGACACCAGCCACCGCGCGACGTTCTGGTCGACGTTCGCGGGCTCCGTCGTCGGTTCCCAGATCGCCATGACGCTGGGGGCGCTCACCGCGGCCGTCGCGGGCAAGGCGTTCCTGCCGGACCAGGTCGGCTTCCTGGGCGATCTGGCGGGCCCCGCGTTCGTGGCGTTCCTCATCTACCTTGTGATCGTGGTCGGCAAGCTGACCGTCAACTGCCTGAACGCATACGGCGGCTTCATGTCGATCCTGACGATCGTGACGGCGTTCGACGGGCGTTCACGGATCTCGCAGGCCGCCCGCGCGGCGTACATCATCGGGTTCACGGCGGTCACGATGGTCATCGCGATGGCGGCCAGCGCGGACTTCCTGACCAACTTCAAGAACTTCGTCCTGCTGCTCCTGATGGTCTTCACGCCGTGGAGCGCGATCAACCTCGTCGACTACTACCTCGTCTCGCGCGAGCGCGTCGACATCCCCGCGCTCTACGACCCGAACGGCCGTTACGGCCGTTGGAACGTCACCGCGCTGACCTGCTACGTCGTGGGCGTGGTGGTGCAGATCCCGTTCCTGGCCACCAAGTTGTACACCGGCGCGCTCACCAAGAAGCTGGACGGCGCGGACATCTCCTGGATCGTCGGCCTCGCGGTCACGTCGGTGCTCTACTACCTGTGGGCGCGCCGTACCGCGAACCCGCCCGCCGAAACCATCCGCCCCACCGAGCCGCAGGCAGGCGACACCCGCGCCGAGGCGCCGGTCGGCTGACGGCCGCGCACCCCGCGCGGACGGTGGATCTCCGGCCACCGCACACGAACCCGCCGCCTCCGTACGGTCCCTCCCGCCGGGATCCGCGCGGAGGCGGTACGTGTGTGTGCCAGACGAGGACCTCGCGGACCGGTTGCGGGGACGGTGGAGCAGGGATGGTGGAGCGGGGACGGTGGCGGGGCGTCAGCTCGCGAGCGTCCCCGCCTGCCCTGATGGTTCGGTCGACTCGTGGCCGGGTGTGCGGGCGGCCCGGTGTGGGCCCTGCTCGGCGAGGGCCTCCAGTTCGGCGACCGCCCGGTCGGTGGCGGTCTCGGCGGCGATCGCTCGCGCCATCCGCTCCGCGGCGGAGCGGTACGACGGGTCGTTCAGCACCCGCTCGACGGCGCGCGCGATCGTACGTGCCGAGGAGCCCTTGCCCACGGAGACGCCGGCGCCCGCCAGTCGGACGTGCCGCGCCACCTCGATCTGGTCGCGGCCGAGCGGCACACAGACCATGGGGACCCCGGCGCCCAGCGACTTGACGGTGGTCCCGTGGCCGGCGTGCGTGACGGTCACGGCGGTGTGCCGCAGCGCGAGGCTGTGCGGCGCGGAGGCGGTGACCAGGACGTTGGCGGGTGCGCGTACCGTCGCCGGGTCCACGGCGGGGCCGGTGGTCAGCAGCCCGCGGACCGGCAGGGTGCCGAGGGCTTCGGCGATGCGCTCCAGCAGGTCGTGCTGCTTCATGAACGACGAGCTCAGGCCGACCAGTACCAGTGGTGCGTCGCCGTCCGGCAGGGTCAGGTCCCCGGCCCAGGCGGGGTCTTCCAGGCGCGGGCCGACGTGGCGTATGTGGTCGGGGAACTGCCGCCCCGCGTGGTCGAAGGCCCGCGGCGAAAGCACGAGTATTCGGTCGACGCGCTCGAAGGCCTCGACGACCGAGTCGAGCGGTTCCAGGCCGTTCGCGACGCGTGCGGTGTTCAGGGCCGGCAGCCCCTTGGCCCACGGTTTGCCGGACAACCGCGTCACGATGCGGTCGCGCAGCCGGCCCGGCGCGCCCTTCGCCGGGGCGAAGCCGGGACCGGGCGGTGGTGCCCCCGGGGTGGGGAACGGATAGATCGTCGTCGCCAGCGAGGCCGTCGGGACGCCGGCCGCCTCACCGGCGGTGGCCACGCCCAGCAGCATGTGCTCGGACACCAGTACGTCCGTCGGCCGGGCGCGCAACTCGGCGAGTGTGTCCCGGGCGTAGTCGGGCGCCGGCCCACAGACGATGCGGTCGCGCAGCCGGGCGGCCGCGCCGAGCGGCGTGCGGGCCTCGAAGTCGCGGATGACGTCCTTGCTCGGGTCGCTGGGGTCGCCTTGCGGGGCGGTGGTCCAGGCGACCGCCTCCAGGCCCGCGCCCACGATCTCGTCGCGCAGCGACTCGTCGGCCAGCACCCGCACGCCGTGGCCGCGTTCGCCGAGCGCGCGGGCGACCGACAGTACGGGGGGCACGGCTCCGCCGCCGGCCCACGTGGCGAAGAGGAAGTTCCTAGGCATGGTGTTCCTTCCGAGGGTCGATCGCGGTCAACATGTCGCGCATGGCTCGCTCGGCTTCCTCGCGGGACAGGCCGAGGTCACGGCGCCACAGCTTCCACAGGTAGATGTCCGTGGCGGCGTAGTGCAGGTTCAGCGCGTGATCGCGGGCCGGGCCGGCGGCGGGGAGCCGGTCGGCGAAGACCCGTTCCAGCCAGGCCCGGTGGAGACCGCGGGCGTGTGCGGCGGCCCGGGCGGCAGCGGGGATCCGGTCCATCTGCGCGATCCAGAGCACGTTGGCGTCGCCTTGTTGTTCGTAGTCGGCGAAGAGAACGGCGACGATGGCCGCCACGTCGCCGGTCGGCGCCTGGCGCGCGAGCTCGGTCTGTGCCGCCACCGCGTCGGCGACGGCGTCGGCGAGGCCGTCCTTGCCGCCGAAGTGGTTGACGATCGTCTGCACCGACACACCGGCCGCGTCGGCGATGTGCTGCAACGTCACCTCGTCGTGCCAACGCTGCGACCACAGTTCGGCCGCCGAGCCGATGACGCGCGCCCGGGTGGCCTCCAGTGCCGCGGCCCGGGCGCCCATGCGGTACGAGCGTCTGCCCTCACTTTCCATGGAGTGGATTCCATATTGAATTGAGCGAGGAGTCAAGTGAAATTGCCTTCGACGCCGCCGCCTCGCCCGGTTCGGGTACGCGGGCCGAACCCTGGGGATGCCGACGCCGCCGACACCGCCGCCGACATCGGTGCGGAAGCGCCCCTTGTCCCGCGACGATCACTTGCTTGCCGTACGGCAAGAAGCGGGAGCCCGCCCGGCGACCGACGGCAGAGACCCCTCTCCCCGTTTCGCGGTGGAGTTGTCGCGGGAACTCCTGGTGCACGCCGCGATGGCGCGCTGCCGCAATGAACGTATGGAGCGTCCGGCTCCGGGGCGGCTCGGGCGGTTGCTCGGCAAGGCGGTGAACGGCGCCGGGCACGGCCCGCACGGCGGTGCGCGTGCGTTCTCTCGGGCCGGGCTTTTTACGTCTCTGCGAGGATGGGTCGTATGAATGTGCGAAGCAGGAACCGGGTGCGGGTGTCCGGCCGGGCGGGCGCACCGGTGGTGATGCTGGCGCACGGGTTCGGCTGCGACCAGAACATGTGGCGCCTGGTGGTGCCCGCGCTGGAGCGCGATTTCACGGTGGTGCTCTTCGACCACGTGGGCGCCGGACGCTCGGACCTGTCGGCGTGGAACAAGGAGCGCTACTCCGACCTGGACGGCTACACGGACGACGTGCTGGAGATCTGCCGCGACCTGGATCTGGGGCCGGTGACGTTCGTCGGGCACTCGGTGAGCGCGATGATGGGTGTGCTGGCCGCGGCCCGGCACCCCGAATATTTCGCGGGCCTGGTGCTGCTCGCTCCCTCGCCCTGCTTCATCGACGACCCCGCGGCCGGCTACCGGGGCGGCTTCAGCACCGAGGACATCGAGGAACTCCTCCAGTCCCTGGACGCGAACTACCTCGGCTGGTCGGGTGCCATGGCTCCGATCATCATGGGCAACCCGGAGCGCCCCGAACTGGGCGAGGAACTGACCCGCAGCTTCTGCGCCACCGACCCGGACATCCAGCGGGTCTTCGCCCGCGTGACGTTCCTGTCCGACAACCGCGCGGACCTGGCCGAGGTGACGGTGCCCACCCTGGTCGCCCAGTGCTCCAGCGACGCCATCGCCCCGCCCGAGGTCGGCGCCTTCGTCCAGGCCCAGATCAAGGACAGCCGGCTCGTCACCCTGAGCGCCACCGGGCATTGCCCCCAACTCAGCGCCCCCGAAGAGACCACCGAGGCGATCGCCGCGTTCGCCGGAACGCTGCGGTGATGTCCCGGGCCGGCGGAGAACGGGACGGGCACACGGACCACGACCGCACGTTCTCCGCACTGCTGGAGGACAGCGCCGAGGATCTCTACGAGCACGCCCCGTGCGGATACCTGTCCACGCTGCTGGACGGGCAGATCGCGAAGGTCAACACCACCCTCCTGGACTGGCTCGGCTACGAGCGCGGCGACCTGGTGGGTCGCAGAAGGTTTTCCGACCTCCTCACCGTCGGCGGACGCCTCTACCACGAGACACACTTCGCGCCCCTGCTGCGCATGCAGGGCCAGATCAACGGCATCGCGCTGGAGCTGAAGGCGGCCGACGGCAGCCGACTTCCGGTCCTGGTGACCTCCACGGTCAAGACCGGCGACGACGGGCAGCCGCTGCTGATCCGCACCACCGTCTTCGACGCCCGCGAACGCCGCGCCTACGAGGAAGAGCTGTTGCGTGCCCGCCGGGAGTCCGAGCACGAACGCGAACGCCTGCGGCGCCTCACCACCACCCTCCAGCAGACCCTGCTGCCGCCGGTGTTGGCGAACGTGCCGGGCCTGGACGTCGCCGCGCACTACCACATCGCCTCGGTCGACGAGGTCGGCGGCGACTTCTACGACCTGTTCCCACTCGCGCACGGCACCTGGGGAGTCTTCCTGGGCGACGTGTGCGGCAAGGGCGCCGCCGCGGCCGCCGTCACCTCCCTGGCCCGCTACACGCTGCGCGCCGCCGCGGTCTACGACCCGGATCCGGCCGCCGTCCTGAGCAACCTCAACACCGTTCTCAACCACGAGTACAACGGCATCGACCCCCGGTTCTGCACGGTCCTCTTCGGCGTGCTCACGCCCGAGGGGGACCACGGCGGCTTCCACATCTCCCTGGCCGGCGGCGGCCACCCGCCGGCTGTGCTGATGCGCGCGGACGGCACCGCCGACTACCTGCCCACCCCTGGCGGTCAGCTCATCGGCGCACTGCCCGACGCCCGCATCACCACCATCACCTTCCGCCTCGAAGCGGGGGACACCCTGCTCCTGCACACCGACGGCCTCACCGAGGCCCACACCGGAGGCCGCGGGGATCGCTACGGCGACGATGCCCTCCTCGACTTCGCCCGTACGCTGGCCCCCACCACCGCCCGGCACACCATCGACGCCATCCGCGACCTGCTCGACACCCTCGGTGCCGGAGTGGACGACGACACGGCGGTCCTGGCCGTCAGCGTGCCCCACTCCGACCGTGCCGAGCAGCGATGACCCGGCTGAGAATCCGTACGCGGAACACCCCGTCCGGTCCCGTCATCGAATTGGCCGGCGCACTCGACCACGACAGTGCTCCCGAGATCCGCGACCTCCTCCCCGGGTTGGCCATCGAGCAGGGCCGACAACTCGTCGCCGACCTCGGCGGCCTCACCTCCTGCGACTCCAGTGGCATCACCGTCCTGATCGCCGCTCGGAACGTCGCCCTCGCCGCCCGTTCGACCGTCGCCCTGGCCGCCGTCCCCGACATGGTCGGCAGGGTTTTCGACATCGTCGGTCTGGACCGGGTCTTCCCCATCCACCCCACCGCCCAGGCAGCCGAAGCCGCCTGGAGACCCCCGACCGGCTGACACCGCCCGGACTTCTCGTGGCACTCCCTCGCGCAGCGCTATCGTGACCTGTTCGCCGAGGCCCGTTCCGAGGGCGGTGGAAGCCGCACGACGTCGACGGTTGCGGCCCGGTTCGGCGGACGGTCCTGCCGTCGCGCGTCGAGGAGTACATCGGTGAACAGCATTCGCAAGGCGGTCATCGCGGCGGCAGGGTTGGGAACGCGCATGTTCCCGATTACCAAGGTGATCGAAAAGGCGATGCTGCCCATCGGTCGCCGGCCGACGATCGACTACATCGTCCGTGAGTGCGCTGCCGCCGGCGTGCAGGAAATCGCGATCGTGGTACGCCGGGGAAGTACGCAGATCCAGCGGTATTACGGGGACGACACCGAACTGCGTGCCCTGCTCAGCCGACGAGGCTGGGGTGAAAAGGCGCGCGCGCTCGACGAAATCGCCTCGGTTCCGTCGATCACCTTCATCGAGCAAGACTTGGAGGACCGGTACGGTACCGCCGTCCCGGTGATGCTGGCACGGGACTTCATCGCCGACGACGCCTTCTTCTTCGTCTCCAGTGACGACCTGCTCGTCGAGCGGCATGGACAATCGACACTTGCGGAACTGGGACGTGATGCAGGCGGCGGTGGGGGATATGCCCTCGTGGGACAACCGTCGCCGGCGAGTGCCCTCGACCGCTACGGCCGCCTCGAAACGGTCGAAAGCGATGGGCGACTGCACCTGACGGAGCTCGTCGAGAAGGACGCCGGTGGAATCCGACCCGACGGCGGGAAGGTCCTGATCAATATCAGCAGGTACGCGTTCCCCGCGGAATTTCTTCCCGTCCTCGCCGCGGTGGGCGAACACGAGGAGTCCGGAGAGTACCGCCTCACCGACGGACTGTCGGAAGTCGTCCGCTCCACTCCGATCGCGGTAACCGTCAGTCGCGGCAATTACTTCGATCTCGGCAGCGAGCAGGGGTTGGCAGAGGCATCCCGACACGTCGTCGTCGACAAGGGGTAGATCCGCGACATCGGTTCGCGGCGTGCTCAGCGGCCCGATCCGCGGCACGCGTATCGCGTTCGGCATCGGCCGGCCGAGCCACCGCTCGGTGCGGGATTCCCGGGCCGGCGTGGCCCTCGGCCGTGCCGCGGGCTGAGGTGAGGGAGCGCGGGATCGGTGTGAAACTGGGCACGGAAGGGGTGATCCTCGTGTCGGACACACCGCACGCTTTCCCCGGTCCCGACACCGCCATCGACGAGGATCGGCTGGAAGAGCTGATCGTCGAGGCGCAGACGGCCCTGCCGGTCGAACTGCCCGCCTTGGCGATCCGATGCGCCCTGGCCCTCGGCCTGGACAGCGCGTTGATCTACCTCGTCGACCTGCAGCAGCAGCTGCTCATCCCACTCGACGAGGCCCTGGAGCCCCTGCCGGTGGACCTCTCGGCGGCCGGTTGGGCGTACCGCACGGTCTCTCCACGGGTGGCCGAGGACGACGACGGCTCGATCCTGTGGGTGCCTCTGGTCGACGGTGCGGAGCGGCTGGGCGTGCTGGCGGTGCGGGCTGCCGCGCTCGACGAGACACGGATGCGCCGCAGTCGCGTGCTGGCCCATCTGTTCGCCATGCTGATCACGTCCAAGCGCGCCTACAGCGACTGGCTCGCCGCCCGCACCCGCACCGCGACCATGCGGTTGCCCGCCGAGATGCTGCGGGCCTTTCTGCCACCCCGCACCATCGGCAGCAGCAGGTGCGTATCGACCGCGGTCCTGGAACCGGCGTACGACGTCGCGGGCGACGCCTTCGACCACTCGGTGGTCAAGAACATCCTGCACACCATGATCCTCGACGCCATGGGCCACGATCTGACCGCCGGCCTGACCACGTCGGTCGCCATGGCGGCGGCGCGCAACGCCCGCCGGGGCGGCGCCGACCTGGCCGACGTGGTCGGCTCCGTCGACCGGGCGCTCGCCCAGTGGCTGCCCGACCACTTCTGCACCGGCGTGTTGTGCCGGCTCGACGCCGAGACCGGGGTACTGCGCTGGGTCAACTGTGGTCACCCCCCACCGCTGCTGATCCGTGCCGAGCGGGTGCTCGCCGGGGCGCTGGACAGCCCCCCACAGCCTCCGATCGGCCTCGCCGGTTCACTCGCCCCGGCGGCCCGGCAGGTCCACGAGGCGACCTTGGAACCGGGCGATTGTGTCCTGCTCTACACCGACGGTGTCGTGGAGGCGCGCGACGCGGACGGTGCGGAGTTCGGCCTCGACCGGTTCACCGACTTCATCATCCGCTTCTCCTCCGCCGGACAGCGCCCGGCCGAGGTGCTGCGGCTGCTCATTCACGCCATCCTCGACTACCAGCGCAACCAACTGCGGGACGACGTGACCATCCTGCTCTTCGAATGGAGTCCGCAGCGTCGGTGACGCGGCACCGCGCCGATCCTCGCGCTGCTCGCGGTCCGCCTCCGGCCGGGGTCGGCACACGGCAGCCACCGGGGTCCGACGGGCCCCGGATCGGGGTCCCGACCTCCGGGCGCGGATGGGGGTATGGGAGCGCGGCGGTCGGGTCCGATCGCGCGAGTTCCGTTCGCGATGGGAGCCGGCGAGGACCGGTTTTCCTAGCCTGAGTTCGCCCCACCGGATCGAACACAGGAGCCACTCGTGAACCCCGTGAACTCGACGCCCATCGTCACCGATTCCCCGGCCGTCCCCGCCGCGTTCGACCGCACCGGCGAATCCCCGCTGGCCATGGCGCTGCGTCGGGTCGCCGCCGAGTCCGAGGCCGGCGGTCCGCGCATCGGCTACAACAGCTTCGTCGGCGGCGAGTAGCAGTCACCCTCGATCGACCGGCACGTGACGCCGGGCGGTCGCCGCAACGGCCGATGCCCCGGCGGACCTCGGATACCCCCGAGGTCCGCCGGACCCGGCCGGGAACACCCTCACCCGCACGGATCGCGCCGGTGCAATCCTCGGAACCACCCGGAGCAGACACTGTGGTCAACCTCGAAGCTCCCGTACGCAGACCGGCGGAATGGCCGGCCGACCTGCTCGACCCCGACAGCCTGGGCACGACGTGGCAGCCGGTGCCCTTCACCCACTTCGTGGTGAAAATGCACAGCCGCTGCAACCTCGCGTGCGACTACTGCTACCTGTACGAGATGGGCGACGAATCCTGGCGATCGAGCGCCAAGACGATGTCGACGGCGGTCGTGGACCGTACCGCCGCCCGTATCGGCGAACACGTGCGCGCCCACGGGCAGGAGCGCGTGCAGTTGATCGTGCACGGCGGCGAGCCGCTGCTCGCGGGACCGGCCCTGATCACGCGGATGGCCGAGGCCGTACGCCGCGAGGTGCCGGCGAGTACACACGTCTCCTTCGGCGTGCAGACCAACGGTCTGCTCCTGAACGACCGCATGCTCGACGCCCTGCACGCACTGGACTTCCGGGTCGGCGTGAGTGTCGACGGTGGCGAACTCGCCAACGACCGCCATCGGCGCTTCGCCGACGGGCGCGGGAGCCACGCGGCGGTGACCGAGGCGGTCGCCAGGCTGCGGGATCCGTCGCGGCCGGGATTGTTCGGCGGGCTGCTGTGCGTCATCGACGTGGCGAACGATCCGGTCGAGGTGTACGAGTCGCTGCTGACGCACGAGCCGCCGATGCTCGACTTCGTGCTGCCGCACGGGAATTGGACGTCTCCGCCGCCCCTGCGCGAGGAGGGGTCGAGTCGCACACCCTACGGCGACTGGATCGTACGGGCCTTCGATCGCTGGTACGACGCACCGCGTCAGGAGACCCGGGTCAAGCTGTTCGAGGATCTGTTGAGTCTGGTCCTCGGCGGCCACACCCGGTCCGAACAGGTGGGGATCGGGCCCGCGACCACCGTGACGATCGACACCGACGGTGGGATCGAGCAGGTGGACACCATCAAGTCGGCGTTCGACGGCGCGGCGGCCACGGGTTTGTCGGTGCTCACCGACCCGCTGGACGCGGCGCTGCGGCACCCGGCGGTGGTGGCTCGCCAGATCGGGATCGAGGGCCTGTCGCCGACGTGTCGCTCATGTTCGATCCGCGATGTCTGCGGTGGTGGATTCTTCATCCACCGCTATCGCGCGGGCAGCGGGTTCCTCAATCCCACGGTGTACTGCCCGGACATGATGCGGGTCATCGCGCATGTGCGGACCAGGATCGCGAAGGATCTGGCGAGCGCGCCGGCGGGTGGGTGAGGACCCGCCGTGACTCATCGGGCCGGCGCGGGGCGGTGCGGATCCGTCGCGCGCCCGCCGATGGTCTGTGAGGGAGACCGGTGATAGGCGGCCCGGTAGTGGGCGGCGAAGTGTCGGCGCTCCGGGAAGCCCCACGCGGCGGCGACCCCGGTGACGGTACCGCTCGCCCGGCCCTGCGCCACGGCCACGAGGTCGGCGTGCGCGCCGGCCAGGCGGATCCGGCGCAGATGACCCATCGGGGTGGTGTCCAGGTGGACGCGGAACTGTTCCTGGAGGGTGCGCACGCTCACCCGGGCGGCCGCGGCGATGTCCGCGACCGAGATCGGCGTTCCGGCGTGTGCCTCGCAGTACGCGAGGGCACGTTGCAGCGGGCCGGTGCCCCGGATCGGCGCGGAGCGCCGGATCGGTTCGGAGAGGCGATGCGGTTGGGCGGCCAACAGGCCGTGCACGAGTGCCAGTTCGAAGTGTGCGACGGCCAAGGGGGATTGGGCGAACAGCCCGCTGTCGGCCTCTTCGGTGAACCGTCGGGCGACCCGCAGCCAGGTGCGTGCCTCGGGGATGCGCGGGTCGAACGCGGTTTGGAAGGCGAGCGGTTCCTCGGGTGCCTCGCCGATCTGGTCGCGCACCGCCCGGGTCACCAACTGCCGGGGGATGCACAGCATTCGGGTGGCGGTGTCGGCGTCCCAGCGGGCGACCACGACCTGTCCGGGGTTGACCACGCTCGGGGAGAACGGCTGCGTGCGGCCCTCGACGTTGAGCGAGGCTCGCCCGCGGTGTTCGAGGCGAACGATGTAGACGGCGGGTGGCTCGGCGGGACTGATCACCACGTCGGTGCCGTAGCCGAGGTCGTACGCCTTCACCGCTCCCTGGTGCAGGACCCGAAAGCGGGCGTCCAGGGGTCTGCGGCCCACCACCTCCATCGCGTGTCGGGTGAAGTGCGCGTCGAGCAGCGGGTGCAGCAGCGATTGGTCACCGCCCCGGTAGAGTTCGTGTCCCCTCGCGGGCACGGGTACCACCGCCTGGGCTCCCGCATCGAGGTACGCGGCATCGGGATGGGCCACCTTGCTCTCCTCCGCCGGCTCGCGTGCACACGTCACACGGGATCGGGGACCCCGCGCGACACTCGGTCCGATTGTCAGGCGCGACACGTGCCGGAAGCGAGGCCGAGGACCGCGCCTGATCAGCCAATTCACGCGATCCGGCGGAGCCGGACCGGCCCACGGCACGCACGACTCACCACGCCGGACCAACTCCCGGGAGGGGCGGCAGTGTTCGCGACATCGACCCCCGACGCGTCCTGGTACACCGACTCCGCTCAGCACCGCGCCGAGTCGGCCAGGGTCGTCGAACTCGCCCGAGACCTCACCGAGTTGGGCCTGAGACCCGGCGACACGGTGATGGTGCACAGCTCGCTGCGCGCCGTGCGCGGCCGAGGCCGGTCCGGGGCCGAGTCGCGGGATCTTCGGTCGGCGTTCCGGGCCGTGCTCGGCGGCGACGGAACCCTGGTGGTGCCCGCGTACACGCCGGAGAACTCGATCACCTCCCAGGCGTTCGCCGACGCGACCGCCGGCCGGACGGTCGAGGAGTTGGCCGGCTACCTGCACCGGCCGTTGGACCCGCACGCGTCGGTGTCGGCAGCGGTGGGCGCGTTCGCCGAGTCGATTCGTGCCGACGACGGGGCGCTGCGCAGCGACCATCCACTGGCCTCGGTCGTGGCCCTGGGCGGCCGGGCCGAAGAGGTCACCCGAGGCCACGGGAGGACGCATTTCGGCCCGGATTCACCGATGGGCCGGTTGTACGACGCGCGGGCCGGAGTGCTCGCGATCGGCGTCGGGTGGGGCGTCGTATCCGTGGCCCACCTGGCGGAATATCGACACCCTCATCGGTCGCAGCGCCGCTACACCTGCAAGATCGCCGCCTCGGGCGGGAGTTCGTGGTGCTCCTTCTCCGACGTGGCACTGAGCGACCACGACTTTCCGGCGCTGGGGCGGGACTTCGAGGAGCGGCGTCCCGAGGCGATCACTCGCGGTCGGGTGGGCGCGGCGCGCGCCTTCCTGGTACCGGTCCGACCGTACGTGGATTTCGCGACCGCCTGGATGGGCGTGCATCGGGCACCGACGGCGGGCGCGGGCGGGTAGCGGACCGGTGTTCGCGTCGCGGCGCCGTCACGGGCCGTGTTGGGCGATCGAGGCTCGGATCGCGTCGGCGTGCGGACCCTCCCACCACGGTACCGAGCGCACGAGCAGCGGTTTGCCGCCGCTGATCTGCACCAGCAGGCGATCGCGCGGCAGCGCGGCCAGGTCTGCCACGTCGAGCACGACTTCGGGCCGGGTGGCCCTGGTCACCGTCGAGCCCCACCAGGCCGAGGAGGCGTGCGTGACGGCGGTGGTACCCGCCTCGAATCGGCCGGAGAACACCGATTGCGCCCGGAGCATCGCGCTTTCCGAGCCGCCGGCCCCGTAGACCCGCACCGAGCAGGAGTTCCAGATCTTCGCCATGCCGGCCTCGCCCCACACGTGCACGCCCTGTGCCCAGGACTGGAGCATCATCATCACCACCACGCCCCGGGACCCGTAGTGGGAGAGCCGATCGGGCAGGATCGGCAGCGGCGCGGTGTTGGCGGCCTCGTCCATCACCACCAGGAAGGGGACGGGCAGTCGGCCGCCCGAGCACGCCGCCGCACGATATTCGGCGGCGACCAGCATGGCCCCGGTGAGCAGCGTGGCGGCGGGATTCGAACGCGCGTCGTCCACGTTGGAAAGGATGTAGAGCGTGTCGGTGCCGACGGCGAACTCCACGAAATCGAACTCCTCGCGCCCCTCGCCCGGAGTGATCCACGGCAGCACCTCGGGAGCCGCCAGCCAGGACACGAGTTGCACGGCCGCTCCGTAGACACCCGCCCGCTGGTCCGCGGGGAGACCGCGGCTCGCCGCACACGCCTCGGCGGCCAGAAGGTTCCCCGCGCCGCGCAGGACGGTCTCCGGCTCGTCGTCGTCGGGGCGCAGCAACCAACGTCGCACCGCGGTGATCGGTTGCTTGTCCAGGCTGGCGGCGAGCAGGAACATCGCCAGCAGGTTTTGCGCCGCCGGCTGGAAGTACCCGTCCGAGCGCATCCGGGTGTCGCGCTGGGTGAACGCGATCAGACCCGCGACGCCGACCGCGTCCTTCAGGTTGCCGGCCACCATGCCCAGTGGATCCCAGAACCAGGTGGGAGGCTCGTGTGCGACGTCGTGTGGATCGAAGACCCACACCCGACCGTTTCGTCGACGCACCTCGCGGGTGGCGTCGACCACGTCCCGCTTGCACGAGGTGACCACCAGCGCGCCCGGGGCGGAGACGATGTTGGGGATGACCCGGCAGGTGGTCTTGCCGGTGCGCGGGCCGCAGATGTCGACTTGGACCTCCTCCCACGAGCCCCACACGTCGCGCCCGTCGCGCACGCTGCGGCCGACGTACACCCCGGGCGTGGACACGGGGTACGCGATCCGCGCCGCCGAGGCGCGCACGCTTTCGGTGCCGACCCGCCGGACGTCGGCACGACGTGTCGACAGCCGAGCGGTGGAGTCCACGTGCCGGCGCCGATCGCGGTCGCGGAGGTATGCGAGCAAGGGCAGGTCGATCGCGGCGAGCAGCAGCAGGAGGCCGACCGAGAGCGCGATCACGTCCGGCGGTGGAAGGCGGGAGGCATCCGGGTCGCCGTAGGCGCGGAGCAGTTCGGCTCCGGTCGGTTGTCGGCCGGAGAGGGCGGCCAGGAGTTCGGCGGCCAGGGGCGGGAGCAGGAGCACCGTGACCAGGTTGCCGATGAGGAGGAGCGCGGCCAACCACGTGCCGGTGATGTCGGGGCCGCGGCGTCGGATGGTGCCGGTCATCTGTCTTCCTTGTCCGGACGGTGGCGAAGCCGGGTCCAGGGGATCCGGCCGGGGCGGGCCGGAGCGATCTCGACGACGAGCCCGCGCCCCGTCGCGAACCGCTTCGCGTTGCGAGCCGCCGAACCCGGTGCGAGGGGGTGCGTGGACGCACAGCGCAGCACGACGATCCCGCGACAGGTCGTGCCGACGCGGTGTTTCGCGCGAACCGGTACTTCACCGCGCTGTCGTATCCCCTTGGCCGCGCGAGGCGCACCGGCCGCCGCCGGGGGATGCCGGGCGCCGATGGGCACCGCGCACGGCGCTGTTCGGCCTCGGCAGCCCTGATCGCGGTCGTCGACGAGCGGCTGTGACCGGTGCTTTCGATCCACACCGCTCCTGTCGGTTGTGGCAGGCGGCAGCATGATCGGCGGTCCCTGGTACGGCACGCGCCCCCGGGCATCCGGCGTGGATCGTCGCTACGTGTGGCTTTCGGGCGTCCTCGCCGCGACCGTGGCTCCACTTGCGCCGGCGAGCACAGCCCTGCAACTCGGCGTACTGCTGTCGTTCGTGTGTGAAAAGGGAGGCTCCTGTGACGTGGGGAATGTCCTGAACTCTTCTGGTGACAGTGATTCGGCTCCGTCTACGGTGCAGGAGGGCCGTCAACCGACCGGTGGGAGGGAGCCCCATGAGCCCGGCGTCCGCCGGGGGAAGGGACGCGGCATGGCCGAGCATCGCCCGCGCCGGATGGCGAACGACTCGGTCACCGCGTACCGAAAGAACTCGACCGACTGGTCGGTGGACGCGCGTGCGCGTCGTGCCGGCCCCGGCGAGGATGCCGAGTCGGCGTGATCGAGCCGACCCGGCCCCGCTCCCGCCGACGCGACAGCGCACCCGAGGTGACGGCCTGCACCGAATGACCGATCCACCACTCAAGAGGCGGAAATGAGCAAAGCCAGCAAGTTCGTTACCACGGCGGCGGTTTGCGCGACGTCCCTGGCAGTCATGGTGCTTTCCGGCGCCCCGGCATCCGCAGGCGAGTCGAACCGGGTCGGCGGGAGCACCTCGCTCGCCGGCACCGGCCCGATCGTGCACTGGGTCAGCGGCAAGTGCATGGACGTCGCCGGAAACGGCGACGCCACCGGCACCGCCGTACAAATCCAGGACTGCGACCCCAACTCCACCGCACAACTGTGGACCCTCGCCGAGGGGACCATCGGGGCCAAGGGCAAATGCCTCGACGGCGGTGATCTGCGCCCCGGCACCGAACTCCGGATCCGGGACTGCAACGGCGGCGCCAACCAGCGATGGCAGCGCGCCAACTTCGACCGCCTGTACAACCCCACCTCCAACCTCTGCATCAACCTTCCCGGCGGCAACGCGGCCAACGGCACCCGACTCGACATCGAACCCTGCGCTCGTACGGGCAACATGGTCTGGGTCGTACCGGCCGGGACGGTCTGAGCCGAGGGACTGTGGAACGTTCGGCTCTGTTTCACATCCTGTGACAACGGAGCGTGATGTCAATCAGGCGGATTCCGATATCGGAGGCGCCTGAAGCCGGCCCCGCCGCACATCCGCCGCATGAAGAGTTCGACGCGTGAGTCGACGCCTTCGACGCGGCGGTGGCGACGGGGCCGGCGCCCATCGAGTCGGCCCCGGCCAAGGAACGCCGCGTTGGCGATCCGGGCCGGGGAACGTGGAACTGCCCCAGTGCCGTGGTGCAGTCCGTCGGCGACCGGACTCCTTGGCCCGGGAGGTCGGTGTAGGGGAGAGCGGCGAGGGGAGTCCGTCCCGATTGCCCACCTCTGGCCCGAACGCCGGGCCACCGGTGACGACTTCGTGTCGTCCACCGGCCGCGGGCGGGAGGCGTCCACGGCGGTGTGACCGTGGCCGGGGCGGGACAGGGCGACCGCCCATCTGCCAGACTGGCCGGGCAAGAGTGATACTCACCCAAGTTCGTCAGCGCCTGGTCGGTCGGTGGAGCGCGCTGCCGTGCTCGCCCGGTTGCGAGCGCGGCCGGCCCTGCCCCGGTGGCGCCGTGCCGTGCCTCGGAACCGAGCCCGTCTCGGAAGGACCGTCATGGCCACCGACCACCACGACATCGAGATCGACGAGGGCGGCTACGTCCCCGATCCCGATCGCGACACCGCGGTTCTCCTCGACGCGTTCCACGACCACATCGCCCGAACCGTTCGCGAGCGGTCGCTGCCGGACGAACTGCTCGGCGCGATCCGTGTGTTGCACGACGACCTCGAGGCCGCCAACGCGCACCTGATCGACGACGAGCCGTCCCGGCACAACCTGCGTCTGACCCTGGTGCTGGTCGCCGCGTACCGCACGCTGCTGCCGCGTCTGGGCCGCGACGACGCCCTCGCCGCTGTTCGCGCCGCGTTCGTCGAGCCGTTCCACGAGACGTTCCGGGCGGGAACGCTCGCGATGCTCGACGCCGCACCCGACCCGTTCACGGCCATGGTCGCGCTGTCGAAGACCCGCGAGGAGCAATCCTTCGGCGCCACGTTCACCTTCGACCGCCCTGTGGACGACGGCCGGAGCTACCACCTCGACGTACACCGCTGCTTCTACCACGACGTACTGGTCGCCAACTCCGCCCCGGAACTGACGCCTGCCATGTGCGCGTTCGACAGGTCCTGGATCGAGGCGATCGATCCGGACCGCCACGGCTTCCGCTTCGAACGCGTCACCACGATCGGCCTGGGCGGAACGCACTGCCCGTTCCACTTCCACCGCGACACCATCGTCGGGGAGAAGGAAGCCGACCTCGACTGAACCATCCTGTGGTGGGGACGCCCGAGACCGGGCGTCCCCACCACAGGGGACAGGCGCACGATCCCACCCGTCCGTCCCCTGTGGCGCACGAGCCCGCGCGCCCCGGCCGTCTCCGGACGCACACCACGCGCAAGGACGGCCGGCGAAGACTCCGCCGGAGATCGGTGCCACCGCGGGCGCAACCGTCCGGATCACGCGTACCGAATCCATGACGCATGTCCACCCGCAACATTTGTCATCAGTCAATAATTCGATACGCTTCGCGTCGGGACGCCGGGGGGCAGGGCACAGCCGTCGACGTCAGGGAATGACATTGATGTCGTCGCCCGAGCCGTTTGCTTGCGGCCGGGCGTCATCGCTCGCTCGTCCGACGAAGGGGGTCGCCATGGGAGATCGGCATCGGCCGGCATCCGGTCGGGACGCGTGCGCCCGGCGTGCTCGGCACTCCCCGCACGCGGTGCGGCGGGCGCGCCGCGCAAGCCGCGCGGGGTGGCCGGTCGCCTCAGGCGGTTCGTGCTCGCTGGGCGAGCGATGGGTTGTCCGCGGCCTCGTCCATGACCGGAACGGCGGCGTTGCGCAGGGATTCGAGCCCCTTCAGCAACATCGCCCGCGACTCGCCCGACATGCGTGCTGTGACGACCGCCAGTTCCCGCTCACGGCGGGCCCGCAGATCCGCCAGGAAGGCACAGCCCCGCCCGCTCAGCCGCAACTGCAGTTCACGACGGCTGTTGGCGCTGGGCAGGCGCTCGACGAAGCCCACCGCCTGCAGGCGGTCGCACAGGCGACTCGTCGAGGAGGGCGTCGACCGCAAGCCGTCGGCCAACGTGCGCAGGTTGATGCCCTCGTGCTGCTCGAGCAGGAACAGCGCGCGCAGCTGTGACGGAGAAACGGGGGCCGTGGACGCACGCCCCAGCAGCATCTCGAGCAACTCGGCCGCCGCGGTCGCCACGCGCGCCGTCTCGTCCGAATGGTCGTGTCGAGAGGAGGTAACCCCGCTCACCGCCTTACTCTGACGCCCGAAACGGCCGTCGGTCCGACGGCCGTGCCGTCACCACAATAGACGCTATAAAAGCGGTTGATCCGACAGGCGGTCCGGGCCGTTCCGCAGACACGCCACAAGGGTGCTCCTTGCCGCACCCGCAGAGAACGGCTGAAGACATACTGTGAATGCATACGAGGAAGCCGAGCGCGGGTTGCGCGCCGCGCCCCCGCATGGACTGCTGGACGCCATCCGCGGCGTGCTGACGCGGCACTACCGGGCAGGGTCCGTCGAGCTGCTGATGGCCGACTACAGCCTGACCGTCCTGCTTCCGGTCTCCGCGCTCCCGCCCGCCACCGAACGCCTCGCCGAACCTCTCGCCGAACCCCTCTCCATCGACAACAGCCCTCAGGGTCGAGTATTCGGCGCGCAGGAGCCCGCACGCGAGGAACACGGGGAAGCCACGGTCGTCCACCTCCCGGTGACCGTACGCGGCGACCGCCTCGGTGTCCTCACCGTCACCCTTCCGACCGACGCCTGCTCGCCGGCGATCCCCGCCGAACTCGCCGACATCGCCGAGATGCTCGCTCACGCGGTGACCGTCGCCGAACGCGACACCGACCTCTACCGTCGGGCCCGGCGCAAGGACCGCCTGACCCTGGCGGCCGAGATGCAGTGGGAACTCCTGCCCGGGCGAGCCTGCAGCCGCGACGAATACGCCATCGGCGCCCAGCTCGAGCCCGCCTACGCCGTCCACGGCGACAACTTCGACTGGTCCGGCGGTGCCGACCACCTCGTCCTGACGGTGACCAACGGCATGGGCGAGGGCATCGACGCCGCCCTGCTCAGCAACCTGACGATCAACGCCCTGCGCAACGCCCGACGCGCCGGCATCCCCCTCGCCGACCAGGCGGCCCTCGCGGACCAGGCGGTCTACGCCCAGCACCGCGGCGACGCGTACCTGTCCGTCCTGTTGCTGGACTTCGAACTGGCCACCGGACGAGTCCAGGTGGTCGACGCCGGCTCCCCGCGCCTGCTGCTCCTGCGCGAGGGAACGGTGACGCCGATCGACTTCGACGCGCAACTGCCCCTGGGCATGTTCGAGGAGACCGACTACACGGCGCAGGAATTCCACGTCCGGCCCGGGGACCGTCTCGTGTTCGTCAGCGACGGCGTCCACGCGGTCGCCTCGCCGGCCGGCGAGGCGTACGGCGAACGTGCGCTGGCCCGGTCGATCAGCGCCACCCGGCTGCTGCCGCCCGCCGAGATGCCTCGCGCGGTCCTGCGCGAACTCACCGGCCACCGCGGACGCCCCGTCCCCGACGACGACGCCCTGGTCGTCTGCCTGGACTGGTATGGCAGACCCATCGCCCCCGACCGCCTGCCGTCCGGCGACCCCGAACGGCACCACACTCACTCCGCCGCCTTCCCCGCCCCACCACACGCTCCGCGGTGACGACGCGGTGCGACGCTCGGGCGGGACTGCCGGGCGTGACGGCGCCGCGGGCCGGGACCAAGGGGACCGCCGAAACCGCGGCGAAAGGGCTTCGGGCAAGCGGTGGGAATGGCGGAAACGGCGCCGAATCCTGTCCCGGAAACACCCCGGTAAACCGTCCTCTTTTCAGGCATGCGCCCGAATGGGTGGGGCACAAGCGGGTCGGAGGTAAAACAATGATTCCCCTGCTGGTAGTCGTGCTTCTCGCCCTGATCCTTTTCGGTGCCGGTTTCGCTTTGAAGGCCCTGTGGTGGATCGCCGTGATCGTCCTGATCGTGTGGGCGCTCGGGTTCGTTTTCCGCTCGGCCGGCAGCGGCGGCGGCCGTGGCCGCTGGTACCGCTGGTAGCAGCGCCGCCCACCCGGGCGACACGATGAAACGGGCTGTGGTCCGACTCGGAGTACACGAGTCGGACCACAGCCCGTTTCGGCATCCTCTACCGATTTCCGAAACGGCGCCCGGGTAGCGAGGCCGTGATCCCGAGATGAATTTCGATTTCGGGGGCAGGGGCCATGCCACGGCCGGGGCCGCTGTGACCCGCAGGGAATCCACACTCCCACACGGTGACCTCGGTCTCCGCCGTTTCCGCCGACACACCGCGCCGCCGCCCGCGAGGGGCATCGGGCAACGCAAATGCCGGCACTCCGGCGGTGGCGGCCGGATCGGTGACAAGACCCACTACTGCAAACGGGTGTACCCGACGCGGTGCCGGGCAGGTAGCACCCGCGTCCATCCGACCAACGAAGGGGATGCCCAGATGAGCCCGAGTACCGTGAGCACGACCGAGACGACCGCCACCGAACGGCACATGCCCTCCGTCGGCCTCCCGACGACGGAGGACCTGGCGAGCATGACGGCGACGGACGCCCGGGCGATGTCCAAGGTGCTCTTCGATCGGCTGAAGGTGCTGGAGGAGGGCACGCACGAGTACCAGTACGTGCGCAACACCCTCATCGAGGTCAACATCCCGCTCGTGCGCTACGTCGCCGGGCGATTCCGGGCGCGCAGCGAGACCACGGAGGAGATGGTCCAGGTCGGCACGATAGGCCTGATCAAGGCCATCGACCGGTTCGATCCCGCGTTCGGGTACGAGTTCCCCACCTTCGCCATCCCCACCATCTCCGGCGAGATCAAGCGCTTCTTCCGGGACACCTCCTGGGCGGTGCACGTCCCGCGCCGCCTGCAGGAACTGCGCCTGGAGCTGGCCAGGGCCCGCGACGCGTTCACCATCGAACACGATCGCGAACCCACCACGGCCGAACTCGCCACCCTCACCGGGACGAGCGTCGAAGAGGTCGCCGAGGGGCTGACCGCATCGGCCGGCTACACCGCCGCGTCCCTGGACGCCCCCGCCGGCGACGACGACGGACCGGCCCGCTCGTACAGCGCGCAGGCGTCGTTCGTGGACCCGGGCTTCGACATGGTCGAGAACCTGCACGTCCTCAAACCCGCCATCGCCGCCCTCCCCGAACGCGAACGCGACATCGTGTCCATGCGCTTCGGCCAGGAGATGACCCAGGCCGAGATCGGCGAACGCCTGGGCCTGTCCCAGATGCACATCTCCCGGCTGATCTCCCGCATCCTCGACAAACTCCGCGCCGAACTGATCACCGCCTGAGCCCGGGGTTGTCCGGTCCTTCGAAAGTCCGGACCGGCCTCGATCAGGCATTCCCGCACCGTGTCGAACGCCATGGCCGGACCGGCTCGAAAAGCGTGTATGGCGATGGCCTCCGCCATCGGCGCGTGCGTGGTGTCCGGCACCATGACCACCGTGCCGGAGTCCTCGGGCATCGCGAGCATGCGCAGGGCGTAGCGTCGAAAGGCATCGGACAGCGGCAGCGGAACGACCAGGAGGTCACCCGGTCCGGTGAGCCGGATCTTGCGGGACGTCTGCTCCGACCAGCGCCGCGGGATCGACGTCTCGCGGAGGTCGACGGCCGGGGGCGACACGAAGTCGGCCAGGATCAGGAGCCCGCCCGGGTCTCGATGTTCGGCGATCACCGTGTGCCCGCCCCGGGCGGGGGAGTGGCTCCCGATGCGAAGGCGTCGGCCTCTCGGGAACGCAGGGAGCTTCGGCCCTCGTTCCACGCGGCGAGCAGGTGTGCGGCGAGACGGTCTTCCACGAGAGCGGTCGCCCGGATTCCGAACACGAGGTCGCTTTCGAGGTCGGGTTCGTGTTCCAGCAGTCCCGCCACGACCTCGCGTCGCATGAGCTGTTCGTGGACGGCGTCCGCCTCCACATGTTCGGTGTAGAAGAAGGCGCAGGCAGGGTCCGCGACGTCCAGCCGCCGCAGCGCCTCGGCCAGGCGGGCCGCGCCGGGTGGCGAGCCGATCTCGATGGCGGCGAACTGGCCGACCGCCATCGCCCGGCGCCCCCGGTGCAGCCCGAACAGTGACATGAGGTTGACCACCGCGAGCATGGGCGCGGGCACCCGGTCGAGATAGAAGCCGTACGTGGCGTCCAGCCCCAGCCCGCGCATGAGGTCGGCGAACAACCGCGCGTGCATGCGCTCGGCGCGGCCACCGCCGTATTCGTCGAACTCGACCGTGAGCACGCCCGCCTTGGCCCGCCCGGTCAGGCGCGGGATGAGCCACGCCTGGGGGTCGGCCTCTTTGAGGTGGTAGAGCGAGCGGTGGACGACGTACTCGCGGAACTGTTCCACGTTGCCGCGGTCGAGCAGATGGTGGCTGACGCCGCCGCGGTCCAACGGCTCGATCAGCAAGGGCGCGAGCGCGTCGTCCACACCGGCGTCGGCGGCATCGACGTTCGCGCGCAGGGCGCGCAGGAACGCCCCTTCGAGGCGGCCCCGCAGGCGCAGCAGGTCGGGATCCCACTCCCACCCGGCGTCCACCCCCGCGAACGAGCGGTAGTGCAGCTCGTAGCACGCGTACAACGCGAGTTGGAGGTCCTCGCCGAAGGGATCCGCATCGACCTCGGCCTCGGGGGTTTGCATACCGGGTTCGGGCGGTTTGCGCAACGCGGCGACGATGGCGCGGGACAGGGGGCCGCGGGGGGTGGGCAGTTCCGGTTCGGTCATGGCTGCTCCCGGACCGTGCAAGCCGCGGCCGGTGGCTCGTTGGGGAGCCGGTGGGGTCGGTGGCTGGTGTCGCACCACGGCGGTCGACGGGTGCGGCGGCACGTGCACAGCGCCACGATCCGCCGATCGGAGGATGCCGTGCTTCCGTCGGCCAGGAGCACTTCCACCGGCCCCTCGATCAGCATCGGACCGCCGTCGACCACCTCGACGCGGCGTGTCTCACGACTGGGAATCGCCACGGATGACCACCAATTCCTCTTCTCGGCAGCCGGGCTTCACCAGACCGCGTTCCTCCAGGAAGGCCGCGCGGGCGGACAGGACGGGGCCGAACGGTTCGAGGCTGCGCGCGACCACGCGGGCACGCAGGCCGACCGACTCGAGCAGACCCAACGTCGTGCCCACCCCGCACAGCGCCGAATGCACCACCAGCAGCGTCCCACCGGGGTTGAGGTAGTGCGGAACCTGGGCGCAGAGGCGATCCAGGACCAGCCGTCCGTCCGTGCCGGCCTCCCACGCGCGGGAGCGGCCACGGACGGGGGCGTCCTCTTCGGCGGAGGGCACGTACGGCGGGTTCGCGAGGATGACGTCGAATGTTTGGCCCGCCACGGGTTCCAGGAGGTCTCCGCGCAGTACGTTGACCCGGCGCCGACGCCAGGCGCTGTTCAGGCGGGCCGTCCAGACGGCTTGGCGAGAGACGTCGATCGCGGTGACCCGACACCTTCCGGACGGCGCGGACGCGGCCGCGAGCGCCACGGCGCCGGTGCCGGTGCCGACGTCCAGAACACGATCGGACCGGTGCAGATCCTGCTCGATGAACGCCGACGCCAACAGCTTGGTGTCCGCCTGGGGACGGTAGGTCCCCGGCAAGCGCAGCATTCTCATTACCTCCGGCTGCCCGGCCCGCCCTGGGCGAAACTCCATGATCGCCGCGCTGCCGGGAGCGATGCGGAGTCGACGTCGAAGGCACAGGGTGATCGATCGGTCACGGTGGGATCGCGACGATCCGTGGCACCGTGCGAATACGCCCCCGTCGTAGGCCGCCTCGACCACGACGGGGTACGTTCCACCCGCACACCGGCCGCCCCCGCCGGCGCCCTGGACAGCGTGGGCGGGGGCTGCCGGGAATCCGTACGCACGCACACAGGGAGTCGACGTGACGCCGACCGAAGCGGATCTCAGCGAAGCCGTGTACCAAGCCGCCCGCGCCGCCATCTCGGACCTGTTTCGGGAATATCCGGACCACGACTTCTACTACTGCGCGCTGGTCACGCCGGGTGAGGCCTTCGGCCCGTCGTTGTCGGCCTGGTCGACCCAGGCCCTGGCCGCTGCGGCGGGCGGCTCGGCGGCGAATGCCGAGGAACTGCGGTGGTCGTACGCGGATTCGCCGTTCTGCACCTACGGGGAACGGCATCTCGCCCCGATCCGAAGCCTCTTCGACGCCCGACCGCAGGTCTTCGAACTCTCCGACGACGAGGGGGAGGACGAGTACGAACTGCGGTTGCGCGCGATGGTCACGGCGATGGCCCGGCTCGACGCGGAAGGGCTGTTCGGCGACGGCGAGCGGCGTTTGTCCATCGTTGCCGTCGTCGAGGTTCCCGGGGACGAGGCCGACAACGTCGCCCGCGCGTGCGCCCTGAACCCCCCGGCGGCCGTCGCGGCCTACAAGGACGCGTTCGGTCCGCTGGACGAGTGATTCCGGGCGTTGGCGGTCAGGCGGTGGTTGGCGGTCGGCGACCGGGGAGGCGGCGTCGGTTTGCCAGGCGGTCCGATGCCGCGTCGACGGCGCCCGCGGTGCGCTGATGGCGCCTTTGCGAAGTCGTACAGGGTTTTGCGCGGGTGGGAACTCGCATCGGCCTTCCTGCCCGGTCCGACAAACCACCGCCGAGGAGCCATACGCGTCACGCCGGTCGTGGTGGCGCCCAAAACCGTCCCGCTGCTTCAGGCTTATCGGCCGGTCCATCGAACGACGAACAAGTCGCGAGGGCGCGGCCGGAATGGCGCCGGGGTGGCCGGCGCGTCAGCGGATTCCTGCCCGGGATGACCGCGACCGAGGCCACGACTTTCCCTGACCGGCGACTGAGACGACGTGAAGTCGGACCTGATTCTCCGTTACGATTTCCTTCTTCCCAGGAAGGGGATTCTCCGAAAATGGCTCAGCGCGTAGTCACGTTGTTCATCGATGACATCACCGGCGACGAAGGTGAAGACATCGCGACGCACACCTTCAGCCTGGATGGCGTCAGCTACGAAATCGACCTCGGCCAAGACACCTACCAGCAACTGCTGGACTCTCTGGGCCCGTACTTCAGGGCCGGCCGCAAGGTCGGCACGTCGCGCCGCACCAAGGCCGTACGTTTGGCAGCGGGCGAGGGGCCGGACCCGGTGAAGGTGCGGGAGTGGGCCAGGTCGCAGGGCCTTGACGTCAACGCCCGCGGTCGGGTTCCCGCCGAACTGGTCGAGAAGTACCGGGCCGCGCACTGACCGACCGAGCCGGAGCCGCTCGGGATCTACCGTCGCGACGGGTGCCGACCGATCGCCCCCGCCAACGGTCCTGCGAGGCAACGGCCCGCACATACCCTGACGGTCTGCCGGGATCCGACGGGTGTCATGACGATGCGGGCAAAACCGATAAGGGTGGGCGGGCGCCCCTCACGGCGCCCACACGATCGCTTCGTGGCGGGCCGGCTCCCCGCGATGGAGACAGGAGACGGTTTCGACCGCGCGTCGGTACCGTCTCCTGTACGTCGGATGGGTACGCGGTGATGGGCGACCGGACGACCCTTATCGGCGAATCATCCGACTTGCCGCGCCTGGTTCCGGTTCAAAGGCGGATGGCGAAGATGCGGCCGAAGGCACGGATCACGGCTTCGGACAGGTTGATTTCGAAAGACGCGGCCGTGTGGGATCCGAATTCGTCGAGACTCGATTCGGGGAATGACTCCCTCGTGCGCATCGCGAGGTCGATGTGGTCGGACCAGGCCAGATCCAACTCCGTTCGAAACACCTCGGCGCATGCAACCCGCCACGGTGCCTGCTCGTCCGCGTACCGCTCCGCGTAGCGGCGGGCGAGCGAGTCCACGGTGGCCGAGTGCCTCAGGACGCGATGCGCGCGCTCGAGACCGCGCATTGTCGTCTCGAGCAATCCGACGATGTCGGAGGGTGACCCGCCGTCGGGCGAAACCGTCGCCCGCGCAGTCCGGTAGCGCTCCTCCAACTCGGCCAAGACGTCCCATCGGTGCAGCTGTGTCGTGCTGTGGACCGCAACCCGATCCATGACGTCGACGTACTGTGTGTCGACACCCCGGAATTCCGGCGCGCGCAGGTCCACGACCTCCAGCCCGAAGACCGCCTCGAGAACGGCGCCGTAGGACACCGTCGACCGGCAACCCCCGCGAACGGTCGCATACTTGCGGAAATGCGCGCGGACGTTGGCCGCCTCGAGAATTCTCTGCCGCTCCTCGACAACCAGACCCTCGCGGGCGGCCAGCGCCTGATGCAGCCCGGCCTCGTAGGCGGAACCCGTCGGAAGCGCGCCTTCGGCAATCGGAACGATGTGCCCTTCCACGACGTGGTAGTCGATGCCGACCTCGAAGCACTCGTGCGCGCGGACCGACAGTTCGGCGTCGACGGCCAGGTCCATGCGATCCACCGGCGAACTCCGCTCGGTGATTCCGAAGTAGTCCCACAACGCATCCAGCGCCCTCGGCGTCAGCCGAGCCCTGACAAGCTCCTCGTCGATCGTGTAATCGGCGTCCTCGTCCAGCGTTCGCACCCACCGAGCCAGCGCCGCGTATCGGTCCGGATTCGACGTCGCAGGTCCGGTGATCCGAATATCCGAGTCACCGCCTTTGATCAAGACGGTGTCGATCTCTTCCACGAACGCGACGCATCGATCGTCGACGAAGTGGCCGTCGGTGACCGGTGCCATCCTCGGCGAGTCCATGACCAAGGTGTCGTACGACCCGTAGACCACGTCCGCCGCGTACCGACGCCGTCGCTCTTCCGACACCGGTTCCATGAGGTCGACCCGGTGCCATGGTTCGACGTACGCGGACCGGATTCCCGCGAGATCGAAGTACTCCCGCGCGATCTCGTGGCAGTGCGCGGCCCGTTCGGCATCGCGGGCGAAGACATGCACGCGGCGCCCCGCAGCGACGTGGACGTGGATCGGCACGATGCACGCGACATCGAATTCCAGGCCCGGATGCGCTGCCGTGCGATCCAGCACCGGTCCGTCGATCATGGCCAGCACGCCCGTTACGAAGTCCGTGTCGAAGTCCCTGCCCGTGCTGCGGGACAGGGTCTCGATCGCCACCGCAACAAAATCCACCACCTCGTCGTGGTGACTCCCGGCGCCCACCGTCCGCGCGTTCGCCGCCAAACGCTTGTGCAATTCGGCATCGGTAACGCCAGGAAGTGCCGATCCGGCCCGCGCGATGTCAGAGGCGTCCGTGTCTCTCGGGAGAATGCGATCGACTGCCATGTGTTCCGCCTCGAAGCCGCGAAATGTCGTCCGGAATCCCGGATTCTGCGTCCCGGCAAGGTAGCAGCCGACTCGAGTCCGCGTTCGAGTCGGCTCGGCGTCGAATGGTTCGGCGCGCCGATGGTCGCCGGGCGGCCCCGCGCGCACGGCGTGCGGGGCCGCCTCCTCAAAGGACGTTCTTGCGACGGGCGGCGGTGATCCAGGTCGGGAACTCGGAGAGCAGCCGGTCGTAAAGCTCTTGATCGGGAACGTCGCTGATGTCGTCCACGGCGAAGAAGCCGACGTTGTCGACGCGGCGGCCGCGCATGGTGTCGAGGCGCCGCAGTACGCCGTAGTCCGCGTTGCCCAGGCCCACGAACTGCCAGAACATCGGTTCCGTGGACGCGTCCTTGAGTTCACGCTTGATCTCGTTGTTGCGATAGACGCCGCCGTCCGAGAAGAACAGCACCAGGGTGGGAGCGGCGGACGGATGCTCCCGGACGTACGAGCGAACCTCGGCGATCACCTTGTGCTCTTCGTTGCCGTAACCGACCGCCGCCATGTCGACCTGACCCGCTTGCAGTTCCTGCTCGGACTCGTCCCCTCCCGGACGGACGTGGAGCCGGAGCCATTCGGGGAGTTCACCCACACGCAGGTCCGGAAGGCGCGCCGGGTCCGAGGCGAACGTCCAGGCCTGCATCACACCGTCGTCCTCCAACTGCGCGGCCACGGCCGTCATGCGCTCCACCACGTCGGCGACGACACCGCGGGAGTAGAGCCAGTCCATGGAGCCGGACGCGTCCATGACCAGGATCACTCGGGCGGCGATCCCCGCCGCCGCCCCGTGCTTTCGGAGACTCACCGCCACCTGCTCCTTGCGAAGCGAAAGGCGATTGCGCATGTCCACGGGCAACGCCTCCGCGCCGTGCCCGACCGGCTCGGCGACGGGCACCGTCGCCGACACGGACGGGGGCTGGGGAGCGACCGGTTGACCGGGAGCCGGCGGGGACGCGGCAGGGTCGGTCGTCGGCTCGTCGTGCACCGCGATGCCGTAGTCCGCGGCCAGCCCGGCGAGCCCGGAGGCGTACCCCTGCCCGACCGCGCGGAACTTCCACTGCCCGTGGTGCCGGTACAACTCACCGCTGACGAAGGCGGTCTCGATCCCGCCCTCCATGTCGAAGCGCGCGATCTCGGCCGACGTCCGCGTATCCAGCAACCTGAGACTCAGGTCCGGCACATGACCGAAGGTGCCACCCTCGGACGACGCGCACAGCAGGACCCGTTGTATCGCGTCTTCCACGACGGCCAGATGGATCGCGAGCGTGTCCGTCACGCCGTCGGCGGTCTTCTCCTTCCCCAGATGCGTCACCGCCTCGGACGGGTGGCGCGGCTGGTTGTAGAAGACGAAGTCACCGTCCCCACGCACGCGTCCGGCGTCCGTGAGGAGCAGCGCGGACGCGTCGATGTCGGGTACCCCGGGGCCTTGGGACCACGAAAGCTCGGCACGGATTTCCGAGGAATCGACGGGCAAGTTGGCGCCTTGGCTCAATGTTGGAAGTTTCATGGCGCAAGTTTGCCGAGTGCCCGACGCCCCGCTGCGATCCGGGTCGACCCGTCGTGCTGCGGGTCTCGGTCGCGGGGTCCCCCGATGCGACGCAGCGCCCCGTTGGAGGACTACAAGTACCGCATGGCCATGACGTCCGCACCGGTCCGGCGAGCTACCGGACGGGACGGGCGGTCGTCCGTCGTCCGCCGTCGGCCGGGGCCGGCGGCGTGGCGTCGGGGGACCGTGGGGCCGTTGTCGAAGGAAGCGCAGGGATGGGGCCGACGCGCCGAGCACGACGAGTCCGCGCTCGCCGTTCGGCACCCGGGTCGGGCCGGACCCGAGGTGTACGAGTTCGGGTACGCCTTGGACGGCATGGTGGGGCGTAAGCCCCCGCAGCGGGAGTTCGGCCCGCAGCGGGGGTTCCGGCGGCCGGGCCTTGGCTAATCTGCACGGGTGACCACCGACTTGACGCTGTTGCCGCGTGTCGCCTATCGCGGACGGGAGGTCACGGCGCCGCGGCTCCGTGCTCTCCTCGCGCTGCTCGCGGGTGATCTGCGTACGGGTTGCAGTACCGAGCGTCTGGTGGAGGGGCTGTGGCCGGACGAGTTGCCGGAGCGGCCGGCGAAGGCGGTGCAGGTTCTGGTGTCCAGGGCGCGGGCGCAGTTGGGTGCCGGCGTCCTGGCGAGCACGCCGACCGGATATCGGCTCGCCCTCGCCGAGGATCGGGTCGACAGCTCGGCCCTGCTGCTGCACGCCGCCGCGAGCGCGGACCGGGCCAGGGCCGGGGACCACGCGGGGGCGCTGGCGGCGGCCGAGGCCGGGCTCGCGTTGTGGGAGGGCACCCCGGGCGGGGCCGGCGCCACCGACGACCCCGTGGCCGCGCTGCGCGCCGAGCGCGCCCCCGTTCGCGGCTCGCTCGTACGTGCGCGGGCGCTCGCGCTCGCCCGGCTGGGGCGCTACGCGGAGGCGGTGGGGCCGCTGGCCGCGGCCGCCGCGGAGCATCCACGCGACGAGGAGGTGCTCGCCGAGCTGCTGCGCGGCGAGGCGGCGACGGCGGGCCCCTCCGCCGCGCTGACGCGGTATGAGGCGTACCGCCGCGAGCTGCGCGAGGAACTCGGCTCGGATCCCGGCGGCGGGCTCCAGGCCGTACAGCGGGAGCTGCTGCGCACCGAGGCGCCTGCGGTCAGGCGCGGCGTGCCGCACGAGCCGAACCGGCTGCTGGGGCGGGACGAGGACATCGCGGCGGTGGATCGGCTGCTGCGCGCATCTCGCGCCGTCACCGTCGTGGGACCCGGTGGCCTCGGCAAGACCCGGCTCGTGCACGCCGTCAGCCGCCGGGCCGGGCAACGCGCGGTGTACTTCGTGCCGCTCGCCGGCGTCACCGCGGACGAGGACGTGGCCGCGGAGGTGGTCTCCGCGCTCGGCGCGGGCGAGGGACGGCCCGGCGCGCTGAGCGGCCACGCCCCGGCCGACCCGGTCTCCGCCATCCTCGGTGTGCTCGGCTCCGGGCCCGCCCTGCTGGTTCTGGACAACTGCGAGCAGGTCATCCGGGGCGCCGCCGACCTCGTACAGCACCTGGTCGCGTGCACGAAGGACCTGCGGGTGCTCTCCACCAGCCGATCCCCGCTGGACCTCACCTCGGAGGCGGTGTACGCGCTGCCGGAGCTCGGTCTCGACACCTCCATCGAATTGTTCACGCAGCGGGCCCGTGCCGCCCGGCCCGGCGTGGAGCTGCCGTCGGACACGGTGGCCGGGCTGTGCCGCCACCTCGACGGACTGCCGCTCGCGGTGGAGTTGGCCGCGGCGCGGGTGCGAGTGCTGTCGGTCGCGGAGATCGCCCGCCGCCTCGGCGACCGATTCGCACTCCTTCGCGGCGGGGCGCGGGACGCGCCGGAGCGCCACCGCACCCTGCACGCGGTCGTGGAGTGGAGCTGGAACCTGCTCGCCCGGGACGCCAGGGCGGCGCTGCGCGCGCTGTCGATCTTCCCGGGCGGCTTCCTGGGCGAAGCGGCGGAGCATCTCCTCGGCCGGAACGCGCTGTTCCTCCTGGAGCAGGCGACCGATCAGTCGCTGCTGACCGTCACTGACACCCCGGCCGGCGTGCGGTTCCGGATGCTGGAGACGGTAAGGGAGTTCAGCGCGGCCCGGCGCGCGGAGGCGGGCGAGGACGACGAGGTCATCGGCCGATTCCTGGCCTGGGCGCGGGACTTCGGGGTCGCCCACCACGACTGGGTATTCGGCTCGGAACCGCGGACCGCCTGGGAGCGGATCAGGGCCGAGCAGGACAACCTCGTGTCGGCGCTGCGGCACGCCCTGGCTCGTACGGACGGCCCCACCACCGCCGCCCTCACCGCCGTCCTCGCCGCCCTGTGGTCCACCGACTCCAACCACCCCCGCCTCACCGCCCTGGCCGCGGACACCGGTCCGCTGCTGTCGCGCTATCGCCCAGAGCCCCAATACGTCGAAGTCGCCCGCGCGGCGGCGGTGTTGAGCATGGCGAGCCTGTTCATGGACTACGGTCCGCACGCCGACGTCACCCGTCGGCTCGTCACCCTGCGGCGACTGCCGCCGGCCCCGCCGGACACGCTGCTGCGCGCCACCGCGGCGGTGCTGAGCGCGATCCCCGAGATGCTGCCTCCCGACTACGGCGTACTGCACAGGCTCTGCGACCACGAGCAGCCGCTGGTCGCCGGCATCGCCGAGTGTGTCGCCACCTATGTCTGGGAGCACGAGCACGACATCGACCGCGCACTCGCCTCCGCCCGCCGGATGACCGCCGCACTGGCTTCGGCCGACAACCCGTTCCTGCGGCTCATGGGTCATTCCCGGCTGAGCGAGCTGTGCTTGAGGACCGGGCAGGGCGAAGCCGCGTACAGACACCTCGAGGCGGCGCTCGAGCAGCTGCCGCGGCTCGGCGACGCGCACGACTACATCGGCATCCGCTCGGCCCTCGCCCTCGCCTGCCTGCAGCGCGGCCACTACGACGAAGCCGAGTACTGGCTGGGGCAGGCCCAGGGCGACAACACCCCACGGCACGATGCCTTCTACAGCCCCGACCTCGGCGCGCGCGCCGAGATCGCGCTCGCTCGCGGACTGACCGAGGCGGGGCTCGGCCTGTGGCGCAGCGCCGTGGAGCGGATGTCCGAGGCCGACACGATGCATGGCGGCGACCCCTGGCTCGACCCGTGGGCGCTGCAGATCCAGGCGGCGGCGGTGACGGCGCACGCGCACGCCGGCCGTCTCGAGCCCGTCGCGGAGCTGGTCGTTGGGTTGCGGCAGCGGCTGTGGACGCTGCTTGCCGGCCCGTCCCGCACGCCGGTGGAACTCCCTGTGTTCGGGACGGTGCTGCACGCGCTCGGCGTGTCGGGGCTCGCGGCCGGCGACGCCCGCGCCGTGCGGATGATCGCCCTGGCCGAACGACTGCGGGTGCTGCGCGAGTTCGCGCCGACGATGTCGGGGGACCGCGCCCGGCGGGTGGCCGAGGACGCCGACCGGGTGGCGTACGCCGAAGCGGTGTCGGAGTACGCCGCCCTGGGGCGGGACGAGCTGCGGGAGGCAGCCCGCACGCTCATTTCGGGTCGCGGCGGAACAGCGCATTCGACCAGTGGCACCCGAGGGCGGTCAGGCCCAGGCACCAGATGAGCGTGATCCACGCGTTGTCGCCGATCTCGGTGCCGAGCAGCAGGCCGCGCAGGGTTTCGATGGCGGGGGTGAACGGCTGGTATTCGGCGATCGGCTGGAACCAGCCCGGCATCGCGTCGATGGGCACGAAGGCGCTGGAGATGAGCGGGAGGATGATCAGCGGCAGCGCGTTGTTACTGGCCGCCTCGGCGTTGGGGCCGGCCAGGCCGATCCCGACGGCGATCCAGGTGAACGCCACGGCGACCAGGGTGAGCAGGCCGAACGCCGCGAGCCATTCCAGGGCCGTGGCGTCGGTGGACCGGAAGCCGATGGCCACGGCGACGGCGCCCACGAGGACGACGCTGATGACCGCCTGTAGCACGCTTGCGACGACGTGCCCGATGAGCACCGCCCCTCGATGGATCGCCATCGTGCGGAAGCGGGCGATGATGCCCTCGGTCATGTCCATGGACACGGAGATCGCGGTCCCGGCCGGGGTGGCGCCGATGGTCATCATCAGGATGCCCGGGACGAGATAGGCGATGTAGCCGGCGCGATCGGCGCCGCCGCCGTCGATGCCCGCGCTCATCACGTCGCCGAAGACGTAGACGAAGAGCAGCAGCAGGACGATCGGCGTCAGCAGGATGTTGAGGGTGAGGGAGGGGTAGCGCCGGGCGTGCAGGAGGTTGCGGCGCAACATCGTGTTCGAGTCGCGTACGGCGAGGGTCAGGGAGCTCATCGGGCGACTGCCTCGGGTTGGTTGGGGACGTCGGTGCCGCCGGTGAGGGCGAAGAAGACGTCGTCGAGGTCGGGGGTGTGGACGGTGAGTTCGTCGGCTTCGATGTCGTCCGCGTCGAGGCGGTCGAGGACGGAGCGCAGTTCGCGTTGGCTGCCGTCGCTGGGGATCTGTAGGGACAATGTCTCGTCGTCGCAGGTGACGCCGTGCAGGGCGGCGGCGGCGCGTTCGTAGGCGCGTGGGTCGGTGAAGCGGAGTCGGACGTGTCCGCCGGAGACGAGGCGTTTCAGCTCGTCGGCGGTGCCCTCGGCGGCGATCCTTCCGTCGTGGAGCACGGCGATGCGGTCGGCGAGTTCGTCGGCCTCGTCGAGGTATTGGGTGGTGAGGAAGACGGTGACGCCGTCGGAGACGAGTTCGCGGATGATGCCCCACATGTTGTGGCGGCTGCGCGGGTCCAGGCCGGTGGTGGGCTCGTCGAGGAAGATGATCCGCGGGTCGCCGACCAGCGTCATGGCGAGATCGAGGCGGCGTTTCATGCCGCCGGAGTAGGTGGACGCGGGCTTCTTCGCGGCCTCGGTGAGGTCGAAGCGCGCCAGCAACTCGGCGGTGCCGCGGCGTCCCTCGCGCTTGGGGAGGTGGTGCAGGTCGGCCATCAGGAGCATGTTCTCCTCGCCGGTGATCAGGCCGTCGACGGCGGAGAACTGCCCGGTGACGCCGATCGCGGCGCGGACTCCGTCGGGTGAGGTGGCGACGTCGTGACCGGCGACCCGGGCCTGTCCGCCGTCGGCGCGGATGAGCGTGGAGAGGATCTTGACGGCGGTGGTCTTGCCGGCGCCGTTCGGGCCGAGCAGGGAGAAGACGGTGCCGGTCGGCACGGCCAGGTCGATGCCGTCGAGGACCGTCCTGCCCCCGTAGGCCTTGCGCAGGCCCTCGGCCGCGATGGCCGGCGAGTGTGATGTCGTTGTCGTCATGCCGCAGAGGTTGCGGCAGGACGCATTCAGCGTGGTTTCAAGACGGTTTCAGCGCCCTGAAATCGGGCGACGGGGGGCTGCTTCGACGCCCCGTTCCCGCACCGCGCCGGTCCGCCGCACCGACCCGCCCACGAATCCTCGTGGTTGACGACCATTCGGTGGGTGCGGTTGTCCTCCCGGTCGTTTCAGCCCTCGTCGTCGTTCGTTGCGGTCTGCTTCGCTCGCGGTGTACGGCAATCGTGGAACGAGGCGAACGGCGTTGCGGCACAAACCCGTTCCCGGAGCCCGTTGTTCCGGTCCCGCGTTCCGACCTCGGATAGGATGACGTATCCGAGGTCGGAGACGACCCCGAACGGCACCGGTCCGGGAAGGGAGTCCGCCATCACCACCCCCGATCCCTCGGTCCGCGACCTTGCCGGGGACCTGCGCGCCGCGCTCACCGCCGCCCGCCGTGCTCTCGACGCCGCGCATTGGCGCGCCACCCGCGACGCGGTGGATCTCGCCCGCGACGTCGACGCCCTCAGCGGCGCGCTGCGCAACCTGATCGCCGCCGCCGAACCCCTCGGCCACCCCGAGGAGAAACCCCTCGCCGCCGGCCCGGCCGTCCCGCACCCCGAGCCGCGCAGGTGAACGAGATGATCGCGCCGGGCGGCGCCCCGGAGGTCGTCGACGCCGAACCGCTGCCCGCCGAACCCGACGGCGCCGGTGCGTGTGCTCGCGCCCTGGGACGCGGTGACCTCGACCGTGCTCACCGCGTCCGCCCGGGCGGCCGAGGAACACCGGGACGACGTGCGCCCGCGATGGTGCGGGCGTGACGGCCGAGAGGGAAGGCTTCGATCGTCTGGTCGAACCGTTCCGTTCGGAGTTGCCGGCGTACTGCTACCGGATGCTCGGCTCGGCTCACGACGCCGAGGACCTGGTCCAGGACACGTACCTGAGGGCGTGGCGGGCGCGGGAGCGGTACGACGAGACTCGCGGTTCGCTGCGTACCTGGCTCTACCGGATCGCGACGAACGTCTGTCTGACCGCCTTGGGGGCCCGCGGCCGCCGACCGCTGCCCTCGGGTCCGGTGGCCGCGTCGGAGCCGCTCGCGCCGCTCGTGCGGGGAGAGAACCTCGCCTGGCTCCAGCCCCTGCCGGACTCCATGGTGGACGCGGGGGATCCGGCCGGGATCGTGATCGACCGCAGCAGCCTGCGACTGGCGTTCGCCGCCGCGCTGCAGCACCTGTCGGCGCGTCAGCGTGGTGCGTTGATCCTGCGTGACGTGCTCGCCTTCTCCGCGTCCGAGGCGGCGGAAATCCTCGGCACCACCGTCGTATCGGTGAACAGTTCTCTGCAGCGGGCGCGTACCCGGATGAAGGAGGTCGGGGGCCGGCAGGAGCGTCTCGGCGAGCCGTCGACGGCCGAGCAGCGCGCCTGGGTCGATCGCTACATGAAGGCGTTCGAGCAGGCCGATGTCGAGGGTCTCAAGCGGCTGCTCACGGAGGACGTGATCATGGAGATGCCGCCGATGCTCAACTGGTTCGCCGGCCCCGGCAAATACGGTCTGTTCATGGAGTGGGTCTTCGAGGCGGCCGGAACGGACTGGCGGCTGAAGCCGGTCGCGGCCAACGGCCAGCCCGGGTTCGCCGCCTATCGGCGCGTCGGCGGCGGATACGAGCTGCACACGCTCCAGATCTTCACCGTCACCGCCGCGGGCATCAGCCGGAATTCGGTGTTCCAGGATTCCGAGGTCTTCGCGTCCTTCGGTCTGGCGGCCCGGCTCGACTCCCGGGGACTCGCGACCACCTGATCGCCGCCGAGGTCGACCGATGGTGAGGCAGACCGATGGCGCGCACGGGAAGCCGTGGTCGGACTGCTTCGTGTCGGGGTACGGCCCGGAGGTGATACCCGGACGGCGACCCTTCCGGATCGGGCACGCCTGCGACGGATTTTTGCCGCGGGCGCGATGAGTTCCGACCCCGCCGCCGGTATGTAGTGACGAGTTCGCCGGAATCCCCGGCGAACCGATCACGAGGGAGATCCGATGTTCGACAGTCGTGCGGAAGACAGGGCCGCCATCCAGGCCGTCCTGGTCGACTCCTACAAGGCGTGGGAGGGCGGGGACGCCGAGGGCATGGTCGCCGACTACACCGCGGACGCGACCGCCATCATGACCGGTTCGCTCCGCGACGGCCGTGAGGTGATCCGGGAGAACATGGCGCCGGCCTTCGCCGGGCCGCTCAAGGACAGCTCGACCTACAACAGGCAGCTCAGCCTCCGCTTCGTCGGTAGGGACGCCGCGATCGTCGTCAGCGAATCCGGCATCCTGTTCCCCGGCCAGAGCGAGGTTCCGGACACGGGCAAGGTGAACGCGACCTGGGTCTTCGAGAAACAGGACGGCCGGTGGCTCATCGCCGCCTATCACAACAGCCCGGTGCCGGCACCGGGGCAGTGAACCCGTCCCCGTAACCGGCACAGTCGGCGAGTCGGGCATGTGGCCACCCACACATGGTGGTTGGGGGCCGGCGGCGAGCGTGCCGCGTCTCGGCGCGCCCGCCGCCGGCCCCGCACCGCGGTGTCGTCCGCTCGCGACGGGAGGGAAGTTTCCGCCTCCGATGACGCTCGAAAATCTATCGTGGCGGGAGTAGACATCGTGGAATTCGGTGGGTATGTTTTCTCTCGTAGCCAAGCGAATCAGTGAGGCGCGACAGAGACGAACTGGCGCGCGTTGTTGAGGGTTCGACAGCAGAGTCCCGGGGCCGTGTGTTGTTCGGCGAAGGGTTCCGGAGGCTGGTTGTCGGGCCGAGGAGAAACTGAGGGCGGCCCACGGGCCGTCGTGCAGGACGAGCAGTAACCCGGCAGTACCTGCAGTTCGGTTGTACCCGCGGTGGCATTACACGTTGCACAACGCCAGGAAAGGAAGGAGTGAACGCCATCCGGATCGCCCGCTCGGTGCGGTGAGGTTGTTCGGCCGAGCGGGATCCGTCGAGAACACCGGTACGAAAGGTGGTCCGCGGTCACGCAATTGCGATCCCCGCAGCCCCGCCACGTGAGGCGGATGCGGAACAGGTAGGCCGACACGTCGGTGTCGGTGGATGGTGTGGATTTCTTTCGGGGCCCTGGTGCCGTACGGCACCAGGGCCCCTCGACGCGTTTCCCTGACGACTTTGACGAATGTGAACTCAAGAGAGGCGCCGATGGCCCCCGATTCCGGCTCGACCCCAGCCAAGCCCGACAGGCTCGACGACGACGACTACCCCGCCTACACGATGGGCCGCGCGGCCGCGTTGATCGGCGCCTCCCAGGGCTTCCTGCGCGCCATCGGCGAGTACGGCCTGATCACCCCCCTGCGTTCCGAGGGCGGCCACCGCCGCTACTCCCGCTACCAGTTGCGCATCGCCCAGCGCGCCCGCGAACTCGTCGACCAGGGCACCGCCGTCGACGCCGCCTGCCGCATCGTCATCCTCGAGGACCAGTTGGAGGAGGCCCTGCGGCTGAACGCCGAGCTGCGCGACGCGGCCGGGACCGCGTCCGACGAGAAGCACTGACCCACCGAAGACGCCGAGGCGCGGCGCCCTGTCGGGCGCGCGCCCGCCGGGCCACCCGAGAGAGGCCGGGGGCGGGCTCCGTGACAGTCCCGGAGGCCATCTCTGTTACCTTCGGATGTTGCCCGAGCGGCACGAGTCGACCGACGTCGTCGTGATCGACCGTTGGAGACGCGGGACTCGAATCAGGACAGGATGCCGTGTGAAGCCTCTTTCGAACGGTGCGGCCACGACGGGCGGGCTGCTCCGGGCAAGTCGGCACGCCGTCCTGGAGGATCTTCCGGACCTGATCGCCGCGCACGCCCGACCGCTGGGTCTGGCCCACCCGCTGGTCTACCTCGTGGACGTGCAACAACAACTGCTCCGCCTGGTCCCCGGCCGAGGAGAGCACGCGGGCGGAGCGGACGTGGTCCCCGAGGCGGAGCTTCGCATCGATGCCACGCTGGCCGGCCGCGCCTTCCAGAGTGTCGAACTCGTCGAGTCGCCGGCAGGCGCCGACGACGTCGACTCCGGCGCAGCGCCCACCAGGCGTTTGTGGCTGCCCCTCGTGGACGGCGCCGAACGCCTGGGCGTCCTGGGCCTGGAAACCGACGACACCGACGACACCGTCCTCGACAAGGCGCTCGACCTCGCACTCCTGGTGGGGTTGCTCCTGGTGAGCAAACGCGCCTACAGCGACACCTACGAACGCCTGGTCCGCACCCGCCCGATGGGTCTGGCCGCCGAGATGCAGTGGACCCTGATGCCGCCCGGTTCCTTCGCCGGCGCTCAGGCCACCGTCAGCGCGGCCATGGAACCGGCGTACGAGATGGGCGGCGACGCGTACGAGTACGCCGTCGACGGGGACACCGCCCACCTGGCCGTCTTCGACGCCATGGGCCACGACACCTCCGCCGGCCTCACCGTCGCCCTCGCCCTGGCCGGCTGCCGCAGCAGCCGCCGCCACGGCGTGGGCCTGGTCGAAACCAGCGAGGCGATCGAGGCCGCGCTCGTGGAACAGTTCGGCCGCAGCCGCTACGCCACCGCGATCATCGCCGAACTCGACCTGCTCACCGGCGCCTTGACCTGGGTCAACCGCGGCCATCACCCACCGATCGTGATCCGCAACGGCCAATGGGTCGCCACTCTGGAACGCCCGCCCGCCCATCCGATGGGCACGGACATGGGCCTGCCCGTCAGGTTGTACGACGAGCAGCTCGAACCCGGCGACTGGCTCCTGCTCTACACCGACGGCGTCACCGACGCCCGCAATCCCCAGGGCGAGATCTTCGGACTCGACCGGTTCGTCGACTTCGTCATCCGCCACATAGCGGATGGCCTCCCCGCCCCCGAAACCCTGCGCCGGCTCATCCGAGCGATCCGCGAGTACCACCACGACCGTCTCCGGGACGACGCCACCATCCTGCTCCTGCAATGGCACGGCGCCGGCACCTGATCGCGGCGAGCCGGGGAACATCCCGAGCCCGGCCCGTCCGGCTCGTGCCGCGGGTCGGACCACGGCGAGGACATCACATCCGCGAGCAGCGGGCGCGGATTCCCGCGCCACAACCGTCGCATCCGTTGCGTCACCGAGGGCGCCCAGCCGCGCGCCGACCCGCCGATCGAGCCGACCCGTCGCCACACCCGCACCGCCGATCGAGCCAGTCGCGCTCCTCGGTGGGCCGCCGCCGGGCCCGCCCGGCGTAGCGGGCGAAGGGCCGCTCGGGCCCAGGCGGCGCTCGTTCGGGCGGCGCGCACCGGTCCCGGGCGTGGGTTCGCGTCGGGGCGATGGGCGTCGAGGTCGGCCCAGACGGTCTTGCCGGCCCGGTGTGTCCGAACGCCCCAGTCGGTGGTGATGGTGTCGAGGATGTGCAGTCCGAAGCCGCCCTCGTGTTCGGCGCCGGTGTCGCGGCGCGTCGGCATTCGGGGATCGGTGTCGGAGACGGACAACCGTACGCCGCGTCGGGTCCGGCGCAGGACCAGTCGCACGTCCCCGTCGGTGTGCAGTTGCGCGTTGGTCAGCAGTTCCGAGGCGACCAGGACGACCGCCGCGACGTGGTCCTTGTCCCAGCCCCATTCGGTGAGAGTGGTCCGCATCGCGTTGCGGGCTCGACCGCAAGCCCCGGTCTGTCGTGGCACGCGCCACCGGACGAGGGAACGCCGAAGTCGAGGCATGACCTTCCTCACAGGCACGTGGGTGGACGGCGGACGGTACTCCGGGTCGACTTCGACATACGGGCCCGCCGAGACCGGGAGTGCCACCCCTGCTCTCGTCCGGACGGCGATGGGCGCGGCATTCGAGCGGGAGAGCGCGAATCCTCCCGGAATGCGGTGACCTGCCAGCTCGTACCCATCGGCGATCCTTCCCCGAGGTCGACGCCGTCGTGCCGGACGCCTGCCCGGCCACCCGGCGGCTACGCGTCACCCGATCGAATGGTTCGGCGCTCGCGACGCGAAACGTCACATTCGGGATGTCGGCCACTGCCGCGGCGAGGGGTGATCCACCGTCGCCGAGCCCACCCGGGGGCGGCGCGTGCTCCTCGGGTCAGGGTGAAACGCACGAGACGGCAATCCGCTGCACCGCGTTGTTCCCGAATCCGCCACGATTCCAGGACTGGGTGAGCGGCTGCGCGTTACCCGGCGCATCCATCGCCCGCACACTCAGTACGTGGGAGCCGACCGTGGCCTGCCACCTCGCACTCCACCCCCGCCAGGCCCACCGATGGTCGTCTTCCGGGGCGAGGTCCGCCATTGTCCAGGTGCGCCCGTCATCCGCGCTGACCTCGACCCGGGCAACCGCTCCGAATCCGGACCACGCCCGCCCCTCCAACAGCACCGGGCCGGGCCGTACCACCCGCGCCCGCGACATGAAGTCCGGAAATCCGGGCGGAATCATCAACGCCCGTGGGGCGATCCGCGTCACCGGCTCACCCGGTTCGTCCTGCCTTTGTCGATACCGATAGGCCACCGCCTGCTGGAAGCCGGTGAAAGGCGCGTCGACCAGTGTGATCTCGCGCAGCCATTTCACCTGCGCCATCCCATACCAGCCCGGTACCACCAGGCGTAGCGGGCAGCCGTGTTGCGGGGGCAGCGGCATTCCGTTCATGTCGTAGGCCACCAGCACTTCCGGTTCCGGATCGCTTCCGGTGCACACCGCCGTCGGCAGACTGCGCCGGTAATCCTGCTCGACGCCGCGCTCCACGCCGTGGTCGGCCCCGCCGAAGACCGCCTCGACGGCATCCGCCTCCACCCCGGCTTCGGCAAGCAGCAGGCGCAGCGGGACTCCGGTCCACTCGGCGGTGCCGACCGCCTCGACCAGCCACGGCTGACTGACCGGTCGGGGCGTCAGCCGTGCCCGGCCGTTGCCGGCACACTCCATCGTCACGCGATGGGTGACGGCCGGGAAGGACCGCAGCGTCCGCACGTCCAGGGTCAGCGATGTGCGCACCCGACCACCCACCACGAGCCGCCAGTCGTCGACGCGGGCTGCGGGAATGTCGTAGTGGGTGAGCAGGTAATGCAATCCGGGTGGGGTCACATCGTGGCGCAGAGCCTCCAGAGGCAGGCCGTGGTTGCGCGCCGCGAGTGCCAATTCCTCCGGGCTGATCCCCTCGTCAGGACCGGCGAGCCGTCCCGGGGGGCTGATGTCGCCCATGCGGTGGTTCATTGATTCCATGGTGCGCTTCGGTCCGAGTCCGGGCATCCGCTGTGGAAGCACGCGAGCCCTGGAGCCGGGCCGGCTCGCTCGGATGGTTCGCCGGTACAACCGACTGATCGACGAACAAACTCGGCCCGGCCCGGAGTATCCGGGCCGGGCCGAGTTTGCGTGCCATGTGATGCCAAGCGCGGTGCGTGCATCGACCCGGGCGCCGCTCGAGGCCGGCGGGCGCGTCGTCCGATGCCGTGGGGCCGCGAGCGAGGGCACCGGCGCGCGGGTGGTGTGCCGACTGTCGTGCCGGTCAGTCGGTGCCCGACTCCATGGCGGCACGGTCGAGCATGAGATCGCCGTCGCTCTCGACCCTGCCGCGGGAGGCGATGACCTCGGCACCGCCCTGCGGCATCGCACCGATCAGCTCGGTGGAGGTGTCCTGGGCGGCACTGATGAGAGCCGCGTGGGTGTGACCGACGATGCCGAGCAGGGCGTATTGCTCCAGTTTGGCGCGGGAGTCGGCGATGTCGAGGTTGCGCATCGTGAGTTGGCCGATCCGGTCCACCGGGCCGAACGCCGAGTCTTCGGTGCGTTCCATGGACAGCTTGTCCGGGTGGTAGCTGAACGTCGGGCCGGAGGTGTCCATGACCGAGTAGTCCTCGCCGCGCCGCAGCCGCAGCGTCACTTCACCGGTGACCGCCGTACCCACCCAGCGCTGCAGGGACTCCCGGATCATCAGTGCCTGGGGGTCGAGCCAGCGGCCCTCGTACATGAGGCGACCGAGACGCCGGCCTTCGTTGTGGTACTGCGCGAGGGTGTCCTCGTTGTGGATCGCGTTGACCAGGCGCTCGTACGCGGCGTGCAGCAGCGCCATGCCCGGGGCCTCGTAGATGCCGCGGCTCTTGGCCTCGATGATCCGGTTCTCGATCTGGTCGGACATGCCCATGCCGTGGCGTCCGCCGATGGTGTTCGCCTCCATCACCAGGTCGACCGGGGTGGCGAACTCCTTGCCGTTGATCGCCACCGGGCGACCTTGGGCGAAGGTGACCGTCACGTCCTCGGTGGCGATCTCGACCTCGGGGTCCCAGAACCGCACGCCCATGATCGGGTCGACGGTCTCGACGCCGGTGTCGAGGCGTTCCAGGGTCTTGGCCTCGTGGGTGGCGCCCCAGATGTTGGCGTCGGTGGAATAGGCCTTCTCGGTGCTGTCGCGGTAGGGGAGGTCGTGGGCGAGCAGCCACTCCGACATCTCCTTGCGTCCGCCGAGTTCGGAGACGAAGTCCGCGTCGAGCCATGGCTTGTAGATGCGCAGGTTCGGGTTGGTGAGCAGACCGTAACGGTAGAACCGCTCGATGTCGTTGCCCTTGAACGTCGAGCCGTCGCCCCAGATCTGCACGTCGTCGGCGAGCATCGCCCGGACCAGCAGGGTCCCGGTGACGGCGCGGCCGAGCGGCGTCGTGTTGAAGTAGGCCCGCCCGCCCGAGCGGATGTGGAACGCGCCGCAGGCGAGTGCGGCCAAGCCCTCCTCGACCAGCGCCGCACGGCAGTCGACCAGGCGCGCGATCTCGGCGCCGTACGCCGACGCACGGCTGGGCACCGAGGCGATGTCCGGCTCGTCGTACTGGCCGATGTCAGCGGTGTAGGTGCACGGGACGGCCCCCTTGTCGCGCATCCACGCGACCGCGACGGAGGTGTCGAGCCCACCGGAGAAGGCGATGCCGACACGTTCGCCGATGGGCAGAGAGGTAAGAACCTTGGACATGGAAAGAGTATGCTGCACTCCGCATGAATATGCAACGAGCGGGGCGGGAAACCGGAACTTATGGCTCAGGTCGCCGACTTGGGCGCTCGGGGACGGCCCGGCGGGCCATGCCCGCCCCGCGCCCTCGTGACCGGATCATCCGTCGGCGGGCCGTCGTCATCGAGCACTCGGCGCGGCACGCGACGACGCTCGGACGGAGCCGGCGACGCGGGCGCGCGATCCGGGCGGGAGTTCGGTCCTGTCGTGCGGGTGTACGGCGTGGGGTCGACATCCCCGCGGATGCTGCCGCGTCGGGTGGAGGCGGATGCGGTACCACGGACGAAGGCGATCACGCTCGCGGCGTCGCTACCTTGGCCTGCACGGAGCCGGGTCGACTCGCGCGTTCGCGAGCGCGCCCGGCCGGACGTCGCGGGCGGCGGGCTCTCGGATGGGCACAGCGCTCCACGCCTCATGCTCCACGGCCGGGAACGCGCGGCGACATCGACGTCTCGAAGCTCGAAGTACGCGCAAGTCATCCGATCCTGAAGGAGGAGCTCATGCATCGCATTGCCTTACGCCTCGGTGTGGCGGCGGCCGCCATGACGGCCCTGGCGACCGTCGCGGCGGGACCGGTGACGGCGGCCCCCGGTACCTCCGCTCGCTCGGAAGCGGCGACGTGCACCTCTGTCGCCGTCACGAGGTTCGATCACACCGGGTACAAGCGTTGTGATACCCGGACGATGGATGCCGACTGGAACAACGACGGGAATGTGGACGAGTCGTTCGTGGTCGCGCCCGACCGGACGATCCGGCACATCAACGCCGGCTCCGGCGGCTGGAAAGAGATGCCTTACGGCTTCCACGCCGACGACATGTTCGGCGCCAAGGCGCAGTACGGGATGCTGTGCGTCAAGGTATGGCTGAAGCCGGGCATATTCAACGAAACCCTGATCTACGCCTCGTGCTTCAGTGACGGCTCCTGGCAACCGTGGTGGCGCATCTACGTGTGAGCGAAGAGGTCGACCCGGTCCGCTCCGGGTGCCTCGCCCGTCGGCACGCGAGGCGGGTCCGGTGGTGGAGCGGCTTTTCGCCGTTCCGCCACCGGACCCGGCCTGCTCGGCCGTGCGATCGCGTGCGCGCAGGGGAGTCGCGCCCGGTGGGGCGGGCGGCTCCTTCGTGGTCCCGGTTGGCTACCAGCCGGACACGCGTTCCCAGAAGGTCTGAATCGTCGGTGCCGTGCTCGTGGTCAGTGCGCTGTCGACCACGTGGTAGCCGCGGTGCTGGGCGGCGGTGGCGCAGGCGTGGTTGGGCAGGATGCGCAGTCGAGTGCCGACGGGCAGGTCGGGCAGGTGGGCGCCGTCGCGGGCGGTGAGGGTGCCGTGTTCCTGGCTTGCGGCCGTCATGAGCAGGCCCGATATGAGGTTGCCGGCCAGGTCGGTGACCAGGCCGTAGCCCTGGTCCCGCGACTGGACGGCGGTGCCTCGGTCGCGGGACATGGCCATCCAGCCGCCGTCGGTGACGATCCACCCGTGCTCGCGGCGGTGGCCGATGACGGTGACGACGACCGACAGGGCGAGGTCCTCGATCCGGCAGATGCCGATGCCGGCCATCACCAGGTCGAAGAAGACGTAGTTCCCCGCGCGCAGTTCGGTGACTCCGTCGAGGTTCTCGGCCGCGTGGGCCGTGGGGGTGGAGCCGACACTGACGGTGGCCACGGGCATTCCGGCGGCGCGCAGCCGCTCGGCCGCGGCGACGGCGGTGTCGCGTTCGTTCTTCGCCGCCAGGCGCCGATCCTCGGCGGTGTAGGCGAAGTAGGACTCGCCCGCGTGGGCCAGCACGCCGTCCAGACATCCCGCGTCGTGCAGGATGCGGCCGATCTCGGTGAGCACGGGGGCGTCGGGCTCGACGCCGCCTCGGTGGCCGTCGCAGTCGATCTCGATCTGAGTGGGGATGGGAACGCCGGCCCGGCGCGAGGCTTCGGCGACGAATGCCGCCTGCTCGACGCTGTCCAGCAGGATCCGCAGGGTGACACCGCGGCGCAGCAGCGCCAGGACGCGCGTGAGTTTGTGGGGGTCGATGCCGACGGCGTAGGTGATGTCGAGGTAGCCGCCGTCGGCGAACGCCTCGGCTTCGGCCAGGGTGGAGACGGTGACCGGGCAGGGCGTGTCGTGCGTGAGGCCGGTGACGTCGAGGCTCTTGGCCGTCTTCACGTGGGGGCGCAGGGCGACCCCGAGCCGGTCCGCCCGGGCCGCCAGTCGCTCGATGTTGCGCCGGGCCTTGTGGACGTCGACGACGGCGAACGGGGTGTCGGGGTCGGCCAGGGTCCGGGTGGTCTCGGGGCCGGTGGCGCTTGCGGGGCTGCTCACAGGGAGATGTCCATCTTCTTCAGGAGGGCCAAGCCCAGGTACAGGTCCTGCACTCCGATTCCGGAGCTGTCGAAGACCGTGATGTCGTTGTCGTCGATGCGTCCCGTGGTGTGGCCGGTGAGGACCTCGCCGAGCGGGGTGAGGACCGTCCGCGCGGGGGCGTGCCGGCTCTCGCCCATGCGGCGGGCCTGCTCGGGCAGGTCACAGAAGACGCGGGCGCGCCCGAACAGTTCGGGTGGGAGTTCCCGTTTGCCGGGGCCGTCCGCGCCCATGCAGGAGATGTGCGTGCCGGGGCGGACCCAGGCGGCCTCGAACAGCGGCGGGTCGTCGGTCGTGGCGGTGGTGACGGTGACGATCACATCGGCCCGGGAGCAGGCTTCCTCGGCGTCGACGCTCCGGGCGTGGTGTCCGTTCGCGGTCAGCGCCGCGGCCGTCCGCTCGGCGCGCTCGGCGGTGCGTCCCACGACCAGGACCTCGGTGACGGGCCGTGTGCGGCTGACGGCCTCGACCTCGTAGGCCGCCTGGTGGCCGGTGCCGAAGACCGCCAGCGTGGTGCTGTCGGTACGGGCCAGCAGGTCGACGGCGAGGGCGTCGGCGGCAGCGGTTCGGTAGGCGTTCGCGCCGCCGACCTCCAGGACGACCGCGATCCGGCCGTTCGTCTGGTCGAAGAGCAGGAGAGTGGAGTGGTGGCGCGGCAGCCCGTGTTCCGGGTTGTCCGGCCAGTAGGTGCCGATCTTCACCCCGGCGTGGGTCGCGGACGCGGATGGCTTGAGGGTGAACCGGTTGCGTGGGTCGGAGCCGTGCACGGCGAGGCTGGGAAAGGACGTACCGTCCACCGTCGCGGCGAACGCCGTGCGGGCCGCTTCCATGGCCAGGTCCTCGTCGACGAGTGCGGCGGTCTGCTCTTCGGTGACGTACAGCAGGCGGCGCGCGGTCGCCGGCCGGCCGGAGGCGGACGCGGGAACGGGGTGGGTGGTCGAGCCGGCGGCGGTCACGAGGCGCCCTTCACTTGGTGTAGTTGTAGACGGTCGCCCGGGATACGCCGAGCAGGTCCGCGATGGTCTGCGCGGCATCGCGCGAGTCGAAGTGGCCCTCCTGGTGCAGTTGCCGCACGAGGGCCCGCTTGCTCTCCCTGCTCAGCGACCGGGGGGCCGCCGCGCGCTCCGCGGCCAGTTCCTCCACCGCCCGGCGCAGCTCGCGGGCATTGCGGTCCCGGAGGGATTCCAGGGGCTGGTCGCGGTGCTCGGTGTCGGTGGCCACGAGGTTCGACAACGCGAGGGTCACCGGCGACAGCACCGACACGTCCAGGTTCAGGCAGAGGGCGGCGACGTACTCGCCGGTGGCGTTCCTGATCCCGATGGACGTGCTCTTGACCGGGCGGCCGTCGGGGAATTGGTTGGGGTAGTTCTGGATGACACTGGGGTAGCTCGGGTCCTCGATGCGGGCCAGGCCCAGCTCGGTGACCGAATCCCCGACCTTGCGGCCGGAAAGGTTGTTCTCGATCGCCCGGATCGCATGCCGCGGATTCCGCAGATCGTGCAGAACCACTTCGCACAGGCCCGGAAACATCCGGCCCAGCGCGACAGCGATCCTTTCGACCTCACGGATGAGGTGCTCGTCCGCCTCGGTGGGGGTCGCGGCGACCATGTCCGCGTGCGCGCCCGCCTCCGGACCGTCGACGCGTTCCATGAGGTCCTCCCAGCTTCATTATATTTATTATCTACTGTTGGACAGTGAGTCTAAGTAGGTCGCTCGGTGGTTGTCCAGCGAGCCCGTCGGTCCGCGAAGCGACCCGAGGGTGCGGCTCTCACGTGGTGAGCTGCTGCTTGGTGCCGGAGTCGCAGGTGGTGGCCTCCGGGTTGACGCCGTGCTGCTTCTCCTCGGGACGGCCCTTCCTGCCACCGCCACACCGGGAGCGATGTCCCGGATCGTCGACGCTGCGATGTCGCTCTACAGGTCCCTTCGGTTCGCTACGGCGTTGATTCCTTCAGCTCGGCGTGGACACGGCGTCGTTTGGACCTCTGAGCCTGGCGGGAGCCCGGCGGTGGTGCTCATTTCCCCGTGCTGCCGTCGTCGTCATCGGGCCCGGCGGAGTCCGGGGCACACGGTGGCCGCAGGCTGCCGGCGACCGGGGTGGAGGTGCCGAAGCCGGACCGGCCGAGCACGTCGACGTTGCGGTGCTCGAGCGGGGATCGCAGGTCGGGGGGTTGGCCGTATTGCGGGCCGCGATCGTGGCGCCGGGCGGTGTGGGCGGGAGACGGGACGGGCGGGTTGCGTGGGCGCAGCGTGGTGAGGGCGAGGAGGCCGGTGAGGAGGTACAGGCCGGCTTGGGCGTCGAGCAGCGCGAGGGTGCCGTAGCGGTCGGCGAGGGTGCCCGCGCTCAGGACGCCGACCGCCTGTGCGGTGCCGGCCGAGGCGTTCCCGCCGGCGAGAACGCGGCCGATGTGGGTTGGGGGCGTGTGGGTCTGAGTGATCGTCAGCAGGCCGGCCGAGGCCGCCACGCCGGGGACTCCCGCCGCGACGAACAGCCCGGCGTACAGGCCGATCGCGGTGCTCACGGTGGGCGCGGTCCAGGTGGTCAGGGAGATCAGGCCGAACGCGATGAGGCCGGAGCCGACGAGGATGTGCGGGCGCATCCGGCCGCCGATTGCGCCGAGTACGAGGCCGCCCAGTACGCCGCCGATCGCCTGGACACCGCGCAGCAGTCCCACGTCGGTGCCGTCGCCGTGCAGGTGGTCCAGGACGAAGACGACGAACAGCACCATGAAGACGCCCTGGGCGAGTTGCCCGAGCGCGCCGATCGCGAGGGCGGCGGGCAATGGGCGGTTTCGTCGGACCACCCGGAGTCCGTCGAGCCATTCGCCGAGCATTCCCGGGCGTGCGACCGGGGGACGCTCGGGACGGGCGTGGCCGCGGATGCCGGCCGTGAGCGCGGCAGCGAGCACGAACGTCACCGCGTCGACGGTGACCACTCCGGGCAGGCCCAGGAGTTGGATCGCCAAACCGCCCAGGGGCGCGCCGACCAGCCGGGCGAGGTTGTCGCCGACGGCGTTCAGCGAGTTGGCGGCGGCGACGCGGTCCCGGCCGAGGAGCATCGGGACCAGGGCGACCTTGGCCGGCGTGCCCAGTCCGGCCAGGCACGATTGCGCTGCGGCGACCGCGTACACGATCCACAGCCGGTCGGCGCCGCCGGCCGCGAGCAGGGGCAGGAGCAGGAGCGCCTGGAGCAGTCCCAGCCGCACCAGGAGCCGCCGTCGGTCCCAACGGTCGACCAGGACACCGGCGAACGGGGCGACAAGCAGGGCCGGGAGCAATTCGGCCAGGAAGACCGTGGAGGTCGCGGTCGCCGAACCGGTTTGCGTGTACACATGCACCGGCAGGCTCGCCAACAACATCCAGTCGCCGAGATCGCCGATCAGACCGCCGCTCCACAGCAGCGCGAAGTCCCGTTCGCGCAGCGGCGATCGGGCGCTCATGTCGGCGGTTCCGGGGTGCGCAGCGCGGTCAGGCCCAGATGTACGACCCGGGCGTCCTCGGGCGCGTCCTGGCGAGTGGGCGCGATGAAGGGGCGGAGCAGGGCGTCGATCGCCGCGGTGAGTTCGGCCAGTTCGGCCGCGGTGACGCGCAGGCCGTAGCCGGACATGGTCACCGCGTTCCGCCAGTGCGGCGGGAGTTCCTCGTGCCGGTCGACGGCCGCGTGGGCGAGTGCCGCGTCGTTGTCGATCCGTACGTGGGCGACCTCCCGGCGGGCCAGCGCGACCACAGGCGCCCGTCGCATGTTCGAGCTCCTGGAGCCGATCTGCCTGGTCACCTTCTTCGCCGACGAGTGCAACGAGGAGCTGGCCGCGCTCGGCCACCGCACCTACTGGGACGGCTACTTCGCGAGCCGAGCCGCGCCGCTGGGGCGGGTGCCGGCGCAGGTCGTACACGCGGCCTTCTACAACTTCGCCGACGGGGAGGCCGCCCGGCACATCCCGAGCGCGTGGGAGTCGATCCCGCCCGAGGCGTCCGTCGCCGCGCGGGAGCGGGGCAGCGCGGCCTCCGTACGGCGGATCCTCGGCGACGACATGGCCGACTCTCCGGGCCTGGTGCGCGCCGCCGACCTGACCACGAAGGCCGCGACGAGCGCGCCCACGGGAGGCCGGGTGATGTACGCCGGGATGCGCGCCCTTCCGGTGCCGAGCGATCCGGTCGCCCGGCTGTGGCATTCCGCGACCATGCTGCGCGAGCACCGCGGTGACGGGCACGTCGCCGTTCTCGTCGGCGCGCGCATCGGCGGTACGGAGGCGCACGTGCTCGACGCGCCGGCGAAAGGCATCCATCCGCCGGAGTCGTTCGGGCGCATCCATCACCTGCCGAAGGAGCGGCTGGCCGCGGTCATGGACGGCTTGCGCGAGCGCGGACTCGTCGACGCCGACGGCTGGTTCACCGACGCCGGCCGGGAGACCAAGCAACGCATCGAAGTCCTTACCGACGAGCTCGCCGCCCCGCCGTACGACGCCCTCTCTCCCGCCGAGCTCGACGAGCTGGTCACCGAGCTCGAATCCATCACCGCGACGCTGGTGGCCGCAGGGTCGCGGTGACGAGCAGCGACCGAAGGGACGAGGAGGCGGCCGCCCGGAACGGCGCGTTCTCGGCCCGGCGTTCGCACCCGAGGTGCTCGACCCGTCGTGCTGCTTCGTATACGACGGTGTCCGCGCGGCTGTCGATGCCCGCGCCGCCGTCCGGTGTCGTCACCGTGTGAATTTCCGCGCCTTGTGTGCCTCTCGATCCTGGCCGGTGCCATGCGGATCGACGCCACGTGCTGATGCGGCGCCCGCGCCGTGCGCGTGTTGCGCCGCCGGAAAGCAGCTTGTCGAGTCCGCGGATGTGTTCAGTCGAGAGTCGGCATCAGTGGTGGGCCACCCGACTCCGCCATCAAGGTGATCTTTCGCAGCAGTGCCACGAGTTGCTCCCGTTCCGCTCCGCTCAGCGGGGCCAGTAGCGCGTTCTCGGTCGCCAGCTGATCGCCGATCGTGGATGACCAGGCCTCGTGTCCCTTGTCGGTCAGCGTCACGAGCAGGCTCCGGCGGTCTTCCGGGGTGTGCTCCCGGGTCACGTAGCCGGACTTTGCCAGCCGGTCCAGCCGGCTCGTGAGTGTCGCCGGATGGATGTCCAGGCCTTCTGCGAGCCGTGTCGGCGTCATCCGGTACGGCTCGCCGGCGGAGCGCAGCCGCCAGAGGATCTCGTATTCCCACATCTTCAACTCGCGTTGGGTGAGCCCTGCTTCCTTTCGGCGCTGGAGATGGCGCACCAGCATCTGCATCCGGGTGACGACGCCCTCGACCATCGGGTCCAGATCGGGAACCTCGTGCTTCCAGTGAGCGATGTGCCGGTCGACCGAGTCGGCAGACGGGAGGTGGCCGTGCGTCGTGTCCATGGCGCCAGCATAAGGCAAGTACTACCGATTCATATAATTTGAAATCGTAGTAATGTCGAGGCTCCCGTCCCGAGGAGGTTCCGATGGCCCCATGGCCCACCCCGCTCGCAGGCCGCATCGACGAGCACGTCATCGACAGCGTCCTGTTGCGCGACAATCCCCTGGGAGACGCGACGCAGAGGCCGTTGTGGGTCTACACCCCACCCGGCTACGACACCGATGCCGGACGCCGCTACCCCGTCGCCTATCTGCTGCTCGGCTACGCCGGAACCCTCCCGGTGTGGCGCAACCAGACCCCCTACCGCCGGCCGGTGCCCGAACTCGTCGACGGGATCTTCGCCCGCGGCGAGGCGCCGCCGATGATTCTGGTGTTCGTCGACACCTGGACCACCTACGGCGGCAGCCAGTACATCGACTCGCCGGGGACCGGCCGCTACCACTCATATCTGTGCGAGGAGATCGTGCCGTGGGTCGATGCCCACTACCGGTCGCTCGCCGACCGCGATCACCGGGCGCCGGCCGGGAAATCGAGCGGCGGGCTCGGCGCGATGATGACATCGATGCTCCGGCCCGACCTGTTCGGCGCGTTCGCGACACACTCGGGCGATTCCTTGTCGGAGGCCCAGTACATCCCTCATTTCCTCATGGCGGCACGCCAGTTGAGAACATACGACGGCGACATCTTCCGCTGGTGGGACGACTTCCGCTCGCGAGTGGCCTTCACCAAGGACGAGGACCTGAGACTGCTCGAACTGCTCGGCGTCTCGGCCTGCTTCTCGCCCGCTCCGGACGGCACGCCACAGTTGCCCTTCGACCCGCGCACGGGCGCACTCCGGCCGGAGATCTGGCAGCGCTGGCTGGACTGGGACCCGGTGAGGATGGCGCCATCGCACGCCGAGGCACTGCGATCCCAGCGGGCGATCTGGATCGACGCGGGCACCCGTGACGAATGGTTCCTCGACTTGGGGGCACAGGCGTTCCGCGATGCCCTCGCCGAGGCCGGAGTGGATGAGGACGTCGTACGCTTCGAGTTGTTCGAGGGAGGACACCACGCCGTGGAGTACCGGATGCCGCCCGCACTCGCATGGCTCTCTCATCGGATCGCCCACGCGCGGTAGAGAATCAGGGAGCACGGACGTCGCCGTCCCCGTCCCCGTACGCGCTGTTCGCCGACCGGGTCGGAGGCGCGCTCGGATCACCTCATCGGTCGGACCCGGGGTGAAGTGAGTCGTTCGGCGCAACGGTCGCGACGACGCCTCGTGCGGCCGTTCCGTTCGGCCGGGTCCATCCGGCGACCAGGTGTCCGGACGAGCTCTGCGCGGCCTCGGCGGGGCGCAGGACGCGGTTGACCCGAACCACGAACCCGTCGTCGGGGCCGGTTCCGTGCACGGTGACGGTCGGATCGGGGGTGTCGCTGTCGCTCTGGTGCTGCGCCGTCGCCTCGCCGCGCAGGAGCGCGCGCAACTGCGCCGTCACCACGGGGTCGTGGACGCCGTCGTAGATCCACCGCGTGCCGAGCACCCCGTGCTCGGCGGTCCCGATCAGCGCCTCGTCGGGGACGCCCTCCAGGGCTGCGCCGCGGTAGCCCATCGGCACCGCGTACGCCACCGGATCCTGCGCGGTCGTGTCCACCACGATCATGAACTCGATCCCGACCGCGCCCTGCGGGTCGTCCAGACGGAACCCGCCGGAATTGACCAGTTCCGGCGTTCGTCCGTCGCCCACGTACCAGCTCTGCTTCGGCAGCCAGGCGGTGAGCAGTTCCAGCTTGCCGGGCGTCATGGTGGTGTGGTGGATCGAGGCCATGCGAACTCCCTCACGCGTGGGTCGGAGCCCCTCCTCCGACGGGAGATGATCGAACCTATAGGAACCTCTTCTTCGCCGTCCGAGCGGCAACGCGTGGCCCCGTGTGTCGCAGCCGACGGCGTCGACCTCGGCGGCCTGCGCACCGGGAGCGGTGGCCACACCGACCGCCGCCGCACCCCGACCACCCACGGAGGACTCCGATGACCACCGTCCGCAACCGCGTCGGTGAACGACGTACCGCCCTCGGCCCCCGCGTCCTGCGCCGCCTTCCGTCCGGTGCCGAGTCCGCCCCGTACACGATGTTCGAGCTGCGCCCGTGCGGGCCGCTGATCGGCGCCGAGATCCGAGGAGTCGACCTTCGAGATCCTGTGCGACCCGAAGTGTTCACCGAGTTGGACCGGGCGCTGTTGGAGTGGAAGGTGCTGTTCTTCCGCGACCAGCCCATCACCTCCGCCCAGCATCGGGCGTTCGCGCGGCTGTGGGGCGAGCTGGAGGTGCACCCGTTCCTCGCGCAGGGCGAGGTGCCGGAAGTCGTGCGATTCGCCAAGGACGCCGCCACGGTCGGGGTCGAGAACATCTGGCACACCGACGTGACATGGCGCCAGGAACCGGCCCTGGGCTCGGTGCTACGCGCTGTCGAAGTGCCCCCGCACGGCGGCGACACCCTGTGGGCCGACCTGGCCGCCGCCTACGACAACCTGCCCGCCGACGTCCAGGAACGCATCGAGGGTCTCAGCGCCGTCCACGACTTCGCGTTCTCCTTCGGCATGACCATGTCGCCGGAGCGTTTCACCGTCATGCGCGAGCAGTACCCACCGGTGGAACACCCCGTCGTGCGCACACACCCGGCGACCGGGCGCAAGACCTTGTTCGTCAACGAGGTCTTCACCCACCACATCGTCGGTCTGCCCGACCACGAGAGCGAGGCCCTGCTCGCCTTGCTGTTCAAGCAAGCCACGTACCCCGAATACCAGGTCCGGTTCCGCTGGGAACCGGACTCGGTCGCCCTCTGGGACAACCGCGCCACCGCGCACTACGCGACCAACGACTACCACCCCAACATGCGCGTGATGGAGCGCGCCTCCATCCTCGGCGAGCAACCCCACTGACCCCCCGACCACACCGCGACGGTGCGTGGGACACCGTCGACTCGGTTCGCCGGGGCGACTGATCGTCGGATTTTCGGGCAGGACAGCGACGTTGGCGTGGGTCGTGCGCGGCGTATCCGAGGTGGAATCCGGGCAGCCCACGACGCCCCAGCGAGATCCTGGAGTGTGAGCGATGGACAGCCCGGCAGGCCGGACACCACCGGAACGCCGAACGTCGGCGGCTCAACGCCGGCGGGACCAAGCGGAACGACGCCGGAGGCGGGCGGTGTTCCTACGCGAACTGGCCGAAGCGCGTGCGCTGCGGGCACGCGTGCGACCCCGACGCACACGCAACGAGCGCCTGCGGCAGATGATGCGGGCCCGCACCTTCCGCTATTGACGCCTACTCCCTGTCGAACGCACGCCGGGGAGGCCGATGGGCGAGACATCGGGCGACGCCGTCATCTCTACCGCGCATCCGGTATCGCGAACGTCGCACGTCCGTCGTGGCCATCCGTCGGCGTCACGCGTCACCGACCGACTGCGCCGAAGACCTGCGCTCACCCCGGTCCGGGGAGGACAGCCCTGGGACTGCGGCCGAGGAACGTCCCGGGTTCCGTCGCGGGTATCGGCCATCCATGTCCGCCCCCTCCTCGCAGGCGGTCGACGGCATGTGCGAGTCCACCCGGCTCCCGGTCTTGGACCGCACGGGACGGCAGGCCGGCGGCGTTCTCGCCGACCGCGGGTATCGGTATTGCCGTACGTGTGGGGTGCCGTTCAGGCGTCCGGGCTCGGGACCGCCGCTTCGGCGGGCAGGCCGTGGGCCGTGACGAGCCGCGCGCTGCCGTCGGCCAGCCGGTAGGACAGGCCCACCACGGCCGTCCGTCCTGCGGCGACGCGCTCGGCGAGTTCCCGGGAACGGTCCATGAGCAGGTCGACACTGTGCCGTATGTGCTCGGCGATGATGTCGTCGTCGCGGGTGAGCCCGGCCGCGCGGGCGGCCAGGATGCTGGGGGTGACGCGTTCGATGACGTCGCGTACGTACCCGGTGGCGGCGACACCGTCGGTCACGGCGGCACGGGCGGCCGCGACCGCGCCGCACGAGTCGTGCCCGAGCACCACGACCAGCGGGCAGTCCAGGACGCTCACGCCGTATTCGATGCTGCCCAGGACCTCCGGACCCGCCACGTGGCCCGCGGTGCGTACGACGAACAGGTCACCCAGGCCCCGGTCGAAGATGATCTCGGCGGCCAGGCGCGAGTCCGAACAGCCGAAGAGCACCGCGAACGGGCGCTGGCCGGGTGCGGTCTGCGCGCGGCGCGCGGCGTTCTGGTTCGGATGTTGTGGAGTGCCGTCCACGAAGCGCCGGTTGCCGGCCAGCAGCAGCTCGACGGCTTCGGACGGGGTCAAAGCGGCGACGTCGATCATGGAGGCAGGCTACGACGAGCCGGCCCTTCGGTGTGGCCGGTGTCCGCCATGAGGACACCGAGGGACGGCGCCGGCGCACCCGCCCGCGACGTGCATCCGCTTCGAAGCGGCCGGGTTGCCGCTCCGGGTCCGGCCGCTCGACCGCTCTGCAAACCCTGGACCTGCTGGACCTGCCACCGATTGCTCGGCTGCCCATCACCGGAGCAACCGGCGCGGTCGGCGCCAGGGACCGGCGCCTCCCTGCTGTGACTACCCGGAGATGTTCACCCGCAGGCGTGTGGCGGTTCCGGTCTCGGTCGAGCGGATCTGGAACAGGTCGCAGATCTGGTTGGCGATCCACAGTCCGCGTCCGCCGTCCTGGGCGGCGGTGGGGCGATGCCGTCCCGCGAGCGGGTCGAGGACGTGGCCCTTGTCCTGGACGTCGCAGATCACGAACGTGTCCTGCCGCCACAGGGTGAGGCCGCCGCCCCCTCCGTGCACGATGCTGTTGCCCGCGATCTCGCCGATCGCCGGCAGCGCCTGGTTGACCGGCGGACGGGGGCATCCGACAGTTCCCGGCGGACCAGCGTTCGGACGGCGGCGAGTTCACCGGAACGGAACGCGAGCCTTCGCCCGTGGTCGGGCGCGGGGGGCACGGCGGGGCCGGGCAGGGTGGCAAGGCACCCGCCCGGGGGTGAATCACCGCGACCGCGACCGCGACCGCCGCGTCCGCGGCCAACCCCCTCGCGTACGAACCCCGCCGTGCGCTCGACGAAGTCGTCCGAACCCGCGTAGAGCAGGGCGTCATGACGGAATTTCGACGGTCCAGGGGGTGGTCGGCAGGCTGATCGGGCGTGGTCCGTAGCCGCCGCCGTTCGCCGGACGTTGGAACACCAGGAGATCGCGGGTGTCGCCCCCGCCGCGAATCTCGACGCCGTCGGGGGTGGGGATCGGCGTCGATTCGAGCGGTGAGTTCGGGCCCACGCGACGAGACGCCGAGCGTCGTGTCCCGGCTTGGGTCGCGTGGTCGTGGGGGAGGCGGATCGCGCCCCGTCGGTCTCACCGTGTGCGCGATTGCGTTGCGGGCGCCCTGGTGGCGTTCACGAACCCGGTGGCGTGCGCGGAGGGGAGCAACCGCGGTGGTCGGCGTCGACACGGCCGGCGGCGCTCTCGTTCCGGGGCTTCACGGCGGGTTTCTCGTGCGTGGTCATGGCGTACGGCCAACATCGCCCCCGAGATCCCGCCGGTGCGGACGGGCGCTCCAGGCCCAGCCGCTACGTCGATGTCTTCCTGAGAAACGACCGACGTCGGCGGTTCCGCCAGGTTGCCTGCCCAGAGAGCGGCGATTCGGGCCAAGGCCCGTTCCGTGCACGGGAATTGCTCGTCCGGATGGATGGTTCGGATGCGGGGTTGTCCGCGTCGGGTCGTGTCCTCGACCCGCGGGCGTGTCGGGTCCGGCGAACTCCGGCCCTCGCGGGATGCAGGCGCGAGGGCCGGAGGTGCCACGCGATTCGGTCCGTGGAGGAGTCGGCCGAATCGGCGCGTGTCTTCGGTCGGGACCGAGGTGTGCCCGGCCGCTGTTCGGCGGCCCGGCACTCATGGGTCAGCCCTGGTGTCCGCCGTGCTGGGGTGCCTGGTGGTGGCCGCTCTGCTTGTGGCCGCCGTCGTGGTCGACGTTGTCGATGTTCAGGCAGGTGTTGCCGATGGTCGGGTTGAGTACGCCGACGATGTTGACGGTGTTGCCGCACAGGTTGACCGGCACGTGCACCGGGACCTGGATGTTGTTGCCGGAGGCCACGCCCGGGGAACCGACCGCGGCGCCGTCCGCCTCGGCCTCGGCGTGGGCCGCCCCCGCGCCCGCCATCACGACCGCGGCAGTGCCGGCCATCAGGACAGTGATCTTCCTGAACGAACTCACGAACTCTCCCTTATCCACAGGGACACCGGCCGATCCCGGCGCGCCCTCTCCCGACTCAACGACCCGGGCGGGCGCAGGCAGCGCGCATGCCGGAAATTCACCCGAACGCCACACATCGCCCGGGCCACCCGGACAACATCCGGGTGAAGGCGCGTCCCTGCGGGCCGACTTCGCTCTCCCGAACCGCACCCGTGCGGTGTGGTGCACTTCATCGCCGTACGGGTGCGGTCGGCCGGGCCGATCCCAACCCCAACCCATCCGGGGCTCATGACACGTCCGTCAACGGCGCCCCATTCCCCGCGGGTCGTGTCGGTGTGGTGGCGTAGCGTGTCGAGCCCACTGCTTCCGGACATCGAGGATGTGGCATGGGACTGACCGATCCCGATCCGTTTCCCACCGACCCCGACGAGTGGTTGCGGCGCGAGACCGCGCTTCAGCGGTTGCGCGATCACGGCGTCGCACGGATCCAAGGCTGCGGGGCCGGGCCCGTTTCGGTCGAGACGCTGGAACTGTTCGCCGCGCATCTCGACCTGTCGCCCCCGGAACGCGAGGCCATCGAACGTCGGTCGCTGGGAGGCCACTTCGCCTCCACACCCGCGTCCTTCCGGCGTGCCGGGCCGTCGGACCCCGCCAACCGGTGAACCGCGGCGGCGCGCGATCCCGGCTTCGGATGGCGGGGCCGGGTGCGGGGTACGGGCGGGGATGCCCGCAATCGTGCTCCCCGTCGATGTCGCCCTCGCCACCCGTGTCGACCGGATCCCCACCGGCTCCGGCCGGGCCCCGGTGGGGGAGTGGGCACTTGTCCCTCGGAGCCGTTCGGCGGCGGCTTGTTGTCGGCTGGGATCGTGTCGCCGTGGTCGTCTCATGTGACGTCGTCGGCGGTCGGGATTTCGTGGTCCGACCGGCGGAGGAGTGTGCTGCCGGGCCCGGTCAGCCGGGTGCGCCGCAGCGGAGGTTTCCACAGGAAGGCGTCGGCTGTCTCGGAGGAAAAAGGGCTCCCGTTGCCACTGATCGGTGATGTCGAACCACCGCTCGATGTCCGCCGCACGCTCACTGCCCGGGTTCTCGCGGTTGTAGCGCACGTCGAACGAGTAGACCGGGCCGCCGTCCGACACGACGGTGCCGAACTCGGTCTCGCCGCTGGGGAAAAGGTAGACGAGAACCGCGTCGGCCGGGATGAGTCCACGCTCGTTCGGCAACTCCCGCAGACGCGCCCACAAGCTGTAACGACTCGTCCGCATCAACCGGGTGCAGCTCACGTGGATCGTGCGCGGTGAACGTTCGCGGCGGGCCGCGCTGCCCGGCACGCGGCTCACCAACGCCCGCCAGTGCTCACGCGCTTCGGACGTCATCAGCGCTTCGGGGCATGTGGGGCGACAGACCGGGCCACGCGTCGTGCCACGCCGTCGGCAGTCGTTTCCTCGGTGGGTTCCGCCCGCGGTACGTGTTTGTTGATCGGCCGCAACTCCCGTAGTGGGTGTGGCCCTTGGTGCCCTGGGCAGATGTTCGGCCGACCTGCGTCACAGGATCGACCACGGAGGTGGGGATGTGAACGAGTACGCCCGAGGGGTACCGGAGTCGCCGATGGAGTGGGGGCTGCTGGGGGTGATCCTCGCCGTTTTCGGTGGGGCTTTCCTGATTCGGGCCCTGTGGCGCAAGAGGAACGGGCAGCCGGTGAGCACCCGGGCGGACGAGGATTCGACCCGGCCCACCGAGGGCCCCAGCAGGAGCGCGTGGAAGTGGTGGCTCGGCGCGGGGGCAGCCGCGTACGTCGTGACGGTGATCGTCCGGTCGGTGATGGGCGGGAACGGCGTCGAGGTGTGGCTGTTCCCGGCGCTCATCTTTCCGGCCTGCAGCGTGCTCCTGCCGGCCAGAACCGCGCTCTACGCCTGGAGCGCGCGCAAGGGCGACGAGTTCCGGGCGCGCCGACGGCACGGCGAGGGCGAGGACACCGCACCCGCCGGGCACTGAAGCCCCCCTCGGCCCGCCCGCGCGGGGATGATCCCGACCTTCGACGCCTCCCCCGCGGCCTTCGCCGGAGGCCGGGAACGGCAACGTCGTTTCCAAGGCCGTGACGCGGGGGGGCGAAGCCCGGTTCCGGTGCGCGTACCGGGCGCCCGATCCGGTGGCCGAACACACCGGCCGGGGCCTGGAGGGCGTCGGGTCCGGGGCAATTGCCGTGCAACCGGCGGTAGACGGTGAATTCGGCCGTTGGTGCCGCAAGGCCCTGTCCGGCGGATCCCGGTGGGTCCGCGCCGCCTGGCACCGCGCCTCGCCGCACCGGAGAAACAGCCGAATGGAACCACCGTGCCCCGCATCGGGCCTCCTCGACTGGCCGACCGACCGACTCCGCGCCCTTGTCGGCACAACGACCGGACGACCGGACGGCCGGGCGGCTGGACGCCCGGATGCCCGGACGACCGCCGGCAACCCCCGTACCCGCTCCTGTCATTCGACGGATCCGCCGCACCTCGCGCACGTCCCCAGCGTCATCCTCACAGCGCCGATCACCCGATCGACCCACGCCCCACACGAACCGGAGGCACATCATGAAGGTTCTCGTCCTCGGCTCCACCGGCTACATCGGCACCGCCGTCACCCGGCGGCTCATCGACGACGGCCACACCGTCGTCCCATTCCTCAAGACCCGCACCGCTCTTCCGTCCGAACCCGGCCTCGACGTGCGCATCGGCGACCTCACCGATCCGGACAGCCTGCGTACCGCCGTAACCGACGACATCGATGCCGTCGTCAACCTCGCCACTCCCACCGGCGACGAACAGGCCGACGCCGCCGCCGTCGACGCCCTCACCGCACCGCTCCGCGGTACCCACCGCGCCTTCCTCTACACCAGCGGCATCTGGGTGCTCGGCGCCACCGGCGACCGCCCCGCCACCGAGGACACCCCCACCAACGCGATCGACATCGTCGGCTACCGCCCCCGTATCGAGCAGCAGGTCCTGGACGCCGCCCGCCACGACGTTCGCACCAGCGTCATCCGGCCCGGCATCGCCTACGGCCACGGCGGCGGCATACCCGCCCTCATGCTCGCGTGGGCCAAGGAGCACGGCACCGGCCGCTACGTGGGAACGCCCGGCACCCGCTGGCCGATGGTCCACGTCGACGACCTCGCCGCTCTCTACGGCCTCGTCCTCACCAAAGCCGACGCAGGCACCCTCTGGCACGGCGTCGCCGTCGACTCCGTCGGTACCCCCGCGCTCGCCGCCGCCGCCGACCTCGCGGCGGGCGGTATCGGCCGCGCCGAACCCTGGCCGCTCGAACAGGCCGCCGAAACCCTCGGCCTTCCGTTCGCCCAGGCCCTCGCGCTCGACCAGACCGTTTCCGGCGACCGCGCCGTCCGCCTGCTGGGCTGGCGGCCCGCCCAGGCGCACCCGACCACCGACCTCACCGCTGGCCCCCGTGCCTGACACCGCACGCGCACCACGCCCGCACCCGCCGCCGCGCCGGCCCGGCGCACCCATCCCGGCGCCCACCTCGCCATGTGTGCCGCCGGCGACGCCCGGTACGCCGACGCCCGCCCCGACTGGCCGGTCTGCCCGGTCTGCTCGGTCTGCTCGGTCTGCCAGGACGAATGCCAGGACGAATGCCAGGACGAATGCCAGGACGAATGCCAGGACGTCGCCGACGGCGGCCGGCAGTGGACCACCCTCGTTGAGCTGCGCGCCGCAGGCCACACCGCGAAGTTCGCCGAACAGGGCCCCGGCGTCCTCGTTGTCGGCACCACGGAGTGGATCGCCATCGGCGGCGCGCGCTCCTGCCGCGTACCGCCGACGGCAACATCCTCTGGGACTGCCTGCCCTACCTCGACAACCCCATGGCCGAGGCCATCACCGACCTCGTGCGCCGCGGCCCGAGCCGGTCGCCGACCCACGCCTCTCGGATCCGCAGCCATGTCGCGGGGGCGGGCGGCACCGGCGCGGTCAATGGTTCGCTCGCGGACGAAGACTCCGGGCTGCCCGCGCCGCGGCCTCCGCACCGCGGACGGCGTTGTCCTCGACCGGGTCAGTCAGCCCTTCCATGCCGACGGTCGTACCGGCGTTCGTCGGCGGAGGCCATGGCGGTGATGCCGTCGAGCAGGGCGCGCAGGCCGAAGTCGAAGGCGTTTGCCCTGGCCTGGGCGGCGTTGCGGTCGAAGCCGCCGTCGGCCCACGAACGGGCGATGGCGGGGTAGCGGGCCGGGTCGAAGACCTCGTCCCAGAAGACCTGGCGGGCGGACCACCAGTCGTCCTCGGACTCGCCGCTCACGGCGGAGGCCTGCACGTGTTCGGCTTGGGCTGCCGCGGCGGCGTCGACGAAGGTGACGATCGCGTCGACCGCGGCCGACACCTCGGGCGGCGACAGGTCCGTTTGGGACAGTGCGGCCAACAGGTGGTTCTGCCGGGCGAACAGGCCTGGGCCCAGGGGAGGGCGAACGGTGGATACGGTGCGCAGCCACGGGTGCCGGGCGTACAGGGCGACGGTCTGGTGGGCGTAGTGCGTGACCTGAGCGCGCCACGAGCCGGAATCGGAGAGGTCCAGGGACTGCCAGGCGGCGTCGACCATGAGGTCGATCAGTTCGGCCTTGCCGGGGACGTGCGTGTACGGCGTCATCGTCCCGACGCCGAGGGCGGCGGCCACCCTGTCCATGGTCATGGCGTCGATGCCGTCCGCGTCGGCCACCGAGATCGCCGCGGCGATGATTCCGGACAGCGTGATCTTGGGTGGCCTGCCACGGCCTGACCTGGCCTTCTCTTGCCGCCACAGCAGGCGCAGGGTCTCGCGGGGATCGCCTCCGCCGCTGTGCTCCATCGTGCCTCCGTATTTTCCGTAGAGTGTATGGTAATCTTTATCCGTAGGGTATACGGAAAAGGGGTGAGTGGTGCGAGTACTGGTGACGGGCGCGACGGGCACCGTGGGCCGGCTGGTCACGGCCGGACTGCGGGACGTCCAGGTCAGGGTGATGACAAGGGATCCCCGAAAAGCGCCCGCCGGAGTGGACGTGATGCAGGGCGACCTCACCCGACCCGAGGAACTCGGGCCGGTGCTGGCCGGGGTGGACAGGATGTTCCTCTTCCCGGAACCGTCGACGGCGGAGAAGGTGGTCGAGGCGGCGGAGCAGGCGGGCGTCCGGAGGATCGTCGTGCTCTCGTCCGGCGCGGTGACCGGCGGCTTCGACACGACGTTCCACCTGCCCGTGGAACAGGCCGTCGAACGGTCCGGTCTGGAGTGGACGCACATCCGCCCCGGCGAGTTCGCGGCGAACAAACTCGCGCTCTGGGGCCCGTCGATCCGCGCCGAACGCGTGGTGCGGGACACCAACCCGGACAGCGGGTGGTTTCCGGTGCACGAGCAGGACATCGCCGACGTGGTGATCCAGGCGTTGTTGGAGGACGGCCACGCCGGAAAGGCCTACGACATCAACGGTCCCGGCCTGATCAGCCTGCGTGACCAGGTGAAGGCAATCGCCGACGCGCTCGGCGAGGAGATCCGGTTCGAGGAACTGACCCCGCTGCAGGCCCGTGAGGTCTATCGGGCGATGGGCGGCTTCGCCGCGGAAGCCGCGGACTTCCTGTTGGGTTTCACCGACTATGACGGCAATCCCATGGATCCGTCGGACAACGCGGACTTCGATCCGTCGGTGCTGGGCCCACTGCCCACGGCGGAGTCCGTGACGGGCAGGCCGGCACGGACATTCGCGCAGTGGGCGCGGGACCGGGCGGAGGACTTCCGTTAGGAGGTGAACTCGACCCGGTTCGGGTGGCCCGGTCCGGTCGTCGGTTTCTGCGAGGCCGGAGCGAAGCGTGGCGTCATCGGCGGACGGCGCCGCCGAGGCAGGCGCCGCATCGATGCGGGGTGCGGCGCCGGCGGCGCCGGTCGGTGACAACACGGCCAGGGTCGCCGCACAGTTGCGTGAGAGCCGGGCCGTGCGGGTTCGGCGTGCGGTCGCTTTGCCTCAGCCAGGCCAGGTAGCCCAGATCGCCCAAGTACGGGGGCTCAAAGTTCCCTTCGCATAAGGACGCACATCGTCTCGTAGCGACGGATCGACCCTCCGGGGCCCTCCTCGTCCCAGGCGTCCGGGGCCCGGCCGTACGCGACATAACCCAATCGCTCATACAGGGCACGAGCCCGCGGGTTGACCTCTTCCACCGCGAGTTCGGCCTTGCGCAGGCCGCGGCTTTCGATCCTTTGTTCGGCGGATCGGATCAGCAACGTCCCCAGGCCACACGACTGAAGTGCCGGGTGCACGGCGAACTGCCACAGGGTTCCGGCCCCCTCGCGAACCCGGTAGTCGATACCGCCGATCGCCACCGGCAGATCGCCCCGGGCACACACGGCCAGGTAGTCCACCTCCCCGGCCGCCGCGCGCACCAACTCCCGCTCGACGTGCCGCAGGTGGGTGGCGGAACCCGACCAGGTGCACTCGGGCAGATCCCGGAGCTGAAGGTCCCGTACCCTGACGGGTACGACGACGGTGGGGCGGGCGGTGTCGTGTGTGGTGGTCACATCCGTGAGGATCCCGACCGAAGTACCCGCAGGGCAACGTATTTCTCCGCCGGAGATCGTGCCGGCCGATTCGGGGCGCAGCGCGTGTGTCCGTGGTCCCCGGCTCACGAATCGCACTGACCAGAGGTGCTTGACCATCCTGGGCACCCCGAATCGATGGCCTCGTCGCCCCCGAAGGTCGCGGCCCGCCCGCTCACAATGCCGATCGCATGCGATGGATGAGGTCTCACGCGGAGGCCGAACGCGCGGCGATCCCCGTCACGTTCGCGCGTAGGAGATTGTGGTCCGACAGGCCGTGGACGTCTTCGACCATCACGTCGTGCACATCACCGCCGCGCACGACCACGTGGTCGATGTGCTGCGACCCGGCGCTCCGTCCGTCCGGTCGTGTCGGCGGTGCGTCCGGCGGAAGTTCGGCAACGGTGAACCCCGGGCCAAGGCCGTTCGCCACGGTGCCGCGGTCGGCGTTGAAGTCGCCGAGCAGGATCACGGGGTCTGTCGAGTCTGCGGTCAGTTCCGCCAGGCGCGCCAGTTGCCGAGGTCGTCGCCGACCGAAGCTTACGTGCGTGGCGACCACGAGCGCCCCGTGGGTTCGTACGGCGAGCAGTCCCTTCCCGGGGTCGTCGTCGAAGGCTTCGGCGGCCAACTGCCGGGACGGGCCGCGCACCAAGAGCACGAGGTACTCACCCGGGTCTTCGAGTGGGCTCGTTGCGTGGCGTGGTGCCGGGACTCGTGGATATCGCATCGCGTGGACCGTGTGGTCGGGCAAGGCGTGGCGGAGGCCCGTCAGTTGGTCGCCGCTTACTTCCTGTAGGGCGATGACCGGTTCGGTGCGTTCGGCCAACCGTGCCGTGATCGCGGCAATTCGTTGCGATTCGTCCGGCCACTTTGCGGCCGTGTTCTCGCCCCAGTTCTCCGCGTGAACGCGGTGTAGGACATTCCAGGTTGCCACCGTGATCAAAAGCTCTCCTCGTCTCGTGCCACGAGTGGCACTGGTTGGGCCGCGGAGGCACGCGGCCACAGGCCGAGCCCTCCGATGACCGAATCATCGCGTGTTCGCCATGGCGGCGGGTGGCCGGTCGGTTGCCCTCGGCGCGCCCGTGACGTCGACCGGCTTGTGCGCCTCCTCGTGCAGCCGGCTCGCCCCTGCGCCCCTGCGCCCCTGCGCCCCTGCGCTCGTGCGCTCGTGCGCTCGTGCCCAAGGATGTGGCTCCGCGACGGTCCCGCCCCGCCCCGGGCGGCTGATGTGGTGAGGCAGATGGGTCGTGTGCGACCGGTCGTCGAGGATCGAGGTCGCGCCGGTGTGTCGGGATTTGGGGCGGTCGACACGCGTGGACGCTGACGATCCGGAAACGGAACTGCGGCGGGGGACCGGCCGGAGCGGTTGCGGGGGACCGATGGGGGCGCACCGGTGGTGGTTGCGCGGATGCCGGTGGAGGTCGGGGACGGTTTCGTCCACGAGCGGGTGCTGCCGGGCCGGTCCTGCCACGCGTACGGCCCGGTCGCGGACGTCCCCAGGTTCCTGGAGCGGATGTGCTCCCGACCGCCGACGACGACCCGGGCCGGGATATGCGACCGGCGGCTTCGGCGGTCGAACGCGAGGTACCCGAGTGGTAAAGGCGAGTGGGGCTGCCGTGCGATCATCCGAGCTGATCGTGTGGGGGCGTGAGGGGGCAACTCGGGTGGGACGGTTGGCGGATCGGTGGCGGGAGCGTACCGGTGGCGACGCGGGGGCGCTGTACAGGAGTGGGCTCGGACTGCTGCTGGACCGGCGGGTTGCGGAAGCGGAGCCGTTGTTGCGTGAGGCCGTGCGTCTTTCGGCGGAACGGGACGGGCCGGCGGCGCACACCACATTCGTGTGCCGGTTGGATCTGGGGAGCGCGTGGTCCAAACTCGGGCGACACGAGGAGGCCGAGGCGCTGATTCGCGAGTCGTTGGCGTACGTGGAGCCGGCGGGTCCGGTCGAGGACGAGGCGATGCGTGCCCGGGCGTACCTGGCGCACGCGCTCGTCGTCGCCGGGCGGCCGGACGCTGCGGAGGTCGAGACCCGCCCGGTGACCGAGCTGCCTCTGGGGCATCCCTCGCCGTGGTGGTACGCCGGCACTTGGCAGATCCGCGCCCGAGCGTTGAGTGCGCTGGGTCGGCCCGCGGAGGCGATGGACATCGCGGAGAAGGTGATCCGCTATGCCATCCGCCGGGTTCAACTGCGCCACTGGGAGTGGGCCGCTCGGGTGCTGCGGGCCGAACAGATGGGGTACCTCGGTCGATACGCGGATGCCGTGCGGGAGTGTCGGACCGTCCTGGGTTCGTTGGAGGGTGCCGACGAGCGCCGCACGGTGACGGTGACGGTGGAGGCCGGACACGTCATGATTCCCGCGCTGCTCGGCCTGGGGCGCCGGGACGAGGCCGAGGCGGTGGCGCGATCGACGGTCGATCGCGCCGCGTCCCATACCGCGACCTGGCGGGAGTTGCCGGTCTCGCACGCGAACCTGGCCGTGTGCCTGGGCCAGGACGGGCGGTACGACGAGGCCCTCGCGCAGATCGGGGCGGCCCGAGCGGTGTACGAGCGTACGGGGCCCGCCGATCGCGACGGCAGCGTGGCGCTGATCGCGAACGCCGCGGCGGGCGTCCTGGTCGGCCTGGCCGGATTCGCCGACGCGGAGGTCGAGGCCGACGCCGCGTTGACCGTCTGCGCGCGCGAACTCGGACCGTTTCACCACCGCACCCTGGAGGCGGGCACCCTCCTGGGCACGGCACTCGCTCGCCGGCCCGCGCATCGGGCCGAGGGCCGGGATCGGCTGCGGATGGCGGAGGCGGCCTGGCGAACCCATTTCGGTCCGGAGCATCCGCGTACCGTCGCCGTCCGGGCGACCCTTGCCGAACTCCCGGACGACCCGGCGTAAATCATCCCGCGCTGGTGGGGGTGTGTGGATGTGTCGCGGTTGCCCTGCCGTGTATCCGGGCGGGGGCTTGACGGGGCTCGACGGTAGGTTGCGGGCTGGTTGGTGGGAGTTGTTCGAGGGGGAGCCCGTGGGGTTGAGCACGCCGCGTCGTCCGATCGCGGTCGAGGAGTTGTTGCCCGAGGTGGTGCCGTACCGGCGGATGGCCGTTCGGTTGCATCCCCGGGCCGGAGAGCCGGGGGTTCGGGACAGTTCGGTGGGTGGTCCGCCGTTGTGGCCGGCCGACGAAGAGTGGCCGGTATGCCCGCCCGGGGATCCGGAGGGCGACCCGATGGTGCCGGTCGTCCAGGTGTTCCGGCGCGACGTCCCGCAACTGCCGTTTCCGGTGGGCACGGACGTGCTACAGGTGCTGTGGTGTGCGTGTGAGCACGACCACTACTCGCCGCGGGCGGTGGTTCGTTGGCGGAATTCGCAGGTGATCGGTGCCGTGGCAGCCCGGCCGCCGGTGCCGGCGGGCGCCGAGGCCGACCATGTTCCGCAGCCGTGTGTGGTCCATCCCGAAGAGGTCGTGGAATACCCGAGTTGGGATCTGCCCGAGCCGGCCGACTCCGCCATCCGGCCACGTGTGGACGCGCTCTTCGAGGAGACGGGATGGCGCTACCACTACCACCTGTCGTACGCGCCGGGCATCAAGCTCGGCGGATACCCGGGATGGACGCAGGAGCCCGGTTGGCCCGACTGCGGAACGTGCGGTGCGCGGATGGAGCACCTACTGACGGTGGCGAGTTGGGAGTGGGACGGCGAATCGTGGCGGACCTGGCTGCCGGTCGAGGAACGTCGCTCCGACGACGGCCCCGACTTCCCGCGGAACGAGGCGGCCGAAGCCGGGCACAACCCGCACGGGTTGATGCTCGGCGACGCGGGCGGCGTCTACATCTTCGAGTGTCGCGCGTGCCCGGGCAGGCCCTACGCCGAGCGCTTCGACTGCTCGTGAACCACGACATGTGGGACCGGCGTCGTGTCGTCCCGATGGCGGGTCGAGGGAGGGTGTTCCGACCCGTGGTGCGTCACCGATGCATCACGGGGCCGATGCCCGTCGTTCAGCCGTCGCAGGCGATCCACTCGATGCCCGTGTCGGCGCCGAGAGCGTCGACTGCCACGCGAGGGCCGCGAGGACCGCGAGGACCGCCTTCGGCGGCCGGGGGGCGACCGGAGTCTCCACCGGCGACACCGACCTCGTGGTCGCGCCCGCTGTGCGTGGTCGCGGCCACTGCGGACGGCGGCCACGACGTACCCGTCGACGTGCACGCGTCCACGCGTCCACGCGTCCACGGTGGCAGTCCTGATCCGCCCCGGTCTCGGCCGTTCGCACGTCGACCCCGTCCGTCGGGATGAGTCTCTCGATGGCCGGACGGGTATCCGCGAAGGTGCCGGCCGGGGAGGTGCTCGTGTCCGGCTGCGGTCCGCGCGTCGTTGGGCGGATCGGGGTACACCCTCTGCCGCTTCGTCACGCGGAACGGCCTTGTGCCGTCCGGGCTTTCTCCGAGTCGGCGTCGAGGGCCCGCCCGGCGGTCCTCGGCCGCCACGGGGTGGTCGGCGTTCCGCGGAGCGTTCCGGGCGGTGGTCTCTGGGCGCACGGGCCTTCATTCCGAGGTGGGGTGCTCCGAAGTGGGACGCTCCGAAGGTCGTCCGTTCTCGCGCGGCTGCGCCCGAAGTAAGCGGAACGTGGCGGCGCGAAGGTGGGTCGTGGCTTCGTCGACGCTCATGTGGCCGGCTCCGACTTCGTCGCCGGCGGCGTGTCCCAGGGCGATCACGGCCGACGGCAATCGCATCGCCGCCCGGTTCACGATCCACGCACTCATGCGCAAGCGCGGACCGGTCACCACACGAGTGCACATGTTCGCGGAGTTCACCGCCGAGGGCCTGCTTCGATGGGCCGAACAGCTCACCCGGACCATCGACTTGCCCGAACCACAGCACGGGAAGTAGCACGCATGCGCATCCGAGTCACCCAGGGAATCGCTCTTTTGTCCACCGGTGCCCTCGCGGGCGCCTTCGGCTACGGAGCAGCCAATCTGGTCCCCACGTTCAACGCCGTACCGCTCGAGACGAGACTGTCCTTCCACGCCGAACTGATGAAGATGAACGGCATCACCGTGCAGGGAGCCATGGCAGCTTCGGCGCTCAGTGCGACAGCCTTGGCCGTCATGACCCGGGGCACCGCACGGCGGCTCGCCGGTGGCGCGGCACTGCTGGTCCTGACGTCCTTCCTGATCACCCGGTTCGGCAACGTCCCCATCAACGGCAGGATCAAACAGTGGGCCGTCACCACGGCTCCCTCCGACCACGCGGAGATCCTGGCGCGCTGGGAAGCCTTCAACTACGCCCGCACCGGCACCGCCTTCGTCGCCTTCTTCCTGCTCATCGTCCTCGCCCTGCGTCCGCACCACACGGCACCCGATTCGAAGGCAACGGCTCAAGGCGTACGGCCCACGGAGGTTGGTGACGGGCCGAACCGCGGGGCGATCGTGGTGGTGAACGAGGACGTGGGCTCGTCGGAGGGGGCGGCGAGCCGCGGAACCGCGTGAGGCGGGTGAGGCGGCGCCCGACGACGTCGAGTCGGTGGTACGCCTCGGGGCCGAACACGGGTGGCCGGCCGCTGCGTTTCCCTTCGCGGAGAAGGTTGTTCACCTGGTCACGGCCCTGTCCTCGTATAGCTACGGCCAGGTGGCGTGTAGCGCTGAGTAACGGTCCGGGCCTCGTTTCCCTCCGCCGGTCGGCTCGTTGAGCTGAACGAGTGATCTCGGCGGGCAAGGGGCGGGTGCGCGAGGCAGGACTGGGAGCCGGAGGACCTGATCGAGGTCTGGACGCTGCTCGAAGACGACATGAAGAGGGTGCGGAACAACTCCGGGCCGACCCGGTTCGGGTTCGCGCTGCTGCTGAAGTTCTTCGAGGTGGAGGCACGGTTCCCGGAGTCGGCCAAGGAGGTCCCGGCCGCTGCGGTGGAGTACGTCGCCCAGCAGGTGAGGGTGCCGGCCGAAGCGTGGGCGGCGTACGACTGGCAGGGCGACAGGATCAAGCGGCACCGTGCGGAGATCCGGGCGGCGTACGGGTTCCGGGCGAACACCGAGGAAGACCAGGAACGGCTGGCCCAGTGGTTGGCTGTGGAGCTGTGCCCGGTGGAGCGGTCCCGCGAGCGGCTGGCGGCGGCTGTGATGGCCCGGTGCCGCACCGACCTCATCGAACCGCCTACCCCGGGACAGGTCGGGCGGCTGGTGGGCCGGGCGGTCAAGGAGTTCGAGGTCCGGTTTTGCCGGATGACGCTGGACCGGCCGACGCACGCGACCCGCTCACGGCTGGACGATCTGGTCACCGGAGACGATGGTGCCGAAGGCCAGGACGGCGACGGGGGCGTGTCCCGGGGCGGTCGGTCGCACTTCACCGAGCTGAAGACGGACCCCGGGGCGCCGGGCCTGGAGAGTCTGCTGGCGGAGGTGAACAAGCTGGAGCGGGTCCGGCGGCTGGAGCTGCCGGCAGACCTGTTCGCGGACGTGTCGGAGAAGCTGGTGGCCGCCTGGCGGGCGCGGGCGTCGAAGGAATACCCGGCGAACCTGGAGCGGATGAAACCTCCAAGGCGCCTGACGCTGCTGGCCACGCTGTCTTGGGGCCGGGAAAGTTTGCTACGGGGTGTCGGGCACGAGGGTGTTGGCGCGGTTCTCGTATTCGCGGCGGGCCTTGCGCCGTACCGGATGGGCAGGGTGCCGTCGAGGGGCCGGCATCGGGCGAGGAGAACGCGGTGGACACCGCGTGTGGTGCTGACGCGCAGGGTGCAGCCCTGACCGCGCCGTACTGTCACGCCCTGATCGAGCGCGGCCTGCTCGGCATCGTCCAGTTCAGCGGTGCGGAGGAAGTCCCCGGACGAGTCCGCCGATCTCATCGAGGCGCTGTGGCGGTAGACCGGGCACGGGCCATGATCGCTCGTGTATGCGCGCGGAGCCGCCGCTGATCACGTCGTGCGTATCGGTCCGGCCTCGTGGGTTCCGGTGAGCAGAGCTTCGGCGTGTTTGCGGAAGGCGGTGACCAGGCGGCTGCGGTCGCCGGTGCGCGTGGCGAGCACGACCTGGCTGGGTTCGACCCCGTGCAACGGGATGGTGGTGAGGCTGGGATGCAGGCCGGTCGCGTAGTCGAGGGGCGGCCCGATGGCCACGGCCTGCCCGGCGGCGATGAGTTCGTGTTTGTCCTCGAGGGCTTCGACCAGGGGGCCGTCGGGCGCGGGCCGCCCGTCGGGCCGGGGATCGAGCCGCCAGTAGGCGTTCAGCAACGGGTCGGACTGGCGTACGTGGGGGATCGGCTCGTCGGCGATGTCGTCGAGGGTGACCGACTCCTTGCCGGCCAGACGGTGGTCCCGGGGCACGACCAGCACGCGCGGTTCGTCGTAGAGGACGGTGACGCGCAGCCGGTCGGTGGGGAACGGCAGGCGCGTCACCACCGCGTCGACGCGGTGCTCCAGCAGCGCGCCGCGCGAGTCGTTCCAGGCGAGCAGGCGGGTGTGGACCTCGGCATCGGGATGGCGGTCCCGCAGGGCCCGCACGGCCGCAGTGAGGACCAGGCCCTTGGTGTAGCCGATGGTGATGCTGCCGGGCCGGGCCGCGGCCCGGGTGCGGGCCATCGCCTCGACCGCGGCGCGCAGCAGCCCTTGGGCCTGGGGCAGGAAGATCTCGCCGGCCTCGCTGAGCCGGGTGCCGCGCGTGGTGCGGTCGAGCAGGCGGGCGCCCACTTGCTGTTCGAGGCGGCGGATCTGCCGGCTCAGCGACGGCTGGGTGGTGTGCAGCGCCTCGGCGGCGCGGCCGAAGTGCTGGTGCTCGGCGACCACCGTGAAGCACTGCACCAGCCGGAGGTCGAGGTCGACGGGGGCGGGGAAGCGTTCGGACACCATCCCACTCTAGCCGGCCTTATACGCAGACCGTATTACATGTATCGGAACAATCATTGGACTGCGCGCTCGTCACGGCCGCACCGTGGTGACCATGACATCGGACAGCGTGACACCGTTTCGTATCGATATTCCGGACAGTGCCCTGGAGGATCTGAAGGACCGGCTCCACCGGGTACGCCTTGCCGGCCGGGAGACAGCGCCGGACAGCAGCCAGGGGGTGCGGCGGGAGCGCCTTGAGGAGCTGCTGGAGTACTGGGCCACCGGGTACGACTGGCGCGATCTGGAGCGGCGGCTCAACGAGCTGGGCCAGTTCCGCACGACCATCGACGGTGTCGGCATCCACTTCATGCACGTACGCTCGCCCCGCCCGGACGCCACTCCCCTGTTGCTGCTGCACGGGTGGCCGGGCTCGTTCCTGGAGTTCCTCAAGACCGTCGGCCCGCTCACCGAGCACGGCTTCCACCTCGTCGTCCCCTCGATGCCCGGCTACGGCTTCTCCGACCAGCCCGCCTCGACAGGCTGGGACCCGGACCGGATCGCCCGCGCGTACGGCGTGCTCATGCGGCGCCTCGGCTACGACTCCTACCTGGCCCAGGGCGGCGACTGGGGCGGTGTCGTCGCGACCCGCATGGGGGCGCAGCGCCCGACGGGCCTGCGTGCGATCCACGTCAACTTCCCCGAGTTCCTCGCCGCACCACCGGTCGGCGACGACCCGACCCCTGAGGAGAAGGCCGCACTCGAACAGGGCAGCCGCTTCTTCGCCGTCCATTCCGGATACCACGTCGTGCAGCGCACCCGGCCGCAGACCATCGGCTACGCCCTGACCGACTCGCCGGCCGGGCAGGCCGCGTGGATCTACGAGAAGTTCCTCGACTGGGTCCGGCCCGACGCCCTCACCCCCGACGAGATCCTCGACCACATCTCCCTGTACTGGTTCACCGGCACCGCTGCTTCCTCCGCCCGCCTGTACTGGGAGTACGCCCGGCAGCCGCTCGCTCCGACCGAGCTGGACCTTCCCGTCGGGGTCAGCGTCTTCCCGGACGAACTGACGCGTACCCCACGCATCTGGGCCGAGCGCGCCTACCACGACCTGCGCTACTTCAACGACGACATCCCCGCGGGCGGCCACTTCGCCGCCCTGGAGCAGCCTGAGCTGTTCGTCGAGGAGATCCGCAAGTTCGCGCGGACGGTGGCCGCATGAAGACGGTCGTGATCACCGGGGGCACGGACGGCATCGGGCGCGGCCTCGCCCGTATATACCTCCAGCGCGGGGACCGGGTCGTGGTCGTCGGGACCGACAAGGCCAAGGCCGAGCCCGGCGCCCGGTTCATCCGGGCCGACCTGGAGCTCATCGACGAGAACAGGCGGCTGATCGGCCGGCTCTCCGCAGAGCTCGACACGATCGATGTCCTCGTCCTGGGCGCCCGGTTCCAGCGCTCCAGGCGTACGGAGACCGCCGACGGCCCGGAGTCCAACTTCGCGCTGACCTACCTCAGCCGTTTCCCGTTCAGCCACGGCCTGGCCGAGCTACTCGGCCGCGCCGCCGATCCGGTCGTGCTCAACTTCGGTGGCGCCGGGCGTTTCGGGCCCCACGTTGGGACGACCTTCAGCAGCGAACGCAATATCACGGCCTCACCGCGATGATCCAGGCCGGAATCCTCAACGCTGCGCTCGCGGTCGACTTCGTCGGCCGTCACCCCGCCATCCGGTACGTGAACAACTTCCCCGGCACAGTCGCCACGAGCTTCGCCGGCGACTACGACGAGGCCGAGGCCGCGCAGATCGGTCGTCGTCGCGCGGCCGGTAAATCCGTGGAGACCGCCATCAAGGAGATCCTGCCGTTCCTGGATTCCGGCACCCCGGGCCACCCCGTCGCCGTGAGCGAGGGAATCGCCGTCCCCCTGGACCCTCAGGCATCCTCACTCGCCGACGCACGACGGCTCTACGACTACACCCGGGAGGTGCTTGCCCGATGAAGTGGGTCAGCTACCGCTCCGCCGACGGCTCCACGCGCTGCGGAATGGTGCACGACAACAAGATCCACGCCGTGGGCATGGGCCTGTTGGACCTGCTGCGCGCCGAAGGCGGGCTGGAGGCCGCCGCAACCAGGGAACCGACTGAGATCGTCGAGCCGGCCACGGCCGACCTGCCGGCGCCGATACCGGTGCCCCCGGCGGTCCGGGACTTCGCCGCGTTCGAACGTCACATCGGTAACGCGGGTAAGGCAGCCGTCGGCAACGACAGGGTCAGCCCGGTCTGGTACGAGTATCCGCTCTTCTACTTCTCCAACCCGGCGGCGATCAAAGGACCGCACGACGAGGTCCCCATCGCTCCGGGCGCTCAGTTGTGGGACCACGAGGTCGAGGTCGCCGCGGTGATCGCCGGGGACTGCTCGAACCTTGACGCCGCCACGGCGGAGAATCACATCGCCGGCTACCTGGTCTACTGCGACTGGAGCGCACGCGATATCTCCGCGAGCGAGATGGGGTTCGTGTACGGCCCGTCCAAGAGTAAGGACGCCTCGACCAGCCTCGGCCCGTTCCTCGTCACCCCCGACGAATTGGAGCCCTACCGCTCGGAGAAGGGCTACGCGTCGCGGATGGACGGATACGTCAACGACGAGCACTACGGCGGCGGCAGCTGGGACGAGATCCACTGGTCGTTCGGCGAGATGCCGGCGCACGCGTCGCGCGGCACCACGCTGCGAGCCGGCGACATCATCGCCGGCGGCCCCGTGGGCACCGGCTGCATCCAGGAGTTGTCCGGCCACCGCCCCTACCTGGCACCGGGAGACACAGTCCGGATCGAAGTACGGGAACTCGGCGCGATCTCCGCACGGATCACTGCGCCAGAGCCGCCCTGACTTACCGGACAGGTCAAAGACGATCTCGCACTTCACCACTTGAGGTTGAGCGCGTTCACCTTCGCGCCACCCCCTCACCCGCTCACCCGACGTTGATCCTTCGACTTGCCAGGAGACAACCTGCGATGCATCTCGCCGGCACCTTTGGTCGTGCCCACATGGACATGAACGCCGTTCGCGAGGTCAGCCTCACCATCAACGCGACCCACCTGTTCGTCTACTTCGTCCCCGAGGCACCGGAGGAGGCCGCCAAGCTCGGCGTGACCGAGTACGGACCGGCGTACTTCGCGTTCCGGGCGGCCCCGATGGGCGCAGTCCCGTGGCAGGTCACGCTCGCGGCCTTCTACAACTTCAGCCCGCGGTCGGTCCAGGCCATGGCAGGCGTGTGGGATACCGCAACGCCGGAGCAGTGGCAGGCCGCTCGCTTCGCGGCCGTCGATCGTGCGTTGCAGCGCGTCGACGTGAACCTCACCGCCGATCAGATCGCCGAGGCGCGATCGCTGATCGCCCCGGTCGTCGCCGGCGCCGACTACGCCGGAAAGACGATGGCTGCCGCCAACGCCTCCGTCCCCCTCCCATCCGACCCGCTCGTCGCGCTGTGGCAGCAGATCACGGTGCTGCGCGAGTGGCGCGGCGACGCGCATTTCATCGTGCTCGCCGCCAACGACCTCGGGCCGTGCGACTGCAACGTTCTGCAAACCGCGACAGGTCACTTCCCGGAAGCGATCGCACGCGCCACCCGGCTGTGGAACGACGAGGAGGTGGCCGCGGCAACGACACGTCTCGTCGCACGCGGCTGGCTCAACGCCGACGGCACCGCGACCGATGCCGGCATCGCGGCGCGCGAGCAGATCGAGGCCGAGACCGACGCGCACTGCGCCGCGCTGTGGACGCCGATCGGCGACGCCAACGTCCGTCGCCTCACCTCGCTCATCATGCCGATCCACGACACCTTCACCGCAGCCGGGACATACCCCTTCCGCGTGGAGATGGGAGACACGCAGTCCGCCGATCCGCAGGCCGCCAGGTAGTCCGATCGCGGTGACGGGACATCCCGCCGGTGTCGGCCACGGCCGGCAAACAGACAGGCCCGCCGCGAGCATGGACGCGCCGCCGGCTGGGACAAGTGCCCGGGCGACGGCGCGGCGCCCAGGCGCGTCGCGGCCACGCCGGCCGTCGGCGAACCTGACTCTGCGACGGGCGCGGCGGTCGGCGCGTTTCACAGGTGCGAACGCGAGTACACCCGCGACCGCACCCTGGAGGACCACGAATCCGCCCGCACCCGCGGCAAGACCATCGGCGGCGCCAGCGTCGCCGACCCCGACATGCTCGCCATGGCCCTGCACCTGCGCAAGCAGGAACTGAGCCTGCGCGACATCGCCGCCAAGCTCGTCATCACCACCGGCAAGAAGAAGGGCCGGCACCCCTCACCCGCCACCGTCATGCGGATGCTGCGCGAGCACGACGAACAGACGGTCGGTGTCTGATGCTCAGCGAGGGACGACATCCGAACCCCCGCCCCTGAGCCTCACCGTTGGCTACACACCACCTGGCCGTAGCTATACGAGAACGGGGCCGTCACGGCGTTCGGGGATCGTGGGTGAAGGTCCAAGCCGCCGACTTCGCGAAGTACACGTTGGTCGGCCGGACTGCCGAGTACCACCGCAAGCAGATCCGTGAGGCCCCGGGGGTCCGGCCGTCAACGGTCGCGGACGAGAAGGTGCCGGCCGTGGAGGTGTGCCCGACCGCCGCCTTGCCGTTCTCGTCGTATATACGGATCCCTCCGGGTACATACGGATCCTCCGGCCCACTGACATCACCGGCTCCGGCTCCAAGCACTACTGGCGGAGAGGGCTTGTTCCGACCGTGCACCATTCCCCCAGCCGCCGTGCTTGGGCTCCTCGTCGACGTCCGCCTCGGCACCGTCTGTTGCCAGTACCGGCGAGCCCCCGCCCGAGCACAGGCAGGCCCACGGCGGCCGGCTCACGGCGGACCCTCCAGGGCCGCCGGAGCGGCCGACTCTTCGGCATCCGCCTCGACGTTGTTGGCCGCGGCCCAGTCGCCGACCCGGGTGTCCTTCTTCGTGGGCGGGTGCGGGGAGAGGTTGTCGAGCACGATCGCGATACGGATCTGCGGCGGGTGGAGGCTGCGCAGGCAGCGGCGGAACTCCGGAAACCTTGTGCGGTTCTTCCTCGGCTTGAGGTGGCCGTAGAGCCTGTCCGTGCCCGGGTCGTAGGCGGCGAACAGGTGCCTGACTTCATGCGGGCTCGCCGCCGGGTCACCACCGGCCCGGTGCCTCTGCGGATGATCCTCGGCAACCGCCTGCCCGCGTCGTCCTCGATCTCGCGGACGCCTACTCGTTCTGCCACCCCCACAGCCTGGCGACATCGCGCCGCCCGGACCGGCATCCAAACGGCGCGTCATGTCACAACAGCGGTATCGGCGCCGGCGTCGCTATGCGTGGGGGTCACGCAGGCCGACTGCGTCATGCCGCCAGAACGGCTCTGCATAGACCAGCGTCCCCGTCATCCATGGCTCGTACTTCGGGAGTTTGATGGCCTGGAAGGCACCGTCCGGAATACGCAGGGATGGCTTCCGGAAGCCCGGGCCACCACCGGGAACGAAGCCGAAACGCGAGTAATAGCCCGGATCGCCCTCCAGGAAGACGAGGGGAACAGCCCGCTCGGCGAGGATCCCCAGTCCGTGTCGGACCAGGGTCGAGCCGATACCGCGCCCATGGAGCTCGGGCATCACGGCCAACGGACTGAGGACTTGCACTTCAACCAGCCGCCGAGGGGCATCAAGGAGACCGCGGGTGAACATGACATGGCCGACGACCTGCCCGTCGTGCTCGGCGACCAGCGAAAGACCGTCCTCGGGCGTGATGGTGTCCCGCAGGGTATCGACCAAGTCGGCCACGACAAGGCCATGGTCGCCGAACGCCCGCAGGTGAACATCCCGCACGGCCGGTCTGTCGCTCGGCAGTTCTTCGCGAAGATCCATTCCTGGAGGGTAAAGACCTTCCGGGAGGCTTGCACACGGTTTTGGAGCCGGAAGGACACGCGGTCAGGGACCGTCCAGTTGCACACCGGACCGGCATCCGAAGGGAGCGTCTCGCCCCGACGGGGCAAAGGTTCGCTGATGCGGCATGGATCGAGTACTCGAGGCGACCGCACCTGGACCGCCACCGCGCCTCGCGCGCATTCGGGTGCGGCCGGCGCCGGCGTGGTGTCGGCCGGCGCGACCGCGTCCGGCTCCGGCGGCCTCGGGGGATAGGCCGTCGGGTGGGGCAGGACACCGGCGACGGGGGACGCCGGCCCTGCACGATGGGCGCGCAACGAGCGCCTCGCCCGCGGTGAAGCCGGACGCTCGACCGGGTGAGCGGACCGGTCGGCCGCGGCGAGATGTCGTTCTCGTCCCCGCTGGGATCCGGTCACCGTTCCAACAGCGCGACGACCTCGACCTCCACCTCGACCCCCACCCCCGGCACCGACGCGCCGGACCGGTCTGCGCGGTTGAAGGCGACGAGCCAATGAATGTCGCCCGGATTCTCGCGCCTCGGGCGCCGCAACCGCGGTCTTCGGGGGCCGGTGATCGTCCGGTGGTGTCGGGCGTATCAGGCGCGGTCGTGGAGGGTGATTTGGTAGCCGTCGGGGTCGGCGAAGGTGAATGTGCGGCCGAAGGGGCCGTCGATCGGTGCGGAGACGATGGTGTGGCCGTCGGCGACGAGGGCATCGTGGATGGCCTGGACGTCGGTGGCGTGGAACCAGATCGCGGCGCCGATGCCGGGCCGGGCGACGGATGCGAGATCGGTGCCGGGAAGGACGTCGCGGAGTGCGAACGCGATCGGCTTCGTCTCGAAGACGACGGCGTGCGGAGGTCCGGCCTGCGAGCGGACGAGGCCGAGGTACCGCTGGTAGAACGCCTGCGAGGCGTCGAGGTCGTTCGCCTGGAGCGAGATGAAGTCGGGGCCGGTGACGGGCATGGCGATGCTCCTTCGCTCTGTGTGTCAGGTTTCTGACACGGATCAATGTATGTCAGAATTCTGACATGAGTCAAAACGGTGCCGGCGTCGACCTGGACAAATCACTGGGCTACCTGCTGAAGGAGGCCTCGAGCGCCCTGCGCGCGGCAATGGAGGAGGTGCTGCGGCCACTCGGGATGACCGTGACGCACTACTCCTGCCTCGAACTGTTGGCCCAACGGCCGGGCCTGTCGAACTCCGAGCTCGCGCGGGGCGCGTTCGTGACACGGCAGTCGATGAACGTGCTGCTGCAGGCCCTGGAGCGAGACGGCTGCGTGACCAGGCCCGCGGAGGCGCCCGTCGGGAAGGTTCTGCCCACGCGGCTCACGCCTCGCGGCCGACGGAGCCTGGCGAAGGCGACCGTGGCGGTCCGGTCCGTCGAGGTCAAAATGCTGGCCGGTATGACCGAGACCGAGCAGTCGGACGCGTTCCGGATCCTGCAGAGCATGATTCATTCCCTGCGCGACGGCAACGACGGTGCATAGCTCGTTCCCCGGCGCACGTCTCGCCGCGCCCGGACAGGAGTGCAACCGGGCACACTGGGCGTGGGATCGCCGGTTCGTATCGACTCGATGAGAAGAGCGGAGTGACGGGAGACTGTCACGCTGCGTTCTGTGGGAGCCCGGGGTGAGATTCCCCCGGGCCACCCGATCCTCCGAGGCCGGTGCTTCGCTGTCAGGGGGGTGTGTCAGAGTCTGCGCATGCTCGAGATCGTGGTGCAGACGGAGAATGGGGAGCGGCACGTCCGTGTGTCCGCCGAGGACTTGGCCGAGTTGGTCCGGCGAATCGGCGGTGACGGTGATCGGTTTCTGGTGGTCCAGCGGGTACCCGACCTGCCGGATGTCTTCGCCCAGGTCTGGCACGAGGCCGGCGGGGACTACACGCTGGAGCACCGCGACGGTGCCGCCGACCGGCATTTCCAGGTGACGGTCGGCAGTCCCGAGGCCGTGATCGCGGCGATGACCGGCTGGGCCCGCCAGGAGTCCGGCTGGGGCGCCGGTTTGGCCTGGTCGGTGCTGGCCATGGGTCCTTCACGTGAGGTGCCGCCGCTCGACCTGGATGAAGCCGAGTACGAGCTGTTGGAGAAGCGGGTTCGCGAGGTGCTGGTCGGTGGATACGCCTCCCGCGCCGAACTGGCGGAGCTCGCCGAGGAGTACCTGGTCACCGAAGACCGCCGGCCCGTTTCGCGTGAGCAGGCGGTGGCGCTGGCCGACCGGATGTGGCTGGAACGCGTCGCGGAGCAGGCCGAGTGGCACGGCGAGACCGACCCTGAACGGCTTGCCCGCGCGTTTGCCGTCCTGCAGAAGGCCGGTATCACCGCCCGTGAGCACTTCACCTGCTGCCGCACCTGCGGCGAATCCGAGATCGGCGGCGAAAACGGGCCCGGCGCCCGTGGCTTCGTCTACTTCCACACCCAGTGCACGGACTCGGCGGCGGCAGGCCACGGATTGACGCTGCTGTACGGCGGCTTCGACGGTTCGTCCGAGACCACCGCAGCCGTCGGCGACGAGGTTGTGGTCGCCCTCGAAGCGGTTGGCCTGGCCGTGGAGTGGGACCGCGACCCTGGTCGGGCGATCACCGTAAGCCCTCTGGACTGGCGCCGCCGCCTGGTCGGATAGGGAACGTCCGGGACGCTGCCGTGGCTGCTGTTCGGGGTGCCCGGCGGTGCGCTGGTGGACCGCTGGGACCGGCGGCGCACGATGTGGGTCGCGGACGCGGCGCGTGCGGTGCTGCTCGCGATACCGGTGGCGGCGGCTGTGCTGGACGTGCTGAGCGTTCCACTGCTCGCGGCCGTCGCATTCCTCCTCGGCCTCGGCGGACTCTTCTTCGAAACGGCCGCCACGGCCTACCTGCCGGATCTGCTCTGCCGCGGCCCCGTACTCCTGGAGCGTGCCAACTCCCGTCTGCGCGGCGCCCAGACCGCTGCGTCCGGTTTCGCGGGGCCGCCCGCGGGCAGTGCGCTGCTCGCGCTCGGGCGGGCGGTTCCGCTGCTCGCCGACGCGGTGTCGTTCGCGCTCTCCGCACTGCTGGTTCGGTCGCTGCCCGCCGTGCCGCGGCCCGTACCGCAGGCCCGCGAGTCGCTGCTTCGGCAGGCGCGGGCCGGGGCCTCGTACGTCTTCCGGGACCGGTTGCTGCTCGGGCTCGCGCTCCGTCCGGCGGTCGGGAACGTCGCCTTCCTCGCCGTGGAGACCGTACTCGCCCTCTTCGCGCACGACCGTCTCGGCATCGACACCTTCGGCTACGGCCTGCTCCTGACGGCGGAGGCCACCGGCGGTCTGCTCGGCGCGGGGATAGCCTCCTTCCTCGGCCGGCGACTCGGCACCGGCACCGCGCTGACCTGCACGGCCGCGGTCGAGGGGCTTGCCATCCTGGGGCTTGCCGCCGCCCCGAATCCGTACCTGGCCGGGCTCGCGCTCGCCGTCTGCGGGGCGGGCATGGGCGCCACGATGGTGCTCGGGCCCTCCCTCCGGCAGGCGATCGTCCCCGCTCACCTGATGGGCCGGGTCGCCTCCACCTCCCGCATGCTCGCCATGTGCGCGGCCCCGTTCGGTGCCTTCCTCGGCGGTTGGCCGGCCACCACGTACGACATACGCACCCCGCTCTACGCCGCCGCCGGCCTCCTCCTGACCATGACCGCCGTCACGGCGACCATGACCGGCAACCGCCGGGTCGAGGCGGCGCTGCGTGACGCCGCATCGGCCGGCGGTCCGGGTCACCCGGAATCCGCGGAGCCCGTCCGGGAGGGTGCGCCCGAATTGTCGTGACGCTTTCGCGGAAGTCGGCGTCGGCCGGATCGCAGGACGCGCCCGAGCGCGCCCCGACGGTCCGACCCCACGACGAGTGACCCACCGCCTCCCGGCCCCGGTCGTGCCGTATGCGTGGCCGCTTTCATCACGGATGATCACCGAGCTCGGGCGTGTGCGGTGAGAGGGCGAAGGGAGGCGGCGTCGGGTCGGCGCGGATCGGCGACGGCCTGCGCGCAAAGGGGTCGCGCTGTACGGGAGTTCGCCGGCGTTGGTGAGTGCGGTCGGCGCCGGGCCGTGCCCGCCGGGGGATCGGCCGCTTCCGGCTACCGGTCGGTGTGGTCGTCGTCCGCCGGGCACTCCCGGTCCGGGTTCGACGGGTTGGGAGGATCGCCCGGCTCGCAGTGCCGCGTCGCGGGCGGCGGCGCACCCGCCTGAAGTGGTCTTGAGCGTCCCGTCCTGGTGGATGGCCACCTTGCGACTCCGGACGGAACGGATGGGCGTCGGCGGTCCGTCCGAAAGCGCCGGAAGTTCCCCGCGCGGGCGCGGGTGTGTGTCGGACGGCAAGGTCTCCGGAAACACCACCACGAAGTCCCCCGCGCGGGCGCGGGTGCGCGCGGCGCGCTACCGGGGCTGGACGGCGAAGACGAACATCGCGAGGCGGGTGCTGACCACGGCGAAACGGTCGCCGATCGGCGTCGGTAGGTAGGTCTTGTCGAAGCCCTGCGCGAGAACCTGCTTGGTGCGCACGTCGACGGCGATGGGGGTCCGGGTGTTCATCACGTCCTGGTCGGCCCGGATCCCGTAGAGCACACCACCGACGACGCCGTCGGCGCTGAGCGGGTGTTCGTCCGCGGCCTGCTGCCACAACGTACGGCCCGACGACGGCTCCCAGACGGTGCTGCGGGAGTTGCTGCCGCCGCTGCCCAGCACCGCCACCGCGCCGGTCGTGTCGGTGAGGACGGTCGAGGCTCCTTCGGGACTGGTGGGCCCGGTGGCCACCAGGCGACCGGTGGCCGGATCGTGGAGACTCAGCACCGCGGCCTGGCCGTAGGGCTTGGTGTCCCACGCGATGGCGATCCTGCCGTCGACGGAGCCGAGGATGTTCGGCAGCGAGCCGGTGTCGTACGCCTTCGGATCGGCGCCGGCCGGCTTCTCCACCGTGTCCGTGGCCCACCGCCGCGCGCCGGAGGCCGGGTCATGGGCGACGATCCGACGCGGGGCGAGCGTGCCGGTGCCCATGCGCTCGATCGTGAACACCGTTCCGTCCACCAGGAGCGGCACCTCGCCGGCACCGACCACGGAGGCGCGACGCCCACCTCCGACCGCGAAACTGCAATCGCTCGCGCAGCTGAACGACTGCCCCGGCCCCGTGTCGCCCGCACGCAGCACGGTCACACTCCCGCCCGGGCGGTTGTCGTCGGTCCGGATCAGCCAACCGTCCTCGATCGCGGCGCCGTTGGTGTTCTCCCGCCCCAGCAGGGGCAGTTCGACGCGCCCGAGTGGCTCGCCGCGCTCGTCGTACGCGTCGACCGACCACGAACGCTTCTCGGCGCTCAGCCCGTCCGACGGCACAACGCGCTGTCCCCGCACGACGATCGCCGGCTTGCCCCACCACGTTTCACCTGTGACCCGGCCGTCGGCGGTGAAGTTCTTGCGGACCTGTCCGGTGGCGGCGTCCCGCAACTCCACCGCCGTCCGTGCGCCGTTCGGGGTGGCGACAACGACCGCGGTACCCACCGGAAAGACGTTCGGCTTCTCGCCGCCCGCGCCGTCCGGCGTCGAGAGCGACCACACCGGGCCGGGCTGGAGACCGGGGAGCGTGGGACCCGAATAGGCCGGTCCCTTCGCGGAGTTCGGGCCACTCGCCGGCCGGGGGGATCCCTTCGACGCGGAGGGCCCCGACCCATTCGACGAGGTACAGCCGGATAGCCACATCGGGCACCCGAGTCCGAGCACCCCCACCGCGACGACATGGACAAGCCTCTGACGCATCACGTTCCCCCGAACTCGCCCAACGTTGATCGTCGCGAGCATAGAGCAACGCTCGGCGAGGCTTCGATGAGGGCGGACTCGGCCCACCCCCATGCTCACCGTCGACGCCGGGCCCGGCCGGTTCGCCCGGCAAGTCGGCTGCTCGGTGCACCGGTCGAGCGGTACCCGGGGGACGAGGCCGGCGCGTGGCCGGCACGGCTCGGCTGCCGCCGGACTTCCCGCCGGCAGATCCACGCGTCCACAACGACAGCGTCGGCGGCCACCCGACACTGTCGGCGGCCACCCGACACTGTCGATGGCCGCCCGGTCGCCGTCGTCCCTACCGGTGGTCGAGGCCATGGACGACCCGGCTCGGGATCCGGGACGATCGCTCGTCGCGGCCACCCCGGTGCCCTTGAGCCGAGACGTTGCCGGCTCTCGGCACGATCCCGTCTCACAGCGCCGCAACGACGGAGCGCGGTATCGACGATGCGGCGCTGTGGCACGCCCAGGAACAGCATCGACAGCGGGAAAAGGCAACCGTTCCGGCCTCGCCCTCGGTAGGGCGGCTACGACATGCCCCCAACAGGCCCACCAGTTCTCCGAGAGTTCGATCCCGGCACATGAGTCGGCACCCGACCGGACCCACGACTGGCCACCGGGGCGACCTCGGCCGCGCCCGTTCCCATCTACGGGTGATCTTCACGGAATCGGGTTACCGTCCGCCGCCGCGCCGGGAATAGCGCCAACTCATACGTTCCAAGCGCTCTTACGTTCCAGGCGCTCCACGACGGCGACGAGACGACGAACGACGGAGGGTTCACGGTGGCCATGGGCGAGCGGGACGAGAAGGCCGGCGGCTCGGTGCCCCTGCGCTCCGGCCGGGTGGTGATGCGCGGAAGCCGTACCTGGATCACCCGCAAGGTCGGCCACGGCGGGGTCACCGGCCTCGCCTCCGTGGACGAGAACTGGAACATCGCGGTACGCCACGGCCGGGTCGTGGAAGTGGGGGAAGAAGCCCGTCAGCCGGTTCCCGGCCGAGCACCAGGGGAAGATCGTCGCGGTCACGGCGGGCGAGCCGAACTTCGCCGCCGCGCTGAGCACTGCGGGCAAGGTGATCATCTGGGGCTGTGCGGGACTGCCCGAGATGCTCGACCGGTGCATGCCCCAGGCGGTCAAGGACGGCAAGGTGCCGGCCATCGCCGCCGGGCACTACGCCTTCCTCGCCAAGTCCGACTCCCCGCTCTACCTCGCCGGGGACCGGCCGAACGGCGACCCCGCCGACGTGAACGAGATCTTCCCCGGTGAGTCCGCGATCAAGGGCAAGCCCTACGTGCTGAAGCGGGTCGACTTCGGGGTCCCGGCGCTGCGGCTGTCCGGCGGCGGGGCCTCGCCCACGGTGCCGGCGCCGGCCCCGGCGACGGACGCGGAACTCAGCCTCCAGGAGGGGTACGCGTTCCCGGCCGAGGTCCGGTCGGGGAGCGACCTGAATTTCCAGTGGCGCATCGACAACAACGGCCCGACCAAGGCAACCGGCGTACTGGTGACGGTGCAACTGCGGGCCAAGGTCACCCTGCGCCCCAAGTACCGGGACGCGGTCAAGATGGGCGCGATCGAGGACCTCGGGGGCGGCAAGTACCGGTTCAAGACCGCCGATCTCGAGCCCGCCGACGGCTGGACCGTCCCGCTGATCACCAGGGTGGGCAGTGACGCCGGCGGCAGGCTCACCGCCACCGCCGAGGTCACCGCCGCGAACATCGCCGATCCCACGCCCGCGCTGGAGTCCTGGGCCGAAGTCACCGCCGACGGTGCCAAGTGGGAGTCCTCCGATGACGACGACCGGTCCGCTCACCACCACCGTCGAGATCACCGCCGACGACGCCGGGACCGGAGTACGGGACAGCGTCACCGCGAAGTCCGGGACCGTACTGGAGGTATCGGGCACGATCGTCGGCAAGGTGGCGGCCAATTCGGTCGCCACCTATGTGTGGACGGTCCGCAACACGACCGGTGTCCAGGCCGAGAAGGTCAGCCTGTCCATGGACGGACCCTCCGTGCGCCAGGGCCACTTCCTGAACTCCGCGCCTCCTCCGGCATCCCGGGACGACGGCAAGGTGGTGTGGAACCTTGGCACCCTGCCGGGCAACTCGGCCAAGAACGCGATCGCCGTCTTCACGCTCCAACCCGACCAGGGCGGCAAGAAGCTGGGCCCCACCGCGGCCGAGGCCAAGGCGGCCAATGCCGAGACCGTCGCCGCCAAGGACAAACCGCGCCGGTCCCCGACCCTGCTCAGTCCGTCGCCGGCGTTCGTGAAACCTCCCACGAAGGGTGGGTGTTGACCTGCGCCACCGTGGCCTGGGCCAGCTCCCGGTAGCGGTTCGCGATCTTCTCGGCCTCGCCGGTGGGCAGTGTTCCACCGCGCTCCGCGGCTCGCGCGATGATCTCTTCCGGCCCCAACTCCCGGTTGGCCAGTACGATCGCGTTGACCGTCGGTCGGCGCGTGTGGTCGTAGCGGCGAAGCGCGGCCACGGGGTCGCCGTCCCGTGCCAGGCACCAGGCCAGTACCCGGGCGTCGACGATGGACTGCGATCCGCCGTTCATGCCCATCGGGAACATCGGGTGCGCGGCGTCACCGAGCAGGGTGACGCGTCCGAAACTCCAGCGCGGCAGCGGGTCGCGGTCGAGCATCGGATACTCGAAAATCGCCGAGGAGCGCTCGACCAGCGTCGTCGGGTCGATCCACGGCAGGTTCCAGTCCGCCAGGCCGGCGTGGGCCTCCGTCGTCGTGATGCGACGGTTCGCGCGGTCCCGCGGTTCGGCGGACGGCCCGTGCCGTACCTCCAGCACCCAGTTCAGCAGGGCTTCGCCACCCTCGGTCGCGGGATCCTCGATCGGGTAGGCGACGAATTTCGCCCCGGGGGTGCCGCCGGCCACCACGATCGAGCGGCCGTCGAGGATGTGCGGGTACCGCGCGACCCCGCGCCACATGTGGACACCGTTCCAGCGGGAGGGGCCCTCGTCGGGGTGGAGCCGGGCGCGGACCGCGGAGTCGATGCCGTCGGAGCCGACCAACACATCGGCGTCCTCCACGGTCGGCGCGCCGTTCGACCGGTCCAGGAAATGGGCCCGAACGCCGTCCGTCGTCTGTTCGAAGCGTTGGAACCGCAGGCCGGTGCGGACAGCGTGCGGCCCCAGGCGCTCGCGCACGGCGGCCAACAGCATGACGTGCAGGTGGCCGCGGTGCACGGAATACTGCGGCCATTGGTAGCCGGCCGCCAGTCCGAGCGACTCCTCCCACACCGGTTCACCCGCCCGGTCACGGTAGCTCAGCCGCTGTGGGGGCAGGGCGATGGCGGCCAGTTCGTCGGCCAGGCCGAGTTCGGCGAGTTCCCGGACGGCGTGCGGCAGCAGGTTGATCCCCACGCCCACCGCCTCGATCGTCCGCGCCGCCTCGCTCACCCGCGGCCGGAAACCGGCGGCGTGCAGGCTCAGGGCACAGGTCAGCCCGGCAATCCCGCCGCCCACGATACTGACCCTCATGCGTCCGCCCCTGTCGTTCGATCACGTTGCCGCGGGAGCTCACCGGTGCGAGCGCGGCCACGATGCCCACCGGGAAGCGGTACGGGCAACGTGTGAGTGGTGGTGTGCTTGCGGTGTTCCGGCCGGTATCGCAGGCCGCGGGCCCGGCAGGCCCGAGCCGTCCACGAACCCCCCGGGGGGCGGCGACGTTTCCGCGTGGTGCGTTGTCGCTCACCATTCCTCCGGGGTGCTTCGGGGCCGACGGCGACGGCACGGCCGTGTCGAGGATCCTAGGAGTGCGGTGGACTTGGCCTCTTCCGTCATTTGACTCAAATCCGGGGCCACGCTGCGTTGTCGGTGCCGCGTTCTTTCTCCAGGGCGTCCCGCAATCGACCGAGGGATGTGCCGCGCAGCCTGGGGAACGCCCGGTGGAGGCGCGAGGAGACGGGTCCGCAGGGACCGCCGGCTACGTATTGCTCCCGGGTATCCGAGGTGGACGTCCCGGAGCAGCGGATGTGGTCGGGGCGGTGGCCGGGCGGTTCAGCCGGCGTCCGCGAGTACCTCGGCCGAACGAGTCCACGGGCGCCGGGCGTTGTCCGGGTCGACGACGTGGGGGCCACGCCGTGCAGGGTGCCGGTGCGGCGGTCGACGGACCAACCGGGTCAGGTGGGCCCGATCGCCGATGAGTTGGTCGACCGGGACGCGCAACTCGCGGGCCGGGTCACCGGGGGAAGGCCACCCGGAGCGTACTGCCGTATGCCGTCGACCCGGAAGCCGCCGCCCGGCTGTGGGAGATCAGCGAACGCCTGAACGCCTGAACGCCTGACCGAGTGGCCGAGTGGCCGAGTGGCCGAATGGCGCACCGAGGCCGCGGTTGCCGGGTCGGTCGTGGCGCACCGGGCCGGGCGGACGTGTGGTGTTGGTTCGCGGATCGGAACTCCGGTGTCATGCCTGTCCGTTGGGACATCGGAGCCCTGACGGGGATGGGTCAGTGGTCGGCCTGCCCGAAGCCGGCGAACTGGTCGAGCAGCCGGTTCAGGGCGTCGTCGCCGAACATGAGCCGGAGGCTGTCGGCGGAGTTTGCGGCGGAGGCCTCGCTTCGGGGGAAGAGGGCCCGCTCGTACGCGCTCAACGCGGCCTCGGTGTCGCCGGGGTGGGCGAGGACCGCACGGCCGAGTTCGGCGCCGTCCAGCATGGCGAGGTTGGCTCCTTCGCCGGCGAACGGGGACATCAGGTGGGCGGCGTCACCCAGGAGCGTCACCCCGGGGGCGCGGTCCCAGCGGTGACCGACGGGCAGGGCGTGGATGCGGCGCGGGGTCAGTGCGCCGTCGGCGTCGGCGACCAAGGCGCGCAGGCTCTCGTCCCAGGCGTCGAAGTGGGCGAGGACGGCTTTCCCGGCGCCGTCGGTGTCGGTGAAGTCGACACCTTCCAGCCGGTCTTGGTCGACCTTCGGGGCCGTGTACGCGTGCAGGCCGCCGTCGCTCTCGCGGTGCGCGGGGCAGCCGTTGCCGTCGCCGAGCGCGATGAAGAAGCCGTAGCCGACCAGGGCCGCGCTTGTCGCGTGGCGCGTGGCCGCGTCGTGCAGGTCGGTCTCGACGAAGGAGACGCCGGTGTAGGCGGGGGTGGCGGCGGAGACCAGTGGGCGGATCCGGGACCAGGCGCCGTCGGCTCCCACGAGCAGGTCGGTGGTGACGACGCCGCCGTCGGCGAAGGCCACTTCGTGGCGGCCATTGCCGAGCGGCCGGGCGCCGGTGGCCTTGTGCCCCCAATGGAACGTGTCCGCCGGAAGGGAGTTCAGGAGCAGGTCGCGCAGTTCGCCGCGGTCGACTTCGGGGCGACCCGCGCCACCGTCGTCGGGCTCGTCCATGCGGACCGTGCCGTCGGGGGCCACGATGCGGGTGGCTTCGCCGCCGGCGTGGATGAGGGCGCGGAACCGGTCGTGGAGGCCGGCGGCGCGCAGCGCTTCCTGGCCGGAGTCGTCGTGGATGTCGAGCATGCCGCCTTGACCGCGGGCCTGGGCGGACGACTCCAGGTCGAACACGGCCGCGGCGACGCCGCCGACACGCAGGACACGGGCGAGAGTCAGGCCGCCGAGGCCGGCGCCGATGATCGCGATGGGGTGGTGAGGGGTGGTCATGGCGATGTTCCCTGCGTGGTCCGGCCGTTGTGGCGGCCGGGTGTGGGTGGTGGGGACCTGCCGGGGTTGTCCCCGGTCCGACCTGCCGGTCTGCTCCATGTCGTTGATCAGGACGTGGAGGCCCCAGGACGGGTGGGCCTCGCCTGGGCCGGACGACAACCGGTCGGCGAGCGCGGCCACGTGCGGGTGCGTCCGCGGCGGGGCGGCGTGGATTGCGACAGCGAGGGCGTCCATCTCGTTCCGGGCGCCGGGGGCGGTGTCCCGCGCGGACTGCTCGGCGGCCGTCGCGGTGGCGAACTGCGGCAGCGGCGGCCGACGGGACTCTTCCGGCGTGCGGTCACATGACGACGATAGCGAACATGTTCGTTACGAACAAGGTCGGGACGGCCATGCGACGGGCGAATCCGAGCCTGCGGTGGTGCCGTACCGCGCGGGTCGTGCTGCCGACCGGGGCTGCGAGCTCTCCGATTCGCGTGGCACCGGTGGAAACGTTGTCGTCGCGACAAGGTCGAACGGCGCGCTCCGGCACCGAGCAGGTTCACGCCCGCGTGCGGGTCGCCGGCGCGCCCAGGGGATGGTCCCGCCGCTCCAGCGCGTCGCGCAGCGCGGCCCGGGACGTGATGCCCAGCTTCGGGAACAGGTGGTGGAGGTGGGTGGAGACAGTGCGCGGGGACAGGAACAACTTCTCGGCGATCTGCTTGTTGGTCAGTCCCGCGGCCGCCAGGCTCGCGACCTCGCGCTCCTGCGGTGTCAGGGCCGATTCCTCCGGCCGCGGCCGGGCGTGCACCGGGCGGCCGCAGGCGCGGAGTTCCTTGTTGGCGCGGGCGGTCCACGGGTCTGCGCCGAGTTGTTCGAAGACCTCCACGGCGGCGGCCAGGTGGTCGCGGGCCTGGGCCTGCGCCCTGCCGCGGCGCAGGCGTTCGCCGCAGTACAGCCGGATACGGGCACGGTCGAACGGCCACCGCTCGCCGTCCTCGATGGCCGGCGCGTCGCGGAACCCCACGACGGCTTCCTCGTCGTCCCGCGTCGCCATGGCCGCGGAAGCGAGCAGGACGACGCGCAGGCACGGCGACACCATGTCCAACCCGGCTTCCCTCGCGGCCTCGACGTGGGCAAGGGCCCGGTCGCGGTGGCCGGTTCGGACGGCGGCCTCGACAGTGTCGAGGAGCGCCCACAACGCGTGGCCGGTGAAGGGGGCCAGGGATCCGGCCGGCGAGATCCGGCAGGCGTGCCGGTAGGCCGCTTCGAAGTCGCCCCGGGACAGCGCGATCAACGTCTTGGCGTGGGCGGCGTAGCAGCGGATGGCGTTGGCGCGGCGGGACCCGCCCCACTGGTCCATCCGGTCGGCGAGCGTGCGGGCGGTGGTGAAGTCGCCGCACGCCGCGGAAACGCAGGCGAGCAGGAACTGCCCGGTCCAGGAGCGCAGCGGGTAGTGGTATTCGTCGCACAGGGCCGGCCCGTTGCCGACGACCTCGCGAAGCTTGGGCCACTGGCCGGTGAACCAGGCGTGGCTGCCCCACAGGAACGAGGCCTGGGTGGCGGGGAAGTTGTTCTCCCCGGTGCGTCCGCCGCGCGCGGTGCGCAGCAGCGGCTCCTCCATGGCGCCGAGCCGGTCCGCGTAGGCGCCGGCGGTGCCGATGCGCACGATCCGGATCGGGTCGCAGGTGCCCGGGAGTTCCGCGATGGCGGCGTCGAGGCGGGCCCAGTCGGACGCGTGGGCGCGGGCCGGGTCGGCGAAGCCGGCCCGCAACAGCCGCAGCGTGTCCGGGACCGAGGTGCAGGTGGCGATGGACGCGTCGAAGTGCGCCCACAGGTCGCCTCGGCCGCCGTAGACGCACACCATCAGCAGGGGTGGACGGTGCCTCGAACAGGGTGGCGTCGCCGAGGTCGTACGGCTCGGGCTGTAGTGCGATGGTGCCGCTCAGCAGGCGGTGGGCGGTGTCGACGTCGCCGTGGCTGTTGAGCAGGTACAGCGCGGCGGCCACCGCGGCGGCGGGGGAGTCCGCGTCGGGGGCGGCCTGCCGGGCGTCGTCGAGCAGCCGTGGCACATCGCGTACGTCGCCGGTCAGGTTCGCGCCGACGTACGCCGCCTTCGCCGGCCGCCGGGCTCGTTCGGCCCCTGCCGGGCTCGGCTCGGCGGAACGCACCAGCGCCGCAACCGCGTTCGGCCCGTCGCCGCGCCGCGCACCGACCTCGGCGGCCTCCTCGAGCAACGCCACGAGCTGTTCGTCGGGTTCCACCGCGGCCTGCGCCAGGTGCCAGACCCGCTGCTCGGGAACGCCGACCCAGGCCTCCGCGAGTGCGCGGTGCACGCCGCGCCGCTGATCGTTGGTCGACAGGTCCACCACCGCGGAGCGCATCAGCGAGTGCCGGAATTCGAGCCGGCCGGTCGTCTCGTCCACGTGGATCAACCGGACACGCTCCGCCGGGGCGAGGTGCTTCATGCGACATCGCCCGGCGACCGCCCGGCGCACGATCATCAGGTTGCCGCTGCCTTCCAGGGCCGCCACGAGCAAGAGGTGCCGCGTGGCGGCGGGCAAGGTGGTGATCCGGGAGGCGAACGTGGCCTGGAGGCGCTGTGTGAGCGGAATGCGCTTCGGCAGGGCTTGCCCGGCGGTCCGCTGGGAATCGGTGAGCGCGGCGGGGAGCTCCAGCAGCGCGAGGGGATTGCCTTCGGCGTCGGCCATCAGTCGACGTCGGACCCGCGGAACCAGCGCCGGGAAGCGACGGCGGAGCAGCTCCTCCGACGCGGCCTCGCTGAGCGGACCCAGTTCGTGCAGTGGAAGCCCGCTGTGGTCGAAGAAGCTCTCGTCGCCGATCCGGATCGCACAGACGGTCCCGGTCCCGGGGCCGCTGTCCGGCAGTCGACGCGCCACCTGCCCCAGCACGACGGCACTGGCCCGGTCCAGCCAATGCGCGTCGTCCAGCACCAGCAGGGTGGGCCGATCCCGGAACAGGTCGGCGACCAGGGAGACCACGGCCTCGGCGACCGTGTCGTGTCCGGGAGCCGGCCCACGCTTGAAATCCAGGGCCGCGGCGAGGACGGCAACGCCCGTTGCCGCCGACCGGCTCTCGGGTGTGGACATCAGCAGTTGCCGCAGCGCGCCGTAACCGGTCTGCGCCCGGTACTGCACACCCACGGTGGACGGCACCCGCATCCCGGCGGCCTCGGCTTCGCGGGCGACAGCGTCGTGCAGCGCCGTCTTTCCCACTCCCGGTTCGCCGAGGAGCATCAACGATCCACCGGTGCGCGGGATGTCCGCGAGGAAGAACGCCGAGCCGCGCCTGGTCGACCGCGCCTGCGGCCGACGACGACCGGCATCGCGGCTTCGAGGACGCGTTGGCCGTCGAGGGGACGAACGACGGCCCTTCGACCAGGCGCGCGTTCACCCGGTCGGACCGGCGGTGACGGGTCGTCCGGAACAATGTCGCCGGAACTACGTCATTCGACGGAGGCGGGGAATCGTCCGTATTCCTAGGGTTCTCGACAAGGGCAGCGCACGCGGCAACACCTGCGGCGGTGCGTTCCAGACCCGACGAACCCTGGAGGAATGATGAGCGACAACGCGCCGCGCGGGAATGTCGTGCTCGTCCACGGAGGATTCGTGGACGGCTCCGGCTGGCAGGGCGTCTACGAGGCACTCAAGGCCGACGGCTACCGCGTGGCCATCGTGCAGAACCCCACGGTCTCGCTGGAAGGCGACGTGGCCGTGACCCGCCGGGTCATCGATGGGCTGGACGGACCGGTGACCCTGGTCGGCCACTCCTACGGCGGCGCCGTGATCACCGAGGCGGGCACGCACGAGAAGGTGGCGGCGCTGGTGTACATCGCGGCGTTCGCCCCCGACAAGGGCGAGTCGGTGAACACGCTGATCGCCGACCCGCCGCCCGGCGCCCCGGTTCCGCCGATCCTGCCGCCCGTCGACGGCTTCCTGTTCCTGGACCGCGAGAAGTTCGCCGACTCCTTCGCCGGTGACCTGCCGGTCTCGGACGCCGAGTTCCTGGCCGACTCCCAGGTTCCGTGGGGCGTGGACGCGCTCGGCGGCGCGGTCTCGCAGCCGGCCTGGCGTACCAAGCCGGCCTGGTACCTGGTGGCTTCCGACGACCGCATGATCCCGCCGCCGGCGCAGTGCGCGATGGCCGAGCGGATCGGCGCGCAGACCGTCGAGGTGGCCGGCAGCCACGCCGTCTACGTCTCGCAGCCCGGTGCCGTCGCCGACCTGATCAAGCAGGCCGCGCAAGCCTGACGGCAGCAGGCTCGGGGCTCTGCGACGCCCGCAGGCCGGCCCGTCACGGGCCGGCCTGCGGGCCTCGACCATGTCGCCCGGCGTTCGGCGACGGCTTCCGTCCGCCCGTCGGCTCGACCGCGAAGACCTCGCAGCCGGGACGGGCAGCGGCCCGGGTGATCCCGTCGGTGCCCATCGCGAAGGCGGCGGTCGCGGTGGCGAGTTCCCAAGGCGCGGGATCCGGCCACGATGGGGGGCCTTCGGGTGCGATCGATGAATGACTGCTCGGCACACGGCGTGCCTGGTCGTGCACTGCCGTGTCGCATGCCAGGCTGATCCGGTATGCCGGATATGAGCGGCATATCACCTTGCTCGAATCGACAGTTGTGCCGGGCTGTCGGCCATCTGCCATTGATCGGATAGGCGGGAACCGTGAGCGTCAAACCTGTGCCCGAGGACTACCCGCGCGTTACGCCCTACCTGTGCGTCGACGGAGCAGCGGCCGCGATCGACTTCTACGTCTCCGTCCTCGGCGCGACCGAGCGCATGAGAATGCCCGCGCCCGGTGGCAAGATCGGCCACGCCGAGCTCCAACTCGGCAACTCGGTGGTCATGCTCGCGGACGAGTACCCGGACATGGGCTTCCGCAGCCCGAAGACGGTGGGTGGCACGCCGGTGACCCTGCACGTGTACGTCGAGGACGTCGACGCGGTCTTCGCGAGTGCCCTCGCCAAGGGCTCCACGGAACTCCGGGCCGTGAAGAACGAGTTCTACGGCGACCGAACCGGCCAGTTCGAGGACCCCTTCGGGCACCGCTGGAGCGTCGCCTCGCACGTCGAGGACGTCCCCGAGGACGAAATGGCGAAGCGGGCCGAGGAAGCCATGCAGAGCGGCGACTGATCCACGGTGTGCGTTGCAGGCCCTGCGGCTTCGACGACGTTCAGCGCTACCCGGTGATCGATCCCCCCTACCTGGGTCGACAGACGCATCGGGTGGCGGCCTCCTCCGACCCGGGCTGCCACGGCTGCGTCGCCGAGGCGGTGTCGGCGGCGGGCTTCGCGGTGCCGGTGGACGACAGCACTCGCGCCGCCGCCCGTCACCAAACCGAGCGCGTGGTGAGGATGGCGGCTCGGCTCAGGGCAGCCTGACCTGTTTGCCGGCGGCATCCCGTCACCGTGCGGACGTGCGGACGTGCGGACGCAGGCGCGCGCCCGCACGTCGGCCGATCGACGGTGCCCTGCGGGCTGCCTTCCCCGCTCGGGGAAGGCAGCCCGCAGGGCGTGGAGGTGCCTATCGGTGGGGCATCAGCCGCCGTGACCGCGCAACTGCCGGGCCGCCAGCGCGTGGATCGTCCCGTCGTCGGTCAGCGCGAACAGCCAGTCACCACTGATGGACAGCGCCGAAGCCACGCTGCCGCCGAGGTTGTACTCGGTCAGCAGCTTGCCGGTGGCACGGTCCAGGACGACCAGCCGACCGTCCCGCGTGCCCGCGTACACCAGGGACTCGGTCACGAGGGCGTGCATCGTCGGCGACCCGGCGCGCGGGGTGGTGCATCCCATCGCCACCCGCCACTTGTCTCCTGGGGGCTCTCGCCGGGCAGGTAGCCGACGCGGGTCTCCCACAGCGGCTTGGCAGGGTCGACGGCGGTGGTGTCGTACGCCCGGACGACACCGTCGCGACCCGCGATGTAGGCGACATTGCCCCACACGGCGGGGCTGGTCACCGGGGCGGTACCGGGCTCGCAGGAACCGTCGGTGCCCACGCTCGACTGCCAGGTGACCGCACCTTGTTTCTTCGGGTCGTGCCCGCGGGCGCCGCTCGCCGTCATTGCTTCGGTCACCGCTCACGCCCGGCTGGACGCCCTCGCGACTTCGCTCACCCGGCCGCCGTCGGGGTGGGAGCACGGTGATCGTCGGGGCACATGCGCCCGGCCTGCCCGCCCTCCCCGGACCTCCACAACTCCTGCCTGCGGTACGCGTGACGCATCCGCTCCACCGTCGTGTGCGCCGCCAGACCAGCCCGGCAGCGTCGACTCCCTTGCCTTCGCCGCGTTCCGCTGCGCCAACGTCCGCCGGTCGGGATGGTCGTACTCCGCCGGCATCACCACACCCTCCGCCTCATCGGGCAGACGAGGGAGACCGTCCATGGACGGCGCGCAACATCGGAAGTGCAATGCTGGGGTTGCGCGTCCTTTGATGAATGTGCAACTCTGAGGTTGCAGGTGTGCTGACGGCGGTGGGGGAGTAGCTCATGGGTATGGACCGGACAGTCGCCGAGGAAGGTGTGTTGCTGATGGCGACGAACCCCGGCCTCGGTGAAGGTGCCGTGTGCGTGGAGACGGTTGTGCCGCCGCCGTACGTGGCGTACCACCGGGCCGGCGGGTTCCCCGGAGAAGCCTTGCGTGCGGACGACAGCGCCCCGGTGGAGTCGACACCGACCGCCGAAGGCGACGCGATGCGTCCGCGCGTAGTCGAGAGCGGTTCCTCGACGCCGGGCGCACCCGAACGCAGCGCGACGAGTGGGCGCGACTCGACATCCATGGACGGGACCGAGTGTTCGACGCTCTCGGGACGCGCGTCGAAGAGCCCTCCGTGTGACGTACGAACGCGGTGGTCTTGCTGAAGCAGTCGACAGCCTCCTCGCCGCGTTGGCCGACCCGACCGCGACGTCGGCTACTCGACCTGGTCGCCGCACAGGGGGAGGCCACCGCGACCATGCTCGCCGGGGGTCTTCCGGTCTCACGGCAGGCGGTGGCCGAGCACCTTCCGATACCGGACGCCGCCGGACTGGTCTTCGGCGCCCGAGTCGGACAGTAATGCGGACTTCGGTAGGGCCCGCTGCCCCCGGACGCGACGGCGCAGTGGACGGCCGCACGCGCATCCGACTGGGGCCGGCGCCTGGTCGACATCAAACATGCCGCCGAGGCGAGGTAAGACGATTCGCCTTGAGGGCTGTTGGTAAATGATCTCGAGTTTCGGAGAATAGCGGGCCGACTTGCCGGGCCATCCGGCGAGGATGAGGTTGTGTCGTCGGGCGCTGCCGGGCGTGGCGTGATGGGCACCGTGCCTGTGAGGCGGACCGCGCCCTGGGCGCCGGATGGCTCTCATGCCCGCGGTTGTTGCGGCTGCCGGTCGCCCGCGCCGACCGACCACGGCCACCAGTGGGCCGTGAGGATTCCTCCGGGTCGATCCGTCGCCGCGTATGGCCGACTTCGCCTCGGGGCCAGTGAAAGTTTCCCGGCCAATCCGCGATGACGTGCGGAAATCATCGGTGGACGGCCCGCCCATCCCGATGACTTGCCGGCTGTGCCGATATCCGATTTCTTCGAGAGGAACCGTGCCATGCTCACCGCTCCGGCTTCACCGCCGCTTATCAGTGGCAGACAGCGATTGACCCTGTGGGTCCTGCTTGGTGCCGGCTTCATGCTGTCCGTCGATTTCTCGATCCTGAACGTCGCACTGCCAAAGGTCGGCGAGGGCGTCGGGCTGGCGGCGACGGGGCTTCCCTGGATTGCCTCGGCATACGCGTTGCCCGCAGCCGGCCTTACGCTGTTGTTCGGACGCATGGCGGACCTGTTCGGCCGCCGCCGGCTCTTCATCTGCGGCATGGTCGTTCTGACGGGAGCTTCGCTGCTCGGCGGATTCGCATACAACGCCGAGACGCTTCTGATCGCCCGGGCCTTGCAGGGCCTCGCCACGGCGATGGCGATTCCCGCGTCCATGTCACTGCTCACCACCACGTTTCCGGAGGGTGCGGTACGCGACCGCGTCCTCGGCCTCAACGGTGCCATGCTCTCCGCGGGCTTCACCGTCGGAGCACTGGTCGGTGGCACCCTCGTCGGCCTGCTGAGCTGGAGGGCCGCATTCTTCATCAACGTCCCTGTGGCCGCGCTGATCCTGTGCCTCACCCCCTTCCTGATCAGTGAGAGCAGCCACCCCGACAGGCTGAAGCTTGACCTGCCCGGAGCAGTGACCGTTACCGGTGGTCTGCTGGCAGTCGTCTATGCGGTCATCGAGACGAGCATTCTCACGGCCGTCGTCGGCGTGTTGCTGTTGAGCGTGTTCTGGATGGTCGAACTGCGCTCGCACGCACCACTCGTGCCGGTGCGCATCTTCAAACGGCCCACCGTCAAATGGGGCAACTACGCCGGGCTTGTGGTCCTGGCCATGAACACCGCGATGATTTTTCTGATGACGCTCTACCTGCAGAATGTGCTGGGTTTCTCGCCGACGGCCACCGGCCTGATCTTCGGTCTCCCCGGCCTGGCAGCCGTGGCCGCCGGAGTGGCGGCCGGGCGCCTCATCGGGCGATTCGGCAGCCGTAGCGTTCTGACCGTGGGGCTCTCCGTCCAAGGCCTGGCGACCCTGCCGCTGATATTCCTCGGCACCGACAGACTGGCACTCGCGGTCCTGGTCCCCGCCTTGTTCCTTGGATTCTTCGGGCATGTGACGTCCATCGTGGCGTATACCGTGACAGGCACATCGGGACTACCGAACGACGAGCAGGGACTGGCCACGGGCCTGACTTCGATGACCCAGCAGGTGGCGATCACCGTCGGCATCCCGGCTCTGAGCGCAATCGCCGCCACGCAGGGCAACGAATTGACGGGCATTCGTCTCGCACTGGGCGTGGACGTGGCCGTGACGCTTGTCAGTGTGGCCCTCATCTGGTTCGGACTGCGTGAGCAAGGCGAACACGGCACATCCCTGGCAGTGGCGGCTCGTCCATAACTCCGGCAGACGGAGCCGCCGCGACGCGGTGCCCGGGCGTAGGCAGGGTTCTTGACGGGGCTGTGGTCAGCAACCGACCCGGCCCCGTACCCCACCGGCCTGTCCCTGTCGGCCCCTGCGTGATGCCGGACTACGACGGGCCGCCGCGGGGAACAGCGACGGAGGCGGGCGCGGACGAGAGGTCACGATGCGAAGCCCCCACGCCCACTCGTCGACGGGCGTCGCGGCGTCATCGACCCGCCCGCCGCCGGGCGCTTTGAGAGATTGGGTGGGTGCCGATGAGTTTCGCCGCGATCCACAGTCCAAGATGATGACCGGTGCGCCGCGACATGAGCGCGCACCGACCGAATCCGCCGAGATCCGGCAACGAGACACCAGGGATCTTTCGATGCGCACATTGATCAGCACCGCGTTCATCTCGCTCGACGGCGTCGTGGAGGGCCCCGGCGGCGAGCCCGGCTACCGCAACTCCGGATGGACCTTCAAGGACGTCGAGTTCCTTCCCGAGGCGTTCGAGATCAAGGGCCGTGAGCAGCAGGAGGCCGCGGCGATGATGATGGGCCGGGTCAGCTACGAGGCGTTCAGCGCGGTGTGGCCGGACATGGAGGACTTCGCCGACTACAAGGTGATGCCGAAGTACGTCGTCTCCACCACCCTGTCCGAGGGCGACCTGGTGTCGAACTGGGGCGAGACCACGATCCTGCGCTCGCTCGAGGACGTCGCCGCGCTCAAGGAGACCGACGGCGGACCGATCATCGTGCACGGCAGCGCCACATTGAACCAGGCCCTGTCGGACGCCGGCCTGATCGACCGCTACCACCTGCTCGTGTTCCCGCTCCTGCTCGGCGCGGGCAAGCGCCTGTTCAGCGCCACGGACAAGGACACCCAGAAGCTGAAGCTGGTCGAGCACGAGGCGTACGCCAACGGTCTGCAGAAGAACGTCTTCGACGTCGTCCGCTGACCACGCTCCCGCGGTGTGCGACCCGGGCGCAGGGCGGGCGCTCCGGGACCGGCGTCACCGAAATGCCCGCCAACGCGGCGCGTCACTTGATCGTCGTTCCCTGCATGGGCGACCATCCGTGGGCCGTTTGGGCGCGCGGCTTCATGGCGCATCGGTGGCCGGAGTGCACGATTCGGCCGTTCTGAGCGGCCGACCACCAATGCTCGGGACGCCCAGGCCGTCCGACACCTGGGTTTCCCATCGGGGTGCTGCCGGAATTCCCGGCGGCACCCCGGCAGCGTGCGCCTGCGGCCGCCCCCGGCCATGCCGCCTCGACTGTGCCGCGTCGAGCGTCTTGGCCGGCGAGCCCTTGCCGTTCGACGGTCGTCACGTGCCGCTGCCGGTCGGCGCGAGGGTGTCGGACCCGGACGCCTGAGGGGAACCGGGGCCGTCGACACGCAAGGCGCACCGCGCCCCGCCCCTGCCGGAGCCGGGATGTCCGGCTCGACCCGGCCCGTATGGACGGGTTCAGTGCTCGCAGAGGGAGAATTCTCGTTCGTAGATCTGCTCGTTGTGTTCGTCGACGAAGAACTTGCGTTCCTGCATGAGTTGTTCGCGGTGGTTCCTGGCCTGTTCGAGCGTCATGGTCGAGGTGTCGGACCATGGTTGTTGCGGTGGCACGTCGGATGTCGAGACGATCGTTTCCGACGGGTCGACCAGGAAGAACGCGAGAATTTTGCGATATCCCGGGCGGGTGGGGTCCATGAGACGGAACGAGCCGACGCGGTGTTGCAGGATGTTGGGGAACGCCAGACAGCGGCCCGCTGGGGTCGATGTGGATCCCAGCATCTGGTTCAGTGCGTCTTCGTTCTCCAAGCCGTAGACGTCACGCACGCCGTTGTCGTCGTTCTGTTCGTAGCGCGGGTCGTCGAGTGCCGCCCGGAAACTCAGCCTGCTTTCGGTGATGTTCTCGCTGTCCCAGTAGTAGATGGCGCTCGAGACGATCCGCTCGTTCATCATCCCCTCGACATGCCAGGAACCGCCCGGGTATTCGGGCTTGTCCGGGGTGAGATGAATGGTGGCGAGCTTGACGATGACCTGGAGACGGCGGCCGCGCAGGTCGACTCGGGCGGATTCATCGGGCAACCGGGGTGGGGTGAAGGCCGGGGCGTCCGGGACGACCGGACGGCGGTTTTCCCACCAGTCGTCCTGAGCCGCTTCCCATGCATGGACGGCTTCGTCGTAGGCCTCGTCATCACTGTGGGAGGACTCGTCCGGAGGCTCCGGCTCCGAGTCGTACCACCCGTAGGGATCGGCCTCGATCCGCAGGGGCCGCGGATGGCGCAGATCGGTGAGCACGTTCTCCAGCAGCGGGCGCAGGCGCGCGAACAAGTCCGGCAGTACGGAGGCCAGTTCGCGATGATTGTCGGGGTGGACGTTGTTGACGTACGAACGGAAGGCGACATCGCCGTCGTCACTGACGTCGACGTCCGTGGGTAGCCACTGGAATTTCTCCGAGACCTCGTACTTCGAGTAGCGGTCCGTCGGGTTCTGCCAAGCCCGCTCGGGCGCACCGCTCACCTCTCGCACCAGGCAGAACAGTGAGGGATGGACCAGATCCAGTACCTGGCCGTCGGACCCGGGATGCCAGTCCTGTTCTGCTTCGGGGATCTGTTCCAGAACCCGAACCGCCTCGCGCAGCCGGGATCGGAGCTTGTCGTCGATCAGCGTGTCCGACTGCCACACCCCGTCGACGGCGGACACCTCGACGCCGGTTCCTCCGTCCCGCAGCGCGGCGTAGTGCAGGAGTTCGGCAAGCACGTAACGAACCTGCGCTTCGGTGAGGCCCTGGGCGACCGCTTCCTGCGTCCACCTGGCGACGATGTCGGCATCGTTCATCTTGTCGAACCACCCCGGCTTCGCCCGGATGTGCGCGCTGCACTGCATCATCTGAAGTTCCCGCAGCGTTCGGGGTGTTGCGAACGATATGGAACGGGAAGCACGAAAGGGCAGCGGGAAGGTGGACAGGCCGGTCAATTCTCTTGGTCCTCCCAGTCGGTGTGCGGTGGCGGGAAGGATACTTCAGCAGAGTGACACCGCAGCGTGATCCCTGTCATCGCCGCTCCGGGAGCCAGGTGGTCGCCGTCGTCGACGAACGCGGGTGGTTGCGGCGGGGGATCGACGACGCGGACCGGGCGCCCGATGCGTAGGTGGGGACGGTGCCGCGACTGGGGGCGTGATCGGGGGAGAGGGCCTTGCGGCGTTGGGGATTGGTCTTGACTTTCCCAGTCGGAAAGTAGGACTCTTACTTTCCCGACAGGAAAGTGAGGTTCCGTCATGACGAACACCGCTCCGGAGCAGGCCCTCGCCGCGCTGGACGCCGTCGACCGGGCCCGGCGCCGGGTGGCCGATGAGGTGGGTCTGCCCCGTGGCTACTGGTGGGTGATGGCGGCGGGTTGGCTGTTGTTGGGCGTGCTCGGCAGCGTGTCGCCGTGGCTGGGCGGAACCGCGACCGCGGCCTTCGGCGCCGGGCACGGGATATTCGCGACGCGCCTGCTCGACGGACGCCGGCGCACGGACCGTCTGCGGGTCGGCGCGGCCGTCGCCGGGCGCCGCACCCCGCTGGTCGTGCTCGGCATGCTGTTCGGGCTCGTCGCCGTCACCGTGGCCGCCGCCCTCGCGCTGCACGCCGACGGCGCCGACCACGCGAGCATCTGGGCGGGCGCACTGGTCGCGGCCGTCATCGGCTTCGGCGGACCGGATATCCTGCGCGTTCTGCGCCGTTGGGCGCGGGCATGACGAAGGCACGGTTCGACGAGTTGATCCACCCCAGCACCCGGCTGACCCTGGTGGCGACCCTGGCCGCGGCCGACTGGGCCGAGTTCGCGTACCTCAAGGAACACTTGGAACTGTCCGAATCGGCGCTGTCCAAGCAACTCGCAACCCTCGAGGAAGCCGGATACGTGGCCACCGAGCGCCGCATGTGCGGCGGCCGCCGCAAGGTACGCGCCCGCCTGACCAGCACCGGCCGGGACGCCTTCGACGGCCACGTCGCCGCACTGCGGGCCATCGTCGCCGGCGCCGCAACGCCGACCGAAAGCCCCGCGGTCCGCTCCTGACGAGTGCGCCACGCAAGTACCGGCGGCGCAGCCCGGGGTCGTCGACCCGGATCGCCCGCACGACGCGGGTTCCGGCTCAAGCTCCGTAGTTTGCTCCGTGGCCCGGATTCGAACCCCGCGGCGATTGCTCGGCCGTGTCCGCGTGTTCCGTCCGGGTCGGTGCCGGTTTCGTTCCCGGACACGCCACGCCCCCGGCCGACTCGGGCGGAGATCCGGGTGGAGGCTCTACATCGTCCGGGGCGCGGTGAGCGCGTCGAGGTTGTCCGACGCGAACCGTGTCGATCCGTGGTCGCCCCGTTCGACCTGGAGGTGAGAAGTGAGAAGGTCGAGAGGCGACCCTGTGGCAAGGAGATCGAAGATGGCGAAGTACATGCTGATCCTGCGAGGCACCGACGAGTCCGTCGCGAAGATGATGGAGACGCCGTTCGAGCAGATGCTCGAGACCGTCGGCCGCTTCAACGAGGAGATGATCCGCGCCGGCGTGCTCGTCGCCGCCGAGGGTCTGGACGACCCGACCCAGGGCGTGGTGGTCGACTTCGGCGGCGAGACGCCGGTGGTCACCGACGGTCCGTACGGCGAGACGAAGGAACTGTTCGGTGGCTTCTACGTGATCGACGTGGCCACGAAGGAGGAGGCCGTGGAGTGGGCCACGCGAATCCCCGCGATCACGGGCAGCAAGTGCGAGATCCGCCGCGTGCCGGGGATCGACGAATTCCCGCAGAACAACGAGTGGATCATCAAGGAGCGGTCGTGGCGCGAGCGGACCGGCCAGCTCTGACGCACGACGCGACCGGTGGCCCGCCGAGCGCCGAGTCGGCTCGGCGGGCCACCGAGGCCGTCTGGCGGATCGAGTCCGCGCGGATCGTCAGCGCGCTGGCCCGCTACACGGCCGACTTCGAACTCGCCGAGGACGTGGCACAGGAGGCGCTGGCGGAGGCGCTCGTCAGCTGGTCGCGCGACGGCACGCCGACCAACCCCGTGGGCTGGCTCCTGACGACCGCACGGCGGCGGGCGATCGACAACTTCCGCCGCCGTTCGGCCCTCGATGAGCGATACGGCATGCTCGCCGGGCAACTCACCGAAGGACAGGCGAGCTCGGGCGCGCCCGCCCCGCGAGACGGGTCGGACGACCTGCCGTGGGACCCCGACCGGGTCGACGACGACGTCCTCGCGCTCATGTTCGTGGCCTGCCATCCCGTGCTGTCGCCCGAGGCACGCGTGGCCCTGACCTTGCGCGCGGTCGGCGGCCTCTCCAGCGAGGAGATCGCCCGGGCGTTCCTCGTGCCCGTATCGACGGTGCAGGCACGGATCACCCGGGCGAAGAAGACCATCGCCGCGGCGGGGGTCCCGTTCGAGCTGCCACCATCCCGGGAACGGCGCGAGCGGCTCGGTGCCGTCCTGAGCGTGCTGTACGTGATCTTCACCGAGGGCTCGACGGCGACGACGGGCGACCGTCTGCTTCGGCCTGATCTCGCCTATGAGGCGATCCGACTGGCCCGGATGTTGGCAACGTTGTTGCCGGACGCGTCGGAAGTGTTCGGGCTGCTTGCCCTGTTCGAGCTCACGGCAGCGCGTTTTCCCGCACGCACCGACCCCGATGGAGATCCGGTGCTCCTGGAGGACCAGGACCGACGCCTGTGGGACGGGTCGGCGATCCGCCGCGGTCGGGCCGCGCTCGCCCGGGCCACCGCGGTCGGGCGCGGTCTCGGACCGTACGGCCTGCAAGCGGCGATCGCGGCCTGCCACGCGTCCGCGTCCTCGGTGCCGGAAACCGAATGGGAACGCGTCGTACTCCTGTACGAGGCCCTCGGCCGTGTGGCTCCCTCGCCCGTGGTCGAACTGAACCGGGCCGTCGCCGTCGCGATGGCATACGGGCCCCGACACGCGTTGTCCATCGTCGACGAGATGGTCGCCTCGGGACGCCTGTCGGGATCACACCTGCTCCCGAGCGTGCGCGGCGAACTCCTCGCCCGCCTCGGTCGGACCGCCGAGGCGCGGGCCGAGTTGGAACTGGCCGCGCGATTGTGTGGCAACCTCCGCGAGCGGTCGGTGCTGCTGCGCAAGGCGGCCGCGCTGTCGTGACCTCGGCGGGACCGGCGGAGTCCTTCGTGGCTGATGTCGTCGACCACCCCTGCGGCGACCGGCAAGTCCGGGTCGGCATGTGGTGACGCCGCTGATCGGGTGGGCACGGAAACCGTCGCCAAAGCGTCGCGCTCGGTCCAGCCGGGCCCGACGCCTTGGCGAAGGTGATGGTCGGTCACCTGTTTCGCCCGACCCGGGTCATCAGTCGGTCGAGGGCTGGGTGGCGAGGGCGGTGGCAATCGAGATGTTGAAGTCCACCGGTCCCAGGACCCCGTACAGGCGCAGCCACAAGGGCATCAGGAGTTCCGTCGCGCGGGCACCGGACAGGTCGCCGAGGTCGATGATCTGGGCGGGGGTCCAGCCGAAGGAGCCCAGCAGGGTTGCCACTTCGGCCTTGGCGGTCTCGTCGTTGCCGCTGAGGAACACGTTGTGGTGGCCGGGGACCAGGCCGGGCTCGACCATGACCGTGTTGTTCATCGTGTTGAGGGTCTTGACGACCCGGGTTTCGGGGAACGCCTTTTGCAGTTGCTCGGCGAGGCTGCCGCCGTCCGGAGTGAAGACCTTGGGCGGGAACCCCTCGGAGAAGTCCAGTGCGTTGGACACGTCGACCAGGACCTTGCCGCGCAGATTGTCGGCACCCGCCGCCTCCAGCACGGCCAGTGAGACCAGGCCGCCGGTCGCGTTCACCACGAGCTCGGCGGTGCCGGCCGCGTCGGCGAAGGTGCCGTGCGCGCCGCCGTTGTCCGCCGCCCACTGCTTGGCTTCGGCGTTGTCCGCCGTCCTGGAGCCGAGCGTGACTCGATGACCCAGCGCGGCGAGCTTGCCGGCGAGCCGTCGCCCGACCTCACCCGTGCCCAGTACGCCGATCCTCATGTGCTGTTCCCCCCTCGTACGAAAACGCCGAGCAACCACGGCAGACGGTGCGGTGGTTGGCCGGATTCGTTCGACCGATCGATCCATGTGACCGTAGATCGGGACCGTCCCCGGGGGAAGCACGCACTATTCGGTACCTGTACCGGGACGATCCCGCAGAGCCTCCACGGATGGCGGTCCCGAGCCGTGGAAAGGTCCCCCTCGTGCTCGGCGTCGTCGGGGGTGGTCGCCGACTTCGGCAGTGTGTGGAGGGAGTGGGTGGGGCCTTGCCGGCCGCAGGATGCCGACCGCAGGAGAACGCGTGCGCAACGCGTCCGGCCTCGGCGCGCGAACCGGGCCCTCTCACGCCCCGTCGTGGTACCGCCAGTCGGGTCCCTCGACCGAGTCGGCGGCAGGAACTCGACCGCACAGCGCGCCTACGTGGGGTGGCCGTTCGGCTCAGGCGCGAGGGCGGGAGCGGAGGAGGTTGCCGAAGGCAAGTTCTGCGTGCCGGAGACAGCGGGGTCTCCCGGTCCGGACGCATGTCCCAGCCGGGCGCTCTTACTTCAGGTCGGCGAGGAGGTCGTCCAGGGCCCTCTTGAGGGCTGCGGCGTTGGCCGGATCGAACCAGGTGGTGCGGATGCGCTCGTTGCTCCCTTTGGGCGTCTCGTGGTCGGCGGCGAGTTGGTGCAGAGGGCGGGTCTCGTCGCCCAGGGAGCGGCCGACGTTCTGGAAGAGGCCGCGCACGTACCGATCGGCGGCGTCGGCGGCGATGCCGTGGCCGGTGGCCCACTCGGTGAGCGTGGCGAGGTAGGCGTAGTGGGCGGTGAGCGTCCCGGTCAGCGCGGAGAAGGCGTTGAAGGCGTCCTCCGCGACGGGGAGCGCTCCGCCCAACTGGTCGAAGAGAGAGTCCACCATCGGGTGCGAGGGGCAGGTCACGGTGACGGAGCGGCGCTCACGTACGGCGGGCAGCGGGATGGCGCGGACGATCGGCGCGCCGGTGGCCAGGGTTCGGCGCAGGTCGTCGGTGGCGACGCCGGCCATCAGATTGACCACGGTCTTGTCGTCGTCCATCTTCAGCCCGGCGAGCGCCTCGCGGTGGTCCTGGCGGCGCACGGCGATGATCACCAATTCGGAGCGGTCCAGCACCTCCTGGTTGTCGGCGCACACATGGACGCCTTCGAAGCGCTCGGACAGTTCGGCGGTGGTGCGGGCCCCTCGGGGAGAAAGGAAGACGTCCGGCGACGCACCGCCCCCGTTGCGCAGGCCCTCGACGATGGCCCGGCCGATCTCGCCCACTCCGATGATGCCGATGCGCTGCACTGTGTCTTCCTCCATGGTGCGTTGTGGTCGTGACCCGTGGTGGTGCGGTCTGTACGGTCGTGATGAATGCCGTCGGTTCCTCGTGTGCGAAATCGAACGGAGCCGACGTCACGTCGGTCGCGGTCTTCTCCACAGCATTGTGACCGCGACGACGCCCGCCAGGCAGGGAATCATCCCGGCCCGGCCCGGCTCCGGCGGCAGTCCGGTCGCGCCGGAGGTGTCCTTGGTCGACAGCCCGGCCAGTCCGACGCCGGTGCCGAGCACGAACATCACGGTCGCGGCGGGGCGGGCCCACCGCTTGCCTGCCTGAACGGCCCAGGCCGTGGTGAGCCAGGCAAGGACGCCGAGCGCTCCGATGACGGACAACACGACCAGACAGGTGGTGACGGCCGAGTCGACCCGCGCCCGGGGGTAGCCGGGATGGCCGGCCCGGATGTGGTCGGCCGGCAGGTGTGGGAGCAGCGGGAGTTCCCAAAGAGCGCAATCGTCGGGACCTGTGGATCGGACGAGTTCGGCTATTGATTCCGGCGGTCCGCGTCGAGTAGTTCGGTGAGGCGGCGAACGGCGAAGGAGACCAGCGGCTGCACCGGGATCAGTCGACATGGGGCGTCGCCGACCAGGACCTCCTCGATGCCGGCCTGTTCCTCGAATTCGCCGCCGATCGTGGGGAAGTACCTCCCGTTGTCGTTGCCGACGTCGAGCGTCTCGACCCACACCCGCTCGCCGTCGAGGTCCCGCGGGAAGCGACGGACCTTCAGACGCGGGTCGGGTGTGAGCGTTTCGGCATGGTGCAGGAAGGTGTTGCGGTCGTGGCCGACCCCCACGAGGAGGATGTGGCCTCCGAGGTCGTGCAGGCGGCCGAACGGCGACGTACGGCCCACCGCGAATCCGAGCGTCTGACGGCGAACGATGTCGGCTGCCCGAGCGCCGATGGCGGCGACGGACGCCTGCGGATGCGAGCTGCGCACGCTCTCGGGCAAGGAACGCACGAGTTCGGGGACGGCGCCCATACCGGTGGATGGCAGGTCGGGATGAAAGGTGGGTACGGCCGCGCGGCGTTCGATCACGGCGGCATCGGGGATACCGACGTGACCGTGGTCGGGATCGGCGACCTGCCAGGTGAAGGTGGGAACAACGAGCGTTCCGGCCGGGCCGAGTACGGTGCGCAGGCTGCCGATCACGGTGGCGGCTCCGCCGTCGACGCGGCCGATGCCGGACATGGACGAGTGCACGATCACCGACATGCCCTCCCGGACCCCGACCTCGCGCCATCCCTCCACCAGTTCGGTGTCGGTCAGCCCGTCGGTTCGCGGCTCGGTCGTGCGCATGCTCGGGGATCTCCGTCTTCGAAGGTGGTGGGGTGCATGGTTTCTCCGTCAGTTCGCCAGGGCCGCGCGGAGGAACGCGAGGATCTCCGCCTGGGCGGCCGCGGCCTGTGGTTCCAGCGCGGGCAGGGTGAGGAACGCGTGCTTCGCTTCCGGGTATTCGGAAAGTCGGACGGGTGTCCCTGCCTCGCGCAGCCGCTCGGCGTAGCGGCGGCCGTGATCGGCGACCGCGTCCTGGGTGGGCACCACCACGAGCGCGGGGGCGAGCCCGCTCAGGTCGTCCGCGTACAGCGGCGAGACTGTGCCGGCGTCGGCTCCCGACGGGACGGCGAGCCGTTGGAACAGCCGCAGTAGCGGCAGGGCCCGGGTCGGGCTGTACGCGTACTCGGCCATCGAGGGGTAGTCGAACATCGTCCCGGTCACGTCGACCGCGGGGTTGACCAGCACCTGCGCCTTGAGGCCCAGGCCGGCCTTCCTGGCCCGGACGGCCGTCAGCGCGCTGATCAGCGCGCCGCAGCTCTCGCCGAAGACGGCCGCGCGCGCCGGGTCGACGCCCCACTGCGCGGCGTGCCGCACCACGTGCTCGAGCACGTCCCAGCCGTCGTCGGCGGCGTTCGCGAGCGGGCTGTCGGGGGCGAGGAGGCGGTGCTCGACCGAGACGACGAGGGCGGGCAGTCGGGCGGCGAGGTGGCTGTTGGTCCAGTCGCACTGCACCGCCGTGCCCACGAAGCCGCCGCCGTGGACATGGATCACGAGTGGCAGGTCGGTTCGGGTCGCGGCTTCGTCGTCTCCCGTCGGGGCCGGCCGGTAGACCCGGACCGGTAGGTCGCGGCCGGGCAGCGCGATCTCGCGCCAGGCGATCGCGGCGCCGGGATCCGGTTCCCCCAGGATCGTCCGCGCCGCGTCGGAGGCCCGGAAGCGGTTCTCCGCGTCGCGGTAGGCGAGCAGTTCCTCGGTCGTGATCGTCGAGAAGTCCGGCTCCGGCGGCCGTGTCGCGGTCGTGGTGTCGCTCATGTCTTCCTCTCCCCTCCCGGCCGGATGCCGGGTGTGTCATCGCGGTCGGACAGTGTCTTGTCCTCATTATGCACGCGGTGCGTGCAACAGCAAGTGCATAGGTTAGGCTGAGTCCCGACGAGAGGGGCGAGATGACTGGCCGAAGGCGATGGTCGACCGAGGAGATCCTGGACACGGCGGCGGAACTGCTGCGCACGAGCGACGCCGAGTCGTTCAGCGTGCGCAAACTCGCCGCAGCGCTCGGGACCGACTCCTCCAGCCTCTACCGGCACTTCCGCAACAAGACCGAACTGCTGCGCGCGGTCGCCGACCGGATCCTGCTGGCCGCCATGGGCGGCTATCGCCCCGAGGGCGACTGGAAGCCGCGCGTCACCGCCTTGGCCGTGTGCCTGCGTGAGGCGTTCGGCGAGCAACCCCAACTCGCCGCGGTGTGGGGGCGTTACGGGTCCGGCGGCACCGGATCCCGATTGGTCATGGAGGAGTTGCTGCAGGCCTTGCGCGCGTCCGGCCTGCCCGACGAGGAGGTCCCGGTCTGCTACCACCGCATCGTGATCCTCCTCGCCGCGTTGATCGCCTCCGAGGCCGGTATCAGCACCGTCACCCCCAAGGAGTACGAACAGGGCATGGAGCAGTTCCGCGTCGCGGTGCTCGGCGCCGACCCCGAACGCTTCCCCGCCCTGGCCCACTTCGCCCGCGACATCCGCCCCCTCGGAGCAGACCGCCGCGCCGCATTCGAAGAAATCCTCGCCGCCCACCTCGCCCACATCGAGGCCCGGATCCCCTGACGTACCGGATCACGGCGGTGTGGGCGCGCCGGGTCCCGACCTCGCCGAGCAATCGACCGACCGGCAGGACCGTCCGGACCCGCGCACGTTGGCCACGCATTGCCCCCGACCTCGCATCGGATCGCCGGGTTGGCGTTCGACAGCCGGAGCACTGCCCAAGCCGACCTCGACGACACGCTGCGCCGCCTCGACGACACGCGCCGCACCGGCTCGCGCGGGTACATCCCCGACTTCTTCGACAGCACCCTTGCCGTCGTCGAGTTCACCGCGGTAGCACCCCCGCTCCGGCCGCTGTCGCGATCACCCCCACCTCGGCTCCCGCCACCGGAGGCACCGTGACCGGCACCGACTTCACCGGTGCGACCATCCGGCTCCGCAGACGATCCGCAGGACGCTGCCTCGGTTCGTTCCTTCGGATCGTCGGGCCGGCCCGGTGGATCGCCGACGGTGGACGTCATCCGTCAGTCGTTGAGCGCGGCGCGGAGGGCCGGGGTGTGGTCGGCGGCCCAGGTGGCGAAGGTGCGGCCGGGGCGGCCGGTCAACTCCGCGACGGTCGAGAGCACTTCCTCGGGCACCTCCACACGCCGCGCCTGGTAGGCCAGGACCTTGTCGACCACCTGCGGGGGCCAAGCCGTGGCCGACATGCGTTCGCGTGCCGCGGCGGGGGAGAGCTCCTCCCAGGACAGCGATAGTCCTGTTGCCTCCGCGAGGGCGGCGACCTGCTCGGCCTGGGTGATCACCGCAGGGCCGGTCAGGACGTAGCGGCGTCCGCTGTGGCGCGGCTCGGTCAATGCCAGTGCGGCCACTGCCGCGAGGTCGGCTTCGTGGATCGGGGCCGTCGCCGCGGCGCCGTAGGCCGCCCGCACGCTTCCGCCGGTGCGCAGGTCGGCCATCCAGCGCCAGGCGTTGGCCATGAAGCCGTGCGGGCGCAGGAACGTTCAGTCCGGCACCGCATGTTCGACGAGCTTCTCGACCGCACCATCGGGTCGCGACGGATCGTCGTCGGCAACCACGGAGGACAAGTAGGCGATGCGGTGGATCCCGGCCTCGACCAGCGCCGCCACGGCCTCCTCGGCACCGTCCACGGTCACGAACGGGGCCGCGGCGTGGAGGCTGACATGGCGCGCGCCTTTCGGCCAGGTCGTCGAGGAGCGCGTCGACGAGGTCGCCTTTGGTGGGGAAGTGCCGGTAGAAGGTCGTGGCCCCGACGCCGGCCCGCTGAGCCACCTCTTCGATGCTCACCTTCGGCCCGCCTTCGGCGAATGCCGAACGGGCCGAGCCGGGAACCGCTGAGCCTGGACTTCTTCAGCCTTTTCGAGGGCGGGCAGTCCTTGACGCTACGCCACTTCGTGCACCACGACAGCCCGGACGCCGACGACGCCCGTGACCTGGCCACCCTGCTCGACCACGCGGTCCACGGGAAACCGACCGGGCGTGTCCCCGGCTTCTCGAATCGGTCGCTCTGCAGCGACGACCAGGCGTGACCCGGGCTTCTCGGACCGGTCGCTCTACAGCGACTCCGGCGTCACCGAGGATGCCTCGCGTCCGTGACGCGGTCCCGCGATGACGGTTCCTGAAACGACAAGTCGGTGCTTTGCCGGCGTGTTCGTGTCGTCCGTTGTTTGTTGCACTCTTTCGCGGGTGTGGCCGGGCGATGCCTGCCACGCTGGAGCTTCGTTTCGGGTACGGAGGCACGTGCGTGGGGCCGACGCGGGCGTTGGTGGTGGGGATCGGGCGTTTCGCGGCGATGGGGGCCGGCGAGGTGCCGGTGGGTACGCGGGCGTGGGCGGACCTGCCGTTTGTGGACCAGGTGGTGCCGCCGGTCGCCGCGGCGCTCAACCGGCTGGGGTATGCGACCGACGTGCACAGGGATGTCGGTGCCGTCGCGTTGCGATCGGCCGTGGGCGCGGCGCTGGGGAGCGCCCGGGTGGTCTACGTGGCCGCCCACGGGGACGCGGGGACGGCGAATCCGCACCGGGTGGACGTGGTGCCGGCGGACGGGTGCGTGGGCGCGGGGACGAACGCCGCGCAGTGGGTGGACGACGCGCAGACGCTGGGTGTGCCGACGTTGTTCCTGTTCGACCTGTGTCGATCCGGTCGCGCCGCCTCGCTGCCGCACCTGGTGCACGGGTCGGACACGCCGGCTAACGCCTGGGTGATCGCGGCGTCCGGTGGGGGCGAGGACGCGTACGACGGAAGGTTCAGCATCGCGCTGGCGGAGGTGTTCGAAGAGGTGGCCCGCACCGGGCTGGACACCGATCCGGCGCGGTCGCACGTACCGTTCTCGACGGTGGCGCGCCGGGTGCGACAACGGGTCGAGCGCATGCCCGGCCCGGTGCAGACCGTGCAGAGCACGGCGATGGTTTTGGCCGAGGACGAGCCGGACCTGCCGTTCTTCCCCCACCCCGGCCACGACCCGAACGCGGCGCGCCTGACCGGTGTCGAGCCCGCGCTACGAGTGTTTCTCGATCCCTCGGACGCGCGGCACTTCACCGACAAGGCCGGCGGGAGGTTCACCGGGCGGCGCTCGCAGTTGCGGGTGCTCGCGCCGTGGTTGGACGACGTCGCCGCGGGCGGCCTTCGGGTGGTGACCGGTAACCCCGGAGTGGGCAAGTCGGCCCTGCTGGGAGCGTTGGCGTGTGCGGCGCATCCCGAACTGGTCGCGGTGGCGGGGCACGTGCGGGAGCGGCTGGACGCGCGGGACCCGTCGGGGTGTCCTTCGGTCAACGATCGGCTGGCCGCCGTGCACGCGCGAGGTCGGACCTCGGGGGAGGTGTTCGGGTCGGCGGCTCGTCAACTCGATATCGATCCCGGCTCGGGCGTGCCGTTCGACGTGGCGCTGTTCATGGCTCTGTTGCCCGCGGTGGGCGAGGTGCCGGCGGTGGTCGTGGACGCGGTGGACGAGGCATCCGACCCCGCCGCGTTGTGCGCGGACCTGGTCCGCTTGGCCGGCGCGGCCCGGGCCGACGGCACGCCGGGCGTGCGGTTGCTGGTGGGCACCCGGCGGTGGCCCACCTCTACCGCGCTGCTCGAACGCGCCGCCGCCGTCGGCGGTCTGGTGGACCTGGACGACGCCGACCCCGACGAGGTCCGCGAGGATTTGGCGGACCACCTGAACGCCCGCCTGGCCGATATCCCTGCGTACCGCCCACCTCGCAAGCGCGCGATCCGCCACCGCCTTGCCCACGCGATCGCCGATCGGCTCGCCCCGCACCCGGGAGGCAGAGTGCCCTGGGGAGCGTTCCTGGTCGCCGAGATCTTCACCCGCCATCTGGCACAGGTCCCCGCACCGGACGGCCCGGACGAGGCGGGGGAGTTGGGTGGCTCCGCACCCACCACCCTGCCGGCGGTACTCGATCTGGACTTGGCCGCCCGGACGGACGGGCCGGGCGTCCGCGCCATCCTGTCGGCACTGGCCCTGGCCCGAGGCGAGGGCATGCCTCTGGACGTGGCCCTGCCCCTCGCGGGCCTGTTCGCCGATCTCGACCCCGAACGCGCCCGAACCCTCCTGCCCGACGCCCTGTTCTACCTGCGGGCAACCCCCGACCGGGACGGCACCCTGCTCTACCGGCTTTTCCACCAAGGACTCGTCGACCACCTCGTCCGATACCCGGCGACGGGCGTGACCGTGCCCACGCAGGGACAGGTCCTGGACCACCTCCTCGCTGCACACACCACGTACGACGGCCCCACCCGCACCTGGGCCAGCGCCCCTCCCTATCTCCTGCGCCACGCCCCGGCGCACGCCGAATCCGCAGGCTGCGTGGACGAACTGCTGACCGACACCGAGTACTTGGTCCACGGCGACCCGACCGCCCTCGTCCGGGCGTTCCCGCGCGCCGGCACCGACGAGGCCCTGTTGACCAGAGCCGTCTATCGCGCCTCCATCGGCCTCCACCGCCACACCGACCCGGCCACCCGCCGCCGACTGCTCGCCACGGACGCCGCCCGCTACAAGGCCATCGCGTCGGCGCGCGCGTTCGACGACGGCATCGAGGCCGGCGCCTGGACGGTCGTCGCCGCCACGGGCGGAATGCCGACTTCCGCGCTACGCGACACCATGACGGGGCACGCCAACCTCGTGAACGCGGTGGCGTGCACGATCCTGGACGGGCGGCCCGTCGCCGTCACCGGGTCCAACGACTGCACCGTGCGGATCTGGGACCTGATCAGTGGCACCCCCCTCGGCGAACCCCTGACCGGACACAGCGACAGAATCGAGGACGTGGCGTGCACGACCCTTCAGGGGCGGGCCATCGCCGTTACCGGTTCCGCCGACAACACCATGCGGATCTGGGATCTGGCCGCCGGCACCCAAGTCGGCGAACCCATTGCCGCACAGTTCGGCGACGTTGCCGGGATCGCGTGCACGATCCTCGCCGGACGACCCGTGGCGGTGACCGGCTCCGACGACGGGATCGTACGGGTCTGGGACCTGATGACCGGTACTCTGCATGGCGAACCCCTCACCGGACATACCGACTGGGTAGCCGCGGTCGCGTGCACGGAACTCGACGGCAAGCCTGTCGCGGTCACCGGCTCCGACGACCAAACCGTGCGAATCTGGGACTTGACCACCGGCACCCAGCGCGGCAAACCGCTCATCGACGACACCGGCGTGGCCTCGATCGCATGCGCGACGCTCAACGGACGGTCCGTCGCGGTCACCGGCTCCGTCGACGCCACGGTGCGGATCTGGGACCTTGCCACCGGAACCCCGCTCGGCGAACCCCTCACCGGCCATACCGGCCAGGTGACCACCGTCGCCTGCACCGTGCTCGACAAGAAGCCCGTCGCGGTCACCGGGTCCTTCGACGCCACGGTGCGGATCTGGGACCTCGCGACCGGAACCCCGCTCGGCGAACCCCTCACCGGCCACAGCGACGGAGTGAACGCGATCGGTTGCACGGTGCTCGAGGGAAGTCCCGTCGCGGTCACCGGCTCCTACGACAACGACGTGCGAGTGTGGGACCTCACGACTGTCCAAGTCGGCGAACTCCACACCGGACACACCGAAATCGTGACCGCAGTCGCGTGCACCGTGTTGCACGGTGAGCCCGTCGCGGTCACCGGGTCCTACGACAACGACGTGCGGATCTGGAACGCGACAACCGGTGCCCAACTCGGCGAACCCCTCACCGGCCACACCGACTGGGTGAACGCCGTCGCCTGCACCGAGTTCGACGGAAGACCCGTCGCCTTCACCGGCTCCGCCGACCGCACCGTGCGGATCTGGGACCTGGCCACCGGCACCTCCCGCGGTGAACCTCTCAGCGGACACACCGGCGCGGTGAGCGTGGTGGCCTGTTCCCCCACGTGGAACGGTCCACGCCTCGCGGTATCCGCGACCGATTACAGGGACGCCACCACATGGACCTGGGACCTGGCCACCGGCGTGCAGCGCGGTGAACTCCGCGCGGAAGACGCCGGGTGGGTGAGCGCGGTTGCGTGCACGACCGTCCACGGGCGCGCCGTCGCGGTCACCTCGTGTTCGGACGGGACCCTGCGGGTCTGGGACCTGGCGACCCGAACCCAAGTCGGTGAACTCCTCGCCGGCCAACCCGAATCGGTGATCGCGATCGCGTGCACGACCGTCGACGGAAAACCCGTCGCTGTCACCGCCTCGGCCGACGACGCCGTGCGAATACGGGACTTGACCACCGGCGACCCGGTCGGCAACGCCCTCTTCGGACACACCGACCGGGTGAATGCGGTCGCGTGCACGACGCTCAATGCAAGACCCGTCGCCGCCACCGGCTCCGCCGACCGCACCGTGCGGATTTGGGACCTGACCAGCGGGCGATGCATGGACCGGATCCCCCTACCCGGAGTCTGCGGCGCACTCGCCTGGGGCCGGGACGGCCACCTGATCGTGGGCTTCGACCAGGACATCGCGGTGCTGCGCCGCAAGCCACACACCCCCAGCGAAGGCTCGCTCGACGGAACGAGCACCGTCGTCATCCCCGGGGTGGGCCCATGACAGCCGCGATCGTCGGCGTCCACGGCATCGGCAACTTCCGTATCCCCAGGGAGGGTTCATGATGGCAACGATCGTCGGCGTCCACGGCATCGGCAACTTCCGCCGCGGCGAGACACCCGGCGAAGCCGCACGCACGCTCGGGCGGGTCTGGCGGACCCACCTCGCCACCGCTCTCCACCGCGCCGGCGGACCGGCGCCCGAGGTGTCCGTGGCCTACTACGCCGACCTGCTCCGCAAACCCGGCCGACAAGGCGCCGGCGACGACCTCGACGACCTGGACGCGTCCGAGGCCGAGTTCGCCCGCCGATGGCTGGACGTGTTCGACATCCCGACGGGCCTTCCCGCGGGCGAGTCGACCGTCGAGGTACGCCAGGCCGTCGAGACCCTCGCCCGCATGCGCTTCCTCGGCCCACCCGCCACGAGGTGGTTCGTCGCGCTCCTGTGCCGCGAGGTCACCACCTACCTGAACCACCCGGACAATCCCGCCCGCTCCGCCGCCCGGGCCCGGGTCACCGACATCCTCGAAACCACCGGCGCCCGCGTCGTGATCGCCCACTCCCTCGGATCCGTCGTCGCCTACGAAGCCCTCTGGGCCCGGCCCGACCTCGAAGTCGACCTCCTGGTCACCCTCGGTTCACCCCTGGCCCTGCCGCACGCGATTCTGCCGCGCCTGCGACCGGCACCCGTCGACGGCCGAGGCGCACGACCGCCCGGTGTCGCCCGCTGGGTCAACCTCGCCGACCCCGGCGACATCGTCGCCGTCCCCCAGGGCGGCATCGCCCGCACCTTCACCGGCGTCGACACCGACGAACACACCCTCATCCACACCTTCGACTTCCACCACGCCAAGAACTACCTCGCCCACCAACGCCTCGGCGAAATCCTCCGCGACACGCTCTGACGCCTCCGAACGGCGAAGACGCAGGAGAGCCGACCCGGCCTACCCGTAGGGTTGCCGTCCCTGGGTCGAACACCGCCGGGAGTCCTCGTCGTTCACCTCCTTCGTCGTGATGGCGCCCCGGACCCCGGAGCCCGGACCCCGGATCGAGGGCCCGTGTCGACCACGGCCACTCGCCGCGCGCTCCGCGACAGGGGTCGTCCCGGCCTCGCGGCGGTTTCGTCGACGGATGCCGCGGGCCGGCGTGTCGAGTTCATCCGGGAGGTCGATGATCCCTGTTCCGGCCAGTGTGGGTCTTGTTCGCGCCGGTTGCGGCGCATCGGGGTTGCCGGGGTTGTCCGGAGGGACAACCTTGCCGCGTCGAGGGGCTGCGCCCGTGGGGGGCGAGTGCCCGTACAGCGGAGGGGGGTCTTCAGCGGTGGCTTCTCTGAATTACGAAATCCTCATCGACCCGGCTCCGCTCCAGGTGTCGGAGCCCGGCGGGGAGTCCCCGGGAGCGGTCTACATCGTCGTCACCAACCAGACCGGCGCCGACGTGACATGGGGCTCCATCGAGGTGCGAGTGCCCGTCGGGAACGCCGAAGGTGACCTGACGACCGCTCCTGCCGCGATCAACGCGCGCATCGAGCAGAACACCGCGACGGACAAGGCACACGAGCCGAAGGTCGCCCGGGACGCAACGACGGGTGTCGTCCGGGTGACCCCACGGAACAAGGCGCCGTTCGGGAAGGCCGGTTCCCTGGTCCTGGTCCTGGACGACTTCCCGGTCTCCGCCAAGCCGGGGGTGGTTCTGCCGCGGGTGGAGGAAAGGCCGGTGAAGGGTGCCCCGAGGAAGCCCGTGATCCTGAGCCTGTTGAAACAGGCACCCGGGGTGCCACGCAACTTCCGCGCGGACAAGACCCTGCTGGGCGCGAACGACACCGTCCGTCTGCTGTGGGACGGACCCGACACCTTCACCTACGCGATCAAGGGCCCGGACGGCTCCATGCAGACCGTCACGAAGGGGACGGCCGGCTGGGAGTGGTCGCCGAAGAAGGGCGACGAACCCAAGCGCGACGCCACCTACACCCTGATCGCCACCCCCTCGACCGGGAAGCAGCCCGGGTACTTCCTCACCACCACCGTCCACCTGCTCGGCCCCGAGTTCGACAGCGTCACCGCCACCGCCGGAATGCACACCCCGTGGGTCAAGGGCACCGAGGTCGATGGGCGGATCCACTTCACCCCGCAGGGGGCGGAGATCCGCAAGGATCCCGAAAAGCGGGGAATCCTCACGGCCGACAAGGCGGCACTACGGGACCTGGACACCACCGGCAACGCCGTCGTGGGCGGCGCTCTCACGGTCATGGGCGACGTGGATGCCAGGAGCGCGCTCACCGTCACCGGCGATGTGGACGCCAAGGGCGGCCTCAGCGTCACGGGTGATGTGGACGCCAAGCAGAATTTTCGCGCCGCTCGCAACGTCGAACTCAACGACTTCGTCACCCTTGGCAACGTCCGGGTCCGCGGTGCTCTCAGCGTCGCCGGCGACGTGGACACCCAGAACGGTGTGCGAGCCGCGGGCAACGTCATCGTCGGCTGCAGGCTCATCGTCACAGACCATGTGGAGGCCGGGCACGACCTGCACTTGGCCGGGAAGGCCGTCGTCGGCGGTGACCTCACCGTCGGTGGCAGGGTGGACTCGGGAGGCTGATCGCACGCGGCCCGGAACGCGGTGGTCGAGGGTGACCCCGTCACAACGGCGGAGTGGACGCCGGAGGCGAGCTGCGCGCCGCGAGTAGAGGCGTCGTCGGTGGTGACCTCGACGACGTCGGACAAGCAACACACATCGGATTACGGTTGCCTCGCAGGCCCACGTGGACCGGTGGGGCAACCGTCGGTAGCGAGCAATCCGGCCCGCGTACGTGCGCGAGTGGGTGCGAGGTGGATGGTGCGTGGCCGGTGTCCGAGAGGGTCCCCACGACGTCCGCGTGAACGAGACGACCTCGGTGCCGTATGCGGGTGACTCCCAGGTTGTGGTCCCGTCCACGGCGACGAAAAGCCGCCTCGGAGCCGCCCCTTCCGGCGGCGCGGAGCCGACGACGGGCCGAGATATCGGGGACCGTCGCCCCTGACTCTCGAGGCGGTGCAACCCGCCGGAGCCGCAGGCACCGTCCGAGTCGAAGAGAGCTTCTGAACTGCAGCTCTCCGCAACCGAATCGGTGATGCCGGAGGAATCACAGCGGGATGAGCCGGAGGGCGAGAGCCGTGCCACCTGGCGCCTCGGTACTGTGACTTCGTATGACCGACAGCGAGATCGAGATCACCGCGGACCTGGTCCGCGACCTGCTGCAGGAGCAGCATCCGGACCTTGCGGGGCTGGCCGTCCGCGAGGTGGCGGGCGGCTGGGGCAACCAAATGTGGCGCCTCGGGGACGAGTTGGCCGTGCGCATGCAGCGCATGGACCCCACCCCGGAGCTCCAGCTCAAGGAGCGGCGGTGGCTACCCGTGTTGGCCCCGCGCCTGCCGCTCCCGGTGCCGACCCCGGTGCGGTTCGGCGAACCGTCCGAGCGCTTCCCCAAGCACTGGACCGTCATGACGTGGGTGCCCGGCGAGCCGCTGGACCACGGCTCGATCACCCGCGGCGCCCACGCGGCCGACACACTGGCGGGTTTCCTCCGGGCGCTCCACGTGGAGGCGCCCGCCGAGGCGCCGATCGCCACGGACCGCGGTGCCCATCCCGGGAACTGCGCGGACGGCTTCGACCACTTCTTCGAAGCCGTCGTCCCCGGCGGCGTTGCCGACGAGGTCCGGGCCGTCTGGGACGACGCCGTTGCGGCCCCCGAGTGGGAGGGCCCGCCGGTATGGGTGCACGGTGACCTCCATCCCGCGAACGTCGTCGTCTCGGACGGAACGCTCTCGGGCATCGTCGACTTCGGTGACCTGTTCGCCGGCGATCCGGCCTGGGACCTCGCCGCCGCATGGGTGCTGCTACCCGCGGGCACGGCCTCACGGTTCTTCGACATGTACGCGCATGCGGACGAGGCGGCGGTCCGGCGCGCCCGCGGGCTGGCCGCCATGAAGAGCCTCTTCCTGATGCTCATGGGGCAGAACGGAGATCGGGGCCTTCCCGGCGGCAAGCCGAACTGGGGACCCGCAGGTCGCGCGGCACTTGATCGTGTCCTGAAGGGCGTTTGATGCACGCCTCGTGTTTGGCGTTCAACGTTTCAGGCTGAACGGCGCCCAGGCGCTGGGTTGTTCCTACGAAACCGTCCGGATTCGGCTTACGGACGACAACCGGCGATCACCGCACATGCAGCCGACCGGGTGGTTCCACCTCGACGACAAGGTGTGCTTGATTGCGGCGGACGGCGGGTTTCACGCCCGCATCTTCGGGCCGATGACCGAGACCCAATGGGCCGAGTTGACCGAGGCGTTCGTCCGATGCGGCGGCGGTGAGCGAACGCCCCCAGCGGGGGTCCGGCCGATCGCGCGGTGGTCAGCGGGCCGTCGGGGCCTCGCCGCAGAGCAGGGGTTGCAGGAGCGGAACGTACAGGTCGGCGACCTCGTCGGGGTCCAGTTGGGTGAGCCGGTCGGCTTGGACGGTCGCGTAGAGGGCGCCGAGGCCGAGCAGCACGCCGATGGCCATCTCCGCTCGCAGCGGGGCGCCTGGGCCGGGGAGGCGGGCGGCGAGGGCGTCGATGACCTGCGTGCGGAAGTTGGCTCGTGCCTGTCCGCCGAGCTCCAGGTGGTGGCGGGAGAAGGCGATGCGCAGGATCGGGTCGCGGGTCTGGCCGCGTTGGGTGGCGAGCAGGTGCAGGACCATGTGCCGGGCGAGGCCGTCCAGGGGGGCGTCGAAGAGGGCGGTGGCGTCGGCGTCGAAGGTGAAGACCTGGGTGAACAGGCGTTCCTTGGAGCCGTAGTACTTCATCACGAGCGCCGGGCTGACGCCTGCGTCGTCGGCGATGGCGGCGATGGTGGTGTCGGCGTAGGCGTGGCGTGCGAAGGCGCGCCGGGCCGCGGCGAGGATGTCCGCGCGGCGGGCGTCGGCGTCACGCGGTCGTGCCGGCCGGTCCGGGGTCGGATCGGGCGTCGGCGGCGGTGCCGGTGTCGGCGGGTTCTTGGACGTCTTTCGCGAGCGGGCGCTGCGCGGGGAGGCGGAGCTCGGGTCGGGCATCTTGTTCAGTCTCCTGGAGGGGGGACGGCGCGGGTCGTGGCGGGTGCGGGATGAGGCAGGCGGCCGCGCAGGCCAGCAGCGCAACCGCGCCTGCCGCGGCGAAGGCGATGCGGTACCCGTCCAGGGTCGGCGCCGCCACGGCCACGCCCGCCGTGTCGGCGAACAGGCGGGTGTGCTGGGCCAGTACGGTGGCGACCACCGCGCTGGACAGGGCCTGCCCGATGGTGCGCATGAGGACGTTGAGGCCGTTCGCCGCGGCGGTCTGCTCCAGCGGCACCGCCCGCATGATCAGCATGGGCAGAGCGGAGTAGGCGAGCGCCGTGCCGACCGAGACCACGGCCGCGCCCGCGATGACCGCCCACAATTGCCGACTGTCGGCGAAGCGCAGTCCGTAGCCGGCCGCGATGACCACCGTGCCCAGGATGAGGGTGGCCTTGGCCCCGCGGGCGGCGGACAGGCGGGCGGACAAGGAAGCACACAGCACCATGATCACACCGCTGGGCAGCAGACATGAACCCGCCGCGACCATCGAGAGTCCCAGGCCGTACCCGGTGGCCCGGGGCGCCTGGACCAGTTGCGCGGTGACGAGGGAGTTGGCGTAGAAGGCGAACCCGGCCAGCAACGCGGCCAGGTGCGGCAGCAGAACCGCCGGGCGCATCGCGAGACGCACGTCCACCAGCGGCTGCGACACGCGGCGCTGTTGGATGGTCCAGCCCGTCAGGATCAGCAGCGCCGCCCCCGACAGACCCAGCATCCGCCGACTGCCCCAGCCCCACTCACCCGCCTTGGACAACGCCAGCAGCAGAAACACCAGCCCCGCACTCAGCCCGCACGCCCCGAGTAGGTCGAAACGCCCCGGTGACCGGACCGGCTCCTCCCGCAGCAGCCGCCATGCCAGGGCGAGCACTCCCGTCGAGAGCACGGTCATGGCCCAGAACATCGCGTGCCAGTCCGCGTACTGCACCAGCAGCGCGGCCAGCGGCAGGCCGAGAGCCGCGCCGATGCCCACCGTCGAACTCATCAGCGCCACCGAGGAACCCGTCCGCTGCGGCGGCAGCACACCCCGCAGGAAACTGATCGACAGCGGCACCACCGCCGCGCCCACACCCTGCAGCGCCCGCCCCACCAACAGCCACGGGAGGGTGAAGGCGAATGCGCACACCAGCGACCCGGCGGCGAGCGCCCCGAGCGCGAGCAGCAGCATCCGCCGCTTGCCGTACATGTCCCCGGCACGCCCCAGCAGCGGGGTGGCGACCGCGCCGGTCAGCAGCGTGATGGTGACCACCCACCCGACATCGACCGGCGCCGCGCCGGTCAGACCGGGCAGCAGCGGAAGCAGCGGCACGACCGCGGTCTGCACCAGCGTGGTGACGATGCCGCCGGCCGCCAGAACGGCCATGACGCGACGGTCGGCGGTCGGAGACGTCGACGGATGCGAATCAGTCGGCACAGCGGAACTCCCTCGAAGGTGAATGGCGTTCACCACCTTAGGTGAACGCCATTCACCTCGCAAGAAGGGCCGGCCATCGCCACCTGCCACGGCGGCCCGCAGGCACCGAGCCGGCCGTCGACATGCCCGCAGCCCTTTGCCCCAGGGCGCCGCGGCCTGTTGGCCGGATCATTCGGTTGTCGTGGCCCTGCGTTCGGGTAGCTACGGCAGTGGGACAAGTAGCTCAGGGAGACCGGGGGCGGTCAACTGGTCGTGCTGTGCGTCGAGGGACTGCCGGGCGGTCGAGGTCCGGGCGTAGCCGAGGCGGACGTGCCCGGCCGGTGTGGTGCCGGCGCAGGTGGACATCGGGCAGTCGTGCGATTCCACGCGCTTGAAGTCGTCGTCGCTTACGGCCCCGACCGGTTCATGAGGGTGTTTCGGACGCCCAGTCGTTTGCGACAACTCATCAAACATGATCGCCGCAGGTCGAGCGCCGGGCGAGCGGGTGTTTCACGAGCGACCACCAGCGACCACCCATGAAACGCGCCCCGCTCCCGGGTGCCATGCCCGTCAAGATCCGAGGGTTGCGGCGCGGTCGCGGTTGGCACGGATTTCGTCATGGTGGTCGGCGGCCCAGCCGATCAAGGACGTGACGATCTCGTGCAGGCCACGGCCCAGCGGGGCAAGGGTGTACTCGACGCGCGGGGGCACTTCGGCGTAGGCGGTGCGGGTGATCAAGCCGTCCTGCTGGAGCCGGCGCAGGGTGAGGCTGAGCATGCGCTGGGAAATGCCGGGGACCTGGCGTTGCAGGTCGGTGTAGCGCAGTGGGCCGGACTCCAGGACGGCGATCAGGAGCAGGCTCCATTTGTCGCCGATGCGGTCCAGGATCTGCCGGATGAATGCCATCTGGTCCGCGGGAATGGCCGCGCACGGCCCGATCGCCGCAGCCCTCGCGATGTCGGCCTCGCTGGTCGTCCCCATGACGCACATTCCTCTCCGGCACGCACACGGATGTGCCTTTTGTAGCGGCTTCCAGACTGGTCACCATGGCGTTACGCACAAGTCGTAGGAATTGGAGGTCCATGGTGAATGTGGACGTTGTCATCGACGGCCGCTACGGCGTCCCCGGCGCACAGCACAGCGACACCCTGCTCGACCTGCTGCGCCCGGACCGGACCGACACCCACCCGGTCACCCCCGCCGCCGGCGACGCCCCGGTCCGCGGCCCCGACGGCTGCGCCGTCCTCGGGCGCACCTGACCTCCGCCGCCTCTCACCCGTCTCACCGCCCCGCCGCCTTCCGGCTTCGGCTCACCCTTGAAAGGCCCTCATGTCCTACCTGCTGCACATAGACGCCTCCTCGCTCAGCGAGGCATCCATCTCCCGCAAGGTCGCCCAGTCCTTCCGCGCTGCCGAATGGCACGGCCCGGTCGTCCACCGCGACCTCGCCGTCTCGCCCGTCCCCCACATCTCCGCGGCGGGCATCTCCGCCCGGATCACCGACCCCGCCCAGCACACCCCGGATCAGGCCGGGGCCGCCAAACTCCAGGACGAACTCATCGACGAGTTCCTGGGCGCAGGCGCCTACCTCTTCACCGTGCCGCTCTACAACCTCTCGATGCCCTCGGTGTTCAAGGCGTGGCTGGACCAGATCATGGTCGACGGCCGCACCCTCGACTTCGCCAACGGCGCCCCCACCACGGGCCGACCCGCCGTGGTGATCTCCGCCCGTGGCGGCGGCTACGGCCCCGGCGCCCCCAACGAGGGCCGAGACCACCTGGTCCCCACGCTGGAGACCATCCTGGGCTGGTCCCACACACTCGGACTCGACGTGACCACGGTGACCCCCGAGCTGACCATGGCCCCCGACATCCCCGCGATGGCCGGTCTCCTCCCGCTGCACGAGGCATCCCTGGCCGAGGCACACGACCAGGCCCGTCAACTGGCCAAGGACATCGCCCGGCAGGCCGCCTGACCCGCCCCACGCGGCACGCGAGGCGACCGGTCACCACCACCGATTACCAGTTACCAGGCCGGCAGGGCAATCACAGGACGAGCACGAGCTTGCCGCCGGGTCGGCGGGACCGGCTGAGTTCGGCCGCTTCCTGGATCTGGTCGAGCGTGTAGGTGCGGGCGACCGGTACGACCAGGATGCCTTCGCCGGCGAGCCGGGCGAACTCGTCCATCCGGTCATAGCGGATCTCGGTGGTGATCCGGACGCCCAGTTCGGCCGCGGCGGCGAAGTCCGAGACGGTGAGGACACGGTCGGGATCCCCGGTCAGCTCGATCAAGGTCGGTAGCGAGCCGCCGGCCGGGCTGGGCTGGTCGGCGCGGTCGATCCGACCCCCGGTCGGCGCCGTGTCCAGGGCGCGGTCGACGCGGCCTCCGGCCAGTGCGCCGACGCGTTCGGCCATGCCCTCGCCGTAGGCGGCCACCTGGGCGCCGATCCCTTCCAGGGCGGCGGCCCGAGTCGACCCGGCGGTGGCGATCACCCGAATACCCCGGTGCAGCGCGAAGCGCACCGCCGCCTCACCCACGGTGGTGCCCGCGCCGTGGACGAGCAGCAACTCACCCGACTGGACGCCGAGTTCGTCGAGCGCGCGGCACGCCGTCTCGGCCGCCATCGGCAGCGCGGCGGCCTGCTCGGCGGTGACGCCTTCGGGGATGCGTGCCCAGGCCGGCATCAGCGCGTACTCGGCGGCGCCGGCCGTCGGGCCGTGGAAGGTGGCCGGGCCGAACACGCGGTCGCCGATCCGGACGCCGGTGACGCCCTCACCGAGCGCGTCGACGGTGCCCGCGATCTCGAGGCCGAGCCCGCGCGGCAGCGGCGGCAGATGGTCGGCGAGGAGACCGTCGACGACGTGCCAGTCGGCCGGTGTCAGGCCGCACGCCCGCACGGCGATCCGGATCTGACCGGGTCCCGGCTCCGGTTGTGGGACGTCGCGGAGCACGATCACGTCCGGGGAACCGAACCGGTCGAATTGAAGAGCCTTCATGACGATCTCCCGCGTGATGACAGCATCTGTTGTCATTGACCGTATCAGCTGACAACAGCTTCTGTTGTCGTACCCTGGTGGGCATGCCGAGATGGGAATCCGACGCACAGGGTCGGCTCGAGCGCGCGGCGCTCGAGCTGTTCGAGACGCAGGGGTTCGAGCGCACCTCGGTCGCGCAGATCGCGGGCGCCGCCGGTCTGAAGGAGCGCTCCTTCTACCGATACTTCCCCGACAAGCGGGAAGTCCTCTTCGCCGGTAACGAGCTCGAGGCCCACCTCGTCGCCCAGTTCGAGGCGACCGACCCGGGCCTCACGCCGATCGAGGCGCTGCTGACCGCGCTGAGAAACGCCGAGGAGATCTTTCGCCCGCGTGAGTTCCTGCTGCGCCGCGTCAGAGTGATCGCCGCCAACCCGGCACTGGCCGAGCGCGATCTGATCAAGCTCGCCGACATCGCCGAAGCGCTGGCGCGGGCGCTCGAGCGCCGTGGCGTCGAGCCCGACAAGGCACGCTTCATCATCGACGTGGTGCTGGCGATCCACCGGCGCGCCACGTCCCGCTGGCTGACCGACCCGGACGCAACCCTCTCCCAGCTCATCACCCAGGCCGCCGACGAGCTGCGCGAGGTGGTCACGCCGCCGGCTCCGACGGCCCGCTGAGTCGGCCCAGGAGTCCCGAAGCTGTCCGCAACGGACACGAAGGTATCCCGTCCCTGGTCGGCCGACAGGGCCTGACCGAAGTGGCCCCTTCCCGCCTCACGGACCCTGCAACAAGGTCGTGACCAGCGGTAACGCGCTACTTTGCACGTGGCCGTAGCTTCGGGAGTCCGACCCCACACTCGCGGCTGCGTTGCGTCCGGTCGAGTGGCGTAACAGTTGCACGGTGTTCGATGGAGCCGCGGGGCCGCCTCAGTGATCGCCCGGACCGGCTCCGAAGCGTGGCGACGCACTCGTCCGGCGTCTCGACCTCCGTGGGGGCGTTGCGGTCGTCGGTGAGTTCGACCGCGATCCACTCGCTCACGGTGTCGCGTTCGGTCCACCACCGGCGCACGGTCTCGAGTGTCCGGTGCGCGTCGCCGTCCCAGGCGCAGCCGCCGCCCGGTTCGTCCGCGGCGATCGCCACCAGCGCGGGCATCTCGCGCGGGTTGACCGGTTGGCGGTAGACGAACGCGTGCGCGTCGTCGTCGGAGAGGACGTGTTCGGGGAGGTAGAAGGGTCCGTCGAGGCCGGTGTCGGTGGCTCCGGCGTAGAAGGGGCCGGGCACGTTGAGCGGGTCGTGGTCCTCCCGGCGACCGACGGCCATCTCGCTGGTGAGCTCCCACGCGGTGGGCACCGGGTCCCAGTACGCGAGTTGCTCCCGGCGACCTGCGACGGGATATGCCGCGAGTTGCTCCCGCATCCGGGCGGCGCACCGGGCAACGTCGCCCGGGATTGCTCGGGGAACTCTGCCGCCCCGGAGGAGTAGCGCCGCCGGCATCGAAACGCTGTCCTCATGTCGCAGGACGAGTCGATGGGTGCCGGGCCCGTCGGAGTCGGCCGGGCCGCTCGTGGGGCCGGGATCCAGCGCCATCGGACTTCTCCTCGAAGTGAACGCCCGTGCGGCGAGAGCGTGTTCGGCCGGCTCGCCCGGCCGGCTGTGCCGCACGGGTTCCGCGACCGTCTTCACGATGATCCCGCGTCCGTCGGACAGGAGCAGGCCCCGGGCCGACGACGGTCGGCGCCGCGGGTCGTCGCCGGCCATCCGCGACGCCACCTGCTCTCCACCGCTCCGCGACCGACCGGCGTGGACCGCTTCAGCGAAGCCGGCCGGTCGGCCGGGACAGGGCGGCGTTGTCCGGTTCCTTGTGATCTGACAGCCGCGCGAGCCTGCCCTGGACGGACCCATGCGACGTCGGTGGGATGAGGTTGCGACTGCGCCGTACGCAGGGGCCGGGTCGTCTACCCGGCTTGGCTATTTCCGGTCGACGTCATGCGGGTCGGGTCGGTACGCGCGAAGGAACGTGTCGACCGCGGCGGCGGCGATTTTGTGGGTTTCGGCGGCCGTCACCTTGCGGCTGCCCAGGTGGGAACGGGCTTCCATGGGAGCGGTGAGGAGCGCGAGGAACTGTTCGGCTGCCTGTGCGGGTTCGCACGGGCGTAGACGTCCCGACAAACACAGTCGGGCCAGTCTGTCGGCGAGGGACTCGGCGATTCGGATCGAGGTGCGCCGGTGGACGGCCTCGACAAGGTCGGGGAAGTGGACCACTTGTGCGTGGGTCAGGCGCCGCAGCGCGGTGGAGCGTTCGTCGCAGCAGAGCACAAGCAGTCGGTACGCGATGTCCTCCATTGCCGCCGTGAGGTCCTCGCCGGGTGCGCGCAGGTCGTCGACGACGGCGAGGCAGTCGGTCTGTACCGCGTCCGCGGTGGCCTCGACGGTGTGCCGGAACAGGTCTTCCTTGTCGGCGAAGTGGTTGTACATCGTCGGTTTGGCGACGCCGGCTTCGGCGGCGACCTCCCGTACGCCCGCCTGTTCGTAGCCGTGCCGCGCGAACACCGCGAAGGCGGCGTCGAGGATCGCTCGCCGCTTGTCGATGCGCCCGCGTGGCGCGAACCGTTCCCTTGGAGGCGCTGCTTCCGTCACGTGCGCAGCATACTGCGGGTCAATGAATCTGAACCCAGCGGTTCACTTTTCTGGCCTACTTGTGTCAGAGTACTCACCAACCTACTTATCTGAACCAGCGGGTTCATTGAAGGGAGTGGCCGTGATAGCCGGCCTGCAGCGCTTCGCGTTCAAGGACGAAACGACCGAGGAGGAGCGAGTCGAGGTGCTCGCCGCCTTCAGGCGGACCGCGAGCGTCGAGTCGGTGGTGTTTTCCACGGTCGGCCGCGATCTGGGAGACCCCGCCGAGGGCTTCACCCACGCGTACTTCTGCGGCATCGCGGACCTGGCGGCATTGGAACGCTACATGCACGACCCCGTGCACTTGGCGGGCGACTTCGTGATCCTTCCCCGGCTGGCGCGGCTGATCGCGGTGCGCTTCTCCGACGACTCCTCACCCGATCCGACCGACGCCATCGCGGCGATCTATCAGGCGAAGGTGCGGAAATATCCGGAATGGGAAGAGTTGCTGAACGCGATTCCGGACGTGAAGGTGGCGGCGGAGTCAACGCGTTGAGATCTGCGGATTCCGCGAGTCCGTGCCGGTCGCGGATCTCGATAAGGCGGGCCCGGAGCGGCGACGGCGGCGACGGCGGCGGGCGTAACAGACCCGGATCCTGGTGTGACGAGCCGTTGATTCGCTGAGGATCACTCGGAATGTTGAGGGCTTCGGCCCCGGCCGGTTCGGGTCGGGGTCGGACCTCTTGCCATGCGGGGCGAATGGGTGGAGGAGACGGCCGGTCCGGACCGCGTCGTCTACGCATTTCCGGGATCGTCCCCGCGGCCCCTGGTGGGGTCGGCCCCCCCGATCGCCGAAACCGACTCCGCGACGAGGCGACGGGCCTTTCGGTGGATTGTCCGAAGGAGTGGATTGTCCGAAGGCGGTGAGTGAACCGTTCCCGGCTCGCCGTTGTCGTCCGGCGGTCATACTGTCGAAGGCGTCCACGAGGAGGGTTTCTGATGCGCAGCGTGACCTATTCGATGAACGTTTCGCTCGACGGCTATATCGTCGGGCCGGACGGCAACTTCGACTGGACGGGGCCCGATCCGGAGGTCTTTCGCTTCTGGATCGAGGAGATTCGACAGGTTGGCGTCCATCTGTTGGGACGACGGCTGTACGAGACGATGCTGTACTGGGAGACCGCCGACCAGGATTCCTCGCTCGACGAGGCCGAGTTGGAGTGGGTCGCACTCTGGAATCCGCTCCCGAAAGTGGTGTTCTCCACCACGCTGTCGGCGGTGCGGGGCAATGCGCGCCTGGCCTCCGGCGGTCTGGCGGAGGAGATCGAGCGGTTGCGAGCCGAACCGGGGGAGGGCGACATCGCGATCGGGGGCGCGACTCTCGCCGCCGAGGCGGCCGCGCTGGGTCTGATCGACGAGTACCAGGCCGTGGTCTACCCGGTGCTGGTCGGCGGTGGCATTCCGTTCTTTCCCCACGGTGAGCGCCGGGTGGATCTCGAACTCGTCGAGACCCGCACCTTCGCCTCGAGATTCGTCTACCTCCGTCACCGCGTGGCACGTTAGCCGGTTCGTCCGCCGAGTCCGGTGAAGCCTCGGACGAGATCGGCGGCTGCGGCAAGGTCGGGGCAACCGTCGAGGACGCGGTCGGCGCGGTCGCCGCTGCCCAACGCTTCGGGGTGGCGGCCGACCCGCGGCCGTGGCCTGGTCGACGCCACCGGGCGACCGTCACCGACTTGACGGCCGTGATCACCGGATCTGACCACAAGCGGAGTAGGGCAACGGTTAACGTTCGAGGCCGCGATGGGGCTCGGACGGTGGGTGGCGGCCGCGCGCGAGGATGCTGCTGTGCCGGATGCGATCGACGCGCCGGATGCAGCCCTGGGCCGACCACGCATACGGGCGCGACCTCGCGGAACTGCCGGCTACGATCGGCCTCCGACGACATGGGGGTGGACATGGCGCTCACGCCACCGACCGACGACCGGATCACCAGGCTCCTCGCCGAACTGCCCGGCCGGCAGCGGGTCGGCGATGCGATCGAGCGGACCTACCCGCAGGCGTACCACGAGACCCTGCATCTGGCGATGTACGTGGGCGCGAAGGCCCGGGAGATCAGGGCGGGCGACCGCCACCGACACCACACCGCCCACCGCGCCGACCAGCGCAGCCACCACGTACCACCTCGCAGATCGCGGACGTCCCCCGACTTGGGCATGCGAGTCCGCTGATGCCCGCGCCCGTCGGCAACTCGGGCGCGGGGCTTCACTCGAACCATCGGGCGCCCCGATCTGGCAGCCGGTCTTCCAGCGCACGCGCCGATAGCTTCTCGAGGCTCACAAGCCCTGGCGTCGACCCCGAACGACCCGGCCAACCTTGTGGTTTCGGATGAGGTTGCGGAAGATCGAGCATGTCCTGGTATCACCGAGGTCCGAGGACCGACACAGGGCGGAATCACGCGCTTTCACGGTTCGTCCTCGATGATCGCCGGGGGTCCGGGGCGTACTTTGGTTGGGTCTCGCAGGTACACGGTCCGTCCGTGCGGCGTCCTCAGACGCACCCCGCTGCGGCGCGAGCCGCCTCCCAAGTCGGTGTAGCCCAACGCCAGATACCACTTTTGCGGGACCGGATGGATGCTGTTGTCAGCCACGTAGGTGGATTCGATCGCCTGCCCCCGCCGTTTGAGGACAAGGATGTTCTGCGGCACGTCGACCGTGAACCAGAAGGGAAACGGCGGAAGTTCCCCTGCGAGCGGGCCGAAGGTCGTGTCCTCGACCAGACCCAGGTACACCGCCAACCGACGAGGCTGTCGCGACCGGTACGTCGACGGTCTCGGAACAGGGACCGAGCCCGTCGTTCGCGCGGGCGAACCGCGGCGAATCACCGCAGCCCTGGAGCCTCACGCCGTGACCACGGAACGTCATGGCTCGAACCGGGGAACTTGGTGCCGAGCGGGTGCGCGAACGGCCCCTGCGCGCACCATCGCACGGGCTTCCGGCGGCTGACGTGGTCCGCGGGATCCTCGGGCCGAGCGTGGGTCTTTGGAGCGGCTCCGGTTCCGCCGGGTCGACGACGCCGGAGCGGCGGGTGCGGTGAGCCGGCCCGCGGGCGGCCCGAGGCACCGATGTCGACGTCGGTACGACGCGATAGAGATGTCGTCATGACATCCAGGCAGGTGGATCCTCCGAGCGCGTGCCTCTCCTCCGCGTTGTGGGGCCTGATCTCCGACGAGGACCTGAGCTATCCGGAGGTGTTGGCGGGCCTGGAACGGATCGGCGGCTATCTCGCCGGTACCTGGGACCCCCCGGACGGATCGCACGGGCCGGCCATCGTCGGCGACGGATCCTGGCCGGCGTTGATCGGCCGGATCGGGGCGGTCGCGCTGCGGGCGGCGGCTGCCTCGACGCGGCCCGAGCACCGCGAGGCGCTGCTCGGGCTCCTCGACGTGTGGGCGGGCACGCCGTTGGCCGACCCGACGGCCCGGCTGCGTACGGGTGGTGCGCACGCCGCGACCGGGGCGGTGCGAGGCGAGGCGGGCGCCACCATCGCGACCGGGTGGCCGCACGGCGACCACTGCGTCGTGCTCCAGATGCGCACCGGGGACGCCGATCCGCCCGAGTTCGGTGAGCCGAACCACTGGGTCGAGTTGCCACGGGGCTGGGGTGACCCGGAGCAACTGCGTCGCCTCGTCGCGCTGGTACGCGAACGAGGGCCTATGGCTTGGGATCCCCAGGCGGCGCGACGGTTGAGCGAGCAGACCGGCGTGTCCCGGGCCGGGGCGGCACTGCTGCTGATCGGCGACGCGGGCGGGATGAGCACCACAGCGCCGCTCGATCGTGAGCAGCGGCGGATGCTCGGGCTCGGGCCTGCCGAAACAGGCGCCGGATACGACGAGTTGGCCTGGCTGACCGGCTACGACCGGCTGGACCTGTTCGGGCACGTATTGCCCGAGGATCCGGCCGAGTTGTGGGAGCCGGCAGGCCCGGCCGCGCTCGCCGATCGGATCGGCGCCGCCTGGCGGGCTCGGTACGGCCGCTCGGTCCCGGCCCCGGAGACGAGCCTGGCCGTGGTGGCCGAACTCGCCCCCGTCGATTGGCACACCTCGGCCGCAAATGTCTGCTCCGCCTTCCTGGCCCCGGAGACACACCCCCTGACCAGCCGGGACCACGGTACGTGGCTGACGGACCGTTCCGGGGGAGTGCTCTGCATCGGCGAGGACGAAAACTTCCTCCGGTTCGAGAGGTTTCCGGTTTCGATGGCCGGGACGCTGCCCGTTGTCTACGCCGAGCTGCCCGCCGGGGACCCGGTCCGCGCCGGGCTGCCGGCGACGGTGGGCGCGTTGCGCGCGCGGCTCGACCATCCCGGACTGCTGTTGGAGGCCGGTGACCTCCCGTACCTCCATCAGGACGTCGACCGGCTGATCGGCCTGTTCGGCAAACGGCCCTATGCGGGCCCGCGCCCGCTTACCGCGGCGAGTTTCGACGACGGATTGACCGTCGTCACCATCGAAGAACCCACCGAGCGCTCCCCGCGCACCGTCGCGCGCGTGTACTTCCGTCCCGCCCACTACGGGGACGACGAACGTTCGGCGTTGCTGCGTGAGGTCGTCCCCAAACCCTCGGCCGTCCGCGACGCCGTGGACGTGCTCCGCGGCGACTGGTGCACACGCGTGCTGGATCGGGTCGCCGGCGACACGCTGCCGGCGGGCGGGTACGAGAGCAATCCCGCGCTCAGCGCCCCCGAGACCGTTACGCGGGTCGAGCGGGTGCTCGGAGTGACCGCCGATGCCGCCGCGCTGTACCTGCAACTGCTCGTGTTGGCACGGCCGTCCGATCGCCGGGTCCGTCTGTGGAACGGCTGGAACACCCCCCGCCACCGGCAGGCCGCGGCCGCGCTCGTGACGGCCGGTGTGGTGGTCACGGACAAGCGGGCGCACGCCGGTCGCGAGCTGTTTCTTCGAGGTGCCTGGGCCGGGGCCCGCAAGCCGCTGTGGCCGATCGAGACATGGAAGGCGAACCTGCTCGGCATACCCTTGCTCGGCGACAAACTGGTCTGGGGGGACCCGACTTGGCGGCTGACCCTGCCGGAACTGTTCGCCCACGCCTGGGACCTGGTCGAACGCGGGCAGGGACCCGGCTGAGTGCCCGGCACCCGGGAACGCATGCTCGGTCGCATTCGATTCTCACTCGGTCTCAAGCGTTCGCAGCGGGTCCGCGGTGAGGTGAACCGGCTCTGCGAGAGCTGTCTCGTACGCGGGGCGGGCGAAGACGTACAAGCCCATGGCGAGTTCTCCCCACTTCTTGCGGAAGGGCTGCCGGAAGGAGGACCACGTGATCGTCTCCGGGGTGGTGGTGATGATCGTCAGGAGGGGCCGGCAGGACCAGTGGCCGCAGGAGCAGCCCAGGAGGGGAGTGGTGCCGGTGACGGGATCGGCGAATTCCGGGGCTGGGGCGCCGAGGAAATGGCGTACGGGGTCGCCGACCTCGGACAGGTGAAGGTCGTCGTGCTGGGCGCGCAGGAAGCGTTGTTCCTCGGCCGGGCCCCTGTCTTCGCGCTCCCGGCGCCAGAGGTCGCGGGTGGCATCGGCGGCGTACACGCGCAGATCCGTGCCGTCGATGCGGAGTTGGCGGAAGGCACTCGTGCGCGCCGCCGATCCGGGAAAACCACTTGATCGGGCGCCGGATCGGTGTGGCAGGCTTGCCCGGTGATCGTCGATTTGGCTCCTGGCTTTCTGAGTTGGGATGAGGTGGACCCCGCGCGTCACGGGTTCGACGGCTCGTCGGCAGCGCAGGTGGTGCGCTCACTCGGGCCGGCCCGGTGTGTGCCTCACCGCCCGGATGTCCCCTTCGCCGACCCGGCGATGAGCGCCTGGAGCCACGGCGAGGCCAAGTTGTGGGCCGACGCCATGTCGCACGCCCTTGTCCGGCAGTACGGCCGTTGGTCCGTGGGCTGGCGCTGGGCGCACGACGAAGGGGACTTCGATGGCGGGCCGGTCGGGAACTGGTGTTGCCCGCGGGATTCGATCACCGCTCCGGAGGAGACGCTCGTTCGTGTCGTCGCCGCGCTGTGCGAGTGGCGTGGATGGCTGGAGAGCCTCGCCGGGTGGTTCGAGGCGTATCCGTTGAACTTGGCCGACGTCGAGGAGCAGCGGATCCTGTGGGAGCGCGCCGCTCGAAACCTGATCCTGCAGGTGAGCGACCGCACCGGTTGCGGCAGCGGCTGGCACAGGCACTGCCACCAGGTGCTCACCTGGTTTCTCAGCCGCTGGGGCGTCGCACCCGGTGTCGCACGGGATCTGGTCGACCAGGCGATCGGCGGGCGGTTCCTGAGCTGGACCGGCCCCGACACGGTGCTGGTCGAGGACGTCGCGGAGCGGCTCGCGCACTCCTTGCGGCCGGACGAGGGCACGCGCAACGCCGAGTCGGCGCCGGACCACCTGGAGCGCTGGCTCGCGGTGCGCGAGGCCGTGCCCTGGCAGGAGGCCTCGGGCAGTGGCGCGGACGGACCGGTGACCCCATCCCGCGACGGGGCGGCGGAGGACATCCGCGCCTTCGACGGCGCCGTGGACCCCGGCCGCGCCAAGGGCCTGCTCGGCGCTCTGGAGCTGATGCGGGCGGACGCGGGGCGCGGCGCCCCGCTCGACTTCGAACTGCTCCGCGGCTGGCAGCAGCACGTCCTGGACACACCGCGGCCGCCGCTGTTCCGCAGCTCGCCCGCCTTCGCCAAGGGAGGCCGGGAGCGCTACGGCATCGGCCCGAACACCCGCGCCCGTTTCGATGCCTGCCTGGCCGAGAGCGCAACGCACGGCGGTCCGTCCCTGCCTCTTACCGCCCGTGCCGCCCGCGCCTACCTCGACGTGTGCTTCTTCCACCCGTTCGACGATGGCAACGCCCGATCCGCCTTCCTCGCCCTGCTCTTCGTCCTCGCCCGCGAGCGCATCGCACTCGACAACGTCGACCTCCTCCGCCGGATCACCTTCCAGGCCGGGAACCCCCAGGACCCGCTGATCCTCGCCCGGTACATCGACGCCCACCTCACCGAGACCCGGCGCCGCGCCACCGACCCCACACCGAGCTGAGCAGCCCGGGTGGCGAGCGCCGCCGGCTCGGGCGCTCGGTCACAACATCGTTGTTGTGAGCGCTTCATGACCCCTGGCCGAGAGGTCGAGGCGGAAGGCGAGCGTGGTGTGCCGGAGCCGGCCGCCGGCCGGCCGCCTCGCTGACGCGGAGCGGATACCGACGTTGACCGACTTGAGGCGCCTGTCAGACGGCGATCGCCCGCAGCGCTCCGACGTCATCCGAAACGTACACGACGCGGTCCTTGACGCAGATTCGCGCCGATCCTCCCCTGGCCTCCGGGACGACCCACTTCACGTGGCCGGCGGCGGCGTCCAGTGCGGTCAGACCTTTCGTGGAGGCGACGTACACGACCCGGCCGTCGACCGCAGGCGTCGTGAGCGGCCCGGTCAGTTCACGCAACCAGCGTTTTGCCCCCGACGCACCGGCCAGCGCGGTGACGAAGCCGTCGGCGCTCGACGTGAACAACGTACCGTCGGCGGCCACCACGGCGCCGAGGTTGTCGAATCGCCCGGCAACCGTCGCGCTCCACTGCAAGGCGCCGGTCCGGGGGTCCGCCGCATCGATGCGACCCGCGGCGGGCATCCAGCAGACGGAGTTGCCCAGGGACGTGACAGTCCCGTGGAACGGACGCGAGGCCCCGCCGGAGCTCTGCGGCTCCGTTCGCCACATCTCCCGGTGCTTCGCCAGGTCGATGGCGATCAACCCACCGCCGTTGGTGACCAGGTACGCGACATCCCCTGACGCGGTGGGCGGGGCGGACAGTCTCGTTGCCAGTGGGAGGCCCCACTGGATGTCGCCGGTGGTCGGCTCGACGGTCCAGAAAAAGGCGCCCTCCGCGGGAACGGTCATGTTCCAGGAGCACAGCAACCCCCCGTCGAAGCCGAAGCCGGGGGACTGGCTCGGGCTCGTCGCGATCTGCCAGCGGATCCGCCCCGTTTCCTGTTCCACGGCGGTCCTGCGGGGGTTGGCGTCGACGACGTGCACGAGGCCCTTGGCGACGACGGGCACCATGTGGGGGACGGGGACCTCCTCCAACGCGGGATCGAAGGTGGGGACGCGCCAGAGTTCTCGTCCGGTACGGGCGTCGAGGGCGGCGAGTTCCTTCCCCGCGACACTGACGAAGACCCGGCCGCCGGATACGACCGGGGTGCCGAGTGCCCGGCCGGGCGAGCCGACGTCGCGGGACCAGAGCACGGGGGGACCTGCCGGTGTGCTCGGCTTCGAGTTGTGGCGTTGTCGGAGGAACGCCGCAGTCGGGAGCCCGACCGCCAGCGCACCGACACCGAGGTAGAGCGACCTTCGGCGACTCGGGCCGGCCGGTCGGCCGCCCGAATCCGTAGGGGACGAAGGGTTCGCCGCGGCCTCCGGATCCCGTGGGCGCGGAGCTTCGTGCGGCTGCCGAGTCGAGGTCGGCGCCGCGGCATGGCCGTAGTACATCCCGGGCTTCGGAGGACTGGGGATGCGCGGGTACCCGTGCGGTGTCGGCGGGACGGAATCGCATGCGACGCCGGAAAGCGGCGCGGGCGCCGCGGATATCGGGGGGTCGCCGGGAGTAAGCCCGAGCCAGGGATTCGCGACCCGCGCCGAATCTCCGAGGTCGGGATCTCCGCTGCCGCCCCCCGCGGCCTGCGCGGCCCAGTCCGAGCCGAGCACGTCCGTGGCCACGCGCACCACTTGGTGGAGAACATCGGCGGGCAACCAGGCCGCCTCTCGGCTCGGATCACTGGTGTCGACCATGTTGTCCAGCTCCGCCACGAGTTCCCTCGGCAGCGGCCGGTCCTGCGGGCGCTTGGTCAGACATGCCTGGACGAAGCTTCGGAACTCCTCCGGTACGCCATCGAGATCGGGCTCATGGAGCGTGATGTTCGCAAGCAGAAGCGGCAACGGTCCCTCACCGAAGGGCAGTTTGGCAGTCGACGCGTAGGCGAGGACGATCCCGCACGAGAACACGTCGCTGGCCGGACCGACTTCGGCCGTCTCGAACTGCTCCGGCGACATGAAGGCGATGGAGCCGAGTGTTTGCGACGCGCGGGTGAGCGAGGTCGCGCCGGCCAAGTGGGCGATGCCGAAGTCGATCACCCGCGGCCCGTCCGCCGTCAACAAGACGTTGGACGGCTTCACATCGCGGTGGACGAGGCCGGCGGCGTGGATGTGCTCGAGCGCAACCGCGAGCCCACGCGCCAAATGGCGCACGGTTCGCACCGGCAGCGGGCCGTGTGCGGCGACGGCGTCGGCGAGTGTGACGCCCGGCATGTAGGCGGTTGCCAGCCACGGTGTGGCCGCGTTCGGATCGGCGTCCACCAACCGCGCGGTGAAGACGCCGGTGACGGCTCGCGCGGCGGCGATCTCGCGGGCGAATCGACGGCGGAAACCGTCGCCGTCCTCCAGTAGATCGGAACGCACCGTCTTGACCGCGACTGTCCGGCCGCCGGGATCGCGCCCCAGATACACCCGGCCCATGCCGCCGGCGCCCAGCCGACCAACAAGGTTGAAAGGCCCCAGTCGGCGCGGGTCGTCGTGGTGCAAGGGCTCCATGGTTCTCCTGTACCGCGCTCGATTTCCCACACCCTGCCAGTCACTGTGGCCATGGTCAAAAGGGCAGCCAAAAAGCGCGACACGCCCGCGCATCAGGTCCTGTCGGGCAGTCGTGCCGAGATGTGATTCCGGGGGTGCGGGCCGCATCCCGGCCGTGCGCGCCACGATTGTCCTGGTCCGCGACGACGATTCGGCGGCGTCCGCGCGCGGCGGGTGGCTTCCCGAGCGGGCCGACGAGCGGGCGTCACCGGGTGGAGTGCGGGTGCCCGCAGCGGAACAGCGGTTCGCGGGTGTCGAAGGGCACGTCCTCGCGGGAATCCTCGACGGCCCGCATCGACGAGGGCAGGTCGAACGGCAGGGTCCCCGGGGTGGAGCTCCTGCCGAAGACGGCATCCAGTACCAGGTCGTCGTCGGCGCCGAAGTCGGCGAGGAGGGCGGTGGCGCAGTGGGCGAGTTCGGTGAGGATCGCGGCACGGTCGAGGAAGACGTCGATGGCCGTGGGTACGGTCGCGCACAGCTTGCCCAGCCGATCGAGTTCGTCGGCGGGGAAGTCGAGGGATCCGGCGTGGAAGTGGCGTTCCAGGAGGCCTTCGCGGGCTTCGTAGGGGGCGTCGACCCGGATGACGGCCAGGTCCGCGTCCTCGGGTCGCTCCACCACCGTGCCGTAGCGGGCGGCGACTTCGGGGTCGATGTTCTCCACGTACAGCCGGGGGCGCGGACTCGTGGTGAAGGGTTCGCCGCTGAGCCGGACCAAGGCGTGCTGCTGTACGCGGCGGCCGAGTTCGATGTGCGTGGGGTGTCCGATCACCTGTTCGGCGGCCTCGGGGTCGACGTACGGGTCGTCGAACAGGCCGAGTCGGAACTTGTCCCGCAGGATCCGCCGGGCCGACTCGTCGATGCGGCTCTCGTCGACGGCGCCGGAGCGTACCGCGTCGACGATCAGGTCGGAGCGGGTCTCCCCGCCGAACTGGTCGACGCCGGCGTGCAGCATCAGTACCGCCTGCTCGGCGAGGGAGAGGTGTTCGACGCCCCAGTTGCGGGGCGGCAGTGCGACGATGCCGGGGATCTCCATGCCGGTGAGCACGTTGAAGTCGCTGCACACCACGCCGTCGAAGCCGTAGCGTTCGCGCAGCAGGCCGGTGAGGATGTCGCGGTTGAACGAGGCGCCGACCTCGGCGAGCGCGGTGCCGACCGGGATCGAGTAGCACGTCATGACCTGGGCGGTGCCGACCTCGAACGCGGCCTCGAAGGGCTTGAGGTGGTAGTCGAGGTTGCCGCCGGGGTAGACGGTGCGGGCGCCGTAGGCGAAGTGCGGGTCCTCGCCGTTCTCCTGGGGTCCGCCGCCGGGGAAGTGCTTGGTCATGCAGGCGACGCTGTCCCTCCCCAGCCGCTTGCCCTGGAAACCCCGGATGTAGGCGGCCAGGATGCGTCCGGCGCGGCCGGCGTCCTCGCCGAACGTGCCGCTGGTGCGCGGCTTGCGGGGTTCGGTGGCCAGGTCGGCCATCGGGTGGATCGCGACGCGGACGCCGACGGCGCGCAGTTCGGCGGCCATCGCCGCGGCGTACTCCTCGACGAGTGCGGGGTCGTCGGTGGCGGCGAGGCCGATCGGTTCGGGGCCGCGGCTGAAGGCGCCGCCGGTGAACGCGGTGGCCGGGTTCGCGGTGAAGCCGTGCCGGGGGTCGGAGGCGAGGGTGACCGGGATGCCGAGGCGGGTGGTCGCGGCGAGGTCCTGTACGTGGTTGTTCCACCGGGCCATCTCGACCGGTACGGGCATGGCGGTGAGTCCGAAGGTGTTGATGCCGCGTTCGGCGATCAACTCGGCTCCGGAGGGCATCCGGGTGCCGTCGCCGGGGATCATCCGGCCGCAGCACATCAGCCCGGCCTTCTCCGCCAAGGTCATCCGGCCCAGCAGGTCGGCGACGCGTTCGTCGGTCGGGAGGCGGGGGTCCTCGTAGGGCTCCATGGTCCCGTTGTGGTTGAGGTCGCGGAAGCGGGTGCCGTCGTGGTGGCGCAGGGTCTGGGGCATGGCGGGTCAGTCCTGGTGCTGGATGGCGGGGGCGGGCGTGGGGTGTTCGTCGTCGGGGCGGAGAGGGGCGGCAGCGGGTGGTGGCAGGCGACGGTGCGTTGTTCGCCGACGGTGCGCATGGGGGGTTCCGCGTCCGCGCACAGCCGGGTCGCGTAGGGGCAGCGGGTGCGGAACCGGCAGCCGGACGGCGGGTCCAGCGGGGACGGCGGGTCGACGGCGAGCAGGTGTCCGTCGCCGAGTGGGCGTCCGGGTTCGGGCACCGCGGCCAGCAGTGCGGCGGTGTACGGGTGTGCCGGGGCGGCCAGGATATCCTCGGTGGGGCCCTGCTCGCAGACGCGCCCGAGGTAGAGCACCGCGACGTCGTCGCTGACCGCGCGGACCACGCCCAGGTCGTGGGAGATGAACAACCCGGCGAGTCCGAGGGTTTCGGTGAGTCGGCGCAGCAGGTTGAGCACGGTGGCCTGCGCGGAGACGTCGAGCGCGGAGACGGCTTCGTCGGCGATCAGCACGTGCGGTTCGGCGGCGAGGGCGCGGGCGATGGCGACGCGCTGGGCCTGGCCGCCGGACAGTTGTGCGGGGAGGCGCTCGGCGAAGGTGTCGGGGGACAGCCCGACGGCGTCCAGGAGTTCGCGTACGCGGGCGTCGCGGTCGACGTCGCGGGCGGTGTCGGGGTGTGCGTCGAGGGGTTCGGCGACGATGTCGCGTACCTTGCGGTGCGGGTCGGGGACGTCGACGGCGGCGAGCAGTTCGGCGGCGGTGCGGTACCGGTCGCGGCGTCGGATGCGCTGCCGGCCGGTGAGTGCCTCGGTGACCTGGTCGGCGATGCGTACGACGGGGTTGAGCGAGGTCATCGGGTCCTGGTGGACCATGGCGATCTCGGTGCCCGGGAGCGTGGCGCGGCGGCGGGTGTCGAGGTGGAGGATGTCGTCGCCGTGCAGGCGCACGTGGCCGGTGCTGGTGGTGCGGGTGCCGCGGCCGTGGATGCCCAGGATGGTGCGGCTGAGGACGGACTTTCCCGATCCGCTCTCGCCGACCACGCCCGGACATTCCCCGGCGTCGATGCGCAGGTGTAGGTCGTGCAGGACGTGCAGGGGGTTGCCGTGGGCGGGGTGGATCACCGTGTCGAGGGATTCGACCCGCAGGACGGGTGTCGTGGTCGAGGCGGTGGTGCCGGGCGCTGTGGTGGTCATCGGGGGGGCTCCTTCGGGGAGCCGAGACGTAGGTTCTCGCCGAGGTGGTTCAGGGCGAGGACGGTCAGGCACAGCACGGCGGCGGGGAGCAGCGAGATCCAGGGTGCGCTGCCCAGGGTGATGCGTCCTTGCGCGATGATGCCGCCCCACGAGGGTGCGGGTGGGCGCAGGCCGAAGCCCAGGAAGCTGAGCATGGCCACCGTGGTCGCGGTGAACGCGAACGACAGGGCCACCGGGGCGATGTTCGGCAGGATCTCGCGTCGCAGGACGCGTGTGGGGGCGGTGCCGATCATCCGGGCGGCCTGGACGAATCCGCGTTCCTTGAGGGTCAGGGCGCCGGCGCGGGTGACGCGGGTGAAGGAGGGCACGGTGAACAGGCCGATGAGTCCGCCGATGACGAGCAGGCCGGGGCCGCGCAGGGTGACCACGATCATCACCAGGATGAGCGCGGGGACGGACATCAGCAGGTCGGTGGCGAAGCCGATGACGCGGTCGGTCCAACCGCCGAACCAGCCGGAGGCGATGCCCAGCGCCCCGCCGACGACGAGCCCGACCGCAACGGTCAGTCCGGCGACGGCGAAGGACGCGCGGGCTCCGGCGGCGGTGCGCACGAGCACGTCCCGGCCGGTGCTGTCGGTGCCGAACCAGTGTCCCGGACCCGGGCGCGCGGAGGGGTTGGCGAAATCGGCGCGCAACGGGTCGCAGCCGGGCAACATCGGCACCACGATCGCCGCGATCACCACGACGGCGAGCCAGCTCGTGGCGAGGACGGCTCCCGGGGAGGCGAGTCCGGTGGTGTGTAGGGGATTTCGGATGCGGAGCCTGGGGCGGTCGGCGGTGGTGGGGTCAGCGGTGGTCATGGGCGATCCTGGGGTCGATCCGGCGGTAGAGCAGGTCGACCGCGAGGGTGGCCACCACGACGCCGACGGCGGTGACGATGACGATCGCCTGGATGACCGGGAAGTCGCGGCCGTTGATGGCGGTGGCGGCCAGGCTGCCCATGCCCGGGACCGCGAACAGGGGTTCCACCAGCACCGATCCGCCCAGGGCCATGCCGAAGCCGATGCCGATCAGGGTGACCAGGGGCAGCGAGGAGGGGCGCAGCGCGCGGCGCAGCAGCAGGCGCGCGGTGCCCAGGCCGCGGCCGCGGGCGGCGTTGATGTAGGTCTGGTCGAGGGTGTCCATCAGTTGGCCGCGCAGGGTGCGGGTGAATATGGCGGCCTCGGTCAGGCCCATGGTCAGAGCGGGGAGCACCAGGTGGCGCAGGTTGCCGGCCGGGTCGTCGGTGAGGGACGTCCAACCGGTGGCGGGCAGGACGCGCCATTGCACGGCGGCGAGGTAGATCAGCACCAGGCCCAGCACGAACCCGGGGATCGCGAGCCAGACGAACGCCATGGCGGTGGCGATGCGGTCGAAGAGGCCGCCGGGTCGCCAGGCGGACCACAGGGCGACGGGCACGGCGAGGCGAGGGCGACCAGTTGGGCGGCGGCGAACAGTTCGAGGGTGACCGGGACGCGGTCGGTCAGTTCGGTGGTGACCGGGACGCCGTTGGCGAGCGAGGTGCCCAGGTCGCCGTGCAGGGCGTCGATGATCCAGTGCCAGGTGGCGGTCAGGACGTTCTCGTCCAGGCCGATCTCGGCGTTGAAGGCCGCTATCTGCTCGGGCGTCGCGCTCGTGCCCAGGGCCGCGAGCGCGGGGGATCCCTGCATCAGGTGGGGCAGCGCCGCAGCCGCGATGGTCACCAGCACGACCACCCCCGCGGCGCGCAGCAGTCGGAGCAGGATGTGCTTGGTCATCGGGTGATCCACAGCGAGGCCGGCGAGATGTTGACGACGCTCTGCCCGGTCGGGTCGGGCAGTCCGCCGACCTTCCCGGCGGCGATGTGGCCGACGCGGTTCTCGGTGAAGAACAGGGCGGGTACCCGGTCGATGATCACGCGCCCCGCGTCGGCGTAGGCGGCTGCCCGGCGTGCGGGATCCAGGGATCCGCGGCCGGTGGCCAGGGCCGCGTCCAGGGCCGGGTCGCCGAAGCTGCCGAAGTTGGTGGGCGCGCCGGTGCCGAAGAACATGGCGAGCGACGTGCTGGGGTCGCCGAGTGCGCTGGTGGTGAAGTCCGCGACCTGGAACTGGCGTTGGTAGAGGGTGGTGAGGTAGGTCGGGATGTCCATCGGCTTCGACCGCTACGTGAACGGGACCCAGGAGGAACCGGCCACCACGGCGGCCCGCCGCCGCGAACTCCGCCGCCGCTTCGCCGACATCCGCTCCGTGCACGACTTCGCGATCCTGCGGATCGACGCGCTCGCCCAGGATGCCGTCGGCATCGCCGCCGCCCGCCTGGGCGTCGACCCCGACCGGGACCTGCGCCCCGCCGCCCTCGGCGCGCTCCTCGCGGGCCTGGCCCGCCGCGTGGTGGTCGACGGCGTCAGCGACGAACCGGTGGCCTGGGTGGCGGCCATGCGCGAAGTCCTGGCCACGCCCGAGCCCCGGGATCCGGCGACCCGTCGCGGTGCGGTGCGGGGCCGGAGGACAGTTGGGCCGGCTGCCGCGCTCTACCCGGGCAAGTGCCGTGGCTGCGGCTACCGGTACCGCGTCAGCCGGTCGGCCCACGGATGCGGTCCGTAGGTTCGCGTGATGGCGTGGACGAGCCAGTGCCGCTGGTGGTCGGTGAGCGTGGGCAGGGCTGCGTCGAGGTCCGCCTCGTCCTTGGGCCGCGGCTCCTCGGCCTTGTAGAAGAGTTGCACCTCCGGTGCGAGGTAGGGGATGCCGTCGGCGGAGATCAGGCCGAGCGTGTCGATCGGACGACGTACTCGCGGATCACGGCGTGACACCCACTCCCGGTCGTCGGCTTCGTCGAGCATGACCTGGATGCGCCAGGGTTCGCCCGGTGCCGGCCGGCACCAGATGTCGTGAACGCTCTCGGGAAGAGCCTCGCCGGATGCCCACGGGCGCAGATTCCCCGGTGGATCGGCGGCCCACCACTTCCAGTCCGGTAGGGCCGGTTGCACGGCGAGCTGGTCGCGCCGCAGCAGCAGGACGTCGACGTCGCCGTGACCTCGGACGCGGTGGCCCACCGCGAGTTCGATGGCGAACCCACCCGCCACCCACCAGGGGACCTTCAGGTCGCGGAACCGGTCGGCGACCTCGGCAGGGGACGCGGGATCCCAGCTGTGCAAGGGGGTGTGCTCGTGGGTCATGCCGTCCATCCTGTTCCGTAGGCCGCTTCGAGGTGCCGACGACCTGCGGGAGCCGGGTGCTCGAAGTCCGGCGTCCGCCGCGGGGGCTTCGGGCCGACCGGCGACGTCATCGAGCGCACGACACGAAGCCGAGACCCCGGCGCCCGAGGTCGCGTGAGACGCCGTGAGAACGAGCAGGCCACGAACTCGGTATCCGACCCGAGCTACGAGACCCCACAGGTCCTCGTAGGGTCTCGCGCCGCGTGTCGGAATCTCACGCCGGTCGTCGGATCGTTGTGGGATCCGACATCCGGCATGAGGTACCGCATGTCCCGTCGCGTCGTGGGTGGCGGATTCTCAGTGCGGGTTCAGGTATGGGTCGAGGCGTTAAATCGCCTGGCTGCCAGAGGAGTTCGGCAGGATGTGCGCCGTGGTGTCCGGTGCCGCCTCGGCGGGCAGTGGCTCACGGTGGTCGGCACGCAGTCCGGCGAGAGAGATGTGCAGCAGCCTGTTCCACATGTGCGGGCGGCACTCGTCGGTGACCTGTACGGCGTGTCCCAGGGAGACCAGCAGGAGCAGAAGGTCGTCGGTGGTCACGCCGGGGCGCAGCGCGTCCGTGGCGCGGGCGCGCAGTTCCTCGATGACCAGGCGAAGCTGCTGGATGCCTTCCAGATCGGGGACCGACCACGTCAGTGCGAAGTTCTCCATGATCGCGCTGTGGCGTGCGTAACCGGTGAGGGCTTGCCGGTAGAAGTCGGTCAGGGCCGCCCAGGGGTCTCGGGCCTCGATGGCTGCCTGGCGTGCGGAGTCCGCCCATCTGGTGAAGTCCCTGCGCAGGACTGTCTGGATGAGGTCTTCCTTCTTGGGAAAGTGCCGGTAGAGGGTGCCCATGCCCACTCCGCTGCGGCTGGCGATTTCGCGCACGTCCACCGCGGTGCCCTGTGTGGCCAGGACTTCGGAGGCGGCCTCGATGATCGCGTCCCGATTGCGGATCGCGTCCACGCGCGCGGCGCGGCGCCTCGTGGTGCCTTCCGGTCTTTCCGGTTCTTTCGGTTCTTCCGGTTCGGCCACTGCCATGGGGTCGAGCCTACCGCTTATCCGGAGCACGTGCTCCTCGCGTGCTACTTTGAGGAGCACGTGCTCCGGATAACGAGGGGGAAGCCATGTCCGACCCGTCCACGACCAGCGCGAACGATGTCGCCGTGCCGGACGGCAACACCTGGAACGAGCGGATCATCGCCGAGTTCCGGGCAAACACCGGGTATGTGGCCTGGAGCAGCGAGGCGGAGTTCGCCGCGGGCCGCCCCGTCCCGCCCCGGATGCCCGGCTTCGACGAACGAGGCATGCCGCTCATCCTGGTGCACAACATCGGGGCCAGGAGCGGGCGCAAGCGGATCAACCCGTTGTTCTTCCAGCCGGTCGACAACGGCTGGGCCGTCTTCGGAACCCACGGCGGCAGTCCGCGTGATCCGGCATGGGTCCGCAACCTCATGGCGAACCCGCGGGTCACCGTCGAGGTGGGCACACGGACCGTGCCGGCCATGGCCCGGCTCGCACAGGGAGAAGAGCGTGAGCAACTGTGGGCGAAGGAGGTGGCGCTCGTCCCGAAGTTCGCCGAGTTCGAGGCAACTGCGGGCAGGCAGATCCCCGTTGTCGTGCTGGAGCGCGTAGATGGATAGGGCTTACGCCGTTCCCCCGACTCAACACGATCCAACCCACCAAGAAACCCGGCGGTCGGCCTCGAGCTGCCGTCATGGAGCGCCGACGCGCGCTCGTTTCCAAGGAGCAACCGGCATGACATTCTCCGCAGAATCCGGTCCCGTTCAAGAACTGTTGGACAAGTCCGCCATCACAGAGGTGATCCACACACTCGCGCACGCCATGGATACCCGCGACTGGGATCTGCTCGCGACCCGCTATGCCCCGGAAGCCGAAGGCGACTACGTCAACGCCCATGTCGCCGGCCGTGAGGCGATCATCGCGGGAACCAAAGCGTTCCTCGAACCGCTTGACGCTACCCACCATCTCGTGGGCAATCTCCGAGTCACCGTCGACGTGGATACGGCCACCACCCACGCCACCTTCATCGCCCAGCACGTGCGCGCTGAAGCGACCGGCAGCGGACAGTACATCCTCGGCGGCACCTATCAGGACACTCTCCGCCGCACGGACGCGGACTGGAAAATAACCCGGCGCTGATCGCGACCCTCTCACTCTGGACCGGCCTGCGATCCGCCTTCGACTCTGTTTACACCGGTCCGCACCGCGCGGCGCTCAACAGGCGTTACGACTGGTTCGAGAGAACGGGGCACCCGGGTTATGTGTTCTGGTGGGTCACCGACGGGGTGATACCCACCTGGCGGGACGGGGTCACCAGACTGGAACACCTCCACGACCACGGCCACGCACCGTTCGGCTTCACCTTTCACCACTCATACGATCCAGCCGGAAACCCGACCGAACTCAAAGGCATCGGTGAGCTGTTCTGAGTTTGATGGAGCCCCGCAACCGGTACCGGCGTTCCCGGGACCTACGGTGCGGTCACGTCCGTCGTGTGGGTGTCGTGCCGGTGCTGCGGGCCGAGCACGCGCAACTCGTCCAGCACCGTGGTGTTACCGGGCGGAGGGGTGAAGATCCGCAGGCGCTGGTCCGCCGCGGGCGTCGCCAGTACTTCGCAGTCCAGGTCGATCCTGCCCAGGTCGGGATGCACGAGCCGGTACGGGTGCGACCTGCGCACGGCGACCTCGTGCCGGTCCCACAACGCGGTGAATTCCGGACTCGCGGCCCGGAGCCGCGTCACCAGCGAGCGGGACGCCTCGTCGTCGCCGCGACGGGTCGTCGCGGCCCGCAGGTCGGCGACCAACTGCCGGGCCTGCTCCTCGTGTTCCTCGACCGCGAAGTGACCGCGGACGCCGGGGTCGGTGAACCAGCCGAGCACGATGTTGCGGTCCTGTTCGGCGACCGTGCACACGCACCCGAACAGCGCGAGTGCCAGGTCGTTCTGCGCCAGCAGGTCGCCCAGATCGCTCACCACCTGCACGGGCACGCCCTCCAGGCGGTCGAGGAGGTACCGCAGGCCCGGCCGCAGGTACTCCCCGGCCCGCGCGCCCTCCGGCGGGCGGTGCCCGGCGAGCAGGTACAGGTGGTCCCGCTCGTCCTCGGTCAGCCGCAGCGCGCCCGTCAGCGCGGCGAGCACCTGGACCGAGGGCTGCGGGCCGCGGCCCTGTTCGAGCCGCATGCAGTAGTCGGCCGACATCCCGGCGAGCATCGCGACCTCCTCGCGACGCAGGCCCGGGGTCCGCCGCCTCGGCCCTTCGACGAGCCCGACGTCGCGCGGCGTCAGCCGCTCCCGGGAGCGGCGCAGGAAATCGGCGAGGTCGGGACGGTTCGGAGTCATGTCCCTCTCACCATATCGGTGTCCGGAAAGCGCATCCCGGGACCGCCGGTCCTAGGGCAAGCACTCCGCTTTCGCGGTGCCGGCGACGGCGGCACGATCGGCACATGGCCGTCCAAGGCCTGTCCGACGAGAGGATCGGTGGTCGCACCATGAAGGAATCCGTGCTGGAAGTGCCGGGCGCGCGACTGCGCTACGCCGTCCGCGGCGAGGGCCCCCTGCTCCTGCTCGTCGCCGGGGGCCACCACGGTGTCGACGCGAACGAACCGCTCGCGCGCCACCTCGCCGACCGGTACACCGTCCTCACCTACGACCGGCGCGGCCTGTCGGGGAGCACCACCGACGCCCCCGCGACGACGCTCGCCACGCACGCCGACGACGTCTCCCGCCTGCTCTCCACCCTCACCCCGGAACCCGCACTCGTCTACGGCACCAGCATCGGCGCCCTGATCTCGCTGGAGCTGACCGTCAGGCACGCCGGGCAGGTCGCGGCGGTCGTCGCGCACGAACCGCCCGTCACGCAGCTGCTGCCGGAACCCGGGCGCGCCCTCGCCCTCGGGCAGCTGCTCACCGTCGAGGAGACCTTCAGGGCGCGGGGCCCGGCCCCGGCGATGCGCAGGTTCGCGGCCGACATCGACATCGACCCGAGCGACTGCGAGCCCGACGTCCCAACACGCGCTCCCGGGCCCGACCACCTGCGGAACGCGGAAATCCTCCTCACGCACGACATGCCGGCCATCAGGGCGCACGTCCTCGACGTGGCCGCGCTCAAGGGCTCATCCGCCCGTGTCGTGCCCGCCGCCGGTGAGAACTCGGGCCACCTCTGGCCGCACACGTGCGCCGCGATGCTCGCCGGCGAACTGGGGACACGCCTGGAGACGTTTCCCGGCGGCCACAACGGATACGTCTTCCGCCCGCGCGGAACCGCGGCACGGATCCGCGCGGTGCTCGATTCCTGAGGCGACGCGTCCGGCTCCCCGACATCGCGAAGAAGCACCGTCAAGGTCGGGAGAACGTGGGCATGCACCCCTCGGCCGCCTCCCCTGATGTTGTCGTGGGAGAACAGTCCCCAACGCGGTGAGTCCACCCGCCGGAACGAAGTACCGAAACGGAGCGCCCGGTCGCCTCGGCCGATTCCCGCGCCCTGCTCACCATCGCATTCCGAGCGCGTCCAGCGACGATCCGCTCGGCGGGGAGTTCCGCCCGTGGCCTTCCGGTGCCGGTGATCCATACTCCCGTCCCGGCTGTACGTCCTTGCTCCACCCGTCGAACGCGGTCTCGACGTGTCCGCCGTCACGCGGTGCCGCACACATGGGGCTGCGTGCGGGAGGTGGTCGTCGCGTCGGTAGCCTCCCGATGGACTTTCATTCGCGTCGGCACGAGCACGGAGCCGCCTGTGACGACACGTTCGCTGTTTTCTGCGTCATGCTCGGCCGCAGACCGACCCACTACAGGCGCCGGATCCACTGGGTCGTGCTGTCGCTCGCCACGGGCGTCGGATTTCTCGCCTACCTCTGGTTGGAGGCACCGGGCAGGCGCGCCGCGGTCACCACCACACCGGCGCGGATGCGGCGGGACCCGACGGCGATCGTTTGTGTGGCCGTCGCGGGCTTCCTGGTCGTCACGGGAATCTGACCGCGGTCGCCGCTCGACGCCCCGACCCCACTCCACGAACGAGGGACATCCGTACCAGCGCCGGGTCCTGGGGCTTGCGTCCCTCCAGGAAGGCGAGCAGGAGGGGTCGGCGCCGGCGGCGTTGTGCGCCGGGGTACCGCGCAACTCGAAGCGAACATCGATGGCCCGGCCCTTCGGCCCCGGCAGCCGGGCTTGTTCCCGCGTCTCGTCCACGGTGACCCGATCCGCCGGACGGGCGCCCAAAGCCGCCGTGTCGGCCACCTGCACACCCATGGCGGCACGGGGCCATTCGCCCGCTCCACACCGCGACACCCGGGCCGACCAAGGCGATGATCGCGCAGACCGGGTCCGCGTTGCCGCGTTCGACGCCCGGAGACAGAACCCACCTCACACCGGGGCTACGACCAGGTGTGATAGCCAATTCCCTATCGCTTTCAGGTCGATACTTGTCTTGGACCGGCGAGATTTTCTCCGCTGTACTGGGCGGCATGATCATCATTGACCGGCGGCGCCACGGATGGACCCACAGATTTCGCCCGTGTGGCGTGGCGGCCGTGGGCGTCGTGCTGACCACGCTGGCTACCGGTTGTGGCGTGCTGTCCGACGACAAAGGAACGGTGGCGGCCTCGAAGACCCCCGACAGGAGCGCACCGGCGGCCGTTTCCTCGGCGCCGCCCCCGACCGTGCCCTCGTCGGCGCCTACGATGCGGCCGTCCTCGGCCCCGCCCACCTCGGGACCGGGATCGTCCACGCTCGTCCCCGCGCTCCAGGACTCCGCCGTGCGGGCTGTCGGGCAGAACTCGGCCGCTTCCCTGGTGGCGCTCGACATGCGCAACGGGGAGATCGTATCGACGGTGCATCGACAGGCGGGTATGTCGGGCGCGGTCGCTCCCGGTTCGACGTTCAAAATCGTGACGTCGTCGTTGCTGCTGAGCAAGGGCGTGGTGTCGCCGAACGCGAGTGCTCCGTGCCCGGCGAACTCCACGGTCAACGGTCAGAACTTCCACAACGTCGGCGGCATGTCCATACCGAAGGCAACGTTCCGCGAAGTCTTCTCCCGCTCGTGCAACACCGCGCTCATCGACCTGCGCGGGAAGATCGGGGATCGCGAACTCGCCGACTTCTCCACCAAGTACTTCGGGCTCAACAGCAACGCCTGGAAGGTTGCCGCCGGACAGGGCACCGTGGACGGCGTGGTTCCCGCCGCGGCCGGCGAGAACGACAAGGCCGCCCAGATGATCGGGCAGGGCGGGTTGAAGATGAACCCCCTGACCATGGCCTCCGTCGTAGCCACCGCCGTCACGGGCGAGTTCCATCAACCGATTCTCGAACGCGGCATGGATGTCCATACCGTCAAGGCCAAGCTTCCGAATGGCGTCAGCAGCTCCATCAGGACCATGATGATCGACTGCGCCACCACCGGCGCGGCCAAGGACGTCTTCCGCGGCATGTCCGGTGTCGGTGCCAAGACCGGAACCGCCGAGGTCGGTGACGCCACCAACGGCTGGATGGTCGCCTTTCGCGGCAACATCGCGGCAGCCGTCTACGTCGAGGGCGGTGCGTCGGGCTCCGGTGCTGCCGGCCCCATCATCCGCGACTTCCTGACGGCGGTGGCTCCCACTCGGTGATCACGGGCGAAGCGATCCGCCACCGGAGCGAGCGCTGTTCGTCGGCGTCGCCGGGATCACCCTCGCGCACAGGGCCGCCACGTGAACCCGCCAGGTCATCAACGGCGTCGCCCCCGATGTCGAGCGCACCGCGGTCGTGCCGTCTGCTCGTGATCGCCGCGGTCGTCCGCGCTGTCTCGTGTGCCGGAGCCGATGGCCGGGCGGGTGCCCCGACGCCCTATCGGGTTCCGTCCCCCGGGTCGCCGACCCGCAGATACGTCAACACGGCCAGGACCCGCCGATGGGTGTCGTTGCCCGGCGGGAGGCCGAGTTTGGCGAAGATGTTGCGCACGTGTTTGCCGACGGCCGGTTCGGAGACGGCGAGTTCGCGCATGATCGCGGCGTTGGAGAGTCCTTGGGCGATCAGGGACAGCACTTGTTGTTCGCGGGGGGAGAGGGCGGAGACCGGGTCGGGGCGGCGGCGCAGGAGGCGGGTGACGACTTGCGGGTCGACGGCCGCGCCGCCGGCGGCGACGCGGCGCAAGGTCGCGACGAAGTCCGCGACGTCGACGATGCGGTCCTTGAGGAGGTAGCCGATGGCTCGGCCTCGGCCGGTGGCCAGCAGTTCGGCCGCGCCGTCGGGTTCGATGTACTGGCTCAGGACGACCACGGGCAGGTCCGGGATCTCCTCGCGCAGTTCCAGGGCCGCGTGCAGGCCCTCGTCGGTGAACGCGGGCGGCATGCGCACGTCGGTGATCACCAGGTCCGGCGCGTCCTGGCGTACGGCGTCCTTGAGGGTCGCCCCGTCGGGGACCGCGGTGACCTGGAATCCGAAGCGTTCGAGAAGTTCCGCGAGCCCCGCGCGCAACAGGACGGCGTCTTCGGCGAGGATCACCCGCAGGGGGATCATCCCGCGTTCGGCGTCGTTGCCGCCAGTCGCGGTGTCGATGTGGTCGTTGTTGGCGGCGAGCATGGGATCTCCACGCGGACGAGGGTCGGTCCGCCCGGCGGGCTGGACAGTCGGATGGTGCCGTCGGTGACTCCGACGCGGTCGGCGAGTCCGATCAGGCCGGTGCCGTAGCGGGCGCCGCCGCGTCCGTTGTCGCGGATGTCGATCGTCAGCATGCCGTCGGTCAGCCGCGCGGTGATGTCGGCGCGGTCGGCGCCGCTGTGTTTGAGGGTGTTGGCGAGGGCCTCGGCGGCGGCGAAGTACGCGGCGGTCTCCACCGCTTGCGATGGTCGTTCGGGGAGGTCGATGTCGGTGCCCACGGGCAGGGGACAACATTCGGCGAGTTCGTGCAGCGCGGCGGCGAGCCCGCGTTCGGTCAGCACCTGAGGATGGATACCGCGGATGAGTTCGCGCAGTGCGACCATGAGGTCCTTGGCTTGCTCGTGGGCGCGGGCCACCGCCTGGCCGGCCGGCGTGTCCGGTGGCAGATCGAGCCTGGCCAGGCCCAGTTGCAGGCTGAGGCCGAGCAGTTGCTGCTGTGCGCCGTCGTGGAGATCGCGTTCGATGCGGCGCCGTTCCGCCGCGAAGGCATCCGCGAGCCGGGAGCGGGAGCGGGTGACCTCGACGAGGCGCGTGGCGAGGTGTTCCCGGTGACCGCGGTGCAGGAGCGCCCGGGTGACGCGGGCGTGTGCCAGCGCGAGCACGGAGAGGGCGTACGCGCCGACGAGCAACGCGGCGATGCCCGCGAGGGAGTACGGGAGGGCGTCGGCCACCGTTTCGGCGCGCCCGATCAGCAGAGCGACCGGGCCACTGCTGATCGCGACGATCACCGGCGCGAAGGCCAGTGAGACGGACACGACGGCCCAGACCACCGCGAATGTCCCCAGGGTCGATCCGACCACGGCCACGAGGACGGCACAACCCACATCGCGCCCCGCCCGGGCCCCCGCGTAACACTCGCGGAGGCGCGCCGCCCCCGGAGCGGGCGAGGATGCGTTCCGGGCGGCCGGGGCGGGGTCCGATATCGGCGACAGACGTACGACGCGCAGACGTCTGCGCTCCAGCGCGGCCACGGGCGCGGCGGCGAGCGGCGCCAGGGCGACCGCGGGCAGGCCCGCCACGAGCAGGACGGCCGCGAGTCCGGGATCGCGGTCCCCGAGGGCGAACGCGGCCGTGATCCACGGCGTTGCGATCGCCCCGAACAGTGCCAGCGCCGGCAGACCCACCACGAGACCGGTCGCCACGTACACGGGGCAACGCCAGAGCCAACCGGCGATCAACAACTTTCGGACGGTCGGTGTGGTCGTCGGCGATGTCACGTGTGCCTCCTTCGGGCGACCTCGAGGTGGGTTCGCAGGACACGGTACGGCCCGGAGGGCTCACGTCCGCGCGGCGGCGAGTTCCGCCGGGCGTCCGCGGGTGGTCGTGCGCGCGGTCCAGATCCCGGCCACCCCGGTAACGGCGAAGGCGCCCAGTACGGTGACGCTCAGCATGGCCCACGGCACGACGACGATCGGTGTTCCGGTCGCCTGGGCCGTGCTCTTGGCCATGCCTGCCATGCCCCCGGCGGCGACGAGGCCACCGAGCAGGATCCCGATCGAGGTCACCGCCCAAGCCTCGATCAAGGCCATGCGGACGACCTGGGGTCGTTCGAGACCGCTCAGCCGGGCGACCGCGAACTCGGCGCGGCGCTCGGTGGTGGCGATCACCAGGGCGTTCACGACCCCGATCAGCGCGTACAGGCCGGCGAGACCGAGCAGCACCGCGAAGATCTTGTCGTTGCCCTCCTGTTGCGCGTCGGCCTTGGCGGCGGTCCACTGTGCCACCGTGCTCACGTCGCCGATCCTCGATGCCGAGATCCGCCGCGCGACCTCGCGCGCCGAGGCGCCTTCGGCGACCTTGACGATCGACTCGCCGGGCGAGGCCGCCAGCAGGTCGGCGGGAAGAGCGTCCTTCGAGATCAGGAACTCCTCACCGATGTCGAGGGTCTCGGGCAGGACCGCGACGACACGCAGGGCGAACTCGTGGCCTTCGACCTCCACGGTCACCGAATCGCCGACACGTGGCCCCGAGAAACCCTCCGCCCGCACCGCCGGCCCCACGGCGACGGTTGGTCCGTGCAGGTCCGCGAGCGATCCCGCGGTCGGCACGAGCAACCTGGCCCGTGCGTATGGCAGGCCGTCGACGGCCACCACACGCCGGTCGAACGTGTGCCGGCCGCGCGCCTTGGCTCCGTCGCGAAGGACGCGGGCGGTCACCGAAACCGGTACGGAGATCTGCGTCGCGACGTCCGCGACCCCGGGAACGCCGGCGAGTTCGGCCGCCCGGGCCCCGGTCGAGGACACCACCAGGTCGCCGTGGGTCAGGCGTGCCTGCTCCTCCCCGATCGAGCGGGACAGCACGCCCAACGCGCCCGACAGGCCGAGGATCAGCGACACCAGCACGATCAACGGCGCCGCCACGGAGGCGTTGCGGCGGACCCCGTCGCGAAGGTTGGCCTCGGCGAGCGCTCCCAGGGCGCTGCGCCGCAGCAACAGGCCGAACAGCCGGGCCACCAGCGGCACCACGAGTGGGCTGAGCGCCGACAGCGCGACAGCGCCGACGACGGCCGGCACCATCGCGATCGTCACCGCGCCGATCATGTCGGACGCCTGTCCTCCCGCGACCAACAACGCCGACAACGCCAGGGCCACCGTGCCGATGATCCATCGGCCTGTGGACATGACCCGTGACGCGGCGCCGGTGTCGTGGATCGCCTCCAGCGGCCGCACCCGCCCCGCGCGCCGGCCGGCGTTCCACGAGCCGAGAAGTGCCATGCCCGCTCCCGTGACCGCGGCCACCGACACGGCCCCCCAGTCCCAGTAGCGGGGGGAGAAGCCGGGCGGCACGAAGCCCACGTGTTCCAGCAAGCGCGTCTGCGCCCATGTCGTGACCAGGCCCAGCGGCGCCCCGAACAGCGCGCCGACGACACCCAGCAGCAGGGCCTCGGCGGTCAGCAGCCTGCGCACCCGTCCCCGCGCGGCCCCCAGCACCCGCAACAGCGCCAGGTCACGGCGGCGTTGCGCGACGGCGAACGCACAGGTGGAGCCGACCACGAAAACCGCGAGAAAGACCACCAACGGCACCTGAAGGCCCATCAGCATCGCGGCGCCGACGAAACCTTCGCGCATCTCCTCACGCTCGGCGCGCGGCAGGTCGGCGGGGATGCGAGGGTCCGACGTGGACATCAGGACGAGCAGCGACGACTGCACCAGCGCGACACCCAGGGCGATCGCCACCAGCGCCCCGACGAACAACTGCCAACGCTCGCGCACGGTGCTCAGCGACAAGGTGAACACGGCTCACACCTCCAACGACGCGAGACGCTCGGCGACCCGGTTCGCGGACGGCCGTTCCAGGCGGTCCACCACGCGGCCGTCGCTCAGGAACAGCACGGCGTCGGCCGCCGACGCGGCCATCGGGTCGTGGGTGACCATCACGATGCTCTGACCCGCCCCGTCGACCATGGCCCGCAACAGCGCCAACACCGCGCGCGCCGACGTCGAATCCAGCGCGCCCGTGGGCTCGTCGGCGAACAACACGGCGGGGCGTGTGACCATCGCACGGGCTATCGCCACGCGTTGTTGCTGCCCGCCGGACAATTCCCGGGGCTTGTGCCGCCCACGGTCCGCCAGGCCCACCTCGGCGAGCGCACCGCGTACCCGTTCGCGACGGACTCCGGCACCGGCCAGGCGCAGCGGAAGCGCGACGTTCTGCTCCGCGGACAACGAGGCGACCAGATTGAAGTTCTGGAACACGAAACCGACCGTTCCGCGCCGCAGTCGCGTCAGTCGGCGATCGTCGGCCCCGGTGATGTCCTCGCCGCACAGGGCCACACGTCCGGCGTCGAGGGTGTCCAGCCCCGCGGCGCAGTGCAACAGCGTCGACTTGCCCGATCCCGACGGTCCCATCACCGCGGTCCAGGTCCCGGCCGCGAGCGAGAGATCCACTCCGTCGAGGGCTCGCACCTGTGCGGAACCGACGCCGTACGTCTTGACCGCCCGGTCGAGCCGTACCACCACCGGGTCGGGACGCGGCCCGGCGGCGCACGCCGCCTCGGGCCGGTCCGGCTTCCACTGTGTATTACCGCCCATGGTCGGCGACTTCCTTTCGCCGCCCTGCGGACCTCGCCGAGCGGTGGGACGAGTCCACCAGCATGTCGGTCGCGGAACACGCCGGGAGGCAACCGGATCCCGGGTATGCCCAGGCATACCCGGGACTTCGCCGCACGGTTCGCGGCCGGGGCGGTCGGCTCGAACCGTCCGGGGGCGAAACGCAGCCCGCCGACGGCGTCGATGGGAAGACCGCTTCGCGCGGGTCGCCGTTCCGCGCGCCGGCCGCGGCAGCCGGGTGTCGGCGACCCCGGCCCGCCGGGAGCTCACTGCGGCGGTCCGACGGTCCGCAGGGTGGATTCGGGGCCGAGAGGTGGTTGCCGCGGCCCCGGAATCTCGCAGCTCTCGCCGACCGCTCACTCACGTTTCGGTTACGTGACGCCCGTGGACGTGAGCTGGTGGAAGCGGGTGCCGAGCGGTCTTGCCCGGACCCTGGCACGCGGTACAGCATGATCTTGCGTGACGTCGCCGATCGGAGTTGCCGAGGAAGGGAGCCTGGTCGGCAGTGCCTGGTGGTGTCAGGCGAGCGAGGCGGCGCGGGCGGGGTCGATGGCGTGCCGGAGCGGCCGGTTCCGGGTGAGGAGGCGGAGTTCGTCGAGCACGAGCTGTCCGAGGCGGTGACGTTCGGCGCCCAGGGCGCCGGCCAGGTGGGGTGTCAGGACGACGTTGGGGAGGGTGAACAGTGGCGAGTCGGGGGCGGGGGGTTCGGGGTGCGTTACGTCGAGTACGGCGGTGAGGTCGGGCCTGGCGCGCAGGACCTGCGCGGCGGCGGTCTCGTCGATCAGCGCGCCCCGCGCGGTGTTGATCAGTGTCGCGCCGAGCCCCATGGAGTTCAGCAGTCGTGCCCCGATCGAGCCGCGGGTCTCGGGCAGAAGCGGTGCGTGGAGGCTGACGACGTGACAGGTGGCGAAGAGTTCCTCGGTGGAGATCAGCCGGACTCCCGCGCGCTCGGCGGTGTCCGGGGAGGCGACGGGGTCCGCGGCGAGGACCTCGACGTCGAAGCGGGCGAGGTGGCCGGCGACGAGCCGGCCGATGTGCCCGAGTCCCAACAGGCCAACCCGTGACCGATAGGCGCCCGGGACGTCGGGATCGGTGGGGAAGCGGCGGCTCTGCGCCATCTCCCGCTCGATGCGGTGGGCCTGCTTCAGTCCGAGGAGGACATGGGCGAGGGTGAACTCCGCCACCGGAACGGCATTGGCCGCGGCGGCGGAGACGATCGGGATGTCGCGCTCCCAGAAGGCGGGTGTGGTCAGGTGCCGGACGGATCCCGCCGCGACGAGAACGGCCCGCAGCCGAGGGGCATGTGACAGGAGGGGGCCATCGAGGACGGGCGCGCCCCAGCCCGTGAGCAGAAGGTCGACGGTCCGCAGCACATCGGGGTCCGCGTCGAGCTCGCGCCGGGTGAGGGGCGGTCCCTGCCAGTGCACGAGCCGGCCGATCTCGGCCAGTACTTCGGGCGGGTAGACGTCGGCCCGGCGTTCTTCCTCCATGACCAACAGGGCTGTCGGTGCGGTGGCCGGTTCGTTCATGTCGGGGTGCTCTCCTCGGCCTGTTCGGTGGTCGACCGTCGGCCGGACGGTCGGCGGTTCCTGCTCGGATGTGGACCGTCGGCCGGTCGGTCGGCGGTCCCTGCTCGGAGGTGGTGGCAAGCGTCCGACCGAACGTCGCGGATCGGTGTGGCCTGTGCGTTGTCCGGCCCGTAGCTCGCAGGAACCATACATCGGATCATTGAAATGTCATCGCCGTGACCTTGGATGCCCGATCTTCTCTGTTCGGGTGGCTGTTGTGGAGAGGGAGACGCGCCCTGGGGGGAAGGGCCGTTCCCGCCGATGACCAAGTTGCCCGAGTAAGAGCCGATCTATCGGTCTCGGGTCGTCGATCCCGTCCGTCGGATCGCCTGGGAGGGGTGCGGGAGTGCGCCGGATGAGCACTCTCGTCGGTCGCCAAATCTTTTGTATTCATCGGACTATTGACCGTTTGAATCGGACCCGGTTACCGTCCTGGCAAGCGCTTTCCAGGCCATGTGATGCGGCTGAAACAGGAGTTGTCATGCAGAGATCGCGATGGATCGGGGTAGGGGCTCTCGCCTCGGCACTGATCCTCACCAGCTGTACATCCGGGCCTGCGGGAGTGGATGCCAAGCAGGACTCCAAGGCGCCCCTCGAGCTCTGGACCAGGACGACGCCGGGCGGACCGGGGGAGAAGGGCGCGCTGGAACTCGCCGCCGCCTTCGAGAAGGCCACGGGCTTCAAGGTCGAGGTCACGGCCATCTTCGACGACTTCGAGACCAAACTGCAGCAGCGGGCCGCCCAGAAGAAGCTTCCCGACATCGTCATGAACGACGTGACGCAGATCGGAACCATGCACAGCCAAGGTCTGCTCCGGGAGATCGACCTGGGCAAGATCAAGGACAACAAGCAGATTATCGGACAGGGGCTGGAGTCCGGGAAGAGCCTGGACGGCAAGCAGTACGGACTCCCGTTTTCCGCGCAGGCGTCCGCGTTGCTGATCCGCAAGGACTGGCGCGAGAAGCTGAAGCTCGACGTCCCGCGGACCTGGGACGACTTCGCCGCGATGGCCGCCGCGTTCACCACCCAGGACCCCGACGGTGACGGCAAGAACAACACCGCCGGGCTCGCCGCCCCGCTGTCCACCAAGCGCGGCTACGCCTCCTGGTACTTCTCCAACTTCCTCTGGGCCGCGGGCGGCGACTTCATCACCGAGGCGGGGAAGGGCAAGTACAAGCCGGCGATGACCACCACTGCGTCCGTGCAGGCCATGCAGTGGTTCCGCGACCTGGGGTGCAAGGCCAAGGCCATCCAGCCCGGCGCCGTGACCATGGACACCCCGCCGACGAACGAGACGTTCGAGGCGGGCAAAGCCGGCATGTACGTCGTCGGCCCGTACCTGCTGCCCCGCTTCGACAAGTCCCTCGGCGCGGACAAGTACGAGGTCGTGCCGATGCCCAAGGGGCCGAAGGACGCCACCGTCCTCGCCGAGGGCAGCTCCATCTACCTGATGGCCGGCTCCGACAACCGGGCCGGCCAGGACGCCTTCGCCGGCTTCGCGGTTTCCGTCGAAGGGCAGAAGAAGGGGATGGAGGGCACCACCGGCTACACCGTGCAGATTCCCGTCAACACCACCGTGGACATCTCCCAGATCCGCCCCGACCCGCGCTGGAAGACCTACGCCCAGGCGTACCAGGACTCCGGGCGGTACGCGCCCGCCATCCCGAACTGGACGCCGGTGCGGCAGGTGACGGCGGACGCGGTGAACGCGCTGATGGCGGACTGCGGCCTCGACATCAACGCCAAGATGCGTGAGCTCGACAAGCAGCTCGCCGACATCCTCAAGGAGCAGGGGATCGCCGCGTCATGAGCCTCGACCAGGCGGAGCCGGGCGCCCTGCCGGCGGCCGGCCCCGCCCCGCGAAAAGTGGGCCGCCGGGGCGGCGGGGCCGCCGACCGCCGGGTGCGCGGCCGCAGAGGAGGCCGGTGGTGGACGCCCTGGCTGTTCCTCGCCCCGGCGCTGATCCTCTCCCTGTACTTCAAGTTCATCCCCATGGTCAACGCGGTGACCATGTCCTTCCAGGAGGTTCAGCCCTACCTGGGAAACCGGTGGGTCGGCACCGACAACTACAGCACGGTGTTGCAGTCCCACGGGTTCCGCGAGGCCGTATGGCACACGATCGTCCTCGCCGTCGGCCAGACCTTCGGCGCGATGGCGCTCGGCTTCGCACTGGCCCTGCTGATGGAGGGGCAGAGCCGTCGACTGGGATTCGTGCGCTCCGCCGCGTTCCTTCCGGTGGTGGTGCCGATGGCGGTCGTCGCCGAACTGTGGCGGATCATGTACCACCCGACCGGCGACGGCATGCTCAACTCCATTCTCGCTCTGGCGGGAATGGGCCCGTCGGGGTTCATCAACGACCCCGACACCTCGATGGCCTCCATCATGGTCACCGGCATCTGGCGCGGCGCCCCCTACGACATGATGATCTTCCTCGCCGGTCTGACGAGTGTGGACCGCGGTCTGTACGAGGCGGCCAGGGTCGACGGTGCCTCCCGGTGGCAGCGGGTGCGGCACGTGACGGTGCCCGGGCTGCGTTCGGTGTTCTCGATCCTGTTCATCCTCGCCGCGATTCGCGGACTACGCGTGTTCACCGAGGTGTTCCTGCTGACCAACGGCGGGCCCAACGGCTCCACCGAGGTCGTCATGACCCTCATCTACAAGCTCGGGCTCGAGCAGAACCGGCTCGGTGTCGGTGCGGCGGGAGCGGTCCTGCTGTTCGTCGCGACGCTGATCCTGACCGTCATCGTCCAACTGCTGCGGCGGAGGGAGAGCAAGTGAGCGAGTCGACCGAAACCGCGCTGGGCCTGACCGAGAGCCGCAGCATCGGCGGACGGATTCTGAAGGCCGTCGTCTACCTCCTGGTCCTGACCATGTTCGCGGGTCCGCTGCTGGCCCTGCTCGTCGGCGCCTTCGGCGACATCAAGGACCCGACGCAGCTGAGCATCGTGCCCTCGGGCTTCACGTTGGAGAACTTCGACATAGCCTTCGACCAGGGGGTGCTCAAGTATCTGCTGAACTCCTTCTTCGTCGTCGGCTTCGGGCTGCTGCTCCAGGTGTCCGTCTCCGTCCTGGCCGGATACGCGCTGGCCAGGAAGGTCTTCCCGGGAATGACGCTGGCGCTCGTCGCCATCCTGGCGACGCTGATGCTGCCCGAGGAGATCCTGGCCCTCCCGCTGTCCGTCATTCTTTCCGACCTGCCGGTCGTGCACTTCAACCTCATCGGCACCCTCGCCGGCATGATCGTCCCGCTGGGCGCCTGGGGATTCTCCATCCTGGTGATGACCGAGTTCATGAAGGACGTGCCGCGCGAACTCGAGGAGGCGGCGCGCATCGACGGCGCCGGGGACTTCCGGATCTTCGCCCAGATCATCCTGCCGATGTGCAAGCCCGCGCTCGGCGTCATCGGGGTCTTCGGCTTCACGATGATCTGGGACCAGTACCTGCTGCCCCTGCTCGTGGCCACCGACTCGTCCTCGTACACGCTGCCGCTGGCGCTGCGGACCCTGCGGATCGACCCGGCCGTGACCCCCGGAGTGGTGATGGCCGCCTCCCTGTTGGCCCTGCTGCCCTCTGTGATCGTCTTCCTGTTCTTCCAGCGGTCCTTCGTCAGCGGTCTGTCCTCCGGGGCGCTGAAGGGCTGACCCGCACACCCGTCGGCTCCGCCCCCACCCCCTCCCGTACGACCAGCCCGACGCGCACCGAAAAGCCACCGCGCGCCGACGGCCGACGAGAAAGAGCGATTCCCCATGACCGCGAGCGCTGACACCCCGCAGGCGCATCCGTCCGCGACCCCGGATCCCGAGGCAGGCCCGGAGACGAACTGGTTCACCACCGCCCGGTTCGGCATGTTCGTGCACTGGGGTCTGTACTCCCTCGCCGCACGGCACGAGTGGGTGAAGAACCGCGAGGAACTGACCGACGAGCAGTACCAGGTGTACTTCGACCACTTCGACCCCGATCGCTACGACCCCGCCGAGTGGGCCAGGGCGGCCAAGGCCGCGGGCATGCGGTACGTCGTGCTCACCACCAAGCACCACGACGGCTTCTGCCTGTGGGACAGCGCCCTCACCGAGTACAAGGTCACCAACACCCCGTACGGCCGTGACCTCGTGGGGCCGTTCGTCGAGGCGTGCCGCGCCGAGGGGCTCAAGGTCGGCCTCTACCACTCGCTGATCGACTGGCACCATCCGTCCTTCCCCGTGGACGGCACCCACCCGCAGCGCGACGACGAGGCGTTCAAGGCCGCCAACGCCGACCGGGACATCCGCGAGTACCAGCGCTATCTGCACGGCCAGGTCCGCGAACTGCTGACCTCGTTCGGACGGATCGACTACCTGTTCTTCGACTTCTCGTATGCCGAGCGCTCCTGGTGGGGCGGCAAGGGACCCGACGACTGGGACTCCCCGCAGCTCCTGCGGACGATTCGCGAACTGCAACCGCACGTCCTCGTCAACGACCGGACCGGCCTTCCCGGGGACTTCGTCACCCCCGAGCAGTACCAGCCGTCCGGTCCGATGACCGAGAACGGGCGACCCGTGGTGTGGGAAGCCTGCCAGACGCTCAACGGCAGTTGGGGCTACGACCGGGACAACCGGGACCACAAGAGCCCCGACCTGCTGATCCGCATGCTCGTCGACGGGGTGTCCAAGGGCGGCAACCTGCTGCTCAACGTGGGGCCCGACGGTCGTGGCGCGCTCGACCCGCGCGACACCGCGATCCTCGACGAGATCGGTCGGTGGATGCAGCTGCACGAGCGGTCGATTCGCGACTGCGGCCCCTCCTCGTACACCGCCCCCGCCGAATGCCGGTACACCCAACGCGGCGACCGGCTCTACGTGCACCTGTTCGCCTGGCCGATGCGTCACCTGCACCTGCCGGGCCTGGCCGGCCGGGTGCGCTACGCCCAACTGCTCAACGACGCGTCCGAGATCATCCCGGTCCACATCGACCCGGACCGGCCCGCGGTCAACACCGAGATGGGCGGCCAGCCCGCCGGAACGCTGACGCTCCAGATCCCGGTCGGGCGCCCGGACACCCCCGTACCGGTCATCGAACTGTTCCTGGACGCCCAGGCAACCCGGGACGCCGGGGACACCACCCGCGACACCCCGACCGCCGGCTGATCGGAAGCCGGAACACGGTCCGTACCTCCACCACATCCTCACGGAGGCACCATGCAACGCCGCACGTTCCTCATGGGTACCGCGGCAGGGGTGGCGCTTGCCGCCGCCCCCGTCGGCGGAGCGCTGACCGCGAGCGCGAGCGCGGCCCCGAAGACCGTCCGCACATTGGACGAGTTCCAGGCCGCGATCGACCGGGCACGACCCGGCGACCGGATCGTGGTGGCCGACGGGACCTACACCGTCCCCTCGGACCGCCCGCTCACCATTCGGAACAAGCAGGGCACCGGGCGCGCGCCCATCACCATCGCGGCCCGGACGCAGGGCGGCGTCATCCTGGAAGGCGAGCACAGCTTCGTCTTCGAAGCGTCCGGCCACATCACCCTCGACGGCTTCTCCTTCCGGCAGCGGAACACGCTGGACATACCCCCGGACTGCTCGCACATCAGGCTCACCCGCAACGACATCCACCTGGCCGACATCGAGGGCGTGCACTGGGTGATGGTGCGCGCGGACGACAGCACGGTCGACCACAACCACTTCCACGGCAAGAGCACCCTCGGCATCTACCTCGGCATCGAGGGCGCGAACACCGAGGAAATGGCCCAGCGCGTCCACGTGTACCGCAACTACTTCTCCGACCACACCTTCACCGGCTCCAACGGCGGCGAACCGATCCGGCTCGGCGTCAGCCCCCGCGCCCTGTCCAGCGCCCACGCGATCGTGGAGTACAACCTGTTCGAGCGGGCCAACGGGGACCCCGAGGCGATCTCGGTGAAGAGTTCGGACAACACCATCCGGTACAACACCATCCGCAACAGTTTCGGCGGGATCGTACTGCGGCACGGCAACCGCAACCGGGTGGAGGCCAACCACTTCATCGACGGCACCGAAGGCGTGCGGATCTATGGCAACGACCATGTGATCGTCAACAACCACCTCTCCGGCCTGGCCGGGCGCGCCCTGGTGATCGGCAGCGGATCGGAGCGCGATCACCTGCCCGGCGAGACGCCCGAGGCGCGCCGCGGCAACGACGCCCCCGACCGCATCCTGATCGCGCACAACACCCTGGTGAACAACGGCGGCACGATCTCCGGCGAGAGCCAGCGCCCGCACGAGCCGCGCGACGTCACCGTCGCCGACAACCTGCTCGTCGCGGACACGGGCCAACTGGTCGCGATGGCGAACACCATGCGCTTCACCTGGTCGGGCAATCTCCTGTGGGGCGCCGCCGCGGACGGCAACATCCCCGCGGGCGGCGGTACCCGGGTCGACCCGAAGCTGGTGAAGGACGCGTACGGCATCGCCCGTCCGGCCGCCGGCAGCCCCGCGATCGACGCCGGCACGCCGCGCCGGCCGCGCATCACGCACGACATCGACGGACAGCCCCGCACCAGGACGCCGGACGTGGGCGCGCACGAATACTGCCGCCGGGCGCCGAGGCGCGGACCCCTGACCCCGGCCGACGTCGGTCCCCGGGCCGACTGAACGCGCACCCGCCCACTTCGATCCAGGAGGCACCATGCAACGACGCACGTTCCTCAAAGGCTCCGCCGTGGCCGCACTCGCCGCGGTACCCCTCACCACCTCGCTGTCGGGCAGCGCGTCGGCGGCCGATATCCCGGTCGCCTCCCTCGCGGCGCTCCAGAGCGCGATCAACGGCGCCGCGCCCGGTGACCGGATCGTCGTCGCCGACGGAACCTACACGGTCCCCCCGGGCGGCTCGATCAACGTCTCCGGCAAGAACGGCACGAGCGCCGCACCCATCACCATCGTGTCCAAGACGCGCGGCGGTGTGGTGCTGCAGGGCGCACGCGGCTTCGTGCTCGGCAATTCGAGCAACATCGTCATCAGCGGCTTCGCCTTCCGGCAGAGCACCACGCTCGAGATCCCGACGACCTGCTCGGCGATCCGGCTGACTCGCAACGACTTCCAGTTCGCGGACAGCGGCGATCCGTACTGGGTCGTCGTACGGGCGAACGACACGAAGATCGACCGGAACCATTTCCACAACAAGACCACCACGGGCATCTTCATCGTCGTCGACGGTCCCGGCAAGACCGACATGGCGCAGAACGTGCAGATCTTCCGCAACCACTTCTCCGACCACAGCTTCACCGGGGACAACGGCGGCGAGCCCATCCGCTTCGGCGTCAGCGGCCGGGCCCTGGCCGACGCCGGCGGAAAGGTGGAGTACAACCTGTTCGAGCGCTGCGACGGCGACCCCGAGGCGATCTCGGTGAAGTCCTCGGGCAACACCATCCGGTACAACACCATCCGCGACAGCCGCGGCGGCATCGTGCTGCGGCACGGCAACGGTTCGACGGTGGAGGGCAACTACCTGATCGGCGGCATCGACGGGGTGCGGATCTACGGCAACGACCATGTGATCGTGAACAACTACCTCAGCGGGCTGTCCGGCCGGGCCCTGGTGGTCGGCAGCGGCAGCACCCGTGACCACACCCCGAGTGAGACGGAGACCCAGCGGCGGGGCAACGACGCCTGCGACCGCGCGGTGATCGCGCACAACTCCCTGATCAACAACACCGGCATGCTGTCGGGCGAGACGCGGGCGTTCGAGCCGCAGGACGTGACGATCGCCGACAACCTGCTGGTCGGCGACTCCGGCAGCCTGGTCGCCATGGGAGCCACCTCCGGCTTCACCTGGCAGAGCAACCTGCTGTGGGGGGCGGCCGCCAACGGCAACATCCCCGCCGGAAGCTTCATCCGGGCCGACCCCCGGCTCGGTCAGGGCGCGGACGGTGTTCTGCGGCTCACGGCGAGCAGCCCGGCGATCGGCGCGGCCACGCTGGGTGGCATCGTCCTGGCCGACGACATCGACGGGGACCAGCGCGGCAGCGTACGGGACATCGGTGCCGACGAGTACGCGACGACGCCCGCACTCCGGCACCCCCTCACCGCCGCGGACGTGGGCCCGAACGCCCCCTGAGCGACCACCGGTGACGGGGCACCGCACACCTGACCGGTCCGTCCACCCGACCCCGCCGGTCAATCCGATCCGGTCCGCCCGACCCTCGTGCGGGCGGACCGAGTCGGATCCGCGCAGGGCGATCGCAGACCATCCGCAGGCCGACCGCAGGAAGGCAGGGCCATGACCGAGGAGAGCACCCGGAGCGCGGCGGAGCGCCCCCCGTTCCGCCCGCAGGCCGGGCCGGATACCCGGCAGACCCGTCTGGGCCTGTGCTCGGTCACCTTCCGCCGGCTGCCCGCCGCCGAGGTCGCGCGACACGCGGCCGACGCGGGCCTGGAAGTGATCGAGTGGGGGGCGGACGTGCACGCGCCCGCGGGGGAGCCCGGCGCGGTCCGCGCGGTCCGTGAGGTCTCCGACCGCTACGGGCTGGTCTGTTGCTCGTACGGTTCGTACTTTCGCGCCACTCCCGCCGAGTCGGCCGCGTTCCCCGCTGTCGCCCGGGCCGCCGTTCTGCTCGGGGCACCCCGGGTGCGGGTCTGGGCGGGCGGTACCGGATCGCGGTCCGCCCTGCCGGACGAGCGGCGCGAAACCGTGCGCTGCCTGCGGGAGGCGGCCCGGATCGCCGCGGACCACGGCCTGGAGCTCGCGCCGGAGCTCCACGGCGGAACACTCACCGACACCGTCGCCTCGACCGTCCGGCTGCTGGACGAGGTGGGCGCGGACAACGTCCGCACGTACTGGCAGCCGCCGCAGGACACCCCCGACGAGCAGGCGCTGGCAGGGCTCGTCGAACTCGGCGACCGGGTCACCGCCGTGCATGTCTTCTCGTGGTGGCCGGGCAACAACCGGCTGCCGCTGGCGGACCGCCGGGACCTGTGGACCGCGGCCCTCGGCCTGTTGGCGGGCCGGGGTGTCGAGGCGCTCCTGGAGTTCGTACCCGGCGACGACCCCGCGGTGCTGGCGCGCGAGGCCGAGACCCTGAGGCGTGCCGCAGCACAAGCCTCCTCGATCCGACGTGGTCGACCGTGATCCGGCGGGTCACGAGTGAGATGTCCCGTCGCCCGCCCACCCACCAAGACGCCAGGACGGCAGGCATGCATCTCGACGACGACGACACGCTCGTGTTCATCGGCGACTCCATCACCGACGCGGGCCGCGACCGTGCGGATCCCGCATCGCTCGGCGAGGGTTACGTCCACGAGATCGCGCGGAGTCTGCGCGAGCGGGCGCACGACGGATCCGGCCCCCGCGTCGTCAACAGGGGTATCAACGGCCACCGCGTGTACGACCTGGAATCCCGCTGGAGCACCGACGTCATGGACCACCGGCCCACCGTCGTCACGGTCAAGATCGGCATCAACGACACCTGGCGACGCTACGACCGCAACCTCCCCAGTCCGGTCGACGAGTTCGAGGCGTGCCTCGACCGCCTGCTCGCGGCCACCGCGCGGAAGCTGTCCGCACGGCTGGTCGTCATCACCCCGTTCCTGCTTCCGGTCGGGCCGGACCAGGAACGCTGGTTCGAGGACCTGTCGCCGCGTACCGACGCCGTCCTGCGGGCCGCTGCGCACAACGGAGCCCAAGTGGTTCGCGCGGACCTCGTGCTGCCCCGCGCGGCGCAGGACCGGGAGCCGGCGGAGCTGGCCCCGGACGGCGTCCACCCGAGCCCTCTGGGGCATCGGCTGATCGCCGACGCCTGGCTCGCCGAGGTCGCTCCCACGGCCCCGGACGCACGGCGGTAGCAGCGCCGTGGGTCACCATCACCGGAGCGTCGGAAGCGCGCTCGCGTCCGGGCAGATCCTGGACCCGGCGCGCGGTCACCGCCCGGCCGGCCCTCCTCCGGGGCCGGCTGCGGATGGAGCGGTGGTCGACGAAGTCCGCGACCCCGTACCGCTTTACGAGCTCGGACGCCGGGTGCGCCGAGTCTGCGTCGTCGAGCCGCGGACGACCAGCTTTACCGGCAGGGTCATGGGCTTGCCGGTGCGCGGTGCCGGGTTGCCGCGCGAGGACAGCAGCGCGTCGACGGCAGCCCGTCCCTGGGCGCGCAGCGGGGCGGCGACGGTGGTCAGGCCGGGCCGGACGATGCGGGTCGGGAAGATGTCGTCGAAGCCGACCACGCTGACGTCCTCGGGAACTCGCACGCCGCGTGCCTGGAGAGCGAGCATCGCCCCGATCGCCAGTTGGTCGTTGTAGGCCACGACGGCGGTCGGCAGGTCCTCGGGGAGCGCGTCGGCGGCTTCGCGACCGCCTGCGACCGTCGGCGCGAACGGGCCCACGCGCTGCACCCGCATGTCCAGCCCGGTCGCCGCCTCGCGCAGGCTCCGCAAGCGCATCCCGTCCGCCCAGGAGGCCTCCGGACCGGCCACGTAGGTCACCGTGCGATGACCCAACCGGGCCAGATGTTCCGCGGTCACGAGCATGCCGTGCGGGTTGTCGAGGGTGATGCTGGGGACGTCGGCGACGTCCCGGTTGAGGACGACCACCGGCCGCTGCTTGGCAGTCATGCGGATGGCCGAGTCCGACAGTCGGGTACCCGCCAGTACGAGTCCCTCCACGGCGGGCAACGCCCTTTCCAGACTGGCGCGTTCCACCCGGTCGGACTCCTGGGCGTCGATCAGCAGGAGGACGAAGCCGGCCTCGGCGGCGGCGGACTCGGCTCCCCGGATGATCTCGGCGTAGAACGGGTTGGTCACGTCGGAAACCACCAGCGCGAGCATCGAGGTGCGGCCGGTGGGCAGTCCCGACGCCAACGGATTGACGCGGTAGCCGAGCTCCGCGGCCACCCGCCGGATGCGTTCCGCGGTCGCCGCGTTGACCCGACCCGGCCTGGCGAACGCCCGGGACACGGTGGACGCGGCCACCCCTGCGGCCCGGGCGACGTCGTAGATCGTCGGTGCCTTGCTCCCGCCGGTTGCGGCGGTCGGCGCGTCGTCACGCTCGCTCACCCGATCTCACTTCCGTATCTCGTGGGAATGCCGCGGGTCTGGGGCGGCGACACCCGGCATCGGACGACCCTATGGCTGCCCATGGGATGGGTGGGAGGCAGCGCACTGTACTCCGTTTCGACGCCGGCACCCCGGCGTGGCCGTCGTCGACCGGCTACGCCGCGGGCCACCCGGCTGCCCGAACAGCGGTCCCCGCCGAGGGGTGCGACAGGTACCCGCGGCGGCGCGGATTCAGGCGGGTTCGGGGGCGAGCGTGTGCGGGGTGGGGGCGCTGGAGGTCAGGCCTGCTTGCTGGGCGGCGGTGGTGGTGGCGGCGAGGACGGTGTGGACGGGAAGGCCGAGGCGGGCGGCGAGGGCGGCGGCGGGGGCGAACTCGGGGGTTGCCTGGAGGATTCTGCCGCACCGGTGGCCCACCTTGACGGGGAGGCGGCTGCCGAGGACGTCCACGTGGGTCCAGCCTCGTTGGAGTTCGGTTTTGCGGACCGGCCGTTCGCGTACGCCCAGGGTGGTGGTGAGGCGGAAGACGGCGTCACGGAGGGGTTGGGCGCCTTGCGGTGGGCACAGGACGGAGAGCGTGTGCGCGGGGCGGCCCTTCTTCATGAGGATGGGAGTCAGCCAGGCGTCCGAGGCGCCGGCCTCCATCAGGGAGGTGAGGACGCTGGGCCACGCGCGCGGGTCCAGGTCGTCGACATTGGTTTCCAGGACGACGGCTTCCGAGGCGTCGGAGGCGTCGGAGGCGTCGAAGGCTGAGTCGAGGGTCGTGGCAAGGGCCGGGGCGCCGAGGAAGACGCGGGTGACGTTGGGGCGTCCGGGAGTGTCGCGGCTGCCGGCCCCGATGCCGGTTCGCTCCAGAAGCAGGTGTGGCAGGGGGGAGCACTCGCGGGCCAGGGTGGTGAGCAGCGCCATGCCGGTGGGGGTGGCGAGTTCGCCCTCGCCGCCCGCGAACACCTGCCACTCGGCGGCGAGTTCGGCCACCGCTGGGGCGGGGACGGGAAGTTCGCCGTGCGCGGTGGTGACGCGGCCGGCGCCCAACGCCACGGGACCTGCGGTCAGATCGGTCACGGCGAGGTCGTGCAGCGCGGCACAGACGCCGACGACGTCGGCGATGGAGTCCCAGGCACCCACCTCGTGGAAGTGCACCTCTTCCGTCGTGGTGCCGTGTACGTGTGCCTCGGCGACGGCGAGACGGGCGAAGGCGGCGAGTGCCGACGCGCGGACCGGATCGGCCAGGGGCGCCTGCTCGATGAGGCGGCGTACGTCACGCCACGTTCGGTGTGCGTGGTCGTCGTCGCTCGGCGTCACGTGGATCCGCGTCGCCCGCATACCGGCGCGGGTGACCTGTGTTTGCGCGAGGCGTACCTCGCCGGGGACCACGGCCTCCACCGCGGCACGCACGGTGCTCAACGCGGCCCCGCCGTCGACGAGGGCGGCGAGCAGCATGTCCCCGGCGATGCCGGCGGACGCGTCGACCCACGCGGCCCTCATGGGCGCAACCGATGCAGGACCTCGCCGGCTTGCGGCACGACGAGTGTGTCCGGGTCGGCGTCGAACGCGGCGAGGTCCACCGCGGAGGGGTCCAGATGGCCGAGGTTCGCCCCGCGGACGACGTCTTCGGGAATGCCGGTCGCGAGGGTGACGGTCAACCGGCAGCGCTCGCCGCGCTCTTCGTCGTAGGTACCCGCGCCGCGCAGGTGTGTGGAGTGCGCCAGGACGCCCCAGTGCAGGTGCTTGAAGCGGTCCCACTGCTTGGTGAAGTAGTCGCGGCAGTGGTAGCCGATCTCCTCGATCTCCGGGTGCATCGCGGAGATCGTCCGCACGTGCGGCGCGTACAGGATGACCTCGCCGCCGTCCGCGACGACCGGTTCGAGCTTGTAGAAGCCCTTCGCCGCGGTCCAGATGTCCTCGTACTTCTCCGGGATCACCGACAGCACCCGCCGCACGGGGGCGTCGAGGTAGCGGACGTGGACCTGCGCGGACACGTCGGCCGCCGCCGACCAGGCCGCCTCCGGGGTCCCGTACGCCATCGAGTGCAGCGCCCCGGTGCCGGATTCGACCACGACGCACAGCGCGCGCCTGCGGCTCGGGATCAGTGCGGCGGCCTCGTGGATCAGCGCGCGGACCGGGGTGATGCCGCGCGTTCCGATGATCTCCGCGTTGGTGATCAGGGCCCCGAGCCAGTGCGACAGGTCGATGATGTCGGCGCCCGCGACGCCGGGGAAGAAGTACTTGTCACCGCCGGAGAAGCCGACCACCTCGTGCGGGAAGACCGGGCCGACGATCAAGGCCACGTCGTGCTCCACGACGGCCCGGTTGAGGCGCACGTCGACCTCTTGGCGCAGCAGCCCGCCGGACAACTCGGCCACGCGCTCGGCGCCGATCGTGCCGACCGAGGCGAACGTCGACGGCTTCCACCACTCGTGGTTGAGGACGGTCATGCCCGGCAGCGGCGGGATGTGGGCGGCCAATTCGGCCTCGCCCATCGGCGCGTGCGTACCCAACGCGACAAGCACCGTCAACCGGGAGACCCGGCCGTACAGCGCCTCGTGCACCGCGGCGAGCAGCAGCGGCAGCGGGCAACTACGGGTGCCGTCGGGTACCACCAGGCATACGCTCCGGCCGTCGAGATCCTCGTCGGCCAGTTGTTCGGCGACGAAGGCTCGCACCCGGGCCTCGGGGAGGACGGCGTCCGGCCCACCGATCTGTGCTGTCATGGCGGCCAGAGGACCATGGCGTGCGACGCGGTGCAAGTGCCCAGGGCAACACATGGCAACCGGTTGCCGCGCCGGGCCGACGGCAACGAACATGCCGTCATGCCAAGCCTCCGCTCCGACCGGCTACTTCCCGTCGACCCCGGTGTGTGGGCCCTCGCCCCGCACTGCGACGAGACGGTGCGCGACCTGCCGATCCCGTCACCGCACCGGCTCGACCGGGACGAGGCATGCGAGGCGGCGGCGGAACCGGTGAGCGTCAACCCGCGAAAGGTCTTCGAACTGTGACCGCCCAACCCGCGACCCGGCCCTTGTCCCGCGCGGTCGACGGACGCCCCGCCGCGCCGGTGCGCATGCTCCACCTCGGCCTGGGTGGCTTCTTCCGGGCCCATCAGGCCTGGTACACCGAGCACGCCGGCGACGCCGACCGGTGGGGGATCGCGGCGTTCACCGGGCGCAGTACCGCGATCGCCGAGCGGCTGACCGCCCAGGACGGGCTCTACACGTTGGCCACCCGTGCTCCCGACCGCGACCGCTTCGAGGTGATCGGTTCGCTCACCTCGGCGCACTCCGGCGGCGACCACGCCGCGTGGCTGGACCACTGGCGGCGGCCGGAACTCGCGGTGGTCACCCTGACGGTCACCGAGGCGGCGTACACACGCGCCCCCGGGGGCGGCCTGGACACCCGACGCGCCGATGTGAGTGCCGACATCGCCGCACTCCGCGCCGATCCGAACGCCCCGGTATCGACCGTCGCCGCGCGGCTGCTGGCCGGGCTGGCCGCCAGGCGGCTCGCGGGCGGCGGCCCCGTGGCAATCGTGCCGTGCGACAACCTGCCGGGAAACGGCGAGGTCACCGCACGGGTGATCGGCGAACTGGCGGACGCGATCGGGCGCCCCGGGTGGCGCGACGCGGCCGCGCACGCCTCGTACGTCGGCACCATGGTCGACCGGATCACCCCGTGGACCACCGCGGACGACGTGGCCGCCGTCCGCGACGCGACCGGGCGCCGCGACGAAGTGCCCGTCGTCACCGAGCCGTTCACCGAGTGGGTGCTGCACGGCGAGTTCCCGGCCGGGCGGCCCCGCTGGGAGGACGCCGGTGCCCGCTTCGTCGCCGACGTCACGCCGTACGAGGAACGCAAACTGTCGCTGCTCAACGGCGCCCACTCGCTGTTGGCGTACGCGGCGCCGTTCCGCGGGCACGCCACCGTCGCCGAGGCCGTGGCCGATCCGGTCTGCCGGGTCTGGGTGCGCGAATGGTGGGACGAGGCCTCGGCCCACCTGGACTTCCCCGAAACCGCGCTGGCCGCCTACCGGGACGCGCTGACGGCCCGCTTCGCGAACCCGCGCATCCGGCACACCCTCGCCAAGATCGCCGAGGACGGAGCCCAGAAGATCCCGGTGCGTATCCTTCCGACGCTCTACGCCGAGCGGACGTCCGGGGCGATGCCGCCCGGCGCGCTCCGCGTTATCGCCGCGTGGCTGCTGCACCTGCTCGGAAGCAACGGGATCCCCGTACGAGATGCCGCGGCCCCGGTCCTTGCCGGATCACCGTCCGACGCCGCGCACGCCGTGCTGGCCTTCCTCGATCCCGCCCTCGCCCGAGACGCCGAACTGGTCGAGGCGCTCACCGCCCGCGCCTGGGAACTCGCCTGACCGAAGGCGTCGTCATCGGCGTGGACGTCGGGAACCTGGGACATCCCCCGGACCGACAAGTATCAGCAGGAGGAGAAGCACGTCATGCTCCCGGGACTGTCCGACACCGACAGCGAGGCCGCCGACCGCGTCGGAACACTGCTGCACACGCCCGGACGGCTCGGTGTGGCCTTCTCCGGGGGAGTGGACTCCTCCGTGCTGTTGGCCCTGGCCGTCCGAGCGCTGGGCGCCGACCGCGTGGTCGCGGTGCTCGGCGTCTCGCCCAGCCTCGCCGCGGACGAGCGGACGGCAGCCCTGCGAGTCGCCGCGAGGATCGGTGCGCGCGTGGTCGAGGTCGCCACCCATGAGGGCGACCTGCCGGCCTACCGGGCCAATGGCCCCGACCGGTGCTTCCACTGCAAGGACGAGTTGTTCGCCCGCATTTCCGCGGAGGTGGTCCGGGCGCACGACCTGACGGCCGTCGCCTACGGGGAGAACGCCGACGACGTGGTGCGTGCGGACCGTCTCGGCGGCAGGGCCGCCGTGCGCCACCGGGTGCTGCGCCCGCTCGCCGACGCGGGCCTGGACAAGGCGGCGGTCCGCCGGATCGCCGCCGCGCTGGGCCTGCCGTGCGCGGACAAACCGGCCGCGCCTTGTCTGGCCTCGCGGATCCCGCACTTCAGCGAGGTCACACCGGAAAAGCTGAGACAGGTGGAGGCGGCGGAACGGGGCCTGCGGGGGCTGGGCTTCAGCGACTGCCGGGTCCGCCACCACGGCGATGTCGCACGGATCGAGGTGCCCGTCGCCGAGATCGCTGCGCTCGCGGGCGACCTGCGCGAAGAGGCTCTGGCGGTGGTCCGTGCCGCCGGGTTCCGGATGGTCGCCGTCGATCTCGCAGGCATGCAATCGGGCGCTTTCACGCTTTCCCTGATCGGAGTCCGCCATGGCTGAATCGTTCGCACGTCTCGACCACGACCGGATCGACCGTAGGGGATATCCGGAGGCGATCTTCTGCGAGGGGAAGACCCCGGACCAGGTGGGCGCGATCGCCGTCGAGCTGCGCGAGCGCGGCCGGGCGGTGGCCCTGTTCACCCGCGCCGGTCCCGAGCACGCGCGGGCCGTCCTCGCCGAACTGCCCGACGCCCGTCACGAGTCGGACGCCCGGTTGCTGGTGTGGCCGCCCGAACCGCCCGCTCCGGAGGGAGGTCTCGTGGTCGTGTTGGCGGCGGGCACCTCCGACCTCCCGGTGGCGCTCGAGGCCGAACTGACCGCCCGCTATCTGGGACGGCGCTGTGAGTTGGCCGTGGACGTGGGAGTTGCCGGGCTCCACCGCGTGATCGGCATGCTCGACCTGCTGCGCTCCGCCCGGGTCGTGGTGGTCGCCGCCGGCATGGACGGTGCGCTGCCCAGCGTGGTGGCGGGGCTGATTGCCGCGCCCGTCGTCGCGGTGCCGACCTCGGTCGGCTACGGGGCGGCCTTCGGCGGCCTGGCCCCCCTGCTGTCGATGCTCAACGCGTGCAGCCCCGGGGTTGCGGTCGTCAACATCGACAACGGCTTCGGGGCCGGGCACCTCGCCGCGCAGATCGCGGCACCGCTCACGCCGGCGGGCGGCGCTCCATCGTGGGGGTCGGACGGCCGGGAATGAGCCCCGCGCCGTGGCCGGCTACCCCCGGCGGATTCGAGGACCCGCCTCGACCCGAGATCCAGCCTCGATCCGAGTTTCAGCGCCGGCCCGAGGTCTGTGATCGAACGCGAGGTCCGTGATCGGAAGCGAGGTCCGTGGTCGGACGTGAGACGGGCGGCAGACCGCGCAGTCGTCCGCACACCCGCGGCATTCCGATATGCCGGCCCGTCTCGATCCGTGTCGGCGGGGGTTTTCTCCGTCTGGGCGGCAGGGCGCTCGGTCCCACGCATGGCCCAAGTCGTCGACAGGCCTTGCTGATCGGCGCCTGTGCCAACACCCGCGACACAAGCTCTCGCGGCAACACATGACAACCGATTGCCGTGGCCTCCGGCCGCGGACAACCATGCGGAGTATGCCCTCCTCACTCCATCCCGACAGGCTCTTGCCGGTCGACGCACAAGCACGCGCCGTCGCCCGCCGTCTCTACGAAGCGGTCCGCGACCTGCCGATCCTGTCGCCGCACGGTCACGTGGACCCGCAGTTGCTGGTCGACGACAAGCCGTTCAGCGATCCGGCGAGTCTGCTGATCTCCTCCGATCACTACGTCACGCGCCTGCTGCACGCCTGCGGTGTCCCGCTGGACGAACTCGGGGTAGGGCAGGGGCCACTGTCCGAACAGCAGGGCCGCCAGGTGTGGCGCTCGATGTGTGAGCACTGGACCGCGTTCCGAGGGACCCCTGTCCGCTACTGGATGGAGGCGGAACTCGTCGAGATCTTCGGCGTGACCGAGCGGCCCGCCGCGGCCACGGCCGACCGGAGCTACGACCGGATCGCCGCGCGGCTGGCCGAACCGGCTTTCCACCCGCGGGCGTTGTTCCGTCGCTTCGGTATCGAGGTGCTGGCCACCACCGACGACCCCGCGGACGATCTGGCCGCTCACCGGGCACTGGCCGCCGACCCCGAGTGGACGGCGCGGGTCCTGCCCACCTTCCGACCCGACCGCTACCTGGAACCCGGTCAGGGTTGGGGAACGGCCGTGGCGCGCCTGGGCGAGGCCGCGGACATCGACACCTCGGACTACGACGGCTACATCCGAGCGTTGGAAGACCGACGACGCCACTTCATCGCGCACGGCGCCACCTCCGCCGACCACAGCCACCCGGACGTGGGCACCGAACCGCTGACCCACGGCGAGGCCGCCCGCATCTACCGGGCCGCCTTGCGAGGCACGGCGAGCGAAGCCGACGGCGTCGCCTTCCGTCGACACATGCTGCTCGAGATGGCCCGCATGTCCTGCGACGACGGCCTCGTGATGACCCTGCACCCATCCGTGCGCCGCAACCATCACGCGCCCACCCACCACCGGTACGGCCCCGACACCGGTCACGACATCCCGCTGCGCGCCGAGTTCACCGACGCCCTGCGTCCGCTCCTGCAAAGGTACGGAACCGCCGAAGGATTCCACCTGATCCTGTTCACCCTCGACGAGACCGTCTTCACCAGGGAGATCGCTCCGCTGGCCGGGTTCTACCCCTCGGTCTACGCGGGTGCCCCGTGGTGGTTCCTCGACGCCCCCGACGCCATCCGCCGGTTCCGCCGCGCGGTCACCGAGACAGCGGGGTTCTCCCGAACGTCCGGCTTCGTCGACGACACCCGAGCGTTCTGCTCCATCCCCGCCCGACACGACATGTCGCGGCGGCTGGACTGCGGCTATCTCGCCGAACTGGTCGCCGAGCACCGACTCGACGAGGACGAGGCGATGGAGACGGCGGTGGATCTGGTCACGGTCAACCCGCGAAAGGCGTTCAAGCTGTGATCACCGTCCCGACGTCCCGGCCTCGTGCCCGGGCGTCGGGACGGACGAGAACGTGGGGGAACTGCCCGACGGCGCCCCGACGAGCGGGGCGATCCGCGTGGAGGGTCGGCGGCACACCGAGTTCGCGATCGACAACCCGCCTCGGGCGTGGGCGACTTCCCGTAGGCACCCGGATTCGCCCCGCCGCAAGACCCGCCGTCCACTCCGAATCTCCGTGGCCCGCAGACCCGCGCTTCCGATGTATTCCTGATCAGTCGGCGGTATCAGTCGGCGGTTCGTCGGCGTTCGCGAAGGGCCCGGACTCGGCCGCGGCTGGCACAGGCCGGGGAGGGGCACCAGCGGCGGCGGCCGGTCGGATTGGCGAATACGCCCCGGCAGTCGTGTTCCGGGCAGACGGACAGGGCGTGGCGGTCGGCGCCCGTGAGGTGATCGACGGCCTGGCGTGCGATGCGGGCGAGTGCCGCGTCCATCGTTGGCGGGGGCTCGCGGGTGAGCCGATCGGTGACCACGAGCCTTACGGGATCGGTGACTTCGTCGAGGAAGTGGGTCACTGCGGTGGCGGCCTCGGCCGGTGGTGTTGCCTGGGTAACGACCGCGAGGGCGAGAGGGCGCAGGTTCTCGCGAAGGCCCTGGGTACGGCGTACGTCGACCTCGGTCAGCCTGCGGAGCGGTGTCAATTCGCTGTGTTCGACCCATTCCGCCAGCCGCTCGGGCGTGGCGATGCGTTCGACCGGGTGTGCGCTGAAGCTGCGGCCGCGGGTGGCGAGCAGGTTGAGCCAGGTCGCGCCGCAGTCGAACCGGAAGGCCAGGGCGTCTTCGTTGTGCATGGCGACAGCGTAACGCCTCAGGCGTTACGCTGTCGCCATGTAACGGGACACCCGTTACACAGAACGCCGGATGGGCAGGATGGGAAATCATCATGGAGTTGCGTGAGGCGCGCTTCGACCGCGCGCAGGGCTACCGACTGTTGGACGACCTCCAGGACCGGCACACCCAGGAGGCGACGCTCCCCGGCTTGGAGCGCATCGCGCCCGGCTTCCCGGACTGGATCGTGACGTCCCTGTTCGGGGGCACGTATCAGCGCGAGGGTCTGAACCTGCGGGATCGGCAACTGATCAACCTGGCCGCGCTCACGGCGTTGGGCGGAGTCGACCCACAGCTCGAGGGCCATGTCAGGAGCGGCCTGCGGGTCGGGCTGACCGCCGAGGAGATCGTCGAGGTGTTCGTCCATCTCGCGCCGTACATCGGGGTGCCGAAGGCGCTTGCCGGGCTGCGGGTCGCCGCCGGCGCGCTCGCGGCCGCCGCCGAAGACGAGACCGGGGGCGACGCGGGATGAGCGCGATCCGTACCGTGCTCGGCGACATTCCCGCCCCGGACATGGGTGTCACCGACGCACACGACCATCTGTTCTTCCGCAGCCCCGTGTTGGCGGGCCAGGAACTCGACGATCGGCAGGCCGCCGCCGCCGAACTCCGCGCCTTCGGCGGGCTCGGCGGACGGACCGTGGTGCAGTGGACGCCGCGCGGACTCGGTCGCCGTCGTGCGGATCTGGTCGAACTCGCCCGGGAGACCGGCATCCAGGTCGTCTCGGCGACCGGACTCCACCAGGCGGTCCACTACGACCCCGACCACCTCGCGCGGATCCGGGACCGGCTCGCGGAACTGTTCGTCCACGACCTGACCAAGGCGCCGGTCCGGTCGGGGCTGATCAAGGTCGCCGGAGGCTTCCACGGCCTCGACGCGCACGCACGACACGTGATGGTCGCCGCAGCCGAGGCACACCGGGCGACCGACGCGCCCATCGCCGTCCATCTCGAAGGCGGCACGGCCGCGACGCAGGTCATGGACCTGCTGTGCGGAGTGTCGGCGGTACGTTCCGAGGCGGTCATCCTCGGCCATCTGGGCCGCTCGCCCGACACGCGAGCTCATCTGGAGGCCGCCCACACCGGAGCGTTCCTCTGCTTCGACGGCCCCTCGCGTGCTCACCACGCCACCGACTGGCGGCTGTTCGACGAACTGGCCGCGCTCGCCGAAGCGGGCCACGGCCATCAGATCCTGCTCGGCGGGGACACCACGACAGCGACGGCGCGCGCGTCCAGCGGCGGCGGACCCGGCATGCCCTTCCTGCTGCACAGCCTGCGCCCGAGGTTGGCACGCGAGTTCGGGGAAAAGTTCGCCGCCGAGGTGTTCATCGACAACCCCGCGCGGGCGTTCGCCGCGGACTGGGAGTGAGGACTGGTGGGTCCTGCGGTGTTGTCCGGTGGGTGTCGCATCGGGTCGTCCATGCGGCATCCGGAGGCACGGCCTGGATCTGCCTTTGTCCGTAGGGCAGTTGGCGTGTCGTTCCGGCAGTGTGAGCGGAGGAGGTCCTGGGATCGTCCGGCCGAGAGATGGGAACGGCGTGGCCGTCGAGGTGAGACCGCGCGGTTCGGCGGCGGCCGGGACCAGGCGGCGCGGCTCGGCCGGCTCCGGGGCTTCGCCCTTCCCCTGGGACCGCCCCCACCCTCACGGTTCCCCCTACCGGAGGCGCAAGTACCGATCCTGCAGGCGCAAGTGCCATCCTCGCCCCGCCCTTGCGCCAAACGATCTTGTTCGCGCAGAGTGGGGATTCGGCCGTCCCGCCCGATCGGCGACGGCCGCTGCATCCATCGCCCTCCCTGAGGAGCACGACTTGGCCACCTTCGTTCTCGTCCCGGGCATGTGCCACGGCGGATGGACGTTCGAGCCGCTCGCCCGGCGGTTGCGTGAACACGGGCACCAGGCGTACCCGTTGACCCTGACCGGGCTCGGCGCGCGTGCCCATCTGCTCACCTCGACCGTCAACCTGGAGACGCACATCCAGGACGTGGTCAACACGCTGCTGGACGAGCAGATCGAGGACGCGGTACTGGTCGCGCACAGCTACGGCGGCATGGTCACCACCGGAGTCGCCGACCGCGTTCCGGACCGCGTCGACTCCCTCGTCTACGTGGACGCCCTCGTCCCCGGCGACGGCGACTCGTGCTGGAGCCTGGTCCCCGCCGAGCGCGAGTGGTACCTGGAGTCGGGCGAGACCGGATACGCCGTCCCGCCGCTGCCGTTCTTCGACCCGCGCGCCACGGCCCACCCGCTGGCCTCGCTCATCCAGCGACTGCGGCTGACCGGCGACGGCGACCTGGCGCGCTTCCGGCGCCGGGACTACGTGTACGCGACCGGATGGGACGGCGAATCGCCGTTCGAGTCCCTGCGCGAACAACTGCTGGCGGACCCGCTCTGGACGGTGCACGACGTCGACAGCAGGCACAACGTCATGCGCGACGCACCCGACATCCTGCTGAAGATCCTGCTCGACTCGGTATAGCGAAGCACCCGGCGAAGACCGAACCGCTCCCGCCATCCCCGACGGTTTTCCTTCGGCAGGGTCCCGCTCGTGCCGGCGCCGACCACGACGAACGCGCCCATGCCGCTCACCTTTCCCGCAGATCCACGCTCGCGGTCGGTGCCTCGTTCGCATCGACCTCGCCTCGCATCCGTTCCAGGCGGGCGCGTGTTCCGGCGAGCGCGTCGGAGCCGAGGAGCAGCCGTAGCGGTGGTACTTCGGTGTCCACGGTCGCGGCGATGGCCGCGGCGGCGCGAGCCGGGTCGCCGGGCCGGCGGCCGGAGACGGTCAGCGTGGTCTCACGGCGTTTGCCGGCGGTCTACTCGTAGTCGTCCAGGCGTATCGGAGACTGCTGCATGGATTCCCCCGCCCACTGGGTACGCAGACCGCCCGGCTCGGCGATCGTCACCGCGATTCCCAGCGGTGCGAGTTCCGCCGCCAGGGACTCCGACAGGCCCTCCAGCGCGAACCTCGTGGCGTGGTAGTGGCCGGTCGCGGGGAAGGCGGCCAGGCCGCCGAAGGAGGAGATGTTGACGATGCGCCCCGAGCGGCGGGCCCGCATGCCGGGCAGCGCGGCCTTGAGGACCGTCACCACGCCGTGCACGTTGTACGTGTACTTCCCCCGGCCCGGCAGCACAGAGGACGAAGCGCTGCGCAACCTCACTTGAGAAGACCCCGCCGACTGTGCGGCTTTTCGTACAGAGTCAGCCCCATGGTCGAACGCGAAGGCCCGCGCCTACTGGCGCGGGCCTTGTCGCCGGGAACCACCCCCGCCGACGGGAGCATGCGTTGCCCGTCGCGTGGGGTCGGGCCGGGGCGCGGTCGTCTCAGCCCGGGAACGCGAATCGGTAGCCCTGGTCCTTCAGCCACGGCAAAAGCCGCGCGAGCGCCTCGACGCTCTGGGTGCGGTCGCCGCCCGCGTCGTGCATGAGGACCACACCGCCGGGGCGCAGCTCACGGCGCACGTTGTCGAGGATCGCGTCGACGCCGGGCTTCTCCCAGTCCCGGGTGTCGACCGACCAGCCGAGGGGCTTCATGCCGTACGCGGCCGAGACCTGGCGCACGGTCGGCGACCACGCGCCGCCGGGCGCGCGGAACCAGTCGACGTCGTGGCCGGGGGCGGCCCGGGCGATCTCGTCGCGCGCGGAGACGACCTCGTGCTCGACTCGCGGGGCCGACCGCTTGTCGATCTGCTCGTCGTGCGTGACCGAGTGGTCGCACAGTCGATGGCCGGCGGCGACCACACGGCGCACCAGATCGGGGTGGCGCGAGGCGTTGGGGCCGACCATGCAGAAGGTGGCCTTGACGTCGTACTGGTCGAGGAGCGCGAGCACCTTCGGAGTCCACCGCGGGTCGGGGCCGTCGTCGAAGGTGAGCGCGACCGTGCGGTGACCGGGGTCCGTGGTGCTTCGTACGATGCCCATGGGCACGAGCGGCGGGGGTATGTCCGCGGCCCGATTCGCCGCCGGCGCGGGCGGGTCGGCCGGTGCGGCGTGGCCGGAGCCGCGGGGCGTCGCGGCCGACGAGGGCGCGCCGGGGGTCGTCGACGCGGGACCCGTCGGCGGCGCGGAGGGGCGCGGCTTCGAGGGTGCCGACGCCGACGCCGACGGCTGCGGGTCCGACGGGCCGGGGGCGGTCGTCTCGGTCGGGCCGGTGGGGGACGCGCCCCGCGCCCCGGGGCCGTCCGGTGCCGGGTCCGGGGCGGTCGGCGTGGGCGGATTCACGGGTACCGCCGCTGCCTTGTCGGTCCGGGCGTGCCCCGCGCCGTCACCGGAGCCACACGCGGCGACGGTCAACGCGAGCACGCCGACCACCGCCAGGGCCGGGAGTCGGCGGGCGACTCCCCGACCGGGGAGCGCGGGGGGCCGCACGCGACGGGCGACGGACGGCTGGGACGTCAGGACGGGCTTAGGCACACGAACTCCGGAAGAATCGACAACGGGTCACGCGTGTAGACGCGACTTGATCCGGGCAGAATGTCGACTTTGCTCAGATTCTCCGGTTTCGCGCAACGGGCCACCATGGGTAAACACCCGTGCGACAACCCGTCACCAGGGCTCTCATCTGCGTCGTCCTGAAACCGTCAACCCCACCAATCCCACCAGCACCACCAGCCCCGACCACCGAACCCTGCCAAGTGACCGACGCCACCATCCGACCCGCCCCGCCCACCGCCCCGTCCGCCGCACCACCCCCACCGCCGACCAGGCGCAGGGGACGGCCCGGATGACCGGCTCGGATCAGGTGTGGACGGGTGTGATCCCGGACGTGGCCGGGGCCAGTCGGTACGCGTCCCCCTCACGCCGCACATGTCCGGCGGTGGGCGGCGGAAAGTGGCTGCCGAGCAGGAGGGTCGACGTACCGGCGAGCGAGTCGAGCACCCGGTTGCGGGTCCTGGCGGCGAGTTCGGGTGCGATGTCCACACAACTGCAGAGCGCCGGATGTGACATCTGGACGGGGTGGTGGATGCTGTCGCCGGTGATCAGCGCGGTCTCACCGCGGTCGCTCAGCTCGACCGCGACTTGTCCCGGCGTGTGCCCGGGAGTGGGAAGCAGGCGGATGCCCGGTGCGATGGCCGTGCCCGCGTCCACGACGTCGACGAGGTCGAACAGACCCGCGTCCCGGACGGGATGGACCGAGTCGCGGAACATCTGCCGGCGCGCCTCCTCCATCTCGACACCGGCCCAGTAGTCCCATTCGGTGCGAGCGGTGAGATAGCGCGCGTTCGGGAAGGTGGGCACCCAGTCGTCGCCCTCGGCCCGCGTGTTCCACCCCACGTGGTCGGCGTGGAGGTGGGTCAGGACGACGAGGTCCACGCTCTCCGGTGCGAAGCCCGACGCGCGAAGTCGCGATTCGTAGTCGCTGTCCAGGTCGTGCCAGGCCGGGTTGGCGCGCCGCTTTCCGTTGCCGATACCGGTGTCGACCAGTACCCGCATGCCGTCCACCTCGACGGCGAAGCTGTGGCTCGCCAGGCGCAGGACGCCCTGTTCGTCGGCGAAGTCGGGGTGTAGCCAGGGCGTCCGGGCGACGATGTCGGCAGTCGCCCCGGGCAGCAGCCACGGACCGGTCTGCGGAGGCAGGACCACCTCGTCGATGCGCCGGACGGTGTGGTCGCCCACGGTCCACGAGGGAGCCTTGGGAGTGGCAGTCGGGCCGGTGTGCGAAGCCGTGAGCATCGATCTGTTTCCTTACCTGTTGCGTGTCGCGAGGACACAGGGGACGGGCGTGGCGATACCCGCCGAGGCGGGTGCGGTGTTGTTCGGCACCGGGCCATGGGGAGAGGGACGGGGCGGTGTTCGGCGGCTGCCGCGCAGTACGGGTCGGGACAGCGCCGTCACCGCGATGCCGGCCAGTACTGCCACGCCGGTGGCGTACGCCAGTGCCGCGGTACGCAGTCCGAAGCCGGCCGCGAGGGCCCCGGCCCCGATGGCGGGCAGGCTCATCGCCAGGTAGGCGAGTGCGTAATAGGAGGCGAGGGTGCCGCCCTTCTCCCGTGCCGGGACCGAGTCGACCACCGCGCGCAGCGCACCCTGGGAGACGGCTCCGAAGCCGAATCCGGCCAGCGCCGCCCCGGCGAAGAGCGGAACCGGATCGGCGAGGAAAAGGGCGCCGAGGGACAGGCCGACCGCCGGTATCACCGCGCAGCTTCCGAGGAGGGCGGAGACGTCGGGACGCATCCCGCGCGTGAAGTACACCGTCGGGGCGGCGACGGCGGTCAGGGTGAAGAAGACCATGCCGCCCGCGGACTCGGGGCCGCCGGGGGAGACGAGTCGGGTGAAGGCCGGGCCCAGGGACGAGTAGAAGCCACCGAGTGCCCAGACGGCCACTACGCCGGCACCGTTGAGCAGGAGGGCATGGGCGGCCGCGGGCGGCAGCGCCAGGTGAGGGCGCATCGAGCGCAGTGCGCCGGGACGAGGGCCGGCGGTCTCGGACGTCCATGCGAGGGCGGCGGCCTGCGCGGCGAACAGGGTGATCAGGGCCACGTACACCGTGATCGTCGGATTGGGGGCGAAGCGCACCAGGAGAGTGGCTCCCATGACGCCGGCCGCCATGCCGGTCACGGGAGCGATGCCGTTGGCCAGAGCGGAGCGCCCGGGCCGTGAGGGGCTCTCCAGATCGAGGAGAGCCGCGCCGGCCGCGCCGGTGGCCGCGCCGGTGGCGATGCCCTGCAACACGCGGGCACCGATCAGGGTGGTCAGGCCGTCTGCCGTCGCGAACAGGGCCATGGAGGCGACCTGGACCGCGAGTGCGCCCATCAGGACGGGGCGGCGCCCGATGTGATCGGAGAGGGCGCCGGTCGTCAGGAGCGCGATCAGCAGTGCCAGGGCGTAGGCGCCGAAGACCACGGTGATGTCGAGTGCGGACAGTTGCCACTGCGCCTGGTAGCGCGAGTACAGCGGTGTCGGTGCGCTGGATGCGGCGAGCAGCGCGATCACGATCGAGGCGTGCAACACGAAGGGCAGCCGGCCCGAGACGAAGGTGCGGGGAGACACGAGGCCCGCGGAGACGCTCTGCATGAGGGTCCTTCCCGAGCTAAAAGCAATCCGTTTGCGTTTATTCACCGTAGGTCCTACCGTCACCTAAAGCAAATAGTTAGCTTTTAAGTGGTCGGGTGTCGCGTGCCGCTGCCCGACCCGACGCACCGCACAGATTCGGAAGGACGCCATGACCAGCGCACTCACTCCCCAGGAGGCAGCCCGCGGGGCGCTGCGGGCGGGGCTCCCTCTGGGGGGCGACCGTCACGAAGGGGTGGCCACGACCGCCAACCACATCCACTCCGTCATCACCACGCTGCGCGATCTCGACTTCGGCGACATCCCTCCCGCGGCCTCCTACCGAGCAGGATGGGAGAACATCGATGCAACCCTTTGAGCTGTCGCTCACCGAGGCATCCCGAGCCGTGCGCGCCCGTGAGCTGTCCCCCGTCGAACTCGCCGATTCCGTACTGGACCGCATCGACGCGGTCGAAGGACGGCTCGGCGCCTATGTCACCATCGCCGCCGATGCGGCCCGGGCCGCGGCGCTCCGGGCCGAACGGGAAATCTCCGGCAGCGGACCGCGCAGCCCACTGCACGGAATCCCCATGGGGCTCAAGGACCTGATCGACGCCGAAGGGATGCCCACCACAGCGAGTTCCGACGTCCGGGCAGGGCATGTGGCCGAACGCGACAGCACGGTGGCCGCGCGGCTCGCCGCAGCCGGGGCCGTCCTCGTGGGCAAGACGCACACGCACGAGTTCGCCTACGGCCTGACCACACCCCAGACGAACAACGCCTGGGACCACAGCCGCGTCGCGGGAGGGTCGAGCGGCGGCTCGGCGGTGGCCGTCGCCTCCGGCGGAGCGACATTCGCGATGGGCACGGACACGGGCGGTTCCATCCGGGTTCCCGCCGCCCTCAACGGCGTGGTGGGCCTCAAACCGACGTACGGCCTCGTCCCACGTTCCGGCGTGACGTCGTTGTCCTGGTCCCTGGACCACGTAGGCCCGCTCACCCGCACCGTCCAGGACGCGGCGCTGGTGCTGTCCGCGACGGCCGGCCACGACCCGCGCGACCCGGCGAGCGTGTCCGGTCCCGCGGCGGACCTCTTCGCGGCAGGAGATCTGCGGGGACTGAAGGTCGGCGTACCGCGCAACCACTACTTCGACCGGGTCACTTCCGAGGTGGAGGAGTCCGTGCGCCGCGCGATCGAGCGGCTGGCGGAGCTCGGGGCGGAACTCGTCGACGTCGAGATCCCGATGGCCCGCTACATCCAGGCCGTGCAGTGGGGGCTGATGGTTCCCGAGGCCACCGCCTACCACGAGCGGTCGCTGCGGACCACGCCCGACCTTTACGCCTCGGACGTCCGCATTCTGCTGGAGGCCGGCGAACTCACCTCTGCCGGCGACTACCTCCGCGCCCAGCGGGCCCGCGCGATGATGCGCGATGCCTGGGCCCGCATGTTCGACGCGATCGACGTCCTCGCCGCTCCGACGGTGCCGATGACGGCCGCCAGGTCGGATCAGGGCGCGGTCGAGTGGACCGACGGCACGACCGAGGCCGTGTCCGACAGCTACGTCCGCCTCTGTGCCCCGGCCAACATCACCGGCGTACCGGCTCTGACCCTGCCGGTCGGTCACGACCGCGCCGGACTGCCGATCGGAATGCAGTTGATGGCACGGCCCTTCCGCGACGCGACGGTGCTCCGCGTGGGCCGGGTCTACGAGGCGGCGACGGTCGGCGCGGGGCGGCTCGCTCCGATCGCGGCGTGAGATCCGGGCGGACGTTCCGGCCGGCACCGGTGGCACGGGACGTCCGTCGGTGGCTCAGGCGGCCACCGGCACGGGGACGCGTGGTCCTGTGAGCGGTGACGCCGCCCCCCGGAGTGCCGCCGGCGGGGACGGCTTAGAAGCAACGGATTCGCATTAAGGTGGATCGCATGAGCCCCAAGCCGATGGCCCGCCCCGGCGGGCGCAGCGCACGTGTGCAGGAATCCGTCCATGCGGCGGTGCGTGAACTCGTCGGTGAGGTGGGCCGCGATGCGCTGACCGTCCCGATGGTGGCCGCCCGGGCCGGTGTGACCCCCTCCACGATCTACCGCCGTTGGGGCGACCTGCAGGAACTCCTGTCCGACGTCGCGGTCGAACGGCTGCGCCCGGAAACGGATCCGGCCGACCTGGGGAGCCTGCGCGCCGATCTCGACGCCTGGGCGGAGCAGTTCCTCGACGAGATGGCCTCTCCTCCCGGGCGCGCGTACATCAGGGACGCGCTGCTCGGCGACCCGGACGGTTCCAATGCCGGTCAGTGCTCGGCCTACGCCGCCGAACAGATCGACGCCGTGCTGAACCGTTCGGTACTACGGGGGGAGCCGGTGCCCGACACGGAGCGGATGATCGATCGCGTCGTGGCGCCGATCATGTACCGCATCCTCTTCCGCCCCGGCCGGCTGGACGCCGAGTACGCGCGCGAACTCGTGACGAACGCGCTCGACGGGCCTGAGGGACGGCTCCCGGAGCACGTCGCCGCCGGAGGTCCGGCCCCGGACCCGGCGGGAACCCGACCAGGTGGGGGGCAACTCTAGCTGGGCCAAGACGGCCGTGCCGGCCGGAGTCGGTGTTCGTCTCGAGCGGGTTCGAATCGGCCGGGCGAAGCGCGTGCGTCCGCCGAGAGGGACGTTGTCGTCTGTCGGGAGCCGCGCCGGCCGGATCGGGCCGGACCGGTCAGGTCCGTGAACCACCCCCGCGCGTGGGCCCGTTCGCGGCATACTCGGGCGGCGACCGCCCGGCCCGCGCCGACGGTGATCGCGCAAGGATCCTGGTGACAGGGCCGCCGCGGCAGGCCGTGCCGTCACAACGCCGGGGGCGACGTGCTGATCCTGGACACTGCCGAACTTCCGGCGTCAGAGCGGGCCGAGGCCTACCACGCCGCGGCCGCGGGTGAGACCGGCAGCTGCTCGATCGAGCAGGAGCGGTCCGGCGCGGGAGTGTGGAAGAGACTCGAAGCCTGGAACTTCGGTCCGCTGACTCTGTTCGCCACCCACGGTTCGGGAATGAGCATCCGGCGCACCGCGCACAACGCGCGGTTCGACTCGATGAACACGATCTCGATCATCACACAGAGCCAGGGCCGGGGTGCCTTCACCTGGAACGGCCATCAGCAGTACGTCGGACCCGGCACCCTGGCCCTGGCCCAGAAGAGCGCCGGCTATGAATACGGCTGGTCCGGATCGGGGCTCTCCGTCGCGTTCATGGTCGACGCCGACCGCTTCGGCCTGCCGGAGCACCTGGTCCGCGAGGCGATTCCGCTGCTGTCGAACAGCAGTATCGGTCCGCTGCTCCTGCACCACATCCACGCCCTGCACCAGAACGCCGACCGGCTCAGCGCGGAGGCCGGCGCGGAGAAGCTCGCCTCGGCCACCCTCGAACTCACCCGCGCCCTCATCGTCTCGGTGACCCAGGAAGGACCGGTGCGCCGGAAGGTCGCCGAGGACACCCTCCTCACCAGGATCCTCGCCTACGTCCGCCTGCACCTGGCGGACCCGGAGCTCACCCCGCGGCGCATCGCCTGGGCCCACGGCATTTCCCTGCGGACCCTCTACCGGCTCTGCGAGGAGAACGACTTCAGCCTGGAACAGTGGATCATCCGTCGGCGGCTGGAAGGCTGCCGCCGTGACCTGGCGTCGCCGGAACACGCCCACCGCACCATCGAGGCCGTCGCCCGGTCCTGGGGCTTCGGCAGCCCCGTCCACTTCTCCCGCCGGTTCCGCCAGACCTACGGAACCACCCCCAACGAATGGCGCCGGCGCTCCCGCTGAGCGGCCCGCCGGGCCCGGACCTCCTCCGGCGGCGGAGCGGCAGCCGGAGTTCGGCATCCGGCACGCGCGGTTGGGACTCCCCGGCCCGTAGCCGCCGGGCTCATCGGCGTCGGAGTGACCGGTCGCGGCCACGATCCGTACCCCCGGCCGTCCGGCTGTCCGGCCGTCCGTACCCCCGGTCGTCCGGCCGGCCACCGACCACAACAGGCCCGGTCGAGGCTCCACCAGACCCGGAGCAACTCCTGGCGCCGTGGGTTCACAAACCGGCGCGCACGGTCAAGTTCGCGTATCGCGGCGCTGCCACGATGCACGGAACCGTTTCCGCCGGTGCCCGGGAGGTTGCCTACGGCACCGGCGTTCCACCAGTCGTCAGGCGAGGAAGTCCAGCAGGATCCGCGTCCACTGTTCGGCGTGGGTGAACGGCGCGGCGTGGGGGGCGTGGGGGATCTCCACACGCACGACGTGGGAGATCAGTGCGGCGATCTGTACAGGACCGGATTCGAACGGCGCGAAGGCGTCGGACGCACCATGGACGATCAAGGTGGGGACCTTCAGGTGGGTGAGGTCGTGGGTGAAACGGGTGTGCGCCCAGGCGGTGATCGCGTCGATGCCGCCCTTGGGGGAGGCGGCAGCGGCCAGGCCGAGCAGGTACCGGTGGGTGGCCTGGTCGAGGGCCGGCCGGCCGTCGACGGAGAACAGGCGGCGCAGGACGTCGTCGAGCATCGCGATGCGGTAGCCGAGACCGGCGTCGGTCAGATCGTCGGCCACCGTCGGATCGGTGTCCGGGTCCAGCCGCAGGACCGGATCGGCGAGCACCACCGCACGCGGCCGGACCGAACCCGAGGCGGCGCACCGGACGACGTCGCCGCAGCCGGTCGAATGCCCGACCAGCACCGCGTCCTCCAGGTCCAAGGCGAGCAGGATCGCGGTGAGGTCGGCGGCGAAGGTGTCGTAGTCGTACCCTTCCCACGGCTGGGCGGAGCGGCCGAATCCCCGCCGGTCGGGACAGACCACCCGGTGGCCAGCCTCGACGAGGGCCCGGACCTGCCCCTCCCAGAACCGGCCCGACAGCGGCCAGCCGTGCAGCAGAACGATCGGTGGACCGGCGCCGAAGTCCTCATAGAACAGGTGTGTGTCCGGGGAACCCGAACGGATGAACGGCATGGTTACCCCTCACTCGCCGCGGTCTTCAGCTTCGCCCCCGGCACCCGGCGTGCCATCGGTCAAATGACTGCATCGGGGGGACTCGGGGCGGCGACGACCGGGCGGGGGGAAGGATGACCGACGACCTGATCATCGGCCGGGAGCGGGAGCTGACCGAGCTGCGGCGGGCCGTCGACCGCGCGCCCGGGACGCTGCCGAACGTGGTACTGCACGGTGACCCCGGAGTCGGCAAGACCGCCCTGCTGAACGCGGGTATCGCCTACGCGCGCGACCAGGGGATCGGGGTCATCGGCGGCTGCGGATTCGAGAGCGAGGCGCGGTTGGCGTTCGCCGGACTGCACCAGCTCTTCGCGCCGATCATGGATTACGTCGAGAAGGTCGAGCCGTTCCACCGGGACGTGCTGCGGCGGGTGCTGGGTCTGGCCGACGGGCCGGTTCCGGACCGGCCGGCGATCTCGGTGGCGTCGTTGGCGGTGGTGGCGGCCATGGCCGCCGACGGGCCGGTGCTGATCGCGGTGGAGGACGCCCACTGGGTCGACCACCCCACCCGCGAGGTCATGATGTTCATCCTGCTGCGGCTGGGCCGCTGGGATCTGCGGGCGATCTTCGCCCGCAGGTCGCTGACCGCCAGTGAGCGCGTCACGCCGGGCATCAACACGATCGAGGTCGCACCGCTGGCCGGCGCCGCCGCCGGGGAGCTGCTGGACCTCCTGCACCCCGGGCTTCCGCCGGCGGTGCGGCAGCGGGTGCTGGACGAGGCGGCGGGCAACCCCCTCGCGCTGGCCGAACTCCCGGCCGTGATCGGGACCGACGCCGCGACCCCGATGGAGATGCTCCCCAGCGGGACGCCGGTGCGTACTCGGTTGGAGGCCGGGTTCGCCGGCCGAGCGCTGACGCTTTCCGCCCCGCTGCGCGCCGCGCTGCTGGTCACCGCGCTGGACGGCGGCGGCCTGGAGAACAGCGCCCGCCCCGTCGCGCTGACCGCCGCCGACGTGCTGGAGATCGAGCGGCTCGGTCTGGTCACCCGCGACTCGACCCCCTCGGGCATCCGGTTCCGGCATCCGCTGGTTCGCTCGGCGATCACCGGCACCGCGTCGCCCGACGAACTGCGCACCGCCCACATGGTGCTGGCCGAACGGTACAAGGCCGATCCGGAACACCGGATCTGGCACCTGGCCGCGGCCTCGGTGGAACCGGACGAGGCCGTCGCCGCCGAGATCGAGGCCGCGGCCCGGGCGATCAGCGTCCGTGGCGGCACCGGGCCGGCCGTCGACGCCCTGGGCAAGGCCGCCGACCTCACCCCCGACCCCGCCGAAGCCTCGCGCAGACTCCACCTGGCCGCCGAACTCGCCGACGAGTCCGGGCAACTCGACCGGGCCGCCCGGCTGCTCGACAAGGCCAAGGACGCCGATCCCGGGAGGGCGCTGCAGGGGCGGACCACCCGGGCCAGGATCGCGCTCCTGCGCGACGGGGATCTGGCCGCGGCCCGCGGCATCCTGGCCCGGCTCCCCGACACCACGGGCCCGGCGCTGGACCGCGCCCTGCTCACCCGGGTGATCGTGGCCTCCTACCGGCAGGACGCCGCCGACTGGGCCGAGGTCGACGCGCCGCTCGCCGGGCGGTCGGGCGGCGGGCTCGTCGACCTCGCCAACACCGTCCTGAACCCCGGAACGCCACCTGATTCCGAACGTTCGGTGGTGCTGAGATCGGCTTTCGACGACCTGCCCGACCCCGCCCCGCCCGGGCAGGTCGCCGAGCTGTGCCGGGCCGCCGCCTGGCTGGACGCCCTGCACGAACACCGCGTACGCATCCGAGCATTGATCGTGCAGGAGACCGGCACCGGCGCGATCACCCACGCGGCCAGTGGACACTGGTTCGCCGCCCACGAACAATTTCTGGCCGGTCAGTGGGACGAGGCGGAGATCTCGGCGACCACAGGGCTGGACCTGTGCATCCGCCACGATCTGGAACTGCCGGCCCACGACTTGCGGCCGGCGCTCGGCTGGATCGCCGCCGCGCGCGGTGACGAGGACACCGCTCGGGAGTACAGCCGCACGGTCGAGCGGTGGGCGGCGGCGCGCGGCAGCGGCCTGCACCTGACGCTGTCGGCCCGCAACCTCGCGCTCGCCGCCCTGTCGGCCGGCGACTACGAGACCGCGTACCACTACTGCACCCGGGTCACCGCGCCCGGCGCCCTGCCCTGCGCCGCCACCTACGCGCCCTGGCTGGTGTTCGACCTCGTCGACGCCTGCGTACACCTTGGCCGGACGACCGAAGCCGATGCCCATCTGCGGGCCGCCGCCGGCCTTGAAGCCCGCACCCCGAGGCTGCGGCTGCACCTGGCCGCCGCCCACGCGATGACCGCCGACTACGCGGACGCGGTCACCCGGTTCCAGAGCGCGCTGGCGCTGCCGCGGATCGAACAGTGGCCGTTCGACCAGGCCCGGCTCCGCCTGGCGTTCGGCGAACTCCACCGCCGCAACCTCCAGCCCGGCGAGGCCCGCCCCCAACTGCGCCGCGCGGCCGACGTCTTCGGCCGGATCGGCGCCACCGCCTGGCAGCTCCGCGCCGAACAGGAACTGCGCGCCACCGGCGTCACCGTCACCGCACAGCCGCGCCGCGCGGTCGGCACCACACGTCCGGCGGCGGTGCCGGAGCTGACCGCCCAGCAACTGGAGGTCGCCGAACCGGCGGCCTCCGGAATGACGAACAAGGAGATCGGCGAGCGCCTCTACCTGTCGCCGCGCATCGTCTCGGCCCACTTGTACCGCATCTTCCCCAAGCTCGGGATCACCTCCCGAGCCGCGCTGCGCGACGCCCTTGCCGCCAGTGACGGCAGTACCGCAGCACCGGGCGGCTCCGGCGGCGCAGTCATGTGACCGATTGCCGCCGCGCCCCGCCGTCCTAGCTTCGAGTCATGCCCGCCGCACCCCGCAGCGGCCCACGACCCGGGTAGGGACGCACACCATGCCGTACGTGACCACCACCGACAAGACCGAGATCTTCTACAAGGACTGGGGCACCGGCCGGCCCGTCGTGTTCAGCCACGGCCGGCCGCTCAACGCCGACGCGTGGGACCCGCAGGCCCACGCCGTCGCCTCGGCCGGATACCGGGCGATCGCCCACGACCGGCGTGGCCACGGCCGTTCCGCCCAGCCGTGGCAGGGCAACGACATGAACACCTACGCCGACGACCTCGCGACCCTGATCGACGAACTCGACCTGCGCGACGCGGTTCTGGTCGGCCACTCGACCGGCGGCGGTGAGGTCGCCCGCTACATCGGGCGCCACGGCACCTCCCGAACGCTTCGATGGGCAGGCCCAGCGGGTTCTCCGCGGTCTGGAGCATCAACGGCGGCACCGCGCCGAGGAGCACGACCTTGGACACCCTCGAGGCCGAGTTCATCGCCGACCTGCCGGCGTTCCTGGCCTCCTGATCCGCCGGACGAACGCCTCCCGTACACACCTCTACCAAGGAGACCGACGACATGACCTCCCGCCGACCCAAGCGCCTGATCGCCGCCACCGTACTCGCCGTCACCGGACTGCTGCTCGCCTCCGTCGGACCCGCGTCCTCCGCGGGAACCGACAAACGCCCGCCCAAGCCCACCGTCGTCCTGGTGCACGGCGCGTTCGCCGACGCCTCCGGCTGGAACGGCGTCATCGAACGCCTGCAGGACGACGGCTATCCGGTCATCGCCCCGGCCAACCCCCTGCAGAGCCTGCCCACCGACGCCGCCTACATCTCCAGCGTCCTGGACACCATCACCGGACCGGTGATCCTGGTCGGTCACTCCTACGGCGGCGCCGTGATCACCAACGCGGCCAACGGCCACGCCAACGTCAAGGCGCTGGTCTACATCGCCGCGTTCGCCCCCGACCAGGGCGACACCGTCGCGTCGCTGACCGGGAAGTTCCCCGGCAGCCGGCTCGAGGCGAACCTGCTGGTCCGGCCGACGCCCGCCGGCGCCGACGGCTACGTGAAGCCGGAGGCGTTCCGCACGGTGTTCGCCGGCGACGTCTCCTGGCACGACGCCTCGGTCATGGCCGCCACCCAGCGCCCGGCGAACGTCGCGATCCCGCAGACGCCCAGCGGCCCGCCGGCGTGGAAGACCATCCCCTCCTGGTACGCCGTCGCCACCAACGACCAGGTCATCCCGGCCGAGGCGGAACGCTTCATGGCCAAGCGCGCCAACGCCAAGACCATCGAGATCAAGGGCTCCTCGCACGTCGCGATGATCTCCCACGACAAGACCTCCACCGACCTGATCAAGGCCGCGGCGAAGGCCACCCGCTAGCCGTTTCCGGCCCTGCCGACGCGACGGCGCGCCCAACAGCACCCAAGCCATCCCGATGCCGAAGTGCGTGGACCCGTCCGCTCCTGGGCCCACGTGCTCCGGCGACCTGAGGAGCCCTCATGAACACCAAGCCCGACACCATCGTCCTCATCCACGGCTTCTGGGTGACCCCGCGCAGCTGGGAACACTGGGTCACCCACTACGAGGCCAAGGGCTTCCGGGTCCTGGCCCCCGCCTACCCCGGCTTCGACGTCGAGGTCGAGGCCCTCAACGCCGACCCCACGCCCATCGAGCGCCTGCAGGTCTCCGAAATCCTCAACGGATTCGAGGAACTGATCCGCGACTTGGACACCGCACCGATCCTCATGGGCCACTCCGCCGGCGGGGTGTTCGCCCAAATCCTGCTCGACCACGGCTACGGCGCCGCCGGAGTGGCGGTCAACTCGGCCCCCACCAAAGGTGTCGCGGTCACGCCGCTGTCGCAGATCCGCGCGACCTTCCCGGTCCTGCGCAACCCCGCCAACCGGCACAAGGCCGTCGGGCTCACCTATGACCAATGGCGCTACGCCTTCACCAACACCTTCCCCGAAGACCAGGCCAAGGCCACCTACGAGCGCTATCACGTTCCCACCTCCGGGCACGTGTTCCGGGGCAGCGCCCTGGCCAACATCCACCCCGGCCACAGCGACACCTACGTCGACTACCGCAACCCCGACCGCGCCCGCTGCTGTTCGTCTCCGCCGAGAACGACCACCTCATGCCGGCCAAGGTGCAGGCGTCCAACGCCAAGCACTACAAGGCTCCCGGCACCGTCACCGAGCACGTGACCATCCCCGCCCGCTCACACCTGATGCCCGCCCAGGACGGCTGGGAAGAGGTCGCGGACCTCGCGCTCACCTGGGCGCTCGACCACTCCTGACCTCCCGCTGTGTGGCCGGGCCCGGCCGGGCCCGGCCACACATCCGTCCGCCACCGACCGAGGAGCACCGCAGATGACCACCGTTACCGCCGCCCGGACCCCCGACGCCCGCGAGACCACCGGCGAAATCCTGCAGGCCTCGCTCGTCGACCTGCTCGACCTGGCGACGACCGGCAAGCAGATCCACTGGAACGTCTATGGGCCCGGCTTCCGCTCGCTGCACCTCCACCTGGACGAGATCGTCACCGCGGCCCGCAGGTTCGCCGACGACCTCGCCGAACGCGCCGCCACCCTGGGCACTTCGCCCGACGGCCGTGCCATCACGGTCGCCGGCGGCCGGGCGGCGTTGCTCCCCGGCGGTCGCATCACCGTGGCCGACGCCCTGGCCGCCCTGGCGGTTCACTACGACGTTCTTCTGGTCGGGATGCGGCGGCGGATCCACGCCACCACCGACCCCGTCACCCAGGACCTGCTGATCTCCGTCACCGCCGCACTGGAGAAGCAGCACTGGATGCTTCAGGCCGAAAGCCCCGACCACGCACGTGAGACGGGTTGACAGATCGGCTACTCCGCTCTCTTTCCCCGGCCCAACGCCACGCCTGTCCAGGCCACCCTGTCGTCGCCGACTCGTCGGGCAAGTTCGCGGGTGTTTCGTGAGCCATGGCGCGTTTCTGCTCTCGAACCGGTCTCGAACCGTCGTCACCACAGTTCTCCACGCCCGGGCGTGCCACCGCACGTCGCCAACCGGGTAGCCACCCCGCCCGACCCCCCGCGTTCGTTGCCCCACTCGCGCCAACTCGCTTTCGTGGGCGTCCGGTTGTCGGGGAGGGGAGCGGTCGGCCCGCGTGCTCGACGGGGGCGTTCCTGGGGTTGTTGACAGAATGTGCCGGGTCGATCACATTCGTTGACGGGCGACTTGCGCCCGTGTGAGCGTTTCGTTCGTTCGGGCACGAACCCGGCGTACGCGAAGGTCGGTCCCGCTCACTTCGCGGAGCCGACGAGAGTCGGACTCGTGGTCGAGGTCTGTCCTCTATCCAAGGAGCCTCGATGAAACGCAGCACGGTGACGGTCGGATCGGTCCTGGCCCTACTCGCCGGCCTGGTGGTCGGTACGTCCCAGTCGAACGCGGCGACTCCGCCGCCCGCGCCCGGCTTGGCTGCGGCGGTGTCCGCCGCCGACAAGGCCGCCGCGAGCGGCCAGGACGTCCTGGCCAAGGGCCCCAACGAGAGCTACGTGCGGCAGCAGGTGACCCCGTGGGTCGACGACCTGTACTCCGTGGCCTACGAGCGCACTTACCGCGGGCTGCCCGTGGTCGGTGCCAGCGCCGCGGTGCTGGCCGACGGCAACGGCAACGTCCGGGCCGCCGAGTCGGCCACCGATCTGCGGATCGACGTCCCCGTCAAGCCGACCGTCGGCAAGGGCGCGGCCGAGAACGTCTCGCGTTCGCGACTCAAGGTCGTCGACACGGTCGAGTCGCGGCGCCTGGTCGTACGAGTCCGGGAGGGTTCCGCGAACCTGGCCTGGGAGACGGTGCTGGTCGGCAGCACCGAGAGTGCGCCCAGTCGGCTGCACGTCTTCGTCGACGCCCGCTCGGGGCAGGTGCTCGACTCCTACGACGACGTCAAGGGCGGCACCGGCACCAGCCAGTGGAACGGCCCCAACCCGCTGACGATCAACACCAGCGGCAGCGCCGGCAGCTACAAGATGATCGACACCACCCGGCCCGGCCTGTCCTGCGCCGACTACAGCGGCGGCGTCTTCACCAAGGCCACCGACACCTGGGGCAACGGCAACGCCACCAGCAAGGAGACGGGCTGCGTCGACGCCCTGTGGGCCGCGCAGAAGGAATGGAACATGCTCCGCGACTGGCTCGGTCGCAACGGGCACAACGGCAACGGCGGAAGCTGGCCGGTACGTGTCGGGCTCCCCGCGATCAACGCCTACTGGACCGGTTCGCAGGTCCAGATCGGCCGCAACCAGGGCAACCAGTGGATCGCGTCGATGGACGTCGTGGGCCACGAATTCGGGCACGGTATAGACCAGTTCACTCCCGGCGGTGCCGGCGCCGAGGCCGGCCTGGGTGAAGGCACCGGCGACATCTTCGGCGCGCTCACCGAGGCGTACACCAACGAGCCCTCGCCCTACGACCGCCCGGACTACCTGGTCGGCGAGACGGTCAACCTGGTCGGCAGCGGCCCGATCCGCAACATGTACAACCCCTCACAGATCGGCAACAACCCGAACTGCTACAGCTCTTCGATCCCGGGCACCGAGACCCACGCGGCGGCCGGGCCCCTGAACCACTGGTTCTACCTGCTCGCCGAGGGCACGAACCCCGGTGGTGGCAAGCCCTCCAGCCCGACCTGCAACAACACGCAACTCACGGGCGCCGGAATCCAGACCGCGGGCAAGATCTTCTACGGCGGCATGCTGCTCAAGACGAGCGGCATGACCTACAAGAAGTACCGCACCGCGACCCTGAAGTCCGCCAAGGCGCTCGACCCCACCTGCGGCCTGTTCAACAAGACCAAGGCGGCCTGGAACGCGGTGAGCGTCCCGGCCCAGCCCGGTGACCCGACCTGCCCGTGATGCCGAACGCACTCCGATAGGCATCCGACGCTCGTCCTTCGACGAGGCCGCGGCCACCCGCCGCGGCCTCGTTCGACGCGTCGGGGGGTCTGTGGATCGACCGGCTCCGTCTCACGTTCGATCCTCGTCGGGGGTCGGGCGGTTCAGTGCGGTCACCAACTTCCCGAAGGTGCCCGGGTGTAGCCCGGTGAACGGGACTGTCCAGGACGGTTCCGACGCCGTGATCACACCAGCCCCACCAAGATCATCGCACCGCCGGCGAGATGACTCGGACGCGGGAGTTCAGACGTCGGGTAAGCAGGCTGCGTAGACGAGCAGAGGCCCCGCGGTGATTCCCGAGTCTCCTCACCTCGTCCGCTCCGAGCTCCGGCCGATCTGCGAGAGCGAGCACGGCGGCGTAGGGCCGTTCACCCGCCTGGAGCTTCGCTGCCACGGCGTCGATGACGGATCGGAGAACGATGCGGTCCGCGCCGGGATGTTCCGCGAGCAGGCGCAGAAGCCTGTTGTCGTTCCAGACGCTGTCGCGGGCCTTGCTCAGTTCCAGGAGGGCTACGGGCGGGGTGTGGGGATTGGTGGCGAGGGCCTGCCAGACGAAGGGGTAGGGACATCGCGCGAGACGCCGCAGGACGGGGCCGTCTGTCTCGGCGTGCGCCAGTGCGAGGTAGTCGGCAGGCGTGGGCACGAGGATGGCCTTTCAGGAGTGTCGAAGTCGTCATCCTCCCACCGCACTTGACTGCCGGCGCGGGCACCGTGACGGTGATGTCCCAGCACAACGCCATCAGCCGAGGGGGTGGAGCGGCAGCGTGCGGTCGCGCCAGGCGCGTTCCCATTGGCGGGTCAGTGCCGGGTAGACGATCAGGTAGCGGAAGGGTGCGATGAGGGTCATGTAGAGCCGGCCGTACCGGCCGTTGGGTTTGACCAGGACCGCCATCCGTAGTTCGTAGTCGCAGTCGGCGTCGCCCGTGGGTGTCCATCCCAGGTGCATGAGGGTGTGCACGGTCTTGTTGGCGAGTTCGCTGACGGCCTCGTTGTCGAGCTCGTACACGGGGGTGAAGGGGCTACCGGCGGGGAGGGAGAGGTCCACGGTGTCGGCGAGTTCGGGCGGCACGCGGTCGCGTAGCGGCCGTACCCGCGTCCCGAGGCCGGTCCTGGGCTTGTCCCAGCCGAGCAGGGCGCCGAGTTTCCAGCGGAACGCGAACAGGAACCGGGAGGGGAGGGACTGTTTGGCGAGTCCGCCGCGGGCGCGCATCGCGGCGAGCATGACGGGGAAGTCGTCCGGGCCGGCTCCGGGGGTGCGGTAGGACCACACGTCCTCGACCCGGAAGTCGCGGGCGAGTTCGTGGATCCGCCACGGCTGATCGGTATGGGCTGCGGGGGGAAGCTTCACGGTGCGCTGGGCCTTCCTGTCTCGGGACGTCGCCTGCAGCCCTCGCTATACGCTTACGTATAGATGGCGGCGGGGCACCACTATGCGCGACATCACCCCGCGGATCATGGCCCAAGTGGCTGATATGGGCCTGGCGAATCCGTGCGGTCGCCGCGCGAGGACGGCCGGCCGCGTCACCGGAGGCGGCCGCTCTCACCGCCTCCACGAGCAACATCGGACCTGAGCGGTCGAGGATGAAGGCACAGGTGCCGTAGCGGATCGCGGGGGTGAACGTACTCGTCCGGATCGAACGTGGTGACCACCACGACGCGCAGCGAATCCGTGGTGCCCGGTTCGGCGAGCCCACGGGTGACCTCCGGTCCGCCCATGCGCGGCATCGGGTGTCGACCAGGATGACGTCGGGCCGCAAAGAGGGGGTCGACCCGTCCGGCCGGACGACGTCGACCCCTCTTCCGATCCCCTGGTGCGATTCGCCGCAACGAGACCCTGGTCATCGGCTCGCCGGGCCGAGTAGGGGCGAGCTCGCGGTCGGTGTGCCTGCCGAGAACAGGGTCAACTTCGGGCGAGCTTGGCCCAGATGTCGGCGGCGACCGTCTCCGCCGCTCCGCACAGCTGGGCCTCGCTCATCTGTGCCGATACGACGGAGATCTCCGGAACCTCGACGTAGCCCTCGTTTCCGAATGCCCCCACCGGTGTCTCGGCCGTGCAGCGTGGCGGAAGCGGGTTGTCCCGGCCGGCGGGATGGTATTGCACCGACGTCTTTCGACCGGCAAGCACGATCTCGCGCGCATTGGATCCGAGCGCGGGTGCGGACGCCTTCACGAGGTAGAAGTCGAGCATGACCACGGGCCACTGCTCGTTGCCGACGGTGCAGGAGAAGTCGTTCGGAGTGCGGGTCTGCCGAGGGTCGAGGCCGGGGATCTTTGCGAGTACCGGACCGGACAACAACTCGCAGGCCCGAAGCAGCGCCAGCGAGTTCTTCGGGGAGGTGCGGGACCTCAGCGCACCCTCGCGAGCGCGTTGGATGCTCGCGGAAACGGCCGTATCGGCGATCGGGCAGGCATCTTCCTTGGAGCCTCGCAGGGCAGCGGTGAGACTGATCATCCGCAGATCGTCGTCCACGATGGTTCGTTGGCACGATGCCCGGTTCGTCCCCTGCGGGAACTTGACGACCCTTGTTCCCTCGTGGTTCTCGACGGTCGCGCCGTTGCCGGGCGCGTCCACCTTGGCGGCCTCCGCGATCTTCTCGCCCGCCTCGATCCGTACCTCGGCGAGCCCGCCGCCCTCCACCCGGACCTCGACGATGCATCGAGTGAAGGTGAGCCCGGGCTTGAACACGATCGGGGGTTGCTCGATGGGTGGTTTCACACCCGGGGCGGTGACCGGCGCCGACGGCTTGGCGACGAACGCGGTGAAGGTCTCGGGCGCCACGTAGCTGCACGGATCGAGGGTGCGGAAGTCCTGGGGCTTGAGTCCCTTCGCGGTCGATACTCCACCGGTCGTCGTCGAGGCAACCGTCGATGCGGAGGTGGCGGAGGGGGTCGCGGATCCTTGCCCGGACCCGGAGTCGGGAGCGCAGGCTCCCGCGAACACCAACGCGGCGACGAACGCCGCCGGTGGAGAAAGCCGTCGCACGCTTGCGGCGGCCCGACCGGGCCGAGCCCGAGGGTGACTACGCATGAGTGACCGGCCGGTTGGGTGTGAACTCGCGACCACCCGGGGCGGGGCGACGCTCGTCGGTGATCCGGGATCCGGGGTATTCACCGGGGCCGGGGGACTGGTAGGCATCGACTCATCGTGTGCCCACGCCTTCGGAAGGAATTGGAAGAAAGCGACACCTCGACGTCGAGGTGCGGCCGCGTGAGCAGGGCGACGTCCGGCAGGGCGGGTCGGTGTGAACGGCGGTGGGGTCGTTTCGGGACGATTACCCGATTCCCCTTGTGCCGGCGGCCCTTGGGCCGCCAACGTGTGGGGCGGTACCAAACGCCCCCGGCGGCACGGCCCTCGTTCCGGACCCGGGCGGATACTGCCGAGAGCGAAGCACCGCTCCGGCGAGGGCCGTTCGTTCCGGAGCCGGAGAAAGGCGAGGTGTCCCATGCCCGAGCCGCACGCCGAGTCCGCGTCGCCGCCCGCGGGCGATCGGCGAGTCAGTCCCGCCCGGATCGCCGTCGTGCAGTGCGACGCGCGGGTGGGCGTCGACCAACGCGAGGAGAACGTCGAGCGGGGCCTGGCCCTGGCCGGGCGGGCGGCCGACGACGGTGCCACGCTCATCGTGCTTCCCGAATTGTGCGCCACCGGATACGCGTTCGCGACCAGGGCCGAGGCGTACGCGCACGCCGAGGAGGTTCCGGCGGGGGAGACCGTCCGCCGCTGGGAGGCGTTCGCCCGCGACCGCGCCGTGCACCTGGTCGGGGGACTCGCCGAGCGGGACGGCGTCCGGTTGTACAGCAGCGCCGTTCTGGTCGGCCCGGACGGCTATATCGGCCACTACCGCAAGACCCACCTGTGGAACACCGAGAAGTTGTGGTTCACCCCGGGAGACCGGGGCCTCCCGGTGTTCGAGACCACGCTGGGACGCGTGGGTCTGCTCATCTGCTGGGACATCTGGTTTCCCGAGACGTCGCGGCTGCTCGCCCTGCAGGGAGCGGACGTCATCTGCAGCGTCAACAACTGGGTCTGGACGCCGCCGCCGGTGTTCGACCCCTCCGGTCGGTGTATGGCGGTCTACCTGACCATGACCGCGGCTCACGTCAACAACGTCGTCATCGCCGCCGCCAACCGCATCGGCACCGACCGCGACGCGCGATTTCTCGGTTGCTCGCTGATCGCGGGCACCAACGGCTGGCCGATCGGCGAGATCGCGGGACCCGACGAGGAACGCATCCTCACCGCGGACGTCGACGTCGTGGATTCGCGTTCCGCACCGATCTGGAACGGGCTCAACGATCTGGTACGCGACCGTCGGACCGATCTCTACCAAGAGATGCTCGGCTACGCCGAGGGCCGGGCGTTCCCGAGATAACAGAGTCGAGTCGAGGCGATCGGACGATCCACTTCGGACAGCGTCGTTATCGGTGGTGAGGATCCCGGTCTTGGGCCGGGTGGGGTTCTCGCCCAAGCGGACCGGGCAGCCGTAGCGGCGGCCCGGTCCTCGTCGACGAGATCGGTCGGCAGGCGCGGGGCGATGGCGGCGATCTCTTTCAGTGCGGCCCGCGTCGCCTCGGTCACGGGCCGGCGCGGCCCGCTGCGCGGCCCGGTGCTCGCCGGCTCCGAAGGAGGCGGGTGCGGATGCCGCTGTCCGGCTGTCGATATCATCGCCGGGTGAATACCGGAGCCGTCAGGAGTCTGGGTCGTGGGCTCGACGTGTTGCTTGCCGTGGCGGCGGGCGGGGGTCCGGCGACGTCGACGGAGATCGCCGAGCGTCTCGGACGCAATCGGGTCCAGGTGTCCCGCACGCTGCACAGCCTGGAGGCGGCGGGTGTGCTCACCCGGGATCCCGACACGCTCGCCTATGCGCTGAGTTGGCGGTTGTACAGCCAGGCGACGCGCGCGGTCAGGGCGCGGCTGCTCACCGAGGGGCCGCCGATTCTGCGCGCGGCGGTGGAGGCGACCGGGGCGAGTGCGTTCCTGGCCGAGGTGCGCGGGGACGGCTCGGTGGCCTTCCTCGAGGATGTGCCCTCGGGGCTGTCGTGGGTGGGCCGTTCGTATCCGTTGTACTGCGACGACGCGGGTCAGGCGCTGCTGTGGGACTGTAGCCGCGAGGAGTTGGAGATCGTGTTCGCCGACACCGGGTTCATCGCCCACGGACCCGCCGCGCCGAGCGGAGTGGCCGAGTTCGAGGCACGGTTGATCGCGGCTCGCGAGCGTGGCTACGCGGTCGTGGACGGGGAGTCGGAGCCGGGCGTGTTCGCCGTCGCCGCGCCGGTGCGGGACTTCTCCGGCGAGGTCGTCTGCGCGCTGCACACGGAAGGACCCTCGGCACGGTTGGCCCCGCTGGCGGATCGGCACGGTGCGGCGATCAGGGATCTGGCCGATCGGCTCTCCACGCTGCTCGGTCGGCCGCGGCCCTGACCTCCAGTGCGGCGGCCGCCGCCTTCACCGACGCCGCGATCTCGGCGGACCGGTCGGCCGGCCTGAATCGCGGGACGGCCAGACTCAGCGCGGCCACGACGGCTCCGGATTCGTCCCGTACGGGTGCCGAGAAGTCCACCACGTCGTGTTCGAATTCGCGGTCCGCGACCACGATCCCCTCCGCGCGGGCGGTCGCGTTGTAGCCGGCCGGCGTGGCGATGTCGCGGGCTGCCCGCGGCCCGCCGCCGAGTGCCGCAACACGGGCAAGGACTATGCCGAAGTGTTGGAGGTGGAGATCCCGGCCGCGGTCGACGTGCTCCGCTCCATGGCCGGCGCGGCGCGCGGCGTCCACGGGCCGGCGGCCGGCCGAGTACGTGCGCGGACACTCGTCGCACGTGGCCCGCGAACCCGGTGGGAGTCTGCGCCCTGATCACGCCGTGGAGCCACCCGCTGGGATCGGCGGTCGACAAACTCGCGCCGGCCCTGGCCGCGGGAAACACCGTCGTGCTCAAGCCTGCGGAAACCACCCCCATGAGTACCCTCGTCCTCGGCGAGATCTGCGACCAAGTGCTGCCGTCCGGTGTCGTCAACGTCGTCTGCGGTGATCGCGACACCGGCCGAGCCCTGGTTGTCAACCCGTTCACCGCCCCGATCTCCCTCACCGGAAGCACCCGGGCGGGCGCCGAGATCACCACCGCGGCCGGACTCGCATGAGCAGGACCATGTGACGCCCCGCGACCGGGCCGACCGAGTTGTTCCCGGACCCACGGCGACCGGCGGGCCGGCCGACACGGCGAGAGGGTTCAGGCCGACCGGTGTCGGCGGCGCATACCCTCCCCTCGATGCGGTCGGCGATCGGATTGCGGCTGCGGTGGACGAGCCGCAGCCGCAGCCGTATTCCAGATCAGGTTTTTGCCATCCCAGTTGGCCGTTGCCGCGCGCATGGTTGCGTAGAACGCCTCACCTTCCGGGGTGAGCTCGATGTACTCTTCGAGCCCGCCATGGCCGATTGCATCTGCGACCATGACGATGCGCGCGCCACGCGGCGTGAGACTGCTGAAGACGGGGAGCCGACCGATGCCGGCCAATTCCCGGACAGTGGCGTCGAAGTCTCTGGTACCGAAGCCGAAGTGGTGCAATCCAGGACCGCTTTCGGCAAGCCTGTCCGAGAAGACGGTCGTGGATCCTGGCAAGGGTTCGACGAGCTCGATCATGAGATGACCGGTGTAGCTCAGCGCGATGCGGGCGCCCAGAGGGGTCGGGACCCCACCGTAGACCGTGCCGTTCGGATCGTCTGTCGGTTCCGGTCCGAGGAACCACGGACCTGCGCCGAAGCACGTGCTGTAGTTGGCCATGGCCGGGTACAGGTCGTCGACAACGAAACATATCTGCAGGAGCGAGGTCGCCCCGGCAAGTCGCGGAGCCGGAGTAATTACGCGAATCATGGCCTCGGTTTCATCTTCTCTCCCGGAGTGGCCCGCCAATCCACACGGTGGACGCGGAGGCGTGCGGTCTGCCCGGCGGCGGCTTGTCACTCGAAGTAGCGGCGCGGGTTGTCCACAAGGATTGTCTCGAGTTGCCTGTCGGTGACTCCGCGGCGTCGGAGTTCGGGAATCACGTCGTCGCTGATGTGACGGTAGTTCCAGTGCGGCAGCAAAGCGTTCTTCGCAGTCGGATTCCAGAAGTCGATGAAACATGATGCGTCGTGAGAAATCACGATGTGTTCGAGGTAGCCGCGTTCGATCAGTGCGATGACGGTGCCGATGCGGTCGTCGAAGGAGAGGAAGCTGTCCAGGCCGAACCGGTCCAGGCCCAGCAGCGATCCCTCGTCCGCGAGGCGGGTGAGGTAGTCGAGATCCGTGGTATCGCCGGAGTGGCCGATGATCACTTTGCTCAGGTCCACTCCTTCCTCGCGAAATACCCGCTGAGCGATCAGGCCGGTCTGCTCGGCGGCGTTGGTGTGCACGGTGATGGGAGTGCCGGTCTCCGCGCCGGCACGCGCGACCGCGCGCATGGCGCGCTCGACCCCGGGGGTCAGTCCCGGTTGATCGATCGCGCACTTGAGGAACGCCGCCCGCACTCCGGTGTCGGCGATGCCCTCGGTGATGTCGGAGACGAAGAGCTTGGTGAGCGGTTCGGGTTCGTCGAAGAGGAGCCCAGGGCCTTTGTAGTGGAACTGCATGGGGATGTCGTTGAAGGTGTAGAGACCCGTTGCCACCACGATGTTGAGTTCGACCCGGCGGGCGATCGCTTGGATTCGCGGTATGTAGCGTCCGAGACCCAGAACGGTCGGGTCGAGAATCGTGTCGATACCCCGAGATTTCAGGTCGGTCAGATCGGAGACCGCTCGGTGCAGCATCTCCGATTCATGCCAGTCGTGCTGGTAGTTGATGCGGTACTCCTCGCCGAGCACGAAGACATGCTCGTGAACGAGGGTGCGACCCAGGGCGGCGCTGTCGATCGAACCACCTGCTGTGGGGACCAAACCCATGGCGTCTTCCTTCTCTGTGCGTGAGTGCGTCGAACCGGGGACGGTGCGGCGCCGCGCCGGCGTGACGGCGACCCGATGAGCGAGACGCTCGTGACGACTGCCCTGAGGTGACGGGCAGCGGAGCGGCGGCAGTCATGGTGCGGCGTCGCCCGAGCGGAGGCCGGCGAGGAGTGAGCCGGCCTTGCGCACGGCTCCCGAGAAGGGAGAACGCGACCGCCCCGCCTTCGAGGTCGGAGATTCCCAACCTCATGCCGGGACCATGTCAGATAGTGAATCTGATGTCAATAAATGCAACATGCAGGCCGTCATGCCTTGCCGGGGTGCCTCGAACGGGCTAGGTTCATGATTTGAAACGTACTTCAGATAGTGAAATGGAGCAGTCATGGGAAGTTCCACCGTGGCCGATGTCATCGCGGCGGCCCTCAGTAGGCACGGGGTCACCACGATCTACGGACAGAGCAATCCGACGGCGCTGCTGCTGGCGGCGGAGGAGATCGGCATCCGTCAGGTCCTGTACCGCACCGAGAACGCCGCGGGTGTGATGGCGGACGGCTTCTCCCGAATCTCGCACCGCATCGGCGTCGTGGCAGCGCAGAACGGTCCTGCGGCCACGCTTCTCGTGGCGCCGATGGCGGAAGCGCTCAAGGCTTCCATCCCCATGCTCGTCGTCGTGCAAGAGGCGCCCTCCGCCACGCGTGATCGCAATGCCTTCCAAGAGCTGGATCACACCGCCCTCTTCAGTGGCGTCTCGAAGTGGACGCGGCGCATCGACGACCCGGGTCGTGCCGAGGACTACGTCGATCTCGCGATCACGGCCGCGACCAGCGGACGTCCCGGACCGGTGGTGCTGCTTTTGCCGAAGGACGTGCTCGATCTTCCGGCGGAGTCGAGCCGGTTTCCGCGGTCGGCAACGCTCGGCGCATTCCCGCTGGATCGCCCGCGCCCGGAGGGATCGGCAGTACGCGAGGCGGCCGAGCTGCTCGCATCGGCTCGTTCGCCCATCGTCATCGCCGGAGGGGGCGTGCATGTGTCGGCAGCTGTGGCGGAGCTCGTCGCTCTCCAGGAACTGGCACAGCTGCCGGTGGCGACGACGAATATGGGGAAGGGCGCAGTCGACGAGACCGCACCGCTGTCACTCGGTGTGGCAGCGAACGTCACAGGTCTGAACGGCCCGGCGCATTTCCACCGCTCGCTGATCGCGGAAGCGGACGTCGTCCTGTTCGTCGGCACACGCACGAACGAGAACGGAACGGATGCCTGGACGCTCACCTCGCCGACGGCACGCTACATACACATCGACGTCGATCCTTGGGAGATCGGACGCAACTACGAGGCGTTGCGCCTGGTGGGCGATGCGCGTTCCGCGTTGAGCGACCTGGTCGAAGAGCTGAAGCACCTCGACCTGGGCCGTCGAACATCGGCTGCGGCCGACCTCGTCCGCACGATCGCCGCAGGGCGTGCGGCGCACCGTACGCGGAGGGACGCCCTCGCGTCCTCCGCCGACGCGCCGATCGCACCGGAACGGGTGCTCAGGACCTTGGACCGGCTGATCGAGCCCGATGACATCGTGGTGGCCGATGCCAGCTACGCCTCCATCTGGGTCACCAGCTACCTCACCGCTCGTCGGGCGGGTCAGCGATTTCTCGTTCCACGAGGTCTGGCGGGCCTCGGCTGGGGTCTCCCGCTTGGGCTTGGTGCGAAAATCGCCGCGCCGTCGTCGCGGGTGATCGCCATCGTCGGCGACGGCGGCTTCGCCCACGTGTGGTCGGAGATCGAGACCGCCGTCCGGGAGGACATTCCCGTGATTGTGGTGATTCTCAACAACTCGATCCTTGGATATCAGCGGCATGCCGAAAACTATTTCTTCGGCGCCACGACCACGGCGATCAATTTCGCCCCTGTCGATCACGCCGCCGTGGCAAGGGCATGCGGCGCCCGGGGTATCACCGTCAGTGAACCCGAGGAGCTGGAGGAGGCCCTCCGCACAGCCTTGGAGTCAGGCACGACCACCGTGCTCGATGTCATCGTCGACCCGGATGCCTACGCTCCGGTGAAGGCTTGGGACGCCCGTGCCGACCGGCTGAACCTCCCACAGGCAGAAGGTTGATCCGTGATCGCCTGTGATACTTTCCGCCTGTGAATCCCGCTGCGAAGACGCCGAAACAACCCACCCTGCAGACGGTTGATCGCGCACTCACATTCCTGGAGTTCGTAGCCTCGGCTCCCGAACCGCCGACGGTCCAGCAGGTGTCGGAGGCACTGGGGCTGAACATCACCACGTGCTACCACTTGTTGCGCACGCTCGTCGCTCGCCGGTACATCGCGCGCCACGAGAATCTCACCCTCACGCTGGGGGACGGAGTAGGCGCCCTGTTCCGCTCTTACCAGCAGCGATTCGACATCGACGACAGCCTGAAAGGGTGGGTCGACAAGCTGGCGGCGAAGACCGCCGAGACTTCGTACTTCTCGGCGCTCGAGGGAAATCGAGTGATCCTCAAAGTACTCGTCGAAGGCTCGCAACCGCTTCGGGTGAGCGGACTGTTCGTCGGCCAGTCCGGGAACGAACATCTTCGATCGTCGGGTAAAGCGGTGCTGGCCCATCTTGACGACGAGCGGCGCACCGCTCTGCTGGCGAAGATCGTCGACGGCCATTCCCACTCCGAGGCCTCCGCACTGCTCGAGAAACTCGAGCGCGATCTGCGTATGACCCGCGAGCGCGGTTGGTCCATGGACGAGCAGGACTCGGATATCGGTATTTCGAGTGTCGGCGCGCCGATCTTCGACGCGCGTCAGGACGTTTACGGTGCCGTGGGAATCGTGGTTCCCACCACGCGTATGGAGAAGCATCAACAGCGCTACGTGGAGTGTGTGACGGCGACCGCGGCCGCGATGACCTCCTTCCTCGGCACTGTCGGCGTGCGGTAGAAGCGAGCCCATTCCCGATCGGCGCCGCAAGGAACCGGCCGGGCCGTCGTGCGGCCCGGCCGGTTCCTCGACTTTCGTACGCACTTCTTCTGCTCGCTGCCACGCCGGCGGTAGTGGGTGAGCGGCCGGCGACCCCCCAGATGGAAACTCTTGTCTTCCGTCCACCGCCTTTTTCGCCGCTTTTCGCTATATGAACCGGCGGCGGTGTGCGGGGCGGTGTCGAACCGCCCGTTACGGATGCCGGGCCGGCCGGCGTGCTCCCATGCCCGGTACAGCCCGACCGCGTCGGGGACGAGCGACGCAGTGGCCGGTCCGGTGCCGTGGATGGTGGTTGTCCGGACCTCGGACCGGAGTCCGCGGGGCATGCCGGGCCCGCCGCCGCGGACCTCGCCGACCAACTCCGGCGCACCGCAACGGAACGGTCTTGCGGATCAGGGTTTCGTGGGGGGTGTTCTCGGCGAACGTCAGCCATGGACATATCGCCGGTTGCCGGTCATCCAGCAGTCGCTGTTTTCCGTGAGCCTCGAGGCGGGCGATCCGTCCCGGTGTTGGGCACGCGGGTCGATGCCGAGGCGAAGCGCACCGCGCGCGGGCTGGCCGGGTTGGCGACCCATGCCAGACCCGTCGAGCGGACCGCCGCGCTGCGGCAGGCCGCCGTGGCTGCCGGTGAGTTGGTGGCCGCGCTGTCGGCTCTGGCTCCGGCCGTGGCCGGTGAGGCACTGCCGGCGGAGTCGACCAGTCAGTCGTTCTTCCGGGTCCGTGAAGGGGAACTGTCGGATCAACAGGCCGCCCTGCACGGTGTCCTGGTCGTCCACCGCGGTCTGGAAGACCTGTGTGAGGCTCCGCTGTCGGGTGCCGACCTGGCCCTGGAGGCGGCCGGGATGCGGCAGTCGGTGCTCGACCTCACCGGCGCGGCGCCGGGCGCCGAACCCGACTCCTTACCGCCGCCGGCCGTCCCCGAGCCTGCTGCGGGGGCGTCGTTGGAGAGCGTCTGGAGTGCTCGGTGGCTCATCGGGCACCAGGTCCATGTCCTGTTCAACGTCTGCGCCGCGGTCGCCGTGGCCGACGCCACCCGCCATCTGCGGCACGGCGACGGTGATGCCGCTCTGCTGCGGCTGGCGGATGCGACGGTGTACGTGCGGGGCTTCCCGGCGGCCATGACGCACGCCAGTACGGTCCCGGCCGACTACTACATGGCGGCGATACGCCACACCATGGCGCCTCCGTCGGTGGACGTCCCGTTGAGCGGGCGTCAACATCGCGGATACAAGCTGTTCCGGGCGGCGATGAAGGACCTGCTGTCCGTGGTTCCCGACTCCTACGAGCAGTTGGCGGCCCGCGCCCCGGAGTTGGCCGAGGTACGGGGCGCTCTCCTGGAAGCCGACATCGTGGATGGTGAACGGCACGTCACCCTCGCGTACTCGATGGTTCATCTGCATCGTTCCATCGCCCAGAAACCGGAAGGCCCCGACAACGCCGTCGCCGAACTACGGCACATGCGCCATCGCCGCGCGGCCCGGTACGCCTCCCTGATCCGATTCGGGGACCACTACGTCGCCGACGCCGTGGCCGGCCTGCGCCACTCGTGAGTCCGCGTGTCCGCCACCCACACCTCCGGCAGGAGACCCTGATGCCCGAGACGACGCCCGGTACCACCCGAAGCCCTGCCGTCGCAGGCGACTGGGCACTCGACCCGGCCGATGCCGGCGCGTGCGAGCGGCTGGCCCGTACCCTGTGCACCGGCGGGCACGACCACGTCGACGACCCCGAGTGGGTGACCCGGGCCCGGGACGCCTGGGAGGACCTTCCGTTGCCGTTGCGCCGTGCGGTGCGCCGGTTTCGAAGGCACTCCGGCCCGCACGGCACATTGGTGATCGGCGGCCTGCCCGTCGATCGGGCGGCCCTGCCCGCGACACCGTCCGTACCCGGCTCGGTCCAGCGCCGGGCCACCGTCCCGGCCGCGGTGCTCACCATGGTGGCCTGTGGGCTCGGCGAGCCTCTCGCCTACCGGGCCGAGAAATCCGGGGCCCTCGTGCAGGACGTCGTGCCCGTGCCCGGGCAGGAGAGCTTCCACGGCAACGCCGGATCGGTGCCGTTGTCCTTCCACACCGAGAACGGCTTCCACCCCCACCCACCGGACTATGTGGTCTTCCTGTGCCTGCGCGCCGACCACGACCGGATCGCCGGCATGCGCGTCGCCGGCATCCGCCAAGCGTTGCCGCTTCTCACCCCGGCGGGCCGCCAGGCCCTGTTCGCACCGGAGTTCATCACCACGCCGCCACCTTCCTTCGGCCCCGACGCCGCCGCGAGTGGGCCCGACGTCGAGCCCCGGCCGGTGCTCTCGGGAGCGGTCGAGGATCCCGACATACGGATGGCCCAACTCGTCACCACCCCGCTCACCTCTCGGGCCACCGCGGCGCTGACCGAATTCGGCCGCGCCTGCGAGGCGACCGCCCGCACCCTGCGCCTGACTCCCGGCGACCTGGTCATCATCGACAACCGCGTCACCGTCCATGGCCGCACCGCCTTCCACCCCCGTTACGACGGAGCAGACCGCTGGCTGCAACGCACCTACGTCACCACCGACCTGCGCCGCTCCCGCGACCACCGCCCCCACGACGGCCCCATACTCGCCCGCTGACCAGCGTCCGGTTCCGGCGCGTCCGCGGGTGCCGACCGGGGGTGTGCTGTGGTGGGGACCCGATGCTCCTGGCGGCGCGGCTTCCGAGCGGCCCCGGCTCCGACGCCGCTCTCGCTCCCGAGGCGGCACGCGAGCCGATGTGATCCACGCCATGCCGGGTCGGATTGACCTTCACATAAGTGTGAAGGTTCGACCATGCGGACCATGCGCATCCACATCACGCGACCAGGGGCGCCGGCCCCGGACCATGGCCGAGCCGAGCCGGCGCGCCGCCACCGCGGCAGGCGGGCGGTCGCCTCGTGCCGGTGAAGCAGATCCATCTTGCCGCGCAACTGCCCGGAATCCACAACACCACCGTGTGGTCGGACCCGCGATCCGAAAGCCACATCGACTTCGACTCGTTCGCCCGACTGGCCCGGACCGCCGAACGTGGGAAGTTCGACTTCTTCTTCCTGGCCGAAGGGTTGCGGCTACGCGAACACAAGGGCCGCATCCACGACCTCGATGTCGTGGGTCGGCCGGAGTCGCTCACCGTGCTCAGCGCCCTCGCGGCGATCACCACCCACCTCGGACTGGCCGCGACCGTCAACGCCACGTTCAACGAACCGTACGAGGTCGCCGGTCGGCTCGCCACGCTGGACCACCTCAGCGCGGGTCGGGCCGCCTGGAACGTGGTGACCAGCTTCGACGCGTTCACCGGCGAGAACTTCCGTCGCGGCGGATTCCTGGACGAGGACGACCGCTACGCGCGCGCCGCCGAGTTCCTGTCGACCGCGCGCGAACTGTGGGACAGTCGCCGGCCGGACGACATCCCGGCCGACCCGGACGGTTCCTGCTTCATCCGGGCCGGCGCAGGCGAATTCGCGCACCGGGGAACGCACTTCGACATCTCCGGACGCTTCGGCACACCGCGTGGACCGCAGGGTCACCCGGTGATCATCCAGGCCGGCGAATCCCCCGAGGGGCGGGAGTTCGCGGCATCCGACGCCGACGTCGTCTTCAGCAAATACAACACCCCGGAGCAGGCCCGCGCCTTCTATCGGGACGTCAAGGGACGGCTTGCCCGACACGGCCGCGCGCCCGAGGACCTGAAGATCCTCCCCACCGCGACCTACGTACTGGGCGATACGACCGAGGAGGCCATCGAGCACGCGGCCGAGATCAGCAGGGCCCAGGTCGGTCCACAGACCGCGCTCACCTTCGTCGAGGCGGTCTGGGGCCGGGACCTGTCGAGCTACGACCCGGACGGCCCGCTGCCCGACCTCGACCCCGCACCCGACAGTCTCCTCCTCCAAGGGCATTCGACCTTCCGCAAGGACCGCGACGCGACCGCCCGCCGATGGCGGGAACTCGCCGACGCGCGGGGGCTGAGCATGCGCGAACTGGTCATCGAGGTCGCCGGACAACAGACGTTCGTCGGCACCGCACATGAAATCGCGCAAGCCATCGACGAGTTCGTCCAGAGCGACGGCGCCGACGGCTTCGTCTTCGTCCCCCACCTCACACCCACCGGACTGGACGAACTGGTCGACCGGGTGGTCCCCCTGCTCCAGGAGAAGGGTGTCTTCCGCACGGACTACACCGGTACCACACTCCGCGACCACCTCGGTCTGAAAGCGCCACGCGCGAAGGAGACATCGTGACCCCGCTGCACCTCGCCGTCGCGCTGGACGGTGCCGGCTGGCACCCCGCGGCCTGGCGTGAGCCGGACGCCCGACCCGCCGACCTGTTCACCGCCCGCTACTGGGCCGACCTGGTCGCCGAGGCCGAACGCGGGCTGCTCGACTTCGTCACCTTCGAGGACGCGCTCGCCATGCAATCCGCCTCGTTCGAGCGGCCCGACGACCGCACCGACCAGGTCCGGGGCCGACTGGACGCGGTCCTGCTCGCGGCCACCCTCGCCCCGCTGACCTCCCACATCGGACTCGTCCCGACCACGAACGTCACCCACACCGAACCGTTCCACGTCGCGATCGGGATCGCCACGCTCGACCACGCGAGCCGCGGCCGAGCGGGCTGGCGTCCGCAGATCTCCTCGCGCGCCGCCGACGCCACCCACTTCGGCAGGCGCACGACACCCGCCCTGACCCCGGACGACATCCGCGAGACGGAACTGATCGCCGAACGCCTGCGCGACTTGTTCGGCGAGGCCGCCGACGTGGTCGAGGTCGCCCGCCGGCTGTGGGACAGCTGGGAGGACGACGCGGAGATCCGCGACGCGGCGACCGGACGCTTCATCGACCGCGACAAACTGCACCACATCGCATTCGTCGGCGAACACTTCAACATCCGCGGCCCCTCGATCACCCCGCGCCCGCCGCAGGGCCAACCACCGGTCACCGTCCTCGCCCATGCCTCCGTACCGTACGAACTGGCCGCGGCGGCCGCCGATGTCGTCTACCTCACGCCACACTGCCGCGCGGACATCGCGACCATCCTCGGCAAGGTGGACAAGGCCAAAGCCAAGACCGGCCGCCCGGTCGGCCAACCGCTGCGGACATTCGCCGACCTGGTGGTCTTCCTGGACGACGAACCCGGCGCCGCAGCCCGGCGCAAGCGCCGCCTCGACGACCTGGACGGCGCCGCCCTGGCCTCCGACGCACACGTCTTCACCGGCACCCCGGGCGAACTGGCCGACCTGCTTCTCGACTGGCGCCCGGCCGGCCTCGACGGCTTCCGCCTACGCCCCGCGGCCCTGCCCCACGACCTGACGGCGATCACCACCGCCCTGGTCCCCGAGCTCCGGCAACGCAAGGCCTTCCGCACCGGCTACACCACGACCACCCTGCGAGCCCGTCTCGGCCTTCCGCGGGCCGTCAACCGGTACACACGGGACCGGCAGGGACTCGGTGTGCACCCTGAGCAAAGGGAGTAGCCGATGACTTGGCGATGACGACGACCAGGTCGCGGTTGGGGCTGCGTCGAGTGGTTCGGCGACGGGAGACGCCGCGGTGATGTGTGTTGGTAGCGTTGGCTGTTCGGTGCCGGTCGGCGAACACGGGGGCGAGTGGTGAGCATGGTGCTTGAGAGGTTCGAGGCGAAGGCCGGTTGGCCGGTTCTCCGGGACGAGTGGGCGAGCCGCTTTTCCCCGCGGGACCTGGAACTGCTCGACGCGGCGGTCGAGTTCGCGGTGCGTTGGCACGCGGAGCAGGTGCGGCCGGCGGGCGAGCCGTACGTCGAGCACTTGTTGGAGGTCGTGCGCGTTCTCGTGGAGGCGCTGGGTGTCGTCGATGTCGACGTCCTGCGGGCGGCAGTCCTGCACGATGTCGTGGAGGACACGGCATGCTCGCCGGAGACGGTGAGGATCGGTTTCGGCGACCGGGTCGCGGAGTTGGTCGAGTGGGTGACCAAGCCGGAGCCGGCCGAGGGGCTGTCCCCGGCCGAGGCCCGAGAGGCCTATCTGAGCCGGCTGCAGAGCGCGCCGACGGACGCGCTCGTGGTGAAACTGGCGGATCGCCTGAGCAACGTCCAGCGCCTGGACACGCACCCCCGACCCGACAAACGCGGCTCGTACTACCGTGAGACGGCGCGAACCATCGTCCCTCTCGCCCAGGATCACCCGTGGTTCGGCCGGTGGTACGCGACCTGGCTCGAGACGTTCGCCCATCTGGCCGACGGCGCTCCCCACGGGTGATCCGGCCGAGGCACCGAGGCGGTGCCGGGTTCGCGCGTGACTATGCCGTGCCGGTATCCGCAGGCCGGCATCAGGGCGAGTTCGTTGGCCTCGGTACCGGATTGCACGAAGCACACCTTGGCGTCGGGGATACCGGACAGGCGGGCGATCCGCTCCGCCAGTTCGACCTCGCTGCGGTTGAGGTAGGCGGTGGCGGTGAGGAGTTCCGCCTTGGCGAGTTGCCGGCTGATCGCGTCGGCGATCTCGGGGATGTCGTAGCCGAGGCTGTTCGTCCGGCTGCCCGCGAAGAAGTCCAGGTAGCGGCGCCCCTGGGCATCGATGGCCCGGCGGCCCTCGCCTCCCACGATCTCCAGGGGTTCGCCGTAGCAGGGCGTCATCCGTCTGCTGCGTGGTCGCGGCAGGGTGCTCCGGGGGTGCCGCATGACGACACTCCGGTGAATCTTGTAGACATCTTCAATATTGAGTCCTAGGGTCGTGCCCAGCCGCAAGTCCGGGCCGCGTGCAGACGGCCCGCCCTGACGATGGGCCGGGGTCTTATGACGTGGGCGTTCCCGAGGAGAAGACATGAGCAAGGGGCCGGTGTGGAGGAATTTCGCGGGGGACCAGAGTTGCCGGCCGGCGGTGTTCGAGCGGCCGACGAGTCGGGCCGAGGTGGGTGAGGCGATCCGCCGGGCGGCCGAGGCCGACCGTACGGTCAGGGTGGCCGGCGCGGGACACTCGTTCACCGACGCGGTGCTGACCGACGGGACCCTGTTGTCGCTGGACCGGATGAATCGGGTGCTCGACGTCGACCGGGCGACCGGTCTGGTACGGGTCGAGGCGGGGATCACGCTGGGTGCGCTGAGTGCGTTGATGTACGACCACGGCCTCGCGTTCGCGAACCTCGGTGACATCGATGTGCAGTCGATCGCCGGCGCCACCGGGACGGGCACCCACGGCACCGGTATCACGCTGCCCAACCTGTCGGCCGGGCTGAAGTCGATGGAGTTGACCCTCGCCGACGGCCGTACGCTGGAAGTCGACGAGGCGACCGACCCCGACACGTGGCGGGCGGCCCGGGTGAGCGTGGGGGCACTCGGTGTGGTGACGGCGGTGACACTACAAGCGGTGCCGGCCTTCACCCTCGGCGCCGTCGACACGACGGCGCCGCTGGCGGCGACCCTGGACAACCTCGACGAACTCGTGGACGGCAACGACCACTTCGGGTTCTTCACCTTCCCGCACAGCCCGCTCGCGATGACCAAGACCTGGAATCGGACGGCGGCCTCCCCCAGTCCGCGGTCGCGCTTGGGCGAGTGGTTCCACGACATGTTCCTGAGCAACTACGCCTACTGGGGCGTGTGCTTGCTCGGCCGGTCGCGCCGTGGCCTGATTCCATGGCTGAACCGAGTGGCCTCCGCGAACTCGGGCACCACGCGGTACACGGACCGCTCCTACCGGGTCTTCGCGACGCCTCGCCGAGTACCGCTGACCGAAATGGAGTACGCGATTCCCCGCGAGCACGCCGCCGAGGCCGTCCGGGTCGTGCGGGAGATCGCCGAGCGAAGGGAGTTCGACGTCCCGACGCCGCTGGAGGTTCGCTTCGTCGCCCCCGACGACGCCTACCTCAGCCCGGCGGGCGGCCGGGAGACCTGCTACATCGCCGTGCACCAATTCGCCGGCATCCCATGGGAAGCGTTCTTCCGGAGTGTCGAGCAGGTCATGGTCGCCCACGGTGGCCGCCCCCATTGGGGCAAGCGGCATTTCCAAACCGCCGAGACGCTGCGCCGGCAGTACCCGCATTGGGATCGTTTCCAGGCCGTGCGCGCCAGGCTTGATCCGCACGGATTGTTCACCAACGCCTATGTCGAGCGGGTACTGGGTCCCGTCGGCGCGGGTGAGCCGGCATGAACGAGGCGACGGCCCCCCTTCTGCACCGGCGATTCCCGGCGCTGTGCGAGACGTTGCCACACCTGCGACTGGATTCGGTCCCCACCCCGGTGCGTCCTCTGCCGGGACTGTCCGACGGCATCGCACCCGTGTGGGTGAAGGACGAAAGCGCCTTCGGCGACGGCGGTTGGGGCGGGAACAAGGTGCGCAAGCTGGAATGGCTGCTGGCCGACGCCCGCCGACGAGGTCGGCACACGATCCTGACCGTGGGCGGGTTGGGGACGAACTGGGGTCTGGCCACCGCGCTGTACGCTCGGGAAATCGGCCTGGCCACCGCTATCGCCCTGATCGACCAACCCGTCGACGACCACGTGCGTACGCAACTGGCCCGGCTCGAGCGCAGCGGCGCAACGCTGCACTTCACGCGTACCAAAGCCGGAACGATCGCCGCGGCGCCGGTACTGTTCGCCCGACACATGACCGGCCGGCGGCTTCCGTACTTCATTCCGGCGGGCGGTTCGTCGCCGATCGGTGTTCTCGGCTACGTGGAGGCGGCTCTCGAACTGGCCACCCAGGTGCAACAGGGAGTGCTGCCCGAGCCGTCGCACATCGTGACTGCGGTCGGATCCGGAGGCACGACGGCGGGACTGCTGCTCGGCCTGCGCCTCGCGGGCCTGCGTACCCGGGTCGTCGGTGTCGTCGTCAACGACACTCTACGACTGGACCCGCCCACCCTCGTCGGCCTGGCTCGCCGCACACAGAAGCTGCTGCGGGCTCGAGGCGCGGACCTTCCCCCCGTGGATTTGTCTCCACATGACCTCCACCTCGTCCGCGAATGGCTCGGGCCGGCTTATGGTCACGCGACGGCGGAGGGCGAACGCGCACGACGACTCGCTGCCGAAAGGGAGAACCTCACACTCGAACCGGTCTACACCGCCAAGGCGATGGCGGCACTGCTGGCGATGAACGCCGCCGGCCGGCTCGGAGTCGGCCCTGTCCTGTATCTGGACACGAACGGGCCACGATGATCTCGGGTCCGCTCTTGTCGCCCCGGATCGGAGGGCGCTTTCGCCTTCCCCGCGCATTCCGGCGCCCGCTGATCCGGGACGTTCGTCAAAGCGGACCGGGCCCGACCACGCTTCGTTCATGTGTCACGCGGTGGCGATGCGCACGCGGGGGCGGGAGTCGCCGCCGGCGGATCTTGCGCATCGTTCCGCGGGCGTCCACGACCCACAGCACGTCCGCGGCGTGCTCTCGGCGGGCCATCCGGACGACGACGGTGCTGCCATCGTGGAGGGTGATTCTGCGGCCGACCCACACGCCCCAGGCGGGATCGGATTCGAGAAGCGTGGATCCGGCTCCGGGTTGTCGGGAAGGGAGCTGGATCACGTCGCAGCCCGCGGCGGTGATCCGGCGGGTGATCGAGCGGGCTTGTGCATCGCGCAGCGAGAAGACGAACGGTCCCGGCACGAGCAGCAGGCGGTAGATCCCTGCGGCCACCAGGGCGATCAGCCCGTCCAGGGCGGGCAGCGGCCCGCCGGAGCGGCGGCCGTTGTCCAGGTATGCCAGCGGCTCGGGGAGGCCCAGGTGTTCGGCGTAGCGGCGCATGGCGTTGTGGTGGGGTTCCATCCGCCGGGTGTCGAACGGGTAGCAGCGCAGGTAGATCGCGGTGTGGATGGGGTCGCTGGGCGCGCATTCGAGCTGCATGGTTTCCCTCCGGCAGGGCGTGGTGGTGTGTGCCGCGGCGGATGGTTCGGGGCGCCACGTACCGATGAGCGGACGCGTCCCCGCCTCGAACCGATGGTCTCGGCCGCGGGGTTCATGCCGGTCGCAGGGCCGGCTCGGCCACCGGCTTCCGGTGGGGGCGGGCGGCGGCGGGCGCTCCTGGCCTCTTCCCGCCACCGAGGACGCGGTCGTCGACTTCCACCACGCCGAGTGCTTCGATACTCGTGCGCGCTTCCCGTCGGGCCGGGTCGGTCGGTCGACCGTCGAGGTGGGCCGCATCTGCGCTCGGCAGTCGGCGTGGCGTTCGGACACGACACTACCCCTCAATCTTGAAGATGTCTACAAGATTGGTACGGTGGAGGCATGCCGAATCCCGAGAAGCGCTACGCCAAGGGCGCACGCCGACGCGAAGAACTCCTGCGGGCTGCCCTCGAGGTCCTGGCGGAGGAGGGCATGGCGGGGCTCACCCATCGGGCGGTCACCGAACGCGCAGGGTGCCCCGCCACCTCGGTCGCCTACTTCTTCGGCTCCATCGAGCAGTTGGGAATCGAGGTGGTGCAGCTTGTCGCGGACGATCTCAACGCCCACCTTGACGCCGGCGCCCAGCAGGTCGGCGCCGACGGGGCAGGCCCGGAAGGGATCGCGGCCGAGTTCGCGCGGCTGTTGACCACATACCCGCAATCCCTCGAACTGGCGCGCTACGAAGTGCTCCTCCACGCGGCGCGAACTCCCACCCATTCCGAAGCGCTCGTGAGCATCGTCGAGACCATCGAACGCGTCGCCGAGGCGGCCCTGCGAGCGGCGGGCGCCCTCAGGCCGCAGGAGGGCGCCCGCGCGTTTGCCGCACTGGCCGAGGGGTTCAACCTGCACCACCTCGTCCGTCCTCGATCCGACGACGTCGAGACGGCCCGGACCGCCTTTCTCGCCTTGTTCATGGCTTACGCCATGGACGATGACGAACTGGCTTCCTGGAAGCAGCGCCTCAAGGCCAAGCCGTCGGCCCGCCCTGATCGATGAGCACCGGGCCGAGGGTCCCCCTCGTCCACCCCGGCCATGGGGCCGGACCCGTGCCTCCGGAACGCCGATGATCAGCCCCTGCCCGCGCAGGCTGGTGCCTGCCAGGACCAACCGTGCCGCTCGAGCAGCCGCCACACCGTCGCCACGGACGGACTCAGCCGGAAACGGCGGCGGATGACGCTCTGGACCCGGGCCGGGGTCCATCGCTCGGCCTCCCACGGAGCCGGGGCCTCAGAGCCGTTCGGCCGGTCCCAGCGCTCGGTTCCCGAGGCGGTGGAGAAGCTCCAGGGCCAGGGACACCGCCAGGCGGCGTTCGGCGACCCGGAATCCGAGGAGGGCTTCGGCGCGGGCGACCCGGTGCAGCACGGTGTTCCGGTGGGTGTGCAGCCGCTCGGCCGTCCGCGGGGCGTTGCCGCCTTCGTCGAGGTAGACGCGCAGCGTGGAGCGCAGGGTCACCAGGGCCGGCTCGGTGCCGCACAGGGGCCCCAGGGCAGAGCGAATGAACTCCTTCATCTGTTCCTCGTCACGTCCGGCGAGGGCGACGGCCTCCACCTCGTGGTACGGGACGAGGCGCTCTCCGTCGGGGTTGCCGGCCAGCAGCCGCTGGGCGGACAGCGCCGCCGCGTGGCTGCGCCGGAAACCGGTGACGCCGGTCCGGGGCGGGCCGAGCGCGACGCGGACGTGGGGCGTGGCGTGGGTCATCGCCTCACGCAGCGCTTGCCAGTCCGGGTCGTGGCGGGTGGCGATCCAGGCCCACAGGGTGGAGGTGCCGGCGGGGAGGGTCAGCGGTCGTCGGGCGTGGACCGCCGCGGCGAGTAGGCCGGCGGTCTGTTCGAGTACGCCGTGGGTCTCGCCCGGTGGATCGATCCACAGCACCGCGGCGGTGTGCCGGGCGGTGAGGTCGTAGTCGAGCCGTCGGCCGGCCCGGTCGGTGTTCAGGGGCGCTCCGTCGAGCAACAGCCGGATCGTCTCGGCCCGCAATGCCGGCTCTCCGGAGAGCAACTCCCGGCGTTCCTGCCGGATACGGGTGATGACGGCGTCGAGCGCGCCGTCGGCGTAGTCGAACAGCAGGGCCGAGGTGACCTGGAGCAGTTCGACCAGGTCGCCGCGGGATACGACGGTCGCGGCGGCGACGTCCATCCACTGTCGCCACGCCGCGTTCATGCCCCGCCGATAGGACTGCACGAGCACCTCGAGCTCGATGCCGCGGCGCACCAGTGTCCGGGCCAGGTCGAGGGTCTCCAGCGGAGCGCCACGGGGGATCGGTTCGCCCGGGCGCCGCTGTATGGCGGTGAGGCAGCGCACCACGTTGGCCCGGTTGCTGGCCCGGCTCTCCGCGGCGAGGGTGGGATCCTCGGCCAGGACCGGGGCCACCTCGAAGATCGCCGCGTCGATGTCGGGAAGGCGATCGTCGATCTCGGCAAGACACCGTTCGGCGATCTGCCGGATCAAGAGCGGGACGTCCGGTGGGGCCGTCTTCATGCCCGCAGGCTACGAGCCCCTCGGGCCAACGCACAAGGAGCGCGCCCACTGTTGGGCGCCTGCACATGGGCAGGGTGTGTCGGCGCTGCTTACGGTGTGGCGGACCGCAACCGCGTCCGCGGCACGCACACCGTGACCGATCACGGCGTGCCGCAGGTCGGCCGCGTCCGGATCCCGCCGAGCGCCCGTCGGGCGAAGCCCGACCCCCGATGGCTGCCCACCGCCGTTCCGGCCCGTCCTCTTCGAGAGTGAGCCATGTCCGACACCAGCGTCCTCGATCGCGACCTCACGGTCCTACGCGCCGGCGCCCGCGCGTGGGTCCATACACCGTTGGACGCCAAGCGCATGCTGCTGGAACGGCTGCGCGCGGACACCGCCCGGGTCCTCGACGAATGGGTGGCGGAGTCCTGCCGCGGCAAGGGCATCGAACCGAACGCCCCGGCAGCGGGCGAGGAATGGTTGAGCGGTCCGTACGCGCTGCTCGGTGCCGCCGACGCGCTGATCCGGCTGCTCTCGCTCCTGGAATCGGGCCGCAACCCGCTGGACAGCGCGGCGACCCGAACCGTGCCGGGCGGCCGGATCGCGGTGGACGTCTTTCCGTTCACCGCCCGCGACCGCATCATGCCCGGCTACACCGGCCAGGTGTGGCTGCGTCCGGGCGTCACCCTGGAGCAGGCGAAGGCCGGCATCGCACGCCGACTGCGCGATCGACGCCTGCCCGGGGAGGTCGGCCTCGTTCTCGGCGCGGGCAACGTCAACTCCATTCCCGCGCTGGACGCCCTGTCCAAGCTGTACCAGGACAACGCGGTCGTCCTGATCAAACTGAACCCGGTCAACGCCTACCTGGCGCCCGTCCTCGAGCGTGTCTTCGCGGGCTTCGTCGAGCGCGGCTTCGTCCGCATCACCTCCGGCGGCGCCACCACCGGGTCGTACCTGGTCGACCACCCGGCCGTCGACACGGTCCACATCACGGGCAGCCGCGGCAGCCATGACGCGATCGTTTTCGGGCCCGGCGACGAGGGCACGCGACGCAGGGCCCGCGGCGAGCCGCTGCTCACCAAGCCGGTCAGCAGCGAACTCGGCGGCGTCGGGCCCGCGATCGTGGTACCGGGCCGGTGGAGCGAGGCGGCCCTGAAGCTTCAGGCGCGACACCTGGCCACTCAACGGCTGCACAACAGCGGGTTCAACTGCGTCGCCACACAGGTCGTCGTCCTGCCCCGGCACTGGCCGCAGGCCGACCGTTTCCTGCACCATCTGCGCCGGGCGCTCGTCGAGGCGCCCGCCCGCCCCGCGTTCTACCCGGGCGCGGCCACCCGACAGCGGATGGCCGTCGACAGCCACTCCCGGTCGGAACTGCTCCGCGGCGACCCCGCCGTGCCGCGGACCCTCCTGACCGACCTGGACTGGGCCGACCGGGACGAACCGGCCTTCGCCACCGAATACTTCGGCCCGGTCCTGGGAATCACCCGGCTGCCCGCCGACAGCCCGGCGGACTTCCTCGACCGCGCGGTGGACTTCTGCAACGACCGGCTCGCGGGAGACCTCGGCGCCGGAGTGATCGCCGACCCGAGGACCGTTCGCCGGCTCGGGCCGGCCTTCGACGCCGCCATCGCCCGGCTGTGCTACGGCACGATCGCCGTCAACTGCTGGGCCGGTGTGCTGTACACGATGCCCCGCGCCACCTGGGGAGCCTTCCCCGGCCACGACGTGCGCGACGCGGGCAGCGGTGTCGGCGTCGTGCACAACGGGCTGCTGCTGGACCCCGACCACGTGGAGCGCACCGTGGGCCGCGGCCCCTTCCGTCCCTGGCCCACCCCGCCGTGGTTCGTCTCCCACCGCAACGCCCACGCCGTCGGTCGGCATCTGACCGGGTTCGCCGCCGAACCCTCCCTCGCCAAGGCCCTCCCCAAGGCACTGGCCGCCCTCGTCTCATCCCTCGGAGGCCAATCGTGACCCCCCGGACGTCTCGGGAGCCACAGGAGTACGACTACGACGTCATCGTGATCGGCTCCGGGTTCGGCGGCTCCGTTTCCGCGCTGCGCCTGACCGAGAAGGGGTACCGGGTCGGCGTCCTGGAGGCCGGCCGCCGCTACACCGCCGCCGACCTGCCCAGGAACTCCTGGGACCTCCGCAGATTCCTCTGGGCACCGGCTCTCGGCCTCTACGGCATCCAGCGCATCCACCTGCTCCGCAACGTCCTCATCCTGGGCGGTGCCGGGGTCGGCGGCGGCTCGCTGAACTACGCCAACACCCTCTACGTCCCGCCGAAGCCGTTCTTCACCGACCCTCAATGGGGTCACATCACGGACTGGCAACACGAGTTGGCGCCCCACTACGACCAGGCGCGACGGATGCTCGGCGTGCGGATCAACCCCACCACGACCGCCGCCGACGAACACCTGCTGGCGACGGCTCGGAAGACGGGGGTCGAGGACACCTTCCGCAGGACGCCGGTCGGCGTGTTCTTCGGCGACGGCGAGGACGCCGACGGGAGTCGCCGGGCCGAACCGGGGGCCACGGTCGACGATCCGTACTTCGGAGGCGCCGGGCCCGCCCGCCGCGCCTGTACCGAGTGCGGCGAGTGCATGACCGGCTGCCGCCACGGCGCCAAGAACATGCTCACCGAGAACTACCTCTACCTGGCCGAACGCGGCGGCGCCGAGATCCACCCGCTCACCACGGTCACCCGGGTCACCGAGCAGGGCGACGGCTACATGGTGCAGGCCCGCCGCACCGGCGCCCTCGGGCGCGGACGCCGTACCCTCACCGCCCGCCGCGTCGTGGTGGCCGCCGGCACCCACGGCACTCAGCGCCTGCTGCACATCCTCCGGGCTCGCGGCGATCTTCCGCGCATCTCGGACCGCCTGGGCCACCTCACGCGCACCAACTCCGAGGCGCTGGTGGGAGCGCAGACCACCGACCGCGGCTATGGCAAACGCGTCGACTTCACCGGGGGCGTGGCCATCACCTCGTCCATCCACCCCGACGAGAACACGCACGTCGAGGCGTGTCGCTATGGCAAGGGTTCCAACGCCATGGGCCTGATGACCGTGCTGCAGGTGCCCGGTGGTGGACGTGCGCCCCGCTGGCTGCGCTTCCTGGCCACCGCCGCCGCCCACCCCCGCCTCCTCGCCCGCTCGCTCGACAACCGCCGCTGGTCCGAGCGCACCATCATCGCCCTGGTCATGCAGTCCCTGGACAACTCCCTCACCGTCTCGCTGAAGCGGTCGCTCCTGGGCCGGAGAAAGCTGACGTCCCGCCAGGGGCACGGGGCGCCCAACCCGACCTGGATCCCCGCCGCCGACCGGGCGGCCCGACTGCTGGCCGACGAGATCAACGGCTTCCCGGGCAGCAGCGTCGGCGACCTCTTCGACATCCCCATGACCGCCCACTTCATCGGAGGCTGCCCCATCGGTGACACCGCCGGCACCGGAGTGATCGACCCGTATCAGCGGCTGTACGGCCACCCCGGGATCAGCGTGGCCGACGGCTCGGCCATCTCCGCCAACCTCGGCGTCAACCCGTCCCTCACCATCACCGCGCAGGCCGAACGGGCCATGTCCATGTGGCCCAACAAGGGCCGGGCCGACCCACGCCCCGCCCAGGGCGAGCCGTACCGGCCCGTCCCACCGGTGAAGCCGTCGCGCCCCGCGGTCCCGGACCACGCCTTCGCCGCCCTCCGGCTCCCGCTCCTGCCCCTGCCGACCGTCCGTACGAAGGCGGCCGGCGGCCAGGTGCGGGGCGGTGCCGAGCGGCGCGACGAACGGTGAAAGGGACGTGCATACGAACACCGATGTGTCCCTGTGGGCCCCGGCTGCGGGCGGCGGCGACCCGGATGGCCGGCCTGGCCCCGGCCCGGCGTCCGGGTGGTCGCCGGCTCATGTGCGCGCCCGGCGCCCGGTGCAACGGCTCGACCGGGGCGTGTGCCTCATGGGCGGTGGCCGAGGCCGGCACGAGCGGCGACGAGGCGGGCACGGCGGCGTGTTCGACCAGGGCGGGCAGTGCGACGGCGACGATCGAGGCGTGGACCGGGCCCCACCGGATGACCGGGTCGTCCTCCGTCGGGGCCTCGAATCGCCTTCTCGCCGGGAGGCCCGGACGGCGCACCCCGGTCGCCGTGGTGGAGGTGGCGTCCTGGCGTGGAGGAGCCCGGGCCCGGCCGGAGCCGGGGTCTCCTGCCCGGCTGTCCATACATCGACGGCCGCCTCGTCGGTGAGAGCGACATGCCGGTCACGACCCCGATCGCGTGCACGAGTCGGTCGACGGTCTGCTCGGCCCGTGAGCCGTTGCGCGCGTGCACGATTACCGACATGCCGGCGGTCGCGAGCAGGCGGGCGGTCTCGTAGCCGATGCCGGACGCGGCACCGGTGACCAGGACCGTGCGAGGCCCCGCGAGCGTGGATGCCCGGGTCGGGGAGACGCCGGCAGGGGTGAAGGTGGGCAGGGTTCCTCCACAGGGAAACGGCAGCCGGGCAGGGCGCCTCGGCCGCAGGGGTGAGTCGCGAAGTTGAGTGAATGCCGACGGGTGGGCCGGGCCGTGCGCGTAGCCGGAAGCCGGAGCCGGGGGCGACCCGACGAGAGCCGGGAGTCCGGTCGGATACCTGTGGTGCACGCTGTCGGAGACCCGACGGGATCGCGCACATGCCGAGAACCGCACAAGGTGGCGCGTTGCCGAGGAGGCGGCGGCCACGTCGGATCAGACGCGCCTGGGACCGCTCTCCGGATCAGGGGGCTCGTCCTTGTGGCGCAGACCGATCCGGATCGAGAGTGCGGACTCGCACGATCGACGGCACGCGACCACGACGAGACACTCTCGCTCGCGGCCGGCGCCGACCGGCGATGCCGCGGATTCACTCACACCACGATCAGACCGCCGGACCCACGTCGGGAACAAGCGTGAACGCCGTTTGCTCACGAGACCTTGACGCCGACCGAGAAACCGGAGCCACGTCCCGACGCCCCGACCGCAGAGCGATTGTGGAGCCCCGGGTGCCGGCTGTTCGCAGGGCCCAACCGGGCGGCGGGGCCACGTCGGCGGCGCTTCGACTACGTCATCGGGCCGGGACGACTACTTCGTGCCGCGCCGCATCCTTCGGGAACCGGCGAACGCTTGCCCTCGCCAGTCTCGGATTCCATGACGACAGACGATGTCGTGCCTGCGGCGAGCGACTCGGCAGCCCGTAGGAGATCCCGCAACGCCCCTGAAACCACGTCCAATTCGCGAGCCAGTCGATCCTCGGAGGATTCGTGGAAGAATCGAGCCGTGCGCCAACGCATGGTGCCGAGGGCCTGGTGGGTGGACTCGATCGCGGCGCGCAACTCTTCGAGACGCTCTCGACGAACGGGGCCGGAGGGCATCGGACACTCTCCTTCGTACGTAGCGATCGCCGCGGAATTCCCGCGTTGCGCGAAGTCGTCCCGGCCACACGATCGAACGTGATCACCCGACCGAGGCGAAGCCCCCGGACCAGGGGCATCGGTTGCGCCTTCGCCGCCCTCGACCCGACAGGTCTACGCGCCACGGTTGGCAGTCGCTCGCTCATTGGGTGAGGTCGAGCGCCGGCCGGACGGCGAGTCACGCCACGCACGTCGTCGATCCGGCAGCGAGACAACCGGACCGGACCTCTCCACGACGATAGAGACTCCCTCGGCGCTACCGGGTGGTTCTTACGCCGCGCATACGCGAAGAGCCTGCACTCGAACATGATTTTGACACCATCGGCACTGATGCCGATCGGCCCGTCGTAACGACCCGTGCGCCTCACGTCGACGGGGACGCCGACGTGAGGCACCCTTGGCTCCCGGTCGTGTTCGCCGTGCTCCGTGGTCGGTGGTCGGTTGGCGTTCCTTGACCCAGCGGCGTTCGATGGTCAGGTTCTGCCTGGCGGGGCGAAATATCGGCGCGGTGGCGGGGACACGGCGGGCGCGGGTGACCCTGCGGCAGTCAGGGCTCGTGTCGGCATTCGTCTGCTTCGGCGACTCCACGGTGTGCCGGCGAGGACACGGCTGCGGGGCTACGCCCTTGTCATTTCGGGATGTTGGTGGGCGGGGACCCGCGGGAGCTCCCGCCAGTCGGCGGGCCACGTGGTCAACGCGAGCAGGAATGTGACACATGGTCGAGCCGGACCGGCCGAGCGCGCTAGCCGATGCGGCGTCGGGCTCGGAGGACGACGGCGACGACGGCGTCGGAGATTTCGTCGCCCACCCGCACGCGGACTTCCGCGACGGTTCCGGATCGGTCGGCGCACAACCGTGTCTCGAACATCTCGCTTTCCAGCGTGACGAGAACGTCGCCGTTCACCACGGTCTGCCCGGGCGCGGGTACGTCGGTGACGCGGGACGGCTGGAGAGGGGAGGACGCGGTGAACTCCCTGACTTCCAGGTCCAGCCATACGGGTCGTGCGCGCGGGCCGCCGATGCGCTCCTCGATGCGGGCGAGAGCCCGCTCGGCCATCATGGCGGTCCGGTCGTCCTTGGCGAGCCAGGCCAACAGTGGGCCGATCGCACGCTCGTCACCCAGGTGCCCCAGCACTTCGAAGGCTGTCGAACGATCGTCCTCGTCGCCCAGGCAGGCGACGATCGCGTCGGTGTGTGCGGCGGATCCGTGCTCGACCATGCCGTGCAGCGCCTGCCGGCGAGTGGAGCCCGGAGAGCGCAGCCCACGCTCGAGGATCGGCAGCACGCGGGGGTCGGAGAGTCCCCGGAGCGTCCACATCACCACGGGTTCGAGTGCCGGGTCGTCGGCGACCGCGTCGAACAGGGCATCGGGAAACGCCTTCGCCAGAAGTGCTTGCAGCGTGGAGAGGCGTTCGAAGGCCTCCCTCCCCAGGGCGTCGAGGCGTTCGCGTACCTCCGCCAAGGCGTCGTTCCAGGACTCTGCGGCCCGACCGGCCCGCGTGTCCAGAAGGCGCGACAGGCTCCCCGCCCCTGCGGCCACCAGGGCGTCGTAGGCCTGATCCTCGCCGCACACGTATCGCACGATGAGGCGGTCGATCCCAGCGCCTTCGAGGTCCATCAAGTCGTTCCTGCTCTCGTGTGCTACCGCACGGCCGGTCAGCGCGGAGGGGCCGTCGGGTCTGCCCGCCCGTCGGATGGCGGGGAGAGTCGGGGCGTCGGCGCGGTGTCGGGGGTCGTGGCGGATGGTGGGTCCGTCCCGCGCGCGGGACACCGCTCCCGCAAGGGTCCCGGCCCTTGTGACGCCGAATAGCCCGAAGCCTTCCGGCGTGTTGCTATGTCGTGGCCTCGCGCCATGTCCGGTACTGCTCCCGCACGTACCGCAACGGCTGGTCGACATCGGCGCGGTCGTCGTGCTCGACCAGGCCTCGCGCGGCGTGCAGTGCCGACACGAACAGCGCCGTCCCGCCCGACGTGTCGGCCAACGCGACACGGTCCAGGACGGCCGCCACGCGCAACAACAACTCCCGGCCCGTCGACTCGGCCAGGCCCGCCAATTCCACCGGGATCGGCGGGGCACCCTCGTACGGGTCGTCGTGCGCGATGTCGTCGGCCACCCACCCAGGGTGTCGGACGTCTGCCCGGGGTGTCCGGGGATCGGCGAATTCACCCGGTGCGAAGGCGTGTCGGCGGCGCGGTCGGGTCGGGTCGGGGTGGACCTTGGACGCGCACGAGAGTCACGTCGGCAGATCCACGTCCCGTGCTCATGCGGCTCACGGAAGACCTCGAACAGGAACCGACCGCTCGCCGGATCCCGCAGCCAGGTCTGGTGCGTGCGTCGCCCAAGCCGACGCGGAATCCGCGCGTTGTGCGCGCAGTACCACGGAGTCCGGGCACCGGGGCAGCGGGTGGGGACGGCTCGGGCACGACCGCATTCGCCGGGAAGGTGGCGGCGCTGCGGCGCCGTGTGGACTGCCCCGACCCTACTCAGTGTTCGGCTGCGGCGCGGTGGTGTTCCTCGCGGTGGGCGAGTACGTCGGTCATGTGTGTTTCGGCCCAGTCCTTGAGGCCGGCTATGACGCGGTTCAGGGACAGACCGAGTTCGGTGAGTTCGTAGGTGACGGTGACGGGCACGGTGGGCGTGACGGTCCGGGTGACCAGGCCGTCGACCTCCAGGGAGCGCAGGGTTTGGGTGAGCATCTTCTGGCTGGCGCCCGCGAGTCGGCGGGACAGTTCGGAATAGCGCATCGTCCGGGGACCATCGCCGTGGTCGACCCCGGGACGGTGCGGGCCGTCGCTGCCGAGGGCCGCGAGGATCAACGCGACCCACTTGTCGGAGATCCGGTCGAGCAGTTGGCGGCTGGGGCAGCCCTCCATGAACGCGTTGTAGCTCGTCTTCTCCTCGGCCCGCTGCTGGGCCGCCGTCCGCGTCGCCATCGATCGCTCCTTCCGTGCCCGAGGGGGGCTAACGCACTTTCGAGTGCCTTCTTTCGTCCCGAGGTTAACGAAACCAGCATGGAGCCCGTAAACGATCACCCCACCGCAAAGGAACAAGCCATGAGTGCTGCCACTTTCCGCACCGCCGTCGTCCGCGTCCCGAACGGGCCCGACTCGATCGAGATCATCGAGGTGCCGGTCGCCGAGCCCGGCCCCGGCCGGATCCGCGTCGCCATCGCCGCGGCGACGGTCAACCCCACCGACCTCGGCGTCGCGGCGGGCTTCTTCCACGGGATCGGGCTGGTGGCGCAGCCCGAACACACCGGTCTGGGCTGGGAGTTCGCCGGTGTCGTGGACGCGGCAGGGCCGGGCGTCGACCTGGCCGTCGGCACCCGGGTGGCCGGCCTGGTGGTCGGCTTCGACCGCGACTACGGCACCTACGCCGAGCAGATCGTGGTCGCGGCGGCCGACGTCGCCCCGGTCCCCGACGGGCTGGACCTGCCGGCCGCGGCCACGGTCCCGCTCAACGGGTCGGCCGCCGCGCAGGTCGTCGACCTGCTCGGCGACGCGCCCGCGGGGGCCGGCCGGCTGCTGGTGACCGGCGCCGCGGGGGCGGTCGGGGCGAACGTCACCGTGCTCGCCCGGGAACGCGGCTGGCAGGTGACCGGGCTCGCCCGCGCCGGGGACGAGGAGTTCGTCCGCGGCCTCGGCGCCGACTTCACCACGCACGCCGAGCCGGGATGGGACGCAGTCGTCGACCCCGCACAACTCAATGAGCGGGCCCTCGAGCTGGTCCGCGACGGCGGCGCCTACGTCGGCTTGCGGCCCGGCCTCGAACCGGCCGCCGAGCGCGGGATCTCGGTCACCTCCGTGGTCACCGTCTCCGACCGCGCCCGACTCGCCGACCTCCTCACCCGCACCGCCGCGGGCGAACTGCCGGCCCGCGTCTACGCGGTCGTCTCCCTGGACCAGGCCGCCGACGCCCACCGGGCAACCGCCAGGGGCGGCCTCCGCGGCCGCTACATCATCCGCCCCTGACCAGCCCGGCGCCGAGCGCGCCGCCCACCGCGATCACCGGCACCTGCCCGCCGGAAGCCTCGAACGCCGGGGGCCGGTCCCTGCCGCGCAACCGACCCCCGGCCCGGCCCGGCCCGGCCACGACATCGGCGGGATCGCCGAAACCGGCGAGCCACAGCGGCCCCAGCCGTCACGACGTCGGTCGGGGCAAACGCCGAGACGTCCGGGGCGGAAGACGAAGTCTCAGCCCGCTCCCTGCTGTCCGTGATGCGGTCGCGATGTCTCGTGAGGCGATGCGATGCCTGTCGCCGATTCCGTTCCGTTCCGCCCCGCCGTACGACACACCCGCAGGAAATCTGCCATGACCATGAAGCGCCTCGCCACCGTCCTCGCCGTCCTCGGCGGCCCGTTCCTCGTCTACACCGGGGTCAGCTTCGTGCTCGCGCCGCAGGTGACGGCCGAAGGGCTTCGACGGCCCACGCGGCTCGAGCTGTGGTGATGGCTTTCGGAGTTTCACAGGATCTCAGCGGCCGGTCAGCAGGACGATGTGGTTTCCGCTGACCGCGGTGGTCTTGGCGTGGGACAGCAGGCCGGCGAGGGCGGCCGAGCCCGCCGCGGTGGGGTGAAGTCCGTGGCGTCCCAGCAGGGCCTGGGCGGCGAGTAGTTCGTCGTCGTCCGCGGCGTGCGCCGCGCCGCCCGAGTCGGCTATCGCGGTCAGGGCGTCGGGGCCGTGCAGGGCGTGCCAGTTGACCAGGGGTTCGTTGTGCTCCGTCGTGACGACGTCGTGGCTCGCCAGCGTGCGGTAGGGACCCGGCCAGCTCGTCACGATCGGGTTGTTTCCGGGGGAGCCGACGGCGTGGAGGGCCAACGGCCAGGCCAGGAGGCGGGCTTGGCGGTGGGCGGCGACGATCGTCGTGCCGTTGCCGACCGGGATCCACAGAGCAGCCGGAGCGCCGCCCAGTTCTCGATGCAGGGCGTGGACGACATGTCCGTGGCCCTCCAGGATCGCGTCCTTGCAGGGGCCGTCGACATTGCCGTCCAGAGCCCCCAACGTGTGGGCCAGGCGGTGCGATTCGTCGACGGCGTCCTCGTAGCCGCCGTGGACGAGACGGATGTCGGCCCCGGCGGTCGCGGCGGCGGCGCCGCCGTCGCCCCATTCGGCGGGCAGCACCACGGTGGACCGCAGGCCTGCCGCCGCGCACGCCGTCGCCATCGCCCGCCCGTAGCTGCCGCACGATCCCACGACGATCCGGTCGTGTCCTTCGGCGACGGCGCGGGCCACGACCGCGCGGGCGGCGGGTTCCTTGTGACTGCCGGAGGCGTAACGGGTCTCGTCCTTGAGGAAGACGCGGGTGTCCGGCAGGAGGCCGTCCGCGACGATGAAGGGGGTCAGGTACGGATCGGTGGGCGCGACGGAAATCTGAGGCAACAAGGAGGTGTTTTCCTTCACCGGGTGCGGGCGGAGAGCATTTCGTCGGCTTCGCGCTGCAGGTCGTCGCGCGTGCCGATCTCGGCGGGCGGTATGGCGTCGGGCAGTTCGTCCTCGATCAGTCTCAGCCGGTCGTCGAACCAGCCGCGGACGGACCAGGCCAGTTGCAGCACTCCGCTGAGGACGATCAGCAGGGCGAGGCCGCGTCCGGGGCCTTCGGATTCGAGCAGTGGTTGGACGAAACGTTCGGCCAGGGGCCCGACCACGAGGTAGCCCAGCGGCATCGTCAGCATCATCAGGGTGATGAACAGGGACAGGACGCGGCCTTGCAGTTCGAATCCGACCTTGCTCTGCACGATCGCGATCCAATGGCCTTCGGCGAGGGATTCGCCGAACCCCACGAGGAACATCCCGGCGATGATCAGGACCGGGACGGTGGAGATTCCGACCAGGATCATCGCGAAACTGCCGATGCCCATCGAGACGAGCATGCCGTGACTGCGCCGGGCGGTACCGCCCCACAGGCCCATCAGGACGCTGCCGGAGATCCCGCCGACGCCGCCGGCACCCAGCGCCAGACCCAGCACCGAGGCAGACTGCTCCGCCAGCAGCATCGGTGTGATGACGGCGAAGCCCAGGGTGTAGAAGACGTGGTCGATGACAAAGAACCGAAGCGCGGCGCGCAGGCCGGGTCGGCGGGTGATGTAGCGCCAGCCGTTGCGGATCTCCGCGCCGAAGGTTTCCTCGCGTACGCGGAACAGGAGGTTCGGGAAACGGACGAGAAGCAGCGTGAGTGCCCCGATCGCGAACGTGCCCGTGTCGAGGAGGAGCACGCCGTCGATGCCGATCGGGCCGATGAGCGCGGCACCGAGCATGGGTGAGAACACCAGTCCGACGCCGACACCGAGTTGCCCGATTCCGGCGGCGTGGCCGAGGTAGCGCTTGGGTACCAGCTGCGCGACCGCCGCGAGGTAGGCCGGTCGCTGGAAAGCTCCGGCCACCGACGTCACCGACACGACCAGATAGACGTGCCACAGATGCAGGCCGTCGCTCTGCATGAGGACGACCAGGGCCGCCATCGAGAGTCCGGCCGTGGTGTCGCTCGCCAGCATCACCTTGCGGCGGTCCCACCGGTCGGCGACGGCCCCGGCGACCGGCCCCACGAGGATGCCGGGGAGCAGTCCGATCGCACTCACCACCGCGAAGGAGGTGAGCGAGCCGGTTCGGTCGAGTACCCAGATGCTCAGTACCAGGGTGCTCAGCCCGCTGCCGATCATCGACAGGAGCTGGCCCAACGCGACCACCGCGAACTTGCGCAGATCGGGTGCCGTCCCCGACGCCGGGCTCCGGACCTCGGCGGACGGCTGCACGGTCGGCGCAGCGGTCGGCGCAGTGGTCGGCTGCGGGGTGCGGGAGGCGACGTCGGCCACCAACGCCTTCGCGAGCGGCTCCGCGTGGCTCTTGAGGAAGAAGTGCCCCGCGCGGGGCAGTACGACGAGGCCCACGTCGCCCTCGGTGAAGTGCCGCCATTCCTGGTGGCGTTCCTGATAGTGCTCGGTGACCCGGTCGCGGGCGCCGACGACGGTGAGGACCGGAGCCTTCAGCGGGCGGTACGTCTGCCGGTACGCGGTGGTGAAGTACTCCTCGGCGTCGCGGGCGTCGTGCCGGACGTTGCGGAGTACGAAGGCCTCCTGCTCGTCGTCGTCCAGATCGGTGAAGCCGCCGCGCGCGCGGAGATAGGCCAGGTATTCACGGTCGGAGGTGAAGCGGTCCACCGGCACGTGCCGGTAGATCCAGTCGAAGAATCGTCCGGGCAGCCGGGCGGTCGGGAAACCCGCCCCGAGCGCGACCCCGGCCAGTGGCACGCCCGTGGCCTCGGCGCGCCGTGCCACTTCCACGGTGAGCGCGACGCCGAGGCAGTGTCCGTAGAGGAGGACCGGGCCGTCGATCGTGCGCATTTCGTCGACGATGCGGTCGGCGACGACGGCGATCGGCTCCAGTTCCTCGTCGGCTCTGGATCGGTCGTGGCCCGGCAACTCCACCGCCCGCAGCGCCCAGTTCGCCGGAAGCGCGTCGGCGAGCGGCTGATAGGCGACGGCGCTGCCACCGGAGTAGGGCACCGCGACGACGGTGTGCCCGCCGGTCGCCGGGTCGGCGTCCGTGGCGGTGAGCCGTTGCAGCAGCCGCTGATCGGCAGGCCCGGTCTCCGACCGCGTGCCCAGATGTGCGGCCAGCCGGCGGATGGTGGCGTACTGGTAGAACTCGACCAGACTGGGGGCCGGTTCGATGCGACGGACGACTTTGAGAGCCGAGAACGAGTCGCCGCCGAGGGCGAAGAAGTTGTCGTCGATGCCGGGTTCGGGGACCTCGAGGACCTCCGCCCAGATGGCCGCGATCCGCTTCTCGGTGTCGGTCCGAGCGAGTGTCACGGCGGACGCGGGCCCTGTCCCGGCCGGTGCGGGCAGTGCGCGCCGGTCCAGCTTCCCGTTCGGGGTCAACGGGAGTGCGGGCAGCGTGAGGACGCGGGTGGGAACCATGTGCGCGGGCAGACCCGCGGCGAGTATCTCGCGGCACGCGGCCTCGTCGGCCTCCGCCCCGTCGCGGGTCACCACGTAGCCGATGAGCCGGCTGATGCCGCCGGTCGGGTGGTGCGCGGCCACGGCGCACGCCGCCACCCGCTCCAGCGTGCCCAGGCGGGCCTCGATCTCGCCGAGTTCGATCCGGTACCCGTTGATCTTGACCTGGTCGTCGAGCCTGCCGAGGAAGTCGACGGTGCCGTCGAGGTGGAACCGGGCCGAGTCGCCGGTGCGGTACATCCGGGCGCCGGGCGCGGTGACGAACGGATCGCACACGAACCGCTCGGCGGTCAGTTCGGGCCGGTCGTGGTAGCCGGGTACGACGCCAAGCCCGCCCAGATACAGTTCGCCGACCACGCCCGCGGGAACCGGCCGGCGGTGCGCGTCGAGGATATAGACCCGGTTGTTCGGGAAGGGCCGTCCGATCGGCAACGGCGCGTCGTCGGCGAGGTGTTCGACCGAACCTTCGAAAAGGACGTTGTCGACGGTGACCTCGGTGACACCGTACGAATTGACGACGCGGTTGTCCGCGCCGACGAGGCGTTTCGCCAGCTCGTATTCCTTGACGTGCCACTTCTCGCCGCCGCCGATCAGCAGACGGACGAACGACAGGTCCGCCCCGCTGCTCTCGGTGTGGCCGAGGAGCGCGCGCAGCACCGCGGGCACGAGTTCGGTGCAGTCGACGTTCTCGGCCTTCATCAGCGCGTGGAGATCGGCGGGGTCGAGCAGTGTCTCGCGCGGGGCGACCACCAGACGACCGCCGCTGAGATGTGCTCGGAGCGTTTCGCCCACGAACATGTCGAAGGAGAAGCTGGCCGCCTGCAGGTAGGTCCACTCCGGCCGTAACCGGTACGCCTGCCGCCACATGCCGGCGGCGTGGACGAGGTTGCCGTGTGTGACGACGACTCCCTTGGGCCTGCCGGTGGATCCCGAGGTGTAGATGACATACGCCGGATCGTCGGCCGAGTTGCACAGGGGCGGATCGCCGTCGTCCTCGGGAAGTCCTTCGGGGAGTCCTTCGGCGAGGTAGTCCCGGTTGATCACGACCGTCGGCCGGCTGTCGGCCAGCATGTAGTCCAGGCGGTCGCGGGGGTAGGCCGGATCCAGCGGCACGTAGGCGGCGCCCGACTTGAGCACCGCCCACATCGCGGTGAAGAGTTCGACGCCGCGATCCAGGTTGATCGCCACCCGGTGCCCCGGCCGGACCCCCTCCCGGCGCAGTCTTCGGGCGAGCCTGTTGGCCCGGTGGTTCAACTCCCCGTAGCTGAGGGTGTCGCCGCCGACGGTGAGCGCGGGTGCGTCGGGCGTTGCCGTGGCGTGGCGTTCGAACAACTGATGTACGGCGGTGGCATCCGGTATCGGGGCGACGATGTCGTTCCAGTCGTGCACGACGCGGCGGTGCTCGCCGTCGGTGAGCATCGGCAGCCGGGTGATCGGCGTGCTCGTCCCGCCGGTCGCCGCGATGGCCCCGGTCCCACCGGTCGCCGCGTCGAGCAGGGTCAGCAGGTGGTCGAGGAACGCCTCGACGCGTGCGCCGTCGAAGAGTTCGGCGGCGTAGTCGGCGTTCAGCACCGCGCCGTCGGCGGGGAAGTCGAGGCTGATCGCGAGGTCGACCATGGTCGCGGCCGGTGGCAGCTCGCCGGCGTAGCGCATGATCGGGTCGTCGGACGTCGGGGTGTTGTGCACGGTCAGCATGACCGGGCTCAGGCGCTTGGCGCCACCGGGTCGGGCCAGGGCGTCCACCAGGTCGGGCAGCGCGAGCCGCCCGCGGTCGAGGTCGCCCAGGACGGTGTCCCGCACCCGTGCGACGAGTTCGGCGAACGACGGATCGCCGGACACATCGCCGCGCAGCGGCAGGACGTTCAACGCGGGGCCGATCAACGAGGCCGACTCCTCGGTGGAGCGCCCGGCAACCGCGGAGAGCACGGTGACGTCGGTGCGCCCGGTGTATCGGCGCAGTACGACCTGGAGTCCGGCCAGGACCACCATGAACAGGCTTGCCCGCCGGTCGCCGGCGTAGGAGCGCAGTCGGTTCAGCAGGTCGGGATCGAGTGGCCGGCTGATGCGGTCGGCGGCGTACGAGGGAGTGGCCGGGCGAGGCCGGTCGGTGGGCAGTTCCAGATCGAGCTCGGCGCCGTCGAATCGCTCCCGCCAGTACGAGACGAGGGTCGCGTCGCGTTTCGCTTCGGCACTGCGGGCGGCGAGGTCGGGCGCGGGGGCGGCCGGCGGCAGGCCGGAGACGGTGATCGGGTCCCCACCTGCGCGCGCGGCCCGGTACAAGGCGGCGAGTTCCTGCCCCAGGACACCCGCCGACCATCCGTCGAAGGCGAGGTGATGCACGATGAGGACGAGTGTGTCGCCGTTCAGGAAGGTGTGTGCGACCGGGCCGTGCCGGAAGTCGATGCCTGCGCGATCCGGCTCGCCCAGCGTCAGCGGTATCTTTGCCGCGGGCGCGATGACCATGCTCGGCTCGGTGCCGTCGTCGGGGAAGCGGGCTCGCAACAGCGGGTGTCTGCGGGAGAGTTCGGCGAGTGCCGTGGTCAGCGCCGGGACGTCCACCGGTGCTGCCCAGCGGTACTTGATGCCCAGCGTGTACACGGGCAGATCGGCGCAGAGTTGCTCGGCGATCCAGTAGTCGCGTTGCATCGGGCTGAGCCTGTGCGGGACCCCTTCGGCGAGCGTTGCGGTGGGGGGATCGGCGGTCGCGCCCGTCGTCCCGCTCGCGCCGTCGATCAGCCCGGCCAGTGTGGCGACGGTGGGATCCGCGTACCACCGGGTGAGGGTCAGCTCCGCGCCGTGCCGCTCTCGTAGGGCGGCGATGAGGCGTACGGCGTCCAGGGAATCGCCGCCGAGGGTGAGGAAATCGTCGGCCGCGTCGGTGACCGGGACGCCGAGAATCTCTCGCATCAGCGTGGCCGCGCTGCGTTCGGCCGCCGTGTGGGCGACGTTCGGGGCGTGCTGCTGCGGCGCCTTCGCGGCGAGGGCCGCCTTGTCGATTTTTCCTTGTGGGTTCAGGGGAAATCGTGAGTGGGTGATCAGGGCGGCAGGGACGAGGTGGGCGGGCAGAAGGTCGGCGAGGGCGCCGCGTACCGTCGTGAGGTCGGTGGTGGCCTCGGTGACGACGTGGCCGATCAGCTTGGCGCGGCCGGTTCGTTCGTCGACCAGGACCACGGCGTCGGTGATGCCGTCGAGCGTGCGGAGCGTCGCCTCGACCTCGGCCGGTTCGACTCGGTGGCCCCGGATCTTCACCTGGTCGTCGAGCCGTCCCAGGAACTCGAACTGCCCGTCGGCGGACCGGCGGACGCGGTCGCCGGTGCGGTATTCGCGGCCCCGGCCGGGCGTCGTGACGAACCGCTCGGCGGTCAGCTCGGGGCGGTTCAGATAGCCGTCGACCACGCCGATGCCGCCGATCAGCAGCTCGCCGTCGTCGCCGATGCGGCAGGTCACGCCGGGGTGCGGGAGGCCGATCGGGACCACGTCCCCCGACCACTCGGTCACGTCCGCGACGGTGGCGCCCACGGTGGTCTCGGTGGGGCCGTACGTATTGAACAGCCGGACGGCGCCGCCCACCGCGGCCTGCCAGCGGCGTACCGCGTCGGGTCGCGCGGTCTCGCCACCGATGATCACGCACCGCACGGCGGCCGGGAGCGTGGCCTCGCCCCGGTCCAGGGCTGCGACCAGCTGGTGCCAGTACGCGGTCGGCAGGTCCAGGATCGTGATCCCGAGCGCGTCGCAGCGTTCGAAGAACAGGTCCGGTCTGCTGATCATGTCGTCGTCGCGCAGGACCAGCGTGGCGCCCCGGAGCAGCGGGCAGAAGATCTCCTCGACGCTGGTGTCGAAGCTCAGCGAGGCGAACTGCAGGATCCGGTCGCCTTCCGCGAAGGCGAACCGGTTCGCGAAGGCCTCGGTGAAATCGCGGAGTTGCCGGCGGCCGACCAGGACGCCCTTCGGTCGACCCGTCGAACCGGAGGTGAAGATGACGTACGCGGGATCCCGCCGGCGCACGCTGTCGTCCAGCGGCAGCACACCGTCGGTCGTGATCAGCGCGCGGGGCCGGGTCTCCTCGATCATCAGGTCCAGGCGGGCCGCCGGATAGACCGGGTCGAGCGGTACGTATCCGGCTCCGGCGCGCAGGACCGCGAGGATGGCCACGATGGCGTCCCGGCCGCGTGGCAGCGGGATTCCGACGAGGTCGCCCGGTTGCACGCCTGCGTCGGCCAGTCGGTCCGCCAGATCGGCGACCAGGTCGAACAGGGTCTCGTAGTCCAGTTCGCCGTGCGCGTCGGCCAGTGCCGTCGCGTGCGGTGTCCGGACGGCCTGCGTGGCCAGGGACGACCAGACGTCCCCGTCGACTGTGGAGGGCGGCGTGTCGTGGGTTCGGGTCACCCGGGTCTCCTCGGTTCTCACATCGACCAGTGCGTCGGCCGCCGGTCCCAGCGGTGGGCGCGCAGGGCTTCGAGCAGGTCCGGCGGCACCGGCGCGGATCCGGACACGCGCAGGTTCGAGCGCACGTGCTCGGGGCGGCGCATGCCCGGGATGACCACGGAGACGGCGGGGTGGTGCAGGGCGAAACGCAGCGCCAGTTCCGGCAGGGTCCGGCCGGCGGGGACGAGGCCGCGCAGCGCGTCGACGCGTTCGACGGTGGGCGGCAGGTTCTCCGGTCCGAAGTAGACGGCTCGCCAGTCCTCGGGAGGGAACACGGTGTCGGCGCTCAGGTTCCCGGTGAGGGAGCCCTCGTCGAAGGGGACCCTGGCGATGATCGCGATGTCTTCCTCGATCGCGCGGGGGAACAGCTCGTCCTCGGGGGCCTGGTCGAAGATGTTGTAGATGACCTGGATCGAGTCGACCAGCCCGGTGTCGAGCGCGGCGAAGCAGTTCGTCGGCTCCCAGCGGTTGACGCTGATGCCGAATCCGTCGATCAGATCCCGCTCCTTGAGCAGGGTGACGGCCTTCTGCCAGGCGGGATCCGCGGCCCAGCGGTCCTCCCAGACGTGGAATTGCAGAAGGTCGATCCTGTCGACGCCGAGGTTGTCCAGGCTGCGACGCGTGTAGTCGAGGATGTGATCGAGGGGGAAGACGTCCTCGAGGGTGTCCTGCGGGCGCGGGGGCCATTCGCGGTTGAGCGGGGGAACCTTGGTGGCCAGCCGTATCCCGGAGCCGGGACGGCGGTCGCGCAGTTCGCCGAGCAGGGTCTCGGACTTGCCGCGTCCGTAGGCCCAGGCCGTATCGAAGAACGTACATCCCATGTCCACGGCGAGATCGAGCGCGTCCGGGGCGATGTCGTAGTTCCATCCGGTGAATCCGCCCGGACCACCGCCGATTCCCCACATGCCGTAGCCGACCTCGCCGACCTCCCAGCCGAGCCGTCCCATGGTGCGTCGGCGCATCGGCGCCTCCTGCCCGTTGGCGACCATCGGTCGCTCCTCGTCATGCATCGACAGGCTCCTTCGGGCGGGTTTCCGATGGGGTGAACAGGGCGGGGTTGTCCTGGAGGAGGTTTTCGAGCACGCCGCGAATGTCCGCCTCGGCGTCGGTGCGGCCACCGGCGCGGTGCTCGACGATCGCGAGCAGCATGCCCAGTTCGGCGTCCCCGGCCGCCGCGGCGGTGCGCAGCCGGGACAGGAAACGCGAGCAGGAGACCCGCTCCGCGCGCGCGCCGGCAAGTTCGTCGAAGTGCACGCTGCCCGGGCTGAAGAGGTGTGCGGCACGTCCGTGCATCGCCGGATTCCGGATCGCTTGGCCGATGGCCCGTGCGATCGTGTCGACCGGGCTGTGGTCCGACCGGATCGCGGCCCGGGGCACCGATCCCAGCCGTTCGAAGGCGGTGAGCAACAGGTGGGTGAGCGCCGTCGGGTTGGGTGGGGCGGCGGTATCGGCGGCGGGCATGACCTCACCCAGGCGCAGCACGGTCACGGGCAGGTCGACGGCGGCGCGTACGAGCCGCTCGGCCACCCACTTCGAGAGGCTGTAGCCGCTCGACGGTGGGGTCACAGCGGTGATGTCCACCTCTTCGGGTACCGGGTGGCCGTGGGCCAGCGCGTGGTCGTGCAGGACGCCGAGTGTCGAGATGTAGTGCAGGGGGATGCCGCCGGCTTCCCGGGCGAGGCGGATCGTCTCCGCCGTGCCCAGCACGTTCGGCTCGCGGTGCATGCGGTAGTCGTACACGAGGTTGACCAGGGCGCCGCCGTGGACGATCAGGTCGCTCTCCTGGGCGAGCGTGCTCCAGCGGTCGGGCGCGAGCCCGAAGCCGGGTCGGGCCAGGTCCCCGGCGACCGCGGTGATCCGTCCGGCGTACCCGGTGTGGTCCAGTTCCTGTGCGGACAGGGCTTCCAGGAGACGTTGTCGCGCATGGGAATCGTTCCCGGCGCGGGTCAGGCAGAGCACGGTCAGGTCGGTGTGTTCGAGGAGTTCGTGGAGCAGTCGTGTGCCGACGAACCCCGTCGCGCCGGTGAGCAGCACCGTGCGTGGTGCCCGGCTCGGCCGCTCGTGACGAGGTGCGGGCAGCGCCGTGAGGTCGGCGAGGTCGGCGGCGACCAGATCGGCCGAGGACGGTATACGGTTGCGCCCGCGCCGTGCGATCAGCAGGCGCAGACCGGTCGCCGTCGGATGATCGACCATGTCTCGGACTCCGAGGTCCGTCCCGAACCGGTCGCTCAGCTCGACCACGGCCGTCACCGCCTGCAGTGAGTTTCCTCCTGCGGCGAAGAAGTCGTCGTCGGGTGCGAGGTCCGGGCGCCGCAGGGCGGTTCGGAGCATGGCCAGCACGGGATCGGCGCCGATGGCGGAGGGCGGCGAGTCGGGCCGCTCGACCCGGAGGGCCACCCGCCGCCGGTCGATCTTTCCCGCCTCGGTCAGGGGCATCTCTTCGACGACCACGACGCGTTGCGGGATGCCGGCACGAGGCAGCCTGGCCCGCAGGTGGGCGAGTACCGCCTTCTCGCTCGCCGTTCCGGTGATGACGAGCAACAGTTCACGGCTCTCGGCGGATCCTGCGACCAGTGCGACGGCCTGCCGAACTCCTTTGCAGGCCAAGGACACATTCTCGATCTCGCCCGGCTCGACGCGTATCCCGCCGATCTTGATCTGATGGTCGAGGCGTCCTGCGAAGTGGAAGCGACCCTCGGCGTCGAGGTGCCCGAGGTCACCGGTGCGATACATCCGGTCGGACGATGGGGAAGCGAAGAAGCGCTTCGCGGTGCGGTGGGGATCGCCGTGGTAGCCGGCGCCCACGCAGGCGCCGCCGATGACGATCTCCCCGGTCGCTCCGGGCGGTAGGGGCCGCCCGTCGACATCGACGACGACGGCGACGCAGTTGTCGATCGGCCGTCCCAGCGGGATGTCGTCGCCGTTCTCGGCGGTCACCTCGTGGAAGATCATGCCGATGGATGCCTCGGAGGGCCCGTACGCGTTGCTGACGCGCAGCCCCGGCAGCAACTTCCGCAGGGCCCGCACGTCCTGTGCGTTGATCTGTTCGCCACCGACCACGAGGTGTCGCAGCGATCGCAGCCGCTCGACTGTCTCCGGTCGTCGTTCCAACAGGGTCAACAGCGCGCTCAGTACCGCCGGCACGAAGTCGGTGACGGTCACGGCGTGGGTGTCGATGAGGTCGATGGTGTGCTGCAGGTCGAGATGCTCGCCGGTGGTGGGCACCACGGTCGCGCCACCGGTGGTCAGCGGCCAAAACAGCTGCCAGAAAGCCGAATCGAACGTGTGCCGGGTGTTCTGCAGCACCACTTCGCGGTCCGGTGGCGTTCCGAACCAGCGGTTCATGAACGCCAGCCGGTTCGCCAGGCCGCCGTGCAGGTTCACCGCACACAGGGGCGTTCCCGTGGTACCGGAGGTGTACACCCCGTAGACGACGTCGTGCGGCGCCGGGCCGGGCGGGGCGTCGAAGGTGATGTGCCCGTCGGGCTCGACGAGTTCGACGCGGATCGCCCGGTCGCGATGGGCGGCGGGGACGGCGGCCGGGTCGGCGCACAGCAGCACGGGGGCGTCGAGGAGATCGAGGGTGTGCGCGATCCGCGGTGCGGGCCAGCGGGGGTCGATCGGTACGTAGCCGATCCCGGCGATCATCGCGGCGGCCCACGACACCGGTAGGGCGAGGCCGTCCGCGACGAGAATGGGCAGCAACCCGTCGGGGTTGGGTGCCTCGGCGCGGATCCGGGCGGCCAGCGTGGTGGCGTACGCGACGAACTGCCGGTAGGTGAGCGTGCCATCGGCGGCGTACACCGCCACGGTGTCCGGAAGAGACCGGCCGACTGCCAGAATCTGTTCCGGGACGCTGCGGTAGGGACCGTGGTCCACTCGTGTTCCCGCGAGCGGGCCGAGCACCGCCGACTCGGTGTCCTGGGACAGTGCGGCGACCTCACCGAGGTCCAGGTCCGGGTTCGCCAGCACCGCGCCCAGCAGTTCGGTGTGCATCTCGGTGACCGCCGCCGCGGCCCGCTCCCACACATCGCCGGGAGGGCATTGGAATGCGACCGACAGTCGACCGGGAGGGTCGATCCGTACGTGCATGGTGGGCCCGGCGGCGTCGTCGGACGGGTCGTGCGTGTGGACGGCGACAGCCGTCGGGTCGATCGCGCTCGCGGTGAGGATCAGATCCCGGCTCAGCCGTCGGGCGACTTCCGCCAGCGTTCGGACCGCGGCGTCCGCTAAGGAGAGGTCGGGCCTGAGCAGGACGGGAGGCCGATGGCTCCGCCAACTGAGGTTCATGGCCCCAACGTAGGTTGGCTTAGGGATCTTTGGTGTTACGGGGAGTTGGCATCCAACCGAAGATGATCTTAACGATGATCCCGATTGCCCTACTGCGCAAGCGAGTTGCCGATAATGGCGTGTCATGGACATGTGTGTTGCGGCAGACAGGGCACGAGCGAGCGCCACGAGCGCCGGCGCGAAATCCGGCGTTCGGATCCGGATGCTGGAATCGACGGCGAGCAGCCACGCGTGTGCGCGGTTCCTCTGCGAGGTGTGGCGGACCGATCCGGACCGCCCGCCACTGGCCGGCGACGTCGTCAAGGCGATGGCGGACGCCGGGAGTTACGTGGTGGGCGCGTTCGACGAGGCGGACGGTGACGATCGGCTTCTCGGCGCGTGCATCGGCCTGTGGGGCCCACCCGGCCGCGCCGGAATGCACAGCCACATCGCGGGCGTCCACGCCGCCGCCCGCGGACGCGATGTCGGTTACGCGCTCAAACTGGATCAGCGGGCGCACGCCCTGGAGCACGGCGTCGATCACATCACCTGGACCTTCGACCCGCTCGTCGCCCGCAACGCCCACTTCAATCTCCACAAACTCGGTGGCATGGCGAACGCGTATCTGCCCGACTACTACGGACCCCTGTCGGACGGGCTCAACTCCGCCGACGCGTCGGATCGGCTGATGCTGCGCTGGGATCTGCGCGGCGAGAGGGTCGCGGCGGCATGCGACGAGGACACCGGGCCCGCGCCCGCCGGGCCGACTCCGCGGGCTCTCCTGGACATCGACGGCGATCGGCCGGTGACTCGGCGGGCAGGGGACCCAACGGTCCTGGTCGCCGTACCGCCCGACATCGACCTTCTCCGCGCCCGGCAACCGTCCGTCGCCCGTGACTGGCGCCTGGCCCTCCGGGACACCCTGGGCACCCTGTTGGCCGACGGCGCCCGGCTGGTCGACTTCGACCGGGCGGCGTGCGGTTACGTTCTCACCCGAGGCGAGGAACGATGAGGATCGAGCGCGTCCGCCTTCGGCGCATCTCCCTGCCGCTGGTCACCCCCTTCCGCACGTCCCTGGGAACCGAATACGAACGCTCCGCGCTGGTGGTGCAGGTGTCCACAGCGGACGCCGAGGGATGGGGCGAGTGCGTCGCCGGGGCCGACCCCGACTATTCCTCGGAGTACGTCGAGGGCGCCGAAGACGTCCTCCTGCGGCATCTGCTGCCGCCGCTGCTGTCGGCCGAGTCCGTGACCGCCCACACCTTCGCGCCACTGGTTGCCGCGGTCAAAGGCCATCGCATGGCGAAGGCCGCACTCGAAATGGCGGTCCTGGACGCCGAACTGCGGTCCCACGGCATGTCGTTAGCGGCCGGCCTGGGCGCCGTCGCCGACCGCGTCCCCAGCGGCGTATCGGTCGGGATCATGGACTCGGTGCCGGAGCTGATCGACGCCGTGGCGGGCTATCTGGCGCAGGGCTACCGACGGATCAAGCTCAAGATCGAACCCGGCTGGGACATCGCGCCGGTTCGCGCGGTCCGTGAGCGCTTCGGTGACGACACACTCCTACAGGTCGACGCCAACGCCGCCTACACGCGTGCCGACACCCGGCACCTCGCCCGACTCGACGCCTTCGACCTCCTCCTGATCGAGCAACCGCTCGACGAAGACGACCTGCTCGGACACGCCGCCCTCGCACGGAGTCTGCGCACCCCGATCTGTCTCGACGAATCCGTGGTCTCGGCCCGTTCCGCCGCCGCCGCCATCGCGCTGGGCGCCTGCCACATCGTCAACGTCAAACCCGGGCGCGTCGGCGGCTACCTGGAGGCCCGTCGGATCCACGACGTCTGCGCCGCCTCCGGCATTCCGGTGTGGTGCGGCGGAATGCTCGAAACCGGGCTGGGCCGAGCCGGGAACGCGGCGCTGGCCGCGCTGCCGAACTTCACGCTGCCGGGGGACATCTCGGCCTCGGACCGATACTTCGACACCGACATCACCGAGCCTTTCGTCCTGCGGGACGGGCACCTGGCAGTACCGGCGGGTCCCGGTCTCGGTGTTGCGCCGATCCCGGCGGTGCTGGACGCGGTCACCACGACGGTGAGCGAACTGCGCCGAGGATGACCGGCGGGGGACGGCGGGGGACGGCGGGGGAAGGGCAGGCACCTCCTCGAACCCGTGCCGTCCCCACCCACCCCCGAGTTCGGAAACGGGCGGCCGGTCAGGTTCTGCGCGAGATGACCATGATGTATTCGCAGGGAGCGTTCGTTCGGTTGGCGAAGCCGTGGTCCGCGTCGGCTTGGAAGAACAGGGAGTCGCCCGTGTTCAGGGTCTCGCTGATCCCGCCGACCGCGACGGTGAGGGCGCCTTCGAGCACCACGAGTTGTTTCTCCGTACCGGGCGGATACGCGGGCAGCAGCCCGGTGGAGACCTGCGCGGGGAGGTGATGGACGACCATCTCGGCTCGTCCCGCGCCCGGGGCCGCCGACACGATGTGCCGCTCGAAGCCGGTTTCCGGGTCGCGGAAAACGGGGCGATCGTTCTTGCGCATGACAACGGCCACGCCGGACGCGGCGGCATCCGGCGCGCCGATCAGGTCCGAGAGCGACACATCGAGCGCGTGGGCGATCCTGGACGCGACGCCGATCGTCGGGCTCTTCTCGCCGCGTTCGACCTTGGACAGCATCGCCCGGCTGACCGACGACTGTGTGGACAACTGCTCCAGCGTCAGGCCCGCCTCCTCACGGCGTCGTCGTACGTTACCGCCGAACGCGCCGGCCAGGTCGTCGCCGTGCTGTGGTTCGGCCGCGTTCTTGTCTTGCTCGACCACCGTGCTCCTCGATCGATGGGTATCTCGCTGCGCACAGTGTAGGGTTTCTCCTAAAGGAGATCTGATCTTCTTTAGGAGATTCACGATGCGCGCCCGACACGACGGAGGGGTTCCATGCGTTTGATCTCGAGTGGCCGGCACCATGCCACGTTCGAATTCGGCGATCTGCAGGTGGTCTCGTTGCGAGACGGGTACATCGACATGCCGCCGTCACGGCTGCGCGACGAGGATGGGTGCACGCTCGACGAGTTGCCGGCCGCCGTCCCGCTGGCCGGCGACAACCTGCGGCTGTCGGTCAATGCCTTCTTCGTCACCGACGGCACGCGGTCGGTTCTCATCGACACCGGCGCGTCCAACGTCTGGCACGACCCGACCATGGGATTGATCCACGACGCGCTCGACGAAGCGGGAATCGACCGCGCGCGGGTCACCGATGTGGCCATCACCCACAACCACGAAGACCACGTGAGCGGCCTGATCGCGCCGGACGGTTCACAGGCGTTCACCAACCTCGAGCGCGTGTGGATCGGCGCGGGCGACACCTCGGTGTTCACGGGGCGGCTCGAGCCGATCCGCGACCGGGTCGTACCCGTTTCGGAGGAGGTCGCGATCAACGACTGGACCACCGCGATCCCGACACCGGGCCACACACCCGGTCACACCGTCTACCACGTCAGGAGCGGCACCGGCCACCTTCTCGCCTGGGGCGACACCGTTCACGTTCCCACGCTCCAATTCGATCAGCCGAACGTGTGCTGGGAGTTCGACGGCGACCGGTCCCAGGCCCGCGCCGCGCGAGCGGCCCTCCTCGAACAACTGACCCAACCACACCACTTCGTGGCCGGCGCCCACCTCGACTCCCCCGGCATCGCCCGCGTAACCCCCTCCGGCGACGGTTACGCGCTGGAATACCTCGCACCACCGATCGGCTGATCGAGCCCGTCGGCTCCGGGCCACGCTCGCGTACTCCGGCACGACTCCTTCACCCACGCCGCGGGCGACTCCCGCGGCGGCGGCGCCACCGCGACAGTGACGGTCACCGTGCGCAGGACGACCGGGCCGACTCCGGGCCCGACCGTAGACCCCGTCCCCTCGGCCGGCCCCGGCCCGCCCGCCCGCCCCAGTACGGCGGTCGGCTCGCACGGCACCCCCGAGGCGGCAGCCTCGCCGCCTCGGGGCCGACGGCGCGCAGACCGTCCTCCTTGTCGGCGCCGCGGCGCGCTGCGCCCCGCCGCAGGTGCCGAAGCGATCGTGCTCGCCCATCCTCGGTGACCCGGAGCCGGGGACAGCGGGGTACGGCCGGGCCGCATCCGGTCCGGCCACGGCCGTAGCGGTCGGAGAACGCCCTTTCAGAGCTTGAAGACGAATCGGTGGCGTTTGTGCGCGAAGCCGTGGCGGTCCGCGAACATGTCGAAGGCCATGGCCTCGAGTTCCTCGGCCTCGTACGCGGAGAGCGGCTTGAAGGCGCCGTCGGCGGCCAGAGTCTTGCGTTTGGTGTCGAGGGTTTGCTCGTGTGTTTCGAGTTCCGCCCGGGCCAGGTCGGCCAACCACAGGTCGAAATCGGCTTTTCCGGCGGGGCCGATGCGGTCGAGGAGGCCGATGGCGAGCGCGGTCTCGGCATCGATCGGCCCGCAATCGGTGGTGAGTCGTCGGGCCGTCGCGTCGCCGACGCGCCGAGGCAGAGTGTACGTGTGCAGTTCGGAGCCGCTCAGTCCCATGGTCGCGTAGTGCGGGTTCAACACGATGCCCGGCCGAGCGACGACGACGTCGGCCCCGAGAGGAAGCATCACACCGCCCGCGCCGGCGTTCGCCTCGAACGCCGCGATCACGACCTGCCCGGTGGTGGTGAGGATGGCGCGGCAAACGGCGTTGATGGCCGCGATGTTCAGCCACGCCTCCAACGCCGGTTGATCCGCGGCCTCGATGACGTTGAGATGGATGCCGTTGGAGAAGAACTCGGGGCCGCCCCGCAGGACCAGGACCTTGGTGTCCTGGGTCGTTGCCTCGCGCAGTGCCGACAGGAGTCGTCCGCACTGGCGTGTGCTCATCGCACCGTTGTAGAAGTCGAACGTGAGGTATCCGATGTCGCCCTCACGGCGGTACCGGATATCCGAGTACGGCGAGCACGTCGCTTCGGGCAGGGCCGCGACGTCGACCCCGTAGTCGCCGCGCGCCAGCGTTTGCAGTGCGGGAAGTTTGCAGGCACGGGCCGTCCGTTCGGTCTTGGCGCGCATGTGTCCGATCCATACGGTGGAGTCCCGGGCCGCCACGCGCACGGCTTCGTGACGGCGTGCCACGATCGTGCCCGGGGGTGCTCCGGCCACCGGGCCGTCCAGACGCGCGTCGTAGAGGTAGGCGGCCCGGGAACCGATGTTCGCGAGCACCCCCGGGAACCCGTCCGCCGCAGCGATCGATCGCACGATGTCCGGTCCCGGTGAGTCCCACCGGAACGCGCGGTCCGTTTGTGACATCGCCGGGCGCAGGCGAGTCGACGGCACCGCCTTCGGGTATTGCTCCGCCGGCACAGGGAGGAATACGGGATCCCCGGCCTTCTCGGCGACCTCGAGAACGCATTCGACGGCCGCATCGGCGACGGGCCCGTTGTAGACGGCCGACTTGCGTGCGGGAGGTTCACTCATCGGGAACGTGCGCGTCGCCCAGATGGGTCCCGCGTCCATTTCCTCCACGGCCGACAGGGCTGTCACGCCCCAGAGCGGCTCACCGTCGGCAATGGCCCAGTCCAACGAGGAAGGTCCGCGATCGCCGACCGCGCCCGGGTGAATGACGACCGTGGGCCAGGCTTTCCAGACGGACGACGGGATGCGCGTCTTCAGGAACGGGCAGATGACGACTTCGAAATCCGCCGGGGCGACTGCCCGCACAATATCCGACTCATCGGCGACCACGGCGAGTCGCACCTTGTGGCCGGCCGCCCGAAGAGCCAGGTCGGCACGTTGGGTCAGGCCGTTGTTGCCACTGGCGAGGAGAAGGATGCGTCGCACGGCGTTTCCGTTCCATGTGTTGGATCGTCGGATCCGAACATTCGTCGAGGCCATGCGCCTGTGAACGCCCATGGCGAGCCTGTGATCCGCCGCCGCGTGCGTCCGTGCGGGAAGACATCGGAGGGCGGGTGTGGCGGGTTTCGAGGTGCGGTGTCACCGGTGTCGGTCCGGACCGGGATTGCGCCCGTGACGTGGCGCATCGCCAAGCGGGCGGCCTGAGTCTCCGGTTCGCTCTGTCCCGGATTTCGCCGGCCGACGGCGACAACCCGACGATGTACCCCGTGATCGGTGTGAGGAAGCTGATGCCGATCACCGGAGGCGCGAGGAACGTAGTGGCCGACGATCCGTGGACCATGGGGCCGGCTGACGGTTTTCGTGTGATCGTTCATCGCGAACCTGTCGGTGTAATGCATTCCGCTGACGGCGACCCCCGTGACTAGGGAGGCACCTGCGATTGCCGCAGGTCCCTTCACGGTCAACGCGAACCAAGGGCCGTGGTCGCGGCCACCCCGGCGATTTCGATCAAAAGGACGACGAGCCACGGGTTGTACCCCAGGTTGCCGTCGGTCGTACCGGTGTTCCCGGGCGGGCATCGGCCCGTGCAAGAGGCACAGCGATCCACCCCCGAACGCCGATGCCGAGCGGTTGGCGGCCCTTGTCGCACAGGCGCGGCTCCGGAGTGATCCGGAGCCGGATACGGATCGGGTGGTCGTTCCCGGACGTGATCGCCGACTCCGTCCACGATCACCTGTGGAGCCGTTCGGCCGACACTCGGTCGGGGGGAGCGGTTGGGGCGCCGCATCCGGGGGCGGGGTCCGGTCGTTGACCGGATCGTGAGAGGTCTGCACGCACTCCCCGATGCGGCATCCCCCGGAGAGGGGGAACCGACCCCGGTGTTCGACGCGTTGGTGCGCGAATGGGTGGCGGCGGGACGCGAGTCACCCCGTCCCCGACCGCCCGGAAGCGGCGGTCCGACCCCGGTGCCCGGTCCACGCACGGGCCGGCCCTGAGAGTGTGTCGGGAGGCCGTCGCATCCACCGACACGTCGATGCCGCCTGCCGCGACCCCGTGCCCCGGTCGACATCCACCTGCGCCCGACCGGCACCCGAGAACGCGAGATGCGCCCGAAGTCGGAATGGAACGGCGGGGCGCCCCGGCCCCACCGCCGGAGCTCAGGTGACGATCAGCCGCTGCCGGCCGTCGATGAGTTCGCGAACGGCGTCCAGGTGGCCGGCGTGGGTGGCGGTCTCGGTGATCACGTGCAGGATGACCTCGCGTAGGTTGTCGTACCGCCAGTCGCCGAAGAAGTCCGACCACCAGTTTGGGGCCGCGTCCGGGTCGGCGCCGGCCAGGAAGGCGTCCGCGAGCTCGCATTCCCGGCGGTAGAGGGCGATGATCTCCTCGGCCGTCTTCTCCGGGGCGGCCTGCCACGCGTCCTGCCCGGAGCCGAGGATCTCCTCGATCGCCCCTTGTTCCCCCGCCGCGACCGCGCGGAACCAGAACTTCTCGTCGTCCAGGGCGAGATGATGCACCAGTCCCAGGCACGTCCAGCCGGACGGCAGCACCGGGCGCCGCAGCGCCTCCTCGTCCAAGCCCTCCAGGATGCCCAGGACGTGCCTGCGCTTGCCGTTCAGGACGCCGAGCAGCGTGGTCAGTTCGGTGCCTACCATGGGCCGGACCGTATCCGGCCCCACCGACGTCGGCCGAGTGTGACAGCGGGAGTCGCGCTGGACGCCAACCTCGAGCCGGTGGAGAGGGGTTCGAGCCGTTGACTGGAGGATGGTCGGTCTTCGGGCCGGCCGGGGGTCGGGAGCGCCCGATCTGCCAACCCCCGTCGAACCGCGAAGAAGTGCCGGTGGATCACGAACAACGAGGCGAGGCACGCGTTCCGGTTGCCAAGTCGTCCGCCCGATCACCGGATTCGTTCGGGGCCATGCCGTCGTGTGCGCATCGGCGGATCTGCGCCCCGGTGGCGCTGCTGACGCCCGGCGACTTCGGCTTCATGCCCAAGAACTGCCGGCGAACCGCGGTCCGCGCGAGCGGTCAGCGCGCGTCGGTGCGGCGTAGGGATGTGGGCAGGAAACCGCCGCCGTCGACCTCGAACGCGTAGCCCCGGGTGAAGTAGGGGACGTTGCTGTCCATGAAGGTGATCACATCGATCCGCTTCATCAACTCCTCCTCCGCCGCGGTCCATTCGGCGCAGCCCGCGGTGTCCGGCTTGGCCATCGCGAGCGCGGTCAGGCGCTGGTACTCCGGGTTCTGCACGGAACCGAAGTTGAGGCCCTCGGGCGGCTTGGTCCCGGAGTAGAACGGGAGCATCTGGTCGGGCGTGCTCAGTGACAGCGGCGCCCACGCCACGTCCCACTGGCCGGCCATCAGCGTGGACACCTTCGTCGCCGGCGTGGTCGGCTGCAGGGTCACCCGCACGCCGAACGACTTCCACTGCTTGACCGCCAGCTCGGCCGCGGCGACGACCTGGGTGCCGGACAGGCCCGGGTAGGGCACGGCGATGGACAGTTGCCGCCCGTCCTTGGTCCAGTACCCACCGGACTTCTTCCACCCGGCGGTGCTCAGCATCTCGGCGGCGCGGTCCACGTCGTGCGTCGGCAGGTTGGCGGTGACCGAGTCGGTCGGACAGGGCGGGGACATCGCGGTGCCCAGTCGGGTCGGCCGCACACCCTTGCCGCCGGTGGCGACCGCGCCGAGCTGCCGGAGGTCGATCGCGGTGACCAGCGCCCGACGCACCTGCGGATCGGCGGTGACCCGGTTCGGATCCTCGTTGAACAACAACTGGCCGAGCGGGTCCTGCATGGCCGTGGACTTGATCCCGGCCGCAGCCAGCCGGGATCGATCGGGGCCGACCACCGTCGTGACGTCCAACTGGCCGCCCAGGAGCAGATTGGTCCGGGTGGACTCGTTGCCGATCACCTTGAAGACCACCCGGTCCGGGGTGCGGGCGTTGTCCACGCCGTCCGGACCCCAGGTGTAACCCTGCCGCTTGGTGAAGGTGAAGTGGTCGCCCGGAACCGCCTGGGTCAGCCGGTAGGGCCCGGTGCCGTCCGAGGCATGGTCCAGCCTGCCCTGCGCGCGCATGCCGGAGGGACACACCAGTTGCAGCGTCGCGGCATTGCGCAGCAGGAAGGGAGTGGGCTCCGGCGTCTTGAACGTCAAGGTGCCGGCGGCGTCGTCGGCGGAGACGGTGAGGCCGGTGGGCACGATCATGCCGAGCATGGGCGACGCGTTGGCCGGCTCGGCGATGTAGGCGTACTGCGCCGCGATCGCGGAGGCGGTCAACGGCGTACCGTCGTCGCACGTCACGCCGCGCTTGAGGGTGAAGTTCGCGGTGGTCGCATCGGACGTCCACTGCTCGGCGACACCGGAGACGATGCGCCCGTCGGGCTGGATGTTGAGCAGCCCGTCGTAGGAGAAGCGGTTCAGCATGAACGCGCTCGCGTTCAGCGCGGTGAGCGGATTCAGGCCACCGGGATCGGCGACGACCCCGACGGTGAGCGTATCGCCGTCGCCGGCGGCGCCACCCCCACCGCTCCCACCGCATCCGGCGGCGAGCAGACCCAGGACGAGGGTCCCCACGACCCCACGCGAGACGCGTCTCATCGCGCGCCTCCCGGGAAATGCCCGGCGACCGCGAAGCACTCGGCGACCGGGAAACGCCCGGCCACGGGGTGCCCGGTGCCGCGCACTTCACCCGACGCGGCGCCCGGTGCCCATCGGTGGTCTGTGGGCGGCGTACCCGGCAATTCGGATCGTCTCGTCACGGGAAACCTCCTCGGAGCGCGGCCTGCGCCGCTGCGGACGATCACGGTAGGCAGTGGCCGGAAACCGGCGGATCGTCGCCGCGCACGAAGAACGATCTCCGATCCTGTGCGAATCGCCGACGCCGAGCCCGGCCGCTTCCGCGATTCTCGGATCCCACGCCACGGATTCGCCCCTCGATCGCACCGCAGGCAGCGCGTCTGTGCCTGCGTTGTACCGCACCTGCGTTGTACCGCCCGCAAAAAGCAGTGCCCTCGCGGCTGTTCCCTCGGCAGCGGAAGCCGAGCGGAGGGCGGGCGCGAGGGAGAGCAACCATCTCCTGTTCGGCCGGTCGGATCGGATCTTCCACGACCCCCCGAGCCGTGATCGAGCAGGGCGACGAATGCGCGGCCACCACGGGGGCGTTGCCTGCCGACTGGCGACGCGACACCGAGGACGTGTGGGTGGTGCTGCGGCCCGAGGACGCGGAACCGCCCCGACAGGGTTGGAAGATCCACGTCCCGGCCACGCTCGACGCCGCGCCTCGGACGTCGGATGTCGTGTGGGAGTCCTGCGTCGCGGCGGCCCGTGCCCGGCCCACCGGTGGCCGGGGGCCGGTGCGGCGCCGCGGCGATCGCCCGTCGATCGCCGCGGCGGCGGTGGGCGCTCGCCCCGGCTACGCGGCTCCGGTCAGGATCCGGTCCAGACGGGCGATCGAGGCGGGCGACTCGCGGTACAGCCCGGCGATGTCCAACCCCTCGTCGCCGACAATCGCCAGCAACGCGTGGTTGCCGATCGCCAGGATCACCACATGTCCGCCGTTGCAGCGGGCCACCACGTCGCGCAGGCCGCCCAGACCCGCCTCCCCGGCGGTCCGGCTGCCCAGCGCGAGCGCGGCGGCGGCGAGGGCGGCGAGCGATTCCCCGTGCACCGCGACGGTGTCGCCGGCGACGAGCAGCCCGTCGCCGGTGGAGACCACGCTCTCGGTGATGCCCATGACGCGTTCGCGGAGCGTCTTGAGTTCGAGGACCACGGCGTCGTTGGGTGCCTGGTTGTTCATGGCGCGATTTCTCCTTGGTGCGGGTGGTCTCGAAGGTCGTGCTCGACGTGTGGCGGAGCGGACGGCGGGGTGTCGCCGGAGGGGGCGGCGGGATGGGGTGCGATGTCCGTCGGTGGGGTCGGGATCCGACCGGCGCTGTCGGGTGCCTCGGCCGGCGGGGGACCGGGCATCGAATCGGGCAGGTGCGTACCGGGGTTGCGCCGGGGCAACGGGGCCTCCGGGGGCGGGGCGCTCGCGCCGGTCGTGAAGTCGCGCGGGGCGACGATGGGCGTCGGTCCGGCGCCGGCCGGCGCGTCGCGGTGCACGAGGCGTCGAGCGCTCATCCGGGCGAGGTCGAGCATCACCGGATACAGGCCGCGGCCGAGCGCGAACGCCAGATCGCGCGGAGCCCGGCGGCCGTTGGCGCCGAGCAGGATGTCCCGATAGCGCGCCGGCAACGTGCCGAAGGCCGGCTGCGCCGCGGGTGTGATCCGGGTCGCGGCGAACTCCACCAGCGGACCCCAGAGTTGCGACAACACCAGCATCCGGCGCGCGGTCTCGTCGGTGAGCCGCCGCGGCTCCACCCCGGGCTCGGCGATCAGGTCGGGTGCGCGCACGGAGTCGTTCACCTGCCAACCGGCGGAGGTGCCCAGGGACATCGCGAAGGCGCCGTCGAAGACCGTGGCTAGGCACAGCGCGCTCAGTTCCGGGGCACGGACGAGGCCGAGCGCCACCAGTGTGTCCGCGAGCGGGCCGTCGGTGCGACTCGCCTCGCCGGCCGCGATCCAGTCCGGCTCGGCGATCCGCCGCGAGCGCAACAGCAGCACGTCGGGCGCGGGGGAGGCCGGAGTTCGGACCGCGACGACCAGTCCGTCCCGCAGGTGCAGGGTGCCGCCGGGGGTGCCCGACACCACGACCGCCCCGGTGAACCGCTCGCGGTGCAGCGTCATCAGCAGGGCCGGGACGTTGCGCGGACCGTGCGCCACGGCGGGGTTGTTCATGCCAGTACGTCCCTCGCGTGCTCGGCGGTCGCCCGAATCGCCAGGGCCAGATTGGTCTCGGCCCGGTCCACCACGGTCGCCAGGAGGAAGTCGTCGCCCCGGCGCGGCAGTACCTGGGTGATCTGGTGGTATCGCCGGCTGTTCACGACCACGCTCTCCACCTCTCCGTCGGCGCCCGCCTCGGTCAACCGGTCGGTGACCAGGTTCGTCAGGTCGGCGAGTTCGGTGCCGTTGCCCAGGGCGCGACAATCACCGACCTCGGCGTAGACGAGACCGGTGACCGCGTCGATCAGGGCTGCGCCGATTACTCCGGGAGAGTCGAGAACTCCGGAGAGCGATGCCTCCAGGGGGTGCGACTGTCCCCCTTCACTTTGTGACAGCATGCAGAGTACTTTATGGCAGATCTCTGCAATAGGGAACGAAGCCTGACGTTTAGTAGTCGCCTTGGTTCCGTGCGTAGGAATCTCCGAGGAAAGCCAGGAAAAGGAAACGCGATGAACATTGAGGCCGCGCTCAAGGAAGCGATGACCATCGACGGTGCCATCGGTGTCGCCCTCGTCGACTACGACAGCGGGATGACGCTCGGCACGCTGGGCGGCGACAAGGACTTCGATCTGGAGGTCGCCGCCGCCGGGAACACCGAGGTGGTCAAGGCCAAGGCGCGGACGCTGACCTCGTTGGGACTCGACGACATGGTCGAGGACATCCTGATCACCCTCGGCACCCAATACCATCTGCTGCGCCCGCTGACCCGTGCGCACGGTTCGCTTTTCCTCTACCTCGCGCTCGTCCGTTCGCGGAGCAATCTGGCATTGGCCCGGCACACGCTCAAGCGCATCGAAGGGGTTCTGGAGGTGTAGGGTGATATCGGCCGCCGGCATCATCGCAATCGGGCCGGCACGTCGTTTTCCCGTCCCCTTTTCCCGTGCGGGAAAGGGGACGATCACTGCGCCCGAATTCTTCCCGAATTCTCCCTGATGTATCCGAAATCCGGGATATGCCGACCGGCGATGGCAATATCGGCGACGGCGCCTCGACACTGCGCCGTTCGTCACGGTGACGGTCATGTTCGCGGAAGCCTCGCGCCGGCGTCGGGATCGGTGTCGGCGGAGATCTCGGCGGCGCCCGCGGACGCCGCCGCGTGCGGTTCCGGGGCCGGTTCGCGGGTGATGATCCCGTCGGCGAGGCAAACCTCGGTCGGCGTCGGATAGTTGTGACAGCCGCCGATGACGCCCGAGTGTCCTCGTGTGCCGGATCGGCGGGCGTTGTGCGCGATCCTGTTCGTCCTGCATACCGGACTCCGATGGGAATTCCTGCCGCAGGAGCCGGGGTTCGGGTCGGGGATGAACGTGTCGGCGTCGTGTCGCGGCCTGGAGCCGGTCACCAACGCCCTGCGATACGCGGCTGATCCGGTTCGGGTGCGGCTGCTCCTGGATCGTCGCCTGATCTGCGAGGTCTCCGACGGTAGCGATACGTCGCCGCATCTGCGCCATGCGGCCACCACCGAGGAGGGCGGCCGGGGATTGTTCCTCGTCGCCGAGTGCGCGGAGCGATCGGGCACGCGGTACGTCCCCGGGGGCAAGATCGTCTGGGCCGAACAGGCCCTCCCGGACGCCCGGTTCGCGGTGTGAGCGTGGACGGGTCCGTGGCGCGCCCGGACAACGCGTGCCAGGGGCGATTGCCGGTGGGCGGCTCGCCGGACAGGTTCTGAGCACGTCGGCCGGGCCGCGGTAGCGGGCGATCTCCGCACCCGGGGCGCAGGGCGCTTTCCTCGGCTGTGATTGCGTCTGTGGTTGCGCTGCCGTCGCGCCGCGCCGCGAGTCTTCGTGCGAAGCCGCGTGACGGGGGACATGTCGCCGACGCCGCGGTTTCCGGGCGTCACCGGCGGCCCCGGACCGGGCTGCACCTCGCCGGCCCGGGGCCGGCGAACCATCCGACCGACTCGGATGCTCCCGCATGAGCTGATCCAAAATGTACGTACATTCCCTTGTGGAAACCCGAGCCCTGTGCCCCAATTAAATGTCTGCACATTTGATGCCCGGGAGGTCATGATGGTGTCGACGCAACGTCATCGGACAGTGATCATCGGGGGAGGGAGTGCGGGTATCACCGTGGCGGCACGGCTGCGCCGCTCCGGCGAGCGTGATGTCGCGATCATCGATCCGGCCACCCGGCACTACTACCAACCTCTATGGACCCTGGTCGGCGGCGGACTGGCGGCGATCGAGGAGAGCACACGCCCGCAGGCGTCCGTCGTGCCGCGAGGAGTGCGGTCGATCCGTCGGAGCGCGGTCCACGTCGATCCCGACGTGCGGGAGGTGACCCTGGACGACGGGGGGACCATCGGCTACGAGTGCCTCGTGGTGTGCCCCGGGATCCAACTCGACTGGTCGAGAATCCCCGGACTGGAGGCCACGCTCGGTGAGGAGGGCGTCTCCAGCAACTATCTACCCGAAACGGCACCGGCGACATGGCGCTTCATCCGGGACACCCGATCGGGAACCGCCGTGTTCGGCATGCCGTCGGGGCCCATCAAGTGCGGCGGCGCGCCCCAGAAGATCGCCTACCTGGCCGCCGACTACTGGCGCCGCGAAGGGGTCTTGGGCAACATCGACGTGCACCTGGTGCTCCCGACACCCACCATGTTCGCGGTCCCGGAGTTCGCTCGCGTCCTGGATCGGGTCGTTCGGCGATACGGCATCACCGTGCACTTCGACAGCGAGGTGAGCGAGGTGCGTTCCGGGTCCAAGGAAGTCGTGGTCACCCACAACGGCACCCGGGTATCCACCACGCTGCCCTACACCATGGCGCACCTGGTGCCTCCGCAGAGCGCGCCGGACTGGATCAAGAAGAGCGTCCTGGCCGATCCGGAGAATCCCGCGGGCTACGTCCTCGTCGACCAATGGACCATGCAACACCCGCGCTACCCCGACGTCTTCGCGCTGGGCGACGTCGGCTCGTCGCCGAATTCCAAGACCGGTGCCGCGGTGCGCAAACAGGCCCCGGTCGTCGTACGAAACCTCCTCGCGCACATGAACGGTCGCAAGCCACCGGCCCGCTACGACGGATACGCGTCCTGCCCGCTGACCACGGCGCGAGGCAAAATGCTCCTCGCGGAGTTCGACTACTCGATGAAGCCCGCCCCCTCCATCCCGGTGATCGACACGACCCGGGAACGTACCGACATGTGGTACCTCAAGCGCTACGGACTGCCGTTCCTGTACTGGAACCTGATGCTTCGCGGGCGCGCCTAGCCACATCGCCACCGCCGCGAGGCCGCCGCGACGAGCTGCACCCGTCCGTGCCCGCCGCAGCCGGCGTAACCCACCCATCCGACCCGGCGGGAGCCTTTCCGTGGAACACGTCGATACGCTCGTTTTCAAGCAGTACTACCTGGACTGTCTCTCCCATGCCTCGTATCTCGTCGGCGACCGCGGATCGGGGCGCGCGGTCGTGGTCGACCCGCAACGCGACGTGGGCGAGTACATCGCCGACGCCGCACGACTGAACCTGAACATCGAGCGGGTCATCGAAACCCACGTGCACGCCGACTTCCTGTCCGGACACCTCGAACTCGCCGCCCGCGCCGAGGCGCGGATCTCCTACGGCTCCGCGGCACACGTCGACTTCGCCCTCCACCCTCTGCCCGACGGCCGGAAACTCTCACTCGGTGACGTCGAACTCGAGATCCTGCACACCCCCGGGCACACCCCGGAGTCGATCTGCGTGGTCGTCAGAGCCCACGCGGGCGACCAGGTGCCCTTCGGCGTGCTGACCGGAGACACGTTGTTCGTGGGCGACGTGGGACGTCCCGACCTGGCCGCCGGCGCCGGTTGGTCCACGGAGAAGTCGGCCCGTGCCCTGTTCCGTTCCACCCGCCGTCTGCTCGACCTCCCCGACGCCACCGGCGTCTATCCGGCCCACGGGAGCGGGTCGTCCTGTGGGAAGAACCTGTCCGCCGAAAGGCACAGCACCATCGGCGAACAACGGCGTACGAACTACGCGCTGGCCGAGATGGCCGAGGACGACTTCGTGGACCTGGTGTGCTCCGAGCAGACCCCCGCGCCGCGCTACTTCGCCTACACGTCCGCGCGCAATCGCCAGGAGCGGCCGACCCTGGACGAGAGCACCCACGTCCCCGCCCTGTCGTTCGAGGAGTTCCTGCGCGCCCGGTCGACCGGGGGAGTCGTCCTGGACACCCGAGATCCCGACGCGTTCGCCGCCGGACACCTCGCCGCCTCGATCAACGTCCCCCTGTGCGGACGATTCGCGGAACTCGCCGGCGAGGTCCTGAGCGCACACAGTGCGATCCTGCTGGTCTGCGACCCCGGCACCGAACGCGAGGCCCGCAACCGACTGGCCCGGATCGGCTTCGACCGTGTGCCGGGAGCGCTGGCCGACGGGGCACCCGGGATCGATCCCGGATACCGTCGGACCGCCGTACGGCATCGCGTCGACGAGTTCGTCGTGCTCGACTCGGACACGCGCGTGGTCGACGTCCGTAATCCCGGCGAAGTACACGCCGACGGCACGATCCCCGGGGCCCGACTGATCCCACTCCCCGAACTCCCCTCACGAATAAACGAGTTGGCGCCCGGTGAGTCCGTCGCCGTGTTCTGTGCGAGCGGCCGCAGGTCCTCCATCGCCGCGTCGATCCTGCGTGCGGCGGGCTTCACGAACGTGTCCGATCTCCAGGGCGGCTTCGCCTCCTACCGCGCCGAGCACCCCATCGCTCGACCGGACTCCCCGTGAGCCGCGCCGTACCCGACGTTTCGGCCCCGAGGTGAGCGTTCTGATCGTCGCGCTCTTGTCCGGCGCCGCGGTCGGGCTCGCCATCGGCGCGCTCGGCGGCGGCGGGGGCGTCCTCGCCGTACCCGCACTGGTGTACCTGCTGCACCTGGCGCCGGCCGACGCGTCCACCACCAGCCTGATCGTCGTGACCGCGACCTCGGTGACGGCCGTGTTCCGGCACGCCAGAGCGGGGACCGTGCGCTGGCGGGTCGGCGTGGTCTTCGCCGCGGCCGGCGTGCTTCCCGCCATCGCCGCTTCCGTCCTGGCGGGCCACATCCCCAAGGCCGCGCTCACGACGGCATTCGCCGTGGTCACGCTGCTCGCCGCCCTCGCGATGCTCCGCAATGCCGGCCCGGGCGAAGGAGCGGAGAACGGCGAACCCGATCGGGGCGCGAACGAGACGTCGACCGGTGGGGCACAGGGCATCGGCAAGGTGATGGGCGCGGGAGCGGGTCTGGGCACCGTCACGGGTCTGCTCGGCGTCGGCGGAGGATTCCTCGCCGTGCCCACCCTGGTGACGGTCCTGTCGCTGCGCATGCGCCTGGCGGTCGGTACGAGCCTGGTCGTGATCGCCGTCAATTCCGTAGCCGCGCTCACCGCCCGTTTGGCGGTGGGGCCGACCACACTCGATCCGGCGACGCTCGGCCCCTTCGCCGGCGCGGCGATCCTGGGCGCCTGGGACGGCAAACGTCTGGCCGCCCGGCTGTCGGGGATCGCCCTTCAGCGGATGTTCGCCGCACTTCTCATCGCCTTGGCGGTGTTCATGCTCGTGGATGCCCTTCGTTGACCGATCGGACGGTTGCCGTGACGCCCGGTACGCGGGTCGCCGAGCAAGCACTCCGGACGTCCACGGTGTGCCCCGCGGAGTTGCCACCGGACGGCACGCTTCCGTACTTTCGTGGCCTCACACAGGACACGAGCACGGGTCCGTCGCACGTCAGGGGAACCCTCGGTGACATCAACGCAGCCCGCGGGAGCGAATCCCGTCGATCGCGCGAGCGGAGTGCCGCTGTGGGTCCAACTCCGAGCCGACCTGCGCCGTCGCCTGGAGGCCGACCAGTTCCGCGACCACTTCCCCGGCGAGCACGCCCTCGCGGCCGACTACGGAGTCAGCCGCCACACGGTTCGTGAGGCCCTGCGCCAGTTGCGCAGCGAAGGCGTCGTCACGGCGCACCGGGGACGAGTGTCCGCACTCGCGGAGACGTCGATGGAACAGCAGGTGGGCACCCCGTACAGTCTCTTCGCCTCGGTCGAGGAGATCGGCGCGGTGCAGCGCAGTGTGGTGCGAGTTCTGGATCGGCGCGCCGACGGCGTGGTCGCGGCCCGGCTCGGCCTGGAGGAGTCGACACCGCTGATCCATCTGGAGCGCCTTCGCCTCGCCGACGAGAGGCCGCTCGCCGTCGACCGGGTCTGGCTCCCCGCCGACATCACCGCCCCACTGCTGGGCGTCGACTTCACGCACACGGCGCTGTACGCCGAATTGGAGCGGCATTGCGGCATCAGGATCACCGGGGGATGGGAACGCATCCGAGCCGTGGTGCCCGATCGCGCCGAGCGCACGATGCTGGAATGTCCGTCGAACACGGCCCTGTTCGCGATCGACCGACTGGGGGTGGCCACGGCCCGCCCGGTCGAGTGGCGTCAGACGCTGGTGCGTGCGGATCGGTTCACGGTGACCGCGGCCTTTTCCGCCGAGGACGGATACCGACTGGGGATGGCCGAGTAGGCGGAAGGCCGGTTGTCCCCGCCGATGCCCAAGGCGTGGACGCGCGGTCGCGGCGGATTCACAGCCCCAACCGCGACCGCGGTGGCCAGGGCCGCGTGGTGTGCCTCGCGCAGGGTGCCGGCGAGTCCGGCGGGGCCGGCCATGGCACGCCCGATACCGGCGACCACGGGCGCGGCCCTGGCCCGGCGGTGATGGCGGGGCAGCCCTTCGGCGATCCTGGCCATGGCCGCGTGCATGCGCCGCATCATCACGTCCAGCAGATGTGTCCCGGGGTCGGATCGGCGAAGGGGCAGGAGGTCGACCACGCCGACGACCCCCGGCCCGGACACGCTCTCGCCGACGTCGAGGACCTCCACTCCGGTCAGTGGACGGTCGATGCCCGCGGGGGCGAACACCAGGGGCGGACTGCCCATTGCCCCGGTCCCCATCAGGTCACGAACGGTCAGGTGGGGCATGGTGGTCCCCGGGGAGCTCGAGCAGGCCGTAGGAGGCGAGTCCCACCCGCGCGGAGGCGGGCGGGCGCCAGGCCGGCGCGGCCGGCAGCGTGAGGATTTCGACGCGTTGGCGTTCCCCGATTCGATCGCAGCCGACGGGGCTCCACGTCCGGGCGTCGAGGACGCAGATGATCCGGGGCGACACCGCGACCGGTTCGCCGTCGTCGAGGACCAGGACGTACTCGTCGGTGGCTTCCAGACGGAGGGTGCGCCCGGGATCGGACCGGTCCCGCACGGTGATCGTGGCCCGGGGGCCGGTCGCGCTGCCGGGACGAAGGACCTCGACCACGGTGCCGCTGCCCACGGATGTGCCGTGCCATCGGGCGATGAACGATCGGCGCGTGGCGGTGTCCGCGTGGCGAGCCTCGCGGAACGGCATACCGGCTCCACGCACACTCTTTTCACCGGGGTTGGGCAGTGTGCACATGCCCGTGACAACCGCCCCTTTCGGTCGGCGGAATCGCCGCCGGTTGCCGGGTTCGCGCGCTGGTCCTTCGTCGGCGAAGGAGGGTCCACAACGCGAGGGCGAGGACGGCTGTCGACGCGAGGGCGGCCATCGCGGTGCCGCCGATGGCGACGAGGCGCTCGATCGAGGTGACGGCCAGGTACCCGGTGCCGGCTTCCAGGCCGGCCCACACGAGTGCCGCGATCACGCTGTAGGGGGCCATGCGCCGGTAGGGCAGACCGGTGGCGCCCGCGAGATGCGGGGCCAGGGTACGGATGACGGGCAGGAAGCGGCAGACCAGGATGGATGGTCCGCCGCGCGCGTCCATGAGAGCCGTCGCACGCTGCCATGCGGCGGCCGGGATGCGACGCCCGACGCGGCCGGTTCGCAGGCGACCGCCCAGCAGACGCCCGGTGCGGTGGGCCGACGCGTCCCCGGCGACCACGGCGGCTGCGGCGACACCGATGACGAGGGGAAGATCCAAGCGACCACCGCGCGCGAGGGCACCGGCGCTCAACAGGAGAGTGAGCGTGGGGACGAAGACCCCGACCAACAGGAGGGATTCGGCCCATACCGCGGCGGCCAACAGGGCGTACGCGGTGACGGCGGACACCTGGGTGAGCAGGTCGACGAGCGCGTTCAACGGCTCGCTCCGGCCCGGGCGGGTAGCGGGCGCGGCGCAGTGGAGGGCAGCGGGGTCCGCAACTGCCACACCGCGGTGGGGGGCACATTGCCCCACACGGTCCAGCGACCGGTGGCGTGGCGGCGTTGGAAGTCGGTGAGGACGCGTTCGACGGCCCAGTGCCGGGAGACGTCGGAGCGAGAGCCGAGCAGTCGACGTGCGGGTCCGGTGGCGAGGTAGGTGAAGTAGGTGAGTGCTCCGCCCGGGTGCAACAGCTCCAGATACCGGTCCATGATCGCCCGTACCTGCTCGGGCGCGAAGTTGGTGAAGGGCAGACCGGAGACGATCACGTCGTAACGGTGGTCGGGCCGATGGCGTTCGATGAGCTTCTCGTGCACGCGGACCCGATGTGCCGCCGCCGGATGCGGATGCGTGCGGACGAGGTGACGCAGGCCGGCGGCGAAGCGAGGATTGGCTTCCACCACGTCCAGGCGACTGCCGGAGGCGACCAGCGGGATGAGCGCGCGGGTGACCGACCCTGTCCCGGCGCCGACTTCCAGGATGTTCAACGGCCGCCCGGCTTGCTCGCGTACCGGATCGGTGAGCAGGGCCGCCAGACGGCGACTGCTGGGCGCAACGGCGCCGGTGGTGCGGAAGTCTCGAAGGGCCTCGATGAGGAACACCCAGCGCTCGGCCCCGCGCCGGGCGAGGATACGGTCGTTCGGATTGGCCTGATCGTCCATGGCTTCGAGGCTATGAACGGGCCTTCACCCGCAGATCCCTCGTTGTGCCACGGCGAACCCCTACGAAAGTACGGGGTCGGCGTGTCCGGTGGTCGATGTCGGCCGGGCAGCCGGCCTTCTACGCTGCTCCATGTGAGTACGAACAGCGGGTCCCACGACCCGAGGCCGGATCGGCCCCACTGGTCATGGTGGGCCGAGGCCGCCTTGGTGGGTACGGTGACCGCGTTGTCGGTCCAGGAAGCCTTCACCGTGTCCGACGGCAGCTTCCTGCATGCGATGGTCGTGGCGGCCCTGGTATCCGGACTGTCGCTCGCCTTGCGCCACCGCCGACCGGTCCCGGTCGCGCTGGTCGCGGTGGCCGCCGCCGGATGCTGGGGAGTGGTGCTGCCACTGCTGGTCGTGCTCTTCCGACTCGCCTCGCGCGCCCACACCAAGGAAGCCGTGGGTGGTGTGGCCGCGGCCCTGGCCGTCAACGCGCTCCTGCAACCGCCGACGAGCCTGTGGGCCACTCGCACCTACGGTCCGGCCCTGTTTCTGCTCCTGGCCGTCGTACTCGGCCTGTGGGCGGGCAATCGGCGCCGCCTGGTCGAGGCCCTGGCCACCCGGGTCGAACACCTGCGCACCGAACGGGAACTGCGCGAACAGGCCGCTCGGCTGACCGAGCGCACCATAATCGCCGCCGAGATGCACGACGTCCTGGCCCACCGCCTGAGCCTGATCGCTCTGCACACCGGTGTATTGACCACCCGCAAGGAGCGCCTGCCGGACCCGGTCGCAGAACGCGTCGCCCTGCTGCGGACCGCGTCCACCGAGGCGCTCGCCGATTTGCGTGACGTTCTGGGAGCCCTGCGGGACCCGGACGCGGCCGGCGCGGCGATCGCCCCCACACGCGCGGTTCGCGAGGTCGAAGAGCTGATCGAGCAGGCTCGCGACGCCCGGCAGAGGGTCGAGGCGACCTTCGAGGGCTACCCCGGTCAAGCTCCCGCGGCCCATCGGCTGGCCGTGTTCCGCCTGGTCCAGGAGGCCCTGACCAACGCCCGCAAGCACGCGCCGGACGCCGCGGTGAGCATCGGCGTCCACTACGGACCGCCCGCCACCCTGGTCTCGGTCACCAACACCGCCGCCACGCGGCCCGTCGCGACGGTGGCCTCCGGCTTCGGCCTGGTCGGCTTGACCGAGCGGGTCGAAGCCCTCGGCGGACGCCTGACCGCCGGTCCCTTCGGGGCCGGCGCATGGCAGATCACCGCCCGCATCCCCCACCCGGTCACCACGAACGGCCCGGTCACCGAACAGGACGGCACCCACTCGTGATCCGCACCATGATCGTCGACGACGACGCCCTCGTCCGTCTCGGCCTTTGCGACCTCCTCGAAGGCGACGACGACATCGAAGTCGTCACCCAGGCCGCGGACGGCCTGCAGGCCATCGAAAAGGCCGCCGCCCACCAGGTGGATGTCGCGCTGGTCGACGTACGCATGCCCCGCATGGACGGCATCACCGCCACCGCCCGTCTGCGCGCGTTGCCCCGCCCCCCGAGGGTGATCACCCTGACCACCTTCGACCTCGACGAGTACGTCTACAACGCACTCGCCGCCGGAGCCGACGGCTTCCTCCTCAAGGACGCCGACCCCACCGAGATCCTGCGCGCCGTCCACCTGGTCGCCGCAGGTTCCGCCATGCTCCATCCAAGCGCCGCCCGCCGCCTCATCGACCACTACCACCACGCGGCCCGTCCCCAGGCGGAGGCCGCGCAACGCCGCATCGGCCGCCTCAGCCCACGGGAGAGCGACGTCCTGGGACTCCTCGCCGAAGGCGCCACCAACGCCGACATCGCCGGTGCGCTCGGCATGCGCGAAAGCACCGTCAAAGCCCACGTCAGCCGCATCCTGACCACCCTGGAGGTGAGCAATCGGGTACAGGCGGCCCTGGTGGCCCGCGACGCCGGCCGCACACGGTGACGTGGGCGCCCGCGGCGGAGTCTTGGGGGATCGCGGAGCCTTCGGCTCGTCGGTTCTTCGTCGGTCTTCCGTCGGTCTTCCGTCGGTTTTCCGTCGGTGTCAGACGCGTGGCGGAGGATGGGGTGGCCGTTCCGCTCGCGTCGTGCACGGCAACCGTCCGCAACAAGACCCGGTCCCTCCGGACCACTTCACACTCCCAGGGAGTCCACATGTCCGATGTCCGACTGACCGGCCGGACCGCCCCCATCCTTCCCAGCCGTGACCTCCGGGCCACGATCGGCTTCTACACCCGGCTCGGGTTCACCGTCGACGGCCACTATCCGGAGGAGGGCTACCTGATCGTCGGCCGCGACGACGTGGAGGTGCACTTCTCGCACACCCCGGCGATGGACCCGCGCAAGGACGCCGGCGCCGTCTACCTGCGCCTCGACGATGCCGTGGCCCGGGTGTACGAGGAGTGGGATCGGCTGGATATCAGCGGCGACCCGACGGCAACCCCCCGCCTCGTCCCGCCGTCGGAAACCGACTACGGGATGGTGGAGTTCGCGCTGGTCGACATCGACGGCAACTTGTTCAGGATCGGAAACGAGGACACGACACGGTAGCCGGCCGCGCGTCGAATCGACGTTGGGTGTGTCCGAAAATGACGATTTCCCCGGCTGGTTCGGGCGCGCCGTTCGCTGTCCGCCCGGACGCCGGCGGAGGCGAGGATCGACGAAGGCGGCGAGGTCGTCGCGGAGTCGGGCTCGTCCGGCAGCTGATGCGGGAACCAGGCGACGTGTGCCGCGCCGTACGGCCGATGACCGGCGGCGTTCGGGCCGGCCGGGGGCGTCGTGGTCACCGCGGTGTTCCGCGCCCTTTTGGAGTCTTCTTGTGCCGGGCGCGGCACCAGGGTGCCGATCATGGATCGGAACACCATCACCACCCTCGCCGAACGACCCGCGCTGTCCGATGTCCTATGGGAGATGCCGGACGGCCGGCCTGAGTTCATGCGCCACGACCTGGTGGCCAACGCCTACACCGGGTCGATCGCCGAGGAGTTCCCGGAATACGTGTTGGTGGCCACCGATGCCGACGGCGCGCTCGCCGCGCGCGGGCTCTGCGTCCCGTTCCGGATGGACCATCCCAAGCGCGGCGTACTGCCCGATCGGGGCTGGGACGAGGTGGTGGTGTGGGCGTTCGCCGACCGCCGACACGGTGCCGTGCCCGACCTGGTCAGCGCGATCGAGATCGCGGTACGGCCCGATCTGGGCGGGCTCGGGCTCTCCGGGCGAATGCTCGGCGCCATGCGGGCCAATGCCCGCGCACACGGGTTCACGGAGGTCGTAGCCCCCGTGCGGCCGAGCGCCGAACACCACGAACCGCACGCGTCGATGCCGGAGTACGCCTTCCGGGTCCGCGAGGAGGACGGGCTGCCCCACGACGCCTGGCTGCGGGTACACGTCCGCGCCGGCGCGGTGATCGAGAAGGTGGCCTCGGCGTCGATGACCATCTCCGCGACACCGGCGCAGTGGCGTGAGTGGACCGGGCTCCCGTTCGACGAGGCCGGGGACGTGGTGGTACCCGGCGCACTCGCGGCCGTGCGCTGCGACCCGGAGCGCGACAACGCGGTCTACGTCGAGCCGAACGTATGGGTGCGACACCGGCTTTGACCGGATCGGCGGAACGCCGGACCCGCGGTCGGCGCCGGCCGAGGACCGCTGCGCCGGCACGTGAAGTCCGCTCGGCTCGTCCGGTTGTTCCGGCGCCGGACGTGTTCGGGCACCGTCCGTGTTCCGGCACGGTCCGAAACCGGGCTTGACCCGCTTTGGCGGACACCTTGGATGAGGGCTACGCGTCCTCGAGAGGATGTCCATCACGCAGAGCATGGAGAAGAAGCCACGCCCTCGTCGCTCTCTTCGTTGCGACAGTCGGTCTCTCACAGTCGCTGGGGCCCGACGCCATCCCCGGCGAGTGTGTCGCCGGGGTTCAGCAGAGCGCATGCCTTCATCGAGAGGCATCCGCAGCCGATACACCCGGTGAGTTCGGCCTCGAGGCGCTCGATGGTCTGCCGACGCTCCTCCAGCCGACGCCTCCAGCCGCGCGAGGCGCGCTGCCACTCCCGGTGACTGGGCGGACGGTCGAGCGGCACGTCGGCGAACGCCTCTCGGAGGTCGAGCAACGGGATTCCGATGCGTTTCGCCACCGAGATCAATGCGATTCGGCGAAGCATGTGCCGCGGATAGCGGCGTTGGTTGCGATCGTCGCGTTCGGACGCGATCAGGCCGAACTCCTCGTAGAACCGCAGAGCGGAGACGGCCGCCCCGGTTCGGGCGCTCACCTCGCCGATGCTCAGCCGGTCGTCCGGGCCTGCTCGAACCTCACCGGAACGGTAACTCGTCATGCGAAGCCTCCTGTTGACCTCAACATTACTTGAGGCCCTACGGTCGGCTGCGTCGGAACGGCAAGCAGGAACGACCCCGGAGAGGAGGGCAGTTCGATGACGTTTGTGATCGCCGCGCCCTGTGTGGACGTCAAGGACAAGGCATGCATCGAGGCGTGCCCCATCGAGTGCATCTACGAGGGAGAGCGCATGCTCTACATCCACCCGGACGAGTGCATCGACTGCGGTGCCTGTGAGCCGGTGTGCCCGGTCGAAGCGATCTTCTTCGAAGACGACACACCGGAGGAATGGCGCGACTTCAACATTGCGAACGCCGAGTTCTTCGCCGACCTCGGCGCCCCCGGCGGCAGCTCGAAGCACGGTCCGATCGGACGGGACCACCCGATCGTGGCGCAACTGCCGCCCCAGGGCGCCGTCTCCTCACCCTTTGCGATCCCGCCCAAGCCCTGACGACCCGGGGGCCGTTCACAGCGCGCCCCCGACGACGCTGACGGCGTCGACCACCAAGTCCTCGACGGCGTCCGGCCACCGCCGGCAACTCGCCACGTGGCGGAGCAAGATGCCCTTCGTTTCGGGACGGGCGCGGCGCAGCCCGAGGCGGCGTCCCCACCCCATTCACAGATCTTGACAATTGCTCGAACTCGCGAGCCATCTCGCCGAACGCCTCGCCAACACCCGATGCCGGCCGACCCCGCCCCGAACGAGTAGGGTGCGGCGTGACGCCGGCGCACCCAGCACACCGCGGACAGCGCACCGAGCGGGGGCGGGTCGGAATTCACGGGGAGCCCTTCGCTCGACGGACGAACTCACGGTGTCGCGCGATCTCATCCGCCCAGGAGGAGACACCTGTTCGGCACGTCGGACGACGCTGCTCCGGCTGTCGCCCACCGACTTCAGTACGTTGGGCGCTCTCCCATCGGACTGCCGCGACCGACTTTCGCGAGTGTCGCATCGATTCGGCAACCGACATCGTGGCTTCCGTTCGGGTGCCCGCCGGATAGGTGGACGCCCGACCATGATCGACGCCCGTTCTCGATGAAAGGATCGTGTAGTTCGTGAATCGTCTGTCTCGCACACTTGCCGTCGGTATGTTTTCCGTCGCCGTACTGTGCGGCGGTATCGGCTCGGCGGTCGCCGCCGGGCACACCCCACCCAAACCCGACCTCTCCATCCCCAACCAGCCCCAGGTCGAGCCGCGCACGGTCGCCGACTGCGGCGACCGCGCCACCGCGGCCTACAACTGGGGCATGGAGCAGGGATGGGGCCAAGGATTGGCCGGGGAATACGCCGTACTGACCTACGAAGGGTGCATCGCAAGACTGTAACGACGGCCCCTGCGGTATGGCCGCGGCCGACGACCACGCGACATGTCCCGGCCTGAACGCTCGCGGTCGAATCGCCACCCGCATCGGCACGAACGAGCGCATCGTGTCCGGCGGCGAGACCCACCACCGTCGGCGCGACGTTTGTCCGTGGGGGTGGCGATCTTCCATGGGGCGAGGAACGGAAGTATGGTGCGCGGGAGGTGCTCCAAGCGGCGGCGAGTTACCTCCTGCCATCGATCCACCGGCGGCACAGGCCCAGTGACGCGCGCTCGGCCGCCGAAATCCTCGACCGCGTCCGCGTCCGCGCCCACCTGCTCTTGGTCGGCGCCGTCGACCAACTCCCGGGCGTCGGAGCGGGAACGTCCTGCGCGCCCTGCTTGCGTTGCCCGAGATTCCCCGCGTCCACCCGGTGCATGTGCTGCCGCGGGCCACCGGGAGCGGCACCATCACCAAACGTCCATCTCACCCTGACGCGGAGAGGCCCCCGTCGACAAGGGCCTGCCGGTCGACGGTCAGCCGCAGATCGCCTCGTCCAGGAGGGCTTCGACGGCGTCGTCGGGATCACCGCGGAAGTCGGGTGTGAGCGCGATCGTGACCTGACGGCGCCGATCCTGCGTGGTGAACGACCAGGCCTGGTAGGCCAGGGCATCGCCGTCGTTGCCGTACATGCGAACCCCGCACGAGGTGTCCTGCCATTGCAGTCCCAGCCCGTACTTCCTCCCCTCGACGCCCGCTGTCTTCATTTCGTCGAGCAGGTGACTCGGCACCAGGCGCCCACCGACCAGTTCGGCCATGAACCGGTTGAGATCCTTCGTCGTGGAGATCATCTCGCCACCCGCGCCCATCAGCGACGGATTCATCTTTGTGAAGTCGACGAGTTGCGTCTCGTCACCGCGCTGTACCGGTATGTAGCCGTGCGGGTGCGGCCCGGGAATGCGCGACGACGTCCCCGGCAGAAAAGTGCCGCTCAACTGCAGCGGTTCGATGATCCGGCGCTCGATCTCCTCGGCATACGACCGGCCGGTCACCTTCCGGATGATTTCGCCGAGCAGGAGGTAGCCGGTGTTGGAGTACGCGTACTCCAAACCCGGTTCGGATGTCGGCGCCTGGGCCACCGCCCGCCGGATCAGCTCGATCGCGGACCAGGTCCGGAACCGGTCGGCCTCGAACTCCGGCGTCGGCGGCATCGGCAGCGTCCGACGGTAGTCAGGCACCCCACTCGTGTGGTTGAGGAGCTGCCGCGCGGTGATCCGATCCCCTCCGGGGACGACACCGGGCAGCCACTTCTCGACCGTGTCGTCCAGGCGCAACCAGCCCTCGTCCACGAGCTGCAGGACCACGGTGGCGACGAACGTCTTCGTGATGCTGCCCACCCGGAACCGGCCGCGCGCCGGCATCTCCCGCGTCGTGCCCAATGCGGCGACACCACTCGTGCCCCGCCACACGCCGCCGTCGCCGGCCACCTCCATCAGGGCACCCACGGCGCCGTTCGCGGTGATGTCGTCCAGCCCCTTCCGCAACCCGCTGCGATCCGCCTTCTCCGGCGACGCAAGCGCGGCGGACGGCACCGCGACCACCGCCAAAGCCGTCGCCGCGGTCACCAACACCCGGTGCACGCGCTTCATCCCCGCCCCCGATTCTTCCGAGCTGTGAATCTCGGGGCCGATCCCCGTTGGCAACAAGCCTGCCGGGCAACGCAGCCCACTGACGATGGGGCTCGTGGCCGTATCCGCCGGGGGCTACCCCCACCCCGCCACGACGTCCGCACACACGGGCGCGGGAAGAATGGGCGGGCCACATGGCGTGCCCGTCGTCGAAGGCGGCGTGGTTTGGCCGGAGTTCCACACCACCCTCAACGCCTCGAGCAGTCCGATCCGACAAACCGATCGCGTCCACCGCCCACGCCCGACACCGGTCACTGATCCACGCCCCGACGGGGGCGGGCCGGCCGCGGTCGCGGGGTTGTGGTCGATGCCCTCCAACGCAACGCGCAGGTCCGCGTGTTCCGCGCGCAGGTGGTGGGGGCGGCGAGGTAGCTGCGGCGCCGGTCGCGGGCGTTCGAGATCGATCACCGGCAATGTGACGAAGTCGGCCACCCCGGATCGGACCATCCTGCCTGGACCACCGATCCGCGGGGCTCGCGCGCCCGCCTGCTGGACACCACCGGTTCCGGGCTGTGACCGGCCGTCTTCGATCCGGTGGAGGGCTGCGGCTGGACATCGTCGAGGGCAAGGACGACGCCCAACCCGCCGCGGTCGTCACCGGGGTCGACGAACTCCCGGCGCTGCCTGCCCCTTGGGCGCGGCGCTCGGCACCCTGGGAACGGTGGCGCGGGGGCCCAACCCGTCGCTGTGGGAGGCGATCAGCACCGCGATTCTGCGCCAGTCGTCCGGGCCGCGCCGGCCCGCAAGGCCTACCGCGCCTGGTGTGCCGCCCACGGCACCACCGTCGAGACCACCTGCGGCCGGTTGTCCACCGCGCCCGATCCCGAGACCGTCCCGGCGCTGCCGCAGGACGCGTTCAAGAACGTCGGCGCCGCGTTCCACCGCACCGCACTCCAGGCAGCGGCGAACACCTACCTCGACCATGCGGACACGGGCGGGCTCGGTGAGTTGGGGTCAGAAGGGGCCGATCGGTGGGCGACGCGTGTGGAGGGTTGCGCCGGAAAGCGGGCTTCCGTCCTGTGTGGTCGACGGGTCGTGGAAGCAGAACAGGTCGCGTGGAGGCAGGGCTCCGGTACTCAGGAAGCTGTGTACTCGGGTGAGCGCGCAGGACGGCGCCTCGGGGTCGTAGGCGCCGTGGTTTCCTCCGTCCACGATGATCATGCGTGCCCGCTTGCCCAGGGCGATGCGCATGCCCAGTGCGCCCGCATAGGGCGTGGCCGGGTCCCGGGTGGTCTGGAGCAGGAGGATGTCGGTCGCTCCGCGGTCGGTGATCCGTACCGCCGGTTCGACCGGGTCGGGCCAGAACGCGCACGGCCAGATGTTGGTGCCCATGCCGCCCAGGATCGGGAACAGGGCCCGGTTGAGCGTGACTTCGCGCTGGTAGTGGGCGATGTCGCGCGGGGCGCGGCTGTCTCCGCAGGTCACCGCGAGCAGTACGGCTGTGTCGTTGTCCCGGGGGATGCCGGGCGTGGTCGGCCACTCGCCCCACGTGGGAGGCGGCCCGGCGCCGGCGAGGAACCGCCACCACGCGGCGACTTCCGGGAACTGGAGGGTGTGGTAGGAGTACGCCTGATAAATGGCTCGGAACAGGTTGCCGGTGACCGGGCCCGCTCCGGGGTGTTGCACCGGGGAGCGATCGAGGCGCTCGACCATGTCGAGGTAGCCCCGGCGTACGGCGGCGGGGGTGGTGCCGAGGCCGAGGGTGTCGTGCCGTTCGGCCGCCCAGGCGGCGAAGTCCCCGAACCGCGTGTCGAACCCGCGGTCCCAGGACGCCCATCGATCGTGCCACGTGACGTTGGGGTCGACGTTGGCGTCGAGGACGATCCGGTCGGTGCGGTCGGGGAAGAGTTCGGCGTACACCGCTCCCAGGTAGCTGCCGTAGGAAGCGCTGAGGTAGGAGAGCTTGCGTTCGCCGAGGGCGATCCGGATCCGGTCCATGTCGCGCGCGGTGTTGGCCGTGGTCACGTGCGGCATCAGGGCGCCGCCGTTGGCGAGGCAGTCGCGCGCCAGACCACGGGCGAAGTCCACGTTGTCCGCGATCGATCCGTCCGGGGCCGGAAACGGGAAGAGGCGCTCGTTGGTGATTTGGGTGGTGCGTCCACACGTGATCGGCGTGCTGTAGCCGAGACCGCGCGGGTCGAAGCCGATCAGGTCGAAGCGGTCCAGAACGTCCTGTGGATAGAGGTTGACGAACGTGCTCGGCCGGTTCAGGCTCGCCGCGCCGGGCCCGCCCGCGTTGTGCAGCAGGATGCCGCGGCGCAGCCCCGGCTTGGCCGTGGCCAGCCGGGACACCGCGATCTCGATCGTCGGGCCGGCCGGGGCGCGGTAGTCCATCGGTACGCGCAGTGTCGTGCACCGTAGTCGCGGGTCGACGGGGACGCCGTTGGGGTCGGGCGGACAGGTCGTCCAGGTGAGCGTCGGTGGTCGTGAAGGCGTGGCCTCGGCCGGGATCGCGGCGGTCAGCGTGGCCGTGAGCGCGATCACCACTGCTCCGCGCACGGCATTGCCTAATCGTCTCGTCATAGGTCTAGACCATAGAGAAGGGGCGGGTGCCGCGTCACCCCCCGAACCGAGGTTGGTACGGGGGCACTTGGCCCACCGGCTCCACCCCACACCGTCGCCCCCCACCGGACCGGGACGCCGCCTCGCCTCCGTCGCCGATCGGCCTCGGATCGGCGCACGTACCGCCCGCCCCCCATCGAGAGAACCCGCCTGCCGTCCGGCTGTCCCAGGCGGCGGAGGTGGGGACGATGTCCCGTCCCCGTCGGTCGTTCAGTCCGTGTCGAGGTCGTGGGGTCCGTACACGGCCGCGACGGGTTGCCGAGCGAGTCCAATGCCGCGATCCGCTCCATCGGCGGCTTCACTTGCCGGCTCCCGGCGATGTATTCAGTCATCCGAACGACCGTCACGAACGAGGCCCTGTGCGCGCGGCGCGGCTCGGTACTCGCTTCCAGGCCTCATGCGGCGATTCGGCGGCGTGACCGAGGCGCGGTCGGGAGTGGACCCGCGCATCGAGTGGCGCGTGACCCGTTGACAGGTGCACAACCGAGGCCTAACGTGCTCCATCACCAGTTAGGAAAGTTTCCTAACTATCGAGGTCCAGCGCCAACTTCCCCCGCGTGACCGCCCGTTGCCGGAAGTCGCTTGCCGCGAGACCTTCGCAGCGGACCCGCCCGGGCGGCACCACGAGCTGCTGAGCCGCCGTGCGCTCAGCCCCTCTTCGCTGGAGGACACCGTGAGATGCATCAAATCCCGGCCGTCCAGGGCGTTCGGCGCCCTGGTGGCCGCGGCCACCACCGCCTCGCTCTGCGTGGCCCTGCCCGCTGCCCACTCCGCTCCCCTCCCTCGCGCGGCCACGTACGAGGCCGAGGCCGCCCATGTTGTCAAGGGCAAGGTGGAGTCCAACCACGCAGGCCACACCGGCACCGGCTTCGTGAACTTCGACGTGGTGTCCGACGCGTACGTCGAGTTCACCGTCGAGGCGGAGCAACCGGGAGCCACGAAGCTCGACTTCCGTTACGCCAACGGCACCTCCGCCGACCGGCCGTTGGACATCGCGGTCAACGGCACCCAGGCCGCCGGCGACCTCTCCTTCCCCGGAACCGGTGCCTGGACGACCTGGAAGACGGCCTCCGTCACGACGGCACTGGCCGCGGGCACCAACAAGATCCGCGCCACCACCTCGGGTGTGGACGGCCCCAACCTCGACAGCCTGATCGTCACCCCGCAGGGTCCGACCGACACCGAGAAGCCGACGGCCCCGAGAAACCTGCGCAAGGACAAGGAGCCGACCAGCACTTCCGTGTCCCTTGCCTGGGACGCGGCCAGTGACAACGTGAAGGTCACCGGCTACGACGTCTACCAGCACGGCCAGCTCATGAAGCAGGTCGACGGCTCCACGCAGGCCACCACGGTGACCGGCCTGACGCCCGAGACCAGCTACGACTGGACCGTTTTCGCGCGCGATGCCGTCCCGAACGTCTCCGACGCCAGCAACGTGGTCACCATCGCCACGCTGCCCGCGCCGCCCGACGGCGAGGCGCCGAGTGCCCCGCAGGGGCTTCGCGCCACCGGAAAGACCGCGACGAGCGTCGACCTGGCATGGACGCCGTCCACCGACAACGTGAAGGTCACCGGGTATGAGATCCATCGCGACGGCGTCGCCGCGGGTACCTCGGAAACCGCGACCACGACCGTCGCGGGCCTGAAGGCCGATACGACGTACAGGTTCAAGGTGCGGGCCTTCGACGCCAAGGGCAACCGGTCGGCGTTCGGCCCGGAGATCAGCGTCACCACCGCCGGTTCCCAACCGGGCGGAACCCCCGACCCGGGCACCGTGAAAACCCTGGCCGGCGGTGTGGACGTCGCCTGGGGCGTGGCGTTCCTGCCGGACGGCTCCGGGATCTACACCGAGCGGAACACCTTCAACGTCTACCGGTTGACCAAGTCCGGCCAGAAGACACAGCTCGGCAAGGTGCCCAACTCCCAGACCACCGGCGGCGAGGGCGGCCTCATGGGCGTGGAGGTCTCCCCGAACTTCGCCACCGACCACTACGTGTACTTCCTGCACACCTCGTCCGACGGCAACCGCATCGCCCGGATGAAGCTGGAGAACAACACGCTCAGCGGCTACAAGGTGCTGCTCGATGGCATGGCCAAGAGCCGCTACCACAACGGCGGGCGGCTTCGCTTCGGGCCCGACGGCAAGCTGTACGCCGGCATGGGCGATGCCCAGAACGACTCCCGGGCGCAGGACAAGAACTCCCTCAACGGCAAGATCCTGCGCATCAATCCGGACGGCTCGATCCCGTCGGACAACCCGTTCGGCAATGCCGTCTGGTCCATCGGGCACCGCAACCCGCAGGGACTGGACTTCGACTCCAAGGGACGCCTCTGGCAGGCGGAGTTCGGCGACAACATCATGGACGAGGTCAACCTGATCCAGAAAGGCGGCAACTACGGTTGGCCCGACTGTCAGGGCACCGAGGGTAGTTGCTCCGGATACATCGCGCCGAAGAAGACCTGGCCGGTGTCGTCCGCCTCGCCGAGCGGCCTGACCATCATCAACGACCACGTGTTCGTGGCCACGACTCGGGGTCAGCGAGTCTACCGGCTGCGCATCGACTCCAACTCGAACCTGGTCGAGCAGAAGTCGTTCTTCGAGGGGACGTACGACCGGCTGCGCACCGTGGAGGTCGACCCCGACGGGGACATCTGGCTCACCACGTCCACGGACAAGGACGGCACGGCGGGCAACGACCGGATCCTGCTGATCGACATCGTCTACTCGGGCCGATTCGGCCCAGGGCTCGGCGAGTTCGAGCCGACCGGCACCGCCTTCGCCGACAACGCCACCATCCCCGACAACGCCACCATCCCCGACAAGTAGACCCGCGCCGGGGACGGTTCGGCGGGTCAGGACACTTCACCACCACCGGCGTGGGGCGCGGGCGACACCGGCACCAAGGGCCAACGGTTCGCGTTCTCCGAGCCGCGCCGGGAACGCCCGCAGTCGACCGGACAGGCCCGTCCGGCGAGTTGTGCCTCGCGGGTCGGCGGTTTCGGCGCCGGTGGTGGTGCGGGGGTCGAGGCGGCGGGGTCTCGTCGATGAGGACCAGGCGAACACCGACCCGGTTGTGGGTGTGGCACACCGCCCCGGTGATGTGGGCCCGCGTCATGCGGGCGGGTGCCGACGGGGATGCCGAGGTAGCGGGCGAACTCGGTGACCGGCAGGGGCCGCAGTGCCCAGGCCAGGTGCCTCACGGTCACGACGCGGATTTCGAGAGGGCGTCGGCGATCGGGACTCCGGCCTCCCGGCGATGACCGCGTTTCACCTGCGTTCGTAGCGCTCGATGTCCTCGTTGAACTCGGTGAGTGCCCGGTCGGTGAGGGTGGGCCGGGTGTCGGCGATGGCGGCGAGGTAGTCCTGTGTGGTGGCCGGGGCGTCACGGCGGTCGTCGACTTCGCGTTCGAACGCGGCGTGGGCGCCCTTGCGGGCGGCGGACTCGATGTCGGCGGGTGTGAACATCTCGCTCGCCTCCACGAGTCGGTGCTGTTCGACATCGCGGGCGGCGGTGCCGAGGTAGCGCCGCCAGATCGCGGCGCGCGCGGCCGAGTCGGGGGGTCCCACCGGGATGACGTAGTCGAACCGCCCGGGGCGCAGGAACGCCGGGTCGAGGGAGCGTACGGAGTTGGTGGCGCAGATCAGGAGGCGGTCGTCGTGGTCGCGGAAGCCGGGGATCAGTTTCAGCAGTTCGTTGGTGACCCCGTGGCCCGGGTCGACGGCGTTGCCGGAGCGGGTGCCGGCGATTTCCTCGACCTCGTCGATGAACAGCAGGACGGTCTCCAGTTCGGCGAGGTCGGCGAACGTGTCGCGGAGCGAGGTGGCCAGTCCCTCCGAGGCGGCCGCGGCGAGCCGCGAGGGGAAGAGTTCCACGAACGGCCATTGCAGTCGGGAGGCGACGGCGCGGGCGAAGCTGGTCTTGCCGGTACCCGGCGGTCCGAAGAGGATGACCGCCTTGGGCGGTGTCACCCCGTACCGGTCGGCCAGTACGGGCTCGGCCAGCGGCAGCACGATCCGCCGCTCGATGGCCTCCTTCTCGCGTGTCATGCCGGCGAGCGCTTCCCACAGTCCCCGCGGGAGAACCCGGCCGCCGAGTTCGGCGAGCAGGCCCGCGTCGCTCGCGCCGAAGTGCTCGACCTTCTCGTACAGGATCAGCCCGGGGCGCGTGCGGTAGCCGGAGTTCTCCAGTGCCGTGGTCCCGGTTGCTCCCGGAGCGAGCAGCGCGGCGATCCGGCGGACGCCGTGCAGGCGCAGGCGGCGCTCCAGCCCCGCGATCAGGGCGCTGCCGACGCCGCGGTGGCGCCACGTCCCGGCGAGCGCGATAAGCGTGATCCAGGCCCGGTCGCCCTGCTCCTGGGCGACCGCCATGCCGATGACGAGGTCGTCCACCACCGCGACCACGGCGGGCGCGCCCGCCCCGGCCGCGGACATGACCTCGGAGACGGGGAACACCGGGAGCGAATCGTCCGCCTGCCGACCCTGATCCCAGATCCGGACCGCGCCGTCGAGGTCGTCGTCGCGAAAGTCCCGCAATCGCCAGGTCGGCATCGAATCCACCTCGTCGGCAACTCACCCCCGACCCGTCCATTGTCCGCGCCGGTCGCCCGCCCGTCGAACGCGCGGCACGATTCCCGTCGAACGCGCGGATCCCCGACGGCCATGCGGATCCCGACGGCCAAGGGTTGGCGACCGGCCTGCATCCGTCACGCTCCGTGTGGATCCGGCTCCCGGTCGCCGCCGCGATGTTCGCGATCTCCGCCGTCGTGTACGTCCCATGCACGAGCACCCGCCGTCGAGCACCCGCCGTCGAGCACCCGCCGTCGAGCACCCGCACATCGTCACCGGCGACGGCTTCGTCTCGACCTCGGCCGCGACACCCGCTTCAAGGTGGCCGGGGCGGCACGTGGTCAGCGGCGGCCGGTGGCCAGGATGACGAGGAACTGACCGCCGCCCGCCTCGATGTCGGCGGTCACCGGCAGCCCCGGTACCAGTCGGGAGAAGCGGTCCACCAACCAATCCGCCGCCTCCTGGGCGTCCTTCCTGGTCGGACAACGGCCCACCATCTCCCGGCCGCCCTTGCGCTCCAGTCTCCCGGCAACGGTGATCAGCGGCGCGGGTTCGACCACGTACAGGTGGTCCGGCCAGGCGATGACCACCTTGACCGCGCCCTTGCGGGTGTTGCACCCGCGGTGCGCGAGCCGCTCGGCGACCTTGGCCTTCCGGTCGGCGGTCCGGCTGTCGACACTGGGCCCCCGCGGGTCGTTCACCGATACGTCGGGGTCGACCGGTTCGTCGCACACCCAGCAGCGCCGGCCGTCGCGCTCGGCCACATCATCAAGGAGAGTCACCCGAGCAAACTAGCCTGCCCGGCCGCCACCGCGGTGCACCAGGCCCATTGCCGGGACATTCGACGGCTCACGGCCCAACCTCGGCCGGCGGCGGCCCGGACGGCCTTCCCGGGCAACCGGACCTCCGCAGGCGAATCACATTCCCGTTGCCGGCTTGCCCACGAGAACCCGTGAACCTCCGCTGCGACAAACTTCACCCATGTCCACCGCATCCCGAGTGCGGTGAACGGACCGCCGCGATCCGCCGCCCGCACATGTGGTCTGCCGCTGCCATGCGCGAAATCCGGCTTCACCTGGCGCGCCTCACCGGCCCCCTGACGGTTTTGACCTGTTTACGCGGCACGGACCTGGTCGGCGGGCTCGGCGACGACTTCCACGCCACCTGCCTGTACGACGTCCGAGAGTCTCAGCCGGAGAAGTGCCCCGGGGAGCGGGCCCCTTCGGGTTGCGCGTAGTAGCCGGCGATGTTGCAGTGCAACGGGCCCCACACACCCAGCTTGCCGAGTTCGCGGAAGTTGATGTCGACGTCGGCGACGGGTCGGCCGCCCGGAACGCGGGCGTTGGCCGCGGTGCAGGTGAGCTGGTGGATCCCCTCCACGGGCATTCGGCCGGCGTCGAGGGGCAGCGTGAACGTGACCGTGCCGTCCCCGGTGTCGACGCCGACCCGGCCGGCCACGTCCGCCAGGGCGGTCGAGAATCCCTGCCGCCGTTCGGTCTCGGTCGGTCCCTTCAGGAGCACTGCGACCGCTTGGCCGGGGTCGAGGGACGTGTCGGTGGGTCGGGACACCGCTTGGACACCATCGGAGGACACGAAGAACAGACGAGCCCGGTCGGGCACGGTGCCGACCTGGGGAACGCCGCTGGCAGGGGGGCCGACTCCGTGTGGCCTCGTGCTGGAGATGCCGCATCCGGCGACCAGGGAGGCCAAGACGGCGACCACGGCGGTGGCGAGCTTCACTGATCCTCCGTACGTCGGTGTCCGACCGCGCCCGACGACGCGGGCTCGCGTCGTGATCGGTTGCGTGTGCGCCGATGTCGTCGAGGTGTCCGGGGTCCGGGGTCCGGCACGGCGGCCGGCGGCACGAGGGGGAGTTCGATGGTGAACACGGTGCCCACGTCCGTGGCGTCGGCCGCTCGTAGGGTGCCGCCGTGCAGGTGGATGTTCTCGCGGGCGATGGCAAGTCCCAGGCCGCTGCCCTCGGATCGGGTCCGGGCCGAGTCGGCTTTGTAGAAGCGGTCGAAGATGTGCGGGAGCACGGCCGGATCCAACCCGGGGCCACGGTCGAGGACGTCGATGGCGACCAGGTCGTCGGCACGGCGCAGGACGACGCGCACGGGGCTGCCTCCGTGGCGCAGTGCGTTGCCGACCAGGTTGGCGAGGGCGACGTCGAAGCGCCGTGGGTCGAGCACGACGCGGATACCGTCGGGGAGTTCGGTCTCCACCCGGTCGGTCCAGCCGCGGGCCCGCAGGGTCCGGCGTACCGCCGTGGCGACGTCGACCTCGTCGGTGTGCAGGATCGCGGCCCCGGCGTCGAAGCGGGAGATCTCCATCAGGTCCTCGACCATGCGGGCGAGTTTGCGGGTCTCCTCGGCCACCAGTCGAAGCGCTTCGGAGATGTCGGGGCCCAGATGGGCGGTGTCCTCGTCGAGGACCTCGGTCACGGCGACCATCGCCGCGAGCGGGGTTCGCAGTTCGTGGGAGACGTCGGCCGCGAACCGCCGGGCGCCGGCCTCCAGGCGGCGCCGTTCGGTGGCGTCGCGTTCGATGGTGTCGGCCATGGTGTTGAACGTCGCGGTCAGGTCCGCGAGTTCGCCGGTGCCGCGGACGGGGATGCGGGTGTCGAGCTCGCCCTCGGCGATGCGGTGGGCGCCCGCGCGCAGCCGGCGTACCGGACGAAGGACGTGCGCGGCGGCGATGAGCGCCGGGACGAGGGCGAGTGCGACGGCGGGGATCGCGCCGTAGCGGGCCGCGGTGACCAGAGCGCGGACGTCGGCCTGCTCGCCGCGCAGGGACATTTCGGCGTACACCACGATCCGGGTGGGGGTGTCGTCCGGTCCCGCGTGCAGGATCGGCATCCCGACGACCAGCCACGGGCCGTCCGCCCCCGCCACGCGTTGGGCCACCGCGCCGTTCTGCCGCAGCACCGCGGATCGCAGCGCCGCGGTGACCGCGCCGGGGGTGCCGGGCGGCTGGGCGGGGACGAGCGGGCCGTCCTGGTAGGAGACGTGGGTGCGCCAGTTGCGCGGGGTGCCCGCGCGGTCGAGCAGGACGGTCAACTCCCGCAGGTTCTCGGTGCTGGGCGGGTACGGCAGGTCGGGCGCGCGCGCGTCGAGTTGGGCGCGCAGTTCGTCGGTCGCGGCGCTCTGGGTGCGGTCGAGGATCGCGTCGCGGGCCCGGTCGAACGTCAGCGCGGAGGTGGTCAGGGCGCTGAAGGCGGCGACCAGGAGGAAGGCGACGATCAACCGAGGGCGCAGACCGCGCGGCGACAGCCGGCGTCCGAGTGGTCCCGGCGACCGGGTCGTGGCACGCGCATCGGGCTCGGTCACAGCGGTCCGAATCGGTAACCGAAGCCGCGAACCGTCTGTACGTAGCGGGGGCGCCGCGGGTCGTCCTCGACCTTCCCGCGCAGCCGCAGCACGCACGCGTCCACCAGTCGGGCGTCGCCGGCGAAGCTGTGTTCCCAGACGCGTTCGAGGAGGATGTCGCGGCTGTAGACGCGCCCGGCGGAGGCGGACAGGTACAGCAGCAGTTTGAGTTCGGAGGGTGCGAGCGCGAGCTCGGTACCGTTCTTGGACACGATGAGCGCGGCCCGGTCGATGGTCAACTCGCCGTACCGGTCGACCCGGGGCGCCATCGGGTCCTCGGCGGCGCCGTCTTCGATGTCGGCGGGAACGGCGCGGCGCAGGGCGGCCTTGATCCGGGCGCCCAGGACCTCGCCGCCGGCCGGCTTGACGACGTAGTCGTCCGCGCCCGCCTCCAGGCCGACCACGATGTCGATGTCGTCGCCGCGGGCGGTGAGGATGATGATCGGGAGTTGGTGTCGTTCGCGGATCCGGCGGCACACCTCCAGGCCGTTGATGCCCGGCAGCATCAGGTCCAGCAGGACGAGATCGGGGCGGAAGTCCTCCAGGGTGGCGAGCCCGGCCTCTCCGGTGGGTGCGACGGCGACCTCGTGGCCGCGCCGTCGCAGTGCGATACCGACGCCTCTTTGGACCGCGGGATCGTCTTCGATAAGCAACACGCGTGGCATGGTGGTGACAATTCCCTGCTGAGTCGTCACGGCGGATTATGGGGGATTGTGTCCGGGCCGTCCGAAGACGTTGTGGTGAGGTGGGTACGGCGGTCTGCGGTGCCGTTCGACTTTACGACGGATTTCGCGGTAGCGACCCTGTCCCGGGCCGGTTGGCGGGTGTGTTGACGCCTGCTCGCACAGCTCAGAGCCTCGTTGACCACCGTATGGTCCCGGGATGACGGATCTGTGCGCGATATGTGACGAGACGATGACAGCCTCCGGTTTCGATACCCGAACGTGTTTGGCTCGGCGAGCAGTCGAACGAAGACCCGGGATATCGAGACAGGAATATCGATGATGATTGGTGGAATACGTCGCGGCGACATGGCGAGGGGCGCGGGCACGGCAATGGCCCTCGTCGTGACCGCGGCGGCCCTCGCGAGTTGCGGTGGCGCCTCCGACACACCGGCGAACCGACCCGTCGCCGGCACCCACCAGGCGGCCCGCCCGGTGCCGGGCACCGCCGGTGTCGAACCGCCGGTCGCCCCGCGCCCCAAGGAGGGCGGCAAGGTCGATCCGTCGATATCGCGGCAGTCGGAGGACAGCGGCAAGTCGGTCAACCTCACCCTCGACGACGGCCCGGATGCCGTGTGGACGCCCCGCTTCCTGGAACTGCTCGAGAAGCACGACGCCAAGGCCGTGTTCTGCGTCCTGGGACCCGCAGCCAAGGCCAACCCCGAACTGCTGGGCAGGATCGTCGACGCCGGCCACCGCTTGTGCAACCACTCGGTGCACCACGACACCGGCATGGACAAGAAACCGGCCGACTACCAGACACGAGAAATCCTCGACGCCAAGAACATGATCGACCAGGCGTCGGGAGGCCGACGGATCTGGTACTACCGCGCACCCGGTGGCGCGTTCACCCCGGAAAGCCGCCAGGTCGCCGCCGACCACGGCATGCGCCCCCTCGGTTGGAACGTCGACCCGAGCGACTACCAGCGCCCGGGAGTCGACGCCATCGTCACCCGCGTCCAACAGCAACTGGCCAAGGGACCCACCGTGTTGATGCACGACGGCGGCGGCAACCGCGAACAGTCCTTCCAGGCCCTCGAGAAGCTCCTGACCTGGTTCGACGAACAGGGCTACCACTACAGCTTCCCGCAATCGTGAACCTGCTTCGACGACCGACCACGGACCGCCGCATCACCCCGGCCCCGCCGCATGCGCGTCACGCCCCGAGCGCGGTGGACCGACCGGCCGGCCCATCGCGGAACACTCGCTATCCGGCGGTGAGTTGGGTGACGTCCACGGAGCCCGCCCCGCTGTGGGGCTCCGGTATGACCGCCCACAGGGCCGCCATCGCGGCGAACGTGGCCAACAGGGCAACGGCGCCGGTCCGACCGCGCGCCCAACGGGCCCGGAAGCGGATCGGATCCTCCACCAGGAACTTGGAAAGTACGGCGGCGGCAATGGAAACGGCCACGATGACGGCCGTCCGCCCCCAGCCCGAGAAGCCGAGACGTTCCTCGTCCAGCAGCAGATAGACCGGCCAGTGCCACAGGTAGAGGCTGTACGAGATCAGACCGAGCCGGCGCAACGGAGTGCCGCCCAGGACACGGCCGACGGGACTGGCCGGGGCCCGGGTGAGGCAACAGATGAGGAGGGCGGCGGCCAGTGCGTGGAGGAACATTCCCCCCTGGAACAGTGAAGGGGAGTCCTCTCCGTCGGCCAGGACCCAGTACGCGCCGATGCCGCACACCAGGACCAGAGAGATCCACCCGGCCAGGTGCTCGCCCAGGCGGGCCACCGCGCGAGTGGCCGGCGCAGTGGCCGCCATGGCGCCCAGGAGCAGCGAGAACGCACGCGTGTCGGTGCCTTCGTACACTCGGGTGCTGTCGATCGGATCGGTGAGATCGATCATCAGGGCCAGCGAGGCCAGAGCCCCCGTCGCCGCGACGACTGCGACGTTGCGGCCCGCCTTCCCGCCCCGGGCCACCAGAACCAGGAGCAGTGGCCAGAACAGGTAGAACTGCTCCTCGACGGCGATGCTCCACAGGTGGCTGAAGACCCGGGTGTCGGCGGAGTTCCAGTAACCCATCTTGTCCGCGATGAAGTGCCAGTTGGCCAGGTTCGCCACCACCCATGGGCTGTCGTCGAGCGCGTTGCGGATCAGCGCGGGCGAGCCGAAGGCCCACACCAGCGGCAACGTGCCGGACACCATGGCGGCGAGTGCGGGCAACAGGCGGCGGGCACGCCGTCCCCAGAACGTGACGAGGTCGATGCGGCCGTTGCCGGCCGCCGCCTCCTTGAGCAGCAGTCCGGTGATCAGGAACCCGGACAGCACGAAGAACAGGTCGACGCCCAGGAAGCCACCGCCGAAGTGTCCGGCGTGGAAGAGCAGTACCGCCGCGACGGCCACACCGCGCAGACCGTCCAGCGGTCCGATGTGCGGTTTGGCGGAGGCGGGCGGGCTCGCGGGCGACGTGGACGGCGTGGGAACCCGCCGATGGGTACGCCGGGGGGAAGTCTGCGCAGGCATGGGGTTTGTCTCCGAAAGACACGGGGCGGAACGAGCCTGGGCCCGTTCCGCCCCTCGATCACTGTGCACGGGGAAACGAGGGCGAGCGCGCCGCCCGGGGTCGACTACTTGCAGCCGAGTCGTCCGTACACCTTGTCGCCGGTCCACGACCCGGTGGCCCAACGGTCCACTGCCGCCGGTGTGAAGGAGTACTGCTTGCCGAGTTCCTTGCCCAGCCACTGGGCGAACGCGGCCGACCCCTGCTGGCAGGAGTGGATGCCGTCGTTGCTCCGCTGCGCCTTGGCGGCGGCGCCGTCGGTGCCCCACAGGGCCGCGGCGTCGAGGAAGCGCACCTTGCCCGGGTGCTTGTCCGCCACCTCCTTGGCCGACTTCGGGGCGGCCTTGATCTCGGCCTCGTGCGGCTTGTAGAAGTCGTCGATCCTGAACGGCGGTGCGGACACGATGACGAGTTCGGCGCCCGCGTCGGTCACCGTCTTGACCAGTCGTTCGTAGCTCGCGTGTTGTTCCTCTGTCTTGCCCCAGTCGTAGGTGGTGATTTGGTAGACGACCACGTTCGGCTTGAAGGAGCCGAGTTCCTTCGGCAGTTGTTCCCAGGTGGGTTCGGCCACCTCGCCGATGACACCGCCGCCACCGGCCGCCGCCATCGACTTGAACTCCATGCCGTTGGCCTTCATTGCCGCCCCGAGTGCCGGGGCCTGGACTTCGCCGATGGAGTCACCCATCCACAGCAGCTTGGCGAGCCTCACGTTCTTGTCCCCGGCGGCGGACGGTTCCAAGCCGCCGCGGGCGGTGGCGGAGGGAGTCGAATCGGACCGGCCGTCGGTGGCCTCGCTCTTGTTGTCCGAGTCGTCGCAGGCGGTGAGCCCGAAGACCCCCGTCGCGGTGACGAGGGCGATTCCCGCGGTGAGCCGGACAGTTCGCCGACGGCGGGTGGAGGGGTTGGTCTCGCTGTTCATGTCGTCCAGTAGAGCCTCCGAAATCCCGACTCGAAGGGGTTGTCATCGTTCCATCACACGCTGGGAGAGGAACAGTCATCCACCACGAGTCCGCACCCGGATCGTGCGCGCGGAGACCCGAGAGTCGCGACCCCGCCCGGGGCCACTGCCGGGGAAGTCGGGGCCGTTGGTGCGGCAGGCGTCGGCACGGAGCCGACCGCGTTGTGAACCGCTGTCGACGGTCGCCTGGCGACGCGACCGGGCGGCTACGTCCGGGTGCCGGTGTAGTACTTCGGGCCGCAGTTGTTGGCCGGGTAGCCGGGGGCCATGTAGGTCCAGTGGTCGACCGGGGTCCTGCCGTCGGCGTACAGGGCCGTGGCCGCGAGGACGTAGCGGTGTTGGGCGGCGACGTAGGTGTTGAAGCCGGTGTACCAGCCGTCGCGGCAGATGTTCGCGCCGGTACCGGATTCCGGGCAGCGCATGCCGAACGTCGCGTATTGGCTGCCGCGGATGATCGGCTGGAGGGCGTCGGCCGTTCGTTGGGCATCGGTCGCGTTCGCGAAGACCAGGATCTCCAGTGACACCATGACGGGGGTGCCGTCGCCTCCGGCGCCCGGGCCGATGTAGTCCGCGAAGAGGGTGTTGATGCAGCCGCCCGCGGTCAGCGCGCTCTGGATGACGGTCGACATGCCTTGCGCTTCGCACCCGTGCACACTGCTGGACGTGAGCCGGAACGTGGAGCCGAGTTCGTTGACGTACGTCGGCGGCAGCATGGCCGCCGCGGTGAGCGGCACGGGATCGGTCGACGCGTCGTCCATGAGGGCCGGGGTGAAGGCTGTCGGCGTCCGGGTCGCGGGGGTGCCGCTCGTCCCGGTGACGGGCGGGGTGGTGGACTTGCTGCCCGTGTCCGCGTTGCCGCCCCCGCTCAGGAGGATCGCCCCGGCGATCAGTCCGGCGCAGACGACCGCCGTGCCGACGGCCGGCACCATCGTTCTCCGTCCGCGGGGCGCGCGCGGCGGCGGGGTCGGTGTCATCGTCATGGTCTCGGCCTGCATCACCGCCGGGCGCCGCGCCGGGTCCTTGTCCATCAGCGCGGTGACCCACGGGCCCAGCACGCCGGCCCGCTTCGGCGGTGGGGCGGTTTCCAGAACGACGGCGGCCATGGTCGCCGCCGCGGTCGCGCGGCGGAACGGGGAGACGCCCTCCACCGCGTGATACAGCGTCACGCCCAGCGAGTAGAGGTCTCCCGCGCTGCCGCTGTCGTCCCCGTTCAGCCGCTCCGGTGCCATGTACTCCAGCGACCCGATCAGCGATCCGGACGCCGTCAACTGCGTGTCGGCCGGGTGCGTCGCGATGCCGAAGTCGGTGAGGAGGATCCCGCCGTCGTCGGCCAGCAGGACGTTGCCCGGCTTCACGTCCCGGTGCACGATTCCCGCCGCGTGGGCGGCGCCCAGCGCGTCCAGGACGGCCCGGGCGATGTCCATGGCCTCCGCGGCCGGCAACGGCCCGTCGTCGATGCGCTGCTGCAGCGACGTCCCGCGTACCAACTGCATGACCAGCCACGGCATGCCGTCCTCGATGAGGACGTCGTGGATGGTGACGATGTTGCGGTTGTCCCGCAACGCCGCCGCGTTGCGTCCCTCGCGCTCGGCCCGGGCCAGCCGTTCGGCCTGCTGCCGGGCCGAGGCCGCGGGAGGCAGCCACACCTCCTTGAGCGCGACCTCGACCCGCAGTCGCTCGTCGACCGCCCGCCACACCTGACCGAAACCGCCCGAGCCCAGTGCCTCGACGAGCCGGTACCGCCCACCGACCACTCGGCCGGGCTCCCCGCGCAGTGCCACAACGCCCCCGTGATGCCTTCGACGTGCTGTTTGATTTTCGCGCCAGGCTACCGGGGCCGCCGGGAGCGCAGGTCCAGCCCGCCGGTGAAAGGGGATTGCACACAGGCACCGTCATCGACTGCTCCCCGGACACGGCGGCCGATCTCGGCGACCGCCCGCGCGACGCGGGATTCATGACCGACACCGACCGCCCGCCGCCGCGCGGCCGAGGTTGCCACCGGGCGGGGGCATTCGGGGTGGGCTGCGCCGGGGGACGGGCGGTCGTTCGCCGGGGCGGCTATGGAGGTCACCTCCGAGTGGTGGACTGCCCCTCGAGCCGAGGACGTTCGTTGTTCGTTGACGCGCGGGAGTGCCGGCTCGCCGACGCCGGGTATCCACGCGTGCGTCGACCTGCTGGTTCGAGAGGTGGGAACGGCTGCCGGTCGGGCCCGCGGGACCCACCCGGTCGGCCGGCACGTGACCCCCGATCCGGGACCCGGCGACGGGGCGCATTGCCCGACCACGCGCCGAGCCCGCCGGCCGAATCCCTCTCTCGAGACTGAGGCGAAGCCCGATGCGCAGGCCAATATTGAGTGGATGTCAGATTCGTTCCGCGGCGTTGCCGCACACCTGCGCACCGGCCCTGGCGACGGCCGTCTTGTGGACGGGCTGGTCGCGGCGGCGGTGGCCGTCCCGGTGTTCGTCCCGTTCGTGACCGCGCCCGACGTGTCGCCCCTCGGCTTCGTGGTCAATCTCGGTACCGTCGTGCCGTTGCTCTGGCGCCGTCGTGCGCCGTTCGCGGTGGTGCTGGTCGTGGCGTTCTTCGCGACGGCCGTCTCGCTGCACGACCGGCCCGGGCAGACGTTGCAGTACGGCGCGTTGGTGGCCATCTACACCCTGGCCGACCGCGGGGAGCACCCGTGGCAGCGCTGGGGGTTCATCGGCACGCTCACCGCCACCACCCCGTTCGGCGCGCTGCTGGTCAAGGGCAACGACGCGGGCCAGTTCATGTTCACACTGCCCCTGCCCATTACGGCATTCCTCATGGGCATGCTCGCCCGCGCCGCCCGGGAGAGGTCCGACGCGCTGATGGAACGTTCCGTCCGGCTGGAACGCGAACGCGAGGCCGAGGCGGCGCGGGCGGCCGCCGAGGAACGCGCGAGCATCGCCCGCGACATGCGTCCCCCTGGACCGGGACGGGTGACGACCCCGGCTCGAACCGGCGGCGTGCCGGGGGTGCCGGCGGACGCCGAGGGGGGTACCGGGGGGTGCCGGCGGACGCCGGGCGGCCTCCGGACGGCGGCTGTCCGGCGGTTGCCGCGGTGATCGTGCTCCAAGGGGTCGACCGGTCGCGGCGGTGTGGTTCAGGTCTTGAGGGTGCCCCGGTATCCGACCGGTCCCTCGTTCGGGAACTGGGTCGTTCCCTCGAATCGTGTGCCCGAGTCGAAGAAGGTGACGTTCGCCTCGCCCTGCGGGCTGTTCCAGTTGACCGTGGTTCCGGTCGCCGGGATGCCACCGTTGCCGGGAGCGATTGCCGAGCGATTCATCGACGCGAGCGAGACGTCGTCGCCGGGTTCCCAACCGCCCTCGGAGCCCGACTGGATCTCGGTCTGGTAGGTCGCCATGTTCTTCCTTGCCGTCGACGGCGACGCGGGCACCCGGTGGTCCAGCGCCGCCTCCGACCCGCAGTGGATCCAGGTCGACCTCGGCGAGGCCGCCACCGTCGACCACGTCGTCGTGAAGTGGGAGGCCGCGTACGGCAAGGCGTACCGCATCCAACTCTCCACGAACGGCACCGCCTGGAGCACCGCCTACTCCACCACCACGGGCGCCGGGGGCACCGAAACGCTCACCGTCACCGGCGACGCCCGGTACATCCGCCTCGAAGGCACCGTCCGCGGCACCGCATACGGCTACTCGCTTTGGGAGTTCCAGGTCTTCGGCTCCGCGGCCGGCGGCCCCGGCGGCGAGTGCGGCACCGCGAACGCGGCGCGGGGCAAGCCGGCGACCACGTCCAGCCAGGAGAACGGCGGCACGGCCGCCGCCAACGCCGTCGACGGCGACGCGGGCACCCGGTGGTCCAGCGCCGCCTCCGACCCGCAATGGATCCAGGTCGACCTCGGCGAGACCAAGGGCGTGTGCGGCGTGGACCTGAAGTGGGAGGCCGCGTACGGCAAGGCGTACCGGATCCTGTTCTCCACGAACGGCACTGCCTGGAGCACCGCCTACTCCACCACCACGGGCGCCGGGGGCACCGAAACGCTCACCGTCACCGGCGACGCCCGCTACGTCCGTCTCGAAGGCACCACCCGAGGTACCGGATACGGCTACTCGCTGTGGGAATTCGCCGTGCGCACCGTCGGAGGCTCCGGGCCGCAGATTCCCGGGGGCGGCGACCTCGGACCCAACGTACGAGTCTTCGACCCGACCACGCCCGACATCCAGGGCAAGGTCGACGCCATCTTCCAACAACAGGAGTCCGCGCAGTTCGGCACCGGTCGCTACGCGCTGCTGTTCAAGCCCGGCACATACAACAACATCAACGCCAACCTCGGGTTCTACACCTCGATCGCCGGACTGGGACTCAACCCCGACGACACCACGTTCAACGGCGACGTCACCGTGGACGCGGGATGGTTCCAGGGCAACGCCACCCAGAACTTCTGGCGCTCGGCCGAAAACCTGGCCCTGAACCCGGTCAACGGCACCAACCGCTGGGCGGTCTCCCAAGCAGCGCCCTTCCGTCGCATGCACGTCAAGGGCGGGCTGAACCTGGCACCCACAGGCTACGGCTGGGCCAGTGGCGGCTACATCGCCGACAGCAGGATCGACGGGACCGTCGGACCCTACTCGCAGCAACAGTGGTACACCCGGGACAGCTCGGTCGGCGGCTGGACCAACGGCGTCTGGAACATGACCTTCTCCGGGGTCCAAGGTGCTCCCGCACAGAGCTTCCCGACCCAGCCGTACACCACGCTCGACACCACACCCGTCTCCCGGGAGAAGCCCTTCCTCTACCTCGACGGCAATGAGTACAAGGTCTTCGCCCCCGCCAAGCGCACCGACGCCCGTGGTACCTCCTGGGGCAACGGCACGCCGCAGGGCCGGTCCGTTCCGCTCGACCACTTCTACGTCGTCAAGCCCGGGGCCACCGCTTCGACCATCAACGCGGCGCTGGCACAGGGCCTGAACCTCCTGTTCACGCCCGGCATCCACCACGTGGACCAGACGATCAACGTCACCCGCCCGGACACGATCGTGCTCGGCCTGGGCCTGGCCACGATCATCCCCGACAACGGTGTGGCGGCGATGAAGGTCGCCGACGTTGACGGCGTCAGGCTCGCCGGCTTCCTGATCGACGCCGGGCCGGTCGACTCGCCCGTCCTCCTGGAGGTTGGCCCGGCCGGCGCCGACGCGAACCACGCCGCCAACCCGACCACAGTCCAGGACGTCTTCGTCCGCATCGGCGGCCCCGGCCCCGGACTCGCCACCAGCAGCATGGTGGTCAACAGCAACAACACGATCATCGACCACACCTGGCTCTGGCGCGCCGACCACGGAGCGGGTGTGGGCTGGAACGTCAACCCCGCCGAATACGGCCTGCGGGTACACGGCGACGACGTGCTGGCGACCGGGCTCTTCGCCGAGCACTTCCGCAAGTACGACGTCGAGTGGACCGGCGAGCGCGGCCGGACGATCTTCTTCCAGAACGAGAAGGCGTACGACGCGCCCAACCAGGCCGCGATCCAAAACGGCAACGTCAAGGGGTACGCCGCCTACAAGGTCGCCGACGCGGTCACCACCCACGAGGGATGGGGCATGGGCAGCTACTGCTACTTCAACGTCGATCCGACCATCCGCATGGACCACGGATTCGAGGCGCCGAACAAGCCCGGGGTCCGGTTCCACGACCTGCTGGTCATCTCGCTCGGCGGCAACGGACAGTACAACCACGTGATCAACGACCTCGGAGCGCCGACGTCGGGTACGACCACCGTGCCTTCGACGGTGACCTCCTACCCCTGATCCCGTCGTCCCCGATCCGAACCGCCGGCCCCACCGTCGGTCCCTTCGCCGTCGCTCCCTTTCGAGGGAGCGGCGGCACCATGTCCGGCGGGGTCGGCGGGAGCGTTCGGGACGACACGGAACACGGGACACCACGGCGGCCGCCCACGCGACCGGCACGTCCGGTCAGTCGACGGTCGGCTTCGCCGTCGAACGCGTGGATTCCCTGACCACCAGCGTGGGTTCGAAGATGACCGAACTCGGCGGGCGTTCCGGGTCCTCGATGTGCGCGAGGAGCATCCGGGTCATCTCCGCGGCCATGTCCTCGACCGGCTGACGCACCGTGGTCAGCGCGGGCTGTGCGGCGATCGCCGCGCTGCCGTCGTCGAAGCCGATCACCGACACGTCGCCGGGCACGTTCCGTCCGGCGGCTCGCAACGCCACCAGCGCGCCCTGGGCCATTCGGTCGTTCGCGGCGAACACCCCTTCCGTATACGGGTGTTCGGCCAACAACCGGGCCATCGCCCGCTCACCGCCGATCGCCGTGAAGTCGCCGTCCGCGGCCGGGACGTACGGGTGGCCGTGGCGAGCCATCGCCACCACGAAACCCGTGCTGCGTTCCTGCGCGGCCAACACGTCCTCCGGCCCCGTGATCAGGGCAACGTTGCTGCAACCGAGCGCGACGAGATGGTCGGCCGCCAACCGCGCGCCGTCGTGGTTGGCCAGGTCGACGTAGCTGATCCGCATGGGGGTGGCCGGCCGCGCGTACAGCACCGCGGGCACGCCGGCCTCGACCAGCAGCGCGGGCAGCGGGTCGTCGGGCAGCGTGGACACGACCAGCGCACCGTCGGCGCTGCCGCGGCGCAGATGGCCGACCACGTGGTCGCGGGCCCGCGCGGTGTCCGCGAGCATAAGCAACGGATACATCCCGAGTGGGTGCAGAACGCCGACCGCGCCGCTGACCACGCGGCCGAAGAACGGGTCGGTGAACACCTGGTACGGGAAACGCTCGCCCGTGGTCGCCTTGCCGGCCGTCGCGGAGACCACCAACGCGATCGCCCCCGCTCGGCGGGTGACCAGCGAACGCGCCGCACTGTTGGGCACGTAGCCGGTCGCCTCGATCGCGAGCCGGACCGTTTCCCGAAGCGCGGAGTCGACGTTGCGTACGTCGTTGACCACCCGGGACACCGTCGACCGCGACACGCCGGCGACTCTGGCCACGTCCTCCAGGGTCGCGGACCGAGCCGGGACCCCGCGCGCGGGAAGGTCGCTCATGAACTTCTTTATAGCACGCGGGGGAGCGCTCTCCCGGCGATTCGACCAGCAGGCTCAGGTACCCTCGTCGCCTCGTGCGCGGGGAGTCGGTGCGGCGTTGATGTGAGACATCGGAACGTTCCTTCTCACCGGTGATTCGCGATGGGGCGCCAGGAGTACGGGGGCGGGCGTGGCTCCGACCTCACGAGTGCGCCTGCTTCGGCAGGGTGAGGATTTCGGCGCCGTCGTCGGTGATGGCGATCGTGTGCTCGCTGTGTGCCGTTCGGCAGCCTGTCGCACTTCGGAGCGTCCACCCGTCGGCATCGGTGACGAGTTGGGCGGTGTCCGCCATGACCCACGGCTCCAGTGCCAGCAGAAGCCCGGGGCGCAGTTTGTACCCACGGCCGGGCCGCCCGGTGTTCGAGACGTGCGGATCCTGGTGCATCGTCGATCCGATGCCATGACCGCCGAACTCGGTGTTGATCGGGTACCCCGCCGCACCGAGGACCGAGCCGATGGCATGGGAGATGTCGCCGATGCGAGCCCCGGGTCCGGCAGCGGCTATCCCCGCGCTCAATGCGCGTTCGGTCGCGCTGATCATCGCGACGCTCTCCGGGGGCTTCGTGTCGCCCACGATGAAGCTGATGGCCGAGTCCGCGGCGACTCCGCCCTTGGAGACGGCGAGGTCGAGTGTCAGCAGATCGCCGTCGGCAAGCGCGTAGTCGTACGGCAGTCCGTGGAGCACGGCGTCGTTGACGGCCGTGCAGATGTAGTGGCCGAACGGGCCGCGTCCGAAGGACGGCGCGTAGTCGACGTAGCAGGACTGGGCTCCGGCCTCGACGATCATGGTCTGGGCCCACCGATCGATGTCCAGGAGGTTCGTGCCGACCGTGCTGCGGCTCTTCACCGTCTGGAGGATGTCGGCGACCAGGGCGCCTGTTTCCTTTGCGCGGGCCAGTTCGGTGGGGTTCAGGATCTCGATCATGCGGCGCTCTTCTCGCGTGTCCAATACTTATACCGGCCAAACTATACCGGTATTATAATCGTGGCTCACGCTCGGCTTGCCGCTCACTCCCACGGAGGTCGAGCGCGGACAGCGCCGGCTCGACTCGAAGCGGTCGTATGGTTCCGCTCCGACGACCCGTCGGTTGCCGGGGCCGGAGGTTCAGGCTCCGGGTTTCACGAGGCCGGTTTGGTAGGCGATGACGACGAGTTGCGCGCGGTCGCGGGCGCCGACCTTGGTCATGGCCCGGTTGACGTGGGTCTTCGCGGTGACCGCGGTGACGTGCAGGCGTTCGGCGATGTCGTTGTTGGACAGGCCCAGTGCGGTAAGGGTCATGACCTCGCGTTCGCGCGGGGTCAGGAGGTCGAGTCGACGTGTGGTGCGCGGGTCGGCGGCGGTGGGTTGGGCGACGACCCGGGCGATGAGTTGGCGGGTGGCGGTGGGAGAGAGCAGGGCGTCGCCGGCGGCGACGGTACGGATGGCGTCGAGGAGGTCGGGCGGGTCGATGCCCTTGCCCAGGAAGCCGCCGGCTCCGGCGCGCAGGGCGTCGACGACGTGTTCGTCGACCTCGAAGGTGGTGAGGATGAGGATCTTGACGCCGGCGAGGTCCTCGTCGGCGCCGATGCGAGCGGTGGCCTCGATCCCGTCGAGGACGGGCATGCGGATGTCCATCAGGACCACATCGGCGCGTTCGGTGCGCGCGAGTTCGACTGCCTCGGCACCGTTGGAGGCCTCGCCGACGACTACCATGTCCGGTTCGCTGTCGATGAGGAGTTTGAAGGTGCCGCGCAGGAGTGCCTGGTCGTCGGCGAGGAGGACGCGGATGGTCATCGGGGAGCTCCGGGGTTTCCGGTGGTGATGGGTAGGGGGAGTTCGGCCGTGACGCGGTATCCACCCCGGTCGCTCGTGCCTGTGTCGAGGGTGCCGCCGAAGGCGTGTGCGCGTTCGCGCATGCCGATCAGGCCGTGCCCGTCGTGGTTCGTGGCGACGGTCGGGCTGCCTCCGCCGGTGTCGGTGATGTCGACGCGAAGGGTGCTCTCGCCATAGTCCAGGTGGACGTGGGCGGTGGCGGGTCCGGCGTGCTTGGCCGTGTTGGTGAGCGCTTCCTGGGTGATGCGGTACGCGGCGAGTTCGACGGACGGCGTCGCCGGCCGCGGCGTGCCGGTGACGGTGATATCGATCGGCAGGCCGGTGCGGCGAAACGACTCGGCGAGGTCGTCGAGCTCGGCCAGGGTCGGCGCGGGGGTGCGTGGGTGGGTGTCCCCGTCTTGCCGCAACAGGCCTACGGTGGCGCGTAGTTCGTCCAGCGCAGCCCGGCTGGTGTCCTTCAGTTGCCCCAGCGCCCGGTAGGCGGCTTCGGGGTCGGTCAGCACCAGATGCCGGGCGACGCCGGCCTGGGCGTTGACCAGGGTGATGTGGTGGGCGACGACATCGTGCAGGTCACGGGCGATGCGCACGCGCTCGGCGGCGACCCGGCGTGCGGCTTCGTCCTCGCGGGTGCGTTCGGCGTGCTCGGCGCGGTCGTGCAGCGTGGCCAGGTAGGCGCGCCGTGAACGGGTGGTGTCCCCGACGGCGACGGCGAGTACGAGTACGTCGAACCACGCGAGCGTGCCCGTATCGAGGATGCCTTCGGATCGGGACGCGGCCAGCGCTGCGGTCATGCCCACGCAGACGGTCAGGCCGATGGCCCAGGCTCGAATCCGGGGCAGCCGCGAGGCCACGGTGTAGAGGGCGACGAGACTCGCGCCCGGCAGCAGGACCGGGTCCGCGACGACGGCGAGTTGTAGGCCTTCGACCGCCACGACGGCGGCCAGGACGACCACGGGTGCGCGGGAGCGCCACACCAGGGGCACACACGCGGCGGCGGTCCACAGCACCGGGGCGGCGCGTGGACCGTGCCACCCGGACGGACCGGCCATGGAGGCGAAGACCGCCAGCACCACCAGCAGCACGGCCGGGAGCGCGTCACGGGCCCGGGGGTGCCGGGCGAGGTGGCTCCGCGCGGACTTGATCATCTGCACTCCTGCACGGTACGCAGCCGGGACCGGCACGTGGTGGAACGCGCCGATCCCGGAGACGGATGTGGTCGCTCAGCGCCCGGCGGGCACCGGTTGGTCGACGGGCCGGACGGGGTCGTCGGGCTCGGGCCCGCCTTCGACGGAGATCCGAGGCAGCGCCTTGTCCAGCCATCGGGGCAACCACCAGTTGGCCCGGCCGAGCAGGTGCATCAGCGCGGGTACCAGGATCATGCGTACCACCAGCGCGTCCAGGGCGATGGCGGCCGCGAGGCCGACGCCGAACGTCGCGATCACCCGCATGCCGCCGCCGGCGAACGCGGCGAACACGGTGAACATGATGGCCGCCGCGACGGCGATGACCTGGCCGGTCTCGGCCTGGCCGACCCGGACCGCGTGGTGGTTGTCACGGGTGCGGGTCCATTCCTCGTGCATGCGACTGACCAGGAAGACCTGGTAGTCCATGGACAGTCCGAACATCACGCCGATGACCAGGATGGGTACGAACGCCTCGATCGGCCCGGCCGAGCCGACTCCCAGGAGTTCGCTGCCGAAGCCGTGCTGGAACACCAGCACGATCGTCCCGAGTGCGGCCCCCAGGGTCAGGATGTTGGTCAGCGCGCCGATCAGCGGCACCAGCACGCTGCGGAAGGCGATGGTCAACAGGATGAAGCCGAGCGCCGCGATGATGCCGATGAACAGCGGGAGTTCGGCCACCACAGCCGCGGCGAAATCGTTGCTCGACGCGGTGGCGCCACCCACATGGACGCGTAGGTCGCTCTGTTGCTCCGCGGCCGGGATGACGTCGTCGCGCAGCCGCTCGATCAGTTCGGTGGTCTCCTTGGACTGCGGGGAGGTGGCCGGCACCACCGAGACGACCGAGAACGTCTGGCCGGGCGAGGCCGCGGGGGCGTTCACCGCGGCGACGCCGTCGGTGTGCGCGAGGCGTTCCACCAACCGGGTCAACCCCTGGCGGGCCGCGTCGTCGGGAGTCTGGGCGGCCAGCACGAACGGGCCGTTGAAGCCGGGGCCGAACCCGTCCGCCAGCATGTCGTACGCCTTCCGGCTCGAGGACGACGTCGGGTTGTTGCCCGCGTCGGCCGTGCCGAGCCGCAAGGACAGCGCCGGGATCGCGCACACGGTCACGATCACCAAGGCGACCGCACCCAGCCGCTTGGGGTGGCGCCGGACCTTCGCGGACCAACGACCCCAGATCCCTGCCGCGTCGTGCTGTTGCCGGGGCCCGTTCGCCGCGAGGTCCCGTCGTTGACGGCGGCTGAGCACCCGCAGACCGAGCATGCCCAACAGGGCCGGCAGCAGCGTGACGGCGGCGAGCACCGTCAGAGTCACGGTCAGCGCCGCGCCCAGCGCCATGCCGCTGAGGACGCCGATGCCCAGGGTGAGCATGCCCAGGAGGGCGATCACCACCGTCAGTCCGGCGAACACCACGGCCCGCCCGGAGGTGTCCAGGGCCCGCGCCGCGGACGCGCCCACTTCGGCGCCGGCCATGAGGTTGCGGCGGTGCCGGTTGACGATGAACAAGGCGTAGTCGATGCCCACCCCGAGCCCGATCAACGCCCCCAATGTCGGAGTGACGTCGGACAGTGTCATCACGTGACTCAGCAGCATGGTGGCCGGCATCGCGGTGAGCACACCCGCCACGGCCGTCACGATCGGCAGAGCCGCCGCCCACGCGGAGCGAAACACCAGGAACAGCACCATCGCGGCCAGCGCGACGCCGATGATCTCGCTCGACTTCGACGCCTCCGGGGCCTTGGAGAAGGTCTTGCCGCCGAGTTCCACCCGCACGTTGTCGGTGCGGGCGGCGCCGGCGATCTGCTCGACCCGGTGGACGTCCGCCTTGCCGAGGCCGTCGCCGTCCCCGGCGAAGTTCACCGTGGCGTAGGCCGTGTCCCGGTCGTCGCCGACCTGATGGGTGCCCTCGGCCGTGTAGGGACTCTTGACCGCTGCCACGCCGGGCGCGTGGGCGATGGAGTCGAGCACGGCGCTCATGTGATCGCGCACTCCGGGCGCGGTCGCGTCGGAGCCGTCGACGGTCTGCCAGACCACGATTCCGCTCGCACCGGCCGCTGCCGGTGCGTTTGCCCGCATCAGTTCGATTGCCGTCGCCGACTCGGTGTTCGGCATCTTGGAGTCGTTGCTGAACCGGGCCCCCGCGGACAGCGCCGAAACCCCGAGGGCGATGAGTACTCCCGACCACACGAGAACGACGAGCAATCGGTGCTTGTGGCACCAACGGGCGAGCGGGGACATGGATCCTCCGGGGAATCTTGCGGGTGGGGGTACGCGCGAGCCCTGGTGCGGCGGGCCGGCGAGTCTCGGCGGCCCGTCGACCAAAGGTCGGGGCCGGCCACCACTATGGCCGGCGCGGGTCCCGCTCGTCGTCGCGCGAACGCAGTCATTCGCGCCTACTGCGATCGCGGCAGACCAGGTCACGCCGCACGGATGTCCGGGCCGACGGCGTGACCACCGCCGGTTTCGTCGAGTCGTCCCACCACGGTCGTGTCCGGTAGCGCCGAGGACACCGGCGCCGACGATTCGTGGGATGCGGCAGCACCGGGCCACGGCCCGGGACCGGAGTGCGGGTGGGGGCGAAGGGTTGCGACTGATTTGCGTATCGACAACGCGAACCATGGGAGGGCAGGACGGGCAGGCGACGGGCCGCATCGCGTGCGGTTCGGGCTCACCATGCGGCGGCTCCTGCCCTGCCTGCTGTGTCGGCGGGTGCCTTCGCAGGCCGGGGAAATCAGCGCCGCAGGCCTATGCGGTCGAAGAGGACGAGGCCGTCGCTGTGAGGCTGGATTCCGGTGATGGAGGGTGCGAAGACGACGGTGTTGGCGGCCTCCTGGTAGACCCAGAAGGGGAGGTCTTCGTTGAGCCGGACCTGGACGCGCGTGTAGGCGTCGCGGCGCGTGGCGGGGTTGGTCGCAAGCCGTCCCGCGTTCATCGCCTCGGTGACCGCGGCGTGGGAGTATCCGCTGACGTTGGTGAGGCTGCCGGGGCGCAGGAAGTCGTACAACACCGGTTCGGGGTCGCTCATCCACATACCGGTCACGGCCATGTCGAAGTCCCCGGAGACGTTCCGACGGATGAGGGTGGCGGTGTCGACGACGTCGATCCGCATGTGGACGCCGGGGAAGCGCTCGACCTGCCGCTGGATGTAGGAGGCTTGGGAGTCGGGGTCCGCGCCGCCCAAGGCGACGAAAGTGAAGCGGAAGGGTCGGGTCCCGCCGGTGGTGAGTTTGTCGAAACCCGCGCGGGCGGCTTCGGGGTCGTCGTCGTGCGCGGTGAGCCGGCCGTTGGCGAGTTGTGAGGTGGTGTCGAAGATCCCCTGTGCGGGGGTGCCGACGCCCTGGAAGAAGCGGCGGTCGATCTCGCCCGCGCTGAGGCTGTTCACGACGGCCTTGCGGGCGGCCATGTCGTTGAACGGCGGCCTGCGGGTGTTGAAGACGAGCATGCGGCCGCCGCTGAGCTGGAGGGGGACGACGCCGAGCTTCTTGGCGGTCGCCTCCTTCGCGTGCGCCGGGTCGCTGACGGTGGTCAGGTCGAAGTTCTTGGCGGCTATCGCTTCGGCCGGGGTTTTCCCCGCCGCGGGGACGTGGACCTCGACCTGGTCGAGGTAGGGGCGGCCGGGCTGCCAATAGTGGGGGTTCCTGCGCAGCGTCAACCGCCGGCCGGGAACGTGTTCGGCGAGGACGAACGGGCCCGCGCCGACGGGTTTGGTGCGCAGGGACACCAGGTCGGTCAGGGAGCGCGGAGAGGCGATGTAGGCGAGGTTGTTCGCGACTGCACGGTCGAAGTGCGCGTTGGGGCCGGGGAGTTCGACGGTGAGGCGGAGAGGGTCGGCGACGGTGAGCTTGAGGCCGGTGGCGGCGATCGCGCCGGCGGACCCGATGGTGGGATCGGCGTGAACCCGCCAGTTCGCCTTGACCGCGGCGGCATCGAACGGCAGGCCGTCGGAAAAGGTCACTCCGGGGCGGATGACGAGGGTCCAGGTGCGTGCGTCGGGGGAGGGGGTGAGCGACTCGGCGATGTGGGGCCGGATGGTGCCGGTGGCGGGGTCCGCCCACACCAGGGGGTCGTAGATCGCGGCGAGCAGGTGGCCGTAGGCGACCGCGTAGGAGGGCGTGGTGAACGGGTCCAAGGATGGTGGATCCGTCGGCACCGCCACACGCAGCACCCCGCCTGGTGCGGGTGTCGACCACGGGTCGGGGCTTGGCTGCCCTGGTGACCCGCAGGCGGTTGCCACCAGCACGGTCGCCGCCGCCACGGCGAGAGCGCGCCGACGACGACGGCGAAAGTGAGTGAAGCGACACCCGGGGGAGAAGCGGAGCACGGCGCCTACCAAGGAGTTGGGGGCTGCGAAGTCGGCAGCCCGCGAAGAATGACTGATGTGGTGCGCGGGCTCGGCACTCCCCGCACGTTCGTCCCGATCGACGGTCCGGCCGACTTTGCCTGAGCGGGTCCATGGACGGCGACGTCGACCGCCTCGAGCGCCGGAGCGTAGCGGAGGCGGATGCCGTTGCTTGCCGCAGTCTTTTAGTGTAACTAGTACGCTATTTTGATTCGGCGACGACGTGGCGCCCGGGCACCGCTTTCGGCCCGCCCTCGACGGTGTACCCGGGAACCGGGCCGGGGCGTCCCGGTTGCCTCGGGGGAGCCTGGGGTCACGGCGGCCCCGGAGCCCGGTTCGCGGGTCGCTTCGGGTGGTTCCCGAGGGGCATCGGTAATGCCGTACGCTAATTGGTGGTGGCCAGTGCGTGGGCTCGGCACACGAGTTCGCGCCGGTGCGTTCGGCGTACACATCCGGGCCGCGCGCAGCCTGCGGAGCGTACGCTCGGCACCGGTGAAAAGCGCGGTGAAAGGGACATCGATGACTCAGCCGTCAAAGGCCGCGGCCACGCGCGGTCGTGGCCGTCCGCCGCGACTGTCCCGCGAGAAGATCGTCGATGCCGCCGTGGCACTGGTCTACGAGAATCCGGGCACGCCGCTGACGATCAAGCGGGTGTCGGAAGCCGCCGACTCGGCGCCGATGGCGCTGTACCGGTATTTCCCCGACCGCGACGACCTGCTCCACGCGGTGGCCGACCGGGTGGCCTCCGACATGCGGTTCGACAAGCCGACGGGCGCGACCTGGCAGGAACAGTTGCGCGGCTGGATGCTGCTGAGCATGGAACACCTGCGGCCCTATCCACAGTTGCTGCCGTACATCGCCTCCACCCGCCAACCGAGCTGGTTGCCGTCCTTCGCACTGCTGACCGAGATGCTGCGGCCGTTGAAACTGGGCGATGAGGATCTGGCCATGGCCATCGCGCTCATCGGCACGACCATCATGGGCCAGGCGACCCTGGCCGCCTCGCGCATCCCCGCGGCCGAGATGTCCGCCGTCTTGCGGGAGGCGCTCGGCGAGGCGGATACGGAGGAGAAGGCCAAGGTGGGTCCGGTGGTCGACGCGCTGCCCGGTGCCTTCGACCGCCTTTACGGCGTTGTCATCGACATCACCATCGCGGCGGTCGAGTCCCTCGCCGAAGACACCTCCGGGACGGGCCCCACGGCGAAGCGCGTCCGTGTGGCGCCGACAAACCCGATATTCAGCAGTGCTTAGTCGCGGGCGCCGTGCTCAGCCCGCGAGTTCCGGCTCCTGGGGGAGGGACTGCTCGGCCCAGATCGTCTTGCCGGATTGCCGGTATCGGCTGCCCCAGCGCTGGGTGAGTTGGGCGACGAGGAACAGTCCGCGGCCGCCTTCGTCGGTGGTGCGGGCCCGGCGGAGGCGGGGTTGGGTGTTGCTGCCGTCGGAGACTTCGCAGACCAGGACGTTGCCGCGGATCAGCCGCAGGGTGACGGGGCCGTCGCCGCCGTAGCGGAGCGCGTTGGTGACCAGTTCGCTGACGACGAGTTCGGTGGTGAAGGCGAGTTCGTCCAGTCCCCATGTGGTGAGTTGTCGCACCGCCAGGTCGCGGGCCCGCCCGACACAGGCGGGGTCGGCGGGCAACTCCCACGCGGTGCTGTCCTCGTCGGTCAGCGGGTTCACCCGGGCCAGCAGCAGTGTGGCGTCGTCGTCGCGTGGCTCGTGGGCCGGCGCGTCGAGCAGGTCGCGGGCGACGTCGGCCAAGTCCCGGTGCGCGACATCGGCTTGCTCGATCCGGTCGAGCAGCCTGCGCATGCCGCCGTCGAGGTCGTGGTCGGGGCCGGTGACCAGGCCGTCGCTGTACAGTACCAGGACGCTTCCCGGCTCCAGGGCGATGTCGGTGAGCTCGAACGGCATACCGCCGACGCCGAGCGGCGGTCCGGGCTCCAGTTCGACGTACCGCGCGGGTCCGTCCGGGCCGATGACGGCGGGTGGCGGGTGCCCGGCGGAGGCCATGCGGCAACGGCCGGAGACCGGATCGTACTCGGCATACAGGCAGGTCGCCCCCGCGATCGCCACCGAGGCTCCGGGCTCGCCGGGGAGCCGCTGGATCAGGTCGTCGACATGGGTCAGCAGCTCGTCCGGCGGCAGATCCAAATCGGCGAGGGCCTGTACGGCGGTGCGCAGGCGTCCCATCGTGCCGCTCGCCGCCAGGCCGTGGCCCACCACGTCGCCGACGACGAGGGCCAGCCGCAGGGAGGACAGCGGGATCGCGTCGTACCAGTCGCCGCCGACGCCCGCGGCGGACGCGGTCGGCAGGTATGCGCCGAACGTCTCGGCGGCCGGCGCGCCGGTGCTCGCTCCGGCCAGGAGGCTGTGCTGAAGGGCCAGCGCGACGCGGCGTTCACGGGTGTATCGGCGGGCGTTGTCCACGCTCAGGGCGGCGCGCGAGGCGACCTCCTCCAGCAGTCGGGCGTCGTCCTCGTCGAAGGCATCCGGGCGCTCGGTGCGCCACAACTGCACTGCGCCGAGCATGTGGCCGCGGGCGAACAGCGGCACCGCCAGGATGCTGTGACCGCCTGCGGGCAGGAGCCGGCGGAGAGTGTCGGGATCCTGCCCCGACCCTGCCACCACTCGCGGTTTCAGCCACGTTGCCCCGCGCTCGAGGGTCAGGGCCTCCGGCCTGCCCGGCGGGACCGGGGGTGTCTGCCCGACCTGCACGAGGTCGGCCGGCCACGCCGCGCCGCCCTGTGCGACCGCGGCCCGGACCGCGGGCGTGTAGCCGGTCGCCGGATCCCGCACGGGCTCGTCGCCGTTCAGGACCGCCCGGGCGAGGTCCACGGCGGCCAGGTCCGCCCAGCGTGGCACGAGCAGGTCGACCAGTTGCTGCGCGGTTTCCGTGACGTCCAGGGACGCGCCGATGGTCGCTGCCGCTTCGTGTACGAGGGCGGCTCGTGACTCGGCGCGCACCTGGTCGGTCACGTCGTAGAGAGTCATCAGAAGTCCGCGCGGCGGATCGTCACGCGGGGGGACGCGGAAGATCGCGAGCCTCAGATGCAGCGTGCCGCGGCCCGGCGTATGGGCGGCGAGCGGTTGTGGGCCGATGACGGGGGCGTCGGCCGTCAGCGCCCGCCGGAGCAGCGCCGGGGCATCGTCGACGCCGAGGGCGGTCAGCAGGGTGTCCGCGTGGTCGCCGATCCGGACCGGAGCGTGCCGGAAGAGTGCCGCGTCGGCGTTCGCGGCGATCACACGCAGATCGGCGTCGAGGACCACGAGCCCGATCGACTCCTGGGTGAACACGGAGGCGGCCAGCTGCTCCGCCCACTCGGGGGGCAGCCCGAGCCCCGCGACGAGTCGGTGCTGTTCGTGCATGCTCGGACCGCTTTCAGTACCCCGGAAACCGGCGGGTGCTCTTCCAGTGTCGCCCCCGTGGTCCGAACGAGCAGGTGAAGCCGATCCGCCGCGGCGGGTACGCGCTCCGGAACCGGGGCCCGCCCGCCCCCGGGCGGTCGTGGACGGTACGACCAGTGAGTGGACGGACCGATGTCGGACGTCTCCCCCGGATCGGTAGGCTGACGACATGCCCGTCCCCACGCGCCGATCCTCCGATTCCGCAGGCCGCTCCTCGGCCCCGGACCTTCGTGCCCAGCAGAAGCGGTACACACGGCAACGACTGATCGCGGCCGCGGCCGGTCTGTTCGAGGCGAAGGGCTACGAGGCCACGACCGTCGACGACATCGTCGCCGAGGCGGGAGCCGCCCGGGCCACGTTCTACCTGCACTTCACCGGGAAGGGCGACATCGTCGCCGAGCTGGCCGACCGCATCTGGGCGGACACGGCCGCGATGTTCGCCGCGTTCGGCGAACTGCCCGACTGGTCGCACGCGAGCATCCGGGCGTGGCTGGGCACGTACGTCACGCGGGGCGAGGAGAACCGGCAGGCGCTGCGGATCTTCGCCGAGCAACTGCCGCACGCGTTGCGCGACCAGCACCAGGAGCACGTCAAGGAGTTCGTCGCCCTGCTCACCCGGCCGCCCGAGCGCTGGGCACACTTCTCCAAGCCGGAGGCCAGGCGGCGCGCCTACCTGCTGATCACGCAGTTGGAGACGTTCATGCCCTCGTGGATGGCGGGCCGCTGGAGCCGGGAACGCTCCGCCATCCTCGACACGCTGACCAGTATCTGGCGCAACACCCTCGAGGCCGACCACCACGATCCCCTCGCGGACGTCGACCGTCCGACTGCGCGGGGGTGACCCACGCCGGTCGCCGGCCGATCGGGACCGGAGCCCTTCGAGTACCGGAAGTCGTCGGCCCCGCGTCGGCCGCGATCAGCTCCCGGCCGACTGCGACGAGCTGCCCGAGCAGGACGAGTCGACGGCGGAGTCGGACCTGGCCGCGCGACGCCGCGTCAGGCCGTTCGCATCCCTTGCGGGACACGTGACGCGCAGGATCCGTGCCTGGCCGGCCGACGTCCCGCCCCGGGCTCCGACGCCGCACGCCGGGCTCGTTCGTGGGTCCGGCTCCCGACCTACCCCGGGTGTCCGCCGGCTGCGTTCGTGATGTCCGCGAGCAGTTCGGTGGGCAGATCCTCCAGCGCGGCGGCGTTGGCGGCGATCTGCTCGGCCGAGGTGGCGCCGACCAGCACGGAGGCGACGGTCGGCTGGGCGACCAGCCAGGACAGGGCCAGGCCGGTCATGGTGCGCCCGGTGTTCTCGGCCAGTGCCCGCAGTCGCTCGACGACGGCGAAGTTCGCGTCGGTGGCTATGGTGGCGAAGTAGGGCAGGGTCGCCAGCCGCGATCCCTCGGGAAAGTCCTCGTCCTGCCGGTACTTGCCGGTGAGCAGCCCCGAGGCCAGGGGGAAGTACGGGATGACCCCGACCCCGAAGTGCGCGGCCGCGGGTACCGATTCGTGCTCCGCGGCACGCGAGAGCAGGTTCCACTCCATCTGGACCGCGGCGAAGCCGACCGTGCCGCGGGCGCGCGAGGTGTGCACGGCGTCGGCCAGTTGCCAGGCGGCGAGGTTGGAGGCGGCGGCATAGCGGATCTTGCCGGCGCGCACCAGGTCGTCCAGAGCCGTCAGGGTCTCCTCGATCGGCGTCTGCGGATCGGGGTAGTGCTGGTAGTACAGGTCGATGTGGTCGGTGCCCAACCGACGCAGGCCGGCTTCGCAGGCGCGGATCACGTGTCGCCGGGACGACCTGCCACCGTACGGGCCGGGGGCGACTGCCCCGCCGAACTTCGTGGCGAGCACCACGTCGTCGCGGCGGGTGCCGAGGGCTTTGCCGAGGATCTCCTCGGAGCGTCCGCCTGCGTAGATGTCGGCGGTGTCGAACAGCGTGATGCCGCAGTCCAGAGCGGCGTCGACGACGCGTGAGGCTGCCGCCTGGTCGATGCGCATGCCGAAGTTGTTGCAGCCGAGCCCGAGGGTGGACACCTTGAGGCCGGTCCGACCGATGGTTGCGTAGTGCATGAAGGCTCCTTGGATGAAGGCCCGAGACGTCGGACGCCCATCACATTATGTGTAACGTATACGCGAAACCAAATGGCGAGCAGGATTGTCATCTTGTGTGCGTCATCATAACTATGATAGCCATGATGTGACGCTGTATCAGATCTCGACCCATCAGATCTCGACCGGGCCAACGCCCCCTACGGACGAGGAGTTTCGGCATGGCCGCACCCGAGGACAATCCCGTCTCGCGGCGCATCACTCACGTGGAACTGCTGCACCGTCCCGGCGAGCGCGCGCAGGCTCGGCGGCTGCTCGAACTGCTGGGGTGTCGTGTCCTGGACCGGGGAGGTCACTTCTTCAGCGCCTTCGTCGAACCCGGGGTGACCGACTACCGGAACAACGTCCTGTACGCGTCCGAGGTGACCCCCCAGCAGTGGGCCTTCGAACAGCAACTGGCCGCCGAGGCCGCCGCCGGGCCGCTCGCCCGAGCACGGTCGGCCTGGAGCGCGCACATGCGGGCGCATCCCCAGTACACGTACCACTTCGGACTGCGGCTGCCGTCCGAGGAGGCACTGGACGCGGCCCTGGCGCGGATCGAGGCGGCCGGTCGCGAGGGCGGCGAACTCGCGGGCCGCGTCGAGGTGGTGGCGGTATTCCGCCCCGGTGACCCCGACGCCGCGACCGACACGATGGTCCAGGCGTTCGTCCGCACCGACGTCGTGGTATGCGGCCTGGTCAGCCTCGGGCAACACATCGAACTCCAATGGCATCTGCCCCCCGCGACCTGACCGCCGCGACCGCTCCGATCGTGGCCACCGCCACTCGAAGGGATCCACCATGTACGACCTCGCAGGAAAGGTCGCGCTCGTCACAGGCGCGGCGCAGGGGCAGGGGGCCGCGGAGGCGCGCCTGTTCGTCGCCTGCGGTGCGTCGGTGATGCTCGCCGACGTCCTCGTCGAGCAAGGCGCCGCGTTGGCCGACGAGTTGGGCGACAAGGCCGCCTTCGTGCGGCTCGACGTGTGCGACGAGCGAGCCTGGGCGACGGCGGTGGAAGCGACCGTGTCCCGGTTCGGCGGTATCGACGTCCTGGTCAACAACGCGGCGGCGATGCGACTCGTCGCGCTGGAGGACGAGACGGCCGACGACTTCCGCCGCATCCTCGACGTCAACCTGGTCGGCCCCTTCCTCGGCATCCGGGCCGTGGCGCCGCACATGCGCGCGGCGGGCGGCGGGTCGATCGTCAACATCGCCTCTGCCAGTGGCGTGCAGGCGCAGGCCTGGGCGTCCGCGTACTCCGCGTCCAAGTGGGGCGTGCGCGGCCTGACCCGCACCGCCGCGCTCGAACTCGGCGAGGCGGGGATCCGGGTCAACGCCATCGTGCCCGGAGCCATCCACACCGCGATGCTGCCGGGCGACCGCAGCGGCTCGGGACAGGACACCCGGTTCGCCCGACTGCCGCTGGGTCGCGCCGGCGAACCCGACGAGATCGCCCACATGGCCGCGTTCCTCGCCTCGCCCGGCGCCTCGTACGCCACCGGCGCCGACTTCACCGTCGACGGCGGACTCCTCGCCGGTCCGCCCGCGGCACCGCGCCCCGCCGCCCCGATGACCTTCCACTGAACCCGCACCCACCACCCGAAGGGCAATCCCATGAGTGAGCAACAGCGCGTCGTCTACGCGAGCGCCGTCTACGACCAGGACGAAGTCGACGCCGTCATGGCGGTGCTGACACAGGGTCAGAACGGCCTGCGGATCGGCCCGAACGTCGCCGAGATGGAACGCCGGGTGGCCGACCTGTTCGGCAAGCGCCACGGCGTGATGGTCAGTTCCGGCTCCGCCGCGCTGTTCCTGGCCCTGGAGATCCTCGACCTGCCGGTCGGCTCCGAGGTGATCACGTCGCCGCTGACGTTCTCCACCGACCTGTCCTGCCTGCTGCGCGCGGGCATGGTGCCGGTCTTCGTGGACGTCGAGCCCGACACCTTCCAGATCGACGTCGCCGGGATCGAGGACATGATCTGCGACAGGACCCGCGCGATCCTCGTGCCGAACCTCGCCGGCAACGCGCCCGACTGGGACGCCATCCGCGCCATCGCCGACCGACACGACCTCAAGGTGATCGAGGACTCCTGCGACGCGGTCGGCGCGACCCTGCGCGGCACGCCCACCGGCGCGCGCTCCGACATCTCGGTCACCAGTTTCTCGCTGTCGCACATCATCACCGCGGCGGGCAGCGGCGGCATGGTCATGCTCGACGACGACGCCCTGCGCGATCGCTGCCTGACCCTGCGCGGCTGGGGCCGGCGCTCCGAGGCACAGCTGTTCGGCTCCAAGGCCGGTTCCCGGGACTTCTGGACCGATCTGGACGGCATCAGCTACGACAACATGTTCATCTTCGACGAGGCCGGGTGGAACTTCCTGCCCACCGAACTGTGCGCGGCGTTCGGCGTCCAGCAGGTCAAGAAGCTCGACCGCAACTACGAACGCCGGCAGCACAACTTCACCCGATTCTCCGAAGTGCTGCGCCGCCACCCGAAGCACTTCACGCCGCCCCGGCAGACGGATGAGCTGAACACGGCGTGGCTGTCGTACTGCTTCCTGGTCAAGCCGGACGCCGGGTTCGCCCGCAGCGACCTGCAGCAGTACCTGGAGGGACACGGCATCGACACCCGCGTGGTGTGGACCGGCAACGCCGCCCGCCAGCCGTTCATGAAGAACGCGACGTTCCGGCAGCCCGCGGACGGGCTTCCGGGCGCCGACGAGGTGATGGAGTACGGGATGCTGATCTCCTGCAACCACGGCCTCACCGACGACATGATCGACCACGTCGCGGCCCGGATCGACGCGTTCATCCAACAGCTCGACGCACGTTCCTGAGTCCACGCCCGGCCGCGCGAGACCATGGGAATGCGCGCGGCCGGGCGTGGTGACGTCAATCGGTGGTGAGGGCCTTGCGCAGAGCCGCGCACACCTCGTCGAGTGCCCGCGAGCAGGCCGGGACGGCGGCGAAGTACGACAGGAAGCCGTGCAACATGCCGGGATAGGGACGGAAGTCCACCTCGACGCCGGCTTTCGCCAAGGCGACGGCGTAGGCCTCGAAGTCGTCACGACCGTGGTCGTAGCCGGGCGCGACGATGATCGCCGGGGGCAGGCCGGACAGGTCGCTCGCGTGCACGGGCGACAGGTACGGGTCGCGCGGGTCGTGCCCGGCCGTGTACGCGGCCCACATGGAACGGGCGGTTTCCGCGCTCACCATGGGCGCGTGGGCCATCTCGGTCCAACTGGCGCGCTGTGACACCGCGTCCAGACCGGGGTATGCGAGCAGTTGGTGGCGAAACGTCGGCCCGCCGCGGTCGCGGGCCGCCAGGCAGGTGACGGTCGCCAGATTGGCGCCGGCACTGTCCCCGCCCACGGCCACGCGCGTGGGGTCGCCGCCGATGTCGGCGGCGTGCTCGGCGACCCACGACGCGGCTGCGTAGAAGTCCTCCAGCCCCGCGGGGTAGGGGTTCTCGGGCGCCAGGCGGTAGTCGACGGACACGACGAGTACCTCGGCCCGGTTGGCGATCTCCCGGCACAACGCGTCGTGGGTGTCGATGTCGCACATGCACCATCCCCCGCCGTGGCCGAATACGAGCACGGGCAACGGGGTCGCGGGGGAAGGCGTATAGACGCGTACGGGGACGCCCCCGTCCGGGCCGGGCAGGGTGCGGCCCTCGACACGATGGACCTCGGACCTCGTTTGGCGGGCGGAGGCGACCCTCGCGTGTTCCCGGATCGCTCGGACGCTCTCCGCGGTGACGGGAGGCATGGTGGGAACGCCGACCATGACGGCCGCCAACTCGGCGGGAAGCAGCGGATAATCGTTCGGATCGAAAGTCATGACCTACCTTGGGGATGTACACGGCGACGGATGTGCGGGTCGGCGCATGCCTCCGGCTGTGGCGGGGGCATCGCGGCCGGTGAACAGGTGATCGGGGGCGTCAAAGCGCACGGCGGCCGCCGCCCGGTGGTGTCGGATCGGCGTAGCGCTCCCGAAGGTCTCGCTTGAGGACCTTGCCGCTCGGGTTCTTGGGCAACGACCGTGTCAGCACGACGGTTTTCGGAACCTTGAACCCGGCCAGGGTCGATGCGCAGTGTCCGATCAGTTCCTCGCCGGTGATGGCGGCGCCCGGACGCGGGACGACGGCCGCGGTCACCGCCTCGACCCAGTACGGATGCGGCACGCCGAAGACGGCGGCCTCGACCACGTCGGGATGCATGTGCAGGACCTCCTCGACCTCGCGGCTGGAAACGTTCTCGCCGCCGGTGTTGACCATGTCCTTCTTGCGGTCGACGACGTAGAGGTAACCGTCCTCGTCGAAGCGGCCCAGGTCACCGCTGTGGAACCAGCCGCCCCGAAACGCCTGCGCGGTGCGCTCGGGGTCGTTCCAGTAGCCGTACATGGTGTGCGGGCCGCGGTGGACGATCTCGCCCACCCGACCGGCCGGCACCGGGTTGTCGTCCTCGTCGACGACGCGGGTCTCGACGTTGAGGCCGGGGCGCCCCGCGGAACCGGCTTTGCGCCGTTGGTCGGCCGGCCCCAGCACGGTCGCCACCGGGGACATCTCGGTCTGGCCGTAGAAGTTGTACAGCCCCAACCCCGGCAGCCGACGACCGAGTTCGGCCGGCACCTCCACCGGCATGGCGGCCGCCCCGTAGTAGCCCTTGCGCAGGGTGGACAGGTCGCGGCCGGCGAAGTCGGGGTGGCGCAGCAGGGATATCCATACCGTGGGCGGGGCGAAGAACTTGGTGGCGCGCTCGCGCTCGATCGTCTCCAGCACCCTGCCGGGCTCCGGTCCCGGCAGGACGATCGAGGTGGCACCGAGGTGGACGTTCGGCGTGAGGAAGCAGTGCAACTGCGCGCAGTGGTAGAACGGCAACGCGTGGATCTCGACGTCGTCGCGGGACATGCCGCCGTCGACGATCGCGGTCGTGTACTGCGCCATCAGGTTGCGCGTGGTCATGACGGCGCCCTTGGGCCGTGACTCGGTTCCCGAGGTGTACATGATCTGCACGGGATCGTCGTCGTCGATCCGTGCCTGAAACTCGTCGCCCCGTTCCTTGTCGAGGTCGTCCAGCCGGACCCAGCCGTGATGGTCCGTGTCGCCGATCACCACCCGCAGCGGTGCGCTGGGCGTGCCGAGCCGCAGCGCTTCGCGCGCGGTGTTCAGCACGTCGTCGCCGGCGATGATGCCGACCGCGCCGGAGTGTTCGAGTACGTAGGCGACCTCTGCGGGGGTGAGCATGAAGTTCACCGGTACCGAGACGGCGCCCACGCGGGCGAGGGCGAAGTAGGCCACGACGAAGCCGTGGCTGTTGCGGGACAGGACGACGACCCGGTCGCCCTTGGTGATGCCGCGGTCGGCGAGGGCTCCGGCGGTGCGGTGTACCTGGGCGTCGAGTTCGGCGTACGTCCGGCGCGATTCCCCCGCGACGACAGCGGTCTTGTCCGGGTCTCGGGCGGCGCTTCGCGCGAGCAGATCGGCGATGCCGTGGCGGCGCGCCCGCGTCACGTCGGCGGGCAGAGGGCGCTCGATGGTCATGACGGTGCTCCGGTCGAGGATTCTTGTGGTTGCGGAGGCCGCGTCGTCACCTCGCGGGTCGCCGCCGCCGCGAGGTGACGGTGGGGGACCGGACTGCGTCCGCCCCGAGAGGGGGCGGGGCGGGCTCGGGCGGGCCGGGCAGGGTCAGGTGAGGAGGTATTCGTTCTCCTGCGGCGCGCGGGTCATCCACCAGTAGTCGACCAGGCGCCAGGGATTGGAGACGACCACGCGGCCGGAGCTGTTGCGGTAGTAGCCGCGGACGGAGGAGTGGCTCCAGACCAGGCCGTCCAGGGCTCGGTCGACGGTTTCGTTGTAGGCGTCGTGGGCCTGTTCGGTGGGTTCGATGGCGGTCGCGCCGCGGGCGTGCATGAGTCCCAGGCAGCCGAGGATGTAGTTGACCTGTGTCTCGCTGATGATGTTGACGCCGGCGCCGTGGTTCGGGCCGGAATTGGGGCCGCCGATGACGAAGAAGTTCGGGAACCCGGGCACGGTGACCCCGCGCAGGGCGCGGGGGTCCTCCTCGCCCCAGACGTCGCGCAGGGCGACGTTGTCGCGGCCGGTGATGTCGATGCCGTCGAGCATGGGCAGGAGGTGGTACCCGGTGGCCAGGACGACGACGTCGACCTCGACGACCTCGCCGTCGGCGGTGGCCAGGCCCTCGGCGGTGGCGTGGGTGATCGCCGAGGTCTCCAGGCGGACGTGGTCGCGGCGCAGCATGCGGTACCAGTCGCAGTCGCGCAGGATCCGCTTGCCGAACGGCGGATAGGCCGGGACGGCCTTCGCGAGGAGGTCGGGTCGGCCGTCGAGTTCCTCGCGGGCGTAGGCGAGGAGCCACTGGCGGGCGTCCTCGTTGGCCTGGGACACCGATTCGGTCATCGTCCAGTCGGGGTCCACGACCACGCGGGGGTAGTTGCCGTCGGCGGTGATCCAGTAGGTGAGGGTGCGGAACCATTCGGCGTAGAACGGCACGTGCCGCATGGCCCAGCGGGCGCCGTCGGGGACGACGAGGCTGTCGGCGCGGCGCGGCATGATCCATGAGGGCTGACGCTGGAAGACGGTCAGCTCACGGACTCGGTCCACGACGGCGGGGCCGAGCTGCATGGCGCTGGCGCCGGTGCCGATCAGGGCGACGCGTTTGCCGGTGAGGTCGACGTCGGGGTCCCAGGCGGCGGTGTGGATCACCGGACCTGCGAACTTCTCCAGGCCGGGGAAAACGGGGTGCATCGGGGCCTGGAAGAAGCCGATGGCGCTGATGACGGCGTCGGCCTGCTCCGTGTGTTCGACACCGTCCGGTCCGCGGCTGGTGACGGTCCAGCGGCGGGTGGTCTCGTCGTAGCGGGCGCCGGTGACCTCGGTGTCGAAGGTGGTGTTCTCGCGCAGGCCGTGGGCGTCGGCGCAGGCGCGCAGGTAGTCCCATACCACCCGGCCGTTGGAGTAGTACTCCGGCCAGTCGGGGTTGATCTCGAAGGAGAAGGAGTAGAAGTGGCTGGGGGTGTCGACCCCGATCCCCGGATAGCGGTTGACCAGCCACGTTCCGCCGACGTCCGCGTTGCGGTCGTAGACGCGGTAGCTGTAACCGGCCTCGGCGAGCTTGATGGCCGCGCACATGCCGCTGAGTCCGGCACCGATGATCACCGCGTGGAAGCCGTTCGGCGGGATCGCGCGGACCTCGGCGGGGACGGCCTCGCGAGCGCTGAAACCGCCCTGCTCGCGCAGCAACGGCAGGAACTCGGCGTCGACCGGCTCGCCGACGCAGACGGAGGCCATGCGTTGGAACAACTCGTCGGGCAGCGGCCGATCGGCCTGCGGCGGGGCGGGACGGGTCAGCGCCTCGGCGAGCAGGTCACGGGCACGGGCGGCAAGGTCCGCCTTCTCGGCCTCATGGGTCGTCGGCGCGACGGCCGGGGCGAGTTCCTCCAGGAGCGGTGCGTCGTGGGTGAGCTGGATCAACGACATCAACACGATGCGCGGGTCGGCCTGTTCCAACTGCCGCCGGACCTCGGCCCGATCGGTCCGCGGCAGGGGCAGAGCCGCGGCGCGAGGGCGCGGATACGCGGCTTCGACGGTGGGCGTGGGCATGGGGGCCTCCGGGAGCGTGGTGCCTCGATCTGGCCTGCCGGATCCGGGAACCACATCCCGCCGACTGGCCAAAGAGGATGGTCAGTAGACACTCTGTCCAGCGAGCATGATGCCTACCCGGGCGACAACTGTCCAGAGCCGGCGCCGAACACCGGACCGTCCGAGGCCCAAATTTGTGTACTGATCTCTCGAAATTCATCGGTCGACCCGGCGCAATCGCCGAACCGCCGACGCGGGCGTGCCTGCGTCGGCGGTTCGGCGAACTGTCGCTGCATGGTCGTCGGAGCCGGGCCGACGTTGCGTGGGCGGATCCTCGATCAATGAACCTCGGGCTCCGCGCCCCCGGTGGCGGGGGTGCGGCCGGCGCGCATGACCACGGCCAGCACGGTGCCGACCAGCGCCGCCGCGGCCGGCACCCACAGGGCGGTGGTCCATCCGGAGTCGGTGTACACCTGGGGTATGTCGGTGGTGACCGTGCCCTGCCCGGTGGGGGAGGGCGACGTCATGCGGAAGGTGTGCGCGGACAGCACGGCCGTCGCGACGGCGGTGCCCAGGGCCGCGCCGAACGACTGCGCGACGGCGAGCATGCCGGCCCCGATACCCGACGACTCCTTCGGCACGGCCTCGACGATGAGGTTGTTGGCGGCCGCGTAGTACAGGCCCAGCCCGACGCCGTAGATCGACATCACGAGCATCACCGCGATCCACGAGCCGTGGAAGCCCGCCAGCAACGCCATCGACAGGGTCAGGACGGCCATGGCGGCGACGAGTGGGGCACGCAGGCCGGACCGTTGTCCCCACCATCCGCCGAGCGGGCCGGCGGCCATACCGGTCAGCGACATGCCGATGGTGATGTGGACGGCGTATCCGAGCAGGCTCAGGCCCAGGGCGTACTTCATCCCGCCCTCGAACGTGATGACCTGACGCATCATCTCGACCGGTGCCTGCGCCTGCGCCGCGGCTCCGGCGAGGATTCGATCCTTGATCTCGCCGGCGTCGGTCTGTGCCATGTACGGAACGGCGAAGCCCGCGCCGCCGATCACGACGTTCGCCAGGAACCCGATCGCCAGGACGATCGAGACCTTGGGAGCCCGCAGCAGCTTCGGATCCATCATCGGCGCCGGCGTCCGCGTCTCCCAGACCCAGAAGACGACCAGAACCGCCAGGCCGGCGAGCAGATAGCCCCAGGCGGACGATCTGCCCCACCCCCAGGCCTGACCGTTGCTCAGGTACACCAATACGAGCGCGGCGCCCGCGCCGATCAGGACCGCCCCGACCCAGTCGAGCTCCTGTCGGGATCGAACCTTGCTCTCGGGCACCAGCCACACCATGAGGGGGATGAGCACCAGCATGTAGACGACCAGGAACCAGAACAGCGACCGCCAACTGTAGGTCTCCGTCAGGGCCCCGCCCACGAGCGGGGACAGCACACCGGACAAGCCGAAGCCGGTCGCCAGCGCGCCGATCGCGATGGGTACGTATCGGCGGGGCACCAGGTCGCGGAGCAGGCCCACCGCGATGGCGGTCAGGGCGAAGCAACTCGCCTGCAGGGCCCGGCCGACCAGGAACAGCGTCCAGTCGTCCGTCGTCGCGCACAGCAGGGACCCGGCGAGGAAGGAGACGCTGCCCGCCAGCATGACGCGACGCTTGCCGTACAAGTCGGCGAGATTGCTCACGATCGGCGTCGTCGCGCCGCCGACCAGGCCCAGGATGATGATCATCCAAGTGAGGTTGTCCCCGACCTCCGGCCAGGTGTGGCCCACCTTCTGGACCGCGGGCGCGATCATGGCGTACTGCAGGGGCACCACCTCGGCGAACATGATGACGACCGCCACGATCGCGACGACGCGCCCTGGCGAGGCGCCGTCGAGTCGGCCGGTGTCGACCTCGGTTTCGTGTCCGACTTCTTTGGCGGGAGGCTCGGCCTCGGCCCGAGTGGTCATGGGGAATTCCTTTCGCGCGGTGGTTCGCCTCCCGGGACGTGGGCGCACACAGCGCAACACCGAGGGAGGGACGCGGTTACGAGGGCGTGTGACCCGAGCGCGCCGACCGTCGCGAACACGGGAGGTGCTGCGGTCGGGACGCCGGGATGTCGCTCACCCGGCCGCGAAGGCTCGTGGGTGGCAGGCCATTCTGACGGTCCATGTCCGCGGAGTCCAGAGCGTCATCCGAGGGAAGACGACGGACGACGGCTTCCTCGGGAGGCCCCCTTGTTGCGCCCCGCGAATTCGCGTAGCTTCGACGCATAATCTTGGGCGCGTCGGTGGGCACAGCCTGGACCCCGGCTGTCGCGCTCCGATGCGACCGCACGTGAGAGCGGGAGCAATCGCACCATGACGCACGTCGAGTTGTCCGTGCAGGACCGCCTGGAAATCGCCGAACTGCCCGCGCGTTTCTGTCACCATTCCGACTACGCCGAATACGACGACCTGGTCGCCCTGTTCACCCCCGATGTGGTGACCACCCTGGTGGGTGTCGGGGAGTACCGCGGCGTCGAGGCACAAGTCCGCCACGCCCGCGACACCCAGACCTGGACCGGCGGCCACGTGTGGCACACGGTGGCGAACCTCTGGACGGAGCCCACCGCCGGCGGGGCCGCGGTGCACTACTACCTCGCCGGCATGCTGCGCACCGGCGCCGAGGGCGGCGTCAGCGTGAACACCACCGGCCGTTTCGTCGACCACGTCGTCCGTACCGACGCAGGTTGGCGAATCAACCGGAGGGAGTTCACCATGGACCACCCCCAGACACCGCCCGACCTCGCGGCGCCCGAAGGCGCGGCCGGACCCTGAACCCGCGGACTACGCCGGCCCGCGGCCGACGCCGGGGCCGCCGACCGGCCGGGATACGCGTCCTGGACCTTTCCCGGGTGCCGGCCGGCCCGCGCGCCGCGACCGTCCCGGGCGACCTCGGGGCGGACGTGATCAAGGTTCGCCGCGCTGTGCACGGCCATCGACCTGGAACACCTGCCGAGCGGCCCCCGGTTCGCCGCCCACAGCTGCGGGTGGGTGTGGATGTGAGGGAACGGGCGACCCATCGAACCGGCACCGCGCGCGCCCGTCCCGCCCCTCGCAGGAGGGGCGGGACGGGCGCGCGTTGCGCAGGATGTGTCAGACCGCGCCCGGTGTGGCCCAGTCGGTGGTGGGGGCGATCGCGTAGGTCGCGATCAGGGCGCGGATGAAGTCCTTGTCGTTCATGGGGTCCGAGGGTTCGGCGACCTCGACTCGCCGGGCTCGCAGGTCCGCCAGGAGGCGTTCGAAGACGATGTCGTGGGTGAGGTCGTCGGTGTGGTCCATGTTCTTTCTCAGTTCGTCGCGGTCCGCGTAGACCTCGGCGTTCCAGTGGACGAGCAGGCGCATCTCCTCGGGCCGGTAGCGGCGGATCGCCTCGCCGTCGGTGGTGATCGCCCAGTCGTCACGGGAGGCGTCCCAGCCCAGCAGCGAGCGGTTCTTCAGGCCGGGTGTGTCGCGCTCGTCGGGGCGGCCCACCGGGTCGCCGCGGTGGAACATCGCCTCGTTCTGCACGACCACACCCTTGTTCCACAGGGGGTGGTCCAGGCGCTTGGGCTCGCCGTGCGGCCCGTCGGGCCAGTAGGTGAAGGTGCCGTTCTCGCCGAGGTACCACCATGTGATGACCTGGGCCATCTTCACCAGGTGGTCGGTGAACAGGCCGGAGCGGCCCATGACGTTCATCAGCCACGTGGGGGAGTTCTCGTAGCGGATGCCGCGGAAGGTGACCGCGTCCAGGTGCGAGGTGAGTGCGCTGTGGTGCGGGCCGCAGAGGTTGAACAGCATCATCGTGGGGCGGGCGTACTCGCCGCCCCAGTACGCCTTCGCCAGGTCCAGGAAACGGGAGTTGTAGAAGCAGTCCTCCAACTCGGGGTACAGCACTGTGGAGTTCTGGGCGAAGAACCCGCGGAAGTGGGCGCTGACGATGTCGTCGAGCGTGAGGTCGAGGACCTGGTCGTTGTCCGGGCCGCTGGAGGTGGCGACCAGTTCCTCGATCGAGTCGAAGGTCTGGGCGACGATCGTCCGCCACGGGCCGTGCTGCTTGAGGACGTCGAGGATCCGACCGTGCTGGTCATCGGTGTACACACCCTCCAGAACCCTGGGTGGTGCCACCGGTCGCAGGATGTCGTTCAGTTGTGTCAGGGTCCGGCTCATCGTGTGGTTTCCCTTCCGGGCGGCCGACGCTCGGTGGCCGCCTGTGAATACTTACTCCGTACACAAATTCCGACCCGCGTAACGCCGGCCCCTCCTCGGGCGGAGCGAATCGCCCGACTCGACGCGTGAGGCCGGCCCGGAGAGATCAGTCCCGGAGGGGGAGGATCGCGGACGCGGGCAGGACCTCGACCCGCAGGTTCGGGTCGACGGGTTCGTTCAGCTCGGGGTACTTGCGCACCCCGGAGCGGCGCATGGCCTTGGTGGACTGTTCCGGGTTCTTGTCGAACTCGGGGATGACCTTGTCGCCGAAGAGTTCGATCATCTCGAGGTTCTCCTCGTGCGTCATGCCGCCGTTGAGGCCGAAGACCAACTGGTCGCAGCCCACGGTCCGATAGGCCTCGACCTGCTCGCAGACCTCCTCGGGGGTACCGCAGAGCAGAAAGCCGCCGGCGATGAGCTGGTCGAGCAGTTCCTCGCCGCCGAGTCGCCGCAGGTCCACCGGCGGGGCCGGCCAGGTGATGGCGTCGGGGGACTTGGGCATCGTGTCGTGGTAGAGGTTCACCAGCGTCACCAGGTAGCCGCCGCCCTGGGACATGGCGATCTCGCGGGCGCGTCCCCGGTCGGACAGGCAGACGACACCGTTGGTCATCATCACGTTGTTGTTCTGGTAGTCGCCGATGATCTCGACCGGGTTCTCGGCGGCTTCCTTGTAGGCCTCGATGCGGCCCTTGAGGTTGTGGATCGGTTCGAAGTTGAACGCGATCGCGCCGATGCCCATCGACCCGGCCTTGGCGAAGGTGGCCGGGTTGCCGCAGGCGACCCAGATCGGCGGGTGCGAGTGGCCGTACGGCTTGGGGTGGATCGAGCGCTTGCCCGGTACCGTGAAGGACTCCCCGTCGTGGCCGTAGTCGAACTGCTCCCACATGCGGACGATTTCGCGGACGACCTCGTCCCACTCGGCCTTGGTGGAGTCCTTGTCCAGGATGTCGAACGAGGCCATCTCGTGGCTGCCGGCGCCGCGGCCGGTGCCCCACTCGAAGCGGCCCTCGGTGATGTGGTCCATCATCGCGGCGCGCTCGGCGTAGCGGACCGGGTGCTCCTTGCGTGGCGAGAGTGAATTGATGCCGGTGCCCAGGTGGATGCGCTCGGTCTTGGCGGCCACGTAGCCGATGACGACCTCGGGTGCCGACATGTGGCTGTACTCGGTCAGAGCATGGTGCTCGCCGAACCAGGCGTACTTCCAGTTGTGCTTGTCGGCCTCGATCGCGAGGGCCATCTCCCGTTTGAGTACGAGGTGTTCGGACGCCCGGTCGTGCGCGGCCGGGCCCGGGGTGAAACCGTTCAGGAAGATGCCGAACTCCACGAGGAGCCTCCTTGAGGACGAACGAGTGAGCGCGACCCGCGCCGGGTGGTCGCAGCGGACGACCCCGCCGAACCGTGGCCGGACCCCGATGGTGTGCGGCCCCGCCGCAGGTGAACGCGTCCGCCGGGGACAGGGATTCCGGGGATTCCGGGGTTTTCGAGACTCCGGGAGCAGCCCGTCGGGAGCGGTGGTTCCGGCACAGTAGGACGACGAGAAGACGAGGTCAACGGGATCGACCGTGTGACTCAAGTCATGCAGGTGAAGCCGTCGGTTTCCAGGATATCAATTTTGCGTTGCTGTTACGCGAAAGTTTGCCATCCTTCGGTGCGACTGGCCACCCCGGATCGTTCGAGATCGGCCCGGAAGGCGTGGAGCGCCGCCCGGTACTCTTTCCTGTACAGGAATAGGTCGAGTCGGATGTGCTGCCGGTGTTCGCCGGGGAACGGGCAGGTATGAGCACGAACATCGAGGACAGGTCGTGGCGTGGACCCAAGGCGTCGCAACGTCTGGCGCAGGTTTTGGCGCGGCCGATCCTCACCGGCGCCCTCCGTGAGGGCGACCGCCTGCCCAACGAGCAGGAGATGATGCTGCGCTATGAGGCCGGCCGCCCGACCGTGCGCGAGGCGCTGCGACTTCTGGAGACCCGCGGCCTGATCACGCTCAAGAGCGGTCCGGGTGGGGGGCCGATCGTACGACACCCGCGCAAGGAGAGCCTGGGGGAGTCGCTCAGTCTCCTGCTCCAGATCGAGGGCGCCTCCTTCGGCGACGTCGCGGACGCCCGTCGCGCGTTGGAGCCGATGCTCGCCCGGCGGGCGGCGGAGCGGATCACCCCGGAGCAGGTGGTCGAACTCGACGAGACGGTACGCCTGCTGCGGGAGAACCCCGGGGACCAGCAGGTGTTCGCCGCCCAGAACCAGCGATTCCACGCCGTGGTCGCGGAGGCGGCGCGCAGTGTCGTGCTGGACGTGTTCGCCAGTTCGCTCAAGGCGCTGGCGGACGGCGTGCGGGTGGGCGTGACCTATTCGGCACGCAAACAGGCCGCCGTCGCGACAGCCCACGAGGTCATTGTGGCGGCCCTGCGGACGGGCGATCCGGACGCCGCGGAAACGGCGATGCGCGAACACCTCGAGGAAGCCGAGCGGTATTGGCGTCGCCGATACCCGGACCTGATGGGCCGCCCGGTCGAGTGGACGTATTGAGGTCTCGCGGCTCGGGCCCCGGCCGCCCCCGAGGTGCCGGGGCCTGCCGCCGTCACAGTTGGAGCGACTGCAGTTCGTAGTACTCCGCCAACCCCGCGCGGCCGAACTCGCGGCCGCGTCCCGAGGACTTCACGCCGCCGAACGGGGCGGCGGTATGGAAGCGTCCGCCGTTGATGTCGACCTGCCCGGTGCGCAGCCGAAGGGCCACGGCGGCGGCGCTCTCCCGGTCCGGGCCCCACACCGCGCCGGAGAGGCCGTATCGGGTGCCGTTGGCGATCCGGATGCCTTCGTCGACGTCGTCGTAGGGCGTGATGGCCAGGACGGGTCCGAAGACCTCCTCCTGCCCGAGTTCCGACTCCGGCGCGACGTCGGCGAACACGGTGGGGCGCACGAAGAACCCGCGATCGAGGCCGTCCGGGGCGTGCGCGCCGCCGAGGGTGAGTCGGGCGCCGTCGGCGGCGGCGCGCTCGATGAATCCCCGGACGCGGTCGCGCTGGGCGGCCGAGACCAGTGGTCCCTGCTTGGTGGCCGGGTCGGTGGGATCGCCGAGGGTGAAGCGGGCGGCGGTCGCGGTGGCCGCCTCCACCGCCTCGGCGTAGAGCGAACGGTGCACCACCAGGCGGGTCAGCGCGAGGCAGGTCTGGCCGGAGTTGAGGAGGCAACTGTTCACGGTCGCCCGCGCGGCCGCGACCGCGTCGGCGCCCGGCAGCACCAACGAGGCGGACTTGCCGCCGAGTTCGAGCTGCACGCGCTTGAGCCCGGCCGCGGCGTGCACGGCCAGGCCGGCCGCCGTGGAGCCGGTGAAGGAGACCATGTCCACCTCGGGATGACGTACCAGCGCGTCACCGATTTCGAGGCCGAGGCCGGACACGAGATTGAACACCCCGGGCGGGAATCCGGCCGCGTCCACCGCCTCGGCGAGCAGGTGCGGGACCAGCGGGGCGACCTCGCTCGGCTTGAGGACCACGGGCGAGCCGCTCAGCAGCGCGGGCACGACCTTGGCCACGATCTGGAGCAGCGGATAGTTCCAGGGGGTGACGGCCACGACCACGCCGACCGGCCGGCGGTGCACCAGCGAGTTCGCGACCTCCTGGGGTTCCTCGATGCCCTCCGCCGCGGCGAGGAAGTCGGCCACGGCGCCGATCGGCAGAATCGTCTGCAACGGACGGGCCATGCGTACCGGGGTGCCGACGTCGCGCACGGCCGCCGAGGTCAGCTCGTCGGCGCGGGCGGTGAGCGTGTCCCGGAGCCTGCGCACGAGGGCGATGCGCTCGGACTGTGGGGTCGCCGCCCAGGTGTCCGCCGCGCGGCGGGCGGCCAGTACGGCGGCGTCCGCGTCCCGGGCGGTGCCTCGCGGGACGTGGTCGTAGACCTGTTCGGTGGTCGGGTCGATCACGGGGACGGTGAGCGGGGACGCGGAGTCGCGGAAGCGTCCGTCGAGGTAGATGGTCGGCGGCACGAAAGTCCTCCCGATGGTGGGGGCGGCCGGGCGGGGTGGTGGCCCTTGACGATTTCCCGGGTCAATGATCTATTCCATGTACATAGATAGCACGTCGAGCATCGAGAGGCGGATCACCCCAATGTTCGAAGGACGCATCGCCCGGTTCGACGCACCCGAGCAGCCGTTCGCGATCCAGGAGGTCTCGCTCGCCGGTCGCGGGATCCTCCCCGGCGAGATCCTGATCCGGGTCACCCGTGCCAACGTCTGCGGCAGCGACCTGCACGCCTGGCACGGCAACTTCGACACCCGCGGCCTCGGCGGCAAACTCCCCACCGTCCTCGGGCACGAGATGGTCGGACGCGTCGCCGCCCTCGGCGAGGGCACCGGCCGCGACACCGACGGCAAACCCCTGGAACCGGGGACGCGCGTCGTCTTCCCGTACTTCTTCAGCTGCCACGTCTGCCGGTACTGCGTCTCCGGACGCAGCGCCGGATGCACCCGGCTGCGCATGGCCATGCTCACCAGTGCCGCCGAACCGCCCTACTACGTCGGCGCGTTCGGCGACTACTTCGTCCTGCCGCCCGGCGCGCTGCTGTACACGGTGCCGGACACGCTCTCCGACGAGGTCGTCTCCGGCGCCAACTGCGCGCTGTCGCAGGTGATGTACAGCCTCGACCGGGCACAACTGGGCTTCGGCGAGACCGTCGTCGTCCAGGGCGCCGGCGGCCTGGGCCTGTACGCCACCGCCCTGGCCAAGGCCCGCGGCGCCCGCACCGTGATCGTTCTCGACGCCGTCGCCGAACGTCTCGAACTCGCCCGCGAGATGGGCGCCGACGCCACCGTCGACATCACCGCCCAGACCGACGCGCGATCCCGGATCAAGAAGATCCAGGCGCTCACCGACGGCGGCGCCGACGTCGTGGTCGAACTCGTCGGATCACCGGCCGTCGTCGACGAGGGCATCCGCATGCTCGGCCGCTTCGGCCGCTACCTCAGCGTCGGCAACATCAGCGCGAAGCGTACCTACGAGGCCGACCCGTCCCGACTGACGATGACCAACAAGAGCGTCATCGGCGTCTCCCTGTACGAACCCTCCGCGCTGGGCAAGAGCCTGGCCTTCCTCGAAGCCGTGTGCGACCGCTTGCCCAAGCGGTTCACCGAAAGCACCGTCTTCCCCCTGGACGCCATCAACGAAGCGTTCCGGGCCGCCGACCACCGCGACGTCGTCCGTGCCGCGATCGTGCCCTGAACGCCGCCCACCGCCGCAACCCGTGCAACCGAAGCAACCGAACCCGCGAACCCATCCCGAACCCGAGGACTCGATGAGCAGCCCCACCGAACTCGACTACTCCCTCGCCGACCACATCGCCACCATCACCCTCGACCGCCCGCACCACAAGAACGCCTTCACCCTGGAGATGGTGGACGCCTGGGCCGAGGCCCTGCGCAGGGCCGAGGCCGACCCCGATGTGCGGGTGGTCATCGTCACCGGCGCCGGCAACACCTTCTGTTCGGGGGTGGACCTGGACGCCTTCGCCGAGCGCGAGCGCACCCCCCTGGCGGAGAAGCAACTCATGTCCCGCATCCACCAGGTGGCCTTCGCCGCGGAGGCGCTGACCAAGCCCTATCTCGCGGTCGTGGCCGGCGCGGCCGTCGGCGCGGGGATGGACATGGCGCTGATGGCCGACATCCGGATCGCGGGCGAATCGGCCCGCTTCTGCGAGGGCTACGTCCGCGTCGGCCTCGTACCCGGCGACGGCGGCTGCTGGTACCTGCCCCGCATCGTCGGCACCGCCACCGCCCTGCGCCTGCTGTGGACCGCCGACTTCGTCGAAGCCCCGGAAGCGCTCGCCCTCGGCCTGGTCAGCGCCGTCCACCCCGACGACCAACTCCAGGACGCGGCCCGCCGGTTCGCCCTCAAACTCGCCGCCCGCCCGCCGTTGGCCGTGCAACTGATCAAGCGCGCCGTACGCGAGGGCGAACGCCAGGACCTGCGCACCGCGCTGGACCTGATCTCCTCCCACCAGGCCGTGATGACCTCCACGGCCGACTCCCGCGAGGCGATGGACGCCTTCCGCGGCCGCCGCCCCGGCGACTACACGGGGAAGTGAGATGACCACGACACGCGAACGCGAGACGACCGCCGCGGCGAACGGCCACCCCGCGACCGGCACCGCCGTCGCGGACCTGCGCCGGCAGGTCCGCGAGCTCACCACCCGATGGCGCGTCCAGGGCCGCTACACCCCACGCAGCGACAACTGGATGCGCGGCTTCGACCCCGACTTCAGCCGCGAACTCGCCCGCCGCGACCTGCTCGGCCTCGCCTGGCCCACCGAGTACGGCGCGGGCCTCGGCCAGGTCGCCCGGCTCGCGGTCACCGAGGAACTCCTGCGCGCCGGCGCGCCGGTGGCCGCGCACTGGATCGGCGAACGCCAAATCGGCCCCGCCGTCCTGCGTTACGGCAGCCCGGAGCTGCGCGCCGAGATCCTGCCGCTCATCGCCTGCGCCGAGGCGGTCTTCTGCCTGGGCATGAGCGAACCCGACGCCGGATCCGACCTCGCCGCCGTCCGTACCACGGCCGAGGCGGTGCCCGGTGGATGGACGGTCAACGGCCGCAAGATGTGGACCACCGGCGCCCATCACGCCACCCACATCTACCTGCTCGCTCGCACCGCGCGTACCGAACGCAAGCATCACGGCCTCACCGAGTTCGTCGTCGACATGGACACCCCCGGCATCGAGGTCACCCCCATCGTCGACCTCGCGGGCGAGCACCACTTCAACGAGATCACCTTCTCCGACGTGCACGTACCCGCCCGCCGCCTGCTCGGGACCGTCGGCGAGGGCTGGCGCCAGGTCGTGGAGCAACTGTCGTTCGAACGCGGCGGCCCCGAACGTGTCCTGTCGACGTATCCGCTGCTGGCCCGGTGCGTGGAGGCCCTCGCGGGCGACCCCCCGCACGCGCGTGACCTGCGCATCGACCTCGGGAGGCTCACCGCGCGCCTGGCCACGTCGCGTCGGCTCGCCCTCCAGGTCGCCCGGCTGGTGGACGAGGGCCGGGCGCCGACGGTCGAGGCCGCCACGCTCAAGTACCTCGGCAACGCCTTCGAGAACGACGTGGTCGACTTCGCGCGCCGTGTGTGCCGGCGCATCCCGGACCCGGCCTTGCGGGCAGCGTTCGACCAGGCGCTGCTCGCCTCGCCGGGTTTCACCATCCGAGGGGGCGCCGCCGACGTGCTGCTGTCCCTGATCGCCAGGCAGGAGACCCGCACGTGAAAGACATCCACGCCGAATCGCGCGACCTCGTCGACGACATCACCGCCGCGCCCGGCGACCCCGACCGGCTGTGGGACACCGTCGTCGGTCTGGGCCTGCACACCATCGGCATCCCCGAGGGCGACGGCGGTTCCGGCGGCGACCTCGCCGACCTGGCCACCGTGGTATGCCGGTTCGCCCACCGGGCGGCATCCGTACCGGTCGCCGAACACGCCGTAGCCGCCTGGACGTTGACCTGCGCCGGCAGGCCGCTGCCCGCGGGCGGACCCCTCGTGGTCGTCTTCGACGGCGTTCCCGGGGCGGGCGGGCCGTACCCGGCCGTGCCCTGGGGCCGCCGCGCGGCCGGCCTGGTCGTGGTCGGCCCGGACGACGTGGTCCGGTACGCGGATCTCGCCGGGCGGCGGGTCGCGGTGGGGGAGGGAGCCAACCTGGCCGGGGAACCGCGCGACGCCGTCGACCTGGGTGACATCCCCCTCGCCGACCTCGCCGGGGCACCCGACGCGGACGCGATCCGGGCCCGGATCGCAACGCTGCGAGCCGCGGCCCTGGCAGGAGCGTGCGCGGGAGCCTACGAACTGACGCGCTCATACGTGAAGCAACGCCGGCAGTTCGGGCGTCCCCTCATCGACATCCCCGCCGTCGCCGCCTCGCTCGCGACCATGAAGGTCACCGGGCTCCAGGTGAACGCCGCCGTCGACCGCGCCGTGGACCTGCACGCCGGCACCGCGAGCCCGGAAACCCTGCTCGCCGCCGCGGCGGTCGCCCGCGTCGTCGCCGCGGAGGCCGCCGACACCGTCGCCAGGCTCGCCCACCAACTCCACGGGGCGATGGGCGTCACCCGCGAGTACGGCCTGCACCCCCTCACCACCCGGCTGTGGGCCTGGCGCGACGAGTACGGCGACGAGGATTCCTGGGCCCGGCTCCTGGGCGCCCACGCGGCCGGCGGCGGTGAACTCGACCTGTGGGAACGACTCACCGGATGAACACCCCACGCGGCCGCCCCCTCCTCCTCGCCGCGCCGCGCCCGGGCACGCTGCGCCCGGCCGGCACCGAGGCCGACGGCGCCATGATCGCCTGGCTTTTCGTCGAGGACGTCAAGAACGTCGCCCCGTAGGTGCACGAGAGTGGTCCGGGCAAAGAGGTCGTCGCGCGCGTCTTCGTTTCCCCTTCGACGACGCCGACCTCGCGCGTGTGAACTCTCGCCGCATGATCCGTCCTACTTCGACGCCCCCGGCTACGCCGCGTTCCATCGGTGGCTCGGCCGCGCCGAGACACTCGAACCCATGTGGCGGGCGTGAACCGCGGGCGACCGCCACGGCGCCCTCGCACGCCTCGTCGTCGCCTCCCACTCCGTCGGCCGCCACCACACGGCACCGCCCCGCCGACGCACGCCGAGAACCCGCCGGACACCGATCGCGTCGTCCACCGGCGGGCGCGACCTCCGGTGGACCGGGGCGTCGCTCGCCGGCCGCCTGAACCGCCGGTCGGGGAGGCGCCTCGGCCGCCGCCCCATCCGTGCGTGTCGTCAGGCTACCTCGGCGAGCGCACATTGAGTAACGCCTACGCAAATTCGATGCATCGAATGACGTCGTGGGATTCGTGTACTGGACTATCGCAATTGTTGGGTCCACACTCTAGGCGCGATCCCGGGTGCCGATGATCCGGAACAGTCGATTCCGGCCCGGTTGCCCGAATATGCGCCGCTGCGCGCGCTGCCGGCGATGCGACATCCCATGACGGCCCGGCAGCAGCCGTGTTCTCTTTCGACGAGAGGAAGCTCGTGTTCAGGAGACGCACCGGAGTCACCCCCCGGACTCCCGCCCCAGGCTCCCGCAACCGCGCAAGGTTCTGGGCCGCCGTGACCGTCACCACCGCGCTCGTCGCCGGTTGCGGATCCAGCGGCGAGGAGAACCGGGCGGCCGACGGCCCGCCGCGATCCGGCGGCAGCATCGTCATGGACACCCTCCAGGACGCGGCGACCCTCGACCCGTTCACGGCGCTCAAATCCGCGGTGGCCGACTCGCCGCGCCTGGACGCCCTCTACGACGGTCTCGTGTACATCGACGCCAAGAGCGGCGCGATGCGACCGCAGCTGGCCGAGTCCGTCGCCATGACGCCGGGCAATCCGTCCGAATGGACGGTCAAGGTACGTCCCGGGGTCACCTTCACCGACGGCTCCGCCTTCGACGCGGAGGCGGTGAAGTTCAGCTGGCAGACCCAGGCGGATCCCGCCGTTCGGTCCTATCGCATGCTCGCGGCGTCGGGATTGACACTGACCGTGGCCGACCCGCTCACCCTCACGGTGACACTGCCCGCGCCCAACACGGCCTTCGACCGGGTGATCGCCCAGGACCTCAACTGGATCGTCTCGCCGACCGCGTACCGCGCGGACCCGAAGGGTTTCGGCGCCGATCCCGTCGGCGCCGGCCCGTTCAAGCTCCAGAAATGGGTTCGCGGCAGCCGGATGACGATGGTCAAGAACCCGACGTACTGGGGCGGGCCCGCCCGCCCGCACCTGGACCGCATCACCTTCGACGTGGTCGCGGAGGAGAGCCAACAACTCGTCAACGTCGCATCCGGCCAGGCACAACTGTTGAACTCGTCCAACGGCGCGAACATCGAACGGGCGCGGAACGAGAAGCTCGACGTCGACGAAGTTGTTTCGGGTGGCGGGCAGTTCGTCACGTTCAACACGACTCGCCCGCCGTTCGACGACCCACGAGCGCGTCGTGCCGTCGCTCTCGCACTCGACCCGGCCGACATGGCGAAGACCCTGCGCAACGGATACGTGCCGGCGCTCGGGCTCTCGCCGGCTCAGAGCCCGTTCGTCTCCCCCGGCGCGGACCAGCCACGACCCGACAAGGCTGAGGCACAGCGCCTGTTCGACCAACTCGCGGACGAGGGCAAACCGATGAACTTCGGGTATCTCGTCCCCCAGGCCCGCAGCTCGATGCAGGTCGCGGAATACTTCCAAAGCCGACTCAACCAGTTCCGCGGCGTCCGGATGACCATCGAGAGCCTGGACTACTCCGCCTACGCCACGCGGTACGGCATCCAACGCGACTTCCAGGCGACCCTGTCCCAGCAATGGTGGGCGCACCCGGAACCCAACCTCCACAACCTCGTGCACTCCCAGAGCCCCCAGAACTACGCCGGCCTACGCAGTCCCGAGATCGACGCGGCGTTGACCCGAGCGCGGACCAGCCAGGACGAGGATGTGCGCCGACAGGCGTACACCGAGGTCCAACACATCCTCTCGCGCGAACTCCCCTACTGGGTCTATGCGCAGGCCACCGTCGCGGTGATCGCGCAATCGAGGGTCACGGGCGTGGTCCAGGTCAACGACGGCACCTATCTGCCCGGTGAACTCGCCCTGACCGGCTGATAAGCCGACGCGATCGCCACGGCCGACCACACCACGCCTCGCCGGCGGTGGGCCGCACCCCGCTTTCCGCGGCGACATCCTCACGACGTTCTCACGGCGACACGACCCCGGAAACAAGGAGAGGGACAACCATGCACGACCGCCTCGCAGTCCACGAACTCATGCATCGCTGGTGGTACGCCTACGACGAGGGACAGTTCGACACCTGGCCGCAGATGTTCACACAGGACGCGTGGTTCACCTCTCGTACCGACACCGGCAAGCATCCCTACGAAGCCTTCATCGCCTCCGACAACCGCGGGCGCGACAAGGTGTTGGCCTGGCAGAAGGAACACCGCCTCGCCAGCCCGTATCCGCTGCGCCACAACGGCACCAACATCCACGTCGACGGCGAGACGGGCCAGGACGTCTCGGTCACCTCGTACATCCACGTCACGCAGACGGTCGGAGGACTGCCTTCGGCGGTGGCGAGCGGCATCGTGCGGGCCGTGGTTCGTCGAGAAGGCGGTGCCTACCGATTCGCCGTCGTACACGTCGTCCTCGACACGGTCGACTCCGTTTCCTTCGCCGAGCGTTCGGTCGATTCCTGATTTCGCAGGACCCTGTTGCGAGACCGACGGACGGTGTGAGTCGCTGATCCGCCGTCACGTCTCGCGGCCGGGCCGGCGCCGGCGGTTCGCCCAGCCATCGGCGCAGCACGTCCCGGCCCGTGTCGGTGATGCGCGGGACGGAGTGGCGACGCGGTTCCGTGGCGACCGGCTCCTCGACCCGTGGCCGCGTCCCCTGCGCTCCGCCGACCGAAGCCGAACCGACACGCAGCCGCCCAGCCGGTCCCAGGGCGCGCCCACACAGCCTCGAGATCCTCTCGTTGTGCTTCATGGGCAACCGGTCTCCACTCCTGCCCCTTCCCAAGGCAAGCAGGTGTCTTCACCTCCTTGCCGCGACCCGGTCCCACCCGGCCATTCCACACCTTCGGAGGAACGCATGATGGGAACTCCCTTGCACCGCCGCGACTTCGTCCGCATCACGGCCGCCTCCGGCGCGGCGGCCGTCGGTATCGCCGCGGCCCCCGGAGCTCAGGCCGCCGAGGCCGATGAGCCCGTGGCGGTAGGCGCTGCGCAGGGGTCGTCGTTCCTGCACGGCGTCGCGTCCGGTGACCCTCTGCCCGACGGGATCGTCATCTGGACCCGCGTCACCCCCGACCCCGACTGCCACCCGGGTTCGCGGCGTGGCCCGGCCTGCCTCGTGTTCTGGGAGGTCGCCCTCGATCGCGGCTTTCGGCACCCGGTGCGCGCCGGTCGGACCCGCACCGGCCCCGACCGCGACCACACCGTCCACGTCGACGTGCGCGGCCTGCGCCCCGGCACCACCTACCACTTCCGCTTCCGAACCGCCCACGACAGCTCGCCGGTCGGGCGCACCAGGACCGCGCCGGCCGCCCGGCAACACGTCGCGGGCCTGCGCTTCGGTATCGCGTCGTGCGTCAGCTACGCCAACGGCCACTTCGCCGGCTACCGGCACCTCGCAGGGCGCGGCGATCTCGACGCGGTGATCCACCTCGGGGACTACATCTACGAGTTCGCGACCAAGCCGGGGAACGTCCGCACCATGGAACCACCCACCGCGTGCCGCACGCTGGCCGACTACCGCGCCCGGCACGGTCGGTACCGCACCGACCCCGACCTGCAGGCGATGCACGCCGCAGCACCGATCATCGCCACATGGGACGACCACGATGTATGCAGCGGGTGGTGGTCCGGGGGCGCGGACGAGCACGATCCGGCCTCCGACGGGAGTTGGGCGGGCCGCGTCGCGGCGGCGAAACAGGCGTACTTCGAATGGCTGCCGGTACGCCGGGCGGTGCCCGGTTCCACGCAGCGTCGCCTGTCCTTCGGCACCCTCGCCGACCTGACCATGCTCGACCTGCGCAGCTTCCGCTCCCGGCAGGTCGCGTCGACCGACACCGCCGGCCTCGACGACCGAGCGCGCACCCTCACCGGCCGCGACCAGATGGGCTGGCTCAAGGACGGCCTCGCGCGCGGCACGGCCACCTGGAATCTGATCGCCAGCTCCGTCATGGCCGCGCCGTGGTGGCTGCCCAGCGGACGTCCGGAGGCGCCCGTGACCGTCAACCCCGACCAGTGGGACGGCTACCGGGCCGAACAGAGCGAGTTGTTCACCCACCTGCGCAACCACGACAAACGCAACACCGTCTTCCTGACCGGCGACCTGCACTCCTCGTGGGCCGGCGAGGTCCCGGCGCCCGGCGGAGAGGCGCCGCTCGCATCGCAGTTCGTGATGACGTCGGTTACCTCGACGCCCTTCGGCACGCTTTACCCCGGCGGGGTGGGCGCGCAGATCGTCGCCGCGATCCTTCAGCTGAACCCGCACCTGCAATGGGGCGATGCCGAAGCCAACGGCTGCGGCGTGCTGGACGTGACCGCCGCGCGCGTGCAGATGGACTGGTACAAGATCGCCGACCGCGCCGATCCGGACAGCGCGGTCACCCACCTGAAGTCGTTCGCCGTCGACGGAGCGACGAAGAGGATGGCGCCCGCGACCACGCCGGTCTGACGGTGCACCGCCCGGGGACCCCCGCACCCGCGGGGGACTCCCCGGCATGGAGCGGATCGTGGTGGGGCCTCAGCGACCACCACGCGAACTGCCACCCTTCGAACCACCGGACGAACCGCTCGACGACCCACCCTTGGAACCGCTCGACGAACCACGCGACGAAACCCCGCTGACTCCGCCGCCCGTTCCCGACGAACCACCGGACAAGGAGCCGGACGTGGAACCTCCGGTCGAAGTCGAACCCGACGTGCCGCGGGAGGTATATCCCGGTGGCAGAGGCCGCAGCGGCATCGGGGTCGACGTGGACTCAGGACTTGGTGCCGTTGCCCGGCGCTTCGCCACGACGGCGGGCTTGGCTTGGGGCGATGCCGTAGGCGCGGCGGAATGCGCGACTGAAGTCGGCGGAGCCGCGGAATCCCCAGCGGGCGGCGATCTCCCCGATGGTCCGGCCGGCGAGCGAGGGATCGGCCAGCTCCTCGCGGCAGTGTTCCAGGCGTCTGCGGCGGATGGTGGAGGCGACGGTCTCGGGCTCGTCGTGGAACAACGCATGCAGAGTCCGCAGCGAGATGTGCTGGGACGCCGCGATCGCCGCCGGCCGGAGCTCCGGGTTCGCGAGGTGCTGGTCGATGAACGTGCTGATGCGGGTGCGTAGGACGGCGGCCCGGGTGTCCGCGGGCAGGTCGCGTAATCGGCCGAGGCGGGCCGCGAGGACCGTTGTGGCGAGAGCCACGGCGATGTCGTCGAGCCCGGCCAACTCGGCGGAGCCGCAGGAGCGGGCCGCGGACGGCAGGTCGGACAGAAAGGTGCCGAGCAGGGCGGCCGACCCGGCCAGGCCGGGCAGCCGTTCGCCCAACAGTTCGTCCGCGCGCCCGGCGGTTAACGGCAGGGCGGTACGGCTCAGCCGGAGCAGCGTCAACTCGACCTGACCGCCGGCTCCACGGAAATCGCAAACCAAGGGATGGGACGTCGAGAACAGCGTCATGTCCCCGCGGCCGAGGCAGGCCACCCGGCGTTGCTGCTCCAGCCGGAGCGCGCCGCCGCGCACGACGACGATGTAGTAGGCCTCGGTGTCGTGCCGGCGTATCTGCAGCGGGGAGCGCCGGGCGGTCATCGAGGAAAACGAGAAGGCGGCCACCTGGCTCCGAGGGAGTTCCACGGTTTCCGCGTGACCGCGGAACGCCGCCGCGTTCCGGCAGCGGATGCTCACTGGCATGACGGCCTGATACACCATGTCGCTCCACCAGGCGAGGCGTTCCTCGGCAGGGATGGGGGCGGTGCTGATCCACGAGACCGGGCCCGCTGCATGGGGAGTGGACTCCGCGGATGCGTCGACGACAGACATGCGCAGATCCTGCCCCACGCGGCCCGAGGAGTGGAGGCACTCCGCGAGGTGTCCTCGCGAGCAAGCCGACGAACGCGGCCGCGATCCGCTCCACCGCGCCGCGCCGCGCCGCGCCGGCGCCGGCACCGACGCCGACGTCGCCCCGAGACACCGTCTGTCGGACGGGGGCGGATGAACGTCGGCGGTGCCGGCCCTGATGCCATCGTCACCGGCCGTGCGCCGCCGCGCCGCCACAAACGGGACCGCCTACCTGCACGCCCGCCCCACCACGCGCCGCCGCGCCCAACCGGCGACCGCCGAAAGCGACCCCGCACAGCCGCGTCCCCGGTAGACCAGGCACCAGGCGCCGCCGCTTCGGATGCCGTCACCGGTTCGGGTGAACCACGGTGCGGCACCGTGGATTTGCCCGCGCGGACGCCGGTACCACTGGCACACCGGCATCCATGAAACCTGGTGGCGGCCCGTGCGCTTACGCACGCGTCCGCCGGTCCTCGCCGCCGTCCCGAAAGGCGCGTTCGGTTGACCGGCGTCACGCGAGGTCAGCAGCTGCCTGCCCGAACCTGCCCGGTCTGGGCACTCCAGCCGTATATGGTGGCGCAGGGACCATTCTTGGGGATGCGCACTGGGCCCGCGTAGTAGCGGAAGTCACCTTCGTCCTGCGGACTGAGCGCTCCGTCCCGACGCTGGATCTGCACCGCCGTCCAGAAGTACGTCCCGTACGCGTCATCCATGTGAACAGCAACGCCGCACCAGTTGGCACCTTCGTCGTACAACTGGAGTTCGAGGGGCGGCGTACGGTTGGTGTACGCGTAACCCGAGCACCCATAAGCGGCGGCGGCACTGCCTGTGGATACCACCGTCGTGCCGCCGGCCAGGGCGACCGTCGAAACTGCGGCGCAAAGCGCCTTCCTCATGCGCATGACCACCCCCGTGGTTCAGAGGAGTTCGCTCAGCGAACTCCCGGCGGATTCGCTGCATCGATCCGCCTGGGAGATCAGGCGATCCGATCGGCGGTGATCCAGGCCGCCATCAGTGATGGCCCCTCGATGGGGATGCGATCGACGGTTTCACTGTGCGGCAGACAGGCCGGTCAGGTCTTTGGCAATCGGCGCGGGGATTTTGTGCATCCCGTGCAGGGCGGGCGCGCACGGAGTGCGAACGCGGCGCCCGTCGACCGGTGGCCGCCGCAACCGCATTACCCCCGGCCCCGGCATCGCGCGTCCCGGGCGGGCGCCGGGGACCGGCGTGCGCTGGATGCACGACGGTCGTGCACCGTGTGCTAACGACGCGCGTGCCCGGCCGGTCGCACAGTGGTGCCGCAGACCGATGGAACACGTCGATGCGAAAGGCAGGGACGGACGGGAGTGCACCGCGCACGCGACGTCCACGCCGGCCGAGGGCGGAGGCGGCCCGAACCCACGGCACGCCCGGCGCGCCGCACGAAACACCGACGACGGCGGACCCGGAACCGGATCGGTCCGGGTACGCCACGCCGCCACCAGCATTTCGGCACCGCGGCGGCCGCTTCGGATCGACGGATCCGGAGCGACTGCGCGTGCCGCCATTTCGTTCCGCGTCCCTCTCGACAGAGGAGCCGAGACCAGCATGACTTCCCTCCGTTCCACCCTCGGTGCCGCGTTGGCCACCGCCGCGGTGATCGTCGGCCTTGCCGTCGGCCCCGCGCAGGCGGCTCCCGACGGCGCCCAGGACCGGGTCCGCGCGAGTGCATCGGCCACACATACCTACAACCCGAACGCCCCGCTGGGCAGCCCGGACAATCCCGAGATCCTCGATGGGCAGGACAAGGCGGTGCTCGACCCTCAGCAACTCAAGGCCCTGCAGGACAGCAAGCGGGCCCGCGTGGCGCAGGCCAAGAGCGGCACCGTCCAGCTCGCCGGCCCCTGCATCATCGGCGCGTACTGGTCGAGCTGCAACTCCATCAAGAACTTCGGCCAGTTGAACATCGCCACCGAACTCGGCTCCGGCCACCACGAGTACATCCGCCAGCAGGGCTGGCTGTACGGCAGCGGCTACTGGCAGACCTACATGGACCGGTCCACGAACGGCGGGGCCAGTTGGGATCCCGTCAAGTACAGCGTGGTGCTCAACAGCTCCGGTTGGGGCGGCGAGCAGTACGACGGACCGGGCGTCCTCTTCCGCGGATGCCTGTGGAACATGAGCACGAACTACGTCGCCTGCACCGGCTGGCACTGAGCAACGCCAAAGCCGACAATCACGGCCCGAATGAGTACGGCCGCGCGACTGCGGAACCCACAGCGGTCGCGCGTCGTCGGCGCAAGTCGGCGGCAGCCCGACCCGCACCTCACGATTCGATCGTCCGTCATGGTCCATCGGTTTCCCGATGGGCCATGACCCTGTCTGCCGCCGACAGGCATCGGACGCCGGGGCACCGCCGTGTCCAGTCCGGCCCGGCTGTTGGTCGTTGTTGCGTCCTTTCGAGGGTGCGGTCGGGCAATTTCTGCCAGGCTGGTGTGTCCTGTCGGGTGGGGGCGTGCGTGGGGGTTGTGCGGGCGTCGGTGGTGGGGATCGGGCACTTCGCGGCAAATAAAGAGGTTTTGGCCTGTCCACTGCAACGCAGGTCAGCGGCGGGGTAGCACGCCCAGGAGGGTTGCGGTCAGGGCCAGTTTCAAGTAGTCCTTCAGCTCCATGTGGAAGCGGGCCAGGTCGGGCTCGGCCTGGTAGGCCGCCTGCAGGCTGGGTGGGGGTGTGCCGTACGCCGACAGCGCGCCGGCCATGACCATGGTTTGCAGGCTGAACAGTGTCGCGTTCTCGCCCAGTTCCGGCAGGTACTTCCGGATCAGGGTGGTCATGGTTGTCAGGCGGTCCAGGGAGGAGCGCTTGTAGCGTGCTACGACCTCGACGGAGACGTTGTGTTCCAGGACGCTGCCCTGTGCGCCGAAGAGGTCGCACAGCACCACTCGGCCGGAGAGTGAGCGGCTGAGGATCTCGGCCACCGCCGACGCTCGCTCGGCCATGGGTAGATTTTCGTCGACGCCGGCGGCCAACTCGCCTGCCAGTTCCGTCAGCCACTCCTGCAGGAAGTGGTCCAGCAGTTCCAGCAGCACCGCCTCGCGAGACTCGAAGTAGCGCAGCACGTTCGGCTTCGCCAGGCCTACCCGGCGGCTGAGCTCGTTCAGGGTGACCGCGGCCACGGGCATCTCGTCGAGCATCGCCGACGCCGTGTCGAGGATCGCCCGTCGGCGGATCTCCCGCTGCTCTTCGGTTCGCGCCCGCTGGAAAGTCACGATCGCCAGCCTAACTTAGGTACCTGCGGTACGTTGACAACGTACCGAAAGTACTTTAACGTCGTCGACACAAGATACCTTCGGTACGTTAATTGGTTGGGAGCCTGACATGGGCAAGAAGTGGATGACGGCGAACATTCCCGACCAGCGCGGGCGGGTGGCCGTGGTGACCGGGGCCAACACCGGACTGGGGTACGAGACCGCCAAGGCGCTCGCCGAGCGCGGGGCATCCGTGGTGCTCGCCGTGCGCAACATCGAGAAGGGCGAGCAGGCCGCGGCCCGCATGACCGGCGACGTGAGCGTGCAGGCGCTGGACCTGACCTCGCTCGACTCCGTCCGGACCGCGGCGGCGGTGCTGCGGTCCCGGCTCGACCGGATCGACCTGCTGATCAACAACGCCGGCGTGATGTACACCCCGAAGCAGACCACCCGGGACGGCTTCGAGATGCAGTTCGGCACCAACCACCTCGGCCACTTCGCGCTCACCGGGCTGCTGCTGGACCTGATGCTGCCGGCGCCCGGCTCGCGCGTGGTGACGGTCAGCAGCACCGGCCACCGCATCCGGGCCGCGATCCACTTCGACGACCTGCAGTGGGAGCGGTCGTACGGCCGGGCCGCCGCCTATGGTCAGTCCAAGCTGGCCAACCTGATGTTCACGTACGAGCTGCAGCGCCGGCTCGCCACGCACGGCACCACCGTCGCGGTGGCCGCGCACCCCGGCATGTCCAGCACCGAGCTCGCCCGCAACACCCCCGCGGCCCTCCGGCTTCCGCTCACCTGGCTCGCGCCGCTGATCACCCAGACGCCGGCGATGGGCGCGCTGCCGACCCTGCGCGCCGCCACCGACCCCGCCGCGCTCGGTGGCCAGTACTACGGCCCCGGCGGACGCAACGAGGTCAAGGGCCACCCCCGGCTGGTCACCTCCAGTCCGGAGTCGTACGAGGTGGCCGTCCAGCAGCGGCTGTGGGCCGTCTCCGAGGACCTCACCGGGGTGAAGTTCCCCGTCGATCGGTCCAAGCAGAACTCGCTTGCCTCTGGATCGGCCCTCACGATGTAGCCCACCATCCGCGGTTGTTGCCCCTGCCGGCTCCGTACCGGGGCGGCGGCGACCAGGCCACGGCACCCGAGATCGCCCGACAACTCCTGGACACCGCACCCGACGTCCACCGCACGCTGCCCGACGCCGCCGAGACCTACACCCTCGGCGCGGCGATCCGCTGGGCCTGGACCGGCACCACCCCCGCCACCACCCGCATGGCCGGCCCCGGTGTCACGCCCGCCGACGTCCTGGAGGACATCGCCACCGCACGGCTCCGTAAGGGTGCCCGCGCAACCGCGGCGACCCGGTCGGCGTATGTGCGGTACGCCTTGCGCCCCGCCGGGGTGGAACCGTTGCCGGCGAGCGGGGCACACTGCTTGAGCACGGCTTGGTGGAGCGGGAGCGGGGCGGTGACGCGCACCGAGTGGCCCTGTCCGCGGCGGATGGTCCGGCCGTTGTGCACTGCCTCGCGGACGGCGGCGTCCCCGGTGTTCCCGAGGTGGTCGGCGAGCACGGCCGAGCACATCGAGGGCGGATGGCTCTTGGGGAGGATCGGACCGGTCGGTAGCGACTCCGCTATGGGGCATGGGTGTGGTTCTGTCATCGCCGGCCTGGGCCGCGATGTCAGCCTCGGCGCCATCCGCACGGTTGTTGCAGATACAGGGCCGAGAGCCCCGTGTTGGCCGGGCGGAGCCCGGCGCGTTTCTTGCCACGAATCCGAAGGCTGATCACGGGGACCGGGTCGAGGTCACAGCATTCGGTCCACCAGCCCGTCGACGTAGTCCGGGGTGAGTGGGCCCCTGCCGAACAGGACGCGGATGTACATCGGGGCCAGGACGTGGTCCAGCACGTCGAACGCGTCGAGTGTGGGCTCGCCGCGTTCGCGGGCGCGATCGAGCATGGACTGCAGTTGCCGGGTGCGTTCGGCGAAGAGGTCGTCACGCGCCCGCAGGCCCTGGTGGTCGCTGTCGAACAGGGCGACGGCCAGGCGCAGGAGCGCCGGACCGTCGGGTCCGGTGATCTCGCGAGCCACCTGGGCCGCGTAGGTGCGCAGGTCGCCGGCCAGGCTCCCGGTGTCGGGCATCGGCGACTGCGCGTTGAGTCGGGTGAGTGCCACGTCGGTGAGCAGGTTTTCCAGGCTGCCCCACCGGCGGTAGATGCTGCTGTCGGCTACGCCCGCGCGGGCCGCGACCTCGCCGACGGTGAAGTTGCCGTAGCCGCGCTCGCCGATCAGGTCGGTGACGGCCTGGTGTACCTCCGCGCCGACGCGGGCGCTGCGCCCGCCGGGCCGTCGGGCTCGCTGTCGCTCGTTCATGCCCCCACTTTAACGCAGCCGGGACTTGCGTTTGTGAGCCAACCCTCCTTACAGTCCACTAACGCAGCCATTGACTGCTTTAGAGCGCCCGCACCCGAAGGCCGACCGCGGCGGCCATGGAGAGGCGCAACCAACGCTTGAGAGGAATCCCCATGGCTGCATTGCCTTCGGCCGTAGACGGTCGACCAAATCGGGCCGTGCTGCTCGCGGTGACCTGCCTGGGCCAATTCATGGTCCTGCTCGACAACACGATCGTTGGAGCGGCGCTGCCCGATATGCAGCACCGGCTGCACACTGAGCTGACCGGTCTGCAATGGATCGTCGACGCGTACGTACTGTTGGTCGCCATGCTGCTGCTGTCGGGCGGCGTCTTCGCCGACCGGTTCGGCCGCAAGCGGGTGTACCTGACCGGCGTGGCGGTGTTCACCGCCGCGTCGGTGCTGTGCAGCCTCGCGCCCTCGGTCGGCTGGCTGGTCGCCGGTCGAGTGCTGCAGGGCATCGGGGCCGCGGCGCTGAGCCCGGCCTCGCTGGCCCTGCTCGTCGCCGCCTATCCCGTGCCGCAGGAGCGCGTCAAGGCGATCGGGCTGTGGGCCGGATTCAGCGGAATCGGTCTGGCCGCAGGCCCCGTGGCCGGCGGCGTGCTGACGGATGCCTTCGGCTGGCCCGCCATCTTCCTGGTCAATCTGCCCATCGGCGTGGTCCTTCTGCTGCTCGGTCTGCGCAGCCTTGACGAGGCCCGCAATCCGAGCGCCCCCGCGATCGATGTCCCGGGGACGGTGCTGTCCGTTCTGGGGGTGGGGGCGCTGACCTACGGGCTGATCGAGGGTGGTGCGCGCGGCTTGACGTCGCCGGTGATCCTGGGCAGCTTCGCCGCCGCGGTGATCCTCCTCGCCGCGTTCGTCGCCGTCGAGGCGCGTCGTTCCGCTCCGATGCTGCCGCTGCGGTTGTTCCGGCAGCGGCTGTTCACCGTGTCCAACACCGCCATGGTCGTGGTGGGGTTCGCGCTCATGGGCTCGTCGTTCTTCTTCTCCCAGTTCTTCGTGTACGTCCAGGGCAGCTCGATCATGCGCGCCGGCCTGCAGACTCTGCCGGTATCCCTCGCCATGGTGATCGTCAGCCCGTTCGCGGGCCGGCTCGCCGCCCGGTACGGCTTCCGAATCGTGGTCACCGTCGGCCTGGCCCTGGCCGGCCTGGGACTGCTGGCGCTCGGCATGGTGCACGCCGACACCGGCTACGGGAACGTGTGGTGGCGCCTGGGACTCGTCGGCATCGGCTTCGCCCTGACCATGTCCCCACTGACGGGAGCCGCCATCCAGGCGGTCGGCCCGCAGGAAGGCGGCCTCGCATCAGGCATCAGCAGCACCACTCGGCAGATCGGCGCGGTGCTCGGCGTGGCGGTACTCGGAGCCATCGTCCGCACCCGGCAATCCGGCGGCGCCTCCTTCGAGACCGGCCTCAACAGCGCCTTCCTCGCTGCCGGCGCCGTCACCTTGGCCACCGCCGTGTTCACCGGCCTGTGGCTGGCGAGGTCCGAGCCCGCGGAAGGCTCCGCGATGCCGCAACGTTCCACCGATCCGGATGCGGTCACCACCTCGAACGAGGCATCCGCGAACAGCCGTTGACGGCGACACCGACCTTGACCGTCAGACGTTCCGCCGGATGATCCCCCGGCGGGACGCCTCCCGGCCGACATGATGATGCTCCGCCTCTCACAACGACCGGATGCGAGAGTTCTGTGGCCTGGTGGCCGCGGCCGAACGCCGACCCGGTGCGCCGTACCCGACGCGGCACGTCGGCGCGGTGAGTGCGCGGGGAATTCGGCGTGTCGGTGCCGCGTGGGTGCCATGGTGTGCGCCCGTCCGGCGGACGGCCCCTCGGATTGATCCCCCTCGCCGACGGCACGCCGCCGGAGGGCTTCTCGCTGCCGGCCTGAGGCGCATCCGTCCTCGAACCCACCGGCCGGTTTCTCCGCTCACGTGCGCGATTTCGGCTGGATGTCGTGGACCTGTAAGCAGCAACGGTGGGTTCGCGGGACGGACCGGAGTCTCGGCTCGCATCGAGGGCGCGTGCGATACGAACTGTGGGGGCGCAGCGAGCCCGGCCGCGTGTCTTCGGGGCCACTTCGCGGAGATCGGTCGGCGCGGGGTCGTCTGCGCGTACAGCCACCCGAGCAATCCGAACACCAAGCGGCCGGTTCGTCGGGTATCCGACGCCGGGAGGCAGTTAGGAACCCGCCGGTGATCCCGAACCGGGCGCTGTAGGAGGCCATCTTCGGGCAAACTGGCCAAGACCGTTGACGTTCCAGCTCATCAAGGAGTCTCAATGTCCGAGACCTTCCGCCTCGATCCGGCGAAAACCGCACTGGTCCTGATCGAGTACCAGAACGACTTCACCAGCGAGGGCGGGGTGCTCAACAGTGCCGTTGCCGATGTCATGGCCAAGACCGGAATGCTCGCGAACACGGTGGCCCTGGTCGCGGCCGCTCGTGCCGCGGGCGTCGCGATCATGCACGCGCCCATCATGTTCGCCCCCGGCTACGGCGAACTGTCTCGCCACCCGTACGGCATCCTCAAGGGAGTCGTGGAAGGCTCGGCTTTCGTCAAGAACACCTGGGGTGCTGCGATCGTGGACGACTTGGCGCCGGCCGAGGGCGACATCGTGATCGAAGGCAAGCGCGGCCTCGATACCTTCGCGAGCACGAACCTCGACTTCATCCTGCGGAACAAGGGGATCGAGACGATCATCCTCGGCGGTTTCCTCACCAACTGCTGTGTGGAGTCGACGATGCGCACCGGGTACGAGAACGGCTTCCGCGTCATCACCCTGGCGGACTGCGTTGCCGCCACTTCCCAGGAGGAGCACGAAAACGCGATCACCTACGACTTCCCCATGTTCTCGTTGCCCATGACGTCGGCCGAGGTCATCGCCTCCCTCTGACGCTGTGCCGCGGCTACAGCGAGTCGCCTCCGTGACGACCCGTGGCGACCGCGCGTATCGACGCACACGACACCGAACCCGATGCGCCGATCCCAGGCGGGCCCCTACGACGCGGTCCTGGCGGTGTACGTCCTGCCCCATTCGCCGGCCCGCGACGACCTGCACGCGATGTGCCGCACCGCGGCCAACGCCCTCCTCCCGGGCGGGCGCCCGGTGGTGGCGACGTGCGACCCTGCCTTCGCCACCACCCTCGGCTGCTGCGATCCCCACGGATTCGACCCGCCACTCGTCGGCCCGCACGACACCCGCGAACGCGCAAGCGTGCGACCGAATGGCGGCCGGTTTGGGGCGAGGGTGTCCCTGGACGGCGAAGTGGAGGCGGCCAACGGCGGGTCCGGTCTCGAAGACGGTCTTGTCGTATTCCGCACTGCCCGGCTCCTCGAGCAACCGCCTGTCCCGCGCGACCCGCGCGCATGTCCGTTCCGACGTTTCCATCGCTGTGCGGGCGCGGCCGGGTGCGTTCCCGGCCGCGCCGTGGGAATTCGATCCCGGGCGCGAACTACGCCGCGATCACCGGTCGGTGGCCGCATACGTGCACGCCCGTGTCGCCGACCGTGGTCGATGCCAGTTCGAGTGTTGGTTGCCGCGTGGAGACGGTCGGGTCGGTGCTCGGGTCGGTCCGTCCTCGACCCGATCGGTCCTGGTCACCCGGCAGACTTCGTCACTCCGGCAGGGCGCCGGCCCGTTGTGATCGTTTCGACGACGCTGGCGACGCCGCTGGAACCGTGTCCGGCGTTCGCCGCACGATCCAGCAGGCTTCGGAACAACTCCGGTACGTCGGTGCCGATGCGTTGGGCCCTACTGGTGTCCAGGCGGTGCCCCATCGCCGCCGCGTGCACATCCACGCTCCCGTCGTCGTCCGGGAAACGGCCGTCTTCGATGTGGCGGGCATGGTCGCCCATCAACGAGACGACGAACGGCATGTGCCCCGTCGCCACCGCCGCGAAGACGGCCGGGTCGACGCCGGCCGCGCCCACCAGGGCCACCGCGTGGTAGAAGCCGGCGAGCGTGCCCCGGATCAGACCGAACAGCGCCGTGTCGTACACCGGCGCCAACGCCGGATCCGCGCCCAGGTGCATGGAGTTGCCCAGGCTCGCCGGCACCGACCGGTGTGTGGCGAAGGCCTCGGCGGAGCCGCTGAAGACGAACAGCGCTTCGGGACGGCCGACCAGACGGGTACCGCTCATCGCGGCGCCGTCGAGGTAGTCCGCGCCGAGCGACGCCGCCCAGCCGGCGGTGCGGACAGCCTCCTCCGCGGACCCGGACGTGAGGTTCACCAACGCACGACCGCGCAGGCGCTGCGCCACCGGCTCAAGCAGATCTCCCACGATCGCGTAATCCGGCACGCAGACCACGACCAGGGGACTCGCGGCGATTGCCTCTTCCACGGTCGCCGCGCGGACGGCACCCTGGGCGACGAGTGCGTCGGCCTTCGCGGCGGTGCGGTTCCATACCGTCGTGGCGTGGCCGGCCGCGAGGAATGCCTGGGCGAGCCGGAACCCCAGTCGACCCAGGCCGATCACCTTGCCGGACAGGCGCTGTGACCGACCGTTCCCGGTCGGCCCGCCGCCTGCTCGATGATCACGGGGACGGGCGTGCGGCGAGCGGCGAGCGGCGAGGCCCACCCTCGGGGTGTGGCGCTCCCGAGCCGGGAACCCGCTATATGCCCATTCACCGCGAGCGACACTACTCCTCAGGCCGAGAAATAATTGCGCCAGTCGATCTTCCCCCGCCCTGCCCGACGTGCAAATATTCCAAAAGAAATTGCGATCCGGCGAGCGTTGGTTCGTCCTCCGGAATATCCGAGACAAGGGAGAATGCCTCTTCGGCGCCACCGGACATGCATCGAGGCGGTCGATCAACTCGTTCCGAAAATAGATGCGCAATCCTTGTGAATTCACCGGATCCTGATACGGGTTCACTCGCAAGAGCGTGAGATTTGGCATCGCAGTCACGAGGCGCCTTCGTTGTGCGCAGTCGCCCCGCGAACGAAAGGCACGACCATTTCGGTCGAAGCAGTGCCGCTCGGATCGAGCGACACATCAAGCATCGAAGCATCGGTCCTCCATACCGGGACTTTCCTCCCCCCACCGTTCGGGGCCATGCTCGACAGGGTCGTGCTTCCTGCTGCTCAGGGATTCATCGGCGAGGAACGCACCATGGTCGAGGAATATCTGACCACGAACCGTGATCGCAAATTTCGCAGCCTCATCGCGATCGGCGACGCCAGTCAGCAGTACCAGGACATGGCTCGGCGTCTCGGACACCACTACGTCTGCGTCGATCCGCACCTGGCGCCCGGACTCGCGGGTCGACCGCCCGCCACCGATCCGGATCCGGGCGGATTGCTCCTGCGTCGGCGCCTGGACACCGTGCTACCCGAGCATCTCCCCGTCGGTCCGGCGGTCTGGATATTCCATTTCAACGTCTTCCCGTATCTGGATGCCACATTGGACATCCTCACCGAACTCTGTGCCGCGGACGATCTCATCGCCATCGCCACATGGAGCAAAACGGTGGAGGCGTTCGAAAACCGCGCCGTCTACGACCGGTGTCTGGAACGCCATACGCGGAACGATGCCGCGCAGGCCGCCGAATCCCCACTCACGCGCCGCCGCATATCGGTCGCGCTACCGCCGCATCGCAATCACACAACGCTGCGCGGGCGTTTCGTCGACGTCCGGCTGCTCGATGTGCTGCCCGAAACCGACCGGGAGTTCCCGCTATGAGCGACAGCGCCAGGACCGTTTCTCGCCTCCTGCACGAGTATCTCGCCGAACCGGCACGGGAAACGCCCGACGCGGTGGCCGTCCGCCATGAGGACGGGACCACTCTGACATTCGGTGAATTGCACGCCCTGTCCAACCGGTGGGCCCATCATCTGGTCGATGCCAAGCGCGCAGCCCGAAACGAACGCCCGTATGTGGGCGTACTCGCGACTGTCACACCGTGGTCCATCGCGGCCGTGTTCGGCGCTCTCAAAGCCGGTTACGCCTATGTGCCCCTGGACGAACGCAGCCCCACCGCCCGGCTGCGGGGAATCGTCGCCCAGGCCGGGATCGACGTGCTGATCGCCGAGCCGGCCGTCCTCGACCGCCACCGGGAGATACTCGACGCCCCCGGCCTCGAACATGTCACACTCTGCGCCCCGGGGGCCTCGCACGCCGGCACGCACGGTTTCGATGTGGTTGCCAAGCACAGCGCCGCCCCGATGGATCGCCGGGTGGTGGACGAGGACTTGGCCTATGTCCTGTACACCTCCGGCTCCACCGGGGTTCCCAAGGGCATCATGCTGACCCACCGCGCGGCATGCGCGTTCGTCGACTGGATGCGCAAGGAGTTCGAGCTCACGGCCGACGATGTCGTGATGTCCCGCGCGCCGTTCCGATTCGACCTGTCCGTCTTCGACGTCTTCGACACCATCGCCGCCGGCGCCACGCTGATCACCTTCGACTGGGAGCGCGACCGCCCCGGAGACGCGAGGCATCGGGCGTACGTCGACCTGTTGACGACTTCACGCGCGTCCATTCTCTACACCACGCCGTCCACGTTCGTGACGCTCATGAACCGAGGCGGCCTGGGTGAGTCGCCCACCGCGCTGCGCACCGTGATGTACGCCGGAGAGCCGTTTCCGACGCCCCAACTGCGGGCCCTGGCCGAGGTTTTGCCCGGCGTACGGATAGCGAACATCTACGGACCCACCGAGACCAACATCATCACGTGCCAATGAGTGCGGGAGCACCACCTGCGAACCGACGCGCCCATTCCGCTGGGCGTGGAAGTCGACAACGTCGAGATCATCCTCGTCGACGAATCCGGAAGACTGTGCGGCCCCGGCGAGCTGGGCGAGTTGTGGTGTCGAGGCGCCACCAACACGATCGGCTATCTGGGTGATCCGGACAAGACCGCGCAGCAGTCGGTGCTCAGCCCCTTCCACGCGGCGCCGGCCAGGTTCTGGCGCACCGGCGATCACGCGGTTCGCGACCACGACGGAATCCTGCACTACCGGGGTCGACGCGATCACATGGTCAAGGTGAACGGGTTCCGCGTCGAACTCGGCGACATCGAGGCCGCGGCCGTCGCACACCCGGCCGTCCAGTCCTGCGTCGCGCTCCCCGTCCCCTCCGACGACCCGCTCCTGGGCACTCGCATTCGCGTCTACTACACGACGCCCGACGGCAGCCCTCTCGTCCCCGCGCCGCTGCTCGCGCACCTGGCCGACCGCCTGCCGGCGCACATGCTGCCCGACACCTTCCGACACCTGCACGACATGCCGTTCACCTCGTCCGGCAAACCCGACCGCCAGTCGCTGACGGAACTCGATCGGGAGGCGACGCATGCCTGACTCACCGACCGCACACACCGCCATCCGCGCGAACAACCTCGTGTGGTGGTGTCTGTACTACGACGAGCTGCTCGACGACGAGGCATATCAGCTCACCCACCTCGCGGACGCCGACGCCTTCGCCGGGTCGACATCGGTCGGCCGCCGGATGCCGGGGTCGGCGGGCCCGCCGGGCCCCTCGACCCCCGAGGCGGCCCGGGCCTGCGCCCGAGTGACGAACGCGTGGCCGTGGCGCCCATGCTGCTCGGCCCGTCGCCTTCCGCCCCCGGAAGCCTTCGCGTCCGTGGCGGCGGATTCGGCACGGCATGCGGATGCGCGAGCTAATTTGCATGCGATGCGTATTAAATAGCATGTGGTCATGCGGCTTGCGAAGTTCACCGACGTGGCGCTGCGGACACTGATGTGTCTCGCGATGGCCAAAGAGGAACTGCTCACCACTCGGCAGGTCGCCGAGGTGGTGGACGTGCCGTACACGCACGTGGCCAAGGCCGTGGCGCGACTGCAACATCTCGGCCTGGTCGAGGCGCGGCGCGGACGCGGCGGTGGTCTGGCGCTCACCTCGGCGGGGCGCGTCGCGTCGATCGGTGGCCTCGTGCGCGAACTGGAGGGCACCGGGGACGTTGTCGAGTGCGAGGGGGAGCAGCCGTGCCCGCTGGCGGGTGCCTGTCGATTGCGGGGCGCGCTGAGCCGGGCGCAGGAGGCGTTCCACGCGTCGCTCGACCCCGTGCGACTCGCCGATCTGGTCGAGTCGCCGACCGGACCATTGCTGCTCGGCATGGTCGGGCGTGCCCCGGCGCGGGTGGTCTGAACGCACGACCGCTCGGCAGACCCGGCGCGCCCCGCCTCCGCTACCCCGTCATCCGCAGGCCTGTTCGTGCGCCGTTAAATATGAATCTCCCATACCAATTTGGAGTTCCAGATGTTGTCCGAGAAGTCCGTCGAGACCGTTCGAGCCACGCTGCCCGCCGTAAGCGGCGCCGTCACGGAGATCACCGACCTCTTCTATCGGAAACTGTTCGCGGCGCACCCGGAACTGCTGCGTGACCTGTTCAACCGAGGCAACCAGGCGTCCGGCGCGCAGAAGCAGGCACTCGCCGGCTCGATCGCGGCGTTCGCGACCGCGCTGGTCGAGCACCCCGGGGTCCGCCCGGACGCGATGCTCGCCCGGATCGCGCACAAGCACGCGTCGCTCGGTATCACCCGCGACCAGTACGAGATCGTGCACACCCATCTCTTCCGCGCCATCGTCGAGATCCTCGGCGACGCCGTCACCGAAGCGGTGGCCCAGGCGTGGGACGAGGTGTACTGGCTGATGGCGAACGCCCTCATCGCGATCGAGGAGCGTCTGTACGCCGAGGCAGGCGCGGTGGACGGGGACACCTGGCGCGCATGGGAGGTGGTCGCCCGGACCCGCGAAACCGCGGACGTCGCCACGTTCCGGCTCCGCCCTGTCGACGGCGGCGACGCGCCGGGCTTTTGCCCCGGCCAGTACGTCTCCGTGCGGGTCGAACTCGCCGACGGGGCACGGCAGATCCGTCAGTACAGTCTCTCCTGCGCGCCCGGTTCCGCCACCCGCACGATAACGGTCAAGCGCGTACGCGCGGCGGGAGCCCCGGAGGGTGAGGTGTCCAACCACCTGCACGCGCACGTCCACGAGGGCCACCGGCTCACCCTCTCCGCGCCCTACGGCGACATCGCGCTCACCGACACCGACGCGCCACTCGTGCTGGTCTCGGCGGGCATCGGCTGCACGCCCATGTTGTCGATGCTCGACCACCTGACGGGGCTCGGCCACGCCGGCCCGGTCACCGTCCTGCACGCCGACCGCACTCCGGGAGACCACGCACTGCGCGCCGACCACCTGGCACTCACCGCCAAACTCCCGGCCGGCACGGCACACTTCTGGTACGAGTCGCCGGACGCCGAGTGGCCGGCCGACCGCACCGGCCGCATGGACCTGACGGACGTCTCCCTACCGCCCGCCGCACACGCGTACCTGTGCGGCCCACTGCCCTTCATGCGCGCGGTCCGGGGACAACTCATCGAGCGCGGGATCGCGGCCGGCGACATCCACTACGAGGTGTTCGGCCCGGACCTGTGGCTCGCCCACGAGGGGTGAGCCCGGTGGCGGCGGCGCGGACCACCGGTGCGCCCGCGCCGGTGGGGACGCCGCTGCCATCGCCGGGATGGGACGGCCCGGAGCACGGACGGCGACGCCGCGGGCCCGGGAGGTGCGACGAGTTCGCGGGCCACCACGGGCGCCGCCTGTACCGGCCGTGACGGGCACGGCAACCGTGAGCGCCCTCGCGCACGTGTCTTGGTGCCATGCCCGCCGGGGTGCGGGCACCCGCTCGGGCACGGGGCCGAGCTACCGGACGAGTTCGTGCAGCAACTCCTCCGCTCGGGACCACTCGCCGAAGCCGGATGCGGGGTTGAGATGTCCCACGGGGCCCAGTTCGACCAGTCGACTGCCCCAGTCGCCGGCCAACCGGGCGACCCGCTCGGCAGCGGCCAGCGGGTCGTTCGCGCTCGCCGCGACGACGCTGGGGAAGGGCAGGGGTGCCCGAGGCACGGGCGTCCATCCGTTCATCGCCAGTTCCTCCGGCGTGGGGTAGCCGTCCGGCAGCGGTGTCTCGAAGTCGGGCGGCGTCGCCAACAGGGCGCCTTGGATCGGGACGCGGTGGCGCTGTGCCCAGTGCGCGATGGTGATCGTGCCGGCGCTGTGGCCGACCAGCAGGATCGGCCCGGGGTCGCGCGACAGCGCGTTGTCGAGCAAGTCGTCCAGGGCGGCGACCCGGGCGGCGCGGCTGAGGCGATCGACCGTCAGGGGCGCAACGGTGTGGACCGCTCGCCCGGCCCGGGCGAGCCGGTCGGCCGTCAGGGTCTGCCAGTGGTCTCGGACGTGGTCGCGCAGACCGGGGACGAATACGACGGTCGGGCGTGCGGAGCGGGTCACGCGGTCTGCTCCGGTTGCCTCGGCTCCGCCGACTCGGCGTACGCGCCGAGGCGGCGGAGGTCACGGTCGTAGAAACGACGGCCGATCACGAAGGCCGCGGTGGCGGCGATCGCGACGAGCGGGAGAACCTGCAGAGCACCGCGCAGCCCCAGGTGGTCGGCAAGTATGCCGGTGAGCGCGGGGCCGGGCGCCAGCCCGAGCAGGCTGTTGGCGAGGGTGAGCGTGGCGAACGCGGTGGCGGCCACGGATGCCGGGGTCAGGTTCGCGACCATGGCGGCCGCAGGCCCCGCCGTCCCGGCCGACAGGAGGGATCCGACCGCCAACACCAGTACTTGCGGCAGTCCGATCGGGAGGAGGAACGCGGTGGTCAGCAGCACGAGTGAGCCGAGGCTGCAGATGAGCGCCACATCCCACTTGCGAATCGCGGTCACCTGGCTGACCCGGTCCGAGACGATTCCGCCGACGATCATGCCGACGCCGATGAGCAGGGCGAACACCCCCGCGGCGACGCCGGCTTGTCCGGAGGGCATGTCGTAGTAGCGATCGAAGTAGCTGGGCAGCCACGTGATGAGCGCTCCGGCGATGAGCAGTTGGAACCCGCTGCCGACGTAGGCACTGATCACCGACACCGAGGAGAAGAGCCGCGGCAGGAGGGCGCGTACCCGGACGGGTCGGCCGGCCGCGGCTCGGTCGCCCGCCGTCGGACCCGTTTTCGTCCGCAGCCTGTCCTCGGTGACCACGACCCCGTAGACCACCGCGAGGACCAGCCCGAAGATCCCCATCACCGCGAACGCCCAGCGCCAGCCGAAGTGATCGGCGACAAAGCCGCCGATGGAAACGCCCAACACCGAGCCGAACGCCCCACCCGCGATGAACGCGCCCGAGAGCGTGGCCCGCATCGCGGTCGGGAAGATGCCGAGCACCACGGCGATGCCCACACTGCCGTACGCCGCCTCGCCGACGCCGACGAAGAGTCGGCCGACGAACATCTGCCCGTACCCGGTCGCCAGTGCGCAGCCCACGGTGGCCACACTCCACAACGTCGCGGCCAGCAGCAGCATCCGCACGCGCCCCCATCGGTCGGCCATGACCGACAGCGGGAAGGCGAGCAGCCCGACCATCAACGCGACGATGCCGCCGAGCGAGCCCAACTTCGAATCCGAGAGGAGCCATTCGTCCTTGAGCAGCGGAAAGACGGCATTGAGCACCTGCCGGGACATGTAGTCCGAGAGCAACAGTGCGAAGCTCAACGCGAAGACCAGCCACGCGTAGCGCCGGCGCACCGGCCATCCGGCGCCGGCGGCGCGCGCCTTTGCCACCGGCTCCGCGCCCGGGTGAAGCCCGATTCCCATCAGCCCGTCTCCTTCTGATCGTCGGTGCTTCAGAACGGTCTGTCGCCCACGATTCCGGCGCGTTCCATCCGGCGGACGGCGGGTCGGTAGTCCTGGACGGCGTAGTGCTGGGTGGAGCGGTTGTCCCAGATGGCGACGCTGTTCCTGCGCCAGCGCCACCGCACCTGGTACTCCGGGATGGCCGCCTGGCTGATCAGGTATTGGAGCAACAGCCCCGCGCCGGGCGCGTAGTCCTGGCCGAAGCGGATGTTCTCCGGGCGGTGGTAGTTGACGAGGTGCGTGGTGAAGGCGTTGACGAAGAGGATCCGCTCGCCGGTCTCCGGATGGGTGCGCACCACGGGGTGCTCGGCGTCCGGGAAGCTGTTCCTGAGCCGGCGCCGCTCCTCGTCGGGGAGCACGGCGCCGAATGTCGCCTCGATGCTGTGCCGGGCGCGCAGCCGATCGATACGGTTCCTGATGTGTTCCGGGAGCCTTCGGTACGCCTCCGCCATGTCGACCCAGATCGTGTCGCCGCCCACCGCGGGCGTCTCGACGCAGCGCAGCACCGCTCCCATGGCCGGGGTGTCGCGCCAAGTCCCGTCGGTGTGCAGCGCGTTCTCGTAGTGTTCCGGCGGGCTGTCCGGACCGTTGTAGATGCGGACCAGGCCCGGGTGCTCGGGATCGCTGCCGGCCACCGGGTGGTCCTCCAGTGGGCCGAAGCGTTCGGCGAACGCGACGTGTTCGGCGCGGGTGATCTCCTGGTCGCGCAGGAACAGGACCTTGTGGCGCAGCAGTAGGCGGTGCAGTTCGGCGAACAGCGTGTCGTCGCGTGCCGCGTCGCCGAGGTGCACTCCGTGGATCTCGGCGCCGATGGTCTGTGTGAGCGGCTCGACGCGGATCGACCCTTCGGGTTCGGCGGTCGGCGGCGCGGGTCCGTCCATCGGGCGGCGGAGCGTCTTGTCCATGGTGCCTCCAGTGCGGGAATGGTCGGTCCAACCGGGGCTCAGAGGACGAAGACGGACGAGCCGGTGGTCCTTCCCGTCTCCAATTCGTGGTGTGCTCCGGCCGCCTCGACGAGCGCGTAGCGCTGGTTCACCTCGACCGCGATGCGCCCAGCGGCGATGTGGCCGAACAGCTCGCCGGCCAGTTCCTCGCGTTCCGCGGGGTCCGCGATGTAGTCGGCCAACGCCGGGCGGGTGACGAACACGGATCCTCGTATGGCCAGTTGCATCGCATCGATCGGCGGTACCGGTCCCGACGCGGTGCCGAAGCACACCACGAGTCCGCGGCGTTTCACCGAGGCGAGCGAGGCGGCGAATGTCGTCCGTCCGACGCTGTCGAACACGACGTGTGCGCCTACGCCGTCGGTGAGTTCGCGTACCCGCGCGGCTATGTCCTCGCGCCGGTGGTTGACGATGTGGTCGCAGCCGTGGGCACGAGCGACCTCGGCCTTCTCGTCGCTGGAGACCGTGCCGATGACGGTGAGTCCGAGGAGCTTGGCCCACTGGCAGGCGATGAGGCCGACGCCGCCTGCCGCCGCGGTGAGCAGGATGGTGTCGCCGGGCCGCAGCGGGTGGATCCGGCGCATGAGGTACGCCGAGGTGAGCCCGCGCATCGTGGAGGCGGCGGCGGTCTCGAACCCGATGGCGTCCGGGAGCCTGATCAACGAGTCGGCGGGCATGACCCGTTCGGTGCTGTACGCGCCCAGTGGGCTGCCGGTGTACGTGACTCGGTCGCCCTCCCGGACGCATGTCACGCCGGCTCCGACCGCCTCGACCACACCCGCGGCCTCGACGCCCATCCCGGCGGGCAGCGGCGCCGGGTAGAGACCGGTGCGGAAGTAGGTGTCGGCGAAGTTCAGGCCGACGGCCTCGTGCCGGATCCGTACCTCTCCCGGGCCCGGGTCACCGACAACGACCTCTTCCCAGCGCAGGACGTCGGGACCGCCGGTCTCTTTGAAGCGAATGGCGTGTGGCATGGTCGCGCTCCGGTGTTCGTTCGGGATTCGCCGCGCGTCGATGGCCTGGTCGGGCGGTTCGGGACGCCGGGCGACGAAGTGGGGACGGGGGCCGGGCCCGCCGGCGGCGCGGCGACGCAACGACGGGCGCGGATGCGCGGCGGGACTGGTCGGATGGGTTCGCGTGGTCAGACCGTGATCGCGATCGCAGCGGGCTCGACGGTCCCCGCGGACTCGTCCGGCCGCGTCGTGGGCATGTCGCGCAGCATGAACCCGCGTTGCCCCGGACGGCGGTTCGGTACCATGCCGAGGCGGGCCAAGGTCTCGTCGGCGTCGGCGTAGTACTCGCCGATCCGGTAGATCCGCTTGGCCTCGGCGCCGGTGGCGATGTCGCGTCCGAGTGCCGTGGAGATCTGCACCATCTGCTCGATTTGCTCCACGGTGGTCATGCGCTCGCCCTTGTGCCGCCACAGGTTGTCCTCGTTCCCCACCCGGACGTGCACGCCGAGCGCGATGCCGATCGCGTTCATCGGAGCCACGGCACGCATCGAGCTCTCGATGGTGAGCACGGCGCCGTCCGGGGTACGGCGGACGAACTCGATCAGGTCGGCGGGGTGCCGCCCCGCGAAGTTGCCGCCGATCGCGACGTAGTTGAGGACCAGCGGCCCGGTATGGACGCCGGACCTGATCAGCCGCTCGACGGTCTCCAGCTGTGCGAGTGTGGCGAGTTGGAAGTGCGGCTGGATGCCGTTCGTGTGCAGTCGCTCGAGGTGTTCGAGGTAGAAGTCCGGGCCCGCCTCGACGACCATGTCCCGATATGCCTTGTACATCGCCGGGTTGGCGATCGAGGTGCCCGCGAGATCGTCGTCCGTCATGATCTCGACGATGTTCATCTGGCTGGTGTTGATGGCGATCGTCACCTGGTCGGGCCTGGGGTCCAGCTCGGCCAGCAGGTGGCGGGTGTCGTAGCTGAGCCACTTGGCCTCGCTGCCCTCCTCCTCGGGCGCGAACGAGATCGATCCGCCGATCTGCAGGACCATGTCCGGCACCGCCTCGCGAAGCCGCCCCACCATCTCGTTGAACATGGACATGCGCTTGGAGCCATGCCCGTCCAACTCGCGTACGTGCACGTGCAGTACGGTGGCGCCCGCGTTGTAGCAGTCGACGGCCTTCCGCACCTGTTGGTCCATCGTGACCGGGATGTCGTCGGAGTCCTCCGGCAACCACTCCGGCCCGTAGGGGGCGGCCTGGATCACCAGCTTCTCCTGGTTCTCCGGGAACAGTGAGTCGTCGTGGAAGTGCACGGTCCGTCTCCTTCGTCGGATGCCGGCCAAGGCGCCGTCCGCTCGCTGCGGACGATGCGCGACGTGACCGGCTCGAGTGGCATGACTGGTAACGGGCATGGCCGGCATGGCCGGCGGGATTGTGCGCAAGGCGCGGAGGACTGTGGGCGGAGGACCCGGCGGGGATCAGGTGATCCGCAGCGGATGCCTTCGGCGCGATACGGTCGTCACGGCTCGTCCTGGGGAAGCCGCTTGCCGTTGTTGCGTTGCGGTTCACACACCGTACGACCGCGCTTGCGGGATTGTTTGACGGGCGGTGACACACGACTTGTCATTTCGGGACACCCCCGGCGCGGGAGTCAGCCCTGGCGCGAGGGTGACCCTCCGGTCTTGCGCCACTGCCTCGGACTGCACCCGAACCGCGTGCGGAACCATCGGGAGAACGCGCTGAGCGAGGAGAACCCCAACAGGTCGGAGATCTCCGTGAGCGAGCGGTTCGGACCGGCCACGAACCGCTCCGCGAGCTGTGCGCGGGTGGTGTCGAGCAGCGAAGAGAACGTATGTCCCGAACGTGCCAACTGCCGGTGGACGCTGCGGCGGTCGACACCGAGGCTGCGCGCGATCTGCTCGACCGAGCAGCGCCCGGTCGGCAGCAGGACCTCGATCAGCTCGCGAACCCGGTCCGTGACGTTGGGCTCGGTGGGCGGCGCGATGGACTCGAAGTACTGCCGCGCGTACGCCCGGAGCAGCGGGTCCGACATCGCGTTGGGGGCGTCGAGCCGGTCGGCGTAGAAGACGATGCCGTCGAACTCCCGACCGAATTCCACCACCGGCCCGAACACGCGTCGGTGCGTGGCCGAGTCCGCCGGGGGACCGTGTGCGAACCACACGGAGAGCGGCTGCCATCGGTCGTCGAGAAAGGCGCGCAGGATGCGGTGGAATGCGCCGACCGCCAGTTCGGTGGCCTGCCGGGCCGGCGCCGGCTCACCGAGCCGCAACTCCACCTTGAGTGTGGCCAGGCCGTTCCCCTCGGACAACCGCGCGTGCAGCACTTCGTTGTACATGTGCTCATGGCGGAGCAGCAGCCCGAGGGCGTTGCGCACGTCGGGCTCCTCGCGCGCCGCGAGGCTGATGGGTCCGAGGTTGGCGAAACGGCGCAGCTCGGCCATGAGCAGGCCGAAGTCCTCGTGCCCCGACACGGCCGCGGAGAGCTCCAGCAGCCGCACCGCGGCCGTACCGGCGATCCATCGGTCCTGGACGGCGAGATCGGCGGCATCCAGGCCCACGCACTTCATCAGGGCGTTCGGATCGAGGCCGAGCGACCGGCTCAGCTCGACATATCCGTTGAGTGCTGCGGTGCGGACGAGGGGCTTCATCGACGTGGCTCCCGGTGCGGCGGTGCCCCGAAGTGTCAAGTCATTCGTCACCTCGGGTCAAGCGTTCGGGAGGTGGCGGGCCGGGCCGGCGCCCGTACGTCCGCTTCCCGGCCGGGGCCCGGCGGGGCGCGACGGCGTCCTTCCCGAACTCCTGCCCTACGGCGACGGACATCGTCAAGGGCTTGGCGTTGTGGGTGCGCGTACCTAACATGTGAGCGAAACATGAGCGCGACTCATATTTAAGGGTTCCGTATGATCATCCATCACTCCGAAGCCCGCCTGTGGCTGCTGAGCACGCCCGGCACCTCCTACGCCTTCCGGTTGGACGCCCACGACGTCCCCCGGCACGTGCACTGGGGTCGGCCGCTGACCTTGGAGCAGGCCGTCGTGATAGCGGCCGACCTGCCCGCCGAGGATCCCGGCGGCGACGACCCCGGAGGCGAGGAGTACGCGGTCGAGGGCGGCCTGCGCTTCGGGGTGCCGTCGCTGACCGTCCGGTTCCAGGACGGCGTCCGCGGCTTCGAGTGGAGGTTCGTCGCGCACACGGCCGAGGACGGCCGGCTCACGCTCTCCTTCACCGACCGCGTCCGCGACCTCCGTCTCGACCTGAACTACCGGATTCGGGACGGGGACGACCAGATCGAACGCTGGGCCGTCCTCACCGCGGACGAGGCCGTGGACGTGATGCGATTCGACTCCGCCGCCTGGACGCTGCCCGCCCGTGACGAATACCGCGTCAGTCATGTGGTGGGGGAGTGGGGCCGAGAGTTCCAGCTCCGACGCGACCGGGTGCCCGTCGGGGAGACCGTGCTCACCAGCCGCCTCGGCATCACAGGACAACACGCCGGACCCTGGCTGATGCTCGACGCGCACGACGCCGCGGAGGAGCACGGCGAGGTCTGGAGCGCTGCCCTGGCCTGGAGCGGCAGCCGCCGGATCACCCTGCGCCGCGACCCCTACGGCCGCACCTCCTGGACCGGCGGCTTCGGCCACGAGGGCCTGGTCTGGAAACTGGCTCCCGGCGAGAGCCTGGAGACCCCCGTCTTCACCGGCCTCTACGCCTGCGACGGCTTCGGCGGCACCAGCCGCCGCTGGCACGCCTACACGGAACGCCGGGTGCTGCCCGCCCGTCCGGCCGAACGCCCGCTGATCTTCAATTCGTGGGAGGCCACCGAGTTCGACATCACCGAGCGGCAACAGAGCGAACTGGCCGAGTTGGCCGCCGGTATCGGTGTCGAGGTCTTCGTGGTGGACGACGCCTGGTTCGGCGCCCGCACCAGCGACATGGCCGGGCTCGGCGACTGGTGGCCCAACCCGGACCGCTTCCCGGACGGTCTGAGCCCCCTCGCCGACCACGTTCGTGCCCTGGGCATGGGCTTCGGCCTGTGGGTCGAGCCCGAGGCGGTCAACCCCGACAGTGACCTGTTCCGTGCGCATCCCGACTGGATCCTGTGCCAGAACGGCCGCACCCGCACCCAACGGCGCAACCAGCACGTACTGAACTTCGCCCGCCGCGACGTCCGTGAATGGGCGGTCGAATGGCTGGTCGGGATCGTCACCGAGCTGGACGTCGTCTTCCTCAAGTGGGACATGAACCGGCCCTTCAGCGAAGCCGGGCACCCCGGGGCCGCCGATCCCGACCGGGTGTGGATCGAGCACACACGCGGCGTCTACGAGGTGATGGACCGTCTGCGCGCCGCCCGCCCCGGCCTGTACCTGGAGTCGTGCGCGGGCGGCGGCGGCCGGGCCGACCTGGGCGTGTTGGCGCGCGCGGACCAGGTCTGGACGTCCGACAACACCGACGCCGCCGACCGGGTCGCGATCCAGCACGGACACTGTCAGATGTTGCCCGCCCGGACCATGGGCGCCTGGGTCACCGACAGCCCGAACAGCTTCACCGCCCGACCGACCTCGATCCGGTACCGCTTCCACGTGTCGATGGCCGGAGCGATGGGCATCGGCGGCGACCTGCGGAACTGGAGCGAGGAGGACATGGCTTGGTCCCGGACGCTGGTCGAGCAGTACAAGCGGATCCGGCCCGTGGTGCACGGCGGGGTCCAGTACCGCCTGGGGGACCACGCCGTGCAGTACCTCACCCGGGACGAGGTCGTCGTCTTCCGATTCCAGCCGTCCGCGCTGAATCGCTCGGTCGCCCGTACCCGGCTCAAGGGCCTCGATCCCGAGGCCCGCTACCGGGACGAGGCCACCGGCGTCGTGCACGAGGGTGCCGTCCTGCTCGGGCACGGCCTCCCGCCGCTGCTGTCCTTCGACCGGACGAGCGAGCTCGTCCACCTCGGCAGAGTGCCCCGATGAGCCTCGCCCCCGTACGGCCCGACGCCCTCGCCGAGCCGACCCACAGGGTCGGCCCCGGCTGGGTCGCCTTGTACGTCCTGGCCAACGCCGGGATGTACATCCCGATGCTGGTGCCGACCACGTTCCTGATGCCCGAGCAGATCGCCCGGATCGATCCGGAGGGAAAGGTCGGCAGCTACGCCTGGGTCAGCATGATGGGCGCGATCTCGGGAATCGTCATCGCGCCGCTGGCCGGCGCGCTCTGCGACCGCACCACCGGCCGGTTCGGCCGCCGCCGGCCGTGGATGATCGCGGGTTCGCTGGTCTGCATGGCGGCGCTGGTCTGCACCGGCGTTCAGACGACGGTCGTCGGGGTCGCGCTCGGCACCCTCGTACTGTCCGCCGGCTTCATGATCATCGGTGCCGGGCTCGCCCCGGTGGTGCCCGACCGGGTCCCGGTCGGGCAGCGTGGCGTGGTGCTGGGCTGGGCCACGGTCCCGCAGGCGGGCGGCCTGATCGTGGGCGGACTGCTGATCGGCCTCGTCGCCGGGTTCTCCGCGCAGTACGTGCTGATGGCCGCCTTCCCGCTGTTGATCGTGTTGTTCGCGGTCGTCTCGAAGGATCCGCCGCTGCCCGACAGTCACCGCGAGCCGTTCTCGCTGCGCGGCTTCCTGGACGGCTATCGAATCAGCCCTCGCCGGCACCCGGACTTCGTCTGGGCGATGGGTTCCCGGTTCGTCATGGGTCTGGGCTACGGGCTGGGCACGCTGTACATGCCGTATTTCCTGGACGACGTCCTGCACTACGAACAGCTCTTCCCCGGCCGGTCCACCGAGGACGGCCTGCTCATCGTGATCGGCGTCAACTGCCTGGCCACGATCTCGACGGTCGTCCTCAGCGGCTGGCTCTCCGACAGGCTGGGCAGGCGCCGCATGCTGGTCTTCCTCGGCGGCGTCACCATGGCCGTCGCCGCGATCCCGCTCGCCCTGTCGCCCACGTGGACCATGACGCTGGTCGCGGCCGTGATTCTGGGTCTGGGCTACGGCGTGTACCTGGCCGTCGATACCGCTCTGGTCACCGAAGTGCTCCCGACCTCGGCGAACCGGGGCAAGGACATGGCCCTGGCCAACCTGATGACCTCCCTGCCGTACGTGCTGGTTCCCCCGATCGCCTCGGTCGTGCTCGGCGAACTGGGGGGCTACCGCTCGTTGTTCCTGTGCTCCGCGGCCATGTCCCTGCTGGGCGCGGCACTGGTCTGGAAGGTCACGAGCGTTCGTTAGCGGTCCGTGCTCCCCGCGGCACGGTCGGATCGCGCCGGACGGTCACCTCGGACGCGCCCGACTCGGCGGCAGGCGGGGCGCCGCTTCCGTGCAGGCAGTCGCCGTGTCGTTCGCGTTTCCCGGCGGCGAAACGCGTCATGACACTAACGCGTCGGCAGTGAACGGATTCGATCGTTCAGATAGCCGGTGAGGACTCGTTTGCACTCGGCGATCAGCCGGGGATCGCCCTGCGAATCGGTCAGGAAGGCCAGTCGCAGCACGCTGTCCGCGCACTCCAGGGCCACTCGGAGGACGATCTCCAGTTCGGCGTCGTCCCGGACCCCGGTCAGGGTCGCGGTCAGCGCGCGGAGCCGTCCGGCGACCGCGGTGTTGTTGTCCAGGGCCGGATCGAGGGTGTGGTCCCGGCCCTGCGCACCGAAGTCGACCACGCCGAAGCCGGTGATCGTCCGACGCATGGTGACGAACTCGTCGACGGTCACCTCCACGATGCCCGAGACGTCTTCGGGCTTCTCGCTGTCCAGCCGGGCCGAGACCCGCTCGAGGAAGACGTCCAGGTTGCGGGCGGCGAGCGCGCCGATCAGCCCCTCCTTGTCGGAGAAGAACTGGTACAGGGTGCCGATGGGCACCTCGGCTCTGCGGGCCACGTCCTTGGTGGTCAGCGCTACGTAGCCGACTTCGTCGAGGAGTTCGGCGCAGGCGTCCAACAGCCGTTCGAATCGTTCGGCGCTGCGCCTTTGCACGGGCCGGCGGCGCAGCGTCCCCGAGGTGCGGTCTTGGTTCACGCTTCCATCATTCCATCGATTCGCACTAACATGAGCCCTACTCATGTTTAGGAGGTTGATGTGGCGCTGGACCACCTGCCCGCGGACTTCATCTGGGGCGCCTCGACGGCGTCGTACCAGATCGAGGGCGCCACCAGGGAGGACGGCCGCGGCCCGTCGGTGTGGGACACCTTCACCGCCCGCCCCGGCGCGATCCGCGACGGGCACACCGGTGACGTGGCCTGCGACCACTACCACCGGTACGAGGAGGACCTGACGCTGATGGCCGAGGCGGGCCTCACCGGCTACCGCTTCTCGATCGCCTGGCCCCGAATCCAGCCGACCGGCAAGGGCGAGGCCAACCTCCAGGGTCTGGACTTCTACGACCGGCTGGTCGACGGCCTGCTCGCGCGCGGTGTGGAGCCCGTCCCGACCCTGTTCCACTGGGACCTCCCGCAGGGCCTCGAGGACGACGACGGCTGGCTCAACCGCGATACCGCGTACCGCTTCGCCGAGTACTGCGCCACCATGGCCGACAAGCTGGGCGACCGCGTCCGGAAATGGATCACGCTCAACGAACCTTTCATCCACATGGTCTGGGGCTACGGCCTCGGCACCCACGCGCCGGGCCGCGCCCTGTTCCTCGATTGCCTGCCGGTCGCCCACCACCAGCTGCTCGGCCACGGTCTGGCGCTGAGGGAGCTGCGCGAACGCGGCCTTCAGGTGATGATCGCCAACAACTGCACCCCGGTCTGGCCCGCCTCGGACGCCCCCCGCGACCGCGCGGCCGCGCAGGCCTACGACAACCTGCACAACCGCCTGTTCAACGACCCGATCCTTACGGGCACCTACCCCGACCTGTCGGCCTACGGCGCGGACGCCACCCTCGGCGGCTCCGTCCGGGACGGCGATCTCGAACTCGTCTCGGCCCCGCTGGACGCGCTCGGCATCAACTACTACAACCCGACCCGGATCCAGGCTCCGACGTCCGAGGGACTGCCGTTCGAGGAGGCCCCCATCGAGGGCTACCGCCGCACCGCCTTCGGCTGGCCCGTCGTCCCCGACGGCCTGCGCGAACTGCTCGTCGGCCTCAAGGAGCGCTACCCGACGCTCCCGCCGGTCTACATCACGGAGAACGGCTGTTCCGTCGACGATGTCGTCACCGCGGACGGCACCGTCCCCGACCTCGACCGTATCGACTACCTGGACACCCATCTCCGGGCCGTCGACGCCGCCGTGGCCCAAGGTGTGGACGTCCGTGGCTACTTCACCTGGACACTGCTGGACAACTTCGAATGGGCCGAGGGATTCCACCAGCGCTTCGGCCTCGTCCACGTGGACCACGACACCCAGATCCGCACCCCGAAGGCGTCCTTCCTCTGGTACCGCGACCTCATCCGCGCCCGGCGCGGCTGAACGGCCCGCCGAGCTCGCGCGGACACCGTACGTGCCCCCCGCGCATGCCCCGGCCCGCGTCACGGCGGCGCCGAGCCGGGGAGTGCCTTGCTTGCGGACTTCTCCTCGGCTCCGCGCGTCGGGTGACGGGGCCATCGGTCCGGCACGGGGATCGGCTGCCCGGGTGGCCCTGGAGCCGGTGACTCACCGGCTCCAGGGCCGCCGTGCGGTGCACCCGAGACTGTTGCTCAGAGCAGTCCGGCGCTGAGTTCGCCGAAGAGACGGCTCGCCGTGGGCGAGGTGAACTGGCGCTCCAGTTCCGCCCGAGCGATCTCCTTGCGGAACTCGCCTTCGTACGTGGCGTCACCGGCGTTGTGCATCAGTTCGGTGATCCAGGCCGCGAATGCCTGATAGTTCCAGATGTGGCGCAGGCAGGTGTCCGAGTAGCCGTCGAGCAGGCTCGCATCGCCTTCCCGGACCTTCTTGACGACGGCGCGGGCGAAGGTCTCGGCGTCGTAGAGGGCGAGGTGGATGCCCTTCGCGCTCATCGGGGGGACGATGTGGGCCGCGTCTCCGAGCAGATACAGCCTGCCGTGGCTCATCGGGCTGAACACCACGCACCGCAGGGGCACGATCCGCTTGTCCACGATCCGACCGGTCGGCACCTCGATGCCGAAGCGCGCCCGCAGTTCGCCCCAGATCCGCTCGTCCGGCCACTGCTCGGGAGTGTCGCCGGCCGGGCACTGAAGGTAGAGGCGACTCGCGTTCGCGCCGCGGGGGATCATGCCGGCCAGGCCGCGGTCGTGAATCGCCATGCCCGAGGGATCGGCCGACACCTCTGCCAGGACGCTGAGCCAGGAGTACTTGTACTCATGGGAGTAGCGGGTGAGGGCGTCGTCGGGGACGGATGCCCTGCTGACGCCGTGGAATCCGTCGCAGCCGGCGACGAAGTCGCAGCCGATGGCCTTCGCCTCGCCGTCGGTGTTCCGGTAGCGGACCAGGGCACGCGCGCCGAGGAGGTCCTGCGGGGTGACGTCCAGGGCCTCGAAGCGCAGGTCGCCGCCGCCGAGCAGGAACGCGTCCGTGAGGTTGCGGACGAGGACCTGCTGGGGACAGAAGACACTGTCGTTGTCGTCGTCCTCGTCGAACTCCATCGGGTACATGACTTCGTCGATCCAGATGCCGCCGGTGATCTCCGAGGCGGCATCACCGTCCTTCGTCACATCTTCCAGGCCCCACTCACGGAACATGCGCACCCCGCGGCTGTCGATCGTCCCGGCGCGCTGCCGCTGTTCGACGTATGCGCGGCTGTGCTTCTCGACGACGACACAGCCGATGCCGCTGCGCAGCAGGAAGTTTCCGAGGGTGAGCCCGGCGACGCCGGCCCCGACGATGACGACGGTCGTGTTCTCAGGTGTCTCGACCATGTGCTTTTCCGAGCCTCCTCGCGAATGCGTGGCCGAACCCGACCGCAGGGGGCGTGGACGGCCTCACCGCCCGGATGGTGCGGCGCGCTGCCACCACTGTGGGCGCCCCGACGGCAGCCGCAAACTGGTGAACGGACACCGGATACCGGAAAGTCGCCAACCTGTTCCCACGGTTACCTGACGTCGTTGCTGCGCAAAGCCGACTGGTAGCGGCCCGGCGTCTGGCCGACGACCTCGGTGAACGCGTCGATGAAACTGGAGGGATTGGACCACCCGCACGCCATCGCCGTATCGGTGACCGACAGACCACCGGTGAGATGGGCCAGGGCGTGATGGATACGCAAAATCGTGCGCCAGCGGTGGAAGCTCATGCCGAGTTCGGTGTGGAACAGGCGGCTCAGGGTGCGCTCACTGGCTCCGGCGATGTGTCCCAGCTCGGCCAACGTAATGGCTCGGCCGGGCTCGGCGTGCAGGAGGTCGGTGACCGAGCGCAGTCGGTCGTCCCGGGGTTCGGGCAGATGCAGGGACTGCTCGGGGGTCTCCGCCAGTTCGTCGATCACCACGGCGAGCAGTCGCGCATAGGCCCCGGGGCGGATCTCCTCCCGGTCCGTGAGCGCCAGGACGGCCTCGCGCAGGAGTGGACTCACCGCGAACACGCTGGGGTGCGCCACGAGTTCGCCGCACAACTCGATGGGGACGGCCAGGAGGCGGGCGTCGGTCTCGCCGTAGAACCGGTGGGAGTGTTCGAACCCGGGCGGCGTCCACGTCACCCGGTGGGCCGGTGCGACCCAGGTCCCGCGTTCGGTCGTGGTGGCCAGAACGCCGGCGGCCGCGTACACGAGCTGGCCCTCGGCATGGGAGTGCGGGTCGAGCTGGTAACCGTGCGGGATCCAGCCGCCGCTGCGCGGCGTCGTCGGCCACAGCGGCGAGGGCGCATCCGAAATCTGGCGGGTTTCCGGCATGGTCGGTCAGTTTACCGGTGGACCGATGCTCGTGTGCACACCAAGCATTGCCCCATGCGCCACAACACCCGGAGCGCGCATCGGAGGAGCCCGATGAGTAGCCAAGGACCACGTCCGCGTCGACGGATGCTGACCCTGACGGTCCGGCACCGCGAACGCATCAGTCCCCACTTCGTATCCCTCACGCTGGGCGGAGACGACTTCCGGCATCTGGAGCAGGCCGGGTACGACCAGGCGGGGCGCCTTTTCATCCCCGGCCCCGGCCAGGAGGAGATCGTGCTCCCGAGCAGCGAGAAGTGGATGCTTTGGTACACCCTCCAGGCGAGCGCGAAGCGCCCCCGGGTCAGGACCTATACGATCCGGCGCTTTCGGCCGGATGCCTCGGCAATCGACGTGGAGGTCGCCGTCCATCGGGAAGCTTCCGACCGGCCCGCTCCGCCCGGGGCCACCTGGGCGCTGACGGCCAAGCCCGGCGACAAGGTCGGCTTCCTCGACGAAGGACACCACTATCGGCCCACCCCCGGTGCCGGCCGGCAACTCCTCGTCGGCGACGAGAGCGCACTGCCGGCGATCCTCGCCATCCTGGAGCGCTGCACCGACGCGTTGCCTGCCCAAGTCTTCCTCGAAGTCCCCACCGACCAAGACGTACGCCCCGAGATCATCGCGCCGACGACAGCCGAGATCCACTGGCTGCCGCGGAACGATCCCGCCATGAAACCCGGCACGCTCGCCCTTCGAGCCGTGCGCGAGGCACATCTGCCCGACGGCCCCTTCTATACCTGGACAGCGGGTGAGTCTTCACTGGCCACCGGTATCCGAAGGCATCTCCTCGGCGAACGCAGCACACCGAGGTCCGACATCACTTTCCGCGGCTACTGGAAACACGGCAGAGCCGGCCTGTGACCGAACCGGGGCGCCGGCACCGACGCCGGCACGGCAAGCGGCATGGTCGCTCGCGGGACGATCCGGGTGAACCCGCTTTGCTCCCGCCGCTACTCCGCCACTCTTCCCAACGTCCGGCTGCAAGGCAGGTCTTCACGAAGGGCGTTGCGGTGGGTGTGTCGTTCGGGTGGTCGTGGGGCGTCACGTTGCGTGGTGCGGGTTCGCGCGCCGCGGAGCCGTTTGGATGGGGGTGACCGTCGACCACAGTCTTCTTGGGGGTGCGCCGTTCGTACCGGCCGCAGCACCGTCGCCGGCAGCACCCGCAGCAGCGGGGAAGAACGCACGGATGGCCAACGCCGTGACGGCGGCGCGGACCCGGCGCCGGCACGCCCGCGGCCGCGAGGAGCAGCGGAATCCACCGCCGGGACACCCTCGGAGCGGGTGGTCGTGGAACGCGTGTGCGTAGTCGTGGGGCAGGCGCGGGACCTCGACGGGGCGGGGCGGCGCTTGAAACGGCCGGCCCCCGTCCCCGCCGCCGCGGAACCAGGTCCGGATCACGCGGTCGAGCCCGGGCGCGGGGAGCGTCGGCGAGTGCACCATCACCGACAACCGGCACCACGGATCGTCACCCGCGACAGGGGCGAGGGAGCCTCGGTGCGAGTGCGCGCCCGTTGCCGTGGGATTCGAGGAGGATGACCCACCACGATGCCGGAGAACGGCCAGGGCGGCGCCCGCGTAGCCCGCCCAGTAGCCGAATGCGACGATCCGACGACCTCGGGCGTCGAGGAGGTGTTCGAGGTCGAGCAGTGTGCCGCCGCCGGCCTCGAAGCGCCGCAGCAACCGCGGCGCCTGCGGCTGCCCCTTGTAGGAGTGCCCGAAGAAGATGCGCCGATGGATCAACTCCGCCGGCTCGTCGGGCAGTTCCTTGAGGCCCAGGACGTAGTCCGTGGTGGGACAATTGCTCACCCAACTGCCTTGCGGCGCGATCGTACAGCCGGCGTCGGCGTATTCATGGGCGGGAAAGACACGCTGCGAAGACTCCTCGACGGTCAGGTGCACCCCTCTCGCGATCAACTCGCGGGCGTCTTCGGGCACCAGAGCGGCACGTCGCTCGGTCCGCCGGGATTCGTGTCTCATCCACAGCCGCAGCATGTCGGGCACCGAATAACCGTCCGACAAATATGCCCGCTATACGACTTGCCACGCCGTTCGTCCCCTTGGGCATTGGTGGGAGCCGGCCGCCGATTCGAGGCGGTGGCTCGTGAACGTGCTCGTCGAGAACCACTCGGCCGCAAGGTCACTGCGGACGGGAAGATCACGACGGTCGCCGGCACCGGCACCGCGGGCTTCGGCGGTGACGGTGGCCCGGCCGCCCGTCCTGGGCGGTCACTTACGGAGAACGGCCTGGATTTCGAGGCTGATGGACACCTTGTTGCCGAGCGCGACGCCACCGGCGTCGATGCCGAAGTCTCGCCGGTTGATCTCCGCGGTCGCGGAGAAGCGGGCCCGCTGTCCATCCCGCTGGTCCGAGCCGAAGGCGTTCACCTCGAGGGTCAGTGGCACCCGACGTGTGACGCCGTGCAAGGTCAGTTCACCGTCGACGGCCCAATCGTCGACCGTCCGGCGGATGCCGGTCGAGCGGTAGCTCATCGTCGGGTACGTGTCGACGTCGAGGTATGCGGCGGCGCGGAGGTGGTTGTCACGCTTTTCGTTGCCGGTGTCGATGGATGCGAGGTCGATCGTCGCGGTGACCGACGAGCGCAATGGGTTCTCGTCCGTGACGAGCGTGACGTCGTGGGTGGTGAACCGGCCCCGCGTCTTGCCGATCATGAGAAGGCGGACGGAGAAGGCGATCTCGGTGTGCGCCGGGTCGGCCTTCCACGTGCCGGCCACATAGCCCGGAATCGCGGCGGTCGTGGCGGCGGAGTTCACGGCTTCGTTCATGGCTTCCTCCATGGTTGTGCGGCTGCGGCTGCGGCCGCGCGGCGAGGGGGATGGTGGATCGGGGTCGGTGCCCGTGGTTCGTCGCGAGCGATGCGCTCGCCGGTGCCCGGGAGTCCAAGACGTGGGTCGTCGCGGACAGTTGCCCGGTGTTGCTCGAATTTCTGTGATCTGTCAGGGCACGAGGTCGACCATCCCTTTGCCGTTCGTGATGTCGAGCGGCACCGAGACGTGGTCGTGCGTGATCAACCACGCGTCGTCGATCTTCCGGAAGCAGTACGTGACCCTGACCCACATACCGTCCATCGCCGTTCCGTCCTTCAGCGTGCCGCTGAGACGGGCAAAGGCGTGCCCGAAGGCCACGTCGTCGCCCACGGTGAGAGCCGGCTCGCGAACCTCGTAGGTCACGCTCTCGAAGAGAGCGAACACGGGCGCCCAGTTCCCCAGCTTCGCCGCCGCCCCCACGCTCTGGAGCGGCGGCTCGATGTCGAAGGACACGATGTCCGTTGCGTACAGCTTCTTCAGGCCCTCGGGATCCTTGGCCTGGAGTCTCTCGGCGATCAGGCCGACTTGCCGGCGAATCTCAGCTTCGTCCATCTCGCGTTGCGTAGGCATTGCGCCCCACCTTCCCTTTCGTGGAGGAACCCTGGCTCCTCACACGTTCCACTCCGCGGATTACGCTTCACCCATCAGCGCAGAATTTCGGCCCGCGCCCTCTCTGTCGGTGTTGCGATGTCCCAGTAGCGAACGATGCCCCGCGCGATACCGAAGTCGCCCGTACCGCCGGTGATGGCCATGTCGATCGAGCTTGTTCCGCTCATCCGGAGCGACTGCATCGTCAGAGAGCCACGCTTGATTTCGATGAACAGCGTTGCCGCCATTGAGGTGGTCATGATGAACTCCCTGCTCGCCGTGCGATGTGTTGGTCTCAGCACTTCGACAACACAGCCCCGCGGAATGTGAGGTCGGTGCGTCGCCTCACATGCCGCGGGGCTGTGTTGTCGAACCGCTGAGGGGGGCAGATGCGACGAAGGGAGCCGTCGGCACCATGAGTACCCGATCCGAGCCAGGACACGGCCGGCCCGATCCGGGCCTGGACGCGCTCATGAGCGAGCGGCGCCACCCGATCGATCTCGCGTACCGGCTTCTGGGCTCCCCGGCCGAGGCCGAGGACGCCGTCCAGGAGACCTACACCCGCTGGTACGCCTTGTCACGGCAGCAGCAGGACGCCATCGAGAACCCCGGCGCCTGGCCGACGACAGTCGCCGGCCGCATCTGCCTCAACCTGCTCGGCGGCGTGCCGCCGGCCGGCCTCCTCGGCGCGCCGCGTATCCGGGCCGCACAAGCTTCCACGACCGCGGCTGCCCAACGCATCGCGGTCGTCAGGGACTTCAAGCAAGCCTGGAAGGCCGAGAAGACGAGACGGCCGCCGGGGGTGGTGGTGTCCAGGCGTTCGTGCAGAGAGCAGAAGCCGATCTCGCGGCGGCGGAGTTCGCCGACCATGGTGCCCAGGTTCTCGAGGGACCGGCCGTAGCGGTCGAGCGCGGGGACGAGGCGGCATGCGCATGGCGGTGGCGGGTGAGGGGGTGCCGGCCTTTCTTCGCGCCGGTGGTTGCCTGAAATTGGTCCCGCAGTGATCGTCATGGCGAGGGGTGAGTGCCCCCGGTCAGTAGGCCAGTGCGGTCATCTGGTCGGGCTGGTGGGCGGCGACGTCGTGGGCGGCTCGGACGAAGGCGGCGACGGCTGCGGATCGCGAGGTCTCCGGCCAGGCGACCATGACCGCGCTGGGGCTGAGGCCGGTGACCGGCCGGTATGCGATGTCCGGGCGCTGGTGCCGCTTGGTGGTGGAGAGTGACAGGAACGCCACCGCCTGGCCCAGCGCGACCACCTCCAGGAGTTGCTCGACGCCGGCCACGAGCGGCCCCTCGGGAGTGTCGGCCGGCGCCAAGCCGGTGTGGCCATCGCCTGCTTCCGCTCCGTCGCATCCTGTGTAGTAGGCGGTGGTGGAGGGGGCGGCCCCTTTCCAGCGTGGGATCGGTTCGCCCTTGAGGTCGGCCGGCCGTAGTCGCCGGCGTCCGGCCAGGCGGTGACCGGCCGGGAGAACGGCCAGTCGCGGCTCGACCACGAGCGTCTGGGAATCCAGCCCTCGACCGTCGAACGGGCTGCGTAGCAGCGCTACATCGGCACGGCCGTCCCGCAGCATGGCGATCGGCTCTCCGCTGCCGCCGACGACGACTTCAGGCGGCGGCAGATGCGAACCCGTTCCCCGGTAGGCGGCGAGGATCTCCCGCAGCAGCCCGGCATCGCCTCCCGGCTTGACCGCCACGACGAGCTGGGGTGTCGGCTGACCGGCCCGGCGTGCACGCCGGGCCGCCGCGTGCACCGCGTCGACCGCGATCCGGGCCTGGTCGAGCAGCACCCGACCGGCGGTGGTCAGCCTCACCTGCCGGGTGGTGCGCTCCAGCAGGCGTACACCGAGCCGGGACTCCAGCTGAGCGATCGCCTTCGACAGCGGGGGCTGCGCCATCCCCAGGCGTTGCGCGGCCCGGCTGAAGTTCAGTTCCTCGGCGACCGCGATGAAGTACCTCAGCTCCCGCACCTCCAGCTCACTCATATCTGTGGACTATAGATCCAGAGTCTTCTGGTCTTTCCCTGCCACCCGTGGGTGAGGGGAGGCTGGGTGCCATGACGACTTCGCAGAAGACTGCTTTGATCACCGGCGCGAACAAGGGCATCGGCAAGGAAACGGCGCGCAGGCTCGCAGCCCTCGGCGTCACCGTGCTGATCGGCGCCCGCAACGCCGAGCGTGGCGAGGCGGCGACCGAGGAGCTTCGCGCGGGCGGCGCCGACGTACGGTTCGTTCCGCTGGACGTCACCGACGAGATCTCGGTCCAGGCCGCCGCCAAGCACATCGACGCCACGTTCGGCCGCCTCGACATCCTCGTCAACAACGCCGCGATCGCCGCCGGACCGCAGAAGCCGAGTGAAACCCCCGCCGCCACCGTCCGGCAGGTCTACGAGACCAACGTGTTCGGCGTCATCGCGGTGACCCACGCCATGCTCCCCCTGCTGCGCCGCTCCGCCGCCGCACGCATCGTCAACATGTCCAGCGAACTCGGCTCCCTCACCCATCTGGCCGACCCGGGCAGCCCGTGGTCCGCCTACTCCTCGATCCTCCTCCCTTACTGCACCTCGAAGAGCGCGCTGAACGCGATCACCGTGCTCTACGCCAATGAACTGCGCGCCGAAGGGATCCTGGTCAACGCGGTGAGCCCCGGCTACTGCGCGACCGACCTCAACCGCCACACCGGGATACGCACGGCGGAGGAGGGCGCGGCCGTCGCGGTTGACCTGGCGACGGCGGGCGAGGACGGCCCGACGGGCGCCCTTTTGGCCGAGGACGGGCCGATTCCCTGGTGAGACCATGCCGCGCCGCCTCCGCCCGAAGCATGGCGAGTTCGATGCCGCGGCCGAGCCGCTTGTGCTCGTGGACGACGAGGGTGACGGCGACGCCGGAGGAACGGATCTGTCCTGCCCCCTGCGATATTTCGCGGCGAATGCCCCGCCGTGCACGGTACGGCGCCACCGGACGCCCACACCCCCGCAACCATCCTTTCGGGTGATCGTGGGCTCGGGCCCGCTTGGAGGTGGATGCGGATGCGTAGAACCCTGACATCGACCCGCCTCGGACCGCCGACGCCGCGAGTGGGCGACAGGGCCGAAAAGCGTTTCGTCGGCGCCTTCGGGATGTGAAAGGAAGTGGCACATGGCCTTCAGGAAGCGCAGCGCCGCAGTAGTCGCCGCATTGCTGGTCGGAGCCGTCACGATCTCAGCCCCAGCCGCGACGGCGCGCACGGACGCGTCGGCGTGGCCGTGCAACTCGAACAAATTCTGCATCTATTACGGTACGAACGGCACCGGCGCGCACTACGAGCTTGAGGACGGCGCCTCCGACCTGAGCGTCTTGTCGGGCAGGCTCAACGACCACGTGTGGTCGGCCCGGAACAACACCAAGGACGACTGGTGCCTGTTCCGCGACGCCGGGTACAGGAACAAGATCCTCAACATCCTCGACGGCCAGAGCACCAACCTGCCGTCGCCGCAGAGGAACGAGGTGAGTTCCGTCCGGCGGTGCTGACCGCGTCCGCAAGCAATACGCGAAAGGGCGCCTCGACCGGGTCGACACGAGAATGTCCGACCACCTCGGGCAGCGGTAACACCGACTGCCCGATCCGCCGATCGGCGGATCGGGGCGCCAAGCACCGCGCGTCAGGCACGTGACACGGCTTACCGCGGCAGCGGCGGCAGGTGGCGACCCCCGCCCGGACTCGGGCCCCGGGACGCGCGGAACCGGCCTTCCGGGCCTGCGGCAACGCCCCGACCGGGGCGGCCGGGAACCCTTCCGTAGGGACCGTCGCGACGGTGCCCACGGAAGGCGGGGCGTGCACGGCCCCGACCGCGGGGACCGGGCGGGGCCGCCACGCCTCCCACACGGCGGCGAAGTTCGGATCGACGCGTGGCAGGCCGGCGGGCAACAGGAGCGAGCCGTTGTTTCGGAACGTCCGAGGTGGAAGGCACCGCGTGATCGACCTCGTCGCCCCACGAGCGCGCCACGGTCATGTCCATCGAATCGTGGCCTCGGGACCATCAACCGCAGGCGGCGGTCGACCATCGGGCAACGAGCGCGCCGTAGTCGATGTTGCCGAGAGCCATGGTGATGTGACTTCATGGGAGTCACGATGAGCATCAGGGTCGAAGTCGTCGCACAGGTGGCTCTTGCGCGGCGTTGGCAGAGTCGCGGTGGAGGGGCATGTTCGAGCGCATGAGGGCGAGTTCGGCCGCGCGTAGAAACGCGAACGAGGCCCGCTTGGCCGGTCTGACGCCGGACGCGACGGCGATGGCGGTACGCATCGCCCGAGAGATGGTGTACGGCAGGCGTATTCAGGCAAAGTACGACCGACGGGTTTGGAAAGCCAACCGCCGGAACCCGGAGCTACCTCGAACAGCCCGTCCCGGTATGGAATCCGTCAAAGAAGCGAAGCGTGAACTTCGCCGGGCACGGCGAGACGATCGCCTGCTGCGAAGGGCGCTTCGACGAGGACGCAACGCGACGACGAGGGCCGGGGATTCGTCACCATCGGGCCTCGACGCCCAGTTCTTCGAGGCTGAAGTCGACCATCACGTGGCGCATTTCGGAGAGTTCGCCGCGAGAGCCGGCATGCAACACTTCGGCGAAATCACCAGATTCGAGGAGGCCAGGAATCCTCCGGACGCCTCCGCCGCGATCTCCTCGGTAACGCGCGCCCCGTCTGCCCAAGTACGCACCGCGGACACCGTGCCGGCCCTCTCCGTCGTGGCCCTGGGCCTCAAGCCCGCCGCGTGGAAGGCACCGCGGACGCCACTGAAGCCATCACAAGTCAACCATCGCCGTTCCGGTGTGGAGATCACCCCCTTCGTCACCGAACAAGGCGCCCGCAAGGGCGCCATCATCGAGCGAAAACTCTGGCTGTCGTAGTCGCACGGCGGTCCGCTGGACCGGGATTCGGTCGCCCACCGTGTCTCTCGACAGGGCCCGACCGGTCGCTCCGCTCTTGTGGGTGAGGCAGTCGGCGACCTGTGCAATTGCCACTACCGACTCATTGCGTTTTCAGCTTGCGGCTTCCGGCTCGGTTCTTTGCGATGTTTCGAATCTTCTTGCTGCTGCCCGACTCGGCGAGCAGGGCGAGTACCGCCGGCGACGTCGACCCCTCGGCGAGGACGCGCTGCATCCAGTCCGTGACCTTGGCCAACTCGACCGGTGTCGGCACGTGACCGTCCTCGATGGACAGGTAGGACAGCCCGTCGTGGATACGGCGGCGGATGAACTCGCGGTACCCCTCCGTCTCGAGCCGGCCGATCTCCGGCAGTAGTTCGGCCGACCACTGGCGGAACTCGGCAGGACCGGTCACCTTCGTCGCGATCCTGTCCACGAGGGCGACCACCGCCGATTTGGACACCATCTCGATGGGGTCGCGCAGGATCGTGGCCACGATCGCGCGGTCTCGGTCGCGGCTCCGCGAGGAAGCGGTCACCAAGACGACGCGTCGGTACGCCGACGACCGCACGTGCTCGTCCGCGACGGCATCGTCGACGTCCACGTCGAGGATGCCGGTTCCCGCCGGCAACTCGGCCACATCGGAATGCAACGTCTTCATCCCTTCTCGCAGGGCCGGACTCGCCGGGCGGCCCGCCGCTGTGCCGCGCCCCCCAGCGTCCTGCGACGTGGTGTCCGTGTCGCACCTCGCTTCGTGAGCACGAGGACGGTGGCCGTGAGGAGTTCCTCGGCATTGGCGCGCCGGTGCTCATGCTGGGCGCCATTCTTGCGGTGATCCGCGGTAAACGGCCTGGGGCTCGGCCGCCCCCGGAGTGAAGCGTCTCGCAACCGACGAGAGGACGGCGAGACAGGGGTGAGACCTGGCGGCAAAGGGCGTGTATCGCGTCGCGACGAATCTGTGGGATTCGTCGTCAAGGCGGTCCTGGTCCGGTAGATCGTCGTGTGGTGACGCTCGGTGCAACTGACGGACCTGGAGCGGGAGTGCATCGGGTTGCATCTGCCGATCGGTGCGTACGGTCCGTATCCCGGGCGGCTGCGGCGGCAGTTCGAGGGCGTGATCCGGAGGTTTCGGACGGGTGCGCAGTCGCGTGGGATGCCGGAGCGGTTCGGTGCGTGGCCGACCGTCCACACCGATTCCGGCAGTGGCGGGACGCCGGTGTCTTCGAAGCCCTGTCGGAGGGCCTGATCGCGGAGGTTCGAGCGGCCTCCTGTCCGGCCCGTGTCGACCTCGCCGACTTCCTTGCCATGGCAGACCTGCGGCCGGCATCGGACGCCGAGGTCTCCTTCCAAGGCGCATGCACGCCTCAGGGGCCAACTCGTCAAGCTGGGCACTCCACGCCTCCCGTATAGCCTGTCGGTCTGTTCGAACGGATTGAGGGGTCGAAGTGGACGTCGAACGACCGCATGCCGCGATCGAGCTCCCTGAAGGGTCCTGGTGGGAATGGGATGTCCTCGCTTGGGACGGTGGTCATTTCCGGCTCGCGGCCGATTTCGACCTCAGCTATCACCACGGGCTGGAACTGGCCTTCACCGCCCCGCTCTTCGTCAGCTGCCCGGCGGTCTTTCAGGATCCCGCCTTCCGCGCGCCCACGGTCGAGGAGTTGCGCAGGATCACCCGTCAGCTTGGCGGAAGGCCGCCTGTGCTGGTCGCCTTCGAGGCGGACGCAGGCGGGTCGGAGCCCGTCTCGTGCCTTGTCGCCGCAGAGCGGCTCGACATAGTGCAGGAGACCGTCCTGAGGTACTGGCGAGAGGATGCGGCCCCCGGCCGGCGGTTCGCTCCGTGGGTTCAGCCCCCAAGCCCGTGACGATGCCGGGTTGGGAGTCACCGGACGTCCGGGGAGACCTGTCGCCTGGAGAGGGACGGCTTTCGTCGCTCTTGCCAACCGGCTCCGGCACCCCGTCACGGTCAGGCCCGTAGGCCGCGGTTCGGATGGCCGTGGACGTGCTCGATCACTTCGACCTGCCGGTGAAGGCATACCGACTCGACACCGACGCTGCGCCACGGTGGGCTATTGTGCCGATGCTCCAACGGGGACAAGGCCTGTGTCAGGTCGAGGAGTTGATGTGGTCATGAGGCGAGTGGCGTTACTCGCGGTCGGTGTGGCGTCGAGCTTGGCGCTCGCGGGATGTTCCGGTTCCGGCGGCGGTCCGAAGGGCCCGCAAGCGAGCGGGTCGGCCGGAGCGGGGACCGTGTCGGGCGGCGGGAGGCCGTCCGCGGCGGCCACGTTTCCCGGTGAACCACCGCCGGGCGTACGGGGCGCGCCCCTGTGGTCGGCGCAATTGACCGGCCAGGGCGCGGTCGCCGAACCCGTCGGCACGAGCGTCGCCTTGATCACGCCCGCCGGCGGTGAAGGACACGCCATGACCGTGGAGTTGCGCGACGCGGTGACGGGCGCGAGGCACGCCACGGTCGAGATGGCCGGCAAGCCGGTCGCGACCACCTGGCACGGCCGCCCCGCACTGCTGACGCAGACGGTGCGAACGACACCCTCCGATGGGATCTCGCCGGAGAAGCAGGTCTGGCAGGTCGACGTCCTCGACGAGAAGGGGCAACGTATCGCGCACAGGGAATACCCCGACCGGGACAAGCCCTTCATCGTCGACGGCCGACGCGTCGTCACCGAGAAGGGCAAGGGAAGCAACCCCGGCGCCCTGGTGATCAGCGACGCCGGCAGCGACGCTCCGGGCTGGCGGATACCCTGCCAGGACCAGGCCTGCTTGGACGACGACGCCACCGTCGCCCACGGCGTGGTCGTCCACCATCGCCGCGACAGCAGGACGGGCATCCACAAGGCGGAGACTCTGGCCGGGTTCGACGCCGCCACCGGGGCCGTCCTGTGGACGCCGCAGAACCTCGCCCGGCCGGCCGGAGCGGCCGCCACCGCGGAACCCGACCTCGTCAAACAACAGAGCGGCAAACTCGTCATCGGCTGGTACACCCTCTCGCCCGACACCGTCGCCTACAGCGTCAACGACCCCACCACCGGCAGACTCCTGGCGACCGGTCCGACACTCTCGGGCACGCCCAAATCCGGGCTCTCCGACACCCGGGGAACGATCGTCGTGGTCGCGACGACGACGACCACCGCCGCTTGGGAGACCGACACGGGAAGGTTGCTGTGGCAGCAGGCCAAGGACGAGGTCCGCCTGGACCCGGTCGCCGTCGTCGGCCCCGTCCTGTACTCCGGCGAGAAACCCCCGATGGCCGTCGACCTGCGCACGAAAGCCGTCCTCCAACGCACCGTCTCGGCCATGCCCCGGCCGGTGGGCACCGACCACGCCGTCGTCACCCCCACCTCCGGAACCGCCTACGTCTTCGCCACCCGACAAGACTGACCAGCACACCAGGCGACCGGGCACGCGGCACCGCGTCGACGGCCGGGAACCTGCGCGATCACGTGCCATGAGCAGGCGAGGACCGACCCGACCACACTCCCGGCCGACGTCACACCACCGGCGGTCGACGACCTCACCGGAAACAGTGGTCCGCGACACACCTCGGCCGGCTTCGGTGCCCTCATGGGAGGCGCTCGCTGGACAAGCGGCTGCATCACCGGGGATCTCGGCCCACACGGTCTTGCCTCCTCGATGGCGCGCGACGGTGAGCCGTCCGCCCAGCTCGTGGAGCAGGGCACCGACGATGGCCGTGCCGCGGCCGCAGGTGGCGTCGGTGGAGGAGGCGACCTGCCGTGGGCCGGCCGTGCGGTTGTCCCGGACCCCGAGCCGCAGCCGTCCTGAGTCACCCATCTCCAGGGTGATACGGATGCTCGGCGTCGACGCGCCGGCGTGCACGACCGCGTTCGTGAACAGCTCGGTGGCCACCAGCCCGCCGAGTACGGCGCCCTCCCGGCCGGCACCGGACCCTAGGGGGGCCCGAGCGCCGCCGGCCCCGCGGCGACGAGTGGCCGGACCGCCTCTCCGACGGTGCCGAATGCTCCGCCGGGCGTTTTGCCCTCCGTGTAGCGCCGGTGGATGCCTTCGCAGATGACCGCGAGTTTGTAGTGGGCGAGAGCCAGGTGGAAGGACAGGTCCGCGACCGAACGGTGGCTTTGGTCGGCGTAGCGGGCGATGGTCGCCTCGGGGCCCAGGTAGCCCGGAGAGCGGCCCGCGTCGCCCAGTTCCGGCACGTCGAAGATCTCCGTCATGGAGCTGTAGACGACGAGCAGTGCGAGATCCGTCAAGGGATCACCCAGCGTCGCCATCTCCCAGTCCAGAATCGCCGTGACCCGACCGTCGCTGATCAGCAGGTTGTCGAGCCGGTAATCGCCGTGCACGATCGCGGCGGTTCCGTCGTCCAGCGAGACGTCCGCGACAGTCCCCGCCCGCGCCTCGAGAGCGTGCAGCAGTTCATCCGCCCCCTCGATGGGGCGGCGCAGGGACCCGGCCATTTGCCGTCCCCAGCGCTCGACCTGGCGGATCAGAAACCCCTGCGGGCGACCGAACTCGGCGAGGCCGATCTTTCTCGGATCGACCGCGTGAAGTCGGGCCAGCGTGTCGACCATCACCTCGCAGATGCGCATGGTCGCGGCGGGCCCTTCGGCCCTCAGCTGCTCCGCTGTGCGAAACGGTGTGCCCGCGACTCGCTCCATGACGTAGAACGGGGCGCCGATGACCTCGGGATCGTCGCAGTAGGCCATGGTTTCGGGAACGGGGACGTCCGTGTGAGCGAGTGCCCTCAGCACCACGAACTCGCGCTTCATGTCGTGCGCGGTCGCTTGGACATGCCCGAGCGGGGGCCTGCGGAGGATGCGTGCCGTCGTCCCGTCGGATACGGCGAAGGTCAGGTTCGACCGACCGCCTGTGACCGGTTCGGCCGTCAGCTCGGGACCGAGATCGCCGGGGGCATGCCGCGCATACCACTTCGCAAAGCGCGCAAGGTCAAGCGGTGGCACGGTTTCGGCTTCCCGGCTTCCGCCGCTCTCGGTCACCAGCGTCCTCACCACTCTCCGCCATCTGAAAACGTCCAGCTCGAAACGTGCGCGGCCTCGGCTGTTCGGTTCGCCCCGGTCGGCGCGGTCATGTCGAGAGGTTGAGGCCGTTGACCCACAACTTGGTACAGACGGCGACGATCTCCTCGAGATCGCGTGGTCCCTCCTCCAGCGCGAAGCACTCGAAGGCCAGCCGGCTCACCATCAGGGACAGCGCACGGGCCGCCAACTCCGGGTCCACGGTGGGGTCCGCGAGTCCGCGGTCCTGCAACTCCTTGATCCGACGGGCGTTGCGTTCGCCGAAGGCGCGCGCGCTGCGCGCTCTGACCTCCTCGAACCGGGGATCGATCATCGCCACCTGCTGCATCAGCTTCATGAGCTTGGCGTTGCGCTTGTAGGCGACCAGATAGGCCCGATTGCTCGCCTCGATGACGGCGGCCGGCCCCTCGTCCTCCGGCACGTGAGGCATGCCGGGATGGAGCATGTCGTGCCGTGCCGCGCCGATCACCGCCGCGAAGACTTCTTCCTTGCCCTCGAAGTAGGTGTAGAACGTCCCGATCGAGCAGTTCGCTTCGGTGGTGATGTCGACGAGTCGAGCGTTGAGGAAGCCGTCGCGCTCGAAAACGACTCGGGCCGCCTTCACCAGTGCCTCACGGGTACGCAGGCCCCGGCGGGTGGTGGGCATCTCCTTGGTCGAGGCGCCTGCGATCAGCGAGCCGATCGAGGCCATGGAGTCGCCGGCCATGGAGTGGCCGTCCGTCGCACTCACGACAGAACCATTGTCGAGTTCGGATTCATATTTGATGGTACATCCACTCCGCGGTCGGTGCCGTCACCCGGTGACGAGGGAACGCTCGCGCGTCCGTCGTGCCAGCTCACGGCGTGCGATGGCACGCTTGTGGACCTCGTCCGGGCCGTCCGCGAGGCGCAGGGTGCGCAGTTCCGCGTACATGCTCGCGAGGGGGAAGTCGTCGGACAGCCCGCCTCCTCCGTGCACCTGGATGGCCCGGTCGAGGACCTTCAGGGCCACGCCGGGTGCGGCTACCTTGATCGCGGAGATCTCGGTCCGCGCGGCCTTGTTTCCGACCGTGTCCATCAGCCAGGCCGTCTTGAGGGTCAGCAGTCGGACCATCTCCAGCTCCACGCGGGACTCGGCGATCCAGTCCTGGATGTTCCCGCGCTCGGACAGTGGCTGCCCGAAGGTGGTCCGGGTCTGCGCCCGGTCGACCATGAGGTCGAGCGCCCGCTCCGCCATGCCGATCGCCCGCATGCAGTGGTGGATCCGTCCCGGCCCCAGGCGGGCCTGGCTGATCATGAACCCGTCTCCCTCGCCGGCCAGCAGGGCCGACTTGGGGACTCGGACGTCCTCGAAGTGGATCTCGGCATGGCCGACGCGGTCCTGGTAGCCGAAGACCGGCAGGCCGCGGACGATGCTGATTCCGGGTGTGTCGACCGGTACGACCAGCATGCTCTGCCGGCGGTACGGCTCGGCGCCGGGATCGGTCCTGCCCATGACGATGAGGACCCGGCACCTCTTGTGGAGGGCGTTCGAGATCCACCATTTGCGGCCGTTCAGGATGTAGTGGTCACCGTCGGACTCCATGCGGAGCCGGATATTGGTGGCGTCGGAACTCGCCACGTCAGGCTCCGTCATCGCGAACGCCGAGGCGATCTCGCCGGTCAGCAGCGGCCCGAGCCACCGCTCCTTCTGCTCATCGGTCCCGAACAGGGTCAGGATCTCCATGTTCCCCGTGTCGGGGGCGTTGGAGTTGGTTGCTTCCGGCGCCAGGTGAATGCTGCGGCCGAGAATCTCGGCGAGTGGCGCGTATTCGACATTGGTCAGACCCGGGCCCCACTCGGCGTGGGGGTGGAACAGATTCCACAGTCCGCGCCTGCGGGCTTCGGTCTTGAGCTCCTCCAGGACGGGAGGATGGAAGTTGGGATCCCCCGACTCGCGCATCTGATCCTCGTAGACGGCCTCGGCGGGATAGACGCAGTCGTCCATGAAGGACAGAAGCTTCTCGTGGTACGCGCGGCCACGGTCACTGATCGAAAAGTCCACCTGGGGTACTTCCTTCGATTGACCTGAGATTTGAACTTGAACTCAGATTCACCTTAGTCATCGCTGCGCCGCGACCAAATCACTTCGAGGCTCGTGAGGTGTTCAGGTCGGCGACGAGGTCGGTGACGAGGTCGGCGACCTTCCGGTCCTCGTCCCGGTGGTCCCGACAGTTGTCGCGCTACTTCTCGCCGAGCACGAAGGCGTGTTCGTCGACCGGTGTGCGACCCGACTCGCGGGAGTCGATGTCACCGGCCGCGGTGAGGACGGTGCCCACGGACTTTCCTTTGCGTACTCGCGTCACCGGGACGTCGAGTCGCCGGGCACGAGCTCGCCGGTCCGGAAGCACAGACGGGTCAACAGGGCCTTTGTGGCCCGGGCGCCGGGTACGTCGGCCACGAGTGCGCCGTGCCGCATCACCAGGACGCGGTCGCAGACCGCCGGCTCGTCGAAGTCACTGGAGATCAGCAGGATCGACGTGCCCTCGCGGGCGAGGCCGGCGATCGTCTCGTAGATCTCCGCGCGCGCTCCCACGTCGACGCCGACGGTCGGTTCGTCGAGGACGAGTACCGACGGGCCGGTGCGAACGTACTTCGCGAGAACCACCTTCTGCTGGTTGCCGCCACTGAGGCTGAGCACGGGTCGTGAGGTGTCGTCGGTCTTCACCGCGAACCGCTTCGCGAGCTGCCGCCCGGTCCGCCGGGACGACCTGGGCGAGAAGCCCGTGAACAAGGTCCGGGCCCGGCCGTGCGCTGCGACCGCCAGGTTGGTGTCGATGGATTCACCGAGCAGCAGCCCCTGGCTCCGGCGCTCCTCGGGGACGAGGGCAACGCCGGCGCGAATCGCGTCGTGGGGTGAACGTGGTGCATATCGTGCGCCGTCCAGCGTCATCGTCCCGCTGCTCGGCCGGTCGGCGCCGATGAGGAGGCGCGCGAGCTCGGTACGCCCGGCCCCGGCCAGGCCCGCGACTCCGAGTATCTCCCCGGCGTGCAGGTCGAAGGTCGCGCCGCTCACCTTGTCCTCCCGGCCCAACCCGCGCACGGCGAGCCGCACGGGTGCACGCGCCGCGCCCTCTGTACCGGCATGGCGAGTCGGCTCCTCGACCTCGTGTCCGACGATGTGACGCGTCAGCGACACGACGTCGAGCCGGTCGGATCGGTGCGAGCCCACGACCCGGCCGTCCCGCATGGTCGCCACCTCGTCGGAGATGAGGAGGATCTCCTCCAGACGGTGGGAGATGTAGAGCACCCCGACGCCACTCGTGGTGAGTTCCCGGATCACCCCGTAGAGGAGATCGGCCTCGTCCTGAGTGAACGACGCGGTCGGTTCGTCCATCGCGATGAAGCGGGCCGGTCTCATCAGCGACCGTGCCAGTGAGACCATCCATCGGTCGGAGACGGACAGCTTCTCGACCGGCACATCGAGCGGGATGTCGTAGCCGAGGAGCTCCCTCACCTCTCCGGCGCGCCTGCGCAGGGCCTTGGTGGCGACGAACACCGACCTCCCGGCCGCGCTCCCCAGTGCCATGTTCTGCAGGCCGGTGAACTTCGGCACCAGATTGAGCTCCTGGTGTACGAAATTCAGCCCGAGATCGGCTGCCCGCTGGGGCGATTCGATCGGCACCACCCGACCGTCGAGGGCGATCTCTCCCCTGTCCGCCTGCTCGACTCCGGCCAGAATCCGGACCAGGGTCGACTTGCCGGCGCCGTTGGCACCGCACAGTGCCAAGACCTCTCCGCCGCGCAGCGCGATCGAGACGTCGTCGAGCGCCTGAAGTCCTCCGAAGCGCTTGGAGATTCCCCGCACCTCCAGGAGTGAGGTGTGGTCGACCGGTTCGACGGGCTTGCCCCGTGCGCTCTCGATCGTCACGAACAGGACCTTTCTTCGAACAAGGAGCCTCGGAGCGAGGCATGGGACCCGTCCCGCTCAGTGCGAGGCGAGGAATTCCAGCACGCGCGGAATGACGATGTCGGGGGCCTCGATCAGGGGGCTGTGCCCGACCCTGGGGAGCATCACCAGCTCGGAGTCGGGCAGTGCGTCCGCGAGTTCCGCGGCCCAGTCCGGCGGCCGCACCCAGCATTCCGCACCGGAGATGACCAGCGCCGGCGCGGCGATGTCGCCGAGCAGTTCCACCGCGTCGTGGCGCAGCATCACTCCCAGCATCGCCGGCTTGAGGGACGTCGGCAGGGCCGCCAGGCGCCCGGTCCACAGGTCGACCGTGTCCTTCTTCGCCGGATCGTTGCGCGTGGATTCGCCGAGCATGACCCGTTCGAGCATCGCCAGACGCTCGCCGGTGAAGCCGTTCTCGCCGACGTCGTCGGTCCAGGCGACGTACTCGCCGACTGCCTCGGGCGGCTCCCGGCGCACCGACGACCCCAGGAAGACGACCGAGCGCACCAGGTCCGGACGGAACGCCGCCAGGCGCGCCGCGACATCACCGCCCATCGAGGACGCGGCGACGTGCGCCGACGTGATACCGAGCTTGTCCAGCAAGGCGGCCATGTCGCCCGCTGCCTGCTCCATCGTGAGGGTGTCGCGGTCGGCGGCGGCGCTTCGGCCCTGTCCTCGGTACTCGGGGCGTACGAACCGGAAGCGTCCGCGGCCGGCTTCGACGAGGTCGTCGAACATGCGGTTGTCGAGGAACAGCGAGTGAAGGCACAGCACCGGCGGGACGTCGGGTTCGTCGGTGTCGTCGACGTGCAGGGTGGTGCCTGCCACGGGAACGGACTGTGAACTCATTTGGTCGACTCCTTTGTTGACACGGGTGTGGGGGAGGGGGTCAAGCGCCGGCGGTCTTGCGACGGGCGACGGTCCCGACGCCGACGCCGATGATCAGCAGCAGTCCTTGGAACAGGTATTGCCAGTAGGTCTCCATGCCGATCAGTGCGATGGCGTTGAATCCCACCGCGACGGTGATCACGCCGACGAGGGTGCCGACGATGTGGAACTGGCCGTCGCGGAGCACGGCGGAGCCGAAGAAGGCGGCGGCGAAGGCGCTCAGGAGGTAGGAGTCCCCCGCGGATACCGCCGCGCCCGCGGTGCGGGTGGCGAGCAGGACGCCGGTGAGCCCGGCCAGGGTTCCGCAGATCACGAAGCCGAGGACACGAACCCGCTCGACTCGGATGCCGGACAGGCGCGCCGCGACGGGGTTTCCGCCCACCGCCTGCATGGACTGCCCCAGGACCGTGCGGTTCAGCAGCAGCCAGAGCACTGCCGCCAGGGCGATCATGATCCACACGGGATACGGGATTCCGAGGAACCGTCCGAGACTGATGGCGAGGAAGCCGTCCGGATCCTTCAGCCCCACGGGCCGACCGTCCGCGACGGCGTAGTTGACGCCGATCGCCATCGTCCCCACGCCCAGTGTGGCGACCAGGGCGTTGACGTTGAGCACCGTGACGATGAATCCGTTGAGCAGGCCGATCGCGGCGCCCACACCCACCGCGACGGCGAACGCGGCGGGGATGGATGCTCCGGCGTCCACGATCAGCTTGCACGCGAGCACGCCACCGAGGCCGGCGGTATTGCCGATGCTGAGGTCGAACTCGCCTGTGACGAGCGCGAAAGTCAGTCCCATCGCGATGACGGCCGACAGCGCACTCTGGTTGAGGATGTTGATGACGTTGTCGGAGGTGGCGAAGGTCGTCGGCGCCAGGGCGGCGACGATCGCGACGAGGATCCCCAACATGCCGAGGGAGCCGTAGCGGCCGACGACCCGCCAGGCCCGGGTTGTGCGTGCGGCCGGGGCCACCAGCGTGTGTCCTGTGTCGGTGACTGCGGTCATGGGTGACTCCTCGGGGGACCGGACGAGACCGGCTGAGAGCGGGTTGGGCGGAGAGGGCGGGCCCGGTGGCGCGAGACGGCCGCCCGCCGTCTTCGTTCACCCGAGGGCGTTGGGGAACTTCTTGAGGAATTCCGTGACGTTCTCAGGCGTGACCAGGTACATCGTGGGTGCGAGGTCCCGAGGCTCGGCGTCGCTGCCGTCCTTGACGAACTCGGGAGTCAGTTCGCCCAGTCGGGCACCCTCGGCCGTCGGATCGAAGTACGAGGTCGCCCTGAGATCACCCCGGCGCACGGCCTCGATCGCAGCCGGCGTCCCGTCGTGCCCGTAGACGAGCACGTCCTTTCGTCCCGCCGCCTGCAGCGCCGAGATCGCGCCGCGCGCCGGATCGCCGAAGCAGCCCCAGACCGCGAGCTTGCCTTTCCCCGCGGGGTGTGTGATCAGCCATGCGCGGGTGAACTCGGCGCCGGCTTCCACCTGGCCCGGGATCGGAACCTCTTTGCGCGTGACGTGAATGCTCGTCGCCCCGAGTTGGTCGTCGAACTCCTGCTCGCGACCGACGCAGGGCAGTCCGGACTTGTAGCCCAGCAGGAGCACGTCGCCCTCGCCGCCGAGATCGCCGGTCAGCAGCTTGCTGGTGTCCTTGGCGTTGCTGCGACCGAAGTCCAGACTGACCTGGACACCTTCGGCGGTGCCGCCCCCCACGGAGACGACGGGGATTCCCGCCCCCTTCGCCTGCCGCACTCCGGCAGCGAGAGTGTCGCTGGGGAAGACGGCGATGACGATCAGGTCGACCTTCTTTTGCACGTAGTTGCCGATACCGCCGATCGCCTTGTCCGGTGCGCCCTGGGAGTCGACCGACGAGACGCTCCAGCCCTTCTTCTCGGCGTAGTCGACATAGGCGTTGAGGATCGACTCCGAGGCCGGGTCGCTCGATGCGAACCGGACAACGCCGACCGTGTAGGAGCCACCGCCGGTTTTCGCCGGAACCGCGCCACCGCACGCGGCCATGGTCGCCGTCATGACGGCGATGGCGATGGCCGACCCGATCTTCATACGTCTTCGCACTGAGTCTCCTTCAGCTGTCGGTCCGCCTGTGCAGACCTGTTCGGATGGCGCCCGGGGCAGCTCTCGGGACGCCCGACGCGGTATCCCCGCGGGCTCGTACGGGTGCTCGACGCACCCGGAACCCGGTCGGTGGTGTCGTGCAAGGCACGCTAATTGAATCCGGACTCAAGTTCAAGTATGTCTGGAAATCGATCAGGATTCCCGAGAGGGTCCGTGCGCTGAAGCCGCCCCTGTGTCGCGTCGGGCAGGGAAAGGCCGGGCGGCGAGGGGCGCCGTCGGCCGGATTTCGGCCATGGGTGAAGCCCGGCAGTGGCCGGCCGGTGCTCACACGCCTGCGGTCGGGTGAGCGGACGGAGAAGTGCCGCGAACCGGAGACCTCAGCCGCGGGCGGCGGATTCCCGCAGGAGACCGGGGTCGATCGACCGCTTGAGGATCTTGCCCGTCGACCCCTTGGGGAGCGCGTCCACGAAGGCGAGCAGATGCGGGACCTTGTAGGCGGACAGGTGGGCCTTGGCCCAGGTCTTGAGACCTTCGGGGTCGGGGGTCGCACCGGGCCGCAGGACGATCGCGGCGCCCACTTCCTCACCGTAGTAGTCGTCCGGGACCCCGAGCACTGCCGCCTCCACGATGTCCGGATGCCGGTAGAGCACTTCCTCGACCTCGCGCGGGTAGACGTTGTAGCCGCCGCGGATGATCAGCTCCTTGGCCCGCCCGACGATGGTCAGATACCCCTCGGCGTCGATACATCCCAGGTCACCGGTCCGCAACCAGCCGTCGACCAGTTCCGACCGGGTGGCTTCGGGCCGGTTCCAGTACCCCTTCATCACAGTCGTGCCCTTGATGTACACCTCGCCCACGTCATCGGGTCCGAGTACCGTGCCGTCCTTGCGGATCTGCAACTCGGCTCCGGGCATGGCGACGCCCACGGTCCCGGCCTTCTGCGGCTTGTGGATGTCGTTGAACGCGGCGACGCCCGTCGTCTCCGAGAGTCCGTAACCTTCGAGGAGCGTGCATCCGAGCCGCTCCTTGTAGGCACGCAGGACCTCGACCGGGATCGTCGCGCCGCCGGATGTCCCGAACCTGAACTGCTCGAAGTCCGCCGGCCGAAACGCGCCGGCCTCCCGCAGCATCGCGATCCACATCGTGGGGACGGCCCCCAGTGCCGTCAGCCGATCGTCGCGCACCAGTTCGAGCATGGTGCGCGGGTGGAACCTTTCACAGAGGGTCAGCGACGCCCCGGCCACCAGCGTCGTGTTCATGATGACCGCCTGCCCGTAGACGTGGAACAGCGGCAACGCCGTCCCGACACGGTCCTGGGAACCGATCCCCGAGACCTTCGCGAACTCCACGGCGTTGGCCACCATGTTGGCCGCTGTCAGCTCCGCGCCCTTGGGGTGGCCGGTCGTTCCCGAGGTGTAGAGGATCATCGCGGTGTCCTCGGGCCGATGCTCCCATGCCTCCAACTGGGGCGGGACCTCGAAGTGCGCGCCGGGTCCGATCCTGCGGAACGGGACGCCGGCGGCGGTTGCGGCGACCTCGGCGGACTCCGACACGCCCTCCCAGGCAATGACGAGCGAAGGCCGAGCGTCCCGCAGGACGTGGCCGATCTCGGCGGGCGTCGCCATCGTGTTGAGGGTGACCACCGTGGCGCCGAGCGTGTGCAGGCCGTAGTAGACGATCGGGAACTCCGGCACCGTCGGAGCCACCAGGACGACGCGGTCCAGCGGACCGACGCCGGCCCTGCGGACCGCCGTCGCCACACGTCCGCTCGCTTCACGCAGTTGTCCGAAGGTGAGCTCCACCGATCCGGACCTGATGGCCAGGCTCCCCGGGCTCGTGACGGCCCTCCGCCACACAAGTGATGCCACATTGACCATGTCTGTCCTCCGCGCAATCGGGACGCCGGCCGTCAAATCAAGTGAAGCTGAATCCGCATCGATGCCGGCGCAGGACGTGGACGGTGGCGCCGTGCTCGGCGAGCAACGCGGCCGTGGCTGCTCCCAGCCCCGAGGCACCGCCAGTGACGACAGCCGCTGTTCCCGCCGGTTTCATCCGTATCTCCTTGCACTCTGCATCGGTCGGCCGGTTCGGGGCGATGAGACGACGCGGTCGAGACAGGCGCCGACCGCGGCGTCGATCTCGACGGGGTTCTCGAGCATCGGACAGTGGCCCGTGCCTGCCGGCACGCTGATCTCGCTCATCGCGATGACGGCAGCGGTGGCGTCGACCATCTCCTGCGCGACGAGCCGGTCGGCATCGCCTCGGACCAGGAGAATCGGCGCCTCGACCCTGTGGAAGCCGTCCCGCCGATCGAACGTCGTGCATCCGATGCGGTCGGGCTTGGGGACGGCCGGCGTGGCACCGGACCATCTCGTCCGCTCGGCGTGCGGGAGCGCGGGCACTGGTCAGCGGCCGCGCGAACGCTTCGACCAGGACGGCCCGTTGGCATCCGGCATGTCGATCGTGAAGTCGTCGATGGGCGGCGCGGCATGAAAGCACAGGAGCGGGATGCCGTCCCCCGGATCCTCGTGGTGGGCGCGTACGCCGTCGACATGGATGTACCCGCCTACGACTTCAGCCATGGCAACCTCCTTCACCGCTCGCAACGCCGGCTCGGCAGGCCGTGACCTGCCCGGACCTGGAAGGCGCTCACATGCCACATTAATGGGAGTTGAATACGAATTCAAGTTCAATACATGGGTGGCAGGAGCGATCAGTGCCCGACCTCGGAAATGGTCGACATCGATCGCGGGACGTCCTGGCCGGCGTCGAAGACGACCAGCACATCCGGGTCGTAGGACGCGCCTCGGACATCAGCTGCCGTATGGGTTGGACGGCAAGGTGAGGGCGTGTTCCAGAAGGGTTGCCGCGGCCGCGCGGGCGTGCCGGCCGTAGTCCGCCTGGTTGAGCACCATGGCACGGCTTGCCGCTCCGTCCGCGAGGGTCACCAACTGCTCGGCCAGTGCGACCGGTTCACGACAGCCCGGTTCCGTCACCAGATCGGTGACCAACTGCACCATCCGGAGCTTCTGTTCGCGGGCGTAGGCGTGAATCGGATGGCTCTGGTCGGGGAACTCCGCCGCCGCGTCGATGAACGGGCACCCGCGCACCGGGGACGTGTCCGTGATCGGCTGATCGAACAGGTGGTGGATCCGTTCACGAGGGCTGAGGTCCTCGCGGGTCAACACGGTTTCCATGGTGTTCCCCGACGAGACGAGCGCCTGGAGGTGGGCGATCGCCAGTTCGTCCCTGGAGCGGAAATGGGCGTAGAGGGTGCGCTTGGACACCGGCGCCTCCCCGGCGACCTGCTCCATGCCGGTCGCGGAGATCCCCTGTCCCGCGAACAACCGGGCGGCGGCGGTCAGGATGCGCTCCCTCGCCCCGCGTCCCGGTCGTCGTGTCGTGTCACTCGTCACATCCATGAGGAAAGCATACGGTCGCGTTTACTTTGCTCCGCGTGCGGGACTACGGTCGACTCGAAGGAAACGTAAGCGTTTACTTTGATTCTCCCGGAGGAGTCCCATGACCCGGTCCGACCGCACCGAACTGAGCAACTACGCGGAGGAGTTGATCCGCGGCCGACGCGCGACGCGCGCCTTCCGGTCCGAGCCCGTGCCCGAGGAGACGATGCGCGCGATCTTCTCGCTGGCCGGCGCGGCACCGTCCAACTCCAACGCCCAGCCTTGGCGGGTGGAGGTCGTCAGCGGAGCACCGCGCGACCGCCTGGCGGCGTCCCTTCGGGCGGCCCACGTCGCGCGACGTACGTCGGTCGACTTCCCGTACGGCGACGACATCTACTCGCCGGTGCAGCAGGAGCGACGGGTCGCTTTCGGGAGCCGGCTCTACGGGACCCTGGGCATCGGCCTGGACGACCACGCGGCCCGCGCGGCCTATGACGCCGGGAGCCTGGACTTCTACGGCGCGCCGCACGTCGCGTTTCTTTTCGTCGCCGAACAGGACAACGCACGGCTGGCCGGCGACGTCGGCGCCTACATGCAGACGCTTCTGCTGGCGATGACCGCGTACGGCGTGGCGAGCTGCCCGCAGGGGCTGCTGAGCTTCTACGCCGACGATGTGCGCACCGAACTCGGCGGCGCCGCCGGGAAACTGCTCGTCGGGATCTCCTTCGGATACGCCGAGGACTCCGCACCGGTGAACCACATCGACACCGGACGTGCCGCGCTGGGGGAGACCACGACGTTCCACGACTGACGGTGAAGGACTGCCGTGGGCTCGGACCCCGGTCCGCAGGCCTGAACGGCGACCGTCCGTGCCGAAGGGCCGTTGAGGAACAGTGTGATTCGTCCGATCAACGTCCGCTCCGGAGTGGGGAGTTCGCCGTGGTGGTCGATCCACGCGGAGCGGTGGTGAGCCGGCGAGGGATGCGGTCACACGCCATCACGGAGGTGGTGCCGTAGCGGTCGGTGACACGTGGTGGCCGAGTTCGGCTCGCCCCGGGTCTCCGGCTTCGCGACGCGGCGTTCGTGCGGAACGCGCATTCGGCCGCACCGGTTTCGCCGGGTAGTGCGGATCGGCCGGTTCCACCGGGTCGCCCTCGCGCCCGGCCCGTTCCTACCGGCGCGAGCCCGGCTCGGTGAGGAGCCGTTCGCGTTCGATGGTCGGCGGACCGGGTCGTGTGCGTCGGGTCTCGATCCGTTCGCCGTGTCGGACACCGGTCGTCGTGTTGTCGCCTGGGGTTGTCGGGTCTATGCGTGGCCGAAGCAGCGGTCCCACCAGGTGGGTGGCCATCGCTCGTCGTCGCGCAGGATCGCGGGTCCGTCGTACCGGGTGTGAAGCAGTTCTTCGACGCGATGGCGCCGACGAGGCGAAAGCGCACGGCTCCTGGAGTTGACCCGATTGTGCACCACGCGTCCGTCCCGGCCGCCCTCGCCCGCCTTCTCGACCTGCCCGCGCACCGGTTGCGTCACCGAGACCCCGAGAGCGCGGGTACGGCGGCCTCGGCACTCATCGGGCACCGCCCGGGGACAATCGGGCCGGCCATCGGAAGACGTCGCCCGAGCACCGGCCCGGCCTTGTGCAGCGGGTGCAGCGCGGGTCGCCGGGGGTGCCGGCGGCCGACATTCGGTGGTGGTATTTGACAACCTGCGGTTGTCGGTCAGGGTAGGGGCCGTGAACTCTGTGTCCGTGCCGCCCGCGCCCGATCTCGACATGGCGCGTGTGCGCCTTCGCGGCGACCGCCGAGCTGCTGCACTTCCGCCGCGCGGCGGCCTCACTGGGCATCGGCCGGCAGGTGCCCGCCGGGAGGTGGGGGCGAACCTCGGCGACCGGCACGGCGTCGACCACGTGCGCGCCGACCCGCACTGCTTCACGCTGCTGCCCGCCGGCTCGCCCGTGCCCGAGGGGCGCGGCGTGCGGTCGATGCCGCTGGTCGATCCGATGTCGTTGTACGCGTGGTTGCTGCTGTGGCGCGATGACCACGCCCACCCCGAACTCAACGGGGTGCCGCGCATGTTCGCCGAGCAGGGCGCGGCGCGCCGCCGGCTGGAGTACGACCCCGACCACGACCGGCTGCCGGACGTCGAGCCGGGTGAGGCGCGGGGGACGTCGCCGGACGGAGGTGTGCGCGGTCGCGTGGGGTGAGTCGAAGTGCCGCCTGTCGCGCCCGGATACCCTCGGGGCATCGACTGGTGCCGGCGACGCCCCGTGTGCGGTCGGCGGGAGGCGCGCGTGACGCCGGTGGAAAAGCGCTCGTTCCCCCTTCCGGACCTGGTCGCTCTCGCGGCGTTGGCCGGTGCGGGCGACAGACGCCAGGCCGGTCTGGCGCTCGCCCGCGTCGGTGCCGAACAGCGCGCGCGGATACTGGAGTACTGCGCGCTGCGGCCGAGCGCCGTCGTGTGGTGCCTGCGGGACGGCGCCGCCGCCGACCGCGCGGCGTACGCCCGCAACCGATTCCTCGACCACCGGTCGATGGCCGCGCTCGCCGCCGACCCCGATCCGGACGTCCGGGCGGCGGTGTTCTTCCACCACAGGGTCCCGGGCTCGCTGCGCCGCCGGGTGCTGGCCGCTCTCCCGATCGCGCCGGTGCTGCGCCAACGGCTCATGAGCACGGACGCGCTGCCGGAACTCGGCATGGCGATGGACTGCCCCGATCCGGAACTGGCCGCCGAGACATACCGGACGATCCTCGGCAGGCGGTCGCTGCCACCCCATGGATCCGGCGCACTGGCGGCCGGCCCCGGCACGTCGTCGCCGCGCGGCCACGACTGGTTCACCGAGACGCTCGCGCTGCTGCGCCCGGAGAAGTGGACCGCCGACGACTGGGCCGAGACCGCCGTGCGGCACCTCGAAAAGCCGTGGCAGGACCGCGAGTGCGTGGCACTCGTCGGCGAACCCGCATGCCCGGCCGAGACCGCGCTGGCCCTGCTCGCGTACGGGCCGACCGACAACCCGCACACGTTCCCCGCCCGGGTAGCGCTGGACACCGGCACGGTCACGCCGGACGACATGCTGCGCCGCGGGCCCGGCGCGGCACGGTTCCTCGGGCTGATCGACGCGCTGCACTGGTCGCCGCCCAACGACGACTGGATCAGGGTGACCCTTGCCGAGGAGGAGGTGGCCGCCCTCGAACAGGGCCTGTGCGAGGCGGTGCGGACCCGGTTCGGCGCGGACCCCGGCGCCTGGCGCGCGGCCGCGACACTGCTCACCCGGGACGCCGAATACCCCGGCAGCGTCCTGGCGTTGCTCGACGAGGCAGCCACCGTCCCGTGGCTGAGCCCGCCCGGCTCGGCGAAGACGCCCGCGGGCAAGGCGCCTGCGCCGTGGACCGACTTCCCCTGGCAGCTGCGGCCGGCCCGTCCGCCGTCGGCCGGTCCTTCGCCGCTGCGGCCGCTGCTGTCCTGCGCCGACGCGGACGCGCTGTCCGCGATCCTCGCGGCGTTCGACGACGACGTCCTCCCGGAGCCGGCCGGGGTCGGCCGCCGGGCCTTGGTCGCGCCGGCGCTCGTCCCGCCGATCGCACGGGAGTTGGCCTCGCGCCGTCCCGAGGTGCTGCGCGACTTCGTGCCGGGCGTCGAGCACGACCCCGGCAAGCGCGCCGGGCTGATCGCGCTCGGCCTGGGCGAGGTGGACGCCGCGCTGCTCGCGGGCGACGCCCTCACCGCGTACCAGCGCGCGGAGCTCGTCGCCCGGACGCGGGGCCCGTCGCGAACCACGCCCCGGTCGGGGCCCCGATCTCATGGGACGTGGTCCTCGACGAGGTGGCCTCGGGACGCGCGGAGGGGAAGGTCCTCGACACTTTGAGCCGCCACCCCGCGCTGCCGGAGCCGGTCGCCGCCGCGCTGTTCGAAGCCGAGCCGCAGCGTTACGCCCGGCTGCTGGCGGCGCTGCCCCGGTCGACCGCCCTGGCGCTCCTGCCCGCCGCGGCCCGGGTGTGGGGCCGCCGCGAGGGCTCGGGGTGGACGCTCGTGCTCCCGGCGCTCGCCGAGTGCCTGCGCTCAGGCACGCTCACGCCGGACGACCTGCTGACGCGCACCCCGGCGGCCTCGTTCCTCCTGTGGGCGTTCGGCGACGAGCAGCGGAGCCGCGGGAAACTGCGGGCGCCGGCCGGGCCGTTGCGTGCGCTCGTCGACGCGCACCTCGGCGAGGACCCCGACGCGTGGACGATCGCGATGCGGCTGCTGCCGGACTTCGCGGGCTCGGTCGACGAGCTGCTCGCCACCGCCGGTCGCGCTGCCGGTCGTTCGTGATACCGCTTGTGATGTCTCGTCCCCGGAACCGGAGCCACCGCGACAATCAGACGTTCGGGCAAGTGGTGGACGACATTCGGTGAACGGCGGGCGGTGGCTCGCGGAAACCTCCGCGCCCGGCCGCATGTGGACGTTGATCAGCGCGGCGAGCGCGGGGTCGATCTCGATCGTGCAGACCCGGTCGGGTCCGGTGCGCCGATCTGGTGACGACAAACGTGCTTCGCCGGCAGGAAATCGCAGCTCGGCGCGCGTCGTTGTGCCGCGCGCATCGTGTGGGGGTGAGGCGCGGTGTGTCAGGGTTCCCGGGGTGTGATCGGGGCGTTGTCGATGTACAGGCACAGGGCGCCGTCGTAGGGGCACTTCAACCCCACGGACAGGCGCAGGACTCGGCCGTCGGCGGCTCGCGTGTGGGCGACGGCGACCAGGAACAGGTCGTGTCCCGAGGGGCATCGCGGATGGAGGAAGGCGCCTCCGGGGAGGGAGGTTTCGGGTATGGCTGTCTCGCAGTCGGCGACGGTGTGGACGCCGCCGTCGTCCACTTCCAGGGGCAGGCAGCAGCCCGCGCAGAAGCAGTTGCCGGCGACTGCCTCGAACTCGTCCGACGTGCAGTAGCGACACACGACGGGCCCGGTGACCCTGAGCTCGTCGGGACCCGCGCGATGGGTCCGTCTCACCAGCGCCACCAAGTCGTCGTGCTCGCCCGCCGCCGGATCGACCTCTGCACCCGTCGCGGCACGGATTTCCGCACCCTCGGGTACGGAGAAGGCCACGTACAGAGGTGTTCCGAGCACGGTGCCCGTGCCGTCGGGCGTCCTGTCGACGTGCAGACATCGTGCGAAGGCGGTCATCGGCTGCCGGCCGGACTTGAGCCCGCGTGTCAACGACTCGTACTCGCGGCCGAGGATGTCTCCCGCGAAGTCGTCGTGCGTCAGGAATTCGACGTCCTCCGGTTCCACGTCCCGCCGGCGCTCCAGGCGCACGACCCTTTCCAGCATGGCTCGTGTCCCGGGCAGGCTGGACGAGGCCTCGCCCCCGAAGAGGCGGACGAGGTGTTGTGTCGGCCGGTCCAGGAGGTATTCGGCGGAGCCGCCGAGGGCGAACCGGACCCCGTCCGTCTCGCCGACGAAGATCACGCCGTCGACGCCCGCCTCCGGGAGGCCGTACAGCATGGGCACGCCGCGGAGCCGGAACCAATGGCCGGTCCGGAGTTCCTCGTCGTGGACATCCTTTACGCCGTGCTCGCGTTCGAGGGCGCCCTCGACCTCGGATACGAACGCGATCACGTCCTCGGCTCGACTCGCCATGCCGTCCGCGATATCCGCCGAGGACGGGTGTCCGACCGTCCCGGCGGCGCCGTCCACTCGCGCCCGCGAGTCCGGGGGCAGGGTCCGCGCGATGCGCGCGACCTTGCGCGCGGACACGTAGACGTAGTCCCGGACCCCCGACCCGACGACCGTCGGGGTCGTCGAAGTCTCCGTGACCGCTTCGATGTTGGCCTTCAACACCAGATAGGAGAGGTGATCGGCGGAGTCCGGGCGAATGATGGAGAAGTGGTCGCCCGGAAGGACCCCGGTGTCCGGGAAGACGCCTCGGGCCGACGCCGGGGTCACCACGTTGTCCTGGTCGGCCGTGGATTCTCACCGAGTGCCCCGCCGCCTCCCCCGGCCGGGTGAGGCGGCCGCTTGGTCGGGGCCGGCGGTGGCTGGTCGGCGGGCTCGCTGCGGCCGGCTCCAACCTCTCCGCCGTGGCTGTCCATTGTTTCGCCGCCAACGGCTACCACGGTCAGAGTCGCGAGAACGCGGAGCTGCCGGGGTCCTCGTCGGTACCGGCGTCGACATGGTGCGGGTCGCGCACGACCCCGAACGCACCCGTTTCGGCCTCACTGCCACGGCGAGCGGACAGCCCGCGTTGCTGGACGACCCGTCGAACCCCCCTCGGTCGGGTTGCGCGGGGTTGGTGCTCCGACCTGTGGCTGCGTGCGGTGGCCGATGCTGCGAGGATTCTCCCGTGGTCGACGACGAGGAGTGGAGGCGGATCCGCCGCGGTTTGCGGTTCGGGCAGCGGTTCCTGGGGACGGTGGTCGGAGTTCCCCGGCCCGGGGCGATCGGGATCTTCGTGGACATCGGTCTTGCGGTCGGCGGGTTCGTCGATGTGCTCATGTTGCCCGAGGACGCCGGGCGGTGGCCCGACGAGGGCGATGTCGCCGAGTTCGAGGTGTGGTGGGCCGACGACCGGCCCCAGATCAGGCTGAAGCCCGTCGATTCGCGGTTCCTCAGGCACGACTTCGCCGAGCGGCGACCGGATTGGGCCGCCCGGATCGGGCAGTCGCTCCCGGAGCCGGCCCTCGGGCAGGACCCCGAACACCGCTGGAAGTAGTGGCATCGGCCGTCGGCGGGGGGGTGCGCCGGCACCCCGATCGTGCTGCTTTTTCGCTTGTTCGACTACCCGAGGGTGGCCGGTCCCGAGGGGACCCGGCCGGCGTCGGTGGGATTGACCCGGAAGCTCAACGACACCTCGATGATCCGCGCGCGGTAGGTGATCTCGACGTAGCAATCGGTATCCTCGTGGCGCCGGACGTACCCGCTCGGCGCACCGTGGAGCCGGCCGGCCCCCGTTGCGAACGAGGGCGCCGCCGGCGGGACGTTCGACGGCGACGCGATGTGCGTGAACTCGGGTGCGGTGTCCGGCTGTTCGCTTCATGTGAGGGCGAACCGGCCGATCGACCCCGGGCAGCCGGTCTTCCTCATCGCGTTCTGCGGCGGCGACAAGGTGCTCCTCGGCGGCGGGGTGTACGTGGGCACGACGACCCTGCGGCAGCGCGACTCCATGCCCAACGGCTCGGACGGCCGGTTCGTCGGCATGATCAACCCGGGGACGGCCGGCTGGTACTTCCACGTGTACGCGATCTGCGCCACGAGGTGATGCGCCGGCGAGGTGGTCCGAGCGCACGGTGTCGAGGCCGGTTCCGGTGAGGTGTTCGGTGCCGTCGACGATGGCGGTGAGCGCGGCCCGGCGGATCAGGCGGGCCAGGCTGCCGATCCGTCCGGCGGTGCGCCGCGGGCCTCATCGGTCCGAGTGCGATGGCCGTGGCGGTCCTGGATGGGTGTCCGAATCCTGGGTACGAGGGCGCCCGTGGTGCATGATTATCTGTATGGAGATGCCTGACTTCACGCTCTCACGCGCCCCTTCCGCGTACGCCTGCATGATCGTTCGCAAGCCCGCCGAGGAGGCCTTCCGCGCTTTCGCCGACCCGGATGTGACCTCCCGATTTTGGTACAGCAAGAGCAGCGGGCCGATGGTCGCGGGGGCCGAGTTGCGCTGGGAGTGGGAGACGTACGGTGCATCGGCCGAAGTCCGGGTCAAGGAGGTCCAGGAGGCCCGGCTGATCCGGTTCGAGTGGGGCAACTACGGGCAGCCGACCACCGTTGAGTTGCGGTTCACTCCGCGCGCGACAGGAGCCACGTTCGTCGAGATCACCGAGACCGGTTTCGAGGGCTCGGGGGATGACGCCGTGCGCTGGGTGAACGACACCGTCGGCGGATTCGCTACCGCCCTGTGCGCGATGAAGGCCCTGCTGGAACACGGCATCGAACTCGGCGCCGTCCCCGACCATCATCCGGCCTGACCGGCACGGCCCGCACCCGGTCGGTGGTCCCTGCCTTGTTGATGGGAAGGGCGAGCCCTTCGTAGTGTGTGTCGTCTCAACGCCGGGTCGGGGGAGGCCCGATGTGACGCCGGCAAGGTCCGGCATTGCCCGCAGGTAGTCCGCAACGCCCGTCAATTCGTCCAGTCGCTGTTCGTGCGCCGTGATCCTGTGGGCGTAGTGCGCGGTGGGACGTCGAGCCGGTTTCGTGGATCGGTGCGGGTGGCCGGCATGACCGAGTCGTGGGTCCCGACGTCCGAGCCGATGGTCAGGTCGACGAATATCCCGTCCGGGCCGAGTACTTCGCCCGGCTTCGGGAATTGGGGTCCGAACAGCGTCGCCACCAAAGGCAGTTGCCGGATGCCACATGTTGATCAGGAGAGTGGTGCGGGCCGCCTGTCACACACATCCGGAACCCCGCGCCCGGACCGACCCGGTCGGCCGGACGCGGGGCCCCGTCCGCCTCGACTTCGCCGTCGGGCCCCACCAGTGCCCTCGGTCGAGCGCAAGGGGACGGCGAGCAGCGACGATGAGGCTCGAGAGGCGGCGCCGAAATCCGGCCGGTGCTCGGGCCCGGTACGTGGCAACGCCGGGCCCGGGAGCGGGCATCCGTCGGGGACGAGACCGCACGGGACGTATCGGCGAAGACGCCACCCGTGTCGGCGGAGCCTCGTGGCTCCGAGCGAGCTCGATGCCGAGGGCGGTCCGCCCGGCTGCCCGCTGCCCGTTGCCCGGGCGCGGTGCGGGTGCGTGGGTGTCGCGTCGCGCCGGTCGCGAACGTGCGGTGGCGGTTGCTCAGCCGGTTCGGTAGCCGTCGTAGATGTAGCCGTAGCCGGAGGAGTAGTCCGTACGCCACCACTGGTTGCCGTACTTGTTGACGCACGAGCCGTTGATCCACTGTGGGGTGGAGAAGATGGCGTAGACCTGGGAGCTGCCCAGGGGCTTGGAGTGCAGGGGGGTGTCCGCCTGGAAGTACATGTACTGGCCCGAGATGGAACTGCACGACCAGTCGGCCGCGGCGTTCGCGGTGGCGGGCGCGACCCCCACGGCGGCCGCTACGGCGGTGGTGACCAGTAGCGCTTTGAGAGTGCCCTTCATGTTTTCCCCTGTGATGTAGAGGGATCAGGCGCCGAAACGGTGGTGCGTTGGGTGAGCCCCTGCGGGGCGACCCGGACGGACCTCACCGAGCATCGTTCGGGCCATCGGAATGAGCAACGGGACTGCGTTGTCCCGGACAAGCGGGACACCGTTCGGCCTGGTCAGAGCTTGGTCCGGGATGATGTTCGGGACAGCGCCCACGGATGGGATCGGCCTCGGCGGCCTCCTGTGGGGCCCCACCGCCCGCCGCGACCCGATCGCCTACGCATCCGTGGTCGCCGACCCCGGCTGGACGACCATCGCCATCTGCACCACCGAAGCCGGCGTCATGCTCGCCGTCGCCCTCATGCTCGGCGCCCTCCTGGCCCGCCCGCGCCTGCGCCCACTACTCCCGTACGCAGTCGGCCTGACCGTCGCCCTGACCATCGCACTCCTGGCCGCCAAAAGCGGCGGCTCCGCCAACCCGGCCCGGCAACTCGGCCCGGCGCTGCTCGCCGGCCACACCGCGAACCTGTGGCCCTACCTCCTGGCCCCACCGGCAGGCGCCCTCCTCGGGACCGCCCTGCACGATCGGCTCACGCCAACTCGCCCACACCGCACACCCACCCTTGGCACATGACGAAGACCCGGGCCGTCATCGTCGAGAGAGCCCGCCCTGCCGCGGTACTCCCTGCGGCTGCCCGATCCCCGCGCTCCCGCCCGCGAAGCCCGGGATTCCTCATGGTGTCGAGGGCGGCGATGTCGAAGCCGATGCTCTGCCGGACCACGAGGTCGTCGTCGTCGCGGATCCAGTCGATGGACCCGTCGACGAGGTCGACGATCCACCCGCGGCCGGCTGTGTCCGGGCGTTCGCCACGCTCACCGCCATGACCGGCGCCGAAGGATGATCCCGTCGCGACCGAGAGGGGTCGACGATGCCCGGGAGCACGATCTCGGTGGACGGTACCGGGCCGGCCTTGCTCGCGTTCGCGATCATCACGACTCCTTCATCGTTGGCGTGCGTGCCGATTGTTATGGCCTGTAATGAGGGATGGATATCCAAGCTTCTGCCGTCGAGGGTCGGATGTCGCGAAACTCTGGTCCAGACCAATCTGGTTCAGACCATTGACCGGTGGTTCGGACCTTTCCTAGGCTCATGCAGCCGCGACGGGTGTGTCGAAGCTCAGGACGCGCCTGTGTGGCGGCGCAGCGTCCCCCGCACGTTCGGACCGAGTTCGAGGAGTTCCCTTGAGCACAGGCACCGCACGACACGTCACGCACCCGCGAGACCCCGATCGGCCGGGCACCAGGCGCGGTCGTATGCTCATCGCTCTGCTCACGGCCCTGCTGTTGCCCCTGGGGGCCATCGTCGGCCTGACCGGGCCGGCCCACGCCGAGGGCGCCGGCGGCTCGGAGACGTCCGACCGGGGCTCCGGCTGGGGCAGGGACCGGCCGCCGACCGCGCCGGGCAGGCCCCACGCGAGCCACGTCACCGACACGTCGGTCAAGCTCTCGTGGCGCGCGGCCTGGGACGACCGGGGCGTGCGGAACTACGACGTGCTGCGCGACGGCGTCAAGGTCGCCACCGTTCGACACACGTCCTATGTCGACCGCGGCCTCAACAGCGGGACCGGCTACACCTACACCGTCGTCGCGCGCGACACGAGGGACCAGGTCGGTCCCGCCGGCGCCCCCCTGAAGGTGCGCACCACCGGCGAAGCGAAGATCAAGCTGGGCTACTTCACCAACTGGGGCCCCTACCTGGCCAAGAACATCGACACGTCCGGCACGGCCCGCAACATCACCCACATCAACTACGCGTTCGGCAACGTCGTGGGTGGCAAGTGCGTGGTCGGCGACCCCTGGGCCGACTACCAGAGGCCCTACGCCGCGGCCGACAGCGTCGACGGGGTCGCCGACACCCCGGAGCAGCCGCTGAAGGGCCACTTCAACCAGTTGCGCGAGCTGAAGAAGAAGTACCCGAACATCAAGATCCTCTACTCGTTCGGTGGCTGGACCTGGTCCGGCGGCTTCACCGAGGCCGTGCAGAACCCGGCCGCGTTCGCCGAGTCGTGCCACGGCGTGGTCGAAGACCCGCGCTGGGCCGACGTGTTCGACGGCATCGATCTGGACTGGGAGTATCCGAACGCGTGCGGTCTGACCTGTGACGCGAGCGGCTTCGGGTCGATCAAGACCCTGCTGGACGCCACGCGTGCCCGCTTCGGCACCGGCAACCTGGTCACCGCCGCCATCACGGCCGACGCCGCCCCGGGCGGCAGGCTCGACGTCGCCGACTACGGCGGCGCCTCGGGGGCCGTGGACTGGTACAACGTGATGACGTACGACTTCTTCGGGCCGTGGATGGCACAGGGCCCGACCGCCCCGCACTCGCCGCTGACGTCGTACCCGGGCATCCCCGTGCCGAACTTCAACTCGGCCGACGCCATCGCCAAGCTGCGGGCGAAGGGCGTACCCGCGAAGAAGTTGCTGCTCGGCATTCCGTTCTACGGCCACGGCTGGACGGGCGTCACCCAGAGCGAACCGGGCGGGACCGCGACCGCGCCCGCGTCGGGTGACGGGAGCTACCGCGCGCTCAAGGTTCGTTGCCCCGCCACCGGCCTGGCCGGCGGCACCTCGTACGGCCACTGCGGCAACGAATGGTGGGGCTACGACACCCCGGCCAGCCTCGCCGTCAAGACGAAGTGGGCCAAGGAACAGAAGCTGGGCGGCGCCTTCTTCTGGGAGCTGAGCGGCGACACCGAGAACGGCGAACTCGCCGCCGCCCTCAACGGCGGACTGGGATAGCCCACCCGCCCCACCAGGGGCAAGGTCGCGGTCGGACCCGGCGGGGCCGACCGCGACCTTGCCCCCGTTGCTCGCCGAGATCGGGGCCACCCGATTGACGTCTGGGGGCGGTGGGTATCCGGGGCACGGGTGTGCGCGTGCGAAGCGGTCCCAACACGGGATCGTCGCCGGTGACCACCCTCCCCGCCGGTGTGGAGGTCCTGGTCGGCTGCCAAACCCAGGGCGAGGAGATCATCATCGCGTCGTACACCAACCAGTGGTGGGCCTATCTGCCGCAGTACGGGGGTTACATCACCAACAAGACCCCGCGCGGTCCACCGCTCGGCGCCGAGATCGGGAAGAACCGGTGGATCTCCCTGGTTTCGGGTGCCTGAGTCCAGCGGTGCTCGGCTGCTTCCGGTCGAAGTCGGTGTTCAACCGCTGCCCGAGGTAACTCCCGGGTGGCTTCGGGCAGTTCATCCGCCTCTGCGGCGGCGTATTTCGACGGCGTGTCGGGTATGCCGCCCCTTCGGCGTGCTCACCTACGGGATGGGGAGGTGATGGGGAAATCGAAATACGTGTCCGGGTACGGTTCGTCGGTCAGCGTGTAGTGCCACCACTCGCAGTCGTATGCGCTGAAACCACTGGTTTCCATGAGGGTACGGAGGTGTCGGCGGTTTCTCGCTTCGGTCTGCGTGATCCCTTGTGCTCCGTGATGCGAGATGGAATCCATCAGGTCATGGCTGCCGCCCATGGGGAGGATCTCGCCGGAAGCCAGGTCGTAGAGTGTGAGATCAACGGTGCTGCCCCGGCTGTGGCCCGACTGGGTGGCCACATATCCCTGCTCGAACATCTCGGCCCGGCCGATGTTCGGATAGTGCCGCGCCTTCGTGCGGCCGTCCTCCGGCTGCCTTGACCAGCGAACGAAGCAGTCGACGGCGCGCTGCGGGCGATAGCCGTCCCAGAGGAGCAGGCCGAAGCCCAGGGATTCGGCCTTTCGGCGAGCTCGGTCCAGTCCTTCGCACAGCGCCCTCGTGCCGACGATCCGATTGGCCAGGTACCCGTCCACGGGCTTGCCGGTGAAGTTGTCCCAGGTGGCGTACTTGGCGTCCCAGCGTATTTCGCCCGTTCCGCCCGTTCCACCCGTTCCGGCTGTTGCGGACGCAAGTTCGTCCACGAAGACGAAGTCGTGCTTCATCGGGTCCTCCCCGTCAAGGCCAAGGACAGGATGCGATCGAGCACTTCACCGAGCGGTACGCCCGCGGCCGCCATCATGCGCGGATAGCGGCTGTACGAGGTGATGCCGGGGAAGGTGTTCACCTCGTTGAGGACCACTGTCCCGTCCTCCTTGAGGAACAGGTCCACCCGCGCGAGACCCCTGCACCCGAAGACGCGGTATACGGCCATGGCGGTCTCCTGGACGAGCAGGCGCGACTCCGCGGGTATGTCGGCCGGAACGATCACCGTCGCGTTGTCGGAACCGGTTTCCGGCGCATCCTCCTGATGGATCCGGAAGAATGCGTGGGAGAGAGCGATCCGGTCCACCTCGCCCGCCATCGGATCGAGTTCGTTCCCCAGGATGGCGCAGCCGATCTCGCTGCCGACGACGGCCTCTTCGATCAGTACCTTCGTGTCATACCGCCGCGCGGTCTCCACCGCGCTCCGCACTTCCTCCGCCCGGGACACCTTGGTGACGCCGAAGGATGAGCCCGAACGGGCCGGCTTCACGAAGACCGGATAGGTGAGCCGGTGGGGATCGATGGTCTCGTGCGCCGCGACGGTCCGGAAGTTCGGCGTGGCGATTCCCGCGCTCGCGGCGACGGTGTAGGCAAGGGATTTGTCCATGCACAGTGCGGAACTCTGCACATCGCAGCCCGCATAGGGGATGCCGGAGAGTTCGAGCAGCCCCTGTATCGCACCGTCCTCGCCGTGCTTGCCGTGCAGCACGGGCAGGACGACGTCCAGGGGGATCGTCTCGTACCACGCGTGCCCTCGTCCCCGCCCGTGTCCCTGTCCCTGTCCCTGCTCCTGGTCCTGGTCCTGGTCCTGGACAAGCAGTCCGTGCACGGTGCTGTCCGGCGAAAGCGCGGCGGGACGGCCGTTTCCGTTCTCCCAGTCCGTGTCGGGGCCGCCGCAGAGCTTCCAGGCGCCGTCCTTCGTGATGCCGATATAGAACGGTTCGTACTTCTCGACGTCGAGGTGCCGGGCGACCTGTTGCGCGGACTTTATGGAGATATGGTGCTCTTCGGAACATCCGCCGAATATGATGGCGACCTTCAGCTTATCCATGCCGCTTCCCGCTTTCGAATTTCAGGCAGTTGGCGAGAGAGTTTTCGACGGTGTCACGCAGGGCGTGGTCCGTGTAGTAGGCGATGTGCGGGCTGATGAGCACATTCGGCAGCTCGTGCAGCCGCAGCAGCGGTTCGCTTTTCACGGGCCGGGTTCGGCGGTCGGCGTAGAAAATTCCTTCCTCGCCTTCGACGACATCCAATGCCGCGCCGCCGAGTCTGCCGCTTTCCAGTGCCGATACCAGGGCCTCGGTGTCGACGAGCGCCCCCCGTCCGGTATTGACGATCAGCGCGCCCCGTTTCATCTGCCCGATACGCTGCCGGTTCAGCAGATGACGTGTGTCCGAATCGAGCGGCGTGTGGAGCGTGACCAGATCGCTCTGCCGCAGCAACTCGTCGAGAGGGACGTATTCGGCGGGGACCTTGGGGCGACTGTCGTGGGCGAGTATGCGGCAACCGAAGCCCCGCAACCTGTCCATGACCGCGGCGCCGATGCGTCCGGTGCCGATCACACCGACGGTCAGATCGCGCAGTTCCTTCCCGCGCACTTCGTTCAGCCGGTAATCGTGGACATCCGAGCGCCGGATGATGGATTTCGCGTCGCGTACCGCCATCAGCATCAACATCAACGTGAAGTCGGCCACGCTGTCCGGTGAGTAGCTGATATTTTCCACCGTGATGCCGATGCTGTCCGCGTATTCCACATCGATGTGGTTGCAGCCGATGCTCCGCGTGGAGACATACATCACGCCGGTTTGGCCGAGCCCAAGAAGAGCGGTGTTGGCGAGGGGAGTTTTGTGGCCGACGCTGATGGCCCGGCTTCCGGCTGCCAGCTCGATATTGCCTTCGGATACCGGCGCGTCCGTAATGGTCGGCGTCACACCGAAGCGAGGCGCCAACTCCCGGAACAATACGGCCTCGTCGGGGTCACACCCATAGACGGTGATGCGATGTGTTTCGCTGTGGGTCATGCGTACAGTCAAGGCTGTGTAGCGTTGTCGGAACGTATGTGGATTTCGATATACCGGCGATACGCGGCGGCGCCTTGACCGGTGGCCTAACCCACCGGGCGACTCGTCAAGGCGTCCCGGGGTCCGTCTCGACGAAGTGGTCGCCCAGCAGGTGTAGTTGGGCCTGCCGCCTGCCGCCTGCCGCCTGCCGCCTGCCGCCTGCGGCTGGTCGGGCCTATCGTCCGCGGCGCCTCATGTAGAGGTCGAAGGCCCGGTAGACCATCGGCCGCAGAGGCAGGTCCCACTCGCCCACGTACCGCACCGCCCGACCACCGGTGCCGACCTTGAACCGGATCAGCCCGACGTGCGGATCGTCGGCGTCCAGGGTGGGGGTGATGCCGCGCAGGTCGTAGACGTCGCAGCCGGCCGCGAGCGAGTCGCGGATCATCGTCCACTGGCAGGCGTTGGACCCGCGCACCTCGCGCTTGTCGGTGGAGGAGGCGCCGTAGGAGTACACCGCGTGGGCACCGACGCGGACCAGGATCGCGGCGGCGACCAAGTCGCCCCGGTGGCGGGCCAGATAGAGCTTGATCCGTTCGGGATCCTCGGCGCTCAGCGCGGCGAACATGGTCTCGAAGTAGCCCAGCGGCCGGGGTGTGAAGCGGTCCCGCTCGGCGGTGTGGGCGTAGAGGTCGTGAAACGCTCTCAGGTCCGCGCCGACCGTACCGACCGTGACCTCGACTCCCTCCTTGGCCGCCTTCTTGATGTTGCGGCGCCACTGCTGGTTCATTCCGCCGAGCAACTGGTCCCTGGTCCTGCCGGCCAGCGGTAGCTCGTACTTGAACTGCGGATGCCCGACCCCGAAGCCGTCCCGAGGGCTCTGCGGCAGCCAGCCCGCAGCCCTGAGCCAGTCGGCCACCCGGGCGCCGACCGGGTCGGACCACTGGCCGGGCACGTCGGTGAGCCGCCTGATACCCGGGTCGGCGACGCCCTCCTTGACCTGGGCGGCGCTCCAGGTGTTCGTGCGCACCGGCGGGCCGAGCCGGATCGCGAACGCGCCGTGCGCCTTGAGCCGGGCCGCCAGCGGGTCGAGCCACACGCCGAGATCGCCGGTCCAGTCGATGTCCGGGCCCTCGGGCAGATAGGCCAGCGTGAACCGTTCGAGCCTGGGCACCCGTCGGTGCAGGACGAGTCCGGCACCGACCGGTTGCCCGCCGTCGAACCAGCCGAGGGACTCGCTGCGCCACTCGGTCTTCACGCGGCCCCAGGCCGGCGTCTGCAGGAAGGTGGTCGAGCGTCGGGACCGTACGAACGCCAAGTGCTCGGTGGAGCTGATCGGCCGGACGGTCAAAGGCCCGCCCGAGGCGCCCGTTCCCGAGTGCCGCCGGGTTCCGGCTGCTGTGTGTACCGGTTCGCTGTAGGACATGCCGCCAGTCAAGGCAATGTGGTGTAGCGGGCGCGTATGCGGTTTTCGATACGGCGGCGATATGTTCCGCGACCTTCGGCGCGTCCTGTTCGGGTTCGGCACGTACCGTTGCGGGACGCGGTCACCAGCCGACGCGGACCGCCACCGGCCGGTGGTCGCTCCCGGAGGCCGGCAGCACCCATGAGCTCCGCGGCTCCACGCCCCGGGTGAGGATCTGGTCGATCCGTACCATCGGGAACTTCGCCGGCCAGCTGAAGCCGAAGCCGTTCCCGGCCGCGTCCTGGGCCGAGCGCAGCCGCGAGGTGATGCCGTCGAACGCACGGTCGTCCATGGTGCCGTTCATGTCGCCGACCAGAACCATCCGCTTGTTCTGCTCGGTGGCGACGGCCTTCGCCAGCGCCTCGGCGTTCCTGTTCCGGGTCTCCGTTCCGTAGCCTCCCCTGGGATTCACGCGTACGGATCCCAGATGGGCCACGTACACGGCCAGCGGCCCGTGGTCGGTGGCCACCGTGGCACGCAGCGCCCGGTTGTCGGCCGGCTCGACGGCGACCGGCTTGGACTCGCCCAGCGGCCCGACGTCCTGCGCGATATCGACCGGCCGGATGTCCGACAGCGGCAACTTGCTCCACAGTCCGACGGTGCCCTGCACCGAGTGGTACGGGTAGGCCGTCGCCAGCTCCTTCTCGTACACCGGCTTCGCCTGCGTCGCGATCTCCTCGAGGGCCAGCAGGCTCGCACCGGAGGCGGCCAGATCGCGGGCGGTGCCGGTGGGGTCGGGGTTGTCGGCATCGACGTTGTGGCTGACCACGGTGAGGTCGCCGCCCGGGCGCGACCTGTCGGTGAGCAGCCCGCCGAAGAGGCTCACCCACGTCACGACCGGCAGCAGCAGAGCGACCACCGCGACGGCGGACCGGCGCCACAGGGCCGCGGCGAGCAGCACCGGGACGAACACGCCGAACCATGGCAGGAAGGTCTCCACCAGGCTGCCGATGTTCCCGATCCGGTTCGGTATCTGCGCGTGCAGCGGCAGAAGCAGACCGAGCAGCAGCGCCGACGCCGCGAGCACTCGGCCGCGTTTCCACGGCCCCGGCCGGGACAGGCTGCCGATCGCCCGGTGGACGACCGAGCGCTTCTCGGTGGTTTCGGCGGATCGGGTGGTTGCGACACTCTCGACGCGCCCGTCCGCTTCGACCTGTTGCCGCGCGCCCGCGACGTCTTCTCCTACTTCACTCACTGATCCTTCACTCACTGATCAAGTTCCTCGACTGCTCGGCGGAATGCGGTGCTGGGACGGGCAGGTGAACGGTGATGCGCAGGCCGCCGTCTGCGCGCGGGGCGAGGGTGAGGGATCCGTCGTGTACGTGGACGATCCGCTGGACGATGGCCAGGCCGAGGCCGACCCCGGCGTGGTCGTTGTGGATGCGCCCGGTGCCGCGCTGGAACGGTTCGGTGAGGGTCGAGACCAACTGCGGGGAGAGTTTCTCGCCGCTGTTCTCGACGGTGAGTACCGCGCTCCCGGAGCGGACGCCGGCGCGGACCCACACGGAACCGGGTTCGGGCAGATTGTGCACGATGGCGTTGTGCACGAGGTTCGTCGTCATCTGCAGCAGCAGCGCCGGTGACCCGGAAGCCGTGGCGAGGTCACCGGAGGTGTCGATGGTGACCCCGTGCTTCTCGGCGAGTGGGAGCAGTGTCTCGGCGGCCTCTTCCGCGAGCAGGGACAGGTCGACGGGCTCCCGGGTGAAGGCCTGCTTGTCGGCGCGGCTGAGCACGAGCAGCGCCTCGGTGAGGTCGATTGCTCGGGCGTTGACGACGCGGAGGCGCTCGACGAGTTCGTCGACGTCGCGGTGCGGATCGTTGCGGGCCACGTCGAGAAGAGCGTGCGTGGTCGCCAGCGGAGTGCGCAGTTCGTGCGAGGCGTTGGCGGCGAACCTCTGCTGCTCGGCGACGTGTGCTTCGAGCCGCTCCAGCATGATGTCGAAGGCATCGGCGAGTTCGCGGAACTCGTCCCCGCGGCCCGGCAGCCGGATGCGGTGGGAGAGCGATCCGTTGGTGGCCCTGCGGGCGGCGTCCGTGATGTGGGTCAGCGGAGCGAGCATGCGGCCGGCGAGGATCCACCCGCCGACGAGACCGAACACGAGCAGGAACGCCAGTACCGCGGCCGCTCTGGGAGCGAAAACGTCCAGAAGCACGGACCGGACGGGAAAAACACCACCCTGGGGCCTGTCATCGGGATTGATGAGCATCGCGCGGTCGGGGACGTAACTCAGCAGGAACACCCACACCGCCGCCATCAGCAAGGCGCCGGCCAGCATGAGGAATCCGGCGTAGCTGAGGGTGAGCTTGACGCGAACGCTCACACCGGGCCGGCGGCTATCCACGGCCTTGCCCATCGTGTCCGGTGCCGGAGGCCGTGCCGATGCGATAGCCGACGCCTGGCACGGTGGCCATGATCCAGGGCTCACCGAGACGCTTGCGCAGGGCCGAGACGGTGATCCGTACGGCGTCGGTGAACGGGTCGGTGTTCTCGTCCCAGGCCCGCTCCAGCAGGTCCTCGGCGCTGACGACACCGCCTTCGGCGGCGACGAGGACTTCGAGTACGGCGAACTGCTTCCTGGTCAGCGCGACATGGCGGCCGTCGCGGTGGACCTCCCGGCGGAACGGGTCGAGCCGCGGACCCGCGATCTCCCGCACGGGCGGCCTGCTGTGCGCACGTCGGCGGTCGAGTGCTCTCAGCCCGAGGACGAGTTCTCGAAGCTCGAACGGCCTCGTGAGGTAGTCATCGGCGCCGATCTCGAACCCGGTGGCCTTGTGGTCGAGACGGTCGGCTGCGGTGAGCATGAGGATCGGCATGCCGCTGCCGGAGCCGACGATGCTCCTGGCGACCTCGTCACCCCTGGGCCCGGGAATGTCCCGATCGAGGACGGTGATGTCGTAGGTATCGATGCTCAGCAGCTCCAGCGCGGTGTCGCCGTCGCCTGCGATGTCCGCCGCAATGGCTTCCGGGCGCAGGCCGGCGCGGATGGCCTCTGCCAGATAGGGCTCGTCCTCGACGATCAACACACGCATGCTCCGAGGCTACGAGCTCGGAGATATTGTCATCGTATTGAAAACCGCAGACGGGACGGCGACCTGCCGCGGCCTCGACAACGGGCCACGACCTGCCAGGCGATTGTCGGCGACGGACCTTCCAACGGGACGATGCCGACCAACGCTCCGTTACCGCTCGCTCGCCCCGGTGAACTCGCCACGTGCTACTGCCTATTGCAACCAGAGTTCCCGGAGACGGGCGGTCTGGCACTCCACCCGTGCGTTGTCCGAACGCCCCCGGTATCCCGCCAGGCTCTGCAACTCCACGACGGTCTCGTCGACCAGCACGAGAACCGTCATGCTCGACGGACCGCCCTTGCCCGCGGCCGACTCGATGCGGATGTCGGCGATCTCCTCCCACGCGATCGACCGACTCGAGCCCATGCCCCGGTGGACCAACCCCTCGGGTGAGATCAGCACTCCACTGCGGGAGGCCTGCACGGCACACCAGAGCCCGACCGCGAGAAGACCCGCAGCCACGACGTAACTGCTGATGTGAGGAGACGTGAAGGTCGCGAGACCGGTGAAGGCGAGCACCGAGCCCAGTCCGACCTGATACCCCCGCCATGGACTGTGCAAAGTCTCCGGGACAACCGAACGACTCATTCCTGGGGCCCCTTCCCTTAGGGCGGGCGACCCGGGCGAGGGCCCGAGCCGCGATGAGACGGGAGAACATCGAGTGACGGCGTCCGCGCCATCATCCACTCGCGTATCTTCCCGACCGCGTCGATGATCGTCGGGGTGGGGGTCGTGACTGCACAGCCATGCCGTGATCATCCGGCGACCGGTGCGGCGGAGCATCAGCGGTAGTAGTCGGGGTGGCCCTGCATCCAGGTGTTGATCAGGTCCCGGGTGCGGATCAGCGAGGTCTGGTGCTTCTTCAGATTCTCGAAGGATCGGTCGCCGCGGAGTTCGGCGTCGAGCGCCTTGATCAGGGCGATCGGTTCGGGAAAGTCGCACCGACGCGGCTCGGCTACTGCGATGGCGGGTGCTTCGGGAAGACCTGTGGAGTGTGCCGTTGACTCGGGTGCAGTCGCGAGAAGCGGGAGCAGGCGTGCACGACGACGGGGCGTTTCTTCGGTTCGTCGGCACCCACCCGTCACGGGACCGGGCGAGACGGGACCGGGGTGGTCGAACCACCGCACTCCACAAGGTGATGCCGGCCGACCACGGCCCCCCGTCCGGGAGTTCGCCGCGGGGCGCTACCCTGCGTGGCCGGCGTCACCGCGTCGGCGGGGTGGGTGGCCCTGGGGAGGGGCCGCCGGGGGAGGGATCATGGAAACACGAAACACGTCGGTGGAAAACGCGAAACCGTGTCCGGACTGCGGGGCGGACATGCCGGTCGAGGCGCGGTTCGTGACGTGGTGCGCGCGCTGCGACTGGAACGTGGACCCCGGCGGCCGTGAACCCGGGTACGGGCGCATCGAGGAACTGCGCAGGCGTTCGGCACGCCTGCACGCGGAGCAGTTGTTCGCCGACGTACTGCGGGATTCGGCCGCCCGTCCTCGCCGTGACGGCTACGCCGTGCTCGCCTTCACCACCGCGCTCGCCGTGCACGGGATCACCCTCGGCCTCGCCGTCGGCGGCCTCCTGCTGGTCGTGCTCGGCTGGTCCACCGGGGTGCAACCGGTGCTCGGCGTCGTGCTGTTGCTCGCGGCGCTGACGCTGCGCCCGCGGCTGGGCGCCCTCGACAAGAACGTGTCGGCCCTGTATCGGGCCGACGCGCCGCAGCTGTTCGCCCTGATCGACGAGGTCGCGGCGGCCACCGACACGACCGGAGTGCACGTCGTCGAGGTCGACGCCGACGTCAACGCGAGCGTTCGAACCTTCGGCCTGCGGCAGCGCCGGGTCCTGCGTCTGGGGCTCGGCCTGTGGGAGATCCTCACCCCCAGGCAGCGCGTCGCGCTCCTGGGCCACGAACTCGCCCACTACGCGAACGGCGACAGCCGACACGGGCTCGTCGTGGGAAACGCCCTGCGTTCCCTGGACGGTTGGCGCTATCTGCTCGCCCCGAGCGGGAAGCGCGGGCCCGCCGGCCTGGTGGACATCGTGCTGTTCCCGCCCAGGGCCGCGGTGCACGGCATGCTGACCCTGCTCGACCACCTCACGCTGCGCGCCACTCAGCGCGCCGAATACCTCGCCGACCGGACCGCCGCGCGGGTCGCCTCGTCGGCGGCGGTCGTCGAACTCCTGGACCGGCTCCTGGTCGGAGGCTCGGTACGCACCGAACTGCACCGACGGGCGGTCGCGGCCAACACCCGAGGGCGACCCGGGACGCGGCGCGGCGAGACCGTCCCCGAACACACGTTGTGGGAGGACCTGGCCGCACACATCGCGCGAATCCCGGAACGGGAGTACGAACGACTGCGCCGGGTCGCGGCGCTGCGCGGACACAGTGTCGACGCGACCCACCCGCCCACCCGGCTGCGCCGGCGACACGCGCTCGAGGGCGAACGCTTCGAGGGGGTCGTCCCCGTCGACGAACGCATCTGGGCGGCGGTGGCGGCCGAACTCGCCGACGTCCGCGCCGCAACCGCACGCCGGATCATCCGCGATCGGGTGGACCGACCGGCGCCGTGACGACCCTGGGCTCGCTCAGGCTCCCCCTGCCTTCTCCGATATCCCGATCACCATCGCCGGTGATCCACGACGACCGCTGCGAAACCGCGGGAACGGGCGTAGGAGACCCCTGTTTGACTGCGACGCTGCCGTAGCGTCCCGGATCCCCTCGGGCCCGGCTGCCGGTCGATGGTGTCGCATGGGTTCTCGAAGGGGTGTGTGCCGGTGGCCCCTGGCCACCGGCGCGGACGGGGCCGGGGCCTCCGGTGTTCAGCGGGGTGGGGTGGGGTTGTGGTGTGCGGCGTCGATCCAGGGGGTCTCGGGGGCGATGCGCCACAACGCGGCGATCATGGCCTTGAGTTCGTGGGGCGGGCCGTCCCATGTCGTGGTGGTCCAGGCGATCGGCAGGCCGATGGCGTCGTCCATCCACCGACCGCCGCGCCGGGTGTCCAGGCCGGTCCGGCGGCGGTATTCCGGAGTGGCGACGACGCCGACCCAGTGGCTGCCGCCGCGCACCCGCCAGGAGACCACCGCCTCGACGTCCGCCCAGGCCACCACCCGCGGCCTGCGCCGCAGCGCCTGCGGCAGGGCGACGCCCTCGGCGTCCAGGCGCAGCGCCACCGGCCGGATCCAGGGCGTGGCCGCCGACGAACTGGTGCCGCGGCTGGTCCGCCGCCTCGCCGGCATCGACGTCGCGCGGCAACGGTCCGCCATGAGCGCGGGCGCCGTCGTCTGTGCCCTGGCCGAGTTGGGCGACCCGGCGGCCGTCGATGTGATCACCGACTTCGCCGGCGCCGCGGTCCGCCACGAGCAGTGGAGCACCGCGGCTGCGGCCCTGGACGCGCTCGCGTCCTTCGGCACCGAGGCCGCGCCGGCCGTGGGGGTGGTTCGTCCCCTGGCCGACGCACCGGACGTGCATGTGCGGGCGCTCGCGACCGCCGTTCTGTGGGCGCTCGAACGCGACCCGGCCGACGTCGTGCCCCGGCTGGAGAGGCTGCTCGACAGCGATCGAGACGACGAGGCGATCGATGTCCTCGGCCGGATCGGCCCGCCCGCCCGAGCCGTGCTGCCGCGGCTGCGAGCCATGTCCCGCGACGGACACGGGTGGGCCCGTGTCCACGCCGCAGCGGCGCTGTGGGACATCACAGGTGAGACCGAGGCCGACCTCGTCGTACACACGCTGTCGGCCGCCTGGGCGAAGAACGACGCGACCTCGAACCAGGTCCTGGCCTGCCTGAAGCGGATGGGACCGGCCGCCGCGCCGGTCCTGCCCCGCGAATCGAATGGGGTTCCGGGCACGTGCATCGCCCAGTCGGCTCTGCAACTGCGGACACGCGGGCGTCGATCGGTGGCGCCCGGTCCGCGGGAAACCGTCGATCGTCCTGCGTTTTGCGGTGGTTCTTGCACACGGGGTGAGACGAGGTGTTGCGAAACGCCGAAGCTTGTTGTCGGCGGCGTCGTGATCGGGTGTTCTCCGCTGGGCACGGCGTCTTGCACACCCCCCGTGCCGCGAACTCGCCGGGTGTGGGCGGACGTTCCCGGGAGAGCCAGTGCCGGTGCCCTTGTGCGCGTGTTGTCCGTGCCGTGCGGCAGCATGACGCCGGGAGGCCCGGGTCGAGGACGTGGGGGCCGGTGACGTTTCGGGGGAGTGTTCGTGCGGACGGTGTTCGAGGGTTCGGTGCGGGTGGCGTACTCGCAGATGTACGTTGACAGCCGCGTCCAAGGGGCGGCGATCGAGGGGGATCACCGGGCGGGGCAGGCGAACGGCTTGTGCGGCGCCGCGGTGGAGGGGTTCCTGTTCCTGGTCACCGGTATGCACACCGGCAGTGTGGGGCTGACCATCGAGGTCCACGACGGCCCGCCCGCGGTGGACGGGCGGTGGGAGGAGGTGGTCGAGGCCCCGTTCACCCCGCGGACCCGCACCGTGCGGCTCGCGCAGTGGGGCGATGCGGACGCGTGCGAGTTCGAACTCGATCCGGTCGACCATCGGGTGCGGTACTGCGCGGTGGGGATGGACGAGGCCGGCGCCCACGGCGTGGTGTCCATCGGTGAGCCGCCGGTGGACCGCTACCTGCTGCAGTTCTGGCCCGCGCCCGTGGAACCGGACCGCGTGGTCGGGCAGACGAGCGACGAGGCGGCGTACTGGCACAGGGTCGCCCGGGATCGACCACCGCCGCCGACGCCCCGGGAGCGGGCCGCGGCAGCGCGCGCGGCCCGGGAGGAAGAGGCCCGCGCGCGGGCGGAGCGTATCCGGGAGTACGAACTGCGCGAGTGGGCGGGCCGCTTGCCGACGGAGCGGTTGCGGCGGGTGGGCGGGAACGTGCACGGGATGCGCATGCTCGACGTGCACCTGGTCCACGCGATCGCGCGCGTCGACGACGGGACGCAGCGCGAGATCGCGCGCTGGGCGGCACATCGCGCCTATGCCCTGGCGGGGTTGGCCGACGTCGACTGGATCGCTCCCGCGTTGGCGGCGCTGCACGCGGGCCTGCCGCTGCCCGCGCCGTTCGACGATTCCGGTGAGCTGTGGCGGCGCCTGCTCGAAGACCCGAATGTTCCACGCACCACGATCACCCTCCCGAACGGCACCACCCACAACGCGCTCCAACAGGCTTTCGCCCTGCCGGCGTTGCTCGGCGCCGCCGAGCCGGACTCCCTGCAGGCCGCCCTCGACGCCCTGTGCGCCGCCGCGTACGCGCACGGCACCGACCACCGCGCCTTCCTGGACGAGGTCCGCGATACCTGGCCCGGGCTCGGTGTTGTACCACCCGCACCGCCGGAGTCGCCCCCGCCGCCATCCCCGTTCCTCCCGCCCTCCGCAGACGCATCCGGCGACACCGTCTCGGGCCGGCGGACTCCGGCCACCGAGGCGCGACCCACCGCTTCGGCGCCCGACCCGAAGGCCCCGGCCGCCCCGCCTGGACACCGCCCACCGACCACGCCTCCCGTCGCGGCCCCCACCGCACGGCGGCCGTCCGGCAAGGGCGTCGCGTCGCTGTTCCCGGCCTCCGGCCCCCGGCCCCGCCCCGCCGGCGCGGCCTCCTCGATGGACAGGGTTCGGATGGTCCTCGTCGCAAGGTCTTCGGACCGGCCCGCGGCTGCCGAGCCCGCCGCGGTGGACGGCCTGGCGGGCGTCCCGAACCAGGGCGTCGACCCCGACGGCGACGGCGAGGAGGAGCCTCACGACGTCGGCTGAACAGGGGAGCGGAATCCCTGTCGCTTCCTGCGCTCGTACTCGGCATGATCTCCCCGGCGGATACGCCGAGTTCGTCCATCGAAAGAGTCATGTCATGAACCGCGCGCGACGCGTCGGGCGTATCGGTGCCGGTGCCGTGACCGGACGCATCGTGGCCGTTGTCGTCGCGACAAGCACGGTCCTGGTGACGGCCGCGTGCACGCAGGCCCAGGATCGCCACCCCCGCGCGGAAGCGGCACGGGAGACCGGGAGGACACCGCCGGCACCGGGCCCCGACGCGGTCGGCCCCCCAACGGCGGGGGCGACGGCTCCCGGTTCTCCGACGGCCGGCACGGGTGCTCCCGCGCAAGGCGAGCCGCCGCCCGCATTGCCCGCCGTCGAGGACGCCCCGACGCCGGCCGGCGGAACCCGCGCCCCCGGCGGGACCGGTGATCCCGCGCATGCCCGCCCAGCCCTCCATCGCCGAGACCAACGCCGCGACCTGGAGTCCCTGGCCTATCGGGCGGCCGGGTGCGCGGGCCGCATCGTGGCGATCGAGGCAATCTGGGACGGCGACACCGTTCACGACTATTTCGTGCGGTTGCCGGCCATCACCGCCGACCCCGAGGGGGAGGCTCACATGGCCACCGTCTACCGGTCCACGGCCGGGCGGTACCTCGGCGAGGACGCGGGCCACCACCCGCGCCACCCGGCAGCGGTGGCCGCCGAGCGAGCCGGCGGTACCCTCGCCGCCCACCTTTCGGTTCCCTTCCACTTCGCCGGCCCGGACACCCCGGACGACGAGGCCTCCCGCCGGCGGTCCTGAGCGACGGCAGGGTCGTTTTCCGGACGCTTCGGCCCGTTGGACACGACGGTTGTCGATTACACTGCGGCCGGCGCTGCCACGTGCTCACGACGGACCTGTGCACAGTCCTGTCGCCGGCGCCGTCGTGGGGCGGGTCGCGGGTGGCCTCGCCTCGGTGTACGACACGTGTCAATTCACGTCGAGGTAACCGAAAAGCAGCCGATATTCAGCAATCGAGCCAAACATGCGCAGTCCGGTACCACTCGGGGGGCCCGTCTGTGTACGTTCGTGCTCGGCCCGGGCGCCCCACGGTGTTGCCCGGGCCGGGCAAGGCTCTTCACTGGAGGGCGGGCGCGTCCCGTCGGGCTTCGCACGGAAACGATCGCGGCCCGCGAGAAGGGACACGTCCGCCGGGGACATGAGAGGAAGCCTCATGACGGATATCGATCTCGGACAGGCATCGGACTGGGACGAGGGCGACACCCACGCCCGGATCAAGCTGCGGGAGAACCAGGTCTACCCGGGCACGGACAAGAAGGACGTGCTCATCAGCTCGCCGGTGAGCATCGAACTGTCGGTGAACACGAACTACTCCTCCTCCCAGGAGGCGGACAAGATCTACTTCACCACCCACCACGGATCCGCGAAGAAGATCATCGCCGTCCTGGACTCCGAGGGAAACCTGCACATCCGCGGCAAGGTGTTCACGGACCAGACGGACTTGTCGTACTAGGAAACGACACATCCGCCTCCGAGCCGACCACATCGGCACGGCACACGCGGCGACACACCGGCTCGCTCACCGACACCCGGCGACGTCGCCACCGATGAGGCCCGGGGAGGCATGAACCACACCGGGTGCGCACGCGTGCCCGAAGGGCCGTGGGGGTGGCGGCAGGGCCCGCCGCCACCCCCACCGTCCGCCCGCGACGGCCGGGAACGCTCGGCGCCTGGCATCCGTGCCGGTCCATCGTGATCACCATCACGATGATCGGGTCGCCGACGGTCGGCGACCGCCGAACACAACGGCCCCAGCCCGCGCGGCGGTTGCGATCGGGTGACTCCGGTGACCTGCGCGGGTCGCGCATGCGTTACCCGCAGGCAGCGCCCGCGCGGGGTCGTCGCGGCCGGGAGGACAGCGGCGGGCCACGCCCGGCCGGCGAATCCGTCTCCCGCCGTACACCGCACGCCGCACGGTCGGGATGCCACTCGTTCGAGTGGGTCTGGTCCGACACCGCTCCTGACCCGGCCCCTCGCGCCTGCACTGGTCGTTCGGGTTCACACCCGCCGCGCGTCACGCACCATGCCCTGGCCGCGCCGTGTTTTGTCTCAGGGCCGCACGGCGGGCGCCGGGTAGGTGGTGTTGGTGATGGAACTGTTGGCGTCGAAGCCGAGTCCGTCGTCGGCGACGAGGTGGGTGCCGTCGTAGCGGACCGGGCAGATGCGGTGGTAGCTGGTCCACAGGGCCCCCACGCACCCGGCGCCCACCGGCAGGTCGCGCGTGGTGGTCTCGGTCATGAGCATGCCGACGTCGGTCGTCGTGGCGTAGCCCAGTTGCTCGGCGAAGCCGATGTTGAGCTTGTTGGTGTCCTTGATGCCGAATCCCCGTTCGTACCCGCCGGTGATCGACGTCTGTTCGCTGAAGGTGTCGGCTTGCGACGCGTCGACGCCCAGGGTCACCTCCTGGGTGGGGTCGACATCCGTGGCGCCATTCTGGTTGTTCTCGAACAGGACCTGGTGGTAGCTGACCTGCCGGTCGACCCGGTAGAACGCCCCGCCGGCGACCTTCTGCTGCAGTGTGCGTTCGGATTCGGTGACGGCGGTGAACGGCAGGACGGTCGAGTAGTCCACCACCGCTTCGGTGAACGCCGGGGGTTGCGTGAATCCCGGCCCGGACACGACGGCACAGCGACGGTCGCCCGGCCGGCTCGCAGCAGCACGCGCTCGCCGCGAGTCGTCGCGGTCGCGCAAACGGCGTCCACGACGGTGGTCTTCCCGATCCCGCTCGATTCGGTACGAACCACGCTGCCACCGGCCGCGATCCGTGCCTCGACGGAGGTGAGTGGAGCCGCCCGGACTACCGATGGTGCTGTCGCCGGGCCTGCCGTTCCGGCCGGCCCGGCGACGTGGGCGGACATCGTCTGCTCCTGGCAGGTGTGGGAAGTCCCTTCCGAAACCTGGCCTTTGGGTGTGTCCGGCATCGATGCCGCCGGTGGGTGGCACCCGTTGTGTCGCCGCGGGGTTTGCGCGCCGGATCGCTCGCTCTACGACGTGCGGCTCGGCTCGGCCCGGCGCGGGAAACCGCGTCGGGCCGAGCCGAGCCTGGATCGGTACTGCCCTGGCCCACGCTGTGCGTGGAGGGCGTTGAGGCCGAGGAAGGCGGGCTATCCCCGGAACGTGGTCGTGGGAGATCGGGAAGGATCGTCGGGAGGTGATCCCGCCGGACTAGAAGGTGACCTTCCAGGAGTCGATCTTGCCGGTGTCGGCGGCGGCGACGTCCTGGACCTTCAGACGCCAGGTGCCGTTGGCGACTTCGCTGGAGGCGTCGACGGTGTAGGTCGTGATGATGTTGTCGGCGGAGTCGCTGCCGCTGGAGTTCTTGAGTCGGTAGGCGGTGCCGTCGGGGGCCACCAGGTCGACGGTCAGGTCGCCGCGCCAGGTGTGCTTGATGTCGACGCCGACCTTGAGGGTCGCCGGCGCGTTGCCCGCGACGCCGGTCACGGCGATGTCGCTGAACACGGCGCCGCCGTTGTCCGGGATCGCGACGTCGTTGGTGTTCTCGAACGTCTCACCGTCCGGGGGATCGACTCCCCCCAATTCGGATGCGCCCTGCGCGATGGCGGTGGCGAAGGTGCTCACCTCGGTGTACACGCCCGGTCGGCCCGGTCGGGCGCAGCCGACACCCCAACTCGTGATCCCGATCTGGATCCAGGCGTTTGCGGCGTCCTTGCGGAACATCGGCCCGCCCGAGTCGCCCTGGCACGTGTCCGTGCCGCCCTGCGGATACGCGGCGCAGATCTCGGCTGCCGGGATCAAGCCCGAGTACCCGGGCGACGCCTTGCATGTCGCGTCGGTCACGAACGGGACGTCGGCCTTGAGCAGATAGCGCTGCTGTCCGCCGCCCTCGACGGCGGCACCCCAACCGGCGATGGTGAAGGTGCCGTTGTCGTAGGTTTTGTTCGTGGCGATCTGCATGGTCGCAGCGCCGGGGATCGGGCTGGCAAGCTTGATCAGCGCCCAGTCACCGCCCGTGGGGGTGTCGTACGTGGGGGAGCTGAGCACCTCGACGGACGTGCGCTTGACAGCCGCCGGGCTGTTCAGGTCCACCACACCGTAGGTGGCCGTGATGCTCGAGTCGGGTCCGGATCCGTTGACGCAGTGCGCCGCTGTCAACACGATCTGGTCGGTGTACATGGTGCCGCCACAGCCCATGGACAGCCGTACCATCCAGGGGAATTCGCCCTGGGCGGCCGAGGTGCCACCGACGATGTGCGGTGTGACGTCGCCCGGGTTGGAGGGCGGCGGGGTGGGCGACGCGATCGTCTGCCCCGCGCCGCCGGCGGCGATCGCCGTCACGGCGGCGGAGACCACCAGGAGCCTCTTGATCAGAGAATGCCTACTCACCATTTTCTTCCTTTCGATCCGCATGGGGGAGCGCGTGGATCCGGAACCGGGTTGTAAAAGCCGGGGTGTGGAACCGAATGGACCCCGCGTCGCGACCGGGGAAACGCTTGTGGGAGCCACCCGGGGGGGGAGCGAACTCCGGGCGATGGAGCAGTGGTTCGGTGGAGCCGACGCACCGCGACGAGGGCACGGGTGTTGCCCGCGCTCGGTGCGAGGAAGTGGACGGCGCGGAGGGCGCGTACGGCGTGCGACGCGCACACCGTTCACGACTCGTACGGCCTGTCGTGGGTCCGGCCGGAAGGTGCCGGCAGGTGCTGGACGGTGACCTTCCCGGCGTGACCGTCGCCGGGGAGTTTCACCAGGTAGAGCGCCATGTCGACGGTCAGGATCCGTCGGACCTCGGTCGGGGTGGCGGTGATCAGCAGGCGGCCGTCCTCGACGCCGTCGACGAGGGATGCCCGCGGCGGCGACCGCGCTGCGCTGTTATGGGGTTTGGACCCCGAGGACGCCGTATTCCGCCGAGGTACGAGCGTCGGCCGACGACGGTGCCTTGTCGCCGACCGCGGGATTCGAGGTCACCGCGACCATCGCGAGAGCAGCGGTGAAGGCAGCGGTGACGACGGACAGGGTTTACGTCTCACACGGGTACCTCCTCACGAGGGCGCCGGATTTCGCCGGCGCCGGAGGGATGTGTTCCAGTGCGTGTCGACCGGAGACCGTCGGTAGTGGCCGCCGGTATCCGTCGCGATGGATCGGAATCGATGCACTGCGCCGCAGTACCCGACTCGGTGCGCGAGCCGCGCACACGCGGGGTGGTGTGGGTGCGCGGAGGGGCCGGCCGAAGGTCGGCCGGAAACGGCGTCGGGTCGCTCCGGGGGGAGTCTGACGAGCGAACCACGGATCAAGGTGCGGAGGGACGACCGCGCGTTGAACGGGAAACCGCGCTTGACTTCCGATTCCTGACGCCGGAGGTGCTTCGGGACGGGGGACGTGTTCGGTACGTGAAGTCGAGGGGTACCGCTACCAAACGCTAGCCATCGGTGACCCGGCGCGAATCGGGGAAAACCCTTGTCGTTCCCGAGCTGCGGCAGAGGGCCAGACGGGGGGAGTCGACCCGGGTCGGCCGGTGCGCGGGGCGCTGTGAGCTTGCTCCGCTTCGACCGACACCGTCGCTGTGGTGATCAGGTCGCGAGTGCGGCTTCGTATTCGATGGGGCTGCGGTGCCGAGGCTGCTGTGCAACGTGCGAACCACGCGCGTGGCGTTTTTCCGAGGGTGCTTTGCGATGCGGGTCCGGGACGCGCTCGGCCCGGTGTTCGACGATGAGATGTTCAGGTCGGCGTTCGGGTTCCGGGGGCCGTCCGGGTGTCTCGCCCGGGCAGCCGGCATTGGTCTGCATGCCGCAGTTCGCCGAGAACCCGACCGACCGCCAAGCGCGCATGCGGTGCGGGCCGGGATCGACCGGAAATACTTGCGGACCTCGAACTGGCGGACCCCCGCGTCGACTTCACCGTCCTGACCGGATTCCGTGACCGGCTCCTGACCCACGGCCTGGAGGAGAAGGTTCCGGACCTCCTGTCGGAACGGTCGGGGAGCTGAAACCGGTCGCGGCCGAGAGCCGGCAGCGCACCGATTCCACACATGTGCTCACGGCGGTAAGGGACTTGAACGCCCTGGAGTTCGTGGGTGAGACCCGGCGCGCCGCATGGGAGGCGATCGCCGTCCCGGCGCCCGAGTGGCTCGGCGTGTGGATGGATTCGTCCCGGCAGGACCGCTACGGAGCCCGGGTGGACTCCTGTCGCCTGCCGAGCGAGAAGGACAATGGATCCGAGCATGCCGGTCGGACGCGAGACGGCCGGCGGAGGTCCGGGCGAGCACCGCGCCGGGCGGCGGCTGTCGTGACGTCGATGCCGGTGCGTACGCACGTCGCCGCGACGTATTCGGTGCGGCCACCCGGGCAGGTCGAACGGGAAGCGGTGTTCGAAAAAGAGTCCTGCCTCGGGCAACGATCCGGCGCTGGTTGCCGTCAGAGAGGTGGTCGGATCGACGATCCGGCCGCCCGTGGGTCGCCGGGTTGCGACCCACGCGCATGTGAACTGCCGGCTTTGATGATCGGAAGAGACTCTCGATGACTTCGATGAACGCGGCGACTCCTTCACGCAGGCGCCGGCGGAGCAGGCGGACGATAGCGGCCGTCGTCGGTGCGGCGGCGGTGGTTGCCGTCGGCGGGGTGGCCTTCGCCTCCGGGAACTCGGGCTCGGGCAACGCGGCCAAGGCCGGGGCGGGCGTCCCCGCGACGTCGCGGGCGGCCGTGCCCGTGTCCGCCCAAGCCCCCGCGCCCGCTTCGGCCCCGCCCCGGGTGGTCGCGCCCGGACAGCGCATCACCGACGGGCTCGGCAACACCATCTGGCTGACAACCGACGGTCGACACGTGGTCACGACGCCGTTGGCACCGGGCGAGAAGGGTCCCGCCCAGGAACAGGCCAAGCAGGTCCTGAGCGACAACTTCGGGCGGGACTCGATCAACGCCCGTGTCTTCGGCGGTGGCGGGGGAGTCCTGTACACCGGTGCCTACCGCGGCTCGGGCGCGCTCGCCAAGGTCACGGTGGAGGTGGCCGGCGAGACCCTCGAAGCGCAGGTGGTCACGCTCGCCGGCACCCCGGGCTGGGCCGTGTATTACGTCGACGGCCCGGCCGTGAGGCGTGACAAGGAAACCCGCCAGGGCGCATCGCCCGTGATCACGGGTTACACGGCCGACGGCCGTGTCCTCGCCAAGTTGGCCCCGCCGGCCGCCGCGGGGAAGTAGACCACCGGGGCGGTAACGCCGCTCGCAGACACGCCGCAGGGGCCGGGGTGGCGCTCGACCCCTGCGGCCCGGCGCGGCGGCCGGACCCGCCGCCGGATCGGATTTCGTGAGGACTTGCTTGAATACCGTCGAGGAAGAGGACTTCGGGGCGTTCGTGACGAGCCGTTGGCCCGAGTTGCTGCGCATCGCGTACCTGCTCACCGGCGGCCATCACCACGACGCGGAGGACCTCGCGCAGAGCACGCTGGCCAAGGTGTACGCCAAGTGGCACCAGGTGCGGCGCAGCGACAACATCGACGGATACGTCCGCCGGATCATGGTGCACACCAACACCGACCGCTTTCGGCGGTTGCGCATCCGTGAGTGGGTCACGACCCGGATACCCGACACGCCCATCCCGGACGGGGTCGACCTGATGGGCGAGCGCCATGTGCTGATGACCGCGCTCGCGCGACTGCCCGCGAAGCAACGCGCGGCCGTGGTGCTGTGCTATTTCGAGGACATGTCGCAGGCCGAGATCGCGGCGGCGCTGGGGTGCAGACTGGGCACCGCGAAGAGCCAGGTCTCGCGGGGACTGGAGAAGCTGCGCAAGGACGGCGCGCTGCGCGACCTGCGACACGCGGGCACGAACAGCCGGGAGGAGGCCCGATGAACGACGAACAGCAACTGCGCGCCGGACTGCGGGAGTTCGCGGACCTCGTGCCCACGGGCCCTGCGCCGGTGGCCGAGCTGGTGCGGCGGGGTACGGCCATGCGCAGGCGTGGGCGTCTGGTGCGGGGTGCGATCGGCACGGCGGCCGTGGTGTGTTCGGTTCTCGTCGTGGTGGGACTCGGCCATCCGGGGGCGCAGCCCGGGCCGTCCACCACGCCGTTGCCGGCAGAGGTGTCACGGCCGCCTTCGACGCCCTCGATCGGATCGTCCCCCGGTACGCCGACCTCCCCTTCGTCCCCTTCGGTTCCACCCGTGCGTACGGTGGCACCCCGGGAGCGGGTCGTCACCGGAGGCGGCGAGGTGATGTGGTTGACGGCGCAGGGGCAGCACGTGATCGAGCGTCTGCCGGCGCCCGGCGAGACGTCGCCCGTGGTACCGGAGACGCGGAACGTTCTCGATGGCAACCAGGGGTTCGGCGTGATCAACGTTCGCACGTTCGGCCGGCGCGACGGAGCGCTGTACACCGGCGCCGTTCGCTATCGCGGCACGAGCGCGCCGGTGCGGGTCACGGTGGACGCCGCCGGCCGGACCTTCGACGCGCACGTGCTCACGCTCGGGGGCTCGCCCGGCTGGGCTGTGTACTACCTCGACGGCCCCGTCGTGCCGCGCAACGGGTCGAGTCTGCCCGTCGGCGGTGGAGGAGTGACGGTGGTTGCCTACGCGGCCGACGGAACGGTCCTGGCCACTGCCTCGGACACCGCGCCCAGAAGTTGATGACCGGACCGGGGCGAGGAGGCCGAAGGTGGACGGGGTCGGTGTGGGGAGACGAGGAGCCGCCGGCCACGCGCGACGCCGCTTCGCCGGATACCACACAGGGGGCCGGCCCCGCCCCGGCCGCGGGCCAACGACGACCCGCGACCGGTTCCGCAGGCGGTCGGGACGATTCTCTGCTACGAGTGCAGGAGTTGGACATCGGCGGAGGTGATGGGAATTACCTGGACGATGCCGGGCTTCAGGGGCTCCCATTGGTCGACCGGTGCCAGGTCGGGAATCGCCTCGGACGAGATGACCGTCATCTCAGGGGTCCGCAGCCGTTGCATCGTGAAGTACCGCGGCGACGCATTGTCTGGAGACGTCCAGTGGATGAGGTACGCCTCCCGTGAGTTCACGGCAATGGCATTTCCCGAGGTGCCGCCGGGCGGGATCGCGTCCAGTAGTCGAAGAGCCTGCTCGGCGTCGATGGTGTGGGCGCCGGCGGGGATCACGTAGTCGAAGTACTCACGCGAGTCGAACGTCGACGACTCCATGCCCAGCAAGGTGTGCACTGTGGGCAGGAAGCCGTTGTGCATGAAGTACCAAGGGAGTTCGTCGTTCCGGAACAGGGGATGGGTGTACTGGATTCCGTGGTTCTCCGGTAGTGTCGCGTTCCGCGCGTGGATCGCGAGGAAGTCCGTCGTCAGGTTCGGGACGGGTGACTCCCGCCAGCTCTCCGCGAGGGGACGGATGTCTCTGTGCACGCCGAGACCGTGCTCGGCCCCGTCCTCGCGCCACACCGCACCCCAGCCGTGGGGGTGGACGTGCACGGGCCCGTCGTGGTCGGCCGTGCGACCGCAGCTCATGCCGACGGCGGCCTCCAGGATGTCCCGAGCCGGGAAGCGGCCCTGAGCCAGAATGAAACGGCACATGGCAGGAATCAGCCTCGAATCTTGGGGTGAAGAGTGGTTGCGGAAGGACGCGGACGTCTGTCGTGCTGTCGCCCACGACGATGGGCCGTTGCTTCGTCGCGTCGTGCCGCGCCGGATCGACGGCGAGCGACTCCGGGTCCATGCCGCCGTCGAAGCCGGCGCCGCGCTCGACGACCGGCACGGCCACGCGCTGCGAGGACGGAGGCTGGGCGAAAATCCGGGACGGTCTGACCACTTCGCGCCGATTCCCGGTTCCCGATTCTCGGTTCCCGAGGACGCGCCACTTGCGGTCTCCGTGATGACGATCAGCCGGCGGTCATGCCCCCATCGACGGCGATGGCCTGCCCGGTCATGCACGAGGATGCCTCGGAGAAGAGCCACACGGTCGTCTCGCCGACGTCCCGGGGCATGAGCATCACCCCGGTCGGGTGCGGCGCCGCGGACTCGGTCTCGGTGAACACGCCCGCCTCGATCGCGTGGTCGAGCATCGCCGTGCGCACGACTCCGGGATACACGGCATTGACCCGGAATGGGGCCCGGAGCGGTCGTCGGGGACGGAGAAGGGCGCGCGACCCGGACTGCCTTGGGGACCACGGCAGTCCGGGGACGGAGAAGGGCGTGCGACCCGGACTGCCTTGGGGACCACGGCGAGTAACGCTTGACACTCGGAGCCTTTTCGTTCGCTGTCCGCTCGGGCGGACACGATCACCTTGGGGAAGGGAGTTGCGCCGTGGGTCGGATCTGCGCGCTCGTTGCCGCAGACCCGGAAGCCGGCCCGATCCGTGCGGGTCAGCAGACCGCCTTCCCGTTCAGCGAACCCTCGTCGGCGAGTTCGGCCGTGACGGTGGACTGGCGGAGTCCGCCACCCACCTTCAGCGAGGACAAGCCACCGCGGCCCGAGCCCGGTCCACGATCGTGGGTGCCGTAGTGGCTCACGATCGTCTTGACCCGCGCGCCGACGGGCGCGGCATCGGCAACCGGGGCCGAGGCACAGGTCGTTCCCACGACGATTGCCCCCACACTGACGCCCCGGCGGCGAGCATCGATCATCTCGACTCCATCTCGAATTCTGGCGGGAAGGCCGGGCCGTGTCCGAGAGCCCCGGCGGGCATCCCCGAACGGCGTGCTTCGGTCGAGGAACCTACGTCGCCTTGCTCCCCGGCTCGGGAAACGGTGGGGACGCCGGTACCGACTCGGTGGTAGCGATCCGGACGGGGGCCACGGAGAACGCAACCGACCGTGTCGACCACTCGGGCGCACGGCGAAGAGTTTGCACCGCGATCGAACGCGGAGACAGGGCCGACGCACTCTTGTGCCTCTCACATGTATTCGTGGTGCCGACCAACGCAAGTCGAGCACTTTGCGCCCGCGCATGATCACCGAAAGTCGCACTCCGGGACGGGGCGATGCGCAGCGCCGCCTGCGGAGATCCGCGGCATCGCCTGGCACGAACTTGGCTGTCCATACCAGGAACGGGGGAATCTCGCGTTGGCCAAGGAGGTCCAACAGCGCGGTGCCGACGCGGAAACCGGGCTGGGGGAGGACGGCGAAGAACTCGATGACGCGCAGGTCGAGATCGAGGCTCGGGTTGTGCTGCCCGCGCCGCGACGCGCGCACGACCGGGTAGTTCCGGTTGTCGGCCTGGGGGCCGTGTCCCAGTCCAGGACACGACGGCCCAAGTCGACAAGAGCGACGGCGAGATGGACGGCCGCCGAGAGGTTCACAGCCTGCCTTGTGGCTCCCGCCACGACCGGTGTGTCATCGGCCCCATCCCTTCGCTCGGGTGTGAGGGGCTGGATGTCCGGGACATGGCACGGGAACTCGCCGCCGTTCTCGTCCTCGCACTCCGGGTGCCCGCTGCGGGCGGCCGGGGGATCCATCCGGGCCGAGCACCTGCTGCCCGCAGCCGGCGGTGGGAATCAGCGACGGGCGGTGCCGGGCGTTGTCGGTGACGGCGGTGCGGCCGGACTGCGGCCTCGGAACTCCCTGGGAGTCTCGCCGTAGCGTGCTTTGAAGGCCGATGAGAACCATGCCGGTGTGAAGCCGATCCCCGAGGCGATGTCGGCGATCGCCAGGTTTCCGGCCGTCGGGTCCCTCAGGATGTCACGGGCCCGACGGAGGGCTTCCTCCTGGCGTAGTTCACGGAACGTCGTGCCGCTGTACCGCAGCACGAGTCGCAGTTGCCTGGGTGACCAGCCGAGCGCCTGGGCCACCGCGGGCAGACGCAGTTCCCCGGGGCCGACGTGCTTGCGAACGTACTGCCGCGTGGCCGCCACCATTTCGGCGTAGTGGTCTTTCTGGGGTGTCGGATCGCCCAGCGTGAGCATGCCGAGCATCTCGCTCACCCGGTCGCACACCGCGTTGAACTCGTGGTGGGCCAGTGTTCTCCCCTCCGCGTGCACACTCTGGATCAGATCGCGGACGATGCGCCCCAGTCCCGACCGCATGTCCAAAACCGCACTCAGCTGCGCGTCGGATCCGACCTGGTTGTCGAGCACGGCACGCGGCACGTGAAAGGCATGGACGTCCGAGTCGGGTATGTGCAGGTGGCACGATTCGTTGAGCGCCATGATGGACGCGAATCCCGGTGGAATGAGCGTCGTTTCCTTGCCTTGCCGGACGGAGAACACCCCGGACCGTGGCACCACGATCCAATAGTGCTCGTCGCAGGGTGCTGCGCGTATCTGGGACGGGGTGCGATAGGCCGTGCGCGTGCCACGCTGAAGCCAACGCAACATGCGGTACGCGGATGTCTCCTGGACGGTCAGCTCCGCATACCAGGTCGAGGCGTCGTCGTATCGCTGATCCATCGGCACGAAGGCGTTGATCAGGTCGCTCCACGCCTTCGCATCGCCCACCTCGTAACTGAAATACTTCATGTGGCCCCTCGGTACGTTTGCGCTGCGGTACGCCACCGTCTCAATCGGAAGTTCACCCGGCCTTCGGCTACCGGGGCCGGTGGTCCGCGCCCGTCGGGCACGTGCCTGTGACTCCCATGATCACCGAGAGGAGGCTACTCTCCGCGGCGATGAGGAGGCGGTTGCGTTTGGCGCCGCCCTCACGGGGACGTCGAGCCGCCCGATCGGTGTGCCGCCGGCTCGAAGCGCGGTGCCCGACGGGTTCACCCCCGACGACTTCGCCGACGGCGCTCATCCGAAAGCCGAGACCGCTCAGTGGCGCGGGACCGTTCGGGGGCGCAGCGAGATGGCCGTGGCCGGCAGGACGCTTGCCACCGTGAACATGTGTCCGTACGGCACGATGCGCACCTTTCGTGATCTCGGCCCTGCGAATCACCATACATGTGGTACCACAAACGGGGTAGTTTGGCTGTTGTGAACCAACAGCGACGCGATCTCCTCGGCGATTCAGCCATCGAGGTATTGGCCACAACCGGTATGCGCGGCCTGACACACCGCGCAGTGGATGATGCCGCGGGGCTTCCGCCCGGCACTGCCAAGAACTACTTCCGGACGCGCGACGCGCTGCTCCTCGCCGCGGCGGAGCGGTGTGCGGAGCACTATCGGGCGGCCCCCAGACCCATGCCCACCGATCGGGCTTCACTGGCAGCCGTACTTCTGGTGATGCTGCGCAACGTGGTCGGGCCGGGTCGGTCGAGGATGCTCGCCAACCTTCAACTGCGATCCGCCTACCAAGCTCCGTTGTCCGCGGTCCTCGACGATGTCGCCGCCGCGGACTTCGCCTACTTCGCCGACGCGCTCCGACACGCCGGGCTCCCCGCGACACCACGCCACGCCACGGCGCTGACACTGGCCCTGCACGCGGCGGCCCCCCATCTGCTCGGCGGGAATGACCAGTTGCTGGCAGCCGCGGGGTTGGATCGACTCGACGACTTCGTGGCAGACCTCCTGGACACCGTCGAGGGAATCCCGGCCGAGGAAGCGTCCCCGGCACGCCCGCGTCGGAGATGAACCACTGTGCCACGCGCCGCAATTCGTCCGACGGCATTTTTGCGCGGCCATCGGATCGGCGCGTGGAGTACGCCGACTACGCGGCCGCGGGCGCGTCATCGTTTCAGGGCGGCGGCGGGTCGTTCGGCGGGCGCGCAGTTCGACCGGATAGGCGAGAGCCGTTCACGCGGTGCCCCGCTCGTCATCACCCGATTCCCGAACAATCCACCGAGTCCTACCGCGCGGCCCTACGACCGGGCCGGTTCCTTGCGGGGCGCGACCAGCACGGGCCGGTCCGGCAGGGCGAGTTCGACGCGTGATCCGACCGGGAGCGTGCTCGCCGTGTGCGAGGGGACGTCGACCTTGACCGTCGCGCCGCGGGCCGGGCGCACGCTCAGGCGGGTGACCGCGCCCAGGAAGGCCGCGCCGAGCACCTGCGCCGAGCCGTCCGCCGCGGCCGTCACCTCGATCGACTCGGGGCGCAGGAGCACGTCCACGTCGCCGTGCACCCCGTCGCCGTCGATCGGCAGGGTACGGCCGAGGACGCGGACCACCGCGCCGTCGGCGTGGGCGGGAACGCGGCTCATCACACCGACGAATTCGGCGACGAACGCGGTCGCGGGACGGGCGTACAGCTCGGCCGGCGGGGCGCACTGTTCGAGTCGGCCCGCGTTCATCACCGCGACCCGGTCGGCGAGGGAGAGCGCCTCCTCCTGGTCGTGTGTCACGAACAGTGTGGTGATGCCGAGTTCCTGTTGGAGTCGCCTGATCTCGTCGCGAAGGGTCGACCGCACGCGCGCGTCCAGCGCCGACAGCGGCTCGTCGAGGAGCAGCACGCGCGGACGCAGCGCGAGAGCCCGGGCCAGCGCGATGCGCTGCTGTTGGCCGCCGGAGAGTTGGTGCGGATACCGGTCGGCCCGGTCCGGCAGGCCGATCAGGTCCAGGAGTTCACCGGCGCGGGCGCGCCGCTCGGCGCGACCCACACCGCGCATGCGCAGACCGAAGGCGATGTTGTCCAGCGCGCTCAGGTGCGGGAACAGGCTGTACGACTGGAAGACCATGCCGGCGTCGCGGCGGTGTGCGGGGACGCGGGTGATGTCCTCGCCGTCGACGAGCACCTCGCCCTCGTCGGGATGTTCGAAGCCCGCGACCACGCGCAGTGCGGTGGTCTTGCCGCATCCGGACGGACCCAGGAGGGCGAGCAGTTCGCCCCGGCCGACCGTCAGGTCCAGGCCGGCCAGGGCCCGCACGGTGCCGAAGGAGCGCTTCAAGTCCCGGAATTCGACGATGGCACCGGTCTGCGGGCCGGTCTCGGCATGGGTCTCGGGTTGGTCGAACGTCATGGTCACGAGGTCTCCGGAGGGGTTTTCGTCCGGGCGCTGCGCGGCCGGCCGGCGGTGGCGAGTGCGAGCAGCAGTACCCAGGTGACGAGCAGGCCGATCACCGAGACGGCGACCGACATCTCGGCCTGCGAGCCGCCGATGCCGACGATCCACACCGCGAAGGGACGGTAGCCCAGGATCGCGGCCACGGTGTATTCGCCGAGCACGAGCGCGAGGGTCAGGAACGTGGTGTTGAGCAGCGCGCCGCGCAGGTTCGGCAGGACCACCCGGAGCACCGCGCGCGGCAGGTTCGCGCCACATGCGCGCGCCGCCTCGACCAGTACTTTCAAGTCGATCGCGGCGAGCCCGCCGTCGAGCGTGCGGTACGCCAGCGGCAGCGCCATCAGCGTGTAGGCGAGCACGAGGACGACGGGGAAGTCCGGATCCTGGATGGCGATGAACGTGTCGTACAGCGGGGTGTCGGCCAGGTGGTCCGGTCCCCAGCGCAGCACCGTGCCGATCCCGGCGACCAGCGCGATGGCGGGTACCACCAGCGGCAGTGAGCACACCACCTCGATCACCCAGCGCAGCCGCGGTGCGGTCAGCCGTACGGTGATCAGCGCGGGTACCAGCAGCAGCAACACCAACGCCACGGTGGCAGCGGCCAGTTCGAGGGTGAGCGTGAGGCTCTCCAGGAAGCCGTCGGCCCCCAGGATCCCGGTGTACGCGTCGAAGGTGATGCCCTGGCCGGGCACGTCGATGCTGAAGAGCACCGAACACACCATCGGCAGCAGGAAGTACGTCCCGGCGACCACCAGGACGACGGCCCGCGACCAGCGGATCCGGCCGCGCAGTGCGGCTAGTCGAGCCATCGGGCACTCCGGCGCTGAAGGGGCAGATGAACGGCGGTGACCAGGCCGGCCACCACGACCATGTCCAGGCTGAGCGCGAGCGCCACGTTGCCCTGGTCGACCAGGACGTTGCCGGACAGTGCGTCGGCGATCTGCATCGTCACCAACGGCACGGAACTGCCGACCATCGCGGCGGCCGTCGCGTAGGCGGCGAACGCCGAGCCGAAGAGCAGCACGAATCCGCCGAGCAGCGCGGGGGTCAGGATCGGCAACGCGACGTGCACCCAGTAGCGGAAGGCGTTGGCCCCGTTGTTGCGTGCCGCCTCGCGCCACTGCGTGCGCAGTCCGTCGAGGGAGGGGGTGAGGATGAGCACCATGAGCGGGATCAGGAAGTAGAGGTAGACCACGGACAGTCCGGTGAAGCTGTAGAGGCTCCAGCCGTGCTCGGTCAGGTCGAATCTGCCGGTCACCACGCCGGCGTTGCCGAGCGTGGCCACGAACGCGAACGCGAGCGCGACCCCGCCGAAGTTGGCGAGCACGCCGGACGCGGTCAGTACGGCCTCGCGGACGAAGCGAAAGCGTGCGGTCACCACGGTGTACGCGATCGGCAGCGCACATCCGGTGGCGATCAGCGCGGTGACCGCGGACAACTTCACGCTGCCGATCAGCGCGGTCAGGTAGGCGCCCTGCATGGAAGCGGACATGTTGGCGCCGGTGGCCTGTACCCCTTCGGGGGCGGTGGCGGGTGTGGTGAAGGCGCCGAAGACCATCGCGGCCGTGGGCACGCCGAAGACCACGGCGGCGAACAGCAGCAGCGGCGCGACGCCGAGCCAGTGCGGGGCGCGGCGCCGCCGCCGGGGCCGGGCCGCGCTCCGCTCGCGCGAGGCGAGCGGAGGCGCGATCCGGACCGCGGCGGGGGCGCCGGCATCGGAGAGGTCGGTACTCATCCGGCGACTGCCTGGCCCCAGCCACCGGTGATGACCTTCTTGGCCTTGTCGACCTGGTCCGGGGTCGGGAAGACCGGAGCGCCGGCGCCGGGCACCGCGGGCAGCTTCGCCGCGAAGCCGGCGTCCAGCGTGCCGGCCTCCTTCATGGCGCCCATCAGGGCCGGGCGGGCATAGCCCTTGAGCCACAGGTTCTGGCCCTCGGGGCTGTACAGGAATTCCTGCCACAGGCGCGCGGCGGCCGGGTGCGGTGCCCACTTCACGATCGCTTGCGAGTAGTACTGCGCGTAGACGCCGTCGGCGGGGATGTTCACCTGCCAGTCGACACCCTTGGACTTGAACTCGTCCGCGTAGCCCGCGTTGAGGTAGTCCCAGTCGATGCTGATCGGCGTCTCGCCCTTTTGCACGGTGGCCGGGGTCGACTCGACCGGGTTGTAGTTGCCGTTCTTCTTGAGCTTGCCGAAGAAGTCCAGACCGGGCTGGATGTCGTCGAACGAGCCGCCGTTGGCCAGGGCCGCCGCGTACACGCCGCCGAATGCCGAGCCGGACTTGGTCGGATTGCCGTTGAGCGCGACCTGGCCCTTGTACTGCGGCTTGAGCAGGTCGGCGAAGGTCTTGGGACACTCCTTGATCCGCGCGGCGTCGCAGCCGATCGAGATGTAGCCGCCGTAGTCGTTGAACCAGCGGCCCTGGGCGTCCTTCTGCGGCTCGGGGATCTTGTCGAACGCGGCGACCTTGTACGGCGCGAGCAGATCCTGCTTCGCGGCGCCGAGCGCGAACGCGTTGCCCAGGTCCACCACGTCGGGCGAGCGGTCCTGGCCCTTGCGCTGGGTCACCGCGTTGATCTCGTCCTGGGAGGTCCCGTCGGGGTTCTCGACCTCGACCTTGATGCCGTACTTCGCCTGGAAGGCGTCGATCAGCGCGCCGTAGTTGGCCCAGTCGCGGGGCAGCGCGATCGCGTTGAGCCGGCCTTCCTTCTTCGCGGCGGCCACCAGCGCCTCCATGCCGCCGAAGTCCTGGACGGAGGTGGCCGACGCCGCGTCCTTGGCCCCGGCGGATGCGCCCGGCACGGCGGACGTGCCGGCCGCGGGCTTCTTGTCGGACGCCGAGCCGCACGCGCTCAGGGTGAGCGCGGCCACGGCAAGGCCGGTGACCAGTCCGGTCGCACGAACGCGGAGCACTGTCACGGGGTTCTCCTGGAGCTTCGAATGGGTGCCGGAGTTGGCTGTACAACTTGCTCAAGTACGCCCGACGTCGATGTCCGCAACGTGAACGCAGCCGCACGGGCGTGCGAGGTTCCCGGGAAATGGGCGTGCGGCCCGGCGGGCTCCCGACGAACGGGTAGGGTCGCCACGGCCGGACGTCCCGGCATGGGAATTCGGGGGGTGACGATGGGGGTTCAGGGCGAGGCGCGGTATCGGCAGGTCGCGGCCGATCTGCGCGAGGCGATCGCCACCGGCAGATACGGCTCGGGCGGTCGGTTGCCCGCCGAGGGCGACCTCGCGCAGCACTACGGCGTCTCCCGCGGCACGGTGCGCCAGGCACTGGCGGTATTGCGCGCGGACGGGATGGTCACATCGCGACGCGGCACCCGCCGGGTGGTCCTGGGGGCCGCCCGGACGCAGAGTTTCGCCGAACTGCTCAGCTTCACCCGCTGGGCGCGCTCGATCGGCGAGGAGCCCGGCGGGCGGACCGTGGCGGTGGAGCCCGCGGCAGGGGATCCGGGCGAGTGCGCGCAGTTGGCCCTGGAACCGGGGTCACGGGTGTACCGGGTGCTGCGGGTGCGGACACTCTCGCGGGTGCCGGTGATGATCGAGCGCACGGTCTACCCCGAGCGGATCGGGGCCTTGGTGCGGGGCTTCCCGATCGACGCGGTCTCGCACACCGAGCCGCTGGAGGAGTTGGGCGTGCTGTTCACCGACGCCGACCACACGATCGATCAGTGGCCGGCCGACGCGGAGGACGCCCGCCTGCTGGGTTGCCCGACGGGCACGTCGCTGCTGCGCGAGAGGCGCCGCACGACGGACCCGACGGGCGTACCCGTGGAGTGGTCGCAGGATCGTTACCTCCCGGGCACCGTGGCCTTCACGGTGCACAACTCGGTGGCCACGACGGCGCTGTCCCGTCGGCGGGGCTGACCGAGCCGGCTGCGGACGATCCGGCCGCGGGCGCACCGTCGGCCCGGCCGGCGCTGGTGGGCGCGCACGCCGGGCCGACGGTTACGGCAGCAGGAGCCGGGTCAGCAGCGGCCGGAAGTGGGCGAAGTCCGGGACGAACGCATCGGCGTCCTTGGCCGCCTCGTCCCAGCGTCGCACCCGCACCGCGTCGACCGCGTACGGCCCTGCCGCGAACGCCTGTGCCTCGGCCTCGCCCATCGGGCCGCCCTGCACACCGAGCGTGTACACGGACGCGTCCGACAGACGCGCCGCGTAGCCCGGCTCGGTGGCGCACAGGTAGCGCTTCGCCGCCACGTGCAGCCGGATCGGCTCGGTCACCTCGGGCCCGAACCGCTTCGCGAGTCGGTCCGCGCCGGTGTGGCTGTGCCGGTTGTCCTCCCCGGCCATCAGGTCGCGGCCGGTCAGCGGCCCGTGGAAGTGGCCGATGTCGTGCAGCAGTGCGGCCGCGATCAGGTGCTCCGGCGCACCCTCGGCCTCGGCGATCGCCCCGGCCTGGAGCATGTGTTCGGCCATGGTGACCGCCTCGCCGAGGTATTCGCACGCGCCTTGGTCGGTGAACAGGTCGGCGAGTTCGTCCAGGATGGCCGTGTCGATCTCCCGACGGTCTGTCATGACGCCTGTCCCATCGTGCGGTCGAGGACACCCAACGTGCTTGCCAGGCCGTCCAGGTCGGCGTAGCAGCCTTGAAGGTGACGCCTGCCCGCACCGTCGAACGCGGTGCGCGCGTGCAGGACCCGGGTGTTGTCGAACACCACGCAATCGCCCGGTTCCAGCCGCCGCGTCAGCATCAGTTCGGGCCGGGCCAGTACCTCGGCGAAGGCGCGATAGGCCGTGTAGAACTCGGCGAGATCGTCGGCCGACAACCGCAGCGTGCCCATCGAGCGGTTGTTGAAGCGCACCTCGCGGATGCGACCGGTGTCGTCCGCGCCGATGATCGGCCGGTGCGCCCGCAGTCGGGTGCGCGTGTCCCGGAACTCGAACGGCACCGATGTGCGCACCAACGCCTGGTACGCGTCCGGGTGTTCGGCGCGCAACAGCGCGGCGGCCCGAAACCCGTCGACGAAGCCGGAGTCGCCGCCGGCGGCCTCGTTGGCCAGGCAGTGCAGGAGTTGCAGGGTCGGCACCGGATCGCGATACGGGTTGTCGGTGTGCGGAGTGATCCGTGCCGAGGTGAAGGCGAGGTTGTTGGGCCGATCCTCCACGCGGACGTCGAAGAGCCGGCCGTAGTTGGTCTCGCGGACGAAACCGAACGTTGCGGCCACCGCGAGGACTTGCCCCTCCACGCACGGGACGCCGCGCAGCAGCGCGAGCCCGAGCCGTTGCACGGCGGTCAGCGCCGGTGCCGGGTCGTCCGTGTAGTCGTTCCAGGCGAACTCGAAGCGCGGCGCGTGCATTTCCGCGGCCTCCCACAAGGACTTGCCGTCCTCGCTCCTGGGATCCGGCTCGGCGGGTGCGTGGAGCCAGGTGCGCGCGTAGACGGACCGGTGCCCGTCGGGTGCCCATACGATCTCCACGTCCGAGCCGTGCTCGCGGACCTCGGCGACGCTCGGGTCGAGCGGGAGGTCGGTGATCTGGAACAGCTTCTGCCCGGTTCGCGGGTCGCGGCACAGCGGGCAGGGGCAGTTGTCCCGCAACCACACGGCGGGCAGGTCGCCGATGTCCGGGGCAGTAGCCATGGGCGTCTCCTTGATCTCAACGGGTGTGCAAAGTTGTCTGTACAACTTCCCTCGGGGTCACCGTCGCAGGGCTGCGTGAGCACGTGGCGACGAGCGCGTGACGCCGGCATGAACAGCACATCCCGCCCGGCCGTCCCGCCGGTCGGTCCAAGCGATGATCGCCGTGAGGACCGTCGGTCCTGCCTCGCCGCCCCAGCCGATTGCGGCCCACGGGTGTGGGGCCTGTGGTGGCGGCTCGGGATCGGGTGCGCCGTTCCGGCCGGCTGGACACCTTCGGGTGACCGTGGCGGCTACCTCGTGGCCGGGCTCGCCGGGCTCGCCGGGCTCGGCGAGCCGGTCGAGTGGGCGGTTCGGGGTGGCACGGGTACGGGTTGGGCGCGTGGCGTGGCGACGGGGGTTCCGGGTGGCATCCGCAGCCGGCGACGCCTTCGCCAAAGGGATTGTTGCCCGCGGTCAGGACCGACGGGAGATCGCCGACCGGCCGCCGGATCGGGGCGGGGCGCGGTCGAGGGGCGGAAGTTGGTTCGGTCGAACGCGCAGGCGATACTGAGGTGATGTTGCCCGAACCGGAAGTCGAGCCCCAGTCCTCGGAGTACGCGGTCGAGATCGACCACGCCTGGCTGGTGCGTTCACGGGCCACGATCCTGCGCGCCCATCGCGTCGGCGCCTGGGTCACGGTGTCCGGCGGGGTGCTCATCGTCGTGTTGCCCCTCGTGGCTGTTTTCGGCCTCGGGCTCCCGTTCGCGACCGTGTATCCGTTGCTGCTGTCCTCGGTCTCGGGGGCGTTGCTGATCGTTGCCGGGCGATCGCAGTTCCTCGAGGTGCGGCGTCGGCGCGCGACGTGGGAGGCGAGCGGGCTTCCTCCGGTGGCGATCCGCATGTCGGCCGAGGGTGTGTGGTGCGCGACCAACTCGCTTCTCGGGCCGTTCCTGGTGCCGTGGTCGGCGCTGGCGGGTGTTCGCGTGGTGCGTCGATTCGGTCGGGCGGCGCTCGTCCTGGATCTCGCCGCCGGGGTCACCGCGACCTCACCGGGAGTCGTCGTGGAACTTCCCACCGGTGCACGCGAGCGCCGCGCCAAAGCCAGGATGTTCCGCGCCAAGGGCATGCTGGGAATTCCGGAGGAGGCGCTCCGCTCGCCGATCTCGGACATCGACCAGGCGTTCGCTCGGTTCACCGAGGGCCGACTACGAGTCCGTTGACCCGCCGCGAGCCCGTCTGGGTGTCACCCGGTTGCTCGTTCGGGGTGGTGGCAACGGCCGTGACACGTTTGCCGTCCGGCGTCAGAACATCCACCCACGACGCTGGATCCGCAGCGGGCTCGACGACATGCCCACCGGAGACACGACTGCCGTCGGGCAGATCGCGCCCATCGCACGGTGCGTTCGGTTTCCGCAGGAGTACGACGACTCGGAGAGAGCCGCGAAGCCCGCTCGACGAAGCCGTCGGGCCGATCGTTCGGCAGGCACGCGAGCCGCGCCCCGACATCGTCGGCGTCCGGCCGGGCCCCGCCGGCTCCCAACTTCGGCCACTCCGTCACTCCGAGCCGAAATCTCAACAGTCGCACCCGGTTCAGGTGAAGTTCATGATCGACGGCTACCTTCCTTCCCGAAATACATGGTGTCTTGAGATGGACGCCGGGCCATCGGAACGTTCGCGGTATTTCCGGCGCATCGCCGGCCGGTGTCGCGGCAATTCGATGCATGGACGTTTCGGCGGCCTCGAAACGTACTTGCTCCCGCCGTGCCCGCTGGTTCGCGGTCGGGCCGCCCGGTCGGGATATCGCAGGACGCCTGCATATACCCAACTCCGGCCACCCCGTCACCCCGAGCCGAAATCTCAATAGCCACATCGGGTTCGTGTGAAGTGGATGAACCACGGTTACCTGCGTTCCAAAACAGCTGTTGCCTTGAGACAGGAGCCATCAAATGACGGGTACAAGCCGTCGGAACTTTCTCGGTATCGCCGGCGCATCGTTGGCCGGTGCCGCGGCAACTCAATTGCTTCCAGGCGCGATCGGCAAGGCGCTGGCGATCGAACCGAGCCGCAGGACGGGGACGGTCGAGGACGTCGAGCACGTGGTGATCCTGATGCAGGAGAACCGCTCGTTCGATCACTATTTCGGCACGATGCGGGGTGTGCGCGGGTACGGGGACCCGCGGCCGCACATCCTGCCGAACGGCCGGCCGGTGTGGTACCAGCCGCCGGCCCGGGTGCACACCGAGAGGTACAACGGCCGGGGCCTGCCGGCCGACGCGGAGTACGTGCTGCCGTTCCCGGTGGATGCGCTGCGTACCAGCGAGTTCATCGCCGGGACCGATCACGGCTGGGGCAGCGGGCAACTGTTGTGGAACCAGGGCCGATACGACGGGTGGGTGAACGAGAAGCAGGACGTGTTCACCATGGCCCACCTGAAACGGTCGGAGTTGCCGTATCACTTCGCCCTGGCGGAGTCGTTCACCGTGTGCGACGCGTATCACTGTTCGGTGCCCGCCGACACCGCCCCGAACCGCATCCTCCTGTGGAGCGGCACGATCGACCCGCAAAACCGGTTGGGCAGCAAGCCGAACGGCCCCGGTCTGTGGGAGCGCGGTGGCGTCAACGGCTATACGTGGACCACCTACCCTGAGCGACTCCAGGCCAACGGAGTCAGTTGGAAGCTCTATCAGGGCGGCAGCGGGATTCCCGGCCAGCCGACGGACAACTTCACCGACAACTCACTGGAGTTCTTCTCTCGTTACCAGGTCCAGGAGGGCGCTTCGGGACCGCTGGTGGAGCAGGGAGTCTCCACCCATACGCTGAAGGAATTCCACAGCGACGTGGCGAGCGGGAAACTGCCGCAGGTGACCTGGATCGTCCCACCGTACAAATACAGCGAACACGCCTCCGCGTCCCCCACCGATGGGGCGTACTACATCGACCTCGTCCTGGAAGCACTCGTGTCCAACCCCGAGGTGTGGAGCAAGACCGTCCTGATCCTCAACTACGACGAGAACGACGGCCTGTTCGACCACGTCGTTCCACCCACGCTGCCTGTGGCCAACAAGGTCGGCACCGACGGGCTCGTATCGCAAAGCCTGGCGGCAAGCCTGGCCGACGAGACCCTGGACTTCGACGTCTGGCGCGCGGGCGGCTCACCGTCGGGCGACACCGTTCGCGGGAAGCAACCCCTCGGGTTGGGGTCCCGGGTGCCGATGATCGTCGTGTCGCCGTGGTCGAAGGGCGGCTGGGTCTGCTCCGAGACGTTCGACCACACCTCGGTGCTGCGGTTCCTCGAGACTCGATTCGGTGTCGCCGAGCCGAACATCAGCGCCTGGCGGCGCTCCCTGTGCGGCGACCTCACCTCCGCGTTCGACTTCGCCCGGCCCGACAACAGGCCCGTCACCCCCGCGGTACCCCAGCCGATGCAGAGCCGGCAGCAGCCGTTCTCCGTCACGCTCCCACAGGCGATGCCGCAGCAGGAGCCCGGCGTCCGGCCGGCCCGGCCGTTGCCGTACCGGTTCGGCGTCGAACTCGACGCCAATCGGGATGCGCGGTCGATCTCGCTGCGGTTCGTCAACACCGGAACCGCGGGCACATACTTCTACGCGTACACACACAATGACGCGCCGCGCCGCTACACCGTGGCCGCCGGCGACACCATCGGCGACGTCTGGGACAGTGCCCTCGCAACCGACGCGCAGGGCCACTACGACCTGCGCGTGACCGGAGCCAACGGATACCTCGGCCAATTCACCGGGACCACCGCGAACACCGCGGAACCGCGGGTGTCGGTACGCCTCGACGACACCAAGAAACGTCAGCTGATTCTCGACGTCAACAACCCTGGTACCGCCCCCCGGACGCTTCACATCCGCAACGCCTACAGTCACGCCGCCAAGCGCACCGTCAACCTCAAACCGGGCAAGACCACCGCGGTCACGTGGGAAACCGAGTCCGCACACGGTTGGTATGACATCTCGGTGACCGACACGGCCGACCCGAGCTACCTCCGCCGGTTCGCCGGCCACCAGGAGACCGGACGTCCCAGCTTCAGTGATCCCGGGCCGGTACGTTAACGGGTCCGGGTGGCCCACAGTGTGATCTGTGGTCCCCTCCGCCGCCGTTCGCGCCTACAGCGCTCTGCTTGTGCTTCGTGCTTGCGTGTCGTCTCGGCACTCGGTGCCACCCGGCACGGCGACCGGGTGCCGGGCCGCGCGGGTGGCGGGCTTGCCGCTCGGCCCGGTCGGCGGGGGGCGCCGTCCGGGCCGAGCGAACGAACCACAGCCGGCGGGGCGGTCCTGCGGTGGTCCGTGCGGGGCAGGTCACGTCACTGCGAGGCTCCGAAGTTCTGGGTCCAGCGGGGGCCGCCGGGCGCGAAGTCGACTCCCACGCCGATGTCCTCGAACGAGCAGTTGAGGATGTTGGCCCGGTGGCCCGGGCTGGCCATCCAGGCGTTCATCACCTCCGCGGGGGATGCCTGCCCGGCGGCGATGTTCTCGCCCGACGCGCTCCATCGGTAGCCGGCTGCGGTGATACGCCTGCTCGGATCGGCGCCGTCCGGATCGATGTGGTCGAAGTAGCCGCGTTTGGCCATGTCGTTGCTGTGGCCCTGCGCCGCGGCCTGGAGCTTGGCGTTGTCGGCGAGCGGCCCGCAGCCGTGCTTGGCGCGTTCGGAATTGGTCAACTCCACGACCTGCCGGGCGAACGGCGTCGCAGGGCCGGCCGACGTGGTGGCCGGGTGCGACGGTTTCGCCGTTCGCGACGTGTTCCGGGAGTCCGGGCCGGTTTCGCCCGGCGGACGCTGGGCGCTCGGAGCGGTGGTGGCCCCCGCGGGGGTGCCGCCGGAACCGGACGGTGATGAGGGGGCCGATGGGAGACCGGTGCGTATCGGGCTGGGTGTACCCGCCGCCGACACCGTTGCGGGGCTGGTCGCGGCGACGGCGTGGGCGGGCGAGTCGCCCGACGTGAGCGCGGCGCTCTGCGAGTTGCGGTCGGCCGCCGTGCGGTCACCACCACTGCCGCCCAACGTTGCGGCCGCTGTCGCGACGGCCGCCACCGCCACCGCGATCGCCACCGCGCGGGCGGTGTGGTGCCCGCGCCGGCGGTGTCCAGACCCGGCCGTGCGCCGCCGGGCCCTGCGCCGCCGCCTCGATGCGGTGCGGGAGTCGTTGTTCACGTGCCTGCGCCCCTTTCCTGTGAGCCGGCCAGGAGCGGCCGACACATAGGAGACCGGGCGGCCGGAGAGGCATAACAAGAAAGCCGAGCCGATTTCCGAATCCGCCTCGGACCCGCCGGTTCGGTGGACGTGGTGCGGTCGGCGGTCGACGACTTGTGTTCGCGCGATACCGCGTTCGGAGCACCGCGCTCCGGCTTCGCGAGGGTCCCGACGAGGTCGAGGTGGCGCAGATGACGGATTCTCAGTTCTTCGCAATCCGACCCTGCGGTTTCTCACCCCTTCCGGAGCCGGACCGGACGGCGAGGTCTCCGCCGGGCAACGAGACGAAGCGCCATCCTCCCGGTCCTGTGATCCGCCAGGCTTCGGACGATGCGTCGGACGGACAGTTCAGATGCGTGCCACTGTCGAACACCATTCGCAAGGCGGCGGACTTGAACGCGACCGCGGACAGGACCTTCGCTCCGAACAGGGGAAGAGCCGCAGCCACGTCCTGGGACTCCGGTGTCAAACGCAGACCGGGATTGGTGCGCGGTGACCCTGCCCGTTCATCCGGTTTCCCGGGGGAGATGAGATCGTTTCCCGGGCGGGTTCGTCCGCGAGTGGGAGCGGGGCGAGCGCTGCGTGGGGGAGGGGGAGGGTGCGCCTTGACGGAAGAACGCGAAAACCGGCGGCGAACGGTGCTGGAGGCGTTGGAGCGAGGTGAGATCCGGCGCGGAATCGTGTCCGCGGTCGTGGACTTCGGGGTCTTCGTGGACATCGGCGGGCTCGACGGGATGGTGAGCGCCGCGAACCTGTCGTGGGCACGGTTCGATCATTTCTCCGAGGTCGCCCGCGTCGGGCAGTCGGTGACCGTCGTGGTTCTGGACATCGACCGGGATCGCGAACGGGTGTCGTTGTCGTTGAAGGATCTGGAGCCGGATCCCCTCGTGTCCTTCGCCCGGTCCCGATTCGGCGAGGAGGTCTCGGGGATCGTGCACAGGATCATTCCGCCCGGGGTGGTGGTCCGTCTGGACGTCGGGGTCCATGGGCTGGTGCCCGCCGACGACCCGGGCTTGGCACGGTTGGCGGCGGATGGCCGCAACTGCGCCGAGGGCGACGTCGTGGTGGTGAACGTCTGCAGCATCAATCTGCATCGGCGGCAGGTCCGACTGCGAATCGTTGAGGCGGTGTGCTGACGCTTTCGGTTGGTGGCACCGTCGGGTCCTGCGCCGCTTCAGACGCGTGTCGACCGAGGGATCGCCGTCATGGGCGCCGAACCCCGAGCGCACGCCGATCTGCCGGCCGCGCCGCACGGATGGCCGGACCGGTCTGCCCGGCGAGAGTGCGGCGTCGGGTACCCGCGCCTTGGCGTACGTGCGGTCTCTCGGCTCGGTATGCTTCGCGCCACACCGCGTGCGAGCGGGCAAGTCATCGAAGTGCCCCTGAAGGGCTAGGAGTTCGTGACGACCGCCGCCTTCCATGCCTGCGCCAGACGCCCCGCCATCGCTGCCTGGTCCCAGAGCTCGGCTGGGTCGTCCGGCATGGCCGCGTCGTAGAACGGCAGGCGGGCGGCGTACGGCAGCTCCCGCGACACCCGGTCGCGACCGGCTCTGGCCTCGGCCGCCTTGAGTCGGAGGGTCTTGCGCACCTCCGGCGGCAGGAAGTTGTGGCTGCCGCTCTCGATGTGGGGCAGGCCGGCCATCAGCAGGGCCGCTCCGGCGCGGTCGAGGCCGGTCGCGTCGGCGAGCCGGTCGGCCGCGTCGGGATCAAAGGGGACCGGGCCGCGTCGCTTCAGCTCGCTCAGCAACCGGTACAGCCGCTCGCGCGTGGCCCACCCGTCGGGCACCGGTCGGCTGTCGATGAAACCGGCAGGGCGCGGCATGGTCACGTGTTGCAGATATGCCGCGATCTCGTCGGCGGCGCCGGAGTGCGCCCGGCCCCAATCGTGATAGCGCATCGCGATGTCCAGCGGCATCAGCGCACCGTCCGGGCCACGCAGCGCGACACGCTTCTCGGCGTCCAACAGCCCACGTTGCAGACCCGGTTGGACCAGCGGTGAGCGGGCCCAGAACCGCAGCAGGTCCACCAGCGCGTCGCGGTCCGCTGCGCCGGTGACGGCGCTCACCGCACGGACCGCCAGGCCACCGACCCGGCCGGCCAGCTCCGTCCAGTCGCATCCGGTGGAATGGTTCAGCCAGTGCTCCATGGCGGTCTCGCTGTCGATGGTGCCGGCGAGGAACGCCGAGGCGAGCTCGATCTGCACGATCACGCCGGAGGCCCCCGACGCCGTCCGGAGCAGCCCGTCCAACGCTTGGTCCAGGTCCTTGGGCTGCACCTCGAGGCGCGGTATCGCGGGCCTGGTGAGGCGGCGTACGAGGGTGTCACGGGAACGAAGCGTTTCCACGGCCTCGCGGACGACGCCGGCGACGCCACGCACCAGCAGTGGATGGCTGATCTCGGGCAGCAGCGACCCGATGGCCTCGTGCAGCCGCTGCTCCGAGGTGGCCGCGGCTTTCAGCAGCCGCCGCACGGTGTCCTCGGAGGTCTGCCGCAGCGCGGCCGAACCGGCGGTGTCGCGCGGCGTGAGGAAGTGCCAGAAGGCGGACGGGGGCATGAGCCGCGTCCCGGCGGCGACCAAGGACGGCTCGTGGGTTGTCCACCCGGTGTTCATGCGTTCCGCCGCCCAGTAGAGCGCACCGGTGTCGGCGTCACGGGCGAGGACCGGGTCGTAGAGGCGGTTGCCCCCGCTGAGCACCAGCGGGCGGTCGGCGCCCGGTATGTCGAGCAGCCCCCATACGGCGGTGACTCCGCTCCCGTCGAACTCGCCCCGGACACCGTCGACGCGCTCATAGCGCACGCGTCCGGTGGTCCTGTCCTCGGTGACCCGCAGGCCCACATGCGTGCCATTGCTGCCCAGTGGAGAGCCGTCGACCCCATGCGGCAGTGGCGCCAGATACGAGGATGTGAAGTCCCAGCGTTCGCCCTCGCGCAGCAGGGACGGGTCGAGGAAGTCCGGAGGATCGGCGACGTCGAGCTTGCCGGTGCCTTGATTGATGCGATGCAGCTCCGAATCCGACCCATCCGCGGTGTGCCACCAGAAGTCCTGTCCGTCGTGGAACATGTGACCGTGGGGGCCGAGTCGCCGCTCGCGGGGTTTGAGGACTGTATGCCCCATGAACCGCCGTCCGTTCGGTGCCAGGAAGGTGTAGCCGTGGGTCGCCCTTCCGCCGTAGTAGTACGACTTCCAGATCCCGGGTCGTACGGTGAACGTCTCATCCGGCGTGTTCGACCAGTAATGCGTCTGTTGGCCGTTGATGTAGTGGCAGACCAGAAATTCTCCGTCCGAGAAGTAGACCGCGGGATCGTGGGAGAACTGGGCGGCTCCGCGCGGTACTCGCAGCCTGTGCTCCGCCATGCGCCCACCGGGTCCCACCGCGATCGCCTTCCTGCGGTCATGGACGGTCAGGATTGGCCAGCTCGCCCGGCACCAGCTCTCGCCGTCGAGCTCCGCGGCGGCCTCGTCCAAGGCCTCCCAGCCCAGTTCGTCGAGGATGCCGGCACGGAGTGTCCGGGTCAGCGGCGTCGCCATGTCGATCTCGGTCAGTGGCTCGGCCGGTTCCGGCATCGGTGCCGCGCCGCGCGCGGCGTCCTCCAGCCTGCGGAGGGCCGAGATCACGTCCTCCAGGCCGCCTGTCGGGGCCGTCCCCAGTGACGCGGCGAGGGTTTGACTCGACGTGGGCTGCACGGGCTGCTTCGGAGAGATCATGCCGTCGACTATGACAGCGCCTGCCGACGGCCTCCCGCGCATCAGTCCTCGACGCAGGCGCGAAGCGGGAGTTGCACCAACGGTTCACCGAGCGATCCCGCGCCGTGAGGTGCGTTCGGATCCGGGCACGCACCACGTCCCCCGCCCCGACGCCCGCGGACGTATCGGGGGTGGTGAGCAGGGTCGTCCAGGATCCAAGGGACATCCGCACCGGTACCGGGTCCTCGGGTCAACGTCCCCTGGCGAGCGCCGAGAGCAGTTCGACCGCCAGGGCGTCTCGCCTGACCCGGCCTCCCCGCGACACACCCCCCTACGCACCGAGGTGCTCGGCAGGCGGGTGGAGCGGAGTCCGGGCACGATCCGGGTTCGGCTTTGGGTGAACGGCGCGTCGACGGAAGCGTGATCTTCCGCGTCTCGTCCGACACGTTCGGCTTCGCAAGGGTCACGCTCGAACGACATGCCGGCGGTCGTCCGGCGTAACCACGCGGTTGGCAATATCGTGGCCGGCTGGAAAGGGACGTTCCGCGACGGCTTCGGCGGCGCGGAGAGTTTCGCCGGCGCACGTCGGGCAACCCGCACGGCTCAACAGGTGAAAGCCAAGGTGCAACATGGACATACCCTCACCGTCCACCGGGACATCGCCCACCGAGGCCTTGGACGGCGAGCCGATGGGCGGCGTGGAGGAGGCGCTCGTCGAAGCGCTGACCGGGGAGGGCAGCGTCGGCTTGGTCCTGCTGGACGGCGATCTGCGGGTCCGGCGCGGCAATGTCGCGCCCGAGCGGTTCCACGGCCTGACGATCCCCGTGGGGAGCCGGGTGGACGCCCTGGTGTCCGCCGCGGACGGGGACGGGCTCGTCGCCGCCCTGCGGCGCGTCCTCGAGACGGGAACCCCGCTGCTCTACCACCCGCAGTCGATACCCACTTCCGGCAACCCCCGTACGCGCCTGGTGGTTTCGCTGTCCGCGTTGCGCACGGGGGGCACGGCGGGTCGACCCGCCGGCCTGGTCCTCGCGTTCGCCGACATCTCGGAGCAGGAACGCGCCCGGCGCCGCCTGGACCTGCTGTTCCATGCGGCGAAGGCCATCGGCGATTCACTCGACGTCGTGACCACCGCGCGTCAACTGACCGCCGCCCTGGTGCCGGAACTGGGGGACATGGCGGTCGTGAACCTCGCCATCGAGGTGTTCGACGGCGATGAGCCACCCCAGCGCGGCGGTGCGGACGTGGGGCTGCGAAGGGCCGCCATCAGCTCGGCGGGCGTGGACCACTCGGCTCCCTACGTGCCCGTGGGCGAGAATCTGCCACGTGTTCCGGACAGGGACATCCGGTCGCAGTACCGCCAGGGCGAGATCCTCTCCGTTCCCGACCGGGCCACGATGCTCGCGGCACTCGGCGGCGATACCTGGGCGTTCGAGCGCCTGGCTCCGGCCGGCGGCAACGGCTTCATGGCCACCGCCATCGTCGCCCGGGGGCTGATCCTGGGCAGCATCGAGGTGTGGCGCCGCGAAGGAGCGGAGCCGTTCGACGACGCGGACGCACGCCTGTTCCAGGAGATCGCCTCCCGCGGCGCCTTGAGCATCGACAACGCCCGTCGCTACACCCGCGAGCACACGGCCGCGGTCGCACTCCAACGCAGCCTGCTGCCGTCGGCCTCCACCGACACGGCGGCGGCCCGTACCGCAGGCTTCTACCTGCCCACGGGCACCGGATCGGGCGTCGGCGGGGATTGGTACGACGTCATCGAACTGTCCTCGCTCCGGGTCGCGTTCGTGGTCGGGGACGTGGTGGGACACGGACTGCGGGCGACCGCGCTGATGGGCCGACTGAGTACCGCCGTCCAAACCCTCGCCGACCTCGAACTCCCGCCCGACGAACTCCTGGCGCACCTCGACGACATCGTCCTGCGCCTGACCGCGAACAGCGACGAGACGCACGACGACATGCCGGCCGCGACCTGTGTGTACGCCGTCTACGAGCCCGTCACCGGCCGCCTGGCCATGGCGAGCGCGGGACATCCGCCGCCCGCGCTGGTACGGCCCGACGGAACGGTCGAGTTCGTCGAGGTCGTGCCGGGCCCGCCCCTGGGCGTCGGCGGAATGCCGTTCGAACTCACCGAGATCGACGTGCCACCAGGCAGTACCCTCGCGTTCTACACCGACGGTCTCGTGGAGTGCGGGGGCGACATCACCGCCGGGATGGAGGCCCTACGCCGGGGGCTGGTCCCGCTTCACGACCCCGCTCGGGACCTCGACGAAGCCGCCCACAAACTGGTCGCGAAGATCGGCCCGGCCAACCCGTCCGACGACATCGCCCTGCTTCTGGCGCGGGTACGAACCGTGGCCTCCCGCGACGTCGCGTCCTGGGAGATCCCCGCCGACCCGGCCGCCGTCGCCGGCGCGCGTGAGCGAGTCACCCGACAACTCACCGCGTGGGGGCTGGAGGACGCGGCCTTCACCACCGAACTCGTCGCCAGCGAACTCGTGACCAACGCGATCCGCTACGCCGGCGGGCCGGTGGTGCTACGACTGATCCGCGACAAGGTCCTCGTGTGCGAGGTGTCCGACCCCAGCAACACCCAGCCTCGGCTGCGGCGTGCCAAGTGGAGTGACGAAGGCGGGCGAGGGCTGTTCCTGGTCGCCCAACTGACCACCCGGTGGGGCAGCCGCTACGGCCCCACGGGGAAGACCATCTGGACCGAGCAGCCCCTGGGCGGCATCATGCCGTAGGGGCAGTCGTGGCCCCGGTGGGCACGGTGCTCGTGCACTGCCGCGGTGTCGGCTTCGGTGTTCAGTCGGCCGCCGAGCGAGTGCTCGGACGGGTCGGGGACATGGGTTCCGGACGGCGGGCCTCGCCATGGTCGTGGCGCCGTCGGAGACCTTGCCGCGTCGGGTCCGATGGGTGGGTTCGGGGTTCCTGCTCCACCCGGATACCGGACCGGGTGTTCGGGGGAAGGGCTGTTCATCCTCGGGTCCGGCATGCGCCGACGTCGAGCCCGGGGCACGTCCGATCAGGTCGGCGTTTCTCCCTCGGCCGCCCTTCGGCTCAGTGTCGCCTCCATGGCCGCGGTGACGTATTCGAGCAGTTCCGCCAGGTCCGAGCGCCGGCGGCCGGACAGGCCACTGAGGATCTCCTGCATGAGCGCGTAGCGGTCGCGCTGGATCCGGCGGCTGATGCGGCGACCCGCGGTGGTGGCCTGGACGATGACGTACCGCCGGTCGCCCTCGTCCGGCCGCCGTTCGGCCAAGCCGAGTTTGAGGAGGCGGTCGATCGTGCGGCTGGTCGCGCCCCGGTCGATGTCGAGTGCCTCCGCGAACTCGTGCATGCGCCACTGGGGCCGTGACGCGAGGGTTTCCAGCGCGTCGACCTGGGTGGGAGTGAGTTCCCTTCCGCCGGCGCCGTACAGCGAACGCGCCAGCTCGGCGTGTGCCGGGCTGCGGGAGAACTGCTGGATGGCCCGGATCACGCGGTCGCCGGAATCCTCGCCGCCGGCGTCGGCGGCGGCGGATTCGGCCGGGGGGCGGGAAGCGTTCGGTGTGCTGCGGGCACGGCGATCAACCATGGCAGAACGGTACCGGTCGGCCGGTGATTCCCCAGGTCCGAGGTGTCTGTTCACATTCAAGGAATGCCCAGGGCAACTCTTGCCTTAGGCATCTATTCCGGATACGTTGCGGGCAAGGAACGGGCGACGCCGTCGGAGATTCCCCGGCGTTTCGCAGGCTCACGAAGGCGCCGCGGCACGCCGGAAGACCCGCCGGCCGTCGTGGACGTCACGGCGGCCTCCACAGAGCACCGTCCGGGCGCGGTGTGCACCCGCCTCCGGCGCGTCCGGCACCGAACGCAACGACCGGGAGAACAGACATGAGTACCAACGACATCGCCGTGCGCGGTGGGACGGTTGTCGACGGCACCGGCGGACCTTCGCGCCGCGCCGACATCGGCATCCGCGACGGGCGTGTCACCGAGATCGAGGACACCGTGAGGGGCCGGCGCGAGATCGACGCCACCGGGCGCCTCGTCGTGCCGGGCTTTCTCGACATCCACACCCACTACGACCCGCAGGTCCTGTGGGACGGGCTCCTGACGCCGTCGTCGTGGCACGGGGTCACCGCAGTCGTGGCCGGCAACTGCGGCTACAGCCTCGCCCCCGCCCGCCCGCAGGACCGCCGATCGCTGCTCGGCACGCTGGAGATGGTCGAGGACATGCGCGGCGCGACCCTCGCGGCCGGGGTGGCATGGGACTTCGAGACCTACCCCGAATACCTGGAGGCCGTGCGGCGGCGCGGTACGGCGATCCACTTCGGGGGATTCGTGGGGCACACCGCCGTCCGCACGTACGTGATGGGCGAGGAGGCCTACGAGCGCCCCGCCACCGACGACGAACTCGCCCGCATGCGCGGTGTCGTCGCCGACGCGCTCCGCGGCGGCGCCCTCGGATTCTCCACCGACCGCGCCGGCTTCCACCTCGGCGACGGCGGCCGCCTGGTGCCGTCCATGGTCGCCACCCAGGAGGAGGTCGAAGCGCTCGCGTCCGTCACCGCCGAGGTCGGCCTCGGCATCGTGCACATCGCGACCGGGGAGAACTACCGCTGGGTGTACGACTTCCAGCGCCGCCTCGGCCGCCCGCTGACCTGGACGTCGATCCTCACCTACCCGGAGGGAACGGCCTCCCGGGCGCCGTACCGGGACAAGCTCGCCGATCATCTGCGGGGCCGCCGCGGCGGCGCGGACGTCTGGGCGCAGGTCACCTGCCGACCCATCACCCAGGAGTTCTCCGTCGCCGAGCCGACCTCCTTCTACGCGCTACCCGCGTTCGCCGACCTGGTCGCCGCGCCCGTCGACCGCCGCCACACCGTCTTCCGGGACCGGACCTGGAGGGCGCGTGCCTGGGACGAGTTCGAGAGCGGCCGGTGGCTCGACCCGCGCTGGCAGACCATCACCGTCACACACTCGCCCTCGCGCCCGGACCTGGTCGGCGCGCCGGTCGCGGCGATCGCCGCCGAACGCGACACCACGCCCTTCGACGTCATCTGCGACCTCGCCCTCGACGACGATCTGGCGAGCCGCTTCACCGTCACCTTCGCCAACGACGACAAGGACGGCGTCACCACACTCATCCGCGGCGAAGGCTGCATCATGGGCTTGTCCGACGCCGGAGCGCACGTCGGTCAGATCTGCGACGCCGTCATGCCCACCGACTTCCTCGCCAACTGGGTACGCGACCGCGACGTCCTGCCGCTCGAACACGGCATCCACAAACTCACCGGGGAGATCGCCGACGTGCTCGGCGTCGACCGCGGACGGCTGCGCCCAGGGGGCCACGCCGACCTCGTCGTCATCGACTACGGCGCCCTTTCCCCGGGCCCGACCCGGCGGGTGCGCGACCTGCCCGCCGACGGAGAACGCCTCATCGCCGACGCGCCCACCGGACTCGACCACATCCTCGTGGCCGGCGTCGCGATCCGCGAGCACGGCACGCAGGTCACCGACCGCCTGGACCGCCTGCCCGGCACCCTCCTGCGCAGCGGCGCCCGGGACACGGAGTGAGCACGCTGCCCGGGACACGGAGTGAGCACGACGCCCGGGACACGGAGTGAGCACGGCGCCCGGGACACGGAGTGAGCACGGCGCCCGACGACCGCTTCGCCCCGCCACGATCCGCGTCACGAACACGGACCGGTCCAGCCGCTTCCACCGGGACACCCACCGCGTCACCGAAGCGCGCGAATCGACCGTCGACCACTCGCCCTCGTTCGAGGAACACGGCACCACCGACGCGACGCCGCACGCCCTCTCCCTCCGCCGCGACGGTGCGGTCGTCGAACTCGACGACCGCACGACCGCGCTCGGCACCCCCATCGGCGCGCACCCATCACCGCGCCCCGAATTCCCGGAGGCTTCCCAATGGCTGACCTGCTCGAACGCATCCTCGCCTACGCCGGTCCGAAGGGCGACCTCGTGCTGCGCGGCGAAGTCCCGACCGGCACGAACCGGTTCCACATTATCTCGGTCGACGACCATCTCATCGAAACCCCCGACCTGTTCCGCGACCGCGTGCCCGCGCGCATGCGAGACGCCGCGCCGCACCTCGAACGCGACGCGGCGGGCAACGACTGGTGGGTGTTCGAGAACGAACGCGTCCCGCTGCTCGGCTCCGACGCCCTCCGCGGCTGGGAAGCGGGCAAGGGCTACCTCGGCCCGGTCAACTTCGACGAGCTGCACCCCGCGACATACGACGCGGGCGAACGCGTACGTCACATGGACGCCGCCGGCATCGCCGCACAACTCAACTTCCCGTCGGCGCCGTTCGGCTTCGCCGGACGCCGCTTTCTCACGATGAGGGACCACGACCTGGGCCTCGCCTCCCTGCGGGCCTACAACGACTGGCTGCTCGACGCCTGGATCACTCCGTACCCCGAACGATTCATCGCCTGCCAGCTTCCTTGGCTCGGCGACCCCGAACTCGCCGCCGCCGAGGTCCGGCGCAACGCCGAACGCGGCTTCGTCGCCGTCACGTTCAGCGAGAACCCGGAGCGCCTCGGGCTGCCGTCCCTGTACAGCGACGCGTGGGACCCGTTCTTCCGCGCGTGCGAGGAGACCGGCACGGTCGTGAACCTCCACGTCGGTTCGTCGTCCGAGACGATCGTTCCCTCCCGCGACTCGACGGCCGCGGTCCTGGGCGTGCTGTTCCCGATCAACTCGATGGCGGCCGCCGCCGATTGGCTCTTCGCCCGCATCCCGGTGCGCTTCCCGGACATCAAGATCGCCTTGTCCGAGGGAGGTATCGGATGGGTGCCGATGTTCATCGACCGCATCGAGTTCATGGGCCGTGACCTCGACTACCGCGCCGACTTCGGGATCCACTCGCCCGTCGACTACCTGCGCCGCAACTTCTGGTTCACCGTGCTCTCCGACCCCGCGACCATGCGACTGCGACACCTCATCGGCGTCGATCACATCATGGTCGAAACCGACTACCCGCACCCCGACTCCACTTGGCCGGACAGCCAGGAAGTCCTCGCTCGACAGTTCGTCGGCGTCCCGGACGAGGAGGTCGAGCGCATGACTCACGGAAATGCCGCGGCGCTCTACCGGCACACCGTCGCAACGCCCTGACCCGACTGCCCGGCCTGCCCTTGCCCTGAACGGGCAACCGGCACCGGGCCATGCCCGGCGGGGCTTCGAGGTTCTTGGATTCCTTGTTGGTCAGGTCGATCCGATGACGGCCCGGAAGCGGTCCCAACTCCGCGCCGTGCACGAGGACGTCGCCGGCTTCCTTGAAGGAGGAAACGGTCCGCAGGTCGGCGACGAAGGTGCTGTCGAACGGCCGGGGGCCTTTTGCCGCCGCAGTGTGGTCGCCGCGGCGGTCATGCCCCTGCGTGGAGATAGGCCGCCCACAGAAGGGGGACACCTCTGCGGTCCAACGGAGCCGGCAGGCCGTGACCGTCACGCACACGGCGTACGGCGTGATGAAGTGCGCGGGCAGCCCGGCCGGTGTCGACGCTGCCGGACTTCGTCCGCAGGGCGGTGTAGAACAGGTCGGCGACGGTGACGGCAACCCGGTCGTCGATCTCCCACAACGTGCCGATCACGTGGGGGAATCCGGCGAGTTGAAAGGCGGAGGTGAGATGGATCGCCTCGTCGAGCAGCTGAGCCGTGTCACCCGCAGCGGTGTGGCAGGCGGACAGGTAGGCCAGCCTCGCCTTGCGCAGATTGACGGGCGCCAGGTTGCCGACCGTCAGCGGGGCGGTTGCGTGGTCGTGGAGCAGTAGAAGGCTCTTCGAGGGATCGCGGACATCGCTGTAACCGTGGCAGGCGAAATGGGCGATCGCGCACTCCGGAAGTCGATCGAGGACGTTGTCCTTCGTAGGCGTCGGCGCTGTCCGACTCGTGGACTCCTCGGACGGCTGCGGTTCCCGGAGCAGTACGGGCCCGGGTAGACGGGTCTGCAACATGGTGACCTCTGCGTCCACGCTCCTCAACCGTCCGAGGTTCGGCAGACCGGGGGTGGTCGGCATCGCCACGATCAGGCTTTGCACCTTCGCAAGGTCCTCAGGCACGGAGGAAGCGTCACGTTCGCGGGCGTAGCGCAGTGCGCGCACTGTGGGCGTGTACGAGGAAACGACCCGGTCCATCACCGTGCGGCAGTCGGGATCATCGGCGGAGTCGGCATGGTAGCCCGCGGCATGCAAGGGCAACAGACCGAGCAGTCCACCCGGTACCCACCACACACGCGGCCAGTGCTCCTCGTTGCTCCCGCCCTCGGCCGCGGGTCGAGCCGGATATCCCAGAGTGTTCAGGACAGGGCCGGCGGCTGCATCCCACAACCACTGCAGGATCTCCACGAGCACGGCCTGCGCCTGCTGCCGTTCCGAGAGGTCCGCCCCATGCACCGCCAGGTGCCGAGCCCGACGGAAGCCATTGGCCTGTTCGAGAACGCCGGCGGGGGTGAGGTCGGGCAGTTCAAGGCTGGTGATGTGCCCTGCGGCGAGCAGGATGGCGTCGCTGCGGTGGTCACTGACGTTGAACACCACCACCGGGCCCTGGGATGCCTGTGCGAGGAGTTCGTCAGGGGCGGGTGGGAGGGCGAAGGACGAGAAGCCGTCCAGGCCACGGATCTCTTCGAAGACGGCAGTCAATTCCTCGACCAGTCGATGCCGGACCGCGCGCTCCTGCAGTTGCTCGGGAGCACCCGCGTCGTTTTCCGCCATGCCGGGGGCCGACCCGTGGACGGGAGAATCGAGTCGCTCACGCAACTCTGCGAACCGATGGGCGAGTTCGGGATGGTACTCGCGTAGATCGGTGAGATCGCTCCGTGTATCCAGGGCCTGCCCCAGCAAGATTGCCCGGCCTGCCTCCAGAACTCCCAGCGCCCGCGCGGCACGCTCGCCGGCGGTCCCGTTCGGGGCGGCGAGAATCAACGCGGCGGCCGTACCGGCCAACCCGGCGAACCGTCCTACGGCATGTTGTTGGTCCCCGCGCTCCAGACGGCGCGGAACCACCTGGGGCAGAAGCCGCACTGTCGCCTCCGCTACTTCCGCTGCCCGCGTGAGGTCGTCGGATCGGGCCATCAAGTCGGCTGCCGCAGCCCCCGCCTGGATACGCAGCGACGGTGCTGCCCCTGCCGTCCCCCAGGTTCGCAGCCAACAGGACACCGCCTCATCCAGGTCCGTGGGAGCATCGCCTCGCTCAATTCGGGTGCGCAGCGCGAACGCCAGGTTGAACAACCTCCCGGCGCGGGCGGGGTGGTCGTCGGGAATTCGGCCCAACGCCTGACGAAGGTGGCTGATGGCGACGTCCAGGTTCTCCGCCGCGCCCGTTCGCCTGAATCGCGTCCAAAGCGCGCCCCCGAGGTTGGACAGCATGGCGCTGCGGTCGGGGTGGTCGGCGGGGGTGGCGGTCACCGCGCGGTCGAGGTGGTCGATGGCGGTGTCGAGATCTTCCGCGTGGTGGGTGCGTTCGTATCTCCTCAGCAACGCGCCCCCGAGATTGGACAGTCTTCCGGCGCGTTGCGGGTGGTCGGCGGGGGTGGCGGTCACCGCGCGGTCGAAGTGCTCGACGGCGGTGTCGAGATCCTCCGCGTGGTGGGTGCGTTCGTAAATTCTCAGCAACACGTGCCCGAGGTCGGACAGTCTTCCGGCACGTTGCGGGTGGTCGGCGGGCGTGGCGGTCACCGCGCGGTCGAGGTGGTCGATGGCGGTGTCCAGGTCCGCCATGGCGCCGGCCCGCTCGAACCTGCTCAACAGCGCCTTCCCGAGGTCGGACAGTCCTTCGGCGTGTTGCGGGTCGTCGCCTGACGTCACGGACACCGCACGCAGTTGATGGTCGATGGCCGCGTCCAGGTCCTCGAGAGCTCCGGTGCGTTCGAAACGGATCCGCAAGGCCCTTCCCAGGCTGGACGCAGCCCGTGCGTGTTGGGGAAGGTCTTCGGCCGCATCGACGACGGCGCGCCTGAGATGGCCGATGGCGGTGTCCAGGTCCTGCAGGACTCCGGTTCGCTCGAAGCGGCCCCGCAAGGCATTTCCCAGGGTGGAGAGTATGGAGGAGCGGTCAGGGTCGCCGGCGGGGACCCCGGACAACCCCTGCCGGAGGTGCGGTATCGCCTCCTCCAGGTCCTCCAGGGCACCGGTGAGCTCGAATCGGGCTACCAGGGGGAATGCGAGATTGGTGTGCATGGCGGAGTATTCGGGGCGATCCGTCGGAGCGGATGCCAGTGCCTGCCGATGGTGATCGATGGCCTGGTCCAGATTCTCCAGGGCATCGGTGCGCTGGAACAGGAGCCGCAGAGAAAACCCCAGATTGGACAGCATCAGCGCGCGGTCGGGATAGTCCTCGGGAGCCCGGGCCACTGCTTCCTGCCCGGTTGCGATGGCGGTGTGCAAATCCCTCATGACATCCAACCGCTCGAATCGAAGCCGCAGGGCGAGCCCGACGTTGGACAACATCGCGGCGCGGTCGGGGTGGTCGGCGGGAACGTCGGCCGCAGCCTGCCGGCCCGCCGCGATGGCGTTGGTCAGATCCTCCAGATCGCCGAAGCGCTCGAATCGGATCCGCAGGGCGTTTCCCAGGTTGGACAGTCTCCCGGGGCGCTCGGGATGGTCGCCGGGCGTTGTGTCTGTGGCCTCCCGAAGATGCCCGATCGCGGCGCCGAGGTCGGCTGGGGTTCCGGTCCGCTGAAACCGGGTCAGCAAATTGTTCCCGAGATCGGACAGCATGACGGTGCGGTCGGGATGGTCGGGGGGAGTGTCGGCCAGCGCCGCCTGCCCTGTGGAGATGGCGCCGCTCAGATCCTCGAGGGCGCCGGTCGACCGAAACCGGATGAGCAGCGCCAACCGGAGGTTGGACAGCCCCTGTACGCGGTCGTCTCGATCGGTGACAGGAGCGATGACTGCCCGCCGGAGGTGGTCGACGGCGGTGTCCAGGTCGTCCGCCGCGCCGGTGCTCTGGGCCCGGGCCAACAGGGCAAGCCCGATGTTGGTGTGCAGCGCGGCGCCGTGGGGGTCTTGTTCGGGAGCGCTTACGGCGGCCTCCCGGCCCTCCGCGATGGCGGAGTCCAGGTCGTCGTCGGCTCCGGTCCGATGGAAACGGGTCAACAGGGCGGACGTGAGGGTGGTGTGCATGGCGGGGCGATCGGGGTGGTCCGCAGTGGCGGCGGCCACCGCCTCCCGGCCCACTGCGATGGCGGAATCCAGGTCCTCGTCGGCTCCGCTCCGGTGGAAACGGGTCAACAGGGCGCCCCCCAGATTGCACAACCTCCCCGGCCGGCCGGGATGGTCTTCGGGAGTGGCTTCCACCATGCGCTTCCACAAAGCGACCGCGCCGGAGAGCGCTTCCGGGGTGGACCTGCCCAGCGCGTACTCGAGTACTCCGACAGCCAAAGGAGTTGCCGCATCGGCGAGGGCCGGCAGCAACCGTCGTGGCAGGTCGGCCACTCCGGCGGCGAAGCACAGGGTCAACGCCCCGACGGAATCCCCGAGATCGGCGTCTCCTTCACCCGCGGGCAACGCCAGGGAGCGGTACCAGTGGAACCAGCCGAGTGCCGACCACGCTTCGAGGTCACTCTCTGGGCAGACGTCCGCGAGGGCTCGGGCTTCACGGAGAGCCTCCGGCCGCAACGCAGACGACGGATCGTCACTCTCATCGATTCGCCGCAGTCGCGTCCGCACCGCTGCCAGTAGCTCATCACGCATGGCCACCCCGATCGCTCGACCGCGATGTTAGTGGCACAACCGTGAAGTACTACCGAACTACCGGGATATGCCCATTCTCGCTCGGCGGCTTGGGTAGCGTGGACCGTCGGCGCGCCGACCCCGGCGGGCCGGGGGGAGCCGCACATGACCGACACGGAAGCGATAGCCCTCGCGCTGGCCATCGTCTGCTCGAGGGCCGAGGAGATTCGCACGCGTCTGCGCAACAGCCCGGTCGGCGGCGACGCCGCTCTCGAAGAACTACTGACCGCGGCACGCGGTGGCGGGCGGACAGCGGACAGGCTGGACGTGCTGCACGCGATCCTGCAAGCCCTGGGCGATGCCCGGGGCCTGTACGCCTACGGCGACGACGGGCGCGTGGAAAACCGCGATGTGCACGCGGCCGGCCTCGGACGAGTGGAAAGCGCCACCGACCTGGTGTACCTCTGCCCCGACTCCCGGTGCACACGCTCCTGGTGGCCTCAAGGGTCGGCGCCCGTGCCACATTGTGTGGTCAGCGGAAGCACGCTGCGCCGGGACAGGTTGTAGCCAATGAACGGCCTGCTTGCGGAACTTGGCAAGAAGCTCGCCGAACGATGGCTGTCCCTTCTGGTCATGCCGGGCGCCCTCTACCTGGCCGTCGCCGTCAGTGCCCACACCCTCGGTCACACCCACCCGTTCAGTCTCCACACCCTGACCACCCAGATCACCCAATGGGCCAACGCGCCCGCCGTCCGCACCGCCGGAGGGCAAGTGGTACTGCTGGCCGCGGTGCTGGCCGGTGCCGCAGTCGTCGGGCTGGCCGCGCAGGCGCTCGGCTCCCTGGCCGAACAACTCCATCTCGCCGCGGACTGGCGCTCCTGGCCTGCCGGCGCCCGCCACATGGCCCACCGGGCCACCGAACGCCGGCGCAAACGCTGGGAAGCAGCCGCCGACATCTGGCGTCGTCACCGGGAAGCAGCCCGGGCGGCCCGCGCCCGTGGCACACGGGCCGACCCCGCCGCACGGCACGCGGCCCGTGCCGCGATGACCCGGATCTCTCACGAGTCTCCTGATCGCCCCACCTGGAGCGGCGACCGGATCCATGCCGCAACCGTGCGCTTGGACCGAGACCATCACCTCGACCTGCCCATCCTGTGGCCGCATCTGTGGCTCGTCCTTCCGGACGCCGTCCGCTCGGAGATTTCGGCCGTTCGTCAGAGCCTGATACGTGCCACCACACTGAGCGCATGGGCGCTGCTCTACCTCCCCCTGGCAGTGTGGTGGTGGCCGGCCACCGGAATCACGGCAATCCTCGCCGTGACCAGTTGGCGTCGCACCCGCGCCGTCGCCGACACCTACGCCACCCTGCTCGAGGCCGCTGCCCGCGTCCACGCCCGCAGCCTTGCCGAACACCTCGGCCTGACGACCGCGGGTCCCCTCACGCACGTCTCGGGCGACACCCTCACGCGCCATCTGATCGGCGACACTCGAAGCACGCCCCCGGTCGCGTGCAACCGGCATCCGCCCCGGCTTTGAAGCGACGACGGTTGATCAAGACATGATCGACGGCATCGGAAGCCCCATGGATTCGGCCGGGCCATCGACACCGCCGGCCGCTTCCGTCTGTGCCGGTGAGTACCACCCCGCGCCGAGCGACGACGATCCGCTCACGTTCGCCGCCGATTACGTCCGCGTCCACCGGTAATTACGCCCGGCCACGCGAAGCCCCACCGCGCCCACCGACCCGGTCCTCGCGTACCGAGCCCCGAGGCGGCCGGAGTTCCAATACCGCGGTGGGGTTTCGCGTCTCGTGTCTTCTCGAGATCGAGGGTGGGCGGCGATCCCGCCCGCGTTCACCCGGCGTCGTCCGGTCCGGCCCGATTCCCGTCGAGATGGGGCGACGGGTTACCGGTCGATGTTGTCGAGCGCGTCGAGTGAGTCCAAGTCCACCAGGGCGTTGGTCGTGCGTTCGATGATGCTGAGGCTGGTCTCGGACGGTTGCATCTTCGGTTGGAGGGGGCCACGTCCGATCGTGTACAACCAGGCGAAGCAAGGATAGAACGTCTGACGACGGTAGGCGAGCCACGCCGTGTCGAAGTCCGGTGCCTTGACGCCGGCCGTTTCGAGCTTCTCCAGGTAGAGGCTCAGCAGATCCTTTTCCCAGCTGCGCCGGTCCTCCACCGCCAGTGCGGTGGTGACGGTGTAGGTGTAGTCGAAGGCCCAGTTCCCCCGCATGACGACCTGCCAGTCGGTGAAGCCCATCCGGCCGGCGGAGGTGATGTATGTGTTGCCGACATGGCCGTCACCGTGCAAAAGGGTCTGCGGGCCCTCGTCGGCGACCCGAAGCGACGCTTCGAGCCCTCTATAGAGAGAGTCGAACAAGGGTGTCAGCGCGTCCGGAATCACGGCTGCGGCTCGTTGCGTGCCGACCTTGGAGCGCTTCCGCATCTGAATCAGCCGATCCAGATTGTGGAAGTGATCACTGGGTTGCTTCAACCAGGAGGCGTGCTCGGAGAGTTCGGGGGCCTCCCAGTAACGCGCGTGCCAGGTGGCCATACTTGCGACCAGATCCTCGATCTGCGGGCGCGAGACGGGCGTTCGGGGTGTGCAGAACGTGGCCCCCTTGGTCTCGCCGAGGTCTTCCATCAGCACGATCGACCGTCCGGACGCCTTGTCGGCGGCTCCGTGGTATCCATGCGGCGCCTCGATGTCGAGATCGTTCCGCAGGTGCTTGAAGAACCCGGGTTCTCCTTCGAGGACATCCGCCAGTCCCAGTGTCAGGCGCTGGGTGAAGGAGGCGGTGGTCTTCGCGAAGAGTGTCTCCGGCAGCTCGGCACGGCCGCCCGCCTCGTTGTACGTGACGTGGATGCGCAGGCGGGTGGACGTACCGCTGGTCGCGTCCTCGACCCGGAACGACTCGATCGCCGTGCCGGGATGCCCCTCACACAGGACCGTCGTCAACCATTCCCGGGTGATCTGTCGGCCGGAGACCGGCACATCGGCCGGCCCGTTCACACGCGGCGACGAGATTCGCTCCAGGAGGAAGTGGCGGCCGTAGCGCAGAACTCCCTTGGCCATGTCGAGGGCGGGACTACCGGCGTGTGTTCGGGGTGCCATGAGCGTCCTTTGGGAGATCGGGTCGGGCTGATGCCGTGCTCGGCGGATGGCGTCGACATCGGGACGACTGGGTCGTGGCGGTCCACACGTCGGGTGCGAAGACGCCGTCGGACAACGGGACTTCACCGTGACCGCGAACCCCTCCGGCGACGGTCGGCCGGAAATCGACTCACGATCCGCCGGATTGGGGCAACCGTGGCCGATGGCTCCACCGGGACGCGCAAGGGGTGCGGTTCGGCCCGCGACGCCGTGACCGAGCCCGTCCGTGAACCGGCCCGGAGCCACACCGTGGCCCCGGGCGTTCGCCACGTCGGCGGCAGACTATCCAGAACATCTCATCGAAAAAACGCAGAGGTACGAAATGCGCTACCGCTGTCCGAAACACGAACGCTGTGGCTCAATTGTGGCGCGTCGCCACGCGGCTGTGATCAACTTTGCCGGCAGGCGCCACGGGTTATCCACACGGCCCCCGCGGCTTCGGCTTGCGATGCGGTACGACGATGAGCCCGGTTCTTCCAGAGGAAGGACAGCGTGCCCGAGGCATGGAAAACCATACGGGGGCGGTGCGACACGACTCCCGCGCCCGTCGGGGTTCACAACGTCGGACAGCGGATTCGCGACTTGTCCATGGCAGCTCGGCAACCGCCCTAGCCCCACGAAGAGAGCATGAACCTACTCAATCGGGCGCACGGCCCGCGGAACCGAACCAGGCGCCGCGCGTCGATCCGCACGCTTCTGATAGTGCTCACGGTCATCCCCTCCCTGACGTTGTTGCTGTTGTGGGGCTTCACAACGCAGCGCTTGTGGAAACAGAGCGACAACCTCAACAACCAGTACAAGCTCTCTCAACGGGCGGGGTTCCCCACGCTCCTGGTCCTGGGGGCACTGCAGGAAGAACGGCGGCTCAGTGCCGCGTGGCTCACCGCGCCCGACGATCCGCGGACCCTCGGGGCCCTCAAAACCCAACGGGCGCAGACCGATTCGGTCGCGGCCCGATTCGAGACGCTCGCCCGGAAGGGATTGCCGGACTCACTCGGCGACGTTCGGCGACATGCGAACACGATCCGCAGTGCCCTGTCGCTGCTGCCGGAGGCGCGCTCCCGCATCGATGCCCGCCAAGGCGGGCAGACCGACCTGCTGCGCTTCTACGACAATGGCGTGAATCTGCACGTCACGATGTTCAACGCGTTCACGTATCTCGACGACGGTCCGTTGGTCTTCCTGTCCCAGATGCCGGTCAACGCCTTCCGCGCCGACGAGATGATCGCGCGCGAAGACGTGCTGCTGATGTACTCGCCGAGGAACGGCGTCATGCCGGCCGCGGAATACGCCGAGTTCCTCCAAGTCGTGGGCAGTCGACGTACGTTGTACGACCAGATGCTGACGTTCACGCCCAAGGACCTTCGAGACGCGTTCGTCGCGATCACCAAAACTCCCGCCTGGGAGCGGATGGTCGCCGCCGAAAACGCGATGATGAGCGCGCGTCCGGTCGTCTCCGCGAAGGAGCAGGGGTTCACCGTCCCGGTACGGGCGGCCGAGTGGCGCGCGGCCATGGACGAAGTGAACGCGGCGCTCGACCGGTTCGCCAATCAAACAGCGCTGCGGGCCAACGGCGTCAACAAGGACAGGGCCGACGAACTGGAGCTCACCGCGCGGCTGGTGGCGGTCCTCGGACTCCTCGCGGTGGTTGTCGTGGCGGTTCTCTGCTGGCGCATCACCCGCTCGCTGCGCCGCCGACTGCTCAGTCTCCGGTCCGCGACCGTGGAACTCGGCGAGGAGCGCCTGCCCATCGTCGTCGAACGGCTCCGCCGGGGGGAATCGATCGAGGAGGCCCGCGCGGCTGCGGGTGGCGCCGAACTTCCCTACGGCAACGACGAGATCGGTCAAATCGCGCACGCGTTCAAGGCGACCGAGCGGGTCGCTCTCGACAGCGCCGAGCAACTCGCCCACGAACGTCAGGGCTACGCCAAGGTCTTCTACAACGTCGCCCTGCGCACCCAATCCCTGATCAGTCGTCAGCTCAGTGAACTCGACGGCATGGAACGACGCCACCAGGATCCGGACGTCCTCAAGGACCTGTTCACCCTCGATCACCTCGCGACCCGCGTCCGCCGGTACGAAGAGAACCTCGTCATTCTGAGCGGGCACCAACCGCGGCGTCGGTGGAGCAAGTCGGTGCCGGTGATCGACGTCGTGCGCAGCGCGCTCGGCGAGATCGAGGACTACGAACGGGTGACGGTCACCGCGGACGCCGACACCGCCCTCGCCGGGCCGTCGGTGGGAGCGGTGGTCCACCTCCTCGCGGAACTGGTCGAGAACGCCATTTCCTTCTCGCCGCCGAAGACGCCCGTGCAGATCCGTGCGTCCAGCGCCGCCAAGGGCGTCGTGATCGAGATCGAGGATCGTGGTCTCGGCATGTCCGACACCGAATTCGACGCGATCAACGCCAACTTGGCCAATCCGGCCCCGTTCGAGGTGGTGGCGCTCGCGAAGGACGTGCGCATCGGCCTGTTCGTCGTCGCTCAACTCGCCGCGCAGCACGACATCACGGTGACCCTGCGGAGTTCACCCTACGGAGGGACCCTCGCCATTGTGTTTCTCTCAGGAGAAAGGAACGTCAAACCATCGCCGGAACAGGGTGACGACGAGACCGGCCACCGCGAGGAATCGGTGCTCGAACCGAGTGGCGCCCGGGTCGAGATCGACGTCGCCGAGTCGTCCCAGGACGCCCCGGCTACCGTGATCGAACCGCCCTCCTCGCCGCAGCGACAGACCGTCACCGTGATGCACGCGCGGGGCGAGGAAGAACGACCCTCGGGGCGCAGACCGCTGCCACGGCGGGTACCCCAGGCAGACCTGCCCGCACCACTGCGGGGGGAGGCCCCGGTACCGGAACCGGCGAAGGAGCCACGCGAGTCGGCCCCGAGGTCCCCCGAATCGGCAGCCGCGATGGTCAGCGCCTTCCGGACCGCGTCCGAACGCGCCCGCGCGGGACACCAGGCCCCACACGTAGTCCGGACGGACGCCGCGCCGGCGCCGGACGGAGATCCGATCGACAGCACATCGGCGATTGAGGAACCACGATGAGCCAGCCCACGACCGCCACGAACAGCCGACTCGACTGGCTGCTGACAGACCTGGTCAAGCGGGTTCCGCGGACCAGGCACGCCGTCGTCCTGTCCGAGGACGGCCTGATGATCAGCCAATCCGAGACGTTCGGACGCGACGACGCGGAACAGCTCGCCGCCGCCACCTCGGGACTGCAGAGTCTGGCGCGGAGTATCGGACGGGGGTTCCAGGGCGGAGCCGTCTCCCAGACGCTCATCGAGATGGAGGACGCCTTCCTCTTCGTCACCTGTGCCGGCCGCAGCGCACATCTGGCCGTTCTCGCGGACAACGACGCGGACGTCGGCATCGTGGCCTTCGAGATGAACACCCTGGTACAGAAGGTCGGTGAATTCCTCGGCACGGCTCCTCGGGACGACGCCGACGACCCGTCGAGAGGTGGGCATGGGTGACCGACCTCACCGAGCCGGCCTGGGATGACGAGGCCGGACCGCTGGTCCGTCCCTTCACCTTGACGCAAGGACGCACCCGGGCCGCCCGGGACGACCTGACGCTCATCACCTTGGTGACGACCGTCGAGAAGGACGCCGAAGGAGCCCCGGAACGCCGGGAGTTGTACCCGGAGCACATCGCGATCCTGCGCATGTGCCGTGAGCCTCGGGCCGTTGCGGAGATCGCCGCGCGTATCGACCTGCCGGTCAGCATCGCGAAGGTGATCATCGACGACCTGTTCGACGCCGGGCACGTCCACGTCCGCCCACCGGTCGCCATGGCCCGGACCCCCGACATCGAGATACTCAGGAAAGTGCGTGATGGTCTCCGCAGACTATGACACGGGCGGTGAGGGTGTCCCCGCGAACGCAGCCGCCGTCAAGATCCTCGTATCGGGCGGCTTCGGCGTCGGCAAGACGACACTCGTCGGCTCGATCAGCGAGGTCCCGCCGTTGCGCACCGAGGAGGTGATGACCTCGGCGAGTGCCTGTGTCGACGACCTCGAAGGCATCGAGGAGAAGGTCACCACCACGGTCGCACTCGACTTCGGTCGTATCACCGTCAACGACGACCTCGTGCTCTACCTCTTCGGCACACCGGGCCAAGAGCGCTTCTGGTCCATGTGGAACGACCTGGCGGTCGGTGCGCTCGGCGCGGTCGTCCTGGTCGACTCGCGTCGGCTGGGCACCAGCTTCGGCAGTATCGACTTCTTCGAACGCCGCGGCATTCCCTTCGTCGTGGGGATCAACAACTTCCACGGCCGGATGGAGTACACCGAGGACGAGATTCGCGAGGCACTGAGCCTGAATCCTCGGGTGCCGAGCATGGTCTGTGACGTCCGCCGCCGGGAATCCTGCCGTGACCTGCTGCTTACCTTCGTCGAGCACATGTTGGCCGAGGCCGGCGCCCCCGGGTAGCCCGCCGCGATGGCTCCGCCTGTTGTCCGAAGTCTTCGGAGGGCAGGCGGAGCCGCGAGCAAACGAGCGCGCGCGACGCGGCGTGCGCCGGCCGCGAGGTGGTGGTCGCGGGCCTGCCTGCCCGCATCGTCTTCGGATCCTTCGGATCCTTGGGCGATCGTTGCGCACGGCGCGGCCGGCGCCCGAGGGGAGGGGCGGCCGGCCGCGGCGACGGGGACGGGGACGTTCGAGCCCACACACGAACACACCGCGCACCACCCTCGATCACCCGCGCGAGCGGCCGCCCGCCGCGCCGGTCTCGCGACGCGCGGCCCGTACTCGCCGACGATCTCCCGGACTCGGTCGACCACGATCGGCCGGCGGACACGCTCTCACCCCCGACCACGCGAGCACCGCCTACGTCCGTAGGGTTACCCTCGCCCAGGAGGAACGCGGGCCGATTGCGCGCGTACGCCACGGCTGCCTCGACGTGTGGCACCCGACCCGCGTCGGGAAGGCCTCGGGCGGCACGGCCCGACCGCGCGCGGCGACCGGTGAGGCCGCACCGCACGCACGCCCTGGCCGCGCACGCCCTGGCTGTGACCGCGACCGTCGCGTGCGTGCGGCACGGCGTCGGGCCGATCACCGGCTGGGACGTCGAGGCCGAACACCGCCTCGAGTGCCGCCGCATCACCGCCGACGCGGTCTGCCGCCTCGTCACCCCGGACACCCAGGAGCCGACTCGGGGGTGCGGATGGTCGAACTCGACCGTGCCAGCATGCTGTTGCACCGCCGCGCCACCAGGATCGACACCTGGACCCGCAGGCCCGATCACCGTGCCCACGAAGGCCCACCCCACCTCACCGGCTCCACCCGCGCCGCGTGGCGCGAGCAGCGCCCGGGCCGGGGCTGCCCACCGCTGTGGGTGGTGACCACCGGTGCCGACCCCCACCACGAGGACCGCTGCGCCCGATCGGGTGAACCGCAGCGGCGGTGGGCGGCGCCTGACGCCGTCCGTGGCGCGGGTGCCCGAGCGTTGGATGCACGCGCACGTCACTACGCCGGGAGGCACGCCATGCGCAAGCGCACCCGTTTCCCCGTCGTTGCCGCGGCCCTGTTGCTGGGGTTCGCCGCCACGACGACCGCATTCACCGCCGACCCCGCGGCCGCCGCACGCGGCCTCGCGAAGCGCGGATCGCCGCATCACCTCTACAGCGGCCTGCACCACACAGTGCCCGCGGGCGAGACCGGAATCGGCACCGCGTCCTGTCCGCGAGGAGAAGTCGCCACCGGCGGTGGGCAGTTCAACTACGACTACGACGTCCCCGACATGGTGACGACCGGGTCGTACGGCGGCGGCGACTACTGGGTCTCGCAGGCCCACAACTACGACCTCGGCTCCCGGGGGACGGACACGTACGCGGTGGTCATCTGCTCGGCGGCACCCCACGCCGTCGTGTGGGAACCGGAGGTGCAGGGCGTCGAGCTCGGGCCGTGGCAGACCGCCGCCCACACCGTCCAGTGCCCCGGGGACCAGGTGCCGTCATCCGGTGGGCCGAGAACGTCCAACGGCGAGATCTACACGAACAATTCGTACAGGACCGGAAACGGTTGGACAGTCACGGCCACGAACACGAACGCCTCTCACTCCAACCACTTCTGGGTCAACATCATCTGCTCGACTGTCACGCACCCCGTGTTCACGGGACCGACCGAGATGGTCGCGCCCGGAAAGTCGGGATCGGCACACGCATTCTGTCCCGAGGACCAGGTCCTGACCGGCGGAGGCGCGAAGACGGGCGGCGACCGGGACATGTACGTCAGGGACACGTACCCGAGCGTGTTCGAGAACCGTCTGAACAGAGTCGACGTGCGCGCCGTGAACTACGGCGCCACGCCGCAACCCCTGACGGCGCAGGCCATGTGCACGCTCCTCTGAGCCCGGCCCTCGCCCGGACGATCGAACAGGCCGCCGGGCACCGGAGTTTCGTCGGCGGCGCCGGAACCGTGCCAGTCGTAGCGCTCGTGGTGACCGGATCTGCGACGAGCGCCCGTCCACCCGGCCGGACGTTCAGCCCAACGCGAGGCTGCCGGCTCGGACACCGTCGGAGGGCGCCCGGGCGCCCCGGCACGTTCGCCCCGGCATCTTCGTCGGCCGGGGCGGCCTCGGTCACAACCTCTCGAGCACGAACATCGCCAGAGGCGGGGTGACCTCGGGGCCCCAGTCGAAGGTGCCCAGATCCTCGCCGTCCGTTCCGACGAGGTCTCCGTCGATGGCGATACCGAACAGATAGGGGCCCTTCCGAAAGACGACGTCACCGGAGACCAGGAACGCGTCATCGGCGCCGAAGGTGCGGCGCAGGTCCTTGAAGATCGAATCGTACTTCGACGACCGAGACTTGCGTTCCGCGTAGTCGGCCGCGAGAACCGACTCGGTGTTGACGTCGAGGAGGTTGAGGTCGAGCTTTATCGGGTCCTTGACCGGATCGGAGGCCTGTCCCGTCTTCACCGCGAAGTGGCAGGTGTTGTTGTGCACGACCGGGCGGGGATCGTCCTTGTCCGCCGGTACCACTTCGCCGGTTGCGATCACCTCCGTGGCCCCGGGTACGGCCGCCTTGACCTCCGCGGCCTTCAGGAGCATGCAGGCGTCGGGCCAGGTCGACGGATCGTCGACGACCGGCGTCCAGGGGCCGGTGCGCTGCGCTTCCGGGGCGGCGGACGTGGGCGCGATGCCGCCTGGCACGGACGCTGTGGCCGAAGAGCTCGCGCCGGACGTGGGCGCGGCCAACGGCGGTGCGGGATCCGGGTCCGAGTCGTCGCCGATGACGATCACGGCGACTGTGGCGATGACGCCGACCGCCACGACGGCAGCCAGTCCGACGACCAGGCCACGCCGACCGCGCGGTGGAGGGGCGGGCGGCTGCGGCGCACCCGGATGGAACCCGGCCTGCGTCGGTTGCCAAGGCGGACCCGAATAGATCGCCGGAGGCGGAGTCGGCGGACTCTCCATGCCGGGCCGCGGCTCGCCCGGTGGTGGCGTCTCGGGCCGCGGTGGCCGTCCGGGGTAGTCGCCGGACATGGATGGACCTCCCGGGCCTGAACGAACGGTGCGCAACAACCATGATCGTTTGCGGGCACCTGGTCAAGCAGGGCGGTTCCGGGTGCGCGGAATGCGGATGAGAACGCGCAAACGGACCTTTGGAGATGGTTGAGACGACTGTCCCACCGTCCCACGACGCTGATTCGCCGGGCAGGGCTGCGTGAGGTGACACGAAGGTTCCGGATAGGGATCCACATATAGTTGTCCGGTAGGGAATCGAGCACAGCAGCCCATGGCACGTCCCAACTCGTAGGCCCCGAGTTCCGCGAGGAAGCGGTTCAACCGACGCCGAAGTCCGCTCCTCGGCCGATCGCGCAGCCCGCGCGAGAACCCGATGTGCACCGGGAGAACCTCCGAAACCGGAGTGGGGTCACCTGCGCCGGGTCGTCGTCCGCGAGGAACTCGCAGCGCTGCCCGACGAGGAACTGCGCGTGATGCATCACCACCTCCGGGACCAGGTGCGCGGACCGGTGGCCGCGATGGACCCGATCAACCGCCACCCTGAAGATCGACCCGGACGCCTTCGTCCTGGAACGCCTCAAGGACCTCGCACACTCCGAACCGGCAGGTCGGATCGGACGGACCTGGTCACGGGACAGCCGGGACCCGCAGTTGTCGGCGGCGGTCCCGGCTGCGGGGGAACCGCGTTGGAAGATCTCGGCGGACCTGGATCTGTCACATCGGTACGGGGCTGCCCGGTCTCATCTGTCGTCCGGGTGCGACAAAGTCCCCGGGAAGCAGGGAGGATCCGGCATGAAGATCGATGCGTATCAACGCCTACCTGGTGCGCTGGATCCGCCGGAAATACAAACGGCTCGCGGCCAAGCGGAAGGCCATCACCGGTGGGGCCGGGGCGGTACCGGGTTTCGGCGAGGTGGTCCGGACGAACCGCGTCGAAGCCGGTTTTGGTGATGCGTTCGGTGCCGTCCACGATGGCGGTGATCGCGGTCCGCCCGGGTTTCGTTCCGATCCGCCGACGGAGATTCGGTCCACGGCACCGCCGACACCGAGCCCCCGTCCGCCGCGAGCGCCCGACGGGCACCGATACACCACGCGCTGCCCACGCCAGGTCGTCGCGTACGAGACCGGTCTCGTCGGCGCCCGCGCGACGTGACGGGCGGATCAGTGCGCCCGGGCCAACCCGGAGCGGTAGGCGATGATCACCAACTGGACTCGATCGCGTGCGCCGAGCTTGCTCAGCAGGTGACCCACGTGCGTTTTCGTGGTGCCCTCGGTGATGTGCAGACGCCTGGCGATCTCCACGTTGGTACACCCCTCGGCGATCAGTGTGAGCACCTCGCGTTCGCGGGCGGTGACGGCGCCGAGCGGATCGGGTCCGTGCGGTGGCCGGCCCGCTCCGGTGGTCGGGCGCGCGGCGAACTCGGCGATCAGGCGGCGCGTCACGCTCGGCGCGATCAGTGCGTCGCCGGCCGCGACGACTCGGATCGCGGTGAGCAGTTCCGCCGGCGGGGTGTCCTTGAGCAGGAAGCCGCTCGCGCCGCCGCGCAGCGCGTCGTAGACGTATTCGTCCAGATCGAACGTGGTCAGGATCAGCACGCGTACCCCGGGCACTGCGGGCGGGCCGCCCGCGCCGGTGATCAATCGGGTGGCTTCCAGGCCGTCCATGTCGGGCATCCGGATGTCCATCAGGACCACGTCGGGCCGCTCCCGCCGGGCGAGGTCGACGGCGGCCGAGCCGGTGCCGGCCTCGCCGACCACAGTGAACCCGGGCGCGGCGGTCACGATCCCGCTCAGGCCCGCCCGTACCAGGGCCTGGTCGTCCGCGACCAGCACCCGCACGCTCACCGGGCCCGCCCGGCGAACGGCAGCACGGCGGCGACCCGAAAGCCCCGTTCGGGCATCGGCCCGGCGCTGAACTCGCCGCCGTAGAGCCCGACCCGCTCGCGGACCCCGGCCAGCCCGTGCCCGCCGGGCGCGATCGCCCCGCCGCGCCCCCGGTCGGTGACCTCGATCGCGAACTCGCCCTCTCGGTAGGCGACTTCCACCCGCGCAGCCCGGGTGTGCGCGTGCCGCACCACGTTGGTCAGCGCCTCCTGGACGATCCGATACGCGGACAACTCGATGCCGGCCGGCAGCTCACGGGCCTCGCCGACGACGACCAGTTCCACCCGTACGCCCGCCCCCGTGGTCTGTTCGACCAGCGACGCCAGGTCGGCCAACCCCGGGGCGGGCAGCCGATCCGCGGGCGCGCCCGCGCGCAGCACGCCGAGCAGCCCCCGCATCTCGTGGATGGTGTCACGGCTGGTGGCCTGGATCGCCGCGAGCGCGGCCCGGGCCTCCTCGGGCCGGGCGTCGAGCACGAAACCGCCGTATCCCGCCTGCACGTTCACCACCCCCAGACTGTGCGCCACCACGTCGTGCACCTCGCGGGCGATCCGCAGCCGCTCCTCCGCGAACTCGGACCGGACCACGTGGGCGTGATGCTCGCGCAGCTCGGCCGCGTATGCCCGATGCCGCCCGACCGCGTAACCCACGGCCCACGCGCAGACCGAGAACAGCACCGGCAACCACCCGTTGCGGCGCAGGTCGGCCGATCCGAACCACCACGCGCCGGCGCCGACCAGCGCCGATCCGAGCACCGCGAGCCCCGGCCGCGGCCGGCATCGCGTCGCGGCGACGTACACGACGCCCATCGACGCGAGCACCACGAACGGACCGCCCAGCACGAGCGCGATGGTCAGCCGTCCGTCGACCGCCACGACCACCAGCCAGGCGGCCAGGATCGCGCCGGCGGCCGGCAGCGGCCACACCCGGCGCGTGGCGAAGGCGAGACCGAGCACCGCGACGGCGACGAGGGCGATGCCCAGTTCGCCCGCGGACGGCTGTCGGTAGCCCCGTCCGTGCGGGTCGAAGCGGTGATACGCGTGCACCACCCGCAGCCCCGCGATCGGTGTCACGACCAGCGCCGTGACCACGTCCAGCGCCACCCAGTGACCGGGCCGCAACCTCTTGGTCAGCGGCCGCGCCGGTTCGAAGTCCATGCGGCTCAGCGTAGGTCCGCAGGTCCGCCCGGCCATCGTGCGCGAGACCTATGACCACGGTCGTACATGCTCCGGCCGGTCCATGGCCGCGGCGGGACGACGCGGGCGGGTCGGCCCGACACGGTGGAGGGCGTATCGGCGACCTGGGAGAAGAGATGATCGAAGTCCGCGGACTCACCAAGAGGTACGGCGCGACCGTGGCCGTCGAAGACCTGACGTTCACGGTCGAGCCCGGCCGGGTGACCGGCTTCCTGGGCCCCAACGGGGCGGGCAAGTCCACCACGATCCGGATGATCCTGGGCCTGGACGCCCCCAGTGCCGGCCGCGCGCTCGTCGACGGCAGGGCGTACCGCGACCTGGATCGGCCGCTGTGCGTGGTGGGTGCGCTCCTGGACGCGGGCGCCGGGCATGGCGGTCGCAGCGCGTACAACCACCTCGCGAGCGTCGCGGCGAGCAACGACATCCCGCGCCGGCGGGTCGGCGAGGTGCTGGAGCTGACCGGCCTGAGCGACGTGGCCCGGCACCGGGTCCGCACCTTCTCGCTCGGCATGCGCCAACGCCTGGGGGTCGCGTGCGCGCTGCTCGGAGACCCGGGTGTGCTGGTGTTCGACGAGCCGGTCAACGGGCTCGACCCGGACGGCATCCGCTGGATCCGCACCCTGATGCGCGACCTCGCCGCGCAGGGCCGAGCGGTGTTCGTGTCCAGCCACCTGATGAGCGAGATGGCGCTCACGGCGGATCACGTGATCGTGCTCGGCAAGGGCCGGCTGATCGTGGACACCGACATGGCCGAGTTCGTGCGGGGCAGTTCGCGGACCCACGTGCTGGTGCGCTCCCCGCATGGTGCCGAGCTCGCCCGCCTGCTCACCGCCGAGGGCGCGACCGTGGTCACCGAACCGGACGGCGGGGCACTTTCGGTGGTGGGCCCGGCCTACTCCCGGATCGGTGAGATCGCCGCCGCCCACGGCCTGGTGATCCACGAACTCGCGGTTCACGAGGCCTCGTTGGAGGAGGCGTATCTGGCGATCACGGAGGAGAGCGTCGAGTACCGGGCCGACGGCATTCCCGCGGACCTGCGACGCGACGACATCGAACACGGCGACACACGCGGCGACATCGCCGAGAGGGGCGCGCGGTCATGACGTCTGTGCGTATCTCCCGGGGCGTGCTCGCCTCGGAATGGATCAAGCTGCGCTCGATCCGGTCCACCTATCTGATGATCGGGCTCGCTGCCGTGGTGGCGTTGGGTCTCGGCGCGTTCGACTACGGCAACCTGGTCGCCGATTGGGACGGTATGACGGCCGACGAACGCGCCCGGTTCGACCCGGTCCGGTTCGGCTTCAGCGGCGGCTACTACGTCGTTGTGCTCGCGCTGGGCGCGCTCGGGGTGCTCACGACGAGCTCGGAGTACGGCTCGGGCCTGATCCGGACCACCTTCGCCGCGGTGCCCCGACGGCGTCGGGTGTTGGCGGCGAAGGTATTGGTGACCGGAGGTGTGACACTGGCGGTCGGGGAGACGATCGCGTTCGCGACATTCGTGGTGGGTCGGTCGATCCTGGCCGACAAGGACCTCGACGTCGGCCTCGGCGACCCGCACGTGCTGCGCGCGGTGGTGGCGACCGGCGCGTTCGTGGCCGTGATGGCCGTGTTGGGGTTGGCCGTGGGCGCCATTGTGCGGCATTCGGCGGGCGCGGTCACGGCGCTGTTCGGCCTGTTCTTCGTCGCGCCGATGGTGACCGCCGCGAGCGATACCGCGCGGAGTTGGACACTCCAGTCGGTGTTCCAGGCGTTGAGCACGACGACCGGCCCCGCGCAGGCCGGCCGGCCCTCGACCATGATGGCGACCGTTGTCTGCGCTGTGTATCTGGCGCTCGCCCTCGGTACGGCCGGGTGGCTGTTGGAGCGTCGGGACACGTGAGAAAGCGCCCCTGCGGGTTCGGCGCCGCGGTGGACAAGGAGATCCGCGGCTGCGCGCGCGTTGATCGACCGCGCGGCGAACGCGACCGACCGGTGTCGTAGGAGAGTTGTGCAGGTCCGCTGCACGGTGCGGCCGAGAGCGGCGTCGAGGTCGTCGGGGGGCCTCGTCGCCGCCGGCCGTGCGCACACGAACCCGCACCGGCGGCGGGAGCCGGCGGGACACCCCGTGGGCGCCCCCTCTCAGGATCCTCTCGGCTTCGAGGTGGCCGACTCGACGCAAGGGACGACCGGAAGCGGTCACCCTGAACACCACCGTCGGGGGCAGGCGACGGCCGACCGGAATCCTTTGCGCGCCGGACGGCGGTGGCGCGTACGAGTGTTCGCCCTTGCCGGCCGTCCGGCCCCGGCAAGACGTCGATGTCGATCGCGTGCTTCTCCGGTCGTTCCCTGCCTGACCGTCCCACGGCACCGATCGACACATTCACCGGGTGCAGAGGCTCCCGACCTGCGGAAAGGCCGGTGGTCATGCCCCTGACTGGTTGAACCGTCACCAGAGCCGGGCATCGAGGCAGGCGTGTGTTCACGCGTTCGCCGCAACCGCCTCCGTGGCCCGCTCGAGGAGGCGCTTTTCCTCGTCCGTCGTGAGCGGGACCTCCAGAACGCGCGGCCAGTCGGCGAGTTCGCCGTCGCGGAGCGGGCGGTGTTCGGTGGGCGCATCGGCCCGGCGCACTGTGAGCGTGGTATGGGCGACGGTGACATGCCGGTCGGGCAGCTGCTTCGTCCGGTCGGGCCGGGATATCGCATCCGGGGTGACGCGGGCGTGGCCGGTGATGCCGAGGACGGCGACTGTCTTGCTCGACCTCCGCCGGCGCTTGATCGTCCGGCGCGCCGAGTTCACCGCCGCGCCGACCGGTGGCAGGAAGAGGTACGGACGTGGGCGAAGACGGTGATCGCCGCCTGTGACGGGCGAGGACCGGGGACCGACCGGCGGTCGGAGGTGTCGACGGGCGCGGGGCGCGCGTCCAGTGGCCGGAAATGCTCGGTCGACATGGTTGGTTCGGCATGGCCGGACTTCGCGAAATGCCGAAGTGGGGCATATGGGCGTGAAATCGGGTCCGGTCAACGCGTCCGGGCGTGCGACGACGGCCAAAAAATGCCGTGTTGTGGGAAATCGTTATACCCGAGCAAGGCGGATAAAGCGGATAACTACTGCTACCCGGACAATTCTATCTTGACGTGGAGCTCTCCGTGATGGGAATCTCGGCTGCCCTCATCGAGGGTCTTTTCGGTTCCGGGCGGACGAAACGGTCTTTCGGGCGAGCGTGTCGAGGGGTCTCGGCTGCGGCTCTCGTGCCGGGTGACACGACTGACCCCCTGGGCCGCAACTTACTTCTGCCCAAGAGGTATCACCATGTCTTCGCCTTCCAAGGCAATGCGTTGGGCCACCGCACTCGCCGTGCCGCTCGTCTTGGCCGCCGGCACGGCGCCGGCCTTCGCCACCGGCGACACGTACACCGTAAACCTGCACCAGAAGCTCCCACTGACCGCCACCAGCGATGGGGTGGAGCGGGGCGAGTGCCCGAACACGATCCCCGCCGACAAGGACGGGTGGCACTTCGTGCTTCCCACGAACGGGACGGACTTCGTCAAGCTGACCGTGACGTTCCAGCCGGGCGGCCCGCAGGTGATAACCACCTTCGGACCTCCCAGCGACAAGCACGCGTACGTGGCGTCGCCGGCCGGGGCCACGCTGACCTCCGCGGTCGCCCAGGTCAAGGGTGGCGAGGTGAAGTGGTTCAACCTGTCGCACGCCTGCCCGGCCAAGCCGCCGACAACGCCGCCGACCACCAAGCCCCCGACGACCAGCCCGCCGACCACCGCGCCGCCGACCAGCGCGGTTCCCTCGACCAGCAAGCCGCCGGTCGACGGCACGAAGACCCCCGCGCCCGTCACCTCGTCGGCCGGTACCGGTAGTCCTTCGTCGTCCGCGTCGCCGACCGCCTCGGACTCGGTCGCCCCGACGACCTCGAAGCCCGCGACGACCGGAGGCGGCGGCAAGTCGCTCGCGCAGACCGGCACGGTCGCGGTGGGCGGACTCCTCGTCACCGCCGCGATCCTGGTCGGCGGCGGCATCCTGTTGCGCAGGCGCCGGGGCAACCACGCCGCCTGACGGTCCGAACCGGGCCCGACCGTGTACGGCGGACCCTGTCGATCGTCCCGTCCCGCCGAGCCGATGCTCGGCGGGACGGGACGACGACACACCGATCACGAGGATTCGTGAAGAGGATTCGCCCGAACTACCGTGCCTGCCGCCGCTCTCGTCGATGACAGAGCGCGGGCGCAGGCCGGGAGCGGGTCGCCCCGGCCTGCGCCCGTGCGTCAGGCCACCGTGCCGGCGACTCCGGTGCGGCCGTCGGGGACGCCGACGATGGTCACGATGACCTGCTTGCGGACGGCCTCGCCGAGCACGCCGGCCAGTGCGTCGGTGGTGGTGGCGACCAGGCGGGCGGGAGCGTCCGCGACCTGGGGCAGGTGATAGGCGGCCTCGCGCATGCTGAGGGTGACAAGGGGTGCATCGTTGTCGGTCGGTTTGCCGCCGATGCCCCGGCGGTGCTGCGGGATGCCGATCAGGTCGACCCCGACGAGGCGGCTGAACTCCTCGCCGTAGACGGCACCGACCGCGTCGGTCAGGGCGCTGATCAACTTCGGTTCCACCATCCCGTCGAGGGTTTCTTCGCGGATGTGCACGCTGAAGTGCGGCATGGGTGGCAACTCCGTTCGGGCCGGTACGTACGATGAAGCTTGCTTTGCAAGCAACATATCTTTGACAGCAAAGATAAACGTGGAGGGGCGTGCGATGTCAAGGCCCGAGTCGCGCTATGCCGCGGAGGGCGGCGGCGACGGGGTCGACGACGCCGTACGAGCCCTGCTGCTGCTCATGCCCCGGATGGTGGGCCGGGTCAAGAAGATCCCCGTGCCCGAGGTGCTGCAGTCCTTCGCCCTGGCGCCGCGCCACCTCTCGCTGCTCTCCTACCTGCTCTTCGACGGGCCGATGACCGTGAACGAGTTGGCGGCCCGACTACAGGTCGCGCCGACGACGGTGAGCCTGCTGGTGGGCGACCTGAGCCGGAAGGGAATCCTGGAACGGCGCGAGGACGAGGCGGACCGGCGTCGTCGGATCATCGGCATTGCGGACGACCAACAACCCGCGATCACTGCCTGGCTCGCCCCGGGCGCGACCGCGTGGCGCAAGGCGCTGGCCCCCCTGACGCCGGATCAGCAGCAACTGTTCGTCGATACTTTGCTCGCGTACGAAGCCGCGGTCGGCGGCGAGGAACAAGGCTGAGCCCACAGGCATCACACCGCCCGCAGGCAGCGATGAGGGCCTCGACGACGGGCGTTTTGGAGCAGCAGCTCGCCCGGATCGCGTCCCAAGCGGCCCAGGCTCTGCGACAGATCACCGCTCCGCAGTCGTGGGACCGACCGGCAGCGCAAGTCTCGGGCGTGCAAGTCTTGACTCCGGGCGACCCGCCCGTGCGGCGGCCCGCCGTTGATGACGGCATTCCGGAGGGTTGCCCGCACTGCCGAAGGTCGAGCGCGCTCATCCTCACATCGCGTGCCACCCCGACTGCATCTCTGGTTTGGGGCTTTGCAGGGGCCACACCGGGTTCAACCGGGCGATTGAGTAGGGTGCGGTCGAATCGGGAGGCGGGCCACGCAGTCCATGGCGATTCGGGTTCAGGGGCGTCAGGGTGAAGCAGTGCTCGGACGCAGCGTTGCAGTCCCGCGTCACGCCCGTAGTCGACCGCGCGCATCCACGGCAGTGGCGCCATCAGCCGGGCCGTGGCTTCGGTGGCGCACTCGTCCACGACGGTGCGCAGCTCGTCCGGTACGGCCGCGTCGGTCAGGCACAGCCACCCCAGTGCGGCGCTCACCCGCATTTCGCGCGGTGCCTCGGGGTCGGACCACAGCGTCCGGGGCCAGGCCTCGCAGTCGGCGTCGCCGTGTTCGCGGGCCAGTTGCGCGGCGGCGAGGACCAGGCCGCCGCGCACGGCCGCGAAACGCGCCGCCGCCCCGTCCACGCCGGCACCGCATGCGTGCGCCGTGTGCCGGACTGCCCTCGCACCGGCACCGTCGGGTGCCGCCGCGCCCGACGCACTTCCTGAGAAGGGCGTTGTCATTGCCGGAACGGAAGCACGGATCGAGTGCCACCTGCGGCAGGACCAGCGGTCCCGCGGCGAACGAGTCACCGAGTGCCGCGCAAGGACGGCAGCGCCACCGCGCGCTGCCAACGGCCGAACGATCTTTCGCCGGCCCTCCGGTAGTCGACCGCGTCGTCGACCGGCGGGGATCGGTATGTCCACGACCGGGCGGGTCCGGTCGATCGCGCAGGGTGCGTCTCGGCCTCAGGACAGTTTCGCTTCGGGGGCGAAGGCGGGCAGCTTCTCGAGACTGCTGCGCACGGCCTCGGCGCCGTACTCGAACATCTGCCGCTCGTAGTCGTCGACCGCGCCGAGCAGATCCCGGCGGCCTTCGTTGGCCTCGATCAGGCAGCGGCGCAGCAGGTCGGCATCGCGCAGCGCGGTGTTCGCGCCGTTGCCGCCGGTCGGGGAGGTGGCGTGGATCGCGTCGCCGAGCAGCGTGACCGGGCCGGACGCCCAGCGCTCACCGGGCTTGACCACCCGGATGGACAGCAGCGTGCTGTTGTCCGGGTCGGCCTGCTCGATCAGCGCGCGCAACTCCGGGTGCCAGCCTTCCATCCTGGACAGCACGGCGTCCTGCGCGGTCAGGTCCGCCGGCGAGCCGTTCGGCGGCAGGATCATGGCCCAGCGCACGTAGTCGCCGATGTCGGGCAGCGTGACTTCGGGGGCCAGTTGCTCGGCGGCCTGCTTCGGCGGGGTACGGAAGCGCATCGCGCCGAGCAGCAGGCCGACGCCGTCACCCGCGATCTTCGAGCCGTAGGCCTTGGACAGGCCGGCGAACTCGTCGGTCAGCGGGGTGCGGCCGATGACGAACCGGACGCCGGTGTCGGTCGGGGTGGTCTGCGGCGACAACACCCGGCGGACCGCGGAGGTGACGCCGTCCGCGCCGACGAGCAGGTCGGCGGTGGCCGGGTCGCGGTGGGCGAACCGGGCTCGGACCTTGCCGTCGGCCGACACGTCGTAGCCGGTCAGGGCGGCATCGGTGTGCACGGTGAGGCCGGTCAGCAACAGGTGTCGCAGCACCTGCCGGTCGACCACGATGCCGGTCCGGCCCGCGCCGAGCCTGCCGATCTCGTTCAGCTGCGGGTCCAGGATCAGCTGTTCGGCGGAGGCGTCCATGGCGATCTCGTCCAGCAGTGGGTGCCAGCGTGTGGGCAGGCAGTCGCGTACCGCCTGGAAACCGATCGGGTTCAGCACGAGCCGGTAGCCCTGGAACCGTGCGACGATCCCCGGGTCGCGCTCGAACACGTCGGCCTCGATCCCGGCACCACGCAGACCCTGCGCGAGAGCCAGACCTCCCAGACCGGCTCCGACAACGGAAACTCGCATCACACACCTCCGGAACATCGACACGAACTTAGTTCGTTGCTGTGACGAACTAAGTTCTACTCAACGAACTTAGATCGTGTCAAGTTATAGTGGCCGGCATGTCCGCCGATCCCCGCCAACGCCGCGCAGCCCGCCATGCCCAACCCGCGGCCGAGGCGGCACCGCGCAAGAAGCCGATCACCGTCGAACGGATCACCGACGCCGCCCTGGAAGTCGTCGCCACCGAGGGGTATGACGCGCTGACCATCCGCCGGGTCGCCGCCGTACTCGGCACTGGCCCGTCGTCGCTGTACGCGCACATCGTCAACAAGGACGACATCGACGATCTGCTGATCGGCAGGCTCTACGCCGAGGTCGTGCTCCCCGAGCCGGACCCGAGCGCCTGGCGCGAGCAGCTACTCGGGGTGTACACGCAGATCCGCGACCTGTACCTGAGATACCCCGGAATCTCGCGCGCCGCGCTGGCCATGGTGTCGACCAACCCGGAAATGCTGCGGGTCGGCGAAGGAATCCTGGCGATCCTGCTCGCGGGCGGCATCGAACCGAGGACGGCCGGATGGGCCCGCGACGCGCTGTCCCTCTACGTCAGCGCCTACGCACTGGAGCAGTCGCTGGTCCAGCAGCGGCGCCGGCACCAGGATCAGGAATGGGTACTCGGCCACGAGGAGTTGTTGGACCGCTTCACCGCACTGCCTGCCGAGAAATTCCCGCATACTCGACGCCATGCCGCCGAGCTGATCTCCGGTACCGGACACGACCGCTTCGAGTTCGCCCTCGGCCTGCTCATGAACAATCTGCGGCCCGCATCCGGTTGACCTGCGGCGTGCGGTGGCCACCTGGCGCCGAGACGATCACAGGTCGCATCATCATGAGGCGCGCGCCGGTGGTCGGTGGAACCGGCAGGCTCCCGGGTGTCGCCGGTCTCCTCGGCGGCCGGACCAGGTCGACGGATGACCTCGTCCGCCCGGGCGGACGTACCTCGGGATGCCGCACAGTGGGCCAATAATTATTCCTGGTTTTGACCAAATAAGTGGCCGATGGCCATCATGGCTCGGTGAGTATCTCTACGACCCGCCGTGCGAGGGCGGGCTATGAAGACCTGGTCCTTGCGGAACTGCGCCGTTCCGGCGCCCTCAGCCGCGCGGAACTGTGCCGGCGCACGGGACTGCCGAAGACCACGATGTTCGGCGTCGTCGCCGAACTCCTGGAACGCGGCGCGATGATCGAGCAGGAGGCCGCCGGGTCGGCCGGGCGCGGGCGCGGCCGGCCCGCGGCGCTGGTGGCCCTCAATCCCTCGGCGGGGCTGTACGTGGGCGTCGACGTGGGCCGCCGTCGGGTGCGTCTGGTCATCGCGAACGCCTCCCACGAGGTCGTCGCGACCGGTCTCGCGGACATCGCCGAGGACGCGGTCCCCGAGGTGACGGCGGACACCGTGGTGACACTGGTCCGCGCCGTCGCCGAACGCGGCGGGATCGGGCTGTCCGGGCTCACCGCGGTGGGAATCGGGGTGGTCGGCGTCCTGGGCGGCGCGTCGTCCTCGACGCCGGTCGAGGGGGTGCGCCGGCTGGTTGGCGAGGAGTTGGGCGTCGCGGTTTCGATCGGAAACAACTCGCGGATGGCCGCGCTGGCCGAGGCGACATGGGGCGCGGGACGGCAGGTCGACGACCTGGTCTACGTCCGTTGGTCCACGGGGATCGGCGGGGGCTTCGTGGTGGGCGGTCGCGCCGTGACGGGCGCACGCGGCGGGGCGGGGGAGATCGGTCACGTGAGCGTGGACCCCAACGGCGCGTCGTGTCACTGCGGTGGCCGGGGCTGTCTGGAGGGACTGATCGGCGGGGCCGCGCTGCTGGACGCGTGTGCCGCGCGCGGGCTGGCACTGGCGGATCTCGACGCGCTGGTCACCGCGGCCCAGGACCTGTCGCCGGTGGCGTGCCGGGTGGTCGACGCGGCGGCTGCCAGGCTTGGCCGGGTGTTGGCGGGCGTGGTCGTGCAGCTCGACCCCCAGCGCATCGTGGTGGGTGGCGAGTTGGCGCAGCTGGGCTCGCTCGTTCTCGATCCGGTGCGGGAGGCGATAAACCGGCTCGCGCTGCCTCGGGTGGCATGGCCGGTCGACGTGGTCCAGGCCGACCTCGGGGTCAACGCCGCCGCCCTCGGCGCCCTCGCTCTGCTGCTGCGCGAGGACGAGCAGCCTGCCTGAGGGTCGGCATGGGTGGCCCGTTTTTCCGGATGAGGAACTAAAAGAGTCAGGTCACCGCCAGTAAGCGCATGATCTGTTGCGGTTTTCCCTTCTGTTCACCTCTTGCGCGGCGGACGTGGGCGTTATTACGATCCATTTCCGGAATAAATAAGCCGGGCCCGGCAACGGGACCGCCCGATCGGCCGTGCCCGGCCGCCCGCTCTCCACCCGCCGCCCCCGGCGGCACCGTCGCGCCCCGATCCCGCCACGATCCCGGCCCGGTGCCGCCGCTCCCAGCAGAAGGCGCGATCGTCGTATGCCAGTTCGCAACGTCCTGTTCCTGATGACCGATCAACACCGGACCGACACGCTGGGCTGCTATGGCAACCCGGTGGTCGACACCCCGGCGCTCGACTCGCTCGCCGCCGACGGCACCCGATTCGACCGCTTCTACACCCCCACGGCCATCTGCACGCCGGCCCGCGCGTCGCTGTTCACGGGCCAGTACCCCTTCCGGCACGGGCTCCTCGTCAACCCGGAACGCAACGGCGGCGCCCGCGACGAACTCGACGACGCGAGCCCGGTGTCGGCCCGCCCGCTGCTGGAGCGCGGCTACCGGATGGGGCACGTCGGCAAGTGGCACATCGGCCGCAACCGCGGGCCCGAGCACCACGGCATCGACGGTGAGCACCTCACCGGCGCGCTCAACCCCGTACACCACCCGTCGTACCTGGCGTGGCTGGAGCAGAACGGGTACCCGGGCTTCTCGGTCAAGGACCCGATCTTCGGCAAGGCCGAGAACGGCACCGGACGCGGCCACCTGATCGCCGGCCGCCTCCAGCAGCCCGCCGAGGCGACGATGGAGGCCTTCCTCACCGACCGCACCCTCGAACTCCTCGACCGATACGCGGCGGGCAACCGCGAGGACGGCCGGCCGTTCATGTTGTCCTGCCACTGGTTCGGGCCGCACCTGCCCTACCTGATCCCGGACGAGTACTACGACATGTACGACCCGGACTCCGTCCCGCTGCCCGGGTCGATGGCGGAGACCTTCGCCGGCAAGCCCGAGGTACAGCGTCGGTACAGCGAGTACTGGTCCGTGGACCACTTCGACGCGGACCAGTGGCGCAAGCTGATCGCCGTCTACTGGGGCTACGTGACGATGATCGACCGCCAGGTCGGTCGGCTCCTCGACGCGCTCAAGGCACACGGCCTGTGGGAGGACACCGCGGTGTTCTTCACCGCCGACCACGGCGAGTTCACCGGCGCCCACCGGCTCAACGACAAGGGGCCGGCGATGTACGAGGACATCTACCGGATTCCCGGCATCGCCCGGGTACCCGGCCGACCGGCGCAGGTGCGGGACGACTTCGCCACGCTGATCGACCTGTTCCCGACGATCCTCGACATCGCCGGCGCGCCGGTGCCCGAGCCGTGTGACGGCCGCAGTCTCCTCCCGCTGCTGTCCGGCGAGCCGTCCGACGGCACCCGCGAGCAGGTCGTGGCCGAATTCCACGGCCACCACTTCCCCCACTCCCAGCGGATGATCCGCGACCGGCGGCACAAGCTCGTCTACAACCCCGAGAGCGTGCACGAGTTGTACGACCTCGAGACGGACCCACACGAGCTGCACAACGTCTACCAGGCACCCGCCTACGCGGGCGTACGCCGCGACCTCACCGTGCGGCTCTACCGCGAACTGCTCCGGCGCGAGGACCCCGCCTACACCTGGATGAGCTACATGTCCGACATCGGCGGCGACCGTGCGCCCGATGTCGACGGCGTCGCGGATGAGGTGGCATGAGCCAGGACACCAAACCGGCCCGCCCCGGCGGCACATCGGCCGGCACCGCCGAAGCGCCCGCCGCACCGGACGCCGCCGCAAAGACACCCGCCGGCCGCCGCATACCCCTGCCCAAGCCCTCCTCCGTCCTGCTGTCCCTGTGCTCGGCGGCGCTCGGCCTGCTGGTCTGGATCGGCCTGACCAAGAGCGGCATCGAGGACCTCCCCGGACCATGGGCGGTCGCCAAGCGCGGGGCCGAACTCGTCGAGGACGGCACGCTCTTCGACGACATGGGCGCCAGCCTGCGCCGGGTCCTCACCGGATACCTGCTCGGTGTGGCGCTCGCGATCCCGGTCGGCTTCGCGATGGGCTGGTATCCGGTCGTGCGCCGGCTGATCGACCCGTGGATCCAGTTCTTCCGCATGGTGCCCCCGCTGGCGATCATCCCGCTCGCGATCCTGACCATGGGCATCGACGAGAAGCCCAAGATCTTCGTGATCTTCCTGGCCGCGTTCCTGTCGTCCGTGGTCTCCACCTACCAGGGCGTCGTGTCGGTCGACTCGACCCTCGTCAACGCCGCACGCGTATTGGGCGCCAAGGACCGGCAGGTCTTCATCGGCGTCGTCGTGCCCGCCTCCACGCCGTTCATCCTCGTCGGCATGCGCATCGGCCTCGGAGCCTCATGGGCCACCGTCGTCGCCGCCGAGCTGATCGCCGCGCAGAGCGGACTGGGCTTTCGCATGCAACAGGCGCAGCTCTACTACGACCTGCCCACCATCTTCGTCCAGCTCATCGCCATCGGGACGATCGGACTCGTCATGGACCGGCTGCTGCTGCTCGCCGAGCGGCGGCTCACCGGCTGGCAGGAAAGAAGGTAGCCGGATGCCCACCATCTCCTTCACCGGGGTGTCGCGCGACTTCGCGCTCAAGACCGGCGAGTTCCACGCCCTCGATCGGGTGAGCCTGGACATCCACGACGGCGAGTTCATCACCGTCGTCGGCCCGTCCGGCTGCGGCAAGAGCACACTCATGAACATCGCCGCCGGACTGCTGGACGCCACCGGAGGCACCGTCACCGTCGACGGCGAACCCGTGCACGGGCCGAGCCCCGAACGCGGTGTCATCTTCCAGCAGTACGCGCTGTTCCCCTGGATGACGGTGCGCAAGAACGTCGAGTTCGGCCTCAGGATCGCCGGGGTCGGCAGGCGCGAACGGGCAAAGACCGCAGGACGGATCATCGACCTGGTCGGACTCGGCGACTTCGCCGACGCGCTGCCCAAGACGCTGTCCGGCGGCATGAAACAGCGCTGCGCCATCGCCCGCGCCTACGCCGTCGACCCCAAGGTCCTGCTCATGGACGAGCCCTTCGGGGCGCTCGACGCGCTCACCCGGGTACAGATGCAGGACTCGCTCCTGGAGACCTGGAGCCGGGACCGGCGCACCGTCATGTTCATCACGCACGACGTCGACGAGGCGGTATACCTCGCCAACCGGGTCGTGGTGATGGCCGCCCGTCCGGGGCGGATCCACCGTGTCATCCCCGTCGACCTGCCCTATCCGCGGACCGAGGAGATGCGTCTGTCCGGCGAATTCGCGGAGCTGCGGCGCGAGGTCTGGAACGCGGTCTACCACCAGCCCGCAAGCTCCGAAAGGACCACCCCGTGAAGCGCAAGCTCGCCGGCCTGTGCGCCGCAACCGCCTTGATCCTCGCCTCGGTGACCGCGTGCGGAGACGACGACTCGTCCTCGGGCGGCCGCAAGGTCACGTTCGGATACATCGGCGACTACAGCGGCTCGGCCGCCCTCGCCGTCGCCGCGAAGCAGGACCTGTGGAGCAAGCAGGGCCTCAAGCCCGACCTGAAGGTCTTCACCAACGGACCGCTCCAGGTGCAGGCGCTCGGCACCAAGAACCTGGACTTCGGCTACCTCGGCCCCGGCGCGCTGTGGCTGCCGGCCACCGGCAAGGCGAAGATTGTCTCGGTCAACATGCTGGGCCAGGCCGACCGGATCATCGCGCGTCCCGGCTCCGGTATCACCAAGCCCGCTGATCTGAAGGGCAAGAAGATCGCCGTCCCGGCGGGCACCTCCGGTGACATGATCCTCAACCTCGCCCTGCGGGAGGCCGGCCTGAAACCGTCCGACGTCTCGGTGGTCCCCATGGACCCGAGCACCGTCGTCACCGCGTTCGGCTCGAACTCGGTCGACGCCGCGGCCATCTGGTACCCGCTGATCGACAACATCAAAAAGCGCGTGCCCGACCTCGTCGAGGTGACCCGAACCGAGGACTTCTATCCCCGCCTGACCTTCCCCAACGTGTTCGTGACACAGCCCGAACTCGCGTCGAAGGATCCCGAGTTGGTCCGCAAGGTCACAGCCGTGCTGCGCGCGGCCAACGATTGGATCGTGGCCAATCCGGCCGAGTCCGAGAAGGTCACGGCCGACTTCCTCAAGCTCCCGGCCGCACAATTGGCCGGCTCGACCAAGTACGTCAAGCTGCTGCCGTCGGCGGAGCTGACGAAGCTCACCCAGGACGGCACCGTGAACGGCTGGTTCGACAACCTCGCCGACATCTTCGTGCAGATGGACAAGATACCCAAGCGCGACGCCGCCAAGGACTACTACCTCGGTGACCTGTACGCCGGGGCCGGGGGTGTGCCGAAGCAGTGAACCCAGGGCCCGGTCGTCCCACCCGACATGGCGGTAGGGACGACCGGGCCCGTCCCTCCCGGACTCGGCCGCGCCCGGCCGCCGCGGGGCGCCACGGCGCCACTGCGCCACTCCAGAGGTGAGACATGTTCTTGAACCGGCAGGAAACCGGCCCCGTCGTCGACGCCGCCCTCGGGTCCGGGGCCGGAGACGGCTCCACGTTGGCGATCGGGCCAGGACACACCGGTGCCTGCTGCGGTCCGCGCCGTCCGGCGCCCGACGCGCCCACCGAGCCCGCCGCTCCCGCGTCATCCGGGCCGCGGCGCCGTGCCGCCGCCCCGTCCCTGCGGGGTATGGTGCGCGTTCCCGAAGGCCCGTTCCTCATGGGCGGCGACGACGCCGACGCGTTCCCCGCCGACGGCGAGGGCCCGGTCCGCGAGGTTCACGTGCCCGCCTTCCACATCGACGCGACCACCGTGTCCAACGCGCGCTTCGCGACGTTCACCAAGGCGACCGGGTACCGGACCGACGCGGAACGCATCGGCTGGTCATACGTGTTCGACGGGTTCGTCCACCCGCGGGCCCGGGCACACGTCCTGGCCGGCATCGTGCCCGGCGCCCCTTGGTGGCGTCCGGTCGCCGGGGCGGGCTGGCGCACCCCCGAGGGACCCGGATCCGGCATCGGCGACCGGCCGAACCACCCCGTCACACACATCTCCTGGAACGACGCCGCCGCCTACGCGGAGTGGGCCGGAAAGCGCCTGCCCACCGAGGCCGAGTGGGAGAAGGCCGCCCGCGGTGGACTGGTCCGCAAGCGCTTCCCCTGGGGCGACGAACTCGCCCCGCGCGGGCGGCCGCGCTGCAACATCTGGCAGGGCGACTTCCCGCACCGCGACCCCGCGACGCGGGGACGTCCCGCGACAGTGCCCGTCGACGCCTTCGCACCCAACGGTTTCGGCTTGTACAACGTCGCGGGAAACGTCTGGGAATGGTGCGCGGACCGGTACAGCGCCGACTGGCACGCGCCACGAACCCCGGTCACTCGCGTCGACCCCCAGGGCCCGCCCACCGGCGATACCCACGTCATGCGCGGCGGCTCCCACATGTGCCACGCGTCCTACTGCAATCGCTACCGGGTCGCCGCCCGCAGCTCCAACACACCGGACAGCTCCGCCGGCCACGTGGGCTTCCGCTGCGCGGCGTCCGCCTGACAAGCCGCAAGAGGCGTGCGCGGGTGCGCCGGCACGCGTGGAGCCTGTTGCGTCCACGGCCGGGCGGCTTCCCTGGCCGACAGTGGCGGGCAAGCGGCCGACCGGGTGGACCCGGACATCCGTCGCGATCCCGTCGGCCCGGTACCGGGACCGCTCCGCGTCGTACGGGCGGCTCGTACCCGTGCACGGCAATCGGTACCGCAACGCGGGCCCGGACCCCGGACCCCGGACCCCGGACCCCGGACCCCGGACCTACAACACGCCGGACTCGTCCACGGGACACGTCGGTTCCCGGCTGACAGCCGAGGAAGGAACTTGTCCGGCGGATTTGCCGAATTTCGTCGAACCCTTCATCCACCCGCGCGTCTGTGCGAGCGCTACAGCCTCTGTGGAGAACTCATGACCCACCCGACACGGCGCACCCTCCTGACCGGAGCCGTGGGAACCGCAGGCATCGCCGCGCTGGGCGGCATTGCCCGCCCGACTCTGGCGCAGGCGGCCGATCGTGACCGGCCACGCTTCGAGGTGGTGCGCGACAAGCGCTCCAACGTCCATTTGCTGTGGTGGGGCGAGCGCAGCGCCCGGTTCGCGGCCACCGAACTCGCCGCCTATCTACAGATGATGACCGGCGTGCGGGTGCCGGTCTCCCCGGCTCGACTCCACGGTGACGCACCTCGGATCGCGACGACCGGGCTGTGCGCGGTACATGGGCCCGCTGCCCCTGGTGCGCTGCCCACGGCGTGGCTCGGCACCGCTGATTCCGCGTTGTCGGGTGCCGTGGAAGACAGTTACTTCATCGGGGCGTCGGATGCCCGGCTCGTGCTCACCGGCGTCGGTCCCCGCGCGGTCGTGTACGCGGCCTACTCGCTCCTGGAGCAGTTCGGCGTCCGGTTCTTCGCTCCGCAGTACGCGTACTACGAGGGCGCGGCCGAGCACGTTCCGCAGCTGAGCGACATCATCGTCGCCGACCCTCCGGCCAATGTCACCAGCCCCTCGTTCGCGCTGCGTCGCAAGGACGTCGAGGAAGGCTGGAGCATCAACTCCGGCAATCTCGTCGCATTGATCGACTGGATGGCCAAGCAGCGGTTCAGCACACTTGTCTTCCCGTATGACTACCAGGCGGAGGGAGTGACCAACTACGACGACTTCCGATCGGTCGTCGTGCCGGAACTCGCCAAGCGCGGACTCACCCTGGAACTCGGCGGCCACGGCTACAACTCGTTCCTGTCTCCGAATCAGTATCCGCAGTACTACACGGCGGGTTGCAACGTCTTCAACGCACACGACGAGGCCGCCGTCACTCAGTATGTCGCCAATGTCGTGGCCTACTTGCGCACCCGGCCCGAGGTCGCGATCTTCGACTGCTGGCCGCCGGACGGGGCGAGCTGGGCGCCGGCCACCCTGGCGGCGTTCGGCACCGCCACCAACGCCGAGACGCACATCGTCAACGCGCTCGTCGCGGCGCTGGCGAAGGAGAGCCTGACGGTCCAGGTGGAGCGAATCGCCTACATCTGGACCTCGGGACTCGAGCCGCCTACCGCAGGCCACGCCTTCGACGACAGTGTGCTGATCGATTTCGCCGCCTTCGGCCGGACCTACGCCGTACCGCTGAATGATCCGTCGGCGGCTACGAATGCGTCCCACATGTCGGCCCTGCGGAGCTGGCGTGCGACCCACAACGGCGACCTGGCGATCTACGACTACTCCAGGCGCTACCGGTGGCGCAGCCTCGGCAATCCGCTCACCGTGCTGGCCACGGACGCCGCACTGTACAAGAGCCTCGAACTCACCGGCGTCGAGAGTTACGCCGAGCCGGGTAGCTGGTTGCAGTTCGAGGCACTGCATCTGTTCACCGCGCGCAGCGCGTGGGATGCCGGACTGACCGCCGACCGATTCCTCACGGAATATCTCCCGGCTCGGTTCGGACCGGGAGCGGACCGGATGCGGGACTACTTCGCCCGGACCACGGCCGATCCCGACGGATTGAACAGCCAAGGCGGTGGCGCCGCGTTCCGCGCCCAGTACCAGGCGGCGCACGCCGATGTGCAGGCCGCTCTCGCGCAGGTCGGTCGGCAGACGGCCACCGCGGTTGTACTGCGGCGGCTCGCGGCGGGGGCCGAGGTCTCGCTCGCCGACATCGACATCACCCACTACTCGCAGATCCGGGATGACGCCGGAGCGCAGCAGGCGAAGGACCGCTACCGACAGCTGACCCAGGCGCACCGTTTCGAAGGCGTGCAACTGGAGTCGGGCTATGTGGCGAGTCGCTATGACGGCTCGGTCAGCCGTACCGAAATCGCCCGCGAGTATCGGGCGGCCGCGTGGGGGTACCTGCCCGACCGGCGACTGACCGTGCGATCCGGCAGCGAGGTACAACTGAGGATCGTGGCTCAGCCGGTCGACTTCACCCCACGCCGCGTCGAGTGGGTGCTGCGCCTGCCGGACGGGATCACCGCGGCCGACCTTCGGGGCACTCTCGACGTACGCGGAGCCGAGCAGCCCAGCGTGACCGTGCCCCTGCGGGTCGCCGCGACGTTGCCCGCGGGCACCTATGCGGCGACGGTCGACTTCGCCATCGACGGCACCGCGCTGACGACCGCGCAGACGACCGTGGCAGTGACGGCGTGACCTCCGGGGTCCCGGCAACGCTGTCGGGCCGCTCCGACGTGTGGACCCGACGCGGGAACGGACCCCCACCCTGCCGACCGGCCCCGACCGCACGGGCGAGTTCAAGGTTTGACCGCCGAGGCCGCCGTGGGGCCGATGCTCGTTGTAATCGTCCTCGCATTCGCGCAGCTTGTCGTTGAAGACGCCGGTGTCCTCGGTGACGACGCCGTCCAGGAGGCGGTGGAACTCCTCGGCGTCGATGCGATGGGATCGTTGAAGCGCGGAAGATCGTCGACTCGCGGCGGTTTCCGAGGGCCGTCGACCACCACGCCCCAAAGCGCGTGGGAGCGATCGTCGACGGCCCACCGAACCAGCGAACCGCGTGGCCTCGACCACAGCATCACGCACGGGTGAACCCCTCTGTTAATGTGAGGTCCCGCGAGATCCTGGACAGTTGGGTCTCAGGAGATGCTGGACGCCACCGGGAGATTTTCCGGTGGTTTGGGGACTGAGCGGCACCACCAGTCAGCGCGTGATCGGCGAATCACAACAACGTGATGAACGGCCGTGGGCCTGCAACTGATGTGCGCCGAACGCCCCCAAGAACCCAGGGCAGGCCGTGGCCGCGATAGTGGAGCACGGCTTCAGTGCGCTGGTGGACTTTGATCTGTTACTAAAATCTAACAAATTGACCGAGTAATTGACATTCATAATACCGCGAATATTTTCGCGAATAAGTCGCAGAACCATGGTCGCCGTGCGGCGCCGGCCGCAGGCGATTCCGTGGGCCGCAGCGGGTTTGGCGGTCCTCGGATTTCTCGTCACCATGGAGATGTTCGCACGTCGCTACGGCCTACCGGGGCCGATCACCAGCCAGGCGCGCGAGGTGATATTCGCTCCCCGTTCGGGGCAGCTGCTGTATGCCGGTTTGACGTTGATGATGGTGGTCCTCACCTGGCGGCAACGGTTTATTGCGGTGAGTGCGGCAATCGGCATCGACATCGCCTTCTGGCTGGTGCGGTGGATGGTCGACGCCAGGATGAACTACGGTAACGGCGCGTTGTGGGTGATTTTCGGCTGTGCGGTCTTTGCTCTCACGCGCCGCACCGGCCGGGAACGTGTCCTGATGCTGAAGGGCGCCGGACTGGGACTGCTGCTGGTGGCAGGCCACAAGACCGGCGCCACCTGGCTGCTCATCACGTCGGAGACCCGCCCGGCCGTGCTCGACCAGTACGTGGCGACTGCCGATCACGCGCTGGGTGACCCGTCGTGGCTGGCCGGCCGGATGGTCGCGGCCACCGACCCGATCAGCTCCCATGTCCTCGGCACCGTCTATGGTCAGCTTCCGCTGGCAGCGGCCATCGTTGCGCTGTACCAACTGCGAAACGTAGTGGTCGAGCGCCGCTTCCCGGGCCATCACCTGGTGCGCACCTTCCTGGCCATCGGCCTGCTCGGGCCGAGCATCTACATGATCTTCCCGGTGGTCGGACCGGTCTTCGCCTACGGCCCCGACGGCGGGTTTTGGGCAGTGGCCAACCTGTGGCCGAACACGCCGCCGTCGATCGGTACCCCACTCTCGATGCAGTTCGACGAGATCACCCCTCGCAACTGCATGCCCAGCCTGCACACGGCGTGGGCCACCATAATTTTCGTTCACTCTCGCAACGGCTCGCGGTTTATCCGATTCGCAGGAACGTTCTGGCTGATTGCCACGCTCGCGGCCACGCTGGGATTCGGCTACCACTACGGCGTGGACCTCGTGGCCGGTGTGGTTTTTGCGCTCACGATCGAGACTGCAATGCGCTCGCTCGACCGTGGCTGGGACTGGCAAGGAATCTGTCTGGTCATCTACGGCGCGACGGTTTTCGCTGTGCTCCTGGTGTCGTACCGCTATCTGCCGACGGAGATGGCCGGATATCCGTGGGTGTTTGGACCACTGCTCATCCTGGCGATGGCCTCGGTCATCTACGCCTATGTGCGGACCACCAATGTGCGGGACCCGAAGGCCGCGCCGGCGGAGCAACCGGAACCGCAACTCCAACCGGCGTGATCGCTGTGCGCCCGGTCACGTCACCACCGACCGTGTGCTCAGCGGTTGTCCCTGGGAGCCGGCGCCGACATCCGGCGAATCCAACACCTCAAGAGCGCGAACGGCATGCCGCCGATCCCGGCCGTCTCGACACCGGGTAAATCCCTGGAAGTCCATTGGTCCAGGGGCGAGTTGAGTCAGTTGTCGGACAACCGCCCCGTCACCCGGGTCCCGCCGCGGAGCGCCTGCCCGCCCCGAGGATCGAGGCGAACGCGATCGCGTTCATGCGCGAACACTTCCCCTGGGCCACCGACGCGCGTCGTCGCATGGATCCGAGCGGGGAGGGGTGACCAGCACGTCGGGTGAACCTCCGTCGTGGACGGCGTCCTGATGCCCAAACGCCTGGACATCGTTCTGGACGCACGAGGCAACGTCGCCGGACTTGGGAGCGTTCCCGGAGGAGGCGACGCGTCCTGCGCGTGCGGTGTTCCCGAAGGGCTGCCCGGCGATGCGGCTGCGGACACGCTCGGGCCGGTGTTCGCCGACACCCGGTTCGCGGGACGATCCGGGCGAACCCACCCCGCCCCACTGGCACCCCGCCACACTTCCCGATACCAGGCCACAGGCCGGGCAGATCCCCGTAGTGCGGCTGGAGCACATCTCCTCAGGATCGGGTGATCTATGATGAAAGTAATCTTTATTCAACATAAGTGACTTTATAAATAGGAAGTATCCAGGCCAATGCGCGCGCGACCGGGCAGGTGAGGTGATGGGTCCGGACGAACGGAGCCCACAAGAGCGGTCGAACGCGGAGGACGTCGGCAGTCGGGCCCGCGTCGGCGCGTGGGATTGGGACGTGGCCGATGGCGCAGTCGCCTGGGACGACTCCGCTCTGGATGTGTTCGGCGTGGAGCCCGGTGACTGGCAGGGGGAGGCCGCGGCCTGGCAGCGTCTGGTTCACCCGATGGATCTGCCACGGGTGCTGAAGTGCGTCGAGGAGGCGTCCCGTACGCACGGTGCCTACAGCGTGGTGTGCCGGATCCGGCGGCACGGCGGCGGCTACCGCCGGGTCGAGTTCCGCGGTCATTGCGCGCTCGACGGGCAGGGCGCGTCGAATCGCCTGTTCGGCACTGTGAGCGAGGTCGCCGAGCAGCCTGCGCACGACGTGGCGGCATGGGCTCCGCAACAGCAGCCGAACGGCGGTCTCCCCCGAGTGCTGCCGGACGAAGCGCACGGATTGGCTGTGGACCGTACCGATCGGATCGCCGCGATGACCCTGGCACTCGCCTCGGCGATCACCGGGCAGGACGTGGTGAACGTCGTGCACGACCACATGCTCCCGTTGTTCGGCGCGACCGGAGTGGGCATCTGGGTCGAGGAAGCGGGGCGAGTGTACGCGGTGGGCGCCGCCGGGTACTCGCAGGAGTTCATCGATCTTTTCGAGGGACACCCCAATGAGGACACCCCGCCGTCGTTGGAGGCCAAGCGGGATCGCGTTCAGGTCTTCGTTTCGTCGCCCGAGGAGTACCTGCGTCGCTATCCCGGTCTTGACCGCGTCGTCGCACTCAGCGGCAAGAAGGCGTGGGCGTTCCTGCCGCTGATCGCCTCCGGACGTGTGATCGGCTGCGCCGTCATCTCCTACAGTCGGCCGCACCTGTTTCCGCACGAGGAACGCACGTTGCTCACGGCGTTGAGCGCGCTGGTCGCCCAGGCCCTCGCGCGGGCCCGGCTCTACGACGCGGAGCACGACCGGGCCCGTCGGTTGCAGCAGGGGCTGCTGCCTCGTGCCCTTCCCCCGACGCCGGCCCTCACCGCGGCGGCCCGCTACCTGCCCGCCACCGAGGGAACGGAGGTCGGCGGGGACTGGTACGACGTCATCCCGCTGTCGGGGGACCGGGTCGCCCTGGTGGTCGGGGACGTCATGGGCCACGGACTGTCGGAGGCGGCGACGATGGGGCGACTGCGAACCGCCGTGCGCACCCTCGCCGACCTCGAACTGCCCCCGGACGAACTGCTGTATCACCTCAACGACCTGGTCGGCGGACTCGGCGACGACTTCTACGCCACCTGCCTGTACGCCGTCTACGACCCCACCAGCGGTGTCTGCTCCATCGCCACCGCCGGCCACCCACCGCCGGCCGTGGCCGACGCCACCGGACGGGTCCGACTCCTCGACATACCCGCCAACCCGCCGCTCGGTGCGGCGGCACCACCCTTCGACACGAGCGAATTCGACCTCGACGACGGCAGCCTGCTCCTGCTCTACACCGACGGACTGGTCGAATCCAGCACGCAGGACATCGAACGGGGAATGGCCCGCCTCGCCGAGCGCCTCCGAGCCATCGCGGCGAAGGGACACACCGACCTCGACGCCGTCTGCGACGACCTGTTGAAAACGATGGGAGCGGACCGCCGGCCCACCGACGACGACACCGTGCTGCTCGTCGCCCGCACCCGCCGACACGCCGCCGAGGACATCGCCACCTGGCACCTGCCGACCGAGCCCCAAGCCGCCGGCACGGCCCGCCACCACGTACGGGACCAACTCTGCGCCTGGGGCCTGGAGGAACTGTCCCCGACAACGGAACTCCTGGTCAGCGAACTCGTCGGCAACGTCGTACGGCACGCCAAGGGACCCGTGTCACTTCGCCTGCTGCGCAGCCGGACCCTGATCTGCGAGGTCACCGACGGCAGCGCCAGCCTGCCCCGGATCCGCCGTGCCGCGGAGACCGACGAGGACGGCCGCGGCCTGCAACTGATCGCCATGCTCGCCGAGAGCTGGGGAGCCCGCTACACGCCCGACGGAAAGTGCATCTGGACCGAACAGCGCATGCCCGTCACCGAATCACGCCGACCGTTGCCGTAACCGGGACGAGACCACCACCGGCAACCCGGCGCGTTGGCCGACTACCGTGGCGGCCTCATCTGCTTGGGGCTCTGGAGGTCCTGCCGAGCCCACCCCGGTCCGGCCCCCCATCTCATGTACCGGCACACCACTCGATCCACCGGTGGCCGACCCTGAAGGTCCCGAGCAAGATCGGCTGCACCGCCAGGCGGCGGCGCTGCCCCGTCTCGTCCTCCGCGCCTCACGGCTTGCAGGAGTGGCCGCAGAGGTCCATGGCCCGCGCCCACTGCCGGCGAGTCCGGGGGTCAGCGTTCGAACCCTGAATCCGCTGTGAGGGAGGACCGGGCCGCACACCAACGCTGAGGCGCCGACGCTGTCGGCAGCGACCACGTGCGGTCCGCCTCGGCCGGGGGGCCGGCGTGGGCTCCTCCTCGTATTCGTGATGCCGTGGGGTGTCGGTCGGAACCACGATGCCGTCCCTACTTCTTCGTCGTCAGCGGCGGAACCTTCTTGTTGCACACTTCCATCGCCTTCATCACCTTGTCGTCGCTGCCGTCGAGGGTGACCATCGCGCCGCCCGCGCCGGGGTCGCCCACGTTCACGCCGTTCTCGCGCAGGCAACTGGTGTGCTTGGCCTGCCACTCCTTGAACTTGGGGTCGTTGGGGTCGAAGTCGCTCTTCGGCTGGAACTTCTCGCACGCCTTCATCGCGTCCTCGGTCTTCGACGAGGCCTCGTCCGCGGCCATTCCGCCGATCCGCATGGCGCCGCCCTCGCCGGGCTCGGGGTCGGGCATGTCGATCCCGTGCTCGCGCATGCAGCTCGCGAACTTGACCATCTGGTCGTGGCGTTGGGCATCGTCACCCTTGCCCGAGCCGGAACCGCCGCCGCTGGTCTCGGCCTTCGCGCCGCCGCTGCCGCCGCCCGATGCCACCTTGCTCTGCGCCGAGCCGCCGTCGTCGCCGCAAGCGACCGTGGTCAGGGCGAGGCCACCGGCCACCATCACCCCGACCGCCAACCGCAGTGCCAGGGGCCGCCGGGATCCCGCGCGTGCAAACCTCGTCGTCATCGTCGCTCCCATCTGTAGTCCTGCCGTCGGTCCTGTCGCACCCCTCGTCGTCACCGCCGTGACGGCGAGGGGCGCGACGACAGGTCTACGCGGCCGCGGGTTACCCGGCCGTTACCCGAATCGGTTATCTCGCTGTGACACGAACTCGCGTATAAACAGGAGGCGTTGCGGTTCAAAGCCCGCCAACCCGGACCATTCGCCGCTCGCCCCCCACACCTACCCGGTTCGACCCCCACGCCTTCCCACCTCCCGGCCAGAAGGGAGCAACAGCGCACGGTGATCGAGATGGTCCTGGCCGACCCGCATTCGCCACAGGACATCGTCGAGACGCGCGAACAGTTGCCGGCACTGAATCGGCGCGACGAGCGCCTGATCGACGGGCTGTTGAACCCGGCGGTGAGCGAGCGCGGCAACGTCCTGGCAACACCGGTCGCGCCGACGAGTCGACCGCCGACGTGCTTCGACGTACCCGGCCCGCCGCCGAGCAGGCCGACGTCCGGATCGACACGAACCTCGCCGCAAGCAGGATGTCCGGCGACCCGCTGCTGCGCGCCCGCGTGGCCCCCGACCCCAGCCCGGCCACCGCCGCCGCGTAGTGCCCCACGGTCGAATCCAGGTCGCATCGGTGCCGGCTCCGCGCGAGGCATCCGACCCGCACCAGTGCCCCGGGCGAGCGGAGCTCGGCCATCACGACTCCGAGGAGCACGCCCACGATGTCCATCCCCACGGTAGCCACCGAATCACCCTGTGCCGAGATCGCGTGTGAAACACGCACACCGATTGCGCGAACCGCACACACCCTTCCGGCTCCGGAGTCGACGCGGTCTCGCGGAACAGCACAGCAGTTCGCACCACCACCCGACGCACCCGAAAGGTTTGACATGGCCATACCTCTGCTGCTGACCCGCCGCCTCGCGGCCCCCACCGGCGGTCCGCCTCCGCTGCCGGACCACCACTACGATCCCGACCTGTGCGCGAACGTCGTCGCCGACGGCACCCTGCTCGTCCACACAGCGGACCCGGATCTGGTCGCGGACTACACCGGTACCCAGGAACCCTCCGGGCTCAAGGCAGATGACTGACCCCCACCCCACCGTCGTGGTCGTGGCCGCCGAGACCGACCGGACCGCCGAACTGGTGGTGTCACAACTCGACGGCCACGCCACCGTCCTGCGTCTGGACCCCGGCCGCCTGGACAGGGAGTTCCAGGCAACCGCTCGCTTCCACGCGGGCCGGTGGCGCAGCCGACTGCGACCCCGCGAGCGTGCCGTGCCCGTGGACGAGCACCGCGCCGTCTACTGGCGCAAGCCCACCCACCCCGACACCCACCCCGATCCCGACGAGCGGTGGCGGGCCGATGAGAACACCACCGCACTGTTGGGCCTGCTCAAGGCACAGTCCTTGCGTGTGTGGGTCAACGACCCGAACGCGGTGAATGCCGCCCGCCTGAAGCCCGCGCAACTCGCCGCGGCGGCCCGAGTCGGATTTGCAGTGCCCGACACGATGTTGATCAGCGATCCGGTCGCCGCACGCGCCTTCATCGAGGAGCACGACGACTTGGTGGTGGTCAAGGCGCTCACCCATCGCCACACCACATTCGTCCCCACCACCCGCCGGCGCCGCACCGACGACCTGAGCGCGATCGCCGGCACGATCCACTGCCTCCAAGCCCTGGTCGGCGAACGACGGTTCGACGCCCGGTGACCGTTGTCGACGACCGAGTGTTCACGGCGGCGATCACCACCGACGGCCACCTCGACTGGCGCACCGCCGGCACCGCCTGCCACTACACGCCCGTCACCGCGCCCGCCGACATCGAAGCCGCCTGCGTCGAGCACGTGCGCGACCTCGGACTCACCTACGCCGCCTTGGACTTCGTCGTCGACGAGCACCGCCGGCACTACCTGGAGACCAACCCCGCCGGCGAGTTCGGCCTCATCCAGGCCCGCACCGATCTGCCCATAGCCCAAGAAATCGCTCGTCTGCTGGTTCGCGGCTCTCGCAGCCCCCATCCGCCCGTTCCGCGTCGATCCCGCTCCCACGCGCGCCAGGATGTCACCATGAATCCGCTCTGGGCCGCGGCCCACGCGCTCGACCGCGCGGAAGCCCACGGCGCCCCACCCGGACCCGCCCCACCGGCCGGCACGCCATACGGGATGGAACATCAAGGGATCGCGACCGGGGACCGGGTCGCCTGCGCCTCCCAGACCTTGCGAACGTCGAAGACGCCGTGGCTGCTCTCATGAACGTTCGCGATCAGGGCGATCGGTCACCCTTTCGACCAGCGCTCATCCATCCGGCGGCCGGTGGGGTCGGTCCTCGGACCGACCCCACCGGCCGCTGCGAATTCTTCTGTGCCACGTCAGTCGGCCGGCACGGCCAGTGCGTCGACCTCGACGAGCATCCCGGGGGGAAGCTGCATGTAGACCGTGGTGCGCGCGGGGAACGGCTCGCCGACGGCCTCGGCGTACGCCGCGTTCATGGCGGCCAAGTCCGCAGGGTCGGTGAGGTAGACGCGGAGCATGACGACGTCCTCCATGCTCGCGCCGGCCGCCTCGAGCACGACGGTCACGTTGCGGAAGGCCTGCGCGGTCTGCTCGGCGACCGTGGTGCCGACCACCGCACCCGTTTCGGAGGCGAGCGGCAGCTGTCCGGAGACCTGCAGCACGGGGCCCTTGCGCACACCCTGGGACAGCGGCGCCGAGAGAGCGGGGGCGTTCGCGGTGGTGATGATGGTCCTGCTCATGAGGGTTTCCTCGGTGTTCTTGAAGAAGCGATGTTCGGGGGTAGGGCATGTGCCCGCCGGGGGAGCGGGCCGGATCGGGCCCGGACCGCCGCGAGGGGCGGGGCGGACCGTCGGGCCGGCTCCAGATCCGGCCGTCCCGGCTGTGCGGGTCGTCGATCTCGGTCCACGCGGCGCCCATGCGCATCGTGGTCCTGCGGCGGTGGTCGCCCTCTTCGGAGTTGGTTCCGATGCGCGGTGGTCACGATTGTGGTTGCCCACCCCGGTGTCGACGAGGATCGTTCTATCCTCACTGCGCGGCAGCCAGGTCCGGATCGCGGAGTTCACGATATTTGTCGCGAAATCCAGGAAATGCGATTTCAGCCATTCCGAACCATTTTCCCAGGCTATTGGGGCTTTCCGGGAAGAAGAATTTCAGAGGTCATTCCGATGGCGCCGTAGTATTCCCATACGCGGGTAACCGTGACATCGCCGAGCTTGATCTGGTCCATGAGACTTCCTTGGTTGATCCGAGGTTTAACGGAACCGTACGAGGAGTCCGGGCGTGGCGGTATCAGTCACGTGACTGCAGTCGAACGCGCACAGGCCAGGGGCGTTTTCGGCGCTTGTATTCTGGGGGCGACAAGGCGAGCCGAAGGCTCCCATGGAAAGACCAGCAATTCCTGGAGAGCCCGTGGACGATCACACGGTAGACCCCGCCACGGGCGCCAGACCGGCGGCGGAGGAGATGATCGTCGGCCACGAAGCGGAGCTCGAGCGACTGTTCCGTATGGTGAATTACGCGTCGGCGACCGAGCGGGTCCCGGTGCTCTTTGGCGTCGAACGCCACCATGCCATCGCCGACCGGATCCGCGGCCTCCTCGCAGACCTCGACGAGAGCACCGAACCCGGCCCCGACGACCCCTGCTGAACGACCCTGCGTTCCGAAAACGTCCGGATAGGGGTTCACATGGGTCGAGAAGAGCGGGGGCAGGGCCCGCTGATCGGAGTTGGTGAGCGGCTTCCGTCGCTAGAGCTACGACCCTCTGAGAACCGTCTCAGCCCCTCAAAGGACGCGCAGCGAAGCCGTCCGCTCGTGGGTGGTGACATCCACGAGCGGACGGCTTCTTCAGGGGTGAGCGCTTCGGGTCGAGGACGGTCGCGCGCGGCTGCGCGACCGTCCCGAGGGCCGACCGGCACCGAAGCGGGTCCACCTTGCGCTCGTCCTCAGCCGGAGCTGAGTGCCTCGGTTGGTGGTAGTCGTGCGGCGCGGCCGGCCGGGTAGAGGCCGGCGAGTGCGCCGATGGCCACGGATGCGGCGACGCCGCCGAGGATGGCGGGCCAGGGGAGTACGAGTGGCCATCCCTGGGCGTGGGCGTATGCGCTGGTGACGATCAGTCCGAGGAGGACGCCGGCGATGCCGCCCATGCCGGAGAGTGTGACGGCCTCGGTGAGGAATTGGAGGCGGATCTGGCCGCGTCCGGCGCCCAGGGCTCGGCGCAGGCCGATTTCCTGGCGGCGTTCGAGTACGGAGATGACCATGGTGTTGGCGACTCCGACGCCGCCGACGAGGAGGGCGACCGCGCCGAGGCCGACGAACAGTCCGGTGAAGGTGTTCTTGGCGGCGAGTTGTGCCTCCAGGGCGTCGGAGGGGCGGCTGACCTTGACGCCGGCGGGGTCGGCCGGGTTGGCGGTCGCGGCGAGGACGTTGCGTACGTCGTCGACCGCGTCCTCGGCGGAGCGTTCGTAGATCCGGGTGGGGTGTCCGTCGAAGCCGAGCACCTCCCGCGCCGCCGACCAGCCGACCAGTGCGGAGAGGTCCACCTCGGGGGCCAGCGGCACCGGAGCCAGGACGCCGATGACGGTGAACCACCGTTCGCCGATCCACACCTGTCGGTTCGGCCCGTCGACGCCGAGCAACTCCGCCGCCCGGGAGCCGAGGACGACGGTGGGGTAGCGGGAGGTGGCGGCGTTGAACCACTGCCCCTTCGCCACCCGGCCGCCGATGGTGTCGAGCAGGTCCTCGCGGGTGGCGGCGACGGTGATGCCCTTGGTCTCGCGGGGGTCGATGCGGTCGGTGCGTCGGACGCTGCGGCCGTCGAGTTGTGCGGTGGCGCTGGCGGAGGTGACGGGGCCGATGCGGCGGACCATGTCGACGGCGTCCTCGGGCAGGGGTACCTTGCCGCCGAACATGGAGTCGCCGGGTCCGACGGAGAGCATGTTGGTGCCCAGGCTCCGGATCTGGTCCATGAGTCGGGCCTGGCTGGCGGTGCCGATGCCCAGGACCGCGACCATGGCGGCGATCCCGATCGCGATGCCCAGGCCGGACAGGACCGCGCGCATCGGTCGGCCGCGCACTCCGAGCAGGCCGACCCGCACCACGTCGACGGGCCCGAGCCGGGCCGTCCCCGGCAGCGGCACCGGTGCCGGTCGGGGGGCGGTGTCGTGATCGCGCGTCGTCATCCGGGCACCCCCACCGGTTGGTCGGCCGATACGCCGCTCGCGCCGCTGTCGGCGTGGATGCGGCCGTCGAGGATCTCCACCCGGCGGGGCAGCGATCGGGCGATCCCGGGGTCGTGGGTGATGACCACGATGGTGGTGCCGTCCGTGTGCAGTTCGTGCAGCAGTCGCATCACCGTCGCTCCGGAGCGGGAGTCGAGTGCGCCGGTGGGTTCGTCGGCCAGGACCAGTGCGGGTCGGGCGACCAGCGCGCGGGCGATGGCGACGCGTTGGCGTTCGCCGCCGGACAATTCGCGGGGGACGTGGTCGAGTCGGCTGCCCAGGCCGACCCGGGCCAGCGCGTCGGCGGCGCGTTCGCGGCGTTCGCGGACCGGGATGCCGTGGTAGTAGAGGCCGTTGGCCACGTTGTCGACCGCGGTGAAGTGCTCGGTGAGGAAGAACTGCTGGAACACGAAGCCGATCCAGTTGGCCCGCACGCCGGAGAGTTGACGGTCCCTCAGCCGCGCGACGTCGTGCCCGAGGAGGCGCACCACCCCCTGGGTCGGCCGGTCCAGGGTGCCCATCAGTTGGAGCATGGTCGACTTCCCGGACCCGGACGGCCCGACCACGGCGAGGAGTTCGCCCGCCTCGACGGTCAGGTTCGCGTCGATCAGCGCGTGCACGCCGCCGGGGTAGGACCGGCCGACCCCGTCGAGTTCGATCACCGGTACCGGTACCGTTTCCGCGCCGTGGGTGCCGGGCGCCCCCGCCTCGGCGCTCCCGCCCGCCGCTCTGCGATGTCTCCTCATGCCTTGGGCACCCCGACCTTCAGGCCCTCGGTCACGCCGTCGCCGGTCACCTCGACCCGCCCGTTCGCGAACATCCCGAGTTCGACCTTCAGCAATCGGGTGCCGCCGTCGGGTTCGAGGGCCTCGATGCCGTAGCCGCCCTCGGCGAGCGCGAGGAGCGCGTTGACCGGGACGGTGAGCACGCCCTTGCGCTCCTTGCCGGTGAACCCGACGGTGACCGGCGCACCGTCCAGGGTGCCCGCGTCCTTGGGCTGGTCGAGGGCGATGTCGACCGGGATGGTTGCCTTGTCCTGACCCTGCGGTGCGCCGCCCTGGGACTGCTCGCCCTCCTTGGCCACGGTGCCGACCCGGGTGACGGTCCCGGTCGCGGTCCTCCCGCCGGGGAGGGTGACCTGGACCTTGGCGTCCTTGTTCGCCAGCGTCTGCTTGTTGACCGGCAGGTTGACGGTGACCCGGCGGCCGGTGCCGCTCGCCTTGAACAGCGGCCCCTGCGAACCCGCGCCCAGGACCGCGGTCACCTCGCCGACCCGGACCGAGTCGGGCAGCACGACCGCGTCGCCGGGATCGAACCGGCCGGTCTGCCTGTGCCCCATGTCCTTCTGCCACTTCTTCACCGCGGCGGCGGTGGTGTCGGTGAACTTCTCGTCCACGGTGAACCCGCCGTACCCCAGGGCCTGGAGGTTCTGCTCCAACTCGCGGACGTCCGCACCCTTGTCCACCCCGACGTACAGCGCCCGCCAGAACGGCGTCTCGCCGTAGAACAACGGCACCTTCGTCCCGTCCCGCCCGTACACCCGATCACCACGCGACAACGTGTCGCCCACACCCGGGAGCCAGGTGACGGTCCCGGGCCCCGCGTTGTTCCCGGCATCCGGCGGCGAACCACCCTGACCGGAACCCCCACCCGAACCCGACCCTCCACCCGAACCCTGGGGCTGATTGCCGCCACCCGGGCCCTGCGACGGAGGCGGAGTGCCGCCACCCTGCGGCTTGTTCCCCCCGCCCGGGGGCGGGGTCTCCTTCTCCGGACCGGGCGCGGCCGCGTTCACGGAGTACGTGCCCGCGTATCCGAGCTTGCCGTCCACGTTCTGCCGCTCGACCAGGTCCACCCGGGTCACCGGCACCGCGTCCAGTTTCGTGCGGTTCGCGGATGCCTCGGAGCCGTCGCCGCCGTCGGAGAGCAGTACGGCTGCGGCGCCGCCCGCCGAGGCCAGCACCAGGGCGGCGGCGATGGCCCGTCCGCGACGACGCCGCCGGCGCTTGCGCGGCTGCGTTGTGGGGTCCGGCTCGGCCGGGGCCGTTGCGGACTCCTCCTCGTAATCGTAGATCGGAACCACGTGGCTGCCCCTACTTCTTCGTCGTCAGCGGCGGAACCTTCTTGTTGCACACTTCCATCGCCTTCATCACCTTCTCGTCGCTGCCGTCGAGGGTGACCATCGCGCCGCCCGCGCCGGGGTCGCCCACGTTCACGCCGTTCTCGCGCAGGCAACTGGTGTGCTTGGCCTGCCACTCCTTGAACTTGGGGTCGTTGGGGTCGAAGTCGCTCTTCGGCTGGAACTTCTCGCACGCCTTCATCGCGTCCTCGGTCTTCGACGAGGCCTCGTCCGCGGCCATTCCGCCGATCCGCATGGCGCCGCCCTCGCCGGGCTCGGGGTCGGGCATGTCGATCCCGTGCTCGCGCATGCAGCTCGCGAACTTGACCATCTGGTCGTGGCGTTGGGCATCGTCACCCTTGCCCGAGCCGGAACCGCCGCCGCTGGTTGCGGCCTTCGCGCCGCCGCTGCCGCCGCCCGATGCCACCTTGCTCTGCGCCGAGCCGCCGTCGTCGCCGCAAGCGACCGTGGTCAGGGCGAGGCCACCGGCCACCATCACCCCGACCGCCAACCGCAGTGCCAGGGGCCGCCGGGATCCCGCGCGTGCAAACCTCGTCGTCATCGTCGCTCCCATCTGTAGTCCTGCCGTCGGTCCTGTCGCACCCCTCGTCGTCACCGCCGTGACGGCGAGGGGCGCGACGACAGGTCTACGCGGCCGCGGGTTACCCGGCCGTTACCCGAATCGGTTATCTCGCTGTGACACGAACTCGCGTATAAACAGGAGGCGTTGCGGTTCAAAGCCCGCCAACCCGGACCATTCGCCGCTCGCCCCCCACACCTACCCGGTTCGACCCCCACGCCTTCCCACCTCCCCCAGCCCGAAGCGGAGCAACGAGATCTTGAGAGTCCTGGTGACCGAGGACGAGGAACTACTGGCCGACCTGGTCGCCCGAGGACTGCGTCGCGCGGCGATCGCCGTGGACGTCGTCTACGACGGCGACAGCGCGCTGGAGCGGCTGATGGTCAACGACTACGACGTGCTGATCCTGGACCGTGACCTGCCCGGCACGCACGGCGACGACGTCTGCAAGGCCGTCGTGGCCGGTCGCATGCGTACCCGGATCCTGATGTTGACCGCAGCGGGCACGGTCCCCGAGCGGGTCGCGGGGCTGAGCCTGGGCGCGGACGACTACCTGCCCAAGCCCTTCGAGTTCGCGGAGTTGCTGGCCCGTGTGCAGGCCCTGGCCCGCCGGGCCACACCGGCCGTACCGCCGGTGCTGGAGAAGCACGGCATCGTCCTGGACAGCGCCCGACGTCAGGTCACCCGCAAGGGCGTATACGTTCGGCTCGCACACAAGGAGTTCGCGGTGCTCGCCACACTGATGGCGGCCGACGGCGCGGTGGTCAGTGCCGAGGAACTGCTGGAGCGGGTGTGGGACGAGAACATCGACCCCTTCTCCAACATCGTGCGGGTGACCATGTCCAAACTGCGCGCCAAGCTCGGCGACCCTCAGGTCATCCGCACCGTGCCCGGCTCGGGATACGTGATATGAGCAGCCCGCGTGTACCCGGTGTAAACCGGCGAAGGAAAACCCGGACGTGCGACCCGGTCGAGAACACGAGGTTGCTCTCCCGGGCACTGTTTCGCCGGCCGTCGGCGCGGGCCCGACTCGCGCTGATGTACGGCGGCATGTCCCTCGTGGTCGGCACGGTCCTGTTGGGCATCGTGTACTGGTTCGTCGACCAGCGACTGTCCCGGCAACTGCCGGAAGCGATGGCGAAGACACTGGCCCTGGATACGTCGTCCGCACCCAAGTACGCGAAAGAGTACGGCCCTCCATACACGGGCCGGGCCCAGCCCACGCAGCCGGCACCGAGTCCGCAGGCTCAGGGCACAACAATCCCCCCGGACGTGATCCGAAGGGCCACCGACGCCGGCCAGGACGTGACGATGAGTCAACTGCTGACCGTGCTCATCGCGGCACTGCTGCTGCTGGCCGTGACCTCGATCCTGGTCGGCTGGTGGATGGCCGGCCGGGTGCTGCGCCCGGTCCACGGAATCACCGCGACGGCACGCCGCTTGTCCGAACACAACCTGCACGAGCGAATCGCCATGCCGGGCCCGGACGACGAACTCAAGCAACTCGCCGACACGTTCGACGGAATGCTCGATCGCCTGGAGAAATCCTTCGACAGCCGGCAACTGTTCGTCGCCAACGCCTCACACGAATTGCGTACCCCGCTCACCATCCAACGCACGGCGATCGAGATCGGCTTGGCCGACCCGCATTCGCCACAGGACATCGTCGAGACGCGCGAACAGCTTCTGGCGCTGAATCGGCGCACCGAGCACCTGATCGACGGGCTGCTGAACCTGGCGGTGAGCGAGCGCGGCAACGTCCAGGCAACACCGGTCGCGCTGGACGAGTTGACCGCCGACGTGCTCCGCCAGACCCAACCTGCGGCCGAACAGGCCGGCGTCCGGATCGACGCGAACCTCGCCCCAAACACGGTGTCCGGCGACCCGCTGCTGCTGCGCCAGTTGGTCACCAACCTCATCGAGAACGCGGTTCGCCACAACCACGCGGGCGGCTTCGTCACGGTCGGCGTCTCGGCCGGCTCCCTGTGTGTTCGCAACACCGGCCCGGTCATCCCCGCCGACCGCATCCCCGAACTCTTCGAACCGTTCCGCCGCTTCCGCCCCAACCGCACAGGCTCCACCCAAGGCTCCGGCCTGGGCCTGTCCATAGTCCAAGCCATAGTCCACGCCCACGCGGCCCAAATCACCACCACCGCCAACCACTACGGCGGCCTCACCATAGCCATAGCCCTACCCGAAACACCCCACCCGACAATGGTCTCGGATTTGCCCGTCTCACACCCGACCGCCGCAATACCGCCACGCTCACGCCCCCGCCGACCTCGACGTCACCTCGCGCGGCGAGGACTCTGACGCGCGGTGTGTCCCACGGAGGTGGAGTTCGGCGGCTCGAGGAGCGCACAGACGGTGTCCGGCCGCACGGTAGTCACCGAACGCCCAGCGTCGACAGTGGGTGCGAAACCCGCGCACCGATTGCCGAAGAGGTCGCGGACCTGATCCGCGACGCAGTGCGCGCGACCGCCTGACCCACCACACCGGCGCGGGCGGACATTTCCGACGGACGCCCCGAGTCCAACATGGAGCGTACCCGGCGGTGTGACACGGCACCGGACGCACGTCGTATCGGTTGGCGTGCAGCCCGATCCCATCCGTTCTCCTCCCCGTTCGACCTTCTACCTGCATACTTTCCATTGGAAAGTAGTGGCCCTTGCAGGTTACTGCCCCCCTGGGGATACCTTGCGGAAGGTGAGAGGACGCGGGCCGGGAGGCGGACATCGCGACCGAACGCGCGGTCGTTCCGCCGGTGACGCAGGGGTCGCCGACACGGGCCGGCGGCCGTCACCAGGTGATGATCAACCAGCGGCGGAGCAACGCCGTCCATCACATCGGTTCGCGTACTCCGGAGCATTCCCACCGGGCCGCGTTCACGGATGGCCCGCCCGCGAGAGAGACAATCGTGAGGAAATCGTCATGAGTTTCGGAAACAGAACGATGCCGGCAGTCGCCTGCCGCGAGAGCCTGCCGATCCAGGACGACGAGAGCCTCTTGGACGTCGAACTACCGGTACCTCAGCCGCGTCCGCGTGACCTGCTCGTCCAGGTGGAGGCCGTTGCGGTCAACCCCGTCGACTACAAGGTGCGGCAGAAAGGCAGTCCTGGCGGCGAGCCCAGGGTGCTGGGCTGGGACGCCGCGGGCACGGTCGTCGCGGTCGGCGACGAGGTCACCTTGTTCGCGGTCGGCGACGAGGTCTACTACGCCGGCGCCATCGACCGGCCGGGCGCCAACGCGCGCTTCCATCTCGTCGACGAAAGCATCGTCGGACGCAAACCCACCACGCTTTCCTTCACCGAGGCGGCGGCGTTGCCGCTCACCTCGCTCACCGCCTGGGAGGGTCTCTTCGAGCGGCTGGGCCTACACGAAGGGGCCCCGGAGCAGACCGGCACACTCCTCGTTACCGCAGCGGCCGGCGGTGTCGGGGCGATGGTGACGCAACTGGCGCGCGCCCTCACCGGTTTGACAGTGATCGGAACCGCCTCACGGCCGGAAACGGTCGCCTACGCACGCCGGATGGGCGCCGCGCACGTGGTCGACCATCACCGTCCGCTGCCGGAGCAAGTGGCCGAGGTCGCGCCCGGTGGGGTGAGCCACATCTTCAGCACGGTCGGCACGGACCAAAACCTCGCGGCCTACGCGGACATGCTCGAGCCGTTCGGCCGGATCGTCGCCATCGACGACTTCGGTCCCGTGGAGATCGGCCTGCTGAAGTCGAAGAGCATTTCGTTCCATTGGGAGTTGATGTTCACCCGCTCGCTGCACCGGACGCCGGACCGGGCAACCCAGCATCTCATCCTCAACCAGGTCGCCGAGCTCGTGGACACCGGCATCCTCTCCACGACGGCCACGAGGGATCTCGGCACGATCAACGCGACCCACCTTCGCGAAGCGCACCGGATCCTGGAATCCGGCAGCGCGATCGGCAAGATCACACTCACCGGCTTCCGTGCCGGCGGGTGAGGAACCACCGGGTCCGAGTGCGGCACCGACCACCACCCCCGTTCGTCCTCGACGGTGGACGGACCCGAGTACGTCAGGCCGGCCACCCCACGGCGGCCCTGGCCACCCATTTCCCTGCCGACCGCCGTGCGAGTCTCGGATCGGCGGTTCACCTGTCCGAGCCGCGCCAAGGAGTTTCCCGTGATCGACGCCCTGCCCTCCGGACCCCTCGTCGCTCTCGCAAGAGTGAAGGCAAAGCCGTCACAACGCGAGCCTCTACAAGCCGCCTTGGTCGCACTGGTCGAACCGTCACGCGCCGAGGCGGGCTGCTCGGACTACACACTGTTCGAACTGCGCGACGAACCAGGGACCTTCTACGTACGTGAAACCTGGGCGGACCAGGAAGCACTCGACTTCCACATGGCCACACCCCACTTCCGAGCCTTCGCGGCCCGTTTCGACGAGTTGCTGGACGAACCGATCCGCCTGACCCGACTACGCGAGATACCCGTCACCTGAAGGGCGGGTCGGGCAAGGGCACGCCTCGTACGAGGACTTCGTAGCCGTGGATCGGCAACCTTGGCCGCGGACGACCATCGGGGTCGACGCCGTACTCCCACCCGTGTCGATGTGCCGGCGGACCACACGGCCGAGAGATTGTCCGTCCGATGGCGCCCATCGAAGTGGAGATCCTGTGCCGGGGCGGCCCGCTCTCCGCTGGTCAGGCGACCACCGATACTCCCCGGGCGCCGGGTGGTTGAGCGCCCGATGGGTGCCTGTGAACGGCCAAGTGTCGCGAGGTATACCAAGCGTTGACTTTCGTGTCTCCATGTTCAATTCTGTCCGAGTGTGAGGTTGCCCCTCGGGCAACCTCACATGCCTTGCCGCATGAGCGCATCCGGCCGTCTCGCCGGATTTTGCGCCCCAGGGTCTGCCCGCGGTCTGCTCCGGAGGGCCTTGCGGCCGTGCCCACCTGCTTGCCGATCGATGGGTGGGGTCTCCGCCCCCTGTACGAGGGAACGCCCGTGCAATACGCATTGTCACGGCCCGTCATCCCACGCGCATGCTCACGGTATGCGCCATTGCCTTGCTGCTCGTTGCTCCGACCGCCGCTCCGGCCTCCGCTGCCGACTCTCACTCGTACGACTTCGAATCGCCCTACCAGAAGTTGCCGTTCATGGCCATCCAGGGCTCCGGTCACGTTCTCGCCGGGCCGGCCCCCGGCGGGAAATCGGGCCGGGCCGCGCGCGTCGACGTCCCCAACGACGGCCGCTCGTTCAAATCCGAGCCGGCCATCAAGGGCCTCGACGCGGGCAGCCATCGCTTCAGCTTCGCCAACTACCTTCCCCCCGATTGGCAGCGGCAGGACGTCGACACCATCGTCGCCCAGTGGTTCAGCATGCAGAGCGACGACCCGAGGATCAAGCCCGTTGTCGCACTGTCGATCCACGGTGGTGACTGGCGGCTGAAGGTCCACTGGATGACAAACGACGCGATCCTGGAAACCATCATCTCCCTCGGCGCGGCCCGCCTGAGCCACTGGAACCATTGGACGTTCGACATCGCCTGGTCTTCCCCCGGCGCACCCGGGTCGATCGCCGTGACCCGGGACGGCGTGAACGTCGGCTCGCACCAAGGCGCCAACAACTACCATCGCGGCGAGCCGCCTCACTTCAGGATCGGCGCCTACCGCCCGAGTTGGCGCCCGGAAAAGACATCCAATACAGCGGGACAGGCCGATGTGGTCCTGTTCGTTGACGACATCGATATCACCAGCACGATCGGGATCAAGCGGGGTGATCCTCCCACCGCCACCAGTACGGCATCCCCCGCAGGCTCCCCATTCCCTTCGACCGCTCCGAAACCGACCAACTCGCCGTCCTCCGCGGTGGAGACCGGAGCGGTGCAGAACAATGGCGTGCCGGTGCCGAGCGTCGCGTCGGCGCCGGCCGATGACACCTCTCCTGCGCCCCCACAGCAAGAGGCTGCCGAAGCCACCTCCGAAACCGCCGGTCGGACCGGTGTGATCGGTGCGGCCGGGGGCATGGCGGCCCTGGCCGGCATCGTTTTTGTCCTCATTCGGCGCCGAAACGCGACACGTTCGCGCTGAAGGGCCCACCGTCCGTCCGGCAGATGACGCATCACATCACCCGCGGGGTCCCGTGCCTTCGCCGGTCGGGCCCTCGGTGACCAACCCCGCCGAGGGCCCGCTTCGGACGAGGACTGCTCCTGCCCGGCGAACGCCCGCCGCACGGTTGGGACTTCGGTTCCCGGAGCAGCCCCGCTGTCGACGGTGGTCGAGACCGGCGCACGCTACCTCCTCGACCCCTGGCACAAGCACCGACCCACCCTGCCGGACGACGCCGGGGCAGCGGATCGGCGCGTGGATCTGTCGGAGCGCACGGTGCGTGTCGCGGCCGAACTCGGCGCGCCCGTCGTGTCGTTGTGGAGCGGCCGGGCCCCGCGACGTACAGGCGCGAGCCTGTTGGGAGCGCCTGACCGCGGGCCGCTCGCGGGTCCTGACGCAAGCGCACGCACGGGGCGTGAGCGTGGGCTTCGAACCACCAACCCGCCCTGCCCCGGCGGGCCACGCGAGGACGAAAGCCCGCACCCCGCAGCCGACCTCGCCGAGATCGTGCGCGTCCACGGGACCCGTCATCCGCCGGCGCCGCGACGATCAGCGTGGTGTGGGCGGCAGGGCGCTCAGCGTGCGCGGCGTCGGCGTGCTCGGCGTGTTCGGAGCGGAACTCCGCACGGTTCCGCGCGGCGGGGCCTCGGAAGGCGGGCGCCGCGCGGGCGACGTCTCGGCGTTCTCGTCGTCGGCGGAGGGCGAGGGGTTCGCGTCGACCGGCGGCGTGGAAGGAGGGGTCGGCGGCGGCCAGGAGTTCGTGGCCGCCGGCGCGGGCTCGGCCGGCGGTACGGTCACCGACTTCGGCACGTCCGAGCCCGTGGTCGTCAGCGCCCAGCCCGCCGCGGCCAGGGCCAGAGCCGCTGCCGACACGGCAGGACGCAGCGGGACTCGGCGCCTGCGTACGGGTACGTGCGGCAGTGGTACCTCGCGGACTCGCAGGGTTGCGGGGGTCACCTCCTCGGCCCGGCGGCCCAGCCAGTCCCGCAGCTCGACCTCCAGGTCCGTGGCTTCGTCGGGGCCCGGTCGTCGGGACTTACCGCAGGGTCGGGTCACCTGTCGTCCTCCAACAGCTTGTGCAGCGCGGTCAGCCCGCGACTCGCGGTGGATTTCACGGCGCCGGACGGTATGCCCAGGGTGCCGGCGATCTCGCTTTCGCTGAGGTTCTCCCAGTAGCGCAGCACCAGCACCTCGCACTGCCGCCGGGTCAGCCCGGCCAGGGCGTTCCGCAGCCGCAGGTCGCGCTCGGCCCGCAACGCGTCGTCCTCGGGCGAGGCCACCGACGGGACCACGGGCGGCACGCAGGCTCGGGCGGTCCGGCGCCGGCGCGGCACCGAGCGCGCGCCGTTGACGACGCAGCGCCGCAGATACGCCGGCGGGTCGTCGAGTTCACCCAGCCGCGCGCCGTACCGCCGGAACGCCGCCGTGAAGGCATCCTGGACCACGTCCTCCGCGGTCTCCTGGTCGCCCACGAGCAGCGTGGCCAGGCGCACCAGCCGCAGCCGATGGGCGTGGTAGAGCCGGGCCATCGTCGGCGGCGGTTCGCCGACCTCTCGGGTCCGGCGGCGGAACAGGGCGAACCCGCGCCGGCGCGGTGGGTCCGTCTCACCCGGCGGCGTGGCGGGGGCCGGGTGTGGGCCGTGGAGGGCCCGGACGTGTGACTCCTGGATGGTCATGAGCTCCTCGGACGCGTACCGGTGGGTGCTCGCGGGGCCGGCCGGTGGCTCCGGGGACATTCCCGTCCCGGATCCACCGGCCGGTTTCTTGCTCGGGCCGCGACCGTCAGGCCGTGACGCGACCGCGACGGCGCACGAGAACAACCGTGACGCCGCCGAGGGCGAGCAGCGCGACACCGCCGCCGATCAGCAACGGGGCGCTGCTGTTACCGCCGGTTTCGGCGAGTCGGTTGGCCGGGGCGGGCGTGGGCGTGGGCGGCTGGAGGGTTTGGGGCCGGTCTCCCGCACCCGGGGGACGCACGGCCTCCGGCGCACCCGGGGGACGCACGGCCTCCGGCGCACCCGGGGGACGCACGGCCTCCGGCACAGGAGCGTTCGCCTTCGGTGGGGTGCCGGGGGGCACGGGCTGCGGGGCCCTGCCACCCGGGGTCGAGGGGACGGGTGTGGGCCGGGTGGCCGAGACGGTGTCGGGCTTCGGCGCCGACCCGTCGGCGGCGAAGGCCGCGGTCTGGGGCAGCAGGGCCAGTGAGGCGGCGAGCACGAAGCCGGCCCCGATCACACGACCGGTCCGGACGGGGGCGCGGCCACCTTGGGGCGGGGCCGTTGTGCGGCGGAGGGGAGGAATGAACACCGTTCTCCTTGCGAGGCGTCGAACGGACCGCCGTCGGGGGACGGCGGTCGCCACCGGCTCGGTGACGGACATCCAGACGTACGGGCGCCCTCCGGGTTCCCGATCCGGGAAAAGTTCTTCTGCGCCGGGTTGAACGTGGGGTGGGGCAGCGACGGCACCCACGCGGCGGGGAGGTCGGGCACCGGTACCGGGGCGGGACGCCGGTGGGGTCGACGGGGCGAGGTTGTCCCAGGCGGCTTCGAACACCTCGCGTGCCACGTGCGCGCCGGGGACCTCGACGAGTTGGCGTTCGTCGTCGGTGCCGCTCGCGGCGAACGGTGACAACCGCGGGCGCGCGACCGGTTCGCCTACTCCGGTCGCGGCACTCGCGCCTACCTGCGCGGACGCCGCATCAAGGCGGTCATCAGGAGCCTCAGGGCCGCCTCGCCGATCGCGGCACTCGCCTCGACGACGTCGAAGGTCTCACCGGCCGCGACCATGCGCGGTAGGTCGGAGTTGGTGACGGGCCCGCGGGCCGCGCATCTCGCCCGCCCGTCCGTCGTGCTGCGGTTGTGCGGCGACCTTGATCCACGAGCCCACGACCGCAACGAGCTTCAATCACTCGTCCAACAGATTCAGATATGAAAACACATTCAAGATGTCCATATAAAACAATTTGTCAACGGATCATGCTCGAATCCGCTATTCCTCAGTCTCACCACGTAATCGAGACCCGTAGGACGATTCGTTGGATGGGAGGTCGAGTTTGGCTGATCCGGTGACTGCTATGTTTGAAACTGTTGATACGTGCCCCATGCAATCAATAGGAGGCGGGATGCTGGCCCGGCAGCGGCAACTCGCGATAGTCGACCTGGTGGCCAAGCAGGGAGCGGTGCGTGTCGCCGCCTTGGTGGAGATGTTCGGCGTGTCGGACATGACCGTCCGGCGTGACCTCGAGGTGCTGGCCGAGCGGGGGTTGGTCGCCAAGGTGCACGGGGGCGCGACCTCGGTCGAGATGGGTTCGACGGAGGAGCCCGGCTTCGTGACGAAGTCGGGCCGGCAGGCCGCCGAGAAGGAGGCGATCGCGCGTCGTGCGGCGGATCTGGTGCCGCCCGGCAGCGCGGTGGCCCTGTCGGCCGGAACGACCACGTGGACTCTGGCGGGGCATCTGGCGGACGTGCCCGGCCTGACGGTGGTCACCAACTCGATTCCCGTGGCCGACGTCTTCCATCGTCAGGGCCGCGTCGACCAGACCGTCGTGCTGGTCGGCGGCGTGCGTACCCCGTCGGACGCGCTGGTGGGCCCCGTCGCGGTCGCGTCGTTGGAGAACCTCAACGTCGACGTGCTCGTGCTGGGGGTGCACGGGATGAGTGTCGGGGCGGGGTTCACCACGCCCAATCTGCTGGAGGCGGAGACCGACCGCGCCCTGGTGCGGGCGGCTCGCAAACTCGTGGTGGTCGCGGACCACACGAAGTGGGGAGTGATCGGCATCAGCACGATCGCCCCTCTGGGCCGGGCGGACGCCTTGATCGTCGACTCGCGCCTGGGCGAGGAAGTCCAGGAGGAATTGGCCGAACACGTCGGGGAACTCGTGGTGGTCGATCCGAACAACGACATGGCCGGGTGACCGGAACACTCGCGGCACACCGGCGGGGTGCCGGCAGCGCTGTTCGGGAATTGTCGCGTGACGGTCAGGCCGCTTCCGCGCATGCCCGGTGTCGAAGTCCTCGCGCTCCGTGGCCGGTTGATGGATCCTTTCCGGCGCGCGCCTGCGCCGGACGCGTCGTCGGGAACGGTTCCGGGCGAGAGGTGGAGAGCGTATGCGCCGGGTCGTCGGTCGCGGGCAGGCGTATTGCTCCTACGGCCACCGCGACCACCTGCGTAAACGCAACGTCAGGGCGATGAATCGAACAAGGACGACCGGGCTGCCAAGCACAAGAGGAAGGGCTGCCGGGGCGGACTGTCCACCGCCCACCGCCCACCGCGACCGCGATACCGTCGAACGGCTGAAAGCCCGGCGCGGCTTTCCGGCACGATAGGACAACGCCCCGAGAGCCTTACTGGCAGGGCCCCCGTTGCGGAGTTTGTGCCGCTGGATCCGCAGCCTTCGACCCCGCAGGTCCGAACGCGATGAACATGGTCGTTCCCTGGCCCGGGAGCCGGAGCATCGTGCGTGCTCACGATTCGGCACGGCCGAGGCGAGCCTCCCAGGGGCGTGCGTCCAGTCGAGCGTCACCACGGCCCGGCCGCGATCTCTGTATGGCCGAATTGATGAAGGATGCCGCGCATCGGAAGCAAAAACCTGCCGTCGAACCGGCACATACGAGGCGTTGAACCCTTGCGAGGCGTTGAACCCTTGCCGGAGGCCGGGACGACGACGAGGCCGGTTCCGTCTCAGCCCGGATCGGAGCCCATCTGCCTGGCGCACAACAATCCAACGCATTTCAACGCCACGGTGCCCGCTCCTCGCCCTCGGTGCACGTGCGTCACAAGGCCAGAGCGGCATTCTTCGGGCTCAGACCAATGGACTCCGTGGCGTTACCGAAATGAGTCTTGTTGGTTAATGTTTGAACTGCTAGATATATGCCTCACGTCGCGAGTGGTTGCGTTCAGACGTGTTTGTTTGACAATCGCAAGCTCCCCGCTGTCCCCAAGGAGATCGATGATGATGCACCGCAGACGCAGTCGGCACGGCGCCGCGATGGTGGCCGCCCTCGCGCTCGCCGTGGGGCTCACCGCCTGCTCGTCGGGCAAGGAAGACGGCAAGGCGGGGACGACGTCGGGCACGGCTCCCGTGTCGGGGAACGTCAAGATCGCGTATCTGCAGAAGCAGGGGGACCAGCAGTACTTCATCGACGAGGCGGACGGGGCCAAGGCGAAGGCGAAGGAGTTGGGTGTCGATCTGAAGGTCGTCAATCTCGGCAACGACACGAACAAGGCGGTGAGCGAGGTCCAGGCGGCGCTGGCACAGAAATACAACGGCGTGGTGATCGTCGTGCCGGACCCCGCGGTGGGACCGCAGGTCGTCGAGATCGCGAAGAACGGCGCGGCACTCCTGGCGTCGGATGACCAGATCTGTGTGAACGGCGCCGATCCGACCAAGTGTTCCGCCGATCAACTGGTGCCGCGTGTCGGCTTCAGCGGGGCTCAGATGGGCACCCAGGTCGGCGACCGGGCCGCCGAGGAGTTCAGGAAGGCGGGTTGGGCTCCGCAGGACACCGCGATCATCGCCGCGTGGAAGCAGGACGTGACGGTCTGCTCGGACCGTGTCAACGCGGCACACGAGGCTTTCAAGCGGGCGACGGGCGCGGACGTCAAGGTGCTCAAGGTCGGCACCGACAACACCCCGCCCGACGCCCAGAACAAGACCGCGGCCACGATGAGCGGCAACCGGTCGGTCAAGCACTGGATCGTGTGGGGTTGCAACGACGAGAACGTCAGCGGGGCGGTCACCGCGCTGCAGAACGGCGGCTACGGGGCGGCCGACGTCGTGGGAGTGGGCCTGGGCGGCTATCTGGCCTGCAAGGACTGGGGCTCCGGCAAGCCGAGCGGGATGAAGGCCGCGCTGTTCATCAACGGCTACGAGGTCGGTGGTCTCGCCGTGCAGACGATGGTCGACCGCCTCAAGAACGGCAAGCCCTTCGCGCCCGAGGCGTTCGCCACCACCAAGATGGTCGACCCCTCGAACTGGCAACAATCCGGCCTCAAGTGCAGCTGACCGAGCCCGCATCCACGGCCGCAACGACCTGAACGCCGTCGCCTTCGACGGCACCCACCGGTGCGAGTCGCGACGACCCGACGCCTTTTGCGCGCGCCGTCGCGACTGCCCGAAACGCCCCGAGGCCAGCCATGACGAAAAGCCCACCCCCAGATGCCCCCGGACCGGCGCTTGCGGTCGAGAACATCCACAAGGAGTTCTCCGCAGTCCACGCCCTGCGCGGCATCACACTCGACTTCCCTCGCGGCACCGTCACCGCCCTGATGGGGGAGAACGGTGCCGGCAAGTCGACCCTGATCAGGATCATCAACGGCGACCACCGTCCCAGCCGAGGACGCGTTCTCATCAACGGAAGACCACACGACCTGCACAGTCCTGCGGACGCGCGCAGGCACGGGATCCGGGTGATCGCGCAGGAACCCGAGATCGTCCCGCACGTCAGCGTCGCCGAGAACGTGTACATCGGCGCGTTGCCGCGCAGGAACGGCCGACTCCTGGACCGGGAGGAGCTATACCGGCGCATGCGCTCCGACCTCGACCGCCTGGGATTCGCGCACGCCATCGCCCCGCAGACGCTCGGTTCCCAGCTCTCGCCCGCGCAGCGCCAACTCGTGGAGATCCTGCGCGCGCTGACCACCGAGGCCACCGTCCTGGCCTTCGACGAACCGACCTCGTCCCTGTCCGATCACGAGGTGGAAGCGCTCTTCGGCCTCATCCGCAGGCTCCGTGACCGAGGGCTCGCCATCATCTACGTCTCCCACCGGATGCAGGAGATCTTCCGGCTCGCCGACCGCATCGCGGTACTGCGCGACGGGGCACTGGCCGGCATCCGCGACGCGGCGCGGACCGGCGAGGGCGAGGTCGTGCGACTCATGGTCGGGCGCGACCTGTCCGCGATGTTCGCCCGCAAGCGCAACGCCGTCGGCAAAACCGTCCTCGACGTACGCAACCTGACCACCGACCACGTCGCCAAGGTGAACCTCGACGTGTGCGAGGGCGAAGTCGTCGCACTCGCCGGCCTGGTCGGCGCCGGCCGCTCCGAACTGGCCGCCGCCCTCGTGGGCGATCAGCCGATCCGCTCCGGCGAGGTCCGCGTCGACGGCCGAAAACTTCGACTGCGCATGCCCCGGGACGCGGTGCGGGCCGGCATCGGCTACGCCCCCGAGGAACGCAAGGCCCAGGCGCTGTTCATGACCGGCTCGGTCCGCTACAACATCGGCATCGCCGTCCTCGACCGCCTGCGACGCCAAAGGTTCGTCAGCTCGCGCGGAGAACGACTGCTCGCCGAGGAGTTCGTCGAAAGCCTCGGCATACGGACACCCTCCACCGACCACGAGGTCCGCAAGCTGTCCGGCGGCAATCAACAAAAGGTCGTGCTCGCCCGCTGGCTCGCCCGTCGTCCCAAGCTCCTGATCCTGGACGAGCCCACCCGCGGCATCGACGTCGGCGCGAAGGCGGAGATCTACCGCCTGATCGACGAGCTGGCCGGATCCGGCGTCGCGATCCTCGTCATCTCCTCCGAACTCCCCGAGGTCCTCGGCCTCGCCGACCGGATCGTCGTCATGCAGAACGGGCGGGTGACCGGCGAACTCGACCGCGCCGCCGCCGGCGAGGAGAGCATCCTCGCCCTCGCCATGGCCTACGACTTCGCCAAACCGACTTCAGGGAACCCGTCATGACCGCCACGACCAGGCAGGCACCAGCACCGATGCCCACCCCCACCGCCGGCGGCTCCGCCCGGGCACTCCCACGCCGCCTCACCACCGCGATCGGCGCACAGAACACCAGCCTCATCGCCGCACTGATCGCCGTCGTCGGCATCTTCACCTGGCTCGACGACGGCTACCTCACCACCGCCAACATGACCGTGATCGGCGACACCGTCGCGGTGACCGGCCTCCTCGCGGTCGTCCAGACCGTCGTCATCATCTGCGGAGCCCTCGACATCTCCGTCGGCTCGCAGGCCGGCATAGCCTCCGTGGTCAGCGCGATGGCATTCACCTCGGCCGGCGGCAACGCCGCCGTCGGCATCCTCGCCGCGATCGCCGTCGGCATCGCAGCCGGCGTCGTCAACGGCATCGTCATCGTCTACGGACGGGTCAACCCCGTCATCGCCACCCTGGCCACCCTCGCCGCCTACAAGGGCGTCGCCCAACTCCTGGCCGGCGGCCGCGCACAGGGCTACGTCCTGGGCAACGACTTCTTCATCTTCCTCGCCCGCGGCAAGATCCTCGGCCTCTCCGTCCAGATCTGGGCCCTGCTCCTGGTCGCCGCCGCCGTCCACGTCCTCCTCAAGTACACCGACATCGGCCGCAACATCTACGCCATCGGCGGCAACGACACCGCCGCCCGCCTCGCCGGCATCAACATCAACAAATACCTCGTAGCCGTCTACGCCCTCGCCGGCGTCGTCGCCGCGATCGCCGGCGTCATCCTCACCGCCCGCACCGGCTCCGGACAACCCACATCCGGCAGCGAGGGCCTCGAACTCAAGGCCATCACCGCCGCCGCACTCGGCGGCTGCGCCCTCCAGGGCGGCAAGGGCGGCATCGGCGGCACACTCCTCGCGGTCTTCCTGCTCGGCGCCCTGGACAACGGCCTCAACGTCGTCGGAGTCAACTCCTTCTGGCAAAACGTCGCCCAGGGAGCCCTCCTCGTCGTCGCCGTCGTCATCCAACAACGCCGCAGCGGCGAACGCGCCGTCGGCCTCCCGACATAGCGAGCGGCACAACGGAACGATGTTTCACCCCGCACGGGTCGGCTACCCGAGGTTGCGTGCCTGAGGACCAACAAGATGCGGTACGGCGCCCAGCCCCCGATCGGCACCCGAACACGGGCTTCGCAGTGCTCGGGAACCACAACCGAACGGAGGGCCAACGCGCGCGGGTGCGGCTGACATCCGCACCCGCCCGCGTTGGCCGGTCTCGTGCGGGGGCGACGCACTTGGTTCCCATCCGTTGAAGCAAACGGGGCTTCACCCCGAACCACACTGACCATCGACCTCTACGTCCACCGCCTCCGCCCCCGGAAGGGTGCCGGTCGGCACGGGCTCGCGACTTCTGTGCCGCCTTGCGAGTGCCGGCTCACTCATAGCGTGCCGCCGCCGACCGGCATCCGCGCGATGCTGCTCGACAGGGGCATGAGCGCGACTTCACCTTCAAGCCGAGGTTCCCACCGCACTCCGGGGTCTCGTCGAGCGCGAAGGTCCGCGGCCCGTGATCGTGATCGGTATCGACCGCCACAAGTCCGCCCACACGGCGGCGCCGTGTGCGTCTTGGGCCACCGCGTCGCCGAACGCCGATTCGTCGTCGACATCGGCACCCACGAGCACTCGTGAAGTGGTGCGAGTCCTGACCCGAGCGGCGAATCACGGTGGAGTGCGCCGGTGAACTCGGCTGCTCGCTCGCCAACAAACCGCTGCCGTAGGCGAGGACGTGGTCGACGCGCCCTCTCGGCCCGCACTCGACTGCCGGATACCGGCGGAGACCGCAAGACCGACCCCGCCGACGCGTTCAACGTGGCCCGGGTCACCCTGTTCCGCGAAGGCCTGCGGCACGTGAGCCGAGAGGACCGGCCGCCGTCCGGCCCGTGTCGTCCGAGCGTCACGACGACCCGGTCGACGAACGCACCCGCTGCTCAACCGACTGCACGCCGTCCTGCGCGATCTCCTCCCCGGACGGCGTGCCCACCGGACCCTCGGCCGACAAGGCCGCCGCGGCAATGAGGATCGTTCGACCCGTCACCGCTGCCGATTGCTGCAGCCGCGACATCGCCCGTGCCCTCTTGGCCGATCTGCGAGAACCCGACCGGCTCGCACCCCAGATGCGGGACGCGGCCGCCGCGACGGGGCCCAGCCTGAATTCTGCCCGGACCGGGTGTCGTCCTGGCGGCCGAGGTCATCGGTCGGGGCGGCCATCGAGCCAAGGATTGCGGAGAGCGGGACGTCTGCCGAAGCCCGCAGAGCCCTGAAACGACGTCTGTCAGCGTCGTCTACCGGGTCATCACCGGAGGTTCGGTTCCGATCGTCGCAGCCGGGGCAAACCAACAGCCCTCGTGGGCACGAGCGGGTAGACAGCACGGTGGCCGGGACAGGGGGGCTGCCCCGGCCACCATCCCCGGCGCCGTACCGGCCGCCTCATCGGACGGAGCCTCTACTCGTGACCGCAACTCCATCCACGCCATCGCCTCGACGCCGGACGGGTCGCCGCCGGCCGAGCCGCATTTTTCGGGCCCGGTGCGAGCAGGGGCAAGCCGGGCTCGCCCGCCTCACGGTCAGTCGCAGCCCACCATGTGCAGCACCTTGATGGTCCCGCCCTTGCGGATCGGCGCGCCCTTGTCGGGGCTGAAGCTCCGGAGTCGGCACATGCGAAGGTGGTTGCCGTAGGGCAGATCGAAGGTGAGACCGGCCGCTTGCACTGTGGCGAACGCCTCGGGCATGTACCGGTTGTACAGGTCGGGCACCACCGTCATGGCGCCGTCCTCCTTGGCCACCGTCACGATTACCGTGGATCCCGAGGGGGCCATCGCACCCTCCGCGGGGCTGGTCCGCAACACCGTTCCCGGCGCCGAGGCGGACACCTCGTCCACGCGTGCGACCGTGAGGCCCAGGGCGGTTAGTTGGGCCTCGGCCCGCGCATAGGCGAAGTTCGCCACTGCGGGCACACGCACGGTGGCGGCGGAGGGCGTGGCGGACTTGGAGGTCGGAGGCGCCGACGTCGAGGCGGACAGTACGACCGTGATCGCCGTCTTCACTCGGTCCACCTTCTGTCCGGGCGCCGGATTCGTGGAGGTGATCCTGTCGCCGGTGCCCACGGCGGTGGGGCGAAAGCCCTTCTGGCGCAGTATCGCGAAGCCTTGGGCCTGAGTCTTTCCGACCACGTCGGGCACCGTGACGATGGAGGCGGTCGACGCACTGGAGGTCGACGGGCTGGTCACGGCGCCCGGCGCGGCGAACGCGGACGGACGCGCCATGTGCGGCGGAACCGGCCCCTTGGCGTCGTCGAGCCCGGTCGCGGCCAGGACCGCCACGACGGCCAGGACGAGGGCGACCACTGTTGCAACGGCGGCTCCGGCCATCTGGAGCCGACGATCTCCCAAGCGTGGCGGGTGGTCGCGTCCGGCGCGGCGGGCGCCGGCCATGTGGAGCCGACGATGCCCACCGCCGCGCTGATCCTCGTGGTGGGTCTCCTGCGACTCCTCGAGGCCCTGCAACGACGTGCGCCCGTCTTTCCGGTCCGCCGGTGCACGCCGAGTCGAGAACAGTGCGCCGGCGGCTACGCCGGGGGCCCTCGTGGAGGCCACCCGGATCGGTACGTCGAGCCCGGCGGGCACGGATTCCGTCGGGCTCTCGAACGCGCCACCCTCGCCGTTTTCCGTTCCGTCGAAGCCCGGCACTTCGGTACCGCCGACACGCGGTGCCGCCGTGTCGGTGCCGCGGTCGTCCTGCGGGACCGTCAATACGAGGTGCCAGACGCGTTGTTCGCCCGGGAAGACGTCGGGAGGACCGGAGCGGTCGATGGCCGTGCGCGGGTCGGCGTCCGGCTCGAGGTGCGGTTCGTAGCGGTCCAGGGCGCTGCCGGCGTTGCGCAGGATCAGCTTCACCATTACGGTTTCGCCGGGTTCGGCCGTCACCTCGCGCGGTTCGCACCACGCCTGCACGGCATACGCCGGGTTCCCCGAGCGCTGACCGTTCAAATCTGCTCCGCACTGCCCGCCGGGGCAGTGGATGTCGGTCTCCTGGTACGGCGAGCCGCACAATACACAGGACAACACGTTCGAAGTGCCTCTCGTTCTTTCTGCGGAGGGCCCTCCACACCGGGGCGAGCCCGTCCGGTGTGCACGTTGTGTGGACTCCTCGAGTCCCTGCTCCAGGAAGGGACACCGGTATGTGTCGTCGAATCGGACCGGCACGACGGAGGCCGTGCCGGTCCGATTCGACGATTCGATCAGGCCTGGGGACGGTTGCGACGCTTGTTCAGGTAGAGCGCTCCGCCGCCGGTCGCGAACAGGGCGACGGCGGCACCGGCGAAGAGGATGGTGTCGGAGTTGTTCCCGCCGGTCTTGGCGAGGTCCTTGGAGTCACTCACGGGCACGACCGGGAGCCACGGGACCGTGATCGGCTGGTCCTCGGTACCGGGCACGACGATCGAGACGATCAGCTTCGGCGGCGCTGCGCTGGGCGACGCGCTGGGTTCCGGAGTCGATGTCGACGGAGCCGGCGGGGCCGACTCCGAGGCCGAGGCCGACGGTGCGCTCGTGGTGGACGGCGCGCCGGTCGCCGGCTTGCTCGCGGGCGGCGTGGTCGGGCGCGCGGAGGTCGGCGGTGCGGTCGACGCAGCCGTTGTGTGGGGCGTCGTCGGGGGAGTGGTGGGCGCGGAGTTGGTGGGCGGAGCCGAAGGTGTGGCGGTGTTCGGCCGGGTTGCGGGCGGCACCGTCGGCGGCGTGGTGCTCGGTGGGGCCGTCGTCGGTCGCACCGGAGGAATCACGACGCAGTCGAGCCTGCCGGTGTGGGTCTTCGCGTAGCCGACGGGACCGGTCACCTTGATGCTGTAGTCGCCGTCCTCGACGACCTTGACGAAATGGGTCTTCGAGGCGTCGGCCGGCACCGTCACCTTGGTGCCGTCGACGGTGAAGTCCGCCGGTGCGTCGCCGGTGTTCTTCAGCGTGACGCTCACACCACCCTGGACGCACTCCTCCCTGCCTTTGGACGAGGGGACGGGTGCGGCCTGGTGGCTCCACTGGACCATGGCCGAGGCGTCGACCGGGAACGGTTGCGAGCCCGCCGTGATCAGGGTCTGCGAGTGCTTGCGGTCCTTGCCCAGGAAGACGCGGCCGACGTTGACACCGGCCTTGGTCGACGCGGTGATCTTCGCTTCGCCGGGTTGCCAGTTCTTGGACACCTTGACGAACAGGTCGGTGCCGTTCGCCGCCGTGGTCATCGCTTTGCCGTCCTTGTCCACCAGTGTCGCGCCCACCTGCCCGTCGAGCCCGACCGTGACCGGTTCGGTCGAGGTGGTCTTGACGGTGACCGGTCCGATGCCGGGCGCGTCACCGTCCTTGCCGGACGTCGTGCTCGGTGACAGTTCGAGCGACGCGCCGGGTTCGTCGGGTTGTCCCTTGTTGGCGTCACCGGTCAGGTAGCCGTACAGCCCCAGCACGTCCTCGTTGTTCCACTTGGAGACTTCGGCGCCGTTGCTGTAGTGCCAGATCGCCGCCTGGGTCGCCGCGACGGCCTCCTCCGCGGAGAGCTTCTTGCCCGTCGGGAGGTTGGCGGTCCTGCCCAGCGTGGTCAGATCGGTGACCTTGGGATACGAGTGGTTCAGCACCCAGTTGATCCTCGCGACCGTGGCCGAGTCCGCGAGCCAGGAGTCGCCCCACGTGCCCTCGTGGTAGTCCACGTCGTTGCGCAGACTCGTTTGCAGGTCGATGCAGTACACCAATGCCTCGGGGGCACCGGTGCGGGTACCCAGGATCATCAACTCGGTCTGCGTGGGCTGCCAGTCGCCCCGCAGGAGGACCGAACTCCGCGTGTCCGCGACGTGCCCCTGAAAGCGAAGGGCCGTCGGGTCCTGGTAGGCGTGGGCCGTGGGCGACACACCGACGACGGCCACGGCCGCCAGGCCGCTTGCGACACCGAACGTTCCCGCGCGGGACATGACCCGCTGTGTACGGAACATGGAAAAAGACATCTCCTCAGAAAAAGAAAGGTGTTCCCCGTTGCCCGGGGGATTGTCACCGGGCACCTCATTCTTGGGTCACCGACGACAAGGATCGTGCTGCGGGCATCCCCGGTCAATTCCCCGGGGCGAAAAAATTTGTTTCGATTCCGTCGCCGGGGAACCCGGTCCCGTGGAGTCGACAAAACTTTATTGCTGCTTGGATTAATCTCCCTTCCCGATCCTCCGCGTTCCTCGGGAACGGCCTTCAGACGCGTGGAATCGGGCACGCGCGAGCGCGCAGTGCCGACCGAATCCGCACTGCGAGCCCAGGGAACGCCGGGCTGTGGGGCCGTCCACCAGTTGTGGTCGTCGGCGCATGATGGATCCACGTGTCTCGACGGAAGCAGATGCGCATGCTCCGCGGCTCGCCGACAAAATCCGCCGCCGGTAATAGCAGCCTATTGCGCGCACACCGGAGCGGCCCTGTTCTCTGTTCTCCTTGCAACGTTTCCGATCTGTCGTCTGGAGCTGAAGCGAAGACGCCTCCCCGAGTAATTGGCCAATCACCGGCGGGTGATTCGGGAGGCTCCGCGCCCCGAAAACATGTGAACGCGCGGCGGCAGACGGAGCTCCGTTCTTCGAGACGAGACCTGTGCGGGTTTCATCCGGAGAGCCGGATGCCGACGACGGACGAATGCATGGCAAGGACCCGACCGGGCTCCGACCCCGTGCGACTCGGTTTTCCGGGCCACCCGGTGCCGCCTGGCGGCTGATGCCGCGACGACACCTGGTTGTCCTGCCTTGGTGACGCGACCTGAACGTCCGTGATCAACCCACCGGGCGCGGTGACGCGTTCGCCGATTCCGATGACAGTACGTGCGTGTTCTTTCGGGACTGTCGCGCGCGGATCGCGGCCCCCAGCATCGCGGTGGACGGGCCGAGCGCGCTGCGCACGACGGTTGGTGCCCGTTTGCCGGGAAATCGTCGGTCGAGCCGTTTGTGTAAGGGCACGAACGGGCTGCGTCCGCTTTCGGCGAGGCCACCGCCGCTCACGATGACCTCGTTGTCGAGGATCGAGGCCGTTGCGGCAATGCCGTCCGCCGGGGCTTGGACCGCGTCGTTCCACACGCGGCGCGCAATCGCGTCGCCGCGTGCTGCACGTGCGACGACCTGTCCGGTGGTGGCGGGCTTCCCGCTTGCTCGGGCATGGAGCCTGGCGATGGCGGGCGCCGTTGCGTACGACTCCGGACATCGGTTGCTTCCGCACGTACACGTCCGGCCGTTCGGACCGATGGGGAGATGGCCGATGTCTCCGGGCCATTCGGCGACGGTCGGGATGACAGGGCCCGTGGAGACGAGCGCGGCGGTGGCACCGGTGCCGAGTCGGACGAAGACGAAGTCTTCGTGACCGTTGCCGCACATGGATTCAGCGAGGGCGCTCGCGCGCACGGCACAGTCGAGGACGACAGGTGCTCCGACTCGTTCGCGCAACATCGGAGCGATGCGGACGTCACGCCGGCCGATGCTCGGGGAGCGGCGGATTACGCCCAGCCCTTCGTCGACCCTGCCGGATACGACCAGGCCGGCCGTGGCCACGGGGCCGTGCCGGCGTGCGAGGCGGTCGGCGAGCGTCGGGACAGCGTGCGTGACTTTGTCGGGGCCGCTCTCGCGGGGGGTGCGTAAGGTCTCGGTCGCCACCATGGACCAGAACGGGTCGATGACGGCGCCCCTCGTGGTGGAAGCGTCGGTGGGGACGGCGAGGACGTTGCCCATGGGAATCGCCTTCAGCCCGGAACGACGGAGCGGGTCGACGGATCGGTGTATCCCTCGGGCCGGCCACGAACCGGCATCGGGACGCGGGACGACAAAAAAGCTCCTTCGCGGGTCTGACCAGGGGCCGGAGCGCATGCTCTCGGGGAACGGGGTGGCGAAGGGGAGTCCGACGGCCGGGGCTGCGGCCGTCGGTTGCCTCTGCCCGTCATCGAGATCGGCTCCTCCTGGCTCTTGAACGGAGCGAGACCGGAGAGTTCCCCGGCAGTCTGCCTTCTGGGAATACAATCAACGCGTTCACTCGTGATGACACGGATGGTTCTATCATTCCAAACATTTACCAACAAGGCTCGATTCGGTAACGCCCGCTCCGCAGGCCTGCCCCGCGCCCTCGAGCCTGTCGATCCGTGAAGCGGGAACCGTGAACCGAGGGCCTGTGGGTGCCTGCTATGTTGGAATATGTTGATACATGGCTTTCGAATCTAGCCTGAGGAGACGGGATGTTGGCCCGGCAGCGGCAACTCGCGGTGGTCGATCTGGTCGCCAAGCAAGGCGCGGTCCGTGTTGCCGATCTGGTCGAGATCTTCGGCGTCTCGGACATGACGGTCCGGCGTGACCTGGAGGTGCTGGCGGAGCGGGGGTTGATCGCCAAGGTGCATGGGGGCGCGACCTCGGTGGAGATGGGGTCGACGGAGGAGCCGGGCTTCGCGACGAAGTCGGGGCGACAGGCCGCGGAAAAGGATGCGATCGCCTGTTGTGCCGCGGGTCTGGTGCGGCCCGGCAGCGCGGTGGCGCTGTCGGCCGGGACGACCACGTGGACCCTGGCGGGGCATCTGGTCGATGTGCCGGGCCTCACGGTGGTCACCAATTCGATTCCGGTGGCCGATGTCTTCCATCGTGTCGGCCGGGCAGACCAGACCGTGGTACTGGTCGGTGGGGTGCGTACGCCCTCGGACGCGCTGGTGGGGCCTGTCGCGGTCGCGTCGTTGGAGCACCTCAACGTCGACGTGCTGTTTCTGGGGGTTCACGGGATGAGCGTCCGGGCGGGGTTCACCACCCCCAATCTGCTGGAGGCGGAGAGCAACCGCGCTCTCGTACGGGCGGCCCGCAAACTCGTGGTGGTGGCGGATCACACGAAGTGGGGGGTGATCGGCATCAGCACCATCGCCCGGCTGAGCGAGGCCGACACGTTGGTCGTCGACTCCGGCCTGAGCGAGGGCGTGCAGGGAGAACTCGCCGACCACGTCGGGGAACTCGTGGTGGTCCGTCCGAGCAACGACACGGCCGAGTGAGCGCGGCGAAGGAACGTCCCGCGGGTGTCCCCGCATGCCACTTCGGTCAGTGGCCGCACCGGGCGCGGTGTCGGCGGACGTCGTCGGGGAGACCAGGCCGAGGAAGACCTTGATGTCGCCGGTGTCGAGCACCGCACTCCTCCCAGGGTGTCGCTCCGGTCCCGGCCTCACGCCTTCGCACCGCACGCGCATCCACGTTACGCGGACCAACCACCCTTCGTCGGCCGGGCGTTGCGCTCGGCCGGGTGGCGGTCAGGCCTCTCATCAGCGGTCAAACCGTGCTCCGGGCCCGGTGACACCACCCCCGGGTCATCCCTTCTTCATGTGTGCGACAGGGGGCAGAAGCCATGCCGGGCCCGGAGGCCAGGAGCCCCCTTGCGGGGCCACGAAAAGGGTGGCGGTGGCTTCTTGGCTGGTCGGGTACGGTCGCGCGGATTCCCCGGCGCTGCGAGGCGCAGCGGCCGTTGCTCCGCGTTTGGGTGGCGGGCGTCTTCGGCTGTTCAGGTCGGGGGTGGGTGTCGCGCTGTGCACTCCAGAGGGCCGGTGCGCTGGACGGGCAGGGCGGGCGGCCACTGCGGGATGGCCGGACTTCCGGCCCTGTGCAGCGGACGCGATGCACCTGGGTGGGCCGCCACGTCCGCGCCGGGACCGACGCCTTGTCTGCCCCGGCACAGTGGGAGATCCGGACGACGCGTCAACGCTGCCGGACTTCACGAAGCAGGAACGCCTTCGACCGGGATCGAGCCCTGGGCACCCCGAACCACCCTTCGATTGGGCCGGTATTCACTGACCGCCCTTCGGTCCAACGGCATCAACGCGACGGGGGCCGTGCGCTCACGGACGGACCGTCTCGCCTGCGCTCGCCCGCCTCGGGTTATGCCGCCCGCCCGCCTGCCCGGCGCCGTGCCGCCCTGAAGCGGCCGCGGAAGACGAGGGCGAGGCCGGCGGCGAACACCGCGCCGGCGAAGGCGAGGATGATCGGGGTTCGGCTGGAGGCACCGGTCGCTGCCAGGGGTTTGGCGTTGTTGTCGGTGTCCGTGTCGGAGCCGGTGTCGATGGGGATCTCGTCCGCGGCATCGGGTGCCGAGCCCGGCGCGGCCGGTACCGTCGGGGGAGCCGACGCGGTTGCCCGCGCCGACGGGGATGCCGATGCGCCGGCCCGGTCGGGTGCGGAAGTCGCCGTGGTGTTCGTGGAGAGCGTGGCCGGCGGTGGTCCGGCGGCTCCCGGGGAGATGGCGGTGATGGAGACGTCGTCGTAGTAGTTCACCACGGCCGGTGTGCCGCCTGCCTTGTGCCCCTTCCAGGCCTGCCAGTTGGGTCGGTACAGTCCGATCTTGTGGTAGGGGGCGGTGTCCTGGTGCAAGCTGTTGGGGCCGCGGTGCGATCCCACCTCGGCCCCGTCGAGCCGGGCGGTGATGGAGCCGGTGGTGGTGGCGGAGGACCAGGTGATGTCGAAGGACCACTGGTTCCAGTGTCCGAGTCGTACCGGGCCGAGGTCGTATTTGACCTCCTGGATGATCATCAGCCAGCGGTCGTTCTTGACGGCGAGGACGACTGCGGGGGAGGTGCCCGTCCCGCCGTGCCACTGGGAGACGATGGTCTGGCGGTCGTAGCCAATCCAGTCGCCGGGCAGGTAGTTGGCGAAGGCGTACCGGTAACTTCCGTACGGTACGCGCGCTGTGGCTATCTCGGTGCGGTAGGACTTCCCGTCGTCGGGCATGGTGAACCGGACGGCCTTGCCACCGCGCCCGCCGGGCGCGGCCTTGACGTCCACGGTGCCCGTGCCGTCGATGCCCTTGCGGGGAAACGCGGCGGTGGTTCCGGACTCGAACCCGTCCTTGAAGGGGATGGGAGTCAGCGCACGGTCGGCGACGGCGTCGGCCGTCCCGAATCCCACCACCGACACGGCCGCCAATGCCGTGCCGACCCGACGTCTGCGTCTGTAACGCTGCAACATGAACCGTCCTTGAGATAAGGGGGTGTGGGGGTGACCTGCGGCGCGGCGACCGGTGTTCGCGGAACGAAGCGACGACGACTGCCGTCCACGGGCCGGCCACGCACGACAGGTCTCAATCCATCAGAATCAAACACGTTCGCACGTGTTGGTACATGACATCCTCGTCGGGCCAGTGGAGTCAAGTGCATGCGGAATGGTGAACTCCGCTGGTGATGTTTTCAGCGCAGCCGACGCGCGAGGAGGCGTGCGTGGGTAGGCGTTGCCGAGGGCGAGGGATCGTCCGGAAACTCTCCTGGTCGTCGGCCAGTTCCGGACGCACCACCTTCACCGCGGCCAGGCTCCCCCGCCCGGTCCGCCCGGGGTACACCCGACCCATCCCGCCCGAGCCGAGATGCCGCAGCAGGCGGTACCCCCGATCGCGACCGGATCGTCCTGCGCCAACCCCCGCACACCACACCCCCGTTGGGTCGGAGGCGCTCGTTCGCCCAACAGGTGGTCACTGTGACGGCGCCCGGTCGATCTTCCCGACCGATCCCGGGTACGGCTTGCCGACGTGCGCGTTCGCCGTGCCGTCCTTGCGGTCGCCGGAATCGTCGATCACCAGCACCCCGCCCGCGTGCGGCGCGGTGGCCGGATCCGCCGGCAACGGCTCCACACGGCGGGTGTTGATCCGCTCGTGGTCCCACGTGGACTCGGACAGGAGGAACCGGAGCCGCTGCACCGCCGGATGCCGTGCACCGACCGCGGGTTCCGTACCGGCCGGGCAGGCGCTACAAGGGGATTGGGTCAGCGTCTTGTCGCGGTCCCTCGGCAGCGACAGCCCGGTCGGGTACTCACGGAACCCACGCCGCTGTGCCAACGTCGAGAAGAGGTCGTCGAACCGCGCGGCACAGGCCTGCAGCGGCCCCGGTGCGCGGACAGGGCACACGCCTGGTCATCGCAACTCCCCGAGGCGCAGACGGCGTTCCCTCCTATCGGCGGACCGCGACCCTGACCCGCTGTCAACAAACCACCGGTGCGGCTCATGCCGCAGGCGCGCGAGGCGATGATCGACCCCGTACGTCGTGGCGGTTTCGCCGCGGGTTGCAGCCGGGCATCGTCGATGCCGGGTATCGCGCCCACTGCGCGGACCGGTGCGCTCGGTGGGAACCGCCGGTCAAGGCGGCGGCCCTGCGCGCAGCCGCGTGTCCGCACGGAACGGTGGGACGCCGTGGTCTTGTCGGGGCCGGGCGCCGCGTCCGGGTCGGGTCGCCGTGTCCATGTGTCGACCCGGATTCCGGCGATGCCCGGGCACGCCGATCCGATCCGGCGGGCAACGGAATCCGGCCGAGCCTTCATCGGGGCATTGTCGTGTCCCGCTCACACGGTCGGGTGGCGTCCGGGTGGGCATGCGACACGTCGGAACGCCCGGGTCACGAGGTGCGATCGTCCTCGTGGAGTACGTACAGGGTGGGGAGGTTGACCACGATGGCCTCCTGGGTGCTGCGGGCGATGACGACGACGGCCTCGTGGTCGGGGTCGGGGTTCTCCTCGCGGTGCGGGACGAAGGGCGGGACGAAGATGTAGTCGCCGGGGGCCGCGTGGAGGCGGATCTCGCGCTGTTCGCCGTCCGAGTCGTCCGCGAATACGAAGACCGGGTTGCCGCTGATCACGTGGATCGCGGTCTCCGAGGCGCCGTGGTGGTGGTCGGCGGACGCGGTGGCCGGCGCGACGTGGGTCTGGCCCATCCACAGCTTTTCGGAGCCGACGGTGCGCCCGCTGATCGCGGCGAAGCGGCGCATGCCCCCGGTCTGGGTGGTGTCGCCATCGAGTGCGTCCGCGCGAATGTGGTGCAGCCGCAGCCGTGGTGAGCCTTCTTCGGCCGGGTGGTCGGGCAGGTGAGGGTGGAAGCCGGTGCCGGCGACCGCGGCGGGCGCGGGCCGGGGGTCGGGCGGTTGCGGGGTCGGTGCAGTGGTCATGACGCGTCCTTGGTGATGGGCCGGGTCGACGATAGGCGGCGCCGCGGGTGGATCGGCTCCGGGTAGCGCGCAGCGATCGTGGGCGTGCCGAAACGTGCGGGGCGCCGGCGTTTGTGCCTCGGGGCGGAACGCGAAGGCGGGTGCGAGGGGTGGGCCGATCCCGGCTCCGCGCCCGGTGGTTCAGTCGCGCCGACAGCGCGCGGCCGGCCCGGACGTGTGGTCGGTGCGGTGCGCGGCGCAGGGTTGGGCACGACGAGGCATGCCTGCGACGCTAGGGCCGGCGGAAAAAGGATGTCAAGAGGTGTCCATTGCGGTCGACGTGCGCCGATACCCCGAACGACGATGCGCTCGAGGGCCTTGTGAGGGCGGCGTTCGGGGGGATACTGGTGTACATGCATATTTCCGCGAAGGCGGACTACGCCGCGCGAGCGCTGATCGAGCTCGCCCGCGACACCACGCGCCCCCTTACCTGTGAGGCCATCGCCTCGTCCCAGGAGATCCCGTTCCGGTTCCTGAAATCGGTGGTCGGCGAGCTGCGCCGGACCGGTTTGGTGCGCAGTCAACGCGGCTGCGAGGGGGGTTACTGGCTCGGTCGCCCGGCCGAGGAGATCAGCCTGCTCGACGTGCTGCGCGCCGTCGACGGCGAACTGCTGACGTTGCGCGGGGAACCGTTGGCCGAGTTGGCCTACCACCCGCCCGCACAGGGTTTGCCGGCGGTGTGGCGCGCGGTCGAGGACAGCGCCGCGGCCATCCTGGGTGCGGTCACCGTGGCCTCGCTCGCCCGGGGCGGAGCGCGGCCGTGCCCGGCCGGTAGCGGTGGCGTGGAGGTACTGGTGTGACCGGCCCGTCGGCCGACCGGCGCGACCCGGAGTCGGGTTCGGGATCGTCCGGATTCGGTCTGGAGGTGGTCGAGTACACCGACCCGGTCTGTCCGTGGGCCTGGGGTTCCGAGCCCAAGTTCCGCCGGCTGCGCGCGCTGCTTGCGGGCCGGGCGCGTTGGCGCCCGGTGTACGCGCTGATGTTCGACGAGGACGAGGACGATCCGGCTCCCGATCAGGCGGCCGAGACCGCCTGGTACGCCCGCTTCGTCGAGGACGTCGGCGCGCATACCCGCGCGCCGCACGCGGTCCGGTTGCATTGGGTCGCGGCGACCAGTCGGCCTGCTTCGTTGGCTGCGGTCGCGGCGGCCGAACAGGGGTCGCTGGTTGCCGAGTCGGTGGTGCGTCGGTTGCGCGAGAGCATGTTCGTGTTGGGCGAGCCCGCCGACACCGAGGGTCGGGTGTGCGCTGCGGTGGGTGGGTTGCCCGGTCTGGACCGGGAGCGGCTGCGTCGCGATCTGGCCGATCCCGGGGTGCGCGAGCGGCTTGCCCGGGATCGTGCCGAGGCGCGCCGGCCTCCGCCCGAGGTGATGGGCCTGCGGGATCCGCCGCCGCATCCGGGCGCGGCCAAGCAGGCGGGCGAGGGATATCGGTACGCGCTGCCCACCCTGGTGTTCGTCGGCTCGGCCGGCCGCCGGGTGGTGCCGGGTTGGCGTCCCCTGGACGAATACCTGGCCGCCGCGCGGGCCGTCGCGCCCGAAGTTCCGGTGCCGGCCGCCGAGTCCTGGGGCCTGCTGAGTCCGGACGATGCGCTGGAGCGCCACAAGAGTCTGACCGGGCCGGACCTGGAGGTACTCACGGGTGGCTCCGCGCCGCCGGTGCGCGCGATCAGGGTCCACACCGGCAACGGCCCGCTGTGGCTCCAACCGGCGTACGCGAACGGACACCCGGCGCTCGGAGTCGACGCTTAGCGCTGTGACCGGAAACCTCCGTGTGTTCGCGGTGCCCGAGACGTGTCGGCACCGGCTCGTGGGCCTGTCCGCCGCGGCGGGGCGGGAGAACGTCCCGGTGGTGCGGCGAGACCTCGCGCGGGCACCGCGGATCGTGCGGCGTCCGGGGCCACGGCTTCGAGGCGGGTCCGCACACCGCAGGGAGTTCGCAATGCCCGGCACCGTGCCCCGGCTGCTCCGACGCGGTGTGCGGCCGCGCCCGGGTGCACCCCCGGGCGCGGACCAAGTGCCGGATCGGACAGGGGGGTTCCGACTCCGAGGCGGTGGTGCGCCCGATGGTCCACACTCGTTCGACCGACGACCGGCCCTGACGGTCGCGCGGCCCGCCCTATAAGACACCAACAGGTGTCCATTGACATGCGGCACTCGTCCCCGTCAGGATGTGCGCATGCTTTCGACGCACCCCGCTGTGGTGTGCCGCTTCGTGGACTTCCGGCGGACCAGCAGCGCTCTCTGTCGCTGACCCGGCAACCTCGGGCAGCCGCCGCGACCTGACGCCGTGACCGGGAACCGATGCCCGGTCCCGCTCTCCGCGCTCGGCTGCCGCAAGTGCTTCCGCCGCTCCACGGCCCCCGACGCCGCACGACCGTGACTGCGACCCGTTCGGCCGGGCCGGTCGCCGCACCGCCGGGCCCGCCACCCCCGTGACGCATCCACCCGACGCGACTCCGGCTGCGCCCGCCCGCCTCCGGCCCGGACCACCCGTCGGATCCCGTGTCCACCCTCTCGTCCAGCCCTGCCGCGCCGTCGCCCGGTTCGACGCGGTGCCTCCTCGCATGCCCACCGGCCCGCCGCGGCCCGGTTCGGCCTGCGCCCGAAAGGTGACGCAGCATCATGAACGCTTCCCGCAGCACGACCTCCACACTCGGCAGACGCTCCTTCCTGGGCCTCGGGCTCGGCGCCGGCGCCGCTCTCGCTCTGGCCGCGTGCGGTGCCGACGGCACGGCCGCCGGCAGGGCAGGCGGAGGGACGATCAAATGGGGCTGGTCCCTGCCGACCTCCTGGGACCCGGTCTTCTCCTCGGCGGGCTGGGACGTGCACGACCTTTCGCTGGTCTACGCGGGCCTGACCAAGCTCGACGAGAAGGGCGACCCGGTTCCGGCACTCGCAACCGGCTGGAAATACAACGCCGACGGCACCGTCATCACCTTCACCCTGCGCCCCGGGCTGACCTTCGCCGACGGCTCCCCGCTGGATGCGACCGCCGTCAAGAAGAGCCTGGACCGAGGCAGGAGCGACCCCAAGTCCTTGGTCGCGCCACAACTGGTGCGAATCAAGGAGATCACCGCCCCGGACCCGCTGACCGTGGTGCTCGGGCTCACCCAGGCCGACTACCAACTGCCCAGCCTGCTCGCCGGCAAGACCGGGATGATCGTCAGCCCGAAGGCGTTCGAGACCGACCCCGCCGGCCTGGCCACCCGCCCGGCAGGCGCCGGTCCGTTCACGCTCACCTCCTACACCCAGAACGCCAGGGCCGTGCTCAAGCGCAACCCCGGCTACTGGGACGCGGCCGCGATCAAGGTGGAGGGCTTCGAGATCTACCCGCTGCCCGACCCGGCCACGGTCGTCGCCGCGCTCCAGTCCGGGCAGTACAACGTCGCGCAGATCCCCGGCAGCCAGGTCGCGGCAGCCAAGGCGGCGGGCCTGGAGGTCCAGGTCATCCCGTCCCTGGTGGTCGCGGTGCTGGACATCAACTCGGCCAAGGCGCCGTTCGACAACCCGCTGGTCGTCCAAGCGCTCAAGCACGCCATCGATCGCGAAGCCCTGCTCAAGACCCAGCAGTTCGGCCTCGGCGAGGTCAGTTACCAGCCCTTCCCCAAGGGCTACGTGGGCTACGACCCGGGCTCCGCCGACCTGTTCCCCCACGACCCGGTCAAAGCCCGTGAACTCCTGGCCCGTGCCGGCCACCCCGACGGGGTGGAACTGACCATCACCACCTCCGCCACCCAGGGCCTGCCCGAGCAGTTGCAGGCCCAACTCAAGGAGGTCGGGATCAAGACCACCATCGAGGTCATCCCGACCGCGCAGGCCACCCAGATCGTCTACATCCAGCACTCCAAGGCGCTGTTCACCGACCAGTTCGCCGGCCGCGACTCGGCCGTGCAGGCATTCCAGGTGCTCTTCGGCGAGCAGGGCCTGATGAACCCCGGCCGCAGCACACCCCCCGAACTGACCGCCGCCGTCGACAAGGTCACCAGAACGCCGCTGGACTCACCGAACTACCCGGCCAACCTCCAGGCCGCCACCGCGCTGGCGGTGCGGACCATGCCCAACGTCTTCCTCTACTCGGTGCCCAGGATCCTGGCCCGGCAGCGCTCCGTCTCGGCCATCCCGGCCTTCACCGTCGTGCAACGCTTCGAGGGGGTGACCGCGCCGTGACGGCCGTGCTGTCGCCCGCCGGAGCGCCGTCGACGGGCGTGGGGCGACTGCTCGTCCGCCGCGCCGCGCGCGCCCCGCGCCCGCTGGGCAAGGCGCTGCTGAGCGCGGCCACGGTGTTCCTGATCGCCTCCGCGCTCACCTTCGGTCTGGGCGCCCTGTCCGAGGCCAACCCCGGTGCGGCCGTGCTCGGCGAGACCGCGACCCCGGCCGACATCGACCGGATGAACCACGAATTCGGCCTGGACCGACCCGAACCCGTGCAGTTCGCGAGCTGGTTGGGCAACGCGCTCACCGGGGATCTGGGCCGCTCCTGGTTCACCACCGTCCCGGTGTCGGACAGCATCGCCGCCGCTCTGCCGGTGACCCTGTCCATCGCCGCGCTTGCGCTGCTGTTCGCCGTCCTGCTCGGCGGCACCGCCGGAATCGCCGCCGCCCGCAGCAACGGCGGCCGGCTCGACATGGCGGTCACCGGGACCTGCTCGATCCTGGGCACCCTGCCGGCATTCGTGATCGCCATCGCGCTGATCTCGGTGGTCTCGGTACAGACGAAGCTGCTTCCCACCGGCGGCTACGTGCCGTTCGGCCAGGACCCTCTCCAGTGGCTGCGGTTCGCCGTGCTGCCCGCTCTGGCGCTGAGCCTGGACGCGGCGGCGGCGATCGCCCGCCAACTGCGTACCTCGCTGGTCGGCGTGCTGCGCGAGAACTACGTCACCGGCGCGGTGATGCGCGGACTTCCCGCGCGCCGGGTGCTGTTCGGCCACGCGCTGCGCAACTCGGCCGGACCGGCGGTGACCGCGCTGGGAATGAGCGTGCCGATGCTCATCGGCGGGGCGGTGGTCACCGAACGGATCTTCAACCTCCCCGGCATCGCCCGACTGTCTCTCCAGGCCGCCGAACAGCACGATGTCCCGCTGATTCAGGGCACGTTGCTGGCGACAGTCGCCGTCGTGCTGGTCGCCAACCTGGTCGTCGACGCCGGAATGCTCGCGTTGAACCCCGCCGCCCGCCGGCCGGTCGCGGCCGGCACCCCCAAGGGGGCGGCGAGATGAGAACCCTGCGCCGCGCCGCGCGGCTGCGCACTGCCAGGATCGCGCTCCCGGTCCTCGTGATCGTCGCCCTGCTCACCGTGTTCGGCGCCGACCTCGCCCCGCGGGACCCGCTTGCCCAGGACACCGCGAACATGCTCCGCGGCCCCGACGCCGGACACCCGCTCGGCACCGACTACCTGGGCCGTGACGTACTGAGCCGGCTCCTGGCCGGCACCGGCGACTCGGTCCTGGGCGCCCTGGAGGCGGTGGGGGCGGCGATGCTGCTCGGCGTCGTCCCCGGGATCGCCTCGCTCTGGCTGGGGCGGACCTTCGCCTGGATCTCGTTGCGCGTGGTGGACGCGCTGATGACGCTGCCGTTCACGCTCTTCGTGATCGCCGCCGTCGGCGTCTTCGGCAACGGCCTGCACCAGGCGATGCTCGCGCTCGGCGTGCTGCTCGCACCGCTGTTCTTCCGGGTCACCCGCGCCGCCGCACTCGGCTTCACCCAGGCGCAGTACATCCAGGCGGCCGAACTGATGGGCGCCTCGCGGCGCTGGATCCTGCGCACCCACCTGTGGTCGAAGGTACTGCCCACCGTGGCGGTGACCACCGCCCAGGCTCTGGGGAACGCCCTGCTCGTGGTCGCCTCGCTCACCTTCCTGGGAGTCGGCGTCCAACCCCCGACGCCCACCTGGGGCGGCATGCTCGCTGCCGATCTGGGCTATCTCGCGCAGCAACCCTGGGCCCCGATCTTCCCGGCCGCGGTGATCATGCTCACCGTCGGCGCGCTCAACCTGCTCGCGGACGCCGTCCGCGACGGCGGCGCCGCCGGCGACGAACCACCCCCGACCCGACCCGATCCCCCCGATCCGGCGCGTGGAAGGAGGACCGCGATGTCACCACCACCACCACCATCGACCGACCGACCGGCCGCACCGATCACGTCACCCCCCGAGAACCCCGCCCCGCCGACCGCTTCCCCCGCACCGCCCCCACGCCCCGCCGTGCTCACCGTCGAAGGGCTGCACATCACCGTCGGCGCGGCCCGCACCGAGGCCGTGCGCGACGTGGCCTTTCGTGTACACGCCGGCGAAGCCGTCGGCATCGTCGGCGAGTCCGGCAGCGGCAAGACGCTGACCTGCCGCTCCGTGCTCGGTGTCGCCGCCCCCGGCGTGGCAGTCGCCGCCGGCCGGATCGACCTGGCCGGCACCGACCTCACCGCGCTGACCGCGCGCCAGTGGGAGCAGGTCCGTGGCACCCGACTCGGCGCAGTCTTCCAGGACCCGGCCTCCTACCTGAACCCCTCGCTGACCGTCGGCCGACAACTGGCCGAACCGCTGCGCGTACGACTCGGCCTCGACCGTGCCGCCGCCCGGACCCGTGCGATCGAACTGTTCGCCTCGGTCGGCCTGCAACGACCCGCCGACTTGTACCACCGCTACCCGCACGAACTCTCCGGCGGAATGCTGCAACGTGTCCTGATCGCCATCGCCGTCGGCTGCGAACCCGAACTCCTGGTCGCCGACGAGGCCACCACCGCGCTGGACACCGTCGTCCAAGCCGAGGTGCTCGAACTGCTCGCCGGCCTACGCGCCGAACGCGGCCTCGCCCTCCTCCTGGTCACCCACGACCTCGCGGTGGTCGCCGAGGTCTGCGACCGGATCCTGGTCTTCTACGCCGGCGAGATCGTCGAGGAGGGCCCCACCGCCGAGGTGATCGCCGCACCCGCCCATCCCTACACCGAGGCACTGCTGCGGGTCGCCTCGATCGGCGACTGGCACCGCCGCGACCTCGCGGTGATCCCCGGCCGCCCGCCGGAGCCCGGCGCCACCTCGCCGGGCTGCCGATTCGCCGACCGCTGCGCCTTCGCCGCCCCCGCGTGCACCCGGGCGTCGGTGGGGCTGACCGAACGCGCCGACGGGCGTCGGGTGCGCTGCGTCCGGGCCGACGAACCGGCCGTGCGCGCCGCCTTCGCCGCGGCGGACCGGGCCGGGCGCGCACAGCGTCCGGACCGACCCCGACTCCAGGAGGTGGACGCATGACCGTCACCGCGACCGAGACCCCACGCGTACAACCCGCCGTCGCCGACCCGGTGCTGGAGATCCGCGGCCTTTGCGTGGCCTACGGCGCACGCCGGGGCCGGGCCGTCGAACCCGTCCTGGACAACGTCTTCCTCGACGCCCGGGCCGGCGAGATCCTCGGCGTGATCGGCGAGACCGGATCCGGCAAGACCACGCTGGCCCGCGCCGTGGTGGGCCTGGCCCCCGTGCGGTCCGGCCGGATCACCCTGAACGGCACGCCGGTCACCGGGCTGCGGGGGAAAGCGCTGCGCGAACTGCGTCGCAGCGGAAGCGTGCAGTACATGTTCCAGGACCCGCTGCGCTCGCTCGACCCCGACCTGACCGTCGCCGAGATCGTCGCCGAACCGCTCACCGTCAGCGGCCTCGTGGACCGGGGCGAGCGCGCGGCCCGGGTCCGCCACGCACTCGAACAGGTCGGACTGCCCGCGGAGTTCGACACCCGCACGCCCGGCCGGCTCTCCGGCGGACAGCGCCAACGGGTGTCCCTGGCCCGGGCCGTGGTCACCCGGCCCCGGCTGCTGCTCGCCGACGAACCGGTCAGCGCCCTGGACGCCTCCACCCGCAACCACGTCCTGTCCCTGCTCGACGACCTGCGCCGCACGCTCGGCCCGGCCGTGGTGGTCATCTCGCACGACCTCGGCTCGCTGGCCGGAATCGCGGACCGGATCGCCGTGCTGTACCGGGGCCGGGTGGTCGAGCAGGGCCCGTCCGAACAAGTCCTGAGCGATCCGCTGCACCCGTACACCGCGCTGCTCACCGCGTCGGCGCCCAGCGTCCGCCAAGAGAGCGGACTCGGCGTCGCCCGGCTGCGCCCGAGTGGGCCTCGGGCCGGCTGGATCCGGCAACCCCCGGACGACGCCTGCGTGTTCGCACACCGCTGCCCTTTCGCGACCGACGACTGCCGGACCGCACCGGCCACCCGCGAGCACGGCGCCGCACGCACCGCGGCCTGCCACCACGCGAGCACGTGGCGGGCCGGTCTCGCCGCCGAAACACCCTGACCACACCCCGTTCACCATCCCGCCTCCCTCCGCGCATCGGAGCACCACCATGCCCGTCGAGTTCATCGGCATCGCCGCGACCAAGCCCTTCAGCGAAACCGACACCCAGACCACCGGACCAGCCGTACAACCCGCCTACCTGCGCGAACTCGCCTTGGCACACGAGGAGTCCGGCTTCGATCGAGTGCTGGTCGCGCACTCCTCGGCCAGCCCGGACGGCTTCACCGTCGCCGACCAGATCCTCACCCACACCAGCCGCCTGGGCGTGCTGCTCGCGCACCGACCCGGATTCGTCTCGCCCACCCTGGCCGCCCGCAAGTTCGCCACCCTCGACGCGTTCCACCCCGGCCGGGTCGCGCTGCACGTGATCACCGGCGGCGACGACGCCGACCAGGCCCGGGACGGCGACCTGAGCGACAAGCCCACCCGCTACCGGCGCACCGACGACTTCCTCCAGGTCGTCCGACGCACCTGGGAATCGACCGAACCCTTCGACCACACCGGCGAGTTCTACACGGTCAAGGGCGCGCTGTCCGGCGTCCGGCCGCGGACCCCCATCCCGATCTACTTCGGCGGCGCCTCCCCGGACGCGGTCCGCGTCGGCGGCCGGCACGCCGACGTGTACGCCTTCTGGGGCGAGCCGCTGGCCGGGATCGCCGAACGGATCAGCCAGGTTCGGGCCGCCGCCGAGCCGTACGGTCGGACGCCGGCGTTCAGCGTGAGCCTGCGACCGATCCCGGCTGAGACCGAGACCGCCGCCTGGGAGCGGGCCGCCGACATCCTGCGGCTGACCCGGGAGCGGGTGGGCGACCTGCGCCGCGAGTTCAACCTGGACCACTCCGCCCAGGAGGGTTCCCGACGGCTGCTCGACTACGCCGCCCAGGGCGACGTGCACGACAAGCGGTTGTGGACGGCGGTCGCCAAGGTCACCGGCGCGGCCGGCAACTCCACGGCGCTGGTGGGCTCGTACGAACAGGTCGCCGAATCACTGGTCGACTACACGACGCTGGGTGTCGACACTCTGCTGATCCGCGGCTTCGACCCGCCGGCCGACGCCCGGGCCTACAGCCGCCTGGTCACCCTGGTCCGCGAGCAGACCGACCGAGGTGTGCCGGCCGGAGTCGGCGGCGGATGAGCGCCGGCCCGGCCACCACCGCGCACCGGGGCGCATTCGCGGTCCGCCGCGCCGCAGGCGGTGGCACCGAGGTGCTGCCGCATCCCGACGACCCGACGCCCCGCCCACCTGGCCGAACCCCGACCACACGGAGACCGACCGATGACCTCACCGCCACCGCGGATCCCGACGTTTCCGCCGCCACGCTGGGCCGAGTTGGACGCCGTCACCGCCGCACTCGCCGCGCGAGCCGAGCAGCACGACCGGGACGCGTCGCTGCCTCACGAGGGCATCGAGCAGGTCTACCGAGCGAGCCTGCTGACCGCCACAGTGGGGGCTCGATTCGGCGGCCCGGGCGGCGGATTGGCCGACACCGTACGGATCCTGCGCGCGCTCGGCGCGGGGGATCCCGCAGTCGCCCTGATCGCCGCGATGACGCTGTTCGCCCACGCCGGGCAGGCCCGTACCCTGCACTGGCCCGCCGGGGTCTACGCGGACCTGCTGGCAGAGTTCGGTCGCGGGCCCACTCTGGTGAACGCGCTGCGGGTGGAACCCGAATTGGGCACCCCGGTCCGCGGCGGCCTGCCCGCCACGACGGCCCGGCGGCGCGCCGACCACTGGGAGGTGACCGGGCACAAGATCTTCTCCACCGGGGCCGCCGCGCTGCGCTGGATGCTGGTCTGGGCCCGCACCGACGAACAACCCACCCGGGTGGGCACCTTCCTGGTCCGCGCGGACACTCCGGGCATCACCGTCCGCCCGACCTGGGACCACCTCGGCCTGCGGGCCAGCCGCAGCGACGACGTGCACTTCGACGCCGTCCGGATCCCGCTCGACCACACCGCCTCGCTCGCCGCACCCGGCGCCGACGCCGGCCGGGACGCGCCGGCCGGCGCCTGGAACTGCCTCGGACTCACCGCCCTGTACCTCGGCGTGGCCCGCGCCGCCCAGGAATGGCTGATCGGCTTCCTGCACGAACGCGTCCCCACCGCGCTGGGCGCCCCGCTGGCCACGCTGCCGCGCTTTCAAAGCGCGGTCGGTGAGATCGACGTCGCGTTGAGCGGTGCCGAACGGCTGGTGGCCGCACTCGCCGCAGGCGTGGACGCCGGCGAGACCGGGGCCGCCGAGCAGTCCACCGGCGCCAAGGTGCTGGGCACCCGCGCTGCGATCGGCGCGGTCGAACAGGCCGTCGCGCTGATCGGCAACAACGCGCTCAGCAACACCAACCCGCTGCAACGCCACCTGCGCGACGTGCTGTGCAGCCGGATCCACACCCCCCAGGACGACACGGTCCTGCTCGCGACCGGACAGGCCGCGCTGCGCCGCCGCGCTGCCGTACCTCCCCTTTCGAAAGGCCAGTGACAACATGCCCGTCGAATTCATCGGCATGATCGGCACCACCGACGTCTCGGAGACCCGGCCTGCTGCCGGACCGGTCGTGGACGCCGACTACACCCGCCGCTTCGCCCGCGCACACGAGGAGGCCGGCTTCGACCGGATCCTGATCGGCTACGGCTCCGGCACGCCCGAGGGCGGCCAGGTCGCCGCGCACGTCGCCGCGCACACCGAACGCCTCGGCCTGCTCGTCGCCCACCGGCCCGGCTTCGTCGCTCCGACGCTCGCCGCCCGCTCGTTCGCCACCCTCGACCAGTTCTCTGCCGGCCGGGTCGCCGTGCACATCATCACCGGCGGTCACGACACCGAGCAGAGACGCGACGGCGACTATCTGCCCAAGGACGAGCGCTACGCCCGCAGCGACGACTACCTCGACGTCCTCGTCAAGGCATGGACCAGCGAGGTGCCCTTCGATCACGACGGACCGTACTACCGATTCGCCGACTACCACGCCGAAGTGCGACCGGTGCAGCAACCGCGCATCCCGATCTACTTCGGCGGCTCCTCCGCGGCGGCGTACCGGGTCGGTGGTCGGCACGCGGACGTGTTCGCGCTGTGGGGCGAGCCGCTGGCCGAGACGGCCGAGCAGATCGCCTCGGTCCGGGCCGGCGCGGCCGCCGCAGGGCGCGCGGAGCCGCCGCGGATCAGCGTGTCCTTCCGGCCGATCCTGGGCCGCACCGAAGAGGAGGCGTGGGAGCGCGCGCACAACATCCTGCGGACCATCCGGAGCCGGGCCGCAGGTGCCGGATCCTACGTGGGGACATGGCGGCCGATTGTGCCGGTCGGACCGGACGCACGGCCGCAGAACGCCGGTTCGCAGCGGCTGCTCGCCGCCGCGGCGAAGGCCGATCGGCACGATCGCGCGCTGTGGACCGCGCCGGCCGCCGCGACCGGCGCGGCGGGCAACTCGACAGCTCTGGTGGGCACGCCCGAGACGGTGGCGCAGGCGTTGCTCGACTACGTGGACATCGGGGTGAGCACGTTGTTGATCCGGGGGTACGACCCACTGCAGGACGCGGTGGATTACGGCCGGGACCTCCTGCCGCTGGTTCGGCAGGAGGTCGCCCGGCGCGATCTCGCGGGCGCGGCGGGGGTCTCGGCTGTGGCGGGGAACGCCCGATGAGCACCGCGTCCGCGTCGGCTGTCCCGGTGGACGGGGTGGCCGAGATCGTCTGGGCCCCGGAACCGGGCGCCGCGGTGCGGGGCTCGTTGGTGCTGCTGCCCGGGCGGGGGGAACCGGCGAGCGTGTACGCGCGGTTCGGGCGGCGGCTCGCCGCGGACGGATACCTGGTCCGGGCGCTGGACGCCACGGCGCATCCCGACGCCGCCTCGGTGGCCGCCGCGTTCGCCGAGATCGCGCCGGAACTGCCGGCGCCGGTGGTGTTGGCCGGGTCCGACGCCGGCGCGCTGTACGCGGCCGGCGCCGTCGCAGGCGGGGGCGTGGGACCGGCCGGACTGGTGCTCGCGGGGCTGCCGGTGGGGGAGGCCGACTCGGTGCCGGTCGACTGGGAGGGGGAGTTGGCGGCGCGTACCGCCTGCCCGGCGCATCGCGGCGTGCTGACCGACGACGCCGCGTTTTCGCCGGGTGCGTTGGCCGGGGCGCTGCCGGACGAACAGTCGTCGCTGGTCGAGGTGTTGGTGCGGCCCGACCTTCCCGTCCTGGTGGTGCACGGCGGCGCCGACCCGTTGGCGCCGATCGCGGAGGTTCGTCGGCTCGCGGCGACCTCGACCCGGACCACGCTGGTCGCGGTCGCCGACGGCCGGCACGACGTGCTCAACGACGCCGCCCATCGCAGCGTGGCCGCGCAGATCGTGCTGTGGCTGGAGCGCCTGCGCGGCGGCCCTGATCCGGCGCGCGTGCTGACCGTCGAGGAGTGGTCCTCGTGAAGGAGTCGTTCCGTGTGTTGGAGCTGCCGGATGGCCTGGAACCCCCGGAAGCCCTGGCAGGAGCGGCATCGTGACCGCGATCCGAAATCGAACTCCTCCCGCCCCCGGTTCGCCCGCCGCAGTCGGTGAGGTGCTGCGCCGCACGCTGCGGCGGCAAGCGGCCGGCGTCACCGTCATCACGGTGCCCGGCCCGGTCGGGTTCACCGCGACCTCGTTCACCTCGGTCAGCCTGGAACCGGCCCTGGTCTCCTTCTACTTGGCGACGACCGCCTCGGCAGTGCCCGCGGTCCGGGCGGCCGACCTTTTCGCGGTACACATCCTGGGGCGCGACCAAGAGGAGTTGGCGGCCCGTTTCGCCCGCCGCGGTGCGGACCGGTTCGCGGGCACCGACTGGACGCCGGGAGAGCGGGGCGTCCCGATCCTGTCGGGCACCGCCGCGTGGCTGACAGCGCAGCCGGTGCTCATCCAGATGGTCGGCGACCACCTCCTTGTCGTGGGCGAGGTCGTCGATGCAGTCGCGTGGGAGGGGAGCGCGCCGCTGGTGTACCACGACGGCGCGTTCGGCGGGTTCACCGTGGACTGATCGGCCGTTTGTGCTCGTCGGTCGCCCCCGGTGTCCGTCACCACTGGGGCGGTTGGTCCGCCCCCGCCATCTCGTACCGTCTGCCCCGGGAGTCCGCATGTCGCTGGTTTTCCACTGGTTCCTGCCCACCACCGGCGACAGCCGGCACGTGGTCGGCGGCGGTCACGGCTCGACGCCCGGAGCGGCGGGTGCAGACCGGCCGCCGAGCATCGGCTACCTCGGCCAGATCGCCCGGGCGGCGGAACAACTCGGCTTCGTCGGCGCACTGACGCCCACCGGGGTGTGGTGCGAGGATGCCTGGTTGACCACGGCAATGCTCACCCAGGTCAGCGAACGGCTGAAGTTCCTGGTGGCCTTCCGCCCGGGCCAGATCAGCCCGACCCTGGCGGCACAGATGGCTGCGGGCTACCAGAACCAGTCGGCCGGCCGACTGCTGTTGAACGTGGTCACCGGTGGGGAATCGCCCGAGCAGCGCGCATACGGCGACCTCCTGGACAAGGACGGCCGGTACGCTCGGACGGACGAGTTCCTGGGCATCGTCCGGCGGCTTTGGGCGGGCGAGACGGTCGACCACCACGGCAAGCACCTGCGGGTCGAGCGAGCCGAACTGACCCGGTTGCCCTCGCCGGTTCCGGAGATCTACTTCGGAGGTTCGTCGGCCGCGGCGGCAAAGGTCGCGGCTCGTCACGCCGACGTGTACCTGATCTGGGGGGAGCCGCCGCAGCTGGTCGGGGAGAAGATCGAAGGGATCCGGTCGGCCGCCGCCGTGCTCGGCCGCAAGCCGCGTTTCGGCGTGCGGCTGCACGTGATCGCCCGGGACACCTCCGCGTCGGCCTGGGCGGAGGCGGCCCGGCTGCTTGCCGGGATGGACCCGAAACGGATCCGGGCCACCCAACTCGCGCTGACCCGGAGCGAATCGGTCGGTCAACGCCGGATGCGCGAACTGCACAGCGGGTCGACCGAGCGGCTGGAGATCCATCCCGGCCTGTGGGCCGGGATCGGCCTGGTCCGCGGCGGCGCGGGCACCGCCCTCGTGGGCAGCCACCAGGAGGTGGCCGAGCTGATCGCGACCTACCACCGCCACGGGGTGGACGAGTTCGTGCTCTCCGGGATCCCACATCTGGAGGAGGCGTACCACTTCGCCGAGGGCGTCCTGCCACTGCTTTCCGCCCGCGGACTGTGGCACCGGCCCGCCCCGGGGCAGTGGCCTGGCCCGGGCCGGCCTCGATACCAGTGACACCGTTCCTTGCCGCGCTCGGTGCCTACTGGGCGGTGACCGCCGGATCACCGCGTGGGTGGGAAAACGGAACACGGTCAGCAAGGCGCGCGCCTCGATCAACTTCGTGGGCTTGGTCGGACGAAGTCCCGCGCTTCCGCTGTTCGGGGCACCATTCCGGCCTCAGCGGGTGAGCTTTCGTATGGTCGGCCGGGCCGGGAACCGGACGGTGTGGGAGGTGAGGTCGTTGAGGAAGCCTTCGAGGGCGAAGGTTGCCGTTCCGAGGCATACCGCGTTGTCGGGTAGTTCGGACAGGCTCAGGGTGACCGCGCCGAATGGTTGGTCGAGTGAGTAGTGTGCTGCGGCGTTGCGGGTGGCGGTCAGCAGTGGTTCGCCGAGGCGGTCGGCGACCCAGTCGCCGAGTACGATCCTGGCGGGGTTGAGCATGTTGATCATGGTGGCGACGGACGCGCCGAGGTGGCGGCCGGTCTCCTCGATGACCCGCTGGGCCGTGGGGTCGTGTCGGCGGGCCGCGTCGGCGAGGGCCTCGATCGCGGCGATCTGGTCGTCGATGGTGAGGATCGGGTGGTGCGGGTCGGTCTCGCGCAGGGTCTGCAGGATGCCGGGGGCGCCGACGTATGCCTCCACGCATCCGCGGGCGCCGCATCGGCAGGTGCGTCCGTCCATGACGAGGATGATGTGGCCCCATTCGCCGGCGCTGTTGGTGGTGCCGCGGTAGAGGGTTCCGTCGATGGCGACGCCGACGCCGACGCCGGTGCGCAGGGTGACGACGGCCAGGTCGTCGACGTCGCGTCCGGCGCCGAACCACAGTTCGGCCACGGTGCTGGCCTTGAGCGGGTTGTCCACGTAGAGGGGGAAGTCGAGGCGTTCGGCCAGGAGGGCTTTCATGGGGACGTCGCGCCAGTGTCCGTAGACGGCGAGCACGGAGACGCCGCCCTCGCGTTCGACGAGTCCGGGCAGGCTGACCCCGATGCCCAGGACCCGGTCGGGATCCACGTCGGGGGTGGCGAGGAGGTCGTCGACGCCCAGGGTGATGTGTTCGACCACGTCGCCCGGGGTGCTGCCGCGTGGGTCCATGCGTCGTTCGACGGCGCGCAGGACGTTCATGGCGAGGTCGTAGAGTTCGAGACGGACGAAGTCCTCGGAGACGTCGACGCCGACCAGCAGGCCGCGTTCGGCGTTGACCGCGAGGCGTGCGCGGGGGCGGCCGCCGCCGGAGTCCTCCCGTCCGACCTCGACGAGCACGCCGACGTCGAGGAGCTCGCCGGTCAGGTTGGCGACCGTGGCCGTGGAGAGCCCGGTCGCGGTTGCGATCTGTTGCCGGCTCACGTGCTCGCCGGCCGCGTAGGTGCTCTGCAGCACCTCGAACCTGTTGTGCCGGCGGATGTCCCGTGCCGTTCGCTTGCGCATGAAACTCCTCGCCCCTCTGTGACAGTCTCCCCTTATTCTAAGTCCTGGAAGATACTATTTACACCTGTTGGACTAAGGGGTAGTTTGGATCACAGGAACAGCCCGAGGAGCCCTGGCAGGGCACGACCGCTCGGCTGGTGGCCGAGCTGCACGATGTGGAGGCACCCGAGATGTGCCCATACCGAAACGCCGGCGTCGTGGACGCCCCGCAGTGTCGCGTCGAGGTCGCGGCCGGCGGATCGCGGGCGGGTGTCCGGGGCCGGGTTCGTCGCCCCGCACCGTCGCTCGACCAACGGCACGCCGTGATCGCGCTGCCCGCCCGGGACGTCCGGGTTGCCGACGCCCGCCGCTTCACGGGTGCGGTGCTGGCCCGCTGGGGTCTGGGCGGTGACGATCGGGACTCCGCGGTTTTGATCGTCGGCGAGTTGGCCGCGAACGCGGCGCAGTACGGCCGGAGCGTCATGACCGTTCGCCTGGTCCTGGACACGGGCGTGCTGGACATCGCGGTGGACGACCACGGGGACCACGGCTCACGGCGTCGGCCGCGGGTCTGCGACCCCGACGAGCACGGCCGGGGCCTGGACATCGTCGAATTCCTCGCCGGCGGGGTGGACGTCGAAGACTGCGGTGCCGGCCGCACCGTCCGGGCGATGCTGCCGGTCGCCGCGCCCGTCTCTCGATACTCGCGCAGCAATGTTCCGGCGATGGCGGGCTGACCCAGCCCGGGCGCGCCTCGTCTGGCGCGCCGCGCGTGACCGAGCCCCCGGTGGCGCGCAGGGGATGGCGGGCCGGCCCGACAGGGGCGGCGGTCGCTCGACCCGGTCCCGCGGTGGTGTCGGATCCGAAGCACCGGATCCGAAGCAATCGACGAGTTGCGGTTCGACGGCTGGGGCCCGTTGACGAGGATCTGCGGAATCGGCCGTCCGCACATTCGGATGTTACCTAATATTGTCTAAAATGTTCACAAAAGTCACCATTACGAACATGTATGCATGAAGAGCGCGACCAAACCCGCACCAACGGTCCTGTTTTCCCGAAGGCATGAAGGCGGTACTGCGATGAAGCGGCACCTGATGGCATTGGCGGCGACAGGACTGTCGGCCGCACTGCTTCTGTCGGCGTGTGGTGGCTCGGACGACAAGAAGGACGAGGACAAGGCGACGCCCGGCGCCTCCGGTGAGGCCGGTGCGCCCAAGGACGGGTCGATCAAGCTGGTCGTGGCCGACTACGGCAGCGGCGACGGCAGCATGCAGAAGTACTGGAACGGCGTGATTTCGAGTTTCAACGCGAAATACCCCGGCATCAAGGTGAACCTGCAGGTCGTCAACTGGGACGACATCGACAAGCAGGTCGCGACCATGATCCAGAACAACGACATGCCCGACCTTCTGCAGACCGGCGGTTATGCCGACAAGGTCGTCGACGACCTGCTCTACCCGGTCGACGACGTCATGTCGCCCGCCACCAAGGCCGACTTCGTCGATTCCTTCACGCCCGCGGCGACGGTCAAGGGGAAGCAGTACGGCATTCCCTTCACCTCCAGCACCCGGCAATTGATCTACAACACCGACCTGTTCGCCAAGGCCGGGATCACCGACCCGCCGAAGACCTGGGACGAACTCAAGGCCGCCGCGACCAAGCTCAAGGCCGCCGGCGTGCCCACGCCCTTCGGCCTGCCGCTGGGCAAGGAGGAGGCCCAGGGCGAGTTCATGAACTGGGCGCTGGGCAACGGTGGCGGCTACCAGACCAACGGCAAGTACACGGTCAACAGCCCGCAGAACGTCGAGGCCCTGAACTGGGTCAACGACAACCTGGTCAAGACCGGCCTGACCGAGTCCAACCCCGGCACCAAGAACCGCAAGGACGTCTACACCGACTTCTACGGCGGCAGCGTCGGCATGGTGAACAGCAACCCCACCATGATCGCCACGCTGAAGAAGGACTACCCGAACCTCAAGTACGCGACCGCGCCGATCGCCGGCAGGACCGGTCCGCTGAACGAGACCCTCGGTGTCGCCGACTGGATGATGGCGTTCAAGAAGAACGGCAGGAAGGACCAGATCAAGGCCTTCGTCGACCACGCCTTCGGCACCGACCAGCAGCTCAAGTTCCAGGAGCAGTACAGCTTCCCGCCGGTGACCAAGTCGGTGATGGCCAAGATGACGGCCAACCCCGCCAACGCCGGCCTCAAGCCGTACATCGACCTGCTCCCGAAGGCGAAGTTCTACCCGCTCAACGACGTCGCGTGGGACGTGCTCTCGCCCAAGATCAAGGAACAGCTCGGCAGCGCGGTCTCCGGCAAGTCGCCCAAGGACGTGCTGGACCAGCTCCAGAAGGAAGCCGAAGCGGCGGTCGCCCAGCAGAAGAGCTGACGTGTCACAGCTGATCACGCTATTGGAGCGGGCGGGCGATCACGACGGTTCGGAACGCCTCGCCCGCCAAGCCGCCGACGCCGAAAACATCTGGGGTGATTCCTGTGTCGGAGGCTCGCGGGGCTGCTGTCGGACGCTGGGCATGTCGGTCGCATCAGCTCTTGCCTGCAACAACGTCCGTGGTTGGGCCCATACGCCCCGACGTTGCCTCGCCGAAACGGTCGGTACACCGTCTGCCACGACACGTACAGGGACGGTGGATCCCGCCACAGCACCCGGTCCGGAGGCGCCACCACACACCGTCCACCAACCGCCGCCAACGTGGATGGCCGTCATCGTGAGGGGGCAACGACCGCCCGCTCGGACGACAGGACCCGAAACCACGGGCACCTCGTCGGCGGCCTACTTCACTTGAAGTGTCGGGGACCGGCAACGGAGCATGCGTCTCCGCGCCAGTCCCCGACCCTACTCGGACACATCCGACTTCATTGGGGATCAGCAGTCAGGCCTCAGCAGTCGGCCCTCAGTGGCAGGTGAACTTCTTGTTGGTGAGGCTCGCGTCCAGAGTGCAAATCTGGGGCAGGGCCATGCCGGCCGCGTCGTGGAAGGTGAGATCCCAGTTCCCGCCGTTGTCGAGGAGCACGGCGTAGCCAAGGATCCCTTGCTGGGTTCTCGACTGGTTCACGGTTTGCGTCGGATCGCCGACGAGCTTGCCCGGAGTCATGGAGTCGGGCGGGCCGATGTCCAGAGGCAGCGCCCCCGAGGCGCCCACGGTCACCTGGGGCGGCCGCGTGCTGTTGAGGAAATCGACCATCTGGTAGAGGTGGATGTGGCCGGAGAGCACCAGCCGGACGTTGTCCGCCAGTCGGCCCAACGTGGTGGCGGCGAGTCCGCTGTCGAGAGCGTGGGTCACCCAGGTGACCGCCGTCGGCGTGGTACCGACCGACTTCACCATCCACAGCGGCTTGTGCGTGAAGACGAAGTAGTCGTTGCCGGGATACTGCTGGGCATCCTGGTTCACGACGGTGAACTCGTCCCGGAACTCGGTCGTCTCGGCGCTCGTCGTCGTCCCGTTGTCGCTCGGGTCGGCGGATGAGGAGTCCACCGACGCCAGAGTCAGCGTGCCCGCTCGGATCAGCGACGGCGGATACGTGAACTCCGTGCACGAACCGTTGTCGAGCAGGTTGTCGGCCAGGTACCGGAACCAGGCGCTGCCCGTGCCACCGGATTGGCCGTTCTGGCACGCTTCGTGATTGCCCCGGGTCAAGGCGACCGGCGACACGGCCAGCAGGTCCGCCGCCGGGCGGAAGAAGTCGGCGACGACACAGTCCCAGTGGGCCCTGTCCCCGGCTGTGGTGCACCCCGGATTCAGGTTCGTGTCGTTCGCCTTGCCGGGATCCTCGCGGTACAGGTAGTCACCGACGTGGACCACAAGGTCCGGCTTTGTCGCGGCGGCGCTCTTCGAGATCTGCCCGAAAGGCCAGCCGTTCGCACAGTCCTGTACCAGGCCCATCGTCGGGACCCGGCAGCCTGTGTCACCGATGACCGCGACGGAGCGGGGACGCGGGTTCGCCCCCCAGTTCGGCAGCGGGAGCTCATGGTTCGCAGGGTGCCACGAGGTCGCATGGATGGTCGACGCTTCGAGCACCGCATTGGAAGCGGAGAAGGGCACGCCCAACTCGCACACGGTCGTGGGGAACTGAGGGCCCGCCGGCGTGCTGACGCGGTGCAGAACGAACGGGGCCCGGGTCCCGTGGAAGGTGTACCGGACCGTGGGGCAGGTCTGGGTCGTGTCGGTGCTCACGTAACGGATTTGCGTGCCCCGGCTGGTCAGTTGGGTCCACGCCCATGCCTCGCTTGCCGGGCCGCCGGGAGGGGAGGACGACGGTGACGGAGATGGGGGCGGGGACGGTGGCGGCCCGCCGGGAGGGGAGGAGGACGGGGACGGTGGCGGCCCGCCGTGGGTTGCGGTCGGCGCGGAGCCGGCGCCCGCGGCAACCGCCACGGTCAGTACGCCTACCGCGGCGATGACGGTGATCCGATGCAGCACGTTCACATTCCTTCGCTCGAGACGTCGACGTGCGACGAGATCCCCGCGGTCCCACCGCTCGCAGGTGGCCTGCCGTCCGTGACAGTCATCCGCGGTGGAATCTCGCAGCCCGGCACCGGTTTCCCATCGCCGCAGGCCATGGGAGGAGTAGTTACCTGACCGGGGATCCGCTGAACCGCGACCAACGCGAACGGCCCACGCGTTGTGCGCCACCCGGGTGAGTGCGCGGTGCCGCAGGCAATCGGCCGGCATCGACCGCAGGACACCGCGGCGGCGAATCGTGTTGTCGAAGGTCAGCGGTTCGGGTGCGGGACGGGTCCACCGTGCCTGGTCATCGACCCCCAAGTCGGCAAGGTCGTCGACACCATTGCGGTCCTGGGCAAGTGGCAGGAACCGCTCGGCCGGCAACGGTCGCGACCCGCGATCTTCGTGCGCGACCGCACGGCGTATGTGTCCGATCCGGTCGCCGACTCGGCGCAGCCTCCGCGTCGGGGTCAGACTCCCGCCGAGTTCTTTTTGTTCGAGGTGCCGGGCATGTGCTCCGGCGAAGCCGTGGGCGGGGGTACGGTGCCGGTTTCGCTGAGGCCGAATCGGTTGTGGAACCTGCGCAGGGGGCGGGGTGCGTACCAGGCCGAGCGGCCGAGCAGGCGCATCGCGGCGGGGACCAGGATGCCCCGTACCGCGACGGCGTCGATCAGGATGGCCAACCCGGTACCCAGGCCGAACATCTGCATGAAGCTGATCTCGGCCGTCCCGAACGCGAAGAAGCTCACCGCCAACAGGGCGGCGGCCGCGCTGACGATGCGCCCCGTGTGCCCGAGGCCGTTGACCACGGCCGACTCGGTGTCCTCGCCCTGGTCGTGGAGTTCCTTGATCCGGCTGGTGACGAACACCTCGTAGTCCATCGAGAGGCCGAAGGCGATGCAGAACATCAGTACGGTCGTCGACACCTCCATCGGCTGTGGTGTGGAGCCGAGCAGGGATGTGAGGTGGCCGTCCTGGAAGATCCAGGTCATGACGCCCAGAGTCGCGCTCAGGCTGATCAGGTTCAGGACCAACGCGCGCAGCGGTTGCACGACGCTGCCGGTGAACAGGAACAGGAGCAGGAAGGTGGTGAGGGCGACCAGGCCGGCGGCGAATGGGAGTCGGCCGGCGATGGAGTCCTTGGCGTCGACCAGTTCGGCGTCGGGTCCGGCCACCAGGGGATGCGTCCCGCCGGGCCCCGCGAGCGACCTTACCGTGGTGACCAGTTTCTGGGCATCTTCCGACTTCGGCGGCAGTGCGCTCACCACGTTGATCCGTTGCGCGTCCGGCCGGCCCAGGGCCGCATTGCCGGGACCCGGGGCGGTGGAGTTACCTTCGGTGTAGGTTCCCGTGGACGCCTCGACCCGGACGATGCCCCTGTATCCGGAGAGTTCGGCCGCGTAGGCGCCCAACGGGGCTTCGTCCACGGGCTTGTCGATGACGATGTGCAGGGCCGCGGCGTCGTTGCCGGCGAAGTTCTCCCGCAGCGCGGTCGCGACCTGTCGACTGGTCGCGTCCTCGGGCAACACGCGTTCGTCGGCCATGTCGAACGTGATGCCCAGGAGCGGACTCGACGCCAGCAGCAGGACGCCGAGCATCGGCATCGCGGCGAGTGCGGGACGTCGCATGACGGCGCCGGCCAGCCGGCCCCACACGGACGTCGCGGCGTCCGGGCGCGCGGGCTTCACCCATGGCATGCGGCCGCTGTTGACCCGGTGTCCCAGGACGGCGAGCAGGGCGGGCATCACGAACAGGGCGGCGATCGCCGCGACCATGATGACGCCGACCCCCGCGTAGGCGAACGAACGAAGGAAGGACTGCGGGAACACGAGAAGCGCGGCGAGCGCGGCGGCGACCGTGGCGGCGGAGAAAGCGACCGTGCGGCCCGCGGTGAGCACCGTGTGGCGGACGGCGTCGTCCACCTCGGCGCCGGACGCGAGTCGGTCCCGGAACCGGTTGATCATCAACAAGGCGTAGTCGACGCCCAGGCCCAGGCCCAGGGCCGTGGTCAGGTTGGTTGCGAAGATCGAGATGTCGGTGATGTCGCCGAGGAGGGCGAGTTCGGCGAAGGTGCCCATGACGGCGATGGTGCCGATCACCAGGGGCAGCATGGCCGCGACCACGCTGCCGAAGACGATCAGCAGCAGCACCAGGGTCAGCGGCACGGCGATGGTCTCGGCCAGGACGAGGTCGTCGGTGCCCTGCGTCGACATTTCCTTGGCCACGGCGGTGGCCCCACCGGCCCGGACGACGAGCTCGTTCCCGCGCGGTCCGGTGTGGGCGGCGATGATGCCCTTGACGTTCTTCGCCTGCTCCGTGTCGTCGCCCTTGACGTGGGCGAGCACCATGGCTTCGCGGCCGTCCTTGGAGCGGAGGGCGGGGTTGTCCGTGTCCCAGTACGAGATCACGTTGTCCAGGGCCCGCTCTTTCCTGAGGTCGGCCGCCAGTGCCCGGCCATCCCTTTCGACGGCCGGGTCGTCGACGCCGCCTTGGCGGGCGCGGACCAGCAGGACCAGATTCGTCTCCCCGCCGAACTTCGCGTCGATGACCCGACCGGCACGGGTGGATTCGGAGGCCGGGTCGTCGAAGCCGCCCCCGCTCTGCAACTTGGCGAACGCGCCGAAGCCCACGGCGGCCATGAGGGTCACGGCCACGGCCGCCACCACAAGAATCACCCGGGACCGACGGATCGCCAGTTCGGCTACGCGCTCAAACACGTAACGTCTCCTTTGAATTACTCAAAGTGAGGCTAGCATGCGAAGTATTGCACTGATCCGAGCGGAGGAGAATTCGGGGCGTTTCGATCTTGTCGGGCGGCTGAAGGTGTCGAATATGCCTGAAATCCATGGGAGTTGACGTCCGGGCCCGGGTGCCGTCCCGGGGCGGTGGGCGGCGGGTGCGAACTCCTCGATGGGAGTGCGGGGTTGGGCCGCGGGTCGGTCGTCGGCCTAGCCGCGCGTTGGGCGGTGGGGCGCGGGAGACGCCGTTCGCGCCGGTTGCGGCCGGCTTCGGGCGCGGTGGACCCGGTAGCCGCGCGCCGTAGGCAACGAGGGACCCGATGCGCCGCGCCGCGCTGCCGCCACCTGCTCGCGCTCACCGATTCCGGCCCGCATCACCGTGACGAGCAAGGGGATCCCCGTCCGCTCGGCGCGCACCGACGCCGAGTGCGCCCGCCCGGCTTCGGGCCGTGTCCACGAGCCTGCGGATCGCCGGGGGCAAGGCCGTTCCCGCGTGCGACGGCTTTCGGGCAACATCGTTCCTGTCCGCGACCGGACGCCGAGGGTGCCTTCCCTGCGTTCGAGTTCGCCTGCCGCGCGCACATTCGGGGCAGGCCCGTGCTCGGTCGGGGACTGCGCCGACCAGGCGGGATGTTGGCACGAGGCGGTGCTCGCCCGGCTCGTGTCGTGATGCCCGGCGGCGGAGCTCGCCCCTCGCCCCGAGGCCCGGCGGGACGCCGGCGTGTACCCGCCGTGCCGGCGAAGTTTCGCCCGGCGCTCGTGGGATCGCGAGTGGCACCAGGCGCACACAGGCGGTCAACCGGCGCGCAGCCGTCGCCCTTGTGCACCCGGGCGCCCTCCTCCGGCCGTGGACCGCGTCCCGTCGTCCGCGCGATGGTTGGTGGACGCACGGCCTTGCCGACCCCGCCAGTGAGGGAGCAACGATGAGCCGCCCCGTTTACACCCGAGAGACCCGGGCCCCGCACAGCATCGAGGGCCTGGTGAGCATCCGGCCGCGCGAGATCGGCGGCGCCGCTTTCCATGCCGGCGGGCGGACCCGTCGCCATCACGCCGCAATGCTCTTCGCGCCGCGCGGACATGTGCACGCGCGGTGATGACATAGCGGTCGAGGCATTCGCATTTCGGCGCTCCGGAGCAGGATTCGGCGACGGCGCCGTTCCGACGGGCCCCGGTTTCGTCCACCGAGCGGCATTGCGCGGATGGTGAGGGTGGCGGCGCATCCCTCGGATGTGTTGTTGCCGTCGTGGTCCGGGGGGATACGGTGCCGGGTTCGGATCCGAGTGCCTCGGTCGCGAACACCTCACGAAATCACCGCGCTCGGGCAGGTCCGTCGAACGGCGGATCCGGAATGGGCGCGATCACCCACTCGCGGCGGCGGGAGCGCGGCGCTCCCGGCGATCGGGACATGTCGACGGTGCGAAGGTTCGCCTTTCCGCGTCGACGAGTACACAGCAGCCTGCGGGTGGCATTTCCCGGTGGCGGATGCCTCCCGGTTCCTTGTTCATGCGGCACAACGAGAGTCAGGGGGCGACTCGGCCGACTCGGGACTCGGCGGAAGCGGTCATTCCTACCGGCGGTCAGGGGGGACGGGTGGCCATTGAATCCAGTGTTGCCAGGTGGGGGTGTGATGTCTGCGAACGTTACGGCGCAATTGTCCGATGAACTCGCGTTCAACATTCTCGGGCCGTTGGCGGTGTCGTCGACCGCAGGCCCGTTGTTGTTGGGACCGGCGCGGCAACGTGCCGTGCTGTCCGCGCTGTTGCTGGCGCCGAACCAGGTGGTGGGGGCCGAGCGACTCACCGAGGTCGTCTGGCCTACGGGGCCTCCCGGCAACGTGTCGGCGGGCCTGCATAGTTACGTCTCCAATCTGCGCCGCCAACTCGAACCGCACTGCCCTCCGCGGGGACGCAACCGGATCCTGCGGAGGGAGCCACACGGATATCTCCTCGCCGTCGAGGGGGAGCGGGTGGACGCCTGCCGATTCGAGTACCTGCTGCGCCACGGGCGTCGACTCCTGCGCGAGGGCCGTTTCGAAGAGGCCAGTTCGGCGCTCGAGGCATCCCTGTCCCTGTGGCGCGGCGCGCCCTACGCGGAACTCGGCGACTACGAACCGGCCGTGCGTGAGGCGGCGCGCCTGGAGGAACTGCGCTTCCTGACCTGGGAGGCCCTGTGGGAGGCCGAACTGTGCTGGGGGCGGGACAACGTCAACGTCGTGGCCGAACTGGCCGCCCTGAGCGCGAAGTACCCCCAGCGGGAACGGCTGGGCTGGCTGCTGATGATCGCGCTGTGCGAGGTGGGTCGGGAGGCGGAGGCGGTACGGGTCTACCACCGCATCCGTAGGGCGCTGGCCCAGGAACTGGGCGTGGACCCGGGACGGGAACTCCGGTTGTTGTTCACCCGGATCATTCGTGCCGAGTCCGTCGGACGGACGTGTCTGGAGTACTGACCGGGACTCGGCGGGGGCGGGACCGGCTGTCGTCAATTGATGCGCCGGTCCCGGCCCGACCAATAGGGCTCGCGCAACGCGCCCTTTCGAACCTTGCCATTGCTGGTTCGCGGCAGGGCATCCGTGAAGTCCACGGATGTGGGTGCCTTGTATCGGGCCAACCGCTCCTTGCAGTGCGAGATGAGTTCCGCGGCGCTGGGCCGGACTCCGGTGACGGGCACCACCACCGCCTTGACGGTCTCGCCCCATCGCTCGTCCGGCACGCCGATGACGGCCGCCTCGGCAATCGACGGATGGCTCAGCAGGCACGCCTCGACCTCCAGCGAGGCCACGCTTTCACCGCCGGTGACGATGACGTCCTTCAACCGGTCGAACAGGACGAGGTGTCCGTCGTCGTCGAAGGAGCCCGCGTCACCGGTGCGGAACCAGCCCTCGTCGAGGGATGCCGCGTCGGCCTCGGCATCCCGCCAGTATCCGTCGAGCACCATGTTGGAGCGTGCGAGGACCTCACCGCGCGCGCCGGTGCGCAACCGCACGCCCAGGGCGGGCGCCCCCGCCCGGGTCAGACCTCCGCTGCCCGACGACGCCCCCGGCGGACGCCGGTTGAAGGTGAGCAGCGTCGTCTCCGTCAGGCCGTACACCTGGTGGAACGTCCAGCCCAGTTCGTCCTCCACCCGGCAGACGAACCGCTCGCTCACGGGCGCGCCCGCGCACACCACACGTACGCTGCCGTGCCCGGGGATCTTGCCGGGCCAGGACCGTGCCGCCCGAAGTACCGCGTCCCACACGGCCGGAGCGCCGAACGCGAGGGTGACACCGTGTTCGCGGACGCGCCGCAGGATCTCCGTGCCGTCGATCCTGCGCAACAGCACCTGCTTGGCGCCGAGTCCGGCGAGCAGGAACGGCACGCCCCAGCCGTTGCAGTGGAACGTCGGCAGCGTATGCAGATAGACGTCCTGTTCCCAGATCCGGGCGTGTAGGCCGAACGTCGTCGCATTGAGCCAGATGTTGCGGTGGGTCAGGGCAACGCCCTTGGGGCGGGCGGACGTTCCCGAGGTGTAGTTGAGGGTCGCGACGGCGTTCTCGTCGGGACACGACCAGGGGCGGGGGGCGATGTCGTACCGCATGACCTGGGTGTCGGTCTGCTCACCGAGTACGAACCGCTTCGGGCCCTCCACCGAGCCGAGTACGGCCTCGACCTCCGGATCCACGAAGACGACCGAGGCATCGCACTGCCGCAGGATGTACGCGATCTCCTGGGGCGTGAGGCGGTAGTTCACCGGAACGCAGATCCGGCCGCTCGCCGAGACCGCGTAGAGCAGTTCCAGGAGCCGGGAGGAGTTGGGGCTGACGACGGCGACCCGCTCGCCGACGCCGACGCCCAGGGCGTCCAGACCCGCCTGCCAGGCCCGAACGCGTCGCAGCACTTCACCGTAGGTGGTCGTGGGCACCGGGCCGGACGGCTGGTCCGGCTCGTCCACGAGCGCGGTGCGATCGGCCGCGGCCGTCTCGGCGCGGTCCAGAAAGTCGGCCAGGGTGAGCGGAACGAGCATGATGCGTCCTCACGGTGGGGTCTCACGGCGGGGTTCCCGGGAACGGGACGGGCGCGAAGGCACGAAGAACACGAACGGCGCGGCCGACGGCATGCGACGGCGAAGGCGGCGAAGGAGCCGACGGAGCGGGCCGGCGCGACGACGGTGCTCGCCCACGGCGTCCGCGCCACCGCGGCTTCGCGCCCATCGTGGCATCCCCGGTCCGAATCCAGAAGACTCCCTCGGACCCGCCCAAGTCACGTTCAAGAAACCCCCAAGTCCGGCCGGTGAGGATGCAACGTCGCCGTGGACCACGAGACGGGGAGAGCCGAATGCGCGAGGAGTCGGGCGCGGTGACCACCTGGGCGTCCGGAGGGTGGGTCGAGGAGGACGGTATCGGCAGTTCGACGCTGCGCCGCCTCGTGGAAGCGTGGCCGCGGCGTGCCGCGGTGGCGACGAGTTCCGGTGTGCTCGGCGGGCCTGCGACGTACGACCCCCGGGTGCCGGACTATCCGCTGCGGATGGTGCCGTTCGCGCAGCACCCCCGGTTCCTCGCGGCCACCGGTGAACAGCGCAGACAGGTGCTGACGGGCCTGTGGATCGGTTACAACGAACGGGTCATCGCCACCGAGCACCTCATCGCGGAGCCCGCCTTCGACCTCGTCATGCGTGGCGTCTTCCCCGGGAGCGATCAGCCGCTGGTGCGGCAGGGAGTGCAACAGGCCATCGTCGACGAGAGTTTCCACACGTACATGCACATGCTCGCCGTCGCTCGGACCAGGGAGTTGCGCGGCGTGCGCAGCCGACCCGAGCAGCCCACCCTGGTCACGTATCGGCGGTTGCGCGAGGTGCTGGCGACGATGCCGGAGGCGTGGGAGCGCGACGTCGCCGTCCTGGTCTGGGGAGCGGTGGCCGAGACCTGCATCAACTCCCTCTTGGCGCTGTTGGCCAGGGACGACTCGATCCAGCCCATGCACTCTTTGATCACCACCCTGCACCTGCGGGACGAGACGGCGCACGGCTCCGTCGTCATCGAGGTCGTCCGGGAACTGCACGCCCGGATGAACGCCGACCGGCGCCGCGCCCTGGTGCGCTGTCTGCCGCTCGCCCTGGAGGCGTTCGCCGAGCAGGACCTCTCCACGCTGCGGCTCGAACTGGTCACCGCGGGCGTCGAGGGCGCCGACGAGATCATCGGCGACCTGCGGGCCACGCCCGCCGGCCGGCGTCTCGTGCGGGACTTCTCCGGGGCGCAACGAATGATCGAACGACTGGAGTTGACCCACGCGGTGGACTTCGACTTCCCCGAAAGGCCCGAGTGGTCGCCCGGCGTGGGCGCGCGCGGATGAGCCCCCCGGAGTCCGCCGGCCTCCGCCACCGACGCAGAAGGGTGACCGATGATCGTTGCTCGATTCCGATCCGACGTGCCGATCGACGACCGGAGCCGGCTGACCTGCGCGTGGCATGGGCGCGGATACCGGTCGCTTCAGTGCCTGGCCGGGCGACACACCCTCGTCACCTTCCCGGACCTCGAGGCGACATCGCCGAAGGGTGCGGAGTTCGTGGCCTTGTTGCAGGCCACCCCCGCGCTCGAATGGGTCGTCGACAGCGTCGACGCACCGGCCCTGGGCAGTCTCGCGGCCACGGGCGAGCCGACCGCGGTGCGGGTGTCCGACGACTGTGTCGTGGGCGGCGGACGCTTCACCTGGATCGCCGGGCCCTGCGCCGTGGAGAGCGCGGCGCAACTCCTCGGCGTGGCACGGGAGGTGCGGGACCGAGGCGCACACCTGTTGCGGGGCGGCGCGTTCAAGCCGCGCACCTCTCCGTACGCCTTCCAAGGGCTCGGCAAGGCCGGCCTGGACCTGCTGCGGGAGGCGTCCGCCGAGACCGGACTGGGCGTCGTCACGGAGGTCGTCGACGTCGCGCACGTCGAGGCCGTCGCCGAGGTGGCCCAGGTACTGCAGATCGGTGCACGCAACGCACAGAACTTCGCGCTGCTCCACGAGGTGGCGTTGACCGGCCGCCCGGTGCTGCTGAAGCGGGGCTTCGGCTGCACGGTCCCGGAGTGGCTCCACGGCGCCGAATACCTGCTGGCGGCGGGCAACGGCAACGTGCTGTTGTGTGAACGCGGCGTCCGTACCCACGGGAACACGACTCGTTTCACCCTGGACATCAGCGCCGTGCCGCTGGCGAAGCGGCTCAGTCACCTGCCGGTCATCGTCGACCCCAGCCACGCGTGCGGGCGCAGCGATCTGGTCGCCCCGCTGGCCGCCGCCGCTGCCGCCGCCGGAGCCGACGGGGTGATGGTCGATGTGGACCGGGCGGGCCACTCCGCGCTGTGCGACGGCGAGCAAGCGATCACCCCGGACGCGTTCGGGGCGCTCGTGGAGCGCACGAACCGCATGCTGCGCAGTCTCGACCCGGCACCCGACCCGGCACCCGACCCGGCGCGCGACGGTCGGCCGCCGACTCCGGGGTCGCGCACGACGACCGCGACGGGCTCTCTCCCTCCTCGTGTCCACGCCCCGCGGAACGCCGGCGACAACGTCGCCGGGCTCGAACGGCGCACGGACCCGCTGTAGCGCCCGCACCCGTTCCCGGCCGTCGTACCCAGGCAGAAAGGACACAAGGATGGACCGGAACGAGGGATACGACCGGCCGTTGCGGCAGCGCCTCGCGGACGCACGGGAGGTGGAGCGGCGCCGGCTGCTGCTCGATCTGATCCGGACGCACGCCTCCGCCGTTCTGGACCGGGACGACCGGGTGCCGCTCGATCCCGGCCGGGCGTTCGGCGCCCAGGGGGTGCGGGGGCGGGCGGCGGCACGTCTGCGGGAACGGCTGAGCAAGGTTACCGGCAGCGCCCTGTCCAGCACCGCCCTCTTCGACTATCCGACTCCCGAGGCCCTCGCCGGACACCTGTGCGCCCTGCTGCTCGGCGAGCCGGCCGCCCTCGAATCGGACCCGGGGACCGGCACGCCCGCCGAGCGACGGGCAGCGATGGACGAGCCGATCGCGATCGTGGGCATGAGCTGCCGGCTGCCCGGCAACGTGTCGTCGCCCGAGGACTTGTGGGACCTGGTGAGTTCGGAGACCGACGCGATCTCCGCGTTCCCCACCGACCGGGGCTGGAGCGTCGAGTACGACCCGGACCCCGACCACGTGGGCACCACGTGCACCCGGCACGCCGGATTCCTCTACGACGCACCGGACTTCGACGCCGGGTTCTTCGCGATCAGCCCCGGTGAGGCCGTCACCGTCGACCCGCAGCACCGGTTGTTCCTGGAGACGTCGTGGGAGGCGGTCGAACGGGCCCGGATCGACCCGACCTCGCTGCGCGGCAGCCGGACCGGCGTGTTCGTCGGCATCATGTACAGCGAGTACGGCGCCCGCATCCGGCGCGTTCCGCCGAGTGCGGAGGGCTACCGGGTCGTGGGCAGCATGCCCAGCGTCGCCTCGGGGCGCCTCGCCTACAGCCTCGGCCTGGAGGGGCCGGCGGTCACCGTGGACACCGCCTGCTCCTCCTCCCTGGTGGCCGTGCATCTCGCCGCCCAGTCCCTGCGCAGGGGCGAGTGCACGCTCGCGGTGGCCGGAGGCGTCACCGTGATGGCCACGCCCTGGGGCTATGTCGAGTTCAGCCGACAGCGCGGGCTGGCACCCGACGGGCGGTGCAGGTCCTTCTCGGCCGACGCGACCGGCAGCAGTTGGTCCGAGGGGGTGGGCGTCCTGCTCCTGGAACGGCTGTGTGACGCGCGGCGCAACGGGCACCACATTCTCGCCGTCGTGCGCGGATCGGCGGTGAACCAGGACGGCGCGTCGAACGGGCTGACGGCGCCCAACGGCCCGGCCCAGCAGCGGGTGATCCGCCAGGCGCTGGTCCACGCGGGCCTGACCACGGCGGATGTGGACTGCGTGGATGCCCACGGCGCCGGAACCCAGTTGGGCGACCCGATCGAGGCGCAGGCACTCCTGGCCACCTACGGACAGGACCGGCCGAGCGACCGGCCGCTGTGGCTGGGCTCGCTGAAGTCCAACATCGGGCACACCCAGGCCGCGGCCGGGGTGGCGGGCGTGATCAAGATGGTGATGGCGATGCGCCACGCCGAACTGCCGCGCAGCCTGCACATCGCCGAGCCGACGCCGCACGTGGACTGGTCCGCCGGGGCGGTACGGCTCCTGCGCGAAGCGCGGCCGTGGCCGCGGATCGACCGGCCGCGCCGGACGGCGGTCTCCTCGTTCGGCGTCGGTGGCACGAACGCCCACATCATTCTGGAGCAGGCACCGCCGGAACCCGACCGGCCTCGTGCGGCACCGGCGGCCCCGGCCGCGGGGGACCCCACCGGCACCGCGGAGATCGAAGGCCGCCCGCTGCCGTGGATGGTCTCGGGGGCCGGGCGGGCGGGCCTACGGGCCCAGGCGTCGCGGGTGGCGGACTTCCTGACGTCGGACCCGCGGGAGCCGGACCCGGATCTGGCCTACTCGCTGCTGAGTTCCCGGGCCGCCCTGGCCGACCGTGCCGTCGTGGTGGCCCCGGACCGGACCGCGGCGATCGCCGGCCTGGCGGCGCTCGCGGACGGCGACCACGGCCCGCACGCGGCCCTGGGGACGGCCACGGCACGGGACCGGATCACGTTCGTCTTCCCCGGGCAGGGCTCGCAGTGGCCGGGCATGGCCACCGAACTGATCCGCAGCTCACCCGTGTTCCGGGAATCGATCGACGCCTGCGCCGACTGCCTCGCCCCACACGTCGACTGGTCACCGACGAAGGTGCTGCGCGGTGAAGCCGACCCCTCGATCCTGGACCGGGTCGACGTCGTGCAGCCCGCGCTGTTCGCGGTGATGGTCTCCCTCGCGGCAGTGTGGCGATCCTTCGGCGTGGAACCGGCCGCGGTCGTCGGGCACTCGCAGGGCGAGATCGCCGCGGCCCACGTCGCGGGCGCACTCTCCCTGGAGGACGCGGCCCGCATCGTGGCCCTGCGCAGCCGCGCCCTGCGGGTCCTGGCCGGCACCGGCGGGATGGTCTCGGTCGTCGCCCCCGTCGAGCAGGTGCGCCACTGCCTCGCGCCATGGGACGGTGCCGTGTCCGTCGCGGCGGTCAACGGACCGCGGTCCGTGGTCGTCTCCGGCGAATCGGTGGCCCTGCGCGAGGCCATGGAGGCATTCGAGGCGCAGGGTCTGCGGGCACGGCGGATCCCGGTGGACTACGCGTCCCACTCGGCACGGATCGACGAGATCCGGGCGACCCTCCTGACGGAGATGTCCGGCGTGCGCCCACGAGCCGCGACCGTGCCGTTCTACTCGACGGTCCTCGGCGAGCCGATCGATACGACGGCCCTGGACGTCTCGTACTGGGTGCGCAACCTCCGCGAGACCGTACAGTTCCACCGCACGGTGGACCGGCTGCTCGCCGACGGCCACACGACCTACATCGAGATGAGCCCGCACCCGATCCTCACCGCCGCCGTCCAGGAGGCGGCCGACGCCGCAGGCGCCGAGCGAGCCGGTGACGTCCTGACCGTCGACTCGCTGCGACGCGACGAGGGCGGCCCGGCACGGATGCTGACCGCGGTCGCCGAGGCCCACGTGCACGGCGTGGCCGTGCACTGGGCGGAGGCGTTCCGCGATGTCGACGCCCGCCTGACGGACGTACCCACCTACGCCTTCCAACGCACCCGCTACTGGCTGGAGGAGGCGGCGGCACCGGAGGCGGACGTGACGACGGCCGGTCTGGACGGCCTCGACCACCCCCTGCTGGGGGCCGCGGTCGCGCTGGCGGACGGGACCGGCGGCATGCTCTTCACCGGGAGCCTGTCCACCGGGACCCATCCCTGGCTCGCCGATCACGTCGTCGCCGACATCCTCGTCGTACCGGGCACGGCACTGCTGGAGGTGGCCCTCCAAGCCGGTGCGCACGCGGGCTGCGACGTGCTCGAAGAGCTGGTCCTCCAGGCCCCGTTGATCCTGCCCGAGCAGGGCACCGTCCGTCTCCAGGTGACGGTGGGCGGACCGGACGATTGCGCGCGACGGGAGATCACCGTGTACTCCCGGGACGGCGACGCCGCCGACGCGCCCTGGACCCGGATCGCCGAAGGCACACTGGCGCGCGGCGACGGCCGTCTTGCGGAACCCCTGCGGCAGTGGCCGCCGGACGGCGCGCAGGAGATCGAACTCGACCACTGCTACCGCGAGTTGGCCGGGATCGGACTCGACTTCGGTGCCGCGTTCCAGGGTCTGGAGCGCTGCCGGCGCCTGGACGAGGACCTGTACGCGGAAGTCGAACTCCCCGAAAGCGCCGGCGGCGCCGATCGCTACGGGCTGCACCCCGCGCTGTTCGACGCGGCCCTGCACGCCCCGGCGTTCGTGTCCGCGTCCGCCGACCCAACCGACGCGGCCGTGATCCGACTGCCGTTCTCCTGGAGCGGGGTGACCCTGCACGCCACGGGCGCCACCGCGTTGCGCGCCCGCATCCGAGCCACCGGGCCCGGCACCCTGTCGGTCACCGCCACGGACCCGGCCGGGCACCCGGTGCTGACGGTGGAGGCCCTGGGCATGCGCCCGGTGGCCGTGCGGTCCCTGCGTCGGGCCGCGGCCGTGGCCGACGCCGCACTGCTGCGCCCGCGGTGGCGGCCCGAGCGGCAACGCGCGCCCCGTGACCCGGCGCCGGCGCACTGGGCGTGGATCGGGGACGGAGCGGCCGAGACGAACGACGCGCTGGCGGCCCGGGGCATCGTGTGCGCACACCACCGGGATCCGGCGGCGCTGCGGGCGTACCTGGACACCGGCGGCAGCGCACCCGAGGTCCTCGTCCTCGCCCAACCGTCGGGGCACCTCGGGCTCGCGCCGGCCGCGGGATCCCCGGCCGTCGACCCGGCCACCGCCGCGCATCGCAGCGCGCACTCCGTCCTGGCCGCACTGCAGGACTGGCCGGCCGACGAACGCCTGGCCCACACACGTCTGGTCCTGCTCACGCGCGGCGCGGTCGCCGCGGGCCCGGGCTCGCCACCCGACCCCGCCCTCGCCGCGGCCTGGGCGCTGGCGGCCTCGGCGCAGTCGGAGTACCCGGACCGCATTCGACTGGTGGACCTCGACGACCGCGACGCGTCCCGATCCGCACTCGTCGACGCGGTGGCCTCGGACGCGGCCCAGGTGGCGGTGCGCGACGGAGTCCTGCTGATCCCGAGCCTGGTGCGAGTGGCGGCGTCGGCGGCCCGGGGCGCGACCTGGCGCACGGACGGGACGGTCCTGGTGACCGGCGGCCTCGGCACACTGGGCCGGTTGGTGGTGCGGCACCTGGTGGTCACGCACGGCGTGCGACGGGTCGTCGTGGTGTCCCGGTCGGGCGAATCGAGCCCGGGCGCAGCCGAGTTCGTGAAGGAACTGAGCGCCGAGGGTGCCGACATCCGGGTGGTGGCGGGCGATGTGGGGGATCGTCGCGCGCTGGAGGAGGTCCTGGCGTCGATTCCGACCGAGTACGCGCTGACCGGCGTGGTGCACATGGCCGGCGTCCTGGACGACGGCATCCTGGCGGCACAGACCCCCGAACGCCTCGACCGGGTGCTGCGCCCCAAGGCGGACGGTGCCTGGCATCTGCACGAGGCGACGGCCGGCTCGGACGTGGCGTTCGTCGCGTTCTCGTCGGTGTCGAGCGTCCTGGGACCCGCCGGACAGGCCGGATACGCGGCGGCCAACGCCTTCGTGGACGCCTTGATGGCGCAGCGCCGGGCCGCGGGACTGCACGGCGTGTCGCTGGGCTGGGGACTGTGGCAGGCACGATCGGGGCTGACGGAGGCGATGGCGGAGGCGGACGTACGGCGGATCGCCCGCTCGGGCGTCAGGCCGCTCTCCGACGCCCAGGGGCTCGCCCTGTTCGACCTCGGCTGCGCCGCCGACGAACCCGTCGTCTTCCCGCTGCGGCTGGACACCGCGGGCCTGCGCGACGGCGACGACGTGCCGCGCCTGCTGCGCGGACTCGCCCGTACCCCGGTCCGCCGGACCGCGGTCGGCGCGGTCGACACGGGGGACGAGCCGGGCGGGGAGCAACTGACCACCCGGCTCGCCGGCCTCCCGGAGGACGAACAGGACGACCTCCTGCTGACCCTGGTGCGCACCCACGTCGCGGCCGTGCTGGCGTACGACGACCCCCGGTCCGTCGGCGAGCGGCGCTCCTTCGCCGACATCGGATTCGACTCCCTGCGCGCCCTGCAACTGCGCAACCGCCTCGGCGGCGCCACCGGCCTACGGTTGTCGCCCACGCTGGTCTTCGACTACCCCACGCCGGTCGTCCTCGGCCGACACCTGCGCGGCCTGCTGCTGCCGGATGTTCCGTCGTCGACGACGACGGTCGGGCCGCCCGCCGACCACGCGCTCCCCCCGGCTGCGCACCGCAGCGGCGAGGACCCGGATCGGCTGCGCTCGGCCTCGCGGGAGGAGGTCTTCGACTACCTCGACAACCTGCTCGACGAGTAGGCCCGCTTCGGCACGCCGAATCGGAACGATCCGGTCCCCGCTCGAACCCGACAAGGAACCGCTCGATGCGTGCGTTGCTGATCGACAACTACGACTCCTACACCTACAACCTGTTCCAGCTCCTCGCCCGGGTGTACGGCAAGGAGCCGACCGTCCTGGTCAACGACGACCGGGCCTGGGCGAAGCAGGACCCGGGGGCGTTCGACTGCGTGGTGATCTCACCCGGTCCGGGCCGACCCCAGCGCCAGAGCGACCTCGGGTTCTGCCGGGACCTGCTGGACCGCTGGCGGGACGTGCCGGTACTGGGGGTGTGCCTGGGTCACCAGGCGATCGCCCACCACTACGGAGGGCGGGTGGTGCCGGGAGCGCCCCGGCACGGCCACCTCACGCGGGTCCGGCACCGCGAGGAGGACCTGTTCGACGGCATTCCCCAGGACTTCACGGCGGTGCGGTACCACTCGCTGCGGGTGGTCGAGCCCCTGCCGGGCGGCCTCCGGGCCACCGCCTGGGCGGAGGACGAGACCGTGATGGCACTCAGGCACGAGAGCCTGCCCCGATGGGGCCTGCAGTTCCACCCGGAGTCCGTCGCGAGCGAGTTCGGCGAGCAACTCCTGTGGAACTTCGCCGAGTCGATAGGCGGGCACTACGCCTCCCCACCGCCCGAGTACGCGCGCTGGGCCCCGTCCTCGGGCAGTGCCCCGGCGCCGCAATTCGACCTGGCCGTCGAGGTCGTCGACCGGGAGGTGGACACCTCGGCCCTGTTCACCACGTTGTTCGCGGGGAGCGAGTACGCCTTCTGGCTCGACAGCAGCGCCCCCGGTGTCGGCGGGGCCAGGTTCTCCTTCCTCGGCGACGACTCCGGTCCCCGTGCCGAGACCCTGACGTACCGGACCGGGGAGAACGCGGTGACGGTCCACGACGCCGGTGGCGTACGGGAGGAGAAGGGCACCGTCTTCGAGGTGCTCCGGGACCGGCTCCGTACCCGCGAACTGCCCGCGGCGGACCTTCCCTTCGACCTCAACGGCGGATACGTCGGCTACTTCGGCTATGAACTCAAGGCCGAGTGCGGGAGCCCGAACATCCACCGGGCACAGACCCCGGACGCCGTGTGGATGTTCGCCGATCGTCTGGTCGCGGTGGACCATCAGCAGGAGCGGACCTATGTCCTGGCCCTGAGCGGTCCGGACCCGGGCGAGGCCGAGAACGCCCGGGCCTGGGTGGCGCGCACGGCGCTGCGCGCCCGCTCGCTGCCGGATGCCGCGCCCGCCCGGCCGATCGGCTCGCCGGCCGCGGCGCCCGACCCGGCAGTCGAACAGGAGGGCGAGGAGCCGGTCCTCGCCCGCGTCCGGGCCGACTACGTGCGCGACATCGAGGACTGCCTCGCGGAACTGCGCAGCGGAGAGAGCTACGAGATCTGCCTGACCAACCGGATGCGACTACCCGCCCTGCCCGACCCCTTGGGCTATCACCTGCTGCTCAGGCGCCTCAATCCGGCGCCCTACAGCGCCTTCCTGCGGCTCGGCGCGGTCGCCGTCGTCTGTTCGTCCCCGGAACGATTCCTGCGGATCGACCGGGACGGAATCGTCGAAAGCAAGCCGATCAAGGGAACGGCGCCACGCGGCGCCGACCCGGTCAGCGACGAGGCACTACGCCTGTCCCTGACGGCGTCGGCGAAGACCCGCGCCGAGAACCTCATGATCGTCGACCTGCTCCGCAACGACTTGGGCCGGGTGTGCGAGGTGGGGTCGGTCGACGTGCCCGCGTACATGGTGACCGAGTCGTACGCGACGGTGCATCAACTCGTCACGACGGTCCGCGGCCGGCTGCGGCGCGAGGTGGATCCGGTGTCCTGCGTCCGCGCCTGCTTTCCCGGCGGGTCGATGACCGGCGCCCCCAAGCTGCGGACGATGGCCATCATCGACCGCCTGGAGCAGGAGGCGCGCGGCGTCTACTCGGGCACCATCGGCTACTTCGGACTCTGCGGCGGCGCGGACCTCAACATCGTGATCCGCACCGCCGTGACCTCGGCCACGGACACGGTGATCGGCGCCGGCGGCGCGATCGTGCTCGACTCGGATCCCGCCGACGAGTTCGACGAAGTGCTGCTCAAGGCGAGCGTGTTGCTGCGGGCGCACACCCTGCTGACGGCATCGGGCCGGCGGAGCGGGGAGCCGCGTGCGGGCTGATCCGACGACGGCCGCCGCGTCCCGCGGCAGCCGCGAGCGGGCGAGCCGTTCAAGTCGACCCCAAGACCGCACCAAGACGCACCGAACAGAATGCGCTGCTGGCTGCGCACCCGCCTTTCCCCGAGAGAAGGACAGGGATATGTCGACCGTCGAAGGGTCTGGGGCATTGCGGCAGGTTGTGCCGTTCCTGGACATCACCGTGCCGGATTTCGTGTGGGACTCGCCCGAGGTGGCCGAGGCCAGGGAACGATCCTGGGTCGCCGAAACCCCGCTGGGACTGCTCGTGTTGCGCTACGCCGAGGCGCACAGCCTCTCCCGCGACGCGCGCCTGGTCTCGGGTTTCCGAGACGTCGTGGACCTGGTCGGGCCCGGCGAGGGGCTGGTGCGCGATTTCATGCGCGACTTCATGCAGAGCCTGGAGGGTCCCGACCACCGCCGCCTGCGTGGACTGGTCACCCACGCGTTCACCGCGCGCCGCATCGCGGCTCTGCAACCATTCATACGTGCCACCGCGGAGCGCCTCGCCGACGAACTGGCCGCCGGGGGAGAACGCGACTTCGTCGACGCGTTCGCCGACCCGCTGCCCGCGGCCGTGGTGTGCGAACTGCTGGGCTTCCCCCCTGCGGACTACACCACCGTCGGCCGTTGGTGCCGGAACACCAACCTGGTCCTCGCGCTGGGCCCGGACCAGAGCCGGGTCGCCGAGGTCGAGGAGGGCCTGGCGGGCATGTACGACTACTTCGAGACGGTGATCCGCGAGCGCAAGGCGAAGCCCGGCGACGACCTGTTCTCCGACATCCTGCGCGCCAAGCAGGAGGACGGCGCTCTCGACGACCGTGAGCTGCGCACCCTGATCGCGACCCTGCTGGTCGCCGGGTACCAGACCACGAGTCACCAACTCGGCCACGCCATGGTGGCGTTCGCCGAGCACCCCGAGCAGTGGCCGCTGCTGCGGGAGCAGCCGGACCTGGTCACCCAGGCGGTGGAGGAGGTGCTGCGCTGGTGCCCCACGACGACGGTGGTGGCCACCAAGTCCGCGGCCGAGGACTTCTCCGTCAACGGCTACCCGATCTCGAAGGGAACCCCGGTGTGGTTGTGCGCGCACTCGGCGCAGCGCGATCCCCTGGTGTTCGAGGGCGGCGACGCGTTCGACATCACCGTGCGGCGGGAGGCCTCCCCGTTGGCGTTCGGCGGCGGCGCGCACTACTGCCTGGGCGCGGCGCTGGCTCGCGTCGAACTCGCCGAGGCGTTCGCGGCCCTGGCCGCCCGCCTCGGGCCGCCCGAGGTCGCCGGACCGATCACCTGGCGGCCCTCGACCGGGGTGTCCGGGCCGGATCTGCTGCCGTTGCGCTTCGGCGCCCTGACCGGCGCATGACGCCGCCCGGCCCGGCGGTGCGCCCCTGAGGGGGCGGGGGCGTCACCGGGGACGGGTTCACGGGGTCCGCCGTCCCTCGGCGGGCGCGCGCGTCTCCACATCTTTCGCGGGAAGGGCGGCACGTTCGACATGATCGACGACATCCACGACGCCAAGATGCTGGACTACCTCAAGCGTGTCTCCGCCGAGTTGGAGCGGACCCGCGAGCACCTGCGGATCGCTCGGGCCGAGCACCGGGAGCCCGTCGCGCTGGTGTCGATGGCCTGCCGCTTCCCCGGCGGCGTCGCCTCGCCCGAGGAACTGTGGCGCCTGGTGGCCTCGGGGCAGGACGGGGTCGGTGCGCTCCCCGTGGACCGGGGCTGGGACGTCGAGGGGCTCTACCATCCCGACCCCGAGCGGGTGGGCACCTGCTATGCGCGGGAGGGCGGATTCCTCGCGGACATCATGTCGTTCGACGCGGGGTTGTTCGAGATCAGTCCGCGTGAGGCCCTGGTGATGGATCCGCAGCAGCGGCTGCTGCTCGAGGTCTCCTGGGAGACGTTCGAGCGGGCGGGCCTGGCGCCCGCCGCGGTGCGTGGCAGCCGAACCGGCGTCTTCACCGGGATGATGGGGCAGGACTACACGGCGCGGTGGCCCGGCGCGCTGTCGGAGCACGAGGGCAGGCTGGAGACCGGACGCGCGGCGAGCGTCGCGTCCGGGCGGGTCGCCTACACCTTCGGGCTCGAAGGCCCGGCGGTCACCCTCGACACGGCCTGTTCCTCGTCCCTGGTGGCGCTGCACTTCGCCGTACAGGCACTGCGGAACGGGGAGTGCGACCTCGCGCTGGCCGGCGGAGCCACGTTGATGTCGAGCCCGGCGACGCTCCTGGAGTTCAGCAGGCAACGGGTGCTCTCGCCCGACGGCCGGTGCAAGGCGTTCGCGGGCCGGGCCGACGGCACGGGGCTCGGCGAGGGTGTGGGCGTCGTCCTGCTGGAGCGGCTCTCGGACGCGCGGCGGCTGGGGCATCGCGTGCTGGCCGTCGTCCGGGGCAGCGCCGTCAACCAGGACGGCGCGTCGAACGGCCTGACCGCGCCCAACGGCCCCGCGCAGCAGCGGGTGATCCGCGCGGCCCTCGCGGACGCCGGGCTCACGGGAGCCGACGTGGACACGGTGGAGGCGCACGGAACGGGCACCCGCCTGGGCGACCCCATCGAGGCGCAGGCGCTGCTGGCGACGTACGGACGCGACCGCGGCGCGGACCGGCCGCTGTGGCTGGGGTCGTTGAAGTCGAACATCGGCCACACGCAGGCCGCCGCCGGAATCGCGGGCGTGATGAAGGCGGTCATGGCCATGCGGCACGGGCTGCTGCCGCCGACCCTGCACGTCGACACCCCCACGCCGCACGTCGACTGGTCCGCGGACACCGTGCGGCTCCTGACCGAATCCCGCCCCTGGCCGGCCACGGGTCGCCCACGGCGGGCAGGGGTCTCCTCGTTCGGCATCAGCGGGACGAACGCGCACGTGATCATCGAAGCCGCCGACCAGGCGCCGACCGACGAGGTCGGGGATCGCGCGCACCGCGCGCCGGCACCGGCGGCATCGGAACCGGCGGATTCCGACCCCGGGCCGGTGGCGTGGGTGTTGTCCGCGGGCAGCCCACGGGCGCTGCGTGCGCAGGCGGCCCGGTTGCGCGAGCACATGGCGGCGCATCCGGCCCTTCGCGCGGCCGACGTCGCCCACGCGCTGGCGACCACCCGCGCACCACTGGCGCACCGGGCCGTTGTGGTCGGCCGCCGCAACGGCGAACTCCTGCGTGGTGTAGCGGCGTTGGCCCAGGCCGAGCCCTGCGCGGGACTCGTCGAGGGCGTGGCGCGCGACCCCGGCCGGACGGTCTTCGTGTTCCCCGGCCAGGGGTCCCAGTGGGACGGGATGGCCGTGGAGCTGTGGAACTCGTGCGCCGTCTTCCGCGAGCGCATGCAAGAGTGCGCGGCAGCCTTGGACCCGTACGTCGACTGGTCCCTGCCCGACGTGGTGCTCGGCCGCGTCGACGACACCGGCAAGGACCGGGTCGATGTCGTGCAACCGGTGTTGTGGGCGGTATTGGTGTCGCTGGCGGAGCTGTGGCGCTCGTACGGCGTCGAACCGGCCGCCGTGGTGGGGCATTCGCAGGGCGAGATCGCCGCGGCCTGTGTCGCGGGCGCGTTGTCCCTCGACGACGGCGCGCGGGTCGTGGCCCTGCGCTCCCGGCTGATCGCCGAACGGCTGGCCGGTGCCGGCGGCATGGTCTCCCTGACGGCCCCGGTCGAGGAGGTCCGCGCGCGGCTCGCGGACTTCGCCGGACGACTCTCGCTCGCCGCGGTGAACGGCCCCTCGTCCGTGGTGCTCTCGGGAGACCCCACGGCGCTCGACGAGTTGACGGGCGCCTGCGCGCGGGACGGTGTACGCACTCGGCGTGTGGCCGTGGACTACGCCTCCCACTCCCCGCACGTGGAGGCGCTGCGCACGGAACTGCTCGCCCGGTTGGCGGACATCCGTCCCCGGACGGGCACGCTGCCGCTGTACTCGACGGTCACGGGCAACGTGGTGCCGGGTGAGGAGTTGATCGCGGACTACTGGTACCGCAATCTGCGGCGCACGGTCCGGCTCTCGGACGCCGTGGAGCGACTCGGCGCCGCCGGACACGGCACGTTCGTGGAGTGCAGCCCGCACCCGGTGCTCGCCCTCGGCCTGACGGAGACCCTCGGCCGGCTGGGCCGGGAGGCGCTCGTGACGGGCACGCTGCACCGAGACGACGGCGGCCTCGACCGGTTCCTCCTTTCCCTGGGCGAGGTGTACGCGGGCGGCCGATCGCCCGACTGGACGAAGGTGTTCGCCAAGACCGACGTGCGCCGTGTGTCGCTGCCCACGTACGCGTTCGACCGGCAGCGATACTGGCTCGACGCCACGCCGCCCGCCGGTGACGTCGGTTCGGTCGGGCTGAGCCCGCTCGACCACCCCTTCTGGGGAGCGGTCACCGACCTTCCCGACTCCGGTGGCGTGCTCCTGACCGGGCGGTTGTCCCGCGACACCCACCCCTGGCTCGGTGGCCATGCGGTCGGCGACGTCGTCCTGTTGCCCGGGACGGCCTTCCTGGAACTGGCGGTTCGAGCCGCCGAGCAGGTGGGCTGCGACGGGGTGGCGGAACTGACCCTGGAGGCACCCCTGGTCCTGCCGCCGCGCGGCGGTGTGCAGTTGCGGGCCGTCGTCGGTCCGGCCGACGCGGCCGGCGACCACGCGATCACCATTCACGCCCGGCCGGAGCACACCCCGGACGGGACGTGGACCAGGCAGGCGGCCGGATCGCTCGCTCGTACCGTCGGGCACGAAGGCCGCGCGTCGCACGCCTGGCCGCCGCCCGGCGCCGAACCCGTGCCGGTGGAGGGCGTGTACGAGGACCTGGCCGCGCTGTCCCTGCGCTACGGCCCCGAGTTCCGGGGTCTGCGGGCCGCCTGGCGGCGGGGGGACGAAATCCTCGCCGAGGTCGTGCTCCCGGGGGACGGCGACACCGACGGGTTCGCGATCCACCCGGCCCTGCTCGACGCCGCGCTGCACGCGGCGGCGGTCGGCGACGCCGCGACACGTGCGCGGACAGGCCCGGCCTCCGGGCCTCGGCTGCCGTTCTCGTGGTCCGGTGTGCGGATCCACGCGGTCGGCGCGACGCGGCTGCGGGTACGGATCACCCCGCTGGGCCCCGACGCCGTCGCGGTGGAGGCCGCCGACGCGACCGGGGCGCCCGTGGTGTCCGTGCAATCGCTCGCCCTGCGTTCGATGGCACTCGACCGCCTTCGACCCGCCGTCGCGGAGTCGACGGACTCCCTGTTCGCCGTCGACTGGGTGCCCGCTGCGGGCGGGGCGTCCCCGACGCCCCGGTCGTGGGTCGTCCTCGACGGCGCCGAGGCGGTCGTCGCGGCTCTCGAAGGCACCGACGTCCCGGTGCACAAGGTCGCGGAACTCGCGGCGGCGACGGCGGGCGAGCATGTGCCGGGCGCGGTCCTGGTGGCGCTGCCGATGCCCGCGCCCGGCTGCGCCGACCCGCGTGCGGCCGTCCGAGACCTCGTCGGGGGAGCACTGACGCTGATTCAGGCGTGGCTCGCCGACGAACGCGGAACCTCCACCCGCCTCGTGCTGTTGAGCCGGGGCGCGGTGGCGGTGCGCGACGACGAGACGTGCGATCCGGCCCCGGCCGCGGCATGGGGCCTGCTGCGCTCGGCGCAGGCGGAGAACCCGGACCGGCTCGTCCTGGTCGACTGGGACGGCACGGAACCCTCCGGCGAAGCGCTGCCCGCCGTCGTGGGCGGCGACGAGCCGCAGGTGGCGCTGCGCGGGGGGAAGGCCTTCGTACCCAGACTCCGACGGGTGCCGCCATCCGGCGGTGATCGCGACAACGCGGGCGCCGGCGCCATCGGCACCCGGGAAGGTCGCGAACGCCCGGACGGCCCGGAGGACTTCGCCGGCTTCGGCGGCGAGGGCACCGTCCTGGTGACGGGCGCGACGGGTGTGCTCGGCCGGGTCGTGGCCCGCCACCTCGTCCGGGCGCACGGAGTACGGCACCTGTTGCTGACGAGTCGCCGCGGCGCGGCCGCGCCCGGAGCCGCCGAACTCGGCGCGGAACTGGTGGAACTGGGCGCGTCCGTGCACTGGGCGGCGTGCGACGCGGGGGACCGCGCGGCCCTGATGGAGGTCCTCGCGCGGGTTCCGGTGGAACACGCGTTGCGCGGTGTGGTGCACGCGGCCGGCGTCCTGGACGACGGGGTGGTCCCCTCGCTGTCCCCGGAACGGATCGACACCGTGTTCCGGCCGAAGGTCGACGCGGTGGTCAACCTGCACGAACTGACCCGAGACATGGACCTCTCCGCGTTCGTCGTGTTCTCCTCCGGGGCGGGCGTGTTCGGCACCGCGGGCCAGGGCGGCTACGCGGCGGCCAACGCCTTCCTCGACGCGTTCGTCGGTGTCCGACGTTCGCTGGGACTGCCCGCGCTCTCCCTGGCCTGGGGGCTGTGGGCCGAGACCGGCGCGATGACCGGCGCGATGTCGGACACCGACCGCGACCGGATGCGCCGAGCCGGGGTGACCGCGTTGTCGGCAGCAGAGGGCGTCGCCCTGTTCGACGCGGCCCTGCGGTCGGGGCTGCCCGTCGTCCTCCCGGCCCGCCTGGACCTCGCCGCCGTACGGGCGAGGGCCGCCACGGACGGCGTACCGGCGCTGTTGCGCGCCCTGGTGCGGCCACCGGCGCGGCGCGCGGCGACGGAGGTCGACGGCGACTCCGCCCTCGCCCGTGAACTCGCCGACCTCTCGACCCGGGACGCGGCAGCCAAGATCCTCGACGTGGTGCGGGCCCAGGTCGCGGCCGTCCTCGGCCACCCGGACACGAGCGCCGTCGAACCCGGACGCGCGTTCAAGGAGTCGGGATTCGACTCGCTCACCGCACTCGAATTGCGCAACCGCCTCGCGCGTGTGACCGGCCTCCGGCTGCCCGCCACGCTCGTCTTCGACCATCCGACGCCGCACGAACTCGCCGAGCACGTCCACGAACGGCTGACCGGACGGAACGGGCGTCGACCACCCCCGGCACGCGGCACGATCGCAGCGGACGAGCCGATCGCCGTCGTGGGCATGGCCTGCCGCTTCCCGGGAGGGATCGGTTCGCCGGAGGATCTGTGGAACCTCGTGGACCGGGGCGCCGACGCCATCTCCGCCTTTCCCACCGACCGCGGCTGGTCCCTCGACTCCGCCGGCTTCGCGACGGCGGGTGGATTCCTGCCCGACGCCGCGCGGTTCGACCCCGAGTTCTTCGGCATCAGCCCGCGCGAGGCGGTGGCGATGGACCCACAGCAGCGACTCCTGCTGGAGATCTCCTGGGAGGCGCTGGAACACGCGGGCCTGGACCCGGCGACCCTGCGGGGCAGCCGCACCGGCGTGTTCGCCGGGCTGATGTACCACGACTACACCACGCGGCTGGGCACCATCACACAGGACATCGCCGGATACCTCGGCACCGGCGGGTCCGCGAGCGTCGCCACCGGACGCGTCGCCTACACCTTCGGATTCGAGGGCCCGGCCGTCACCGTGGACACCGCCTGTTCCTCGTCGCTGGTGGCCCTGCACCTGGCGGCGCAGGCGCTGCGCGGCGGAGACTGCGACCTCGCCCTGGCGGGCGGGGTCACCGTGATGTGCACGCCGAACGCCTTCATCGAGTTCGCCAGGCAGGGCGCGCTGGCCGCCGACGCGCGCTGCAAGCCGTTCGCCGCCGCCGCGGATGGCACGGTGTGGGGCGAGGGCGCCGGCGTGCTCCTGGTCGAGCGCCTGTCGGACGCGGTGCGCAAGGGCCACCGCGTCCTTGCCGTGGTCCGGGGCTCGGCGGTCAACCAGGACGGGGCGAGCAACGGCCTGACCGCCCCGAACGGACCGTCCCAGGAACGGGTGATCACCCAGGCGTTGGCCGGTGCCCGGCTCACGGCCGCCGAGGTGGACGTCGTCGAGGCACACGGCACGGGCACCACCCTGGGCGACCCGATCGAGGCGCAGGCACTCCTGGCCACCTACGGCAGCGGGCGCCCCACCGACCACCCGGTGTGGCTCGGCTCGGTCAAGTCGAACATCGGTCACACCCAGGCGGCGGCGGGCGTCGCGGGTGTGATCAAGATGGTCATGGCCCTGCGCCGTGGCATCCTGCCGCGGACCCTGCACGTGGACGCACCCTCCCCTCATGTCGACTGGTCGTCCGGCGCGGTCGAACTGCTGACCGAGGCACGCCCCTGGCCCGTCACCGGGCGACCGCGTCGAGCCGCGGTCTCCTCGTTCGGCATCAGCGGCACCAACGCGCACGTCGTGCTGGAACAGGCTCCCGCCACGCCGGACCAGCACGCTCGACGCGCACCCGAGACGGGGGAACCCGAAGATGCCGCCACGAACGCCCAAGCGACCGACACACCCGTGCCGTTGGTGCTCTCGGCCAGGAGCGAGCCCGCGCTGCGGGCGAGGGCGGCCGGACTGCGCAAGCGCCTCGTCGCCGAACCGGGACTCGACGCCGTCGACGTCGCCCACTCGCTGCTGACGACCCGCGCCTCGCTCGAACACCGGGCCGTGATCATCGGCGGCGACCGCGACGAACTGTTGACCGCCCTGGCCGCCGTGGCGGAGGGCCGGGAGACCCCCGCGGCGATCGAGGGGCTCGCCGGTGACCCCGGCCGGACGGTCTTCGTCTTTCCCGGCCAGGGAGCCCAATGGCCGGGCATGGCCGCACGGTTGTGGGACACCGCACCCGTCTTCCGCAACCGCCTGGCCCAGTGCGCCGACGCGCTGGCCCCGTATGCCGACCGGTCCGTCGTGGACGTCGTCCGGGGCAGGGACACCGGAGTCGACCCGGAACGGGTGGACGTGGTCCAGCCCGCGCTGTGGGCGGTGATGGTGTCGCTCGCCGAGCTGTGGCGATCGTACGGCGTCGAACCCGACGCCGTGGTGGGGCACTCGCAGGGGGAGATCGCCGCGGCCTGCGTCGCGGGCGGCCTCTCCCTCGACGACGGCGCGCGCGTGGTCGCCCTGCGCAGCCGGGCCCTGAGGGCGATCGCGGGCCGCGGCGCAATGGTCTCGCTGGCGCTGACCGCGACCGAGGCCGAGGACCTGACGGCGGCCTGGCACGGACGAATCCACCTCGCGGCCGTCAACGGACCGGCGTCGGTGGTGATGACGGGCGACACGGCCGCACTCGAGGACCTCCTCGCGCACTGCGAACGGACCGGACGGTGGGCGCGTCGGATCCCGGTCGACTACGCCTCGCACTCGCCCCACGTGGAAGCCGTACGCGAGCGGATGGCCCACGACCTCGCCGAGATTCGCCCGGGGCCGGCCCGCATCGCCTTCATGTCGACGCTGACCGGCGCCTTCCGGGACACCACGGGACTCGACGGCGACTACTGGTATCGCAACCTGCGCGAGCCCGTGCGATTCGAGCCCGCCGTACGGGAATTGATCACCCACGGCTACGGCACGTTCGTCGAGGCCGCCCCCCACCCCATGCTCACCATGGGCCTACGGGAAATCCTGGCGGAGCACCCGGGCACGCCGGGCGTGGCCGTCGCGTCGCTGCGCCGCGACCAGGGCGGACCGGAACGTTTCCTGGCCTCGGTCGCCGAGGCGTACACCCACGGTGTCGCCGTGGACTGGTCCGCGACCTGGACCGGCCGTGCGCCACGCGTCGTGGACCTGCCGACCTACCCCTTCCAACGGCGCAGGTTCTGGCTCGACACACCCGCCGGTGCCGGCGACGTGAGCGCCGCGGGCCTGGGCCGCCCGGAGCACCCGCTCCTGGGCGCCCGCGTCGAACTCGCCGACTCCGCCGAGGTCGTGCTGACCGCGCGCTGGTCCCTGGAGACCCACCCCTGGTTCGCCGACCACGCCGTCGGCGACACGGTGCTGGTGCCCGGTACCGCGTTCGTGGAACTGGCGGCGCTGGCGGGCGCCGAGACCGACTGCCCGCACATCCGGGAGCTGATCCAGGAAAAGCCCCTGCTCCTAGCCGGAGACGGCGCGGTGCGGCTCCAGGTCCGGGTCGGGCCTGCCGAGGAGGAGGGCACGCGGGCCCTCGGCGTGTACGCCCGCCCCGAGGACGCGGCCCCACAGGACCCCTGGTCGTGCCACGCGCGCGGCACGCTCACCGCGGCACAGGCCGCGACCCCGGCGGGCCTCGACGGCGCCTGGCCGCCCCCGGGAGCCGTAGCCGTCGACCTGACCGACTTCTACGAACGGCTCGACGAGATCGGCCTGTCCTACGGCCCCGCGTTCCACGGTCTGCACACCGCGTGGCGGGTGGGGGAGGAGGTCTTCGGTGAGGCCGCGCTGCCGGACGACATGGCGGCCGAAGCGGGCCGCTACCACGCCCATCCCGCGCTGCTCGACGCCGCGCTCCACTCCTGTCTGCTCCGCGACCGAGGCGACGGCCCCGATGCGGCGGCCATGCCGTTCGCCTGGAACGACGTCGCGTTCCACGGGCCGTGCGGCCCGGCGGTGCGGGTGCGGGTGTCCGCGGGGACGAACCGGGACGTGTCGGTGGTGGTGACGGACGCCGAAGGCACCCCCGCGGTGACGGTGCGCTCGCTGGCCGCCCGTCCGGTCTCCCCCGAAGGACTGCGCGCCCCGGGTGATCGCCGGGACGACCTGTTCCGGCTCACGTGGGTGGCCGCACCCGCCGCTCCCACCGGGCGGGGTGAACCGCGGCACGGCACGTGGGCGGTGCTCGGCGACGACGACCTGGACCTGCCCCCGGAGGTGAAGCGCTTCCCCGATCTGTCCGCGTTGCGCTCGGCGACGGGTGCCGGCGAGCCCGAACCCGACCTCGTGCTCGCGGTGTTCGGCACGGACTCCGGCGCCGGTGCAGAGGCGGTGCGGGCCCGGGAGGAGACCCGTCGAGCCCTGGAAGTGTTGCGGGACCGGATCGCCGAGGAACCGGTGAACGCGGCGCGGTGCGTCGTCGTCACACGCGGAGCGTTCGCCACGTCGGACGACGAACCTCCCGGGGACCCGGCCGCCGCGGCGGTCTGGGGCCTGGTGCGCTCGGCCCAGGCGGAGAACCCGGGCCGGTTCGTGCTGGTCGACCTCGACGCCCACCCGGCCTCCGTCGCCGCGTTGTCCGCCGCACTGGCCACCGACGAGCCTCAACTCGCGGTTCGCGAGGGGCGGATCATGCTTCCCCGGCTCGAACGTGTCCCGGTGGTCCCGATCGCCCCGGCGGACCCGGAACGCGGCGACCCGGGCACGGCGTGGGACCCCGCGGGCACCGTGCTGGTGACCGGCGCCTCCGGAACCCTGGGGCGCGCCCTGGCCCGGCATCTGGTCGTCGAGCACGGCGTACGCCGACTGCTCCTGGTGAGCCGGCGCGCCGACGAGAGCGCCGAGGCCTCGCTCCTGACCACCGAACTGGGTACGCACGGCGCCGAGGCGACGTGGGCGGCGTGCGACGTCGGCGATCGCGACGCGGTGGTCGCGCTGTTGACGTCGGTGCCCGCCGCGCACCCCCTCACCGCCGTGGTGCACGCGGCCGGTGTCCTGGACGACGGCGTGATTCCCGCGCTGTCCCCGGAACGGATCGACCGGGTGTTCCGGCCCAAGGTGGACGGCGCGTGCCACCTGGACGAGCTGACCCGAACCGCACCCTTGGCGGCGTTCGTGGTGTTCTCCTCGGCCGCGGCCACCCTGGGCAGCGCCGGACAGGGCAACTACGCGGCGGCCAACGCGTTCCTGGACGCGCTGGTACGGCGGCGACGTCATGCCGGACTGCCCGCGCTGTCGCTGGCCTGGGGGCTGTGGGCGGAGAGCAGCGACATGACGGCCGGACTCGACCGGGCCGACCGGGCCCGGATGGCACGCGTCGGCGTCCAGGGCCTGGCGACCCGGGACGGCCTGGCGCTCTTCGACCTCGCCGGCACCGTGAACGAGCCGCTGGTGTTGCCGATGCGGCTCGACCTGTCGGTGTTCCGGACGCGGCCCGACACGCTGCCCCCGGTGCTGCGCGACCTGGTGCGCGGCCCGGCGCGACGCGGGGGCTCCGGGGGTACGAGCGCCGCGGCGCTGCGGCGTCGCCTGGCCGTGTTGTCGCCGGCCGAGCGGGACCGGCAACTGCTCGAACTGGTCGCCGCCGAGACCGCGACCGTCCTCGGCTACCCGACCACCGAAGCGGTGGGACGGGACCGGGCCTTCAAGGACCTCGGGTTCGACTCGCTGACGGCCGTGGAACTGCGCAACCGGCTCGCCGGCGCAACCGGCCTGCGGCTGCCCCCGACGCTGGTGTTCGACCACCCCACCCCCACGGCGCTCGCCGAGCGCCTGGCCGCGGAGCTTGCTCCCCGAGAGAAGGGGGCGGACGTACCGCGTGACACCGAACGTCGGTTGCGCGATGCCCTGGCCGGCATTCCGCTTTCCCGGCTGCGCGACGCCGGCCTGCTGGACTCGCTGCTGGAACTCGCGGGCCACGCCGCCGCGGCCGAGTCGGCACCCCGGGAGCACAGCCCCGGGCCGGGGTCCGGCTCGATCGACCGGATGGACGCCGAGGGGCTGCTTGCGATGGCGCTGCACGACGGCCCGTACGGCGAGCACGACGACCTCGTCACCGACCCCGACAACGCGGCACACGCACGGACGGAGGAGCACGATGGCGGTCGCTGACGAGAGGTTCGTCGAGGCACTGCGGGCCTCGCTGAAGGAGGTCGAGTCGCTCCGCGCGCAAACGCGCGAGCTGACGGCGGCAGCCCACGAGCCGGTGGCGATCGTGGCGATGGGCTGCCGCTTCCCCGGGGGCGTGCGCTGCCCGGAGGACCTGTGGGAGCTGGTGGCCGCCGGAACCGACGCGGTCTCGGCCTTCCCCACCGACCGCGGCTGGGACACCGGGACGCTCTTCGACCCGGACCCCGACCGGTCGGGCCACACCTACGCCCGCGAAGGCGCCTTCCTCGACGACGCCTCGGAGTTCGACGCGGATCTGTTCGGGATCAGCCCGCGCGAGGCCGCCGCGATGGACCCCCAGCAGCGGCTGCTCCTGGAGATCGCGTGGGAGACCTTCGAACGCGCGGGGATCGATCCCGGCGGTCTCAAGGGACAACCCGTCGGGGCCTTCGTCGGATCGGTCCTGATGACCGGCGGCAGCGGGGGCGGGACCGGCGACGGCACCGAGGGGCACCAACTCACCGGCGCCGCCGCCAGTGTGTTGTCGGGTCGTCTGGCGTACACGTTCGGTCTGGAGGGTCCGGCGATCACGGTCGATTCGGCGTGTTCGGCGTCGTTGACGGCGTTGCATCTGGCGGTGCAGGCGTTGCGGCAGGGTGAGTGCACCCTGGCGTTGGCCGGCGGTGCCGCGGTGATGACGACCCCGGGAATCTTCGTGGAGTTCAGTCGGCAGCGGGGTCTTGCGGTGGATGGTCGGTGCAAGGCGTTCGCGGCGGCGGCGGATGGTACGGGGTGGGGGGAGGGTGTGGGTCTGGTTTTGTTGGAGTGTTTGTCGCGGGCGCGGCGTCTTGGGCATCCGGTGCTTGCGGTGGTGCGGGGTTCGGCGGTGAATCAGGATGGTGCGTCGAATGGTTTGACGGCGCCGAACGGTCCGTCGCAGCAGCGGGTGATTCGGCGGGCGTTGGCGTCGGCGCGGTTGTCGGCGGATTTGATCGACGTGGTGGAGGCGCATGGCACCGGTACCGCGCTCGGTGATCCGATCGAGGCTCAGGCGCTGTTGGCGACCTACGGTCGGGAGCGTCCGGCGGATCGGCCGCTGTGGCTGGGATCGATCAAGTCGAACATCGGCCACACCCAGGGCGCGGCCGGCATCGCCGGGCTGATCAAGATGGTCATGGCGATGCGCCGCGGCGTGCTCCCGCGGACCCTGCACGTCGACGAACCCTCGCCGCACGTGGACTGGGCCGCGGGCACGGTGCGCCTGTTGACCGAGGCGCGGGACTGGCCGCGGACCGGCCGGCCGCGCCGGGCCGGGGTGTCGTCCTTCGGGATCAGCGGCACCAACGCCCACGTGATCCTGGAACAGGCACCCCGGCCCGACACGGTCGACGACGCCGCCCCGGCCCCGACCGGGACGGACCTCCCGCAGGGGCCGGTACCGCTGGTGGTCTCGGCGCGGGGCGAGCGGGCCCTGCGGGACCAGGCCGGGCGCCTGAGCGATCGGATCCGCTCCCTACCCGACGCGCGTGCGGCGGACGTCGGTTGGTCGCTGGCCACCTCACGGGCGACCCTCGACACCCGGGCCGTGGTGTGGGCGCGCGATCGGGACGAGATGCTCGCGGGTCTGACGGCCCTGGCCGAGGGCCGCCCGGCCCCGGGGCCGGCGCAAGGGACGACCGCCGAGGGCGGGCAGGCGTTCCTGTTCTCCGGACAGGGCAGCCAGCGCGCGGGCATGGGACGCGAACTCTCCGCTGCCTTCCCGGTGTTCGCCGAGGCGCTGGATGCCATCGCGAGTGGGCTGGACCCGCATCTCGACCGCCCGCTGCGGGACGTCCTGTACGCCCCCGAGGGGACGACGACGGCCGCGCTCCTGGAGCAGACCTCGTTCACCCAGGCGGCACTGTTCGCGTACGAGGTGGCGCTGTTCCGGCTGCTCACGCACTGGGGGCTCACCCCCGATCTGCTGCTCGGCCACTCCGTCGGCGAGTTGGCGGCCGCGCACGTCTCCGGCGTCCTGTCCCTGGAGGACGCGTGCGTGCTCGTCGCCGCGCGGGGCCGTCTCATGCAGGACGTGCCCGGCAGCGGTGCCATGGTCGCGGTGCAGGCGACGGAGGCGGAGATGCTGCCGGAGGTGGCCGCACATGCCGACCGGATGGCCCTCGCCGCCGTCAACGGACCCGAGTCGGTCGTCGTGTCGGGCGCCGAGAGCGCGGTGCTCGACCTCGCCGAGCGCTGGCGGAGCAAAGGGCGCAAGACGCGGCGGCTCAGGGTGAGCCACGCCTTCCACTCCCCCCAGATGGCCGCGATGTCGGACGAGTTCGGCGCGGTCGCGCGGAAGCTGGACTTCCGTCCGCCGACCATCCCGATCGTCTCGGACGTCACCGGGGACATCGCCGGCGCGGACGAGTTGTGTTCGCCGGAGTACTGGGTCCGGCACGCTCGGGCGACCGTGCGCTTTCACGACGGGATGCGCCGACTCGTTGCCGCAGGGGTGCGCACGTTCGTGGAGATCGGCCCCTCCGGGACGCTGACGGCGATGGCCCAGGACTGCCTCGCGCAGGCACCCCCGAACACCCGCGCCGTGTCGATCCCGGCGGGGCGCGCCGGACGTCCGGAAGCCGCCACCGTGCGCACGGCGCTCTCCCGGGCGTTCGCCCGCGGCGCCCGGGTCGACTGGCCCCGCTTCTTCGCCGGCACCGACGCCCGCAGGACGGACCTGCCCACCTACCCCTTCCAGCACCGCCGTTACCCCTGGAGCGCCACGGCCCCCGCCGCCGATGTGCGCGCCGTCGGCCTGGACGTGCCGGAACACCCCCTGCTCGGCGCAGCCCTGGATCTGGCGGACGCCCAGGGCCGGGCGCTGACCGGGGTGGTATCCCGGCGGACCGAGGCATGGCTCGCGGACCACGTCGTGTTGGGCACGACACTCCTACCCGGTACCGCCGTGGTGGAGTTGGCGGTCCGCGCCGGCGCCGAGGCCGGATGCCGGCGCCTGGTGGAACTGACCCAGCAGGCACCGCTGGTCCTGCCCGAACACGGCGCGGTGCGCCTACAGGTGCGGGTGGGGCCCGCAGCGGAGGACGGGCGGCGCTCGCTGGGCGTGTACTCCCGGGAGGAGGACGCCCGCACGGCGACCCCGGACGCGCCGTGGGTGAGTCACGCGCGGGGCACGCTCGCCCCCGAGGCGGTCGCCGCGCCGGCGCGTGCGGGGGAGCCATGGCCGCCCCCGGGAGCGGAACCCGTCGCGCTCGAAGGCTTCTACGAGCGTACGGCCGCCGCCGGCCTGGAGTACGGCCCCGCCTTCCGCGGGCTCACCGGAGCCTGGCGCCTGGGGGAGGAGTTGTTCGCCGAGATCACGCTCCCCGACGCGGCACGCTCCGGCAACGGCGGATACGCGCTCCACCCGGCGCAGTTCGACGCCGCGCTGCACGTGGCCCTCCTCACCGCGGGCGGGACGACGGTGCATCGAGGGGGCCGGCGGACACAGGTCCGAGCACCGTTCGCATGGCACGAGGTGTCCTTCCACGGCGCGGGCACACCGGTGCTCCGCGCACGATTGACCCCGGCGGGTACGGACGCGGTCTCCCTGGCCCTGTGGGACGAGCACGGCGCTCCGGTCGCGTCGGTCGGATCGCTGCTGACCCGCCCCGTCTCCACGCAGCAGCTCCGGGCCGGCCGCACCCGTGACAGCCTCTTCCACGTCGACTGGGTGGAGACGGCGCCTGTTCCGTCGGCAACACGGACGCGGACCCCTGTTCTCGCCGTGCTCGGGGACGGTGCTCCGGCGGAGCGGCTCGCGGCCACGACGCACATCGATCTCGATGCTCTCGTGTCGGCGATCGAGTCCGGTGCACCCGTGCCGGATCTGGTGTTCCTGCCGTGTCACGGCGACGCCGTTCGCACCGGCGGAGCCGAGCGGGCGGACGAAGTCGGCAGCACGGACGACTCCGGGTCCACCGGTGCGGCCGGCACCGATGACGCGGTCGTCGACGACCCGGCAGGCGCCGCCACGACTCTGACTCTGTCCGTGCTCGACATGCTCCGGACCTGGCTTGCGCAAACCCGGTTGCATTCGTCCCGGCTCGTGGTGACCACCCGCGGCGCCGTGCCCGTTGCCGACGACGAGCCGATCACCGACGTGGCGGCGGCCGCGGTGTGGGGCCTGGTGCGCGCCGCGCAGACCGAACACCCGGGGCGGTTCCTGCTCGTCGACTCGGACGGGCAGCGCACCTCGACGGCCGCCCTGGTCGGGGCGGCGGCCGGGGACGAACCGCAACTCGCGCTTCGGGCGGGCCGGATGTTCGTTCCCCGGCTGGCCCGCGGGGTGCCGTCCGGCACGCTCGTGCCGCCCGCGGGAACCCGGGAGTGGCGGGTCGACCTGGGCGGTGGCGGCACCGTCGACGACCTGCTCCTCGCCCCCTGCTCGGAAGCCGCGGCACCGCTCGGACCGGGAAGGGTCCGGGTCGCGGTGCGAGCCGCCGGCGTCAACTTCCGGGACATCGTGATGGCCCTCGGCATGGTCTCCGACCAGCGGGCGCTGGGCGGCGAGATCGCCGGCGTCGTCACCGAGGTCGGACCCGACGTCACCGGACTCACTCCCGGAGACCGGGTGTTCGGCCTCGCGGCCGGGTGCCTGGGGCCGGTGGCCGTCGTCGATCAGCGCCTGATCGCGCGGATTCCACAGGGCTGGTCGTACGCCCGGGCCGCGTCCGTGCCCGTCGCGTTCCTCACCGCCTACGAGGGCCTCGTGGACCTGGCCGACGTACGGCCCGGCGAGAAGGTGCTCGTGCACGCGGCGGCGGGCGGTGTCGGCATGGCCGCCGTGCAGTTGGCGCGCCACCTCGGTGCCGAGGTGTACGCCACGGCCGGTCCCGGCAAGTGGGACGCGGTGCGCGCCCTGGGCGTCGACGACGCGCACCTCGCCTCCTCGCGTACCGCCGAGTTCGAGGAACGGTTCGGCGCGACGGGCGACGATCTTCGTGGCGGTCGCATCGACGTGGTGCTGAACTCGCTGGTGCGGGACCTCGCGGACGCCTCCCTGCGCCTGGTGCGGCCGGGCGGCCGATTCGTCGAGATGGGCAAGACCGACATCCGCGACGCCGACGAGGTCGCCGCCCGGTACGACGGGATCGCCTACCGCGCGTTCGACCTGATGGACGCCGGCCCCGAGCGCATCACCGGGATGCTCGCGGAGATCGTCGAACTGTTCGAGCGCGGGCGGTTGCGGCCGATCCCGGTCACCACGTGGGACGTGCGGCAGGCGCCCGCCGCATTCCGTTTCCTGGCCCAGGCCCGGCACGTGGGCAAGGTGGTCCTCACGATGCCTCCCGCGTGGAATCCGGCGGGTACGGCCTTGATCACCGGCGCCTCCGGGGCGCTCGGCGCGGAGGTGGCCCGACATCTGGTGCGCGCCCACCACGTGAAGCACCTCGTGCTGGCCGGACGCCGCGGACCGGACGCGTCGGGCATGGCGGAATTGCTTGCCGAACTCACCGCCGCGGGCGCGACGACGGTGCGGGCGGTGGCGTGCGACGTGGCCGAACGGGGCGCGGTGGCGGACCTGCTGGCATCGGTGCCCGCCGAGCACCCGTTGACGGCCGTGGTGCACACGGCGGGTGTGCTCGACGACGGCGTCCTGGACTCGATGACGCCCGCCCGACTGGGCGCGGTCTTCCGGCCCAAGGTCGACGGTGGCCGGCACCTGCACGAGCTGACGCGGGGCGCGGACCTGGCCGCGTTCGTCGTCTTCTCCTCCGCCGCGGGCACGCTCGGCGCCCCCGGACAGGCCAACTACGCCGCCGCCAACGCCTTCCTCGACGCGCTGGCCCGACACCGCCACGACACCGGCCTGCCCGCGACGTCCCTGGCATGGGGCCGCTGGGCCGAGGCCGGGGGGATGGGGTCGCGGTCGGGGCACACGGACCGGGCGGAGTACACCCGCACGGGCGGCCTGTCCACCGAGGAGGGTCTCGCACTGTTCGACGAGGCACTTGCGACCGGCCGGGCCGGGTGGGTTCCGACGCACCTCGACCCCGGGGAACTGCGTGCCGCCGCCGAGAACGGCACGCTTCCCGCACTGCTGCGCGGCCTGGTCCACGTTGCGGCGACGGCGGCGGAGCCGGGCGCGGCGCACGCCCTGCGGGAACGCCTGGCACCCCTGGGAGCCGAGGACCGCGGCGCGCTGATCCTCGACCTGGTGCGCGATCGCATCGCCCTCGTCCTCGCGCACCCGACGCCCGGACACGTGGATCCGCAACGCCCGTTCCAGGAACTGGGCTTCGACTCGCTCACCGCCGTGGAACTGCGAAACCGTCTGGACGCCGCAACCGGCCTGAACCTGCCCACCACACTCGTGTTCGACCACCCGACCCCCGCCGCCCTCGCTCGACACCTCGAAGCCGTACTGGTCTCGCGGCTGGACGCACCGGTCGACACCGTCCTCGCCGGCCTGGACGCCTGGGCCGTGCACCTCGCGGCGACATCGCTGGACGCCGGCGGCCGCGAACGAGTGGCGGATCGGTTGCGCGCGCTCGCTCGACAGGCGGGCGAGCACGCACCCGCACGGGACCGGGCACCGGACGCACAGGAGGACGCCACGACCGTCGCGGACGAGCTCGACCTGGCGACCGACGAGGAAGTCATCGACTTCATCGGCAGGGAGCTGGGGATTTCCTGACCTCGGGCCGGAGCCCGCGAGCAAAGGCACAACGGTGACGTCTCGACGAGGTGGTTGCACATGGTGACGGACGACCGGATTCGGTACTACCTCAAGCGGGTCACCGCCGACCTGCACGAGACACGAGCGCGCCTGCGGGAGTTGGAGGACGCCGACGCGGAGCCGATCGCGGTGGTGGCGATGGGCTGCCGATTCCCGGGGGACGTGCGCTCGCCGGAGGACCTGTGGCAACTGGTGGTCTCCGGAAGGGACGCGATCGAGCCCTTCCCCCAGGACCGAGGCTGGGACATCGAGGGCCTCTACGACGCCGACCCGGACCGGCCGGGAAAGAGCTACGCACGCGAGGGTGGGTTCCTCGCCGACGTGGCGTCGTTCGACGCGGGCCTGTTCGGAGTGAGTCCACGCGAGGCGCTGACGCTCGACCCGCAACAACGTCTGCTCCTGGAGGTGTCCTGGGAGACGTTCGAGCGCGCCGGCCTCACACCGGCCTCCCTGCGGGGGAGCCGCACCGGTGTCTTCGTGGGCACCAGCAGCCAGGAGTACGCGCTCCTGCTGGACCGGGCCCGGGAGAACTTCGAGGGCTACGCGACGGGCTTCCTCGCCAGTGTGTTGTCGGGTCGTCTGGCGTACACGTTCGGTCTGGAGGGTCCGGCGATCACGGTGGATACGGCGTGTTCGGCGTCGTTGACGGCGTTGCATCTGGCGGTGCAGGCGTTGCGGCAGGGTGAGTGCACCCTGGCGTTGGCCGGCGGAGCTTCGGTCATGACGACCCCCGGAATGTTCGTGGAGTTCAGTCGGCAGCGGGGTCTTGCGGTGGATGGTCGGTGCAAGGCGTTCGCGGCGGCGGCGGATGGTACGGGGTGGGGGGAGGGTGTGGGTCTGGTTTTGTTGGAGTGTTTGTCGCGGGCGCGGCGTCTTGGGCATCCGGTGCTTGCGGTGGTGCGGGGTTCGGCGGTGAATCAGGATGGTGCGTCGAATGGTTTGACGGCGCCGAACGGTCCGTCGCAGCAGCGGGTGATTCGGCGGGCGTTGGCGTCGGCGCGGTTGTCGGCGGATTTGATCGACGTGGTGGAGGCGCATGGCACCGGTACCGCGCTCGGTGATCCGATCGAGGCTCAGGCGCTGTTGGCGACCTACGGTCGGGAGCGTCCGGCGGATCGACCGCTGTGGCTGGGATCGATCAAGTCGAACATCGGCCACACCCAGGCGGCGGCGGGCGTCGGTGGCGTCATCAAGACGGTGATGGCACTGCGCCGGGGCATTCTGCCGCCCACCCTGCACGTGGACGAGCCGACCCCGCACGTGGACTGGGCCGCGGGCACGGTGCGCCTGTTGACCGAGGCGCGGGACTGGCCGCGGACCGGCCGGCCGCGCCGGGCCGGGGTGTCGTCCTTCGGGATCAGCGGCACCAACGCCCACGTGATCCTGGAACAGTCCCCGGACGACACGTTCCCCGCGCCCCTCGTCGCATCGACCGCCGCACCGACCGCCGCACCCGTCGCGGCCGACGGCTCCGCCGACCGAGCGGACGACCCCGCGCGCAAGCTCGTCGAGGGCGACCGTGCGCAGACCGGGCCGCTGCCGTGGCTGATCACCGCGAGGAACGGTCGGGGGCTGCGGGAGCAGGCGGCCCGGCTGCGTGAGCACGTACGTACCCGCCCGGACCTGGCGTCGGCCGACGTCGCGCACTCGTTGCTCACCTCGCGCACCCTGTTCGACCACCGAGGCGTGGTGCTGGCCGACGACCGGGACGCGTACCTCGTGGGCCTCGAAGCCATCGCCGAGGGGAAGAGCGCCGCCGGTGTCGTCACGGGCGTCGCACGCGACCCCGGGAAACCGGTGTTCGTCTTCCCCGGCCAGGGCGCCCAATGGGAGGGCATGGGAGCGGACCTGTGCCGCGACTCGGCGGTCTTTCGCGAGCGGCTGCACGAGTGCGCCGAAGCGCTCGCGCCGCACGTCGACTTCTCGCTCGTGGACGTCGTCCGCGGCGCCGAGGGCGCGGCCTCGTTGGACCGCGTGGATGTGGTCCAGCCCGCGCTGTGGGCCATGATGATCTCGCTCGCCGCCCTGTGGCGCTCGCACGGCATGGAACCCGGCGCCGTGGTGGGCCACTCCCAGGGCGAGATCGCCGCCGCGTGCGTCGCCGGTGCCCTGTCCCTGGAAGACGGGGCGCGCATCGTGGCAAGGCGCTCGCGCCTGGTCGCCGAACGCCTGGCCGGCAGCGGGGGCATGGCGTTCCTCGGCCTTCCGGCGGACCGGGCCCGCGACCGGCTCTCGGCATGGGGAACACGCCTGTCCGTCGCCGCGGTCAACGCCCCCGGGTCCGTCGTGGTCTCGGGCGACGCCGAGGCGCTCGACGAACTCCTGGACGCCGCCGAGCAGGACGGCGTGCGAGCGATCCGCGTCGCGGTGGACTACGCCTCGCACTCGGCCCAGGTCGAGGCACTGGAGGCCGAACTCGTCACGATCCTCGCCGACATCGCCCCGCAGGCGGCCGCGATCCCGTTCTTCTCGACGGTCCTGGGCGGCCCCGTCGACACCTCGGGGCTCGACGCCGCCTATTGGTACCGGAACCTGCGCGAGACGGTCCGCTTCGACCCGACCGTGCGCGAACTCCTGGCGGCCGGGCACCACACCTACGTGGAGATGAGCCCACACCCGGTGCTCGCGGTGTCCCTGCACGAGATCACGGAAGGCGCCGCGAGTCCCGGGAGCGTCGGCGAAGGCACGGTGTTGACGTCGCTGCGGCGCGACGAAGGGCACCTCGGGCGTTTCCTCACCTCCCTCGCGGAGGCGCACGTCCAAGGCGTGCCGGTGGACTGGTCGGCCCACATCGGAGGGCGGGCCCGCCTGGTGGACCTGCCGACGTACGCGTTCCAGCGCCGCCGTTACTGGCCCGACGCGCTGCCCGCCGCCGCCCCGATCCGGGAGAGCGACGACAGCGCGGCGGCCGTGTTCCGGCAGCGCCTCGCGGAACTGCCCGACAGCGGCAGGGGGAACCTGGTCCTGGAGACGGTGTGCGAGCATGCCGCCGCCGTGCTCAACCGCGGCTCCGCGGCGGACGTCGACGTCACCCAGGCGTTCACCGACCTCGGGTTCGTCTCGATGACGGCGATGGAGATGCGCAATCGGCTCGCCACGGCGACCGGTGTCCGCCTCTCCCCGGCGGCGGTGTTCGACCACCCGACGGCCGAGAGGCTGGCCGCGCACCTGCTGGCGCGTCTGACCGGCGCCCCCGAGCAGGTCGACGAGCCGGCGACGGCCGCCGCCGCCGAGCCGATCGCGATCGTCGCGATGGGTTGCCGCTACCCCGGTGACGTGACCTCGCCCGAGCAACTGTGGGACCTGGTCGCCTCGGGACGGGACGCGATCTCCTCCTTCCCGAGCAACCGCGGCTGGGACACGGCGGGTCTGTACGACCCGACCCCGGGCCGCCCGGGCCGCACCTACGTCCGCCGGGGCGGTTTCCTGCACGACGCCGACCGGTTCGACCCGCTCCTGTTCGGTATCAGCCCGCGGGAAGCACTGGCGATGGATCCGCAGCAGCGCCTGCTCCTCGAGGTGACGTGGGAGGTCCTCGAACGCGCGCGGCTGGCCCCCGACGCCGTCGCCGGCAGCCGCACCGGGGTGTTCGTGGGGGTCAGCGGTCAGGACTACCTGCCGCTGCTGACCGCCGATCCCGAGGGCGGCGCCGGCTACCTGATGACCGGAACCTCGACCAGCGTCGCCTCGGGGCGGGTCGCCTACACGTTCGGCCTCGAAGGACCGGCGGTGACCGTCGACACCGCCTGCTCGTCGTCCCTGGTCGCCCTCCACCTGGCCGTCCAGGCGCTCCGCCAGGGCGACTGCACGGCCGCGCTGGTGGGCGGGGCGACGATCCTCTCCACCCCGGGGGCGTTCCTCGAATTCAGCCGCCAGGGCGCACTGGCACCGAACGGGCGATGCAAGGCGTTCGCCGCGGAGGCGGACGGCACCGGCTGGGGCGAGGGCGTCGGCGTGCTCCTGGTCGAACCGTTGTCGGCGGCCCGAAACGCCGGACACCCGGTCCTCGCCGTGATCCGCGGCACCGCGATCAACCAGGACGGGGCGAGCAACGGCCTGTCGGCACCCAGCGGACTCGCCCAGCAGCGCGTGATCCGGCAGGCCCTGGCCCACGCGGGGCTGACCGTGCGGGACGTGGACGCCGTGGAGGCCCATGGCACGGGCACCACGCTCGGCGACCCCATCGAGGCGGAGGCCCTCCTGGCCACATACGGGCAGGGCCGGCCGGCCCACGCCCCCCTGTGGCTGGGGTCGCTCAAGTCCAACATCGGCCACACCGCCGCCGCGGCCGGGGTGGGCGGGGTGATCAAGACGGTGATGGCGATGCGCACCGGCGTGTTGCCGCCCACCCTGCACGTGGACGAGCCGACGCCGCACGTCGACTGGACCTCGGGTGCGGTGGAACTGCTCACCGAGGCCCGACCGTGGCCGGATACGGGTCGGGCCCGGCGAGCCGGTGTCTCGTCCTTCGGGATCAGCGGGACCAACGCGCACGTGATCCTGGAGCACGCACCGGACGACGCGGACGCGGTGCGTGAACCCGAACCGGCCCCATCGGGCGCGGGGCCGGCGCAGCAGACGTCCGGCGATCGGCATGCGCAAACACCGCCCCCGGGTTCGCCGCGGCACGCGCCGGACCGGTTCGCCACGCTGCCCACGGTGCCGTGGGTGTTGTCGGGCGGGACCTCGGACGCGCTGCGTGCGCAGGCCGGCCGGTTGCTCCGGTTCGTTCGCGAGCGCGCGGAACTCGCACCGGTCGACGTCGCGCGTTCCCTGGCGGCGACCCGGGCCGGCCTCGCCCACCGCGCCGTGATCCTCGGCCGGGACCGGGATGCCTTGCTGGAGTCGCTGGCGGAACTGGCCCGGGACGGATCCGCGCCGGGGCTGGTCCGGGGCATGGCGCGGGGCCGGGACCGGGTCGCGTTGCTGTTCTCCGGTCCGCCGCGCGAACCGGTGGCGGAACGAGCCGGACTCGTGGGGGAGTTGGCCGCGCGGATCCCGATGTTCGCGTCGGCCCTGGACGAGGCCGATACCGCGATCGCGGCGCGGCTGGACCGCCCGCAGGGCGAGGTTCCACCGCGGCACGGCGAGACGCCGCAGGACCCGATCCCGGCCCGGGTCGCGCTGTTCGCCGGGGAGGTGGCGCTGTTTCGGCTCCTCGAACACTGGGGGATCGAACCCGGGCTGCTGCTGGGGCGATCCGTCGGTGAGGTCACCGCCGCACACTGCGCCGGTGTGCTGTCCTTGACCGACGCGGCCGCACTCGTCGTCGCCCTCGGCCGGGCGTCGGAGTGCGCGGCGCAGGTCGACCCGACGGTGTCCGACGACTCGGCGGGGGAGGGCGTGCGACGGGCCGTCAAGGAACTGACCTTCCGCCGGCCGCTGACCCCGCTCGCCTCCGGCCGCACGGGCCGGCCGGTGGCGTACGAGGAGCTGTCCTCGCCGGAGTACTGGGTGCGGCTGATCGGGGACGACGGCGCGCCGACCGACGCCGTGCGCGGGCTCGGGTCGCAAGGGGTGTGCATCGGCCTTCGGATGGGGGCCGACAACACCTTCGCGGAGCGTGTGGGGCCCGGCGCCGCAGCTCCAACGGACGGTACCGAGGACACGAACGGCACGGGTGGCGCAGACGCCGTGACCGCCGCGGACGCCGTGACCGCCGCGGACGCCGTGACCGCCGCGGCCGAGAACGTCACCGTTCTGCCGATGCCCGGGCCGGAATACGGCACCGAACTCGGCGCGTTCCTGGGCGCGCTGGCCCATCTGCACGTCCGGGGCGTTGCGGTGGGGTGGGACAGGATGCTCGCCGACTGCGGTGCCCGCCTGGTGGATCTGCCCACGTACGCGTTCGGGCGCGAGCGATACTGGCCCGAGGGCGGCGGTCCGACGATGGGCGCGGCCCGGCCCCCGGGCGAGTACGGTCCGGCGCGGCCGGACCGGGGCCGGGAGATCAGGGAGCGCCTGGCGGCCGCGAACGGGGAGGAACGGGAGCGATTCGTCGTCGCGTGGGTTCGTACGCACGTGGCCGCGGTCCTGGGCCTGGCGGACCCGGAAGCCGTCGACGCCGATCGGCCGCTGCCCGAGCTGGGGTTCGACTCGCTGACGGCGGTGGACCTGCGCAACCGCCTCGGCGCGGACACCGGCCTGCGCCTGGCGCCCGGCCTCGTCTTCCGATACCCCACGGTCGCCTCCCTGGCCCGGCACCTGGTCGCGCGATGGGAGGAAACGGGGCCTGCGGGCGACGAGGACACCGGCGGCGCGGAGCCGGCACGTGCCGGGACGGGCGGGGCCGGGTTCACCCTCGGCCCCCTGTTCGCCCGCGCCGGTGACATGGGCCGGACCGACGAGTTCGAGGAACTGATGCGACACATCGCCCGATTCCGTCCCATCTTCGACAACCCCGACGAGCGGTTCCGGCCTGCGCACGTCAGGCTGGCACGCGGCTCCGCGGCCCGCCTCGTCTGCTTCCCGACCTTCGCCGTCGGCTCGGGAGCATCCCAGTACGCCCGACTCGCGGCCGCTTCCCGAGGCGAGCACGACGTCTGGGTACTGCCGGTGCCCGGTTTCGGTCCGCACGAGTCGCTGCCCGCATCCGTGGACGTCTTGGCACAACTCCAGGCGGACGGTGTCGCGCGGTGCGCCGACGGCGGTCCCGTGGTCCTCCTCGGCTACTCCGCGGGCGGCTGGATCGCCCACGCCACGGCGGCTGCTCTCGAAGCACGCGGAGCCGGGCCCGACGCCGTCGTGCTCCTGGACAGCCATTGGCCACGCAGCGCGATGCTCCGACACCTCCACGCCCGGATCGAAGCGGCTCGCAGATCCGGAACATCGGACGAGCCGTGGACACAGGAGGCCGAGGACGACACCCACCTCACGGCGCTGGCGCACTACACCGGTCTGTTCCAGGCGTGGACCCCCGCAAGGATCGGCGCGCCGACGCTGCTCGTACGGGCCGCGGAGGCAGGCTTCGACGACCCGCCGCAGGACTGGCGGCCCCGCTGGCATCTGCCGCACACGGCAGTCGACACGCCCGGAACGCACTTCTCCATCATCCGTGAGCACAGCGCCCCCGTGCTGCGCGCGGTGGGCGACTGGCTCGGCGGTTCGCATCGAGACCACGACAGCCAACCACCCCGAGGCACCCAAGGAGCATGATGACGTCCGACAGCACCAGCGACAACAAGCCTCTCGAACGCCTCGACGACAAGCCGCTCGACCACTTCGACCAGGCCGTCCTCGACGGGCAGGCCGGATACTCGAAACCCTTCCTCAACCTCTACGACCTCGTGGTGTATCGAGGCACCGCACCGCTGTTGTGGCGCTGCCCGCCGACGGTCTCGCGACGCCTGTACGACACCGGCGTGGGTGCGCGCCACATGGACATCGGCGTGGGCAGCGGGTACCTGCTCCACCACGCGCGGTTCCCGGTGCCCGACCCGCGGATCACCCTGGTCGACCTCAACCCCAACTCCCTGGCCCACACGGCACATCGCCTGCGCCGCTACCAGGTCGCCACGGTGCGCGCGAACGTGCTGGAGCCGCTGCCCGTACCGGACGGCTCCCACGACTCGGTCGGGATCAGCTATCTGCTGCACTGCATCCCGGGAAGCCTGCGGGAGAAGGGGATCGTGCTGGCGCACGCCGCGGCCGTGGTTCGCCCCGGAGGCGTCGTCTTCGGCACCACGGTCCTGTCCGGCGGTGTCCCGGTGTCCCTCGCCGCCCGCAAGGCGATGCGGTTGCTCAACAAGCAGGGGGCGTTCCACAACGACGGCGACACACTGGACGACCTCCGTGCGCAGCTCGATCGGCACTTCGATCACCACGAACTGTCCGTCCGCGGCTGCGTCGGCATCTTCCGCGGCTGGACGGCCGACTGACCGAGCTGCCACGGACACCTCCGATACCGGCAAGAACTCGCCCGCGATCATGAGCCCGGTCGTACGGGATCCGACGGTCGCCCTTCGATCGCCGATCGTGAACGAGCAGGCCTCGTGTTCCCAGCAAGGACCCGCGCGCCCACCGCAAGGCCCGGCGAGCCGAGCGCGCGTCCTGCGGAAGCACGTGGAACGACACCGGAGTCGTCTTCACCACCGAAGACGGCTCCTGGCTCCAACCGAGCTGGATCATCAAGGAGTCCAATCGCCTGGTGGTCCTGTTCGACATGCCTCCGATCAAGCTCCACGGCCTGCGCCACGGAGCCGCGACCCGGGAGTCGGCCATCACCGGCGACCTGCGCGCGGCCCGACTCCTGCTTGGGCACTCCAGCCTCGTCGTTACCACCGCTACGTCCACGGCACGTACGGTGTCGACTGGTATTCCGCGTTCGGCTGGGAGGGTGGCACGCGGTCGTGGGACGGCCCGCAGGTTCGGGTTCGTCTCCGCCGGCGGCGGCAAGTGGTTCTCGCAGGGCCTGCGCCGGCCGCGCCCGGGGACCGGGTCGACGTGTACATCCCCAAGGTCGGCTACGTGGGCGTCGGCGAGGTCTGCGGTGACCCGGCGCCGTTCACGGGGGGCGGTGGTCGGGGACGGCTCGGTGCGCCTGGCCGAGCAGCAACTCGTGGGGAACTACCGCCACGTCGGGGACGAGACCGATCCCGACGTGGCCCGGTACGTCCTGCCCGTGCGGTGGCTCAAGACGGTCGACCGCGGAGACAGCGTGACCGCCAAGGGCGTAGTCGCCCGCCGGCACCCCATGTGCCGGCGAGCAACGCAGCCACGCTCGCGATCCTGAACGCGGAGTTCTCCCCGGAGCGCACCACCACCTGAATGCGCGGCCTGCCCGGTCGGGTGCGGATGCGTGCGTGGTCCGGGCGGCTGGGGGTGGCGTGCTTCGACGTCCGAGAACGGGGCGAACCACCGCCGCAGGTCCTCGTCGGGGGCTCGGCGGGTGGTGAGCAGGTGTCGCCGCGCCGGCAGGCGTCCACTGGTAGTCGGTGGGGTCGGTGGGGTCGGCGGGGAGGCCGGCGGCTTCGTCGGTGACCGGTCGGGGTCCTCGTCGCGGGTGGCCTCGGCGTCGGCGAGGGCCAAGCCGTGGTGTTCCGCCGGCGGGGGAAGGGAAGCCGGCCGCGTTCGAGGTTGCGATCAGGTCGTCGACGGCGGCGGCGGCCAGGTTCCGCCGCCACGGAGTGTCGCCGTCCCACGGAATGCGGCGCACGATGCCCACGGCACATTCCGACCACTGCTGAAACAGTGACATGCGTCACGGGCGCGCGAGTGACCGCGGGAGCGTCACGCTCTCCGAACCTCGCCTACTTGTCGCGCTTTGTCCGACTGGAGACAACCAATCCGCTTCTCGGCCGAATTGAGCATCCCAACGAACGGGAATCCCATGCGTCATTTTCGATGGCCAGAGCCGTTTCCGATCGCCGATCACCAATTTCGCACCACCCGGTGACCACGCCACAGGCATGACTGTCCGCCCCGAGTCAAGCCCGCCGTCCGGCTCCGCCTCGCAGGCGGGCACCGGTACTTGCGAGCCCGTTCCCGGACTTCCAACAATGGCGGCCCGCCGGCGTCCGACGGCTCCGGCAACAGGACGCTACGCCGAAACCAAGTGAGGTCACGCATGCGGAAGCACCGTAGGACGCAATACAAAAAGAAGATGGCCATAGCCGCCGCCACCCTGGGCATCATCGGCGTACCCACCGCCGCAATGGCCTGCATAGCCCCCCAGGGCCCGGGCGCGACGAAGAACGTCGCGGGCGCGACGAGGAACGTCGGCAACCAGAGCACGCACCCGTCCTCCAACCGGCCCCTCCCCGGCACACCGGTCCCCAATGGGACGGAGAGTGCGGCCGATCCGACCGGGGGAACCCAGCCGACCGCGAAGACCACTCACACTCCGCACAAGCGGAAACCCACCGGGACGAGGAAGCCCCCCACCGCAACGACACCGACACCGCCTGCCGCGACCCGGCCGACGAACCCGGTCGGCAAGCCGACCACCGAGGCAAGCAAGCCCCCCACCCCGACGACACCGACCACACCGGCCGACACGCAGCAAGCGACCACCCCGGCCGTTCCGCCCTCGGGCCCCGCCGCCGAGGTGGTGAGCCTCGTCAATCAGGAGCGCGCCAAGGCAGGATGCCCGGCACTCACCGTCAACACGAAACTGACGGCCGCCGCCCTGCAACACAGCCAGGACATGGCCGCCCACGCCAACATGTCGCACACCGGCTCCGACGGCTCCGACCCGGGCGAGCGCATCACCCGCGCCGGCTACACCTGGACGACCTACGGCGAAAACATCGCCTACGGCTACAGCACGTCCCAGCAGGTCATGACCGGCTGGATGAACAGCCCCGGACACAGGCAGAACATCCTCAACTGCTCCTTCAAGGAGATCGGCGTCGGCCTCGCGGGCACGAACTCCTACTGGACGCAGAACTTCGGCACGGCCCGCTGACATCACCGGCCCGCCAATACCGCCGGCCGGTTCCCAACACCCACAGCACCGGCCGGCGGACGCGGATCGCCCACGGCGCGCACCGCGGCTCGCCGCACCTCCCGGCGCCCCACCCCGCCCGGCACGCCGCTCCCGGACCTCGGGCCGGGAGCCGCGGAAGTTCCACGTCTGCCACGGCACGGCCCGGCCGGGGTGAGCCGATTCGGCGCGGCGGGTCCTCCCAGGGCCGCCGCAGGTCGTCGGCGGGCGCGCTGGAGAGCCGCGGGTGGCGGCGATGACGATCCAGGTCCGCAGGTCGGCTGATTCGCGGTCGCGGAGCCTGGGGGCGGTCCAGCCGAGGGTCCGCTCGAACACACCGAACGCGCGATGTCGAACCTACGCGGGAACCACTGCCTGCACCGGTCGACGTCGGCGCCGGTCGCGTCGGTCCCGAACCACCACAACCGAACCGGTCTCGGGTCGCCGCCGGGCAGCTGGTCAACCGGGAGCCGGATCACCGCCCCCGAGATGATCGGGAGCTCCCCCGTGAAGCCTCCCGGGCGCATCGGCGGGTAAGTGAGGCGTGGAGTCGGTCCCACGCGGTCGCGTTCGCGGCGCCGTAGCAGGTCGTGGTGGTCGTTGTCCTGGCTTGCGGCCCGCCCCAGGTAGCCGGTTGACCGCGGACACCGCAGTCCGTTCCAGACCTCCACCACGTCGAAGCCCCGGAAGGGGAACATGAAGTCGCCCGACGGACAGGGCGCATGCGGGTGTGCGGCCACGCACAGCCCTCCGACTCGATGGACCTGATCCAGACACTGATCGATCAACCCGTCCCCGACCTGGTGGTTCCAGTCGATGACCTCGCCGGCTTCGATGCCGAGCGTCAGCCGGTGCCCGGTCTTCGTGGTCGCTTCCTCACCAGGAATGATCAAGAATTCATCGGTAGCCGGGTGCCCCCACGGACCGGATTCCGCAGCCAAGTTGTGCTCCGTCGTCGCCATGAAGTCGAGCCCGGCAGCGCGCCCCGAACGGCCAACTCTTCAGGAGTGAGTTCCCCGTCCGAGTGAACCGAGTGGACATGGCAGTCCCCGCGGTACCAAGCGGCCCCACGCCCGACCGCCCGCGTCGGCGGGAAGCTCAAGTTCGACAAGGTCCTCCCCCCATAGTCCTGTCGAGCCAACGCACAACCAGAGCTACCAGTTCCGTCGCACCACTGACGGCCAGGTCCTCCGGTGGTTCATCGTGCCGCCGCCGGCGTCGGGCCGAAAGCGTCGGCAAGGCTGGTCAGGACGGAGCCGGACCAACTGCTCTCCCCGAACACGCCGACGGGCATGGCGAGCACGCCGCACTCGCGCCGGAGCGTCTCCGCCGGGATGTCAACCGGGAAGAAGTAGTTGCCGGGACACGTCCGGCTCGCCGTGGGAATCGCCCCGAGCACTTCGTCCGGCAACCGTTCGAACAGCCGCTCAGCCCGTGCGGCCAGTTCGTCGGCGACCTGCCGGGGCACGTCGCTGTGCTCGGTCAGCAGACGGTCGGCGAGCCGCAGCTGTGCCGACGTCGGCGGATCCGCCCGGAACGCTTCGGCCAATTCGGCTTGCGCCGGACCCAGCAGGACCACGCCGAACGTGCGTGGCCACAGCCATCCCTTGGTGACCGAATGCAGTAGGACCGCACAACCGGTGTCCAGCAATCGCCGTGTGCCGGCAGCGAGCGGGGCTCCCAGGTCGTAGACGCTGTCGATCAGCAGGCGGCGGCGTGGTGATACCCGCAACCACGAAATCACCGCGGCGCACTCGGCATCGGACAGGTATCGGCCGAGTGGCTTGCTGGGATTGGCGAGCAGCAGGTATTCGGGCCGGTGGTCCGCCGGCGACCTCGGCAGGGCCGGCGCCGGTAGCGTCGGGTAGGACGCGGGCGCCAGGCCCGCAGCGCGGGCCAGCTCGAGGTAGACCGGGTACACGTCGCTGGGCAGCCACAACCGCGCTTGCACGGCGCGCAGCCAGTGGAACACCACGTCGAGCCCGTGACGGACCCCTCGACAGACCATGGCGTGGCCGGACCACTCTTCCGGCAGCTCGAAGCGCCGCAGCCAGGCACGGGCGAGATCGCACCGGTGCACCGTGCTCAGGTCGGTCGGCGGTTCCGGTCGCATCGGAGCAAGTGCCCGGTACACGTTGGTCTCTGCGGCGTCCAGAAGCGACGTGGAAGCACTGAGTTGCTGCTGCCGGAATTCCTGGAACTCGTCGAACCTCATGCCGTTGCACCTTCCAACAGGATTTCGCTGGCCCGGTCTTCCAGGGAGGCGTAGCAGCGTCCGTCGGCCATGACGTTCCAGCTGCGTGCGATCCCGTTGGTGCGTTCCCAGAGCAGGCTGGGTTCGGTGTAAGCGGCGATCCGCATCGGCCGTCCGTCCCAGCTGCCGTGGTAGACCGGCGCGCCCCAGGGCAGGCGGCTCGCCGGTTCGAGGCCGTGCTGCTCGGCGAATCGGGTGACGATGGACAGCGAAACCTGGTGCTCTCGGCTCCAGAGGTTGGCGGCGCGGTCGAAGTAGAGCGACTCGGTGCTGGTGGATACGTAGAGCTCTTTGAAGCAGACTTCCTCGACACCGAGAGCCGCGGCCCACGAAAGGTAGTCGGCGACCTCCGCCGCGTCGGCGACGCCGCCGTGCTGGAGCACGCAGATCAGCCTCATCCGCAGCCCCGGCCAGCGGTCACGTCCCACGCGCCAGGTGTCGATCACAGAGCTCACCGGCGTGCGCAGCATCATCAGCCGCTCGCTGACGGCGTCGTCCTGATGGTGCCGGGAGACCGCCAGCACGCTCAGGCCTGCGGCGCTCAGGGATGCGAGGCGGCCGGCCCGGTCGGCGTGCCGGCCCTTCGCCAGGGTGTGCGCGTTGGTGATCAGGACGACCTTCGGGAAGGCCGCCGAGCAGGCGGACACCAGTCGCAGCTGCTGTTCGAACGGTATGAGCGTGGGCTCCCCGCCGCCGGTGATCACTGCACGCTCGGCACCCGCCGCACGGGCGCGCTCCAGCCAGTGGGCGACCGCGTCCCACGGGACCCGTGCCGGTGCTTGGTCGCTGGAGATCGAAGCCGAGGAGAAGCAGAACGAACACCGGGCTTGGCAGGCGGAGGCGACCGGCAGAAGCGAAACCGAGCGCGGTCGCGTGTCGGCGTAGCGATGCAGTGCCGATCCGTGCAGGTGCAGGGAGGCCGCCATCGCATCCTCGACGGTTGTCGGGCGCAGAGTGAACTCGTCGCCTACCTGGTCGAGTTCGTGGACTGCCGACAACCGGATGCGAGCCTCGTGCAGTTCCGTGCCCAGGCCGGTCGACACGTTGGGCACCAGCTTGTCGGGGTCCACCGTGGTTTCCAGCACGAGCAGCCGATCTCCCGGAATGGCCAGACGGTCCAGCAAGCGTCGCGCCTTGCCGATGCCGATTTCCAACTCCGCACGGGTCAGCAGGTGGAACCGGTCGGGATGGGTACTCTCCGGAATTCCCGCCTTACCGTAAGCGAACGCGTACTTGTCGAAGCCCTTCGCGAAGTTCGACAGCACGATGACGTGGAAGCGCTGGTCACTATGATTCATCCCGTCATCATGCATGAACGGACCCCGGAGGACATGGGCCGAACTGCAGGCGGAACGTGGTGTCCCGATCCGATCCGTCGTCGACGACTCGCGCGTGATCTGCACGGGAGTTGGTGTGACCACCGGGACCACCTCGGCGCCGAGGCACGGAAGATGCAGCCGTACGCCCAGAGAACGCCCGTCGAGAGCGACGACCGATGGACCCCCGTGTCCGACGACACACGAGAAACCGAATCGACGCTGCACGGGCAACTGGTGCGCGAGTACGAAAGTTGTGCTCGACCAGTCCCACGATTCCGGCCTCCGTACCGGATCAACCCTGAGGACAGGATTGAGGCCAGGCCTCGCGCACGTCCTGTGAACTGGGGAAACCCGTAGAAGTCCGGGCTCGGTTCGATGCCGGTGGATAAGCGAGCCAATCCTCGCTGATGTCGGTGCTTCGTTGCTTCCGTGGTTTTTCGGACCGGTTGTTCCCTTCCGGGGTTTCGCCTCCCGGCCGGGAGCGCGCTCACGCCTGAATAACCTCTATCAATCGCCAACCGGCCGGGGTAAGTTGCCGCCGTCAACGGGATCCCGGGCGGGTGGGGAAGACGTCGCCGCCCGTCCCGGGCACCGCGCGTCGATTCGCCTGGATCCGTCTTCTTCGCGTGCGCGGCACGCAACTTTCCAGGGAGTCCCACTTGTCTCCGGCATCCCCTTACGACCGGCCTGCCTCCGAGGCGGCACCGAGCCACGAGCCGGCACCCGACAACCCTGCCGCCGGCTACGACCAGGCCGGCCCACCCATGTCCCGGGGGCACCTGCCGGGCGGGGGTTTCGACTACAGCAGCTACAACTTCGGCCACGGCGTTCCGCAGGACCTCGGTGACTACTGCGCGAGCTGGGGTCGGCGCGCCGGCGGTTACGTGATCGACTGCGTGATCTTCACCCTGGTCATGGCGCCCATGTACGGCGGCGTTCTGTGGGTGGGAAACAAGACCACGGAGTACGAGGACGTCGACGGCACGATCACCACCGAGTACGACGGCGGTTCGGCACCGATATCCCTCATCGCGGCCGGTGCCGCACTGGTCCTGCTGTTCGCCCTCTGGCAGTGCCACCGCCAGGGCAAGACCGGACAGACGATCGGCAAGAGCGTCGTGGACATTCGCGTGGTCCGCATCCGGGACGGGCAGCCGACCGGCTTCTGGCTGTCCTTCGGGCGCTACTTCGCACACATCCTCGACACACTTCCGTGCTACCTCGGCTGGCTGTGGCCGGCGTGGGACGACAAGAAGCAGACGTTCGCCGACAAGATCTGCTCGACCGTCGTGATCAACAACTGAACGAGGGCTGCGTCGGCGCGCCGCGAACAGCGCGCGCCGACGGCGCACCGGGCCGCGGCCGACTGGGGTTGAGACCCGCGTCGCTCGTGCCACTGCAGAGCCGGCACCACACCGGTCAGGGGGTCATTCCCGCCTCCGTCTCGTCCGCGGCGCGGTGGGCGAACTCGCTTTCTCCGCACCCGAGATGGCGCCGGACGGTAGTGAGTGTGGACTGCCTGCCGGGGGTTGCCTGCCGCGGTCGACGGTCGGCGCGGGTGTGGTGGCGATCCGGTGGCGTTCGGCGGTGAGGTCGGGCACACCGCGCCGGTCTGCGCGCCGGGGGCATGAAGTCGGGGGTGTAGCCGCCGATTCCGGGCCGGAGCGCGGCTGTTACCGCGAGGCGGGGCCGATTCAGGGCCGCAAGGACGTGCGCGCGGGACTCGGTGCCGGCGGGCGCGGCGCCGCTGCGGACTGCGGGTGGGGCGCGACGCCGGCTTGAATGAGCGACGACACGGCGAAGCGCGTGTCCGCGAGCGTGTCCGCGGTCAGGGCTGTCGTCGGGTGTGACGTGGGGGCCGACGAAGCGTGGGGTGGAGGGACCCGCGTCGGTCCAGGCCCAGCGCAGGGTGGCGCCGAGGCTGTAGATCTCGGCGGCGTCGGTGAGTTCGACGTCTACGTCGGGGACGGTGGTGAAGAGCAGGCGGGCGATCTCGGGGGCGATGGCCTGGTCGCCGCCGCCCCGGTAGGGGCCTCGCAGCGGGAGCAGGTCGCGGTGGTGGGTGAGGTCGTGGTCGATGAACTCGACCCCGGCCTCGAACGCGAGGTGGGCTCCGGTTCCCGTGCCCGCGGCCGTGATCAGGACGTTGCCGGGGTGCAGGTCCCCGTGATGCCACCCGGCCGCGTGCCACCTGCGAAGGAGGGCGAACGCGCGGTCCGCGGCGGCCCGCAATCGGGGTGCGGCGTCGGCCGGGTCCTGTCGATGCGCGGCGCACCACTGCCCCAGGGTGAGCCCCCGATGTCCACGAGAGGGCGGTCCACACCCCGCCTTCCAGACTCCGGACTTTCGTGAACGCCCTTTCCTGAAGCCCGCAAGGTCACCGGACACCTCCGGTCGTTGTCGAGTGCTTGGCGTTACCGGCTGTTCCGCTGGTCCCCACGGCCGTAAGGGCTTGTGAGGTTGGTGCCGCTAGGCGGAACCGGTGGTGCCGGTGGGCGGAGCCTGTTGATAGAGCGCCACCAGCACGCCGTGGACGGGCTGGGCCTCTGTGTTTTCCTCGGCCTCGTCGACCAGGTTGGTGAGGGTCTCGCCGAGTTCTCTCGCCTGCTCGGGGCTGAGACGCACGTGGCGCAGTGTCAGGGTCTCGGCGGGTGAGCGGTCCAGCTCCTGGGCGAACGCGGCGAGCATGGCGGCGGTGCCTGCCGCTTGGGGTTCGGCGACGACCATGTGGCGGGCCGTGCGCTGGTGGTACTGCTCGGTACCGCCGCGGACCCGGCGGGTCTCGGCGATGTGGACCAGCCCGGCTTCGCGGAGCACTTTGAGGTGGTGGGCCACGTTGCCCTTCTTCGCGTCGAGCTGCGCCGCGAGCCGGCTGATGGTGGCGGGCCGTTGGCCGAGGGCGAAGAGCAACCGCTGACGCAACGGGTGGGCGAGCGCCGCGAACTGCTCAGGCGCACCGATCTCCAGGACATCCTCAGGAGGCGGCGGGTAGGAAGGCTGATCACGCATACCGAAAGTGTCTAAACTTATTGACGCTTTCGCAAGGGCAGTGCTCTACTCCTCGCCATGACGACTCTGACGAAGATTCCGCCCGCCCCTGTCATCGACGAGACGGTCCGGCTGCTGACCGAGCACTACGTTTTCCCCGACATAGCCGAGCAGCTCGCCGGCCTGCTGCAACGACGCCTCGCCGAGGGCGCCTACGACGTCGACGGCCCCGAGGAGCTCGCCCGGCTGGTCACCGCGGACCTGCAGTCCGTCAACGGCGACCGGCACCTGAGACTGAAGCACCACGTCGACCCGGTGCCCCCGAAGCGGGGGGCGGCCACCCTGGACTCCATGCGCCGGGACTTCGACACCTCGCTGGGCGGTGCACCCCGAGTGCAGTTGCTCGACGGAGGGGTCGCCGTGGTGGAACTGGCACCGATGCTGTTCCCGCTGGAGTGGGCCGCCGAGCCGCTGAGCGCCGCGCTCACCCTGGCCTCCCGTGCGCAGGCGCTGATCGTGGACCTTCGCTCCAACCGGGGCGGCGACCCGGACACGGTCGCCTTCGTCTGCAGTTACCTGCTCGACGAGCGCACCCACCTCAACACCATGTCCTGGCGCCGCGGCGAGCGCAGCGAGCAGTCCTGGAGTCTGCCGCATGTTCCCGGCGTGCGCTTCGGCGGAAGCAAGCCGTTGTATGTGCTGTCCAGCGGCAGCACCTTCTCCGCCGCCGAAGAGCTGGCGTACGACCTTCAGCAGCTCGGTCGCGCCGTTGTCGTCGGCGAGCGCACCCGCGGCGGTGCACATCCGTGCCAGGGCTGGACCGTGCACCCACACCTGGAAGCCACCGTGCCCGTCGGCCGCGCCATCAACCCCGTCTCCGGCACGAACTGGGAGGGCACCGGTGTGCAACCGGACATCCCTTGCGCTGCAGGCGACTCCCTCGACCGCGCGCACGTACTGGCCCTGGCCCGACTGGCAGACTGACCCAGTCCAGCTCACCGACAGCAGTGCGCGAGTGCTCCCCGTATCCACTTCGGCGGCCGGCTTCGGCGGCGGGGCCCAGCCTCCGGCGGCCCTCGGCGTGCTCACACCCCGCACGACTGGGCCGGCGCCTCGCGCACCCGGCCGAGGGCGTTGTCCTCCATGAAGCCGCCCGACCAACGCCACCATGCAATAACGGCGTTCGGGCTGACGACCGTCCCGCCCCCCGCCAAACGCGCCGACATTCCCGACCCGTCCACCGCTCTCGGCCGCGCCTTGGATCGGGGAGACGCGATCCCACCGTGGCGAAGATCGACAGGTGGCGCAGACGGCCTCGAACCTTCCGGGCCAAGGGGGTTCGGAAGATCGGTGTTCGCCCTGCCGAGGAGCAGGAGCCGGCGTCTGGGGCCGAGACGGAGAGTGCTGCGCGCTTGTGCCGGTCACTGCGGGGGGAGCCCGTAGTCGGATAGCCAATCGAGTACGTCGTCGCGTGATGCTTCGACAAGGCGCCCCCCGGTGAAGCGGATGTCGACGGTCACCTCTGCCACACACTCCGCGGGAGGAACGAATGACCGTGCCTCCTCGTCGGTGGCGAACTCGGCCTCACCAAGGACCAGTCCTTGCAAGGGGCCGGTGAAGACGTCGACGCCGAGGGGAGGCACGCTGAAACGTGTCTTGGACAGTACCGCGGCCGGCAGCGACGCGAGCAGGGCGTACTCGGTCGGCGACAAGTATGTATTCGTGATCAGCCCCTGAACACCATCGAGACGGGGGATGGGCACCTTCTGGGTGAGCTTGAGCTCGCGGCCACCGTCCGGAAGATCGACACGCCGCAGCCGCAGACGTGTTCCCCTCAGATACCGGTCGGTGATCACGCGCGTGGCCGTCACCGACGACGGCGCCGGCGGTTCGGCGAGCAGGAACCGTCTCTCCCGTTCGACGCGTGCGTACTTTCCCGGGCGAACCGACCCACCCTGAACCCCACCGGTTCCGTCCATCATGAGGACAGCATCACAGCTGCTTCTCGTGGTTCGCTTCCTGTGTGTGTGACGGGTCGCGTCCACTGCCGTGCGAGCGGTCCGGGGTGTCGATGCGTCGGCCGAGCCGGCGGTGGACGCGTGGTGCGAAGCCGCCGACGCCTCCGCCGGGGGCCGGCCGGCACGTACCGGGTGTCTTGCGCCCGCGATGGTGGGCGGGCACGCTGGAGACGTTTCGCGCGGTGCGTGGTAGGGATCGTTCGGTCCGGCGACGTCCCCGGGGGTGGGTCGTGGTGGCGGCGCTGTTCCTGGCACGGGTCTTCTCGGTACTCGTGGCCGGTTTGTGGCTCTGCGGTGTGGTAGCGGCGGCGGAGCAGATGTGGGTGTGCGCGTGTGGTCGCCGTGGCCAGGCGAAGGTCGTGGAGGGCCCCTGGTCGGAGAACGCGGGCGACGGGGACTTCGACTACTTCGTGCGTATCGAGTTCGATCCCGGTGACGGCTCGGGTCCACGGGTGCTCCGCCAACAGTTGGCGTCGAAATCACAGAGCCAAGACCTCGCCCGCGGCACCCCGGTGCCGATCGCCTTCCGGGCGAGTCACCCGGAAATCGCCTACATGTTCCCCGACACGGAGCCCTTCCGCACACTGATCAACGTGGCCTTGACCGGCGTGACGGTCGCCGCGTTCCTGATTGCGGCATTCACCGGCCTCGGCTAGGGCGCGCGCGGAAGAGCCTGTCTGACAACGATCATGTTTGTGGTTCGCGGGGCCCCGACCCCGTACCTCGAAGATCCCGTACCTCGAAACCGACGTCACGAGCCGACCCGCCCCGGACGCACCGGGTCAGGTGCCGCCGATCGCGAGCGCGACGCAGGCTGCCGCGATCATGAACGGGCCGAACGGCACCCGCGCTGCGCGCCCGCCCCGGCGCACCACGAGCATCGCCCCGGCGTACACGCCCGACAGCACGAACGCCGCACACGCGCCCACGAGCACACACGACCACCCCGCCCACCCCAACGCCACTCCGACGACCGGGACGAGCTTGACGTCACCCATGCCCAGCCCGCCCACCAACGCCGGCGCCGGATGGAAAGCGCCCAGGACCAGGCCCGCCACCAGCGCGCGAACGAACGCCCCGGGACGCGCCCGGGGCGCGGCGACGCCCGCGAGGATCACGATCAGGCCGACGCCGGCGACCGGGACGAGCCGATCGGGAAGCCGGTGGACCGTGGCGTCGACCAACGCCAACGCGACGGCGAACGGCGCCAACCGGCACCATGCGATCACCGTCCACGGCGGAGCCGCCACGGCCACCGCGCCCACGAAACCCAGCCCCGTCGACACCTCCGGCACCCAAGGCGCCGGATCCACCCGCACGCCACACGAGCGGCACCGCCCCCACGTGGACAACGGCCGCACCGCTGCCGGACCCGACACAAGGATCGCCCCCGCGGCAGACCGGGCAGGCCCGCCGAAGCGGTGAGCCCGCAGGGACCGCGTACCCGAAGACGACCGAGCGCACGAACCAAGCGGTGAGCCCGCAGGGACCGCGTACCCGAAGACGACCGAGCGCACGAACGATCCCACAGCGACCCCGGCCGCGAACATCGCCACGAATATCGCCATCACCCGCCATCCTCACAGCAGACCCCGCAGCCCCGCACCGCGAGCACGACCAACCCGACACGCACCCGAGCAATCCGCGATGCGACGCCTCTTCTCCTTGTCGGATCGGGGGAGTACCGTTCCCGGTCCCGATCCCGGGAGGTCACGTGTGGGTCATCCGTGAATGGACCGACGACGAAGGCCACACCCGCAAAGCCGTCATGAGCGAAGAGGCCGCCGCCCGCTCCGACGAGGAACTCCGCGCGATGCAACGCCGCCTCGAACCCCTCGCCCAACAGCCCCCGGGACCCCGCGTCGAACCCGTCGACCGCGTCGTCGACAGCAACCTCGACGCGTTCGTCCCGGAGCGCCTCGAAGGCCTCCACACGCCCGGCCGCCACATCGGCCTCGACGACCTGGTCCCCGGCCTGCTCCGCCCGGACCCGGATCCGCAGCCGGCGGCGACATGAACCGCATGTGCGACCAACACATCGAGACCGTCGCGGAGAGGACCAGACGCGGCGAGACACCCTGACCCGTCCACGGGCACCGACCGGTCGTCCCCTCCACCGAAGTGCCCGCGCGACGAACAGGAATGGCTCCGGCCGCGCGTTGCCGCGGCCGGAGCCATTCCCTTGCGTCCTTCGCGGGGCACAGCCCGCACAACACGCCACGAGGCGAAAAGTATGGACCCCGCGAAGGACACCCGCCCACCGTTACACCAACCCGGCCCCCGACGCGCGCAGTTCACCCGAACGCGACGAACTCCGCCACGCGACCGTGACTCTGGCCTTGTGCACCTCGAGCAGCAGCGTTAGTCCGCCGGTTTGGGCGGCAGTTGGTGATTTTGAAGCTCGTGGATGTTCACGAGAAACGGCAGTAGGGCATGGGGACGGCTCGGCAGCCCGATATCGGGTGCAGCGCAGGCCGAGTCGGTGGCCGTCAACTCGGGATCGATCAAGGAAGCGCGCAACGAGGGTGTGGCGCCGAGCGCCCGTCAGGCGTCGAAGTGACGGCGCGCGCCCTCGATGTGACCGAGGTAGTGGTGGGTCCAGCCGCATATGGCGTCGACCGTGGCGAGCAGGGCCCGGCCCGGCTCGGTGAGGGTGTACTCGACCCGCGGTGGCACGGTGGGGTACACCTTCCGGTCGACCAGGCCGTTGCGCTCCAGCATGCGCAGGTTCTGGGTGAGCATCTTGTGGCTGACGCCCTCGACCTCGTTCCGCAACTCGCCGAAGCGCAGGGTGCGCTCGCCGAGTGCCTCGATGATCAGGAGCGCCCACTTGTTGGCGATGTCCGAGAAGATTTCCCGCGCCAGGGAGTCCGCGCGCCTCAGGTCGGCGTCCTCGGGGAGGTCCTTGAGTTGTTGCTTGGTCCCCATCAGGTTCCTCAGTCACCGAAAAGTGCGTTCTGCCAGTTCAGCCCTCACTCTCCTACAGTTCCCGAGTAACCACAAGAGAGCAGATCAGGAAGGCGAGCACCATGACCGTCATCGATGTCTTCAACCACGACGTGCCGGCCGAGAACGACTTCGGCTACTCGCAGGCGATCAAGTCCGGCGAGCTGATCCACGTCCCCGGACAGCTCTCGCTCGACGAGGCGGGCGAGTTCTTTACGCGGACGACCTCGCCGCCCGGCTCGAGCAGACCTACGCCAACGTGGACAGGGTCCTGGACCACTACGGAGTCACCCGGAAGCAGGTCGTCTCGCAGGTTCTGTCCGTGGCGGACCTGCGGCGGAACGCCGCGGCGACGGCGGAGGGCAACCTGGCGTACTTCGGCGACCACCGCCCGGCCGGCACGGTTCTCGGCGTGACCGAACCGACCTTCCCCGGCCAGGTCGTCGAGATCAGCTTCGTCGTCGACACGAAACCGCCCGCCTGAGCCCGCCCACAGCGCGCGGCGCGTCCAGGCGCGCCCGGAGGATCCCGTCGATCACCGGCCTGTACGGCTTTGGCGGCGCGAAGGCCGCGGTGGCAGCTTCCTCCTCGGCTCCGACCGGACCGAATCCACCGTCTTGCGGACCGTCCGCCACGTTGTACCTGCGCTCGATCCTCCACACCTCCACACCTCCACACCTCCACGCCGTCGCGGTGGCCGCGTCGGATCGCGGCGTACAACACGCGTCGGGGAGCCGCAGCCCTTCCGGACGGAGCGCGAGTTGCAGCGGGCGCCCGGACGGCAGGTACTCGCGTCGCACCTCGGCCCACATCCACACCTCGTCCTGTCCGAGGTGGACCGCGAGCAGGCACGCGCGGCAGGTGCCGTCCCGGGCGACCGGTTGCGGACGACCGCAGTGGTGGCACCGGTCGTGCCGCTTGCCGTTGACGCCCCTGTCCGCCGTGGATCGCGCGCGGCCGCACCCCGGACGGAGCCCCTGCATCGTCACGACGCCCCAACTCGCGCAGTACCCGCACGAACCCACCGAAGGGCGTTCTCGCCTGGCCATCGCGCGTCCGCGAGTGCCGAGCCCCACGTAGGTAGTCTCGTCACTCATGGGGGCAGACATCGATGGTGCGATCGAGAGCCGCTCGAGTGACGGCGTCTGGAGGTTCGAGGTCGCTCTGTGGACCCTCGGGCCGGGGCGGGACACCAACGCGTTCCAGTGTCTCTTCGGCACCGGGCGGGGTGAGGTGGGGACGGATCGTCCGTTCTTCGCCCGTCGGGGGCTCCCGGACGACGTCTCAGACCCGGTGCGGGAGGGCAGTGCCTTCGGCGACTGCGAGCACAGCCACACCTACGCCACGTGGGCCGAGGTCGCCGCGGTCGACTGGGACGCGCCCATCACAGACGGGCCCGCTTGGCTCTGGGCAGGCGAGTGGCGGTCCGGGGAGGACGGCGATCTCGTCCTGCACGACCTCGCATGGGTCACCCCCGCCATCAACGAGGCGGCGGACGACGCCTTCGGCGGGGACTTCGACTCACCGGCGGAGTGGCCGCCGGGCGGGGAGGTGGTGCTGGACGGCGTGGTCTACCGCCCCGTGGTCCTCACGGCACGGATGTTCGTCTCCCCGGACAAGGAGAACTGGGTCGCGCTCTGGACGGCGATGCGGGATCTTGCCGCCGAACACGGGGACGAGAACGTACGTCTGGTCGCGTGGTTCGGCTGATGTCGACCCGTGCCCGATCCCGGTTGTGCACCGAAGGCAGCATCGCGCTCGTTGCCGATGCTCCCGCCATCCGGCCTGCGGCGGCCTGATGTGTCGACACGAACACCGAACCGACCGGGTTGGCTGACACAGCGACTGGATTCGGTGACGACGGACACGTGTTCACCACGGTCGAGCCGGTCGCCGGGGACCCGGAACACGATGCGCTCACCATCGCCCGGGCCGCGGTGGAGGCCCGCGAGGGCGAGCGGCCGGGATGGGATCGCCCGCCGTCCCCTTGTGGGCTCTTCACCCGCCGGACACGGACGGCGGCGCGATACCGGCGAACCCCGTCCGGGGCGTCCGCGATCCGCCGCGTGCGGGGCGATCTCGGGCACGAGAACCACCTCGCCGGCCTCCGGCTCCGCGCCGCGATGATCCGGATCGACCACCTCCTGAAGGCCGCCGATCCGGATCACGACATCACACGGGCCCCGACGCGCCCGTCCGGACCCCTGCCGCGTCACCCCTGTCGGTGCTCCCACCCTCGGTCGGTACGGGTCAGCTCACGGAAGCCGGCGGCGATCAGCCGCCCGATCGCGTCCGTGTCGTCGGCCGACTCGTAGGCGAGCACGCGGTCGACCCCGGCCAGGCGGAGCCACCGGGCCGCTTGGGCCAGGAGCCAGTCCGCCAACCCGTCGACGCGGTGGTCCGGTTCGACGACGAGGTTGCCGATGTCGGCCAATCCTCCGTTGCGGGCCAGCCGTTCGGGTCGGTCGAGGGCGGTGTCCACTTCGACGAAGCCGAGGACGCGGCCGTCGAGGTGGGCCGTCAGTCGGGTTCCGCACTCGCCGAGCGTGCGCCGCACGGCCGGTTGGGGCGTCGACGGTTCGGCGGGCGGCGACGGCAGGTCGGCGACCTCGGCGAGCAACACCACTTCGGTGTGGCCGGTGTGCCGGAAGCCGGCCCGCTCGTAGGCCGCCCGCACGTGCGGCCACACATCCGGCAGGCCGTAGACCCCGGGAGCGGGCAGGGCTCCGTCGGCGTAGCGGACCCGCGCGTGCCAACGCGCCAACCGGGCCAGACACGCGGCCATCAGCTGATCCGCCGCCGTCTCGGAGTCGGGCCGGAACGGCGCCGGCGGACGGTGGACGAACCATGCGATCTCGCCCGCGCCGCGATGGTCCGGGCCGACCTCGGTGTCGTCGCGGTAGCGCAGCAGATGCGCGGCGGCGACCACGGCCTCCCGCTGCTCGGCGACCAGGGTGACCCGCTCCGCCACCCACGGATCGGTGACGAACTCGTCGGGGCGCCGGGTGAGTTGCCCCAGAACGGTATTGACGGACACGGACGCGCCGGGCACCACGGCAGCGACATGCGCGTTGACGAGCTCGGTCAACTGGTCGCGATCGTCGCGATGAAAGGGGCGCACGATGAGAGCAGGCATGGAGGACCTCCGAACGGATTCGCCACGAGGAAGGAGGCCGCCATGCGATGCGGTATGGCGCTGACAATACCGCACGCGGCCTGCCGTTTGCCCCGCCGCGGACGCCGGCGGCGAGACGCCCGGGCGACGGCGGCCGAATCCGTCCGCCCGGGACGTGATCGACGCGATGCGCAGGTCACCGGCGGGGGCCATGAGAGCCCGAGAGCCCGGCCGCGGCGGCGCTACCGAGTACCCGCGTGTTCACCGCGAAGCCGAGCGGCGACCGCCCGGTCGTGGTCCGCGCAGGGGTGCGGCGATGTGGTGGGCCGGCCGAACTCTCCCGGAGAGGCCGGCCCGCCACGTCCGTCCCGCCGACCTCGCCAGGGGGAGTTCCGGCCCGATCATCCTGCCGCCCGGGACCGCCGGCCTTCGGCCTCGCCCTCCCGGGCCGCATCGCCGCGGCCCGGACGCTTCGCCGGCGGCCCGGGCGGTTCATCGTGGGTCCCGGGCCGCCGAGGCCATCGCGGTGGCCGAGCGGGCGGACATGGCGAACTCGTCTCCCCGAAACCTCGGTTCGCGGCCACTGATGGGTGTCGACACGGAGGCCGTTCTCGACACGTTCCTCGCTGATGCCGGGGCGGCGTTGCCCGACGACGTTCGGGTGACCACGAGTGCGACACACGTGCTGTCCGCCGTCATGGACCCCGCCGTACCGCGACCGGGATTCGGGGCGTTGGAGCAGATCACCCTGCGGGCCCGGGTACACGCCTTGGCCAAGTACCTCGGGCCGACGATGACGCTTCTCGACGGAGAGATCCGGGTCCTGCGGCAGGCGTCGCTGTTGCTGGAGGCGGCCGAGGAGTCCGGTGTGGTCGACGGCGCGGGGAGCGTGTCGTTCCGAAGAGGGCGGGAGTGGTCCCAGCGTGCTGCGGCTCTCCGTGAGGATTCGGCGTTCCTCGACGTCTTCGAGCACGGCGCGTTCCTCCTGAACGTCTGCGGGCCCGGACCGAGACGGGGCATCGAATCGTCGTCGGTCGACTCGCGCTTGCCGACGCGCGTCGACGAGGGAACCCTCGTGATGGTGGAGGGCGCCTTGGAGTTCGTCGACGCCGTTGCGTGGGCGCGCGTCAGACTGCTGAATCACCTCGAGGTATTACCGTTGGCGCGCAGCGTCGACGCCCTGGTGGCAGCACCGCAGCGGTTGCAGCGGTCGCGCTCGTGGTCCCGCTCGTGGTCGTGGTCGTGCCCAGGCAGGCGGTTCTCGGGGGACGGGTGCGACCCGGAAACGTTCCGGCGGCACACCGAGGCACCGCACCGGACACCGCGACGGGGCAAACGTTGCCGGGCGCGGCACTAGCATCGACGATTCGCGAGTGGGCCGCGCAGCAGCCGTCCCGCCCGCGTGCCGGTGTCGACGCCGTTGCGGAATGCCACCCGGCCGGCCACTACGGTGGCGGCGATCCCGGCGGCTCGCTGGCGGAGGCGGTACGCGCCGCCGGGGATGTCGTAGGCGACTTCCGGCATCAGAGGTGCGACGGTGTCGGGGTCGATGACGTTGAGGTCGGCGGCGAGGCCTTCGCGCAGCAGGCCGCGGTCGTGGAAGCCCCAGGCCACGGCGGGGGCGTAGGAGACCATGCGGATCGCCTCCTCGAGCGTGAAGGCCCGCTCTTCGCGCACCCAGTGGCCCAGCAGCAGCGTGTGCAGCGACGCGTCGGCCATCGATCCGACGTGGGCGCCGCTGTCGGTGAAGGTCATCACCGCGCGGGGGTGGCGCATGACCGGCAGCAGGTCCGCTGGATCGTCGCTGACCACCGCCTGGATGAACATCTGGTGGAAGTCGGTCTCCAGCGCCAAGTCGAGGATGAGGTCGACCGGTCCCACGCCGCGTGCGGCGGCTGCTTTGTTGATGGTGCGCAGCGGCGGCATGGGCTTGTCGTACACGCGCATGCGGTCGAAGTCGGGCTTGCGGGCCTCGGCACCGATGGCCCGGCCGTACGGCCCTTCGAGCGCGATGGCGACGAGCCGGGCGCGGGTCTCCGGGTCGGTGAACGCCCTGCGCTGGTCCTCCAACGGCAGCGCGCGGACCTCGCTCCACAACGGCAGCTTGTCGAACGCGGTCTTGGTGCGGAACGAGGTGACGGTGTTGATGCCGCGGCTGTGGCCGAGTCCGTACGCGACCCCGCCGGCTGCCGCGATGGAGTCCAGCAGCCGCAGGCCGTGGAAGACGCCGTTGCGGCCGCTGACGCCGAAGTTGAACGGCACGCCGGTTTCGGCGGCCAAGGCGCGGATGCGGGCGAAGTACTCCTCGCGTGCCTCGTCGGGGCCGGCTGCGGCAGGCTCGTGGGTGATCTCGAAGACTCCGGCGCCCTCGCGGGCGAGTACGCCCACGAGCCGCCGCACTTCCTCCCAGCCGGCGAGCCGTGAGGCCACGGGTCGGCCGTCGGCCGTTTCGTGGTTGTCGTTGCGGGTGGTCGTGAAGCCGACCGCGCCGGAGCGCAGGCCGTCCCGCAGCGCCGCCTCCATCGCGGCGAGTTGGCTCTCGGACGCGGGGCCGTCGAAGGCGCTCTCGCCCATCGCCCAGGTGCGCAGGGCCGAATGCCCCACCTGGGCGGCGTAGTTGATGGCCTTGGGCAGTCGGTCGACGGCGTCGAGGAATTCCGGGAAGGTCTCCCAGGTCCACGCGATGCCCTGTTCCATGGCCGCCGCCGAGATCTCCTCGGCGCGCTCCAGGTTGCGGGTGACCAGGTGGCGGGCGTCGGCCCGAGCGGGGGCGAGGGTGAAGCCGCAGTTGCCCATGACCGCGGTCGTGACGCCGTGCCAGGCCGAGCAACTGCCCTGCTCGTCCCAGAAGACCTGGGCGTCCATGTGAGTGTGGCCGTCGATGAAGCCCGGCGTGACCACCAGTCCCGCGGCGTCGATCTCCTCGGCGCCGCGCCCGGGGATTCGGCCGATCCGGGCGATGCGCCCGGCGGTGACGCCGACGTCGGCGCGGTAGCCGGGCAGACCCGAGCCGTCCACCACGGTGCCGCCGCGGATGACGAGGTCGTACATGCGCTCCACCCTTCGATTAGCCAATGGCCAATCGCCACCGTCGCGCGCTGGGTCGGCGAAGTCAAGAGCGGTGGAGGCCCTTGACTTCCGGCTGGATTAGCCATTGGCTAATCCAGCGGTCGATGCGCCGCCCGCCCAGCATGGAGGCCCCTGTGACCCGTGATCTCCCGCTCGTCGTCTCCGTCGACGACCACGTCGTCGAACCGCCCGACCTGTGGAGCAACCGCCTGCCGGCCCGCGACCGCGAGCGCGGTCGGCACGTGGTGCGCGGGACCTGCCGCACCGAGTACGTGACCGCCAACACGGTGAAGTACCACTTCGGCGGCGACGGGCCGGAGACCGACTGGTGGGCCTACGAGGACCTCAGGAAACCGATCCCGCAGGTCATGGCCTGCGTGGGCTTCGACCGCGCGGCGCTGACCATGGAGCCGATCGCCTATTCCGAGATGCGTCCCGGCTGCCACGACCCGGTCGCGCGCCTGGCCGACATGGACCTCAACCACACCGAGATGTCGCTGTGCTTCCCGACGTTCCCGCGCTTCTGCGGCCAGACCTTCCTGGAGGCCAAGGACCGCGACCTCGCCATGTCGTGCGTACGCGCCTACAACGACTGGATGATCGAGGAATGGTGTGGCGGCTCCGGTGGGCGGCTGCTGCCGCTGTGCATCGTTCCCCTGTGGAACCCCCGGGCGGCCGCCGACGAAGTCCGGCGCAACGCCGAACGCGGCTGCCGCGCCGTGGCATTCACCGAATTGCCGGCCAACCTCGGGCTGCCCAGCATCCACGACCACCGCCGCCACTGGGACCCATTCCTCGCCGCCTGCGACGAGACCGGGACGGTGGTGTGCATGCACATCGGGTCGAGCTCGCGCATGCCGGTGACCTCACCCGACGCGCCCGAGGGCGTGCGCATGGCACTGACCTTCGCCAACGCCCAGTACTCGTTCGTCGACTGGCTCATGTCCGGCGTCCTCGCCCGGTTCCGCAACCTGAAGATCGCCTATTCCGAAGGGCAGATCGGCTGGATGCCGTTCGTCCTCGAACGGGTGGACAACGTCTTCCGGCACAGCGCCTCCTGGGCCGGCCTCGACCCATCCCTCACCGAACCGCCCAGCACCTACGCCGCGGGCCGCGTCTTCGGCTGCTTCTTCGAGGACGACTTCGGCATCGCCTCGCGCCGGGCCGTGGGCATCGAGCGCATCACCTTCGAGACCGACTACCCACACCAGGACGGCACCTGGCCCCACACCCGGGACATCCTCGAGCGGATCGCCGACCGGGTGGAGCCCGACGAGCTCTACAGGATCGCGCGCGGCAACGCGCTCGCGATGCTCGGCATGGCGGAGCCCGCACTCGGCGCGGCCCCCGCGGAGAGCGCCCGATGACCACCATCGCCGCCCGGCTCATCACCCGCCTGCGCGAACTCGGCATCGAGCACCTGTTCGGCGTGCCCGCCGACTACAACCTCGCCTTCCTCGACCGGGTGTACGCCTCGGAACTCGCCTTCCTCGGCACCTGCAACGAACTCGGCGCCGCCTACGCCGCGGACGGCTACGCACGGCTGCGCGGCGCCGGCGCCCTCCTCACCACCTTCGGCGTCGGCGAACTCAGCGCGATCAACGGCATCGGCGGCTCCTACGCCGAGTCCGTCCCCGTCGTGCAGATCGTCGGCGCACCGTCCACCCGCGCCGTGGACGCCGGGCTCCCCATGCACCACACCATGGCGGACGGCGACTTCGGCCGCTTCGAACGCATGCACGCCGAGGTCACCTGCGACCGCGTCACCCTGACCGCCGCGAACGCCGCCGCGGAGATGGACCGCGTGCTGCGCGCCTGCTGGACGCACAAGCGCCCGGTGCGCGTCGCGCTTCCCCGCGACCTGGTCGACCACCCCGCGCCGCCTCCCGAAGAGCCCCTGCTCCCCGACGCGTTCCCACCACCGGACCCGCTGACCCAGGCTTTCCGAGCGCAGGCCGCGGCGCTGCTCGCCCACGCGTCGCGGCCTGCCGTACTCGCCGACCATCTCGTCGAACGGCACGGCGCCCACGAGGCGCTGGCCGAGCTCATCGCCGCGGGCCCGCTCCCGGCCGCCGCCATGAACATGGGCAAGGGAGTCGTCGACGAGAGCGCCCCGACCTTCGCCGGGATGTACGCGGGAGCCGGCAGCGCACCGGTCACCCGCGCCCTCGTCGAGGACGCCGACTGCCTCATCGCCGTCGGCGTGCTCATCAGCGACGGCAACTCCGGCGGCTTCACCCACCGCTTCCCGGCCGGCCGGACGATCGACGTCGGACCGTACGCGTCGCGCATCGGGGACACCGAATTTCCCGATCTGCCCATGACGGACGCGCTCGCGGTACTCACCGACATCGCCACAAGCCGCGTACGCGGGAAGTTGCCGCAAATCCCGGCCCGCGCCACGCGGATCTCCGAGCCGCACGAGCCGCTCACCCAGGCCGCGCTGTGGGACCGCTTCGCGGCGTACATCCGCCCCGGCGACGTGGTCGTCGCCGAACAGGGCACCTCGTTCTTCGGGATCCTCGACACCCGCATGCCCGCCGGCGTCACCGTGGTCGGCCAGGTCCTGTGGTCGTCCATCGGCTACACGCTGCCCGCCGCGCTCGGCACCTGCGTCGCCGCGCCCCACCGGCGCACGCTGCTGGCCATCGGCGACGGATCGCTCCAGTTCACCGCGCAGGAACTCGGCACGCTCGCGCGCGCGGGGGCGGCACCGGTGGTCCTCGTCGTCAACAACGGCGGATACACGATCGAACGCGCCATCCACCCGACAAACGCCCCGTACAACGACGTCGCCGCCTGGCGCTACACCGACCTCCCGGCCGCGTTCGGCGCCGACCAGGCCCTGACCGCCCGAGTCGGCACCGCGGCCGAACTCGACGCCGCCTTGGACCTCGTCGACCGCAATCCCGGCCGGCTCGTGCTCATCGAGGCCGTCGTCGCGCCCGAGGACTACCCCGGCCGCCTCGCCGCCATCGCCGCCAAATACCGCCCTGCACCGAAGGATTGAGCCGCAGACGACGACCGACCACGCGAGGCCCAGGCCGAACCAGCGCTCCACAACATGGACCCGGCCGCCGGCTGCGTCGGCTCGGACCCGGGCCCGTTCCGCGCCCTCGACGGGCCCGCACGGCACAGGCTCAAGGCGCTCGTGTCTCGCACGCCCGCCACACCGGGCGAGGCACGGCGCCCTCGACCGGGCTGTCCAGCACACTGACGACATGACAAACGAGTCCACCGCACGCGAGCAGATCCTGACCGCCGCGACCGAGCTCTTTCACGAACGCAGCCCCGCCGCGGTCTCGCTGCGGGAGATCGCCCGGCGGGCCGGGGTCAACTACGGGCTGATCCACCACTACTTCAAGACCAAGGAAGCGGTGCTCGCCGAAGTGTTCCGCACCTCCGCACTCCACGGCGGACGCCTGCTCGCCGACGCGGAGGACACCGCGACAGCGCTCGCCCGGCTGGGCCGCGACCCCCGGGCGTACGCCCGCATGCTCGCCTGGGCCGTGTTGGACAGCGACACCTCGAAAGTGTTCGCCGACCAATCGCCTGCCATCCACGCGATCACCGAACTGGTCGGCCGGGAGTGGAACGCGGGGCTCTCGCCCGACCGGACGCGCGACCGGCACGACCCGCGAGTCGTGGCAGCGACGTCGGTGCTCGCCGTGCTGGGCTGGAGCGTGTTCGCCCCCTACGTGTTCCCGGCCGCCGGTCTCGGGGACAGGGACCCGGACGACGTCCAGGCCGAAGTCCTCGAGCTGCTGCAGAGCATGATCGCCGCCACCGGGCCGATCGCAGTTCACGGGCGAACAGAGCACCGCGACCGGGACTGACGTCTGCCGCCCGGACGCGCCCCGAGCCTTGCGGATGGTGGCTCGGAGTCCTCCCGTCCGGCGACTCCCCGCGCGCGGCCCGACCCTGGACCGCGACCGCGACTTGCACGAACAGGCCGGGCGCCTGCCGCGCCGCCGGCACGACCACGGCGAGCCCGCGTCCGAGCACGACCGCGCGGCCGAGCGTGCGGCCGCCGCCGAGGAGGCCGAGGAGGCCTCCGGGTGTCTGGGGAGCACCGCCGGGTACCTGGACGACGCGCAGCGCGCGCTGGTGCGGTGCGTCGTCGACGAGTTGCCGCGTCTGGTCGAGGAGGTGCCGGTGGTGTACCGGCACGGTGACCACGCCACCCGCAACCGGCTGTGGGACGCCGCGCGGTACCGCGTCGGCGTGATCGGGCGGGGCCGGGCCCTTCGGGGGCCGGCCCTCTGGGTCTGACGGGGTTCAGGCAGCCAGGTGAGCGCCGCGGCGCCACACGGCGCGGGTGTTGAGGGTGTCGGTGATGGTGGTGGTGGGGTCGCCGTCGGCCGGGAGCAGGTCGGCGCGCAGGCCCTCGGCGATCCGGCCGCGGTCGGAGAGGTGGAAGCGTCGGGCGGTGGTGGCGTGGCCGCGCGCAGTGCGGTTGCGGGGGTCAGGCCGGCTTGGACGAGGTGCCGGAGTTCCTGGTTGACGCCGGCGCCGTGGGCGAGGCCGCCGAGGAACGGCATGGGCACGGAGACGTCGGTGCCCACCAGCAGGTCCACCCCGGCGTCGGCGAGGGCCTTGGCGCCGTCCAGGACGTCCTGGAGCTTGCCCTGGGGGTAGTGGCCGAAGCAGGAGCGCAAGGTGGTGTCCCAGTCGGTGCCGAGGCGGGAGGCCACGCGCGGGTCGTCGGCCGGCCGGTCGCCGGTGATGCCCATCGGGGAGGCGTTCGGCACGGTGCGGGGCACGACGAACACCTCGGTGGGAGCCGCGCCATCGCCGCATGCACAGCGGAGGGCCTGCTCCGCCGCGTCGCCTCCCAGCAGGACGGCGCAGCAGCCTGGTCGAACTCACCGACGCCGGAGAGTCCGCGCGCCGGGACTACGCCGCCGAGCAGCGCCGTGCCTTCGAGGAGATCACCGCACACTGGGACAGCGCGGACCGCTTGCAGTTCGCGCGCTTCCTCACCCGCTACGGCCAGGACGCGAGCGCCTGGACGGCCCGCGGGGGACCCGACGGCAGTCGGTCGGACGGCTGAACCGACCGCTCGTCGACGGCCGACCGCGCTCCTCGACCGCGCGAGCCGACCGTGCGTGAAATCGTTCAAGGCGACCTCGCCGTCCTCGGTCGCGGTCGGTCGCTCCTCCAGTGTTGACAACGCTGGTGGGCAATAGATCCAGTCGAGGTCGACGTCCTCCTCGCGCGTGCGGGTCGGCCGGGACGTGCAGCACGTTCCCGGTGAGGCGTCCAGGCAGGACGCCGGCCGGTCTGTCGAAGCGGATGAGGAGCCGGTCGCGATCGTGTCGGTCGAGGCGGTTCCCACGCGCCCTCAGCAGCAGCGGCCCGTCGACGCGGTCGACCTGCGCGCCGAACTCGTCGAGGACGACCGCGCCCGCGAGATCACCGCCCTCGACCGCCTCGTGGACGACTGAACCCGCCGGCCGGCCGCGAACGGAGCGGCTTGGCTTTGTTCACGAGAACGGGCTCGGGCTCGCTTTCTGGAGGCTGTTGATGATCTTGCCGGGGATTCGCTTTCGTCCGCCGGGCCGACTGTTCGAGCGTGGGCTGCTCGGCTGGGAAGGAGTGAGCCGCGGCGAGGGGTTTGCCGTGTCGACGGGTTCCGATTCGGGGTCCCGGATCCCGGCGCGGACGTTGGGAGTCGCGCGGGCCGCCGATACGCTCGGCAGCACGGCGATGTGGGTGCGGGACCGGCTGTCCGAACCGTTCACGGACGAGCACTGCGCGGAGTGGAGAGGCTGCCGGTTGCTACTCCCGCGGAAGGAACATGAACGCGAGGACCTCACCCGAACCATCCTCGTCCGCGAGGATGGCCCGGGTGGGGCGGTCTGCGTTGGGGCTGCCGGACGATGCCACGAACCGGCCGGGGGCCGACGCGAGTTCGATCCGCAGCATGTACTCCTCGACCGGGACCAACCTCCACTCCGCAGGCTCGGACGTCGCCTTCAGGGGCGCGCCGCCGTGGCCCACCCGACCCGGCCCGGCGTCCGGGGCGTCCACGTATGCGTTCAGGTACAGGCCGGTGTCCACGTGCCGCAGGGTGTGGCCGTTCTCGGTCGCCTCCACCAGCCATTCCGCGTCCGTGTACCTCCTGATCGCCCGGACCACGACCCCGGCGTCCGGGGCGTCCGGCCGGGTCTCCACGAAGAGGCCGCATTCCATGTAGCCCGCGAGAGGGTGCTGCGGTATGTATGGGCCGTCGGTGATGCTCATGAGACCGTCCGTCTCCACTCGCGGCACCCGGGCGGCGCCGCTCGACGACGACCATCCAACCGCGGCCCGCCCACACCGACCCGAGCTCCGGCGCAAGTTCCTGATGCTGTCGGTGATCTCGACGATGGGGGTGTAGCCCTGCCTTCGCCGTTCCCCCCTCCACGCCACCGACCCCGGACGCGCACATACCGATCGCCCCCTGGGCGACCCCGATCCGCGGGTGGCCGCTTGATCGGTGTCGCCCGCCGCGCTGCGGCGAGTACCGTGCCTTCCTCGGGCAGGGCCGCGGCCCAACGTGCGGTCAGTCCGTTGATGGCTTCGACCGTGCCGTGACTGACCATGCTTGCCTGCCCTTTCGCCGCTCTCGGATCCCCGCGAGAGTGGAGCCGGAAGTCTCGACTGGCGAGGGCATTGGAGATCTCGGTCACTCGGAGACCGATGCGCGAGGGCGTGGGCCAGGTAAATCCCGGGCCGATCGCCGGAGTTGCGATCGTCGGCCCCTCGTCGAACGGCGACGAGGGCATTCGACGCGGACACGCTCGAGACGGACCACAGGGTGATCGTTCCCGACGGGACGCGCCGCCCGACCCTGGTGTCCGTGGTGAACCAGACCACGCTCTCGGGCCCGCGACGGATACCGTCCTTCCGAAACGTGGCCGGGGGCACGTCCCCTGTGGGCGGGCGAGATCGCACGCGCATGAAGCGCGGAGGAGTCCCGGACGCGCGCATACAGCCCACTGCCGTCGTGATCGCCGCTCCACACCGGTTGCGCAGCCCGTGCTCGTGTGCCGTGGCGAACACCGTCGCGAACCAACGGCTGTGCAGCGCACCGACGAAGGCCGGGTCGCCCAGTCGAGCCGGCCTGCACCGACGCGCCCGGCCATCCTGCGGCCTCGGGGAGGGGTCGCGGGACCGCGGCGGAAGCGGCGACGGGGGCGCCGGACCGCCGCGACGGTGGAAGCGACCGACCGGCCACCGAGTGACGAGGAACGCGCCGGGACACGATCGACCCGTCCACGTCGACACACCCCGGCCGGACCACACACGCGCCGACCCGTACACCGTGATAGCCGTTCCTCGGCAGCCGGGCCGACCCGCATCACGCGGTCACGCATCTTCCGTGCACCCTTCGCGTACCTTCGACGTCCCGGTCCTGCCGCCACGCCCGGTCCTCCGCTCGCAGGACGCCGAAAAGCGTGGGCGGCCGGTTCGCCGCGTTCCCGTGGCGACGCCGGGGGTTCGCGCGCGCAAGGACGGCGGGAGTCATGGCGCGGTGCGACCGTCCACCGCGCAGGAGACGGCCGCTCGCCCGCCGCGCGAACCGCGCCGGAGGCGACGTGAACGTCGCAACACCCGTATCCCGCACGGCGGCTCGGCGTTGGGACGATCGGGGAGGCGCGGTGGCTCGTGACGACGCGGGCCGGGTCCTGCTTCCTCGAGGACCCGGTGCCGCGCACGAGGTGTCTCCCGTCCCGGACGTCGACGGTTCATGGGTCGCCCGTCCGGGTGAACCCCGTTCCGACCACGTCCTCGCCGAGTGAAACGGGTGATCGGTGGCCCCTGCGGTGCGCGAGCGGAAGACCCTCGCGCTCGCACCGGCGGCTGCCGCGAGGACGGCGCCCACTTTGCGGATTCGTGGTCCCCACTCGTGCGCCGCGTGTTCGGACGGGCCGCCCGGAGGGCGGGCGGAGGGGATCTTCAGGGGCGTTCGGTGCGTGGTCCGGGCACGGGGGTGGGTCCGCCGGCGCCGGGTGGGCCGCTGCGCGGTCCGGGCCCGCTGCTTGCCTGCGCCGCGGGGGTTTCCCAGGGCAGTTCGCGTCCGGCCGCGATCCATTCGTTCGACAGGGCGTCGAACACCGGGGTGTCCTGCCGGTCTTCGGGGCACGGGGGACCGGGTCGTGCGTGGAGGCCGCTCACGGGCGGTTCAACGAGCGTGGTGCGTCGCGGGTTCGGCACCGTCTCGCCCGGATCGCGCCAAGGCGGGACGAGGGGTGTCGCAGTCGGTTGCCGATCGCGTTGGTGATGGCGTCCGCGAACGTCCGTCCCCGATCCGGAGGCGGCTGCGGGTCGCTCCACGATCGCACCTGGGCGACCATGGCCGCCAACACGTCGGCGGCGCCTTTCGGGGGTGGATTGCTGTGCCTCATGCCGGTGCCGTTGCCCGCGTAGTGGCGTCGTACGGCCTACGAACGATCACGGACATGTCGCACCAAGACAACGGAGCAGACATTTTCGGTCACGGATCGTCGTCTTCCACGCCCTTGGCCTCGGGGCCTCGGCCCGTGGCCCGTCTCGCGGGGGAAGGTCGGGGTCCGCGCCGCCGGGTCGCGGAAGGCGTGAGTGGGTGGGTCCGGCGCGAGCGGAACTCCCACGCGCCGGCGACTCTTTCGAGTGAGGGCCGGTGTGTCGTCGAGTGGTTGGTGACCCGGCCGGGTAGGTCCGCTTCGTCGGGTCCTCACAGTCACTCGCGATGTGCTGTGCGGGCTGTGCCCGATGTCGCACGGGGCCTCGGTCGCATCTTCCGACCGTGGCCCCGTATGTGTTCGCGGGCGGCGTACGCGTGGGAAATCCCGGGGGTGGTGGTGTGCCCGGCCGGGTCGTCGGAGCATGCCGACGGTGTCGAGGATCCGGGGGGCGTCCGCGGGCCGGCGCGGTCCGGATCCGGGTGACAAGGTTTCCAGCCGAATATGTGCAGGGCGGAAGATAGGACCGCCGTCCGGTGGGTGCCCCGAATTTTTACCAACTCATGAGTCCCCCATTATGGAGGTAAAGAAATTCTCGGGTGAACGGTCGCGCTTCCCTGCGATGGCACGGAATTTGCGTGCCCGGCGGCACGGGTTACGCGGTGCCGGTGTTCGGAAATGTGCGATGTGTGGGTGGGAAGAGACACAATCCGGGTCGTCGTTCACCGGTTCGGACCAGCCCCATCGAAGAGGGTGTGTCGTTACCCGGGCGTGACTCCCCGAGCTTCCGCGTCCGCCGCGGCTTCTCCCGCTCTCGCCCAACGTGCCTTTCCCATGGGGGATTGGGTGCTCACCCCTCGCGCGGCGACGTTCCGCAAACGGTCTCCGCACGCGTTCATCGAGCGTGCGGGACATCGCGTCGCGCTTCGTCATTGTTCCGCCGACATGGAGCAGTTCGCCCTGGCGATGGTGTTGATCGTCGCGGAGTACTCGCGCCGACTCGACGATGTCCTGGACGATCACCGTTCGTGAATTCCGGGACCGCCCACCTGCCGACCATCGAAATGTGTATGCGGCATCGACATTTGTGTCGGTGCCGCGCGACGCCCGATCCCTTGAATGAGTCAGGCCCATGTACGAAGGTTATGGATACGATCCGTATCCCCCGCCCGGCATGCAGTTTCCCCCGGGCGTCGCGTCGCCTCCCGGCGCGGTGGAGTGGTCGACGTCGAACGCGGCCGTGTCACCCGACGGGCTCTCTCCATCGTTCGCGGTGGTGGGGGACGCGCAGTTCGAGGCCGATCTCGCCCGGCTGCTGGGGAACCCGGCCGAGGAGGTTCCCGCCACCGTCGAACTCCCGGCCCCGGTCCGGGGGCCGGGCAGTCATCGCCGGCGGCCCCCGGAGGCCCCCCTGCCGGCCACCGGTGCGCGGCGATTGGACCGGCTCAGCCGCACGTTGGTGGTGGTCAGCGTCGTGCTGGTCGCCGCGATCGGTGTGCTCGGCGCGGTGATCACCCTCGCACCGCTACGGCACACCGCCGACGCCACCGACGGCCCGGCCCGGTGGTGGCCCGTCCTGGTCCAGGGACCGTGGGTGGTGGCCTCGCTGTCGATCCTGCGTTCCAGCCTGCACCGCCGCCGGGCACTGCACTCGTGGATCGTGGTCACCGCCTTCGCCGGCCTGTCCATGGCGCTGTCCGTCAGCCACGCCTCCATGACCGTCCAGGGCGTCGTCGTCGCCGTCCTGCCCGCGGTGGCGACCACGGCCTGCCTGCACCAGCTCGTACGCCAGATCACCCTCACCCGACCACCCCGACGATCCATTCCCGGCCCACGCCACGACCCTCCGTCCTGAACCACGCCCGTGGCGCGCGCCGCGGGATGCCGTCCGAACGCCGGGATTTCGGGTGGCGGTTCTCGTAAGCCGACGGCCGTGAACCCTTGCGCCCGTCGGCGCAGCGCGTCCCGGACGGGGACCGGACGCCGGCCACTCTGCGGCTGCGCGTCCACGTGCTCCCGGTTCTCGATGTCCCGTGCCCCTGGGCTGGGGTGACCCCGCGCCCGGGCCGGGACAGGGGACCCGACCCGACCGACCTTCCTGTTCGGCGTGCGGGCGGTACGACGAGCGTATCCGGGCTCCTGGAGCAAGCTTGCCGGGAGGATGCCCGCATTGGGCGAGCCATCAACGATCCATCCCTGCAACGTGGACGCGTATCGCGCCTGCGCCTGGCTGAAGAGCTTCTCCGACTCGGCCCGGTCCCCTGTGGATCGTGTCTGTGGCCCGCCGAGGACTTACCCGAGCACGGTGATGCTGAGCGAGCCGGCGTGCAGGGTCTGGGTGCTCGGCTTGAGCACGGTGGCCAGCCAAGGGCTTTCGTCGGTGCCGGAGTTGGGGACGTACCGCGGGAAGTCGCTGCCGGCGATGATCAGGGCGAGTCGGTGGCCGGGGCGGACGCGGTAGCCGGTGTGGCCGAGGTCGAGGCGTAGTTGGCCGCGGCCGGTGCCCTGGGCGTCGCCGCGCACGATCATGCGGGTGGTGCCGTCGGGGGCGACGTCGAGGAGCTTGGCGAGCACGGCGAAGGTGGGCGCGGTGCGCTCCGCGTCCAGCGTCAGTTCGACGGGGCCGGCCAGGTCCAGCGGTTCGGTGCGCACGGGACCGCTGAACAGGAGCACGTCGTCGCGGTATGCGACGGCCTGCTCGTTCGGGTGGTGGAGCAACTGCACCCAGGTCATGGGCAGGGTCGACGGGATCAGCGCTCCCTCCCGAAGGAGCCGGCGCCATCGTGCACGGGCACACTCGGTACGCGGCCGACATGAGCCGCGCCCAGAGGGTCGGTGCGGAACACCTCCTCGCGTCCGGGACGGTCGACCGGATCATCCCCAAGGGCCCGACGCGTGCGATGCCCCGCACACCTTCATGGCGAACCTCCGCGTGGTCGTGGAGGCAGAACTGTCCGCCACCGTCATCGCGAGCCCCGACAGCCGCCGCATCGGCCATCACGTACTCTCCGGCGCCGCGGGCCCGTTGGCCGCCCTCGCCGACCGCATGCTCGCCGTCGGTGTGTCCGTCCGTCGTGGACACAACGGACGGACACGAGACCGTCTTCGTCCGCGGCCACCTGCCGCGCCCCCGCCTGCTGGTCTTCGGCTCCAACGACTACGCCACCGCCGTCGCCGCCGTCGGGTCATTCACCGGCTACCGGGTCACGGTCTGCGACGCCCGTGCCGTCTTCGCGACGCCGGACCGCTTCCCGCACGTCGACGAACTCGTCGTCGACTGGCCGGACCGCTACCTCGCGCGTACGCGCACCGACCGCCGAACCGCCGTCTGCGTCCTGACCCACGACCCCAAATTCGACGTACCCGTGCTCGCCCGCGCCCTGCGCCTGCCGGTCGCCTACATCGGAGCCATGGGCAGCCGCCAGGCACACCGGGACCGCCTCGACCGACTTCGCCGGGCAGGCCTGACACCCGCGGAGCTCACCCGCCTCCACTCACCCATCGGCCTCGACCTCGGCGCCCGCACCCCGCAGCAGACCGCCGTCGCGATCCTCGCCGAAATCATCAGCGCGACCCAAGGAGGCACCGGGCGCTCACCTGTCCCACATCACCGGTCGAATCCACCGAGACGGAGCCTCGGCGAGCTGACCTCCAGGGGGCACTGCCGCTTCGCTGACCTCCAGGGGGCACTGCCCTTCATGGGAGCGCTGCCCGCCGAGTACTCCGCTCCGGCCGTCCTCGACCACGTCGCGGCGCTCGGCGTCTCCGCGCGGATTGGACCCGGCCGACGCCTTCGCCGCCACCACCGAACGGCGTGTCATCGGCGCGGCCGGCGCGCTGTCGACCCGGGCACCTCCCCTTGTGGACACGAACCTGCGGTGCGGCCGACCATGCCGATGCCGCGGGTACGGCCCGCGATGCGGGGTCGGCGATCGAACTGGAGGGGATGCCGGCGTGCGTGGCGAAGCAGGTCTCGAGACCGGTCAGGAATGGAGAAGCCCCGGCCGCCGCGCAGCGCCTAGCGTGATGGTCATGGCAACCACCGCTTCCACCGCAGCCAACACGTCCCTCGCGTCCGTCACCCTCGAGGTGTCCGACCTCGAGGCTGCTCGCCGCTTCTACAGCGCCTTCGGCGTGGACACGTACATAGGCCTGCGGGCGTCCGAGGATCACTCCACCGGATTCCGCGGCTTCACCCTGGCGCTCACGGTGTCCGGGCCGGCCACCGTCGACGGCTTCGTCGGCGCCGCCGTGGACGCCGGCGCCACGGTGCTGAAGCCCGCCGCGAAGTCGCTGTGGGGCTACAGCGGCGTCGTCCGGGCCCCGGACGGGACGATCTGGAAGATCGCGACCTCGGCGAAGAAGGACACCGGCCCGGCCACCCGCGAGATCGACGATGTCGTCCTGCTGATCGGCGTCGAGAGCGTGAAGGCCACCAAGCAGTACTACGTCGGCCGGGGCCTGACCGTGGCCAAGAGTTTCGGCGGCAAGTACGCCGAGTTCGCCCCTGGTCAGGCCGGCCCCGTCAAGCTGGCGCTGTACAAGCGCCGTGCCCTTGCCAAGGACCTCGGCGTCCCCGCCGACGGCACCGGATCGCACCGTATCGTCCTCGGTAGCACCGCCGACGCCTTCACCGACGCGGACGGGTTCGCCTGGGAGGCTGCCGCGTCGCTCGCCCCCACGCCGTCCTGACTCCCGGCGAGCCCCGCTCCCGCCCCGCTCGACCCTTCTGTCATACCGATCGACCGGCGAACACGCGCCGATGTGACATCCGGGCCCTGGCCCGGATGTCCGGCACGCGTACATCCACAGTGCAAGGAGCAAGGCATGAAAGCGCACGTCAGCTCGATCCTCCTCGGTGTCCGGGACATGGACCGGGCCAAGCGGTTCTACACCGAGGGGCTCGGCTGGAAGATCAAGAACGACTACGGCATCTCGGTGTTCTTCGAATCGGACGGCGCCTCGCCGGTCGGCTTCTACGCTCGCGAGGGTCTGGCCGGTCAGGTGGGGACGGACCCGGAAGGCAGCGGCTTCAGCGGGCTGGTTCTGACCTACGTCGTCCGCAGTGAGGCACGGATCGACGAGATCATGGCGGAGGCCGGCATGGCCGGCGCCACGATCCTCAAGCCCGCCGGTGCTCTGCCGTGGGGTGGGTACGGCGGCACCTTCGCCGACCCTGACGGCTACATCTGGAGTCTCGGCTACAGCGCCCCGGAAGCCGACCAGCCCTACGCCGAGTAGCCGCGAACTCTTGCCTCGCAGCCGTCCGGGACGGCGCGGCGCGTGCCGCAGCCGTCCCGGACACGGCGATGATCCCGGTGCGGGAAGTGGGAGCGGCCATCGGAGCCGGGCGAGCCGGATCCGCGGCGAGCCGGCAGAACAACAGGAGAAGGATCATGAAGTTTCGCACCTTCGTCGAGCCACCCGAGCCCATGCGGGGCCTGGAGGTTCCGCCCGAGGTGGTGGCAGCGCTCGGCGGGGGCGCGCGGCCGCCGGTGACGATCACGGTCAACGGGCATTCCTGGAAGAGCCGGGTCGCCATCCTGCGAGGCCGTCACCTGCTCGGCCTCAGCAACGCCAACCGGCAGGCCGCAGGTGTCGCGATCGGCGAGGAGGTCGAGGTCGAACTGGAGCTAGACACCGAGCCGCGCGTCGTCGTCGAGCCCGCGGACTTCGCCCAGGCTCTGGATGACGACCCGGTCGCCCGCGCCGCGTACGACAACCTCGCGTACAGCCACAAGCGCGAGCACGTGCGCGCCATCGAGAGCGCGAAGAAGCCCGACACGCGCCGACGGCGCATCGAGAAGGCCATCGCCACCCTGCGGGGCTGAACCCGAGAAGTGTCGAGGACGTTCCGGGAGTACGGGCGCGGGTGGTGTCGGCGCCGGCCCAACTGGCCTGTGAGCACGCGGGGATCCACGCCGACACCGTCGCCTGGGCCCGGGCGTGCCGGGCGGATGCGACGCGGCCGGCCGAGGTGCGGGTGAGCGCGGCGCTCGCCTGGTCGTGCCTGGTCGAGGACCCGGTGCCGGACGCGTTGCGTGCGGTCCCGGAGGAGACGGTCACCTAGTGCCGGGCGCGGCACTAGGAACTCGATCGACTCGTGTCGCCGATCCCATGGTCGGAGGCCGTGGACGACGCCGGGTTGTCCCGCATCCTGGAGCGGATACTCCACGCCCAGGAACAGGACCTCCCGGCCCTGTTCGCCGCCGAGGACAGGCTCGTCGATCCCTGGATCCGCGGATGCGATGACGACCCGCCGTCCGAGTGGCCAGGGCGTGACACCGGGCCTGCGTGGCGCGATGACGCGTGCCGGCCGAGGCCGACGGATGTTCCGGTCCTTTCGCCGTAGCCCGGTACGGCAGCCCAGGGAGTCCCACGGCCGAGCGTGTGCGCGGCGTGCGCGGTCAGACCAAGGAATGGAACCGAACGCCGGTTGCCCTACCGGTCCCTGGAGCCCGGCGAGTACGGCATGCGCGCCTCCGCTCTGGCCGCGCAGCGCCTGGACGAGCTCGCCGACGGTGTCGTCTCACCCGTCGACACCGAACGCGGCCTCACCGTCCGCCCTGCGCTACCTCACCGCCTCCACGGCCGGCTACACCGCGATGGACACCGCCGGCATCGCCGTCACACCGCGCACCCTGGCTGCCCGGTTCGCCGGGGACCGGACCCCCAACCGGGCGAACCTGCGCCGGATCGACGCGGCCTACGGCGACCTGAGCCGGCGCAACGTGGTCCGCTCGCCGACCGCCGGTTGAACAACGGCGGCCGCGGCACCCGGTGGGACTGCACCCGCACGACCGGTCCGGGGTGCGCGAGCCGCACCGGCGTGCGGGTGTGTTGCCGGGCATCGCAGCGTCAACGTCCGCCGTTGGGACGCGATCGTGCGCGCCTGGGCGTCGGCGACGAACGGATGCTCGACGACCTGTGGACCGACGAGGTGTTGGCCGATCTCGGCGCCGACTGGGGCGGCTTCGAGTTCGCCTCCGGGGTGGGGTCCGACGCCTGACCCGCTGCAGGGTCTCGGCTCGCGTGTCCCAGTCTCACGATCCTGGCATCAAACGCGGCATCGAACCGAGACACCGCAGGTCAGCGGACCGCAGCGCTCGCCGGACGTACGAATCGGCTGAGGATGTGCCACGAATCGACGACGTTGCGCCGCTTGCATGTCTTGAGGTCGGACGAGGGTGGGCGAAGAGTCGCCGAACCTTGACAGCCGAAAATCATGTCAGACATAGTCGATGCATTGTCAGACAATGATTTCGCTTGTCTGTCAAAGCTCCACGCCGCCCGTCCCACCGACGCGCGCCGCCGGCCCGCACGCGCACGCACGCACGCACGTCCGTGTGCCTGCCTTCATGCGCCGGAACCACTCGCCATCGAGGAGTACACACATGCTGAATTTCGACGAAGAGCGCTTCCTCCGGATCCAGACGGGGGCGGTGGCCATGGCGGACGAGTTGCGCGCGGCCGTGGAGGACGCTCTGCGCGAGGGCGCGGAGAACCTGTTCTTCCTCGGGACCGGCGGAGTGGGCATCCTGATGCGCCCCGCCGCCCGCCTGTTGCAGGCCCGGTCCACGTTCGCAGTGCATGTGCTTTCGCCCGCCGAATTGGTCGTCGGCGGCTCGGCGCACCTGGGTCCCCGCTCGATCGTCGTCATTCCGTCGCTGTCCGGGACGACGAGCGAGAGCGTTCGCGCGTTGACGTACTGCAAGTCGCGCGGGGCGCGCGTGATCACCTTGACCGGTCACGCCGACACGCCGCTCGCCCGGGACGCCGACCGCAACTTCACCAACTTCGCCGCGGACGACACGTCGTGCGAGTCCTTCTATCTCCAGTCGTTGGTCATCGCGCTGGCGGTGTTGCACGAGCGCGGCGAGATGCCTGAGTTCGACGAAATCGTGAGCGAACTCCGGCTGCTCCCACGGCTGTTGGTCGACCTGAAGCGCGCGTTCGAACCCCGGGCACAGGAGTTCGCCGCGGAGATCGAGCACGAGCCCTACCACATCTTCACGGGTGCGGGATCGACCTGGCCACAGGCCTGGTACTACGCGATGTGCATCCTGGAGGAGATGCAGTGGATCCGGACCCGGCCCGTTCACGCCTCCGACTTCTTCCACGGCACGCTCGAACTGGTCGAACCCGGAGTCAGCCTGATCCTGTTCAAGGGTGAGGACGAAACCAGACCGCTGGTCGAACGAGTCGAGAACTTCGCACCGGCCTACACCGACAAGGTCACGGTCTTCGACACGGCCGGCTTCGAACTGGGCGGCGTCTCCCCGCGGGTGCGCTCGCTGGTTTCCCCCATCCTCCTGGCCACGGCGCTCGAGCGGGTGAGCGCGCACCTGGAGGTCAGGCGCGACCACCCCCTGACGACCCGGCGCTACTACCGGCAGGTGGCCTACTGAGCGACCGCGAACCGATGCGCCGGGTCGCCGGGAACAGGACACTCCCGGCGACCCGGCGCCGCGACCCGTACCGGACCGGCGCACCCCGGCTGCTCGCCTGTACGCTCGGTCGCGGGCAGGGATCGCCTGCCCGACCCGCCCCTGCGGTCGGCTCGACCCGACAGGCGCGGGGCTCGGTCGAACAGGAAGCACCCGATGTCCGACAGGCAGACCAGGTCGATGCAGGTGCGTGACCGCCTGGTGGAGTTGTTCCGCGTCCGCGGCCTGGTCCCGGGCGATCGATTGCCCACCGAGTCGGAGATCGCCGAACTGTGCGAGGTCGGTCGCAGCACCGCGCGAGAAGCCCTCAAACTCCTCGAACAAGAGGGCCTGGTCTCCATCGGGCCCGGACGTGGACGGTACCTGTCCTCGCTCAGCTCACTCGACGTCGAGCGCCCGATCACCCGATACGAGTCGGTCACCACCATGCTCGACGCCCTGGGCTACACCGCGCGCACCGTCGTCCTGTCCGTCACCGAGGAGGACCCCGGCCCGGTGGAGCGAGAGGCACTGCGCCTGGCCGAGGGGGCCAGGGTGATTCGGCTGGAACGATTGCGCTTCGACGGGGACGATCCGCTCGTGTACAGCGTCGACACCCTGCCGAGGGAGTGCGTGCCGGGTCCGGTGCGACACATCGACTGGACAGGCTCGTTGAACGACCTGCTCGCCGCTCAGAACTGTTCACCCGAGTCCTCGGCGGCGCGACTGCGCGCGGTGGACCTGCCCGCCGAGGCGATCGAACGCTACTCGTTGCAGGGGCTCGGCCCGTGGCTGTTGGTCTCCGAGACGGTGATCACGGCCACGGGACGGCCGGTGCTGTACGCGGAGGACTACCACCGGGGTTCGGTCTTCACGTTCAACGTGCTGCGCCGGTAACGCCGCAGCCGGTCGGCCCGGGCCGCGACCGTCGCGCTCGGTCACCCACTCCAGTGGGTGACCGAATCGCGCACGATCAACTCCGTGGGCAGGTGGTGACGCCTCGGACGGGCGACGTCACCGCGGATCCGGGCGATCAGGCGCTGCGCGGCGCGGCGGCCCAACTCGTAGACCGGTTGGGCGACGACGGTCAGGCGGGGACGCACGACCAGGGCCCATTCCGGGTCGTCGAAGCCCACGACCGACATCTGTTCCGGCATCGCGAGACCGTGTTCCTGGAGGGCTTCGACCACTCCGAGCGAGATGATGCCGTCGGTGGTGAAGATCGCTGTCGGGGGGATCGGCAGGGCGAGGAGTTCGCGGGTCATGCCCCCGGCCGCGTCCCGATGGAAGTCGCCCACCTTGATGTACTCGTCCTGCGGCGTGATGCCGGCCCGGCGCAGTGCGGCCAGGTAGCCGTCGATGCGGTTCTTGCCCGTGGACAACAGGTGACGGCCGGATCGGGCGGCGCCCGCCTCCAGTTCGGCCAGGCTCGCGCCCGTGACGATCGCGATCCGCCGATGGCCGTGTTGTGTCAGGTGGGCGACGGCGGCCTCGGATGCCTTGCGGTTGTCCACGAGCACGCTGTCGGCGGCCAGACCGGGGACCCTGCGGTCCAACAGGACGACGGGGGTGCCGGCGTCCAGGGCGGCCTGTAGGTGCTCGGTCATGGCCTGGGTCGCCGGGGCGACGACGAGGCCGTCGACCTGCTTCTCCATGAACAGCCGAACCGCGGTGCGCTCGGTGTCGACGTCCTCGTCCGTGTTCGTCACCACCACCTCGAAGCCCTCCTCGCGCGCGGCGTCGGTGAATCCGCGGGTCGCGCGGGCGAAGAACGGGTTCTCGATGTCGGCGATGATCAGTCCGAGGGTGTTGGTGGCGCCCGTGATCATCGACCGGGCGAGACTGTTGGTGCGGTATCCCAGCGCCGCCGCGGCGTCGTCGATACGCCTGCGGGCCTCCTCGCTGACGGCCCCGTAACCCCCGAGAGCGCGCGCCGCGGTCGCGTTCGACACACCCGCAGCAGTTGCCACGTCACGGATCGTCGGAGCGCCTCGTTCGGCGCGAGTCCTTGTCATGAAACGAACTGTACAGATCCCTTGACCCCACTCGGAACTGCATGAGAACGTTCTCAGCACTCGCCGCTGAGAACGTTCTCACAACCGAATGAGAACGTTCTCACTCCTTGTCGAATCGGTGACCTCCACACGATCCGAGCAAGCGAGCGCGGCGATACGAGGCCGTGGCGGGCCCATGACGCGGCTCACGACCACCCTCGGTGCCCCAATTCCCCGGCCGTGACCCGTGCCGGCCACAGCGCCCGGCGGTTCCCGACCGGGATCGGTCCCATCCCGACCGATCCCGTGCCACACAGCCGGATCCAGCTCATCGTTCCACGCACCTCCAGGAGAGAAGATGACCATCCAGACACTCCCGCTGAAGCCGATCGAGGACGACTTCGAGGCGAAGACCCAGGCGGCGATCGACCAGTTCGACGCGGTCGCCGCGACGGTGGCAGGTGTCGTGCGAGCGGGTCTGCGCAACGTGTTCTTCGTCGGCGCGGGAGGTTCGCTGATCGCCGGCTACCCGGCGGTATACCTGCTGCACCAGCGCACCGATTTGCCGGTCTACCAGGTGCAGTCGGACGAGCTGAACACCAGCCGTCCGGGCAAGTTGGGAGCCGGGTCCCTGGTCGTCCTGGCCTCGTACACCGGCACCACCAAAGAGACCGTGGCGGCCGCCCACTACGCCAAGAGCACCGGCGCCACCGTCGTGTCCGTCGGCAAGCTCGGCAGCCCGCTCGCGGAGGCCAGCGACGTGGCGTTCGCCCCGGACGGTGACATCGTCGAACTGCTCATCGCGTACGCGCTGCTCGAACAGACCGGCGTCCCCGGCGACTACGACGCGGTGCGTGCGGCCGTGCGGGCCCTGCCCAAGGCGCTGCTGTCCGCGCAGGAGGAGTCCGAGGACACGGTCCACGCGATCGCCGAGGCGCTGAAGGACGAACCGATCACCTACGTGCTGGGCTCCGGCCCGTGCTACGGCTGGGCCTACGGCCTGGCGATGTGCTACCTCCAGGAAATGCAGTGGGTGCACGCCGCCGCGTTCAACGCCGGCGAGTTCTTCCAGGGCGCCTTCGAGATCGTCGACGAGAGCGTACCGGTGATCTGCCTCCTCGCCGAGGACGCGTCGCGTCCGATGGCCGAGCGCGCCCGCGCGTTCCTGGACCGGTACACCGAGAAGGCGCACTACATCGACACCAGGGCGTTGACGCTGCCCGGCATCCCGGACGAACTGCGGGGCGACTTCGCCCCCCTGGCCATGCGCGCGGTGATCGCCCGCCTCGCGCAGCACTACGAGGCGGTGCGCGGCCACGACCTGGACCAGCGCCACTACATGTTCAAGGTCGAGTACTGAGACCCCTCGGCAACGCGATCATGCGTATCTGCGCGGTGGGCGACAACGTGGTCGACCGCTACCGGGACTGGGGCGTGATGTACCCGGGCGGCAACGCCGTCAACGTGGCAGTGCACGCACGGCGGCGACAGGCCTCGGCGGCCTACGTGGGGGTCCTGGGCGACGACGTGGCGGGCCGTCTGCTCGCCTCCTCGCTCGCGGCGGAAGAGGTGGAGTGCACGCGCGTGCGGACCGTTTCGGGTCCCACCGCTTACGCCGTCGTCCGCCACGACCGGGGGGAGCGGGTCTTCGACCACGGTGACACCGGAGTCTCGATGTTCCGTCTCGACGCCGACGACCTGAAGTACCTGTCCGAGTTCGATGCCGTCCACACCGGGGATTGCAGCGGCCTGGAGGACCAGTTGGAGGAGATCGCCGGCGCCGCCGCGTACGTCTCGTTCGACTTCTCCGACCGGCCGCCGGCGTACGCCACCCCGCTTCTGCCCTTCGTGGACTTCGCCACCTTTTCGGCGAGCGGAGCCGACGACGACCAGGTCGAACGACTCGTCGCGTGGGCGCACGAACTCGGCCCCGCGACGGTACTGGTCACCCGAGGGGCGGAGGGCGCGGTGCTCTCCGACGGATCGCGACGCCACAGCCATCGGCCGCCGGCACTCGATGCCGTCGACACCCTGGGGGCAGGAGACGCCTTCATCGCGACGGCCCTCGTCGAACATCTCTCCGGCTCCGGTCTCGAACGTGTGCTCGACGCCGCCGCCGGGCACGCGGCACGGACCTGCCTGACCCTGGGCGCGTTCGGCCATGAGGTTCGCGATACCCTGCCGCCTCCCCCCGGTCGTCAGGAAGCCCGGATTCTCCCATTTTTCGCACCGACAGATCGCACTCCACTCCACCTGGAGGGACAGTGGGCATCAACCCCCGAAGAAGGCGCCTGACCCACGCGTGGGCCGCGGCTTTCACCGCCGTGTGCTGCCTGGCCCTGACGGCTTGCGGCGGCTCGAGCCAGAAACGGGCCGAGCAGCCGAAGGACCTGAACACGCCGGCGAAGAAGGAGGGACACCTCGTCTTCCTGGAGAAGTGGCCGGACCCGCAGTACGCCCCGTTCTTCAAGAAGGTCGTGGCCGACTACGAGGCGGCCAACCCCGGCGTCACCATCGATCTCCAAGCGGTCGGCGACCAGCCGTACAAGGACAAGATCCGCGTCCTGACCTCGGCGCATCAGCTCCCGGACATCTACTTCTCGTGGGCGGGTGACTTCACGGGCAAGTTCGTCCGCGCCGGGCTGGCCACCGATCTGTCCTCGGTGATCGGCCCGAGCACCGAGTGGGGCAAGACCTTCGGGGGGCCCGCGCTTCAGGCCTTCACGTACGAGGGCAAGCAGTACGGCGTCCCCATCGACCTCGACGCCAAGGTGTTCGCGTACAGCAAGTCCGCGTTCGCCAAGGCGGGGATCGAGCGGCCCGCGACCTTCGAAGCCCTGCTCACCGGCTGCGACCGGTTGAAGACGGCCGGCTACACCCCGATCGCGTTCGGCAACCAATTCGGCTGGCCGGCCATCCACTACATCACGCAACTCAACGCGCAGGAGGTCCCTCGGGCCGTCCGCGAGCGCGACAACGATCCCAAGACCGGCGCGTTCACCGACCCGGGCTACGTGAAGGCGTTGCAGGACTTCCAACAGCTGCACCAGCGCTGCCTGACCCAAAAGGCCAACGGAATCTCGCACGAGTCCGCCCAGGCGACCATGCAGCAGGGATCCGCCGCGGCCCAGTACGTGGAGACCGCGGAGTTCCCGCTCCTGTCGGCCCAGGGGGTCCCGGCGGCGTTCGCCGAGGATTGGTCGTTCTTCCGGATGCCGCCCATCGCCGGAGCCCCCGGCGACCAGGAGGAACTCGCGGGCGCACCCGACGGGCTCATCGTCAATCCCGGGTCGAAGAACGCCGCGTTGGCGGTGGACTTCCTGAAGTTCTTCACCAACCAGGTGAACGCCCAACAGATGACCAGGCAACTGGGCTGGTTGAGCCCGGTGCTCGGATCGACCACTCCCGAGAACTCCACGCAACAAAACCGGGAAGCACTCGAACTGATCACCAAGAGCCCCGCGTTCGCGGGGTGGCTGGACGCGGTCACGCACACCGAGGTCGCCAACGCCTACCTCGCGGGAGTGCAGGGGCTGCTGGACGGTTCGAGTACCCCACAGGGCGTCATGAAGAGTGTCCAGGCCGCCGCCAGGAAGGCCAAGCAGGAGGTATCCGGCTGACGACTGGGGCAGGGCCCGCCCTCGACTCCCGCCCGAAGAAGCGGATCGAGGACGGGCCCTGGGCCTCCCGGCCCTACCCCTCGCCCCCGATGTTGCGGAGCGATCATGCGCAAGAAGACGTTTACCCGAGCCGGCGGCCTCGTGTGGGTCGTGCCCGCCCTGCTGCTGGTGTCGGTCTTCATCTACTACCCGATCGTCGAGACCGTCCGACTCAGCTTCTTTCACTGGAACGCGTTCTCGCCCACCCCGAGATTCGTGGGCCTGGACAACTACCGTGAGGCGGCCGACGATCCCATCTTCTGGCGGGCCCTGCGCAACAACGTGGGCTACGCCGTGGTCTCGGTGATCTGCCAGGTCGGTCTCTCACTCGCCCTCGCGGCGACGTTGGAGGAGCTGGTCGGCCGCCGCCTGCGCAGTGCGCTGCGCACCGTGTACTTCATCCCCGCAGCGGTGTCGATCACCGTCGCGGGCATGCTCTTTCGCTTCCTCTACGACCCCAACATCGGGCTCGTCAACCGCTTCCTCGACACGATCGGGCTCGGGTCGTTGCAGCACGCCTGGTTGGGCGAGAGCGCCACCGCGATCTGGGCGATCATCGCCATGAGCCAGTGGCAGTCCATGGGCTACACCGCCGTGCTGTTCATGGTGGCGATCCAGAAGATCCCGAGGGAGCTGTACGAGGCGGCGCAGGTGGACGGTGCCGGACGGATCCGCTCCTTCTTCACCATCACCGTGCCGATGGTGCGCGAGATGACCACCCTGATGGTCATCCTCACCGTGTCAGGCGCGTTCCTCGTCTTCAACGAGGTGATGGTGACCACCGGGGGCGGCCCGAACAACTCGAGCCAGGTACTGGGCACGTGGCTGTACCGCAGCGCCTTCCTCAACGACGACATGGGCTACGCGTCCGCCATCGCCACCGTGATCCTGCTGATCACCGTGCTGGCCGCGGCGGCCCAACTCCTCTACGCCAAGCACCGGAGGGTGGAGTCATGACGACGGACCTCGCCGGCCAGGTCGTGTCCGCAGCACCCGCACACGGCGGCAAGTCCCGCGTCGGTCGCCGGCGCACGATCGACCGACCCCCGCACGGCGGCCCACGGCGCCGGGGCCGATGGCAGCGGTGGGCGCTCACCGGTTTCGCGTACGCACTGTTGGTCGCCTTGGCGGTCGCGGTCGTGTACCCGCTGCTGTGGATGGTGCTCAGCAGCTTCAAGAACAACGCCGAGATCTTCGGCGACGCGTGGGGACCGCCGGGCGAGTTCCGCCGGCACAACTTCGCCGACGCGTGGGACCAGGGCGTCGTCCGCTACCTGGGCAACAGCGTGATCGTGACCGTCGCGAGCAGCATCCTCGTGACGCTGTTCAGCGCGTGGGCCGCGTACGGACTCACCCGGCTCGACATCCCGCTGGCGCAGCCGCTGCTCCTGCTCATCCTGGGCGGTCTGATGCTCTCGCCCACGGTGGCTCTCATCCCGTTGTTCCGCTTGCTTCAGGACCTGGGCATCTACAACACGCACTGGGCCCTCATCGTGTTGTACACCGCCTTCCGCATTCCCTTCACGGTCTTCCTGATCCGGGCGTACATGATGGACCTGCCCCGCGACGTGGAGGAGGCCGCCGTGATCGACGGGGCCGGGCGCGCGCAGATCTTCTGGTTGGTGATCCTGCCGCTGTGCCGGCCGATCCTGATCTCGGCGGGCATCCTCCAGGCGTTGTTCGCGTGGAACGAGTTCGCGTTCGCCCTGGTATTCGTCAACGACGACGACCTGAAGACCCTGCCGGTCGGCCTGGTGGACATGCAAAGCCGCCTACTGACCAACTGGCCGGTGATGTTCGCAGGGCTCACGATCGCCTCACTGCCGCTGATCATCGTTTTCCTGATCGGACAGCGTCACCTCATCCGCGGCCTGACCGAGGGCATGGGGAAGTGACCTGGGGGCGGCCCGATCCGGGCCGCCCCCACGTGGATGCGGGCCGGCCGGGCAGAGTTGTGGCGGGCCCGGTGCACTTCGCAACCGCCGACCACGGACGATCGAACGCCCTCCGGCACCAGACCCGGACACTCGGCCGGACGGCGCCACACAGGCACCGCCCCCGTCCACACCGCGGGCGAGCCCTGCGTCCGCCGCGCCCGGGCGTCCGCTGCCCCGTGTTCGCCCTGTCGGTTCCGCCGTCACGCGGCGGTGCGGGGGAGGTCCGACGTGACGCCGGCGAGGTCGGCATCGCTTGCAGGAAGTCCGGGAACGTCTTGCGGGACCGGACACGCATCGTTTTCTCCAGTCACCGGGCAGCCGTTGCCCGTCCCCCTGTTACTGTCCGACCCGCGGCTGCCGTTGCCCCGGGCGTGACTTTTCCTGCCCCTGGTGACCCGGCGGACCGCGCCGAACCGCCGAAAGCCTTCCACCCGCCGGGGCGGCGCGCACATCGGCGAAGAACGCGCGGACGTCCTCGCCCAGCGCGGTCGGGTGTTCCATCGACAGGAAGTTGCCGCCGCGCACGATCTCGGTCCAGCGCACGACGTTGTGATCGCGTTCGGCGAGGCGGCGAATCCCGGAGTCGCTCGGCAGGGCGCCGAGCACCGCCGTGGAGACATCGCCGGGCGGCTTGTGTTGTCCCGGTTCGCCGGAACCACCACCACCGCACCAGGTCGTCCGGTGCGCCGGCAAGGCGCGTGAGTGCGCAGCGACGTAAGGCAGCGCCCAAGGCGAGGCGGTGTTGCGCAAGGTCGCGCGATGCGGTGTCGTGGCCGGCGGGTGTTTTCGGGCAGCGCGAAGTGAGCCCTGGCCGACACGCGCCGGGGCAACAGGGCGCTCACATCAGGGAATCGGGGCTCCGGCGGAGCGCGGGCCGGGAGGTTCGGGCGGCCGGCCACGCGAAGGGGAGCCCCTTCGCGTGGCCGGCCCGGAGGTGGGCATCCCGAACCCACCCGGGTTCGTCGGGCTCAGGAGGCGTCCCAGCGCGGTGAGGCGACGATCGCCGTCAACCGGTCGGGAGCCAGGCCCGGTCCGGATCCGTGAGACTCACCCGGAGGAGATATCTGCGCGAGTCGAGGTCGGCGCACAAGACCGAGCCGCCGAGGCCGCAGCCGGTCGCGTTCGCGACCTCGACCGCCTCGTTGTCGTCGGCGACGGGGTAAGCGACGGCGACCGGGCCGATGCGCTCGGTGTCGGGCGTGTCCGTGCGCCGGGGGCTGATCCAACCCGCCTTCCCCAGGTCCACCAGGTTGTCGACGACCCGATTCGGGCGCCGCACGGGGCATCGATGAACACGTTGGTGTCCACACGCGCGGCTACTTGGCGTTCTGCGTCCCCGTGCAGGCCGAGCCCGGCACCGCAAGGTCGCGGATCAGGACCGCGCCCGCGTCCGGGTCCGCCACCGCGAACGCCAGGCCGGTCGTCACGCCCGGTTCCCTGGTGTACTCGACGTCCCAGCCGACGATGCCGACTTCGGCCAGGGACCGCTCGGCGAGCGCGCGAGCGTCGGCAACGGTCATGCACAGGCGGCTTCCCTCGTGATCGCCGACCAGCCTGGCCAGGCGCCGCACCTGCTCGATCGTCGCGCCGTGGTACGTCGCGTCGTTGTCGGGCACGCCCATCTCCAATGCGATACACGCGTCCTGCGGGCTGCGATCCGTGGGCCTCGGCACGACCATCAGGTCGCCGCTTCCCTTCGCGGTGCACGCGACCAGGGCCGGCACGGTCGCCGCGCCGGGCGCGTCGCTGCCCGGCAGTGACATCCGCCGCGCGGTCTCGGTCATGTCCGGCCAATACCGCGCGCACGCCTCCTCCGGGGTCTGCCCGGCCTCGATGCGCGCCGCGTACGCGAACTGCGGCTTGGCCGTGTACTCGTAGGAACACGAGGCCTGCGTCGGGAACCTGGGGCGCACCGGCGAGTCGTCGATCAACACCGTGGCGGCGGTCGCCCCCGCGACCGCGAACACCGCGGCGGGCGCACCGACGCGCCACGCCAGGCGCTTGCGCCGAGACTTCGCCGCCCCGGCCGGGCGGCCGACGGCCGCACCGTCGAACTCGCGCAGGAGGGCCGCGGACATCGCCCGCGCCCGATCGTGCGGCAGGCTGCGCTCGGCGGGCGCCGGGAACATGGCGCCGAGCTCGGCCCGTACCGGCGCGTCGGTGTCGGTCGGGTTGTTCGTCATCGGAGGTCCTTTCCGGGCCGGGCGGCCGCGGGGGTCGGGCGGCCGGCGGGCCGCGATGCGGGGACGGGGTGCGGTGCGACTTCGCCGGGCGAGGGCGGGGCGTCCTGCGCCTGCGGGCCGAGCATGCGCTTGAGCTTGGCGCGGCCCCGGGAGAGCCGGGAACGCACCGTGCCCTCCGGTATGCCGAGCGCCTCGGCGGCGGATGCCGAGTCCAGGCGCGCCCACACGCACAGCGCGAACACCTCGCGTTCCGAACGGCGCAGTGTCGCCAGCGACCGCCGGACCTTCGCGATGGTCTCGGTGTCGTCGATCCGCCCCACCAGGTCGTCGGCGAAGTCCGGCACCGACTGGTCGCGCGGCATCCGGGCCAGCGCCGCCTCGTGCCGGCGGCCGGTGCGGCGGACGTTGCGCACGACGTTCACGGCGATGCCCAGCAGCCAGGGGCGCAGGGACCCGCCTTCGGCGTCGACCCGGCCGCGCAGTCGCCAGGCCTCCAGGAAGGTGAGGGCGACGACGTCCTCGGCCGCGGACCAGTCGCCGGTGGTCCGGAAGGCATGGTTGTAGACGGATTTGGCGTGCTCGGCGAACAACTCTTCGAAGGCGTACGGGTCACCGTCTCTGACCCGCGCTCGCAAGTTCATCTCCACGCCCCTGAACTGTCCGCGGCCACCCGACACGCTCCCCGTATGTGACTCGGGTCACTCCACCCGGTCGGGGTCACGGCCTCCACGTGCACGCCTGCCGTCGGGATCCGCGGACTCGGGGCGGTCTCCAGCATCAACCGCGCGGTCCGCCGACCACGAGATCCACGTCCACCTCGAGACAATCGCACGGCTGTCGCACGGCACCGTCACTCGCCCCGGCCACCGAAGGCAGGACACGGGTCGAGGCATCCTCGACGGCCATGACACCACTCCCTACCGATCAATTCCCCACCGATCGATGGACAGCCTCATCTCTCGATCCCAGCGAGGCCGCACTTCGGCAGGAATCCTCGGAACACCCCCGTGACGACGGCCATCTCGGCTACAGACCACAACCGCCGAGACCGGCCCCGCACGACCGTTCACCAAGCTCGGACCACTCGCCCGTGACGCTCCGCCGGGCGTCCGACGTCCACTCCGGCGGCCCGGACTCGTCCGCCGCCCACAACTCGTCGGACGGCTGCATCTCGAGTCGCCCGGGTGGAACGAGCTCCACGTGTTCATGGCGACGGGCGGCTTTCTCCGGTGTCACAGGTGTCCGCTGCGCGGTGGCGTCGACGACTTCACCGCGGTGAGTACGGCGCGGATGATCGACCACTTGAAGGAACACGCCGCGGCGGGCCATGTCGTACCCGACACCGCCGCCCTGCTCGGCTTCCGCGCGAATACCGACACGAACACGACCAGCCGAGGCCCGACGACCTCGCCACCGATCGTCCAGGACGGGCGCCACTCGACGACGTTGTCCGCGGTCGTGGTGCGCTCGGCGGCCTCGTCGGGGTGCGCGCCGGCGGCCTTGGCCCGCGGCCCGGTGGGCATTTCCGACACCAAGCTGTGCGCGGTCGAGTGGTTGGCCAAGGCTGTCAGTTCGGCCGCCTCCGGCCCGAGTCTCTTCATCTCGTACACCGCCAGAGTCACCCGGCAGCGCGGGGAATGGGTCTTGATCTCGCGGGCCGGCGCGGGGGCGGCCTCGAACTGCGGGCGCACCCGCACTCGGTGCTGATCTTCTTCGAGAAGACCTTGTCCCGGGAGATGCCGTGCGCGGCGAGCGCGTCCAACTGCGACTGGAGTTCCTGCGTGAGGGTGCTGCAACGCGTACCCGATGCGGATGTCCGCGCTCGGGGTATCGGGAGCGAGCGGGACCGGGGTGCGCGGCCGCCACGAACGCCCGGGCCCCGGGCGACCGGCGTGGGCACCCCAGGAGTTTCGCGAGCCGGGGGTCCTTGGTGAACCGGCCGGTGTGACAGGCGCCGGCGACCGCGCCGGAACTCGCGAAGACGAACGCCGGGCGGTTCTCAGGAGAGCGGCCAGTTGCGTAGGGCGGCGTCAGCCATCTCCTGGAGTTCATCGCGGCCGACACCGCTCGCGGCTTGCACGGCGATGCCGAACGCCAAGGTGGTGACGTAGCGGGCCGGCAGCCCCGGATTGCTCTCCGCAGGCAGGTCGCCGTCGTCGACGGCTCGCTGGAACCGCTCCCGGACGCAGGAGCAGCCGTTGTTGCGCCAGGCGACGAGAAGGTCACGGACTCCACGTCCGGAGTCGCCGGCGGACAAGGCGCCCTGGACGCCCAGGCACCCGTGAGGATGGGCCGGGCGGGTGGTGGTTCGTACGGTGCCGGCCAGAATCGCGGTGGCGACGCCGAGGGCGGTCGGCTCGTCCAGGGCCCGGGTCAGGTATGCGCCCGGGCCTTCGGTGTAGCGCTCCAGGGCCTTGCGGAACAACTCCTCCTTGTTGCGAAGGTTGCGTACATGCTGGTGGTGGAGCCGCCAGGGCGCGACGGATCATTTCCGCCACAACCGCCGAGGTCGAGGGCGGGTAACCACGCTTCACCCGCAAGCCCACCGACACGACCGCCACGGTCTGGGACGACCCGTCCGGCTCGCCCGCGCGGCGGGCGAGCCGGTACCGGACCTTCTCGTGTCCGGGGTCGATCGTCACCTCGCCCTGTGGGGCGACGCCCTCGGGGGTACGGAGCTCGTCCGGCCGCACATCGTCTGCAACGTGAGGATGTCGCCTTGCGCGCGGACCAGGGCCAGGTTCTCGCGGGTGGACAGGGTGATCTTGGTGACCGCCGCCCGCGACTGCCCGGCGAGGGCCTCGCGGATCAGCACATACGGCTTCGGCGCGATCCGGGAAACACCGTGGCGAACCGCCATGCCACGCATGTGAACGACAAGGCCGCCGCCCGTGAATGCCACCACCTCCAGGGTGTTCCCTGCCGGTCCTGCGCGGCTACCTCGGCCGGGGCAGGTCGGCCCTGGACATCGACGACACCGGGTCGGCGACCTGGAGGCCGGCTCCGTCGGTGCACCGTCCACGATCGCTGCGTCGGTCGGGGCGAGGCCCACGGCGGCGCCGATGCCCCGGATGCCACAGCCCGGGGAGCCGCCATCACGCCGTCCGTCACGGGGCGCGATACGCCGCCCGATGCGGCATCCGTCCCGGGCCCGGTTCGTATCGGCCCCCGGCGGGCGCGTCACCGCCGGGCACCCGGTGTTGCTCTCGGCTCAGGCTTGCTCGAGGACTTGGCGCTGGGTGCCCAGTCCTGCGATCTCGAGTTCGACGATGTCGCCGGGGCGCAGGTATGGAGTGTCCGGTAGTCCCAGGGCGACTCCGGCCGGGGTTCCGGTGTTGATGACGTCGCCGGGTTCCAGGACCATGTATTGGCTCAGGTACCAGACGATGTACGGCACGTCGAAGATCATGTTCTCGGTGTTGCCGTGCTGGCGCGGTACGCCGTTGACGGACAGGCGGAGCGCGAGGGACTGCGGGTCGCCGACCTCGTCGGGGGTGACCAGCCAGGGGCCGAGCGGGTTGAAGGTCTCGCAGGATTTGCCCAGGTCCCACTGTCCGGAGTACTCCAGTTGGAACTCGCGCTCGGAGACGTCGTTGCTGATCGTGTATCCGGCGATCGCCTCGGCGGCCTCGTCCGGTGAGTCGAGGTAGCGGGCCCGTTTGCCCATCACCACGGCGAGTTCGACTTCCCAATCGGTCTTGGTCGAGCCACGGGGGATCGAGACCGTGTCCCGGGGACCGACGACGGTGGTGGGGTCCTTCAGGAAGACCACCGGCCGGGTGGGGATCGGTGCGCCGGTCTCCTGTGCGTGGTCGCGGTAGTTCAGGCCGATGCATACGATCTTGCCCGGACGGGTCACCGGGGCGCCGATCCGTACGTCGCCGAGCGGGAGGTCTGCCAGCTTCCCGGCCCGGGCGGCGGTCCGGGCTCGTTGGAGGCCTCCGGAGGCCAGGAACGTGGAGTCGATGTCCGTGGTGAGGGTGGACAGGTCCAGCAGCCGTCCTTCGTCGGTCAGGATTGCCGGGCGTTCGCTGCCCGGGGCGCCGATGCGCAGTACCTTCATCTGGGGCTTCCCTTCGGGGTGGGGTGTCCGCCTCCGGGGCGGTCGGGAATTCGCTGCACGGTGTCGCTCATTGCAGGAAGAAGATCGAGGGGATCTCGGTCCACTGCTGCCCCTCGGGTGTTCCGGGGAGGCGTTCCTGGCAGGGGTCGGTCAGCTTCCACCATTCCTGGGTGGTCGGGTCCCGGGAGATGCGGGCCATGTCCGCGTCGAAGTCGGTTCCCCGGTACTCGAAATAGCTGAACAGGAGCTCTTCGTGGAGGAAGATGGAGTAGTTGGAGATGTTGCACGCTCGGAGTCGGTCGAGGACGCCGGGCCAGGGATCGGCGTGCAGGCGCTTGTACTCCTCGAGCTTCTCGGGCCTGACGCGGATCACCGATGCGATCCGTCGGACCCCGTCGCCCGTGTTCTCGTTCATTGCTCTCCTTGGGGAAGTCCGTACACGCGGGTCGCCGTGCCGGCGAAGACGGCGGCCTGTTCGGTCGCGCTCAACGAGTTGGTGAGGGTCGCGGCGGTGTCGACCACGTCGCGGTAGGAGGCCGCGAGCAGGCAGACCGGCCAGTCGGATCCGAACATGAGCCGGTCCGGCCCGAATTCTTCAAGCGCCGTCTCGGCGAAGGGGCGCAGGTCGCGCCAAGACCACGTCCGCCAGTCGGCTTCGGTGACGAGTCCGGAGAGCTTGCACACGGTATTGGGCAGTGCGGCCAGCGTCTTGATGTCACCGGCCCAGGGGGCTCTCTCGCGTGCTGCGATCGGCGGCTTGCCGAGGTGGTCGAGAACGAGGGTGAGTTCGGGCAGTGCCGCGGCGGCGCGGGCGGCCGCGGGGAGCTGGTGGGGTTGTACGAGCAGGTCGTAGGCGAGTCCCGCCGAGGCGACGGCCGCGAGTCCGCGGATGACGTCCGGGCGGATCAGCCAGTTCGGATCGGGCTCGTCCTGTACGGGGTGGCGGATGCCCACCAGGTGTTCGCCGCCCGGTAGTTCGCGAAGCGCGCCGATGGCTTCCGCGACATCGGGCGCGGTGAGGTCGACCCAGCCGACCACCCCGGCGACCAACCGGCTCGCCGCGGCGAGCGCGAGGAATTCCGGGGTCTCCTCGGCGACCGCGACCGTCTGCACCAGGATGGTCGAGGTGACGTTGGTCGAGGCGGCCTCGGACTCCAGGTCGGTGAGCGCGAAGCTGCGCCGGATCGGGGCGAGGGCCGGGTCGGCGAGCCAGGGATGGTCGCGCGCGGACAGGTCCCAGACGTGATGGTGCGCGTCGACAATGGAATCGGGGGTCATGGAAGGTCACCTCGGGTGTGCTGAGGACGAGCGAGGGTGTCCGGACGGGGCGGGCAGCATTGACGACAGCTCCGGAGCGCCGCGCACGGCCTCGACCACCGACGCGTCGTCGCCCACGTCCGCGGCGAACACCGACAGGTCGCCATCGCCGACCAACGGCGACACGTCCCGATCCAACACCGCCACCCGCGCACCGCGCGCGACCAGCATGCGCGCGGTCGCCAACCCGATCCCCGCCGCCCCACCGGTCACCACCGCCGCCAGCCCGGCGAAGTCCCGCCCCCCGGTCACAGGTTCCTCCCGGCGACACCCGAACGCGACACCTTCATGAGCGAGTTTCCTTCCCTCTCAACCCTGTTCACGTAACGGACGACACTTCGGAACCGGCCTCGGGCAACTCGCCCCACTCCATGCCAGTCACGCCTGTGCGCCTCCCGCCGCGACGAGCCCGGGCAGCAGGCGCTCCTGCGCCCGATGCAGGTGCGTGCGCATTGCGGCCGCTGCGACATCGGGATCCGCGTCCCGGATGGCCTCGAGTACGCGTTCGTGCTCCCGGCAGGTCGCGTCGGGGACCCCGGCCGGGAAGTACAGCCGGTACAGATGCGTGTGTGACCGGAAGCGGCGCAGGGTGTCGGCCATCAGCGAGTTGCCGCCGGAAATCGCGATCACGTCGTGGAAGAGCGCGTCGTGCTGGAGGAATCGACGCATGGTCTCGCGATTGTCGTCGCCGCGCGCGGCACGCATCCGGGTCAGGCTGTCGGTGAGCGCCCGAAGGCCCTCCTCGCCGACCCGTACGGCGGCCCCGGCCGCCGCCGCCGGCTCCAACAGCAGCCTCATCTCGAACAGTTCGTCGAACGTCTCGGCACTCATCAGCGGCGCGGCCGAGTATCCGGCGAGGGCCCGCTTGACCACCAGGCCGTCGGCCTCCAGGCGGGCCAACGCCTCTCGTACCGGAGTGGGGGACACGTCGAGGGCCTGCGCCAACGTGTTGATGTTGAGCTTGGCTCCAGGCTCGATCTCGTGATCGACCAGCCGTTGTGCGATCGCCTCGCACACGGTGTCCGCGAGCACCTGTCGAGGCTGCGCCTCTGTCATCGTTTCTCTCCTCCTCGACGCAGACACGCCGACGCGCTGCTTCGGTGACGACATCCGTAGATCCGAGCATGCCGCAGGACGCCGTCGTGCCTTATTAATATATGATCCACGTCCTCCGTGGCTATAGATGCGCGATGCTGCCGAGAGTCGGATCGACGTCAATCAGAGCTCGACTCTCGCCCGCGACCAGCAAATTTGCACTATATGACATTACTTGCGCGTGATTTTGGCCCGTCTTCCGGCCTCGTGTGGCTGAAAACATTCACCGCGTTCGAGGCCTTGATCCTACCGAGATCCGCGAGCGTGCTTCTCGAAAATATAGTATCTGGCTCCGGAGGTTGGTTCCATGAAGCGATCGCCCGTCAGAAACGCCCTGTTCCGCGCCGCCGTCTCGCTGTCGTTGGCAGCGGCCCTGACCGGGTGCAGCACCAAGGGCAGCACCGGTGCCGCCGGCGACAAGGGGGCGGCCGACAGACCACCGAGATCCCCGCGCGTACCGCGTCGTGGGGAGAGTGGAAGTCGATCGGGGTTCCGTCGAGCGCGAGCCGCCGCCGTCGGGGTGGAACAGGCCGGTGACGACCTTGATCAGGGTCGACTTGCCGGCGCCGTTCTCGCCGAGCAGGGCGTGCACGGACCCGGGGCGCAGGTGCAACGTCGCGCCGTCGAGGGCTCGGACGCCGGGGAAGTATTTGGCCAGACGGTCGGCAACCAGCAGAAGGTCGGCCTCGCGAAGTGGCTCGCCGCGCGGACCGAGATCCTGGTGATCGACGAACCCAAGGTCGGCATCGACGTCCGCACCAAGGCCGCCTTCCTCCAACTCGTCTGGCACCTGGCCGCCGACGGCCTCGCCATCCTGCTGATCACGAGTGACCTGCCCGAGATGGTCACCCTCGCGGACCGCGTGCTGGTCATGCGCGACCACCGGATCGCCGGCGAGGTGCCCAACACGCACGACGACCCCTCGGTGAGCCAGGCGGTGATTCGCCTCATCCACGGCACCGGGAGCGAGGACCTCCCGACCGCATCGGAGTCCTCGAACCGGAACCGGCCGGCGGGTTCGAGCCCTCGAACAGGCTCTGATCGGATACTCCGCATGACGGGCGGAACGGGTCCGCATGTCGGGGACGCATCCCGCGAGGGGCGCTTCGAGGCGGCCCGGACTTGTCCGCCCCGGCGCCACCAGGCCCGGCGCCATCACGCCCGGCGGTCTCGGCGCGGTTGCGGCCGCACCGTCGCCCGGTCCGGGCCGGACGACGCGGTGGCGCCACCCGGTCCCGCGGGTGGCGCCACCGCCCCCGTGTGGCGTGGGCCGGGACTCTCGAACAGAGAATCGGAGCGGATCCGCACGGCGGGGAGAACGGCGCCACCCACACGAACCGCCTACGGACTCAGCCAGGCCGGCAGTTCCCTCGGTGCCCCGCTGCGGGCCCAGTCCGCCTCGTCCCCCCCCGACCCCACAGGCCCTCGCCCGCGAGGTCGCGGGCTGTGTACGGGCGGTCGTCGACCGCACTCGAACGCTGCTCCGTGGCGTCCGCAGCCGCCAGTAGGGTGCCCAGGGTGACCGTGGGAAGCGAAGAGAGTCGACTGGTCGTGATTCGGGGAAACTCTGCGTCCGGCAAGTCGTCGGTGGCAGCTGGGATCCGTGACCGGTTCGGCCGGGGCCTGGCTCTGGTGGGGCAGGACAACCTTCGCCGAGTCGTACTGCGTGAGCGGGATCGGCAGGGCGCCCCGAATATCGGCCTGATCTCCACCGTGGCCCGATATGCGCTTGATGCCGGCTACCACGTGGTCGTCGAGGGAATCCTGTACGCCGACCGCTACGGGGAGATGCTGGAGGATCTGGCCCGGGATCATCGTGGCACCACTCGGTGTTACTACCTGGACATTCCCCTGTCCGAGACGCTGGCGCGTCACGTGACGAAGCCGGATCCGGAATACCTCGCACATGTCACCGAGCGGGAGCTGCGTGATTGGTATCGCGAACGCGATCTACTGACCAGCGGAATCGAGACGGTCATCGGTGCCGACAGTCTCCTCAAGGAAACGATCGAATTCATCATGCGCGACACGGGGCTGGCCGGGCTGCCGCCGCGGAACCTCTGAGGCCACAGGTCCGTCTCTTCCCGCCCGTCTCGGCCGGCCGTTCTCCTCATACGCTTCCACGCATGGAGATACCCCAGCAGTAGGGCAACTCCACCAGCGAGGTTCCTTCCCCGCCGGGTCGCCATTGCCTGGCTCTCGCGCTCGCCCACCCGCAGTATGTCCGGGACAGCCGGAGCCTGTTCGCCCCGCCACGACATCAACCACGAAGCACATAAGGTCACCCCCAACCGGGCAGGTTCGCGTTCGCTTCACGACCCGGGTCGGAGACGACTACGCTCAGGGAAGGCCCCGAGCCGGCCCGACACCGAGGAATTTCCATGGTCGACACGACAGGATCCGACGACTCCGTCACCATCGACGGCAAGACGTTCTCTTTCGACGTCGCCACCCAGGGCGACGTCACGTGGAAGGGCGGCCAACTCGACTCGGTGAGCGTCAAGGGCCTCATCGACTATGTGCACACGACGCTCGACTATCCCGATCCTCCCCGGATCCTGGACGAGGCCCGCTTCGACCGCCTGCTCCTGGTGATCACCACGTACAAGAGAAAACCCGAGGCCACCAGCTACGAGTTCGCCGGAAGCATGGCCCACGCCCTCGACGGCACTTCGGTCCGCGTCGACACCCTGAGCGTCTTCTGGGCCACCGGGCGACTCAACGTCCGCATGGACCTCTCGATCCTGCGTGAGGGAGGCGAACCGCTCATGCGCCTGGACGGGATGCTCGGCAGGACGAAAGACGGGTGGACCCTCCAGGCCACCTGGGACGAGGAAAAATCCGTCACTTTCTCGGACCTCACCCATCTCCTCTCCACCGGCTGACCACGCCGACACGCAAGGACGCGGCGCGGCTCGCGGGAGGTCCTGTGGCCGGGCCGGGCGAGGTGTGTCCGCCGGGCCCGGCCGGGACGAGCAGGCGGCGCGACGCTACGAAGTCGCCCTCGTTGTGAGTCCGCACCGGTCCTTCGAGAAATCGTCGGAGAAACTCATGGGCTCCAAAGACGGGTTCCTGTCCGGATTGCGCACGATCTCGCTGTAGACGATCGCGGTGTATTCCTTGCCGGCCGGCCAGGTGAGCGAAAACCAGCCCATGACCTGGACCCAGGGCACGAGTCCGAAGGCGGCCACTTCCTGTTCGTCGTCGCCCTCGAAGGGGCACTCCCGCATGAACGTCGTGACGTCGTAGAGCACTCCGGTGGTTTTGACGATGTAGATGTGGGTGACGCGGTCGACGTCGTCCCCGGGCATGGTCACGAACTGATTCCGCGCGAACTTCCTGGCCCTCATGTAGTCCCTGGTCATGGAGATGTAGCCGGAGTCGACGCAGGCGTCGGTACCCGACAACGCGCCTTTGACGTGCTTTTGCAGGCTCGGGTTGCTCCCGCGCGATCTGAAGCCGCCGAGAGCCTTGACGGCCTCGGGCGGGCGTGCGTCTCCACGCAGCAGGCATGTGCTCGACCTCAACTGCCCTTCCCCAGCCGCCTCCACCTGTGCCTTCGTTGGGGGACTGCCCGGTGTCGGAGCGAGTGGGGCGAGGAGCGCACCCTGAGTTGTCGTGCCACCGTTCATTCGCAGCAACCGTCCTCACGTCGTGTCGGGCGGGCCGAACACAAGAACCGGAGGTCCCTTCCCCCGACGCTCTCGTGGTTCGTACCCACAGCGAGGCGGCACCTCACGGGCACCAACGGCGAATTACCCGAACCGAGTTGCTCGACGTCGAGGCGAACGGTCGGCCGGCGGAGAGACCGATTCGGTGTCCACGGTGGTGGGGCGGTGTTGTCGACGGGCGACGACTTCCACGTCGTGGAGATCGGCGACGTTCCTTCCGTGTGCCTACCCCTCGGCGCGAAGGGGGCGCCACGTGCCGGGTCCGGGTCCACGCGCACGGACGGGATCTGGAATGCCACGGCAGTGCTCGGCGGGCTGCCACAATGCTCGGATGGCCCACGACATAGTGTTCTTCCTGGCTCCCGACGACGAGACCGCCGCTGCGACGCGGCATCGGGGACCGGGTGGGGCCTTTGAGTCTGTGACGTGCCGTTTTATTGAGCCGGACAGTGCCATCGCCGAGTGGGACATGTACTTCGAGGAGCCTTCGGCCGCAGCCCCGCCGCTTGAGCGGCTCCATGGGTGGGCGTGGCCGGCGTGGGTCACCGCCCCGTTGAACGATGGCGTCGAGGTGTTCGCCCTGCCGAAGCGGCTGACCCGAGCGCTGGCCACCGCGAGTTCCGCGGAACTCGAAGAGCTCGCAGGCCGCTGGACAACGCGCATCCGGTCCGAGGACGGGGACGACATGACCGACGACGATCTACTGGCAGTCCTGGAGGGAGTTGCCCGACTCGCGGCCTCCGCGGTGAACACGGGTGGCGGCCTCTACAGCTGGAGCTTCTGACCGCCCACCTTCGAAGATGGCTCGCGTTCGATGCCGCCGCACGCCACGAACTCGGTCCCGGCGGCGTCGAAGTACAGCGCGAACTGCCTCGAGTGGTCTGCTGCGTCGCTGATGCCGGTGTGCGACCGGTCGTCGCGGTGCCGAGCCAGGATCTCAACGCTCTCGTCGAGGCCGAGGGTCGTCATGCCGATCTTCAACGACCGCCTCAGCCTCGCCGCAGCGATGTCGGCGACTGGGCGACGCCGCCCGGCGCAACCTGCATGCCGCGATCGCCCACGCCCGCAACCCCCTGCCACCCGTCCCGCTGCCGCCCGGGATTCCGCACGGGCGGCCGATGACCGAACCGCGTTCGATGTCCGCGCCGGCGTCGGGCGGCGGGCAACGCCCCACAACCGTGCGGGCCATGTGGCGGCCTGCGGACGACGACCGACGGATTCCTCCCGCCCGTTAGCCTGCGGTCCATGAGTCTGGATGCCGAACTGGGCGCGTTGGCGGCCCAAAAGGACCTCGTGGCCGATCTGGTGTGGCGTCTGCTTCGACACCCGGAGGCCCGCCGCACGGTGGCGCTGCTGCGCGAAGACCTGACCGAGGCGATGATCGAGGAGATCGTCGCGCTCGGCTCGGCGCGTTCCCTCGCGGCCAACTGCTCCGTGCCTGCCGAGGTCAGGGCCCGCATGGCGGAGCACTCGGAGCCGGCGGTCCGGTGCGCGATCGCCGCAAGCGTCGCGGACGATCCGCCGGGACTGTGGGTCCGGCCGGCGGACGATCCGGATCCCTCCGTGCGGATGTTCCTCGCGATGAACGATCATCTGCCGCCGGAACTGCCGGCCCGCCTGGCCGCGGACCCGGATCCGGGTGTGCGGTCGTCGACCACTGGCGCGATGTCCCGGACCGGGTGCGCCGGGCCCTGATGACCGATCCCGTCCCCCACGTCCGCAGGGACAGTGTCCTGAAGTACGTCCCGCCGGCGGACCTGCTGCCCGTCCTCCTCGCCGACCCCGTGACCCGCGCCGCCGCCGTCGGTCATACGGCCCCGTCACCGGAACTGGCCGCCGACCCCGATTCCGCCGTGCGCGTTGCCGTCGCCGACCATCCGGACCTTCCCGCGGGTCTGCGCGACCAACTCGCGGAAGACCCGGACATGTTCGTCCGCAACGCGATCGCGGCCCGCCAGGTGCCCGACAGCTTCACGGGGAGTGTCAGCCTGGAGAACCGGGGCTGCGGTGGCCGTAGCGGGTCAGGTCGGCGGCGCGTTGGCCGGGGGGTTGGAGGTCGGCGTAGGGGTGTTGGAGTGCTCCGGTGCCGTGGACGAGGACGCGCCGTGGTTGGGCGGGTGTCGGGTGTGGGGTGGGGGCGCCGAGGAGGTCGAGCGCGGCCTGGGGGCCGTGGTCGCGGCGGGCGGCGGCGATCTCGTCGAGGTCCCAGGCCATGGTGCCGACGACGGTGCGCCGGCGGCCGCGGACCTGGACCTTCCCGCGGACCAGGAGCAGTCCGGAGTGGAAGACGGTGTGGGCGCAGGCGGGGTGGGAGTCCTCGAAGAAGGCGAGGTCGACGAGGCCGGAGCCGTCTTCGAGGGTGACGAAGATGACGCGTTTGCCGGAGGCGATGGGTGGGGTCTGGGTGGAGGCGCGGACGCCGGCGACCAGGACCTGTCGGCCGGGTGGTTGTTCGGCGAGGTGGGCGGCGTCGACGGCGCCGATCTCGCGGAGCAGTCGGTGGTGGTGTTCCATCAGGTGGCGGGAGAGGTCGATGCCCAGGACGTGGAGTTCGGCGCCGACGGCTTCGCGGGTGGTCATCTCGGGGAGGCCGCTGGGGGCGGTGGCGTCGAGTCGGCTGTCGGCGAGGGGGAGTTGGCCGTCGCCGACCTTGCGGGTGCGGCGGTGGAGTTCGGGCAGTTGCAGGAGCAGATCGCGGCGGGTCAGGCGTCCGTCGTGCAGGCCGTCGAGGGCGCCGATGCGGGCGAGGTGTTCGGCGGTGGGCAGGGTGGGGCGGGCGCGTTGCCACAGGTCGGACAGGGAGGTGTAGGGGCGGCCGGCGTCGATGCGGGCGCATTCCTCGTCGGTGATGCCGCGCACCGCGGACAGCGCCAGACGCACCCCCCACGTGCCGTCGCCGGTCTGCTCGGCGGTGTGGCCGGGCCTGGAGTGGTTGACGTCGACGGGCAGGATCGGCACCCGATGGCGGCGGGCGTCGGCGACGATCACCCGACGCGGCCACATCCCCGGATCGTGCTCGAGGAGTCCGGCGTACAACGCGGCGGGGTGGTGGGCCTTGAGCCACGCGCTCTGCAACGCGGGCACCGCGAACGCGACCGCGTGCGCCCGGCAGAAGCCGTACGCGCCGAAGCTCTCGACGATGCGCCACACCTCGTCGCGGACGTCGGGGGTGTAGCCGCGGGCGGCGGCGTGTTCGTGGAACCAGTCGCGGACCTGTGGCATGCGGTCGCGGTCGGACAGGGCGCGGCGGGCGACGTCGGCGAGCGCGAGGTCGCAGCCGGTCATCGTGGCCAGCAGGCCCATGATCTGTTCGTGCCAGATGGTGACGCCGTAGGTGTCCGCGAGGACGGGTTCCAGGTCGGGGTGGGGGTAGGTGGGGGCGGCGCCGTGGCGGGCGGCGATGTACTGCTCGGGCATGCCGCCGGCCACGGGTCCGGGTCGGAACAGGGAGATGTCGGCGATGACGTCCTGGACGCCGCGCGGTTGCAGGCGGCTGAGCAGGTCCTGCTGTCCGGGGCTCTCGAGTTGGAACATGCCGATGGTGTCGGAGGCCTGGATCAGCTTGAACGCGAAGAAGTCGTCGAGCGGCACGTGACGCGGGTCGTCGAGGTCGATGTGTGCGCCGGTGGTGCGTTCGACCTCGGCGACCGCGTGCGCCATCGCGGACTGCATCCGCACCCCGAGCACGTCCAACTTGATCAACCCCAGCTCCTCGACCTCCTCCTTCGCGGCCTGGACCATCGGGAAGGCGTCGCCGGGCGTGGGCTGCACCGGCAGCCGGTCCAGCAGGGTGGCGTCGGTGATGATCACCCCGCAGGGGTGCATCGCCATCCCGCGCGGCAACGCGTCCAACCGCTCGGCGAGTTCGAACAGTGGTCCGTATCGCCCCGCCTCGGCCGCGAGTTGCCGCAGTTCGGGCAACTCGGCGAGCGCGGTGGTGATCCCGCGGGCGCGGATGTGGGGGAAGGATTTCGCGATGCGGTCGATGTCGGGTGCGGCCAGGCCCAGGGCGAGGCCGACGTCGCGCAGCGCGTGGCGGGCCCGGTAGGTCTCGGGCATCGACGTCACCGCGACCCGCTCGCTCCCGAACCGCTCGAAGATCCTGCGGTAGACGTCCAGACGCCGGGCGGACTCGACGTCGATGTCCACGTCCGGCAACGACGACCTGCGCTCGGACAAAAACCGTTCGAACAACAGGCCGTGTTCCAGGGGATTGGCGGTGGCGATGTCCAACGCGTGGCACACCATCGAGCCCGCCCCCGACCCGCGCGCCGCCACCCGCACCCCCATCTCCCGCACATCCGCCACCACTTGGCCGACCGTGAGGAAGTACGTCTCCACCCGCAGCCGTCCGATGACCTCCAGCTCCCGCGCCAACCGCTCCATCGCGGCCTCGTCGCGGTCCAGACCGCGCCGGACCGTCCCGGCCTCGCAACGCTCGCGCAACACCCGCGCCGCCGAATCGGCCGTGGCACCGACCACGGCCGGCTCGGGGAAGAACGTGCCACCCAGACCCAGGTCCTCCACCGGATCCAACCGGCACTCGTCCGCGGTCGCCGCAGTCCGCGCGAGCAGTGTTCGGGCACGGTCGGGCCCGGCCCCGGCGGCGTCCGTGATCCGGGCCGCGATCGCGGCCATCGCCGCCGGGTCCTTCAACCAGCGCTCGCGCGGATCGAGGTGGGCCGGGTGGTGGAAACGGATCGGGCGCAGCAGGCGGGCGGCGTCCAGGACGTCGGCGACCTTGTGCTGGTCCGGGTCGGCGTAGCGCACGGCGTTGGTCAACACGGCGGCCACCCCGACCCGGTCGGCGAGCTGCACGGTCCGGGCGGCCAGGCGCAGCGAACCCGGCCCTGTCCCCGAGGACCCGTAGTACAGACACTCCAGACGCAGCGCGCCGCCGAACAGTTCACGCCATGGCGCGAGCAGGTGCTCGGCCGTGTCGGGGCGGCCGTCGGACAGTGCCCTCACCGGTTCCGAGGTCGGGCCGAGTAGCACGCTCAACCCGGGCCCCGTGTGCTCGCGCAACGCCGACCACGGCACCACCGGCGGCCCTTCGACGGCGTGTGCGGCCGAGACCAGGCGGCACAACCGCGGCCAACCGGCCGCGTCCCGGGCGAGGAGGGTCACGCGCAGCGGGGGTTGTTCGACGTGGGCCCCGCCGCGGACCGGGGTACGGCGCCGCCGCGCGCGAGGTGTGCCGGGTACGGCGGGGGCGACGGCGACGTCGACGCCGAAGATCGGGCGCACCCCGTGGGCCGTGCAGGCATGCGCGAAGCGCACCGCGCCGCCGACGGTGTCGCGGTCCGTCAGGGCCAGGGCCGACATGCCGCGCTCGGCGGCCCGTGCCACCAGGTCCTCGGGGTGGGAGGCGCCGTACCGGGCCGAGTAGCCCGACGCGGCGTGCAAGTGCGCGAAACCGTCCACCGCGCACCTCCGCCCGCGTCCACCCCCCATGTCCGAAAACCACCTCTTATTCGGACAGTAGTTCGAATAGATCAACTTTGCCAACCGTCCTCCCTACGACGGGCAGCGTCAGGTGGCCATGGGCAGCGGTTGTTGGCCACTGAAAGGTCGTGGACGACGCCGCAGCGAGCGTCGCCGAGGCCTACAACGTTGCGCGGTCCCGGGTGCGTGAGGCAGGCGTGGACCCCGACGGGGGCGGCGGGACGCCGTGCCGCCTGTGCGGCTGCGGCTCGTGAGATCCCGGCAAGTCCGCCGGCCGCATCCACGTTGGTGTCGTCACCATCCTGCTGCCGTTGGTGTCACTGCAAGCGCTGGCACTGCCGACGTACTGGTGGGCGATGCCGGACGGCAAGCCTGCCGACCAGCTGTTCGAGATCACGTCGTGGTGGCTCGCACTGGCATCAGGCCTGGTCGGGCTCGCCGGACTGGCCGCGTGGTCGATCGCCGCGCCCGCCGTGTGTTCCGCCGACGCGAAGCTCCTTGAGCTGCTGCTCGCACCCACCCGCGACCAGGAGCTCCGGCTTCGTGTGCGCATGGAGGAGCAGCGCCGACGTTCGGCCGTCGACCTGCACAGCGCCGAGCTGCGGCGGATCGAGCGGGACCTGCACGACGCGGCGCAGAACCGGCTGGTGGCCGTCTCCATGTTCATCGGCACGGCGCAACGGCAGTTGAGCACCGGAACCGGCGACGTCGCGACGGCCCTGGCGAAAGCACAGGACGCCAGCCGCGACGCGCTGGCCGAAATGCGTCGCATCATCCAGGGCGTGTATCCGCCGATGCTCGCCGAAGAAGGCCTGGTGCCCGCATTGGGGCTGCCGGCCGACCGGATGCAGATCCCCACCCGGCTGCGGGTCGACGCCCCGGCGCCGACCCCGGCGTCCGTCGATGCCGCCCTGTCCGTTTCGGTCGCCGAGGCGCTGACGAACGTGGCCAAGCACAGCAACGCGACCGAATGCGATATTCACCTGACCTGGACGGAGGACGACGGCCAGATGCGCGCAATCACCACCGTGACCGACGACGGACACGGAGGCGCCGAGCGGTCGAAAGGCAGTGGCCTGGCCGGAATCGAGAGCCGCATCGAGGCACTCGGCGGTACGGTCGCCGTCGCCGGCCCACCCTGCGGGCCGACGTCGGTGCGGATGGAGCTGCCATGCGAGTCGTGATCGCCGAGGACGACACGCTGCTGCGCGAAGGTCTTGCGGCGCTGTTGTCCGCCGAGGGCATCGAGGTGGTCGCGGCGCATGCCGACGCCGATCGGCTGTACGAGACCGTCGAGGAGTTCGACGCGGGACTGGCCATCGTCGACGTGCGGATGCCGCCCACGTACACCGACGAGGGTCTGCGCGCCGCGATGCGGGTCCGCGCCGCGCGTCCCGGCTTCCCGATGCTTGTGCCGTCGGCCCACGTGGAGACCAAGTACGCCGGCGATCTGCTGGCCGACGGCGCCGGAGCGGTCACGGCGCGGCCGGAGGTAATCGGAGCCGGTCGCGTGGCACGTACTGTCCGACCTGGTGGGGTAGTTGGCTTTGCCTTAAGGTCATCATGCATGAGTTCTCCTGACGATCAGAATCTCGGCGTCCAGGTCGACGTCCGGGTGCGGCAGGCCGATCTTGGCCGAGACGGCTGGGCAAGCACGATCGGCATGGCCCGCTGGCTGGAAGACGCCCGGATTCGGCTGCGACTGCGCCGCTTCGAACGCCTCGTCGGTACGGGCGGGTTCGGCCCGTTCCAGATACTGCTCGTCGGCCAACGGGTCGACCGGCTCGCTCAGGCCGGACCGACCGGTACCCGCGTGCAGGTGCACACCGGCGTTCGCCGGGTCGGGCGCTCCTCATTCACCTTCGAACAGGCGATCATGGTCGGCGGCAAGCATGTGGGGAGTGGCGACGCCACTGTCGTGCTGGCCGACAACTCGGGGCCGCTTCCGCTTCCCGACGAGTTGATCGCCGATCTCGCCGAGATGCGGCTACCGGAGACAGGATCGCCGGCACCCGCCCGTCCACGCCCAGAGCCGGAGCGCCTGCAACGTGCCCACTACCCGTATTGGGCCCCGCTGCGTTCCCGGATCGGTGACGTCGACTCCAACCAGCACGTCAACTTCATCGCACTGGCCACTTGGTACGACGAGGCCGTCGCCACGTTCACCTTGCACTCGATCGGGACGGGTGACGCGGGCTCGGTGCCGGATCTACCCCCTTGGTCGTACCAGATCCAGTATCTCGGTGAGGTGACCTACCCGGGCGACTACGAGATCGGGCTCACGGCCCGCTCCGTCGACACCGAGTCCGCCGAGTCCGTGCACTACGAACTCGGTGTCTTCCGCGACAGCACCTGCCTGGGCGTGGCCGACGCCGTCGGCCCACTCGGCAAACTGACCGCCGAAGCCCTGGACATGGCCCGGGCAGCGCACTGACCACCGTCTCTCGGGGGCAGGCCCGGGTTCATCCCGACATCGCGGCGCCATTGGCCCCCGATTCGCCGACGGCAGCGGCGTGGCGCACCCGCCTCGAACACGATCTCGGCGGCTCGACTCGAACAGGCGGTGCTGATCGCCACCACGCGCAACCCCGGTGATGACGGCGCCTTGGCTCTCGACTACCGGACTGATCCCTCGGATCCCCGCGGCGTCGGCAGTGACTTCCGGACGGACCCCCTTCTGTGCCAATGGCGGGTCGTAGCACCGACCTCGGCCGTCTCGCCTCACGTTGTCGGCCACCTGCCGATGCAGCCGATGGCCGACAAGATGAAGTGAGGCAACGGCAACGTCGTGTGCGACGGGACGGACACCCGCCGTCTCGCCTGAGGGTGTCCGACCCGTCGCAGCGAAGTTGGTCGACCGGCTCGCGCTGACTTGCGCGGACTGGATTGGATGAGACGGCTGGGGGTCGGCGGTTTGCCTGTGGGTGACCCCCGACAAGTGATCTTGACCGTTCGGTGGGTCCACGAGCAGGCCGTGCTCTTCTCGAATTCAGTCGCACCGGGATCTGCGGCCGCGAGAAGATCGCGACAGCAGGAGCAGGACGTGAGGAGCCCAGGTGACTGGCCAGACAGCGAAGATCGCATCGCTCTGTGAGTGCGGCAGCGCGGCGGTGCGGCAGGTGAACCAGTTCATCAACCACGGTGAGCTGTGGTGGGATGCCGAGTTCTCTTGCGACGGCTGCGGTACCCATCTGTGTGAATATGCCGGGCGGGGGACAGCTCCTGATGATGTGCGGGAGGCCCTGCTCGCGGCGCATGGCCCGGCCAGACTGCGGTTGGTCCCTCCGATGCCAAGCCTTGTCCCGGCTCTGAAGGTCTTCCGCGAGGTCTCGGCCGTGTCGTTGTCGCAGGCTCGTGAGCTGGTCGAGAACCTGAGCCACGATGGTGTGGCGGGCACGTTGCCGGAGATGGAGTTTCTGAAGACTCGGCTGCAACTCCACGGGGTTCCAGTCGACATCGATCGGTAGCTCTGCCCGAAGGCGTGGAGTCACCCGTCGGCCGTGTTCGAGGCCACTCGGGACCTTCAACTGCCCCGAGCAGCCTCCGCTGCTTCGAGCGGATACCAGTCCCGCGTGACCATCCAGGACTGGTAATCCCGGAAGATCCCGGCGAGACCGTCCGGCTGTCCTCGCGTGGTGAAGAAGTCGCCGAGAAGTCGGTAGAGCGTGATCACGGCTGCGGCGTCGGCCTGCTTGGTGAGCGGGTGGGTCCAACCTTCCGGAGTGAGGTGGCGGACGAGTAGGGGCAAGGACAGGTGTACCGGGCGGGATGGGGTTGTTCGCGGTCGTGCCGCGGCCGTGTTCTGATGGATGGGTGAGCGAAAACGGCTCCATGCGCTTGTTCGTGGCGCTCGTGCCGCCCCCCGAAGCGGTGGCGGAATTGCGTCGCGCCGTCGACCCGATCCGCTCCCGGTACGAGGGGCTGCGCTGGACCGGGCCCCAAGGTTGGCACCTCACTCTCGCCTTTCTCGGCACGGTGGAGCCGAAGACCCGGATCGAGTTGGAGACCCGGCTCGCCCGCGTCGCCGCACGCCATCCGCCGCGGAACCTCACGCTCACCGGCAGCGGCCGTTTCGGCGATCGCACCCTGTGGATCGGGATCCGGGGCGATCGGCGGGCGATGGCTGCCCTGGCCGTGGCCGTACGGCGCGCGGCCGGCAAATGCCATATTCCGATCGAGGACCGGCCGTGGCACGGTCACGTGACTCTGGCCCGCGTCACCCAACCACGCGGGGCGGGCGGGCGGCGCCCTCGGGGCGGCGCGCTCACCGCCCCGGCGGCCGATCTCGCCGGATTCGACGGGGTGGAATGGACCGCGGCCCGGCTGCACCTGGTGCGGAGCGTCATCGGCAACGGCCCGGCCCGGTACCACGACGTGGCGACGTGGCCGTTGGCGGGCAGGCTCTCGTCGCACGTCCGCGCGGGAAAGCGGGATGGTGCCGAGGAGTCCCGTTCGAAGTGAGCGCTGCCTGAGACATCGGCGGGCTTGACGGGATGGTGAGCGCCGCGAACCTGTCGTGGGCACGCTTCGATCATTTCTCCGAGGTCGCCCGCGTCGGGCAGTCGGTGACCGTCGTGGTTCTGGCCATCGACCGGGATCGCGAACGGGTGTCGTTGTCGTTGAAGGATCCGGAGCCGGATCCCCTCGTTGCCTTCGCCCGGTCCCGATTCGGCGAGGAGGTCCCGGGGATCGTGGACAGGATCATTCCGCCCGGGGTGGTGGTCCGTCTGGACGCCGGGGTCCACGGGCTGGTGCCCGCCGACGACTGATGTCGGTCGACATGGAGGGATTGCCAACCGCTCCCGGGTCCCTCTCGGTGGCCATCGAGGGCAGGCGTTTCACCCGGGCGACGGTCGAACCGACCGGAGACCGGACTCGGGGCGAACCTTGACCGGTCCCAGTGTCGGCACTTGACGGCGACCGGGCCTTGCCGAGGATTGATTATCCGCATAACGTTATCCGTATAACTAACCGAGGGGGATCCCGTGGACTTCGCGTACGCCGATGAACTCAATCAGGCGGTTCGTCTTCTGAGCCTGCGTCACCGGACCAGGGCCGCCGCGTTGTTGGCGCCGCTCGGGCTGCATCCCGGGCAGGAGGTATTGCTCCTCGAACTCGCCCGGACCGGGCCGATGATCCAGGCTCGGATCAGCCAGGCGATCGGGTGCGAGCCGCCGAGCGTCACCATCATGACCCGCAAGCTCGAAGCCGCCGGTCACATCCGTCGCACCCCCGACGCGTCCGACAAGCGCGCGAGCGTGGTCGAACTCACCGACGGCGGCCGGGCATTGGCCGAACAGGTCAAGCAGGTCTGGGTCGCCTTGGCGGAGGAGACCGTGGTCGGCCTGCCCGCCGGCACGGCCACCGAACTGCCCGGCCTTCTCAGCGCCCTGACCCGCAACGTCGACACCGGGCGCCCCGCCGACCCGGCGGGCGCGGTCGGACTCACCGGGGAATACGAACCGAGCGGTCTGGCGTGGGTCCGCGACCACGTCGACCGGGTCCACCGCACCGGCACAACCGACGGCGTCACGATAAAGGACCTGCCCACGGTGCTGATGACCTACCGGGGCGCCAAGACCGGCAAACTCCGCAAGACCCCGGTCATGCGCGTCGAACACGAAGGCCGCTACGCGGCCGTCGCGTCCAACGGTGGCACGGCGACCAATCCGCAGTGGTTCGCCGGTGTGCTCGCCGAGCCCGTCGTCGCGATCCAGGACGGGAGGACCACCCACACGTACCGGGCGCGCGAGGTCTCCGGCGACGAGAAGGCCCAGTGGTGGGCCCGCGCCGTCGACGCGTACCCCGACTACGCCGAATACCAGCGCAACACCGACCGCCGGATCCCGGTCATCGTCCTCGAACCGCTGGTCGGGGACCTTCGGGCTGGATTGACCCGATCGTGATCCGAGCTCGGAACAGGCCTGGAGGCGACGGCCCTCCCGACTCGGGCGAGGTTCCGGCGGCCCCGGGACGGCCCTCGCTCGCGCCGGAGCACCGCCGTGGTCACGGAGCGCTCTACGATGCGGTCAATCGCGGCCGGATCGACAGTACTGCGAGTGCGGTCGGGTCCAGGCTCTCGCAGCATTCGAGCAATGGGGGCGACGCGCCGAAAAGGTTTGTCACGCGTTCGGACGTCGACGATGATCGCCTCATGACGACCAGAAAGGGCCATGCCCTCTAGGCGCCCCGCTCCCCTCTCCAGCGCTCGCGCGCCGCCGACCGCCGCTCACCGCAGCGCCCGTTGGCCGTGACCACCCACCCAGGAGAGCCCGCCCGTGCAGAAGATCGCCCTCATTCCCTACGCCCACCTCCCCCGAGCGCACCACGACCGCCACATCCTGACCAGTACCGTCGACGTCTTCGGCGCCGCCCACTGGCTGCTTGCCGAACGCGCTCCGCAGCCCGGCGGCGATGTCCTGCCCTTCGACGCCCTGGTCGTCTCCGTCCATCCGGGCGGCAACGTCGAACTCACCGAGCTGAGCGCCGTGCGGGCCCGCTGGCCGCACCTGGACCGCCTGCCCGACGGTGGGTTCGTCGTCGCCGCGTCTCGCGCCCGCCGGTACGAGGACGCGAACCAGGTCCAGGTCTTCGACGCGCTCGGCCGCGAGACCTCGTCCTTCTCCGTCGGGGACGCCATCGAGCACCTGCTCGTGGACGAAGCCGGCCATATCTGGGTCGGGCACTTCGACGAAAACCCGGCCGGAATCCGCCGCTGGAGCGCCACGGGTCGGCTCGCCTGGACGTCGGACGGCACCCGTATCCCCGGTCTCTTCGACTGCTACGCCCTGAACGTGTCGGGCACCGCCGCCTGGGCGTGCCCATACACGGACTTCCCGCTCGTCGAGATACGCCCCGACCGCCCCGCCCGGCCCGTGACGGTGCGGGCGAACCGCGTACGGGGCGCCCATGCGGTGGCCGTCCACGGCGATCGGGTGGCCTTCTACGGCGGCTACGGCGAGGAACACGACCGAATCGCCCACGGAGAGCTCACCGAAACATCCGTCGAGCCGACGGACGTCGGCCTGCTCACCCTGCCCGATGGCCTCGCCCCCGGCCGCCGGCGGGTCGTCGGCCGAGGAAGCAGGATCCACGTCCAGGCCGAGCCATTCACCGCGTGGGGCGTGTTCGACCTCAGCAGCTGATCCCGGCACCGGAAAGATCGTTTCGACCCGGCCGCCGACCATTCGACGGCCAGTCCCGCAAGGAGCCTGCCACGGCACGCGCCGGCGGGTGTCAGACGGTCTTCGACCGGTTGATCGAAATCTTCAACGAGCAGGTGCCCGGCGCTCTTCTGCTGCGCCGATCCCTTAACGCCGGGGTGGGACCCACGGTCGAGGCGTGGGTTCCACTGCTCGACACGAGCAGGCGGTCCGGCTTGCACTCGGTGTCACCGTCGGGACGATTCCGAGCATCGGAGTTGTCCATGCGCGCCAGGTACCGGGCATGGCGGAGTGCGCCGGTTGCGCGGTGTTTCGACGTGAACGTGCGCTATCCGGTGTGGACTTGCGTGGCGGGTTGTCGGGCGAAGGTCCATGCCGGGTGTTCCGCGAGGAGGAAGGGGAGGTGGCCGGTCCAGGCGGTGTCGGGCAGGGGCGAGGGTTCGTGGATCAGGACGTCCCCGGTGGCGTCGATGTCGAACCCCCAGGCGAAACCGACCAGCGGAACGACGTGGCGTTCGATGGTCTCGGTGATCGGAGTCCAGGCCAGGAAGGTGTGCGCGAGCCAGGACATCGGCCTGCGGTCGAGCCGGGCCGGGGAATCGAACAGGGTCGGGGCCAGGCCGAAGTAGCAGTAGGGCGAGCGGGAATCGGGGAAGAGCACGAACGGGTCCATCTCGAACGCCGCGCCGCCCGTGGCGCCGTCGGTGGAACGCACCAGTTGGACCCAGCCGAACATGCCGTCGTAGCCGCGTCCGGGATAGGCGACTCGGGCGGTCAGACAGGGGAAGTCCCGGGCCTCGGCGGTCTGTCCGATCGCGGCGGGGTCGTCGACCCGCTCGACGGTCGCCTCCACCGAACCGGTTCTCTCCTCGCGAACGAACGGCAGGATCATGCCCTCAACCTGCCAGACGTCATCAGCCACCCACAAGGACGGGGACGGCGTGAACCTTGGAGAAAGAGCACCTGTGCGGCATCCGTGCCGACCCGCCCCCGCACCCCCGCGACGCCCACGCTGCGCGCACCCCCACCCGCCGGCCCTGCCGTGTCCGCCACGACCCCGCAGACGGTCGTACGCGAACGCGTCCCAGACCCGGCGGCGCATCGACGCCACCACGGCCCGCACGTCGAGCGGACCACCCACCCGATCCTCGAAATCCCCGTCGCCCGCGAACGCCCGCTCGATCGCCCGATACACCGGATCGTCCCGCCATCTCGTCACCCCGCGACCCCTCTCGAATGCATCTGCCCGGCCCCGCCGGCCCCACCCCGCAAAGGCAGCTCGCGCCTCCACCACCCACGACCTGTCATCGGGCGCCATGTTCCCTCCCGGAGCGCCTGCCATCCTTCGCGCTCGAGTGACGCGCGCGGCGTGTTGGCGAAGGGAAAAGCCACCAGAGTCCGACGTTTCGTATTCCCGCCTCCGTCTGCCAGGGCCCCAGGCGCGAACTCCATTCGTAGTACTGGTAGTTTCCGGCGACCATTCTCAGCAAGGGGGATACGTGCGCGGCCTGCGTCCATGCCTGACAGCCGTCCTGTCGGCGGTGTTTCTTACTGCGGGGTGCGGCGCGAACGAGTCCGCCGACAGCCCATCGGCCGAGGACGGCGCCGCAGCCCCCGTTTCCCGAGCGGCGGTCCCGTCCACGTCCGTTCCGACGACATCCAAAGGTCCTCTCGGCGGGGCCGGTAACACGGCGTCTCCCGGAGTCTCGACGGTGCCGGACGGGTTCGACTCCACACGCGACGCGGACGCCGACATCCGTACCGCGCTGGCGACCGCCGCACAGAGTGATCGCGCGGTGTTGATCGACTTCGGCGCCAACTGGTGTCCGGACTGTCGGGTCCTGCACAACCTGTTCCGATCCCCGCAGGTGGAACCGCTGTTGGCGAAGAACTACGTCGTCGTCCGGGTCGACGTCGGCGAGTTCGACCACAATCTCGACGTCGCCGCCCGCTACCTCGACCTCGCGACGAGCGGAATCCCCGCGTTGGTCGTACTCGCGGCCGACGGGAGCGTACGCACCGCCACCAACGACGGGTCGTTGGCCAACGCCCGCAGTTTGAACCCGGGGCAGGTCGCCGAATTCCTGACCCGCTGGGCACCCGGCAACGCGGGGCGGGAATGACGACCCGCCCGCGCCGGCACCGGTCCGCCATGGCGTCGGCGTGCGTGGCGGCGACGGTCGTGGCGTTGTGCGGATGCGGATCGACGCGGGCCCCGACCCCGGCCCCGCCCACGGCAAGTGTCACCGCGAGCGGCGTCACCGTCACCGCCACGCTTCGCCCGCCACGCGAGGACCGGCGCGACCTCGAGGTGACGTTCACCCCCCAACCGGGCTTCCACATCTACAGCGTCGACCTCCCGGCGGGGGGAATCGACGGTCTGGGCGTCCCGACCCGCATCGGAGTCCGGGGCGACCTCGCCGCCGACGGCGCGCCCGCGACCGGGAGTTCGACCCGGCTCCTGCGGCTGACGGGTCTCACGACCGAACTCCCCGTCTACCCGGACGGTCCGGTCACGTTCACCCTGCCCGTGCGCCGAACGGGCGGCCACCGCGCCGAAGTGGTCGTCACCTACGGCGCGTGCAGTGCGAACGCGTGCCTGAAGCCGGAGGCGGACAAGGCGATCCCCCTCGACCTTCGCTGACGCGAACCGCCGTGCGCGAGAGCGGCATCCCTGGGCCGGGGCAGGCAAGCGCAGCGGCGCACGGCGACGAAAACCGCCATCATTCGAGCCGGCCCGCAGCATGCGTCCGCCGCTGCGCCGCCGCCGGGGTGTCGCGTCGTCCTCACCCCGGGCTCGTGGCCCCGTTGGTGGCCGGGTGGTCTCGTGGTGGGGATGATGGTGCGGTCGTGGGGGTTGACGGGCATCGGGTGCGGTTCGGGGTGAGGTTCGAGTCGGGTGGGTTTCCGTTGGTGGTGCCGCGGTCGCCGCTGGAGTTGTGGGCCTACCGGGCGAGTCATTCGAGGATGGTGTTCCGTCGTCGGACGCAGTACGGGATCCGTTACGAGGACGACCGGGTCCTGGACGTGTGTTTTCGGGATGTGCGGAAGGCGATGATCGAGCCGTACGTTCCGGGTGCGGTCGTGGGTCCGCTTGGATGTGCCGCCGCCGGGTGAGGCGCCGGTGCCGGGACACCGTCGGGCGAGGTATTGCTCCGTCACGGGCATCAGCGCCCTGCACGGGCGGCGCTGCCGAGCACTGGGTCCTGTGCGGGAGTGTGATGTGGGCGTGGCCGGACATCGGGTGGGACGATCCCAGCCCGTTCACGGACGACGCCTTGATGGACTCCCTTGACACCGCGCCTGGCGCGGCCGGCTCCACCCGACCACGTGAGGTTGCCGCGGGCGTGCGATGCCGGGTGTCGGTGGCGCCGGCTACGCCGCGCATCCGCCGGCCCGGGGAGGGTCGGGGGGAGTGTGAGGGCGCGTCGAGGGTCGAGGTCGCGCCGGGCGGGATTCGGGGGTCGGGCGGGGATGGACGACGGTGTCGACGCGAAGGCGCTGCACGAGGCGTGGAGCGAGTCGTTGCGTCAGACGTGGAACGCTGCGGAGCGGGTGGATGAGCACTGGTCGCAGCGGTGGGAGGGGACCGACCGGGACGTGCGCGTGGTGGTGGCGCGGATGCCGGTCGAGGTGCGGGACGGTTTCGCCTACGGCCGGGTTCCGTGGGGCCGGTTCGCCCACGCCTACGGCACGGGCGTGGACGTTCCCGACCTTCTGGAGTGGACGCGTTCCGCCGACGTCGTGACGGCGCGGGAGGGCCTGGGGTCGTTGGGGAATTCGATCTGCCATCAGGGCACGCGCGGTTCGGTGGCACCGCTGACGGTCCCGTTCCTGTTGCGGATCGCTGCGGACCGCACCGCGCACACCCGCGCGGGCGCGCTCCGGTTGGTGGCGGTCGTGGCGCGCCGCAACTTCTGGGACGACGGGTCCCGCGCCGGTCTGTTGCGGGCCGCCGATCCCGACGACTCCTGGCACTTCGACGTGGGCGGCTACCTTCAGAACTGGACGGTCGAGGCGGCGCGCGACGCGATCGCCGCGGACGCGCACATCCCGATCGCGCTCCTGCACGACCCCGAGCCCGACCCCGCGATACGGGAGGCGGCCGGGTACGCCCTTGCCGCGGCATCGGGGCGAGCGCGGGAGATCTCCACCGCCCTGCACACACGCTTGGGCGTCGAGGAGGATGCGCGCGTGCGCGCGGGCCTGGTCCTGGCGATCGCCCAACTCGCCCACGAACACGACCCGGGCGACACCGCCGCGTTCGCGCGCGCCCTGTGGTCGGATCCGACCGGCCCCGCGGAGGTGAGGGTGAGTGCCGCGTTGGGGTGGCTGTGCCTGGTCGACGATCCCGTCCCCGACGCCCTGCGCGCCGTGATCGAGGAGAGCGTCACCCCCGAACTCCGTGAGTTGTTGTCGCCGTCGCCCTGGATGCGGCAGGTCGAGGACACCGGCGTCGACGGCCTGTCGCACACCCTGTGGCAGATGCTCGACCCCGACACCTGGCCCGGCCCCGCACCCGAACCCTGCTTTGATGTCGTGTGCCGGAGATTGCGGCGCCCGGGGTCCGGTGGTGGTCGTTTCCCGGGTACGGCCGGGGCATTCATGCTCCCGGGAGCCTCGGCTCGCCGCCGGATGCGACGCGTTTCTCGAACGCGGGAGCGATCGTGAACGGAGCAGCGCAGGGCGGGCATTGCGCCGTTCGAAGGCAGTGGCCGCTCGATCCGAGCGGGGCCGCTGCCGCAGCCGTCCGAAGCGCTGATCCTCACGGCGAGCGAACTCCACGCCGGTTACTACAAGGGCCGGGACCCGGTGTACGGCTATCGCAAGTACGACGGTCAGTCCACTGCAGACCCCACCTACCCGGACCGACGCCGCAGGGCCATCCCATGGCATCCGTGGAGGGTGGCTCTCATCCGCGACGCGAGGTCGGCGTCCGTCCATCAGTGAGGTCTCCTCTGCGAGTCGGCCTCAGGCCGCGGCCGGCTCTGCACACCCGGTCTCCTGGAACGTTAAGACGCCCCGCGTTGTCCGGACGGACTGCTACCCGGGCGTGCGCCTTCGACGCGTTCCTCCCGGAGACCGCCAATCCCGGCAGCCGTCCGAAATCTCGACGGCCTGCCTTCGGTGGGGCGGGGGCTCTGGGCACCGCGAATTCCGGCGCATCGCGGCTCCTCTCCTCGCAAATACGCGAGGGGTCCGCGAATCCACCCCGCAATACGACCCGCTCCGAGTCCCCGGCGGTCGACCTTGCAGTCCCCCGAGGTCGCCGCCCCTGATCACGTGACCCAAGGCCCGACCGACGCGTCCCGGACATCGATCTCCGACATGACGGACAAGTAGCGGGCACGTACGTCGAATACGAGGCGTGCCGCGCCGACGCGACGGGCGCGAACGGTCGCGAACAATTCGCTGGGCCGACCGACACCGTCCTGACATCATCTCGACCATGATCGACGACTTGCCAAAGGGATTGACCGTGCGCCATCCGGTCGCCGAGGATCAGCCACGGATCCTGGCGGTGCTCGATGCCTGGTGGGGCGGCTTCCAGGGGGAGGCGGGCTCCCGAGAGCGCGCCCTGCTCCTGCCCCGGCTGTATTTCCAACACTTCGCCACGACCAGCTACCTCGTCGAACGCGAGGGCGAACCGGTCGCGTTTCTGGTGGGGTTCCACTCGCAGAGCCGACCCGATGTGGCGTACATCCACTTCGTGGGCGTCGACCCCGCCTGGCACGGACGCGGGATCGCGAAGGCCCTGTACCTGGGCTTCTTCGACCAAGCCCGCGCAAGCGGCCGGCGACACGTGCACAGTGTCACCAGCCCGGGCAACGCGGGCTCCCGACGATTCCACGAACGGCTCGGCTTCGAGACACTGCCCGACGCCGGCGATCCACCCGTCCAACCCGACTACGACGGTCCCGGTCTCGACCGGGTCGCGTTCACCCTGGACCTCACACGACACCGGGAATCCGGCCGCACCGGCGACGACACCGCCGGAACGGACGCGAACACCCGCCCCCGTCCCGTACTTCGGCTCACCCTCCTGGACCACGTGTTCGCGTTGGACCATCTCGCCGACGACCGCGAACCCCGCGACGACGCGTGGCACGCCCTGGTCCGAGCGCCCGAGGGGCTGACCGTCGTGCGGAACGCCTCCGCCGACACCCCCGCGGCACAGCGCTGGATCGGTCTGTACGACGCCGACGCACAGCACGGTCTGGACGTGCCGGGGCTGTTGGCCTCCCTCGTCCAACCCCTCGCCGAGGCCGCGGTGCCGGTGTTCGTCTGCTCCACGTACCATGCGGACCTCCTCTTGGTGCCCGACCCGCACCGCACACAAGCCCTCGACGCCCTGCGCGCCGCGGGCCACGAGGTCGTCGACACTCCCTGACGCCGCAACGGCCCGCCGGATCGAACGCGACGGCATCCTCGAGGTGCTCAAGCAGCGGATGTTCGGCGTGCCGGCTCCAAACCGCAACACGAACGCGTACGGCTCACCTGACCCGACGGAACATGTCCGGCTGCTCCAGAAGCCGGCGGGTCGCCGAACCCCCGCTCTGGGAATCCGCCGAGCCGTACGCGGCAGGCGACGGATCCGTCTGCCACGACGCCCGGGGACGTCGACGATCGGCAATTGCCTACCGTCCGGCCGACACCACACCGGACGACGGGTGAACGGCTTGGGGGAGCAGGTGGAGTTCGAAGGGTCCGTGGCACTCCGAGATCTCGCGGCCGACCACGGCCCCGCAGGGGCAGGCCTGGTTGGGCGGTCCCTCGCCGGGGGATCCGCAGCACCCGGGCGGCTCGCCGGGTGCCTGGTGCCAGATCAGGCCGGGTGCGTCGTCCGGATGCAGAACGAAGGTGTTTCGAGGGCCGGCCGACACGACCACCACCCCCGTCCTCGTTGCTGATGCACGGCCCTCCCGGGTACGCCGGGGGAAACTCGTCCTGGTCGTCCGCCGGCACGAAGGGCGTCCCGTGCGGCTCCGGGTCGACTGCGTACGTTCCGCAAGGCATCGTGGCCGCCGCCCGCCGCCCGCCGCCCGCCGCTGCCCGCCGCCGACCGTCCACGAGCTCTCCATCGAACCGATGCCTCGCGGGAACGACCGGCAGGAGATCGGCGGGGACGGTCAGGGCCTCATCACAGGCGGCGCACCGAAAGATCGTCATCGTGTCCCCGTCTACCGTGATGTCCCGCCCACCACAACGGATTTCCGATCCCCTGAGGGGCGACGCCGCTCAGCCCGCGAACACCACGGAAGCCGAGCCGAAACCGCTCCGTTCCGCCAAGTGGCCCCGCATCAAGTCGGTGTCAGGGGCACGGGCGGCGGCGACCACAGCCGAGCCAGGATGGAGCTGCCCGGCCGTCACCAGAGCACCCGGCGTACGGGCATCGGTACCGTCGAGCTGAGCCCGACCGGAATTCTGCAACCGACGGCACGCTTCCGGTCCGGGAGACCGCCGCCCCTGCGGCCGTACGTCGGGCGTCACGCTGCCTGAACCGCCCGACGATCCGAACGCCTGCTACCGGGAACTCGGTTCCGACTGGCACCGGCGGCATCTCAACCCCGTCCGCAAGACCCCGCGACTTCGTCCGGCGGCTCCGGGCCCTCGCCCGCCGGGTCACCCTCGAACCCACGGCCGCCTGACCGACCTCATCCCGATACTCGGGCCGCCCATGGACCGGATGCTGCCGTCTGCCTGGTTGAGCATTGATTTTCCGATCAGCTGCAGAGCCAAGCTCGGGAAGGGGCCGGGGTTCAGTCCCGGGCGGTCGCAGCGGGCGGCCCCGGGCCGGCCGGCGCCCGGGCGGGCCGGGCACCCCGATCGTGTCCAGGACCGGCTCGAATTGCGGGCTGTCACCACGCTGAGCAGCAGCGACCTGTGCTTCTGACCCTGCTCGCAAGCCGGATGACCTTCGCGGTGAAGCCGCCTGAGACCCGCCCGGCCCGAGGCCCTCGGGCGCGACGGCTACCCCGCCCGGCGGCTCTTTCCGTACAGCGCCGTGCCGATGGGCGCCGGCCGCGTGCCGAAGGGCCCGGCGGATTGTGGGGTCGACGTCGACCTCCCAGATGATCAAGTCGGTCGCATCAGCTCTTGCCTGCAACAACGTCCGTGGTTGGGCCCATACGCCCCGACGTTGCCACGCGGAAACAGCCGGTGCACCGTCTGCCACGACACATACACGGACGGTGGATCCGGCCACGGCACCCCGGTTCGGAGCCGCACCGCACACCGTCCACCGACCGCCGACAGCGCGCATGGCTGTCATCGTGAGGGGGCAACGACCGACCGCTCGGACGAGAGGACCCGAAACCCCGGGCACCGCGGCCTACTTCACTTGAAGCGTCGGGGACTGGCAACGGAGCATGCGTCCCCGCGCCAGTCCCCGACCCTACTCGGACACATCCGACTTCATTGGGGAGCAGATGGTTGGGGGCGAGCAGGGCCTGGGCGATGAAGAAGGATGCCAAGGACGCGGCGGTCATGATGACCAGGGTGACCGCGCCGAAGGCCGTGCACTTGGAGCCGCGTCGTCCGCCCCGCCCGGTGTGCCACGCCACCGCACCCGTCCCGCGAGTCCGCTCGCGCGAAGGTCGTCCACCAAGACGTCGCCGGCGACGTCGGGGACGTCGTGGGCACAGGTCAGGGCCGGCCGCACGCCGACGACATGCGCCGACACCCGACACCCGGCGCTCGACACCCGGCGCTCGGCGCCCTGCACCACCACCCGAGTCCGTTCCACTTCGAACTCCCACCATCCGACCGATTCCCGACCCGACCCCCGATTCCTCAGTGCAGGCACTCACCCTCCGATGCCGGCAACACGCTCTCGGGCACGGTGTCCGCCGAGATCAAAAGGTCGTCGCCGTCGGGTCGTTGCGGCGTCAGCGATACCTTCACCCGCTGTGTGCGGGTGTGCGCGACACCCGCGCCGGCGTCCGCGGAGACGACTCATGCCTTGAAGCCCGCCTTCACGGTGGCGTCGAGCTTCAACTCGACCCCGAACTCCAACTCGATCGGCCCCACCACGAATTCCACCGCCGGTGCCCCCGCCCCGGTCGCCCGCGCCGCGGCCGCCGTCAACTCGTCCCTCAACGCGGCCACCGCGTCCGCCAATTCGACTCCACGACGATCCCCCTCGTGCCACTGCCAGGAAGGCACAGCGCTAGAACCGGGCCGCGCGGCGTGTCCGGCGAAGACCCTCACCGGTACACACCCGCAACACCCGGGCCCACGAGGATTTCGGGGCCCGAGGATCCGGCGGGGTCACCGGTCGCCGAAGCGCGTCCACACACGTACACGCCCGGGCGTCCGGGCCGATCCGGCACCGGTTCAGGGCGATCACCCGGCCCAGCGAGGGCGGTTCGAGCGCCGGAGCCGTTTCCGCAGCGGGCCGTTCCGGGCGTCATGGAGCAAAGCCCGGGGCACCGTGCAGGCCACGTGCCGGACCGCCCCCGCCGGGGCTCCGTTCCGCCGGGACGGGCAGGCTCCCTGATCCTCCGACCCTCGCGGGTGTCGTGGTGTCGGCGGATGTCGTTCGCGGCGCCCCCGAAGCCGAGGACCCGAGGGCGGTCGAGGAGATCGAGGCGTTCCGCGTCGAGTTCCGGCTTCGCCCGGCCGAACTGCTTCGCTGGGAGGAGTACTTCGACGCTCCCTGACCGGCGACGCGAGGTTCCACGCACATCGAGGGCTACACGATCAGTGCCCGCTTCTGCTCCCGGCTCGGTGAGCAGGGCCGGCGCGGTCGGTGGTTGAGCCGTGCTCATCCGAAGCGTGCGGTGCGCCAAGAGGTCTCGTATAGCCGGCGGGAGAACGTGAGGGTTCCGATGGAGTCGTAATTCCAGTCGCGGTAGATGTTTCGCAGGTTCGACCACGTCACGGTGTCTTCTCCGGCGGTGATCGTCGCGGTCAGTGCCCAGCAGTCGAAGATGCCGCAGTCGCAGCCGAGCAGTATGGTCTCGCCTTCCTCCGCGCCGTGCGGGACCATGTCCGGTTCTCCGCCGAGGAGGTGCTCCAGGGAGAAGCCCTGGGCGTACATGTACGTTCCGGCGAGCAACGGTGCGGGTTCCGGAGCGAATTCGTGGGCGCGCTCCGCCTGTTCCGCCAGGGCGTCGGGAAGTTCCGCGCGGCGGACGAGTTCCAGGAACGAGACGCCGTCGATCAGGTACTCCAACACCTCGAAGCTCCCGCCCTCGACCGACCATTGGGGGGCGTAGGGGACCCTGCGGAATTCGATTGAATGCATGCGCCGACGCTAGGGCCACGCGTTCACTACCGCCGTGAATCGCGTCGATCGCGCCCCCGTTACAGGGGCAGGTTCGGGGCCGGTTGGAGGCATGCGCCGCTGTCGGTGTGGGTGATCGGATGCCGGGTCGAGGGGTGTCGTGGCAGGGTGAAGGGGCCGGTGATTTGGTGGGAGCCGGGTGGCGGTGGTCCGAGCGACCGTCCGTCCCTGTGGTTTTCTCGGGATGCCGGCTAATTCGTCCGTCGGGACCACCGGCGGGTGATGAGCCTGGTCATGAGCGTGATGGCGCCCCGGGTGATCAGCGACTCCGTGTGCTGGACGAGCCGTTCGTAGTGGCGGGCGTGTCGGCGGGGGCATGACCCAGGCGACGAACCGGACGTGCCGGCGCTCGTTCGCGCATCGAGGGCCCGCCTCAACCTGCTCTCGATCCACCCGTGGCGCGACGGCAACGGATGCATGTCCCGCGCGGTGCACACCCTCGTTCCGGCCCGTGACGGAGTCCTTGCCCCGGAGTTCTCGAGCATCGGGGAGCGGCTCGGCGCCGACGTCTTCAACGCCCGCGCGTACTACGCCGCGCTGCGCTCCGTCCAGGCCGGATCGTGGCAACCACGACGCGACGCGCACTCCTGGATCCGGGTTCTGCCTGCCCGCCCATCACATCCGGGCCCGGGAGGTCCGGCCTCGCTTCGAAACCGCTGCGCGCCCGTGGTTCCGACTCGAAGCGATCCCCCGCCGGCACGGCCTCGACGAAGGCACCGTCTCCGTCCTGCACGCCGCCATCGACAACACTCGGCGCCGCGCCGGCCACCAGGCCGAGGAAGCCCTCACCCGCGGCGACCAGGCCCTCGGCGCCCTGCGCCACCTGGACCTCGTACAAGCCGTCGGGCACGCCACCCACCACTACGTCGCCGGCCCCGCAGTAAGCCGCGCCCGCACCGAAGTCCACGCGGACCTCTACCGCGAGCCCTACCCCGACTGGCGGGCGGGGCAGGCCGCGGCAACACCGCCACGCGATCGACTCGGCCTTGACGCGGGTGACTCTCCCGAGGGCGGCGGTCTGCCCCCCACCCGCGTGGGGGCTTCGCTGCCCCCCGCCGCAAGCAGGGCCGCGCGAGGCACCTTCGTGCTTGGCTCGACGACCACCCGCCACCCCCGCAGGCGTTTTCGGCGGGGCGGCGATCTGGGTGGGGTATCGAAAGGTGGTACCAGGAGGGCGGAGGAGATACGTACGGAAGGGGCCATTCGTCGACGGAGAGTCACCGGACGATCGCGGGTGTACCTCACGCCGTGGGAGACTCGGCGCGGCGATACGATCATGATTTTTCCGCGTGTGTGACGCAGGGCCGTCGGTGGCCTGTGGGTTCGACCCGCGCTGTGGTGGTGGGGGCGTGGACGTTGACGACGATCGAGCGGACCGCGTACCCGTGTTTCAAGCGGCTGATCTCGACCCGGGAACTGGCGGAGTTCTACACCCCCTCGGTGGACGAGGCCCTGTGGGCTCGCGAGCACACCCGCAACCAGCCGCACCACCTGTTGGCGTTGCTGGTGATGTTGAAGTCCTGTGCCCGCCTGGGTTGGTTCCCGCGTCCGGAGAAGGTGCCGGCCGTCGTGGTCGAGCACATTCGGGAGTGCGCGGGGTTGCCGGTGGGCACGGTGGCGGGGCTCGGCCCGACGCGGACGGCGAAGCGTTATCGGGAGGCGGTCCGTTCCCGGTTGGGGTTGGCGTTCGATCCGGACAAGGGCCGGTTGTTGGCGGCCGAGGCGATGGAGCGGGCTGTGGTGATCAAGAGCCACGGCGCGGACCTGGTCAACGTCGCGTTGGAGGAGATCGTCCGGGCGGGGTTGGAGTTGCCGGGGTTCTCCACGTTGGACCGGATGACGGGCACGATCCGGACCCGGACCGACAACGGCCTGCACGCGCGGATCGTCGCGGCCATGAGCCTTGAGGCGCGGGCGCGTTCGGCCTCGTTGCCCACGGTCGCGGCCGGGGAGCGCACCAGCGGTTTTGACGCGTTGAAGACGCCGGCCCACAAGGCGACCCGGTCGCGGTTTCGCGAACTCGCCGAGCGGATGGAGTGGTTGGACGGACTCGGCGACACGGTCGCCTGGACGGCCGGGGTCGCGCCGGCCAAGACTGCGGCGTTCGCCGCGCAGGCCCGAGTGTTGTCCGTGGGTGAGATGTTGGACATCGTCGAGCCCAAGCGGACAGCGATGGTCGCCTGCCTGGCCGCGGAGGCCCGCGCGGGGCAAGGACGATCTTGTGGTGATGCTCCGCAAGCGCGTCGCTCGGCACCAGAGACGTGCTCAGGAGGAGTTGGAGGAGCTCCAGGCGCGGCACAAGTCGCTGACCGAGCAGTTGATCCGGTCCTATCGTGATGTGCTCGACGTGCTGCGGAGTTCGCCGGACGGGCGGTGGCGAGGTGGGCACGCTGGACGATGCGTTCACGCCGGCCGAGGCCCGCGCGGTGGTCGAACGGGCGGGCGGGTTCGACGCCCAGCTCGCGGACATCGAGGCGGTCGCGGCTCACGCCGGCGGGAAACACGCCGTTGGTGGAGCGGTTCTTCCGGGTCGACCGGCCGACGATGCTCAAGCCGGCCACGAAGCTCACCTTCACCGCGACGTCCGCCGATCGCGCGGTGTTGAAGGCCTTGGACCACGTGGTCGCGCACTGGAACCTGACCCGCGATCACATCTCCGACGTCCCGCTGTCGCCGACAGGCGGCGAGGACGGGGAGGTCGAGCGGTTGGACCTGTCGTTCGCCTCGAAGAACTGGTTGCGGACGGTCCACGCCAAGGACCGGCCCGGGATGTCGGCGCGTCGGCACTTCGAGGCGATGATGTTCTGCCATCTCGCGGAGGAACTGCGTTGTGGGGACATCGCGGTGGTCGGTGGGCAGGAGTATGGCGACTGGACGAAGATGTTGCTGCCGTGGGAGGAGTGCGAGCGGTTGTTGGACGAGTTCTGCGCGGAGGCGGGGCTGCCCGCGGACGCGAGGGCGTTCACCGAACAGGTCAAGGCGCGGTTGACCGAGGCGGCCGAGCGGGTCGACGCCGGATATCCGGACAACTCCGACCTGGTGATCGACCCCTTCACCGGCATTCCCTCGCGCAAGCAGCGCCAGGGCATCGATCGCACCGCGTCGGCGATCGCGTTGGAGGCGGAGGTCTCCCGCCGGCTCCCGGAACGCTCGATCCTGGAGGCGTTGGCCCGCTCCGCGCACTGGACCGGCTGGTGGTGCCGACTCGGTCCATGGTCGGGCAGCGACCTCAAACTCAAGCCCCCGCTGCCCCGATACGTCCTGACGGCCTTCACCTACGGATGCAATCCGGGCCCCGCGCAGGCCGCTCGGTACCTGCGGGGGACGGTGACGGCGCACGAGCCTGCCGCGATCGCGCAGCGGCACACCACGGCGGCGAACCTGGGCCGGGCCGGTGCGGATATCGTGGACAACTTCATGGACCTGGACATCACCACGGCCTGGGGCGACGGGTCCGCGGTCGCGGTGGACGGCACGATGATGGGCGCGGTGATCGACAACCTCCTCGCCGAGACGTCGATCCGTTACGGCGGTTACGGCGGCATCGCCTACCACCTGGTCGCGGACACCTACATCGCGTTGTTCTCCCGGTTCATCCCCTGCGGGGTCTGGGAGGCCGTCTATCTGATCGACTCCCCGCTCGCGAACACCTCGCAGGTCAAACCCGATCGGGTGCATGCCGATACGCAAGGCCAGAGTTTCCCTGTCCTCGGTCTCGCGCACGTCGTGGGCATTGATCTCCTCCCGCGCATCCGCAACTGGCAGGATGTGAGCTTCCATTGCCCGGACGCGAAGGCGAAGTACACGCGAACGCCAGGAGAAGGCGGTGAAGTTCCTCGACCTGGTCGCGGGCTCGGTCATCTTCTCCAGACGATCCGCCGCTTCGGCGACTACAACACCGACGGACTCCACAGCCCACCCGCACCCGTCGACCCCCACCTCGACATCACCATTCCGCCAAAAGTCGTCGCGGCCATGAGCGCGACACGAGGGCGCGTACGGCCTTGTTGCCACGGTCGCGGCGGGGGAACGCACCAGCGAGTTCGACGCGTTGAAGACGCGGGCCCACACGGCGACTTGGCCGCGGTTTCGTGAACTCGCCGACCGGGTGGAGTGGTCGGGCGGGACCCAACTCGAACGGGCAACCGAAGAACGCGGAATCAAATCGTCATTCGAGAGAACGAAGGAGCGTCCCCATGAGTCGCAGTCGCCGCGAGGAAGCCCAGACAAGGCGTCTGGGCCGCAGACTGAGGGGCAAGCGCGGTCGCAGGCGTGGTCATGCCATACACCTGTTCTGGCCGTCGATCGGTTCCCTGGAAGTCCTGGAGTGGCGACTGACCGAGCCGGGCCGCCCGGAGGCGCAACGGCTCCTGGAACGCGTCATGGAGGCGCTGGGCTGGAACATGACCCTCGTCTACGGCGTGGACCTGGGGCCGCGGGAAGGCGCGACCTTCTTTTCCCAAGCCGCTCTGTTGTTCGACCGACCCTCCGGGCTCGCCGTCACCCACGGCCACGACGATCCGGACCCGTCCGACCCGCCGGACAGCCCCGAATACGCACGCCTGCACGCCGCGCTCGCCGCGCTCGAACGGCAGTGGCGCCACGAACTCCCGCCCTACCCCACACGCATCGCCCTTCGCGACGTCCGCGAGCGTCGCGAAGGGCAACTCCGGGCACTCTTCGACTCCTTCACCGCCACCCACCCCGGCCTCACCGCCACCATCCGCCGCTGAGCAACACCGCCGCTGCCGCTCCGTGAGCCAGGACCCGGGGGAGACGTGCCCGTGCGGGTTCCGTCGACCCCGCCGACGTCACGGAACGTGAGGAAGAAACAGGCCGCTGGGGTTGCCTGATGCCGACTTGACCGTCGCGCGCCTGCGCGGTGCGTTCGAATGCGGGACGCCGTGTGGGTTACGACGCCCCGCACCGATCCGACGGCCGGCTTCGCAACCGCTATGTGGACCGCGCCCATTCCAGGTTGGCCCGCACCATCGCGATCAACGGGTGACCGGGGTCGAGCACCCGCTCGCTGTCCGTCAGGGTGTGTTCGTACGGCGGGATCACCCGACCCAGGTCCCCCGAGAGCGGCGACGTCCGGGTCCCGGCACCGACACGGGAGTGACGACCCGCCCGACCCGCCGCCTGCACACTCCGGCAGCGCCCGCTCGGAGATCCACGGTTGTCCGGAGCTGTCGAGCAGAACCGCTGGTCGGCCCGCTGATCGTCGAAGTCGGTTGGTCATGTCGCCGGACGGCGGTCGCCCGGCCGATGCGTCTGTGTCGACTGGATGCCGCAGTTGCCCCCGGCCGGAGACCGGCCTCGGTACCTGTTCATTGCCCGTGTCACCGCCTCTCTCCGAGCCCGGTCGCGATCGTGTCGTCGTCGGCGGGACTTGATCATGCTTGTGGCCCGACCATGGGTGCATGACGGGTTGGCGGAAGGCGTGTCTGGTGGTCCTGGCGGTCGTCGGTGTGGCGGCGGCGGTGGGGTTGGTCGTGTTGCCGGCGATCACCGATCTCGACACGGCGGCCGCGGTGGGCAGCGTGATGGGGGCGGTGGCGGGTGCCGCGTCGACCTGGGTGTCGGTGGCGGCGTTGCTGCGCTCCGGGTCGACGACGGTCCACGCGGACGGCGGGTCGAACGCGGCGGGCGGTGACATGCGCAATCCCTCGGCCCGTGACACCGGTGTGGGCTCCGGGTCGCCTGTGGCTCCGGGGCCGGGTGTGTTCGCGTCGGGCGGGTCGAACGCGTCGGGCGGGGACATGAGCGATCCGACCGCGCACCGCGGCCCGTGACATGGTGGCGCCGCCGCAGGCGGCCCGCCGAAGCCGACGCCCCCACCGCGGCGGCGGGTGTCTCGGCGACCGCGGGGTCCAACGCGGCCGGACGCGACATGTTCAACCCGGTGGCGATCCGCGCCGAGTACGCGCTGCCGGCGGAGGCGTACGCGCCGATTCCCGACGACGCCGCCCACCGGGGGGTGTCGAACATTCGCCGTACCGTGCTGTTCGTCGGCCGCGACGGCGAACTCGGCGCGCTGGAGGCGGCGTTCGGCCGGGTCGGTGAGGTCGTCGTCCACGCGGTGCACGGGCTGGGCGGGGTCGGCAAGTCCGCGCTCGCCGCACACTGGGCCGCGACCCGGGGCGAGACGGTGCGGTGGTGGATCACCGCCGACGACACGACGAAGATCGACGCGGGACTGGCCGCGCTCGCGCGGGCCCTGCACCCCGGACTTGCCGGGCTGCCCGCCGAGTTGCAGACCCAACGCGCCATCGCGTGGCTCGCCGGCCACGACGACTGGCTGCTCGTGCTGGACAACGTCGAGGACCCCGCCCACATCGACCCGCAGCTCGACCGCGTCGCCGGACGGGGCCGGGTCCTGATCACCACCCGCCGCGCGACCGGCTGGCACCACCACGCCACCACCATCCGCCTGGGCGTCCTCGAACCGGCCGACGCCCTGGACCTGTTCACCCGGATCCTCACCCACCAGGGCCCACGCGAGACCGACGGCGCCGACGCGGTCTGCGCGGAACTCGGCCACCTGGCACTGGCCGTGGAACAGGCCGCCGCTTACTGCGCGGAGACCGGCAGCGGCCCCCGCGCCTACCTCGACATGCTGGCCCGATGGCCCGCCGCGATGTTCGCCGCCACCACCGCGGGCGGCGACTCCGAACGCACCATCGCCCGGATCTGGCACCTGACCCTCGACCGCATGGCCGACACCCCCCTCGCCGGGGAACTGCTGCGGATCCTGGCCTGGTACGCCCCCGACCAGCGCGTTTGTGGCGGCGGGGGACCTGGGTCGGGCGATCCCGCTGTACGAACACACCCTGACGGACAGCGAGCGGGTGCTCGACCCCGGTCACCCGTTGATTGCGATGGTGCGGGCCATGCTGGAATGGGCGCGGTCCATATAGCGGTTGCGAAGCCGGCCGTCGGATCGGTGCGGGGCGTTTCATAGCTGTTCGCCTGTGAAACATGCCGACGGCTCGCGCTCGACCTGCGCGTCCTCTGTTTCATGAGTCGTTGCAAACGACAGGACATCTGAAACGCACCCATAAAACAGTTCAGGGTGTGAGCGACGACTTCACGCGCGTGGAAGCGCACGACTGCCCGATGTCCTCCTGCACGGCGCCGGCCGGCTCGCCGTGCCGCACCGGCAAGGGCAGAGTGGCGATCGAGTACCACACCGCCCGGTTCCGCCTGGTGCCCCAACTCGCCAAGGCCCTCGCGGTGACGACCCCGGCCGTCCGCCGGCCCGGCTCCGCCTGGACCGAATGCCCCGCCCGGCGGACGCGGGTACCGCACCGGTCGGACACATCCGCCTGGGATACGCGCGAGCGTCCACCGCCCGCCAATCGCTGGACACCCAACTCGACTCCTTCGCCGAGGCGGGCGTGACCCGGGTGTTCTCGGAGAAGATCTCCACCCGCGCCACCCGGCGCCCCGAGTTGGACAAAGCCGTCGGTCTGGCCCGCGAGCTGCGTGCCTCCGGTACCCGGGTCACCCTCGTGGTCCACGAGCACAAACGGCTCGGCCGCGGCCTCGACCTCGCCGCCCTCGCCGAGGACCTGAAGGCGAGCGACGTCGGACTGGAGTTCCTGACCGGTGAACTCCAGGGCTCGCACGACCCGTCCGGCGTGGTGTTCACGGTGTTGGCGGCACTGTCGGGGGTGGAGCGCGAGTACATCCGCGACCGCACCCTCGAAGGCCAGGAATCCGCCCGCAGACGCGGCAAGACCATCGGCGGCGCCGGTGTCGCCGACGACCACATGGTGTCCATGGCCGTGCACCTGCGCGAGCAGGGGATGAGCCTGCGCGACATCGTACAGAAAACGGTGCTCCCCGAGTTCTTGAGCACATCGACTTCTGACACCGTTTTATGGGCATGGTCCGGCGCCGATCCCGGCCTCGGGGAGCGATGGAACCGTGGTTGGCGTCAAGCATTGACCGACGTCATGGACGCCGTTGACGGCGGGCGTTCCCGCCGGTTACCCGTGCTTGTCCGGTTCGGCGTCGGCGAAGGCGCGGTATCCGCCGAGATCTCGGGCTGGGCGAGGACGTCGCCGCGGTGTACGACTCGGACCGGACCCGGGGCCATCAGCGGATGCTGATCCGCCGGTGTAGCGAGGTCGTGTCGGACATTCAGCAGGACCGCCGTCGTCATCACCGCGAAGTCCGCCGGGCGTAAGGTTTTCGGCCTCGCCACCGCAGGCGTCCGTCTCGCTTGACCTCTTGCGCGTCAGTCCGGCAGCCAGTGCAGCTCGTGCGCCAGGGTTTTGGCGACGGCACGGATGCGGCGGTGAAGTGGCGACTGCTCGCGTGGGAGGACCAGGTGGATCGTCAGGCTGGGCGCGCCTCGCAGCGGTCGCCAGGTGAGACCGGCCGGTTGTGCCGTGACCGCGGCTTCTCCGGCCGGGGCGAGGGTGACCCCGTCGCGCAGGTCGTGCTGAGACATGTCGAACGAGACTGCGGGCGTGTGGAATCGGGGGTGTGGTCGGGTGTCTCGGAACAGTGCGGACAGCTGATCGTGGATCACCGGGTTGGCCGCACGGTCCGAAAGCCGGAGCGGATACGCGGCCGCGTCGGCGATCTCGATCTCCGGGTGTTCGGCCAGCGGATGGTGCTGCGCCAGCTGGACCCCGGCGCGCTCACGCCGCAGCAGGAACCGGCGCACGCCACGGCCCGGCTGTTCACCGCGGGTGATCCCGGCATCGATGCGGCCGTCGGCGACCGCAGGGGAGATCTCCGGTGTCGCCATCGGGACCGCGCCGACCTCGAGTCCGCTGTTGCCGCGAATCAGCCTGTCCACCAGGGCCGGTGCCGTCTCGGCCCCGGCGCTGAGGCTGTATCCGATGCGCAGCGTGCCCAGTTCACCGGCCGCCGCGCTCCGGGCGGTGTCCCATGCCCGGTCCAGCGCCGCCAGCGCGGGCGGCGCGGACTCCGCCAAAGCCGCACCGGCCGTGGTCAATACGACGCTACGCGTGTTGCGGACCAGCAGGGCCGTACCGAGTTCCGCCTCCAATCGGCGCATCCGGGCGCTGAGTGCGGGCTGTGCGATACCGATCCGTGCGGCCGCGCGGGTGAAGTTCAACTCCTGCGCCAGCACCAGGAAGTACCGCAGGCTCACCGTATCCGGCGCCACGTGCCCTCCCTGCCGATTGATAACGATCCGTTCTGAGCGTATCCCGTACCGGTCTTTCCCTCGACCGCACATCAAGCCCTAACCTGCGCATATGACGATCCAACCGGACCGCAGTACCGGTCGGCGGGATCGATCGATCCGAGTGTCAATTCGAAGTCGGACGTGTCCGGCCGAACACAGGAGGTTTCCATGGCCAAGGGCTACTGGGTCAGTGTCTACCCCGCCATTTCCGACCCTGAGGCGCTGACTGCCTACGACAAACTGGCCGGTCCGGCTGTCCGGGCCGGGGGCGGGCGCACCCTGTCCGTTGGCAGTCGAGTCGTCGCTCACGAGGCCGGAATCACGCAACGCGTCGTCCTGATCGAGTTCGACAGCTTCGAACAGGCCGTCGCGGCATACGAGAGCGAGGCATACCAGAAGGCCCTGGTGGCCCTCCCCGACGGCGTCGAGCGCGACTTCCGCATCATCGACAGCATCGACTGACCGGCGGGCCCAGCCATCGCCGAGCATCCGTCACCTGATACGCACACGGTGCCGAACGACGACTCACGAGACGACTTCGAAGCCATGCCCCGCGTCCCGGTTCGTCGTCGACGTCGTCGACGGCCTGATCCCTGTCGGGCGGATCGAAGAAGCGACGCGACGTCCGGGCCGGCCGGACTGTCTCGCTGACCTCGTCGACGAACCAGTACTACCTGCGCACCGACACCATCGCCGCCGCGAACGCGCGGCTCATCGAAGCCCAGGCCGAGGTCCCGATCGTGCGCGCTACCGGGGCGACGGGCTCCTGGCGTCCGTCGACGGCCTGCGGTTCGTCGTCCGCAAACACGGCATCAACGCCGGGCCGTCGCCGAAGTACTACCACTTCAAACGCGGCATCACCTGGCTGAACGCGGTCGACGACCAGGTCATCGGCATCGGCCGGATGGTCGTGCCGGGCACCCCGCGCGACTCGCTCCACATCCTCGACGCGCTCCTGAACCTGGACGCGGGGGTGAGTCCCGAGATGGTCGCCACCGACAACGCGTCGTACTCGGACATGGTGTTCGGGCTGTTCAAGCTCCTCGGGTTCAACTTCTCGCCCCGCTTCAAAGACCTGAACGACCAGCGGTTCTGGCGCGCGGAGATGCCGGGCGTGCGGACCGGCGACTACGAGCCGCCGGCCGCGCTCGCCCGCAACAAGGTCATCCTCGCCAAGATCACCACCCACTGGCCGGACATCCTGCGCCTCGCCGGGTCGCCGGCCTGCGGGCAGGTCCGGGCCTACGACCTTCTGCGGATGTTCGGCCGCGACGGCCGCCCAACTCCGCTCGGACAGGCGTTCGCCGAGTACGGCCGTATCGCCAAGACCCTGCACCTGCTCGCGGTGGTCGACCCCGTCGACGACACCTACCGCCGCCGGATGAACCGGCAGCTGACCGTGCAGGAGTCCCGGCACAAGCTCGCCCGCGACATTTGCCACGGCAAGCGTGGCCACATCATGCAGGCGACGTCGGTCAATGCTTGACGCCAACCACTGTTCCATTGCTCCCCGAGGCCGGATCCGGCCGTGAAGCTCCGTGAAGCTCCGCGAAGCGATCTTGCTCATCAATCGGTCGGTTGCTGGGCATCTCCGTCCCCAGCCGCGGAGCCCGGCTGCTGATTACCGGGGTCGGCAGCGTTCGCCCGTTCGCCAGTTCGCGGTGGCGGCGGCAATGACGGTGCCCAGCCTGTCCCGGGCGCTCACCAGATCGCCGATCCGGTTGTCAATGCGATCCCGTTCCGCCGAAAGCCGGTCGAGCAGCTCCGGCGTGGCCTCACCGTTCACGACACACGGCAGCAGGTCCGCGATCGACTTGCTCGGCAGCCCGGCGGCGTACAACTGCTGGATCAGCCGGACACGGTCGACCGCGCTGTCCGGGTACTGCCGCTGCCCGCTGGGGCTGCGTTCCGAGGCGAGCAGGTTCTGTTCCTCGTAGTAGCGCAGCGCCCGAACGCTGACGCCTGCCCTGGTGGCGAGGTCACCGATACGCATCATGTCTCTCCGATGTGAGCCGGACCACATTTCTTGCCTCTGACGTCAGCGTCAGGTCTTAGCGTATCTCGCGACGGCTCACCCCGTCCGTCGAGGCGAAGGACGAGACCGTGACCGGCTTGTTCGACAGCTTCCCCATCGGAAATGCGAAGGAAGATCCGCCCATGACCACATCAGACGCGCCGGCCACCGACGTGGCCGTCACCGCCCCCGCCCCCATCGTCTCGGTGAAGCCGGTGGTACTGGAAGCACCGGGCCGTGGCGAGGCTCTGCAGGTGAGAATCTCCGCGCCGACAACCGGGAGCGAACTGCCGATCATCGTCTTCTCGCACGGTTTCGGATCGTCCTTGAACGGCTATGGTCCGCTGGCCGACTTCTGGGCTGCTCACGGTTTCGTGGTGATTCAGCCCACCCATCTCGACTCCAGGACCGTGGGTCTTCCCCAGGACGATCCCCGCACACCGTTGCTCTGGCGCTTCCGCGTCCAGGACATGAAGCGCATCCTCGACCGGCTCGATCTGCTGGAGGCCGCCGTTCCCGGTCTCGGAGGGCGCCTGGATCGAAGCCGCATCGCCGCGGCCGGACACTCCTTCGGTGGCCAGACGGCGGGCAATCTGCTGGGCCTGCGCGTCCTCGATCCGGTGAGCAAGAAGGCGGAAGACCTGTCCGACCCGCGGATCAAGGCGGGCGTGCTGCTTGCCACGGCCGGCAGCGGCGGAGCCGACCTGACCCCCTTCGCGGCCGAGAACCTCCCGTGGTTGAAGGGACAGGACTTCGCGCACATGACCACGCCGACCCTCGTGGTCGCGGGGGACGAGGACGAGATACCGCTGTCCGTCAGAGGGCCGGAGTGGCTCGCCGACCCGTACCACCTGAGCCCGGGGCGCAAGAGCCTGCTCACCCTGTTCGGGGCAAAGCACTCCCTCGGCGGAATCGCCGGCTACGAAGTCCGGGAGACGACGGACGAGAACCCCGAGCGCGTGTCCCTGATCCAACGGGTCACCTGGGCCTACCTTCGCCACGCACTCGGCATCGAGGACGCCGACTGGACGACAGCGCAGAACGCTTTGTCGCAGAGCGTCGCTCCCATGGGGCGGATCGAATCCAAGTGAAACTCCGCGAAACGAACCACCTCCGGGGGCGCCGCGGGCGGCGAAGGTGGCGTTCGCGATCTTCACGGCGATGGCGCGGGCCGCCTCCGCCGACAGGTACCGCCGCCGTACGTAGCGCAGTCTCGGCCTGACCCGGGCTTTCGCCGAGCGGATCACATCCGTCGCCCCGGGCGCCTTGGGGCTCGTCCCCCAGGCGCAGCCCACCGCTTCCGGCGCGTCTCGATTCGCCGGATTCCGAGATGTGGCTGCGGTGGGGGCCGGCCGGCTCACGCGCGTGACCGCTCCGCCGCCGGTTCGCCATCGCCCGCAGCGCGGGGAGCGGCCACCGTGGCCGCCGCGAGATCGAGGCGGGCGGCCATGTTCAGGTCGACCTCGCCGTATGGGCGCACGTGGGACCAGAACAACGGGGTCAGGCCGCGTCGGTCGGCGGGGGTGAGCCGGGTCCGCCCAGTCCGGCTCGTCCTGGACGTCCTGGACGTCCTGGAGCATGAGGGTGTTCACGAAGGCGAGAGCGGATTGCAGGATTCTGAGGCAGAGCACGAACATCTCCTGTTCGTCGCGCCGGTTGGACGCGATCTCCCCTCCTTTGCCGTAGGCGATCACGGAGTTGGCGCCGTTGGAGGACTCCATCACGTTCAGGCCCTCCTCGATCTCGCGCTGGAGGTCTCGAAGCCGCAGGTAGCGGGCCATGAAGATGGTCTTCCGGGCGCGGCGGACCTCCAGCATCGCCGCGTAGGTGGGGTGGGGGGCGTTGCGGGTGAACCTGCGCAGGATCGCCTCGGTGGAGGCGGTCCGCGTCCGGATCGCGGTGGCGTACTTGATCATCTGGTCGCACTTGAGCTGATAGTCCAGCCCGGGACGCCGCGTAGGCCACGCGCCGGGCCGCCCCGGCCGGGATCCCCGCTCACCACTGTCGAGACAGGGACTTCACCATGTCCGAGAACACCCGTACCTCCGCCGCCGAACGCCTGCGCGCCGCCCTCGCCGACCCCGCCCCCTCGGGCGGGTTCACCGCACCGAGCCGTCCCAGGCCATCGGCCTGGGCCGCTCCACCGTCACCAAGCTCCTGACCGAGTTGGAGACCGAGGGCGCGGTACGCCGCGAAGCCGCCCAGCGCGTCGGCGGCAAGGCCCAGCCCGTCCGGTGGCGCCCCACCACCTTGGCCGCCACAGCCACCGTCACCACGGACCGGGAACCGGACCCGACCGCCGACGTCGCCGGCGACAACGGCCCCATGCCCGAGACCGTTGCGACCGCCGTCGCCACGGAGACGGGGGAGACCGGCAACGGCGGCGGGACGCCGAAGGCCCGGTCCTGGCCGACGCCCGCGAGCGAGAACACCGAAGGCGCGGACACACAGGAGATCGCCCCCGAACCGGAGCCGGAGGCGCCCGCGAGTGGCGAGGCCGCAGACAGTCGCGAAGCCGCCGAGCGAACCGACGGGGTGGCACCGTCCGAGATCCTGCCGCGCACGAAGGGCGCGGCCGTCCGGCTGCGGCCCGGGGCGCTGCGGGACCAGGTCCGGTCCCACCTCCTCGCCCACCCGCAGGCCGAGTTCACGGCGGCCGAGGTCGCCCGGGTCCTGGGACGCAGCGCCGGGGCGGTCGCCAACGCTTTCGCCGCCCTCACCGAACACGGCACCACGATCCAGAGCTGCTCCAAGCCGCGCCGCTACCGCGCGCGGCCCGGCCCGGCGAGACCCTCGCGCCCGCCACGGCCTGACTCGGCGTCGGGCGCCCCACTACGGGGCGCCCGACGCGCTTCGCATCCATCCGCCCCCGAGCGCAGAGACCGTGACCGCGACCGCGACCACGCCGCGCACGACGGCCATCGCCGACTACGTCGACCGCGCCACCCACGTCGCCGCTCCCGTGCGGGAATTGGCGGATCCGTACGCCGCGACCCCGCTCGACGTCGCGCCGACCGCCCATGTCCTCGCGTTCGACCCCGCTCCGCCGGCACCCACCGCGCGGAGCCCCTGAGCGTGGTGGACCGCGACGGCACCGTCCTCCTGCGCCCGCCCGAGTGGCACATCCCGCCCCTGGCCGACGAGCGCCTGCGCGCCGCCTGGGGCAACCTGGACCCTGGGACCCGGACACCCGCCTCGCCGGCTCGCCGAACCGCGCCGGGCCGGCGCGGTCTTCCCGCACCTGCGCCACGACGTGCGCGGCGTGGGGAGCGCCTGCCCTGTCGGCGGAGGCCGTGTGCACCGCGGGCGGGCGGGGAACGCGTGTGCACCGTCGAACCGTTCGCCCGGCACGGCGACTTCGACCGCTCCGAGAGCGGCGCGGGCGCCTTCCAGGGCGCGATGACCGGGCTGACCCGCCTGATCGCCGACACCCTGCGCTGCTGGTTCCCACCGCGCACTGCCTCACGTTCTCCCTCGGCGAGCATCCCGACCGCCACCCCGAGGACACCGAGCCGGCACTGGTGCCGGACGAGCGGGGCGAGGTCCTGCACGACTTCCGGCTCCACCACGCCCCCGACCAGCAGCGGCTCGACCCCGGGTGCGGGCCGCGAGGGGGCACTGAGCGCCGGGCCCGGTCGACATCTCGGCGCGATCCTGCGTCTGCGCCGGCGCGGGGCGCCGTTCGACGAGGTCCCGTACCGGATCTTCCTACGCTCCCACGTGGCCCTCGAGGAGCGACACTGTCTGCCGCTTGCCCCCGGGGCGGCCGTCGCCGAACGCGAACACGGCCACACCGTCAACCTCGACGAACCCCTGCGCAGGGTCTGTCCCTTCACCCCGGCCAAGGAGTGACCGAACCTGGGGCAGGGCCCGACGCGCCTGCCGACCCCATGCGGCGGGGCAGGCGGGTGCTTCGGCCGGGGAGTTCGCGACTCCTTGGGACACCGCGGCACGGGGTTACGGTGTTTCGGCGGTCTGTTCCCTCAGGTTCTCGGCGAACCGGCCGTCAGGGGCGCCCCGCCCCCTTCGGGGAGGGACTTCAAGAATCCGGTGCCTTCATCGACACGTTGCCGACGAAGCAAGGAAGAGCCTGTCGGCCAAGGGGCAGAGGACCGTATCCGAGCCCGACGAGAACACTGGGGATTTCGCGCACACCTGTGGATTCCTACTCACTCATCCACTTGCGCAAGACATCCGCCACATCCACCGTGCTGGGGTGTTCCGTGCCCAGCAGCCGTTCGCCGTCGACGAGCACCCGCTCCTGCGGGGCGATGGCCTCGCCGGTTCGCCCCGCGTGCTGGTACGAGACCGCGAGGTTCGCCCGCGCCGTCACCGTGTGGGGGTGTTCCGTGCCCAGCAGTCGCTCGGCGTCGACGGTCGTACGTTCCCAATGGTTGATCGAGGCGCCGTGGAAGCCCGTGTCGAAGAGGCTTTGCCCGACTCGGTACAGGACCGGGTGGCTGTCGGTGTGCCACAGGAGGTCGCCGGCGTGTGTGGCGAGGATGTCCGTGTTGGCCCGCAGGACGGCCGCAAGGTCCGCGTCGGTGTGGTCGTGTTCGGGCCACAGCCCGAAGAGGGCATCGGCGGCCGTGTGGGCGAGGGCGGGGAGTTCGGTGTCCGGGGTCGTTTCGCGGGCGGCGCGGGCGGTGAGGGCGTGGATGCGTACGGCTCGGGGGTCGTTGCGGGCGTCGTCGGTGATCAGGCCGTAGCGGTGCAGCAGTCGGAGCACGGCGTGGGCGTCTTCGGCGTCGACTCGGGTGTGGTCGGTGTCTGGGGTCGGGGTGCGGTGGGTGTTGAGGTGCTCGAGGACGCTGGGGCGGGTCCAGAGGCTGCGTGGGTGTCCGGCGGGGTCGAGGAGGGCTGCGAGGGTGAGGGCGAGGGCGGCGAGTCCGGCGGGGTGGGCGCGTTGGGCGGCGTCCAGGGACAGCAGGAGGGCGGTGGCGACGGGGCGGCCGTAGCGTTCGGTGTCCGCGTCCGGCGGCAGGAGTTTGTCCAGGCGGGCGGTGCCGACGGTGAACAGGCGCAGGTACCGCGCGCAGGTCACGTCCTCTGTCGGCGACCACCACCTCCTCCCTGGCGACGGGCGGGTTGTCAGGCGCGGCAGAGGAGGGTGCGGGCGTGCGGTCGTGTCGGCGCCATCGCACGGTGGCTTCCTCGCCTTCTCCGATGTGTCCCGATACGCAATGGTGGCGCCCCGGTCAGGGACGGCGGTCGATGCCGGTACCGGCGCTGCTGCCGGGGCCGTCGGCAACCGCGTCGCCGGTGCGTTCCGCTCTCGCGGACCCGCCACCGGGACCCGCGGGACCCCGGATGCCGGTGTGGGCGTTACCGCCGCCGGTCGCTCGGGCACTGCCGGTATCGATGGCCTCCTCGTTCCCGGGAGACGGAGTGGGAGGCGTGGGTTGCTGCCGGAGCAGGGTCCACAGCAGCGCGACCACCCCGGTGGCCCCCTGCACGGACGCGCCCACGATCTGCCCCGTGTCCGGACCGTCCAACAACCACACCAACGGCGTCGAGACGATCACCATCCCCGCGACCACCACAACCGTGATCTTCCATCCCTGGGACACGCCCCACCCCCGGTCCGCCGCCGTCACACATCGAGCCCAACGGATCGTGTCCGGCGGTCACTTGCCAGGGCTACAGGACTATCAGATGCATCGGCCTGTCGTGTCAAAGCGTGACCATCCGGCAGGGATTCCGTCACCGTCACACGCGGGTGCCTCGCCGAATCCGCCGGGACGCGTGTTCCACCGAGGCCGAGAACAGCATGGCGGGGTCCCGCGGACTTCGGGAATCGCGAACCACGTCAACACGTCGCCGACCGTGAATACATGGGCGGGACCGTGCCGAGCCGCGGAGCTTGTGTCGTGGGCTGCCGCGTCCTTGCGACGCGAAGTCGGTTGGTCGGTGAGAACCACGACCCGCCGTCGAAGCCGGCGTATCAGCCGTGGACCGATAGCGGTTCGCCCCGGTGAGGGCGTTGAGTCCGGTTCTGGTGGGTGGTGCCTTGGTCGTGAGGACCGGGCCGGGGTCGGATATTCGGTGTTCTGCCCGGCCGTGTGGACGCACGATGGTGCGCATGACCTTGGCCACTCCCTTGCTGCACACCGCTCGCCTGCGGCTGCGACCCTTCACCGACGCCGATGCGGACCTCCTCTTCGCGCTGCACAGCAGCACCCTCGTGATGCGCTTCTGGGATTCCGCGCCGTGGATCGAACGGGCCCGCGCTGACCGCTTCATCGCCATGTGCCGGCAGACGGCGGACGAAGGCGCCGGGGCGCGGGTGGCCATCGACCGTGCTTCCGACGGGGCCTTCGTCGGCTGGTGCGGTCTGACCGACTGGGACCCGGACTTCCGTAGCGCGTCGTTGGGGTACTGCCTCGACGATGACGTGTGGGGCCGCGGCTATGCGACGGAATCCGCGCACGCCTTGGTGCAGTGGGCATTCGACACACTGGACCTGAATCGGGTTCAGGCCGAGACCGATACGCGCAACGTGGCATCTGCCCGGGTCCTGGAGAAGATCGGATTCGTGCGTGAAGGGACGCTGAGGGAGGAATGCATCGTGAACGGCGAGGTATCCGACACGTGGGTGTTCGGGTTGATCAGGCGAGAGTGGCGGCCGCCGACCGTGCCGATTCCAGCCCGCTGAGGGGCCGTTACATCCGTTTCTGGTACAGGTCGCGTCCGGGCTGGGTGAGGACGCCTTGACGGGCGAGGCGGCCGAGGTGGGAGCGGGTGATGTGCACCGTGGCCTCGTCGGTGGGCAGGCCGAGGAACTCGTGGAGTTCGCGGGCGCGAACGGTTTCGTGGGGTGCTCGTTGAACGCTGCCAGGATTTGCCGGTAGGTGTCGGCGGTCGGGTTCGGCCGGCGGTTCGCTCCCGGTGGGAGTCAGGCTCCCAACGATCTTCCGGGTGGTGGTGGTGGTCGGCTCGGCGAGTCGGTCCGGATCGAGCGCGATGTCGATCTCCTCGCGGGCTTCGCGCACGATGGCGTCGAAGACGTTGTCGCCCGGTTCCGCGTTGCCGGAGGGGAGGTTGAGCCTGCCGTCGTCGTATTCGGTGCCGGCGTGTTTGCCCAGCAGGCTCGCGCCGGCCTCGCGTTCGAGGATGAGCATGACGTCGATGACGGGCGGGCGTGGCACGGGAGTGTCCTTCGACTGTGGGTGGGGAGAGAGGAGGCGACGTGCCCTTCGGTCTCCGACGTGGTTGTCGGGACGATCGAGGTGGACGTTCGGCGACTCGTCCAGGTCGCCTCCCCTTTCCCGAACAGGCTGCGGCTACAGGGCCGTTGTGCTCTGCGGGGCCGGTGGAATCGTCGTGCTCCATTGGCCGTGGGTGATGTTCATGGTGCCGTCGGGGTCGATGGTCACGCCGGCCCCGTACTCCGGGAGCCCCCCGTCGGAGAGCCAGCGGTGGCGGATCTCGTCCAGGGTGTCCCACAGTCGTCGTGGGCCGGCTTGGTGGACCGTGGCGGCTTCGCCGCGCCGGCCGGTGGCCCGTGCCCACGAGCCGTCCTGGTGGACCATGACCGCGGTGCGTACGCCGTCGGTGTCCTCGTCGTAGCCGTGTTCGATGCCGGGGGCCGCGAGTGCGAGGGCGGATCTCAGTTCCCAGGACTCGTCGACGCGGACGACGGGGTATCGACCGGTGGTGACGTCGTCGGCGTCGGCGGTCCAGGCGGGGCCGGTGTCGGGTGAGGGCGGGTAGTCGTCTCCGGCGCGTGTCGCCATGAAGCCCGCGCGGTCGGGGAGGACTCGGCCTTTGGCCCCTCCGTCGGGGGTTTTGTCGGCGGCGACGACCAGACCGGTACCGGCCAGGTTGGTGACCAGCCGGCCGCCCTCCTTGAGGTTGGCGAGCCAACTCGAGGGGATGCCGGGGAGGCCGACGGTGGACACGATGCGGTCGTGGCGGCCGGGCAGGGGCCCGGTGATGTCGCACACGAGCATCGTGGGGGCGGCTCCCACAAAGGCGAGCCGGCCCCGGGCTGCGTCGACCAGGTGCGGATCCACGTCGACGCTCGTGACGTGACCCTCGCCCAGGCGGCGGGTGAGCAGGGCCGTGCCGTAGCCGGTGCCGGTCACGCACAGGACGTCGTTGTCGTCGTCGATCAGGGCGTGGCGGTACATCGTCACGAGCAGGGTCGGGAGTGTGGACGACGAGGTGGGCAGGCCCGTGGGGTGGTCGTCTTCGGCGGCGTGGTCGGCGTGTAGGGGGCCGATGCGCGTGACGAACGTGCGGTCCTGGTACAGGCGCGGCCACAGGTCGGGGTGTGCGACACCGTCGCGCAGGGTCCAGCCCCGGTCGGGGACGTACTGCCACCAGCGGGGCGCGAACACGTGGCGGGGTGTGGTGGCGATCGGCTCGTGCCAGCGCGAGGACGGGCGCGCCACCCGTTCGGCCAGTGTCGCGGCGTGGGGTCGCCAGTTCATGGGGTCCTCTTTCCATGCGACGGCCGGAACGGGTCGATGCCGGGGGAGGGTTGGTGGGAGTTTTCGTTGGGTGTGCACGTCTGGGGCACGCGCGCTTCGCGGCTCGGGGCGTCGAACGGGTCGATGCCGGGGGAGGGTTGGCAGGAGTCTTCCTTCGGCGTGCACGTCTCGGGCGCGCAGGCACTCGCGCGCGGCGGAGGAACGCGTCCGGCGATCGCCTGCCAAGGCTCGCTGTGGACGATCGTGGCGAGGGGTGAGGTGCGCACGTTCCCGCCGCTGCCGAGCCCGGCGGACATGGTGCAGCCTGCGACGGTTCCGTCGGGCAGGACCGCGGCTCGTCCCCGGGTGCAGTGTCCGCACAGTTCGGCCGCGACGTCGGTGTCGCCTTCGGCGGCGCGGCCGATGGCACGTTGATGGTCGACGCCGATGCTTTGCACGCCCATGGCGCGCAGCATCGCCTCGGCCTGGGCGATCCGCTGGTCGTCGCGGGTCTTGATGATGCCCACGCGCAGCGGGATGGCGAGGCGGAGGGCCTTCGCGATGTTGTCGACGATCTTCCCGTGGGATCCGTGGTGGGTGATCGCCCGGTGTTCGGCGGGGTCGTCGCTGTAGAAACTCGTCGCCAGCATCACGCCGCGCCGGCGGAGCACGGGCCACATCCGCTGACGGACATGGATGAGGTTGCTGAAGATTTCGGTCGTCAGGCCCAGGTCGAGGGCGTGGTCCACCAGTTCGGGCAGGTCGCAGTGGAGCAGCGGTTCGCCGCCGATGAGTTGGATCTGTTGCACGCCCATTTCGGCGGCCTGGTCCAGGACGTTCAGCCAGTCCTCGCGGGTCATGTCGCCAGAGGTTCCGCTCGGTCCGGACGAGTTGTAGCAGTGGTCGCAGCCGGCCTGACATTGGCGGGTGATGTCGAGCCAGAGGAAGCGGAGTTCGTGTTCGGCGGTGTGGGTCGGGCGTTCCACAACGGTTGTCATGGTGCGGTCCTGCCTTTCGAGGGTGATGGGTTCGATGACCGATGCCCCGGGTTCAGGCTCTCGCTTCGAGGACCGGTTCGTGGTGGTTTCGTCAAGAGGGGCGGCGGCCGGGGCCGGGGCGCGCTTGTCGCGTCCCTGCGACCTCGCGGTGTCGGGTCCTGGTGATGCCGAGGACTCCCGGGCGCATGGATTCCGCGAGGGCGTCACGGTCGGGGAAGAACGGTGCTCGCGTCCAGTTGTTGCGGTCGGGGTCGGCGTCCCACCCCACCATGCGGGTGCCGTCCGCGGCGGCATTGCCCAGGCGCACGACCTGACTGCCTGTGGGGAAGGAGTCGTTGACCCAGGCGACCACCGAGGTGGTGACGCCCAAGAGCGCGTCCGTGATGGGTGCGTCCGTGTCGACGCTTGCGGTGTGCGCATCGGGCCGGGTCGGTGCAGTCGTCATCGCCATCTCCGTGTGACGTGGGGTGGGGCGCAGTTCGCGGCGAACGGGTGCACCTTGCAGAGCGCCTTGGGCGGCGGCGGGCCCCTCGGCGGCGGGGCGGTGGGGCCGGCGGCGGGGTACACGGCGAGGGTGCAGAGGACGGCGCCGGTCACGGCGAGACGGCCGATGCGCGGTCGGCGGGTGGGCGTCACGTGTCGGCCCGCATCAGCAGGTCGAGTACGAAGGGCAGGTGATCGGAGGCTTCTTGCGCGGCCTGGGAGTCGTCGGCCCAGGCGCCTTCGACCCATTCGGCGATGTCCTGGGCCACGAGGCCGTAGACCACCGGTCTGCGTTGGGTCTCGTCCGGGGAGTAGTGGCCGACTTGTGCCGCCACGCCACCACGATGGGCCTGGCGGGATGCGGGACGTACACGGCGTTGACCGAGTGGGCGAGCGGAAGGCACGGGCGGAACGTCTCTCGAGGGACGAACTCCCGGTGTTCCGCGGGTACGGCCTGGTCCTGGGGGCGGTCATCGTGTTCTCCCGCCCGGTGCCGGGAGCGGGGGCATGCCGAGTGTGGAGGCCCTGGCCTCCCGTAAGCGGCGACTGCTCCCGGGCAGTACGAGCCTGGCCGTGACGCTCACTGCCTGGATGGCAGCCTGGATCAACTCCTCGCCATCGAGCGGCGTCGTCTCCAGCGTGTCGGGGAGTTGGGCGAGGTATTCGGCGGTGACGCGGCCGGCGGCTGCGACCGGAAACTCGCACAGCAACCCGAGAACGGCCGCCTCGGCCGGTCGGAACCGACACGTGGTACTGCTTGGCATCGCCGGCGTGACGCCTGCCGTGCTTGGGATACTTGGAGATCCGCACGTCGGGTTCGACCGCGTTCGAGTGGCTCATGACGGCCCTCCGGGCGTCGGCAGGTTCGTCAAACCCAGACGAACGAGCACGTCGAATCCGTCCGGTCGCACGGCGGCCCACCTCTCCGACTCGCAGGCGTCCGGAGGCGACGGGGCCGGTCGCGGCCATCTCCAGCAGCACCGCGCACCTGCCGTCGGTCAGGTACGGGGCGCCGTCACCGAGAACGGCGGTCAGGCCCTTGTCGTAGTGCTGCACGGCCTCGCGCAGCGCGTCGCATCTGGGGTTCGTGCCGTCCGAGGAGAGTGACGAGATCGGCCAGGTTCGCCCCGAACGGCCCGTAGGCCGGCGCCATTCCGCAGCCCAGCAGGCACGGGATCCCCGACTCTTCGACACGCATGTCCACGGGCCCCATCGACCACACCACCGTTTCGGCGGGCAGGGTCAAGGCGGCTTCGACTCTGCCCGGGAGGATCAACGACCGGTCGGGGTGGTCGGCGGGCAGATTGGCGGCACACGTGAGGCCGACCCGGCGCTGATCGGCGAAAAAGGCCAACTCCAGCGCGAATTCGCGCGAACGGGCGAGCACCGCCGTGCCGTCGTTGATCGCTTCGACGGTGAGGGCGAGGCGAAACGCCCCGTCGAGGCGGCCGATCCCCTCGGCGCCAGGTTCAGGGTGGTCGCGCCCACCATCACGGTGGGCGCCGCGGTGCTCCACTCGAAGGGTGCCAGGTTGCCCAGCCAGTCCTCGCCGAACACGGACGACACCTGCGCCACGCGCGCATCGGACAAGGCGCCGCCCTCGGCCCATTCACGCAGGCGGGGAAGCAGGGCGAGGGTGGTGGCCAGAGGAGACCTCCTCGCCGCTCGGACATTCCTTCGGCCGGACTTCTCCGGCGGGTTGAACTGGCTCATGACACTCCAGACGAATGACGGACTGGTGGTTGGGACGGCGAACACCACGGCTGGGGCGGGCTGGTGGCCGTGACGTTCGCCGGTTGTCCACCTCGGCCAAGGCGGACAACGGCCCGGCCTGTGCCGGCGGCATCCACGAGTGGGACGGACGGGCACCGACGGCGGGGGTGGCCGGGAACGGACGCGCGTCGGAACCGGACGCGCGGGTTTCGTGTGGTGCGGGTGATGCGGTCGATCCTCAAGACCGCATCGCCCGCCCGCGCCGTGTCCCAAAGGCCGTTCCCGGCACGGGACTTGGCGCATCCTCACCCGGGGCGTGTGAGGAAGGAGCCCGCGACCCGTGCGCCCTGCGTCGTCGGAGGGCGTCGGGCGCGGAAGTCGTCGCGGTGGCCACACGCGGATCTCACGGTGCCGCCGCACATCCCGACCGGGAAGGCCGGTGGATGGCCGCCGGGAACGCTTCGACTCATCCCCGGCGGCCGGGTCGTGTCACGCGCCCCTCAGAAAACGGGCGACACGGGAACGGGCCGGTACCGCCCAGGGGTCGAGGGGTGCCGGCGGTCGCACCGGATCAGGCCGCGACCGTCTTGGCCCTGGCGGACGCACGAAGCGCCGTCGGGTCCGCGATCACCTCGTCGATCTGCTCGTCGCGCAGGTACTTGATCGTGAGCCGACCGGTTTCGGTGTCGGGGCCGAACTCCAGGCGGTACGGGTAACGACCGACCGTCCGGTCGCGCTCGGGAACCTCGCCCGGCTCGGTCATGCGGACCCGGCTCGTCCGGGCGTGTGGCAACTACTCATTACCGTGCTTCTCTTCGTTGAGGTGACGGGCCGTCAGGACGCAGTGTCCCGACGGGGCTTCGAATGATCACGGTGGTTGCCGCTCCCCAGGGCGCGCTGTCGTACGGGCGCTCGGGAGTGGCCGGCGGGATCAGGAGGCGCACGACGACGTGATCACCGGCGAGGCGGTGCACGCCATCTCGGCGGGTGTGCGGTGGATCAGCCGAGTAGTACTCGATGACCGACTCGTAGTCGGGGATTTGAGACTGTCGGGCGCTTCGGTCGCCGGCTCACGACTCGCCGGCCCAGGCCGCCTGCGCGAGGCAGCAATCGTTCCCCGTTTCCGGGCAATCGAAGGCGACGCGAATGATCTTTTGCGGGGCGACGCCCGACACCCCGTCACGACGGAGCACGACGAACTGCCGCGTCAGCATCATGACCAGCGGCAGTCCACGTCCGTGCTCGTCATCATCGCCGGTCATCAGGTGAACACGCGGGGGTTTGTGCGGTGCTTCGTCCCCGACGTCGATGAGCAGAAGATCGTCACGCCGTATCCACTCCACCGTCACCAAGCCCGAACCTACGTGGCTGACCGCGTTGGTCACCAACTCGGAAATCACCAGCACCGCGGCATTGGTCTGCTCGTCGTCCATGCGCATTGCCGGGCATTGCCGGGCATTGCCAAAACTTGCCGGCGCAAGCGAGCATCCAAGTACGCTCAAGCCGGCCCTGCGATGGGCACGCCGGGAGTGTTCACGTGATGGGGTCTCCGTGGACGAACGGGCAGCCGACGGCGCACTCGCCAACGCCAAGAAGCTGGGTCGACTCCTGCGCACTCTTCGTAAGAAGCGAGGCTTGACGGCCGCACAGGCGGGTGTGGAAGTAGGTTGCCACGCCTCGCAGATCAGCCGCTACGAGACCGCCACCCGCGTAGTGGGCGTGGCACACTTCGAAAAGCTGATGGAGGTCTACCGCGTTACGGACGTCCAGCGCGACGAACTGGAAGCGCTCGCAGACCAGGCCCGGGATGCAGAGAAACCGTGGTGGTCCGACTACGACGATGCCATCAACACGCGATACGCACGCCTACTCGACGCGGAGTCCACGGCCACGAGTTGCTTCGACTACCAAACGGTACTCGTCACCGGGTTGCTCCAGACCGAGGGCTACACGAGGGCCGTGACGGCAGTCGGTTTCGCAGAGGTGGGCCCCAGCCAGGTTGACGCCTTGGTCGAGGTCCGGATGCGTCGTCAAAAACGAGTCTTCACCCACGAACGGCCGCTGGAACTCAGCGTTGTACTGACCGAGGCGGCGCTGTGCTTTCGCGTTGGGGGCGCGAAGGTGCACCGGGCCCAACTCGTGCGCCTGATCGAGGCACCGAAGAAGTTTCCGAACATCACCGTCCGCATCATCCCGTTCGACGCCGGCGAAGACGGCACTCAAACAGGTGCCTTCAACATCTACCGCTGCCCACCCGAGCCTGACGTCGGGTTCAGCGAATCAGTTTCCGGCGGCTCCGTGTTCAAATCGGGGCTGGACCTACGCCGGATGAACCGGGCTCTGGCGAATTAGCACGCCGTTGCCATCCGGAGTCCCGTGTGTAGTTGGCGGAGACCCGAAGGCCGTGCAGGACGCGACAGCGGGGCCGCCCTCGGTGAGTGGGGGCGGCCTCATTCGCTTCACGGTAGTACTCGCGCCCGACCCAACGGGCGAGGACTCAAGAGACCCCAGCCGTTGCGAGCGGTGACTTTGGGTCTCTCGTTCCTAGCTGATCGTGATTGACGCTCGTGCGTGTCGCCCGTACGTTACGAAGGAGGGACACCCGTACGGCGCCCGAGGGTTCGGTCGCCGTCACCGAGGGAGGAACACATGGGAAACCGAGGCAAGGGCCCCGCCCCGCTCCAACAGCCCGTGCCCGACCCGAAGCCAACCGGTCCCAACGACCATCCCGACGGCAACACACCCCCCGGGCCCGGCCGGCATCGCGACGACAAGTGACCGCGCCCGACGGCATCGCACGTTTCCTCGCCGACGTGGACGCCCTTCCCGACGGTTGGAAAGGTGCCTTCGAGGGAGTCGACCGCGCGGACTTCGCACCCGATCGCATCTGGGCGTGGGACGGCAGCCAGTACACGACCGTCATCGATCGCACCCAGACCGGCAGCCACGGCCGGGATACCTGGGACGAAGCCGTCCAGGGAAACAACGCGCTCGTCACCCAATGGGACGACGGCAACCACACCGGCGACGAGCCCGGGAACAACCCCTCGTCGTCCGCGTCCATGCCGTCCGCGGTCGCGAGCATGCTCGGCGATCTCGACATCACCGGGGGCGAAAACGTCCTTGAGGTGGGCACCGGTACGGGATACACCGCGGCGCTCCTCGCCGCGCGCGGCTGCCGCGTCACCACGATCGAACTCGACACCGACCTGGCCGAACAAGCCCGCAAGAACCTCGCCCAAGCCGGGCACCAGGACGTCATCGTCGTCACCGGCGACGGCACGCTCGGACACTCTGAACACGGGCCCTACGACCGCGTACACGTCACCGCCGGGGTACGGCACACCCCGGCCGCGTGGATCGAACAAACCCGCCCCGGCGGCGTGATCGTCATGCCTTGGGGCACCGACTACTCCACGTACGACTGGACCGCAGCGCTGACCGTGACCGACCCCGGCCGGGCATCCGGGCCGTTCACCACGCCACTCGCGTTCATGAAGCTCCGGTCCCAGCGCGCCCGCTACCCGAAGTCGCCGTTCCCGTCCGACTGGACGGCGACCGCGCGCATGTCCGAGCCGGACATCGACATCACCGACATCACCGGGGCCCTGTACGAGCCCGCCGAGTTCGTCATTGGACTCCACGTCCCGCACTGCGTACCGCGGCTCGTCCACGGCGCGGAGAGTACGAACCTGTGGCTCTACGGCGCCGACACCGGCAGGGGTCCGTCCATCGCCGTAGCCGCATTCGGCGACGGCTACGATCCCCAGGCGCGCGAGGCCGGGCCCCGCCATCTATGGGCCGAGGTCCAAGCCGCCTACCACCGGTGGGACGACGCCGGGAAGCCGAACACGGACCGCTTCGGCCTCACCGTCACCGTGGACGAGGACGGCCGGGTGGAGCAACGACCCTGGTACGAGACACCCGACCGCGAACTACCGTTTCGCCACTGAACAGATGAGCGGGGTGGCCTCGAGTCGCCCACGAAGTCGTCGTTGAGCCCAGCTGCGGTCACTCTTCGAGGCAGTGGCCATCGCAGCCCCCACGCATTCGCCCTCGAACGGCAACGAGTCACGGGGATCGCCCTCCGGCGTGGGGGATTCCTCCGCGATGTTTGCTCCGGGGCTCGACCCTGCCCGACCGCGCCGTGCCCGCAAGGTAGGCACCGGCGACCCCTGTTTGCGCGCCCTCGTGCGCGGTCTCTCTTTACTCGCGGGCCCTGGCGCGGTCTGCGGGGGCTGGCTACGGCTGGCCGCCGTACATCACGACCAGGCGCCACCCATCCGCCAGTCGGGTGGTGGTCGCCAACATCTCGTGAACCCCGCCCTCCTCGGCCACGACCTTATGAGCGGCGACTGGCACGATCATGGCCGCGTCCTGGCTGTGCCAGTGTGCCGAGGCGCCGGCAGGGCGAGCAAGGCATCCAACACGGCCGCGACGTCCACGTCGAACGGCCGCCGAACCCTCAGGTCCCGGGCCACGGCCACCGCCGCATCCCGCAGTCGATCCACGTCGGCGAAACGCTGCGCCGCCACCGGACCGAACGCCCACGTCAGGGCGTTGACCCACGGACCCACGGACCCACGGACCCACGGACCCACGGACCCACGGTCGAGGTGCCCAGCCATGTCCGGAAGTCGGCGGTGGCGTCGACCAGGTTCATCGCGTGACCGAACAGTGCCGCCCGTCTCACCGCCTCCCGCACATCCCAAGCCCCCGTGGAACCCGGTCTCGACCGAGGACTCGCGTGGCTGCTCACCGACGACGGGAACGTCGTCCACCACCACGGCTGGACCGGCACGAGCCTGTACCTGGCCCCGGCCTCGGGTCGCTACATCGCAATCTGCACCAACGCCGTCTACCACGGCCCGCTCGGCCCACGCCTGGCCCCGCTGTGCGCCCTCGCCCGCAAAACCCTCACCGGCACCTGACCCCACACTCCGAAGGTCCACCATGAGCGACCTTCTCGCCGACCACAGCACCCTGCGCCTCGGCGGCCCCGCCGACCGACTCCTCGTCCACGCCGACCCCACCACCTGGCCCGGCCCCGCCGCGCAACTCCCCGATTGCCCGTGGGTGTTGGTACAGCCGCGCGTACCCAGGTCTCATGGTGCTCGGGGTCAGAGCACCGGGGGTGGGGAAGCTACCCGGTCAACGGTTGGCTTACGAGGCGCCGTCAAGGACCTGGCGCAGTCGATGCGCGAATTCGTCCGGCTTCCCCGGATATCCGAACTCTCCGTCGCAGAACCCGCCGTGATGACTCGGGAACACGGTCACCCGCTTCCCGAGCAGTTCGGCGGTCGCGATGGAGGTGCGTCCGGTCGGCGGGTCTTCGGACTCCTCGCCCACAGCGATCACGATGCGGGTCGGCGAAGCGGCGATCGCGTCGGTATCCGGCCGGTAGCTGCCGACCGCCCATGACCGGTCGGACAGCAGCGGATCGTCACGCGAGCCGTCATCCTCCGTGGGCATCCCGAACGTGGCGGGATCGGCCTCCGGCTGTGCGAAGTACGCGTCGGTGAACTCTCCCTTCCACGAGGTCATGGCCACGAACGCAGCCATCCCGGCCCCCCATCCCCGCTTCTCGTAGGCCTCCCGGACTCCGGCCCGCGCCCGCACGGCCGCCGGGCCGTCCGGCGTGAGGGTGATGAGCGGCGGCTCGTGCGCGACCAGAGTGGTCACGTCTGCGGGATACTTCGCCACGACCGCGAGCGCGGTGATCGCTCCGCCACTGCCGGCGAACATCTCAACCGGCCCGGCCCCGAGCGCCTCGATGACGGCGTGCACGTCGTCGGCCTGGGTCTGCGGCGTGTGGTCGACCCGCCCGTCGTTACGGGTGCTGCGACCGAGCCCACGCGGGTCGTAGGTGGCCACGGTCCGTTCGGGGAAGCGCGCGGCGAGTGCGGCGAAGCCGGTGGCGTCCATGGGCTGGCCGATCATGAACAACGGCGGGCGTCCATCCGTGGTCGGCAGCGGCCCACGAACGTCATAGACGAGGTCCGCGCCGGTTGTCTCGAGTGTATGAGTTTCCATACCCGTGCAGACCGGCCCCGTCCCGGAATCTCATCGGTGCGGCGGGCGTCGCTCCGCTTTGGGACTGCGGCGCCCCCACCGCGCAGCGCGCCTCCGCCTGATGATGGGTGGGCTGTCGGGACATTCGGTGCCGCGGCGGCCCGACGAACCGGGCACGCTCGTCTGTACATGGCTGGACATTCGCGCGAACGCCGACAGATGTCGTCCAATGCTCGGCGACGAACGACGCGAGCACTTCCGCCGTGGAGTCGTGGATCGTGCGAGTCGGGTGCGTGGTCACGGTGTTCCTCCGGATTGGTTGTCGATGCCGCGCAGTCGGATTGGTTGTCGGAGCCGCGCAGTTCGGCGGCGCGAGCGCGATCGGCGGCGGCCTCCCCGGCGGCGCCGGGGTTGTCGCCGAGCGCCGCATGAAGAGGCCCGAACCGGTGGTTCGAGCCCTGGATGTGCGATGAGAAGATCGCCGGCCGACAGGAGCGTATGTTCGCTCCGGCCCGGCCGACGGTCGGCTGTTCGGCCCGCCTCGGCGGGCCGTCATCGATTGACTCGAACGAGTGAGGACAAGGCTCCTGGTTCGATGGTTCTCGAGCGAAAGCGAACAGGAGGGGCAGCCAGGGGCGTTCGGCGTCCTCGGCCGTGATGCCCGGTTCGCCGTCGGGGGTGAGGATCCACTCGTGTGAGATCCACGGCAGGGGCGGGCACCCAGCAGCAGGGTGGGAGGCGCGGTCGTGGAGCGTTGGGAATTCCGCACCGAGACCGGCGCCGTCCTGGGCTTGCCCTCCGTCCCACGCGCCCCCGCCCGCGCGGCCCCGCGAGGCTCACCCGTCACAGGGGTACGGCTGCCAACGCCCGTAGCCTCTCACCATGCAGACAACTCTGATGATCTACGACGGCACCGCACCGGCCGACTCCGGCGTCCCGCGTACCGGGGGCGTGCCACTGGCTCCCGCAGGATTCACCTGGCCCATATGCGGGTCCTTTTGCGGAGGGCCGCTGCAGTTCTTCGCCCATCTCCCCGTCGAGGACGGCGTCCTGTCGGTATTCGTGTGCCAGAACGACCCCGGCGCATGTGAGTCGTGGGACGCGACTTCCGGTGCGAACAGGGTCTATCTGTTTCCCCGGGAGGAACTGCAGCCGGTGGACGTGCCCGCGACGGGAATGACGCTGTTGCCCGCCACCTCGGCCATCCGCACCCACGTCGTGACGCTCGACCCCGCGGAGGACGACGATCACGACGAACTCGCGCCCGACGCATACGACCTTGCCCGCTCGGGGTGGAAGCGGGAGCCCGATGAACGATTCGGGAGGCAACGCGAAGTGCTCGGGTCACTCGGAGGCAGCCCCTCCTACCTCGAGGACGACCGACTGCCCGCATGCCCCTCCTGTACCGGCACGATGGAGTTCGCGGCACATCTGGAGGAGGGCTTCTCCGCGCAGTCCGCGATGAACCTCGGTGGCCGGCTGGGCTACGTCTTCGTCTGCCGCGCCTGCCGCGAAGGTGCCCTCCTCACCGACTGACCACGCCGCGGCGACATGACGCCGGCCGGCCTCCCGTGCGGGCTGGACTCTGCCGGGCAGGTCGAGATCTCACAGGTCCGGCAGGCACAGTGGTTGCCGGTGTGCGGGGCGCTGCTACCGGAACCCAAGCTTCCAGGCAAGCCCCGGGCGTCCGCCTCGGGGCGTACGGGTCAACGCCGACGAGAAGTGGTTGCGAGGCGCGGATGTTGGTGGTGCGGCCGCGGATGGCACGGGCGGTGCGGTGGCGTCGTGTGGCCGAGCTCCCGGGAGGCGGATCGGGGGCCTCGGCGTTGGGGTGAACGATCGCACCGGCCGGCTGCTCGAAGGAGCGGGCCCGTCCCGGGGTTCGTGCGTCGCATTCGCGCGGCGCGATGGGCGAGCCGGGGAGAGTGGTTGTTACCACGTTCGGGAAGGCCACGGTGGCGGCAGCCGATACCGCCGCGCTGGTCACCGCAGGACCTTCCCGAGCCCGCACCCGACCGGCCCGCCCTGTCTGCGGGCTGGAGCCCACGGTGAGCGGTCACTCTCCGCAATCGACGGGGATGAGGTGCGCGCCGCCCCATCACCCTCGTTCTTCACTGCGACAGCAGGGCCCGGGCGAGTTCGAGGCGCGGTCGGTCGATCATCTGGCCGTCCACGCGAACGGCTGCCCCCTCGGAATCTCCCGCAGCCGCGACGACCCGACGTGCCCAGTCCCGTTCTTCCTCGGACGGCCGCCAGGCCCGGTGCACGGGTTCCACCTGCCGCGGGTGTACGCAGAGCCTGCCGCCGAAGCCGAGCCCACGGCTGCGCCGGGACGAGGCCACCAGGCCGGCCTCGTCCTCGAGCCGGGTATACACCCCATCCAGCGGTGCCGGCAGACCGGCTGCCCGCGAGGCGACCACCAGAGCCGAACGGGCCCAGAGCAGCTCCGGTTCGACCCGCCCGGACGGGGTGATACCCGCGTCCAGCGCGAAGTCGACACTGCCGAAGAGGAGACGTGCGACCCCGGGAACCCCAGCGATCGCCGCCGACTCCCGGACCCCGAGGGCGCTCTCCACCAGCGCCAGCAGGGGCACCCCTGCGGGCAACCCGCGCACGGCGCCGGCCACCTGGTCGGCGGTGGCGCTCTTGGGGAGGACCACTCCCCGCAGCCTCCGTGCCGCCGCGAGCGCGGCCATGTCCTCGTCGTGCCACGGCGTGTCCACCGCGTTGATCCGCAGATATCCGTCGTGTGCGGCGAGCCACGCGACTGCGGCGTTCCTCGCCCGCGCCTTTCCTTCCGGCGCGACGGCGTCCTCAAGGTCGAGGAGTACGCCGCCCGCGTCGCTCGCCGCCGCCTTGGTGAAGCGTTCCGGTCGGTCACCCGGTACGAACAGAAGCGTGACCTGGGTCTTCAGCCTTGTTCCTTCCGTCGCGCCGGTCATACGACCACGAAAGCGAGCCAGGCACACACCGGTGCGAGCGCGCACACCCCCGCGCCCCACCGCATCAGGCCACGGTACGCATCGGCACGCAGCCGCTCGGGCGAGTTGGCGACCACCAGGGCGCCGTTCGTGGAGAAGGGACTCGCGTCCACGACTGTCGCCGCCGCCGCCAGGGCGATCACCATGCCGGTCGTCCCGATGGCGCCGGACTGGAGGAACGGCACGGACAGAGGCATCAGCGCACCCAGGATTCCCGTGGTGGAGGCGAAGGCGGAGACGACGCCTGCCACGTAACAGATCAGTAGGGCCGCCATCAGGGGTGCGCCGACCTCGGCGATCGTCGTGCCCAGTGAGTCGACGACGCCGATCTCCTGGAGCAGGGAGACGTAGGTGACGATTCCGCAGACCAGGAGAACGACCGGCCAGGCAATCTCCTTGGTGGCCGCCTCGGCCGTACGACGGAAGAACAGCGCCAGCAGTGCGGCCAGGGTGAGGGCGAGGAAGCCGGTGTCCAGTGAGAAGACGGTGGTGCCCAGGACCATCGCGGCCATCGCGGCCAACGTCGCAACCTGTTCGCGGCCCAGCCGCGGCGCCGGGTCGTCCTCTTCGTCGTCGCTCGCGTCCTCCGACATCCCGGACGTGAGGGGCTTGCGTCCGTAGACCAGCCAGGTCACCCCGGCGACTGCCAGGTTGAAGGCGAACGTTCCGGCGAAGAGCTGCCCCGCGCCGACGGGCAGATGGTCGGCCGCCAGCGAGGAGTGGACGATCCCGCCCAGGATGCCGGACGGTGCGAAGCTGCCCGCCGCGGCGCCGTTGACCGCCATCAGTCCCGCGTACAGCGGATTGACGCGATGCCTCACCGCGAAGGTGATGCCGATCGGGGCGACGATGGCCACCGCGGCCGGTGAGGCGGAGCCCGTCGCGCACAGAAGCGCCGTCAGGAAGAACAGCACCCAGGGAATGGCTCCCACCCGGTCGCCGACCGCCCGTACCGCGATGCGGACCAACCAGTCGACCGTGCCGTTGACACGGGCGATCCCGAAGAGGAACGTCACGGCGACCAGCACCAGGAACATCGCGGCGGGGAAGCCGGACAGCACTTCTTCCGGTGTACGGCCGAGCACGACCGACCCCAGCACGAAGGCGGCAGCCAGCGAAAGAATGCCCATGTTCAGCCCGCACACGCCGGAGAGCACGAACACGGCAGCGAGGACGAGCACCCCGATGACCTCAGTGGACATCACGTGCCTCCTCGCGGGTGTTCGTACACGGCTGCCGGGCCAGCCACGCGAGAACGGAGTCGGTGTGCTCTCCCAGCGCCGGCACCCGACCCAGCCTCGGCGGATGCTCGCCGCGGAAGGTCACGGGAGGGATGAGTCCCCGCAGTTCTCCGACAGGGCTGTCGAACGATGCCCATCGGCGACGCTCTCGAAGTTGCGGATGGGTGCCGAATTCCCCCACGGTGCGCCGGCGTCCGTAGGCGATGGACGCCGCCTCCAGCCTCTCCACCAGCTCTTCGCTCGCGATCGCCGACGCCACGTCCTCTACGATCGCGTCGAGTTCGGCGCGGTGGGCGACCCTGTCGGCGTTGCCCGTGAAGCGGGGATCGTCCCGCAGTTCCGGGCGGCGCAGCACGATCTCGCAGAAGGACGCCCACTCCCGCTCGTTCTGCAGTCCGAGAGTGACGGTCTCCCCGTCGCTCCCGGTGAAGGGTCCGTAGGGAGCGATGGTTGCGTGGCTGGCACCGGTGCGCGCCGGAGCCGTGCCGCCGTAGCGCGTGTAGTACTCGGCGTAACCCATCCATTCGCCCAGCGCCTCCAGCATGGAGACCTCGATCTGTGCCCCTTGTCCGGTGCGATCGCGTGCGATCAAGGCGGTCAAAATGCCAGAGTATGCGTACATACCAGCGCAAATATCGGCAATTGACAAGCCCACTTTGGACGGAGACTCCGGCGTCCCGGTGAGGGAGACCAGGCCGGCCTCACACTGTACGAGGAGGTCGTACGCCTTGCGGTTGCGATAGGAACCGCTGCTGCCGTATCCGGAGATGTCGCAGGTGATGAGTTCCGGGTGGCTCGACGCCAGGAGTTCATGGCCGATCCCGAGCCTTTCCGCCGCGCCCGGGGCAAGGTTCTGCACCAGGACGTCGGCGCGGCCGACCAGGGCGTGCAGTTGCCGGTTCCCTTCCGGGGCGCGGACGTCCAACTCGACGCTCTCCTTGCCCCGGTTGAGCCAGACGAAGTGACTGGACATTCCGCGGACCGTGCGGTCGTAGCCACGGGCGAGATCGCCGCTGCCGGGTCGTTCGATCTTGATGACGCGAGCGCCGAGATCGGCCAGCTGCCGGGTCGCGAAAGGCGCGGCGACGGCCTGTTCCAATGACACGACGACGAGCCCGGAAAGGGGGCCCGCGGCGAGTCGGTCTTCGGGGAGTGCATACGGATCGGACATGGGTCCCTCCCGTGGAGTCTGATCGGGTGGGACACACTGTCGGCCTCGCGCGGGCCGTTGTGAAATGACGAATGCTTCGGCACATTATGCGCGGGACGTATAATGCAATGGTGGAGATCAGAGAGCTTCAGTGGTTCGCGGTGCTCGCCGAATGTCAGCATGTGACAGCCGCGGCGGAGCGGCTGAACATCTCGCAGCCGACTCTGTCCCGTGCCATCGCACGGCTCGAGCGACGGGTGGGCGTGCCGCTCTTCGACAGGCACCAGAACCGCCTTCGGCTCAACAAGTACGGCGAGGTGTTCCGCGCGCACGCCCTGCGTGCCATCGGCGAGATCGACGGCGCCGAGCAGCGCATCGCGAGTCTGGTGGACCCCGACAGGGGGACGGTGGCACTGGGCTTTCTGCACTCGTACGGCTCCTGGCTGGTGCCCGAACTACTGGCGGGCTACCGCGCGATCGCCCCGGCCACCAGGTTCGAACTGCGGGGCGCCGCCGCCGACACGGTGGTCGACGACGTGCGCCGGGGCAGGCTGGATCTGGGGCTCACCAGTCCACATCCGGTCGGCGAGGACCTCGACTGGACCCCCTTGCAGCGTGAGCCGCTGTGCCTGCTCGTCCCCTCCGGGCACCGCCTGGCACGCCGCCGCCGGGTGGAGGCGGCGGAGCTGGTCGAGGAGGACTTCCTGGCTTTGCAGCCGGTCTTCGGTCTTCGCCAGGTGGCCGACCGTCTCTGCGCCGCGGCCGGGTACGAACCCCGGATCGTCATGGAGTGCACGGAGTTGAGCACCCTGCGGGAGTTGGTGGCGGCAGGCTTGGGCGTCGCCGTCGTGCCCACGAAGGGAAGTCCGGCGGGTACGGGTGGCCGGGCCGTCGCCGTGCCGTTGAAGGATCCACAGGCACAGCGCACGATTGGCCTGATCACCCCGCACGGAGGGCCGCGTGCGGCGGCGGTGGTGCGCTTCTACAACTATGTTTGCTCGACAGCTCATGCATCTGATGCATGATGTCGGTGAAGGTTCGCTATTTCACAGGACGCCGGAGACCTCTCAGACTGAGTCTCATGACGACTGAGCACCCATCCCGAGACACCGTCCTCGCCGCCCCCGTCGGCGGCTGGCCCGGCCGCTACTTCGAGGACTTCACCGTTGGTGACGTCTACAAGCACACACTCGGCCGCACCGTTCTGGAGACGGACAACTCCTGGCTCACCCTCCTGACCCAGAACACCGCCCCGCTGCACTTCGACCGCCACTATTCGGCAGGCACCAAATGGGGCAAGCCGCTGGTCGATTCCACGTTCACGCTGGCCCTGATCACCGGGCAAAGCGTCAGTGACGTATCGCAGCATGTGATGGCCAATCTGGGCTGGGACCGGGTCAGGCTGCCCAACCCCGTGTTCGAGGGCGACACCCTCTACTCGCAGTCCGAGGTCCTCACCAAGCGGGAGTCCAACAGCCGCCCGGACATCGGCATCGTCAGCGTGCGCACCATCGGGTTCAACCAGGACGGCGTCATCGTGATCACCTTCGAGCGGACCTTGATGGTGTACCGCCGCGGACACGGTCCGGGCTTCGCGATCGTGGAACCGGTATGGGACGAGCGCTCCCTCAAGGCCGCGGGGGTGTGAAGGGACCGGTCCGAGGGACGCGGGCGCCGACCGGCGCCCCGCTCCAGGACTCCGCTCCTTCCGATGACGGTCAGGCGCCTGGCCCGGCGCAGGTACACATCCGAAGCGCCCGTCGGACCGCCACGCAACCAAGAGCCGCACAGAGATCAGCATGGGACGCGGGGGAGTGCCCGAGGAGGGCCATGATGAACCACAGCGTGCCAGTCATCGCAGCCGCGGTGCCCGGTTCCCGCCGGAGCCATCCGGATACCGATCCCCACCGCACCGCCGCCGCCGACCCCGCCGCCGGTTGCCCGCAACAGGCGCTGCTCACCCTGGCCGCGGAGGAGAAGCACGCGCGTATCGCCAGGGAGTTCACCGCGGATGTGCTCAGTCGCTGGCAGGTTGCCGGCGATGACCGGGATTCCGCGATTCTCATCGTCAGCGAACTCGCCACCAACGCCGTCCTCCACGGCCACTCGGAGATGACGGTCCGGTTGGCACTGGATGGGAAGATCCTGCACGTCGCCGTCGCCGACTGCGGAAGCACCCCCGCCTCCCGAACGGAACGGCCCGCCGTCGATCCCGTCGAGCACGGGCGTGGGCTGGCCATCGTCGAATGCCTGGCGCACTGGATCGACGTCCGTCGGGAGGCCGACGGCCACCGGGCCCACGCCCACTTGCTGCTCGCGGCACAACACGCCACCCCGTCGGCTCGACAGGCCGCACTCGGCGCACACCGCACCCGCCGATGCGAGTAGAGGTGACCTTCTCCTGGGAGTGGTTCACCTGATCGATCCGCGCGACACGCTCGATGCAATCCCCAGGTAGATAAGGACCTCATCCGTGGTAATCCGTACGTTCGGCTGGTCGTTCGGCGTGACGGTGGCCGGTCTCGCCGTCGCCGCGTATTTCTGGGGGGCGACCGGATTCGGCATCGTGCTGATCCTGTCGATCCTCGAGATCTCGTTGTCTTTCGACAACGCTGTAGTAAATGCCACGATCCTCAAGAAAATGAATGCCTTCTGGCAGAAGATGTTCCTGACGGTCGGTATTCTGATCGCCGTCTTCGGCATGCGGCTCGTCTTCCCGCTGCTGATCGTCAGTTTGACCGCCGGAATCGGTCCGGTGGACGTGGTGGATCTCGCGTTCCACGACGACAAGATGATCGACGGGATGACCTACGCGGAGCACCTGGACGAGGCGCATCCGGCGATCGCCGCCTTCGGTGGTCTGTTCCTGTTGATGATCTTTTTGGACTTCATGTTCGACGACGAGCGTGAACACAAGTGGATCGGCCCGTTGGAGCGCGTCACCGGCAGGCTCGGCAACTTCGACGTGTTGTCCACGCTGATCGCGCTGATCGTGCTCGTGGTGACCGCGCAGACGCTCTCGCCCGCGCACAAGGAGGGCACGGTCATGGTGGCCGGCGTGCTCGGCCTGATCGCGTACCTGGGCGTCGGCGGGCTCTCGGACTACTTCGAGACGCACGGCACGCTGGCGCACATCGACGACGAGGAGGACGAGGACGAGGCGGAGGAGGGTGCGGCGCCGGCCGAGGCCGGGGGTCGCAGCGGTCCCAGGCCCGTGCAGCTCGCCGCCGGCAAGGCCGCGTTCTTCATGTTCCTCTACCTCGAGGTGCTCGACGCGTCGTTCTCCTTCGACGGTGTGGTCGGCGCGTTCGCGATCACCCAGGACCTGCTGATGATCACGCTGGGTCTGGGTATCGGCGCGATGTACATCCGGTCGCTCACCGTCTACCTGGTGCGCCAGGGCACGCTGGACGACTACGTGTACCTGGAGCACGGCGCGATGTACGCGATCGGCGCGCTGGCGAGCATCCTGCTGGTGTCGATCAAGTGGGAGATCCACGAGGTGATCACCGGCCTGGTCGGGGTCGGCTTCATCGGCGTCGCGCTGGTCTCCTCGATCATGCGCAACAAGCGGATCGGCCATGTCCCGGGGCAGAGCAACAGCGGTGTGAAGGTCGACGCCTAGCCTTCGACCGCACCCCGCGTCCCGCACGCGGGATCACGACCGGTACCGCGCCCGAGCACCGCCTCGGGCGCGGTACCGGTTCGGCTTCTGTCGCCGAGAGCGGTCGGATCGCGCGCGAATGGCGATCCGCGACCCGAACATGCGAGCCATGTCGCGAGATCCGCCGGGCGGACGTGAACACGCATCGACACCGGCAACGGCACCGAATGTGAGACAGAGCCGAATGTGTGAGACGGAGCCGAGTCCTTGATAGTCCCCGGCCGTACTGACAAGGCGACCTACGCGACGCTCACCGCCACCAACGTCACTGCACCCGGCGGCGTGGACGTCCAGGCCCTGCTGTGGGGTCCATTTGCGACCAGCATCACGCAGACCCTCGGAGAAGCCGTCGGTATCGTCCGGGACGGCAACTTCGCGATCGGCATGAAGCCGCTCACCGACCGCACCAGGGCGGTTGGCTCCGTGAGCACACCACGATGAGCCGGGCGAACGAGGTCGTGTCCCACAGGTCACCCTCGGTCCAGCGACAGGCGCAGGGTGCTGTCCGCACCTCACAACAGGCCGCCCCAAAGGCCATTGGCCCAGCGGCAGGGGATCCTCCCGCCGGCTGACGGGAGCCGCGAGACAGACGTTGTCGGCGGGATCCACCTCGGGAACGGCGTGGCGGTACTCGCTTTCAGCCGTAGAGGGGCATGCGTGCAAGAGCCGAACTCATTGGCGGTGACGCACCGTCAAGGCAGCTGCACGGTTCAGATATTTTCATTAATTATGTTTTTTGCTAGCCTCCGTTCGACCTCGAACGTCCAGCGGCGGGAGCGGCAGTGGGCAACAGTCGGACACGTTTTGCAGGCCGCGTCGCCGTCGTGACCGGCGGCGGCGCGGGCATCGGCGCGGCGACGGCCCTGCGACTGGCCGACGAGGGCGCCGCCGTCGCGGTCGTCGACATCGACGAGAGGGGCGCCGAGGTCGCGGACCGAATCCGGCACGCCGGCGGGCGCGCCTGTTTCGTACAGGCCGACGTCACCGACGAGAAGGCCTGGACGGCGCTGCTCACCCACGTCCGCACCGAGCTGGGCCCGGTCGGCGTCCTGGTCTGCAACGCCTACACCGTCGAGTTCGCCGCCGCAGGGGAACTGTCCCGGGAGTCCTGGGATCGCCAGGTCGCGGTCAACCTCACGGGCGCCTTCCTCGGCGTGCGCACATGCCTGGACGACCTGCGCGCGAATGAGGGCGCGGTTGTGCTGGTGTCCTCCGTGCACGCCCTGATCGGACTGCCCGGACGTCCCGCGTACGCCGCGACCAAGGCCGGGCTGACCGGGCTGGCCCGCCAACTCGCCGTGGAGTACGGACCCGAAGTGCGGGTCAACACCGTGCTGCCCGGCCCGATCATGACCGGGGCGTGGGACGGCGTCCCCGACGCGGAGCGGACGCGCAGCGTCGAAGCGACCGCGGTGAAGCGATTCGGCACACCCGAGGACGTCGCCACCTCGATCGCCTTCCTCGCCTCACCGGAGGCCGACTTCATCACCGGCGCCGGCCTCGTCGTCGACGGCGGGTGGAGTGTGTTGAAGGAATCGACCTGACCGGCGACCGCACCACCCCCTCCCGGCACCGTGACTCAGCGCAGAGAGCGACAATGACGAACTACTCCGGCCGCGGCCTGCACGGACAAGTGGTCGAGGAGATCGGTCGACGCATCCTCGACGGCAGGATCGCCGAGAGCGCGACGATCGACATCACAGCCCTGGAAGCGGAGTTCGGCGTCAGCCTGACCGTGGTGCGCGAAGCCCTGCGGGTGCTGGGGGCGAAGGGGCTGGTCGACGCCCGACAGAAGCGGGGCACGTTCGTCCGGCCCCGCGACTCCTGGAACCTCCTCGACGCGGACATCATCCGCTGGCAACTCGCGGGGCGCGCGAACCAGACCTTCCTGGACGACCTGGCCGAGGTCCGCCTCGTCATCGAACCCTCGGCCGCCCGACTGGCCGCGTCGCGACACGGCACGGACGACCTCCGCGCCCTGCGCGCCGCCCTGGCGGATATGGGGACCGCCACCGGTCCGGACGCCGCCGTCGCCGCCGACCTGCGGTTCCACCGCGCGTTGCTGGCCGCCACCCACAACGAACTGCTCCGGCGCATGGAGGTCGTGCTGGCCACCGGTCTGGCCGAACGCGACCGGCTCGTCCATGGCGCGGAACGCGCCGACGACCCCCTGCCGTCGCACGCCGCGGTCGTCGACGCCGTCGCCGCCGGCGACCCGGACGCCGCCGAGGCCGCCATGCGGCGGCTGCTCGACCAAGCCGGCGCCGACCTCCACCGCGTGACCCATCAGCCCCAGGGAGAAGACGTCCAGTGAAGATCACCCGAATAGAGACGTTCCTCGTACCACCTCGGTGGCTGTTCTGCCGGATCGAAACCGACGACGGAATCGTCGGCTGGGGCGAGCCGGTGGTCGAAGGACGCGCCGAACCCGTCCGCGCCGCCGTCGAGGTCCTGACCGAACACCTCCTGGGCAAGGATCCCGCCGCCATCGAGGACCACTGGCAGGTCCTGACCAAGGGTGGGTTCTACCGCGGCGGACCGGTGCTCTCCAGTGCCGTGGCCGGAATCGACCAGGCCCTGTGGGACATCGCCGGCAAGTCCCACGGCGTGCCCGTGCACACGCTGTTCGGCGGTCCGGTCCGGGACCGGGTACGGATGTACTCCTGGGTCGGCGGCGACGAGCCCTCCGAGCTGGCCGACTCCGTCACGGCCCAAGTGGAGGCGGGGTTCACCGCCGTCAAGATGAACGGCTCCGGACGTCTGGGCCCGGTGGCCTCCGCCGCCGACATCGGCGCGATCGTCGAACGAGCCGCTCTGGTGCGGGAGTTGCTCGGCCCGCACCGCGACTTCGCCATCGACTTCCACGGCCGGCTGAGCAGCGCCAACGCCCGCCGGGTCCTGCCACTGCTCGCGGAGTTCCATCCGCTGTTCGTGGAGGAACCGCTGCTGCCCGAACACGGGCACCGGCTCGCCGACGTCGTCCGCGCGAGCTCCGTCCCGATCGCGACGGGTGAACGCCTCTACTCCCGCGCCGACTTCCGCCCGGCCCTGGAGGCCGGCATCGCGGTGGCCCAGCCGGACCTCTCGCACGCCGGAGGCATCTCGGAGGTCCGCCGCATCGCCGCGGTCGCGGAGATGTACGACGTACCCCTGGCACCCCACTGCCCGCTCGGACCCATCGCCCTGGCCGCGAGCCTCCAGACCGCCTTCGCCACCCCCAACTTCCTCATCCAGGAACAGAGCGGAGGACTGCACTACAACAACGGCTCCGAACTCTTCGACTACCTCGTCGACCCCGCGCCGTTCCGGTTCACCGACGGATACGCGGCCCGGTCGACCGAACCCGGACTGGGCGTCACCATCGACGAACAGGCCGTCCGCCGGGCCGACCGGACCGGTCACACCTGGCGCAACCCGATCTGGCGGCACACCGACGGGACGTGGGCCGAGTGGTGAGCACACGTTTCACCGCCACAGAGGTCGTGACCCTCGGCGAAGCCATGTCGCTCCTCCTGGCCGAGGGCACCGACCCGCTCGCCGACGCCATCCGCTTCGAGCGCTCCGTCGCCGGAGCGGAAAGCAACGTCGCCGTCGGCCTGGCCCGGCTCGGCCACAGCGTGGCGTACATCGGCCGGGTCGGCGACGACGCCTTCGGAACCGGCGTACGACGGGCACTGCGCGGTGAAGGCGTCGACACCACGGGACTCCTGGTCGACGCCGAACTCCCCACCGGCCTCCTCGTCCGCGACGCACCCGCCGGGCGGCCGGTCACCGTGCTCTACCACCGGAGCGGCAGCGCGGGCGCGGCCCTGCGGGCGTCCGACGTCCCCCGGGAGCGCATCGCCTCGGCGCGGCTGCTCCACCTCACCGGAATCACCGCGATGCTCTCGCCGTCCGCCCGCGAAGCCGTCGTCGAGGCCGCAAGGACGGCCGTCGCCCACGGGGTCCCGGTCTTCTTCGACCCGAACCTGCGCCTGCGCCTGGCCCCCCTCCAGAGTTGGCGCGAAGTCTGCGACGACCTGATCCCCCTGGCCGACACGGTGCTGGTCGGCGCCGACGAACTGGACCTTCTCGAACTCGACGCGGCGGACCTGTCCGCACGGGGCGTACGCACAGTCGTCGTCAAGGACGGCGCGAACGGCGCCTGGGCCGTCGAAGGCGACACCGTCGAACGGACACCGGCCCGGCAGGTGCCCACAGTGGACCCGGTCGGCGCGGGCGACGCCTTCGCCGCCGGCTGGATCTCCGCGGCCCTCCGCGACCTGACCCTGCGTCAAAGACTGTGCGAGGCAGCCGTCGTCGCCTCCTGCGTCGTCGCCGCCCGCGGCGACATCACCGGTCTGCCCGACAGCTCCACCCGGGACCGGCTCGGCGGATCCCACCAAGACGTCCTTCGCTGAGGAGAATTCATGGCCGACCACCGGTCCTACCGCTGGGACCTCATGCGGTGGATCGCGCGCGAACGCGTGGTCTCGATCATTCGGGCCGAGTCCGCCGACCAGGCGGCCCAGGACCTGGAAACCCTGGTCGACGCAGGCCTGACCGTGATCGAGGTGTCTCTGACGACACCCGGGGCAGCGGACGTGATCCGGGAAGCGTCCCGCGCCCATCCCGACGTCCTCATCGGCGCGGGCACCGTCCTCGACACCGAATCCGCCCGGCAGGCCGTGGCAGCCGGCGCCCGGCTGCTGGTCTGCCCCACCCTGTCGGCCGACGTCATCCGCACCGCCCACCGCTACGGCGCGGTCGTACTCCCCGGCTGCGCCACACCCACCGAGATGACCGCCGCGATCGAGGCGGGAGCCGACGCGGTCAAGGTCTTCCCGGCCTCGGCCTGGACACCCGGCGCGCTGGCCGACGTGCGTGCGGCCCTGCCACAGCTCCCGCTCATCCCCACCGGAGGGATCTCGTTGGAGGCAGCCCCGGCCTGGATCCGGGCCGGCGCCGTCGCGGTCGGGCTGGGGTCGACGCTGACCCGCCCCGGCGCGACGTCGACGCGCACGCGGGTCGACGCGTTCAGAAAGGCGTTGGCCGACGGGGCCGGATGACGCGCTGCGACGACACCCGCTCGGCCGACCGCAAACCCGAGGGCGGGTCCCTCGTCGCCCGTGCGCCGCCACCATTCCTCGTCGTCGAAGCCGTCGTCTTCGTGGACGTGAGGTGCGCGCGGCGGGCAGAACTCACCGTGGCCGTCGATGCGCCGGCCAGCACTCCCGTGCGGCACGCGTCACCGGGCGGCTCGGGCGACCAGTGGGATGAAGATGGTCTCCACGATCTCCCGGATGGCCGGGGGCGACATCGGTTTCAGGTTCATCAGTACTTCGTGTCTGAGCAGGTCGTAGGGCAATCGCGCGATGCGTGGGGTCAGTTTCGCACCGTCGATCTCTCCCCGTTCGACGGCTCGGTGGGTCACGGACTCGATCAGTGCCCACCTCTGGTCGATCACGGAGGTGCGCAGTTCGGCGGGCGTCGTCCCGGTCTCCTCGAAGTAGGCGGCCAGGTGCGCGGTCATGGTCACGGCGAACACGGTGAAGGCCCCGTTGAGTTGCTCGAGGAGCGCGACGGTGTCCTCGGCGAGGGACCCGGTGTCGGGGTCGACGAGGGAGAACCGATCACTGGCGCGGGTGATGGCGTCACGAACGAGGGCTTCCCTGGTGTCCCAGTGGCGATTGACGACCGGTCGGCTGGTGCCGGCGCGCTGCGCGACGCCCGCGAAGGTGAGCGCGGCATACCCGTGTTCCCTCAGTTCGGCCCACGTGGCGTCGAGCAACGCGGCCTTCAGCTCCGCGCCGTGTCGGCGGCGTTTGGGGCCGGGTTCCGTGTTTGCAAGATGCATGAGTGCATCTTACAGTCGTGACGAAGGCTGCGCCACACGGGTCGACGCACCTCATATGCCGGTCGCCCCGAAGCACCGACGCAGCCCGTCGCATCACGAAAGGGAACACGATGAGCAACGAAGTCGGTGTACAGCCGTCCGGCCCGGTGACGGTCGACGTGCACACCATGGGCCGCACGTTCGACGAGTCCGCGGTGGACCGTTGGGAGCTCGAAGCCGCACGGCGTGCCCTGCGGAACCTCAAGACCATTGCCGGCGGCCAGGTGATGATGGATCTCCTCGCCGAACCGATAGACGCCGGCGATCGTTTCCACAAGGCGCTCGTCGAGGCCTCGGGTGGCACCTACCGCGAGTCGCGCACCGAGTTCACCGTCCGCGGCCTCGGCGGCACCGAACTGGCCGACTGGTTCCGGTCCCAGGCCGGCACCGGCCGCTTCCGGGACAAGACGCTGCTCCTGGACGCCCATCCCGAGCACTACGTCGAGCCGCCGACCTACACGGGGGGCATGGTGGAGACGATCGGTGGTCACCTCACCCGGTTCAAGGTGTCGGTGGCCGACGAATTGCCCCCGCCGGTCAGGGCGTTCCTCGACGGGTCCTTCCCGGTGACGCTGATGAACGCGCTGCTGAGCCTGGACGACGGCACCCCCTTCGCGTACTGCCTGCACCAGGCGCGCGACACCGCGACCGGCGCCGATGTGGTGGTACGCGTCGTCTACCCGTCCGCGGCCCCGGACTCGATGATCGAGGGACACTGCCAACACCTGGCGATCGAATTCCGCAGTTGGATCCGAAACGCGGCAGCCGCGACCCGATAGCCGCCGGCGAACACGAACGAGCCCGCCGCGCCCCCGCGGTGGGGTCTTCGTGTGTCGAGGGGCGGAACCACGGCGGAACCAGCGGAGTTGGTCCCGCCTCGTTCAGTCCGGGCCGGGGGAGTCCGCGTGTTCCGCGGTGTCGTCGTCGGTGGGGTCGCAGGCGTCGTGCAGGGCGATGCGGACCTGTGCGCGGAGCCAGGCGTGGGCGGGGTCGTTGTCGTAGCGCTGGTGCCATGCGAGGTGGATGGGGATGGCGGGCATGGTCAGCGGCAGGGGCAGGCTGCGCAGGCCGAGGTCGGCCAGGGCGGGGCGGCTGACGATTCGGGGGACGGCCGCGACGAGGTCGTGCCGGCGGACGAACTGTAGGGCCGTGGCGTTGGTGGGGGCGGCGACCACCACCCGTCGGCTCATGCCCAGTGCCTCCAGCGCGTCGTCGATGGGGTCGCGCAGCCGTCCCCGGCGGGAGACGGTGATGTGTTCGGCGGCGGCGTAGTCCTCGAGGGTGAGCCTGCCGCGGCACAGGGGGTGGGCGGGGCGCAGGGCGAGGACGAGCCGGTCGTGTCCCACGATCTCGTGGCGGATCTCGGGCGAGGCCGGTGCGCCGGCCCCGGCTTCGAGGTCGACGTCGCCGCGTCGCGGGTCGTGGGTGTCGGTGGTGGCTTCGGCCAGGAAGCGCAGCCGCACTCCGGGTGCCTGGGCGCGCAGGGAGTGGAACAGGGCGGGGCCGGCCGCCGCGGCCAGGGCGTCGTGCCATTTCAGGACGAAGGTCCGGTCCAGGGTCGCCGGGTCGACGTCCGTGTGGGGGGACAGGACCGACCGGGCCTGCTGGACCAGGTCGTGCACGGTCGCGCGCAGGGCCAGGGCACGCGGGGTGGGCGTCATGGTTCGGCCGGTGCGGACCAGGATCTCGTCCCCGGTGGCCCGGCGGATGCGGCCCAGGGTGCGGCTCATCGCCGGGGTCGATACGTGGAGGCGGGCGGCGGCGTCCGTCACGCTGCCCTCCTCCAGCAGGGCGTCGAGCGCGGTGAGCAGATTCAGATCCAGTTGCATGTCGGTAAATCCAGACGTAACAAGGTTGCATTTGATGTTAATGACGCCTGCTTCCAACGTCGAAAGCGAACGGCCGACAGGCCGCGAATCCTCTCCCCCTTCGCGTCAGGAGCGACCATGAACGCCCTCCCCGACCCCCGCACCGTTCCCGCCGACACCACCGAGCTCGAAGCGGTCCTGGAGCGCGCCGTGACCGTGATCGAGACAGCCGGAGAACTCCTGCGGAAGCGCTACGACACGGACGCGCGCCCCGGCGACCTCGACGAGATCGTCCACGCCATCCACGGCAACGACGAAGCGATCCTGGCGCTCGTCAAGCAGCCGCTGCTCGACGCGCGTCCCGGCTCCCGGTGGGTCGAGGACGAACTCGCCGGCGGCGCGCTGCCCGCGGGCGAGTGGTGGGTGGTGGACACGGCCGAGGGCAACATCAACCACATCCACGGCATGGGCGAGTGGGCGGTGACCGCCACGCTGGTACGCGACAACGCCCCGGTGCTGACCGTGGTCCACCTGCCGCTGGTCGGCGACACGTACACCGCGCTGCGCGGCAAGGGGGCCTTCCTCGACGGTGTGCCGCTGCGTCCCTCTGCCAAGACCGACCTGCGCGCCGCGTTGGTGGGTACCGGACAGGCCAAGCCGGGCGAGGACGAGGAAGCCCTCCGCCGCATGGGCGCCACGGTGACCGCAATGCTGCTCAACGCCCTGGTCGTGCGGGTCTCGGTGCCGGCCACGCTGCAGCTCATCCACGTCGCGTCCGGCCGCATGGACGCCTTCTGGCAGTTCTCCGACGTGCGCTCGGGCTTGCTGCCCGGCGCGCTGCTGGTCTCCGAGGCCGGCGGCACGGTCACCGACACCCGCGGTGAGCCGTGGAGCCCGGCGAGCGACGACTTCCTGGCCGCCGCTCCCGGCCTGCACGCCCAGGCGGTCGACGCCCTGTCCGACCCGCGCTGACCCGAACCATCCGGTCCGGATCCGCTCCGAGAACCGACCGACCCGGGACGCCAAGTGCCGTGCCACGCAACCCTGTTCATCCCTCTCCCGCCACCACCGGAGATCATCGTGAAGATCGCAGTACTCGGCTCCACCGGACAGACCGGCCGCCTGGTGATCACACGCGCCCTGGAGCGCGGGCACGACGTCACCGCCCTGGCCCGCCGACCGGAACAGCCGGAGACGCCCGCCTCCCCGAACCTGCGTGTGGTTCGGGCGGACGTCACCGACGCCGGCACGGTCGCCGCCGCCATCGAGGGCGCCGATGTCGTCATCAGCGCCCTGGGCATCACCAAGAAGCAGGACCCGGCGATTCTCATCGACGGCGCTCGCCAGATCGCCTCGGCCGCGCCCCGCGTCATCTGGCTCACCTCCCTGGGCAGTGGACCCACGGATTCGAGCGGGATGTGGTCACACTGCGCCCGCTCGGATTCGTCGACGACCGACCACACCCGACTGCTCCCCCCTCGCACCCACCTGCTCGAGGGTAAGCCGACGGCAACTCCACGGCTGTAGGCTGCGGTTCCATCGATGAGGGGCAACAGCGGCTCGGGCCGAGTGCTCTCTTTCGGATCATGCCGGGCAGCCCGGGGGCGCCGGGGGTCGCGGGCCCGGCAAGATTCGGAGGGGAGGCCTACTCGTGGCGGCGTGCCTGCGCACGAACGTGATCATGCGGCGGTTGGCGTCGCTGCCCGGGATCTCCCCGGCGCCGGTGTGCCGGGTCGTGCAGTGGCTCGCCCCTTCGGTGACAGGCGTTCATTCGTCGTCGGGCGCGTCGACGAACTCGGCGCCGATTTCGGCCAATCGCTCGGCCGCGTAGGACGGGTCGAGCAGTGCCTCGGGGGTGTGGACGCCCGGCGGTACGGCTTCGCCGCGCAGTCCGAGCAGTCGCTCGACACCGAGGGCGATGCCCAGCGCGGTCAGCGGTCGCTGCCCTTCCGGATGGACGAGGTAGCGGTGCAAGCTGCGCGGTTGCCCTCCCGGGCCGGTTCCTTCGACGTCGATCCGGACCTCGACGGAGGCGGGGCCGCCGCGTCGCCGACGCGCGGACTCGCCGACGGCGAAGTCGAAGCGGACGTTCGGCGCTCCCGTCGCCAGGGCAAGACTCGGCACGTCGAGGATGGCGATGCTCTGGCCGGGCACGAGGATCCCGTCGGTACTTGGCACGTCCGTGCGTGCATCGGGTTCGGCGACCCACGTGAACACGCCGTCACGGCGTACCAGTCCGGCCGAGGTGGCGGTGGCCCATCGCTCCAGATCCGCCAGCCCCGCGGGGCCGCCGGCATCCAACTCGTCCAGGACGGCGCCGATCCGGATCGTGTCGATCCGTTCGAACTCCCTGGTGGCGTACAGCGTCGCCAGAACACCGATCCCCGCGCAGAAGTGACTCGCCACCAGGACCGGTGGACCGCTCGGCCGTTGGGCGCTCGCGACGATCTCCGGTGCGATGTCCACCAGGCCGCTGGAGATGCTCAGGTAGGGCAACCCGCGCTCCTGCGCGTACCGCAGCCCCTGCAACCGGTTGTCCCACAGCGCGGCGACGACCGCGAGATATTCCCCGTCGGTCGAAAGGCCCAGATCCCCGCGCCGCAGGTCGACGGTCGCGGCCGTGGCCGCGCCGAGTTCGTCGGCGACCCGCTGAGCGCGGCCGAAGTCGCGGCCCGCGATCGTCAGGGGCAGTTCCGGGTGCCATCGGCGCAGCACGGCGGCGGCGCCCGCACCCGCCTGCCCGGAACCACCCAGGATCAGAACCGAGTTGGGCTGTCCCATGGTGAGTCTCCTTCGCAATCACTAACCTACATTTTGTAACCTACGTTTTGTAACATAGTCTGGGAGGCGACAGCAAGGGAGGACCATGGCGACCACACCGACGCGCCTGTCCAAGCCGGCCAGGCGGGAGCAGTTGCTCGACACCGCCGTGGCGATCGTGCGCACCCAGGGCGCCGACGGGCTCACGCTGGTCACCCTCGCCGAGGCTGCGGGCGTCAGCAGGCCGATCGTGTACGACCACTTCGGTACCCGCCCCGGCCTGCTGCTCGCGCTCTACCGGCGCCTCGACGAACGCCACCGGGCCTCGGTCACCCTGGCACTGCGGGACGCCGCGCCCGCCGCCGAGGAGGTCGCCCGCGTCATCAGCGCCGCGTACTTCGCCTGCGCCACCGACATGCCGGAGCTCAACGCCGTCTCCGCGGCGCTGAAGGGCAATCCGGACATGGAGGCGGGCAGACAGGAGATGACCGACAACTATGCGGACCTGATGGCCGCCGCGCTGCGGCCGCACGCGCACCTTGAGCCCGACGCCCTTCGGCTGTGCTGTGCCGGCGTGCTGGGTGCGGCCGAGGCGCTCGCCGCCGAACTGAACCGCGGGCGGGCCTCCGTGGATGATGTGGTCAACGCGCTGACCGGCCTGGTCGTGGGCGGGCTCAAGGCCGGCACCGACAGCTAGTGCCGGGCGCGGCACTGGTGCCGTGACCGGATCGAGCCGGTGGGAATGGGCGTCGGCCGCCGCGTTGGGGGGCAACGCTTCGAGTTCGGCCTCACCGCGAATCCTCGCGCACACGACGACCCGCCGGCGGTAGGGCGGTGCCCCACCGACGACGTGTCGGTGATCCCGCTCCCTGCTCCTCGGCGAAATGCATGTGGATCACTTCCAGCAGGTCTCGGAAGACGACGGCCGACGCGCCGGGGAAGGCCGGGGCGATTGCCGCCTCCAGGTCACCCGGCCCCGGGAAGAGGAGTAGGGCGTACTGCAATTCGGCGGCCAGGAGCGCCGTTTCGGTGAGACAGCCGCCGGGATGTTCGCCGGCCGCGGCCCGGCGGAGCGCTTCCGGGTACTCGTGTTCTCCGGATTCGAGCCACCACCGGCAGTTCCGCTCATGCCTGCGGAACAGGGCCTTCGCTTCCCAGGAGGCCATCGGGAGTTCCCGGTAGTCCGGCAGGACGCCTCGGTCGAGCCTGCGGACGAGTGCGGCCAGGCTCCGCAGGAACTCGGGACCGCCCGCCCCGTTCGCGGCGAGCAGCAAACGCTCCTCGAATCCGACCGGCGTCTCGGGCCTGTTCGCGTTGTCAAGGTTGGAGGGAGAGCAGGTCCAGCAGTGCGGCGACGGTGGCGAGTGGCATCGCCCAGTCCGCCGCGTTCGAGTTCGCGATGGTGCGGCAGAACCGGGTCGCCTCGTCCGCCGGCAGCGGGCCGCCCGATGTCCTGCTCGCGCCACTCAAGTTCGAGCAGCCGAAGAACCGCGCCGTTGTTGAAGACAGCACCGAAGTATCTCGTCACCGGCTCCATGCTGGAGCCGAGTCATCAGGGCGCGTACGAACGGATCGGCGACGCCCTGAGGGCACTGCCCGTACCGAGCTCTTGGCGCGATCGGGGGGTTCGATCCCTGCTTGTGAGGTGCTCTGTCTGCCGGATTGCGGGTGTGATCAGTCGTCGGCCGTGCGTTCCTGGCTGCGCTGGTTTGCGCGGTCGACCTCGGCCATGTGTTCCTCGGCCCACTCACGAAGCCTGGCCAGCGGTTCTTCCAGTGTCGCGCCGAGCGGGGTGAGCCCGTAGTACACGCGTGGTGGCACCGACGCTTCCACCCGACGGCTGACCAGGCCGTCACGGGCCAGCCCTTGAAGGGTGACCGACAACATCTTCTGCGAGACGCCGGCCATCCTGCGCTGTAGTTCCGCGAAGCGCACCTCCTGCGGGGACGCCTCCGCCAGCACTTTGATGGTCATGGACGTCCACTTCGTGCCGATCCGGTCAAGCAGACGGCGGGTCGGACACTGCGGATCGAACAGATCTCCACGATTCCCGTGAGGGGGGCGCCGCGTCGAGGAGGTCACCTGGAACTCACCACCTGTGGCAGAAGTGCGGTCTTGGCTCCTTCACCCTAGTTACCTATCGTTTTGTTGTCACCATTCGTAACTACACAGGGGGATCGCCGTGCCCGCCGCACCGCACCACATACCCAATCGCCCGTCAGGCATCGAACTACGGCGGGTCACGGCCAACGGCGTCGACCTCAACGTGGCTCTCGCCGGCGAGGGGCCGGCCGTGCTGCTGCTGCACGGCTTCCCGCACACCTGGCAACTGTGGACCCATGTCCTGGACGGCCTCGCCGGGCAATACCGAGTGATCGCACCGGACCTGCGAGGAACAGGCGCAAGCACGCACGCAAGGGACGGCTACGACGCCGGAACGCTCGCAACCGACGCCGAAGCCCTACTCGACGCTCTCGGGGAGAGTTCGGCGTCCGTGGTCGGCATCGACGCCGGAACCCCGCCGGCCTTTCTTCTTGCCATGCGCCGCCCCGACCTCGTCCGACAACTCGTGGTCATGGAGTCACTTCTGGGCACACTTCTGCCGGGCGCCGAGGAATTCCTCGCCCATGGAGCACCGTGGTGGTTCGGCTTCCACGCGGTACCCGGCCTCGCGGAAACCGTACTCACCGGACACGAAGCCCAGTACATCGACTGGTTCCTGCGCACGGGCTCCAACGGAGAGGGCGTGGATCCCGCCGTCCGAAACGCCTTCGTCCACGCGTACACCGGGGCCGAGGCCCTGCGCTGCGCCTTCTCGTACTACCGGGCACTGCCCACGAGCAACGAACAGATCCAGGAAGCCGCCAATACCGGCCGGTTGACCGTACCCACCATGGCCATCGGGGCCCGCCCTGTGGGCAGAGCCCTCGAACGGCAACTGCGGCCGCTCGCCGATCATCTCGTCGGCCACGTCATCGACGACTGCGGCCACATCATCCCACTGCACCGCCCCAAGAGGCTGCTCAGCCTTCTGGAACCGTTCCTCGCCTCGCCGCTGCCGAGCCTCGAGCCTCGCGCGGACTCAGGAGCCGCTCTGCCCGCGCCTATGCCGCCATCGCGCACGTGACTTCCGTGGAAGCCGGGTCGTATGAGAAATCCGAAGGGCATGTTCTCAAAGGACCTGGAAACCCAGCAGGTCAGCGGCCCATCATCCGCCGAATGCAATGCGACAGGACAGTGCGCACTCAGCGTCCGATTTGTTTCGCGGTGATGGCCGTCGATTGCCGCCAGTAGATCGCGGGGGTGCCGCCCGTACGGACGTTTCCTCATGGGTTCGGTTTCGGCAGTCGCCCGAGGACGGCGTCGGTAAGGAAGTGGTGCCCAACCCCACGTGCAGCCGGTCCCGCTCGGTCAACCGCAAACCGCGGTAGGTCTCCCGCTGTGTGCACGTGTCCTTGGACAGATACTCGTCGCTGTCCACGCGGATCTCCGACCGCGCGTGAACGAAGGCTGGGGGAAGCTGTTTGTCGGGCTGGACTTTTCCGAAACCCGACCACGTCTCAGCGGACACCCATGTGTCTTCGACGCCCCTCAGGGACTGCCTGCTCAGCGATGCGGATTCCACCAAAGCCACCGGGGCATCGGGAAAGTGCTCGGCCGCCGGCAGCACCCCGTCGAGGAAATGGCGCACCCGATCGGGATCGACGTTGTCCCCGAAAGCCACCTCGACCATGTGGGGATACAGGCCCTGGAGCCCCGGTTGCGCGGCTTTGAGCTCCCGAGTGGCGGCCGAGTTGATCCCGGGTGCCGCAGCGAGCCACGGATTGCGGACCGGGAAAGGGGTCCACCGGCACGCCCGCACGCCAGATGTAATGGCGGAGGACTTGCTGGGAGCGGTCGATGCCCCATGGCCAGGACCGTTCCGAACGCCCACGCGTTGACGGATCCACCGGCGCATCCGCTCGCCCGGTGACGCGGCGGAGGACTTGCCGGAAGCGGCCGATGCCCCGCGGCCGAGACCTCTCCGGGACCTCACGTGTCATCGGTGTGCCAGTCCAGACGCTGCAAGGCGGACCCCTTCGTGTCGGCTCTCCGGCCGGCGACCGGGGTCCTCACCGCCGGCAACCTGGGAGCGTGCGGTGCTCTACCCCCAAGCCGGCCCATAAGACCGGCGACACGTCGGCCGCACACGCCAACCATCGCAGATGTTGCAGGGCAAGCAATAACGCCGTACGAGCATCTTGTTCACAGCGTCCGCCGCGCGCGTTGCGTCAGGCCTGCGGCGATGGTCGGGTCCACCGACAATTTGCGTGTGTACCGGGTCGACTGCTGCATCTGTCCCTCCAACCCGCTCGGTGAGGCCCCGGGTGCTCCACGGTTCGGATCCTGCGGTACTCGGCCCGCTCCCGACCCGGGTGGCTCGGGAGGCAGGCAGCCATCATGGCCGTGACCTGCCGCGCGGCCGACCGGGTGACGCGGGCGCGTGGCCGCGTGATGTCCGTGTGCCGCGGGCACCGTTCCCGTTGCGCGCCCACCGGGGTCTCCGCCCCGACGCGCGCCCGACGCGCTGCCGGGCCGCCTTGCCGTACCGGTGATGGGTCGAAGCGGTCGGATTGGTGGCGGCGCGCGCCCGGGGCAGGCTGGAAGGGTGCTGGTCATCGCGCCGGCCGAACCGGCCGGGGCCGGTCGACCCCGGACCACGCGGAAGGGAGACGTCGATGGTGATCGGGACGGCGGACATCCGGGAGTGGCGCGACTGCGACGTGATGGACCCGCGGGGGCACAAGATCGGTGTGTTCGAGGCGGTCTATGTCGACACCGCCACCGATGAGCCGGCGATGGTCACCGTGCAGGTCGGGCTGCCGTCCCGGCGCCGGTTGGTGTTCGTGCCCCTGGACGGCGCCGTCGTCGGTCCCGGCTACGTCAAGGTCGTTCACGACAAGGCGCTGGTGAAGAAGGGCCCCGCGATCGGCACGGACGACGTGCTGCCCGCCGAGGACGAGGAAGCCGTCTTCACGCACTTCGGCCTCGCCTATCGGCCGGGCACCGCCGGCGAGCGTCAACTCGCCCGCCGCTGAACAACCGTTCCCGACGAACCTCCGGGAGCCGACAATGGCACTCTTCCTCGCCCCGGTCGTCATCGCGATCGTCCTCGGCCTCATCGGCGCCGTCGCCGACGGACTGGGCTACTTCCTCGGCATCGGCATCGCGGTCCTCGTCATAGCGTTGGTCTACCTCGCTGTGCGATGGCGCCGCTCGAGCCGACACCCCGCCCGCCGACCACACCAGCCCCGCACGGCGACCGGATGTGCACCGGGTCACGGACGATGGAGGTGCCGCGGGAAAGGAGCGAACACCGCTGCACGGTGATCGACACGGATGGCGCCAAGGTGCTGCCGAGGCGGAAACCGGCGGAACTTCCGGAACTCATCGCAGATCCCTCGCCCTTGCGCCATGCTGCGGATCCGGGCGCCGCGCGAGGACTCACTCAGGCTCGTCGGTACGCGCCCCGTCGGTGTGGGTTCCGGGGATCAACCGCCAGGCGATGCACCGCCTCGAACCCTGATGCAGTACCCACCGAACCCGCGCTCACAGTCGGCGACCGCGTCCTCAACGCCAACTCGATGCCTTCGTCCCGAACACCTCGAAGCCTGCCCGCCTGAGCCCGGCCCTCGGCCTCCACGACGTGGTCCCCGCCTGCTGCACCCGGACCCGCACCCGCAGTTGCGGCGATCATGGACCGCCTGATCGATCGGCGGATCGGGACCATCGCCGACCGGATCCGCCGGGGCCCAAGGTGACGATCCGCGCACGCGGTGCCGACCTTCCCCTCCGTCGGCGTCCCACGCGGGGCACAGCCCGCACAGCCGCCGACAGCGAGTGTGTGGACCCCACGGACGGGCACCTACCCACTCTGCCGGCAACCCGGGGCCGGGCGCGGAACTTCACCCCAAGGAGGCGCACGTGCCCCTCGAAAGGGCGACCCGCCGACCGGCTCCGGATCCTGCGCACAGTCGAAATCCGGCCCGGGGTACGACGGACACCACGTCCCGGCCCCGAACCCACCCTCTCTCACCGACGACAGGCCCGGTGCCGTGGTGGTCCCCATTTCCGGCAACACCCCGGCCGACAAGGCCCCGCGCACGCCGCAGCGGCCGGTCGGGGGGCTCCTTCGGGTCGCGCGGCCGCCCGCACGGACTCGTGGGCGCCGGCACCCTCGACTGGGACACCTTCCGCTTCGCCGGCGCGCCGGAACAGCAACTCGTGCTCTGGTCGGCCGAACCCGGCACCCCAGCCGCCGGACGGCCGGCCCACCTGGCCCGCAGCACGGCGCCACGTCCGTGACCGCTTCGCCGCCGACCTGAACACCACTGCCGCCGACATTCGCCGTGGGTGGGTTCGCGGACGAATCCCGTTGTCACACCCGCGGTTTGGCTGCGGTTGACGCCGAGGGCGGTGTTGGCGAACGTCGTGCCGGCGACGGCGGTGCGTTCGCTCGGGTCGGTGCCCCCGTGGGTGGCGTCGGCCGTGGTCGCGTCGGCGGTGATCGCCTTGGGTCGGCCGAGGTCGGTGTAGGTCTCGGCGGTGCGGGTGGTCGTATGGTTGCCGGCACCGTCGTAGGACCAGCCGGTGCTGGAGCCGGACCGCGAAGGGGCCGTTCGTCGGCGGGCACGATGAATGGCCTGCCGAGGGAACCCGGCGGGCCGGTGTGGACTAGTACCGGGTGTGACCATCACCCAACCCAGCGACCGCGCGTTGTGGGACAGAGCCTGTCGCGGCGAACCCGAGGCGTTCGGAGTGCTCTTCGAGCGGCATTCGCGCGCCGTCTACAACTTCCTGTCCCGTCGTACCGGGTCGTGGACCGAGGCCGAGGACCTGACCTCCGTGGTATTCCTCGACGCCTGGCGCAACCGCGATGCCGTCGTGCTCGACCGGGAGAGCGCGTTGCCGTGGCTGTTCGGCATCGCCCGCAACACGGCGGCGAACCGGGTCCGCGCGGTGCGCCGCTACCAAAAGCTCCAGGCCAGGCTGCCACGACCACTTCCGGTGCACGATCACGCTCAGGACGTCGCCGACCGGGTCGACGACGAGAACGCGCTCGTCGCGCTGCGGGCCTCGATACGGCGATTGCCCCGACACGAGCGCGAGGTCGTCGAACTGTGCCTGTGGAGCGGCCTGGACCAGCAGGCCGCCGCGACCGCCCTCGGCGTGGCCGTCGGCACGATCAAGTCGCGCCTGCATCGCGCCCGCCGCCGGCTCGGCGAGGACCTGCGCGCCGAGCACCCGACCCCCTCCCGAGCACCACACCCCACCGCCGAGGAGGCATCCCGATGAGCGCGACCCGTCCACCCGCCGACCGCGACCTGCCCAACGCGCCGGCCAGGCGCAACGAACTCGTCGCCCTCCTGGAGGCCGCCGAGGCCCGCGACGCCGCACCGAGACGACCCTGGGACCGGCTTCCACCGCGCGGCACGATGCCGCCGCGTCGAGTACTGATCCCGATCGCCGCCGCCGTCGCGGTCGGAGCGCTGGTCACCGGTGTCGTGACCACGTTGCACGCGCAGGACGGCACGACCGGTCCGGCCGCGGTGGGCACCGCGCCGGCAACCACCGGGCCGCCCCCTCCCGCCGGAGGCCCGACCCCGCCCGCGGGCCAGGTGCCGGTACCGGCCGACCGCGCCGTCCCGCCGGCCGACGCCGCGCGCCTGGTCCGCGACTGCGTCGCCTCCAGCGGGCACAACGCACCCGATCTCGCCGCCCGCTACCGACCCTACTTCGCTGTACGCGCCCCCGAACCTCAGGAACCAGAACGCCTGTTCGTCCTCGCCGTCGACGACGCGGACCACGCCGTCGGCTGCACCGGCGGCGGACGCTCGACCGCCTCACCCGACGGGATCACCTTCGACCTCGCGCTGCTGACCGGCGTGGTCGACATCGATGACGAGGGCACCACCAAGTCCGGCACGCGGTACCTCAACCACCTTCGCGGCCGCTACGCCGGCCCGGTCGTGCGGGTCACCGTGGACCACGGCGAAGGCGAGCGCCCGGCACTCCTGGCCGGCGGCATCTGGTACGCCGAAGCCCCGACCGCGCGCATGCCGGATCCCTTGGCCACGGCCCACGTGCGCGGATACGACGCCGGCGGCACGATCGTCTGGGACTCGACCCGCGACGCCCCCACACCCAACGGCCCCTGCGTCCGCACCCCAGACAACCGCCTCCTCGGCTACCAGGGCCGCCCCGAACAATCCCCCGCCCCCGACACCTGCCGCCCCGCCATCCCTTGGACCGCAGGCAAATAACCCCCACCCCAGGAGAGTTCGTCCCGGCACCTCGCCTCGACGAGGGCGGTTCGAAGCGGTTGACCCCTTGTCCATCCCCCTACCGTCCCGATTCGCCGCACCGCACTGCTGCCGCGCCCCGCCGCGGACCACACGGAGGCGCCGGCGGGAGCTGTTCCGTGCCGGTTCGGTACGGGCTTGCCGTGCGCACCGGGCAACGGCGAATTTCGGGTGATCGTATTGTTCGGGGGGTGGTGCAGTCGGGCGGGCCCCGACCCGACGGGGGTGTGGTGTGCGGGGGTTGGCGCAGGACGATCCGGTCGCGATCGGGGGGTACCGCCTGCTGCGGCATCTCGGTTCGGGCGGGATGGGTCGGGTGTACCTCGGGCGGACCGGGCGGGGGAGCCTGGTCGCGGTGAAGGTGGTGCGTCCGGAACTGGCCGACGACCAGGAGTTCCGGGTGCGGTTCCGGCGCGAGGTCGAGGCGGGCCGACGGGTGGCCGGGCCGTGGACCGCGACCGTGCCGGACGCGGATGCCGAGGCGTCGCGGCCGTGGCTGGTCACCCGGTTCATCGCCGGGCCGTCGCTGCACGAGGCGGTTCGGCCGGCCGGGCCGCTGCCCGAGGGGGCGGTACGGGCGCCGGCCGCGGGGCCGGCGGCGGCGCCGGTGAGCGTGCACGACGCCGGGCTCGTGCACCGCGACCTCAAGCCCTCGAACGTACTGCTCACCCTCGACGGTCCCCGCGTGATCGACTTCGGCATCGCCCGGGCCGCGGACGCCACCGCGCTGACCACGACGGGCGTATCCGTCGGCTCGCCCGCGTTCATGTCGCCGGAGCAGGCCAACGGCCTCGACGTCGGGCCGGCCGAGGGGCGTGTCTCCCCACCTCGCTCGCCGCGACCTCGTGGGGGCGGCGGTGGGCGTGGGTTACGCGAACCCGACCCGGTCGGTGACGTCCTCGCCCCGTGCGGCGTCGCCCGCGAGCAGCTTCATGATGCAGCCGCGTGGGGAGATGGTTCCGTCGTCGGCGCGGCGGACCCTGGGGCTGCCGGAGCGGGCCATGGCCTGGGCGGCGGAGAGCAGTCCTTCGGTGATCTCGGTGGTCATCGGCGCCCGGTGGACCTCGATCACGTCCTTGAGGTCTCCCTCGCCGCCGGGTGCGGTGACCGTTCCGGTGAACCGCCAGGCCTGCAGGGCGTCGGGGACGGTGGCCCGGAAGAAGGCGACGAAGTCGGCTTCGAGGACGCGCAGGATCGGCCGGGCCTCCAGCCATGCCATGTGGCCCGGGGGGACGGTCACCTCCAGAGATTCGGTGAACGTCTTCTCGGTGGTCCACGTCTGTCCGAAGGCGGTGGCCACCGCCGCCTCGACCGCGGTGAGGAACCCGGCCTGCACGCGGGGGGAGATCGGGAACGAGGCCCAGGCGTCGACGGGTTCGCTCGCGGTGAGCGTTTGCCGGATCGGCTCCGAGGTCGGGTTGGCCACGCCCGAGCCGATCGTGCGTTGTTCCCCGTGTTCGTAGCGCATCGCGCGTGGGCGTCCGACGACTCCCCAGGCCCCGGCGCCGATGTCGGTGAGGGCCCACATCTCCGCGGGGATTTCGGTGGGGTTGCCTTCCGGCAGGTCGGCGATGGTGGTCGGGTCGATCCCGAACTTGCGCAGTTCCGCGTCGATGGCGGTGTTGTCCGGCCGGCGCTCCAGCAGTGCCACGTGTTCTCCAGGTTGTTCGGCGCGGCGGGCCCGCTCGAAGGGCGGCGGACAGCCCGGCCGCGAACGCCATCAAGAGATCGCATCCTGTCACCGAAAGGGTGCGATGAGTAGTCGCGATGCGGTCGAGATCCCGGCGGCGCGAGGTCCCGCGCGGCGTGAACGAGGGGATCCTCCGCCGTCCGGGGCGTGCCCCGCGTGGCAGGGCCGTGCCCCGAGACGGGCGCGCGGCGGCCCCGTCGCTGTGCGGGGCCGCGGGTTGTGGGTCCGCCGAGGCGCAGGCACGGGGCGTTCGCCGAGTTCGACGCGTTGCGCGTGCGGGGTGTCGTGCTCGGTCAGCCTGGGGTGACCACCAGGGCCAGGGGGCCGGAGTCGGCCACGTACCTGGTGATGGTGTTCGTTCCGGGAATCCGCGGGGCCGGGGCGCCGTCCGGGGCCCTCGGGCCCTCTCGTGACGGTCCGCCACCCGCCCCGGCAGCCGGGGTCGGGGCGGGCGTCGCGGGGGCGTCAGGCGTTGCCGCGGTAGCCGAAGCCGAGCGGGCCCTCGCCGGGGAACTGCGCGCTGCCCCGGTAGGTGGGGTCGTTCGCGAGGGACATGCTGCCCTCGCCGGCGTCGCCGTGCCAGGTGAGCGTGGTGCCGTCCCGGGCGATCCCGGTGTCGGCGGCGGCAACTTCCGCCCCGGCCAGGACGGCGGCGGCCACCGCGGCGGTGAGCAGGGCGATTCGGGTCGTGCGCATCGGGACTCCCGGAGGGTCGGGACGGTGTCGGGGCCATTCCACCGGCCTCCGGGCGCCGCGCCCGGGCCGACACGGGCAGGGCGAGGGCGAACCATCCGATCGGACGGCCCCGGCCACAACGGGACTTCCTCGTCCGCCGCACCCACGGCCTGGCTTCGTTGATCTCCAGGAACAGCGTTTGTCGACTGGTTCCGGAGTCGGTTGGTGATCATGCGGTTCATGAATGTCGAGCAGAAATGACGGCGTTGCCGTGGGGGCGGCGATAAAAGGGAAGGCGGGAGCCGCCGGGGTGCCGGCAAGATGTCCGCGCTCAGCACCCGAGGAGAAAGGCCCCACGACCGTGGCTCGTGCCATTACTTTGATCCGCTCCGCCTCCCTGTCCGACGTCGCCGAGTACGCCTACGCTGCCACGGCGCCTGCCGATTCACGCCTGATCTTCCTCGCCGGGTCATGTCCGCTGAACGATGACGGCTCCACGGCAGCGATCGGGGACTACGCGGGCCAGGCAGCGAAAGCGATCGAGAACATGCAGGCTGCTCTCACTGCCTCGGGTGCGTCACTCCAGGACGTCATCAGCACAAGGGTTCTCGTCGCATCGGCCCGGCGGGAGGACTTGGTGACCGCCTGGCAGGTAGTCCGGGACTCGTTCGCCGACCATGACGTCCCCAGCACCTTGATGGGGGTCACCGTGCTCGGTTACAAGGACCAACTCGTCGAGATCGAGGCCGTCGCCGCCGTGCTCGATTCCTGAGACCTCGAGCCTACCGATTTCTGGGGCGCGATCCAGACTCCCGGCCTCGCCTGCCGGTCCGCGCCGTGAGCCGAGTTCGTGAGCCGATGACCGCCCACCGGACCGGCAGGTACCGTGGGATCGGAAGGGGCTCCGCCCATCCTGTGTCGAGGGGGACGACATGAGCGCTCAGCCGGATCACGTGCCGCCGCGTCCGGCCGTGCCGCGGACGATTCGCGGGGTGCGCCGTGCGCTCGACCAGGAGCAGCGCGCCGCGTTCGAGGAGGAACTCGCGGACGCGGAACTGGGCGCCGTGGACGACCTGTTGTTCCTGTGGTGGGGCATCGATCGCCACGTGCGGGCACGACCCGCAGGTGATCGCGGACCTGCGGGCTGCCGACGCAGGTACGTTGGAGTCTCGTCCGGCCGATCCGGTCTCCGACGAGGCCCAGGGCTGGTCCGGCCGGACGGGCGAGCGGTGACGTACCGGATCGAGTACGCGAATCCGCCGCAGGCCGAGCTGCGGGCGATGGACGCGAAGACCCGGGCCGCGTTCGACGACGGCATCACAGCCGTCGCCCGGGACCCCTATGGAGCCGGATCGAAGCCGTACCCGGGCGGGGGGAGCGACGACCACCGGATCACCCAGGTCGGCGGCGTCGCCATCATCACCTGACAGGTGTCCCGGTCGGCGCTACTGGTCACCGTCGTCAAACTCGTCGCCCGCTGACGCCGTACGCCGCGACGAGCAACGACAATCCCGCGACACCGGACACCCCACCCCGTCGTCACCCCCTCGCACCCCGCCCGAGCGATGGCATCAGGTTCACGACCTGCTCGGCAGGGGCGTCAGCCTCCTCGAATGCGCCCGCCGGCTGGACGTTTCCCCGAACACCGTCAAGCGGTACGCGCGCACGCGCGAACCCGACGCCCGGCGACGCGCCCCGCGCTACCAGCCGACGTTGGTCGACCCCCACCGCGAGCACCTGCGCGCACGCCGCGCGGCCAACCCTGCCGTGCACGTGCCCCAGTTCTTTCGTGAGATCCAGGAACTCGGCTACACCGGCAGCTTCAACCTTCTCCACCGCCATATCACCCAGGGTCGGGCGAGGGCGACCGGCCCGTCACCACCCCCAGACGCTTCGCCCGCCTCCTCCTCACCCGCCCGGACAACCGCCGCGACAAGGACACCGACCTCATCCGAGACCTCGCCGCCGCATGCCCCGAGATGGCGCAACTCCAGTCCCACTTGGCGGAGTTCGCCACGCTACTGGCTTTCGACCCGGGGAACGACACCGAGCTCACGGCATGGATCGCAGCCGTCCGCGCGTCCGAACCGCCCCACCTGCACTCCTTCGCAAACGGCCTCGAACTCGACCGCGCAGCAGCCGACGCCGCGCTCACCACGCCCCACCACAACGGCCGCACGGAAGGCGTCAACACCCGAATCAAACGCATCATGAGGCAAATGCACCTCCACCTGCCCTGGCCCATGCTGTGCCTGGAGGCTGCGCCCACGGCCGCTCCACGTGCGACGACCGACTCCGCCGTCGCGCAGGACGCGCTGCCCGGCCTCGTTCGTGTGGACTCCAGCGTCGTCCTGGCCGTCGCGGCCGGGCCGCAGGAACCGCAGCGGACCGTGGTGCCCACCCCGACGGACCGACCTGCCGACACCACCCTCGAGTCGGAATCCCGATCGGATCCCGAACCGGCTCGTGGTGACGATCCAAGTGACGTACGGGCCCGGGGCGCCATGGCGTAGGCCGTTCCAACCTCTCGAACCGCCACGGCAGCGGGTCGACGCACGCGTGGATACCCGGCGTCGGCGAACCCGCGCTCTCGCGCATCAACACGGCCGCCTGGATCATGCGCCCGGACGCGATCAGGCGATCCACTTCGGTCCGCGCGTCCTGCGGGAGCCGATTCCACAACGCGGGTCCTGATCGGCCACTTCGGAACGGGAAGGCGCACCGGTTGATCGGCGCCGGGGTCGCAGTCGCCGAGGCCGGGCCCGGTCCGCTGCACCACGGTCCGTCCCGACTACGAACGGCCCAAGGCCGCCGGGCAGAATCGGCCTGTGGCTCGCGGCGGCATGACTCCGCCGTTATGGCACTGTGTCGCGGCCCGTGAACGAAGTGGCCGGCTGGTATATGGAGTACGAACCCGACCCGCCGATCGGATGGCGGCGTCGGCCAACCGTCCCGGTTCGAACACGGCGTCGTTCCTCCCGGTCCGGGTCGATTCCGGCCCCGTTCCCGTCTTGTTCCTCCGGGCCGCCCCTTTTGTCGGGCCTTCTCCTCCTCGGCGGCGGCCTTCTCCAAGGCGGTGAGCGTGTCGGGGTCGAGATGCATCCCGGCGGCGTCGTGGTGTGCCCGGACGGTGGTGGAGTCCACGCTCACCAGCGACAGGTCCACTCCGCCCCGCTCCGCGGCCTCCGCGATCAGGCCCTCCAACAGGGCCTCGAAGACACCGGCGGCCCGCCACCGCCGGAAACGGTTGTGCACGGTCGGCCACGCACCGAACCGCTCCGGCATCCCACGCGACTGCGCACCCGTCCGAAACTTCCGGATCACGCCCTCGAACTGCTGCCGCAGCCGCTCGGGACACGGACCGTACGCACCGATCGCATGCGTCCCCGCGCCAGTTCCCGACCCTACTCGGACACATCCGACTTCATTGGGGATCGGCAGTGTCAGGCATCGCGGTGCTTGAGCCGGTGTGCGGCTGCGGCCAGTGCGATGACCGCGTACGCGCAGAGCGTCGCGAACGCGGCTCCCGGGGAGAGGAAGTCGTCGTGCCGTGGGACGGTGATGAGCGCCTCGCCCGCGTAGCCGGGAAGGTAGCGCGTGATGTGTGCGCCGGTCGATCCGGTTACCAGTTCGAGGAGGACCGGCAGGAGCATCAGCAGCCCGAGGAGGGCGGTGATGGCGGCGGCGGTGTTGCGCAGCAGCGTACCCAGGGCCACGCCGATCAGTCCGATCGCGGTGAGGTACAGGCCGGTACCGACGACCGCGCGCAGCACACCGGGCGCGGACAGGTTGGTCTGCAGGTGGTTGGGGGCGAGCAGGGCCTGGGCGATGAAGAAGGATGCGAAGGACGCGGCGGTCATGGTGACCAGGGTGACCGCGCCGAAGGCCGTGCACTTGGCCCAGAGCACGGGCAGCCGCCTGGGTACGGCGGTCAACGTCGCCTTGATCATTCCGGTGGCGTACTCGCCGCTGATGACCAGGACGGCGAGCACGGCGATGGCGATGCGCGCCACGAAGTGCCCCTGCAGCGCGATGGTGGTCGGGTCGAAGGACGCCTTGGAGCCGGCGGACATGGTCGGCCATCGATGTGTGGTGACGGTGGCGCCCACGACGCTGATGGCGACCATCAGGAGGAATGCCACCGCCAGCGTGACCTGGGTGGAGCGCAGGCTGCGCAGCTTGATCCACTCGGAGGTGAACACTCGCCGCAGGGTGACCGGCTGCGCTGTGGGGGCCGTCCGCGTGGGCCGGGGGAGGGTTTCGGTGGTCATGCGGGTTGCCTTTCGGTGGTCGTCGAGGCCTTGTATTCGACGGCGTCGGCGGTCAGTTGCATGAACGCGTCCTCCAGTGAGGCGCGCTGGAGGGCGAGTTCGTACAGGGTGATCCGGTGCTCGCCGGCCACGGTGCCGATGTGGTCGGTGTCCAGGCCGGTGACGGTGAGTACGCCGGGTTCGTCGCTGTGGATGCTCACGCCGGGTCCGGCGATCAGGTCGTGCAGCATCGTGGCCTGGGGGGTGCGGACCCGCACGGTGTTGGAGGAGGCGAGGTCGATGAAGTCGGCGACGGAGGTGTCGGCGATGATTTCGCCGCGGCCGACCACGATCAGGTGCTCGGCGGTCAGTGCCATCTCGCTCATCAGGTGGCTGGAGACGAACACGGTGCGGCCTTCGGCTGCCAGGCCGCGCAGCAGGTTGCGCACCCAGCGCACGCCTTCGGGGTCGAGGCCGTTGACCGGCTCGTCGAGGATCACCGTCCGGGGGTCGCCGAGCAGGGCGGAGGCGATGCCCAGGCGTTGGCCCATGCCCAGGGAGAAGCCTCCGGCGCGTTTCTTGGCGACTTGGCGCAGGCCGACGAGGTCGATGACCTCCTTGACCCGGCGTCGTCCGATGCCGTGGGTGGCGGCCAGCGCGAGGAGGTGGTCCTGGGCCGAGCGGCCGGTGTGCACCGCTCGTGCCTCCAGCATGATGCCGACCTCGCCCAGGGGCGCGGCGTGTTGGGCGTAGGGCTTGCCGTTGACGCGGACGGTGCCGGAGCTGGGCGCGTCCAGGCCGACGATCATGCGCATGGTCGTGGATTTGCCGGCTCCGTTGGGTCCCAGGAAGCCGGTGACGATGCCCGGGCGCACCGTGAACGTCAGGCCGTTGACGGCGGTCTTGTCTCCGTACCGCTTGGCAAGGTTGTTCGCCTCGATCATCGCGATGTCCTTTCGTAGTGAACTGCTGTGTGGTGGTGGCGTGTTCGTCGCTCGGGGCTGCGGTCGACGCTGACGTCGCCGCGGATGAGCCGGGAGCAGATGGCTCCGCGGGGACGGGGCGTGGGATCGGTACCGCGTTGGCCGGGAACCATGGAATGCGCCCCGATCGAACCGGCGGGGTGGTGCATGCCGGCCGCGCGGCCGGCTGGGATCGGCGTGGTTGCCGGATCCACCGCACGCTTCGGGGTCCGGGCCGTCGACCGGCTCTTCCGGCACCTTCTGCGGGTCGCCGAGCCAGGACGGCGGCAATGCCCGGGTGCCGGCTCATGGCGAGCGAGAAGGTCTTGACGCGCGGGGTGGCGACTTGGCCGAGTCCGGCCGTGTCCGGGACCTGTTCGACGAGGCTGCGCGTGATGTCGTGCGTGTGGGCGAGTATGAGGAGGTGGGCCGCGGCCGAGCGGTCGCGGTGCACGCTGCGGGCCCCGGCAGCGCCGGCCTCACGTAGGAACGCGGCGAGCCGGGCGGGATGGCTTCGACACCCTTGTCGGCGATCTTGCGGCGGAGCACGGTGCAGCGTGTCGTGGGTGATGACCGCGGGTCCGCCGGTCCTGCACTTGCGTGCTGCGGCGTCGAGACATTCGCGGGTGGATTTGCCGACGTCCTCGCGTTCGGTCTGCGCCATGGCCGCGAAGAACCCGAACAGGATGCATTCGGGCCCGGTGGGTCGTAGGTCCCGGGGCAGCGGCCCCGCGAGCATCTCCAGGAACGGGGGCGTGTGCGGTCAAGTGATCTGCCGGCGGCGCGAGTTCGGCTGCGTCTCGCCCCTGCCTCGCCATCTCGTACAGCGCCAGGCACCCGGCAGCGCGGGCCTTGATCCCGCGAGCCGGCGGTCCCCGCCGCGAGCGGGGCCCCGAGGACGGATGGTGCGGGGATACCGGGGGTCAGTTGCCTTCGTCGGTGGCGAAGTCTGGCAGTTCGGTGGACAGTAGTTCCTCGGCGCCGTGCTCGAGGAACTGCTGCATCTCGTTGGCGCGGGGCAGCATGGTCTTCTCGTAGGCGCGGATGGCGTCGTCGATGGTGCTGTTTTTCGCAATGGCGAGGGCGAGTTCGCAGGCGTCCAGCATGGCGAGGTTGACGCCCACGCCGAGCGGGGGCATGAGGTGGGCGGCGTCGCCCAGCAGGGTGATCGTGGGGGTGTGCTCCCAGGTGTGCGGGACGGGCAGAGCGTAGATCGGCCGGTCGGCGTAGAGACCGTCGTTGTCGGCGAGCAGTTGGCGCAGTCGCGGTGACCAGTCGCGGTAGCGGTCCAGGAGGATGGCGCGGATGGCGTCGGTGTCCTGGATGGTCGGGCCGCTTTCGGTGATCCAGTCGGCGGGGACGCGTTGGATGATGTAGACGCGGATGTGGTCGCCGCTGTTGCGTTGGGCGAACAGGCCGCGCTCGCCGTCGGTGGCGGCGGCGCCGCCCTGGCCGACGAGTTCGGCGATGTCGGGGTGCCGGTTCTCGACGTCGTGGAACCAGGCTTCGAGGAAGCTCACGCCGCTGTACTGGGGGGTGGCCGGGGAGATGGCGCGGCGCACCTTGGACCAGGCGCCGTCGGCGCCGACGACGAGGTCGGCTTCGATGGTGGCGCCGTCGGCGAAGTGCAGCCGGCGGGGTCCTTCGTCGGGGCCGTCGACGGAGCGAAGGGCGTGGCCCCAGCGCACGGTGTCGGGCTGGAGGGAGTCGAGGAGGAGGTCGCGGAGGTGGCCGCGGTCGATCTCCGGCTTGAAGCGTTCGCCTTCCTCGGGGATGTGGTGGAAGAGGATCGATCCGGACGGGTCCATCTGGCGCATCTCCTGGCCCTCGGGGCGGGACAGCCGGAGGAACTCCTCCAGCAGTCCGGCTTCGCGCAGGGCGATCTGGCCGTTGTCCTCGCGCAGGTCGAGGGTGCCGCCCTGGTTGCGGGCGTCGGGGCCTGCCTCCCCGTCGTAGACGGTGACGTCGATGTTGTGGCGCTGGAGGATGCGGGCGCAGGTCAGGCCGCCGGGGCCGGCGCCGATGATCGCGATGCGGGGGGCTGGGGCGGTGTTCACGGCGGTGCTCCGTTCGTGTCGCGCGGCACTGTGCCTGCGCGGGTATGGTGCGGCGTACGGGGTGGTGTCAGGTGGCCGCAGTCGCGGAGACGTTCTTCGAGCCATCGGCGGCGGGCGTGGGCGGACCGGCGGCCTTCAACGGGACTTCGATGACGAACAGCGCGGCGACGAAGGCGATCGCGCAGACGACTGCGGCCGCCATGAAGATGTGGCTGGTGCCGGTGCTGACGGCGGTGAGGTAGGCATCCTCCGCGCCGGCCGGCAGGTTCGGCAGGGCGCCCGGGGCGATGTCGGCGCCGGGGGGCACATGGGGCTGGGCGGCGCGGGTGAACAGCGAGCCGAACACCGCCACGCCCAGCGAACCGCCCAGGCTGCGAAAGAGGTTGACGGAACTCATGGCCGCGCCCATGTCGCGCATCGAGACGCTGTTTTGGGCGATGGTGCCGGCCATCTGCATGGTGAAGCCGAGACCGATGCCGACGAGAACCATGTAGAGGCCGGTCAGCAGGTGGGAGGTGTCGGCGTCCATGGTGGCCAGCAGGGCGAGCCCGGCGGTGAGGGACGCGGTGCCGAGGACGGGGAAGATCTTGTACCTGCCGGTGGCGGACATGACCTTGCCCGCGATGGTCGAGACGATGACGACGGGGAGCATCATCGGCAGCATCAGAAGGCCGGAGTTGGTGGCCGAGGCGCCCTGGACCGTCTGCTGGAACAGCGGCAGGTAGAGGCCGGCGCCGAACACGACCACGCCCGCGGCCACGATCATGACCATCGCCAGCGGGTAGTTCCGGTGGCCGGTGAACACCGACAGAGGCAGCAGCGGCTCGCTGACCCGCTTCTCCACACCGACGAACGCGGCGAGTCCGGCCACGGCAGCGACTGCCGGCGACAGGATTTGCCAGGAGCCCCACGTATAGGTGTTGCCCGCCCAGGTGGCGGCCAGGACTATCGCGGTGATGGAGAGGGTCAGCAGGGCGATGCCCGCCCAGTCGACCTTCGCCCTGATCCGCGTGGCGGGGACGTGCAGCGTCAGCCCCAGCCACACCAGGGCGACCAAGCCGAGGGGGAGGTTGATGTAGAAGGCCCAGCGCCAGTCGAAGTGGCCGGTGACGAAGCCGCCGAGCAGCGGTCCGCCGATGGTGCCGATCGCCATGACGGAGGCGGTCAGGCCCTGGTACTTGCCGCGCTCACGCGGCGGCACGAGGGCTCCGATCAGAGCGAAGGCGCCCGCGCCGATGCCGCCGGCGCCGATGCCCTGCACGACGCGGAACGCGATCAGCTCGCCCATGGACCGGGAGGCCCCGCACAGGGCGGACCCGACGATGAACACCGCGATCGAGGCCAGGTACATGGATTTACGGCCGAACAGGTCACCGAACTTGCCCCAGACGGGTGTCGTCACGGCGGTGACCAGGGTGTACGCGGTCACCACCCACGAGACGTGGTCCAGGCCGCGCAGGTCGCCGACGATCGTGGGCATCGCGGTGCTGACGACCATGTTGTCGAGCATCGCCAGCAGCATCGCGAGCATCACGCCGAGCAGCACCCAGCGCACGTCTCTGGGCACTGCCGGCGGCGTGGAAGGGAGGGACGCAGGGTCGGACATGGTTGATCGCTCCCATGGGCGCGGAAGAGACAGGACGGGAAAGAGGGGGGTGCGGAGTGATCCGCACTGCCGCCGCCCCAGAAAAGCACACCCACCAAGAAAGTGCAACGATGCAACTTTTTAAGTCGGGTGTTATTGCGTACGATGACAGCATGACGACCCCGGCCCAGAGCTCACCCCCGGTTCCGGTGGGACGGCGCGAACGCAAGAAGGCCGCAACCCGCCAGGCCCTCGCCGACGCCGCCCTGGAACTCTTCCTCGCCCGCGGCTACGACGCGGTGACCCTGCACGAGATCGCCGAGGCGGCCGACGTGTCCACCACCACGCTCCTCAAGCACTTCCCCGGCAAGGAGGCCCTCGTCTTCGACGAGGACGCGGACCAGGAGGCCGCGCTCGTCGCCGCCGTCCACGACCGCGCGCCCGGCACGACCGTCCCCCAGGCACTGTGCGCGCACGTCAAGCACGTCCGCCTGCGGACGGCCGACTCCGACCCCCGCTACACCGACTTCTACAACCTCGTGACCAACACCCCCGCCCTCGGCGACTACGCCCACCGCATGTGGATGCGCCACCAGGACGCCCTCGCGCTCGCCATCGCCCACGACGCCGGCACCCCGCCCGACGACCCTCGCAGCGCGGCCCTGGCCCGCTTCGCCCTGGAGGCCTCCGCCCTGGCCCACCGCGCCCGGAACCCCGAACAAGCCGTCGACGCCGCCTTCCACCTCCTCGAACACGGATGGAATACCACGACGACCGGACACCCCGACCCCGGCCACTCCTGACCTGCGGCCGAAGCCACCGGGGATCGGGATAACCCCGGAGGTGGGATGTCGACGAGTTCGGACGCCAAGACACGACAACCCGTCGTATCCCTGGCATCCGAGGCCCGGCCGAGCGCGGCCTTCGGAAGAAGGCCCCGACCCAATACATTCCTGAGGAACGACTGCGCCGCGCCGACCACTTCCTCGGCAAGGACACCGTCGACGACGTCCCGACCGTCCCCGTCGCCAACCTCCTGCTCGACGCCGCCTTGGACCGCGACCACGTCCACGAGGTCCAAATCACCATGGCCGAGGACTTCGACGTCGCCCGAGCGTTGGCCCTTGTGATGCGGCTGGCCCGTTACGGCACGGCGCAGCGGGTGCAGGGCTTGGAGATCACGCGGCTACCCGCGAACGCGGTCATGGGCGACACCCGGCCGGCGGCACCGGACGGCACCGACGAACTGCACCGCCTCGCGGACACCTTCGACACCATGTTGGACCGGCCGGAGAAGGCCTTCGACAGTCAGCGCCGCTTCGTCGCCAACGCCTCGCACGAACTGCGCACCCCACTCGCCGTCCAGCGTGCCGGCCTTCAGGTCGGTCTCGCCGACCCGCTGCCGGAGGGTCTCGCCGAGGTCCGCGAGGACCTGCTCACCGCCAACCGGGACGCCGAGAAGCTGATCGCCGCACTGCTGCTGCTCGCCCGCAGCGACTGCGGGCTCCACGACACCGAGCCGGTCGACCTTCGAGACCTCGCCCGACAGGCCGCCGCGGAACTCGCCGCCCCGGCCGACGAGAAGGACGTGGCCGTGACGGTGACCGGCTCCCCCATCGACATCGACGGCGACCCCGTACTCCTGCGCCATCTCCTGACCAACCTGATCGGCAACGCCATCCGCTACAACCACGCCGGCGGCCGCGTGGACGTGGCCCTCGAACGCCGGACCCTGACCGTCACCAACACCGGCTCCGAGATCCCCGCCGACCGGGTGAACAGTTCGAGCCGTTCCGATGCATTGCCCACCAACGTTGTTGACAGATCAGTCGGAACCGTCGAGGTGGTGAGATGGACGTGCTGGAGGAGCGGCCGACCGCGACCGAGGATGGGCCGGTTGCCTTGGGCGTCTTCCTGCAAGGCCGGCTCGCACGGTCGAGGAACGTCGGCAGCCGTCGATGAGTGGTCGGCTCACTCTTCCGACCTGCCGCGGGCCGTCCAGGCGCTCGCGTCCTGGCCGTAGCGGGTGAGGAAGCGCGCGAACTGCAAGCGGTCCGCGCTGCTCCAGTGCGCGGTGATCTCCTCGAAGGCACGGCGCTGCTCGGCGGCGTAGTCCCGGCGCGCGGACTCTCCGGCGTCGGTGAGTTCGAGCAGGCTGCTGCGCCCGTCCTGTTGGGAGGCGACGCGGCGGAGCAGGCCCTCCGCTGTGCACGCGGCGATGGCGCGGCTGGCGACGGGCTGGGCGACGCCCATCTCCTCGGCAACGCCTCCCACCGTGATCCGGCCTGCTGCCTCGCCGACCAGGTTCAGGACGATGTTGCGGGTCAGATCCCCACGACCGCCGCCGACGCGCCGACGCAGCCTGGACAGCGCCGGCCCCACGTCGTCGAGAAGCGACTCGTCGTAGGCGGGCACAGGCTGTCCTTGGCTGGTCACGCCTCAAATCTACGACACATCCGATCAACATGCATGCCATATGTATATGACTTAGGGTATGAATTGAAGGGTTGGTCCACCGGAAGCGAGGCACAGCCATGAGCACCACCGCCATCACCGGCGCGCGAGTCTTCGACGGGGAGAAGCCGCTGGGCGTCACCACCGTCGTGATCGAAGGGGGAAGGATCGTCCAGGTCGGCGGCGACGCGCCGCCCGGGGCCGAGGTCGTCGACGGGTCCGGGGCTACGCTGCTGCCGGGTCTGATCGACGCGCACGTCCACACCGACCGCGACTCCCTCGCGCTGGCGCTGAAGTTCGGCGTCACCACCGAACTGGAGATGCAGGGCGTTCACACCCGAGACCGGCGCGGAGCGATCAGCGAGGACGACTCGGTGGCCGACGTGCGCTCGTCCGGCTTCGCGCTGACCCCGCCCGGCGGGCACCCCAGCGAGTTGTTCCCCGAGGACTTCCACCCGTTCGGGCCCGCCGACGGCGCAGGCGGCGGCCACCGGGGTGAGCCGCCCTACCACCCCGACGCCACCAGCCCCGAGGCCGCGGCAGCCTCCATCCCGCAACTGATCGCGCACGGCTCGGACTACATCAAGTTCATGATCGACGACGGCAGCGTCGAGGGGCACCCGGGCCTGCCCATGCTCGACCAGGCCACCTTGAACGCCGGCGTCGCCGCGGCAAGGAAGCACGGCGCGCTGACCGTCGCCCATGTGCTGACCATCGACGCCACCCGCATGGCCGTCGAGGCCGGCATCGACGGCCTGGTCCACCTGTTCGTCGAACCCCCCACAGACGAGATCATCAGCATGATCAAGGACGCCGAGGTGTTCGTCGTGCCCTGCACCGTGCTGAACGCCTCCCTGATGGGCATCACCGGCGACCAGCTGGCCGACGACCCGCGCGTGGCCTCCCGCCTCGGCACCGACTGGGACGCCACCTTGCGCTCCTGCTTCGGCCACTACCCCCAGGGCAAGCTCCAGGACGTCCTGGACAGCGTCAGGGCCCTCGCCGACGCCGGGGTGGACCTGCTGGTGGGCACCGACGTCTCCGTGCCCATGCCGTTCCTCGGCGGTCTCGCCCACGGCGCCAGTGTCCACCAGGAACTGCAGCACCTCGTCCAAGCCGGTCTGACCCCCGCAGCGGCGCTGCGCGCGGCCACCGCCACCACCGCCCGCCGTTTCAACCTCTCCGACCGCGGCCGGATCGCCGAGGGCCTGCGCGCCGACCTGCTCCTGGTCGACGGCGACCCCACCACCACCATCACCGACACCCTCAACACCCGTGCGGTGTGGCGCCGCGGCGCTCACCTGGCCGCCTGAACCCCGTCAGACCCAGGGGGCCGGGCCCCGAAGGGCCCGGCCCTGTCCTTCCCGTACCCCTTCCTTCACGCAGCGAGGTGACTGCGCCATGCCCACCCACCGCATCGACGTCCACGCCCACTACTTCGGCGGCGGCGCCGTCGCCGCCCTGGCCGGGAAGCAGCCCCCTCCCGGTGCGAGCGCGCCGTGGAGCGCCGAATCCACGCTGGAAGCCATGGAGCGCACCGGCACCGCCGTCCAGATCCTGTCGGTTCCCTTCACCCCTCAATCGCAGAGCGGCGGCGACGCCAAAGGTCTGGCCCGACGCATCAACGAGGACCTCGCCACCCTGATCGAACAGCACCCCGACCGCTTCGGCGCGCTGGCCTGTCTGCCGGGCGACGACCCCGACACCATGCTCGACGAACTCGCCTACGCCCTGGACACCCTGCACCTGGACGGCGTCGGCCTGACCTCCAACGTCACCGGCCGCTACCTCGGCAACCCTTGGTTCGAACCCCTCCTGGCCGAACTGGACCACCGCGCCGTCCCGACCCTGATCCACCCGACCAACTGTCCCCACGCCACCGAACTCGCGCAGGGCCGCCACCCGTCGGTGATCGAATACCCCTTCGACACCGCCCGCACCATCACCGACGCCCTGTTCGCCGGCGTCTTTCATCGCCACCCCGACCTGGCACTGATCCTGCCCCACCTGGGCGGCCCGCTGCCCGCCCTGGCCTGGCGCATCGCCGAATGCACCACCATGCCCGGCCCCCACGACCCAACCACCGTCACCCCCGAACACGTCACCAAGGTCCTGGCCGCCCTGTACTACGACACCGCCATGGGTGGCAGCCCCCACGCCCTTCTGCCCGCTCTCCAGGTCGCCGGCACCAACCACCTCCTGTTCGGCACCGACGCCGGCGCCGCCCCGCCCGCCACCATCGACCGCGCCATCACCGCGCTGACCACCACCCTGCACAGCAGCGACCTGCACGCCGTCGAACACGACAACGCCCTTCGCCTCTTCCCCCGCCTCGCTGCCCGCTGACAGCAACCTGGCCCGACGAACGACAATGACAGAGGAGCTCGTGTCCCACCCCAATGCCCGGCTCACCGTCCACGGCAGGCGTCTGCTGATCGAGCGGGTCCGACACGGTCGCCCCATCGCGCACGTGGCGACGAAATGGGCCAGATCACCACGCGCCATCCAAACGTTCTACCGAACCTGGCTCCTCACGCAGGCGAACCCCACATCCGGATGATTGGAACTCAGAACAGGCTTTGGATCGATGCGCTGGTCGAGGTCTTCGCGTAGGGACTATCAAGGACTCGGTGTACACCCTGAGCAAAGGGAGTATCCGATGACCGATGTGGCGATTACGACGACCGGGTCGAGTGTGGTGGAGGGCGTTTTGGGGACGTCCGCGCCGGCTACCGGGCAGGGCGTGGACACTACGTTGACGGCTGCGGTGGCCGAACTCGCGGCTCCTGTGCCCGGCCGTCGCCGAACTCCTCCGACACGAACGGCACGGCACGCACCTTCAGGTCGCTCTGGCCGCCGGAGAGCCAGTGGATCTCGTCCCCGGTGGCCGGCCACCCGTCGCCGACCGTGCGGTGGACGTGGAAGTTCTCGTATCGCAGCTGGAAGCCGTACTTCGCCCTCGGCGCGACCTCCCCCGGTGACCTCCCCGGCCGGCTCCCGGCCCTTGCGGCCGTGGCCGGGACCGGCCGCCCACGCGGGCACGGTCACACCGAAGCCCCACTCGCCATGCCCTCGACGAACCCCGGGGCGTCGAAGTCCCCGCCCGCGGCCGGCGCCTCGGCATCGACCGTCGACCAGTTCGACTGCGCCACCCACTTCTCGGTCACCGCCGGCAGGGGGTGGGCAGGCGGAACAAGATCACTTTCGTCTCGTGGGCGCCGGAGGCGGCCAAGGTCAGGCAGCTCTTCGCCTCTTCGGGGCTCGTTCCCGGTCGGCCGATCGATGCCCGGCCCGGTCGCGGGCCGGGCATCGATGGCGTGCTCGGAGTCCGCGCCGTTCTTCTTCATGCGGCCGATATGCGGCCGATGCAGATCGGGAAACGGAGCATCGGCCACCGCGCCGGTCCTCGACCCCGTCGAGAACTCGCCGTGCCCTGCGCGGCGGCCATCGAGCAGCGGCGGCACCGGCAGCGCCCCGACTCCCCGTTCGATCGTGCGTTGCCGATTCCGGGGCCGAGGCGGGGGAGCGTGCGTCTTTGCCCCCGGACACCGGGGCGTTGCGGTCGACATGCGGCTCACTCGGCGGCCCGTAGCTCCAGGATCACGGCCTGGGCGGGGTCGAGCAGTGGTGCGGCCAGTCCGACGGTGGCCAGGGTCGATCCGGCCAGGTGGACCGATCCGTGGGTGAGCCAGGGGACGGGGCGTGGGGGAAAGCCGGTGGGGACTGCGATCTCCGGGCAGACGGAGACGGTGTAGTGGGTTTCCGGATCCAGCCCGGGGAATCGCAGGCGGGCGGGTACGGAGTCGGTTGTGCTGGTCAGCTGGACCAGGCTGTACACCGCGTGCCGGCGGTCGGTCGAGACGACACCGTGGAGCCAGGTGCTCGGGTCGGGGTGGTCCGCGTGGACGGTTCGGCCGGTGTGCAGCAGGGGCCTGAGCCGCTTGTGCAGCCGGACCCACGCGGCCAGTTGGTCGAGTTCGGTGTCGGTGCAGGCGGTGAGGTCCCATTCGATGCCCGCGTGTCCGAACAGGGCTGTTGCCAGGCGCAGGCCCAGGGCGGTGGTGCGGCCTGTGGTGTGGGCGTCGGCTGCGCCGATGTGGCAGCCGAGGAGTTCGGGCGGCACCAGTAGCCCGGTCCAGCGCTGGATCGCCTGCCTCTCCAAGGGGTCCAGGGTGTCGGAGACCCATACCCGGTCGGTGCGCTCCAGGATGCCGTAGTCGACACGCGCGCCGCCGGAGGAGCACGACTCGATCTCCAGACGGGGGTGACGGGAGCGGAGTTCGTCGAGGAGGCGATAGGCGGCCAGGGTCTGGGCGTGGGCGCCGGCGGAACCCGCGTGGACGGCCTCCAGCAGATCGCGGTTGTGGTCCCACTTCAGGTAGTCGAGTTCGTATTCGCCGACGAGGGCGTCCAGGTGGGCCAGGACGTGGGCGTAGGCATCGGGCCTGGCCAGGTCGAGCACCTGCTGGGAGCGATGTGGCACGGCGGGGCGACCGGGCGCGGTCAAGAGCCAGTCCGGGTGGGCGCGGGCCAGGTCGGAGTCGGGGTTCACCATCTCGGGTTCGACCCACAGTCCGACCTGCATGTCCAGTGCCCGCACCCGTTTCACCAGCGGGTGCAGCCCTTCGGGCCATACGGTCCGGTCGACCGTCCAGTCTCCCAGTCCCGCGGTGTCGTCGCGGCGCCCGGTGAACCAGCCGTCGTCCAGGACGAATCGCTCCACCCCGATACGGGCCGCGCGTTCGGCGAGTTCGGACAGTTTTTCGAGCCGGTGGTCGAAGTACACCGCTTCCCAGGTGTTGAGCACGACGGGCCGTGGTGTGCGGGGATGGTTCGGTCGGTCGCGCAGCCGCCCGTGCAGTCGCTCGGCGAGTCCGTCGAGTCCTTCACCGGACCAGGCGAAGTAGATCCACGGGCTTTGATAGGACTCTCCGGGCGCGAGGCGGATTTCGCCCGAGGAGAGCAGCTCTCCGGCGCCCAGGACGGGTCCGTGTTCGGGCAGCCGTTCGGTGTAGTGGACGTGGTTTCCGCTCCAGCCGGCGTGCACCGCCCAGACGTCGCCGTGGTTGAAGCCGAACCCGGTTTCGCCGGCGATCAGCAGTCCGGTCGCGTCGTGGCCGGTGCGTCCTCGGCGTGACTCCCGCACGGTCATGCCGTGCCGGAGCGGACCGCGCTGCGGGATGCGTTCACCGGACCACCGTCCGGTGAAGTCGAGGACCTCGGTCGCCCAGTCTCCGGTCGGAAGCATGCAGGCGACGGATTCCAGCGTGTACACCCCCGGTCCGTCGTTGAACACCCGGTGCCGTATCCGCACGACGCCGGACCGCTCCATGCGCATCTCCGTACGAACCGACACCTCCGCCTCGGCGTCCTGTGCCTCGAACCGCAGGCTGCCGCCGCTCTCGCCGTGGGACTCGACGTCGGCCGGCCGGACGAGCTCCAGCCGCAGATGCGGGAAGCGGCCGTCCCGGTCTCCCGCGATGCCGGGCCGTCCCGCCCAGCCGTCGGACTGCTGCGGTATGAGCCGCAGCAGTACGGGGGTGTCGACGGAGGCGATCGGTTGGCTCGGGAGGCTGCCCAGGACCAGTTCGTCCGGGTTGTCCACGGTCCCCGGGTCCGCCCCCCAGTGCAGAACGCGGGGAACCGCGGGGCCGGTCGCGTCCAGGATGAGCGCTGTGCCGCCGGCGGCCAGTGTGACGACTCGAGAGCGCCGCCCGATCGCCGTCACGAGCGCGGGGCCGCGGTCGAGCGGCGGACGACGACCCGGGTGGGCAGGACGAGCGGCGGCGGCGTCGCCTCCTTCATGACCTCCATGAGCGCGCTGACGGCGCCGGTCCCCAGGGCCTGCGCGTCCTGCCGCACGGTGGTCAGCGGCGGCACGGTGAAGGCGGACAGGTCGATGTCGTCGAACCCGGTCACGGACACGTCCTCGGGTACCCGCAGGCCGTGCTCGTGCAGTGCTCGCAGGATGCCGATCGCCATCATGTCGCTCTCGGCGATCACGGCCGTGAAGTCCCGCCGCGCCGCAAGGAGATTGAGCATCTCGCGATACGCGCCATCGGTGGACCAGTCCGACGTCCGTGCCAGCCCCGATTCCTCCGGGATGCCGCGTGCCGCCAGCGCCTGGCGAATCCCGGTCAGGCGGTCGTGGCCGGAGGGATCCGTCTCGGTGCCGGTCACGCGAGCGATCCTTCGATGACCCAGATCCAGCAGGTGTTCGGTGATCCGGCGCGCTCCATCGGCGTTGTCCGAGGTGACGAACGTCGCGTGAGGGCCCGTGCCGATCGCGTCGACGAAGACGGTCGGCAGCCCGGACTCGATCAGGGCCTGGATCCGCACGTCGTCCGGCGGGCAGGCAACCATGATGGTGCCCGCCACCCGTCGTGAGCGCAGCGACCGCACATAGCTGTCACTGGCCGTATCGGCCGGGCGGGAAGGCAACAGCAGGTCGTAGCCGGCCTTCCCCGCCGATGCCTCGACATGGCGCAGAACGTCGAGGTGGAAGTGGTACTGCGGCCGGGTCAGTTGGGACAGTGCCCATACGTCGTTGGCGAAGAAGCCCAACGCGATCGTCTTCGAGCGTGCCCCGGAAAGGCTTTGCGCCGCCACATCCGGCTCGTAGCCGAGGCTCGCCGCGGCGGCCTCGACACGTCTGCGGCTTGACTCGCTGACCTTCGCCGTGCCCGAGAGGACGCGCGACACTGTCGCGCGAGAGACTCCCGCGAGGCGCGCCACCTCTTCACTCGTGGCCATCGTCCACCTTTCGTCGTCGGCTCGCCGACCGTCACCCACGACTGGTCGCGAACGCGTGCTCATCGTCTCATGAACGCGCGTTCACACTACCTGAGCCGACATTGAGTCGGCGACCGACCGTTGTAGAAATCCTCCTCATTCCTGCATTCCAGACCATTGACGCCGCCAAACCAGGCGGCGTAACGTCACCGCCACATTCGAAATGTACGCGCGTTCATTCCGGTTCTGCGCGTTCAGACATGGGTTCAGTCTTCTCGCCCGCCCGTCTCGCCATCCCGGCGCCCGGAAGGACACACACATGAGATCCATGACAAGGCGATCCGTGCTCGGCACCGCCGCGGCACTCGTCGCCGGCTCGGCACTGGTAGCAGGCTGTTCCGTCAGCACCCCGAGCGACGGTTCGTCGGGAAACGGCAAGACGGTCAGCTTCCTGACGTTCGAGACGCCCAACCTCACGTCGGCCTACTGGGACGCCGCGATCAAGCGCGTCACCGACAAGTACCCGGACATCAAGGTGAAGAAGCTCGTCGCGCCCACCGCGGACGGCCGCACGGACTACGCCAAGCAGTTGCTTCAATCCGGCCAGTTCCCGGATGTCATGGTCGGCGTCTCGCCGGCCGGCTTCGCCGAGGCCGGCTACCTGCATGCCTGGTCGCCCTCGGAGCTCAACGACTTCGTCTTCCCGACGGTCAACCCGATCAAGGGCAAGTACTACCAGTTGCCGGCCAACACCCAGACCATCCCGCCGGTCTACTACAACACGAAGACGTTCGCCGCCGCCGGGATCACCTCGCCGCCGAAGACCTGGACCGAACTCCTCGACGACTGCGCCAAACTGAAGGCGGCGGGCGACACACCGTTCGTGGTCGGCGGCGGCAAGAACGGGTTCGCCTCCTCCATGATCCTCTCCGGGATCGTCAGCGTCGACGTCTACGGCAAGACGCCGGACTGGCTGGTCCAGCGCCGGGCCGGAAAGGTGAAATTCTCGGACCCGGCCTTCACCGCGGCTCTGGCCAAGTTCGCCGACCTGGCGACCAAGGGCTACATCGCCAAGTCGGACGTGTCCCGCGACTACGCCGCAACCGAGCAGGCGTTCCTGGACGGCAAGGGCGCGATGTACCCGATGGGCAACTGGTTCGCCGCCAGTGCCGACGCCAAGCAGCGCCAGGACATCGGAGTCTTCAACCTCCCGACCTCCGACGGCCGGTTGATCGTCCCGGCGTACACCGGCGGCGGCATCGTCGTCAGTGCGAAGGCCAAGAACCTCGACGACGCCAAGCGCTTCGCCCTCGCCTTCCAGCTCGACAAGACCCAGCTGGACGCCTCGGTGAAGGCCGACGGCCTGATACCGGCCATCAAGGGCTACACCCCGCCGGCCGACACCGGCGCCGTCTACAAGGCCGGCTACGACCTCTACGAGCAGGCCGTTTCGAACCACGCCGTCGTGAACGCCTTCCGCTGGGAAACCGCCGACGACGGTCTGCTGCCGGGCATGTCCGACAAGGTCGACGCCGCCGCCCAGGATCTGATCACGGGACGGAAGACGCCCGAACAGGCGGCCGCGTACCTCGATGACGAGTGGGCCAAGGCGGCGAGCTGAATTGACCTCGCACATACGGATGACGAGCGGCAGGCCCGCCACCGACCTCCATGAGGGGGACCCCGTGCCCGCACGCACGCGCCGGCGCACCGCGCCGGCCGGGCGCCGACGTGGAGCCGTACGGTCGGGGCTTGCGCACTTTGCGGTCTTCGGCGCTCCCGGCATCCTGGTGTACGCCTGCTTCGTCCTGGCGCCGATCGCACTCAGCATCGGCTACAGCCTGACCAACGCCAACCCGTTCAATCCGCCGCGTCGTTGGGTGGGCCTGGACAACTACCGGATGCTGCTGCACGACCAGCAGTTCCTGACGGCGCTGCGGGTCACCGTGATCCTCACCCTCATCGTGGTGATCGTCCCCAACGTCCTGGGGCTGCTGATCGCGCTCCTGCTGGACAAGCGCGGCCGGTTCTACAACGCGATGCGCAGCGTGTTCTTCACGCCGATGATCCTCAGCTCGGTGGTCGTCAGCGTCATCTGGACGCGTCTGCTCGACGCGGACGGGCCGGTCAACCAGACACTTCGGGCGCTTGGTGTCCGGCATCCCCCGGGCTGGTTGTCCGATCCCGATCTCGCACTGTATTCGGTGGCGTCCATCATCTCCTGGCAGATGCTCGGCTTTTGCGTCGTGGTCTACCTGGCGGGGCTGCAGGGCGTCCCGGTCGAACTGCACGAGGCCGCCGCCATCGACGGCGCGGGTGCCTTCGCGCGATTCCGCGCGGTGACATGGCCACTGCTCGCCCCCGCACTGACCGTCAACACCGTCGTACTGCTGATCTCGGCGTTCAAGACCTACGACTACATCAAGGTGATCACCAACGGCGGCCCGGGGGCCGGAACCACCGCGACCATCGCGTTCAACGTCCTGGCCACCGGGTTCGACTCCAACCACGTCGGCTACGCCTCCGCGATGGCCGTCGTCATGCTGGCGATCGTCTGCGTCGCGACGGCGATCGCCCTGCGGATCCTGCGCGCGAGGGAGATCGACCTGTGAACGACCGCCTCCCTTGGCTGCGCCCCGTGGTGGCGCTCAGTGTCAGTGCCTTGTTCTTCGTGCCGCTGTACCTGGTTCTGGCCAACGTCTTCAAGCAGAGCGGCAAGATCTCCGGCTCTCCGGCGTCGTTGCCCTGGCCGCCGACCCTGTCCAACCTCAAGGCCGTGCTGACACGGCCGGACCACCTGTTCTGGGTCAGCCTCGCCAACAGCGTTCTCGTCACGACGCTTTCCGTGGTGATCCTCATCGTCTTGTCCGCCATGCTCGGGCACTATCTGGCCCGCAGCAGGAGTGCCTGGGCCAAGGCACTGACGCTGGTCCTGCTGACCGGACTGATGATCCCGCCCCAGGTGATTCTCATTCCGGTGATCGACGTGCTCAAGGCCACCCACCTGATGGCCACCGTGCAGGGACTCGTGCTCTTCAACGTCGGCTACTACGTGCCTTTCGGTGTGTTCGTCTTCATCGGTTTCATCCGGAGCATCCCCATCGAACTCGAGGAAGCCGCCCGGGTCGACGGCGCCGGCCGCTTCCAGGTGTTCTGGCGCGTGGTGTTCCCTCTGCTGCGGCCCGCCAGCGCCAGCGTCATGATCTTCCTGGGCGTATGGATCTGGAACGACTTCATCAATCCGCTGGTCATTCTCGGACCCGGACGTGGCACCACCGTGACGACCGGTGTGTACCGCTCCATCGGGCAGTACCAGACCGATTTCGGCTCGGTCTTCGCGCTGATGTTCCTGGCGACGCTCCCCGTGCTCGTGTTCTACCTCGCCCTGCAGAAGCACTTCATCAAGGGCCTGACCGGAGGAGCAACGAAGGGCTGACCGACGGGTGCACCGGCGCTCCGCACGTGACCGCGGCGAGCCGCTCGCCTGGCGCGGTACGACGGCTTGTTCGTCGCCCTCAACGGCTACAGCCGCCCGTCCGGCCTGCCACCGCCGTACAACACCACTCTCGATCTCTACAAGTGGGCCCAGTCATCGGCCCCTACCAGCAGGACTTCGGGGCGGTGTTGGCGTTCATGTCGCTGACCACACTGCCCGTCCCAGCCTTCCAACTCGCCTTCCAGAAGCACTTCGTTCGTGGCCTGACAGGGGCTGCCGCGAAGGGATGACCGGCACGAGTGGCCGGTGCAGCGCAGTTTCCGTCGAGAGATGACAGGAGCAACATCATGCGGTTCTCAACACTCATGGTCAGATCCCAGTCCCCCCAGAGGAGACCCGAACGGCGTCGGCGGACGGCCGGTGCCCTGGCAGTCGCCATGCTGACCGCCGGCATCCTGCCTGCGGTCGGCGCACAGTCGGCGCAGGCAGGGCCTGACGGAACGACTCCGTCGATCGAGATCCAGGCCGGCTATCTGAACCTGGAGCTCGACAGGACAGGGACGGTCGTAGGTCTGGAGGACGTCAGGACCGGGGTCGACCACATCGCCCCCGGTCGTGCGGCGCCTCTGGTCAGCCTGGTCGTCGACGGCAAGCAGCAACGGCCGACCACGGTCGACCGTTCCGGACCCGGCGGCCGGATTCTCACGTTCCGGAACAAGGCGGCACATTGGAAGATCCAGGTGAAGCTGGTCAGCGGGCGCGGCTACACCACGTTCGAGGCGGTCGCCATCGACGCGCCGAAGGACAACGATGTGCAGACCCTGCTCTGGGGCCCACTGGCCACGTCGATCTCCAAAACGGTCGGCACATCGGTGGGCGTGGTCCGCGACGACGATTTCGCCGTCGGGCTCCGTCCGCTGACCGACCGTACCGAAGGCGCCTGGCCGCAGGAGGACCGGGACATGGGCTGGGAGAGCGAGGTTGACCACGACCCGGACCACGTGAGCGTGGGTTCCCTGGAGGAGTGGAGCGCGGCAGGCGTGACCCCCTGGGGTTCCGTACTGCGCGCCTTCACCTTCGACTACACCAAGGAACGCCACCGCAAGGTGAACGGTTATCCGATCCCGGTCGGGCCGCTGCCCGGCCGCGACGGCGAGATCGACGGTTCCAAGATCGCACTCTTCGGCGCCTCGCCCGAGGCGACGCCGACCATCCTGTCCAACATCGCGGCGGGCGAGAAACTGCCCTACCCAAGGCTGAACGGCCAGTGGCAGAAGGCATCCCAGGCGAGCAGCCAGTCATGGTTGGTGCTCGGCGACCTGCAGACCGACAACATTCCGGCGGCGGCCCGATTCGCCAAGGCGGCCGGCATGGACCGCATCTATTCACTTACCAGCAGCTACGGCCCATGGGAGTCGAGCGGCCACTACGAGTTCGACTCGAGCCTGGGCGGGAGCGACGCCGGGGCCGCGGCAGCCGTGGACATCGCCAAGGCCAACGGTGTACAGCTCGGCGTACACACCCTGTCGGACTTCGTCAGCACCGGCGACGAGCCCTACGACTGGGCCCGGTTCCCCCGAGACGACTACCTCACGCCACCCGCCGACGACCGGCTCGCGACGGGGGGCAGCGCCTTGCTCACCCGTCCGTTGACGGCCGGCGACACCACCGTGTACCTCGACTCCGGCACGCTGCTCGCTGCGGGACTGTCCTACAACTACGTGCGCATCGGGGACGAATTCGTCAGCTACGGAGCTGCCGAGCAGGTCGGGAACGAGTGGAAGCTGACCGGCGTGCAGCGCGCGCGATGGGGATCGGTCGCGGTCTCGCACACTGCGGGTGACCGCGCCGCCCGAGCCGTGGCCAATAGCTACGGCGGCGCGATCGGTGGCCATGCCGTCCTCGACGAGATCGGCGACAGACTGACCACCGCGTGGAACAAGACCGGCATCACCGGTATGTCGTGGGACGGCCTGGAGTCGGCATCGCAGTCCGGCTGGGGCGCTTACGGCATGGCCCACCTCGTGAACGGGACGTTCCGGCGAATCGATGCCAAGGATCGATTCATCTCCGAGACCAGCCGGATGACCTCGAACACCTGGGACGCGCTGACCCGCGCCAGTTGGGGTGAGGTCGGCAGCACCTCGATGGAGCAGGTGTTCGCCAACAACAAGTACCTCCAGGCGAACTTCCTCCCCGGAATGCTCGGCTGGATCAGCCTCAAAGGCTCCGACAGTCTGCTCACCACGGAGTGGAAGCTGGCTCGAGGCGCCGGTCTGAACGCCGGGACAGGTTTCCAGAGTTCGGTCTCCAGCCTCGTGTCGGGCGGGGAGAACACGACGCGGCTGCTCGAGGCCATCGGGCAATGGGAGACGGCACGCAACCTGGGCGCGTTCACCGCGGAGCAGCGGGCGCGGTTCCTCGACCTGACGACGAACTGGCACCTGAGCGTGGTCGAGCCGGGCAAGCGGTGGGCTTTGCAGGAGTTGGACGCCGACGGCAAGCCGGTCGGCGCCCCCCAGGCCGTCCTCGCTCCGACCCCGGAGCTCGACGCCGGACCGCTGCCCGCGGCAACCAAGGGAGCCCAGTACGAGGCGATCGTGAAGACCAACACGCCGGCGACCACGCGATACGCGGTGACCTCGGGGGCCTTGCCCGCGGGGCTCGTACTCAACGCCGATACCGGCGGAATCGTGGGGACACCGGCCACCGCGAGAACAGCGCGGTTCACGGTCACCGCGTACCAGAGCTCCGGTCAGCCGACAGCGCGGCGAGACTACGTGATCGAGGTCGGCAGTCACTGAGCTTGTAGGCGTGGTGTCGTCGGGGTGAGTCCAGTGCCGGCCAGGCATCCGTCAATAGGGTCGGGCCGGCACTGGACCTGGCGCACCGGCAGGACTCTCGAGGCGATCGCCCGCGCCCTGACGGACCCGGCCAACCTCGCGAAGGTCACCGAACCCGCCACCCGCGCGTACCTGGACGCTGCCTGCGAGGAAACCCGAACATGTCCTGGACGACTGGACGACGTCGGGCAGCGCCATGTGCAGCGCCCATGCCAGGTTCATGTCGGTGTGCGGGGGAGTGATGTCGCGGTCGACGGTGCGCTTGTCCGCGGGGCGCGGCCGACGCGGACCTGCATGTAGGAGCGGAGGGTGCCGGCGGGGGCGGGGCTCTTACCCGATGTCTCGAACATTACGCGCGGGCTGATGCGGCCTCCGCGGGAGCTGCCAACCGCGGAGGCCGCGTCGGTCACTAGCCGGCGCACCACGTTATGGAGGCTTCCGTGTGGTCGTCCGCGCCGATCAGCTGGTAGCAGTGTCCGGAGATGCGCGGGACATAGACCGGCCCGGCGTAATACGAGTAGGTGCCCCACTGTACGTCGGTTTGGCCGGTAGTTGTGTCGGTGATGCGAACTCCCGTACCGAAAGGCGTTCCCACACTTCCTCCCGTGTGCCGGGTGTACGCGCAGTAGATGGTGCCGCCATTCGTCGACCAGGTCTCCACGTGACTGTCGGCGGCAAAATCGACAGCGGCATCGGCGCACGGATACGTCACGGCGTGCGCGGTTCCCGACCCGACAAAGACTCCACCTGCAGTCATGGCCATGGCGAGACCTACTTGCGCGATTCGACGGCGCACCTGTTTCTCCAATCAGAATGGAATTCAAATGCTGTCAGTGGGGCAAAAATAGATCGGGAATATCGCGGCTGCAACCGGCCTGGCTTGTTTTGGCCGGAATCGCTGTCTTCGGCAGAAACTCGCCGCCAGGACAGCGCAGCCTCCCGTCGAATATCCTGGGTTCGTCAATCGAAAGCGGAGCACTATGGCACTTTCCGGCCGCGTATGGTAATAGGGGTGGATTCAGATTATCCTCTGTTGAATCGTGACCCGGGAGCTGGGTGGGCGGGGAGCGAAGCAGGCGGCACTTACCAACGTCGCGAATCCGACCGAGGCTGTGGGGCGACCCGGCTCCCAGGTTGAAGCGCCGCACCCTTTCCCCGGAGTACAAGCCCCGGAATCCCCGGAGTACAAGCCCCGGACCGTCACCGACCCGAACGGCGCCGACCGCGGCGCGATCCTGCGTCGTGAGCGCCTGTACCCCTCGCACGTCCATGAATGGCGGGCCGCGCGACGCCGGCGCCCTGGCGAGACTCACCGACCGCCGGACGAGCCCGGCCGGGCCGAGGAAGCACGAGACGGTGTGCCTTCCGCCGCAAGGCGGCCACGCTCACCGCCCTTCGACGATCGACGGCGCCGCGCCCCTGTGGGGCGGCGCCGTTGTGCGACGCGTGCCGGGGGGCCGTCGAGGTCATCGATACACGCCGGCCGTTGGCGATGCGGGGTCTCGACGCGCGCGAAAGCGTGAGGAGGCGGCCGAGCACGGCTTAAAGAGCACCGGGCTCGGCCCGGCTGTCGCCTGCTCCGTCCTGGCTGTTTTGAAGGGTCTTGTCGATTGATCATGTGTCGACCATTGGATTTGCGGAATCTGGGACTTTGGCTCTTGGCTGCGTGACCTGGGTTTTGGTGTCTTGCTCGACTTTGTCTGGTGTCAACGGTCATTGAGATGCCCAGGTGGATGCGCTTCGTCAGGTTCACACCGTCACCCATGGTGTGCTGCGCAGGCTGCTCACGCGGCCGTACGGAACCTCGGTCACGTCTTCCGACCGAGGCCCGCACGTTTTCGGGCGGTGTTGTGCGCGCCGGGGCAGGTCGTCGGATGCGACGGGTGTATTGCGATCGGTCACCGGTCGATGTCGTCGAAGAGGCTGCGCGTCGGCTCGGGGGACCGCTGCGGGACGTTTCACGGCCGACGACCGCCCTCGGGGCCCTGTCGTGACATGGTGCGCGCGTCGGCGCTCCGCGTCGATCCTCGTGGGGTGCGGGCGTACGCCCGCCGGTGCTCGCGCGCCTCTGCCCGGGGGGCGGGGCGAGTCCTACCGTGGCCAGCGAGGCCGAGCGCCCGGGACCACCCGGCCCTGCCCCGCCTTGTTTCCGGTTCCGTTCGCACACGACCCAGAACGGGTGTGACCATGCGTCTTTCCCATCGAATCGCCGCCGCCACCGGCGCCCTGGCCCTGGCCCTGGGCGGCCTGACCGCCCTGGCCCCCACCGCTCAGGCCACCCAGGCCGACTGCGTCAGCTACCTCGCCGGCCTGGGCTACAACACCACGGACACCAACGCCGCCTGTTTGTTGGGCGGCTCCGGACTGCCCCTGGCCTTCCAACTGTGTTCTCTCACCCTGACCACCGTCTCCGGCGTCCCGCCGGCCATCGCGGACGAGGCGTGCCGCCGCGCCGCGCTATGACCGACTCGTAGGGTGCGTCCCCGCCGTCCGCAACGTTTCGTTCCCGGTGACCGCCCGGTCACGAGGAACGGCTGACCGACACGCACGTACGGCCCCCGCGTCACGATCGGTGTCGCGGGGGCCGGACCACGCCCGCCTTCGCCCCCGACCCCGACCCCGCCCCCACACGGCCCCGGCGGGCGCGGGGCTGGGCCTGCGCCCTGCACCGGCCCCGGCAGCCACCGCCCCACCGTCGACCACGAACGGGGGCGCGAGGTCGAGGTCGACGGCAACGCACTCGAGTGGATCGCCGTGATCGTCGTCGAGCACGATCGACTGCCGGACGACGCTCGGGTCGACGTGCACCCGGACGGTCTGCCGTCGGTGGCGTTGATCAGGCGGGATTGGGACTTCCTCTTCGATCAGGTTCGTTCGGCCCGGACCGTCGTCGACTACCTGTTCCGCGTCGCCGGCATGCCGCCGGAGCCGCTCGGCCACGAAGCGCTGCGTTACTACGACCTGGCCGCCTCGGACCTGGATGCCCCCGGCGGCGACCACCCGGCCGAGTGGGCCGGCCCGAACAAGGTCGTACGGTCCATACCGGCATTGCCGCAAGCACCGGCCGGATCGCAGTCGGCGCGCGGGCAGACGCTCATGCGCATCATCAGCGAGGACATCGCGACCAGCCCACTTCCGCACGGCGTGACCGAAAGCGACCGTGTTCGCGCCCTGGCCGTCATCGACGCGCTGCCAGTCGGGGTACGCGGCGAATGGGGCGAGGTGCGCACGCGGTTCATGAGCGACGTGGCGAACACCCCTGCCGACGACGTCCAATGGCGCTTCCGCCGCCTGCTTCCCGGCGGAAGCCGTCTTCAGCTGGTCTTCGCGGTCTGCAGCGCGGTAACAGGTCCGCCGGTCGCCCAGGCCGCCCGACCGTATGTGGTGTTGCGCGTGAGTGTGCGTGTGGATCTGGCGTGGATCCTCGAGGTGGCGCGTCGCGCGGGGCGCGACGATCCGGCCCCGGATGACTACGGGGTGCCGGTCGCGGCCGTGGAGCGGCATCGGGCGGTGATCGCCGGACAGGACTTCTACCCCGGCCCCTACGCCAAGGCCGCGGCGCTCGCGCACAGCCTGGGCCGCATGCGCCGGCTGGAGCGCTCGAATCTGCGGGTGGCCGTCGCGGTGGCGCACGGCCACCTCTCGGCGTGCGGTGTGTCGGTCAAGCTCAGCCGGGCCGGTGTCACCGCGCTCGCCGACGAGTTGACCCGCGCGTCCTCCACCGCGGTGAGCGTCGCGGCGGTCCTCAAGTCCTGGGACACCACCGACTGAACCTGCGGCGGAGGCACGGCCCATCACCCGCTCGACCATCGCGTCCTGGGCCGCGACCGGTTCCGGGGCCTCGCGGAATCCCGGCGCACCACCGCGTGCGTGCGCCACGGCGCCGGGCCGATCACCGGTCGGGACGTCGAGGTCGAACACCGCCGGGAGCGCCCGCGGTCTCACCGCCGACGCCGTCTGCTCGACACCCGACACCCCAGCGAATTCCGGGGTGCGGGTGGTCGAACTCGACCACGCCACCATGCCGTTGCCACCCAGATCGACACCTGGCCCCGCCGGCCCGACACCGCGGGCGTGGCTCCGGTCCCCCGCCGGGGACCGGAGCCCGCGTTCGAGCGGTCGGTCAGCGGCGGTACATCACCTACAGCCAACCGGATCCCCCGCGCGACCCAGCCGCGCGACATACGGCGCTCGGCCGCGTACCCCACCCGAGCGCCGCACGCGCGATCCACGGCCGACGTCGAATCGGCGCATGTACATCCGATCGCGTCAGCGAGCGCAGTGGCCGAGCGCACCGTGCGCCTGCCCCCGCTGCGCACGAACTACGCGTTGTGGGCGCTGCGGGTGGCCCGGCCCGACGTCCGTTGCACCGTCACCCCACGCGGCCGCGGCGGCGCATGTGCACGACGCAGCGGCCTCCTGGGCGCCCCTGACCACGTGCGACGACGACCACGTCCTCGTCCGCGAAGGCGGCCCCCGACACCTCGCCGACGAACTCCTCATCGATCACGCGGCGGCGGCATCGTCCTTCTCGGTGTCGACGCGGCGGTGGCGCGGTGCGCGGTGCGGTGGGTTCGTGCCGCGCTCTTCCGGGTCTGCGTCTCCTTCGGGAGGATTGCCGGGTGGCCGTCTATGACGAAGCATCGTGGCGGGTTCCCGGCACGGCGGGGCCGTCGGTGGTGAGTACGGACGCTGTCCCGGCGCCGGACCGGTTCGAGTGGTGGACGGAGATGGTCGATCGGCAGGTCATGCCCTTGTCCCTCCGCTGCGTGCACCCGGGCCGGTTCCGCGGCGACGTGGAAGCGGCGGAGGCGGCGCCGCATACCCAGGTGATGGCCTTCAGCTTCTCGCCGTTGACGGCGCGTCGCTCCATGGCGCAGATCCGCCGCCACGACCCCGAGTGCTACTACCTGATGCTGGTGCGCGGTACCCCGACCCGGTTTGAGCAGAGCCGCCGTATCGCCTGTCTGGAGACCGGCGCCATGACGCTGTTCTCCACCTCCCACCCGGTGAAGTGCGACTTCCCCGACGCCGACCGCCGGGCCCGGATGACACTGATGCGGCTGCCGCGTACCACCCTCCCGCTGGCGGGCGGCCGTGCGGACCGGCTGCTCGGCGAACCCATCTGCACCCGCGCCGGCCCGGCTTCGCTGCTTGCCTCCTACCTCGCGCAACTGCCCGGGGCCGCGCACAGCAGTTCTTCCGAAAGCCTGGCCCGCATGGGCGCCATCGGCGTCGACCTCGCCGCGACCGCCCTCGCGGCCGTTCTCGACGTCCACGACACGTTGCCCGCCGCCACCCGCAAGGCGGTGCTGTTGGTGCGTGCGCGCGTGTTGGGGGCTCGGCGGCCTGTCGTTCCCCGGGGGGCATGAGTGATCGACTTGACGGCGATCGTCGCGAGTATGGCGGGCGGTCTGGGAACCGGTCTGGGAACCGCCGCGGCCGACCGGGTGAACCAACTGGCGCGGGACCGACTCGGCTCGTCCGATCCGGGCAGGACCGCGTTGGCCCGACTCGACGCGCCCAACCCGCCCCCCGACGCCCGGGAAGCGGTCCTGGCCCAGTTGCGGGCCGCGGTCGAGAACGATCCCGAGTTCGCACGACGACTCCAGCACGCCGCAGGCCCGAACACGCCTCCGGCCCCGACCCACGTCGTGACCACCGTGGGCGGGGACATGACCACCAACACCTTCACCCCCTCCGGGACGACCCGGGTCAAGACGCTCACCTTCGGCCCGGTGACACTGCGGGACACCCCCGGAGTACGCAGGGGACTGGTCGCCATCGTCGTGGTCCTGACGCTCTCGCTCGCGTTCGGGACGTTCGGAGTGGTGCATACGCTGCGATCCGACGACGGCTCGTCCGCGTGGTGGTCCGGAACAGCACCGGGGGCACCGGGTGACTCGTCCGAGCGGACCGCCACGACCGGGCAGGACGCACCGAAGAAGACGGGACCCACGACCCGACAGGGCGGAACACGGGAGAGGACGGTCGCCGCGATCAGGGACAAGGGCCGCTTCGAGGCGATCCTCCCGAACCTGCGGAGCCTGCCCCCCGGCTGGTCGACGGACGTCGCGGCGGTCGCCTTCCCCACGCACCGGCGAGGAGCCGTTTCCGTGACCCGATGCCGGCCCGTTCCCGGCAGGGGTGGGTGTCGGCCGAAGGGGGCGACGGCGGGGACGATGGTGACGACGCGGACTCCGGTGCTGACTTCGTAGCGCATGATGACGCGGGCGAGCGAAACGTCGCGGCGGTCGCGGTCGCCGTGGACGGAGGAGGATCCGTATCCGTAGGGGTCGTGGCCGATGGTGCCGGCGACGGTGGAGCGCACTTCCGCCTGCCGGGCCGCGCTCAGTTTCGACAGGCCGTCCTCGGCCGCGTCGCTGTACTGCACCCGATGGCTCACCTGTCGTCGCCCCCCAATTCGACGGGCCTGCCGTCGGCGTCGTGGAACCCCGTGAAGTCACCGGCCCGTACGCGGGCGGCGCTCTCCTCATCCTCGGCGTCCGCCTCGGGCGGCAACGCCCAGTCCAACAGCGCCCGCCGCTCGATCACGTCAACGGCGTGTGCGCCATCGCCTCGTCGAACGCGGCGCGTCGTTCCTCGGGCAGGGCGGCGCGGATCCCGGCGAGTGTGTTCGGCCGTTGGACGTGCTCGCCGCGGACCACGGTGGTGTACCCCTCGGCCATCGACATCCTCTTCTTCCTCGCCACGATCCGACAGCCGAGCGTGACATCACGACGTCGAAGATCGGTAGCCGGCGCACGACGCGAATCGGCCGTGTTCCGGTCTGCGGCGGCCCGGGCCCCCGCCGTGCCCGGGCGGTGGGTGGTCGACCTGTGGCGCATCTCGGGGCGGCCTGGGCCACCCGGACGGCGGTCGGGTGCGGCGTGGCGCCGAGGACCGGGACCCGGCGGGTGGCGTGCTCGATGACCGCGGGAATGTACCGACGCTGCCCGTTCGGGGTGACCGTCTCGAGGAAGTCGCACGCGAGGATCGCCTCGGCGTGGGAGCGCAGGAACGCGGCCCGGGTGGTGGCACCGGGCTCGGGTGCGGGGTCGATGCCTGCGTCCTTGAGGATCTCCCGGATGGTGGAGGCGGCGACGCGCAGGCCGAGGACGGCGGGTTCACCGTGGATGCGGTGGTGGCCCCGGGTCGGGTTCTCCCGCGTCGGCCGGATCACCAGGACGCGGATCGAGCGGTCCGTCGACGGGCGCCCGGGCCGTTTCGGACGGGACGCGGCCGCGTGCCGGTGGCGGACCGGGTCGCGGTGCCACCGCAGGACTGTGTCGGGGTGCGTGGTCAGCCGGAGCCGTCGCAGCACGTGGCGCGGTGCGGCAGCGCGGCGAGCCGGGCCCGGTCAGCCGCGGTGAACCGCGGCCGCCGGTCCCCGAGCTGCCGTTCCAAGACGGTGAACTGGTGGCGCGACGTCGGAATCTCTCGGCGTCCTTGTCGCGGTCGCTCATCGGGAGGCAGCCGCAATGCGGCGAACGCGTTCGCGACCGTGAGGCAGGCGAATCGAACGCCTGCGCGTCGGGAGCGCGCATGTCGTCGCAGATCACCACCGCGTCCGGCCGCGCCGCGTCGGCCGCGTGCAGCCCCTGGGCGAAGTCGTCGACCGGACAGCCCGGGTTGATGCGCCGCAGGTGTTCGCCGAGCGCGGCCGGCAGGGCGTCGTCCTGCGCCGCGGGGTCGGCCAACGGCACCCGCGCGACGGCACGCACCACGTTCTGCAACAGGTACAGCGGCTCTGCCGGCCTCAGCGCGACCACGGGGAGACCGAGGCGGGCGAACGCGTCGACAAGGATGGCCCGGCTCGTCGACTTGCCCGCCCCACTCGGACGTCGTCCTCCCACGAGTTGGCCCGGGCACCCACTGCGCGACCGGGTCGATGCCACCAACCTCATCGCCCGGCCCGGGCCCCGGCCGGACCGGGCACGTCAAGGCCGTCAACACCGGCCGCCCCACCCGTCACGGCCGTCAACACCGACCGCCCCCGATTCCCCGCTCTCACGCTGAGCCTGCACGAACGGCGCTTCCCGGGTTGCTGACCGGGAGTTCAGCGAAGGTCGGTGTCGCCTCCCGTGGCGGGGTTGGCCGCCCATGCCAGAAGGTCGAGGCTGTCGGCCCAGATGTCGCCGATCGGGGTTCCGACGAGGTCGAGGTGGTCGTAGCCGATGTGGGCGGGGAGCAGTTCGGTGGTGAACAGAAGGTCGTCGGCGCCGCCCCGGGCGGTGCGCCACAGGGCCTCGAACTCGGCACGTTGGGCGGGATCGACGTTGGGCACGGGATCCTGGATGTTCTGGCCGTTGTTCAGGCGCAGGTGCACCTCGTGGCAGCGGCGGGCCAGGCGGTGCAGGGCTTGGGTCCATTCGACCCGCCAGGGGGCGCGTAGTTCGGCTGTGACGGTGTAGTGGCTGAAGTCCCCGCACAGGCGGAGGTCCGGGTGCCGGTCGACGAGCGCGATGGTGTGTCGGAGGTCCTGGGTGAGCCGATGGCGGTGGGTCTCGAGGAAGAACGGCAGGGCGTACTGCTCGCTGAGAGCGAGCAGTTCGCGGATCCGGGCGTCCTGCCAGGAGTGGTCGCGCCAGTAGCCGTCCACCTGCGCGTTGAGGCTCACCATGCCCGCGGCTGCGGCGCGTTCGAAGATCGGCTCGGCCGGGCAGTCCTCCGGGAGGTGGGCGCAGCCCGAGGCGGCCAGGCCGGTTTCGGCCAGGGCCGTTGCGAAGCGTGGTAGTTCGGCGGCGGAGGGCGGGGTGGTTTGGACTCCGTCGAAGCCTGCGCAGGCGATGCGGGTGAGGCGCTCGTGGAGGGGGAGGTCGGTGGGAAGGGTCAGGAGGCTGCAGTGGATTCGGGTCATCACAGGCCGTCCCGGTCGTGCCAGTGGCTTTGCCAGCGCGCGTCGATGGGGTCGGAGGCGGCCTGGTAGCGGATGTCGGTGGAGAGCCGGAAGACGCCGTCGGGGTCCTGGTTGTCGAGGGACGCGTGGATGATGTGGGGGCTGTGGATCATGAGGTCACCGGCGGTGAAGTCGGTGACGAGCCACCGGGAGTCGTACTCCTCGGCCAGGGCGGGCAGGTCGGCGGTCATCGACGCGGCGGGGCGGCGCAGGCGGCCGGCCGCCTCGTCGGCGAGGACGCGGTGGTGGCTGCCCTCGAGGTATACGAGCGGTCCGCGGGCGATCGGGCAGTCGCCCAGCGGGATCCAGGAGGAGAGGACCCGGTCGGTGCCCTCGCGTAGGTAGACGAGGTCGTAGTGAGCCTGGGTGGCGGTGCCGATGCCCGATTCGCCGGGGCCGACGTGCCGAATGATCTTCCGGCGATGCAGATGCACCTCTTCGGTTCCCAGGAACCACCGGTGGAAGGCGACCAACGCGGGAGTGCGGCAGATGGCGTCGTACTGCGGGCCGGGGACGATCCGTTTAAACAGCAGCGAGCGGAAGCGTGCGTGATCCATGTCTGCGGTGGACGCGGCGACACCCTCGACCGGATCGGAGTGCGGGAGGATGAGTCCGCACTCTGCCAGGGTGGCGAAGTAGTAGGCGCGGAAGCCCTGGATTGTCGTGCGCTCGAAGAAGCCCGGCAGATAGAGGTAGCCGTCGCGGGCGAGGCGGGCCCGCAGGGCATTCCGATCGGAGCGCTCGGCGTCCGGGACGGGTTGCAGACGGCCGAGCCTGTGGTCACCGTCGTCCAGGCGATAGCCGTTGGAAGTGAGGGCGGTCCGCAGATCCCACTCGAGGTGTCCAGTGCTCATAGGCAAATGCTCCAGGGAACCGTGGCGTGGAAGAATGCACGGATTCCGCAAAGACTTGGACGATTGCCGAAGAGGGTGGTCCTGTGGAGTCCGTGGCGCACTACCGCACACCGCCCGTGGGTGTACGGGCGTTGGGGCTCGCGGTGACCGGAGCCGGTCGCATCCTCGGCAAGCACTCGTCGCAGGTCGATCGTGTCCTGAACTGCCACGCAGGGGTTCTGGTGACTAGGGGATCCGGCTTTCTGACACTGCAGGGCCATCCCGGACGGCACGAGGTGCGGCCGGGGACGTTCTTCTGGTTGCCTCTCGAAGTCCGGCACTCCTACGGCCCGTCGACCGGCGATTGGGACGAATACTGGGTTTTGTTCGAAGGGCCCGCCGCAGAGGCCTACGCGTCGCTCGGCTACCTCGGCACGGTTCGCCCGGTCGTCGAGCCGGCCGACGGAGCCGAGGCCCTTGCCCTGTGCGTTCGGGTTCTGGAGTTGCTGGCCAGGCCGCAATCGCTCGGCGCCCACGTGGCCGCCACGTCGTCTCTGTACGCGTTGATCAACGCGGTGGGCACCGGTGAGCGGGCGTCCGCCGAGCCGGGGCGGGCGCGGCGCGACCTCGGCAGGCGTGCGTTGGAACTGCTCGACCGTGCCGAGGGGTCGGTGCGGATCAGCGCGATCGCCAAGGAACTTGCGGTCTCGCGCGACAGTCTGGCGGTGGCCGTGCGCCAGGTCACCGGTTCCACACCCACGGTCTATCTGGCGCGGCGCCGGATCGACCGGGCGAAAGAGCTGCTGACCGATACCGACCGCCCGGTCGCCCTCGTCGCCCGGGACGTCGGTTACCCCGATCCCGCCTACTTCACCCGGGTGTTCACGCGACATGTGGGTGTCGCACCGTCGGTCTTCCGCCGACAGCAGACGCAGTGACCGGTTTTGACGGCAACCCGGAAGGAGCAGATCTTGATTGCCTGACCCTGGGCAACCACGTTCTCTACCGCAATCCCTGCCCGGGTGCGCGTCTGTCGGATGAAGAAATCGCCATCGCAGCGCGCCTGGAATCCAACCCACGCGGCCGGCCCCGGTGCTCCGAAGTCATGTCCATCGCGTGTCGAGTGCGGAGAGCGCGTCGAGCCGCTCCGGTGGGTACGTGGCCCGCCGCTGCCGCGCGTTGGCGAGAGCGATCCCGAGCTTGACCTCATGCGCCTCGCAGCCGTGTTCGACGGTCTCGACGTGCTTGCGTGGCACGGTCGGATGCCCCTCGCGTTCCCGGTACGCGGCCGCCGCGGCGAGGGTGAGCGTCCATCGATCCGCCCGCACCACCACCACCGACGTCGCCGGCTGTTCCTGCGGTGCGGTGACGTCGACGCCGACCTCGGCCAACGCCGTCCGCTGCGCCGGCGTCAGACTCGCCGCGCTGGGCCGTTGCCGCCGGAGCCAGGCTCCGACGTCCTCGCCGCCGACGGTGTGTCCGGGCACCAGGTCGTCGATGCGGCCGCCGGTCTCGGTGTGCAGGCGCACCGCGGCGAGCATGCGCTGCCAGTCCAGCGCCCGCGGCTTGGCGGGGTCGTCGCGTCCTTCGTGCATCTTCCCTGTGCGCAGTCGTTGTCGGTGGGGTTGTGGTGGATCGGAGCGGCTCCCGGGGCGTCGGTGGTGGTCGAAAGCGTCTTCGGCCATGACCATCAGACTGACCGATGCCGAGATCAATCAGCTGGTTCCCCGGTTCCAGGCCTTGGACCCGGGGGAGTGGGGCCGGAGCGCGGTGGAGCGTGCGACCGCCGGGCTGGGCTGGACGCACGCGCGGCCCGGCGCCCGTCATCCGCTGCTCAATCCGCCAACTCAAGCGCTCAGTCACAGTCGGGGAGCGCGGTCCGGCCGCCGGCACGGGGGATGACGGCGCCGGCCGCGCGAGCGCCGACCACGGGGGTGTCGACGCACCCCACACAACCACCCGACCCACGCCCGGGTCCACCGTCGCGACAGCACGGGCCAAGGGGTCCATGTGGCCGCGTGAGCGCCGAACGGGCCGTCTCGTCGTGCCCGTCCTGGTCCTTCCCTGCGCCTGTCCGCGAGGCACGGGGAAGGACCGGGGCAGGCGTCGCGACCACGCGCCGTTCGCGGCGCACCGCGCCGGGATACGGCCGACATTTCTGCGATCTCCGGGCCACCACGCCTTGCCCGGCGTGCTGTGCCTCGGCGGACCCAATACCGTCGCCTTGTCAGCGGAACGGACACGCGTCGCCGCGCCGCCGAGTCGGGTGCGGCGAGGGGCGGTCGCGCTCCGATGGCGAGGGCGCCGTCACCGAGCGGTTCGTCGGGGAGGACCCGGCCCTGGCGGCTCACCTGGTAACCGGCTACGAGCACGCGTGGAAACGAGCCGTCCGGCCCGAGGACTTCAACGAGCCGTCCGGCCCGAGGACTTCAAGGTCTGACCATTCCCCGTACCGATGCCCCAGTCTCCGTCCGGTAGCGCCCGGCAAGCACGCGCGGACCTTGCCGGGCCCTCCGGCGGATCACGGGGCGCCCCGGCCGGGACCGGCGGGGGCGCCCTCAGCGCGTGCGGGTCGGGTCAGGGCTGTTCTGCCGTGCCGAACGAGGTGATCGGGAACCGCGTCGGGCCCAAGGTGGGCAGCGTGGCGGGGTCGGCGGGCGGCGGCGGGACGTAGGCGGCGAGGATCGGCGCCCAGGCCGGGTTCCTCAGGATGGACAGGGCCTGCTCGTCGGTCAGCGGCAGGGTGCTGCGGGTGGGCTTGCCGTTGTCCGACAGTTCGCCGTTTCCGTAGCTCAGTTCGACCATGGTCTCCCCGATCACGTAGTTGACGGCCTTCCAGGCGATGCCCTTGTCCGGAAAGGGCTTCTCGAAGGTGCCGAGCAGCGTTCCGTCCGGTGCGCTGCGGCAGCCGCCGAAGTTGTTCTCCTTGGGCTTCGGCTTGCCGTCGGCCATGGTGCACCCGAAGAACCGCTTGCCCACCATGTGGAAGGTCACCTCGACCACGCCCTGGCCGGTGTCCCAGGTGACCTTCGCGTAGAGGCCGCCGTCGACGGCGGTGTTGGTTGTGACCTGCTTCGTCCCCCCGGGCAGCAGGCTCGTAATGATCGGACGGAGCTGATCGGCGAGGGGATTCGGTGCCACCGGCTGCGCCGGCAGTTCGGGGTTCACGCCGCCGGACCGTCCGTCGATCCGGGACGGCGACGGATCCGCTGCGGGCCCCGCCTTGGTCGCCGAACTCGTCCGCAGCTGTGCCGCGCCCAGCACGCCCGCCGCGATCACTCCCACCGCCAGGGTCGCGCCGACGGTGCGCCCCAACGCGCGCCGCCGGGCCCGGCGGCGGCCGCCCTCGGCCGCCCGGGCAGCCAACCCCGCGCCCGGCGGGATCGCCAACTCGTCCAGTTCGGCGCGCAGTTCGCTGCGAAACAGGTCTTCGGTCTCCACTACGTGCCCTTCCACGACGTCGGTTCCCCTCATGTGTGCCGCTGTGTCCGCCGCCTGCCATTGCGCCGTGCGCCGTTTCCTCACGGCCGACCCTCCGCAGCGGCCTTGCGGGTCAGCTCCGGCACGCGCTCGCGCAGCCTGGCGAGTGCGCGCATCGCGCCGGTCTTCACGGCGGACACGCCCATGCCCAGCCGCCGTGCGGTCTCCTCGACGCTCAGGTCCTCCCAGTACCGCAGCACCAGCAGGGCGCGATCGCGTGGTTCGAGGGTGTGCAGCGCGTCGACGAGGGTGAACCGCAGTTCGGGGTCGCCATGGGCGGGGGCGGGGGTGCGGGCCAGTGCGTCGGCATCTATGCCCGTCACCTCGCCGCTGCTCTTGCGGCGGCGCCCGTCCAGGAACACGTTGATCAGGACGCGCTTGGCGTAGGCCTCCGGGTGCTCCATCCGCTCGAGCTTCGGCCACGCGACGTAGACCTTCTCCAGCGCGGTCTGCGCGAGGTCCTCGGCCGAATGCCAGTCGCCGCAGAGCAGGAAGGCGGTGCGGCGCAGCACGGTCTGGTTCGCCTCGGCGAACTCGGCGAATCCGATGCGCTCCCTGTGGAACCAACCCATCCTTCTCCCCGCTCCGTCGACGACCTCACAGAGACTTGACGTGTCGAACCGCCGGTTCGGTCACACCCTTCCGATGGGCGGTCAAGGCGGGGCCCGTGAGGTATTGCGCAGTGGAGGCCGGACTCAACGCGTCCCGCGTCGCGGAGCCCACCACCCGCACGACGTCGACGCCGCGACCTGGGAACAGGGATACCTACCGCCCCCCCGGGCCCCTGTACGAGCAAGTGCAGGGGCTCTACCAAGCACAGAGCGACATCACACGGGTGTGCCACGAACTGATGGACGGCGGCGCGCACCCCAGAGCCCCGTGTCCCGGCCCTCGCCGCTCCCGGGGGTTGTGTTGAGTGCCGTTGAAGTGGCGGCGTGTTTCGACAGTGGTTGTCGGTTGTTCCGCCTTGAGCTTTGTGCGTACGGCCGGCCTGTTTGTTCCTGGTGCGCGTGGTCGTGGTTCGCGACAGTGGGTCCGGCACCCGCACTTCGGCCGGGTGCTCCGTTGTGGGCGCGCCCGGTCCGGCGGCATCCCGAGGGCGACCGGTCCGTCGGGGGGTCCCGCCGGGAACGTCCCATGTCGTCTCACCGCCGGTCCGTGCCGCGGCTCGATGCCCGCGCACGGCGGGGGTCGACAGAACGGAGTTCCACCATGCCTTCGCTGTGCCCGGTCCGCCGTCGGATGAGGCGGTGGGGCCGCAGGTCCGGCGCCCCGACGCGGTGACGTCGGCGACGATCACCGCGAGCCTGCCGCCGGGCGCCTCCGCCACCGACCTCTCCACCGGATGCACCACCGGCAGTGGCACGGTGACCTGCACCTACGGGGCGATCGCCAACGGCGCCGACTCCGCGAAGTCCTTCCGGGTCCCGCTGTCCCTGCTGTCGCTGGGCCACGTCTCGGTCACCGGCGTACGGACCGCCTCCGCGCCCACGGACGACAACGCGGCCAACGACACCGACACGGCCACCTGCACCGTGGTCTCGATCATCCTGGCCACCTGCCCCTGACCACACCACCGGCCACCCGCCCCGGGGCCGACGACCCGTCGGGCCCCGGGCACGGACACAAGCGTCACGGCCGGTCGAGCGAGACCGCCGACACCCGATCATGGCGGGAAGCGCCGTCAGTCTCGTCCCGGTCGGCAGGCGATCGACCGGCGGGTCAACGCCTGAAAGCGGTCTCGCACCGGTGGAGTCGGCACGCATGGTGGTCTTCGCCCCTCGGGGGGCGCGCGTGAAGGTGACCCGCAGCTGCCGCACGACCCGATACGGCCGTTGAGGTGAGCCGGCCTCGGTGGACGTGGCCGGCGCGGCAACTCCTCTCCGGGTGGAGGTGTTCCCGCCACCACTCGACACTGCGCCGGTCGTGCCGGCGCCGAGGTGTGAGCCGTCGGGCTTCGGCACCCCCATGCGAACGCCGTACGGGCGCCGCGCCGTGCACCGGTCGACCGGGTGTGAACGGAGAGGCGGTGAGCCGGGCCGAGGCATCCGGTTTCGTCGAAGACGGCGAGGTCGGCCCGTGACGGCCTGGACCGTCATCCGGCCGTGTGACGGTCCTCGTCCGGGTGGGCGTGTGTAGGAGGGTGGCGGGTGAATCAATTCGTCCAGGTTTTGAGTTGGGTGGCGACCTCTCGTACCGGGAGGCCTTCGCGTGCGGCGTGGGCCAGGGGGAGGACGGTGTCGAGGCCGGGGCTCGCCGGGAGGCCGCAGGCGGCCAGGTAGGCCGCGGTGACGGTGGCCGCGAACAGCAGGTTCCTCGTCTCGAGGCTCGGGTTCCGGGCGAGTTCGCACAGCAGCGCGGCGGCTTTGTGGTGGGGCTCGGGGTAGACCTCGTGGTCGAGGATCTCCGAGCGGTGCCGTGCGTCGGCCGCGATCGGCACGCCGTAGTCGACGACCTGGGGGTCCCCGGGGATCTGCTGGGCGACCGCCAGGATCCACGCGAGGTCGATCCGCAGGTTCACGCGGCGTCCCGCGGCGCGGTCCGCGCCGACTCCGCCGGGAGACCCGGGTAGCGGTCCTCGCCGAACTCCGCCTCGAACCGGTCGGCGTACGCCGCCAGGAACGTCGCGGCGCCGGCCATGAACGCGGCGCGTGACTCGTTCACGTCCTGCTCGATCAGATCGGCCACGTATCCCTGCAGGCTCAGGCCACGGCGCTTGGCCCGCTCCTCGGCGGCGGCCTTGACGGCCTCGTCCAGCCGGATGTTCGTCTGCTTACTCATGCCACGAGCATAGCTATATTCCGGTACCAGTGACTAGCAGAGCGTGTCGCGATGCCATGCGCGAGGCCGGCCCGTTGAGGCGGCGTGCCGCCAGGCCCGGAGATCGACACCCGGGAGACGCCCCGGGCAGAGCCACCTCCGTGCCGGTCTGCCCCGCGCGCAACCGGATTGACCGCTCCTCCGAGCCACCCACGAGTTCGGTGATCAACGCGCGTTCCTCGGCCGACGGCATCGAGCCCTGGCCCGCCGTCCAGGCCCTCCCGCGCCACGCGTTCGCCCCTGAGGTGCCCTATTTGCATGCCATCGGCTTTCACGACGTGGTGACGCCGAACGCGATGAACAGGTCCTCGAGAAATCGTCGGACCATCGGCCCTGCCTGGTCGGGCCCGGAGGTCGTGGCAGCCGAAGCGGAAGACTTCGTAGCCGGCGAGTTTGAGGTCCCGGTCGGCACGCATGGTCATCGCGTAGGTGGCCGGGTCTGCGCGGTCGCCGTCGCCGTAGTGGGTCTTACCGTCGACTTCGATGACCACGCGTCGGCCGTGGGGGAGCAGGAGCAAGAAGTCCATGCGGAACTTCAGGAGCGCGTCCCTGCCGCGTGCGCGGACGGTCTTGGGGTCCCAGTGGAGCCAGACCTCGGGCAGCAGTGCCGGGGGATCCGCCACGAAAGCGCCGCAGATGTCGTGGTAGAGGTCGAACAGGAGCAATTGCGGGGGCGACTTGGCCGCCTTGACGCTCTCGCGCAGCCTCGCGTAGAGCGCGGACGTTCCGACGGCGAAGCCGCTCACGCTGCCCGCGGGCATGCTCGCGGTGCCCGCAGGACGTGAAATGCCCTAGGCGCTCGCGCGTGATTTCGTCACCCGCTGCGTGCGGACCCGTGCCCGACACCGACGGCCGGGCACAGACCGCGTTGGCGGCGACGTTGCGCCCGTACCTGGCGGTGCGCACGCCCAGGACGGACCGTCCCGACCTGTACTTCGCCCTCGCGGTCGACGACCGCGGGCGCATCGTGGACTGCCGCGGCGACGCGGGATCGGATTCGATTCCCTCGCCCGCCTCCGGGCCGACCGGGGACATCGACTGGATGACGGGCCCGGTGGACTACCCGGGCGGGGCAGCCGGATCGTTCCAGGGCCGATGGACAGTGGGGGAATGGGGCCGCCACACCGGTGCGGTCACCCGCGTCACGATGGAGCACGGCCGAGGCGAGAGGGACGTCCTGATGGCAGGCGGGGTCTGGTGCGGCACGATGTCCTCGAGCCGGGTCGGTGATCCCGAGCCCTCCGACGACACCCGCATCCGTGCCTACACGACAAGTCGGGCGCGCTGCTCTGGGACTCCGCCAAGGACCACCGCAAGGGCGCGAGCGACTGCGCGCGCACCCCGACGGCCGAGTCGTCGGCTACGTCGCGCCGGACCCCGACGGTCGGCAGGACCCATCGACGTGCCGATCGGCCGTGCCGTGGACCGCGGGAGAGCCGCCCCGCTCCTGAGCCCCACCCCGGCCCGTGCCGCCCGCCGACGCGCCGTCTCCTTCGGCCCCGCCGCCCTGGACGAGGCCTCGGGCGGCGGCGCGTTGCCCGGCCGCCTCGTCTTGGTGGTCGGTGCGCCCGGCGCCGGCGCGGGCCTGCTCGCGGCGGGCACCGTCGTGTCCGCAACGCCGACCCCGGCCGACGCCCCCGACTCGCCGAGCGCGGTGCTCTCGCGCATGCCCGGCCGCCCGCGCGCCGACATCGCGGCCCGCCTGACCGCGGCCGCCGCCGGGGTGGACCACCGACGCTTGCGCGCGGGAACCTTCACCGACACCGAACGCCACGCCGCCGACGCGGCATCCACCCGCCTGGCCGCCGGGGCACTGCTCCTGGACGACGGCGCCGACCTCACCCTGGACCTGCTCCGGGAGGCCGCAGCGGACATCGCGGGCCTGCGCCTGGCCGCCGTGGACCCGCTCAACCAACTCCTCCCCGCCGCGGCCGGCCTTCCCGGCCTCGATGTTCGGCGGGGTGTGGCCGCGTTGCGCCGGCCGGCGGCGGACCTGGATATGCCGGTGGTGGCTGTGTGGGAGGCGCGTGCGGACGAACCGCTCGAGGTCGGTGCGGCGTTGGCCCAGGCCGACACCGTGATCCAGCTGACCCGCGAGGGTGAGCAGGCGTTCGCGATCGTCGCCGAACGCGACCTGGGCCCAATCGCCCAGGCGGCCCTGCACGCCGGCCTCGCCCACGTCCGCTTCACCGACCTCGACCGCCTCGAACGGGACCGGCCCGACCGGGCCGGCGCGGCGCCGCCGGCGCCGCCGACACCGCCGACAGCCCCAAGCCTCCCGTCCGTGCTCCTCGCGAACGAGCCGAGGGCCGACAGGACCGCCCTCGGCCGGCGCACCGGGGACCTCACCCCGTACGCCGACCGCGCCCGCACGCGGAACCGCCCGCCCGGCGTCGACCACGTCGAAGGCCCCGGCCGCGACGAAGAAGACGCGCAGGGTCGTGGTGGACACCGACGAGGCCCCGCTGCCCGGGGCGATTGCGAGCGCGGTGGCCGAGGAACTCGCCGCGGCCGAGGGCGATATGACCGCCGCGGGCGAGGCGTTGGCCCGTCGGGCGATCCCGGACGGATGGACTCCTGGGCCTGTCCCGCGCCGAGTCCCGGTACGAGCACACCTGGCATCCGCCGTTGCCGGAGTTGTTGCGTAAGCGCGGCAACGAGGAGTCGGACGCGGTGTGGGAGGCCCGCCCCAAGTGGTCATAGAGGCAGGCTTGTTGTCACTACGCGTCGGAGCCTTGATCTGCCGGGGACGCGGTCCTGGCAACGCCGGTGCAGGCCGGCACTTCGGTAGCGGTGGCGTTGAGGAAGAGCATGAACGTCCATGACGAATCTGTCGCGACGATCCGGCCGATGCGGAGCAGCTCTTCTTCTGCCGCCAGGAGACGGTCAACGGTGGCGGCGAGGGCCACTGTCGACCGGCCGTGCTTTCGGGTGTGCCGGAGCCGTATTCGATAGGTGTGTGCGAGCCGGTCGGCAGGAACCAGGCCGTCCCGGACGACGAACGTTGCCCCGGCGATCAAGGCGTCACGTGCTGGGCCACATGCCGTGGTCTGCTCGTTGAGCATCCCGGCGAGGCCGTCGCGTGTCACGGCTCGGCCCGGTGACAAGAAGGCGGCTGGTTGAGCGCCCGTGACAACTAACCTGCCTCCCAGGTGACAACCAGGCTGCTTCGGCCGGGCTCTTCTGCCGGCGTAGACGGCTCCACCGGTGACAATTATCGGGCCTTGGCACAACAGTCTCACGATCTTGGCATCGAACGTGGCATCGAACTGAGACGCCGAAGGTCAGCGGACTGCGGTGCTCGCCGGGTGTACGAATCGGCTGAGGATGTGCCACGAATCGAGACCAAAGCGGCGTGCCATCGCGATGAGACAGCGAAGAAGCCGCTGGTCAAGCCCGGCCTGTGCCACGGGGGTTGGGACCCTACATCGAGGAAACCGCACCGCACTGATCGTTCCCCGACGCACGATCGCCTGCAACCGACGGCCCTCGTCGTCACTCAACCGCCGCACCACGACTCTCTCGGCCATCCGCACCCTCCCGCTCGAACGATCCCGAGGACCATCCAACCGAGACTCCCGACAACGGCACGCACGACACAGCAACACCGCGAACCAATCCGGTCACAGCACTACGGAACCGCCACCTGAACCGGCTCGTCCGTCGGGTGTCGGCGGGATGTGGGCGGGGTGCTCTGTCACGCGGAATCAGCAAGACCGGTCGGTGTTTGCAACTACCGATGCGAAGCTCGCGCCGGCCGCGTCCCGGTCTTCCCGGGGACACGCGCCTTGCCGGCGGACGAACCACCGAAGGACACATGAGCACGGAGCGATACCACATCTCGGTCCCCGGCCACGTGCTCGACGACCTGCGGGAGCGGCTGGTACGCACCCGGTTCGCCACCGCGACGGACGCGGCGTACTGGACGGCCGGGGTCGATCCCGGCGACCTGCGTGAGCTCGTGGCGTATTGGGCGGACGGCTTCGACTGGCGGGCGGCCGAGGCCCGGCTGAACGCGTACCCGCACTTCCGCGCCGAAGTCGGCGGCCGCAAGGTGCACTTCGTGCACGTGCGCGGCAAGGGCCCGGCCGGAGGGTCGGCACCGCTGCCGCTGGTGCTCAGCCACGGATGGCCGAGCAGCTTCGTGGAGATGCTGCCGATCGCCGAACTGCTGACCGATCCGGGGGCACACGGCGCAGACCCGGCGGACGCGTTCGATGTGGTGATCCCGTCGCTGCCCGGGTTCGTCTTCTCCGAGGCGCCGAGCGGCCCGTTCACGCGGCGCGCCGTCGCCGAGACGTGGCACGCGCTCATGGTCGACGTTCTTGGCTACCCGCGCTTCGGTGCGGAGGGCGGCGACATCGGCGGCGGGATCACGCAGTGGCTTGGCGCGCTGTTCCCGGACGAGGTGGCCGGCGTACTGGTCACCTCGTCGGTGGTCCCGACCGACTTCGGTGCGGCGTCGCCGACGCCCGAGGAGCGGGAGTTCCTCGACGCGATGGCCGAATACGACGCCGCCGACGGCGGCTACAGCGGGATCATGTCCACCCGCCCGGACACCGTCGCGGCCGCGCTGGTGGACTCCCCGGCGGGGCTGCCGGCGTGGATCGTGGACAAGTACCGCGACTGGAGCGACTGCGGTGGCGACGTGGCGACGCGCTGGGACCGCGACAGGCTGCTGACGGTGGCGACCCTGTACTGGGCGACCGGGTCGATCGGCACGTCGTTCCGCGAGTACTACGACTGGCCGCACAACCGGCCGGTGCCGCCGATCGCCGTCCCCGGCGCCGTGACGCTGAGCAACGAGCCGGCGTTCCGCGGAATGCCGCGCGGCCTCGCCGAGCGGATCTTCACCGACCTGCGGCAGTGGCGCACCCCGGAGCGCGGCGGGCACTTCATGGCCCACGAGGAGCCCGAGCAACTGGCCCGCGACCTCCGGGACTTCTTCCGGCCCTTGCGGGGCCAGGACCAGCCACACCCGTAAAACGATCGTCGTCGGAAACGCCAAGGGGTCCGGACGCTGTCGTGCGTCCGGACCCCTTGGCGCCGCTGCGGCCTGCGGTGCCGCCACGCCTGCGCACCATCACGCGGCCGGCACATCGACGCGATCACCCATCAACCGATCGGGACGTCGTCGTAGACGCCTCCATGGCCACAACCAGTCCGCCCCGCACCGTTCGGGGCCGCGGCTCCCCCGATCGGTTGGCGCGTTCCGTCCGCTGGGCGGCGCATCGTGTCCGAGGATGCCCGGTCCGTACGGAGCCAGTGCCGCAGTCGGGGACCGTGACCTCGATCCCCGTCGACGTCCTGTCCGAGCGGCGAACGCGGAACACACCGGCACGCCCGGAGGGCTCGCGCAACGGCCGCGCTGCGGAACGCCCTTCGTCCCAACGCGTCATCCTCTGGAGATCCGCCACGTCCCGTGACACTCACGGTCCGACCATCCACACGCACACGGCCTCGGAGGCCGGCCTGCTCGTCAACTCCTACCTGGTGGAGACCGACGAAGGCGTCGTGGTCGTCGACACCAACCTCCTCAACTCCGAGATCGCCGCACTCGTCGCCAAGGTCGACGCACTCGGCAAGCCGCTCGTCGGCGTCTTCGTCACCCACGCACACCCCGACCACTTCAACGGCGTTCACGCCCTCGTCGACGGCCGCGACGTCCCCGTCTACGCCACCGAAGCCGTCGACCGCGTCATCCGCGACATCTCCGACGCCAAACGCGCCCAATGGGGACCCGTCTACGGCGACGAATGGCCCGCCGTCACCGCCTTCCCCACCGTGCAGTTGAAGGACGGCGACCCCGTCACCCTCGACGGCGTCCGCTACACCGCCCGCGACCTCGGACCCGCGGAAAGCCACGCGGACAGCGTCTTCCTCGCCCGCGCCGACAGCGCTGAGCAGGGTGTGGCGTTCATCGGCGACCTGGCCTTCCACGGCACCCACCCCTACACCGCCGACGGCCACGGCGCCCAGTGGCTGGAGGTCTTGGAGACCCTCGCCACCGAACTCGCCGACGTCGCCGTACTCCTGCCCGGCCACGGCGCACCGACCGGCGTCGAGGTCCTCGCCGCACAGCGCGACTACCCGCTCCGCTACCGCGCCGAGGTCGCCCGCCTGGCCGAAGGGCAGCCGTCCCTCACCGACGAGGCCAGGGAAGAACTCGACCGCGTCATGCGGGAGTACGCGCCGGACGCCCCGCTGTCCTGGATGATCGCCCTGGGTGCCGACGCCGTCGCGGCCGAACTCGCCGCGTCCTGACGGCAGCCGTCTCTCGCACCCGCACCACCCGCCCGCCGCGAACGTCCGCCGTACCAGTCCCCGGTACGGCGGCACCGGCGCGGCCCGGGACGCCGCGCCCACGCCGAGGACCCGGCTCGGCCGGTCCGTGCAACCCGAACGTCGCACGCCCGCCCGCGCCATCGCACTCCCGGATCGGCCCGTTCAGCCGGTTCGGGCCGTTCAGCTCAACAGAGGTTCCGCGATGCCCGGCCCGGTTGTGTCGGGCCGTGCCCGCAGTGCCGACGGGGTCTCGCCCTGCCATCGGCGCACCGCCCGGCGGAGCGTCCGTGCGTCCGTGTAGCCCACGCGGGTGGCGATGGCCTGCTGCGGCAGATCGGTCTCCCGCAGCAGTTTCAGTGCGCGCTCCTCGCGGGCGGCCGCGACTTCGCCGCGCCAGGTCGTATCGTGCGCGGACAATCTGCGCTGTAGGCTGCGGCCGCTGATGTTCAGGCGGGCGGCGACCTGGTCGAGAGCGACCGCGTCGTCCCGGAACGCGGAGTCCAGGGCCGCGCGGAAGCGCTCCTGCCAGGTCGGCGTGGCGCGAGACGTCGCCATGATCTGGTCCGCGTAGCCGCGTAGCACCCGGTCGAGGCCGGGCTGGAAGCCGGGCAGCGGACGCCGGACGTCGTCGAGCCGGAACGTCACGGAGTTGGCCGCCGCCTCGAACTCGATGTTCCGCGTACCGAAGTGCTCGGCGTGCCGGCGAACCCCGGCCGGGGCGCGATGCGTGAGGGTCACCTTCAGCGGGACGAGCGGCGCCTTGGTGGCCTCGCCCGCCCGGCGCAGGAAAACGGCCAGCGTCATCAGGTCGAAGGCCTCGGCCACGTCGGGGACGTCGACCCCGACGGACTGCTGCAGCGTGTAGAGCGAACCATCCTCGATGCCCTCGATCCGCGTGTCCGCGTCGCCGACCACCCTCAGATACTCCGCGGCGGTGGCGAACGCCATACGCAGATCGGGGCCGCAGGTGCTCAGGTAGTCCCACACGCCGAACGTCCCGATGTCGGCCGCGTCGGTGAGGCGCAGCGCGACGAAGGGACCGGATCCGGCCACCACCAACTGCTCCCACAGCGCGACCGCCGACGAGGTCGGAACGCGTATCAGATCATCGCCGAGGTCCTCCGACGAAAGCCCCGGAAGTTCGTCGAACCGGGCCGAATCCCCACCTGAATCGCGCACGAGGGCGCGGAAGAACCGCGCGCAGTGTGCCGAGACCGTCCATCTGTGCACGTCGGCAATCCTAGGTGCCGATTCCGTCCCGCGCTGCGAAAATATGACCGAATCGCGCCCGAGGCCCGTGTCCGCGATACGCCCGGTACGAGCAGGCCGCCCGGTGCCCTGGGCCCGCCGCGACACCCGTACGACTACCCGGGCCGACCTCGCCAACCGACAACCCCGCCGCGCATATCGGACTGTCCCGCAGGACGCGGACACTCGGCTGCGGACGCCCCGGCGCGGTGCGACCATCGCATCATGCAGGCCCCGGTACCTCCGGACTTCGACGTCGTGGTGGGCGGTGCCGAGCCGTTGGTGGGCGTGTGCGTAGGAGCGGGCGTAGGGGAAGGCCTGCGTCGAGTTGGGCGGCCACCGGCGACATCCACACGGTGGCATCGGAGCGGCAAGGGGATGGTGCCCGGCGCGTGGAGACCCTAGGCTGCTGGGCTCGGGATCGGTTCTTCGCCGACTGGGATTCCCCATCGCGGCATCGAGGTGGATGGCGGTCGCGATGCTCGACGCCCCCGGGCGATTTCTCCTGAACGGCCGAGGTCCGCGGGAGCAGGCCCTCTTCGACCGCGCGTTCCGGGACGAGTTGGTCCCGCGTTTCCTGCCCGAGGTTGCGGGTCCCGGTGTCGCACGGCCCCAGGCGTGGTTCCTGATCGGGCAACCGGGCGCGGGCAAGACCACCCTGGCCGAAGAGATCGCGGCGCGTCTGGACGCGGACGGCGGATGCGATCGGGTCGACGCGGACCGGTATTACGCCATCCACCCCAACTTCGAGGCCGCCCGGGCCCTGGGTCCCACGGGCCCCGCCTCCGAACTGATGCCCGACATCCAGGACATGCGCGACCGGGTCATGGCGCTACTGGCCGACCGACACCGCCGGGGTGTGGGCCGACACGTCCTGATGGAGACCACCGCACGACTGGACCGGGATTTCGAACTGCCCGCGAGAACCCTGCGCCGCGACGGCATGGGCCACGAGATCGTCGGGGCCATGATCGCCGCTCCCGCGGCGGTCAGCGCCCACGCGGTCCTCACCCGGTTCGTCGCCGGTGGACACCTGGTCGCCTCCGACGACCACGACCGGTCCGTCGAGGCCCAGTTCACGGCGGCCGGGATCATCGACGACCCCGAACTGGTCGACCGGGGACTGATGTATGTACGGGCGACGAACAGCGCGATGAGAGGATTCGATCTGATCCACGCCCAGGACCGATCCGGCGACCACCGGAGGGCGATGACCGACCGCCTGATAGATGTGCACCTGCAGGAGATGACCCATCGGGACCTCCTGCGCTTCACCGTCGAACTCGGCGTTGCCCACATGCAGGCGGGATCCGCCCTCGACGAGCCCGTGGCACGTGTCTACGAACGGGTGGCGCACCTGGTGCCCGAAGAACTCAAACCCGCGGTGGAACTGATGGCCCGACAGGCGACACTGTTCCGGAAACCCGAGGGCGGCCTGCTCGTCCGCACACCGCGGCGTCAGCCGGCCACACACGAGTCTGCCCCGTCACGCGAGGACCCCGGCCCCACCTCCGCACCCGCCGGGCAAACGCGACCGCCACGCCCGGCCGCGGTCCGTACCTCTACGCCGGACAGCGCCACTGCGGCGCGCGAGCCGGGCGTTCGGCCTGTCATCAAGGGCGCGTCGGTTCCGGAAGGCGCCATCGCGGTGGCTCGCGAACGAGGGATCCGGACACCGGTATCCGGCCCGACCGCCGACCCGGTGCTCACCCGTCTGCTCGCGAGGTCTTTCGGCCCCGCGCATCCCAAGGGGGTCGCCGGCGCGGAACCAACCCTCCCGTCCCCGGGCATCCCGGCCACTTTCCGCAGCCCCCAACGCGCCCCGGCCGAGGGCCCGGCCCCGAGCGCGGAGCGGGACTTGGGCCCGTGAAAGGCAGGCCGTGAGTACGCGGCACGATGGTCGCGGTTTCCAGGCCACGAGTTCGATCTGCCCAACGGCGCGGCGATGCGGGTCAGGGCGCCGGTGCCCCGATAGGCGCCGTCCGTCGGGTCCGTCGAAGTTGAGTCCCCCACACGAGCATTCGTCGGACGTCTCCGCAGGGCCCGGGAAGCGAACTCGGCGGCTCGGCTGATGCCCGATGGTAGGCACAGGCATTCGGCCCGCGACAACCACAGGAAGCGACCGTGACCTCCGAGGAGCTCGAGTTCGATTTCGAGCGGGTGAGTGTCCACGGATTCGACCTGTACGGCCGCGCGGCCGACAGGCCTTCGCGAACGACCGCGATTCGTGAGGAAGTGGCACCGTGGGATCGCGAGGCTCCGGCCCCGGGGCCGGAGCGGCCCCTCCGTTCCGAACGCTCTTCCCGGAGCCATGACTCCGGACCCCGATACGTCGCTGCCCGGCCCCCTGACGGTGGATGCTGCTTGCGCCACGCGCGACGCTCGGTCGATGGATTCCCGCGTGTCCGGGGCACCTGGTGCAGGTCGTGACGCAGGTCGGCGCGTTGGTCGACTCGTCGGCGAACTCGGGAGGACGGTGGATGGTGAAGGCGTCGGAAAAGAGCCGGCCCGACCTTCGCGAATTCGGTTGAGGCACCTGCCACAGGCCGGCCTTGCGATCCCACGCCCAGTCGGCGGAGTTTTCGATGGAAGAGCCCTGAACGTCCCATGAACCAGCCACGCCCGGCGAGCGGTCCGCGGACCTCCCAGGAAGGCGGTGACCTCGTAGTCCGAGGCGACGAACAGCTGGTCGTCCGGGGTGATGTCGAGGGCGCGGATCGGACTGTCCAGGATCAGGATGTGCTCGAGGAGATCGATTTCCGGGCTCCACGACTTCACGGTGGCGTCCGTTCCACCCGTGAGCACGGCGCCGGCCGACGGAGCGGGCGGAACGTCACCGCCGGTGCCCTCGGCGGCGAAGAGCGGCGCGACCCGGATCAGGGCAGAAACGGGCATGCCCTGGCCGTGGGCGGTGCCCAGAGCGGTGAGGACGGGTCGCAGCCAGAAGAGCTCCGGCTGCGACTGCAGCGACAACTCGAGGAATTCGGGCAGGGCCTGCGGCACTCGATGTGCCGCTTCCGCCGCCTCCTGCCGCGTGGTGACCTGGTCGCCGTGCGCCTTGCCGTCGATGGCTGTCCGCTCGGCCTTGGCGGCGACGCGATCGCGGGCCGCGATGGCCTCGGACAGGGCTTCTGCGGACCGTTTGGCGTTGTGTTCCGCAGCCTCCAGCATCTGCTCCTCCAGGGGGGCGGGGGTGCGTAGTCGGAGGGCAGGACGTGGCTGCAGACCGGGCAATCGTCGCCGGCGGACACTGCCGCACCTGCTGTGAACGCTGCTTCGCCGCGTCGGAGTTCGAGGAGAGTCCGCACAGCCGTCTCGTTGGCGTCGCGCAGGGTCGTGACTGTGCGTTGATGTTCGGCCGGCTCGTTGATCAGGCATTGGTGCTGGGAGGCCGTCTGCGCGGCGAGGGCACGGTGGCGGGCGGTCGATTCGCCGTGCGTGGAGGTGTGGGGGGACTGGGGAGGGCAGCGCCTGGACTGCGACGAGTACCCGTTCGCCGCGACGAAGGAGGGCGCGTCGCTCAGCGACGGGCCTTCTCCGCGCGTCTGATCGACCGTGACGACAACCAGCGCGTGGGCAGCCGGTTGGGCAGCACCTTCTACGGCGAACACCGCATGCTCGACGGCGACGCCTTCCTCGTCATCGTCGTCCCCTGACCAGGAGTCCCGACGGCTGCGCCAACGTCATCGGAGGTCGGCACGGGCATCGCGCAGGTGGGCCTTCAGAAACGCCAGGAACTCCGCGAGGTCACAGAAGGCGGCCCTGATGCCGTCCTCGTCCACATCGTAGACGCGGCCCAGGAGCGACCCGCCGCCCATCATGTAGACCCGTCCGTCGGTTGCCATCGCGATCAGGTCGCCGCCGCCGTTCGTACCGAAGACGACGATGTCGTCCTCGATGGCCCCGACGACCTTGGTGGGGTGCACATCGCCGGCTCCCTGGACCAGGGACTCGACGGAGGCGACGAAGAACCCGGAGTGGACATCGGGGAGGCTGACCTCGCCAACGACGCCGTAGAAGTCCACCAACGGCGCGGGCAAGAGGCCGCCGGCCTGCACGGCGGCCCGGCGCGCTCGGTCGTCGGCCAAGGTGACGTGGTTGTCGCCGGGCTCGAATCCGTACGCCGACTCGAAATCACGCGTGAACTCGGCAGCGAGCCGCGCCATCTCCGCGGCCCATCCGTTCACTGCTTCTCCCAGGAGTACGCCACGGCACAGGACTCTACGGAGCCGCGCAGCCAAGCCGTGTCAGGGGATACGTCGGGCGCCCCCGAGGTGGACCTCCAGCTGCTGATGACCAAGTTCCGGGACCGGACGGCCGACAGCATGCGCACCCACCTCCACCCGACCGGCGAGGACGTCGCCGCCCTGACCGCCCCCGGCGGCGTCCTTGTGGAGGGAACCGTTCCCTGAGCAGCCTATCGGGCGCATCGTTCCCGGGCCCGCGTTCACGCGGCCGGCCCGGTGCGCTGCAACAGCCGGTCAGGGCATGATTCCGTCGTGGACGAGGGAACGGATCACCGCGGGCACCACCGGTACACCCTGATCGGGACGGAGCACGGTCACCCGCTGGGCGTGTGCTCTGTTGTGGAGGGCCTGTTCACGGATCCCGGGCCGGCGACGTACGAGCTGTTCGGCTGGGTCCCGGACGCTTCCGGGCCCCACGGCTGGATCGGCAGCCGGGTGTGGCTGGTGCCGGACGACGACGCGCTCGACGCCTGGTGCCTGGACGATGCGGCGGTTGTGGAGCACTCGTCACGTGCGGAAAGTCTTGTGCTGACGGGCGTGGACGACTGCATGGGCCCGCCCGAGGGGCACCGCGGGGCCGTCCGCGTGCACGACGGCTCCCGGTGGTTGGGCTCCTGCCGCGAGTTCGCCCGCATCTTGAGGTCGGAGCGGCCGCTGCCGTCGCTGGTGCTGCGCGGCCTGGCGCCGGCCGACGAGCTGCGAGCGCTGCTGGCGAGGGGCACGCGCCGGGCCCGAGACCTGGACGAGGTCTTGCTGGAGATCCGCGACGACCGGGGTGAGTTGCTCGCGGCGCCCACGCTGTGGGCGAGCGTCGAAGCGTGGCGGCCGTCCGCGCACGGGGCCGATCTGATCGACCTGGACCTGGCCCGGCACCACACTCTGGTTCCCGAGCATGCCGAGCCGGTGTGGGAGCGGTGGTTCGCCGGACCGCCGGACACCTTGAACGCCTGGGCCGGCCTCGACACCCGGCTCCGCGAGGCCTGGTTCGACCTGGTCCGGCATCGGGCCTGCATCCGTCGCCACAGCGACCGGCCCGCCGGACACGCCTACGAACTCGACGGCCGACATGCCACCGAGGAGCAGGGCCTCTACCTGGCGCTTGGCGAGGCGGTGAACGGCCCGGGCGGTTATTTCGGCGGCAATCTGCAGGCCCTCCACGAATGCCTGGGAGGCACCTTCGGCTACAGCCGCCCCGCGACCCTGCTCTGGCGCGACGCCGCCATGGCGCGCACGCACCTGTCCCACGCCCTGTCACCGGACGGGCAGCCCTACGACTTCCTCACCGAGGTCCTCGACGTCCTGGCCGACGGCGGCATGCACGTCACCCTCGCGTAGGCAGCACCCGACGGATGCAACAGGCGCCAACGGATCGAACGTTGGTCGAAAGGGCGCGGTCCCTGAGCCCGCGCCGGGCGGAGTTGATGCGGTTGCCGACGGATCAGCCGTAAGACCCTCGGGCCCCACCACGGCGCGGATGCCGACCGACTCCTCGCACTCGCAGCCGAACCGGACACACCGGCCGCCCTGCACCGGGGAACCTGATCGACACCACCCTGGAGGCGGCCGGGCTCCGTCCCGGGCGAACGAGTGCCGCCGCGCACGCGCGAGGTGGATCATCCGCGCGGGCCCGCCCGGGCGACCGCGGGGTTCAGGGAGTGTCGGTCGGTGGCGATCCGGGCCAGGGGACGGGTCGGCTACAGACGTGGTTCCCGGCAGTCGCCCCCAGGGGCCTCCTCGACCAAGCGGACCGCACACTCGCGAGTTCGTCTTCGGCAAGCCCGACACATGGGGCGAACCACACGCCGTCACCGTCACCCAGACCACCCGCTATGGCGCCGCGCGGGCAACGGCCTGGGACCGGCTCCACCCGCGGCTGACCCGCCGATGCGCGTGGGTCGGCCACACCGACGAACTCCCCATGATCTCCGGGACGGTCATCCGCCTCCAGGTCGATCACCTGCCCAAAGGCGGCGACCCCAAGCCTGTCTGGTTGTGGTGGTCCAAGACCGACGCCACACCCGCCGACGTCGACCGCTGCCGGCAGGCGTTCCTACGAAGGTTCGACATCGAACACACCTTCCGCCTGTTCAAACAAACCCTCGGCTGGACCGCCCCGAAACTCCGCAGCCCCGAGGCCGCCGACCGCTGGACGTGGATCGTCACCGCCGCCCACGCGCAACTGTTCCTCGCCCGGCCCCTCGCCGAGGACTTGCGGCGGCCCTGGGAACGGCCCGCCGCCCCCAACCGGCTCACCCCCGCACGCGTCCGCCGCGGGTTCCGGAAGCTCCACAGCAGGACACTCCGTCCCGCAGCCGCCCCCAAACCCTCGCGGCCCGGCCCCGGCCGCCCTCCAGGCTCCAAGAACCGCAGACCCGCACCCCGCCACGACGTCGGACGCATCGTCAAAACCGGCGAGCCCTACACCAGACCCAGCCACCACCAGATTCGAGTCGTGGTCCTGGGCTCCACCACACCCGGCGAGTTCCGACCCGCCCAACTGCGCCTGGCTCCGACCCGAACATCGTCGACGCCGTCGAGAACCCGTGAACGCACGCAGGGGGACGGGCGGCACGGCGTCGCCCCCGGCCCCGGCCGCCGGTGGGTCGCGGGCAGGTCGCGCTCCCGTCGGACGGCCGTGTTCGATCGCCGCCACCCTGTCCGTGGTGGGGGAGAAGTGGGCGCTCCTCGCGGTCCGCGAGCTCGGCTTCGGTAATCACCGCTTCGACGCGATCGCGCGCAACACCGGCGCGCCGCGCGACATCCTCACCACCCGGCTGCGCGCGCTGGAGACGGCCGGGATCCTGGAGCGCCGCCGCTACCAGGACCGGCCGCCGCGCTTCGAGTACCACCTGACCGAGCAGGGCCGCGCCCTCGCGCCGGTGCTTCAGACCCTGGCATCCTGGGGCGACCGCTGGCTGGCCGAGGAAGCACCCGTGGAGTTCCGGCACGGCTGCCTCGAGCTGGACGTCGGGGTGATGTGCCGGGGCTGCGGCGAGGAGGTCGAGGCGGGCAGCGTGCGGATGCACGTCCACGCGAAGGGGTGGGACCGGGCGGGGTCGGTGGCGTGAGGGGGCCGACCTGTCACCGCGCCGCACGCGGGCCGGTGGCGCGAGGGTGGCCGAACCTCCTCGGCGCCGCACGCGGGCCGGTGGCGCGAGGTGGCCGACCCACCGCGGTGTGGCACGCGGGCGGTGGCGTGAGAGGGGTGACCACCACTGCGCCGCACGCCCGTACCCTCGACCGGCCCCCGGACGGAACGGGGATGCCGGCCGGGTGATCGTACGGGTGGCCGATCGCCGCCGTCACCGCGCGGGATACCTCACAGCGGGCGGAACAGACGCGCCAGGTCCGGCCCGGCGGATGTGGCGACCATCGCCGCCAATACCCGTCGTGCGGCGGCCACGTCATCCGCGCCGACCTGCTGCGTCAACCTGCGCTCGTACTCGGCGTGGAACTCACGTACCGCCGCCAACATCGCAACCCCGCCCGGCGCCAGGTGCAATTGCTTCGCGCGCTTGTCCGCCGGGTCCGGGCGGCGTTCGACGTAGCCGACGGCCACCATTTCGTCGATCACCTTGGCCGCGCCCTGCGCGGTGATCCCGAGCCGTTCGCCGAGCTGCGTGGCGGTCGCCGTCTCCCGGTCCAACGTGCGCAGTACGAAGCCGTACGACGACCCCATCACCGGGAATCCGCGTTCCGCCAAGTGCGCGTGCAGCTCTTGGACGAAGGCTTGGTAGGCGTGCCCCAACAACAGTCCGAAGTCCACGCTTGACGTCCTCCCTGGAAATATGCTCAACTCTGGTTGTACACCTTGGTTGAGTACTCTACCGGAAGGAACCACGATGCCTCTCATCAAAGCCGCCGACGCGCCGCTCTTCGAAGCTCCGCTGATGACCGCCATCGGCCTCGCCGCCCCGAGCCGCGGCTCGAAGGAGAACAGCGTCTGGCGCTTCACCATGCACCCGGGCAACCTCGGCCGCGAACACGCCGTCACCCGCGAGGAGATCTTCATCGCGATCAGTGGCAAGGCCGTCGTCACTCTCGACGGTGAAACGCGCGACTTCCACGCCGGTGACGCCCTCATCGTCCCCGCACACGTGCCCTTCGGCATCGCCGTTCCGGGCGACGAGCCCTTCGAGGCGATCGCGATCCTGCCCGTCGGCGGGCAGGCCCGGATGGGCGGTGACCTGATCGATCCGCCGTGGGCCCAGTAGACCCGTCACCTCCTGATTCTCTCCGCTTCCGCCTCTGCCCCGCCTCCGCTCCCCGCGCCGGCGACCTGCCTCCAGGAGACGACCCCCATGCCGTTCATCGCCGCCGCCGAAGCGCCCGTCTTCGAGAACCCGCACGCGACCTTCGTCGGCCTCGCCGCCCCGAGCCGTGGTTCCACCGAGAACGCCGCATGGCGGCTCACCCTCAAGCCGGGCACCTCATCCCCGCCGCACGCGCTCACCCGGGAGGAGATCTTCGTGGCGTTGTCGGGTCGGCTCACCGTCACCATGGACGGCGAGACCTTCGACGTCGAACCGGGCGATGCGTTGGTCGTCCCGGCCGACACCTCGTTCGCCCTGGCCAACCACGGCACCGAACCGTTCGAGGCGGTTGTCGTGCTTCCGGTCGGCGGCCAAGGACTCATCCCCGGCCGAGAGCCCTTTGTCGCCCCGTGGGCTCGGTAGCGCCCTACAGTCCCAGGCCCGCGCGCGGCGTCGCCGCGTCGAGGGCTCGGCCGTACACGTTGTGGACCGTGCTGCCGGGCCGGAACGCGCGGCCTTCGGCGAGCGGTCCGGCGTCGATGACGTCGAAACCGATGGCGTCGACGAACGCCGCCTCCACCTCGCCGCCGCGTCGTCGCCGGCGGCCCGCCCGGCGCCGAGTCGATGCGGCCGATCGCCCCCGCTGTCGGGCACGGCCGAACTCGACCGAGATCCACGTCGATGCCCCCTACCGTCGACATCCGCACCGCACCCGACGAACACACCACCTACCGGCCCGGAACACTGCCCGCCGCACTCGCGCGCCGCGTAGGGTCCGTCACCCGGGACTTCGGGCTCGTCTTCGCCGCCTGGGACCTCATCGCCACCCGAGACCACCGCGTCCTGGCCCTCGAACTCAACCCCGGAGGCCGGTGGGGCTTCGTCCCGGGCCACCACCACATCACCACCGCCATCGTCGATCACCTGGAGCACAGCACCCGATAACCACCCACCCACCCGCGGACACGACCCCCGCGTCGTCGCCGGCCGACACCGACGAGACCCGCCGACTGCGCCACGCCATGGTCGACGCGATGACCACCGAAGGCATCCGCCCCGACGTGCTGGACGCGTTCCGCGCCGAACCGCGGCACGTGTACGTACCCCGCTTCGTGCGCCGGATCGAGACCGCCCCGCAGACGTGGGAGACCCGCGTCTTCACCTGCGACCACCCCGACTGGACACGCGAGGTCTACACCGACCAGCTCCTGGCTCACGGCGACGATGTTCGGCGACGACGGCCCACCGCTGTCGTCCTCCACCGTCCCCTCCCTGATGGCCGCCATGCTCGACGCCCTCGCCGTCGAACCAGGCATGAGCGTGGTCGAGATCGGCGCCGGCACCGGCTACAACGCCGGCATCCCCGCCCGCCTGGCCGGCGACGACAACGTCACCACCGTCGACATCGAACCCGACGTCGCCACCACCGCCCGCCGCGCGTTGACCGCGGCGGGACACCCACACGTCACCGTCGTCCACACCGACGGCACCCAGCCACCCGCCGCACCCCGCAGTCTCGACCGCCTCATCGCCACCTGCGGCGTGGACCGTGTCCCCAAGACCTGGCTCGCCGCCGTCAGGCCCGGCAGTCGCCTCGTCCTGCCGCTCGGTACCGGCGTGGTCTGCCTGACCGTCGACGAACACGGCCACGCCGAGGGCCCGTTCCTGGCCACGCCTGCCTACTTCATGGGCCTGCGCACGACTGCGGGCAGCAACGGCATTCCCTGACCGGGGGATCCGGCCGGCCCGCTCGAGCCGTGCGCGATGCCGCTCGACGCGTGGCACGACGACGATCTCCGCTTCCCCATCGGTCTCGCCCTGCCCGCGTCCGACCTCGGCCAACGCGACCTTCCCGACGCGCTGACCCTGTGGACCGGTGACGGCTCCGTCGCCACCATCCACGCCGACGGCACCAGCCGCCAGTCCGGCCCGCGCCGCCTCTCCGACGAACTCGTCGACGTCCGACGCGACTTCCAGAACGCGGGCAGACCCGGGCGTGAACACCACCGACTCCGGATCGACCCCCAAGGACGCCACACGGCCTCGTTCACGCCCACCGGTCGTCCCGACCGTGCTCGATCCATTCGCGCCCCCCGGCCTCCGCCACCCGCAGGAACCCGGCCGCGATCACGAGCTCGTCCTCGCGTGAGCCCCCGACGATCGCGATCTCGTGGATCCGCCACTTCGGCCTCGGCAGGTTGTGCAGATCCTCTGTGTCACCCATGCAATCAGCATGGGCCGCGGAGCGGTTCCGCCGGCATCGCAATTTCTACCCGACGCTCGTCGAGCGGTCAGGAACCCTTGGACGGCTACCTCCACCGGATGGAGCCACCGCAGGGTGCGCCGGCACGTCGACCCGGCGTGGATCCTGGACGTCGCCCCCGCCCACAGACCGCCCGCGCGCCGCAGCTCGCCGCCCGAGCGTGCCATCCCTTACCAGCCGCGGGGCACAGCCCGCACCACGCCTCACACCCCTCCGATGCGAAATTCCCGCGCGCTGCGGCGCGACCGGCTCATGCCGAACCTCACCGGCCGGCGACGCCGGACACCGCCGGGACGGGACGGCGGGCCGCGTGGCTGACCACGATGAGGATCGCGACCAGCGCCCAGTTGGTGATGACCGACGAGCCACCTTGGGCGAGGAAGGGCATCGTCATGCCGGTCAGCGGGATCAGGCCGATGACTCCGCCGGCCACAACGAAGACCTGGAGCGCCATGACGACCGCCAGGCCGGCGGCGAGCAGCTTGCCGAACGGGTCGCGGGCCGCCAACGCGGTGCGCAGGCCACGCTCGATCAGCAGCGCGTACAGCATGAAGATCGCCATCATCCCGGCCAGCCCCAGTTCCTCGCCGACCGACGTCAGGATGAAGTCGCTGTTGGCGGCGAAGCCGATCTCGCCGGGGTGGCCCTGGTTGAGGCCGGTCCCGAGCATGCCGCCGGTGCCGAATCCGAAGAGTGCCTGGGCCGCCTGGTCGGAGTCGGTGAGGCCGGGCGTGACTAGGTCGTAGTAGTACATCGGGTCGAGCCAGGCGTGGACGCGGCTCTTGACGTGCGGTTCCACCGAACCGATCAACACCGCGCCGGTCGCCGACAAGGCGAGCCCGAACACCAGCCAGCTGGTGCGCTCGGTCGCGATGTAGAGCAGTACGACGAACACCCCGAAGAAGAGCAGCGAGGTGCCGAGGTCGCGCTCGAACACCAGGATCAGCAGGCTCAGCGACCAGGCGGCCAGAATCGGCCCCAGGTCACGGCCACGCGGCAGTGGCAGCCCCATGACCGTACGGCCGGCCAGCGCGAGCGCGTCGCGTTTGGCCATCAGATAGCCGGCGAAGAAGACGGTCAGGACGATCTTCGTGAACTCACCGGGCTGCAACGAGAACGGGCCGAGCGCGATCCAGATCTTGGCCCCGTTCACCGCCGGGAAGGGGATCGGCGACACGAGCAGCACCAGCGCCAGGGCCATCGCGGTATAGGTATAGCGCTGGAGCACGCGGTGATCCCGGAGCAGCACGACGATGCCCAGGAACAGTGCGATGCCCGTCACGGACCACATCAATTGCGTCGGCGCGGTCTGTAACACCTTGCTCGTGCCGCGTACCGGTTCGAGCCCGATGCGGTAGATCAGGACCATGCCGATGCCGTTCAACAGCGTCGCCAGCGGCAGCAGGAGCGGGTCGGCGTACGGCGCGAATCGGCGGATCGCCAGGTGTCCGAGCAGGGCCGGCGCGCCGATCCCCAGGCTGTAGCCCACCACGCCGGCGGGTAACGAACCGCTGCCCGCCAGCCCCACATTCGCGAATGCCAGCCCGGTCACCAGCACCGCGAAGCCGAGCATCATCAGCTCGGTGCCACGCCGATTCGGTACGGGCCCGGTGCCTTCCGGCCGATCCGTCATATCGCGCTCCCGTCGGCTGGCCGTGATCGTTCCGAAGGAACGACGAGTGCGTTGGTGGCGCCGGTTCCGCGCCACCGGCACGTTGTCTCAGCCGGGTTGTGCGGGTGCGGTGCACTCACCTGGGTCGCGGCACCGATTGAGAATGTTGGCCTGTGCTGGGTGACCTGGGATTTCGGTCTGTGGTGGTGGGCGTGCCTTTCGGCGATAGGTCGGTTGACCTGCGGTGTCGCAGGGTTTGAGAAGGCCGCGCAACGCGATTGAGAATTCCCTGTGGCGGGCTGCGTGTTCGTGCTCGGCGGCCGTTCGTGTCATTCCTGCCCCGCGTCCCTTGCCGACGGCCGCCCCGGCGGGTGAGGCCTGGAACGCTCCGGTCGACGGGTCCTGGCGCGGTTGAGCCGAACCGGCGCCGCAGGCGCGGCGGTTCCCGCGGCGCCTCTCGGTTTCCTGTCGAGTTTTCCTGTCCGGTTTTCCTCGCGACTTTCGGGTCGGGTGCTCCGCCCCGGACGTAGGCGGACAGGTTCCTCGTCGACGTGGCCTTGGCGGTGGCCGGCGTGCGTTCGCGAGGTGGCCCGGCTCTCTTCGGTGGGCGGGGACGAGGCGGGGCCGGTGCTGTGGTCCGTCCGATCGGGTCGGACCCGAGTGGCCGGCCGCGTGTGGGTGTGGGTCTCGGGCCCGGATCCTGATACCCGGTGTGGGCATGAATATGGACATGGGGCATCGCAACAAGGCCGTGGCGGGTCGGTTCCTGGAGGAGACGCCCGACCGCGACCGCGGGGCGGCCTACGCGCATCTGTGCACCGCGGACTACCTCGAGCACGACCCGTCCATGGAGCGGGAGACGGTGGGGTTGGACGAGGCGGCGCGGGTGTACCGGGAACTGGTCGCGGCGTTCGGGCTCAGGCACACGGCGGAGAGCATGGTGGCCGAGGGCGACCTGGTGTGCGCGCGGTTCACCGTACGCGGACGCCATATCGGCCAGTACCTGGAATTCCCGCCGAGCGGCCGCAGGTTCGAGGCGTCGGGGCAGATCACCCTGAGGTTCCACGACGGGAAAGTCGCCGAGACGTGGATCAACTGGGACCTGCGGGGCGCCATGGAACAACTCGCCCCACCCGCGCCGAGTTGAACGCACCGGAAGAAGGCCGCAGACATGCCGCAGCCGCGCAAGCGAAGTTGGACAGGACCGACGATCAGGGGCAGAAGGCGATCGCGTTGGCGATCCTGTCGTTGACCCGGGTGGTCCTGGACGTCGGTTGGGACCTCGACCGGGTGCGGAGCGCGGTCGAGAGGATGGGTCCGGTCCAGCGTGGGCTTCCCGCAATCGATCAATTGCCGTCCCAACGCTCGCCGCCGTACCGGGCGAGTGCGTCGGTCAGTCGGGTTCGCTGTTGCTGGGTCATCGGCCCGAGGACGCAGATGGGAAAGTGTCGACCCAAGCCCCAACGGATGCTGGACGAGTGTGGATAGGGCCACCCCGGCGGTACCTTGGTCGCCGGTGGAGTGACTCCCGGCTTGTGTTTCAGGACGATACCGGTGTACTTGTGCGGGCCTGCCCCGGCGATCTGTTCGATGGTCACGCGACTGATCCGGTCCCAGGTGAACTCGCGGCGGCCGGTGACTCCGGTGGTCACGAGGTAGTGGGGGCCGACGTGCAATGCCCAGCCCGTCCTGTCCGGGTAAGGACGCGTGATCCGCGCCGTCCGGATCGCGTCGGCCGCGCGCGCGGTGGTGCCCATCCAGGCGGACATGACAAAGCATCCAAGTGTCAACCAAACCGCGATCGCGTCGGAGTCCAACAACAGCGGGAGGCCCATGCACGCGGCCGTCGCCAGGAACGTGATCACGGCCAGGGTCGTCCACGTCCTCGGCGACAGGTCTCGGCGGTGGCCGGTCTCGTCGTCGGTGTAGGCGGACAGCGGCTCCCTGCCGGTCCAGGCGATGTCGAAGGTCCCGTCCGCAGAGGGCTGCCACGTGGGGGGTGTCGTCCCCGTGCCGGGCCGCGGATCGACGTCCGTTTCCTCGGCTCGCGCGCGTGGGGGACGACGATCGGGTAGTTGGGTGCGTCGCGGCGGCCTGGTGGTGAGGGTGGTCGCGCCGGACGGGATTCGACCCATGCCGCGGAGCCGGTCGTGGGCCTCGACGGCGGTGGCCGGCCGGCGCTCGGGGTCTTTCGCAAGAAGCTCCAGGACGAGGTCGTCGAGCTCTCGGGGAACACCGTCGCGGGTGTCGCCCGGTGGGACCGGCTCGCGCCGCAGGTGTGCATTCATCATCGATACCGGGCCGGTGGCGTCGAACGGTGGCTCCCCGGTGAGGAGTTCGTTCAGGACGCAGCCGAGGGAGTACAGGTCGGAACGGGCGTCGGCTGCATGCTCGTCGAACCTCTCGGGCGCCATGTACGCCCATGTGCCCATGATTCTGCTCGACTTGTTCGACGCCTCCATGAACCGGGCGATCCCGAAGTCGAGGACCTTGACCCGACCGTCGGCCGTCAGCATCAGGTTCGCCGGCTTCAGATCCCGGTGCACGATCCCCGCGTCGTGGGCACGGGCCAGCGCCGCGGCGGCCTGCGCCGCCCACTCGACCGCGCCGGCCACCGGCGGTGGACCGTCCTCGCGCAGCACGGAGGCCAGGTCCCGGCCGTCCACGAACTCCATCACCAGGAACAGCGAACCGTCCGTGGTGTCCCGGCCGAAGTCGTGCACGGTGACCACCCCCGGGTGGTTCAGTGTTCCCGCGGTCCGCGCCTCGCGCAGGAACAGTTCCGCGCCGGAGGTCTCGTTCCTGTCGTGCGGGACCAGCTTGACCGCCACCCGACGTTCGATGACCCGGTCGCGGCCCTCCCACACCTCGCCCATCCCGCCCCGGCCCACGAACGCCACCAGTTCGTACCGACCCGCCAACACCCGCACCGCCACCAGCCCCCGCCCCGACAGCGGCACCACGCACCGCGCGGCAACCGCCCAGCAGGCCCCGCCCCGTACGCGGCCCCACCCGAAGATCCCACACCGTCCGGACGCCCGCCCACCGCATCAGCGTTGTCGCTTCGTCCTTCGAGGCTCGCCGGAATGAAGATCCGCCGGTCGCTCCCAAAGCGCCGCGTGGTGCCCGGGGCGCCGGGCCGATCGATGCGCGTCGGTGGGCGGCCCGTTCGCGGCCGGCGCTCAAGGCGCACGGAGCCCGCCGGGCACCCGGCGGGCAGGGCCGGTCCGGGTGGTCGGGTTCGGTCGGCCTCCGAATGGCGCGATGCGCCCCCGGCCCCGGCTCAGGAAATCGACGGCCCACACGGGCCGGCCCGTCGCCCGACCAGCATCCCAGACGAGCAGCGGGTCGTGTCACGATCTTGTCGACGTGTCCTGGTCGGGGCACAGACCCGGGCCGGGGGGTAGAGATGATCGAGACAGTGTTCAGCAGCGAGGCCGTGGCGGTGGGGGACCGGTTCGACTTCTGGCGTGAACACTTGGCCCAGGCGTACGCGCCTGCCGAACTCTCCAGTGATCACGCATCCGACTTCCGGGTCTCGGACCGGGTACTGACGCTCGGGACCACAACGGTGATAGCGGCACTGGCGCCGACGATGATGGTGCGGAGAACGTCGAAGCTGATCCGGCAGTCCGATCCCGAGGCGTACCATCTGACGCTCGCGAGGCGCGGGACTCTGAGCATCACCCCGCGCGAGAGGTTCAGCCGGCCCAACCTCTGCCACGCCTACGACCTGGTGGTCCTCGACACCTCACGACCCATCGATATACACGTGAAGGCGGATGACGGCAGAGTGCCCGGGCTGGCGGCTCTTGTCCCCAGGTCGCTGCTGCCGCTTCCCGCAGGCCGTGCCGACGCGCTTTTCGCTCGGCAGGTGTCCGGACGCGAGGGGATCGCGTCGCTGCTTGTCGGCTTCCTCGTCCAACTGACAGAGGACACCCGCTCGTACGGGCCGGCCGACGGGCCCCGCCTGGGGACCGTCCTCGTCGACCTGGTGACTGCGCTGTTCGCCCAGCTGCTGGAGGCGGAGGGTGCCCTCGGCACGGAGGCTCGGCAGCGGACCCTGATTCTCCGTATCCAGGAATTCATCCAGCAGAACTTGACGGACCCTCAGCTGAGTCCGGGAACGGTCGCGGCCGCCCATCACATATCCCTCAGCTATCTGCACCGGCTCTTCCGGGAACGTGACACCACCGTCGCCTCGTCGATCCGCCGTCAGCGCCTGGAACGCTGTTACCGGGATCTCACCGACTCTTCGATGAGCGCGCTGGCTATTCATGCCATAGCCGCCCGATGGGGCTTCTCCGACACAACGCATTTCAGCCGCGTATTCCGTCACGAGTACGGAATGACACCGCGGGACTGCCGGAAGGGCGAAGGCGCCGGAACGGTGTAGACGCATCGTCAAGAAGGTGTGGACTCCTTGGCGAAGACTTGCCGGTGGGACTCCCGGTACCGTGTGAGCAGCGCCGCGGTCTACGCATGGACGGTTGCACATTGCTCGGCCTGAGTAGGGCCAAGAAGGAGGAAGAATGGCCACTCAAAAGGTCGGGGCAGCGGGATCGTCCGCCGTAATGATGACGAAATCCGCTGCGCCCGTGGGTGAACCGACCGGATGAAAGAATTCGTCCGACTCGATAGCGACCGACCGGGACGCTGAAAAAGTTGGCTCGGATGACTTCCTGTGCTGCGCACGGTACGCCGGTCCCGTAAAGGTCGACGTTGGCTCCGGTGTAAATGTTGACCGGGGCGGCGAGTACCAAAATGGCTTCTACAAGCCCGGCTATCTCGACCTTAGCCAGTAGTTTACCAATAGACCGAATAGTGCCCCTTCCGGTGAACCGACTCGATCAACCCCGTCGGTCGGATCCGGGGGCCTGCCTTCCGACGCTCCCGCGCCCGGCAGCGTGGCACGCCATCACGGTGCCGGGGCGAACTCGCGGATTTCGTCGTGGATCTGTCGTCGGCGCTCTTCGCACAGCCGGAGATCCAGCGGGACCCGGGCGACCCCCGGCTCCCCTCGGAAGAGTTGTCGATCCGCCGCCGGATCGAGGGGGAGGCCTTCAACATTTCACGCGCGCACGACTCGAGGGTCGGCGACCGTCGGACCCGGGAGAGGAGAACAGCGTCGCATGCTCCAGCCCATCCCGGCTGACATCGAATCGCAGCCGCCGGTCGTTCCCAACACCCATGTCGACGAACTCCTCCCGGACGCAGAGGTCCCGGAACTGCACGCCGGCACCCACAGCAGTCGCCTGGCCCAACAACGTGTGCTGACCGATCCGGACGACGCGGATGCCTGGCACACACTGGAGTCCAACTACGCCCGGCAGGCGACCTCCTGGCGGGACTGGACTCGCGGGCAGGAAGGCTACGACTGGCCGGTGCGCGCAGGGCTCGCCCACATCGCACCCGCCGCGTGGGCCGTGGAATTGTGCTGTGGCACCGGCGAAGCCACCCGCGCCATCATCGAAGCCGTCCCGCGTGTCGTGGCGACCGACGTGAACACGGCCATGCTCGCCGAGCGCGACGACATCCCAGGAGTCGAGTGGCGCGCCGCCAATGTGCGGGCACTGCCGTTCGCGGACCACGGCGTCATGCTGATCGTGGCGCTCAACGGGGTGCTGTTCCCGTCAGAGATACGACGCGTCCTCTCGCCGGGCGGCCAACTGTTGTGGTGTACGGCGTTCGGTCCCCGCACCCCGCTGTACGTGGAACCGACACAGATCCATCGGAGTTTCGGAATGGACTGGCAGATCCTTCAGGGCCGCTCAGGACACGGCCAGTGGACGTTGCTCACGGCTCCCGACTGACGGGCAACCGGCCATCCGAGGGACGACAGGGCTCTGTGGCCTGATTGGCCTCCCGGTCGGCGCTTCCCCGTCTCGGTGAACCTGCATAGTCAGACCGCTTTGGCCCCTTCCCCAATCGGCGCATGGCGTCATCGGTCCGAGATCTTCGAGGGTCACGATCGGGGATGACGAAAAATCTCTGGCTTCCCATTCCATCCAGCGATGAGAGTTCCGACGTGACGCTTCACGAGAATGAGATCCCAGTCGACGAGACTCTGGTCCGATCACTGCTGAAAGCTCAGCGCCCGGAGTGGGCTGCCCTGCCCTTGTCGCCCGCAGGCGCGGGCACGGACAACACCATGTATCGACTCGGCGATGATCTGCTCGTGCGACTTCCACGAACCGCCGACAAGGGATATTCCGTGCGCAAGGAACAGGAATGGCTCCCTCGCCTGGCGCCCCTCCTTTCATGTCCGATTCCCGAACCCGTCCACGCCGGAACGCCCGCCGACGCCTTCCCACTGGTCTGGTCGGTCTACCGCTGGATTGACGGTGACGAGGCCGGCCCCGACACCGTTCAGGATTGGCCCGCCTTCGGAACCGACCTGGCGGCGGTCGTGAGGGAGTTCCACCGCATCGACCGCATGGGGGCGACTCGCGCAGATGCCCTCAGCTGGTACCGCGGAGGCAGCCTGGGGCCATGCGACCAATGGATCAGCAGGTGTCTCAACGACTGCCGAACCATCGTGGGTTCCGAGCTCGACGTTGACACTCTGGAACGGCTGTGGCGAGTTGCGCTCGCACTGCCCGAGCCCTCCGGACCGCATGTGTGGCTCCACGGCGACCTCAAGCCGACCAACCTCTTGGTCCGGGAAGGCAAACTCCACGCAGTCATCGACTTCGGAGGACTCTCGGTCGGTTATCCCGACGCCGAGCACTCCACGGTGTGGGACCTGCCGCAACAAGCACGACAGGCCTACTGGGACACCCTGAACCTCGACGACGCGACCTGGACCCGCGCCCGCGCCTGGGCCATCGCCGTGGGCGTCAGTGGAATCTCCTACTATCGGCACACCTTCCCCGTCTTCGTCGCCGAATGCCAGGCACGCCTTCAGGCAATCCTCACTGACGCCGCTGCGCGCTGAGTGGCTCCCGGGCGTGTCAGCGGAAAGTTGACACGGTCCCGTATCCGAGACCTCGCCGAGCAATTGACCGACCGGGACCGCCTGGTCGTGCGCACACTCGCCACGCATCGTGTCCTGACCTCGCATCGGATCGCCGAGTTGGCGTTCGACAGCCGCAGCACGGCCCGGCGCCGCATGAAGGACCTCGAAACCATGAAGGCGGTCCTGCGGTTCCGGCCCTACGCGGAACGCGGTTCGAACCCGTTCCACTTCATCCTCGCCTCGGCCGGCGCCGCCGTGATGGCCGTCGAGGACGGCGAGGAGCCCGGCCCGGCCGCCCGCCGGGCCCTCGGTGACCACCGACTCGTCCTGTTGAGCGGGCGCCGCCTGGCGCGCGTCCTCGGCGTCAACGCCTTCCGCGCCGCCCTTGAGGCCCACGCCCGCGCCCACCCCGACACGGCCGTCGAACAGTGGTACGGGGAAGGCGAGATCCCGCACATCGACGTCCCGCGCGGCCTCGACCGCCCGGACGCGATCCTGATCCGGCGCGAAGGCCCCGCGCGGTCGACGTTCGCGCTGGAGTACGACACCGAAATCGAGCAGCCGGATCGTCTCGCGCGTCAGGCCGCCCGGTACGCGTGCGTGCGCCCCCGGTGTCGCGACGGCGAAACACCCCTCGGACGTGGTGTCCCGATCGTGCTGCTCGGCTTCGCTTCCGCGCTGCGCGAGTCGAACGCCCGCGCCGCCCTGACGGGTTCCTTCGGTGAGGTGCGGATCGCCACGGGAGTGTGGCGTGCCGGAACCTCCCCGGCAGGCGCGCTGTGGCTCCCCCTGGACCACCGCGGACCGCGCACAGCCCTCGCCGGACTCGGTGAAGCCCGCCGTCCGGCCACGCCCGGTCCGACCCCGTGACGGACACGCCGCGCGCGTAGGTGTCGTGAGCGAACCGTCGAAGGGAAGGAAGTCCTCCTGTGGTCCCATGCCCGAGTTGCGGACGCGTCGAGCAGGTCGTCCGGGTTCAATGCCTCTACGAGAGCGGGGTGAGCGTCACCAGGTCCGTGGGGCGAACGTCCGTACGGGTGCACGGGTCCCACAGGATGCAGAGCGCCGTCGGACGATCCGCGCCTCCGGTACGACCCGGACGTCGTTGTCGCGTTCACTGCGGCCGCCGCCGCGCCCGTGGGCCGCCCGCGGCCGAGGGCAGGCCATCGTCGCGGCACTCGCGGTGATGTTCGTGACGGGCATCGCGATCAACGCGACCCTGGGGTCGGCGGCCTCCTCGATGGGGCTCGCCGCGGCGGCGTGGTTCCTGGTCGCATACCGGAAGCGCTACCGGGTCGCTCATCCGCAGTGGTGTCGGCGCCGGGCGATCTGGAGACGCCTGTTCTGTTGCCGCCGCCGCGACGGAGTGTTCCTCCCCGAGGGGGAGTTCCCGCCACCTGTGGGCGGACGACTCGTCGAGCGGCGCAATTTGCACGGTTACCTTGCGGAGTCCGCCGCCGTGGGGAAGGCGTAGCCGAAAGGTGAACAGACCTGCAGGTGCGGTGTCTTCAGCGCGCCCCGGTGGCGGCCCGCAGGTCACGGGCCCCGGACGGCGTTCGGGTGGCGTTGGGCGAAGTCGGTGTTCAGGCGCCCGCGCCGCTCGGCGGTGGGGAACTGCCGTGGGGTCCGGTGGCGTCCGGCGTGCGGCGCCCGGCGTCGCCAACCGGGTCTTCGATGCGATCGCGTCGATCACCTCCCGGTGATCCCGCCACCGCCCGCCGCGACGCGGCACGCGATCCGGCAACAACGGCTGGATCCGCGCCCCGCTGCAAACAGCGATCGGATGATCCGAAGGGAACGGCCTGGGTCGGTCATCCACCCAGCCGCCATCTTGATCCGGTCGGCAGGATGCTCGGGAAGGGGCGTGTGATCATGCGCGGTCGCAGCGTTCTGCTCAGTCGTCGAACCACACGACCAAGCGCACGTTGTCGTCACCGTACGGTGCGGCAAGCGACTCCATGGCCTTCCACACGGGTTGCCACTCCCCGGTGTCGGTGATGGCGTCCTTGCGGCGGAGGGTGACCGATCTGTAGAGCGTGTCCCCGACGAACCACTCACTTCCTTCGGGCCACTCCCGGTCTTCCCCTCTCCGGAGACCGACAGCCTCGGCGAACGCAGCACTCCAGGACGACTTGCCCGTAAGCCTGAGCCCGTTCGCGGTCCGGCGGTACTGGTGAAGCCGGCTGTCGGGCCTCTCCGCACGCTCGTCCCAGTCGACCGCCTTCACCTCGGCCCACGTGATCCATGTCGTGCCGGTAGCAGGTCCGAGGGCGGTATCGGATGCGGCAGACGCGCGAAGTAGGTCGAACAGGCCGCGGCGCGGACGCCGGGCTCGGGATCGGTCAGCAGGATCCGACGAATCGACTCCGGCGCTTGTGGCCAGTGCTTCGCCAACGCGGCGCGGATCGCGGGATCGGGGTCGGCGGCGAGGCGGGCCCGGAGGTCGGGCGGCGTGTGATCGCCCTTGGCCAGGTACTCGCGGACCTTTGGATCGGGATCGTCGATGAGCTTCTCAAACATCTGCCTCGGTGCGGTCCCCGCGTGGATGACGAGCGCGGACCGCACCGCATTGTCCCTGTGGCCGGCCAAGCCGATGCGGAACCGGTCCGGCAGCCGGTCGTTGAGCGCCAAGCTGTGCAGAAGCCAGTGGTCGTCGATCGCGATGATCTCGGCGATCATGTCCTCGGTGAGGTCTTGGCGTCTCGCCACCGTGTCCCCTCCCCGTCGCCATGCGAACAGTCGCCGGACCATGGCGGCCGGCAGGGCCGGGTTCATCGCCAGCCCGTCCATGACCTTGTCGATGTGGGCCGGATTCGGGGTGTCAGCGTCCATGCGGGCAGAATGCCAGGCGGGCTTCCTTACGACGTTGCCTGGCTCCCGCCGGTACCGATCGAGAGCGGCTCGCAAGACGACGGGAGCATGGTCGCCGGGTGCCGCTCGGTGAACCCCCAGCACCTTCCCGAAGTACCCGTCGGCGTCGACCGGTTCCATATCCCACAGTGGACGGACCGCCCGGGCCGGGCGCCGAACATTCGCGGGCAGTGCCGTTCGCGATCCTCGCCGAAGCTCGCGTGAGAACGAAGTGGGTGACGATCACTCCTCGTCGAACGCGTGAACTCCCGTGGCCGTCCACTCCGGCATCCGTTCCTGCTCGACCGTGCGGCGCCCGACGGCGACCTCCTCACGATCGAACCCGCCGGCGGGGTCGATGTCCGCAGCCGCGAAGTAGGCGTCGAGCGGGGAGGGATCGCCGGTCATGACCAGGCGTCGGCAGGCGAGTGCGTGACGGACGCGGGCCGGCCCGTTCTCGCGAAGATGGGCGACCAGGGCGAGGGCGGCGTCGTCCTCGTCCAGGTGCCCGGGGACCAGAACCAGGCACATGGGCGAGACGGGAGTTCCATGACGACTACGCGCCGAGCGCCGCCGCACACTCACGACTCCGGCCACGCCGCCGGTCGCCGGCCCGGTCGTCGAACACCCCGGGCGCGTGTCGCGCTCCGAGGGCCACGGTGAGATTCGCGCCGTGCCGGCGACATCCGGTGCCACGGCCGTGCCGGGCGGCCAGGCCGTGACCCTTCTCCTCGAGTACCCGGAACGGACCGGCACTGAGCGGACGAGCACCCGCCTTCCGAGACGGTCGAATCGCCGTGCGACGGCCGAAAGCGTCGATGAAGTCGGACCGGTATCGCACAATGGCCCGCAAGTTCCCCGATGACACCTATCTGTCGAAACTCGGACGACCGACGTACTCCCTGGCCCTGCCGGCGAGCACGGCCCTCACGCACCTGGCGCAACTCCCGAGTCTGCCGCCGGCATTGACCACTCGCAAGCTGACCGGCAGGACCCTCGAGGCGATCGCCCGCGCCCTGACGGACCCGGCCAATCTCGCGAAGGTCACCGAACCCGCCACCCGCGCGTACCTGGACGTGGCCGGCGAGGAACTCGCCGCGCCGCCAGAGCCGGCCACGCCGTCACCCACGCCCGCGCCGCCGTCCCGGGCGAACAACCCCGACTGCACCGCCGCCCCGACCACACCACCGCCGGCACCGACATCACCACCACCTGGCTCGACCACGCCCAGGCCGAACTCGACGACGCGCTGCGCCGCCTCGGGGACTCGCACCGAACCGCGGCCTGACTCGTCCACTACGGCATTCGGGCGCCCGTGGACCGCCGGCCGGTTGTATCCGAAGGCTCGTGTGAGTCGGCGCCGCGGGACAACCGCCCCGTCCCCGGTTTTCCGGAACGGACGGGCAGCAGCACCGTTTCACGCGCTTCGGTGGTCTTTCGCGCACGGCGCGGCCGGTGCCCGAGGGGCGGGGGCGGCCGGCCGCGGCGTGTCTGCGGGAGCGTTCGGGCCCACACACGAGCACTCCGCGACACCGCCCACGATCGCCTCCCGGTGGATCCCCGCCCGGCGCGCCGCGCCCTACCCGGGGGACGCGTTCACCCGATGGGACGCGTCGGGCCGCAGCCGGGATGTCGGGCGGTGCCGGGCACGAGGCGACCCGGTACGCGACGAACTGCGGGTGATGCTCCAGGGGATGGTGACCTGGGGAACCCGCCCGTGTCATGGCGCCTGTTCCGCGGATGCACATGATCGCCTCGGACGACACCGGGCAACCGCGTTGCGTGGAACGTCTGCGCGCTCCCGACATCCCTCGCGGCTCGGCGAACGCGGCCTCCCGGTCTCGGCCGTGCCCGGTGTCGGCCGAACACGGCACCTCTGGCTGCGACAAGGTCGGCCGGGGCGAGCACCACGCCCCAAGCACTTCTCTGCCTTGCGAGACGGCGCGCTGTTCGCGAGCTTCGCGACGGCACCTTCCACGACCCTCGACCTGCCGGGTCAGGGTGATCCGTCCAGGGCCGGTCGGGCCGCGGCCCACAACCGCTCGAACTCCTCGGCCGAGATCTCGCCGGCCCGGGGTTGGTCCCGCCATCCGGCCAGGCTGCCGTCGGAGAGGACACCGAACTGCCGTTCATAGCGGCCCATCGCCGCCGGGTCGGCATGGTCGCGCAGCTGTAGTACCTCTTCCAGGGACGCAGCCGTCACCGGTTGCGCGTCCGCTCCTCGGACGTCAACCTGACGTGTTGCCCAGCCCTCGTCGTCGGCATCGAAACAGAGCCACAGGTCTTCGTCCTCGTGGTAGATGCGGAACCACGTCGTCATGCCGCCATCCTCACCCACACCCCTGACGAAGCCCTCACCGCCTTGACCAAGCACATGGGGGCACCCTCGAAGGGCACTCGCCCCGACCGGTCCCACCGGCACGCTTGTCCGTGTCTATTCGTCGGAGTCGGGGTCCCAACCGCACCCCACGAGCAGTTCCCGGACCCGTCGCACGTCCGGGTCGGTCGATTTCGGGTCGCCGGCGATACCGTACGCGTCGTCGCGGGCCTCCGCGAAGGTGGTGAACGCGAACATCACGTCCCCCAGGTTCCGCGTCGACATCCCCTCCACCAGGACCCGCATCACCGGCAGGTAGTCCTCGTCCGGCATCCCATGCGGATACGCGGACTCCAGGATCGACAGGGTCCGTTCCAGGTACGGCGGAACACGCCCGCCCCACAACCCTTCCGGATACGGCGCAACACCCACGACCAGACCCCCTCACGTCGACATCCATTGTGCGGTCCGCGAGCGGGCCGGGGGTACTCGAAGGCCGCCCGGGAGCCGTGTCCTCGCGTGTGGTTGTGCGCGCGAGTGAAGGGTCGGCATCCTCGGTCGTGGATCGCCCGGAGCCACGGTTCTCTGACGGCGGGCGTCCGCGCGAGCGTGTACCTGAACGCCTGGCCGGACGGCCGGAACGGGTAGCACGGGTGCGGCGTCCCGGTAGCCTGCCGGTCGGCGATCGACATGATGGGCGGCGGCAAGTCCCGGGCGTCACCAAAGGAGCGACCATGACGTTGCGGATCGGAGTCGCCGAACGGGACGAGGGGTCCTATTCGCCGGGTGTCGGCGTCGGACCGCTCCGGTTCGGTATGACCGTCGACGAAGTCGTCGAGGCAGCCGGGATACTCGGCCCGACGAAGGTCGGCGATTGCGCACGGCACCACGCGATCTTCTCGCCGACGTGGAAGGTCGAAGTCCACCGTCGCGGGGTGGCTCCTTCACCGCCCGCCGTCACCGCCTATGTGAGCCGGGTCGCTGGGCTGTTCTGCGTCGCCGCCGACGCCGTGCACGGTCCCCAGGTCGCCTACGGCGGACTCCCGCTGGTCGGGAGGGACATGTCGGAGCTCGACAGCGACGCGTTCGCGTATGCCGAGGCAAGGGACATGCGCTTTCGCTACACGCCCGAGGGCTACCCGGGACCGGAGGACGCCGGGGTCGTGATGCGCGGGCAACCGGTCGGACAGGTCCTACGATCGCGTCCGTTGTTCATGGTGACGCGCGACGGCGCGAACACCGAATGGGACTCGATGCCCCCCGAGGAGTACCGCGTCAACGGCCGGCCCACGGCCTGACGTGGTGTGACTCACGACGTCGGTTGTCGAAGGCGGAACGTGGCTCGTCACGACCCGCAGCCCCTACACGGGAACCTCTTCCGGACTTCCAACAGCCTCTGTCGTACGTCCACTTCGCTCTCCGGCAGGTCGGGGAGATACACGCGTTTCGGGACTGCGGCCGGCGATCCTCGCCGCCGTCAGGCCCTTCCTCGGCCACGAGAACGCGGACGTCCGCGACGCGGCTCTCGTCGTCACCGTCCCCCTCGCCGAGCACCCTCTTCTGGGCGGGCGTCGCAGCGAACTGGTCGATCACGCCCGCCGTCTCCTGGTTACGAGCACCGATCGCCACAACCGGGACTGCGTCCTGGCAGCGCTGAGGGCATGGGGTCACATCTGGAGACCGCAGCCGAAGCTGCGGCCCGCGAACGGTACGCCCGCGGCGCAGCCGAACACGCCTCCTTTTGGGAAGGTGACCCGACAGGTGGATACGACGACGACCCGCCGTTTGGGGCGGAACGCCCGCCCGGATGGACGCCTACAGGTGATGTATGCAGGTGTGGCCCGGCAGTCCCGGGTCTCCACTATCTTCGGATGATGTTGAATCGAGCGGCTGTTGCCGGGGTGGGCCTTGCCCGGGTGATGGCGCGCTGTGGGGGCGACGTCGGGGCGGCAGTCCGGTATCTGGCGGGCGCCATCGCCTCGGCGCCCGAGGCCGCGGAGCCGTACGCGGTGCTCGCCGACTTGTGGCAGGAACAACGACAGGGTCTCGCCGCAGCACTCAAGGGGCCCACTTCGCTGCCGGCGGTGTTGACGCGGTCCCATGTCGCTTTTCTCGAGAACGACATGAACGTTGCGGTGATGGCACTCGGTTCGGTCACCGGCGCGCGGCCCACCGTTGCCTGGGCCAAGGCTCCCTGGTGCGGTGACGCACGCTTCCTCGGCGGGGTGGGTGCCGAGGCGGTGGCCGAGGCGGTCACGCGGACGATGGACCACGGCCACGACCTGGACACACCAACGGTGCGGGGAGGGCTCCTTCCCTGGTTCGATGCCGTTTCGCCGCCGCGGCGCGCTTTGCGGGGGAGGGGCTGGAGCACGGCCCGACGCAAACCACGCTCCGTGTGGCCGAGGCCGCCTACCGCGTCCGGCACACCGGTGAGCCGGACGCACTCCGCGACCTCATTGCCTTGGTCCCCCACCTGCCCGACGACTCGTACCGGGTGCTGCTGATCGATTACGCGTGCGCAGGCCCAACCGGATCGGGTTACCCGTCCTGGTGGACACGAAGGTGTCGCTGCTCCGTGAAAACCGACCGCTGGGCAGTCTCGCACGCGCCGTTGCCGAACCAAACGAGAGGTCGCCTGCCCACGCGCGAAGTCCCCGCGCAAGAAAGGGGCTTCGCGGTGGGTGTGGCCGTGGTCGCCGGACGTATGGCGGCAGCGGGGCGTGGGGTCAGGCGTCCTGCCGTTCGATGTCCGCGGGGGTCCCACGACGATCCGATCGTCGATGCTCGGCGTGAGTGTCTCGTGCAGGGTGTGGCCCTCGGGCTCGTCGGTGTTCTCCGGCAAGTTCGCGCAGGGTGCGTACAGGGTGCGGCAGCGCGCCGGGTTCGCCGGGTCCGGAGTCGCGGTGGGGCCCCACGCGCCGTCGTGCAGGTCGTCGAGGATCGCCACCAGGTTGTCGCCGACAAAATGATCGTTTGCTTGCCGTCGTCGTGCTTGGCGATGCGGCCTGGGGGCGGATTCGGCGCCTTGGTCCAGCCCCCATACCTGCCGTCGGGCCCGTTCGTATCCGGGCCCGACTGCGTCTGGCCGGTGGTCCGGGTCGGCTGCCTCCGGCCGTCGATCCTCGACGCACGGCTGCGCGGTGCGCCCCGCGGCACCGCGGCGGCGCGACGGGAGGCATCGACATCCTGGGGTGGCTCGTGGACGGCCCGTCAATGATCGGAGGGCTCGCGGTCCGATTCGCGTTCGGTGTTCGCCACGAACCGGCTCACCAGATAGGTGCTTTGCTCCACCGGGCGTCGACACAGTGTGTCGATCCGGATCAGCGATTCGTCGACTCGCTGCTCCCGAAGACTGCGCATGTGGGCGCGCAACTCCGCCTGGTCTCGTGTCTCGAGGATCACCACCCACTGTCCGAGGTCCGGCGCGGTGCGAGCAGCTGTCCGCCGCCATCCGGCCTCTTCCCGTTGCTTCCTCTTCCGCTGTCCCGGCACCGGCCCAGAATCGCCGGTAGACGCCGGCACGGCAAGAGCATTGTGCCGAGCACCACGCCCGCGCTCGGTGACATTTGCCGTACGGGCCCTGGACCGCCGAACACCCGACCCCACCGCGACGGACGCGCGCCCCGAACCCACCGACGCCGCCGAGCCCCACAGCCGCCGCGCCAGGTGCGGGCGAAACGCAACAGCTGCGCCACGCGCGGCACGGGTCGCGGTCGCCGTGGACGGGCGAGGATCCGTGTCTGCAGGGGTCGCGGCCGATGGTGCCGGTGACGGTGGATCGCGCTTCCGTCTGCGGGGCCGCGCTCAGCTTCGACAGGCCGTTCTCGGTCGCATCGCCGTACTGCACCATCCTCACCCGCGAGCTCAGCCGGAACGTGGTCGTCACCGTTGCCCAAGTCGTCGCTCCCTTCGGTCGACCCCCGCACAGCGGACACGGAGCCGAGGGCCGAAACCACCCGCCGATGGGGCACACCTGCGGCGCGGCCCGGGCCGGCGGCGATGTGCGGGCGTGGGGCGGGGCTACGGTGGACGCCGTGGAAACGGAATCGCGTGACGCGCGGAGCGAACCGGTGGTGTTGGACGAGGAGTTCGCCGAAGGGTTGACGTCCTGGGGCCCCAAGGGCGCGAGCGCGTTGGCGTTGTTGCGCGACGCCGCGCGGTTGCCGACCGACGGCGGCGTCCTGGAACGCCCCGACGTGGCGGCGCCGGCGTGCTGCCGGGCGGCGCTGGAGATCCTGACGAAGCTGTCCGGGACCGAGACGGAGGGCCTGGAGGCGGCCCGGACCGGACTTGAGAAAGCCGTCGCGAAATTCCTGGCTGCCCGGGACACGTCGGCGGACTCCGCCGTGTCGACGAGTGCACCCCCGAGTGACGATCTACGGGATCTGGAGGCGGCGTTCGCGCGGTTGTGCGCCGAACGCGCCATGCCCGGCGGGTACCACGACCGCAAGGTGCTGCTCCTGGTCGAGAAAACGGCGCGGATGGCGCCGGGAGCCGCCGAACGCGCGGCCGTGCGGGTGTGGTCGAAGCTCTACAGCGACGCCTCCGCCGTCGTGCACGGCGGCTCCTGCACCCACGCCGATGCCGTGCGGATGTTCGACGAGTCGGTCGCCGCCATCCGCCAGGTGTTCGTCGCGTTGCCGCACCGCGCCCCGCGGATCCGCGCCCTCGCCCGGTCCGAGGAGCCGACCGCCGAGCAGGCCGCGGAGGCGGCCGGGTGGACCGACCCCCGCACGCGCCTGTACTTCCTGCGGGTGGCGACCTCGCCGCGATGGCTGGAACTGTTCGACGCACACCCCGGGTTCCCGACACCGGACCGGGAGGCGTGGCCGGCCCTGGGGTTCCTGCACCGGATGCGCGAGACGCATCCCGACGAGGTCGCGCGATGGCTGGACGCCCACTTCGACGCCGTGCGCGCGCCCGGTGCCTGGGCGACCCTGCGGGCGATCGCCCTGGCACGCGGCGCCGCGGGGTTGCGGGGCCGCGTCTTGGAGGCGATCGACGGCCCCGAGGGCGCGGAGGTGGCCCGCGAGGCCGGGAGTGGGCCCTGGATCTTCCGCGTGCCGCGCGCGACCGCGATTGGCTGCCGCTGGTCGAGCGGGTGCTGGACCGGCTGCCCGACACCCCGGCCCGGGAATGGACGGCCGGACGCCTGCTCGACGCGCTCGTGGAACTGGCCGTCGACACCCACACCCACCGCGAGCCCTCCGCACAGGCCCTGGGCCGCATCCTGCGAGTGGTGTGCGCGGGGCTGCCGGGTCGGGCCCTCGGCGACGACGCCTCGCACGCGTGGTCGGCACTGGCGTTCGTCCCCGACCTCGCGGCGGCCCCCACCGACGGCCCTCGCGCGGGCGCGCCGGCACGCGTCGTGCTGGAGGTGGCCGCCCTGGACGCGGCGGCAGGCGTGCCCCTGACGGACCGCACCCGGTTCACGCGCGCGAAGATCACGCACGAACCGTCCCGGGACCGGGTGTCGGCCGTGCACCTGACCCGGACCGCCGACGCCCCGACCGACGGCGCCGACGCTCCGGCGTGGTGGGACGAGGCCATCCGACTCCTGCCGCGCGTCATGTCCGACCGGGTCCGCCCGGACCTCGGCACGTTCGTCGCGGCAGCCACCGAGTACTGCCCCGCGCACGAGCGAAACCGTGTGCACGCCGCGATGAGCGCCGCCCTGGGCACCGCCCCCGACGCCGAGGCGCTGGAGCGGGGCCGCGCGGAGTGGGACGCCTTCGGGCGTCCGCCGTCCGCGTGGCTGCCCGCCTGGGACTGGTCCGCCGTCCTGCCCGACCCCGTCCTCGCCCCCCGGCGCACGGTCCTGGCCGTCATGGACGAACGCGTCGGACGACCCGCCCCCGACCCCCGCGTGCCGTTCGACCCCACACCCCTCACCCCGGACGCCCTCGGCCCGCAGCTGCGCGAACTGACCGACCTCGCCGCTACCCGCGGCGCGCCGGAGTGCGCGCGGGCCGTCGCTGCCACCCCGCGGGACGAGCGCGAACGCCTGATCCACCGGCTCGTGCTGACCGAGCCCGGCCCCCGGGCCCAGGAGCCGGCCGCCGTCGTCGACGCGTTGCCCGACGACACCGCCCGCCGCGCCTACCTGGTCGCCCTCGCCCAGGCGTTCACCGACCACACCACCCCGACACCCGACACCCTGAGCGCCGCCCTCACCGCGGCCGCCGCGCTCCCGACCCCCGCGACCGGCCGCGGGCCCGCGCCGCCCTCCACTCGCTGATCGGCGCCCACCTGGCCGCACTGCACGAGCGCGCCCCGCAGTGGGTCGACGAGCACGCCGACGTCCTGTTGACCCTCCCCGACCCCCGCGGCCCGCACCCCGTGCGCACCCACCTGCATTGGGGCCCGCCCGTGCCGGCCCTGCTCGCGCGCGTCGACGGCGACGAACTCGCGGCGGCGCTGCGCGTACCCCTGGAACGCGTCGCCCGACACGTCGCCACGAAGTCGGACACACCCTGGCCATCGACGGCGACGCCCCCATCCGCGACCTCCTCGAACACACCGGCCACGACCCCGACCGGGCGTTCACCCACGGATTCCCCACCACACACCGACTCGCCGCCTGGCAACGCCTGCGCCGCGGCGCGGCCGACACCCGCGACGTCACCTTCGTCCTCGGCGACATCCTCTCCAACGCCACCCTCGCCCTGACCCGCCCGCCCGACGACCCCACCGTCGCTCGCCCTCACCTGCGCTTAGCTGTGGCAGCTCGCCGGCCCGCCAACCACGGGCGCGGCGCCCCGCGGCTTCGCGACCGGCCTGCGTGCCCTCGAACACCTCGAACTCCCCGACCTCCTCGCCCGACTCACCCACATCCTGACCACGGCCCACACCCGCTCCACCGACGTCGCCCCCCCACATCCACGCCCGGGAAGCACACAGTTGGGACCTACTGCGCCGGCGATCCGGCCCCCACGACCCCGCCGGACGCGCACCGGCGAAGCGCACAACCGTCGGCACACGGCACGAACTCCCGTACGAGCGACCGGGTATGCCATCCGATGCGACGCGAGGGTTCGCCGCGCCCGGGTAGGATCACGCCACCGCAGTGACTGTCCGCAAGTGCTCGATATCGCGGCGGAAACAACGCCCGGCGCCCGCCGCACGGCCGCGCCCGAGCCCGCATCCACGCCCCGCCGCAGCCGCGTCGGCCATACCGGCGGCCGGACCGACGACCGTCAACGCCCACGCGGAACAAGAAAAGGGAACCACCGTTGAAGATCCTCCCCGAGGTGTCGCGCACCCTGAGCGAGTACCTGCTCCTGCCGAACCTGACCACCGAGGACTGCACCCCCGCCAACGTCGACCTGGGCACACCCGTCGTGCGCCACGCTGTCGGGGAGCCCTCGCCGATCCGGATCGCCGCCCCTCTGGTCAGCGCGATCATGGAGGCCGTGTCCTCACCCCGCCTCGCCGTCGCCCTGGCGCGCACCGGCGGCATGGCGTTCATCCACCAGAACCAGGACATCGCCTCCCAGGCCGCCGACGTCGCCGCCGTCAAGGGCCACAAGGCCGGATTCCGTCGGGCGGAACTGCACGTCGTACCCACCGCCACCCTCGGCGACATCACCGCCCTCACCCGCGGCTCCGCCCAGGACTTCGTCGCCGTCACCGATGACGGGACCGCCGAGGGAAGCTTCCTCGGACTGATCACCGTCGACGACTTCCATCCCGACCGGCACAACCCCACCGACGCCGTCACCACCCGTATGCGCGCGGTCGAGGACCTGGTCACCGCCTCGTCCTCCGTCTCCCTCTCGGACGCCAACGAGACCATCTGGCAACACCGCCTGGACGTCTTGCCCGTCCTCACCTCCCACGCCCGCCTGGCCTCCGTCGTCCTGCGCGCCGACTACGAGAGCCACACCCGCTTCCGCCACGAGAGCGTCGACGCCGACAAACGCTTCCGCGTCGGAGCCGGCATCAACTCCCGCGACCACACCGACCGCGTCCCCGCCCTCGTCGACGCCGGCGCCGACGTCCTGTGCATCGACTCCTCCGACGGTTACAGCGTCTACCAGGCCAGGACCCTCGAATTCGTCCGCGACAAGTACGGCGCGGACGTCCACGTCGGCGCGGGCAACGTCGTCGACGGCCGCGCGTTCCGCTACCTGGCCGACGCCGGCGCCGCATGGGTCAAGGTCGGCATCGGCGGCGGCTCCATCTGCACCACCCGCGAGACCAAGGGCATCGGCCGCGGCCAGGCCTCCGCCCTCATCGACGTCGCCCGCGCACGCGACGCCTACGCCGAACAGACCGGGGTGTACGTGCCCCTGTGCTGCGACGGCGGCCTGCTGACCGACTACCACATGGCCATCGCCCTCGCCCTCGGCGCGGACTTCATCATGCTCGGCCGCTACTTCGCCCGCTTCGACGAAAGCCCCAACCGCCGCGTCCGGATCGGCGGCCGTCTCCTCAAGGAATACTGGGGCGAAGGCTCCGCCCGCGCCCGCAACATCGCACGCTACGAACAAGGCGGCGACGACATCGCCTTCGAGGAAGGCGTCGACGGCTACGTCCCCTACGCCGGAAGCCTCCAAGGTACCGTCCCCATCACCGTCGCCAAACTCAAGGCGACACTGATCAGCTGCGGATCCACGTCCCTGCCCGCCTTCCGCGACTCGGCCGTCCTCGTTCCCGTGTCCGAACAAAGCCACCGCCAGACCGGCGCCGAGGTCATGGTCCGCGACCACTCCCAGGACACCGGCGAATAGCCGGTCGCACAATCCGGTTCCACGGAGTTCGGGAAGTTCCGGGGCCGCGTGAGCGGGCCCGGAACGCACGCACGTGAGCGGCCGTCGACCGAGCGCTGCGCATCCTGCGCCCGGGCGGATGCCTGATCCGCCTCCGCCTGCACCCCGTCGACCCCGACCCGCTCCAGGCGCTGGACACGGCGTACCGCGACGCCGCGTTCGCGAACCACCCCATGCCCTTGCTCCACGGCACCGACGACCGCGTCACGGCGCACCTGGCCGCCCTCGGGCTGCCCCACGCCCCCGACACGCGGCTTCGCCGATCGTCCTCCCCGCAGCCACACCCTCCCCGTGAACCGGCCCCACCTCGCCGCGTTGGGTGAGGCCGCGGCGTTCGAGCACGCACTGCGGGCGAGTCTGCGCATCCGTCCCGACGCCGAACTGGCCGCCTGCCTCGACCGGCTGCGCGCCCACCACACAGCGGCCCTCTACCACCTCCCGGACACCGGCAACACATCAGCCGAACCCCACGAACCGCGCGACATCGCACGGGCCTGGGCCGAGACAGCCCTGTCGATATCCGCGACCACCTCCGGCGGCGCCTACGCCCGCCAAGTCGCCGCCGCACACGCACACCACCGCGTCCAGCACCTCACACGAACCGATCCCTGCCCGTACTGCCGAGCCCCCCGACACCGCGAGCACCACACCAGCCGGCTCGGGCACACCCCCCGCACCGTGATCCACTGCCCCCGCCGCGGACCCGCCCTCAGCGAACCCGCCGACGCCCCCGCCTGCACCGTCGACATACCGCCGGCCCCACATCCGGGCGCACCGGTACTCGTGCGCGTGTTGATCGGCACCGGCGACGCGGACACCGACATCCCCTGCGCCGTGCACCTGCGCCCCCGAACCACGCGGCACGGTCCCCACGATCACGCCTTCGCGAGCATCGCCCCCGGGACGCCGCACACGTTCACCCTCGCGATGCCGGCCCGGCCGATTCCCGAACTCGACAGGATCCGGGTGATCCACGCGGACGGATTCCGGCTCTCCTTCCGACAGTTCCGCGTTCCGTGCCTCCCCGATGACAGGCCCACGGCACCACCGAGGACGTAACCGATCGCACCCACCGCACGTTCGCCCCACGACGACAACCACCACCGGCACCACGGAGACAGCGTGATCATCTGGATCAACGGACCCTTCGGCGGCGGGAAGACCACCCTCGCCGACCTCCTCGCCGCCACCGTCGAAGGCAGCATGCTCTACGACCCCGAGGAAGTCGGCTTCATGCTCCGCAACCTCCTTCCCGGACACGCCAAGGACTTCCAGGACCTACCGCCCTGGCGCCCCCTGGTCGCCGCGACCGGCGTCGAACTCCACCACCTCAACCAGGGCCGTCCCCTCATCGCGCCGATGACCCTCCTCAACCGCGACTACGCGCACGAGATCTTCACCGCCATCGACCACGCCGGCATCCCGCTCCGCCACCTCCTCGTCCACACCGACACCCCCACCCTCCTCGCCCGCATCGACGCGAGCATGGAATGCCCCGGCGACGAAACACGCAGCGAGAAGGTCCGCGCCTTCCGCCGCCGCCGCCTCACCGCATACGAACAAGCCCTCGGCACATGGCTTCGCGACGAAGCCGACATCATCGACACCACCACGCTCACCCCCCGGGAAACCCTCGAACAAGCGCTCAAGACCCTGGACCGGCCGTGAACGAGGACCCCACGACCCGCATCGCCCGGAACGCGGAAGTCGTGGCGGACCACAGTTGGCCCGGCACCTCCACCACCGTGACCCGACTGCGCACCGCCGGCGGCCGGGAGATGATCCTCAAGACGAACACCGACGCCGACTCGTTCACCCGCGAACTCCACGCCCTCCGCACCTGGGCCCCCGCGCTGGGACCCCGCGCCCCGCAACTCCTCGACGCCGACCCGACCCACCACGCCCTCCTCACGACCGTCGTCCCCGGCGTGCCGCTGTCCACCCCGAGCCCCGCCGCCGACGAGGAACGCTCCGCCTACCGGCAGGCCGGAGCACTCCTGCGGTTCTTCCACAACGCGGGCCCCGACGGCACCTGCCCACCTTCGGGCCCGACCGAGCCGCGTACATACGCGCCCAACTCGCCCACGGCACCAACCCGCTGACCCCGACAGAGGCCGACATGACCAGACGCGCACTCGAACTCCTGGACAGCATGCCCGGACAACAGGCCCAGCCCTCCCACCTCGATTTCACCAGCCGCAACCTCCTGTGGGACGGAGACCGCCTGGGCGTGATCGACTTCGAGACCAGCCGATACGAAGCCGTCGGCCGCGACTTCCCGCGCATCCGGCAACGCACCCTGAACCAACGCCCCGACCTGTACGCGGCCTTCCACACCGGATACGGTCGCGAACCCGACACCGACGAAAGCCGCCTCATCCGCGTGTGCGAAGTCACCGACGCCGCCGCCATCGCCGTGACCGCAACACGAAGCGGACAGCACCACTTCGCGACCGAAGCCCACCGAACCCTGCACACCGCGATCCAGCGCCGGCCCCCGAAGGCTCGAACGGCGGCCGCCGACGCATCCGGCCGGTGACCCCGGACACGTCACCGCTGCGCCCGGTCCGCTTGCCGAGCGCTACCAGGGTGAAGGCCGCCGGACGCCGGTTGCGGCAACCGGCGGCATCGGCCTGTGGCCGGCCCGCGCCCTCACCCCTGCGCCTGGAGGGCGTCGATCCGCTGGGCGTGGCGCGGAACCGGCGTAGGGCGCTGCGCAGTCCTGTTGACCCTGTCGCGTCGCCCGGTGACCGTCGGGGGCTCCCGACGCGGCCGCGTGCCCCCGCTCCGCAAACGAGTCCTGCTCGCCTGACGGGTATGTGGCGGTCAACCGTCCCAGCGCGCGAATCCGGTCAGCAGTTCGTGTGCGGGGCTCAGGAGTTCGAGCAGCGGCGCGTCGATACCCAGACCGTCCTCGAGGTCGGCAAGTTCGTCGGGATCCCGGACGGTGCGCTGCTCGACCGGCCGGCCGTCCCGCCACAGGTCGAACCACGCCTCCCCGTGCGCGGCGTCGCGGCGCAGACTGGCGACCTCGGTGCCGACCGACACGCGACCGAGCAGTTCCCGATCGGCGGCGTAGAGCGTGATGTCCTCGAGGGCGAATGCCCAGCCGCTGCGGGATCCGGCGCGGAGAAGGGCGACGACCGTTTCCTCCTCGTCGCCGCCGACTTCCAGGTCGGCACGCAGATCCACAGCCTCCATCGCGTCCATGACCGCACTGTGCTCCGGGTCGCAGCCCAAGCGGTCCAGCAGTTCCTCGGGGGACAGGCCCCGCGCGAACGTCGCGCAGAACCCGTCCGGGAAATGCTCCCACTCCGCCAACCACCGGAACCCGTCGCCGTTCACGTGCATCCCTCCGCGGTGGGCATCCACCAGGCAGCCCACAGAAACATTGTGTGCTCGCGGAGCATCGGCAGACGCCCCGACTCCCTCGCCGACTGCTTGGGCCGCGTGTCGGTGGTCGGATGGTCGCCGACCGGTCCTCGCGAGCGCTCGACGGCTACCGCACGCGACCCACCAGTTCGTAGGACGGCTCTTCCGGAACCGATGCGTGGAAGAAGTGAACATCTCCACCGAGCGCCTTGGTGAGAAACTCCTCGAAGCTCACCTGATAGTCGAGCCATGTGGTTCCCAGTTGACCAGAACGGTCCAGCCGTCGTCGACTCGGGCGGCCCTGGGTCGCAGGAACATCCGATTCCCGAACGGCGTGTGCCCGATGGGGAACACACCACCTGCCAGCGGGAAGCTCCGGTACGGCACCAAGTCCGGCGCCGTTGTCTCCGGACCACCGTGCCGCTGTGGCATCCGCCGCCGATGTACTCGTGGCGGGCGCCGAGCAGTGGGCTTGGGCGCGGTTGGAGCATCGCCACCTTCCTGCGGGCGCCGATCGCCTCCCAGCCGTCTGCGGCGTCACCGAAGGCATCGCGCGGTGTGACCAACGCCCCGGTGTCCCCGCCGGCCGGTGATGCCGCAACTCCCTGCACCGCGGTGTGGAAGACGCTGCGCTGCCAGGGGTGGCCTGTTCGGCGCTGTCCCGTATGTGATCCGTGCGGTCGTAGCCAAACACCGGCGCCGGGTGCGGCATCCGGCCCTGTGCAGCCGGTCCGGCACGTGAAGTGCGGAGTGCGTGAGGTATGGGAGGCCGACCACCCGGTTGATCGTCCTGGCGTCGGCGGGCGGGAACACCGTGCCGGTGATTGCCCCCTCTGGTGCAGGCGGACGACGCGGCGATGTAGCCGGGCATCGTGGTCGGCGAGGACGGCACGGACGGGGTCGTGGTGCTCGGCGGCCTCGCTGCGGCGGCTGCCCGCGCCCCGCTCGCGTGGATCTCCGTTCGTTCGGAACTGGCGTGCCCCGGCAGGACGTTCGGCGCGGTGGCGGCCGAGAGGCGCCCCGGTCGCCGTCAGGTGATGTGCCGCAGCAGCGCGGCGACCGCCGGGGGTGCCTCGCCGGGGGGTCGTACGACCATGATTTTCCAGTTCGGCGCGTGCCGGTCGAACCGGTATTGGAGCAGATCGGGGAAGCGGTCCGCGATCGACTTGGGCACGATGCAGACGCCCAGGTCGTTGCGGACCAGTTCGGCTGCCGCGACGATGTCGTTCACCTCGAAGGTCGTGCTGTGGTCGACGCCTGCGGCACGGAAGGCCCGGTCAACCGCGTACCGGATGGCCCAGCCGGGTGTGAAGTCCACCAGAGGCAGCTGAGCGACGTCAGCGAGCCCAACCTCCCCGTCCGGCTTCGCCCCGGCGATGACCTGCCGGGCCGATGCCAGCAGCACCATGTCCTCACGGGACAGCAGCCGGGTTGCCAGCCCGCGCTGTTGCCCCCGGTCGAACGCCACCACGGCCAGGTCCACTGTGCCCTCGCGGAGCGCCTGCCGGATGTCGGCCACCGCCGCCTGCCGTAGCTGCACCACCACGCCCGGATGCTCCGCTCGCAGCGCGGCCAGGGCGTGGTGGAGCCCCGCCCAGACTCCCTGCATCGTGCCGACCGCCACCCGTCCGCGCAACTGCCCCCGTACGGCATCGACAGCCTCCCGTGCCAGTTCGGCGGCCCGGAGTGCCGCGCGGGCGGCGGGCACGAACGCCTCTCCGGCCGGGGTGAGGGCAACGCGGTGCGTGGTGCGGTCGAACAGAGGGGCGCCCAGCTCCCGTTCGAGCGCGCGGACCGTGCCGGACACGGCTGACTGGACCACGTGCAGCCGCCTTGCCGCTGCCGTGAAACCGCCCGCGTCCGCCACCGCGACGACGACCTCCATCTGCCGCAGATCCATACCCGCTCCCGGTCCAGCAGCGCTCCGTCCGGTGCGAAGCCGACGATCCTCGCTGCATTCTAGGCAACGGTGGGGTGTCGTGCGGATGCCGACTCGTGCCGCCGGGTACCCGCTCATGTACGTCGGGGCGGCTGACCGAGACAGTTCTTCAGGCGCGGATCAGCGGTGTGTCGACCAGATGCTCGGCCAGGAACCACGCCTGGAGTTCGCCGGTCCTGATCACCTGGGACACCAGCAGGTCGTTGGTGCCGTCGTCGCCCAGTTCGACGGTTCGGGCGGCGGCGTCATGAGCCTCGACGAGGATGTTCTCGTGGGCCTCCAACAGCCGTGACAGCATCGCCGGCACCTCCTCCACGCCGTCCGGGGGTCGCGGAATGGACGTGATCTCGGCGACGTGCCGGGGGTCCCCGACCGCGACGCCGCCCAGAGACTGGACCCGTTCGGCGATGGTGTCGACGAGTTCGAGCTGTTCTCCCGCGTGCTTGTCCAGGACCAGGTGCAGCTGGTAGAAGGTCGCGCCGCGCATCAGCCAGTGATGCTTCTTGTAGAGGCCGTAGAGGATCTGAGTGTCCGCCAGGACCGTGTTCAGACGCTGGCAGGAGTACATCCGGGCCTCGTAGGACAGACCGACCGGGAACTGCTTGACGGTCCCGAACTCCTGGATCACCTCGCCCTTCTGGTGCAGCCACGGCTGACTGGTTCGTGCGGATGGGGAGTTGGTGGTCATGGTGCGCCTCCTGAGGTGCCGTGCCGTGCCTATCGCGATGACGCTAGGTGACCGGTCGGGGGGCGTGTTGACCGGCAGCGCATGCGGTGGTGCCCGTCGGCGCACTGTGCCGGGTGCTTGTCCCCCGGCGTTCGCTCTCGGGCAAGTACCCGTGCACCGCCGGGCACGGGTCGCTGCCCGGCCGCTCTAGCGTCGGCGGGACAGTCCATGCCCGGAGAGCCGGCGGAACGAGGAGAGGCGTGAGCGTGAACGAGCAGGTGGATGTGGTGGTCGTCGGGCTGGGGCCGGGCGGCGAGTACGTCGCCGGCACGCCGGCCGAAGTGGGACTGGCCGTGGTGGGGGTCGAGGCGGAACTCGTCGGAGGTGAGTGTCCGTACTGGGCATGTGTGCCCAGCAAGATGATGATCCGGGCCGGGAACCTGCTCGCCGAGGCGGGCGGGTCCCCGCCCTCGCCGGCGAGGTGGTCGTGACTCCGGACTGGACCAGGGTCGCCGAACGGATCCGCGACGAGGCCACCGACGACTGGAACGACCAGGTGGCCGCGGACGGCTTCGCGGCGAAGGGTGCTCGGCTCGTCCGGGGGAGGGGTCGCCTCGCCGGGCCCCGCCGTGTGACGGTCGGTGACCGCACGTTCGAGGCCCGGCGCGGTGTCGTGCCGGCCACGGGTACCCGGCCCCGGGTACCTCCGGTGCCGGGTCTGGAAGGAACGCCGTACTGGACCAACCGGGACGCCATGGCTGCCACCGAGCTGCCCGCGTCCGTGGTCGTGCTGGGCGGGGGGCCATCGGCGTCGAACTCGCCCAGGTCTTCGCCCGCTTCAAGAGCGCGGTCACAGTGATCGAGGGGCAGGTCCGACTGCTGTCGCAGGAGGAGCCGGAAGCAGGGGAGTCGGCCGCGCAGGTGCTGCGCGCGGACGGTGTCACCGTTCTCACAGGTGCGCGGGCTCGGCACGTCGGCCACGACAGCACCGCGTTCACCGTCCGCCTCGAAGACAGTGAGCAACTGCTGCGTGCTGAACGGCTTCTGGTCGCCACCGGACGCCATGCCGACCTGACCCCGCCGGCGAGGGAAACGGTGGGACTCGATCCGACGGCGGGAGCGGTGCCCACGGACGGGCAGATGCGGGCAGGGGAGGGGTTGTGGGCGATCGGCGACATCACCGGCCGGGGCTCCTTCACGCACGTGTCGATGTACCAAGCGGAGATCGCCGTCCGGGACATCCTCGGGCAACCCGGTCCCGACGCCGACTACCGGGCGCTGCCACGGGTCACCTTCACCGATCCGGAAATCGGGGCGGTGGGACTGACGGAACGGCAGGCACGCGAGCGGGGGCGGGCGGTGCGCACCAGCCTGGTGACCATCGCTTCCTCCACGCGCGGCTGGATCCACGGGCCGGGCCATGAGGGGTTCATCAAGCTCGTCGAGGACGCCGACCGGGGTGTGCTGATCGGCGCGACCTCGGCGGGGCCGGTGGGTGGCGAGGTGTTGTACGGGCTGAACGTGGCCGTCCACGCCGAGGTGCCCGTCGACCGGCTTCGGCACATGATCTACACCTATCCCACCTTCCACCGGACGATCGAGGCGGCTCTGGGAGCCCTCCGCTGAACCGCGCCGCGGCTATGCGGGCGGCCCCGGGTGCCGGGCGGTGGCGCACCATGGTGGGCCGCGACCCCGGTGAGGCGCGCCGGTCGGCGACCTCGCTGGAGCTCTTCTTCGACCTGTGCTTCGTCGTGGCGGTGGCGCAGGCGTCCATGGGCCTGCATGGGGCGCTGACGGAGGGGGACTACGCCTCCGGCGTCCTGCGCTTCGCGCTGGTCTTCTTCACCATCTGGTGGGCGTGGATGAACTTCACCTGGTTCGCCTCCGCCTACGACCCGGACGACGTCCCGTACCGGCTGACGGTGCTGGTGCAGATCACCGGCTCCCTGGTCCTCGCCGCCGGCGTGCGCGGCGCGTTCGAGGACGGGGATCTGCACGTCATCACGCTCGGCTACGTCGTGCTGCGTACGGCGCTCGCCGCGCTCTGGCTGCGCGCCGCGCTGTCCGACCCTGTCCGGCGGAGGACCACGCTGCGCTTCGCGGCCGGGGTCACGGCGTGTCAGTTCGGCTGGGTGGGGTTGCTCTTCCTCCCGGCGCCGGTGCGGCTGCCCGGCATCGTGATAATGATCGCGGCCGAGGTGTCCGTTCCCGTATGGGCGCAGTCCGCCGGGATGACGCCCTGGCATCCGCGCCACATCGCCGAGCGCTACGAACTGTTCACCCTCATCGTCCTCGGCGAGTCCGTCACGGCCGCCACCGTCGCCGTTCGCAGTGCTTTCGACCGGCACCACGGCACGGGTTCGCTGTACGCGCCGGCGGCCGGCGGTCTGCTCATGGCCTACGCCATGTGGTGGCTGTACTTCGCCAGACCCGCGGACACTCTGCTGGCCACGACGCACCGGGCCCACCGCAGAAGATTCACCTGGGCCTACGGCCACTACCTGATCTTCGCGTCGGCAACCGCCGAGGGAGCCGGCCTGGCCGCGTACGCCGATTACGATACGCGGCGCACCGACGCCTCGCCGGCCGCTGCAGGTGCGGCGGTCACCGTGCCGGCGGCCATCTTCCTGGTAACGGTCTGGGCGGTGCACCTACGGCCCCATCAAAAGGGGGCGCGCGAACAGATTGTCTTTCCTGTGGCCGCGGTTGGCGTTGTGTTGGCCGCTTTCTCGCCGGCACCCGTCCTTGTCGCCGGTGCGCTGTTCGCGATCCTGGTCGTCCTGGTCACGGTGCCGCGCCAGGGATGAGGCGTGCGGCCGGGCGCCGGCCGGTCCGGACCGGTTCGGGACCGAGCAGCGGGCCGAGCAGCGGGCCGAGCCGCTGGATCACCCGGAACACGATCGCCGGCGAGACGCCGGACAACGGGGCGATCCACTGCCGGAACCGGGGCCGACGGTGGACGTGTCGATCTCCTGCGGGCGTCGCTCGCCACGCCGAAAGCGTCGGGTCGAGGAAGGTTGCCCACCGGTGCACCGTCTCCGGCCTCGCCGTGCACCGGAAAGAGTCAGTGCGCTGTCGGCGCAAATCCGGTGCGCTGGTGGGCAACACGGTCGCATCGGCTCGAAATAGCGTGGTGGCGAAGCGGCGGCGGGTCGCCGGGGCGGGCTTGTGTATCGCGCGGTGAGGCCGCCAGGAATTCTCCCTCCCGCCCGCCGCTGTTGTCGCAGACGAAATCGATGCAGTTCATCCCGCAGGAGGTTGTCGAAGGTGTCCACGATGCCGGTCGGCGGGCTGGTGCCCCGAGTCACCGACGACGCCGCGGACTTGGTCGTCCGCAACGCGAAGATCCATACGGGGGACCGGGGCCGCCCGCAGGCCGGGGCGATAGCCATCCGCGACGGGGTCATCACAGTCGTCGGTGACGACAACGATGTGGCCGGTCATGTCGGCCCTGCCACGAAGGTGGTGGACGCCCTCGGCCGCCGGATGATCCCCGGCCTCAACGACGCCCACCTGCACGTGATCCGAGGTGGGCTCAACTACGTCCTGGAACTGCGCTGGGACGGCGTCCCCACGCTGCGCCAGGGCCTGGCGATGCTGCGTGAACAGGCGGCCCGCACGCCCAAGGGGCAGTGGGTGCGGGTAGTGGGGGGATGGTCGGCCGAGCAGTTCGCCGAACGACGGCTGCCGACCGTCGCCGAGTTGAACGCCGCCGCGCCGGACACCCCGGTGTTCGTCCTGCACCTGTACCAGTCGGCCGTACTCAACCGCGCGGCGCTCAAGGCCGCCGGATACACCAAGGACACCCCCGACCCCAAGGGCGGCCAGATCGTACGGGGCCGAGACGGCGAGCCCACCGGCATGCTGCTGGCCGCCCCCAGCGCCTTGATCCTCTACTCGACGCTGGCCAAGGCCCCGGTGCTGGACGACGAGCACAGGCAGGCCTCCACACGTCACTTCCTGCGGGAACTGAACCGGTTCGGACTTACCTCGGCGATCGACGCCGCGGGGGGATTCCAGAACTTCCCCGACAACTACAGCACCGTTGTCGAACTGGCCAAGGCCGGTCAACTGTCCCTGCGTATCGCCTATCATCTCTTTCCGCAGACCGCCGGCCAGGAAATCGACGACCTTACCCGCTGGATAGAAATGGCCCGCCCCGAGGACGGGGACGAATGGCTGCGTCTCAATGGAGCGGGCGAGAACCTTACTTGGGCGGCAGCGGATTTCGAGAACTTCGCCCAGCCACGCCCGGAACACGCCTCCGACTACGAGGTGGAATTCGAGAAGGCCGTACGCCTGCTCATGGAGAACGGCTGGGGATTCCGGCTGCACGCCACCTATGACGAGACCATCCGGCGCGATCTCGCGGTATTCGAGAAGCTCGCCGTGGAAGGGCTCTTCCCGGCCGGGAACCGCTGGCTGTTCGACCACGCGGAGACCGTCTCCGCGGATAGCCTCGACCGTATCGCCGCCCTCGGCGGTGCCATGTCCGTGCAGAATCGCCTGTCCTTCCAGGGCGAGGCGTTCGTACGCCGCTACGGCCCCGGCGCCGCAGCCGACGCCCCTCCGATCCGGGCCATGCTGGAGCGCGGTCTGACCGTCGGCGCCGGCACCGACGCCACCCGGGTCTCCACGTACAACCCGTGGATCGCCCTGCACTGGCTGATCACCGGCCGCACCGTCGGCGACCTGGTCGTTCGCCCGCCGCACAACCGGGTCGACCGGCGGACCGCGCTGTCGATGTTCACCGAGGCGGGTGCCCGGTTGACCGGCGAAGAGAACGTCAAGGGCGTCCTGCGCCCGGGCTTCCTCGGCGACCTCTCCGTCCTGTCGGAGGACTACTTCACCGTGCCCGAGCCGGACATCGCGCACATCGAGTCCTTGTTGACGGTCGTCGGCGGCCGGATCGTCTACGCCGCGGCCGAGTACGAGGGCCTCGACGAGGAGTTGCCTCCGGTCAGCCCGGCCTGGAGCCCGGTGGCACACTTCGGCGGCTACCAGGCCACACCCCTTACGGGCCGGTCGGGCGCCCGGCAGGCCGAGTTGCTCGGACAGGCCGTCGCGGAGTCGGAGCAGCACCGACAGTGGCGCGCCCGCCGCGGCCTGGCCCCGGAAACCGAGAGCACGTTCTTCGACCCCTGCTTCTCGCTCTGATCTCCCGGGGAGGGGCCCGGCCACAAGCCGCCTCTCCCCGGGACACCCCCCACCTCGCGCCGTCGAACGGGACGGTCGCGCTCGGCAGCGGACGCCTGTCCGCGATCACATCACTCATCGAAAGGCCTCCCATGGTCGACATCTCCGAGGTCACCGCGGTTCCCAGCCCCGACCTGCTGACCCCCGACAACTGCGCCGTGCTGTTCGTGGACCACCAGCCGCAGATGTTCTTCGCCGCCGCGAGTGGCGACCGCTCGAGTGTCATCAACTCCACTGTGGGCCTGGCGAAGACGGCCAAGGTCTTCGACGTTCCCGTCGTGCTGAGCACCGTGGCCGCCGAGTCCTTCTCGGGACCGCTCATGCCGCAGCTGGCCGGCGTCTTCCCGGACCGGAAGATCATCGACCGCACCACGATGAACGCCTGGGAGGACGTCGCCTTCGTCGAGGCCGTCAAGGCGACCGGTCGCAAGAAGCTCGTCATCGCGGGCCTGTGGACCGAGGTTTGCGTCGTCCTGCCGACCCTCTCGGCCCTCTCCCAGGGTTACGAGGTCTACGTCGTCACGGACGCCTCCGCCGGCGTCAGCCCGCAGGCGCACGAGCACGCCATCCACCGCATGGTCCAGGGCGGCGCGATACCGGTGACCTGGGTCCAGGTGCTGCTCGAGCTCCAGCGTGACTGGGCGCGTACGGACACGTACGTACCCGTCACGGAGGTCGTGAAGGAGCACGCCGGCGCCTATGGCCTCGGGGTCGTCTACGCCCAGGCCGTCATCGGCGCGCACGCGGCCGGCTGACCGCCTCCCCCGAGCATCGACGGAACGTCGGGAACAGGCAGGAACGAATGGACACCGGACTGTTGGTCCTTCGGCTGGTGGTGGGTCTTCTCATCGCCGGGCACGGAGTGCAGAAGGTCAGTTTCCGGCTGGGGGGCAACGGCTTGGCGGGCGGAACCGAGGAGTTCCGCCACGACGGCTTCCGCGGCGGCCGGCTCACCGCGCTCGCCGCGGGCGGCAGCCAGGTCGGCGCCGGCCTGTTCCTGGCGGCCGGTCTGCTCACTCCGGCGGCGGCGATGGCCGCCATGGGGGTGATGACGGTCGCGAGCACCGTCAAGTGGCACAACGGGCTCTGGGTACAGAACGACGGCTACGAGTACCCCATGGTCCTCGTCGTCGTCTCCGCGGTGCCGGCGCTCACCGGCCCCGGCCGCTGGTCGGTCGACGAGGTGCTCGGGCTGACCCCCTGGCCCCTTTGGGTCTCCGTCGCGGCCATCGTGGTCGGCCCAGCCAGCGGGCTGCTCACCCGTGTGGTGCTCCATCGTCCCTCCACTTCGGAAGGAACAACCGAGCATGCGCACATTGCTGACTGACGCGGCCCGCACGCTGGTGCCGCCCAAGGGGGACAGGCAGGGCCCGTTGCCGCCGCTCATGCTGATGCTGACGGTGGTAACCGGTCTGGTCGATGCGGTGAGTTATCTGGCGCTCGGGCACGTCTTCGTCGCCAATATGACCGGCAACGTGGTCTTCCTGGGCTTCGCCCTCGCGGGCGCCCAGGGCCTGTCCGCGCTCGCCTCCGTCGTCTCCATGGCCGCGTTCCTCGTGGGCGCGCTGGCCGGAGGGCGATTCGGCACCCGGTTCGCGGCACACCGCGGGCGGCTGCTGACCATCGCCACGGCGCTGCAGACGGTGCTCGTCGCCGCGGCCGTCATCACGGCGGCGGCCACGCACGGCAGCGTGACCACCGCGGTCCGGTACACCCTGATCGTGCTCCTGGGCCTCGCCATGGGACTGCAGAACGCGGTCGCCCGGCGCCTCGGCGTCCCGGACCTGACCACGACCGTACTGACCCTGACTCTGACGGGACTGGCCGCGGACTCCACGCCTGCGGGCGGGGCGGCACCCCGGCCCGGTCGGCGGATCCTCTCCGTGCTGGCCATGTTCCTCGGAGCCCTGGTCGGTGCCGTGCTTTTGCTGCACACACAGCTCGCCCTACCCCTGGGGCTGGCGCTGGCATTGCTCGCGGTGACCTCCGTGGCCACCCATCGCCTCTCGGCCGCCGGCGCCGCCTGGACCAGGCCCCAGTCGTGATCGCGGCGTCCGAAGGGTTGTGACCGCGCCCGTCGGCGCATCCCGCGCGGGCCTTACTCCGGCGCGGGCACCGAGGGCCCGGTCGACGTCTGATGTCCCGTCAAAATCAATGCTTCTCCCGGGAGTTACCCCGTGTTCGGTGGCGTCGTCGACTGGATCGACCCGATCGGCGTCACTGTGTTGTGCAGCACGGCACCGGCCGCCTGGATCATCGGTGACCCCCGCGACCGGCGCGCCGGATTCTTCGACGCGAACACCGGGGCGGAGACCAACTCGTGAGCACCACCACCGTGCTTCTGGACGAACGGGTCGCGGACGAAGCCCCGGCGCGCGCCAGGCTGAAGGACTGGGCCGCGATCGGCCGGCCGGAGCTGCGCCGCGCCGGGCTCCTGCGCGGGGCGGCCTGCACTCCGCGGCGGCCGTACTGCCTCCCGCTCTGCTGACGGCGGCCGGGGTGCGCTGCGCGCCGGACTGCCGGCCGCAGGTGACGCGGCAGCCGCCCGTGGCGCCCGCACCGTTCGCGAGGCCCTGCGTGGCCGGCTCGTCGAGACGGCGTTGCCTGTCCGCGGGCCGGCCCGTACGGACCTGGACGACGCGTCGCCGGCCCAGGCCGTCGACGGTGAAGTCGACGAACCGACCGGCCGGCTCACCGACTATCGGCCGGGCCGCCGACCGGCCGCACCATGCCGAGCGGGCGGCCGGGAGGGTGCACCGGGACCGGCCACCGTCGCGCGCACGGCCGAGACGGTCCGCCTGCCCGTTCGACTTCGTGAGGTTGTGTGAACCATGCCGGACGTCATTCCACTGCACGGCGAACCCGGCGAACAGGACTCGGTGCTCCGATGCGGACGGTGCCGCTGACAGGGAGGCGGTGCGGCCTGCCGGACGCGGCGGTGGCGGCGGTTCTCGCCGGTACCGCCGCGGCCCCGGTGTCTGTGTCCCCCGCCGCTTCGGCACCGGTCGTGCGGTTCGTGTCGCATCCGGACATGGCGAAGTTCACGGCGGGGGCGCCGCATTGCGGCACCTCCCGCCGCGCCTTTCTGCCCGTGCATTCAGCGGACGGAACGGGCCGCTTTGAGGATCAGGTCGGTGACGGGGCCCGGGTCGCTCACGGCCGCCGCGTGGGGCGCGCGGACGGTGACGGTGTGGGCGCGGGCGCGCTCGGCCATCCACCGCTCGGCGGCCGGCGGGATGTTGCGATCCTCGGTGGCCACGAGGTACCAGCTGGGGATCTTCTTCCACGCCGCCGCGGTGGCCGGCTCCCGGAGCGCGGCCAGGGTGATCGGACGCTGCCCCACGGCCATGTTCTGTGCGGTCGTGACCGGGACACCTGCCGCGAACTGCTCCCGGAAAAGGTCCTTCCTGATGACCAGTTCCGCGCCCTGACCCCCTCCGGGCAGGGGGTAGTACTGGGTGGAGGTGGCCTGCCCCAGTGTGCTTCCGGGGTACTTGTCGGTGAGCGCGAGTGCGCTCTCGCCGATGTCGGGGACGAAGGCGGCTATGTAGACCAGTGCCTTGATCCGCGGGGCGTCGGCCGCGGCCTGGCTGATGACCGAACCTCCGTAGGAGTGACCCACGAGCACGATCGGCCCCGGGACGCTGTCCAGGACGCTGCGGATGTAGGCGGCGTCGCTCGCCAGACCGCGCAGCGGCAGTGCCGGTGCCAGGACTCGGTGGCCCCGACGCTGAAGGCGCTCGACGACGGTGCTCCAACTGGAGGCGTCGGCGAAGGCCCCGTGGATCAGGACGATTGTGGGCTGTGCGCGGTCCGGGTGTGGGCCGGCGGCCGGTGCCGGGGCAGAGAACGCGGTACCGGCGGTTCCCAGGGCGGCGACCCCGGCCAGGAGGGAGACGGTCACGGTCCGGCGTGAGATCGGTGGGTTCATCGTTCGCTTTCCATGGCGGTGAAGGACAGGACCGGTCAGTGGGAGGTCACTTGGAGGTGGCCCGAACGGCTTCCTTGATCAGGTCGACGACGCGCTCGGGGTGGGCGAGCATCACCAGGTGCGAGGAGTCGACCTCGATGGTGGTCATGCCGGCCCGCTGGTAGCCGTAGCGCTCCACATCGGGGTTGATGGTGCGATCGGAGGAGGAGACCAGGCCCCAGGAGGGCTTGGTCTTCCAGGCTGCGGCCGGCGCCGCGTCGGCGAACGCCTGTGCGGCCAGCGGACGCTGGGAGACGGCCAGGACGGCGGCGAGGTCGGAGTCGACATCGGCGGCGAAGATCGATGGGAACTTGTCGATCCGGACCGACACATCGGTGCCCGACTCGGTCGAGCCCTCGATCGGGAAGGGCGTGTAGACGAGCGCGGCGGCCAGGTCGGAGTCCGGGAAACGGCCCTGCAGCTCACCCAGGCTCTCGTCCTTCTCCAAGGCGTAGCCGGCCAGGTAGACCAGCGCCTTGACGTTGTCCTCCACGCCGGCGACGGTGATGACGGCGCCCCCGTAGGAGTGGCCCACCAGGACCACGGGGCCGGGGATCTGTCGAATGACCGAGGCGATGTAGGCGGCGTCTCCGATCAGGCTGCGGTTGGGCACGGCCGGGGCGACCACGTCCAGCCCCCGGGCGATCAGCAAGGGGATGACACGGGCGTAGCTGGAGGCGTCGGCGAAGGCCCCGTGGACCAGAACGACGGTTGGCTTCTCGGCACCAGACATGAGTAACTCCCTTTTAGAGTTCGTTCGTTCTTGCATCGGCCGATGCGCGGTCCGTTGGCGTCGGCGGGGCTCGAAGGGGGACCGGGGTTCGGAGTGTCCGCGGGGGTACGCGGTCCGTACCGGAAATCCCTACGGACGCCACCGGTCGGCCCCGCAGCGGCTACACGGACGCGGCCGCCGCAGGGGCCCATCCGGGCCGGGAGCCACAGGCGCGTACGGAACATTAGGGACCGGACGCAAGGGTGACTTGCCTGTTCGCGCCCTGACTGTGGTCTGTGCGCGCCTGGCTGAGCGGCGCCCGCGATCCCGCTCTCACCGGGCCTGGAGTCAAGGGTCGCGGAACGATCCCCGTGAGGGACGGGATGTACGGCGTCAAGCCTTGGAGTCGCGCCATTCACGGGGGGACATCCCGTAGGCGGTCCGGAACACCCGGCTGAAATGCGCGGCACTGGTGAAGCCCCATCGGTGCGCCACTGCGGCGATGGTGGAGCCATTCGTTTGGCGTGCCATATCGCGCCGGCACTCCTCCAGGCGACACCTCTGGATCCACCGGCCGACCGTGGTGTCCTCGCTCTCGAACAGCTTGTGCAGATAGCGCAGGGATATGTGGTGGGCTCGGGCGATGGCCTGCGGAGTCAGGTCGCGGTCCGCGAGGTGATCGTCGATGAACGCCTGGATCCGCAGCAGCAGTGCCCGGTTCCCTTCGGACGTGTCCGTGCTCGTTCGGCCGAGCAACTCGGCGGCCAGCAAGCGGAGCAGGTCCACGGCGTTACGGGCCAACAGCTCGCCGGTGCGGGGAGGGTGGGTTCCCGCGCTGTCCACGAGCCCGGCCAGGAAGGGCGACAGCAGCCTGCCCAAAGGCGTGTCGGGGCCGAGTGGGCAGGCCGTGATTTTAGCCATGTCGGACTCGCTCAGGCCCAGAACGTCTCTCGGCAGGACGAGGGACTTCGTCCGGAAGGACGGGGGAAGGGCCAGCCGGACGGGGCGCGCCATGTCGTAGATGACAATGTCCCCCGGCCCAAGGGGCGCTGCACGGCCGTCCTGCTCGAGTCGGGCGACTCCCGTGTCCAGCACGGTGACGACCACGTACTCGTCTTCGTCGCCTTGCGCGACGAGTCTGCGAGTTCGCAGGGCGGACAGGCAGTCGCCGTCCACGGTGACGGCCTTGAGTCGGCCGAGCGGTGTCGTACGGCTCGTGCCGGAGTACGCCTCGTTCGGGATCGTCATGTCCACGGCGCCGACCGTCCGGGGCAGGGCTTCGTGCCGGTAGGCCCGTCCGCACCGGACGGGCGGCGAGTCGGTGGTGTGGAAGCTGCCGGGGATACTTACACCGTCTTGGACAAGTGCGGCAGGCGTCATCAGATCCGCCCCTCCTCTTTGAGGCGGCGCTTCGCGCAGGTTCGTCTGAGGTGGGGAGATTTCGTCCGTATTCGTAGTGTGGAGGATGCCCGGAGTTGTCCGGGCTTCGGCCTCGATGAATCCGGCGACATGATCTCCGCCCTTCAACCGGTGTGCTTGCTGAAACACCGTGCCGGCGGGCCTGGCGAAGCACATCGCGTGAATCCGCTAGATCAGGGCTGCAGGACTGACAGGGAGGGCTGTTCTCGCGGCCGGGGGCGATGGCCGGCTCAGGCCCTCGGCGGTGGATCGAGCAGCCAAAACCTGCGATGACCATCCGCAGGTCGACCACGGACCGGACGGAGACGGAACCGCCCCTCACTACTTGACGGCTCCGCTGGTGGCGCCGGCGGCGACGTAGCGCTGAGCGGCAACGAGCAGCATGGCGGCGGGGACGGACGCCATGACCGCGGTGGCCATGATGGCGTTCCACTGGTTCGTGTGAGCGCCGATGTATTGGTGGATGCCCAGGGTGATCGGCTGTACGGTCTCCGTGGTGGTCAGCGTGAGGGCGAAAAGGAAGTCGCTCCAGGTGAAGAGGAAAGTGAAGACGGCCGCAGTGATCAATGCGTTTGTGCTCAGCGGGAGTACCACCGAGCGGAAGACGCGCAGTCTCCCGGCGCCGTCCACGCGCGCGGCCTCGATGATCTCCCTGGGAATGCTCTGCATGAACGAACGCATGACGATGATCGCGAAGGGGACCCCGGCGGTGGAGTCGGCGAGGATCAGTCCGAGGTAGGAGTTCAGGAGCCCCAGGTCGTTGTAGGCGCTGTAGAGCGCGTTGGCCACGACGATGCCCGGCACCATCTGGGTGACCAGGATGCCGAAGAGCACAACGTTGCTTCCTCGGATGCGGAACTGGGCCAGCGCGTAGGCCGCCGGGGCGGCGAGTCCGAGGCTGAGCGCCACGCTGCCGAGGGCTACGACGAGGCTGGTGACGAGGTTGCGTCCCTGATCGCGCAGCGCGGTGGCGTAACCGCCGAAGTCCGGATGGAAGGGGAACCAGTCTCCCCGCAGCGTGTTGCCCGCGGGCTGGAGTGAGGCATTCACCATCCAGTAGACGGGAAACAGCATCAGCGCGAGAAGGATGATCCCGACGATGGTGGACGGCCGGCCACGCCTGGGCGCGCGCTTCACGGGATCGCCCCTCAAAGGTTTCGGGCGCGACGGTTCGCGCGCAAGTAGACGAGGGCGAAGGCGAGCGAGATGACGACGAGTACGTTGCTCATCGCGGCACCGCGCCCGAACTCGAACTGCTGAAAGGACAGTTCGTAGGACTGGGTGGCGATGGTCTGCGTGGCGTTGGCCGGTCCTCCACCCGTCACCACGAGGATGATGTCCAGCACCTTCACCGTGTAGATCACGCCCAGCACCAGCACGACGCTCACGACGGGCCGCAGCAGCGGCCACGTGACGTGGCGGAACGACGCCACAGGGCCTGCGCCGTCGAGTTTCGCCGCCTCGTACAGATGCGTCGGGATGTCCTGCAGGCCGCCGTACAGAATCGCGGTGTTGAAGGGGATTCCGACCCAGATGTTGATGAGGATCACCGACACGAGCGCCTGTGAGGTGCCGGTGAGCCAGGGGATGCCGGACGACGAGAGGTGGAGGCGGCGAAGTGCGTCGTTGACCACTCCCGTGTCGGGGTCGAGCATCCACCTCCACGTGGTTCCGGAGACGACCAGCGGCAGCAGCCACGGCAGCAACAGGAGCGATCGCAGAACGCGGCCGAGCGGGAAGCGGCGCTGGAAGAACAGGGCGAAGGCCAGGCCGAGCACGAACTGCCCGACCAACGAGCCGGCGGTGAACAGGACTGTGGTCACCATGGCCTTGGAGAACAGATCCGACGAAAGGATCTTCGAGTAGTTCTGCAGTCCCACGAACGGTGCGGCACCGGTGTAGAACGTCGTGATCGTGTACTGCTGGAAGCTCATCACGATGTTCTTGACGATCGGGTAGCCGAAGAACAGCAGCAGGTATGCGGCGGCGGGCACGATGAACATCCACTGGGCGAGCGGTTCCCACAAGCGTGCCCGGGCCACGGCCCGGTCCCTGCCGCGTGCGTCCGCGACCTCCTCCGCCGTACCGGTGGCGCGCGCCCCCGCGACGACGGCGCTGTCGTCCTGCCCCGTGCTCATCCGGAGGGTCGGGGACAGGTCAGGACCCGGTCGCGATCTGCTGCGCATGCTGTAGTGCTTCCTCCGGTGTCTGCTCGCCCGTGAGCGCGGACTGGATCGCGGTGTATATCCCGGTCGCTGCTTTGGGCCACTTGACGCCGAGTTCGCTGGTACGGGCCCGGGCCGCATCGACGCTTTTGACAAAGGGGGCCATCGACGGGACCTGCTCGGCGTACTGGGCGGCCACCGCGGTGCGGGAGGGCACGGTGAAGTGCTGCTTGGCCAAGGCGAGCATGTTCGTGGAGTCGTTCAGGCAGGCGAGGACCTGAGCGGCCTTCTCCTGCCGGGCCTTGGAAGCGCTCTGCGGGACCGTCCACACCTCACCGCCGAGCGGTGTGACAGGGGTCTGCCCCATCCGGGGGACGGGGATGGGGGCAACCGCCCAGTCCAGGTTCTTGGCCTTGTCCAGGTCGGGGATCCGCCAGGGGCCGTTGATCATCATGGCTGTCCTGCCGGCGACGAACTGATCGTGGACGTCGGCCTGTGTCCAGTTCAACACCGACTTCGACATGGATCCGCTCTTGACCAGGTCGACCCACAGCCGGAGTGCCTGCGCGGCCTGCGGGGTATCCAACTGCTTCTCGTCCCCGCCGTTGGACCAGAGGAAGGGCAGGAACTGCCAACTGCCCTCAAAAGTGGCGTTCGCGTCGACCGCCATGCCGTAGCGCCCAGGGAGGGTCAGCTTCGCCGCCGCCGACTTCAGCTCGTCCCAGGTCCTCGGCACGGCGACACCGGCCTTGGAGAGCATGTCCTTGTTGTAGAAGAGGGTGACCGTGCTGACGTTGGGGGCCAGTCCGTACACCTTTCCCTTGTACGTGCCCGCCGACAGGATGCCGTTGGCGAAGCCGCCGGAGTCGATGCCGTACTGGTCCAGCGGAGTCAGCGCGCCGGTCTGTGCGATCTGCTGCATGTCGGGGTTGTCCAGCATCAACAGGTCGGGAAGGGTCCGTGACGACGCCTGCCGCAGGACCTTGGGGACGAGTGACGCCCCCGGAACGCTTGTGTGCTCGACCCTTACACCGGCGGTCTTGCCGCAGGCGGTGAGCAGCTCGCCCCATTGGGCGTGTTCGGATTCGTCGGTGTAGTAGTCGAGTGCGGTGATGGAGGTGACCTTGCCCGTGGAGGACCCGGCACCGGCTCCGCCACCGCACCCGGTGGCAACCAGGAGCACCAGGGCGACGGTTCCGGCCCTCAAGAGGGCGGCGATCCGCCGCGCCGACGGTCTCGCCGTTGAGATCACGCTGGTGCCTTTTCTTCCGTTCGAACGCTTGTCATGGGGTCCTGGGTGGCCGATGGTGAGGATATTCGGGAGATCGGCTTTCGCAGGCGCGGCCCCCGTGTACACGAAAACGTGTGATCACCTCCTTCGCCTGCTCAGAAAGCTTGTCGAAGCCCGTCGCCATCGTCGCCACCATTGCCCCGTTCGGCGGCTTCCCGGATCATCGCCACCACCGCGCCGGGCTGTGACAGCACAACGGCGTGCGAACCGTCCAGCACGTATTCGGTGGCCGCCATGCGCTGTGCCATGAAACGCTGAGCGGTGGGGTTGAGCATCTGGTCGGCGGTCGCGATGGCGTACCAGGACGGCTTGCAGGCCCACGCCGGCGGGCCCGATCTACCGGTCAGCGCGCTGCAGGCGATCGGGCGTTGCGCCACGGACATCACATTCTTGGCCTGGGCCGGCAGGTCGGCGGCGTACACCTGCGGGAACCGCTCCTTACGGATGTACAGCTCGCCTTCCGGGTCGCCGGGAATCCGGGCGGGGAGGGCGGCGGTGAAGGTCGCGTCGGCCGGCGGCATGGGGAGGAAGCGGCTCGTGATGTCCAGGACGCACTCGCCCGCGTCGAGGCCGAGCGCGGCGACGTAGCACAACGCCACGACATTGTCGGCGTCGGTGGCGGCATGTGTGATGACCGCGCCGCCGTAGCAGTGGCCGACCAGCACGACCGGGGCGTCGATGTCGCGCACCACGTTCCTGATGTAGGTGGCGTCCTGCGCCAGGCCGCGCAGCGGGTTCGCCGGGGCGCGCACGGTGAATCCGGCGGCGTGGAGAAGGCTGATGACTCCCGCCCAGGACGAGGCATCGGTGAACGCCCCGTGCACCAGCACAATGGTCGGCCGTACGGGAGTGGGTGTGTGCATGTCGGTGGCCTCCGACTGAGTGTGGGGCGCCCCAGCCAAGCGCATCCAGGTGTGGCAGGGCATCGCGTGAACGTACCAACTGGCCCCTCAGCTGCCGGGCAAGGCCGTGACCAGGTTCGCGAGCTGAACACGGGAGTTGACCGAAAGCTTGCGGAAGACCGAGGTCAGGTGCGTGTTGACCGTGTGCGGGGAGACGACGAGCAACTCGGCGACCGACCGGTTGGTGTGGCCCTCGGATACAAGGTGCGCGACCTTCTTCTCCGAGGCTGTGAGGGCCCCCCATCCTCGCACGGGGCGCTGCGTGCTCGCCGCCCTGCGGCTGTCGTTCCCTGCACCATCCAGGTCGCCCTGTAGGCGTGCCATTGCGGCGTGGGCGCCTGACTCGACGAACATGCAACGGGCGTGGGTCAGTGCGGCCACTGCCTGAGGTTTCCGGCCCGCTGTCAGGAGTGCCTGTCCGAGATCGGCGTAGGCTGCGGCCCGGACCAGCGGGCGAGGGCTGGCCTTGAGCAGTTCCACGGAATGTTCGAGCATGGCGAGATCGTCTTTCACGAGCCCGAGGGCCTGTGCCGCGATGCCCGTGGCCGTGGGCACGGCCGGGTTGCGTTCGGCGTGGGCTTCGGCCTGTGCGGCCAGGTCCTGGGCGAGTGCGTGGTCCGCGCCTCGCAGGGCCATGCGTATCGCGGAATCGACCCAGTTGCGCAACAGTCGCCAACGCATGAAGAGACCTTCCTGTTGAACTTGCCGAATCTTGTCGACGGCAAGGCCGATGTCCCCGTCGGCCTCGGCGTGGACCGCTTCCAGGAAGCGCACCGCGGCCGTGTTGCCCGGGTTCGGTTTGACCGCCAGTCTTTCCCGCGCTGCGGCCAGGTGCTGTCGCGCCGTTTCCCGATCGCCGCGCAGAAGGGCGATCCGGGATCGGATCACGCGAGCGTTCACCTGTTGGACGGGTACCTGTACGTCGTCCTCCAGGCGCTCCATGGTCACGAAGCCGGCGTCGGCGTCGTCGAGCCGGCCGAGCCACAGATCGTGCTGGCCCTGCGCCCACAGCATCATCGCCTGACGCGTCGACCCGGCATTGTCCGCTGCCTGCAAGAGCAGCCGTTCGCTGGACTCGAAGTCGTCCACGTGCTGGTGCGCGACGATCTCTTCGGGAAGGAAGGCGGAATCGACGGCGCTGAGCGCGGTAAAGCGCTCCAGCGCGACGGTGTTCTCACCCGCGTTCTGCGCGATCTCGCCGAGCCCGGACAGGGCCAGCAGGTGTGCCTCCCGGGCGCCGACCGCGGTGGCGGCACGCAGCGCTGTCTCGCCGGCCTCACGCGCTGCGACAAGATCGTTGCCCCGGGACAAGGCCAGTGCACGCAGGGCGGCCAGACTCGCCGCGATCTCCGGGGCGGCACCCCCCATGGCGAGGGCCGTTTCGGCCCGGCGGCGCAACTCGTCGGCGAGATCCATGTTCCACAGCGTCGCGCCGAGGGCTGCCTGCAGCCGGCTGAACGCCTCCAGTGGTGGCCGACCGGCCAGCAGCGCGTCGCCGGCCGACAGTGCCTCTCGGTTCCTGCCGGCCCGGGTCAAGCAGAGGATCGCCTGCTCACCCACTACGAACCTCAACGGGCGTGCGGATGGCACCAGTTCCAGGGCGCGCGTCATCAGGTCGGCCGCGAGGCCCGGCGTGACCGGCAGTACGTCGTCAGCGGCTCGCCGCAGAAGCGCTACGGCTTCCTCGTCTCCGGGAAGGGTGCCCCTGAGGATGTGCGGCACCGCGTCGATCGGCTGGTGGCCCGCGGAGACAAGGTGGTGGGCAGCCTCTCGGTGCAGAGCCTTCCGGGCCGACGGCGGGATGTCGGCGTAGACGGCCTGACGCAGCAGATCGTGCCGGAAGGCCAGATGATCGCCGTCGTCGTCCAGGAGTCCGGCGCGCACTGCTTCCTCGAGTGCCGCGATCAACGTGGTGGTCGATTGGCCGCAGAGCGCGGCGGCGTCATGGAAGCCGAACCTGCGTCCCAGCACCGCTCCCATCCGCAGGAAGCGCAGTGTGCCGGGCCGCAGGGACCCGAGTCTGCCGCGCACACTCACCACGAGCCCCGGGGGCACAAGCCCGTCCGAGGTGGTCCGCAGTCCCGCGAGCATCTCGACCGCCAGAAACGGGTTCCCGCCGGCTCCGTCGAGCAAGTCCCGTACCCGCTCGTCAACCGCCGCCCCGAGTGCGTCGTCGGCCAGTTGGTCGATGGCCGCGCCGGACAGCGGCCCCAACGGCACAGTGACCGTCGGGAGGTTGCCGGTCGCGGCTGCGACAACCTCATCCGCTGGGCCGGCGGGGTCCCGTCGCCCGGTCAGCATCCACAGCACCGGCGAGGTCCGCAATTGTGTCGGAAGCTGCTTCAGGGCAAAGCGGCTCAGCGGGTCGGCCCACTGCACGTCGTCCAGGGCGATCAGCACCGGCCCGCTGCCGGCTCTGACTTCGATCGCCTCCGCCAAGCGCTCCATCAGCCAGATTCGCTGATCGTGACCGCGGGCGAGATCGACGAAGGCATCGTCGGACAGCAGCGGTTGATCGCCGTGCAGGACGCAGGCCGCCAACGACGAGAGCGGCACGATGTGATGCAACTCGTCGGCCTTGCCGAAGCCGACGGAGAATCCCGCTGCCCCGGCTCTGGCGATGGCCTCGGCGAGCAGCGTCGTTTTGCCGATGCCCGGTTCCCCCTGGAGCAGCGCCAATCCGCCGCTTCCGGTGTGGGCCACCGAGGTGATCAGTGCCTGTAGCTTTTCGAGCTCGACCTCTCGGCCGCGCAGACCGCTACGGGTCAGCGATCCACCGGACCCCGCCACTCATGTCCCTTTCCGTCAACGCCGGCCGACGAAGCCGGGCTCAGCCCATGCCCACGGATGACTCCGCCGCTCGGCGTCGCCTGCCGGTGCCCGAGATCTCACGGCCGCAAGGACCGGAGGAGCGCGTTGGGCAGCACATCCCCCCGTCCGGAAGATCCTGCCAACGGGAACCGGGGATGCGCATCACACGAGTTCGGCTGATCGTGAGGGTGCGTGTGGGATGCGAAGCGATTACTTTCCGTGTTCGCGCGCGTCCACCAGGCGGGCGAGTTCGACCCGGGAGGTGATGTCGAGCTTGGTGAACGCGTGCCGCAGGTGTGAGCTCACGGTGTGCGGTGAGATCGCGAGGCGCTCCGCTGCCTGCCGGTTCGTCAGCCCTTGCGCCACCAGCCGGATCACCGCGACCTCCGAGGCGGTCAGCTCCGGCCACACCTTCACGGACCCTTTGGACGTCGTACGGCGCCTGGGCGCCCCCAGCGCCCGCAGGCGACGCCGGACGCGTGCGGCGTCCCGCTCGGCGCCGGCCTGGGTGTAGAGGTCGAGTGCCCGGTCGAGGTGGGGCACGGCGTGGACGCCGCGCCGTGCGGCCAGCTTGCGCCCGGTGTCCTCGAGCGCCGAGGCCCGGGAAAGCAGCCGGGGAATGCCGTCGTACAACTCGACGGCGTGCAGGAGGAGGACGAGGTCGTTGTCGAACAGTCCCCGGGCGTGCGCGGCTGCCGCTGCCAGGATCGGGAACGCCGGATTGTGGGCTGCGCGGCGTTCCGCCACGGCGACGGCGGCCGCGGCCCGCTCGGGCGCGCCCGCCCGCAAGGCCATGCGGACGAAGCCGGGCGCGTCGGCGGGATCGTCCGGGCTGGCCAGGGAGGGACCCTCCAGGTCGAACGTCCCAAAGGATTCGTCGAGGAGTGTCATGGCCCGACCAGGATCGCCTTCGGCGTCCGCCACCAGCGCCGAGATCCAGGAGCCGACATTGCGTACGAGGATCGCCGGGTCGTTCAGCATCCGCTTCACATCGGTCGCGTACGCTCTCGCCGCCTTCAGGTCGTTCGTGTGCAGCGCGACGCGTACCAGCGTGTACAGGAGGGTGGCGTCGGCGAAGTTGCCCATGCCCAGCTCGTCGGCCATCGCGGACGCGGCCTCGGCCTCGGCCCGGGCGTCCTCCAGCCGGCCCGCGTCGAGCAGGACTCGGGACCTGTTCATCATCCACATGCCCATCGCCGCGGCCTGGCCCTGCCGCTGCGTCTGGCGGATCCCGGCCTCGGACTCGGCGAGCGCCGCGTCCGGGCGGCCGGCCGCACTCAGCAGGAACGCCTTCCACAGGGCCTCCGGCACCCACAGCGAATGCTCGATCCCGACCTCTGCCGCCAAGGCGGCGGCGCGGTCCGCTCCCTCGAACGCGCGACTGAAGTCCATCCGGTAGAACTGCACGACCGAGTCGACGGCGATCGCCGTGGCCTCGGCGACCCTGTCCTGCGCATCCGCAGCGGCCTCGAGCGTGTCCGTGACGGCTTCGGCTGTCGCCTCGAAGTCCCCGACCATCGACAGGTTGAGGCACCGCAGCGCCAGCAGTTGGGCGCGCAGCGAGGCCGGGATGCCGGGCAGGGCAGCTCCGATACGTGCCTGGCGCGCGGCCTCCGTGAAGTCGTATTGGCTGGATACCCGCGCCATGCCGAGCCGCACCCGCGCCTCGGCCTCCGGCGGCATGCTCCCGGGCAGCGCGGTCGCGGCAAGCACGCGGGCCTGTGCGGCCTGGCCGGTCTGCCACAGGAGCAACATCGTCTCGGCCATGATCTCCGGCCGCTCCGGGTCTTGCTCGGCGATGAGTGCCAGTGCCCGGCGGCTGAGTTTCACCGCCGACGACGGCGCGGACGTCGTGAGTTCGGCCGCGGCGGTCCGCAGCAGCTTCACGGCCTTACGATCACCTGGCTCCGCACTGTCCACGAACAGGGCGGCCGCCTCGGTCAGTCTCCCGCGCGCCGCCAGGGCGTCGGCGGCATGGCATCGCAGAGCCCGGCGCACGGACACGGGCAGGCTGCCCTCGACGGCCTCGCGGATCAGGTCGTGGCGAAACAGCAACCGGTCGTCCCGTTCGACGAGCAGATGCGAGTTGAGGGCCTCCTCCACCGGTGCGATCAGCGCCGCCGTCGGCTTGTCGAGCAGTTCGGCCAGCAGGTCTATGGTGACCATGCGGCCCACGGCGGACGCGGTTCGCACGATCTCACGGGTCGGTTCGGAGAGCTGGTCGAGACGCTGTCGTACGGAGGTCTGGAAACGAGCGGGAAGACGTCCGTCCTTCAGACGCGCCACGTCGTTCTCGACGATCACCGCGTGTTCGTCGCGCATGCCGCGGAGCAGTTCCACCAGAAACAGGGGTACGCCCTCCGCACGGCGGGCGAGGCTCAGTGTCGCCGGATCCGGAGCGGCTCCGAGTACGTCCTCGGTGATCTGGGCGACCGCGGTGTCGGCCAGCGGCCCGAGGCGGAGCCGATGGGCACCGGCCTGATCCAGCAGGGCCAGCGTTGAGAGCACGCCCGGTGTCGTGGTGATGCTGCGGACGGCCACCAGCCACAGGATCGCGTGGGCGGACAGTCGGGCCGAGAGCGTGCGCAGCGCGAGGAGTGTCACGTCGTCCAGCCACTGGACGTCGTCCAGGATGATGACCAGCGGAGTGTCGAGTGCCGCCTGTTCCAGCCGGTCCTGCAACTCCTGCAGCAGCCAGAACCGCTGCTCGGGCGCCGCCGCCAGGTCACGCAGCTTGTCCACGTCAAACAACGGCTCGGGGCCCGTCAGCAGACCGTCCAGCAGCGGGCCCAGCGGGACGAACCGGCCGTCGGGATCCGCGCCTCCCCGAAACACCCTCAGGCCACGGAACACCGCGACGGCTTGCGCCTCCGCCAGGAGACGGCTCTTGCCGCTGCCGGGCGCGCCTTCGACGCACACGATGCCGCCACGGCCTTGAGCCAGCGCGTCGAACCGCGTGCCGATGAAGTCCAGTTCCTCTTCCCGGCCCCGTACCGGAGGTTGTATGCCACCGGCTCGGTCAGTCGGGAACGGCTGCTGAAAACGGTCCAAGCGAGGTTCCCGTATGGGTGAGTGGCCGGCAGGCGACGGAAGATGTGGAACCGGATGAGTGCCACCGCAATATGCTACGTCGCTCCCAGCCGGGAAACGGATCCGTCCGTCACGTAGGCCGCGCCTGTCACCTGCCTCGTGAACCGGCCCAAGCCTGATCGATATCGGAGCGGCAGCCTGGTGGGCGTCGCGCGGTTCACGTTCTGGGGTCGCACCCGCTCGTCGGCTGCTTCCGGAACGGCCGCGAAGCTTGCGCAGAGGACCGAACCGAACCCTCGACTCGATCCTCACGGACCCTGGTGAGGATCGAGGAAGGGACCGATCCCGCCACAGGAACGGGCGCCCAGCGTTACAAGGTTGTCCTGCCCGGCGTCGTCGCCGCAGGCTGCCGGCGCTCGGTGGTCCAGTAGAGGAGAGCGATGAGGGGGAGGGCGGCGCCGAGGACGGTCAGGGCGGTCCAGCCTCCGGCGTGGTAGACGACGGAGCCCAGCTGGGAGCCGACCGCGCCGCCGAGGAAGAACATGGCGATGAAGGCACTGTTGAGGCGGGCGCGGGCGTCGGGGTCGAGCTCGTAGACGGTGTGCTGGCCGAGAATGAGGGTGGTTTGTACGGCCATGTCGACCAGGACCGCGGCCAGGGCGATCGGCACGACGCTGTGTCCGCCGACGCCGGCGAGCGCGAAGGCCAGGGCGGCGACCGCGAAGGCGATACCGGTCATGGGGCGTACGAGCCCGCGGTCGGCCCAGTGGCCGGCGAACGGGGCGATGGCCGCTCCGGCGGCGCCGACAAGGGCGAACACACCGACCCCGACCGGTGAGTAGTGGAAGCGGGGACCGGTCAGGACGAAGGAGACCGTGGTCCAGAACGCGCTGAACGCACCGAACATCGCCGCCTGGTAGAGACCGCGGCGCAGCAGTGCCGGGTGCGTGCGCACCAGCCGGACGGTGGAACGCAGCACGTGGTGGTACGGGATGGTCGTGGTCGGCGCGTGCTGCGGCAGGGCCGCGCGCAGGACCACCGCGAGCACGGCCATCAGGGCGGCGGAGCCGAGGAAGACGGCACGCCAGCCGGCGAGGTCGGAGACCAGGCTGCTCAGCGTGCGGGAGAGCAGGATGCCGGTGAGCAGGCCGCTCATCACCCGGCCGACGATGCGGCCCCGGGCGTGGTCGGGAGCGAGGCCGGCCGCGAAGGGCACCAGGATCTGGGCGACGACCGAGGTGGCGCCGCTGATCAGCGAGGCGATCAGCAGCATGGGGAAGCTGGTGGCGAGTCCCGCCGCCACGAGGGCGAGGGTCGTGATCGTCAGCAGGACGGTGATCAGGTTGCGCTTCTCGAGCCGGTCGCCGAGCGGAACCAGGAAGAGCATGCCGATCACGTAGCCGACCTGGGTGAGTGTGATCAAGGCGCCGGCGGCGGCCTCGCTGGTGTGGAAGACATCGCTCAGCGACGACAGCAGAGGCTGGGCGTAGTAGAGGTTGGCGACCGTCATGCCGGAGGCGACGGCCAGGATCGCGACCAGCCAACCGGGCACACCGCGAGGGGCCTTCGGGGTTGCGGACCGGCGCGAGGTCGGGAGGTCGGATGATGCGGACATGTGCACCTTCTTGACGAATGAGCCGGGGACCGGCTCGGGCGGAATGCCCGGCAGCTTCTTCGATGCCGTCACGCAGGAGTAAGCGCCGGCCCGCTGCGGGCGCTTCCTCGCCTGAGGCGATGATTCGGGATGTCAGTCATCTCGAACAGAGATGAGCCTGCCGATCCGCGCCACCGGAGCCTCGGGACTCGCCCCCGGCGACCGGGCCGGTCGTACTCTCCCGCTCCGAAGTCTCGGCGTACGCCACGAGGACAGAAGTTGTGCGCCACCGGGGACATGCAGGTGCGGCGGTCCGGACGATCAACCCGCGTCGGGGGTTTGACTGTGCGTGCATGGTGCGCGCCTGGGGCCGTGCCGTTGCCCTGAGGCCGAGAGGCTGTTCGCGCTGGGAACAGGACAGTGCGCGGCGGGACAAGTAACTTCCCCGCCCAGGGGATACGGTCGGTCTCGCCGGGGCCGGACGACGTCGGTCCCCACCTGGACCGCAGCTGATGTCCCGGAGGAACCCTCATGCGCTTGCGCCTCTTCGCGCGGATGCGGATCGCGACGGTCGGTGCCGCGCCGCTCGTGCTCGGCTCGGCAGCGACGGGCCCTGGCTGTGCAGGCGGCACCCGCAGCCGAGACAGGCGTTGCTGTGGGCGCCCCGGCTCTGTTCGGTGGAAAACCGGTCAATCACCAGTGGAAAGGCCACCATGCCCTTCATCACCCTCTCCGACGGCTCGCAGAACTTCTACAAGGACTGGGGCACCGGCCGTCCGGTGGTCCTCTCCCACGGCTGGCCGCTGAACGCCGACGCCTGGGACGGCCTGGCGGTGGCCCTCGCCGAGGCCGGCCACCGGGTCATCGCCCACGACCGGCGCGGGCACGGCCGCTCCACCCAGACCTGGGCCGGCAACCACATGGACCAGTACGCCGACGACCTGGCCGAGCTGATGGATCGGCTCGACCTCACCGACGCCGTCCTGGTGGGCCACTCCACCGGTGGCGGCGAGGTCGCGCGCTACCTCGGCCGCCACGGCACCGACCGCGTTCGCAAGGCCGTGCTGCTCGGCGCCGTCCCCCCGCTGATGCTGAAGACCGACGCCAACCCCGAGGGCACCCCGATCGAGGCCTTCGACGGAATCCGGGCCGGGGTCGCCGCCGACCGCTCGCAGTTCTACTACGACCTGAGCGAAGCCTTCTTCGGCTTCAATCGCCCCGGCGCCGTGGTGTCGGACGGCAAGCGCCGCGAGTTCTGGCTGCAAGGTATGCAGGCCGGCCTCAAGGGTGCCCTGGACTGCGTCGAGGCGTTCTCGGAGACCGACTTCACCGAGGATCTCAAGAAGATCGACATCCCGGTCCTGATCGCCCATGGCGACGACGACCAGATCGTCCCGATCGCCGCCTCCGCGGAGAAGAGCGTCAAGCTCCTTTCCCAGGGCACCCTCAAGGTCTACCCGGGCGCCCCGCACGGCCTGGTCGGCGCCTACGAGGTCGCGTTCACCAAGGACCTGATCGAGTTCATCAACGCGTGAGCCAGGGCGGCGCCGCGCACCCGAGCCCGATCATTCGGCACGGACCCGGTGCGCGGCGCCCCCCGGAGGTGGCCCCTTCAGCCGCGTAGCTTGCACCGGAAGACCGACGAAGGCCTCGGGTTCCGGCCCGCCGCGCGAGCGGTGGGACCCGTGCCCGCAGGCCGGTCGACACGGCCGGGAGCCTGCCGGTGGCGATCGCCGTCCCGGTCACCGGCGGCGCACCGGTCCCGTACCCCGAGCCGTCGATCCGGCTCGGGGTACGGTCGTGCCCGGTCAGCCCGTGGCCAGGGCCTCCGTCGGGGTCAGGCGCGCGGCCCGCCCGGCAGGGTAGAGGCCGGCGATCGCGCCGACCAGGGCCGAGACGGCGACGGCTGCGACCAACGCGCCGCCGGGTACGTCGAACGGCCAGTCCTTGGCCGCCGCGTAGCCGTAGGTGGCCGCGCCGCCCAGGACCGCGCCCGCGATCCCGCCGAAACCGGCCAGAGTGACCGCCTCGGTGAGGAACTGGGTACGGATCTGGCCCCGATGGGCGCCGAGCGCACGGCGCAGGCCGATCTCCTGGCGGCGTTCCAGGACCGCGATCACCATCGTGTTGGCGACGCCGACCCCGCCGACGAGCAGGGCCACCGCACCGAGCCCGAGCAACAGCGCGTTGAAGGTGTCCTTCGCGGCGAGCTGCGCGGCCAGCGCGTCCGATGGACGACTGACCTTGACCTCGTTCGGTTTGGCCGGGTTGACCGTCGGCGCGAGCACGTCCCGCACCTGTTCGACCGCGGACTCCGCGGTGCGCGCGTACACGGTCGTGGGCCGGCCGTCGAAGGCCAGGTACGCGGTAGCGGCCTCCCAACCCACCAGAGCGGACGTGTCCAGTTCGGGGACCAGCGCCACGGGGTCGAGGATGCCGATCACGGTGAACCACTGTTCGCCCAGCCAGACCCGACCGCCCGGGTCCTCGACCGCGAGCCGGCCCGCCGTGACGGAACCGAGCACGACGGTCGGGTACTTGCCGGTCGCCGCGTCCAGGAACCGGCCGGCCCGCAACTTGGCACCGACCGTGCCGAGCAGGTCCTCGCGCGCCGCCAGTACCCCGATGCCGCCGGTGATGCCTTTGTCCACGACATCGGTGCGCCGCACGCTCGCCTCGATCCGGCCGGTCGCCGTCGCCGACGTCACCGGGCCGATCCGTTCCACCATCGCGTCCGCGTCCGGGGGCAGGGGCGCGGCGGCGCCCGAGAAGCTCTGCCCCGGGCCCACCGAGAGCAGGTTCGTGCCCAACTTGGCGATCTGCTCCGCCAGCCGGGCCTGGCTGGAGGTGCCGATGCCGATGACCGCGACCATCGCGGCCACGCCGATGGCGATACCGAGCGCGGACAGCACCGCGCGCAGCTTGCGGCCGCGCAGCCCCGACAGACCCACCGACAGCACGTCACGCGGGCGGAGCCTGGCCGGCTTCGGCAACGCGTACGGCGAACGCCCGCTTGCCCCACGGGAGTTGGTGCGCGTACTCATACGGCCGCCTTCGCCGTGGTGTCTTCGCGGATCCGGCCGTCCAGAATCCGCACTCGACGCGGCAGCGTGTCGGCGAGCTGCGTGTCGTGGGTGATCACCGCGATCGTGGTGCCCTGAGCGTTCAGGTCGTGCAGGAGCTGGACGACCGCGGCCCCCGAGACCGAGTCCAGAGCGCCGGTCGGCTCGTCCGCGAGCACGATCTGTGGTCCGGCCACCAGCGCCCGCGCGATGGCGGTGCGCTGTCGCTCACCACCGGACATCTCGTGCGGCCGATGCCCGAGCCGATGCCCGAGACCGACCTGCTCCAGCGCCTCGGCGGCGCGCCGGCGGCGTCGGGCGGCACCCACGCCGTGGTAGAGCAGCCCGGTGGCCACATTGTCGATCGCGGTCAGGTGCGGGGAGAGGAAGAACTGCTGGAACACGAAGCCGATCCAACGCGCCCGAACCGCCGACAGCCGGCGGTCGGAGAGCTTGGCGACATCGTGGCCGAGCACCTCCACGGTGCCCGAAGTCGGCCGGTCGAGTGTCCCCATCAGGTTCAGGAGTGTCGACTTGCCGGACCCGGACGGGCCGACGATGGCCAGGAGTTCGCCCTGACGGATACTCAGGTCGGCGTCGGCGAGCGCGGTCAGACCGCCGGGGTAGGTCTTGGACGCCGCCCGCAACCGGATCACCGCGGGCGGGTCCGGCACGCCGGCGGGCGGGGGGCCGTGCAGGGTATCGGTCATTGCCCGGGCACCCGTACCTTCTGGTCCTTGGCCAGGCCGGTGCCGCTGATCTCGACGCGGCCGTTCGCGAACAGACCCGGCTTGACGCCGACCAGGCGCCGTTTGCCCGCCGGGTCGACGACCTCCACGCCGTACCCGCCCTCGGCCAGTGCCACCAGGGCGTTGACCGGAACGGACAGCACGTCCTTGCGACTCTGGCTGGTAAAGCCGACCGCGACGGGCGCGCCGTCGAGGCTGCCGGCCTCCTGGGGCGTGTCGAGCGTGACGATCACCTTGATCGTGGCCTTGCCGCCGCCGCCCGTGCCCGGGTTGGGGCCCTCCTCCTTCTTCTCCGCGACCGTGCCGATCGAGGTGATCGTGCCGGTGGTGACCTTGCCGTCGGGCAGCCGCACGCTCACCTTGTCGCCCTGCCTGGCCAGGGCCTGCTTGTCGGCCGGCAGGTTCACGCTCACCTGACGGCCGGTCCCCGAGACGCCCAGGACCTCGCCCTGGGCGGGTGCGCCGACGGCGCCCTTGACCGAGATCACCCGGACCGCGCTCGGCTGGACCGCGATCATCGAGGGATCGACCTTGCCGGACTGCGGCACCTTGAGCGACTTCTGCCAGCGCTTGACCGCGGCGGTGGTGCCGTCGGTGAATTTGTCGTCGACCTGGAGGCCCGGACCGAAACCGAGCGCGATCAGGTTCCTCTTCAGGAGGAGGACGTCCGGACCGTTGGAGACACCCTTGGCCAGGGCCCGCCACAGCGGCGCGTCACCGTAGAACAGCGGCACCGGGCGACCGTTGACGCGGTACACCGAGTCGCCCTGCTTCAACGAGTCGCCGACGGCGGGCAGTTCGGTGAAGATCCGGGAGCCGGAGAGTTGGTCGTTCTCCTCCTCCTTCATCTTGTCGTCCTTGGGCGGGTTGCTCGACGAACCGGACGGCGAGGGTTTCACCGGGGGCCCCGGATTGCCGCCCGGACCCGATCCCGGATCCTTGCCGGGGCCCTGGTCCGGGGCCTGCGCGTACAACGATCCGGTGCCCGCGTACCCCAGCGTGCCGTCGATCTCCTGCGCCACCGTCAGGTCGCCCCGCACGATCGGCGCCGTCGCACCCTGGTTCTTGCCCTCGTTCGCGACCTGCTTCTTGCTGTCGCCGGGCGCGAACACCAGCACGCCGCCGACTCCGAGGGCCGCCACGGCCGCCACCCCCGCGATCGCGAAGGCACGGGTCCGGGCGCGGCGCCGGGCACGCCCCGGTCGGTTCGGGTCGAGTTCGATCGACGGCTCGTTCGCGGACGGCTCCTGCCCCGAGGCGACCGCCGTCACTCGCCGCCGCCCTGGAGCTTGGCGCAGGCATCCAGCGCCTTGGGCAGCTTGGACTGGTCGGCGCCGGGGAAGCCGAGGTTGACGCCGTCCTGGTCGCCCTGGGGATCCGGCACATCGATGCCGTGCTCCCGCATGCACCGTGCGAACTTCAGAGTTCTCTCGCGCTGCGCCGCCTTCTCCTTCTCGCTGACCACGCCACCGTTGGGCAGCCACTTGGTGCAGGCCGCGTTCGCGGCCTCCATTTTGTCATTGGCGGCGGTGCCACCACCGGCCTCGAGCGGCGCCCCGGCGTCCATGCTGCCGTCCGGACGGGGGTCCGGCACGTTGACGCCGTGCGCGCGCATACAGCCCGCCCACTTGACCATGTCGCCCTTCTCGCCGGCAGCGGCCTCCGGCGCTCCGGAAGCGGAGCCGCCCTTCTTCTCTCCGAGCGACGCGATGTCGCCCTTCTCCTTGCCCGAGTCGCCCGAAGAGCAGGCGGAGAGCATCAGGACGGAGCCCAGGGCCACGGCGGTGGTGGTTGCCACGGCCCGGCTGAACCGGGTGCGGTGACCTATGGGGAGATTCCGCATCACGAGGTCCCTTCGCGACGGGGCGGCCCGTTGCCGCCCGGTGTGCCGCAGTTCTACAAAGGCCCCGGTTCCCGCCGGGTTCGCGCGTCGCTAACCTCGCGCTAACCGGGGGCGGCGGACGCTGTACGGGCAGGAGCCCCCGTGGCGTTACGTCGCCACGGGGTGTCCGGTCCGACCCGGAAACAGTGCGGGAAACGCCGGACGCACGACACAAAGGGGCCGGACACGCATGAAGGTACTCATCGTCGAGGACGAGGAAGAAATGGCCGACCTTCTCGCCGACGGGCTGCGCAGACAAGGCTTCTCGGTCGACGTCGCCCGGGACGGCGCCCAGGCGCTGTCCCGGGCCTCGGCCGCGTCGTACGACGTCGTCGTCCTGGACCGGGATCTGCCCGTCCTGCACGGCGACGCGGTCTGCCGCACCCTGATCGCCACCGGCCACGGCGCCCGGATCCTGATGCTGACCGCGTCCGGATCGCTGGCCGAGCGCGTCGACGGGCTCAACCTCGGCGCCGACGACTACCTCGCCAAGCCCTTCGCGTACACCGAACTCGTCGCCCGCATCCACGCGCTGGCCCGCCGCGGTGGCGCGGCGGCCCGCAGCAGCGTGCTGGCCCGGCACGGCGTGGTCCTGGACACCCACCGACACCTGGCCGAACGCGACGGGCGCATGCTGCGCCTGAGCCCCAAGGAGATGCTCATCCTCGAACTGCTGCTGGCCGCCGACGGCGGGGTGGTCACCCACGCCGACCTGCTCGACGAGGCGTGGGAGGGGGCCGTCGACCCGCGCAGCACGGTGGTCAAGGTCGCCATCCACGGCCTGCGCCGCAAACTGGGCGACCCACCGCTGATCACGTCCGTGCCGGGCATCGGATACCGGCTGTGAGCACGCGGACGCCGCCCACGGGGCAGGGCGGCCTGCGGATCCGGACCCGGCTCGCGCTGTTGCACGCCACGCTGTTCCTGGCCTGCGGAGCGGTACTCCTGACGGTGCAGTACGTCGCGGTCAACCGGATCATCGCCGACAACCGCTCGGTGATCACCATAGTCCCGAAGTCGCTGTCGGAAGGCGTGCCGTCCTCCGCGACCCTGGGGTGCGGTACCTCCCAGCAATCACTACTCCCGTCCGGTTCGTCCGCCGAGACCCGGCCGCCCCGAACGTGCGGGGAGTCGGCCACCGATCTGACCGATATGCAGGCGACCCAGGCCACGAACTACCAGAAGGCCAGGTTCGTCGACTTCAAGGCCCTGGTTCTGGACTCGCTGGTCGGCCAGTCCCTGGCCACCCTCGGCATCATGGCGCTGGTCTCGGCCGGGCTCGGATGGTGGACCGCCGGCCGCTCGGTGGCCCGGCTGCGGCAGGTCACCGCCGCGGCCCGGCAGATCTCCGAGCAGAACCTGCACGACCGGTTCGCCATGGTGGGCCCCGACGACGAGATCAAGGAACTGGGCGACACCTTCGACGCGATGCTGGTACGCCTGGAACGCTCCTTCGCGGCGAACCGGCGATTCGCCGCGAACGCCTCGCACGAACTGCGTACCCCGCTCGCGCTCCAGCGCACGTCCCTGGAGATCCCGCTCGCCGAGGGACGCGTCCCCGACGACCTCCGGCCCTCGATCGAGCGCGCGCTGCGGGCGACCGCGCGCAGCGAACTGCTCGTGGACAGCCTGCTGCTGCTCGCCAAGGGCCAACAGGGACCGCAGAGTTACCAACCGGCCGACCTGGCGGACCTGGCCGGGGAGGCGGTCGACACCTATCGCGCCCAGGCCACCGCAGCGGGCGTCGTGGTCGCCTGCGACCTGGAGCGCGCGCCCACGTCGGGCGATCCGGTGTTGCTCGGGCAGGTCGCGGCGAACCTGGTCCAGAACGCGGTGCGGCACAACACCCCCGACAGCGATGGGCGGGGCCGGCTCCGGATCGCCACCGCGTGTGTCGGCGGCAGCGCGGAATTGCGGGTGGACAACTCCGGACCGCTGCTGGACCCGGCCGAGGTCGACGCCCTGTTCGAACCCTTCCACCGCGGTACCGCGGCTCGACTCGCCACCGGACGACCGGGCTCCGGGCTCGGGCTGTCGATCGTGCGCGCGGTCGTGGAGAGTCACGGCGGCACGGTCAGCGCCCGGGCCCGCTCCGACGGCGGCCTGAGCGTGACGGTGCGACTGCCCCGGACACCGGCCACGACACCGGCCCGACCCGTCGCCGACACGGCGGTCGCCATACTCCACGACGGCCGCACGAGGCCGTTTTGACGCAGTCGGTGTGGAGTCGGTGATGGTTGTAGCGATGCAGCCATGCTTCCGGTGACGGCCGATCGGCAACGTTCCTTCTCACCGGTGACTCGCGATGACCGGTAGTCCCGCGCATGCCCGCCAAGCCCTCCATCGCCGAGACCAACGCTGCCCCTTGCCCTGATATGAGCGGTCGTTGGTTGTGGGTTTTGGTGGGGTGTGTGGGCTGGGGTTTACGCAGTGCGGCGGGTGGGGTTGGTCTCGGGGTGGCGGGGTGGGGTTCCGGTATAGCTCGGCAGCACGTCTGAGCTGGGGTTTTCTCACTTGTAACGGGTTTCGCAGGTGTTGTGGGATTCACTGAGATTTTGTGCGGTTCGGATGGGGATGCCAAAGGGCAGCGGTTGTCTGCCCTGTTTTTGCGGGCGGTCGGGGGGCTCGGCCCCGGGGGCGGGGTTTTCAGGGTCGGGTGTGGTGGCGGGTCCAGGACCACAAGAGATCCTCGGGTCCGGGCGCGAGGCGTGCGAGTCCGAGTGTGTGGGCGACGTGTTCGAGGAATGTGGTCACGGCCGGGTGCCGTCGGGCCGGGGTGTCGACGGTAGGTGTGTGCGGGCGAGGACGACCGTTTCGGGATACACGATCACGGGCCGGACAGCGTTCCCGCCCCCGTCACCGAGGATCAGTCGTGCCGAAATGCGCGTCCCGCTGCCGACGACGATCGCGGGCCGACCGTCGCGGTACCGGATCGCCGGTGTCGGGATGCGCACGCCGGTGGGTGCGGGGTCGATGGCCGGGATGGGTACGGTGACGAACGCCGATCGGTAGGCGAGGTGCCCCGCACATCCGGATCGCAAGTAGCTCGGGGGGCGCCTTGCCGGCAAGTCGGCCCTTCGGGGCGGGCCCTCGGCGACCCGAGCGGGCCGGATCACGCAAGCCGCCTCGACCCCGCACCATCAACCGCAGACCGAAGCAGCGCGGAGCGCGGTCCGACGGACGTGGTCGACCGGACGGGACGAAATATACTGCTGACGGTTGAATGGCGATGTTACCATCAGCATCATGACGAGCCCGGAGTTCCCGATCCTGGGTACGGAACCGTTGCCGGTGGAACTGGCCAACACGCTCTACGGCACCGGCGACGAGCGAATCGACTTCCTGCGCACCTCGGATCGGGTGGGCCGATGGTTCGCACTCGTCAGTGCGCGGGGCGGGCCGGCCGTGTCGGTGACGGCGATGAAGCGCGAGGCGCATCGGACGCGGCTCGTGCGGGACAGCGTGCGCGACCTGTTGAGCGCCGCGATCGACAGATCCCGGCCGGACGAGGCCGCGATCGACCGGCTCAACGCGTTCGCGCGCGCGGCACCCGGCTATCCGCAGCTCGACTGGCCGAGCGACGGCCGACCGATCGCGGTGGCACACGACACCGCGACCGGCGCAGCGGCCGTACTCGGAGGCATCGCCACGTCCTGCATCTCCCTGCTGACCCACCCCGGCACCGCAGACGCCCTGCGGCGCTGCGAAACCCCCGACTGCACCCTGCTCTTCGTCAAAAGCCACCCGCGCCGACGCTGGTGCCACGCATCCTGCGCCCACCGGGAGAGGCAGGCGCGCTACTACCGTCGTCACCGTTTTTGAGGGGGCGTCAGCGGAGGAGAATCGAGGGATCTCCGTCGATTGACAGGGTTTTCGGTTACGGCGCTGCCCGGACGGGCGACACCGAGGCCATGACATTCTTTGTGGGATCCCTGGTAGTGATCGTCATCGTGTTCATCGGCTTCACGGTCACCCTGAACGAACGAAACCGACCGCGCGGTGGCCGCGGCGGAGGCGGCAACTGGGATGGCGGGTCCTCGTGCGGTGACGATGGCGGGAGTTCGTGCGGTGGCGGCTGTGGAGGCGGCGGCGGGGGCGAGGGCTGAGCGTGGTCGAACGCCGACCCTTGGCCGGTGAACGCCGATGATCGAGGGAAGGATCGATCCTCCCGTGCCGGGGGCGGCGGGTCGCGTCGCCGTCTCCGCCGGTCGATTCACGCGTCGCGGTGTCGCAGCCACACCGTCGCGGCGATCGGGGCCGCGAGAGACCAGGCGGTGAGCAGGAGTAGTCCCGTGGGACGGCTGTAAGGGGCCGGCGCGCCCGCGGCGAAACACGCGCCGGCCGCTTGCGGCAGCAGGTATGCCAAGTCGTGGGCCGGGTCGAAAGGGATCGCGGCGAGGATTGCCGGCACGACGATCAGCAGGAGGAAAAGCGCGGCGAGTGTGCCCGCCGAGTTGCGCACCATGGCCGCGAGGCCGAGCGCCACAAGGCTCATGAGCGTGAGCAGTACGGCGAGGGCCGCGATCTGTGCGAGCGCCTGGGGCCGGTCGAACTCGGTGGTCTCGAAGGCCAGCGCGCCGGCGACGATTCCGAGCGCTCCGAGTACCAGGCCGGCGACGAAGGCGACGCCTCCCATGACGATGCACTTGGCGAGCATCATCCGGGTGCGATCGGGGACGCACTGGAGTGTGTTGGTGATGCTGCCGGTGGCGTACTCACCGGTGACGGACAACATGGCGAGGGCGGCGACGACGAACGCGACACCGTGGATCGTCGCAGACGTCGCGGGGTCGGGCACTCGCGCTGCGGCATCGGCCCGGCTCCCGACGTGGGTCAACAGGCCGATGCCCATGGCCCCCACGCCCATCGTGGCGGCCGCAGTGAGCAGGAGGATCCAGGTCGAGTCCAGCGACCAGAGTTTGGTCCACTCGGCGGCCGTGGCGCCGGGCAGACCGCCGCCGGATTGCTTGACTCGCCGACGTCGTGGGATCGGAGGCGAGGATGTCGTCATGTCGCGGGCTCGCTGTCTGGGTCGGCCGGGGGGCGGCGTCGGAGCGGTACCGGTCGGGTGGGAGCCGTACGGGTCGGGGCGTGGCGATCCGGAGCGCGCCTACGAGGTGTGGCTCGTCCCCTCGTACTCGACGCTGTCGGCGGTCAATTCGACGTACGCGTCCTCCAACGACGGGCCGACCGAGTGCAGTTGGTGCAGGCGGACGTGCAACTCGTGGGCCGCGTCCCCGATGTGCTCGGCGGTGCGCCCCCTCACCACCAACTCCCCGGGCGCCGGCCATTCCACTTGCGCGCCCTCGAAGAGGAGTCGCTGTGCGAGCGCTCGCAGGGATCGCGGCTCGGGGCCTCGGACCCGGACCGAGTCGCGGGAGCCGCGCGCGAGTATCTCCCGCATCGAGGCGTCCGCGACGAGCCTGCCCTTGCCGATGACCACCAGCCGATCGGCGGTGAGTTCCATCTCGCTCATCAGATGGCTCGACAGGAACACGGTTCGGCCCTCGGCCGCCAGGGAGCGCAGGAAGGTGCGGATCCACCGCACACCGTCCGGGTCGAGGCCGTTGACGGGCTCGTCGAGCAGGAGCACCTCCGGGTCGCCCAGGATGGCGCCCGCGATGCCCAGCCGCTGTCCCATTCCCAGCGAGAACGAGCCGGTGCGCTTGTCGGCCACGTCGGCGAGGCCCACGATGTCGAGTACCTCGTCCACGCGTCGCGCGCCCATTCCGTGGCTGCGGGCCATGGCGAGCAGATGCCGGTAGGCGCTACGTCGAGGATGCACGGCCTTGGCGTCGAGAAGCGCACCGATCTCCCGCAGTGGATACGCCAGTTCCGTGTAGGGCTTTCCGTCGATCAACGCGGTTCCGGAGGTGGGATGGTCGAGCCCCAGGATCATCCGCATCGTGGTCGACTTCCCGGACCCGTTCGGTCCGAGGAAACCGGTGACCATGCCGGGGACGACGTCCAGGGTCAGGGCGTCGACGACGGTCTTTGCGCCGTACTTCTTCGTCAGCCCGTTCAGCGTGAGCATCGTCGTTGCGTCCTCTCGTTGCCGGCACCTGCGGACCGGTCCCGAGCGCGCGGGGACGGTGCGCACTCCGGGCTGGTCCCGTCCGTCATCCCGAGGGCAGTACCTGCAAGTGCGGACGGCGGCGCAGCCGCAGTGCGGACACCGCGGCCAGCGCGAGCGAGAGCACGAGGGCGGAGACCAGGCCGTGGACGAGGCCCCGCACGAGGAAGGCGACCTCGGTGTGGTCGATGGCGTAGGTGCCGATCTCCCGGCCGGACCAGAACGGCAGCAACCGGGCCGTGGTGGTCGCGGGGTCGGCGATCATCTGCATGCCGACCGTGATCAGGAGGAGCAGCGTGCCCTCGAACTCGCGGGGCACCAGGGCTCCCAGGAGCAGGCCGAACGGCGTTGCCACGGCCACGCACAGCCCCATCGCGAGGGCGATCGCGCCCAGTCGCACGCGTGGTTGATCCATGGCCACGATCGCGAGATAGGGCAGTGCCACCACTACCCCGATCAGCCACAACGCCAGCATTCGGCCCATCCACAACTGGTGGACGCGATAGCCGGACACCCGAAGCCGTTCCTCGATGGACCGGCCGCTCTGGCCGACGAACAGCGCGGAACCGCTCATCGCCCAACTCAGGCCCAGGAAGAGAAACCTGATCGACTGTCCGGCGTGGTCGGCGCGTTGGGTCAGGTAGAACGGCAGCGGGAAGAGCAGCAGGAGCACGAGCACCACGCGACGTCGCAGGATCTCCCGCGCCGTCATCTCGGCGATGGTCATCAGTCGGCTCACCGGGTGTGTGTTCCCTTCGGGCGGCGTCGGCCGTCGGCGGGTGACGCGGCTTCGCGTCGTGTCGTCAGATCCAGAACGGTGTCGACCCGATCGAGCCGGTCGAGCAGGTGGGTGACCACGACGACGGCCTTCCCCTCGTCGCGCCACTCCCAGACCTGGTCCCAGAAGTCCGTGTACGAGCCACGGTCGAAGCCCTGGTACGGCTCGTCGAGGAGTAGTACGTCCGGATCGCCGAGCGCGGTCAACACCACGTTGAGTTTTTGTCGGGTACCGCCCGACAGGTGTCCGGCCGCCGCCGGGGCGGGCTGCGGCCAGCGCAGGTGTTCGGCCAGGGCTCGGCCTGCTCCGCGGGCGCGGGTCCGGGTCAGGCCGCGGCCGGCGCCCACGAGTACGAAGTGCTCGTCGGGAGTGAGGAAATCACTGGTCCCCGCTCCCTGGGGGCAGTAGCCGATGGACCCCCGCAGCACGATTCGGCCGGCATCCGCACCTTCCAGTCCCGCGCAGATGCGCAGGAACGTGCTCTTGCCACAGCCGTTCGCGCCGACCACGGCGGCCACCTCCCCGGCGCGCACGGTGAGATCGACTCCCTGTAGCACCCTGTGCCGGCCGTGTCGCTTGGCGATGCCCGAGGCCTGGAGCCGAATCGGTCCCTGGGCACGGGCGGGTCGCGCTTCCGTGGCCTGTGCTCCGCCGAGGCTTTCGTACACGGCGGCCGCGTAGACCGCGGGTGAGCCGAAGGCGCCGACGGGGTCCTCGCCGCCGTCCCACAGGTGGGCCTGCGCTTCGTGGAGCACCTGGCGAATCCGATCCGCAGGCAGTCCTCGGAACCGAAGTTCGATTGCCAGCGCGTCAAGCCATTCGGGGCCGGTGATCACTGCTCCACCTCTTCCAAAACCGCACTTACGCGTCGCGTGAAATCAGCCCATTCGCCTGCGGCCGCACGCAATTCCCGTTTGCCCGGCGGCGTCAATCGGTAGTATTTGCGGGCAGGTCCGGCGTCGCCCTCGCTCCAGCGAGCCGCGATCAGACCGCCGCGTTCCAGGCGCAGCAGCACCGGGTACAGCGTCCCGCCGCGAATCGTGCCGAGGCCGGCGTCCTCCAACGCCTGTCCGAGCCGATAGCCGTAGCTCTCGCCTTCGGCGAGCAGGCCCAGAACGCACAGATCCAGCACGCCGCGCAGCCATTGACTGTGCCGCTCCGTCTTCATGCAGCAGTAAGATAGCAGCACTATCTACCTTGCACTGCGATCTAGTGTCCTCGCACACGCTCACCGGTTCTCGGTGCCCGGCACGACCCCTCCCGGTACCGAAGAAACGTCCTGGTAGGTGTCGGTCTTGTCGTCGATGTCGGGGTCCTCGGGTCGACTTGCCGTGCGGGTCGCCGAACCGGGGCGTTTCCCGCGGTGACGTACGGGACGGCCGGCCCACCCCCGCGCGGCCGGCCTGGTTGGTGCGCCCGGACGTCACACCCGACTGGTCCGCCCTGGACGAACCCGAGGGCGACGACGCCGCGACCCCGCGACCGTAGGACTCCCGACCGGGCCCCATCGATGCGTCGCGGTCACGACACCGACCCGTCGACCACCTCCACACTCCACCAAGTTGGGGTATTTCCGAGTCGGAAAACGGTAGGAGTCAAGGGTGTCCATGCCCATTCGAGGAAAGGCCGGGCGTGCGAGCCACGAAACGCAACCGTCGAACGGAGCCGCCCCGACCACATCGGAAGGGCAGTCCGGCCCCGGCGCTGGTTCGGTTCCCGGGGTCGGGCTGGGCGTGGAGGAGGTCCGCAAGCGGTGGGCGAGGGTGGTCGCGGACGCCTCCGGCGGTGCCCGGGTCGTGATCCACGCGCCGCACGGGGTGCGGGCGGTGTTGGCCCTGCCGTCGGAGGACGTGGTGGCCGCGCAGGGCGAGTTGCCGGCGTTCACGACGACCGACGGCCGGCAGCACCTGGGCAACCTCGTACGCGCCGCCGCCGAGGGCACTCCCCAACTGCTGCCGCGCTACCGCACCGTCTACGCCCAGATCACCCGTCTCGCCGCCGCGCCGGCCCCCGCGGGTGTCCCGGCGGTCGCGGCCGAACCCGAGACGCCGCCTGCGACCGTCCCGCTCCCGGACACACACGACACCACCACGGACACCACCATCGCGCGGGTCGCGTCGGGGCCGGTGGCCGCGGGTGGTCGGCGGCCGGCGGGGTTCGCGGTGGCGTCGGCCGAGGCCGACACCGCCCGTCGACGCGCGATCTCCTTCGGCCCCACCGCCCTGGACGAGGTCTCGGGCGGCGGCGCGTTGCCCGGCCGCCTCGTCTTGGTGGTCGGCGCCCGGCGCCGGCGCGGGCCTGCTCGCGGCGGGCACCGTCCTGTCCGCGACCCTGGCCCCGGCCGACGACCCCGACAAGCCGAACGCGGTGCTCTCGTGCACACCCGGCCGCCTCCGCGCCGACATCGCCGCCCGCCTGACCGCGGCCGCCGCCGGAGTGGACCACCGCAGGCTGCGCGCGGGCACCCTCACCGACACCGAACGCGCAACCGCCGACGCGGCATCCACCCGTCTGGCCGCCGGGGGACTGCTCCTGGACGACGGCGCCGACCTGACACTGGACCTGCTCCGGGAGACCGCCGCAGACATTGCGGGCCTGCGCCTGGTCGCGCTGGACCCGCTCAACCACCTCCTCCCCGCCGCTGCCGGTCCTGCCGGTCCTGCGGGTCCCGATGTCCGCCACGGTGTAGCCGCGTTGCGCCAACTGGCTGCGGATCTGGACGTTCCGATGGTGGCCGTGTGGGAGACCGGCGCGGACGAACCGCTCGAGGTCGGTACGGCGTTGGCCCAGGCCGACACCGTGATCCAGCTGACCCGCGAAGGCGAGCAGGCGTTCGCGATCGTCGCCGAACGCGACCTGGGCCCAATCGCCCAGGCGGCCCTGCACGCCGACCTCGCCCACGTCCGCTTCACCGACCTCCCACCGGCCTCGACCGCCTCGAACGGCACTGGCGCGGCCGGGCCGGACGGCGCGGCCCCGGCCGACAGCGCCGACAGCGCTCCTCGCGAACGAACCGAGGGCCGACAGGACGGGCCCGTGGCCGGCGCACCGCCGACCGCGCCTCGCACGTCGACCACGCCTGCCCGCGCCGGCGCCCGCCCCACGTCCGCCGCGCCGAAGGCCCCGGCCGCGTCGAAGAGCCCGGCCACGTCGAAGAAGGCGCGCAGGGTCGTGGTGGACACCGACGAGGACCCCCTGCCCGGGGCGATCGCCGGCGCGGTTGCGGAGGAACTCGCCGCTGTCGAGGGCGACATGACCGCTGCGGGGGAGGCGTTGGCCCGGCGGGCGATCCCGGATGTGATGGAGCTCCTGCGCCTGTCCCGGGCCGGGTCGCGGTACGAGCACACGTGGTATCCGCCGTTGCCGGAGTTGTTGCGCAAGCGCAGCAAGGAGGAGTCGGACGCGGTCTGGGAGGCCCGCCCCAAATGGCGCAACAGGCACCTGCCCCCGGGGGATCACGAGGTCGTCGCGCTGGACACCCCGAAACCGATGAGTCCTCCCAGGTCGCAGCCCTCGGCGATCCGGACTACCTAGCGCCGGCCATCGCCAGCAGCATTGACACCACCTCCGTCCTGCTGCCGCTGCGGCCGTCGAAGAACTACGAGCCGAGCGTGCTGCTCTGTGGAGGCACAACGCCGCGGCGCATCGACCTCGCCGACGACAGTCCGGCATGGAGGACCACCGGCACGCGGCCGCCGAATCTCAATGGGCCAAGGTACAACCTCAACGCTGTGCTGCTCCCGAGCGGCGAGGTCTTCGTCAGCGGCGGTGTCGCCAACAAGGAGAACGACGACACTGCGGTCCGAACCGCCGAGAAGTACCACCCCGACAGCAACACCTGGGACCGGCTGCAGGACGCGACGGTCCGTCGCAACTACCACTCGGTGGCGCTGCTGATGCCCGACGGGGCGGTGTGGACGGCCGGCTCGAACATGAACGGCAAGCCTGGCACCGCCACCCGTGAGCTCCGCATCGAGACCTACAAACCGTGGTACTTCGACCGGCAACGACCGCAACTCATCTCCGCCCCGGAGCACATGGCCTACGCGCAGCAGCCGGAGGATGCGATCACGGTCGAGGTGGCGCATGCGGACACCACCAAGGAGGTCGCGGTCATTCACACCTCATCGACAACGCACGCATTCAGCTCGGACCAGCGCTACGTCGAGCTCTCGTTCAGCGTCGTCGACGCCCGGCACCTGCGCGTCATTCCACCACCGACGGGTGGGATCGCTCCCCCCGGCATGTACCTGATCTTCATCCTCGACAGCGCCCGCGTCCCCTCCCACGGCCGGTTCATCACCATCGCCCCGCCGGACAAGGCGATGCTCGACAGGCAGATCTCGTTTGCGGAGGCGCGGCACAACCTGATCGCCCGGTTGATCGCCGACGGGCGTGTGGAGGAGGCGGTTGCTCTGGTGGCCGAGACGATCGCGGGATATCGGCGGTACGCGCGGTTGGCGGGTGCGGACGTGATGCGGGTCGGCCGGGACCTGGCCAGCCTGGCCGACCAGATGACCGGCGCACACCGTACGCTCGAAGCCACAGCAGCCCAACAAGCCGCAGACGACATTCATCACGACAACGAATGACGTCCAGTCCCCTGCCAAACGAGTCCAAGAGCGCGCCCAACGCGGCCACCAGACGCGGCGCCTGGTCGTCGGGCATGCCGAACAGCGCGTTGAACACCACCAGGGGCAACTGTCGTGCGTACTGGCCCACCAGGTCCGCGTGGCCCTCGCGGGCGAACCTGTCGATCAGCAGTGCGGCGCTGCGGTGCACCATCGCGCGCGTGTCCCCGCACCGTCTCCCCCCGCCCCGGGCCCGCCGCATTCCCCACGCCAGGGTGGCGGCCCTTGTCCGGGCCGCTCGCGACCTCCCGGACCTGGCCGAGCGTACCGAGCAGGCGATGACCGAGCTCGCCGCCACGTCGGGCTGTGTGTACGAGAGCTGCGTGGACTACGACTCCTCCCACGACGGAGTCCCGTACTACGCCTGGTGGGTTCGGATCCCACAATGAACGCCTTCGTCCTCGAACGCCTCGAAGGCCTCCACACCAGCGGCCACCACGTCGGCCTGAACAACCTGGTCCCGGGCCTGCTGCGCCCGGACATCGACCCGCATCCCCTGGCGACCATGAACCTGTTGTTCGATCAACGGATCGAGAGCATCGCGGACCGGATCCGGCGGGGCGAGTCGGCCTGAGCCCGTCCGCGGGCGACCGGTGTCCCCTCCGCCGGGTCGTCCGCGTGACGAACGAGAAGGGCTCCGGCCGCGCGTTGCCGCGGCCGGAGCCTTTCCCCGTCGACCTGCGCGGGGCACAGCCCGCACGGCACGCCACGAGGCGAGTATGTGTGGACCCCGCGAAGGACACCCGCCCACCCTTACACCAACCCGGCCCCCGTCGCGGGCGGTTGTCCGGAACGAGACGAACGCCGTCGCCGGACGGCGGCTCCCGCCCCGATCCTTCGGGTCGATCGGCCGGCGGCTGCGCGGCGGCGAGGCCGGTTCGGTCGAGGATGTCGCCGAAGGCTCCCAGCGGCGGCGGCCCAAGGGCCTGGCGCCGACGATGGCGTTCAGGGAGCGTCACCGGGTGAAGCGTTCGGTCGCGGTTCGGGGTAGGCGAGGTCGTGGAGGGCGCGGATGGTGTCGCCGGGATCGGTGGCGGCCCTTGCGTACGCCGGCAGTTCGACATCCGCGGCTTGAAGCAGAGCGTCCAGGGCGTCGTCGTCCAGGGGGCGACGGAAGAAGGCGGTCACGGGGTTCTCCCCTGTGGAGGTGATTGCTCGGATGTGAGTGTTCGGCGTGATCGTCAACGGGCCATCTTCAACGGCTGCTCCGTCACGAGGAAATCCAGAGACTCATTCGGAGCCGGCGTGTGCGAAAGCGGCCGTGCACGGCTCTACCGGCAAGGGCTACGGCACCGCCGAGCACAGCCAACGCCCCGGTGATGGGTTCCACGATGTGGCGCATCCCGAGGGGATCGCGACCGGGTGTCTCCCGGCTTGCGTCGCCTCATCCCATAAGTGGGCTCCACGACGAAGCTTTGGGACACGAGCGGCCCACTTTTTTCCGCAGGTTTCGGAGGAACACCTTCCGTTTCGTCCGGCAGCCCGGTCCGCTTACGCGTCCCCAACGAACCCTGCCAGGCAGGAAGAAATCCCCGAGCACAAACAGACGCGTCAAGCAGTCCCGGCCGCCGACACGAACATTCAGCTCCCGATGAAACCGCACTTCACCGACTTGCGAGCCGCACCCGCTACGCCCATCGCATGCCGAGCCCGGTCAAGGCCGCGACACGTTCCCTCGGCCACGTGGCCTGTCGTTGGCGTGCGTTGGCCAGGGCGACACCCAACTTCACCGCGCGAACCTCACCACCCGCTTCGACGGTCTCGACGTGTTTGCGCGGCACGCTCAGATGCCCTTCCCGCTCGCGGAACGCGGCTGCGGCGGCCAGGGTGAGCGCCCACCGGTCCACAGCCCGCATCGGCTCCGGACGCCCTCCGGCCTCCTCCGCGATCACCTCGACACCCACCTCGGCCAGCGCCTCCCGCTGCGCCGGCGTCAGGCTCGTCTCGCCGCGCCGTTGCCGCTCCAGCCAGGCGCCGACGTCCTCGCCGCCGATGGTGTGTCCGGGCACGAGTTCGTCGAGGCTTCCGTCCGCCTCGATGTGCAGTCGTACCGAGGCGAGTATGCGTTGCCATTCCAGGGACCACCGCCGGGCGGGGTCCCGGCGTCCGGTGGGGTTCCAGTCGGGGTCGATCTCGGCCAGGCGTTCCCACCGTTGGGCCCAGCGTGCGGGGTTCTTGCGGGTTTCGAGGGGGCGGCGGCAGTTGGCGAGGAATTGTCCGACGGGGTGGTTGTTGACGGTGGCGGTCTTGGGTGCGGCGAGGTGTCCGTGGATGGCGAAGTACGCCCGGCACATGGCGAGTCCGTCCTCGAACGCGGCGTCGTCGACGCTCCACACCATCCCCAGCGCCTCAAGCATCTCGATCCGCCGACGGCCGATCGCCCCGACCGACCACGCCCTGCGTTGTTCGCTGATCCACGCCCCCACGGGGTGGCTGGTGCCGCTCTCGATGTCGTAGTCGATCGCCTCGAGCGGCACGCGCAGGTCGCCGTGGACCGCGTGCCAGCGGCGGGCGGCGAGGTAGCCGCGGCGCCAGTCCCGGCGCTCCGGGTCGATGACACGCAACCGTACGAACTCGGCGAGCAGCGCGGGATCGTGTTCGGTCATGAACCGCACGAGGAACCGCTCCTCGATGTCGTCGCCCACACCGTCGCCTTCGGGGCCCTCGTCGGCGGTCTCGGTGTCGTTGTTCTCGGCTGCCGGGGTGTCGTCGCCTTCGTTGTCGGTGTCGTCTTCCGTGTCGGCGAGGGCGACGAGTCGGTGGCGGGTACCGCTGGGTGCGGGGGTGGCGAGCATGTCGAGGACGCGGCTGTCGTGGGCGGCGAGGGCGTGCAGGACGCGGACGAGGAAGTGATACGAGTCGGAGACGAGCATGTCGTCCGATTTCTCGCCGGCGGTGAGGAAGACGGGCACGATGATGGTGGCGTCGCGGCCCTCGTGGGGTTCCTGGCGCAGGACGCGGCCGATGGCCTGGACGATCTCGATCACGCTCAGCTTGGGGTCCATGAACGCGACCGCGTCCGCGCGCAGGTCGACGCCCTCGGCCAACACCCGCACGTTCGACAATACGGCGCGCCGCGTCATCGCCGCACCCGTCGTGGGGAGTTCGAACAGGGCGGGGGGTTCGCGGTCGGTGTGGGCGGCGAACTCGCCCAGCACCCGCCGTCGATGTTCCGTCTCGTGCTCCCCGCAGAGCCAGTCCGCCCAGACGCCGGCAGGGTAGGTGTCCGGGTCGCTGTCGTGCAGCCGCTTCGCGACATCGGGCAGGGTCTGTGCGCACACCTGGGCCTCGGCGGTCCGTGCGTGATAGGCGATCACCGTGTTCAACCCCAACTCGGCCGCAACCCGCAACACCGCCGCCTGCAGCGCGGACAGGCGCGCGGCCCGGTACTCCTCGACCTCCTCGAGGCTGCGCCGACCCGGGCCCCGGTTGAGGTCGATGTCGCCCGCTGTGGCCAGGTCCCGGACGGTGGGGTCGGCGACGTCGACGACCACGATGCGCGGCCTGGCGAGCAGCCCGAGACGGCACCCGGCCGCGAGTTCCAGCCGGTGGACCGTGGGGCCGTAGATCGCCTCGTCGTCCATGGACGCGACCGCGCGGGCGGGCATCGACGAGTGGATCGGGCGCCCCCCACGTATCCGCGCCGGCCGCGCACCGTCGTGGTCCTCGTCTTCGGGGTCGTTCCGGTTGTCGAAGTCCTCGTTGTCGTCGGCCCGGTCGTCCCGGTCGGCCGCGTCGTTTTCGAAGCCGTCGGTTGCGGTGGTGTCGGGGTCGTCCCAGACGTCGTCGTCGGCGTCGAGGGGCAGGCGGCCGGTGTCGCCGCGGCCGGTGCCCTCGCCGTAGGCGCTGACGTCGGCCGGTTCCCACACCCGCGGGGTCGCGGTCAGATACAGGCGCCCCAGCGCGGGCAGGACCCGGTCGTCGTGCACGGCGGTCCAGGGGCGGCCGAGCCGTCCGCTGGAACGGTGTCCCTCGTCCACGACGACCAGCCGCCACGCGGGAAGGCGCATCCCGACGACGCCCCGGTGGGCGGCGAGGATCGTTTCCAGCGACTGGTAGGTGGCGTACACCGTCACCGGCCCGGCACCCGCGGTCCACAGCGCGAGTCGCGGTGCGCTGGTGGTCGCCCGCACCCCCGCGGCGGCCAACGCCGCGTCGCCGCCGAGCGAGCACACCGCCACCTGTGTTCCGCCGGTGCGCCCGGCGCGGTGCCAGGCGGTCACGGTCTGCACGAGGAGGTCGAGGGTCGGCACCAGGACCAGCACCCGCCCGCGCGCGGCCAGCGTCGCGGCCGCCCCGGCCGCCACCCACGTCTTTCCGGTCCCGCAGGCCATCACCGCGGTGGCGCGGCGCCCGCCGTGGGGCGTGGTGCCGGCGGCGTCGCCGTCCGGGTTCTCCAGTTCGCGGACGATCGCGGCGAGCGCGTCGCGTTGGTGCGGGCGCAGCGCGGCGACGCCGGTGCGAGTGAGGCGGGTGGGACGGCGCATCAGGGTCTCCGCGTGGGGCGATCGGGCCGTTCGAACATCGGAGGGTGGGAGGTTACGCCCCGCGGGGGGCGATCTGGGAGACGCGTTGGTGGGACAGACCGAGGGCGGCGCCGGTGTCGCGGTTGTTCCATCCCTGGTCGATGAGGGTGCGTGCGGCGTGGCGTGCGGCGTCGCGTACGGCCTGTTCGGCGTACACGAGTGCGATGCGCGCCTCGATCAGGGCGGTGATCGCGGCGTCGGCGTCGGGGTCGACGGGGGCGAGATGGACGCCGAACCCGCCGTGCCCGGCCGGCAGGTGTTCGCCGACGGCGGTTCCGGTCGCCGTTTTCGCCTCGCGCCAGGTTCGGCCCCGCGCGGTGGCGGTTCGGCCGTCGGGGAGATCCCCGATCTCGACGAGCCACGTGTTGCCGACGCGGGTGGCGTATCCGGTGTACGAGGGGATGGGGGCCGGGCCGTCGGGGTCGATGTCGGTGATGTCGGGCTGGTCGAACAGGGCGTCCGTGGACATGCGATCGATCCTCTCGGGAACGCGGGGCGCCGGCGAGCGCGAAGTGGCGGCACTCATCCTTGTCTACTCGGGCTAGCCAATCATGGCTAGTTTGAATAGACAACAGGTGGGAGGCGAGGGCGGGTTGCGCGTCCGCGGCGATTCCCGGGCGTCGTGGACGAACTCCCGTCGATCACCTCGGACGGTGTCGGGTTCCTGCGGCGTTGGCACGGCACCCTGGAGTGCGCGGTCGAGGTCGGCGTCGACGCCGATCCCCGTGTGCCCGCCGAACCGGTCGCGTGGCATACGGCGGCGCTTGTCGCGGGCCCCGTGACGTTCCACGACCGGCCCGTCGCGCCCAGGGATCCGGCGCCGGACTCTCGCGGTTCCTTGCCCCCGGCCCGCTTGTCGTTCGCCCGTGCTCCGGCGGCAGCCACGGCCCGCCATGAACCCGCCTCCGTCTCTGCGTCCCGGCGAGCCCACGAGGCACCGTGCGTACGCGCATCGGGTCGCGTGCCTGAGCGGCACCACCCGGCACGCGGGCTCGTGACGAGTGGGGGCGCTGTCGGCGACCATCCCGACAACGCCACCGGGGCCGGCCGCCTCGGTCCGAGAGCACGGGTCCCTGCACCTGTGTTCGTCTCTTCACGGGCCGCTGCGGGCCTTGGGCCTGTGAGCGGGCCACCCGCCGAGGGGCGCACCCGCGATCGCGCCCGGGTCCGCGTGGTTCGACGCCACGAGCTCAGCCGACTGCGGCATCCGGCGCGAGCACCAGGCCGGCTGCCGCGAGGAAGTCCTCGAGGCCGATCTCGCCGCCGTCGGTGCCGTCGTCCCATTCGACCAGGAGCCCGGACAGGCCCTCGTTCCACGTCTCGGGCGTGTCGTCCGCATCGTCCGGGCCGCGGTGCCATTCGACGCTGCCCCCGCCGTGTCGGTATCGGAGATACAGGTATCGGCAGGTTGCCGTCCAGGCGTTCCACTGCGAGGGGAAGCCGTGACAGGTCTGCACCACGCGCACCAGCGTCCGGTCCTCGTCCGTTTCCATCCGAGGATGTTCGCGCATCGGCAGGACCCGGGCAATCACTCGCGAGGGACCGGACCGGACCGGACCGCTACAGGCCGGAGATCGGCGAGTGGGTCTGCAGGATGTTTCCGGGGGTATATGCGTCACCTCGTCGAACAGTCGTCGACCGAACAACGTGCTGTGGGCGCTGCGCGTGGCCCTGCCCGACGTCCGCTACACCGTCACCCCGCCCGGGCCGGACGGCACGACGGTGCGCGCGCACGATGGCGCCGCGTCCTGGGTGACCCTGACCACCACGCGCGACGACGACCACGTCCTCGTCCGCGAAGGCGGACCCCGACGCCTCGCCGCCGAACTCCTCGCAGCCTGGGACCGATGGATCGACGACGGGCGGATCCGCTTGTACGACCACGGCATGACCGTCACTCCCAATGAGCAGTACGTGTGGGCGGGCGATCCCGACACCGGACGTCGATGGTCGATCCCGCACCCGACCCGGACCTGATTCCCGGCGGCCCCGACGAACCCGCGCCGATCGAACATGCGGTCGGGGCGGGTTCGTCGGGAGGCGAGGGGCGTCCCTTCCAGGGAGGTGCGCTCTGTGCGTAGGGGTTGAACAGATTCGGCGCCGTGAGGTTGTGGTGGGTCAACTGCCCCTGGACGGTGTGTTCCTGTCCCCATCGGCCGATGCCGTCGCTCAGCGCGACGGCGTAGGCGGGCACCGCCTTCTCGAGCGCGTCGAGCTTCTGCGGGGTGATCACCCGCATACCCTCCACGAGGATCGCCTCCTCGTGGGCTCGGTTGCCAGGTCATAGGGTCGTCGCGCCAGACTGGTTCAGGTCGTGTCCAGGGCGTACACATCGTCGCCGGCACACAGGTACACCACCTTGTCCACCACCACCGGCGACAACGCGCCCGGCGCGCTGGTGGTGAAGGCCCATCGCGGGGCGCCGGTCGCCGCGTCCAGGGCGTACAACTTCTTGTCGTCGCAGCCGATATACACGACCCCGTCGGCGACCGCGGGTGACGAGTGGATCGCGTCGCCGGCGGCGAAGACCCATTTCTTGGCCCCGGTGGCCGCGTCCAGGGCGTACACGTTGTTGTCGGCGCTGCCGATGTACAAGACTCCGCCGGCGATGGCCGGCGTCGAGTAGACGTCCCCGCCGGTGGCGAAGGTCCATTTCTTCGCCCCGGTGGCCGCGTCCAGGGCATACACGTTGTTGTCGTTGCAGCCGACGTACACCAACCCGTCGGCGACCGCGGGTGACGAGTGGATCGCGTCGCCGGCGGCGAAGACCCATTTCGCGGCCCCATTCGTGGCCCCGGTGGCCGCGTCCAGGGCGTACACGTTGTTGTCGGTGCCGCCGAAGTACACCGTTCCGGCGGCGACCGCCGGCGACGGGTGGGGGACGTCCGCGCGGATGTCGTCCTTCGCGTAGGTGTCGAACTCCCATTTCTTGGCTCCGGTGGCCGCGTCTATTGCGTGCATGGAGCGGTAGTCGCTGAAGTACACCGTGCCGGCGGTCACCAGTGCCGCCGAGGTTTCCCTTCTCATGGTGGCGTACTTCCATTTCTTGGCTCCGGTGGCCGCGTTCAGGGCGTGCAGATTCCCATAGCTACCGGCATACACCACCCCGTCGGCGACCGCCGGCGCCGAGCTGAGCGGGGAGTTTGCGCCGAAGTCCCATTTCTTGGCTCCGGTGGCCGCGCTCAGGGCGTACAGGTTTTGGGCGCTGCCGACGTACACCGCCCCGTCGACCACCGCCGGCGACGAGAGGCCGGAGGAGACGCTGCGTCGCCACCGAACCCGCGAGGAGTCGGTGTCGGTCAGGGCGAGGGCGGTGGTGACACCGGCGGCCGCCGCGGCGCCGATGCCGAGCCGCAGCGCCGTACGGCGGGTGACCCGCCGCCGCTGCGGGGGGTCGACGGGGGGCCGGTGCACCGGTGTGACGACGGTCGTGTCCGCGGTGTGCGCGGCGGTGTGGGCGGGGAGTTCGCGGAGTCTGCCGTGGACCTCGGCCGCGTTCGCGGGGCGATGGTCGGGGTTCTTGGCGAGCAGCGCCAGGACGAGGTCGTCCAGGGCGGCGGGGACGCCGGATCGGATGTCGCCCGGTGGTACCGGTTCCCGGTGCAGGTGGGCGGCCATCATCGCGACCGGACCGGTGGCCTGGAAGGGAATGTCCCCGGTGAGGAGTTCGTGCAGGACACAGCCCAGGGAGTACAGGTCGGAGCGGGCGTCCCCGGGGAGGTCGCCGAATCGCTCGGGAGGCATGTAGGCGAGCGTGCCGATCACCTTGCTCGACTTGTGCGTGGCCGCCATGTACCGGGCGACGCCGAAGTCGAGGATCGTGATCCGGCCGTCCGGGCCGAGCATCAGGTTCGCCGGTTTCAGGTCCCGGTGCACGACGTCGGCCCGGTGGGCGACGTGCAGCGCCGCGGCGGTCTGCGCCGCCCAGTCCGTCGCCGTCGCCACCTCGGGCGGGCCGTCCTCGCGGAGCACGGTGTCCAGGTCCCGCCCGGTGAGGTACTCCATCACCAGGTAGAGGGTGCCGTCGTCGGGGTCCTGTCCGAGGTCGAACACGGTCACCACGCCGGCGTGGCTCAATCCGCCGGCGGTGCGGGCCTCGCGGAAGAACAACTCGGCGCCGGAGGTGTCCCGCCGGTCGTGCGGCAGCAGCTTGACCGCCACCCGGCGCTCGATGACCCGGTCCCTGCCCTCCCACACCTCTCCCATACCGCCCCGGCCGACGAACGCGACCAGCTCGTACCGACCACCCAACACCCGCACAGCCATGGATAATTCCCCCGAACGGCCCGCCGCGGGCCGCAGTTTGTCGAACCGACCCCGCCCTCGCGAGACCACACCGAAGATCCCACACCCGCACAGCCCATCAGGCGGTTTGTGCTCGCCTGAGGTTTCCTGGTCGGCGGCAAGCTCCCGCGGGCGGTCGATGTCGTGCGTCGCCATCCGAACGGGGCGCAGGGCGGACGCCATGATTCGCGGGCTTTTTGTGAGGAATTCGACTGTGTGGGTTGTTGGTCTGCGACGGTGGTGTGTCAGTGGTGGTATGACGCGGCGTGTGGCGGTGCCCGTTTCGGGGTTTCTCGCTGCCGGGCGGGTGTTCGGCCACCGACATGGATCTGTGGCGGAGGGATGCGTTGACCTGCGGTGTCGCAGCACCACCGCCTGGGGTTGTCGGGTCTATGGGTGGCCGAAGTAGCGGTCCCACCAGGTGGGTGGCCACCGCGCGTCCTTGCGCAGCGGTGCGGGTCCGTCGTATCGGGTGTGAAGCAGTTCTTCGGCTACCACCACGTACCCGGTGTCGTTCAGAGCGCGTTCCACGGTGGCGAGGTCCCCGATGTCCAGCGCCCCTTCCTCGCGCGCGTCGTCCGTCCCCAGATACGCGCCGGGGTTCTCCGCCGCCACCATGGCCGGCGAGCCGAAGTTGCTCACGGAGACGACGATCCGCTCACCGCACACCGTCGCCTCGCCCGGGACGACGACACGGGCGTACTCGACGGTGTTCCGGTGGTAGCGCCGTGCCGGGCAGCGGGTCGCGAAGTCGGCCTCCAACCGGGACACCAGCCGGTCGAGCATGGCCGAGATCTCCTGCTCGTCGTACTCTCGGGGCGCCGTCGGGTGGTCCGCGTCGTCGAGCCGCCGCAGGAGCGCGGTCGAAGCCACATCGTCGTTCACCATGCCCTCATCCTGCCGCCGCGGAGAGCCATTGTGTGTCGGGTGGGACGTATCCCAGGCGTGTCGGCTCGATGGGGACGTGGTCGTAGTTGCCCTCCGACCGATGCCGCCCACCGCAGGGGGCGTGTGGGGTTGTTCGTCGGGGTGCGCGAGAATCGGCGCGTGGCCTATTACGCGCGTGGCGCTGTCGTTTCGGCGGTGGTCGACAGCCATCCCTCGTACGGGGTGATGGTGTGCCTGCCCAACGGCGAACGAGCCCTCCTCGAGCGGGAATTCCTCGAGCCCGCCCCGCGCGATCCGGGGGCCGGGCCCGCCAGGGCACACGCCTGGACGTCGTCGTTCCGGGATATCGGGCCAGGCGTCCGCCGCTGGTTCCGCTGCCTCGGGTGAGCGCGCTGCCGCACCACACACGACCCGGCGGGCTCCCCCGATCGTCCGGCCACAACAACTCTGAGCCACGGTCTCTCCGCCTCATGCCGAGTGCGGTGAGGAGCCCTCACCCTTCCCGACCGGCGAAGCACGTCGTGTGCGGCGGTCAGTCCTCCAGTCCTCGCATCGGGTGGGGTGAAGGAGGCGCTTGAACGTGGGTGTTGCTGCGTGAGGTGTTGTCCGCACTGCGTCGGAACGTGTGATCGATAGCGTTGCGTCGCGTCGTTGCCGTGGTCTGACGAGGTGAGGAAGCTGTGAGCGATGGCGTCCTGTCGATCATTCCGAGTGATTCGCAGTGGCAGCCGGACCGTGATGGGGTCGATCGCGTGATCGCGCTGGTCGAGGACCTGACACCCGGGGTTGCCGACGGTGTGGGCGTGGAGATCGACGTGGTCTGGCACGAGGTGGTCACGACGCCGACCTCGGCCGGCGCCGCCCGCTGCGCCGGTGTCAGGTTCACGCCGCTGCGCCGTTGCCGGTCCAGCCGGGTTCCGACGTCTTCGCCGCCGACGGTGTGTCCGGGGACCAGGTCGTCGACGCTGCTGCTGGCTTCGGTGTGCAGGCGTACGGCGGCGTGCATGCGTTGCCAGTCCAGTGACCACCGCTTGGCCGGGTCGTCGCGTCCGGTGGGGTTCCAGTCGGGGTCGAGGGCGCTGGTTGCGCCCAGCGTTCGCGCCATCGTTCGGGGTTCCGGCGTGTCTCCAGCGGCCGTCGGCAGTTGGCGAGGAATTGCCCGACGGGGTACCCGTTGACGGCTGCGGGCTTGGGCGCCGCCAGGTGTCCGTGGACGGCGAAGTAGGCGCGGCTTATGGCGAGTCCGTCCTCGAAGGCGGTGTCGTCGGTGTTCCACACCATGCCCAGCTGCTCGAGCAGCTCGATGCGGTGCGGCGTGATCGATCCGGCCGCCCGGGCCCGTCGCTGGTCGCCGACCCACTGCCCGAGTGGGTACGACGTGCCGGTCTCGGCGTCGTAGTCGATGCTCTCCAGCGGCACCCGCAGGTCCCCATGGCTCGCATGCCACCGTCACGCGATGTCCTCGCCGAAGACGTCCGCGAGTTCCTCGACGTCGTCGCCGTGTCGGCCGCGTCAGGCCTCGATCGCCTCGCCCGCCTCCCGCAGGGCCTCGGCGCGTAGCGCGCGTTCGACGTACGCGGACAGGTTCCCCGCCGACGCCGCCTTGGCGGTGGCCAACAGGTCCGCAGGGATCGTCACTGACGCGTTCCTTGATTGTCATACCTCAAATCATACTTCGAGTATGACTCGTGGTCGTAGTCGTCACCGGATCGAACGCCGCGAAAGCTGCCTGCCCCAAAACAGCCTGCAACCCACCGAATAGCCAACTCCGTACAGGCCCTGGTTGGCCTTCCGATCGCTGATCCCGTCCGGCGTTCCCGTCGAACCCATCGATTCCCGGGCCCGCTTCCCGTCTTCTCTTCGTCGGGTGGCCGGCCCGCCCCCGCGCGGGCGCTTCCCTGCCCCTGTGCCGAAGGAGGAGTGGTTCATGTCCGGCGAGGTGTCCTGGTCCCGTATCGAGAAGCTGTCCGAGCATGGACCCGCACGATAGGAGTCACTGGGGCCACACGCGCCGCGATTTCGTGGCGTGTCGGGCGGTCCGTCGGCCCGATGCCCGAGCCACTGCTCCGGGGCACGCGGCCAGGGCCGTGAGGCCCGTGATCACGCCCATGGCCGCCGGGATCATCGTGGACCGGGGTGCCGAGGCGGCCACCGCGCAGAGATAGGCTATGAACGGACCGCCCAGGCACAGCACGCTTCGGCCGCCCGAGGCGATCACGGGGGCGATCGTCCAGCGCAGCAGCGGCCACCCACCAAGGAGGGTCGCGGCGCAGGCGACGGCACGGAGCATGGTGCCCGCCCCGGGTTGAGCCAGGCCGGGCACGGTCAGGCAGGACGCGGCGACGTAGGCGCTGAAGACCACTCGGCGAAAGCGAGGCGTTGTCCGTACGCCGGCCGCAGAGGGCCTGAGACCCGGCAGGATGCCCGATGTCCTGAGGTCGAGCCGCAGGTCGATCTCGAGGTCCTTGAGGTCGGCGCCGGCCGCGTCGAACGCAGCCAGGAGCAGTGCAAGGGCTGCCGTGGCGGCGATCTCGGCGCCACCGGGGTCGCCGAACGCGAGGAGAGGCACCGAGACGGTCTCGTGCACGCACAGCACCAAGAGCCCGACCCGCTCCGCGTCCAGGCCGCCGGCGCGCGCGTGGCGGGCGACGAATGATCGAAGGTCCGCGACCTCGCGGACGCCGCGGACGTCGAAACGACGGTGCCCCGTGGGCGGTTCCGGCAGGGCCGCGCCGTCGCACGCCGCGCTGAAATCCCGCGTCGCAACGTAGGTCGGGTTCGCCCAGCCACCCCCGGCGGTGGGCAATCCCGGGCGGGTGCGCAGCTCCGCCCGCAGGACACCGAGAGGCAGGGTCCGCACGTCGTACGGGCACAGATGGCGGGCGCCGGTGGCGACCAGGACCACGTTCGGCAACGCCTCGAAACGTGCCCACTCGCGGATCCGGCGCCTGGTCCCGGCCGGCCACCGGATCTCGCCCACCACCCGCGTCCGGCCCTGCACCCGGGCCCGGGCCTGATAGGCCGTCAACGCCTGGGCGGGCAGCGATACCGGCCCCGCGCCCGCGTACGTCACGCCTGCCGGGCCCGCGCCGAACAGGTCCCGCAGCAGGTCGGCGTTGCGCTGGCCGGTGACCACGAACACGGGCTCACCCGCGGCCAGTCCGGCCTCGACGAACGGACCGGCCGACCCCAGGAACCGCGCGTCGGTGTCGTACAGCAGTAAGTCGTGCGAGACGAGCGGATATTCGGGCACCGGGAGCGTACGCCGAGTCATCGGACGAACCCCGCACCGTTGCGGACCTCCGCACGACCCGTTTACCGCAGTGTGGCGCCCGGGAGCCCTCTCGCGCGACCCACCAACATCCGACACCGCCAACCGCGGCCACCAGACCTTGGTCAACTGCGCGTTCTCCTTCTGCTGGGACGCCTGGTTCGCCCGTCCCCGCCCGCGCACACCGAGGAGCCGGAACCGCACCGCCCAGAGAGGGGGAACTCCCGCGTTCCACCAGCCCCGAACGGCCTTCTGGCCCCAAGCGATCCGGGCCGTCCGTGGCGCCTTGGACCACGCCAGAAACCAGCCGCCGCATCCTCCCTCCGGCCGCGAGGCTCAACGCGGGCCGTTGCCCCACGTCACCGACACCGATGATCAGCACTGTGCTCATCGCGCGATCGCACGTGCGCCACCGCTGCTCGGACCAGGGATTCCGAACGTCCGTCCCACCGGGTCGGCCGGGACCGCCTGCGTCACGGCGGCGAATGTCACGCCACACCTATATGTACCGGTTTCTCGCTTTTTCCGATGATTATCATCAGAATGCTGTTCATGCGAAAAACAGGACGATTTCGGATCGCGTCGCAGGGCACCAGGACCACGAGAGCGATCGCGGTGCTGTCCCTCCTGGCCACGACGTCGGCCGTGCTGTACGGCTGCTCGTCGGGGGGCTCCGAACGCGATACGACGACGGATCCCGAGGGTGTCGAGACGTCGTCCTCGACTTCGGGTTCCGGTTCGCAAGGTCCCGGCGGCACCGGCGGCACCGGCGGCACCGGCGAACCCGGAGGCGCGGAAGGCGGGGCGGGCGGGGCGCCGAACCCCGAAGGAGACGGCGGATTCCAATCGGCGGGCCGCCTCTCCGGCTTCTTCCCCGGAGGGTGGCCCTTCGCCCAGGTGGTGGTGAGCAATTCCTCTGACACCACAACGTTTGTCGGCACGGTGACCCTCGCCGACTGCACCGACGCACAACACCGGCAGCGCGCGACTCCCCCTCAGAAGACGGTCACCGTCCTCCCGAAGGCCACCGAGACCGCCTCCTTCACGTTCACCGGCGATTCGGACGGCATCACACACACGGTCTGTGCCCAACTGACGGACGCACAGGGGCATCGCCAAACGGCCAGCAACGTCTTGGGGAAGGAACAGAAGGACGGCGGCGACTCGCCCTCGGCCCCCCAGAAGGCACCCGGCACGTCATCGCCCCCCCAAAACGCACCCGGCACGTCATCCGCCTCCCAAACCCCACCGCCCACCGGGCACGCCACATCAACTCCAAAGACCTCCGGCCCGGCGACGTCGAACCCCAAGGGGCCCACGTCGCCCGCCCCGTGAGGCCGACCGACAGCCGAGGAGCGGCCCGCCGGTCGGCGGCCCGACGACGACACCGGGACCGAGGACCATGACGGACGCAAACGAGGACGACGAAGGCAACAACGACGAAGGCAACGGACGAGACAACGACCGAACCAACGGGCAGGACAGCGAACCGGACAACGGCCCAGGCAACGGGGAAGGCGGTCGGGACGGCGACTCTGCCTCACGCACAGCGGCCGACTGGATCGGCACCCTGGCCTCGATCCTCGCCCCCACGACGGCCATCGGTGCGCTGCTCCTCTATTTCGGGTTCGTCTACACCGACGCGCTGTACGAGTACTTCGGCATCGACGCGCAAACGCTCGGCTTCTCGACCCAGGACTACCTCCTGCGCAGCGCCGGCCCGCTCTACCTTCCGGCCGGAGTCACGCTGACCCTGGGTCTGGTGACCGTACTCGCGTACCACCTCGCGTCCGCGATCGGACGCCGTCCCGAGGCGGACCGGCCTCCCCATGTCCGGCACGTCCTCCACGCCCTGATGGTCGCGGGGCTCCTGCTCTTCGCGGCGGGGATGCTCGGCGGATTCCGGATGTGGGCCAGCGCCGCGCTCACGACCCCGCTGCTCATCGGTGGGGGTCTCCTTCTTGTCGCCTGCGCACGAGTGTTCGCCCTGCGCAGCTCCGGCATCGAGCACCCCGTCGCACGGGAGACGACGGCCCTGGCCTTCGTCGCCGCGCTCGTGGTGCTGTCGTCCTTCTGGGCCGCGAACGTGTACGCGGGGCAGCACGGCACCCGCGACGCCCGCTACCTCGCGGCCCACCTGCGGCTGAGGCCGGCCGTCGTGGTCGACACGACCGAGCGGCTCCACTTCGACTATTCGGGCGTGCGCGAGACCGTGCTGCCGGTGGACCCGTCGGGGCAGCGGTTCCGCTTCCGCTACGAGGGGCTGCGCCTGCTCGCCCAGTCCAACGCCCGGATGTTCCTCATCCCCAACCGCTGGACGAAGGCCCGAGGTTACGTCATGGTCGCCCCCGTAGACCCGAACATCCGGGTGGCCTTCCACCCCTCCTGAATCGGCCGACGGGGAGAACGAGGGCACGCCACACGGTCGGCCCTGCGACAAATCGTTCTGCTGCGGGTGACTCCCGTGGTCGGTGAGAGCGCCATGACAGCGGCCAGTAGATACTGGCTCTGGCGCGAGTTTGGTGCATCGGTGGTTTGGATCTTCACGACTTCGAGCAGAACGCGCTTGCGTAGGAGGTCGGGTGTGGTCCGTCCGACTCGCCTTCGCCAGGCGGTAGTTCACACCGCTTCGCGCAGGTCACCTCGCTGCGGAAACGTCACTGGCCGGCCCGTTCTTCCTGGGGTCTGTTTCAAAAGTCGATCTTGGTCTGTCATGATCATCGTGTGGGACGGGAAGATCTGACGGATGGTCAATGGTGCGCCTGGAAGCGCTGTTGCCGGTCGGGTTGAAGTCCGGACGGCCACCGATATGGACAAGCGGCAGCTGATCGACGGGATCCGGTGGCGGACGCGGGCCGGGGTGCCGGAGCGGTACGGGCCGTGGCAGAAGGGTCTACGGCGTGTTCCGTCGATGGCAGCGCGACGGCACCTGGAAGCACATCCTCGACTCGCGACCGGCTGGCCTCGCTCGCCCGCGGCCTTGTGGGTGCCGGAAACCCCATCCGCGCTGGTCAGGCGGCATGTCGGTATTCATGGATGGTGCCGCCGAGTCGGTCCTGTCTGCGGATGCGCAACCGCTGGAGTTCGTCGGGGTCGGTGATCGGCTCGGGCAGCGCCCGGAGCGGCGCCGCGTGCTGGAGCGTTCGGTGCGGCCTGTGCGCTTTGTAATGCCGTTCGAACCCGCGCAGCGCACGGAGCAGGTGACGCGGATTCCAGATCAGTGCGGTCGAGGAGTTCGTGGCGGCAGGTGCGGACCCAGCGCTCCATGACCGCGTTCATACGGGGTATGCGGACGCCGGTGACGACGGTGCGGATCCCGGCGTCGGCGAGGATCTCGTCAAACAGCGAACTTCCGGTCCCGGTCGCGGATGAGGAACGCGGCCCTGGCGTCGGCGTCTTCGAGGTGCATGGCGAGGTTGCGGGCGGCCTGGGCCGCCCGGACGGCGGTCGGGTGCGGTGTGGCGCCGAGGACCCGGATCCGGCGGGTGGCGTGCTCGATGACCGCGGGAATGTACCGACGCTGCCCGTTCGGGGTGACCGTCTCGAGGATGTCGCACGCGAGGACCGCCTCGGCGTGGGAGCGCAGGACCGCGGCCCGGGTGGTGGCACCGGGCTCGGGTGCGGGGTTGATGCCTGCGTCCTTGAGGATCTCCCGGATGGTGGAGGCGGCGACGCGCAGGCCGAGGACGGCGGGTTCACCGTGGATGCGGTGGTGGCCCCGGGTCGGGTTCTCCCGCGTCGGCCGGATCACCAGGACGCGGATCGAGCGGTCCGTCGACGGGCGCCCGGGCCGTTTCGGACGGGACGCGGCCGCGTGCCGGTGGCGGACCGGGTCGCGGTGCCACCGCAGGACTGTGTCGGGGTGCGTGGTCAGCCGGAGCCGTCGCAGCACGTGGCGCGGTGCGGCAGCGCGGCGAGCCGGGCCCGGTCAGCCGCGGTGAACCGCGGCCGCCGGTCCCCGAGCTGCCGTTCCAAGACGGTGAACTGGTGGCGCAACGTCGGAATCTCTCGGCGTCCTTGTCGCGGTCGCTCATCGGGAGGCAGCCGCGGATGGCCGGTTCGTCCTCGGCCGGGTCCTCGAACGCGCCCGGCGCCGGCGGCCCCGTCAACAACAACGGCCACACCTGGCGTGCGAGATCACGCTCGGCGGCGTCGAGCACCCACCGACCTGCCTGGAGGTGGCTCCGGTCGTCGCGTCCGGTCCGGGGTGCGTGGATGCCCGGGTGTCCTCGAGGGTGTGCCGGACAGCCGGGGTGGCCTGTCGGGGGAGCGTGCTATCGCCGGCGGGGTGGGTAGCCGATGAATGCACCAGTGTTGACACCGTCGGTGTATCCTGGGTGTGGCGGGCTGCCCCGGCGTCGGGTCCGCCGGCGACGATCGGGGGGTTTCCCGGGTCGGGCCGTCCGTCCGGGAGCGACGCCGAGGGATCGAGGGGACGAAGTGACGACACTCGTGTCGGGACGGTTGTTGAACGCCGCGGCGATCGCGGGAGCGGGCGCCGGGGCGGTGTGGCTCTGGCGCAACCAGGGCCGGCTGGCGACGCGGCGGCCGATCAACGAGTGGACGTTCACCCACATGGCAACGGTGATGCCCACGGAGGACGTGCCGCGCGGCGGCCGGGTGTTCCCGCTGCCCGGCCGGTCGGGACCGCTGGAGGTCTCCTATACCTTCGGGGGCGCGGAGCGGAGCCTGACGGACCTGCACCGGAACACGAACACCACCTCCTTCCTCGTCCTGCACGGCGGTGAACTGGTCCACGAGGTCTACCCGGGGCGGTTCGCCGGGCCCGGCGTGCGATTCCAGATGTTCTCCCTGACCAAGTCGGTGACGTCGATGCTGGTCGGCATCGCCGTCGACGAGGGCGCGATCAAGAGCGTCGCCGATCCGGTGACCACGTACCTGCCCGACCTGGCGGGCACCGCCTACGACGGGCCCACCGTCGAGCAACTGCTCGACATGTGCAGCGGCGCGGGCGACCTGGAGGTGCACACCGTCCCCGACAACGACATCAGACGCTTCGAGAGGGCGATCAGCGGCGGAGGTTCCCTGCGCGAGGTGGTCCGCTCGGTGCGGCGCACGGCGCAACCGGGCGCGCGGTTCAACTACTCGACGATCGACACCCAAGTCCTGGGCTGGGTACTGGAGTCCGCCACCGGCACGAGCCTGGCGCGGTACGCCGCCGAACGTCTGTGGAGCCGTATCGGGGCCGAGCACGACGCGTACTACTGGCTCACCCGCGCACGTCCGCGCACCGCCATCGGCGGCGGCTCGCTCAACGCCACCACCCGCGACCTGGCCCGGATCGGCCTGCTCATGTCCCGCGGCGGAGAGCTGAACGGGCAGCGCATCGTGCCCGAGCAGTGGGTGGCACGCGGCCGGGGCCGGGGAGCGGAGCACCTGGAGGTCGGCGCGCTGGGCCCCAGCGGCTACCCGCACTACGGATACGCCAACCAGTGGTGGACCCTGGGCGGCACACGGAGGGCGTTCACCGGACTGGGCATCCACGGCCAGTACCTGTACGTGGACCCACAGGCCGACGTGGTGATCGTCAAGACCAGTGCCTGGCCGACCGCCGACGACCAGGCCCGCGACCTGGAGACCGTCACCGCCCTGCGGGCGATCGTCGACCACGTCGCCGGCGCCGGGAACCGGTGACGGGCCCACTACGATGACACCCGTGACGGGAAGCGGGAGTGAGCCGGCCGCGACAGGCCCGAGGCGGCGCGGCCGCCGCCCCGCCCCCTTCCTCAACCCCACCCTGATCCTCGACACCGCCATGGCCGTCATCGAAATCGACGGCCCCGACGCGCTCACCTTCCGCCGCCTGGGCACCGAACTCGGCGCCGACCACACCGCGGTCCTACGCCACTTCGGCAGCAAGGACGACCTGCTGCTCGCCCTGGCGGCCCGCCTGGTGGAGGAGGCCGTGGACGGCTTCGCCCCCGAGGCCAACTGGCGCGAGACGCTGGCCTCGCTCGCGCGCCGCACCCGCGCCGCCTGCCGGGCGCATCCTGGCGTGGCCGTCCTGGTGGCGGCGCGCACCTCGCGCCGGGCCGCGGAGTTCCGCGGCGCCGACATCGTGATCGGCGCCCTGTTGGAGGCGGGGCTGCACGGGCGCGAGGCGGCCTCGTACTACCGCGCGCTGGTGGACACCGCGCTGGCCCTGTCGGCCTACGAGGCCTCCGTCGCCACCCTGGACGAACAAGCCCGCGAGGGCGACCGCCAGGCCTGGCAGCGCGAATACCTCGCCGCGTCGCCGCACAAGTACCCGCACCTGGCCTCCGTGGCGCAGCACCTCGCCGACATCGACGCGGAGGACCAGTTCGAGACCGCCATCGGACTGTTCATCGACGCCATCGAACTCCGCGCCCTCCGCGCCCGCGACAACGCCTGAGGGGCTGCCGGGTCGGCGAGACTCGGTGCCGTGGTCACCGGTGGGTGAGCACATTTCCCGCCGGAAGCAATCGCGTTCCGGCGTCGGACCGTGCCCCTGCCGGTCGACCGGGAGGCCGGACCGTCGACGGGGTGGCGTGCCCGCCCTGTGGGGGCGAGAGCTCCTGGACCCTTCAGGCCGCGTGCCGTGCCTTCGGCAGGCGGCACCACCCGGCAACCGCCGATCATCCGGGCAGCGCCGACGCTGGTCGCCCTGCCGGGCATCGGTCCCGAGACCGGCGGCCGGCTGCCGACGAGCGCGGGCGACAACTTCGACCGGCTCCGCTCGAAAGCTGTTTTCGCCCATCCGTGCGAGCCCCGCCCCGGTCCCGGCCTCCATCCGCTCGTACCCACCGTCACCGGCTCGATCGGGGCGGTGGCCGCGCGGCGAACAACGCCGTGCACAAGGAAGGGGGCTGTCGCCTGCGGTCACCACCAAGAGCGGGACCCGGTCGGCACGGCCGCCGCGCATGCATGGAAGCACCACCCGCGCACCCGGGAACACGTCGCCGCCGCACCCGCCGAAGGCCATGACCGAGAAGGACGTCGTCCCGTGCCCGAAACGGTTCGTCGCCCACGGGATCCATCCGCACCGACCCCACACGATCTCCACGACCGACCCACTCCCCACGGACCGCTCGACCGATCTATGGGAGCCTCACCTCGGCGGCGACCGGTGCCCGATCGCAGAGCCGGGCCATCCGCAGCACCGGCACGGCCGCCACGCAGCCGGCCGGCGCCAGCACGACGCCCAGCCCCGACGGACCCACGGCGTCCAGCAGCGCCCCGACCGCGGGCGGCCCCAGGCCGGCGCCCACCGTCACCGCACCGCTCAACGCCACCGCCCACCTGCCGCTCGCGTCGATCTCGGCCGCCGCGGCCAGCACCAGCACCGCCAGATAGCAGCACTGCCACACCACCACCGCCACCACGTACGGCGCCGCCGACCCCGTGCACACGACCACGACCCTGGCGACCGCCCCCAGCGCGAGACACCCGGCCATCGCGGGCACCCGCCCGAAACGGCGCGCGGCCAGCGAGCCGGTCACGATCCCGCCCAACGCGCAGATCCCCGCGACCGCGAGCACGACGGAAACCGCCGAGGACGACAGACGCACATGGTCCCGGCCGAACACCGCCGCGTACGACCACGTGCCCTGATCCGCGGCCAACAACAGCGCGACCGCCCCCAGCAGCGGCAAACCCGGAACACCCGCCGACGGCACGACCTCCGTCGCGGACCGCCCCGAACTCTCCGGAAGCCGGCCCACCAGGACGTACGCCGGCACGCAACACGCCGCCACCACCACGAACCCCGCCCCGGTACCCCAGCCCGCGTCCGCCGCCGGAACCACCACCAGCAACACGGCGATCGCGACGGTGCTCCCGAGCACCGTCACCCTCGACGCCCGGTCGGCGTCACCGGTCGCCGAGAGTCCGGCCGCGGAGGCGGCGAACACCGCCCCCAACCCCGCCCCCGCCAACACGTTCGCCGCCGCCAACACCACCAGGTCGGGCGCCAGCCCGGCACCGGCCAATCCCACCGCGGCCACCGCGAGCCCGCCCCGAGCCGTCCGCGCCCGCCCCCGCAGGCCACCCCGCCGGGCCACCAGCAGCGTCACCGCCGCCGCGCTCAGCAACTGAGCCGCGGCCACCACCCCCGAAGCCGCGCCCGACAGGCCGAACCGGGACGCGTAGCCCGAGAGCAACACCGGCATCAGATTGCCGCCGACGTTGCCCAGCGTCATGCCCGCGATCAGCGCCGCCGACATCCCCACCGACCGCCCGACCCCGCCGCCCGGGCTCACCGTCCGCCTCCCGGACGGCGATCGGCGGCACGCCCGCGCGCACCGCGATCCCACCGCCGAGGCCCCTGGAACACACCGCACATCGGCCACCTCACAGGGCATCGAACGGCGCCATCAACCATGCACCATCCTTGTCAACAGTGGTGCAATACTAGCCGGTAACCAGGACGAGAGCCATGGGACCAGGCACCCGAACGCCCCCGGCTGCGCCCGCCTCGGCCGCCACCCACCCCACGAGTTCGAGGGTGACGAAGTGTTCGGCGACGCCCGGATCGGTCTCGGCGCGGACGTCCGGTACAGCCTCGGCCTGCGCGATCTCGGCCGGCTTTCGCTTCGCAACGATGTTCCCGTTCAAGCCCTCGCCGACGACGGCGGCCCGACCCTGCCCAGGCCGGCTGGCCGGCCGACCGACACGGCCCGCGTGACGCCGGCGAATGGTCCTACGCCGGGCCGGAGATACGACGGACACGACCGCGCCGTGCGCCTGCCGGGCGGAGTCGTGTCGGCTTCCGGGGCCGCTTCCACCACTGCTTGCGCGCCTCGGGGCGGTCGAGAAGGTCCAGGACGTGTGCGCGACCGTGCTCGGCGAACCGGGACTCCAGGGCCGTGACGTCGGGGTCGGTGAGAGGCCGGTAAGCGCAGTCCCTGCCCGCACCGTCGGGGCGCCACCAGACCTCGCCTGGGCCCGAGTGCCAGGCCTGGCGGGCCAGGACGCGGGTGAGGGCCTTGTGGGTCCGGATGTGCGGGAGTTCGTCGGCGACGCGGATGTAGCGGGGGCGCCAGGTGGGCGACAGGTCGGGCTGGGCGGCCTGCCACGCCGCGAACTCCGCGGGGTCGAAGCGGGCGCCTTCGCGCAGCACGAGCGCCGCCATGGCCTGGTCGCCCGCCGCCTCGTCGGGCACCCCGTACACCGTCGCCAGCACGACGTCCGGGTGACGGGCGAGGATCCGCGTGACGAGTGTCGAGCGAAGTTCTCGCCGCCGACGCGGACCCACTCGCCGCCGCGGCCGGCGAAGAAGACCAGGCCGTCCGCGTCCCGGGAGGCGAGGTCGCCGCTCCAGTACCAGCCCTCGCGCAGCCGGTCGGCGGTGGCGTCCGCGTTGTTCCAGTAGCCCTCGAACGCCCCGGCGCCGTCGAGGTTGACCAGTTCGCCGACCGCCTCGTCCGCGTTGAGCAGCCGCCCGGCCGCGTCGAACCGCCCCGGCGGGCACTCCTCGCGGGTCTCCGGGGCGAGGATGCGGATGTCGCCGTTGGCCCTGCCGAGCGCGCCCGGCGGCATGCCCTCGACCGGCATGAACGACAGGCCGCCCTCGGTCGAGCCGAAGCCGTCGCACACGGCGCAGCCGAAGCGGCGCGCGAACCGCTCGACGTCCTGCGGGCCGCCTTCGTTACCGAACACGCGGGTGAGCATGTTGTCGGCGTCGTCGGGTTGTTCGGGGGTGGCGAGGATGTACGCGAGGGGCCGGCCGACGTAGTTGGCGTAGGTGACGCCGTACCTGCGCACGTCGGGGAGGAATTCCGAGGCGGAAAACCTGCGGCGGGGTACGAGTGTCGCGCCGGAGGCCACCGCCGGGGTCCAGCAGGTGATCATCGCGTTGGAGTGGAACAGCGGCATGGCGCAGTAGGCCACGTCGTCGTCGGTCAGCCGTTGCATCGCGACGACGCCGCGGCCCAGGGTGGCGATTTTTCCTTGCGAGCAGATGACGGCCCTGGGGTGGCCGGTGGTCCCCGACGTCAGGATCAGCATGTACGGGTCGTCGGGCGCGGGGGCTGCGTCGGGCAGCGGGGCGCCCGCGTACGGGGCGAGCGCATCGCGCCAGGTGGGGTCGTCGACATTGATGAGCCGCGCGGCCGGGAAGTGCGGGAGCGCCTCGCGGAGCCGGGCGAGGTGCGGGTCGCCGGTGATCAGGAGCGCGCAGTCGGTGTGCTCGACGTCGCGGGCGAGTTCGGCGCCGTGGCGGGTCGGGTTGAGGCCGACGAAGACGGCGCCGGACACGGCCGCGGCGGCGAGGAGAAAGGAGAACTCGGGGACGTTCTCGGGCAGTACGCCGATGTGGAACGGCCGGTTTCGTTCGCGTCGCGCTTCGAGGAACGCGGCGCGCTGGGCGGCGAGGCGGGTGTGCTCGTCCCAGGGCCAGGACTGTTCGCCGTACCGCAGCCCGGTCGAGGGATCGCCGGCCCGTTGCCGGACAAGGTCGTTCACGGTGACGGACCAACGGCCGGTCACGCACGCTCCTCGTTCTTGATCGGGATCGGTGTCGCGGGACGCAAGGTCCGAAGTCGCCGAGGCGAGCGGTCACCCGGCCGTGGCCGCCCGCGTGCGGGCGGCCACGGTGGTTCCGGTTGGGCAGGGAGTGGGCGTCCGGCTTTGCGGGTTGCGGCCCGCGGCGGTCACATGCCCAGTGCCGATGTGCGCGCGGTGACCGTGTAGACGTGCGCGTCGACGTCGACCAGCTTGGGCAGGTAGCGCTCGTTGAAGGCGTCCTCGTAGGGCATGCCGCGGTGCGCCTCGAACTGCTCGGCGGTCTCCCACGCCTCGAAGAAGCGGAAGGTGTGGGGGCGCTCCAGGTCCTCGGCCCACCAGTAGTCGATGCAGCCGGGGTCTTTGCGGCTGAGCTCGGACACCGCGAGGAGCCCTTCGACGACCTCGTAGACGTCCTCGGCGCGGAACGTCAGGAAACCGGTGATGACCAGCATGTTCTTCCTCCTGATGTATTCATGGTCCGTCGGGTCTGCGCGCACCGGTCAGGGCGCCGGGTCCACGGGGTCGGGCCGGGTGTCGCCGAGTGCCGCGTCGAGGGTGCCCAGTGCGGAGATCACCTTGTCGGCGTCCGCGCGGGGGAGAGCGGCGAGCAGTGCCCGCAGGGTGGGTTCGGCGTCGCGGCTCCTGGCCTGGCCGGCCTGGGCGCGGGCGTGCGGGGCGATCTCGGCGAGGGTGCGGCGCCGGTCGGCGGGGTCGGGCGCGAGGTCGACCAGGCCCCGGCGGCGGAGTGCCGCCAGCACGGTGGACACCCGGCTCTGTGCGAAGCCGGTGCGCCGGGCGAGCGTCCCCACCGGCTGCGCGCCGTCGGTGTACAGGCATTCGAGCAGCAGCAGTTCGGTGGTGCCCAGGTCGGAGGTGTCCTTCATCGCCGCGGCGGCGGCGGCCGTGAGGCGGCGGCCGAGGTTGTGCAGGCCCGCGAGGTTCAGGTACTCGGTCGGCTCCATGCCGGCGTCCTTCTTCTCCGTGGCGGCGAGGCGCCTGCCGAGGGTGTGCGGTACGGCGAGGTTCGTCAGGCGGCCGGGTGGTCCCAGCCGCCCGCCTTTCCGGGTCAGTAGAACATCTCCAGTGATACATTACTAGAGATGTATCACTGGAGATGAAATATGCTCGAGCGTGAACCGACGCCGCGACACCCCCCCGGAGAGGCGCCGCCCGGCCGAGAGCCCGAACCGTGCCGGCTCACCGCGACGCACTGCCCGCACCCCATCAAGGGAGGCCGGAACCCCATGACCCCCACACCGCCGCCGTTCCGCGACCACGGCACCGCCACCGGAACCCCGGGAACCGACCCGCCGGCATCGCTCGCCACCGAAACCGACCTGACAGACGTCGACTTCACCGGCCTGGACCTGCGCCCGGCACTACGCGCCGATCCGCGTCCGCGCACGTTCACCCGCTGCACGTTCACCGAGGCCAACCTGCGCGGCGCCGACCTCGGCGAACTCACCATCGCCGCCGCCGCACAATTCTCGGGCGCGATGATCTCCGTGGCCCAGGCCGCCCGCGTCTGCGCAGCCCTCGGACTCAACGTCGTCGACTGAACCCGGCAGCGCTCACCGAGCCGCGAACCCGGAAGGCGCCCCCTGAAGCCGGAGGCGCCTGCAAAATGCGCGAACATCCCAGCCCAGAACACGGCCCGGACACCTTCCGAACTCGCGGACCAACAGGGTGTGGTCAAAGGGTCAACCGGTCCGAAACATCCTGGTCAAGGCGAAAAAGGGATGTTTCGGGCCCTTTAATACGTAGGTAAGCGAAGCCCGTCAGTGCGCGTGGCGGTCCGGTGGACGCCGGGATGACCCCGAGCCCCCTTTGGCCCTGCGAGGCCTCGGACAAGGTCGGGTGATGATGCTCCGGCTTGGGAGGACTCGGTGCGATTCGCGCGCGCCGAGGCGGGGGCGGCGGGTCCGGGCGGCGTGACCGAATATCACGCTTTCGAGTTCGGTACCGACCCGGGCCCATCGCCTGATGCGCGTTATGGCATGGGGTGGGCGTCCGGGAGAGACTGTTCTGCCCAGATGATCTTTCCGGAGCGGGTGAACCGGGTGCCCCAACTCTCGGTGAGTTGTGCGACCAGGAGCAGTCCTCGGCCGCCTTCGTCAAAGATGCGGGCGCGGCGCAGGTGTGGAGCGGTGTTGCCGGCGTCGGAGACTTCGCAGATGAGGGTGGCTTGCCGGATCAGGCGCAGCTGGATCGGGCCGGCGCCGTAGCGGATGGCGTTGGTGACGAGTTCGCTCACCACGAGTTCTGTGGTGAAGATGGCGTCCTCCAGGCCCCAGGCGATCAGCTGGTCGGACGTGTGCCTGCGGGCGTCGCTGACGGCGGCGGGGTCGGCAGGGATGTTCCATACGGCGACCTGGCCGGCGTCGAGTGTGCGGGTGCGGACCAGGAGCAGGGCGATGTCGTCGGTGGGACGGCCCGGCAGCAGGGTGGCCAGAAGGGTGTCGCACCTTTCCTCGATGGATGAAGCGGCGGGCCGGGAGAGGACGTCGCGTATGAGGGCGAGCCCGATTTCGATATCCCGTGCGGGGGCCTCGACAAGTCCATCGGTGTACAGGGCCAGGAGGCTGCCGTCCTGTAGTTCGAACTCGGCGGTTTCGAAGGGGAGTCCGCCGAGGCCCAATGGGGGACCGATGGGCAGGTCCGGGAAGTTCACCACGCCGCCGGGAGTGACGACGGCGGGAAGCAGGTGCCCGGCGCTGGCGAGCGAGCACCGGCGGGAGACCGGGTCGTAGACCGCGTACAGGCAGGTGGCGACGATCTCATCGGTGGCCGGCGACTCCTCCCGTTGGAGTCGGGTGACCACGTCGTCCAGGCGTGTGAGGACTTCGTCGGGTGTGACGTCGACATCGGCGAGCGTGCGCACGGCTGTCCGAAGCCGGCCCATGGTGGCAGAGGCGCGGATGCCGTGGCCGACCACGTCGCCCACCACGAGGGCGACGCGAGCACCGGACAGCGGGATCACGTCGTACCAGTCGCCGCCGACTCCGGCGTGGGCTCCTGCAGGCAGGTAGCGGGCGGCCACCTCCACGGCGGAAAGTTCGGGGAGGCGCTGCGGGAGCAGGCTGCGCTGCAGGGTGAGCGCGGTGGAGCGCTCATGGGTATAGCGGCGAGCATTGTCGATGTACACGGCTGCCCGGGCGGCGACCTCCTGGGCAAGAAGCAGATCGTCGTCGTTGAAGGGGGCCACCGTATGGTGGCGAAAGAACTGTGCCATCCCCAAGGCCGTGCCACGTGCTCTCAGCGGGACCGCCAGCATCGAGTGGATGCGGTACGTGTCGATGGTCTGTATGCGATCAGGGCTTGCGACCGCCCAGTCCGGGGCGTGGGAGGCTTCGATGCGGTGTCGAGAGGGTTGCCCGGTGGCAAGTGCGCGTGCAAGCGCGGATTCCTCGGGGTAGGTGTGTGTCTGCCGTATTTCGACGGTCGCTTCCGGGCAGCCGTCCAGGATGGACTGCTGGGCTACCCGGCGTAGGACGACCGGGGCCGTCAGCCGCTCCGCGTCGTGCCCTTGGAGTACGGACTCGAGCAGGTCGACGACGACCAGGTCCGCGATGTGCTCGATGCCGATGTCCGCGAGCTCTTGGCTGGTTCGAGTGATGTCCAGGGTGGTTCCGACGCGCATGCCGGCTTCATTGACCACGGACAGCCGTCGCTGCAGCCAGCGGTCCCGTTCCTGCTGGTATGCGGCGACGGTCTGTTCTGCCGCGCGATCGACGTATTCGAACGACAGCGCGATCGCTCGGGTGGTCGTGGCGTTGATCAGCTTGCTGTCGCCGGTGAGCCGGCAGACCTCCTCGAGTATCCGCTTGAGCAGGTAATCCTGGGCCAGTCGGTAGGTCCGCAATAGGGCACTGAGCGGTCGGCCGCGCTGCGCGAAGCGACGCGCGTGGTCCACGGCAGAGGCCGGTATCTCGACGGCGTCCAGACCGACCCGTCCCTCAAGGGCACACAGCACGGTGGAGAGCTCTTCGGCGATGCTTGCCAGCAGTGGATCGGCCAGATCCTCGTCCTTCCACAACTCGGGGATCTCATCGTGGTAAATCTGCACCAATTGATCGACCAGCCCGGATGCTTCGCATCTGAGTTCGCCAGCGGCCCCCGAGAGAAGAGCGTCAACGCTGACTTTCATGATGAAAATGCTACGCCGGTCATCGAGAGCCGTCCTGGGACCAGCCGGATCGCGGCAGTGTCACGTTGGGTGGTCGGTGTGGGTGACCTTCTGGCCGCGGCGCGGGCAAGACCGACGCCCGCAACGTCCGCGTGATCGCCGACCAGGCCAGGATGCGCCCCGACCTGCGACACGTCTGTCCCGGTGACGAAGCCGCGACCGAGCTCACTCTGCTGACCGGGCGCTGTGCCGACCTGATACCCCGACGGACGCGGGGTGAGGTTCGCCGGGATGGTTGGTCTCCGGAACGCGCAGTCCGTTCCCCTGGGGACCTGCAGGCTCACCGTGTTCTCGGTGTCCTGGATGCTGGTGGTCGTCGAAGCCGGCGACCACCACTGTTTCCTGCCCGGATTCCGCGACCGAGTCGGGGTTGGAGGTCATGTGCGCACCCTTCGCGGCTGAGCGACCCGATCAATAGGGCGTGTGGCGTGACGTCGACCTTCGAGACCCCGTTGTATGCCGGCGACGGCCGCATGGCCGCTGTCGTCCACGCCGCCCCCGCGCCCCCGCGCCGCGCGCGCCGCGACGTTCGTCCACTCCATGATCGTCCTGGAGCCCTTCGCCGACTTCAACGCCGTCGTGGGCTGTGCCTGCGCGACCGTTACATGGCCGGTTCCGACGAGGCTCTCACCGTTCCCCCCGGCGGCTGGGTGCAGTTGACCCGCGACATCCGCGAACACAAGCACTCCCTCACCGATGTCGCCCGGACCCTGCGCGCCTGGAGCCGGCCGCGGACCGATTGAACATCGGACCCACCCTCCGGGAGCCGGCGGCAACTCGCCGAGCGGACCCGGAGGGAACGTCCGTAGGCGGGCCCGGTCGGCTCTCGCCCCGGAACTCCCGGCCCTCGGCGGCGACATGGGCTGCCGGCGTCGGGCGATCCGGGGACCGCGGGCGTGGGACACGACCCGTCGGAGGTGATAACCCCCGACGACGTCCCGTGGATCCTTGGGTCGCGAATGCGTGGACGATGCGCCTTTGCGACTCGCCGGGTGGCGGGTGCGCTCCGCGCACGACTGTCGTTGATGCCGGGCGTTGCTCACCCGCGATGTGGCGCCTCTTTACACCGACCGCGACCTGTTGTGGGCATTGCGCGCCGCCCGACGTCGTGTACGTCACCGACGCTGATGAGGACGGCGTGAACGTGTGGGTCCACGACGGCGCCGGGTCGTGGGCGGTGGCGACTACATTGCCCGACAGCCGTTGGCGCGTGGGGCTGGGTGGCCCGCGCTTGGTCGACGAGATCGAGGCCGCTTGGGACGCGTGGGAGCGCGAGGGTCGGATCCGGCCCCGCAATCACGGCGTCACGATCACCGCAGAGCAGCAGTGTGTCGCCGCCTGCGAACTCGACGACCCCCGGCTGTCGTTCGACGCGCTCGTCCGGGCGTGGGCGTGGTTGCTCCGGGGAGGTCCGGGTCGTCGTCGGGTATCGGACGGCTTGGGGGAGCTATGGGTGTCGGTCGTCGGCGGGGGCGGTGCGTCGGAAGGCGTGGCCGAGGTGGTCTTGGAGGCGGGCGTGGCGGAATTGGTAGACGGCGCCGACTTGGCGCAGTACTCCGCGGTGGTAGGCGTCGTCGAGGAAGGTGGTGACTGCCCAGGGGAGTTTGCCGGTGAGAGGGAGCCAGACACGGGAGAACACCAGCCACTGGCCCCACGCGGTGAAGGCGAAGGTGTGGGAGAGTGCCCCGGCCAACCCGCCCAGGAGTCCTGCGGCGAGCGCGTAGGAGAGGGACCAGTTGAGCGGGTCCTGGAGGAACGTGCTCACAAGCGTTCCGCCGAAGGCGATTGCCAGTATGAATATCGGCGCGACGACCAGGGCCCGGCGGACGGCGGTCGTGCGGTTGCTGCGCAGCATGGCGAGCGGACTGGTTGCCGAGTCGAGATCGACGGGCGCTTCCAGCACCGAGGTGAGACCGAAGACCACGCCGGCGGCCAGCCCGAGGATGAAGCCGTACACGAGCATGTTGATCAGTGACGTCTTGATCAGCACGTCGATCGAAGAGGGAAAGCCGTGGAGTGTTTCGCGCCCGATCGCGATCATCAGCGGGTATCCGAGGCCGACCGCGAATCCGCCGAGGAGCCCGGCGCCGAATCTCGTGGTGAAGGTGCGGACCACGGGGGTCCGGCTGTTCCGCCCGAACAACCGCATCTGGACGCGCGCCGGCTCGAACACCACACCGCCGCACACGATCATGAGCCCGTACACCATGCCGAAGCCCAGCCCGACCATGGGCCCCAGTGTCAGCCCGTCGAGCAGGCTTTTGCGGAGCCCGGTCGCGAACCCGAAGCCGTGCACGTATCTCGGTCCGTAGACCAGCCAGTCGGAGAGCGTGGTGACCATCGCCGAGGTCAGTGTCACGCCGAGGATGCGTGAGGAGCGGCTGAACGAGTTGCCCAGTTGCCACCAGGCGAGGTCCGGGGTGCCGAGTCGGTCGAGGTGGCAGGCGAGGTGGCCCAGCCAGTGCTGGACGCGGTCCGCGGTCCAGGCGGGGTGTCGCAACCCCGCGGAGGGTGCCCGGTACAGGGTCGGCACGAAACCGTCCAGCAGGTGGTCCTCCAGGTCGTTCGGGGTCGGGAATCGATTCGTGTCCAGCAGGGAGGCAGGGTCGGAGTCGGTGTCGTAGGTGGTGCGGGCGAGGACGACCATGAGCGGCGTGCCGAACACCTCGATGAGGTTCCTGCCGGCCGGGTCGTGCGGGCGTTCGCGCAGTTCGCGCAGGACCGGGTCCCAGCGAGTGGTGCGGCTGGAGCGGCGCAGGTAGTCGGAGAAGTCGGCGGGGGTGAGGTCGACGATCCGGATGCCCGCGGCCCAGGTGAGCACGTTGCCCGCCGCGACGGCCCTGCGGTACTCGTGTGGGCGGCTGGTCAACAGCATGGGCAGCGACGTGCGGTTGAGCGCCGGCAGCGCGGCGCGGTGCAGTCCATCGGGAATCTCGTCGAATCCGTCCAGTACCGGCAGGATGCGGCCTGCCTCGACCAGCGCCGCGGCCAGTGTCGAACCGCCGGGGGCACCCGCGACCAGGTCCGGGTGGTCGCGCAGCAGTCGGTCGACCAGCCAGTCCCGGAGGGTGTCGGTCGTCGGATCCCACGAGCCCAGGCTGAAGATCACCGGGACCGGGTCGGTACTGGTGCGTGTGGCCAGGTAGTCCAGGACGAACCGGAGCGTCAGGATCGTCTTTCCGGACCCGGCGCGGCCGAGCACCACGAGCCGGCCGGAGGGGACGCGCCGGTAGACGTCCGCGATCTCGGTCAGGTCGCCCGTGAGGTCCAGGGGGCTCGCGGAGCCTCCGGGAGGGACGCGGCGGATGTTGTCCCAGTGATCGGCCAGGTCGTCGGGTACCGGTTGCCACCGGATGGGCAGCGGGAACGGGTTGTGGGCGCCGCGCTGTTCGACTTCCCGTCGCCATCGGCCTTGGAGCACGTCCGCGAGTCGGTCGGCGACTCCGGCCAACAGTGGGCCTCCGCCGGGCGGGTCGGGGCCGGGTTCGGGTTCGGGTTCGTCGGGGAGCGCGGGCACCGCGCCCGCCGCGGACATCAGGTCGCGGCGTTCGTCGGGCGTGAGGTTCAGGGCGTCGGCGAGCAACCGGACCGTATCGAGTCGGAAGTTCTCCACCGCGCCGGTCTCCATCCTGCGGATGGTCCGCACGCCGACCGTGGACTTCTCGGCGAGTTGTTCCTGCGTCATTGACGCCCTGCGGCGCCATCGACGCACCAGCGGGCCGAACTCCCCCGTCACGTCTTGCCTTTCCCCCGTCGATCCCCGCCGATCCCGGCCCCGGTGACCCTATCGCCCGGACCGGCCAAAAGTGGCCGGTTCCTGGCCTGGCCCGCTGACCGGCGCGAACGCGATCGTTTGGGGGAACGCCGCCCCTGCGAGCGGGAATCCGACGAGCGTTCGCCGCCGGCCGGACCGCCACCGCGGCGGGCGGACGGTGCGTGCCCTCCGGGGTGAGATCAATCCAGGAAAGTGGGAACTCAGTGAAGATTCCTGTCCCTTCGGGACCGAGTGGGCCCGGAACGTCCGGTCGAGACGGCCGTGCGACCGGGCACCGCGGCACATCGCGGCTGGCGGCCCTCGTCATCGCCGCCGCCGTGGCGATGACGACGGCCGTGCCGGCGCAGGCACGGCCGGCCGGCGTGGCCGGCGACCACGCCGACACCCAGGCGGTGCTCGACAGTTACCAGGCGATTGCCGGGCCGGGTGCGGCCGTCCACGCCGGCAACCGCGCCGGCTCGTGGGATCTGTACAGCGGGACTGCGGACACCGGCGCCAGGCGCCCCATCGGATCCGACGACCAGTTCCGCATCGCCAGCCAGACCAAGACGTTCACCGCCGTCGTGGTCCTGCAACTGGTCGACGAGGGCAGGGTCGAGCTGGACGCCCCGATCGAGCGGTATCTACCCGGCGTCGTCGCGGGCAACGGCTACGACGGCACCACGATCTCGGTACGGCAGATCCTGCAGCACACCAGCGGCATCACCAACGCGTTCGGCACTCCCCGGGCCAACCCGGACGGCACCTACGACCTGCGGGAGGTGATCCGTGCCGCGCTGACCAACCCGCCACAGTTCGCACCGGGCACCGGCTGGGGATACTCCAACATCAACTTCCTGGTGGCCGGCCTGCTGATCGAGCAGATCACCGGCATCCCGGCAGGGGACGCGATCACCACCAGGATCATCGGTCCGCTCGGCCTGACCCGGACCGCCTACCCCCACGCCGGCGACCGCAGGCTCGACGCGCCGTATCTGCCCGGCTATGTCGGCGGCCGGGCGGGCCCGTTCTTCCTCTGGATCAACGCGACCTTCTCCGTGGAGCTGACCAAGTACGCCACGGCCGGAGCCATGGCCTCGACCGAACAGAACCTGGCCACGTTCGAACAGGCGCTGGCCGACGGCAGGCTCGTGTCCCCGGCGATGCTCACCCAGATGCGCACGACGGTGCCCATGCCCGGCTTTCCCGCCGTCATGAGCTACGGCCTCGGACTGTTCCGGCTCGACCTGTCCTGCGGCGGGCAGGCCTGGGGCCACTTCGGCGACCTGACGACCGGCCACTCGTCCGGGACGTTCGCCACCGACGACGGCCGGCACGCGGCACTGGTGACCAACGCCTACGTAGCGGGAGGAAAGCCGAAGGCCGCCCAGGTGCTCGACTCCGCGCTGTGCGGCACCCCGGTGGGCTGATCCACCGACCCGGTGGAGGTCGCCTCCCCGAGTGCGGGTCGGCCCGTGCCCGGTCGGCCGGCCCGCGCTCGCCCCACCACCCGGACCGGACGAAGTCGCCTCTCGGCGGGCACGTGGGCGACCGGGTGATTTGCCGAGGACCGGATCGCGACCTCGCCGGCACCGGTGAACGAGATTCCGAACCGAACAAATCCGAACGGGGAAACGACATGAGGACATTGCTGCGAAGAGTTCTCGCGTTGGGCGCCGCCGTCACCACGGTGATGGCGCTGTCCACGACCGCGACGCCGGCGGCCGACGGCGACACCGGGGTGCCGCCCACGCTGCGGGACGGATACGGCCTCACCCAAATGGGATCGACCACCGGGACCGCCACCGACTTCGTGATCACGGTGACCACACCGCAGGTGACGGGCAACCACCACATCAAGATCATCCTGCCGAGTGGCTACCACGACGACCCGACCCGGCGATACCCGGTGCTGTACTGGCTGCACGGGGCGAACGCCGACCCGGTGGACCAGAACTACTCCGCGCTGTCGAAGTCCGACTCGATGATCACCGTCATCCCGGACGGCGGTACGCGGGGCTGGTACGCCGACTGGCTCGATCAGAACACCGTACTGGGCGCGCAGAACTGGGAGACCTTCCACATCCGGCAGGTGATCCCGTTCATCGACGCCAACCTGCGCACCATCGCCACCAAGCAGGCCAGGGCCGTCGCCGGGCTCTCCATGGGCGGTTTCGGTGCCTTCCACTACGCGCAGAACCATCCCCAACTGTTCGGCCAGACCGCCTCGTTGTCCGGGGACGTCGATCTGTCGACGAGGTTCATGGTGCTGCGGTTGGCCGTGGTCGCCTCACTCGTCGGCTACAAGCCGGCGGTGGACAGCGACGCCGCGTTCGGCTCGCCCTACCCGGTCCTCAACGCCGACCGGCGATGGAACGAGATCGACCCGTCCCGGCACGTGGACCGGTTCGCCGGGATCGGCGTGTCCATGTACGTCGGCAACGGCCGCGGCCGACCGACGGAACCGGAGTTCTGGCTGGAGGGAGCGGCCGAGAACGTCGCACAGAACATGAAAGACCTGGGGCTGCCGTACCACTTCGTCGACTACGGCGACGGCTCGAACTGGGGAACGGGATGCGACGGCAGCCACAACAACAAGGCATGCCGAGAGGCGAGCCTTCAGGATCTGGTCCACCGGCTGGAGAAGGCCTTCGCCACGTGATCCCCGGCAGGTGGCGGCAGGGGTTGATCCGGAGGCCATCGGGCCGCGTCTGCCACACCCGAGCGTTCGAGTTCCGGGCCGGTTGTCACGGAGGAGGACGAATGCCTGGTTGCAACCGGCCCGGCAGGATGCCCAGGACGTCGCACGGGGCGACGCTGTCCAGGATCGCTTGCCCCGCGTTGCCGCCACCGGCGGGCCGCGACCCCGACGCCCTTCCGGCGGCCGGCTGACGACGCCGCGCAGGTACCCGCGGGCGGCCCCTGCGTGGCGCCGACACGAAGGAAGCGAGTATTCGCAGCGTTGTTTCGGTTCGGTTCAGTGACCGGTGGACGGTCGCAGTGCGTGGACGGTGTAGCGGGTGGGCGCGATCCGCGCCCGACGGCGGTACCCCGGCAAGGGATGGAGGTGTGTTGAGGTGCTTTCCCGCCTGTCGGTGCCTGCTCGACTGATCACGTTAACCGCGCTTGTCACCGCCTACGTCGCGCTGCACTTGGCGATCACTGCGGGACAGGACCTGCGCGCGCGCCGGGACTTCGGTTCGTCGGGCACGGTCGCGCTGTGGTGGGTGCTGGCCGCAGGGGTACTCGCCGTGCCGGCGCTGTGGCTGCGGCGTCGTCGTCGGATGCGCACCGTGGAACTCGTGGAGTTGGTCGAGCGGTTCGCCCCCCGACAGCCCCGCTGGCGGCGGCCTGTGTTCCTGGCGGCCAGCGGAGTCGGGTACGCCCTGTTCGCGGCCGGTTCCATCGCAGCCGGCATGGCCCAACGAAGCGACTCCAAGATGCCGGTGGCCGCGCAAGCGCTCCTACTGCCCGCCGGCCTGGCCGCGCTCGGGGCCGGATTCCTGACTCTGCGCTACTCCCGACCGCGCTCGGCGCGCGGCGCGGCCCGCGCCCTGCTCGTCGACGGGCGCGAGCCCGTGCTCTATCTGCGCAGCTTCGCCGACGACCCCATCTCGGCCCGGGTCGACGACGGGGTGGCCCTCAACATTCACTCGCGGGATGAGCAACTCGCGGGCGCGCTGGGCGCCTTCGGCCCCGTGATCGCGGTGGGCAGGCCCGGGGAGCCGCTGCCGCTCCTGGGCGCGGCGCGGTTCTACCTGCCGCTCGACGACTGGAAGCCGGTGATCCTCCGGCTGATGGAACTGTCCCGGCTCATCGTGTTGCGGGTGGGCTTGGGCGAGGGGCTGTGGTGGGAAGTCGACCAGGCCCTCGCCACCCCGGTGCCTGTCAATTCCGGTGAGACACGTCAGGCTGCGGGTTCTTCCTGATGCTCCTCCTTGGCGGGTTGGTTGATCCAGGCCGCCTTCGGGAGGCGGGGTGGCGTCGGTCTTCGGCGGAACCGGTGCGGGTTGGTGGCGTAGGCGTCGGCCAGGACGTCGGCCCGCCGTGCTCGGATCGTCACCGCGGTGCCGTCGTGGACGGATGCGGGGGTGTGCAGTCCGATGCCGGAGTGCCGGTGGACGTTGTTGTAGTAGGTGAAGAACCGCTGGCAGAAGGCGCGGGCGTCGGCCGGTGAGCCGAACCGGTCGGGGAAGACCGGGCAGTACTTCAAGGTCTTGAAGTTTGCTTCCGAGTACGGATTGTCGTTGGACACGCGTGGCCGCGAGTGCGAGCGGACGATGTTCAGGTCGGCGAGCAGCTGGGCGACCGGTTTGGAGGTCATCGAGGTGCCCCGGTCGGCGTGGATTACGTCCGGGACGACGCCGCCGTTGGCGCGGAAGGCGTCTTCGATGAACTCCTTCGCCAGTGCGGCCGATTCGCGCGGCACGACGAGCCAGTGGACCGCCTTGCGGGAGTAGATGTCGAGCATCACGAACAGGTCGTAGTACATCCCGCGGTCCGGGCCCTTGAGCTTGGTGGCGTCCCAGGTCCACACCTGGCTGGGGCCGTTGGCCACCAGCTCGGGCCTGGCCCGGGGCGGGTGGGTGGCCTGCGCGCGGCGCTCGCGGACTTCCCCGTGCTCGCGCAGCAGCCGGTACATCGTGGAGATCGAGCACAGGTAGGTGCCCTCGTCCAGCAAGGTGGCCCAGATCTGCGCCGGCGACTTGTCCACGAACCGCTGCGAGCGCAGCACGCCGAGGACCCGTGCCTGTTCCAGCTCGGACAGGGCCGCGGGGTGAGCTGCCGGCGCCCGGCGCGGCCCGGCCACGCGGGGCTTGGGATGGCGCTGCCGGTAGACGGTGGCCCGCGAGCGGCCGGTCAGCTCGCAGGCCGGCTTGATCCCGACGACCGGCTCCAGGGCGGCGAACGCCTCAGTGATCACTTCGTCCGCTTGGGCTCGGAGTCCTCGCTCCCGGAGAGCAGTTCCAAGAGCTCGTGTGCTTTTCCCAGGATGGCCAGCGCCCTCTGGGACTTGGCCAGCTCGGCGGCCAGCTTCTCGTTCTCCGCCCGCAGCCGCTCGGCCTCCTTCTCGGCTGCGCTCTTGCCCGTCGGTCCGGACGGCTTCGCGGCCAGCGCATCCAGCGCGCCGGCGTCCCGGGCGGTCCGCCAGTCGATGATGTGCGAGTGATACAGCCCCTCCCGGCGCAGCAGCGCGCCCTTCGCGCCGGGCTCGGTCAGCCGCTCGTACTCCTCCACGATCCGAAGCTTGTACTCCGGGGTGAAGGACCGCCGCTTCGGCCCGCCCGCGCGGGGACCGCGCTTCTTCTTGCCCACGGCCTCATCATCGGCCACACCGGCCTCAAGGTCGACACTACTCAGCGTCACGCTCGAAAGATCCTGTTCTCGCCCTACTAACAACAGAAGAGTCGATTGTCCTCATGTCTCACGAGAGTCTGACAGGGAGGGCCCAGCCCGCCCACAAGCTGCTCCTGTTGACGCCGGATCGGTTGGCGGACGTGGCCGAGCGCCTGGACGAACACCTGCCGGTGCCGTCCCGACTGCAGGAGGTGTGCGCGGGCGGCTCCTGGATCTCCGCCGCGGTCGCCTTCGGCCCCGGGTGGGTGCCACACGTACACCCGGTGGATCCCGCCCCCGGTACCACGGCCCCGCGAGGCGGACGCGCGCGCCGCGCCTTCAGGGCCGTCCTGGCGCCCTTTTGGACGCCCTCGCCCGCCCGCCGCGCGGCCCGCGTCATGAAGGCCGCGCTCGCGTCCGTGGGGATCCGCGGACGGATGGTCGTCCATCGGGCCGACGGCGGAATGCTCGTCACCCTGTGGAAAGGAGCCCTGGTGATTGCGGCCCTGGCCCCGCCCTACCGGGTGCTGCAAGTCGCCGGGGTCTGGTAAGCGCCGTACCCGCGGCCGGGACCATCCCAGGCCGACATCGAAGACCCGACTCTCCAACGGGGGAACCATGGACGGTTCACGAGAGGGCACGCCTGCGGGCGTGAGCCCTACCGGCGCGGAGCGGCCCAGGCCGATGGCCGGCATGGCCGCCGTCGCGACGACACTGATCCTGTTGGTGCTCGTGCGCGAGGTATTGGTTTGTGTACACAACTGGCGCGAGTATTTCGTCGTTCACGACTACCTGGCCGGGACGGCGACGGACGAGGACGTGGAGGCCGTCGATTCCGAGGCAATCACGACGATGGGATCATTGCCGCTGACACTCCTGGCGATCGCGGCGCCCGGAGCGGCGTTCCTCGCGTGGCTGTGGCGGGCGCGGGTCAATTCCGAGTTGATGGGCGGTGCCGACGGACACCGCCGCTCCCGCAACTGGGTGGTGGGTTCCTGGATCTCCCCGGTGATCAATCTGTGGTACCCGCGCCGGATCGTGTCGGACATCTGGCGGACCAGCGCCCCTCGGCGGCCGGTTTCCGTCGCCCTGATCAACGCCTGGTGGGCGTCATTCGTGCTCGTCGGCCTCGTCAGGCCGCTCCAATGGCGAACGGCCTCGGACTGGGACAGCGAGCACGACGTGTTGGTCAACGCGAACCTGAGTGCCCTCCTCACGGGGTCCCTCCTGGTGGCCGGAGCGTTGATCATCCTCATCATCAGGCGAATCACCACCTGGCAGACCCCAACACCTTGAGCGGAAGACGAGCCCATGACCGGCATGGACGACGCGCTCTGGAACGATCGTGTGAGCCCGGCGGACTACGCGTCCGCGAAGGACAGATACCAGGGGGCGATCCTGGAGCAGTACAAGCTGTGCGTCGAGATGGCCGACCGGGTCAGCTCCCGGCGCAATCTCACCAACACCTTCTTTCTGACGCTCAACACCGCGGCCGTCGCCGCCCTCGTCGCCGGGGCCGGGGGGAACCGGCTCCACACCTCCGTGTGGGTGCTGATGGCGGGGCTGACGATCCTGCTGACGCAGTGCCTGACCTGGTTCGTGATGATGCGCTCCTACCGTCAACTCAACAGCGCCAAATACGCGGTGATCGGCGCACTGGAGCGCAGACTCCCCGCGTTCGCGTACTCGGACGCGGAGTGGGACGCCCTGGGCCGGGGCCGTGACTGGCGCCGATACGTGCCGCTGACCCGCGTGGAACAGTGGGTTCCGCTCATATTCGGCGCCGCCTACGTCGTGGGCTTCCTCGCCGCCGCGCTCTGAGCGCCCACACGGGGCGCCGTCCATCCCGCCCCGGACCCAGTGGGACACTGGCCGCCCGGCGTGAACAGGCAGACGGGCGGGGTGTGATGCGTACGGTCGCAGTAACCTGCCACATGATCTGGCCGAGGGCACGGAAGCCCTCCTGAAAGACGCGCTGCGAGGGGTGTTCGGCGAACTGACCGAAGACTCGCACGGTTTGCTCGGGGTGTCCTGTATTGCCCCAGGAGCCGACTCGCTGTTCGCCGAGGCCGTCCTGGCCTCGGGCGGCGAACTCGCCGTGGTCCTGCACTTCCACGACTACCGGAGATCCCTGCACGGTGCGGAACACCGGGCACGGTTCGACCGACCCGCTGGTGTCGGTGTGCGGTGGTAGGCAGGGGTCTTTCGCCCGGCGACAGCCGTGGGAGGCGACCGTGACGCCCGAGGATCTCATGTTCGAATACGGGCGGGTGCAAGCACGTGGAGTCGAGGTGTACGAGGGGACCGCGCTCGATGTGCGTGTGGTGACGGCGGGGGTGTCGAGGCGCGTCAGGGACGGGTTTCTCCTCGGGCAGGTGCCCTGGGGCGGGTTCTCCCACGCGTACGGTTCGGGCGAGGACGTTCTCGGCTACCTGGAGCGGATGCGTTCCGTGGACGCGGCCGCGGCGCGGGGGCGTGCTCGTCGTTGGGCGGCTCCGTCTGTCATCGGGGCATGACGGGTTCGGTGGCGCCGTTGACGGTGCCGTTCCTGTTGCGGATCGCCGCGGACCCGGCCGTGCACGAGCGGGTGGATGCGCTCGTGCTGGTTGCCGCGGTGGCGTGTCGCAACCACTGGGGCGACGGGTCGCGCGCCGCGTTGTTGCGGGTCGCCGATGCCGACGACGACGTGCGCTTCGACGTGGGCGGTTGTCGTGCGGGCGGCGCGGGACGCGATCGCGGCGGACGCGCACGTCCCGATCGCCCTCCTGGACGACCCGGACCCGGCCGTGCGAGAGGAGGCGGCGTGCGTCCTGGCGGCGTCGTCCCATCGCGCATGGGAGATCTCCGCCGCCCTGCACGAACGGTTCCGCGTCGAGGAGATTCCCCGCCTCCGCGCCGGCCTGGTCCTGGCGATCGCGCAACTGGCGAGGGAACACCGCCACGAGGACGCCACCGGCTTCACCCGCGCGTGCTGGTCCGACCCCGCACGCCCACCCGAGGTCAGGGTCGCCGCCGCGCTGGGATGGCTGTGCCTGGTCGACGACCCGGCACCCGAGGACCTGCGTGCCGTCCTGGACGAGCTGGTCACGGACGAACTCGGCCTCCTGATGGCCCAGGTGCCCTGGCTGCAACAGGTCGATCCCTACTTCGGCGCCGGACTGGCGCACACCCTGAACCAGATGTTCGACCCAGTCCAGCGCCCTGCGTTCCCCGATTCGTGGGGAGGCCCCAAGGGGTTCGCCGACGACCCGCCCTTTTGAGACCCCGGGGTCCCGTTTCCCGCCGGCCTGTCGTCGTCGTCGCCGTCGCCGCGAACGGTGGGCCTCACGTTCCCCCGAAGCCGGCCGAGGGCGTACGACTCGAGCATCGGGGTCCCCCGGATTCGGGCGGGGCGGGCGATGATGGACCCCTGGAAGTGACCAGGCGTGACGTCGGGGGCGTGGCGACGCTGCTCGCCAATGCCCTGTCCCCGGCGGGCTGTTCGGCGATCCGACTTCTCACCCCGCGTGGGCGGTGGGATGCGGTGGCAGAATTCGGTGTCATGAATGGTGACGGGGTGGATGCGCCGGGTGTTGTCGGTGCGGGCCGGTCGCGGTCGACGCGGGTTCTCGCGTTATCCGGGGCGGTCTTGTGTTTCGTGGTGGCGGCGGCGTGGTCGTTGTGGTCGGCGTGGCATCTGCCCTCGTGGGATCGGCAGATGGACCTGCACGTGTACATCGGTGCGGTGCGTGCGGTGGACAACGGCGTGCCGCTGTACGAGTACGTGGCGGAGAACGGTGATCCGTTCACGTATCCGCCGTTCGCGCTCGTGGCGTTGTGGCCGCTGGGGTGGGTGTCGGAGCCGGTCGCGCGCGTGGTGTGGCTTGCCGCCGTCTTGGTCGCGGTGGTCTCGATCGCGGCCGCGCTCACCGCGCGGCGGGGGATCGTGGGGTGGCGGCGCCGGGTCGCGTTGACGCTCGTGGCGGCCGCGGTCCTGTTGGTGTCGGCGCCGGTTCAGAGCAATCTGCGGTTCGGTCAGGTCAGCGTGTTCCTGGTGGTGTTGGCGTTCGTGGACGCGCTCGATCTGACGCCGCGTCCGGTGCGCGGGGTGCTGATCGGGGTGGCGTCGGCGATCAAGCTGACGCCGTTGCTGTTCGTGCCCTATCTGTGGGTCACCGGTCGGCGCCGTGACGCGGTGCGCGCGGGCGCGTCGTTCGCGGCGTGTACGGGTCTGGCCCACGCGCTGTGGCCGGCCGCGTCGACGACGTTTTGGACCGACGCGATCTTCAGCACCTCGCGGATCGGGAACCTGGCCGCGAACGGCAACCAGTCCCTCAACGGCGCGCTGATACGCGTCGGGGTGGTGCCCCCCGAACGCGCCGCGGCGTGGCTGGTCCTGTCCGCGCTGGTGTGCGTGGTGGCGTTGGTCGGTGCGCGTCAATGCCACAGGGAGGGCCACACGGCGCGGGGCGTGGTCGTGGTGGGTTGCGCGACGGTGGTGGCCTCGCCCGTGTCGTGGACGCACCACCAGGTGTGGCTGGTCCTGGCGGGCCTGCTGTTGGTGGCGGGTCCGCGCCGGGCTCGCATGGCGTGGGGTGTCGTACTGCTGGTGGCCATGACGTTCAGTGTGGGCGGATGGCTTCCGGCCGGGTTCGCCCGCGAGAACGTGCGGCTGCTCGCGGCGCTCGCGGTGTGTACGTGGGGTCTCGCACCGCTTCGGGACCGGGCTCCGGCGACGGTGGGGCTGCTGCCGGGTGTGCGATTGGTGGTTCGCCCGCGCACGGCCATGGCCTACGCGGGTGTCGTCGCGGTGGCCGCCGGCGCGGTGATGCTCCTCGTGCGGGAGTCGCCCGTCGCCGTGCGGTTCGAGACGCCCGACCATCGCGACGAGGCATTGTGGGGGCCACCCACGAACGGGTGCATCGGCTACGCGCCGGTGCCGCGAGCGGACGGCACGATCGGTTACGCGTGTCGCGGCCTCGAGTTCACGGCGAACGGTCAACAACTCAACTTCGGTTGGGGCCGTACGCAGGCCGGTCGGGGCGGGATGGTGACGGTCCAAGGCCAGGTCGGCCCCCAGGTGGCGCGCCTGGTCTTCGTCCCCGTCGAGGGAACAAGGGCCTTCGACGTCCCACTCCTGCCCCAAGGCCCCGACAGCGGACCACCGCGCGCCCCCCAGCACAAGCTCCCCGACGTACCCCTCGGCACGACCGTGTCCGGACCGATCGAGGACCGTCGCTCTCCAGGCGCCCGAGGATTCTCCATAGCCGCCACCAACACCGACCACGCCCTGCTCCTTGCCTACGGACGGGACGGAAAACGGGTCGGAGACGGGGGCGCCAAACTTCGCACCGGTTGAGGCGGTCGGTGAACCCACTGTGTGGGTCCCGGCTCTCGGGGTCCGCGCGACGCACGATCGGCGCACCTCACGAATCGAAGGCCTCCGCCGGGAAGACTCCGGAGGACAGGGTGCGACTGCAGATCTCCACGCCGGGGCGCGTGCCCGCGCAACCGCCACCACATCGACCCACGGACGACCGGACCACAAGGGCCCGATCCGCCCTCCCACCCCGACGACCCACCGCCGCGCCGCGGTTCGGCCCGTGCCGGTCACCGTGTCAGGGTGTGATGCCGAACACCGATCCACTCGCCCGCCGGCGGATCGACCTGAGCCCGCGCGCTCAGGAAAAGCTGCGCCATTCGTCGCCGGGGATGTGGCTCTGCGACGCGTCCGAGCATCGAGGTGCCCATTCCCGGGCGACGAGTACCGGCCGGGTCAGGACACGGTCCCCGGCGCGTTGGACACGCATCACGACACCGATTTCGGGCGCGCACAGGTTCGCCTCCAGGGAGAACCCCGGTTCGAGGGCCTGTGCGGTGAGATGGTCGAACAACGCGTCCTCCAGGACGGACGGCACCCGGCCCACCAGCGGGATCCCGGCCAGGTCCACTTGCGGACCGTTCCGCGCGTCGATCGCGATCGCGGCCAGGCCGATCGCCCGGTCGTAGTACAGGTGCACCGCCGCCCCCGCACCGTAGCGGGTGGGCCACATGTCGGCCCGCGACACCCACCCGGTGCCGTCTCCCCGCGATCCGATGGTCTTCAGGACCCCGTCGACAGCGGCCGCCGCCCGGTCGTGGGTCATGCCGAATCTCAGTGGGCCCACGTGCTCGAACGGTGTGAACGACCACACCGCGCGCTGCGACTCCTCGACCACGTCCCACACGCCCGCTCCCACACCGAACCTCCGCCGCTCGTTTGACGATCCCGCGACGTGTGGTCGATGCGCACCCGCCCTCGGGGAGGCTACGGGCACGGGGCGACAACCCGACTCGGCACGCGAGTTCGACCACGCCACCGCGAGGCCCGCGCCCGTACCGGCCGCCGCGGTCCGCAGTCGTCGCGCGGCACCCGGCCCGGGTATCGCCCACCGCCGTGGCTCGACGGGCCCGGCCGCGGGTGTTCAGTCGGAGTTTCGGGCGGTGACACGGACACTCCGTCGCACGTCGTGCTTCAGCGTTTCGCGGACGGCGCGGATACCCAAATGCGTCGACGCTGGCGGGAGGATGTTGGCGAAAGATGCGCGGACCCGGCGGGCTCGGTCCGTCGCGAGTCGTTGTCCGAGCTCGGGGTCACTCTCGCGGTCGGCTGTCCACAGGACGGCGGCCAGGGCTCGCACCCAGTCCTCGGGGTGGGCGGCCAACACGGCCAGGTGCGGCCGTGAGAGTTCGGCGGGCAACCGGACCAGGGCGTGGACCGCCCCGGATAGCTGTGGCCGGCACGCCGCCCGGGCCGAAGGACCCGGGGGTCCACGATGGTGATGCGGCCGTCGGATTGCATCATGGGCAGCCGGCCGTTGTCGAGGACGACGGCGGCGTGCGGGAACGAGCCGCCGTATTGCGGGCCCGGTGTCATGAGCCGGCCCAGCAACTCCCGGGCTCCGCCGGTCGGATGCGGTTCTTCGGGGAGTGGCCCGTCCCGGTCGATGTGGGGCACGTCGTGCCGTCTCGGTAGTGCTTTCCCGGAGGCCGCAACCGGCTCAGGTCCGAACCCGACGCCCGCTCCCGGTCCGTAGGTCGTGCAGCCGTGCGGTCGCGCGGGCTATTGGGCTTCTTCTCGGGCATGCTCGTCGTCATCACGAGCGAAGGTTGCGGTCGTCCGACGTCCGAGCTCGTCGGAAACGCCACCAAGGCGACGACGCTTGTTTCCACGGAAGTGCGCGTAGTGCTGGGGTAAGTGCGTCCTGTGGCACATCGGAGCCGGCGCGGTGCGCGCGACGAACGTGGGAATCCGCCGAGACGGCCACGCCACTGTTCACTCCTACTCGGAGGAGGAGCGTCGGATGCCGGTGTCCACCGCGTAGATGGATTGGTCGTAGCCTCTGGAAAACACCACTCCGTCCACGGTCACGATCGAGGTGATCTCGGAGCCGGTCTTGCACGACCACGGTTTTCTGCCGGTGGCCGCGTCCAGCGCGTACACGTTCTTGTCCGAACCACCGGCGTACACCACCCCGTCCACCACCGCAGGCTGCCCGTCAACTGCGGTGCTGGCAGTCCCCACACCGTGGGGTCCCGGAGCAGTTGGGCCAGTCGCGTCACTCCGGCGGCGACCGGCGGCAGGGGTTCCAGCCGGGTGTACGCGTGCACGCCGACCAGCACCGCCCGGCTCGCCGTCGGATCGGGAACCGTCACCGCCGGCCCTATGCCGGCGGGGTGGCGTCGGGTGTTGCCAGGGCTTGGGCGATCTGGGCGACGGCCTCCGGTGTCCGCTCTCGATGATCGCTCGGACGCCGTCGCGTTCAACGATCAGACATGTGGTGTCGCGGAGCCGGCGCGGCAGCGAGGCGCGGAAGGCCAGGTGCGCGTAGACGAGCGAGGCTGCGGAGAATCCCGACGACGTGGCGAGCGCGATCCAGGCAACCAGGTCCCCGGACATTCCGCCGCCGGCCGACGAGCGGATCTTGCGGATGTCGGCGTGCGCGCCGACGGCGCGCTCCTCGGCCAACCAGTCCGCAAACTCCCCGGTCAACTCGGCCGCCCTCGCATCCTCGGCATCGGTGCACTCCACCTTGACGCGAAAGTCCATCGCCCCCATTTCCCATACTCGTGCCCGCAGGACGCGCGCCGGCTCGGGAATCGGTTCCTCACGGAGTCCGGGCGGGAATCCACGTCGGCGTTTGGCTGCCACCGTAGGGCTGTAGCGTGCTCCCTCGCAGGGTTTCCGCCGGACGAGAACCACGCGTGATCGTCGCGCGTCACACGTGGTCACTCGCGCCGTCGTGCTCCACGACGACCGACGCAGCGCGGCCGCGCTGGTGACCGCCGCACGACCGCTCGCGGCGCAGTGCGCCGGTTGAAGGCTCTCGAAGCCGACAGGTTTCGCGGGCCTTCGCGCGTTCTGTTCGCAGTCCACGCGCTCGACGCTGCGGGTCCGAGGCCTCTGGATCCGTCAGGCGCGGCTGGCACGGTGCCGGCGTCGACTTCGGGCTCGCCTCGATGATGACGACGAGGAACGGGACGAATGGGTGGGCGAGTGCGCGAGGGCTTTCGCCGCGCACATCCGGGAGCCGGTCACGATGACGGGGGCGGGGCGAAGGGGTCCGCGGGTTCGACGAACGGCGCCGGGCCCCGAGGCTCGCGCCACCGGTGCCGGCACCCGGTGGTCGACGGCGGTTGTTCAGCCGAGGCGGCCGACATGGATGACGACGATGGTCAACGTGGTGTCGGTGATCTCGTACATCACCCGATACCGGCCCACCTGCATGCGCCGCAGGTCTGGGGATCCGTACTCGAAGGGTGCCCTTGGGGCGGGGCTCGTCGGCCAGCAGGTCGACGGCGTCCATGAGTTGACGCGGGCCGTCGGCGTCGTCCTTGAGGAAGCGGGCGGCCGTGTCGATGGCGGCCTCGTCCCAGACGATCGCGTACCTCAACCGCGGTCCAGCCCGAGCCGGGCGCGCACCTCGTCGTGCGGGGCACCCGTCGTCGCCTGCTCGGCCTGGCGGGCGCGGTACTGGGCGAGGGCGAGTTCGTCCTCGAGGTCGGCGAGTTCCTGGGGGTTGATGAGCACGGCGGCGGCCTGGCCGGCCGGGCCGGTCGGCCGTCCTCGCGGGTGGGAAAGCGGGTCGCGCGATGGGCAGTCCGCCGGATCCTCCATCACGACGCTCTCGTCGTCGGGGTCGCAGCCCCGGCCTCGTCGGCGGCACGGTGTCGATCGGTGTTCTCGGGTGCCCCCGCTCGCGGTACGGGGGTGGGACGGCGGGGGTGAAGTTGGCGAAGGGTTCCGCGGCGGCGATCGGGCCGCCAGGGCAGGGGCGGTGGCCGCGTCCGGGTGGGTGGCGAGTGCGTGGCGGGCGGCGGTGACGGCCGCGCGCAGCTCTTCGTGGCGGGTGGTGGGCATGCGGGGGGCGCCGGACCACCGCGGACGTTCGGCTCCTACCCGGCGGCGGCATGCGGAAGCGGACGTTCCGCAGGTGCCTGCCCCGGAGGCCGGCCCGGCTGTGTTCGCCGCATGCCCGGCCCGACGGTAGGGCGGCACGCCCCGGGCAATCCCCGTCGAGGAGCCGGCCATCCGGGTCGGCGGGACGGAGAGGATCGTCGTGGGCGACAGTGCACGTGGGGGCACCGCCGGCAATGCCGGGATCCCACACGGGCCGAGGGCTCGTGCGGGATCCCGTCGATGCATCTGAGGCCGTTTCGGGCATGGTCCGGTGTCGGTCAGCGGAGGGCTTGACCCGGGAGTGCGGTTGCGGTTGCGTGCAGGATCTCTGCCATCGGTGTGCCCTCGTAGTCGCCGATGGTTTGGACGGCGAGTGCTCCGAGCGCGCAGGCGGTGTGGAGGGAGGCTTCGATGCTGTGACTTTGGAGCCAGCCGGAGAGGTATCCCACGGTGAAGGCGTCGCCTGCGCCGATGGGGTCGACGGGCACGGCGGGGAGTGCCGGTTGAGTCCAGGAGTTCTTGCCGTTGGTGGCCCAGGCGCCGCGAGCGGAGCGTTTGAGAACCACGGTGTGGGCGCCGCGGTCCAGGAACCAGCCTGCTGCCTTGTGGGGGTCGGTGTGTCCGGTGATGAGTTCCGCCTCGTCGTCGCCGGCGAGGACGATGTCGGCTTTGGCCGAGAGGGTCCGCAGGATGGGGACGGACTTGTCCGGGGGTGCGAGGCGGAGCCGGATGTTCGGGTCGAAGGAGACGGTGCGGCGGGCGCTTTTGGCGGCATCGACTGCGGCGTGGACCGCGGCGTGGGCTGTTTCGGACAGCAGTGGGGTGATGCCGGTGATGTGCAGGCCGGCGAAGTCCGCGATGTAGTCGGGGGTGATGTGCGTTGCCGCGAGATGGCTGCCGGCGCTGTGGCGTCGCTGGTACACGACTTCGGTTGGTCGTGTGCCGTGGCAGTCTCGGATCAGGATGCCGGTGGCGGCTTCCTGGTCGCGGGTGACGAGGGTGGTGTCGACGCCCTCGCCGCGGAGGGCGTGGTGGATGGCGTCGCCGAGTGCGTCGTTGCCGAGTCGGCCGATCCATCCGGTTCGGTGGCCGAGGCGGGCCAGTCCGATGGCGACGTTGCTTTCGGCGCCGGCGACGGACCTGCGGTAGTGGGTGGCGTCGCGTAGGGGGCTTCCGGGTTCGGCGATGAACAGGGTCATGGCTTCGCCGAGGGTGACGATGTCGCGGGTCGGCGGGGGTGCGCTCTGGGTCATGTGGCGTCCTGAGCGAGAGTGCGGACGAGGGCGTCGAGTTGCTCGGCGATGGCGGTCAGGGCGCGCTCGCCTTTGTCGGGTGTGGCGGTGGTGGGGTCGCCGAACACGCCGGTGGACGCGATGTCTTCCGAGCGGCGGTAGAAGGCGGCGCGGGCACCGCGGAGCATGTCGCCGTGGTCGAACGCGTTGAGGGGGGCGTTTCGGCGGGCCGGGGCCAGGTCCATGTGGACGAAGTCGGGGGCGGCGACGAGCATCATGGAGGTCTCGAGTTCGCAGGCGTGGCCGGTGCCGCCGGGGCCGCTCTCGCTGATGTCGAGGAGTTCGGGGGCGGCGAGGCGCCACCAGGAGGTGTTGGCGATGCGGATGTGCGGGAACCGCGCCCCGAGGCGTTCGAGGGCGACTTGGGCGATGCCTTGGTTGCCGCCGTGGGCGTTGAGGATGACGATGTTGTCGAAGTCTTGGTCTGCGACTGCGCCGACGACGTCTTCGAGGTAGCCGAGCAGGGTGGTGTGGCGCAGGGAGAGCGTGCCGGCGAATCCGTTGTGGTGGTCCGAGCAGCCGATGGCGGCGGTGGGCAGGATCAGCACGGCGTCGCCGACGCGCCGGTCGAGGTCGGCGGCGATGTGGTCGGCCAGGATGCGGTCGGTGGCCAGCGGCAGGTGGGGGCCGTGCTGTTCGGTGGCTGCGATCGGGACGATCACCGGTGTGTGCCGTGGGCGGGCGTCCAGGGTGTGGGTGCTGAGCCGGTCCCAGAAGGTCATGGGAGTACCGCCCACATTTCGAGTTCGACGCGGAGCGTCAGGAGCAGGTCGGCGCCCACCGCGGTGCGGACCGGCAGCGGTTGGGGCATGACTTCGGCGTAGGCGTCGTTGAACGCGGGCCAGTCGGACAGGTCCCGCAGGTAGACGTTGACCTTGAAGACGTCGGCGAAGTCGGCGCCGGCGTGTCGGAGTTGACGGCGGCAGTTGTCGAGTGTGGCGTGGGTCTGTTCGCGGATGCCTCCGGGCGTCACGCTGCCGTCGGGGGTGATCGCGCCTTGGCCGGAGATGACGACGAGTTTGCCCGGCGTGACTTCGATGACCGGGGAGTACGGGCCTGCGGTGGTGTGCTGGCCGGCGTCGGGTGGGACGCGCAGGGCCCGAGGAGCGGCGGTCATGGGCGGGCCGGCGGCGTCGGTGACGGTGTTGGGGAGGTATCCGATGAACCCGGTGATCAGCCAGCGTCCTTGGTGCTTGCGGCACAGGTAGAGGGTCTGCCAGTTCAGGCGCATCGGACTGTCGTCGATGCGGGTGAGCCGGCCGTCGAACTTCTTGTGGACGACGGCGCGGTCGCCGGTGATGTCGATGTCGCGGACGAACGTGGCGCGGTAGAGGTCTTCGCGCAGGTTGCAGGCGTGGGAGGCGAGCTCGCGGTGCTGTTGGAGCCATGCGTCGCGGTAGTCGGCGAGGGTGGGGTACGCGAGTTTCCAGGTGTCCGGGTTGTCGCTGCCGCGGGCGTCGGTGCCGTGGAACGCGTCGGTGTCGAAGTCGTGGGCCACGGCGTTCCAGTCGCACGCGGTGAACGCGTCGATGTCGCGGCGGACGAGCATGTCCCACAGTTGCCGGCGGTCGGGGTCGCCGGGGAAGGGGTTGGATTCGGGGTTCACGCGAGGTACTCCTTGCGGGTGGTGCGGTGTTCGGCGACGGCGTCGTGGTCGAGGTCGACGCCGAGCCCGATGCCGTCCGGGAGCAGCGCGTAGGGGGGTTGGAGTTCCAGGGGCTCGGCCAGCAGGTCGTGGGATCGGATATTGCGTCCGAAGATGTCGCTCGGCCAGGTGCAGGATGCGGCGGCGGCGCAGGAGTGCAGGTAGGCGGCTTCGAGGATGCCGAGGTCGATTTCCGAGCCGTGGAAGGTGGGGAGCCCGGCGATCGCTGCGACGTGGTCCATGCGTTGGAAGTCGGCGAGGCCGGCGTTGATGTTGAACGCGTCGACTTCGTGATTTTGGACGGCGGTGACGATGTCCTCGATGCGGTTGCCCAGGATCGGGTAGGGCAGGGCGATGTGGCGGACGACCGGTACGCGGCTCGCGGTGCGCAGGGCGGCGTACTCGTGGCGCATCCAGTGCGGCAGCGGGTCCTCGAGGCAGAGCACGTTGCCGATGTCGGCGAGGCGGTCGGCGATGCGCCGGGCGTGGTGCAACTGTTCGAAGCGTTCGTTGGGGTCGAGGACGACCTGCATGCCGGGTGCGGCGTCGGCGATGGTGGTGCACCAGGCGACGACGTCGTCGTCGAGGTCGCACTTGAGCTTGAGGCAGGTGTAGCCCAGGGCGTGGTACCAGCGGGCGACGTCGCCGATTTCGTCGGGCGTGCGTTGGCCGCTCCACGCGCCGACGGGCACGCGGCTGCGGACGGGGCCTCCGAGCAGGTCGACGACGCGCAGTTGGTGGGCGCGGGCGTAGGCGTCCCAGATGGCGACCTCGAAGCCGTCGTACTCGCGGAGCTTGGCGAACGGGAGGGCTTGGCGGTTGAGCCGGCGCAGGTCGCGGCCGAGGAGTTCGGTGGCGATCGCTTCGACGGTGGGCCAGTCGTGTCCGCGGTAGAACTCGCCGAGCCCGATGGTGCCGTCGTCGCATTCGAGTTCCAGGACGGCTTTGGGGACCTCGTCGAACTGGATGGACCAGGCGCTGCTGCCCAGGTGGGGAAGCTTGTGCAGGGGCTTGTCGAGACCCGGGGTCTCGATCGCGCCGTGGTGGGCGCGGACGATGACTTCGTGGACGGTGATGCGTCGGATGCGCACGGGGGCTCCTAGAGGACGCCGTATTCGGCGAATGCGGCGGTGCTGGTCATGCCGTCCTCGATGGCGCGGCGGACGGTGTTCTCGGTGCGGGCCTTGGCCAGTGCCTGTGTGACGACGTCGGCTTCGAGGTCCTGGGGGACGACGACGATGCCGTCCACGTCGCCGACGATGAGGTCGCCGGGGTTGACCCAGACGTGGCCGATCTGGATCGGGACGCGGTAGTCGATGACCTGGGTGCGTACTGCCGAGTCCTGGCCGTAGCTGCCTCGGGAGAAGACCGGCCAGCGCTGTTCGAGGACCTTGGGGGTGTCGCGGTGGTACCCGTCGATGACGGCGCCGACGGCGCCCCGGGTGCGGGCGGTGGCGGTGAGGATCTCCCCCCAGTAGGCGCAGTTGCGCGAGCCTCCGCCGCACAGGTAGATGTCGCCGGGTTCGAGTTGGTCCAGCGCTTCGGTCAGGAGACCGAACGGGCGCTGCTGTGGGCCGTGGACGTCGGCCATCAGTGCCGGCATGGCGCGTCCGACGAGGACGGCTCCGGGGGTCAGGGCTCGTATGGGCGCGGGCAGGAACTGGTGATAGCGGCCGAGGGTGTCCAGGACGTCGCCGATCACGGGGGTGTACAGCTCGCGGCGGACGGTGTCGAGCAGGTGGTCGCGTGGGTTGCCGTCGACGGCCGAGGTCACTGGAGGTCCTCCTGGATGTCGTGGTTGTACAGGCGGGCGGTGAGTCCGGCGTCGACGGTCAGGGTCTGGCCGGTGATGCAGCGGGCGGCGTCGGAGATCAGGAACGCGGCCGCGCGGCCGCAGTCGATCGGTTCGATCAGCCGTGTCAGGGGCTGTTCGACGGTGGTGTGGCGTTGGATCCACGCATCGGGGTCGCGGGTGAAGGTCGCCATGAGCGCGGTGTTCTGTTCCGCGTGCACGTAGCCCGGCGCGATCGCGTTGCAGCGGATCCCGGCGCGGCCCAGGTCGACGGCCATGCCGCGGGTGAGGCCCTCGACGGCGGCTTTGGCCGCGGCGTACAGCGCGTAGCGGCGCATCGTGGCGGTGGCATGCACCGAGGACACGTTCACGATGGCTCCGCCGAGGCCGGCGGCGAGGCGCCGGCGGACGAACTCCCTGCTGATCTGCCAGAGTGCGCGCACGTCGAGGCCGAAGACGTGTTCGAAGTCGGCGTCGGTGGCTTCGTGGGCGGGTTTGCTCAGTCCGACGCCGGCGTTGTTGACCAGGGCGTCGGCGCCGCCGGCGCGGGCGGTGGCGTCGAACAGGAGTCGGATGCCGGCGGCGGTGCGAAGGTCGCAGGCGACGCCGACGGTCCCGGGATAGCGCCGCACGACCGTGTCGACGGCGGCCGGTGTCAGGTCGGTGACGACGAGCCGTGCTCCGGCCTCGTGCAGCGCGGCGCAGACTCCGGAGCCGACGCCGTGGCCGCCGGCGCCGGTGACCAGCACCGTGTGGCCGTGCAAGGGCTGTCTGGGGTCGTAGTCGGGGAGGGTCATTTCACGCTTCCTGCGGTCAGGCCGCCGACCAGATGCCGCTCGATGAGGGCGAACAGGACGACGACCGGGGCGATGGCGATGAGCGCCGCGACGAACAGGTACTGGTACTCGGTCTTGTACAGCCCGACGAACTGCTGGACGCCGACGGTGAGGGTGGCGCGGTTGCGGGTGGGGTCGTTGAACAGTGTCAGCGCGACCACGAACTCGTTCCAGACCTGGATGAAGGTGAAGATCGTGGCGGTGACCACGCCGGGGCGGGCGAGCGGGAGCACCACCCGCACGAGGGTGCGGAACCTGCCGAGCCCGTCCAACATCGCGGCCTCCTCGACCTCTTTGGGGATGCTCGCGAAGAACCCGTGCAGGATCCAGATGGAGAAGGCGAGGTTGAACGCCGCGTTGACCGCAATGATCGCCCAGTAGCTGTTGATCGCGCCGGCGTCCGGGGAGATGCCCTTCAGCGTGTCGTCGACCAGCACGAACTGCCGGTACAGCCCCACCAGCAGGGCCACGGGCGCGAACATCTGGGTGGCGAGGATCAGGTTGAGGAACACGCGTTTGCCGCGGAAGTCGATGCGCGCGGTGCAGTAGGCGGCCGGCACCGACACCAGCAGTACCAACGCGGTGGACGCCAGCGCGATGACCAGGCTCGCCGTCAGGTAGGAGGCCAGAGGGATCTTGTCCCACACGTCGGCGAAGTTGTGCCACTGCCACGAGGTGGGCAGGTAGCCGGCCGGGCTGGAGAACAGGTCCTGGTCGGATTTGAGCGCCGCCAGCAGCATCGCCGTGTAGGGGGCGAGGAAGAACCCCGCCACGACGAGTCCGGCCGCGGACAACGCGGGAGCTCGGACCGGCCGCCACAGGGCCCGCACCCGGGCGCGCCCGCGCTGCGGCCGGGTCGAGCGCCGCCGGGCGCGCAGCCGGGTCGGGCGCCGCGGAGGGCGGGGCAACGCGGGCAGGTGCGCGGCGACCGCGGCCGCCAGCCGACGCAGTCGACCCGGGGGAGGCGCGGCGATGCCGTCGTCCGTTTGGTTCCGCCGGGTGTACCAGACCACCAGGGCGAGCAGCACCAGCACGTTGAGCACCGCGAGCGCGGCCGCCTCCCCCGGGTCGAGCCGGTAGGTGAAGGCGAGCTTGTACATGAACGTCACCGTGGTGTCGGTGTCGTTACCGGGGATCTTGCCGGTGATCAGCCAAATGATCGGGAACGAGTTGAACACGTAGATGGTGTTGAGGACCAGGGCCACCCGCAACGACGGCCGCAGCAGCGGCAGAGTGATGCTGCGATAGGTCTTCCACGGCCCGGCTCCGTCGATCTGGGCGGCTTCGTAGACCTCGGCCGGGATGGTCTGCAGCCCGGCGAGCACCACGTAGGTGGTGAAGGGGATGGACACCACGATGCCGACGAAAACCAGGCACCAGAACGCGGTGTCGGGGTCTTTGTACCAGTCGACGGGCCCGCCGATGAACCCGAGGTCCATCAGCAGCCGGTTGAGGAGCCCGTAGTCGCGTTCGAACAGATAGCGCCAGATGGTCGCGGTCATCACCAGGGAACTCGCCCACGGCACGATCAGCGACCACCGGACCAGGCGGCGGCCGACGAACCGCTTGTCGAGGAACTGGGCCAGGGCGAGGGACACCAGCACGGTGGTGCCGACGACGACCACGACCCAGGTCACGGTGTTGCGCACCACGCCGGGAAGCGCCGGCTCGTCGAGCAGGGTGCGGTAGTTGCCCAGGCCCGCGAATCCGTGGCTCAGGCCGATGCGGTCGACGTCGACCGCCGAGGTGCGGAACATCTCCACCGCCGGATAGGCGATGACCGCGGCCATGAGCACCACGGCGGGGGCGATCCACGGCAGGGCACCGGCACGCCGCCTGGGGCGCCGTGCCGTGGCGCCGCCGCGGGAGCGATGCGGGCGGGAGGGGGCACGCGGGGGTGGTGATTCGATCACGAAATGCCATCCAGGATCTGGGGAGGGGTGGTGCGAGGGCCGCCCGGGCGCCGCCGACCGGCGGGCGCCCGGGCGGCGTCCTCACCCTCGTTCGGCGGTCTTCTGGAGGCTGTCGAGGACGGCCTTGGGGTCGGCGCCCGGCTCCATGGCCGTGCCCAACTCGCTCTGGACGGCCTTCATCACCGCGTTCCACGCCGGGTCGGTCAGCGGGTAGAACCGTGCCGTCGGCATGAGCGCGATGCCGGGGCCGGCAACCGGATCGCCCGCCATCTCGGCGCTGGCCGACCCGGTGACCGGCAGGAACCCTTCGTCGCGCACGAACTTCAGGTAGTTGCCCTTGTCATACGCGAACGTCAGGAACGACTTCACCGCCGCCTGGTTGTTCCTCTTCTTGAAGGCGAGCAGGTAGTCCTGGACGCCGAGCGTGGACGGCGTTCCGCCCGCGTTCACCGGGAACGGCGCCGAGGCCCAGTTGACCTTGGAGTCCTTCATGACGCTGCTCTGGAAAGTCCCCAGCGGCATGATCGCGGCCATCGCCACGTTGCCCTGGGCGAACTGGCTCCACACCGCGTCCGTCCGGTTGGCCTTGCCGGGGTTCTCCTCGGTCAGCTTCGCCGAGGACAGCCCGCGCAGGAACTTCAGCGTCTCGACGTTCTTGGGGCTGTTGATGGACCACTTGCCGCCGGTCTTCCAGTCCCCGCCGTTGCCCCACATCCACAGCGAGAACTCGGCCTGCGCCTCCTCGCTTCCCAAAGGCAGGCCGTATCCGGTGTACCCGGCCTGCTTGGCCTTCTCCGCGACCGTCCGCAGTTCGTCCCACGTTTTCGGCGGCTCGGCGACGCCCAGCTTCGCGAGTGCGTCCTTGTTGTAGCCGAGCGACCGCACACTGGCGATCCACGGGATGCCGTAGGGCTTGCCGTCCAGCGAGGCGTTCTGTGTGAACGTCGTCTGGAAGTCGGAGCGCAGCTGCGGGTCGGTCACTTCGTCGAGGTTGTACAGCAGCCCGGCCTTCGCGTACTCGCTGAAGGCGTTGTAGTTCAGCACGTCCGGGAACGACTTCGTCTGGATCATGGTCGGCACCTGCTGGAGGATCGTGTTCCAGTCCAGGACCTGCAGGTCGACCTTGACCTTGGGGTTCGCCGCCTCGAACCGCTGCACCACGTCCTTCCAGTACGAGGCGCTCTGCGGGCTGTACTGGGCCATCACGACCTTGATCCGCGTGGCGCCGTCGCTGCCCGACGAGCCACCGCACGCGGCCAGCGGGACCAGCAGGACAGCCGCACCCAGCGCGGCCGTCATTCTCTTCAACATGGGGACTCCCGATTATCGATTATCGAGTAACGGGAGTATGTGGCTGCCGCTTGTCCGGGTCAACCCTCGCTCCGGAACATGCCTCTGAAGTGGGGAAACGTGCTCACCACCCAGCAGGCCGCCCAACTGTGGAGTCCCGGTGCGGTAGTATCCAATCGATTGACTATCCATGTCCGCAGGGAACGCGGACCGTGCACCGGGGGCAAAACATGGCCGCTGACCAGGCCTTCTCCTCTCCCGAAGAGGGCAGGCGCATCGGGAGAGCCGTCGACGCGGGAACCCGCGAGGAGATCGGACGATCGTTGCTGTGGCAGCGGGTCCACGCGGCCCTGCGCGACGCGATCCTCGCCGGCCGCCTCAAGGCCGGCGAACGCATCGTGGAACTGGAGACCGCCCGCGACCTCAACGTCAGCCAGTCCACGGTCCGCGAGGCCCTCAAGCAGCTCGCCCACGACGGCCTGGTCCTACAGCTGCCCCGCCGAGGCAGCTTCGTCGCCAGCATCGACCAGGACGAAGCCCGGCACGCCTACCGCCTGCGCGCCACGCTCGAACGCTTTGCCGCCGCCGAGTTCTGCCTCTTCGCGCCCGAATCCGCCATCGACACCCTCGAAAACGACCTGTCGGCCATGCGCCGTGCCGCCTCGGCCAACGACACGGCAGGCTTCGTGGAGGCCGACATCGCCTTCCACCGCCACGTCTGGGAAGCAACGGGGAACCCCCTGCTCCCGCGCATGTGGGCGATCGTGGAGAGCAGCATGCGGTCCCTGACCGTCATCTCCAACCGCGCCTACTTCCGGTCGCTCGACGACGTCATGCGCACCCACGAACCCCTGCTCGGAGCGCTTCGCCACCGCGATGCCGCAGCCGCCCCGGAACTCTTCGCCCACCACGTGATGACGGTGTGGGAGGAGATCGACAAGGCCGCCCGCAAGTCCGACGGCTGACCGGGCGGCCACCTCACGACCGGGCGCGATGTTCCGCAGCGAAGGCTCACTGCTCACCATCATGGGCAGCGACCGGGACATGTGGCGGAACACGGACCGGTACGGCGCCATCTACCGGGACGACGCACGTGACCTGGGCGAAAGAGCACCTGAACCCGACGATCAAGACCGTCAGTCGGCCGAAGGACCCCATCGGGTTCGCCGTCCTGCCCCGTCGTCGGGTGGTCGAGAGGTCCCTTGCCTGCGCACGTACGACAAGGGCGGGCGGATCGTCGACAGGGGAGCCGAATTCAGCGGTACGGGCATCGTCACCTGCCCACACGAGCCGCAGACGACGCCGGATCATGCAGTCGGCGTTCGACCGGCTTGTCCGCGCCGGTACTCCGCCGTCATGAGCGGCCACATCGACCGCGCCACGAACGGCCGGCAGCCCGGCCAGCCCCATCGACCCGACCGATGTGGCGTCCTCGCTCACCACCAGTGGTGCCGTCCAGGCGTTCTTCGGAGACACTCTTACCCCCGCCGAGACCGCGGAAGTGAAACAGCCCGCCACCACTGCGCGGCGATGCGGAGGGCGGCCTCACCGACGACCAGGCACACGGCGGAATGCGGCAACTCCTCCTCGCGGGAGTTGAATCCTCCGCCGACGTGATTGCGTGAGCCTGCCTGATGCCCGCCCAGCACCCCCGCATGCAATGCGAGGTGGCCGCCGAGACCCATAAGGTACTTCGCGGGCGCGCCGTCACCCGGGAGGACCTGCCGCACCCGCAGGCGACCAAGCGCCTCATCAGCGAAACGCGAAGGTAGCGAGCGGAGCCATACCCCTGACCGCAGGATCGACGATGGTCCTCTCGTCGGTCGCGGCCAGGTCGATGTCATCGCGGGTGGACGACGTGCATGTGCAGAATTTACGGCGGAGGAACGACAACGCCAAGCCCGTGGCACTGCCCTAGCTTCCAAGCATGACCATGAACGCCCAATCCACGCTCAAGGAAACGTTCCACACCGACGGATTCGCGCGCATCGGGCCGCTGCTGTCCTCGCGCGAGGTCGCGGCCTACCGTGCCATCTACGACCGCTTTCTGAACGGCGAGATCGACTGCGGTGACAAGCGCTCCGACTTGGGCGCCGACAGTGCCCGTCAGGGCGGGGCGAAGGAGAACATCACGCAGATCATGTGGCCCTCCGCACTGCACCCCCAGCTACTGGACATGCCTCTGCACGCCAGGGCCCTGGAAGTGGCATGGGATCTGATCGGCAACGACGTGATCCTGGACTTCGACATGCTCATCGACAAGGCCCCGCATACCGGCACACCGACGCCCTGGCACCAGGACGCCGCCTACTGGGTCGACCTGCCCGACACCCGCGCGATCTCCATCTGGGTGGCCCTGGACGAGTCCACGCTGGGTAACGGCTGCATGTGGTACGTCCAGGGCTCCCACCGGACGCCTCTCCGCCCCCACTGGGCTGCCGGTGGCGGCGGGGCGATCCAATGCCAGTGCTCCGAGGACGAGCCCGGTGCGACACCGGTCGCCCTGAAGGCCGGGGAGGCCGCAGCCCACGGCGGCGGTACGCTGCACTACTCCCGTGGCAACACCACCGGCCGGCACCGGCGCGCGTATGTCCTCAACTACCGTCCCGCCGCAATGATCCAACTCGAACGAGAAAACGGCATGGACCACGGGCTCAACAACAACGAACGCGCCGTGCGCAACACCGGCGCGACGACCTGACCAGGCCGCGTGCCACGCGGCACGCGGCCGACCAAACTTCCTGTCGTTGTCGTCCTCGTTCCGACTGGCACCCCTGCGAGTGCCGAAGAGTCGTCCATCCTGCTCAAGGGGCATTCCCGTACTCGCGAACGGTTCTGCCGAGTCGATCTCGGTGGCGGACATCCGGGCGTCCAATCCACCCTGGCTCGGTGATTCGGGCAGCGGGCGGAGTGGCGCGGCTTGGCCCAGCAGGGCGGACGGACCGGAAAGGATCCACCTCGCCGCCGACCGCAAGTGCCGCCCGTTGGCGTCCGTCCTGACCGCGGGACAGTCCGCAGTTCATCCCCGTGCTCGAGAGGGTACGAGTCCGCGGGCCTGTCTGCCGTCCCCGCACCGACCCGACGCGGTCGCCGGGGACAAGGCCCACCCGTCCCGCGCGAACCGCAACCACCTGCGGAAACGCCACATCAAGCCAGTCATCCCGGAGAAGAGGGACCAGCCCGCGAACCGGAAGAGGAAGGGCAACAAGGACGACAGGCCCGTCGGCCACGACGCCGACCTCCACAACGAACGGAACACGGTCGAGCGCCTGATCAAGGCATGGCGGTGCATCGGCACCCGCTACGACAAGACCCCTGGGAGCCACCTCGCCGGCCTCGATCTTCGCGCCTGATGACCTGGATCGAAAACCTCGTGCGGACCACCCATTGATCCGGTCATGGGAACCAGGAAGGCGGGAGCCGACGGCCAGGTTCGCGCCCGCGTCGGAGACCGGATCGGCAGGACGGGACTCCGGCGTGCTCAGAGGAGTGTCTTGTGTGCCGGGATCGCCCGGGCGGTGTCAGCCCGCCATCGCCGGAACATGGTTGCGCGAGGATCGAGAGACGGGGCGGCGACCGGGAGCATCGCCCGGACGGTGTGGCCGGCACCGCAGTCTTCGACGTCCACCCTGCCGGCGAGGAATTCGACGATGTCCATGCCCCGGCCGCGCTCCTCGGAGTTGCAGACCCGCGGCCGGCGCCGGGCGCCGTGGTCCCCGTGGTCGTCCACCGCGATGTCCAGCACTCCGGCGTCCAGGACGAGGCGAACGGTCATGACGCTCCGGCCGTACTGCGCCGCGTTCGCGGCCAGTTCGCCGACGATCAGGACCGCGGAGTCCCGATCGTCGCCGACCAGACCCCAGCGGGCGAGTACCGCACCCGTGAAGCGGCGGGCGTCGGCGACCCGAACGTCCCGGGCGGGCAGGGCGATCACGGCGTGTCGTCGGTCGAGCGACGGTGCGGGGCGGTGAACCCGGCCCCGGACAACCACCTGCGAACCGCCGGCCGCGACTTCGGTGCGGCACCGCGGGGCGTCTACGACCTTCGCCCTCGAATGCTTCATCAACGACCTCACCGCGCACTCCGGCGGGCTCCCGGCCTCGCCCATCGTACGAGCGCCGACCCGCTGAGTCTGGCACGCGACGACCAACGATTACGCGCGCCTGGTGCACAAGTACGCCACCGTGGGGTATGCCTTCCCCTACGACGACGTCCCCCCACGGGCGCGGCCCGCGTAGACGGCCACATCCAGGACGGCGCGCCGATGTCCTGGACGATCTCGCTCGGCCCCGGTGCCGGCTCGGGTCCCACCCGCCTCCCGGCAGCGGGACCGGCACGTACGGCACCATCCAGGCGGAGTCGTACAGCGCGCAGAGCGGTGGACCGAAGGCTGCAGGGACACCGGCGGCGGCCGGGACGTGGGCCACATCTCGAACGGCGACTGGCTGAAGTACTCCGCCGTGGACTTCGGCTCGTCCTCGCCCGCCCGGTTCATCACGCGTCTGGCCTCCGGCGCGGGGAGCGGGGTCAGTGGCGCGATCCAGGTGCGCGTGGACGGTCCTCGCCCCGGACGTGAGCGCATTGGCGGACCTCCAGGTACTGGATCGAGCCACCGCCGGTGGCGGGTGTGTCGGTGAGGAAGACCTGGTGGCGCATGCCTTCGTCCTGGTCGAACAGGGACGGCCGGGCGCCCGGATGGGGACGCTCGCGCCGCACGATGATGCGGGTGGTCCGGGTATCCGGTGAGGTCCACCGGGCCGGACGGCTCAGCGGCCTCGGTGCCGGCACGAAGGGTCCGTCCTGTTCCGGCGCGGGGTGCCGGACCTGCTCGGATAGGACCCGGATGGCCTTTCGGACCTGTTCGGTGCGGCGTGTCCGACGGAGAAGGTGGTCTGGATGCCTCGCTGGCGCAGGGAGCGTAGGTGGGCGGGGAAGGCTTTCGCGCTGTCGGCGCGGATGAGCACCTGGGTGCCGTGGCGGTGGGCGTCGGGAATCTGCGCGAGGGCCGCGTCGATGACCGTGATGTGGTCGGCTGCGGTGTTCGCTCCGGCGTTGCCCGGTCGCGGAATGCCGGCCGGGGCCTCGCCGGTGTTGTCCGGGAAGCAGAGCATCGGGTGGTAGCCGAAGCCGCGTTTGTGGGTGGCGGCCGCCTCTTCCTTCTCGGAGTGGCAGGCGACCGGGGTGGCGTCGATGTCCAGGACCGGGCCGGGCAGTTGACGTCCTCCGACGCGGGCCGCAGGTATCCCGTCCCTGGTCTCGGCGGTGTGCAGCCGGGCGACCTCGCGGGCCGCGGCCCGGGCTGCCCGCAGCGCGGTCAGGGCGTTGGTGTCGATGCCTGCCAGGACGCGCGAGGCGGTCGGGGTGGGGGAGACCGGGCCGAACGCGTCGTGTTGGTCGCGCAGCACGGCCGGGTCGGCGATCGCCTCGCCGCCGTCGGCGAGCATCACTGCCGGGTCCACCGCGACGCGGCCGGGATCGTGCCCGGTCCCGCGAGGTCGCAGGCGGTGCAGGGCATCGCTGAAGGCGCCGGTCAGCGAGGTGGCGTCGGCGCTGACGACGAGCTTGGGGCGTGACCGGGTGGTGTGCGCGTAGAAAGTGCCTTCCTGCTGGTACGACGGAGACCTTGGACAAGCCTCATCGTCCCGGCTCAGAAGGCACTTTCGCTTTTCTGATCATGATCCTGACGCGCCCCAAAGCGAAACGTGCAGGTCAACCGGAATGATCTCGATTAGCAGTTGCACAGTCACCGGGCTCCGCGTCGCGTCCCTCCCGTTCGCGGACCAGGCGCAGCAGGGTTCCGTTGAGCCTCTCGAGGAGGCCGTCCTTCTGCCAACGGGCGAAGTGGCGTGGGTCGCTTCCCGGGGTGGGAAGTCGTGGGGGAGGTGGCGCCAGGGGATGTTGGTGCGGTCGACGTACAGGATCGCTTCCATGATGCGACGCAGGTCGTGCTCGGGTGGGCGTCCGAAGTCCGGTCCGTTGCCACGGCGTTCGGTCCGGCGGGCGGACAGGGTGGGTTCGAGCAACTTCCAACGGGCGTCGGACGGATCACTCGGAGGGCGCCGATGTCAGCCATGTGTCGTTGGTGGCGGCCGGCGATCCGTCCGCCCATCGCGTGAATGGGGGCGGACGGGCGTGTCCTGGGTCCAGGCAGGAGCGAACGTAGTGAACCGGACAGCTTCGAAGCGTCCCGAGCCGCACACGTCACAGGAGATGTCCACAACCCCGAACACGCATCAGTCGAGCACTCTGAATGCCGCAACATGCCTTCCTGGACCCCGAGGAGGCCACCCGGTCACGCCGACCCCGCTCCTCACTCAAGAGGAAACCCACCCAGCCAACTACTACCTGACAGCCGCAAAGTCGCAGGTCACAGTCGCATCGTGGAGTCTCCTGCCGGGCTGGTGCGGTTCAGTGTTCTCCCAGGCATGTGACCTGTCCTGTCCCATCAACGGGGAAGCGCTGGTGTCGCCCTCCGACCAGCCATTCGACGACATGTGCTCTGCCCTCCGTGTCCACGGTGATGCCGTGGGGGCTGTTGAAGCGCCCTGTGGTCGCAGGTGGTGCGATGGTGTGTCCCCGCTTGTCCTGCGCGTTGGGCCAGCCGGGCCGGTCGACCGCGGACGGGTCCGAACCGATGCGTCGTATGAGTTTGCCGTGGCGGTCGAGTTGGGCCACCGATGCCGACAACTCGCCCACCAGGATGGAGTCTTCGTGGAATGCCATGCAGCTGGGTCTGCGGAGGTTGCGTGCGAACGTGCCGATCAGAGCGCCGTCGGGGTCCAGGGCCACGAGTCGGTTGTTCTCCCGGTCCGCGACCAGGACGGTTCCCTGTTCGTGGTCGACGACCATGGCGTGGGGGCAGTTGAAGACCCCGTCCCTGCAGGCGGGCGCGATGCCCAGGTGGTTTCCGGTGGTGGCGTAGCGGTGGATCAGGCCCGCGCCGTAGCCGTCGCTGACCCAGATCTGGCCGAAGGCCGGCAGAGGAAGCACTGCGGTGGGCTCGAAGCGATGGTCGTTGTACACCTGCATCGAGGGCAGGGGCAGTTCGCGTACCAGGGTGCCGTCCAGGCTCAGGGCCAGGATGCGGCCGTGGGGCGCCCCGTACCAGGGAAGGTATCCGCCGCGGTGGTCGGGGCGCGGGCCCGAGACGGTGTCGGCCACCCAGATCAGTTCGTTGCCGTCAGCGTCCTGGGCGGGGGTGATGCCGTGCGCGGTGACGACCTCGGTGGAATGCTCGCTGATCACGGTGCCGTCGGAGTCCAGGATGCGCATAGTGCTGTTGGTGGCGGAGAACGTCACCAGCTTCCCCGTGCTCAGGGTGGCAACGTCGTGATGGGCCCAGGGTTTCGTCGTCACGCCGCGATGCTAGGAGAGCCCGGCCTTTGCCGGCTTTCGATTTCCTCCGGCGGAACAACGCCCCGCCTCCGGGCCAGGCGGTCCGGCTCTACGTCCGGGCCTGCAGGCGGTAGGCGGAGGGGGTGGTGTGCTGGTAGCGACGGAAGACCGTGGAAAAGTACTGGGATGAGGAGAAGCCGAGCGTGTGGGCGATCTCGGTGACGCAGACGTTGGGGTCTCGCTCGAGCCAGTCCCGCGCGTAGTCCGTCTTGCGGCGCAGCAGGTAGTCCTTCGGGCTGGTTCCCGTTACGGTGCCGAAAGCCTGGTAGAAGCGACTGGTGGACAGGCCCGACACGGCGGCCAGGTCGGTGGCGTCGATGGGCTCGGTCAGGTGTGTGTCGATCCAGGCCAGGGTGCGGGCGATGTCGCGGTGCACCGGGTCGGCCGGTTCCGGGGGTCCGGTCAGGGACTGGGCCAGGCTGAACACGACAGTGGCGAGCATGTGCTGCAGTTGCGCGTCGCTGATCCAGTTCCGGGGGTTGGCGGCGAGTTGGAAGGCCCGTTTCAGGTCGGCAGTCGCGTCCTGGGGGGCGATTCGGATCACTGGTTCCGGGGTGGCGGCGAGCAGGGCCACTGCCCGGTCCAGGGACTGCAAGGGGGCGCCGTCAGGGCTGCGGGCGATGAGCCAGGTGAGTTCGCCGCGGGGCTCGGCGGTGGCGCCGGTGACGTAGGTGCTGCCCGGGGGGAGGTACAGGACCTGGCCGGGACCGAGGTGATGTGGTTTGCCGTCGACGGCGAAGGTGAACGCGCCTCGGGTGGGCAGGGCCAGCACGGTCAGCGTGCGGTGGCGCTGGGGTGGCAGACGATCGTGCGCCTGCAGGTAGCGGTAGCGGCCCAGGGCCATGAGCGGGGCCATGCCTCGACCGGCGAGATCGACGACGGTCCTCTCGTCGGTGGAGGTCAGGTTGATGACGTCCGAGGCGAGGAGAGGCATGCAGGGAATTTACGGCGTGGGAACGCAAACGCCAACCCTTCACCTCCCGCCGTGGCTTCGCGGCGCGAACACCAGCACCGAAGCAACACGCACCCAGATGTTCCGCACCGAGGGTGAGCCGATCTGAATTGTGTGGAGTCCCGGAAGCCGGGTTATCGTGCCCGGCGTAAGGAGCACCACGAATCATGCCAGCACCACGCAAATACCCCGATGAGCTGCGGGAGCGGGCGGTCCGGGAGGTTCGCACCTCAGGCCGGCCGGTCGCGCACGTCGCCCGGGACCTGGGCGTCCACAAGGAAGCCCTGCGGAACTGGGCCCGCCAGGCCGAGGCCGACGCGGGCGAACGCGACGACCGGCCGACCACCGCCGAACAGGACGAGCTGAGGCAACTCCGCAAGGAGGTCGCGGAGTTGCGGCGCACGAGCGAGATCCTCAAGGCCGCGTCCGTGTTTTTTGCGCAGGAGATCGACTGTCCCCGGACGAGGCCGAGCAGGTGATCGACCACCTGCGCGAACAAGGCCTCGGGGTCGATCCCGTATGCCGGGTGCTGGAGCTGTCCCCGTCGACGTACTTCGCGCGCAAGAAGCGCCCCAAGTCCGCCCGCCGGCTGCGCGTTTTTCCCAGTCCGGAGCCGTGCGCGGTGCCTTTGCGGGCGAACTTCGGTGTGATGCCTCGAGTGCGGAGAAGTCGGCGGTACTTGTCGTAGTCGTAGCTTCGGTCGGCGAACAGCCGGGCCTGGCCTGTGACGCGGCCGCCCGCGTAGTCCGCGGATGCGGGGTATCGCGTCCAGCAGGGGCATCAGCTGAGTGACATCGTGACGATTCCCGCTGGTCAGCGAAACGGCCAGGGGAGTGCCGTGCCGGTCGACGATCAGGTGGTGCTTGCTGCCGGGCCGGGCCCGGTCGACCGGCGAAGGTCCGGCGTGAGCCCCCCTTTGAGGGCCCGGACGTGCGAGCCGTCGATCGAGGCGTCGTCCATGTCCAGCAAACCCGCGGCCCGCAGCTCGGCCAAAAGCACCTCGTGCAGCCGTGGCCAGACGCCCGCTTCGGTCCAGTCCCGCAGACGCCGCCAGGCAGTCACGCCACTGCAGCCGACCTGTTCCGCAGGCACGTCACGCCAGCTCACGCTCTTGCACAGCGCGTAGACGATGCCGCGCAGCGCAGCCCGGTCATCCGCAGGCAACCGCCCGGGATACCGATGCCGCCTGGGCGGACGAGCCGGCAACAGCGGGGCCACACGTTCCCACAGGTCATCAGGCACAAGTTCAGCAGGCACCCAACAGATCCTGCCGACATGACACCCAACTGCCAAGCACCACAACGCAGTTCATTCTGAAAATAGCCTCTGATCAGGGGTTCTTAACCTCTCAGCTGATTCCTCCATGAAGCGGAACCCGTCGTCGGCGCGAAGCCGTGGTAGCGGCGGAAGACCGTGGCGAAGTACTGGGAGGAGGAGAAGCCCAGGGTGTGTGCCACCCGGCTGACGGTGACGTCGGGTTCGGTGCGCATCCACTGGTAGGCCAGGGCGGTCTTCCGGCGCAGCAGGTAGTCCTTGGGCGTGGTGCCGGTGCCCTCGCGGAACATCCGGTAGAACCGGCCTTCGGACAGGCCCGACACCTCGATCAGGTCCTGCACCCCGCAGGGCTCGGAGAGGTGTTCCTCCAGCCAGGCCAGCGCGTCGGCCACGGCGGGGTGGACGGGTGCCGGGCCCGGTCGGGGCGGGGCCGAGGCTGCCGTCGTCTCCCGGCGGACTCGTTCCAGGGAACGGGCCAGCTCCAGTACGACCACGCTCGACCGGTGCTCCAGCAGCGCGGTGGTCAGCCAGTCGCCGGGGGCTCCGGCGTTGTCCAGGCGCCTCAACTCACCCGGGATTAGATCCGGTACGGCCCACTGGTCGGGCCCTCGCGGCGCCGACAGCGCGGCGACGGCCCGGTGCAGCGGGCCCGTGGACAGGTCTGACTCCGGGCCCGTACGCAGCAGGAGCCAGACGAGTTCGCCGCGGGGCTGTACGGGTACGCCGGTGCGGTACGAGCGGCCGGGCGGAATACGGAGCGCCTGGCCGGGGCGGACCGTCCGGGGATCGTCGTCGACGACGAAAGCGACATCGCCCTTCACGGGAAGGGCCAGCACGAGCAGGCTGTCGTGCCGTTGAGGGGCCAACGGCGGTCGCGCCCGGAGGTAGCGGTAGCGGCCCAGGGCCAGCAGTGGGCCGTATCCCGTCAGGTCGTGGATGGTGCGCTCCGGGGTGGAACGGAAGTCCACCAGGTCGACGTCGGAATCGGAAGGAGGGACGGGCACTGGTGCTCCCAACGGTGGGCGAAATTCTCCAGCAGGAAACCGAACGCGAGGTGCGGCTCCGGCGACCTATCTTCGCGGCCATGAGCGACGTGCAGGAAAGTCAGGTACATAACGGTTCAAGCACGGCCGATCGCGCGCGTACGGATCTCGCTCGGTACGGCTTCGCCGAGGTGGGGGCTCTGCTGACGCGCGAGGAGGTCGGCGCGTACCTCGGCGTCTACGACCGCTTCCTGAGCGGGAGATCGCCTGCGGCGACAAGCGCTCGGACCTCGGCGCGGGCGCGGGGTCGCAGGGCGGCGGGGTGGAGCGCATCACCCAGATCATGTGGCCCTCCGCGCTCCACCCCGCGCTGCGCGAAATGCCGCTGCACGAAGGGGCGTTGGCATTGGCCCGCGCACTGATCGGCGACGACGCCGCACTCGACTTCGACATGCTGATCAACAAGGCCCCAGGCACGGACACCGTCACTCCCTGGCACCGGGACGCCGCGTAACTGGGTGGACCTGCCCGACCGCCGGGCAGCGTCCTTCTGGGTCGCGCTGGACGAGGCAGTCGTCGACAACGGCTGCATGTGGTACGTGAAGGGCTCCCACCAGGGCGGACTGAGGCCGCACAGGCCCGCCGGGGTTGGGGGCGGGGCGCTGTGCTGCGACGGTACGGAGGACGAGCCGGGAGCCACCCCGCTGCCGCTCGCCCCGGGCAGCGCAGCCGTCCACGCGGGCCACACCCTGCACTACTCGCGCGGAAACAGCACCACCGGCCGGCAGCGGCGGGCGTACATCCTCAACTTCCGGCCGGCCGAGATGATCCGGCTGGAGCGGAGCCGTGGAATGAACCACGGCCTCTCGTCCAACGTCCGTACCGTGCGCAACACCTCGGCGCAGTAGTAGCCCGAGCACCCTTCTTCCCCTTGTCCCGGAGGCCACGCCATGAGCCTGAACCGCCGCACCTTGCTGACCGCCGCCACGGCGACCGCCGGAGCACTCCTCGCCTCGTCGGCGCTGCCCGCCGTCGCCGCCTCCGCTGCCGGAGCCGACGTACGGGCCGCGAGACGGCTGCTGCCGGACTACTGGCGGCAGTTCACCTTCGAGCCCCTGCCGGCGGGCGGCGGCCTGGACGCCTTCCGGGTTTCCGGGAGCCGGGGCCGGATCCTCGTCCAGGGCAGTACGCCTGCCGTCCGACTGCGTGGCATGTACTGGTACCTCAAGCACGTCGCCCACGCGAACATCAGCTGGGTGGGCGAGCAACTCCGGCTCCCCGCAGAGCTTCCCGCCGTCCCGACGCCCGTGACGGTCGCCGCGAACGTCCCGCACCGGTTCGCCCTCAACGACTGCAATGACGGTTACACGGGTGCGTACCACGACTGGGACTACTGGGAGCGCGAGATCGACGTGCTCGCGCTGCACGGCTACAACGAGGTCCTCGTCTACACCGGCGCCGACGCGGTCTACCACCGGGTCTTCCAGCAATTCGGTTACGGGGAGGCTGAGTTGCGTGCCTGGATACCCGGACCCGCGCACCAGCCCTGGTGGCTGCTCCAGAACATGTCGACCTTCGCCGGGCCCGTGTCCCGTCATCTCCTGGACAAGAGAGCAGAGTTGGGGCGGAAGATCGTGGGGCGGCTGCGGGAGTTGGGGATGACTCCCGTCCTGCCCGGGTACTTCGGCACCGTCCCCGACGGTTTCGCCGAGCGCAATCCGGGCGCGCACACCGTTCCGCAGGGGAACTGGGTCGGGTTCCGGCGGCCGGACTGGCTCGATCCGCGCGGAGAGCACTTCCGGCGGGTGGCGGCCGCATACTACCAGATCCAGCGCGAGCTGTTCGGCGACTCGACGATGTACAAGATGGACATGCTGCACGAGGGCGGGAGACCTGGCGACGTGCCGGTGCCGGACGCGGTCAGGGCGGTGCAGACGGCGCTGCTCACCGCCCGCCCGGGGGCGATCTGGGCCATTCTGGGCTGGGGGGACAACCCCTCGAAGACGTTCATGGGGGCCGTCGACCGCACCAAGACCCTTGTCCTGGACGGAGTCTCGGACCATTTCGCCACGGTGAACCACCGCGAGGACGACTGGCTGGGCGCACCGTACGCCTTCGGATCGATCTGGAACTTCGGCGGCCACACCGCCATGGGCGCCAACACTCCCGACTGGGCCGCCCTTTACCACTCGTGGCTGGCTCGTGAAGGCAGCACCTTGAGCGGGATCGCGCTGCTGCCCGAGAGCGCCGACAACAACCCCGCCGCCCTGGAGCTCTTCTCCGAACTGGCGTGGACGCCGGCCGCCCCCGACCTCAAGGACTGGTTCGCCGAGTACGCCCTTTCGCGCTACGGAAGCCGTGACGAGAATGCCGCGCGGGCCTGGGACATCCTGCGGCGCACCGCGTACGGCACCACCCGCGCCGACTCCTATAGCGAGCCCGCAGACTCCCTGTTCGGCGCACGGCCCTCACTCACCGCGACGACCGCTTGCACCTGGTCGCCGCACCGGACGCGGTACGACGACGTCGTGTTCGCGGGCGCGCTGCCCGCCCTGCTCGCCGTATCGTCCGCACTGCGCAGCACTTCCGCGTACGCCGACGACCTGCTCGACGTCGCCCGCCAGGTCCTGACGAACCAGAGCCGCGTCCTGCTGCCGCAGATCAAGGCCGCGTACGACGCCGGGGACAGGACCCGGCTGCTGGCCCTCGCCCAGGTGTGGCTGGCGCGCATCGACCTGCTGGACGAACTGGTCTCCACCCGCCCCTCCCACCTGCTGGGCCGCTGGGAGGGCGACGCCCGCAGGTGGGGTGCGGACCAGGCCGAGTCGGACCGGCTCGCGTACGACGCACTGTCGTTGCTCACCGTGTGGGGGCACCGGTCCGGCGCGGACGACGGAGGCCTGCGCGACTACGCGAACCGCGAGTGGGGCGGTCTCGTCGGCGGGCTCTACCGGCAGCGCTGGGCGGCGTACTTCGACGAACTGGCCGCGGCCCTCGCCGAGGACAGGGCGCCCAAGCCGATCGACTGGTACGCCAAGGAGGAGGCCTGGACCCGCAACCCCGGCAGGCTCGCCACCACGCCCCGGGGCGATACCCACCGGCTGGCGCAACGGGTCCGCGACACCCTGGCGTCCGACCCGTACCAGCTGGTGGCGCACCTGGTCACCGACAGCGAGGGCCTCGGCCCGACGACCCCGCTCACCGCCACTCTCACCCTCGCCAACCGGGGCGGCCTCGCCCCGGCCACCGGACTGCAGTGCACGCTCTCCGTCCCGGCGGGCGTCACCGCCGAACCCCTCACCCCCACGACCGTGCCCGCACTCGCCCCCGGGGAGAATTTCACCGCACGCTGGAAGATCACCCTGACCGGCGAACCGGTCGAACTCCTGGTGCCGATAAGGGCGTTGGCGGAATACCGGGTCTGCCGCACGGCGGGCAGCGTCACCGGGACGGCGAAGGCCCTCGTCGAGGGCGGCCTGTCGCCCGAATACACCACCGTCGACCGCAACCGGGCGGTCTTCGGGCAGCGCGGCGACCGCTTCGCCGTCAGCGGCGGCGGCACGGACCTGTGGGGCGCCACCGCCGAGTTCGGCGCGGTGACCCTGGCGGGCGGTCTGTCGGCGAACGCCACCGTCACCACCCGGGTGACCGCCCAGGACCGGACAGGCCCCTGGGCCCGCGCCGGGATCTTCGTGCGCAACGACCTGGCGGCCCCCGCCTCGGGGGGCTTCGTCGGACTGGCCCTCACCCCGGACAACGGCGTGGTGCTGACCTGGGACGCCGACGGCAACGGGACCATCGACACCGTCCGCCGGACACTGGGCCCTGCCGCCCCGGTCCACCTGCGACTCACCCGCCGTGGCACCGCCTTCACCGGTGCTTTCAGCGCCGACGGTTCGACGTGGACGGACGTGGCCACGGTGACGGTGGGGTCGGCGGCAGCGGTCCAGGACGTGGGCATCGGCATGAGCGCGGCGAACGGCGGGAGCGGGGCTCGGGGAAGCGCACTCTTCGAGGGCTTCAAGGTGACGGCTCCGTAGCGGGGCGTACGCATCCCCTACGGATGAGGGCAGTTGAGGTCGACAACTTCAACTGTCCTCTCCGTCGCCCTGGCGGCGCGCGGGCTGCAGTCCCACCCACACCGGCAGTTTCAGCCGAGGAAGCTCAATCTCACCTGCCTCTCGGTGTTAGGGCGCGCAGAGAATCAAACTTCCTCGACCCGCAGGGACCGGGCAAGGCGATCCCGTACGGGATCTACGACATCGCCGCGAACACCGGCTGGGTGAATGTCGGCACGGATCACGACACCGCGGCGTTCGCGGTCGCCTCCATCCGCCGCTGGTGGCAGGCCCGCGGCCCGCCGTCCGGGCCTGCCTGCCTTCGGGCGGCGAACCTGGGGGTGGGGGCGCCTTCGTCGACGGTGGGTGTGGTGCGTGGGCAGCTTCGTCTGCAGAAGCTCGATTTCTGGGTGCGCAGCCCCGACTACCTGGCGAACGAGTTGATGACGGAGTTCGAGAAGGATCCGGCCGTGACCGCGCTGCTGGACTGGGCCGGGGAAATTCTCGACTCCCAGGAGCCGGACGTTCGGCGTTTCCCGATGCTCCGCCACAAATTCGGTGCGTTCGAGGAACTCGACGACGCCTTGGCGCCGCTGGTCGAACGCGGGCTCCTCAGCAAGACGCAGGTCCCGGGGCGCGATCGCGTCGTCGAACACCGCTACTTCCTGCTGGAACAAGGACGCAAGGTCGCCCGGAGCCTGGTCGAGGACGCGCCGGCACTCGCCTGGTACGTGGACCGCACCCACATGGTCGTCAAGCTCGTCGACGGCTCGGGCGGGACACAGCTCAAGCATCGCCAATATCTGGTGCGGGACTACGCCGACACCCCCATGGGCCGCTACATCCCCTCGATCACCGACCGGGCCCGCGAGCGCCTGCGTGTCCTTCGTACCGCGGTCAACTCGAACACGAACCCATCCCCACGCGTTGATCCGGAGGCCTCGTGACCCCCCGCTCCGACCTACTGCCCACCGGCGACACGCCCTCGGTACCGACTGCCTCGGGCATCCTCACGAGCGTCGCCGAAGAGTTCGACGTCACTCCAGATCAAGTCGAACGCACCTTGGCCGAGGCCAACATCACCCTCAGGAGCCCGGCTCCGGCCGACCCCAGACTGAGCGTGCTGCGCCTACGCGCCTCCGGTGTCAAGCACACGGGCGAGGACTTCGCGGTGGACCAGCCCTTCGGTCCGGGCCTGTGGGCGATCGCGCACCCCTCCAACAGCGCCGGCAAGACGAGCCTGCTGGATTTCCTGGTCACCCCGCTACGCGGTGCCCACCGCGATCTACCCCGCGATGTGCGTTCCTGGCTCCGACGTCTGCGCCTGGACGTGCTCGTGGCCGGGCGACCCATCCGCATCGTCCTGGACTTTACCCCGGCGCCGGCCAAGGGCAGAACTCCGCACTGGCCGCGCCCGCCGCGCCACTGGTTCCACGAGCGCTCGCCTTCGCCCAGGACACGATCTGGGCGACCGAACTTGTCGACGTCTCCGTTCCGACCGCAACCCAGCAATCCGTACCGCAGGAGCCCGTCACCTACCGCGCGTAGTCCGTCTTGCGGCGCAGCAGGTAGTCCTTCGGGCTGGTTCCCGTTACGGTGCCGAAAGCCTGGCAGAAGCGACTGGTGGACAGGCCCGACACGGCGGCCAGGTCGGTGGCGTCGATGGGCTCGGTCAGGTGTGTGTCGATCCAGGCCAGGGTGCGGGCGATGTCGCGGTGCACCGGGTCGGCCGGTTCCGGGGGTCCGGTCAGGGACTGGGCCAGGCTGAACACGACAGTGGCGAGCATGTGCTGCAGTTGCGCGTCGCTGATCCAGTTCCGGGGGTTGGCGGCGAGTTGGAAGGCCCGTTTCAGGTCGGCAGTCGCGTCCTGGGGGGCGATTCGGATCACTGGTTCCGGGGTGGCGGCGAGCAGGGCCACTGCCCGGTCCAGGGACTGCAAGGGGGCGCCGTCAGGGCTGCGGGCGACGTCGTCCTGGACTTCGACATGCTGATCGACAAGGCCTCCGCACACTGGTGTCCCCACGCCCTGGCACCAGGACGCGGCCTACTGGGTGGGGCTGCCGGACACCCGGGCCGCACCGGCGAGGCGCGGACGAACCTTGAGGTTCACCACGTCCGCAAGCTCGCCGATCTCAACCGACCCGGACGCCGGGAAAGGCCGGCCTGTCGGGATGTTGCGCCTGGGCGTGCTTGCAGAGTTCGTGCCTGTCGCCGACCGGGCGTCGGCGCCGTGCAGCCGAACGTTCTCGTCCCGCGTCCACAGCAGCGGCCCGGACGGTGCGCTGCAGGTCGTCGGGGTCCGACCGGACCATCCGGGCGATCTCCTCGTGCCGGGTCACTCCGAGCGGCGCCAGCGGCCACAGATCGCCCAGGTATCGGCCCGGGGGAGCTCAAAGCTGATCCGCGAGGGCCGCTCGGCGACGACGTCGGCGACCAGGCCCGAGACGGCGATCATCCCCGGTGCATGATCGCGAACCGGTCGGCCGGCTCCTCGGCCTCTTCGATGTAGTGGGTGGTGAGCAGTACGGTCGTCTCCTGTTCCTCGAGCCGCCGGACCGGCTCCCACGTGTCATGGCGCGATTGCGTCCAGGTCGGTCGTCGGCTCGTCGAGGAACAACACCTCCGGCCGCCGGAGGAGTGCCAGCACGAGATCCAGCCGGCGGCGCTCGCCGCAGCTGCTTGACCCGCACCTGCCCGCGCCCGCCAGACGCACGAGTTCCAGTACCTCGTCCACGGGGTGGGCACCGCTGGTGCAGCCGGCGCACATCCGGGCGGTCTCCAAGACCGTCAGCCCGGTCGGGAAGCCGCCCTCCTGCAGCGTCACCCCGATGCCGGGCCGCACGAGGGTGCGTTCGCGGTACGGGTCGAGGCCGAGCACCCGGACGGTCCCGGCGGCGGGGCGACCTGTCCCTCCAGGAGTTCGAGGGTGGAGGTCGTGCCGGCGCCGTTGGTGCCCAGAAGAGCGAACAGCTCACCACGGGCGTTCGTGCCGTCACGGCCGGAGCCTCCTTCCGCCAAATGGCGGGCAGGGCGCTGCGAACGTCAGACATACGAAGGTTTGCATCAAGTCCCCGGAAATCTACCGTTTACCCACTGGCAACAGCGGCCCATACGGCGTCCGGGCTCGCGACCGCCAGGGCCGGGTCGTCCGAGACTCGATGGGCGAACCGGCGTGTTCACCCGCCTTGTCCCCACCGCATGTCGGACGAACGCCCCCACGGGAGAGGGATCACCATGAGAAGCCATTCCAACAGAACCATCGCCGGCGCGGCGGCCCTGACCGTCGTCGTGGCCGTGGGCCTGAGCGCCTGCTCGAGTTCGACGACCACCCCGTCCACCCCATCGGGGGCTGCCGGGCCGAAGACGATCAAGACGCTTCAGTTCGTCAACCCGCTCCCGTCCGTCAGCGTCTGGAAGCAGATCAGCGACTGCATCAGCGCCGAGGCCAAGGCCAAGGGCATCGCCTTCACCGAAAGCGGCCCGCCCGCCTCGAAGCCGGGCGATCCCGCCGTGATGATCCAGCAGGTCCAGGACGCGGTGGCGGCCAAGAAGGACGCCGTCATCACCTTCCCGGCGTCCGCCGCGTTCGGCCCGGTGCTGAGTCGGGCGCAGAAGTCCGGGGTCCTGACGGCGACTCTCTACGGCGACGGAAAGCCGGAGAGCGGTGCGACGGTCAACGCCGGTGTCGACTGGGGAGTGATCGGCAAGGAATACGTCGACGCCATCGCGGCCCTCCCGGGCCAGCACGTCGTGGGCTTGGTCGCGGAAGGGCCGACGGGCATCGGCAAGTCGTGGACGGACGGCGTCGAGGCGGCCGCCGCCAAGACGGCCAACGTGAAGGTGAAGGCGACCGTCTACATCGGAGCCGACGCCTCCAAGGCGCTGCCCCAGGTCACGAGCCTGCTGACCGCGAACCCCACCATCGACATCGTCGCCTCCAACACCGGACTCATGACCCAGGGCGGCGTCGCCGCGATCAAGTCCCTGGGACTGAGGGACAAGGTGCGTCTGCTGGTCATCAACAACGACAACGGCGGTCCCCAGGCGGTCCAGGACGGGTACGCCATCGGCGTGTTCCTCCAGGATCTGTGCGACCTGAGCAAGCGCACGGTGGAGGGTCTGGTCCAGGCGTCCACGGGAGCCCAGGTCCCCTTGGTCCAAGTCCACGACATCATCGCGACGAAGGACAACTTCCAGGAATACATCGCCAAGGGGTGGAACTGATGGCCGACCCCGTGCTGGTTCTCGAGGGGGTGAAGAAATCGTTCGGGTCCGTGTCGGCGCTCGAGAACATGTCGTTGGCGGCGTATCCGGGTGAGATGCACGCGATCGTCGGCGACAACGGAGCAGGCAAGTCGACGGCCATCAAGATCATCACGGGGGTGCACAGCGCGGACGAGGGCGAGCTTCGGCTGCTGGGGGAGGCCCTGCCGCACCGCCGCTCCCCAGCGCACCTCGGTGACCACGGCATCGCGGTGGTCTACCAGGACCTGGCCCTCGTCGAGTGTCTCGACATCGCCACCAATCTGTCCCTCGGACGGCTGCCGACGCGGTTCGGCATCCTCGACCGCAAGCGCATGCGTCGCGAGGCCGGTGCCGTCCTCGCCGACCTCAAGGTACGCGTGACCGACGTCGACACGCCGGTGGGCCTCCTGTCGGGCGGCCAGCGCCAGATCATCGCCATCGCCCGAGCGGTCCGCCTCGACAAGCCGTTGGTGCTCCTCGACGAGCCCACGGCGGCGCTGGGCGTGCAGGAGACCGCCCACGTGGGCGAGATCATCGAGGAACTCAAGCCCACCGGAAAGGCGGTGGTCTGCGTCAGTCACGACCTCGACTTCGTCTTCCGCCACGCGGACCGGATCACGGTCCTGCGCCTGGGGACGACGGTGGGAACGCGGCTCGTCGCGCAGACGACGCGCTCCGAGATCGTCGGGATGATCACTGGGGCCGTCGCCGCGGACGGAGCCGCCGAGTGAACGCCGAAACCCTTCGCCGGCAGACCGGCGCCCTCGGGGTGCTGATCCCGATCCGACGCGCTCTCGCACGCCAGGAGTTGTCGCTGCTCCTCGTCGTCGTGGCGATCGGTGTCGTGGCCTCCGTCAAGTCGCCGCTCTTCCTGACCCACGCGAACATCCTGCAGGTCCTCGAAGGAAGCGTCACCTACTTCGTCATGGCGTGTGGTTCGGCGCTGCTGGTCATCGGCGGCGGCCTGGACTTCTCCGTCGGCGCAGCGTTCACCCTGGGCGGCCTGGTGACGGCCAAGCTGCTGGTCTCCGGGGTCTCCGTGCCCGTGGCCATCCTGGTGGGGATCGCCGCGTGCGCCCTGGTCGGGGCCGTGAACTTCGCGGTCATCACCTACCTGCACGTCCCGCCGATCATCGCCACGCTCGGCGTGTTCTACATCCTGCTCGGTGTCACGAACCAACTCACCGACGGCAACGACGTCGTCCCGCTGCCCGACACCTTCCAGGAGATCGCCCAGAGCAAGGTTGCGGGGATCCCCACCACCATCATCTTCGCGGTACTCCTGGGTCTGGTGACGTGGTTCGTCCTCGAGTACACGGCATTCGGCGTCAACATCCGCGCCCTGGGAGGCAACCGCAACGCGGCGGTCGGCAACGGCCTGTCGGTAGCCAGACTCGACCTGGCGATCTACACGGCCGCGGCCGTGGCGGCCGGACTGGCCGGCATCCTGTACGCCTCCCGCGTCGGCTCCGGCCAGGTCAACGCCGGCGGCGCCACGTCCACGCTGAACGTCATCACCGCCGTCCTCATCGGCGGCGTCAGCCTCCTCGGAGGACTGGGCACGCTCCAGGGCGTGGCGATCGGCAGCGTACTGCTGTCCCTGATCGACAACGCACTCGTGCTCACGGGGGTGCCACCCACCTACAGCACCATTGTCATCGGCACCATCCTGATCGCCGCGGTCGGCCTGGACCACCTGCGCCGTGAACGCCTCTACAGGAAGCGATAGGACATGAGGGACAGCAGGTTGGACAGCCAGGCCGCCGAGCAACTGCGACAGATGGCGTACTTCACCGTGGGAGGTTCCGGCGAGAGCCTCGACGCCCAGCGAAACACCTTCAAGGACATGCTCTCCCGGATCAGCGACGAGCACCTGCACCGCTTCGACGGGACCGTGTCGAACACGGTCGTCGACAACGGCACACACACCGTTCCCGTACGCCGTTACGAACCGCTCGGGGGTACGGAGGGGGCGGGAATCGTCTACTTCCACGGAGGCGGGTGGGTCTTCGGGGACCTCGACACCGGAGACCGCTTCGCACGCTCGATGGCCCGCACCCTCGGTGTGACGGTGGTGTCCGTCGACTATCGGCGGGCCCCCGAGCACGCGTACCCGGCCGCCCTCGAGGATTGCGTGATCGTCGCCGAACGCGCCCGCGACGAGTTCGGCACCTGGTGCGCTGTGGCCGGCGACAGCGCGGGCGGCAACCTGGCCACCGCCGCCTCGCTCTGTGCCCACCCGGGCCGGGGCTACGACGCCCAACTCCTCCTCTACCCCTGCCTCGACGCATCGATGACGGGAGCATCCTTCGAGACCTACGCCGACGGCTACGGCCTCACCCGCGACGCCATGGAGTACTACTGGGGTGCCTATCGCAGCCGGCATCCGACGACCGATCCGCTGCTGTCCCCCCAGGCCGCCGAGTCGCTCCACCAACTCCCGCCGACCATCCTGGTCACCGCCGGCTTCGACGTGCTGTTCGACGAGAACCAACACTTCGCCCAACGCCTGCTGTCCTCGGGCGTGAGCCTGACCTACCTTCCGTTCCCCTCCCTCCCGCACGGGTTCATCGATCTGGTCGACCGGGTCGACGCGGCGCGGCAGGCCGTCGGTCGATTGCTGGCCGCTCTGAAGTCCTTCGTCCCCGACGAGCCGGCCCTACGCGGCTGATCCGGGCGCCGGCCCCCTCGTCGGCGGACCTGCGAGAACGCGATGACACGGCCCGACACCTCGTCCACGAAGCGTCGGGTGGCCGGCCGCCCGACGCTTCGTGGACGAGGTGTCGGGCACGGAACAGCGTTCATGCGCCGGTTCGGCCCCATCGGCGGAAGGAGCCGTTCGCCGCCCGCTGCGAACGCGAGTGACGCCATCCGTGTCCGCGCACTGCTCCATCGACCTCCGCATGGCAACGAGCGGGCCGACAGACCCCGTGCCGCGCGGTGCGAGAACCAGGCCAGGCACCGGCCGGACCGCTCCGGCCGTCACGTTCGCGCGTGCCGGCGCAGGCCCGCCGACTCGGTCCCCCGGCGGCGACACCACGCCCGCACGGACCGCCCGCCCCGCACGGCGGTCTCGACCAGACGAGAGTGTCCATGAAACTGAACTCCGCCAACCTGTCCTCCATCGCGCGCAGTGTCCCCACACCGACATACGACCGGTCCGCACTGCGCGCGGGCATCGTGCACATCGGAGTCGGCGGCTTTCACCGCGCGCACCAGGCGATGTACCTCGACGCCCTCTTCAACGACGGCAGGGATCTCGACTTCGGTGTCGTCGGTGTCGGCCTGCTTCCCCAAGACAGCCGCATGCGCGACGTGATGCAGGCGCAGGATTGCCTCTACACCCTTGTCGAAAAATCCCCCAGCGGCTCGCGACGACCGCGGGTCATCGGCTCGATGGTCCGGTACCTGTTCGCTCCGGACGCGCCGGAGGCCGTGCTGTCCGCCCTCGTCGACCCGGCGATCCGGATCGTTTCCCTGACGATCACGGAAGGCGGCTACCCCGTGAAGCAGTCGTCCGGTGAATTCGACGGCACCGACGCGAGCATCCGGACGGACCTGCGACCGGGCGCACCGCCACGCTCGGCGTTCGGGTACTTGACCGAGGCACTCGCACGACGCCGAGAAGCCGGCACCGACCCGTTCGTGGTCATGTCGTGCGACAACATCCCGCACAACGGTCGTCTCGCGCGAGAAGCGCTCACCGCCTTCGCCCGACTCAGGGACGAGGAACTCGCAGACTGGATCGAGAAGGAGGTGAGCTTCCCCGGTTCGATGGTCGACCGCATCACCCCGGTGACCTCGGACCTGGACCGGGTCCGCCTCGCCCGGGACAGCGGCATCGAGGACACCTGGCCCGTCGGTTGCGAACCGTTCACCCAATGGGTACTGGAAGATCGATTCCCCATCGGCCGACCGGCCCTGGAGCGAGTCGGCGTACAGATGGTCGACGACGTCGAGCCCTACGAGCTGATGAAACTGCGACTGCTCAACGCCGGCCACCAGGCGTTGTGCTACCTCGGCCATCTCAGCGGCGCTCGCCACATCCACGAAATCTGCCAGGACCCGCTGTTCGTCCGCTTCCTGCGCGGATACATGGACCACGAGGCCACCCCGACACTTCCGCCGGTCCCCGGCGTCGACCTCGCCCACTACAAGGCGCAGCTCATCGAGCGCTTCGCAAACCCCGCGATCGGCGACACGTTGGACCGCCTGTGTGCCCAAACATCCGACCGCATCCCCAAATTCCTGCTTCCGGTGACCCACCGGCGGCTCGACGACCGCGGCGACGTACACCGATCGGCGCTCGTCGTGGCGAGTTGGGCCCGCTACGCCGAAGGCACCGGAGAGAACGGAGAGCCGATCGACGTCGTCGATCGGCGACGGGACGAACTCATGGCACGAGCAACCCGCTACCGCGAAGACCCGCTGGCATTCCTCGACGATCGCGAATTGTTCGGCGACCTGCGCGACAACCCGCGTTTCACCCGGCCCTACCTCGAGGCACTGGAATCCCTCCACCGCGTCGGAGCGCGCGCCACGCTGGAGCGCTGGGAAAGCCGGCGGTGACCGCACAAATCCACCCGCATCCGTGAGGTTCCCCTCGACCCGCCCGCGCATCCCGGCCACACGGTCGCGGTTGCGCGACCTCGGCCCTGTCCGATCCCGCCCCTGAGGACAAGCGCTGTCTCCTGCATCGCACCACGATGAGACCCCGTCGAGTCCGCCGAGGCAAGGCCACCGATGCGAGCCCTCGGCAGAGCCGGCGGCGAAAATGCCAACCTCCGGGGGGAGGCGTACGAGCGGGCAGCCGCCGACCGCGAGACCTTCTGGGCCGATCAGGCGGAACGCTTGACCTGGGACACCCGATGGAGTCGGGTACTCGACTGGAGCACCCCTCCGTCCGCGAAATGGTTCGTCGACGGCGGCCATCTCGTACTCACCCAACCGTGGCCCTCGATGCTGCGCACCATCTGGGGCGACGACGAACGATTCAAGGAGACGTACTGGTCGCAATACGAAGAGCACGGCTGGTACTTCGCAGGCGACCGCGCCAAGAGGGACACCGACGGCGACCTGTGGATGCTCGGCCGAGTCGACGACGTCGTGAACGTGTCGGGCCACCGACTCTCGACCACCGAGGTCGAGTCGGCGCTCGCATCGCACCCGACAGTCTCCGAGGCCGCAGTGGTGGGAGTCGAAGACGAGGACACCGGGCAGGCCCTCTGCGCGTTCGTCGTCCTCCGCGAATCCGCGCTCGATGCGCAGACGCACGACGGGGGCGCGCACGAGCGTGCGGACATCAACGCCCAACTGCGCCGACACGTGCGCCGGACCATCGGCCCCATCGCCACCCCACGCCGGATCACGATCGTCGACGAACTTCCCAAGACCCGATCCGGCAAGATCATGCGCCGCCTGCTCCGCGACGTCACCGAACACCGCGCGGTCGGCGACGTCACCACACTCGCCGACTCCTCGGTCATGGACAGCCTCACTCGGCGGATCGACGCCCCCGAGGACTGACGGCTCGAGGTCGTCCACCCGCCCATCGACGCCGACGAGCGCACGTCCCCGCGCGTGGGGCGGATCCAGGCCCATGCGACCGGCCGTGCGCGCGGCAGCTCGCGACTCCTGACTTTGACGACGGGAACCCGATCGTGGAAGCCGGCCCGGTCCGGCCCACGCATGCGCATTGCATGATTCCTCGTCACCCACGCGGACGACCCTCCATCGGAGGAACTCGTGCACGTCCCGGGCGCGGTGGGCGATCGGGCGGTGGTCCGCGGCGGCGAAGAACGTGCGGCATCGATGGCTGCGAGGTCCATCACCACCCGAGCCGGCGCCGCCCGCGGAACCCGTGCGGGATCCGGCGACCTCCGGCCCAGGTATTGCCGCAGCGCTACATGAAAGCGCTACGCAGGGCAGCCACCTGGTCGCGTCGGGCGCCTGTCGCCAAACGCGTTGCCCGGAACGAGTCGAACGAGTGAAAGGCCCTCGCGTAGTGACGCAACTCGACCGGGACATCCGCGTGCAGTAGTCGCTGTGCGAAGACCAGGGCCTCGTCGCGCAGCGGATCGAACTCGGCGGTGCACAGGAAGGTGGAGGGAAGACCCGGCAGATTCTCCAAATGTGCCGGCGACGCGTATTCGGGCACGGGCGGCCTCGGGGCCGCGCCGTCGTGGCGCCGGCCCAGATACAACTCCCACATCTTCGCCACCCCACCGCCGGTCAGGATCGGGGTGTCCACAAACTCGCGCACCGAGCGCGTCGCGACCGCAGCGTCGAGCACCGGAAACAGCAACAACTGCAAGACGATCATGGGCCCGCCGGTGTCGCGCGCGTGTGCCGCCGCTCCGGCCGCGAGGGCGCCTCCGGCGCTCAGCCCACCGACGGCGAGGCGTGCACGGTCGACACCGAGCCGATCGGCGTGCCTGTCGATCCATTCCAAGGACGCGCAAGCGTCTTCGAAGCCGGCCGGGAAGGGGTGTTCGGGCGCCAAGCGGTAATCGGCGGAGACGACGAGGCAATCCGCCTGCGCGGCGTAGTCCTCGCAGCGAGCATCCTCCGTGTGGAGCCCGCCCATGGCGAAGCTCCCGCCGTGCAGGAACAGCAGGGCGGGCAGGGAACGTCGGGCGGTGCGGCGCGGCCGGTAGACGCGCAGACCGAACTCCGACCCGTCGGCGCGGGCGCAGGCGTCGTCGTCGACCTCGACGTCACCGCGGACCGGACCGCGCCGCATCTCCACGGCTATGTCGTGTTCGATGGCGCGGGCCTTGTCGATGTCGGCAATGTCGATTTCGGGAATGAGAACCTGCAGCGCCGCGAGTTCGGGGTCGAAGGCTCGGCGGCGAGCGGGCCGATGCTGCATGTTCTCGATCACCCGGGCTCCTTCCGAGTCGAGGTACGACGCCATGTTCCCACCGGGCTCTTCGTCCGTCTTCCGCCGGAAGCCGGAGGGATCATTATGAATCTCCGCCAAATGGCTAACTTCGGATACCGGCAAAGTAGTACCCTTTGCAGGTGCACGGTCTCTTGAGCAAACTGGCCGGCTTGGACTCCAGCGCTGAGCGCGGGCTGCGCGTTGTCGAATTCTTCGACCAACTCGTACTGCATCGCGCCGATCTCGAAGCCGTCACTCGCGCGACGGCCGTGTTGGCGGAAACCGTTGCCGGCGCCGTACTCGACCAGTCCGGGGACGTCGTCGTGGTGTCACCGGCAGGCCGGGTGTTGGCAACGACCGGCCCCGGCCCCCATGCCCGCGTCCACGACGTCATCATCGACACCAAAGTCGTGGGCAGGGTCTGGCTCGAGCGGTCGACACCGGAAGACGAGCGCGAGTGGGACGAACTCATCGTCGAGCGGATGGCGCAATGCCTCGCCACCCTGACCGCGCGAAACGTCGCCTTCCGCCACGACCTGGAACTCGGATTCACCGATCCGGCGGTCCTTCACGTACTCATCGGCGACGACGCCTCGGAGACCGAGACCGCACGCGCGGCCCGCCTGCTCGGCTTTCGCGTCGGCGAGATCGTACGCGTACTCGCGGTGCACGCCGACACGGCAATCGACGACTCGCTCGCAGCGATACGGACACAGATCGCAACCGGACCCGGCACCCGCTCCGTGGCCGCCGCCCTGAGCAGCACACTGGCCGTGGTCATCGTCGCAGCCAAGGACATCGACCCACTCGTGATACCCGACGTCACCATGTGTATCGGCCCACCCGTACAGATCGAGAACTGTCGGTCGTCGTGGGCCATGGCCCGTCGCGGCGTGCGCTTCTCGGCGCTGGGCGGCCGGTGGCCCGCGTACACGACCACCGACGAACTCGGTTGCCTCACCGTGCTTGCCGACCTGGAGGGCGACCACGTCGCAGCCCTACCGGACGTCCAAGCCATCACCCGCATCGCAACCGGGAAGAGCGGCAGCACGGACCTTCGACTGCTCGAGTGCCTCGGCTCGCTCAACTCCCTGCGCGACATCGCCGAGGCCCTGCACATGCACCACAGCAGCGTCGCGTACCGCGTCGGCCATCTCTGCAAGACCCTCGGCTACGACGTCCGCACACAGGACGGCCGGTACCGCGCACGAACCGCCCTGACTCTCTGGCGGCTGTACGTCGGCTTCACCCCCACCGACTGAACTCACCCTCACCGACCGCCGGCGAGGAAGTCCCTCACCTCGGACCGCGTCGGCGGATTGGCCCCCGCACGCGCACACGTGAGCCCGGCCACCACCGCCGCCTCGTCGAGCAGTCCGACGACGGCCCGCGCCCCGATGCCATCGAGATCGCCCGGCGACCGGACCCCGGCACGCAGCAGAGCGTCCAGCAGGCCACTGGTGAACGCGTCGCCGGCACCGATGGTGTCGACCGGATCGATCGGCAACGCGGGCCGCGTGATCGGCTCTCCGCCCGACCGGTAGGCCGTCGTGCCGTACCCACCGCACGTGACGAACACGAGTCGCGCGCCGAGCGCCAGCCACTGCGCCGCGACATCCGGATGCGGCACGCCCGGGTACAGCCAGTCGAGATCCTCGCTGCTCGCCTTCACGACGTGTGCCGCGGCGACGCGAGGCTCGACCAGCCCCCGAGCCTCCGAAGCCTCACCGAGCAACCCCGGACGCACGTTGGGGTCGTAACTGATGACGACGTCGCCACGGGCCCGCAACGAATCGACGAATGCGCCGATCACGGCGTCACCCGGCGGCAACCACGACGCGAGCGACCCCCAATGCAGCAACCGAACACTGGCGGGCAACGCCGCCAACTCGTCCGCCGTCCAACCCCAGTCGGCCGTGCCCTCGACCGTGAAGTCGTAGCGAGCGACACCTCGATCGTCGAGGTGGACGACCGCGATGGTGCTCCGCTCGTCGGCATCGGGTGCGGCGTCGAGGTTCACGCCCGCGCCCTCGGCGTAGCCACGCAGGATGCGCCCGAAACCGTCCCGAGAGAAACGGCCCAGAAACGCGGTCGGCCGCTCGAGCCGAGCCAGACCGGTGGCCACGTTCAGTGGGCTGCCGCCGACGTGGGCGGTGAATCTCGCCCCGTCTCCGGTGTCGACCACATCCATCAACGCCTCGCCGATGACGGCAACGATCGGCTCGCTCACAAGACATCCCTCTTCCATGGATCCCGCACCTTCCGATGCACGGGCGGGGCAACGAACGTGCACACACGGTCGCCGGTGACAAACCGTAGAGATCCCGACAGATGCGCAGACCTGCATCTCGCCATCATCGGGACCGGCCGATCGGCCCGTGACGGCCCGTCGGCTCCGGAAGGCGGCCGCGGAGGCGTCCATGCCGAGCATGACGAACTCCGGGCCGTCGAACACCAGCGTCCGTTCCCCGCCATCAGGGAACGCGGGAGATCTCAGCGTGAAGGCAACCCGCGAGCGGGGAGACGCACGAGACCCACCACCGGACTCGGCACAGGGCCGCCCCGGTCGCCCGGGCGTGGAGCAGTGCATCAGGTCCGAGGCTCCTGTGCATCGAGGGTGGTCGCGGCCTCGCGGAGCGCCTCGCGGAGGAACCCGGTCGGGGTCAGGTAGTCGGTGCCTGCGGGCGGCTGCAGCCAGGTCACCATCGCGTCCGGGTCCCCCGTGGGCAGCACGACCCAGGCACCGACCCCGACCCGCCGCGGGCCACCGTGCAGTTCGGCCTCGGGGGCGGGTTCGTCGCGCCGGGGCGGCACCAGGAAGCCGATGCGGCGCCACCGGTGATCGAGGATCACGGCGCCCAGCGGTACGTCACGCTCGCACAGCAGCCGCAACGCCGCCAGACCGAGGGGCTCGTCGACCCCGATCACGTCGAACGTGACGCCGGTGGCGGCCAGACGCGGCCCCCACCCGAAGACGTTGTCCAGGCCGGATCGGCGTGGTGGTGTGCTCGCCGGGGTCCCCACGTCGCCGGCGGCGCGGGAGGAGCCGACGAGACCGAGGGCGGTGGTCATGACGGAAGACCTCGCAAGGGCAGCAGGAATCGCCTGCGGAACCGGAATGCCGGGAAGGCGGACACCGCGGATGCTGCCCGCGGGCCGGGGCCGGAGTGGCGAAGGCAAAAGCTCGGACCGGGCGGTTTCGAAGACCTGGACCCGAGGGCCGCGTAGAACGGTTGTTACTGAGAACGGTAGAGATCCCGAGCCCCGATTCCCACCGTCGGACGTCTGAGATCCGAAGACTCCCGTCCGCCAAATGGCGAACTTCCGTGACGCGATCGTCGACGAACTTGAGACCGCATGGGACGCCTGGATCGAAAGCCGGCGCCGTCGGCCGTCACGGCCGACGACGAGCAGTTCGTCCGTCCGGGCGCCCCCGACTCCGGAACCCGATGGCCCCTTCCCGCGCCCGCGTCGATCACGATCGGGTGAGGTCGGCGAGGCCACCGCGCAACGGCGGTGTCGTGCCGCGTGCGAACCACTCGCCGAGCAGCTGCGCGACACCTGCTCCCCGGCCATGTCCGAAGGCGACGACGCCCGTTGGCTGTGCGCGGGCTGCGACGGATTCGTGTGCGGTCACTGCGGCGAACAGCCCGCCGCCGCCGTGGGAACCGCGTGCCGCGTGTGCGAACCCCTGACAGTGATCATGTGACTGGTGGTTCTGCTGATGAGCCTGACTCGCCCCCTGACTGACGTCGTTGACTGTCCTGTATGGGATTTGTCGGCTCGTCGGCGGGACCACCACGCACGCGGCCGGACGGGCGTTTGTGACCTCATAGGAGCTTGGTCCAGAAGCCCCGTCACTGTCTTGTCCACCCGCCCGACCGGCGCGTGCCGCCCTCGGCTCGGACAAGCGGCAAGGACGGACATGACCAGCATGACGCACGACGGAGCGGAGATCACCGGCGGAGTCGACACGCACGGCCTGACCCACCACGCGGCCGTGATCGACCCGCTCGGCCGGCATCTGGCCGACCGGGAGTTTCCCGCGACCGTCCGCGGCTACCGGGACCTGCTTGACTGGATGCGCTCGCACGGCACTCCGACCGCGGTCGGGGTGGAGGGCACCGGCGCCTACGGAGCCGAACTCGCGCGGGTCCTGACAGCGGCCGGCGTCACGGTCGTCGACGTCGACCGGCCGGACCGCAAGACCCGCCGGACGAAGGGCAAGTCCGACCCGATCGACGCCTACGCCGCTGCGACCGCAGTGCTCTCCGGACGGGCCACCGGCATCCCCAAAAGCCGCGACGGAGTGGTCGAGGCCGTGCGCGTGCTGCGGGTCGCCCGCCGCAGCGCGATCAAGGCCCGCACCCAGGCGATGAACCAGATCCGCAACCTCGTGGTGACCGCCCCGGCGATGCTGCGAGAGCAGGTCGCGGGCCTGGACCGGACCGCCCTGATACGCACCCTGGCCCGGCTGCGGCCCGGCGACGACGTCTCCCGCCCGCTCGCGGCGACCAAGGCCTCGCTGCGGCGCCTCGCCCGCCGCCACCAGGCGATGGACACGGAGATCGCCGAGCTCGACGCCGAGATCGGCCCCCTGGTCGAGCAGGCGGCCCCGGCCCTGCTGAAGCTGTTCGGTGTCGGACCGGAGACCGCCGGCCAGCTACTGGCCTCGGCCGGGGACAACCCCGAGCGCATGCGCTCGGAGGGCGCGTTCGCGCACCTCGCCGGCGTCGCCCCGATCCCGGCCTCCTCCGGCCGCACCCACCGCCACCGCCTCAACCGGGGCGGCGACCGGGCCGCGAACAACGCCCTGCACACGATCGTGCTGGTCCGCATGCGCTACGACGAACGCACCCGCGCCTACGTCGAACGCCGCACCAAGGAAGGGCTGTCGAAGAAGGACATCATGCGCTGCCTCAAGCGATTCGTCGCCCGCGAGGTCTACCGCGCACTGACCAGCACACCAGCGGAACGAATCACCCAAATCAACCTCGCTCCTGCGGCTTGACATGCATAGGAGCATCCCTGCTCGCCCGCAAACGTGCCGAGGAGACCATCGACGCCCGGGCGGCGGAACTCGCATTAGTCCGGCATCAGCGCAGAACGGCGGGGTCCCGAAAGCCGGCAGCCTTCGGGACCCCGCCGCAACCAGACCGGGGTTGCAGGGTTCAGACCCGCGCAGACTCCCCGACGGAAGCCGTGGCGGCCGGTGTATTGGCCTTGCGATTCATCCGGGCTGCCACAGCGGCGACGAGCGCCGCCGCGGCTGCTCCGGTCGCGGTGATGGCGAATCCGGTCACGTAACCGCCGACAGCGGGTCCCTTGGCTGCGGTGGTGGCGGAGGCCGTCAGGATGGCGGTGACGACGGGCGATGCGATGGAACCGCCGACCATGCGGGCGAGGCTGTTGATGCCGTTGGCCGTGGCGGTCATCTCCGCCGGCACGTGTTCGACGGACATGGTGCCGAGGGCGGCAAAGGAGAGGCCGATGCCCAGTCCGAGGATGGCCGTGGCCAGGTAGACGCTTGCCTGGTTGCTGTGCCAGCACGCCAGCGACACCAGCGCGAGGGCCGTGAACGCGGCGCCGAGCGCGACGATCCAGGACGCCGAGAAGCGCTTGGTGAGGCGGCCGGACAGCAGCGAGATCGCCAGCATGATCGCGGTGGTGGGCAGCAGGAAGACGGAGGCGCCCAGGACGGAGGCGCCGAAGCCGAAGCCGAGTTCGGCAGGGTGCTCCACGTAGGAGGGGACGAGAACGAAGGCGCCGAACAGGCCGAAGCCGAGGAAGAACGAGGCCAGGGTGGCACCGACTGTGCGCCGGTCACTCAGCATGGCTATGTCGACGAGCGGCGAGCTGACCCGGCGTTCGACGATGACCCAGCATCCGCCGAGCATCACCGCGGCGATGAAGAGGCTGATGGTCGGCACGGATCCCCAGCCCCAGCCGGCACCCTGGCCGATGGCCAGGAGCAGCGCGACGAGTGCGCCGCTGAGCAGGATGGCACCGGGGACGTCGAGCTTGCCGGTGGAGCTGCGTTCGGGAGACGCGGGCACGCCGAATATGGCGAGCAGCAGGCTCAGCGCGGCCAAGCCGACGATGATCCAGAACAGCGGCTTGTAGCCGGGGACCATGTTGGACATGACGCCGGCCAGCAGCAGACCGAGGCCGTTTCCGGCGCCGACGGTGGCGGCGACGATGCCGATGCCGAAGCCCATGCGCCGTGGCGGAAGGTTGCTGCGCAGCAGCCCGATGGCCAGCGGCATGACCGCGGCGGAGGCGCCTTGCAGGACCCGGGCGATGATGAACATCGGGAGGGAGGTGGCGACGGCGCCCACGATGGACCCGGAGACGAGCAGGGCCATCACGCCGATGAGGACGCGCTTGTGGCCGAGCATGTCGCCGAGCCGTCCGGCGATGGGTGTGGCGATCGCGCCGACGAGGAGGCTGACGGTCAACGCCCAGGACACCGATGCCAAGGAGGCGTCGAAGGCGTTCTCCAGGCGCGGGAGGATGGGCACGACGACGGACTGCTGCAACGCGGAGACGGCGGAGATGATCGCCAGCGCGGTGATCGTCGGGCCGGTGCGGGTGCCGGCCCGCGCGGGGGTGGCGGTCTGGTTCATGAATGGTTCCCTTGGAAGGCTGGGTGATGGGCCGCCGGTCAGGCCCAGTGGGCGTGGTTCGGCAGGGTCAGGGCGGAGTGGATGGCGCGGTATTTGTCGTCCGTGAGGGCGGCAGGGTCGCGCAGGGCCTGATTGCGGGTGGCGAGCATGGCTTGCGTGCCGGGAATGAGCCCGGTGCCGCCCTCCGTTGCGATGGCCTGGTTCTGCTCGATGAGGGGCGGGCCGTGCGCTCGTAGGCGGCGAAGGCCACGCTGTGGTTGGCATGGCCGGCCGGCTCGCCGGCCAGAATGTATGCGCCGACCAAGGAGAGGCTGGAGCCGTGGCCGGTGAGGGAGGCTGGAGCCCTGGTCGGTGAGGAATGACGCAGCGCAGGTGGCATCGCCGACCAGGGCCACGCGGCCTTTGGACCAAGCGGGCATGTGGATCTGGCTGACGGTGTCGAAGAAGAGGTCGTCGGCGGAGCGCATGGCGTCGATCGGGCGCGGGATGTGCCAGGTGCGTTCGGGGAATCGGGCGGCGATCAGATCGCGGCGCGCGGCCGGCGTGGGGTACCTATCGATGGGCTGCTCGTCCGGTTGGAAGCACAGGAACTTCCAGATCCGCGCCCGCCACGCTCCCGGTGACGGCTTCGGGGCGTACCGAGGCGATGAGGTCGCCGTCGGCGTCGACGAACGACATTTTCTCGGTGGCGACATCCTGCTCCCGCAGACGCGGGAGCAGGTACCCACGCGGTCAACGACATCGAGGGCCGTTCCCCGGATGTCGATCGCGTAGCCGCCGCCGCGGATGGCCGGGGACTTCTCGACGACGGTGACCTCAAAGCCGTAGCGGCTGAGCCGGTAGGCGAGGGCCGGGCCGGCGATGCCGGCACCGGAGATGAGCACCTTGCGGGGGTGGTGTGGTTCATGATTGCCTCCGAAACAGAAAGTTACCTACTTCAGGTATCTAAAAAAGAAAGATGGGCCGCCTGATGCGGGCCTCACTCGTTCAGGATATATTTACCTACCTGAGGTAAGCAAGTGGAGGTTTGATGAACGCGAAGAATCCGGCCGATCCCGATACGGGCTCGTCTGCGGCGGCTACCTTGGCGGCCCTGCCCCGTCTGGCCCGGCTGAGCAACGCGGTGAGCCGGGGCCGGGTGGCCGAGCGAGCTGCCGAGGAAGCCGGCCTCAGCAGAGACCGTCCCGCCATCGGGGTGCTGCTCGCTCTGCACGCTGCGGACGGCCCATTGCGCGTCGGCGAGATCGCAGACCGACTGCAGTTGGCGGGACCGCACATCACCCGGCAGGTGCAGGCGCTGGAACGGCGCGGTCTGGTGCACCGCATCGAAGACCCGTACGACAAGCGCGCCCGACTGATCGAGGCGACCCCCAAGGGGGGAGAGGCCGCCGGCCGCTACACAGCCTCCATGATCGGCTGGTTTGCGCAGGCCATCAGTCACTGGTCCGACCAGGACCGGGCAGACCTCGGCCGGCTGCTGGTCCGGCTGGCCGACGATGTCGTCGCCCGGCTGGTAATCCTGGAGAAGGAGCCACCGCCGGAGATCTGATCACCGGACGGTCGCCTCGGTCGCGGCCGGGGCGTCCCGGATGCCCTGCGGGAGTGGCCCCCGGATCGCGCCGGGACCGGAAGCTTGCCGTCCGCCACGAGACGACCGCCCCCACCGCATGTGACCGATAGGCCCGCACCTTGGTCACCGGCGCTGCGCGAACACCTTGTCCAGGAAGTCGAACTCGATCTGGTTGCCCAAGGTGCGGCTATTCACCGCGCAGTGCGCCTCGCCGCCCTCGGACTCCTCGATGAAGCGTTCCTCCTTCTGGCGCGACAGCCGCTCATAGAACTTCTGGCCGTCGCTCGCCAACGAACCCTCGCCGGCGCCGCCGACGTTCAGCAGCGGGCAGGTGATCTGGTCCTCCAGGCCCCAGATGTCGGACTCGCCCAGGTAGTCGATGTAGTCCTTCAGCGGGCGATCGAGCATGCCGAAGCGCTCCCGTACGTCCCCCAGGAGCAGGCGCGCCATCGGCGACGTCATGTCGACCCGGGAATCCAGGTTGTCGATGTCGGCGTAGAACTCGTGCTCGCCGAGCCCGATCAGGCTGAGGATCGCGGGCCGGAACGACGGCGTCAGCGTACTGGTCACCGCGGCCTTGATCCGCTTCTCGTGGGCAACCGCCCGCGGGACGAACGGCCCGCCCATGCTGTACCCGGTGAGGGAGAGGCGCTCGGGGTCCACGTCGGCGCGGCTCAGGGCGTAGTCGACGACGTAACCGATCTGCACGTCGAGATCGGGCCGGAACGTCAGCTCGGGATCGGAGTAATAGGCGCCACGCTGACCCGGGAGTTCAACAATGAACGCGTTGTAGCCGCGCTGGACGGCGGCCGCACCGGTGAAGAAATAGCTCGTCGATCGATACCACCTGCGGAGCAAGCCGGCCCCTGATCTCCCGGTTGTGTATCCGAACGCCGGCCCGGTCTCGTCGTCACCCGGAAGCCGACGCGCTCCATCTGTCGCCAGGGGCACGTGTGGGCCGAGGCCGTGTACCGCCTTCGAGGTCGAGTGCAGGTGCCTGCCGAATGGCATGATCACCGAGGTCGAAGTGCAGCGCCGTCGACGTCACGATGGCGGCGAGGGTGTTCCATGTGGACAGCGCCCGGAAGAAGACCGGCAGGAACACCATGCCCGGCAGGTCCTTCAGGCGCGCGCCGACGACCGAGGCAGGGCCGGCCGCGCACGCACGCCGGTTCATCCCTGCGTCGCTCCGCGGCGCCGGCGGTTCGAGTCGCGCCGGACGGCGTCGTACTGCTCGAGGAGGGGTCGACCGCGGTCCCACGACTCCACGTGGCCGGTCTCCTCGGCCTGTCGGCGGGCGATGCCGGACAGCGCTTCGAGGACGATGCGGCTGCCGAGCATTGCGGTGATGTCGGCGTGGTCGTGGCCGGGGGCGACCTCGACGACCTCGACGCCGACGATCGGCAGTTCGTAGGCCAGGCGGCGCACCGCGTCCAGGAGTTGGCGGGAGGTCAGGCCACCGGGCTCCGGGGTCCCGGTCCCGGGAGCCATGCCGGGGTCGACGACATCGACGTCCACCGAGAGGTAGACGCCGTCGCAGTCGTCCAGTGCCGTGCGTGACGCCTCGGCCAGGCAGGCTTCCAGGCCACGTTCCACGATCTCGGTCATCTCGTACGAGCGCATGCCCTGTTCGGCCATCCACTCCAGAGTCTCCGGGCCGGGCCAGTAGCCGCGCAGGCCCAACTGCAGGAAACGGTCGCTGCGGGCCGCGCCCGATTCGAGGAGACGGCGCATCGGCTGGCCGTGGGCGATGAGGGAACCGTGGCAGATGTCGCCGGTATCGGCGTGGGCGTCGAAGTGGACGACCGAGACCCGACCCCAGCCGACCGCACGCGCGACGCCGGTCACGTTCGGGAGGGCTATCGAATGGTCGCCGCCGAGCACGAGGGGAATCTTGCCGGCGGCCGAGATGGTGTTCACCGCCTCTTCCAAGGCGGCGTGTGCCTCTAGCGCGTTGCCGCTGAACATCATGACGTCGCCGGCGTCCTTGACGCGCAGGTCGAGAAGCCCGTCCACACCCAGCGCGAGGGAGGGCCGGCTGCCCTCGTGTTCGAGGTAGCAGGCCTGCCGGACGGCCTTGGGTCCGAAGCGGGCGCCCGAACGGTACGAGGTGCCGCCGTCGTAGGGCGCGCCCAGGATGACCACCTGGGCGTCACCCCACGTCGAGCGTTCGTCCAGGTCGCACGGCGGGACGCCCAGGAATGTGATGTCGGGGCCGTACATTGCGCCGAAGCGGGTCATCGGGAAGTCCTTTGCGTCATGCGGAACGGGCCGCCGAGCCGACTTGTCGCGGTGTGGTGCGATGCGGGCGCTCGACGGGCAGGTCCGTTGCCCGGCGAACGGCACTGCCGTGGCTGCCGGACCCACATCACGTTTCGCCGGGTCTGCCCGGCTCGCCGCGCACGCCCACCGCTCAGGCTCAAATCCTCACAGTCTTGCGGCTACTACAGGTATGGACGAGCTTTCGACGACGCTCCATATGGTCTATGGAAGACTGCGCGACGCCTGCCCGGGTGATCCGGTTCCGTCAGGGCATCTTCCGGACCGCCGCCGCGCGGTGCAGTTCCTCTCGCAGCCGCCCCACCAGAGCAGGCTGTGTGCCAAGGGGGGCGAGAAACCGGACACTGCGGGAGCCCAGAACCTGCACAGCAGGGCGGGCGACGACGTCGTACCCCTCCTCCAAAGCGAGTTCGGGTACGAGCGCGACGGCGGTGCCGGCTGCGACGAAGCCGTGGACCACACCGTAATCGTCGGTCCTGAGCACGGTCCGGGGTCGGAACCCCAGGGACTGGCAGGTCGCGAAAAGGGTCTGGTCGCTGGGGTCGTACGAGCCGCGAGAGACGATCCACCCATCATCGGCCAGCAGTTCGATGTCGACGGGACCCACCGCCCGGGCCTGGGGGTGCGATGCGGGGAGCAGCACCCGGTACGGATCGTCGAACAAGGTCTCGGCCCGCATGTCCGCGCCGTATCGTGCCCCGGCTCCACCGACGTCGTAGATCACGGCGCAGTGCAGTGATCCGGCTCGTACATGTGCGACCAGATCGAGGGGCTCGGCCTCGATCAACTCGATCCGCACGTCCGAACCGATCGCGGCCTCCCGCACGGCCTGGGGGAGCAACCGCGAGGCCGCGGAGTGGAAGGCTCCGATGCGCAGCGTCGACACACCGTGTTTCGCCCGGGCCTCGACATCCGCCTCGACCGCGTCGATCCGGTCGAGCACGGCGCCCGCATGCTCCAAGACCATCGTGCCGACATCCGTCAGGACCGCCCCGGTGGGACCGCGCTCCACCAGCTTGACCCCCAAGTGCGCCTCCAGCGCCCCGAGATGGTAGCTGATGGTCGGCTGTCCGTAGTGGAGCTCGCGGGCGGCCCCGGCCAACGAACCACTCGCGGCAACGGCGCGGAGCACCTGGAATTGGCGAAGATCAAGCATCCATACATGCTATGTATCCCGGCCGAGTAGCCACCTCGCCCCCATACCTCCGTGCCTCAGCTTGACGTTTAACGTCGCTGGTCACTCGACCTGCTGAGATCCCCGGGAACCGACAGCATGTGACGCGGCCGTTCTCCACGCTTCGAGATGTCGAGTAACGAAGTGCGAGAGAACGGCCGCTGTTCATGAGTCTGCCCGTCAACGTGCTCGCAGGCGCGGCATTGGGCTTGCTGTCCCGCTTTCGGGTCGAGTTCTACGAGAGCCTCTACGCTCGCGCCGACACGCTCTTCGAGCTCACCGACTCCGTGCTGTGTGCGGACGGGCCGGTGAACACCCTGGTCGAGTTGTCGCTGGCGGTCGAGCACCGGCGCGGGCACGGCGCCTTGTACTCGGCGTTGGACCGGGGCTGGATCGAACCGACGCGTCTGCGTCGTGCCCTGGCAGACCTACCGTTGCCGAAGACGGCCGAGGGGCGGATCGTACCGGCCGTGGACGTCAGCAACTGGCTCCGCCCCGACGCTCCCACCAGCGACGACCGGCTGTTCTGCCACGTCTACGGACGCGGCGACCGCAGCGCAGACCAGCTCATCCCGGGCTGGCCGTACTCCTTCGTCGCCGCGCTGGAGCCCGGCCGCACCTCCTGGTGCCAGCTGCTGGACGCCGTGCGCCTGGGGCCCGCGGACGACGCCACGCTCGTGACCGCCGCCCAGCTGCGCGAGGTCGTGAACCGCCTGGTCACGTCCGGGCACTGGACGAGGACGAGTTCCTGCAGTTCGACTGGATGGCGGCCGACTTCGGTCTCGCGTGCGGCACCCACTGCTACGAAGAGATGAGCAACGACTCGGGCGAGCACGCCCAACGTCACCACCAGTCGTGAGACCGGCTGTCCCGGCCGTGAACGCGCGCTCGAGCTACTTGCATTCCGGCAACTCCCGTATCGGGAGGGGGGAATTCTCGACAATGACGCAGTTCAGGGCGGGCCTGTTGGCCGGTGGCGGTGGAGGCTCAGGCGTTGAGCTTCGAACATGTGCATCACGAGGTCGACGCCCTGGTCGAAGACCGAGGCGTCGACGTTCGCCCGATGCCAGGGGGTGTCCGCCGTGGGCGCGGTGAGTTCTTCGACTTTGGTGAGGACCGCCTCGGCGGGGCCGGTCGCGAGTTGCGCGGCGAAGTCGAGGAACCCTGCGGTGGCTGTTCCTTCCCGATATCCGGCGGCGAGTTCGCGGATGCGCGGGACGATTCCGGTGGTCGCGGCGACGTGGGGCAGGATCGCCGCGAGGGCCGCGAGGCCGATGCGCAGCGCGACGCACTCCCTGCCCCATCGCACCAGAAGTTGCGGCGCGTGGTCGTGCACGGCGAGGCGTGCGCGGGCCTCGTCCCGGAGGTGCTGGGGGATCGTGCCCCGGGCGGCGTCGCGTTGCGACACCGTGGCGATGCGCGCGAGGAAATCGACGAGATCCAGTCGCCTCGGAGCCGGTATCCGGTCGTCGACGGCCCACGCGACCGGCAACGGGACGGCGTCCGCGGTGCCGGGCATGCAACTGCCCTGATGGAGGATGTCGTTGTAGAAGTCGCTCCAAAAGCTGAAGTAGTGCGGAGGGTCGGGCTCCATGAAGGATCGGTCGAAGAACATCTGTGCGTGACCGGGCACCACTCCACCGGGAAAGCGGTCCACGATCACCCGCCGGAACAGCCGGGCCTCCTCGGGAAGCATCTCCTCCGGTACCCACGACCTTTGCGGACCAACCGCGTAACCCTCGACCCGCCTCCACCCCGCCCCCGGCTCAACCGACACCCGCGGATCATAGACAACTTCGCGAGACCGCTCGATCCCGGGCGCCGGCCGACGAACAGAAGATGACGCCGCGTCGGGCGAGCCGGCAGCGCAGGGCCTCGCGGCCGATGCGGATGACCCGGCCATGGACCTTGCACAGGTAGGCGGCGAGTTTGCGCAGGGACCGGCGAGCGAAGGGCCGGCCGAGCTTGATCGGGCGGATGGTGGCCGTCGCGACGACGAAGTCCTCGTCGTCAGGACCGAGCAGGCGGGGACAGCCTCCCGCTCACTGAGGGTCCAGCGTGGCCGGGCCGATCTGGTTGAAGCGGTGGATGACGTCGCGCACCGTGTCCTCGTCCGCCTGCACGAGCCGGGCGATGACTGGCACGCGCTTCCCGCTGGCCGAAGCCAGCAGCATCATCACGCGCCCGTAGCGCACCGAGTCGGTGCTGCTCCGCCCCACGATCCGCTGCAACCGCTGCCCCTCCTGATCGGTCGGTCTTCGCACGCGTACGGGCTCGGGCATCGCGACTCCCCGGGCAAGTTGAATCAGCCGCGTCCGGTCCCGGACTCGCGGCTGACCTAGCATCTCGTGCCATGAACGAAGCCGAGCACGTCTTGGACTGGCTGCAGGGTTGGTACTCCTCACAGTGCAATGAGGACTGGGAGCACGAGTGGGGCGTCAAGATCGACACGCTCGACAACCCCGGTTGGTCAGTCCGCATCGACCTGCAGGACACCGACCTCGAAGGGCACGACTTCCTGCGCCAGGACCTCAAACGCAGCAAGGACGACTGGGTCATGGCCGGACCTCTGACATGACCTTCCATGCCGCATGCGGACCAGGCAACCTCACTGAGGCACTTGCCCTCTTCCGCGGGTGAGCGGTGGAGAACACCCCCATCGAGCAGTAGGACAGCCGCAGCTCGACACCTCCAGCCCCAGACGCCGCCCCACCCGGCGAACCTACGCGGTCAGAGCACCAGCGGTTCGGGTCGTCGCCGCGCGCACCCGCTCGTCCCGCCCGGCCAGCCGCAGCACACCGTCGCCGTCGTTGTCCGGGCTGGCGGCCACGATCCACCGCCCGCGGCCACGTCGGCCGCGACCCGTTCCGCCGCCCGTGCCACTGCCGCCGTCTCGTCGGGGGACCCGTGCGAGGAGATGACGTCCCACTCGCCCGGATTCCACACCACCAGCAAGAGCGACCTGGGAGCGGGCCGGCCCTGGCCGACCCGGCCGCCGCACGCGCCGAGGTCTTCGAGTACATCGAGGTCGAAGCCTGGTACAACCTACGCAGGCTGCACAGCAGCCTCGGCTACCCGCACTCGCGGCCTGACCACCACAACGACGGTGTCCGTCAAAGCGGAGCAAGCTCAATCATCTCCTTGATCTTCGCCCGAGTGATGCGTCAAACCTGCGGTGGGTAGACCTGCTCCGCCCAGATGACCTTGCCGTCCGCCGTGTAGCGGGTGCCCCACCGGCGAGTCAGTTGCGCGACGATGAACAGTCCTCGGCCACCCTCGTCCGTCGTCCGGGCGTGACGCAGATGCGGCGAGGTGCTGCTGGCGTCGGAAACCTCGCAAGTCAATACGGAATCCTTGATCAGCCGTAGTCGGACGGGACCCGCCGCGTACCGGATCGCGTTGGTGACCAGCTCGCTGACCACCAACTCCGTGGTGAACGCCAGATCGCCCAACCCCCACCGTTCGAGAGCGCCGGTCGCCAGGTCGCGGGCGCCGGAAACCGCTGCCGGATCCGTCGGCACGTCCCACGACACGACGCTGTCCGCGGGCAGGCGGTGGACTCGGGCCAGCAGCAGGGCGACGTCGTCCGTCTGCGGGCGGGCGGGCACCGAGGCCATCACCCGGGCGCAGATCTCGTCCAACGACCGGTCCCGGCAGGTCAGGGCCCGTCGAAGGCGCAGCAACCCGACGTCGACGTCCTCCGTCGGGCTCTCGACCAGGCCGTCGGTGAAGAGGGCGAGCAGGCTGTCCTCGGCGAGTTCCACCTCGGTCGATTCGAAGGGAAACGAGCCCAGGCCGAGGGGCGGGCCACCCGCGAGGTCCACGAAGTCGACCCCGCCGTCGGGCGTGCCGACGGCGGGCGCCGGGTGGCCGGCCCGGGCCATGGCGCAGCGGCCGGTGATCGGGTCGTAGACGGCGTACAGGCACGTGGCTCCCAGGACCGCGGTGGTCGCCGCACGGTCCTCGTCGGCGGGCCCTTCGTCGATCAGGTGAAGGACCAGATCGTCGAGACGGGCGAGCAACTCGTTCGGGGCGGGATCCGTCATCGCCAGGGTGCGAACCGCCGCGCGCAGCCTCCCCATGGTGGCTGCGGCGTTGATGCCGTGTCCGACCACGTCGCCGACCACGAGGGCGACGCGGGTTCCGGACAGCGGGATCACGTCGTACCAGTCCCCGCCCACGCCGTCACGGTTGTCGGCGGGCAGGTAGCGGGAGGCGACCTCGAGGGCGGGGGTGTCCTTCAGGGCGTGCGGGAGGAGGCTGCGTTGCAGGGTGAGTGCCGCGTTGTGTTCGCGGGTGTACCGGCGCGCGTTGTCCAGGGACACCGCTGCCCGGGAGACGAATTCTTCGGCCAGCAGCAGATCCGCCTCCTCGAATCGTTCGTTCGGCCACCACCTGGCGAACAGCGCCACACCCAGCGGGCGACGCTGGGACCGTAGCGGCACCACGATCAGCGACCGCGGAGCGAACTCCCGGGCCCGATCGGCGCGGATCACGTCGTCGGCGAGCCAATGCGCGGCTTCGTCGTCGCCGAAGGACTGCAGGACGGCCTTGCCCTCGATCAGGCAGCGGACCATCGGCGACCGAGCGACGTACCGGCTCGGCTCGCCCACGCCTACGGCCGCCTCCGGGCAGCCCGCACGAAGCGACCGATGGGCCACCCGTCGCAACGACGCCACGTCGGGCGTCGGCCCCTCTTCCGGCTCTCGGCCGTCAAGGACGGGCTCGAGGAGGTCGACGCAGGCGAAGTCCGCGAACCGGGGCACGGCCGTCTCGACCAGTTCCGCGGCGGTTGTGGCGATGTCCAGGCTGTTTCCGATCCGGGCTCCGGACTCGGTCAGCAGCGCCAACCTCTCCTGTGCGCGCTTGCTGTCGGTGACGTCCGCGCCCATGTAGCCCACACCCAGCACGTGCCCCGCCGAGTCGTCGAGCCGGAAGAACGACGTCGAAAAGACCCGTTCGCGATCCGGATGCGCCGGTACGTGGCCGCGGTGCTCGAATGCGAGCACCGATTCACCGGTCTCCAGAGCGTGCCGCAACTGGGCCTCCATCGCCTCCGGGGCCATACCCGGCAGTACGTCCGACACCCGTCGCCCGAGTCTTTCCTCGCTTGGCACGCCCGCCGTGCGTTCGAGGGTTTCGTTCAGCCACACGTACCGCAGGTTCGTGTCCAGAACGGCAACCCCGTACGGCAAGTGCGTGAGGAACCGTTCCAGCACCGATTGGCTGACTCCCCACCACGGCGTGCTCTGTGGATCGATCAGAAACAGCAGACACAGATCGCGGTCGCCCGCGTGGGCCAGCGGGCAGATCCTCACCTCCAGTTCCATTCGTCGAGTGTCACGTTTACGCGCCGTAACGCGCCCGCTCCAGGTTCCGGGCACGGGATCGTCGTCCCGATCTCCTGTCCCGCCCGTGCCGTCCGCCGGTCCGGTGGTCGTCACACCATCCGGAAGGGTGATGAACGCGGCGATCGGCCGGTTCAACACCTCCGCCGCGGGATAGCCGAGTATCTGTTCCGCCTTTCGGCTCCAACCCAGCACCAGCCCCGGCCCGTCCACCAGCACGGTCGCCATGTCGGCCATGTCGAAGGGGACGCCCGCGCCTGCCTGCGACGGTCCGTCACGGTTGCTCATGGGCGAGTTCCCTTCGCGGCTTCGTACGACGCACACTGCGCGCCCTGCCCCGCTCTCCCAAGTTTCCCTCGCGACGGATCACAGGCCACTCAGGACACGCCGTACCCGCTCCCGCGACACGGGTCCCGGCCCGGATTCCGAGGGTGGGCCATCGACCGATAGGCGGTCGACGCCCCGCCCACTCGGAACGCGCCGCCCATGGCCGGGCACAGCCGTCCGCCGTCGTCTTCGCGTTGCCGGCCGCTGTGACGCCGCACGGATCGCCCCTCGGGAAAGGGAAGAGTGAAATGCCCAAACCTGATCACCCGTCGCCGATCCGGCGCAGGACACGATCCGCGATCACCAGGGCGCGCCCGGGGTCGCGGTCCCACCACAGTGGCCGCGAGGGATCGGCCGTCGCGTTGACGAATGCTGAGCGGAGACGCGGTGCAAACGCCCGAGCGTGAGGCCGAGGTTCTCGGCCAGGCGCGGAGTCCATGCGTGGACGGAGATGGCCGCGGTGGCGAACTCCCGTACGGGCAGGGCCGATTCCGGCTCCGGGGGAGATCGTCCGGCCGGCATGGTCGGAACGGCGGCGGCGGTGGGGACCCCGTGCGCGTGGGCCTGACGCGTCGACTCCACGCGCACAATCTGCCGCTCAAGGTCCTGAGTGGCCTCCATGCGCCGACTCCGGCGAAATCACTCCGAGGGGAGGCCTGTTCGATAAGCCGATCCCATGTTCGGTACAAAACGACGGCTTTTCAGTCAGGCAGTTTCCCCACGACAGTAAGCGAGCCCAGGTTCGCGAACTCTGCGGTGACTCGTTCGCCGGTGTTGACGACGACGGCGTCCGTCAACCCGCCGGTGAGGACGATCCACCCGGGTTGGAGGGCGATCCCGCGTTCTGCGAGCGAGTTGACGGCCTGTGCCAGGGCCTCGGCCGGATGTCCTTGAACGGCTGATCCCGTGGCCGAGTCCACGATGCGGTCGTCGATGCGTAGAACGCACTCCTCGGCGGCCAGGTCCAGGTCCTCGGGATGACGGCTGAGGCTGCCCAGGAAGAACCGTGACGACGAGGCGTTGTCGGCGATTACGTCGGGGAGCTCGAATCGGAAGTCCTGATAGCGCGAGTCGATGACTTCGAACGCGGCTCGGACTGATTCCACTGCGGAGAGAGCTGTCTCTGCGGTTACGTTGGGGCCCTCCAGTCGTCGCCCCATGACGAATGCGATTTCTGGTTCGATCCGGGGGTGGATGAGGTCGCCCAAGGGGATGGGAGTGTCTTCTGCGAGCTGCATTTGATCGGTGATCCAGCCGGTGATGGGTGACGCGATTCCCATGCGTTCTTGTTTGGCCAGGGAGGTGAGTCCGAGTTTCACGCCGGTGACGGTCTGTCCCGTACCGGTCTTCTTTTGTATGAGTCGGGTCTGGGCGCGATACGCCGTTTCGACGTCAAAGGCGGGCCAATCATCGGTGAAGGGCCGCCGATCACGTCTCTCGGCTTCGGCTTGGTACAGCTCGTCGGCAACGCTCTGCTCGTTCCAATGTGTCATTTCTGTTTTCCTTCCTGCGAGTTCAAGCACGGCCCCGGGCTGGACTGCGGCGCGGGCATGGTAGGAGCACGCGGTGTGCCCGGGGCGCCGGAGTGGATCCCGTGTCCCGGAGGGGACCGGAGGACAGAGATCGCTACCTCCCGAAGGTGACGAGGTCGGGGGCGATGTCGACGATCGTGTCCTCCAGCCCATCGGCGAGGCGGCGCGACCGGGCGCGAGGAGCGGGGCGCGCGATGCCGTGTCTCGGGGTGAGGGGTCTCGGCGTGGTGGAGGAGACCGGATCAGACGCCGGGTGGCCGGGGGTGAGCGTCTCCCGGACGGCACCGAACCGAGTCACCAGGTGCGCCGTCGGCTCCTCGTGTCACGGCAGGGTCGGGGTGGCGTGGGTGTGGAAGCTGTCCGGCACTGCCAGGCCCCAACCGGTGGATCGGCCGTCGCCTTCGGTGGTCCAGGTGACCGGTTCCCAGTCGGGCGCGTAGATGTGGATTCCGCCGGAGAAGATCTCGATCCGGTTGCCGCCGGGTTCGAGGACGTACAGGAAGAAGCCCTGGGTCCTCGCATGCTTGGCAGGCCCGAACTCGATCGGGGTACCCAGCTCGCAGAACACGTCGGCGGCGCGGAGCACGTCCGAGCGGTTCTCCACCGCGTACGCGAGATGGTGCAGTCGACCGGTGGTGTCTGCGGGTTCACGGGTGATGGCGAGGTCGTGGGCCTTGTTCATCAGGCTCAGCCAGGCGCCGACCTCGGGTTGACCCGGTGGGACGAGGTGTTCGCGGAGCTTGAAGCCGAGTGTGTCGCACATGAACTTGCGCGAGTCGGGGATGTCCCGGGACAGGACGTTGATGTGGTCGATGCGGGCGGCGCCGACTCCCCGGCTGACCGAGGACTGCGGTTGGTTGAGTAGATACGACGCTTTGCCGGCGGGCGCCCGGTACTTCTCGACCTCGTAGTAGAGCTCCATCAGCTGTCCGCTCGGCGCGCGAAATTGGTACGCCTTGCCGTGTCCCACATCGCCGTCGATCCATTTTCCGGCCGCGCCGCGTTCTTCCAATGCCGCGACCCGACGATCCAGTGCCTGGGGACTGACCGTGCGCCAGCCGACATGGCCGAGCCCGGCCTGGTCGGCGGCGGTCAGCTTCAGCGTGGTGAGGTCGTGGTCACTCCACCCCCGCAGGTAGGCGCTGCCGCCGGCCTCTGCCACGAGGTCCAGCCCGTAGACGTCGACGAAGAACGCCAGACTCTCCTCGTACACGGGGGTGAGCAGTTCGGCGTGGCCCAGGTGGGCCAGTTCGTACAGCGGTTCATCCATGGCTCTTCTTCTCCAGTTCCGCGATCTCTTCAAGGACGTTCGGTCCGCGGTTGGCAGCGGACATCCCGGTGAACAGGAATGCCAGGTCGATGACGGCGCGCAGTTCGTCCCAGCCGGCGCCGGCGCGGAGCGCGGCGAGGCCGTGCAGCTTGGCGGCGTCGCTCAGCCTGGCGTGGAGGATGCCGAACAGCACCAGTTGGACGGTCTTCTGGTCCAACGCGGTGGGGTACATGATCAGGTTGCGCAGGCGTTCCTGGGCGAGCAAGACCTCCGGATTGGCCTTGGACGACGTATCGAAGCGCGACTGCACCCGCGGCGGGACGAATCCGAGCATCCTCTCGTACGTCGCCCGGTAGTCGTTGATGGTGTCGGGTCGGTCGTCCACTGGTTTCCTCCTGGACTCGTGTTGCTCGGCATGAGGTGACATCGCCGGCCGTCGAACGCTCGGACGGTGATTCGAGCGCCGCCACCGAGGTCGTTTAGGGCGAGATGTCCGCCCGGTGGATGAGGCCCGCGACGATGCCGACCTCGGTGAGTGGCATCGGGCTCCGAAGGGGACGAAACACGGCGCGATCGTTGAACCCGGCGGAGTTCTTTCTTCGGGGTCTGATGGAGGCCGCATCGCCTTCCCGGCTTCGGCCTTGCGCCGCGACAGTGCGTCGTGCATCTCGGTTGTCGGTGCTCCGGCCGTCGTCGTGGCGTTCGGCCTCGGCGCGGTCGATCGTTCGGGCCTTCGTGTCAGCGTCTGTTTCCCGGCGGCGTGTGACGGCAGGCGGATCACCGTGTCGATGATCACGTCGTCTGGCGCCGGTGTGGCGGGCCTCGCCGATTCGGCGCCGTGTGCGGTCACGCTCGGGGTTGCGGAGGGTGGGGGGCGGTAGTGGGGTCGAGGACGAGTTTGGTCCCGGCGCCGGTCAGCTGCCGATGCCAGGCCGTGGCGACGTCCGACAGCGGCACGATTTCGAGGTCGACGGCGATGTCTCCGTTGGCAACGTGCCGGGTGAGCGCGCGGAAGGCATGCCGACGCACGTCGATCGGGCACCGGAAGACGGCGAATCCGCGCAGATCGATCATGTGCGAGCGGAGAGCGGTCGCGGTGAACTCGAGTCTCTCGCCCGCGGCGGTGCCGAGCTGGATGTGGCGTGCGCCGTGCGGCGCCGCGGCCTGCATCGCGGCGAGCGCGGGGGCACCCCACAGGGGGTCGATGGTCACATCGGCGCCGCCCTCCGCGGCATCGCGCAATCGCTCGGCCAGGTCGTCGCGACCGTCGATCGCGACGACCGCGTCCGCCCCTTGCGTCGTCAGGGCGCGCAGCCGGTCGCTGTCGAGATCGGCGGCGACCACACGGCCGGCGCCCAGTGCCTTGGCCGCCTGGACGGCGATCCGCCCGAGGGATCCGGTGGCTCCGAGGACGAGCACGGTCTCGTCCGGCTGGAGCCCCGCCCTCCACTGGAGGGCGGTCCAGGCGGCAAGGCCGGTGTTGCCCAGCGCGGCGACCGTTGCGTCGTCGATGCCCTCGGCGACCGGAAGGCAGGCGGCCTCGGGGACCGATGCGTACTCCGCCCAGGATCCGAACGGCGCGCGAGTGGTGTCGAAGTACACGCGCCGGCCGTCGGGGAGCCGGCCGACGCCGTCGCTGCCGGGAACCGAGGGCAGCTTCGGAGGCCCGGTGTAGAAGGAGCCGGACGCCACGTGGAGGACGTAGTGGTGGACGCCTGCCGCCGTCACCTGGACGATCGTGTGGTCCGGTGCCGACGTGGGCTCGGTGAACTCGCCGTATTCCGGCGGGCCGCCGAGCGTGTGGAGTACCGCTGCTCTCATCGTGGTGATCCTCCGTCGCTGCGTTGTGGAGTCGAGAGGGGGTACGGCCGGTTATGCGGTGGTACCGCTCCAGCGGCTGGAGCGGCTGGAGCGGCTTGTGCGCGGGGCCGGCAAGCTGTCGGCGTGGAGTGCCGGCCGGCGGGCCGGCCACGGTCTGCGGCGAGGCCGGGCCACGGGCGCCGGAGACCGGCATGGGCACCGTGCCGGGGGATCCGGCCGTTGGACCGGCGTTGTGCGGGTTCCCGCAGGCCCGGTCCGCCGGGGCGCGCACCCGGTGGCCGGCCGGGTGGCCGGCCCGTCATCGGTTCTCCTCCGCCCAGGGCAGGAGCCGCTTCTCGAGCAGGACCAGCGCGTAGTACAGCACGATGCTGACCAGGCTCAGCAGGGCCATCGCGGCGAAGGCGAGCGCGGTGTCGGCACTGGCGCCGGACTGCACGATCACGAAGCCCAGGCCCGCGCTCGCACCGACGAACTCGGCGATCACCGAGCCGATGACGGCAAGTGAGATCGCCACTTTCAGGCCGACGAAGATCTGCGGCAGCGCGTACGGGACGCGCAGTTTGAGGAAGTCCTGCGTGCGGCCGGCGTTCAGCGAGCGGAGCAGCTCGGCCAGCTCGCTCGGCGTCGACTTCATCCCGGATGCGGTGGAGATCACCACGGGGAAGAAGCAGACCAGAAAGACCATCGCGACCTTTGGTGTCGAACCGAAACCCATCCACACCACCAGGATCGGCGCCACCGCGATCTTGGGAATCGCCTGCACCGCCACGAGCAGTGGGTAGATCATCCGTTCCAGCAATTCCGAGCTCGCGATCAGCAACGCGATCGGTACGCCGGCCACGATTGCCAGCAGGAACCCCTCGACCGTCTCCGTCACGGTGACCCAGGTCTGGTCGAGCAGGTAGGCCGGCTGCCGGAGGAAGGCCTCGACGACGTCCTTCGGGCTTGGCAGCAGGAACGCATCGATCTCGAAGACGATGGTGGCCAGCCACCACAGGCCGATCACCCCGAACATGCTGAGGGTGGGCGCGGCGATCGTCACGAACAGCGAGCCGTTCCGTGCGGCCCGGGGAGCGGTCAGGCTCACTGGTTCACCATCCTGAGGTCGGTGGTCGCGCGCGGCGGTGCGGCCAGCAGTGCGTGCAGCCGGCTGCTGAGCCGGGCCACGTCCGCCGCGTGGGTGTCCAGGCCGAGGGTGCGCGGCCGCGGGATCTCGATCTCCACGGTCTCCCGCAGCCGGCCGGGGTGCGGACTGAGCACCACGACCCGGTCGGCCAGCACGATGGCCTCCTCGATGGAGTGCGTGACGAAGACGATGGTGGTCGCCAGCTCCATCTGGATCCGCTGCAATTCCTCCGACATCTCGGTCCTGGTCAGCGCGTCGAGCGCGGAGAAGGGCTCGTCCATCAGCATGACCTTTGGCCGTGTGACGAGCGAGCGGCACAGCGAGACCCGTTGCTGCATGCCGCCCGACAGCTCGTGCGGGTACTTGTTCGCGAACCCGGTCAGGCCCACGAGTTCGAGCAGTTCGTGTGCCCGGTCGCGGTGCTGCTTCTTGTCACCGCCGCAGATCTCGACCGGCAGCATCACGTTGGACACCACCGAGCGCCACGGGAGCAGGGCTGGGCGCTGGAACATCACCGAGACGTCGGGTCGTGGCGCGGTGACGAGCTCCCCCGCCACCTGCACCCTGCCCTGTGTCGGCGTCAGCAGTCCGGCCATCAGCCGCAGCAACGTCGACTTGCCGCAACCCGAGCGGCCGATCAACGTGACGAACTCCCTTTCCCGGACGTGCAGGTCGATGCCGTCGAGCGCGTGCACCGACCCACCGCGCGACGCGAAGACCTGGGTGACGTTCTCCACCCGGATCACGAGGCCGACCCCCTTGGCAGCAGATCGAAGGAGACGTAGTCGTTGATGCCGAACGCGTCCTTCTTGATCGCCGTCGAGTCCTCCAGGATGCGCACGATCGTCGACACGCGATTGCGGTCCATCGAGCCCAGAGGCTCGGTGAAGCCCGGCGGCTTCACGTAGTCCGCCATCAGCCTCAACTCCGCGGCGGCGACCTCGACGTCCTGTGTGGGGTTGTACTTCTTGAGGGTCCGCGCGGCGGCCTCCGGGTCGGCGACGGCATCGGCCAGGCCCTTGAGCAGGGCGGCGCTGAACTTCTTCACCTGGTCCGGGTGCTTGTCCGCGATGTCCTTGCGGGTGAAGAGGGTGTTGCTGTACAGGTCGGGCAGCAGATCGCCGTACCGCAACACGACCACCTTCTTGCCCTTGGTGGCCTTCTCGATCAGGGGCTTGCCGACCGCGAACTGGCCGATCCCGTCGACCTGGCCGGACACGAGCAGTTGCGGCAGTGCCGCCGGCGCCGACGGCACGAACTCGACCTTGTCGGCGGGGATGCCCGCAGCCTTGGCATAGACGGGAAACATGACCTGGTTCGTCGACCCGGGCTGATCGGCGATCTTCTTCCCGACCAGATCACCCGGCTTGCCGATGCCGCTGCCCTCCAGGGCCATGATCCCGGCCAGTGACCGCTGGTGGATCGCTCCGACCACGGTGAGCGGGAACCGCTCCTTGGCGGAGGTGATCGCGTAGGTGGTGAAATCGCCGACGCTGTAGTCCGCCCGCCCGCCGGCGACCATCTTCATGTCGTCGACCGTGCCGCTGCCCACGGCGATGGTGACGTCGAATCCGGCCTCGTCGAAGTACCCCTTCTCCAGCGCGACGTAGGCGTAGGCCTCGCGGCCGAACGTGCCGAAGGACGTGAGGTAGGTGACGTTCTCCTTCTTCCCCCCGCCGCTTTCGGAAGCGGATTCGGTCCCGCCGCATCCGCTGACGACGAGCGCCACGGCCACGGCCAGCGGGGTGACCAAGCGTCTGGGTCTCATTGATCCTCCTGATATTTGATATACCAAATTGTTGACACGGCCGGACTCGTCGCCGGCGATGGAGAAGTGCTTCAGCCCGTCACGGGGCCTGCCTGGAGCCGGTCACCGCAACACCGTCCGGCCGCGGTGATCTCCGCGGGTGTTCCCGCCGGCCGGTCAGAAGGGATAGGTGGGGGCCTGGCCGCGCACGGTCACCCACCGGGTTTCGGTGAAGGCCTCGATATTGGCCTCCGCGCTGCCGAACCGGCCACCGGTGCCGGAGGCTCCGACACCGCCGAAGGGCACGTTGGCCTCGTCGCTGACGGTCTGATCGTTGATGTGCACGATGCCGGTCGACACGCGGTCGGCGAGCGCGAGACCCTTCATGACGTCCCGGGTGACGATGCCGAGCGACAGCCCGTACTCGGTCGCGGTGGCCAGGCGGACGGCTTCCTCGACGTTGGAGAACCGGGCCACCGGGGCGACCGGTCCGAAAATCTCCCGCGCGAACGCGGGAGTGTCCGCCGAGACGTCCGCGAGGACGGTCGGGGCGTAGAACAGTCCGTCGAAGCGGCCGCCGGCCGCTATGCGCGCTCCGTGATCGGTACTGGCGGTGACGACGGCGTGGACCCTGTCGCGCTGCGCGGCATCGATCAGCGGCCCGAGGGCGACCTTGTCGCGGGCCGGGTCACCGACCGCAAGCCCGGCGGCCTTGGCCGCGAGCCGCTCCACGAAGTCGTCGTGGAGCCGTTCGTGGACCAGATGGCGGCCGGTGGTCATGCAGATCTGGCCCTGGTGGAGGTAGCTGCCCCAGGCGGCCAGGTTGACGGCCCGGTCGAGGTCGGCGTCGTCGAGGACGATCAACGCGGAGTTTCCGCCGAGCTCCAGGTGCGCGCGCTTGAGGTGCCTGCCCGCCAGCTCGCCGACCCGGCGTCCGGCCTCGGTGGAACCGGTGAAGGCGATGACCCGGACCAGAGGGTGGGTCACCATTGCCTCGCCGACGCCGGCCCCACCCGGCAGCATCTGCAGCACGCCGGCGGGCAGCCCCGCCTCCTCGAAGATCCGGGCGATGGTGACACCACCGGTCACCGCTGTTCGCGGGTCGGGCTTGAGGATGACGGCGTTGCCGAGCGCCAGCGCGGGTGCGACCGCCCTCACCCCGAGAATGATCGGCACGTTGAACGGCGAGATCACCCCGACCACACCCACCGGAACCCTGCGGGTCATCGACAGCCGGGGCTGCTCGCTGGGAATCAGCGCGCCGTGCGGATGGCCGGGCAGTGCGGCGGCTTCGTAGCACTCCTGCTCGCCGACGTGCAAGGCGAACTCGGCCATCGCGGGTACGGCCCCCACCTCACGGATGTTCCACCAGGAGACCTCGTCGGCGTGCTCGACCCAGAGCGCGGCCGCACGGCGCAGCACCGCCGCCCGCTCCACGTGGGAAGTGGCGGCCCACTCGAGCTGCGCGGCCGCGGCGCTCTTCGCTGCCCGGGCGAGGTCGCTGGCGTCGGCCAGACCGATCCGGCCGAGGACCGCACCGGTTGCGGGCTCGACCACGTCGGTGGTGCCACCGGAGCCGGGCACCCATGTCCCATCGAGAAAGATCTTGTTCTGCCATTGTGTCGCGTCCAAGAACACTTTGAAGGTCCTCTCACTCCATGGAGCGCGGCAACACACCGGTTCGGGCCGCTACGACACGGATTGCCTGCGTCGTTGCGGCGACCGTAAGGGTCGGTGTATTGTCTGTCAAGCATGATATACCAAATATCGACGAGAGATGGCGGTGACCCCCTTGTTCACCTACAAGACTAAGGCGGACCTGGTGGCGGACTCCATCCGTGAGCTCGTGCGGTCCGGCGAGATCCGGCCGGGCGATGTGCTGCGGCAACGCGACCTGGCCGAACGGTTCGAGGTGAGCGCGACGCCGGTCCGGGAGGCGCTGAGCCGGCTCGAGGCCGAGGGGCTGCTCGTGGTGCATGCCCATCGAGGGGCGAGCGTGGTCAAGCCGGCAGCGGAGAACAAGGCCGAGATCTATGGCATCAGGGCTGCACTCGAGGGCTACGCGGCGGAGCTCGCCTGCGCGCGGATCACCGACGAAGAGCTCGCGAGGGTGGTGGAACTGAACGAGCATATGAAGGGTTTGAAATCGGATGATCCCGACGTGGTCCGATTGAATCGGGAATTCCATGAGCAGGTGTTCCTCAGCAGCCACTGCGATCACTTGACGTCACTGATCAGGCAGACCTGGAACGTTCTGCCCAGTCGAGGCCCGCAGGTGGTCTGGAGACCCCACGCGGAGAGCATCCAGCAGCATCAGCAAATGGTCGACGCCTTGACCGCGAGAGATCCCGAACGGCTCGGTGCTTTGACGCGAAACCACATCCTCGGGGCCATCGACCACATGAATCGGGCGCTTGGCCAGGGCGGAAGCTGAAGACTCCCGATCGCGTCGGGAACGCCTCCGACGAATCCGACGCACCCTTTGACCGAAGTCTTCTCAATGGTCATCATTTTCCGGGTGGTCCCGGACGAGCGCGGCGTGCGCGATGCCGCCGGGGCCGGGAGTGACGTACGGCGGGCTCCGCCGGCGTTGGTGTGGGCTCGGCGGCGCGTTCGCCGAGGGCCCGGAGCGCCGCACCGGCGCGTGGCACACGTGATGGCCCAAGTGCAAGTGCCTGCTGGGGGCCTGCCTTGCGGCGGCGGTGCGGGCGAGTGTGTCGATGCCCGCGCCGACGCTGCCCCTCTCCGTCAAAGTGGGCAGGCCGTCGCCAGCCGCCCGGCGCGGTGCACCACGCCCCGCCCGAGAACTCGGCCTGGCCCCCGCGCCCGGCCACCGACTCACGAACCCCACGCCGCCGAGCCGGGCTGACGACATGGTCATCGAACCGGGCCGAGTACCCCGGTCACGGTCCCGGCGCGGGCGGAACGGGCGGCCGGTACTCATCTTCGGCCTCCGCAACGGCAGTCGACTCCTGCCACCGCCCTACGACCGACCGTCCTGCCTGCGACCCACACCATCGCCGGGATTGTGGAACTACCGGTAGCCGGTGGCCGCGGCGGCAAGGTCGAGTGCGATGTCGGTGATCATGTCCTCCTGGCCGCCGACCATGCCGCGGCGGCCCACCTCCACAAGGATCGCTCGTGTGTCGAGACCGTGGCGTACTGCGGCCGCCTCGGCATGGCGGAGGAAACTGGAGTACACGCCGGCGTAGCCGAGGCTGAGGGTCTCGCGGTCCACACGAACCTCCCGGTCCTGGAGCGGCCGGACGAGGTCGTCGGCGGCGTCCATGAGCGGGAACAGGTCGCACGCGTGGTCCCAGCCCATGAGATCGGCCACGGCCACGAATGCCTCCAGAGGGCAGTTGCCTGCTCCGGCACCCTGCCCGGCGAGGGAGGCGTCGACGCGGACGGCGCCGTTCTCGACGGCGACGACGCTGTTGGCGACTCCGAGAGCGAGGTTGTGGTGGGCGTGGATGCCCATCTCGGTGGCGGGGTCGAGGACCTCGCGGTAGGCGCGGAAGCGGTCCCGGACGGCATCCATGGTCAGGCGGCCGCCGGAGTCGGTGATGTAGACGCAGTTGGCGCCGTAGGACTCCATCAGCTTGGCTTGGCGCGCGAGTTCGGAGGGTTCGGCCATGTGGGACATCATGAGAAAGCCCGCTACGTCCATGCCGAGTTCCCGCGCGGCAGCGATGTGTTGGGCGGAGATGTCCGCCTCGGTGCAGTGTGTGGCAACCCGCACCGAACGGATGCCCAGTCGGTGCGCCTGCCGCAGGTCGTGCGTCGTACCGATGCCCGGCAGCAGCAAGGTGGTCGGGACGGCCTGCACGGTGACGTCGCAGACCGCCTCGATCCACTCCCAGTCGGTGTGCGCTCCGACACCGTAGTTGATGGACGAGCCGGATAGGCCGTCACCATGGGCGATCTCGATCGCTGCGACGCCCGCCGCGTCCAATGCGCCGGCGATCGCCCGCGCCTGTCCTACGGTGTACCGGTGGCGGACGGCATGCATGCCATCCCGAAGAGTCACGTCCTGCATGTACAGACTGCTGGTCATCGGGTGGGCTCCTCGGCGCGGTGGGCGGCGATGCGCTCGGCAGTGCGCAGGGCTGCGGAAGTCATGATGTCGAGGTTCCCGGCATAGGCGGGCAGGTAGTGCGCCGCGCCCTCGACCTCGAGGAAGACGGACACCTTGGTCGCGGTGCCGGCCACGTCCCTTGGCAGCAGGGTGCGCGCCGGATCGTCGCTGGTGACGGTCTCGAACTGGACCTTGTGCTTGAGCCGGTAGCCGGGCACGTACGCCTGAACCCGGCCGACCATGGCTTCCACCGACGCCGTGATGGCCTCTGTGTCGGCGACCGAGACCAGGCAGTGCACCGTGTCACGCATGATCAGCGGAGGCTCGGCCGGATTGAGGATGATGATCGCCTTGCCCCGCGTCGCGCCGCCGACCCTCTCGATGGCAGCGGACGTGGTTTCGGTGAACTCGTCGATGTTGGCCCGGGTGCCGGGGCCGGCGGAGCGTGACGAGATGGACGCGATGATCTCGCCGTAGTGCACGGGCGTGACAGCGCCCACCGCGGCCACGATGGGAATCGTGGCCTGGCCTCCGCAGGTGACCATGTTGACGTTGGGCGCGTCGAGGTGCTGGTCGAGGTTGACCGGCGGCACCACATAGGGACCCACTGCCGCCGGAGTCAGGTCGACAACCGTCCGGCCCAGGCCGCGTAGCACCTTGTCGTGGCGCCGGTGCGCACCGGCGGACGTCGCGTCGAAGACGTACTCCACGTCGGCGAACTCGTCCATTCCGACGAGGCCGTCGATACCCTCGTGCGTGGTGGCGACCTTCAGGCGCCGTGCCCGGGCCAGGCCGTCGGAGTCCGGGTCGATGCCCACCATCGCCGCGATCGCCAGGCGCTCCGACCGTCGCAGAATCTTGATCATCAGATCGGTACCGATGTTGCCCGACCCGATGACGGCCACCTTGGCGCGGTCACTCACTGGTCTCTCCCTTGCCGGCGGATTCCGGGGCGAACCGGACGGATACGTTGCCCAGCCCGGAGATCGAGGCAGCGAAGGTGTCTCCCGGTGCGGCGGCGGCCATCGGCCCCAACGCGCCGGTCAGGACGACATCCCCTGCTTTCAGCGGATCACCCAGGTCGGCCAGGGTGCGGGCCAGCCACAGGGCGGCGTTCAGCGGGCTGCCGAGGCAGTCGGTGCCACTGCCCCGGGAGACCACGTCGAGGTTGCGGGACATGCTCATCCGGACCGTGCTCAGATCGACCTCGTCGAGGGGCACACCTTGCTCCCCGAGAACGTAGAGGCCGGAGGACGCGTTGTCCGCGACGGTGTCGACGAGGGTGATGTCCCAGCCGGTGATTCGGCTGTCCACTATCTCGAGCGCCGGGACAGCGAAATCGGTGGCTGCCATGACGTCCTCGATCGTGCACCGGACATTCGGTAGATCGGCGTTCAGGACGAGCGCGACCTCCGCCTCCACCTTGGGCTGCAGCAGCCGGCCGCAGGGCACGACGCCGTTCCCAGGCACTGCCATGTCGGACAACAGGGCACCGAAGTCGGGCTGATCGACACCGAGTTGGCGCTGCACGGCCTCGGAAGTCAATCCGATCTTGCGCCCTACCAGCCGATGTCCCGCAGCCACCCGGCGATCGGTGTTCAACCGCTGCACCGCATACGCGATCTCGACATCGGGCGTCGAAAACAGATTCCGGACAGGGGAACAGGGCACCCCAGTCACGGCCGCACCCGCCAGAAGGTCCGCAGCCTTCCGGACGGCGGCCCAGGAGTCGTGGACGACCTTGCTCACGACAAACGCCCAGGCAGGCTGGAAAACGACATGGAAGACCTCCGAGATGAGGGGGAACCGTGGTGTGGCTCAGGTATAGGTGGCTTCGGCTTCGTGTGCAAAGATCTGTTCCATGTCGCGGAACAGTGCGAGTGGGAACATGCTCGACAAAGCCGCCCTCATCCTCGACGTCTTCCACCCAGCGGGCGGTGAATTCCGCCTATCGGAAATGGCGTCCAGGGCCGGCCTTCCCAAGACCACGGTCTTCCGTCTCGCGGGCAACCTCGTCCGGCTGGGGTTCCTGGAGCGCACCGGCGAGTACTACCGGCTCGGCAGCCGGCTGTTCGAACTCGGCTCCCTCGTCTCCCGTCGGCTGGACCTGCGCGAGACCGCCCTTCCGTTCCTCCAGGACCTCTTCGAGAGCACACGCCAGACCGTGCACTTCGGAGTAAGGGACGGCGCCGATGTCGTCTATCTCGAACGCATCCACGGACACGACTCGCTGGCCCTTCCCTCACGGATCGGCGGCAGACTCCCCTTGACCTGCACCGCAATCGGTAAAGCCCTCCTGGCCTTCTCCGCCCCCGAAGCCGCCGAAGAACTACTCGCGGGACCGCTGCCGCAACTCACTCCGCACTCGATCACCGACACCGCACGCCTGCGCACGGCACTCGAGCAGACGCGCGTATCCGGACTGGCATACGAGGAGCAGGAGGCGGCCCCCGGTGTGAGCTGCATCGCCGCTCCCGTCTTCGCCGGCGCCGTCGCCGTCGCGGCCCTGTCTGTCGCCGTCCCCCAGGAACAGTTCCGGCCGGCCCACCTCGCGCCCGCTGTACGGACGGCCGCACTCGGCCTGTCCCGGGTGCTGCGTAACGGTGGGGGACCGCTATGGAAGGGAACGGCTGACGGAATGGCCGATGCCAAGGGGACTCGCCTTCCGCGAGGTCAAGACACGCATCGTCCGCGCCGAGAGCTTCTCTGAACTACTCGCATGGAAGGTTCGCGGTCCCGGCGCGCCCCACGGCTATCCCACGTGTCGATGACACGCCTGCGACCGGGTAAGGCCCGAAGCGCGGCGAAGGTATGTCCGGGATCGGCCAGGCGCGTTGCCTCCTGCTGCAGAACGCGCCCGGGGTGTGGGGCGGTGCGACGGGGGTGGTCCGCTCGAGGAACCAACGCATTCCGGAGCCCGCATCGGATGCAGCGGAGGAGACGGCCAGATCGACGAGGCTCGCAGCGATGACGGCCTGCGCGTGCGCGTCGCCGGTGGCGACGAGGGCATCCGCGCGAGCGCGGTGGCGGAGTTGGCAGCGGACACCGCCTCGCCTCGGCCGCTGCCCTGGTCGACGGTGTGGTGTTCAGGCGCGTACCGGTATCAAAGTCTGGGCGGCGGTGACCTCGCGGCGGTCCCGGTCGCCGCGCACAGGCGTGGAGCCGTGGCCGTACGGGTCGCGGCCGTTGGAGGCATCGGCGGTCCATGGAACTGGCACCCCGCCAACCCGACCGCGCCCGAACCGAACAGTTCACCCACCGAAAGCCGTAAGGAGGGTTCGCCGCAGGGAGGCCGGGGCCGTCTGGTCGGGCGCCGAAGCGGTGGGCTGTGCTTCGGCTGCCGGGGTCGGCCCGCCCGACGCGGTGTCGTCGGGCGCGTCCCGGGTGAACAGGTGGAAGGGAAAGGCGGCGGAAATGACTCGGCCGGCGCCGGTGGCACGACGCCCAGCCTGGGCCAGGTGTCGCGGACCTCGTCCAGGAAGGCCCGGTGATCGGTGCCATGGGTCACCGCGGCGGCGTCCAGGGCGTCGAGGGCGACCTGCAGGGAGTCCGGCTCGGCGGCGCCGAGCAACGCCGGCAGGGCGAAAGCCTGTTGGAGCGCGTTGTGGGTGGTGCCTTCCGGGAGGGTGATCGTGGTGCGTGGAACGTTCGGGTCCTCGAGCAGGCGCCGCAACGCCGGGGCGATCCAGTCGACATCGGCCAGCCCCGCCAGGGCGTAGGCCCGGTGCGCCGCCCAGCGGGCGATCTCGCGTCGCGTCCCGTCGTCGACCCGCGCGATGGCGTGAACCAGGTGCACATCGAGCATGCGCATCCCGTGTACGTTCCCGCCCACGCGCCGCAGCCGCTCGGTCGGCAACCGGCCCGCCCACATGCGGAGTTCGCAATTCCGGACGATTTCCGCGTGCGCGCGGGCCTCTTCCTCGCGGGCCGCGCGCGCTGCCGCGGCCCGCTCGCCGGGCGTCGGCGGCGGTGGCCGGTCCCGGGCGACCTTGTGCCAGTAGGCCGCCTGGTCGCTGGTCCGCCGCACCACGCGGTCCGGTTCCGCGGGCGCGGGCCAGAACTGCAGCAGGTAGCGGTCGACCGGCGGCTCGCCGTCGAACACCACGCCGTGGGCGTTGGCCTCGTCCATCCCCTGCCCACGCTCATCGACCCACACCTCGAGGAACTGCTCACCCCACTGTCGGCACCAGGCGTCCGCGTTGGCGAGGCTGGATCGCGAACCACGTGCTGACCACCCGCGGCGCGGGCGACCGGTGCGCGACGAACCGCTTGAAGGCTCGGGCCCAGTGATCGAGAGCCCGGGAGTTCGTCCACGATGGCGTCGCCGAGCACGTTGTCGGTGACCGGCAGGCATTGCAACCGGGTCCGCCTCGCCGCGACTGGGTCGTCAATCCAGGAGGACGGGCCGGCCAGCACGGGCTGGCGAACAACCGCTGCATCGCAGGTGGGCCGCACGGCCGGTGTCGGACCGCGTTGCCCGGTGCCGCCCGACCCCGGCAAAGGGGGCGGATGACGAGCGTGTCTGGTGGGCGAGGACGAGGTGTGGCGGCCCGCGCCGCAGGCATGGCGGTGCTCGACGTGCGCGGCCGGGTGGCGTCGCAGCGGCGAGTCAGCACGCGGTCGACGCGGCCAACTCGTTCGCGAACCGGCGGACGTCGTCGAGGCGCGGGTAGTCGCGGTGCAGTCCGGCCGCGAGTTGGTGGGCGCGGACGCGGACGGACTCCACCGGGCGGGGCGCGTCAGGGCCTCGCGGGCGTACTCCACGGCACCGTCGGGTGCGCCGAGTGCGCCGAGTGCGCCGAGTGCGGCGTGGGCGGCGTGGGCGGCGGCGAGGTCGAGTTGGGCAATGCCCCTGAGGGTGGGTGATCGGTGCGGGTCGACGATCGGGACGCATGCGACGCCGAACCCCTGTGCTCTCATCCCAGCGCACGCGTCCTCGCGGTCGCCGAATCACCCACGTCGCCTGGGCCTGCCCCGGCCTGCGGACGTCGCCGCAGCCCTTCGCAAACCGGCACCTACTCTGGCAAACACGCCGTCGCCATGACCGACGAGATCAACGACCTTCTCACCGGCAGCGATGGTGCCGCACACGCGCGCCCCGTGCCGTCCGGGCAACTCGTGTCCGGACGAGTCGCGTCCGCACGAGTGCACGACCCTTTTGGATGTTGAGGGGCCTCGCGTTCTTCGGACAGGGCCCGGCTGTCAGTTCATGCGGCCAGTCGCAACTCTTCAAACTCGGCATGTACTTCGCGTGGAGGGCGGTAACCCACGGCCGAGTGAAGGCGTTTGCGATTGTACCAGAATTCTATGTACCGGGTGATATCCCGTCGGGCTGCGTCGCGAGACGGGTAACTCACGCGTGAGACCCGCTCGTTCTTCAATACCCCGAAGAAGGATTCGGCCATTGCGTTGTCGAAGCAGATCCCGGTACGGCCGACGGACCGGCGCAGGCCGGGTTCACCGAGCAGGCTCGCGTACTCGACCGACATGTAGTTGGCGAGTTCAACCGGTCGTTGCAACACCGGGTTGTTGTAGTGAGCGTAGCTGTTCCTCGAAGACCTCGGCCGGGGTCTTCCAGCCGAGGATCTTGCGGGGTCGGTTATTGATGGCCAGGGCAACGGCTTCGAGGTCCTCGGCGGACCACCGGGACAGGTCGGTGCCCTTCGGGAAGTACTGACGCAGCAGCCCGTTCGTGTTCTCGTTTGTGGGTCGCTGCCAGGGCGAGTGCGGATCGGCGAAAAACACCTTCGTCCCGGTCTCGAGCGCGAACTGGGCATGCCCGGAGAGTTCCTTCCCGCGGTCCCAGGTCAGGGTCTTGCGGAGCTGCTCGGGTAGCTTCGTCATCGACTCAGTCAGGGCAGTGTTCATCGCGACGGCGCCGTAACCGCCCAACGGCGGGCCGTTCTTCACCGGCGGCACCTCGCCCCAGCCCTCCATCCTCGGCAGATGCACCAGGAGTGTAGATCGGCTGCTGCGCTCGACGAGCGTGCCGATCGCGGACCGGCCCGTCCCAATGATCAGATCGCCTTCCCAATGCCCCGGGACCGCGCGGTCCGCGGCCTCCGCAGGACGTTCACCGAGGACGACATCCGCGGTGACATGCCCCTGCGGCTTGTTCCGTGACCTCGACCGAGGCTCTCGAAGTGCCCGCCCGGTGCGCAGGCAGGCGACCAGCTCCCGCTTGAGCGCGCCACGGCCCTCAATGAACAGCGACTGGTAGATCGCCTCGTGGCTGATGCGCATGGACTCATCCTCGGGGAAGTCGGCCTTCAACCGGTGCGAGATCTGTTCCGGGCTCCATGCTGTCGCCCACCGCCTGTCTTGCCGGTGCGGCTTGTTCAGCCCCTTCCACGGAGGCGTCCGCGGTCCCGCGACGACCGTCCCGTCAGGCCGGTGAACGTTCCCCGAAAGCCTCTCCTGCACGTACTCACGCAACCGGTCGTTGCCCAGGAGCTTCGCGCTCTTCGGGCGCTTGGCCGCCTGCTGAGCCTTCCACTGGGCGACCGTCGCGCGGTACTCCTGCTTGCCGCCGCGCGTGGCGGCGTTGCGGCGCAGTTCGCGAGAGATTGTCCCGGGGTCACGCCCCAGGGCGCGGGCGATCTCGCGCACGCCCTTGCTCGTCGCCCTGAGGATCGCAATCTCCTCGCGCTCCTCGAACGTGAGGTACCGGCCCGAGGGCTCGGCCAACGAGATCGGCGGCATGCCGCCAGCGTGACGAAACCACCTCGCGCCCACCGGCCACGACACGCCGACCGCCAGCGACGCCTCCACCGTCGTGACCCCCGTGGCGATAAGTCGCCAGAACTGGCGCTGCACGACCCGAGACGGATCAGGCCGCCCGGGCGAACGCATCGCCGGCCGCAACGCACGGTCAGCGCGCCACTGCCGACGCCGCCCCTCCGGAACATCGCTGGTCTTCAAACTCCAGTCCGCCGTGGCCACGCCGCACACCTCCGAGATCAGGGTGTTGCGACGACCGGTTGAATCCACCAGCCCGACTTGGCGGCCGGAGTACAACAACGTCGCCTGCGACTCTGGGTACGTAGCCGAGACCATCTCGATCCACGTACTGCAGAATTGACGCCACCGTCGGCGAGGAACGAGCGCGGGCCCCGGGAGCCGAGTTCGGCTGCCGGGGCCCGGGCTGATGTCGGGTCCGCGTCAGAGGGGTGGCAACCCGGCCGGAAAGGGGCCGTGGCAGGCGATTGTGGGATATCCCATGAGTTCCCGAGGACGTCTGGGGCCAGTTCGGCGACGACCACACCCGGCTGGGCGCCCCGTTGTTCCCGTCCGAACGCAAGAACGCGGACGGCTCCTCGCATCGGGTCGGCGACGACGCCCTGCGGGCCGGACTCGTCGCCGCGGCCGAGAGCCATCTCCCGGCGTGGGCGGACACGCTCACGCCGCACGTCCTGCGGCACTTCTGCGCGTCGGAGCTCTATCTGAACGGCCTGGACCTGCTCTCGATCCAGGAGATCCTTGGTCATTCCTGTCGTCGCCACTGACATCTCATGTCGCTTCCGGCGCCATCGAGATGTCGTCCGACACACCGACCACGACTGCTGCGGCCGGTGCACACGCTCGCAGCGGAACGACTGCCTCGGAGCCGCACTACACGATTGCGACGATCCCGGCGGCTTCGCTCACAACTACTTCGAGGGGGTCCTGTACCCAGGCATCTGCGCCGACTGCGGCGAACCGCCCGAAGCACACCTGTGGGTATACGACTCCCGCGCCGGGGTCGCACGCCCGGCGGTACCCCGACCTAGCCGCGCCTTTGCCTCGAAGCGTTGCCCGCTGCTCCTCCAACTCGCGCTGCCGCTTGGCCTCTTCCACCATGGCTGCATAACTCTCAACGAGTGTCGTTTGTCGATGAGTTCGGACGTCTTCAGAGGGCCTGTGAGCCTCTGAATGTCGGCAAGTTTTGATGGCACGCGGGTGCCCGTTGCTGCTATTGCTGCTCCGTCACGGCCCGCGTTTCTCGGAAGCCAAAGCCAGCTGCGGTGCGGGTGGTCAGTCCGTTCGGATGAGGAAGCGCTGGTCGGCTGCTCCGGTACATGGTTCTTCGATCGCTTCGGCACCCTCGGTGGTGTCGTTGTCGAGGATGCCGATGCACCGGCTGCTGTGGGCCGGGCGAAGCCGGAAAGCGCCGGCGCTGTCAGCGGTGGTGGGTTCCAGGCGGAACAGGGTGCCTTGCGTGCAGTCCTTGCGTGGTTCGAGCATGCCCTTGACCTGGTCGGCGCCCATGACCGTCAGGCATCCCTTTCCCATCTGGGGGTGGTGCCACTGGATGCGATAGCGGCCCTCGCCGACCGGTTCGAGGTACGTGCGCGGCACGGCGGCTTGGGCGCAGGGGAGTTTCGAGCCGGCCATGACCGCCCCGCTCGTGGGAGACGACGTATCCGGCGATCGTGCGGTTGTGGGAACGCAGTTGGGCCGAGATGGTGCCCTTCCTCGCGTTCGACCGCGAGATCCGCACCATCATCTGCACCACCAACGCGATCGAGTCGATCAACGCCCGCTACCGCCGCACGGCCAACGCCTCGGGGCATTTCCCCAACGAACAGGCCGCCCTCAAACGCCTCTACCTGGCCACCCTCGCCCTCGACCCCACCGGCAAGGGACGCGTGCGCCGGTCCAACAAATGGAAAGCCGCACTGAACGCCTTCGACCTCGCCTTCGACGGCCGCGTCACCGCCGGCCGCCGCTGCGATCCTCGGCTGTGCTCCGGGCGCCAACGGCGGTATGGCGAGTCGGCCGGGGGCGGTCCGGCAGGTGTCCGCCATGTCAAGGGCGACATGGCGGACGCTCCGGAGCCGTAGGGGCCGGGCGCGCACGCCGCCGCCATCGCGGCGGCGTGCTGGACGAGTACGTCAGCCGGTGGCGCCGGTGCGCGCCGGGGCCGTGCTCGTACGGACGATCAGGGTGGGTTCCACCGACATGGATTCGGGCGCGGCTTCGGGGTCGGCGATATGGCGCAGCAGGTGGCTGACCGCGAGTTCTCCCATCTCGGCGAACGGCTGGGCCACTGTCGTCAGGGACGGCGAGCAGTACTCGGCCAGCGCGATGTCGTCTACGCCGACGACGGAGATGTCCTCCGGCACCCGGCGGCCGAGTTCGTGCAGTGCCCGGATCACGCCGAACGCCATCTCGTCGCTGGCGACGAACACCGCGGTCGCCTCCGGGATCCGGCCGAGGATCAGGCCGTTGCGGTATCCGGACGAGGGGGACCAGTCGCCCTTCAGCACGGGAGGGGCAAAGCGCCCCTCCGCCTCCAGCGTCTCGCGCCAGCCCTTCACCCGGTTGGCTGCTTCGAGCCACTCGCCCGGGCCGGAGACGTGCCAGACCGTTTCGTGGCCGAGGTCGAGCAGGTGGCGCGTCGCGAGGCGGGCTGCCAGGGACTGGTCGATTGCCACGACGTCCGACGCCGCCGTGCGTGAGCCGTCGACGGTCACGGTCGGCAGCGAGCGGGTCAGTTGCTCGATGCGGTCACTGACGTGGATCAGCGGGATCACGAGGATGATGCCTTCCACCCGCTGATCGGCCAGTCGTGACAGCGCGACTTCGACGGCGGAGGTGTCCAGCGACGCCGTCGAGACGGTTGTCACCGAGTAACCGGCCGTGCGTGCGGCGCTTTCGATGCCGAAGGCCAGGAGGAGTTGCGAGTAGGACGTCGTCTGCAGGGTGACGACGCCGATCGTTCGGGTGCGCCCCGATGACAGGATCTGTGCGGCGTTGTTCTTGCGGTAGGCGAGCCGGTCCACGGCGGCGATCACTCGCGCACGGGTGGCCTCGCGCACATTCGGATGGCCGGCGAGCACGCGTGAAACCGTTTGTGCCGAGACGCCTGCGGCCCGTGCCACATCGATCATCCCGGGTGGCCGTTCCGGTCCCTCGCCGTTGGTGGTCTGCATGCGATCCGGCCCTCTCTCGTCGCGCTCATCGCCGATGATAGCGGCCCCATGGCCGTGGCGTCCTGCCAAGGGAAGCATGAAGAGCAGGTATTGGCATCGATAACATTCTCTGCCATAGTTCCGGCCATCGGCACGAGGGTGACGCTCGCCACAGACCTCCATCCCATGTGACCGCCGCCCGCCGTGCCCACATCGACCGGTATCGCGTTCCCTCCCTGTACGCACCCACATATCCGCCGCGAACCCGGACATCCGGGCCGGCCGTCGGGGCCTGGGTCAATTCGGTCCCTCGACGTTCGAGCCATATCGCGCGCATTCCCGTCAGCGTTCTCATTCCGCCTGTGTCGGCCGTGCGTGGTCGCCGGGCTTGGGCATCAAGGAGGTTGCAGTGCAAGCACCATTCGGCCCTCGGCGGGCACAACCCAGGAGACGGCTCAGAACAGGCCTGATGCGGTTCGTCGGTACCGCCGCGATCGTGGCCCTGACCGCCGCCGGCGGTCTGACACCGACGCTGACACCCGCCGTGGCGCAGACCGCCGACGAACCGGCACCGGACGCGGCGACGGCCGACGCCAAAGCGGCGACGATCTCCTCCCACGCGCTCAAGGTGATCGTCGACCGCAGGTTTCCGCGGGTGGTCTCGTACACCGACAAGGCCGGCGGGGCTGTGATGCACGGCAACGAGGACCCCATCACGCAGGTCGTGCTCAACGGCACCACGTACACGCCGGTCGTCACCGGCAAGCTGTCCAAGGACCACGCCGACTACGTCATGAAGTTCCCGGACTACGGCGGCGTCGAGATCAAGGCGACGTTGCGGGTCGAGGGGGCCGCAGTCGACTTCGCCGTCACGAAGATCGCCGACAGCGAGTCGAACCCGGTGAACACGCTGTCGATCCCCAAGCACAACCTCGTGTCGGTCCGGAGCACCGACGGCGGGGCGGCGTTCGCCGGAGCGCGGATGAAGGAGGGTGGCGGCACCAGCGGGGACACCTTCGGCGACCTGGGCGCGGGCACGCCGGCCGATCCGGCCCCCACGGGCTGGCTGTACGCCATCGTCAACAACGCCGGGCTGGCCGCGTCGATCACGACGAACTCCGAGTACGACGATCCCTCGGGTCCGACGGCCGACGAGAACGGCCGGATCATGAAGCAGGTGGTGGCCAAGGGCGGCTACAACCGCCTGGGCCTGTGGAGTGGCGACTGGCTCTACCACCCGCGAGGGGCGGCGTTCAAGCAGACCGAGCCGCTGCCCCACACCAAGGTGGTCATCACCGGTGACCGCAACGGTGACGGCACGGTCGACTGGCAGGACGGCGGGATCGCCTTCCGGGACATCATGACCAGCCCCCAGGGCTGGCAGAGCGTGGCGCAGCAGCCGGTGTCGCGGATCTCGTTCAACTTCGCCTCCACCGCCACCCATCCGTTCCTGCAGGTGTTGGACGAGACCAAGCGGATCGCGTTGAACACCGACGGTCTGGGTCAGTCCGTGCTGCTCAAGGGCTATGCGAACGAGGGCCACGACTCCGGCCATCCGGACTACGGCGGGGTGGGTGCCAAGCAGGGCGGAGTGGCCGATCTCAACACTCTGGTCAACGCCGCGCACAAGTACGGCGCGGACATCGGGGTGCACCTGCAGGGCCACGAGATGTACCCGGACTCCCCGGCCTTCGACCCGGCGTTGGCCATCAACGTGGAGAAGGACCTCGGCTGGGACTGGCTGGGCCAGAGCTACCTCATCAACAAGCGCTACGACAGCGTGAGCGGTCGGCGGCAGGCCCGGCTGGCCGAGCTGAAGCGCGAGGTGCCCAACCTCGACTTCCTCTACATCGACACCTCGCCGGGCGATGGATACGTCGCCAACAAGTTCGCCCGCGAGGTCAACGGCCTCGGATGGACGATCGCCACCGAGAACGCCTACTCCTTCGAGACGCAAACGACGTGGACGCACTATTCCCGCGAGGGCGGCGGCCACTTTGTGAATTCCCAGATCGCCCGGTTCATCCGCAACCACCAAAAGGACGCCTGGGGTGACGACCCGCTGCTCGGCAGGGCCAATTTGTCCCTGCTGGAGGGCTGGCACAACGGCACGGACTACAACGCCTTCATCAAGAACACCTTCGCCACGAACCTGCCGACCAAGTACCTGCAGGGGTTCCCGATCATGAAGCGGACCTCGGACACGGTCACCTTCACCGACGGGGTGTCGGTGTCGAACGCGACCGGCACGCGGCAGATCACCAAGGACGGCCACCTGGTCCTCAACGGCGGCTCCTACCTGCTGCCGTGGAGCCAGACCGACGAAACCAAGTCGAGCGAGACCGAGGAATCCAAGCCCGGCCAGAAGGGGGAGGCCAAGCTGTACCACTGGAATCCCGCCGGCGGCGACACCACATGGACTCTGCCGACCAGTTGGGGCCGCCGGCAGTCGGTGAAGCTGTACAAGCTGACGGACAACGGCCGCACCCTGGTCAAGGACCTGCCGGTCACCGACCGGAAGATCACCATCACCGCGGAGGCGAACACACCGTACGTGATCTACAAGTCCAACCCCGGCGCGGTGCCGGACCCGCACTTCGGTCAGGGTACGCCTGTGCGCAACCCCTCATTCGCAGCGAAGGACCTGTCCGACTGGAAGATCGGCGGCGACACCTCGAAGGCATCGGTGATCAACAACACCCGGGGCCAGCGGATGCTGCAGATCGCCCCGGGCGACGGCACCACCGTCTCCCAGAAGCTGACCGGGCTGACGGGCGGACAAACCTACTCGGCGACCGTCGACGTCCAAGTGCCCACCGGCACTCGGCGTACCCGAATGTCGGTCAAACCGGCCGGTGGAACCGAAGTCACCAACTACACCGACAACTCCACGTTCAAGAACTACGACGGTGCCAGCGACTACAACGACACCACCATGCAGCCGATGAAGGTCGTGTTCAGGCAACCGGCCGGACAGACCACCGCGACGCTGACCCTGTCGGCGGACAGCGGTTCGGTCGCATCCTTGTTCGCCAACGTCCGGGTCGTCGCGACCGGCTGGACGGAACAGGCAGGCCACACCTACTACACCGACTTCGAGCACGAAACCGGCCGGATGTGGGGCCCGTTCGTCTATGCCGGATCCGGAGGCGGCCCGAACAACGGCAGAACGCACCTCGCGCCGAAGAACGCACCGTATACGCAGGCCGGCTGGAACGGCCAGCTGATCGACGACGTGATCGACGGCAACTACTCGCTCAAGTCCCACGGCGACGGGGGTTTGATATACCGCACACTGCCGCAGACCCTGCGGTTCACGCCTGACCACACCTACAAGGTCACCCTCACCTACGAGGCCAGCAACGGCGGCGAATACGCGTTCGTCACCCCAGGCGGTTCCACCGCTTTCGCCGCGGCGCACACCCCGACCACGTTCACCACCACCTTCGCCGCAAACGCGGACGGCAGCGCGTGGATCGGCGTGCAGCGCGTCGGCAACTCCGGCTCCCAGCACGACCTGTCGATCGACAACCTCGCAGTCGAAGACCTCGGATACACCCCCGAAGGAAAGGTCCGCGTCCCGCAGGAGAATATGTCGGTGGCCTACGCGGACAGCCAGGAGACCGTCGGCGAGAACGCCCCTGCCACCAACGTCCTCGACGGCAAGCCGGACACCTTCTGGCACACCAAGTGGTCCGGTACCGCCGACCCGATGCCGCACGAGATCCAGCTCAACCTCGGCGGCGACAGAACCGTGTCCTGCCTGTACTACCTGCCACGCCAGGGCGGCGGCAACGGCCGCATCGCCAAGTACGAGGTGTACACCAGCAAGGACGGCACCAACTGGGGCAACCCGGCCGCCACCGGAACCTGGGCCAACACCTCCGCGGAACAGAAGGCCTGCTTCACACCGGTCAGCGCGCACCACATCCGGCTGCGTGCGCTCAGCGAAGTAAACGGCAACCCGTGGACCACGGCTGCCGAGATCAACGTCAGCCTCGCCGAGGACTGACGGCCCAACCGGTCCCGGCAGGGCGCAGGCATCACGCCGGCCCTGCCGGGCCTTCACCCCAACCGAAGGCGTCCCCGCGCCGGGCCCACCCGGCGGAGCGGATCCCGTACCGGTCCAGGACTTCTTGCGCCGCGTACTTCGACGGCAGCCGGTCCCGGCTCCATGCCACCGGACCGCACACGGCGGAAGCGACCGGAGACAGGCCCTGCACTTTCCGGCTCCGGTCGGCGACCACTGCCTCCTGGAAGGAGGCCGCGACGGCGGCCACCGGCACCGTCTCGCCGGCCCGCTGCCGGGCCTCGACCCAGCGCGCGACCGAGGTCTTGAGGCCGGAGAAGGAGAAGTCGAAGGGCGCGTCGCGCGGTCCGGTCAGCCCGCGTGGGAAGGCGATCGCCGTGCGGTCGCCCTCGCGCGCCCGCCGGTCGATCACCGGTCCGCCCGGGAAGCCGAGCCCGAGCACCCGCGCGACCTTGTCGAACGCCTCGCCCGCCGCGTCGTCGATGGTCGACCCGAGCGGCCGCACGTCGGCGGTGATGTCGGGGACCAGGAGCAGCGAGGAGTGTCCGCCGGAGACCAGCAGGGCCATGCACGGCTCGGGCAGCCTGCCGTGCTCCAACTGGTCCACGCACACGTGCGAGGCCAGGTGGTTGACGCCGTACAGCGGCTTGTCCAGCGCGATCGCGTAGCCCTTCGCCGCCGCGACGCCGACCAGCAGCGCCCCCGCCAGGCCGGGGCCGGAGGTGACCGCGATCGCGTCGATGTCGCCCGTGGTGACGCCCGCAGTGCCTGGCGACGGCTGGCCCGGCGTTCGGCGCCACGGCCTCGGGTGGGGGCTGCGGACGCAACCGGGACGAGCCTTGGGGATGGGTGCGGATGAACGACGATGTCGACGTCGAGGCGTTGCACGAGGCCTGGACCGATTCGTTGCGGGAGGCCCGGGTCGGTGAGTCTTCGCGGGAGGCCTGGATCGGGGAGCCGTTGCCGGTGGGCTGGTCGGAGGAGTGGCGGGGGACCGAGCGGGACGTGCGTGTGGTGGTGGCGCGGATGCCGGTCGAGGTGCGGGACGGCTTCGCCTACGACCGGGTGCCGTGGGGCCGGTTCTCCCACGCCTACGGCTCAGGTGAGAACGTCCCCGAACACCCGGAGGAGATGCGTTGCGCCGACGCCGTGACGGCGGAGCGGGGGCTCGGGTCGTTGTGGAGCTCGATCTCCCACCAGGGGTCGCGGTGTTCGGTGGGGCCGCCGGCGGTGCCGTTCCTGTTGCGGATCGCCACGGATCGCTCCACGCACCACCGGGCGGACACGCTCGAGCTGGTCGCGGTCGTGGCGCGACGCAAGTGCTGGGACGACGGGTCCCGTACCGTCTGCTGCAGGTCGCCGATTCCGACGACGACTGGCACTTCGACATGAGCGGCTACTTCCAGAACTGGACCGTCGAGGCGGCGCGCGATGCGATCGCCGCCGACGCGCACATCCCGATCGCGCTCCTGGCGACCCCGACCCCGACGTGCGCGAGGCGGCCGCGTACGTGCTGGCGGCGTCCACGGGACGGGCCGGGGAGATCTCCGCCGCCCTGCACGACCGCTTCCGGACCGAGGACCACGCGCGGGTCGGCGCGAGCCTGGTCCCGGCGATCGCGCAACTGGCCCGCGAACACCGCCACGAGGACGCCGCCGCCCTCACCCGCGCCCTGTGGTCGGACCCCGTACGCCCCGCCGAGGCAGGGTGAGAGCCTGCCAGGGATGACACGCTGCGCGCCGTCCTCGACGAGTGCGTCACCGACGAACTCGGCCGATCGATGGCCTCGGTGCCCTGGATGACCCAGGTCGACCACGACGGCGACGGACTGACCCACACCCTGCGGGAGATGTTCGGCCCCTGCCGACTTTGGGTGAACCCGGGGGATGTACCGACGGCCCGCCCTTTTGACGATTCGGCGGCGGGCGCGAGCCCGAGGGCGTGTGGACCTGTCGAGCGCCGCTGTCGACGAGCGGATGTCGCCCGGCCCGGAAGCCCGCGCGGGGGAATCAGGTCTCCGGGTCTCCCTCGGCGGTGACGCGAGGGTACAAGGGCGCCTGCTAAAATCCTGTCGTCAGCCTTTCGGGCTCGGATGCGTATCCGACCGAGAGGCTTTTTTGTGCCCTGACCCGCCTTGTCCTTCGGGCCGGTGCTCCCGCCCGTGTGGGTGCCATGTTTCGTGCCGCCGCGTGCCGGCAGTTTTGGCATGCGGTGCCGACAGCCTTGTTCTTCGTCCCGCAAAGGAGTTTCATGCCCGAGGTAGCCGTGCACCGTGCGGACGATGCCGACCGTTTCGTGATGGAACGTCTCTGGCTGATGTTCCGCCATGACTTGTCCGAGTTCGACGGCCGGCTTCCCGACTCGGACGGGACGTTTCGCAGCGAACGGCTCCGGGCGTCCTTCGAGGACATCCACTGGGCGCCGTACCTACTGACGAGTGGCGAACACGCCGTCGGTCTCGCCCTCGTCCGCGGCCTGGTCGGCCCCACGCGCGTACTCAACAGCTTCTTCGTGGTGCGTGGGGCGCGGGGATCCGGGATCGGGATGCGTGCCGTTCGGGAGGTGGTCGCCAGGCACCCGGGCCCGTGGGAAGTCGCCTTCCAGGACGCCAACATGGCCGCCGTGCGCTTCTGGCGCCGTGTCGCGGCCGGGATCGCCGGCGACGCGTGGACGGAGGATCGCAGGCCGGTCCCCGGGCGGCCCGATCTGCCACCCGACGTATGGGTCTCGTTCGACGCGTGCGCATAAGGGTGTTCCTGCCCCGCCCGCCTCACCGCCCGCGTCGAGTCCGGCGCCCTCCCGCTTCGAACGCCGAGCAAGCGGCGGCCCCAACGACGTCAAGGGATGACCTTGAGGTTTCGAAGTCTGACGAAGACTTCCTCGACCTCCTCTGGCTGCACGGCGACTTCTTGGCGCCTGGTGTCCGGTGCGGTTGCATCGCCTGCGCGCCAGGTCACGGTCTCCGATTGGCTGTGCCATTGGAAAGAGCAGGGTCGCACGGCCGGGCCGCGGACGAAGAGGGTGACCGTGTCCGGGGCGACCGTTGTCGATGACAGGTCCATGTCCGAGCTCTGAAAGTAGTAGTCCCCTTCCCCGAGGGGGAAGATACCGGTGACCTTGAACTCTGTGGAGTCGATCGAACTGCCGACTGGTTCGCTCCCCAGAGGAATGTGCCGATCGAATTGCGTGAATCCATGGGGTGGTGCAAGGTCTTGGCCCGTCGTATATGTCGTGTGCTCGTAGCCGCCCGACAATATCCTGCTCGCGTAGGAGAAGCGATGCTGGTGCGGTGTATCGGCGAATCCGTGGCGCCACACGTGCAAGCGGAGGCGGAATCCGCGGTGCAGGGCATCGTACAAGACCATCTTGAACCGGAACTCGTCACTTTCGCACCTGGCGGCAAACTCCGGCATCTCGGCGACGTGATATACGAGTTCCGCCAGCATGTTCCGATCGTCGGCCAGCCGCTCGAGGATGGCTCTGGTCGCCGTGCTGTCCCTCCAATCTACGATCGGAAGGGAATTTGCCGTGCATACGGCCGACCGCGCGATCCGGGACGCCTCTCGGCGGAGGGTCCAGGAGTCGTTGGCGTGGGCTCGGCGAATCGGCGCCGCATTCCTGATTCTGCACAGCACCCATCTCCCCATGATCAACGAGGCTCGATACGACCGGCAGTGGCTTAGCGGATGGCTCGACTTCCTCGGCCGGCAGGATTTCGGGGACGTCACCGTGGTGCTGGAGAACATGTGGGACCGCACTCCCGATCTCATGGTCCGACTGGTGGAGGAGTTCGGTTCACCCAGGCTGAGACTCTGTCTCGACGTTGCCCACTGGAATGTCTACGGAGCGGTGTCCCCGGTGTCCGAGGCCCGTTCCGCGCTCGAACGGCCGGCGGCGGATTAAGGAACGGACGTACGCAACGCCGCGCTTGAGGTCCTTGGACTCTCACCGCGTTCTGTCTGAATCGTCGCTGAGCTTCCCGGTGTCCTCGCAAGTCAGCGCGGTTCTGCCGACAGTGGTCCCATTTCGGACCGACAGACGGGGCCGGTTCAAGGTTGCCGAAGACACCCTGCGCGAGGCACAGCCCGCACGGCACGCCACGAGGCGAGATGTGTGGACCGGGCGAAGGGCACCCGCCCACCCTTACACCAACGCGGCCCCCGGCGCGGGCGGTTGTCCGGAACGAGACGAACGCCGTCGTTGGACGGAGGCTCTCGCCGCGATCCTTCGCGTCGATCGACCGCGGCTGCGCGGTGGTGTGGCCGATTCAGTCGAGGACGTTGCCCGAAGGCCCCTGCTCCGGGGGTGATCGTGGCGGGTTCACGTCCGGCTGTCGTCCCCCCGGTGGCTGTACAAGTCCTCGACACGTGCTGCGCCTTCGGGTGACCAGCGGAACTCGGTGTCGCCGATGCCCTCCCGCCGTTCCACGGCTCCGATGTGACCGGGTGCACCGCCCGTCGCCGCGCCGCCTCCCGCGGTCCCACCGCCTTGGACGAGGCATCCGGCGGCGGTGCGCTGCCCGGCCGCTTGGTCTTGGTCGTCGGCGCGCCCGGCGCCGGCCTGCTCGCGGCGGGCACCGTCCTGTCCGCGACCTTCACCCCGGCCGACGACCTCGACGCGCCGAACGCGATGCTCTCGTGCACACCTGGCCGCCCACGCGCCGACATCGCGGCCCGGTTGACGGCCGCAGCCGCAGGGGTGGACCACCGCAGGTTGCGCCCGGGCACCCTCACCGAGTCCGAACGCCACGCTGCCGACGCCGCGTCTGGCCGCCGGGGGGCTGCTCCTGGACGACGGCGCCGACCTGATCCCGGACTTGCTCCGGAAGACCGGAGCCGATATCGCGGGCCTGCGCCTGGTTGCCGTCGATCCGCTCAACCACCTCCTGGCACCGCCGGCTTGCCGGTCCCGATGTCCGCCATGGTGTGGCCGCGTTGCGGCGTCTGGCAGCGGATCCGGACGTGCCTGTGGTGGCGGTGTGGGAGACCGTTGTGGGTGAACGCTTGAGGTCGCTGCGGCGTTGGCCGAGGCGGACACCGTGGTTCGTCTGACGCGTGAGGGTGAGCAGGCGTTCGCGATCGTCGCCGAACGCGATCTGGGCCCGGTCGTCAGGGCGGCTTTGCGCGCAGACCTGGCCCATGTCTGCTTCACCGACCCCCTGCCGGCCTCGACCGCCTCGACCGAGACCGGCCCGGCCGGCGTGGCCCCGGGCGGCACCGCCGAGACCATCGTCCCCGTTCCTGGCGAACGAGCCGAGGGCCGACAGGAACGGCTGAACACAGGTTTCCAGTACGAGCCGGTGGCCTCCATGCCGACGGCGGTGACCTGTTCGGCGAGCAACCAGTCCCGCATCGCCAATGGATCGCGTGTCATGGTGGTGAAGGTGCGGACCTCCTTGCGGCGTCGCTTGCCCGGGCCGGGAACGCGGACGCAGAACCTTCATGTCGACCGTGCCGATGTCGATCCCGGCGCATCGTTCGTGGACGACGTCCATGCCCCGGCACCCCCTTCGCGCTTCGTGCGGTCGAACGACGACCGTCCGGCGGGGGACCGGGCAGGCAAAAGAGTCTGATTCACGTGCTTGAGGGAACAATTCCGGGTGCCTGACGAAGAGTCCCCAGTGTGCTCCTCCGTATCGGGTTCCGGTGGCGCCAAGAATCAACGACGTCAGCCGGACGGCCGTAACCCGATTTTCTCCCCTCTGGGGTGTCGCCGTCGGGCAATCGGACTACTCGGTGCTTCGCAATGTGATCTTGCGGGGGTTGGGGTGGCGGTGTCGTGGGCACGGCTGGCCTTCTTCGGTTGCGACGGAGCGGAACGGGGTGCGGGCGGGCGGTGTCAGGCGCGTGGGGTGAAGGTGCCGCGGTCGAGGACCGTGGTGTTGCCCACCCGCGCCCGGAAGAGAATGTGATCACCGTCCTTCCATATGTCCGTGGTCAGTTCCTGGCCCGGCAGGACCGGGGCGGCGAACCGGGCGGTCATGCCACCGAACCGGTCCGGGTCTCCGTCGCAGACGGTGCGCAGCAGGGCGCGCCCGACGAATCCGTAGGTGCACATGCCGTGGAGGATGGGCCGGGGGAATCCGAGTTTGTGGGCGACCGTCGGGTCGGAGTGGAGCGGGTTGCGGTCGCCGCTCAGCCGGTAGAGCAGGGCTTGGTCTGGCCGGATGGCGTCGCTGACGGTGTGGTCGGCCGTGCGGTCGGGGCGCGTCCAGAGCGGGGCGGTCCCGCGCTCGCCGCCGAATCCGCCCTGCCCGGGGAGGAAAAGGGTGCTGCTGCTGTGCGCCAGTTCCTGCCCGTCCGCGGCGTCGACGAGTGTGGACTCGATGACCGCCAGTGCGTCTTTGCCCTTGTCGTGGAAGGCGGTGACACGCGACCGGGTCCGTGCCGCGCCGGATACCGGGAGGGCGCGGTGCAGCGTGACGGACTGCTCGGCGTGCAGGATCGTGCCGTGGTCGAAGTCTCCCAGTATGGGTCCGGTGCCGGCCGCCAGGGGGATGGCGAACGTGGGCAGGACCCGTTGCGGGTGGCCCTGGGAGTTCTCGGTGGTGAAGGGGAGTTCGACACCGGCGTCGGCACCGCCCGCGCCGACGCCGAGGGCGTAGACGATCGCGTCGTCGGCGGTCCAGGTCCGTTCGGGGGTTCCCCAGGGCTTGTCGAGGAGTTCGAGGTCGACGCTCATGCCGTGCCGCCGCGCGGAACCAGTCCGGTCATGTCCATGTTCGGCGCGGCCTTCGCCACCAGACCGGGCATGATCTCGGTGAGTTCGGCGGCATCCCAGATGCCGGCACGCTGGACATGCGGGCCCATCCTCCAGGGTTCGACGACGCCGACGAGGCCTCCGCCCGCGCAGAAGACGCGGCCTGTCACCGCGGCGCCACCGGGGCCGGCGAGCCAGGTGACGAGCGGCGAGATGTGCTCTGGCCGCAGGTCGATGCCCGGGGTGTCGGCGATCAAGTCCTCGGTCATGCGGGTGCGCGCGACCGGCGCCACGGCGTTGACGGTGACGCCGTAGGGCGCGAGTTCGATCGCCGCGATGACGGTCATCGCGGCGATTCCTGCCTTGGCCGCGCCGTAGTTCGCCTGGCCGAAGTTTCCGTACAGGCCGGACGCGGAGCTGGTGTTGACGATCCTGGCGTCGACCGGGGCGCCGGTCTCCTTGGCGACTGCGCGCCAGTGTCGGGCTGCGTGGTGCGTCGGGCCCGCGGTGCCGCGCAGGTGGACGCGGATGACGGCGTCCCAGGCCTGGGGCGTCATGGAGACGAGACTGCTGTCGCGCAGGATGCCCGCGTTGTTGACGAGGACGTCCAGGCGGCCGAAATCGGCGACGGTTCGGGTGACGAGTGCGCCCGCGCCGTCCCAGTCGGCGATGTCGTCGGTGTTGGCGACGGCGGTGCCGCCCGCCGCGGTGATCTCGTCGGCGACCTGCTGGGCGGCCCGCATGCTGCTGCCGGTGCCGTCGGTGGCGCCGCCGAGGTCGTTGACGACGACCGAGGCGCCGTGGCGGGCGAGTTCGAGGGCGTGGGCGCGGCCGATGCCGCGGCCTGCTCCGGTGACGACGGCCACCCGGCCGTCGAGGATGCCGCTCATGTGGGTGCTCCTGTTCTCGTGGGTGATGGGGGAGGGGGCGTTCAGACGAGCAGCGGGTCGCGGGGCAGACCGAGGATGCGTTCGGCGATCTGGTTGCGGGTGATCTCGGACGTGCCGCCGGCGATGGCCATCCCGCGGGCGCTGAGCACGGCCAGGACGGCTGTGGCCGCGGGTCCGTCGGTGCAGGCGGTCTCGGGTCCGCACAGCGCGGCGGCGAGCGCCGATTGGTGCAGCAGGTGTTCGGCGAGGACGAGCTTGCTGATGTTGCCCTCGGGGCCCGGGGCGGCGCCGGACACGGCACGTTCGGCGCCGCGGACGTTGAGAAGGCGGAGCACGTGTTCTTCGGCGAGGACGGCGCCGCAGCGGGCGGCGGCGCCGGGCAGCCGGTCGCCGTATCGGTTGGTGAGGTCGAGAACGTCGATCGCCACGGTTTTGCCGCCGTGGCCGCCGCCGATGCTCACGCGTTCGTTGCCCATGGTCGCGCGGGCGACGGTCCAGCCCTGGTCGATCTCGCCGATGACGTCGGCGTCGGGGACGAACACGTCGTTGAGGAAGACCTCGTTGAACTCGCTGTGGCCGGTGACCATGCGCAGCGGCCGCACCTCGACGCCGGGCGCGTGCATGTCCACGGCCATGGTGGTGACGCCGCGGTGTTTGGGGGCGTCGGGGTCGGTGCGCACGGTGGCGAGTCCGAACGCGGCGGTGTGGGCGCCGCTCGTCCAGACCTTCTGGCCGGTGACCAGCCAGCCGCCCTCGGTGCGGCGGGCCCGGGCGCGGATGCCTGCGGCGTCGGAGCCGGCGTCGGGCTCGCTGAACAGTTGGCACCAGTGGTGTTCGCCGCGCAGTGCCGGGCGGACGAGGCGGTCGATCTGATCCGGGGTGCCGTGCTGGACCATGGTGAGCAGCACCCACTGGGTGATGCCGAGGGCGGGCCGGGCGATCCCGGCATGCTCGAACTCCTCGTCGATGAGGAGCTGTTGGGCCGCGGCGGCGCCGAGGCCGAAGGGCTTGGGCCAGTGTGGGACGAGGTAGCCGCTCTCGGCGAGCGCCCGGTGGCGGGTTTCCTCGGGCGCGGCGGCGATGGCCGCGAGGTCGGAGCGGATGCCGGCGCGGGCTTCTTCGGCCTCGGGCGGCAGGTCGAGGGAGTGGGCCCGGGTGACACCTGCGGTGCGCAGCCGGTGGATGTCGACGAGGGCGGCATCGGATGCGGTGACGGCGGCCAGGGTCAGAGCGCGGCGTTGGTAGAGGTGGGCGTCGTGTTCCCAGGTGAAGCCGATGCCGCCGTGGACTTGGATGTTGAGGCTCGCGTTGCCGGTGAAGGCGGGGATCGCGGTGGCGGCGGCGACCGCGGCGGCGAGCGCGAAGGCTTGTGGGGTGTCGTCGGCGGCGCGTGCGGCGTCCCACACGGCAGCGGCGGCGAGTTCGGCGGCGACGAGCATGTTCGCGCAGTGGTGCTTCACCGCCTGGAACGTGCCGATCGGGCGGCCGAACTGTACGCGTTCCTTGGCGTAGGTCGTGGCGGCGTCGGCGCATTCGCGGGCGCCGCCGGCGGCTTCCGCGGTGACGAGGACGCGCCACAGGTCGGTGGCGCGGGCTTTGGCGCCGGGCAGGATCTCGTCGGGTGCGAGGCGGACGTCGCGAAGGACCGCCTCGGCGTTCGGCCACGTCGGGTCGAGGCTGGGGCGTGTGGTGACGGCCACGCCGTGGCGGTCGGTGTCGACGACGATCAGGTCCTCTCCTGCGGCCAGGACGAGGATCTGCGCGGTGGCGCCGTGCGGGACGACGGCGAGGACGCCGTCCGCGCGGGCCAAGCCGTCGGCGGCGCGGGTGAGGGTGATTCCGTCGCCGAGGGCGAGTGCGGCCGTGGTGGTGCCGGCCGCAAGGCCGGGCAGGACGCGGGCGGCGAGGGTGTCGGACCCGGCGTCGGCGATGGTGGCGGAGGCTGCGGCGGTGGGCAGCAGTGGGACGGGAGCGAGGTGGCGTGCGCACTGCTCGAGGACGACGGTGAGCTCGGGCAGGCCGAAGCCCGAGCCGCCGTGCGCCTCCGGCAGGTGGAGTCCGGGCCAGCCCAGGGCGCATATCGCGGCCCACAGGTCGGCGTGTTCGGCGCCTGTGTTCAGGGTGGCGCGGGCGGCGGTGCGGGCCTTGCGGCGGGTCAGGAAGTCGTGCGCGGTGGCGGCAAGTTGCTGGTGTTCGGGGGTGACGGCGATGGCCATGCGGGTCCTCCGGTGGTGGGTGGGGCGGCGCGGGGCTGCGGGCGGGGTCAGAGGAGTTCGAGCACCGTTGCGTTGGCCATGCCGCCGCCTTCGCACATGGTTTGCAGCCCGTACCGGATGCCGTTGTCGCGCATGTGATGAACGAGCGTGGTCATCAGGCGTGCGCCGGATGCTCCGAGCGGGTGGCCGAGCGCCATGGCGCCGCCGTTGGGGTTGAGCCTTGCCGGGTCGGCGCCCGTCTCGCGGAGCCAGGCGAGGGTGACCGACGCGAAGGCCTCGTTGACCTCGTAGGCTCCGATGTCGGCGAGGGAGAGTCCGGCGCGGGACAGGGCCTTGGCGGTGGCGGGGATCGGGCCTTTGAGCATGGTGACGGGGTCGGTGCCGACGACGGTGCCGGTGTGGAAGCGGGCGATCGGTGTCCAGCCGCGGGCCGCGGCGATTTCGCTGGTGGTGACGAGCAGGGCGGCGGCGCCGTCGGTGATCTGCGAGGAGTTGCCCGCCGAGATGCGGCCGTCGGCCTTGAACGGGGTGGGCAGGCCGGCGAGCTGTTCGGGGGTGCTGCCGCGCCGGATGCCCTCGTCGGCGTCGACCACGCGGTGCGTGCCGTCCGGTCCGGGGGCGATGACGGGGGCGATCTGGCCGTGGAAGAGCTTCGCGTCGACGGCGGCTGCGGCGCGTGCGTGCGACTCCAGGGCGTGGGCGTCGAGTTCCGTGCGGCTGAGGCCGTATTCGTCGGCGATCATCTCGGCGCCGGCGCCCTGGTTGAAGGCCGTGCCCGGGTAGCGGGCTTGGATGCGGGGGCTGAACGGCGTGCCGAGGGCGCCGCCGGCGAACGACGAGCCCATCGGCACCCGGGACATCGACTCGACGCCGCCTGCCACGGCGATGTCGTACTGCCCGGCGATGACGCCCGCGGCGGCCTGGTGCACGGCCTGCTGGGAGGATCCGCACTGGCGGTCGACGGCCAGGCCGGGGACGTGCTCGGGCCAGCCGGCCGCGAGGACGGCGTAGCGGCCGATACCGCCCGCCTGTTCGCCGATCTGGGAGACGCAGCCCCAGACGACGTCGTCGACCTCGGCGGGGTCGAGCCCGACGCGGTCGGCGAGGGCGGTGAGGATCTGCGCGGACAGGTCCACGGCGGACAGGCCGGACAGGGCACCACCCGCCTTGCCCTTGCCGAGGGGGGTCCGCACGGCGTCGACGATGACGGCGTCACGCATGGTCGCTCCTTTTGTTCGTTCGATGGTTCGGGTCGCCAGGGTGAGCGGGCGGGCTACTTCGGGCTCATACGGATGGCGCCGTCGAGTCGGATGACCTCGCCGTTGAGGTAGTCGTTGCCGACGACTGCGGCGACGAGGTCGCCGAATTCCTCGGGGAGACCCAGGCGTGCGGGGTGCGGAACCTGGGCGCCGAGGGCGTCGCGGACCTGCTGCGGCGCGCTGCCCAGGAGCGGCGTGTCCATGAGCCCGGGCGCGATGGTCACCACGCGGATGCCCGCGGCGGCGAGATCGCGGGCGGCCGGGAGGGTGAGGGCGGTGATCGCGCCCTTGGACGCCGCGTAGGCGACCTGGCCGATCTGCCCTTCGTACGCCGCGACCGAGGCGGTGTTGACGATCACGCCGCGGCTGCCGCCGTCGGCGGGCTCGGTGCGGGTCATCGCGGCGGCGGCGAGCCGGAGGACGTTGAAGGTGCCGAACAAGTTGATCGCGACGAGGAATTCGAAGGCTTCCTGCGGGTGGGGAGTGCCGTCCTTGGCGACGGTGCGGATGGCGCTTCCGGTACCGGCGCAGTTGACGGCGACGCGCAGCGTGCCGAGTTCGGAGGCTGCCTCGACGGAAGCGGCGGCGTCCTCCTGGCTGCGGACGTCGCCGGGCACGAACCGCACGGGGTGCCCGGATTCGCGGGCCAGCGCCTCGGCGACGTGGGCGCCGGCCGAGGTGGGCAGGTCCAGCAGGACGGCGCCGGTCGCTCCCCGGGCGAGCAGGCGTGCGGCGGTGGCCCGGCCGAGGCCCGAGGCCCCGCCGGTGACGAGGACGGACGCGTTGTCGAGGTGCATCGGTGGCGCTCCTTGGCTGATCGTGGCGGGCCGACGGATCGGCGCCGGGGGTGTGGGGCGGTTGGGGAGGGGCGGGACGCCGGAGGTCAGCGGCCCTGCCAGCGCGGGGCGCGTTTCTCGGCGAAGGCGGCCGCGCCTTCGCGGGCGTCGTGGGAGGCGAACACCGGTGTGGTGATCGCCTCTTGCCGGGACCACATCTCGTCGGCGGGCCAGGAGCCGGAGTCGGTGACGATGCGCTTGGTGGCGCGCACGGCCAAAGGCCCGTTCGCCGCGATGACGGACGCGAGCGCGCGGGCGGCGTGCAACGCGCCGCCGGCCGGGGCGAGTTCGTTCACCAGGCCGAACGCGTGCGCCCGCGTCGCGGTCAGCGGCGCTCCGGTGAGCGCCAGTTGCATGGCCACGTGGTACGGAAGCCTGCGCGGCAGCCGCAGCAATCCTCCTCCGCCCGCGACCAGCCCGCGCTTGACCTCCGGCAGCGCGAACACCGCGTCCTCCGCCGCGACGATGGCGTCGCACGCCAGCGCGATCTCGAATCCGCCCGCCAGCACATGGCCCTCGACCGCCGCGATGAGCGGCTTGGCGGGCGGCGCCTCGGTCAGACCGGCCAGCCCGCGGCCCGGCAGCACCGGCAGCTCGCCCCGCAGGAACGCCTTCAGATCCATGCCGGCGCAGAACGTGCCGCCGGTGCCGGTGAGCACGCCCACCACGAGGTCGTCGCGGTGGTCGAGTTCGTCCAGCGCGGCGGCGATGCCCGTGGCGACCGCCAGGTTGACGGCGTTGCGCGCCTCGGGCCGGTCGATCGCGATGACCGCGATGCCGTCGGCGCAGGCGACGGAAACGGCCGGGCGCTCGGCCGAGCCCGTGGGCGTCGGTTCGGGCGGGGCCGGGGTGGATGAGGCGGTGGGATGCATGTGGTTCCTCCTGATGGGCCGGGGTGGTCCGGCGGGGCGGGGCATTTCCGGTGCCCGCAGGGACGCGGTGCGGTCCAGGCGGTGCTGGGCGAGGCGCTCGAACCGGCCGGCCGGCAGCGCCCAGGCTTGTACCTGAGCCTGACGTCAGGTTATAACAGCCTACAGGGCGGCGGCGTCAAGCCCCCGCCGATGCCCACGGCCCAGGGAGCCCTCGATGGCACACACACAGCCCGACCCACCGACATCGGAGAACCGGTCCCTCGACACCCTCGCGGCGACGCGAGCGCGTGCGGGCGTACCGAGCGCCGCCGAGCGGCTCGCGACCGAGCTCACCGCACCGGAGCAGCCGTTCGAGGTGGTCGAGGCGACCGTCCACGGCCGAAGCACACGGGTCTGGCGCAACGCGCCCGCAACGCTGGCCGACCTCCTGGTCTCCGGGAACGCCTGGGGCGAGCGCGACTTCCTCGTGCACGGCACCGAGCGCTGGACCTACGCGCGCCACGGCAGGGCAGCCGCGAGCCTGGCCCGGTGGCTCGCCGGCGACGGCGCGGTGCGGCCCGGCGACCGGATCGCCATCGCGGCGAGCAACCGGGTGCCCTGGAGCATCGCGTTCTGGGGCGCGGCCTGCGCGGGCGCGGTCGTCGTGCCGCTGAACGCCTGGGGCACCGGCGAAGAGCTGGGGTACGCCCTCGACGACAGCGGCGCCACCTGGCTCTTCGCCGACCGCGCCCGGCTGGCCCGGCTGACCGGACAGCTTGCGGGCATCCACCTGGTCACCCTCGACACCGGATCCGACGCCCCCGAGGCCGCGGCCACCGGCGCCGCAAGCGTGCGGGCGCTGGTCGACCTCGCCGACCCCGAGGCGGAGTTCGCGCTGCCTGAGGTTGCCGTCGACACCGACGACGACGCCACGATCCTCTACACCTCGGGCACGACCGGGCGCCCCAAGGGCGCGGTGGGCACGCACCGCAACATGACCACCAACGTGATGAACCTGCTCTACTGGGGCGCCTTCGAATTCGCGCTGGCGGCCATGGAGCAGGAGGCGGCCCCGCCGGACCCCGTCGACCCCGCGGACCCGGCCCACTCGACCGACCCGCTCCCGGACCAGCCCAGCACGCTGGTCACCGTCCCGCTGTTCCACGCGACCGGGTGCCACGCCACCCTTGTGGCCGGCATGGCGCAGGGCGGCAAGCTCGTCCTGATGGACAAGTTCGACGCCGACATCGCGGTCGACCTCGTCGAACGCGAGCGCCTGACCCGGCTCGTCGGCGTCCCCACGACCATCCAGGCGATCCTGGAGGCCGGGGCCGGGCGCGACCTGACCAGCGTCACCTACGTCGGCTACGGCGGCGCGCCCGCGGCCACCTCGCTCCCGGCACGCATCCGCGCCCAGATGCCCCACGCGGTATGCGGGGTCGGGTACGGCCTCACCGAGAGCTCCGCGAACGCCACCACCAACATGGGCGCCCGCTACGCGGCCCACCCCGACAGCGTCGGCACGCCGTGCCCGATCGTCGACATCGTCGCGGTCGACGACCGCGGCGCCCCGCTGCCCACCGGGCAGGTGGGCGAACTCGTCGTCCGCGGCCCGAACGTGGTCCGCGGCTACTGGAAGCGCCCCGAGGACACCGCCGCGACGTTCACCGACGGCGGGCTCCGCACCGGCGACCTCGGCTGGGTCGACGCGGACGGCCGGGTCTACATCAGCGACCGCAGCAAGGACGTGGTCATCCGGGGCGGCGAGAACGTCTACTGCGCCGAGGTCGAAGACGTCGTCGGCGAGCACCCCCAGGTGGCCGAGGCCGCCGTCGTCGGAGCGCCGCACCCGCTGCTCGGCGAAGAGGTCGCCGTGTTCGTCGTGCCGCGGCACGCGGTGGACCGCGAGCCCGGCGGCACCGGTTCGGTGGACGCCGACGACCTGCGGCGACACGTCCGCGAACGACTGGCCGGATTCAAGGTCCCCACGATCGTGGAGGTCAGCACCGAACCGCTGCCGCGCACGCCCACCGGGAAGCTGCGAAAAGACGTGCTGCGCCGCCTGCTCGCGGACCGCCTCGCCGCCGCCGCGGAATCGGGCACCGTGCCGCCCGCGGCCGGAGCGGAGACCGGCCGATGAGCACCGCATCCGCCCCACGCGCCCTCGCCGCCTCCGTCGCCGCACGCCTGAGCGAAGCGCGGAACACGCCGGTGACCGTGTCGAATCCGCGCCGGCTCTCCGGCGGCGCGTCGATGGAGACATGGGCCGCCGAGATCGACGGTGACTTCCCGGCGGCGCGGATCATCATCCGCCGCGACCGGCCGGGCACGCCGCTGAGCAGCCGCCACGACGAAGCGGCACTGCTGCGCGTCGTGCACGCGGCAGCGGTGCCGGTGCCGCAGGTGCTCGCACAGAGCGCTCCCGACGAAGCTCCCGCCTACCTGGTCATGGAATTCCTCAAGGGCGAGACGATCCCCCGGAAGCTGCTGCGCAATCCCGAGTTCGGCCGGGCCCGCGAGGTGCTGGTCGAGCAGGTCGGCCGGACGCTCGCCGCGATCCACACGGTGTTCGCCGAGCGCGTCCCCTTCCTCGGGCCCGCGCGCGACGCCGCCGAAGCCGTCGCCCAGATGGACACCTGGCTCACTCGGCTGGACGTCGGCTCGCCCATCCTGGAACTGGCCGCGCGGTGGCTGGCCGCCAACGCCCCGCCCGCCGGGCCGGCCTCTCTCGTACACGGCGACGTCCGCACCGGAAATCTCCTCGTCGCACCGGACGGCCTGGTCGCGGTGCTCGACTGGGAGTTGGCACACGTCGGCGCGCCGGCCGAGGACCTGGGGTGGTTCTGCACCCGGGCGTGGCAGTTCGGCGCGGACGCGAAGCCCGCGGGCGGCTTCGGCACTCGCGAGGAGCTGCTGGCCGCCTACACCGCGGCCGGAGGCAGCCCGATCACCCGTCCGGAGCTGCACTTCTGGGAGGTGTTCGGCACGTTCAAGTGGGCGCTGACCTGCGTGACACAGAGCCGCCTGCACCTGTCGGGACAGGTCCGCAGCGTCGAACTGGCGGCCATCGGACGCCGCCTTGCCGAGGCGGAGTACGACCTCGTCGTCCTCCTCCAGGAAGGCCCGTGATGCAGTACACCCCCACCGCCGCCCAGCTCGTCGACGCCGTCGCCGAGTGGCTCGAAGCCGTCGGAGGCACCTCGCCGGCCGGAACCGACCGCTACCACGCGCGGGTCGCCGTGCGCGTGCTGCGGATGGTCGAACGCGAACTGGTCGTCGGGACCGGGCACCACGCACCCGACCGGGAGGCCGTACTCGCGCTGATCGTCCGCGCGGCGCGACCCGACGCGGACGACGCCGGCAGGCCCACCGGCGCCACCGTCGACGAGGTCGATGCCTCAGCCGACGACGCACAGGCGATGCGCGAGGCCGCCGCGGCAATCCGCGACGGCGTGCTCGCACCGGACGCGCCCGGCCTCGTTCCGGCGCTGCGTGCCCACGCCGTTCGCCGGCTGGAGGTCGTCAACCCCGACTACCTGCTGCCGAAGGACCGGCCGTCGAAGGAGCCCGTCCTTCCTGCGCCCGCATCCCACCGAAAGGCCTGACGTGCCCGCCACCGACATCACGGACCTGACCCGGCTCGACCTCTACAGCGACGAGTTCAGGGAGGACCCCTACCCCTTCTACTCCCGCCTGCGGGCCGAGGCCCCGCTCGTACGCCTCGCGCGGCCGGACGTCTGGTTCATGACCCGCCACGAGGACGTCAGCGAAGCGCTGCGCAACCCCGGGCTGTACTCCTCCGCGCAGGGCGTCGCCTTCGGCCCGGGCGGCGGGAACGGGTCGCTGGTCGCGATGGACGACCCCGACCATCGGCGCCTGCGCGGCGTGCTCAGCCGCCAGTTCACCCCGCGCAATGTGCGGACGCTCCGAGACCGGGTCGACGGCGTCGTCGACGGCCTGGTCTCCCGGATAGCGGCCGAGTCGTCGGACGCCTTCGACTTCGTCCCGGCGTTCGCCGACCCGCTGCCCACCCGGGTCATCGCGCACTACCTGGGCATCGACCACGACGGCTGGCGCGACTACCGTCGGTGGAGCCACGCGCTGACCGCATGGCCGTGGGCGCGCCGCGAAGACCCCGTGCTCGCTGCAGAGATCGGCACGGCAGTGACGGAAGCCGTGACCTGCTTCCGGACAGCCGTCGCCGACCGCCGCGTTCGACCGGGAACCGACCTCATCGGCCGCATGGTGTCCGCCGCAGACTCCGAGGAGGTTCTCACCGACGACGAGATCGTCAACTTCTGCAGCCTGCTCATGATCGCCGGGAACACCACCACCGCCTCGGTGCTGGGCCACGCCGTGCACCTCCTGCTTGCACACCCGGAGCAGCGCCGCGCCCTGCGCAACCGTCCCGAGGGCATTCCGCAGGCGGTCGAGGAGATCATCCGCTTCGAGCCGCCGATCCAATGCTTCGCGCGCACGCTCACCGCCGACCACCGGTTGCACGGGCAGGATATGCGGGCGGGTGACCGGGTGATGCTGGCGTTCGGCGCCGCGAACCGCGACGAGGACGTCTTCCCGGACCCCGACCGGTTCGACATCACTCGCAACCCGGCCGGGCATCTCGCGTTCGGCTCGGGGCCGCACTTCTGCCTCGGTGCCTGGCTGGCCCGGATGGAACTGGAGTCCGCCCTCACGGCGTTGCTGCCGCTGATGGACGACTGGGCCCCCGATCCGCACCGCCCCCTGGTACGCCGCTCCGAACTCCCGTCCTTCCGCGACATCACCTCGCTGCCGCTGCTTCGGGCCAACGCCTGATCCCCGACCCCATCGTCCACAACCGCCCGTCGCGCCGTTGCATCCTGCACCGCGCATCGCGAGAAGAAGCAAGGAACACACTCGTGAGAATCACCGCCGCCGTGCTGCGCGCACCCGACGCGCCCTACCGCATCGAGGAGTTGGAGCTCGCAGACCCCGGCCCCGGCCACGTCCGCGTGCGGATCGCCGGTGCGGGGCTGTGCCACACCGACCTGCTGGCCCGCGTCCCCGGGCACACGCCCCATCCCATCGTCACCGGCCACGAGGGCTCCGGCGTCGTCGACGCCCTCGGCCCCGGGGTCGCGGGCCTCGCCGTCGGCGAACCGGTCGTGCTGTCGTATGACGCGTGCCGGGCATGCCGGAACTGCCTATCCGCCCAACCCGCGTACTGCGCGGAGTTCACCGCGCGGAACCTGACCGGGACGAGTGCGGACGGGGATGCGCTGCTGCGTGACGCCGAAGGCGACCCGGTGGCATCCCGCTGGTTCGGCCAGTCGTCGCTGGCCAGCCACGCGATCACCGCCGCGGCAAACGTTGTCAAGGTGGACCGGGACCTGCCTCTGGAACTGCTGGGCCCGCTCGGCTGCGGCGTGCAGACCGGGGCGGGCGCGGTGTGGAATTCCCTTGCGGTGCGACCGGGTTCGTCGATCGCGGTGTTCGGGTCCGGGAGCGTCGGGCTGAGCGCCGTCATGGCCGCCCGGGTGGCCGGGGCGGGCGTGGTGGCCGCCGTGGACGTCAATCCGGCCCGCCGGGAACTGGCCCACGAGCTCGGCGCGACGCACGTCTTCGACGGCGCCGACCCGGAACTGCCCGCCGCACTGGCCGAGGCGAGCGGGGGAGGGATGCAGTACGCACTCGACACCACGGGGCTGCCCGCGGCGATCACCACGGCCGTGTACGCGCTGCGCCCGACCGGCGTGTGCGGACTCGTCGGCATCCCGCACGGCGACCTGGCCCTGCCACCCGACGCCCTCGCTCCCGGTCGGGCCCTGGTCGGGATCATCGAGGGGGGCGCCGTTCCGCAGACGTTCGTGCCCGACCTGATCGGGCTGTGGCGGCAGGGGCGGTTCCCGTTCGACCGGTTGGTCACCACGTTTTCACTCGACCGGATCGGCGACGCGGAGCGCGCGTGGCTCGAGGGCACCGTCGTGAAGCCGGTCCTGCTGCCCTGAATCTCGCACCGACCCCCGCCCCCGACCACCCTGCCCCGACTGTCACGCTCCGGCGTGCTCCTGCGCGATCCGGCCCGGCCTTCCGGCGCCGACCGCAGGCCCACTTCTCCCCGAGGACTCGCCTTGCACCATCACGACACGCTGTTCATCGGCGGCCGGTACATCCCCCCGGACGGCCCCCACGCCACGATCGAGGTCGTCAACCCTGCCGACGAGTCGCCCGTCGGCTCCTTCCCGGCCGCGACCCCCGCCGACGTGGACCACGCCGTCGCGGCCGCCCGCCGCGCCCTCGACGACCCCGCCTGGGGCGGGCTGGGCCCCGTCGAGCGAGCCGCCCTGCTCATCCGCTTCGCCGACGCCCTGGAAGCGAACCTGGCCGAACGCGCCACGCTCACCACCCTCCAGAACGGCATGCCGATCGGGCTTGCCCTCGACGCCGAGGGCGCAGGCCCGGTCGGACTGCTGCGCTACTACGCGGCGCTGGCGGGCGCCGTCCTCGCGGAGGAGACGCGCCCGCGCCTGGACGGGAACGGCCACACCGTCGTGACCCGCGACCCGGTCGGCGTGGTCGCCGCGGTCGTCCCGTGGAACTTCCCCCAGACCCTGACCATGTTCAAGCTGGCTCCGGCACTCGCGGCCGGCTGCACGGTCGTCCTCAAGCCCGCACCGGAGACGACCCTGGACGCGTACGCCCTGGCGGACGCCGCGCTCATCGCGGGACTGCCGCCCGGCGTGCTCGGCGTCGTCCCCGGCGGCGCCGACGTCGGCGAACTCCTCGTCGCTCACCCGGGTGTCGACAAGGTCGCCTTCACCGGCTCGACCGCCGCGGGACGTCGGATCGGCGAAGTGTGCGGGAAGCTCCTGCGGCCGGCCTCGCTCGAACTGGGCGGTAAGTCCGCGGCGATCCTCCTGGACGACGCGGATCTCGAGGTCTTCGCCGGCCGGGTGGCGGCGGTGTCGCTGCTCAACAACGGCCAGACGTGCCACCTGTCGACCCGGATCCTCGTGCCTCGGGCCCGTCACGACGCGGTGGCCGATGCCGTGGGCGCGGTGGCCGCGTCACTGGTCGTCGGCGACCCGATGGATCCGGCGACCGGACTGGGGCCGTTGGTCAGCCGGCTGCAACGCGACCGTGTGGAAGCGCACATCGCCGCGGCCAAAGCCGCGGGCACCACCGTGGTGACCGGCGGCGGCGCCCCGCCACGCGACCGCGGCTGGTTCGTGGCACCGACGGTCTTCGCCGATGTCGACAACAGCGCGCCGCTCGCCCGTGAAGAGATCTTCGGGCCGGTCCTGGCGGTCATCCCGTACGACGACACGGACGAAGCGGTGCGCCTGGCCAACGACTCGCCCTACGGTCTGGCCGGAACCGTGTGGACACGAGATCCCGAACGCGGGCTCGCCGTCGCGCGCCGGGTACGGACCGGCACGATCGGCGTCAACGACTACAGCATCGACGCCGGGGCACCGTTCGGCGGCGTCAAGGCGAGCGGGATCGGACGTGAACTCGGCCCGGAGGGTCTGGCCGCGTTCACCGTCGCGAAGTCCGTATATCTGTCGGCCATCGCCGAACCCCCGACGCGCACGTGAGCGCGGGCCGCCGGGCGACGTTGCCCGTGAACCCCATATGATGCCGACGTCAGGTTCGGGTCGCGTCCCGCCTCCGCGACCCGACCACGCGTCGCGCAGCGCCGCCCGGCATCCGCGGCTCATTCCCCGGCCCCGTCGTCCTGACCCCTGATCTGGAGAACACCATGCCTCCCCCTCCGAAGGCCGTACGCAGGCCCAAGAAGGCTGCCGCCCACTCCCCGGCAGCGGACCGTCCGGGCACCCCCGCCGAGCCGACCCGCCGCGAGGACGGCAAGGAGGTGCGTCTCGGCCCACGCGGTGCCGCGACGCGCGCCAAACTCATGGTGGCCGCGCGCGAGGCCTTCGAGGAACGCGGGTACGGTCAGGTCTCGGTGGCGCAGATCAGTGAACGCGCGTCCGTCAGCCAAGGCACGTACTACCAGTACTTCCGCGACCGCAGCAACGTGATGTCCGCGCTGGTGGACGAGTACGTCGGCGCGTTGCTCGAGACCGCCGACGGGGTGTGGCACCTGGAGGACGGGCGCACCGGTTTGGAGCTGCTGCTGCGCTTCTACGTCGGCCACTACGCGGAGAACTCGGCCTTCGCGGGCGTCTGGGAGGAGGTCACGCAGCTCGAACCCGCGCTCGCGGACGCCCGGCGCCGGCTGACGAAGGTGATCGAGGAGACGGTCGAGCGGCAATTGCGCCGCGGCCTCGAATCCGGCGCGCTGGAACCGCTGGACGACATCGCCGGGACCGCGCGGATGCTGACGGCGATGGCGGACCGCTACTGCTACCTCACCTATGTGTTCGACCGCCGCGCGAACCCGCCGACCGCGGACGCCACGGCGCGCCTGCTGCTCGAAGCGTGGGCGCGGCTGCTGAAGCTTCCCTAGTCGCGGGGTTTCGGCCACACGCCCGTCCGCCCGCCCGCGGCTCCCGCCGCGGGCGGGCTCGTCCCGTCAGGGGCGCGCCGGGCCCCGCGCCGGGTCCGCGGGCGGCCAGGGAGCGAAGCGCGGCGCTCGCCGCTCGCCGAGCGCGGCCAGCCCCTCGACGAGGTCGGGGCGTGCGAACGACTCGAGCATCAGCGCGAACGACGAGGCCAGCGCGGCATCGGCGCCTCGGCGGGCGTCCGCGTCGACCTGCGCCTTGATCACCGCCATCGACGTGGGAGCGCTCAACCGCGCCAGTTCACGGGCGTACTCGAGGGCCGCAGGCAGCAGTTCGGCCGCCGGCAGAACGCGTTGTACGAGCCCCATGCCCCGAGCCTCGGCCGCGTCCACCGTCCGCCCCGACAGGAGCAGGTCGAGGGCGTGGCCTCGGCCGACGAGGCGCGGGAGGAGCCATGCGGTGCCGTACTCGGCGATCAGGCCGCGGCGCGCGTACGCGGTCGCCAGCGTCGCGCGCTCGGACGCGAAGCGGATGTCGCAGAACAGCGCCTGGGCGAACCCGAGTCCGATGCAGGGCCCGTCGATCGCGGCGATCAGGGGCTTGGCGAACGTCAGCGGGTAGCCGGGATCGCGGGTGGCTCCGACTGTCGAGTCTTCCGGGGGCGGGCCGTCCGTGTCCCGTGCGGTGTGTCGCGAGTCGTCCGCGGCACCTGCGGACAGGTCGTGGAGGGCCGATAGGTCGGCTCCCGCGCAGAACGCGTTCCCTGCGCCGGTGACCACGACGGCCCGCACGCGCGGGTCCGCCTCGCCGGCGCGCAGCAGCGCGAGGTAGGCGGACTCCAGGTCGGCGGTCATCGCGTTGCGACGCTGCGGGCGGTTCAGCACGACGGTCAGGACGCCGTCGGCGTCCACGGCGGCGAGGAGTTCGCCGGTTCCGGTCGGCACCACGGTGCCGTGAGGAATCCCGTCGCCGGCGACCGGGGGCGGGCAGTCCTCGGCACGCGAGGCATCCGTCTCGGCGGTCATGTCAGCCCTCCTCGGTGATCCCGACGGGCAGGCCGTCGAGGACTTGGTCGAGGTACTCGCTCATGCCGCCTCCCGGCGCGGAGGACAGTGCGGGACAGCTCCAAACCGTCAGCCCCTCGGCGATGCGGGTTGTCAGGAGGTCGCCGTTCTCATCGGTGCGGCGGTTGCGGAGCGGCACCATGCCGATCACGTCGCCGTGGATCTCGTACGTGTCGGTGTCGGTGGTCAACGTCAGGTCGAGCGCGGTCTGAGTGCCGGTGGCGTCGTCCCACACGGTGCTGACGCGCACGCCGCGGACCCGGTCGTAGCGACCGTCGCGGAAGACGACGCCGCCGACCTTGCGGCCTCCCGCGCGATCGGCGATGACGCTGGCGACGAATCCCGCGTCGGGGCCGAGATTCCCGGTGAGCCAGCGGTACCACCAGGGGGACTGCCAGTGCCTGGGGCCCCACGAGTGGTCGCGCAGGCCGGGGGCACCGATCTCCCAGGCGGTGCCCCCGACACGCACGGATCCCCTGGCGAGGACGTGCTGTTCGTAGTGGCCGCGGGCGAAGTCGCCGCCGTGAATGTCCTCCAGCGGCCGGCCGTCCTCGTATTCGGCCTCGCCGCCGAGCATCGGGGACACGCCCTCGTAGGCCAGTTCCAGCGCGGCGTGTACCCGCGGACCAGTGCGGTACGCGGTCTTCGGATCGGCCATCGCGTGGCCGTCCGCCAAGTGCAGGAGTTCCCCCTCGAACCGCACGGCGAGGCGTTCGAAGGGCTTCACCACGGTGAACGAGAGCCCGCCCGCATCGAAGCGCTCGTTGTCGGCTATCGCGGGTCGCGCATAGTCGAACGCGACGCTCCCGTCCGGAAGGTACAGACAGACCGACCGCTCCGCGTGGCCCTGGTTCGCGCGGTTGCCCAACCGCACCCAGCCTCCCAGACGTGTCCGGGGATCGTAGAAGTTGAAGTACATGGACTCGTTGAAATGCTCTTCCGGACCGAGGACGTGCATGCCCTCGTCCTCCGGATCGAGCCGCAGCCGGACACCCGGAGCGGGTTCCGGCCACGACCCACTCCCCACCGCGGCGTCCTGTGGCCCCTGCGCGGGTTCGTCGACTCGCATGACTGCTCCTCTTGACATCGATGGCGAAGTGGCCAGAATCTGAGCCTGACGTCAGGTAACAAATCATGCAGGCTCACCCGCCGTCAACAGGCCGCACGCCCCGACGCGGCCGCCGACGCACCACACCCGCGCAGCGCACCGGCGTCTGCGTCACCGCACACGTTCGGACAGCGCCCGCCAGGCCTGTCCATCCACGGCACGACGCACCCGAGAACCGGGCCGGTTCACAACTCCGGCCCCACCCGCCCAACCCTGACCCCAGGGACCGACGACCCCGTGCAGGAGCTGTCATGGTCGCGCCACCCTCGTCCGCGTCGCCCGCCTCCGCGTCCTGCGACGCGCCCCCACGACCAGATCCCGCAGCGGGGTTCACGCGCCTGTGGCGACGCGAACTCCACCGCTACCCGACCGGCGCCACCCGCCACGCCCAACTCGCCCTCGTCGTGGCCGCGACCGTGGTCGTGTACTACCAGCTCTACGTGCAGACCGCGATCGCGACGTCGATCATGAACCACTACGGCATGTCGTTCGGGTACTTCTCGATGGTGGCCGTCGTCGGCAACATCACCGGAGCCTGCGCCGCACTGATCGCCGGATTCGCAGACCGGTGGGGACGCGCGAACCTGGTCGCGTACGGACTCCTCGCCACGGGCGTGCTCACGCTCGCCGCCCTGCCGAAAGCACCCAACTCGACCGCGTTCCTGCTTCTCACAGCCGTGATCGCCTTCGTCGAAGGACTGGTCCTCGTCGCAGCCCCCGCCCTGGTCCGCGACCTGTCGCCGCAGGTGGGACGCGCCTCGGCCATGGGCCTGTGGACGATGGGCCCGGTCCTGGGGAGCCTCATCGTCACCGGGGTCACCAGCACCACCCTCGACGACATCGGCTGGCGCAACGAAATCCGCTACGCCGGCGCGGCCGGCATCGTCGTCGCCCTCGTCGTCGCCGTCTTCCTCCGCGAACTCGCCCCCGCCCTGCGCAACCAACTCATCGTCGCGTTCGAGGAACGCGCCCTGCTCGAGGCCCGCGCCGCCGGGCTGGACCGCGCACAAGCCCTCGACACCGGCGGACGCCGCGTGCTGCGTACCGACGTGGTCGTCCCCGCCATCGGCGTGGGCCTGTACCTACTGTTCTACTTCACCGTGGTCGGCAGCTTCGTGGTCTTTTTCAGCACCGTCCACGGCTACAGCGAGCAGCGTGCCAACGGGCTGGGCAACTGGTTCTGGTCCGCCCAGGCAGTCTCCCTGATCCTCTTCGGACTGCTGTCCGACCGGCTGCGCGTCCGCAAGCCCTTCATCGTGACGGGACTGATCGGCTCCCTCATCCTGATGATCGTGTTCGCGTCGGTATCCACCCGGGCCACGACCGGCTTCGACACCTTCGCGCTACTCGGCTGCTGTATGGGCGTGTTCGGCGGCATGGCGTACGCCCCCTGGATGGCGGGATTCACCGAGAACGTGGAACGGCACAGCCCGTCGGCCACGGCAGCCGGACTGGCCGTCACCGGCAGCGCAACCCGCCTGATCGTGGCAGCGACCGCCATCGCCCTCCCGTTGGTGGCGACCTCGGTCACCACCTTGGTCGACCACGGGAAGGACGTCGCCGAAGCCCAGCGGCAAGCCACGCCCGCCCTCGCCGTGATCGCCGCCCACCCGGCCCTGTTCGCCGAACTCGATCGCCACCCCTCCGACGCCATACCGCCCGAACTCGGCGCCCGCGCCTACGCCGAGGTCGGCCCCGCAGGCCTCGCCCTCGTCACTCAGGCGAAACCCGCCCTGGACATCGTCAAGCGCCACGGAGCCGACGTCGCCCAGGCATCGAAGGACGCCCCCGACCAATGGCGGATCTGGTGGTGGGTCTGCGTGGCCGGACAGGCCATCTTCCTCCCCACCGCCTTCCTCATCCGCGGCCCGTGGAGCCCCCGCCGAGCCCGCCTCGACGCGGAAACCCGTGCCGCCGCCCTCGCCCGCGAGAACGATGCCACCCCTACCACCTACTAGAAACCGCACGGCAGTTCGCATCACCACCCGACGCACCCGAAAGGTTTGACATGGCCATGCCTCTGCTGCTGACCCGCCGCCTCGCGGCCCCCGCCGGTGGTCCGCCTCCGCTGCCGGACCACCACTACGATCCCGAGCTGTGCGCGAACGTCGTCGCCGACGGCACCCTGCTCGTCCACAGCGCGGACCCGGATCTGGTCGCGGACTACACCGGTACCCAGGAACCCTCCGGACTCAAGGCAGATGACTGACTCTCACCCCACCGTCGTGGCCGCCGAGACCGACCTGACCGCCGACCTGGTGGTGTCACACCTCGGCGGCCACGCCACCTGCGTCCGGACCCCGGCCGCCTGGACGGGGAGTTGCAGGCGACCGCTCGCTTCCACGCGGGCCGGTGGCGCAGCGAACTGCGACCCCGCGAGCGCGCCGCGCACGTGGACGAGAACTGCGCCGTCTACTGGCGCAAGCCCACCCACCCCGATCCCGACGAGCGGTGGCGGGCCGACGAGAACACCACCGCACTGTTGGGCCTGCTCAAGGCACAGTCCCTGCGTGTGTGGGTCAACGACCCGAACGTGGTGAGTGCCGCCCGCCTGAAGCCCGCGCAACTCGCCGTGGCGGCCCGAGTCGGATTCGCGGTGCCCGACACGAGTCCCCAGGGGGCGATGCAGGTCTCGCCGGTGCCGCGCCGGGCATCACATCGCCGGCCTCGGACCGGGGTCGGCGAACTCTGTCGGCCGAGGCGCGCGTTTCGCCGGTCCGCCTGCGGGGTTGTCGGTCGGGCTCGTAACGTGGGTGGGTGTTCTCGCCGATGCCGGTGACGCCGCCTTTGCCCCGGTCGGGGTGGGGACGAGGAGTACGAACTGCGCGAACTCTTGCCCCCACGCGGCTTCGGGATGGGCTCGGTCGGATCTCAGGAGCCCCCGAGTTGATGAGGCCGCCGCGGAGGTCAACCAATGTGCCGGGTTGCCGGTGGTGGTCTCGTCCCGGTTACGGCAACGGTCGGCGTGATTCGGTGACGGGCATGCGCTGTTCGGTCCAGATGCACTTTCCGTCGGGCGTGTAGCGGGCTCCCCAGCGCTCGGCGAGCATGGCGATCAGTTGCAGGCCGCGGCCGTCCTCGTCGGTCTCCGCGGCACGGCGGATCCGGGGCAGGCTGGCGCTGCCGTCGGTGACCTCGCAGATCAGGGTCCGGCTGCGCAGCAGGCGAAGTGACACGGGTCCCTTGGCGTGCCGTACGACGTTGCCGACGAGTTCGCTGACCAGGAGTTCCGTTGTCGGGGACAGTTCCTCCAGGCCCCAGGCGCAGAGTTGGTCCCGTACGTGGTGGCGGGCCGTGCCGGCGGCTTGGGGCTCGGTCGGCAGGTGCCAGGTGGCGATGTCCTCGGCGGCGTGTCGGCGGGTGCGGGCGACGAGCAGCACGGTGTCGTCGTCGGTGGGCCGGCGGTCCGCTCCCATCGTTTTCAACAGGTCGTCGCAGACGGCGTCGAGGTCGGTGTGTCCCTTCGCCGCGATGGCTCGGAGGCGCTCGGCGAGGCGGGCCATTCCCCGTTCGATGTCCTGCGTGCTGGATTCGACCAGTCCGTCGGTGTAGAGCAGGAGCAGGCTGCCGTCGTCGAGGTCGAATTCGCTCGTGTCGAAGGGTGGTGCCGCCGCACCGAGCGGCGGGTTGGCGGGTATGTCGAGGAGTCGGACCCGTCCGGTGGCGTCGGCCACGGCCGGCGGTGGGTGGCCGGCGGTGGCGATGGAGCAGACACCGCTGGTGGGGTCGTAGACGGCGTACAGGCAGGTGGCGTAGAAGTCGTCGCCGAGTCCGCCGACCAGGTCGTTGAGGTGATACAGCAGTTCGTCCGGGGGCAGTTCGAGGTCGGCGAGGGTGCGCACGGCGGTTCGCAGTCGCCCCATCGTCGCCGCCTCCGACAGTCCGTGGCCCATGACGTCCCCGACCACCAGGGCGACCCGGTCCCCCGACAGCGGGATGACGTCGTACCAGTCCCCGCCGACCTCCGTTCCCTCGGTGGCGGGCAGGTAGCGGGCCGCCGCGGTGAGGGCCGGCGTGTCGGGAAGGGCACGAGGCAGCAGCCCCTGCTGCAACCGACGGGCCCGGTCGTGCTCCGCGTCGTAGAGCCGGGCCCGCGCGAGGGCCTGGGCGACCAGCGCGCTCAACGCCGTGAGCAACGTGCGTTCCTCGTGCGGAAACAGGTGCGGCCGACTGTAGGAGATGACGGCGCAGCCGATCACACGTCCGGAGGCGATCAGCGGCAGGAACGCCCACGCCTTCTTGCCGCTGAGTGCGAGGGCGTGCGCAAGGCCGGGATAGCGACGCAGGTACTCCTCGGGCGACGAAACGAAGATCGGAACGCGATCCCGCTTGGCCTCCAGCGCCGGCGGGGTGTCCTCTTTGGGGTGTCCCTCGAAAAGATCGATGAACTCCTGCGAGTACCCGGCGGTGCCCACCGCGTACACTCGCCCCGCTTCCTCGACCCAGATGCCCACTCCGGTCGCGCCGAACAACGGGAGCATGTGGTCGTGCACGACGTTCACCACGTCCTGCCCGGTGATCGCCGAGGCGAGTGCCAGGGTCATCGCGGCGATCCGATCGGTACGGTCCGCAGCCAATCCGTGCGCTTCGTCCGGCAGCACTCGGGGGAGACCGCCGTTCGGTTGCTGTTGCGGAGCCCATGCCGCCGCGTCGTGCGCAGGCTGCTCGGCGACCTCGCTCACAGTGCCGAACAGGCGATTCGACGCGCCCTGCCCGTCGAGCGCGCAATGACCGCGGAACTCGACCCGGCGGTAGCCGCCGCCGTGCCGCCGGATCCGGCACACCACGCTGTAGGCACCGTGCGTACGGGACGCCTCCTCGACGCACTTCAGCACCCGTGGCAGATCCATCGGGTGAACCAGACGCTGCCAGGCCGCGGCCTCCCCCTGCCAGTCACCGGGCTCCACGCCGAACACATCCAGAGCGGAGTCGTCCCAGGCGACTGCGCCATCGGCCACGTCCCAGTCCCACGCGCCGACGCGGACCCGACTGCCGACGTCCTCCGCGTTCGACCGCCCTTGTGGGCTCCGTTCGTCCGGACCCATCACCTCACCTGCCCGGTCGCGCGCAGCGGTATGGATATGTTTAATTGACTAAGTCACTTATGCTTAATAAAAGGTACCTTCTATCATAGATCACCGGGTTCCGGGGGAGAGGTGCTCCAGCCGTACTACGGTGATCCGCCCGGCTTGTGGTCCGTGTCGTGATGTGTGTCGGGGTGGCGACGGGGGCGGGTGGGTTCGTCCGGATCGTTCCGCGAACCGCGCGTCGGCGAACACCGGATCGAGCGCGTCCCGCAGCCGCATTGCCGGGCAGCCCTTCGGGAACACCGCACGCGCAGGACGCGTCGCCTCCTCCGGGAACGCTCCCAAGTCCACCCTTGACCAACCGGCCGGGCAGGCCGCGGTCACACGGAGCGGTGTTCGAGAACGAGGGGGTGGTGGTCACCGGCGGTCCCAGCCTTTCCGGAGCTTCTGCTCGTCGATCTTGCCGACGGCTGTGACCGGCAGGGCGGGCACGAGTTCGAGCGCCTTGGATCGCTTGCGCGGCTGCCGGTGGCGTCCAAGGCGCCGACATGGGTGGTGCCGTTCGCGACGAACGTGATGAGCTTCATGGGGCCCTCTTCTCGGATGGGGCCCCAGCGTGCCGCGCGTGACCCACCTCACCACAAGGCGCGCCGTGACACCGTGGGGGCCCGGCACTGTCATGCCGTGACAGGGGTGCGGGTGCGGTGTATCCGAGGGCGTGGGTCAGGGCGTGCATGCGCAGCGCCGTCTCCAGTCGGAAGCGGTCGTCGACGTCGCGGACGTCGATTCCCAGCAGGGTCTCGATGCGGGCGATGCGGTTGCGCACGGTGTTGTAGTGCACGTGCAGCGCCGCCGCGGTCGCGGCCAGGTGTCGGTCGTGCACGAGGTAGGCGCGGAGCGTGGCCACGAAGTCCGTGGCGCGTTGTTCGTCGGAGTCGATGAGCGGGCCGAGCAGGTCGCGGACGGTGGTGCGCAGATGGGCCGCCGGGAGACTGGCCACGCCGAGGATGCCCAGGTCGTGGGCGCTCACCACCCGGGCCTGGGGCGAGGTGCCCGGGGGCGCGCCGCGTCGGCCGAGTTCGCACGCGGCGCGGGCCTCGTCGTAGGACATGGAGAAGTCGATGAGCTCGGTGCAGATCCGGCCCGCGCCGATCACGACGTCGTGGCCGTGCCCCTGTCGGAGCACGGCGCTCAGCTGTTCGCGGAGCGCTGTCGTGGAACGGCCGGCCAGATCGACGACGGCAACCAGCCGGCCGGCCCGCTCGGTGGTGACGCAGCCGGCGAGGGTCCGCTGCAGGGTGTCGGCGAGGCGGTTCAACGCACCGGCCGGGGCGTCGGGGCGGGTGGGGCCGGCCACCAGCACCTGTGCCCGGGCGGCGACGCTCACGCCCATCAGCGCCATGCGCCGACGGAACGCCTCCGGGTCGCTGATGCGGCCGGTGAGCAGCCGGTCGAAGAGTTCCCCGCTCAGCCGTTCGGTGGTGCGGTCGCCTTCGCGTATCCGGAGGAACTGCAGCCGGAACATACCGACCGCCAGATCGATCATGGCGCGGCCGACGTCGTCGAGATCACCGGTCCGGACGACGACGAGGATCAGGCCGTCGGTGCCGGCGATTTCGGAGCGCGAGACCGTTCGGGGGTTGCCCTGCCCCAATTCCCCCGCGGAGTGCAGCAACCTGCCGTCGGGCCTGCGCAGTTCGATGCGGCCCCCGACCTCGAGGGCGAGCATGTCGAGGGCGACGCCGGCGTCCGCCTGCCCGGTCAGGTTGCCCGCGAGACGGGCACAGACATGCTGACCGTGCAAGGCCCGCCGAAACCGTTGTTCCGCCTCGCGCGCCTGTGCCGCGTGGCGTCCCTCGACGTCGAGTCGGTGCAGCCGGACCGCCAGGTCGTGGGCGACCTCCTCGAGCAGACGCACCTCGGTCCCGGTCCACGGGTGGGGTCGGCGGCGGGCCGCGTACAACACGCCGAGCGCGGTGTCGGCCGAGAGCAACGGCACGGCCATGGTCGCGTGGATGCCCTCGTCGTCGATGAGGCGCTTCAGGAGACGCTCGCGGCGCGAGTCGTGCCGATAGTCGCGACTCGTCTGGGGCCTGCGCTCGGCGGCGGCGCGACCTCCGATGCCTTCGCCCACTCTGAGCCGCCAGGCCGAGGCCATCTCGCTGGAGACGAGGCCGTGGTGGGCACCCATGACGAGATAGCCCGCGTCGATCAGGCCGGCCCACGAGACCTCGCATCCGAGGAGGTCGACCACGTGACTCACGGCCACCTGGAGGGCCTGGGTGATGTCGTTGCTCGCCAACAGGCGGTGGAGGTAGGGCACCATCACGGCCGGCTCGGCCACCGGGCCGGTTCTCGGCTTGCTCACCGCGCCTCCCAGCGCACTCGGGTCCATCGTCGATCCCCGAGCCGAAAATTGATGGATAGTACCCCACATTGCCCTGGGTAGCGGAGGAACGAGCCGTTTCACCGACGCGTCCAGCGCCTGTCCTCGGGGGTACCGACGGCAGACCCGACGCGGAGAGTTTTGGGAGCGGGCGGCCCAAGCGGCTTCGATTCCCACTGCGGCGAACCGAGCGAACCCTTACCCCCGGCACGGGTTCGCCGCAGGGGAACACCGAGACCGTCGAATTCGCGATACCGGCGGCGCGCTGATTTGGTCACAGCCCGGCTCTGCCGTGTTTCCAGTAGTCGCGGAAAGTGATGTCGAACCTCGGTGTCCTGCGTTCGCTGAGCAGATGCCTTTGGATACCGGTGGCCAGTGATCGTGCGGCGCACCACGGCGGAGCCGCGTCGGGCCGAGGTCGCCCCTGGGCGAAGCGCGTGTACCCGACACTTCGTGGGGCGCGAAGCTCGAGTGCGGTGTCGATACCGCCTCGGGCGGCGCAATGGTCCCGATGGCGTCGGAATCCGGGCATCGGTGCAGATGGAGGCTTTGTGCGGCCGGCCCGGATACTCGCCGCCGGGCTTCGCGGTGGTCTGTGGCAATGATCACAGTGTCGATGTCTCGGGGTTTCTTCTGACGCATTGCCCGTTGCGGGGTTTTCCGGTCCGGAGGGACGCTTGCGGCCTGTCGGATCACGCACCGTTCGACGATCGGCCGTGGATCAGGCGTCCGTCACACGCGCCGTACCCATTTCGGCCATACCCCTCCTGGAGGTGGGATGTCCACCCAGCAACAGCCCCTCGACAGTGCCGAGGTCGACGTGGCCGTGCCGATCCCCGGCGAACAGGTCAACCGGCTCAAGGCCAACTCCGTCGGGTTGGTCGGCGTCGTCTTCATGGCGGTCGCCACCGCCGCCCCGATCACCGCGATGACCGGCAACCTGCCGATCATCGCCGGGTCGGGCAACGGCATCGGCGCCCCCGCCGCGTACCTGTTCGCCACCCTCGTGCTGACCGTCTTCTCGGTCGGGTACGTCGCGATGGCCAAACACATCACCGCCGCCGGCGCCTTCTACGGCTTCATCTCGCACGGCCTCGGCCGGGTCGCGGGCATGGCGTCGGGCCTGCTCGCGGTCCTGGCGTACGTCGTCTTCGAAGCCTCCATCATCGGCTTCTTCGCCGCCTCCTTCAAACAACTCGCGAGCGACCAGTGGGGACTCGACCTGCACTGGGGCCACTACGCGATGTTCGGACTGCTGGCCATCGCGGCGATGGCGTTCTTCGACATCCACCTCACGGCCGGGTTCCTCGGCGTCGCACTGATCCTGGAGATCGCGGTACTCGCCGCCGTCTCCCTCGCGGTGCTGTTCACCGGCGGCGGACCGGACGGCATCCTCGGCGAGGCGGTCGACCCGCTCAAGGCCTTCGACGGAGTCAACGGCAGCATGGGCGCCGCCGGCCTCGGACTGTTCTTCGCCTTCTGGTCCTGGGTCGGCTTCGAGTCGACCGCGATGTACGGAGAGGAGTCCCGCGACCCGAAGAAGGTCGTCCCCCGGGCCACCCTCATCTCGGTGGTCGGCGTCGGCCTGTTCTACATCTTCGTGTCCTGGATGATGGTCTCCGCCGCCGGCAGGTCCCACCTGGCCGAAGCCGCCTCCGAGGGCACCCTGTTCTTCGCACCCCTGGGCGAGCACTTCGGCGACACCTCGGTCGAGATCTTCCAATGGCTGGTGGTCACCGGCTCCTTCGCCTGCGCGATGGCCTTCCACCAATGCGCCTCGCGCTACCTCTACGCCATCGGCCGCGAGGGCTTCATCCACCCCGCACTCGGCAGAACCCACCCCAGGCACGGCTCCCCGTACATCGCCTCCTTCGTCCAGTCCGTCATCGCGATCCTCCTCGTGGCGGCGTTCATCGTCGCGGACATGGACCCGTCGGTACACCTGTACGGCCTGCTCGCCCTACTCGGCACAATGGCGATCCTCATCGTCCAGACACTGTGCTCCTTCTCCGTCGTCGGCTACTTCCACGTACAGAACAGACACCCCGAGACCAGGCACTGGTTCACCACCCTCACCGCGCCGATCACCGGCGGCGTCGCCATGGCCGCCGTGGTCGGCCTCCTCGTCTACAACATGGACACCGCCGCCGGCGCAGCCGCGGACACCCTGCTCTTCAAACTCATCCCCTACATCGTCGGCGGCTTCTTCCTCGCCGGCATCGCCCTCGCCCTCTACATGAAACACCAACGCCCCGAACGCTACGAGCGGATGGGCCGCATCATCCTCGAAGACGCAGCCGAACGCTGACCCCCTCCACCCGGCCCCGGGCGGGCCCCAGCGACCCCGCGCAGGCCGGTCGGTGGGTTGCGAGATCCGCGACAAGGCCGCTCGGGACCGAACCGAGCCGTCGTGTATCGATCAAGCCCGCCAAGTCCCGGGCGTCGGCCTCGTCTGCCGTCCGCCCGCCGTGCGGGCGCGACACGGAGGGAAGGCGCGGGCACACCGGTTGCCCACGCCACAGCCACCGGGCTCACCCCTCGTACGCTCCCGTGGCGAACACTCCGGCCGCTACCCCGAACTACTCTGCTGTGGCAGCCTGTTCGAGCAGCGGAGCTCCTGTGGTGAGGACGTCTCGGAGTGACGGACCTTTTGCACAGCAGCTCCACCGCCTCGTTCACCGGCCTTGACGAGCAACCCCCAGGCCTGTCCGAACGGCTTTGCCGCTAGAAGGTCGGCTCCGCTCGCTGCTGCGGGAGTACCACCCGGCCGCCCTGGCGGCCTTCGAGTCCTGGCGGAACGGTCTATGCCGCCCGGAGGCCCACGCGCTTCTCAAGGCCGCCCCGACACCGACCCGGGCCGCGCGGTTGACCCGCACGCAACTGGAGGCCGCGCTCAAGCGGGCCGGCCGACAGCGGGGCATCGCGGCCGAGGTTGAGCGGCTCCGTGAGGTCTTCCGGGCCGACTGGGCCCACCAGCCGTCGTTGGTCGAAGAGGCGTTGGGCAGGCAGATGCTTGCGCTCCCGGTCCAGTTGCAGGCCGCCTGCACCGCTGCCGCCGACCTTGCCGAGGCGGTGGAAGAAGCTTTCCCTCAGCACCCGGACGCACAGATCATCGTCAGCTTTCCCGGACTCGGCATCCAGATCGGCGCCCGGGTGCTCGCCGAGATCGGAGACGAGCGCAACCGCTTCGCCGACGCTCGCGGGCTCAAGGCGTACGCGGGAGCTTCGCCCATCACCAGAGCCTCCGGGAAGAAGTCGAGTATCACCCGCCGGTGGGTGAAGAACGACCGGCTCAACCACGCGGGCTACCTGTGAGCGTTCTCCGCGATCACCGCCTCACCCGGCGCCAAGGCCCACTACCGGCGACGCCGCAACGACCACGGAGACTGGCATGCAGCCGCTCAGAGGAACCTCTTCAACCGCATGCTCGGACAGCTCTACCACTGCCTGCAGAACCGCGCACTGTTCGACGAACAGAGCGCGTTCCCCATCGAACTCGCCGCCGCGGCTTGACGGGTTAGGGGCCTGAGGTGTCAGCCTGGCCGGAGCCGAGCCGGTGATCGGCGCGCAACACCCGGCGGCCAGCGGCTCCAGTTCTTCCTGTCCGAGTCGACCTGGGACCACGAGCGGGTCAACACCCGCCGCGTGGAGTTGTTGCTCGCGGATCCGGTGACCGCGCCGCACGCGGGCGGGGTCCTGGTGATCGACGATTCCGGCGACCGCAAGGACGGGACGGCGACCGCGCACGTGGGCAAGCAGTACCCGGGATCCGTCGGGAAGATCGACCGCGGCGTCGTCACGGTAACCACTTGTTGGGCGGACGAGCGCCTCTACCATCCACTGCACGCCGTCCCATCACTTCGCGAAGGGGAAGGACGACCGCGGGTTCCGCACGAAACTGCAAATCGGAACCGCTCTGGCCCGTGAGGCGAAGCACGCGGGCGTGTCCTTCCGGGCGGTTGCCGCGGACTGCGCGTACGGCGACCAGGACGGCTTCCGCTGTGAACTCGCCGACCTCGTGGTGCCGTTCGTGATGGCGTTGAGGCCGCGGCACGGATCTGGGCACACGCGCCGACCAGGCCCACACTCCCGTTGACGCCGCCCGCGTCCCGGCCTGGGGCGGACCACGGGATCCCGGCGACTGGCACGCGGTGCCCCGCACCTTCCGTGACGGCAACACCGAGACGTGGTGGGCCGCCGACGCGACACTCGGGTGGTGGGGCCCGGACGGAACGACCCGACTGGTGGTGGCGACCGCCGACCCGGCGACACTGCCGGCCAAGGCCACCTGGTATCTCGCCACCAACCTGCCCTGCCCCTGCGGGCCACGCGAGGACGAAAGCCCGCATCCCGCAGCCGACCTGACGGAGATCGTCCGCATCCACGGGATCCGTCATTGGATCGAACAGAGTTACAAACAGGTGAAGCACGAACTCGGCTGGGCCGACTTCCAAGTCCGCTCCGACACGGCGATCCGTCGCCATCAGACCCTGGTGAACTGCGCGTTCTCGTTCTGTTGGGAGGCCTGGTTCACCGAACGGGAGCCGACGAACACCCCGGCGCCGCAGCCCCGCGACGACGCCGGAGAGAGGGGGACCCGAAACCACCCCGCCGCCCCCGCCGCCGTCCTGGCCCCGGGCGATCCGGGCCGTCCGCGCCTGGATGACCCCCTGGATCGTGCTGCAACGCTACTGGCGGGCCTGGTCGAACGCGCCCCCACCCACCCAGTTACAGGCCCTGATGAACTCGGTCGGAGCAGGCCATGGCCTGCACCTGTATCTCCCGAACTAACAAACCACCGGTAGCACATGCGTGGCCTGGCTGTCGTGGGGATGCGCATTCCTGTGTCGCTCGGCGCGGCCGCAGGATGTGCTGGCGGTATGAGCGCGAAGTCGTCTCCGCCGCCGGTGTCTTCGGCCTCGGGCGGGCCCCGCACGCCGCCGCCGTCCGCCGCCGCACAAGCGTCGTCCCTCGCGTCCGTGTCCCAGGACCGTGCCCTGACACGCCGGTTGGTGGTGGGCCGTCTTCTCGCTCTGGACGAGGCCCGGACGTTGGAGACGGTCCACGCCCGGATCACCGCCGCCACGGCAGGGGTGTCGCTGCGCACCATCTGGCGTTGACTGGCCGCTGCCCGACAGCCGGATCCACTCCCCGCTCAGCCCGCCGCATCACCCTGCACCTACACCGGCCCTGGCAGCACGCCTGGACACACCTCTTCGACAACACCGCCCACAGCCCACCCGGACAGCCCCTGCCCACCCCGCCCGCCAAGGCCCGACCGGAACCACACCGTGGAAGAGCTGGACAGACCAGCGGATACCACCTGCCCACCCCCAACACCGACCCGAAACCGGCCCAGAAACCGCCAGAAGATCACCCTCAGACCACGTCGGTGGATCGAGGCTAAGGCCACGCCTCGTGCAGGCCCAGCCCGGGCACGTGGATCCGCAACTGCCGATGGAACGGCAGAGCCACCGAGTTGCCGATGCGCGTTGCGCGCCGGATCGCGACCACGCAGGCCCGGCACAGGTCATCGCCGTCCACCACCGCCGGGGCCAGGTACCCCCGGGCACTGTCCGCGTGCGAACCGGCCCGCCCAGGACCGGCAGCCGACGCAGATGCCGTCACTGCCGATCTTCACATGCCCCCAGAGCAGGCAGGCGGCGCACTGTCGAACCAACGTCACCACACCGCTATGACCGGGTCAGTTCGGCGGCCGCAAACACCGCGGTCTGTCCTTGCGGACCACGGGCCTGACCGGGTCCCTACCGGTCGTCTCCGACCGCGGCGCGAGTCTGCGACTCGATGCCCTCCCGGGCAGCCGCAGCTTCCCGCTGACACCCGCGTCTGGCTGATCCGGGACTGACGCCGGCGAGCTCCCTTTTCGGCTGCTTCCTGCGCCGAAACCCCGGGTCCGCCTGTAGCGGGGCCTGTGCCCGTTTCGGCTCCCGCATGCCCTGGGTTCCTGCCCGTCCCGGCTCCCGGGGAGGCCTCTCTCACAGCAGCAGCTCGCCACGGGCGATTACGACGGCGGCACCCGAGACCTCCACGGAGGACACGGTGTCGCCGTCGCCGTGCACGGTCGCGTACATCGTGGACAACCGTCCCATCTCGACGCCCTGGCGGATCTCCACGCGCTCCCCGTAGCAGAGGCGACCGTGCCGGATCAGGTGAATGGCGAGCGGCCCGGCGGCCGACCCGGTGGCCGCGTCCTCCGCGACCCCGTACGCCGGGGAGAACATGCGCATGCGCCAGTGGGTGTCCGCGTCGGCGAAGCAGATGGCGGCCATGTCCGGCAGTGTCGCGAGCGCCCGCAGGTCCGGCTGCACCGCCTCCAGCTCGGTCACGCTGCCCAGCCCAACATATACATGGCGCGGCCCATTGCGGTAAGCGACCACCGGCAGAGAGGGGGACTCGACACCCAGAGCGGACATCAGTATCATTTGTTTTTCATATTGCTTCCAGGTCGGGATCGGCTGACGCATGGTGGCACGGACAATTCGATCGCCGTTCCTCTCAAATGCGAACGGTATGAGGCCGGCCGCAGTCTCCATGCGCAGTATATTTCCCTTCATCTCCGCACCGAGGACGAACGCCGTCCCGAGCGTGGGATGCCCGGCGAACGGCAGCTCGTTCACGGGGGTAAAGATGCGGACCCTTACATCGGCGTCGCCGCGTGGCGGCAACACAAACGTCGTCTCGGAGAGGTTCAGCTCTCTCGCGATCCGCTGCATTCGTTGTTCGGATATTTCCGAGGCATCGGTGAATACAGCCACCGGATTACCTTGGAGTGGCGTGCTGGTGAATACGTCCGCAACGGTGTAGCGATACATCGGGCCACGATATCCGGAGCATGCCTGCCAGGCAATGAACCCGAGCTGTGTCATTTCTCAGGATCGCTCGGGGGCCGATTCTCCGATCCCGAGGTGTAAGCACATGCCCCCATCTGCGTCACGAGCGCATCGAGAACCATGCCTGTTCGGGAGGGATGAAGAGCGCCGTCGCGCGGCCGCCTTTCTCGACCGGATTTCGCAGACCGCCGCAGGAGACGGCACCCTCGAGGAGGGACGACCGGAATCGGACGGGGAAGGGGGCGGGGACGGTTGCCTCGGCTCGCCCGCAGGCGGGCCGGGGGCAGGGCGCAGGGAGAGTGGCCAGACACACGTCCTGGTGATCGAGGGGCACCCGGCCAGCGGCAGGACCGAGTTCCTGCACGAGACCCTGCGGGCCGCCCGACAGCGCGGCTTGCGCACCTGGTCGGCGCCGCTCGGCACGCACGGCCGGGGACTGCGGCAGTGGCTCGACCAGGAGCGGACGCTCACCGGACTCACCGTCCTCGCGGTCGACGAGCTGCCGGACACCGCGGACATGCTGCCGGGCCCGGTGCTGAGGGCCCTCCGGCAATTGCGCGGCCGCCCCGTGGCGCTCGTGATCACCGCTTCGGCCGGCAGCCCGCTGCTGCGCGACCACGTGCCATCGCTTTGCCGGTCGGTCGACCGGGTGGAACTCGGCCCGCTCGGCCCCCGCTCAGTCACCGAACTGATGGTTGCCCTGCTCGGCGCAGAGCCGCACCCCGACCTGCTGGACTTCGCGGCCAGCGCCGGAGGCAGTCCGCACCTGGTCACCAGCCTCGTCCAGGGCTGGAGCGAGGAAGGGCTGGTCCAGATATATGAGGGCACCGCGAAGCTGGTCGCCCGTCGCCTGCCGACCCGTGTGCGCTCCACCGTCTGCCACGCTGTGGGCCGGTTGTCCGGCAGAGCCCAGGGGCTGTTGCGAGCCGCCGCTCTCCTCGGCAGATCCTTCCCTGTCGAGAAGGTGTGCGAGGCGGTCGGGGAGAGTGCTTCGGAGTTGTCGCCCGAGCTGGACGAACTGGTGACGGCGGGGGTGCTCGCGGTCGACGAAGGGCGAATGGAGTTCCGGCAGCAACTGTTCTGGCAGGTCGTCCGTGACGACGCGCTGGAGGCCCCGCCCCGAACGGGGTTGGACGATCACGGTCCCGCGGCACCTGAGGACTGCATCCACGCGGTGAGCGCCGTGCGGACCCTGATCACGCACGGGTGGAACGACTCGGCGATCACCTTGGCCAAGGCGGCTCTCGCGGACTCACCCCGCCCCGACAGCGCCGCGCGGCTGCGTAGCGGGCTGCTCGACGCCCTGCTCATGAGCGGCAGACCGCAGGAGGCTGCCGCCGTCGCCGAACGGGCCCTCGCCGACCCAGGACTGCCCCCCGACGCCGCAGAGGAGCTGGCGGCCGGCCGGGTCCTCGCGCTGGTCATGCAGGAGGCAGTGGGCCCCGCGCAGGCGAGAAAAGCCGTGGTCGCGCAGCTGAGCGGCGCGGACAGCAACGCGATCGCGCTGGCCGCCCTCGCCCGGATCGAGTGGGTGGACGGGAACTTCGCCGAGGCGCTGCGCCGGGGGCGGCAGGCCGTCGGCCGCTGTCCCGCGCTGAAATCCTCGGTTTGGCGGCCCTACCCCGGGCTCACGCTCGCCATGTGCCTCGTCCTGTCCGGGAAGACCGACGAGGCCGAGGTCCATCTGAGGCAGGTCAGCCAGGACATCGCCCGGTACGACCTGACCGCGCACTCACCAGCTCCGAGCCTGATCCGTGCCTGGTTGCTGCTGCGGAACGGAAGACTGTCCGGCGCCGGTAAGGCGGCGCGCTCCGCTCTGGACACGGCCTCCGCGTGCGACGCGCGGATGACCGTGCCGTTCGCCCTCTATCAGCTGACGATGATCGCATTGCGCCAGGGGGACGCGCTGCTGGCCGGGTGTTATCTGTCCAGACTCGCTACTTGCCAGCCCAGCGGCTTCGGCTGGTACCGGCCCGAGCACCGGGCGTGGGCCGAGTTGCGACTGAGCGCCCTGCTCCACTCCTCGCCACGCCGCGTCCGCCTCATGCTGACCGAGCACGCCGACCTGCTCGACTGTCGTTCCCTGCTGGTGGAGGAACCGGGCCTGGCGGCCTGGTTCATTCGGGCCGCGTCCAAGGTGGGTGTCCACGAGATCGCGGTGGCGGCCGTGGAGGCCGCCGGGCGGCTCGACGAGGCCAATCCCGGGATGCCTGCGGTGTCCGTGGCCGCGCTGCACGCCCGGAGCCTGCTGGAACGCGATGTCGAGGGACTCGGCCGCGCTGCGGCCGGGCACCTCGACGACTGGGCGCGCGGCTGCGCGGTGCAGGACATGGCCGCCCTGGTCGGCGACCGGCGGGGCAACCGGCACGATGCGGCGGACACCCGGCACAACCCGGGGCCCAAACCGTTTTACGGTGTGCCTTCGCAAAAGGGCGGGGGCGGCAGCCGCGAGGACGACGGGCACGCAGGCGGGGACGCGTACAGGAACGCGAACGGTGTCCCCGACCGGTCGCCGCACCCCCTGGAGGAGCTGTCCCAGAGCGAACGCGTCATCGCCAAGCTCGTCAGCGAGGGCCTGACCAACCGCCAGATCGCCGGCCGGATGTTCCTCTCGCCGCACACGATCAACTACTACCTGCGCAGGATCTACCGCAAGCTCGACGTCAGGTCGCGGGTGGCCTTGGCCAGGCACGTCCACGGCATGCCTGACGACGTGCCCTTCCGGCCCGAACCCAAAGGACCATCCGACCCCTCCGGGCAGACCGGACCGAGTACGCGGAAGGTCAGCTGACGACCCGACCGCCTGAGCCGAGCGCCGCCAGCACGGCCTCGGTCGGCGGCGTGGCGGCACAGCGCTGCGCCGCGTAGGCGAGCGCCATCTCGTGGTTCGCCGACGAGAAGTCCGCGATCGCGTCCGCCACCAGGAACGGCTGGATGTCGTGAGTGAACGCGTCGCAGGCGGTCATCAGGCAGCCGACGTGCGCGTACACACCGCAGACCACCAGCTGGTCACGGCCCAGCTTCCGCAGGTAGTCCAGCAGGCCCGTGCGGTGGAAGGCGCTGTAGCGCCACTTGGTGAAGATCCGGTCCTCCGAGCCGGGCGCCACCTCGTCGGCGATGGCGCGCTGCTCGGGAGCGACCGTCATCCCCGGACCCCAGAAGTCCTTGAGTAGTCCCCGCTCCTCGTCCGTCATGCCTCCGGGCTGTGCCGTGTACGCCACTGGGACACCGGATTCCACACAGGCCCGCCGCAACAGCGCCACGTTGCGCACCAGTTCCAGGATCGGGGAACGCTTTTCCGGAAACGGCGAAAGAAAGTACTTCTGCATGTCGTGGATCAGCAGGACGGCGCGGCCCGGATCAACCGTCCACGAGACGACGTCTTCTGGGAGATCGTCTCGCTGCGGCATCGCGTACGGCTCGATGACGGGAATACCCATGGTCCTCTTCTCGCCCTGCCCTGATTCCCGCCCGCCGAGTGTTCCCGGCAAGGACGGGCAGGAATTCCACGAATGGCTGCCTGAATTTCGTTTCTTCTCAACCTCGTGCGCATGAATCTAGGTCCCGACCCGCCGCCTGCGCACTACTCGATCGAGTAGTAGGCATTCCGATTGCGAGCTGATTAGGTGGACGGTGAGAGTGCCCACGTCACACAACGAGTGGTGACGGGACGGTGCTCGTGGCAAGGACTGGCATCCCTCGAATGGCGCGAGTCAATTCAAGGAGGCGGCGTGCCTACCGGTAGGGAAGCTTCTGTGTCCTGCAGCGGATCAGGCCCCGAGGAATTCACAGGGATTGTGCAGAACCTGCTCACGGACGAAGACCCGCCGCCCTTCGCGCTTCTCTACCGGCCGGAGTCATGCGCCGACGTCGAGATCCTCACCGGCACCATGACAACGGCCGGGTCGCTGGTCGAGCTGCAGCGTACCCCCAGCCGGTCCGGGGCTGCCCACGACCTCCTCGTCGTCGTTCCCTACCGCCAGATAACCGAGCGCGGATTCGACTGCCCCGACGACTCGGCCCCGCTGCTGGCCATGCGCGTGGAGGCCCAGGGCGCGATGTCCGTGCGCGAGGCGCTGCGGCACCTACCCGACGAGCCGGTCGGCCTGGCAGACGGCCGCTTCGACATCCAGGACGACGACTACGCGGACATCGTGCGCCGGGTCCTGGCCAACGAGATCGGAAGGGGAGAAGGCTCGAACTTCGTCATCAAGCGCTCGTACACGGGCAGCGTCGACGGGGACTCGGTGCGTGCAGCGCTGGCCGTCTTCGCGAGACTGCTCACCGTCGAGCAGGGCGCGTACTGGACTTTCATCGTGCACACGGGCGCCCGCACCTTCGTTGGCGCCAGCCCGGAGCGACACATCAGCCTGGCCGCGGGCGAGGTTGTGATGAATCCGATCAGCGGCACTCTGCGGTATCCGCCCGCCGGCGTCGGCCTGTCCGACGTTTTGCGCTTCCTCTCCGACACCAAGGAGACCGACGAGCTGTACATGGTGCTCGACGAGGAACTGAAGATGATGGCCCGGATCTGCCCGACGGGCGCGACCGTCACCGGCCCGCGGCTGAAGGAGATGGCGCGCCTCGCGCACACCGAATACCTCCTGGAGGGCAAGTGCGAGCTGGATCCCAGGGAGATCCTGAGGGAGACGCTGTTCGCCCCCACGGTCACCGGGAGCCCGCTGGAGAGTGCGTTCCGAGTGATAAAACGCTACGAGCCCACCGGGCGCGGCTACTACGGCGGCGTGCTCGCCGTCCTGGGACGCGACGAGCGCGGCGAGGAGGCGATGGACTCCGCCATCCTCATCCGCACCGGGGAACTTGACCGCTCCGGGCGGCTGCGGGCCGGCGTCGGCGCCACGCTCGTCCGGCACTCCGACCCCGATTCGGAGGTGGCCGAGACGGAGGCCAAGCTCGCCGGGCTGCTGTCTGCGTTCAACGTGGGCCCCGGCGAGGGCACCGGCACCCCCGCGACCCCGTCACCTGCCCGGCCGAGGCTGGCCCGGCACCCGCTGGTACGTCGAGAGCTGCGGCAGCGCAACGCCGATCTCGCCCGCTTCTGGCTGGAGCCGCCGGAACGGCGCGGCTACGCGGCACCGGAACTCGACGGCCGCCGGGTGCTCGTGATCGACGCCGAGGACGCCTTCACCGCGATGCTCGGACACCAGCTGTCCGCGCTCGGGCTGGCGGTCGAGATCCGCAGGTTCGACGAGGCCGAGCCGGTCGGCGGCCACGACCTCGTCGTCCTCGGCCCTGGACCGGGAGACCCCCGGCGGCGGAACGACCCGAAGATCGCAAGACTACGGGCGACCGCCGCCGCACTGTTGCGCGATTGTCGTCCCGTGCTCGCGGTGTGCCTCAGCCACCAGGTGCTCAGCGGGCACCTGGGTCTCGACCTCGTCCGCAGATCCGTCCCCAACCAGGGGGTACGGCGCACCATCGACTACTTCGGCGTCCCCCGCACGGTCGGTTTCTACAACAGCTTCACGGCCGTCTCCAACCGGGACCGGCTGAGCCACCGCGACGTACCGGGCGTGGTAGAGATCAGCCGGGACATGACCACCGGGGAGGTGCACGCGCTACGCGGCCCCTGCCTTCGGTCGATCCAGTTCCACGCGGAGTCGGTGCTGTCGCCGGACGGGCTCGGCATCCTGCGGGACCTCGTCGGGGAACTGGTTTCCGCGGACGACGACTCCAGGGCCGGCCCCGTCTGACCCACCTGCGGCCCACGCCGGGTCTACGCTCTCGCCCGCCGGGGCCTGTGCCCGCTGTCAGTCGGTGGCCGCGGCCTTCCCAGCGAGCGCACCGAAGGTGAGGGCTTGGCCGAGCGTCGTGCCGGTGCCGGGATAGGCATAGCCGAAGGGGCTGGCCGCCGCGTTGCCCGCCGCGTACAGCCCGGGGACCGGTCCGCCGTCGATGTGCAGCACCCGCCCGTCCCCGTCGGTGCGCGGCCCGCCCTTGGTGCCGCCGAGCCCCGCGTGGACCGGCACGGCGTAGAAGGGCCCCTCTGCCAGCGGGCGCAAGGTGGGGTGCGGCGCCAAGCGGTCGCCCATCGCCCGGTCGTACGCGCCGGTGCCACGGCCGAAGTCGGGGTCGGAGCCGTCCCGCGCGGCTGTGTTGAACCGCTCGACCGTCCAGGCCAGCGTCTCGGCCGGCACGTCCATGTGCTTCGCCAGCTCCGCCACCGTCTCCCCGCGCGCGAGCCACGGCGGATCGGGCGCGCCGGGCAGCACCGGGCCGACCGGGTATGAGGCGCGGTGCGGCGCGTCGAAGACGAGCCACGAGGGGTTGCGCCCGAACCGGAAGCCAGAGGAGTCGAACGAGGTCAGCGCCCGGCCGAGATCGTTGTAGTTCTGCGCCTCGTTGGCGAACCGGCGGCCGGCGGCGTCGACCATGATCGCCCCGGGTCTGGCCCGCTCGGCGAAGAGCATTCGGTACAGCGGCTCGCCCTCCATCGAGTCACCGGGGGCATGCATCGCGGGGCACCACCAGGCCTCCGCCATGTTGCCGAGGGCCGCGCCCACCGAGATCGCCATGCGGAGCCCGTCGCCCCGGGCTCCCGGCGCGCCGATCACACCGCGGACGGGGGCGCGCAGGAAGGCCGCGACCAGGCCCGGATCGCGTTCGAAGCCCCCACTGCCCAGGACGACCCGGCCGCGTAGCCGCTCACCGCCCGCCGTGACACCGCCTCGCCCGTCCCGGTCGTCGCTCACGAAGCCCTCGGCCCTCGCCGACGTCCTGACCTCCACGCCTGCGGCAACCGCCGCGGCCAGCAGTCCGGCCACCAGGGCCTGTCCGAGCGTGGCCGTGCCGGTCCGCCGACGCTCGTCGACGACCTCGGGTGAGATCCGACCCGTCGCCATCTCGGTGAGCGTCGCGGCAAGCCGCCACGGCAGGGGAGGGCGTACCAGTGCGGTGACGGACGCGGGGGCGCGCAGTGGCTGGGGCTCGACCGAACGCCCGCCCTCGGCCGCGCCCCCGGGCAAATCGCTGTGGCAGTCGGGAAAGGGCAGCGCAGACCACCGCAGCGCCGTCACGTCCTCCAGCCAGCGCAGGACGCGCGGGGCCGCGTCGACGAACCGGTCGCAGACCGCCAGATCGGTGTCGCCCGCCGCCAGCGAACGCAGATAGCGGTGGGCTCGATCCGCGCTGTCCAAGGGGGCCGACGACTGGCGCACATGGTTGCCGGGAACCCATACCGCGCCGCTGGACAGGGCGGTCGTCCCGCCCACCGACGTCGTCGCCTCCAGCACGGTCACGGCCGCGCCTGCCTCGCGCGCGGCCAGGGCGGCCGCGAGCCCAGCGGCGCCGGAGCCGACGACGATCACGGAGCCGGGCACGGCCGCCGTTCTTCCACCACTCGAGTCGCCCCTCGTTCCGCCTGGGGAGCCGTTGCCGATGTCAACTCGGGATCCCGGCCCGCTTGACGAGCGGTACCTCGATGCCGAGGGCCCTCATCTGCTGGCACGGGTTCATGAACTCCCGAACCTCGGTGATCTTCCCGTTGTCGAGGCGGAACGAGTGGATGAAGTGGTTCTCGTAGTAGCCGGGCGGATAGTCGGGGAACAGGATCTGCCCCTCCCCGTCGCACTCCACCCAGAAGTGGTTGGGGTCCTGGGTCTCGAAGATCTGGATGTTGGTCCAGCGCCAGTCCGGGAACATCTCCAGAGACCACGCGGCCATACGGCCGAGGTTCTCCTTGCCGGTCACGGCCGCCGGCTGACCGGTGTCAGTGGTCCACAGGCCGCCGCGCGCGTCCTCGGAGAACAGCCGATGTCTGTCCAGACGGGGCGTGCCTTCCGTCACCCGCAGGTACTCCTCGACTGTTGCGCGATTGCGCCGCCTCAACTCCGTGTCGCTGCCGAACCCCTGGTTCGCGCTGTCGGGTGTGTTCTCCTCGGTCACGATCGAACCACCAATGTGTTCGCTGAGGGCTTGGTTGGCACCTGTCGAACCTAGTCGAGTCGCCCGACGTGTTGGACTACCCATTCAGGTAGTAAAGCCGCAACCTCCGCGGCGTGTCCGGGTTCAGGTGGTCGCGGTCTGGGTCTCGAGGATGCGGATGAGCAGGAGGGCAAGCCAGCACAGAACGACGTGGGCGCGGATGCGCTCTTCGAGCCGGCGGTGGACGGGCGGCAGGTCGCCGCGAGCCGCGATGCCGCGTCCGGATCGGCGCGTTGCCGGCCGTTGACGCCGACCGCATCGCCGGCGTCCGCCGCTCGATCACACCCACGACCCCACCACGACTACGGAACAAAGCCGTTCTCTTTACAGACCCCTCTGAACCTCACCGGCCCGGGCGTGAGTAATCAGGGAGCGGGAAGTCCCGGGGCCCGTGGGTGAACGTCACGGGGTGCCCGGCCGTTCGGTGAGGAAATCGCGCGACTTCTCCCGTTGCCAATTCGGTTCGGCGACGACATTGGCGGTGGCAAGGGCTGTCCTGGTCGAATACTCGGCCACTGGCTTTGACCCGGGGCTTCGTCTGCGCAGATGATCTCGGCCGTGGCTGCTCGGATGCTGTACCAGTTCGTCGTCCAGGTGTTCTCGTGGATGGTGCTGCTTGCGCGGTCGTCCCCGTCGAAGGACGCGGAGATGCTCGAACTCCGGCACGAGGTCGCGGTCCTGCGCCGGGTGAACCCGAGGCCGCGGTTGTCGTGGCCGGACCGTGCGGTGCTGTCCGCCCTGGCCCGGGTGCTGCCGAAGGGGCTTGCGGGCGCACCGGATCGTTACGCCGGGCACCCTGTTGCGCCGGCGCCGCCGTCTGGTCGCCGCGCGGTGGCGGCAGCCGCGCCCGCCGGGCCGGCCGCCAATCCCCGACGACGTGGTCGCGCTGCTCATCCGGTTCGCGGCCGAGAACCGCACCTGGGGTGTTGTCCGCATCCAGGGCGAACTGCGGCGTCTGGGCCACCGGGTGGCCGCGTCCACCATCCGTCGGATCCTGCGCGCCCGGCGGATCCCGCCGCCCGGGCGGCGGGACGACTCGTGGCAGACATTCCTGCGCGCCCAGGCCGACTCGCTCCTCGCGATCGACTTCTTCCACGTCGACACCGTGACGCTGAGGCGGATCCACGCCGCGGTCGCCATCGAGGTACGCACCCGCCGGGTACGCCTGCTCGGCGTCAACGCGCATCCGATCGGCGCGTGGGCGGTCCGGGTCGCCCACGAACTCGTCGCCGACCTCGAAGACGCCAGACACCGGTTCACGCACCTTATCCGCGACCGGGACGCGAAATTCACCGCCGCGTTCGACGAGGTGTTCGCCTCAGCCGGCATCAAGGTCGTGCCCACCGCGCCGCAGACGCCGCGGATGAACGCGTTCGCGGAACGCTGGATCGCCTCCGCCCGCCGCGAATGCACCGACCGGCTCCTCATCGCCGGCGAACGCCACCTCGACGCCTACGTCGAGCACTACAACACCGGCCGCAGCCACCGAGGCGACGGCTTGCACCTACGCGCCCCGGACGGCGACCCGACGGTGCTCGCATTCCCGGCTCGGCCCGACCGGCTCCGCCGCCATCGACGACTCGGCGGACTTATCAACGAGTACCAGTCGGCAAGCGTGAAAACCCAGATCAGACCCGGTAGTCGGGTTATCGACCAGCACAGGCCCAGGCCGCCTGCAACCTCGCCATGGACCTCGAAGACGCCGACGCCAGGGCCGCGTTCCTCATCCGCGACCGGGACGGGAAGTTCCCCGGGCTGTTCGACGAGATCCTCGCCGACGCCGGGATCCGCACAGTCGTCACCGGCGTCCGCATACCCCGTATGAACGCGGTCACGGAGCCGGGTCCGCACCTGCCGCCACGAACTCCTCGACCGCACACCGACCCGGAATCGGCGTCACCTGCTCCGTGCGCTGCGCGAGTTCGAACGGCATTACAACGCGCACAGGCCGCACCGAACGCTCCGGCAGGCGCCGCCGCTCCGTGCGCTGCCCGAGCCGATCACCGACCCCGACGAACTCCAGCGGTTGCGCATCCGCAGACAGGATGGACTCGGCGGCACCATCCATGAATACCGACATGCCGCCTGAACAGCGCGGATGGTGCTTCCGGCACCCACAGGGTGCGGCGGAAGCCGATTCCGCATTCTGCGGCGCCGGCGACTCTCCAGGTGGTCCCTTCGTCGGAAGCAACGCGGCCGGATCCGCGAGGAGAACTGCCTGGCTCGCCCGGTTCGGGCTCGTCGGGCTCGGCCGCAGTGTCTGCGGCCGGTGGTCCCGGGCCGGCACGAGTGTCAGCCCACTCGGTCCCAGCCTCGTCGTGGTTTGTGGCTGCCGAGCTGTGTGACATCGCGTCTGCGGTAGACGATATAGGGACGGGTCAGATATCCGAGCGGGGCGCTGAACACGTGGACGAGCCGGGTGAAGGGCCACAGTGCGAAGAGCGTCATCGCGATCAGCCCGTGGAGCTGGAAGCCCAGTGGCGCCTCGCCCATGAGTTCGGGGTGCGGGTCGAAGCGGAAGATCCCGCGGAACCAGACCGAGACACCGTCTCGGTAGTCGTAGTGCTCGAAGATATTGGCCGCCACCGTGTTGAACAGGCCAAGGAAGATCACCGCGGCGAGGAAGAGGTACATCACCTTGTCCATCCGGGTGGTGGCCGAGAATACCGGGCCCACGGTGCGCCGACGGTAGATCAGGATCACCATCCCGACGACCGTGGCCAGCCCCGCCAGCGCGCCGACCGAAAAGGCCAGGAAGTGGTAGAGCCCTTCGGACACGCCGACCGCTTCCGTCCAGCTCTTGGGGATGCCCAGTCCGATCACGTGGCCGAAGAACACCCCGATGATGCCGAAGTGGAACAGGGGGCTGCCGATCCGTAGGACGCGGTTCTCGTAGAGCTGGGAGGAGCGGGTGGTCCAGCCGAACTTGTCGTAGCGGTAGCGCCACAGATGTCCCAGGACGAAGGCCGTCAGGCAGATGTAGGGGAAGACCACGTACAGGAACTGATTCACGTGCGGGCTCCCGGGAAGGTCGGCGTGGGCAGCAGGGTCGTCCCGCGCGACGCGGCGGGGCTGAACCGGGGATTGGCGAAGGGTGCGAGCCCGACCTCTTCCTCGGGTGGCCCCTCTGCGGCGAGCCGGCTTACGGCGTCTCGCTCGTCGCCGCGCAACGGCGGCAGGGTTGCGGTGACGGCTGCGACCAGGCCGGCCCACGGAGAGTCCATGTCCCGCAGCGACAGCCGTAGCAGCTCAAGGCCGGCCCGGTGGTCGAGCATCAGCCCTCGGCCGAGCTCCCCGTCGACCGTTGCGGCGAACTCGAGCACGACGCACAAGTGGTCGGGCAGCTCCGTATCGTCGAGCGTGAAGCCGGCGCGCAGGTAGACCTGCTTGAAGCGAAGCAGAGCGAGCCCTCGTTTGCGGGTGTCCCCGTGGGCGAAGTAGGTCAGGAACAGGTTGCAGCGTCTACGGGTGTCGAAGGTCTCGACGTACTGTGCCTGCAACTCCGCCAGCGGCGTGGCCTCCAGTTGCTCCACGGAGTCGCGAATCGTCCCGCCGAGCGCCGAGGGCAGTTCCCGCAGCGCCGACCGGACCAGCGCGATCCGTCCGGGGAGCTCTTCGTCCGGGTAGTCCAGCAGGAGGGAGACCGACTGCCACACGATGGTCAGCTGGTGCGAAGCCGGCGCAGGCTTCGCGCGAGCCCTGCTCAAGAGTCCGACCCCTTCGAGGGGAAGAGCCCGGAGGGAGAGCCCTTGCCATCCCAATTGAGCAGGTTGACCCGTTTGCCCTTGTCGTCAGGGCCCGCCAGGGAGTCGGAGGTCTGCCGGTCCTGTAGCATCTGGAAGTTCTCCACCGCGATCGGTGTCGGGACGCCCGATCCTTCCCCGAACGGGCCGGAACCGCCCATCCCGGGCCCGCCCTCGGAGTCGAGCGAGCATTCCGTTGCCAGCTCTTCCAGGGAGTGGGCCTGCTCGCTGTGGGCGGGCGGGATGACGTAGCGTTCGTCGTACTTCGCGATCGCCAACAGTCGGTACATGTCATACATGTCCTCCTCGCTCATCCCGACGGCGGCGGGGATCGAGGCGTCGGGCTCGCGGCCCATGTTGATGTCGCGCATGTAGCACCGCATCGCGGCGAGCTTCTTCAGCACGGCGTCCACAGGCGAGATGTCGCCGGCGGTGAAGAGTTCGGCGAGGTACTCGACCGGGATCCGCAGCGCGTCGATCGCGGCGAACAGATTGCCCCGGTTCTCGGCGTCCTCGCCGGTCTCCTTGACCACGTCGACTACCGGGGACAGCGGCGGGATGTACCAGACCATGGGCATGGTGCGGTATTCCGGATGCAGCGGCAGTGCCACCTTGTAGGTGTTGATCAGGGCGTGGACCGGGGAGCGCTGGGCGGCGTCGATCCAGTCGCGGGCGATGCCGGCGTGCTCGGCCGCACGCACCACCTCGGGGTCGGACGGGTCGAGGAAGACGTCACGCTGGGCCTCGTAGAGCCCTTGCTCATCGGTGGTGGACGCGGCCTCGAGCACCTTGTCGGCGTCGTACAGCATCAGGCCGATGTAGCGCAGCCGGCCGACGCAGGTCTCGGAGCAGATCGTGGGCTGCCCGACCTCGATGCGGGGAAAGCAGAAGGTGCACTTCTCGGCCTTGCCGGTGCGGTGGTTGAAGTAGATCTTCTTGTAGGGGCAGCCCGAGACGCACATCCGCCAGCCGCGGCACTTGTCCTGGTCGACGAGGACGATGCCGTCCTCCTCGCGCTTGTAGATCGCACCGCTGGGGCACGAGGCGGCGCACGAGGGGTTCAGGCAGTGCTCACAGATGCGCGGCAGGTAGAACATGAAGGTCTGCTCGAACTCGAACTTCACCTTGTCCGCGATCTTCTTCAGCAGTGGGTCCCGGTGACCGTTGGTCGTGGAGCCGCCGAGGTCGTCGTCCCAGTTGGCGGACCACTCGATCTTCATGTCCTTGCCGGAGATCAGCGACTTGGGGCGCGCGACCGGCGTGTGCTCCTGGGCAGGAGCGTCGGTGAGCGTGGAGTAGTCGTAGGTCCAGGGTTCGTAGTACTCACCGATCGAGGGGAGCTTGGGATTGGAGAAGATGGTCAGCAGCTTCTTGAACCGGCCGCCGCCCTTGAGCGTGAGCCGGCCGCGCTTGTTGAGCGTCCAGCCGCCCTTCCACTTCTCCTGGTCCTCGTAGGTGCGGGGGTAGCCGAGCCCAGGCTTGGTCTCGACGTTGTTGAACCAGATGTACTCGGTGCCGGAGCGGTTGGTCCAGGCCTGCTTGCACGTCACCGAGCAGGTGTGGCAGCCGATGCACTTGTCGAGGTTCATCACCATCGCCATCTGTGCCATGACCCTCATCAGTAGGTCACATCCTGCGAGCGCTTGCGGATGACGGTGACCTCGTCGCGCTGGTTGCCGGTGGGGCCGAGGTAGTTGAACGCATAGGTGAGTTGGGCGTAGCCGCCGATCAGATGCGTGGGCTTGACCAGCAGGCGGGTGAGCGAGTTGTGGATGCCTCCGCGCTTGCCGGAGGTCTCGGCGATCGGTACGTCGATGAGCCGGTCCTGTGCGTGATACATGTACACCGTTCCCTCGGGCATCCGGTGGGACACGATCGCCCGGGCGACCACGACGCCGTTGCGGTTGACCGCCTCGATCCAGTCGTTGTCCTCGATCCCGACCTTCGCGGCGTCCCGGTCGCTCATCCAGATGTTCTGGCCGCCCCGCGAGAGGGAAAGCATGAACAGGTTGTCCTGGTATTCGGAGTGGATGGACCATTTGTTGTGCGGGGTGAGGTAGCGCACGGTGAGCCCTTCGACGCCCTGGCCGTCGGAGCCGTCCGAGACGTTGCCGAGAGAGGGTTCGGCGAACAGTGCCGCCATGTTCAGCGGTGGTCGGTAGACCGGAAGTCCCTCGCCGAGTTCGGTCATCCAGTCGTGGTCGAGGTAGAAGTGCATCCGCCCGGTCAGCGTGTGCCACGGCTTTTTACGCTCGACGTTGATGGTGAAGGGTGAGTACCGTCGGCCGCCGCTCTCCGATCCTGACCACTCCGGTGACGTGATCACGGGCACGGGCGGGCCCTGGGTGTCGGCGAAGGTGATCTGTTTGCCCTCGTGCTCCTCGGCAAGGTCGGCCAGCCGCACGCCGGTTCGCTTCTCGAGAGTCTTGAACCCCTGGGTGGCGAGCGCCCCGTTGGTGGTGCCGGACAGCGCGAGAATCGCCTCGCAGACGTTCACATCGCGCTTCAGCGACGGCCGGCCTGCCGCCGCACCGGTCCGGACCGTGCCGTTCTTGCGCCGCAAGTAGTCCACCTGTGCGCCGAGTTCGAAGGTCACCCCCTTGGTGGTCGCGCCGAGCGTGTCCACGAGCGGGCCGAGTGCGTTCATCTTCTCGGCCACGGCTCCGTAGTCGCGTTCGACCTCGACGAGCCTGGGCATCGTGACCCCGGGGACCGGCTCGCACTCGCCCTTCTTCCAGTCCCGCACGGTTCCGTGCGGGTTCGCCATGGCGTCCGGGGTGTCGTGGGTGAGCGGAAGGGCCACCACGTCCTTGCGGACCCCCAGCCGGGTGGCGGCGAGCTCACTGAACTTCTCGGCGATCGTCTGCCAGGCATCCCAGTCCGTGCGGGTCTGCCAGGGCGGTGCGATGGCCGGGTTGAAGGAGTGCACGAAGGGGTGCATGTCCGTGGTGTTGAGGTCGTGCTTCTCGTACCAGGTGGCGGCGGGCAGCACGACGTCGGAGAAGATCGTGGTGCTGGTCTGCCGGAAGTCGATCGTCATCAGCAGGTCGAGCTTGCCCTCGGGGGCCTCGGCGTGCCACTTCACGTCGACCGGACGTCGGTTCTGCGGTGTCTCGGTGGCCCGTACCGAGGAGTCCGCGCCAAGGAGATGCTTGAGGAAGTACTCGTTGCCCTTACCGGACGAGCCGAGCAGGTTGGCCCTCCAGATGGACAGGATGCGCGGATGGTTCTCGGGGGCGTCCGGGTCCTGCCCCGCGAACTCCAGGGCACCCGACTTCAACTGCTCGACCACGTACTCGCCCACCGAGGTCCCCGCCGCGGCGGCCCGGTCGCTCAGGTCGAGCGGGTTCTCGTTGAACGTCGGATAGGACGGCATCCAGCCCATGCGCGCGCTCTGCGCGAGTACGTCGGCGGTGCTCATGCCCGCGAGCTGCCCGCTGCCGGTCTTGGCGGACAGAGTGTCGGCACCGAACTGGTCGTAGCGGAACTGGTTGGTGTGAAGATACCAGTACGCGGTCTGGATCATGTTGCGCGGCGGCCGGTTCCAGTCCAGCGCGTTGGCGATCTGTGTGTAGCCGGTGAGCGGCCGGACCTTCTCCTGGCCGACGTAATGCGCCCAGCCACCGCCGTTGACCCCCTGGCAGCCCGTCAGGTTGGTGAGGGTGAGGAACGCGCGGTAGATCGTGTCGGAGTGGAACCAGTGGTTGGTTCCGGCGCCCATCACGATCATCGAGCGGCCCTTGGACTCCTCGGCGTTCGCGGCGAACTCGCGTCCGACCCTGGCCGCGGTGGAGGCCGGGACACCGGTGATCGTCTCCTGCCATGCCGGGGTGTAGGGCGACTCGGCGTCGTCGTACCCGGCGGCCCATTCTCCCGGAAGGCCGTCTCGGCCCACGCCGTACTGCGCGAGCAGCAGGTCGTAGACGGTGGTCACCAGGTGGCCGTCGACCCGCCGGACCGGCACACCGCGCGGCAGATCGGCCGCCGCACCGTCGGGGGTGTCGAAGCGCGGGAAGCGGACGAGCACGCTCTCCTGCGAGGTGTCCATCAGCGTCAGCTGGGGGTCGACATCACCGAGTTCCAGATTCCACTTGCCCACACCGGCCTCGCCGTAGCGGTGCCCCAGAGATCCGCCCGGAATGGTCGGCTGCCCCGTCCGCGCGTCGACGAGCACGGTCTTGAACGCGGCGTTCTCCTCATGCCGGTGCTCGGGGAGGTCGGAGGCGGTGAGGAACTTGCCCGCCGTGTACGTCTTCTCACCGCTCGTACCTGGTCCGGCTGCTTCGTCGAGCCGGACCAGGTAGGGAAGATCGGTGTAGGTCTTGACGTACTGCGTGAAGTACGGGGTGTGACGATCGACGAAGAACTCCTTGAGCACGACGTGGCCCATGGCCATGGCCAGGGCGGCGTCGGTGCCCGGCTTGGCCGGCAGCCATTCGTCCGCGAACTTCACGTTGTCGGCGTAGTCGGGGGCGACCGCGACGACCTTCTGGCCGCGGTACCGGGCCTCGGTCATCCAATGCGCGTCCGGTGTGCGCGTCACCGGCAGGTTGGAGCCCCACATGATGAGGTAGCCCGCGTTCCACCAGTCCCCGGACTCCGGGACGTCGGTTTGGTCGCCGAACACCTGGGGCGAGGCCACCGGGAGGTCGGCGTACCAGTCGTAGAAGCTCAGCATCGAGCCGCCGATGAGGTTGACGAACCGGGCACCGGACGCATGGGAGACCATCGACATGGCCGGGATCGGTGAGAAACCGGCCACCCGGTCGGGGCCGTACTTCTCGATGGTGTGCACGTGGGCGGCCGCGACGATCTCCGCGGCCTCCTCCCAAGTGGCACGGACCAGACCGCCCTTGCCCCGCGCGGACTTGTAAGCCCTGGACCGCAGCGGGTTCTCGACGATGTGCGCCCACGCCCGCACCGGATCTCCGTCATGCTGGGCCTTCGCCTCGCGGAACATCCGGAGCAGGACACCGCGGACGTAGGGGTAACGCACCCGGGTCGGCGAGTAGGTGTACCAGGAGAAGGCCGCGCCGCGCGGACAGCCGCGGGGCTCGTATTCCGGGGAGTCCGGGCCGACCGAAGGGTAGTCCGTCTGCTGGGTCTCCCAGGTGATGATCCCGTCCTTGACGTAGACCTTCCAGGAACAAGAACCGGTGCAGTTGACACCATGAGTGGAGCGGACGACCTTGTCGTGGCTCCACCGGTCCCGGTAGAAGTCGTCGGCATCACGACCCCCGGTCTGCGACAGGGTCCTCAGATCGGCGGAGACCGTGCCGCGGGTGAAGAAACGCCGGCTGCGCACCAACGCCTCGGCCACGGTCCCGTCCATCCCGACTTCCTTGCTCATGGCACTCCCTGTCCTTGTGTGGCTCAGCGGACGATGATCAAGGCACCGGCCGCCGTGAGGGCCACGCTGACCGCTGATGGCGAACCGACCGGATACGAGTCGGTCCCGCCGTGGGCGTCGCACACCGTCAACCAGGGCCCCTCGTATTCCGCCGGGCCTGGACTGCCACCGGCCACCGCGCTGCCCTACGATGTGCGTCCGTTCCTCCGATGGGGCACATCACGAGCCGGTTGCCATGGATGCGCCACGACGCGGGCGCTCGGACCACACCACGGCCACGATCGACATGCGAGAAGCGCACTTCCCCGCATCCGAGGCGGAGCAACGCGCCAGGCAAGTCGCCGGCGTCCTCAAGCCGGCTGCACCGATGCCGAGTTCACCGGGTGTGTGGCAACAGTGAGCAGAATGGCGGATCTCTCGAGTGCCTCGAGGCTGTGCCGGGCCGGAGGCACAATGATCATGTCGCCGGTGACCCCGTCCCACGACGCCTCCGCGCACTGCAAACGGACCCGGCCACGCAACACGAGCAGCGTGGCCTCGCCAGGGTTCTCGTGTTCCGTGAGCGACTCTCCCGCCTCCAGCGCCACGAGCGTCTGACGCAGCACGTGCTCGTGGCCCCCGTACACGGTTTGCGCGCTACGCCCCGATGCTGTCTCTGCGGCGCGTTGCATGTGCTCGCGGACCCGGGCATCCAGAGAGAATTTCTGCATGGCGCCGAGTCTGTCACTCATTCGATGATCGTCAATGACCCGCCCGACCTTGGCGGCGGCGGCATTCGTCCACGTGCGCTTGGGACTTATGGCACTACACGATCGGGCACTTCGCAGTTCGGCCGCCCGGCGGGGGAGTCGGACTCGCTCCCAGACGCGCGGGGTGCCGGGTCGGGTGGCACCGCATTCGCGACGGCCGGCCATTTCGCCGACCTCGCACGTACGGGAACATACCTATCTGCGGTGGAACACACGCGATTTCCTCACCATCACGGAGCATGGGCCGGTGGTGCCGCGGCAGGGAACGGGCCCGAACGCGCGCAGTTCCTCGCCCAGTTCGGTGGGTGAGTCGCGCAGCGCGGCACGAGCGCTCTGTGACGTGGTCCCGGTTGGCCGGTCGGCCGGTTGGTCCGGGCCGAACGGCCCTGGTGCCGGCTCGGCCGGTCGCCGAATCTGGGTGTGGAGCCATTGCCGGAAGAAGCAGGCGCCGTGTCCCGGACCATGCTTCGGCCCGTCCGGCTGCCGGCGAGACCGAGAGGGAACCTGATGCGCCAGGTGGAGGAAGCGGCGGTCGATGAGCGGGCGGATACGGGTGGCCCGGTTCGGCCCGGTGCCCGGCCTGTGGTGATGCTGCTGCTGGCGACACTGGGATTCGCGATCAACTTCTGGGCATGGGCCCTGCTGAGTCCATTGGGGCCACGCTTCAAGGACACCTTGTTCCTCAGCTCGTTCGAGCAGTCGCTGTTGGTCGCCGTGCCGGTGATAGTGGGTTCGCTGGGCCGGATTCCGGTGGGGGCCCTGACCGACCGGTTCGGTGGGCGGGTGATGTTCCCGCTGGTCTCCGCGGCGACGGTCATGCCGGTGCTGTTCCTGGGATTTGCCGGCCACTCCTCGCTCGCCGCACTGCTGACAGGCGGGTTCTTCCTCGGCATCGGCGGCACGTCGTTCGCCGTCGGCGTGCCTTTTGTGAGTGCATGGTTCCCACCCGAGCGGCGTGGCCTGGCCATCGGGATCTTCGGAGCGGGAATGGGCGGCACCGCGATCAGCGCACTCACCACGGTGAAGCTGGTCGATGCCCACGGCATGGCCAACCCCTTCCTGATCACCGCCTCCGCGCTGGCCGCCTACGCGGTGCTGGCCGCCGTGCTGCTGCGAGACGCTCCCGGGCGTACGGCGCCGACCGAGCCATTCGGCCGGCGGCTGGCCGCCACCGCCCGTCTGGGCATCACCCGGCAGGCATCCGCCCTGTACGCCGTTGCCTTCGGTGGATATGTGGCGTTCTCGGTGTACCTGCCGACCTACCTGAAGACCGGCTACGGCCTGGATCAGGCCGACGCGGCGAACCGCATGGCGGGGTTCGTACTGGTGGCGGTTGCGATGCGACCGGTAGGCGGCTGGCTGTCCGACCGCGTAGGGCCGACCCGGGTGCTCGGAGCGGCCATGGCGGTCGTGGTCGTCGGCGCAGCCGTACAGGCCGCCACGCCGACGTTGGCTCCCGTGGGCACAATCGCATTCCTGGCCATGGCCGCCGCCTTGGGCGCCGGCAGCGGTGCCACATTCGCTTTGGTCGCCCTGCTGTCCCCGGCGAACATGGTCGGAACGGTCACCGGGATGGTCGGTGCGGCCGGCGGCCTGGGTGGATTCATCCCGCCACTGGTCATGGGCACCATCTATGGTGCCACCGCCTCGTACGCCCTGGGACTGATTCTGCTTGCGGTCGTGGCACTGGCGGCGCTGGCGTACACCGTCACCGGTGTGCGCCGGGCAGCAGCCCGGCCCGCAGCGGCCGGCACCGTGCCCGCACCCGTGCAGCGAAAGAGGAGCCCCCATGTGTGAGCACTGCGGTTGCCAGTCGATCGAGGCCATTGCCGAACTGACCGCCGGGCACGACAGCGTGGTCGATCCGATGAGTAACGTGCGGACCGCCCACCGCTGCTGCGACATCGCGGAAATGGGCCGGGTGGCACGCCCGATCACGGCAATCCTCCGCCCACCCACGCAGGTGGAGGAGCACGGTCTCTTCCCGGCCATGTCGGACGAGTTCCCCGGCCACATCGCCGCGCTGGAAGACGAACACCGCTGCTTCGAGACGGTATCGGGTCAGGCCGCCGCCCCCTTCGGCCACTCCAGGGCGTGCACGAGGAGCACAGGCCGTTCACGAAGGGCAGCTTCGTCGGCGGCCCATTCCACCGCGAGCCGCGTTGCCTTGCTGCCGTCGACACCCACCACGACCGGTGCGACCGCACGGAATCCCGCCACGACGTACCCTCTTCGTTCTCGCGTAGCCGACCCATCGTCGGCCCTGTCCCGACTCTGCAACCGGGCAGGCCCCGGCCGACAGGGCCGGACGGCCTTCTCACAAGGTCACCGCACGGCCCGGCCGGGGTGAACCCGGCAGCTGCCCTGAAGGCCAAGGCCTGCCGGGGTGCAACCGCGCCCCGGCAAGGAGTCGGGGCCGGACCCCCGGGCCCGCTCCGGCAGGCCTAGCGGCCCTGCTGCGGCCGTGTCCGGCGGAGGAGGGTCGAAGCCGATCGCGTCCGGTGGTGGGTCAGGCGGCAAGGCCGTAGTCGGGCCGGACGGGGAGGGACCAGGTGCGGACGGCGTGGACGCGCAGCGGTCCGGGAGGACCCGACCGCGGAAGGCGGCGCAGCGACCGGGAGCAGCCCCGTCGGCGACGGGCTCGAGCTGATCGCTCGGTGCCCGACTCGAGCGCGCCCCGGAGCAGCTGATTCGCCGACGCCGCGTCCCGCGGAAGGTCATCATCGCCCCACTGCACGGCCCGCCGGGCGAGCAACTGGTCGCGCGAACGGCGACCCCTCTGGGCTCCACCGGAATCAGCTTTCCGGTCCCCGGCGGTGTCGGGTTGTGTTGCCTTGCCACGCCCCGTTCCCGTCGTCTTCGTCTCCACGCCCTGAGCCTGCGGCCGGCAGCGCAGCCGGGGCATGCGATCCGCGAGCGGGGCGTCTCACGACTTCCGCACCCGTCACCCCGATCGGAGAGCCGGCTTGCCTGCCGGCCGGACCTGTATCCAGCGCGTTTCGGGCCGCGGTTGCCACCGCGTCACAGGACGCTGCGTTCGGGGTACCGGCCGCTCGGGGTGACGATGGTTCCCGCCTTGCCGGCGAGGATGTCGGTGGCCTGCTCCAGCGATCCGATGGCCGCCATGTCGCCCGTCGTCTCGACGAAGTGGCAGACGGCGTCGACCTTGGGTCCCATCGAGCCGGCCGGGAAGTCCTCGACGCGCAGCACCGCCGGGGTGGCGTTGGGGATCTCCTCGGCCTGGGGTGTGCCGAAGTTGCGCACGACGCGCGGGACGTCGGTGAGCAGGAGCAGCGCGTCGGCGTCCAGCGCCTCGGCGAGCAGCGACGCGGTCAGATCCTTGTCGACGACCGCTTCGACCCCGACCAGTTGGCCGAGTTCGTTGCGGATGACGGGGACGCCGCCACCGCCCGCGCAGACCGCGATGGCCCCCGAGTTGAGGAGTTGGCGGATCAGCCGGGTCTCGACGACGCGGCACGGCCGGGGCGAGGGGACGACGCGGCGCCAGTACTTCCCGTCCTGCCTGACGGTCCAGCCGCGCTCGGCGGCCAGCGAACTGGCCTCGGCCTCGTCGTACACGGGACCGACGAACTTGGTCGGGTTCTCGAAGGCCGGGTCGGCGGCGGAGACGAGGGTCTGGTTGATGAGTGCGCACACCTGGCGGCCGGGCAGGGCGTTGTGCAGGGATTGGAGAAGCCAGTAGCCGATCATGCCCTGCGTCTCGGCGCCGAGGACGTCGAACGGGTACGGGATGGTCAGCGACTTGTCGGCGGCGGACTGCAAGGCCAGGACACCGACCTGCGGGCCGTTGCCGTGGGTCACGACGAGCTCGTGCTCCTCGGCGAGCGGCGCGAGGGACTTGACCGCCTTGCGGATGTTGGCGAGTTGGATGTCCGCGTCGGGTTTGTCCCCGCGCTGGAGCATCGCGTTTCCGCCGAGAGCGACGACGACGCGCATGATGATCGTTTCCCTTCCGGGAGCCGGGAGCCGGGAGCCGGGAGCCGGGAGCCGGGAGCCGGGAGCCGGGATGTGGGCGGGAGTTGGGAGTACCGGCGGAGCCGGCGAGGTTGTGACGAAGGGATCGGGGGAGGGGAGCGCGTACGGTCCGGGGCCGGCTCGGGTACCCGGGCCGTACGCGGTTCCCGGGGCGTCAGTCGCCGAGCGTCGCGACCATGATCGCCTTGATGGTGTGCAGGCGGTTCTCGGCCTCGTCGAAGACGATCGAGAAGTCCGACTCGAAGACCTCGTCGGTGACCTCGAGGGCTTCCATGCCGGTCTTCTCGAAGATGTCCTGGCCGACCTTGGTGTTGCGGTCGTGGAACGCCGGGAGGCAGTGCATGAACTTGACCTTGGGGTTCTCGGTCGCCTTCACCACGTCCATGGTGATCTGGTAGGGCTTGAGCAGCGCGATGCGCTTGTCCCAGACCTCCTTGGGCTCGCCCATTGAGACCCACACGTCGGTGTAGAGGTAGTCGACGCCCCTGACGCCCTGCTTGACGTCCTCGGTGTGGGTGATCGTCGCCCCGGTCTTGGCGGCGCTCTCCTTGGCCTTGGCGATGATGGCGTCGTCGTTCCAGAGGGACTTGGGGGCGACCATGCGCACGTCCATGCCGAGCATCGCGGCGGTGGTCATGAGCGAGTTGCCCATGTTGTTGCGGGCGTCGCCGAGGTAGGCGAACGAGATCTGGTGGAGCGGCTTGTCCGAGTGCTCCTTCATGGTGAGCATGTCGGCGAGCATCTGGGTCGGGTGCCACTCGTCGGTAAGGCCGTTCCAGACGGGGACGCCCGCGTACTTGCCGAGTTCCTCGACGAACTCCTGTTTGGAGCCTCTGTACTCGATGCCGTCGAACATCCGGCCCAGCACGCGCGCGGTGTCCTTCATCGATTCCTTGTGGCCGATCTGCGAGCCGGTCGGGTCGAGGTAGGTGACGTTGGCACCCTGGTCGTGTGCGGCGACCTCGAACGCGCATCGTGTGCGGGTCGAGGTCTTCTCGAAGATCAGCGCGATGTTCTTGCCCTTGAGGCGCTGCTGCTCGGTGCCGGCGTACTTGGCGGCCTTGAGGTCGGCGGACAAGTCGATCAGGAACCTGAACTCCTGTGGAGTGAGGTCCAGTTCCTTGAGGAAGTTTCGGTGACGCAGGTTGAAAGCCATGTCTGGGACAATCCGTGAGAGCCGTGTGCCTTCCGCCGGACAGGCGGCGAGTCACAGGGGCGATGGAGGTGGACCACATAGGGGCGGATGCTGCGCCGGCGAACGACAGACTGGGCTTTCACCCGGCCGGGTCGCGCTCGACGGGGCAGCTCATGCAGCGCGGTCCGCCGCGTCCCCGGCCCAGTTCGCTGCCGCGGATGGTGACGACCTCGATGCCGTTCTTGCGCAGGAACGTGTTGGTGGTGACGTTGCGCTCGTAGGCGAAGACCACACCGGGTTCGACCGCGAGCACGTTGCAGCCGTCGTCCCACTGCTCGCGCTCCGCCGAGCGCACGTCCTGGGTGGCGGTCAGCACGTTGATGCCGTCCAGGCCGAGCGCGCGGGCGATGGCGTCGTGCATGTCCTCGGCGGGGTGGTCGCCGACCTTGAGCTCGTCGTCGCCGTCCCCCGGCTCGATGGTGTACGAGGGGAGCATGCCCATCCCGGCGTACTTGGTGAACGTGTCGCCGTTCAGCATCGTCATGACGGTGTCGAGGTGCATGAACGCGCGCGCCTTCGGCATACGCAGCGCCACGATCTTCTTCGCAGACCCCTTGGCGAACAGCGAGCGGGCCAGCGCCTCGACACCCATCGGCGTGGTGCGCTCGCTCATGCCGACCAGGACCGCACCGTTGCCGATGACCAGGACGTCGCCGCCCTCCATCGTGGCGGGGTAGGCGGACTGCCCCGGGTTCCACACGTTGTGGTCGCCCTTGGCGAACATCGGGTGGTAGTTGTAGATCGCCTCGAAGTGCACCGTCTCGCGGCGGCGGGCCGGCATCTGCATCGCGTTGATGGCGACGCCGTCGTACACCCATGCCGAGGTGTCACGCGTGAACAGGTGGTTCGTCACCGGCGTGACGACGAAGTCGTCGAGATCCATGGTGTGGAGCGCGAGACTGTTGGGCTGCTTGATGTGCTCCAGGACCTCGCGCTTGGTGATCCCGCCGATCAGATGCCGTACCAGCGTGTCCGCCTCGAAACCCTCGAACAGACCGCGCAGTTCGTCGACCGCGAGCAGGCCGTACGCCCGCTCGTCGAAAACCCGGTCGAGGATCAGCTTCTTGGCGGCCGGCTCGCCGCCCACCGTGTCCCCGAGGAGTTCGGCGAAGAGGTGGACGGTGATGCCCCGGTCCCGCAGCGCGTCGGCGAACGCGTCGTGCTCCTCACGGGCCCGCTTGACCCACAGCACGTCGTCGAAGAGCAACTCGTCCTTGTTGGTCGGGGTCAGCCGCTTGAGCTCCAGGTCCGGTCGGTGCAGGATGACCTGCCTGAGCCGCCCGGTCTCCGACTGGACGTTGAAACCCATGGAACCTCCTTGGCAATGCGGGGATTGCCCGCTGCATGTCGGGAACGCCGTGTGGCGAAGGAAGGAGCGAGCTCCCCCACGCCGGGGTGCCGGGCATGGGGGACGCACGCGTGCGGCGTGTTCAGCCCTGTCCGCCGGTGGGGTCGGCTCCAGGGTTGAGACCCGCGGAGGTGGCCGCGGGGTTGTTCTCCGCCGGAGCGGAGATCTCGTTGGGGCCGTACTCGCCGCGCGAGGCCTTGACCCAGATGTAGACCGGGATGCCGACCAACAGCATGATCAGGCTCTTCAGGACGGCGTCGGCGCCGGAGCCGTAGACCATCCAGATCGTGAACGCCAGGCCGACGACCGCCACGGTCAGGTCCCGCGCGAACGCCCCGCGGTTGATCGGCCGCTCGCGGGTGACCAGCCAGAAGAGCTGGGCCGCGGCGGAGAACAGGTAGGGGATGACGGTCGTGACGGTGGCCAGCAGCAGGATGTCCTCGAAGGCGTCCTCGGACCACAGGTAGTTCATCGCCATCACGATGACGGTGAGCATGGTGCCGATGAGGATGCCGACGTACGGTACCCCGTTGCGCATCCGGGTGAAGGCCTTGGGGAACATGCCGTCGCGAGCCGCCGCGAACGGCATTTCGGCCACCAGCATGGTCCAGCCGTTGAGTGCGCCGATGCCGGAGATGATCGCCATGGTGGCCATCACGTCGCCCCAGACGCTGCCGCCGAACATGTTGTTGAGGGCGTCCGAGAACGGCGCGGTGGAGTTCGCCAGTTCGCCGTGCGGGACTGTGCCCATGATGGCGATCGTGGACAGCATGTACACCGCGGCGCATGCGAGCGTGCCGAACACCGACGCGCGGGCCACGTTGCGCTCGGGATTGCGCACCTTCTCCGCAGCGACAGAAGCCGCCTCGATGCCGGAGTAGGCGAAGACCACCAGCGCCGCCGAGGTCTGCAGCGCACCGAGGAAGTCGTCGCCGCTCGCGTTGAACGGACCGAAGTTCGCGCCCTTGACGAAGAACAGCCCCACGATCGAGACGAACAGCAGCGGAACGAACTTCAGGACCGTGGTCACCAGTTGGAGGGCGCCCATGTTCTTGACGCCGGAGAGGTTGACCAGTGCCGGAACGGTCAGGCCGACCAGGGCGATGAACATCTTCCCGAGCGTCGAGTCCCAGTGCAGGAAGTAGTTGACGTAGCCGACCCACGCCACCGCGATACCGGCGTTGCCGACCCACGCGGTCAGCCAGAACGACCATGCGGTGAGAAAGCCCGCGAACTCGCCGAAGGCGTCGCGGGCGTAAGCGTAGGGGCCACCGGAGGCCGGGATGCGGGCACCGAGCCTGCCGAAGATCATCGCGATGAGGATCGCGCCGATCGACACCAGGCCGAACGCGAGAATCGAGACGGTGCCGTACTTGGCCAACGTGGCCGGCAGCAGGAAGATCCCGGTTCCGATCACCCCGCCGATCACCAGCGCGGTGGCCTGCGCCAGGCCAAGCGATCCGGGAGGGCTGCTCTTGCCCACGCCAGGCGCCGGGACATCCGCGGGTGATGTGCTCGCCGGCATTGTTTCCTGGCTCATTTCCGGTCCTCCTCGTGGCGGCTGCACCGCAGACCAGTCCCGCGATGCGGGACGGCCACCTCGCCATCCCTTCGCCAGTGATCATCTCGGCGGAACGGGACCGGCGATCAGAGCCGGCAGGCCCCACCCGAACGGCCAACCGGCCCTGTCAGCAGGGCCCGTTCGGCCCACCGGCCACCGCGCACAGCACCGCACCTCACAGGTTCGGACGAGAAACGCCGTTCCGAGCTACGCCATGCCGGGACCGGCGCGCCACTCCCTACGACGCCGGGACAGCTGTCATCCGCGCGGAGCGGAGATACACCCCGACCGAACCTGCAAGAGCGGTCCGGACGGGCGAGGACCTGATGCGGTTGAGCGCCGAGGTCCGCCGGACCGATACCGCCGATGTCCTGCTGATCGGCGTCATCGGGACTACGAACGCCCCCCGCACGCTGGTGATCGAACCACCCGGCAGCCACAGGACGATCACCTCCCCACAACTCGACACCCGCCAGGCCCGTCATGTCGCCGAAGCGGTACAAGGACGCCGGGGCACTCCAGCCTCGGCACGGACCGTCGGCCACGTCATTCCGCACACGGCTCCGTTGCCCATCGAGATCACCCTCGGCGTCGACTGCCCAGAACAAGTCGCTTCGTCCGCGTTGGCGTTCGCGATACGGAGCTCCGGACGCGGCAAGGAGAAGGCTCGGAGCCGGACGATCGGACCGCTCGATGTCCCGAACGTTCATATCGACGGCGAGACGCGCGAACGGTCCGCCACCCACGGAAAGCAACGTAGGGCGGCAGACCGGGTCGTCACCACACCGGACCTCGTTCGGAGGGAGGTCTCCGGCGTACCCGGGGTCACGTGTGGATCGGAACGAGGAGGATCGGGGCCTTGGCGTGGTGTGGAGCACCGTGTGGGTGACGCGGCCCAGGTTGGGGCCGAATCGCCCGGTGTTGCGGTGCGCGGCTGGGACGACCGACTCGGCGCCCGCGCTCGCGGCGACCAGGGCGTGCGAGGGGGAGTCGAGCACGACGTCCTCGGTGACGGCGACGTCCGGGTACTTCTCACGCAGGGGTTCGAGGACGGCGGACAGGGTGGATCGTGCGGCGGCCCGCCAGTCGTCGATGAGCCACGCGGCCGGGGCGTAGCCGGTGCCGGCGGCCGTCGTGGCGGGGTACAGGCATGCGTGGACGGCGCGCAGCGGCGGTTGTCGGGCGTGGGCCCGGGCGAACGCGGCCTCGATCGCGGGGGCGCAGTCGTCGCCGGAGACGCAGACCACGACCGACGTGGGGGCGCGGTCGGCGGCGGTGTCGTGGTCGGGATGGACGACCAGAAGCGGGCAGCGGGCAGCGGGTCGCGGTAGCGACGGGAAGGCTGACCGAGCCCATCAACGGTCCGGCGAAGCCATCCATCCCTCGACCGCCGACCGCCGACCGCCGACCACCGGCATTGCGGCGCGATCGCTCGCGGCCTCCAACGCGTCCATCGCATTGGCGAGTTCGGCCGTGTCGACCACGGGGACGTCACCGTGGCGGGCACGGGCGCGGTCGGCGCCCCCGGTCGACGATCCGGCTGCGGCAACGCGTCTACGACGGCGCCGTCATTCGTCTCTGGCTCAGGGGCGGTCCGGCTGTCGGCCGAGGGCATCGTGTGGGGAGTCGGCTCGCGCCGCCGTGGTCGGGTGGTCGTTCAGCCGTCGTAGTTGCTCTTCCATGGCCGTGCAGGCGCCGCTCGAGGCGAGCATATTCCAGGCGTTCCTCGGCCTGCTGCTCGGGAAGGATCAGCCGGGTGGCGATGGTCGCGGTGACCACACCCATCATGCCGATGCCCACCACCATCAACACCGCCCCCACCAGACGCCCCTCGGCGGTGACCGGGTGCAGAGCGCCGTACCCGACGGTGGTGACCGTGCTGATCGCCCACCACAGCGCATCCGGAGAGTCGGTGATGTTCGCGTCCGGCGCGCGGCATTCCGGCGCCAGGACCGCCGCGGCGCCGGCGACGAGGATCGTCAGGACCAGCGCAACGGTGCTCACCAACAGGCGGCCGGTGCGCCCACCCGCGCGACCGCCCCGATCCGGCCGATCACAGCGATCAGGCGCAGGACCCGCGTCGCGGGCAGCGCGACCGCGGCAAGGTCCAGCGGGTGGGAGCGCACGAACCGCCAACGGTCCCGACTGAGTCTGACCCTCACGAGGTAGTCGGTCATGAAGACCGCCCATACTCCGTACTCGATCCACAGCACCGGACGGTCACGCGCCTGCAACGCCTCGCCCAGAACGAACGTGGTCAACGAGACGACCGCCAGGAGCGTCAGCCATGGGGTCGTCGCGCGTTCCCACCGCTGATACGCCGTGGACTCTTCGTGCCTGTTCGAGCCCCGCATCACGAACTCCCTCCCGGCGGGGACGCCGTCGGGCCGGCTGCGTCCCCGCGTCACGGCGGTCTCCGTCGCCGATCGCCCTTCACCGTCCGGTCGGCTCTCCGGAAGATTTCCGGAATGTGGTGGGGAACGGTGCGGCGCGTGCGTCGGATTGCCGCGCGACACGAGGGTCGGGTCGCGGACAGGGGGTGAGGGGTTCATCCGATGTTCTCCTTCCGTCCGGCGGGCGCGGCGGTGGTGTGGTGGCTGCCGGTCGGGGTGAGAAGACAACGAATTCGGCTGGCTGTCTCAGTGGTCGACGGGGACGAGCAGGACCGGGGCCTTGGCGTGGTGCAGCACGGCGTGGGTGACGCGGCCGAGATTGGGGCCGAAACGGCCGGTGTTGCGGTGGGCGGCCAGCACGACCAGGGCGGCGTCGGTGCTCGCGGCGATCAGGGCGCGGGCGGGTGTGTCGATGGGGACGTCGTCGGTGACGTCCACGTCGGGGTACCGCTTCCGCAGGGGCGCCAAGGCCCGTTCCAGGACGCCACGTTCGGCGTCGCGCCATTCGTCGGTGACCCACATGCCCGGGGCGTAGCCGGGGCCGCCGGCCATCATCGCCGGATAGAGCCATGTGTGGACGGCGCGCAACGGGAGGGCTCGGGCTCGGGCTTGGGCGAAGGCGACGTCCAGGGCGGGGGTGCAGTCCTGGTTCGAGACGCCGACCACGATCGGCTTGGCGGCGGGATCGGCGCTGGTGTCGTGATCGGGGTGGACGAGCAGGATCGGGCAGCGGGTCGCGGCCGAGACGGGGAGGCTGACCGAGCCCATCAACAGGCCCGAGAAGCCGCCGAGGCCGCGACTGCCGACGACGAGGAGCACCGCACGGTCGCTCGCGGCCTCCAACGCGTCCACGGCGTCGGCGAGTTCGACGGTGGTCAGCACCGACAGTCCCGGTCGGCGTCGGCGTGCGCGTTCGGCGCCTTGGTCGGCGATCGCGCGGGCGTTCTCGCGCAGCTGCTGCCCGAAGCGGTCGTGTGCGTTGCCGAATTCCAGCCATTCGAGGGCGTGCAGCACTTCGAGGGTGGTGTGGCGGCGGGTGGCTTCGTCGGCGGCGAGGTCGACGGCGTGTTGGGCGCCGGGTGAGCCGTCGAAGCCGACGACGACGTGCCCACGGGCGGGTCGGGGGCGAGCCACGGAATCGGTGGTCGTCGATGTCTGATGCACGGCGAGTCCCTTCGAAGGTGGGGCCTGCGGTCCGGGGACGGACCGGTGATCGGTTCTCGGCGCGGTTCGTGTGCCGCCCAGGGCCGCGGAGGTCCCGCTCCGGGCGCGCCGCTCGGCACGGTCGCGACTCAACCGGGGAAGTGGCGGGCCTCGTCGGGTGCTCGGCCGCGGGTGGGCGCGTTCTCGTCGACCGGGACCGGGACGATCATCAGGGGGCAGCGGGCGTGGTGGATCAGGCCCTGGCTGACCGAGCCCAACAGCATGCCCGCGAAGCCGCCGTGTCCCCTGGTACCGACGACCAGGCCCAGCGCGTGCTCGGCGGCACCGGTCAGGACCCGGACCGGGTGCCCGACGACAACTTCGCGACGCACCGGCACATCCGGGTACTTCTCGCTCCACCCGGCGAGTGTCTCGGCCAGTCGGATCCGGCCCTCGCGTAGTTCCTCACCGGTGTGCAGTCCGGCCATCAAACCGGTGGACGGTTGCCGAACGTGTACGGCCACGACCGAGGCGCTGCGGCGCGAGGCCTCGTCGAACGCGTACGCCACCGCCGGTGCCGAGCGCCGCGACCCGTCCACACCGACCACGATCGTGCGCGGGTCGGCAGTGGTGTGCTCGGGCTCGCGGACGACCACGACCGGGCACCTGGCGTGCGCGGTGATCGACGTCGCGATGCTGCCGGTGATCAGCAGTTCGGTCGTCGCCGACAGCCGGCGCGAGCCGACCACGATCATCGCCGCATTCCGCGCCTGTCCGGGCAGCACCGATATGGGCGCGCCGTCCAGGAGGACCCGGTCCGTGACCAGCGAGGGATGGCGCGCGGCCACGAACCCGAGGGCCTCGTCCAACGCACGCGTTCCGACGCCCCGAAAGCGTTCACCCCAGGTCCGCCGGTGCGTGTTCGTGTCGGACCCGCGGTCGGCGCCGGTGGGCCAGTCCAGGGCGTGCACCAGGCGCAGCGGCAGCCGGCGACGGGCGGCCTCGTCGGACGCCCACACCACGGCGAGCCGGCCGGCGTCGGTGGGCTCCACTCCCACCACGATCGGCGGCGTCCCCTCATCCATGTTCACGGTGAACTCCCTCTCTGGTACCGGCGCTTGACGGTCTGTGCCCCGAACACTGCTCGTCGTCGCGGCCCGGACACAGAGTCGATGGACCCCCGCCGCGGGACCGCCCGGCCCTGGCCCGGCCCAGGCGATCGACTCGAGACTGACCGTGAGAGGCGCGCGGGTGCCACGGTCGAAGGGATCGGGTCCATGAACGAGATCGGCACACCGCGTGAGGTCTGGGTACTGGCCGTCGACGGCGAGACGGTCCTGCTGTGGCCTCCGGGGCCCGAGGACCGGGGCGGGGTGCTCGCGATGCATCGTGCGATGTCGGCGGACCTCGGGGCCGAGCCCGTCCTCAGGGAACTCCACATCCCCACCTCCACCTACCACCGCCGGCGCCGTTCGGTCGAAGTCCTCTGCGAACGACGCAGGTTCGACCTGGAACTCACCGCGCGAATCACCGCGATCCACGCCGGATCCGACCACACCTACGGCTCCCCGCGCGTGCACGCCACCCTCGCCCGCGAAGGCGTGCGCGTGGGCCGCAAACGGGTGGAACGTCTGATGCGCGAGGCCGGCCTGCAAGGAATCAGCCCGAATCGGCGGCCCGAGGGCTTCACCCGCCGCGACCCGGCGGCGGGCCTCGCCCCCGACCTCGTGCGGCGCGACTTCACCGCCCGGGTGCCGAACCGGCTGTGGGACACCGACCTGACGATGATCCCGACCGGCGAGGGGCCGCTGTGGCTCGCCGCGATCCGCGACGCCTTCTCGCGTCGGGTGGTGGCCTGGGAGACGTCCGCCCGCGCGGACGCGGACCTGGTCCTGACCGTGCTCGAATACGCCCTGCACGGGCGCGACGTCACCCCCGGCACGTTGGTCCATCACGCCGACCACGGCTGTCAGCAGGCAGTACACGTCGATCAAACTGACAACGCGCCCTCTGTGCGCCGGAGTTGCCGCCTCGATGGGTTCGGTGGGCGACTCCTACGACAACGCCCTCGCCGAGAATCTGCGGAGCGTCATCAAGACCGAATGCATCCGTGGCAGGGTCGCCGAGACCTGTGCCGAGGCCAACCTCGCGCTCTTCGCCTACATCGACGGCTGGTACAACCCCAAACGCATGCAAAAGGGTCTGGGATGGCTCAGTCCGGACGAATACGAGGAGAAGCACTACGCCGAACAAGCGACGGCCAATCAGGCAATCATCAAACCCCCCAACCCGCCCTGACCAGCTAATCAACACCTCCTGCACAACGGGGGAAGCTCAGGCATGAGTGGGGCCATCCCGGGTCGGGCGTGGTTGTCAGAGGCCCGTGTCCGGCCCCCAGACCACCGCGGATGTTCGGCTCCCTCCAGGGCTGGCCCACGGAAGCGGACGGTCCGCGTGGGCCGACTGCCGAAAAGGTAGGACGCAGGCGCGTGGGGCGCCGCCCGTTGGTTCGGGCACGCTGCCAGCAAGCCCGCCCCGATGGCCTGTGCCTTCGTGCGAGACAACACCAGGCTGCGAGTCGGACCTGGCGGCTGAAAGATCCAGGTGGCCGGCAACCGTTGCCCATGGCCAACCAACGCTGCTCGTTGTGACCACGACCGATGGGTGGCGAGCGACGGTTGCGTTGTCGCAGGTCACGACTTCGCGTCGATGCGGGGTCGAATCACCATCACCACCCTCGCCGAACGACCCGAACTGTCCGATGTCCTGTGGGAGATGCCGGACGGCCGGCCTGAGTTCATGCGCCACGACCTGGTGGCCAACGCCTACACCGGGTCGATCGCCGAGGAGTTCCCGGAATACGTGTTGGTGGCCACCGGTGCCGACGGCGCGCTCGCCGCGCGCGGGCTCTGCGTCCCGTTCCGGATGGACCACCCCAAGCGCGGCACGCTGCCCGATCGGGGCTGGGACGAGGTGGTGGTGTGGGCGTTCGCCGACCGCCGACACGGTGCCGTGCCCGACCCGGTCGATGCGATCGAGATCGCGGTACGGCCCGATCTGGGCGGGCTCGGGCTCTCCGGGCGAATGCTCGGCGCCATGCGGGCCAATGCCCGCGCACACGGGTTCGCGGAGGTCGTGGCCCCCGTGCGGACGAGCGCCCAAGACCACGAACCGAACGCGTCGATGACGCACGAGCAGCGCCGCCCGAACGTCAGCCGTGTGGCGCCCGGCATTGCGTCGCTTTGTGTCAACTCCCGCTCGGCAGAGCGGCGTTGGGGTGTACTCCGGTCGCATCGCAATGCCCGGGTGTGATGTCGGGGCCGCGGTACGCCCGGCACTACGCGCAGGCCGCCCGCGCCCGGGAACGCGGCCGCTCGGCACGCTGGGTGCCGGGGGACCGGGGGGAGGGCGCGTCGAGATCCTCCATCGCCCTGCGCTCTGCGGGAACGTCGGCATCGACCACCTGCCGGTCCCTTGTCGTCTGCCTCGTGTGTGGTACCTCCGTGGCCGGGGTCGCGGGATGCGGCCCCGATGATGGTTGTTCGACGCCGGGGTTCGCCCGCGGTGTCGAGAAATTGAGCACCTCACTTTGAACGCCTTATCCGCATCATGTGCCACGACCCGGCCTTCGCCACGCCGGAACTGGTCGCCGAACGCACCGCTGAGGCCCGCAAACACCCCGAACACCTGGCCAACTGGCTCGAACTCATGCGGGCGGGCATCGGCGCGGAGGAACTCGTCCACGCCGGGACGGTGCTGCACCGGTCACCGGTACCGGCACTTCTCATCCACGGACGCGACGACCGCGCGGTGCACTACGAACTGAGCCTGCGCACGCTCGCGATCATCCCCGACTTGCGCATGGTGCTCCTCAACTGTTGCGGTCACTGGGCCCAACTGGAACACGCGGACGAGTTCAACCGGCTCGTCGACGAGTTCATCACCCACCACTGACGGCTGCCGCGGTGAGAGGAAATGCCTCTCCGCGACCACACGCGCAGCCACTCAGGCGGTCCTGGCAAGTTCTTCGTAGCCGGAGCCCTGTCCGCGTATGCGCCAACAGCGAGTCGGCATCGAGGCTGTGTGGCACGTGATCGCGCCCGGTCCGGCAACCGCGAGTCGCCGGACTTCGGCGCGGTAGCGGTCCAGCGCTCACCGCCGAACGTCCACGAGGACATCCCCTCACAGCGAGAAACCGGGCTGCCGGAAACCGGTCGCTCCTCTGCGGTGTCCGTATCGGACCATGGTTGCCGGGCCGCGCCGAGCCCTCCGATACCAAGTCATGGGTTGGATCCTGGCATGGGCCCGCGTATGGGAGCGTTCGGCGCGGTCCGGGTCGGTCTGTGGTGGTCGGCGTCCGATGCGCTACCGCGGATGGTGGCGCCCACCCGGCGGGCGTTGATCCGCTCGTGCTTCCACGTGGACTCGGACAGGAGGAACCGGAGCCGCTGTACCGCCGGATGCCGTGCACCGACCACGGGTTCCGTACCGGCCGGGCAGGTCGGCGTCCTGTTGCGGTCCCTCGGCGGCAACAGCCCGGCCGAGTACTCGCGGAACCCACGTCGCTGTGCCAACGTCGAGAAGAGGTCGTCGAACCGCGCGGCACAAGGCTCCAGCGGCCCCGGTGCGGGGGGACAGGGCACACGCGCCGCCCCGTCATCGACCTTTCCCAAGGATGGTGACCGTAGACAACATCAGCGCCCTGTGGTCAGTCCTGCTGTGTCGCTGCCTCCGCCGGACGCCTGGGCGTAGAGGGGAAACGACCGACAACAACGAGTAGAAGCTCGCCGAGACACCGCGCCGTCGCGGTGGGCTGTGGGAACGGGCGGACCACACACCACCGGGCCCCACCAGGCACCGCACCCCTGCACCCCGAGAACCGACCCCGCCAGGCATGCGCCCCCCGGATTCCACCCACCACAACAGCAAAACCCCAGACCACCCAACCCCACTCTCGACGAACCAACGGCCAATCGGAGCAACCTTGTTCGAGAGCCGTCAGACAGGACCCGGCTCCGCTGCACGCAAACCTTGATGTCCTGACAGCCATCGCTCGGCTGGCGTTCACACGGCGTTGGCGTCGGCTGAGTTGTATGTACAACTCAGCGGACATGCTCAAGCATTCATGCCCACGTGAGGAGCTTCCATGACCACCGATCCGATCACCCCGACACTCGAGTCCGAGCTCGTCGGCAGAACCGGGACGACGACTGCCACCAGCCGCCGTCGATTCCTCCAGGGAACAGCGGTCGCCGCCGGGGCGGTGGCGCTCGGCGGGATAACCGGGGCAGGCCGCGGGTACGCCGCTCCGAAGGCGAACTGCTTGCCGGACGGCTTCAAGGGCGACATGTCCGACCTGAAGCATGTCGTGATCCTGATGCAGGAGAACCGCTCCTTCGACCACTACTTCGGCCAACTCCCCGGCGTACGCGGCTTGAACGACAAGCAGGCGCTGCGGTTTCAGGACGGCACCACCGTCTTCCAGCAGAAGGACGGCACCGGCAAGATCGTCACGCCGCAGGTCGACGACGGCGCCTGGGGCAACGACCACGGGGCCTGGGGCGACGTCAACCATCGCAAGTGGAACATGTGGGTGCAGCGCGCAGGCGCCGGCTGCATGAACTACCACAGCGCCGCCTACATGGGTTTCTACCACTCGGTCGCCGCGCAGTACACCATCGCCGACCAGTACTTCTGTTCCGAGTTCGGGCCGACCGACCCCAACCGAAAGTACCTGTGGAGCGGTACCGCCAACGGCGAGACGACCAACGGCGATGAGTCCAACTACTCCCGTCCCTGGATCACGGTGGCCGAGCAGCTCCAGCAGGCCGGCATCGACTGGCGGCTCTACTCCGACAACAGCGGCAACGGGCGACAGGGTTACATCAGCACATGGGTCGGCGACTACGGCGACAACGAGCTGAAGTACTTCAAGGGGTTCGAGCCGGAGGGTCTGAGCGCCGACGACCCGAAGCTGCGGCCCGGCACCGGGCTGATCTGGCGCGGCAACGCCGCGTACTACTCCGGCATGACCTCGCCGAACGACGACTCCAACGAGAACCTCGACGCGGTCCTCAAAGACCTCCAGGACGCCTGCCGGCCCGGCGCGGAACACCCGCTGCCGGCGGTCTCCTGGATGGTGGCGCCGTACGGCTGGTCCGAACACCCGGACGCAGACACCCTGCACGGCGAGCGCTACGTCAAGAAGGTGCTCGACATCCTGCAGAGCAACCCCGAAATCTGGAACCACACCCTCTTCATCCTCAACTACGACGAGAACGACGGGAAGTTCGACCACGTGCTGCCGCCGTGGCCCGAGCCGGGCACGGCGGGCGAGTACGCGGGCGACTACCCGCTCGGCTTCGGTGCGCGGGTGCCGATGCTGCTGGTCTCGCCGTGGACCCGCGGCGGGTACGTCGCCTCGGAGGTCTTCGACCACACCTCGACGATCAAGTTCCTCGAGACCTGGGCGGCCTACCTCGGCAAGCCGTTCACCTGCCCCAACATCAGCGACTGGCGGCGTTCGATCACGGGCGACCTGACCAGCGCGCTCGACTTCGCCCATCCGCAAGCGGGTCCGGCCACCTTCCCGGACCCACTCGCCCAGCGGCCGGTGTCGATCACCGCCGACCACATGAAGCCGCGCCCGCTGGCCTTCCATTCGCACGCAACCATCGCGGAGAACCGCGCGTCGGGGACGGTGGCCGCCACGATGACCCTGACCGGCGGCCCGAAGGGCAAGGCCGTGAGCTTCCAGGTCTTCCCCGACAAGTACCAGGCGTTCTCCAACACGCCGTTCACCGTCACCGCGAGCAAGCCTCGCGAGTACACCTGGGACGCCACGGCCACCGACGGCAGGTACGCCTTCTCGATCTATTGCAACGACGGCTTTGTGCGCTCCTTCGCGGGCCGGGTCGCGCCGGCTGGAAAGACCGACGGTGGCCTCCCGCGCGTGGAGGTCGACCTGCTGCCGGGCGAGAACGGCAAGCATGAAGCCAATGTGAAGTTCTCGCTGCACAACGACGGTAGCAAGCCGGTGCGCTACATGCTCACCGCCAACGACCACGGCGGCACCCCCCGGCGCGTCACGGTGGACGGCGGCAAGACCAGGGACATCACATGGCGGGCCGACCACGGCTACTACGACGTGGTCATCACCGTCGACACCGACACCACCTGGACGCAGCGGTACGCCGGCCGGATCTCCATGACCACATGGAGCTGATCGACGTTGCTCCGGCTCAACCCGGCGCTGCGGAGCTGGTGCGCGCCGTAACGATCCTCTCGCGCCACTCGATGACCGGGGACGCGTCGTCGCCCCCGGCTTGGTTCGGGACCGGCGGCAGACCTGGATCGACGAGCACCGCTATGACCTGATCGACGTCACGACCGCCCATCCCGCCCACGAGATCGCGAACCTGATCGCGCTGACGTCCTCGACGGTGCGGGCAGGGTGGACCGGCGAGTGCCTGGCGGCCGTGTGCGACCACCGCGCCGACGCGTGGGAGAGCCTGGCGGCGCTCGGCGACACCCCGAGCGCCGCCGAGGAGGCCGCCGCCAACCGCGCCCGGGCCAACCGGGACGTGCGGCCCGGTCGAGACCGCGAGGTTGCTCTCCCGGGCACTGTTTCGCCGGCCGTCGGCGCGGGCCCGACTCGCGCTGATGTACGGCGGCATGTCGCTCGTGGTCGGCACGGTCCTGTTGGGCATCGTGTACTGGTTCGTCGACCAGCGGTTGTCCCGGCAACTGCCCACTGCGATGGCGAAGACACTGGTGCTGAATACGACGGGCGTGCCCACAGGCGCGAACGAGGGCGACCCCCGGTACGTGGGCCAGGCCCAGCCCACGCAAGCGGCACCGGGTCCGCAGGCCCAGGGCACGACAATCCCCGCGGACGCGATCCGGCGGGCCGTCGACATAGGTCAGGACGTGACGATGAGTCAACTGCTGACCGTGCTCATCGCGGCACTGCTGCTGGCCGTGACCTCGATCCTGGTCGGCTGGTGGATGGCCGGCCGGGTGCTGCGCCCGGTCCACAAGATCACCGCGACGGCACGCCGCTTGTCCGAACACAACCTGCACGAGCGGATCGCCATGCCGGGCCCGGACGACGAACTCAAGCAACTCGCCGACACGTTCGACGGAATGCTCGATCGCCTGGAGAAATCCTTCGACAGCAGGCGCCTGTTCGTCGCCAACGCCTCACACGAACTGCGTACGCCACTGACCATCCAACGCACGGCGATCGAGATCGGCCTGGCCGACCCGCACTCCCCGGAAGACATCGTGGCGACGCGCGAACAACTCCTCGCAATGTGGACGCGGCGCGTCGGCGACCACCGGTAGCGCTCGCTTCGGAGCGCGTCGATGATCGCCTCGATCTTGGCCAGGCGCATGCCGTCCACAGTCTCGGCCGTGATGCCGGGCGTCATCGCACCGCCGTTGCGATAGATCCGCCCATAGGCGAGCAGGTACAGATCCCGGTTGAACAAGCACCGGTAGAGACGCTCCAGTGGCAACCCCTTTCTGCCGCGTTCACGGATGATCCCCAGTACGGACTCGGCGCTCTGCATTTCGCATACCTCACCAACATGGACGATCAGTTGACACCTGGGGCCCTTCGCCCGTGCGGACGGCTTTCCCGTCCTCCTCGGTCGGGCGTTACTCCGACGACTACTACGACCCCTCCGTAGCCATAGGGCTCGCGCCCCTTAGGCCATCCCGTATTCCCCTTGCGCTGGACGTATCGAGCGTGACGTAGGCCGCCCATCCGTCCCCTTGAGCGAACTCGCTGTCCGCCGCCCGCCGACCGGAAGGGTTGAGACGAGGAAACTCGGACTCGTCCGATGCCGACGGCTGCGACCCAAGACGTCGTGTCGCAGGGTGTGCGCATTCCACCGCTGGTGACTGGGCGTCAGGCAGTATGGCTTTCGCCGTATCACGCGGGCCTTGCGCGGCAGCGCCTTCGACGCCTTCTCAACGCTCCACGCTTTCCCGCCATGCTGTTGTCCCCTCGCGCTTTTGCGTCCAGGTCAGGCGGGTAGCCCCAAGGTCATCTCCTTCCGAACCTCGGCCCCCTGTAGGGGCGATCCAGCGCCGAGTGAAACGGCGCACTGATCCTGCCCAACCGGCTCGGCTCGCCGTTTGACGTGGACCTCGCCCGGATCGGGAATCGTTCGGTGGCCGGGATCCCGCCGGTGCAGCCCTGGCGGGCGCGCGCCCGTTCCCGAGAACCGATGCGCGAGCGGGTTCGGGGATGCCGGGGCCGTTGTCGGTGACGGGGAACGCCACGTGCGCGGTGTTGGCTTCGAGGCGGACGCGCATCCGGCCACAACACACGACTGTGCGACGGCTCGGCGACGGGACGACGCCCTTGCGATTCCTCGGCCGACCTCGCCGAGGCGAGCGAGCGAACGGGCGCAGGCTCAGGTTCGGTGCTCGTCGTGGTCGTGGCGCCGTTCGGTCTCGTACACGGCCGCTTGGACGCGGCGTTCGACGCCCAGCTTGTTGAGCACGGCCGAGACGTAGTTCTTGACCGTCTTCTCCGCCAGACCCAGGGCCGCGGCAATCTCGCGGTTCGTCAGACCCTCCGCGATGTGTGCCAGGACCTGCTGCTCTCGACGGCTCAATCCCGCCGCCCCCGGATCGGCCACCGACCCGCTGCGGACCCGGTCCAGGACTCGGGTGGTCATCGCCGGGTCGAGCAACGATTGCCCGGCCGCGACGGTGCGCACCGCGGCGACGAGATCCCTGCTCCTGATCTGCTTGAGGACGTAGCCGGACGCGCCTGCCAGGATCGCCGCGAACAGTGCTTCCTCGTCGTTGTACGAGGTCAGGATCACACGTGGTCGCCGATCGCCTCCAGGCCGGCGGCCCCGGCTCCTGGACCTGTACGGGCCACAAGGATCGAGTCCGCGCTGACCGCCGAGTGACATCGCGGAAAATCACCGGGACCTTTCGGAGAACGCATCGCGCGATCGCCACGGTGGTCCGGAGAAGTGTCCCGCCCGTCGGGGTTGTTCCCACGGCCCACTCCGCGCCGAACGGCCCGGCATCCGGGGCCGATCGGCCCTGCCGACGCCGCGCAGGCCGCGCGACAGTCGGTATGTAGCCCTCCGGCTCCACCCCGCGTCACCCACACATCGGACAGAGGCACATCGTGGCCATCCTGATCACCCTCGGCGTACTGCTGTTCCTCCTCATCCTGTTCGGCATGGGCGTGAGAATCGTCAAGCAGTACGAGCAGGGCGTCCTGTTCCGCTTCGGGCGCCTGCGCGGCTCCCGGCCCCCGGGAATGCGCGTGATCATCCCCTTCGTCGACGTCCTGCACCGGGTGTCGCTGCGGATCGTCACCAAGCCGATCCAGTCACAGGGCATCATCACCCGCGACAACGTCAGCGTGGACGTCTCCGCCGTCGCCTACTACCGCGTCGACGACGCGGTGAAATCGGTCATCGCGATCGAAAACGTCGAATCCGCGATCGACCAGATCGCGCAGACCACGCTGCGCAAGGTGGTGGGTCAGCACACGCTCGACGAGACGTTGTCCGAGACCGACAGGATCAACGTCGACATCCGCGAGATCCTCGACGTGACCACCGTCGAATGGGGCGTGCAGGTGACCCTGGTGGAGCTCAAGGACATCCAGCTACCGGAAAGCATGAAGCGGGCGATGGCCCGCCAGGCCGAGGCCGAGCGGGAGAAGCGCGCCAAGATCATCAACGCCGAGGGCGAATCCCTCGCCGCCGCCGCACTCGGCGACGCCTCGGACACCATGATGGCCCACCCGCTTGCCCTGCAACTGCGCAACCTGCAGAGCCTGGTCGAGATCGGCGTGGACAAGAACACCACCGTCGTCTTCCCCGCACCACTGATGAGCACGATCGGCGAACTCGGTTCCTTCCTCGCCCGCGAAGCAGCCGCCGCAACCCCGCAGAAGCCGCCTACCACCCCGGTCCCCGCCCCGCGTCTGGTGCCGATCACCGCACTCGACAAGGACGTTCCGGTCAACGGCGGACCGATCGTCACCGTTCCGTAGGCAAGTACGACAGGACGCTTTCACGTGGGCCGCCGACGAGATCCCTTCGTCGACGGCCACGCCCACTCGTTTCCGCTCCACCGAACGAAGCGGAGCACGATCCCGGCGTGCCGGAGCCCGTGGACCGGGCCGGCGCATCCCCGGACCCGGCCGAGAGTCGGTGCCGGTCCCCAACACAGCGATGCACCGGCGCCCGGGCGGAGACACGCACGAGGCGTCCGTACCGCCTGTGGGCATCGGGACGACCTTGCCTCGGAGCAGTCGAGTTCGTCGCCCGAAGAGACCATCGGTCACCTGGACGAGGGCCGACCGGCCCTGTCGCGGACTCCGCGCGGGGAGCACGGTTCAAACGGCCGACATCGTGTCGGCCGTGGTCGAACGGAGAGCCCCATGACGACCTACGCAGGTCTGCCGCCCATCGTCGTCGGTGTCGAGAACACCGACGGTGGGAGGCTCGCGATTGCCTGGGGGGCGGACGAAGCGGCCCGGAGAAGGCTCCCACTGCTATTGGTACACGCCCTGGACTGGCCGATCGGCATCGACCGCGACACCAAGGGTGACGGGTATCACCAGACCTGGCCGGGGCGGTTTCGCAACGCGGGACGGCTCGCGCTCGACGAAGCCCGCGTCCAGGCGGCGGGCCGGCACCCCGAGTTGACCGTCGAGACCGATCTCGTCGACGGTGAACCGGTGGACGTGCTGAGGGAGCGGGCCATGGGAGCGGCGATGCTCGTCCTGGGCTCGCGACACCTCTCGTCGGTGACGGAGCTGATGACCACCGGCGGCATCGCGGTGCCCGTCACCGCGCACGCGGCGTGTCCGGTCGTCGTGGTGCGCGCGAGTGAGCGGGAGGCGGGCGACGCGCGGCGGATCGTCGTGGCGGTGGACGGGTCGCGGCGGTCGGAGGCTGCGGTGGCGTACGCGTTCGAGGAGGCTTCCGTGCGCGGTCTGCCGCTGCTGGCGGTGCACGTGCGGCAACCCCTCGCCGGGTTGATGAGTGGGATCTCGATCCCGGACGAGATGCAGGAGGGTCGAATTCGCCTCGCCGAGACGCTCGCCGGGTGGAGCGAGAAGCACCCCGAGGTCACCGTCACCCGCGACGTCCTGGTCGGGCATCCCGTCGCCACCCTCGTGCAGGTGTCCGAGCACGCCCTGTGCCTGGTCGTGGGTACGCGAGGACTTGGCGGCTTCGAGGGCATGCTGCTCGGTTCGGTCAGTCACGGACTGATCCATCGCGCGTACTGCCCGCTGGTGATCGTGCCCGCGACGCACGACGCAGAGGAACCGGAAGAGCGCTGATCGGCTCGCCCCGACCCCGCCTCGCATCCCCTCCCCCCGACCCCACCGCGCATCCCCTCGAAGGGCGGACAACGATGCACGAGGCCCCGACCCGACACCTCCCGACGCGATCCACGGAGTACGTGACCGGACTGACCGCGCGTCAAGTGGCCGTGAAACGCGCCGAGTACGGACCCAACACGATCGAAAGGGCCGAGCAGACGCCCGTGTGGGTGCGAGTGGTGGCGCAACTGCGGGATCCGCTGGTCCTGGTATTGCTCGCCGCCGCCGTGTTGACGTCGGTGACCGGTGACCTGGCCGATACCGCGATCATCCTCGTCGTGGTCACCGTGAACACGGTGGTGGGCGTGGTGCAGGCGATCCGGGCCGACCACGCGGTGACCGCCTTGTCCGACCTGGCCACGCCCGCCGTTCGGGTACGCCGTGACGGGGTCGAGCGCGAAGTCACCGCCACCGAACTTGTTCCGGGGGATGTCGTGCTCCTCGTCGAGGGAGACGTCGTTCCCGCGGATGTGTGCGTGGTTGAGGGGTCGGCCCTGCTCGTCGACGAGTCCACACTGACCGGCGAGGCGATGCCGGTGGACAAGTCCGCCCTGGATCCGGTCGATGAGGTACACCCCGACAACCTGCTCGGTGCGGGCACGGTCGTGCTGCGCGGCCGAGCCGTGGTCGAGGTGATCGCGACCGGCGCGGGCAGCGCGCTGGGCCGGATCGCCGTGCTCATGCGGGAGCGCCCGGGCCCCACTCCGTTGCAGCGCAGGCTCGCGCAGCTGGGCCGTGTGCTCGCCGTCGCGGTGATCGCCTTGTGCGCCGTGGTGTTCGGCCTCGGCCTGCTACGCGGCGAACCGGTGGAGGCGATGGCGATCACCGCGATCAGCCTCGCGGTCGCCGCCGTGCCCGAGTCGCTGCCCGCGGTGGTGACCCTCGGACTGGCCCTGGGAGCGCGGCACATGGCCGCCCGGCACGCCATCGTGCGCAACCTTTCGGCGGTCGAGACATTGGGCTCGGTGACGGTGTTGGCCACCGACAAGACCGGCACCCTGACCGAGGGGCGCATGGTCGCCGAGCGGTTGTGGACCGCGACCGGAACGGCCGAACTCACCGGGAGCGGATACGGCCCGGTCGGCCAACTCCGCGCCGCCGGTTCCACCTTGGACGTCGAGACTGTCCCGCGACTTCGCGAACTGCTGACTGCCGCAGTGCTGTGCAACGACGCGACGCTCGTACCCCCGGACACCGCGAACACCGAGTGGCGGGCCCTGGGCGACCCCACCGAGGGCGCGCTCGTCGCCGCCGCGGGCAAGGCGGGCCTCGACCGGGATTTCCTGCGGGCCTGCCATGCCCGCCTTGCCGAAGCCCCGTTCGACAGTGTTCGCAAGCGCATGACCACGATCCACCGCGGCCCGGACGGCGACCTGCGAGCATTCCTCAAGGGCGCCCCCGAAGTCGTGCTCACCTCGCAATTCCTCACGACGGACCCGACCGACCTGCGAATCGCCCGACATGCGGCGGACGAACTGGCCGCCGCGGGCTACCGCGTCCTGGCCCTCGCGACGCGCGGGCTCCAAGCCCTGCCCGAAAGGGCCGAGTCGGTGGAGGCGGGTATGACGCTGCTCGGCCTGATCGCGATCGCCGACCCGCCCAAGGCCGGCGCGCGGGCCACCATCACCGCCTGCCGCGCCGCCGGTATCACCCCCGTGATGATCACCGGCGACCACCCCGCCACGGCCCGCGCGATCGCACTGCGCCTGGGGATCGTCGGCAAACGGGATGTCGCCGTCCTGACCGGCGCCGACATGAGCGCCGACTCGACCCTGGACCTCACCTCCGCCCGCGTGTTCGCGCGCACCACCCCCGAACAGAAGCTGACGATCATTCAGGCCTGGCGCTCGCACGGCGCGGTGACCGCGATGAACGGCGACGGCGTCAACGACGGTCCGGCGCTGCGGCGCGCCGACATCGGTGTTGCGATGGGCAAGCGCGGTACCGAGGTCGCCCGCCAGGCCGCCGACGTGGTGCTCGCCGACGACGAGATCTCCACTGTGGTCGCCGCCGTGGAGGAGGGCCGCCGGGTGTACGACAACATCCGCCGCTTCCTGCTGTACGCACTGTCGGGCGGTGTCGCGGAGATCGCGATCATGCTGTTCGGGCCCGCGCTCGGGATGCCGATTCCGCTGGTGGCGGGCCAGATCTTGTGGATCAACCTGCTCACCCACGGCCTCACCGGGGTGGCCTTGGGCGCCGAACCGATCGACCCGGGCACCATGCGCCGCCCACCGCGCCCGCCGCAGCAGAACATCCTCGGCGACGGCCTGTGGCAGCGCGTCGTCCGCCTGGGCGCCGTCGTCACCGCGATCAGCCTCGCGGTGGGCACCTGGGCCGACCACACCGGCCGCGCCTGGCAGACCCTGCTGTTCCTTACCCTCCTGGGCGCCCAACTCGGCGTCGTCCTGGGCCTGCGCACCCGGCTCTTCGCCCGGGCGAACCCGTTCCTGCCCATCGCCGCCCTCGCCTCCGCCGCGCTCGGTTTGGCCGGCGTCTACCTCCCGTGGCTGCGCGAACTGCTGGGTACCGAAACCCTCCCTGCCGCGGATCTCATCCCGGCCCTGATCGGCCTGTGCGTCGGGTTCGCCGCCGCACGCGCCGCCGGGTGGACCCGCGCCCTCATCCGAGGCATCGGCAGCGATCGTGCGGCGATCGCGTCCGCCGAGGCGGCGCCGATCCCCGATCCGGCGGGCAGGCGATCGGAACCGGCCGATCGATGATCGGCAGGGGGATATGCCTCTGCCGAACGGGTCGCGTCGTCCAACCGGCCGATGGACGACTTGCGATAGGTGAAGGGGGCGGGTGAACCCACCACACGGTGGGTTCACCCGCCCCCTTCACCTATCGCAAGCGAGGGCTCCTCCTTACTCCGGGCTCGGTACGAACACCACGGGCGTGCGACTGTGGCGCAGGCAATACAGGCCGACCCCGCCGGGGATCTCCGGCGAGCTGATGCCCGTCGTGCCCAGGACCAGCAGCTCCGCGTCACGCGCCCGGTCCACCAGCACGCTGCCGGGCGGTCCCTCGATCGGGGCGGCCGGCACCCGGGGTGGCGCGTCCCGGTTGCGGAACAACTCGCCCAAGGCGTGTTGCAGGCGCTCACGGGCCACCTCCACCGGGGCATCACTGCCCGGGAAGTCCGGCTTTGCGTCCGCGAGTTGCTCTCACACCGACACCACGTCCAGCACCGATCCCCGCTCGCTCGCCTGCTTTGCAGCCCAGCGCAGCGCGACGACGCACCCGTAGGAACCGTCCAGGCCCACCACGATCCGCCGCCGGCGATCGTGCTGTTCCATGGCGGCCTCGTACGCCTCGTGCACTCGCGCCGCCATGGCTGCGACGTCCGACGCCCGGTGCTCGCTGTCCGTGTGCATGCCGATCTCCCTGTGGTGTGTGGTTGGGGCTGCCGGCACCTCGCGGCGGCAGTCGTGGGAGCCGTGGCCCACGTCACCCGCCTGCGTGGGCGGCGGGATCGTCGCCAGGGCCGAGTGGCCCGTTGAGGGGAAGACACCTGGTCACGCGGAGGCAGGGCGGGTAGCCGGCGTCACCGCGGAGCAGCCTGCGAACGACGCATACCGGTGCTGAAGTACGCGGCGCGACGACGCAGGTGCCGGAGTTCGTCGCCGGTGCGCCGGCGCGGGCCGTCGACCGCCGCAGCGCGGTAGAAGAGGTGCTTGCCCACTTCGATCAGGGCGAGGTAGCCGACGACCATACCCACGAGGGCGGCGAAGAACGCGGCGGGCAGCGGGCGGAAGCCGAGGGTGTGGGCGAAGGGGGTGGCCGGGATGAGCATCCCGACGGCCACGACGCCCAGGGTCGCCAGGGCCAGTGGCAGGCTGGGCCGGCTGCGGAAGAACGGGACGCGCCGGGTGCGGATCGCGAAGATCACCAGGGCCTGGGTGGCCAGGGATTCGACGAACCATCCGGTGCGGAACTGCTCCGGGCCGGAGTCGAAGACCCACAACATGACCGCGAAGGTGGCGAAGTCGAATACCGAACTCAGTGGGCCGAAGCACAACATGAAGCGGCGGATGAAGGCGATGTCCCAGTGCGAGGGCCGGCGCAGTTGTTCGTCGTCGACGTTGTCGGTGGGGATGGCGAGTTGGCCGGTGTCGTAGAGCAGGTTGTTGAGCAGGATCTGGGACGGGAGCATCGGCAGAAAGGACAGGAACAGCGACGCGCCGGCGGCGGAGGCCATGTTGCCGAAGTTGCTGGAGGTACCCATCAAGACGTACTTGATGGTGTTGGCGAAGATCCGGCGGCCTTCGGCGACGCCGTCCGCCAAAACGTCGAGGTTCTTCTCCAGCAGGATCACGTCGGCGGCGTCCTTGGCGACATCGTGTGCCGACTCGACGGAGATGCCCACGTCGGCGGCGTGCAGCGCGAGCGCGTCGTTGACGCCGTCGCCCAGGAACGCGACGCCGCCGGTACCGCTGCCGCGGCGCACCCGCACGATGCGGGCCTTGTGCTCGGGGCCGACCCGGGCGAACACGGTGGTGTTGGCGATCGCGGCGGTCAAGGCGGTGTCGTCGAGCGCGTCGACGTCGACGCCGGTCAGCACGCCTCCGTCGACCAGTCCCAGATCCCGGCAGACCTTGACCGCGACCTCGGCGTTGTCGCCGGTGACGACCTTGACGGTGATGCCGAGGTCGGCCAACCGCCGCAGGGCTTCGGCGGCGTCTGCCTTCGGCGGGTCGTGGAAGACGAGCAGCCCTTCGAGGCGCAGGTCCCGCTCGTCCTCCCGGGTGGGCCGGCGGGCCTCGGCGACGGATCGGGTGGCCACGGCCACGACCCGATTGCCGGCCGTGAACTCCGCTGCCAGGGCGGTGCGCACCGCCTCCGGGACGTCCACGCAGCGTTCCAGGACGGTTTCCGGGGCGCCCTTGGTGACCTGGATCAGCTGCGCCCGCGGGCCACGGACGAGCACCGAGACCATCCGGCGCTCGTGGTCGAAGGGAAGCACGTCGAGCCGGACCCATCCGGCCTGTGTCGACCGCGCGTGCTCGGCGGCAGGCGACTGCCACAGCGCGCTGTCCAGTGGATTCCCGCCGACGGCGTGTTCGTCACCCGCACTGGTCTCGGTACACAACAGTCCCCAGCCCAGCGCCGCTGCGGGATCACCGGCGTCGACGTCCGCGGGGACCGCACGCATGTAGTCGATTCGGCCCTCGGTGAGCGTCCCGGTCTTGTCCGTGAACAGGATGTCCACGTCGCCGAGATCCTCGATGCACACGAGTCGTTTGACGAGCACCTTGCGCCGGCTCATCCGCCGTGATCCGGCCGCCAGGCTCGTGGAGACCACGGCGGGCAGCAGTTGCGGGGTGATGCCCACCGCGATCGCCAGCGAGAACAGCAGCGCGTCCATGATCGGCTTGTCCAGCAGCACATTGAGCACGAAGATCGACGTGGTCAGCGCACCGGCGACGTACACGAGCAGCATCGAGAACCTGCGCAGCCCCACCTGAAATTGGGTGTCCTGCTGCCGAGTGCCCAACCCGGCGGCGATCTTGCCGAACTCGGTCCCGGCGCCGATCGCGACCACCACGCCCCGGGCACTGCCGGCATGCACCTCGGTGCCCATCAGCGCACACCCGGACAGCTCTGCGAGCGGGGTGCGCGGTGGCACCGGGTCGGTGCCCTTGTCCGTGGGCAGCGACTCGCCGGTCAGCACCGACTCGTCGCATTCCAGACCGCTGACCTCCAGGAGCCGCAGGTCGGCGGGGACGATGTCGCCGAGCCGAAGGTCGACCACGTCCCCGGGAACCAGCTCGGTCACATCGACGGAGAGCGAACGCCCGTCCCTGACGGCGATCGACCGGTGGTGGATCTGCGAGTGCAACGCCTCGGCGGCCTGTTCGGCCCGGAACTCGTTGACGAAACCGAGGCCGACCGACACGGCGACGATCACGCCGATGATCACCGCCGAGCCGCGTTCGCCGACCAGATAGGACGCCACCGCCGCGGCCAGCAACAGGCCGAGCAACGGCGACCGCAGTTGATGCCAGAGCACGGCCCACAGGTGGGTGCGATGCGAGGCCACGGCGTTGGGGCCGTACCGGGTGCGCCGCTTCGCGGCCTCCTCGCCCGACAACCCCGAGGCGGCGTCCACGTCGAGCCCGCGCAGGACATCCGAAACCGACAGCGCGGCGGCGGAGGCGACGTCGGTCACCGCCCCGGGCGGCGCGGTCGGCAGGGAAAGCGTCATCGAGCTTCTCCTCGGGCGAATCGCACACGGAACAGGGCGTTCGGGAGTCGGGCATGTGTCGCCACTGCCCGTCCCCCATCGTGCATCCAGCCCACGCGGCGGTTCAGGGCCGACCGGCTCATCGCGGTGGGCCGGTCGGCCCTGCCGCACGATCGCGCGCGGGGACAGGGTGGGCCGCACGGACGGATCCGAGAGGGGAACACACATGACAGGCAACACCGAACCGCGCGTGATCGTCGGTGCGGACGGCGCGGAACTTCTGCTCGGATCGGTGAGCCTGTCCGTCGCGGCGTACACGAAGTGCCCGGTGCTTGTGGTTCGCCCAGGAGTGTCCATACCGGCGTCGGGAGACGGCGACGAGCGCACGGTCGTACTCGGGGTCGCCGGTTCCGCGGCACCGTGAGTGTGTTGCATCCGAGCGTGCACGGTCGAAGGGGTTCGGGCCCATCGGGGCCCGGACGACCTGCCGGAAGCGCCCGACCTGGTGACCGTCGCGGTGCCGGCGGCAGCCGTTCCCGACCTCGCGGAGGACTGTGGGCGCGCGGGGGTGCGAGCCCTGCTGGTCGTGACGTCCGGACTCACCGCAGAACAAGGCGCCCGGCTCCGTGCTTTCTGTCATCGGTAGGGCATGCGCAGAACCCGTTCGTCGACTACCACCTGATCCATGCCCTCGCCCTGATCGCCCTGGCCGCGTTCGCGATCCGCGGCCGTCTCCGCCTGGGATCCCGCTGGGCGCGCATCACCATCGTCGGCCGCAACCGCCGGCTGCTCTGACTTGTCGACCCCGGTCGGGACACGCCGCAAGGAGTACCCGTGACCACCAGCGCATCGACCTCCCCGCCCGCTCTTCTCACCCCCACCGCGCTCGCCAACTGGCTGGCGCTGACCCAACGCGGCGCGCCGATCGACAATTTCATCTTGAACCCGGGAGCCGACCTTCCCGTGCCCGTGCGGCGCTGGCTGGACCACACCCTGCCGGCGAACCCCGGCACCCCCGTCTCCGTCGAACTGTGGATGCACGGACGGATCAAGCTCGGCCGATGGATGCGCTTCGAGGCCCGACAGATCCTGGCACCCACGGCCGGGTTCTGTTGGGCCGCTCGCGTGCATGGGCCGGCCGGCATCCGGATCGCCGGATTCGACCGCCTCGGCTCGGGAGTCGGGGAGATGCGCTGGCGGCTGTTCGGAGTTCTCCCGCTCATCAACGCGGCCGGGCCCGACGTCAGCCGCAGCGCAGCGGGACGACTGGCCGGCGAGTTCGTCATGATGCCGACGTTCGCACTGCACCCCTCGGTTGTGTGGGAGGCAGTGGACGATCACTCGGCTCGCGCTCACCTCGTCGTCGCCGGACATCCGCATGTGGTGACTGTCGTGGTGGGGCCCGGCGGCGCCCTGACCTCGGTTTCGCTGCCCCGCTGGGGCAACCCCGGCGGCGGCGCGTTCCGGGAACACCGGTTCACGGCGTGCTTCGAGGACGAGAAGGCACTGGGCGACCATCTCGTCCCGGCGCGCATCAGCGCCGGATGGGAAGGCGCCGGCGTTTTCATCCGATACGGGATCGACCGCGCGTCATATCGCTGATTCACCGGACATCACCATCACCTTGAGGTTTCGACACCGCTCCCGAGCGGCCGACAGTCTCTCGGCAACAGCCGGGACCGCACAGTGGAATCGAGGGCTGAAGCCATGATCGATAGGCCGACAACGAGGCGTCCTCTCGGCCGTCGGGAAGCGCTCGACCTGATGACGGGAGTACCGGTGGGGCGCGTGGTGGTGACCGAGGACGCGCTCCCCGCCGTCTACCCGGTCCTGTTCGCTGTGGACGGCGATTGCGTGGTGTTTCGGACCCTGTTCGACTCCGCGCTGGCCCATGCCGCACTGGACACGATCGTCGCTTTTCAAGCTGACCGCATCGACGCCGCCGCCCGGACCGGCTGGACAGCCACGGTGACCGGCACGTCCAGCCCGGTGGACAACCAAGCGGAGATCGAGCGGTTGGACCGGCTGCTGCCGACGGAGCCGGGCGACGAAGCGAAATACACGTGGATTCAGGTGACTTCGGAGCTGGTGAACGGACTCCTGGTTCAGCGTCCCGGCGATTCGTGACACGGGGCACACCTGAGATACGCATTGATGCAGCGGCTGCCGCACATGCAGCCGCTCATCTCTTTTTGCGCAGCGCGGGCAAGTGCCTGCGCCTCGGCGCCTGGGATCGTCAACCCCCAGCGGCGCCCGAAAGCATCGAACCGGACCGTGACATCACGCAGGACGAACCCGTCTTCCCTCCGGTCGTGTTCGACATCCTCCACGTCGACACCCGAGCGCGACTTCGCCCGCACCTGGGCGCCGCCACAGCCCCCTGTGAAGGGCCCGCGCCGTGGCAACGCCCTGGTGCGGGCGAAGCGTGTTTCAGTGCCCCGGAAGGGCGGGATCCACCCGCGCCGATTCCGGCGCCGGGTCGACCACCGGATCCGCCGGGTCGTTGCCGGCCGGGACGACCGGGCCCTCGCCGTATTCATTGCGTCCCACCTTGAGCCAGATGTAGACCGGCAGTCCGAGTAGTACGACGAACAGGCCGTAGTACACGGCCTGATAGCCGCTCCCGGCCAGCGACCAGAAGGAGAACACCAGCGCGACGGCGGAGACGCCGCAGTCCCGGATCAGGTGCGGCCACCGGGTCTCACGACCTCGGGTGAGCAGCCAGAAGAGCTGCGCCGCGGCGCTGAAGATGTAGGGGATGACGGCGGTGAGCACGGACAGCAGCACCAGCGTGGTGAAGACCTTGTCGAAGCGCGTGTAGCTGACCACGGTCAGGAGCGAGGCGAGCAGCGTCGAGGCGACGATGCCGAACACCGGTATGTCGCGCCGGGTTCGCGCGAACGCCGAGGGGAACAGACCGTCCTTGGCCGCGGCCATCGGCATCTCGGCGACGATCATGGTCCAGCAGATCAGCGCACCGAGTCCGGAGATGATCGCGGCTATCGCGACGGCGTTGCCGGCCCATTCGCCGCCGAAGATCGCGTTGGCCGAGTCGGTGAACGGGGCACTCGACTTCTGCAGCGCCGCGTTGGACACGGTGCCGAACACCGTCGATGCCCCGTGGAGCGCAGTTCATCGGGAGCCACCCGACGACTCCATGGGACGAGTGGCCCCAAGCACCGGACCGACCGGCCTGTGCTTCGGTGTCGAATCACCCGAGCCGTGACAGCACGGGCCACGCAGAGCACCGCGCATGCCGATGGGCGTGACCCCAGGAATCCTGGAGTCACGCCCATCGGCATGCGCGGGTCAGGCCTGCGGGATCCGGCGATCCCGCGGCAGACGCCGGTCATCGCCGGCGCGGTGGAGGCCGACGAACACGTTCAGCAGATCGTGGTCGGTCAACACGCCCACGGCCGAGCCTGATTCGTCGATGACGAGTACCGCGTCCACCGCTTGACGCAGCATCACCTCGCCCGCCATGACCACATCGGTCGTCGGCACGACGACTGCCCGGACGTCGCCCAGGACGTGTTCGACGGTGAGGTTCTTGAGCCCGAGCGGGTTCGTGGCCCACACGGCGGCGAGGTCGCGGTCGTTGATCAGTCCGAAGGCGCCACCGGCGTCGACGACCGCGAGGTGGTGCAGGTTCGTGGTGAGCATGAGACTCATCGCGGCCCACAGCGTCTCCTCGCGGCCGACCGAGACGACGGGGCTGTGCATCACGCTGCCGACCTCGGGCAGGGGGGAATGGGTGCTTGCGGTCTGTTCGGTGTGGTTGGACATGGGTGCCTCCGTCTTGGTGCGGGTGGAGCGGGATGCCACGCGGGGGGTGGTCAGTGCCGCGCGGGCCGCCTCCAGGCGAGCGCCCGGGACGCGAAATGGTGAGCAGGAGACGTAGTCGACGCCCGCCGTGTGGAAGAAGTGGATCGAGTCGGGGTCGCCGCCGTGTTCGCCGCAGGCGCCGATCTTCAGGTCGGGCCGGATGGCGCGGCCGTCCTCGATGGCGATCCGGATCAGTCGGCCGACGCCTTCGCGGTCGATGGTCGCGAAGGGCGACACGGAGAAGATCCTGCGGTCCAGGTAGAGCGGAAAGAACGATGCCTCGACGTCGTCGCGGGAGAAGCCCCACGTGGTCTGGGTGAGGTCGTTGGTGCCGAAGGAGAAGAAGTCGGCGGCCTGCGCGATGCTGCCCGCCGTGAGAGCGGCCCTGGGCAGTTCGATCATGGTGCCGATCGGGCAGGTGACCGTCGCGTCGCAGGCGTCGAAGACGTCCGCGAGCACCTTTTCGACCTCGTCGCGGACGATGCGCAGTTCCTCGACGGCACCGACCAGCGGGATCATGATCTCCGCACGAGGGTCGCCGCCGACGCCCAGCCGAGCCGCCACCGCCTCTGCGATGGCGCGTGCCTGCATGGCGACCAGCCCCGGCACCGCGAGGCCCAGTCGTACGCCGCGCAGCCCCAGCATCGGGTTCACCTCGTGCATGCGCTCGACGGCATCCGACAACCGCACGTCGTGCGGGTCGGGAGTGCCGCCCTTGGCCCGCGTGGACGCGATACGAACGGCCAACTCCACCCGGTTGGCAAGGAACTCGTGCAGCGGCGGGTCGAGGAGGCGGATCGTGACCGGCAGACCGTCCATGGCTGCGAGGATTGCGGTGAAGTCATCCCGCTGGAGCGGGAGTAGGGCGTCGAGGGCCGGTTGCCGCTCCTCGTCCGTGCGCGCCAGGATCATCTCTTCGACCAGGCGTCGCCGTTCGCCCAGGAACATGTGCTCGGTCCGGCACAGGCCGATACCCTGCGCGCCGAACCTCCGTGCCCTGGAGGCGTCTTCGGGCGTATCCGCATTCGCCGGCACGGCCATCTCGCGCACGCCGTCGGCGTGCTCCAACAGTCGGGCCACCGCGTCGACCACCCCGGCCGAGCGTGCACCGGTTTCGAAGTAGGTGGTCACCGCGGATGCCACGAGCGTCATGGCGCCCAAGTACACGGTGCCGGCCGTCCCGTCGACCGAGACGATCGAGCCTTCGGCCACGACCGTTCCGTCGGGCGTGGTGAACCGGCGTTGCTCGATGTCGACGTCGAGTTCCTCGGCGCCACAGACGCAGACCTTGCCCATCCCTCTGGCCACCACGGCGGCGTGGCTGGTCTTGCCGCCTCGGCTGGTGAGTACGGCCTGGGCGGCGATCATGCCCGCCAGGTCGTCGGGCGTGGTCTCGCGCCGCACGAGCACGACCTTCTCGCCGGTGGCCGCGCGTCGCACGGCGGTGGCACTGTCGAAGACGACGGTGCCGACGGCCGCCCCCGGCGACGCGGATATCCCGTGGGCGAGCGGTGTACCGGCCTGGCGCACGTCGAAGCGCGGGAACAGGAGCTGGTCGAGTTGCCCGCTGCCGACCCGTTCGAGGGCCTCGGCGCGGGTGATCAGCCCCTCGTCCACCAGGTCTGCGGCAATCCGGAACGCGGCTTCCGGCGTCCGCTTGCCGATCCGGGTCTGCAGCATCCACAGCCGGCCGCGCTCGATCGTGAACTCCACGTCGCACAGGTCGCGGTAGTGGTTCTCCAGCACACCCAGGTGCCGACAGAGCTGTGCGTGGCAGTCGGGGTCCAGACGCGCCAGGTCCTGGAGAGGAGACGCGTTGCGGATACCCGCGACGACGTCCTCGCCCTGCGCATCGGAGAGGTAGTCGCCGTAGATCCCGGGGCGACCGGTGACCGGGTCGCGGGTGAAGGCGACGCCCGTCCCGGAGTCCGGGCCGAGATTGCCGTAGACCATGGCCTGGATGTTGACGGCGGTACCGAGGTCGTCCGAGATGCGTTCGCGTCGTCGGTAGATCCCGGCCCGCTCGCCGTTCCACGAGCGAAAGACCGCCAGGATTGCGCGGTCCAGCTGCTCGTGCGGGTCCTGTGGGAACTCCGTGCCGCAGACCTGACGAATCGACACCTTGAACTCGGCCACGAGCGAGGTCAGATCGTGCACGTCCAAGCCGAGGTCGTCGGTGACTTCGCGCTCCGCCTTGAGCCGGGTGAGAGCCGTCTCGAACACGACCGGGTCGACACCCCTCACGGTGCTGCCGTACATCTGGACGAGCCTGCGGTACGAGTCCCACGCGAAGCGCTCGCGTCCGGAGGATTTCGCCAGCCCCACCACCGAGTCGTCGTTGAGCCCGATGTCGAGAATCGTGTCCATCATGCCGGGCATCGAGAACCGGGCCCCCGAACGTACGGAGAGCAGGAGCGGGTCGTCCGCCTGCCCGAGCCGGCGTCCCGTCGCACGCTCCAGGCGCGCCAGGTGCAGGCGGATCTCGTCGTCCAGTCCCGCCGGCACCGTGCCGGTGCGCAGGAACTCCCAACAGGTCTCGGTGGTGACGGTGAAGCCGGGGGTACGGGCAGTCCGAGTCGGGTCATCTCGGCGAGGTTGGCCCCTTTGCCCCCGAGCAGGTCGGCCGCCTCGCGGGAACCGTCGGCGAAGTCGCTCACTCGCGTGACCATTGTTGTGTCCTTCGTTCACCGTGCTCGGCTGGTGCGGGGCCGGACCGCCTCCCCGGACCGCGCGCCGAGGGACGCTGCGCGCGGGACACCGGGTGGTGCCGGATCGTGATCGATGTGTTCCGCTCGGGTTCAGAGCCGGGCGGCGACGTACTCGTAAGGTCGAGGAGACGATTGCTGTACCCCCACTCGTTGTCGTACCAGCCGAAGACCTTGACCAACGCGCCGCGCGCCTGGGTCAGTTCGGCATCGATGACACACGAGGCCGGATCGCCGATGACGTCACGCGAGACGATCGGGGTGCGCGTCACCCGCAGGATTCCGTGCAGGGCTTCGGCGGCGGCCGTCTCGAACGCGGCATTGATTTCGGCTGCCTCGGTCTCTCGTCCGAGGACCACCGTCAGGTCGGTCAGCGAGCCGTCCACGACGGGCACGCGCACGGCGACGCCGTCCAGGACCCCGTCCGGATCCGGGAGTACGAGGCCCACGGCGCGGGCGGCTCCCGTACTGGTGGGGATGATGCTCACGGCGGCGGATCGGCCCCGGCGCAGATCCTTGTGCGGGCCGTCGAGCAGCGCCTGGTCGTTGGTGTAGCCGTGGATCGTCGTCATCAGTCCGTTGCGGACGCCGAATTCGTCGTGCAGGACCTTGAGCATCGGCACGACGCAATTGGTGGTGCAGGACGCGGCGGAGACCACGTGGTGGTGTTCCGGGTCGTATTCGTGCTGGTTCACGCCCATGACCACGGTCGCGTCGACGTGTGTGCCCGGCGCGGAGATGAGGACCTTGGACGCTCCGGCCTTCAGGTGCAGAGCCGCGTCGTCGCGAGCCCGGAAGTGGCCGGTGGCCTCGATCACGACGTCCACGCCCAGATCGCCCCAGGTCAGTGCGGCAGGGTCGCGCCGTGCTGTCACTCCGATCCGTATCCCGCCCACGGTGATGGACTGTTCGTTGGATTCGACCCGGTGGGCCAGGGTGCCGTACGTCGAGTCGTAGCGGAGCAGGTGGGCCAGGGTCGAGGCCGGGGCGATGTCGTTGATCGCGACGACCTGGATCCGATGCTCGTTGCCGCCGGTGCGTTCCAGGACACCGCGCAGATAGTTGCGTCCGACACGCCCGAATCCGTTGATGCCCACTCGTACGGTCATGTCGACGTCCTCTTCGTGCCGGGGGAACGGGCCGTCCGAGCGGCTATATCGGTCGTTTCCAGACTCGCTGCGCCGGCTCGGTCGGCACAGGGCCGGTCGGCCCGACCCGTGGTGCCGTTCGGCACCGCAGGCCGGGCGCTTGGCGGTCCGCGTGTTTCCGCGGCTCCTCAGTACGCGTTCGGGCCGACGGCACGGAACTGCCCGAGCACACGCTCGATCAGGGTCCGGTCCGGGACGGGCGTGTCGCGGAGTGGGGAGGCGATGCCGAGTGCCTCGTACTTGGGCAGAGCCGGCTTGTGGAAGGGGAGGACGTCGACGTGCTCGACATTGCGCAGTCCCGCCACGAAGGTCGCCAAGTCGTCGATCGTCGCTGGGTCATCGGTGAGCCCGGGCACAGCACGAATCGGATCCAGGTGCGGGTGCCGAGGGTTTGGAGACGGCGCGCGAAGTCGAGCGTCGGAGCCGGCTCCGCTCCGGTGAGGGCCCGGTAGCCTGCCGCGTCGGACGATTTGATGTCGAGCAGGACCAGATCGGTGTCGGCGAGGCGGCGATCGTCCGCGCGTGCGCCGAGAAACCCGGAGGTGTCCAGCGCGGTGTGCAGGCCGATCTCCTCCATTCCCGTCCGGCGAATCCCCGCCATGCCGTCGGGGTCGCGGTCGCTGCTTCGGCTGTCGTGGTCATCGTGCGCCTCTGCTTTCTCGTTGCCGTTGCCTGTCGCTGCCTGCGGAACGACCCGAACGGGTACGTTCGCGGCTACGCCGGTCGCACCATCGAGATGTCCGGACTCCGAGCACATCGCGAAGTCCGACGATGCACTCGGGCCGAACGGCCTCCGGCGTGGGGCCGCGTGGCCATGAGACGTGCTCCACGTCGGATGGATGGCCCAGGTCACCAGGGCGCCGGAGAGAAGCACCACCGAGAGGGACAACAACAGGGGCGTCGTCGGGGAGGCGTACGCGGCGGTCGAGCTCACGATCAGCGAGGTGAGGACCATCGTCGAGATCGCGAACACCGCGAACGAGCGCACGCGATGCCCGACGGGCGATCCCGCGTTCATCAGCGCGGCGCCATGACGGGGCGCACGCGGCGACCGGCGACCCGATAGGGCCGGATGCGGATGCGGATGCGGATTTCGCGGTGGTTCGGCGGCCAGGCGACGGAGTCGCCGGACTCCTCACGCGGCCTGACCCACTCGGCGGTGCCGAAGAAGAGCGAGCTCCAGCCGATGGAGGCCGCGTTGATCACCTCATCGACCTCGAAGTGCACAGGCCCACTCGGTCGCGCCGTCATCGAGTCCGCCGCAGTCGAGAACTCGATGTCGTTGCCGACCGGCTTGTAGTTGACGGGCAGGATGAACGGGATCGGGGCGTTGATCATGGAGATCCGCCCCACCTGCTGAAGCGCGACGTGAGCGAAGCTCTCCTCCTCGGTCATCTCCGCGAGTTCACGCCCGGAAACGTCAGCTCCGCCCGATGCCGACACCCGCTCGGGCACCACCTCGCCGAGTGTTCGGACCGTCCCCGCCGTCACCTCTTCGGAAAGCCCGTCAAACCTCGCCGCCGACGGGTCGGCAGTCCATCTTCCCGGACGCTTGTGGCGTGATGGCATGATCATCCTCGGCTCTCGTGGGGGACCGGGACCACCGCGACCGGGCAGGGCGCGTGGTGCAACACGGCGTGTGTGGTGGGGCCGATCCGCATCGGGAATGCGCTGCGCCCGCGATGGGCCGACACGACCACCAGTGCGGCGGCGGCCGCGAGTTCGATCAGTTCCGAGGCCGCCGAGCCGGTCCTGACGACCGACTCGATCGCGACGTCGTGCGCTCGGGCGCGGACGGGGCGCAGGATGTCGTCGAGCAGGGTTCGCTGTCCATCGGCGATCTGTTCGGTGTCGTCGATCACGGGCGGGACCAGGCCGGGCCCGAACGCGGTGAGCGGCAGCGTCCACGCGCGCAGGGCGATCACGTCCCCACCTGTACGGCGTGCCTGCGCGACCGCGAAGTCGACGGCGGCGGTGGGCGCTCCGTCGGCGACACCGACCACGATGTCCTTGTGACCCGCCGTCGAGACCGACTCGGGTACCACGACGACCGGACACGTGGCCTGCGCACACACGCGCAGTGACACCGAACCCAGGACCAGCCCGACAAAGCCGCCGTGACCGCGGCTGCCGACCACGATCAGGCCGGCACGGCGACCAGTTTCCAGGATGACATCCGCAGCCGGCCCTTCGGGCAGGGTGGTTTCCACGACCAGGTGAGGATAGGTGTCGCGCACCGCGGCCGCGGCCGTCTCCACCAGTTGCCGGGCGCCCGCACGCAGAGGCACCGCGTCCTTTCGGTGTCCCAAGCTGCCCGAGGGGATGGCCATGGCGATGTACAGCGGCGTCTTGGCGTCGGCGGCGGTGCGCGCGGCCCAGGCGAGCGCGCGTTCACCACCGGGGGAACCGTCGTAGCCGACCAGGACACCGAGGTCGGGAATAGTGCCGGTGAAAGTCATGGCGCGCTCCGCAGCGTCTCGGTATGCGACAACAAACGTCGTGGGCGCCTGCGGCGAGCCCGCCACACGCCCCGATCGACATCCACAGCCTCACTGCCACCGGGCGCACCCGGCAGGGCCGTTCGGCCCCCGTCGGTGCCCGAAGTGACCCCTACCGGCGGTTCGCGGGCTTCACGTTCGCATGGGCGGGATCGGCGGACAGCCAGGTCCCGATGGCGGATCTCGTGAGGCCGTCGAGCCCTGGGAGTCGGCGTTTCAGGGCTTCGTCCACTGGTCGGAGCCCGAGCCATGTCTGGACGTGAAGGTCATCGAGGAAATCGACGTGCAGGCGCGGCCCGGAAGCCTTTACGCGGAGACATCTCCCGTTTCGGGGCGAGGGCTCAGCGATTCGCGGTCCCGGCCTCCAGGTTGCTGGCGAACACCGCCGCCTGGATTCGGCGTTCGAGTCCGAGCTTGCGCAGCACGGTCGATACGTAGTTCTTCACGGTCTTCTCGGCCAAATGGAGCTGCCCACTGATCTGACGATTCGTCATTCCTTCGGTGATCAGCTCGAGGATGCGGCGCTCCTGCTCGGTGAGGGAGGCCATCCTCGGGTCGGTCCGTGGTCCGCTGCGCACACGGTCCAACACACGCTCGGTGACTGCCGGGTCCAACAACGAGCGTCCGCCGGCGATCTCACGCACCGCGTTGATCAAATCGTTGCCGCGGATCTGCTTCAACACATACCCCTGAGCACCGGCCATGATCGCCGAGAACAGCGCTTCCTCGTCGTCGAAGGAGGTCAGGATCAGCGCGTTGACCTCCGGGCACTGCGAGCGGATCGTACGACAGACATCAATCCCGCTGCCGTCCGGCAGCCGGCCGTCGAGGACCGCGACATGCGGCCGCAGTACGGGTATGCGCCTAAGCGCCTCCTGCGCGGACCCGCTCTCGCCGACCACCTCGATATCGGGTTCCGTCGACAGCAGGTCGCACAAGCCGCGGCGGACGATCTCGTGATCGTCCAGGAGAAATACTCTGATTGTCGACATGAGCCTCCTTGCTGAATGAATCGTCGGACGAACGGAGACCGCTCACCCGCCGAGGGCGAGTGGCTACCCGAAGGTTCTCCCCGGCGGGATTCGATCGTGCCCGAGTCGATCACGTCCGCTCAGGGTCACCGTGGCGAGTGGGCCGCAACAGGGCCGTAGGTCCCCCTACCGGCGAGTATGCCGACACATCGGCTCGCGCCCGTCACCACGTGCGATGTGGGCTCGAGGGCGCGTCCGGCTCACCTCGGCAGCGCTCCCAGCAGGGGGATTTCGCAATTCACCGGCCGATGCCGCTTGAGGTTCGATTCGTTGGACAGGCTGGTCATGACGCCACAGCCGGTCCGAGTCAGGGTGACGCGGAGTGGTCCGGTCCGGCGTCGCCCGGAGCATCCCGTGTGTCTGGGGAGCACGGGCAGTTAGGGGATGACATGACCGAAGCAGCGACGCCACATCCCCGTTCGCCCCGCCTGCGGTCGGACGAGTCCCGGACCGGGCTCGACGGCGCGTGGGCGACCCGAGATCGGCTGCACACCCTGCTGGAGGCCGTGCTCTCGGTCGGCGGCGACCTCGACGTCGAAACCGTGCTGCAACGCATCGTCGAGTCCGCAGTGATACTCGTCGACGCCGAGTACGGCGCCCTGGGCGTCATCGGCGACGAGGAACAGCTCGCCCGGTTCCTGACCGTCGGCGACGACGCCACCATCGAGGGCATCGGGGACCGCCCCTCGGGACGAGGCATCCTGGGGTTCGTCGTCCGCGAACCCCATCCGCTGCGCCTGCGCGATCTCAACACCCACCCGAACGCGCACGGCTTCCCGCCGGGGCATCCCCCGATGCGGACCTTCCTCGGTGTGCCGATCCGGACCCGCAAGAAGGTCTTCGGCAACATCTACCTCACTGAGAAACGCGGTGGGGCCGACTTCACCGACGAGGACGACGCCCTTCTGCGCACGTTGGCCGCCGCGGCGGGCGTGGTCATCGACAACGCCCGCCTCAACGACGAGGCCCGACATCGCGAACAGTGGATGTCGGCCGGCTCGGAACTCACCCGAAACCTGCTCGCCGGCACCCATCCCGGCCAAGTGCTGAGCACGTTTGCCGCCACCGTGCGCTCGATGGCCTCGGCGGACCTGGTCATGGTGGTCGCGCCGGTGACGGGCGCTGCCGAACTCGTCGTCACGGCGGCGGACGGGGACCGGGTCGAGCAGGTCCTGGGCGTGGTGCTGCCCGCCAAGTCGACCCTCACCAAGAAGATGTACAGCTCGGGCGAGGTCTTCGTCAGTCCGGACATCCGAGCGGATCCCCAGGCCGAGGGCTCGATGATCGCCTCGCTCGGCCTCGGGCCCACCTTCATGGTGCCGCTCGGCGGCCCCGGACACATCCGTGGCATCCTCCAGGTGGCGAACAATGCCGGCGGCACGGAGTTCGCCGACAGCGTGGTGCGTACCGTCGCCAGGTTCGCCGACCATGCCGCGCTTGCCCTGGAGATCGCCGAACGGCGGTGGGAGGCCGAACTCCTGACGGTCTTTCAGGACCGCGACCGGATCGCCAGGGACCTGCACGACCTGGCGATCCAACGCCTGTTCGCCACCGGCATGATGCTCCAGAGTGCGACCCGACTGATCACCGACACCGAGGCGTCCCGACGCGTCGAACGCGCCGTCGACGACCTCGACGAGACGATCAAGGTCATCCGCACCACGATCTTCTCCCTCAAGGTCCGCGACCGCGCCGGCGGCCCGGGACTGCGCGCGCGCATCCTCGACGAGATGGATCAGGCTGCGACAACCCTGGGGTTCGGCCCGAGCCTGCGTCTGGACGGCCTGTTGGACACTTTGGTGCCAGCCGACATCGCCGACAGCGCCATCGCCGTACTGCGGGAAGCCCTCTCCAACATCACCCGACACGCAGCCGCCGGCCGGGTCGAGATCTCGGCGGAAATCGTCGCGGATGTGCTGCACCTGCGCGTCACCGACAACGGGATCGGGATACCCGACAAACCCACGCGACGCAGCGGCTTGGACAACATGTACGAACGCGCCCGCGCCCTGTCCGGCGACTTCACGGTGATGCGGCGACCGGGCGGTGGCACGACACTGTCGTGGGTCGCGCCCCTACCCGCGAGCCCCTGAACCTCCTCGCCCTCGAACGGACGGCCACGACGTGGACGGCTGACGCGTGCGACGCCCGAGACCGGGGTCGGCGAGGCGATCGTCACACAGGCCCTCGCCGTCCGAGGTCGCGTCAAAAGCTGAACTCACTTCGCGATGTGACAAGGCGTGTCGCCGGAACGCGAACACGCCCAGACGAGACCGCCCGAGCGCAACGCCGCCCCCGGTGCGATGGCGGCGACCAGGCCGTCGGGGGAGACGCGCAACAGCCTCCGACGGATCAGGGCGCGTGCGTCGACGGCGGTACACAGACCCGGCGGCGGCCAATGCCTCCAGTTCCGGCACCATGCTCCGCCCTCCGTCCGCGCCGCCGTGACGTCGTCCGACCAGGTCCGCCAACCGGATGCACCACACCCGCCGTGTTTCACAGCCGCATCTGCCCCTTGGGGCCGGCCACTGCGGTCCTCGATCCCGAGTGCCGCGACCGCCGACGGATATCCGGCGCCTGTGGTTGGTGTTCCGGATTGACGGTCCCTCAACCCCCGGACGCACCCGCCCAGTTCGGCGCTTGAGAGAACCTGCAATCCTGTGCTCGGACCGTGAATCGTGTGCGCAGGGGGAGATGAGCAGGGACTGGGTCGCGATCGACTTCGAGACCGCCAACGCTTCGTCGGGCAGCATCTGCGAGGTCGGCATGAGCTTGGTCGAGGCCGGTACGATCACCGCGAGACACCGCACATTCGTCCGACCGGCCTGCACTGGAGAGTTCGCCTCTCGCAACGTGCAACTGCACGGAATCAAGGCGTCCACGGTCTCGGGGCCCCGACCTGGCCCGAAGCTCTGCGGAGCATCCTGTCCTTTGCCGGCGACCGACCCTTGGTCGCCCACAATGCGGCCTTCGACTTCAGAGTCCTGCGGGCAGCCTGTACGGAGACTTCCACGCCTTGGCCGAGCGTGCGCTACGCGTGTTCGCTGGTGGTCGCCCGCCAGACCCGGAGGTTGCTGACCTACCGACTGCCCTTCGTCGCCGAGGCCACCGGCGTGCCCATGACGGGCGGCCATCACGACGCCCAGGCCGACGCGGATGCCGCCGCGCTCGTGATGCTCGCCGCCTTCGCGGCGAACGGCGTGGACACCCTCGACGATCTGCTTCGGAAGCTCGACCTCCACTAAGGACAAGAGAGCCCCGATGCGGTGACGTGGAGCAACTGTCGGCGCCGCTCCTCCGACGGGTCCAGGCGGGCGGCGAGCCTCCATCGCCCAAGCGAACCCGCACGCGGACCCGACGGGGCCCTGTACGGGCGCACGGTGTGCTTCACGGGCACCTTGACCACCATGACGCGGCCGGAGGCGCAGGAACGACTGGCCTCCGTCGGAGGGCAGGCGTTGCCCGGAGTGAGCCGCAAGACCGATCTCCTCGTCGTCGGCACCTCGGACCCGACCCGCTTCGCCCCGGGAATGACGCTCGGCAACAACCACCGCAAAGCCCGAGAACTCCTCGATGCGGGCCACGACATCGAAGTGATCAGCGAGGCGGACTTCCTCGAACTGCTCGCGCTTTCCGGCACCGTGTCCGCAGAACCAGCCGAGCTGGAACGAGTACGGCGGCTGCCCGCCCGAGGGGCGCGGGCGCGGTATGCGACGCTCACCGCTCGGATCGAGGATCACAGATTCCGCTACTACATCAAAGACGCCCCCATCGTCAGCGATGTCGAGTTCGACCGACTCGTGAGTGAGCGGAAGGCCCTGGAGACAGCACACCCGTCACTGCGGCACGCGTAGTGCGTGGTCTTCGGGGGAGGCGCGGGCCGAGTCCCGGAACCTGGTCACCTGATTTCGTATCATCAGGAACGATACGCGTACCGACGAGACCGAAGGCCCACTGTAGGCAGAGGTCCGCCCGGCAGGACGGTACCGCAACCTGAGTGGTGAGGAACGTCCCACTACCTGTGCAGACTCGGCTGAGGCAGGCGTCGGTGAGGGCACACGCCAGTCAAAATGGTGCTGACCAGCGGAAACTACCGGAAGGCGTTTTCGCTGGTCAGCCCGTATCTGGTGGTTCCCCGCAGGTCACCTGTCGGGGTGTGCGCTTCGTCGAGGATGTGGTTGTCGCCGGGGAAGCGGGGACTGCCCAACGCGGTTCCGCTCAGGTGGTGCGCGTGGTGGCGTCGAAGCGCTTCATGCGCTCGAGGACACGTTCGTAGGTCGGCGTGCTCATCTCGTCGACGATGTGGCCGTCGCCGAGGAAGACGACACGATCCGCGTAGGACGCCGCGACCAGGTCGTGGGTGACCATGACCACGGTCTGGCGCAGTTCGTCGACGCTGCGGCGGAGTACGCCCAGCACCTCGGCGCCCGCGTGCGAGTCCAGGTTGCCGGTCGGCTCGTCGGCGAAGATCAGTTCCGGACGGCTTGCGAACGCCCGTGCGCACGCAACGCGTTGCTGTTGCCCGCCGGACATCTGCGACGGCCGATGGCGCAGCCGGTCGCCGATCTCCAGGGTCGCCACGACCTGGTCGAGCCAGGCCCGGTCCGGCTTGCGGTGGGCGATGGACATCGGCAACACGATGTTCTCCATCGCGGTGAGGTAACCGAGCAGGTTGAACGTCTGGAAGATGAAACCGATCTTGTCGCGCCGCAGTCGGGTGAGGTCCTTGTCCTTGAGCGCGGTGATCTCGGTGTCCCCGACCCAGATCTGACCACCGGTCACCGAGTCGAGACCGGCCAGACAGTGCATCAGGGTCGACTTGCCCGAGCCCGACGGCCCCATGATCGCGGTGAAGCAACCCCGTTCGATGCCGATGTCGACCGCGTCCACGGCCACGACCCGGGTGTCACCGACCCCGAAGGTCTTGGTCAGGGCGCTTGCGCGGCAAGCGAGTTCGGGCCCGCGCGGCAGATCACGCGGGGGAGTCGCATCGATCTGGTCGCCGTCGTTTTTGCGGTGGTTGCGCACGAGCTCTCCTTGGGTGGTGAGCGTACGGACACCCCGAGTATCGACCCACCGTCGCCACAGAGGAACGCGCGGGTGAGACCGGAGCACCGGAAGGGGGTGGCTGGAGGCGTCGGTCATGCGGCGGTGGTACGGCCGACCGGCCTCGGGTGCTCCGCCCCGGCTTAACGCTTCCTCCGCGAAGCCGTCGCGCGCCTGAAGCCGGTGCACAACAGCACGGCCGAAGTCGTCGCGGCCGAGCAGGCGCTCCATCGACAGACCCACATCGTTCGGCGCGCCCGTGAGCACGTCCGGGCCCAGGCCGAGCGCCAATCACGGCAGGACGCCGCGTTGCGCCGCGAGGCGGAAACCGCCGAACAGCAGGTGCGCGAGGCCGAGGGCCGGGCCCACGAACGGAGGCGACGCGTGGCCGAGGCGAGGGAGGCGGCCGAACGGCTACGGATGGGTGACCACCGGCAGGCCCACGACGCCCGGACCGCGGCGGTTGCAGACGCGAAACGCGAGGCGGAAGCCTGGAGAGCGGTCCCCTGGCTCCGAGACCTGGCAGACCACGAGAGCGAACACCGCGAGGCCAGGCAACTCCTGGCCCGCGCGCGAAGCGAGCAGGCCCCGTTGCGTGAAGCCATGGAACACGCCGGCGCGGAACTGTACGCCAAACTCGATGACGGCCTCGCACGGCTCGCGATCGATTCCGACCAACTCCGAGCCGTACTCGAGACATCGGCCGCGCAGGCCGAGGACGGTCTGCGCCGACACGAGGAAGCAACGACTGCGATCGGACACGCCGAGAGCCTGGCGACGTGCGCCGAGCAGGCCGGCGAAGCGCAACAGGCCAAGCTCGCCGCTGCCCGCGGTGACGGCCTCCTCGGCGACCGGGAACATCCCACCCAGGCACTGGCGCGGCTCGTCCGCGAAGAGGAGACAGCCACGAAGCGGGCCGAGCAGGCACGCAACGACGGGGCAGGCCCGCCAGCAGGCCGCCGCCCGCGCCGCGGAACGAATCGCGTGCACCGACCGGCTCACCACCGTGCGACAGCGACACGACCAGATGTCGCACCGGTGGACCACCCTGGTCGAGGAACGCAGCGACCTGGTCGCCGATCCTCGCATCCGAGAATTGGCCGGAATCGGGGAGACAGACGGCGAGCTGGACCTCGACGCGGTCGGAGCGGACCTCGCCGCGATGCTCACCGACCAACTCGTGATCGCTGACGGCCAACTGGCCGCCGAACACGCCCAGGCGCTCGAGGACGAACGGCTGCGCGACGGCCTGCACCAAGACGGGTTCCGCCCGCCCCCGCGCCACGTCGAACAAGCCGTCACCGCCCTGCGCGAGTTGGGCGCCGAGGCCGTCGCCGGGATGCAGTTCCTCCGCGACACCGTGCCCGCCCCACACCACGACGCCGCCATCACCGCCATCCCCCACCTGGTCGGCGGCGTGGTCGTCTGCGGACCCGTACCCGGCGGCGATCTGGCCGCGCTGGCCCGGCGCGCCGACGTCGCCCTGCCGACGGTGCTCTCGCTCGCCACCGACGACCAGGCCCGGGCGCTGCTGTCCAAGACCCCCGACGACACCGCCGTGCTACCGCCGCGCCGCTCGACACTGGACGCCGACGCCGCCGAAGAGGAACTGCACCTGGTCAACGTTCGCCTGGCCACCGTGGACGAGCGCCGCAAGGCCGTCGTCCGACGACGCGAGGCCGACCACGCCCTCCGCGGCCGGCTGCTCGACCACCTGGCCGCCTTCGACGCGCGGACACGAACCGCTCTGCGGGAATCCCTCGCCCGACTCGACCAGGAGAAGAACACGCTCACCGAGCGCACGAACGTCCTGCTCCGCCAAGCTGCCGAGACCGACGACGCCCGACGCCGCGCCCAGGACGAATCGCACCGATACACGGACGCGTTGCGGACACTCGCCGCAGCACTTTCGCAGGTCCGATCCCTCGTGGAGGCGGCCCACGCCGTGGAGCACTGGGCCACACAGCACCGGCACGCCCAAGCCGAGGCCCGCAAACAACGCGAGGCCGCCCAAGCATCCAAGACCTATTGGCAGGACGCCCACACGCGGCAGCAGGGCGCAGAGACGGCGCTGGGCCGCAACCACGACCAGGCCCGGCAGTGGCAGCGATGGATGCAGGAGATCCGACAGGAACTGTCCGCCGACGACCTCCGCGCCGCCCGCCCGGCCGCCTTGTCCGACAACAGCGCGCACGCCCTCCACCAACGCTGGACGCAGGCCAAAAGCGACCTGCGCAACGGCATCAGCGACACCGTCCTACACCGGCGACTGACCACCGCAGAAACCGCCATCAAGGATCTCGACCGCAAGCTCGACGAGGCCGACCCCGCCGCCCGCACGCGAGCCGCTGAACTCCTCGATCGGGCCCAGACGATGACCACCGAACGCCTCACCGCCCGCATCGCCGACGCCGCCAACGCCCTCAAGGACGCCGAACGGGCGCAGGCGAAAGCCGAAGTGCTGCTCGGGCAGGTCATGGAGGAGCACCAGGAAGCGGTCAACGCCCTCGACGACTTCCCCGACGCCCAGGCACCGGTCTTCGCAAGCACCCGGGAAGCGCGGGACCACCTGGACGCCGCCCGGCAGCTGCTGGAGCACGACGACGCCCTCATCCGGACCCGACGCCTGGAAGCCCTGGAGATCCACCGGCGCGCGGACCAGGCACAGCACCGGGCCGCACAGCTCGGGCAGACCGCCGGAGTCCTCCACGCGGCAGGCGACACCTCCGCCTCCGAGCCCGGCGCCGACAACATCCCGCGGACAACCGCGGACGTGTACCTACTCGAACACCACGGGCTGTCCGAGGACACCGCGCACACATTGCAACCGCACGACGCGGAGCGGATCAAGGACGCCCTGTGTCACGAGGTCACGCAGGCCAATCGCGCCCTGGAAAAGGCCAGAAGCGCCCTGCACAAGGACGTGCTCAGGGTCGAACGGCTCGCCCAACAACCGGAGTACCTGCAGATCGTCGACGAACGACTTCGCGAACGCCTGCAACAAGACGTCACCGCGCCCACGCGGCTGGCCACACTCCTGGAGGACATCCAAGAGCGTCAACGACAGGTCGCTGCCCTGCTGGCCGAGTCCGCCGAAGACCAGGCCCGCGTCGTCGACGCCTGCACGAGCACCGTCGAAGCGGTCCTGGACATGGTGGAGGAAGTCGCCCGCCACTCCCGCCTTCCCCACGACTTGGGGAACTGGTCCAACCAGCGCTTCCTGACCCTGGACCTGCGCCAGCGAGCCACCGGCGACGAACTCGCCCGCAGACTCTCCGCCGAGGTCGACCGCCTCGTCACCGCCCTGCCGACCGCCGCCGCCGGACGATCCGGCACCCTCCCCGAGGCGATCCCCCTGACCAAACAACTCGTCCTCGCGGCACTCGGCGGCCGCGGCAACATCACCGCGAAGATCATCAAACCGACGCCCAGCCCGGACACCATCGAACGCGAATGCGTCACCGAGATCAAAGAATTCAGCGACGGCGAACGCCTGACCGTGTCAGTGCTCCTGTACTGCACCCTGGCACACATGCGTGCCACCCGGCGTGACCGGCGCAGCCCCGGCGGAGTGGGCACCCTGGTACTGGACAATCCCCTCGGCAAAGCCAACTTCGGGCCCTTCGTCGACCTGCAGCGCCGCGTCGCCGCCGCCCACGGGATCCAACTCCTCTACACCACCGGATCCAACGACCTGCCCGCCCTGGCCCGCTTCCCCCTCATCATCCGCACGCGCAACGCCCGGGACCTGCGCACCAAACGGCGCTACGTCCAAATCCTCGAACGCCACGGCGCCGGCGTCGCCCACGCCCAAGACGACGGCTTCACCTCCGCCCACCTCCTGCGCAGTGCCGCCCTGCACACGCAGACGGAACCCGACCCCCGGGCCACCCTCAAGCAGGAGGCAGGATGACCGCCACCGATCACATGGCCGCGTTCCTGACCCGACAGCCCCGCCGGCGCGTCGACTTCGACGCCCTGGCGGGCGCCGCCGACGCGCGCGACTCCAGCCTCGCCACCTCGCCCCGACGCCGCCGCATCCTCGCCGACGCCGCCCACACGCTGGCCCACCGCGGGCTGATCACCCTGCCCAAGGGAACCGACGGCTGGGACCACAGCGCCCATCCGCCCCTGCCCCGCTGGGTCCAACGCCCCGCCGCGCCCCGGCCACCCAGCCACCGGCCCCGCCCCCACGCCTACTTCGAACAACTGCGTTTCACCACCACCCTGCGCCTGACCGCAGGCGACCACGCCCTCCTCGGCCCCGTCAACGCGCTGCTGCGCGACGACCCGGACGCCGAGATCATCCCGCTGGCCGACCGCTCCTACCAGCTGTACGGCGACGAGAAACGCCTCAAGGACATCGAACGCCACCACCTCGTCACCAAGGGACTGCTCGACGTCACCGCACACCTACGGGCCAGACCCACGCCTTCGAGGGCCTGGGGTCGGCGGGGGTGGGGACGTCGAGGGGTTCGCGCAGCGCGGGCACCGGGCAGAACCGCGGCGTGTGGTACTTCACCGCGGTCTTCCCGGCCCGGGTGCGGCACGGACTCCCGGCCGAGGCCGCGCACTTGGGGCAGTCGTGGCGTTCGACCGCATCGGCGGCCCGGTCCGGAGTCCTTTCCATGCCATGAGCGTTGCGGAACCCCTTCGCATGCCGAGGTCGGCTCTTCGGGGTGACGACGGTTGGCAGGTGCCGGTGCTGCCTACGGCAGGCCGCCGACGGGGACGGTCAGTGCGGTCGCTTCGGCTTCGGTTTCGCGGGTCACGGGGATCTCGGGGGTGCGGAACCTGTCGAGGAGGGCGAGGGCGATCGCCGGGATGGCCAGGTAGACGAGGAGGACGACGAGTGCCTGCGTGGTGCCGTGGCCGTCGAAGTAGATCGTGTTGCGGAGCAGGATGTAGGCGTTGCGCGGTGGCAGGAACGGGCCGATGTCTCGCCAGAACGTCGGGAGGTAGGGGACGCCGTTCGCTCCTCCGGAGGAGGGGTTGCCGAACAGCATGACCACGATGACGGTCACGAGTGTCCCGGCGGCTCCGAGGAGTTTCTGGAGGACGGCGGCGACGAGGGCGACGACGGCGATGATCAGCGACAGGATCGGCCAGACGATCCAGAACCGCTCCAGGGGGTAGCCCCGGAGCCAGGGGCCGACGACGAGGTTGACCGCCAGGCCGGCCAGGACGGAGAAGCCGAGGAGGGCGGTCAGGCGTCGGCGTCCGGTGGCGCTGCCGGTGACGGCTCTGAGCATGGTCGATGCCATGTAGCCGCCGACCAGCAGCGGGACGAGCATCAGCGACTCGACGAGGCCGAAGGGGTCCTTCTTCGCCAGCGGGTGCGGCGCGTACTGCCGGACGCTGAGCGGTTGCCCGAGGCTCTTGGCGGCGATCTCGAAGTTCGCCGCCAGGTCGAGGGGGGCGACGTCGCTGAGGGTGGGGACGACGAGCAGGGTGTTCGACGTCGGTCCGGGGACGAGTGCTCCGTAGATCTCGGCCCGGTCGATCGCGTCCTTCGCGGCTTGTTCGTTCGGGTACTGGGTGACTTTGAGGGAGAGGTTCTTCTGGGCCGCGGCCAGGAGCGGTGACTGGCCGGTGGCACCGAACGGCATGTTCGTCGCGACGGGTTCGTGCGCCGAGCTGATGTAGTTGACGGTGAACAGGCACTGCATGACCGCGGCGATCGCCAGCGCGGCGAGGACGCGCACGGCGGTCTTGGGGCCCGCGCCCTTCGCGGCCGAGGCACCGGTCGCGTCGGCGGGCGCGGCTGCGCCGACCCTTTTGACGGGCCGCCGGCGTCCCAGGTAGCCGATGACGATGCCGCCGGCCAGCGCGTATAGACCCAGGACGATCACCGGCGTGGTGATGTTGTTTCCGTCGAAGTAGATGACGTTGCGCAGCAGGGTGACGGCGTGTTGGGGCGGGAAGACGGCGCCGAGGTGCTGCCAGTAGTCGGGCAGGAGGGTGATGCCGATGCCGCCGGCAGCGGAGCCGCCCACGATGATGAACAGGGTGGCGACCACGAGGGTGCCCGGTGGTCCGAGGAGGCGCTGGAAGGCTGCGGCCGCGAGGGTGACGGATGCGGCGATGAGGATGAAGCAGGGCAGGAGCGGCCAGAAGTGGCTGTCGGAGTAGGCGCCGATACCCGGCCCGGCGATCAGGTCGGTCAGCAGGGCGCCCACTGCCGAGTAGCCGACGAGCATCGCCACGTGCCAGGGGGCCGCCGCGGTTCTGGTCGCCTTGAGGAGCAGGACGGCCGCCAGGTAGCCGCCGATGAGCAGCGGGATCAGCAGCAGCCCGGAGACGCCGCCGAGGCGGTCGTACACCGGCAGCGGCTTGACGGTCTTCACCGTCAGGGGCCTGTCGAGTTTCCTGGCCGCGTCCTCGAATGCGGCTTCCAGCTCCACACGGCCGAAGAAGCTCTTGGCGGGGACGACGATCAGGGTGTCGCTCGCCTGGCCGGGCAGGTAGGCGCCGTAGAGCTTGCTTTGGCCGATCGCCTCCATCACCGCGGACTCGTTACCGTAGCTGCGGGTATCCAGTGACACCTTCGAGGTCACCGCGTTCACGACCGGGGACGCGCCGGTAACCCCGAACGGGGTGTTGCGCAGCACGAGCAGTTGGAGCGCGCTGACCAGGCAGAGTGCGAACAGGCTCTGCAGGACCAGGACGATGCCCAGCGCGACCAGGGCCTTCTTCAGCATGCGAACACCCGCCTGCCCGTGTCCGCTTCTCGGCACGCACCGTACCCGGGAAGGCCGCGCCGGTCTCGAGCACCGGGCGGAGGCGGCCGATCACCAGGCCCCGTCACGACCGGGCCGCTAGCCATCGCTCTCATGAGTGCACGTTATGTTCGCGCTCCCGGGGCACCTTGGGCAGTGCATCAGGATGAACACGGGAAGGCCGGCTCGGCCGTCACGGATGGCATGACGACAAGGCCGCAAAAGACGTTGGCAACTTGGAGCCGGAAAATCTTTCGCATCACCCTGGGTTCTCCCTGCCCACCCGGCATCGTCGCGATGGGGCAGCCACCGGCGGGCTCGGTGATCCCTGCCCAGTGCTGTGATGTCGCGTTCGAGGAACGTCCAGGTCCAGTCGTCGGCGACGAGTTCGCCGCTCTCGCGGCCGGGCCGGGTGGTGCGGCAGTGTGCGCACGGCCGTACCGGCCGGGGCTGCCCGAGGGCGGTTTGCAGGATCACGGTCGGCCCGTCGTCGGCCGGGGCCCGGTCCTCGCACAGGTGGCAGACGGCGACGGCGACGGTCAGGCGCGGGCGGGGCGAGGATGTGGTCATGCGGGTTCAACGATGTCACCGGCTTCGGGTCGCGCACCGGTGGCCGACGCGATGCCGGCGGCGAGGACACTCGGCCCGCGCGCACTCGCACCACCACCCGGCCGTGCGGGTGTTGGGCTGTGTGTCCACGAACGTGTCCGCCGTCATTCTCGCCGGCGGCCGAGGTTCGATTCGCGCGGGTCTGTGGTGGGGGTTTCGGAGTAGGCGGGTGGCATGGGCCTGGGGCGCTCGGAGAGGCGAGGCGGCGTGGGGCGGATTGCGGACGGTGTGGATCGGCGGTCGCCGGCGGGGGTGGTCGCCTCGGCGTCGGCGGTGTTCGGGGACGGCGAAGGCGTCCGGCCCGCGGGGGATCTGGCCCGTGCGTTTCTCGGTGGGTGCAGGCCGTGCACGGGCTGCCGGTGTCCGAGCGCGCGATGGACACGGTGCGGCTGGTGGTGAGCGAGTTGGTGACCAACGCCCGCAGGCACGCGCCCGGTCCGTGTCTGTTGACGCTGGAAGTGCGCGACGGCGCGGTCGAGGTGAGCGTGTGGGATGGCGATCCGACGCCGCCGGCGATCCTCGCGCCCGATCCGGCCCGGATCCGCCGGCACGGTCTGGAGATCGTGATGGCGGTGTGTCGAAGCTTCGCGGTGCACCGCGGCCCCGTGGGCAAGCGGATCTGCGCCTCCGTCGTGCCGGCCGACGATCCCGGCGGACACGTCGCCGGTCGCCAGGCCTGAGAGCCCGCGACACCACACGGCGGCCGCCGTCGAGCCGGTCGAGGGCCGGCGGGATCAGGGTCTGGGAAGACCGGCGTTGGTGTCGACACGACGTCGGCGCCTCGGTGGAGCAGCGCTTCACAAGCGTGTCCGGGTGGCGGCCTATTGCCTGTCCGGGGCGACTCCCGCGCTTGGTCGTCACCCAAAGGCTGGCGGTTCGGTTCTTGATGGTCGTGATGCGTCGGTGAGGTCGGCGCCGGTGGCGGCGTCTCGCCGGGAGTGGCCGACGCCGTGCCAGTCCAGGCACATGACGGTCGCGTCGTCCTGTAGATGGCCCTGGGCGGCGTCGACGATGGCTCCGACGAGGGCGCGGGCGGCCTCGCGGGGATGCAGCGCGCGGGTGCCGACGATCAGGTCCGACAGGTCGAGACTCGTGACGTTGCGCTCCAGCATGCCGTCCGTCAACATCACCAGCCGGTCACCTGGCCGCAGGTCCAGCGACTGCACGCGGTAGGTGGGGGTTTCCGATGCTCGGAACCCGAACCCGAACCCGTACCCGAGACCGAACGGCGGGTCGATGTCCGGAACGATCTCCCGCACCTTTGCGTCCCGCATCCGCAGCGGCCAGGGGTGCCCGGCGTTGACGAACTCGGCCCCGCCGTCCAGCAGGCTGATACGCAGCAACTGGCCGGTGACGTAGGCGTGGCGGGCGTGGGCCCGCATGGCCCGATCGGCCTGGCGGGCCTGTTCGCCGAGGTCGGCGCCCGCCCGCCGGGCCCTGCGCAGGGCACCCACCACGAGGGTGGCCAGCAGCGCGGCGTCGACGTCGTGACCCATGGCGTCGGTCACCGAGAGCTGGACGGTGTCCCGGTCGATCACGTAGTCGAAGGTGTCGCCCCCGACCCGGTCGGCGGGCTCCAATGCCCCGGCGACCGCGAACTGAGCGGCTTCGCAGGCCAGGGACGAGGGGAGGAGTCGGTGCTGGATCTCCGCGGCCAGACTCAGTGGGGTGGTGCGGCGGCCCCACTGGTACACGTCGGTGTAGGACCGGTTCGCGATGACGATGTACGCCAGCGCGTGCGCGGTCTCGCCGATCTCGCGCATCGTCCCCGCGTCCGGCGCCGCGGGCAGGAACAACTCGAGGAGCCCGATGGCGTCCCCGCGGTTGGTCACCGGGGCCACGACCCGCACCCCCGGTCCCTCGCCCAGGGCCTCCACGCTCGGGCGCTGGGTGCGGATCACGTCGTCGTACGGGGTGCCCCGAAGCGGGATGCGCCGGGCCGGCTCACCGGTCTCGACGGTGCCTGCCGCCCCCAACCGCACGACCGAACCGCCGGTGAAGTCGGTGATCAAAAACGACACCGACGCGGCTCCGAGGTGCTCCTTGAGCATGCGCGCGACCACGTCGAGCGACTCCACGGGCGCCGCGGCCTCTGCCGCCGCCAACGTCCCCGCCAGGGTCATCGCCCCGCCCCGGCGGCTCCCGTTCTCGGCAGGACGAGAGTCCGGCCCGCCGTTCGGCCCTCCAGCGCTCACAGCGACTCCCACTGCTCGACGACGCCCCGGGCCTCGTCCCGAACGTGCGCGACTTCCATGCCGAGCCCGGCATGGCACACGTCAACATTGCACCACCTCCGCAGCCCCGCGGCCCGCCCGCCGCGGCCGGCCACGGTGAACGACCGCGCGGACGGGAACCCGGATCCCGCGCCTGCCGGTGATGCCCGCGAGGGACTACCGGTCCCGGAGGTCGTGGACAACGAGACCGAGCTTTCGGATGGGCTGGGCGGGATCCTCGTGCCGGGGCGGGGCGTCGGAGTGCTCGGGGGCGACCGGCGGCCCTGGTTCGCTCACCCGGTGCTCTCCACCCCGGTGAACGACAAGCCGGTCGTGGAGTGCGCGGTGTCCCGGCAGGAGGGCCGGGAGCGTCGGACCGGCGGCCGAGGCCCCCGACACCGTGCCGCCCCACTGCCCGACGACCTCGGGGGGTGACGGTCGCGCCCCCATCGCCGCTCGTGGTCGATTACCTCACCACCTCGCGCGCGAAAATCTATGCTGGCTGGAGTAGACATCAGGTGTTGGTGTGGTTATGGTTTCTGTCGTAGCCCAGAGAGACCGAAGGGCCTGGCAGAGACGAACTGCCGGCCGCATTACAGGTAGTCGCAGTACGCAGTATCCGCAGTAGCAGGTGCAGGACGGTGCGCTGGTGGAGTCCCGAAGCCAGGTTGTCGCAGGACGGCGACGGGACTGACGGACGCACCGGGCGGTCCGCAGTGACCAGGGCCGCCGTGAGCAGTACCGCGGTTGACGCAGTGGCACTACCCGGCAAGTGCAGTTCGCAGTACCCGCAGTGGGAGTACGTGAGCAGTACCTCGGTGAAGGCGTCGGCTGCGGACGCGCGCACCGGGAGGTTCGGCAGTGGGGTTCCAAGCCAAGAACGAGACGCAGGACGGGCGATCGGGGCCGGCTGTCGAAGAGTGGCGCTGTCACAGGCCACCGAGCAGTACGTATCACCCGCGGCACGCACGAGAGCGGTATCGGCAGTACGCAGTATCCGGTAGAGCAGTAACGCAGAGCAGAACCGATAGAGCAGTACGCAAGATGGTCACCGAGGAAGAACGAAGGAGTGGAAGCGCCATCGGGATCGCCCGGGCGGAAGCCTGAGCCCGGGTACCGCAGGACATCGTCAGTGAGGTGGTCTCCGGTCGAGCAACCGCGATCCCCGCGCCCCCGACGCCCTCCCGGTCGGGTCCGCGGAAACAACGGGCCGGCGCAGTGTCAGGGCCGGCGGATGGTGTAGCAGTTCCTTCGGGGCCCTGGTGCCAACGGCACCAGGGCCCCTCCACGCGTTCCACGGACGACAGAGAGGTGTGATGACCGCAGAGGACCCGCACGGCCGTCTCGACGACGACCACTACCCCGCCTACACCACCGGCCGGGCCGCCGAACTCCTCGGCACCACCCCGAGTTTCCTGCGCGCCGTCGAACAAGCCCGCCTGATCACCCCGCAGCGTTCCGCCGGCGGCCACCGCCGCTACTCCCGCCACCAACTGCGCATCGCCGCCCGCGCCCGGGAACTCGCCGACCACGGAACCTCCATCGAGGCCGCCTGCCGCATCGCCATTCTCGAAGGCAGGCTCGAACAAGCCCACCGCGTCAACACCGAACAACACCGCCGCAACGACGAACCGGCGAACCCCACGGCCGCGGCCTGAGAACGGCCGAGACCTGCAACTCGCGGGAGCCCGACGGCTTGCCGCCCGCACGTACCGCCCGGGACGCACAGCGTTCCGGGCGACCGCACTCCCTCTGCGGCCACGGGGCCGAGAACCCACGCGCGAGCACACCCCCCCCGACCACCCCGGCCCAAGACATCCTCTTCCCCTTGCCGGACCGGCGGAGTACCGTTCCCGGTCCGTTGATCTTGGGAGGTCGCCATGTGGGTGATCCGGGAATTCACCAACGACGAAGGCGTCACCTGCCGGGCCGTGATGACCGAAGAGGCCGCCGCCCGACCCGACGAGGAACACCGCGCGATGTACCGCCGCCTCCTCGCCACCCACCGCCCACCCGACCCCGCGATGGAACCCGTCAACCGCACCCTCGACACCAACCTGAACGCCTTCGTCCTCGAACGCCTCGAAGGCCTCCACACCCCCGGCCGGCACGTCGGCCTCCACGACCTGGCCCCCGGCCTCCTGCGCCCGGACCTGGACCCGCAGTTGATAGAGACCATGGACCGCCTGCTCGACCGGCAGATCGAGACCATCGCCGACCGGATCCGGCGCGGCGGGACGTGACGGCCCGTCCACGGGCCGCCGGCCTTCCCCTCCGCCGGCGCCCGTGAGACGCGGAGAAGGCGTCGACCGCACTGTTGGTCGACGCCTTCCCCTTCATCCCCATTCTGGGGCACAGACGCCACGCCCGGCGAGATGTGTGTGGACCCCGCGAAGGGCACCCGCCGGCCACGCGGTCTCGGTGCGCCGTCGACGCACTCTCGACGGGCCGGGAACGCCCGCGCGGCGCCCCCCATGTCCATCGCATGTCGAGTGCGGTGAGCGCTTCGAGCCGCTCCGACGGGTAGGTGGCCCGTCGCTGTCGCGCGTTGGCGAGGGCGACCCCGAGCTTGACCTGGTGTGCCTCGCCGCCCTGCTCGACGGCTTCGACGTGCTTGCGCGGCACCGTCAAGTGCCCCTCGCGCTCCCGGAAGGCCGCCGCCGCGGCGAGGGTGAGCGCCCACCGATCCACCGGCGCCGCCCGCTGCTCCGGTACCACCACCATGTCGACACCCACCCCGCCAAGGCCTCCCGCTGCGCGGGCGTCAGACTCTCTGCGCTGCGTCGTTGCCGCTGGAGCCAGGCCCCGACGTCCTCGCCGCCGACGGTGTGTCCGGGCACCAGGTCGTCGACGCGGCCGCCGGCTTCGACGTGGAGGCGTACGGCGGCGAGCATGCGCTGCCAGTCCAACGACCACCGCTTGGCCGGGTTGTCGCGTCCGGCGGGGTTCCAATCGGGGTCGATCGCCGCCGGCTGCGCCCAGCGTTCGCGCCACCGTTCGGGGTTCCTGCGCGTCTCCAACGGTCGTCGGAAGTTGGCGAGGAACTGGCCGATGGGGTACCCGTTGACGGCGGCGGGCTTGGGCGCGGCGAGGTGTCCGTGGACGGCGAAGTACGCGCGGCTTATGGCGAGTCCGTCCTCGAAGGCGGTGTCGTCGGTGTTCCACACCATGCCCAGCCGCTCGAGCAACTCGATCCGGTGCGGGGTGATCGATCGGGCCGCGCGGGCCCGTCGCTGGTCCCCGACCCACTGCCCGATCGGGTAGGACGTGCCGGTCTCGGTGTCGTAGTCGATGCTCTCGAGTGGCACCCGCAGGTGGCCGTGGGTGGTGTGCCGGCGTTTGGCGGCGTGGTAGCCGCGGCGCCAGTCCCGCCGTTCGGGGTTGATGACGCGCAGGTTGATGAAGTCGCGCAGGAGCGTGGGGTCGCGGTCGGTCATGAACCGGACGAGGAACCGCTCCTCATCACCGGCGGCGTCGTTCTCGGGCTCGGCGTCGTCTTGGTCCTCGATGTGCTCGCCGTCGTCGGTGGTTCGGCGGTCGGTGTCGTCGATGTCGATTGCCCGCGCCCGGGTCTTGGGTCCGCTGGGGGCGGGTGTGGCGAGCATGTCCAGGACGCGGGCGTCGTGCGCGGCCAAGGCGTGCAGGGTGCGCACCAGCGGGTGGTAGCTGTCGGAGACGAGCATGTCGTCGGGTCGTTCGCCAGGGGCGAGGAAAACGGGGACGATGATGGTGGCGGTGCGTCCCTCGCCCGGATTCTGGCGCAGGGCTCGGCCGATGGCCTGGACGATCTCGACGATGCTGAACTTGGGGTCCATGAAGGCGACCGCAGAGGCGCGCAGGTCCACGCCCTCGGCCAGGACACGGACGTTGCTGAGGATGGCGCGCCGGGCGATGGTCCCGTGGGGGTCGGCGCGTTCGACGAACCGTGTCAGGACGTCGCGGCGGTGGTCGGTGGGGTGTTCGCCGCTCAACCAGTCGGCCCACACGCGCGCGGGGTGCCGCTTCGGGTCGTCCTGGTGCAGGCGTGCGGCGACGTCGGGCAGGCTCGCGGCGCAGGCCTGGGCCTCCAGGGTGCGGGAGTGGTAGGCGATGACGGTGTCGAGGTCGTCGTCGGCCGCGGCGCGCAAGAGCGCGGTCTGCAGCGCGACCAGGCGCGCGGCCCGGTACTGCTCGACCTCGTCGATGCCGCGCCGGCCCAGGCCTCGGTTGAGGCCGCTGCCGGTGGCCAGCGCGAGCTCCCGGACCTCCGGGTCGGTGATCTCCACGACCACCACCCTCGGCCTGGCGATCAGGCCCATGCGGGCTGCGGCGGCGAGTTCGAGGCGGTGGACGACGGGGCCGTAGATCGTCTCGTCGTCCATGGACGCGACCGTGCGGACCTCCAGTGCCGAGTGCACGGGCCGGCCGCCTCGTACGCGGACCGGCCGATCGTCCTCGCCTTCGTCGTCCCACTCCAAGTCCGGAGCGTCGCCGCGGGCATCGTCCCGGCCGGCGGCGAGGTCGGGTCCTCCCACACGTCGTCCTGGGCCAGGGCCGGGGGCAGTTCGGGGTCGGCGTCCGACAACGTGGCTTCGCTGTAGGCGCTGTTCCCGGGCGGTTCCCACACGCGGGGTGTGGCGGTGAGGTAGAGCCGGCGCGCGGCGGGGAGTCGGGTGTTGTCGTGGACCGCGGCCCATTCCTTCCCGACGGATCCACTGGTTCGGTGGGCTTCATCGACGATCATGAGGTCGAAACCGGCCAAAGCGAGGCCGTAGGCGCCCGCGTCGGCCGTCAGGACGGCGCCCAGCGACTGGTGGGTGGCGTACAGGTCAGGGGCCCCGAGACGGCCGCCCACAGGGCCATTCGGGGGGGGCTGGTGGTGCACCGTACTCCGGCCTCGTCGAGGGTGCGGTCGCCGGCCAGGGAGCAAACGGCGATCTGGGCCCCGTCGGTGCGTCCGGCGCCCTGCCAGGCGGTGACGGTCTGGGTCAGTAGATCGAGGGTGGGGACCAGGACGAGCACGCGCCCGCGCAGGGCGAGGGCTGCGGCCACGGCGGCGGCGATCCTCGTCTTGCCGGTGCCGCAGGCCGTCACCGCGGTGGCCCGCGCGCCGCCGTGCGGCCCGTCCGGGACCACGTCCGCGTCGGGGTTTTCCAGGGCGCGGACGATCGCGTCGACGGCTTCGCGCTGGTGCGGGCGCAGCGGTGACAGGGGCCGGCGTGTGGGATGTGGTGCGGTCTCGGGCGGGAAAAGTGGCAAGGAATGCTGCACGGTTTCTCTCTTCGTGGTGCCGGCTCCCGGACCGTGGTCGCGCTGTCGTCTCGGTGGCGCTTCCGGTGGTACCGGTATTTTCGCGGCTGTTGCGCCTGTGAGGGACCGAGCACGAGCACGCTGCCGCCCCGTGGTCGACGCCCCACCACCCCGGACCCCAGCCGATATCGGCCCCGACCCCTGGACTACACGGGCCTCACGGATCACCCCTGATATCAAATGTGGACCAGATTCGATATCACCGGGGTTGTTTCCCGTCGAGGACAGGGAGTCTTCATGTCTCGTACGCTCATCGATCTCGACGACGCGTTGCTCGCCGAGGCCCAGGAACACCTCGGGACGAGCACGAAGGTCGCCACGGTGCACGCGGCGCTGCTCGCCGCGGTCAAGCTGGCCCGGCGGCGGGGTTGGCGGACGCGATCGCCGCCGGGGAGTTCGACCTTCTCGACGAGGACCGCTCCGCCCCACGCGACGTCTCGTGAACGTGAAATGGAAGTCCCGCACGGCGCCCGTGACGCCGACGAGGCCGATCGTCTGCAACGCCTGCTCGCCGGCTTCGACCACCTGCCCTTTCCGGACGAGGCGTGGGACCGCGCCAAGGACGTCCGGCGCCTGACGGTGGGCAAGGGTTTCCACCGGGCGCTGTCCATGGCCGACCTGCTCGTCGCCGCCACCGCGGAGCGCCACGGCGTGGCGGTCCTGCACTACGACGGCGACTGCGACATGATCGCCGCCGTCACCGGCCAACCCACCCGATGGGTCGCCCTCGCCGGAAGGCCGACTGACAGGACGCCACCGTCCGCGCGACCCCGAATACGTCTCCGGAGCCCACTCCTTGTCGCGCCGCCCGCCGCACCCCGAGGTGTGTGGTCCGGCCGTGCGGCTCGGTGTGTCGGCGTCCGCCGGTTCGGTGTCGGGGGTGTGGCTACCCTTGCCAAGATGTCTGGATGATGGTGTCATGTAGTCATGCTTTTTGGTGTGCCCCGCCTGGACGACCGCGACCTGAACACTCTCCACGAGATCGAGGAGATGCGTACCCGTCTGCGGCACATGCTCCGTCCGGAACTGCGCTGGTCGGGACAACTGCGCCGCAACCTGACCGCGCGGGCGATCGCCGGTTCCAACACCATCGAGGGATACGCGGCCTCCGTCGACGACGTCGAGGCCCTGCTCTCGGGCGAGGAACCCCTGGACGCCTCCGAGGAGACACGCGCGGAGGTCGAGGGATACCAACGCGCCATGACCTACATCCAGGGACTCTCCGACGCCGGCGAGGACTTCCGCTACGACACCGGCCTCCTCAACGGCCTGCACTTCATGATGCAGGCCGACCACGTGACCAAACGCCCCGGCCGCTGGCGCAAGGGACCCGTCTACGTCACCTCCCCCGAGGACCCCACCGTCGCCGCCTACACCGCCCCCGCACCCGCCGACGTCCCCGCCCTGATGGCCGAACTCGTCGACTGGCTCAACGACGGCGACCTCGGCGCACCCGTGCACGTACGCGCCTCCATGGCACACCTGAACCTGGTGAGCATCCACCCCTGGCCCGACGGCAACGGCCGCATGTCCCGCGCGCTGTCCACCCTGGTGTTCTCCCGCGAGGCACTCATGCCCGCCGAATTCTCCTCCATCGAGGAATGGCTCGGATACGGACAGAACACCTACGCCCACTACGGAGTCCTCCAACAGGTCGGCGGCTCCTCGTGGGACCCCACCCGCGACGCCCACGCCTGGATCCGCTTCTGTCTGGGCGCCCACCACCGCCAGGCCCAGATGGCCGGCAGACGCGTGGACCTGTACGCCCGCATCTGGCGCGAACTCACCGAGCACGCCGAACGCGCCGGCCTCGACGAACGCGTCGCGTTCGCCCTGATGCCCGCCGCCTTCGGGACCAAGGTCCGCCGCCCCGTCTACCAACACGACGCCGACATCAGCGAGCAATCCGCCGTGCGCGACCTGCGGGAAATGGTCGCCCAGGGCTGGCTCGAACCCCACGGCAACGCCCGCGCCCGCCACTACACCGCCGCACACCGCATGGCACCGATCCTCGAGCACGTCACGAAGACCATGCCCCCCTACCGCGACCCCTACGGCCACTGACCCACCACCGACACCACCTCCCGCCAAGGCGCCCCAGCGCACTGCCGCAGGCGCCCGGCGACTGTCCCCGGTCACCAGGCGTTTCGCCGCGCCTGCCGCCGGCCGTGGGTGCCCGGCGGGCGCCTCGCGGGGAGTATCAGGAGTACCGAACGCACCCGCCCCGCAAACACGCTCGAGCACCGAGCACGCGATCACCCTGTTCCGCGCACGCGGGGCCACCCGCGACCACAAACGCTCGGCCGTCGTCGCGCTCGCCGGAATCCTCGAACAACGCCGCGACCTCGGATTCACGCCCGCACTCACACGCCTCAGCGGGGAGCGACAGGAAAGCCTTCGCGGTTCCCGAAGAAATACGCGTAACACCCGTCGAGAAAGCGGTAGAGGTCCGCCTCGTTGTCGAAGTCGATGTCCGACAGGCTTGCCCACTCCCCCAGGGTGAGGGTTCGGTCCTCGATGATCTCCGCAAGCCCACTGCGGAGTTCGTCGAGGTTCCCTTCGCTGCGGAGGGACAGCCCACGCTTCACCTTGTCCAGACGGAATACGATTTCCGCAGAGAAAGTCACTTCAATAAATATTGGGCGGCCGACTCCTCCCGGCCGTCCCGAGCACCGGCCCGCATCCGGGGCGGCCCACCGACGCCCGACCCCAACTCACCACCATGCCCACCCAATTCCACGGAGTCTCCACAATCACCGAGGCGATCCGTCCCCGCCCCGACACCCACGTCGCGGGGCTGCGCGCGTTCGACGCCGTCGTCACCACCAACGGTCCCCACATTCGCGCTCACGGACCCGTGCGACTCACGACCGCCGACGTGCACGGCGATGACATCCGGCCAACTGGGCACCGCACACCTTGCCGACCAGGCAACCACCGCCTCGGCACGCTGCTCGGCGCGCCCGCCCATGGTCTGTTCCAGCGTCGTGTACACGGCCTCGACGTCCCGTACGGCCGTCCGCTGGGCCGCACGAACCTCGGGAGCACCGGCCACCTTGTCGACGTCGGGCGGACTCGGAAGATTCCAGTGTACGAACAGGCCCCACGCGACGAGGCCGAGTATCACCAGAATGACCGACGCCACCGAGCCCAGGAACCACTTGGCCACGCGCTTCGCCACGGAATACATGGCGCATGGTGGCTCATGGTCCACGCCTTCGGCTTACCGCGGAACAGGACCGAGTCCAGCTGCCCTTGCGGTGTGTCCCGTCCCTGGATTCGATGCCCGGATTGCACGATGAGGCCCGGGATTTCGGGTACGCCATGGACGGTGTGGCGGGGTGTGAACGCGGGGGCGAGGTCGCGCACGAGGGTCGCGTCTTCCCGATGGCGGGTCAGTGTGCGGTGTGACCCGGGGTGCGGCACGGATCGCTTCCTCATCCTCGATCAGCCATACCAGGTCTGCTTCCCCGAGGACGCGCGAGAGGGCAGCCCGCTCGCTCGCGGGACCCGACCGAGCCGCCCTCCTGAACCTCCACAAGACGATCCAGAACACGGTCGACTGCCTGAACGGCGCCTTCCAGGTCATCGTGTGGAGCACGCCGACCTCGACGACGAACCCTTCCGTGGCGCGGTCGAGGCCCGATGGAGACGAAGCAACGGCCAAGCGCTCGTGCCCCACGACTGGATCACCGAAGAGATCGAGGACTCCTGACGAGAGCCTCCTGCGGGTGGCCGCTCGATCGGTGTCGCCCGGCGCTGGGCCTTCGTTGCGTTCGCGTCGCACTGTTCGGCCGTCGGAGCGTGGTCGGCGCCTGCGTAGTGCAGGGCCTCGCCTGCTGTCGTGCGGCACTGCGGCGCATGGGGCGCTCAGCAGTCGTAGGAGGGTTCCTCGAAGGTGCCGGGGTCGGTGATCCAGCCTGCGTTGAGGACGAGTCGGGAGGTGCGGTGCAGGGCGAGGAAGGCGAAGGGGCAGTCGAAGCGGAGTTGATCTTGTGGGTCCGGAAGGGGTGGTGGGGGATGCCGGCGGCGACTGCGGAGAAGGTGGTGACGGCTGCGGAGCGGAAGCCGCGCGCGCCGAAGGTCGCCGTCATCGTCTGCGCGGCTTGCTGGATGGCCAGGGGTTGGGTGCTGATGCCGGGGAATTGGTTTTGTGAGAGGTCCGCTGCGGTGCGCAGGCCGAACAGGTCGGCGTCGGCGAGGAGGTCGTGGTGGGCTTTGACGGTGAACGCGACGGTGTCCACGTGGAGCTGGGGTTCGCCGTCGACGCGTCCCGGGAATCGCGCCCGCGACGACGAAACGCGCTCCCGAAACGGGGGTGTCGCCCGCGGACGGAGCGTTCTGCCGCGAACTCGGGGAACGGACGGGCGGCCGTGGTCGAGGACGGCCGGCCTTCGATCGCGTGGACGGGCGCCGCCATCCACCGACGCCGCGCGGTCGCGGATCCCGGTCCGGGTGCCCGCAAGCCGGCCGGGGCGCGCGGCGCGGCGGCGGCAGTGCGCATTGACAGTCACGCCGGTCATACCCGCGGACGCCGGGTCGTGCTCGTGTGATCGGTGAACGCCCTCGGGGGCGCTGCCCGCCGGTCGAACCGCCGGTACGGTAGGCACAATCGGTCACGGTCACGGTCGTGTGACGTGCGTCGGTCGGCCTCGGCCCGCCCCCGGTGCGCACGAGGGGTTTCGTATCCGTGACGGTGGTGTTGTCGGTCGAGTGGAACGGGGTGGGGACGGGATGACGGAGTCCGGGTCGGTGGAACGGGAACTGACGGAGCACGAAAAGCAGCTCAACCGGGCGTTTCGACTGGATGGTCTGCTGCGCGAAGTGGCGACGACGGCCTTCACCGGGTCCGTGCTCGCGGCGATCCCGGATGATCGATTGGCGCCTGGCGTCAACCGTGCCCTGGACGCCAGGGCACGGGAACTCGGCGAGCTGGCCGCGGCGAGGGCCGAGGAGGCACGAACGGTCTTCGGCGACTTCACCCGCCACGAGGTGAACATATCCATGGAGATGGAGCACGATCGCACGATGACGGCCGAGGAGGCGGCCAGGTTCGAGAGCTGGATGCGGACACCCGACGGCAACGGCGTCGAGGGCTACGAATTCCCGCCGCGAACCTATCCGTTCGACAAGGTCACCGACGGTCGGCCGTTGGCCGACGAGATGCGTCGCGTGGTCGCGGAACACGGGGACGCGGTCCCGGCGGCGCAGTTGCCCGCGGTGATCGAGCAGACCGTCCGGTCGCAGACGCGGATGAGCCAACCGCTGGGCGATGCCCGGGACGCCCACCTGTACGACGCCATGGCCGAGCATCTCGTGCGCGCCCCGGGCTCGGAGGTCGACCCGCGGATCCAGCGGGTCTACGAGCGGCGAGGCAGCGTCATACAGGAGTACATGTCCGACTACCGAATGGTCCCGCCGGCGGCGGGCCAGGCCGGGGCCACCCTGACCCGTGACCTCGAAAGCCGGCGTTCGGCCGTTCGTACGCCCGAGTGGCAGTGGCAGCGATACGCGAGAGCCGCCGAGCAGAACACGCGATCGGAACCGGCGAGTACCCCCACTCGCGGCCAGGCGGTCAACGCGCGCGGCCCCGTGACGGCCACGGGCTTCAGTCCCGCCAAAACGGTGGTCGCCAAGCCCGCCAAGGACCTGGGAGGCGTCACGAACCAGGGTTCGCCGTCATCGCCGGCGCCCACCCGGGAAGCGCGCGCCGGCCGGGAGGCGAGCGGCCCCTGATCCCCGACTTCCCGGGCAACCGCGGAGCCGTGCGGGGCGGGAGCCGCCGCCGGGACCGGACGCAATCCAGACCACGTCGACTCCGGGCCCGTGCGCTCCGGATCTACGGGTCGACCTGTCGGTGTGTTGATGCGCGGCCATCGGCTCGCCCCGCTCTCGGACTTCCGACCGTGGCTCCGCCGCTCCTCGAGTCCGGCCGGCCGGGATCGGTTCGGGCGGTGCGTGCGGGCCGGCTCACGGCCGAGGGCCTCGGGCCCCGGCCGTCGGGCCCGCGGGAGCCCTCGCCCGACGTTGTCGTCCTCATCGGCCGAGAGGTCCTCATTCCTTGGCAGGCCTTTGGCGAACCGCGGGATCGCCGTTGCCCGTTGCGGGTTCGGCCCGGTCGCCACTCGTGCTTCGCCATCGACCCCGACGAGGGGTCTGCGGCCATGGACGCCCGTTCGCGCGCCACGAACACCGGCCGGGTCGGCAGGACGTCGCCGGTCCGTTGGACCCTCGTCATGATGCCGAACTGCTCCGGGGCGAGGCCGTCCGGCCTCGTGGGCCGGGGCCGCGCTCCCGACCGGCCGGTGGTCCCGGCGAGGTCGACGATCGCACAATGATGCCGTGTCGGGGGCCGCAGTTACGCTGTCGCCGTTCCGAGGCCCCGGGGGAGTGATGCGTCGGTACCGGAGGTATGTGCTGGTCTTCGTGTTCGTCGTCGTGGCGGCATGGACGGCGACGCGTGTGCTCGACGGGGGGTCTTCCTCTGCGGATCGGCCGCCGGTCTCGGCGTCCCCGACGTCGTCGCCCATGAGCGCCTCCGACATCGAGGCGATGTGCCTGCGGCCGAACACGGTGTGCGTGACGGCTCGTGCCACGGCAAAGAGGTAGGACGGGTCCGGGGCGTCTCGGACTGTGTTCGGTTCCCTGTTTTCCACGCCGGGTGATGTGGGACGCGACGGTGGGCACGACGACCGACCCCGCCCCCCGGTGACGGACGCGAACGGCTCCATCCACGGGCACGGGGCGGCGCGGTCGGCAGGTGGTGGGTCCCGACCCGCCCGGGGTGACCGCGACGCGAACGGCACCGGCGGGTTACATCGGGCCGGCGAAACCGCCCCGCGGGGTACGCCGCGCGCCGGACGGTGCGGGCGCCACTCGTCCGGGTGGATCTCGCTTACCCCACCTCGCCCATGGAGAGGATCCGGCCAGGCCGCGCAGCACGACCGGGACCCTTACCGACTCCTGCCCGCGAACACCCCTCTATCCGGCGCGGGCACCCGCGGAAGCAAGGACCGCCGAGGCCGGACGCGCGACGGCCACGGGCGCCCTCTACACGGGGCCCGCTCCGGTGACGGCCTGGAGGGCGTACACGTTGTGGTCGTCGCTGCCGATGTAGGCCACACCCCCCGCCACCGCCGGCGCCGAGGAGACGACATCCCCGGTGGGGCACCTCCACTTCCCGGTGCCGGCCGCGGCGTCCAGCGCGTACACGTTGTGGTCGTTGCTGCCGATGTAGACCACGCCGTCCGCGACCGCCGGCGACGAGACGGAGTCCCGGGTGCGGTGGATCCATCTCGTGGTGCCGGTCGCGGCGTCCAGGGCGTATACGTTGCGCTCGTCGCCGCCGAAGGCCACGCCGTTCGCCACCGTCGGCGACGAGACGGAGCCCCCCGGTGTGGTGGATCCACCTGTCGGCGCCTGTGCCGGCGTCCAGCGCATACACATTGTTGCCGCTGCCGACGTACACCATGCCGCCGACCGGCCTCGGCGAGGAGGCGATTTTGTCAGCCGTGGTGTACGTCCACAGCCTTGTCGCGAGGGTGTGTTTCGTCCCCGGCGGGGTGGTGCGGCGGTTGAGGACGAGGGCGGTGGTGATGCCGCCCCCGGTGAGGGCGGTTGCGGTGCCGGCGGCGAGCCACAGGAACCGGCGTCGCCCCGGCGACGCGGGCATGCCTCCGGAGGCGTCGGATCCGTCGTCGCCCCGCTCGTCCCCGGCGGGTTGCGGCTCCGGGGTGTGGTGCAGGTCGGGGACGGCCGCGGGCGGTGCGACCGGTCGGGTGATCGTGGGTGGGCCGGTGGCCGGGTCCACGGCGTGTCCGGCGGGTGGCGGGGTGCGCGGGTTGGGCTCGGTGGGCGGTGCCGCCGCCGGTGGCCCGCCCGGGGCCGCTCGGGTGCGGGAGCGCGTGTGCGGCGTGTGCGGTGAGGGCGCGCAGGCGCCGGTGGACGTCGTCCGCGCCGGCGGGTCGGTCCGCGGGGTCCTTGGCGAGGAGTTCCAGACGAGGTCGTCCAGGGCGGCGGTCACGTCGGGGCGTTGTTCGCCGGGGCGGGTGGGGGTCCTGCGCAGGTGGGCGTTCATCATCGCGATCGGACCGCTCGCGTCGAACGTAACGTCGCAGGTCAGGAATTCGTGCAGGACGCAGCCGAGGGAGTACAGGTCGGAGCGGGCGTCACCGGGCTGTACGTCGAACCGCTCCGGCGGCATGTAGGCGAGAGTGCCCATGACCTTGCTGGAGCGGTTCGTGGACTCCATGAACCGCGCGATCCCGAAGTCCAGGATCTTCACGACCCCGTCGTCGGTGAGCATCAGGTTCGCCGGCTTCAGATCCCGGTGCACCACGTTCGACGCGTGCGCGCGCCAGCGCCGCGGTCGTCTGCGCGGCCCAGTCACCGCGACCGCCACGGGCGGTGCACCGCTCTCGCGCAGTATCGACGCCAGATCACCGCCCCGCAGGAACTCCATGACCAGGAACAGCGACCCGTCCGCGTCGTCGCGGCCGAGGTCGTGCACGGTGACCACGCCGGGATGGTGCAACGCGCCCGCGGCGCGGGCCTCCCGGAAGAAGAACGCCGCCCCCGCGGTGTCGCCGGGCCCGTGGGCGAGGAGTTTGATCGCGACCCGCCGTTCGATCACCCGGTCCAGGGCTTCCCAGACCTCGCCCATCCCGCCCCGGCCGACGAACCGCACCAGCTCGTAGCGCCCCGCAAGCACCCGTACGACCACCCGACACCCCCGCAACCCGGACCGGCCCCGACAAGACGACGCCCAACCTTCCACCCCGCGACGCGGGATCGACCGGCATTGCCCAATCGTTGCGGGCCGAGCAACCCGACACCACGTCTCGCGGCGTACCCGAACGCCCCGACCCGTCCCGCCCCCGGTTAGCGGTGAACTGCTCGGGGAGGGGGGCGTCTCGCTGGGTATGAGCCCGAATCCCTTACGGCGTCCGCCCCAGCGCGACGGTTTGCGTCTGTGGCCGGTCGGCCGTGTCCTGGCCCTGGTGTTCGTCGGCGCGTTGATCGTCGCCGGCGCCGTGTTCGTCACGACCTGGAACCTGCTGGACGTCCACGCTTTGCAGAGCGAGCGCCGGCTGCCGTCGAAGACGTTGTTCGACATGGTGAAGTTGTCGTTCGGGGTGGTCGCGGGAGCAGGCGCCCTGGTCGCCTTGGTGGTGGCGTACCGTCGCCAACGCGTGGACGAGGAAGGCGCGCTGCGCGAGGCCACCCGTCTGCACACCGAACGCTTCACCACCGCCGTCGGCCAACTCGGCCACGAATCCCCGGCGGTGCGCCTGGGCGGCGTCCACGCCCTGGCGGGCCTGGCCGACGACGCACCCACCCGCGAACTCCGCCAGACCTGCATCGACGTCCTGTGCGCGTACCTGCGCCTGCCCTACACCGCCGAAGCCCACCTGCCCCTGGGTGACACCGCCGCCCATCACGAGTACGTCGCACTGCGCCAGGTCCGCCACACCGTCATCCGCCTCATTCGCGACCACCTGCGCCCGCCCCCCGAACACGACCCCCGCTCCTGGCAGGGCCACGACCTCGACCTCACCGAAGTGGTCTTCGACGGCGGCGACTTCACCGGCGCGCTGTTCTCCGGCGGCACGGTCCGCTTCCGCGACGCGGGGTTCTCCGGCGGCACGGTCGACTTCACCGGCGCGGAGTTCTCCGGCGGCACGGTCGACTTCCGCGACGCGGGGTTCGTCGGCGGCACGGTCGACTTCAGCACCGCGCAGGGACAGCGTCCGTCCGGGTTGGTGTCCTCGGCGGGTGGGGTGTCGGCGGGAGTGCTGCTCCCTGCGACGTGGAATTCGGGTCCCTGACCGGTGGGGTGACGTCGCGCGGGACCATTGCGGCACGAGACCACCGTCCCTGCCGGCCCGAAACCTGCCGCAGGGAAGCCCTGCAAGCTGCTGAGGTCGGCGAGCGAGTCGGACCATCAGGGTCCCGTCGAGATCCCGGCCCGACGTCGGTGATGTGTTCCCGACATCGTTCGGTCGCGCGGGTGTTGCCGCCTGCGGCCACACATCCGCAGCAGGGCGTGCGATGGCTGTGCCGACTTGCGGCTCCCGACGGCACGGAGGCCTCTGGCGTGGGGGTTCGCCAGAGGCCTTCGTGCCGTCCCAGCACGGTCGGCGGCCGGTGCGCGGGCGAGGTGTCGACGTACCCGGGCCGTTGGCCTCTCCCGGGAGGGGAAACGGTAGACCTGCGAGTGCAGATACGGAATTCGCCGGACCGAGCCCGCGTCGGTTCGGCAAGCCGGTCACCGCGTGGCGGTGCGAGGGAGCCGACCCGGCCCGGAAGGGCCGACTTGTGGGCACTGCCTCCGGAGGACCGGGTCCTCCTGGTCGCCGCGTACTGGCGCACGAGCCTGACACGCTGTCAACCGGCGCCGTTGTTCGGGGTGTCGAAGTCCGCCGCGGACCGCGTCGTGGACCATCTCGACCCCTTGCTCGGGCCGCAGCCACGCAAGCGGTTTCGCAAGGGTGCCGCGCTGGTCGTCGACGGTACCCTGCTGTCGACCCGCGACCCCGCGGTGAAGAACTACCGGTACTCCACGAACCACCAGGTCGTCGACGCCCGCCTGGTCGTCGCGGTCGGGCGCCCGGTCACCGGCAACCGCAACGGCTGCAAGGCATGGGGCCCGTCCGGCGCCGAGGCCGCTGACGGAACCGTGCGGGTGACCGGCGACGGCGGTTGCCACGGCACCGGCGTCTTCGTCCCCACCGCCGCGAACGCGGCCGAGACGAACTCCCCGACTGGAGACACGAACACAACGCCGACCACCGCTACTTCCGCGCGCATCGAGCACGCTTCGCCCGCATGAGGGCGTGGAAGATCCTCCGCGACTGCCGCTTCGAAAGGGACGGCGTCCGCCACGCCATGCTCGGCATCACCGGTCTACACGACCCGGCCCTCGCCGGGTGGCCGATGAACCGGACGGCCTCGGACAACCAAAGGATCGACGGGACAACTCCTTGAGTTGTAACGATCGCTTCGATTTGCGTCCGGTACCGGCATTCCACCCCGGGCGCGAGGTGGAATGTCGGTACCGTTGGAGCAGAAGCCATCACACGGGGGTCAATGTGCGTGTGCCTCTTGAGGCTGGGCTGGTCCGGATCTGGAACGGTGACGAGCCCGTCGGTGCCGGCTTTCTTGCCGGCCCCCGGCATCTGATATCGGCCGCGCACGTGGTCGCCGGGGTTCTCGGGATATCAACGGACGAGGCCCCGATCGAGGGGGCCTCGGTCAGTGTTGATTTCCCGCTGCTCGCTCCCGGTAGACGGCAGTTCGCCGACGTCGTCGCTTGGCGGCCTCCCCTGCCGGAGCACGGGATGGACGTCGCCGGGCTTCGGTTGCGTGAGCCACCGCCTGCGGACGCTCGGCCGCTCGTCCTGAGCCGACGGTACGGGGAGTTGGACGGTTCGCTGGTCATGGTGGGCTTTCCCCGCGGTCTGGAGCTCGGTACCTGGGTGCACGGGCGCCAGGGTGGTTCCGTTGCCACGGGCTGGGTGGAGATCGAGAGCGACCCGGCACGGCAGGCCATGTTGGCCCCGGCTTTTCCGGAGCCCCGGTGTGGAGCACCGACGCGGACGCTGCCGTGGGCATGGTCGGCTACCGGGTCACCGGCGCCGGCACGAAGATCGGCTATATGCTTCCGGTGGACATGCTGCTCGAGGCGTGGCCCGAGTTGGCCAAGGTGATCGAGCGGCGCGTTCCGTACCGGGCGCTGCGGCCCTTCACCGAGCAGGACGCCGATCTTTACTACGGGCGCGAGGAGTTGGCCGGTCAGCTCGTCGACCGCATCCGCTCCGGAGCGCCGCTGATCAGCGTCATCGGCGGATCGGGCACCGGGAAGTCCTCGCTGTGGCATGCGGGCGTGATGCCCCGGCTGCATGGCGCCGACTCCTCCGGCACCGTCCGGCTCACGCTGGCGTTACGCCCGTCCGACGCCGCCACCCCGCTGACCGCCCTGGCCTTCGCCCTGGACCGGCTGATGCGCCCCGACCTCACAGCGGTGACCAGGCTGGAGTCGGTTGCCGCGACCGAGGTTTGGCTGGCCGGCGGACAACTGTCCGACATTGTGGCGGCTGTGCTGGAGCAGCACCGCGCGCACCAACTGGTCGTGTGTGTCGACCAGTTCGAGGAGTTCTTCGCGGCGTCGGACAACGACCGCTCCGCATTCGTTCGCGCTCTTTTGCCTTGCTTGTCCGCCGGGTCCCGACTATGTGTGCTGGTGAACCTGCGCGACACCTTCCTGGGGGCCGCGCTGACCGATCGCGCCGCCACCGAACTGGCCCGGACGTGGCTGCCGGTCACCGTGGGCGAGATGACCGAGGCCGAGCTGCGCCGGGTCATGACCGGGCCGCTGGAGAGTGTCGGCACGGTCGCTTTCGCCGACGGGTTGGTCGAACGCATCCTGGACGACCTGAAGCACACCCCGAATCCCCTGCCCCTGCTCGAGTTCACTCTCGCCGAACTGTGGCAGCGCCGACGGGCGGGTCTGCTGACCCACGCGGCGTACGAGGAACTGGGCGGCATCTCACAGGCTCTCGCTCGCTACGCGGACCGGATCTGGGCCGGCATCGACCCGGAGAGCCGGGAGGTCGCCGACCGGCTCCTCATCCAGTCACTTCACGGTTGCTGGTGATGCACCGGATCGGTGGTGACCCGAGCGGTGCCTCCGGTATCGAACTGGCGCACGACTCGCTCCTGCTGCACTGGCGGCACCTGCGCGAACTCTGCGACGAGCAACGCGCGTTCCGTGTCTGGCAGGACGCCGTCCGGCAGCGCATGGCCACCTGGTCCGAACAGGGCCGCCCGGGCAGGCGGCTGCTTGCCGGTGCCGAGCTGAGGGACGCCCGCCTGTGGGGGCGCACCCATGAGGCTCATCTCTCCGCCCGGGAGCTTCAATACATCAAGGCCGGCCGCGTGCGCCGCTGGCGGGTGAACGGCACGGTCTCCGTCGCCCTGGCCCTCGCGGTGGTGGCAGGGACGCTGATCTACCAGCACCGTAGCGAGCAGGTGGCGCAGTCGCTCGCGGGGACCCTGCGCACCAGGGCGGAGGAGCGGGCTTCCTACGACCCCTACGGCGCGATGCAGCTGGGCCTGCGCTCCTACCGTACGCACCCGGACAGCGGTCTGCCGGACGTCTTCCACGGACTGGGTCCCGTCGACCGGATAGTGCCGAACCTCGGTGCGACGACCACGGCACCACGCGACGAATCCCCGACATCGACACCGGCCGCGCAGAGATTTCCCTCGTTGTCGTACCACTACCAGGGGGAACTTCAGGATCTGACCCACCTGGTGGCGGCCGACGGCCGGACCCTGGTCACGGTCGCTCCGAAGGGCCAGATCGTCCCGTGGAGGGACACCGGGCGCGGGCTGGTGGCTGAGCCCCTGGACGAGGTGCTGGTGGAGCACGACCTGGCCAACAAAGCGGTGATCAGCCGCGACGGACGGTACGTCGCAATCCAGGACCAGCTCTTTCCGGACATACAGGGGAAGCGGGATGTCCCCGGCTCCTGCCCTGTGCCGGGCCTCACCACCATCAAGATCTGCCTGGTCGTCTACGACACGGTCGAACGCCGGGTCGTCTTCGGTACCGAGTTCGCCCCGCTGCCCCTGCTCGGCGGGCGCACCATGAGCATCGATCCGAACAACCGGGTACTCGGGCTGGTGCTGCCGGACAGCCCGGAGCCCACGAAGGCCGAAGGTCAGCGCAACACCCTGTACCTCGTCGACCTGAAGAGCGGCAAGCTCCTCCGCAAGGCCGTATTACCGTGGCGGAGCGCGGTGTTCGACTTCTGGCTGGGGCCGGACGGCGAGTCCGCGATCCTGGGCGAAGCCGAGGCAAACGATTCCTCGATGCGCACCGACATCACCCTGACCCGAGTGCGCCTGGAACCCGATCGGATCACCCGCGCCGCGCTGGCGGATCCGACCCGGACACAGAAGTTCATCACGAGCCTGGACGGCCGGACCGTCGCCGCAGTTCTCGAGGGCGCGCCCGGCGCCCCTGCCGAGCTGAGGGCCTGGAACATCGCCACCGGCGCGCAGACGGGATATATCCCGCGCCTCGACCCTGCGGAGGCGGACGGGGTGCTCGCCCTCAACGCCACCGGGACCGCCGCATGGTTCTCCGTCTTCCCCGATATCGATGCCATCAATGGAAAAGCCGACGTAACCGGTATTGCGGCCTTGAGGAGCAGCGTGTCCATTCGGTCACTTACCACGGGAGAACACGTCGGCCGCTACCCCTATTCGTTAGCCTGGCCGACGCTGATGCCGCTGGGCGATTCCCCGGACGGCTCGGTCCTGCTCGTAGACGGCACGGCGCTGGGCGTCGTGTCGGCGGCCTCCGGCGGGCGGAGTCCCCTCCAGCGGGTGGCGGCCGCGGCCGAGGCCGGCGAAGCCAGCCGGAAGCCCGGCATCGACCGCCTCTGCGAGCTCCTGGGCCCCCAGGTCAACGATTCGCACAATATCAAGGATGTGATCCCTTCCGGGGCGCACAAGGGGTCCGTGTGCCCCTGAGCCGGGAGCACCTACGAAACACGCGCCATTACTCACGGACGAGGTGTCACATGGCCGAGATCGCTCGCTGGTCGTTGGACAACGGCGGAGAGGTGCTGGTGGAGATCGCGGAGGACGGCCCTGAGATCAGCCCGGTCTCCCGCTCCCGGGATGCGGTTCGTTCCGCGTCGACCTCGCTCGGGTCCGCACTGAGCAGTGTGCGGGACGCCTCGTCCATGATCCTCGGTCAGTTCCGGGACGCGCCCGTGTGCCCGGACAAGATCGAGGTGGAATTCGGGGTGCGTCTGAGCACCGAAGCCGGTGCCGTCATCGCCACATCCAGCCTCGAGGGCCACTTGAAGGTCAAGCTCAGCTGGGAGGGCGGGCGAGCCGCCCAAGAATGAGCCTCCCGGTACCGGCCGGTTGCCACCGCACTCCCAACTTTCGCTGACGCCTTTGCCGAGGACTCGGCCGACATCCATACCGAGCATGGCGCGCAGCCGACCTCGAACCGATTCTTCATCCTGCTCCCTTCTCTTTTTGGCCCCAACCTCGCGCTGTGGTTGTTCGAGTCGCCGACGACCCCGAGGGGCGTGCCCGCTCCGATATCTGCACAGCGGTCTGAGGGGCCCCGCACGCGGAGGTCTCCTGGCTGGGGTTGTCCTTCCTCACCACCGCATTCCCCGGTGTCTCGTGGCCGATCGTGTGACATCGAACGACCCTCGAGGTCCCGCGATTTCGGGCCGGGCGACCGAGACGGCCCGGCCCTGAGCTGCGATCGCCGCCGGCGCCATTCCACAACCACCGCCAGCACACGGTGTAGCTGAGTGCCGGGTACTCCGGGGAGTCCCAGTACGCCGAGCCGTCGCGTCCGCAGAATGCCGCGTTCCGGGGGGCGGCGGTGCGTCCGGTGACCACGACGTTCGAGCCGGCGCAGGAGCCGACGTTGGTGAAGGTCGGATGGGCATCGGTGCCGGACTTTCGCAGGCACGTGCGGACCGCGGCGCGGCCGAGGTCGTCGGGATAGTTGATCGACAGGCACAGGAGCACGTTCAGGCCGGTGTCGGAGGAGACGGTGAACGTCTTCCAGAGGTTGTTGTTCGGCCAGGAGTTGCATTTCGAGGTGTCGGTGGTGTCCCGGTAGGCCGCCTGGACCTTGAAGTTCCCGGTCTGGCAGGGCCACGCGTTCCAGGAGTATCCGCTGCTGAGGCCGTAGACGCAGTCCCCTGCCCGGGCGTGGTAGGCGGTGCCGTTCGGATGCTGGTAACTCAGGCACAGCACGAGGTTGTTGCGTTTCGACGACACGCACGTCGTTGTCGGTGACATTTTGGCAGCTGTCCAGGTCGGTGGTGCCCCGGGCGATCCGCACCACCTTGAACACCCCGGATGTGTAGGTCGTCGAGACCAGGTCGGGGTGGGTGCTCGTTCCCTTGTCGTCGAAGCAGGAGCCGACCTCGGCCTCACCGATGGCGTCGGGCGTCGCGGTCGCCGTCGGCGAAGCCGAGGGCTCGGCGGGGGGCGTGGCCGGTTGGTCGTCCGGAACCGCCGCCGGCCGGGTCGGCGTTGCGGGGTACTGGGGGTACTGGGGATACGTGGGGAGCGGCGCGGGGCGGGGTGTGTATTGACCGGCCGGAACGGTGGTCTGCGGGCGGGTGTCGGACGCGTTGTCGGACGCGCCCTCGGAGTGCGGGAGGCTCAGGGCGAGGATCACGACGGCAACGGCGGCGGCGATACCGGCACCGATCTTGGCGGGCATCGTGCCGAGCGGGCCGGGTCCGCCTGTCGTGGGTGCGTTCGGTGGTGGATGTCCCATGCCGAGGTGGGCGGTCGGCGGTACCGAGGGCTGTCGGATTTGGGACGGGGTGGGTGGCGGCGCCGTGGTCGATGCCGTGGTGCAGGCCACCGCCAGGTGTTCGGCCCACAGAGCCGGCGTCGGTCGTCGGGCCGGGTTCGGATCCAGGCCGAGACGGGTCACGTCGACCAGCGCCGGGCACCTCGCGGCCAGGACGGCGGGGTCGGTGGCGCTCTGGTCTCGGCCGAGGAGGCGGAGGGCGAGCAGTGTGAACTTGTAGGCGTCGCCGGCCCAGGTCGCTTTCCTCTCGCCGGCGGGGAGTTGCCAGTCGGGTGTCTCGACGTGGGGCAGCACGGTGGTGCCGCCCACGAGCATGGCGTCGCAGTCGATGAGGAAGCATTCGGGGCGTGGCTCGGTGGTGAACAGCAGGTTCTTCGGGGAGAGGTCCCCGACGGTGATGCCGATGCGGTGGAGTCGGGCGAGCGTGCCGGCCAGGTCAATCAACAGCTCGAACCGGTCACGATCGCTGACGGCCAGGCCGATCCCGGCGACGTAGGCGTCGTCGTTGAGCAGGTATTCCAGATTCGCGAGCCGCCGGGTTCCCGTCGTCGCCGTCAGGCCCCGGAAGTCGAAACCGAAACGCTCGGGTACGGCGCGCATGAGGAACCCGCAGGCGTGGCCCCGGCTTTCGACCACGGCCGCAGGCCAGGCGGTCGTCTCGCACAGCCACCGGCTGTCGGCGGCGGTCAGCCTGGCGAGCAGGTCCACCCTCGACGCCAGCGCGGCGGCGTCGAGATGGGGCAGCGTGTCCGCGCCGTACTCCTTGTAGACCACGTCCCAGCCGCCGCCGTCGGCCTTGTTGATCTTCCGGTGGGCCACCTCGTGGACGCTGCCCTGGCCGCCCCGGCCGAGTCGACGCCCCAGGGTGAGCATGCCCCGGTCGACCGCGGGTGTCCGCCCCATGTCACCGCGCCCGTCCGTCGGCGTGGGGCCACACCACCAACAGGGACCGGTCGTCGTCGAACGTCTCCCGGGAGAAGTCCAGCAGGTGGGCGAGCCACAGCGGGGGCGGCGGTTCGGCCAGGCCGCGAGCGAACAGCGAGCCGACCAGGCCGTCACCGTCACCGAACGGATCCGCGAAGCCGTCGGTGCCCACCAACAGCACCTGATGGGGAGTCAGCCGGGCGCCGGCCGGTTCCAACGGATCGGGCACGTGGGGCAACGGCGTCACCGTACTCGGGACCACCGAGGCACCCGCGCCGGTCTTCGGGTCGAACAGCGCCCGGTACTCCCCGTTCGATCGATCCAGGATCCAGGCCCCCGAGTCCCCGATCCGGCACAGTTCCACCACGGGTCCCGCGGGGTCGGGGTAGACCACGCCGGCTACGAGCGTCGTCGCGTACCGGGCCGCGATCTCGTGCGGCTCGGGTTCGGCCCCCTCCGGGCTCCACCGCGCGAGGTCGCGCAGCCGCTCGGCGGCGTGCCGGGCGACGTCGGGAAAGTCCAGTGGCCGCGGATCCCCGGACAGCAGCTCGAGCATGCGCTCCACGGCGGCCCGGCACGCCTCGACGGCGCCGAGTTCGGCGTTCGACGCGCTGGAGACGCCGTCGGCGACGGCGAAGACGACGCCGCCGGTGGACTCGTGCATCGCCGCGCGCGCGGCGTCCTGGCGCGGCTGTCGGTAGTAGCGGTGTTTGGCACCGCGCACCGACGCGAAACGCAGGGCGAGTTCGGGCGTGGACCATCCGTCGCATTCGGAGTCCGGGAAATCGAAGGCGTACTGGCCCGGCGCCCGCGCCTCGAACTCCGGTCCCGGCACACCCACCGTGATCCGCTGCCAGGGGACAGGTTCGGGGGATACCGGCGGGCCGGACGCCGCCGCACGACCGTCTCCGGTCGGGGAGTCCATTACCCGACCTCGTCGATCGCCATGGTGAACTGGTCCGGCCGGTTGACCACGAGCTGCGGGCTGGCCGAGTTCAGCGCGTGCCCCGAGGCGACCAGGCTCGCGGTGAGCGCGTGGAAGAACTCGGAGATCGCCCGACCGATGTCGGTCCCGGCCTTGGACGTGCCTCTCGCGCACGCGGATTACGTCCGTCGCACGGTCACAGCCGCTCGGGTACGGCTGGCCTGACAACGGCGTCAAGTGGCAGGCGGTTCTGGCAGATTATCCCTGGTGGCGAGCGGTCTGCGACTTCTTTCGTCGCTGGCGCGGCTACGGCTACGTGCGCGAGCTGTACGAACGCCCGCGGCGTGCGGCGCGAGTGTGCGGATGACCGTGTGCTGTGAGCGCGCCGGGTGGCGGAAATCTCGGCGACCGACGCGGCGCGTCATGCATGTGTCTTCCTCGACCAGCCACCGATGGCCGGTCGGCATGCTCAAGAGCCTTCGTGGGACGGGTTCTTCCAGAAGCCCGGTCGCTCATCTGCGACCTGCCCGAAGCCGTTCGTCCGACGTCCGCGTGGACCGACTTCGACTTGACCTGGTGCCGTGTTGGAAGGCGCCGAAGCCCCGCCCATCGCAACGGACGGCATACGGCCTGCCATGGTGGAATCATCCGGTCTGTGGAGCTTGGTCTCGACCTTCCCTTCGGCTGTTTCGCGATCATGGAGACCGCACGACCGGTGACACGTGATCACGCGGACGTCCCCGCCAACCGGGCGACAGCCAATCGGTACCGGCGAAGGCTCGAGGATCGCTCTCCCGACCGGCGGGGCCTGGACGAGGGCATCTCTGAAGTCGTCCCATATACGAAGTACGCGCGAGCGGATCCCAGCAGAGGGTTCGACTGCGCAGTGGAAGGTCTTCCACTCGGAGAAGACGCAGCCTCCGGCGTGCGGACACCCTCATCACCCCCTGTGCGTACACCCGGCGACGGACGGTACACCCATCGCCGGGACAGGGCTCGTCGGACGGGCGGACGGGCGACCCGGGCCGGCAGCGCTCTCGGTCCTTGGTCCGCGATGTTCGCGGACTTCGCAGGTGGCGTGGGTGCGGGACGCGGGCGGACCGGGGCCAACGCCCCGCCACGGGAACGAGCGGACGGACCCCGAAGGATTCAAGCAGAGACGTTACTGCACGTCCGGAGACATGACCTCAGAGTAGGGTCGCGCTCAGGGGCAGGTACGCCGAGGAGTAGCGGTCCGAGCCTTGTTGCCAATCGTGAGCGCCTCTCATGACTGTGCGGATGGCGTCGTACTGATAACGGTGGACCGCTTTGGTCCCCGCTCGATCCAACGCCAGCCCGGCGCAGAAGTCGGGTAGTTCGGCCTCCAAAGCCAGGAGGTGTTCGGTACGTTGCGCGAGCAGGGCGGTCACGGCCGAGATCGACTCGGAGCGGCTGCAACCGTGGGCGCGTTCGTAGGTGAGGACGAGGTTGTTGTCGCCGAGAGCCTCTTCCTTCTCCAGGGAGATGATCTCGTTGTCGAAGACCACGACTTCTGCGGCCAGATCCCGGAGGGCGCGCAGGAACGGGCTGTCGACGGCCGGTTCCGGAACCTCATATCCGCCTATGCGCTCGGCGAGATCGAGGATGGGATAGACGCCGCTGGTCTCACGGCGTACTGCCAGTTGTTCGTCCATCCCCGGAGGCACGCCGGTGCGGTCACGGGCTTCAACCACATGGCCTTCGAGATAGCGGCGCCAACTGTCTGCGGCTCGTACGGACCAGGAATCGGACATGCCCACGCGGCTACGTGCCCACAGGTCGGCGAACGAGGAGACCAGCTCGGTCGTGGACGTGCGGACGAGGTCGCGAGTACCGCCAAGGACGGCCAGCACCGCGTCGATCAGCTCGCGCGCGTGCCCCGGGTGCCGGCCACGTTTGCCGTCGAACTGGTCGTCGAAGATGAAGAACCAACTCATCTGGTCGATTGCCAAGTCGAGTTCGGCGCCGCGAGCGGTCGGGTGGAAGCGGCCGGCGAGGTCGGGATAGCGACCTTGGATGTGGCGTCGTTCCGCCTCGAGGGTGGGCAGCAGACCGAAGGAGCGAGGCCAAGCCAGGTGCCGTTCGCTCGCCCGGCTCACGTCCGGGCTGATCCTGGAGGGGAAGGGTATGTGGGTGCGAATCCCTTGGGGCAAGGTGGATACCTTTCCGTGCACAGCCGTTGTGGTGCGCTCGCGGCCGTGCAGGGCCGGACGCCGAGAGCATTGCGACGGTCAGGTGCTCGCCGGTCGGGGGATGGGGATCATCGCCAAACCCTGCGCCTGCATCAGGGCGACGGGGACTTCCTTGACCCGGCTCCCGGGCTTGGGGACCAAGCGCCAGCGGCGGGCGATGGCGGCGATCGCCACCAACATGGTCAGCACGGCGAAGTGCTCGCCGAGGCATCGGTGTTTGCCGACCCCGAATGGCATGTATGCGCTCTTCGGCAGGACGGTGCTCGTGTCGCGCCATCGATCCGGGTCGAAGGCCGTGGGATCGTCGTAGTGTTCGCAGTGGCGATGGAGCGTGGTGAGGCTGAACGCGATCTCACCGTCCCGGGGGATGCGGTAGCCGCCCAGTTCCAGGTCCCTGCCGGCTCTCCGGGTCAGCAGCCAGGTCGGAGTGTGCAGACGCAGCGTCTCTTTGACCATCATCGTGGTGTACTCGAGGCGCATGAGATTCTCGACCGTCAGCGAGTCGGTCCCGAGCACCTCGTCGATCTCGGCGACCATCCGCTTCTCGATCTCGGGGTGTTGAGCGACCTCGTGAAAGAACCAGGCGAGCGTGGTTCCCGGGGCCTCTGCACCCGCGACCACCAGATTGACGACCTCGTCCCGCAGTTGACCGTCGTCCATCCGCTGTCCGGTGTCGCTTTCCACCGCAGCCATCAACATCGCCAGGATGCTCTTGTCCTCAGCACCGGTGACATCCGCGCCGCGATAGCGCGCGATGACGTCGTTGACCGCGGACTCCATCTGCGGTCGGGCCACGTTGAACCGGCGGTTGATGCCGATCGGTAGCTTCTCCATCCACTGCGCCGGGTACAGCGAGTGGGCGATGATGCCGGCCATGAACGCGGGCGTGGCCTTCTTGACACGTTCGGTGGCCGCGACGGCGAACTCGGCTCGAAACAGCGCGCGGCTGAAGAGCTCCATCCCCAGGTCGTGCAATTCCTCGTTGGCGTCGAGCGGGACGCCTGGCTGCCAGGCACTCGCCCGGGCTTCGGCGACCTCGACCATGGCCTGGGTATAGCCGGCGATCTGCCGCTGGGTCAGCGCGGGTTGAATCATCTTGCGCTGCTTCTTGTGTACATCGCCCTCGAGTACGGTCAGTCCTTTGCCGAGGACCTTCTCCGCCTTCTCGAAGATAATGCCGCGCCTGTAGTCCTCGACACGGGTCACCAACATCTCGTATACGAGATCGAGCGTGTTGGCGACGTACATCGGCCGCGTGCCGATGTAGATCGTCGTGACCTCGGGCCCGGACGTGAGGGAGTGCAGGAAGCCGATGGGGTTCCGGACGAGGGCGGGCAGGTGCCCCAGGAGCGGCAACCGCCCGGGAGCCACCGGTGGGTCCGGAGCTCGTACGGCAGCCGTGTTCTTTGACGAGGCGGGTTTCACCACGCGTGTACCACCAGACCTACTTCGTCGTCACATACGGGGAGCAGCCGACTCTCTTCGCCCTTGAAACAAGGCTCCGAGAGGCGGCTGTCGCGCCCGGATACGACCGGATGTGGGAGAGCCCCGGGACACGAGGAGTCCGCCCAGGCTGCGATACGAGACGACCAGTGTCAAGTTACGTTCGGGAAATGGCAACTGATGATCTGTGGTGGTGTGTTGGTGAAGGTTCGGCAGGGTTCTGCCAGTTGGGTGGGGTCGGTGTTCCGGCTCGTGGTGTGGGGTGTGGGGTTGGGCGGTCTGCTGACGTGGGTGCCGATCTGATGGTGACGTTTTTGACGTATCGCCGGGTCGGTTGAACGCAGATCGGTATGACCAGTGATGTTGGTCCGGGTCTCAGGTCCGGCTCGTCGCAGGTGGGAAGGCCGGCGCCGTCGTAGCCGTCCCTTCGTGGATCTCGCCGTCCGGGACCACGCCGTCGATGACGACCTCGACGTCCTCATCGACGTCGAGGAACAGCACGCCGTCGTCGTCGGTGTACGCGGGCCGGATCACGCTCTCGCCGACGACCTCCTCGAAGTAGAAGTCGCCCCTGTACCGCCCGAACCTGCCCATCACGGCCCCTCGCCCCGGTCCCGACTCCAGATGACGCACCACGAACCCGGACAACAAACCCCGCCGCCCCACACCGTTGCACCCAACGGTCCGGCAGCCACCCACCGGTGTCACAGGGATTCGCCCGTCGTTGCGGCCCTTCCGGTACGGACATTGCCGGTGGGGTGGTGTGCCGGGCCGAAAAGAGCGAAGGAGCCCCCGGCATCGGGGGCTCCTTCGTCGAGCGTTCGGGCTCGGTCGTGTCACTCGTCGTCGTCGCGTCGACGGCGGCGCAGTCGGCGCAGCGCGGGCAGCGTGAGGGTGGCCAGCAGTGCCGAGGGCAGGTCGGTGAGCAGTCCGGTGAGGAGTTGGGCGAGCAGGTTCATGGCGTCCACGGGATCCCCGATCGAGGTGGTGGTGGGCGGGCCGACCGCGTGTCGTGCCCGGGTGTCCAGACCACCGGACGGGGCGATCTTGCGCTGAACGCAAGGACTTTGTTGCGCTGCACACGGCAAAATGCAGGCACGCAACCGGGAGGGGCTGTCGTGAGCGAGCTCGAGGAACGGGTGGATCCCGTGCGGCGCGCGGGTCGGAATCGGGGACCGATTCCCGCCGACGCCGTCTACCCCGAACTGGCCGGATACTTCCGCGTCATGGTCGACCGCGTCCTGACCTCGCCCCGCAGCAGGGCCGCCACCGACGGGGACGTCGCGTCGGGACTGGGCATCAGCGCGAGCACACTCTCGCGCCACCTCGCCGGCCATTCACGTCCCGAGCGCGCCGGCATGCGCGCCTTCCAGCGGTGGGTCGCCGAGGAGACCGCGACGCCGCTCACGGCCGAGGAGGCCGAGCGCGGACTGACGCTGGTGTACGCCACCTACGACGCCCGCCACGACCGTCTGCTCATCCGCCAGTTCGAACTCGACGCCCTCCAGGAGCGATACCGGGTCGAACAGGCGGCCACCACCCGCCGCATCGCCGACCTGTCCGAGGAACTCGCACAGGCCCACCGCACCCGCGAGGAAGCCGAACTCCACCAGGCACAAGCCGACACCGCCTGGGCCTCACGCCTCGCCCAAGCCGAGCAACGCATCCGCGAACTCGAACGCGACCTCACCCAGGCCCGCGCCCTCGCCAGACTGCAGGAAGCCGACCAACAACGATGGGCACAGGCCGCCGCCGACACCACCGCCGCCCTCGCCGCACTCGACACCGACACCACCCCCGAACACCCCACCGACGACGCACGGGACCCGCTGCTGCGCCGCATCGAGAAACTGCGCCACGACGGCCACCACGAAGACGCCCCCGCCCTCCTGCACGCCGCCGCGACCGAACGCGACATCATGGAACTACCCCTCCTGGCCCTGACCCTCGAAGCCGGCACCACCGTCGAACGCCACCAGGACGTACCCGAACTGCTCCAGCACGCAGGACGACTCCAACCCATCCCCGACATCGCCCGCCTCATCGCGGTCGCGCACAACCGCGCCACCAGCTCCCCGACCCTCGACCACTCCCGAGCGGACGGGGCGCTGCGCCGCATCAGCAAGGAATGGGCCGCCCCGCTGCTGCGCGGTGTTGCCATGCGCACCCCCGCCGACGTCATCGACCTGGCCGAACTGCTCATCGGCAAGCGCCTTGTCCAAAACACCCGGTTGATGTTCATCGCATGCAACGTGCAGTCCTCGGAGGTGCGACTGCGCGAGCTACTGATCGAGGCGCGCAGCCGTCTCCGCAACGCCGACGACACCCATTCCCCCTTGTTCGCCGTGCTGGAATCCGCATCCGTCGGGCTTCCCGACAGCACGGCACAGGAACGGTGGAACAAGGTGTTCGAGGACACGGTAGGACGACGGTCGCCGGCCACGGGCCCGGCGGCCGTCGAACCGCCGCCACGACGCCGACGCTTCCTCGGTCGCGGCTGACGCGCCGCCGACTCGGGACCGCGACTTTTCCAGAGCAGAGGGCGACGCGGCCGTCAGGGCGGGCCGCCGCGCCGAGGCGGACACACGCAAGCTCGATCTCGGGCGCGACGCTTACTGAGGTTTTCATCGTGATGTCGGTGGGTTGGTTTTCATTCCCTGGGTCGGATGGTGAGGCCGGTTTCGGCGAGGCAGGCGTCGATGAGGTGTGGGCGTCGTTGGATGTGGCGGAGGCCGTGTCTGATCGTGCGGACCAGGTGGTCGACGTCGGTGAACGCGACGTTGCCGGTGAAGCCGCGACGGACCAGGGACCAGATGCCCTCGACCGGGTTCAGGTCGGGCGCGTAACTCGGCAACTGTCTGATCGTCAGCCAGTCGTGGTCGGCGGCGTACTTGCGCAGATCGGCCGCGCGGTGGGTGTTGAGATTGTCCCGGACCAGGACGACGGGGCCGCCGAGTTGCAGGTGCGCGCGCACGGCGAGGTCGCGGTAGTCGGTCCACGCGAAGCTCCTGCGTTCCCCCTTGCGGCGCGTGTGCACGCGGTGTCGGTAGATCAGACGGGAGCGTTCACCCGGCTTGTAGCAGGTCGGTGCGGCGATCGAGACCCGACCGCGGGAGCCCCCGCACACCCGCACCACCGGGGTGAACCCGCGTCGCCCCCACGTACGCGCTCGCGGCGGCGTCATCGACATCCCGGCCTCGTCCTCGAAGACGATCCAGGCGTCGAGCGCCGCCGCGGTGCTTCCACCGACGGCCACGTCTCCCGCACCCAACCCCGCACCGCGTCCTCGTCCCGCTCCACCGCCCGCCGGACCGGCTGTTGACACGACCAGCCGGCCCGACGCAGCAACCCCCAGACCTCATGGATCGAGTACGTCACCCTGAAACGGCGCCGGATCACCGCCTTCACCCGCATCAGGGTCCAACGTTGATCCTGCCAACCGTGGGCTCTCGGACCTCTGTCCAACTCCCCTTCCAATGGGTCCATTTGCGACGGATCCAACCTGGGCACAGACGCGGGACCGCTCGATCGCAGGCCCTCGACACCCGCCTCGCGCCAGGCACGACGCCACCGTTCCACCGACCGACGCGCCACCCGTAACTCCGACGCGATCACCACGTTCGACTCCCCACGCTCGAACCGCTCGGCGGCGTCCAACCGCAACCGCTCCCGAGCCGCGCGTTCCTTGGGAGTCAACCCACCACCCTGCGCATACCGCATATCCACGGCATAGCGCAGGGATCTTCAACCGTCCACGACATCACGACGAAAACCTTGGTAGCTCGCCTTGGCACACCCGAGTTGGCCGGTGAGCTCGTCGAATCGGCCGGTTGACCGTCGACGTTCTTCCCGGTCGGCGAGTCGCGATGCTCCACGGGCCGTTCCACTGCTGCGCACGGACCTGTCGGCGACGACCGGTACGGTCACGCTTGGCCGTCGGAGACCTTGCCTCCCCACCCGGGTCCGACGGCCTTGATCGGCCCGCCGGCCAGTGCACTCCTGGTTCGGCGGGCCGATCGGCGTACCGGACGTGGCCCGCACGGGGGTTGGGCCTCGTCCGGCACGCCGGTGCCAGGGCGCCCGCCGCCCCGACACGGGATCGGCCCCTGGGACGAGCGTGTGTGTGCCGAACGAACCACGTGCCTGCGTGGCATCCTTCGGTGCGGGGAGACGTCCTTCCTTCTCGCCCTGCCCGAGGCCCTGCCGAGGCATCGACGAACAACGGCTCGTCTCCTCACCCGTTCCTCCCGGCGGCGCAGGCCCGGCGCCACGCGGCGCGGCGGGCGGGCGGCGGGCGCGCCGCGGCCGGGGATGCGAGTGTGAACGAACCCGAGAAGACCGGCTCGACGATCCGGGACCGCGCCGATACCCGCCCCGCACCCGGCGCGCACCCGCGGTTGCACCGGACGGCGCACCACGAGACATCCGAAGTCGCGTCCCTCACCGTCGCCCTCGGCGCCGGCGTCGGTGTAGAGGTGTTCGATCCGGGCCTTCTTGACGGCGAAGTCGGGTCGCGGGAGGTCTTGCCGGCCTTCACGCGTTGTCCGCGCGCACTCGGATGTTGTCGCGGGCGGTCGTTTCGCTTGGATCAACCGATCATTGAACCTGTCGTTGGCCGGCGCGCAGTGGGCGCGGATCGAGCCGCGAAGCACCCGAATGGCCGTCTCGTGTGGCGGCGGCTGGCGGGTCCGAGGCACCTACGTTGGTATCCGTCGACGGTGGACCACGGCCGTCACGTATACATGCACGGATCGGAAAGGTAGCGGTGTGACCCAAACTCTCGAGTACCAGAGCAACGCCATCGTCGAACTGATGGGGGTTCGCCCCACGGAGCGCGACGCGGAGTGGCTGAGGAACGCGCTCCAGCAGGCGATCATGGTCGAGGTCGCGACCATCGGCCCCTACGCGAGCGGCCTCTGGTCGATCGAGCAGAGGCAGGGGCCGGTCTACGACGCCATCCGGGCGGTCATGTTCGACGAGATGACTCACATGGGGTTGGTGTGCAACATGCTCACCACCATCGGCGGGAATCCGGTCATCGCCGACGCGAGCGTGGTGCCGAAGTACGAGCACCCGCTGCCCGGTGGTGTACGCCCCGAGTTGATCGTCTTCCTGGAGGGCTTGAACAAGGCTTCCGTCGAGATGTTCTCCGAGATCGAGCGTCCGGACGACCCCGTCGCGCAATTCGAGACCTTCACCACGATCGGGGCCTTCTACACCGCGATCGAGGAAGCGTTCGAGGCGCACAGCCACCTGATCACCGGCGCCCGACAGATCGACTACTCGCTCGCCCACCACGGGCAGGGCAACAACATCGTCCCGCTCGACAGCATCGAGAAGGTCAGGGCCGCCATCGAGGTCATCAAGGAGCAGGGCGAGGGCACCTCCGCCTCGCCCGAGAATCCCTTCCCCGGGAAGCCGGGAGAGCCGGCGCACTTCTACGTGTTCCGCGAACTCTTCCACGGCCGGAAGCTGATCAAGGTCTCGGAGTCCCCGGACGTCTGGGACTTCACGGGCGACGCTGTTCCCCTGCCTCCGGCCCACCCCATGGGCAGGGTCCCCGAGGGCGGCTGGGCCAACGACCCGACGAACGCTCCCACTCCCGAGATCCGGGAGACTCTCGACGCGTTCAACACCGAGTTCAGCTCGATGCTGCGGGCGCTGGAGCGCGCGTGGCGGGCAGACGATCCGAACGCGGGCAAGAGTGAGGTGGGTGCCGCGGTCGGCCACATGTTCAAGATGGGGCCCCTCGCGCGCTCCCTGATGGTGCAACAGCTTCCGGACGGCGGCGGGAAGACCTACGGCCCGGAGTTCCTCTACGTCGAATGAAAGAGCGTTTTGCTCTGGGAATGGTGTTTGCTTCCGGGTTCAGGTGCCGCGCCGGTTCAGGGTTTGCCTGATGCGGCACAGAGCCCATTTTCACTGCCGGCCACAATGTTGTCCGCCGCGAACTTGGCAGTGGATTCGCCAGGAGGGGATGTCAGCGGTTTCGGGGGATCGACGGCACCGCGCCCGGGGACGCCACGCCCCGGGCGGACGGACCTCGACCTATGCCGGGGGTACGGCGTCGAACGTGATCGCCACGACGCCGGTGTAGTCGCCCGGTGCGTAGTTCGATCCCGTCGCGCTGATCTTCAGTGGCGCCCTGAAGTTGACGTCCGATTCGGCTTCTCCGACCACCACTTGGGGAGTGGCGGTCAGGACCGTGTCGTTGAGCTCGACGCGGAGGTCGATCGTGTCGGAGCCGGAGATCAGTCGGGGGAGGGCGTCGGCGAGGACCGCGGCGACCTGGCCGGACTCGAGTCCCAGGGAGTCGCCGGTGCGGGCGAGTTCCTCCTGTCCGACGGCCAGGGTGATCTGTTGGGCGGTCACCGGCTCGTTGGGCCCGGAACCGATCCAGGACCGCCACTGGGCTTCCAGGCCGGCGTCCGTGAGGTCCTTCACGGGGATCGACAAGGTGGTCGGCGTCACTGCGCCGTCGTTCACGGGATCCGTCATGAAGGGATCCTTTCCCATGAGCCGGCCGTCGGGAAGATCGTTTCCCGCCGATGCCGGCCGAAGCTCGTATCGACGAGCGTTCCGCAGCCTCGCATCGTCGTGGCTTCGCCCCGCGTTGGTGGAGCCGGGGCCACTTCCAGGGCCGGCGACCGGCCCACCGATCGCTCCACACAACCCGGGCATCCGTACTGACAAAGCTCGTGGCGAAACCGCTGACAACGACTGTCAAAACACGCTGACGCTGCATCGGCGGTCAACATTCGTGTTGACCGCTGCGAACCTGTCAGTCGGTTTCGCCACGGGGAAATGTCAGCGAGTTCGAGGCGTCGTCTGCGGACGCGTCAAGCCACACCGCAGGCACGGCGTCGAACATCTTCGTCACGGCGCCGGTGTGGTCACCGCGCTGCCGGTCCCGCCGAGCCCGAGGGCTGATCGCGGCCGTTTGCGGCCGGCGACACGGTTCCTGCCGGCACCGAGCCGCGTTCTCGCCCGTTCGGGTGCTTTCGACTGTTCGGCGTCTTTGTGTTCGTGGGTAGGGAACGAAGTCCGGGTCTGCTCTTCGTCTTCCCTCAGGAGTCTCGGAATGTCCGGATATCACAGGCGCCTTGCCATGGCGACCGCCGTGCTGCTCTCCCTGTCCGGCGTGGTCCTGGCCACGCCGGCCGCCGGCCAGGCGGTGTCGCCACAGGACGACTCCGTCCAGTGCGACATGGGCGGGATCGCCGCGTTCAGCCCGGCGGTGTCCAATACCGCCGCCCAGAGCACCATGAAGCTCACCGTCGGGAAGCGGCAATGCGTCGACGATGCGAGCGAGGTGGCGAGCGTCACGTTCGAGGTGTCGTTCACCGGCAGCCTGAGCTGCACGGCGCTCCCCGCGGGGACGTCCGGGAAGGCCACGTACACCTGGTACCTGACGGACGGCTCCACCGACACCAGCACGGCGAACGTGCATCTCACCGGGGCGAGCCCGCAGGAATTCACGATCGAGGGCTCCATCGCCAACGGACGCTACGAGGCCCAGTCGGTGGACGGCGAGGGGAGCATCGACCTCGCCGGCGCCGAGGGCGGGTGCGACGCGGACGGTGTCGCCGAGGCGCGGATGGACGGAACCTTCACCGTCACATAGTCCCGCCACGGACGTCCGGCGGTGGGCGGGTTCCCCTCGTGTGGTCGACGGTCCCGACGAACGGGCGGCGGGTGGTGGGCCGTGTGAGGGCCACCGCCCGCTCCTCGTCACGGGCACCGCGAACCTCCCTCGGCCGATCCGCACGATCACCACGCCCGGCCCGCAGGCGGAGCCCGTGCGGACCGAGGCCGTCCGGTCGACCTCGGGATCGTTTCGCATACGACCGGCTCGGCGCGCTCGGCCCGGCCCTCGGTGCCCTCGTGCCGTTCAACGGCAGACCCCGACCCCCACTCACCGGGGTTCGGCGAAGGTGACGGCGCCGGCACACGGTCGGCCGCGCGGCCGGAGTCGCCGATCACCGCCGGCCCGCTCGTCCACCACGCTCCCGGGACCGACGCGGACGACGCCACGCTCGGCCCGTCCGCCGACGTGCGGTACAGCCTCCGCCTGTTCGAACCGGACGACACGACCTCCTCGTCGGAGACGAAGGCGCGCAGCACCGCCAGCAGCTCCTCCTCCAGGCCGGACAGGGCCAGGCCCTGCTCGTGCCGGGCGGCGGCGTGCAGGGTCACACCGGCCAGGACGTTGGCCGGCCGGTTCAGTCGCAGCCGCCTCGCCGCGCGCGAGGTACCGGGACACTCGCCCAGACGTCCCCGCAGACGGTCGAGACGCTCCTGGGGGTGGACGCGAGTTGAACCATGAACGCTCCCTGGGAACGAACGAATCGGGCGCGACACCGCGCCCCGCGACAACCTGGGACGACCACCCGCAACGCATCCAAGAAAGCCGACCGGATGGCTGGTTTCCGCAGGTCAAAGCCTTGATCCGTTCCATGACCCGGGAATCCGGAAAGCACGGGCGACACAGTGTGTTCGCGGCGGACGAGTCGGCCCGGCCGCAGCGTTTCCCGGAGATCGACAAGGAAGTGGGGGCTGCCGGGCCGTCAGCCGAGAGACCGACTTGAGTCTTCCCCGGGTAACGCCCCGATATCAGTGCCAACGGACGCATCAACCTGCGGGAACGGGCTCCGCCCGATGCGCGAACAGACCCCGATATCCGTGCCAGGCTCGAAGAATGGGGAGCATCGCGCACCTGCCGACCGGTAGGACGCGGTCGGTGGCCACGGCCGCCGACGTGTTCGTCGACGCCCTCGACAACCCGAACACCGTCTGCGGCTACGGCACCGCGCTCAACGCGATCGTCGACTGCTTCGGCGCGGACCGCCCGCTCGCCCTGGTCGCCGACGACGAGATCGGCGAAGACCTTCGGGCACGTTTCGCGGTGTCGCGGGCCGTGTCCCATCCGACCACTCACCAGAGATCACACGTACACCGGACCGGAGCGCGCGAATCTCCCTCGAACGCGAACACCACGCGCCCGATCGAACGTGACGTACGACCCCATCCGGCCTCGACGCCCGAAACTCACGTCCACCTCATGTCGAGTGCGGAGAGGGCGTCGAGGCGCTCGGGCGGGTATGTGGCCCGTCGTTGTCGCGCGTTCGCCAGGGCGACCCCCAACTTGACCCGGTGCGTCTCGCTGTCGTGTTCGACGGCTTCGACGTGTTTGCGCGGCACCGTCAGATGCCCCTCCCGCTCCCGGAACGCGGCGGCCGCGGCGAGGGTGAGGGTCCACCGGTCCGCCCTCGCCGCCGACGCCACCGCAGCCGGCTGCGCGTCCTGCTCGGTGACGTCGACACCAACCTCGGCCAGCGCCTCCCGCTGCGCCGGCGTCAGGTCCGCCGCGTCGCGTCGTTGCCGCCGGAGCCAGGCCCCGACGTCCTCGCCGCCGACGGTGTACCCAGGGGCCAGGTCATCAACGCTGCCGCCGGCCTCGGTGTGCAGGCGTACCGCGGCGAGCATGCGTTGCCAGTCCAGCGACCACCGCTGCGCCGGGTCCTCGCGTCCGGCGGGGTTCCAATCGGGGTCGATCGCCGCCGGCTGCGCCCAGCGTTCGCGCCACCGGTCGGGGTTCCGGCGAGTCTCCAACGGACGTCGGCAGTTGGCGAGGAACTGCCCGATGGGGTAGCCGTTGATGGCGGCGGGTTTGGGGGCGGCGAGGTGTCCGTGGACGGCGTAGTAGGCGCGGCTTATGGCGAGTCCGGTTTCGAAGGCGGTGTCGTCGGTGTTCCACACCATGCCCAGCCGCTCGAGCAGCTCGATGCGGTGCGGGGTGATCGATCCGGCCGCCCGGGCCCGTCGCTGGTCCCCGACCCATTGCCCGATCGGGTAGGACGCTCCGGTCTCGGTGTCGTAGTCGATGCTCTCCAGCGGCACCCGCAGGTCCCCATGGCTCGCATGCCACCGCTTGGCGGCGTGGTAGCCGCGGCGCCAGTCCCGCCGTTCGGGGTTGATCACGCGCAGGTTGATGAAGTCGTGCAGGAGCGTGGGGTCGCGGTCGGTCATGAACCGGACGAGGAACCGCTCCTCGGCGCCGGCGTCGTCCCGGTCGCCGTCACCGGGCTCGACGTCGTCCTGGTCCTCGATGTGCTCGCTGGCGTCGTCGGTTCGGCGGTCGGGGTCCTCGCTGTCGATCGCCCGTGCCCGGGTCTTGGGTCCGCTGGGGGCGGGTGTGGCGAGCATGTCGAGGACGCGGGCGTCGTGCGCGGCCAGGGCGTGCAGGGTGCGCACGAGGGGGTGGTAGCTGTCGGAGACGAGCATGTCGTCGGGTTGTTCGCCGGGTGTGAGGAATACGGGGACGATGATGGTGGCGGTGCGTCCCTCGCCCGGGTGTTGGCGCAGGGCGCGGCCGATGGCTTGGACGATCTCCACGATGCTGAATTTGGGGTCCATGAAGGCGACCGCGGAGGCGCGCAGGTCGACGCCTTCGGCCAGGACGCGGACGTTGCTGAGGACCGCGCGGCGGGCGATGGTGCCGTCGGTGTCGGCGCGTTCGACAAACCGCGTGAGGACGTCGCGCCGGTGTTCGGTGGGGTGTTCGCCGCTCAACCAGTCCGCCCACACCGGTTCGGGATGACGTTTCGGGTCGTCCTGGTGCAGGCGTGCGGCGACGTCGGGCAGGTTCGCCGCGCAGCCCTGGGCCTCCAGCGTGCGGGAGTGGTAGGCGATGACGGTGTCCAGGTCGTCGTCGGCCGCGGCGCGCAGGAGTGCGGTCTGCAGCGCGACCAGGCGTGCGGCGCGGTACTGCTCGACCTCGTCGATGCCGCGCCGGCCGAGGCCTCGGTTGAGGTCGCTGCCGGTGGCCGCCGCGAGTTCCTGGACCTGCGGGTCGGTGATCTCCATGACGACCACCCTGGGTCGCGCGATCAGGCCCATGCGGGCTGCGGCGGCGAGTTCGAGGCGGTGGACGACGGGGCCGAAGATCGCCTCGTCGTCCATCGACGCGACCGCGCGCGCCGACAGTGCCGATTGGACAGGCCGTCCGCCCCGAACCCGTACCGGCCGATCGTCCCCGCCTTCGTCGCCCCACTCCTCGGTGTCGCCCTCGCCGGCCGCGGGGTCGGGGTCTTCCCACACGTCGTCCTGGGCCAGGGCGGGGGGCAGTTCGGGGTCGGCGTCCGACAACGTGGCTTCGCTGTACGCGCTGTTCTCGGGCGGCTCCCACACGCGGGGCGTGGCGGTGAGGTACAGCCGTCGCGCGGCGGGGAGTCGGGTGTTGTCGTGGACCGCGGCCCATTCCTTCCCGATCGATCCGCTGGTGCGGTGGGCCTCGTCGACGATCACGAGGTCGAAACCGGCCAAGGCCATGCCGTAGGCGCCCGCGTGGGCCGTCAGGACGGCGCCCAGCGACTGGTAGTGGCGAACACCGTCAGCGGCCCCGCACCGGTCGCCCACAGGGCGATTCGGGGGGCGCTGGTGGTGAACCGCACGCCGGCCTCGGTCAGGGTGCGGTCGCCGCCCAGGGAGCACACGGCGATCTGCGTTCCCGCAGTACGTCCGGTGCCCTGCCAGGCGGTGACGGTCTGGGTCAGTAGGTCGAGAGTGGGGACCAGGACGAGCACGCGGCCGCGTGGGGCGAGGGCGGCGGCCACGGCGGCGGCGATCCTCGTCTTGCCGGTGCCGCAGGCCATCACCGCGGTGGCCCGCGCGCCGCCGTGCGGCCCGTCCGGGACCACGTCCGCGTCGGGGTTCTCCAGGGCACGGACGATCGCGTCGACGGCCTCGCGCTGGTGCGGGCGCAATGGTGACAGGGGCCGGCGCCCGGACTGTGGTGGGGCCTCGGGTGGAAAAAGTGGCAAGGAATGCTGCACGGTTTCTCTCTTCGCGTCGCCGGTCTTGGGAGCGTTCCGGTCGGCCGGCGGTTCAACGGGTTCCATACTCCCGCGCGGCGGCCCCGGCGCAGGTTTCGGGAGTGCCCTGTCGGTGTCTCGCCCGGTCGAAGGCCGACGAAACGATCGTGGTCGTGTTCGGGACTCGAAGCCCGGCTCGAATCTGCTCCCGGTCCCCGATGGCGGCGCGTGCCGGTTGGGTCATTCCCCTTGATCCAATCGACAGCTTCACGGCGACCGATTCTTCGCAACCCGGTGAAAGTCCCGGTCACAGCAAACGACAAGCTGTGGATGTCTCCCGGCTTACGTTCGCGCAGTCACCAGAAATTACCGTGTGATGGTCAAGGAGTATTCGACGAAGCTTGGTGTTCCGCTACGGGAGCTGATGATCAGTTTGTGGTTGCCGGGAGAGAGGGGCGGCAGAGTGAACCAAAGGCCACAGGCCTGCGTAGAGATGCCTCCGGATTCTTCGGTGAGGGGATTGTCGGCTGGGCTGGTGAAGCTCACCTGCTCGGGGCCGAGTTTCTTGACGCCGATGGACTTGTCGTCCAAGGCAACGTCGCCCGCCGAGCCGGCGAGGTACTGGTTGCATGCCTCGGAGTCGTCCGCCGTGGTGGTGAGGACGGGGCCGACGACGGCCCGGCCGGCCGGGACGGTGCACTTGCGTTTGATGTCGACACCTGGCGCGGGAATCAGGAACCATACGTCGTCGGGCTGCCGTTGGGAGCAGCGCTCGCCCGTGGCATCCGTGTAGGGGCTGTGTGCCGAGGACTGGGCCGACCACTGCCACCAGCGCTCTTGCAGGTTCGCTATCCGGTCCGCCGTGGAGGTTGCCGTCGCCTCCTCTCCGGTCGATTCGCAGGCACTCAGCGAGGTCATGACAAGCGTTGAGGCGAACATGCCGGTAGCAGCGCGCCAAGAGCAATCACAATGGACGATTCTAGATCGCACTGCTCCCGCACCGGGCGTTCGATAGCGTGATTCACGAAAGCCACTCGCGTTTTATCCCATGACAAACCTTCGCCATGGACGAGCTGTTTCCGCTCGGGCCGGGGCCTGACGACGGCTGCTCCTCGAAAACCCCCGGCGCCTCCACCGCGGACGGCAGGTCCGCGTCCGCCGAAATGCCTACGGGCCGGGCACGGTCACCAACCGGAGCTCGACCACCACGTGGGTTGACCGCGACCACGGAAACGGTTGATCGACCCCCTCCGGGGCGCGGGCCATCGGCCGGCGTCGCCCCGTCGGACGGATGCCTGCGCCGGTCCGGCGACATGCCCTGACCCACCCCGCCCGCCGGCGCCGAAGGGCCGGCCCAGGACAGGACCGGGCCTTCGGCCGGCACGTCGGCCGGCGCCGGCGGCACGACAACGACCGGGCCCTGGTGCCCTCGGCCGGATGGCCCCCGATCCCGGCCGACACCCGCCACGCCGAACCGGTGGGCGCTTCGAGCGAGCCGTCCTTGCAGAGGGCTTCTAGTCGAATTAGAATCGATCTGTCTATCGTGGATAGAATCCACGAGTGAAACGAACCGACCTCGTCCGAGAGTTGGAAGCCCTCGGAGCCGTCCTGACCCGGCACGGCGGCAACTACGACATCTACGAACTCAAAGGCCAATCCTCGTGGTCGCGCGTCACCGCGAGATCAACGAGATCACCGCTCAAAAGACCCTGAGGAAGGCGAGGAACGCATGACCCCCACCGTCTACCAGGCCACCGCCGAACGGTCCGGCGTGTGGTGGGCCGTCAGTGTCGAGGACGCCGCCGGTGGCGTGTACACCCAGGGACGTACCCTCGCCGAAGCCGCCGACATGGCCCAGGACGCCGTCGCGGCCGCGTTGGACGTGAGCCCGGACGAGGTGCGCGTCGAACTCTCCGTCGCAGGCACCACTGAGGCCCTGCACACCCTGGATCAGGCGCGGCGGGCAGCCGAGGAAGCCGACAGGACGGCGAGCCGAGCGTTGGCCGACGCCGTCGCGACCTTGCTGGACACCGGAATGAGTCAACGCGACGCGGGCCGGGTCCTGGGACTCTCCCACCAGCGTGTCAGCCAACTTGCTCCGCGACGGACCACCACGCAACGCCCCGGACGCGGAAAACTCCAAGACGCCTGAGCTTCGGAGTCAAGCTGAGGCGCGCGCGAGGGGCTCGGCCGTTCGTGGGGCGGATTGACGACGCGGCTGCTTCTCGCGGTGGACGGGCGGGGGGTTGCCGTTGTCGATCGTGGCCGCTCCGGGGTAGGCCGGTGACGCGCCGGCGTTCGATCGATGTCCCCGGAACCGGCGGCCCGCCGTCGGGTTCGACACGTCTTTACCGCCGTCTCCACCACCACGCCCCGCTGAACACCCCGGCGCACGTGCGGCACGCCGCAGCGCGGACGTCGGGGAGCGCCACGCGCAGCCCGCGCGACATGCTGTTCGTGCGCAGCGTCGTCGGGATGGTCAGGCGGTGTCGTAGCTCCAGTGCGGGCGGCCGTCCGGGGGATCCGCGTGTTCGTAGTGGGAGCGGCCGTACTCCCGGGCGCAGTCGTCGGCTTCGAGCGCGACTCCGCCCGGGTAGGGCGGGTCGTGGTCGTCGATCAGGACCGGCCACTCACCGCCCAGGGATATCCGATCAGCCGGCTCCCGGTCTGGTCGGGGTCGAGGTCGGGCATGCGGGGATCGTGGCCGTGGCCGACGGCAGCGGCCCGGCGGGGTGTCGTCCTTCGCGTCGGCGCCGTCCGTGGCGGCCGCCGTTGCGGGATGGGCGCCGGGTTCGGTGGTGTCGACGCCGGGGCTGTCGCGACGGGAACGCTCCCGCGGCAGGTGTCCCGGTGGGCCGCGGTGCCTCGCGGAGTGGGTTCGGCTTCGGCGACGGATACGTCGGCCTGTGCAGAGCGGGTCGGCTGTCCGTCGGCAGGGTGCTCGGGTACCGGGTGTGGGCGTTGAGGAGAGTGGTGGTCCCTCGCCGACGCGAACGACCGTCACCCCATCCGGCGCGCGGCGCCCGTGCGAACCGCCCTCGATGCCCACGACCGCGCCGTCTTCGGCGACGCCGCCGTCCTGGCTTTGGTCGTCACCAACCTTGATTGTTCCCCGCGTCGACACGCCCGCCTACTATGAGTCATATAACGGTTGCTTTATGTGAGGAGTTGGGATGCCGTACTCGCCACTGCTGGTCAAGCCGATGAAGGAAGAGCTGACGAAAATCGGGTTCAAGGAGCTGTTGACCGCCGAAGAGGTGGACGCCGCGATGAAGGACGCCGAGGAGGGCCTGACCCTGGTGGCCGTCAACGCCGTGAACGGTGCCGCGGCCGGTATGGCCCGCCCCGGGGTCCGCATGGCCCTGGAGGACGGCTCCAAGCGTCCCGACCGGCTGCTGACCGTCTTCGCCGATCAGGACCTGGACGCCACCGCGAGGTTGCGCCGTCATATTGCGGATATCCCGCCGTCCGAACCGTCGTTCGCCTTGTTCAAGGACGGCGAACTCGTCTACTTCGTCCCGCGTCACCGTATCGAGGGACGCGACGCCGAAGCGGTGGCCGCCGACCTTCGCGCCGCGTTCGACGAGTTCGGCCGGTAGTCACCATCGGCCACGGCCACGGCCACGGCCACGGCCACGGCCACGGCGAGGGCCCCGGCCGGGGCCCTGCGTTGGTGACGATCAGCCTGCAAAATCGCCGGTGATGCCGGATGGCAGGCCTTACCAGGCAGGCGGCGATCCGCGTCCATTTCGCGGCACGGGACACGCCGAGCCGCATGAGCGGGCGGGACGACGACGAGCACCGGGCGCACGAGCCCGCTGCTCGTCGGGTCGGGGTGTCGCTCGTTGGAGTCGGCCTCGCATACGCTCTCCGCTCGGCAGGGTGATCAACGTGACCTCGATCTGCGGCCGGATTGCTCCGCCGCACCTGCCGGCGGCGGGCGGGCCGGTCCTGCTCGGTATCCCGACGCCGAGAGTGGACCGGCATGGGTGATCAGGCAGCGGGTGGGGAAGAAGCGGCGGCCCCTCACTGGACCAGGTCGGTGTGCGGGTGGCCTCCGTTTGCCGGGCAGGCGTACAGCTGGAGGTGATTGGCGTCCAGCACCGTGATCTCGGGCGGATTGGACCAACTGTCGTCGGATGTGCCGGGGACCCGGTCCTCGTGCGGGATCCAACTCGTGCTGTTGCGGTGCCATTCGGACGAGGCGATGGTCAGCAGCGGCGTCATCGCGGTACCGCAGGCCACACAGAACCGTGGCACGGGTCGGTGAGTCCCCAGGGGGCCCAGCCACCGACCTTCCAGCCGGGGGCGTGGGACAGCGCGTGGTCGTAGGGCTCCTTCGGGTCGGCATCGTCGACCACGATGCCCGCCGCCCGCCAGGGCGCGGGGTCCGTGATCTGCTGCTTCAGCTCCTCGGGGAGTTCCAGGGAATCGGGGTACTCGGTGACCTGCTCCGGGGCGAGCACGCACGGCTCAGGCACGTAGTAGTCCTCGTCCGCGTCGAACGGCTCGGGCGGTGCGGCCGGCACGTCGCCGACGTCCGCGGCGGTCCGCCAGGACAACTCGATCGGAATGCTTGAGTCCGGCGCGTGCTCCGAAGGGCACCACAGGACCTGCAGCAGGTCGGCCCGCCCGGGCGGCCGCAGCAGGGGTATGTCCCGCGCGTACAGCTGGGCCACGGGCACCAGGGGGTGGAGGCCTTCATGCTCGATGCGGCAGTACGGCCAGGGTTCCTGTGCGGGCCACAGCAGGGGCCCGCCGATCGAGCTGTCGTGCACCGTGGGAGAGCCGGGACGCGGGTACAACCGGACCGCTGGGCGGGCCAGCGGGGCCAGCGCGGGGAAGACCTCCGCGCCCGGGCGGTGTTCGAGCGGCGCGATCGGCAAGTGGGCCTTGGCGCCGGATACTCGAGTGCCTGCTATTCCTCCCAACCGACGGCTTCCTCGTGTGCAGCGAGGTTTCGTATCACGAGGTATGCGCCGGCGGTGGTGAACATTGCGCCTTCCTGACGGGTCTTGCACGTGGGTGCGCCTTCGACGGCCCGCGCGGCTGTAAACGCCGCCGCGTCGGCATCTACCTCGTCGAGTCCCCGGCGTGGGACCACGACGATCTCTCGAACCCGCTCGGAGACGGCGACGACCCCGGCCCGCTGTGGATCACCGACCCCACCCTCCGGCTCCTGCGGCGCTGCGCCTCGCGCCTACGGCAGCCTGTGCGAGGAACCACGAATCCTCGAGTCCCGGACCGCTGTGGCCACCGAGAACGTCTTGGAGCGGTTGCGGACCGCGTTGCGCGGTGCCCGCGACGCGGCGATCGCCGAGGGGGACGACGTGACGCTGGACTACGTGAAGCAGATGGGCGCGAAACTCGTTCCCACGATGGTGGTTCGAACCACAACCGGGAGATCAACCGCCCGGACTGGATGCACGTCATCCGCTCCCAGGCATTCCCGAACCTTTGGGTGAAGGCATTCAAGGCACATCAGGGCGACCTTGCCGTGGTGCGGGTTATGAGCACGGACGAGCTGCACCTCACCGGCGGCGACTGGCGCACGGTGTCCACCGACGGCCTCGGCGTGGGCGACGTGAAGGTCAAGGACATCTACACCCTCCAGACCAAGGAAAGGAATCGAACGCCGCACGCCGCACCGCTCCCTGGAGCCTGCAAGTACGGGATGCGCGGCATGCGCGCCTCGGCCCTGGCCGCGCAGCGCCTGGACGAGCCGGCCGACGGCGTGCCTCGCCCGTCAGATACCGAACGCAGCCTCGCCGGCCGCCGCTCTCAGCCGATTCGAGTGCGGGCAACCGCGCCGGGTCGCGCATGCCCCACGTCTGGCAGGATCCCCCGTATGCCTGAACCACTGGGAGCCGAGTCGCTCCGTCGTGTCCTCGGACCCACCACTGCGGCGGCGGTCGGCGACATCGAGACCGTCGGTGAGAGGCAGTGCGAGGGATACCTGCTCCGCCATGTCGCCTACCGCGTGCCGAGTGGTCGCGCCTCGGTGTTCGTCTGCATCCCTGACGGGTTGGCCCGACCGGCACCGCTGGTCTTCTGCCACCACCAGCACGCGAGTCGGTTCGACCTCGGCAAGAGCGAGGTGGTCGGGCTGCGGGGCAACGCCGACCAGCGCTACGCCGCCGAGCTCGCCCAACGGGGCTTTGTCACCATCGCCCCCGACGCCATCGGCTTCGAGGACCGCAACTGGGACGGCGGGGCCAACATCGGCTGGTTCGAGCTGTCCTCGCGCCTGGTGCGGGGCAGAACGCTGTTGGCGGATCTGCTCCAGGAGGTGAGTCTGGCCATCGACTACGGGGCGTCGCTGCCGGAGGTCGACGCGGCGCGAGTCGGTTTCATCGGCCATTCGTACGGCGGCCGGATGGCGATCTGGGCGCCGGCCTGGGATCAGCGCATCCGGGCGAGCGTGTCGAACTGCGGGTGCATTCCCTACCGTGACTCGGCCGCCCGGGACGCCGGCTTCCAGGCGGACTTCGTCATCCCGGGCTTCGCCCGCGACTACGACATCGAGGATGTGCTCTCGGCCGCTCCGCAATGCCGGTACCTGCTCATCGCGGGCGACCAGGACGTGTGGAGCCGGGGCGCGGCCGACATCGCCCGCGAACTCGAGCACCGAGGGCACGACCATGCCACCGTGCGCATCCGGCCGGGCGGCCACGAGTTCCCCTTCGAGGACCGCGAACTCGCCTACGGCTTCCTCGAGTCGGCTCTTGCCTGAACACTCCTCCACCGCCGACCGGACGTCGGGCGCGGGCCCCAGGCAGGACCACACCGCACCACCGTCGATGGTGCGGCGGGTTCGAGGCAGGGTCGACGAGAAAACCGACGCGGTGCGAGCGGACGTCGAAGGATCGCCAACCGTCACTGATCCAGCCCGTCACCCGCCGCCGGGTTCGGCCGCCGTTCGCGTCGTTCCTGCGCTCCTCTTGTGGTGGCGGTGTGTGGGTGTGCATGCTCGGGGTGTCATCACTGTGCGGGGAGGGGACGGCCGTGGCCGATACCGAGGCACGTGAACACCAAACGGTGGGACTCGCGTTGGACGCGCCGGAGTCGCGTCTGCCGGTGAACCCGTCCGGGGCGGAGCCGTTGCCGGACCTGACGGATCGACAAGGTCCGGTGCCGTTCGCGTTCCGGTTCCTGGTCCCAGTCACCGGTACCGGCGGCATCCTCCCTGCCGACGTCGGCTACGACGAGGACGCGCAGACCGGCGTGTACGAGGACCTCCCGCCCGGGGTGTACATGACGAAGAACCCGCCCAAGACCTACGGCCCCACCCAACCGTCGGGCCAGATGGACGCCCCGGACGACCCCGGCACCAGTGACGACTGAACCCGGCAACCCACCCACATCCCCACCCCCGCCGCTGCGCCGCGAGGGCCATGTCCTGGTCCTGTCGGGTCGTTTCGATCCGACCGCGGATCTGGTGGTGGAGGAGCTCAACCGGCGAACGGTTCCAGTCTTTCGCGCGGACCTGGCCGAGTTCCCCCTCGCTCTGTCCCTGGCCGCGACGTTCGACGGCGCGACCTGGTCCGGGTCGATGCACAACGACCGGCGCGAACTCGATCTCGCCGCAGTGCGCTCGGTCTACTACCGCCGTCCGACCCGGCCGCGTTTCCCGGCCGGCATGTCGGGGCCGGCGCGGCGGGTCGCGGAGCGCGAGGCCCGTCTGGGCTTCGGCGGGCTCCTGGCCGCGTTGCCGTGCCGCTGGTTGCCGCCTCCGGGCCGGGCGGCGGACGCCGAGTACAAGCCGCTGCAGTTGCGGGTGGCGGCCGAGTGCGGTCTGACGGTCCCGCGCACGCTGATCACGAACGACCCGGCGGCCGCACGGGCGTTCGCGGCCGAGGTCGCGGGCCCGGTGGTGTACAAGCCGTTCGGCCCGGTCCGCGGCGTCGTGGACGGCGCCTCGGTCGCGGTGTACGCGAGCGTCGTCGACCCCGCCGCGCTGGACGATCCGGCGATCGCCACCACCGCGCATCTGTTCCAGGCCGTGGTTCCCAAGGCGTACGAGTGTCGGCTCACGGTGGTGGCGGGCCGGGTGTTCGCGGCCGAGATCCACGCCGGCTCCGCCGCCGCCCGGGTCGACTGGCGGCGCGACTACGACAGCCTCACCTACAAGGTCTGCGACCCGCCGCCGGACGTGACCCGGGGTGTCCTGGCCATGCTCGACACGCTCGGTCTGCCGTACGGCGCGTTCGACTTCGTGATCACCCCGACCGGCGCGTGGGTGATGCTGGAGCTCAACCCGTCCGGACAATACGGATTCGTGGAACAGGCCACCGGACTGCCCATCACCGCGGCGATCGCCGACCATCTCGAAGGAGTCACGTGAGCGTCCTCGACGACGACCAGGCCCTGATCGCCGCCCGGGTGCGCCTGGTCGAGCGCATCGCCTCCGGCGACGTCGTGCTCTCGTCCCGGATCGCCGAGGCGTTCCTCAACATTCCCCGGCACGTGTTCACCCCGGTGTTCTACCGCCGCGAGCACGGCGACCGCTTCGTCCCGTGGCGCGCCGACGACACGGACGAGAGCGGCGACGGCGGGGCCTGGTGGGACGCGGTGTACTCGGGGGAGTCCCTGATCACCGAGGTCGACGGCGTCCACGCCGAACACGCCCCGCCCGAGGGTGTGTCCGGGGTGCCGACCTCCTCGTCGACCGCGCCGGACCTGATGGCCGACATGCTCGACGCCCTCGACCCCACCCCCGGCGCCCGTACGCTGGAGATCGGCACCGGCAGCGGCTACAACACCGCGTTGCTGTGCCGGGTCGTCGGGGCCGGGAACGTGACCACCGTCGACCACACCGATCACCTGGTTGTCACCGCCCGCGAACGCCTCAAGACCGCGGGATTCATCCCCGACGTCGTCCTGGCCGACGGCGCCCACGGGTGGGCGCCGAACGCCCCGTACGACCGGCTGATCGCGACCGCCTCGGTCCCGCGCGTCCCGAAGGCATGGATCGAACAGTGCGCGCCGGGCGCGGTGTTGGTGGTCCCCCTCAAGGGCACCCTCGCCGGCGGATCGATCGCCTGGCTGAAGAAACTCCCCGACGGCACCGCGGCGGGTCGCCTCATGCACACCCCCGCCGCCTTCATGCCTCTCCTGCCCGACACCGACCACGCCGAAGGCCGCCCTCGGCCCGCCCACCCGCAGGCCGGACACGCCGCGGACGGGACCCGCACCTCGGCGCTGACACCCAGAGTCCTGGACGACTGGACGTTCTCCTTCTTCGCCCAACTCCACCTCGACGCCCACACCACCCGCACCTTCACCCACACCAAAGGCCGCCACGTCACGACCCTGCGTACTCCCGACGGCTGCGCCGCCACCGTCACCGAGACCGACTCCGGAGCCGAGGTCGCCCGGTTCGGCGGGCGGGACCTGTGGGCGCCGATCGAGCGGGCGTATCACCTGTGGCTGGACCTGAATCGGCCCCGCCGCGAGTGGTTCACCCTCGATGCGGGCCCGATCGGCCAACACGTACGCCTCGCCGCACCGGACGGGCACGCGTACACCTGGACGCTGTGAACGAGCGGAGGTGACGGCACGGGGTGGAGAAGCGCATCGTCCGTTGAATGGGGAACCGAGCCGAATCCTCGTCGGTTCGGCTGAAACGTCGCCGTGGGCTCGGTGCCGTCGTCGAATGACCGACACCACCCCATCTGCCGGACTGCTTCACCCCGTTCGGTTGAAGCTGCCGGCGAACACGCTGGATGCGCCTGCCGGATATCGCGAAGCGACAGCAGATGGACGCATGGATGACTACCGTTCTTCCTTTGGTGATCGAGGGGAGACGGAATGCAGACGACGTCGCTACGCAAGGGCGAGAACGCCACGCTGCTCATGGCGCGGGCGGTGCTGTCAGTCTCGGTGCCAGGGTCTGCGGATGTGTCCGCGCTACTGCTAGGCCGCGTATCCAGTTGAGATCAACAGGTGCCCCGGCTGAGGGCGTTGACCCAGATCATCGCGGCGCGAAGGTGGAGGCCGGCGAGGTAGCTCTCGGGGGTCTTGTCGTAGCGGGTGGCGATGCCTCGCCAGGCCTTGAACCTGTTTATCAGGCGCTCGACGGTGTTCCGTTCCTTGTAGAGGTCTGCGTCGTGGCCGACGGGCCTGCCGCCCCCGGTGCCCTTCCTCTTGCGGTTGGCGGCCTGGTCCCTCTTTTCCGGGATGACTGCCTTGATGCGGCGTCTCCGCAGGTGGGCGCGGTTGCCACGGGACGAGTAGGCCTTGTCTCCGGCGACCGCGTCGGGCCGGGTGCGGGGACGCCCGACGGGCCCGCGGACCCGTACCTTCCCGAGGACGGGGACGAACTGCGGGCTGTCGGCGGCCTGTCCCGCAGTCAGGATCAGCGCCAAGGGCCGGCAGTTGCGGTCCGAGGCGAGATGGATCTTGGAGGTCTGTCCACCCCGCGAGCGTCCGAGCAGGCCGGCCCTCAGCCGGATCCGATGCCGGCGCCGGACACGTCGTCGTTCCTCCCGGTCCGGGTCGATTCCGGCTCCGTTCCCGCTTTGTTCCTCCGGATCGCCCCCTTTTGCCGGGCCTTCTCCTCCTCGGCGGCGGCCTTCTCCAGAGCGGTGAGCGTGTCCGGGTCGAGATGCATCCCGGCGGCGTCGTGGTGCGCCCGGACGGTGGTCGAGTCCACGCTCACCAGCGACATGTCCACCACGCCCCGCTTCGCGGCCTCCGCGATCAGGCCCTCCAACAGGGCCTCGAAGACACCGGCGTCCCGCCACTGCCGAAAGCGGTTGTGCACGGTCGGCCACGCACCGAACCGCTCCGGCATCTCACGCCACTGCGCACCCGTCCGAAACTTCCAGATCACGCCCTCGAACTGCTGCCGCAGCCGCTCGGGATACGGACCGAACCCACCGATCGGCAGATACGGCCCGATGAACTCCCACTCCACGTCCGTCAGTTGCTCTCGCGTCACAACAAGACCAATTACCAGACCAGGACCGGGTTGACGACGAATCCCACAGATCGATCACAACCCGATACACGCCCTAGGCCCTGGCGGCAAAGTCCGCGGCGACAATGACCTGGTCTTCTACAACCACCCGGCGCAAGACGGCGTGTCCATTGACGGCGCGGCAGTGATTGCGGAGCTGCACCGCTTGCCGACAGACGTGCACAGCGTCGTGGTCGTCGTCAGCGCCGATCCGCTGCAATCCCGCGCGGTCTTCACCCGAGCGCCTCAACTGACGATCACCCAAAGCGGTGGGCCGACGCTGTCGTTCACCGCGCCGGACTTCGGATCGGGGGAGACGGTCGTAGTCTTGGCGGAGCTGTACCGCCGGGGAAACGCATGGAAGATTCGCGCTGTCGGGCAGGGGTATGCCTCGGGCCTTGCGGGACTGGCGGCCGACTACGGCGTGGACGTCGACCCCGAGCCCTCTGCTGCGTCGCTACCTGCGCAGGCACGCGCCGCCACCGGGCAGACGACTGCTGTGGAACTGAGGAAGCTGGAGCGACAGGCGCCGGGCCTTCTTGCTCCGGCGAGGCAGGCGAGCCAGGCTCTTGCAGACCGAGGAATGACAGGACGGCGTGCTGCTGTCTACCTCGTCCTGGATCACGACTGGCACAAGGAGCAGCTGTACGAGTCGTTTGCCGTACAAGCTTTCGCAGAACGCGTCCTGGCACTGTCGGCCAACCTCGACGATGACGGGACCGTGCCCGTGATCTTCTCCAGCGGACGAGAGCCGTTCTTGGAGGAGATCGGGCTGGACAACTACCGCGGCCGTATCGGCCAATTGCACACCCAGGTCGACTGGGGCTGAGGCAACGTCGCCGATGCGATGCGATGCGATGCGCCGAGCCGTCAGCCACTATCAGGAGTCAGGCGCCACAGACCCCGCCTTCGTCGTCACTCAAGTCGGCGACGAACCATGGGACAAGGCCGAAGTCCGCTCCATGCTCCAGAACACCGCTTCAATGGGAATCTTCTGGCTCTTTGTGGGATTCGGCCGCGGCAAGCTCGCGTTCTACAAGAACCTCAATGCCTCCACCTCTGCCACCTTCACCAATGTCGCGTTCTACGACGCCGGCAACAATCCGGGATCGGTGCCCGGCGAGCGGTTCTACACGGGCCTCATCGACGCATTCGCCACCTGGATCCGGTCCTAAGAAACCCACACACGGCCAGATCTGCGAGCTGTCCGTGCCGGCCTCCCAGGATGGTCCGACGCAGTGAGCTACCTCCACGCCCAGCCCACGCCGAGTTCGACGACCGCGGGGTCGGTCTCGCTGCCGACCGCAACTCTTCGCTGTAGCCGCCCGGTACCGGCCCGCTTCGAGACGTTCCGGTGCCCTGGGGGCGTAGCGCCCGTCGCCGGCCTCATGGCTACGTGCGGGGTTGCGATGGCCCGACGCTGACGCCAGCCGATCCTGTCGGGACCTGAACTGCAGGCACCGCCGTGTGCGGGACCCGGGGGAAGGTGGACGCCATTCCGAACGGTTGTGCTTCTTTCGTGTGCCTGCGGTGAGTGGTATCACTTGCTTGCGTCGAGTGACCGGGGGGACGGTTTGTCGGATCAGCAGGAGGCGCTTGCGAGGGGCGCGGCCCGGCCGTCGTTGACGGTCCTGCCCCCTACGCTGCGGATGGCCTCGATGCCGTCGCCGAAGCAGATGGTTCCGTTCCTCGACCCGGACACGTTCGAGGAGTTCGTGAAGGAGTGGGTTCCGGCCCTCGAGACGAAGTACGTCCTGGTCGAACGGCACGGCGGGGCCGGGGACCACGGGATCGACGTGGCCGGGTATCTGTCACGGCAGAGGCTGGAGGGGGAGTGGCACAACTATCAGTGCAAGCGGTACGCGGCCGCCCTCGCCTGGTCCACCGTCGTCACGGAGATGCGCAAGATGTTCGTGGCCGTGGCGGCCGGTCACTTCACCGTACCGAAGCGGTACGTGTTCGTGGCCCCCATCATCTCGCGCAGCCTGCCACGTCAGTTCGCGAAGCCGACCGAGTGCCGGGACAAGTTCCTGCGGGAATGGGACACGGCCAAAGAGAAGTTCGTGACGGACCTGACTGCGGACGGGCGCGAGGCGGTGCGTGAGTTGGCCGCGTCCACCGACTTCGACATCTTCGAGTGTGTCGACCTCGACGAGATGCTCGAACTGCACAGCACGACCGTCCACTGGGCCGATCGTTTTCCGCATGCCCCCCTCGCGCGTGGCCCCGAGGCGCTGATTCCTCCCGAGGAGCACGGCGAGGTGGAGACCCGCTACGTCCGGCATCTGCTCGACGTGTACCGCGAACGATTCCCGGACGTGATAACCGACCTGGAGCACGTGAGCGAGGTCGCCGCGGCCGACGCCCACCTCAAGAGGCAACGCGAGGCGTTCTACACGGCCGAGGCACTGCGCGTGTTCGCCCGCGACGCGACCACGCCGGGTTACTTCGAGAAGTTGATGGAGGACGTGTACGACATCGTGGTGGAGGTGGCGGAGCGCACCTACCCGGACGGCTGGGAACGACACGGAGCCGTCACTGCCGCCGCGGGGAGCGTCCAGTTGACCCCGACGATCCTGACCCCTTTCGTGCAGCCGAACACCCGCAAAGGGGTATGCCACCACCTGGCGAACGAGAATCGCCTGATCTGGTGCCGGAAGGGACAGACGTGAATCCGCTCAACAGCCCGCTGGAGGTCGGAGTGCGCGCCCTGGTCCTCCTGGCCGAGAGCCACCCCGAACCGTTGGACCTTGCCCAACTCGTCGTGCTCGACCACGTTCTGCTACACAGCGGCGAGTTCGACGGCCCGCCGAGTCTGCATCCCGACCTCCCGGCCAGAGGGGGGGAGATCGGCATGAAGCGAACCGTCCTGGAGCAAGCCCTCCTCGTCTTGATCAGGGCCGGTCTCGCGGGTGTCCAGGACCGGAACGAGGGGCTGATGTACGCGGCCACCGACCGGGGCCCGGTGTTCGTCGACGTTCTCGAAGCGCCGTACGTCGAGTCCCTGCGCGAGCGCGCCGAGTGGGTGATCCACCACTACTTCCCCACGGTGGACGCCCGTGTCGCCACACGCGAGATCGTCAACTCCTCGTTCGCGGATCCCGCAAGGACGGAGACCGCCCATGGGTGACCTTCGTCTGATCCACCTCACATACACCGGGTCCGGCGAGCCGACCGCGGGCGTGGAGTTCGATCCATCGCGGGCGGCGGCGTTGGCTGCCTCGCCGAGGGCGCCCTTGAGCCAGGGGGTGCCCTGCCCGGCCGGGCCCGCGGTGTTCTTCGCGCCCGACTGGATCGTGCGGGGACACAACTTCGCCCACGAGACGAGGTGTTCGGGGGTGGGGAAGCGGCTCATGTCCGCGCCGATCTCGGCGATGATGATCTGCGCGGTGGCCGGCCCGATTCCGGGAACGGCGTCCAGCTTCTCGGCCAGGGCGCGGGCGCTCACGCCGCCGACGGACGGGTCTGCCGCCGGGCTGTCGTCGTGCGGGGTGATGATCTCTTCCAGTGTGTGGGCGATGAGCCGGTCGAGTTCGCGGATCTGTGCGGTGAGGTGGTCGACGGTTCCCGGCAACACCCGCAGCAGCCGGGCGTGGTGGTCCTCGAACTGCCCGGTCAGGCCCTCGATGAGGGCCGGCTTCTTCTTGACCAGGCTGCCCTTCGCAAGGTCGGCGAGGGCGCGCGGGTTGCGTTCGCCGGCGACCATCGCGTCGAGCATGGCTCGCCCGGACATGCCGAACAGGTCCGAGACGACGCCGGACAGCTTGATCTGCGCGTCTTGGAGGGCCTTGTCCACCCGGTGCTTGTGACGGGTGCGTTCCTAGGTGAACACGGTGCGGGTGCGAGTGAGATCCCGCAACTGCCGGACAGCCTTCGGCGGGACGAACTGGGCCCGGACCATTCCGCGTTCGGCGAGTTCGGCCAGCCGGACCGCGTCCGGCTTGTCGGTCTTGGGGCGCCCGGGGACGTTCTTCACGTCGCGCGCGTTGACGAGCCGGCAGTCCAGGCCCCGGGCCTCCAGCAGGTAGAAGAACGGCCGCCAGTACGACCCCGTCGCTTCCATGACGACCCGCTCGACGCCCTGGCAGACGAGCCGGTCGCCGAGTTCCAGGATCGCGTTGGTGGTCGAGGCGACAGTCCAGACCTGTTGAACGCGTCGGCCCTCGATGGTGTCGTGCGGGACGCGCAGGCAGACCATCCCGGATGCCTTGGCGATGTCGATCGCCGCGACCCGCGCGACCGTCCCGTCGTCGTGATCTTCCCTCGACTCCTCCATGACGTGCCCCCTGTCGTGCCGGTCGGGCGGGGCTGCCCGGGGAACCTGAGGGGAACGGAGAAGCTGATCGGCGTGCTCAAGGCGACAGTGTGCGGCCCCTCGGACGGCTCCCTCACCAGACTCCTATGCGGGCTCACGACCCAAACATCAAGCGGCGTCGGCGGACAGACCCTGTACCGATTTTCACGCCTGCGGGGCGTCATCCGCAGGTGAACGGTCGACTCCTATAGATCGTCAAGTCGCTGTTGTGGGTGGTTGCTTGGCCTTGATGTACTGGTAGATCTCCCGGGCCAGGTACCGCTTGAGGCAGCGGATGATCTCCTGTTTTGTCTTGCCTTCCGCCGTGCGTCGGATGACGTGGTCGATGGTGGGTTGGTGGAAGCGCATACGGACGATCACTACGCGGTAGAGCGCGGAGTTCAGCTGCCGGTGGCCGCCGCAGTTGAGCCGGTGCCGGTTCGTCCTGCCGGACGAGGCCGGGACGGGACAGACGCCCGCGAGCTTGGCGAACGCGGCTTGGGAGCGGATGCGCTCGGGGTTGTCACCGACGGTGACCGGCACTTCGGCCGTGGTGTCCGCGCCGATACCGAAGGCATCGACCGGGTCGGGCGCGTGGGCCCTGGTGAGCTCGCCCGGCAGAGCGTCGTGTTCCCGGACCTCGTCGTGGAGGCCCTTCCAGCGGCGGGCCATGGCGCGTATGGAGTGCTTCGCGGAAGCTGCAGGGCTGGTCACGGGGCCCGGCCGCAGGCCGGCGCATCGGTCGATGAGGGCCATCTTCGGCAACCCCTGGAGTTGCCGGCGCAGTTCGTCGGGGACCGTGACGATCAGGGCCTTGAGAGCGACCATGGCCTGGGTTCGGGCCTTGACCGCGCCGTCGCGGGCGATCTCGAGGTGACGGATCATCCCGACCGTTCCCTCGCCGCTCTCGGGAGTCGCGGTGGCGGTGCCAGCCGGTACCGCGCGGGCGGCGTTCTCCGCGTCGATGGGGTCGGACCTGCCGCGCCGGCGGCGCACGCGCCGGTCGGGCCGGTTGACCTCGACCGGCTTGTGGCCTTGCCTGCGCAGATGGGAGGCCGGTCCAGCCCCGTAGGAGCCGGTGCCCTCCACGCCGAAGGCCAGAACCTGACCGAACCGGCGTGCCCAGGCGTCGAGTTGCTCATAGCCGCCGCGGTCGGCCGTCACGCCGGTCGTGCCCTGGACCCCGCCGACGACGTCCACGGCGACGGCGGTGTGCACGTACTTGTGGGTGTCGACTCCGACAACGAATTTCCCGATCGGTTCGGCCTTCAGGATGCCGGTCACCGCTGTGGGTTCCTCTCCCGGGAGCGGCGGTCGGCGCGAGACCGTCGGCCGGGCGGGAGGACAGGACTGTGACGAGTGCCCGGGGGCAACAGGCTCCTATTCGGTCACTGCCCGCGCGGCCGACGGCCCGCATCGAGCCCGCCGCAGAGACGACCGACAGATCAACAGCAAGGACACCCGAAGGGTCAGTCGTAACGAACAGTCAGGCCGCCCCTGCGGCGGTGACCCCATCCTCACAGTACGAGTCCGCCACCGAGCCGACCGATGCGGCCGCGCCGACGTCGGCGAGCCGTTCGGTGTACCGAATCGATACGTATTGGGCGAGTTCAACCGGTCGTTGCAACACCGGGTTGTTGTAGTGAGCGTAGCTGTTCCTCGAAGACCTCGGCCGGGGTCTTCCAGCCGAGGATCTTGCGGGGTCGGTTATTGATGGCCAGGGCAACGGCTTCGAGGTCCTCGGCGGACCACCGGGACAGGTCGGTGCCCTTCGGGAAGTACTGACGCAGCAGCCCGTTCGTGTTCTCGTTTGTGGGTCGCTGCCAGGGCGAGTGCGGATCGGCGAAAAACACCTTCGTCCCGGTCTCGAGCGCGAACTGGGCATGCCCGGAGAGTTCCTTCCCGCGGTCCCAGGTCAGGGTCTTGCGGAGCTGCTCGGGTAGCTTCGTCATCGACTCAGTCAGGGCAGTGTTCATCGCGACGGCGCCGTAACCGCCCAACGGCGGGCCGTTCTTCACCGGCGGCACCTCGCCCCAGCCCTCCATCCTCGGCAGATGCACCAGGAGTGTAGATCGGCTGCTGCGCTCGACGAGCGTGCCGATCGCGGACCGGCCCGTCCCAATGATCAGATCGCCTTCCCAATGCCCCGGGACCGCGCGGTCCGCGGCCTCCGCAGGACGTTCACCGAGGACGACATCCGCGGTGACATGCCCCTGCGGCTTGTTCCGTGACCTCGACCGAGGCTCTCGAAGTGCCCGCCCGGTGCGCAGGCAGGCGACCAGCTCCCGCTTGAGCGCGCCACGGCCCTCAATGAACAGCGACTGGTAGATCGCCTCGTGGCTGATGCGCATGGACTCATCCTCGGGGAAGTCGGCCTTCAACCGGTGCGAGATCTGTTCCGGGCTCCATGCTGTCGCCCACCGCCTGTCTTGCCGGTGCGGCTTGTTCAGCCCCTTCCACGGAGGCGTCCGCGGTCCCGCGACGACCGTCCCGTCAGGCCGGTGAACGTTCCCCGAAAGCCTCTCCTGCACGTACTCACGCAACCGGTCGTTGCCCAGGAGCTTCGCGCTCTTCGGGCGCTTGGCCGCCTGCTGAGCCTTCCACTGGGCGACCGTCGCGCGGTACTCCTGCTTGCCGCCGCGCGTGGCGGCGTTGCGGCGCAGTTCGCGAGAGATTGTCCCGGGGTCACGCCCCAGGGCGCGGGCGATCTCGCGCACGCCCTTGCTCGTCGCCCTGAGGATCGCAATCTCCTCGCGCTCCTCGAACGTGAGGTACCGGCCCGAGGGCTCGGCCAACGAGATCGGCGGCATGCCGCCAGCGTGACGAAACCACCTCGCGCCCACCGGCCACGACACGCCGACCGCCAGCGACGCCTCCACCGTCGTGACCCCCGTGGCGATAAGTCGCCAGAACTGGCGCTGCACGACCCGAGACGGATCAGGCCGCCCGGGCGAACGCATCGCCGGCCGCAACGCACGGTCAGCGCGCCACTGCCGACGCCGCCCCTCCGGAACATCGCTGGTCTTCAAACTCCAGTCCGCCGTGGCCACGCCGCACACCTCCGAGATCAGGGTGTTGCGACGACCGGTTGAATCCACCTTGCGACCCGCGGTCGCTGTGGTGGACCAGCCCGGAGTCCTTCTTGATGCGGCGGCGCCATAGCGCCATCTCCAAGGCACCCAGAGGGAGTTCGGTGCGCAGGTGCTCGGCGATCCGCCAACCGACGATCATCCGCGAGTACACGTCGAGGACGAACGCGACATACGCCCAGCCGGACCACGTCCGCACATACGTCGGGTCGGCGACCCACACCCGGTCCGGGCCGTCGGCGGCGAAGACTCGGTCGACCGGGTCCGGCGGACGAGGCGCGGCCGGCTCGGGGACCGTGGTGCGCCGGCGCCGACCGCGGATGACACCCTCGATGCCCAGCTCGCGCATCAGCCGCTCGACCGTGCACCGCGCGACCGGGTGGCCCCTGCGGGCCGGGGCGCGGGCGATCCGCCGGGCGCCATGAGTACCGCCGGAGTCGCCGTGCTCACGCTCGATCAGCGCCATGAGCTGCTCGTCGCGCAGCCGGCGGGCGGACTTCGGGCGCTGCTTGCGCGCGAAGTACGTCGACGGCGACGTGTCGAGCACCCGGCATACGGGATCGACCCCGAGGCCTTTGTCGCGCAGGTGGTCGATCACCTGCTCGGCCTCGTCCGGGGACGGTCGATCTCCTGGGCAAAAAACACGGACGCGGCCTTGAGGATGTCATTGGCCCGCCGCAACTCGGCGTTCCACGCCGGAGTTGCCTCAGTTCCTCCGACTCGGCGGTGGTCGGGCGGTCGGTCCGCTCCCCGGCGTCGGCCTCGGCCTGGCGGACCCGGTTCCGCAGGGCCTCCTTGTGGATGCCCAGGTCCCGGGCGACGTGCGCAACCGGACGCCCGGAGGCACGCACCTCCCGGATCGCCCGTTCCCGCAGCTCATCGGGGTATTTGCGTGGTGCCGGCATAGCTTGTGGTGCTCCTTTACGCCGGGCACCATAACCCGGCTTCAAGGACTCCACCAAACTCAGAGCGGCTCACCATGGATAAGGGGAAGACCCGCCCCACCGACCCGCACGTTACGGCGCCGGTTCGCGTACACCCTTTGAGGAACGCAGCTCCCAGGACTCCGGGGACAAATACCGGTGTTCGCTCAGGCGCTCCCGCTGCCCCGCTCGACCGGAATCCACAGCTGAGAGTCGGTCTCCGCGCCGATCTCCACCGGCTGCGTCCGCAGGAGCTCCGGACCTGTCCGGCTCGTGTACGGGTTCGAGGGGAACCACGGCGTGAACACGTCTCGCCCCAGCTCCTGGAGGGCGCTCGGACAGGGCCCGTGGTTGTCGAAGACCGCCCAGGTCTTGGCCGGCACGTCGAGGACGTCGAGCTCCTCGGCGGCCGCCTCGGGACCGGTGACCACGCCGATCCAGTAGTCCGCCTCGGCGCCCTCTTCCCGGCTGCCGGTCAGGTACACCACCGCCGACAGGATCCCCTCCGGCTCCTGGCCGGCCGGCTATTTCATCCGCACGACCGCCTGCTCGTCCAGGCTTTCCACGTGCGCCGCGGCGGCCGCGTTGACCGCCTCGCGCACGAGCGGAGCCGGGCCTTCCTGCCGACGACCCGAAACGACTCCTTCCTCACGATCCGGTACCGCATGGTCGCCTGGTCGCCCTCCCATGCGGACGACCGCGCACCTCAGCCCCGGCGACCGATACGGCCGGGCTCTCGAGGACCGGGACGGGCGAAGAGTGGATCACCCCGCTTCGGGGGGTCAAGCTGTATGTATGCGTTCGTTCCCTCGCTCGGCTCCCGGAACGGGAACCGGTGGTCACAGCCGGCTCCTGGTCACACTCGCACAGTGTGTACCGTTCGCGATCGCGCTCCTGGTGATAGCGATCGAGTTCTCGCCCGCGCACGTTCTGTATACCGGTCCTCTGCTGACTGCGACGCCGGCACTGGCCGCGGTCACGATGGGTCCCAAGGGGACGATCTCGGCGGCGGCTGTCGCCCTGGCCGTCAGCGTGATCACCGCGACCTACAACCAGGCATGGGGCAGCCGACAGGTCTACACGAATTTCCTGGCCATCCTCCTGGTGTCCGCGGCCAGCGTCACGACCAGTGCCCTCATGCATACGCGCCGGCGGACCGAGCTCGACCAGATCCGCCGGATCGCTGCGGCGGCACAGAGAGTCCTGCTCCGGCCGGTGCCGGCCCGATTGGGCCCGCTGCGGACCGCCAGCATGTACCTCGCGGCAGAGAGCGGCGCGCAGATCGGCGGCGACCTGTACGAGGCCGTGCAGACGCGGTACGGAGTCCGGATGATCATCGGAGACGTCCGCGGCAAGGGGCTGCCCGCCGTGCGCTCGGCCGCGGCGGTGCTGGGCGCCTTCCGGGAGGCCGCGCACTACGAGGACGACCTGGTGGAGGTCGTGGCCCACTGCGAGGCCGCGCTGCGGCGGGAACGCGCCATTCCCTGGGGGATCGATTGGGACGACGAGGAGGAGCAGGCGGAGTCGTTCGTCACCGTGCTCGTGGCCCAGGTGCCCGACGGGCCCGTGATCGAGGTGGTCAACCGCGGCCACCCGCCGCCGCAGGTGCTGCGCGGGGGCACGGTTCACGCCCTGATGCCCGCCTCACCATTTCCGCCCCTCGGCCTGGAGGACTTGGTCACCGGTCCTCCCGGCGAGACGGAGAGCTACGTGTTCGTCCCCGGCGACCGGCTGCTGCTGTACACCGACGGCGTGATCGAGGCACGCAACCACGACAATGACTTCTTCGCCCTGCCCGAGGCCGTGGAAGCGGCGCCCGCGTGCGCCCCGCCGGACTTCCTCGAACAACTGCACCAGGGATTGACCCGCCACACTGAAGGCCGCCTGGCAGACGATGTGGCGATGATCGTCGCGGAGCGGCTCGACGGGGGAGCCGGCGCACGTCGGCGCCGCACAGCGTTCCGCAAGGACGCGGACATCGACCACCTACCGCAAGCCCCGAGGTGACGCGGGGGTGCTCGCCCGGGGCCATCCCCGACCTCTCGGTGCCTCGCCGGCCCGTGCCCGGCTCGCAGCCGTCGGGAGGTGGCCGGGCGCCGGCCCTGTGAGCGGCCAAGGGAGCACCTCGAAGCCGTCGCCCGCAAGGCACGCATCCACTGGACGGGTACTGGCCCCGGTCCTGGCCCGCTACGGCCTGAGCGTCATGGACGGCTCACTTTCAACCGGCTGATCGACCGCGACGACGACCAGGCACGGGGCGAGGCCGACCACATCTCCATCTTGCCGCCCGCGGTCATCACGGCCATGTGGCGCGAGTCCTCGAGGAACACAGCCACGACGAGGTTGCCGCCGAGGTGTACGCGAAGAGCCTCGTTCTCCCCGCCCGTACGCGGATCGACGGCGTGCATGTCCGATTCGCCCTGCACGGTGACTGCCGTGTACCCCGGCTCGCGGTGGCGTCCCGTGGCGTAGCTCGGCTGGTCCTTCGTGGTGAGCCGCAGGGCACCGAGGTCGATCGGCTGCGACAGGGCGCGGCCCTCACAGGCGTCCCATTGCTCGACGCGCGTGCCGGTGCCGTTCGGCGCCTGGATCGTCGCGTTATCATACACGATGGGTCAGCGGATCGTGCCGGTGGGCTCGTCGAGAGCTGCACTCGGTCGTGGGCGCTTCCGGGGTCGAGGGCGGCGAGAAAGTCCGTGAGCGAGCCGTCCCCACTGCGTCGTGCGCGGTCGGCGGCTGCTGCCGCGACCGTCTGTCGTGTGTCCGGGTCCTTGCAGCGAACCAGTGTGACGGCCGCGTGCGGGCCGGCTTCGCGCAAGGCCGCCGGGGCCGCCCCCGGTGCCGGATCACGGTGGACGGACCGGACTTCACCATGCTGCGGTACGCCGACGGCGGCCCGGCCACCGCGAACCGCTTCCTGGCCAACTGGCTCACGGACCAGCCCACCGCGAACGGCGCCCGAATCGCCGTCCCCACCGACCACCGGGTCACCCCGAGCGGACCCGCCGACTTCGACCTGAACTACCGCCTCTACGTCAACACCGTTCCCGTCGACCCGGCCAGGGAACTGCACTCGGTCACCCTGCCCGCCAACTCCGCCCTCCACATCCTCGACCCGGCGACCCGGCGCTGTACAGCCCGGTTGCCGGGCGCCCCTCATTCATGCGCCGAGCGCTTGTTCGGTCCAGATGCATTTGCCGGTGAGGGTGTAGCGAGTGCCCCATCGCTGGGCCATGGCGGCGATGAGTTGGAGGCCGCGACCACCTTCGTCCGTCGCACGGGCATGTCGGATGTGAGGCGTGGTCAGACTGCCGTCGGTGACCTCGCAGATGAGGGTGCGGCTGCGCAACAGGCGCAGCTGGATCGGACCTGTTGCGTGGCGGATGACATTGGCGACGAGCTCGCTGACGATGAGTTCGGTGGCCATTTCCAGTTCCGCGTCCAAACACCAGATCCGGAACTGCTCATGGACATGCTGCCTGGCTTGACCCGCGGCCGTGGGGTCTTCGGGGAGAGCCCAGGCGGCGATGTCATTCGGCGGGAGGGAACGGGCGCGGGCGATGAGGAGGGCGGTGTCGTCAGTGGTGCGGCGGTGGGCCGGCAGCAGGGCTGTGGTGACGGCATCGCACAGCAGGTCGGGTTCCCCGGCCGGCCCATCGCGGTCGGCAAGAGCGGCGGTGATGGTCTCGGTGAGGTGACGCAGGCCCTCGTCGATGTTGTGACCCGGGGTCTCCACGAGACCGTCGGTATAGAGAACGAGGAAGCTGCCGTCGAGCAGGGGAACATCGTGAACGTCGAAGGGCGGGGCGGCGATCCCGAGCGGCGGGTCGGGATCGAATGTCAGCAGGGACACGATGCCGTCGGGGCGGGCGACCACGGGCGGGAGATGACCGGCGTTGGCATAGCTGAGGATCTGGGTGGTCGGGTCGTAGACGCCGTACAAGCAGGTGACGAAGGACTCCTCCCCGAGTTCGCTGACGATGTCGTTGAGCCGGGCGAGGACGTCGTCCGGAGGCAGTTCGAGGTCGGAGAGGGTGCGCACGGCGGTGCGCAAGCGGCCCATGGTGGCGGCCTCGGGCATGCCGTGGCCCATGACGTCGCCGATGACCAGGGCCACACGGTCGGCGGACAGCGGAATGATTTCGTACCAGTCGCCACCGACGTCCGCGCCATGTCCGGCAGGCAGGTAGCGGGCGGCGGCAGTGACCGCGGGAAGCGCGGGCAGGCCGCGGGGCAGGAGGGCATGCTGGAGGTCACGGGCGCGAGTTGTGGCCACGTCGTACTGGCGGGCCCGCTCCAGCGCGTGGGCGAGCTGGCCGCTGAACACGGTCAGCAGGGTCCGTTCGTCCTCGGTGAGATGTCGCGGCTGGTCGAAGGAGACGACGACGACACCGATCTCGCGGCCCAAGACGATCAACGGAAGGACGGCCCACGCCTTCTTCCCTTCGGCAACCGGGAAGTCCGCCGGCCCGGGATAGCGAGCGGTGAGGTCGTCGGGTGATTCGATGAACATCAGTGCGTGAGTGTGCAGCACCTCTCCCAGAGGTGTTGCGGCGACGACCGGCATGCCGTGGAGGCGGTCGAGGAGCGCCGGCGAGTAGCCGACAGAGCCAACGAGGTCCAGTCGGTCGTTTTCCAGGGCGAGAATGACCAGTCCGGTGGCGTGGAGAGGAGGAAGGACGCTCTCGGCTACGGCGGTGGTCACGTCCCGGGTCGTAGCCGCCTCGGCGAGCGCTCGGGTCAGCCGGGCTATGAAGGCGGCGCGCTCGGCAGCGGCGCGCTCGGCAGCGGCGCCCTCCGCCTCGCGCAGGCGTCTTTCGGTGACGTCCGTGATGTAGAGGGTGAGTCCATCGGTGACGGGGACCAGTCGTAGGTGGTACCAGCGATCGGTGCCCGGCCACGGCACCTCGAACCCGTCGGGCGCCCCCGCGGTGGTGGCTCGGCGGGAGCGCTCCTCCAGGGAGGGCACCTTCCGGACGATGGAGACGTCCCACAGCGACCGTCCCACCAGGTCGCGTGGCCGGCCGAACAGACGCTCGGCGGCCACGTTGACGAATCCGATCCGCCCGTCGCGGTCCACGGACAGGAAGCCGTCACTCATGTGTGCCAGGGCACGCCCCACCGATTCCAGCGCGGCATGGGTGTCCGTGGTGTAGGACATGGTGCCGACCAGACGGGTCGGCTCGCTGCCTTGGCGCGAGACCGCCCGGCCGCGGAAGCGCACCCAGGCATACGTCCCGTCCGAACGGCGGACCCGGTACTCGCTATCCGCTCGGCCACGGGTTCTGAAAGCTTGTTCGACATCTCCCACCACCCAGGGGAGGTCATCGGGATGGACGTAGTCGTCGAAGGTCGAGAGCCGCCCGTCGAATGTCTCTCGCTCGATGCCGATGGCGTCGAGCAACCGCCCGTCGAGGACGACCTCGTTCGCCTGCACATCGAATTCGAACCTGAATTCGGTTGAGGTCTCACCGCGTCCCTGTCCAGAGGCGCGGTCCGGTGACGTCCCCAGCAAAGTGCGGGACACGCTGTCCGGCGTGGGAGGGGCCAGTCGCAGCCGTTCCGCCGCCCACCGGGCCGCCTCCTCAAGAAACGTCCGCTGATCAGCGGAGGGCGCGCCGGCCACCGGTAGCAGCACTGACAGGACACCGAGTGGTCCGTCCGGTCCGGACAGCGGTACGGCCGCCATCGCGGAGCGCGCCGAGACGTCTGCGGCAGGCGACGGGTGAGGCGGATCCGATGGGTTGCGTGCGGGGCAGTTCGCGGTGGACTCGTAGGCGAACTCGCCGGTCCGGAAGGCTCGCGCCGGAGCCACCGAATCGGTGACGCGGATGTCCTCCCAGTTGCGGGTGACAGCTCGGGGTAGCCCACCGCTCGCGACCAAGTGCAGGCCCTGAGAGGCGCTTGCGCTCAGGTGTCCCATGGCGCCGAACCCACCGAGCGCTGCGGTCGCGTGCTGCACCGCGGCAGTCAATACGTCGGTGTCCGTCGCTTGGTCGTCCAAAGCCGCGAGTAGGCACAATCTGTCGGCCCGCGCCTTCTCTGCCCTACTTCCCAGGCTTGTGGGGCTGCCAAGATTCACCGTCGGCCCCGCCTTCCCGTCGGATCCGTGTACGGCTCGACTCCCTGCGCACCGATATCATCTCTTCTCCAATGTAAAATATCACATTTAGATTTAAATATTTATTTGGGAGTAATTGTCTATATTACCGCTTGGCCGAAACTTCCCGAAGGAAGAGGCCGGCGGGGGCTGGATACGGGTAGATCGATCGACTCCTCCCCTCGCGCTTCTCGGCCAAGCCAGGCCGGCGAGAACGCATCCTCCTCGTGGGTGAGAAGCGCGGCGTCGAGTTCAGAACCCGTGCGCATCGGTAGCCCCGTGCGCGTCTGCCCCGCACCTTCCGCGACGGCCACACCGAGACCTGGTGGGCCGCCGACGCGACGCTGGGCCGGTGGGGACCGGGCGGCACGACCCGGCTGGTGGTGGCGACCGCCGACCCGGCGACGCTGCCGGCCAAGGCCACCTGGTATCTCGCCACCAACCTGCCCCGCCCGGGCGGGCGACGCGAGGACGAAAGCCCGCATCCGGTAGCCGACCCGACGGAGACAGTCCGCATCCATGGGATCCGTCATTGGATCGAGCAGAGTTACAAGCAGGTGAAGGACGAACTCGGCCGGGCCGACTTCCAAGTCCGCTCCGACACGGTGATCCGTCGCCATCAGACCCTGGTGAACTGCGCGTTCTCGCTCTGTTGGGAGGCCTGGTTCACCGAACGGGAGCCAACGAACACCCCGGCGCCGCAGCCCGGCGACGATGCCCCGGCGAGGGGTGTGTCCGTGAGGCGGTCCAAGGTGATGTGCCAGACGCGAGCGATGTTCCTCTCCGCCGATCCGCCTTCCGGGACTGCGGCGTACATCTGCGCCGGCCACCGGGCGAGCATGTCGAGATAGGCGCGAGGGGTGACACCGGTTTCGGCGCAGTAGGCGGCGGCCTGCTCCAACGCGAGGGGTAGGTGGCCGAGTTCGGCGCACACCTCGGCGATGCCGTCGATGTCGTGGGGACTTTGGCGCCGGAGGATGCGCGTGAACAGGTCGAGGGCCTCGTTCTCGTCGGGGACGTCCAGGCGGAGGGTGTCGGTGGTGTGCCATCCGGTGGCGCGGCGGGTGGTGATGAGGATTCGGCCGGTGGTGAAGCGGTCGAGCAGGGGGCGGATGTGGTCGATCCGGTCGACGTTGTCGAGGACTATCAGCCAATCGTCGTGGCCGGTGAGCCATTGCACGGCCCGCTGTCGAAGGACCTCAGTGGGCAGTGTGGTGAGGGCGGGTTGCAGGGCGCGGGCGAGGTCGGCCAGGCCGGTGTTCACGGCGGTCTCGCTGTCGGCGGTGATCCACCAGCGGGGGTTGCCGGCGCAGCGGGTGCGGGCCCAGTGCGCGGCCAGGGTGGACTTGCCGACTCCGCCGAGTCCGTGCAGAACCTGGACGGTGAGCCCGCCCTCTCGGGCGAAGGTCGTGTCCAGGGTTTTCAGCGCGCGCGCCCGGCCGACGAACGACCCCGGCCCAGGCACATTGGTCGTGTCCGGGAGCACGTGCACATCGGTGATCGGAGTGAACGCCTCCGGCGGCAAGACGATTGCGTTCTCGCTGTGGTTGATCTGGCTGAAGGTGTTCACGTTCGCGATGTCGCCGCCTGCGGCGACCCCGGCGTGCGTCGCGGAGACCGTCGGCCCGATGTCCTCGGGATTGGGGCCGGGGCGTTTCACGGGCCCGCGTGGGTGGTGGAGTCCTCGATGTCGCCGCCGGCGGCGATGGAGCCGTTCGTCGCGGTGATCCCCCCGGTGCCGGGCGGAGCCGGGGGTGGGGCCGTCGACCATCATCACTCCTCGGCGCGGTTCGGTGTTGCGGCGATCGACACCCGAACGCCAGTGACCGATGATCGTCAAGACTCGGAAACGAAGGCCGAGTTCGTCGCGTGCCGCGATCTCGCGCCCCGGTGCCAGTGCACGACGGATGATGGGGTCACGATCGCCCGCTGCGCTCCGGCAGGCGGGCCGGGCTCGGCGTGTCGGTGCGGGCACCGACGCGATCGAATCGAGGCGGAGGCGCGATGGTTTGGTGGAAACGTGGAAGCGATTCCGCTCGGGGCGACGAACGGCGCCCGATCGTGATTGCCGCGGACAACGGCTCGATGGCCGCGGGCGGGAACATCAACGCCGACCTCGGACTCACTCGGGCGGAGCGCATCCACCTGTTCTCGCCCGAGAGTCGCGTGCCGATCGAGCGGGTCGAAGCAGGACCGGTGCTGGACAACGTTCCCGACCCGGGCCTGTTCGTCGGCCATTCGGCCGTCCTGGACGACCTCGACCGGGTTCTCGCCCCGTGCGGCGAAGCGGTCGTGCATGTCGTCCACGGTCTGGGCGGCGTCGGGAAGTCGGCCCTGGTCGCTCACTGGGACCGAGCACGTTCCTCCCACGGGCCGAAACGGTGGATCAACGCCGACAGCCCTGCCGCGATCGACGCGGGCCTGGCCGCGTTCGCCGTCGGCCTGCAACCGACCCTCGCCGGCGCCGACACCGACTTCCTGCGCGACCGCGCCGGGCGAAGGCCGGCCTGCCACCCGAACGACTCCGACCGCGACGACGCGTTCTCCGCAGACGTCCGAATCGCCCGGACACGAACGACCCCGACGACCGGTGGACCGCCCGCGACCATGGACGGCGGCGGCTCGATGCCCGGTTGCCCGACCCCACGACGTCGTGCGCATCGGATCAAGGCAACACGACCACGCCGAGAACACCACCGTCGAAACCCCCGCAGAGCCGGTCGGCTCGCGAAGTGCCCCGGCACCGTGACGGACCCGCGAACGACCTGCTCCTTCCATGCGGCAGTGTCAGGACCGACCGGGGGATCCGACCCGCCCTCTGCATCAGCCGCCGGGCAAGCATTCCCCTGACATCCCTGCTGCCAGTGGTCGCGGCATCCGCTGCGCCGAGCGGTGGCGAGGACGGCCGGCTGAGGCTGTATCCATCCGCTGTTGGGCCGGGTGATCCGGAGTACCGGACTGCGGCCTCGCAGCGATCGTGCCCGGGCACCTCGTGGCCTTGCTGCCCGAGGGGGTGTGGGCGGCACGGCCACGCCGGGAGTTGTGTTCAGTTGATGGGCTGGAACGTCCACAACAGATTGGTGCTGTTCTCCCATGCCCATTGCCAGGTCGCGGATCCGGAGGGGACGTGTCCGCCGCCATCGAGGACCAGTCCGGTGGCGCGATTGGCGATCGAGTACTGGCCCTTACCGCGGTCGGCTATCTGCCACTGATGCTGGGGACCGCCGTTCCAGGCCGCTTGCCGGGCCGGGGCGCCGTTGCTGGTCGCGCCCCAGCCGTCGGCGACCATGCCGTTGGTGCGGTTGACCAGCCGGTGGTAGCCGTTGCCGAGGTCGACGGCCTGCCACTGGAGGTTGGGGCTGTCGACCGGTGTCCACTGCTTGAGGTTCGAGCCGCCGGCGACGTTGCCGCCGCTGTCGAGGGCCAGACCGTTCGTGACGTTGACCAGCCGGAAGTACGAGGCCGGGTTGAACGTGACCTTCAGCGAGGCGATGGCGTCGTTGTTGCCGGTCGCGCGCAGGTCGGGATTGTCCGCGGTGAACGTCCAGGGCGTGCCGGTGAAGTTGTCGTCTGAGTAACCGGTCACCCGGAAGCCCTGGGGCACCCTCAGCGAGGAGATGGCCCGAGGCCCCACCCCCGCGGCCGACAGTTGCGAGGACGTGTAGCCACCGAGCGACAGGACCGCGCCGGCCGCGGAGTAATGCACGTCCTGGAACACCGCCACCCCGGATCCGCCGGCGGCTGTGGGGACGCCGTTGACCTCGACGCACACCACTGAGTCGTTGGCGTCCGGCGCAGTGGCCGGCACGGTGACGCTGATCCGGCCACCGCTGACGGCGTAGGTGAGCGAGGTCGAGGGACTGCTCATCAGGTAGACGCGGCTGATCGTGTTGGTGATCGCCGGGATCCGAAGCACGCCGTTGGCGGGCCACGTGAAGACGTGGGCGAACAACTTGCCGTTCTTTTGGGTGGCCTTGCCCCAGGTGGGGTCCGTGTCGAAGGGGCTCGCGCCTGCTCCGTAAATGCTGTCGCCGTAGGTCGACATCCACGAGGCCACGCCGTTGAGGATGGTTACGGATCCGGCGGTGACCGAGCCGTCGCCCTTGGGGCCGATGTTCAGCAGGAAGTTGCCGTCCCGTGAGACGCATGTGACGAGTTCCTGGACGAAATCCCCGACGGGTCGGTAGGAGTTCTCGGAGCCCGAGTTGTAGCCCCAGGCGCCGTTCATGGTGGCGCATCTTTCCCACTGCCGCTCCAGCGGCGCGTTGGGGACGCCGAACTCCGCGACCGTGTAGTCGCCGAGACCCAAGTCCCGCTTGACGCGTTCGTTGACGACGAGCCCGGGCTTGCGGGCGATCAACCAGTTGTAGAGGTCGACGCCGTCCGACCGGAGCCACCAGTCCTGCAGGGAGGGGCTGGAGGGTTCGGCGAACCAGTCCCCGTCGAACCACAGGAGTGCCGGGTCGTAGCGGTCCAACAACTCCTGCAGTTGGGCCTTCATGTCGGAGATATAACCGGTGCGGGCGGCCTGCGAGGCCATCGCGGTGAGACCACCCCCTCGTCTCGTCTGGGAGGGATGGCTCCAGTCCAGGATCGAGTAATAGAGCCCGAACTTGACGCCCCGCGCCTCGCACTCGGCCTTGAGCGCCGCCAGCAGGTCACCCTGGACGCCGGCGTAGTCGTGCAGGTTGTACGGCTTGGTGCCGGTGGTGTCGGTGAAGCCGGGGACGTCGGAGTCCCACATGGCGAAGCCCTCATGATGCTTGGCGGTGATCACCAGGTACTTCATGCCGGCGTCCGCAGCCAGGTGGGCGATGGCGGCGGCGTCGAACGCGGTGGGGTCGAAATGGGCGGACACCTGGGTCTGGTAATCGGCCTTGGACCAGTTCTCGCTGTAGAAGGCCCATTCGCCGTGGCCGAGATGGGAGTAGGACCCGAAGTGGATGAACATCCCGAACCGGGCCTGGTACCACCAGTCCATCTTGGAGGGAACGGGATAAGCCTCGGCGGTGGCGGGGAATAGGGCCTGCGGCAGCCCGAAGGTCACGGCGCCTCCAGCGAGCGCAGCAGCCTTGATCAGGGAACGTCTACTCAATGGGCCAGGGGACACGGTGAGCTCCTGAGGTGTGGGGGATCACGGCAGGCAGTTGATGAGGGAGGACGATGAGGTCGTAGGCCAGTCCGGCGTCGGCCACGGCGGCAAGGCCGTGGAGCACGTCGGCTCCTGGGATCCATTGCGGGTCGGGTTCGTCCTGGATCCTGCGTCGGCGCCGGCGGCGGAGTAGTCGTGGACGACGTCGGGGAGTTCGGTCCTGCGCGCCCGCTACGCAACGTCGACCGGGTCGATCGACAATCGGGCGATCAACGCGGCGTAGTCCTCGCATTCGACCGGGTGGAAGAGGTCGGGGCCGCTGCGCCAGACAGTCCGGGAGGCGGTGTCGGCCCGGCGGATGGCACCGGTGGGTTCGGTCGGGACTTCGCGGTGGGCCTGCTCGTACTCGGTGACGCGTTCGGCGCGAACGCGGCTGTGCGGGGCGATCCTCACGACGGTCCTCGGGGCGGTCGTCGGTGGTGACATTCGGGGTGGCTACAAGGCACTCACGTCGACACGCGGCCGGTGGACACCGCGACCGGTGTACTCGTCTGTCGTCTGTGGGGCACTGATGTCACGGACGGCATGGCCCCTCGGGGATTGGGACATGCTCGGCCAACAGGCCCACCGCACGCAGCCGTGCTGCCGTTGGGAAGACCCGAGCAGGCGACCGACCTTCGTCGAGACGGTGAAGCTGTCGCGCGGCAGGCCGCAGCGTCGCGCCGAGGCGTCGCTTGGACAGGTCGAGTCCGTAGTGCGGGGCGGTGTCGAAGGAGCGGGTGCCGGCTTCCCACACCGCGTCGACCGCGTCTGCGGCGTCCGAGTCCGTTGCCGGGGTGAACAGGTTGCCGGTGTCGGCGGCGCCGAAGGAGAGCTCGGTGACCCGGGCGCGGCTGCGGCAGAGAGCCGACCCGGCATCGCCCCCTCCTGGTCGCTCGCCGGTCGACATGGCACCGCGGTTCCGTCGGCGACGGATACCGGGTGTCCGGCGGTTGCCGGAACGGGCCTTTGCCTGCTCATGGCGGGCTAGTCCTGTGCCTTTCCGCTGGTGATGCGTGAGAGCATGAGCGAGACGAGGATGATGCCGCCGTAGATGGCCTGGATCCAGAACGGCTTGACTTGTGCCAGGGTCAGCAGGTTCTGGACGATGCCGAGCAGGAGCACGCCGGTGAGGGCGCCGGTCATCGTGCCCTTGCCGCCGTCGAGGCTGATTCCGCCGATGACTGCCGCCGCGAATACGGTGAAGATCATTCCGTCGCCCTGGTTGGAGCTGATCGCGCCGACGTAGCCGGTGAGGACGAGTCCGCCCAGGGCTGCGAGTATGCCGCCGACGATGTAGACGCCCATCAGCACGCGGTCCACGTGGATGCCGGCCGCGCGCGCGGCGGCCGGGTTGCCTCCGATGGCGTACAGCGCGCGACCCGCGCGGTGGTGGCGCAGCACGAATCCCGCGAGGGCGAAGGCCGCCGCGGCCAGCCAGACGGACAGCGGGATCTCCGCGAACGTGGAGGTCGCGAGAGTGAAGAACGGTTCGGGCATCTCGAAGAGGGTTTTGCCTTCGGTCGTGCCCACTTGGAGGCCGCGCAGGACGATCAGCATCGCGAGGGTGACGATGAAGGCGTTGAGTTTGAGCTTGACGACCAGGAAGCCGTTGACGGCGCCGATCACCGCACCGGCCAGGGCCATGACCGACAGGCCCACCGCGGTCGGGAGTTCGGTGCCGAATCCGGCGGCGGAGGCGGGCAGGACGATCATCGCGCCGAGCGCGGGGGCGATGCCGACCGTCGATTCGAGGGACAGGTCGAACTTGCCGCCGATGAGGATCAGGGACGCCGCGAGTGTGACGAGCGCGAGCGCGGCGGAGGACCCGAGGATGCTGATCAGGTTGGCCTTGGTGAGGAACGTGTCGTTGGTCGCCGCGCCGAGCACGACGAGCGCGATCAGGGCCGGTACGAGGGCCAGTTCGCGGAGCCTGCGCACGAGGGACGCGCGTGCGTTGCGTAATGTCGTCGACCGGGTCGATCTCGGGCTTTTGTCGAGGACGGATGTGTCAGTCACGTGTGGCTGCTCCTTCGTCGCTCAGACCTTCGATTGCGGCGACCAGGTCGTTGTCGCGCCAGCCGGCGGGGTGTTCGGTGGTCACGCGGCCGTGGCGCAGGACGAGTACGCGGTCGCAGGTGCGCAGGTCGTCGAGTTCGTCGGAGATGACGACCACGGCGGTGTGGCGCTCGCGCCTGTCGTCCACGAGGCCGAGCAGCGCTTCCTTGGACTTGACGTCGACGCCGGCGGTGGGATTGATCAGCACCAGCAGACACGGGTCGGTGGCGAGCGCGCGGGCCATGACGACCTTTTGTTGGTTGCCGCCGGACAACGCGTTGACCGGCGCGTCGACGCCCGGCGTCTTGATGTCGAGGTCGGCGACCACGCGCCGTGCGCGTTCCCGTTCGCGGGCGGGCGAAATGGTGCCGAACCGGCCGGCTCGCACGCAGCGCAGCGTCAGTGTGGAGTTCTCGGTGACCGAGAGGTCGGCGATCAGGCCTTGGTCGTGGCGGTCGCGGGGGACGCAGGCGATGCCCGCGGCGAGGGACTTGGGGACGTTGCCGAAGGGGAGCGGGGCGTCGTCGAGGGTCGCCGTGCCCGACTTGGGGCGGCGCAGGCCCACCAGTGTCTCGGCCAGTTCGACCTTGCCGCTCGCACTGCCGCCCGCGAGGCCCAGTACCTCGCCTTGGCGGATCGTCAGGGACACCCCCGAGAAGGCGTCGCCGGCGAGGCGCGACACCCGGAGGCGGATCGGGCGGTGGGTGAGGTCGCGCCGTTCGGCGGCTGCTTTCTCGGGTCCCCGTTCGCCGGTCATCGCCGCGACCAGTTCGGTGTGCGGCATCGCGGCGACCGGGCGGGTGGTGATCCATCGTGCGTCGCGCATGACCGTGACGGATTGGCAGATTTCGTAGACCTCGTGGAGGTGGTGCGAGATGAACAGGAACGTCACGTCGGCGGCCTGGAGCGCCCGCATTCTCGTGAACAGCCGCTCGATCTCGCGGCTGTCGAGTTGCGCGGTGGGCTCGTCGAGGATCACGAAGCGCGCCCCGAAGGACAGCGAGCGGGCGATCTCGACGAGTTGGCGGTCGCCGACCGACAGGTCGCAGGCCGGGGTGTCGACCGGGATCTCGACTCCCCACCGGTCGAGGAGTTCGCGGGCCTGCACCCGCATGCGGCGCCACGCGACGAGACGGCCGGGGCCGGTGGGTTGGCGGTTGAGGAAGACGTTCTCGGCGACGGTGAGCTGCGGGACGATGGTGGACTTCTGGTAGACGCACGCCACCCGGCGCCGCCAGGCGTGGCGGTCGGTCAGGGAGGGCGCGGGTTGCCCGTCGAAGAGGATGCGGCCCGCGTCGGGGCGGGCGAGCCCGGTCAGGAGTGAGACGAGCGTCGACTTGCCCGCGCCGTTGCGGCCGACGAGCGCGTGCGACTCGCCGGGGACGATCCTCAGGTGTGCGTGGTCCAGGGCCGTGGTGGGCCCGAACCGTTTGACGACGTCGATCGCCTGGGCCAGGGCGGGCGTGGCCTCCCGCGCCTCGGCCGGGGTTGTCGTGGATCCGACCGGCATTCGACTCACTTCCCCAGGGAGTTGCCCCAGAGCGCGGGGTCGTCGACGTTGTCCTTGGTGATCAGCGGGGCTGCGAGTTGGTCCTCCAGGTTGCCGTTCGGGTGCTGGACGATCGTGCTGTTGTGGTCGGTCGGGCCGGGCCCGAAGGTCTTTCCTTCCATCGCTGCTTTGACGTAGAAGAGGCCGTACTCGGCGTAGTCGTCGGCGGGTTGCGACACGGTCGCGTCGATGTCGCCGCGGCGGATCGCGTCGAGTTCCTGCGGGATGCCGTCGTTGGAGACCACCGTGATGTGCTTGGGGTCGCCGACCGGGTGCAGCAGACCCTTGGCCTTGAGCTGTTGGAGCGTGGGGGCGAGGAACACGCCGCCCGCCTGCATGTAGATGCCCTTGAGATCGGGGTTCGCGTTGAGGATCGCGGTCAGCCCGGCTGCGGCTTTCTCGGCCTTCCACTCGGTCGGGATCTCGAGTACCCGGATCTGCGGGTGGTTCTGCTTCATGCAGTCGCGGAAGGCCTCCGACCGGTCCCGGCCGTTGATCGAGGACAGGTCGCCCATGATCTGTAAGACCGTGCCGGTTTTGGTCTTGTCGCCGATGTGCTTGCAGGCGAGCGTCCCGTACGCGCGGTTGTCGGCGCGGACGATCATCGCGACCCTGCCCTTGTCCGGGGCCACGTCCACCGCGACGACCGGGACACCCTTGCGCGTCGCCTGGTCCAGGCCGGCGGCGATGGCGGCGCTGTCGATCGGCGCCACGACCAGGCCCTTGACGCCCTGGTTGAGCAGGTTGTTCAGGTCGGTGATCTGCTGGGCCGCGTCGGAGTTCGAATTGACGGTCGGCAGGGTGGACAGGCCGAGTTCCTTGGCCTTGCCGGGTACGTAGCCGTTGTATGCCTGCCAGAACGGCGAGGTCAGCAACGGCAGTACGACACCGGTCCTGCCGGCTTTCCCGTCGCCGGTTCCGGTGTTTCCCTTGCTGTCGCCGGTGCTGCCGCAGGCACCGAGCAGGACGAGGGAGGTGGTCACCGCGGCTGCGGTGACGCTGGTTCGGCGGAGCGTGGTGGTCACTGTGGACTCCTCGACGAGATGGGTGGCGCTTGGGGATGTGGATGCGTGAAGCCGACCGTTGTCGAAGGCGAGCGAGGTGCCGGCCCCGCCTCGCCTCACGGGCGCGTCCGGGGGCGCCATGCCCGCCGACCTGCCCCGAGTCCAGCGAGTCGGACGTGTGGCACGGCTTGCTCTCGTCCCGTCGCCGGCGCTCCGGGGGACTCGCGTTCGGACATGTCCATGCGCGCCGGGACTGGCGACGCGGTCGGGCGTCTTTCGGCGAGCCGACCCGGCCTGCCCGACGGGCTGACGAGGAGGGCTGGTCGGATCTCCCGGTCGGTCTTGACGCTGCCGCGTGGAACGAGCACGTCGTTCGTGGGGCCGGCCACGGTGCCGGAGGATTTCGCGAGGCCGACTGGCCCTGCGGGGGTTGTGACGGTGGTGTTCCCGGCGTGGTCGTGCCTGGGTTTCCCACGCGGGGAATTGCACGGGACCTCGCTCCAGCCCTGCGCAAGGAGCCGTTCCGACAGCCAATCATCGGATCATTGGATACGCCGGAGTGCATAAAAAGGGGGTGATCGCGACTTGCTGCCCTTGATGTTCGAACATTCAATTCTAGTCATCCGATGTATGTCAAGAGTCGACGTGAAGCATCCGAGGTATGCGGTTCGCGGGTGAGTGAAGAGCTTCGGGTGTCCGTATCGCGTCGTAGTGGTGCCCGTCGAGCGGGCGGGTCCGGCGCCGACCACTCCCGGGGCGAGTGGCCCGAGTGGGATCGGCGCCGACCCGCCCTCCTCGAGGTGGCGTCGTGACCTGCGGCGCCTTCCTCGGGTCGGTCCGGGAAGGAAGGTGGGTCCACTCGAGTGGGACGGCGTGTCCGCGACGCCTGTGCAGCCCCGGCGGGAGGTCGCGGCGACGTCGACAGGTTCGGTGGCAACTCTTAGGATCGCGTGAGAGAGCATGCGATATACGAAGATGCTCTCGGATGGACGCGTTGCGACGGCGGGCGGGCGGATCGTCGGAGCCTTCGGACGTTTCGTCGGGGCACCGTCGGTGGCCGTCGAGGGCGGGTGGTCGACAGCGGCCGTCCGGTGGATCGGCCGGGCGGCGAGGTCGGCGGCGTGTCGTGGCCGGTCTCGTCGTGCGCGGCGGACCGTCGCGGTGCCGGAGGGGTGCAAGGATGCGCGTCGGACGGGACGCCGGGTCCCCGACGTGGGCGAGGTCATGAAACTCCGGATGGGGAGGGAGTGTTCGGGGTGCGTGGGGCACCGACCGGGCCGGACGTTCGCCGCCTCCTCCGACGATGTGCAGGGTGGCAGCTTTGACTCGACCGCATAGTTTGTCCATAGTCAGGAAGAAGTTTGTTTTCGTCAGTGAAATCTCTTCTTGACGGAAACAAAATGAACTACATTCCTGGCGAAAGTCGGCTGTCAGGGGCCGACGAAGCGGGAAGGCACACCCATGCTGCGGTCACGCATCCCCCAGTCCGCTCCCACAAGGGAAGACCGTTCCCGGCCTCCCGCGAAGGCCTCGGCCCAGGCACCGGACACGCAACACTGCGGATTCGACCAGCACGGAGCGCCGAACCCCTGCCCGTCGTAACCCCGTTGCCTCGGGAACACACCGCTGCGGAGACCGATCGCACCGCCATCCGCCCATCCCGCGGCATGCACTCCGCGCGGCGCGTCCCCACCACCGGACCCCACCCCGATCCCGGGCCGGACCCGCGACGACGCCGCACACACGTTACGCGTGCCCGCTGACGCCTCCCACCCCCAAGCCACCTCCGGACCCGCCCGCCCAGGCACACCACCGCAGCGGCCCGTGCGAACAGCGCGCGGCACCGCGGGCCCTGCCCGCCCGACGTCGACGGGGCGCAGTCGCGCCTCGGCCGAGGACCACCCACACACCACGACCACGGCCCGGTCGCCGCCGGACGGCGACACCACCGAGCCCGACACAGCACACCCGACCCAGGCCAAGGCGCTGCAGCTCGAACCCGCCCCGGCAGCGGACGACCCCGGAACCCGCAGGAGAACCCCCCCGCGAGCCCACCCGAACCGCCGCGCGGCCACCACCCTCTCCCAGCAGCGACGGCGGGCCCGCGGCCCACCACCGACCCGGCCCGACCATCGACGGTCACCGCGTCACCGCGTCACCGCATCGATCGAGCCCGACGTACCCGACACCGCAGCCCATCCGCCCCGAACCCCGTCCGCCATGCCCACGCACCTCCCGCCCCGGCCGCGCCACCGGCGACAACCGGCCGTGAACGCACCCCACCCCGTCCGACATCGAAAGGCTGTTCCGTCATGCACATCGGGTTCCACACCGACGCCTTCAACTCCGCGTACTGGTCGTTCGACAAGTGCCTCGCGTGGGCCGAGGAACACGGCGTCCACCACATCGAATGCGGCCTCATCGACGGCGTGAGCTGGATCCACGGCCTGGGTTACCAGCCGCACGTCGCGCTCTACGAGGACGCCGTCCTGCTGCGCCGCGCGATGCACGCGCGCGGCGTGCGGTTCTCCCAGGTCGACGCGGCCTACCCGCTGTCCGGCCTGGACGGGCCGTTGCGGGGGGTGCCGTACGTGCTCAAGTCCATCGCGTGGGCCGCCCAGGCCGGCTGCGACCGAGTCGACACCACCGACGGGTTGCACGCGCCGGCCGGCCTGACCGACGACGAGGCCATGGCGTCGATGAAGCGCTCCTACGAACAGATCCTCCACGTGGCCGAGGCACACGGTGTGCGGATCAACATCGAACCGCACGGCTACTTCACCACCAACCCCGACCGCATGGCCGAGATGCTCGACTTCGTCGACTCGCCGCTCCTGGGCATGAACCTCGACACCGGCAACACCTTCATCGCCGGCCAGGACCCGGTCGAGTTCGCCAAGCGCTTCCTCCACCGCATCTCCCACGTGCACATCAAGGACGTCTCCCGGTCCCTCGCGGAAGCCGTGCGCGGCGGACAGACCGGCATCGCCGTCAGCCACTGCGCGATCGGCGACGGCGTCAACGCCGACAACATCCGCCGCATTCTCGCGCTCCTGCACGACAGCGGCTACGACGGCGTGCTGAGCATCGAATGCGAGGGCCAGGGCGGCCCGATGCTGGAACGCTCCCTGAACTGGCTCCGGTCCGCGCTGGACGACCTCGGCATCCCCCACGACTGACCTCGTTCCGTCCAACCACCGCACCGAGGAGCACGCCCAGATGAAAAGATCCCTGACCGGGTTAACAGTGGTTCTCCTGACCCTGCTCGCCCTGGTCGCCCCGCACACAGCCGTCGCCCACCCCGGACACGAACACCGTTTCCGCGCACTGCTGTTCACCGAGAGCGCCGGATTCGTCCACGACTCCAAGCAAGCCGCCATCACGATGGTGCAAAACCTCGCCGACCAGCACGACTTCGAGGTCGTACACGCCCCGGACTCCTCCGGCTTCACCGACGCCAACCTCGCCGGCTTCGACGTGATCATCCTCGCGCAGGCGTCCGGCGACGTGTGGAACGCCGCCGAGGAAGGCGCGTTCGAACGCTACGTACGCGCCGGAGGCGGTGTCGTCGCCATCCACAACCCCCTCGACATGGAACCGAACTTCCCGTTCTACCGGTCCCTGATCGGCACCGAGTTCACCTCGCACACCGCCTCCGCCGGGGTCACCGCGACCGCACTCGTATCCGACCGGGCACACCCCTCCACCAAGGACCTCCCCCGCGAGTGGACCCGCAGCGAGGAGTGGTACGCCTTCACCAGGACCGTGCGCGGCGACAAGCACGTCCTGGTCCAACTCGACGAACGCAGCTACCCCTCCTCACCGGCCGCCGGCCGCATGGGCCCCGACCACCCGGTCACCTGGTGCGACGACTACCAGGGCGGCCGCACGTGGATCACATCCATGGGCCACTCCATCGCCGCCTACGCCGACCCGCTGCTGCGCGCCCACGTCCTCGGCGGCATCGAATACGCCGCCGGCGCCGAGCCGGGCGACTGCGGCGGCACCGACTGGCCCAACTACCAGAAGGTCGCGCTGGACACCGACACGTCCGCCCCGTGGGGCATCGCCATCGCACCGGACAGCCGGGTGTTCTTCACCGAACTCGTGCGCGGCCAGGTCCGCATCCACGACCCGAAACTGGGCCGCACGGTGACCGCCGCGACCATCCCGGTCTACAGCGGCGGCGAAGACGGCCTCCTCGGCCTGGCCCTCGACCCGAACTTCACCACCAACCAATACGTGTATCTCTACTACTCGCCCGCGAACAGCGGCCCGCTCAACCGCCTCTCCCGGTTCACCATGAGCGGCAACACCATGCGCCTCGACACCGAGGTCGTCATGCTGGAGGTTCCCGCGGGCCGGGCACCCAACGAGATCGGACACACCGGCGGCACCCTGCGCTTCGACGGGAACGGCAACCTCTTCCTGTCCGTCGGCGACGACGTCATCCCGTTCGAGTCCAACGGCTACACACCCATCGACGAACGCCCCGGCCGCAGCCACTTCGACGCCCAGGGCTCCTCGGCCAACACCAACGACCTGCGCGGCAAACTGCTGCGCATCCACCCCGAGCCCAACGGCACCTACACCATTCCCACCGGCAACCTGTTCCCGCCCGGCACGGCCAGGACCCGGCCCGAAATCTACGCCATGGGCTTTCGCAACGCCTTCCGCTACAGCGTCGACACCGACGGCACGGTCTACCTCGCCGACTACGGCCCCGACTCCAAGACGACCAACCCCAACCGGGGCCCGGCCGGAATCGTGGAGTGGAACATCATCCGCACCGCGGGCAACTACGGCTGGCCATACTGCATCGGCGACAACACCCCCTTCAACGACTACGACTTCGCCACCGGCACCCCGGGCGCGAAATTCACCTGCGCCACCCCGGTGAACACCTCACCGAACAACACCGGTCTCACGACGCTTCCCCCCGCCCGCGCCGCGGACGTGTGGTACTCGTACGGCGCCTCCGCGCAGTTCCCCGAACTGGGCTCCGGGGCGGGCGCGCCCATGGCCGGCCCGATCTACCGCTACGACCCGAACCTGGTATCGGACACCAAATGGCCGGAGTATTTCTCCGGCACGCCGTTGTTCTACGAATGGGGCCGCAACTACATCAAGGAGTTCCCCCTCGCGGCCGACGGCAGTGTCATGGCGCTCAACCCGGTGCTGTCCAACCTGTCCTTCCTCGCCCCCCTGGACATGCAGTTCGGCCCGGACGGCTCCCTGTACCTGCTGGAGTGGGGCGGCGGCTACGGCCGGGACAACCCCAACTCCGGGCTCTACCGCATCGACTACGTCAAGAACGGACGCGCCCCCACGGCGGTCGCCGACGGCACACCTCGCGCCGGCATCGCGCCGCTGACCGTGGCGTTCTCCAGCGCGGGCAGTCGCGACGCCGACGGAGACGCGCTGTCGTTCCTGTGGACGTTCGGCGACGGCACCACCTCCACCGACCCCAACCCCAACCACACCTACACGACGAACGGCGAGTACGCCGCGACGCTCAAGGTCACCGAAACCGACACACCTCAGAAGCGCAGCGCCACCGCGTCGGTGCCGATCGTCGTCGGCAACACCGCGCCCACCGTGAGCATCACCGTGCCCACCAACGGCGGCTTCTTCGAATGGGGCGACTCACTGCCCTGGCAGGTATCGGTCAGCGACGCCCAGGACGGAACGGTCGACTGCGCCGACATCGTCGTACAGCCCGCCCTGGGCCACGACGAGCACGCCCACCCGGCCGACCCGGTCCGGGCATGCTCCGGAGTCGCGGCGACATTCCTCGACGAAGGCCACGCCGCGGCCAACGCGTTCTGGGCGATCGACGCCCGCTACACCGACCGCGGCGGCCCGGGCGGGATCGGGAAGCTGACCGGCAGCGACACCTCCGTCTACCGGCCCAAGCGCTTCCAGGCCCACTACTACAACCAGGCGTCCGGCGTGGCCGTGGAGAACCACGCGAACGCCGAACACGGACAGTACGTCGGCAACATCCAGGACGGCGAGTGGGTGAAATACGACAACGTGAGTTTCCAAGGCATCGACTCGATCAAGTACCGGGTCGCCTCCGGTTCGACCGGCGGGCGCATCGAGGCCCGCCTCGGCAGCCCGACCGGGCAACTCGTCGCCACCACACAGGTCGGCAACACCGGCGGGTGGTACACCTTCACCGAGACGGCCCCCGTCCCCGTCGCCGCACCCGCGGGCACACACGACCTGTATCTGGTCTTCCGCAGCAACCCCGGCGCCGCCTACGCCCTGTCCCTGGACACCGTGCAGGCCCTCGGCCCGGGCGTGGGCCAAAGCATCGGCGGCGACTGGCTGGGCGTGAGGGGACAGGCGGGCCACGTCATCCCCGGAGTGTCCACGTCCCTGCCCGCCGGTGTCACCGTCACCCCCGCGGCGACCGCGACCCCGTACACCTGGGCGAACACCTCGACCCTGCCCAGGGCCCTGCAACACCCCACCAACGGCACCCGCGTCGCCCCGACCTGGTTCAACACCAACCGGTTCGACATCGGCGTATCCGTGCAGGGCACCCGCGACGTGGCGGCGTACTTCACCGACTACGACAACAAGGGCCGCGCCCAAACCGTGGAACTGCTGGACCAGTCCGGCACCGTACTGAGCACCACCACATTGACCGGATTCGGTGCCGGACGCTGGCTGACGTGGACGGTCAGCGGACAGGTCACCGTCCGCGTCACGAAGACGGCCGGCCCCAACGCGGTCATGTCCGGCGTCTTCGTCACCTGATCGCCCGATAGGGGCGGGACGGGGCCGACTCGATGGGCGGGCCCCGTCCCGCAACCCCTGACGAGGCCGTACAGGCACGTGAACGAGTTCCCCGACTCGTGGGTTCTCGCGCGCCTACAGTCCGCTCAGGACACCGGCTCGGTTGTGTGAAACGGCCGCCGCGGTCGCGGCGCCCGGTCGGCGGCTTCGTCGGGATCTTTGCGCAGGCCGAGCGAGGCCACGGGTTCGAATCCGTTGCCGCCTCCCGGGTGGCGTCGCACTCGGCCGCCGCAGTCGCCGTGTTCTCGCCCCTCTTCCCCCTGCTCGACCGCACGGGTTTCCATCGACCTGGAGAGCAGCGTCCAAGGCGTCGTCGTGATCACCGCCATGCCCCGGGCGCCGTCGATCCCTCCCGGAATCGGTCCCATGACACCTATATCCATACTTTTGCTGTGACCCTCCCGAGGAGAATCACGATGAGACACAGACTGTCCGTCGGCCTGACCGTCGCGGCCGCCCTACTGGCCACGGCGTCGTGTTCCAGTGACAAGGCCGACTCCTCGTCGGCGACCAAGGCCCCCGGCGTCCCCGGCGCGTCCGCCCCCGGAGCGAGTCCCGGCAAGGGCGACTCCGGCGACTCGAAGTTCTTCGTACAAGCGGACTACGACCGGCAGTTGGCGCTCCTGAAGGCGACCCCGCAGGGCCCCGCGGACAAGCCCTGGGAGCAGATGCTCGACCCGCAGCAGATGGTCGACACCACGCAGTACAAGAAGGACGGTCCGTACGAGATCTGCTTCTCCAACGCGAGCGTCGCCAACAACTGGCGGCAGACCGGCCTCAAGAACATCCAGGCGGAGGCCGGCACCCACCCCGAGATCGCCAGGTTCACCGTCCTGGACGCCCAGGGCAAGGACGACAAGCAGATCTCCGACATCCAGGAACTCGCGGGCAAGGGCTGCTCCGCGCTGATCGTCTCGCCCAACACCACCGCCACGCTCACCCCGGCCGTCAAGGCCGCGTGCGGAAAGATCCCCGTGATCGTCTTCGACCGGGGCGTGACTACCGACTGCCCGGTGACATTCGTCAACCCCGTCGGCGGCTACGCGTTCGGCGACACCGGCGCCCGGTTCCTGAAGGAGAAGGTCAAGCCCGGCGGGAAGATCCTCGCGCTGCGGGTCCTGCCCGGCGTCGACGTCCTGGAGAACCGCTGGGCCGCGGGCAAGCGTGTGCTGGAGCAGGGCGGACTCGACGTCGTCGACGTGAAGTTCACCGACGGCGACCCGGCCAAGACGAAGGCCGTCGTCAGCGACGCCATCCAGCGCCACGGCACCATCGACGGCGTCTGGATGGACGCCGGCGACACCGCCGTCGCGGCCGTGGAGGCGTTCGAGGACGCGGGCAGGAAGGTCCCGCCGATCACCGGCGAGGACCAGCAGCAGTTCCTGGAGGTCTGGAAGAAGAAGAACCTCACCGCGATCGCCCCGACGTACCCCTCGTACCAGTGGCGCACTCCGATCATCGCGGCTCTGAAGATCCTCAAGGGCGAACCGGTACCCAAGGAATGGAAGCTCCCGCAACCCACCATCACGGCCGACAACCGCGATCGGTACCTCAAGCCCGGCATGCCGCCGCTGCATTACGCGATGTGCGGCTGCGAGACGTTGCCCGGCTATCCCGACAAGTGGGGCGGCAAGTAGTCGAACGAGTCGGGGCGATCGTCTCGTCGCCCCGACTCCGGTCGGTCACGATCCCTCGGCCTCTTCGACTTCCGCGCGACGACAGAAGCAAAGCGGTGGGTGCGCCCGATCAACGCCCGGGCGCGGGCCGACCGGCCGTTACCACTCCCGGCCAACCGTGCACGCGGACACGCGGCTCGGGGCCGGACGTTGCCGAACTCGTCTCGGAGCGACCGGATGACCGGGCCCGGTGACGGCTCGGCGGGGTCGTGCTCGACCACGACCCGACGGGTGCCCTCATCGATGCGGTCGTTCGCCGAGCAACGCGATTCGCGGCCGGGCCCCGGCGTGGCCGCGAATCCCGCTACCGTCGATACGACTTTGCCGCCGGAAAGGAAAAGTTGACAATGCGTGACGCGAGCGGGCCAAGAACGAGGCGCTGTCGATTGTCGGTCGAGGCGCGTCTCCTTCCGGCGACGATCCGGTGAAGCTTCCGACGGATGCCCCGGTACGGGGGCGGCGGGATGTGGATGATCCGCATCCGCCGGATCACGAGGGAGGCGAAGCCGTGAACGCGCGATACGAGCCGGAGAACCGGTACCAGGCGCATCTGCTGCGCTTGTTGCGCGACCACGGGCCGCGGTCCCGGTCCGAGCTGGGCGACGCCGTGCAGGTGTCGCGCTCCAAGCTGGCCGTCGAGGTGGACCGGCTCGTCGAACTCGGCTTGGTGGAGCCGGCCGGCCTCGCCGCCTCGCGCGGGGGGCGACGCTCGGGCATCGTACGTATCGCATCGGCGACGCGGTTCGTCGGCGTCGACATCGGCGCAACGTCGATCGATGTCGCGCTCACCAACGGCGAGTTGGAGGTGCTCGGGCACCTGAGCGAGCCCTGCGACGTGCGCGGCGGACCGGAGGCGGTGCTCGAGCGCGTGTTCGCGCTCGTCGACAAGCTGCGCCAAGTCGATCCGTTTCCCCGAGTCCACGGAGTGGGTATCGGCGTCCCGGGACCCGTGAGCTTTCGCGAGGGTACGCCGGTGATCCCACCGATCATGCCCGGCTGGGACCGTTTCCCGATCCGGGGCGTGGTCGGTCGGCGGCTGGACTGCCCGGTCCTGGTGGACAACGACGTGAACGTCATGACCCTGGGGGAACGCCACGCCGGCGTGGCACGGTCGATCGACGACCTCCTGCTGATCAAGGTCGGTACGGGTGTCGGATGCGGAATCGTCGTCGGCGGCCGGATCTACCGGGGCGTCTCCGGGAGCGCCGGCGACATCGGCCACATCCGCCTGGACGAGTCCGGGCCGACGTGCGTGTGCGGGAACTCCGGTTGCCTGGAGTCCTACTTCTCCGGTTGGGCGCTGGCGCGTGATGCCGAAGCCGCGGCGTCCTCGGGGACATCCCCCTTCCTGGGCCGCAGATCGGCCGAGACCGGGGTGCTCACCGCCGCGGACGTCGGCGATGCGGTTACCGCCGGCGACCCGGCGGCGATGGCCGTCGTGCGCGAAGGCGCTGCCCGGCTCGGACGGGTGATCGCCGCGCTCGTGAGCTTCTTCAATCCCGGGATGGTGATCATCGGGGGTGGCGTGGCCGGTATCGGGCACCCGCTGCTCGCGGAGATCCGCAGCGTCGTGTATCGGCAGTCACTGCCCCTGGCGACGGAGAACCTGCCCATCGTGCTGTCCGAACCGGGCGGCACGATGGGCGTCGTGGGGGCGACACACCTGATCAGCGACCACCTTCTGACCATGGGGTGACCCGTCCCGGGTATCCGCGGTTCATTGGGTATCCGCCGTTCCCTGGGCTCGTGTTACCGGTTTGCCCGGCCCTTCCTCTTGATGCCGCTGCGGACGGCAACGCACAGCGCTCCGATCAGCAACGCGCCGGCACAGGTGAGGAGCAGCGGTGTGGAGTCGGAGTTCCGGGTCCCGGCCAGGGTGCCGGAGTCGGTGTCGCGGGCGGGATCGGGAGCGCCGATGTCGGTGTCGAGGTCGGTGTCGCCCGCGAGGTCTTCCGTCGTGGTGGTCGGCGCCGGTGACGCCGGCGTTGCGGTGGACGGGGGTGCCGACGCGGATGCCGAGGGGCCCTGCGGGGACGGTGTCGTGGGTTTCGGGGCGGTGGGGGAGGAGGGCGCGGGCGGGGGTTTGCCGGGGCCCGACGAGAGGGTGGCGATGGCGACGTCGTCGTAGTGGGCCATCACGGCGGGGCTCCCGCCCTTCGCGTGTCCCTTCTCCGCTTTCCAGTTCGGCCGGTACAGGCCGATCTTGTGGTACGGGGCGGTCTCCTGGTGGTAGCTGTTCGGGCCCTGGTGTGATCCGACCGCGGCGCCGTCGCGCGAGACGGCGATCGAGCCCGGGGTGGTCGCGGTGGACCAGGTGATGTCGAAGGCCCACCGGTTCCAGTGCCCGAACCTCACCGTCCCGAGGTCGTACTTGACGCCCTGCACGGGCTGCGAACCCACCTGCCAGTGGACGTCCATCACCCATCGGTCGTTCTTGACGGCGAGGGCGATGGCGGGGATGGTGCCGGTCCCGCCGTGCCACTGGGAGACGATGGTCATGCGCTCGTAGCGCACCCAATCGCTGGGCAGGTGGTTGGAGAAGGTGTACCGGTAACTGCCGTAGGGGAGGCGGTCGGTGGCTATCTCGGCGCGGTAGGACCCGTCGTCGGGCATGGTGAACCGGGCGGCCCTGCCGTTGCCGCCGGCGGGCGCCGCGGTGACGCCCACGGTGCCGCCTCCCTCGACGCCCTTGCGGGGCCACCGGGCGGTGTCGCCCGACTCGAAGCCGTCCGTGAAGGGAATCGCGGTTCCCGCGGCGGCGGTCCCGGTCGGTGCGACGTGGATCGCCGACAGGATCGCCAGTAGTGCGGCGGCCGGTCCCTTGCGGCGGTGAAACGAAGACATGGACTTCCTCGGGTGGGGGCGACGACGGGTTCGCAACCGCGGTGCGCGCTGTCCGTGGCGTGGAGAAGCCGGCGCCGTCGGGGGAGGGGTGCGGTCTTGTGGAACGAGGCCGTCCGGCACCGGTGTCGGTGTTGGGGCGGTGATACCCGTCGGGGCGTGGTGGTGGGGGTTTCCGCCCGCTCGCGCGTGGCGCCCCGGGGCGAGGTCAGTGCCAGGGGATGGCGAGTTGGGCCCAGACGCGTTGGCCGGGGTGCAGGGCGACGGCGCCCCAGGTGGTGCTGAGTGCGTCGACGAGGAGGAGTCCGCGTCCGTGGTTGCTGCCGTTGTGCTCGGGTGCTTCCCAGCCTCGTCGGACGCGTGCGTGGTCGAAGCCGGGGCCGTGGTCGGTGATCTCGAGTCGGACGTAGGGTCCGTCCGTGTCGTGGGCGCCCAGGGACAGTGTGGCGAGGGCGGGCGTTTCGCCGTGTCGGATGGCGTTGGTGGCCAGTTCGGTGGCGATGAGGCAGAGGTCCTCGTCGAGGCGGCCGAGTCCCCAGCGGGCGAGGTGGGCGCTGATCCACGCGCGCAGATCGCCGGGGGCACGGCGGTCGTTGGGAAGACTGCGGCTGTGATGTCGCGAACGCCTCGCCGCAGCCGGTGGGGCCGGCGCACGGTTCTCCGGAATGCGGATCGCGGGCATGGGGGACTCCTCGGTGAGTCTGGGAGACGCCCGCGCTGAGCCGTTGTGGCGGTCCGAACACGCGAGGGGGACATCGGGGGTGATCGGACGCGGGCCTCAAAAGGTCTTACCAAAGAACATAGTATACGAAAAGCACGATGTCCAGATTTCGATACTTTAGGCCCGTCGGTCCAGGTCCGGGGAGTGCGGGAAACTCTCGCCGACGGGTCTGCACGATGAAAAGATATCGCATACGATGAACGGATGGTACGCAAAGACTGGGCCGAGCAGTTGCCGGTCGTGAAGAGCAAGGCGGATCTCGTCTACGAGAGTCTGCGCAAGGCGATCGCCCAGGGGGACATCGCGCCGGGCGAGCGCGTCAACATGGACGAGCTCGCCCGGACGCTGGGCGTGAGCAAGATTCCCATCCGGGAGGCCGTCAAGCGGCTGGAGGCCGACGGGCTGGTGGTGTCGCGGGTCCACTCCGGGGTGACCGTGGCGACCATCGACGTGACGGAGATGCGCGGAGTCTTCCTCGCCCGGGAGGCGATCGAGGCGTTGATCGCCCGCCTGGCGGCCGAGCACGTCACCGAGGGCCTGCTGGCGGATCTGGAGAGCGCGCAGGACGCCATGCGCGACGCGCTGGGCGCCGGCGAGGTGGTGCGTCTGCCGGAACTGAACTCGCAGTTCCATCGGGCGCTCGCACTGGCCGGCGGCTATCGCATCCTGGGCGAACTGACCGAGCAACTCCTGATGACCGTGCGTCGGTTCCGCATCACCGCGCCGATGGACGCCGGGAACTGGCGCCAGGTCGTCGCCGAGCACGACGCGATCCTCGACGCGCTGCGCCGCCGTGATCCGCAGGCGGCGGAGGACGCGGCGCGGACCCACATCAGTTCCCAGGCGGCCCACGAGGTGGACACCGACACCTGAGCCGCGCCGCGCTCGGGATGCGATACGGACCGCGCCGCGTCGCCGGTCGGTCAGCGCGGCGGGCCCAGGGGCGGCAGCCCCATGGCCTGCCGTTGGCCGTCGCGCAGCAGGCCGGCCGGACTGACGACGGACGCGCCGGCGTCGAGGACCAGTTCCGAACCGGTGAGCAGGGCTGCGGCGGGCGAGACGGCGAACGCGACCGCGTCGGCGACGTGCCCGGGCTCGGCGATCGTCCGCAGCGGATTGCTCTCCCGCAGGCGTTCCAGGTCTCCCTCGGGGCCGAGCCTGCCCTCGGTGGCGGGGGTGCGGACCCACCCGGGGGACAGGGTGACGAAGACGATGCCGTACCGGCCGTAGTCGACGGCGAGTTGGCGGTTGAGCGCGGCCACCGCGCCCTTGGCGGCGGCGTAGGCGGGCAGGCCGGGGGCCGCGGTGCGGTGCAGGACGGAGCCGATGGTGACCACGACGCCCGATCCGGCGTCGATCATCGCGGGCAGCACCTCGCGCACGGACAGGAACACCGAGGTGAGGTTGCTCGCCAACACCGATTCCCATTCCCGTTCGCTGGTGGCGTGCAGGGGTTTGCCCTCGGTGACGCCGGCGCAGGCGACCAGCACGTCGACGCGACCCGTGTCGGCGAGGACCTGCCGTACCGCACCTGCCACCTGCTCGGCGTCGGTGACGTCGGCGCGGTGGAAGTCGACGCCGTCCTGGCGGGGGTCGACGACGTCGATGCCGGCGACGCGCAGGCCGTCGAGGGCCAGGCGCGCGGCGACGGCGCGGCCGATGCCGCCCGCCACTCCGGTGATCAAAGCGGTTCGGGTCACGAGGCGATGCCTTTCGTCGAGGAGGCTTGCGGGCGGACCGCCCACCATGAAAGGTATACGATATTCTAAAGTAGCTCGTCCGGCATCTCTGGAGGCACCGTGCACCCCGCCGAACTCAGGTCCGCCCTACGCTCGCGGAGGCTTCTGGCCATCGTCCGCGGACTCGACCCGCAGGCCGCGCTCGACACGGTCCTGGCGCTGTTCGCCGCAGGCGTCGACATCGTCGAGGTGTCGCTGACCACGCCCGACGCACCGGCGGTCATCGAGCGGGCGCGCGCGGCACTGGGGCCCGACGCCGCGCTGGGCGCGGGTACCGTCGTGACCGCGGCCGACGCCCTCCTGGCCGCCCGAGCGGGGGCCGGCTTCGCGGTCACCCCCGGCGGGACCGCCGCCGTGTCCGAGGCCCGCTCGCTCGGCCTGCCGGTCCTGGCCGGCGCGCTGACCCCCGGCGAGGTGACCGCGGTGATCACGGCGGGCGCCACCGCCGTCAAGCTCTTCCCCGCGAGCCTGGGCGGACCGAGCCTCCTGCGCGCCATGCGCGCCCCGTTCCCCGACGTCGACTTCGTCCCCGTGGGCGGCATCGACATCGCCGCGGCTCGTGACTTCCTCGCCGCCGGCGCCTTGGCCGTCGGAGTCGGGAGCCCCCTCGTCGGCGCCGCCGCCGACACCGGGACGGACGCCGGCCTGGCCGAGCGGATCGCCCTCTTCCGCGCCCTCGCCTCGGAGACCCCGTGCCCGACGTCCTGACCATCGGGGAGGCCATGGCGGCCCTGCGCGCCGAACGGCCCCTGCACCTGGGCGGCGCGCTCCACCTGACCGTGGCCGGCGCGGAGGCCAACGTCGCGATCGGCCTGTCCCGACTCGGCCACCGGGCACGGTGGGTGGGCGTCAACGGCGCCGACGAGTTCGGCCGCCTGATACTGCGGACCCTGCGCGCCGAGGGCGTCGACGTCTCCCACGCCGCGGTCGACGAACACGCCCCCACCGGGCTGGTGATCTTCGAACCCCGCGTGGCCGACCTCGTCCGGGTGGGCTACTACCGCAGCGGATCGGCGGGATCGCACCTGGAACCACGACACGCCGCGGCGGCCCTGGAGGAGGGTGCCCGCATCGTCCACCTGACCGGCGTGACACCGGCCCTGGGGCCGGGCCCGCGCGCCGCGGTCGAGGCCGCGGTCCGATCCTCGGCACTGGTGTGTCTGGACGTGAACCACCGATCGCGGCTGTGGTCCGCCCACGAGGCCGCCACGGTCCTGCGCCCGCTCGCGCAGCACGTGGACGTGCTGGTCGCCTCCGACGACGAACTCGCCCTCGTCTGCCCCCCGCACGCCCGGCGCGAGAGCGAACGGGTGGAGGCGCTCCTGGCGACCGGGGTGCGGGAGGTGGTGATCAAGCGGGGGGCGGACGGCGCCGAGGTGTTCACCGCCACAGGGTCGACGTCTCGCCCCGCAGTACGCGTGCCCGTCAAGGACACCGTCGGCGCGGGCGACGCCTTCGTCGCGGGCTACCTGTCCGGGATCCTGGACGGTCTCGGCATACCGGATCGCCTGGAACGGGCGGTGACCACGGGCGCCTTCGCGGTCGCCGCCGCCGGCGACTGGGAGGGGCTTCCCTTCCGCGAGGAGCTCGATCTCCTGCGGGCGGCACCGGGAAGCACGCTGCGCTGACGCGAGCAGGTCGGCGCCGCCCTACGGCGGCCCCGCCCTGCTCCGCGAAGTGCCGCGACGACGACCACGGCACATCCCGTCGGGGCCGGAGGCCCCGAAGCCGACGAATCCCCCTGCCCGCACGACACCCCGGCTCCGACGCCACTCCGAGCGACGCCGCCGCGGCGGCCCCACTGCGACCGGCGTGCCACCCGGCCGACTCCGGACGACCCTCGGCATCTCACGGGCGCCCGGTACCGCTCGGGTGTGAGGGCCGTCCGGTCGCCTCGACGAACGCCCCACGGCCGGGGCCCGGCGGGCCTCAAGAATCGGTTCCTCGCGCCCCGCGACGCCCTGCGCTCGACTCGAAGTCGCACGGGGTACTCCCGTCCCCCGGCCCGTTTCGAGGCGCGGTGAACTCGCAGGAAACAAATCGGCAACAACCCCTGGCCAACGTTTCGTATATCGCATACCTTCGGGTCGTGCCGATCCACGAAGCACGGCTTGGAGGTGCCCGATGAGCACGACGACAGTCGCGACAGTCCCGACGAACCGCTCGTCCGCTCGTTCGGCCACCCGCAGCCGCAGGCCCGACGCACGGGTCCGCATCGGCGGCATCGGCATCGGCCGCGAGTTCGGCACCACCCCTTTCATCGCCACCGCCCCCGTGCGCCCCATCTGTTCCCTCGTCGTCCCCGTGGTCGCCTGCCCGGTCGCCGCGATCGCCCTCTCCGGGCGGCGCGAGAACGCCCACGGAGACCACCCCTCGCCGCCCGAACCCGCTCGGGAACGGCACCGACCACCCCGCAGGAGAACATCCGTGACAAACGCGCCCCTGCGCATCGCCAAGATTCAGGCACGCGCGCTGTCGGCCGGCTTCGACGAGCTCTACGACTCGCCCGAACAGGTGCCGGACTGGCTGCGCTACCCCGCCGCCAGCCACCGCGTCCTTCCCCGGCACGGCCAGTACGCCACCCTCGTCGAAGTACACGCCGAGGACGGCACCGTCGGCATCGGTGAGTGCTACGGGCTGCCCTCCCCGCAGGTCACCGCCACCGTCGTGGCCACGGTCCTGGCCCCACTGCTGATCGGCCAGGACGCCCTGGCCACCTCCGCCGTATGGGAACGCCTCTACCAGGGCCAGGCGGCCGGCGGCCACAACCGCGGCTTCTACCTCGAAGCCATGGCCGGCGTCGACCTCGCCCTGTGGGACCTGCGCGGCAAACTCGCCAACACCCCCGTCCACCGCCTCCTCGGCGGCCCCCTCCGCGACCGCATCCCCTGCTACGCCAGCCCCGTCGCCCTGCACGCCGACCCCCAGGAATCCGCCCGCCAGGCCCTGGACTACGTCGCCGACGGCTTCGAGGCCCTCAAGGTCAAGATCGGCCGCGGCGCCCGCGTCGACCGCGCCCACCTGAGCGCCGTACGCGCCGCCGTCGGCGAGGACGTCGAGATCCTCACCGACGCCAACTGTGCCTACGACCTGGACGAGGCCACCCGCGTCGGCGCCGTCCTCGCCGACCTCGACATCGCCTGGTTCGAGGAACCCCTCCAGGTCGACGACCTCACCAACCTCGCCGAACTGCGCCGCCGCACCGGGCTGACGATCGTCAACGGCGAGACCCACTTCACCCGATTCGACCTGCGCGACTCGCTCACCGCCGGCGCCATCGACGTGTTCATGCCCAACGTCGCCCGCAGCGGCGGCATCACCGAGGCCATGCGTCTGGTCGCCCTCGCCTCCGCGTTCCACGTCGACATCGCACCCCACGGCGTCGGATCCGGCGTCAGCCTGTGCGCCGCGCTGCAACTGTGCGCGGCCACCCCCAACCTGCGCACCTACGAATACAACCGACTGCCCAACCCCATCCGCGAACGCATCCTCCTCGACCCCCCGCAGTTCCGCGGCGGCGCACTGACCGTCCCACAAGGCCCCGGGCTGGGTTTCCGCCTCGACGAGGACATCGTCGACCGCTACACCGTCGCCAAGTACTGAACCCGCCACCCCTCCCACCGCCGTCCCGGCACCCACGCAACCGCACCAGTCACAAGGAGACACCGACCATGGCACCCCTGCGCCGCAGACTCGCCTTCGCCGCCCTGGCCTCGACCTGCCTGATAGCGGCCTCGGCCTGCTCGTCCGACGGCGGCTCGTCCGGGGGCGGCGACGGCCGGAAGACCGTCAAGTTCTGGTCGATGCCCTACTGGATCGGCCAGAACGACAAGGTCAAGCAACTCGTCGACGAGTTCAACGCCTCACAGACCAAGGTGAACGTCGAACTGACCCAGCTGGAGTGGAAGGACGGCCGCGAGAAGATCAAGTTGGCCGTCGCCGCCGGCAAGGGCCCCGACGTGTGGCTGATGAACAACGGCCTGGAACTCGACTACCTCAAGTCCAACACCCTCGCCTCCCTGGACACCCTGGGCTACACCCCCGCCGACCTCGACAAGTTCCTGCCCCTGTCCCGGATCGACGAGTACAACGGCAAGATGTACGGCGCGCCGCTCTACTTCGACGTCGACGTCATGCTGTACCGCACCGACATCCTCAAGGAATACGGCTTCGACGCCCCGCCCCGGACCTGGGACGAACTCAAGTCCACCGCCGCCGCGATCACCACCAAGTCCGCCGCCGCGGGAAAGAAGGTGAGCGGCTGGCAGTTCAAGGGCATGGACGACCACCTCAACGCGATCAACGCGACGTGGGAGAGCTTCCTGTGTCAGGCGGGCGGCAGCCTGACCACGCCGGACTTCAAGTCCTCCACGCAGAAGTCGGACGCCGGCAAGACGGCGATGAACTACATGCGCTCGTTCTACACCGACAAGATCTCCCCGGTCGGCACCAGCGCCCTCAACGGATTCATCAGCGGCGAGGTCGCGATGTTCCCGTTCTTCCAGTCGGTGGTCGGCAACGTGAAGGCGGGCGGGGACAAGGTCGCCGGAAAGTGGGCCGTCGCCCCGATGCCCACCGGTCCCAAGAGCGGCTGCTCGATGGTCGGCGGTCACAGCCTGGTCGCCAACGCCAAGGGCGGCGACCTCGCCGCCGCCGGAACGTTCATGCGCTGGCTGGCCTCCCCCGAACGCAGCGCCCAGTACATGGACTTCCAGGCGATCTTCCCCTACGACCCCACCAAGGTCGACCCGGCGGTGAAGGGCACCGTCGAGCAAAAGATCGCCGGCGACCCCAACTGGACGGCCATCATCGAACAACTCGACCGCAACACCCCCGACCTCGTCCTGCAGGACCGGCATGCCTTCCAGGCCCGCTGGGACGCCCAGAAGGCCTCCGTCGTCGCCGGCGTCAACGGCCAGAGCACCGTCGACAAGGCCCTCCAAGCCATCGACGACCAGGTCGACCAGGCCCTCGCCAACGAGAAGTAGCCCACCGATGACCACCCTCGCCCGACGCCCGGGAAAACACCCGTCCAAGGGACGCCGAGAAGGCCTCGTCGACAAGGCCTCACGTGCCGTGGACGACCGGGTCGACCGGGCCCTGACCAACGAGAAGTAGCCCACCGATGACCACTCTCACCGAACTCCCGGGGAAACCTCCCCCCACCCGGAGCACGAGCGCCCCGCGCCGGCTCCCGCGTCTGCTGGGCGGGCCCCGCCGGCGCCGCAGCGGCGCCCTGGCCGGCTGGCTGACCGTGGCACCCGCGCTCGTCGTCATCCTCGGGTTCACGTTCTACCCGATGGTGCAGTCGATGTTCTACAGCACCGAGCACTGGAACCTGCTGGGGCCCAAGACGGACGTCGGCGCGGACAACTACCGCACGATCCTGGCTGCGGGCACCTTCCGCGACAGCCTGGTCAACACCGTGGTGTTCACCGCCTTCACCCTGGTCGGCACCTACGTCCTGGCCCTGGCCACCGCGATCGCCGCCAACCGCGAACTCGCCTCCGCCCGCTTCGTGCGCACCGTCACGGTGTTGCCCGCCGTCATCCCGATGGTGGTGGCCGGTCTCGTCTGGAAGTGGCTGTACGAACCCGACCACGGGCTGGTCAACTCCCTGGCCTCCCTGGTCGGTTCCGACGGCGCACGCTGGCTGTTCGACAACGACCTCGCGCTGCCCGCGATCGCCGTCGTCAGCGTCTGGAAGGAATTCGGGATCTACGCCCTGATCCTGCTCGGCGGCCTCCAGCGCATCCCCGACGAGTTGTACGAGTCCGCCACCATCGACCGCGCGGGCCCCTGGCGACAGTTCCGCTCCATCACGCTGCCGATGCTCCGCCCGGCCAGCGCGGCGGTACTCCTGCTGCTGCTGTTCAACTCCTTCAAGGTGTTCGACCAGGTCTGGGTGATGACCGAGGGCGGCCCCGGCAACGCCACCCTCACCGTCGTCACCTTCATCTACACGCGCCTGCTCACCGACGTCGGAGTCGCCTGCGCCGCCTCGGTCGTGCTGTTCCTGATCCTGCTGACCGTCACCGTGATCAGGACCTGGCTCACCTCCTCGGAGGAATCGTGAAACACCGCACCCACCGCCTGGCCCCCGCACTGTGGCTCACCGCCGTCACGCTCTTCGCCGGACTGCCCGTCCTGTGGATGACGCTCACCTCCTTCCAGTCCATGGAACAACTCGTGGGCACCGGAAGCCACCTGGTCCCCGACCGCGTCACGTTCGACGCCTACGGCGAGGTCGTCAACAGCCACCCGTTCGGGCGCTGGTTCCTCAACTCGGTGCTCGTCGCGGTCGCCGTGGTCGCCGGCAACCTCGTCTTCGACACCCTCGCCGCGTACGGACTCAGCCGCATCCGCTTCCGCGGACGCCAAGCCGTCTTCACCCTGATCCTCGCCACCTTGATGATCCCCACCCAGGTCATCCTGGTCCCGCTCTACCTGGTCATGCGAGACCTCGACTGGATCGACACCTACTGGGCGCTGATCGTGCCCTTCCTCGCCAGCCCCACCGGCATCTTCCTGCTGCGCCAACACTTCGTCACCCTCCCCGTCCAACTCGACGAGGCCGCCGCCATCGACGGGGCCGGACGCATCCGCACCCTGGTCAGCGTCCTGCTCCCCAATTCCTGGGCCGCGCTGGGCACGGTGGCGGTCCTCAAGTTCATGTGGACCTGGGGCGAGTTCGCCTGGCCCTCGCTCGTCACCAACAACGAACACCTCAGCACCGTCCCGGTGGGACTGGCGCGATTCCAGAACCAGTTCGACCCGCGGTGGGACCTGCTGATGGCCGGCTCCGTCCTCGCCGCCATCCCCGTCGTCGTCGGCTTCATCCTCCTCCAACGCTTCTTCGTCCGAGGACTGACCAACGGCGCGGTCAAGGAATAGACGCAATCGACCCGGTCCGGGAACGAAAGCGGCGGCCGGTCGCCGCGGTCCCGCCGGCACATCGGGGCCACCTCGGCACGGCCCGTGTCACCGCGCGGGCCGAAGCCGACGACACCCCACGAGGCGGTCCCGACCCCCGACGCGTTCGGCGATCCCGAACCGACAACCCGGACCCGCCCCCGGTCTTCCCCCGCCCGAACTCCGCTGCGCACGACCGCCCGCACAGCGAAGTCCCGCCGACCGCTCCCTCCGGTCGCCTCCACGGGCGCCGGCAACCGCAAAGGAGACGACGGACGACGGTGGCCCGACGGCCGCCCGACGCAGCGGCGAGAGTCGGCCGTCGAAACGGCCGGCCGCCACAAGGTCGCACCTCCGAAAGCCATCGAAGGAGCCCCATGTCCCTGCCCCGTCCCCACGGCCCCAGCCGCCGGTCGATCCTGCGCGGCGCCGCCGTCGCCGGAGCAGCCACTGCCCTGACCCCTCTGGTCAACGTCCCCGCCGCCCAGGCCGCCACCACGGGCAACTACACGATCCGCTTCGACAACGGCCGCAGGCAGACCATTCTCGGACTCGGCTTCGAGATCCAGTCGGACTCGATCGGCTCCGGCAACAACGGCCTGCCCGACCTGGTCAGCGGCGTGCCGTACGACCTCACCGACTCGGAACGCGCCCGCTTCTACCGGCAGATGCTCAAGGCCGGGCGCTCCGACCGGGGATTTCGCTACTGCCGCCTCGCCATGGGCCTGTACTACCGCGGCCTCGACCCCACCCGGACCCTCATAAAGGGCCGCTACGACGGCCAGACCGCGCTGCTCGCCGACATGATCCGGCGAGCGGGCATCGAGGGCACCTCCGTCGAATACTGGTCCCCGGCACCCGGCTGGAAGAACAACGACTCCTACATCGGCGGCAGACTCAAGTCGTTCGACCCCGCGTTCCTCTCCCGATTCGGCGACGCCCTGGTCGCCGACCTCGACTACCTCACCGACGGCGGCGTGCCCGTGTCCATGTGGGGCCTGCAGAACGAACCCCGCTACGACACGCCCTACTCGTCGTGTGTGTACACGGCCGGGGAGTACCTGGCGGCGTTCAAGGCGAGCGCGGCCAAGGTACGTGCCGCGCATCCGAACGTCATGATCACCGCAGACAGCCTGGACGGCTGGAGTGGCGACATCGGCAGGGCCATCGCCGCCGACCCCCACGCTCTCGACCTCGTCGACGCATGGACCTATCACCACATCGGAGCGGACAGCGACCAGCACGTCTATCAGAACTGGACGTCCGGCGCTGCGGGCAAGCCCGTCTTCAACAACGAGTTCGAATACCTCCAGCCGCCGGCGAACGAGACATGGGGCGACCGCAGGACCATCAACACCGCACAGTCGATCATGAGCTGGATGACCTTCCAGAACGCGCCCACCTGGTTCTGGCTCCACGCCCTCAAGCCCACCACCAACGCCGAGTCCCCGCACTACTCCCTCGGCTTCTGGCGGCCCCCGCACGACACCGACTTCTCCCGGTTCCCCGACCTGCCCGCGCGGCACTGGACCTGGAACCCGCGCAACTGGAACGGCGTCGCCGGCTTCGTCAAATACATGCCCTGGAACTCCGTCCGCTACCACGTCGACGAGTCCGCGATCCTCGGGGACCAGCGGATCATGGCGTGGAAGACACCCGCCGGCAAACCCGTCTTCGCGATCACCAACCGCTCGACCACGCAGTCCTTCACCTACACCATCGACACCCAGACCGCGGCCCGCTTCGAGGGCTATCGCTACGGCCCACGAACCAACAACCAGGCACTCGGCCCGAAGAACGGGCCGAATGTCACCATGGTCGTTCCACCGCTGTCCGTCGAATTCTGGGTCCGCACGCCGTAGTCGTCGGATCCGGCCCCACGCCGCGCCCGTCGGCCCCGCCCTCGCCCCGCCCGTGCAGGCGGTGCCGACGGCGCGGAGCGTCCGGGTCGTCCATCCCTGTGAGACGGACGGCCCGGGCACTCACCCGACGGGCGGAACGTGATCGTACGAAACAGACCCACGGAAAGCCCCCGGTGCCGTGATCGACTCGTAGTCGTCCGCAGGGACGTCGGAATACTGTTCTCCCGGGCGGAATCGGAATTCGCATGCGGCCTTCCGGGACGGCGTCGAGGAAACCGCCTTTGCGTTCACCGCGCGGCGGTCCATGGCGGAAACCCCTTCCGGAAGGGACCCCGGCCGTACTACTCGGGAAACGACTCCGGTGCGAAAAGGAACGGAAATGCATGCCCGGTTCGTGCCGCGCTCCCCAAGCGGTCCGATGCACTCCGGCAACGTGTGCCGACCCGGCCCGGACCAACCGGATCGCCGGTGCATCGATGGCCCCGGAACCGTGCCGCAGGTACCCGAGGCCCCCCACAGCCGGACACGAACGCTCCTATAGGAGCGGATAATTGCGGTGCTTTGCCACAGCTGCGCCTTGTGGTTCAGCACCCGGGGTGGTGCGCAGACAGAGGATCAAGCCGGCGCCCGGTGGTGTCGGTCACTCCCGGGTCGGGCCGTCACGGCCGGACCCGGTTTCGGCGTTCATTCTTACGAAAGTGCGCAATATCGCCCGACGGCCCCGCCGTTCGAACCTTGCGATTGCGGACGCCGAACGCGTGAGTCCGACCCGAACGGAAACAAGGACCGGTCGACCCGAGGGCCGAACTGTCGCGGGTCGCAGATCGAAACAAAGAATTCACCTCGGGGATTTGACCGGTGAGGGCCATGGCACGATTCTTGTCGTCGGTGACCCGAAAGTCAGGCGCCCGGTGACATGCCCGGGCAACGGGGAACACCTTTCTTTTCCTGAGGAGATGTGTCTTTCCTATGTTCCGTATACAGCGGGTCGTGTCCCGCGCGGGTTCGATCGGTGTCGCAACCGGCCTGACGGCCGTGACGGTCGTCGGCCTGTCGCCCGCCGCCCACGCCGACGCGGACGCGGCGGTCCGCTTCCGAGGGCACGTCGCGGACACACGCAGTTCGGTCCTGCTCCAGGGCGACTCGCAGCCCACGACGACCGAGTTGATGATCCTGGGCACACGCAAGGGTGCCCCCGAGGTCCTGGTGTACTGCATCGATCTGGAGACGAACCTGCGCCCGGTGGACTACCGCGAGGGCACGTGGGCCGACTCCTGGCTCACGGACTCGGCCAAGGTCGCGAGGATCAACTGGGTGCTGAACCACTCGTATCCCAAGGTCACCGACCTGACCGCGCTGGGCACCGCCGCCGGACTGCCCCAGGGCAGGAAACTCTCCGCGGACGAGGCCGTCGCGGCGACGCAGGCGGCGATCTGGCACTACAGCAACGGCTTCGACGTCTCCAAGTGGAACAACGAGGACGTGCTGGACCTGTACGGCTTCCTGACGGGCGGCGCCGACCGGGGACGATCCGACGAGCCCGGAGCGTCGCTCGAACTGTCACCGGGGACCAAGTCCGGCAAGGACGGCGACGCCCCCGGCGTCGGTCCGGTGACCGTCAGGACTACCTCCACCGAGCCCGTCACGGTCGGTTTCGGCGCTCCGACACCGGCCGGCGCGACCCTGGTGGGAAGAGACGGCAACCCGATCACCTCCGCGACCAACGGGACCGACCTGTTCGTCAAGGTGCCCAGGACCGGGAAACCCGGCGAAGCGAGGATCACCGCCACGACCAAGGCCGGCGTCGACGTCGGACGAGTCTTCCTGGGCAAGGACCGCAAGCACACCCAGACCCTGATCACAGCGGGCTCCCGCCCCCTCCCGGTCGACGCCTCGGCCACGGTCCGGTGGAGCCCCGAGGCCGTCCCGGTCCCCTCCTCCCGAGCCAAGGAGGAGTGCGTCGAAGGGGGCGTGACCGTCACCCTCAAGAACACCGGCGACGCCCCGGCGGACTTCACGGTCGACGGCACCAAGACGACGGTGCCGCCCGGCGCGTCGAAGACCCACTTCGTCAAGGTCGCCGAGGACCGCGACTACAACATCAAGGTCACCGGCCCCGCCGGCTACGCCAAGACCCACAACGGCAATCTCGACTGCGTCGCGACACCCCCGGCCCCGCCGACCACCACGCCTCCGAAGGTGCCGCCCACCACGACCCGCAGCACGCCTCCCGCGGTGCCGCCGACCACGACCAGGCCCACCACCTCCGCCCCCACCCGGCCCGCGACGGTACCGGCGACCACGGCTTCGTCGACGGCGCCGCCGACCTCCGTACGGCCGACCACGCCTGCCACGAGCAAGCCCCCGATCGGTACGCCCTCCAACACGACCCCACCGTCGAGCTCGGCGTCGGCGTCGGCCCCCGAGCCCACCACGCCGCCCAGCTCGGCGCCGCCGAAACCGATCGTCGAGCCCGGCACGGACGACCAGCCGCTCACCGTCCCATGGCTCCCGGTCGCCCCGGTCGGTGACCCCAAGGACCTCGCCGAGACCGGCGGGGACGACTCCACCGTGGTCATCGTCACCGCCGCAGCCGTCGCGCTCCTGACGACCGGCGGCGGAGCGCTGTATCTCAACAAGCGCCGCGGCCGTCCCCGGGCCTGATCCGAGCGTCGGGCCGGGCCGACCGTCACCGCCGGTCGGCCCGGCCCGACGACACATCACAAGATCCTCCGTGAACGGCGGATTCCGGGGCCCTCGCCGCGCCCCGGACGAACTCGCCCCCCGTGTACGGGATCGTCCGTACGAAGAATGAGAAGGACGAAAGTCGTGCTGCGTTGTGTGCTGTGCAGGTCGCCGTACCGGGAGACCGACGTCCACTGCCCGGGCGGGCAGTGCGGGGCCGACCTGGACGCCCAGCGGTCGAGGAATTCGGCGTACGCCGTGCAGGCGTGGTGCGAACCGCGCGAGGTCACGGCCCGGCCGGGAGAGACGGTCCTGGTGAAGCTCACCCTGCGCAACGCCGGCAGCGCCCTGGACCGCTACGAACCCCAGCCCGCGGCGGACGCGAAGCTGCGAACGGCCGTCGACCGTACCGGTCCACCCGATGTCTTCCCCGGCGAGAAACGCGTGTGGTACATCATGCACAGGGTCGCGCGGGACGACTACGACACCATGGCCCCGAACGACGGTGACACTCCGGTGTCCGGGCTCGAGGGAACGAACAGCCGCGACGGCGACACGGTCGGGGAACCCACCGAAGACCCGACGCGACCGGTACCAACGGAGATCGACGTGTCGATCCGGGTGGTCTCCACCCGAGACCCTTGGACGGCGGCCGGAGCGAGGTTCACGATCCGCGTGGCACCGACGCATCGGGGAGAAGGACTCGCGTCCGCACCGCACCCCGAGTCGGTCGACCCGCACGCCAACGATCGGGGCGGCGGGGGCTATCGCAGACTCCGCACGACCGGCGCCGCCGTGGTCGCGCTCGTCGTGCGGTCCGTCCGTCCTCGCTCGTGACCGCGCCGCCCGCTTTCCGGCGGAGCGGCGTCGGCAACACCGAGCACGCCGGGATCCGTCACATCGAGTCCGATGTCCGACTCGCCGACGCATCGCATGGGGTCGCAGTTGCGCGCCTGGCGTCGTCGACATGCCCTCGGGACCGGGGCTTTGCCACGCTCCGCGAGAAGGGCGTTCGCTCCGTCGACGGGAACGGCGACACGCTCGCCCCGCCCCGATCCCGTACCCGGGTGGTCCGGGCGAGGACGGCGATCACGGCCACACGGGCCGCCCGAATACCACCCACGAGGATCGTGCCGGCCCTCCCTCCCGTCGCCGCGGTCGGTGGACCCGCCGCGGCGAACCGCACGGACTCGCAGGGCGATGCGCAGCTCGCAACCCACGGCTTCACGGTCGCGCGCCTGGACGACGGCTCGACCGCGGCCCCGGGGGAGGGCGCGAAGGGCTTCGCGATCCCTGGCGATCGTGACGGTGGCCCGACGGGATGACGCCGTCATATGCCACCGGTCCTCTACAACCGATACCTGTCCCGATGCGTTCGTCACGGCGCGCGGCCGGTCTGCCGCTCCTTCGACATGCCGACGTCCGGTTCCCCACAACCCCATCTCCCAACCGCCCCACCGACGAACCGACCCGGGGCCCGCACCGGAGGCAACACCCATGATTCGGATCGAGCGCCTGATCGACCGCGTGCCCGGCATCGCCTTTGAGAAAGCCCTCGCCGGTCTCGCCTACGAGCCCAGGACAGACCCGCTCGTCATGCGCGTGATCCCCAGGACCAGGCAGGACCCCCGCAACCCCGACCCGCGCGCAGCCGATCCCCTCGCCTGGTACGACGTCGTATGGTCCGTGCCGGGGCTCTGCGACCACGGCACCGTCGGCCCGTGGCCCGGGGCGCGTTGGTGTCGCCTCGGGCCCGACGACGACCCCACCGTGGAACACCTCGGCTGGTACGACGTCGCCACCGTCGGCGTGCTTCCCAGGCCCCCTGTCCGCCTGCGAGCGGAAGGCCGTCTCGCGAGAACGCCCGCGTCGCCCCTCGACGTGCTCACTGCGAAGCAGATTCGGCTCCTGGGCGGCGACGCCCCGGCACGCAGGTTCCTGGCCGCGGGGCGCGGGAATGCCGAGAACGCCACCGACGACCGCTTCGACTGGACGGCCCAGGCGCGCCTGACGATCGCGATGTACACCGCGGCCATCGCCCCCGCACCCACCCCGTTCCAGTTCATCGCCGCCGACGGAGCGCGCCTCCACATCGCCAGGGCCGAGGTCGACGCCGCGACGGCTTCGCTCACCGCCCGCGGCCGTGACGCCGCCGCGCAGCGGGGCGCACACCCCCGAGCGGCGATCGGGAGCAGGGCGGCATGGGCACGGGTCACCGGTGTGTCCCGCCGGACGTACAGGACCTGGATCGAGTCGCAGAAACCGTACTGATTCTCGATCGCCGCCCCCGGACGGCCCCTTCGCGCGCCGTGTTCGGCGAGCAGGGGCGTGGTGCCAACGCCGTGCCCGCCGATGGCGGTCGACGACATCCGCAAGAGGGTACGCCCCGGCTTCGCACGGCCGGGAACCGCCGTGTGCCCCTTGCCGGCGGGGTCCGGGGAAGTCCCGGCTGCACCTGCGGGGCGGGTCCTGGTTGCCGCGAGGTTTCGATGTCCGATCCGGAACATCCATGACGCAGGGCCGCGAGCGCTGATCCGGCGGCATCACGCCCGCTCGGCGACGCCCGGCCGCGGTTCGTCGGCGTCAGCCGGACCGGTCCAGTCGTTGTTCCGCCCAGATCGTCTTGCCCTCGGGTCCGAACCGGCAGCCCCAGCGATCGGCCATCTGCGCCACCAGGAAGAGACCCCGTCCGCCCTCGTCGGTGGTGCGGGCCCGTCTGATGCGCGGCTGCTTGCTGCTGCCGTCGGATACTTCGCACATCAGGCGGTCGCTGCTGCGGATGAGCCTTACGGTCATCGATCCGCCGGCGCGCGTGTAGCGGCGGGCGTTGTCGATGGCCAGCCCCCCGCGCGAGACGATCTCCCGCAGAATCTCGGGGTCCTCGGGATCCAGGACACGGCTGCGGTCCTGCCACACGGTCACGCTGCCCAACGCCCGGCCCCTGGCGCCGAAGAAGACCGCGAGGGCTCGTGAACGCCGGTCCGGAACCATGCGCCGCGCCAGATCCGTGCCGAGCAGGGCGACCGCCTCCGCCCAGGCGTCCTCGACCACCACCACGTTCCCCGACATCAGCACTCGGTCGTATTCCAGCCCCATCGATTCCATCGGGATGACGTCCCCCACCGTGGTCAGCTGTTCCGGCACCGGGCCCGCGACCGCGAACCGCACGGCCTGGCCCTGCACGGCGGCCTTCGGTTCGCATCCGTCGCGACGTGGGGTTCGTTGCGGTCCGGGGCGCTGACGCTGTTGCGCGGGGCTGGGCCCCGCCGGGACCGTGTTGTCGCCGGGTGCCGCCGTCACCTCACGCGTTCGCACCGCCCGTATCCGGCGTGCGTCGGATTCCCCGACCGCCCACGTCCGGGTCGCCTTCGCGCCGCCCACCCGACACACGCTTCGACATCCCCGTCCGGTTCGCCCCGTCGAGGCGGGCCCGCCGGCTTCCCGAGGCCCGGGGAATGCGGGCAGGCCGAGGCGTCGGATCCTCGTACGGGTCGACTGCCCTTGCACGATGCGGGTGCACCGTCGTCCCCCGCGGTCGCTGTGCCCCGAACGGGGCCAGGAGCGGGGCCCGGGCAGCCGACCCCGGCGCGTCGCGGGAGGAGCCTGTCGGCGAGGGTCAGTGTCGTCGTGTGGGGATCTCGTCGTGGGCGGTTTCCCGTCCGCTGAGGAGCGCTGTCGCGGTGATCAGACAGGCGACGACGACGTAGAGGGCGACGGGTGTGATGGAGCCGCTCGCCGCGACCAGGGCCGTGGCGATGAAGGGCGCGGTGCCGCCGAAGAGGGCGCCCCCGAACTCGCGGCCCACACTCATGCCGCTGAAGCGGACCCGGGGTTCGAACTGTTCGGCCAACAGGGCGGCTTGGGGGCCGAACACCATGTCCTTGCACAGGGGGATCGCCAGGACCATGGCGAGGAAGACCAGCGCCGTGTTCCTCGTCTCGAGCAGATGAAAGAACGGAAAGACGTAGGCGGTCGTGCAGACGAGTCCGGCGGCGACCACCGGGCGGCGTCCGAACCGGTCCGAGAGCCTGCCCCAGAGGGGAATGGCTGCGATCTCCAGGGTCGACGCGAAGGCGAACGCCCACAGCAACGTCGATTTCGGCAGGTCCAGTTCCCGAGTGGCCCAGGACAGCGTGAAGGCCTGGACGAGGTAGCCCCACACGAAGCCGGAGACGGTGATACCCAGCGTGCGGACGACGGCCCGCGGATACCGTCGGACGACGACCGACACCGGGTAGCGCACCGTCTCGCCCCGCTGCTTGGTCGTGGTGAACGCCGGTGTGTCCTCGATGCCGCGACGCAGCCACAACCCGAACACCACGAGCACCGCGCTGAGCAGGAACGGCACCCGCCATCCCCAATCGAGGAATGCGTCGTCGGACAGCTGGGAGACCGCCCCGAAGGCGGCGCTCGCCAGCACGAAGCCGGCGCCGGTACCCATGGCGGGAACGGCGCCGAACAGGCCCCGCCTGCCGACCGGCGCGTTCTCCACGGTCAGCAGGGTTGCGCCGACGAACTCCCCACCCACCGCGAGACCCTGGCAGACCCTGAGGAGGATCAGCAGGACCGGAGCCCACACCCCCGCCAGCGCCTTCGTGGGCAGGACCCCGATCAGGGTGGTGGCGACACCCATGCCGATCATGGTGATCATCAGGACGCGTTTGCGGCCGATGCGGTCACCGAGGTGTCCGAACACGATCCCGCCGACGGGGCGGGCCGCGAAGCCGACCGCGAACGTCGCGAACGACGCCAACGTGGCGTCGGAGGACGTGGAGCCGAAGAACAGCGGGCCGAACACCAGGGCGGCGGCGAGGCCGTAGAGGTTGAAGTCGTACCACTCCAGGACCGTGCCGACCGTCGCGGCGACCATCGTGCGGCGTTTGTTCGGCTCCCGCGTCGCGGAACCCTTCTCCACCGGCCCTCCCGCAGCGGTTGCAGTGATCGTCTTCGGCCCCTCCCCGTACCCGATCACCATCGAAGGCATGCGATATGCGAAATGAATCAGGTTGCGGAGAGCGGACGGAAGATCCCGATCACCAAAGAGGGCAGATCGTCCGGGGCGTTCCACGGACCCCTCCCGACGTTGCCGGTGCTCGTCGAGGACCGGCGCCTCCGGCAGCACCGCATTCCGGGGACTCGACATCGTGGAACGAGTCGACGTCGAGGACCGGTTCGACATCGCCTTCGAGGCGGACGCCACCGCGAACGGGCGCCGTCCGCGCACGGGCCCGCCCCGCGCGGCAGCAACAGAGCCCCGGAGAGCGGCCGCGCGGATGACCCCGCCCCCGGACAAGCATTTTCACCGGCTACCGCAACGGTCGGTCCGTCGCCTCAGACACGGCAAGCGCGAGTTGCCCGGCGAGGCGGGATTGCCTGGGGGAGCCGGTAACCGGCCGAGGACGACCTTCGATGAATCCCGAGTATCGTCATGCCTCGCTATCAGGGTGCGGCGAGCACGCTGGTGGGACTGCCGGTCGAGAGGGCGACGCCGAGCGGCGCGAGCGTGCCGGTGTGCGGGTCGGGGCGGAAGGCCGTGATCGTGTCACCGCGCTGGTTCGCGACCAGGAGCACGCCGTTCACCAGGGCCACCTCCCGCGGCCACGCCCCGCCCGTCGGTACTTCTTCCACCAGGCACAGGTCCGTGCCGTCGACCGCGAGCACCGAAACGGTATCCGGACCTCGGTTGGCGACGTAGACGAACCGGCCGTCCGCAGACACGACGATCCCCGACGGCGCTCCCGTACCTTCGCCGAGTGTGAAAGGTCGGCCCGCGACGGTCAGCGTCCCGGTGTCCGGATCGCAGCGCAAGGGAGTGACCGAGGCGTTCAGCTCGCCCGCGAGCCACGCGAAGCCCCCGGGGCCGTGCGCGATGTGCCGAGGTCCGGTGCCCGGTGGCAGCGACAACTCGGGCCCCTTCGCGATCGTGCCGGCTCCGGCGTCGCAACTCAGGTGGTACACGGTGTCCGAGCCCAGGTCGCACACCACGAGCCACCCGCCCACGAACGTCACCTGATGCGCGTGCGAACTCGCCTGACGGCCCTTCACAGGACCCGAACCGTTCAGCCGCATACGTGTCGAGGCCTCGCCGAGGGAGCCGTCATCGGCGATCCGATGCGCCGTCACACTGCCCGCCCCGTAGTTGGCCACCACCACGCATCGCCCGCTGGGATCGACGGCGACATGACACGGCCCGGCGCCGAGCGTAGAGACCTCGCCGAGCGGCACGAGCCGCTCGCCCCGAACCGCGTACGCGCCCACGGCGCCCTCGCCGTGCTCGCTCACCGCGTACAGGAACCGGCCCGAGGGATGCCGGGCCAGGTACGACGGGGAGACCGCGGGGATCACCGCCGACGGCACGCCGAGCAGGCCGCTCGTCGCATCCTGTCGGCACACCGCGATCCCGGCGCCGTTGCCCCTGTCGGGGGTGTACGAGCCCACGTAGACGACGGGGCCACGCTGCTCGCCGCCCTGATCGGACGCATCTGGTGACCGCATACGACTCTCCTGTGATCTTGTCGTGGTCGATGCCTTGTTGCGCCTCGGAAGTGCCGACGGGCACACCCGAGAGACGCTGGGTTGCCCACGCGTCGGCGGTGCGCGCCGGGTCGGCGACCTGGACAGGTGGTCGCGGCGGTGTGTTCCGCTCCTGTCCGCTGGTGGAGCGGGGCGTTGTGGGAGCGTCGACGCAGGCGCCGCGCGTCTTTACCGCCGTCCTTGACGAAGACCTGCCGCACCATGTTGCGAGCCGCAGGGATGACGTCGGAATGGCCTTGACGTGGTTGTTGGCGACCGTGCGGCTGATGCCGCGCCGACGATCAAGGCGAATCGCGCCGCACCCCCTCGGAAGAGGCCGCCGCCGCACCGACAGAGAGTATACGATATGCGAAAAGTCGAAAGACTCTCTGGCAGCACCGTGCGGCCCGAACCGTTCGGACCGCGCCGGGGTCACGGGCTTCACCCGCCGTCCACGGCGGGGGAGAGCTTCCCGGGCTGGGTCGGCGCCAGAACACCCTTCCTGTCGAGACCTCGGGAGCCGGTCTCGATACGACCCGACGCCGTAGGCGCCGACGCGCGAAGCCTGCAACGACTCGCCATGCGAATGCGTTCAAGCAGTTTCACGCAACGTCTGATGTCTTCGTCCGGAGACGGCGAGGGTCACCGTTCAGACGACGCCGACGGACGGCCTCGGCCGGGAACCTTCGAAGGGGAGTCATGCAAACGAGCCGAGATCCGCGCGAAGCACCGTTGACTGTCCCGGACCCTTCCCGATCGACAACGCACACAGGACGGTCTCGATCCGCTTCCGCCATTCGCGCCGTCCCGGGCCGTCGAACGGAGGCGTGTTCGGCCTTGCTGCCCAGACGATGAAAACGAGCGTCGAGGTCGTCCCGTGCACGAGCGCCCCGCAGCGTCGGGGCAAAGCCTCCCGAACCGGAGTCCCCGGCCATACCCGGTGGTACCGAGTCGGCGCGAGCAGGTAGCGACTGGACGAGGCTGCTGGTCGCCCCGGGAGGAGTGCCAGAGCATCGGCGCCGTCCGCGAGACGGTCCTCGCGATCGGCGAGCACGACGTGCTCGCAACGTTCGACCCGCGGCTGCGCCTCGGTCGCCGTCCGCGACCTCGGCTTCGGTGCGATGACCGCCGCCGTCCGGCCGGAGCCCGCGCGGCCGCAGAGCTCCCGACGGCGCGCCGGAGCCGGAGATCGTCGGTGGGCACGCAGCCCCCGTGGCGGACACGACCGACGCCGAGGCGGTACCCGGGGCGTCGGTCGCGTCTGCGAGACGGTCACCGTTGTTGCCGCGAGGTTTCCGTGTTCAATCTCTAGCAACATTTTCGTATATCGAATACCTTGCACCTCTGGTCAGGCCGCGAGCCCCCGCTCCCGCCCTCCCGGCCCGTAGGCCGCGGTGTGCCCGGGATGCCGGCCCGCGTTCGCCAGCTTTCCAGTCGCGATCCCCCCGGAGAGTCCCATGCACCCCGCGCAACCCCCGAAGCCCTCCCGTCGAGCCGTCCTCGGCGGCATCGCCGCCGCCGGCGCCGCCACCGCCCTCGGCTCGTTCACCGGCCGCGCCTCCACCGCCCACGCGGCCACCGCCGCCGGCACCTACACCGTCCGCTTCGACCAGGCGCGCCGCCAGACGATCAAGGGCCTGGGCGTGGAGATCCAGGCCGACTCCATCGGATCGGGCAACAACGGCCTGCCCGACACGGTCAGCGGTGTCCCGCTGGACCTGACCCCCGCAGAGCGCACCCGCTTCTACGCCGAAATCCTCAAGGGCACCCGCTCGGACCGGGGCTTTCGCTACTGCCGCCTCGCCATGGGCCTGTACTACCGAGGCCTGGACCCCACACGGAAGCTCATGCAGGACCGCTACCCCGGGCAGAGAGCACTGCTCGCCGACATGCAGGATCGGGGCGGGCTCGAGGGAATGGCCGTCGAATACTGGTCACCCGCCCCAGGATGGAAGAGCAGCAACTCGTTCGTCGGCGGCAGGCTCAAGTCCTTCGAGCCCGCGTTCCTCTCCGAGTTCGGCGACGCGCTCGTCGCCGACCTCGACCACCTGCGCGCGGGGGGCCTGCGCATCTCGCACTGGGGCCTGCAGAACGAGCCGGCCTACGGCGATCTGGACTATTCCTCCTGTACCTACAGCCCCCAGGAGTACCTCGCGACGTTCAAGGCCGTCGCACCCAAGATCCGTGCCGCGTATCCGGACGTGCTGATCCACGCCGAGAGCCTCGACGGCTGGACCAAAGGCATCGGCCAGGCACTGAAAGCCGATGCCGAAGCCATGCGGTACGTGGACGCCTGGACCTTTCACCACCTCCACGACGCGAACGCCGACAAGCAACTGGCGAACAACTACACCTCGGGCGCGCTCGGCAAGCCGGTGTTCAGCAACGAGTTCGAGTACCTGGACGGACCGGCGAGCGACCGGCGATGCATCAACAACGCCCAGTCGATCATGAACTGGATGACCTTCCAGGAATCCCCCACCTGGTTCTGGCTCCACGCGCTCAAGCCCATCGCCAACGCCGAGGCTTCCGGCTACTCCCTCGGCTTCTGGCGCCCGCCCAACGACACCGACTTCTCCCGCTTCCCCGACCTGGCCCCCGGCCACTGGACCTACAACCAGCAGAACTGGAACGGGATCGCCGGCTTCGTGAAGTACATGCCATGGGACTCCGTGCGCTACACCGTCGACGAGTCCCAAGTCCGGCTCGACCAGCGGATCATGGCCTGGAAGACGGCCGCCGGCAAAGCCGTCGTCGCCCTCACCAACCGCTCCGCAACCGACTCGTTCACCTTCACCATCGACACCCAGACCGCCGCCACCTTCCAAGGCAACCGCTACACCCCCCAAGCCAGAAACACGAACCTCGGAACGAAGAGCGGCCCCACCCTCACCGTCACCCTCCCCCCGCACTCCGTCGAGTTCTGGATCCGCACCCCCTGACAGCGACAGCGGGAACGACACGGGATCGAAGAACGTCCGGCTCCGGCGACGATGACCCGGTCGTTTCGGCCGCGGCGGCCCACCGGCCGTCGCGGCCCACAACCCTCCAAACCGCCGGCCCGGCCAGGAGGTCCCACGGGTCGGCGGTACCCGCAACCGTGTCATCGCAGCCGCCCCATCCGGTCGACGCCCACACCGACGCTCATCGAATCCACGATCCCCGACCCGGCACGGAGGCACCCCGCCATGTTCGGAAAGCTCGGCTGGCCCGAGATCACCATGATCCTGATAGTCGTCCTGCTGTTGTTCGGCGCCAAGCGTCTGCCCGACACGGCACGCGCGCTCGGTCGTTCGCTGCGCATCCTCAAGAGCGAGACCAAGGCGATGCACGACGACGGTTCGGCCGACGCACCCGCACCCGCCGCGGCCGACGAGCCCGCGCGGACATCCGACGCCCCGCTACGCGCTATTCAGACTGCCCCGGACGGCGCGACACCGGCACGGCCGGTCGGTGAATTCCCCCACCACAACCGTCGCTGAGTCCGCTCGGCCTGCCGGGAGCCGGTCCTTGAGGTGCCGAACATGACGGGGCGCGGACGAGAGTCCGGCCCGAAACGAAACAAGACCAAGGACGCCGAGGGGCGCATGCCCCTCATGGAGCACCTGCGCGAGCTGCGCAACCGCCTCCTCAAGGCGCTCTTGGCCGTCGTCGCCGTGACGCTGATCGCGGCCGCCTACTACAAGGACATCGGCGCCTTCCTGGTCAGACCCGTCTGCGGGCTGACGAACGTCGAGGGCACCGGCGCGACCGAGTGCGGCAGCGGCGCCCTGGTGCAGACCGGTGTGCTCTCGCCTTTCTCCACGGCGCTGAAGATCTCGCTGGCGACCGGAGTCGTGGTCGCCGCGCCCGTGTGGCTGTACCAGCTGTGGGCGTTCATGGCGCCGGGCCTGCACAGGAACGAGAAGAAGTACACGCTCGGGTTCGTCGCCATCGGGGTGCCGTTGTTCGCGGGCGGCGCCTGGTTCGCGTACTGGATCCTGCCGCACGCCCTCGAGGCGCTCACCGAGTTCACGCTCGACGACGCCAGCACCCAGATTCAGGTCGACGACTACCTGGGCTTCGTGCTGCGGATGATCGTCGTCTTCGGCGTCGCGTGCGAACTGCCGCTGGTGCTGATCATGCTCAACTTCGGAGGCGTGGTCACCGCCCGTCAGCTCGCCGGCTGGTGGCGCTGGGTCGTCATGGGCGTCTTCGCCTTCGGCGCGGCCGCAACCCCCACCACCGACCCGATCACGATGATCATGCTGGGCGTCCCCATCACCCTCCTGTACGGGATCGCGCTGATCGTCGCCTGGATCAATGACCGACGGCGCGGCAATCGACGCGAGGAAGTGCTCGGCGGCGACCCCGGCGACGAACAGGCGTCCAAGCTCGACACGTCCGTGAGCCCGGTGGAGGCAGCGTGCACGATGCCCGACCCGCGCTCCGACGCGTCGGGCATTGGGGCGGGCGACCTCACCTGAGCGGTCGTGGGCCGATCTCTCGCATCGTTTCTCCGGAGACGGTGCCTCGACCCCCAACGGCCGTGATCGAGCGCTCAAGGCCGTCGGCGGGAGCCGACCTGCTGCGTCGGGCGGCGGCCCACGTTCGCCGTCGTGCCCGTGGACGGCGATGGCTGGACCGCACCCCTCGGATTGCCCGGCACTTCCCGAAGACGGCCATGACCGGGGTTCCGCTCGTGCTGGAGTGGCCGGCAGAAGCCCACAGCGCGGGGGTTCATGTTCCGGCGGTGGCAGCCGACTGCGCCGACGGCGACGAGGGCGGATTCTCGCGACGAACTTCGCGAGGTCGGACTTCCGTTCAATGGTCTTGGACTCCAATACCCCCAGCGCGCCGGGTCGTGAACGAGCCCCGTGCGTCCACTCGGGGCCACCGCGCCATCGTGCCCGGACGGTTTCGCCCGGGCCGGCTACGCGATTGCGCGGTTGTCGGGGTCGCCGTCCTCAGATTCGGTGGAGTCCGCTTCGGTGACGTCAGGTTCCGTCACGTTGGGTCCGGGCAGGGGTTGTTCCGTCCAGATGATCTTGCCCTCCGGGACGTACCGCGTGCCCCAGCGGGCGGCGATCTGGGCGACGAGGAACAGGCCGCGGCCGCCCTCGTCCGTCGTGGCGGCGTACCGCAGGTGGGGTGAGGTGCTGCTGCCGTCGGCCACCTCGCAGATCAGACTCCGGTCGTACAGGAGCCGTACCCGGATCGGCTCGGATCCGTAGCGGATGGCGTTGGTGACCAGCTCGCTGAGGATCAATTCGGTGCCGAACACCTGATCGCCCAGCCCCCATTCCTGCAGTTTCGCGGTGACCGCGTCGCGCATCCCGGCGACGGCGGCGGGATCCGACGGCACGACCCATTCGGCCACACGGTCGGTCCTCAGGATGCGGGTGCGGGCGATGAGCAACGCCACGTCGTCCTCGGGGCGCTCGGGGAGCAGTTCGTCCAGTACCGCCGCGCAGCTTTCCTCCGGGGACCGGCCGGGGCGGGCCAAGGCCCGGCGCAGCAGTTCCGTCCCGGCATCGATGTCGCGGGTGCGATCCTCGATCAGCCCGTCGGTGTACAGGACGAGCAGGCTGCCTTCGGCCGGCTCCAGTCCGAGGGTCTCGAACGGCATTCCGCCCAGCCCCAGCGGCGGTCCGGCGGGCAGGTCGGGGAACTCCACGCTGCCGTCGGGGTGGACCAGCGCGGGCGACGGGTGCCCTGCGCGCGCCATGACGCAGCGCCGGGAGGTCGGGTCGTAGATCGCGTAGAGGCAGGTGGCGCCGATGATGCCCGCCCCGACATCCGGATCCGTCTCGTCCTGGTCGATCCGCCCGACCAGGTCGTCCAGGCGGCTCAGGAGTTCGTCGGGCGGCAGGTCGAGCGTGGAGAAGTTGTGCACCGCGGTGCGCAGCCGCCCCATGGTGGCCGCCGCGTGGAGCCCGTGGCCGACGACGTCGCCGACGACCAGTGCCACCCGACAGCCCGAGAGCGGGATCACGTCGAACCAGTCGCCGCTCACCCCCGACTGTGCGGGCAGGTATCGGTGGGCGACGTCGAGGGCGCTCTGCGCGGGCAGGGCACGCGGCAGCAGACTGCGTTGCAGCGCCACCGCGAGGGTGTGCTCGCGGGTGTAGCGGCGGGCGTTGTCGATGCTGACCGCGGCGCGCGCGACCAGTTCCTCGGCGAGGGACAGGTCCTCCTGGTCGAACGGCTCGGGCTTGGCCATCCGCCAGAAGGTGGCCACGCCCAGCACGGCTCCCCCCGCCCGCAGGGGGACCGTGATCAGCGAGTGGATGCCGTAGGCGACGATCGCGCCCACTCGTTCCCGGTCCCGGGCCTGCAGACCGGTCACGGTGGACCGGTCGGACAGGTCGGCGAGCACTTCGCCCCGGCCGCCGGCGAGCCCGCGCGCCTGGGGGGTCGAGGGGGTGAAGTCGATCAGCGTGCCGAGCGGATACAAGGGGTGGTCGTCGCGGGTGCCGCGGACGGCGCTGCGGCGCATGTTCGCGCCCGTGCCGGTCGATTCCCCACCTTCTCCCTCCAGTACCGGGGCGGCCAGGTCGACGGTGGCGAAGTCGGCGAAACGCGGGACCGCGACGTCGGCGAGTTCCTCGGCCGTGCGCACCATGTCCAAGGTGGTGCCGACGCCCACGCCGGCGTCGTACAGCAGCTCCAGGCGCCGGCCCACCGTCTCGACCCGGCCGGTGAGCGCCATCAGCTCGGTCGAATCACGCATGGTCGCGACCGCCCCCCCGGGGACCGCCGTGTCGATCCGTGGGTCGCTGGTTGACCGCCAGCAAACGATCCCCGGCGGGATGCACTTCGTCGGTGGCCACGCGGCCGGAGATCAGTAGTTCCGCCGTGTCCGGGTCGAGGCCAGGCAGGTCGGAGATTCGCCGGCCCTCGGCATCGGGCGGAAGGTCGAGCAGCCGTCTGGCCTCGTCGTTCGCCAGCACCAGGCGGGTGTCGTCGCCGACGATGAGCACGCCTTCGCGGACGGCGTGCAGCACCGCGTGGTGATGCTCGTACATGCGGGTCATCTCGGCCGGGGCCAGACCGCGCGTCTGCCGCCGCAGCCGCCTGGCGATCAGCGCCGTACCGCCGGTGGCCAGGGCCAGCACGGCCGCACCGGTGCCGAGGATGATCGGCAGTTGTACCGCGCTCTCGACCCGCTGACCGGCGATGATCCCCCCTTCGACCGCGCCCTCGGGGCCGGTGACGGGTACCACCGCCTGCACCTCGCGGCCGAGCGGGCCTTTGACCTGCTCGACGAGCACGTGCCCCGCCAGCGCCGGTCCGAGATCGGCCACGGCGCGTTGTCCGATCAACTCCGGTCGGGGGTGCGTGTAGCGGATTCCCGCGGTGTCGGTCACCACGAGGAAGTCGACGCCGGCGTCGACCCGGGTCGCCTCGGTGAGCGGTTGCAGCACGGCGGTGGGGTCGGGCGAACGCAGCGCGTCCGCGACCACGGGCGAATGGGCGAACGTCTGCGCGACCGCGACCGCCCGGTGCCGGGCCTCCCGGTCGCTGTCGTGCCTGGTCTGCAGGACGAGCGCGAGCACGGCGCCGGCCACGAGCAGGACCACCACGGCGATCTGCAGGACGAAGACCTGCCCGGCAACGCTTCGTTGGCGTCTGTCGGACGGCAACCAAGTCGATGCACCCAGAAATGGACTGGAATCATCGGCTATATCACCTTTGTACAGCGCGGCGCCCCCGGGACCGGGCAGGCTCGCCTCGATCCGTACCGCCCCGCTCCGCAAGCGGTTCGACGGGTAGGGAGCTGACCCCCGCCGGTCGGGTCACAGCCTTGCGGCAGGGCGGACTTCAGGGCCTCACCGACGTGCCCCTGGCTCGGTTGGCGCATCGGAGCGCGGGACCATCGCGTTGGATCTCGATCGCGAGCGGTGCCGCCGTGAACGAACCCGTCAGGTGTCGACCACGATGCCGATCAGCAGCGTTGGTACGCACATTCGTCAGCGTGTCTCCGCCCGGCAGGGCGAGCGCCTTGAGGATGAACAGGGCGTCCACTGAGGGTCTTTTGGGTTCGGTGTGGATTGCGACGTCAACACACTCGGCGTCGACCGAATGGCGTTGCGTCCACTGAACGCCGAACTGGGCGAACGCATCCCACGTGTCCGCAAGGCTCCGCTACTGATCGGGTCCAGCGGGAGTGCCTGGCCGGACATTTCGGCCCGTTGCGAAATGGCGTGCACCGGGGGATCGGCGGCCGCACCGGATTTATCGTCCGACGAACAGGTCGTCGCCCCGATCACGATTCCCGGCGACCTGGCGGTACCACCAACCGCAGTTCGAGGCTTCGCCGATCTCCTCGTCGGTGACGAGGACGAGCGGACATTGTGCGCCGTGTCGGCTGCCCCCATGCTGTGACGGAGCCGGACGTCGCAGTGATCGTGACCCGGCCGTGCGCGGGGCCGGGAACACCGACCGGGCGGGACCGGCGTGGAATCGAACACGCGAAACTCGTCGGCGCCGTCGACCCCGCGGTGATGGAACGCGTCGACCAGGCCCTGCGCGCGGTCCTGGACCTGTGGGCGGACCCGGGCGACCATACCCTGCGCGGCACCCCCGCCGCGCGGTGCCGCCGGCGGCCTCCCGGGCGTAGCTGGGCGCGTCCGCCGGGGGCTGGGGGAGGTCCGGCCCGCGAAGTCCCCGCCCGCAGGCGGGGCTTCGCAGTGGCTGTGGCCGTAGTAGCCGGACGAACGGCGCCTGCGGCGGGGCCGGTACGTGTCCGGGGTCGGCTATCCCGGGGGGATCGGCCAGGTGGGGCCGTCGGGGTCGCCGCACCACACCGTCTGGGTGCCGTCGACGTCGACGCCGACGCCGACGTCGAGGCCGAACGCGTCGAACGCCGGCCTGCCGGCGCCCGTCCACCGGGACCAGGCCGCCGCGACCTCGTCCCACAGGCGCCGGGGCCCGTGTTGGCGGACGTGGAAGGTGTCGAGTCGGCGGCCGTCGTAGTCCACGGTGGCCCAGGAGGTCAGCGCGTCGTCCCAGATCCACAGCCGGGACCGGAAGTCGTCGCCCGGCTCCGGGTCGTCGTTCCAGTGCGTGCGCAGGCCGGGCAGCACCAGGCCCATCACCGCCTCGGCGCGCCGGTCGCCGCCCGCGACGTCCCACGGCGACAGCGACGTGGTGCCCGTGTCGGGGACGTCTCCCGCTCGCACCACGGTCGCGGCGACGTATCGCCTTGGTCTCGCTGTGTCCGGAGTGTCCGCAGCGCTGGGACTGTTCGCCACGACGGCCGCCTTCTCCGTTCTCATCGAAACCGCACACGACCCCGGCCGGTTGGGTGCGGCGGCCCCGGCGGTGTCGGTCTTGGCAGCTACTGCCGGATTGCGGGCTCTGCTGGGCATCGCCATCCAGGGTCTGTCCAACCGGCTGTCGCCGCGGATCTGCCGGCAGGCGGAGTACAAGATGCTGGAGGCGGCGACGAACGCCGAGCAGGCCGCTTACGATCACCCCGGCTTCAACGACCGCTTCGACGCCGCCGAACGGGGCGTCGACGTCAGCCGGGACATGATCGGGCAGTCCCAGAACTACATCTCCTCCCTGGCCACGCTGGTCGCTGCGGGCGCCGTCCTGGCCAGCCTGTATCCCTTGCTGCTGCCGCTGCTCCTGGTGGCGGCGGTGCCCCAGGCGGTGGCGTCGATCCGGGGCGAGCGCGTCACGTACCTGGCGGTCGTGGCCACGCACAAGGACCGCCGCGTGATGTCCATGCTGCGCTGGCACCTCATCGCCAAGGACCAGGCCGACCAGGTTCGCACCGACACCCTGGCGCCCTACCTCCTGACGAAGTATCGGGCCAGTGCGACGCGAGTGGAGGTCACCAACGACCGGGCGGCCTGGGACCGGGCGAAGATCGCGGTGGTGGGCGCCGTCGCCGCGGGGCCGGCATCTTCGGTGGTGTGGGGCGCGGTGCTGCTGTTGTTGGGCACCGGGCGGATCTCCGCGGCGTCCGCCGGTACGGCGGTATTCGCCCTGCGGTCGGCGGGGACCGGGTTGCAGGGCCTGGTGGGCTACGGGCGCGACCTGCTGCGGACAGGCCTGTACCTGGACGACTGGGAGCGGTTCGTCACCGAAGCGGCCGGGCAACGTCTGGACCGCGGCGACCTGGTGCCGGCGCGGCCGCTGCACATCGCGCTGAGAGACGTCGTCTTCCGCTACCCCGAGGCCGACCGGGACACCTTGTGCGGCGTCGACTTCGACGTTCGCCGGGGCGAGATCGTGGCCGTGGTCGGCGAGAACGGCTCCGGTAAGTCCACCCTGATGAAACTGCTGTCGGGGCTCAACCTGCCCACCACGGGCGCCGTCACCTGGGACGGGGTCAGCGTGGCCGACCTGGAGCCGCAGGCGATGTGGAGGCAGACCTCGGTGGTCCCACAGGACTTCGCTCGCCGGCCGATGACCGCGCGTGAGAACATCCAGCTGGGCCAACCGCGTGACGATGGCGACCGGGCCGTGCTCGCGGCGGCCCGTGCCGGTGGCGCGGACGACGCGATCAAGACACTGCGTTCCGGGCTGGGTACCCTCCTGGCCCGGGAATGGTGGGGCGGCGTCGCCCTGTCCCCGGGACAGTGGCAGCGCGTCGCCGTGGCACGCGCGGTACATCGCGACGCCGGTCTGCTGGTCATGGACGAACCGACCTCCGACCTGGACCCGCGCGCCGAGCACCGGATCTTCACCGGCCTGCGTGACCTGGCCGGCGACCGCGCGATCGTGCTCGTCACGCACAACCTGGCCAACACCTCGATTGCCGACCGGGTGGTCGTCATGGACAAGGGTCGGGTCGTACAGAGCGGAACCTTCCACGAACTGATCGACCGACCCGGTCTGATGCGTGATCTGTGGCGTCTCCAGCAGGACCGTGACGCCTACCGGCCAAGAGAAGACCCGTGAACGAGCCACGTCGAAGCATCCGACGCCACAACGGCGCAGGCCCTGCCCGCACAACCCTCCGACGGGAGAAGAGCGTGGACCCCGAGCAGAGCAATCTCGACGCCTGGACGGCGTACGGCATGCATCACCTCCAAAGAGCGACCGAAACACCGGAAGTCGACCGTTTCGCCTGGGGATTCCAGCCGGCCGGCCCCGGCGCCGAAGTCCTGGGCGACATCACAGGCCGCCGTGTCGTGGACCTCGGTTCCGGACAGGGCCGGTACGCCGCATACCTCGCCCGCGAGCACGGGGCCCTGGTGGACGCCGTCGAGTTCTCTCCCACGCAACACGAGCGTGCCTGTGCGCGATACGAACGGCAACCCGGCCTGAACCTCGTACTCGCCGACGTCGTCGACTACCTCCGGCAAGCAGAACCGTGCGACGTCGCCTACTCCGTCCACGCTCTCACCTACGTTGACCCCCACCGGCTTCTGCCCGCCCTCGCCACCGCGCTGAAGCCGGACGGACGCCTGGTCTTCTCCGTTCTCCACACGAATGCCGTCGGGGAGGGCCCCTCGGCCACCGTCACCGCGCGACCGGAAATCCTGCACCTGGCGGGCGGTGGCGAGCTGACCGTCCGGATGTGGATTCCCGCTCCCGAGCTGTGGCAGGGAATGCCGGCCGAGCACGGATTCGTCGTCGACAGCATCGACGTGCTCGACGCTCCAGAGGAGGACAACCCTCTATCCTGTCGTCTCTTCCGCGCCCACCGCACCGGAGTGGGTGAGCGATAGACCTTGTACGAGGCGCCCATCCAGCCCGCGCGGTACCAAGAGGTACTCAACGTTGCACGGAACGGGACTACCACCACGCCGAGAAGTGGGGAAGCCCGGTCGGTATGCCGTGTCGGCATGCCGGAGCAGACTGTCATCCAAAGGGATTCCTCGGTCGTCTTGAGGCCTCCGGTGTTTGTCCACCTCGCAGGCGCAACTCCAAGGAGTTCGCGGCCGGGTACGGTGACGGGCTCGATCGCGCTTGCCGGCGTCGTGGTCTTCGCACGTCGGGTTGCGTGACTTCCTCGGCAGGGCGAGGTTGCTCGGGGCCGGGTTGACGCGAAGCTGTCAGCTCCGTTGCGCCAGGTGTTCGACGAAGGCGCGCCAACTGTCCGGGGCGAGTGCCAGGGCGGGTGCGGTTTCGGCTTTCTTGGAATCACGGACATCGATGCCTGTCGGGCCCTTTCGCCATTCCACACAGTCCTGTTGGCCGCTGTGCGTGCTCTTGGTCCACGTGATCGGGGCGGACGTTTCCATCGGGAATCCCTTCGGATGTGCTCGGGTGTGGCGTTACAGGGAGCGGGCGACGGTGCGCATGAGGTCGCGCGAGTCCTGCTCGTTCAGGGCGCGTTCGCCGAGTTGCCCGAAGGCGGCCGTATAGGCGCTCAGCGCTGTGGGGTCGTCGAGGTAGGTGATGTTCAGCAGCGACTGCACCGTGACGATCCGGCCGCCGTCGTTGAGGTCGAACACCGAGAATGGGCCGTCCAGGCCCAGATGGAATCCGGAGCCCTGCGGCACGACGCGAACGGTGACGTTGGGCCGTTGCGACTCGGTGACGACGTGGTCGAGTTGCTCGCGCATGATCGCGGGATCGGTCGACGTGCGCAGCGTGGCCTCGCCGAGGATGGCGTCGAGCGTGAAGCCCTCGTTGTCGAGGATGCGGCTGCGCTCGCGGCGGATTCGTACGTGCGCGTCGAGTCGGTCGGCGTCGGTGTGCAGGGTGCCGTGTCCGGCGGCGAGTACCGCCCGGGTGTACGCCTCGAGTTGCAGGACCGCCGGGAACAGGGAGCCGTCCCAGTTCCTGATCAGTGTGGCGTCGGCCTCCAGCCCGAGGATGTCGGCGTGGGCGGAACTCAGGTAGGACCGGTAGGTGTGCCACCACCCCTTGGACCGGATGCCGCGCACCATCTCCTCGAGTCCCTCGCGCAGCGCGGTGTCGGTGACGCCGTAGATGTCGAGGAGTGACCGGAGCAAGGGGATGTCGATCTTGCCCTGGCCGTTCTCGACCCGGCCGATCTGGACGTGGCCCTTGTCGATCCTCTCGCCCACCTCCGCCTGGGTCATGCCTTTGGACTTGCGCAACGCGAGACGCGAGTCGTATCGCACCCGACCTCCCGGAAGCGGTGGTCCCCGCGGGGGTGCCCGTGTCTCGAATTGCCCAGTGGGTGAAGTGGGTTCGCGCCCCGCCGACGTCGTCGTGGATGGGTCCGGATGCGAATGTCACGCACTGTCCGCATGTCTGGATAAGGGGCCGGTCGCGGCCGCTCCGCATCTCGGGGGAACCTCATTCCGATCTCCGCCCGTCCGAGTGGATCCGCGACCGACGTGCACGGGGCCACGACGGACCGCTTTGTGCGGCCACGACGGGCTCCTTCAGTTGCACGTCCGCTGACCGATTCGCCCACGGAGGCGTGGACGGCTACCCGCCGGGGCGGGGTGCATGCGGGCCGGTGTCGATATCGACTGGCTGGGCGCGGAGGGCATGCCAGGCCGGTACGCGGACGACCTCGATACCGACGGATTCGCCACGTTGCGCATGATGTCGATCGTCGGCGCGTTCCTGCTGGGGCTGTCCAGCCTGCCGTTCCTGCCGAACGTCCGGAAGACGCACAAGTACGCAAGAAGGCCACCGCCGACGACCCGTGGGGTTACGGACGCTCCCTTGAGTGGGCGACATCCTGCCCACCCCGCCACACAACTCACGGACATGCCTCGGACCAGTTCCGAAGTTCCGCCTTCGACCAGCACCACCCGGGATCACCATCCTGGACCACGAGACTCAACGCGGAACCGAGGGCGCCCTCGACGTCAACACCGACACGATGGGAAGTAGCAGAACCCACGAGCCCCGGCGTCGGGAAGCCGATATCGCATCCCACCCGCTGAGGCTCGCCTCGGCGACAGGGGGCAGGACGAGTGGCCACATGAGGCTGAGCGCCCCGTCGGGATGGCTTCTCCGGCACCGCCGGCTAGAGGTGGATCCCGGTGCGATTTGGGAGCGGTGCGTGGCGCCGTTTTGATGGATGCATGCGCCCGTTGGGTCCGCGCCGAGTCCGGGCCGGGAGGTCATGGGTTCCGACGGCTACGACGGCTACGAGAGTGTCGTCGATTCGCGCTCAGTGCCGCAGTCTCCTGAAGTCATTAGTTCAGTGATCAGGATTGTCTACGCCGGTTCCCGCGACCTTTCTTCACGTGACGTTCCGGGTGGCGTTCAGGCCGTCAAGTGGCGCGACATCCAGTGTTCGATGGCGTTGCCCGCGCGCACGCGGCTGTCCGTGTGCAGGAACTCGTGGCCCTCGTCGGGGAGAAGCAGGATCCGTGCGGGGATGCCGCGTTCGCGCGCCGCACGCACGATCCGACGGGATTCGTCCGCCGGGACGTTGGTGTCGTGTTCGCCGTGAACGGCGAGAAAGGGCACGCGCAGGGCGTCGAGGCGGTTCATCGGGGACAGTTCCCGCAGGAGCTCTCGGTCGTGTCGCGGGTGACCGTACTTGACGGCGGCCGAGCGAGCGAGCCACGGCTCGGTGCCTGCGAAGAAGGTCGTCAGATCCGACATGCCGCAGATCGCGATGCCGGTGCGAAACAGTTCCGGATACCAGGTCAGGGCGGCGAAGGTGAGGTATCCGCCGTACGAGTGACCCATCACCGCAAGCCGGTTGGGGTCCGCCCATCCGGCCAGGACGATGTGTGCCGCGCAGTCGGCGACATCGTCGAAGGCGCGGAATCGTCCGCGGCCGAGGTCGGCGTCGACGAAGCGGCGGCCCGCTCCGGCGGAACCTCGCACGTTCGGCGTGAACACGTCGATGCCGCGGGCGAGCAGGCGATGATGCAGGGCGTCGAAGACGGGCCGCGCTTCCTCTTCGGGACCGCCGTGGAGCGACACCACGCAGGGCGCGGCGCCGGCCTCGTCGCGGTCCGGGGCGCGGTAGTACCAGCCGGTGGAGGAGAGACCGTCGCGGGAGCGCACCCGCACCGGTTGGGGCACGACCGGCGCCGTGCCGTGCCCCGTGACGTCGGCACCGCGCGAGGACCACGGAGTGCGGGTGGGGCCGAGCGCGTCTGCGCGAAGCCGCCACACGCCGGGGCGGCGCCGCGACCCGGAGAGCGCGATCCACCAACCGTTGGTGCCGGCCGGTGCCAGTCGGGTGATCACTTCGTGCGGCAGGGGCAGGGTGCGAAGGCGCGTGACGGCCCCCGATCGTCGCAGCGTGACGATCTCGGCTTCGCTGCGGCCACCCTCGTTCCAGGACAGTGCAGCCGTCCGGCCGTCGTTGGAGACCGACAGCAACTCCAGGTCGGCGTCCTCGCGTGCGGCGGCGACGTGCGTACGGGCGAGCGAACCGGTGGCGGTGAGTTCGACGCGGAGCAAAGCCGCGAACTCCCGGTCGGCGTCGCTGCGCAGCCACAGGGTGCGGCCGTCGGGGGCGAACCGGCCGATCCACGGGTCTCCGTCCGCCGCACGCAGGACGCACACCGATTCGGCGCGGGACGTGGACACGATCGCCGCTTCGCGCCGCCCGCGCGGCCCGCGGTGCAGCAGGGCCAGACGTCCGTCGGGCGACACGTCGCATACGCGCAGGGTCGCCGCGTTCTGCTCGGCGGTGATCAGGGTGGGCGAGCGGACGCCGTCGGGGTCCACGAGGTAGGCGGTCGACAGGCTTTCACCCGCTCGTTCTCCTGCCCCCCGCTCGGCGGCGGGAGCCCGGATCAGCCGACCGGGCTCCGGTCGTGCGCCGGTGCGGCGGGCACCGGGGGACGTGGCCGGTGACGAGGCGGACGAGGCCGCCCGGGTGTCGGCGGTGGCGGATTCGGTGGTGACCGCTACCGCCTTTCCGTCGCGTGTCCAACATCCCAGGTACGCGGAGCCGCCGGCGGGCGCGTCGGCGAGCACCCGGCGACCCGACCCGTCCGGGCGTACGCACAGCACGCGCGTGCGTCCACCCCCGCCGGTGGTCGCGGTGTACGCGATCCACCGTCCGTCCGGCGACCACGACACTTCGTTCACCGGGTCAAAGCCGGTGTCGAGCAGGTGCGGCTCGTCGGTGTCGGCGGCCGCGGTCCACACCTGGGGCACCCCGGCCCGATCGCATACGAACGCCACGTGTTCGCCGGTCTGGTCACCTGACGGGCCGCCGCAGGCGTGCGCCCGCGTCCACCGGTGAGCGGTGTCGCGTGCCCCGGCCGCGTCGGGCAACGCCATGGCGACGGGCGCGTGCCCGGCAAGCCGGTCGCCGCCCCGCTCGCCTGGGCGGGGCCGGTGCGGGTCGCGCATCGTGTTCACTCGATTCCGTGGGTCTGGAGCCACATCTCCAACAGGGCCACCTGCCACAGCGTGTTCGCCCCGCGACGGGCGCGATGGGTGTCGGGCGCGGTCAGCAGCTCGGCTACGAATTCGGGACGGAAGATGCCGCGTTCGACGGCCTGGGGCGAGGACAGCGCGTCGCGTACCCGCGCGAGCACGGGGCCCGCCATGTGGGTGATGGCGGGAAGTGGGAAGTAGCCCTTGGGCCGGTCGACGACCTCGACCGGAAGAACGCGGCGCCCGGCGTCCTTGAGGATGCCCTTGCCGCCTTGGGCGAGCTTGAGTTCGGGCGGACAGGCTGCGGCGAGCTCCACGAATTCGTGGTCGAGGAAGGGGACGCGTGCTTCCAGGCCCCAGTCGGCGGTCATGTTGTCGACGCGCTTGACCGGGTCGTCGACCATCATGACGTGCGTGTCCAGGCGCAGAGCCGCGTCGAGTGCGGTCTCCGCGCCCGGTGTGGCCATGTGGGTGGTGACGAGTTCGGTCGAGACGTCGTGGTTGGCCATCATGTGCGGTTGCACCATGTGGGACAGGTCGGCGTGTGATCGGTCGAAGTAGACGTCGGCGTACGTCTGCGGTTCGTGGTCACGCGGTACGGCGGCGAGGTCGGGGTACCAGCGGTAGCCCGCGAGGATCTCATCGGCACCCTGCCCGCTCTGCACCACCTTGACATATTTGGCGACCTGTTCGGAGAGCAGGTGGAACGCGACGACGTCGTGGCTGACCATCGGTTCGCTCATGGCGGCGATGGCACCGTCCAGGGCGGCGGACAAGCGGTCGGACGGGACGAGCAGTTGGTGGTGATCGGTGTCGAAGTGCTGGGCGACGAGGTCGGAGTAGTGGAATTCGTCGCCGTTTTGACCGCCCTCGGATTCGAAGCCGACGCTGAAGGTGGCCAGGTTTTCCTGGCCGGCTTCGGCGAGGAGCGCGACGATCAGGCTGGAGTCCAGGCCGCCGGACAACAGGACGCCGACCTGCACGTCGGCCACGGTGCGTCGTCGTACGGCCGTTCGCAGCGAGTCCAGGAGAACGTCGCGCCAGTCGGCGGCGCTCATGCCGGCGTGCTCGGCGCGGCGGGTGTAGTCCGGTTGCCAGTAGCGGTGGTCGCGATACTCGCCGTCGGGCTCGACGACGCGGATCGTGGCGGGGGCGAGCTTGCGCACACCCGTCAGGATGGTGTGCGGCGTTGCCACGGTGGCGTGCAGGCTCAGGTATTGGTGTAGGGCGACGGGATCGATCGAGGTGTCGACGCCGCCGCCGGCGAGCAGTGCGGGCAGGGACGAGGCGAATCGCAAGCGACCGGGCTCCTGGGCCAGGTAGAGCGGTTTGATGCCCAGGCGGTCGCGGGCCAGCACGAGGCGACCGCTCGCGTGCTCGGCGATCGCGAACGCGAACATGCCGTACAGATGCTCGACACAATCGGTGCCCCATTCGCGATACGCCTTGAGGACCACCTCGGTGTCGGAGGTGGAGAAGAAGCGGTGGCCCAAACCGCGCAACCGGTCCCGCAGTTCGCGGTAGTTGTAGATACAGCCGTTGAACACGCCGGTCAGGCCCGTCTCCGGGTCGGTCATCGGTTGCGCGCCGCGTTCGGACAGGTCGATCACCTGAAGGCGGCGGTGACCGAGTGCGATCGCGGCCTGGCACCACATGCCGCGGCCGTCGGGGCCGCGTGGTGCCAGGCGGTCGGTCATGCGCTGGACGCCGGCGAGGTCGGGTCTGGTGCCGTCGAATCGTATCTCGCCGCTCAGGCCGCACATTGCTTGTCTCCTCGGTTCGTGGTCGCTCGGGTTCCGGGCCGCGGGTGTGTGGTCGGAGGGCGGTCACCGCGGGTGAGGGCGATCAAATCGCCGACGGCGTCGGCCCAACGCTCGCGGGGCGCGTAGCGCCGCAGCCGATGGGCCTCACTGCCGCGGGCGAGTTGTTCGTGGGCCAGAAGGTGCACGGTCGTCCAGTCGCTCAGGGCTTCCAGACGGGGCCGCAGTCGGGTCAGCATGGTGTGTACGACATCGGAGGCGGACGCCGGTTCGTGGGTGAGCGGATCGATCAGCGCACCTTCGAGTCCGGAGCGGGCCGCGCGCCAGGTTGCCGCACGCAGCCATTCGGTGCGGGCGATCGGCCAGTCGGTGCGGTCCTCGCGAACCGCCTCGCACGCGTCGACGACGAGGGCGCGAAACAGGCCCGCGACCAGGACGACGGTCTCCACGCGTGGGCAGGAGTCGGTGATGCGCAGTTCCAGGGTGCGCTGCCGAGCGGACGGCCGGACGTCGTAATAGGCCATGCCGGGATCGCTGATGACCCCGGACCGGACGAGATCCGCGATGGCTTCGTCGTATGCGGCGGCCGACGCGAAGTGGCCGATGGGTCCCGCCGTGGGCCAGCGCTGCCACAACAGCGTGCGCCAACTGGCGTATCCGGTGTCGGCGCCGAGCCAGAACGGCGAACTGGCCGTGAGCGCGAGCAGCACCGGAAGCCACGGTGACACGAGCGCCGTCGCGCGCACGGCCGTGTCCCGGTCGGGCACGTCGACATGGACCTGGGCCCCGCAGATGAGTTGCTCGTCGGCGACGAGCCGATAGTCCCGGGCCATGTCGGTGTACCGGCGCTCGTCGGTGGCCTGGATGTCCTCGACGCAGGCCTGCGGCACTGTGCCGGCGGCCACGACGGCCAGACCGAGGGCGTCGGCCGCGTCGGCGAGGGTGCGACGGGTTTCGCTGAGGTCGCGGTGCAGCGCGTCCAGCGTCGGATGGACGGCGCTGTTCGTCTCGATGACGGACCGCCGGAACTCCTGGGTGTAGGTGTCGCTCGACAACTTCCCCAGTAGGGCGGGCGCCTCCGGAACCAGGCTTCGATTGTCGGCTCCGACGATATGGAATTCTTCTTCGACTCCCAACGAAACACGCACCAGAAGCTCCTTGCCATCAATAACCGGCACGATTCACCGCGGTCGTGTCCTCATAAACCCCGCGGGTCCGCGCGCGCCGGGCTCGCGTTGCGCGATTCGTGGTGGGCGCCTGCTGCCCGCATCCGACGGAAACAAGCCTCCCGCTCGCACGCCAGCCGTGTGACCTGCACCGCAGCGCCGGGCGGGCCGCAGGGCGAGGTGCTCCTCGGCTCGGTGACGAAGCGCGTGGGTCTCACCCGAATGGGGGATGGCCGATCGGAGGGTGCCGGGCCATGCGACGGGAGGTGCTTTGTGTACGGGCTGCGACGCGCAGTGGGGCGCGAGGTGGAAGCACCGTGGGTCATTCACGGGTGAGATTTGGTTGGGCCGCCGGTGGTTTGCAGTTCGGGGGATTCAGGTGCAGGTCGTGCCCTGCTCCAACCAAGTTCATCAGCGCCTGGGACTGGGTGGTTGGGTGCGTTCGACCGGATGCCGACGAGTGTCACGTCGGGCAGATGCCGGCGGGCGAGTCCCGGCCCGCCTGCCCGTCGACGTGGCCATCATGACCACTACGGCCTCGACGAATACGTCCTTACGGCGTAGTGCGCCGGCGCATCCACATTCATCGCCGGGGACATCGTTCCGATGGACTTCCTGCACGCCGACACGCCGTGCGCGTTGCCGTGCGGCGACACCCTGCCCGACTTTCCATCACCGCAAGACCGTTTCCTGCCCAACTGAGGTTCCTGGCCCGGCACCTCCACGTCCGAGGGCTTGTCGTCGGGCGGGTCTTCGGTGTGTGCCGGCGAGGCCGGTGCGGCCCGCGAGGGGGCGCCGGGGTGGACCCGCATCCTACGGGGGAGACTGAGCCCGATCGAGTCGTGCTTTGCCGCACTCGGATGCCGCCCGGCGACCCCGGAACTGCGGTGCCACGATGCGCCGAAGCCAGGACCCTTCGCGGAGACGATGCGCGATGTCGATCCCTGGACCGCCGCCCCGGAGCGGGACCGCGGCACCTCGCGATCGGACGCTATCGGTTCGGGCCGCTGGACCCCGCCCCCGCGGGAGGGCCAGTGAACCCGGACCGGGCTGATGTGGCCTCGTGAACCATGACTCCGCTGACGCGAACGGGAGTCGACGCGGGCCGACATGGGGCAGTTCGCCCTGGCGATGGTGTTGATCGTCGCGGAGCGTCGCGCCGACTCGACGACGTCCTGGACAATCCCTGTCCTGTGCGCCCATGACGCGCACCGCCAACACGCGCTGGCTCGTCGATGCCGCCCACGCCGCCCTTACCCATCCGACGCTCAGTCGGCGGAGTCTTCGATGGGAGAGCCGTGAACGTCCCATGAACCAGCCATGCCCGGCGAGTGGTCCTCGGCCGCCCCTCCCAGGAAGGCGGTGACCTCATGGTCCGAGGCGACGAACAACTGGTCGTCCGGGGTGATGTCGAGGGCTCGGACCGGACTGTCCAGGACCAGGATGTGCTCGACGAGAGCGGTTGCCGGGTTCCACGACTTCACGGTGGCATCCCTTCCGCCCGTGAGCACGCTCAGGCCGAAGTCGCCGTACCGGATGGTCAAGGCGGTCACCGGGCCCTTGTGAACTCGTTCCTGACGGGCGAGCAGGTGTCGGTCGACAGCGCTCTCCACGATCACGGAGCCCTCAGCGGTACCGCGGCAGACAACGAGGTGCCCGTTGAACAAGGCGTGCGCCCAGGGACCGGACGTTTCCTGGCTCGTTTGGAGCGGCGCCGGGCCCCCGAAGTTTCTGCCCGCGTCGATGAGGCGTCGCGCTCCGGGCTCGTGGATCCAGTGGCGCCCGGTGTCGTCCCTCACCAGTGCCACCGTGCGTCCTGCCAGAAGGAACCTCTGCGCGTCCACGAGTGTCACGGGGTGTGGAGGTTCGGGTTCGGTGCGCCGTCCCGTGCGGCCTTCGAACACGATGTGGTCGCCGTGTTCGGCGGACAGGACGAACAACTCGGTCCGGAGATCCCCCGACAACGCGAGGAGTCGTTTGGGACGTGTGGGGCACATCGTCGTCCACCTTGGCTGCCAGGACAGGGCGGCACCGTGAACGGGGACGGCGAGGCGGTGGGCGAGGGCGCGGTCGCCGCTCCTGAGCGCCGTCAGGCTCGCGGCCATACGCCGGTCATCGGCGGAAAGGTTGCGGTCGAGCAGCCGCTCCAGCACCGGTCGCGGCAGACCTGGCGGTTCGGAAAGTTCGGCCAGGGCCTCGCGCGCCGCCCAGGGATCGGCTCTGAGGAGGAATTCGGGGTCGTCGAGCAGTTCCCGCGTCCGGTCGGCATCCCGGGCGATAGCGATGCCGTGCCGCAGGACGTACGGCTCGACCGCGTCCCATTCACGGGCCGCTGCGCGGCCCAGGGGAGAGAGCAGCCGCTCCAACAGGCTCCGGCGCCAGTCCCGGGCGCCGGCGGACTGTGCGAAGTCGGCCACCAGGTAGTCGGCGATCGACTGGTGGAAGAGACGGTGGAGCAGCGTCCCGTCGACATCGGTGACCGATCGCAAATAGAAGCGTGCCGCTTCCAGCGTCTCCCGGATGGCGCCGGCTGACGGAGCGAGCGGAACGTCACCGTCGGTGCCCTCGGCGGCGAAGAGCGGCGCGACGCGGATCAGTGCAAAAACGGGCATGCCCTGGCCGTGAGCGGTGCCCAGAGCGGTGAGGACGGGCCGTAGCCAAAAGAGCTCCGGCTGCGACCGCATCGACAACTCGAGGAACTCGGGCGGGGCCTGCGGCACTCGATGTGCCGCTTCCGCCGCCTCCTGCCGCGTGGTGGCCAGGTGCGCACCGGAGTTGACGAAGGATCGCGTGCACAGACCCGCGACGAGAAAGGCTCCCCAGGGAAGTTCCGCGGAGTGACGGTTGACCAGGACTGACGCAAGTTCGTGCGCGAAGGTTTTGACGACGGAGTCGCGATGGCGGAATTCGCGTGTTGTGCGCAGGATCGCGGTGACGTAGTCCTTGAGGTCCATTGCCAGCTCGTCCTGCGGCACGTCATCGAGGTCGACCAACAGCCCGTTCGCGGTCGCGGCGTCGAAGAGACGCTCGAACGCCGAGTATGGTCGGGTGGCGACCAGAACCCGTGCCAGAGGACGGCCGTCGTTCCGCCGGTCGCGGGCCAAGGGGAGAAGCAGGCGGTCCATGACTTCGGAGCCTTGGACCATCTCGTCCAAGGCGTCGACGACGACGACCGGCGGTGTCGCGTTGTTCCGCAGCGTCTTGAGGAGCCGGTCCGGGGAGCGCGCGTCGACGTCCAGTTGGCGGGCGATGGAGTCGCAGACTTCAGATACGTCACGCTGACGGGCGTGGACGGCGGCGAAGCCCGTGACGGCCGCGAGCGGTACCCGAGACGCCCTCATCCACAACTCCTCGGTCACCTCGCGCAAAGCGGGGTGGGCCGCACAGACGAGGAGACCCAGCAGCGCCGATTTGCCGGAGCCCGGCGCGCCCGTGACCACGGCCGGACCACGGGCGCTCGGGTTGTCAAGCCAGTTGGACAAGACGCCCAGTTCGCGTCGACGGCCCGCGAAACGCCCGAGCATCCCGCGTCCATACTCGGCCACAGCCGAGGTGCCGCTGGCCCGTTCCATGAAGTGCAGGTAGTCGAGGCCAGCGTCCACGTCCGCCAGAAAGGGCAGCACGGCGGGGTCGACGCTACGAGGCATTCCCGGACGGTGGGCAGCGCCGACGGTCGGCATTCTTCGGCTGTGGGCAGGCTGTCTCGGCCGCGGCCGGGTGGAGCCAGCGGGCGGGCACGAAGTACACGTGCTCGACCTGCGGCATGGCTTTGGGCGCGGCGAGGATTCGGCCCGCCCTCGTTGTAGTTGCTCCGATGTCCACGTGCCTCGATCGAAGGGATTGAACGCGCCGTGTACGTGCACGGAGTGACCGTCGGCCTGTGACGCGGAGGAATGGAAGGCGAGGTTCGTGGCGTCGTTCACGGCGGTGCCCTTACTCGGTTCTCCGAGGCGCTCGTGCGTGGCCGCCGAGGTGCCTTCGAGTGGACGGCCACCCAGTCACGGTACGTGCTGAGGACAGACGGAGAACTGGTATGTGGAAAAGGGCTGTTCACGCCCGAAACCCGCTCCTGCACGGGTGAAGCAGCAGGCGTCAGGATCAGCTGCCACAGCAACCGACCGGCTCTTTGGCCCGCACTACTTCCCGCACCGTTGTCCGGGCAGTCGTGCAGGAAAAGCACTGCAGCAATCGCTACCACGAGACGTCCGAAACCCTGATGTACGCGGCCTGGGTGGCGGCCAGCGGTGTCGGGGTGGCTTCCACGGCTGCCTACCGATTGATCCTGCTGGCCGTCTACGTCGTCGCACTCGCGTGCTACCTGACGTACGACGACCTGGGCGCCGTCGCCGGGACGGTGCACTACGCCCCCACGCGCGAGGATGTGAACATGGACCCGCTCTTGCCGCCGCGCTCGATGCCCTCGGCGTCACCGAGCCCCCGCGGCCCCTGAGCCCCGACCACGCCACTGCCTGGCGCACCACCGCGTGGAAGATCAAGACCGCCCACCGGGCCCGGCGACGTTGCCTCACTGCTGCACGAGGCACGCGCCTCAGCGCTCCTGCACCACGCTGGCCTAACCCCGATGGCCGCAGAGGACTACGCGTCCAACGTCCTCGGCTTGTCGTGGTACGACCTCGCGAGTGAGCTTCCCCCGTTGTGCGGGAGGTGTTGATTAGCTGGTCAGGGCGGGTTGCGGGGTTTTGATGATTGCCTGGTTGGCCGTCGCTTGTTCGGCGTAGTGCTTCTCCTCGTATTCGTCCGGGCTGAGCCATCCCAGACGCTTTTGGATGCGTTTGGGGTTGTACCAGCCGTCGATGTAGGCGAAGAGCGCCAGGTTGGCCTCGGCACGGGTCTCGGCGACCCTGCCACGGATGCACTCGGTCTTGATGACGCTCCACAGGTTCTCGGCGAGGGCGTTGTCGTAGGAGTCGCCCACCGAACTCATCGAGGCGGCAACTCCGGCGCGCAGAAGGCGCGTTGTCAGTTTGATCGACGTGTACTGCTTGGGTTCAACCAGTCGTCGCAACACCGGCTCTGACCGGCGACTTTAGCTGATCATCGAGGGCTTCGACGGGCGTCCGCCAATCGAGGGTCTTGCGAGGCCTGTCGTTGAGGGTGGCGGCGACCGCGTTGATCTCGTCGGCGGTCCATCGGGACAGATCCGTTCCTTTCGGGAAGTACTGTCGCAGCAGCCCGTTCGTGTTCTCGTTGGTGCCGCGCTGCCAGGGGCTGTGCGGGTCGGCGAAGAACAGATCCCATGGTTGGAGGTCGTGGACGAAGCCGGGTTGCCCCGCATCCTGGAGCGGATACTCCAGGCCGAGGAACAGGACTTCCCGGCCCTGTTGGCCGCCAGGGACAGGCTCGTCGATCCCTGGATCCGCGGATGTGACGATGACCCGCCTTTCTGAGCGGCAGGGCGGGACACCGGTCTTGCGTGGCGAGCATTGCCGTACTTGAGGAACAGGTCTCGCGGGTCGAGGCCGTACAGCCGGCGCGAGCCAGCCGAATCACCGAGCACAATGGTCGCGGCATCCACCGTGAACCACCCGACGCCGCGCCGGACCCCGTGTTCCGGGGTTGCCGCCGCCGCGCTTTCGAGCACCTCCGATGCGGATCAGAGGGCGGCGAGGACGTCGTCCCACACCTGCCCTCCGTTGGCTCAGATCGACAGCCGAGGGCGCAGTGGCATGGCGTGGCGGAGGCCGTCGTGGGTGTTCTGTCCCCGGTCGGGTTCCCACGCGTCGGCGTCGTAGAGCAGGACGGGGTTGTCGATCGCGGTGAGCGAAAGGTGCCATTCCGTCGAGCGGCCGCCGTCGGCCGGCCGCAGCCACGAGGGCGGCGGCGCCGAGTGCGGCCAGTGGCGATGCGAGCGGCGGTCGTCGTGGACGCACCGCCAGTCGAGTGGCCCCCGGCAGGCGGTTGCCGCGGCGTAGGGACACCAGCTCGGAGTCGGGGCCGAAGCCGCCGTCGCCGACCTCGGTGTAGACGCGGCGCAGCAGTTCGGGAAGAGCCCGTCCAAGCAGGCGTTCGGCCGTTTCGACGTCGGTGTCGTGCGCCGGTGGGAACACCGGTCCGCGCTCGGTGCCGGCGAAGTACGCCGCTACCTCTTCTGCCGACGCCGGGAGTTCGACGCACGTCGGTTGCAAGACCGTCTCGGCAAGGCGTTCCGTCAGTTGGACACCACCCGCAAACTCATCCTCTCCGACAACGAAGCGTTCCGGCATATCCCGCAGGACCGTCCATTCCTGGGGCTTGTCGTCACTGCCGAGTCGTTCGGCTTCGCCGACGCCGCGCTGATACGGGACTACCCGTCACCGACCTCCACACATCGGTCGTCTCCGTCGCGGAGGTGGAGAGCCTCGTGACGATCAACGACCACAGAGTGTGTCCTCCCTACTGCTCGAGATCGCAAACGATCCCGAACGATCCACCTGGGCGCTGAAAGGCAACCTCGCAGGCCACTCCCACGACAGCAACCCGATCATCGACGCCGGGTGGGATCACTTCCCGTGGAGCAACCTCACCGAGCGGCCCCACGAGGACTGGACGAGCCGCCGAGTTTCACCCACGCCATACAGGGGCGCTATGCGGCTGGGGAGTCGGACCCGGCCGGTGGAGGTGATCACGACGAACGGTGGTGGCCGCCGACGAGTTGATCAAGCAGCGGTGCGCAACCGGGAGATCACGCCGGGTCGTCTCGGTGTGCATGACGTTGCTTCCGCCCGCACCGCCGCCGTGGCCGCATTGCGCCGAGGGCGCGGGTCCGGTCGTCGACCCGGTCGGGTGCCGGGGGATCCATGTCACCGGGCACACGTCGTGCCTGGCCCATCCGGCGGCCGCCGATCGGGCCGCGCACGTGGCGACCCTGTCCACGGGCGCCACCGTCGGCCACCGCGGTACGACATTCACCGGCTCCCTGCTCGCCGAGATCCTCGCCGCCCTGCGAGACCCCGGCACCGCTCATCCCGCTTTGGCGTGGCCTTGTTCGATCGGGCGGTGTTCACCACCAGGGCCGTGTTCGACGACGTGACCTTCACCGGCGAAGCCTGGTTCGCCCACGCGACGTTCTCGGCGGCGGCCTCGCCTACCGCGACCACCTGCGCGCACGCCGGGCCGCCGACCCCGCCGTCCCCTCCAACAACTCTTCCGCGAGATCCAGGAGCAGGGCTACACCAAAAGCCTCAACCTCCTCTACCGCGACATCACCCAGGGGCGCGCCGAGGGCAACCGGCCCGTCGCCACCCCACGGCGCTTCGCCCGGCTCCTGCTCACCCGCCCCGCCAACCTGCGCGACAGGGACGCCGAGCTACCGATCGAACTGACGGCCGCATGCCCGGATGTCACTGAACTCGCAGGCCACATAGGGAAGTTCGCCGGGCTGCTGACGCCCACCGTCGGACACGACACCAAACTCACCGCAGGGATCGCATCCGTCCGCGCGTCCAACCTGCCACACCCGTATGCCCCGTCGAGCAAGGGTGGGGCGACCGCCCTCGGGATCGGGAGGGCGGCGGGGTGGCTGTGCGCGGGTCGGCCGAGTGTCGCGCGTTGCCGTGGTTCGTGGGCCGGGGCGGCGTGGCGAGGCCTGCGGGTCGACGACTCCTTGGGTGCGCCGCGCCGCGTACTTCCGGACGTGCTCGATCGACCTGTCGAATACGTGGCTTGCCGTGCCGATCGACTCGCCGTACACGGCCCACGGTTGCCGACTGTTTGGTACGTGGAAATTGTAGACTTCCGGAGTCGTGAACGCTTCCGATTCGATGTCGAGCGTGGGCAGAAATTGAAGAGGTCGGGCGGTTTGTGTCGTATCAACCGATTCTGGCCATTATGGAATGATCGGACGGAATATTATGTCTTCTTTGGATCCGGACAACTTGGAATCCTTATTCGGGGAGGAAGCGTGTGTCATGTTCAGTGATTCGCTTTCCCCGGCGGATGTCTTTCGTGTTCTCGGTGGAGGAGCGGGAGAGCGGTCGCTCATGACCTACGAGCAATCTCTCGATGCCGTACTTTACGGTGATTCGAAAATTCTGCGGGTCGGCGTCTCCGGCGGGTGGACCCTCTGTCAGGAATCCTTCGGCTGCACGGGACTGGCGGGAGACTATCTGAGTCGCTTGTCCGCGTCGGGCCAGGCTCTTTTGTTCTTCTGGAACTCGGAAGCGTTGACGACTTTCGCCTACGCGCGTCGTGGAAAGGTGGAGGCGTCTTTCGAGCCAGGAATGCCGGGAGCGATGGTTTCAGCGCTCGACTCTCCGTTTATGAGACGTATTCGAGCCCTGAGCGTCGCCCGGGACGGCGGCCTGAACGATCTCTATCGTGCGGCGCGAGACATCCTGTCCCTCGACCTGAGGAGATCGGATGTCGAGAGGGACCTGCCTGCCCTGCGTATTGCGAGATGACGTCTGCCGTGGGGGAGGTGTTCGTTCCCCCACGGCAGACGGCAGTCGCTATTGCGCCGGCATCATTGCGCGAAGTCTGTCCGGGGAGAGCTGACCGTCCGGACCGAGGACGCTTTCCAACGGCACGGAGTTGCGCGCGATTTCAAGTTGCTCCCGCAGTGTTTTGTTGATCCATTCCGCGGGTGTGACCTGCCGGTAATCCGGCCTGCAACGTCCGGTGGATGCCGCGACTGCATCTATCTGGCCACCCGGGGTATACGTGTATTTACCGAGACAGCCGCCTTGAAAGGCTTGGAAGGTGTAGAGGTTGCCGATCGGAATCCCCGGGTCCGCCGCGTGATCCTTGGTGGGGAACCCCATCCATGTATTGGGGCCCGTATAGGCTCGCCACGACGCGATCACGAAGTGGGTGCCGGAGGAGGGTCCCCAAAGAAATCTAAGGAGCAGGTAAGCCTGTCCTTGCTGGTCGATACCGGCCGTGTATTGCTCGATTCCCCCGCTGGCTCCGGTACCGGTGGCGTCCCCCACGGGATAGCCACTGGCCCGCTCGGCACCGAAGGTCAACCACTTGTCCCGGAGTGTCGACCGTATGTATCCGACGCCCACCTTCGGGTGCCAGTAAATGGAATCGTCGTCTGCGGCAGCGGTCAATTTTCTAAAATGATTGAATCGTCCCTGGCCGTCGGAAGTTCCGGTTTCATCGGTGCTGGGATACCCGACGTTCGTTTCCCAACCCAGGGCTGCCCACTTGTCGCGGATGGCTCCACCTATTTGATGCGCGCCGGTGGAGTTTGTCCAATAGATCGAGTTTCCCCCCTTCGAGAAGTGGGCGAAACGACCGCTCCCGTCGGGAGTCGTGGCTTCGTCCATGGTGGGGTAGCCGAGTGTTGTCTCCCTGTCGAGAGCGACGTATTTATCACGTACCGCACCCGACAGAGAGTGCGCTCCGGTGGCGGCATTCCAGTAGATTGAGCCGTTGGAAAAATCGTTGTACTTCCCGACTCCGCCGTTTCGTGGGGCAGTATCGTTGATCGGGTATCCAAGGCCGTTTACGCCCCCGAGGGCAAGCCACTTTTCTCGGATCGCTCCGTCGATGTAGTGCGCCCCCGAGGTGGGACTCCAGTAGATCGAACCGGTGATCTCGGAATGCCCGGTCATGCGAAGGTCGACGTATTTTCCGACGCCGTCCGGAGCGTCCTTCTGGCCGGTCGGAAATCCGATGTTCGTGACCCCGGGCCCGTCCAGTGCTGCGCGCAGGGGTCCGCACACCGCGAGCGTGCTGCGCGTCCCCGCGGTGTTCTGGCGGGACGCGGCGACGGGCACGGGTTCCCAGTAACTGCTGCAGCCCGACCACCCCGGGGGCGCCGCGTCCACCCAGTATTTGTCCCCTCTCAGGAGTCGTTCGCGTGAGATGAACGTGCTGCCTGTTTGTCGACCCACGGCACCGTTCTGCGAATTCGGTATCGTGCCGCGCACACAGGGGACTTCGTCCTTCCATATGCCGAGTCCGATCAATTTGACGCCGGTGTACTCACCGGCGGCATTCTTCGTCGCCACCATGACGTTGCATTCTTGGCCGTCGATGATCTTTTCGAGCTCCGGATACCCTCCGCCGCCCGCGCTCTCATAGCTCGAAGCGAAAGGGAATTCATCGCAGCTGGCCAGATCCGTGGAGCCCGCCGGAAACGTGACGCTGGGATCCTTCACCAACGATCCGCAAACGATGGCGCGGTTCTTGCCGCTCCATGATTTCTGGCTGTCCGGCTGACTGGCGGACCGGTAGGACAGGGGTTCCCTGCTCCATTCCAGAGGGCGGCCCATGTCGTTCGCGAGCTTGAGACCGGGTGGCCTCCACATCGACATGTGATAGTAGTTGATCATGGCGGCGGCGGACCCGAATTCACTGACGTTGGATACGTCCACGGTGGGGTAGTAGGTCGGAAATGTGCATCCGGCCTGACTGGTGACCACTGTGTCGCATCTCGGGCTGTCATTGGTGGTATAGACCACGGGGTCGTGCGCGGTCGGTGCCGAAGTGTGGGCCTCGATGGTGGTTTTGATTTTGAGTTCCGATTGTGCCACTCTCGGCGGGGGCATCCACGTGATGTCGTTGTGGAACTCCAGGTGCATCCCGTTTCCTGCGGTGAGGATGGGTGAAGTTGCCACATTGCACGGTGTGCACTCCGCCTTGATATCCACGGTCATCGTGCCGATCGCGGCATCGACCTTGATGAAGTCCAAACGCGTCTCGTTGTAGATCTTGCCACTGCTCTTGGCCAGCAATATGCCGTGGCTGAGGAATGCTGTTGCAGTACCGATCACCTTTCCCGTTTCGACATCGTAGGTGACCAGTGTGAAATCCCCGAGTACGCACCACGAGAAGCGCTCGAAGTGGTCGTCTTTACCGTCGTACGGGGGAGTGCAGGTGCCGTAGTCCGGATTGGTGTTCCCGGCGGGGGCGTGAAGGGAAGAATGGGTGGTATCGCAAGGTTCGTCAACGTGGTCGATTTCGGCGAACGATACGAACACGTGAATGTCGTGTCCCCCTGAACACGAGCCCTGGCACGGGGCTCCGCGGAGTTGGGGCATCCGCCTTCGGCGGTTTCGCGAGCCTGGGGTGAACCCCCGTCGTTTCCCGACGAGGGATCCTGGGGCATTCCGGCCGGGATCGTTGCGGGTGGTTGCCCGGGGGGCGGTGTGTGTCGACCCGGCTGACCGGAGTCCCGGGACTCCTGCGTCGGCGGTGGGGGAGGGTCGGTTGCCAAGGCGGGCGACGGGGCGCCGGAGGCCGAAGGCGTCGTGGGAGGGCTTCCGGAAGGCAGGGATGCATAGCTAGGTTGAGCCGCTAAAAGACTGGTCGTTGTCAGGAGGGACAGGAGTAGTCCCATCCCTCTGTGACGATATTTTCGGGCGGTCGGCACGCCGGGCTCGCTTTCGATTTTCGCATTAAGCAACCAGTTGGCTGTGTTATGCAAACTATCGAGACGGACCAAGGGCATCAAGGTCACTTCGCGCCGATGTCGAGCCTGTTCCGGCCGATGCCACCGAGTGCATGAACCCTCCTATTCATTCCGAGAATCATCCTTTTCTTGAAATAAGAGGATCCTCGAGGAGGTGGTGTGGCTATCGGCCGCTGCGGGTTTGTGGCTGCACTTCCTTCGGGCGGGCAACCGACCGGTACGCGAGAATGGGGCAGAGGACGCGCTGTGGGTCTTCGGACACATCACCGGATCCGACCACCTCTATCTCGCATGTCGCCCCCCTCCCCACCGCGAACGCGCACGCGTGCTCGGGACCTACGCGCCGAGTACGAGGCGAACGTGTTGGTCGGCCGGGGCGTGGGCGGTCGGCGGGTGTTCGGGGCGGCCGCGACCCGGCCCGGGCCCCAGGACTCACCATGTCGGCGGTGGCTGGGCGACGGACTCGCCACGGTCGGCTCCAAGTTCCCCGCCGAGGCCAGCTTCCGCTTCGTCCCCGCCGACCGCGGCCGCGACCTGGGCCACGCGGACGCGGAACCGCTCGGGATCGTCATCGGCACCGCCGTCGACGCGTGGGCCCGATCGAGTTCGTGATCGGCCTGCACGTGCCCGACTGCGTGCTGCAGCCGGTGCCCGGGACGCTGTGGCTGCATGCCTCCTGGGTTCTGCTGTGTTGCTCGACGTTGTCTGGCCTGTGGCCTGTGGCTTCGCAGGCTCTGGGACGGATTTTCGGTTCCGTTGGGAAAACCCGTGACGGAGGATGAGGTCGCCTCAAGGATTCTGATCTTGATGTGATGCGGTGATCACCTGCGGTCGGTCCTTCTCGCGTCGGCTGCCGGTGTGCGTGTGCTCGGGCCGCCTCCGGCTTCGGCCGACTCGGCCCGGGGCATCAGAGCCGGTTCAGTCCATGGTGAATGGCTTGCCGTCAAGGGTCGTGATCTTCGGGTCGGTACCCCAGGCCTGCCAGGAGTAGTGGTTGGGGGCTGCCGGCGCCGTGCGCTGCGTCGCCTCGGAGTTGCTTGTCGATGGTCGCCTGCTTCCAGGCGCTCTTGGGGGTGGCCAGGACCAGGTGCGTCGGCCGAGTGCGCGGCATCCGTTCAGGAGCTTGTCGAGCTCGGTGAGGGTCGCTTTCGCGGAGTCGGCGAGGCAGTCGTTCTTCTTGGACTCGCCCAGGAAGAGTCCCTCGACGGTCGTCGCGGCGAAGTCGAACCCCACGACGGCTTTGCCGTCTTGGACCAGTTTGAACTCCTCGGTGACGAGGCAGGCTCCGGCCCAGGCCTTCGAGCGGAGGAACCGGGTGGCGAGCAGGTCGTGGTTGCCGTCCTCGGCGATCGACTCGGTGATCGCCGGGTGTAGTTCGTAGAACCAGGTGGGCTCGTTGCGGGCTGGCTTCCACCGCGGTTGCTCCAGCGTGTTGCTGCTGCCGCAGCGCCGGAGGTGTACTGCTGCGCCACTTCGGCGATGGGGCGGAACTCGACCCGTGGGCAGTCGCGGCAGCCGAGCACCGGCCCGCGGCGCAGGAGCCCGCAGGTGCTCCACGCGTCGATCCGCGCCCGCAACTCTGCCTGGGCCCAGTCGCCGGGAGCGGCGGCGATGGCTTCCCACGTCAGGAACACCCCGGACTTGAGCTCCCGGGCACTGTCTGCTGGAAGGGCCGAGCGGTTGTGGCCGGGCAGCCAGTGCGACAGCAGCGCCCACGGCGCCGGCGCGGCCAGTGCTTCGACGGCAGATCGTGACCCGAGCAGCCGCTTCGCGACGCGGGCGCTTTTTCCGGCGGGGCCGGGGCGCATCTCGTCGGGCTCGGCGGTGAGTCGCAGAATCCGCTCGAGAGAGGGCCACACGAGCCTGGGCCCGGCGAGGGAGCCGGCTGGCGACGCGCCGGCCGTGTGAGTGTGCGTTGTGGTGGCGGTGGTTGGTCGTCAGTGGGGTGCGGGTGTCGTGTGGGTGTTTGTGTGCTGGTCGGGGTGTGGATGACCGTGATCGTTTCGACTGTCACGGGAGTGACCATCGACTGACGTCGGGTGCCTAACACAAGCGGGTTGTTCTGTCATGGAGTTGCCCATTCCTGTGTCCGGGATCCGGGGCGCGGTATGTGCTGGCCGGCATGACGAAGAGTCGGTCCGTGTCGTCGATGGATCCTTCTGTTGGTTTGCCGAGCGCGGCCGTGGTGATGCGGCCGATGGTGGTGCGGCGTCTGCTCGCGGTGGCGGAAGCGGGTGGTGTCACCCGCGCGCACGTGGCGGTTGCCGCCGAGGCGGTGGGGGTGTCGGAACGCACGGTGTGGCGTTGGCTGGCGGCAGCGCGCGCCTCTGGCCGCGCGGACCCGCCGGGACGCGACCGGTTCACTCTCGATGACACGCTCTGGTCATGCCTGGCGGACCTGGGCGGGAATGTGAGAGCCCTGCACCGCTGGATGAGCGATCGGGCCGCGACCCTCGTCGAGGACGAGCCGAACACGAAGCCGATGGTGTCGTTGACGACGCTCTATCAAGCGGTCCGTCGTGATCTCCGCTCCGGACGTGTGCTCGGGATCGCCCGTCCGATCCACGGGTCGGCCGTGGACGGCTACGACCGCGCGTTGGCCGACCTGGCACTTCCGGGAACGGTGGACGAACAGGGCCGGCCCGCACCGCCGGTCCCGGCCGCCGAAGCCGTTCGGGGGACCGATCCGATCGCGGGGCCGGAACCCGTCGATGACGGTGTGCGGCTGTACGCGCCCGGCGCGCACGTGGTGTCGACGCGCCAACTCGGCCAGGTCGCCGAAGCACTCGTCCATACCGTCGCCGCCCGCGGGATCGTGTGCGTGTACGGCGACCCCGGACACGGCAAGACGGTCGCCGTTCACCAGGCGTTGCGTCTGCTGCCGAGGCGGGTCCCGGTCCATCGAGCACAGGTGGCGGTCAAACCCGCGCTGCCCCAGTTGCGCGCCGCGCTGCTCACCGCGTTCGGCCTGCCGGCCACCCACCTGACGAACCGCACCGACGCGGCCGACCGCGTGCTCGTCGACGCGCTGAAGGAGCCGGGCGTCCTGATCGTCGACGATGTCCAGCGCATCGCCGCTCCCGAGCTGGACTACCTGCGCCTCCTGGCGGACGCCCCCACCACTCGGACGTCGTTGGTGTTGTGTGGAGCGGGTGCCGAGCGCACCATCGCCCGGGCTCCCGCGCTGGCCTCCCGCGTCCTGACATGGCAGCAGGTGCCCCGTTGGACACGTCTCAAGTCCCGGGCGTGCTGCGCCTGTTCCACCCGTTGTGGGATGCCGTGGCCGACGAGGACCTGCTCCACACCGACCAGGCGCACGCGCGGGGGAACTTCCGTTCCTGGGCGAAGATCACGTCCCACCTGTATGCGGCCCGCCATCACGAACCCGGCAGGAACGTGGACCACACCCTGCTGACCTGGGCCTGTTCCCGCCTGGGCCCGCCCTTGTGACGACACGCCGCGCCGCGTACCGCACCCGCGATCGAAGGACGAGACATGGGCTCGAGCGAAACCCAACCGCCGGCCGACGAGACCCGCCCCGCCCCCGCACCAGGGCTCGACGCCGTTTCGCGGACGGCCTTGCGGGCGCCGGCCGTGAGAAGCCTTCTGGGCCTGCGTTCCCGACGCGCGCTCACCACCAACCACGTCCGTACGACGGCGCAATGCCTGGGAGTATCGGAGCGCACGGTGTGGCGATGGCTGGCCGACGCCGGCACCACACCCGAAACCGCCACACACCCAGGCGCCCGCCATGGCGACCGGTTCGAGATCACCCCTCAGATCCGGGTGTTGCTGGCCTACTGGCACGGCAACGCCTCCGCGGTCCACCGCGAACTCGTCGCCCGCGCCCGTACGGCCACCAGTCCGGGGACGCCGGCCGGCGACGCCGCCTCGCCCGCCTCACCACCGCCCCCGCCGAGCGGGATGCCGCTCCCGGGCGGCGCACCGCCGACGGCCGTGCCGGTGCTGGATCCGGTGCCGTCCTTGTCGACGTTCCTGCGCGGGCTCCGCCGGGACCTGACCGCGGGGGAGCGGGCCGGCCACCGCAAGGGCCCCGAAGCCGCCCGGGCGCTGGACGTGTTCGCCAAACGACCCCGTACCTGGCGCAACCACACCTGGGAGGCCGACCACGTCCAGGCCTCCCTGCGCGTGACCGCCGACGGCGACCTCGTCCACCCGTACATCACCTGGTTCATCGACTGCGCGACGAAAGCGGTCACCGGTGTCGCCGTCACGCCCGGCCCTCCGACGCGGGCCTCGGTCCTGGCCGCGTTGCGTTCCGCGATCGTGCGCACCGACCCCTACGGGCCCTTCGGCGGCCTGCCCGAACACGTGCGCTTCGACCGCGGCAGAGACTTCCTCTCCCGCACCGTGACCACCGCGCTGACAACCCTGGACGCCGACATCACCGTGCTCCCGCCCTACAGCCCACACCTGAAGGGCGGCATCGAGAACCTCAACCACTGCGTGGAGCGGATGCTGTTCACCGCCCTGCCCGGCCACACCCCCAAACAGCCCCGCCGACGACCCGACCGCACACCCACAGGCCCCGCGCTGTCCTTCCGCGACTTCACCGCCGAACTGCCGGCCTGGGCGCACTGGTGGAACACCGAACACCACCCGGACAGCCTCCACGGCAGCACTCCGCTCAAGGCATGGCAGGCCGATCCCACCCCGCTCAACGACATCCCGGCCGCGGACGTGTGGTCCTTCACGCTCGAGGACGACGGCCGCACCCGCGTCATCACCAGCCACGGCGTGGGCTTCCGCAACCGCGACTACATCGCCGACTGGATGACCGGCCAGGCCGGCCGCGAGGTCACCGTGCGGTTCATGCCCCACCACACCCACGAGATCGAGGTCTGCACCCCCGACGGCCGCCGCCTGGGCACCGCGCACCTGGCCGACCAGGCCACCGACGAACAACGCGCCGCCCTGCGCCGCGCCCGAGCCTCCCGAGCCCGCCGCCTGCGCGCCGAGGCCAAAGCCGCCGAGCAACTGCGCCACACCCGGTTCGCCCCCACGTCCACCCCCGCCGACGCACAGCAGCGCCTGGACGCGATCACCGCGCCCGAGGCCGCCCGGGAACCGGCACGGCACCGCGAGGGCGACCTCGGCAAGCTCGCGCTGCCCGACCTGATCCCGCCCGCCCCGCCCCCGCCCGACTGAGCCACCCCCGACGTCCTGAAGACGGCCACCAGGCCCGTCAGGCCAGCCGAACCCACCGCTCCCCGCCCGCGAGGACCCCCGATGACCCGCCACCTGCCGCCCGCACCCACCGACCAGTACGTCGCTCTCCCCGACGCACGTCTGGTGACACCCGCGCGCTGCTCACCGCCCGGGATAACCTCGCCGACACGATCGCCGCCCGCGCGATGACGTGCATCCACGGCGGAGCCGGCTTCGGCAAGACCCTGGCGGTCACCAGCTGCCTGCGCGAGCTCGAACCCGACCAGGACATCCGCCGCATCACCTTCCACACCCGCCCCACCCTCCGCACGGTGCGCCAGGAACTGCACGCCGCCCTGGAACTCCCGGGCCAACCCCCTCGCTACGCCGGCGAGTTCGACCAACTCCTCAAGACCGCGCTCGCCGCCCACCCCCGCACCCTCGTCCTCGACGAAGCACAGTGGCTCAGCGGCTCCCTACCTCGAATACCTGCAACAACGCTGGGACGAGAGCGAACACAGCGCCAAAATCCTTCATCGGGAACTCCTGGCAAAGGGCTACTCGGGGCACTACCAGCGCGTGAAGACGGCAGTCGCGTCACTGCGGCGTGGCCTGCCCTTGGACGAGCCGCGCGAACGGCCACCTTCCCCACGTGAGACCGCACGCTCAACACGCGGTACATGGACGCCGCCGTCACGCAGCTGCGAGAGGACGGGTTCGACGTCCGCGACGTGGACATGGCCCGCCCCTCCCCGTTCGTCCGCCATCACATCAACATGCTCGGCCGGTATTCCTTCCAACTCCCCGAGCTGCCCGGGGCTCTGCGCCCGCTGCGCGATCCGGACGCCGCCGACGACGAGTAACGCTGGTCGGGCCGGTCAGCGGGTGAGGGCGCCGGGAGAGATGCGGGTGTAGCGGGCGGGGCCGGCGGCCGAGGAGTGCCCGGAATAGACCAGAGCAGCACTCCCATGTGATCCGGCCGAGGAGGCGCAGCCGCCTGTCGCCTACCGGACTTTCGTATAGGCGCGGATCTGTTCGGCCAGCCGCGCGAGTTCGGCCGCTGTCGCGGGCGAGGCGTCGCTGAGTCCGCTGTGTACGGCCGTCGGGCTTCGCAGGAAGCGCCGCAGCGTGGCCACGAGCAGACCTTCCGGCAGGGTCCGCAATGCAGCGAACCCGCGAGGGACCGGCGGCGTCGGCATGGCGGCCAGGTTCTGCCGCATGAGGCGGAGCATGCCGCGGACCGCGTCCGGATCGTCGGCAAGCGCTACCGGGCCGCCCGCCGTGTGCACCGCCTGCCCGAGTGGCACCGCGAACGCCGCGTGCGTCTTGAGCCAGGCATCCATCTTCGGCTCGGTCTTGGCGTTCATCCCGGTGGTGCGGAACGACCGCACGATCCGTTCCAGTCGCGGGGTGGTCCGGCCGTCGGGTTCGCCGATCGGCATCGCAACCCGGCGGGTCATGAACTTGGTCGCGCGGTAGCGGACCACGTCGCCGTCCATCGTGCCGCCGGCTGTGCCGAAGCCGAGCAGCACCCGCTCGTGGCCGATCACCGCGCCCAGCGGCTCCGGGCCGGCCGCCCAGTTGAGCAGGAACAGCACGTCGCCTTCGAGACCAGCGAGTGACTCCAGCACCGCGTCCACCTGATGGGTGCGGACGAAGACCGCGATCAGGTCGTACCCGCCGGCCGGGTGCTCGACCACCGGCACCGGTACCCGCCTGACGGCCGGGCTGTCTGCCTCGGCGAGCTGCACGCCGTGTCGGCGCAGGGCGGCCAGGCGCTTGCCCCGGGCGAGGAGCGCAACGTCGTGCCCGGCCTCATGGAGGCGGGCGGCGAACAGGCTGCCGAGAACCCCGGCGCCGTACACGAGCAGTTTCATGGCAATCTCTTTCATACGTTCGTTTCAGTCATACGTTCGTTTGAATCAAACGTCTGTAGTGTACGCAGGCATGGCGCCACCTGACACCCGCACCCAGATCCTCGACGCGGCCGAACGCCTCTTCGCCGAGCGCGGTTACCGCGGCACCTCGGTCCGCGCGATCACCGACCTCGCCGGAGCGAACCTGGCCGCCGTCGGGTATCACTTCGGCTCGAAGGCGGAACTCCTGGCCGCGGTCGTCCGCCGCGTGATCGAGCCCATCAACGCCGCGCAGTGCGCAGGGCTCGACCGACTGCTCGCCAGGACTCCGGACCCTGCGATCACCGAACTGGTGGAGGCATTCGCGGGGCCGCTGTTCGACGAGATGCCGGCCGGTGACGAGGGCGGTGCCCGGACATCCCGGCTGATCGTGACGATCCTCAGCGACCCGGCCGAGGAGGTGCGCAGCTGGACCGGTCCGGCCGAGGACACGGTCCGTGAGCGCTACCTGGCGGCCTTCGGGCGCGCACTGCCCGGCCTTTCCCCGGAGGAACTGCGGTTCCGGATGCGGGGGATCCTCGCGGTGACGGCTGTGGACCGCGTCGAGGTCTACCAGCAGAGCTCCCCGGCCTGCCTGTCCCCGGTAGCGGGTCAGGCAGCCCGGCACTGGGCGATCACGTTCCTGACGGCAGCGATGAGCGCACCACCGACGGGGACCTGACAACTCGGGACGGCCGCGGCCGATCGGCGATGTCGCCGGTCGGCTGGGAGGCGGGCCGGGCGGCCGGCGTCTGCTCGGCACCTTTGTCGGGTAGAGACGGACGGAAGTTGATCGGGCGGGCCTGCCGTGTCGAGGTCAGCGCCTGCTGCCGTCGCGTGCGAGCAGGCTGGTGACCTCGGCGATCGCCTCCGCCGAGGGATGGAAGTACTTCCTCACGTTCGCGGGCTTCTTGTGCCGCGACTTGGCCATGAGCATCGGCAGGCCGGCCCCGGCTTCACCGAGGTATGTGAGGCCAGAATGACGGTACTCGTGCAGGTCCCAGCCCGTCCCCGGCACACCGCCGAGCGAGGTGTGGGCGTCGAGCAGAGCTCGGGCCTGGCCGTACGACAGCCGGACAAGCCCGGTGTCGGGGCAGACGTCGCGCGGACTGACGACCTTGCCGGGCCCCGGCTTGCGGTGCGTGACGAAGACCGGCCCGCGCGTACGGCCCTTGATCAGGCGGGGCAGGAGGCGGGCGGTGCCCGCGTCCCAGTACACGGCCTCCAGCACGAACTCCTCGCGCGGGGCGCCCCGGCGGCGGGTACGCGGCCGGGCACCCTTCGATGAGCCTGGGGGGTGGTTGGTTGGTGTGTGGGTGGTGGTGTGGGCTGGGTGTTGCAGGTTGGGTGAGAACGTTTTGGCGCCGTCTGGGTTGGGGCCGTGTGTGGTCTGGCCTGGGGATATCGCGGTCTTGACTCTGTCGGTGATCTTGGGAGGTGATGGTCAGCTGCTGGCTGCTCGCCAGGATCGATGCCGGGGGATCTGGTGCTGGTCCAAGTAGTTCTGGAACGCCGTCGGTGGCCGTTGAAGGGACGGCTGTTGGGGAGTCGGTTGTCTGCTGCACCGTTCGACGTCGATGGCAACGGCGGTGAGGACGAGCCGGACGTGGGCCTTCGCCCGGCCGCGGTAGCGACACTTGCGCATTCCGTGGCCGTGAGCGAACTCGTTGATCGTGCCCTCGATGCCGGAGCGCACCGCGTAGTGCTCCTTCCAGACCGGGGTTTGCTGCTCGGCGCGGTTGCGGATTTGCAGCTCAAGGAGCTCCCGGGGTGGGAATCCGACGTTCCTGGCCCCTCCGCGGGAGGTGGTGCACCGCTGTCGGAGCGTGCACGGATCACATTGGCCCTTGGTGAACCCGGCCACGATGAGCGGGGCTGCGGTGGGCGAGGATGTCGGGTAGGGCCCGTGCCGGTTGCGGGTGACCTCCCCGTTCGGGCAGGTCACCTCCCGGCGGTCGAAGTCGATCCGGAAGTCGTCGCGGGCGAAGCCCTCTTGCGTGCGGTGCCGGCGGGTGGCGTTGCCGGGCAGTGGCGCGGTCATCGTGATTCCGTGCTCGCGCTCGGCCCGTTCCAGGTGGACCAGGGAGGTGTAGCCGCCGTCGACCAGGTGGCGGCCGGGTAGCAGGCCGCGGCGGTGCAGCCGGTCGTGGATCCCGGGCAGGGACCGGGAATCGGCGGCCGTGGCGGGAGCGGTCGCCACGTCGGTGATCACGTTCACGCCGCCGGTGGCACAGGTTTCGGTGACATGGGCCAGGAACCCCTTCCAGCGCGTGACCTGTCCCCGGCGCGCGTAGCGGGCCTGGGTGTCGTAGGACGAGACGACCGCGCCGGCCGAGGGCGGCAGGCCACCGTCCTCCGGCGTGCGCCAACGCAACCGGCCGGCGGCGTCGGCGTAGTAGTTCTGCACGAGGATCTGCCGTAGGGCTTCGGCCCGCGGGCCGGCCGTGCGACCGGGTCGGCGGCTGTGCAGGTGCTCCAGGAGTCGGCGGCCGTCCTCGCCGGCCTGGTTGATCCTGGTCTTGGGTCGGGTGGGGTTCTTGCCCAGGCGCACCGGGCGGCCGTAGCGCTTGCCCCAGTCCTCGTCGACCAGGCCCTTCAGCAGGTGTGGGGCGGTGCGGGCGACTTCTTCCAGCGCGCCGCGCACCGCCTCGGTGACCAGCTCCAGCCGGGTCAACTCCCGCACCATGCCGAGGACATGGGTGGAGTCGGTGCGTTGCGCGGTGCGCCCGCCGACCAGCCCGGCATCCTTGAGCCGGGCCAGTGCCAGGTCCAGCAGCCGGTCGGCGCGGTCGCCTTGGGCCGGCCTGTCGCGGAAATCGGCCAGCACGCTGGGGTGGAAGCCAGGATCGTCCAGGTCCATGGCCAGGGCGTATTTGAAGTCGAGGCGGCACCTTACTGCTTCGGCCGCCTGACGGTCGGACAGGTCCAGCAGGAACTGCAGGACCGAGATGGTGGCCAACTGGGCCGGTGACATGCCGGGCCGTCCGTCCCGGGGATACCACTCGGCGAAGTCCTGGTCGTCCCACAGTCCGTCCAGCCGGTCGCGGATCCACATCGCCGGAGTACCCCGGGGATTGCTGGCACGCGCGATCCGCGCGGTCAACTCTGGGACGTGACGGCCGGGCCGGGACTGCATCGACATCGCGAACACCTCTGAGTGATGGAAAGTCACCAGCGTGTCACCAGATAGTCGGAGGGTGCCCCGGTTTTCTTGGATTGCCAAGATCACCGACAGAGTCAAGCTCAGTAGCCATGCCCATCGCACTCTTCCCGCTGGTCAACGAGATCCGCTTCGGGGGAAACCCGCGGACCCTCGGCCTGTTCCTCTCGGCCGTCGCGGTCGGGGGGATCACGGCCGGTTTGCTCTCCGGCACGGTGACGCACTGGCGCCGCAGCGGCCTGGTACAGCTGTCCGCAGCCGGGATCTGGGGCCTGGCGCTGGCCTGTTTCGGTCTGGCGGGGCCGCTGTGGCTGGCGCTCGGCTGCCTGGCCGTGGCGGGTGCTGCCGACACCGTGTCTGTCGTCACCCGCAGCGCCCTGGTCCAGTTGGAGACCCCGGACGCGTACTGGGGGCGGGTCTCCTCGGTAGAACACGTCATCGGTGTCGCGGGCCCCGAACTCGGCAACTTCCGTGGTGGCCTGTTGGCGTCGGTCACCTCCGCCCCCTTCTCCCTGGTCTTCGGGGGACTGTCCGCCATCCTGGCGGTCGCCGCCGTGGCCGCGACCAATGCCCCCCTTCGCGCCTACCGCACGCCGCCTGCTGCCGCGAAGCCGACCGTCTCCGGAGTCGCCGACGCGGCAGCGGCCGCTGGTTGAGTGTGCTGATTCGCCTCCAGCTTCGACGCCCGGCGAGGGGTCGTCATTCCTCCGATCCCGCGGCTGCGCGCCGTGAGATCGCCGGGCTGCGCGCCGGCGCCGGCCTCGACTGAGCGCCGCCGTTCACGTGTTCGGGCCGTCGGCGATCACCGTGCTCCACGCGAGCGCACCGACGTGCTCCGCCGGCCCCTGCCCGCCGAGTGGACCGACGGTCCGTCGGCCGCTACTGCCGATTCGGGGGCGTCGATTGCCTCGCATCCGCCCGATCTTCCCGGGTACTACGGGGATCCCCGTCCCGCCGACGTGCCGAACTCGGCCGGCTGCGGCGCCTCGTTGGGGATGCCGCGGTCGGCTCGGGGGCGTCGTACCAGGCGGCATGAGGCCGCACCGATCGCGATCACGGCGACGGGCAGTGCCAGCGTGGGTGGCACGGCGTGGACGACGCCGTGGTCGACGGCGGATGTCGCCGCGTGTGCGAACTGACGGGCGAGGTCCTCGGGTGTTCCCGTCGGAGCGTGGACCGCTGTGCTGTTCTGTCCGGCCCCGGCTTCCTGACCACTGTCGGCGGCGTTGCGCAGCGCGGTCAGGAACGGGTCGCGGAGGCCGTCCGGGAGTCCGGCGGCCCGCCTGGCCGCTTCGTCCTGGATCGAGGAGGCCAGGCGGTTCTGGAGGATCGCCCCGACCGCGGCGCTGCCGATCACCGTGCCGATCTGCCGGATCGTGTTGAGCACGCCGGAGGCGGCGCCGGCCATTCTCGGCTCCACGTTGAACATGGCGATGGTGACCATGGGGCCGAACACGCAGCCGATGCCGGCCCCGGCCGTGATCAGTGCCGGCTGGAACTCCCACCAGGCGCGGCCGACATCGACGACCATCGCAAGCCAGGCCATGCCGCCGGCGAACAGGGTCAGGCCGCCCATCAGGATGTACGTGCCGCCGATCCGGTCCGCCATGCGGCCCGCGATCGGCGACAGGGCCGCCGAGACCACCATCGCGGGCGCCATCACCAGGCCGGCTTCGAGCGCGCCGAAGTCCAAGACCGACTGCAGATAGATCATCACCGGCAGGAACAGGCCCATCATGCCGACCTGGACGGTCGCGGACACGAAGGTCATGACCGCGTAGTTGCGGTCGCGGAAGAGCGTGAAGGGGAGCAGTGGGTCGTCGTGCTGCCGGGCGCGCTGCTGGATCAGGAAGACGGCCAGCAGCACGGCGGCCGCGCCCAGGAGGGCCCAGATCCCGGCGTTCCAGCCGTACCGCTGGCCTTCGGTGAGGGCGAACGTCGCGCAGGCCAGGGTCGCCGTTGCCAGCACGACACCCACGATGTCGAGCTTGCGGCGGGCGCCGTAGCGGGCGTCCGGCACGAGCGCGACGGCCATCGCCAGCACGGCCACGCCGACGGGGACGTTCACGAAGAAGATCCAGCGCCAGCCGACGGTGCTGACCACGAGACCGCCGAGCGTGGGCCCGGCGATCGTGGCCACGCCCGCCACCGCGCCCCAGACCCCGAGCGCCGTACCCCTGCGCTCGGGCGGGAACGTGCCGATGATGATCGTCATCGTCTGCGGCATCAGCGCCGCGGCGCCGAGCCCTTGGACCGCCCGCGCGGCGATGAGCTGCGCGGGATCCTGCGACAGGCCGCACAGCACGGATGCCACCGTGAACAGTGCGACACCTCCGATGAACATCGCGCGCGGCCCCCATATGTCGCCCATTCGGCCGAACGTGATCAGGAGCGCGGCGAGGACGAGGACGTAGATGTTGATCACCCACAGCACCGCGTCCAACGACGCGTGCAGGCCGCCGATCATGCTGGGGATGGCGACGTTGACAGCCGTCAGGTCCAGCAGCGTCATGAAGAAGCCCAGGCTGAGTGTCAGCAGCACCGCCCAGGGGTTGCCTCGCCACCGGCTCATTCGATTCCCTTCCATGGACTGTCCCTCCGGGTCTCCCGGAGAACGAGTTGTCCGAACTCGTGCGGGCCGAGTTCGTGTGCCGCGCGCCAAGGGCGGGCACCGGTGGTGTCGCGGTCAACGGGCGCGGACCCACGGGTTGTGACGGCGTCGGCGTGTCGCCCTGTCTTCCGTGTCACCGCCGGGGGCAAGGCCGCTGAAGGCGGCCGACCGTCGACGGCGGGCGGCGGATCGCCGCGCGTCGACGGCCCGGCTCCAAGCGCCGGGCCGTCGACGCGGCTCAGCCGGTGCGGCGCCGGCCCGGTCTCAGCTCTTGGCGGGGGCTTGCAGGCTCCACACCCGGCCGTCGGGATCGCGGACGGTCATCTCGCGGGTCCCGTAGTGGGTGTCCTCGAAGGGGGTGACCACCTCCAGCGCCGGATCGGTCCGGAAGCCGTCGGCGTCCGCCACCGTCAACGCGAGCCGCACGACGGGCTCCCGGTCTTCGGGGACCTCGACGATGACGAGATAGGGGCCTTCGCCGTTGCGGAACACGCCCGAGCCGTCGCCGGTGGCGTGGTCCGACTCGAATCCCAGCGCTTGGAAGAACTTCGCGGACTTGCCCCAGTTGTGGGTCTCCAGGAACACCGCTTCGATTCCTTGTGTCGCCATGTCATGACTCCTTGTCTGGGGCTTGCGCCCGTTGCGTGTCGGCGTCGTCGAGGTAGGCGCGCAACGCTTCGGCGACCAACGCCGACAGCGACATGCCCGTCTCGATCGCATGGTGTTTGACCTGCCTGATCAGGCCTGTCGGCAGGTACACGTTGAACTGCCTGGCCGCCTCATCACCCATGTCCATGATGCTAGCATCCTAGAAAAGTAGCTTGCTAGCACAGAGAGGAAGCGGCGCATGTCCGTCCACGCAGTCACCCCGTACGCCCCGGTCGTCGTCCGCGCCGACGAGGCCGAGCACCTCCCCGAGATCGGCCACCACCTGCTGGCCGACGCAAGTGCCAGCAACGGCGCGCTCAGCGCCCACCGCATCCGACTCGCCCGCGGCGCCGACGGCGCGACCCCCCACCTGCACAACCACTCGTCCGAACTGTTCTTCATCGTCGACGGCACACTCGACCTGCTGGTGGGCCCCGACATCGTCACCGCCCGCTCGGGCGACTTCCTGGTCGTCCCGCCGCTGTGCCACCACGCCTTCCGCGCCGGCCCCGACCACACCGCCGACGCACTCGTCGTGATCACACCCGGCATCGAACGCTTCGCCTATCCAAGGCAGGTCGCGAAGATCCGCAGGGGCGAAGCCGACCGCGACAGCCTCCTCACCGAACAGGACCACTACGACACCCACTTCGTCAGCACCCACATCTGGTGAGTCAGGCCCACCGCCCCCTACCGACACAGGTACCGACAACCGCGACGACCAGGACGCCTGCACCCGTCCGGCCGAACACGGGCGCGCCGCCCTCGCATCCCATGCAGCCATCGGACGCGAGGGCGGCGGCGGGGAACCATCAGCGCATGAGCGGCGCAGGCGGAGCCGACGCCCGGCCGGTGGCAAGCCAGCGTCACGGAGCGCCGCCGCATGACCCGCCCCGGACAGGGCCCCCAATGTCTTGCCGGCGGCCCCGCGGCGGCGTTTCTCGCCACGAGTACGTGTCGCCTTCGAACGCTGTCGCCTCCGGTCCCGGCGCGCCGGTGCCGAAGCCCTCGTGCTCGGGCCGGGGCGATGTGATGGTCCCGGATGGCAACGACGTGCGGGTGGTCGCCACCCGTTCGACCGGATCGGTGATGGAGCCGGACTCCGCAGGGATCGTGACCGGTCGTGTGCGGGGTCGGGGGCCGACCGGGCCGGATCGGCGTCGGAACGAACCGATGCCACCGGTGACGCCACCGGGTCCCGGTTGCTAGGTTGGTGTCATGACGGTGATGACGTTGCGGATTCCCGATGATCTGGACGCCTCGATCCGCGCGGGCGCGGCGGCGGCGGGCCTGTCCCTGAACGCCTACATCGTGCGGGCCGCCCGCCGGCAGGCGGTCCTGGACGCCGCCCGGCACCTGGCCGGGCTCGGCCTGGGCGAGGACCTGTGTGGCGAGGGCGACAGCCTGTGAGGCGAGGCGAGATCTGGACCCTGGGCGACGGCCGCGACGTCCTGATCGTCTCCCTGGACGGCCTCGAACAGGCCTACGCGGCACTCCTGGCGATCGTGCTGCACCCCGCGGGGCGCTACCCCGACACCGCGATGTCCGTCGTCGTCGAGGACCCCCTGCCGTGCACGGCCGTGGCGGTCAACCTCCAACAACTGCGCACCACCCGCTTCGACGACGCGAAACTCCTCGGCGCCGTCGACCCCACCGTGATGGAACGCGTCGACCAGGCCCTGCGCGCGGTCCTGGACCTGTAAGTCCGGACAGGGCCCGCCGCAAGAGAGTTGGTCCACGTCGTGGTGGAGCTGTACCGCGGCTGGGAGAACCCGAGCCGGCCCCGATCGCGGTCTGGCGGGGTCGCCACCCGCCCGAACAGCGCCTCCGACAGCATCGTTCTGCACGTCCCCGACGCATGGTTCCTGTAGAGACCGAGACCCAACTGCGGGTCTCGGTCGGTCGTCGCGGCCCTGTACCCGGGGTACAGGCGGCTGTCGGATCCGACGTTCCGGTTCCTGTACCGGACGCGGTCGTGTGGGGGTCGGCCTTCGTTCGGTGCGCGGTTCCGGAATCACTCGGCAGGCCCGGAGCGGGCCGCCCCTCGTCGTCGGCTTGCGATGCCCGCCCGGGTTTTCGTTTGCGGCGGTTGTCGCAGGGCGCATGCTCACCGCGATCGAAACGAAGCTCTGCCAGGGGAAGCAGGCCTCCGGCTGAGCGGCCGCCCGTGCGGCGCGGAGCGTGGCGAAGACGACGCCTCGTCGTCGCGCAAAGCGCCGGCCGGGGGGCGATTCTCCGGGGTCTGCCGGCGTCCTCGTTGGTCCGCCGGGTCCGGTTACGGCGAAAAGGGCCCCGCGGCGAATACACAATGCCGGGGATGAGTCTGACCGGCGAGTTGAAGCACGCCGATTCCGAGGTCGCGCGGTTCTTCGCCGCGCGCCTGCCGGATGCCGCCCGGGCGCAAGCGGCGCTGCGGCGCTGGACCGCGCACCTGCCGGAACCGGTCCGCCCTCCGCCCGGCTGCACCACACCGCCCTGGGCGTTGGGCCTCACGATCGACCACCGCGTCCGCGTCTCGCTCGGCGCCCCCTACGGCGACCCCATCCGGTTCGGCATCAAACGATTCCGGCCCGACGACCCGGGCGTACGCGACGCGATCGGGCGAGCGGGGCCGAACTCCTCACCGAACTCGACCGCTTCACCGGCGCACCCCTGTTGCTCGACGGCGCGGACGGCGACCGGTTGATCCGATTGTGCGCGGTCGCCTCCTACTTCGCACACGTCTACCGCTCCGGAGGGTGCGACCGCGGTGACCTCCTGGACAGGGCCGGCGCCCACACGACCCTCTCCTCCCTCCTGGCCGACGTCCCGCACGAAACCGTCGAGGACATCACCGCGCAACTGCGCCTGGCCGAACCGCGCGAGGCGCTGGGATGGCTGGTCGGCCGGGAGGTGGAGTGCGGAGCGGTGTTCGCCGGCAGCGCGCACGTCGGCGGGGCCGACGCGGACCTGGTGTGTGCGGGCGAGTTGATCGACTGCAAGGCCGTCGCACCGTCCCGCCTCGGCACCCGCGAGCTCTATCAACTCGCCGGATACCTCCTGCTCGACTTCGACGACCACCACCGGATCCGCTTCGTGAGCCTGTATCTGTCCCGCCAGGGCGCCATGCCGGGCCGGCACGTCAACGAGTTCCTGCCGCTTGTCGGCGCCACCGCATCCCTGTGGGAGCTGCGCACCGCGCTGCAGGACTTCTTCGTGCCGCCGGCCGAACACGTGGCCGTGGGCCCGGACCCCGCGTGGGCGGTGCCCTGCCCGAAGTGCCGAGCCCAGGCGGAAAACGGATGCGTGACACCCCGCGGCATCCCGGCCCGCGCGACCCACGCACCGCGCCTGAACGCAGTCCGGCGCCGACTTCCGATGCCTCACCCAAGCCGGTGAGCGGTTGAGTTGGGCGGATGGGTGGTTCGCCTTGCCTTCAGTCCGTCTCGCGCGGAATGGCGGCGATGCCGGCGCAGGCCAGGACTGCCGTGGCCGCAGTGTTGAGGAAGAGCATGAACGTCCATGCTCCATCCGGAGTGCTGATCTGGCCCAGGCGGAGCCTGTCAATGCGATCAAGGCAGGTAGGGATGTCCAACGCTGTGTCGGGGTGTGTTCCTCGTCTTCGGTGGGTTTGTTGATCCACGCGTGCGTGGGAATGTGGGGCGGTTCGGGACGCCCGCGGACGAATCGTTCGGGATGGTGTCGGTAGGCGTCGGCGAGAGTGCGTGCTCGGGCTTCGCGGACGAGTTCGGCCCGGCCGTGGTGCACGTCGTAGGGGGTGTGGTACCCGATTCCGGAGTGTCGGTGATCGTGGTGGTACCAGTCGAAGAACTCCGCGCCCCACTCGCGTGCGTGCGCGATCGAGGTGAACCGTCCCGGGTAGTCGGGTCGGTACTTCAAAGTCTTGTACTGGCTTTCGGAGTACGGGTTGTCGTTCGATGTCTTGGGCCGCGAGTGGGATCTCGAGACGCCGAGGTCGGCCATCAGCTCCGCGACGGACTTCGCGGTCCGGATCGCTCCGCGGTCCGAGTGGATCGTCAACCGGGTCCCGCCCACGGCGTGCCGACCGACCGTCTCGGTGACGAACTGCCGTGCGAGTTCCTTGTGTTCGTGATGCGCGACCATCCAGCCCACCGTGTATCGGGAGTAGATGTCGATCATCGTGTAGAGGCAGAAGAACACCCGCCGATCCGGTCCGCGCAGCTTCGTCACGTCCCACGACCACACCGTGTTCGGGGCCGTTGCCACCAACTCCGGTTTCACGCGGGGCGGATGGGCGGCCTGTCGTCGGCGTTCGCGGACCTCGCCGCGCTCGCGCAGGATCCGATACATCGTGGACTCCGAACACAGGTGGACGCCCTCGTCCAACAGCGTGGCCCAGACCTGGGCCGGGGCCGGCAAGTGGTTCACCCGGCCGCCTTCTCGGTGCCCGTCGCGTGGTCGTGGTGTCAGTTCGCCGGGACGAACTGTGTTCCGAGTTGGTCGTCGAGGCGGTGGATGAGGTATTCGAGTTGGCTGTCGACGCGACGCTTGAGGGCGTCCAGGGTCGGGGGCGCGTGTTCCTCCGGGGCCGTGGAGTCGGCCACCCGCCCCTCGATCAGTGCGAGTACGCCGGTGCTGGGGTCGTACAGCGCGGCGCGGGGGCGTGTGTGGAAGCCGTCGGCGTTCGGCACGTAGGTGAGGAATCCCCGGAAGTCGGCCAGGCCCTTGACGCGTGGACCCGGGTAGGGCTCGGAGGTCTGCTCCTGGTTTTCCTGGTATCTGCCTGTCGGTTTGAGGGTGCATTTGCCGCTGCCGACGAGTTGTACGAAGTAGTCCCTGGTGAGGTCCCGGAAGTCGGTGCGGACGTACCAGAGGGTGATCGTGGTGGCGATGTCGTCGGCGAGATAGGACTTCGCGGCGAATTGGGGTTGGGGATGGAGCCAGGTTTCCCAGTGCTTGCCCTTGAGTTGGTCCACGCACGGGGTGCCGGGGTCGGGCACCGTCTCCAGTGTGCCGCCGCCGAAGCGGTTGTTGTTGTCGACGATCGGTGGCCTGACGGTGAATCCGGGGATGTTATTGCCGGGCAGCACCTCGGCGAGTCGGGCGAACGGCGGTTCGGCGGCGGCGAGTCCCAGGCGGTAGACCTTGAATCCGTTCGCTCCCTCGGCGATGGACGCCCCCACTTCCATGAGCAGGGGTTCGTGTTCCCATGCCGCCAGGATCGCCCGGATCATCCCGGGGCAGAGCTTCTCGCACAACTCCTCGATCTCCTTGCCTGCGGCCGATGCGACCTGTTCCGCGCTCCAGCCCTGGCGGCTGACGGCGACGGCGAGTCGGGTGCCGAGTTTGCGCATCGCGTCGCCGCACTCGCGGGCGCCCGCGACGAGTCGGCCGGTGATGTCGGCGGCGGAGGGGTTCGCCAGCTTGGAGATCTCCGTCCCGTGCTTGTACAGGCAGGCGAACGCCTCGGCGGCCTCGTGGGTCGCCGCCACCGCCCGGACCACGGGATCGGTCGGCTCGGCGGGCAGCATGCCCTTGAAGATGGCCGTGGCCAGATCCAACAGCGGGGTCGCCGCGTCCAGGGTTGCGGTGATCGCGGCGCCTGCCGTCAGCTTCGACAGATCGACCTTGAGCCGGATCATGCCGCCGGCGGGCAGGAACGCGACGGGCAGGTTCTGCGCCGCGGCCATGGTCCGGGCCAGGAGCGTATACGGATTGTCCGGGTCCGGCTTGGCCTCGACGAACTGCACGCCGGTGGGCAGATCGAGCAGAAAGGGTGTGAAGTGCGGATTGCTCACGTACAGATCGAGGGTTCGTCGCGACCCGTCGGTGACATCGAATCTGGTGCACGTGATCGCGCCCGGCACGAACTTCTCGACGTCCAGGGTGAGGGTGAGCGCCGGGTACGCGCACTCGACGATGGGCGGGTTCGCCACGCGCTTGCCGATGCCCAGGACGCCGTCGGTGCTGAGCAGGTTCCTCGCCTTGGTCACGGTCGTCGCGATCGCGCTTTCGACGTCCCACCATCCGATTCCCCAGAGCGAGAAGCGGTCCGTGCCCACCGAGACCCGATGCCGTGCCTCGTCCACGTGTTCCGGAGTCAGGGCCTGCCATTCGTTGCCTTCGTAGCGCAACACCCGCAGGTTCTCGACCTGTTGCGGCGTCGCCTCGGCCGGGTAGTCCAGGGTCACCACGGCCCTCCCCTTGGCGAGTTCGCCGCCCCGTACCTCGATCCTGGTGGGCTTGCCGAAGAGCCTGTACGCGCCGCTCGGCGGCGGCGCGTCGTCGACGGTACTCAGGTGCAGGACCGGCGAAGCCCCCTTGAACGCCTTGGCAGGGGCCGAAACGGACACGCCCCCATGGGGGTTGGCCCCCTCGACGGAGCCCTCGCCGTCGCCTCCGCCGCCCGACGTGCATCCGGCGACCACGGCCACGATCACCGCGAACACCGCCACCGTCCGGCAGCGCGCCGCGGCCCACGACCACACCGTCATGTCCCCCACCATCCCCACTTCACGCCCGTCACGGCCCTACCGGACGAATCCGCCGCGCCCCCCACGAGCGCACATCCGTCGATCATGCGCGGAACAGCCCCGACCTGAGGACCCGTTCGGTGAAACCGACGACGCGAATCACGCAACGAATCGGCAACACACAACCGGTATCACCCCATTCATGTCACATATCCCACCCCGTCCGGAGGCGAATCCGGCGCGGCGCGGCCGCGGACCGGGTTCCTCGAGGATGGGCATGCCCGGTCGTCGCCGGTGCGCGGGGGTGCCTCTATGTCTTTCGTCAAGTGTGAGCGGGTCATGCTGCGACCGGTTGGGTCGGGCGGGATTCGTAGAACGTGCCGTCTCTGAGCATGGCGAACAGGACGCTGATGCGTTGTCGGGCGAGGCGGAGGAGGGCTTGGGTGTGGGTCTTGCCGCGGGTTCTGCAGCGGTCGTAGTAGGTGCGGGAGGCGGGGTCGTGCAGGGCCGCGAACGCGGAGAGGAACATCGCCCGTTTCAGCAGCCGATTGCCTGTCCTGGGGGCGTGTTCGCCGTGGATGGAGGATCCGGAGGACTTCGTCGTGGGGGCCAGGCCCGCGTAGGAGGCCAGGTGGGCGGCGGTGGGGAAGGACGACCCGTCGCCGATGGTGACCAGGAGGGTGGCTGCGGTCCTGACGCCGACTCCGGGCATCGAGATCAGGACCCGGGAAAGAGGGTGGGCCTCCAGGAGCTCGCCGATCTGCGTCTCGACGGCGCGTCGTTGTTCGTGGACGGCGGCGAGCGAGCGGGCCAGGGAGGGCACGACCGTGTCGAGGGTGGTGGTGCCGGGGACGACGACGGTCTGTTCGTCGAGTGCGTCGAAGATGTCGTTCACGAGGCGTTCGGCCATGCGCGGGGCCTTCGGGCGTATCAGGGCCACGAGTCTGCGGCGTCCGGCCTTGCGCAGGGCGGCGGGCGAGCCGTGTCGCTCCAGGAGGTGGGTGACGGCGGGGTGGTCCAGGCGGGGTCCGAGGACGCGTTCGAGGGAGGGGCGGAACTGGGTGAGGAGGCCGCGGATGCGGTTGCTGGTGCGGGTGGCCTCGCCGGCGAGGTCCTGGTCGAAGCCTGTCAGTACCGTGAGTTGGGCGATGGTCTCGTCGGCGACCTCGAGGGCGCGCAGGGTGTGGGGCATGGTGCGGGCGGCGTCGGCGATCACGTGGGCGTCCCGGGCGTCGGTCTTCGCCTCGCCCGGGTAGAGGTCCGCGATCCGTCGTATCGCCAGGCCCGGCAGGTAGGCGACCTCGCAGCCCGCGTCGCGGGCCACCGTCAGTGGCAGGGCGCCGATCGAGGCGGGCTGGTCGACGATCACCAGTACGGTGCCGAACTTCACCCGGAGCTTGTCGAAGACGGCCCGCAGCTTCGGTTCGCTGTTGGGCAGCCTCTTGTCGTAGACGGTTTTGCCCGCGGTGGTGAGGCCGTGGCCGTGGTGGTCGGTCTTGCCCACGTCCAGGCCGAGGAAGACCTTGATGTCGCCGGTGTCGAGCACCGCACCCCTCCCAGGGTGTCGTTTTGGTCCCGGCCTCATGCCTTCGCACCGCACGCGCGCATCCACGTTACGCAGACCAACCACCCTTCGTTGGCCGGGCGTTGCGCTCGGCCGGGTGGCGGTCAGGCCTCTCATCAGCGGTCAAACGGTGCTCCGGGCCCGGTGACGCCACCCCCCAGGTCATGCGTTCCAATGCCGTTGCTTTAAGGGCTCGGAGCAGTTGATCCGGTGTGTTGATATCGCGTCTGGAGCGACTGGGTCTGGGTGTCCTGACCCAGTCGTGTCCGCCCGAGTTGGTCGACCGCGTGGTCGGCGAAGCTGGCCGCCAGGAAAAACGCCGCCGCTTGCTGTCGGCCCGGTTCACGGTGTACTTCGTCCTGGCGATGTGCCTGTTCCCGCAGGCCGACTACCTCGAAGTCCTGCGTCTGGTGAAGTCCGGCGACCGCGGACTGCGGTCGTGGCCCGGCGTGAACAAGTCGTCGCTGACCCGGGCGCGCAAACGGCTCGGCTGGAGGGTGATGCAGGAGTTGTTCCGGACCGTGGCCCGGCCGCTGGGCGGCGATGCCGAACTGTTCCACGGGATGCGGGTGTTGGCGTTGGACGGAACCTTGCTGGCGGTGCCCGACTCGGTGTCGAACAACGAGACCTTCGGCAAGTCGGGTTCCCAGCGCAGTCCGATGGGCTACCCCCAGGCCCGGGTGGTGGCCATCGCCGAATGCTCCTCCCACGCCGTACTCGATGCCGTGATCGGCGGGTTCAAGGACTCCGAACGCATCGTCTCCGACGCCCTCGACGCCCACACCGGAACGGGAACGCTGCTGTTGGCCGACCGCGGTCTGTGGGGCCTGGTCCGCTGGCACCGGCTCCGCGAACAGGGAACCCACCTGTTATGGCGCATCGAGCGGCGCAAGGCCCGCCGGGTCCAGGACGTCCTGCCCGACGGCAGCTACCTGGCCCGGATCGAGGCGAACAAGCACAGCAAGGCATCCGGGACCGTCAAGGCACCGCCGGCCCTGGTCCGGGTGATCGAATACCGGGTCGACGGGCAGCCGGACATCGTCCGGCTGATCACCAGCCTCACCGATCATGAGAGGTATCCGGCTGCCGAACTGGCCGTCCTCCATGCCCGGCGCTGGGAGATCGAGTTGGTCTTCGACGAGATCAAGACCCATCAACGTGGCAGGCCCGTGCTGAGATCCCAGACCCCGGACGGGGTACGGCAGGAGATCTACGCGCATCTGGTCGTCCACCACGCCACCCGACATCTGCTGGACGAAGCCGCCCGACTGAACAGCACTACGGCGGAACGGACTTCGTTCACACGCGCCCTGCACCTCGTCCGCCGCACGGTGATCTCACCGGGCGGCTTTTCCCCCCTCGGCCCGCAGACGGGACCGAAGCCTCGGACTTACCGAAATCGGCCGCGGCCTGCTTCCCGGGCGGCGGTCACGGGACTGTCCCCGCAAGATCCGTTCCTGCGTCACCGGCTACGGCAGCAAAGCCCCTGGGGAAGCAGCCAGCCATCCCCGCCAGCCCATCGTAGTCGCGCTGAGCCACCGCTGGCATGACCCTTAAAGCAACGGCATTGGAACGCATGACCTGGGGGGTGGCGTCACCGGGCCCGGAGCACCGTTTGACCGCTGATGAGAGGCCTGACCGCCACCCGGCCGAGCGCAACGCCCGGCCAACGAAGGGTGGTTGGTCTGCGTAACGTGGATGCGCGCGTGCGGTGCGAAGGCATGAGGCCGGGACCAAAACGACACCCTGGGAGGGGTGCGGTGCTCGACACCGGCGACATCAAGGTCTTCCTCGGCCTGGACGTGGGCAAGACCGACCACCACGGCCACGGCCTCACCACCGCGGGCAAAACCGTCTACGACAAGAGGCTGCCCAACAGCGAACCGAAGCTGCGGGCCGTCTTCGACAAGCTCCGGGTGAAGTTCGGCACCGTACTGGTGATCGTCGACCAGCCCGCCTCGATCGGCGCCCTGCCACTGACGGTGGCCCGCGACGCGGGCTGCGAGGTCGCCTACCTGCCGGGCCTGGCGATACGACGGATCGCGGACCTCTACCCGGGCGAGGCGAAGACCGACGCCCGGGACGCCCACGTGATCGCCGACGCCGCCCGCACCATGCCCCACACCCTGCGCGCCCTCGAGGTCGCCGACGAGACCATCGCCCAACTCACGGTACTGACAGGCTTCGACCAGGACCTCGCCGGCGAGGCCACCCGCACCAGCAACCGCATCCGCGGCCTCCTCACCCAGTTCCGCCCCTCCCTCGAACGCGTCCTCGGACCCCGCCTGGACCACCCCGCCGTCACCCACCTCCTGGAGCGACACGGCTCGCCCGCCGCCCTGCGCAAGGCCGGACGCCGCAGACTCGTGGCCCTGATACGCCCGAAGGCCCCGCGCATGGCCGAACGCCTCGTGAACGACATCTTCGACGCACTCGACGAACAGACCGTCGTCGTCCCCGGCACCACCACCCTCGACACGGTCGTGCCCTCCCTGGCCCGCTCGCTCGCCGCCGTCCACGAACAACGACGCGCCGTCGAGACGCAGATCGGCGAGCTCCTGGAGGCCCACCCTCTTTCCCGGGTCCTGATCTCGATGCCCGGAGTCGGCGTCAGGACCGCAGCCACCCTCCTGGTCACCATCGGCGACGGGTCGTCCTTCCCCACCGCCGCCCACCTGGCCTCCTACGCGGGCCTGGCCCCCACGACGAAGTCCTCCGGATCCTCCATCCACGGCGAACACGCCCCCAGGACAGGCAATCGGCTGCTGAAACGGGCGATGTTCCTCTCCGCGTTCGCGGCCCTGCACGACCCCGCCTCCCGCACCTACTACGACCGCTGCAGAACCCGCGGCAAGACCCACACCCAAGCCCTCCTCCGCCTCGCCCGACAACGCATCAGCGTCCTGTTCGCCATGCTCAGAGACGGCACGTTCTACGAATCCCGCCCGACCCAACCGGTCGCAGCATGACCCGCTCACACTTGACGAAAGACATAGAGGCACCCCCGCCGCAACGCGGTCGAGGCCCGCCGTCGGCGCCCGCCCGTACAGTCGCCTGCATGACCATCCAAACACGGACCTTCGTCGGAGCCCCGAACGACGCGCCCCGCCCGCGACGCGTCGCGTCTCCCGTCGTGGACGAGGGCGACGACGACGTGCTGATGGCGAAGTTGACCGCTCGCGCCTGGGATCCGGGGCGGCGTTTCGACACCGTCCGCGTCCCGACCGCCTGGATCCTCGAACACTACGGCCACGACCGCCTCACCCGCTCCGGCGATCGCGTCGTGTCCTGCGCCATGAACGGGACCGACCTCGAACTCCCCTCGCACACCGAGGAGGTGACCGCCTACTACGCCGACGCCCCCCCGAGGACCCCTGTTCCCACCCGCCATCGCGCACCAGGTCGACGAGGCGCAGTCCCTCGTCGGGTGACCCCTGCCCGCACTCCTGCGCCGCCTCTACACCGAGATCGGCGACGGAGGCTTCGGACCCGACTCCGGACTCTCCTCCCTGCGCCGCGGAAACCGCGCCCCGGGACACGTGCACGACTGGCCCCGCGCGATCCGCGACGACGCGGAACACCACCGCCACTGGTCACCACCCCCCTACGCCGACCTCCAACCCCCGGGGCAGCGTTCCGCGGACCTGAGCCGCTACGGGCACCGAAGCCGGGGGAGCGCCGGCTGAGCCCTCGGGGACGTCTCGCGCTGTCGGTCGGGACGTCGGGGTGTTCCGTCGTGCCGGGGCGGCCGGCGCCCCGAGGGGAAGAGGCGGCCGGCCGGTTCGTCGACGAGGGTGTTCGGGCCCACACACGAACGTGTCGCGACACCCGCCACGATGCCGGGGCGGGACGTCGACGCCGGGGATGCCACGCCGCCGCGTGGACGGCATTCGCCCCATGGGCGCATCACCTCCGGGGACGCGGGCCGAGGGGTCTCGCCGTCCGGGTGGCCCCGTCGGCGGGCGGGTCGGGAGTCCGGGGGTGGCGACCGCGAAGCCCTGTGCGTCGGCGAACGCCGGTGTCGGAGGCCCTGGTTACGCTGTCGCCGTTCGCATCCACGGGGGAGTCATGCGTCGGTACCGGAAGCACGTCGTGGTCTACGTCTTCGTCGTCGTGGCGGCGTGGTCGGCGACGCGTGTGCTCGACGAGGGGTCGTCCGCCGCCCCCGCGGAGCGGCCGGCGGTCGCGGACTCCCCGACGTCGCCGCCCCCGAGCGCATCCGACGTCGCGGCGATGTGTGCCCGGCCGAACGTGGTCTGTCTGGTGGCGACCGCCACGTCGGGGAAGTAGGACGGGTCCGACGCCTCGCGCCGAGTCGGTGCGTGGCCGCAAGGTTCGGGGCGGACGGCCGTGCCGGGCGTCGTCGGTGGCATCGACCATGATGGGCCCGTTCCGGATGGACGACGCGAGGAGTACACGATGGCCGTGCCGACGATCAGTCCCGAGGAGCGCAGCGCCGCGCTCGCCAAGGCCGCCGCCGTCCGCAGGGAACGAGCCGCGGTGAAGGCGGCGCTCAAGAGCGGCCGGCTGTCACTGGGCGAGGTGTTGGCCACCGACACCCTCGCCGTGGGCAAGATGCCGGTCCGGGCCCTGCTCGAATCCCTCCCGGCCATCGGGAAGGCACGCGCCGCCGAACTTCTCGTCGAGTTGGGGATCTCCGAGAACCGCCGAGTCCGCGGCCTGGGCGCCCAACAACGCGAGCGCCTCCTGGAACGCTTCGCTCCGCAGGGGTGACGGAGACGGGAGCAGCACCCGCTTCCGCCACCCCGAGGGAAATCGTGACGAGCGTGACGAGGTTGCGTATTCGGGCCTTCCTGTCGATGGTCGGACGTGATGGTCTGACGGCTCCCGGCCGAGTCCAGCGGAACAGATGGGGCGGCCTGTGATCGTCGAGGTCGGTGCTCGGCCGCGCCCGCGGCTGCGTCCGGGACCGAGCACGCCGAAGACTCGCCGACCGACATTGTGCTCACCCGAGGCGATCGGCGCGGCGATGTTGCGCCGCTGCGCGTACTTCGCGTGCGAGGTGGCGGTACGCGATTGCGAACGGGTCGTCGGGCAGGTTCAGGACGCGGTCGCCGACGCGTCGCTCCGGGCGTGCGCGCCAGGTGTGGGGGAGTTCCGCCAGGACCGGGACTCCGCTCGCGGCGATGTCACGGTAGACGGCGTCGTGGAAACCGCGGTTCGTGTCGGGGTCGGCGCCGTCTTCGACGGTCGTCACCAAGCCGACGCAGGGCTGCATGACGATTCGGTTCGCGAACATCTGCCGGAACAGCACGGAGCTCTGCGCGGGGGTCAGGTCCAGACGGTGTCGGCGCGATGTGGGGTCCAGACGGCCGAGTTCGTCGATGGGGATGTCCAGACGCCACCCGTGGATGGGGATGTCTTCGCGGGGGATCGTCATGATCACCGTGTCGTGGGTCGTCGTCGGGACACAGTGGGCGTCGTCGCCGATGCGCACGATGTGGTCGTAGTCGCGTAGGGCGGCTTCGATGGTCCGGGTGAGAGCGGAACCGGGAGCGGAATCCGGGTCCGACGTCGTGCCGAGCCCGGTCGGGGGAAGCGTCGCCGCCAGCACGTCCAGGATGCCGGACCCGGGTACCGCGATCGTTCGCGTCGACCACGTGTCGGCGGGCGTACACACGTCCGCGCGCCGATCCGACGTCGAGGTCACCGCCAGCACACGGTGCCCCTCCAATGCCCAGGCCGACGCGAGGCCCCATGCGATCGCGGGTGCCTCCCTGGGCAACAGTTCCCACGACTGCGTGGCGTGGACCCGGTGGACGAACGCGTGCGCGGCGTCGTCGGATCGCTGGGTACGCAGCCGCCGCGACGCTTCCTGGTATCGGATGCCCTCCCGCGCGGCGAGGCGGCGGGTCTGGTTCTTGCGGGCCTGGTTCGACGACACGATCGTTCTTTCCAGGCGTGCGGTCCCGTGACCCGCACGCCATGGGACCGGAGGGCAGGAGACCGGGAATCCGATGGGTGCGTGACGACGCGGTGCGTCTTCGGCTCCTTCGACACCCACCCGGCCACGGGGCCGGGCGAGCTGGGACCGAGGCGTCGATCGTGCTGCCGAATTCCCCAACGACTCAACGCCCTTCAGGACACGGCCTGCCGTGAACTCGTTGGCCGGCAGCCGCGGTGTCGGCCGGCCCGGACGCGACCGTTCGCTCCATGGTGAACCCGACCGCGGTCGGCATCGGCGCCCGGCCCCTCCTCGATCGAACATGCCGGTGGCTGAAACCGTGGCCTGAAGAAGTTTCGTGTCGGGAGGGGTCAGGGCCACCCGGCTGCACTGCCTGCGTCCGGCGCGGCACGGTGATGGGGGCCGGCCGGCGTCGAAGGAGGGATTCCCCGACCTGGTCAAACCGTGCCCGACGCGGCGATTTTCACCCGGATCTTGCCTCTTGGACGCGGACTCGGACCGCATTCGGCACCGTTCCCGACTCGGGGCTCGCCCCTGGCTGCGCCGGTCCCTCCTTCGGACGACGGAGGGTTGTGCTCGGTGTCGGGGTCGTCGGTGATGATCGTTCCCGTGACCGACATTCCGGTGCCCGACGCCGTTCTCGCCGATCTCGACGCCTACACCCGGGCCGTCGCCGCCGTCTCCGCGGCGGATGACGCCCGCCGTAGGGGGTGGGAGCCTCGGTTGGACGACGACGCGTACGAGGCGTTGGCGTACGCGATCGAGTGTTACGAGCACGAGCACCTCGAGGAGGTCCTCGCCGACCGGCCCCCGCGCCCGCCGATCCCGATGCCGGACGACGCCCCGATCACGAGGCGACGGCAGGTCTGGGGAGCGACCACGGTGCCCGGAACCGGGGCTGCCGAATGGGACGAGTGGTTCTACACGCCGGCCGTCGGCGTCGGACCGCTGCGGTTCGGTATGACGGTCGACGAGGTGGTCGAGGCGGCGGCCGGGATGCTCGGCCGGACGAGGGTCGGTGATTGCGTGTGGCGCCACGCGACGTTCTCGCCGACGTGGTGGATCGAGGTCCGCCGTCGCGAGCCGGCTCCTTCACCGCCCGCGGTCACGGCCTATGTGAGCCGGGACGCGGGGCTGTTCTGCGTGGCCGTCGACGCCGTGCACGGTCCCCGGGTCGCCCACGACGGACTCGCCCTGGCCGGCAGGGACCGAGAGGAACTGGAGAGCGACGCGATCGCGTACGCCGAGGCGAGAGGCGTGTACCTTCGCTACTCGCCCGAGGGTTTCGTGGGACCGGACGATTCCGGGGTCGTGTTGTGCGGGCAAATGGTCGGGCAAGTCCTGCGATCGCGCCCGTTGTTCATGGTGACGCGCGACGGCGCGAACACCGAGTGGGACTCGATACCCTCCGAGGAGTACCCGGGCAGCGGGCATTCCACGGCCCGAACCCTGGGCTGAGACGACCAAGAACCGGCTGGAACACGCCCGCGCCCTCCCAGGCCCGGCCGACCCCGACCGGCGACGGAAACGGCTTCCGATCGCTGCGCCCGCATGCGGGTGTTCAACGCGCTGTGCCTGTGGGATGTCGGTTGTGTATCGCCAGGGCGAGCGGGTGGTCGCGGTCGCGGTACCACGCCTGGTGCCCGACGGCGGTCCTGTCACCGGTCGCGGTGATGGTGGCGGTGAGGCCGAAGTCGTGGACGGTGGGGCGCCCTTGCCCGTCCCACCAGCGCCACGCCATCTCCACCTCGTCCCACAGACGCCGCGGCCCGCTCTGCAGCACGCTCGGGGTGTGCACGACAGCGAACCCGACCGCGGCGACGGAATGCCCCGAGCCGGTGTCGGCGGCGTGCAGCCACAGCGTTCCGCCGCCGTGGTCGTCCGGGACGGGTTGGGCGAGGCAATCGGGCACAGTCCCAGGACGAAGCCGACGGGATCGAACGGCTCGGCGACCACGTCGTCCCAGCCGAGCGAGGTCGTGGACGCAGCAGCCATCTCGGCCCAGTCGTCGGAAAGCGCCGCGGTGCGGCGCCTCTCGGGTTCCTGTCTGCTTTTCCTTACGACTTTCGGGACGGGTTGTCGGTTGGGCGCCCGGGCCTGTCGATGGCGTTGTGTGGTGCTGCCCGGCCCTGGTGGCAGGCATGTGGCGGATCGGGCCGTGAGGGCCACAGGAGGGCGTCCGGGTCGCTTGTGGAGTGGCTGCTGGTGGTCCCTCGTGCGGATTGCGGTTCCTCGAAGCGCGGGTCCGGTGGGCTGTGCCGGTTACGCTCCGGACACGGTGCGCTCGCCCGAGCGTCGTGAGCGAGCGGGGAGTGCGCCATGGCGGTGGGGACTTCGGTGGGCGAGGACGACCTGCGCACGATGTTGGCCCGGCGCAGCGGCCTGGACGAGGCCTCGCTCTGGTATCCCGTGCACGAGGTGCCGCGCGCGTTCGGGGTGTCGTGGCCGTTGACCGGCGACCGGGCCGAGGACGTCCTGTCCGACCTGCTCGACGGTCTGCGACGCACTCTCCCGCCGCCGGACGAGCCGTCGGGTGCCCGCGGCCCCAACGTCTTTCCGCCGCCGGTGTTCAGCTTGACGACCAGATCGCGCTCGTCGCGCCGCTCGAACCAGGCCCCGAGGACCTGCCCCTGCGGATCGCGCAGGAACTCGTAGCTCCCCCCGCAGCAGAGAGCGGAACAGCTCCCGCGGCTCGACCGGTGCCGGAGCCGCACCGGAGCCGAACGTCGAGAAATCGATGACCATGTGTTCCCCCGCGTAGTCCGGCGCGCGTGGCGCCTGACGGGCCCACGAACGATGAGCCTAACCGACCGAAATGACGGACAGGCGATCATTTGTGCGATACGTGGACCCGACCCGGGCGACGACCCGAGCACACAAAAAGCAGGAGCCCGGCCACCGGCCGGACTCCTCAACACTGGTAGCGGGGGCAGGATTCGAACCATGCGACCTCTGGGTTATGAGCCCAGTGAGCTACCGAGCTGCTCCACCCCGCGTCGGTACGACCAGTCTACGGATTCCGAGCGGTGAGCGCGTCCCTTTTTCTCCGTGCCGGGCCGTCGCCCCCGGGCGGGCTCGCCATTCGTGTCCAATCCCCGAACGTGCAGATCGCCTTTCCGTATGAACCGCCGCTGTTGCGGATCTCGGGGATTCGGACTCGTCGAGGCGAGCGAACGCATACCCACCCAACTCCTTCCTGGGCCACGGGGCATCGGATCATGCCGTCTCGGGGAAACCGCGCGACCGTGGTGCCTCATGGCCGTAGGGTGCCCGCGTGGCGGTCATCTTCTTTGATTCGAACATCCTCTACGCGGACATCGACAGCGATCGGTACGACGTGATCCGCGCGATCGCACGAACCGAGCACCGCGTGTGCATCCCCGCAGTGGTACGGGACGAACTGGTCGCCAGGAAGGTGATCGCGTACCGGGCCGCGCACACCACACTCTCGGCCGACGCAGCGAAGTTCGCCAAGAGCGCCCCGTGGATCCAGGCGCCACCGTTGCCGCCGGCCCTCGACGAGTCCGCCGCGCGCAAGTACTGGAAGGGCGTGTACGCCGACGTCTTCGAGATCGTTCCCACGCCCGAGGGAGCCGCGGACGCGGCGCTCGAACGCGAGGCCTACTGTGACAAGCCGGCCAAGCCGGACGAGAACGCCAAGGGCGGCGCGCGGGACGTGGCGATCTGGCTGACGGTGGTCGACTTCCTGCACCAGAACCCGCGCGACGAGGTGTACTTCGTGAGCGCGAACAGGAAGGACTTCGGCGACGGCACGTCGTTCGCACCGGTGCTGGAACAGGATCTGTCCCACCACCGCCACCGCCTCATGCTGTTGACCTCGTTGGAGTCGGCCATCGCGGCGGTGACGAAGGCGACCGAGGCCCCGGACGCGGACACCGCGTTCATGGACCCGCTGGTGTCCGACGAGACCGCGATGAAGGTCGCCGGTGCCGCCCTGCACGACCGCCGCTTCCGCAACGGCTGGCCCGCAGTTGACCTCGACAACCCCGGCGGCACCCGCTACCCCCCGATGCTCGCGCGCGAATGGGTCGGCACGCCCGTGGCGAGACTCATCGACGTGACCAACGGGACCGCGTACCGGATCGGAGAGGACACCTGGTACATCGCGACGGCACGGTGGGCACTGGCCGGCCTCGCCGCACACAACCCGGTCCGCAGCACCGGAGTGCCGTCCGTGACCATGACCGGCGCGGTGTGGCGCACCCGCATGCTCATCGGCACCGTCTCCGGTGAGATCCCCGGCGTCCTCAAGAGCATGGCAATCGAGGACCCGGGCCACGGCGACGGCCCATGCAACAACACCCTCAAGCAGGCCGCCACTCTGTGGCGCGAGTCCCACTCCAGCGGTGAAGTCCTTCTCCGAGACCGGGTGGAGCAGCAACTGCGCTGGCGGCAACTGCGCGCGTTCATCGACACGTTGCCAGGCCAAGCGGCCACGCCCAACGGAGACATCCCGCCGTTCACCACGGACACCGCCCTGGACGCCGCCACGACGGTGGTCAGGTGGCTGTCTCCCCAGATCAACGCGCAGCTGAACGCCGCCCTGACCGCGGACGAGGATTCCTAATGGAGTCGTCAAGCGGCCGGAGTGACGGGCGGTATGGGGTCGTAGTACCGTCCGTCACGCAGGGGGGCCACAGGACGTTGACCCTTCGGCCGGGCGAGTGCGAGTACGGCTTAGACGTGCCGTTTGCCCTCGGTGCGCTTGTGGTCGTAGAAGCGGCGGGACTCGTCGCAGCAGCGGATGCTGATCAACGCCGAGGTGTAGAAGACACGTTGGAGGCGTCGGCTCTAGCGCTTGGGCCGGTGCAGGTTGCCGCCGATCCTTCCGAAGTCGCGGGCGGCGGGAGCGACGCCGGCGAATCCGGCGAGCCGGACGACATGCTCCCGTCGCGGGTGGTGCCCCCGGCCGTCGACCCGGGGGCGGGGTCCGGAAGGGCGATGGCGCGCTGGGGACAAGGTCCTCGTCGATGCGGTCGTTGCTTCGTTCCGGTGGCGGGGTTCAGTCGGAGTTGGACCAGACCAGGATGCCGGGGCCGAACTCCGTGGTCACCGGGACGTGTGCCTCGGTCATCTCCTCCAGGCGCGTCTCGTCGACGACGATCGGGCTCAGGTCGTGGTCGAGCGTGCGCGAGGACCGGCTGCTCGCCGGAATCCGGATCATGGCGACGGCCGCGCGCAAGGCGGGCAGATGTTCGGGAATGGACGCCATCGCCACCGGCGCGCTGTGCAGTCGGTTCACGAACAGGTCGATCAGCGCGGCGTACCCGTCCGGCGACTCGACCGGCACCAGGTAGCCCTCGATCGCGCCCTGGCAACAGGAATGACCTCCGTGCTGGATCTCGTAGACGACCCCCGAGGGCCCCTCGAGAACCACGTGGAGCCAGTCGTGATCGAGATCCTCGACCTGGTCCAGGTCCACATACATGCGACGGTTCACCATGACTGCATCCTGCACGGTCACCCCGTGCGCCACCTCTCCGTTTTCGATGGCGACCGCGGATCACGAAGAAGTGTGCGTCCTCGATGCCCCGTGACGACCTCCGTACCGGCCCGGGTCGAGGGCGGGTGGTGGGTGCCCGGGGGCCGGCGTCGCGGCGGTCCGCGGTTTCGCGGGCTACGGGTGGTTCGGCGACCAACGGTCACGGATCTTCACACACAGGCCCACGGACGGCAGAGGCCGGCCGCGACGGGCTGACCCCCGGGCCGGCCGCGCCGCACCTTGCCACGCCGGCCGACGGCAACGACCATGACGCGGTGGGGTACTTCGCGGTGGTCGAGCGGGATCGGATCCGCATGCCGAATCCGGATCCGCTGGTCGCCGGACTGGTCGAGGACGGGCTGCTCCCCGTGGCCGCCATCCGGGACGCCGACCCGCTACGGCGCCTCCGGAGTTCCGCACCGTGTCCGGGCCCACGGTGCCGGCGGGCGGACGCCGCTTCGACCGCGAGGACTATCGCCGACGCAACGAGGCGGAACCCCTCGCGCACGCTGGTCATCCTCGGGCGGGAGCGGAACGTCAACCACGCCGCGTCCCGGCCCGTTCACCCCGCGCATCACGCAGCGCGGCGGCGACGGCGCCGGTCTTTCCGACCTCCGGCACCCCGGTGACGCACAGCACGGCCGGTGTCGCGACCGCCTCCCGCACCGCTTCCCCGACCTCGAGCAGCCCGACGGTGGCCGCAGTGCCCCACCCGGACACCACATCGACACCGGCCTCGGATTCCACCCACACGTGACGCACCCTCCCGATCGACACCACCCCCGAACCCGACCCAGTCTGACCGCCCGCCCCGGCCCATGACCCGAGAACCGGCGCAGTACCGGCTCCGGGGCACGCCTCGACGCCCCGCGTCACCCCCTGCGCACCGGCGACGACCGGGCATGCCCATCCTCGAGGAGCCCGCTCTGGGGCCGGGAAAGGTGCGCCATGTCGGGTGAATTCGCTTTCGTGCCGGGCCCGACGCGGCCGGTGCCTGCCGCAGGAGTTTCGTGTGTGCTCAGGAGAAGCTGCGCCATTCCTCGTCGGGGATGTGGCTCTCGGATGCGTCCGAGCATCGGGGTGCCCATTCCCGGGCGACGAGGACCGGGCGGGTCAGGACGCGGCCCCCGGCGCGTTGGACGCGCATCACGACACCGAGTTCGGGCGCGCACAGGTTCGCCTCGAGGGAGAACACCGCTTCGAGGCCGTGTGCGGTGAGGTGGTCGAACAACGCGTCCTCCAGGAGGGACGGCACCCGGCCCACCAGCGGGATCCCGTCCAGGTCCACCTGCGGACCGCTCCTGGCGTCGATCGAGATCGCGGCCAGGCCGATGGCCCGGTCGTAGTACAGGCGCACGCCCGCCCCCGTGCCGTGGTGGACGGGCCACATGTCGGCCTGCGCGACCCGCCCGGTGGTGCCGTCCCCCCGCCATCCGATGGTCTTCAGGACCCCCTCGACAGCGGCCGCCGCCCGGTCGTGGGTCATGCCGAACCTCAACGGGCCCACGTGCTCGAACGGTGTGAACGACCACACCGCGCGCTGCGACTCCTCGACCACGTCCCACACACCCGCCATACCGAACCTCCGCCGCTCGTCCGTCGATCCCCCGACGCGCGGCCGACGCGCGTCCGACGTCGGGGAGGCTACGGGCACGGGGCGACAACCGGACGCGGCACGCGAGTTCGACCACTCCACCGCGCGCCCGAACGGGCCGCCGCGGTCCGCAGGCGTCGCGCGGCGCCCGGCCCGGGAATCGCCCACCGCCGTGGCTCGAGGGGCCCGGCCGCGGGTGTTCAGTCGGAGTTTCGGGCGGTGACACGGATGCTCCGGCGCACGTCGTGCTTCGGCGTTTCGCGGACGGCGCGGATCCCCGGGTGTGTCGAAGCCGGTGGGAGGGTGTTGGCGAGGGACGCGCGGACCCGGCGGGCTCGGTCCGTCGCGAGTCGTTGTCCGAGGTCGGGGTCACTGTCGGGGTCGGCTGCCCGCAGGGCGGCGGTCAGGGCTCGCACCCAGTCCTCGGGGTGGGCGGCCAACACGGCCAGGTGCGGCCTTGAGAGTTCGGTGGGCAACCGGACCAGGGCGTGGACCGCCCAGGACAGCTGTAGCGGGTTGGCCATGGCGTTGACCGCGAGCCGGTGGACTTCCGATTGTCGCGCACGGTCACCGCGCGTCAGCGCTGCGGCGGTACACAGGGCCGCGGCGCGCATGGCGTCGGGCGGGTCGAACAGGCCCACGATCCCCGGAATGGTTCGATTGGCAGGGCCGTCCAGTTCGCCGCGGGCGACGCGCAGGGCGAGGTGTTCGATGCGGTCGGCGAGGTCGGGCGTCTCGGTGATGATGCCGTTCGCCAGCGCCGTCAACGCGTCGAGGGTCGACTCGCGGTTCTCGGGAAGATCGTCGATGTCTTCGACGAGGCGGATCAGGTGCTCGACGAACGCCGCGCGAGCGCCGGCGGTGGCGTGGGGAGCGAGTTGCAATTCCTTCGCCCAGGAGGCGGGCCCGCTGAAGTGCCCGGGGAGCCGGGGCGGCGATGCCGCGATCTCCAGGAGATGTTCGGTGCAGGGCGACTCGGCGCCCTGATCACCGATCAGGGCGAGCGCCAGATGCGCGTCCAGCCGTGCGGCGGCGGCCGGAGCCGCACAGTACTCACGGACGAGGTCGGGATGGTCCTCGAGGGCCCGCCGGCCGTAGGCCATCACGGCCGTGGTGAGGACGTAGTCGTCGGCGAGGAGCATGCGCACGAGCAACTCCGCTGCCTCGACCAGGTCGTGCCGCTCGGCGATCGCGGCGACGGCGCGGACGGCTTCCGGATCGCTGTGCAGGCGGCCGGTGTCGAAGCGACGTTTCACATGGTTCAGGACACCTTCCGCATGCCGCCTCGAACGGGTTCCGTCGGCGGCGAGCGCCACGATGGCGGCGGGGACCGCGCTCGGATCTCCGGCGACGGGGTGGCCGGCGGCGTCGACGCCGCCGGAGTCCAGGAGGAAGTCGAGCCAGGAGTCCGCGTTGGCGTCGTCGATCAGGTCGGCCGCGCGCGCCACCAGTCGCAGCAGCGCCGTTACCTGCCCGGGAAGACCCGCGGTCGGGGCCGGCGGCGTGAACGTGCGTTCGGGAAGGGCCGCCACGAGGGCGCGGATCTCGGTGTCCGGGGCGCCGGCGCGGACGAGGTGACCGGCCGCACGGGTGGCGTCTCCCGACGCGAGGAGGACGCGTCCGAGCAGGGCCTCGGCGGCCAGTTCCTCCCGCAGCCGCCCCGCCGCCACCGCCCAGCGTCGATGGCGCACGGCCGCGGCGAACGCGGTCGGCCACTTGTTCCGGCTCAGATGCTCCAAGGCCAGCTCGTAAGCCTCGACGGGCTCCGCAAGCAGCGGGCTCCCGCCGGCCTCGCGCAGGACAGCGGCGTGTTCGTGCAACTGTCGTTCGAACATCCGCCGGTCACGATACTGGGACAACGTGGTGGCCTGACTCGAACACCAGCCGGCGGCGTCGACGAACGCCGTCGCCGTGCACGCCCGTTCCACCGCGTCGTCCCACGCGCTCACCGCCTGCCCACCGCAGCCGGTGAGCGCGAGATGGCGCGCGTGGCGCGCGGCGACGAAGGCGGCAACGTGCGGACCGAAGCCGTACCGCGCCCCTGCGGCCAAGGACGCCCAGTCCTCGATCCCGGCATCCGCCAGACACGCACGGAGCCGAGCGGCCGGCCGTTCCGGGGCGGGCGCAGTCGGACCACCCAGGAGTGCCCTTGCGGCGACCGCGACGCCTTGGAGCAGGTCCGATCGTCGCCCGGCCACGAAATGCTCCGCCGCCAGCACCATCAGGACAAGCCCGTGCGGATGCGCCGGAGTCAGCCGTGCGGTGTGCTCGGCCACGACCTCCAGGCCGACTTCTTCCTCTCGCTCGAACGCGGCGATGGCCTGCGCCGCGTGGATGGCCTCGGCGAGTTCGACCGAGACACCCGCCGTGGTCGCCGCGTGCAGGCGACGTCGGGCCGGTGCGCCTGCCGGCCGGGACTCCAGGGCGCCCACGAAAGCGTCCAGATCCAGGCGGGCGCCGGCCTCCGCGTCCCCGGCAGCGGACAAGGACTCGGCTCGTGCGTTGTCCAGCATGGCGCTGTGCGGCATGAAGCCCGCCGTCCGCAGGCGCGTCGAGAGCTGCCCCAACAGCCGGGCACGTTCGTTCGGGTCGACGGTGGCTCGGGCGGTGTCGTAGTCGTCCTCCAAGCCCAACGCGACGATCGGGCCGCGCATCACCGCGTCCGCCATCGACGGGAGCGACGACGCGACATCGCCGGTCACAGCCGCGGCGGACACACAGAACAGGTCCGCCGTCTGATGCCCGAAAAACCTTCGTACGAGATCATCGTGGGGGCGCAGCGCGTCGGACAACCAGCGCCGGCCCCGCAGCTCCATCTCCTAGTCCGGGAACTCCCGCTTCAGCTCGGCGAACGCGTTCTGAAGCTTGGTGTTCTCGTCGTTGCACGCCAGCACCATGTAGAAGATGGAGGGACTGTGCGGCCGCGGTCCCTTCGCGAATTTCCGCACCGCGGTCTTGAGTTGCCCCACCGTGTACGAGGAGTACCGCTTGGCCTGGTACCCCAGGATCGTGCCATCCGGCAGCCACGCCACGACATCCAGGCCGTGCTGGGACTGTCCTCGCACGCCGTACCCCGTGGCCGAGACGGCTCCGTCGACACGCAACGCCACGGCGCGCACCAACAGCTCGAACGACTCCCAGGACAGGTCTTCGGTGTTGAGGGTCTGCGGCGCGGTCACCGTCAACGGGCGGGGCAGATCAGGAGGCGGGATCACCTCCCCCGTCGCCCACCCGTCGTCGCCCGCCACGCCCGACACCTCGATCACCACCCCAGGATGCTCCGGCACAAACCCTATGTCCGCGAGGGCTGTTCTAGGCTTCGGCGCGTCCAACGAACACCGGGGCAGTCTCCTGGTGATCCCCCGATCCGAGTGGTTTGGAGCGCCGTGCACCTGTCGAGGGGTTGCCGGACGACATTCACGAGCGCGGCCGTACGGCGGGCGTCGGGAACGGGTCGATCTCCAGCGACGCGAAGTTGCGGAAGTTCTCCACTGCGCCTGGTCCTGGACCCGGACCTGCCCGATCGGCGGCGCGCCGGCATCGCATACGACACCTCGATCGCACGACGTATCCCCAGAGGGCCGCTCGCCGACTTCGTCGCCGCGTGTGCCGCCCGCCGCGTCCGAGGACCCCTACCCGATTCTGACCACACCCTCAAGAAGCCCGGAGCGCTCCACACCCTCGGGGAACTCGCGCGCGAATGGAACCGCAAACGCGTCAGAGCCGGCCACATTCTGTCCGAGGAGAACCCACGCGCGACGGCCCGCCTGCTCCTGGAAGTCCTCGACGCCCCGGACCGGGAGGAACCCGACGCCGACGCCGCGCCGTTCTTCGCCTCGCTCGCCGCCGCGATCGGCCTCGAAACCATGGCGAACGACAGTCCCCACGAACTCGACCGTCGGACTCACCATGGCCGAACTGGCCGGTGGACGCATCCCCGGACGCGTCACGTTCACGACCTACCACAGTGCCAAGGGCCGAGAATTCTCCATTGTCATCCTTCCATGCCTCATGGGCGGTGTCGTCCCCAACTACCCCGACACCCAGAGTCCGCGAGCCCTTCAGGCCGCACGCCACATGTTCTACGTCGCGGTCACCCGCGCCCAACACGAGATCGTCCTGCTGACAGGCGGACACCACTTCAACCGCTACGGGCGCAGATTCACCAACGGTCGGACACGCTTCCTCGACGACATGCTCCAGGAACCACCCTCGGGTCCGATCTGAGCGCCGCTCGGGGCGGGCGGGTGTGGCCATTCCGATTCCCGAGCCTGTCGACGACACAGCCGTGGAGCGGGACGCCTGGACCCGCCCGGCCCCGCCTCGAAGCCACCGCCCACTGCCTCGAGGCCCGCCGGTCCCCGCGACCGACCCACCGCAACGGCCGGTCCGCCGACGTGGACGGGACCGCGGGGGCCGCGCCGTTCACATCGGGTGGTGCGACATCGATTCCTTTCCTCGAACCTCGACCTCTGCGCGCAAGGCGGCCAGGGCGACGCGCATCGCGGCGGAGCAGCGCCGGACCGACTCGGGCATCACCTCGGCGAGTTCCTCGTACAGGGCGTCGCTCGTGAAGGCCAGGAGGACGGCCTCCGCCGCCTGGGACCGCGCGTCGGTCTCCGGACGCGTCATGTCGTTCATGTCGTGGCCGGCCATCAGGAATCCGGCGTGCGCCTCGTCGGTGTCGATCGGTGGTCCGCCGTCCCCGCACAGGCCGGCCACATATCCCCAGGCGATGTTGTCGTCCAGGGATTCCTGGATCCGGTACTCGTGCTGGAGGCACTTGGACAGCTGGTCCCGATCGATGCCGTGCCAGTGCAGGTAGACGGTGAGCGGTCCGAACGAGGCAGTCGAGGGAATTGAGCGCGTCGCCCAGGAGGTACGGGGTGGATCGGGCCCACTCGCCCCAATCGTGGGCGGTCTCGCGATTGCTCGTCAGGACGGAGAACAGGGTGTCCATGCACTGTGCGACGCGCATGCGGATGAGATCGGTCAGAACGTCTGGTGCGGGAGGTGTCACGGGCCGACATTAGGGCGGCGGAGCGGAGAGCGGGAAAGGCCCGCCGCCGGATTCACCCCTGCGGGTTGCCTCCGGCGGCGCGGGGGTTCGGGTGCGCCGCGGGCGAGTCGGTGATGGTGCGGCCTCCCGGGCGGGAATCTCCGCGCGCGGCAGGGCCGAGGGTGCCGATGATTCGGGGCGGCGTTCGGTGTCGTCTACTTCGCGGTGCCGAGTCCGTGGAGGGTTCGGGATCGGTCGTCGGTGGTGGGATGGGGTGTCCAGTCGAGCGGAACCTGACGTGGGGTTCGTGTCGGCGTCCGGGTCCACTCACTCGGGGGGTGCCCATCCTTGCTCGGCGAGCCGGGCGCGGATCAGTGCCGCGATGTTCCGTTCCTCGTTCGCCATGACCGCGTGTTCGGGAATACCGAGGCTGTCGCCGACGTCCGCCCACCGGTCCAGGCCGGATACGACCAGTGCCCACTGGGCCGCGTTCAGGACCAGGGTGGAGGTCTGGCCGGGCGCCGGCCAGGTCGCGAAGCCGGCCGCGTCCCGCGGCCAGTCGGGGACTTGGTCCCAGCCCGCCCGGCGAACGCTGTGTGCGAGTTCGGCGCCGTGGTGGTCACCGCGTTCCTGCCTGCTCTGGCTCTCGTTGTCCAGCATCCCGTCGATCGTCAGCCAATGGCGGGTGTCCACCCGCACACGGTGGTTCGCCGTTGCATCGAAGGTATGGCCGCCCATGCCGGTCGATCCTGGCGAGTCCCGGCGCGCCGGGTCAACACGAGCCCGGACTTTGACTACGACATCCGCATGTCCAAGGCGCGCCGCAGGACGCAGACCACGCGGCACGGGTCGCCCACGAATTGATCCGCGTCATGGCCGGCTCGTACACCGAGATTCGTCGTCGGCTGCTCCCGTTCGACGAACAGCGAGCTTCGTCATGCGCGTTGGTCGTTGATCCACGCGCCGAGTCGGACTCGGCCGGGTGTCGGGGTCGGGGCTGGGCGAATCCCCGTTTGCAGAACCAGTCGTCGGCGGCGATGGCCGTGTACGTCGCAGTGCGCCGGCTGTTGCGCTGGTCGTGTTGTCTGCTCTCCGCTTCGGCGGCGAGGTGTTCGCGCACGAGGGCGGCCCCGCCGACGGCGAAGAGTTCCGAGAGCCGGTGGGCGATGCCGCTCAGTTCCGTGCCGGCAAGGGAGGTGTATCGCTTCGCAAGGCCGAGTTCGGTGAAGTGCCCGAACACCTCGCGGGTAAGCACCCCGACGTTCTCCCCGAACGTCTCGATCTCGGGTCGCTCAACGGCGACCTCCAAGCCTTCCCGGCGGAGTTTGGACACGCAACTGCGCGGTACCTCCTGCAGCACGACCGGGGAGTGGGTGGCGATGAGGGCGACCGCGTTGCGGTCGACCAGGGGACTCGGACGTGACCGACTGTGCGACGCATGCCTCCGCCGAGGACGCCGCGCCCACCACAGCGTTGGTGCCGCGCCCGACCGGCGCGCTGTCGACCGCGTTCGTCGACCCGCGCGTGCTGTTGCCGGAGGTGGGCAGCACCGCGATGTCCGTCGTCGTCGAGGACCCCCTGCCGTGCACGGCCGTAGCGGTCAACCTCCAACAACTGCGCACCACCCGCTTCGACGACGCGAAACTCGTCGGCGTCGTCGACCCTGCGGTGATGGAACGCGTCGACCAGGCCCTGCGCGCGGTCTTGGACCTGTAGGACGACACCCGACGTACGCACCTATTCCGTCGTTCGTTGGATCCGCATGGCGCGGGTGTCCTCGTGTTGGGCGAGCGCGTCGAGGATGCGTTCGGGGCGCGCCGCCGCGGTCGTGTCGATGTGAGGTGATGTGCGCATTCGTTCGAGCCAGTCGGGGAGTTCGTGGACCTGGTTCGCGAGTCGTCGGTGGTGGCCGTCGACGAGAGTGTGGATCCATGTCAGGCCGGTTGTGGCCTGCCATGCCGAGGGTGTGGTCTCGATGAACGCGAGGAGCGCCCGGACCGTTGCCGTTTTCCCCCGGGCGAGTGGCAGCCACCGCTCGATGAGGGTGGCGAGCGCGTCGGGGGTGATCCAGTCGGCCCGCGCCGCGGCCAGGGGATCGGGCACGTCGGTGGCGGCGGTCGTCCACATCGTCGGTCGGGGGATGAGGGCGGCGAGCACGTCCGCGCCTTGTCGGTCTCGGTGGGGTGTCGCTCCAGCGGCGATCGCGTCGAGGACGGTGCCCATGACCGGGGGCCACACGCGCGGAAGGTGACGGCGCAGGTGCGGTTCGCGGCTGAACAGGCACATCAGGGTGTGTGCGAGGTGCACCAGGGCCGGGGGTTGCTCGAGGTAGGCCCGTACGTGCTCGAGCAGCGGCCGCAGGTCGCCTTCGGTCGCGGTGGTCAGCAGCACTCGTTCGACGCCTCGGCGTTCCTGGTCCCAGCCTCCCCGGGAGCTGTCGCCGTGATGGGCGACGGCCCGGCGGTGGGCGTCGAGGAGTTCGGGTAGCAGCGCGCGGGCGCGGGCCGCGACGCAGGTCGTTCCTCGCGCCGCGTCGGAGGCGGCGACGATCGGGGCGTTCAGCCGGTGGGGCAGGAGCAACTCGGCGGAGACGGTCGGGAGGATCCCGGTGACGGGGCCGATCAGCGGGTCGGTGTCCCGGCTTTGCGTGTGCCGGTTCCATGCGCCGAGTCTGCAGTCGCGAAGGCCCGCGTCGACCGCGTGCCACGCGATCTCGTGACCGCACGCAGCGCCTTCGCCCCGGCTGCTGCCGCCGTCACAGGCGGTGGACCACACCGGTCCCATCCCTACCGCCAGGACGCGTCGGACCTCTTCGAACGTGCTGGTTGCGCAGGTGACGAGAGCGTCGCGGAGTCTCGCGGTGTCGATCGGCACGGCGGTGAACGCGGGGAGCAGGAGCAGGGGGAGGGCGGCGGCCGCCGAGCGTTCGGGTCCTCGCGAGTCCACGCTCCACTCGCCGACGTACGCGCGCCCGGTCTGTGGCGTGGCCGCGTCGACGAGGATGTCCATCGCCCAGACCAGGTCGTCTTCTCGGACGTGGTGGCCTCTGCTGTGCGCGACGATCGCGGCCGCAGCGACGGCCGCCGGGGCGTCGTTCGCGTTCAGGGTTCCGTGCGAGGGCGGGTCCTGGGCGATGTCGCGTGCGATCACCAGATCTTCCGCGAGTGTGTTCGTCGGCGCCGAGCGGTCCTGTTCCCGACCGTAGGTCAGATGCAGTCGCAACGCCTGCCCGCCGCGGTGGAGGGCCTTGTGGACATCGACGACCTTCGCGGCTTCATCGGCGGGCGGTTGGTAGAGGAACGCGGGGCGGCCGTTCGCTTCGACGACGCTGTAGTTCTTCCGTCGCAGGGTGGCCGCCCACAGTGTTTCGGCCACGAGTTCCTGATCGTCGTGGGGTTCGGCGGACGACGATTGGGCTGCGTGGCGGAGCAGTTCGTCGGCAACCGTGTTCAACGCCGCCAGACGTGGCCCGTCGTCGTTCTCGATGGCCGTGATCACGAGGGCGTGGGCGACGTCGTGGAAGGAGCACCCGCGCAAGTGCCCGCGGGCATCCCGATCGTCTCCCTGGACCTGCCACGTGCCCTGGGTGATCCGGGCCATCTCCAGACGCCACACATGCGGGTTGGAGAGCCAGTGGTCGAGTTCGGTGGTGACCTGATCGATGTGGCGCACCAGCAGGCCGACGACGAGTCCGGGCATGGCCAGGTTGCGGCTGTCCCGGAGCAGAATTTGGACGACGAGAGCAAGCGGCACGCCCAACTCCAAGAGTCGGTCGGCGAACCGTTCGACGGCCAGGAGCGCGCTGATGCACGGCCACGGCCCGGCGGCGGCACCGCGATACCAGGACCACACCGTCGCGTCCCCGCTGTACCGACGCTCCTCGAGGCCGGGAACGCTCAGTGTCAGTCCCGGTGGGGACACCGGCCCGGGCGGGGTAGTACGTGACGCGGACGAGGTGATGCGCTGGGTGACCGCGTGGTCCAGCAGGCGATTGATCATGGTGAGCGTTTGGAGCGGGGCGACGTCCAGGAGGCAGTGGAAGGGCCCCAGTGACCAGTGTGCTCCCAGGCCGCCGAATCGATGGGACCGCACGCCTTGGTCGTGCCATCGTGTGCCGAACGGGGCGGGGATGTTGTCGATGTAGTACGCCTCGGCCAACGCGAGCAGCAGGTCGGGCCGGTGCGCGGCCATCGACTGCGGGACCAGGGGCGCCTCCACCGCGGGGGCCAGGTCGTCCGGGCGATCGCCGGCCAGACGGCGCAACATCGCCTCCACGTGGTCGTCCAGGTCGGCACCGGTCAGCGCGAGGGCCTCGACACGGAACGCGTCTTGAACCTGGGAGCGGTCGTCGTCGAGGAGCGTGTCGCGCGCGAGCACGCGGAGCGCCACCGACGCGGTCCCCTCGACGACCAGGCCGCGCAGCCACGCCAGCACCAGCTTTCGCTCGGCCACCCCCAGCCGCCCTGCGGGAGCTGGGTCGACTCCGCCGAGTCCCCAGGCGAGTTCGACCACCGGCGCCAGGATCACCGCGTCTCCCACACCGTCACGGCCGTGTCCGTGCAACGCCAATCGCACCACCGTTGCGCGTTCTGCCGCCGTCCACGCGGGCCACGCCGCCGCCAGCGCGGAGCGCGCTGTTCCCAAGGTCAGCATCGCCTCGACCGGAACCTCCGCCCACCGCGCGCCATGAGCCACTCCGAGGGAATCGAAGGTCCGTTGCAGCCGGACGCGTTCCGCTTCGACATCCTCGCCGGCTCGCGCGAGCACGGCCTGGCAGGCGACCCGGGCGGCTCGCAACGCCCACCTGGGGTTGTCGGCCTGCTCCAGTACTCCGAAGCCGGTTTCGACGAGGAGCCGCGCCGTCGCCAGATCCCGAACGAGTTCGCTGGCGAACTCCTCACCCCGCCAAGCGTTCACCGCCAACAGGAAGCCGTCCGACCGCAGCGAGGCCAACGCCCGCGCGGGGACCGTTCCCGCCGAGGTGTCGGACAGCAGCGATCGCCGTGCCAACGCGACCAAGGCATCGGCCCGCTCGTCGGGCGAGACGCCGTTCGCGGTGACCTCGTTGCGGCGCACCCCCCGTGACCAGACCGCGTCGAACACGTCCGCCTCGGACAACGCCCCATCGGGCATCGCCTGGGTGGCGTCCGCGCTCACGAGCAGATCGACCAGACCCAGCCGACCGAGCAGCCAACGAGCCCGCGGTTGCTCGATGATCCGACCCAGCGCGGGATAAGCGCCCACCACCTCCTCGACCTCGGATGCGTCGAGCCGCGACACCTCGTGCTCCACGACCTTGGACGGCATCTCCACCCTGCCCAGCGCATTCTTCAACGTGTTCGACACCTCGGGCGCGGCATCCGTGCGGGTCACCACGCACACCCCGAACCCGACCCGCAGCGCGGCAGCGGCGAATTGGGCCAGCATGTCCGAACGGCCATGCAGCACGGCCTCGCCGCCGTCCACCACCAACAGCCTGGGCCGGCCGCTGTCACCGCAGGCGAGGACCTCCGCCAGAGAGCCACCCAATCGTGACTCGAACCCGGACACCGTCTCGGCCAGATCCCCCAAGCCCACGACCGTGACGGCAACGCCCTCGGCCACCAGGTCGTCCACGGCCCGCATCGCAAGCGCGGACTTCCCCACATCCGGCTCGCCGCAGATCACCATCGCGGAAGACACCCGAGCCACATCGGACAACTTCGTGATCAAATCCGCCCGCGCCCCCGCACGAGCCAACTCCAGAGGGCCGCCGCCCACATCAGGAAGGTCGACACCCGTGCGCGCCCGCACCGACGCGCCAAGTCCGTCCAGAACACCCCACGCCGTCACCCACCTGGACGACCTGCCCAAGGGGATATCGGCAAGGTCACCACGAAGCGTCTGCTCCGTTCGTGTGGATCCCGAGGGCGCGTAGGTACCCGAGAGCACCACCAGGCGGTCGTACAGGGCACTCGCCGCCTCGAGCGTTCCGTCACGAGCGATCGAGCGCAGCCGATTCATGATCGCGGCTCGATCACTCTCGTCCCCACCCTCCAACCGCAACTCCCGCACCCGCAGAGCACGCAGAAACCGCCACGCGAGCTCGTCCTCGCAGACGACGGACGTGTCGATGCCCACGTTCTCGACCGCGGCCTCAACGATCGCGTCCACGTGCGTCAGCCTGCCCCGCACTGCCGATGTGGTCCGACCCGGGGCGTGTACCGTGGCGCGAAATTCCGATGCGCTGACGGCGGAGCGGGCAAAGGTCGTCAACTCGGACAGTTGCCGCGCCGGGTTGCTCGGGCCCGCCACCGCCAAGGCGAACCGCCGATGACCGGCTTCCACCACCGACCGGTGCCGCTCGAGATCCAGCAGGTAGGTGCCGATCAGCTTGATCGACTTCTCGTCCCCTTTTGTAAGCAACGGATCACGACGCACCCCGACGGCCAAGGTCCGCTCCTCACCATCCGGCGACAGACCTCGGACGACGATGTCGTCGACCTCGCTGTCCGCGCTCTGGAAGGTGACGTGCGTGAGCCGCACTCGATCGCCCAGTTCGGAGATGGCATCGCCCAAAAGCAGATGAGCCAGGATCCAAGCGCCGTAGCGGTGCTCCAGGACGGTACCGCCCCCACCTGTCGAATAGGAGTTGGTCGCCCCGCGCCCTGCACCGCTCGGCCGTGTCGTCACACGACGCAGTATGGCCACGTACCCGCCTGCACGGAGGCGATACCCCGCACGGAACGCCCATCACGATGGCGGCGAATCCAAGTCTTCGGCTCCGAACGTATGGGCGCCGCTCTTGCCGGAGTTCGACATCGCCGGCGCCACCCGGCAAACAATCGAAAGCCGAGGCCGCGAATCGTTTGCTCGGCCAGATCAAGCTTGACCAAAGCCGTGTCCGACATCCCGCCTCGAGTGGTTCGTCAGCGTACTACCGGGCCGACCTTGCGACGGGGGCGGCTGTGGCCGCCTCCAGGCGGGCCACGCCCGAGGATTCCGACGGTCCCCGGCCGGTTCCGACCACCCGCTTGGCCAAGGCCCTTCTACGCCATGCTCTGGCTCTCCGAGATCCGTATCCGTACAGTAATTCAAGTGGCACCCAGGGTTGTCTCGGATGGGGGAGGGCACATGCGTCTCGCACCGATCGTCGCGAACGGTGACCAGGGCTCGGACAACGGCGGGGACGGACACCCCGGTCAGCCGTGGACGCCACCGCAGGACCCGCCGAAGCCCGACGGCAGCACCCCCGACGGCCCCGGCAAACACAAGAAGTGACGCTCACCGGACAGGAGTTGCGGCCCAGCCGGGCACGCCTTCATCACGCGCTCCGCGACAGCGGCGTCATGCCCGCGGCCTGGTCGCCCGCGTTCGAGGCGATCGATCGAGCCTGGTTCCTCCCCACCGTGATGTGGCCGTTCGACATGACCGACGCAACCAGCGTCACGTGCGATCGTGACACCGACCCCCGGGCGTGGTTCGCGGCCGCGGACGCGAACGTGCCCATCACCACCCAGTGGGACGACGGCCGCCACGCCGGCCCCGCACCCGGCCGGGTGTCGACGTCGTCGGCGTCGATGCCCAGTGTCGTGATGGCCATGCTCGACGACCTCGACGTCCACCCCGGCCACAACATCCTGGAGATCGGCACCGGGACGGGATGGAACGCCGCCCTGCTCACCCACCGCCTGGGCCCCGACCACGTCACCACGATCGAAGTGGACCCGACCGTCGCCGCCACCGCCGAGAACGCCCTGCACGCCCACGGTCTGCACCCCACCCTGATCACCGGCGACGGCCTTCTCGGACATCCCGCGGCCGCGCCGTACGACCGGATCATCGCCACCGCCGGACTCCGAAAGATCCCCCACGCGTGGGTGGAACAGACCGTCCCGGGCGGGGTGATCGTCGCCCCGTGGGGGACACGGCTGACCAACGCCGACCACGTCGTGCGCCTAGTCGTGGCCGACGACGGCCACAGCGCGTCCGGGCGCTTCACGACACCGGTCGAGTTCATGAAGATCCGCTCCCAACGCCCCGAACGCCTGGACCAAACCGCCTACCTGCCCGACGGGTTCCCCGGCGACGCCACCACGACCACGACGACGCTGACGTCCCACGACGCGGGCCTCGAGGACCCCATCCGCCACCCGTTCACCACCGTCGCAGGCGTACTGGTCGGCGATTGCGCGTTGTTGAGCGACCGCAGGGGCGCCGCCGTCAGCGCCTGGCTGTACGGACTCACCGACCGCTCCTGGGCCGCGGCGGTCCTGGACGACGCGAAGCCGGAGAGCACGGTGTACCAGAGCGGCCCCAGACGCCTGTGGGACGAACTCGAGAAAGCTCATCGCTGGTGGACACACGCGGGAAGCCCGACCTCCGATCGATTCGGCCTCACGATCGACCCACGAGGCGAGTATGTGTGGCTCGACTCTCCTACGCGGCCGATCGCCGTATAGGCCGGCGTCCGAGTTCGCATCCAGGCGCCCCAGCGCGATCGTGCCCGTCCGTGAACATCCTGGCGGTCACGCATGCGGTAACCGACATCCTGCTCGTTGCTCACCGATCCGCAGACGGGGAAGACCTGAATCCCGGCTGATCCGAACACCTCGGCGTACCCGACGCCGCTGTCGGAGCGCGGCCGTGACCGGCAATCTCCCAGCCGCGTTTGCCCGCCCCGGACCAGCGATGCTCGATGACCTCTGCGCGACGACCTGTCCACGCCGCTCCCGGAAGAGCGATCCGGCTGGCCCCGGCTCCGAACTCGGGCCGCCCATTCGACGGGGCGCGTGGTCTTCCTCCGACCGGGATCACGTCGCGTTGGGCCGAACGTGACCCCAGACCCCCGGACCGTATCCGTAGTCATGTCCATCGCATGGTGAGTGCGGAGAGCGCCTCAAGTCGGTCCTGCAGGGAACTCCCTTTGTTTCGGTCGATGTCGGACTCGATGCCTCGGCAGAGACCTGGGTGCGCCACGCTGATTGGGTCGAAAGCGCGCCGCCAAAGAACGAGCGATCAACACCGGTGGACCATGCACAGCTGCGGCTCACACAGGAGGGCTGATGTTGCCTCGAGGACTTCGTAGAAAAACCATTGTCGTCGGGATGGCAACGGCGCTCCTTGCGGTGTTGCTCTCGCCGCTCCTGCTGATCGCCCTGTCGGGAACTACCCGGGGCGGACTGGGGTAGCGCTCGCGAGGTGGGGCAGGCGTATGGCGCAACTTCAACAGTCGTGTCCGCTTTCGCTCTTGCCGGGGTTGCCGTATCCGTAGTCCTACAGGTGCGCCAATCTCGCTCCAACGCCCACGAGGCGACTAACAGGTTTCGGCTGGAACTGGTCAAGATTGCGCTTGACCAGCCCGAGATCTATCTGCCCTGCCTGGGCATGCCCGAGCCCGGGCAGACGGTCGAACAGGGCAAGCAGCAACTCTTCATACTCATGTGGATGCAGCATCAGTTCTTGGGGTTTCAATCGGGCTCAGTGAGCGAGGAAAGCCTCCGAACTGATGTCTTGGCGTACCTGTTTCAGGGGGAGGCCGCGCGCACTTACTGGAAGCAGACACGACACCACTGGGTTGTCAGCGGCCGGACAAATCTGACTCTGATGAAGTTCGTGGAGGCGGTCGACGAGGAGTACGGAAAGGCCGTCTCGGCTGGGCGAGCAGTTATTGCCAAGTCCCTGGTTGTGGACCCACCCGAGCAGCTTCCGCCGGCCCGTGACCGACGACGATCGCTGGGCATTGTTGCGGCCGTCTGCGGTGGCGGTCTGGTTTGGTTGGCTGCTCGCAAGCGCGCCCAACCACCGAAGCTGGGGAGCGGTGTTGCAACGACCCATTGAACCCAAGGCTGCCCGGCAACCCCACCCGCCGGCACCGCACAAACGAGGGCCTCGGTCGGGACGATTTCCACATCGACTTCGACCATCGGCCGGCACCCGCCGCACCCGCCCCCAGGGCGAGGTGAGCAAAGGCTGGCGCGGCCCGTGCCCGACCTCCTCACCCACCGCGATACCGCTGATCGTGGCACGGCTCACCGGGAGCCTGTGCCGTCCCTGCCCGGTCCGCACCCCGCCGCAGACAGCGCACGCACCGTGGGCTTCCATCGCGAGAACTCCGCGACCTGCGTCATGAGGTCAAATGAGGACATGCCGAGGAGTGATTCGAAATGACAGAATTCTATACAATCTACTATCTGGTCCTGCTCGTGATCTACATGTTGCTTCCGGTGCTGTTCCGGTTTTCTTCTCTTCTTGCGAAGAAGACCGATGACAGCCTCGAAGGGCGCATCCTCCACCATAAGAACGAGCTGCGCGGACACGCCATCGTGTCAATCATCCTCTCGGGGGTCGTGCTGAGTTTCATTCCGTTCGCCATTACGGGTATGGAGGACTCCAAAGGGGTCGATATCTGGCTGAACGGAATCTTCGTCCTTGCGTGTGTCGGTTTCGCTGGCTTCTTCGTGTGGGGTGGGGTCCAGGGGATCGAGACGAATCGACGGTCCTTGCGGAAGGCTCAGGTTGAGTTGGGGAACGCACGGGACGAGAAATAGAAGCTCGTCTTTGTCTCCTCCTGCACGCCACCGGCCGCCTCGACGCCACCCACGAACTGTTGTTGCGCCACGGCCGGGCCGCACGTCGCGAGGACTGGCCGACGCTGCGGCTGTCCGTGGAAAGCCCGGTCGCCGATGCCCGGTGGACGAGGTTGCCCAGCGGCTGGACGGCAAGGTCCTTTCGGCGGTCCTGGCGATGGTCAAGGCCCTGGTGGTGATGCAGGCCGGCGGGTTCGGCGGCGTAACGAAGGCGGTGGAGGGCTTGGGCGGGTTCGCCAGGGAATCCGAGCGGACGGAGAAGGTCTTCGCGCACTACGGCAAGCACCTTTGGGGAGGTGCTGTCGTACGGGCAGACCGCGCGGTGATGTTCGACTGCGCGGAGGAGTTGGAGTGCACCGCCAAGTCGGAGGATCGGCGGATGCTCAGGGTGCTCGTGCACGTCCAGCGGCACCAGCAGGCGGTCGCATGGTCGAGTACTCCGACCTCGTCTGCGCTGCTCCCTCATCCACTGCGCCCGCCGATTCCGTAGCTGCTCGGCCTGCTTGCGGGCCACTTCGGCCAGCTTGGACATTTCAAGTCGACGCCGGACTATGTGGAAATGTAGTTTCCTTTCGCCAGGATATTGTCGATGGCGTAACCTTCAACCTGGGTTACTCGGCCAGTTGGGAGAAAAATACCCAGAGCGGTAGCAACCGAGACGATTTTCACGTCGACCAGCGCCTCGACTGCCGTACAGAATTCTTCTGCGCTGCGTCTCCCCTGATCCCACGCGAAGAGGAGAATGGCGACGCCAGCGATAGCCGCCGGCCACCAGTAGAGGCCAACTATCATGTAGGCGAGAGCCCATGTCGCCCAGACGACCGATGCTGCGTAGCTGTGCCAGGCGGTTTGGGTAATGCGTTGGTCGTCGTGGCTACACAACTGCCAAAGAGGTGGCCAGAGACGTACCAGCGGAAGGCCGTACTGCGCTTGGATTCGCCTGTCGACCAACTGGAATCGGTCGCCTATCCAGGTAGCACGCGAGGCCAGGTATGTGGCAGGTACAGTGCTGCCGGGTGGGGCTCCTGCCTCCTGCCGCCTCTTTCTGCGTTCGGTCAGGCGTCGGGTGAATACCCGGGACCAGTGGCCGCGTCCCAGCCATAAACGTTCCATAAGCCGACTTGCCTTGTTGATGCTGATGCTAACTACCAAAGCGACCAGCAGGGCTGCGATCACAATTAATGTGCGCCTCGCCAAATTTCCGGAACTCCAATGACCGGCCTCTCCAAGTAGCTGGACGATCAGGTTCACGTCCAGTGCATGGCCAGCACCCTTAGGGCCGATTTTCCAGGCGAGGATGCACACCGCCACATATGCCACCCCCGGGAGTGCGAGCAGGGTGAACCACCGGGTGGTGATCTGCTTCCCCAAAGCCGCGATCACAGATTCCACTAGTGCCCGCCCTGCGGCGGTGCGAGCGGCATCGCCGCGTTCTCAAGATGGCATCGCGGTTCGGAGGCATCGGGCTCACGACCGCGTCCTGCGCAGCTACCTGCGGGGCAGAGAAACCACTGCACTCGCGGGGCGTTCTCCCAGGTTCCGACCATAGCTGGCTCTCCAGGGCCGCGGACCGGCTCGCCTGGACCGAGATCGAGATTGTGTAACGCGTCCGCTACGGGGCGGCCGCGTCGAACGGCGTCAACCTCACGTTCAAGTTCATCACGCCACTCGAACGCGTCAGCCTTTCGCCGACGCTCCGCAAGATCGGCACAGAATCTCGCTCGGGCTAGAGCCTCCTCGTTGGGTGGCACGACAGGTGCCGTTTCAGTTTGACGGCCGACGCTGTTGCGCGAGCGGAACGGGCCACGCCACCACGGAGTTGTTGAAGCCATGGGGCAATTGTGTCACCTACTTGCCCCAGAGGTCATGTGAAAAGATAATATGCCAGTCCGGAATTTACGCATCATGGTCCGATATGTATAAATAGTCCCCATTGTCGCAAGTCGTCGGGATCTCTCTGGCGCAACTCACGGACAGCGTCTCGAACAGCGAAGGCTGCTCCCGAACTGTCAAGTCCCCCATGCCCAATCAAACTGCCGTACACCAGCGTCGTGAAGCGGGATGCGGATTTGGAAGGGATCTCAGCTAGCGATCCGATCACATGACGGTAGCCTCCGAGGTGCATATAGTTGGCAACGTTTAGCATCTCGTCGGAAACGTAGAAGTCAGGGGTCGCGTTGTAACAGGTGGCAACGAAAGCGAGTTCTGCCTTGACGAGACGCAGTGAGGCGATTTCCGGGGGCCCGAGTATGCCATCGTGAAGGACGATTCCCGCCTTGTCTCCATGACAGGCGAAATGAGCCCAGGCGTGGGTCGGCAACGCGAGGAGTGTCCCATCGACGGTGCCCTGGTCTTCCGCCAGATGCGATGAGGATCCTTGAGGGAAGTAGCCGAGCACTACCTTGGCGTCTGCCTCTGCCTCGACCAGCGGGGGGTATGGGCTGCCGTCCAGGGCCGCCGGTGTATTGCGCAAGGTGACGATGAGACATCCGGGCGGACTATCGGGGACGTTTGTCGAGCGCCGTGCCATGGTGAGCGCTTGCAACGATGGTGTGTAGGACGAGACCACCTGGGTCAGGAGATCAGTGTTCGGATTGGGGCCGGGTAACCCGGCAGCATGCAACGGTAGCCCGGAGAGTGGGCCCGTCGGAAGCCACCAGATCCGCCGGCGAGCGCCCAAATATGGTTTAACCGCTTTGAAAACAGGATCAGCCAACCGATTCCACAGACGACGGCTGATGGCCTTCCCTGCTTTGCGCAACCCCTCCTGATCGATTTGGTTTGCCCACGTGATGATGTCGTCGATGGCGAGATCGGGTAGTGGGACATGCACGGGTGAACGGTCGTGCAGCACGATGATTGCGTCGCATCGATAGGAACTCACGTTGACGACGACTACGGGCCCTTGCGCTGCGGCGCGCTTCAACTCAGCGTATTCAGGACGCTGGTCGAGGCCGTACCGATGGACCAGTGTCTCCCGCTCCTGGCCCAGTTCAAGCCGTCGGACCAAGTCACGAATAGCTTCGGGACTATTCGCTGGGTGTCTAAGTGGGAGCAGGGACACCTCTGCTTCACCGGCGCGTCCGCCCCCAAGCTCGGATTCAATCGCCAGCAGTCGATCTCGGGCATCTTGGGGAATCGAATGTCCGGTGGGCAAAAGATCGCGCAGCCCGGCTATCTGTGACCAAATGATCATGCGTCCTTGTTCAAGGAGCTCTACTCCAAGCTCGAGTTGGCCGTCCGCGATAGCCGCAGCCGCGCCGGCGGTCGCACATAGGGAGCCTTCGGCGGAGAGAATGTTCCTCTTGTCGTCTTGATCCAAACCGATCCAGACCATCTGAGGCCGGATTTTCACCGCTGCACTATATCCAGCTACGGCTTCATGCCACATACTGTATTCCGCCGCAATGTGACCCCACATGAATGCCGCGCGGAATTTATTGCCCGCTGATTCACCAGGAGACGCGACGGCGTCACGCAAGTCAGCGAAAATCCGGGGATCGGGAAATGGTACTTCAGCCAGGCGGCCTTGCCGCCAAATAGCCTCCGCTCGATAAAGTAACGAGATTCCGTGATTTTCCCCGCCGGCAGGCACTGAGGCGCGAAATCGCTCTGCGACCTCTACGGCTTGTCGGGCAGCCGACATCATTTCGCTGCTATCGGATCCGTCCGCTAGAAGCCTCATTCGCTTCAACATGGCTAGGACTAGATCCGCGCGTATTTCCTCATCAGCCATCAAGGAAATAGCCGACTCTAAAGCCGAAAGCTTCAGTTCCGATTCCTTTTCATAATCCGAGCGCAGAATCTCTAGATGAATCAGAGTGCTTTTTGCGAACTCTGGTGCTCTGCGGTAAACGGCATGCCCGATCTCAAGTGCCCGAGGAAGATCACCTCTGTATTCCGAGGAGCGGCTACTATATCGAGAACCAAGAAGAGTTGCCAAAAGTATCTCCATCGAGTTTCGCCCCTCCTGGAGCGCGGTGCGAGAGAGAATTGGGCGCCTAAGGAACCCGTCCAACAGTTCGATAGCAGCATCCTCCAATTTTCGCGACCTGCTGTCGGAAAATCTCGTGACTAGCATGCTTGCAATAGCCGTATGAAGCTTTTCGGATTCGGTCAGGTTGTCAAGTGACCTAAATCCCTCTTTTTTCTGTTCGTTGGAAAGAGAAACGTATTCTTCAAGAAGAGAACTTAATATCTCACCGCCTTCTTTGTGATCCATCTGTGAGGCTGCAATCATGAGTATTGCCGCACCCTCTCCGGAGTATTCCGAGTAAGGTGACGCTTGCAGTGATCTTCCAATTTGCAACAGCTTTTCCGTGATTTTCTTTTGTTGAGGCCCAGGGGCTGCATCAAGGCGCATCACAAGGAGGTGTGCCCGCATCGTCGCTCTAAAGTCAGTAAGGAGCCAGTCCGCCATCCAAGGTGTCATCGAAAGCCATGCCAGGAAAGCCCATCCGGCCATGGCCCAAAGAACGACTACAAGTTCAGGATCGGATAAAATCATATAGCGCCAACATCCGACGGTATCATTCTTTGTCATTTCCTCTATGGCGAGTTTGCCGCCGGCCAGAATTAGGACTTCCGGTAGGGCCAGAAGTGAAATGGCCGCGATGTTCCTGATTGGCCTGCGCAGTAGCGCCGTCCAGCCAGATATTTCTCTGCGACGATACGCTACGAGGAACTCAACCATACGCACTGCCAAGAGTCCCAAAATTAGCCCGAGCACACCCACGCCGACGATTGCCCGAGCCGATGGAGTGGAGGGGTCAAAAGTGCAGGAGGCGCCGGTCCGCAGGAACACCAATGTATGTCGAGCGGGAAGGTAGAGCACCCCGTTTTCCGTGTCGAGTCTCTGCCTATTGAGCAGATGGGAGCCCGAAACCTGGCGGTCCAGCAGCCGCCATAATTCCCATGCCAGTGCGGTCGGTACGATCAACCACACGGCAACTCTCACGCCGCCCCAGCGGTAGTACCGCAGCCAGGCTGGGCGAGGACGGGCATGTCGTGCCTCTGCGTCCATCAGTTGCCATCCCGTCGCTGTAATTATCGAACTGGGGGTTTCACGTTAGAACGATGGCAATGCGAGCGGTAGCCCAGGAACGATCTGGATATCCGTAGCGGCGAACGCGTCCTGGACATTGGCACCGGGACCGGCTATACGGCCGCCTTCCTGGCCGCCTGCGGTAGTGCGGTGACCACCGTCGGGGTCGCGAGCACCTCGCCGACCGGGCCCGGAAGAACCTCGCCCGCAGCGGATACCCGGACGTCACCGTGGTCACCGGCGACGGCACCCTCGGCCACCCCGCGGGGGCTCCCTAAGATCGGATCCATGTGACCGCCGGGGTGCGCCGGCTCCCGGCGGCGTGGCTGGAGCAGGCCGCGCTGGGCGCGATCCTCCTCCTGCCGTGGGGCACCGACTACAGCCCCCACGGCGCGGCCCTGCGCCTGGTGGTGGAGGGGCCCGGTCGGGCGTGTGGGTCGTTCACGATGGCGTTGTCGTTCATGAAGTTGCGCGCGCAGCGGGCCGCGCCGGTCGCGATCGATGTTCCCTAGGGGTGGCCGGACGTGGCGCGTGCCAGCGGCACCGAGCTGTCGTTGGCGGATGTGGTCGGTGGTCCCTACGGTCCGGTCGCCTTCGTGATCGGTTTGCGGGTTCCGGGGTGCGTGCCCGTGCTCGTTCCGGGCGAGCGGGCCGGTGACGGCACGCTGTGGTTGACGGCCGGCGGCGCGGATCCGTCGGTGGCCGCGGCGGGCTTTGCCCGGGGTCGTCGTCCGAACGTCCTCCAGGCGGGGCCACGTTCGCTGTGGACCGAGGTCGAGGACGCGTGGCGCTGGTGGGACCGGGTGGGTCGCCCGGAGGTGTTCGACTTCGGCCTGACCGTGACCGTCAGCGACACGGGGGTCCGGCAAGTCCCCTGGTACGGCGGCGCCGGACACGACATCCCCGCTGTGTGAGGAACCTCTGGATGAGCTGCTGTACGGGGCGGCGGCGCTTGGCAAGGCACCGACTGCAGGCGAACTCGGCGTGGTTCGTGCCGGTCGGCAAACGCTGCGCCGCGAGGTTGCCCGACCGGCGCTCACGCGCCAATGAACCTCAGCCGGGGTGCACGTTATGTCTCTACGGCGTGGACTGTCGTTCGCTCGACGCTGGCGGGCCCTACGGCTGCGTCGGTTTCGATGCCTGCGTCTCGCAACGCGGTCGCCGCGTTGCGGACATCGGCCGCGAGACGCGCAGCGGCGGTGGCGGCGTTGGCGATTGCCTGCGCCTGGGCGTACTCGAGGGAGCCGGCGCGGCTGACAGCGCCCGCATGTACTCGCAGCTCGTGCCCGGCGTCCGCCAGTGCCGTACGCACTTGCTCGAATGCCTTTTGGTCGTGCTCCTTTCGGGACACCGAGCCCGCGCGGCGGCCGGCGGTTCCGGGCCTTGCCAGCCCGGAGGCCAGGACGGTGGCGGGCCGCTCGGCATGCTGCAGCGCTTCCCTGAGGAGGGGGATTAGCCGCGCCACCTCGGGCGCGGTTCGTGCCAGCGAGAGGTGGGAGGCCAGGCGCAGGCTCTTTTCGAGCGACCGGTGCAGGTTGGCGATGACGAGCCGAGCGGAAGCGGGCCTGGGCTGAGGCGCTGGCTGAAGGAGTGCCTCGATGGGGCTGGCGATCGGGCCGAGCCGTTCGACGGGGCGGTCACCAGCCCCGAGCCGTTCGACAAGGCGACTACCGGCTGCGAGCGGCACGGCGTGCGGGGGCTGCGTGCCGAGGATCGGCGCGCCCCTCGGTGAGTCCGGGGATTCGCCCCAGAACGTGGTCAGGACTGAGTCGGGTCGGGCGCAGATCGCGTACGGCAGCACCGCACGCCGCACGGCTGCCTCCGGACCGGGGGTCAAGTCGAGACTGTCGCTGAGTAGCTGCAGACCCCGGGTGATGACAGGAAGCCCGCATGCGAGGGCGGTCTCCAAGCACTCGGCGATCTCGTGTCCGTGGTCCCCGCGACGCCGGAGCAGCATGTGAGCCGCGATCAAATGGGCGTCGGCGGACCAGTCGTAGCCGTCGGTGAGTTGGGCGGCCCAATTCGCGAGCCGGTCGTCCTCGGCGTCGAGCAGGTAGTAACCGAGCGCGAGATCGAGCAGGATGCGGGACGACGACTCGATCGAGTCTCGGATGCGAAGCGCTTCGGCCGCCACTGCGCCGGCCGCCGACATGTCGGCCCGGTGCATGCAGCCGAGCAGCGTCAAAGCCAGGCCGGGTTCGGGTTCGACATGGTCCCCGACGACCCACAGGGGTGTCTCGGCCGGCCGTAGGACGAATCGGGCCGGGCCGCCCGAAGGGCTGACCTGGGCCAGGTTGGTGGACTTCAACACGCCGCTTGTCAGGATGGTTCCGGCGGCATGGCCGAGCGGGGTGAGCCATCGGCTCGACACGAAGCGGCGAGCGAGCATGTCCCAGGTCCATTCTGCCGCCCATGGAGCGTCGGGGAACCGCGTCGCTGCCACGGCCACGCACCGGCTATCCGACGATGTGTGCAGCTTCAGCGGCACCCAGGGCTCTCGCCCGTCCACTGCGGCGTAGCCGGAGAGCCGCTCCCCTCTGGTCAGCCTGCCGCGGACGGTGTAGCCGAGCGTGGCCGGCATCCGTACCCGCACCGGGACCCCGCTCGCCACCAGGGCGATCGTACGTCTGTCGGGCCGGTCGGCGATTACCTCGACTGTGCCGATCACCGTGCCGGGCGCGACGTCCGGCAACTCGAATCGCAGCTCGGCGCCGATCGCTTCGGTGCTCACCTTCCCAGCTCACCTGCCCTTCGGCTGGATGGGGTGAGGAGGTCGATTTCGACCGTTTCGTCATGGCTCGGTGGGTAGATGATCTTGCCCGGTTGGGTCAGCGTCTCGTGGACTCCGTCATCAAATCGCACGGTGAGTTCGTACGCGGAGGCCCTGGTCTCGGAATCCCACTTGTCGGTACGCCCCGGACCGTGCGAGTACGTCGAACTCGTTTGGTGGCATTGCAGTTCCCATTTTGCATGGGAACGGGCCGATCCTGGATGGCAGTCGAGCCGGAACGGCACCTTCGGAGCCTTCGAGAGCCGCCGCAGAACCGTGTCGCGACCGCTGTCGGGCAGTTCGCCGGAGAGAGCGTCCCCGGAGGGGGGCGTGGGCCAATACCAGCGAAGTACGTCGGCGAACCTACCGCGCAATTCGGTCGTTCGGACTACCCAGGAAGCACCCGCAGTGTCAGCCCCGAGTCCGTCCAGTGTTCTCACCAAGGCGTCGGCGAACGGGGTCACATTGCCCGGGTCCACATTGCTGGGAAACCCACGGGGAGTCGGTGTGAAGACCGGATTATGGACGCGTGTGTCCAACCTTTCCTGGGTTCGCCGGGCTGCCTGCGGAGCGTCGGCAATCAGATCGGGCGCGCTGAGGTCGCATGCCCAGTCACCCAGCTCGTCGGGCTGATCCGAGCAAGTGTCGAGGAAGAAGCACTGGGTCAGTGCCTTGCAGGCCCGCATCGACCTCCGGGTGCGAGTGAAGTCGATCAGACGGGTCTTCCAGTCGACGATGTCCTCCGCGAGATCCTCCACCAGCAGGTATCTCTGCGCGTCGCCGCCCCAGCCGTGGCCGCAGAAGTACAACAGCGCGATGTTGTCCTCGGCCTGGTCGCAGCTTGCCACCCAACGTCTCCAGGCGGCCCGGACGTTGTCGTAGACGGCCTGCTCCGGCACCGGATGCGGCAGATCCTTCGGCCAATGGACGGCGAACTTTGACGACAGAAGGACGTCGACCGTGCCGAGCTTCACATCGCTCTTGGACCAGTCTGCCTCGATCAACCAACGGGCCACATGTGTCGCGGAGAGCGGCGCACAGGTCAACACCTCGTCCACGGAGTGCAACAGGGACCACGGTGACGCTTCCTCGGACACTGCGCTGCCACAGTGCGGATACGCCCCTACGCCGACCACCAGCGCGTGAATCCGGGAGCCCCGGCCGCCGTCGATCGTGTACACGGTCACTTCATCGCCACCTGCACACTCTTTGCGATCCAGGAGTAGAAGTTCGGCTGCTCGAAGTAGCCGGCGTGTGCCCAGAGGGTTCCCGATGCGTACAGGTGGTCCTGGACTCCCTCGAAGACCGGTTCCGCGCAGTAGCAGAGGATGTCGCTGCGGTCGACCACGTTGATCCAGGACCGGATGTTGGTACACGCCGGAACCTTGCGACGGTCGGGATTGGGCAGGTCGCACGGCACTCCCTGGAAGGCGGAGAACTCGGCGAAGAGACCGACCTGCGAGCCCACGGTCACCAGCACGTCAATTACCAGCTCCGGATCGAAGTGGCTCGCAATATCGTAGACAATGTTGCCTCCCATGCTGTGCGCCACCACTACCAGCGGCTCCCTGCCCGGGGCACCCGCGACTGCCGCCCGAAGATCGTCCAACACGATCTCGATGATCTTGCCCGGGTGCTCGGGGGTACCCCGCAGCGCGAGGTACTTGAAGACGTCACCCAAGAATGGCTGAACCCGTTTGTCGGTGAGCCGCCGCAGTCCGCCGGCGGACAGCCGGACCGGGGTCCCGACCAGGGCGATCCTCAGCCTTCGAGCGGTGGGGCCGAACAACCTGCTAACCCGGTCGCGCGCCGCGCGAGTGCCGAGCTGCTCTTTGTGTGGTGCTGGCTCTCGGCCGGCATCCACGAGGGCCTCGATCAAACTGGCGTCGTCACGCACGTTGTCCCAGAAGTGATCGGTTGGATCAAACTGGGGGTGCTGCTCACAGTACGAAGCCAGCGGGACGGCCAGGTCAGCTAGCGCGGCCAACTCGTCGCTAGAGCAGTTCTCGATGTCGAGAGCGCTGTATAGCAGGTCCACGGCGTCCGCAAGACTGTCGCGCGCGGTGTCCAAGACGACGTTGTGTGTGCGGCCGCTCTCGGGTGGTTCTGCGGCGGCCAGCAGTTGAACCACGGAGGCGTCGCTCGCCGTTCCCAGTGACTCTTTGATGCCTGGGCGGCATGCGTTCCCCCACCGCCGCTGGGCACCCTCCTTGCCCCACCACGGAAGCAGCACCGCGTCATCGCGGGGGACGACATTGATCACGGGCAACAGGAACCGGCTGAACAGGTCACGCCGGAACGCTTGGACCTTTTTGGTCTCGGTTTCTTCGTGGTTGCCCACCCCATGCACGAAGACCACTGCCATCGGAACCACCACCCGGGTTCTGCCCCGTTCCCTCCGTCAATCGTCCCTCTGCTGGTCCTCTCGTGCATGAGCAGGCAGGTGTGTGGGTCGAGTTCAGGCGGTAGCCGAGCGACCCGCTTCCGGTTCCTGCTCGGTTTTCCTGTCGGGATTTCCGTACAACTTTCGGGCTCGGTTGTCGGTTGCTCCGGTCCCGGCTGCTTTGAAAGTTCTTGTCGATTGATCATGTGTTTGACGGTTGGGTTGCAAGATCTGGGTTTTTGGATCTTTGGCTGCGTGGCCTGGGTCTTGCTGCCTTGCTCGGCTTTGTCTGGCCTGTGGCCTGTGGATTTGCAGGATCTGGGACGGATGGTCGGTTCCGTTGAGAAAACCCGTGGACGGAGGACGAGGTCGCCTCTCGGTGGCCGTTCGTGTCGTTCCTGATCGGTGTCCTTTCCGAGGGCTGCCTCAGCGGGTGAGGTCTGGAACGCCCGGTCGGCGGGGCCGAACCGGTGTCGCCGGCGCGGCGGGTCCTGCTGCGCTTCCTCGGTTTCCCTGTCGAGTTTTGCTGTCCGGTTTTCCTCACGACTTTCGGGTCGGGTTGTCGATCTGACGCCCGGGCCTGTCGATGGCGCTGTGTGGTGTTGCCAGGGCCCCTGGAGGCGTGTGGCGGATCGGGTGCTCCGTCCCGGCTGCTTTGAAGGATCTTGTCGGTTGATCATGTGTTGACCAGTGGGTTGGCAGGATCTGGGATTTTGGATCTTGACCGTGTGTCCTGGGGTTTTTGTTCTGTTGCTCGGCCTTGTCTGGCGTGTGGCCTGTGGTTTTGCAGGATCTGGGACGGATGTTCAGTTTTGTTGGGAAGACCTTGTGGGCCGCGGCCGGCTTCGCCGGTTGCGGAGGAAACGGCGCTGCCGTCGACGGCTGCGGCCGCTGGGCGGCCCGTGGTTTGGCCGGGTGGTCGCCGACCGGCCGGGCGGTTGCCCCTGCGTTCCGGTGTGTTGTGTTTTGCTTGCGAGAGGTGGCTGTGATGGCTGGTGAGCACGGGGGAGATCCGGCTCCGATCGTCGAGTTGCCCGTCTCGGGGGCGGGCAGACGGGCACACGGGCGGCCGGGAGCAGCGCGGCATCCGTGCCGGCCCGGGCCGGGCCGGGACGAGGCGCTGCGCCCGGGCCGCGTCAACCCCGGACCGGTGGCATGTCTGCCTGCCGGTCTCGGCGATACGCTGACCGCCGGCCCACCCGCGTATCGGATTCCGGAGGGGGAGCCATGACCCACGTGAGTGACATGACGGTGGCCGGCGGCGGTCCCGACGACGTTGAGGACTTCCTCGCGATGCTCCACGACCACAGCTCCTGGCTGGTCCCGGTGCAGTACGTCGACCTGCACGCAACGTTGGAGTGGGAGGAACCACCGCCGATCGTCAAGCAGGTACGACGCCATGCCCGAGCCGGGCAGACTCGGATCTGTCGGGACCTGATCACCCGCACCACGGGCGCATCCGCGCTGACCGACCGGGCCCCGGAGTTCGTTCCGCCCGCCCCGGAACCCGAGCTCTACGTGCACCTCCTGGTCACCCGCGTGCGGTTCCGGCAACTCAGCATCGCGGCGCTGATTACCGACGCCCGGGCCGAAGCCGCCCGGCGCGGCGCACGGCTGCTCCGGACGCACTGCTGGGCCGGCGACGACGGCCGCCTGGTGCGTGATTACGAGGAGTTGGGCTTCACCGCGACTCTGGAGTTCGAGGTTCTGCGGTCGGACGGGTCGTTCTGGCCGGGCCGGGTGCTGCAGACCCGGGTCGAGCCGTCGGCAACCCCGAACTGAACCTGTTCGGTGTCGTTTCCGTGGGTTGCCTCGGCGGGTGGGGTCTGGGGCGCCAGGTCGGCGGGGTTCCGTCCGCGGTTGGGCCGAACCGGTGTCGTCGGCGTGGGGTTCCTGTGGTGTCTCTCGGTTTCCTGTCCGGTTTTCCTTACGACTTTCGGGTCGGGTTGTCGATCTGGCGCGCGGGCTCGTCGATGGCGTTGTGCGGTGTTGCCCGGACCTGTTGGGGGTATGTGGCGGATCGGGGCATGAGGGCGCCAGGAGGGCGCTCAGGGCGCTTGTGGAATGGTTGCTGGTGGTTGCCGGGCCGTGCTTGTGGTGGCTGTGGAGGGCTGGTTCGATGTGCCTGCGGTCGGGGCCGGGTCGGCTCGTTGGGTGCGGTGGTGGGGCCGCGGAGCGGGCCGTGTCGCCGCTCGGTTTTCGTGGGTGGTGTCGGGGTGTGGTGGCCTACGGGTTCGCATGTTGATTGGTGCGGTCGTGGGGTTTCGTGGTCGGTTTGTGTGCGTGCCGGACCGGGTGGTCTGCGCCCGGGGCGTCGTGTCGTCCTTCGGTTTCTCCCGGGGCGTGTTGCGTTCCAGGTGGGTTGCTCTGTTTCATCGGGTGGTGTTCGGATCCGGTGATCCGCCCGGGCGGCGACCCTTCCATGGGGGCGTTCGCGGGCATCGATGTCGTGGTGGTGGTTGGTTGTCGGCGTCGGGAGTGGCACGGAGTGCCTGGGCCGGTGGTTCGGGTCCGCGTATCGCCGGCCGGCGGGTGGCGGCCGGTCGGCTGCGGCTGGGTGATGAACGAGGCGTGGGCCCGGTGTCGGCGGGCCGACTGTTCACTACCCTCGGTTGCCGCGTGCGAGCATGTCGGTGTGCTGGATGAGATCGACGCGGTGGATTGGGCTGCCGTACCGGGCCCCCGGTGGTACGAGCCGGATCGCGTTGCTTCGGGTTTGCGTGCCTTGGCCCGGGCGGTGAACCGGGTGGACGCCGCGGAGGCCGGTACGCGGCTCGAGGGCGGCGGGATCGTTCACGGCCACAGCGCGACGGTGTTCCCGGCGGCGGTGGTGGCGACACCGCTGCTTGTGGGCATTGCCCGGCGGGGTCATCCGGCGGCACGGGACGCCGCGTTGGAGCTGATCGCCGATGCCTTCTCGTGCTACCCGCACCCCGGGTACACGCGGGTGGTGGATCCGGGCGGCATCGCGGTTCCGCTCTGTTGTGGCATCGCCGGCCATCTGCGGGCCTGTACCGGTTTCCTCGCCCGGCAGGGCGGGACGGGCCGATGGCTGCGGGCCGCCGCGGACGCGCACTGGCGTTTCGACGTTGGCGAGTGCGTCGCCGACGGCGGCGACACGGCGGCCTTCGGTACGCTGTCCGGCCGACTCGGCGACGGCGTGCACGCGGCGGAGATGCATGCCGCTGATTTCGTCACCGTGCCGGTCGAAGTCACCCTCGAATACCCGCCCGCGCAGGGTTGCCCCGAGGCATGCCTGCGGGTGATCGCCCGGCAGCCGGGCGAACTGCCCCCTGTGATGATCTGCGGTGGTGTGTCGGTGGAGATTCGGCGGGGTTTTGTCAGTGGGGTGGAGTCGGCGTTCCGGCTTGTGGTGTGGGGTGCGGGGCTGGGCGGTCCGTTGACGGTGGGTGCCGATCTTCTGCTGACGCTTTTGACGAATCATCGGGTCGGTTGAACGCAGATCGGTATGACGGGTGGTGTTGGTCCAGGTCACAGGCCGGTTCGTGTCAGTGGACCGGGGGCCTGCACCGCCGTGGCTGTCGCTTACATGCGTCAGGGCACCGGATCGGTCACTGCGAGGACCTCGGGTTCGCCGATCACCAGGGCGACAAGGGCGAGGCGACACGAGTGGGCGACGGCGCCCCAAGACGACGGACCGCGCCCTGGTGTGTGTTCCCTGGCCGGTGGTTGTCCTAATCCGTTGTCGTGTTTTCCGGCGTGGCGGAAAGGTTGTCCCACGAGCGCGGGTCGGTCCTCAACGTCTCGGTCAGTTCGTTGGCGTCCCTCAGCCGTGACAACACGCTTTCGAAACGGGTGCGTTCCTGCTCCCAATCCCGTTCGAGATGGGGCATGGCATCGCCAGACAGTGCGCGTGCGAGAGCGAAGAGTTCTTGCCTCCATTCCGGTGGGATCACGCGTTCGTCGACCACGGCGTTCCTGAGGGCGAAACACGCGAAGACGGTCGTCCAGGTGATGGCGGAGACGACCTTCCGGCTCGTGTCGGCGTCGAAGATGATCGTGGTTTGGACGTTGATCACGTCGTCCTCCACGTGGAGAAGCCCCAGACACGACACCGCCTTGGGATGGGCCCAAGCGCTCGCCTCGCGGTAGAAGTTGGCGTAGGGCCTCACCCCGTCTTCCGACTCGTGCTGTGCCTCGCCGAGCCATTCGCGGACCTTCTTGTCGGGAGTCCACTGTCCCTTCTCGATCCACTTCTGGGCCGTGCCTTCTTCTTTGGCGAGCATGCGGCCGAGCCCCGTCGACTCGTAGACCGAGCGGAGAAGGTTGAACGCCTCGGCGTTGAACCCCTGTGCGGCGAGCTCGTACGCGGCCCGAAGTTGCGTGTACCCACGTCCGAAGAGAGCGGCGGCAGCGATAGCGTTCGGGAAGGCGCCCTCGACAGGAGTTCCGGTGAGGGCGTGCACGAAGCCCCCGTACAGCGTGAATGCCCGCCCGAGGTGGTCACTCTCGGGCCAGGTCGGCAGCGCGGTGCCGAACCGGTGGTGGTGCGCCCAGTTGTCGGGCAGATCGCTTGGTGAGTCCTCGTTGTTCATGCCTTGAGGATCGATCCTCGACCGGCTCTCTGCCAGGCGTACACGCCTCGCCTGTGATGGGCCCGAGCCTCAGTGGGGCCGACGGGTCGTGACTGCATGGGAGCCGAGGATCCTCCGCGCCCGGGTTCGGGTGTGGGGCCGGGCCGCCGACGTCTTCCGTTCAGGAAGCGTGCGTCCCGTCCGTCGGTCCGGCTTCGCGTCCCCGCTGCCGCGTGGGGTGTCGCCCAGTGCGCGTACAACACGTCCTGCGCCGGCGCGGCCACACCACCCGCCGCCGGTGTCGGATGGACGGTGACCCGGCCCGCCGCCCCGTCGTGCGCCCCCGAGCACGGTCGCCGTCCAGGCGGGATCGTCACGGCGATCGACGATGACGTGGAGCGGATCCGGTGCCGACACCGAGAACGCCGTCGGCCCCGCCGACGGCGCGGCGAGGTGCGTCACATGCCGCCGATCTTGCTGTACACCCAGCGCACCAAGTCCCCGTCGACCCGGACGAGTTCCATCTTCCGCATCCCGGCCAGGACGTGGGTGGTGATGTTGGCCCAGTTGCGGAAGCTGCCGTGGGCGGCCTGTTTGTCGATCGCGTCGATCAACGCGATGTCCACGTCCGCCCAGACGGGGTGGAAGGCGGGGATCGTAGCCCTTACCTCTTCCTTGGACATGCGGGTGAACTCCTGCCATATGAAGATCCTCGACGCGAGCATCGGCTCCCGGCGCAAAACCTTGTAGCAGCCGTCGCCCCCGGCGAAGATCACCGCGATGTCGGTGCGCTTGTCGTCCCACAGGTGACGCCAGAACTCGAACCCGGTCTTCTTCATCCACTGCGCCTCGTCACAGACCAGGACCCGAAACTCCTCGGCGAGGGCGTCCTTGAGGAGGGTGTCGAACTCGATGGGACGCGCGGGAGGCTCACCCGGCAGCCCCAACGCCCGGAAGAGCCCGTGACGGATGTCCCTGGGCGTGGGGCCGGCACGCAGTTCCAGACGATGGGTGATGTCGGGGGCCAGGTGACGCAGGGCGGAGTTCACCGACATCGTCTTGCCGGACCCGGCCGGCCCGTAGACGCACATCATCGCCTTCGCCTCGATCACGGCCTCGATGTTGTCCCGGGTGGTCAGCAGTGTTTCGGTACCCACCAACCGCGCCTGCTCAAGGCCCAGGAAGTGGTCCTCGCTCTCGTCGGGCAGGAGTCCGTAGTCCGGGTCAGTGATCATCCGTGTCCTTGTCCGGGGGAGGAGCGGCCGCGACCGGGCGGACCCAGCCGGCGGGCGCGGGGCCGTGCGGGACGAAGTCCGGGCGCGCCAGCGCACGTCGGTCCACCCGCGCCGCCGTGCCCAACTCGTCCTCGGCCTGCGAAGAGGTGGGCGAGGCGAGGAGACGGGGCGGGGCCGCGACGGTGGAGGCCTCGAAGCGTCGGCGGCGCAGTTTCTCCGCGGCCTTGAGATCGGCCTTGAGCCGGCGGGCGGCCGCGGTGCGTGCGGCCTGGACCGAGCGGATCTGCTCACGACTCGCGGCGGCGGCCAAAAACGCCGGCCCGAGGTAGCGGCCGGTGACGACGTCGAAGACTTCGATGGTGTCGTCATGGTGAGGCAGGTGCCGTACCGAGACCTTGGTGCCGGTACGGCCGTTCATCCAGGGGGCGAGGTAGTCGCGGCGCCGGCGGCGCACGCCGTTGGTGGTGATCGTGTAGGTGCGCCCGTCGTCTTCCAGGGCGAAGGTCGCCATCTGCCCGGCGGGCACATCCGCCAGCGGTGTCGGATCGGCCTGCCACGCCTGGACGGGGGTTTTGCCGTTCAGGGCGGCCGGCCGGTGTTCGGTGTTCCACCAGGTCACCCAGTCCAACAGCAGGCCCACGAACGCCTCGTAGGTCAGCGGTGGGGCGTCCGGGTCGGCGAGCCGGCCGCCCGTGAGCCTCTGGCGGCCGGTGTAGCGGGGGAGCGAGACGAGGAACATCTCCTCCACCGCGTCATTCAACGCCTCGATGGTGCCTTTCAGATGCGGGCTGTAGGCGGGGAGGTCGGTGACGGGGACGGCGAACGCGCCCATCGCCGCGGTGACCGTCGCGCACAGGAACTCCTTGCCGCGGTCCACCCGGATCCGACCGGGCAGTCCCCCCATCGGCCCGAAGGGTCCTCCGCGGGTGATCGCGATCCGCAAGGACGCCAGTACCGCGTCCCGGCTCGGCGCGTGCGCGGTGACCGCGACCCCGGTGACGACCTTGGTGGCGCAGTCGATGAACCAGGTCACCCACGGGGTGGCCAACTCTCCCTCCACGTCGACCTCGACGGGAACGTGCTTGTGGTCGCCTTCCCACGCCGCGTTGCGGTGCGTCGGCGGCCGTTGCCCGAACACGTCGTGGGCGCGCCGGGCGGCCTCCCCGCTCTTGAGGCCGGCCCGCTCGCCGCGGGTCAGGTCCCGGCGGACCGCCCGATGCAGCGTGGACAGCGACGGCACAGCCGGCGCGTCCGGATCCTCGGCCGCCTGCCGTACCAGCTCGGCGTGGACCCGTGAGGCGTTGCCGCCCCACAGCGCCAGCAACTGCCGGATCTCCGTGGTGACGGTGAAGCGCGACGCCTCCACCCGCGCGAGACGCCGGTCCCGGCGCGCGACCGCCAGCCACCGCCACACCGTGCGCTCCGACTTCCCCAACGCCTGTGCGACCAAGCGCACATGCACGGCCGTCAGTTCCCCGCGGCCATCGAGGTCCAGGAGCCTGGGCATCGCCGCGGCCCGCCCCAGGCGTGACGGAAAGACGGCCTGCACCCCACCTCGGTAGTCCTCACCGCCCCCATCCGTCATGCATCCCCCTTCTCGCCGAGCCGTCAGGCAGCCCGAACGGCCGCTCCGACATCAGGTGTCCCAGAGATTCGTCACCCGGTTGACCGGTATCGGCATACCGCTGACAGCACAGCCCCTGTCGAGTACGTCAGGTGGCCGCGTGGCCGTTGACAGTCAGGGAACCCGTGTCTCCTACGCCGGTGGCGCGGGTTGATGTTCCGGGGTCCGGGTCCGCTTGGCAGGCACAGCCGGTGAGTGCGAGGGGAATCGATATGGGTTCATCCATTCGGGTGAGTAGTGTGAATTCGTGGCGGTGAGGGCCGGGGCCGTTCCTACTGTCGTGGTCCATGCAGGACGCGGACACGACCCCGAGGCCGTCGTCCGGGTCGAGGTCGTGCGCAGCACGCGGTTGAAGGGTGAGGCGGAGTGCCTGAACCGGACTGCGGTGAACCGGTTCTTCGCGGATCCACCCCGCCGGCCTCCAGGATCTACACCCGCACCGAGGTCCTCGCCATGTCGGAGGAGGAGACCATGAGCGTCGTCCCCGCCACCCACCCGGCCCGGGAGACCGCAGACGCCGGACTCCTGCAGCACATCGACCGGGTGCACGCCGACGGCTCCATACGCGAGTGGGCCAAGGTCACCCACCACGTCCTCAAAGGCCTCAAGCACTTCAGGACCGGCGACGTCGACCAGCAGGTGATCGAGTGGGCACTGAAACAGTGCTGACAACCTCCGACCCCCGGCGGCCGTCCCACTTGTTCGCTCCGGTACCCCACCCCCTCGAGGCGGGGATGCACTTCCTGGACCTGCCGGGTGCTCGGGCCCTGCGCACCCCCGGCCTGCTCGACACGACACACGCCCTCACGGCCTGCCTCGCCCAACGGGCGATGCTGTGCCTGTATGGAGCCTCCGGCGTGGGCAAGACGTTCGCCGTCCGCCTCGCACTCGCCGGCCACCCGCCCGACCGGCACTGCCGGCTCGACCTGCGCGCCCACCCCGAGCCGACCGACCTGCGCGCGGCCCTCCACCACGCCCTCCACCTCCCCGGCGATCCCCCCTCAGACCCGGGAGTCTGCGACGCGAGCATCCTCGACACCCTGACCCGACCGCCGCGAATCGTGGTCGTCGACGACGCACACCAACTCTCGCCCGCCGCGTTCGAGTACCTGCGCTACCTGTACGACACCCTCCCCGGCGGCCTGTGCATCGTGCTGATCGCAGGCGAGGACAGCGGGCAACTGCTGCGCAGACAACGGATGCTGGCCTCCCGCACCGCCGCCTGGGTGGAGATCACCCCGCTGCTCCCGGACCACGTGCCGCAGGCCATCTCCCGCCTCCACCCGATCTGGCGGCACACCGACCACACGGTGCTGCGCCACATGGACGCCCGCTTCGCCCACGGCCGGCTGCGCCGCTGGGCAGCGCTGACCCATCACACCCGCCGCGCCCAGACTTTCGCCCACACCGGCGCCGTCACACCGGAGTTACTCGAGCGGATCGCGGACCGTATCGACCCTCCGCCTCGCCGATGAAACCCCTGACCCTCTTCTCCCGGCCGGCACCGCCGGTCACGCTGATCACCGACGACGGCGACGACGCGGCACTGGCCCGCGCGGCTCGGCAATGCTCCGATCCCCGGCACGGGCGAATCACCGTCGACCCGACCCCCGCCACCGTCACCTCGACGTTCCTGGCCCGCGACATCCTCTCCGCACTGGGCCGCACCGCCTACGTCCCGACCCACGGCCGGGCCATCACCGCCGCACCCGCGTGGAGAGCGGTCGCCTGCTGGTTCACCGTCGACGACATCCGGCAACTGATACTCCTGCGCGCCCACTTGCTGACTCCGGACCGAACCGAGCGCCTGGCCGCCCTACGCGCGACGACCGGCATCCACCTGGTCCTGATCGCCAACCCGCCCGGCCGCCCGGACACGGCCCGCCTCGATCTCCACCTTGCCGAAGCCGGTCTCGCCGGAGAACTGCAGCGCCTCGACGGCGTCCACGCCGCGCTGGGCCTGTTCGTCCCGCCCACCACGCCCAACCGCTTCCGCCCACCGTTCGCGGCGCCGCAGACCCAGGACACCGGTCTCCCGGCCGAGAGGCCGCGCACGTCGAACCCGGCGGATACTCCGAGTTCGCGCGCCCAGCACCGCGCGGGGCAAAACGCCGCCAAGACCTGGCTGGCCCGGCACCGCATCACCCCCTCGACGCCCCCCGACCAAGCCGACCTCGAACTGTTCCTGTCCCGCCTGACCACCCTCAGCCCCAACCCCGGCCACACCACGGCCCGCGTCCAGGGCGCCCAGGCCGGCTTCGCCGCACACGGGCTGCGCCTGACCGTGCCCACCGACCTCGAAGCCGCCGGGGGACCGGGCATCTGCACAGTCCCTTTCACCGCCCACGTCGCGCACCGCGTCAGCCGCGCCGTTCCGCATCCCGTACAACTCTCCGCGCTCGCCACGCTGCTGTTCACCGGAGCCCACCCGGACCAGGTGGCGGCAACCACGGTGGACGGCATCGACGAAAACGGTACCCGCCTGGCACTACCGGAACAGTGGAGCCGTGACCACGACCCAGACAGTCCGCCGCCCTTGGTCTGGTACACCGTTCCGCCCCGCGCGCGGCCCATCCTCGAGGCGGCGCGGATGTTCCGCGTACTCGAGGAAGCCCCCGGCCACTACGGGCTGTTCAGCACATCCTTCGGCCATCGACTTCAAGCCCTGCGGCAGGACGCAGATCATCCGATCCCCACATTCGACCACCCACATACCGGGCACGACTGGCACCACCAAGCGCGACTGACACGGAACTGAGCACCCGCGCCCAACGGACCAAAACATCAACGCAAGCCAAGGCAACAGCCCCTAACCGCCGACCGATTCGACCCGGCCGCCACCGAGCCCGAGAGCCCGACGCGAGCCCTTCCACGACCGGCCGCGGCGACACCCTCACGGACGCGTCGCCCCAGCGCGGTCGGCGGTTCAGGCGACCGCGCCGCTACGCCCATCGCATGCCCAGAGCGGAGAGTGCGTCGAGCCTGTCTTGCGGGTAGGACCCCGCCGCTGCCGCGCGTTCGCCAACGCCACCCCCAACTTCACCTCGTGGTCCACACCGCCTGCCCGGACGATCTCGAGATGCCTGCGGGGTACGGTCAGGTGCACCTCGCGCGCCCGGAACGCACCCGCGGCGGCGAGAGTGAGCGTCCACCGGTTGACAACGACACCCGCCGGGGCCGCCCTCTCCTCGCACTCCCCATTACCTTTTTGGTGGCCCCGCAACGGGGCTCCCGGCCTTCGGGACCGGCATGACTGTCTCCCCCTGTTGAACGCATGGCCAGGGGGGTGGTGTCACCGATCCCGAAGGCATCGACAGACCGCTGATTAGGGGCATGACCACCGGCTTGTCCGCAGGTCGGGAGGCTCTTCGTAATGTGGATGTGGCGATCGGTGCCGTGGGACGGCCGGGCAGGAAACGATTGGAGGAAGCACGTGATCGACATCGGCGACATCGACGTCTTCCTCGGCCTGGACGTCGGCAAGGGCGAACACCACGCCACCGCGCTGACCCCGGCCGGGAAGAAGGTCCTCGACAAGCGAATGCCCAACAGCGAGCCCAAGCTGCGCGAGGTGTTCGCCAAACTCGCCACGAAACACGGAACCGTGCTCGTGGTCGTCGACCAGCCCGCCTCCATCGGCGCCCTACCGCTCGCGGTGGCCCGGGACATGGGCTGCGAAGTCGCCTACCTGCCCGGATTGACCATGCGGCGGATCGCCGATCTCTACCCCGGCGAGGCCAAAACCGACGCCCGCGACGCCTTCGTCATCGCCGACGCCGCCCGCTCGATGCCCCACACCCTGCGGGCAATCGAGGCCGCAGACGAGGCGATCGCCGAGCTGGAGATGATCGTCGGCTTCGACGACGACCTCGCCGGCGAGGCCACGCGAGTCTCCAACCGGATGCGCGGCCTGCTCACCCAGATCCACCCCCACCTGGAACGCGTCCTGGGCCCACGCATCCAACACCCCGGTATCCTCACGCTGTTGCAGCGATTCGGGTCCCCTGCCCTGATCCGCAAGGCCGGACGCAGACGCCTCGTGAACCTCATACGACCCAAGGCCCCACGCATGGCCGAACGCCTGGTCGACGACATCTTCGCCGCGCTCGACGAACAGACCGCGGTCGTCCCCGGCACCGATGCGACCGCGCTCATCGTCCCCAGCCTCGCCGGCTCGCTCACCGCCGTCCTGGACCAGCGCAAAGTCCTCGCCGCCAGGATCGAGGAGCTCCTGGAGGCCCACCCTCTTTCGAAGGTCCCGACCTCGATGCCCGGCATCGGCGTCAGGACCGGAGCCCGGATCCTCATCGACGTCGGCGACGGCAGCCGCTTCCCCTCCGCCGCCCACCTCGCCGCCTACGCGGGCCTGGCCCCGGCGACCAGGAGCTCGGGATCGTCGATCCGCGGCGAACAGCCCTCCCGGAGAGGCAACAAGCAGCTCAAACGCGCGTTCTTCCTCTCCGCGTTCGCTGCCCTGAACGACCCCGCCTCCCGGGCCTACTACGACAAGAAGACAGCCCAGGGGAAGCACCACACGCAAGCCCTCCTCTGCCTCGCCCGCCGAAGAGCCGACGTCCTCTTCGCCATGCTCAGAGACGGCACCTTCTACGAACCCCGGCCGGCGGAGGTCACCTGAGCGGCGGCTCGGTCAGGAGGACGACCCGGTCGGCCCCGACCTCGAATCCGAGCACCGGATGGCCGTGGTCGCCCTCCGGGTCCATGAGCACGGGCTTGCCCAAACCCCGCCCGATCTCCCGCAGAAATCCGCAGAACGCATCGAGTCGCTCCTGGCCCTGCAACTCCCCCAGGTCGACGTCGAAGTCGATTTCGTCGTGGTCGTGGAAACGGAAGATCGCCAACACACCACCCGTCGGCCAGACCCGCAGGTTCGGACACTCGGCGTCACGCGGGCGGGACAGCACGGCCCTCGCCCGGGGCACCGGCAGCACCATCTCGCCCTCGGAGTACCGGCACTTCCAGCCTCTCGCCTCGACAAGATCAAGGACCGTCTGCCAGTCCTCCACCGAGGCGTCAGGGACACGCATGTCCGGCAGGGATCCCATCAGGTCGGGATCGAAGAAACACTTCACGTCATCCCACAGCAGATCGGGCACACCACCATGTTGCCCGGCTCCCCACCCCGAATGCAGCCCGATTTCCCTTGACGAAACCCATAGGGGCACCCCCCGCACCCGTCGAACGCCGAGCCCGGTCAACGCCCTCCGCTGCGCCGGGGTCAGTTCCGCCCAGCTCGTCTTCTGTCGCTGAAGCCATCGTCCGACGGGTTCGCCGCCGATGGTGTGACCCGGCGTCAACTCGGCCGGGCGCCCACCGCCTTCCACGTGCAGCCGGACCAGGGCGAGTATCCGCTGCCAGTCCACCGACCATCGCCGTGCCGGGTCGGTGCGGCCCATGGGGTTCCAGTCGGGGTCGACGGCGGCGAGCCGTTCCCATCGCTGCGCCCGGCGGGCGGGGTTGGTGCGGGTTTCCAGGGGTCGGCGGCAGTTGGCGAGTACGTCGTCTCACTTGGGTTGTGCGGGTGTGGTGCGCTGACCTGCGGTGCGGCACGGATTGAGAATGTGGTTTGTGTTTTGTGACCTGGGATTTCGGTGTGTGGATGGGGCGCGCTCGTTCGCGAGGGGTCGGTTGACCTGCGGTGTCGCAGAGTTTGAGAGGGATGTGCAACGCGATTGAGAATTCCCTTTGGGAAGCGGTGTGTTCGCTGGCCGGGATGGTGGTGGGCGGTGTGTCGGAGGGTCCGGGTTGGGGAGCCGGCGGTACGGAGTTGTCGTTGGTGGATGTGGTCGGTGGTTCCTGTGATCCGGTGGCGTTCGTCGTCGGTTTGCGGGTTCCGGGGTGTGTGCCCGTGGTGGCTCCGGGTGAGCGTGCGGGTGAGGGCACGTTGTGGTTGACGGCCGGCTGCGGGGTTCCGTCGGTGGCCGCGGCGGGTTTTGCCGGGGGCCGGTGTCCGAATGTCCTTCAGGCGGGGCCGCGTTCGCTCTGGAGCGAGGTGGAGGAGGTTTCGCTGGTGGGTCGGCCTGAGGTGTTCGACTTCGGTCTGACCGTGACGGTGAGGTCCGCCAGCTCCCGTGGTTCGGCGGTCCCGATCACGAGTGTGAAGTTGCGGTTGGGTGTCGTGGTGGCCGCGTGAGTATGTCGTCGATCGTGTGACAGATCTGCCTGGTCACAGCCATGTAGGGCCCTGGTCGCGTCTTTCCGGTGCGGTTTTGTGGCGTCATGGAAACGACGTCCCGCAGGTCGGCGTCCTGCAACTTCCCCTTGGGCCGCCCGCTGTCCGGCTTTTACCAGAACGTCCCGCCCGCGTCATCGGAATGCCGTTTTCGGCGTCACGGTGACGCGGTTTCCGTGTTCCTGGAGGAAGCGGTGTTCCGACGGCCGGGTCGTCCGGCTCCCGGGGCCGGGCAGGAAAAAGGGGAAGGGGGGAGTGGTGGTGACCGACGCACCCGAGGACGACCTGTGGGCAACCGGTGTGGTGCCGGCGGCTGCGGCCCGGGAGCAAGTGATCGCCCGCCTCACGGGGTTGGAAGCCCGGGGCGCGTTGACGCCCGAGCACCTCCGACTGGCTGCAGCCGCAGCGGGGAAGTCACCACGCACCCTGCAGCGCTGGCTGCAAACGGCCCGTGAGGAAGGCCGTACCACCCCTCGCCCACGGCCACGGTTCACGATCACCGCCGACCTGCACGCCCGGCTGGCGCTGTGGGGCGGGAACGCGGCAGCCGTGCACCGCGAGTTGATCGCCGAGGCCCACGCGGCCGCCACACACCGCACCACAGGAACAGGGGACACGAGCACGGCCCCGCCGGACGTTCCGTCACTGGCCACACTGCAACGCGCGATACGCCGAGACGTCAACACCGGCCAACGCGCCGCGTTCAAAGGCGGAGAACGCGCCCGCCGCCTCCACGACGTCCACCTGGCCCGCCCACGCCAATGGCGCAACGCCTGCTGGGAAGCCGACCACAAACACCTACCCGTCCAGGTCGAGTTGGAAGGGGAACTGGTCACACCGTGGGTCACCTGGTTCATCGACTGCGCCACCGGAGCCGTCCCCGGCGCGGCCGTCACCCCCCACACCCCCTCCCGCGACGCGATCCTGGCCGCGCTGCGCATCGCCATGTCACGAGACGAACCCGACGGCCCCTACGGCCCGATCGGTGGTCTACCCGAACTCGTCCGCGTGGACCGCGGCAAGGACTTCCTCTCCCGCACCGTCACCACCGCGCTCGGCGCGTTCGCCGTACCCGTGCACGACCTGCCGCCATACCGCCCGGACCTCAAAGGCACGGTGGAAAACCTCAACGCCTGCGTGGCGAGTACGTTCTGCATCGCCCTGCCCGGCCACCTCCACACCCCCACCACCTCACTCCGCGCACGACCCCCAAAAACCGCCCCCACCCACGTACTGCCCTTCGTCGAATTCACCTCCCGACTCCTGGACTGGATCGCGTGGTGGAACACCGAACACCACAGCCAGGCCCACGCCGGCACCCCGCTGCAGGCGTGGAACGCCGACCCGACCCCGATCGAGGACGTCCCCCCCGACCTGCTCTGGGCCTTCACCCTCGAAGACGACGGCCGAACCAGGACACTGACCACCAAAGGAATCCGCTGGCGCGGCCGCGACTACGTCGGCCCATGGATGCACGGCAAGGACGGCATCCGCGTACGCCTGCGCTACATCCCACACCACGACCACGAGATCGAGGTGTTCGACGCCACCACCCACGCCCACCTGGGCCGCGCCCACCTCGCCGACCAGGCCACAGCCACACAACGCGCCGCACTGCGCCGAGCCAAGGACGCCGAACGCCGCACCCTGGCACACGCCCTGGCCGAGGCCGACCGACAACGCCGACGGCGTTACGCGGCGGTCACCACCGCGACCGCCCCCCGACAACTGGGCGCACTCACCGCCGCGCAGGCCGAGGCCGAGCTGACTCGCTCCCGACAGGCGGACCTGGCCTCGCGCGCGCTGCCGGACCTGATCCCGCCCCGCGAACCACCGACGACCTGGGCACGCCCCCGCACCAGGCAACCGGCGGCCTCCGACACGAACACCGCACCGACAACCGGCGACGACACCGGCGAACGGAACTGCGACACCGCACCGCGCCGACCGCCGAGTCCGTCCGAGGAAGGCGACCGACATGAGCACCGCGACACGCAAGGGCCGCCTGCCCGGTGAACGCGAGGACCACTACATGCGCCTCAAGGGCGCCCAGATCGTGGGCACCAGAACCCTGCTCGCCGTCAGGGAGGACATCCGCGCCGCGATCGACGCGCGCGCGATGATCTGCGTCCACGGCACCGCCGGCCACGGCAAATCCCTCGCGGTGAACGCCTCGCTGCGCGAACTCGCCCCGACCACCACCCACCGCGTGGTCTTCCGCGCCCGCCCCAGCACCCGCGACCTGCGCCACGAACTCTTCCACGCCCTCGGCCTGCCCGGCCGCCCACCCTCCCACGCGATCGAGTTCGACCGCATGCTCCGCGGCGCCCTGGAGGAACGCCGGGTGTTGGTCTGCGACGAGGCCCAATGGCTGTCGAAACTCTGTTTCGAATACCTGCGCTACCTCTGGGACGACACCGACACCGACCTGACCATCGTCTTCACCGGAGGCAACGGCTGCTTCGAGATGCTCCAGAGCGAACCCATGCTCGAATCCCGCGTATACGCCTGGCAGGAGATCGGCCCGATGCCCCTGGACGAAGTCCTCGCCGTCATCCCCGCCTTCCACCCGATCTGGGCCGAGGCCGACCCGGACCTGATCGCCACCTGCGACCGCGAAGCCGCCCACGGCAACTTCCGCGCCTGGGCGAAGATCACCCACCACCTCACCACCGGCCTGGACGCCACCGACCGCACCCGCGTCGACGAGGAACTCCTGCGCTGGGCCTACAGCAAACTCACCCGCCGAGCACCCGCCCGATGACGAACACCCCGTTCCTCCCACCGGTGACGGTGGTCCTCGACCCCTTCGACGACGTGACCCACACCCGCGCCGCGCTCCACGCCCACCACCCCGCCCAAGGGCGACTGACCGTCCACCCCACGCCCGCCGCCACCTCACCACTCACGCTCGCCTACGACGTCCTCGCCGCCCTGGGCAAGCCCGTCCCCTTCGCCCACCCCAGCGGTCCCCGCAACCAGCAGATCCGGAACCGGATCGCATGGGCCACCGCCGCGGCATGGATTCTCACCACCGACATCACCCACCTGACACTGCTGCGCGCACACCTACTGCCCCCATCGTGCTGGCAACACCTGCTGACCCTGCGCGCGCACACCGGGATCCGCCTCCAGGCGGTGTGCCACCGCCCCACGGTCCCCACCGCCCTGACCCGCGCGCTCGCCACCGTCCCGCACCACCTCGCCGACGCCGCCGCACTGCTCCCACCCACCGACCCCAAGCCCGACATCGCGGCCTCCGCAGTGCCGCGGCGGCCCACGAACCGGTGGATCACCCTGCCCGCCCTGGCCCGCCTGGGCGAGCGCAGCCGGCACGAACCACCGCGCCCCGGATGCGGCTGCACCCCGCGCAGTCGCCGTTTCCCCGCCCGCACCTTCGCCCGACTGCGTCCACCCGTCGTGCCGCGCCTGCGGCAGGCCACCGCGGCGGAGATCCTCCGCAGGCTCGACGCCGCCACCGCCCACCCCCGCCCCGCAGCAGCGGTGGTGGCCACGGTGCTCACGGCCGCCTCCACCGCCCAGCTCGTGTGGACCCGCGCCACCGACCTCTCCCCGGATGCCGACGCCCTGCTCCTGCACGATCCGTCCGGTTACCACTACGGCTGCGTGGAGTATCCCGTGCCGCCCTGGGCTCGCCGTTCGTTGATCGCCGCCCGTCACCTGACGTGGATCACCTCCGGCGTGAGCGCCTTCCTGTTCGTCGACCCGAGCGATCCCCACGGGATCGCCCCCGAACTCCCCGCGCTCGCCGATCGATGCCGGCTCCGCGCGCGTGCCCCCCAACCTCCACCATCCCGGCGGCGCGGGACCCGATGACCACACCGACCCGGCCCGCCCCCACCGCACAGGCTTCGTGTAAGGAATCAACATTTCGGTAAGTGGTAAGGAATTGTTCGAAAGTTCCTCATGCGAAGCCCCGCCGACGCCTCTCCCACTCGCCCGACGACCCGACGAATCCCCGGAGCGTGAGGGGCTGCCGATCACCCGCCCCCGATGGGTGCCTGCTCGGTGACGGGGCGGTTGGCCTGTGGTGCCGCAGGGTTTGAGAAGGCCGCGCAACACGATTGAGGATTGCCTGTCGGACACGGCGTGGGGGTGGGATCACACGATGCCGAGCATGCCGAGTTGCGGACGCGGCCTCGTCGAGTCGTCCGTGGGCACAACCCGTACCTCGGTCCGGTTCCTGCGTCCCGGTTCCGGGAGTTGCTCGTGTCCGGTCTGCTGCGTGGGGGTCGCCGGCCGCTGCGCCGGGTGGAGGGTTGTCGACCTGCAGGTTCCGGGGTTTTCGGGCTGATTTTCCCGCCGGGTTTTCCTTACGACTTTCGGGCGTGGTTTCCGGGGGTATGGGGCGTCGGCGGGTGGGTTGTGGCGGGCTCGGGTGTGAGGGCCGCAGGAGGGTGTCCAGGCCGCTTGTCGGGGGTTCCTGGTGTGGGTGTCGGGGTGGGCTTGCGATGGCTGTGGAGGGCCGGTTCGATGCGCTGGGGTCGGTGCCGGTTCGGCCCGTCGGGTGCGGCGGTGGGGCCGCGGAGCGGGCTCGTGGGGTCCTGTGTGGTTGTCCGGTGGATTCTCATCGGACTGTCCATGGGGTGCGTGGGTGCGAAATCGGGATCCGTCTTTGTCCGTGGGGGAGTTGGTGATCTCGTCGCGGTCGGGTGAGTGGGACGACGCCCTGGGATCGGCCGGCCGCACGGTGAGAATGCCCTGCCCGGCGTGACGGGACGCACCAGGCCGGGGTTGGGGTCCGGTGGGGCCTGTGGATTTCCCCGAATCGTACCCGGCAAGAAGTTCTGATGCATGGTCTTGTTGCGTGATGCGACACCCACCTATATTGGAAGTCTTCGACTGGTCATGAAGTCGCCTGTTTCCAATGATGGTTGGCGCATGACGATCTCAAGTCCTCTGGCATCGTGCGATGTTGGTTTGCCCCACCGGTCGTTGTCTCGAATCGCCGGTCCCGCAGTGGAGACGGAACCACACACCAACCCGCCGTGCTGCCAGCACAGTTCCGGAGCCCATCGATCGGGGGGACCGGTGCGTTCGGTTCGGCGGGCAATCGCGTAGCGATTGCGTGTTGGTTGGAAGTGACGGAGTCACTTCCAACCAACACCTCTTGCGACCCGTAGGGTCGCGCGT